>CAVWTR010000001.1:0-129826 GCA_963758005.1 uncultured Acidobacteriota bacterium
GGGGCTTGGTGCGCGGTGATAAACACCAGGGCGGACGAGGCGTGGCGATGAGTCAGCGGAATCTGCGCGGCCGCTGCGGCGCCCATCGCGGAAGTGACGCCGGGAACAATCTCAAAGGGAATGTTGGCTCGGCGCAGCGCTTCGATTTCTTCGCCGGCTCGGCCGAAGATAAGAGGGTCACCGCTCTTCAGACGGACTACGCGCAGTCCGGTGTCGGCGAGCGCAATCATGAGAAAATTGATTTCTTCCTGCAAGATCTTTTTCTTTCCGCAGCGCTTGCCGACATTGTGGACCTGAGCATTTGCAGGAATGAGTTTCAAGATTTCCGGAGCGACCAAGTCATCATGCAGCACGGCATCCGCTGTACGCAGCAAGCGCAAGGCTTTCAGCGTGAGTAACTCGGGATCGCCGGGTCCCGCGCCCACGAGATAGACTTTCCCCTTCATGCTCTTGGCCATTAGGCTCCCTCTGCTTTCGCGGCGAGTTCGGGCATTTCTGCGAGGGCCGCTTCGAGCGCTTCCCTGCTGGCCAGCGAATGCAGCAGATCGAGTTTGCGTTCTTTGTCGAGCTCGCTGGCGAGAATCAGCCTGCGAGTCTCCCCCAATTCAGCGACCCACGCGGCATATCCGGGGCCAAATTGTTTTTCAAGCTGCTGGCGAATTTTCTGGGCCAGCGACGGGCTTTGGCCGGCGGTTGAAACGGCAATCTGCAGATCGCCGCGGCGCACCACCGCGGGATAGAAGAAATCGCAGAGATCAGGAACGTCGACCACATTGCACAGCACGCCGCGTTTCTGGGCTTCGTGATAAACGCGTTCATTTAAGGTGCGGGAATTCGTGGCCACAACTGCGAGAAACGCGCCGTCCAGGTCGGCGGCTGTGAAAGCGCGCAACTCGAGTTCGAGCTTCCCGGCACGCGCCCACCCGCGAACGGTGGGACTGGCATCGAGGGAAACCACCCTGATGCGCGCGCCGGTCTCGAGCAGGCCGCCGATCTTCGGTTCGCCGATTCTTCCGGCACCGACGACCAGGACCTGCCTGCCTTCCAGTTTCAGAAACATGGGGAACAAATTAGTCACCGAGCCCTCCTGCTTGAGCCAGAGTTCGAGTGTTGTCGGGGAGATCGCGAGCGACCGCGGCCACGACTTCTCCTGCCAGAAACTCGCGCAATTGCGTGTTGTCGTGGCGAGCAAAGAATCGGCGCAGATTTTCTCCGGGTTCGCGCTCCGCGAGATAGGTGCCCAACAGCCGTTCCAGAGCATCTGGAACTTCAGTCGCGGCGCAGCGATATCCGACCGGACGCGCCGTGGCTTGGTGCAGACCAAGCGCTCCGCCTACGCAGAAGTAGTAGGCGTCGACCAGGCGATCCTGAACTTTGATTTTCTTGCCTTCGATGCCGATGTCGGCAATCCAGTGCTGGCCGCAACTGTTGGGGCACCCGGTGACGTGCAATTTCAGATGCTGGTCGAAACCGGGCAAGCGCTCTTCCAGTTCTTCCACCAGCCATCGGGAAAAAGCTTTGGTTTCGGTGATCGCGATTTTGCAGAATTCGGTTCCACTGCAAGCCACGGTGCCACGCGCGAAAGCGGAGCCACCAACTCGAAGACCGATCGCGTCGAGATCTCTGGCCAACGGTTCAGCGTTGAGTGTGGGGACGTTCACCACCAGCAGATTTTGCATGTTGGTGGAGCGCAGTTCGCCGTCTGCATAGCGCTCGGCGAGGTCTGCCGCCGACTGCATCTGATCGGCTGTGATTCGCCCGCGGAGAGCTACGGCTCCTACATACGAGAGGCCGGGCTGCTTCTGGGCGTGGATTCCCACGTGATCGCGGTAGACGTCGTCGGGCGGATGTTCTTCGACAGCGGGATCGAGTTTGAATCCGATGCGGTCTTGTAACTCGGCGAGAAAACGGTCGGCGGTCCAGCCGTGGCGCAGGAAGAGAAACTTGAGCCGGGCGCGCTCGCGATGTTCGCGCAGAACGTCGGAATCGCGGAACAATTCGGCAATCCCTTGGATCACGGGCAGGACTTGGTTCCAGCGCACAAAAGCATTCAGGCGCGCGCCGAGATAAGGCTCGGTGGAGAGTCCGCCGGCCACTCGCAGGGAGAAGCCGACTTCCGACTTTCCGCCAACGCTGCGAGTAATTGCCGTCAGGCCGATATCATTGATTTCAGGATAGGGGCACCACACGCGACATCCGGTGATTGAGATTTTGAACTTGCGTGGCAGGTTGTAGAAGTCGGCATTGCCGGCCAGCAATTGCGAGGCTTCGAGCACCAGCGGCGAGGCGTCAACGATTTCGTCGGCGTCGACGCCGGCGACGGGGCATCCGGTGACGTTGCGCACCACATCACCGCAAGCGCCGGTTGTGTTCAGCCCGACTTGCCAGAGGCCGTCGAGTACTTCTGGCAGCGACTCGATCGTCACCCAGTGCAGTTGAATGTTTTGGCGCACGGTGAGGTCGGCGATTGCGTTGGCGTGTTGGCGGGTGAGGTCGGCGATGGCGCGCAGCTGGCGGGAAGTCATTATGCCATTGGGAATGCGGATGCGCACCATGAAGCGCTGCAGTGCGCGACCCACTCCGCCCTGGCCGCCGGTTACGCCGGCGCCATCACCCTGGGTGTACACGCCCCACCAACGGAAATAAGTGCCGATCCATTCGGCGGGAATGGAATCGAAGCCGGAGCGGGCGAAGCGGCGGATCTCGTCCAGGCCATCCCAGGGATTCATCGTGCGCTTCAAGCGCTCGACGCGCTGTGCCGTCGTTTCTTTCTTTGTTGGTGACGATGTTGTCTGCGTCATAAGTGATAACCAAAAGTTCGAGGCAAAATAAAAACCCACCGCCGGGTTCGCCTGGCGATGGGTTCATGAGTGCTTGAGTTAAGAAAGTATTCTTAGGTCAGCAGCCCTCCCGCGCCGGCGCACACGCATGCACAACAACAACAGGTACACATGCACATGGCGCCGAGGTTGCGGGTCTCTGACATTCGATTCTGAATTCTAGGTGGAGCGCCTCACGCCGTCAACTATCTTACGTAACAGCTTCGATTCATAATTTCGATGGAAGGAATCATAATTTTTCAGGCCTCCGTTCGGCTATTCCGTCTCAGTTGTAGAATCAACGACTTAGACTCCTTCACAATCGTTAGGTGATAAACTTTGTTGCCCTGAGGCAAGCCTTACTAGCTGATTTCGTCCGGGAAGGTGCTATCGATGAAGCGTTCCATGATCTTCTTAATATTAGTAATGATAATGATCGTTCTGTACGTGGCTTTTGCGGCTTCCCAGAGTTCCAGCGCACCCGATCCTTATAAGGCCACGCTCGATCGATTGCAGTCACTCTCCAGCCAAGCCGAAGCAGAGTGGCGATTTCATACTGACATTCCTCATCCCGAGGATCCGGGGTTGAGTGATGCGGATTGGGGATCACTCACGGTGAAGAACCGGGCGCAGCCGGGCGGCATCAATGGAGACGCAGAACATTGGACCGGCACACGCGTGTTCCGACGCTGGGTGCAGATTCCAGAGCGGATTAACGGCTATCCCACGCAGGGCACGCGGGTGCTGATCGATCTCCGGTTTGGCAGCCCCAGCGGCCTCATGATCACGATCTTTTCGAACGGAGGGATTCTCTATCGCGGCAGCGACGACGACATTTTGCCCGTTTTGCTGACGTCAAATGCGCAACCCGGTCAAAGATTTCTGATCGCAGCCCGAGTGGCGGCCGGGGATGGAGTACAGTGCGAGTTCTTTCATAGCGAACTTACGATCGACGCACCACACACGCGGCCCGACCCAGCGCTACTGCGCATGGAGATTCTTTCAGCTCGTCCGATTATTGCGGCTTACGAAGAAGGAAAGGCCGGGCGAGAACAGCAACTGGATGCCGCGATCAAAGCAATTGATTTTTCTCCGCTGGATCGCGGGGATCAGGCTGGCTTCGATGCATCGCTCATCGCCGCTCACGCGAAACTGGAGGCGCTCAAGCCCTGGCTGCAGCAGTTCCATATTCGCATCGTGGGCAATTCGCACATTGACATGGCTTGGCTGTGGCCCTGGACTGAGACGGTTGAAGTTGTGCGCAATACGTTTCAAAGCGTGCTTGATTTGATGCGTGAGTATCCGGACTTCAAGTTCACCATGTCGTCGGCGCGAACTTATGAGTGGATGCAGGAGAAATATCCTGCCCTGTTTCATGAGATTGAGCAGCGCGTGAAGGAAGGGCGATGGGAGATTATTGGCGGCATGTGGGTCGAGCCTGACTTGAATATGCCGGACGGCGAGTCGCTGGTGCGGCAGATTCTGGTGGGTAAGCGGTACTTCCAGAAGAATTTCGGCGTGGATGTGAAAATCGGATGGAATCCGGATTCGTTCGGATACAACTATCAACTGCCGCAGATCTATAAAAAGTCGGGCATGGATTATTTCGTTACCCAGAAACTGCTGTGGGCGCACGAGTTCACCGTATTTCCCTACAAACTGTTCTGGTGGCAGGCGCCCGACGGCAGCCGGTTGCTTACTTATTTTCCGCATGACTATGCGGGTGGGATCGATGCGGAGCCGCTCGCGACGGACCTTTCGATCTGGATGCCTTCGATTTACGGCAAAACTGTTCCCGACAAACCTGAAATGATGCACCTGTACGGCGTGGGCGATCACGGCGGCGGGCCGACGCGGATCATGCTCGACAATGCGGAGCGCCTGCGAGCTCCGGATGCGGTGTATCCGAAGCTGGAGTTCAGTTTTGCTCGCGACTTCTTCAGCGATCTGGAGAAGAAACTGCCTAGCATGCAGGTTCCCACGTGGGACGGCGAACTTTACTTCGCGTACCACCGCGGGGTCTTCACGACGCAGGCGGAAACTAAGCGGAGAATCCGCCGCGCTGAAGAGACGGTTCTTAACGCTGAGAAGTTTGCTGCTCTGGCCTCGCTTTACGGACGCCCTTATCCGCAGGATGGGATGGAATTGACCTGGAAGAATCTGCTGTTCGATCACTTCCACGACATCATGCCGGGCTCTGGGATTGCGGTGAATTATCTTGATGCCAAACGCAATCTGGAAGATGTGGACCGTGCTGCGAACGACGTGACTATGGGATCGCTTGGCGAGATTGCGGCGCATGTGAACACACAAGGTGAGGGAGTGCCGATGATGATTTTCAATACGCTCTCGTGGGCGCGCTCTGAAGTGACGGAAGTTGAGGCGCAACTGCCCGGACCGGCGCGGCAGATTGCAGTTGTCGACTCCACTGGAAAACCGGCGGAGGCCCAGGTGCTTTCGATCGACTCCGAAACTCATCGCGTTCGATTCCTGTTGCTCTCGCATACACCGGCATTCGGATATGCGACCTATTTTGTGCACACTGCGACTGCGGCGCCGGCGGTGCACGCGATGCTGAAGGCTTCCAGTGACACGCTGGAGAACGAATTCTTTCGGGTGAAGATCGATCCACAGACCGGCTGCATGACCAGCCTGTTCGACAAGCGCAGCGGCACGGAAGCTCTGGCACCTGCGGAAACCGCTACCGGCGGGCCGAAGACTTCCATCTGCGGGAACCTGCTGCAGACGTTTGTCGACATGCCCAAACAGTGGGATGCGTGGAACATTGACGCGGACTTCGAAAAGCAGCATTGGGATCTGGACAAGGCGGATGAAGTGAAGCTCACAGAGAGCGGACCACTGCGGGCGGTGATTCAGATCAAGAATCATTTTCAGAACTCGACGTTTGTGCGTGACGTCATTTTGTATGCGGGGGTGCCGCGGGTCGATGTGAAGATGAATGCAGAGTGGCATGAGAAACATATTCTGCTGAAAGTCGCGTTCCCGCTCAGCGCGCACAGCGATAAGGCGGCATTTGAAATTCCGTTTGGCTCGGTGGAGCGTCCGACGACGCGGAATACGCCCGCGGAGCAGGCGCAGTTTGAGGTTCCGGCACAGCGCTGGGCCGACATTTCCGACTCGACGCACGGGTTCAGTCTGCTGAATGACTGTAAATATGGATACGACGCGAAAGGCAACGTGCTGCGGCTGTCGCTGCTGCGATCGCCGGAGTACCCCGATCCGCATGCGGATGAGGGGCATCATGAGTTCACCTATGCGCTGTATCCGCATGGCGGCGGCTGGAAGGATGCGCTCACCATCCGGCGAGGTTATGAACTGAATTACAAATTGATTTCGCTGCCGGCCGAGAAGCATGAGGGAATGCTCGCGTCCGAACATTCCTTTGTGCAGGTGCAAGCTGACAACGTCATTGTGACTGCGTTGAAGAAGGCCGAGGACGACAATGGGCTCGTATTGCGCTTCTATGAATGGGCTGGCAAGGAAAGTGAGGTTACAATTCAACTTCCTCCGGGAGCGGAATCGGCTGCGGAAACCGATCTGATGGAAAGGCCGATCGGCAGTTTGGCTGTGCACAACGGCGGAGTTAGCGCGCATACAAAGCCGTACGAGATCAAGACCATCAAAGTGCGGTTTTCGGGCGCGCCGCAGATGGCCGCGGCGGCCCAGCCATGACCGAGATCACGGGCGGCCCGATTCTTGGCGTCGATATTGGCGGCACAAAGGTTGCCGTGGGATTCGTTGACCGCGACGGCAAAATCCTCACGCAGGGTCGCAAGCCGATGGTGGCGAACGGCACGGCCGAAGCAGCTTTGCAGGCTGTCACCAGCGCGATTGATTCCATGTCGGAATCGGCTGCCGCAGGCTCAATAAAGTCGGGCGGAGGATTTCAAAGCATCGGAATCTGCGCGCCGGGGCCGCTTGACCCGAAGACGGGCGTAGTTCTCAATCCTCCAAATCTGCCGTGCTGGCGAGACTTTCCGCTGGCCGACAGAATCAGGGCGATTTACGACGTGCCCGTCAAGGTAGACAATGACGCCAATGCCGCGGCGCTCGCGGAAACGCGCTGGGGCGCCGCACGTGGATTCCGCTACGTTTTCTATGCCACGATTGGAACCGGGATTGGAACCGGCATTGTGTTCGATGGCCGCATCTATCACGGGAATACCGGCTCGGCGGGAGAAGGCGGGCATGTGAGCATCGACTATCGCGGGCCGCTTTGCAGCTGCGGCAAACGCGGATGCATCGAAATATTGGCCTCGGGACGGGCCATAGGGATGCGGGCTCGAACCAAACTCGCCGCTGAACCGTCTCGGCATTCTGCGATCCTCGAACTCGCCAAGGGCGACGTGTCGGCCGTAACCAGCGAAATGGTGGGAGAGGCTTATGCGGCGGGTGATCCGCTGGCGCGGGAAATTCTGCTGGAGACAGTCGAGGTCTTAGCGCCTTGGCTGGGAAACATTGTCGATCTACTTGACCCTGACGTGCTGGTGATGGGCGGTGGCGTGGCGGCGATGCTGCGGCCGTTTTTCGATGATATTAAGAAGCGCCTTCCGGGTTGGTGCGTGAATCCACGCGCCGCTGAAATTCCGCTGTTGATGGCGCACTACGGGGCTGATGCTGGAATCGCGGGAGGCGCGGCCTTATGTTCCGTGGAGCTTCCATAACGCCGTAAACTTGATCTCGAACTCAGGAGACGTCAAAAACAATGTCCGTATCGAAATATCGCCGCTTCGCAGTTACGGCAGTCGCCCCGCTGTTCTGCAGTGCACCATTGCTTGCACAGGGCCCGGATCTGCCGAAGGCTCCTCAGGCCCAGGTCTTTACGATTACTCCGACGCCTGGACCGTTCACCGAGCCGGCGATCGCGGTGAATCCTGCTAATCCGCAACAGGTGGTCGGGGTGTTTCAGGATAATGTTAAGGCTGCTTATTCGCAGGATTTCGGCCGCAGTTGGCAACTGGCTGAGAACGTGGACCCGAAAAACTATCGCGTGTCGGGCGACGTGTCGGTGGCCTTCGATAACCAGGGCCACGCCTTCGTGTGCTACATCGCCTTCGACAAGCTGGGGAGTTTCAACTATTGGGCGCGCGGCGCGACGCGCAATGGCATTTTTGTGAGGCGCTCGCTCGACGGCGGTAAAACCTGGGAAGCCGAGCACTTGCCCGTCGCTGAACAAACGAGTACGCCGGGAATTCCGTTTGAAGACAAACCGGTGATTGTCGCGGACAACACCAAGGGGCGTTACGCGGGCAACCTTTACGTTGGATGGACGCGATGGAGATTGGCCGATTCGCAGATGGTGCTGTCGCGTTCGACCGACGATGGCAAGACGTGGTCGCAGCCGATAGAGATCGATGCGCACCCCGGGTTGCCGCGCGATGATAATGGCGCCGTGGAGGGATTCGACGGCGTGGTCAGTCCGGATGGGACGCTCTACGCTATCTGGAGCCAGGATGACAAGATCATGTTCACGACATCCCGTGATGGCGGCAAGAAATTCTCTCGGGCGCGCGCCGCGATTCGTACCGCGCCCATCATGTTCGCCATCGACACGCTCGAAAGGGCGAACGGATTCCCGCAGATTGCCATCGACCCGAAGACCAAGCACTTATATGTGACCTGGAGCGATTATCGCAACGGCGATCTTGACGTGTTCCTCGCAAGTTCTGACGATAGCGGGAAACATTGGTCGGCGCCGGTTCGCGTGAATAATGATCCCGTACATAACGGAGCTGAACAGTTTTTTCAGTGGCTCGCCGTGGACCCGACCGATGGCGCCATCAACGTAATTTTTTATGATCGGCGGCGCGATCCTGAGAACCGTAAGCAGATCGTGGTTCTGGCGCGGTCGACCGACCACGGAAACAGCTTCAACAATTACGCTTGGACCAACGAACCCTTCGAAGCCGGCGGCGTCTTCTTCGGGGACTATAGCGGGATTGCGGCCTACGGCGGGCGCGTCTACGGCATGTGGACAGAGAAACCTGTACCCGCGCCGGAAGCAAAGGACAAACCTCCGGCAGATAAGGACTCTAAAGACGCGAAGCCACTGCCTCGTGGAACGGTCGTCAAGATTGGAACCGCGGACTTTACGCCGAACCGCGCCAAGTGAGAGATGCAAAAATGAAAAGGCGATCTCACGGGAGATCGCCTCTCGCATCATCGCTTTTTAAATCAGAGATGAGGGTTAGAGCGGCTGGACGTTCTCAGCCTGCCAGCCCTTGGGGCCCTTGGTCACGTCGAACTGCACGGACTGGCCCTCCTGCAGGCTCTTGAAGCCGCCCGCCTGGATCGCTGAGAAGTGCACGAAAACATCTTCGCCATTCTGTCGGCTGATAAAGCCATAGCCCTTGGCGTCATTGAACCACTTTACTGTTCCTTGTTCTGCCATATAGATCTGGTGTTCCTTTCAATCAGTTTGCAATTTAGTTTTTACGCTGGAGAGATTCGGAGGTACTGCTCGGCAGGTACTAGCTGATTCAGCGAGAACTGCTCACGACCGACTCGGTCTAACGCACCTAGCGATGCTACGCCGCCGAGGTCCCGGTTAGCAAGCGAATTTGCTGCGGGCCGGTGAAGCGGTTCACTTGCAATTTTATCGTGAGGTTATGTTGCCGGGGGGTCCGCCGGCGTCCTGCGCGGCCTTGGACTCTCGCGTTTCCAGTTCCGCCTGGCGAAGCACGGTGGCTTCCGCGGGATCGGTTCCTGCTTTCAACGTGGTCTTTTCGAGGAAGTAGCGCCAGCCCTCATGCCGGTCGGCCGAGCTTTGGTTGTCTTCGAACTTTTTCAACGTGGACTCCGCGTTGGTTCGTCCCTTGACGACTTCGACTACTCCCGCCGACTCGTAAGTTCGGACGTTGTGGCGGATGACAACGTAAGAAGCCTTAATTTCGTCGTTTGTCAGATGCGCTCCCTTTTCTCAGCCGAGAACCTTAGACCCTACTCTTCAGAGTATGCGCGGCAGGCATGATTAGCAAGTGACGGCGGTTTGCGGCGGGGCCCTAATTTGGCTTTCTTCACCACAGAGTTACAGAGTCGCAGAGAAAACCTTGAACCTGTAAAACCAAGAGGAAAGGGATTGCCAGGCATTTTTGTCTCTGTCTCTCTGTGACTCTGTGGTGGAAAGCAAACAGGTTTGAAACCGGCAGAATTTGCTTTCTTGACAGTGGCCAATCTATCTGTTACACATTGTAACGCTACAATGACTAACATAATGACAAACGTGAGGAAGGCACGTCTAAAGAACATGGGCGAAGTGGAGCAAGTCGTGATGGATTACATCTGGGCACATGGTCCCTCGTCGTCCGAAGCCTGCCGCGAAGGGCTGGCTGCATCGCGTCCAATGAAGGACTCGACCATTCGGACCGTGCTGCGCCGGCTGGAAGAAAAAGGGTTTCTCACCCATGAGACGCAGGGCCGCACGTTTATCTACCAAGCGTCGGACGCGCGCCAGAACGTTGCCGTCCGCGCGGTGAAGGCCATCATCGACCGCTTCTGTGGCGGGTCGGCCGAGCAACTGGTGCTTGGCATGGTGGACAATGCCGTGCTCAACCGTAAGCAATTGGAGCGCCTCGCGCGAAAGATTTCTGAGAAAACAAATCCCGAACGAACGGCTTCGGAGAAAACTGCCAAGACAATCCGCAACAAGAAGGACGGAGAATCATGACGCTTATCGCCACATTGTCAGCGTCCACAAGCGTACTTGCTCTGCTGGCGAATTCCGCCGTGCGCACTCTCGCGCTGAGTGGCGCGGTGGGTCTTGGGCTGGTAGCGTTCCGCGTGAAGTCCACCATGGTGCGCCTGTTCGCCTGGACTGCGGTTCTCTATGCGGGGCTCGCCATGCCCTTACTACAACGGGCGCTTCCAACTGTGCTAGTTACCACTCCTGCGTTTCTCCAGTCCGCGGAGGCGCAGCCATTTGCCAGTACGCTAGACGCTGCTAATGGCGAGGTTGTTCGGGCGCACGTGGCGGCCGAGACGGCATCGTCTGATGTGATCGTCCATCGGACAGCATCTGTGTCTCGCGTGGACCGCGATTTACGGCCGAGCCGCGAGACGGTCAGCGTCGCAGCGAGCAAGGCAAGTTCGCCGCGGTTTCTGACTTCGAGGGGGACTTCCCTTCTGAGTTCGATTCCGTGGAGCGCAGTTGCCGCTGGGATTTATTTCGCTGTCGCGCTTCTGTTGCTGGTGCGCTTCTGCGTGGGGCTCGCGTTCGGCCGGCGTCTCCGGCAAGCATCGCAATGGATTGACGATCCGCGCATTACAGCGAGAATTACCTCGCGAGCACACGCCTATGGACTGACCTTGATTCCTCAGGCGGCTGAATCCGAATTGATTTCCGTGCCCCTGACCATGGGAGTGCTGCGCGCCAGCGATTCTACTGCCTGTGGGCTGGCGTGAATGGGATGACGCCAAGCTCGACGCCGTAATAGCACACGAAGTGTCGCATGTAGAGCGGCGGGATGCGCTCACCCAACGGCTCTCGCTTCTGCATCGAGCGATTTTCTGGTTCAGTCCGCTGGCCTGGTGGCTCGACTGGCATCTCGCTGACCTCGCGGAGCAGGCTAGCGACGAGGCCGCGTTAGCTTGCGGCGCGGGCCGCGAAGATTACGCCAGAACGTTGCTCGGATTCTTTGAAGCTCTGCAGGGCGCGCCCGGCCGGGTGTGGTGGCAAGGCGTTGCGATGGCCAAGGCTGGTCAGGCCGAAAAAAGATTGGAAAGAATTCTCTCCTGGAAAGGATCTGTTGCCATGCGTTTGAAAAAATCGATTGCTGTTGTGGTGCTCGCATTCGCGGTTCCTATGGTCTATCTCGCAGCCTCTGTGCATCCGGCTAACAAAGCCGACGACCTTCACGGCGTGGCCGCGCCCAGGAACGGACTCCGCCACCGGCCCTCGCCCGCGCCCGGGGCGACATACTCAGCCAGAGGCTACGCCAGTTGTACTCCGCAAGCGCTCCGCTCCGGATTCTGCTGAAATTGTTCCGCACCCCCGGCGATCAGCGGAGGGGTTAGGGGTGGGATTGACGGAGGGGTTATCGGGGGCGTTGCAGTCGCCCGACCCGAGTCGCGCCCGTGGCAGGGGTTGTCGGAGTCCGGTGACCCTGTCGCGCTCTGTTCTGCGGTTTCGCGGACAGCGTGGCGAGCAGGCAATCCACTGGAAGCCGGGACCGTCGTCCTCGTATGGCGGATGACGCGTTCAGCCAAGCAAACGGCGTGGGACCTCCCCGTCCCAGGCGCGCGGTTATTCTTATTCCTACGGTTATGACGACGAACAACGCTTCGTCATCGTCAGCGGCAAGACTGACGCGCTGACCATGTCGGGCTCGACGGACGATGCCCGGCATGTCGAGAAATTAAGGAAATCGATCACGGGTGACTTCATCTGGTTCCAGCGCGACGAGAAGTCTTATGTCATTCGCGACCAGGCTACGATCGATCGCGCCCGTAAACTCTGGGCTCCGCAGGACGAGATTGGCAAGAAACAGGAAGAACTTGGTAAGCAGGAAGAAGCCCTGGGAAAACAACAGGAGGAGTTGGGCGCGAAAATGGAACAGATTCACGTGAACGTTCCGGACATGACGGCCGAGTTGGACAAGCTGAAAGCGGAGTTGAAGAAACTCAGCGCCGGAGCCACTGCGGAGCAGATTGGCGACGTTCAATCAGAAATTGGAGATTTGCAGAGCAAGATTGGCGACATTCAGTCGAAGGCTGGCGATCAGCAAAGCAGGCTCGGTGAGCAGATGAGTGCGCTTGGAGAAAAACAGGGGAAGCTTGGCGAGGAGCAAGGCAAGCTCGGCGAACAGCAGGGCCGACTGGCGCAGGAAGCTTCGCGGCAGATGAAGCAACTGCTCGACGAAGCGATCGCGAAGGGCACGGCACAACCCGAACTGTAACGCTCTCGGGCGTCCGCGGCGAAGTTCAGCTGGGCGATGTAACCTCTACCGACTGCCACGCAATCTGCGATACCGGCCGATCAGCGTGTTGGTCGAGCTGTCGTGCTTGAGCTGCGGTTCGGTGGAACTGTGCAACTCGGGAATGATGCGCTGGGCCAGCACTTTGCCAAGTTCCACTCCCCACTGATCGAAGGAATCGATGTTCCAGATTGCGCTTTGCGTGAAAACGCTGTGTTCGTAGAGGGCCACCAGCGAACCTACGACTCGCGGAGTTAGTTTCTCAGCGAGGATCAAGTTGGTTGGCCGGTTGCCTTCGCAAACGCGGAAGGGCGTTTGAAAATCCGGCGAGCCCTCGGCCTTCAATTCCTCGGCGGTCTTGCCGAAAGCTAAGGCTTCTGCCTGCGCGAACAGATTCGCCATCAGCAGATCGTGATGATCGGTGAACTCGCTGAGCGGCTGGCAGAATCCGATCAGGTCGCACGGGATAAGTTTCGTGCCCTGGTGAATGAGCTGGTAGAACGAGTGCTGGCCGTCGGTTCCCGGCTCACCCCAGATGATCGGCCCGGTCTGGTAGCTTACGATCTGGCGGTCAAGGTCCACGTGCTTGCCGTTACTTTCCATCTGCAGTTGTTGCAGGTACGCCGGAAAGCGCTTGAGATTATCGGCATAGGGCATGATGCCGATGGTTTGTGCTCCGAAGAAATTGTTGTACCAGACGGTCAGCAGACCCAGCAGGACGGGAAGATTCTTCTCCAAGCGGCGTGGTGCGGAAGTGCTCATCCATGTCGTGGAATCCGCCGAGCAACTCGGAGAAACCATCGGGGCCGATCGCGATCATGGTGGAAAGTCCGATCGCGGAGTCCATGGAATAGCGGCCGCCGACCCAATCCCAAAATCCGAACATGTTAGCGGTGTCGATGCCGAACTTGGCGACTCCTTCGGCGTTGGTTGAGACCGCCACGAAGTGTTTGGCGACAGCCGCATCGCTCTTGAGAGCATTCACAATCCAGCGGCGAGCCGTGGCGGCGTTGGTCATGGTCTCGAGCGTGGTGAAGGTCTTTGATGACAGAATGAATAGCGTTTCCGCGGGATCGAGGTCATGCGTGGCTTCGGCAAATGCGGCGCCATCCACGTTCGCCACAAAACGAAATTTCATGCTGCGGTCGGTAAATGTGCGTAACGCGTCGAAAGCCATCTCAGGACCCAGGTAAGAGCCGCCGATGCCGACATTGATCACATTCTTTATGGCTTTGCCGGTGTGGCCTTTCCATTCGCCGCTGCGAACACGCTTCGAGAATGCGGCCATCTTGTCGAGCACTGCATGCACTTCCGGGACAACGTCCTCGCCGTCGACTTTGATCTGTGTGCCTCGCGGGGCGCGCAGAGCAACGTGCAGCACCGCCCGATTTTCGGTGATGTTGATCTTCTCGCCGCGGAACATGGCATCGCGACGTTCGGCAACGCCACGCTCCTTAGCCAATTGAACGAGCAGCCGAAGGGTCTCATCGGTAATTCGGTTCTTCGAGTAGTCCAGGTAGAGACCGGCGCTTTCGGCAACCAGGCGCTCACCACGGCCGGAATCCTCGGCAAATAACCGCCGAAGTGAGACGCCCTTAATCGTTTCGTAATGAGTCTGCAGCGCACGCCATGACACGGTTTCGGTCAGTTGCTGGGTCATTCCCCGCTCCTTATTCATTTCTCGATGCACAAACTCATGGGCGGTTATCGAAGCCGCCTCTGCATCATATTAAAACCGAATCGGCCCAGACCGATCACTCCAACTTAAATTTCATTAATCTCTGAATCGCTGCCTGACGAAGAAGTGGTCGCCATCTTCCTCCAGGGTGATCTAACTGATTGCGCCTTCGTTAGTTCCGTGGCCTGCACCCGAAGGGACACGGCCCAAAAGCGCCATTTGCAGGGCGAGCGCCGGTCGGGGTGTTGGTCGTCTGGGCGGAGAGGGAGTACCTCTCCACTCAAGTCGCAATCCGGGCAGCCGATGACGGCTTTAGGCCCATACACAAGTCGCGCCGTCATGGTCGTGTCGGCAGATGGAGAACTGTGCGAATTGGAATGGCCTAATCAAACAGGAGGTTCAGTTACGACGACTCTGGTTGCCGACGAAACAGTTGCGACGCAAATCCGGGACCAGAGCGGCAGCAAATTGCGCGTTTTGTTGGTCGAGGATGAACTGGCCGATGCGGAATTGATCTTACGCGCCTTGCGCCAGGCAGGTTTTGAAGTCATCGAAGACATCGCGCAGACCGCGAAGGCCTTCACCGAATTGGTGCGCAAGAACTCCTACGACGTAATTCTGGCGGACTACAAACTGCCCAACTGGAATGGCATGGAATCGGTCGAATTGCTACGCCGGGAACAGCTCGACATTCCGGTCATCCTGGTATCGGGAGCCCTGGGGGAGCTAACGGCGGTCGAATGCATCAAAGAGGGCGCCGCCGATTATGTCCTGAAGGACCAACTGGCGCGGCTTCCCGGTTCGGTGCGGCGGGCCATGCGCGAAAAAGAATTACGGCAGGAGAACAAACAAGGGCATGAGGATCTGGCCCGTTCGAATCAGGACCTCGAGCAGTTTGCCTACGTCGCTTCGCACGATTTGCAGGAACCCCTGCGCATGGTTGCGACCTATACACAACTGCTGGCGGAGCGTTACCGGGGCAAACTTGATGCCGACGCGGACAAATACATTCACTACGCGGTCGACGGCGCTCTGCGCATGCAGAAGCTGGTGCAGGACCTGCTGACTTTTTCACGGGTGGGACGGCAACAGCTTTTGCTGCAGAGAATCGACTGCAACATCGTGCTGCAGACGGCTTTGACAAATCTGGAGGCAGCGATTCAGGAAAGCCACGCAGTGGTTGAGCGCGCTGAACTTCCGGTAGTGACGGCCGATGGTTCCCAGCTGGTGCAGGTATTGCAAAACCTGATTGGGAACGCCATTAAGTTTCGCGGCTCCGAAGCACCCGTAATTCGAGTCAGTGCAGAATCGCAGACCAAGGAATGGGTTTTCTCGGTGGCAGACAACGGAATTGGCATCGCAGCCGAGTACGCGGAGGACGTGTTCGTCATTTTCCGGCGTCTGCATACCCGGGCCGAATACGTGGGGAACGGTATCGGGCTCGCGATTTGCAAGAAGATTATCGAGCAACACGGCGGCCGGATCTGGTTCGAATCCGAACCAGGCCACGGTTCCACTTTCCGATTCACTCTTCCAACCAAGGTTAACGCCAAGGCGTGAGGCGAAAGCGAGGGGAAATAGAGGATATGAAAAGCGCATCTGAAATTCTGATGGTGGACGACAACCCGGCGGACATCGACCTGACCACCGAAGTCCTGGCTCAGATCGAAGGACGCTATCACATGAACTCGGTGAATGACGGCGAGGAGGCGATTTCTTTTCTGCGGCACCAGGGGAAATATGCCAAAGCGCCGGTGCCGGATCTGGTCGTTCTCGACTTGAACCTGCCGCGCAAGGATGGTTGCGAGGTGCTATCCAACATCCGGGCGGACCCCGCTCTGGCGCGGATTCCTGTGGTAGTTTTCACAACTTCCCAGGCCAATAGCGACATCAGCCGCAGTTACGACGTAGGCGCCAACTGCTATTTGCGAAAGCCGGGAAACCTTGCGGAATTCGTGGCAGCGGTTCAATCGATGGCGGAGTTTTGGCTTGGCTTTGCCACTCTGCCGCAGAAGGAGAAAAGGTGAAGGATCAACTAACCGAAGTTTTATTGATCGAGGACAACCCCGGAGACGCGGATCTGGTGCGGTTGCGGCTGGTGGAAGGCAAGTCCCTGGTCGACGTGAACTGCGTCAATCGTTTATCCGATGGACTCGCCTCGCTCAAGGAAAAATCGCCGGCAGTGATTTTGCTGGACCTCAATCTCCCCGACAGCCACGGAGCCGAAACCTATCGCAGAATCATGGAGAGCGCGCCGAATGTGCCGGTCGTAATCCTCTCCGGACAGGACGATGAAGCGCTGGCGATCAAAGCCTTGCATCACGGCGTGCAGGATTACCTGGTGAAAGGCTCCATCTCCAGTGTCACTTTGGACCGGGCCATGCGCTACGCAGTCGAGCGCCAGGCTTTGCTGCGTTCGCTGGAGATGGGCCGGAAGCAGCAGCTGGAGTTCAAGAACCAGTTCCTGTCTCACGTCTCGCACGAGCTGCGCACGCCCCTGACCTGCATTCATCAATATGTGACCATTTTGCTGGACGGCCTGGCCGGCGAAATTCAGCCGGAGCAGCGCGATCACCTCAAGACGATTCTGCGCAGCGTCAATCAGCTGGGTGCGATGGTTCGCGACCTGCTGGAAGCGACCCGCGCGGAGTCCGGAAAAATCCGGCTGGCGCCGCGCTGTATCGCAATCGGCGATCTGATTCAGTCGGCGGTGGCCATGATGCAGGCCACAGCCGGCCAGAAGGGGGTCGGACTGGAGGTGGGCCTGGACACGACTCTTCCCCTGGTTCATGCCGATCCCGACCGGATACTCGGAATACTGATCAACCTTATTGACAATGCGGTGAAGTTTACTCCCGCGGGCGGAGCGGTGACGGTAAGGGCCTGTGCCGTGGCCTCCGATCCTGAGTTTGCCTACATCTCGGTGACGGACACGGGCTGTGGCATCGCCGCCGATGCAAAGCCGCTCATCTTTGAGCGGCTTTATCAGGATGTAAACGCGGCAGTGGACAGCAGCCGTAAAGGCCTGGGGCTGGGGTTGTTTATGGCGAAGGAGCTGGTGGGACTGCACGGAGGGCGCATCTGGTTCGTCAGCGAGCCGGGAGAAGGCACCATTTTTTCATTCACCTTGCCCTTGTATTCCCTGGCTAAGCTGCTTTTCCCCATCATCACTCATCAAGGTCGCTTGCGTGATGCCGTGGTTCTGCTCAAGGTGGTTCTGCGACCCCGGTCCGAAGCTTCCCGCGGACGATGGAAGG
Organism: uncultured Acidobacteriota bacterium; assembly: GCA_963758005.1. Classification (GTDB taxonomy): domain Bacteria; phylum Acidobacteriota; class Terriglobia; order Terriglobales; family Acidobacteriaceae; genus Sulfotelmatobacter. The sequence goes on from CAVWTR010000001.1 coordinate 17,687, forward strand.
ATATCTCCCAACGCTGTCTTGAAACCTTGCAGCGGTGCGTGTACCTCGACAAGGACCTGGTTCTGCCTCCGATGGCAGCCGCGGGTTTGGAGGAAACCTTTCTGGTAGTAGCTTCGACGGATATGGAACGAGTGCAGACCATGATGACCCGTATTCGCGAGCAACTCGAGAAAGTCGCGGATGTGAATACCCACGTTCAACTGGAACTCTCGGCCGCACCCGTGACCCTGCCCGACCCTGGCGGCAGGGATCCGGGCAGTGAGAATGGGAGCGAGCATGCCGGAAACCATGCTGGGATCGATGCCGGGAACGAAGACAGCTTGAAAAGCCAGGTGCAGGATGTCGCCAATCGCGTAATCGAGATGGCGCGTCCTGCTCCGGCAGCGAGACGGAGTTCTAGATCGCACTAATTTAAATCGTAGTAGAGAGATCCGCGCCGAAAGCTGAGCGTGGACTTCGGAAAAGGGAGAAATACAATGGCTAGCTCAAAAATCCTGATCGTGGACGACGACCCTGACTTAAGACAGGCTTTGAAACTGCGCCTGCGAGCCAATCACTATGACACCGTGCATGCCGGCGATGGATACTCGGCAATTGCCCAAGCCCACAAGGAACAGCCCAATCTGATCATTCTCGATCTGGGCCTGCCGGCGGGCGATGGCTATGTTGTCCTCGACCGGTTGCAGCACGACGACAAGCTCTCCAGCATCCCGGTCATCGTGTTGACGGCGCGCGACCCACAGAGCAGCGAGCAGCGCGCCTTGCAGGCGGGTGCGGCAGCGTTCTTTCAGAAGCCGGCCGACAATGCCGAGTTGCTGGAAGTGATTCGCGCGACACTGCCGCGGGCGGCGACGGTGACGCCTCTGCCGTCCTGATGACTCGCAACGGCAAGAGAGGAACATAGACGATAGGCGCTGGACGATTGGACTAGACGATCGAACTGGACGATCGAACTGGGCGATCGAGCCAGACGCCGGAGGACACCCCCATGTCACTCAATCTGCAATCTGCACGTTCCGTGGACGCCGGACAACGGCCGCAACAGCGCTACCCGCGCGCCTTGTTCAGCGTCCCGGTAAGGCTGCGACACCTGGAGGCAGGCGGAATTCGTTCGTCGAGCGGAATCAGCCTCGACATCAGCGAGGGCGGCCTCGGCGCCATGGTGCGTGGCGGCTTGCGGGCGGGCGAACTGGTCGAGATCGACGTCTGCATCGCGGGGTGTGCACTCACGGCGGTGGCCATTGTGCGTTACACGAGCGACATGCGATCCGGATTCGAATTTGTCGGACTCACTCTGGAGGAACGGCAGCAAATCGTCGACTGCACCGCCCACGCCTGAACCGCGTGGAATGTGCCAGTTCGACCAGCAAAGGCCAGTCCAACATTGCGCAGCGCAATCTTAATGACAGATTCGTTTCCTGCCGATAACTCAAAGGACGTGCCCGGCCACGTGCAACTGCTGGAACAGAATCGACGGCTTGAAGAGGAAATCGCGCACCGCCAGCAAGCCGAGGCGGCGACGAAACGCGTGCTCCGCGATTTGGCCGATCAGCAATTCGCTCTTGACCAGCACTCCATCGTGGCCGTCACCGACGTACAGGGGACCATCACCTATGTCAACGGGAAGTTCTGCGCCCTCAGTCAGTATTCGAAGGAAGAGCTGATCGGCCAGAACCACCGTATTCTCAATTCTGGCCACCACCCCAAAGAGTTTTTTCAGCAGATATACCGCGCTATCGCCACCGGCCACGTGTGGCGAGGAGAGATTTGCGACCGGGCAAAAGATGGATCATTCTACTGGGTCGATACTACGATTGTGCCTTTCCTCGGGGACGATGGAGCGCCCCGCCAGTACATGGCGATCCGCACGGAAATCACGAAACGCAAGCGGGCGGAAGAAATGCGGGAACGTCTGGCCGCAGTGGTCGACTCCTCCGATGATGCCGTTATCAGCAAGGACCTCAACGGAATGATTAACGCCTGGAATCGCGGGGCCGAGAAGGTGTTCGGCTACTCGGCAGCGGAGGTCATGGGCAAACCGATGCTGATGCTTTTTCCGCCGGAGCGCACCAACGAGGAGCCCGACATTCTTGAGCGCATCCGGCGGGGTGAGAACGTCGAACACTTCGAGACGGTTCGCATTCGCAAGGACCATAAGCAGATCTCCGTTTCGGTGACGATTTCGCCCATCCGGGATGGCAGCGGCGCGATCGTGGGCGCTTCAAACATTGCCCGCGACAACTCTGAGCGCAAGCAGGCGGAAAAGGCGCTTCGCGACAGCACCGAGGAACTGTCACGGCAGGCTCAGGAATTGACCCGCTCCCGGCAAGCCTTGGAGACCCAGAAGATCATGCTGCAGTCCGTACTGGATAGCATCTCCGAGGGATTGGTGGCGGCCGACGAGACCGGGAAATTCATTCTTTGGAATCCCGCCGCCACCAGGATCGTTGGTCTGGGTGCGGACAACATTCCGCCCGAGCTCTGGAACGATCACTACGGAGTGTATTTGTCCGACACGGTGACACCTTTCCCGCCTGAGCAAAATCCTCTGCTGCTCGCCATTCAGGGCCAGAGCAGCACGTCGGAAATGTATATACGCAACACGGAACTCGAGACTGGGGTATGGATCGAGGCCAGCGCCAACCCGCTCCGAAGCCAGGACGGCGTAGCCCGCGGCGGGGTGATCGCGTTTCGCGACATCACCCAAAGAAAAGAGGACGAGCGGGAGATCCGCAAGCTCAACGAAGAACTGGAAGCGCGTGTGGTCGAGCGCACCGCTCAGTTGCAAACCGCGAATCAAGAGTTGGAGGCTTTTACTTACTCGGTGTCGCACGATCTGCGGGCTCCGCTGCGTCACATCAGCGGCTTCTCCAAGATCCTGAGCGAGGAATACTCTCCCAGCCTCCCGCCGGATGCGCAACGTCACTTGCAGCGCATTCAGGAGGGCACACGGCGCATGGGCCAGTTAGTCGATGACCTGCTGAGCCTGGCGCGGTTGGGCCGCCGGGAGCTGAGCATGCGTGCATCACAACTTAGACCACTGGTCGACGAAGTGATCGAGGAGCTGGCGCCCGAGTGCGCGGGCCGGCAGATCGAATGGAAAATAGGCAACTTGCCCTTCGTGCAATGCGACCCCTCCCTGATCCGCCAGGTATTTCAGAATCTGGTCGGTAACGCGCTGAAATACTCGCGTCCCCGCTCCCCCGCCCTGATTGAGCTTGGTCAAATTAGCGAAAACGGCCACCCGGTGATCTTCGTTCGCGATAACGGAGTGGGGTTCAGCATGAAATACGCCGATAAATTATTTGGTGTGTTCCAGCGCCTGCATCGGGCCGAAGACTTCGAAGGCACAGGCGTCGGGCTGGCGACGGCCCAGCGCATCGTTCAGAAGCACGGGGGCCGCATTTGGGCTGAAGCCGAACTGGGCCAGGGAGCAACCTTTTACTTTTCTCTCGGGGAGTCTTTCGCAGGTTCCGAAAAAGGCAAAAGCAGAGCGGCCATCGCAGGAGAGCGAACATGACTCAACGACCAATCGAGATTTTACTGGTTGAAGATAATCTGGATGACCTGGAGCTGACCTTGCATTCTCTACGCAAAGAGAACCTGGCCAACCACATTCACGTTGCTCGCGATGGCGAGGAGGCCCTGGAATTCCTGTTTTCCGATGGCACCAACGGCAAAGACTCGTTGGAGAGTCCCCCGAAGCTTGTCTTACTGGATCTGAAGCTGCCCAAGGTGGACGGCATGGAAGTCCTCAGACGGATTAAAGCGGATGAGCGCACCCGGAATATTCCAGTGGTAATTTTGACCTCGTCGACCGAGGAGCGCGACTTGATCAAGGGTTACGGGCTGGGCGTTAACAGCTACATCCAAAAGCCGGTCGACTTCGACCAGTTCCGAGAAACAATCAAGCGAGTTGGACTCTACTGGCTGGTAATCAACCAGGCACCCATCCCGGACGGCACGCGCCAAACGATCACGGATGGGACCATCGCCTGATCGCTCCGCCGGCCCTCAAACCTCGCGGACGGAATTGAGGCTGCTCAAGTTTCTTCCCGACGTTCACCATGCAAGCCCCGGCTCCGTGCCGCTCATGCCCCACACGGACCGCTTCAAGAAAGCTACCTTCTTCGATTAGACTGGCTATCCAACTAAGGATGGCCAATTGTCCAAACTGAACTTATCCAAACTTGACTTGTCCAAATTAAGGTCGTGCTTCCACTATTGCGGCGTGGCGCTCTTTCTCATCTTGCTCGCGGTCTCGACGACAGAATCCTCGGCGATAGCCCAATCCGTTCCTACGGAACTCGTGAACGGACTGAAGTGGCGCCTGATTGGGCCATTCCGTGGAGGGCGCGCAGTCGCCGTGGCTGGTGTGCCGGGCGACTCCACTACTTTTTACTTTGGCGCAGTCAACGGCGGCATCTGGAAAACTACGGATAGCGGAACAGTCTGGATCCCGATTTTTGACGGGCAGCCGGTCGGGTCCATCGGGGCTATCGCCGTGGCGCCGTCCGACCCAAAGACCATTTATGCAGGAACCGGCGAGTCGGACATTCGATCGAGCCTGTCATCGGGGAACGGCGTCTACAAATCTACCGACGGCGGCGCTACGTGGACGCACATCGGCCTGGAGGACACGCGCCAGATCAGCCGAATTGTGGTTGATCCGCGAGATGCGAAGGTTGTTTATGTCGGTGCGCTCGGTCACGCGTATGGGCCGAACGAACAACGCGGAGTTTATAAATCCGTCGATGGAGGAGCGAATTGGGTCAAGGTTCTGGATAAGGGACCGGAAATTGGGGTTTCAGATCTGGCGATCTGTTCTGGCAACCCGCAAATTTTGTTTGCCGGCACGTGGAAGACGCATCGTCCTCCCTGGAGCACTTATGCTCCGATCGATGGATCCGGCGGCAGCCTTTACCGCTCGCAAGATGGGGGAAAGACCTGGTCCGATTTAGGTAAGAACGGATTGCCGGAGAGCGATTGGGGCCGCGTTGGCGTTGACGTTGCTCCAGACGGCAAGCGCGTGTACGCGCTGATTCAAGCCAGGAAGGGTGGCCTGTATCGTTCGGATGACGGCGGGAGCACCTGGGTTCTTGCGAATGGGGACCCGCGTCTCACTAGTCGCGCCTGGTACTTCAACGGCATCACCATCGATCCGCAAAATCCGGATGTTTTCTACGTGCCGAACGTTGCTCTGTATCGGTCCGAAGATGGAGGCAAGACGATTTCGATTGTGCGCGGCGCGCCCGGCGGTGATGACTACCACCAGATTTGGGTCGATCCCAAGAATTCCGCCAGCATGGTTCTTGGAACGGATCAGGGAACCACGATCAGCCTCGACCGCGGCCTGACCTGGACCTCTTGGTACAACCAGCCGACAGCGCAGCTTTATCACGTGATCACCGACAACGAATTTCCTTACGTCGTCTATGGCGCGCAACAGGACAGCGGAAGCCTTGCCGTTCCCAGCCGCACCGACCATGGCCAGATCACGCCACGCGACTGGTTTACCGCGGGCGACAGCGAGAGCGGGTACCTGGCACCCGATCCCAAGGATTCGAACATCATCTACCTCAGCGGAACCTACGGCACCGTTGCCCGCTTCAACAAACGCACCGGGCTCAGCCAGGATATAACTCCGTGGCCGGCGCTGACATTTGGATCGGACATTAACAAGCGTAAGTACAGGGATCCATGGACTCCGGTTTTACTTTTTTCTCCCGCTGACTCAAGCACGCTTTACTTCGGTTCGCAGTATGTGATGAAGACCGTGGATGGAGGTCTGCACTGGCAGATTATCAGCCCTGATCTTACCGGGTCGACTCAAACGCCGGAGGCGAAATCACAGACTGAATCGCATATTGAAACCCATATTGAATCACAAGGCCCTCCCACGATTGAGAATGCGAAGCAGCGGGGATATGGCGTGGTATTCACCATTGCGCCATCGGCTCTGAACCGTGATCTGATCTGGGCTGGAAGCGACACCGGACTCATTCACCTCACACGCGATGGCGGGACCACGTGGAAGGACGTCACTCCTCCCGGCCTCAGCGCCTGGAGCAAGATCTCGTTCATCGAAGCCTCACACTTCGATGCTGCTGTCGCTTATGCAGCAGTCGACCGCAGTCGACTCGACGACCGCACGCCTTATCTCTACCGAACTCGCGACTACGGAGCCACCTGGCAGTTGATTACGAACGGCATTGCGGCCGACGCTTTTCTGCGTGGTATTCGTCAAGATACAGTTCGCCACGATAACGTTCGCCAGGATCCAGAGAGGCCAGCATTGCTCTTTGCCGGAACCGAACTCGGCGTTTATGTATCGTTCGACGATGGCGACCACTGGCAATCCTTGCAACTCAATCTCCCGGTCACTTCCGTTCGCGATCTAACCATTCACGGCGAAGACCTGGTCATTGGAACCCACGGACGTTCCTTCTGGATTCTGGACAACATCACGCCGCTGCGCCAGACCTCTGAGGCCGCGAAAGCGAATGCATTCTGGCTTTACCATCCCGCGCCAACATTTCGCGTTGATAATGACGGTTTTGCAGGCACGCCGCTTCCGCCGGAGGAACCGACGGCCAAGAACCCTCCGGCCGGCGCCATGATTGATTACTTTCTCAAGGCCCCAGCTACCACGGTCTTATTAGAGGTTTTCGACGCGCAACAGAAACTTGTTCATAAATTCTCCTCCGAAGATAAAAATCCGGAGAAGCGCCCACCTCTTCCCATCGCCGAGCGCTGGTTTCCTAAACCTGAAGCTCTCGAAACCAGCCCTGGGATGCACCGTTTTATCTGGAATCTTACCTGGAAGAGTTCGGGAGGACCGGGCTTGGATGAAGAATCTGAATTCCGCAATCCTAGTGGTCCGAAAGTTGTGCCCGGGACCTACACCCTGAAACTCACAGTGGACGGAAAACCACAGACTCAGCCTTTAACCGTTGTGATGGATCCTCGATCGGGCGCCACTCCCGAAACGCTGCGCCAGCAATTGGAAATCGGGCAACAGATGTTTGCTGAAACTATGGAAGCGCGCCGAGCGCTTGCCGAAATCACTTCCCTGCAGAAGCAACTGGCCGATCTTGCAAATAAGCTTGGCGAGAACAATTCGGATATTAAACCGTTGCTGACGGATGCTCAGGCTGAACTTGCAAAGATCCTAACGGACCCCGGAACGACCTCGGGGCAGGCCGGAGGACTGCAGGACGCATTCGCTGAACTGGCTTCAGCCCTGCGCGTGGTCCAGGGTGGAGATCGCGCTGTGCCTGCGCAGGCGATCGCTGTTTATGATGAGTCCAGCCATCGCATCAAGGCAGCTATCGCACAATGGAGCGAGTTCAAAACTACCAAACTTCCCCGGCTGAATCAGAAACTACGGGAGGGACATCTCGCTCCGATCACAATCTCGGAAATCGAACAGGAAGTAGAATTTTTGATGTCACGGTGAACGGTTTCACGATAAAGCCGAATTCATGAACGGCGTAGCGCAATCAAGGGAGAGTTATTCTACGAGAATCTCATCGGACTGCCGATAGAGTTTGCGCCGTTGATCTTCGACGTAGCCCGGGATTCTGGGCCTGAGGCAAAAATACCAGAGTGAGAATCCAGCCGAGCGCCAGCCCGCTGAACAGAAAGGTTACCGCCGTGGGAAGGTCGTATTTCGGGTGAGTTCTGTTTTCAATCAGCATGTGATTGGCCTAGCCCCTTCTTAGCTTCTTCTTATTAGGCCGCAAATAGGCACTCGAGTCGCAGAGTTTCTGATGCTGCCCGATCCCGCACATTTCCAATATAGCACTCTAGCTCTCGGCGGAAATCGATGAGACCGTAATTGTGTTCCCGTTGAGCGTACCCAGAATGCGCGCACGCTGTCCGGCGATCCTTTTCAGGATACCCAAGTCGCCATCGAGCTGGTAGGTCACGTCTCCATCGACGAGGGCGAAAGCCGCTCCTCCATGTACGCAAGCGCGCGTACAGGTTGCGGCGGATTGGCCGAACGCCGAGGAATGCTTAGCCCCGCAGCGGGAACAGGTCACCATACCGTTATAAGCCTGCTCCGTCCGCGTATCGTGCGGCGCTGCCACTTGACCCACGGCGACGCCAGCGGCCGCTCCCAGAGTTGCAAAAAGGAGAGCCAGCCCGAACGCGACCGCGGTACCGAGTACCAGAATCTCGATCCAGACACGGGTTGTTTTCATAGCGGCCACAGACCTCCCACTTACAAGCCTGACCTTACAAGACCAACTATGGATGCTGCACACGCTCGTCGAGTTGGCTGTCAGACTTGATGCAACTGGCGTGCCAGTAACGTTACTCGGCGGGCCGTGTGATCTAAGTCGATGATAGGAAGGCCCCAGAAGCGGAATCGCCCGAAAAGTGGGGCCCGGGGTAAAAATGGAAGAAGGAAGAAATTTCTCGATGTAGCGGAAATCACGGTAAGCAAAAAGCAGGAAGAGTGCCGGATCGACAGGAGCTGGCTCAGTCTTCGGATATAACCGCTCAGGCGGCCGCTTCCGCGGCCTTCGCCCTTCCCAGCCCTGCAGCTTCTCTCGCTCCCTCCCGGCGCAACAATTCGATGGCAGAGTTCGTCTTGCCTTTTTCGCGGCAGGACACATATACCATCGCTCCCACGTCGCAGAGCTGGTGGCCGAGTCTCTTGGCTTCGTCCTCGCAGAAACCGAGTCCCATCAGAGTCCGCGAGCCCCGCGACATCGAAGGGAAGTTTTGCTCGGTTACCAGTGCGTGGAAAAACGCCTGCGATCGAATGAAGAAACCAACCGTGGGGATAACCACCGCGCCGAATTCTGAAAACCATCCGATCATGCGGGCGCTGGTTGCGTTTTCTGCCCAGTCGGAATCGACAATCTTGGCATCGCGCACAACCGTCGCAACGGGATGGGCGGGGGACAATACCATGCAGATATCTTCGTTTTCGAATCCAGCACGATTCAGCGCGTGCACTACTTCGGGCAGAGCCACGGTGCGAGGGTACATTCCATAGGCGGCGGTTCCATTTATGCTCATGTTGTTGGTCTCCGGGCCGGATTGCCAGGAAGGGTGGGGTCCTTCCGCAGCACGACTGTTTTGGACTTTCCACCACCCTACGAGTTTCTCGATACAGGGGCACTAGGGTAGATCATGTAGAAATGACTGAACCCATGTTGAGTTGGGATTATTGAATTGAGACCTGCCACCGCGAAGCGCCGACGTATAGCGCCACCTTTCGCATCATCAGCGCTCCTGGCGTTAGGAGAGTAATTCAATCTTGACGATGTGAATGGTGTTGCTCTTGGTATCGAGCTCTCCGACGATCTTCACGTCCTGGTTCTCGTACTCTTTCACGTCGCTTTCCGCATCCAGCTGATAGGCGGTACTGTTCGTCACCTTCAGGACATAATTGTTTCCGTCCTTCACGATTTTCCCCGTGAATGACTGAGTCGGCGTCTGTTGATTCTGGGAATTCGCGGGCTCCTTCGCTTGCTGGGGTTGGGGGGCTGGCTGCGGTATGGGCGTGTCCGGCGCCGGCAGCGGTTGCGGGGCGGGCTGAGGCTTCTGCATGCGCGACCAGGCTATGAGTTGCTGCATTGCCAGGCCATCCTCGGATCCCTGGGCTGTCGGTTGTGGCGCCTGTCCAAACACAAGAGGTGTCATTGCAAACAGGAAAGCAGCGAGGCAAGTCGTCGTTCGATTCATAAGTAAACCTCCCGAAAGACGAAGCGGCCACCAACTCTATGCGCAATTCGCCTGCCACGACGGTCCTTCATACCGCAGCACTTACAACATCTGGCGGCGGACCGCAGGCGAAGCTTCTACACCTGCTATAGCACTTTTACCTCGGTTGATCTCACTCGATCCATCAAGCGTTTTCTGTAGGCTTTCTGTAGTCGGCGCGTTCGTGTATGTGCGATTTCGGTAAGGGAGCCAAGTGATCGTCCGACGCCAGACACAGCTCTGAGCCGCACGAATTGCGTACTACGCTGTATTCCTGCGTCGTGCGGATCGTCATATAAATGTGCAAGTCACGGCGGAACAAGTCAGGACGAACAAGTCAGGACGAACAAGTCAGACGATAAGAGGAGCCACTATGTCGAATATACTTCCGAAGTCGCTATCCGCGTCAGAGGCGCATGATCTCCGGCGAACATTCGAAACCGCAATCGCTCAGGTCCAGCAAGGGAAAGAACGTTGCCGTGCGAAAACTCCCATCTTCGTGCGCAAACAAACCACCATGCCGGGCGATCCGAACGCAGAAAAGCGGGCGTTGACGGACGCGGCGCGAGCCTTAGCCCAACTATGGAACATTTCTCCTACGCTGGTCCGCTGAGGACAGGCCGTCTGCCCGAGGTAATGTCGCCATGTTCCGGGCATTAGGCGGGTTCTTGTCGGTATTCTGACCCTTCAACCTGTTCGTGCATTTGAACGGAGTATTTGGCGTCGCTGCTCTGGCGTTATTCGCGACTGATTGCCTGCTGGCGAGCCTCGGCGAACCTTGCGAGGGGGTCCCGTTCCTTCCAGAGCGCGGAGAATGTCCCCCTCAGCTGAACAACTTCCGAAATCAATCTCAAAGAATTGCTTCCCAGCGGATTCTCGAACTGTTTGCGCGCAAACAATACGGGGGTAATCGGCAGCATGTCGCATCCGATTACCCCCGCGGGTCTAGGCTGACAATTCTGACCGCAATTAGCGTCGAGAATGCCCAGCGTTTTCTGATTCCTGCTCAAAGTCAGCCGGATCCGTCTGGGGATTTTCAGACTCCCGCTTAGCGGCGTCTTTGACTTTGCCAATTGCATTCTGCAATTTGCCCTCGATTTGTTTCGCTGTTCCTTGTACTTGTTTCTTCGGATCGCCAGTCCACTCTCCTGCTTGCCGTTCAACCCGTCCCGCTATATCTTTGACTTTACCTTCAACTCGATCTCTATTCATGTCATCCTCCTTCGGAATTTGAGTTCTTCTATGACTATGACCGTTCGAACCCCAGACCACTGACATCTTGCGTTAAGCCACCGGGTTTCGACCCTGAATGATCCGCACGAGAACCGCGATCACCGCTATCACCAGGAGTATGTGAATCAATCCGCCCATAGTGTAGGAACTGACCATTCCCAGCAGCCATAGAATTAAAAGCAAGGCAACAATCGTCCAAAGCATTCGTGTCCATCCTTCCTGGCAGACGTCGAGCGGATAGAGGCGCCACTGCTGATGCGTGCTCAACTCAGGCTACGCAGGATCCAAGGAAGGATGAATCGAGTAAAGGCTTTAGTTGGCGGCAGGATCCACTCTACCTTTTGCGTCGGGCACAAGAAGGAACAAGCCGACGCGCCCCACGAGGAGCGGTCGGCTGGCGTTTAGTGCTGGCGGAACATAGTTTGTCCCACAGATGCAAATGACTTCGACGAACCACAACTCTAAGCTGCGGTCGGACCCGTGGGCGTTCTCGGTGGCGGGATCTCGATTTGAATCAGGTTGTTCTTAATGGCATACACAACAAGATCCCGGATGGAGTGAAAGCTCAATTTGCGCATGATGTTGCTGCGGTGAGTTTCGACGGTCTTTGTACTCAGGTTGAGCAGACACGCGACTTCTTTCGAACTATTGCCTTCCGCCAGTAGCTGTGTAATCTCGCGTTCGCGCGCGGTTAGCGTCGGCAGCTTAGGCGCTTCGTTTCTGGCCACGGTCTGTCCTTTTTCGAGGAAGCCGGCCAGTACCAAATCGTTGACCCGGGGCGTAAAAAACATGCGCTTGTTTTGCAGAGCTTCGACCGCAGCCACCAGGTCCCGCGCGGCGTCAGACTTCAACACAAACCCGCGAGCGCCCGCATCCAAAGCCTCACGAATGACTTGATCGGAGTCGGTAATTGTCAGCACAATGACCTTGAAGTGAGGGTCATGCTGCAGGAGTTGGCGCGTGGTATCCAAGCCATTGAGACTGGGCATGCCGATGTCGACGATGACGACATCAGGTTTCAGCTCGAGGGCTTTTTCAAGCGCCTCGCGACCATCGCTGGCTTCGCCGCAGACTTCCCAGCCTTCGTGTTTTTCCAGGAGTGCGCGCAACCCGCGCCGCACAATTTCGTGGTCGTCGGCTAACAAGATTCGCAACTTCATAATTCACCCCCAAGTAGATATAAAGCTGCCCGCAGTTTCCAATGTGCCGCCTTTAACACCGTCCTGTAGCATCCCGTCCAGTGAGCGCGGTAAATACGCGATGTTGGCTTACCGCCTCCACTGCCGCTAACAAATCGCGCGCTGCGTTCGACTTCACCACATAGCCCCTGGCCCCGGCGTCCAGAGCTTCGCGCATCATTTGCGGAGAATCGTGCTGAGTCACAAACAAGATCTCAAGGTGGGGGGCCTGTCGCCGAAGCAAGCGGCACGCTTCCAGTCCATTCATCTTTGGCATGGTGACATCCAATACCATGACGTCGGGGTTCAGATCCTTTGCTTTTTCCACTGCTTCGGCCCCATCCGACGCTTCTCCGATAACTTCCCAGCCCGAGTGCCCTTCCAACAGAGTTTTCAGCCCGTGCCTCACAACCGGATGGTCATCCACCAGCAATATGCGAATTGTCATGCAGTTTCCGTCTGTCTGGGCTAGACCGACCAGACTGTTCGTCACATGTTACCTCAGCACAGGGAGATACGCCCGACAGACTTAGAGCCATCGAGAACACCTGTCGAGATTACCTTCGGAATAAACAGGGTCCAATACAGAGAATCCTGTATTTCGGCTGGGGGCGCCGGAGTCGCCCCAAAACTCACAACAGCGTCCCCGGCTACCCAACCGAGGCCACGGGGAAATAGGTTTGATCGCGCAACAGCACCTCTACCGCTTCCACGATCGAACCAATATCCTGCTTGGCGCATGCGCCGCGGACACCCGCCAGACGAGCAGCCTCAGATAACTGCTTGGACAGGTGAAGCGTTACCATCAGAATCGGAATCCTGGGAAAGAGTTCACAGATTTGCCTGGCGACATCAACGCCATTCAGATCGGGCATTTGATAGTCCAGGACAATAAGGTCGGGAGGGGATTCCAGCACCTTGTGCAGAGCTTCGGCGCCGGTTCGTGCTTCACCGGACACTTGCCATGAGGCCTGCTGCTCGAGAATTGCTCGCAGATAGTGTCGGACGGAGGGATTATCGTCGACTACAAGAATACGAACCACGCGAGCCCTCCCGGCCAGAGTACGATTCGCAAATTCCGTCGAGCCAATGATCGAATGATCGATCGATTCGAACAATGCAGCTCCTGTGCGGAAACATCTCAACAGAACCAGGTGCTCAGGAACTCGGTGGGCTTACTGTCCTGTGCGATGGCCCTTGGCTTTGTGCTGCTTCATCACCGTACGCGCCGCCACTTCCTTTGCCCGACTGCCGTAGCGGCCAGATCGCTCAGCACTTTCCTTGATGTGCTCGTATTCACGCTGTTCTTTTGTCCCTACTCCCCGCAGATGTCTTTTGCCTGGCATCGGATTCCTCGCTGATTCCCGCTCGATCACTTAAAGTTAAGCCGTGCCCAGGAACAGGGGCTATCCGGTGAAGCCTGTAGGTTTACTAACTCGGCAACTCCGGATACCCGTGATCCTGCTACTTCTGACTCTGTTACTTCTGATCCTGTTACTTCGCTGGTAGTGCCGTCAGACCGAGGAAGCCTGTGCCTTGGTCCCGTGTTCCTCGATCCTCGGACTGATTTTTCGTTGCGCGGCGCCGGATTTTCGTCTTGGGGAACAGCAGAGCGCGCATCTTCATCTTCGCTTTGTGCAACTGCGATTTGGAGTTGCCGATGGAGCAATCCAGCAATTCCGCGATCTCATGATGCTGATATCCTTCGACCTCATGCAAAGCAAAAATCTTGCGGCAGCCTTCTGGAAGTTCTTGCAGCGCACGACGCAAAGCCAGGCGGTCGACCACGCCAGCCAGGTCGGGGTCGCTCTTGCCGAAATCGCGGTGTAAAGACGGAGACTCCGGGTTGACCGGCTCGTCCAGTGAAACAGTGGGCGGAGCTTTACGCCGGCGCAGTTTCATCAGCACTGTATTGACCGCCACGCGATACAGCCAGGTCGAGAATGCAGCATCGCCGCGAAACGAGCCGACGGTGCGGAAAACCTGCAAGAAAGCTTCCTGAGTCAGATCCTCTGCCTCAGCAACATCTTTGGTCATGAGCAAACACACGGAATAGACGCGGCTCTTATTCTGTTGAAACAGAGTTGCAAAAGCTTGTTCGTCGCCTGCCTGCGCGCGCTTTACCAGACTGGCCTGAGAATCGTCGCGGACCTGAACACTGGTCGCCGGAATCACGTTCGCTTCTGTCGCAGAAATCGCACAAGTTGCCACGTTGGATCTCCTTTTCGGGTGCCAGAACGTTTATGGCTCGTCACTAACGTTTGCGAGCATTGATCACGATGACAGAGTAAGAAAATGGCTAGGAACCTTGTATCGGGTCACATCTGTAAACGAGTGCAGGAGACGCTGTAAGACTGTTGACTAACGTCACAAGGCGGGAATCCGCACCCCGTGCGAATCCCCGCCTTGGATTTTCCTGCCTGATACTTGCTTGCGCAGCACCAGGGAAAATGCTTCCCTTCATCAGTCACGCATCAGTAAAGACGGAACTGTACTTCCACAGTGATCTGGACGTCCACCGGCCTTCCGTCTTTGAGAGAGGGCTGGAAGGTCCATTGCCGTACAGCTTCGATCGCCTTTTCGTCGAGACCGAGGCCCAAGCCTCGAACCACGCGGAGATTCCTGGGATGTCCGGTCGAGTCGACGATCAGCGAAAGAACGCAGGTTCCCTGCTTGTTGGCCCGGCGTGCCTCTTCCGTATAGTTGGGATCGGGAGTAGAGAGCGCCTGAGGCGCCGAAATGCCGCCTCCAACCTTGTAAACACCGCCACCGATTCCTCCACCACTACCAGCCCCAACCCCGGCTCCTTGCCCTACACCTATGCCGCCGCCCGAACCAGAGCCAATGCCACCGCCCGAACCAGTTCCGTTCGATGGCGGCGCAGATGGCATCGCCACGGATGCCGCCCCCAGATTCGGCATGTGATTGTCGGCCAGGTGTACCTGTGGCGGAATCACAACGGTTGGCTCAACCGCGAGTTTCGGCTTTTCATTGCGCACAACGATTGCGGGCGGCGTGATCTGCTGCAACGCAAGTTTGGGCAAGCGTCCTTTCGGCGCGGGGAGCTTGTCATGATCACCACCTCCGCCTCCGCCGCTGATTACTTTGCGGGCTGTCGGCAGAGCATAGGAATCCGGCGAGGGCGCAATCAACGTCACTACTTGCCGCGGCGCAATCTGTTGCACAATTGTGTGACCGAAGAAAACGCCGCTCAGGAGCGCGCAAAGCAGAACACCGTGAACAATCGCCGACATCAAGACGCCGTTGGTGCGGTAATTGTTGTATTTACCCCATATTTCATCAGGCGCAGCATACGAAGTCCGCACGCTCGGCTTCGGTGGCTGATATTTAGCGGGCGAACTCACTTGATATCGGCCGACGGAAAGACTTGCCGGTGCTAGCTGCAACGCGGACTGACCGTCGAAGGCCGAATTCTGATGACTCGACATAACCCCCTCCTCAAAACCGGGGAGCTAATCCCCGAAAAAGCAAATGGCGGGATACATCCGGTTCCCACCATTTGGGCCAGAAGCTAGTTCTCGGTGCGCGGCCAAGCTAAGATGCGACTCTGCGGTCATATGCGACCGGCGAGAACCAGGACAAGCAGCACCACGACAATGAGCCCTAGTCCGCCGCTCGGGTAATATCCCCAGGACCGGCTGTAGGGCCATGCCGGCAAAGCGCCCAGCAACATCAAGATCAGGATCACTAGAAGAATGGTGAACATGCTTCCTCCTTAAGTTGAACGCTCGTTTTCGATCGTTGTGATTGTGCCGGCTCCCTTAGGAGCCGGCGGCAGCGCGCTCCAAAATAGCCGAGCCTTTAATTCGAACCCGACGTTGTTGCACCGGGCGCGTCGTTCCTGCTCGATTCTTTGCTCTGAAAGGAATATCTCCTGACGGCCGCCAGGAATGGTGCGCTGACGCCGGTGGGACGAACCTTTCCACCCAAAATATCTGCGAAGGGTACGAAGCTGCCGTAGAGCAGACGGGTTTCATCTTTGTCCTGAGAAATCGCCGCTCCGCTCAGATCGATCCCGGCAAAAAGGCCACGCGCACGCGAGTACGTCAGCACTTCGGCTCTCATTTTGATGTCGGTATCGGCGGCTGCATCGCGGCCAACTGGGCCAGCAGCAGCGGAAGCGTCACCGCCAAGCTTGAAATGACTGGAGAGCAGGTGCTGCATGCCGTCCTCGTTGGTCACAACCATCACAATGTCAACGGCCTGACCACCGAGTTGCAGACCCCAACTTCCGCCGGTAATGGTGATGGGAGCAGGAGCGCTCCAACCCGCCTCTGTGCGGCATGTGGCGACGCCCTTCCCGTGGTTTCCTCCGAAGCCGACCGCGATCTTCACCATGGAAGGAATCACAGCGATACACTTCGCATCGCGCATGACTTTGTCGGGAATTGCTTTATCCGGAGTCGCCATAATTTCGGTCAGGACCTTGGCGGACGCATCAATGCGCTTGGCGATGTCAGATTGTTCCTTGTCGCCATCGGCCGACCAGGCCACGCTCATAAAGATGGAGCAGATGCTCAACACCAAGAGAAATTTGAGCCATACCGATGAATGTCGTTTCATTTTCAGTCCTCTTCCGTGCCCCATGTTCCGTTCCCCATGTGAGCACCTGCTGGTTATGCTTGCGATTACCAAGCTAATCGCAGAGTGCAATTCGTTCTATCCAGCGGAGGCAGTAAAGAACCTGAGGAGTTTCCTGAGAAATCGGTGCAAATTCCGACGCCGTAATGCGATAGAGGGTTTTCCGGGCAGGCTCTACAGGGTGGAGGGTATTGTGAGTTCAGGATCAGCGAATTAGGCTGCGGTTCTCTACTCGAAACACGCCCCCCGGCGGGTGCCGGTCTTCTGGGACAGACCGGCACCCGCTCCTCCAAGAACTCAAGAATCTGAGGTGATGATCGCGAATGTACTGGGAGAATGCCCGCCAAATACAGGCTCACAAGGATTTCTCGAACAGAGCTTGGCATTTATCTTCGCGGAGGACGTAATTCAAACTTGGAGGCAAACCATGCTTTACTGGGCTTTAGTGTTCCTGGTGGTGGCGCTGATCGCTGGAGTATTAGGTTTTGCGGGCGTAGCCGTCGCGGCTGCTGGCGTCGCAAAGATCCTGTTTTTTGTCTTCCTCGTGCTGTTCGTGATTTCGCTGGTCGCCCATCTCGGAAGCGGCAGCAGGTCGCTGAACTAGGGACTAGCACAATGACAGGGCCCTCCATAACGGAGGCCCTGTTTTTATTTTTGTTTTCTCCCAGGCCGTACTTACTTGTTCCCCTACTTAGTTATTCCCCAGAGCGCCAATTCCGATTGGATCCTGCAAAGGCTCTTTGCTAACCCGCGTGCCAAGCGGGATCACGGCTTCTACCACCGATCCCCCGCTCGACGAGTCCACCCGGATCTCGCCGCCGAACTCCGCCAGTCTTTCTCTCATCCCGCCCAGACCGATGCCGGGCGCCGCACCAGCGCGAAAAAGCGCCAGAATCTCCGGCGGAATGCCTCTTCCGTCATCTGCAACTGTTAGGGTGACGTGTCCATCGCGAGAACAGATTCGAACATGCACGGATTGGGCCGCCGCGTGACGGTACACATTGGTCAGCGCCTCCTGCAAAACACGAAACAATGCGATCTCGATCTCTCTGGGTAGGCGTTCAATAGGCTCGACTATTAACAGCGACACCTTGACCTGGCTGCGTTTTCCAAACTCGTCCACATACCAACGCGCCGCCGGAAGGAATCCTAAATCTTCCAGCAATGGCGGATGGAGGAGATGCGAAATTGTCCGTACCTCCTGAAGAGCATAGTCAGTGAGTTCGATAGTCTCAAGAATCAACCTGCAATTCTCGATACGTGGTCCGCCGTCGATCTGACTAAGACTAATCTTGAGTCCTGCCAGATACTGACCGACGCTGTCGTGGAGTTCTCGCGCGATGCGCCGCCGTTCCGCGTCCTGCAATTCCAGAATCCTGGCGCTCATCAGGCGATAGGAGTCCGCATTAGCACGCGACTGCTTCTCCGTATCCTGGGTCAGAGCGACCTCACTCAAAAGGGTTCGAAAATGGTACGCCAGCATCAGGGTCACGACCGTAAAAGCTAATCCCAGCATAAATACATTGCGCCTGAACACGCGGTCCCAGGCCTTCAGGCTTCGCTCGAGCTGCGTATCCTCTTCATCTTGCATGCTCTTTACGATGGCGGTAATTTGCTGGTTGCGAGCGTCAATATTATTTTGTTGTCTCGGCTGGCGAGGCGAAATCTGCGTTCGAGTCCTTGCCGAATCCTGCCGACTCTCAACGCGAGACACGTTCTCCTTGAGTAGCTGGCCAAGCTGATACAGGCGTTGTCGCTGCCCAGGATTGTCCGCAGTGAGCCTGCGGAGTTCGTCCAGCGTTTGAAACGCCAATTCAGACCGCTCACGGAATTGCAGGAGTTGTTGCTTTCCCGGTCGCAAGATATCGGTGGTTTCGCCGACCTCGGTGCGCGTGAGTTCCAACTGCAGATCGCTCAATTGAGATCGCACCTGATAGGTGTGAATGATCCAGTCGCGGCTGACCACAATGCCACGTTCCGTGAAATAGGCCACAGCACCGAGTGCGATGATGGTAATAAATACCAGAGTCAGAGAGACGAAGCGGATAGTGAGAGACGAGGCTTTTACGCTCGGTGGCTTGCAATCTGGATTCCTCGCGATTCTCATATTCGTCCTGGCCCGCCTCGTCCTGCCCGCCACCGATCGACTGACCCGACCGAATCCGGCTCGACGACCTTCACTAACTGTCCCTCTTGTCTGGCCCGGTCGCAATGGACTCGACCCCGTAGACGTTCGGAGGATCTCTGGTAGGTGGCGCTAACTCAATCAGCAGAAGGTGGATCCGGCGACCAAGGATGGCTTCCAAGCGGTCAAACTGCAAAGGCCCGGCTCGGGCCATCGTGTGCAGTCACTCCGAAATGGACGTGGCCGCCGGCATCCGGCCACGCACAGGATAAAAAACGGGCGGCGATGTGTGGAATCGGTGAAAGCGTGTATGGGAAGGTTTTGATTCCCTGATTGCTTTTGCTGACTCGTGACCCTTGTTCTCACAAGTGCATCCAAACGTCCGCATGATGACATTGGGTTTTCAAGTCGCCTCGCTTCTGGTGCTGGGCATCCCGGTGGCCTGTGTCGCGTGGACCGTGACGCACGAAGAGGTATTCCGCGAACCGCGCCAATACTGCCAGAAGGAATGTGCGCGAGCTCAGTCCTTTGTCCGGCGAAAGTTCTTTTATTTGTTCACCTGCGAATATTGCTTCAGCCACTATGTCGCGGCGGGAGTTCTCGCTGTCGCGCGCTACAGATTGCTCTTTCCGGACTGGCGGGGATACGTTGTGGCCTTCTTTTCCTTAGTATGGATCGCCAACCTGTACATGAGTATTTACAACCGTTTGCGGCTCGACATCAAGCATGAACAGGTTGCAATCAAGACTGACGAGCAGAAAGTCATCAGTGATTAATTAGAAGCGTGATTGGTTAGACCGTGACAGGGACTTGCGTCGGTTCATGCCGCCGGGAAGGGATAATTACTTCAACGATCGTTCCGGGATTGGCATTCGCCAATCGGAGATGGCCGCCAAGTTCTGACACTCGTTGCCTCATTCCGCCGATGCCCACTCCGACGCTCTCGGGCCGCAATTGAATCACCCGCTCTTCGACTCCTTTACCATCGTCGGTCACAGTCACAAAGATGCGGCCGTCAATTTCCTTGAGGCTCACCTGCCCGTGCCGAGCTCCGGAGTGCCGAAACATGTTGGTCAGAGCCTCCTGAATGATGCGGAAGATGGCGGTCTCCAGCTCCGATGTCAGCCGCCCAAGATTCGGTGGATCGACTTCTAAGTGAATCTCAATTCCGCTGCGTTCCGAAAGTCCCTCTAAGTACCAGCGAAGGGCAGAGACCAGACCAACCTCGTCGAGCAGAGGAGGGTGAAGAAGATGGGAAATCGTTCGGACCTGCTTGATGGCGCGGTCGACCAATTGGCTCGCGTCAGCAGCCGCTTCACGCGTGGAAGGTGAGCCATCCTTGGAGAGAAATCCGTCCAGGATCATTTTCGCCGCAGCGAGTTCTTGCCCCAGACCATCATGAATTTCGCGCGCGATTCTGCGCCGCTCCTCGTCCTGCATGGTCATCAAGCGGCCGGAAAGTCGCCTAAGTTCAGCAGTCCTGATATCGACCATCCTCTCCAATTCAATCGCGCTATCGCGAATCGATTGTTCGAGGACCTTACTGTCGTGAATATCTGAACAAGTCCCATACCACTTAACGATGCTTCCTTTCGGATCTCGAAGCGGGACGGCACGCGCCCGGAACCAGCGGTACTGTCCGTCGACGCCGCGCATACGGTATTCAGATTCGTACCCTGCCCCGGACTGCACGCATCGCAACCACTCCGCCGGGCTCCTCTCTTTGTCGTCAGGGTGCAGAAATTCCATCCAGCCAAATCCAACGGCGGTACCCGGCGGAGCACCGGTGTATTCATAAAATCTGCTGCTGATGTAATCCCTCGCGCCGTCCGATTGCCGGCTGAAGATGATATCGGGAGCGGTCTGCACAATAGCATCCAGTTCCTGGTTTTTCTGCGCGAGGTCAAGATTAAGTCTCTGCAGCGCCAATGCCTTTTGTTCCAGCTCAAGCGTCCGATCAGCGACACGCTGTTCGAGTTCATTGTTTAGCCGCTCAAGCTGCAGTTTCTTTCGGTGGAGCTCGGTGAAGACTCTCACCTTGGCGCGTAAAACTTCCGGCACGATCGGCACCGAAAGATAATCCACCGCGCCGTGCTGATATCCCTTGAGCCGGTCGAAGTCGGTCAAATGAACGGCGGAGACAAAGATGATGGCAGTTTTTTGAAAGCGCGGGTGTTGTCGAATAATCTCGGCGAGTTCGAAGCCGTCGATTTCCGGCATGCTCACGTCCATCAGAACGACGGCGACATCCGTCTTGAGCAACTTCTCGAGAGCATCCTTGGCAGAAGTCGCCTTGATGAGGTTCTCCCCCAGATCGGCCAGAATTGCTTCATAACTGAGCAATTTGCCCGGTTGATCATCGACCATGAGAATGTTCATTCGTTCGTGCATGCTCATGATTGTCTCAATACTCCGATCTGGCCCCTCACACTTCTACGCCTGCGATGACGAATCAAACCGATCCTCTATCTTATCTGTGCAACCACATGCGAAGCGCCGAAAGCAGTTGCTCGGTATTAACTGGTTTGGCCAAATACTCTGAAGCTCCCGCTTCCAGGCACTTTTCGCGATCGCCCTTCATCGCTTTCGCAGTTAGAGCAATAATCGGCAACCTTCGGAAGGACGGATTCTGCCGAATCACCTGCATGGTCGCATATCCATCCATCTCGGGCATCATGATGTCCATCAAAACAATCGCCACATCCGGAGTTGACTCCAGTATGGAGATTGCTTCGCGGCCGGTTCCAGCCGTCAAGACGGTCATTCCGCGGCGCTCCAGAACGCTGCTGAGAGCGAAGATGTTGCGCATGTCGTCGTCCACGACCAGCACTTTCTTCGCTACCAGGGCCTCATCGGAGCGATGCAGTCGATCCAGCATCCTTTGTTTTTCCTGCGGCAGATCCGCCACTACCCGATGCAGGAAGAGTGCCGTCTCGTCGAGCAGGCGCTCCGGCGATTCCACGCCTTTCACGACCACGCTGCGGGCCAGCATGTGCAGTCGCGCGTCCTCCTCCGGAGACAATTCTTTTCCCGTAAATACAACGACGGGAAGATCGTTCACCGCAGGGATATCGCGCATGCGTTCGAGGACGTCAAAGCCCGTCATGTCGGGTAATCGCAAGTCCAGCACGACGCAGTCGAACGTCTCGCGGGTCACCAGGTCGAGAGCTTCCGCGCCGCTGGAGACAACAAAGACGTCGATGTCGTCATAACCCAGCAGCTCGCGGATGCTCATTTGCTCCGCCGGATTGTCCTCGACAATCAGCAGCCGCTTGCGCCGAGGTGAGGCGTAGTCCTTGATGCGGCCCAGCGCAGAATCGAGATCCTCGGGGCTTGTCGGCTTGTTCACAAAAGCAAACGCGCCTCGAGCCAATCCGTGATGCCGGTCTTCGTCCAGAGTCAGCATTTGTACCGGAATGTGCCGGGTGGCCGGATCTTGTTTCAAGTGATTGAGTACCGTCCAACCCAGCATGTCAGGCAAGAACACGTCCAACGAAACCGCCGTGGGATGGAACTCGCGAGCCAGCGCGAGAGCCTCCGCTCCTCGCAGCGCGACAAGAACTTTGAATCCCTTGTCGCGCGACAAATCGCAGAGCACGCGGGCATAATGCGGATCGTCCTCGACAATGAGCAGCACGGCATCGTCCGGCTGCAGATTGTCGCGGTCGTCCACAATCCGGTCGACTGGAAGTTCCGACACGACGATATTCGACAGTTGAAGAGGCGTGGTCGTCGCCGATGTGCGCCAGTCGGAAGTGGTCAGCTTCGACGCCGACGGTCCGACGTAGTTAAGCGGCAGATAAAGTATGAACGTGCTGCCTTGACCGGGCGTGCTGCGGAGCTGAATCTCGCCGCCCAAAAGGCTTGCAAGTTCACGGCTGATGGCCAGCCCCAGGCCCGTTCCGCCGTATTTGCGGCTGGTGCTGGCATCTGCCTGCTGGAAGGCCTCGAAGATGATGCGCTGCTTATCGAGAGCAATTCCGATTCCTGAATCGGTGACCTCAAAGGCGACCACTGAAGCCCCACCGCTGAGAATGGGATGATCTTCGCTCCATCCCTTTGTGGCCACCGACACGGCAAGCCGGACCGACCCATGCTCGGTGAACTTGAACGCGTTCGACAACAGATTTTTCAGCACCTGTTGCAGACGCTTCGAGTCGGTTACCAGACTGCGGGTAAGTTGCGGATCGGTCTGTACCTCGAAAGCCAGCCTGCGATTCTCCGCCTCGTGCCGGAAAGGCCGGGCCACCATTTCGAGCAGGTTGGTAAAGAATACTTCCTGCGCCTCGACCGATACCGTTCCGGACTCGATCTTCGAGAGATCGAGAATGTCGCTGATCAGGTTCAGCAAGTCAGTGCCGGCACCGTGAATCGTTCGTGCAAACTCCACCTGCTTGGCCGTCAGATTGTGGTCAGGATTCTCGCTGAGCTGCTGGCCGAGCACAAGAATGCTGTTCAGCGGCGTTCGCAATTCGTGCGACATGTTGGCGAGGAATTCTGATTTGTATTTGGAAGTTAGTGCAAGTTCCTTTGCCTTCTCTTCCAGAGCGCGACGGGCTTGCTCAATTTCCTGGTTCTTGCGTTCTACTTCCACGTTCTGCTCGGCAAGTTGCTGGGCTTTTTGTGCGAGCTGCTCGTTGGTCTGTTGCAGTTCTTTTTGCTGGGTTTGCAGTTCGGCGGCAAGTTGCTGAGACTGTTTGAGAAGTCCTTCTGTCTGCATCGTCGCTTCAATACTGTTCAGCACGATGCCGATGCTGGCAGTGAGCTGCTCGAGGAATGCCAGGTGAGAAGCCGTGAATGCGTTCAAAGAGGCGAGTTCAATTACCGCTTTCACGCGATCTTCAAAAAGCACCGGGAGGACAATCACATTTCGCGGAACTGACTCAAATAAACCGGAACGAATGGGAACTGTCTGCTCCGGCAGGTCTGAAATCAACATGCGGCGCTTTTCCGACGCAACCTGCCCTACCAGCCCTTCGCCGATTCGCAGCCGGCGCAGGTGTCCCTTTTCGCCGTCATCGGCAAATGCTGACAGCAGCACCATGCCCGCCGTTTCTTCGGTTTCCATCTGATAAATCACGCCCTGCTGTGCGTTCACCAGCGGAGCGAGTTCGGAAAGCAACATGCGACCTACGGTCGCCAGATCGCGCTGGCCCTGCAACATTCCGGTAAAGCGAGCCAGATTTGTTTTGAGCCAGTCTTGTTCCGTGTTGCGGTCCGTGGTGAGCCGAAGGTTGTCGATCATGGTGTTGAGGTTGTCCTTCAAGTCCGCAACCTCGCCGCTCGCCTCCACCTGAATCGAGCGGGTCAGATCACCTTTCGTGACGGCGGTCGCAACCTCGGCAATGGCGCGCACTTGATTGGTCAAGTTGTCAGCCAACAGGTTGACATTGCCGGTTAGATCTTTCCACGTTCCGGCTGCGCCGGGAACGTTCGCCTGTCCACCCAGTCTGCCTTCGACGCCCACTTCGCGCGCGACGGTCGTGACCTGGTCGGCAAACGTTGCCAGCGTATTCGTCATGTTGTTGATGGTCTCGGCTAGTGCCGCGACTTCGCCCTTGGCATTCACCGTGAGCTTCTGGGTGAGGTCTCCGTTGGCAACAGCCGTCACGACCTTCACGATGCCGCGTACCTGCTCGGTGAGGTTGACTGCCATGACGTTGACGTTGTCGGTAAGATCCTTCCACGTTCCGGCCACGCCGGGCACCTGCGCCTGGCCACCCAGCTTGCCGTCAGTGCCGACTTCGCGCGCCACGCGCGTGACTTCAGCGGCGAACGCGTTCAACTGGTCCACCATCGTATTGATAGTGTTCTTGAGTTCGAGAATTTCACCTTTTACGTCGACCGTGATTTTGCGCGACAAATCGCCGCGGGCCACAGCCGTTGTGACTTCGGCGATATTTCGCACCTGACCCGTTAAGTTGCCAGCCATCGCATTGACGGAGTCGGTGAGATCTTTCCAAGTGCCAGCGACTCCCGGGACGTTGGCCTGTCCGCCCAACCGGCCTTCGCTACCGACTTCGCGGGCCACACGCGTGACTTCGGCGGCGAATGATCGCAGCTGCTCGACCATCGTATTCAGCGTTTCTTTGAGCTGCAAAATTTCGCCGCGTACGTCGACCGTAATCTTCTTCGAAAGATCGCCGTTCGCGATTGCGGTTGCGACCTCGGCGATGTTTCGAACCTGGCCAGTGAGATTGCTGGCCATGAAGTTGACGTTGTCGGTGAGATCCTTCCACGTACCTGCAACGCCGGGCACTTGCGCTTGCCCTCCCAGCTTGCCGTCGGTGCCGACTTCGCGCGCGACGCGCGTTACTTCGCCGGCGAACGCATTGAGCTGGTCGACCATCGTATTGATGGTGTTCTTGAGCTCGAGAATTTCGCCCTTCACGTCGACCGTGATCTTGCGTGACAAATCGCCGCGCGCCACAGCCGTCGTGACTTCCGCGATGTTTCGCACTTGGCCGGTGAGGTTTCCGGCCATGGAGTTTACGGAATCAGTGAGATCCTTCCACGTACCAGCCACACCCGGGACCTGAGCCTGACCGCCGAGTTTGCCTTCCGAACCGACTTCGCGGGCCACACGGGTGACTTCGGCGGCGAACGCGTTCAGTTGGTCCACCATCGTATTGATGGTTTCCTTGAGTAGCAGAATCTCGCCGCTCACGTTGACCGTGATCTTCTTGGAAAGATCGCCGCTGGCAATGGCCGTCGATACCTCGGCGATGTTACGCACCTGGCCAGTCAAGTTGCTGGCCATGGAATTCACCGAGTCAGTAAGGTCCTTCCACGTTCCGCCGACACCAGGTACGAGAGCTTGGCCGCCCAGCTTGCCGTCGGTGCCGACTTCGCGAGCCACGCGTGTAACTTCTGACGCGAATGATCGCAATTGGTCCACCATGGTGTTCATGGTGTCTTTCAGCTCAAGAATTTCACCTTTCACGTCGACTGTGATCTTGCGCGACAAATCGCCGCGCGCCACGGCCGTCGCGACTTCCGCAATGTTTCGCACCTGACCAGTGAGGTTGTTGGCCATGAAGTTGACGTTGTCCGTGAGATCCTTCCACGTACCGGCCACTCCGGGCACCTGCGCCTGACCGCCCAGCTTGCCTTCCGTGCCTACCTCGCGAGCCACACGCGTTACTTCACCAGCGAATGCATTCAGCTGATCCACCATCGTATTAATGGTGTTCTTGAGTTCGAGAATTTCGCCTTTCACATCGACGGTGATCTTGCGCGACAAATCGCCGCGGGCCACGGCCGTTGTGACCTCTGCAATGTTTCGTACCTGGCCAGTCAAGTTACCGGCCATGGAGTTCACCGAGTCGGTGAGATCTTTCCAGGTTCCGGCGACGCCAGGGACGTTCGCCTGTCCGCCCAACCGGCCTTCGGTACCGACTTCGCGGGCCACGCGCGTCACTTCACCGGCGAAGCGGTTCAGCTGATCGACCATCGTGTTAAGAGTTTCTTTGAGCTGTAGAATCTCGCCGCGGACATCAACCGTGATTTTGCGCGACAAGTCGCCGCTGGCGATGGCCGTTGCAACTTCCGCGATGTTACGCACCTGGCCCGTCAAGTTGCTGGCCATGAAGTTCACGTTATCGGTAAGATCTTTCCACGTGCCACCGACTCCGGGCACTTGTGCCTGGCCGCCCAGCTTGCCTTCCGTGCCAACTTCGCGAGCTACGCGCGTAACTTCACCGGCAAACGCGTTCAGCTGATCGACCATCGTGTTGATGGTGTCTTTGAGTTCGAGAATTTCGCCTTTCACGTCGACCGTGATCTTGCGCGACAAGTCGCCGCGGGCCACAGCCGTTGTAACCTCTGCGATGTTACGGACCTGAGCCGTGAGGTTGCCGGCCATGGCGTTCACGGAATCCGTTAAATCTTTCCAGGTGCCGGCGACGCCGGGCACAACCGCCTGGCCACCGAGCTTTCCGTCGGTACCGACTTCTCGAGCGACGCGCGTTACTTCCGATGCGAACGACCGCAATTGATCGACCATCGTGTTGATGGCTTCTTTGAGCTGCAGAATCTCGCCACGCACATCAACGGTAATTTTGCGGGATAAGTCACCGCTGGCCACGGCTGTGGCCACTTCAGCAATGTTGCGCACCTGACCAGTCAGATTGCTGGCCATGAGGTTGACGTTGTCGGTGAGATCTTTCCACGTACCGGCCACGTCCGGCACTTGCGCCTGGCCGCCCAGTTTTCCTTCGGTTCCTACTTCGCGCGCGACGCGTGTTACTTCCGCGGTGAACACGCCGAGCTGCTGAATCATCGTATTGACGAGGTTTGCGGATCGCAGGAACTCGCCTTCCAGTGGGCGCCCATCCACATCGAGTCGGACGGTCTGCGTAAGGTCGCCTTGCGCGACAGCTGCGATGGCACGCGTAACTTCGGCCGTCGGCCGGAGCAAGTCTTCGACCAGCGTGTTGACGGAGACTTCCATTTCGCCCCAGGCGCCGCGCGACTCATGAAACCGGGTACGCTCGCGGGTCTTGCCCTGCTTGCCAACGACGTGGCCGACCCGCTTCAATTCCTGCGCCATGTGTTGATTGGCAGCGACGATTTCGTTAAAAGTGTCGGCAACTTTTCCCGCCAGCCCAACCCAAGTCCCCGGAAGGCGCACGGTGAAGTCGCCGTCGCGCATGGTCTGCAGGCTGGTCAGGATAACGGTGAGGTCGAGCGACCCATCCCCGGCTTTGGGTTTGCCGTTATTCTTGGCACCGTTCTTGGCGCCATTGCTCTTCGCAATGGAGGAAGGAAGGTTCTCGGTGCCGTCGGGCACGATTTCGTTCAGCGTGGATCTTTTCATCGTCTCTCCCAGAAAGTAAGGAGTTCTTCAAGGAAATCCATAACAGGGTTAGACACACTACCCGGGGAGGCTCGGCCATCAAGCCCGCGGGATTCTCTGACAGGTATTCGTACCACGATCGCTGGAGGGAGGCTCTAAGGTATTTCCTGTAGGAATGTTCGCAAGCGTAGCTGCATACACAAAATTACCCAGGCCAGGGGGGAAATGCCCAGTGGGAATCGATGAGGGTTTTTGTAAGCCGTTCCGCTAACGTGCTTTCTGGGTCTGGCAATTCGCCTGCACTCAGCTCAACCCGACAGCTCGTCCGAATCTCGATTTCACCGGAGGCACCTCATGAACGAGGAGCGCACTGAAGATCGCACTAAGGACTGGCGGGAACTCTGCAAAGCAGCCTCGAAGGAACTCGATCCCGCAAAGCTAATGGATTTGATTGCCGAGTTGAACCGAGCTCTGGACGAGCGCGATAAGAGACGACGGAAAATGGCCGGACTGGATCCCCCGATAAGAGCTGAAGTGCAATATCTTTCCGGGGTGAACCGGAATGTGAGTTGATTCCGAATGAACAGCCTAGAGGAATCAGCTGGAAGAAAGGGCGATTCCTCGCCCGCGTGGGACTGAACATCCTGGGACTGAACATGAGTGAAGATTTGGGAAGGCTCCTGCGAGGCGCAGGTCAACATGCTTCACTGGCCTAATCGGTTCCAATATTCAGATTCAATATCGGTTCAATGCTGCAGCTACGGCATTCGCCGTATTGCTGTACGCGCTGCCTGTCCGTTAAGTTGGCACTGCGTAACCAAAATGAACTTGGTAGTCATGGGTTAGCGTCGATGGTTAGCATCGATTATCAGCTTTCGGCATTCGGACCCTCACGACTATCCGCCTCGGACTGGCGATGTGCCGGGCGGGAGCTAGTTCGCACAAAGGAGACCACTCAATGAGAAAACTGATAACGATCCTCTTCGCGCTTAGCCTGCTTACTTTCTTTAGCCTGGCGGCTCAAGACGCCACGCAGCAGGACAACGTGCAATCCGGTACCACGACTACCGCGACGAAAGTCGCGCACATCACCGGTAAAATCAGCGATGACGGCAAGACGTTCGTGAGCGACAGCGACGGCAAAAGCTATACCATCAACAACCCGGATGCTGTTAAAGGTCACGAGGGGCACCATGTCACGCTGAAGGCCAACGTTTCTTCCGATCAGACCTCGGTCGACGTTGTCTCGCTGAAGATGGCAGGAAACAGCATGAAGAACTCGCAGAATTGACAGTTTGGAAACTGATTGATCCTGCAGCAGAATTAATCCTGGGCCAGCATTCTTGCTGGCCCTTTTTTACAATCCGCACGTTAACAGATGTTCCACACAACTCGCAACAATCGCATGCCTGAGGCTTCATCCACTTCACCCCTTAGATCTTGAAGCCTTCTTAAACACATAAAAATTCTTCTCGTCCGCCAGGGTCTCGATTTCCAGAGCCCTTGCGGTAGCGCCTCGGTGAACAGCCGAGCGAATATTCGGCAAGCCGATCTCGACGTCAACCAGAGGAATCTCCAAGGCCGAACCTGGAGGCACGGTTTCGAGCTCCTGCAAAATCCTTTCTACTAGATCGTGATGCTTCCCGCGTCGGCCCTTCACCAGAGTAGAGAGTTTGACCTGGCGGTATTTGGGATTGTCCGGCACACCCGGCTTTCCGGATCTGGCCATCTTCAAAACCTCCGTTGACAACGAGCCTAACAAACGATAATAATCTGTGTCAATTGAACGATACGCGCCCCATACGATAATGATATTTATACTATAATACTTTCAGGATTAATTGTTCGCGGGCGCTTGTGTCCGGCAAATAACTTGAATATTCCTGCTCATTTTTAGTAGAAGGCTTATGCTCGAACTACGGCGTTGAAAAAATCCCGTCCAGCGTAACAATACAGTTCGGGAGTAGCGTTTTCGTCTGTTCGAATCCTGACAGGTAATTTAGATGAAGATGCCACGAACGTCATTCGCGGAGAATGTGCGCGGTTATGGCGTGGCCCTGCTGGCTGCGATCGCAGCTCTGCTCCTTCGCAGACTGTTGACCCCGGTGTTGGGAGCTCAGAACCCTTACCACACTGCGTGGGCCGCGGTGGTTTTCTCGGTGTGGTATTGCGGAGTGGGCCCGTCCATCCTCACCATTCTGGTTGATCTCATCGGCATCTGGTACTGGTTCCTGCCGCCGACTGGCTCCTTTGCCCTTGCCAACCCAAGAGCGGACATCGCCGGAATGGTGGGCTTCGTAATCTTTTCCGGATGTATCGCTGTATTCGGAGAATCCACTCGCCGTTCTCTGGCAAGAAGCCGCTGGGCCGAAGATCAGCTGCGAGTTGCGCACTCCGGCCTGGAGCGCAAGGTTCAGGAGCGAACCACAGAATTGAGAATGGCCAACGAAAATCTGGAGGAACTGTCTCACCACCTGCAGCAACTTCGAGACGAGGAACGGAAACAGATTGCCCGCGAATTGCACGACAGCGTCGGACAGATGCTGGCAGCCTTGAGCATGAATATTGCAAAGGTGCAGTCTCAATCCGACAAGCTGGACTCAGCGGCGGCCCGCGCGGTCGCAGAAAACGCGGTCCTGGTTCAACAAATCAGCAAGGAGATTCGCACCATTTCGCATCTGCTGCATCCGCCTCTGCTCGACGTGGCCGGACTGGCATCGGCTGTCCGCTGGTATGCCGACGGTTTTTCGGAGCGAAGCAAGATCAATGTCGAGACTGAGATTCCGGAAGAGTTTCGCCGGCTTTCCGATGAGATGGAGATCGCAATTTTCCGCATGGTGCAGGAGTGTCTCACCAATATTCATCGTCACTCTGGCAGCGATACTGCGATCGTTTCGATTCGGGAGGAGGACCACAGCATTATTGTGGAGGTCAAAGACGCGGGCAAGGGCATCCCTCCGGAAAAACAGATGGAGCTGCGTTCCGATCGAACAGGCGTGGGTTTTCGCGGCATGCGAGCGCGATTGCGACAGTTTGGTGGAGAACTGGACATTCAATCGGACGGTGGTGGGACGTCTGTCACGGCCAAACTCCCTCTTCAGCCGACTTCGATATCCGTCGTCGATCGGGGAAACGCTTCGTGAACGACTTCGCGATCCGTTCGATCGTTCAACAGAAATGCAGGATGACGCACAGTACTTCTCGACACCGTGCCCCACATTGCTGACGAATTCTTTTTTTAGTTTGTATTTTCTTTTCCTTCTCTGCCTTTCTCGCTGACAATCGGAAGTAGTTCAACGGTTCACATTGCTTTCCAACCCACTCCCCTTCCGCGGCAACTAACTTTAGGAAGTGACTTAAATTGAGAGTCCGCCAAGTCGCGTGCTCTAAAGGGAGGACTATTTCATGGCAGACGATATGGAAAAGAACCGACAGCAGGGTGGACAGACTGGTCAGCGCAACGATCAGACTGGACAACAGAACAACCAACCCGGACAGCAGGGTCAAAACCGTCAGACTGGCCAAACTGGTCAGCAGAGCGGACAGCAGCCCGGACAGAAAAAGGGCGGTCAAGGTCAGAATGAAGAAGACGACAATCTTGACAAGCAGCGCCGCGCCTCCTAGTCCAGGGGCCAGTGGCCCTCGATAATGAAGTCCCGGCCTCGCTGCCGGGACTTCTTTTTTCTTTCGAAATAGAGTCAGGAACCACGGAGAATTTTCCGTTTACCCGTCATCCTTGCATTGTGCGAATTCTGGCGTGTCCGGATAAACAACGGGCATTCCATGAGTTAGCTCTTGACCCATCCTTGGAAGAGAACTTGCACTAGCTTCCCAAGGACGCAATGCGTCGCCGAGCCTGTGATGGCCAGATTCTTTCATGGGATAGGGCGGTGTCTACTTCCATCCGCAGCCAGCCGTGGCAACCGGACGATCAGAAACAGCATCTGAAACAGACCTTTCGCTGGAACAATCGTGAAAGCTGCGTGCTCATTCTTCGCCGCCGGATCGATGATCGATGACCGATGCATCACAGATTGCTGAGGGAGGTCCATGGATGCGCTTGCTGAGTGTTCGGCTGATTGTGTCTCTGATCGTAGGCATAACGCTGGTGTCGCTGGCGTTCTCCTATTATCAGGTCGTGCAAGAGAAGCGCACACTCCGCGGCGATCTGGAGCGGCGGGCCGAGGTCCTCGGCGAGAGTCTGGCCGGCAATGTCGAGAAGATAGTGGGAACCGGCTCGAACCAGGCGCTGCAACGACTGGTGCAACGCTTTAGCAATCGGGAAAACTTGATTGGAGTTGCAGTCTACGACCGGAACGCTGACCTCGTAGCGATGACCCCGGAGCTAGCGAAAATGCTGACTGGGAGTCCGGCAGCGCTGACCCAGGCGCTTCGCGACAATCACAATGAGAGTTCTTTCGTTAAGTTCGGAAACGACCGCATACTGATTTTCGCCTTGCCCCTGCACCGCGACAGCGAGCTAGCGGGGGCGTTGGTGATTGTGCATGACGCGGACTACATCCAGGCACAGATGCTTCGGGTGTGGCGGGAAACATTTTTCCGGGTGCTGGTGCAGGTCTTTCTGGTGGTTTTTATCACGCTCCTGATCGTACGCTCCAGCATCAGCGGGCCGATTGTGCGCGCCGCGCAATGGATGAGAGCCATGCGCACCGGCGGAATCGCCTCATCCCAGAAGATGCCGAACCTCGACATGTTCCGTCCGCTAGCCGACGAAGTTGCCACCATGGCTGCAAGCCTGAGCCTGGCACGCAATGCTGCCGAAAACGAGGCTCGTCTGCGGGAAGCCAGCGAGTCGATGTGGACCGCGGACCGGCTCTCCGTACACATCCAAAGCCGCCTCGCCGGTACGCGGCTCTTCGTCGTTTCGAATCGCGAACCTTACATTCACCAGCGAGATGGAAAGTCCTTGAACGTGATCGTACCCCCGAGCGGCTTGGTAACTGCTCTGGAACCTGTGCTCAACGCTTGCGATGGAACCTGGATCGCGCACGGTAGCGGCGATGCTGATCTGGAAACAGTTGATGCTCACGATCGCCTTCGTGTTCCGCCCGATGATCCTCGCTACACTTTGCGGCGCGTATGGCTAAACAAGCAGGAAGAGGAAGGCTACTACTACGGTTTTGCCAACGAAGGGCTGTGGCCTCTGTGCCATATCGCTCATACTCGACCCATCTTTCGCGCGTCCGACTGGCAGTCCTATCAGGAAGTCAACCGTAAGTTTACGGTGGCGCTGCTCGAGGAGATCGAAGATATACCCAGTCCGGTAATTCTGGTCCAGGACTATCACTTCGCTTTGTTGCCGCGGATGATTAAGGAGAAGAGGCCGGACGCGCGGGTGGCTATCTTCTGGCACATTCCATGGCCAAACCCCGAAGCCTTTGGAATCTGTCCCTGGCAGCGGCAGTTGGTAGACGGCCTGCTAGGGGCTGATCTTGTCGGTTTTCACGTACAGTCGCACTGCAACAACTTCCTGCAGACCGTCGACCGGGTTGTCGAATCGCGTGTGGATTGGGAGCACTTTTCCGTTCTGCGCAAGGAGCACCGCACCATCGTCCGCCCCTTCCCTATTAGCGTGGACCTGACCGACGATGAACCTGCGGGAGGCAGCGACAGCGAGTCCAGGTATCTCGAGCGAGCGTCTTTGACCCGCAGTATTGGCTCAGAGGCAACGTTCCTCGGGATCGGCGTCGATCGGGTTGACTACACAAAAGGAATTCTGGAGCGCTTCCTGGCGATCGAGCGCTTTCTGGAGAAATATCCAGCCTATCAGGGAAAATTCACCTTCGTTCAGATTGGGGCTCCCAGCCGGACGCACCTGAAGCGCTATCACGACCTGCTGGCCGAGGTGGAAGCAGAGGCCGACCGCATCAACTGGCGCTTTCAATCAGACCGATGGAAGCCCATCGCGTTTCTGAAACGGCAGCATAGCCACAAGGAGATCACGCCGTATTATCGCGCAGCCGATCTCTGCATGGTCACGTCGCTGCACGATGGGATGAACCTGGTGGCCAAGGAATTTCTGGCGGCGCGCCAGGACGAACGTGGAGTGCTGATCCTGAGCCAGTTCACCGGCGCCGCGCGCGAACTGCGCGATGCCCTGCTGGTGAATCCCTACGACATCGATCAGTCGGCGGAAGCCATCCGGGTTGCACTCGAGATGGAACCTGAAGATAAGCAGCTGCGGATGCACCGAATGCGCCGAACGATAAAAGAACACAACATTTACCGCTGGGCCAGCAATCTAATAAGTGAACTCTGTGAGGTCCGATTGGACGCCACGGAAGAAGAACCCGCCAGGCTCCACGCGAGCGCGAGCATCTAGTGTCTTTAGATTGGATGACTAACGGATTGGATGAATAACGGATAAGAATGATGAGCATAGCCGACACAACTCAACCACGCACTCAGGTGAAGCCATTCTTTTTCAACACTTCGACTCACCTGCTGCGCATCACGAAGTACAAGGCCAATACTCTGTCGGAACTTCTCGATGGCTTGCGCGAGTGTCCCGAAGAATCGATCTTTCAGCACACCTTCCGAACCTTGCAGGATCATCATTTTCTTTCCACTGGTTTTTCCAACGACTTCGCGCACTGGACGCTGACGGCCTGCAACGAACCGAAACTGGCTGAAGCGCTGGCAGGCGTCGATGTGCGCGAGTTCACTTCGGTGGCCGAGTTGCGCGCCCGATTCGTTGAGATCGTGGAAAGATATTTGCAGGACAATCCGGAATCCAGAACCAGCGTCGCGGATGAGGCGTTTTATTTTTGCGCGGCCGACATTATCGTCATGCCCACGAGCTCTCAGGCGCACACGCTGCACGAATTCACAGAAGGCATCAGAAACGTCAGCGTGCACTCGATTCATCATCATTTTATCGAGGCCCGGCTGCGGATCAAGCTCATGTCCAATGATTTCTCCCTGTGGCTGCACGAGGATGCTGGCCTGACTGACACTGCGCGCAACTTGAACCGGATCGATATTTACACCTCGACTCTTGAAAACGTACGGCAACAGATCGTGCGGATCATCGAAAGAGCGTTGACCTAGAAAGAGCGTTGACCTAAATGTTCTCAGCTTATGGTGTTGCCTGATTATGCATCCAGTGAAATCTGAATCCGTAGCCACCTCAACAGTGTCGGAGACAACCTCCGCTCAACCTGTACCCTTGCGAACGGAGCGGCGGAAGTCGCCTCGAACCTGGGAGAAACCGCCCGCACCGGTTCCGCCGCCACACTTAGACGACTACCGGAGCGTCGTGGGTTCGGCTGCGATTGACGAACTTCACTTCCTTGCCCGCAACCTCAAGGGCAAGACGCTCAAGATGGTTAACTCCACGGCGGTCGGCGGAGGGGTCGCCGAGATCCTGAACCGCCTGGTGCCGCTGCTCGGAGAATTGGAAGTGGTCACCCACTGGGATGTCATCACCGGAGGCAACGATTTCTTCGAGGTGACGAAGGCATTTCACAATGCCCTGCAGGGCAGTACGTACGAACTAACGCGCCAGGCGCAGGAAATCTTCCTGACCTGTAACGAGCAAAATCGGCAGCGCATGCAATTTAACGAGGACATTGTGGTAATTCACGATCCGCAGCCCGCCGCGCTCATTCGTGCCCGGCAGGACTCGCCGGCGCACTGGATTTGGCGATGCCACATCGATCTCTCGAATCCTAATCCGCAGGTGTGGCAGTTTCTACGACCGTTCGTAGAGCAATATGACGCGGCAATTTTCTCGTCGCAATCATTTACGCGTCAGCTGTCGATTCCTCAGTACTTGTTTTATCCATGCATTGACCCGTTATCCGAGAAGAACAAAACGCTCGACGACAGCTTTGTTCAAAAGGTTTGCGACGAGTTTGGAATCGACCGATCCCGGCCCATCGTCACCCAAGTCTCGCGCTTCGATCGCTTCAAAGATCCGGTCGGCGTGGTGCAGGCTTTCAAACTTGCCAGCAAATACGTGGATTGTCAATTGGTACTGGCGGGCGGGGGAGCCAGCGATGATCCCGAGGGTGCGACTGTTCTGGCCGAGGTAAAAGAAGCTGCGGGGGACGATCCCAACATCATCATTCTCGACCTTCCACCGTGGTGCGCACTGGAGATCAATGCCCTGCAACAGGCTTCGACTCTGGTGATTCAGAAATCGATCCGGGAAGGCTTCGGACTGACCGTAACCGAGGCGCTGTGGAAGGGCAAACCTACGATCGCCGGCGCCGTAGGTGGAATTCCCAATCAGGTAATCGATAAGCTCACCGGCGTACTCGTGCACACGGTGGAAGGCTGCGCCTACCAGATCCGTTATCTCTTGACGCATCCCGAATTCGCCGCTCAGCTGGGCCGTAACGGACGTGAGCACGTGAAGGAAAACTTTCTCATGACCACTAACGTGCGGCGATGGCTGTTGCTGATGCAGATTTTACTGGGCAAAACGGGTTGAATAACAAACTGAGTCGGACCCCTCACCTTCGAGCGGCTGTGTTCGCCGGTTGCGGGATCCTCTGACCGACTGAGGCCGAAGACTTCGGGACCCTCTTACCCTTCCCCGTCGCTCTCCCTTGTCATTCTCGAAGGTCTTACTGTCAGTTTTGCCAGTTCGCATTTTCTCGTGAGTGCTCGAAGATCAGGCAGCCGCGATTCCCATGCAGACACGCAGGAGAAATGGATGAAAAGCTACAAGACTGTTATCGGATTGTTGGGAGCTTTGTGTGCCCTGATTTTGGCTACGTCGATTGTCTACGCACAAGAAAAGAGCGCCCAGAGCACGGTTCAAGTGCACCTGGTCATCACGAATGAGGCCGTACGCGGCGACAGTGAGGTTCCGACGCTGCAGTCAGGTGACGTGAAAGTAAAACAGGGGAAGACTCCTCTGCAAGTCACCCAATTGATCCCGGCCCAGGGAGATAACGCCGCCCTGCAGCTGTTTATCTTGATTGACGATACGCTCGACTCAGGTGTTGGAAACAATCTCAACGACCTTCGAGATTTCATCAACGCCCAGCCCGCACCAACAGCGATCGCAGTGGGTTATATGTCGAATGCGACGGTCAACCTCGTTCAGAATTTCACCACCGACCATGCGCTCGCCGCTAAAGCGGTCCGCTTGCCTGTCGGGAGATTGTCGACGATGGATAGTCCCTATCTGTCGCTGATCAGCCTGGTAAAAGGGTGGTCTCAACAGAAGGTGCGGCGTGAAGTTGTCATGGTGAGCGATGGCGTCGACCGTCTTCGCGGAGTGGACCCCGCACGCGTAGGACCCAACTTTGGCCCCGTGTACCACAGTATGCCCACCATGAGCCCGGATGTAAACTCGGCGAGCGAGATCAGCCAGCGCTATAACGTGCTGGTCTACTCGCTATACGCACTGGGCGTGGGACGAGCCGCCCGAAGTTCCTGGGATCTGCAGATCGGCCTCTCGGGACTGGCAAAGCTTGCAGATGAAACTGGCGGTGACTGTTATTCCCTCGGCACTTCCAGTCTGGTTAGTTTTAAACCTTACCTGGACCGTCTGCAGAAGAGTCTCAACAACCAGTATTACGTGGTATTCCGGGCAATTCCGAAAAAGAAGGCCGGGCTCCAGCGAGTGAATGTAAGTACCGAAGCTTCGAATTCCGAGATATCCGCTCCCGACAATGCCTGGGTTGATCCCGGCAAATAGAATGCTTTCTTGTGACCGACAGCTCATTCAACCAGGATCTCGTTATGTTCGAGACGAATCTTGGGGAAAACACGCAGACTTGGCCGAGGCTGTCGTAGAATTCAAGCCTGACGATACTTGGAAACCTGCGGACCAGGCCTTCTCTATGCGAAAGACAACTCTGACGGCGATTGTTTTATTAGTCGCTATGCTGGTTCCCCAGGACTTTGGGCTCGTGCTCTCGGCCCAGTCGACCATCCCCACGGCGCAGCAACTGGATCAATTGCTGGCTCCGGTAGCGCTATACCCTGATTCCCTGCTGGCGCAAATCACAACCGCCTCGACGAATCCGCAGGAAATTCTCGACGTGGATAACTGGCTACAGCAGAATGCCGGGCTCACGGGTAGCGCGCTCACCGATGCGGCTCAAAGCCAGGGATTCGATCCGGCATTTATTGCGCTGACAAATTTTCCGCAAGTGCTCGACATGATGGCGCAAAACATCGACGATTATGCCGCCATCGGGCAAGCCTTTTCGGCTGATCAAGGAGCGGTCACTGCCTCCATTCAGCGATTGCGAGCTCAGGCGTATGCGGCCGGGACGTTGCAGAGCAATTCCCAGCAGCAGGTGGAAGTGCAGCAGCCGGCGGGTCAGACGATTTATGTAATTCAACCGGCGAACCCGCAGGTGGTTTATGTCCCGGTCTATAACCCTACGGTGGTTTACGTCAAGCCGAGCACGAGCACGGTCGTCGTAACATCGCTCGTCACTTTCGGAGCGGGAATCGCGATTGGGGCTCTGGTGGCTAGCAACCAGCCGTGGGGATGGGGCGGATGGGGTTGGGGATGGTCATCGGGACGGGTCTATTACAATCGCACCGTCTTTGTCGCCTGGGGAAATCCGTATCGTCCGCCGACAGTGTGGTACCGTCCGCGGCCCGTTCACTATAACAGCCGTCCGGGTTACGGTGGCAATTGGCACTATCGTCCGCCGAACTATCGGCCGCCAGCCCCGGCACCCCGTCCGCCTAATCGTAAGCCCTGGGGTCCGAATAACCCTCCGGGATATAGACCTCCTACGGGGGGCACTCGGCCGCCAGCTCATAAGCTACCCGGCACGCCTACTCAGCCGATAGCTAAGCCCACGCCCAGACCGCCGAGTGGGACAAGGCCGCCGTCGCAAGGCAAGCCAAATCCACCGTCGCAGGGCAAATCGAACCCACCCAGCACAAATCGGCCGCAAGCCAACGGCACGAAACCGCCTGCACCGAACCGGCCAGTCCTGCAACCGAAACCCGCGCAGCCGAGCCAAGGGCGACCGCAGACGAAGCCGAACCCGCCGAGCACAAATCGACCACCGGCAGAGGGCTCGAAGCCGCCTGCCACCACTCGGCCCGCTCCCACTCCCAAACCCGGAACTCCTAGTCGCGAGCCTCAAACAAAACTAATGACGAATCCGGCTGCTGGAACGCGGCCTACACAGCAGCCAAAACCTGCTGCCCCACAGAACCGTCCTCAGCCGCAGCAAAAGCCGCCTTCGCAATCGAAGCCAGGTCCGAAACCTGTGCCGAAGACGCAGCCGCAGTAATTTAGAAAAGGCTATCGTCCTGTCATATCTGACAGGTTCCAGTTGTTCTCCTGCGAAGTATTCTGAGCATGCAGCCGCAAGAATGAGCGAACGTGCGACCCGGGGTGGATGAATCCAATGTCGCTCATTCCCTAAATATCCGTCGGAGAAGACGGGTAAGTCTGGCGGGAAAACAACGACTAACGCAAAGGAACCTCGTCATAGGACGAGCATAGGAGAAGATAAACAATGAACAGGCACATGAAAGTAGTAACTGGTTTATTGGCCGTGTGTTTTCTGGCCTTCGGGTCGGCCCTTGCCAGCGATAAGGTAAAAGGCAAAGGGGTGATCACCCAAAGTTCCGGAGGCACTCTGACCGTGGAGACTGACGAAGGAACTACGACCGTAACTGTCACGTCTGACACGAAAGTCCAACACCCGATCGGACTTGGGGCCCGGAAAAAACAAGTGGGTCAAGAGAACCTGATTCCGGGACTCAGGCTAAAGTACGAGGGAACGGGTAGTGAGAGCCAGGTGACGGCCGAAACGATCACCTTCGACCAAGATGATCTCAGCTTGGCCAAAGTGATCCAGGCTGGTTTGAACCCCGTCGCTCAACAACAGGCCATGAACATGGCGAAATACACGGCCAATAAGGAGGCGACGGACGCCGAGCTCGCGGCCAACAAGGCGGACATCGCTGCTCACCAACAGGAGATTGAGGCATCCAAGCAAGAGATCGCGGCCAACCAACAGGGCATTCAAGAAGTTGCGCAGTCGACCCAGAAGCGCTTCTCCGATCTGGCCACGTGGTATGTGAAGGGTGAAACAACCGTGCGCTTCGCGGTCGGAGATTCTGCTATTTCGGGCGCCGACCAGCAAGCAATCGCGAACCTGGCTCAACATGCGCTCACCTACACGGGGTTTGTGATCGAAGTCAGAGGGTATGCTGACTCCACTGGCAAACTGGAAGACAACCAACAACTCAGCAAGGAGCGTGCTCAAGCCGTGGTCGCCTATTTACTGCAGGATTGTCATGTTCCCACAAAGAACATCACTGCGCCCGGTGCAATGGGTATAGCGAATCCGGCGGCATCGAACGAGGACGCGAGCGGACGAGCCGAAAACCGGAGAGTCGATCTTAAACTTCTTGTCAACAAAGGCGTGGCTGGCCAGTAAGGCTTTGGTTCGCAGAAGCTGTCCGCTTCGGAGGTGAGTCTTAAGTCAAGATTTCTTCCGCTTGTTACAATAGGCTGATCACCTTGTTATAGGTGGTCAGCCTATTTTTTTGGAGTTTTCTTTGCCTTCATTGCCAAGAAGTCTGTGCAGTCTATTTTTTTCGACCTTGATCCTTGCACTCGGGATTGTCCCGACTATCGCAGCCGAGCCAAAATTGCCGGGCGCTCAGGACAGTCCCTACCGGCTTCATTTTTTCCACACCCATACTGGGGAACGCTTGAATATCGTCTACCGCGATGGCGAAGGCTATGGCTACGATCAGGATTCCCTGGCGCTCCTGAGCCATTACCTGCGGGACCACCGCACCGGCGAAGTTCGCGAGTACGATCCCCGGGTATTCGATCTTCTGCACGACTTGACCACTGCGCTGGGGAACCCCGACCTCGAGATTGACGTTGTTTGTGGCTATCGCACGCCCTGGAGCAATGAGTTCCTGCGCACACATGGGCACGGTGTGGCCCGTCAGAGTCTGCACATGCAGGCCATGGCGATTGACATCCGGATACCCGGCGTTCCCACCTCACAATTGAGGGATGCGGCGTTGGCACTGCATCGCGGCGGTGTGGGCTACTATGCTGCGTCAAACTTTGTGCACGTCGACGTGGGCCGCGTCCGCCGCTGGTAGGTTTGGGAGACTAGGCTACGGGTACGGATATCCCTTGGCGAGCGCAGCCGCCAGCTTGGCATCGTGTCCGTAAATATCATCGCTGAAGTGAACGTCGCCGTTTTCGTAGGCGAGCGCCGTTCCGTAAACGATGAACACCGGAACCCGCTTTGCGAGGTTCACGGTAACATCGTCTTTTCCGCTCTGCATGCCTTCCTTTACTCGCTCCAGTGTCCATCCTGGATTATTGCGCAGCGCCCATGCGGCGAGTTCGGCTGGTTTTTCAACTCGAATGCAGCCGTGGCTAAAGTCACGGCGGGAGCGCGAGAACAACTGCGGAGCAGGCGTGCTATGAAGGTAGACGTTATATTCATTCGGGAAAATCAGTTTGACCAGACCAAGGGCGTTGGTCGGGCCCGGCTTCTGCCGCACCGCGAGCTTCCCTGCGCGCAATTGCGCCAACACATCATCGGAAATATCCCCTGAGGTAACAACTTTGCCGCCCTGTGTAGTGACTTCGTAATTCTTGCGGGCAATGTAGCCGCGGTCGCGCTGAATGGCGGGAACAATCTCGCTGCGGAGAATGCTGGGAGGCACATTCCAGTAAGGGCGCAGAACCAGGTAAACCATATCCCGTGAGAAAACAGGCGTCTGAGTGCGCATCGACTTCCCGACCACGACGCGCATGTCCAGAGCCACATTGTTATTTTCATCGAGGGCGCGCAAACGGAAATCGGGAATGTTCACGATGATGGGTGGTGCGGAAAACTCCGCCGGCAACCATCGCCAGCGCTCCAACGTGAGCTGCAATTGGCGCACCCGTTCTTGCAGAGGCACGTTGAGCTGTTTTATTGTGCCGGGACCGAGGCGACCATCCTCATCGAGCCCGTGGCGGCGCTGAAAACGTTTTACTGCATCCACCAGCGGCCCACCGTAGGTTTGGGCATCTCCCGTCAAGACAGCATCCGCCGGCAGGTCACCCACAAGTCGTAAGAAACGCGTCAGGCGCGGTACGCCAGCATAGGTCTGGCCCGGGTCGATGGGCTTCGTGACTTCGGGTAGCTTCTCCCCGTCGTCGGCGCGTGCCAGTTCGATGTAGCGGGCAAGTGCCGCCTCGGTGCGGCGATAGGCGGCAAACGGAGGTTCCACTCCGTCCATGAGAGCTGGCAGATTCGAACTAGTGAGGATCCGGTCGCGCAAAAACTGGGCTAGATCGTACTTTTTTTGCTCAACGCTCAGTCCGACATGGAAATGTGCTGGATTGATCCGCCCAATACGCAAGTCGGACACATAGCGCATGGTGCAGACAGTGAGGGCTACGTCAAAACGCGCAACTTCCGTTCCGTTCGCAGAGCCCTGGAGCGCGCGGAGTCTTTCCTCCCAGCGCGAGGCGTCGTAATCCTCCGGGTCCAGCCCTTTTTTTCCGGCATCCCTGAAAAGCTGAATCATCGCTGCAGCCTGCGGTACCGGCTGCTGCCCCTGGATCCACGCGGGCGCGTATCCTGCAGGCTCGTAAAACTTCTGCAGCCAGGTCCGATAATCGCTAGAGTTCGGCCAGCGCATGCCCTCCAGGTTCCCACTTGCGACCAGTTTCTGGATGTCGGCGGGTTGTTGGCCGGGTAGGAAAGTTGTCAACACCGCCACAAGGACGGTGCAGTTCAATGCGAAGCGGAGCCGATGGCAAGCACTATGCATCTTAACTTTCACAGGCTAAATCCTGGCGCCATAGTCATCGAACTGTCAAGAGTCACAGTTGGGTACGGAACGTTTTGGACCCTCGGCCGAGCTGCCTCCTCTTGACACCGACAGCGGCGAGAAAGAGCACGGCGGCAAAGGCTGACCCAACGATGGCAAGCGATTTGACAACAACGAGCGTTAAGGCGGTTTCCGTGGGTGAAGTCATGACGGACTCCAGTCGCATGAAAGTTGAACAGAGCTATTCTGAATGAATCACTCCGAAGCGGGAAACTGTAAGAACTGACAGTGACGTGAGCAACTCTTGCCCCCTGTAATATCTGACAGTTCATCGTCCATCGAAGCTGCATTACCATCGTTGGATTCGTGATCGAGGGGAGCGCCTTGATGTTCATTACCGGGGGCACCAATCGGCAGACTGCCATACCGCAACTGAGAGGGACCTATTGGCATTGCGAGAAATGCGGCTTGTTTGTCTCAATTCATTCCGCCGGAATCGTTTATGAACTAAGGTGCCCGCTCTGCCTAAGCGAACTTGAATTTTGCGCCGCATTCGACAGCGGCTTGGAACGTACGCTAGAGGACGCCTAAAATCTGTTTACTAGTAGCAGTCAATGACAGGATCCATCGTCCTGAAATTGTCCGCTTGCGGCCATCGATGCCAGAGAGCGCGCGCAACTGAGTATCTGCTGATTCAAGGGATCGTCTCGCAACGCATCGGTGGAGATGTAATTCATATTTTGGCGCGAGGCCAAAATCTTATCGCTTAACTTTTGCATGTTCTCGAACACACTGCTGAGCAATTGAAATGCGCTGCGATCAGAATCGGTTGACACTGCTACCGATGCGAGTCTGAGACTTGTTACAGCCTGGCCCTGGTAACGGGCTACGAAATCATCTGTAACCGGGTATCCATTTTGAACGGCGCTGGAAAGCGCCGTGCGCCATTCCCTGATCGTGGACCCTGCCTCAATGCCAGCCTTCAGGAAGTCCTTCGAGAATCCGGAACTGGCGGGCTGGCTTGCAGGAACAACGGTCGCGGGGGCGCTTGCGGCGGAGGACGGCAACGTCAATGTAACTTGATTCCCTTTGAAGCTGAGGGAACCACTCGCAAGCCGTGCTAGGGCTTCGATGTCTACATAGGACCTGCCATCGATCTGGAGGAGCGGCGTTTGCCCCGGCTGACCGCTCACAGTGAGGGCGCCCTTCTGCTGCACTGCCTGCGATAGACCGAGCCCCGGCGTTGCCAGGAGCGCTGCCAAGATTAATCCTGCGGTCGACAATTTACTGATCATCGATTTACTGATCATCGAATCCCCGTCTCAGTTTTGCATTTCTCTTTGCTTATTCCCGGCTAGGGGATCAGTGGGATTTCATCCGTCAGTTGCAGATTGATGATTAGCGAGATCCGGTTATCTACCTGATAGAACTTGGCGGCTCGTTTCGCCCCGAGAGCGTTCATGAATTTCGGCCAATAATCCTCGCGCACGTTCAAGTTCCGGTCCTCAATGCTGATCATGCGCTGCATCATGTCTTTGGCTTTCGGGTCATCCAAG
Source organism: uncultured Acidobacteriota bacterium (assembly GCA_963758005.1). Taxonomy (GTDB): domain Bacteria; phylum Acidobacteriota; class Terriglobia; order Terriglobales; family Acidobacteriaceae; genus Sulfotelmatobacter. The sequence goes on from CAVWTR010000001.1 coordinate 61,658, forward strand.
CTGTCGTAATTCTTGGCGTAATCACTGATCAACTGCACTCGATCGTCACCGATCAGCTGCTGGTCGCGCGCGTAGTCCCGATAGACTGGCCAGAATACCTTCGATTCGGCGTCGGTGAATTGCATCGTGTCAGCAATAATCTGGTTCTTGACGGACTGCACGTCGGAACGCAGCAATTGGATATCGGTGTCACTCAGGGGTTTCGCAGTCACTTGCGCCGTCTGAGCGAAAACAGTTGCGCTTATCAGAACGATCGCAGCAAAGATTACGATTCGCGTTCGCATAATAGCCCTCCGATCAGTTTTTCAAATTGAATTTCTTTTTCGATTCCATTTCAAGAGCACGGCGGCGCTGAAACACTTTCTCCCATTCACTTTTCAGTGCGTTTTGGCAGGAACGGTCACATCAGGGCTCTTAACGCCGGTGTCATTAGACCGAGCATCCGTGGGCATCCATGCAGGGAGAAAAGGCCCGCTTGAATGAATTGAATAGCGTCTTGATACTCCCCGGGCCTTGGGTTGTTACTGACTTTGCGCTGTTTGTCGGGTTGTTTGTTGCGCTACTTGCGCTGTGTCCTCATCTTCTTTTCTTGCTCGATTCCGGGGAGAAAAGGGAGTTGCCGACTCATAAGTAGCAGCCCGCGACTTTGGCACTCTGGACATTCTTTCGATTCGAGGCGTCCTGCTTTGGATAAGCCCCGTTTCGAAACAATGCACCAACGCCGCGTAAACCCTTTTCTCCCCGAACCGAAATGCTAGCGACTCTTCCGAGCCATTCGCAGGCCAGCCGAAGAAGCTAACGCCAGAAATCCGAGCAGCCCGATCAAAGGCAGCTCACTTCCGGTCTTCGGAAGTTCCGGCGCTGGCGCAGCGTCAGCAACCGCTGCGGGAGCCGGAGCGGGAGCGGGTACATAGACAACCAGAATCGGCACGTCTGGTGGCGGAGGCGGTGGCGGCGGCATCTGACCTGTTACGGTCCGGCTTTGTGAAACGTCCACAATGGGCTCCTCCACCACTTTGGTGGCCGAGACTTTCATGCCTTTCTTCAGACCCCAGGCATCGACCATCTGTCCATCGATATTGAACTTTTGACCCTTGGGAATCGTGAACTTCTGGTTGCTTCCGTCATCCAGCTTCAAGATCACGGTGCTTGGCGGACTGATGTACCACACCGTTCCGGTGACGCTCTTCACGACGGTGATGGTCTTTGGGGTGGTGGTGGTGGTGATGGTACGTTGAAGTTTCATGCCCGGCTTCAGGTCGTGAATTCCGAGTTGCTGGCCATCAACCGTGACTCTGGCACTTTCCGGCACATTGGCAAAATGCCGGATGCTGCCATCGGACGCCTTGACCAGCAGATCGTTGCCCGAAACATATACCACTACGCCACTTTCGACTGTGGTTTGTACCGAGGCTTTGTGGGCGGTTGTCGTTGTTGTGGTTTCAACCTGCGCGCTCGCGCTCAGGGTAAGGGCCAGGCCAACAGTCCCTACCACGAGCGCAAGCCATGCACGCGTCCAACTTGCTTTTGAGTTCATTTTGTTTTCTCCTTTGTCCATTTTCGGAATCGTATTCTTGGATCCTTCAGCTTTGCTTCAATCAAAAATCAAAACAGATTCGTCGTGTAAGTACTGCGCTAAAGCTCCTGGCTCGGATCCGGTCCGCACGGCAGCATGTTGGTTCGCCTCAGCAGACCCAGACTCCGATGCTTGAACGATGTAACGTTGTGGGGCGCTGCCGATGAAATAAAAGGGGTAGCACGTTATCAATGTTAGAGATGGCCGCGAGCGTGGCTGCAGCACGGAAAGGTCGGTGCGCTCGACGATCGTGATGCGATCGATGGTGTACGTCAGTGACTGCTGCAGCGTAGCGATTTCAATTTGGTCGCCGACCGCGATGTCCTTCAGCCCACGGAAGAACCCGTCTCGATGTCCAGCAATCGCCACATTGCCTTGCTCACCGGGGTTGGCCGTGCCTGCCACGTGTCCCACTCCCCGATTCAAGGTGAGGTCGTCGGTTCCTTCAAGGATGGGAACTTCAACGCTAATCTTGGGTATGCGAAGAATTCCAATAGCAGGGGAGAAGTGTTCAGCCAAGCTCTCCTGGTATTCCTTGATACGTTTCTCCGACCACAAACTAAAGTCTGGGGCCCCGGTGGTCAGAGCCACTCCGTGCGGCCCTGCGACCGAAACCATTTGCTGAGACTTGAACCTCTGCACCTCGGCCTTGGACAATACCGTCCTGTGGATGCGAGCCGCCACATAGAAGGCCAGCATGCAGCACTCCCACGACCAGCAGCAGACGTTCGAGTATTGCGTAGCCAGCTCATTCGGTTTTACCCAAGCCACTCGCCCCAACCAGCTAAGGATGTGCCTGCTTCGCGAGTACCTGCTTAACCATAAGGAGCGAAATGAATATGGCATAACTGTCATTACTAACGTCCCCAGCGTGGTAAGCAATAGACAGTCCCACCTGAACTGTGACAACGGGCGGGTCGGTCCGCTACTATGCCCTGAAGCCGTAGGAAAGCCGAGCATGTACGCGAGTGCCGAATTTCCCGCCCAGCCCATTTGAGATTTACACCGAGTCGTTCACGCTTTCGCCGGGGGCATATAACAACGTCGGCGATACGAAGAACTTATTGGAAAGCACCGCATCGATGGCACAGAGCAGATCCATGCTCAACCGCGATTTCACAACGTAGGCCGACGCGCCCGCCCCCATGGCGGCGTTTACAAAGTCCGAGTCTTCGTGGACTGAGAGGAAAATGATCTTGGCACTACACCCGGAATCTCGCAGCTGCCGGGCTATATCGATTCCGCTCACTGCTCCCATGGAAATATCAAGGGAGACGACAGTGGGCCGGAGGCGGAAATATTCGCGGACGACCGCTGCCCCGTCGGAGATGGCGGCAACGACCTTGCAATCCGTTTCCCTTTCCAGCATCGTGCGAACATGGTCGAGTACAGCGACGTTGTCGTCGGCCAGAAGGACGGTTTTTCTTGGCACAGACCCGCCTCTCGATGGCTGGAGGTGATTGCACCCTGCGGTTTAGCGGTCGCCGTTTGGGGTTGCCTGAGACCCACAGGCCCATCGGCCAGTCTTCACTAACTTGGTCATGGTATTTTGACCTAGAACTGGTCGGCTACTGTCAAAATTGACAATCGCGCAATAGCAGCTAAACCCTAGTCAGCCGCGGAATCCGCCACCCCGCGAACCACTTTCTTGGTAACCGGAACACGGCCTTCCACCTGTGTGCCAAGGGATGGTTTCGACCAGACTGCAAATTCGCCGCCCACCGACCGCAGACGCTCCTTCATGCTGACCAGTCCAAGTCCGTGCTTACTTCGCAGGTCCTCCGGATTGAAGCCATTTCCGTCGTCGGAAACCCGTAACTGGACAACACTCGATCGGCAGGTCATTTCCACCTTCACATGACGGGCATGGCTGTGCTTGACCGCATTGCGCAGCGACTCCTGAGCCGTCCGGAACAAGCTCAGCGATATATTTTCCTCGAGATCCTGGGGCAGATCCTGCACTACACACTCGATTTTGATCTTGTGCTGCTGCGAAAACTCACGGCAGAGATCGCGCACGGCTGCTGCGAGCCCAAGGTAGTGCAGCTTTGATGGATGCAACTGATGAGATATGTGCTGGATGTCAGTTGCGATTTCGTTGGTCAGCTGCCAAAGTTCCTGCAGTCCCTTCTGAGGGACAGATGCGTTGTGGGCCGACATGGCCTGTTCAAATTCCTGGAGTCCGTTCGCCAGCAACGCCAGCCTCTGGTTGATGTCGTCGTGCAACTCGCGGGCAATTCGGCTCCGCTCTTCTTCTTGTGCTTCCATTAGCCTCCGGCCCACGGTGGAAAGAGCCTCTTCGGCGAGCTTGCGATCCGTGATGTCGATACAAGAACCGATGTAGCCGGCAAAAGAATTGTCGGAGTTGAATCTCGGCACGCCGGCATCGAAGATCCAGCGATACTCGCCGTCATGTCGCCGGAGACGATACTGCATCTCGAACGGCTGACGTGCATCGAACGCCCTGGTATACGTATCCAGGCACGCCGTGAAGTCGTCAGGATGAACTCCTTCTGTCCATCCGTTTCCAAGCTCCGCCCCCAGAGGTCTGCCCGTAAATTCGAGCCAGGGCTGATTGAAGTAATCGCACAGCTTGTCGAGACCGGACGTCCAGATCATCACTGGAGCGGTGTTCGCCACCAGTCTGAACCGCCTCTCGCTCTCTAGCAGAGCCTGTTCTCCCCGCATGCGATCGGTAATATCGCGAGCAATCTCGGAAGCGCCCACGATCTTGCCCGTCCCATCTCTCACTGGAGATATGGTGAGTGAGACATCAATCTTTTTTCCCTCCTTGGTGGCCCTGAGCGTTTCGTAGCGCTCAACATTCTCCCCCGCTCTGGCTTTTTGCAGAATTGCTTTCTCTTCCTCCCGAAGCTCGGGCGGGATAAGAATCGTAATGGGTTGACCCAGCGCTTCCGCTTCGCGGAATCCGAAGATTTGCTCTGCGCCCCGATTCCAACTCACGATGATTCCGTCCAGGTTCTTGGAGATAATCGCATCGTCAGAGGATTCCACAATCGAAGCCAGCCGCGATCGAGCCTCCTCGGCGCGCTTGCGCTCGGTGATGTCCTGGATTGTGCCGCGAAGGAAGGACACGCGATCCCTGAGATCTCGAACCGCCACCGCACGAACGCTGACCCAGCCATGACTGCCATCGGCGCGCACCAATCCCAAATCAAGTTCCCGAAACGAGCCAGATCGCGAAGCCTCTTCCATCGCGGTACTCAGTCGATGCCAGCTTTCTGGGCTCAGCAGCTGTGCGAGTTCCTCGTAGGATGGAGCGGGCGAACTGGAATCGCGTCCGAAGATGCGATAAATCTCGTCTGACCAGGATAGGGTCTTACTCTTGGTATCCCAAAGCCAGTTGCCCATGTGCGCGATACCTTGCGCTTCCGCGAGTTCCGCTTCCTTTCGGCGCAGGGTTTCCTGAGCGCGCTTGCGCTTGCTGACATTGCGCGCCAGCAAAATGATCAGCACTGTCTGGATGAGCAGAATCGCGGAAAGCCCCAGGATTCTCCAACCGTAAAGCTCCCACGGGGAGTATTGCCAGTAGCGTACTTCGCCTTCCTTGGGAAGCTCGCTCTCCGGGATTCCCCAGCGGTGCGATTCACGCCAGTCGATCGCGTAGTGCTGAAAATCGCCAGTGGCAACGGGGATTTTCTCCGGCTTCTCGCCCTTCAGAATGCGCAGTCCATCATCTCCCAGGATTCGTCCCACCTCGCCGAGATCGGCTACGCTTCCCCCCACCACTCCCGCGCCTACCACGGAAGAAAACGTTCCGTAGATCGGGCGGTTTGCCGCCTTTGAAATCGCTGGCAGAATACGAGCAGGAATAAACCGCTCCCCATGAGAGTCCGTTACGAAATCGAGGAACACAATGATGGTGTCAGCCTGCACGTTTCCCAGCCGAGGGCCCAGTTCTGAAAACTGCAGGTCGGTCCAGTATTGAAAATCCGGATTCGACTCATACGAGCGATACTGCTCGCGCGCTTTCTTTACATCGAGTTTCTCGGCGTCCGAGCTGCCCGAAATGACGATCACGTGCGAAGTGCCAGGATTTTGACGCAAAGCCAGCTGCAGGGTGGGAAGATAATTCGCATTTCGGATTACACCGGTTCTGCCCCGTTCGTTATTTAGCCAACTTGAAGGCTTCTGAGGATCCGTCACAAAGAAGACGAGCCCAGCGTCTGGGAACAGCTTCGCTCGAATCTTTTCCGCGAAAGCTACGGTATCTTCGTCGATAGCAATCACCAGGTCGAAGGTCTGTCCGTGGTACTTCTGGAGCAGATACGAAGCCGTTGCTCGCTGGTGTGACGGATCCTCGAAAGATGAGGAACCTTCGAGATATTCAAAACTGAAATGAACCGGCCTGTTGGAGCCATCAAGAATGTGGGTTTCGGTCTGCTCGATCATCGCGGCGACGTCGGGCAAGTCCGGATCCGCGGAGGAAAGGAAAAGCACTTCGATTTCTTGTCCCGAGCGGCGGGGATCGCTGGAGGTATTCGCTGCCACGCTCGTTAATACGACGAAACAAAGAACAAGAATGTAGAGCGCCGCAAACCGCGAAGTAACCACGGCAGCCTTACAACATCGCGGATTTCGCGCTGTAGACGTATTAAATACTCTTTCATTTCAATCGAGTTTGCACTTTAGAACAACCGCGCCCGAGACCGGGCCGACTTTGGTACCGATTTACCGGTGCCCGATCACCGTGATCCATACCACATTTGGCTCCAGTCCTTAATCGCTTACCGGATGATGAATTCCATGGTGCGATGGGGGGCGACGTGTCACTACTGTCAGTCTTGACAGTGCGCCCAGTAAAGCAATGTCGGCAAATTAAGGCCCGGCAAACAAGGCCCGGCAAACAACGAACGCTAATCATAGCGCTCTCGGGTTGAAGAAGAAAATCTGGAGGGAAAGTACCAGACCGCAATATGAGACGGCCCCAACGTTTCTCTGGATGGCCTCAATGCACCGTTGCGGTGCTCATCGCCACGCTCACATTGCCTCCTCTTTCTGCATTCTTGTGACGACGAGCTTAACCAATCCTCTGATGGCTTTGTGAACATCGGACGGGTCGAAGGTGTCGGTGATCCCGGTCCAAACCAACTGCCCATCCGGCGCAGACGTAACATAGAGGTTGGTTTCAATGCGTACTTTTTTCTCTTGTTGCAGGTAGCCGGGCGAGTAAACAACCGGATACAACGTGCCGTAATAGCCATAGAAGGTGTTGTAGTAAGGAAAAGCTACCGTATACGGTATACCTGGAACGTAGGTGACAGTATTGTCCACTTTGATCAGGCGAGAGACGACCACGGCTTCGATGTGGTTCGCCCGGATCTGCTCCTTCAGAGTGTTCAAATCCAGCCGCGCTCCCGGCGGGCGAAGCAGAATCGTATTCCCAGGAACCGCCTCGTACCCTTTACTGGAGAGCTCTGCCGCCAGTGCATCCTCAAAGTCGGCGCGAATCTCTGTCCTGTCGCTCAGACCCAACGCCAATACCCGATGGAACTTTGTCGTGGGAGCGTAATCGGGATTTCTCCAGCTCATGATCAGCTTGCTGGACTTGCCGAAGAGTAACGTAGCCGCCGATAAAACGATGGCGATCGCCAGAAGTTTACGATACACAGTGCCTCAGTTCCCGATTGCGAGCGTTATTCACTTTTCGGCCCCTCAAGCGTCTGCCTTTACATGTTTTGGCGACTGCCGCTCGAAATAAAAAGCAATCGCCAAGGCAAGAATCAGGGCCGCGATTCCTAACAGAGTCAAGCTCGGCACCACATTGGGTTCTTCAATAATAACCTTGCGCGCCATGGCGATGAGCGCAACTTCGAGCACAACGCGCACATGAATGGCGTCTTTCTTAAGGTACGCCTTCAGCGTCTCCAGCAACTCGACTCCGATCAGCACCAGCAGAAAATATCCAAAGATCTCGAGTAGCCCTTGCACCCGAATGAGAAAACGAGGCGGCGTCCAGACTTCCTCGGCAATCAGCATCCCCAAGTGCAGCGCGGAAAGCACTACGACGAGAGCGAGCATTCCAGCCAGAACTACAACGACGAACTTCTGTACTTTGGTGAGCAGCGTTTCCAACAGAGCTCCTTCATGTTCATCGCGGTTCGGCAGGCGCGTTCGCTGAACTGACACTTCCCTTACTTGCCCGGCTTCGGCGGGAAATCCTTAAGAAGCTTGGCCATCGCTTTGTTCAGACGATCCTGGTTCTTGTTCGGATCCTTGCTCGGGTTTAAGGTCTTGGTTGCTTGACCTCGCCAGAGCAGCTTTTGCGACGACGGATCGTAGAAATCGAGCCCCAGTGTGCCAATTTGAATCGTGGTACTCGTGAGGGTAGCCATGCCCCCACTCATGCGCCAACCTCCGCCCGTACCGTAAGCGTTCCACTGTTGCTCATGCGTGATGGACAATTGGTAGCCGACATACAGATCGGCCTTGTCGTCACCGGTTTTCGTCATCCCTTTCAAAACTAATTGGGCATCAATCGCTTGCTTGATTTGCTGGTCCAGAATCTGATCCGGTTGCTCGACCCCTTGGATTGCAACCCACTTGTACGTCTTGAACCTTGAGAAGTCGGTTCCCGGCATGTAATTAGTCTTGATATCCTGTGCCGCCGTCGTTCCCGCCGCAAGCAGAATAAACGCCATGGCTACAGCCGTTCCAACCACTCCATTTTTCAATCTGCAAATCATCACAATGCTCCTTCAGGTTGCTGCTGTTGTCCAAACTAACTGCCGACCCTCGCAAGAGACGGGAAGTGAATCACTGGACTTTTTTTTGTCGTTATCTTTTTTGTCGTTATCTAAGGAAGTCGTCAGACTCTCGGTCGGCTTCTCATGAACGGAATTTGTCCTCCCTAGCGTAGTCGAGCGCCAGTGCCTCCTGAACTGTAAGTTCTGCCAGTCTTTGATTATGAATGCCTGGCTGCATTCCCGAAGGCATTCGCCAAAGCTGTAAGTTATGACAGTTTCGTTCCACGTAGCCCGTCCGTAGTGTCGAGGAGACATCCACGTCCGGCGTGCTGAATGCAGGAGAGCAGAAATGACAAGTGGTCGCGGTTGGTTCTTGGCGCTACTGATTTTGGCTGTTCTCACAAATGTTGGCACAGCCCAGAAAATCAAGGTCGGATACGACAAGAGCGCGGATTTCTCAAAATACAAGACCTACACGTGGGCAAAAGCCGACCATCCCATCGAACGGCCACAGCTGTACCAGCTCGTGGTGCAGACGATTGACCAGGATCTGACTGCAAGGGGACTGGCACGGGTTGAATCGAACGGTGACCTTACCCTGACCGCCGGCGGAGGAATCGACTTTGGCTACAACATGCCCGCAACGGCAGGTTTGGATACAGGCATGGTGTACGGGACAGACGTAGCTCCTGTCCTGTTAGCGCCGCTCGTAGCGAAGGGAACGCTCGTTTTACAGTTCGTGGATCGAAGCGCCACCAAGACAGTATGGCGAGGAACGGTCATGCAGAAGCTGGACCCGGAGCAAAAAGACCAAGCCGTGATTCTGGCACAAAAGGCGATTGACAAGTTGCTGAAGGACTTCCCGCCCAAGCATTAAGGACGACCAACCGGAGAGGGAAAGCTGTACTTCAACCCAGAACAGCTCTGCCTCGCAATCCTGATATTCCGCACCGATGACCCGCGATCATTCCTGGCAATTATTCGCTGACGACGGTCCACGTATTATCGGGATCAAACTCAGTCATCGCGGTGGCCGTTTCGTTCGTGGTTTTTCCTAAGTCCTTTTGGAGCAGAACGCCGTCCTGGTTGATGATGAAGGTCATCACTCCCGAGTTGCCGTATTCGGCGGGGTAGGCGACGAAAGCAAATCCACCGGACATCTTCCCATCGGCCACATACTCCTTCGCGCCGCCTGGCGCGTGACTTCCCTGCCCTTTGAGCATGCGAAAGTTGTAGCCGTGGAATGGTACGTGCGAGTTTGGCTTCACGGTGTAGCCTTCGTCGGTTGCGAATGCCGCCAAGGGTCCGAGCGGGCTTTTGGGTTGACCTTCTGCCGACTCCCAGTACAAGCCGTTCTGCTTGCCCGTGTCGCTGATGAACTTCAGAGCGTATTGTTTTGTGCTTCCACCATCGTGAACCTGTGAAAAGTATTCGGCTTGAGCATCGGCCAGCGCTCCACAAATGTCGATGACTGCCAGTTCATTCCGGCCCACCCGGCGCGCCAGAATCTCGTCTCTGCCTGCAGCCGTATCAAAGAACCACTGCCCGGCAGGATTTTTCTTCAGTGGAATCGGGAAGGGGAAATTATCGGCCCCTACCACTAAGATTTGAGCCCCATCGGGCATCTTGCGCCAGCGATGCATGACTCCATAGGCCGCCACAAAAGCGTCGACTGTGGCCTTGTCCTGCACGGCATCGCCAGAGAGGATGATCGCTTTCGAGTCCGAACCAAAAATTGCGAGCAGCGCATTTTGATCGCCCGACTTCGCCGCTTCCAGAAGCCCGTTGCCCGCGTCGTCAGCCGAGCCGAATACTTTGACCGAGGGCTTATCGGAATTGTTGCAAGCAGTGAGACAAATAATTAGAGCCAAAAGAAACGATTGAGTCGCGACTGCAAGTCTGCGTGTCTCAAGCAACATAAGATCCTCCAAAAATACTCACGGTTCAACACTTCCCCGCATCCCTCACGTGTCGGCCACATCAGTGAACGCACGACGGGCTCATCTCCTAAAACCACCGCCGCCACTGCTGTGTCCGCCCCAGCCACCACCTCCGCCGCCACTGGACCAGCCACGAGAACTCGCCGACCGAGAATCCCAACCTCCGCTGCTGCTGCCGCCGAAGGCCGACGATCCACCGCTTTTTTCCTGCCCTCCCCAACCCGACGAGCTGGATTTCGGAGCGCTCGAGCTGTTGTACTTCTGCGTATTGTTCGAGTTTCCGCTCCAGCCGCTTCCAGTGTTTTTGTACGTGTTCCCGTTCGCGCTCGCGTATTTGTCGCCGTTTGCACTCTGACCCACGGCAGCGCTGTTCCCGTTCTTGCCCGTAGCGCCATAAGCCGAGGCGCCGGTCGAACTGTGCATCTGACCGGTTGTCCCATTCGCGTTGGTTTGATGCTGGCTATTCACGGTGGTACCGTTTTTTGAGGCCGTCGAGGCTCCAGCGCTGCCATAAGCATTCGACCCTTGCACCGTTGAGGCAGAAGCCCCGGTCCTCGGGTTGTAGGCCTGACCGGCGCTTACGCTGCCATAGCCGTTAGAAGCGGTGCCGCCGCGAGCATAAGTTCCCGTGGAGGGGTTATAGCCATTGCTATAGTGGGCGGAACCGTTAGGCCCGTACGCAGAACCGCTGGAACCGTAATAGCCGCCATGCCAGGCGCTGTTTCCGTAGTACGCGCCGCCGTGATACACGACCGTAGTGCTGCCGTGCCAGCCACAGTTCCAACTGCTATATCCCCAGCCATATCCGCCGGCAATCGCTACGCCCACGGCGATACCGACTCCGAACGCAAGCACCGCGGTCGCCGGAGGCGGGGCAACGTAGACATAGCTCGGGATACACGTAGGGATAGCCATAAACCACCGCAGCGTTATACACGGGAACGTACACCACCTGCGGATTCGCCGATTGAATCACGATGGTTTGCGGCGACTGCTGTTGTACCGTAAGTTGCGAGCTCGTTTTCAAATTGCCGGCAGCCAGTGCTTTTGCGCGCAAGAACTGAACCGCCGACATAACGTCGGCTGCTTGCGTGTGATACGCCTCTCCTAAGGCCGAGGTCCAACTGAGGTTTGTTGCCATGTTGGCCAGCACCGACGGAAACTGCGTCAATGCCTTCACGGCGGGATCCCAAGTCTGAAAATCTACTGCCTGCAACAAAGCATTGCCGGTGAGGCTGCTGTTCTGCTGAAGCCAGCTGGCAGCGGCGGCAATCTGGTCAGGAAAGGTCGCACCGGCAAGCACCTGAGCTACCAATGCGTCCGGATACAGCGCGATGGGCCCAACCATCTGTTGCAACTCTTCCGGGGACAGCGGTGCACCTTGCCCGGAATAGCCACTTGGCGCCGATTCCTGAGCTCCAACTCCAAGCGGCGTTGTGGCAATGATCAGCAGAAAGGGCAACGTTGTTGACATGAGCTGTTTCGCGAAGGTTCTAATCGTTGTCATAGCTCCATCCCTGTGTCCTCATGCACGAAGTCCTCATGCACGAATCGCTTTCCACGAATGTGACTCTGGCGGAAAAGGACAATTCGTTTGACACATCCTTAGCGACCGGTGTGGATCTGGCAACTGTCAGTTTTGCCACTGGACTTACAGGGCGGCAAGAATTGATCAGAATGTCCATCCCAGGCTTGAAGTGGAACCGTAGTCAGTCTTGGGCAGGCTTTCCGGTGGGCGGCTATCAAAGTTTAAATAGTAGCCGAACCTCCAATACAGATCCTTGGCTACCCTTAACTTCAGCGATGTGTTGAGGTCAACACGTACCCGCCCCAAGTCGGTGAGGCTGGGATAAACCCGGGCATCGACGAGAATATTGGTTGTCTTGAAGCGGTAGAAATTCGCCTGAGTCCCGAAGATCGCCTCCGCACTGTTTCCAGTCGTGCCCGCTTGCGCCTCGGGAGTGTAGCGCTCGTTATTCCAATCAGCACCGCCATAAGCGGTAATGAAACTGTTATTCGTATAACTGAAGACGTGGCCCAAGGCGCCACCCAAGGTCGTGCGCAGCTGGAGTTGCTGCTCGTCGCTCTGCAGGAAATCGGCGAGTCCCGCGTAGAAATTCCGCGGCGACAGCAACTGTCGAGTGACATTCAGTCCAAGGCTATTGCGCAGATCGCTGATATCACCACCGCCGCTGAAGCTGGACTGATAATTTCCCGAAGCCGACCACTTGGTCCGTTGGAAAATTGCATTCGAATCAAAGTTATATTGTGTTCGGCTCTGCTGTTTGGCGTAATTAAGGCCGGCATCGAGTCCGCCGTGCAAGTTTTGCCAGAAGCTGGCATCGGTCTGGCGAATCGTTACGACTTCTTTGCCTGGGACGAGTGGGCTGGTGGAAGCTCCGGTCACCTGCACGTTGACGTGCTCCACGACTTCTGGAGCCTCTGCCGCAGCTTCACTCCGCAAGCTGCCGGTGTAGCGTTGTCCGTCCTTATCCGCAACCACAAAACTCTGAGGACTTTCGATGTGCGCAATCTTCGACCAGTCCATCGCAACCGTACCGTCCGCGTATTCCAGCTTGACGTACAAGTAGCCCTTCTCGAGCTTGACGATCTCGCAGGTGATACGGTCGCCATTAATGAACTGAATAATGTCTTTCTTCGGCCGGGCTTGGCAGACTCCAGCGAACGCCAGTAACAACACGATCGGCAACGCGACGCAATCGACAATGAAACGTAAACGAGAGACTCCCCTGTTTTGCATTCTTCACCTCTGGCACTTGAAGGGCTGACAGCGTGTGCAGAAGCGAAGGTCACGGAGCGTGATCGGCCGGGACAAATGAGCGGCGCGATCGCCCTGTGACTTGCTTCTGCGGAATATCTGTAGACAAGCGAGGTCAGTCACGGAGCACATGTGGGCGCTTCGCGTCCTCTAGACAAAACTATGGCGCAGCTTCCAGATACACACCTGTCAGAATTGCCGGTTGCATGAGTCCGATTGCGGGTTGAGACTCTCAACCAATTATTCCCGAGAAAACAATGAAAGAAAAACTAATCTGTATCTGGGTACTGATTCTCGCCCTTTCGTTTGCATGCACTGCCGTGCACGCGCAATCGGTGGAGTTTTTGCCGGAGGTTGACACTTATCTCAAACTCAACCCAGACGTCCGTGTTTATTTCCAGGCAAAAGACGACCGCGAGGGCGGTGACCCGGTCCAGGCTACTTTGGGACCAAGCGTCGAGTTCTATCTCAAACCATTGCTGAGGCTAAAAAAGATTACCGCTTTCGATCTCAACGATGCTAAGCAAAGGCCGCTGGTGATCGAGGCCGGATACCGATATATCACCGCTCCAAATGCGGATCCGGAAAATCGATTTCTGATGGGAGTGACTGCCCATTTTCCGATGAAAGGTTCATTTCTAATCAGCGACAACAATCGCGTGGACTTGGATTGGAAGGGCGGCCAATTCACCTGGCGCTATCAGAATAAACTGACGCTAGAGAGAACCTTCGCGATTCATTCCTATCACCTCATACCTTATGTCGCCGCCGAGCCTTATTACGAGAGCCAGTATTCCAAATGGAGCACCACGTCGCTTTATGCCGGTTGCCTTCTTCCCGTCGGGAAGCACGTGCAGTTCGATCCTTACTACGAGCACGACAACAACACGGGCAAGAAACCGAATGAGCAGGTAAATTCGATCGGCCTTACGCTAGACCTTTTCTTTTCACTGCCGAAACGATAATTCGGCGCCCAGGCGGGCGATGGCGTCTCAGGGACCAGAGTCGGAATAAGCTGACTGGGAGACAGCTGCAGCGGTAATGAGAAGAAGTCGGTACTACGAAAGCCCGGCAACCACGAAGTGAGACAAGAGTTGTGAGTTCACATATTTCCACGGCGATTTGCCGGTTGAAAACTTATTGTCGGGCGCTAGCAGAAACACACTTCAAACATATCCCCACGGGCGCCCCCCCCGCTTTAGCTTTCAAAACGAATTTCATTTGCGGCCCTCTCTACTTCAGGCGGATGTTGAAGCCCGCCTGCAGCCCCTGCATATGAACGTCGTAGAGGAATCCGCCACTCTTGTAATCCACGAACAGGTAGCGGTAGCCCAGCAGCGCGGAAAACTTCTTCTTAAACTCTTTGCCGAACCCGGCATAGATCTGATAGGTCAATTGCGAGCCGACTCCGAACCCGCCAGCGTCTCCCGATAGATTGGTAAAGAATCCCTTATTCAGGTTGAGACGGAAGCGTGCACCCAGCACCGGGTCGACCCAGCCTTGTGTTTGCCCGGCCGTAACCGTGGTTCCGTTGTTTGGCGGAAAAAGTTCGAGACTGTTGTTCAAGTCCCAGAAGCGGCCGCCGCCTACCGCGTCGATCGATCCCCGATCACTCTCTACCAGACGGACGTAGGCCTCTGGAGACACAATCAATTGCTTGGCATTCGCTTGAAAGCCGATATATGTGTTGCCAATGGGCGTAGTGTTCTGGTCCGACGATAGGCTAATGAAAATCAGATCGGTGAATACACCGATACGCTTGCGGCGCACGTCCAGGTTGGTCATCAACCCGATGTTGAGTTGCTTCGCGACATCGGAGAAGCTCACGCTGACAGGCGCGACGTATCCGGCTGCTCCGACATTGCCGCTGAGACCGGTGAACCACAGATAGAGTGGCACCCAGTCCACCTGCCAGTCGCTCGGCGGAGGATTCGGATTGGGTACTTTCTTGGGCGGAGTGTCTCCCCAGGAATACTCAAGTCCCGCCGTAGGCCCGGTGTGCGTCAACTTCACGGCGATCTGGTCGCTGGTTCCGTGAACGCTCAAGCGACTTCCCATTTCATAGCCGCCCCGAACATTCAGGTGCTGCGTCAAGGCCACCCCTATGTCGCCACGGGCCGCTAGAAAATTTCCATAGCCGAAGAACGGCATGCCTCGGAAAGAACCAGACAGAGAAACCCGGTTGGAGTCGTGCATTGGATACCAGCGGAAAACTGGGCCAACCGCAGGCAGCGGCGCCCAAATTGTCCTGGAACCAGATACCGCTCCCCCCGTTCCGTTCACATGTCCCGCGAGTGTGAGTGAGGCGTAACTGCGGATCAGATTGAAATCGACTTCCAGCCCCAGGAAGCCATGATCACGCCGAATGATGTCGTACTGATATCCTGGGGTGATGCCGAGCGAATCGACGCTCGCAGAGACCTGTGAACCAACGTCAAATGTTGCTCCTGCGAAGGTAATCGTCCGGCTGGCAGTTACCGTCTTTGAGCTGTAGTTTGGAGTGATGTCCAGCAGAAGATGGTGCTTGCGGCCAAAATGCCAGTCCATCTTGCCGGTAAAGGTAGAGTAGTCGTCGAAACCGAAATCCCTGTTGACGTCGAAATAGCTGCCGCCGTTCCGGCTTGCGCCAAAATAGCCGGAGGGGTGCGAAAACCACCAGTTCGCATCCACCCGCCACTTGTAGTTGTCAAGATCGTTCGCATCCTGAGCGCGAACCAGGGGAAGGGCAACCAACAGAAGAAATGCAGTAATGAGAGCTCTAGTGAAGCATTTCGTGCCAGGAAGCATTTGAATTACGCTCCTCGAAGCAAATTTCAGCCAACAAGAATTAGCAGGTGCGTGCGGATGCGGATACTGACAGAACTTACAGGGTTAAGAAAATCTGCAGATGCTGGCAAAATCGACTGCCTGAGATCGCAAGACGCCAGAATCTGAAAAACGGCGGCCACGGAGGGACATGCCAGTCGCGGACAGTTCACAGAATGCGGGCAGCGCCACTCGACAGATCTCGAGATGAACACCAATGGTGCGTTAGCGAACAGACTTTCGGGGAATTGACAATTATTCTGCCGACTTGTGAAGAAACTTTTAGACTCTTTGGGGGTTGAAACCTGGGAGCCTACCGTTTACCAGGGATCTGAATGTCACCAACTCGTGTGCTCATCGTAGAGGATTTTGAGCCATTTCGACGTTTTGTCTGTTCGACGCTCGGGAAGGTGTTCCACTTGCAAGTCATCGGCCAGCTTTCCGACGGACTCGATGCGGTTCAGAAGGCAGAAGAACTGAAACCGGATTTAATCCTCCTGGATATTGGCCTGCCCAGCCTGAACGGAATCGCTGCCGGTCGACGGATTCGCAAACTGGCGCCGGACTCCAAAATAATCTTCGTGAGTCAGGAATCTTCTCCTGACGTGGTGCATGAAGCTCTCAGTTTTGGGGCACGGGGATACGTTTTGAAAGCAAGAGCAGGAATTGAACTGCTAGCTGCCGTGGAGGCAGTTCTTGAGGGCAGGCAGTTTGTCAGCAACGGTTTGCAGATTGAGCCCGATCCCGTCTAAGCGGCCACCATGTGGTTCCTGATAGCGTACTTGACTAGTTCGGCATTGCTCTTGGCGCCCAGCGCTTCCATCATTCGGTACTTGTGATAGGCCACCGTTCTCGTGGTCATGTGCAGGATGTCGCCCACTTCCTTCATCACTTTGCCTTCGACCAGCAACTGCAGGACCTCACGCTGCCGGCCAGTGAGGCGTTCGTCTTCATTCACCAGTTCTTTGTGTTGCCAGCGCAGGCAATCGATCTTGTCGCGAGAAAGAGTCTTCGAGAGATACGTCTTCCCTCGCAATACCATACGAACTGCCAGCACCATTTCTGCCGCGGCGCAAGTCTTGAGCAGGTAGCCGGAGGCGCCGCGGGAGAAGGCTTCTGCGGCGACGTCGGCATCGGGATTCATGGTCAGATAGACCAACTTGACGGCAGGCAGTATCTCCTTCACTTGCCGCCCCGCATCCAATCCATTGAGGATGGGCATGGCGATATCGAGCACGATTACGTCCGGCTTGAGGGTAGCCGCAGTACGCACCAGTGCGCGGCCATCGCTGACCGCTCCAATTACATCAAACTCTGTTTCAAGTAGTCGCTTGCAGAGTTCGGCCACCAGATTGTGATCGTCGGCAATTAGAATTCGGGCCCGGTTGGTCATATTTATCCGTACCTTCCCGGCGCGCTCATTGAGTGCGAGCGCACACCGCTTCCGATTCTCTTTCGTGAAGTTGTCTCGATTTCGGCGGGGAGCTCCGCCTCGACCGCCCCAAAAAACAACTAAAATACGTTGGCAAAACTGTAGACGACGAGGAACACTCTGTCAATTCAAAATTAGAACAGTTCGCGAGAGCATCTGATTGCGCTGCGGACCCACAGGGAATCTTTCATCGCTGCATCAGGCGGACTTCTTGGCGGAATCTAAGTACTTGATAAGCAGGACCTCGTTGCCGTGCTGCCCATAGATAAGTTCGTCGACAAGTTTTTGCGCCAGCAGGACACCGTACCCGCCCGGACGCATTCCTTGCGCTTCGCGAATAGCGAAGTGGCGAAGTGGCTCGTCAGCAGGGTTAGCGATCGCGGCATGAGAGATTTCGTCAAGGGTAAAGCCCTCGCCAGGATCAATGATGAGGCAGGTGACCATGTGCCGGGCACGGATGTATTCGATTTTGACGTATTGGTTCGGATCCAGTTTTCCGCCGTGCTCAATCGCGTTCAGAAGCATCTCGCGAAAAGCCATGGCAACTTGATTTTTTTCCGGGTCGGGCAGATCAGCCACTTCGTTGAGAAATTGGACCAATCGGTCGGCAGTTTTCACATCGCAACGCGCCAGGAGCCGAATCAATTCCGGCGTCCCTGACACAACTTCTATGCCGTCGTCCCAGCAAGGCCCCTCGGTAGCGATGTGAATCATCTGGGCAAGCGCGTCCAATGAGAAGGGCTTGGAGAAATAGCTGAAGGCATGTTCCCGCATGGAGGCGATCACATCTTCTGGTGTGCTTTCGCCGGCGAGAATGATCAGACGGGTGTGCGGCCGCACCTTGCGAATCTGCCGCAGTAATTCGATGTCTTCCCTGCCGGACGACTTATCGCTGGTCACGATAAGATCGAAACTTTTCGTTCGGGTCGCCGCAAGCGCCGCCAAATTATTCGGCACAGTCGTCACCGCCCAGGAGCCAGCCTTGAGAACTCGTAGCAAAAGACTACTGATCTCGGGGTCGGCGCCCACTACGAGCGCATTCTTAACTGCGAAGAGGCCGGTCTCATGGTTCGGGGCAGTATTCATCTGGCGCATCCCCAGGTTGCTGACCAATCGTAGTTCCATCCATCTTGCCGTGCAAAGCTCGTTTGATTCTGATCGTTTTATTCTGATCGTTCGATTCTTATCGTTTGATTCTTCCTTTGATTCTCATCCCCGCGACTGAAGAAGGCGACTGGCAGAAATGACAGCATCGAGCGTGCCGATCCCTTTGTAAACTTCGACAGGGCAATCTTATCCGCATGTGCTGACTGACTGTCACTTTTTGCTACCATACGTGAAGAATTTCCCCAACCGATCGGTTCGACTGGAAAGGAAACGGAATTAATGACCATTCCATTTGACTCCATGACAAGCAAGTCGAAACAAGGCCAGAGTTCGGTTTGTTCTACCGAAAACAGCATCCCATGCCCGGCTACGAGCCATGATTCGTCGAGACGGCGGTTCCTGCAAATGACCGCAACTGGGACAGTGGCCGGCTTGATCGCGGCGGCAAGTACGGGGTTTGCCCCGATCCCTGCGCTAGCGCAAAACAAGCTCAGCCCCGATGCTGCGCTGCAAGAACTCATGAACGGCAACCGGCGATTCTCGTCTGACCGTCTGATTTCATTCGAGCAGGATCTTGCCATCCTTAAGGCAGACACCATAGAGAAGCAGGAACCATTTGCGGCAGTCTTGTCTTGTGCCGATTCCAGGGTCCCTGTCGAACTGATCTTCGATCAGAGCATCGGGCACATCTTTGTGACCCGGGTGGCGGGCAATGTTGTCACTTCGGAGATTATCGCCAGCCTCGAATACGGCGCTGCGGTGTTGGGCACAAAGGTGATCCTTGTAATGGGGCATGCCGGTTGTGGGGCGGTTAAGGCAACGATTCAAGCAAAGGAAGTTCCGGGGCAGATCAGCGCGCTTTATCCTCATATCCAGCCAGCTGTCGATCAGGCTGGGTCAAACCTGGACGCCGCGATCAAGGCGAATGCCAAGATTCAAGCGGCTCTGCTCCGCGCGTCGTCGACCGTCGTATCCGGGCTGGTGAAAGAAGGCAAGCTAAGGGTGGTGGCTTCGCATTACGACCTCGCAAGTGGTGTTGTGACGCTTTTGGAGTAAGCAGAATGGCGGGCATCGATTACGACTTACGAAACTAAGTGCGCCAGACCGTAAGACCAGATGTGATAGAAGATCGGCCCGTAAAGAGGACGTGATCGCCGTTGCCGATTCATCAGAACGCTTCCCCGATGCCCATGCTCCAGGTCCAGCTGTTTACACCTCTGGCGAAATCAGCCCGCAAATTGACGTGATATTTCCTACTGAGCTCATAGCGCGGCCCTCCGCCCACGTCAGGCAAGAAATGATTATTTTTGAATAGCACCTGACTCGAACCCGGGATCACTTCGCCGACGCCGGCGAATCCGGCCAGGCCAATGCCATACCGCAAAGTCAGGCGATATTCCGCTTGCGTTGTGAACATGTAGCGGTCGATATACTTGGCGGCCGGGTATCCCCGCAGTTCGTTACTCGTGCCATAAATGCAATTTCCGTAAAACGGGGGCTGCCCGCTGGTGACGCAGGCGAACATATCAGTAGCCAGGACCTGATTTTTGCCCAGACTGTGATATTGGTTGAAGGTCAACCTGTAGGCTTGAAACGAGTACTTGCTGCCCAACGATTCCATGAAGAAATCGCCAGTGAATTCCAATTTTTCTCCGGCGACTGGGAAGAACTGGTTAGGGCGAGTATCGCGGATCACTCTCACCCCTAAAGCCCGCATCGTGCTGTGCAGCCCGAAGCCAGGCGGAAGCGGCGGTAGCGTGGTAATGCTGTTTGGGAGCAGCGTAACGAAAGACTGCCCAGTCCAAAATCGTGGCCCGACAAAAATCTTCCACCAAAGCCGCCGCAAGACCTCGGCACGAAAAACATGACCTGTTTGTGTCAGCGGCAACTTCAGGCCGTCAAAAGCTCCGCTGCCGTACAAGTCATAGTTTATGTTCCCGTCAGCAAACAAAGACGTAATCTCGTAGGTGTCCTTCTTAAAATACAAGTCTCCACCGAGAAAATACGCTCGACTGCCGTTGTTGGTGAACAGACCACCTGCTCCGACCGTCGAAGGAGGAGAAACTTTGTCGTTCTTGCTGATCGGAAAAATATAGCCCGCGACCGGGATAATTCCGTAACCAATAGCGGGGCTCACAATCGGAAGCGGAGCGATAACGATGGCGCCCGGAAGTCCCAGCTTTTTCTTCTTGGGCTTCTCCGGTCCTCGGCCGGTATCGATAGTAGCGACCGGCGCAGAACTTTGGACCTCCGGCTTTGTTCCTTTATCTGAGAACGTGCAGACCGGAACACATTGCAAAGTGCATGGAGTCGCCGGATTGAGGTTATGGCGGCAAGCAGATGCGCATTCATTAAACTGTCCACCGGTCGTGGCACACCACTGCTGGTCCACATTTTCACATTCCGAATATTTGTCCAGCCATGTTCCGCTTTTGGTTTGGCACGCTTTCGCGAGCTCGGTGGTGCTTAATTCTTGAGCGACGCCAATCGTGGAGACTCCAAAGGTCAAGAGTAGGCCCATAACCGTAGCGACCGCGGAACTTGGTGCTCGGTTTTTACTCAACATCTGAATACCTCACGGAGTCGGGTGCAGCAATGCGTCTCGAAGATTAAAGATTATGCGAGCGGGCCTGCTTCGGCGACTGTAAGAAAGCACAGTAGCTGCTGATATTGAAAAAGCCTCGTTCAAAGAGAACGCAACCAGGTGTCAGTGAAGCAAACATGAATGGATTCTCGATCAGCTCTTTCCGAATAAGTGATCGCTCCTCGGATTGCTTTATCGAAGGTTTCAGTTCAAGTCATCGTCTTTGTAGTACTTAGTACTCTTAGCGGTGATCTCGAGGGCGAGGCCTTTGTCAGTGAGCTGATACATCCATACACCATCCGAGACCGACGCCGCTCCCTGCATCGATTCGCCTTTGTCCCCGTTCTTCGCAGCCGCCGTGGCTTGCCCTCCGAATTGCCACCCGGAGTCCACGAAGCCCTTGAACGCCTTTTCGTTGTCGAAGACGAAAATGACACTGAATTTCTTCACTCCGATTCCGAGTCCGGCTTGCAACTCGAGCATCTTCATGAAGGTTTCGCGCTTGCTTTTGTTGTTGACCGCAAGACCTTTTCCGTTGCCAGAGCCCGCGACCAGAATTTTCACCCCCAGATTGCTGAAGACGGCATATCCGGCTGCACCAGCGACGGCCGATTTGGCCTTTGGATGGGCTTCGTAGAGACGGTTAAGGGTGCTATTCGCCATGTCACGTATGTCTTGTTGTTTTTTTTCGATCTTGGGATCAGCAGCATACGCGGTCACAGCCAACGCGCACGCCAGTGCGGCTGTGATGAGGGTTTGCGGGCGCCTCGCTTTAATCGTCATCGCGCAGAAAAGTCTGTGGTGAATCTATCTGGGGAAACATCCGGCTGCGACTGGCAGAAGTGACAGTCGGCCGCGAACGGATCAGCAGAGTTCGGCGAATTATTCGGACGAAGAAGCCACTTAAAGTCTTCTGATCACGGTCTGAAATCCGTTCGAAGCGCAATTCACGCAAGGACGGCTGCGCTGTCACTCTTGACAGTTTCGCCTTCGATGCCGACCGCGTAGGAATGAGTATTGCCTGGCAGCATTCATCGCTGACCGCCGCATTCGTCGGTTAGCTCCCGGTAAGGAGCGGAGCACACAAATGCAGGAGCCAGAGACTCTGGACACAGTGTCTTTGATTCGCGGAGGCGCGCTTTACCGTTTCCAGGAAGTGGCGCACCTGATTCGGCCCACTCAGTGGAATATGGCCCGGAGAATCTTTCTGGCTGTAATGGTCGGCTGGGTTCCCTTGGTTGCCCTCACCGCCATGAGCGGTTCACGCGTATCGCTGGTTACTCTCTTGAAGGACTATCGGGTCTTCGCGCGCGTCTTCATTGCTGTTCCCCTGCTCATAGCCGGACAGAAGCCCATCGAAGAACGTTTCCGCTTGATCGTCCGCCATTTCTTGGACTCCGGTCTGCTCGCACCCGAAGATCGACCGAGATTTCAGGCGATTCTAGTAACCATCCGACGGTTAAAGGACGCCTGGATTCCCGAGCTGGCCTTGGTATCTCTCGCTTGCGTAGGCGGAATTCTATTTGTCGGAAATGATCTGATGTGGGATGCACCCTGGTCCGTGCGCATGATGGGAAGCTCCGTCTCCTACTCGCCAGCTGGGTGGTATTTCGAACTGATAACGCAAACCATCTACACGGCTCTTCTTGGGCTGGCGATTTGGAAATGGTGCCTGTATGTTTTGTTTTTCTGGCGAGTTTCACGCCTGGAACTGCAATTAGTAGCGTGCGACCCCGACCAGAGTGGCGGGCTGGGGTTCGTGGGTTACTCGCCCGTCGCGTTTTTGCCGGTTGCCATCGCCGCCTCGACCGCGGTTGGTTCCGTGCTCCGTTACGAAGCACTGCATTTATTGTTCTCGATCGAGTTGTTGATCATGATCCTGGTGCTTTGGGTTATGGTAGTGCTCCTCCTCTTTGTCGGACCGCTGGCGATTTTTGGCCCCAAGCTCGGCTACCTGCGTCGCATGGGACACTTGCAGTATGGTTCTCTGGCTCACCTTCAAGCAGAGCAATTTCACCAGAAGTGGATACACGCGCGGCAAGCGCATATTGACGGGTTGCTGGCTGCCCCAGAGCTTAATGCGTTGAGCGCTCTGGCGACTACTTTCGACCGGCTGCAGGGAATAAACACGTTTCCCGTTAACCGAGTGATGCTCATCCAAATAGCCTGTGCCGCCGCAATTCCCATGCTCCCCGTGATCATGACCCAGATTCCGCTGAAAGAGTTGTTGAGAATCATCTTTCGCGCCGTGTTCTAGGCGCTCCTAAAACATCTCAACGATTAGCGCTCTCACCTAAACCGCCCGTGGTCGCGGTGACGCATCGAATACCACTTGATCATGCCACCAGAGCCGTTCAAAACAATCTCGAGCCAGATCGGGGTTCGTCGGACGCTGTGAGGGCGACAGTGCCCTTTCCACGATATCGCCGATGGAACGAATCCCATCAATCGCGTCGAACAACTGCTTTTCTGTTGACCCGATAGGCAAAAATAAATCCCGGAAGGTATGAGTCTGGTTAATCAGAACCGCCGCGGCCCCAGCAGGCAGCCGATCTTGAACCAAGATCGTGTCTGACATTCGAATCGGCACAAACTCGAGCCAGGCGTCGCCGGCGAAACTGATCTGTTGCGGGGCGCTTGCGCTGTCGTTTCGGTAAATGATTGCGCTGTGACGAGCCATCGTGCCGCGAAACAATTCGATGGCGGCATACTGCTCGGCCAGGGAAAGGCGCTCCATGCGGGCTGCCTGAGGGATTCTTGCGACAGCGCCGCAGTGAACGGAGTAAGGCGCTTGTCTTACCCACCGCCCGAATGTCAGTCCTGCCTTCTCGATAAAGTCGAAGAACTGCGGAACGGAGTAGGCGCGGTCCTGGGGGTGCAGCAGAGCGTCGGCGAGCGCTGCTTCATTTCGAAAGTCCGGAGCCTGTCTGAGCAGAGCTTCCAGCGGATGTCCAGGAGGCAGCAGGCTCAGCGCCCCCACGAGATCGTGAATTTCCGCGTCGGTGGCCTTGATACCGATCCGCCGGCAGAAGTCTTGCAGCATATAAATGCCGGCCCGGCCGTAAGGCGCATACACCATAAGATGCATCGCTCCATCCGGTTTAAGCACGCTGCGCAATGCACTTAGGCCCGCATCCGGGTCGGCCAGATGATGCAGAACTCCCGTGCAGACAATCTGGTCGAAGCTCATCCCCAGATCTGCTACCCGATCGATAGGAATCTGGTGGACATGAAGACTCTTCAGATTGTATTTTCGTCCGAGCTGCTCCGTATGGCTCACACTCGTGGCGCTGCAGTCGATGCCGGTAACCTGAGCCTCAGGCCAACGCAGAGCATGCTTGGCCGCCTGCGACGTTCCGCAACCGGCGATGAGGATGGATTGATCCTCCCGATACGATCGGCCTGGCCAAAACAGATGATAGTCTGCTCGTCTTCTATCCGGATCCCGCCACTGCCGCCGATATTGATCCAGATTATCGAGCGGCGGAGGGTACGGATAACGGTCGTAGAAGTCCTGTACTTGCTCGGCTACATCAGAGATTGGCGAGAGGTTTTGTGTTAAATGGCTCATGACAAAATGTTTTAGCCCGGCCCGTTGCCGGCGCGGCCTTCCCCACCGTCGGCAAGAGTAACAACCTTAAGTGTCACAAGCTGCGGTAGCAACGCAGCCGCAATCACGCCGTGCAGCACAGCTCCGGGCCATAGCAGCACACCATGGAGGGCTGTGGCGACGCCCACCCACACGAATAGGATATCTACACCGAAGTTGAATACAAAAAGACTGAGCACGGCACGGCGATGCGATGCTCCGACCGGGGGAGGGAGACAGGCGATCCCCAGCGCGAAGATGCCGATCCCGGCGAAGCGAGCAAATATTGCACCTGCTCCCTCAACCTTGGCCCCAAAGAAGAGTTGGGAAAGAACATCGGGCACCGTGAGCAATGCAATGCCCACGATAATCTCCAACCATGCTGCTGCCATGACGACTGATTTCTGGAGCATTGCGATCTCCTTTCGGCGCGAATGAGGTTCACCTGAGGATCCTCGCTCGATAGACGGCAGCATGCTGCGCGCGCCGGCGCTACGCTAACTGGCAAAACTGGCAGTCCATGAGGGAATGGCACTCCGCGCAGCGGGGGTCTACTGCTTGAGAACCACCGGAGGCCCACTGACGCGCTTCGCCTTGAGGTTGACAGTCACCTCGACGCGGTCCGCGATCTTCACGAAGGGAATGCCCTTATCCATTCCGTAGTCCTTGCGATCGAAGGCCATGGTCCCCTTAATCTCGCCTGAGCCGGTTCCTGCACCCGATACGGTCAGCGTCAGCGTCTCAGGTTTCGAGACTCCACGAATCGTAAAGTCTCCCTGCACGTCAAAAGTGGTGGGACCGGTTTGTACGACCTTCTTCGACAGAAATTCAATCGTTGGATCCTGGTCGACGTTGAAGAAATCTTTGCTCTTCAACTTGCTATCTTTCATGCCGCTTCCGGTATTCACGCTCGCGGCCTGAATCTTGATGTCCAAAACGCCGGTGGAGAGATCCGTCGAAGTAAATTTCAGAGTGGCATCCCACTTTTCGAAAGTGCCGACGAGAGCCACCGACGCCTTTACGTAGAACGTAACCTTGCTGTCTCCGGGAGTAATCTCGAAAACAGGGGCCTGCGCGTAGCTTACCGAAGTGAGCAGAACTGAGGCCACGACGCAGAGGACAGTGATTCGAGCGCAGTTGAGTGTTCGTGCTTCGAACATTAGAAGTGCTCCGCTTTCCCAGCGATCTGCAGCAGTTGTTTTGAAAACATTTCCCCGGCAGACGACGATCCGCCGGGGAAAGTTGGCTGTCAATTCACCCGAAAAGGAGGCCTTTCGACCTCCCTTTCGAAAGGTGCTCCGGTTATTTGGTCACCAACACGCCATGGCTTGCTTCGGCCTTCTCCTTGGCCGCCGCGAACGCCGCTGCCTTGGCCGCTGCAGCGTGATCCAATTGCGCCATCACGCCGTCAAGGTTGAATGATGCTGCCTTTTGGCGTGGCGGGTAATTGATGTAGTTTTGGATCTGGGCCGCCACGACCGCCTGGCATTGATAAAGCTGAGGAACGTGGTTGATCATCCAATCCCAATAGACGTTTGAGTTGAAATTGGCGCGCTCGAATGGATCGCGTCGCAGATTGAATATGTAGGGAAGGCGCAGCTTCACCATCGGCTCCTGCCAAACCACGGTCGTAGTTGCACGCTGCTCTTCGAATACCAACTTATAGTCGCCTACGCGAACCGCCATGACGCCGCCATCGTCACTTACGTAGAAGAAGGATTGTCTTGGGCTTTCCTTCGTCTGGCCGGTGATATAGGACAGTACGTTGACTCCATCGATGTGCACCTTGAAGGTCTTGTCTCCGGCTTTATAACCGGTCAAGAGCTTCGTGCTTACATCCGGGTCGCCCGCAATTGCGAGCAATGTCGGCAGCATGTCCTGGTGGGAGACGATGCCGTTCAGCACCGAACCCGCCTTGATTTTGCCGGGCCAGCGCATGAAGCAAGGAACGCGCCAGGCGCCTTCCCAGTTCGTGTCCTTCTGGCTACGGAATGGCGTATTGGCGCCATCGGGCCAGGTGTCGTTCTCGGGGCCGTTGTCGGTGGAATACATGACGAACGTGTTGTCGGCAATTCCCAACTCGTCCAACTTGTCGAGCATCTGACCGATTTGCTCGTCGTGCGTGACCATCCGGTCGCTGTAGTCGTCCTGTCCGCTCTTGCCGCGATTCTTGTCGGCAAGGTGAGTCCGGAAGTGCATCGCGGTCGAGTTATACCAGAGGAAGAAGGGTTTGTTCGCCTTAGCCTGCTTTTCCATGAACCCAAGTGCGCCTGCAGTGATCTCCTCATCGATGGTTTCCATCCGCTTCTTAGTTAGCGGGCCGGTATCCTTGAGCGTCTGCTTGCCGACGCGGCCCCAGCGCGGATCAACTGTCGGATCATCCTTGTCAGACGCAAAGCTGTGCATCACGCCTCGGGGTCCAAAGGCCGCCAGGAACTTCGGATCCTTGGGATAGTCGGGTAGTTCCGGCTCTTCTTCCGCGTTCAGGTGATAGAGATTGCCAAAGAACTCGTCGAATCCGTGCGCGGTGGGCAAGTATTCGTTGCGGTCACCGAGATGGTTCTTACCAAATTGGCCGGTGGCGTAGCCGAGCGGCTTGAGCAAGTTCGGCGATCGTGCAATCTTCCGCTTGAAGTCCGACGGTGGCGCCGGGCATTCCGACTTTGGTCAGGCCGGTGCGAAGCGGGTTCTGGCCGGTGATGAAGGCCGCGCGGCCAGCGGTGCAGCTCTGTTGGCCATAGTAATCGGTGAAGGTTACGCCTTCGGTGGCGACGCGGTCGATGTTCGGCGTCCGATAGCCCATCATACCTCGGCTAAAGTGGCTGATGTTCCAGGTGCCGATATCATCGCCCCATAGGATTAGGATATTCGGTTGCTTTGTAGCCATGATTTATTCCTTCCTTTAAGTTTGAGCTAGCTAAGTTTGATTTAGGGTTGAGGTTACCCGCTCGGCCGACGAAACGTTGCGTCCGAGAAAGTTGGTATGCGGCGTCCGAGATGTCACTTCGTTCCTCCATGCACGTTTCCGGACGCTTCTAGTGCAGTTCGTGGGAGCACATGTGCGACTCCTGGCTCTTGCGGTGCTATGGTCGCAACGCTGATCCCACTGAAAGGAGAATTCGGCTCGCGGTTGCCGTGGCAGAAGCGGAACTTTCTGCCACTCCCGCAGGAACAGGGCGCGTACGGTCCACCCTTTGCGTCTTCATCCGCGATCACTGCCATCACGTCCGCTGGCGCGCTCCCCCGCTGTAACAACTGGGCCATCTTCTGCATCGCAGGGCGAGTGTGGGTGAAGAACAAGTACAGGCCCGAACAGAGATAGT
Organism: uncultured Acidobacteriota bacterium; assembly: GCA_963758005.1. Lineage (GTDB taxonomy): Bacteria > Acidobacteriota > Terriglobia > Terriglobales > Acidobacteriaceae > Sulfotelmatobacter. The sequence goes on from CAVWTR010000001.1 coordinate 89,500, forward strand.
TCTGGCCCGGATCGCCGTCGGACGAGAGTGCGAACCGATCTTTCGGACAACCCCCGTTACAAAGTTGCCTCACCTCACAGCGCTGGCACTGCGGGGTCAGCGTATCGCGCTTGTCATCGCCGAACTTGCGCTGCTGTGCGGATGCCACAAGTTGAACCAAGTGGGTCTCATGGATGTTGCCCAGCTTGTAGCGCGGTTCGACGAAATGATCGCAAGAGTAAACATCGCCGTTGTACTCGAGCGCCGGGCCATACCCGCAGGTCGGAGCGTGGATGCACAGCAGATGGCGGCCGAAATAGGCCTCGAGCGTCACGTCGAAGAGCTGTACGTATACTTGCCCGACGTCATGGCGCACCCACTCTTCGAAAACATCTACGAGGAACCGGCCATATTGTTCCTCTCCGACCGAGCGCTTCGTTACCAGGTTACCGTCCTGCGTATAAAGCAAGCGCTTGCGGTTGGGCTGCTCGCTCCAGCCCAGATTCGCAATGTCGATCGTCTGTTCAGTGGCGCGCTCGATGATCGGGATAAACTGTACCCACTTCGCTCCCATCTCGTCGCGGAAGAAACGGTAAACGGTGCGGCCGTGTTTCTCGTTGGCAGCGTTGACCGTGCATAGTATGTTGAATTCGACTCCGTGCTTCTGCAGGTACGCCCAGCCCTGCATCACCTTGTCGAAGGTTCCGCGCTGAGTCCGGTCCAGCCGATACGTGTCGTGAATCTCGCGCGGACCGTCCACGCTTAGGCCGACCAGAAAGTCGTGTTCCTTGAAGAAAGCGCACCACTCATCATCGAGAAGAATGCCGTTGGTTTGAAACGTATGTTGCACCGTCTGCTCGGGCCGGCGGTACTTCTCGACGAGCTCGATCGAACGCCTGAAGAACTCGACCTTCATCAGCGTCGGTTCGCCTCCCTGCCACGCTACGGTTACGGTGGGCGTGCGGTGTGACTCCAGCAACTGACGGATGTAGGCCTCAAGCGTGGCTTCGGACATCCGATTTTTTTCGTTCGGATAGAGCGCTTCTTTCGACAGGAAGAAGCAATAGGTGCAATCGATATTGCAAGTGGACCCGCTGGGCTTTGCCAGCAGGTGGAAGCCCGGGGGTGAATTTTCTGGCCGAGTAAATTCCGTCAGTGTCGCCATGTTCCTACCGTCTTTTACGGCAGCCGGATCCGGCTGCGTGGTTAAGCGTGTCTTTCCAGAAGCAGACTAGGCCGCAGTGGCTAAGAACGTAACTGTCATAACTTACAGTTCGCCAGCATGCCTTTTCGCAGTACGGAACGACGGAACGGTCGAAGGGCGTTCGTTTTCGTCTTCTGGCCTAATCCGATCTAGCGGTCAGTTCTACCGCAAGGAAAAAGCTGTGTGAAAGTCTTTTTGACCGTGGCTAGCGCCAATATCCTTTATGAAACACCCACGTGCCTCCGCTCTGGACGTAACGGGGCTGCACCCATACGACACCGGCACGCGGCGGACGAACCCAATGTCCTGCCACCCACACGTACCCGTTGCCGTTCCAACGCTGGTATCCGCCGACCCAGACATAGCCTGGTCCGGGTGCGACTCCGACCACGCCTACTCGGACCGGCGGAGGTGGAGCAATACGAATCACCGTCGTCTGGGCATTTCCAAGCACTGCTCCCAGCAACAGTACCCCGCAAAGAGCGACGCGAGTGTAGTGCATTTTGAGATCTCCTAATTAGAGGGTTCAAACTATGAGCGGAGTGCGAGCGAGAACTAACGGTATATTCGCCGACGAAGCTGGTGAACTGGCAGAACTGACAGTACCCGCCTCAAGTGCGTTAGCTTTACCCAGGAACATCAACAACGATCTAATTCGGTCGACCCAGCCAGGAATACTGCCACGCCACCGAGACGTTTTGGTAGTTTCCGCCAAACTGGATGTAGGCGCCATTGCTGTAGCTGAACTTCAGCGACTGGTGCTTGCTCACCGGGATTGAGGCCGTCGCTCCGAGGCGGGAGCTCTTCTGCGAGGTCAGCGAATTTTCTACGCCGTTCAAACTTGTCTTGCCGCCGAACCAATAATTGCCGTCCAGCGAGACCCAAAGTCGGGGCCTGACATCGTAGCTAAGATGGCTCTCGAATGCGCCCACGGGATTTTCCGATTGAGTCTGGTTGCCCGGAACGTACGCGTTGTGCGAAAAGAACTCGGGATTCGTCGTGAAGAACCACACCGCCGAATAGCCATCGAGAAGCCAATGGCCCCAACGTTGGGAGTAGCCAAATTCCGGTTTGAAGGCCCAGTGGTTGGCGCCCCAATTGATCAGTTTCGTCGGGTCGTATTGGCCGGTGGGAGCTACCACCTTCAGACTCGCTCCGAGCAGAATCCGCTGCTTCCACTTGACGAATTTCTGAACCGGCATGGCCGGACCTCCCTTGAGGTTTATGGAAAACCGGAAGGATGAGTCCGCCAGGCCCGAGCGGTAAATCTGCCCCTGTGCCCCCATCACCGTCCCCTGGAAAGTCCCCACTGCGTAAGGCAACGTGGCGTTGACGTTCGCGGAGCGTCCAAAGAGACCGAACGAGTGATAGTAGTTAATGATTGGTACGTGGTAGGTCCCGGTGGCGCCCGTAATCGGAAGCGTGCCGTTGAAGTCGAGGCTTCCGTCGAAGAACGAATAGATCAAGGTAACCGCATTGGAGTGCAGCGGAGTGATGACGTAGGCCCGAGGAGACAAGTCCTGAGCGCGAAGCGATTGCAGAGAACAAGCCGCGATCGCCGCCGACAGCGCGAGATGTACCACGAGATGGACGAAGGATCGCATCTTCCAAACAAAGTGAATCGGACATCCTCGCGTTCTGGAATAGTGGCCGTATTCTGCAAAAGTGATTCCCATAAACCTAGGGCGCACGCAGGGAATCAGAGAGACGTATCAGATTTTCCGGCTGCACACGAATTAGCCCAGTGCGCGGGCTGTCAATGTCGGCGATAAGAAAGAAGCATAGTGACGCACCCAGGGATATGACCAGAAACAGGCCGCTCGGCCGATGTACGCCGTTCCCGATCAAGAGCGCGGTGCCAATCGCGATCGCTGCCAACAAGATCCAAGCCTCGGTTGGAATGCGGTTCCACCAGGCGGCTTGTGTGTACCCCTCCGAGTTCAACACATCGTTCATGCCCGCCGCGGCCAGGCTGGTGCTGGATGTCGGCTGAGTCAGGGCACGAGCCTGGACAACGGACCACAGGTCTTTCTGGAGGCGGGTGGTATCACTGTCGATCCGCTGCAGTTGCTGCTCTTCGCGCGTGGTGTAGAACAGCAGACGCTGATCGAGATAGTTCCTCAGATCCTCCCGCACTTTCGCCGCCTCGGTGTCTGGCAGCAGACCAGCGCGGACGTACTCCGTCCCGATCGCGTTAGCCTCCGCCTCCTCGTAGTTCTTGCGCTGTTCGTAACGGCTCATGGCCATCGAAAAGGTGAATCCGATCAGGAGGCTCAGCAGGGTTAGCGCTGTACCTTCAATAATGCTGTGGTCGGCTTTCTCCGCCTCTTTCAGTGGTCCCCGGCGTTGGCGCCAAAAGGCGCCAACATATGCGGAGAGCAATAAAACGATGAAGGAAGCCAGGAAGATAATTAGCGGATGGTCCACGACACTGGTCATGCAAACGGCCTCACGCTGAGAGCGAATTTAGGAACCTGCGTGGACAGTCTATCTTCTTTCTGCCTTCATATTTTTACCGCGCACATCCTCCCAGCAAACACACTCGCGCACAGAGCAATCGGCGCTCGAAGCAATCTAGGAGCGACGGACTGCCCCAGCAACTGGCAGAACTGACAGCCCGCGCGCGTGGAAATGCCAGATCCCGGCCCGCAAAGTGTCCCTCTCACTTCTGCGGGGGTTCCTGTTCCATTTGTTTTAGTTTTTGCTGCAGCAGCATCTTCTGCTGCTCCTTGGTTAGCTTGGGAAACAGAAACGAAATTTGTAACTTCATATTCCAGGATGACGCCCCCGGAGGATGGACGGCATTGCCGTAAAACTGCGCGGTCAAACTCACCGGCTGGAATCCAAGTTTCATGATTCTTCCGATGCCGCCACCAAACGGCACCACCCATCGACCGCCATTGCTCGCTTCCCAATTGGCGGTCAGAGTAGGCTGCCAGGTGATGAACCAGCCTTTGTTCAGGTTGTAGTTGATGAAGTACTGCAACAGCATCTGATTGACATCGGCGCGGCCGGATTGCCCGGCAAATGAGAAGACGTTATTGACGAGTACGCCAAGCGTCCATTTAGCCGGCTGTGCCAGCACGACAACCGAGGGCCCGATGCTCCACTTTCCCTGCCCTAGTATGGGATTGGTGGCTGTCGGTAGAACAACCGCCGCGCCCCCGCCCCAGATTATTTTGCTTGCCTTGGACGGAGACAGGAAGAAGGACGGATTCAGATCTCCGAACCCGTACGCCCCCTGGTTGACGGGCTGGCTCACGGTCGGCTGATAAATAATCGGAGTAATGATGCGCGTGATGAGATTCCAATTTTGGGTCAAACGTGCCGGGATGACGGGCTGGATGTTCAGTACATCCTGCGCGCGGTCACCCGGACTCACTCCAAAGTTGCTGTTGTTCTGCACCGGCACGCTGATGAGACTGGCGATGGGATTCTGCGCAGCCTTTCTCAGGGCATCAGTATTGACCGCCGCGGCTGGCGTTTCGTCGGTTGCAACTTCAGTTCCCTGCACCCCAACCGGTGTGTCTTGAGCAATCAACGGCACAGTTAATAAAACACAAATGACCGCTGCAAAGGCGCAGGTCGTTACGGATACAAATGTTTTCATGCTTGCGACTAGACCAGACTCGCGGCTGTTCTTGAACTGTCAACTGTGACAGTCAGAGCGAGGTTCCTGCCGATGCTTCTGGCCGCAGGAGCGGCGGGCACTTACTTACTCGACGCTGAAACCCTCGGAGGCGCGGACATCAAGCACATATTTCGCTAATGGCGCAGGTATCTGGCCATCAGCACACTGGCGACGACGGCGGCAGCTATCCACAGCGTTGCTATCACCACAGAAGCAACGACGGCTGCCGTTGATCTGATTTCCTCTTTCCGGCGCATCTCGGCGGCATCGGCCAGCCCACGACATTCGGCGAGAACTTGCGCCGGAGTTATCTTTTGAACCAGCTTTGCTCCGAGGAACACGACCAGCACGTCGTCCAGAACGCCGATCACGGGAATGTAGTTGGGGATGAGCTGAATGGGGCTTAGGAGATAGCCGGCGGTACATATTGCGACCAGCCTTGCATACCAGCGCGTGCGGGGATGTTTAAACACAAAATAGAAGACGTGAGCTTCTTTGTGGAGTCGTTGGGCCTGTGCCCGCAAGTTCATCGCAGACACAGGTGCGGGTCGCGGTTCCTTCGTGGCTGACTCGGTCGGGAACCTTCCAGGAAGCTCTGTCAAACTTTCGGCGTCAGCGTTCACGATTGCCTTCTTTTTGCCCGTGAGATCTTTTGCAACCATCAGACGTGTACTCGAAGCTAAAAGTTCAGACCCGTCCTAACCACTGGCAAATTTGACAGTCGGCAACCATCCGGAAAACGGTCCGACGTCCTGTAAGTTCTGACAGTTGTGGTTGCTCTGGCCTTCCACTTATAAATTCTCTAGTTTCCGCGACGACTCGGCTTGCTTGCCGAGGATCAAGTCCAGTGGACCTTCGCGCGTAGTTTCAATCACTGATCGCGCCTTTTACGTGGCGCAACGGCTGCTCGGAGGAGATTCCGAATGAACCTGCCAAGCTTTCCACATGTTGACATGTTCTCCGCCGGCATCAACTCACTGTACGGGATTCTCGTCGCCCGCCAACCGTCGCACAATCGCGGTTACACAGCGGTCGGACTCTTGATCATGGCCTTCTTCGGCGGGATCGGCGGTGGTGTGGCGCGCGACTTACTGCTCAATGACATCCCCTCGCCAATCAAGGACCCTACATATCTTCTCGTATGCCTGCTGATGGGTTTGCTGGGGCTGGCCATTTATCAATGGGCCGGCTCAATTGAGGAACGGCTTCGCACCAGGTTTCTCGCCTACCTTAAATCCTTCACGCTGCCCTGGTTTGCAATCCTGGGCGCGCATAAGGCTCTCGACCACAATCTAGGAATATGGAGCGCCATCCTTATCGGCTTGATTGCCACCACTGCGGGTGGGGTGTTAATCGACCTTTTCTCCGGGGTCACGCCCGAAGTCGTGAGGCCGTCTGAGCAACTGGTTACGACGGCAGTGCTGGCCAGTACGGTTTACGTGCTGTTCGCGTGGGCGACGAAGACTGACCCTCATTTCTTTCCCGTCACGCTCATCGCGGTGCTGGTTGCATTCACCTTTCGTGTATTTGCTGTTCGGGAACACTGGCCGTCGATCGTGCCGCTCGACGCGCCCGCCGAAGGACCGAATGTCGAGCCCGTCGCTCGCCGTGGCGCGCGCGGTTGAACGCTCGCGGCTAAATGCCCGCTGAAAATTGCGGGCGGTTTCGTTCGGGTTCTCTCCCGGTGGAGATCTCGACAAGGGGAAGAATCTTATGGACAACATGTGGATCCGCGTAGGAACTCAATTGCTCGCGCGCGTCAGCGGGCCGATGAAGTTCAGACTGGTGCTGCAGCCCTGCATGGCGGCGTTCTTCGCCATTCGGTCAGGATTGGCAGATGCCAGGGCGGGCAAGGAGCCGTATTTCTGGGGCCTGCTCTGGGATCGCGGCCAACGCGACGACATGCTTAAGGATGGGTGGAAGAGCGTTGGCAGAGTATTCATTCTCGCGCTCGTACTGGACATTGTGTACCAGATCATCGAATTACGCTTTGTATACCCGGGGGAAGCGATCATCGTCGCCTTCATTCTGGCGATTGCGCCCTACCTGATTCTGCGGGGATTGGTCACGCGCATAGCTCGAAAGAAGGTTGCGGCGTCAACTCCACCGGCGAACAGCGATCTGAGGAAAGCATCGTGAGCCCTACTGAAACGGTTCTCAAAGATAGAGGAACGGTTCTTGCCGAAGAGCGAACCGATCTGGCATTCCAGCGCACGATTCTGGCCTCCGAAAGAACGCTGATGGCATGGATCCGAACTGCGATTTCGATGATCGGATTTGGTTTTACCATTTACAAATTCTTTCAGTACCAGGCTGAAGAAATTGCGGCCGGTACGGTGCGGCGGCCGCAGGCGCCGCGCAATCTGGGAATGACTTTGATCGCCCTGGGCACCCTGGGATTATCGGCCGCAGCCTGGCAGCACCGGAGGTTTCTGAACGACATTGGCGCGACCCAGAATCGGCATGTGTGGTCCATCTCGTTCGTTGTGGCAATTGCCGTCATCCTGATCGGAATCGTCACGTTCTACGGGGTCTTGCTAAAGCACGGGCCGTTTTAGTCGACCGGTTCCATCGAAGCAACTCCTCTCCTTCAAGCTGACAAAGTATAGAAACGGAACACTGCGGCGGGAACTCGAATATCGAGCCGTTCTCGGAGTTCCTTGTCCACTCCTTTACGAGGTGGCAAGGAGCGTTGTTGGTGGGAAGCTTAGGCTCTGGCCAGCGTAAGTATCTGGTAAACCGGAAAACACAGCAGGAGCGCCGCGATCACTAGCAATCCAACCCGCACACCCCGAGTCCTGAAACGCTGACTGATCGCCAGCAGCAGCAACACGGTCGCGAGCGTCACGGTTATGCGCACGTATTTGTCAGAGTATTCCCTGTCCCGAGTGCCTTGTTCGAAGACTTCTGTGGCTTGGTCATTCAATTTCGCAGCCTCTTCCATCTTGGCGCTTCGGAATCCCTCCATCGAAATCGGACCCGGCGGAGCGTTAGAGTTGTTGACTGGGTCGGTCTTCTTCCAGGCTTCAAAAGCGGGACGAAACTCCGGAAGTAAGCGCCGCTCAAAGAGGTCGGCGAGTTTCTTGTCGCCGTGGGCCTCGGCCTTCAGCCACTCCACCACAGTCGAAGCGTTATACAAACGCTCCTGATTGGCGGATGTAGAGACCCCCTCGGCTTCAACTCGTAGTTTGCTGGCTTGACCGTACAGTTCTGACTGATGCCCCGTCCAGAGCGCTGCCTGATAGCCGCTCCAGGCAGTGGCGATAGCGACTATGGCGAGCACCACAGCCTCTACGATCTCTAATATTTCGTGCCCCGAGGTGTGCGATCCCCCGTGTTCGCTGAGGTGGTGAGCGATTTCGATGTTGGAACCTCCACCTTCAGGCATTCAGTTGTGCCTTCTGGTCCCGGATCGCCGAAACCTGCCTCATTTCGATTTGGTAACACTTCTGGATCGTGCCGAACAAATAAGCGGTAGTGAGTCCAAACAACAGCCATCCGTTCAGCGCTTCGATCGCTCCCATAAGCTGCCAGCGTTCCTGCAGAGACACAGCATTCCCGAAGGTCGTCATCGCCCCTAGCGAAAAGAGCACGGCGGATTTGTAGTCAGGCTGAGCCCCCAAAGCCTGATATGACAAAGCCCAGATGGCGGACTCCAGCGCGTGCAGGATAGTGGCGGACAGGATCACCACGCTCATGACCGCCGCGAACGAAGCCGTTGGGTAGCGGCCATCCATCTTGCGGTCAAATATCTCGACGGCACTCCGGTTTATGAACCCCAATCCCAAGGCGTGGATGATCACGGTGACTACAATCAAAGGCAATCCCCAGGCCCAGTCAGCGCTCCAAACACCAGGCGTGGCAGATTGGACGTTGAAAACGCTTTGGGCGATGATCATCGAGAGGTCCTCACGGTGGCCCGAATCGGCCCAGAGCAATTGCCTTCTCTACTTCTGCGCAGGCTCCTGTTTGGGAAACACCCATGGGGCCGCAGGATGCTGGCCGTCTTCAGAAAATCACTTAACGATTTCGACCACAACGGAGTCGGTCATGAGCATGTCGACGGTCTCGCCAATCTGTAATTGATCGATGTTCTGGAAGTTTTTGCTTAGCTTGATGGTTTTCTTCTTACCGTCGGGGTCCAGCAGAGTCACACGCCGCTTTTGTGCGTCCACGGCCAATATTTTTGCGCTCAGGGTCGCCGTGTCGACCATGACGATGCCTGGCTTGGCCCCTTTCGGCACTACGCCCACGGTTTGAGAGTCAGTCGCGTTCGGGGTCTCGCTCGACTTTCCGACGACGATGATGATTTCTTCGGTGAGGGAAATATTTAACTGGTCTCCCACTTTGACCTGGTCGAGGTTTTGGACACTCTTGTCGACTTTATAGGTCTTTTCCTTCCCGTCGTCCAACAGAAGCTTCACCTTACGTTTTTCGAGGTCAATATTCGTGACAGTCGCATGGACCTTGATCACTTCAACGGAATCTATTCCGCCGCCTGTTGCCGCGGTTTGGGCTTGCACGGCCTTCGATGGGCTAAACACCGGCAGAAGTATTACGCTTAAAACTGCGCTCAGCATCTTCATCTTCATAGTTCGTCCTTGATGCTTCGTCCTTTCATAGTCGAGGCGCTTACAGAACTCGCTTCAGCTGCCTGATCGCCTGTTCGAAGAGCCTTACACATGCGAGTAATTGGAGTTCTGCGTAGCAATGTTCAACTGCTTACTGACTCCATCCATGACTACGCCGTCCACATGGTTTGTTCCGTCTGGTAGACGGCTAAAGCGTACCGACAAGTTCATGGCATCCTTGGGATCATCCATATAAGAGGCGATCTGGAGACTAAGCAGTGCCTTTTGAGTTCGGTCGAAGACCAGAGTCATCGAGTCTCCTGGTTTCAAGTAGTTCTTGATTACAAGTTGAATCGCACTCGGGGCGCCCGCGACCGGCCCCAGCATGATGTTCCCTTGCGCATAGGCCTGCTGCAGAAGTTGCCCGTCGGGCGGCACATACTGCTGTGCTAATGCTTTCATCGCATCCGCGTAATCTGTGTATTCTTCCTTTTTCTTCGCGACGACGTGCTGTTTCAGGCGCCCTCCGCTGGGGGCGGCTGTATCCGGGGGATCCAGGGAAACCTTCTGGGACTTGCCGTCAGGTCCGAGACGCACCTGGAAGTGCTCCTGCTTTTTCTGTTCGCCTTTCAAGCTGATCGTGATCAGCTCGTTCCAGCTATAAGAAGCAAGTGACTGCTTGTTCCGCGCCATTGCCTCTTTGACCTCCGCAACCCGCTGCTGCAGTTCGGGGCTTTGCGCGTTGGCGGGACGAATCAATCCCGCTCCAGCCAGGAGGCCGAGCATCAACAGTGTGGTACTCGATACACGCCGTAGTGTGTTTTTCATAATTTCCTCTCAATGTTTCTGCGTCGGTGTCTGACGAAGGCGAAAGCGCTCTATACGTTCGTTCGTTAGTGCACCACAAGTGCGAAGGAGTGCCTACTGTCAACTCTTACAGGCGAGGATTCTCAATAGGCGCCCATCTGTGGATGTGTGGGTGTTGAAACAGGAGGTGGGGACCTCGACTCATCAGCGACAGTATCAGCGACAGGAAAGGTCAGTCACGATCAGCGCCTTTCCTGTCAATTCTGACAGTTCCTGCTCGGCCGGCGGGGAGCTACAAAGAGGATGATTAAAACCGCCCCAAAGCGCAATGGATGTTTCCAAGCGACTTCCAAGAGCGAGGTAAGAATAATAATGAAGAGACTTCTGATCGTCATTGCCTTGTTGTTCGTCATGCCAGCATTTGCGGATGACCTGGACCAGTACATTCAGCTGCTCAAGACCGACCTCAGGGCCGACGCGAGAGATTACGTCAGCAAGGGGATGGTGACATTCACCCCTGAGGAGGCCAAGCTGTTTTGGCCGGTCTACGACTCTTACATGGCCGAGCGCGGTAAGTTCCTCGATGCCCGCCTCGCTCTGATCATGGATTACGCCGATCATTACGACACCATGACGGATGCAAAAGCGCAGGAGTTGTTGAACCGACGGTTCGAGCAACTGAAGCTGAAGAACGAGCTGGACGGGAAATATCGTCCGAAATTTGCCGCGGCCCTGTCGCCCCGGCGCCTCGTCCGCTTCTACCAGATCCAGCAGGAATTAGAAGTAATGATAGAACTCAAGGCCATTGCGACCGTCCCGAGGATGAAGTGGTGGCAAGGGGCGCAGTGAGCAGACCGTTTTAGTTCCCTTAGACCACGGCATGCCGACTTAAGATGGGAGGCGACGCCTGTCCCCCATGCGATTCTCCATCAGCATCGATGCTCGATCAGCATCGAGCACCAGTCTCGAGATCAGCCCGCTAACATCAGCAGTCACCCCAGCAGTCACTCCCACACGCCGGCGAGCCCACGACGAATTTCCATTCCCCCGCTCGATGCGGGGCTCTGCGCAGAGATGATGGTCGATTGTCACTTCAGGGCTGGGCCGGAGGAAGCTGGCGTGGAAGACGCGGTGTCAATTTTCGGATGATAAATTCCTGCAAGACATTTTCGAGGCCAGTTTCACCGAGTCTGATCAGCGAGTTTTGCAGGACCAGTTGGGTTGCATCGCGTTCGTTGGCCGGATAGTACAGGTAGGAAATACCACCAGTCGCGAAGCTTCCGAGAACGCCCGAGTAATTCGGTTGCCAGCGCCTGTTGTCGCCCTTGCAAATCACCGTATTGGCGATCGCGTAAAGAAACCGCGATCGAGTACTGCCGGTGCCCTTGTAGAAGTACCGCGGGTCTTGTTTCAGAAGAGACGGCAGGATCGCGCTTCCGACGTACGTCCCTGAAACCACGTCAGCATAGGCTGCCCCGAAGCGTTTCGCATAACCCAGTGTCCCTTGACCGTATCCCTCAAAGTCATCCGTCGCTTGCTGCACCCCTGCAAGCAGGCCAACTCCCACGAAGGTGAAGGGATCGATCACAGATTTCCAGGCGAGATGAAATTTTTGTCCAGTCGATAGGGCAACCGCATCGGGGACGTAGCTGACGTAGAAATTCGGAATGAAACCGAGCACCCGCTGCTTCTCTTCCTCCTTCAATTGAATGCTTGCGACTTCCACTGGCGTAAGTCCGACCCGCACTTCCGTCATAACGGTAGCGACCGGCAGCCTGATGGCCGGCACTATGTAAGACTCTCCCGGGCGCAGAGATCCAGAGACCTTTTGAGGCTCGAAACCTGCCGCAGTAATCGTGAGCTGGAAGGGCCCCGGAGGGAGATCGGCAAACGAGAATTGCCCATTCTCGCCGGACAATGCTTCTTGATGGAAGGATTGATCATCACGCGTCAGTCGCACTTGAGCGCCGACAGCCACGGCTCCCGCTGTGTCAACCACCGTCCCACTGATATACCCCGGTGTTGGCCGGTCTGCCTGCAACTCGCCCGCCGATGCACTGCTTTCCAGGGAGTCGAGTGTGTCCGTTGCAGCTGTCGGAACATCTGCGGGCTGCGCAGACTGCGCCATCGCCGGCCTCGAAAATCCGCAAAATAGTACAACCAGGCTCAGCCCGATCAAACGTCCGGCCCGAAACATCAGTCCCCACAGGTTTCGGCACAAAGACATCTTCCCGGAGTCTCCTTTCGCGACAAGCACAGCAAGTGGGTCTACACGCCGGGCGATGAGTTCAGTAACGGCGGATCAGCTAAACACCTCTGACGCTGAAGCGAGCGCTCAGCGGTCACTGGCGAATCCGGCGGTGCTTGCCAATCCGTCGGGCTGCAACGCAAGAAGTTCCTGGAGTAGCATCAGATCGCTCTCGACATCCGCGCGAGCCGTCTTCTTGGTGGATTCGGATTTTAATTCCTCGCGCAAACGTGCTTTCACCAGGCCCAGGGCAAATTCGGAACCAGCCGGAACTCCCAAAATATTGGATCGCGTAACCCCCACAGACGTGACTTCACCGCCCACCCACAGGTGCAAGATAGGTCTTCCAGCGGGATCAAGCGCCGGCTCGGCTGTGTCGTGCAAGGACTGCCAATTGTTCTCGTACACGCTCGTGCCTGCCAAAGGGGCCATTCGCACTATTTCTTCTAATTGGTCCCGAAAAGCGCGGCGGTCGGCGCGCGTCAGGGGGGCGCCCAGTTCGTGCTTCGAATCGAGGATCGGCGCATTCCTTCCCGGGTTGAACTGCCAGTTTTCCAAACACCCCGCAACCATGACGCCTGCGACAACGGGGTTCAATATGATGATCGGCACCATGTATTTCTTCGCGGTCACGGCGACTTCCAGAACACCGCGGACGCGCTTGGAGCGCGGAATGGTCCCAGGAACTTGTGGAATTACGAAGCTCGAGCTCTGCAATTCGGGATGCAGCCGGCTGAACTTGGAAACGCCGCTGGCCAGTTGTTTCGGGGTGGTGACGGCCAGGTCGCCGACGATCCTGCGATGCACCGAGTGCGGGAAGTAAAGACTGATGACCTCACGCGCGAAGTCCGCGCAGTTCGCCCTGACCAGATTCCAGCGCTGGTGGTTGCGGTGGTTGTTGAGTGTGCGAATCAGATTCTCATCCTGCTCGGAGTTCGACTCGACCTCAAATGTATAGATGGTGCGGAGGTACGAAGCCCCGATTAACTCGTACCAATCTCCATCCGGCGTTCCGCCACTGGGAAGATCAGGAACGAGCGATTCCAGGTGCTCGCGCCGGTAGCGGTCGCGTAGAAACGAAACCAGCTTCGGATCGGAAAAAAGCGGAATATCTTCCTGTTTTTCTACTGCGTAGAGGTAAGGAACGAGAGGAATTGCAATCCAATCGTATCCCCCGATGCCGAGGTAACGGCTCAGCACCACCCCGTCTTCGCCCGGATTACAGAGACGCAGCACCACCGGGGAGCTGGCGCAGACACCACTGAGGTAGACCGCCGCATGACCGGTTCCCGCGAAAAAAGCGTCGTAACCGTAGGGCTCTCCCACAAGCAGGGTAATCCGGGCCTGGGCGCGAGGAATCGAGCACAGACACAAAAGCAGAATTGCAGTCGCTTTCCCCAGTCTCACGGCAGCCTTTTTGGTCAATCCGCGCAGCGAACTGACACACTATTCCCGATTACCCTTCCCATTTGAGAGTAGACAACCAGCGCAAAATAGATAACTGTCAGAAATTACAGGCCCTGCCTCGGAACCTGGAATGATCCGGGAGGCGTTTCAAGTCACGAGGTTCACAGAATAAAGAAATCGTCCAACGCTGACCGAGGAATGCTTAATGTAATTGTCGATGCCCCGCCGCGGAACTAGCTCAAACAAAACTAGATACTCACAAGACCACAACAATTTCCATGTTCAATTTCTATGGTCTCCGTTGACATTAGAACGACGATGTCGCCAAAGTCGTCCCGTCAATCACAGTCAGATGGCCGTCCAGGCCGAGTGCGACCACTTTATGGCTCTTGTTATTGACCGCGATCGCGAAAGGGGCTTTGCCTGTCTTTACCGTCCCCAACACTGAATTATTGGTTCCGTCGAGCACGGTGATAGCGCCCTCCCGTGTGCTCGCAACGTACACTTTGTGATTACTGGAATCAACAGCAATCACCTGCGGATTCGGCGCGACGCTTACCGTCGCCAAGACCGAGTCGGTGGCGCCATCAATCACCGTCACATTATTACTTCCATAGTTCGCAACGAACACTTTTCCTGAGCTGTTGTCCACAGTGACGGCACAAGGAATCTTCCCGATATCCGCGAGCGTCGTCGGGTGTGATTTCTCGTCGATGACCGTCACGTTCGCACCGCCCACGCTCACGGCGTAAATCTTCTTCGTCCCCGGATTTGCTGCGAGAGCCCAGAGATGATTCGAAGCTTTTATCTTGGAGACGTGGTCATTCATGCCATCGAAGACCGTCACGTCCGAACCCTCATAGCTGATCAGATACGTGTTGCTATCGAGAGACTCCGCTGCAACGGCATCGCCCACGCCCGCTTTCACAGTTCTCGGGACATTTGTTGTCCCGTCAATAATCACGGTAACGTCGCTAAATGTGCGCGACACGTACACTTTGTTTGCCGCCCGATTGACGACGATCGTATAAGGAAGGTCGCCAACGGGCACGCTTGCAATAGCCTTGTCGGTTGCGCCGTCGATCACAGTCACTGTGCCACTGCCGGAATTCGCAACGTAGACTCGATTCGTATCAGGATTGATGGCGATCGATTCGGGCTCTTGTCCGACTTGAACGTGGGTCAAAAGATTTCCATCCCCATCGAGCACCCTGACGGTACCTTCCGTCGTGTTTACAGCGTAAAACTTGCCGGTTTGCGGATTGAGTGCAATTCCATGGGAGTTAATGCGAATTCCATTCGGCTTCGGCGTTCCCTTCTGGGTGGCGCCTGTTCCGAGCCAATTGACGGCGTTATCGATGAACTGGTTTTGGATGGTGCTGGCGAAAATCTTGTCGCCGTGCCCCATATTCATGTACAGCATGCGGTATTTCGTGTTGGTCCAGACAACCGGCAGATCGCCGCTGGTCAGAACATCCTTGAATCCGATGGGATAGTTCGATGGATCGAGACTGACCAAGACGCGCACATCTTTGTTGAGGCGCGGACTAGGTTCCCAGATGTACCACTCGTTCGCGGGCGAATCGAAGTCCGAAATTCCTGCAGTGACCGGATGAGATCGATCATCGATTACCAGCCGCGCCGGAAGTGGCGGCCAGCTGTTGGTATCGAACACAGCACCCCCAAGGAAATCGACGAACCATCGCCAATTCGTATCTTTGTCGTTGTAGGCGGCGGCATGGAAACCGAGCCACGCTCCGCCACGTTGCATATAGCGTTCAAAGGCGCTTCGCTGTTCGGGCTTTGTTGGCGACTCGTTCAGCCAGACGACGAGCTGACAATTCTTCAATCGCTCGTCGCTCAGATCTTGCCAGTTGGTGGTTGCTTCAAACGCGAAGTGCTCGCTTGCGGCTCGTCTCACTGAGGAACTTCACCGCCTGCTGAGCGAATTGAATATGATCCGGTTCGGTGGTCTCGGAATAGAAAGCCAGAACCCTGAATCGGGTTTGCTGTGCGAACGTGTACGAGCTGGCAAACAGCATTGCCATCAACAGAAATACAAACAGTCGCCGAACTGTCATGGATTGCCGCCCTCAAAATAGAGTTACGGATTGAACGAAGATGACTTTTCTCCGCGTGATTTCGGAGTGGCACGAACATTGTATGCCGAACATTGTATGGCGCACATTGTATGCCAAACATCTTATGCCAAACGTGGTTCAGTGCTCACTGCCCCGCCGGAAGTGAAGCAATGCGGTATCATTCCGAATGCCTCAATGCCGGCATCCATTCAATGTTTAAGACACCTTTGCCTTGGGCCACTCTGCGAAGTTTCATTGCTTTCGGTTTGCTTCTCCCTACCACTTTGGTAGCCCAGCGGACGGCTCTCACCGTGCCGATGGTGGCACGAAATGAGGACGGAGCCGAGTATCGCTGGCTGCACAAACAAGTTCTCGATTCGCGTCTGCTGGACGATATGGAGAATTTATCGTCGTGGACGTTCGCGGGTGCCGGAGAGATGACATTGGTCGAAGCCCGTGCAAGCGAGCCCTGGACCCCGACCGACAACACCGCCCCCAATCGCGCGCTGCGGATCCATTCGACTTCCAACATTGCCCAAGTCGATGGCAGCGGCGAATGGGAAGATCTAGTCGCAACTCGGAAATTCGACGGCGAGGACTGGGGCAAATTCAACCGCATATCGCTGTGGGTCTACCCGGATGTCGTTGGAGCGCCGGCGATCTCCTGCTCTCTGGTGCTGCATAATGATGGGGCCCACAAGCTGCCCGATCATTACAACGAAGGGCGCCACGAGTCGATCATTCTCAAGAACCATACGTGGAATCAGATTGTCTGGGAGATTGCTCCTCTCGACCGCGATCGGGTGACGGCGCTTGAGTTCGCTTACAGCTTGCCCAAGAAGTTGCCGGATCCTGGCGATCGGACAATCCTCGATGTCGCACATCTGGAACTGCAGAGTGTGATCGCCGATCACGTCGAAGGTTGGGATGTCGCTCCTGGCAAGATTGCATTCAGCCACAGCGGATACTCGACGGGAAGTTCAAAATCGGCGATTGCGAGTGATCTAGCGGCATCGCAGTTCTCCCTGATTGACCAACAAACTGGACAAATCGTTCTCACCAAAGCAATCCAGCAAGTAAGCACAGACCTTGGAAAATACCAGGTGCTCGATTTCTCGGACATCCGGCAGCCCGGCAGCTACGCGATCCGCGCCGGGGACACGCTAACTCGCCCGTTCCGCATCGGCGAGGACGCATGGAGGAGCAGCATCTGGAAAGCGATCAATTTCATGTACAGCGAGCGCTGTGGGACCGAGATTCCGGGCATCCACGGCAGATGTCACCAGGACATCTACACCTCGCATGGCGACCAGCGAATCGTGGTAAACGGGGGATATCACGATGCCGGCGACTTAAGCGCGACGGGTCACACCCCGGCGATGGCATATGCAGCATTCTCCCTAGCCGAGAGCCTGAAGCGTCAAGGTGAAGATCCTGAACTGGCCGATCGTCTGCTTGAAGAGGCCCGATGGGGCTTGAACTGGGTTCTGAAAACGCGGTTCGGCGATGGCTATCGGAGCACTGGTCAGCTGGTGAGTTACTGGACCGACGGAATCATGGGTACGGCGGATGATCGTCATGGTGAGGCGGTAAATAATCCGGAGTGGAACTTCCGCGTAAGCGCGCTGGAGGCGCTGGCGTCACGGGTATTGAAAGAGAGCGATCCGGAACTTGCGAATCGCAGCCTGACTATTGCCGAGGAGGATTGGAAGTATGCCGTAGAAGGACTGAAAAACGCAGGTCCTCTTCCAGAAGTTTACGGCGCATCGGACGATCTGGAGCGGATTTCCTTTGGCGTAGTTGCATCGGTCGAACTTTCCAAGCGACCGGGGATCAACAATATGAAGACGAAGCTGTTGCACTCGGAGCGTTAGTGCTGGCTTCGCAGGAACGCAAACTTCAGCCTTGGACCACTCCCCTAACCGGATATTTCTACACTGGGCCAAAGCGTGAAAATCTGTTTCATCGCTTCCACATTGGGCAGGAGCAGGAACCGATTGTTGCTCTGGCCAAGTTGTGCGACGCATTTCCGGACCATGCCGACTGGATGAAGTGGTATTCCGCGATTGTCCTCCATTCGCAGTACTACCTTAAGCCGGCGTCGGCTTTCGATCTGCCTTATGGAGTCTTGCCCGCCGGGATCTATCGCGAAAGTGAAGCGCGGCTCATTCCTGAAGCGAAGAATTGGACTCCTCTTCGCGCCGCCGATCGCGATGCTTATATCGAGGAGGTCCATCGCGGAGTTCGGCTCGGGGACGATTCGTACCTTCGGCGTTTTCCCGTTTGGTTCGACTTTCGCGGCAATTCCAGCGTTCTGCTATCTCAGGCCAAGGCTCTATCCACAGCCGCAAAACTGCGTCGGGATCTGGATGCAGAAGACCTGGCCCAGAGGCAAGCGCAGTGGTTTGTCGGCAGAAATCCTTTCTCGTCGAGTCTGATGTACGGCGAGGGCTACGACTGGACACCCCTTTACAGTGTTCGCTCGGGCCAGATGGTGGGCGCGCTTCCTGTAGGCATCGAGACGAAGGGCTATAACGATGCTCCCTACTGGCCGACGCAGATTTGCTGGACTTATAAGGAAGTCTGGACCGCGCCGGTTGGACAATGGATCTGGTTAATGGACGACCTCAGCGTTCCTGCCACCGTTCGAGGCCTCATCGATCCGGCAAACCGTGAACCCATCGAATTCCGCGAAGAAAAGAGCGGGCAGTTGATCTCGGTGCCCAGCGCGGCAGGAAATGAATTCAGCGTGCACCTGCCTCAGGGGCGTTACGTTGTTCAACACGGATCTGACCACACCAGTCTCACTGTACTTCCCGGAACCACGTACTCGCTGGATCTGCGCGCCGACCAGGTTCTAGACTTTAAGGTTTCCTTCGACGCTACCGATCACAATGAAATCGTGATACGTGCTTTAGCCAACGGTGCCGGGGATCACACGTTTTCGATTCGCAACGATAATCTCGTGCTGTCGGGTGCGATGACGCAGAACGTCCACCTCTCGGGGGGAACTCAAAAAGAAATTGTCTGGCATGCACACGTCGTCTCGACGGAAACACCTTGGGTAGCATTGGTAATTCCAGACGGCGAACTCAGCAAGCAGGCCGAGGTCACCGGGGTTAGTGCTCCTCGCCACTAGAACATGCGTTATGTCATCATCATTGTCGCTCTCGGATTGACCGCCCTGCGATTGGCCACCGCACCAACTTCACCAGCCATCCGATTCGAAAACATTACTGCAAAATCAGGCGTCAACTTCATCACCCGCAATTCGCCGACACCCAACAAGAATCAGATCGAAACCATGGTCGCGGGAGTCGCATTGCTTGACTACGACGGCGACGGCTGGCTGGATATTTATCTGGTTAACGGAGCAGCAATTCCCTCACTGCGGAAGGAATCGCCGGCTTACTGGAACCGTCTCTATCGCAACAATCACGACGGCACGTTCACGGATGTAACCGAGCGCGCCGGACTTGCCGGGGCGGGCTACGGCATGGGCGTAGCCATCGGGGACTACGACAACGATGGGCGGCCGGACATCTTTCTGGCCAACGTAACCGGCAATCAGCTCTTCCACAACAACGGCGATGGCACGTTTACCGATGTGACCGCAAAGGCAGGTCTCGCCGGGGCCGAAATGAATGGCAAAAAGATGTGGTCAGTCGGCGCAGGCTGGTTCGATTACAACAATGACGGCAAGCTGGATTTGTTTGTGGTCAACTACTGCGTTTGGGAAGTCAACAAGGATCCCTACTGTCACGTGAAAAGCGGCGTTCGCGGTTACTGCCATCCTAAGCTTTACGCGTCGCTGCACAACTCCCTGTACCGCAACAATGGAGACGGCACGTTTACCGATGTCTCTGAAGAGACGGGAATTTCGTCGCACATGGGCAAGGGGATGAGCGTATCGTTTGCCGACTACGACGGCGATGGCTTCCTCGACGCGTTCGTCGCGAACGATACTACACCGGGGTTCCTCTTTCATAATTTGGGCGGAAAGAAGTTTGAAGAAGTCGGAAACCAGGCGGGAGTAGCTTATGCTCCCGACGGCGCGGCTTTATCGGGAATGGGCTCTGATTTTAAGGATGTCAACAACGACGGCCGCCCGGACATATGGTACACAGCCGTGGAAGACGAGACCTTCCCACTGCTCATCAATCAAGGCAACGGGGAATTCGACGATCTCACGCATGCCAGCGGACTGCAAGCCACAAAGGAAATGTCGGGGTGGGGTAATGGCATTTTCGACTTCGACAATGACGGGTGGAAGGACCTGTTCGTCGCGCGCGCCAATGTGCTCGATAACATCAGCGAATTGGGCAATCGCAAATATCCCGAGCCCAATTCCCTGTTTCGCAATCTGGGCAACGGCAAGTTCGCCGACGTTGGTCCGTCAGCCGGATCTGACTTCCAGGAGGAGGCCGCACATCGCGGCGTCGCCTTCGGTGATCTTTTTAACGACGGCCGCATTGACGCGGTAGTCACCGTTCTTGGCGGGCCGGTTGAAATTCTGCGCAACATCTCCGAGACCGGCAATCACTGGATTCTTTTCAAGCTCGTAGGAACAAAGAGCAATCGGATGGGCATCGGCGCGCAAATTCACATTACAACCGAAGATGGCGCTTCACAATGGAACGAAGTAACAACGGCAGTCGGATACACTGGGTCGAGCGACAGCCGGGTACACTTCGGCCTGGGAAAGAACGGGCTCATCAAGGACATGGAAATTCGCTGGCCGAGCGGCATCAAACAAGTGTTGCACGAGGTTGGCGCGGATCAGATTCTCACTGTCGAAGAGCCTCAGCGATGATTCAGTTCGTTGATTCAGTTCGTGAAATTACTCGGGGAATGCACCTGACCGCGACTATTCTGGTTTCTCGGTCCCGGCTCCGGAGCGTAAGGATTCATGAATGGCGAACTCCTTCTGTGCCTCCTCCTTGTGCCCGGATCGCTCCAGCGCTGTACCTAGTGAGTGGTGGACCTCGGGATTCGCGGGCATCAGGCGTTCTGCGGTTCGCAATGGTCGAATTGCTTCTTCATATTTCTTGAGACCCACCAGGCAATACCCCCAACCCAGGTACGCCTCCCCCAGGTTCGGGTCGAGTTTGACCGCTTCGGTATAGCGGGAGATCGCCTCATCCCACTTTTGATCACGCCGGTCAAGCTCTCCC
Organism: uncultured Acidobacteriota bacterium; assembly: GCA_963758005.1. Classification (GTDB taxonomy): domain Bacteria; phylum Acidobacteriota; class Terriglobia; order Terriglobales; family Acidobacteriaceae; genus Sulfotelmatobacter. The sequence goes on from CAVWTR010000001.1 coordinate 110,602, forward strand.
AAGATGTAGATCGCCCCAGCGTTGTTGGGATCGATTTGAATCTCCTTCAAGAATTCCTGTTTCGCACGCTCCATGACATCTGGTCCCGCATCTGGTCGCGAAAGAAGGAGCCTTCCCAGCAGAAAGTGGATGCCGGGAGTGTTCGGCTCGTTTTGAATCATCCATTCATATTCCATCTGCGCGGGCTCCCACTTTCCCTGCATTTCGAGAGCCTCGGCGTTGAGCTTATGAGCGGCGAATGATTGAGGAGCCGTCCGCCCCAGATCTTGCGCCGTTCTTGTTGAAAGATCTGAATAGGCATGAACTACGACAAAAAGAACGTCGGGGTCTAGCGGGAACTGTTTATGCAGGACGCGGACAAAGTCCAGGGTTGAGTCGCGATCGTCCAACTGCAAAGAACAGCGCACGCCCACCACGCCAATCTCCTTCTTGGTAGCCGAAGGGGTTTGGCTGGCCATCGCACGCTTGAGTGCCGGAATACTCTCGCGGCAGCGTCCTTGCTCAGCCAGGGAGAGCGCTTTCTCAGGTGATAGAGCAGACTGAGGCGCCGATGCAACTTTCGGTTGCTGGCCCAATGTGATCGATGCGGACCACAAATAGCCTGCTAACAATGCGATGAGGGCTCTCTTCCGGCGGAATGTGCACATCTTAACCGGTGAGCAAGGCATGGAGCTTGCGAGTATTCCCTTCCCGAAAACCTGCGCCCAAAGAAAATGATGCAGGCGGGATGAACGCCTGCATCATTATTATACGTTTCCCGGCTTCAATAGTAGAGCTTCAGTGCCAACTGAATGTTCCTTGGCGGCTGTGCACTGTTGATCTGTCCCATGCCGGCCCCCAATCCCATGTTCGGTGCGTTGTATTGCACATGGTTGAAGGTGTTAACGAAGTCGGTCCGGAACTGCAACCGGAATCGCTCAGTAATCGGGAAGTCCTTATGCAAACTGAGGTCGACGTCACTGTAGTGAGGCGAACGCAGGTCTGCGAGTTGCGGCGAGCAATTGCCGAAGGTCCCAACGGACGGATTGGTGAACTGGCCGGTATTGTTGAACCACTGCCGGCCGATTCCCGGTATAAACGTGTTCACAATCGACGGAACGCCATTGCAATCCGCCCGCGCGCCGCGGCTGAAGGTACCAGAGTTATCGTTGGCTCCGTACACCGGCATCGGCCAACCTGTGCGCCAGGAAACGATGGGGCTGACCTGCCAGCCTCCAATCACTCCATTGACCACCCCATGGGCGCCCTTGCCGAACATCTGGCCGCGGCCAAAAGGCAGGTCGTAAATCGCGTAGGCTGAAACGACGTTACTGGCGTCGTAGTAGCACGGAGCATACTCTGATTTCTGGTCGTAGACGTTCTGCCAGTATGCCGAGGCACTCAGAGCATTGTTCCACGCGCCATAATAGCCGGTGCTATCGGACATGCACTTGGAGAGGGTATAGGCAACTTGATACTGCAAACCGCGAGTCATCTGCTTCTGCACCACCGCCTGCAATGAGTTGTATCTCATGGTGCCATTGGATTTGGTGCCCGAAACAGTCGCACCCGGACCGTAGTTGCCCAACGCGGAGTAGAGGTCTGGGTTCGCAGAGAAATACGGGCTGGATGCCGTACAAGGTGGAGTAGCGCAAGAGGAGTTCGGCAGCAGCACTCTCTGCGCATAGTCGAATGGCACCATCAAGTGAGTTCCCCGCTGTCCTACATATCCCACCTGAAGGGTGGTGTTGCCGGCGAATTGATGCTGGACAGTGAAGTTCCACTCGTCGGCGATCGCAGGCTGCACTTTGGGGTCCCAGACTCGGAGCAAGTCACCTGCGTAGCAGGCATACTCTGGCGCAGCGCAGGAGGCCGAGGCAGCACCGCCGACGATTCCATCCGACGCATTCGTCGTAGGCAGTGCAAGGCCGCTATAGTTCGCGTTGATTTCCGCCGGAGTAAATGGTGGATTCAGCGGCAAGCGCAAGTTTGTACCAGTTCCCTCCAGATACGACGAAATGGTGAAGGCTCCACGGATTACGGTGCGGTCGCCCAGTAGCGAGGGAGTCCATGCGAAACCGATGCGCGGTTGGAAATCCTTGCCTCCCCAGGTTCCGTCGTAGAGAGCCCTGCTGGCCCCGTTTTGTCCGGCAAGATCAATATTGCCAGTTGTGAAGTTGTAGTTGGCTTGATCGTTGTGGGCTTCGACCCACGGCGAATGTGCATCGTAGCGCAGCCCAAGATTCCACGTTAAGCGAGGTGTGACCTGCCATGTGTCTTGAGCGTAGAAGCCGAAGACGTCGCTGGTCTGTTGCCAGGTTTGGCCGGTACTCACGCCACGACCGTATTGATAATCGAGGCCGAGGAAGAAATCCGCAGCACCATCTCCCGAAACAGCCGCAGAACTTGAGGCCGCGGTGAACTGTCCGTTGAAGTCCATCAGTCCCAGTTCGCCATTGTTTCCGGCATAGAACGTCTTGATAATCTGACGCCACCACTGGCCACCAAACTTGAAGTTATGCCGGCCGTGAGTCCAGCTCACCCCGTCCTCGATCTGCCATACATGGTCATCGAAGCTCTGGGTTTGCTCTGCGGCGCCAATGTTGCTGACATTTGAATTGCTGAAGTTGAGCGCAAGCAAGCCGGGAAGACTTCCCGGATTGCCATTGCCGATGCCCAGCGTGTTGCCGAACTGCCCGACGCCGGATGCAAAGGAATTACCACTGTTCAGGGTGATATGGCTCCAACCGATGCGGGCATCGTTTACCAGATTGTTTCCGATGGTGCGACTCCAATCGCCCACCGTGTTGTAAATCGGCGTTGTCGCAAAGGCGTTGGACAACAATTCCTGGGAATTGTTGCTTGGATTGTCCTGATAAGCCCTGGTGAAGCGATAGGAGATATTGTCCTTTTGTGTGGCCTTGAAGTCGATCTTGAGATCGCCTTGAACTTCATTGAAGGCCGAATTGCTAATATTCACTGAATTGTTTTGCAGCCCGGTATTGATGGCACCCGGGTACAGACTCGACGCAAACAACGCGCCCGCCACCGGGCTCATCATGGCCGCAGGAATCACGTTGTTCGGGAAGGGCTGCCGTGTCGCCGCAGGCGTAGACGAGGAAGTGCACGGCGCCGCAAAAGACACGCACGGATTGTACAACTGAACCGTGCCCGTCCCTCCCTGGCAGACCCCTCCCACGAACGAGCCGCCCCGGGCCGGATCCGTGCACAGAGCGCCAAAGTCTCCGCCACGTTCAGCGGCCGTAAACACGTTCTCGAAACCCGACGAGCTGGGGATATCAAATCGCTGATCTTGAAAGTCAGCGAAGAAAAAGAGTCTGTTCTTGACGATTGGCCCGCCAAACGTGCCGCCAAACATGTTCCAGCGCAGCTTGGCCTTGGGAAGCGCCGGGTACACCAGATTGTTCGACCAGCTGTTGGCATTCAAAACGTCATTGCGGAAAAACTCCCAAACGTCGCCATGGTATTTGTTAGTACCCGATTTGATCGTGGCGTTGACGATTCCGCCTTCAAAGTTTCCGAACTCCGCCGGGGCGTTGTTCGTAATCAGGTTGAACTCCTCAATCGCATCCGGAGCAGGCGTGTAACCCAGCAGGTTGTCCGATACTTGGTTGTTATCCATGCCGTCGAGCAGGAAGTTGTTGGCCTGCTCACGATTGCCGTTAATCAGCGGACGACCGCCATAACCAGCGGTGTTGTTGCCGTTATTGAAGCTGCTGGGATCGGTCGAAACCGCCCCCGGCGCCAGCAGAGTCAATTGAACGTAGTTGCGCGACGCCAGCGGAAGATTGTCGTTGGTCGCGGCGTTCATGATGGTGTCGACCTGCGTCGTCTCGGTTTGTAAGACTGGCGCTGCGCCCGTCACTTCCACCGTTTCACTCGCCTTCCCGACTTTCATGGTTACGTCGATGCGGGCGACTTGATTCAGAGTGAGCACGAATGGCGGAATGGACGTTAATGCAAACCCGTTTTTTTCAACTTTGATCGCGTATGGGCCGACAGGAAGTTGAGAAATACGGTAAAGGCCGCTGTCGTTGGTGACGGCGGCGTAACTGGAACCGCGCTCCTGCGACGTCGCGGTAACTGTGGCTCCGGTTACAGCGGCGCCAGTTTGATCGGAGATCGTGCCCGTGATGGAAGCCGTCACTTCCTGGCTCCAGCCGTAATGGAAAGTCCCGATTACCGTTACGAATAGAAGGAGCGAACAGCAAAGGGCAGTTGAACGTCTCATCACAAGCCTCCTCAAATCAAAAACAAATAACAAAAACAGCGACGGACATGCTATATAGCGGAAGACGGTTTGTCGTCAAGAAGAAAATAAGAGAAATTGAAAAAATCTAGTATGGTTGTACTATCGTCTTGAGCGAAGGAGTCGCCGGACTGCCTCTGCACGTCGGGAAAGCGAGCACTCAAGGCGTCACACAGCGGAGGAGGTTAACGGTAACGTACTGATATGCAATGGTTTACACAATTATCCATTTCGAATCCAGAAACTGAATGAGGAAACACCACCGGCGATGGAGATTCGCAGTACCTTGTGTAGCAGCAAAGACCACTCCGTTTAAGGAAAACCGATTTAGCGTTGGAACTCTAGAGCACTTCGTAGTATTGTGCAGCTGCGTAGGAGAAGGTTTGGATGCCACAGATCCGGAATAACGGGCAGCCCGCGTACCAGCGGATCCAGTCCACGATCGTGAGACGGCTCGAAAGGGGCCTTCTGAAACCTGGGGATCTCGTAGACTCCGAGCGGGAACTTGCGCGTATTCACGGCGTCAGTCTCATGACCGCACGCCACGCGCTCACCGGCCTCGAGCGTGAGGGCTTGGTGGTCCGGCGTCGCGGTGCGGGTACATTCGTCGCACCACCCAAGATCCATTTCAACAAGCTGATGAGCTATACGGAGGAGATGTCACGCCGTGGTCTGGCCGTTTCTTCCAGGCTGCTTTCTCTTGAAGTCATCGAGACCGAACAACCGGAGATTGCAGCACGTCTGTCACTGCCGTCCACGAGCCGCCTGGTTAAGGTCGAGCGTCTCAGGCTCGGCGAGGACGAACCATTCGCTATCGAAACCTGCTATTTATCAGCTGATGAGTTCGGTGATCTGACTCAGGCCAGACTGGACCACACATCGTTGTTTTCTGTGCTAGAGCAGGAACATGGGCTTCAGATCGGCCACGCTGACGAAGAAATCGACGCTACCGTCGCCGATGCACACACAGCCCGGCTTCTCGGTATTCCGGCCGGCGCTGCAGTACTGCGAATCAGGCAACAGATTTTTTCCACGAAGGCAAAACCCATGATTTACGTGCTAGGCCTTTACCGATCCGACCGCCACAAACTGTTTATCCGCAGGTTCCGATAGCGGTGCTTCTTCAAAATCACGTAAGCAACGAGACTTCATTGCGATTCCAGGTGTACCCGCCCCGCGATGCGTATTTCCGGAATCACAAATTCTGTAAATCCGTCATGTCTTACAGGCTCAAGAGACTCGCAACATCCATGTTCGGGCGTCTCGTAACGGATCGTCGTAAACGATCCTTTGACTTGCACCTGTAGACGAACCGGCTCTCCGGCATAGTTCACTAATTCCAGGAGAGTCATCTTTGCCCCGCGGTCTTTTTGAGGCACAGCGTAAGGCACAGCGATGGTGGTCAGTCCATTCCAAAGGCTTAGCAGCGCATTCTGTTTACCCAGAAGCCGACGAATATCCTGGGCGAAAGTCTCGGGATCCGAGACAGGCTCTGCCAATTCGAGCACCTTTCCGTTTCCTACTGGATACGAAGTCGTGTGCTCGTTCACTTGGACTGGTTGGCTGCTCTGCCACGAATACTTGCCGTGCACATCCACTGCGACGACAATTGCGCCGCCCGTCGCCAAATTCTTGATTCGTTCCACGGTTTCAGCGTCTGGCTTTGCAAACACGATCACAATGTCGAAGCCCTTCAGTTCCTCGGTCTTCAAGTCCGCGGCGGTAAATACCTGGAATGGAATATTGTGGCGACTCAGCAGATTCGTAACTTCATCACTTGGATCAAGCTGATCAACGATCACCGCCACGTTGGCGGCGGGTTCTAATTCCCTTGCACTCGTATCGGCAGAAAACTTCAATGTCGAGCGCACTTGATTCCAGAGTGCCCAAGCCTCACCATCATGCTTGATTCAGGCCCTGCTGCAGATGTTCGTCCAACTGCAGAACCAAGTCAGCATGAAATGCGCCGGCTTCGGCAATAGCCAGGGAATAATCATCCGCCGTCAGGATTGCTTGCGGTGCTTGATCGGCCCACGAAAACGTATAGAGCGGAATCTGCGGGCGGCGAGACCGCTGCTCGATTTTGATTAATGCTAGATTCGTATCAATCCATGGTTGCGCAGTCGGGCTTGACACTTCGAGCACCGAATTGCGCTTGATGATGAAACTGCCCCTCATCTTGGGCTGCTTGCCAGTGGGGCTGAGCACCAGAACTCGCAGTTTCGGATAAGCCGATCGCAAGCTGGCAATGGATTTTTCGGTTTCCGCGCTCTCCGATTCGAGAACCTTCAGAATAATTCCTGAGCAGCTCTTTCTCGCGCATGCTTTTGCCGCAAAGATCGCCTGCTTCAGCGGCGTCTCAACATATACCCGATATCCTTGTTTGCGCGCAGTCTCTAACAGCGCGGGAGGTGCACCGGGTTCCCAGGCAAGAACAATCTCGCTCACTCCGAGTGAACCGGCCGGAGGTAACGTGGCGTAGCTCCACTGCACAAATACCGTACTCCATGCAGACGGAGAAAACATGATGCAAAGGCACACTACAACCATGTTCCTGAAACTATTTCTGAAACTCATGCGATCCGTTCTCGAACCCTGATTATCACAATTGTTTTCCGAAATAAATGTTCGGACCATTTGTGACTGTTTCGATTTCTGCCTTCGGAGAAATCCAAATTGCAGAGACGTTGCTCATGCCACCGACCAAAGACTTCCCAACCTTCGGACCAAGCAGCAGTAATGTGGTCGAAAGCCCGTCGGAGGGAATTCCCAAAGAGGTGATGACACTGACCGCGAATTGAGTATCGATGGGCCTTCCCGTGGCTGGGTCAATAATATGCCCTGCCGACTCGGGAGCGAGCAAGGAGGCCGCCGTTTGCTCTGATGTGGAAACACTTTGGTCCTTAAGCATCACGTAGGGATCGATCTTGTGAGAAGGATCGCGCAGGTGCACAAGCCAGCCAAGCTGTTCCGGGGGAGATCCCAGCGCCAAAATCGTACTTCCTCCGGAATTGATTAATGCGTTGCGAATGCCGGAGGAACGCAGCAATTCACCAGCGCGGTCAACGGCATATCCTTTGCCGATCGCGCCCAAATCTAACTGCATACAGAAAGAGCGAAATGTAATTTGGTCCGGCGGAGTTAATTCGATCTTCTCGTAGCCAACACAATCTTCGGCCTGTTGCCGCTGTGAAAGCGAAGGCATCGAGTCGCCCGACAAGGCAGCTTTCCACAGGTTTACGAGCGGCGCGACGGTAATGTCGAACTTCCCGCTCGAGAGTCTGGAAAACTGCACTGCTTGTTCAATCACGCGATACAAGTCGGGCGGAACCTTCTGAGTGTGGAAATGAGCGGAACGGTTCAGCCTGCTCAATGCGCTTTCAGGCTTAAAGTTGCTCATCAGATCGTCTATTCGAACGATCTCTTGCAAAGCCTTGTCGATTGCGACGGAAGCCTGCTCGGAAGATTCGGCATAGGCAGCGATCTCGAAGACCGTGCCCATGACGTACTTTTCCTTGTAAACCAGAATTGGCTTAACTGAACTCTGGGCGCTCGAACCGACGGACAGAATTACAATCACTATGACGAGCGCTGCCGCCGATCGCTTATCGAAGCGCATAAATCTCACCGCTCAAACTCGCTATATAAATACCATCGTCCGCTACCACGGGAACGGATTGGATTGCCGACCCGAGAGCGGCTCTCCACACAATCTTGCCGTTGACGGGATCCAGGGCGAACAAGCCTCCCGCCTGAATGCAGATTCCACCATCTGTAATCACTGGTGATGCCGTAACCACTTCCCCGACCTCGGTCTTCCAGCGCAACTGGCCGGTCTGAACATCCAAGGCGTACACAAATCCATCTTTGCTGCCAATCGCAGCAAAATCTCCCCACATCGCTGGTGAAGACGCGATGCCGAGGCCCGTTTCATATTTCCAGCGCACCTCTCCGGTGCTCGCGTTCAGCGCATAAACATAAAAGTCCTCGGAGCCAATAAGGACGAGGCCATTGGCCACTGCGGGAGAGGAATCAATACCGTTGCCCGTAGGCGTTTCCCACAATATCCTTCCGGAATCGCCTGCGAGACAGTAAACCTTTCCGTCGCCGCATCCCACGTACAGCTGATGCTCAGCGGCATAAGGCGTGGAATAAATCCTTCCACCAAGACTCTGGGACCATTTTTCGCGACCGTTGGCGGCGTCAACAGCGTAGACTTTCCCGTCCGCGCTCCCAAAGAACGCAACTCCATCGCGGACGACCGCCGATGACCACACCTCGGCCTGGCTTGCCGCCTGCCATAGTTTTTCCCCCGAGTGCCGATCCAGGGCATAAATCTTGCCGTCGTCACAACCAAAAAGCACCATGTTCCCGACCAGAGAAGGCGTGGAATGCACCTGGCCCTCTGCCTGGAACTTCCACTTGGCTGTTCCCGCGCCGACGTCGATTGCGTGCAGCACTCCGCTGACCGAAGTCACATACAGAATTCCATCTCGAAGCACGGGAGCGGACCGCACTGCGCTGCCGGCATGATATTGCCAGGCTGCCTTGTCGGGAAAACGTAATCTAATTTGTCCCTGGCCACCCGTACGGGCATTGTCCCCGAGCAGGGTTGGCCAGTCGAGTGGAGATTTAGGTGTAGCGGTCTCTGTCATCACAATCAGGCTGAGATAAGACGATGATCGATCTGCTTCAGATCGGAGATTCCGAGTCCAAGTTTTCCCGACGCCGCAATATGTCCTGGCTCCCGGAAGAACAGATTCTTGGTGGCATCGTGAAAGAACACATTGGTGTCTGGCGTGATGCTGCTTGGCTCGCGTTCCCAGACGGACGGAGCACCGTGTTCGTGTCGTTTCTTCTCGATCGCCTCCAGTTCAACGGTGTCCATCGCCACTGGGTCGGTAGCTACCATTAAAATCCCCGGCTGCTCGATAAAATCCTGAACCTGTGTGAGCGGGCCCCCGTGCCACACCTGGCGCATTCCATCCATGATATGCAGCACGGCTTTCGAACGCAGCGGTTCAACCGTGCACATCAATCCGATGAGAGGATTCGTAAAAGAATGTGGCGCTCGATGGGTGCGCGCAACGTTATTGAAAGTACCGTAGGCCAGGTTCTTGAGAGCTCCAGTAACTCCGGATGCCGAGTGGTCCTTCATGGTAGGCACGTTGATAATCTTCGTCACTTCGTGGGCCACAATCCTTGCCATGTAGGATCGGGTTTCCCACTCGCCGAAGAAATTGGCATCGCAATAAACATTCGGCTCGTAGCCGACTATGCCGTTGGCAAAGGCGTCCTGGATGCCCACGATGCGAACTCCAGTCGGCAACAGCGTCTGATAGCTGCCGATATCCATCTCATACGAATATCGGTCGTAGACGATAATATTTCGCGGAGGCACTCCAACCGACCGGACTCCGTCAATGATCTCTCTCAAGATCTCGGGAGATGAACAACAAGCAGGCGCACCTGAGGGATTGATCTTGATGCCGACGATGTCTTTCGGCTCGATGAATTTCGCCCATGCGTCGTGAACTGATTGCTCGCCCGTCAGTTCGGTCATCGCCCGTTCCAGCAGACGGCGGACGATCGGCTGTGACACCCGATTCCCCACGATGGCTTTGGGTTCGCGGATCTCGACAACCCGCCCGCGAAACAATCCCGGAATCCCCAGTGACGACGGCGCATAATCGGGCAAACCGTGCAGTTCAATGGGTGGAAGGGCCGGAAGAGAATCCGCCCGCACCATCGGATCCAGACCTTGGATCAGCAGCGAAGCGCTGCCGATACAACCAGCCTTTACGAAACTACGACGATCCATTGATTCCTTCCGAGTTGATCGCTCCCAATTGCCAGACTGAACCTTGAGGGAGCGGACTAGATTACGCTACCGCGTCTCCGGTTTACAACCCGTCTTTGCCCGCGCTGTCCATCTTAAGATGACAATCTCGTCGCGTGTGGATACACTTTCGCTGAAACACAAACCACACAGGAGCCAGGGAGAGCCGGATGAAAACATCACTTGCAATCATCATAGCACTAGCGATCGTCATCGGATCTCCTCTCGTCACATTTGCGCAAACTCCACCTCGTTATGATCTGCTTTTAAAAGGTGGCCACGTTATCGATCCTGCCAATCACATCGACGATGTACGCGACGTTGCCGTATTCCAGGGCAGGATAGCTGCTGTCGAAAAAGATATTCCCGCCGAGCAGGCCGGAAAGGTGGTGGATGTTTCGAAGCTCATCGTCACCCCCGGACTGATCGACATTCACTTCCACGTCGGACACGGAGGAGCGCCACTCAACTGGTTCACTCCTGAAGCCCGAGCGCACACTCTCCCGCTGGGCATTCCGGCGGATATGGCGCTGCAATCTGGCGTGACCACAATCGTCGATGCCGGTACGGCAGGCGCCGAAACTTTCCTGCAAGAAAAAGAAGAAGTCATCGACCGCGCCCGAGTGCGTGTACTGGCTTTCCTGAATATTGTCAGTAATGGCATGGACGGGGGACTCGAACAGAGTCTGGATGAGATGGACCCCAAACTTTGCGCCGCCACAATCACAAAATATCGGGACGTGATCGTGGGAGTGAAGACTGCCCATTACTGGACGAAAGAGCCTTGGGATGCGGAGCACGTGCCGTGGGCTGCGGTGGATCGGGCGATTGAATGTGCGACGCTGGCGAATGTTCCGGTCATGTATGATTTTTGGCCTCGTCCAGAGAGAACTTACGAAGATCTGCTGCTGAAGAAGATGCGGCCCGGTGATATTCACACCCACGTCTTTGCCCAGCAGTTCCCGATAATTCTTGCCGACGGCAAAATCAATCCCGCCTTGGCGGAAGCTCGCGCGCGTGGCGTGATCTTCGACGTCGGGCATGGATCCGGCAGCTTCTGGTTTCGCAATGCGGTTCCTGCTCAGAAACAAGGATTCGTTCCTGACTCCATGTCCACCGACTTACACACAGGCAACTACAACGTAGTCAGCATGACCAACGTGATGTCGAAATTCCTGGCCATGGGTGTGCCTCTCGAAGACATCATTCGCCGATCAACTGTCAATCCAGCAGCCGAGATTCATCGGCCTGAGTTGGGCACTCTGGCGGTAGGCAGAGGACGCCGATATCGCGGTCCTCGAATTATCCAAGGGTCATTTCAGTTACATCGATTGTGGTGTCGCGAGATTTGACGGAAACGCGCAACTGACGGCTCGTATGACCGTTCGCGCAGGCCGCATTGTGTACGATCCATCCGGTCTCAGCATGGTGCAGTGGGAGAAGGCGCGCCCGCAATATTTCAGCACTCCCGACAAGGCCGAATCCTTGCCAGCAATGGCCGACGATTATCCGCGAGATTGATTGTCGAAATTCCAACAGCATTCTGAGAATGTTCCGAAGGATCAGCCATGCCACGGATTACTCGGCGCAAACTCTTGAGCAGAGGGGCACAAGCCATTGCCGCAGGCGGCTCCGCATTCGCTGCGGTACCGATTCTGGCAACCCGGGTAGTCTGGCAAAGAATCCACTATGGTCGAGCGGTGATGAGCGAAGCGAGTCACCGCGCCGTCGAAGCCCGACCTACACAGTCTTCGCTGCAAGGACCGGCCTGCCCTCACTTCACGAGCTTCAAAGTGCCGAATCGTTCCGGAACATGGAAGCTGTCGCGCATCGGCGCTCGCCAGGCAATGTAGTGCCGACTGGAGGCCGGTCCCTGACAACGAAAGAGATTGATGCGCAAAGTATTGCCCGTGGCCGCCGGGCGACTGTCGATGGCAGCATACGGAATTCGCATCGCCCCATACCACACGTGAGCAGTCTTATCGATCCTCGATGAGACCTCGAAATTCGAATTCCATTTCCAACCGCTGTCATCATGTTGGCGATCGAGATCGATATCCAGATCGACCCACTCTCCTTGCGGCGAAATTTCGAATTCTTTGTACCGTTTTATGTTCTTGAAATCCGCTCCGATGAACGCTTCCGCGACATCCCAATTCCAAAGTTCGTTCGTCTCGGCCGACGTATTCGGATTCGGCTTCAGATTGAGTTCTTCGTAGGGACACACGAAAAGAAAGTAGAGGTTCTGCTTCGTCCAGCGCGTCCGGATCTCAGTCCGATATTTCGGCTCAGTTTTGCCGAGTTTATCCGACTCCATGTTGATGGGTTCCGACCCGCGCCAAAACGAAGACCTCGGATTCGTGTCGAGCCGCGGATCAGAGTTGGCCCACCGGCTGTGAATGACGCCATCCTCCGCGAAGGCTGAACCGCAACAAGCGATGAGCACAAGCAGCACACGAAAGAAATTATTCATGGGAAATTCTTTCCACGACTGAACCGAAGACACTCAGGGATTGTTGCCCGACATCGCAAGCCGCGTCAGGTGATACGTCATGAGTGTGTCAGGAGACAAGAGCGCTTCGCGAAATTCCTTCGATGCCTGTTCTGTGTTTCCCAACCCGGCATCGAGCATCCCGACATTGTAAAGCCACCGGCCACCGGAAAACTCCGCACTACCAGATTTCTTGACGCTATCGAGAATGCTCTGCAATTTCTGCTTCGCCGAGCTGTGATCAAAATCTGGAAGTTGCTGCGACGCTTTCCACGCCCAAGCCGCGTCTCCTACACTCGACTTCCCGGCCGCGTGCTTGAAGCTAAGCAGAGCCTTGTCCGTCACTTTGCATCTCTTGTATACGTTTCCGATCAGATAGCTGACCCTGGCGGACTCCAGAAACGGCTCAAGTCCATCACGCGTAAATGCCAAATCCGGCACGGGCTGCGCCAGTTCGTCGACGGCCTTGATCGCCTCCGAACATTGTCTCTGCTGCGCCATTGATAAAGCGTGCTGGATTTGTACCTCAAGCCAAACTTGCCGCACGTTGGTCCCACCCTCTTCTCTTTGAAAGAACCGATTGTGGAACAACGCTGCTGCCTTCTCGAACTCTCCCGCTTCGGTCAAATTCAAAATCAGTTCGTAGACGAGCGCAGTCGGCATGCCTGCAAGGTCCGGATACCGCTCCAACGCTGCAACGCGTTCCTGAGGAGGATGCTCCAGGATGCTCAGTGCCTGATCAATTCCTATGTAGAGTGCGAGGTTCTGAGAATCGTTATGCAAGCCCTCCTGAAACACGATCAAAGCTTGCTCGGGATCGTTCTTTCCATGCAGCAGAGCGCGCCCTAAACTGGCGTGCAGCACGCGAATCTGCGGACTCAACTTCCGAGCCTGATCCCACTCAGCGAGCGCCTGATCTGTGAGTCCCTTTGAGAAATAGAGTGTTCCAAGCAGATAGTGAGCACTCGCGTCCTGCGCATTCGAGTTCAACACAGCCGTCAGTACTTGCAGATCCTCCGCGCGGTTTGGGAACACGTAGTCCGTCACGAGCTTCGCCGCCGCGTTGAAATCGCCAGCCCCAGAATCCCCCAATCTTTCTCGGCAGTATCCGCGATAGTAGGCGATCAATGGATGTTTGTCAGGGGGTAGCTGGCCCGGCTCGCTCTCATCTGCAATCGCAGCAGGATAATCGCGTGAGAGCACCGCCAACGCCTGCGAATACATCCCCAGGTGCATGTATTCCGACGCGACGTTCAATACGCGATCGGCGTCATCGCCGAGATGATGCAGGTCCGGTTTCCCAAGCTGCTCGAGCAGAAAATAGCTTTGTGGAAATCGCGCCAGCCATTCCTGTGCGAGCTTTTGCGATTTTTCCTTTTGCCCTTCCGCACTTAATACCGCAACTAGCTCTTCAGCAGAACGAAGATCATCCGGAGCTGCGTCCATGGCTAGTTGGAGATAAGACTCTGCCAGTCTCAAATTTCCTTCGCGCGCCGAGAGCTCAGCCAACCGAATTCCGGCCGCCGCGCGGAAGTCTGGCATGCGTGCAGCCGCTTCGAACGATTCACGGGCTTCTCGGTTCTCGCCGATCCCGTCGTACGCAATTCCCAGGTAATACGAGATTTCGGAATCCGATGTATCGCGAGAGTGAACGGACTCAAGACTTTGCTTCGCCTCCTGAAAGCGCAGCAAACTCGCATAGAGTCGTCCCGCCGCCTTGCTCAGCGCAAAGCTTTCTGGAAACTTACCCAAACCGCCCTGATAGGTTTGCAATGCTCCCAGCGGATTTCCATCAAGTTCCTCTTCATCCCCCAATTGGCGCCAGTCGTCTCCGGTGCGGCGCTCCGGTTCAGGAATCTGATAAGCGGGTTGCGGTCCAACGCGCACTTCTTCGATGGGAGTCCAATCGTACTCGCCTTCCGTCTGACTGAGCAGGACAGCTCCGTTTGCGTCGCGAAGCTCAAATGTGTACTTCCCCCGCGGATCTGCATTCGTCACTTCGTGCGTCCAGGTGCGCTCCGGAACGAGATCAGCTTTTTCCTGGAAGATGGTCTTATCTCCCAGCGAAATGCGTAGCGTGGCGCCGGGAATAGCCTGATTCACAGTGAGGCCAGCGAGTAGCGCGGATTGTTTTCGGCTCAGGTGGACCGCGCCTGCTAGGTTAGCCCGCGAAATTCCGCCAATGTCGCGCACCGGCATCCAGAACTCAGAGAAGCGAATCGTCTGTCGAGGCTCCAGGAAAGCATAGGTCTCCTGATTACGAAACAGTCCCGCTTGGATTTCCACGTAAGCGCTGTCGTTGTCCGAGAGTGTTTGGCGCCAATCCAACCCGTCTGGATCGGTTCCCCATGACCAGATCTTCTTTGCCGGAAGTTGAGCATAATCCGCGTAGTGAGCCGTTCCCGTGCTAGTGTGCGGGTTCCAGACCCCCATGAACGGCTCGCGACTGCCATGCACAAAGGAAGACACAGGCCCTTTTGTCTGATTGTTGATGATGCTGAGATCAGTACCGTCCGCTTCAACCGGCCAGGTCGTCACCTCTCGAAAACCATGGCTCGCGGTAAAGCGCATTGGGTATTGGATTCGCGAATCGTCCCACACCTGAACTCCCGCGTTATTCCACCAGTAAAAGCGGTGCCGAACATCGCTCCGATTGTTCAGCGTGACTCGCTCTTCCAGAACCGTAGAATGTGGCCGCAGCACGAGTTCGACCGACCATTGCATCCCGTAGACGCGATCGACGTTGCTCACGGTTACGGAAGCGCTGCCGTCGTCTCTGGTGCCGAAAGCAAAATCCACGGGAGAAAGACTGACCCAATTATGGGAAACGGGAAAGTTGAATTCGATTCCGAAGGCGGCCCACGCACCGCGATAAGAAATCGCCGCCTTCTTAATCGAGGGATTCGCGTAAAACATCGGCTGGCCGCTAATCTTGTCGGTGCACGTGTAAACATGACCTCCCAGATCGGGCAGCACGGAACACTTCAAGTATTCATTTTCCAGAAACACCGCACGCCAGGCATGGTCGGTGCGCCGATCCGTCAAGTTGTCACGAAGCGTGTACGGATAGTTGAAGCGGCTGTTGGCATACTGATCAAATGGCGGATTGAGATCCGGTGCGCCTTCCTCATACGTCGGTAAGGTCAGCGTGCCTTGCCATACACGAACCTGGGCCGCGGCCATCAGCGAGGATAGAAATAAGACAGCTGAGAAGATTTTGAGAATCATCGTTCTTGCCTGGATATGGAACGGCGCTTCATTATCATCCTATATTCAGCGCAGAGCTTCGGCTGCTCAATCGGTGTCCAAGCTAAGAAGTTGTGCGACACGCACGGCACGACGCCGATCGGAAACAATGTTTTCCCACCCGAGCGTCAGCCTTACGTCAGGTTGGTGCTCTGTCCGACTTCGATAATATAACCGTCAGGATCGCGGATATAGCAGCGTATCTCGCCGTACTTGGGTATCGGCTCGGTGATGAACTCCGCTCCTCGACTTTTCCATAATTCATAGCACGCTTGAATATCCGCAACACGAATATTCAAGAAGCTGCTGACCTTATCCGGGTCGGCGGGGACGCTCAGCGTTACCGACCGCTTGTCCGGGGTGGGCCCGCCTCCGACATTGATGATGAGCCATGTATTCGCGATCTGAATGTGCCCAGACGCACCCTTGCTGTCGCCTCTGCTCAGAATGCGGCCGCCGAAGACCTTTTCATAAAAATCAGCCGATCGGTCGATGTCGGCGACGGTGATGAATGACGTGA
The DNA here is from genome assembly GCA_963758005.1 of uncultured Acidobacteriota bacterium. Taxonomy (GTDB): domain Bacteria; phylum Acidobacteriota; class Terriglobia; order Terriglobales; family Acidobacteriaceae; genus Sulfotelmatobacter. Next base: position 126,947 of record CAVWTR010000001.1, read on the forward strand.
CGGTGAATCCCTCGCGCGGGGGCATCTCATAGCTCTTTTGTTCGATTCGTACGCTGCTCACTTACGGCTCCAACTCACAATCGACTGGTTCAACAGCCACGATTAAGTTGATCTCGCACCGTCGACCCTATATTTCCGCCAGTGCGCCATGCACAAGATGGATCGAGATCGCACCCTCGCCAACGGCTGACGCAACCCGCTTCACGTTTCCGGAGCGGATGTCTCCAACCGCAAAAACTGCTGGCAAGCTTGTCTCAAGCATCTGCGGCGACCGGCCAAGAGGCCATTTTTGTGGAGCGCTTGCCAGAACTGGATCCAGGTCCCGTCCGGTAAGAATGAAGCCTTGCTGATCAAGGACGACACAGCCACGCAACCAGTCGCTGCGAGGTGACGCACCCGCCATCACGAAAATGTGCCGGATGTCGCGCGTCGTCCTCTCCCCTGACGACCGGTCGAGCCAGGTGACCTGTTCGAGGTGCGACTCGCCCTCTAATGACACCAGTTCAGTCTGCAGATGCAGCTCGATCACCGGATGCTTTGTGATCCTCTGAGTCAGATAACGTGACATCGTCTCCGAAAGCGTTTTTCCGCGAACCAGCATATAGACCTTCCGGGCAGTTTCCGCCAGGAAAATGGCTGCCTGGCCGGCCGAGTTTCCTCCGCCGATGACGACCACTTCATCACCCCCGCAGAGCTGTGATTCCATGAACGTGGCCGCGTAATAAATTCCATTTCCTTCGAACTTCTTCAGGTTGGCGACATTCGGCGTATTGTATTGTGCTCCCGTGGCGATGATGATGCTTCGAGCCTGCAGAATATCGCCATTCTCCAGCGAGAGCCGATATGGCCTCTGAGCGCATTCGAACTTGACCACTCGCTGTCCCACCATCATCTGTGCCCCGAATTTTTCCGCCTGAACCACGCCGCGGCGCGTGAGTTCCAGACCGGAGACGCCAGTGGGGAAGCCAAGGTAGTTCTCAATCTTTGAGCTCGAGCCCGCCTGTCCGCCGGGAAAGTCAGCCTCGATCACGACCGTGTCTAAGCCTTCTGAGGCAGCGTAAACCGCCGCCGCCAACCCGGCCGGACCAGCGCCCACAATGACTACATCGAGAATGTGCGATTCATCGACTTTGCCCGAGAGCCCCAGGCATTGAGCCAAGTGTTGAGTCGTGGGGTTGCGCTGCACGGCCTTTCCGCTGCAAATCACAATCGGTATTTCGTCGATCTTCACATTAAAACGATCGAGCAGTTCCTGCGCGGTTGCGTCACTGTCAAGGTCGATATATGCGTGCGGTTGTCCGTTGCGGGTGAGAAACTCGCGCAACCGCAGCGTATTCGCCGAATGACGTGACCCTAGAATAATGACGTTACCCAAGCCGCCCGCAATGAGCGCGAGGCGTCGCTGGATAAAAGCGCGCATGAAGATATCGCTGAGTTCGGCATCTTTTGCGATCAGCGAGCGCAAGGCACCGGAACTAACTTCAAGAAATTCTCCTGACTCGGCCACACGTCCACGCGCCATAGAGCCAGTCCCGGAGATCAAGACCATGTCTCCGGAAAAACCGCCCGGACGATGAGTCGCAAATACGTACTCGCCAGAGAGCGTGGTTATTACAATATTGAGCTTTCCGGAAAGCAAAACAAACAAAGGCAAACGATCCCCGGCTTCGAATAGGATCTCTCCGGCCCGAACGGCCCTCACCGTGCCATACGGCCGGATGCGGTCGATTTGGCTGGCCGTTAGGATAGGGAAGGCCTCAGCTCGCCGCTCGGGCGAATCTATGGATCGTGGAATTGACTCGGTCACTTAGCTTTTCCTTTCCCACAAGGCCGATCCCGCTTCCATTATCATCTGTATCATTTGATCTCCGTCGGCAGCTTGTTGATTACGGCCGCCCCAGCCTTGCTCGCTGGGTGAAAAACTGGGGACGGCGAAAAACTGGGGACGGAAAAACTGGGAAAAACTGGGGACAGACGGGACGTTCGCTAATTTTCCGTTGCCGAAAAATGGGAAACGTCCCATATGTCCCCGGTTTCCCTCCGAATTGTTCTTATGCCGCTGGAACCGACTCCCTCCTCCGCTCGAGTGCCGGCAGAAGAAGTTTCAGAAGCGCTTGATCAGAGAACGGGTTCTGACCTGAGATCAGCTCGCGATCCTGAATGACATAGCTCGACCATGGAGCGAGCACACTTACATCACCGCCCGCCGTACGCAAGGCGAAGTCCGGGTAGAAGAGAACCTTGCCACCAATCTCAAGCGGTTCCCGCTGCTGCTCTTCCGCCGTCGAAAAGATAGTCATCTTATATCCAGAATATATCCAGCCTTGAGCCTTTGCCCGCGCTCCAGCGGCATCGCCCGCACTGAGCGCGGCGACCACCTCCGTCGAATTCGGAAGCGCCGAAAGAAGTGAAATGGGGCCATGGCAGAGCACTGCCGTAGGTTTGGATGTTTCATGAAAGTGTCTCATCACGGTGCCGGCGTCGGGATCATCGAGAAGATCGATCATCGGGCCGTGGCCGCCCGGGACGAAAACAGCGTCATATTGATCCAGGCCCGATGCGATGACATCCGAGATGCGGCGTGGATCTCTAAGCCCGGTCAGGCCGTCGCGGAATAACATATAGTCCTCGAGCTTGGCCGCGTCCCCGCCGAAGAAATCGGCGACCTCTGAATGCACATCCACTTGGGGCGTGTTGCCCTTCGGGTTGGCGAAAGTGATTTCGTAGCCCTCCTTCATCAGGGCGCGAACCGGAACCGTCAGTTCGTTGAGGTAGTAGCCAGCGCCGGTATAAACCTTGCCATCCTTCAAGGGCAAGCCACGACCGCTCGAGACCAGCACTAAGACTTTTCCTTTAGTTGTCATTTTTGTTCTCCTTTTT
>CAVWTR010000002.1:0-333558 GCA_963758005.1 uncultured Acidobacteriota bacterium
TGGCGTAATCTTTGTAGTTGATCACGCCCACCGGTCCGCCGCTCTTGAGAGATTCGTCGTAATAGAACGCCGCGAAGCGAGTGAGATCTTCGCGCACGGAAGGTTGGCCGATCCACCAATCAAAATAAATGACGTCCGGGTGATACTTCTGGACAATCTCAGCCGAGCGGGCCAGCCAGTCGTCGGTCCAGGCCTTGGAAACGAAAGTGAAATCATTGGCCAGCGGAGTGTGCTCTTTGGCTTCGATCCAGCGATGCGCGGGTCCGTAAAAGGCGGCGTACTTCGGATCATTGAGGTCAGAGACAGTCGTGCGCCAAATTATGTTCCACGCGGTGGGAAGAGGCACCCAGATGCAGGCCTTCGGCTCGAACGGCCTTGGCGAGATCGCCCCAGAGATCGCGACGCGGGCCCATCTTCACGGCGGTCCAATCGGAAAGGCCGCAGTCATACATGGCGAAGCCGTCGTGATGCTCGAACACGGGAACTACGTACTTCGCGCCGGCCTCTTTGAACAGGCGCGCCCACGCTGCGGGATCGTACTTCTCCGCCTTGAACAGAGGAATGAAATCTTTGTAGCCGAATTTGTCCTGCGTTCCATAGGTGGCGACTTGGTGCTTGAATTCGTCCGAGCCTGCGACGTACATGTTCCGCGGGTACCATTCGTTGGCAAAGGCGGGAACCGAATAGACGCCCCAGTGAATGAAGATTCCAAACTTGGCGTCCTTATACCAGTCGGGAACCTGGTAGTTCTGCAGTGACTCCCAGTCCGCGCGGTACGGACCATCGCCGTTGATGCGATCGGCGTTCGCGAGGATGGCTGCGCGCGCGCTGTCATATTTCGCGCTCGCTTTTTGCCACGTCTGATCAATGACCTCCGGACTCTCAGTGGCCGTCGGAGCATCCACCGCTGCTTGCGCGAATATACGAGCGCTGCTCGGCGCCATGCAGAGCGCGACCATCAAGAGGAGTCGCGGACTTATTCTTACTAGCGTCATGATCAACATTGAGCTCTGCCTTAGTTCGACTGGATCCGAACCTTGGATCCGAAGAAAGAATAGAAAGCGATCACGATATAGCAAAAGAGTGGAACCACATAGGCCCATGCGATGCTGTGGAATCTCTCCGAAATAAATCCCATCAGCGGCGTCATCACCGCGCCGCCCACGATCGCCATCACTAGCAATGAGCCGCCGATCTTTGTGTTGGGACCGAGACCCTTTAATCCCAGCGCGAAAATTGTGGGAAACATCAGCGACATAAAGAAGCTGGTAAGGAAGACGCACCACAATCCGAACCAGCCAGGGAACGCCACGCCCAGCGAGACCAGCACCATATTCGCGATGCTGTAGGCTCCCATCAGTTGATTCGGCGAGATGGTGCGCATGAGGTACGCGGACGTGAACCGTCCCACTCCGAACGCGGCCAGTGTGCCGGTCAGGAAGTAGCCTGCAATTTTTTCCGGCTGGTGCGTCGATTCCTGCACGTACTGAATGAAGTAGCTCCAGGTGCCTACTTGCGCGCCGACATAAAGAAACTGTGCCAGCACGGCCCACAGGAAGTGTGGATAGCGAAACAGTTCGCGGAAGCGGCCGTGGTCGCCGCCACTCTCATGTTCACTTTGAATTGCCGGAAATTTGGTGCGCAGGATTAGTACAGCCCAGAAGATAGCCACCGCCCCAATCACCAGATAAGGTTTGATTACGCGCAGCGTTTCCGTCCGCAGATAAGCCTCGTACAGGCCTTGCGCCTTCTGTACCGCAATTTCCTGCGGAGACAATTCGATCCCTGAAAAGATGAATATCGTCCCGATCAGCCCCGCGGTGATCGCACCCAGAGGATTGAACGCCTGCGAAAAATTAAGGCGCCGTTCCGATGTATCCGGATCGCCCAACTGCGCGATAAATGGATTCGACGCAGTTTCCAAAAACGACAGGCCACTGGCAATCACGAATAACGCGCAGAGAAAAAATCCGTAGCGTCCCGCGAGCGCCGCAGGCCAGAACAGAAAGCAGCCCGTTCCCAACAAGAGTAATCCGATGACGAATCCAGCTTTGTAGCCGACCTTCCTCATGAGCAGGGCGGCCGGCATCGCCAGAAGAAAGTAGCCCATATAAAACGCCGACTGCACCAACCCCGCCTGAAAGCGGCTGATCGCGAACGACTTCATGAACTGGCGAATCAGAACGTCATTCAGGTTGCTGGGGATTCCCCACAGGAAAAACAGAGCGGTCACCAGAATAAAAGGAATCAGCTGCCCCGCGGGAAACAGCGAGTGGCCGTTCGCCGATTCATTCCTTACTTCAGGCTTCTCCGTTGCCGGGATGCTCATTCTGGGATTTTCACCATTGGCCTTCCACTGGGCTTACCGCCGCGCTACCGTTTATACGATAGAACCAGCGACAGGCGATAGAGGATGCTGCCGTGGGGCGGCAACGTCACGGTAAGAGCGCTCGCAGGGCCAAGGTCCTTGTGCTCCCATAGATCGCGAAGCTGATACGCAGTCCCGGTCAGCCCCAGTTCCTTCCATTCGTATCGTTTGACTGCCTTGGAATCGGTGAGATTGAATACCGCCAAATATTGCCCGTCTCCGGATCCAGCCTGCGCCAGCCAGACTGCGGTTTGCTCCGTACTAACATCGATCACGGGATGATTTCCGGTGGAATGCTGATCCACCGCTATAACCTCGGGATTGGTCAGCAATGACAATGTCCACGCGTCGGCCGCGGGCAGTTCCCCACCGACCATGAGCGGGGACGGAAAAATGCACCACAACGTCATCAGCATTCGCTGTTCGTCGCGACTGAGCCTGGTGTCGCGCGGCTGGCCCCAGCCCGGAGCCGGGCCCAGTCGTCCGAGCGGGAGCATGTCGGCATCGGGCCAATGGCCGGGTTCCGATTTGCCTGACCATGCAGCGACGTAGGCGAACTGGTCGCCGAGTCCTTTGGGATAAGGGCCATCGTTATGCCAGATATCCCAAACGTCGTCGGAAATCCTCCACATCTGCGCGTACTTCAGCATCTCATTGCGCTTTTCTACCGGCGCCGGACCGGGCGAAAGGCTGAGCACAATGGGCCGTCCAGCTTTGTCCAGGGCTTGCCGAATCATGCGAATGTCGTCGCCCTTGTAGGGATGGCTGCTGACGCAGTCCACTTTGATCAGATCGACTCCCCAGCCTGCGTACAATTTCGCGATGGAATCGTAATAGGCCTTAGCCGCCTGTTGGATTGAGTCGGTGCCTGGGTTCGTGCCAAAGTTATCGAAATTCCAGGGACAAGTATCGGACGAATCCGCCGCGTCGGCGGCCGAGTAGGACGAATCGGCAATCGGAAGTTTGTTCGCCACCGCCTGCTTGGGAATGCCACGCAGTATGTGGATGCCGAACTTGAGACCGAGCGAATGAATGTAATCTGCTAGAGGCTTGAACCCGGCGCCATTGGCAGCCGATGGAAACCGGTTCACGGCAGGGGTGTAGCGGCCGGCCCGGTCGAGGGAGTACTGAAAATTCTTGGAGTTGCCTTCCGCCGTCGGGTTCGCGACAAACCATTCCATATCGACGGTGACGTACTGCCAGCCGAAGGCCTTCAAATGCTGCGCCATCCATTGCGCATTGGCTCGCACCTGGGCCTCGTTGATAGTCGTCCCGTAACCGTCCCAGCTATTCCAACCCATCGGCGGAGTCAACGCCAGCGTTGCGTCAACAGATGAACTTGAGACGGATGAACTTGAGACCGGCGAGGGCGCTTTTTCCTGAGCGATAAGAACAGGTGAACTGAAAAGAACGAAGCAAATAAGGAACCACGCACGCCATGGCATAGAAATCTCCGCCTCCGCACTTCCATTGGTACCAATCCCCTCAGATGAAAACATTTGCACACTATGCGGGCAAGCGAAAGTGTTATATAGTTGCCGCCATTTTTGAGGTAGCCCCATGAAGCCCATCACTTTTGGTTCGTGCGCTCTGTTCGTTAGCGTTGCTCTTGTTTTGGTCGAAGTGGCAATCCAGCAACCGGCGCAAAGCGCCACGGGAAATGCCACGCTCCAGCCACTGTCGACCGGCGTCTTGTCTCCCCGGCAACCTGCCGGAGGCAGCTCGGGCCAGCCGAAAATGAGCCCACAAGAACCGAGTGCGATTACGGTTGCGGTGCATCCCATGTCGGCGCCGGTGACTTCGCTGGTCACGCAGCAATTCACCGCCACGGTAACGGGCACCACAAATGACGGTGTGAAGTGGTTTGTCGATGGCCACTCCGGCGGCAACCCAACGGTGGGCGTGATTAGTACAACCGGCCTTTATACTCCACCCGCGAACTTTGTAGTGGGCACGCATACCATCACTGCAAAGAGCGAGGCAAATAAAAGCGCAACCGGCACTGCTACCGCCTACCTCGTGACGTATGCGGGAATATACACGAATAAGAACGACAATTCGCGCACGGGGCAGAACTTGCAGGAAACGGTTCTGACTCCGCAGAACGTGAACGTCAACACTTTTGGGAAACTCTATTCCCTTCCGATCGACGCACCGGTCCAGGGACAGCCGCTTTACGTGGCCAACGTCTACATTCCTAATCCGCTGAACGGAACTGCTGGTTACCACAACGTCGTATATTTCGGCACCGCGAATGACAGCGTGTACGCCTACGACGCCGACGGAAAAGTTCCGGCCGGTCCGCTGTGGATGGACAGTTTCGTTGATCCTCCCAGCGTGGTGGCGATCCCCGGATCCTGCCTGATGATGGCGCAGTCGATCGTTGGTATTACGCCAACTCCAGTCATCGACCCGACCACGAACACGATGTACCTGGACGCGCGAACTCTGGAGGGCCAAACCACTGCCTGCAGCGGAAGCTATGTCCACCGCTTGCATGCTCTGGACATCACCACGGGTGCGGAGAAATTCGGCGGGCCGGTTGTGATTCAGGCTTCGGTGCCGGGAACCGGTGAGGGAAGTTCGGGAGGTGCGTTAGCCTTCGATCCTCTGCACGAAAACTCCCGGCCGGGTTTGCTGCTTTCCCAATCCGCGCAGGATGTAAATAGCGTGGTGTATCTCGCTACGGCAGGAGACCAGGACTGGCAGCCCTATCACGGCTGGATTCTGGGCTACGATTCTCAAACTCTGGCCCAGAAGTATGTCTTCTGCACCACGCCGAACGGAAAAGAAGGCGGCATATGGCAAATGGGCGGTGGGCTCGCGGCCGATACGAGCGGCAACATTTTTCTATCGACGGGAAACGGAACAGCCGACGCTTCCACCGATTTTGGGGTGTCGGTGCTGAAGCTCACGCCGAATAACGGCACCCTGACCCTCGCCGATTACTACACCCCAGACAATTATGCGAGTCTCAGTGCGAATGACTGGGATGTTACCTCGGGTGGGGTTTTGCTATTGCCCACCCAGCCCGGAAATAATCCGAACCTGCTGGTAGCCGGCGGCAAGGAAGGAACCATCTACATGGTCAATCGCGACAACCTCGGCGGCTACCAGCAAGGCGGCAACAACATCGTGCAATACATTGTCGGCGCGATCAAGGGTTCCGTTCAGGGCTCGAAGCAGACGTTTGGCATGTACAACACCCCCAGCTATTTCCAGGGCAACGTGTACATCTTTGGCGAGTACGATTATCCCAAGATGTTTACCTTGAGCAACGGTTTGCTGCCCACCAAAGCAACCTCCGTTGGCACGATCATCATGCGCTCACCCGATCCGATTATTTCGGCGAACGGCAGCCTCAACGGAATTGTGTGGATGCTCGCGTTTGCGCCCAACCCCACGCTGTATGCCTATAACCCCAGCAATCTCACCAAGGAGTATTACGACACCAACCAGGATGAGGCGCGTGACCAGGTCTCGACCACTCCGATCGTACGAGTGAATCCCACGGTTGCCAACGGGCGGGTGTACGTGCCGGCCAATACCAGCGTACTGGTCTACGGCCTCTTGCAGTAAGTGTTTGGACAAGGTGAATTGGTGGGCAGTGCAGGACTCGAACCTGCGACCTCCTGCTTGTAAGGCAGGCGCTCTAACCAGCTGAGCTAACCGCCCATCGTGCCGTCGGCGGATCAGACGACAATCAGATCGCAGCGCCGGTCGGAACTCGATTGGACCGCTCGAATCGGGCTTGAACGAGTATACGCGAGCCGTGGGGAAAGCGGCGATGCCTCGCGCGCGATCATCTCGTGCTTGATCACCTCGTGCTCGGCCACCTCGTGGCTCGACCGCCCGCCTGCTAGACTGGCTGAGTGCGGCGGTTGATCGTCAACGCGGACGATTTTGGCTACACTTCGGGCGTGAACCGGGCCATTGTGGAGGCTCACTCGCACGGCGTCGTCACTTCTTCGACCCTGATGGCCAACGGCCCGGCGTTCGCGGAAGCGACACGGCTGGCCCGAACCGTTCCGAAACTCAGCGTTGGGTGCCACGTCGTGCTCACCGATGGCGTGCCGGTTCTCACAGCCGCCCAGCTTCCCTCACTCACGACGAACTCACACTTTCGCGATGGCATGATGACTTTTGCCGCGCGCTCGATCGCCGGCCGAATGAACGCCGACGAAATCATTGCTGAGGCTTCCGCGCAGATTCGCAAACTTCAGTCCGCCGGTATCGCCGTTTCTCACATCGACACTCACAAACACACTCACCTGTTCCCCGGCGTTCTGCGGCCTTTACTCCGAGCGGCGGCCGCTTGCGGAGTGCGCGCGGTGCGCAATCCATTTGGTCCTCGGCTGCCTTTGCGATCGAGCCACCTTCTGGCGCGCCCCGGCCTTTGGACGCGCTACGCGGAGGTCCGGGTTCTGGGCAGCTTCGCCGGAAAGTTCCGCGAGGCGGTCGACCGGGAAGGGTTTTCGACGCCCGATGGCACGTTGGGGATTGTGGTCACCGGAGCGCTCGACGAAACCCTGTTCGACGCCATTGCCCACAGCACTCCCGAAGGCATATGGGAATTCGTTTGCCATCCGGGCTACAACGACGCGGATTTACAGGCGGGCAAGACCCGGCTGCGCGAGTCGCGGGAAATCGAACTTCGCGTCCTGACGCTCCCGGCCGCCCGCAAACTGCTTGCGCAGCAGGGGATTGAGCTCATCTCCTATCGCGAGTTGGGGCCGAAACATGGCTAATACTGGAGCTGACCCCTGGGATTCAGGTACTCTCGTAACCTACTGACTTAATTGCAAGTAGTATGATATGGGTCAGATCACCCTGTGGTTGGGTTTGTCTAATCTGGAGGCTCTTCGTTCATGTCGGCCCAAGGATCAGCTCCGCGCGCGACGCTGGACATAAAGGTCCGGGTTTGGGGCATGGGCTCCAATAACCAGCCGTTCTTCCAGAATGCCATGGCGCAAAACGTCAGCGCGACCGGCGCTTGCCTGTTCGGCATCGAGCCCGAATTGAAGGTGGGCGACGTGATCGGCGTGCAATATGAAACCCGTAAAGCACGCTGCAAAGTGGTCTGGGTAGTGGATGCGGGAGCGCTGAAGAAAACCCAGGTTGGAGTGCAGCTCGTGGCCGACCAGGATTGTCCTTGGATAGCAGTTCTCCCCGCAGACATGAAAGGGGATGAACGGACCCAGCAGAGCCCCGATAATCGCCGCAGATTCACGCGTCACAAGATTTCATTTCCTCTGGAACTGCGCGACGAGCGCGTGAACACTCCGATGCGGGTGAATGCGACTGACATCAGCGGCAACGGCTGTTATGTTGAGACCGTCATGCCATTGTCGATCGGCACCGCGATTCGAGTAGATTTGTGGATTGAACAGGAACGTCTCTCGCCCAGCGCCGTCGTTCGCACGCGCGACCCTGGCGTCGGAATGGGCATCGAGTTCACGGGCATGCCCGAAGAGTCAAAGAAGCGGTTCCAGGCTCACCTCGACAAGATCGATCGTGGAATGTCCTTCGGCAAATCCGAAAGCGAACCAAAAGACGGCGAAAAAGATAGCGAATAAGAGATAGAGATCAGGCGCGTCCAAAGCATCCGGTCATTCACTCTCCGCACTCTCCGCGAGCCGCCTGCGCGTCACTCGTGTAAAATCTGCAACCGTTACGCATTCCAGCCATCGAATGACAGGGACACCCAGCAACTGGCTTTGGAATAGGGCGGCTCGCACGCACCTCGCACATTATCATTATCATTATGAAGATCGGAATTACCTGTTATCCGACGTACGGCGGCAGCGGTGTGGTTGCCACTGAGCTGGGCCTGGAACTGGCGCAGCGCGGACACGAAATCCATTTTATTTCGTACGCCCAGCCGATCCGGCTGCGGGGCGAGGAACCGAACATCCACTATCACGAAGTGGAAGTCTCCCGCTATCCCCTGTTCGACTATCCCCCTTATGATCTGGCGCTAGCGACTCGCATGGCGGAGGTCGCACAGCTTTACGATCTCGACCTGCTGCACGTGCACTACGCCATCCCGCATTCGGTGAGCGCGATGCTGGCGCGGCAGATGCTGGCCGCCGGGCCGCGGGCACAAAAGCTGCCCTTCGTCACTACGCTGCACGGCACGGACATCACCCTGGTGGGGCTCGACCGTTCTTACCTGCCGATCACGCGTTATTCGATTGAGCAGAGCGACGGCGTCACCGCGATTTCGAACTACCTGCGCGACCGCACCCAGCGCGTGTTCGACGTGAAGAACAGTATTGAAGTGATTTACAACTCGGTGAACTGCGATGTCTACCGCCGTAATCCCGAGACCTTCGCTAAGATGCGGGCCGAGTATGCCCCTGACGGTGAGCGCGTGCTGGTGCATCTTTCGAACTTCCGGCCAGTGAAACGTCTCACCGATGTGATCGAAATCTTCGACCGGGTGCATAAGAAAATCCCGTCAAAGTTGCTGCTGATCGGAGACGGCCCCGACCGTTCCGTCGCCGAGTGGCTGGCGGTGCAGAAGGGCATTCATAATGACGTTCTGTTCCTCGGCAAGCAGGATCAGATCGAAGAGAAGCTGTCGATCGCCGACATCATGTTGATTCCGAGCGAACTGGAATCGTTCGGACTGGCTGCGCTTGAGGCCATGGCATGCGAGGTGGTGCCCATCTCCACGCGCGCCGGCGGAGTGCCGGAAGTCATCGACCACGGCAAGACCGGATATCTCGCCGACGTGGGCGATGTTGAGACCATGGCGCGTTACGCCATCGAACTGCTGAGCGATGAACCGCGGCTGCGGGAAATGGGGAAACAGGCGCGGGCGGTCGCCATGGAGCGCTTCGGTTCCGCCAGGATTGTCCAGCAGTACGAAGATTTCTATCGGCGCGTGCTAGAGCGTTCCGCGTAGAAGCCTTCCGGCACCGAACTCGCCGCCTCGACCAGCGGCAAGCGGATCCGCACTAACGTTCCCTTCCCTTCGTGGCTGTCGATGGTCATGCGCGCCGTGTCGCCATAGAGCACCTGCAATCGCTCAGAAATGTTCGCCATGCCAATGCCCATGCCCGACCAACTGCTGCTTTCTTCGAGCTGCGCTCCGCCCATGCCAACGCCGTCATCCTCGACTTCGATGATGAGCCGGGAATCAGTGACTCGGCTGCGCAGGTAAATACTGCCGCCCTCCACCTTGGGCCCTAGACCGTGTTTGATTGAGTTTTCCACTAGCGGCTGCAGCAGCATGCTGGGTACGACTACGTCGAGCGAGGCGGGATCGAGCTCCTTGACCACTCGCAGTTTGTCGCGCCCAAACCGTACCACTTCGATATCGAGATAGTTATCGATGAATTCGAATTCTTCGCGCAGCGGGGCGAAGGCTTCTCCGCTGCTAAGCAGGCGCCGCAGGATGGTTGCCAGCTTGAAGATCACAGCCCGCGCCATATCCGGGTCGAACCGCACCAGCGATGAAATCGAATTCAAAGTATTGAACAGGAAGTGTGGATTAATCTGGTTCTGCAGCGCTTCCATGCGCGCATGCAATAGAAGGCGTTCCTGCTCTTCCAGCTTGATCTGGATGCGGACGCTGTTGAAAATTTTCAGCTCGATTCCTATGGCGGTCACCGTCGCAGCGTAGATCGCGCTATATACCCAATAGTTGTCGGGGCTCTCGATGCTAAACATCGAGTGGGGAAAATATTCGACTAATTCCGTTTGCAGAAAGCGCAAGCCAATCACAGTCCAGAAAAATACAATCTGCCAGTCGAAAAGCCGGGGACGACGCAGGTTGCGGCGAATCATGCGAATGATGCTCTCGTCGATGAAAGGCGAGAAGGACCAGATATCATCCTTATCGGCCGCCATGGTACGCAACTGGCCGGCAAGAAAACCAGAGAGCACGTCGAAGGGCATGGCGGCCCACTCACCGTGCAGGAGCGCGGGTAGACCCATCAGAACGCCGCCCAGCGATCCGGCCCAACGTCCGCCGATCACGCCCAGCAGCAGCGCGGTTTCAAAACTCAGGTCGCCGGCGGCGAAACTCTTCTGGAAGATTCGAATCCCGACACCCCCCATAATCGGGAGGGCGAACCACAACACAAGGTAGAGCTTCTGCCGGAAGCCGCGCTCTTCGCGAAACAGCAGACTCTTGAATTCCTTGGAGCGCACCAGAGTGCTGGACACAGCCGCGGCTACGCCCAGCTTGACCAGCAAATTGATCAGGATGAGGCGTTGTTCCATGAGATTCGTTGGTGGTGAAAAACCGGACTAAATCTTACCCGTAGGCTAGTTCCTTTGCGCGCTGCGCGGCTTTCACAACCGCTTTGATCAGCGTTACGCGCAGCTTGCCTTCCTCGAGTTCCATGATGGCGTCAATCGTGCACCCGGCCGGCGTGGTCACGGCGTCCTTGAGCAGAGCCGGATGGTCTCCGGTCTCGAGTACAACTCGCGCCGCGCCTAGAGTGGTCTGTGCCGCCAGCATCGTGGCGATATCTCGGGGCAAGCCGACTTTCACTCCCGCCTCCGCCAGCGATTCCAGAATGATGTAGATGTAAGCCGGACCGCTGGCCGAGAGCGCGGTCACTGCGTCCATGTGCTTCTCGTCGACCACGACCGTGCGCCCCACCACATCAAACATGCGGCAGGTCATGGCTACGTCTTCCGCGCTGGCGTGTTTGCCTTTGCAGATCGCCGTCATGCCCGCGCCCACCAGGCTCGGGGTGTTGGGCATGGCGCGGATCACGGGTACGTTCGGCGGCAGATTCTTCTCGATCATCGAAGTCGGCACGGACGCCGCGACTGAAACGATTACCTGGTTCGACGTGATATGACCGCTGATCTCGCGCACCACATCCTCGACCACTTGCGGCTTTACTCCAATCACAATAATGTCGGCGCCTTTGGCGGCCTCGACGTTGTTGGTGCCAACTGTCACGTTCAGCTTGGCAGCCAGCGCTTTGGCGCGTTCTTCGTGTGCGACCGTCGCGCAGGTAGACTTCGTCGAAAGCATGCCGCTCTTCAGCAGCGCCTGCAGAATAATGCCGCCCATCTTCCCCGCGCCCAGAAACGCCACTCTCTTCCCTGCCAGATCATTTCCCATGATTTTCCTCTACACGTCTCGTCCAGTCCTTGCGATCGTAAAACAGCTTTGTCATTCCGAGGAGCGCAGCGACGAGGAACCTGCTGTCTGCCGCTCCATCCAATTCCATGCAGTCGTAACCACGTCGCGCAGCCCGTGCTTCGCTTTCCATTGCAGCACATCCTGCGCCTTCGCCGGATTCGCCACCAGAGTCGGAGGATCTCCCGGCCGACGCGGCACCATCTTTCGCGGCACGCGCTTGCCGGTCACTTCCTCGACGGCAGTAATAACTTCCTGCACAGAGGCTCCGGTACCCGTTCCGACGTTGACGGCCAAACTTTCTTTCCCCGCCGCCAGATAATCCAGCGCCTTTAAGTGCGCGCTTGCCAGATCGTTCACGTGGATATAGTCGCGCACGCACGTTCCATCCGGCGTCGGATAATCCGATCCAAACACCTGCAACTCTGGACCAAGGCCAGCGGCGGCGCGCAGGGCCAGCGGAATCAAATGGGTCTCCGGCTCGTGCAACTCGCCGATCTCGCCGCTCTCGTCCGCGCCGGCTGCGTTGAAATAGCGCAAACTGGCGTAACGAAAGCCGTAGGCCCGGTCATACGCCTCCAGCGCCTGCTCAAAGAACATCTTCGACACACCATACGGATTCACCGGCTGGCGCGGCGTGTTCTCTTCAATCGGAACTTTCGCCGGCTCTCCGTACACCGCACAGGTCGAAGAAAAAATGATCTTCTTCACTCCCGCGTCGAGCGCCGCATTCAGCAGCGAAAGCCCGCCTTCGACATTATTATGGAAATACTTCTTCGGGTTGGTCACCGACTCGCCGACATAAGCGTGCGCGGCGAAGTGCATGATGGCATCGGCCCGCGGCAATACTCGCGCCAGCGCCGCTCCGTCCAGCATGTCGCCCTTGATCAGCTCAAATCCCGCGGCCAGGCGCTCATAGCCGGTGCTGAGATTGTCGAAAATGATCACTTGATGCCCCGCGCGTTTCAACGCACGGGCGGCATGACTTCCGATGTATCCCGCACCACCGATGACCAGAACAACCACGTTATTTCCTTTCCGAGCGCGTGTTTCATATCGACTGCCTGAGATTCAGGCCGGCGTGACGTCGAGAGCCAGCATTCACAACGATTTCCAATGGCGTCATGGTCGCCGGAATCAATTCCGGCACCGGGAGGGGAGCAGAAGAGTATTGTACACAGAACGGAATCATAAGGACGTTCTGCCAGCCTTCTCGACCGGACTGTTAGGATATTCATTCTTCCTGGGAAGTGGAGGACATTTATGACCGAACAACTCGCCGACAAGAAATGCGTACCCTGCCGCGGAGGTGTTCCGCCGCTCAAGGGCGAGGAATTGGAGAAGCTGCACGCGAGCGTCCCCAAGTGGATGGTCTCCGACGAACATCACCTTCACCGCGAGTTCAAGTTCCCTGACTTCAAGCGGGCGCTGGAGTTTGTGAACCAAGTAGGAGCGCTGGCTGAGGAGCAAGGGCATCATCCTGATATTCTGCTGGCGTGGGGCAAGGCCGAGATCACGCTGTGGACCCACAAGGTCGACGGCCTGACCGAGAGCGATTTCATCATGGCAGCAAAGATCGACCGGCTGAACGGAGAGTAGGCGGCGTTAGTCTGCCGTGCCCTCGCTGTACGTGCTGCGTTCACACTCCTTGCGCAGCTCCTCGAAAAATCCTTTCGTGGCCTTCGTGATGGCGGGCGCCAGGGCGAAATCCAGGGCACGCGAAGCCGTGCCCACCAACTGCATCATCACATACAACGCCGTCTGACTGCGCGAGACGGATGTGAACGTGACGCGCGTCTCACACGTGATTCCTAAAACGTGGCTGAGGTACGACACGCTTTCGTTCGCCCTGGAAATGCTGCACGACCTGATCAATGGTGGTCTTGATAGGAGTCCGAGTCTCGATGCGCAAGCGGCTGCCTTCCTCCCACGGTCTTGCCTTGCACCCAGCGAATCTCGCCGAACAGATTGCGATTGCACCATCGTTCGGTATCCAAATAGATGGCAAACACTGTTTCCAGGGGGCAGTTCAGGACGATTTGAAAATCAAAAGACTGCATAACGTCTGCACGGAGAGGGATCAGCAGGCACAGGCAACAATGCCGGGCGCGCTCGCGACCTGTGAGAGTGTAAGAGAAAACTACTGGCACGGCAATCCCGAATGAACAGGGCTCCAGATAAACGGTGGTCATGAAACCGCACCGGCCTTGTTCGCACGGCCGAGTCCGAGTGCCCTCGCGAGGATCGCAGCCGGTACCAGCATGAGCAGTCCCGTACCGGTGGCGACCGTCCGCACAGAGATTCCAAGATCCAGAAAAAGGCCTGCCAGATACGCAGTCACTGCGAACGTCAGGCTGCCCAGTCCGAGGTCGGCAGCAAACACGCGCCCGCGAAAACGGTCCTCAGTATTCAGTTGCAACAATGTCGTCGAGAAGACCCAAACCGTCGAGCCTCCCATATGTGCCAGCATGGCGCACAGCGCAGCCATCCAAACGCTGCTGCTCGCGCCAAGCACTCCATAGCCAAGCACGATGGTGAGATAGCCAAACAAGATACCGAGACGCAAGCGGTGGTCGCTCTCGCCCGCCCAGCGCGCCGAGACCAGAGGTCCGACCAGCGCTCCTAGTCCTCGTCCTCCAAGCAGAATGCTCATGCCGAGCATGGCTCCGCCAGCGGCATTAATGCCGCGACCATGCACGGCGAACTCGCGCGCTCCCATCACTGTGAAGATAACCCAGCTTGGTCCGACCATGAGTTCTCCAGCTTTGGCGAAAACCGCCGGCAACAAAGTCCGATGATTGCGAATGTAGCGAATCCCTTCCAACACTGGAGAGAAGTCAACCAGATCGCGTGGCCGCAACGGAGCCGCGGCTTCGGCGTGTGGCTCGGCGAAACGCATTCCGCTGATCAGCACCGCCGAAGTAAGAAACGACAGCGCGTTGAGAATGAAGACTGTGTCGCGTCCGAAGAACGCGGCAACCACTCCACCGATAGAAGCCCCGATCAGGAGGTTCACCGACCACGTCGCCGAGGAAAGAGTGTTGGCAACCAGAACTTCACTTTCCAGCGAGACGTTGGGAACCACCGCGCTGCGAGCCGGCTCGAAGAACGCAGTCATCGTAGTTTCTGCCACGAGCAAGGGATAAATAAGCCACACCATCGAACGCGAACGCACGAACAACATCGACAGCACTACCACGAAGCGCACCAGGTCGGCCGCGATCATCACATGCTTGCGCTTCAGCCGGTCGTTCACCACCCCAGCCGTCGGCCCCACAAATGTCTGTGGCAGAACCTGCAGAACCAGGGCCAGCGCGACCGAACTGGCGTGCCCGGTCAACTGCAATAGGAGGGTATAAATCGAAAGCGTATAGAACCAGTCCCCGATCTCGCTGACAATCTGCGCCAGCCAAAGCCGCCGGAAATTGCGATTGCCCCGCAGCAGCCGCGTATACGACGCGAGCGTGATCGAAGACGCCACGTGCTCCGGTTGAGGATCCATGCGAGCGATTACTCTACAAGGCGGGGCGCCCACATGCTACGAGGGCGCGGCGCTACGGTTTCAGCTTCAACTTGAGGTCTGCGGCAATCTGCTGCCCGTGGAAGCGGCCGTTTTCGATGAAGATTTCATTCGTGCGCGCGCCCGCTACGATTACCCCCGCAACATAGATTCCGCGCACATTGCTTTCGAGCGACACCGGATCACACACCGGGCGGCACTGCTGCTCTGACAACTCAATGCCCATGCTGCGCAGAAAATCGTAGTCCGGATGGTAGCCGATCAGGGCGAGCACGAAATCATTTTTCAGCCGAATCGGGCCGCGCGGCGTGTTCAACACCACGTGGTCAATGCCGATCTCCTGTACCGAACTGCTGAAATAAGCCTCGATCTCTCCTGCCTTGATGCGGTTTTCGAGGTCGGGCTTGATCCAGTATTTCACGTGGTGGTGCAGGCGCTCCTCGCGGTGCACGAGGATCACCCGCGCTCCGTGCCGCCACAAATCGAGCGCCGCAATCGCGGCCGAATTCTTACCGCCAATCACCAGTACGTCGGTGTCGTAATAAGGGTGCGGCTCGGCGTAGTAGTGCGAGACTTTGGGAAGATCCTCGCCGGGAATGCCCAGCTGATTGGCCAGATCGTAGTAGCCGGTGGAGACGATAACTTTTTTCGTGCGGTAATCATGCGGCCGACCCGCACGATCGGTCGCCGTGATGCTGAACTTTCCGTCCTCACCCATGACTGTCTTGACCCACTCGTACTGCCGAAGATCGAGGTGATAATGCTCGGCGACTTTGCGGTAGTACTCCAGCGCCTCTTCGCGCGTGGGCTTCTGTAGAGCCGTGGTGAACGGGATGTCGCCGATCTCCAGAAGTTCCGGAGTCGTAAAAAAGGTCATGCCTGCGGGATAGTGAAATAGTGAATTCACCAGACATCCCTTGTCGAGAACAACGACCTTGAGCCCGACCTTCTGCGCTTCGATGGCGCAGGCCAGCCCGGTCGGCCCCGCACCAATTACGAGCACGTCCGTCTGCATCTCGGGCTGAGGCTTAGCCTTGGCCTGGGGGAGGGTCTCGAGTTCTACCGCGGCAAGAAGATCAGGCATGGAATAAAGCTCCGAGCCAGGTCGAGCGACGAGGTTCGATCACAACTCAGAAGTGGATGATTCTAGCACGCAGGAAATGTACAGGGCCCAAGACACATTTACTGCCTCCAGGAAGCAACTCCGAGCAGTCACTAGGCACAGTTTCACCGACGCGCCTTGACAAGTGACAATTTACACTTTACGGTGTACAGTAATGATTGGGAGTTTTAAGCATCGCGGCCTCAAACGACTCTATGAACGCGGGGACCGAAGCGGCATACGCCCAGACTTCGTGGATCCAGTTCAGGAAATTTTGAGCGTTCTCGATGCCGCGACAACCCCGCAGGAGCTTGACCTGCCTGGCTATCGCCTGCATCCATTCAAAGGAGACCTTAGAGGGTTTTGGTCTGTCAGTGTGCGCGCGAACTGGCGTATTATTTTCCGCTTCCAAGGCGCGGATGCCCATGACGTGGAACTGATCGATTATCACTAGAGCGGAGAGGAAAACATCATGCCCATGAAGAATCCAGCGCACCCGGGACGCATCGTAAGAAGCGCCTGTCTCGAACCGTTAGGCCTGTCCGTCACCGATGGAGCGTACGTGCTTGGCGTCAGCCGGCAGGCACTCAACAACGTCATCAACGGCAAGTCCGGGATCAGCCCCCAGATGGCGATCCGACTCTCGAAAGCATTCGGCAGCACACCGGAGACATGGTTGCGGATGCAGCTTGCCTATGATCTCGCACGGGCCCGAAAAGACGAGAACAAGATCAGGGTCCGCCGGCAGCACCGCATCCAGGAGCTTCACGCGCAGTGAGGAGCCGGTGCCTAACGTTTATTGTATGACGAAGAAGACTTCTCGTTGATCTGAAGCACAGGAGATCCCTTCATGTCCGCCATTACCGAGCCCGTTACGCCAACCCGCACCGAATCCGACAGTATGGGCAAGATCGAAGTCCCGGCGAATGTTTACTGGGGCGCGCAGACGCAACGTTCTCTGCTGCATTTCAATATTGGACGCGATACCATGCCGCCGGAACTCATCCACGCCTTCGGCACCCTCAAGAAAGCCTGCGCGCTGGTGAATCAGGATCTCGGCAAACTTCCCGCCGAGAAAGCCAAGCTCATCGTGCAGGCCTCCGACGAAGTCATCGCCGGCAAGCTGGACGACCAGTTTCCGCTGCGCGTCTGGCAGACCGGCAGCGGCACTCAGACCAATATGAACGTGAACGAGGTCATCTCCAACCGAGCCATCGAAATTGCGGGCGGCCAACTGGGTTCGAAAAAACCGATCCATCCCAACGATGACGTCAACATGTCGCAATCGTCGAACGACACCTTTCCCGCGGCCATGCACATCGCGGCCGCCGACCGGGTCAAGAATGCGCTGATCCCGGCGATCAGGACCGTGCACCATGCGATCGCGGCGAAGGCGAAAGAGTTCGACAGCATCGTCAAGATTGGCCGTACTCATTTGCAGGACGCCGTACCGCTCACCGTCGGCCAGGAATTCGGAGGCTGGGCCAGCCTGCTCGAACGCGACATTCATCGCCTGGAGCAAGTGCTCGACGGACTTTACGATCTCGCGATCGGTGGGACCGCTGTCGGCACTGGTCTGAACACGCATCCCGAATTTGCCGAGCGCGCCGCCAAGAAGATCGCCGAACTCACGGGCCTTCCCTTTCGCTCCCACGGCAACAAGTTCGCCGCGCTTTCGGCGCATGACGAAATCGTCTTCGCGCAGGGCGCAATGGAAACCCTGGCCGCGTCATTGATGAAAATCTCGAACGACATCCGCTGGCTGGCTTCCGGCCCGCGTTGCGGGCTCGGGGAAATTTCGATCCCAGAAAACGAGCCGGGATCTTCGATCATGCCGGGTAAAGTGAATCCCACGCAGTGCGAGGCCATGACCATGGTCTGCGTGCAGGTTCACGGGGCAACCGCCGCCGTCGGCTTCGCCGGATCGCAGGGCAACTTCGAGCTTAACGTCTACAAGCCGGTCATCATCTACAACTTCCTGCACTCGGTCACGCTGATCACCGACGCCTGCCACGGCTACGTCGAGTACATGCTGAACGGCATTGAAGTCGATCGCGCCAAAGTGGATTGGTACGTGAAAAATTCGCTGATGCTGGTCACCGCGCTGGCCCCGAAAGTGGGCTACGACAAAGCCGCGCAGATCGCCCACACCGCCCACATCGAGCACAGCAGCCTTCGCGAGGCCGCGCTGAAGCTGGGGTATCTGACGGGCGAGGAATTTGATCAGTTGGTGAAGCCGGAGAGGATGACGAGACCGTAAGCTTCGCCGTCCGCCCAGCGAGAGAAGAACGTCCGCCGACGGCGTTGGTCGAGCTGCCTTACCAGCTACCCGCGATCTTGTAGTGGTTTCGGAGTTGTTTGTGGGTGATCGGCATTTGATAGCTTATCCAAATACCGTCGCCATCCTGCTCTCCGTAATATCTACCCGGGCCGATAGTCGCACAGCCAGTGCGCCGTTCGTAACAGTCCAATAAGGCGTGCTCACCCTTAACGATGACGTTTAGGGTTGAGGCGTCCGTGTGGGTTCTCCTTCCCGTCTGGCTATTTACGACGGTCCCGACAATCCCACCACTGGTATCGCCACGGGCATCCTGGGATTGAGTCAGGCGCTGCGTGTCCACCACCTCAACTATCACTGCCGTTTGTATCGCATGGCATATATCTTTTACGGCGTTGTCAAGATAATCCATCGAAGTACCACTCCGCACGGTTTTGCCGTCGCGATCGAAGAGGGTAAGGTTGAAACTAGCTACCATGGCTTCGAGCGTGTAGTCGCTCTTGGTCACGTCCTTCGTGATGCTGACGTTCGGGCATTCCTTCCGTAGTGACTTCGAGATATCTTTGTCCGGAACGTCAGAGTTGTCCGTTAGGGCGATGAGCTTAGGAGTACTCTGGCCAACCAGCGGGATGGCGACTAACAAAACCAGACACGCGAACAGCTTTCGGGTCATCATTTCTCCCTCCCCGAACTTTGCGCCCACCAGCCACTCCGGCATTTTGGTTTAGGCAGTTTAATGAAAAACACATAGCGCCGCAAGACGACTTCCCTCCCCGATCGCCCGAATCTCTTCTATCGAAGATGCGGGGTGTATATTTAAGTGTCTGTCGATAGGGATGTGAGAATTTATGACAAAAGCACGGGTCGTCAAATGGGGGAACAGCCTAGCGGTTCGAATTCCGAAGGCCGTCGCTGAGCGCGCTCGCCTAAGGGAAGGCGATCCGATTTTCATCGAGACGCTCGACGGGCATGTCAAACTTCGCCCGGCACGCAAGATTCCTACCCTGGAAGAATTGGTCGCAAAGATCACGCCGGAGAACTGTCACAAAGAAATAGAATGGGCTCCTGCTGTTGGAAAGGAAATTGTTGGATGGTAGCCAGCGAGACCTCACTACCTCGCTCTAGGTAAGCCACGTTCGACTATGGCTCGGCTAACTCCGCATCTTTGGCTGCCGGCTCGATTTTCAGTTTTTCTTTCGGTGTGGCCGTAATTACCACCACGCTCACCAGCACCAGCAATGTTCCCACGATCGTGCGCCGGCCAATCGCCTCGCCGCCCAAGAAATAGCCAACCAGAACAGCCACCACCGGATTCACGTACGCATACGTCCCTACCTTGGTCGGCGATTCGTGATGAATCAGCCAGACATACGCGGTGAATCCGACGATTGATCCGGCAATAATCAAATACGCCAACGAGAGCCACGCCCCGCGCGAGACCGCCTGCACGTGGAAGCCGCGGAATTCTCCCAGCAGCGCCGCTGTCAGCGTAAGGAGCACGCCTCCCGTGAGCATCTGGATTCCCGAGCTCATGACCTTGGCAGTGGGCGACGGCAGCTTGCGGCTGAGCGATGCCGCCACCGACCAACTGAGGGACGCGAACAGTAAAGCGCAGGCGCCGGCCGTGTCGACGGGAGCTTCGCCCAGGCTCGTTGCGGGTAAAACCAGCACAGACACCCCGGCCATCCCCAGCAGAAGCGCGAGCCCAAGCCGCCAGGTTAGGCGCTGTGTGCGGAGGAAAACAATCTCCGCAATCGCCATGAATGCGGGGATCGTCGCCATCATGACCGCTGCGATGCCTGAGGGAACGCGACGCTCCGCCCAGAACAGCAACCCGTAGTCAAAAACAAAAATCAGGATCGCCAGAATCGAGGCCGCGCCCCACTGGCGTGCGGTCGGAGATGGTGTGCCCCTGGCGCGCATCCAGCCATAGAGCACGATTCCGGCTACCAAAAACCTCATGCCAGCGAGAAGAAACGGTGGGACCTCGCGCACTCCTACGCGGATGGCCAGGAACGTCGATCCCCAGACGAAGTAGATGATGGCAAACGCCAGCAGAAGTTTCCATGCGCGCGGTTTGGAAGCAGAATCCATGCGGATGATTCCTGACGCGGGATCACAAAGGAATCCCGAAAGCGATTAGATCATCGCCAGCCGCTCGGGGCGCAGGTCTTGGGTATCAAAAGATTTTATGAGGCTATAACCTTGAGGAGTATGAGCCGGGAAGTCTGCTGCGTTTACTTCTTCAGCAGGCTGGTGTGGCTGGCCACGCACTGCCATTTTCCCGTGTCAAAAACCCAGGTATCGGTGAAGCGGCCGAGATGATCATAAGGCTTGCTCTGGTAGGTCCCCTGCGTGTGATAGATGCCCGTGACCACGGCGGTGTCGCCAAAGAAGTTCATTTTGACGTCTTGGATGGTGAGGGCAGTGGGCTTGAATCGTGGGTCTTTGATGTCGGCAAGAAATTTCTGCCTGTCGCTCATTTCGCCGTCCCACTCGGTGTTCACGAACCGGCTCGAAACCAGGGCTTCGAGCGACGCCGCATCGCGGTTCACCTGAGCTTCATTCCACAGGCGCTCCAGAACCATCAGCTTGGTCTCGCGTGGATCGGCCTGCTGGGCGGCGAGTCGGACCGTGCCCAGGGACAACAGAAGACAGCAGAAGAGGCTGATGCGATTCATGGACTTACGCGCTCGCGACATCCCCACGTGGGCGAACGCTCAAAAACGATAGCAGCCGGAATGTAACCAAGCTATCGAAATGAGCCAACGAGAGTTACGAACGTCATGGACCTAAGCTTAGAAAGCCCAGCGCAGCAGGGTTGCGCCCACGGTAAATCCGGCACCTACCGATGCCAGCATCACCAGACTTCCCTTTTTCAGTTTGCCCTGCTCAATCGCCGTATTCATCGCCAGCGGGATGGTACCCGCCGTGGTATTGCCGTAGCGCTCGATATTCACGACCACGGCCTCGGGGCGTAGGCCCAACCGATCGGCAGTGGCATTGATGATGCGCAGGTTGGCCTGATGCGGAATGAAAGCGTCAATGTCAGTGCCCTTCAGGCCGTTGCGTTCGAGCAACTTTTGACACAGTTCGGTCTGTTTGCGGACGGCGAACTTGAAGACCTGTTGGCCGTCCTGGTGGACGTAGTGCATTCTCTGCGCAATCGTGTCTTTGCTGGTCGGATTCAGACTGCCGCCGCCGGGCATGTAGAGAAACTGCGAGCCCGAACCATCGACTTCGTGAATGTAGTCGATCAATCCGACCGACTCGTCTTCAGCAGGTTCCAGAATCGCCGCGCCTGCGCCATCCCCGAAGATCACGCAGGTGGCGCGATCGGCATAGTCGATGATTGACGACATGACGTCAGCCCCAATCACCAGCACGCGCTTATGCGAGCCGCTGGCGATGAATTGCGCTCCCACCTGCACGGAATAAAGAAACGCCGAGCACGCCGCCGAGAGATCGAAGCCCCACGCCCCCTTGGCTCCCAGCTTGTCCTGCACCAGGCAGGCCGTCGAGGGAAAAAACATATCCGGAGTAACGGTGCCGACGATGATGACATCGATGTCGGTAGGGGCAAGGCCGCGTTGCGCCAGCGCCTTCTTCGCAGCCTCGACAGCGAGGTCGCTCGTGGCCACGCCTTTCTCGACGATGTGGCGTTCGCGGATGCCGACCCGGGCCATAATCCACTCATTGTTCGTGTCAACCATTTTTTCCAGGTCGGCATTGGTGAGCAGGCGAGGCGGCACATAGGTGCCGAGGGCGCTGATTTTGGCGCGAATCGGTTTGGTCAATGATGGCTCCTGAGAGATCTACCTTGTTGTCATACAAGTATGAAACTCAGTATTCTCAACAATTAGGAGCAGAATGTCTAACCCAGTTTCTTAGGCCTAGATGCAACCTGAGCTTCCGCATCTTTTTCTTTCTTGCCGGAGTCCTCTTGGGAGCGATTCCGAGCTCATCACCGATCCTCCCCTCCCGGCAGTGACCGCCATAGTAGGTCATAAGAACAGGTCAGGAAACGATTACAGCACGGGCCCGGGTCGCCGTGATCCGCAAGCTGAGCGCTCGTTGCGTGGCAATTATGACAGTGGATTTCTGAAACGCCCCGTACGGGATGAGTGTCTTCTTCTGCGCTACCCGTTTCTCTCTCGCCACTGCCTTTCGCCGCTCTCGTGGAAACATTGCGTCCCTTTCGCTGCTCCTCTGGCGACAGCTCTCCAGGCAGGTGTGAGTCGGCGGAGAGTTTCTTTCTCTTCGGCACGTTTTCTCCGCACGTTTTTTCGACCGCGGGTTGTCGTCGGGCTGCGCAACCCTGTTGCGAGTGCGTCGCCCGATCTACCGGTACCCTTACGGCGTGTCCGTCGGTTCCCACCAAAAGCGTATGACTGCTCTTGGTCTCGACCACGAAGCGGCACCATTTGTTGTGGACAGTCCAATTGATCGGAATGACGCCGCAGAGCGGACAAGCTGGAGTCGCATTGCTGCCCGATGTCTGAAGTTCCGGCTTGCTTTGGTGAATGAAGCTGAGACCTAGCAGGACCAGGCCATTCTGCCTTTCGGTGAGCTGATCAATGAGCTTCTTAAGCCAGCTCTTCACGGGTTTCTCCTTCCATCTCACGTTGAGACGACTCTTCGGTTTCTGAGACGTTTTCGTGAGACGACTCTGAGACAGAAGGGTCGGTCGAATCTACTCAAATGGGAGGAGGGACATAACGAAGGTAATGAGTCCCAATTGAGATCGTGGCAAAGCGCCAAGACGAACGAGGGGTAAGCGTGTGATCACGTCCCTGCCATCAAGCGACGGCGCGATCCCGCTCGTGCTCCATCCAATCCCGGACGAAGCGCGGGCACAATACGATGCTGAAGTCGCAATCCTCGCCGTCGATGAGGTAGAACAGAGCCGCGCGATCCAATTCTTCCAGCTGCTCCAGATTTAACTGGGGCCACAGACGACACTCGGTCGCAGAGTGCAGCAACTGGTCGAGATACGTCAGATGCCCGTGAAACAACTTTCCGGATACTCGGATCGTGACATGGGGGTCGAGCTTGGGGGAAATACCGCGATTCTGCATTTTTCGCCTCTCGAGGTGGCCAGCGATGATTCTGCCGGGCCACTACAGTTGATGCGCGAGGAGTCGTTTCTTGCGAAAAGAGTCGTAAAGAACGTGTAAATCTTGGTAATCAGAAGGGCGGGAACTACTCATCTGTGGAAACAAATAAGCCAGGCACCGGGGACTCACTGCACACGCAAGAGCCCGTTACCGTTGCTTCCTTCCGGACCTGGCGGGGTTGGCGGGAGTACGTCGCGTAAGACCGATGCCTGACCTGAACCATTCTAGCATCCGACCGTTGGGGCGCTCGCAAGCGCTCTACCTTCCAAACCCCCTAGCCAACCTGTCATTCCGAGCGAGGCGGGGGATCTGGGTGTTTGCCCGTGCTGGGCAGCAGCGCGCGTGCCAACAAGAACCGAGATCCCTCGCGTTGCTCGGGATGACAAAGCTCCTAGTGAAACGGCAAGTGACTTTTGGTGCAAGAATCTGTCGTTGAAGCCTTCCCTTCTGGTGACGGTTGTCGAACAATGGTTATCTAGGCTGACTGTCCGGACGGTTGTGTGGAAACAGGATATCCAGTAGCCGACCACCTGGCAGAACGTCCGCCTAATCCGAATGTCACCCCAGTCTTCCCAACCCGGCGTGGTCCCTCTGTCGCGGGCGATCGACTATTACTTCGATGTGGCGCTGTATTTGCTTGTCGTCACCGGCTTTGCGACCCTCGCCAGCACGGGCGGCCTCGACCTGCCCGCAACCATTCTGGTGGGCGTCGCGCTCGCGGTGCGAGGATATTTGCTGGCCAAGCGGAACTCATTCGTGGTTCCTGAGCGCTGGACGACACCGCTCTCGGTCGCTTACTTTATCTTTTTCGCCGC
This sequence comes from uncultured Acidobacteriota bacterium, assembly GCA_963758005.1. Lineage (GTDB taxonomy): Bacteria > Acidobacteriota > Terriglobia > Terriglobales > Acidobacteriaceae > Sulfotelmatobacter. Next base: position 24,310 of record CAVWTR010000002.1, read on the forward strand.
CGACTACTTCATTTTTTCGCGTAGTTTCCTGCCGGCCACGATACACCTCGCACTGTTCGCCGTGGTCGTGAGGATGTTTTCGCTGCGCCGCGAGCGCGACCACGTCACGCTGGCCATCCTTGCCTTTCTGATGGTTCTGGCATCGGCCGTGCTTACGGTCGACAGCGTATTCCTGTTTTCCTTCGCCGCTTTCATGATGATGGCGGTGGGAACGTTTGTGCTGATGGAAATGCGGCGCTCGAGCCACGCGGCCAATGTTCAGGCGCGGCATTCGAATGATCCCCGCGAACATCGCCATCTGGCATTTTCCCTGGCCCGCGTCGCACCCGCCTTGATGCTGATGATCCTGCTATGCGGCACCGCCGTCTTCTTTCTGATGCCGCGTATGTCCGCGGGATACATGGGCGGCTACTCGTTCGGGAACAATCTGTCGGCTGGCTTCAGTGATCACGTTCAGTTAGGGCAGATCGGGCAGATCCAGCAGTCGAGTGCGCTCGTCATGCATATCCAAATCGACGGCGACCGGGTGGGCGGGTCGGACTTGCATTGGCGGGGCGTAGCTCTGGCAAATTTCGACGGACACACCTGGTCAAATCCTCGCGAGCAGTTTATTTTGCGGCGGCAGCTGGACGAGAGTTTTAAAGTGCCGTCCGCCAACCCCGCCCTGCGCTCCTACATCACGCCGGGTCTGGCGCGCGAGCACGTGATCCACTATCGCGTGCTGATGGAGCCAATCGGCACCAACGTCTTTTTCCTCGCGCCCTGGGCCCGCAGCGTCAGCGGCAATTACCGCATGCTGGCTGCCGATGCCGGCGGAGCCGTTTACAACTTCGACGTCCAGCACACCATCAGCCGGTACGAAGCGGACTCCGACATCGCGACCGCCTCGCCCGCAGAATTGCGCACCGCGGGACGGAATTATCCCGCGCAGATCACAGCGGCGTATCTGGGACTTCCGGCGCTCGATCCTAGAATTCCTCGCCTGGCGGCTCAGATCACAAATTCGGCCAGCAGCGATTTCGACAAAGCGGCCGCGATCGAGAACCATCTCCGTACCCGTTTCGGCTACACCCTTGAGTTACCGCGCACGCGGGTGAAGGATCCGGTCGCGAATTTTCTTTTCGAGCGCAAGCAGGGACACTGCGAATACTTCGCTTCTTCGATGGCCGTGATGCTGCGCACACTGGGGATTCCGTCGCGCGTGGTCAACGGATTCCGTTCCGACGAGTTTAATGACCTCACCGGAAACTACGTAGTGCGCGCCAAAGACGCGCACGCCTGGGTGGAAGCCTACTTCCCTGGTTACGGCTGGCAGACCTTCGATCCCACTCCGGCAGGCACCAACGGCACGCCCCAAGGTTGGGATCGGCTGGCGCTCTACGTCGACGCCATGGCGTCATTCTGGCGTGAATGGATCGTCAGCTACGACACTTCGCATCAGTTCGCCCTGGGCCAGGCTGCGGTCAGCGGCACTCGCGGTCTGTGGGAGGGCGCACGTGTATGGGCACGCAACCACTACACATCGATGCTTCTGTGGGCGCGGCGCAGTCAAGACCGCGTAGAGCATTCTCCGGGTCGATGGGCCGTGGTCGGCGCCGCCATCACACTGATTCTTTTGCTGCTGGGAAACCTAGGCCGCATCGCGCGTCTGCTTCACGAAAAATGGCTGCAAGCGCATCCCGAGCGCTCCCCGGAACAGGCCGCAGCGATGTGGTATGAGCGAATGGCCAGGGCCGTGGCGCGGCGCGGCGTTGAAAAACCCGCGGCGCAGACTCCCCAAGAGTTCGTCAAGAAGATTGAGGACAGTCGGCTTCGCGAGCCGGTCGCGCGCTTTACCCAGGTCTACGAGTCGGCGCGTTTCGGGGATTCCGCCGACGATGCCAAGCGTCTGCCGGAATTGTTCGAGGAAGTAGAACAGGCTACGCGGATCCGCTAGGTTTTTCGCTGAACTAAAGTGGGTGCGATTCTAGAAGCGCCAGAACGCTCCGCCGCCCACAAAATAGTTGTGCTGCCGGGTTTTCCCAGTCGGAGCCAGCGGAAAATCCGGTTCCCCGGACCAAAAATCGCGGACTTCTGCCCGCATGCTGAGCTTGCTCCAGACCTTCACATCCAAGCCGAGTCCACCCTCGACCACTGCCGACGTTGTCGATTTGCCCGGGTTGACGCCGCCATAGACCAAGTCCGGGCTCTGAGTAATGTAGCCAAAACCTGCTCCCACGCTCGCCCATGGAGAAACCGCCGTGGTGGGAAACAGATTCACCCGGGCGGCAGGCACGACAAACAGTTCTTTGTAGGCCTGCGGCACGACCGCAAAGCCATATGCCCCGGCATTGAGTTTTTCCTCGTGGTTGTACGCCAAGAGACCTTCGGCGGAAATCGCGAAGACGGGAGTTACGAAGAACCGTCGCGCATATTCCCCTTCGAACGTAAGCCCGTTGCCGGAGTGGATGATTGGGTCGAAGTAGGTCGCGTTTTGGATTCCCTGGTCGCTGATGAAGGTTCGACCGATCATGCCGCCGATGTCGTTCTTTTCATCCTGCGCAACCGCCGACGGCCCGAGCCCGGCCACTAGCCACACGACCGCAATCCAAAGACGTTTCCCAAACATTGCCCCTCCCGCGAGGTGGTTCATAAATTGTTACGGCGGTAAGACATAGCCTAGCACGGCCCCGGCTCTTTTGAACCTGTGCGTACTATCTTTTCTGGTGCTGACGGCCTGCACTGGCTCTTAAAGGCCGCGCGATGCCGGCACCACGCGAGATGCTAAAATAGGAAGATTCCATGCCAGTTCAAGACCTCACCGTCAGCGGCTCACCCGACCTCGGGGCACAGAAGGCTCACGCCGAACTCCCGCCCGCCCGTGCTCAAAAAGTAGGCTTCGTCAGTCTGGGCTGCCCCAAGAACCTGGTCGACAGCGAAGTCATGATGGGTTTGCTGGCGCGCGCCGGAGCCGAACTCACCCGCCGGGCCGAAGACGCCGACGTGATTGTGGTCAACACCTGCTCGTTCATCGAAAGCGCGCAGCAGGAATCGGTCAACACGATCCTTGAGATGGTCGCCCACAAGACCGCCGGCAATGCGAAAAAGCTCATCGTGGCCGGATGCCTGGTGGAGCGATTCCGCGACCAGATTCGCAAAGACATTCCCGAAGTCGACGCAGTTGTCGGCACTGGTGAACTGGAAAACATTCTCGCCGCTGCCGGCATAGCGCCCGCGCCGCAGCGCGGCGGCGATCGCAGTAATTCCCCCTTCGTAGTTCTGAACTCGGTCCCGAACTCAGTCCTGCCCTCGCGCCCCGAGGGCGACGCCCGCGCCGCTCAGGGCCGCTTCTCGCGGGAATCATGGCAGGGCGCGATCGGCGATCTCCCCAACTATCTTTACGACGATGCCACGCCCCGCATTCTGGCCACTCCGCGCCACATGGCCTACATCAAGATTGCCGAGGGCTGCGACCATCCCTGCACGTTCTGCATTATTCCCCAGTTGCGGGGCCAGTTCCGCTCGCGGCGCTTCGAGTCTGTCATCGCCGAGGCCGAACGCCTAGCGCAATCCGGCGTGCGCGAGATTACCCTTATCGGCCAGGACACAACCTGTTACGGCGAAGACTTCGGCCTGAAAGACGGGTTGGCGCTGTTGCTCGAAAAACTCGCCGCGATCGAAGACCTGCGCTGGGTTCGTTTCCTCTACGCGTATCCCAACAAAATCACAGGCAAGCTTCTCGACACCATCGCGCGGTACGAGAAAATCTGCTCGTACATGGATGTGCCTCTGCAGCACGCTTCGGCCTCGGCCCTGAAGCGTATGAAGCGCGGCGGCGGCGCCGATGTGTTTCTGCGTTCGATCGCCAAAATGCGCCGGACAGTACCGGACCTGACCCTGCGCACTTCGTTCATCGTCGGCTTCCCCGGCGAAACCGAAAAAGAATTCGAGGAACTCTGCGACTTCGTACGCGAGGCCCAGTTCGACTGGATGGGAGCCTTCGCGTATTCCGATCAGGACGGCGCCGCAGCCTACGCTCTCGACAAGAAACTTTCTCCGCGCGAAATCGAACGCCGCCGCAAGCACCTGATGGGAATCCAGCGCCAGATCAGCAAGAAGAAAAAGAAAGCGCTGGTCGGCCGGGAGTTCGATCTGCTCCTTGAAGGTGAGTCCGAAGAAACCGAGTTGCTACTCGAAGGCCGCACTCCCATGCACGCTCCCGAAATTGACGGCAAAGTTTTCGTCAACGACTTCCCTGAAGAGACGGCCCCGCAGTCTGGACACTTCTACCGCTGCCAGATCACCGAGGCGCACGACTACGATCTGGTCGCCAGGATTCTCTAGCGGGTCGTTTTCCGACAAATCGTCTCGGCGACGTAAATTTTCCCGATTACAATACAAACCGTATGGCGCGCAAGCGTACCGTCAAACTCCGTTGTCCTATTTGCAAGAAGTCAGTTACCAGCACCGGCGCGGACTTCCCTTTCTGCAGCGACCGCTGCCGCCTCATCGATCTGGGCAAGTGGGCCAGCGGCGCCTACGTCATTTCGTCTCCGACGGCAGACGCCGACGAATCGATCCGCGAGAGCAATCCAGAAGATGCCGAGGATGAGTCGTGAACGCTGCGCAAGTTCCCGCGGCAATGCCTGTGGCGCCCCCTGAAAATCGTCCCGGCGCTCCGCTTTGGGCGACGCAGGTAGCAACTTTCTTTGGCATCGGTCGCCTGCGTCCAGGCCCGGGCACGTGGGCGTCGGCTGTCACGGTCGTAATCTGGGCGGCTGTTGCATACGAACTTCCGCCTGCCCTGCGCACCCCGGTTGCCGTCACCCTCGCCGCTTTGGTAACGCTCGTCGGTATTCCGGCCGCGACCCGTGTGGCACGCGCGGCAGCCGTGAAGGATCCGCAGTTCGTTGTCATCGACGAGGTTGCAGGCCAATTGATCGCGCTGATCGCCGTCCCACTCGCATGGAAAACTTTTCTCGCGGGTCTTATACTTTTTAGAGCGTTCGACATCGTCAAGCCGCCTCCAGTGCGGCAATTGGAGAGACTCCCAGAAGGTACCGGAATTATGCTCGATGATGTCGCGGCAGGAATTTTCGCATTCACGGTATTGCATCTTTTGCTGCATTTTGCGCTACTAACGAGGTAGAGAATCGCGGGTACCGACGAACATTTCTTAAGACTTCTTCATGGGATTTTCCGACCGCATCCTCGGCAGAAAGAACGTAAACGGCGGACCACGCATTGAAATGGTCGCGCCGTCGCTGGCGCTCGCCGGAGGCGAGTTGCGCATCACCGGCTCGGGCCTGCGACCGCACGAACTTGGTCGTCCAAAAGTAAAGTTTGGCGAGTTCGAAGCTCCTATCGTCGTCAGCTCCGACGGATTTTTAGTTGCACGCGTTCCCGAAGGTGCGACGTCTGGCCCAGTCGTGGTGACCACCGACGGCCATGTCAGCAATCCCCACACCGTCAAGGTTGCTGTGACCATCGCCGAAAATCTTCATCCTGTGACCAGCCCCGCGGTCGACTCCGACGGCAACATCTACGTGACTTTTTCCGGTTCGCGCGGCCAGAAAGTTCCAGTCGCAATCTTCAAGATTGACACCAGCTACAACCTCAAGCCGTTCGTCGCCGAGATGATGAACGCCACCGCCATCGCTTTCGACCGCGCGGGCCAGATGTATGTTTCTTCGCGCTTTGACGGCGCGGTCTATCGCGTGGCTCCCAACGGAACCATGACTACCTACGCCGAAGGCATGGGCGTGGCCACCGGCATGGCCTTCGATCGCGAGCAGAGCCTCTACGTCGGCGACCGCAACGGCACCATCTTCAAAATCGCGCGCGATCAACAGGTTTTCGTTTTTGCCACACTCGAGTCCAGCGTTTCCGCCTATCACCTTGCCTTCGGTCCGAAAAGCGACCTGTTCGTCACCGGGCCCACCGACCGCGTATACAAAGTCGATCCCAACGGAACCGTCAGCACCTTCTACAAGGGCCTGGGGCGGCCTCAGGGACTCGCCTTCGATGCGAACGGGAACTTATATGTAGCGGCCTCGCTCTCCGGCACGCGTGGCATCGTCAAGATTGCACCCGACGGCCTGGCCAATCTCGAAGTCGCCGGCCAGGGCCTGGTGGGTCTGGCCTTTGCCCCCGGACGCTCCGTAATTCTCGCCACCACAAAAACCGTCTCCGGCAGCGGTTCCGTGCACCATCTTTCCTGGGACATCCAGGGCCTGCCCATGCCCCCGGAATAGCTTTCATACCTTGTCATTCCGACGCGCGAGCGAAGCGAGACAGGAGGAATCTGTTTCTCGCAGGCCCCTCCGCGCCGCACGTGGTTTTCATTTAAACTTCTAACGCGTGAACGCAGAAATCATTGCGGTGGGTTCCGAGATGCTCACCCCCTACCGCATGGACACCAATTCGCTCTACCTTACCGAGCAACTCAACTTGCTGGGCGTCGACGTAATTTTCAAAAGCATCGTCGGCGACGACCTCCGGCGGCTCGTAGCCGCGGCGCAGCACGGCCTGTTTCGCTCCGACATTCTCATCTTCAGCGGCGGCCTCGGCCCCACGGAAGACGATCTCACCCGCGAGGCCGTCGCCGAAGCGCTCGGCTTGACCCTGCGCCGTGACCCCGAAATCCTTGCTCGTCTGGAGAAACGCTTCGCCGAGCGCGGCTGGAAAATGTCCGCGAACAACACCAAGCAGGCGGATGTTCTCGAAGGTGCGAGCGTCCTTCCCAATCCCAACGGCACCGCGCCCGGGCAATGGCTCAGCGGAAATTTCAACAAACGCGACCACATCATCGTGTTGCTTCCCGGCCCCCCGCACGAACTCAAAGCCCTGTTTGAGGCTGAAGTGCGCGAGCGCCTGCGCGCCAAAGTTCCTCCCGCGTTTCTGGCCGTCCGCACGCTGAAGATCGCCATGCTGGGTGAATCCGCGGTCGACGCGCGCGTTGCGCCCATCTACAAACGTTACTCGGACATCGAGACCACCATCCTGGCCGGCGCCGGAGAAATCGAACTCCACTTCAAAACCCGCGCCGCCAGCCAGGACGCCGCACAGCGCCGCGTCGATGAAGTCGCTGGCGTAGTCGAAGACGAACTCGACGACGCGGTCTACTCCCGTAACGGCGAATCGCTGGAACAGATCGTTGGCTACTGGCTGCAGATGCGCACCGCCACCGTAGCGGTCGCCGAATCCTGCACCGGAGGCCTGCTGGCGGAACGCATCACCTCGGTCAGTGGAAGTTCGCGCTACTTTCTCGGCGGGGCCGTCGTCTACTCGAACGCGCTGAAAACTGAACTGGCCGGCGTGCCCGCGGAAATGATCGAGCGCCACGGCGCAGTTAGCCGCGAGGTCGCCGCCGCCCTGGCCGAAGGCATCCGCTACCGCTGCGAGTCAACGCTGGGTATCGGCATCACCGGCGTCGCTGGGCCGAATGGAGGCACTGCAGAAAAGCCCGTGGGCCTGGTCTTCCACGCCGTGGCCAGCAGCACCGGAACCGAAGTAGTGCAACGCAATTTCCCCGGCGACCGCAAACGCATCCGCCGCTTCGCGTCGACCATGGCTCTGGATATGGTGAGAAAGAAGCTGATGTGAAGCGAGGCTCTTGGCTCTTGGCTCTTGGCTCTCAGCTTTTGGCTCTTGGCTCTTAGCTCTTGGCTCTTAGTTCTTAGCTCTTGGGTGGCGCAGCGCTTCCAGCGTTGCGGTAACCTCAAGTATGAATCTGGGCTTTAGCCCCTGAGGGCATGTTCATAAATCGCGCGCCGCCACGAAAAGCTCCAAGCCAAAAGCCAAAAGCCAAAAGCCAAGAGCCAATAGCCAATAGCCTCCATGCGCCTTTTCATCGCACTCGATATCACCGACTCTATTCGCGATCGCATCGCCCGTTTCGTAGAAGGCGTGACCGGCTTCGCTCCCGACGCGCGCTGGGCAAGGCCGGAATCGCTGCACGTAACTCTGAAATTCATCGGCGAGCAACCAGAGTCAGCCGTCGAACAGATCAAAGAGGCATTGGCCACAACTCCGGCAAGCGAGGCAGAGATAAACGTCCGCGGCTACGGATTCTTCCCCACCGTAAAGTCTCCGCGCGTTTTCTGGATCGGCATTGAAGCCGGACCTCAACTGGCATCGTTAGTGGCTGCGATCGACCAAAGATTGGCCGCGCTCGGAATTCCAAGAGAAGACCGCCCCTTCAGCCCGCATCTTACGCTTGCCCGCAACCCAGGCGGTTCCGGCTCGCCACACCGCGACTCAACAGACTCCCCTAATCGCAACTTTCGCCACCTGCAGGAAAAACTGGCCGCACGGCCCATCCCAGAATTTGGTACCATGACGGCCCGCGAGTTCTTTCTGTACCAGAGCCAGCTTTCGCCCAAAGGATCGAAATACACAAAACTGGCTGGCTTTACTCTTGCCTAGCACTTATACAATTGCACCGACATGCGGACCGCATTGCAAATCGCCGCCACCAGCTACATCCTCGGCTCCATCCCCTTCGGATATCTTCTCGTGCGCATTTTTCGTGGCGAAGATGTACGGCGCACCGGCAGCGGGAACATCGGTGCGACCAACGTGGCCCGCAAATCTCCGGCGCTCGGCGCGGTCACGCTGCTGCTTGACGCGCTGAAAGGCGCGGCGGCAGTGGCGGTCGGCATTATCCTGAGTCCTCCGTTCTTTGCGCACACTTCGATTACGCGGATTCCTTGGCGCCTCGTTCTGCCCGCTTCGTCGCCCGAGCTCGTCCTCTGGGCCGCTCTGGCCGCGCTATTTGCCGTTGCCGGCCATATGTTCCCTATCTGGCTGAGGTTTCGCGGAGGCAAAGGCGTCGCCACCGGCCTGGGCGCGTTCGTCATGATCGCCCCCGAAGCTGTGCTGCTGTCCGCGGCGGTCTTTATCATTCTCGTGCTCATGTTCCGTTACGTTTCGCTGGGATCGATTGCCGCGGTCGCGGCCTTCCCCAATATCGCATTGCTGCTGCACGAATTCGGCAACGTCCCCTTGGCGCTCGCGCTCATGTCGCTGACATCGGCGCTCATCGTCATCAAGCATTACACCAACATCCGCCGCCTGCTGGCGGGCACGGAAAGCCGTATTGGCTCGAAATCGTCGGGAGGCCGGCATGAGTGAGATCGCCGTCATTGGCGGAGGCGCGTGGGGCACAGGCATCTCCATCGTACTTGGACGCAAAAGCGCGAACACAGCTGCGCTTGCCTCTGTACATAACGTACGCCTGTGGGCTCACGAGCCCGAGGTCTGCGAATCGATTATGCGGACGCGGATCAACGAAAAGTTTCTTCCAGGTCGCCGTATTCCAGACTCCGTCACGGCCAGCAACGATCTCGCCACAACTCTCGACGGAGCGCAGATCGTCGTCAGTGTTATGCCTTCGCAACATTGTCGCGCCCTATTCGAGCGCATGCGGCCGCTGCTGCATCCGCATGCCATGATCGTGAGCGCCACCAAAGGCCTGGAAGAACGTTCGTTGCAGCGCATGACCGAGGTAATCGCCCATGTGCTCAAGCGGGAGGATGAAACTACTCCCGCGGTCGGCGCGCTCAGCGGCCCTACCTTCGCGCAGGAAGTCGCTCGCGGCGACCCTACCGCAATCACCATCGCATCGCGGGACGCCGAACTCCTGCGGACTGTGCAGCAGGAATTCAGCGATCCCAGTTTTCGCGTCTACACGAACAGCGACGTGATCGGAGTGGAGCTAGGCGGCGCGCTGAAAAACATTGTCGCCATCGCCGCCGGAATCTGCGACGGCCTCGGCTTCGGTCATAACTCAGCCGCCGCGTTGATCACGCGCGGCCTGGCCGAGATGACTCGCCTAGTCGTGGCCTGCGGAGGCCGCGCCGAAACCACGGCTGGCCTGGCCGGACTCGGCGACCTTGTACTCACCTGCACCGGCGGCTTGTCGCGAAATCGCAGTGTGGGCGTCGAACTTGGTCGCGGGAAAAAGCTGCCCGAGATTATCGCCGCAATGCACGGCATGGTCGCCGAAGGAGTATTCACCACCTCTGCCGCAGTCGGGCTCGCTCGCGCCCGTGATGTTGAAATGCCCATTACCGAGCAGATTCACGCCATCCTCCACAAGGGAAAATCTCCCCGCGAAGCCATCCAGGAACTCATGTCGCGCAGCGCTAAGAGCGAAGCAGGAAGCTCTTAGCTCTTAGCTCTTGGCTCTTGGCTCTTAGCTCTTAGCTCTTAGCTCTTGGCTCTTGGCTCTTGGCTCTTGGAGTAGCGCCGGCACCTTACCGGCTGTCGCGCGGGTATCCCGCCCATGCTGCCGATAATCCACAGCTCATCGACCGTGTTACGCTACCGTTCAACCTCAATCTTCGGAGTCGTCCATGCGCCTGAGCAAGTTTGTGGTCGTGATCGCGTTTCTTGTCCTGCCTCTGAGCACTGCGCTGGGACAAGCCAAGACCATCGCCGAACGCCTGGGCTACCCGCCGGATTCGAAGCTTCTCATCATCCATGCCGACGATCTTGCCGTCGCTCACTCCGAAGACATCGCCACCTTCGATGCACTCGACAAGCGTGCCGTCACCTCTGCCAGCATCATGGTTCCTTGTCCCTGGCTGAGCGAAGTTGCCGCCTACGCGAAGGACCATCCCGACGCAGACCTGGGCTTGCACCTGACCCTCACCAGCGAATGGAAAGCCTACCGCTGGGGCCCGGTTGAACCCAAGAATATGGTCCCTAGCCTGCTCGATCCTTCCGGCTATCTCTGGCCCGACACTCCTCAGGACCCAGGCGCGCTAAAGGCCGTCGAAGTTGAGCGCGAAATTCGAGCCCAGATCGAACGCGCGAATGCACTGGGAATTCATCCCACTCATCTCGACAGCCACATGGGTGTGCTTTTCGCCCGCCCTGATCTCTTCGCCATCTATGTCAAAGTGGCCCGTGAATACAAACTACCATTCCTGGCCTTTATTGCCTCGGACACTCCCACCCAACTCTCTTCGGTGCTCTCCGACAAGGATGTCCTGCTGAACTCCGTCGTGATCGCCGACCCTTCCATCCGTCCGGCTGATTGGAAGGCTTTCTACACCAACGCAATCAAGAACCTGAAGCCCGGCGTCACCGAAATCATTGTTCATCTGGGTCACGACGATGCCGAACTGCAAGCCGTCACCGTGGACCATCCCGAATACGGGTCGGCCTGGCGCCAGCGCGACTTTGACGTTGTAACCAGCCCCGAATTCAAGAAAGCCCTCGACGAGAATCACATCATCCTCATCCGCTGGAGGGACTTGAGAAAGCTCCTGCAATAGACTTCTGGAAACCAGAAGGTAACGCAGCTGCGACAGGCCGCGGAAGAGTTCTCCCGTCCACCTTCCCCGTGCCAAAACCCGCGCCAACCGCCGCTTTCCACAGGTACTTTGGTAATGGCAATCCTCCCACCTTTTCCTTTCGTCCGCCACATTCCCCGTTAGAATTTTAGAGATACCTGTGAACGCCGCCACTTCGCCTTCGGCGTCCGCGATAAGTGAAGGGAGAGACTTGTCCTCCAGCACTCAGAATCACGCACGCATTCCGATTCTGTATCTGATTCTCGGCGTACTCTTGGTCATCAGTATCGTCCCGATGTATTTCTACTCGGCACAGGTCGAGTCGATCAATCGGGATCGACTGAAGACCAACGAGATGCTGCTGCAGAACACAGTCACGGGCTCACTGGCGGACGATCTCGCTCAGCACGAACGCTCGCTGCGGATGATGCAAGCCAATCTGTCGTCGGCGATTCAAGTGGCCAGCGGCGGCGACATTGGCGAGACCAACATTCAATCCCCGGAACTGCGTGCCCTGCTGGAGAACTTCGTATCGTCCTCTGATGAGATCGCTTACACCACGCTCCTAAATGCTGACGCCAAAGGCATTTCCGCCGGACGCATCGCGCCTGACGCTTTCCTGAACCGCGAGTTGGAACGGTCCTACGCCGCAGCGCGCGATGGCCGCGTTTACAACGGGCAGGCGCTCGTAGTCGGCGAAGGTAAAACTTCCCGCACCGTGTTTCTGGTCAGTTATCCGGTGCGATACGGACAGCGCTTTCTGGGAGTGATTGCCTCGGTCGTCGACCTTCAGTTTCTGATCCGCCGACTGCGGGAAGCAAGCGGTGGAGGGTTGACGCCTTACGTTGTCGACGCTCAGGGCCGTCTGGTCGCCGCAGCCACGCCCGAATTTGTCACCGGCCAGGACATGAAGAATCTCGACATTGTGCGCGACTTCGTCGAGGGCGGCAACAAAGTGCAGTTGGCCGCCACCCGTGGAATTCACGGTAAAAACCAGTTCCGAGCGCGTGGAGATGCTTGGTACTTACAGTCCGGTTACGTCGTTGGATTGGGCCGTAGTAGTACAAAAGCCGCAACGCGAGGCCTACCGCGGAATCATTGAAATGCAGCGAACCGGACGCCTATTGGCTCTGCTGGCGGTGCTGTTGAGCATCGGCGTCAGCATTTTTGCCGCGCGCCGCATCACTCATCCTCTGCACGTGCTCACTCAATCCAGCCGGGCGTTGGCGCGGGGCGACTTCTCCCAGCGCGTCAACCTGTGGAGTCGCACCGAAATTGGCGAACTTGCGCACACTTTCAATACCATGTCTGATGAACTCGAGCATTTCGTGGAAGACCTGAAACGCGCCGCTGAAGAAAATCGCGAGCTGTTCATGGGCTCAATCCAGATGCTTGCCGGAGCAGTCGACGAAAAGGATCCCTACACTCGCGGCCACTCCGACCGCGTCACCCGCTATTCCCTGCTCGTCGCCAAGGAAATGAAACTGTCTGATTCTTTTTTGGAAACTTTGCGCATCTCCGCCCAGTTGCACGATGTGGGCAAGATCGGCATCGAAGATCACATTCTGAAAAAGCCCGGTGCACTCACCGAAGAAGAATTCGAAGTCATGAAGACGCACACCACCAAAGGCGCGAACATTTTGCGCCCGGTCACGCAGTTGGCCGAAATGCTCCCCGGAATTGAGTTGCACCACGAAGCGCTCGATGGCCGCGGATATCCCTACGGCCTGCAGGGCGATCAGATTCCGCTGCTGGCGCGCGTAATCGCGGTGGCTGACACCTTCGACGCCCTGACCACGAACCGTCCGTATCAGAAAGAACACACACCCGCGCAGGCCCTCCAGATCATTCAGAACCTTGCCGGCAAGCGCCTCGATCCCACCGCGGTCCAGGCTCTCCTCGCCGTCTACGCCCGCGGCGATATCAAGATTCAGCGCTTCACCATCAAGCGCCCCATCTCAACTCCGCCCGCCGAAGCCCCGGCCGTTGCAGCAGCAGCCAGCGCAAGCCAGTCGACTTCCGCTGAAACCGCGACTCTGGAACGAACCCGAGTCTAAGATTCAGGCTGCGAACGGTTCTCTTGTCTGGTCGATATGTTTAATTGATGTGTCTAGTTGATATGCAACCGAACTGGCTGCGTCACAGTGCCGCGACCCTCCGCTGCACCAGCAGAAAATACGCCGCCACCAGAACCAGTACCATTCCATTCACACCCAGCACGATCGGCGCCGTAAACATGGGAACCAGCCATCCTGACAGCAGATTCCCCATCGGCATCCCGCCGCGAAAGGCGCAGTTGTAGACGCTCATCACCCGCCCGCGCATTTCGTTGGTCGTGATCAGCTGCACCAGCGAAGTCACCGTGGCGAACACCGCCATCATCGACGCGCCGACGAACAACAGCATGGTATAGCTCAGCGGCAGCGACTTCGAAAACGAAAACCCGGAAATCCCCAAGCCCAGGCAGATCAGCATCATCAGCGCGAACCGCCCCTTGCTGCGCATGTTGCCCAATGCCGCCATCGCCAGCGACCCGCAGATCGATCCCACTCCCATCACCGAGAGCAAGTATCCATACGTCTCGGGCCCGCGATGAAAAATATCTTTCACAAACACCGGAAAATACGTCTGCATGGACATGCCCAGGAAGGTCATCAGGAACGCCAGCACGATCAGTCCCACCATCGACCCTTGGTGCCAGATAAACTTGATCCCCTGCATCAGGCTTTTCAGCATCGATTGCTTCGTACTTTCCGGCACGAATCTCGTCGAGATGATCGAAAGCGAAATAATCGGCGCCAGAAACGAAAGCGCGTTCAGCCCAAAGCACCACTTCTCTCCCAGCTTCGCCAACGCGATCCCCGCGAGCGCCGGACCCACCGTCACCGCCAGGTTGAACTGAATTGAATTCAGCGCAATCGCGTTCGGCATGTCCTCGGGTTCGACCAGCGTCGGAATCAGCGCCGAGTACGCCGGCCCGCCAAACGCCTGCGCAAACCCCGATACAAACGACAGGCATAGAATCTCCCACACGTGGACTACGCCGACGGCAACCAGCACGGTCAGCGTCGCCGCGCTTGCCATCTGCAACCACTGCGACATCAACAGAATCTTCCGGCGCTCGAATCGGTCCGCCACCACTCCGCCGATGATCGTAAATAAAAAGATGGGAAGCCCTGAGAGGAATCGATCCGCGCCCAGCAGAAACGCCGAATGGCTTAACCGGTAGATCAGCCAGCCCTGCGCCACGATCTGCATCCACGTGCCAATACTCGAAGCACACGCCCCGATCCACATCAGGCGAAAATCGCGGTATTGAAATGCTTTGAATATTCTGCGCAGCGTCGAAGTGGGCATGGGCTCCGTGCGGATTCTCTGTCCAGAGTCTATCTTCGCACGAGCGAGCGCTTACTTTCCTCTCGCTTTGCTTTACACATAACACTTCTGGGTGCAAAATCGGACTACCCCAGCCTTCGGCCGCGGCTTTAGCCGCAACCTTGCCTGTATCACCTTGCCCGTATAATCAAGTTTTAGGCTTTCTATGATTCAGACTCTGTTCGGCAGCCTTACCGAAGAAAAGAAAACCGGCTTCCTTGACCGTATGAAGCAGGCGGTCACGCGCACCCGCGAGAACCTCGCCGAGCGCATCGAGGAAGTCGTCTCGTTTGGCAAAGAGATTGACGCGAACACCCTTGACGATCTGGAAGCCACGCTCATTGGCGCCGATCTCGGCAACACAACCACCCAGGAAGTCCTCACCAAACTGCGCGAAAAAGCCGACCGCAAGCAGATCAAAGACGTACAGGAACTCAAGCGCCTGCTCAAAGAAGAACTGCTCGCGATTCTGAACGCCGCGAACTCACGTCCCGTGAACAAAGTTGAGGGTTCACCGGAAGTGATTCTCGTGGTCGGCGTCAATGGCACCGGCAAAACGACCACCATCGGCAAACTGTCCCAAGTCTTCCGCTCACAGGGAAAAAACGTGCTGCTCTGTGCCGCCGATACTTTTCGCGCCGCCGCCATTGACCAACTCGAAATCTGGGGATCGCGCACCGGCACTGAAGTCATCAAGACCAAGCCCGGCGGCGATCCTTCTGCCGTATTGTTCGACGCTCTGCAGGCCGCCGTTGCACGCAAGTCCGACTACGTCGTCGTCGATACCGCAGGCCGGCTTCACACGAAGTCCAGCCTGATGTCGGAGCTCGATAAAATGCGGCGCACCGCGCAGCGCATCATTCCCGGCGCGCCCCACGAAACTCTGCTGGTGATGGACGCCACCACCGGGCAAAACGGTTTGCAGCAGGCAAGGATGTTCACCGAATCCGCGGGCGTGACCGGAATCGTCCTCACTAAACTCGACGGCACGGCGAAAGGTGGCGTTGTGGTGGCCATCTCGCGCGAACTTGGCCTTCCCGTCCGCTACGTCGGGGTGGGTGAAAAGGTCGGCGATCTCCTGCCGTTTGACCCGAAGGACTTCGTCGATTCGCTGTTTGAGTAACAATTCTTGAAGGGGTATGTTTCAGTAAGCGCCTTCGAGCAGGAGGCCACATGCGCGACGAAAAGCCGAGACGTTCCTTGATGAAACAGTTGGAGGACGCGCTCCGCCGTCTGCTTGGCAAAAAACCCTCGCCTCCGCCCGCCGACCCCTACGCATACTCGATGGCTCCCCTGCGTCGCGGTCCCAAAGGCCGAAGTGGCGCTGCGGTCGCCGAGATCGAGGACGATTCCTACCGCAGCTTTCCTCCCCGCACCTAGCGCCACGACGACGAGCCACCGTTCCACTACAAGCCGCAGCCTGAGGCGAATTTAGAATCTGTGTGCGAGGAAGTAATCTGTTCGGTGAGTTTGCATAATAAAAAACGGGACGGCCTTGGGGCAGCCCCGTTCGCGTTCAGGTGAACCAGTAAAACGGAAGCTCAGTGATGCGAACCGCCGGCCGCATGCCCGGACGAAGTGCCGGCGGGCGCCAACGCGGGAGCCGCCATACCGCTGAGAGGCTGCGCAAAGCTGGAACTCCTTGGTGCACTCAAGCTTCTGGACGCACTTGTGGAGAACGGCGGCTCCAGCCGCACCTCGGCTGATCCGCTCTTCGTAACCTGATGGTTCAGGTGGCCAAGATTATCGAGCGAGCCACGCGGAATCCCCATGCCTGCTGTTCCGGCATGCAACACAAGAGTCGACGATATCGGCGAAACAGTGCCACCCTTCCCCACCGCAACCATCTTCGTCCCATCGACAGGGGCAACCAGCGGATGGAAATTAGTCGGCAAGGTCCCGGCAACATTTGGCGCGGTGAGCCAGGTATTAAATCCTCCCGGCTGCCACATCCATCCCGTTCCCGGAACAGAAATCCAGCTTCCGTAGCGGAAAGGCATCCACCCCCAGGGATAGGCCGACGCGAACATATAACCATAGCCGGGATACCAAGACCAGGC
The DNA here is from genome assembly GCA_963758005.1 of uncultured Acidobacteriota bacterium. Taxonomy (GTDB): domain Bacteria; phylum Acidobacteriota; class Terriglobia; order Terriglobales; family Acidobacteriaceae; genus Sulfotelmatobacter. The sequence goes on from CAVWTR010000002.1 coordinate 41,027, forward strand.
GCCGTCTGTGAACGGGCTCCAGCCGATGCCGGTGAAGTACGGCTGCCACATCGTCCCGTAGCCGGGGACGTTGCTGTATGCGCCGTAATAATTCAGGTCGCTCACTCCATACCCGTACGGAGACGAATTATTCTTCGCGTACTGTTCGTGGTAAGCGCTGGCGTCTTTGTCCCATGAATCGAGCGGAGCGTCGGAAATGTTCTTCGCGATCGTATATTTATCGTTATCTGCCGCGTCAAACTTCGCCGTCATCTTCTTCTCGACGACAAACTTTCCGGCGGCACCGTCGACATCGACGTCGCCCTTGAAGACGGCCAGACTGGCCGCGTCCGTCGAGGTATCGACGCGGAAGTGCGCCGGCTGGGCCAGCGAAATCCTCTCGCGTAGAAAATTCAGGCTGACTTCATCCTTGCCCAACCAATTTACGTAGGCCACGCCTTCGACCAAGTTGATCACCGAGATGCGCTTGCCCGCGTCATTGAGGGCCAGGGTGCTGAACTCTACCGTTGTATTGGGAGTCAGGCGCAGGGTGCTACCGTCTTCAAACTCGATTTCCGCCCGGCCGCGGTCGCGCGTCCTCACGTGTGCCCCTTGGGTGATGGGCAGGTTAAGAAAGGCGTTCTCAAATCCCATGCCCGTATTCTTATCAATCTGCACCGAACCTTGCACATCACTCAGGCGCACGATGCGGGCCTGCGAATCGGCCAGAGCCGGTACCGCTAGGAGCGCGCAGGCAGCGGACGTCAAAAAAACCATGTTGACTTTGGAAAGAGAGAGCTTCGACATAGCAACCTCCGGAAGGCTTTCTTCGCACCCATTAGAGCACGGTTCTGCCAAAGAAATTGTAAAAACTTGAGTTCCTGGGATTGGACGACTTAGATCAGACCGCTAAGCAAGGTCGACACACGGTCATTGAAGCCAGAGCGAAGGCCAGAGCGAACAAATAGCGGAACACGACCCCAATCCCTACAACTATCCTGCAGGACTATTCCCGGCTAATGTGCCGCGGCCACGCCATTGCCCATTTCCATAATCCGCTGCGCCCGCGCCCGTACCACGTTCATGACAGAACCGTCGTCGTAAATCTCCTGTAGAACCGGCCTTGCCACTTGCAGTTCGACGAGATTGCCGTTCCGGGCTTGATCTTCCATCCGTTTCAACTCGTCGTCAAGGCCAAGCTTCTGGTAGCGGTGGTAATACATCAGTCGGCGGCCGAATTCCAGCGTTGCGCTGAGGCCCTGGAACAAAGTCGTCAACTGCTGAACCGGCTGCTGCGGGGAAAAATTGTAAGCCGCCGTAATTTCCCGTAGTTTATCCTTGTAAACCAATTTCTTGGCGCCGGTAAATGCGATCTTGTGATTACCGGAATCAATCTTGCCGGTAAAGTAATGGGCGCGCGCCGTTAGCTCAAAAATCTGGACTTGGGTGGCTGCCGAGACGTAAAAGTCCGTCCGGTAGGTCTCGCGCTCGTCGGACTCGGCCGAGATTTTAGCCGAGCATTCGTAGAGTGCCTTGCCATTGGACTGCACGGAAACGGAATAGTGCTCGGGATCCGAGCCGGGAAAGTCCAGCGTAAACGTCACCGTGGCGGGCTCGGCAGCACGAGCATGAGTAGGCAGGCTACAAACCAGAGCGAGGCATCCAACCAGAATCGCCAGAAATACGCGGCCAGCTCGCTGCCCGGCTCGCTCGCGCTGCCTTCGTTCCACAGCAGTTCCTGTCATCAGTACGATCATCAAGTTCCGGTAATCAGCTCAGATCATCAGCTCAGATTCGTTGGTGCCTGGCCCACACGCGGACGCAACATAAAATCACATCAAGGCCGGGGTCCCAGAAATGGATTGACATTCCAACCAGGCCGCCACTCTACAGCGCCACGGCGCGCTGCCGACGAAGCGTTCCCGCCGTATGGATATGGCAAATGGCAATCGCGAGCGCGTCGGAAGCATCCATTGGCTCCGGCGGCACGGAGAGCTCCAGAAGCCGCGTCACCATGTGCTGCACCTGCTGCTTCTCGGCGCGCCCATAACCCACCACCGACGACTTGATGGTCAGTGGCGAATACTCCGCAACCTCCAACCCGGCGGCGGCGGCGGCCAGCATCGCCACTCCTCGCACCTGCCCCAATTTCAGCGCCGACTTCACATTGAGGGCATAGAAGACGTCTTCAATCGCAACCTCATCCGGCTGGTGCTGGACAATAATTTCGCCGAGTTGCGTAAAGATGCGCGACAACCTCCGCGGCAGCGCCTCGCGCGGAGAAAGCTTGATCGCGCCGCAAGTCAGGCAGCCCAGTTTGCCGCTGCCATACATCTCGACTACGCCGTAGCCGGTGTACTCTCCGCCACAATCGATTCCCATGACTCGCATGTGAAAGCAGTTTATCGCGGATCGGGCAGAGATGCTAACGGAGAACGTCTAACAGCACTTCGGTCTGCGCGTCTTTGCCTCATCGAATTCCTGGCGGAATGCGGCGTAGGACTCCGTCGACGACATCCTTTGGTTGCGCCGCAGGAAACGCTCGTAGGCCGCCTCGTCGAAAATCTCACGGAGCGTGGTGAGAAAAAGACGAACTGCTTTCCCGAATCGTGTCATCCGCGCTCCTCCGCGAGCCGCGTCATGACAAACGGAGCCTCTTTCACTCGCGCCTCTTCCCTTCCGCTCAACACGCCGATCCACTGCCGAACCGATTCGAGGAGCACCAGCGCAACCATCACCACCAAGGCAGCCGTTAACGCGGCATCCAGCCGGTTATTGAAGATCAGACGCGAGGTTGCGCCGGTTGCCGGGCCAGCCGCCAGCACCCACGCCTGCGCCAGAAAACCAACTCGCGGATTGGCATCAAGAATCTTGTGCCACGATGCCGTGAACGTAACCGCAACCAGCCACGCCAGCGGCGCCAGCGTGACCGCCGCATAGCGGGTTCTGTGCATTTTAATAATGATCGTCGTGGCCACGCACAGCGCCACCGTCGCCAGCAACTGATTGGCGATGCCAAACAGCGGCCACAATGAATTGATGCCTCCCAGAGGATCTTTCACTCCCTGCCACAGAAAATATCCCCAAGCCCCGACAACCAGCGCGCTGGTGGCCAGAATCGAGGGATACCAGCTCGTTCGCCCCAGAGGTTTATAGATGTGTCCCAGTGCATCCTGAATCATGAAACGGGCCACGCGCGTTCCGGCATCGAGAATCGTCAGAATGAACAGCGCCTCGAACATGACCGCGAAGTGGTACCACAGCGCCATCAGGGTCGCGCCGCCCAAGCTCTGCGAAAAAATGTGCGCCATGCCGACGGCAAACGCCGGAGCGCCGCCGGTACGGTTGAACAGAGTTTGTTCGCCGACGGCATGGGCCAGAGCCTGCATGTCGCCCGCGGTCACGGGAAATCCCCAGGATGAAATCGTCGCAGTCGCGGTAACTGCGGTCTGTCCCACTACGCCGGCGGGACTGTTAATCGCAAAGTAAACACCAGGCTGAAGCACGCATGCCGCAATGATCGCCATCACCGCCACCGCGGACTCAGCCATCATGGCGCCGTAGCCCACAATGCGAGTCTCAGTCTCGCGGCCGATTAGCTTGGGTGTGGTTCCACTGGAGATCAGCGCATGGAAACCGCTGATCGCGCCACAGGCAATGGTAATAAAGGCAAAGGGGAAAATCTTTCCCGCAAACACCGGTCCGGTACCGTCGACAAACCGCGTCAGCGCGGGCATGTGCAGCGTGGGATGCAGCGCAACAATCCCAATGCCCAGCAGCGCAATCGTCCCCAGCTTCACAAACGTGCTCAGATAGTCACGCGGCGCCAGCAGCAACCATACGGGCAGCGCTGAAGCCGCAAAGCCGTAAACGATAATCAAAATCGCCAGAGTGGGGGCGCGCAGCGTGAACACGCTCGCCATCGTGGGATTCTGCGAAGCCCACTGCCCGCCCCAAATCGCAAGCAGCACAAGCACAAAACCCAGGGCGGAAACTTCCAGAACCTTGCCCGGCCGAATCCGTCGCAGGTAAAGCCCCATCAGCAGTGCAATCGGGATAGTCATCGCAATCGTGAACGTGCCCCAGGGACTGTCTTTCAAGGCATTCACAACGATAAGCGCGGCCACTCCGAGCAAAATTACGAGAATTGCGATCACCGCGGTATACGCCACAAAGCCGCCCACGCGTCCAATTTCTTCCTTCGCCATTTCCGTGAGCGACTTGCCATCGCGGCGCACCGAGAAAAGCAGAATCACGAAATCCTGTACGCACCCAGCGAAGACCGCGCCCGCCAGCACCCACAACATCCCGGGAAGATAGCCAAACTGCGCGGCCAGCACCGGCCCTACCAAAGGCCCCGGCCCCGCAATCGCGGCAAAATGGTGCCCGAACACGACCCACCGGTTGGTGACCACAAAATCGCGTCCGTTTTCCAGGCGCTCGGCCGGAGTAGCACGGAGAGCATCAAGCGCAAGAATCTTCGTGGCAATGAACTTACTGTAAAAGCGATAGCCCAGCGCGTAGCAGCAGGTCGCGGCCACCACCAGCCATAACGCGTTAATCGGCTCTCCGCGGCGAACCGCGATCACTCCCACGGCCGCTGCACCAAGCAGGCCCACTGCGATCCAGCCAAGAATTGATAAGGTCTTGTTCATATCCGTCGAGCACTTCCTGTCAAGCATTTCCCCTTCGAGCATTTCTGCGTTGAGCATTGTGTCGAATCTCGCGTCGGAGCGCAATGCCTATGTAAAGTATTGCAAAACGCCGCACCTGAACGATTTTCTTGAGGCTCTTCGGCTTTGGCAGTCAGCGATTTGGTGTTACTCTATCTGTTCCGACCGATGATCACCCTTGCGCTTTGGGCCATTTCGTCGCCCCCGGGGTTCACTAGCGGCGGTTCAGTAGCGGCAGATCACTGGCAGCTGTTTATTCAAAGAACTTCATTCTGAACTCATTTCTGAACTCATACTCGAACAGGAGCATACGATGAAAATTGGCATGTTAACCGGCGGGGGTGATTGCCCGGGATTGAACGCCGTAATCCGCGCCGTAGTGCGCAAAGGCATATTTCATTATCACGACGAATTTGTCGGTTTCATGGAGGGCTGGCGCGGCCTGATCGAAGACAAGAGCATGCCACTCGACCTGGACGCGGTGGGCGGCATTCTGCCCCGTGGTGGAACCATTCTGCGCACCTCGCGCACCAACCCCTCCAAACGCCCGGATGGCATTGAGCGCTGCGCCGCAACCATTGCCAAGCACAAGATTGACGCGCTGATCGCGATTGGCGGTGACGATACGTTGTCGGTCGCGCAGAAGCTTCACGAAAACGGAATCAAAGTCGTCGGCGTTCCAAAAACCATCGATAACGATCTGAGCGGTACCGACTACACTTTCGGATTTGACACTTCCTGCAACATCGTTTGCGAGGCCATTGACCGCCTCCACACCACGGCCGAGGCTCACAACCGCGTGATGGTGGTCGAGGTGATGGGCCGCGATGCGGGCTGGATTGCACTGTACAGCGGCATCGCCGGCGGCGCCGACGTGATTCTTATTCCCGAGCGCCCCTTCGACATCGACAAGGTCGCCGAATCGATTCGCCAGCGCCATGAACGTGGACGATATTTTTCGATTGTTGTAGTGGCGGAGGGCGCAAAGTTTTCCGCCGACGCCACTTCCGGGTCGCCCGTCCTCCAAGACATGGGCAAGGACGAATTTGGCCACGCCAAGCTGGGCGGCATCGCCAACAGTCTCGCTCGCGAGATTGAAAAACGCACTGGCTTCGAAACCCGCGCAGTCGTGCTGGGACACATCCAGCGCGGCGGCTCACCCAGCGCTTTCGATCGCGTCCTGGCCACGCGCTATGGCTTGGGTGCCATTGACATGGTTCATCGCGGCGAATTCGGCTGCATGGCGGCGCTGCGGGCGAACAAAATTATCTCCATTTCTCTGAAAGAAGCGATCTCGAAAAATCGCGTGGTCGACGAGGAAATGATTCAGATCGTGGACGGCCTGTTCGAAGAGATCGGCGTGAAAGAAGTCGCCAGCAAGTAACTCAGCGGCATCGGCCTCCTCCGCAGGTTCGCGGGTGGAGGCCGTTTTAGTACCGCTTGCCTTGAGCTAAGTCCCGCCAAGGACGAATCGAACACATGCGAAACTGGCTTTGGTTTGTAGTAGCGGTCCTGGCGAGTACGGTCAGCTGGGTCTACATGCACCGCATCCTGCTGCCGCGGGAATACTACGTGAATGTGCAGCATGGCCTCAAGGAGCAGATGGGCGATCTCTATCCGCGCTGGGTGGGCACCCGCGAACTTCTGCTTAACGGCCGAAATCCGTACGGGAAAGAAGTCAGCCGCGAGATTCAGATGGCCTTCTATGGCCACCCCATTGAGCAGACTTACGACAAGCCCGCGTCCGAGATCGTGGACGAGCAGCGGTTTGTCTATCCCCTGTACGTCGTGCTTCTGTTAGCTCCGACAGTACATGCGGATTTCGCGCAACTGCAAACCTGGGCTCCGGTGGTTCTTGCCGTCCTCATCGCGGCCAGCGTTTGGCTATGGCTGGGAGTTCTGCGCTGGCGTCCGCCGCCGCTCGCAACGGCTGCGCTGATTCTTCTGGTGTTGAGCAGTCCGCAGATCGCTCAGGGTCTGCGGCTCCGTCAGCTCGGTCTGTTTGTTGCCTTCCTGCTCGCGCTCGCCTCCTGGTGCGTGACCCGCCAGCGCTATTTTATGGCCGGCACTCTGCTGGCTCTTTCCACGATCAAACCTCAGATGGTCGCACTCTGCCTGCTCTGGTTTCTGCTCTGGAGTTGCGGCGAATGGAGAAAGCGCTGGCCCCTGGCCGCCGGATTCGGCGTCTCCCTTGCTCTATTGGCTGGCGTCGCAGAACTGCTCCTTCCCGGCTGGCCGCGTTACTTTATCGAAGGGATCGACGCCTACCGAAAATATTTCCCCACCACCTCACCGTTTCGGCTTGTGCTGGGGAATTGGGTCGGAGGAGCCGTGTCGATCTTGGCCGTGGCTGCCCTGCTCGCATTTGCCTGGCGCAGCCGCAAGGTCGCTGCAGATTCATCCGCGTTTATTCAGGTTCTGGCCCTATTTTTGATCGCTTCGACGCTGGTTCTACCTCTATTGACGCCTTTCAATCAGGTGCTTCTTTTGTTGCCGGTAATGCTATTGCTTGTCGGCTGGAACCGGCTGCCGCGCCTGGGCCGCATAGTATTCGCTGCGCTGGTTGCCGGGCCGTGGATTACTTCTCTCTTCCTGTTGCTGCATCCGCCACCGCTGGATTCGTTCAGCCACCTTCCACTGCTGCCCACGGCCCTGACGCTTCTGTTCCCATTCCTGGTGTCGTGTTTGATATTCGTCCGGCAACCACGGCCCGCGTAGGCCGTCCGCGCCGTGTTGCGATAATTACGGTGCGATGGTCATGGTGCGATAGTTGTCATGGAAATCCGCTGCGGCTTCGATATCATTAGGCGGGCTGATGCCAACCAACACCGGTCACTGGTTAACTCTTAAACGCTTGCGCGCTCATGGCGCGATTGTTGCCCTGTGCCTGTGGTCGCTCTACGCCTGGAACATAGCAACTCCCGGCCGGCGCGACCGCAACGGCAACCTCAAGGGAACCGACTTCCTGCATCTCTACACCCTGGGCTCGCTCGCCGTCGAGCATCGCGGATCCGATTTGTACGACATCAATGCCCAGGCGGCGCTGGCTGCACAGCGCATTCCGGAGGCCGCGGGCATTAGTTACCTGCCTCTGTACCCTCCGCAGGTGTCGATTTTCTTCGCGCCCCTGGCTCATTTCTCCTACGGCTGGGCGCTGATTTTGTGGTGGACGTGCAGCGCAATCGCATACGCCATCTGTTGCTATAGTCTGTGGCGTGCCTGTCCGAACCTTCATGGCCTCGGCGCGACTGTCATTCTTCTCGCCCTAGCGTTTCCAGCTTTCTTTCACATGATCGCCTGGGGTCAGACTTCTGCTGTTGCGCTCGTCTGCTTCACGGGAATATTTTTCTTGCTGCGCGCCCGCCGAGAGTTTCTTGCTGGCTTAGTCCTCGGCTGTCTGATTTTCAAGCCTCAGCTGGGATTGGCCGCTGCCATTCTTGTCGCATCGCTCGGGGCCTGGAAAATCGTGGCTGGAGCGGTTATTTCAGCCATTGGACAACTTTGTGTGGGAGTCTTCTATTACGGCACGGAACCGCTACAGCACTGGTTGCACATGCTGCGAAACGTGCGAGCTCTCTTGCCTCAGCTCGAGCCCAAGCCCTATCAGACTCATTCCTTGCGGACCTTCTGGTCGATGCTGGTGCCCTGGCCCCATCTGTCGTTCGCACTCTATGTTCTCAGTGCTGCGGCCGTCCTTGTTCTGACTATCGCTTGCTGGAAGCGCCGTCCGACCGTCCCACTGTCTCTGCGGTATTCAGCGCTGCTTCTCGCGAGTGTCCTGGTGGCGCCGCACCTCACGGTTTATGACCTCGTGATTTTGACACCAGCATTTATTCTGCTGGCCAACTGGCTAATTAGTCAGAACACCACGCGTTCAGCCTGGTGGTTGGGAACTCTTTTGTATCTGGCGTACATGCTTCCATTGCTCGGTCCCTTCACTCGATGGACACATGTTCAGCTATCGGTCATTGCAATGGCGGCGACGCTGTACGTAATCTGGATCATCTCCCGCAAAAGCCGATTGCCAACCGCCGTAGCGGTGAAGACTACCGGAGCCTCATAGAATTTCCGACAGGCGATACCAGCTAGGAACAATCCTGCTTCCCGAAAAGAAATGCCAGCGCCTCAGGAAACCGTCGCGCCCAAGCCGCCTCGTTGTGCACAGCGCCCTCGTCGATGACCAACTTCAGATGTGTCTCGTCCAATCCCGCCCGTCGCATAATCCCCGCCAGTTCGCGCACGTCGTCCACCATGCTCTGATCTTTATCCCTCCGCCCCGCTTCGGCCGTTCCAGTTGCCAGGTAGACCCGCTCCGGCCAGCGCTTGACTCCGCGGCTCTGCCGGATCAACTGCCGATTCGAGGCCCACAACGACGGGCTTTCCAGCAGCAGCCGGCCAATCACTCCCGGCCGCACCGCCGCAGTGTAAAGCGCAATCAGCGCTCCCAATGACGACCCGCCCAACCCAGTATTCTCCGGCCCGCTCGCCACACGGTAAGTGCGCGCCATGAAGGGAACAACTTCTTTGAATAGAAAAGCTGGATAACGCGTTCCGTACACCCGCAGAATCATCGGATGCAGCGAGCGATGCGGCATGTACTCCCGAATGCGCTCTCGACCCATATTGTCCATGCCAACAATAATCATCGGTGGCACCACACCTTCGCGGATCAACCGGTCGCCCGTTTCATCCACCTGCCACTCCACCCCGTTGAACGAGGTCTCGCCTTCGAATAAATTCTGACCGTCATTCAGATAGAGGACGGGATAATGCCGGTCGGCGTTCTCCACGTCGTCGTAGCCCGGCGGCAGCCACACCCGCAGGAATCGCGCATTGCGAAAAATCCGGCTGCGAAATTCATGCAGCCGTAAATCTCCCGTCGCCGACTGCGCGCGGATCACGCCGCCCGCAGCTCCCGAGCCATAATTTTCACTTTGTTGGATTTCTTCCATCAGGCCAAAAGCACTATCAGAATATAACGGAGCGCCCGCTATTACGCCGTGGCTCCTCTTACTTTCACTGCGACCGCCAGCAGGCTGATAAGAAAAATCAGCAGCAGCGAAACCAGGCACAAAATACACCAGGTCATCAGTTCGTAGGCCTCGATGTAGGCGAGGTACAGTGCAAAGACCAATCCCCCAACCGCCGCGCCCAGTAGGCGGTTTGGCGTCTCCGCATGCGACTTCCAGAAGGTAGCCAAAACAAACAAAAGGCCGTAGCCTGCCACTCCGATCCCAGCGACAGGAATACCCTCGACCGTCGAATATTCGCTGCGGTTCACGATGTCGCAACTGAATTTCTGACTGAAATCGCAAAACGCAGTCACCGACTTTGCATAGTGACGCTCAAGCGACGCCGCCGACACAATCACACCCGCCAGTGACAGGACCGCGATCAACGGAAACACGACTCGGTTGTTCGAAACTCCAGAAGATGCACTCTGCGCCACATCCGTCACGGCAGGCTGCACCCGGTCTTGTCACTCAAAGCGTCCAGCGACAAAACTCCTTCCTTCGGTGGTTCCGTCCCAAACTGCCAACTGGGAAACAATTTCAGTCCCCTCGCTTTGCATTCCGGCGTCTCATCCTTGGTGGCCGCGATACCACATTCCACGTACGGCACGTAATGAAACGCATCGCCGAACATTTCTTTCTGGTCGACGCAGTGCGGACACCAGGAAAGCCCATACATCTTGGCCTGCTTCGCCGCCAGACACTGCGCGAACGCATCGTACTTGTGATTCCTGTAGTGCCGGCCCGCAATGAATGCCCCCGCCAGCAGGATCAGCACGCCCCCATACGTGAGATATTTCTTCGTTCGCCCATCACTCATCCCAGAATCGCGCTCCTGTTGCCGTTTCCGCCGTTCTTCAGACATAACTCATCCTTATATCACGCTGATCATGCAACGAATGTCGGGAACGCAGCTTAGCTGACAGTTGTCACGCGACTACGTTGAGCGCTCCGGGAAGCACATCCAATTCCTCGCAATGCAGCGTGAGCACTTCCCCATCGACCATGACGTCGATTGGTCCATCCAGGTTGAACTCGACGCGCCGCACGGCCTTGCGCTCGGCCAGCGGATGTTCAATATGCGTCCCGTCATAAAGGCCCGGCAGGTTGCGGATCAGTCCCACCCGCCCAATCGGTCCCCAACGCACGTATTCCACCAAGCCGTCGTCGATCTCCGCCTGGGGCGCAATCATCATCGTGCCGCCGGTAAACTTGCTGTTGTTAAAAGTCAGAAACAGGCAGGGGCGGTTATCAAAGTCCTTCGCGCCTTCGACTCGAACCGGAAAAGGTCGGCGGTTGAATCGAGCGAGAGTCAGAAATATTGCCGCTTGGTACCCGATCTCGCCCCACGCGCTGAAACGCCGGGCACGCAGCGTGGCTACGTCCGCCGAAAAGCCCATGCTCAACAAATTGATGTAATAGATCGTCCCACTGCGATGCCTCAGCCGCATCACGTCACACGCCCGGCACTTCTGCGCGAGCAGGGATTCGATCCCGTACTCCACGCCTTGATGACTGAAATCACGCAGAAAAGAATTTCCCGTGCCCAAGGGGAGGAACGCCAACGTCGGCCGCTCGCCTTCGAGGGCCTGCGGGTACAGGCCGTTCACGATTTCATACGAAGTCCCGTCGCCCCCAACGGCGATAAAATTCCGGACACCAGATCCATAAGCTTCTCGCGCAATCGCCGTGGCGTCGCCCGGAGCGCGGGTTTCCGCGAGTTTCACCCCGATGCCGCCGGCCCGCAAGCGCTCCAGCGCCGGATCCAGCAGTTTGCGGGTCCGCCCACCTCCTGCCGCCGGATTCACAATCGCAAGATAGTTTTTCCCCAAGGCTACGGATCCATTCTCACAACATGGGAATGCAGCTGATCTCTAAAGAGCTCCGCTCAGCAAGTCCACCTTCAGCAGCCGTTCACAATCCCATCATCGCTTGTCGCTCCACTGATTTGCCGATGTCCTCCGCCAGTACCTGTCGCTTGATCTTCATCGATGCAGTCCGTGGAAAATCCTTCTCCCAGATCAGGTATCCGCCCACGCGCTTGAAATCCGGCAGCCGGCGATTTCGCGCCGAGATTTCCTCCAGCAACTTGCCATCGAATTTCTGGTTCTGCTCCAGCCGCAGCACCAGAACCAGACTTTCGCGTCCGAGTTCTTTCTTCGGCCAGACAAAGTTTGCCGCAAACACGCTGTGCTCTTTCACCGGCAGCCCGTCGAAAACGGTTTCAATGTCCTCGGGATAGATATTCTTCCCCCCCTCGGTCACGATCATGTTTTTCTTGCGTCCGAACAACTGCAGATGGCCGCTCCCGTCAAACCGGCCCAGATCGCCCGTCAGAAGCCAGCCATCAACAATCGTCTCCAGCGTCAGTTCCGGATCGTCAAGATAGTGCGACATCACCGTCTTGCTTCGTACAGCGACTTCACCCACACCATCGGCATCCGGATTCAGAATACGCAACTCGACTCCCGGCAGCGGTTTGCCAACCGTGTCGGCGCGAAACGGTTTCAGATCGTTCAGCGTGAGCGCCGTGCCCGCCTCGGTAAGGCCATATCCGTTCACTACAGGTATGCCGAGATCGTAGAAGAACTGCATGCTCGACGGCTCCATGAATGCCCCGCCAGTGATCAGCGCGAGCACTTCGCCTCCAAACCCGCGGTGAACGCTCGGTAGCAACATGCGGCTGAGCTTCACATTCGGCCGGCGTTTCGTGAATATGTGGTTGGTCGCAATCATTGCATTCAGAAACGCCCGCTTCCACGCCGGCAGTGCATCGAATTTCGCGCGTAGACCACGCTCCAGATTTTTCACCAGCATCGGGACCAGCGCCACATAGGTAATGCGATAGCGCACAAACGCATCGCGCACGAACTCCGGACGCAGCGTCCGCAGATGCACCACGCAAGCCCCGCACACGAACGGCCCAATGAATCCGACCATGAAATCAATCGCATGGTTTGTGGGTAGAATGCTCAAATACCGCACGCCTGGCCAGAACGGATACCACGCCGTCAACGCCCGGCACTGTTCCAGGTAATTCTCGTGCGTTAGCACGCAGCCCTTGGGCCGCCCGCCGGTTCCCGAAGAGTAGACGATGCAGGCCACATGGTCCTTCTGCCGCATTACGAAGTCGGGCGCGCCTTTGCGCTTGAAGTCCTCCCAGCGAAACGCACCAGCCAGTTCCGCACCGAGCGGAGCTTCGGTCACAAGAACAATCTTGGTCGCAATCTTCTGGAAGTCAGGCGACTCCATAATCGCCCGCCATAAAAAATACTCGACGATCAGTACTTTGGCTTTGGAATGCGCCAAAAGTTGCAAGTGCTCCGCTGCAGTCAGCTTGTAGTCCAGCGGCACCAGCACGCCGCCGCAATAAAAAGTCGCGTAGGCCGAGATCAGCCACTTCGACTGATTCGTCATGATGATGGCCGCGCGGTCGCCGGCATCGTAATCGGCGTCCTCGAGCGCGCGCGCCAGCGGCAGAGCAATCTCTTTGAAATCCGAATATGTCAGGCGAACTTTTTCGCGGTCACGATCCGCCTCGATCAGGCATATCTCGGAGGAGAAGCGATCGAGCGCATCCCGCAGCGCAGCGCCCAGACAAGTGTATTGGCGGAGATCAAGCATAGGAAATTGCTAACAGTTGATTGTAGATTGCGAATTGGGCAAACCGATGACCGGCGGCAGCTGACGTTCCTAAGCAATCAACAATCAGAGATCAGCAACCGTTTCACAGCCGTGCCTGAATCTTTCCCGCCAGCGTACGGAAGTCGCTCACGCCCTGCAGTTCGTAATCCGGCAATTCGACGTGAAAGTGGTTTTCCAGGCGCGTCAACAAATCGAGGGTCTGCAGGCTGTCAATACCGAGCGCCTTGAAGAAGTCCTCGTCGGGAGAAAGTTTTGCCCGCGGCACCTTGAAGTGCGCCGCGGCCAGGTTCAGGATTTCATCGAGAGTCTGATCCGCTGCCTGCATATTCATTCACTCTAAAACGTTTTGCAATGTTTGACTGCTTGCACGCAATCTCCACAGTTGGCTGCCATCATGGCAAATAAGGCTGCGCGTCCGTGCTCTCCACAAATTTCTTCAATCCCGCCTGCACCGCTGGGCGCGAAAACAGCTCACAGAAAATGTCGATTTCCCGTCGCAGGTCCTCGTATGGAATCGGCTTGATGAACCCCTTGGCTGCGATCGCGGTTTGCCGATCAAATTTTCCGATCTGGACAGCCGTTGCCCGCGCCGCACGCAACGCCTCGCCCTCGGCTACCACCTGGCTTACCAAGCCAATCTGCTGCGCCTTGCTGGCATTGAAACTTCGCCCCGTCAACAACAGATCACGCACCACCGCATTTCCCAAGTCCCGCTTCAGGCGAGGGATTCCACCGAATCCAGGAATCAGTCCCAAGCGCAGTTCCGGAAAACAAAAGCGGGCCATTTTGTCGGCAATGATCAAATCGCACACCAAAGCAAGCTCAAACCCTCCGCCAAATGTCACACCGTGGACCGCGGCAATTGTCGTCAGAGGCGCGGCATCAATCCGATTCAACACACCGTGAATTCGCTCCAGAAAATCACGCACGCCCCGCACCGCTTGCGACTTGTCCATCGTCTGCGACCGCTCGTAAAGCTCTCTGAGATCGGCGCCGGCGCAAAAACCCGACTTCAACTCGCTGTGCACAATCAGCGCATGCGCGTCATTCTCCAAATCGTCCAGAGCAGAGGCAAATTCCTCCAACTCAGCCAACGACAGCGAACCCAGTTCGTTGCAAGGGCTGCGATGCAGAGCCAACTCGATGACCCCGCTCTCAACCCGCCATGACAGCGCTTGCCCTTTGAATTGTCGCACGCCCAGTCCAACCCTTTCGCCGACGCTCAAACCGCTAAACGGCCTGGCTCACCAGATACATGTCCTCGATCTCGCTCTTCATGCGTGCAGAAATCAAGTCGCGCTTCAGCTTTCCGTTTGCCGTAAGCATTCCGTTCTCAATGGAGAATGGTTCCGCCCGCAGGCAAAACGCCCGCACCTGCTTATAGTGCGGAAGCTCAGGATTAACCGCGTCGAGCGCTGCCTGCACTTGTTCCCGCGACACACCCCCCGTGACAATCGCCGAAAGGTATCCCCGGCCATTTCCCACGATCACCACCTGTTGCGCGGCCGGCAGACGGCGCGCAATTTCTTCTTCAATGCCTTCCGGCGCAATCTTGTGCCCCGACCCGAGAATGATCAGATTCTTGATCCGTCCCACGATCCGCCATTTCCCGGATGCATCCATTTCACCCTGGTCGCCGCTGTGAAACCATCCGTCGCGCAGTGCCTCCGCGGTCTGTTGCGGACGGTTCCAGTAGCCCGGAAAAACATTCGGCCCTCGCACTACGATCTCATCGTTCTCGCCCAGCCTCATCTCAATCCCGGGAATCGCCGGCCCAACGCGACCAGCCACCACATCGTCTCGGATCGTCCATGGTGCAGATCCCAGTCGTCTCCGTCAGCCCATACACCTGCAACACGGGAATGCCGAGCATACTGAAGTAATCCTGAGTCTCCGGAGTCAGTGGCGCCGACCCGCAGATCAGAGCCCTCAAATTCTCCCCCACCATTTTCTTGCGAATCGCTGGAAAAACAACGGTATTGGCAAGCCACAGCCAAAAGCCATCGCCAGGGTGCGTCAGCTTTTCCTTCTGCCGCGCCCGCGCAGCCTTGACTCGTGAGTAAATCGCTTGCGCGACGCCGCCCTTCTGCGCGATCTGTTCATCTACTCCGCGCCGCATCCGCTCGAGCAACTGCGGCACATTCAGAAAATAATGCGGAGCCGTTGCCGGCATGTCGTTCGGAATTTTCGTCAAGTCGGTATTCAAAGTCACCAGACTTCCACGCAGCAAAAACGTCAGTATCGCAATCCACGATGCACAAAAACTAAACGGTAGATAATGGAAAATCCGGTCCTGCCCCGACCGGCCTCCCATCAGCAAGTCCAGTCTCGCCGCCGTGCACCCCAGCATGAATCTAACGTTTCCTGCGGTCAGCACAACACCCTTTGCCTCGCCGGACGTGCCTGACGTGTAGATGATGGTCACCGGATCGTCGTCGGCCAACTCCAGACCAACGATTTCATCGACGCCCGCAGAGGCGAAGATTTCATCAAAAAGAAAATGCGGCGGCGCCTCCGCGAAGGTCGCCTTTGGCCAGTCCTGCTCGATTCCATTCCACAGCGTTTCGTTGCCGCAGCACACCAGGGCCGGTGTGCTGTCCTTCATCATGGCCACCAACTCCGCGGGTGCCTGCCGGGAGTACAGCGGAACCACAATCAACCCCTCGGCCATCGCGGCCAAATCCATCGCCATCCAGCGGATGCTGTTCGCAGCCAGAATGCCGCACCGGTCGCCCTTCTTCAGCCCCCTCGCGGCGAGAAACGTCCGCGCCTTACGGATCAACTCCAGCAACTCGCCACCGGTGACGCCCGTGACTTGACCATCGCGGACTTCTAGCAGCACCTTCGTGTCCGCTGCCGCTTTGAGTTGCGAAAAGATTTCTCCGACAAATGTCATGAGACTTGTGTATCGAACCGCCGGCGCAATTAACTGTACGTGGCGACCAACTGACGCAACGAGGAGTTCATCGGAGGCAGGTAATCCTCCCAGCTCCATTCGCCTTGTCGAGTCGGGAATTCTGGATATCGCCGCTGCACTTCCTCTTCGAAAAATATTCCCATCCGCGCCATCACTTTAAGATTCTTAACCACCGTACGCGCAATGCCGTCCGCGATCCGTTCGCCCTGCGTGGCCAGTATTTCCAGAGCCGCCAGCAGTTTTTGCTCGAGATCGGGATCGTCGACGTTCATCAATAAATCCTCCTGCCCGCGCTCGCGCATCAGATTGCGAATTCGCTCATCCATCGTGATTCCCGCCGAAGGTACAAGCGCCGGCATGGATGTCACGATGCCGTGATATCGCGACGATGCCATCATGTGGCAGGCTCTCAAAATGCTGACCAGTTCATACATGTTGTATCGGTCTGAAGTCAAAACCGGAACCCCGCCCAGCTTCTCGGCGATGCGATTGGCCGGACGTGCATCCAACCGTTCCGTCGCCGCGAGAATCACGAACACATTCCTCTGCTTGCGGAATGCGTCGACCGCGTTGGCAATAGAGGTCCAGTAATGTTCATAGGCGCGATCCGCCGCCGGCCCCGAGTTATGAAAATAGACGGTGCGGTAATGACTTTCTTTGTATGCCCCGGTCAGACCGTGCAGCGCATACTTGGCTACCGACGCCTTCACCGGCCACTCAAACGGATTAATCGGACAAACCACGAGGACCGGCGTACGACCGTCCCATCCCACCTGCCGCAAAACGTTCTGCCCGTATTCCGCCGGACGCGGCTCAAAAGTCCATGCCGTATCCGTGCCCAATTCCGTCGGCACACCCAGTTCGCGTAAGACCGTGCGCGACTCTTCATTGCGAGTAATGACCAGGGAATTCTTGCAGTAGCGCCCGCACATCTTAGAGACCAGCGGATCCATGTGCCCGGCTTCCGCGCCATACCCAACCGAGAGCTTATTCTGCACCGCGGCGATGCCGAGCGAGCCGATCATCATCGTGGTTAGCGCGTTGGCGAATTTGCTCTTGAACATCGAGCCTTCGCACGCCACCACGCCGTGGTGCTTGGGAACTTCGTCAAACAGAAACGGCGGGAAAATATCGGGCAAGTGTACCTGCTTCGTGCCCTCGAAATATCCTTTGGAAAACTCGAAGTTCTGACTCATTACACTGAAGTCGACCCGTTCCGCACCCAGAATGTGACGAATCTGGCGCAGCATTTCATCGACTCGCACATCCGATCCCATGTTGCGCGTGCCGTTATATCCGGCGAAAAGGAGTTTCAGTTTTTCACCAGGCTGCCACGGCTGGCCCGCGCCCAGCATCCATCGCACTTTCGCGCGCTCGATGTTGCCGCTGACCCACGCCTCCAATACGAAGTCCATCATGCGGCGGTCCCTCCGGCAGCGGCGGGCCACGGCTTGTGCTTGTATTCGAAATGATTCTCGCGGCTGAACTTCAACAGCGGAAAACTGTACTGCGAAAACGGAACTGGTTTCCGTTTCAGCTCAGACGTTACACGCGTATTGTCAAACACCGTGTTCCATACCAAATACGGCATGAACACCTTCAACAGCGAAGCCCCCTTGGCGATCGCGCCCTTACGGTTGGCCAGAAAATTCACCGAGCCGGAAAACGGCTTCTCCGCAAACGGCAGAAACACCGGCCCGCGCTTCTGCTGCGCCGCAGACAGCGCCGTCGTCAATTCGCGAAACGTCTGCGACCCTGTCCCCGACGAAAGGTGATACGTGTCGTAAAGTGGCTGATCTTTCTGGTGCAAGGTCGCAATCGCGTCCGCGACGAAATCCACGTTCACAATGTCGATCTTGTCCGTCGGACGAAACGGCAGCGCTGGCAGCCCGGCCAGAAACACGAATGCCTTGACCATATCGAACTGGGTCGTTTCCGCATGCCGACTGTCGCCCAGCACAATACTCGGCCGGAAGACCGTCTTCGGCGTATCCGGCAGCAGCACGCGCGTCATGTGCTCGCAGAATTTCTTCGTGCGCGCGTAAGGATCGTAGTCCGACCGGTCCCACTCAATCGAGCGATCCTCAGTAACCACTTCGTCGCTGCGCTTGCCCGCCACCGCCACCGTACTGACTTCACTGAAGCGCCGCAGGCCGTGATAGTGCTCGGCATGCCGCGCCAGCGTCAGCACCTCGAGGGTTCCCCGCAGATTCACGTTGAGGCAACTTTTCTCTGATTTGCGGTTCAGCGACGCGGCGCAATGAATCACCGAATCCGTGGTGTGCACCAGTCGGTCATATTCATCGCGATTCAAGCCGAAACCGGAAGACGTCAAGTCACCGCAAAAGATCCGCACCTTGGTCTGCAGATATTCGTAGAAGCGTGGAAAATCCAGATGCAACTGCAGCGCCCGCCACAGCCGCAACTGCGCTTCCTGCGGATCACGCGCCCGCACCAGCACGTTCAAGGCGGCGCCATGCTGTTCCAGAAGATTCGCGGCAACATGCGCGCCGATGTATCCGGTCGACCCGGTCAGGAATATCGCCACGTGGCTCCGTCGGTCCCGGTCTTCACGGCGTCTCCGTTAGCCGGCGCAAGTTGAAAGCTGCGCGCAGGCCGCGCTTCCAAAGGCCTGCCTTCAATCAAGGGATAAGTCCAGCGGCGCAGCGCCGGAATATGAATGTTAATCCAGTATTCCCACCAATCCAGCGAGCGCGTGTCGTACCCGAAAATAGCCTGCTCTTCGGGCACCAGCGCGTACGAAAGCTTCTCGACATTTTCCGCTGCGAAATCATGCTCGTGCAACAGGATGAAAGGCTCGAACAGCTCAATCAATTTTTCCAACCGCTCCAAGCTTCTTTCGGTCTTCACCAGCGGCGCTTTCTTCAGCGGCAGCGGCGACATGATGCGTTGAATCGACTTCACGATCGCCTTCTGCGCCGGCGCCGACATCCGGTTATACCGCGTCTTTGAAACCGGGATCGCATCGAACCGCAGCCGCAGCCACGATTCCAGCCCTTCCTGCGCACGGTAATGCTTGCGGTGCGCCAGAGACGTCAACTCGATCGACCGCCCCATATCGCAAGGATTCGTCACCGAAGTCGCCAGTTGGTAGAGCGCGTCATGCCGTCGTTCCATCACCGCCGCGGCGATCAGCGTCATTCCATTGCATACCGCATCCACCGGAATAATATCCAACCGCTTTTTTTCGTTGGTCGGCAACTGCCGAAAATACGTCCCCAGCAGATACGACAGCGACGCCGACGTGTTAATGCCCTCATTCCACCCGAGGAACGGCTTAGCAACCGATGTCTCCACAATCGCCGGACGCACCACCGCAACCGGCAGGCCCGCGCCATATTTCACAATCAGCGACTCGGCCAGACTCTTGCTGAGGGTATACGTATTCGGCCAGCCTAACTCCTTGGCGCGCCGCGTCCCGGCTTCGGTCAAGTAAGTCTTCAGCCAGCGAACTCGATTCTTGCGAATCTGATTCTCCAGCGCCGACCCGTGCAGGTCTTTCGCCGCATGTTCCTTCGACTGGGCCTGCATGCGCAAGCCGGAGGTCACCTCGTCGCTCTCGGCCTGTACCTCGGCCTGCTTCACCAATTCCTGCAGCGAGCGCCATTCCTGTTCGGCGTCGAAGCCAGCCAACCTGCGCGGATTGTAGTTCGGCGTTAGCTTTTCACCGACCCGCCCATCCTGCTCGCCCGCCACGTAGCAAGTGGAGAGATGCAGAAGCCCCGCATGATCCGCAGCTCGCACAAACTCGAGAATATTGAGCGCCGCAGTCGTGTTGCTCGCAAGCGCATCGCGCAGATCAGGATTGAAGTCCGTCAGCCCCGAGCTGTTGATGATCAAATCGAGGTTCTTCTGCAGGCGGCGCGCCGTCTCAGCCCCGAGTCCGAGCCCGGGCTGGGTGACGTCCCCTTCGACCACCTCGATCTTCTCGCGCAGAAACTCCGGTAGCCGGTCGCCGTGCCGCTCAAATAGCGGATCGAATACCGGCGACTCTTCCGCCATCTTCTCGAATCGCCGCTCCGCTGGATTCGACTTCTGCCGCCGAATTAGCAGATAAATCCTCTTTACGTCGGGCAATTCGAGAAGCGTATTGGCCAGCCAGACCTTACCGATAAATCCGGTGACGCCGATCAGCATCACGTGCTTTCCAGAAAATGCCCGGCGCACGGAAAACCCTTGAGCCTGTCTCTGCCCTTCAAAATGAACAATCGGCTGAGCCGGCGAAACATTCCGTCGCTCCGCCGGAATCACCGCCGCCCGCAACTCCTCAACAGAAACGTCCAGTTGGCGCGCCAGCGTCTTCGGAGCCCTGCGCCCATCCGGATTCTCTTCTCTGAATTTTGCAAACGCCCCGCGCGGCCGGATCACCGGCTCCAGTAAACGCCCCGTCGCTGTGCCATCGCGAAAATCCAACCTGTTAGCCACAATCCGTCCGACGCCAAGGTGCTGTGCCAAGGGGCGCATCACGTGCTCCAACCCCTGACTCACCAGGACGACTTCCGTGCCGGATTGCACCAACTCCTTCACCTTCAGCACGCCCCGCTCTTTCAGCCGCGGCTTCAACTTGTATAGAAAGAACTCTTCCCCCAAGAGATCAAGGCGGTCGCGGGTCACTCCCCGCAATACGGCATGCACAATTCGTGTAGCAAATTTGCGGTTCGTGGAATAGAGAAATGGTCGCAGCAAGGCCATCAGGAAGATCAGCCCGCGCCGCCGGAAGCGCTCGGCGAACGTCTGAGCATTCCAGGTAAAGAACGCCACTGGCTCGACCACGGTCAGGTCAAGCAGGCTGCCCTCAACCCGCCAGTAGACGGTGGGGGCCGTACTGGAATTGTGGTTTGTCGATTCCAAAATGGCTATTCGTTTCTCTGGAGGCCCTCTGTGAGGCTCCTGTGCGAATGGTCAGGCGAAACCTCTATTGTAAACAATCGAAGGGAGAGAGCGAAGCGAAAGCTGCGGTATTCCGCATCCAGCTCTGCGGAAAAGACTTGTGTGGGGACAACCGCTCTCGCCTGCGGGCGAGCGAAGTTCGATTCCTTTGAAGAACCACGATCTGAAGGACCACGATTGACAGCGTTCGGTCACTCTAGCGGAAGTCGGCCGCTACGATGCCGGCCGTTCGCGCCCCACAATTAGCGCGATCGCCCCGCTCATCGCCAGTGTCGCCCCAATCGCCAGCAACCCTCCGCGGAACCCGCCATTCAGCTTCCGAAAGAATCCAATGATGTCAGGACCGTAATACCCTCCCAGATTAGCGAGTGAGTTGATTACCGCGATCCCTGCCGCTGCCGAAAGACCGGCCATCCGCGAAGTCGCCATCGCCCAGAAAGGCCCCACCATCGATTCCGCGCATACCAGCCCAAGTCCGACGCCAGCCACCACGACGAGAGTCGACCTCCCATAACCCGCCCCCACTAGCGCGCACGCTCCCACAAATGCGGGAATTGCCGTATGCCAGCGCCGCTCTCCCGTACGATCCGAGCGCATCCCGACCAGTACCATCGCAACCGCCGTTACCAGAAACGGCAACGCCGACACGACTCCTGTCATGAAATAGCTAAGGCCGGATAGCGACCGGATCACGCTCGGCAGCCACAGCGTAACGCCGTACATCGTCGTCGAAACGCCAAAGTAGACCAGCGAAAGCATCCAGATTCTTGGAGCAATCAGCACCTGCCAGAAACTGCCTTGCCCGCGAGCTGATTCCGCCTGCTGTTCGCTCGCCAGCCGATTGATCAGCCAAACTCGCTCCTCGCCCTGCAGCCAGCTTGCTTCTTTCGGACTGTCCGAAAGCGTCCAGAAAACCGTTGCACCCAGAACGATCGCAGGCAAGCCTTCCATCAGGAACATCCATTGCCATCCCGAAAGCCCCTTGCCGCTCAGCCCCAGCAACGCCCCTGACACCGGACTGCCCACGATGCCCGCAATCGGATTCGCCATCATGAACCAGGCCACCGCCCGCGCCCGCGCATTGGCCGGGAACCAGCGCTTCATGTAAAGGATGATGCCGGGGAAAAATCCGGCCTCCGCCGCACCCAGCAGAAAACGCATCCCATAAAAGCTAACGGGCCCGCGGATGAAGATCATAAGGCAGGAAATCACGCCCCAAGTGACCATCAGGCCGGAAATCCATCGCCGCACGCCGAACTTCTCCAGCACCAGATTGCTGGGCAGCTGAAAGAAAAAATAGCCGGCGAAAAACATCCCTGCAGCGCGGCCATACACCCGGTCGCTGATCCCGAGAGATCCCCGCATCTGCAACACCGCGAAGCTCACGTTGATGCGGTCCAGGTAGGCAACAATGTAGAGCAAGAAGAGAAACGGCATCACCCGCCACATGAGTCGGGAAATCACGGCGGATTCCAGGCGGTCGGGAGCAGTTGGCAAGGGCAGGTTCCGGGTGGTTCGTCAGCGTCGTTCTTTAGAGTTCGTTGTTTAAAGTTCGTTCTTTAAGTTGTTCTTTGAAGTCGTTACGCGATTCGCGAGGATTCTACGCCAAGCCGAGCCTTTGGCGAATCTCGGCCACGATTTGTTGCGGCGTCGGTCCAATCTCGACCGTCACTGCTTCCTGCGGCTCTTCCAGGTCAGCGAACTGGCTGGCCAGAATTTGCTCGTTAGCGAAGTGTCCTGCTCGCGAATGCAGGCGCTGAGCGATGAGATCTGCACTGCCCTTGAGGTAGGCAAAGCGGACCTCCGGCCCAACCTGGAGTTCCTGCCGGTAGCCGCGTTTCAGAGCCGAACACGCCAACACAACGTTACGTTTCTCCGCAATCCAGCGGGTGATCGCGGCGCGAAGCCGCTCCAGCCACGGCCGCCGATCGTCATCGTTAAGCGCGATGCCCTGCCGAATCTTCTCCACATTCGCCGCCGGATGAAAATCGTCCGCGTCCGCGAATTCCCACCCGGACTCCGCCGCCAGCAACCGCCCCACCGTCGTCTTCCCGGCGCCGACGACTCCCATCACAATCACGATCATGGTCGAGGATTGTAGTCTGATTACTTCTTGGCGTAGATCTTCTGCTCGCCGGTTCTCGCATTGGTCAGGGTAAAAGTGCCGTCCGCTTCCGCTGCCACCTTGAGGTACTTCCCTTCGCAATTTTCCTTCACGTTCGCGATGCGCTCGTCGGTCACATTGTGATCTCGATCCGATTCCTCCGCGTAATGCAGCTGCCACAAGTCTTCCAGCCCCGGAGAATCGTGCACGATCTGCCACGCCGCCGGACTCGCTCCCTTACGCGGACCATTATCGATCACGGCCACCCGCGGATGCAGCGCCCACACCAGCGCCTTCGGATTCGAAAGGTCAGCTCCGTGATGCGTCACCAGAAAAAGATCTACCGTTCCCAGCAAGTTGTTCGGGCAGGCGATCTCCAATTCTTTTTTCTTGGTCAGATCGCCGAGGTCCAGAAAGCGAAATTTCCCGAAGGTGATCAGCACGCCGATGGAACGGGCATTCTCCGTATTGTCGACCGCAGCGGCCGGTTCGGAGCCACAATAGGAATTCGCTTCCCCTTTTCCGGCCAATGGACTCGTAATGTGATCTCCCGCCGCAGCAAGCACGCGCACCTCGATGCCCTTCATGGGAAGCCCCATTCCCGCCTTGACCGCGACGCGGGCATGCCCGGCGATCGCCTTCTCGTAAGCGGCATAATCAGTGCGCGTCACGTCGGAATCTTCCTGATTCGCCCCGTGGTCGATAAACGTGCCCACTTTAATGCCGTCCAGCAACTGCGGGACGCCGCCCACGTGATCACGGTGATAGTGGGTAATCAGAACATAGTCCAAATGATCAATGCCGGCCTGATGGGCCGCAGCCAGAATCCGGTCGGCGTCGCGCCCTTCAGATCCCGGCCAACCGGTGTCGATCAGCAGCGATTGCCCCGACGGGCTCACCACCAAAGTGGCCTGCCCGCCTTCGACATCGATGAAGTAAATCTGCAGCGGCTTCGCGCTCGCGGCGGCGGCGCCGCTAGGCAAACTCGCACTCAACACACAAAACCACAAACCGAGAACCGCAATCAGCGCTGGACGCATGGGCAGGCACCTGGATTCTGAGATATTGCCGATTATGCCACGCCCGCGCCACATTAAGTCCTCCTTTCTGCGAACTGGCTCCGCTCATCGTAAGATGTTACGAGGCCCAATTTGGAACTCACCAGCTTGAAGCTCACCGAAGACCCTCACCGCCGCCTGAATGCCCTGACCAACGAATGGGTGCTGGTCTCACCCCATCGCGCCACCCGCCCCTGGCAGGGCGAAGTCGCACCGATCCCCTCCGCGAAGGAGCCTAGATATGATCCGAGTTGCTACCTCTGCCCGGGCAACGCCCGCGCCGGTGGAATTCGCAATCCGGACTACTCCACCACGTTCGTATTCGAGAACGACTTCGCCGCCCTGAAGCCGAATGTTCCCCGCGCTCGTCTCGACGTTGATGGCATGGGCCTGCTCGTCGCCGAGTCCGAACCCGGAATCTGCCGCGTAATCTGTTTCTCTCCCCGCCACGATCTCACGCTGGCGACGATGCCCCTCGAAGAAATTGAGCTGGTCGTGCAAACCTGGGTGGGACAATTTCGCGAACTGGCGGACCTGAAAGAAATTAACCACGTCCAGATCTTCGAAAATCGCGGCGCCATGATGGGAGCCAGCAATCCGCATCCCCACTGCCAGATTTGGGCCACTGCTTCCATTCCCGAAGCGCCTGCCAGGGAACTTGCCGCGCAGCGTGCCTACTTGCAAGCCCACGCGCGCTGCCTCCTGTGTGATTATGTCGAATTGGAAACGCGCGAGCAGGTCCGAATGGTCTATCAGAACGACGACTTTATCGCGGTTGTGCCCTTCTGGGCAGTGTGGCCATTCGAGATTCTGGTGTGCAGCCGCCGCCACTTCGGCAGCATGAACCAATTCGAGGCCCACGAGATAGGGTCGTTAAGCGAGATTCTGCAGCGCGTCACCTCCACTTACGATAAAGTTTTCCAGGTCCCCTTCCCCTACTCCATGGGCTTTCACCAGTCGCCGACGGATGGTCACGATCATCCGAGCGAAGATCCGGGCAAGGATCATCCAGAGGGTCACTTCCACGCTCATTTCTATCCGCCGCTTTTGCGCTCGGCCACTATTCGTAAATTCATGGTCGGATTCGAAATGCTGGGAACGCCACAGCGCGATATCACTCCCGAGACGGCGGCCGAACGCTTGCGCGAGCTCGTTAGAAAATAATCAGGCGGGAACCGCCGCCGCCAATATCGCAATGCCCAAAAAGAAATCGCGCAGACGGATGATCCGTCTGCGCGAAAAATGCTTGCTTCCCTGTCAGCTTTCAACAAAACTGCGAGTGCATCACTCCACCGTCACTGTGAATGTAGCCGTACCCGCGGTTGCCGTCGATGCCGAGATCGTAACCGTCCCCGCCTGGGAACCGGTCATGTAGGCGGTTTCGGCCTCTCCGTTCGAATTGGTTACGGGTGCCGTCGCGGAGAAACTACCGCCCGCGCCGTTGTCACTGAAGTTTACGGTGTAGCCCGAGACGGCATTACCATATTGATCGGTGACTGACACAACCAGGAAATTGGCCAGCTGAGTGTCAGGCTCCGCGGATTGATTATTCCCTGAAACAATCGTGATCTTGGTGGCTGTACCGGCCACCGACTTTTCACTGGCGATTGCGGTTGCGCTTCCACTCGACGCTGTGACTGTAAGCGATTCCGCCACCGTGGGAAGCGTGTAGGTAGTTGATGCTTCCCCGGTTGAGCCAGTAATCGCCGGATTCGGTGAGAACGTGCCTCCCACGCCGTCCGTGAAGCTGATCGAAGCCCCCACTACAATCGCTCCCGTTGAAGTCTCGGCCTTGAATACGATAGGCACCGACAACGTCGTTCCTACAGTGCCGGTCTGTTTGCCGCCTGAAACAAGTCCGATAGAAGCCACGCCAGCGGCTGCGGTTTCCGTAAACACTGCCGGCGTGTAGCCGGAACTGCTGGCCGTGACGGTATAGGTGCCCGCCGTAGCTGGCAGAGTGTAGCTGGTCGACGCGATACCGCTGCTGTTGGTGATCGCAGGGTTAGGACTGAAAGTCCCCGTGCTGCCGTCAGTGAAACTCACACTCACGCCAGAAGCTGGGCTTCCGTTGGCGGTAGCCGCAACCGTCAGCGCCTTGAGCAGCGTGGTGCCGGGCGCCGAGGTCTGGTTATTGCCGCTGCTTACGGCCAAGGTCTGGACCGAAGTGGTGGATGTTTCCGTAAAAATTGCCGCCGTGTAGCCCGTAGCATTGGCCGTTATGGTTTCTGTTCCAGCCGTAGACGGTAAGGTATAAGTCGTCGACGCTATGCCGTTGCTGCCCGTCATTACGGTAGGAGTGCCGAAGCTGCCTCCAGTGCCGCCACTGAACGTAACGGTTATGCCCGAAACGGGTGTCCCGTTGCTTGTGGCCTCCACGGTCAGCGCGGTGGGCAAGGTTGAGCTGGGCGAGCCGGACTGATTGTTTCCAGCGGTCGCGGTTAGAGTCAACGTTGCCGCGGTCGCCGTCTCAGTAAAGGTTGCCGCCGTGTAGCCCTTAGCGTTGGCGGTAACCGTGTAAGTTCCCGCGGTCGACGGCAGAGTATATGTCGTCGAAGCCAGACCGTTGCTGCCCGTAGTCACTGTGGGCGTGCCGAAGGTGCCGGTTCCAGTGAACGTAACGCTCACGCCTGAAACGGGTGTGCCGTTACTGGTGGCCTCCACCGTCAGCGCGGTGGGCAGAGTTGAGCTGGGCGCACCGGACTGATTGTTTCCAGTGGTCGCCGTCAGAGCCAATACTGCCGAGGACGCCGTCTCCGTGAAGGTTGCCGCCGGATAGCCACTGGCGTTGGCGGTGATGGTCACCGTTCCAGCCGTCGACGGCAAAGTATAAGTCGTCGATGCCTGGCCGTTGCTGCCCGTGGTGACTGTAGAACTGCCAAAGCTGCCTCCGGTACCGCCGCTGAACGCAACGGTCAGGCCAGAGACGGGAACTCCGTTATTGGTAGCCTCCACGGTCAAAGCCGTCGGCAGCGTGCTGCCCGTCGCTCCCGTTTGATTGTTTCCGGCGGTTGCGGTCAGAGTGAGCACCGTTGCGGCTGTTTCCGTGAATGTGGCGGAGGTGTAGCCGAGAATGCCAGCCGTGACCGACACTGTCTGGGCCGTCACCGGCAGAGTGAATGTTGTCGACGCGACGCCGCTGCTGTTCGTGATTGCCGGATTGGGACTGAAAGTTCCCTTCTTGCCGTCGACGAAGCTCACACTCGCCCCTGCGACCGGAACGCCTGCATTCGTCGCCTTCACGCTCAAAGCTACCGGCAGCGCGGCGCCGGGCGCGCCCGTCTGGTTGTTGCCGCCGGTCACAGTGACCACCTTAGTCGCATTCGCGGTTTCGGTGAAGGTTGCCGCCGAGTACCCGGTGGCACTGGCGGTGATGGTGACGATACCCATCGTAGCGGGCAACGTATAAGTGGTCGACGCCAGGCCGTTGCTGCCCGTGGTCATGGTTGGAGTGCCCAAGGTGCCTCCGCCGCTGGTAGCAAACGTAACGCTCACGCCAGAGACAGGTTTCCCGTTACTCATGGCCTCCACCGTCAGCGCGGTCGGAAGGGTGGTGCTGATGTAGCCAGACTGATTGTTTCCAGCAGTCACCGTCAACGCGGGTAAGGCCGCTGTCTCGGTGAAGGTTGCCGCCGTATAGCCAGTCGCACTGGCCGTGATCGTCACGGCTCCGACCGTAGTGGGCAAAGTGTAGGTCGTCGACGCCAGCCCGTTGCTGCCCGTAGTCACGGTTGGAGTTCCGAAGGTGCCGCCGGTGCCGCCAGTGAACGTAACCGTCACGCCCGAAACGGGGCTCCCGTTATTCGTGGCCTCCACCGTCAGCGCGGTCGGAAGAGTGCTTCCAGTCGAGCCCGTCTGATTGTTTCCAGCAGTCGCCGTCAGAGTCAGGACTGGCGCGGCAACCGTCTCAGTGAAGGTTGCATTGGTGTAGCCAACCACGCCCGCAGTGACCGTCACACTCCCCGCAGTTTGAGGCAGAGTAAGGCTGGTCGAGGCAATGCCGCTGCTGTTGGTGATTGCCGGATTCGGGCTGAAAGTTCCCTTCTTGCCGTCGATAAAGCTCACACTCAAGCCCGCGACCGGAACGCCGCTGCTCGTGGCCTCCACAGTCAGTGGCGTCGGCAGCGTTGCGCCCGGTGCGCCCGTCTGGTTGTTGCCACCAGTGACGGTGAGCGTCTTAGCTGCAGCCACCGCTGTCTCGCTAAACGTTGCCGCCGTGTAGCCCGTGGCGCTGGCAGTGACCGTGTAAGTCCCCGCCGTAGCCGGCAAAGTGTAAGTGGTCGAAGCCAGTCCGTTGCTGCCCGTGGTCACGGTCGGTGTGCCGAACGTACCTGCAGTGCCAGTGAACGTAACGGTCACGCCAGAAACCGGGCTCCCATTGCTCATGGCCTCCACGGTCAAGGCCGTCGGAAGAGTGGTGCTCACCGTCCCAGACTGGTTATTTCCAGCATTCACCGTCAGGATTTTTGATGTGGCAGTCGCCGTCTCAGTAAACGCTGCGGTCGTGTAGCCCGCCGCGCTGCCCGTAACGGTGTATGTTCCCGCTGTAGTCGGAAGAGTGTAGGTAGTGGTCGCGACGCCGCTGCTGTTGGTGACGGCTGTGGTCGGGTTGAAAACTCCGTTACTGCCGTCAGCGAAAGTCACGCTTACGCCAGAGACCGGAACCCCTTTATTCGTGGCGGTCACGCCTAAAGCCGTGGGTAGAACGGTCCCTGCAGTGCCACTCTGATTATTACCGCTGCTCGCAGTAAGAACGGAGTTCTGCACCAGGTACCACGGCGAGGTCGTGTCGTCGGTCTTCAGGAATTGCAGCAAAGCGGTGGCAACCTTGAGCTGCCCGTATTCCGACGAAGGATGCGTACCGTCTGCGGAGAAATCCGCGCAATCCCACTCCAGTCCATCCTGGCGGGCCAGCATGCCGTTCGACCAGTAGTACGGTCCCCATGACATCCACGGCGCCACGACTGGGCCCAGGAGTGGGTTGTAATTCAGATTGGCGTTGCCATTGATCTGGTCCGCAATTGCCCACTTCACCGCGAATCCAACTTCGTACGAGTACGGCTCCGGATTGTCCGGATTGCCCACACCATTGGAGTATCCGCCATACACTCGCGACGAGAAGTACACCATCTTCAAGTTCGGGAACAGCTTGTACATGGTCTGCATCATGTTCTCGTATTCCGTCTGCAGTTCGGCCATGTCGGTGGGAAATGTTCCGCTATTGATTCCGTCCGTATCTTCAAGCCAGATCACGACTACCTGTTGCGAAGTTACGCCATTTTGCGGCAGGTAGTTGTTCATTACCGTAGCCCAGTAAGGCGAAGTCTCGCTTTCGTAGTCAAACGGCGTGCCGCCGCCCTGCGCGCCGTTGACGATCACCAGATTCGGGTTCTTGGTTGGATCGGCGTAGGCGATGGGCAGGAAGCGGTTGAACTCGTTCTGCGCCGTCGACTCGCCGATAGCGAGCATCACGTACTGCCCGGTCGGACTGGGATTGCCTGCGGAATCGAGAGGCTGAATCTCCTGCGCGAGAGTTACACCGTAGGCGTCCTGCGCCGCCGGCCGCACGTTGCTGCCGTTGGGATACAAGCCTCCCTCGGAGCCTTGATAAGTTCCCGTGCCCAGATCGGTCAGCGCGACCTCTGGCGTTGAGGTACCCAGAACGTCGAAAGTAAGGTCGTTGCAGTTGTCGGCGAGGTTGGCGAAGACGCCGAGCGTCATCGCAGACGTCGCGGTGGCCTCGGTACTCGTATCCGTCACTTTCACCGTGAAAGAGTAATTTTCTGCCACTACCGACGATGCCACCGTGCCACTAATCACGCCGGCACTGGAAAGCGTCAATCCGGAAGGTAATGTCGAACCGGAAGCCAGAGACCAGGTGTATGAGCCTGAGCCGCCAGAGGCTGCCAGAGTCGCCAGGTACTCGGCCGTTTGCGTAGCCTGTGGCAGGGTCGCGAATGTAGTAACCGCCAACGCAGTCGGCGCCGTTCCGTTGCCGCTAAGGCTGACTCCGTTATCCGGTACGCTGGCGTAGGTAAAGTCGATCGCGCCCGCTTGTGAAGTTATTTCACTGGGCGTGTAGTAGACGGTAACCGGCAGCGTGCCACCGGTCGGAATGTTATACGGCAGCGCTACCGCGCTCGTCGTGAAGTTCGGCGGCGACAACGTAATGGCAGTCAAGCTAAGCGCGCCGGTGCCGGTGTTCGTGATCGTGACGGTTTGTCCCGCGCTCGTGCTACCCAGCTTCTGGTTCGGAAAGCTGAACGATGTCTGGTTCACGCTCGACTTGGCGGTGCTCACCACTCCCGTGCCCGTGATCGGCAAGTCCACCTGGGTGCCGTCACTCATATTTAGTTCGAAGTTGCAGCTATAGGCTTGCGCAACCGTGGGCTCAAAGTAGATCGAATAATGCGTGAGACTCTGCGTGTTGCCGAAAGAAAATGGAGCCACTCCCGAAGAAATTCCAAAGCCGGCGCAACTAAACGCCATGCTCTCAATCGTGATGCCGCCACCCGAGATGTTGGTGACAGTAAACACTTTAGCCCCTGACGCTGTGCCCAGGTACTGGTTTCCGAAATCCAATGAAGTCGGCGAGGCCGAGAGATCCTGTGCGACTGCGGAAACGACCGCAGTCAGACTCAGCAAAAGGCAACCGACAATTAGAGTCAGGAGTTGGCGCGTCTGTTTTTTCATAATCCTCTCGTGATGGGGAGCCTGGGTGTGTGCTTCTACCGATTGGGAATCGCTTGCCGCGTATAGGAGGCATGCCCCGCAAAACGGCTGACGAAGGGGAGTTGCAACCATTCTGGATTCCACCGGTCCCCGCGTCAAGGATGAAAGTTCTTGCACACTGAGGCGGCGAATAGAGGTTTGTGAGGGGAGACTTGCGAGACTGGAAAGCCTTGAAAGGGCGTGGCTTCAGGCCGCGCTATAAATTGGATTAAAAATCACCCTCGGCTTTAAGCCGCTGAGCGAGTGAAGTTTCACGAGCCCTAGGCTCGAAATTCCCATCCTTCTTCTTTCATCTTGCGGTTCGTCCAGTGCTGCAGCTGTTCGAACAAAGCAGGTTCGATCACGGCAAAACGGATGCCGACCCGCCCCTCGTCGCCCACCCACATCAGCCGGGCCTTGGCTTGGAACAGAATCTCGCTATCCGGCAAGACAAAACTCACATCGAGCAGTCCCGCGAACCGCAGCGGCTCTTTCAGCCCGTCCAGCCCCATGCCGCCGGTACTCAGATTGACGCCCCGCACTTGGATTTCTTCTCCTTGCGAGTTTCTGACGGTGACCGGAATTTCAACCCGAGTGCGGAAAAATTTCTGTTGCTCGTTGCTGATGAAGCCCAACGTTGCTGTGGTTTCCCCCGGAGCGAAACTGATGTTGTATTCCTTGAGCTTGCGGCTCAGGGTGCGGCGCGAGATGCCCAATTGCTCGGCCGCCAGCGTGCGCTGGCCGCCGGTGCGCTCCAGCGCCTTGATAATCATCTGCTCTTCCATGCTGTCCAGATTGCTCACCGGCATGGACGCGGTCTGGCGCAGCGCGGCCGGCTCTCCGGTCAGCGCCGCGTTGAGCCGGGAGAAATCAATTTCCGCGCCGGAAGATTCCATCGCCATCTTGGCCACCAGATTTCGCAGTTCGCGAATGTTACCCGGCCAGGAATGCGAGAGCAACGCGGAAATCGCCTGCGTGGAGAAACTCTTACTGGGAGCTTTCAGACGCAGAAAATGTTCCGCCAGCGCCACAATGTCTTCCGGACGCTCGCGCAGCGCAGGCACGCGCAGATGGAACTGCCCCAGTCGATGAAACAGATCCTGCCGGAAGCGCCCAGCGATGACTGCCGCCTCCAGATCCTGGTTCGTCGCGGCAACAATGCGCACATCAACCTTGATCTTGCGGTGCCCGCCCAGACGGTAGAAAGGCTGGCCATCCAGCACGCGCAGCAGTTTTACCTGCGTCTGCAATTGCAGTTCGCCGATCTCATCCAGAAAAAGCGTGCCCTTGTCGGCCATTTCGAACAGACCCGGTTTGGACGCGTCGGCGCCGCTGAACGCGCCTTTTTCGTATCCGAATAATTCGCTTTCCACCAGATTCTCAGGCAGCGCCGCGCAGTTGATGTCGACCCACGGACGGCTGCGGCGGTCGGAAGAGTCATGAATCGTGCGCGCAATCAGTTCTTTGCCCGTACCCGTTTCGCCCGTGACCAGAACCGTTTCCGTATGCCCAGCCACCCGGTCGACCAGCGTCATGAACTTGTGCATCACCGGACTGGCCAGAATGAACTCTGTGTCATCGATCTTGCGGCAAATCACTCCCGGCGCGGGTGCGACCGGAGCAGCAGGCGTCGGGATAGAGGCTGCAGCTTTGCCGGCCGTCACGCTCGCTTCACCTCTCGTTTCGCTCGCCGGCACGATGACCGCGACTAACGCCACCGATTTCCCCGAAGACTCCCGCAGCACGGTGGCTGAAAATTTCACCGGAAAACTTTTGCCGGTCTTCGGTTGAGCGAACAGATTGCCGCGATAATCCCCTTCCGTAGAAGTGGCGGCCAGAATCGTCCTGCGCAAACCTTCGTGGTTCCCGCCGTCGCTTTTTTCCGTCTCCGCGAACAGCGCCGAGAAATCCCGCCCCAGCACTTCCAGCAGCGAATAGCCCAACAACTCGTTAAAAGCGGAATTACAAGCGATGAACTCTCCTCGCAGGTCGGCCGAGAAGACCGCCATCTGAGGCGGAGCGGACTCACTGCCGTGACCGCCGACCGTGGGCGAACTGGTCAGCAGATCTCGATTGTCCGATCGATGATCCGAACTACGGCGCGGAGTCGGCATAGACGTTTGGCAAGATGGTGACACAGGCAGGGCGGTTCAACCGAGAACCGTGTTACCGACGGCGTAACGAAGGTAATGTCATTCCGCCAGCGTTCTTTGCGCGGAGAGAGTCTGGCCACTGGCTTTTGGGTGGCGCAGCGCTTTCGGCGCTGCGATGAAGCTCTTCCCTCGTTGGAAGCTTTCGCCCCTGAGGTCTCAAGCGCGAGCTTTTTCAGCAAGTCAAGACCAAAGACAAATCAGGTTCATGTCAACGTAATCGGCAGCACCCTCCGGCAGGTTACTTAAGTAAGCTTTAGAACCTCTAATCATTGCCATACGATTCGGGCAGGCTCGAACCGGAGGAGATGTCCTCCACGAGGGCCGAGCGCGGGCTGAAAATGCCCGCGCAGTAAATCTTTGTGTGTTCGCGGGAGGAATCGCGAGGGCGTCATCAAGGCAAACGCGCTTCGAAGCCGGTAAGGCCGCAGCAGTCAGGGTGTGGATGTACAAGGTGTAGATGAAAACCGAGACGGACGGATTATCGATCCAGACGAAGGCATTCGTCGGCATCACCGTGTCGTTTGGCATGGTGGTGCTGGGCTTTGCCCTGTTCCATTGGCAGTCGCAGGACTTAATGCGCTTCGCCTGCTACCTCGCCGTGGCCGTCCTCGCCTCGGGACTGAAGGTGCAACTGCCCGGCATCGACGGCACCATGTCGGTGAACTTCCTGTTTATCCTCCTCGGCGTGTTGGAGCTGAGCCTTCCTGAAACCCTCCTCATTGGCTGCACCGCCAGCCTGGTGCAAAGCATCTGGCAGACCCGCAAGCGCCTCGATCCCGTCAAAGTCCTGTTCAACGTCGTGGGCATGATGGCCAATGCCAGCGCGCTCACTTATCTCAGCTACCACTGGATGGCCGCCAGATCCGGATCGAATAAGCCGATTCTGTTGATGGTTGCGGCCCTCGTATTTTTCTTCGCCAACACTCTGCCTATTTCAATCGTGATTGCGCTTACCGAGGGCAAATCCAGCCGCAAAGTCTGGTCGGAATGCTACTTCTGGTCGTTCCCCTATTACCTGGTCGGCGCCGCCGCGGTAGGACTGGTCGGAATCGTAAACAAAACGGCGGGGTGGGAGACTTCTCTGCTGGTGCTGCCCCTGATCTATTGGGTCTACCGCTCCTATCGGCTGTATCTGGGCCGACTCGAGGCTGAAAAAGAACGCGTCGAAGTTGAAAAGCGGCACGTAGAACAAATCGCATCGCTCAACATGCGCACCATCGAGGCTCTGGCGCTGGCCATCGAAGCCAAGGATCACACCACCCACACCCACCTGCAACGCGTGCGAACCTATGCTGTCGCCGTAGCAAGGGAATTGAATCTTCCGGAAGGCGAGATCGAGGCGCTGCGGGCCGCAGCCCTGTTGCATGACATCGGAAAGCTGGCCGTGCCCGAGCAGATCATTAACAAGCCCGGAAAGCTCACGCCGGAAGAGTTCGAAAAGATGAAAGTCCATCCGCTGGTGGGCGCCGAAATTCTGGAGCGCGTCGCGTTTCCTTACCCAGTGGCTCCGATTGTCCGCTCGCACCACGAGCGCTGGGATGGCACGGGGTATCCCGAAGGACTCAGCGCCCAGGAAATTCCGATTGGTGCGCGAATTCTAGCCGCCGTCGACTGTCTCGATGCACTGGCTTCGCACCGCCAGTATCGCCCCGCCTTGCCGCTGGTTGAAGCCATGGCGAAAGTGAAGGAGAAGGCCGGCACCTGGTTCGATCCGCAGGTGGTTGAGATCCTTGAGAGTCGTTACGTCGAACTGGAACGCATGGCGCAGATGTCGGAGGACACCGGCACCCTCCACGGACTCTCCAAGGCGGTGCGCGTGGAACGCGGGCTGGCCCCGGCCACTGGATTCGAACGCACCGATCCTACCCACAACTCCGCCGAGAGCGCCGACTTCCTCACCTCGATTGCCTCGGCGCGGCAAGAGGCGCAGACCATGTTCGAGCTCAGCCAGGATCTGGGCATATCGCTGAGTTTGAGCGAAACCCTCTCCGTGCTTTCGATGCGCCTGCGCCGCATGATTCCCTATGACTCGATCGCCGTCTTCGTAAATCGCAATGGCTGGCTCCTGCCCGAGTTAGTCAGTGGAGAAAATTTCCGCATGCTCTCGTCGATGAAGGTCAAGGTGGGTGAGGGATTGTGTGGCTGGGTGGCGGAGAACTGCAAGCCGATCGTGAATGGCAATCCGCAGGTGGAAGCCGGCTACGTGGTCGATCCCGGAAAGCACACCACGCTGCAATCGGCGCTGGTCGTGCCTCTCGAAGGTTTGAACGGAGTGGTCGGCGTGCTGGCCATGTACCAGGCCAATCGCGACGCCTTCACACCTGATCATTTGCGAATCTTGCTGGCCGTGGCCTCCAAGGTCGCATTGTCGGTTGAGAATGCGCTGAAATATCAGCAGGCGGAAAGTTCGGCCACCACCGACTACCTCACCGGACTGCCCAATGCGCGCTCGTTGTTCGTTCACCTGGCGCAGGAAGTCGCGCGCTGCCGCCGCATGAAGACTCCGCTCGCCGTGCTGGTGTGCGACATCGACGGCTTCAAACAGATCAACGATTCCTTCGGCCACCTCGAGGGCGACAAACTGTTGCGCGAGTTTACCTCACGGCTGAAAGACGTCTGTCGCGGCTATGACTATGTCGCTCGCATGGGCGGAGACGAATTCGTGATTACTGCTCCCGGCCTGACTGCAGAAGCAGCCAAGGAGAAAGCCGATCGTCTGAATCAGGCGGCCATCGAGTCCGGACGCCACGTATGCGGCCGCGATCTGATCACCCTCAGCGTAGGGATGGCCTTCTGTCCCGAAGACGGGTTCGATGTCGAACGCCTCCTCACTGAAGCCGACCGCAGAATGTATTCGATGAAACAGATCCATCACTCCACAGCCGTCGCCCACGAGCAGGACAACAAAACTCTCGGCGCAAAAGCGAAATAGGAGAACCTCGACGATGCTGGGCCGGGAAATGCAGCGCCGAAAAATAGCGCAGAGAATCGCCCGGCACGCGCTCGCCATCGTCGCCACCGTTCTGCTCGGAGGTCTGCTCTCCGCCACCCTGGTGCGCCTCGCTCCCGGCTTCGATGCCGATGAAGCCGAACTCGATCCTCATCTGAACTCAGCAAGTGTTCAGGCATTACGCCAGGCGCGCCTCGACCAACACAACATCTTCCGTTTCTACTTTCACTCTCTGCAACGCGCCGCGCGTGGCGATCTGGGAACTTCAATTTCTCTCGGCCAGCCCGTAAGCGTGCTGCTCCGTCAGCGCGCCCCGCTGACCATGCGCCTGGTCGGAGTTGGCTTGCTGCTGAGTTGGGCCGTCGCCATGGCGTTGGCGCTGAGCGCCGCATGGCTACGCGTATCGGCTTATGACACTCTGACCACCGTGATCAGCGGAACCTTTCTTTGCATTCCGGCCGCGGTCCTGGCTCTGTTGTCGGTGCTATGGAATGTCCCGGGAGCGCTCGCCATCGGGCTGATCGTGTTTCCCCAGGTCTATCGCTACGCGCGAAATCTGCTGGCGAAAGCGTATGCACTGCCCCACATCATGACCGCGCGAGCCAAAGGCCTGAGCCAGTTGCGGATTCTCTTCTGGCACGTGGTCCCGATGGCCGGCCCGCAGTTGCTGGCAGTGGCCGGAGTTTCCGTGAGCCTCGCCGTCGGTGCCGCGATCCCCGTCGAAGCGCTCTGCGGCCTCGCCGGAGTCGGACAGTTGGCCTGGCAAGCAGCACTCGCCCGCGATCTGCCCTTGCTCACCAACCTGACCATCCTGGTGACGCTGGTAACCTTGCTGGCCAATTCCGGAGCCGATGTAATCGGACATATGCTGCGAGGCCAGGAAGCATGAGCCTCGGCTGGCACATTTTGACGATTGAAAGACACAAGCATCAACCACAAAGGACACGAAGGATCACGAAGGATTACATGATTACATAAGGAGTTCTCCAGAGTGGGTTTCCTTGGTGTGACTTCGTGTCCTTTGTGGTTAGAGGTTTTGGTTTTAGTTAGGGGCTTTGGTCGATTGAAGGTCAGAAACATGAATTTCTGGCGAACCTTGGCATGTGCTGTCCTGCTACTCGCGGTTAGCGTCTCGCTGGCCGCGAACTGGCTCGCCCCTGCGGGATATGCCAAACAATATCGCGAGGCAACTGACGCCGCTCCCTCGCGCCAGCACTGGTTGGGAACCGATGAGATCGGCCACGACCGCTTCGCTCGTGTTCTATATGGAACTCGCATTTCGCTCCTCCTGGCGCCAGCCGCCGCCCTGCTCTCAACCTTGATGGCAGCTCTGGTGGGCGGGCTCGCCGGATATCTCGGCGGCGCCTGGGCGCGCGCCGCGATGGCAGTCACGGATTTATTTCTGTCGTTGCCCTGGCTCTTTCTGCTGATCACGGTTCGTGCAGTCCTGCCGCTGAACGTGTCACCGTTGGTTTCGGTGCTGGTGACATTTCTGATGTTGGGCCTTTTAGGTTGGACGAGCGCGGCGCGTGTGCTGTGTTCAACGGCAGGCGGTTTGCGCGACTCGGATTTCGTTCGCCAGGCACGGGCCTCCGGAATTCGCGGAGTACGCCTGTTCTGGATTCATGTACTCCCCAATCTGAAGCCCGTGCTCTATGCGCAGTTCTGGATTTCGATTCCGGCGTTCATTCTCAGCGAAGCGAATCTCGGGATTCTCGGCCTGGGCGTGGCCGAGCCCATGCCTTCCTGGGGAAGTCTGCTGAAAGAACTCGAAGGCTTGGTTTCGGTGGGCGAAGAACCATGGAAGTTCGTTCCACTGATTTTGCTGGTGGTAGTAGTGACGTCGTTTCAACTTGTTCTCTCCAAGCAGGACGAGGCAGCCGCATGACGTGCCTCCAGGAAGGTTGGGAGTAATGTCTGTAGCGTGCAGAAAAGCGATCTTATTTGCCGTCGTACTTTCAACGGCCTGCCTCGGGATTCTTTCGGGCTCGGCAGCCGCACAAGGCGAACTGCGATTTTGTCTGCGCTCCGAGCCGAAGACGTTTGATCCTCTGAAAGTGGAAGACGACGCCTCGGTCGCGATCCGCTACTTGACCGGCGGCGTGCTCGTCCGCCTGAACCGCCAGACCCAGGCTTTGGAGCCCGAACTGGCGAAGTCATGGTCAGTTTCAAAAGACGGCCGCCAGATCACATTCACTCTGCGCAGCGGAGTTTCCTTCTCCGATGACACGCCCTTTTCCGCCGAAGATGTAGCCTACACCGTGCAGCAGTTGATGGATCCCACGCTGCACTCCCCCACCGGAGACGCGTTCCGTTCGGGACCGGGCAACGTGGAAACGAAAATCATTTCTCCCACCCAGATTTCAATTACCTTTCCCGCGCCCGTAGCCGGACTCGATCGCCAATTCGATCAAGTCGCAATTCTTTCCGCGCACTCGCCCAAGAAAGAGATGGCAGTCCTGGGCCCGTTCGTCGTCGCCGACTACAAGCCCGGCGCCACAGTCCAACTGAAGCGAAATCCAAACTATTGGAAGACCGATTCGCAAGGGCGCAAACTCCCCTATCTCGACTCCATCCGCCTCGATATCCAGGCTAACCGCGATGTCGAAATGCTGCGCTTCAAGCGCAATGAAATCGACCTGATCAACTCGCTCGACAGCGAGTACTTCGACAAGCTGGCAGCCACTTCTCCGCAACTCGTGCATGACGCGGGCCCGTCGCTCGACAGCGAACAGATGTGGTTCAACGAAGTCGCCAAGGCTCCGCTGCCGGGCTATAAAAAAAACTGGTTCCGCTCCTCGAATTTCCGCCGTGCGATTTCCCAGGCTATCAATCGCGATGACTTGGCTCGCGTGGTTTATCGCGGGCACGCGCAAGCCGCCCTGGGACCGGTTTCTCCGGCCAACGAGTTCTGGTTCAACGCCAGCCTCAAGCCTGACGTTTATTCCCCCGACGCTGCGCTGAAGGCGCTACAGGGCGAAGGCTTCCGTCTGGAAAATGGGGCCCTAAAAGACAAAGACGGCAACCCGGTTGTGTTTTCGATTATCACGAACGCGGGCAACAAATCTCGCGAGCGCATGGCGACCATGATTCAGGAAGACCTGCAGAAGATCGGCATTCAGGTCAACGTGGTCACCCTCGACTTCCCTTCCCTGATCGAGCGCATGACGCAGACTTTCGATTATGAAGCGATCCTGCTCGGCCTCACCAACGTAGGCCTCGACCCCAACGAGCAGATGAATGTGTGGCTGAGTTCGTCGGAAAATCACCAGTGGAATCCGTCGGAAAAGTCTCCGGAAACCGCGTGGGAAGCCGAGATCGACCGCCTGATGCGGGCACAAGCTTCTACAGCCGACGCCAAAAAGAGGAAAGAAAGTTTCGACCGCGTGCAGCAGATTGCGATCGAGCAGGCCCCATTTATTTATCTCGTCAATCGGAATGCTCTGTCGGCGGTCGCTGCATCGGTGCAGGGCGCAAGCCCGGTGATCCTGGTTCCGCAAACATACTGGAACGTCGAGCGCTTGTCAGTGAAGTAAGTCAACTTCTTTGCCCCGGACTTGCGCGGATTTTAACGGACTTGAAGAAACACGGGAACACTGAAGCTAATTAGCATGAACCACGGCACCCAACCCGACGTTCTTCTCGCCGCGCACGTTTCCGTGCGCTACGACGCAAAGCCTGTGCTGCGCGACGTGGAATTCGAAATCCGCCAGGGCGAAGTGCTCGGCCTGGTAGGCCAGAGCGGATCAGGCAAGAGCACCCTGGCCATGGCGATTCTCGGCCTGCTCAATGGCAAGCGCGTGCACACCGAAGGCACAATCCAGTTCGAAGGTTCCGATCTGTTGACCCTGAGCGAGCGCGAACTCCGCGCCCTGCGTGGAAGAAAAATCGCGCTCGTCCTGCAGAGTCCGCTGTCGTCTCTGAATCCGGCCCTGAAAATTCGCACCCAGCTCAAGGAAGCCTGGCGAGCCCACGCCTCCGGCCCGGCAGCCGATTGCGACCGCGCCATCCGCGCCGCGCTCGAAAGCGTAAGCTTGCCCTCAACCGACGAATTCCTCCGCAAATATCCCTCGCACATGAGCGTCGGGCAGGCCCAGCGCGTGCTGATTGCGATGGCAGTCCTGCACCGTCCTGCTTTGCTGATCGCCGATGAGGCCACCAGCGCCCTCGACGTGATTACGCAGTCCGAAATTCTCGCCCTGTTTCGCGAGCTGAACCGCGCCTTCGGAATGGCGATTCTCTACATCTCTCACGACCTCGCCTCGGTAGCCGGAATCTGCGACCGCATTGCGATCCTGCACGAAGGTCAGATCGTCGAGACCGGAACCACCGAGCAGGTCTTGCTTAGTCCCCGCCACGAATACACGCAGCGCCTAATGGCCGCTATGCCGAAAATGCCGCAACCCCGGGCCACTGGCAAAGCCGCAACCCTCTAGGAAATCTCTGAACTGAACGCTTAGTTATCCTCTAGGTCCTCTGCGGTTTTATGCTCTCTTCGGATACAAAATCCCAGCCTCGAAGGGGCATCTTCACAACCCTCGCCGTGGGACACAATGTCCCCCGCCCACCTCCGAGGGACAGACTGGCCCAATCGCCCCCTCAACAACCTTGCCGATCTCCATTAGAAACAATCACTTACATAGATTAGATTGGCTACCCCCGTGCAACAGGGGAAGTGGGTACAAGCTCGATCTTCCCCCCATTCAGGAAAGCAGGGTGAGATTTATGGTTCGTACACAGAATTCAACGAAACGGAAAAAGCGCGGCGAACGACACAGCGCCGCCTGGGGCAAACGCTTGAGCCTGGTGCTGCTCCTGGCAACAGGAATGGCCTTCGGACAGCCGGCCAACCAGGCCAACGCGAACGGCAAGTTCTCCTCGCGGATCGCTCCCGAACTCTCCGAACTGCTCGCCGAAGCCCATCACGGCACGGCCAAAGGCCAGACAGTAAGGGTCATTGTGCAATACAAGCAGGTACCGACCGAGGCCCACTACGCCACCATGAAGAGCCGCGGCGGCCTCCTGCATGCGAAGCTGCACATGATCAAAGGGGCGGCGTTCACCATTCCGGTCAGCGCTCTACCTAAGCTGGAGGCCGATCCCGAGATCGCGTCCGTCAGCCTCGATCACCCCATGAAGGTCTTGGATGAGACCACCGATGTCGCCACCGGCGTACCTTCAGCCTGGAGCGCCGGATACACCGGGGCCGGCGTCACCGTCGCCGTGATCGATAGCGGCATCAACGACAACCATCCTGATCTGCGCAACTCGAACGGCACCTCGCGCGTGGTCTATCACCAGGACTTCACGGGGACGCCCACCAGCAACTCCAGTGGCGCTAAATATGACCTCTATGGCCACGGCACCCACGTCGCCGGCATCATTGGCGGCAACGGTTCTCTTTCCGGCGGACAGTACGAGGGCGTAGCCCCCGCCGTCAGTTTCGTCGACCTCCGCGCACTGGACCAGAACGGCGCGGGCACTGACAGCACCGTGATCGCGGCCATCCAGGAAGCGATTGCCTTGCAGAACACCTACAACATCCAAGTCATGAACATTTCGCTGGGCCGCGGAATCTTCGTCAGCTACACGCAAGAC
This sequence comes from uncultured Acidobacteriota bacterium, assembly GCA_963758005.1. GTDB lineage: Bacteria > Acidobacteriota > Terriglobia > Terriglobales > Acidobacteriaceae > Sulfotelmatobacter. The sequence goes on from CAVWTR010000002.1 coordinate 82,738, forward strand.
CCTCTCTGTCAGGCAGTGGAAGCCGCCTGGAAGAGCGGGATCGTAGTAGTTGTGGCGGCCGGCAACTATGGCCGTTTGAGCGTCAATAACAGCAACGGCTACGGAACGATCACGGCTCCGGGCAACGATCCTTTCGTCCTGACCGTGGGCGCAACCAAGAGCAACGGATCCAGCTCCCCCTCGGCGGAAACCCTGGCCAGCTATAGCTCGAAGGGCCCCACCACCTACGATCACATCGTGAAGCCAGACCTGGTGGCGCCGGGCAATGACATCGTTTCTCTATCCGCCCCGGGCGCTACGCTGGAAGCCGAATTTCCGACCGAACTGGTCACCGGCACCGACAACAAGAACGATTACTTCACCTTGAGCGGCACCAGCATGGCCACCCCCGCCGTTGTCGGCGCGGCAGCCTTACTGCTGCAGGAAAACAGCAACCTTACTCCCGATCAGGTGAAAGCCCGCCTGATGCAGACGGCGACGAAGGTGAATGTACTTGGGCTGGTTTCAACATCGGCCTATGTACCCCACCTGTCGCAGAACTTCACGTCGTTCTACGATATGTTCTCGGTTGGGTCGGGACTGATGAACGTGCAAGCCGCGACGACCAGCAACGCTCTTGCTCCCGCTAACTTGGGCTCGGCGCTTTCACCGGCCGTCGTCTACAACTACCAGAACGGTACGGTTTCTCTGGTGTACGGAAACACGACCGTAGCTTCCAACTCCGTGGTTTGGGGAACTTCAGTGGTCTGGGGCACGTCAGTGGTTTGGGGAACATCGACAGTGAGTGGCACCTCCGTGGTATGGGGTACCTCATTGCCCTGGAACAGCAACGCATTGAGCGCCTTCAGCGTGGTTTGGGGCTCCGTCACAGGTACCGCCGAATCGGCCACAAGTGTGGTCTGGGGCGCATCGGTATCGAGTGCCGACGCCGCATTCTCCGACGCCGGAGACGATGAGCAGTAGTTAGCCGTGTGCACTTACTCACAGAGAGGAGACGAGATCATGAACAACACACGGCGAATTAAGAGTTTCATCGGCGCAATGATGCTGGCCGCAATCATCACCGCAGCATACGCAGGGATCGTGAGCCACGCCATGCACAGCTACTTTGCTCTGGCGGTTCTGGTCCTGGCGGCAGTGACGTCGCGGATGAAAGTCAAACTGCCGGGAATCAACGGCAACATGTCGGTGAATCTGCCGTTCCTGCTGACCGCGGTCGTAAATCTGAGCGCCGCCGAGGCAGTCGTCATCACCCTGATTTCCACCGTGGTGCAATGCTGGCCGCGGAAGGGTGCGAAGTTTAACCCGCAGCAGATGGCCTTCAACGTCAGCATGATGGCGTTCGCCAGCTGTATGGCCAGCCTGATGTTCCACGCCCAATGGCTGCATGGGATGCAGTGGAGCTCCAGCACTCTGGGATTAGCGCTGGCAACATCGACGTTATTCCTGGGACAGACGGCTCCCGTCGCCGCCATCGTAGCCGTAAGCGAGGGCAAAGCGGCAGGACAGATCTGGTGGAGCCTGGCGCATCTCTCGTTCCCGTACTACGTAGTCAGCGCGGGAGTCACCACGATGGTCCAGACCGTCAGCTCGCACATGGGCTGGGGACTGGCTCTCGCGGTATTCCCGGTCATGTTCGGCATCCACCGCTCCTACCGCCTGTACTTTGGACGGCTGGCGGAAACGCTGCGCCCCGAACCTCTGGCGAAATCGGCCAGCGCGGGAGCATAACGAGTAAACATCCGAGACAAGCTGAACGGAAAACGACGAGTTGAATTAAGAACGGGCGGCGAGCGCGTCAGCGCACGCCGCCCTTTTTCATAATCAGCGGACCCGCCAAGCAAAACTCGATTTGTCATTCCGAACCGGGCTGAAAGCGCGGTGAGAGCCTGCCCTGAGCTTGCCGAAGGGAACCTGCTGTTCGCCGCGCAAATATCCAATCCCGTGGGGCCAGTCTGTGGGCACGCACCACCCTAAATCCCCGTAGTCTGATACCGCAAAACCGCTAGCGCCAGCCGGTAGTCATACCCCGCGCCCACATCGCTGATCTGCGCCTGCGTCTGCTGCAGCTGCGCCTGGCTGAGTTCGACAATCGATCCCAGCCCCAGCTTGTACCGCGCCTGTGCCAGATTGAGAGCCAAGTTAGCCTGATCGAGTAATTGCTGCGTCACCGCCAGCCGGTCGTACGCCGTCTTGGCATTCAGCCAACTGGTGCGCACGTCGCGCGCGATTCGGTCCCGAAGATCGCGCAATCTTTCCTGCGCCGCCTGCGCCCGCAGCGACGCCTCCCGCGCCCGCGCCGTATAGAGAAACCCATTGAACACCGGAATGTCGATGTTCACTCCCACCGCGCCATACCAGCTGGAAATAACAGGATTCCGCACCGGAGTATCTCCCACCGCGCCCAGTGCCCGGATGTCGGGCCACAACAAGTCACCTTCCGCCTTCTGAAATTTCCTCGCCGACTCCGACTGGAATTCGAGCGCCAGAATTTCCGGTCTCATCGTGAAAGCCGTGGCAATCAGATCATCCACATTCTCCGCCGGCGGAACGATCGGGAACGTATCTTCTTCGATCAGTCGATAATTCTGCAGACTCTGAAATCCCAGCACGGCCGACAGCGCAGCCTGCGCGCCATTCACATTATTCTCAGCATCGAGCAGCAGCAGCTTCGCCTGCGCCAGATTCACATTGGCGAAGCTAAAATCCAGCTCCGACTTCAGTTTGCTGCGGAACAGCGCGCCCACCTGATCGGAAACTGTCTGTCGATCCTTCACCGTTTGCTGGGCAACCGTAAGCACCGCCTGCGTCTGCAGCGCGTTGTAGTAAGCCTGATCCACCGCCAGCAGAATCTGCTCTTTCGTGGCGAGCGCGTTCTGGTTCTCCGCTTTGGCGGCCAGGTTCGCGCTCGCCACCAGATTCGTAGTCCGTCCGAAATCGGTAATCAGCTGGCTCACAAAGGCGCCCACGGCGGCTCGCTGATAGACCGTGGGATTATTCAGCGCCCCAGCCGTGATGCGCGACCCCGGATTCGCATCCACTGCAGTCACATCGATGTTGGCCGTCGGCCATAAACTAGATCTCGCTTCACGCGTGACCTGTTGCGAGGCCAGCGCATTCAGCCGCGCAACCGAAATTTGCGGATTGTTCTTCAGCGCGAGCGCCTCCGCATCCTTCACCGAAAGCATCGCAGGAACTCCGGGGCTGCCCTGAGCAGTTGCCCGCGCCGCTGCCTGTCGGGCAGTGGCATCGCTCGCCGCAGATCCCATCTGTGGCACGGGAGCCGAAGGCAGATTCGAAGACGCAACGCGGCTGGTCTCTTGCGCCCAGCCGCTCAGGGTCAACCCCAGCAGCAATGCGCAGATCCCGATTTTTTTCTGCTCCTGCTTCATCTTTGCATCTCCTCCGCGAGCGCCGGCGGATTCTGTGCTCCCTTTTTTCCATACACCAGCAGATAAGCCGCCGGCACGATGAAAATCGTGAGTAACACCGAAGACGTCAGTCCTCCGATGATCGCCTTCGCCATCGGCGCATACTGTTCCGCGCCCGTCCCCATTTTCAGAGCCATCGGAATCATCCCGATAATTGTCGCCAGCGACGTCATCAGAATCGGCCGTAGCCGTACCCGACACGCCGTAATCACCGCATCCTCCGGCGACAATCCCTGCCGCTCCAGATTGTGCGCAAAATCAACAATCAGAATGCTGTTCGAATCCGCAATCCCCACCAGCATTAGCACTCCCATCAGCGACATCACATTCAACGTGCTCCCCGTGAGCGGCAAAATAATCAGTACGCCCACAAATCCCATCGGAATCGCCAGCATGATCAGCAACGGATCGATGAACGATTTGAATTGCGCCGTCAGAATCAGAAACAGCAGCACAAACGAAATCAGAAATCCAAACGCAAAGCTCTTGAACGACGCTTCCATCCCCTGCACCATCCCGCGCAGATTCACTCGCACATTTCCAGGAATCTTTTCTTTCGCCAGAATGTCGCGAATCGCGCCGGTCACGCGCCCCAGGTCTTCGCCCGCAGGAGTCACATAAATGTCCACCACGCGCTGAATCTGGTAGTGGTCGACTTCGGTCGGAGTCTGCACCTGCTTCACGCTCACGACGTTATTGAGGACTGTCGTCGCCCCGCCCTCGCCCCCGCAAGCCCAGCCGGGCTGCCCCGCTCCCAGCGACGGATGTCCGCTGGGACCGCAGTTCAGGTCCGCCCTCGCGCTCGGATCGCGCAGCGGAATCTGCCCCAGGTCAGCCATGTTATGAATCGCCGCCTGCCCCTTCTCGAAGAACTGCACCGTCAGGTAATAATCATTCCCGCTCTTGCGATCGACCCAGTAATTCGGCGCGATCATGTAATTGGAATTCAGCGCAGTAATCACGTTGTCGACGACATCTTTCTGCGACAGTCCCAGCTCTCCGGCATGCACCCGGTCCACATCCAGCCGCAACGCCGGATAGTTCATATCCTGCGGCACATACACCTGCCCAATACCATGCACCTTGCGAATCTCCGCCGCCAGATTCTCCGCAATGCCGTGAATTTCTTCCAGGTTCGGACTGCTCACCTGCACGTCAATCGGCGCAGCTTTACCCGTGTTCAAAATCGCATCCACCATAGATCCGCTGGAAAAGAATGTCCGAACATCGGGAAACTGGCTGGCCATTTTTTTCTGCACACGGTCCATATACGCGAAACTGCTCAGCCGGTGCGACTCGTTTAACTGCACCTGTACTGTCGCCGTATAAGGCCCGGAATTCGTGGTATAGAGCGCAGAAAAATCTGGCACCACGCCAATATTGGAAACGATCCTCCTCAGGTCCTTGGCCTCGACCTCGCCTCGGATCAGGTCTTCCACTTTCTCAATGTATTGGTCCGTAACTTCAATGCGCGTTCCGGTGGGAACTTTCAGATTGATAGTGAACTGTCCCGCATCGGTCTTCGGAAAAAATGCCAACCCCAGCAGCGGATAAATCGCCAGGCTCGCCAGAAATACTCCGCTCAGGATCAAGACTGTCAGTCCCGGCCGCTGCAATGCCCGCCGCACCCAGCGCTCGTAATAGTCCAAACCGCTGTTGAACATCCGGTTGAAGCGGGCGTTGAATTTATCCATCCGCGAAGGATTCATCACCGCGGGATCGTACTGTTTATCGTCGTGAACTTCGCCGTGCGGCATGGCCTTCAGAAAACGCGAGCAGAACAACGGAATTACCGTCATCGCCACCACAAACGAAGCCAGCAGCGACAGGCAAAACGCCAGAGCTAAAGCAGAAAATAAAAACTTGGCAACTCCGTACAGGAAGACAACGGGAAAGAAATCGACCACATCGACCAGCGTCGCCGCCAGCACCGCCAGACTCACTTCCGATCCGCCCACTTCCGCCGCGACCATCGGCGCCGCGCCCATCTCCAGATGACGGTAAATATTCTCCAACGAGATCACGGAATTATCGATCACGCGTGAGAACGCCAGCGCCATTCCGCCCAGAATCATGGTGTTGATCGTCCCGCCCATCATCGCCAGGATCACGAAGGCCGCCAGCGCCGACAACGGAATCGAAAGCAGCACCGCCGAGGTGGCGCGAAAGCTGCCCAGAAAAATCAGAATCATCAAACTGGTCAGAATCAGCCCCAGAGCGCCTTCGTGCAGTACGGTTTTGATCGCTTCCTTCACGTACACCGACTGGTCGAACACGATGCTGGTCTTCATCTGCTGCGGAATGTCGTAGAGATGCTTGATCAGCTCGCGAACTCCATTCACCACCGCAATGGTGTTGGTGTCGCCGCCCTGCTTCATGATCGGAATGTAAACCGATTTCTGCCCATCGATGCGCACCACGTTCGTCTGTATCCCGTGTGAGTCTTCCGCCTTCCCAACATCGTTCACCGTCACCCAGGAATGCCCGTTGACCTTGAGCGGAAGCTTGCCCAGTTGCTCCATGTCGTCCACCAGGCTGTTCGAGTAAACGAAATAATCGTAGGGCCCCATCTTCACGTCGCCCGCGGGCAGAATCAGGTTGGAATTGTTAACTGCGTTGACCACATCCATCGGGCTGAGTTGCCGCGACGACAACTTATAAGGGTCGACATACACCATGATCTGCCGGTAAGTCCCACCGAACACGCCCGGAATTTCTGCGCCCGGCACAACCGCGATCTGATTGCGAATCTGAAACTGCGCGTAGTCATGCAGCTGCGTTTCGTTCAGACCTTCGCCCTTCACCGTCACCAGCGCCACCGGCAGGCTCGACGCATCGAACTTCAGCACCACCGGAGGCAGCGTCCCCGGCGGCAGCCGCTTCAAATCCGCCAGCGCTAGATTGGAAAGTTCCGTCACATCCGCGTCCGGGCTCGTCCCCGGCTGGAAATAAACTTTGATGATGCTCACGCCCAGCAGCGACCGCGATTCCATATGATCGACGCCCGAAGCCAGCGTGAAGAATCGCTCCAGCGGATCGGTAATATCGGTCTCCACATCCTCCGGCGGCATGCCCGAATAAAACGTCGCTACCACCACTTCGGGCAGATTGATCGGCGGAAATAAATCGACCGGCATGCGCGCCAGACTGGTCGCGCCAATCACCACCAGCACCAGGCAGATCACCACAATGAAATACGGATTGCGAATTGAAAACCCCGGCATAATCGCTTACCCAATTCCTCTTCGTTCCGATTCGTCCAGATCCCTAGTTGTTGGCCGAATCGCCACTTGAATTACTGCGCATTCGCCTCGTGATATTCCGGCACCGCCACCACTTGCGCCAGAACCTTTTCTCCTGATTTCAAGCCGCCGTGGTCGCTTACCACCACCTGCTCGCCTTCCTTCAATCCGGAAACGATCTCCGCATCGCTGCTGGTCTGGATTCCGACCTGCACCGTACGCTCTTCCAGCGTTCCATCCGCGTTCACCACCAGCACCGTCGTCTTATCGCCCTCGTGACTCAACGCCTGCACTGGCACCGATTCGATATTTTCTTTCTGATCGAGGTGCAGCTCAGCGTCGGCATAAAGACCGGGCAGCAAAATCCGTTGCGGATTCTCAACATCGACTTCGGTATGCATGGTGCGCGTATTCGACTGCACATCGACCGAGAACCGCGCCACCTTCCCGGAAACGTCCGGTTCAGCGAAGGCACACGAACATCCACCGGATCGCCCACCCGAATGTAGCGAACGTAAGATTCCGGAACCGGAATTACCAGCCGGAATAGATCGTCCTCAGAAAGCTTCACGATCGGAATCGCCTGTGTACTCGAACCCGTTCCCGCCTGCACCAGCGTTCCCAGGTTCGCGTAACGCTCAGTCACGATTCCGGGAAACGGCGCCGTAATTTTGGAATAATCGAACAGACTCTGATCGTGAACCAGCTTCGCCCGCGCCACGGACATCTGGCTCTGCGCAGCTTCCAACCCAGCCTGACCCGCGTCCACTTGTGACGATGCCGCCAAGTCTTTCCCCTGCGCATCATCGACTTCCTGCTGCGCCACAATGCCAGGCTGGCTCTCGAACACTCCATTCAGCCGCGTGTACTGCAGATGCAGCGCTTTGTACTGCGCCTGGTAGCGCTCCAGTTCGTGCTGCGCCCTGGTCACCTGATTCAGCGCGTTTTTGATTTCCGCCTCGTCTTCCTGCAGCTGCGCCTCTAACTCCGGAATCTCAAGAATGGCGATGACTTCGCCAGCTTTGACGTGCGTTCCGTAGTCAACCATCAACTTCTTCACGAAGCCGGATTCCTTGGCATACACATCAATCTCTTGAAACGGCACCAGCTCGGAAGAAAGGGTGATCTGCCGCCCCAGCGACTTCTTCGCCACCTTCGTGACTCCCACCGTAACCTGAACCGGCGCGCTCCGGCCTCCAGAACACGAAGCCAGAGTAATCACGAGCGCGATCGTCACGACTCCAAGCACGATCCCATTCCCGCGCCGAGGGGTTCGGAACAAGCTGTATCGAATGCAATTTTCAGTCATCGTTATGTTGACCAGTCTTCACTGCGATTTTCGCGCGAGGGCCCTGACCGCTGCTACGTCGCTTTCATCTCCTCGCCCGGCCTGCCCGGTCCCGCGCAAGATGCGCGAACCCTTAGGTGCCAGAACTCGGCATCCTGCCTCAAGGAAAGAGGCAGAATAGTTTTAGCGACGACTTTTTAACGACGGAGTAATGCCGGATTAATAGATACGGATACGGATACGAATAAAGATCAGCAGGATGGAGGAGGCCGGTTATAAAGACTTGTTTCTAGAGGAAGGTGGGCCATGAGCGACCCCGTGGGAGCGACTCGGGCATAAAATGTCGGCGCTTCGAAGACTACTGCACGGGCTACTGGAGGCATCCAGTCCGCAGCACTCTTCGTCAGGCGCTGCCGGCTTTGCTCCAGGGATGAGCGTTCGTGAAAGCTTTTCAGTGAAGAAGCCGACGAACTCTGCGCAGAACAATAACGGGTGGCGACGCTAACGGTGAGTGAAAATACAGCGAGCAAGACCACAATCGCACAGAAACCCCTGCGCCATCGCTTCTCGGGATTGGTGAGCCGCAACATCTCAGATCTTACCCAACTACCTTCCTTCTACCATATAGAATCGCCCACTCGCAAAACAAGTGACCGCTCGTGACCACAGTAACTCGAGCCACCACTCTGTTTGATCAGAATGCCTTCCACTTGGTTGCACGCCGCCATACAAGAGCGTATCGTTTTCTGTTCTCGCCACCATCACTGCCCTTGGGAGCCCTTTAATGTTGAGTCCTTTAATATCTCTAAGATTCGGCCCGTTCCGCTTCAAGAGCTATCGCGCTCCATTCACCTCCGCCCTGCTTCTAGCGATGGTCCTCTCGGCGGCCGCTCCCATCCACGCTCAATTGAAGGCCACGGTGCACGTAGACCCATCGAAGAGCCAGGCCGTTCTCTACACCACGTCAATCGGCGTATCCGGCGACCGTTGGGACGCCAAAGCTTTCGATCCGGCAACCGTGAAACTCCTTCAGGATGCCGGCGTCACCAGCCTCCGCTTTCCCGGCAACAACGGAATCGATGCCCTCTACCACTGGTCCACCGGCAATGTCGTCAATCCCTATACCAACGACCGCGCTCCCGCCTTCGCGCCGGAGAGAAAGTTCCCCGCGATTGCCCCCGTCATCGACCAGCTGGGAACCGCTCTGATCACCGTCAACTACGGCAGCAACCTCGATGGCACCGGCGGAGGCGAACCGGCAGAAGCCGCCGCCTGGGTCGCTTACGTCAACAGCAAGCCCACCAATACTCAGGAGATTGGCAAAGACTCCAAAGGCAACGACTGGAAGACAGTAGGATATTGGGCCAGTCTGCGCGCCGCCACTCCCTTGCCCACCGACGACGGCTTCAATGCGCTGCGCATTGGCCATCCCGAGCCCCTGGGCATCCAGCTCTGGACCATCGGCCACGAACCCTGGAACAACGGATTCTACGGCCAGGCACATACTCTCGGATCTGATGCCGATAACTCCGGTAAGTACCGCGAGAGCGGTTCTCCTGAACCCGACCTTCATCTCGGCCCAGTGGCCACATCGAAGGATTGGGGCCACCACTCGGAAAACGCCAAGGTAGGGCCGCAGGCCTACGGTGCAGCTGTGCCCGCATTCGTCAAGGCCATGAAGGCCGTCGATCCCACCATTTTCGTCGGAGCCGCCCTCACCCTGCCGCTCTCTACTTCCGGTGACAATAGTCCGAATCCGATGGGCAAGAACTGGAACGCCGGCGTATTAAAAGCCGCCTGCGCCAGCATGGATTTCAGTGCCGTTACCATGTTTGAAGGCAAAGGCGCTCCCCCCAACTTCGACATCAATCTCGACGAAGATGATCTGCTAAGAACCGCCAGGGATCCCTTGGATGCCACCAAGTACTTCAACGTATCTGCGCTCAACCACGACTACGCGCTGCTGGTTACCGATCTCTCCGAGAAGTACAAGAAATTCTGTCCCGCCGGCCACTTCCCGCCCCTGGCCATTACGAACATCGGCATGGTTCCCTGGCTGCCGGCCAAGAACCCAGAAGTCGCGGGCCTCTATACCCTCGATGCAACTGCTACCTTGGTCGAGAACGGCGTCTATGCCGTCGAGTGGGCGCCCATTCACGCCCTCAGCCCGTTTTTGTTCGATTACAACAACCAGCCCCAGCCCGCCTATTTCGGCCTGAAACTCCTTCATCAGGTGGCCCGGGTGGGTGATACCTTTGTCGCCGCCAGCACGCCGAACGACCGTCTGTCGGTGCATGCGGTCAAGCGCCGCGATGGCGGCCTGGGAGTGATTTTTGTGAACAAAGACCCGGTTCAGTCCATCACGGCCACCGTCACCGTCGACGGCTACAACTACGCCCCCAAGGGAACGCGCTACGAGTGGGGCAAGGTGACCCTCGAAGCCGGCAAAGGCATCACCGAAACTCCAATGGATGGCCTGGGAGGCACTTTCACAATAGTGGTGCCACGCCACAGCATCACGGCCGTCGTGATTCCGAAGTCGTAACGCCAATGCCGACCGATCGGCCGTGGTCGTGGGCTCCCGCGCTGGGCGAAGCGAAGGCGCACTCCGAGGTTACTTTTGTAATTGTCCCTTTAGCTGGTTCTACGACAATACTGGGCCGGCAGGGGCTACCGATGACTGAACGTCGAACCGACCACGCAACCCGCAAACACGTAGCAGAGATGTCCCCAGAAGAGATGAAACGTGCTTTGCTGCTGTCTGAAAAAACCGACTTACCTAACAAGCGTGCCTTCGATGAAGCTGAGCCGAGTCCGTTCATAGCAATGTGTGACGTGGATGGTTTGAAGACTATGAATGACCAGTTTGGCTACGTCGCTGGGGATGTTCTGATAAAAAGATTAGCCGAGGCCCTCGTGAGTGCTGGTCTGGCTGCCTATCACGATAAGGGAGATGAGTTCCTGTGCCGGGGAGCGTCTTTCTGGGAACTCAACAGCAAACTCAATCAGGCTTGTGAATTCTTAAAGGCACAACCGTTTGCCGTCGCTGCTTTAGACAGTCGCATTACGACTATACCGGGCGCACATTTTTGTTTTGGAATTGGTACGACCTTGGACGAAGCGGAACGTTCTCTGAAACATCAGAAGGAACTCCGCAAAGTTATCGCCAAGGCGAACGGTTTTTGAGGATAGGGGCAAAAACAGCCTGCCCCTTCCGTAGTGAATCGGCCCGACTCCGGAATCTACTCAGGTCGCGATTTCGATGTAGCCTGTAGATATTTTCAGACCGCCGCTCAATACTCAATAAAGCTTACGGATTGGCGATCTCCCAAACGGTGCCGCAATACAAATCGCAGCCTTCAATGCCGCCATTCTGAGCTGTACCGTAGAGATTTCCACTCGTCGGGTCGCGGGTGACGATGCCGGTCGGGTAGCCGCCGTTGATGTCATAAGGGAAACTGTAGAGAGACGTGAACGTCCACGCTCCGCCTTTTGCTGCCGGCGGCAACAACTGGAAGACCGTTCCCGCGCCGTTGGCGGGGACTTCACCATACTGGCTGGTGGTACCGTACAGCGAGTGATTGGTCGTGTTCCAGGCGAGTCCCGCTACTGGAGCGATTCCGCTTGTCGTGTTTATATCAAAGCTGAAGAGCAGGCTCTCGGTGTAGGTTGTCCCGCTCTTGGTAAGGGTAAACACCGTCCCGTCGCCGTCCGCGTCGCCTCCGGTGTTGGTGACGCCGTAGATGTCCCCGGTGGAATCGAAGATCAGATTGCCGCTCGGATTAGCTCCATCAGTGGAAGCAGTGCCGAACGAATAGAGGATGGTCTCAGCCGCCGGCTCAGCCCTGGTGGCTGGCGTGTACTTGTAGACGGTTCCCTCGTTAAAAGCGCCACCCCAAAGAGTCACACCATAAAGGTTTCCAGCAGAGTCTAGAAGGATCGGACCATTGGGCGTATTGCCGTCAGCTTCATCGCCGAAGGAGTACAGGTCTTTTTCGGTATAGCTCTTGCCGTTCTTGGTTTGAAGTTCGTAGATCACGCCGGCATTCCATGCTCCGCCCTGTACGGTCACACCATAGAGTGTTCCATGCGCACCCAGCGTAAGCGCCGCATTCGCCGGGAGACGTCCGTGAATGTCGTCGTAGGGAAAGGCGTAGATCTGAGTTTCGGTCCAAGCGCCGCCAGCCACGGCAGGCGGTGTGAGCTTGTAGACCGCTCCGCAACTGCAGGTCGGGTTGCCGCCGTTGTAGGTAGTTCCGTAGAAGGCCCCGCTTTGGTCCTGCACGAGATCCGAAATCGGCAGCCAGCCGCCCGTTCCATAGGGAACGAAGCTGTAAAGCGTCGTCATAGTCCAGGCCCCGCCGACCACTGCGGGTGGGGAAAATTCAAACACGGCGCCCATTCCGTTGGCGCCGCCGCCGCGGGTGGTGCCGTAGAAGTTTCCCTTTGCGTCTTCAAGTAGAGTGCCCTGCGGCCAGAAGGTCGTGTTTTCGCTGAACGTGTAGAGTGTGCTCTCGGTCTGTGCCCAGGCCGCAACGCTCAGGGCGAGAATCGTGAGCAGCAGAGCGTTCTTCAGAGTAAAAATCCGAACGGACATAATGTCTCCTTCAGCGATGCCGGCTTTAATCTGCCGGAGGGTCAAACTTCCACGAACTCAGTTGACATCAAAAAAAACAAGGTCGAAGCTCTACTGCCCGTCTAACTACTTGGCGAGTCCGCAAGGACACAAGCCATAGACATCGAGTTCCGTCTGCGTTCCCACGTAAACTTTGCCGTTGGCGATCATCGGAACCTGCATTTTGACCGCAGGACCGGCGACATCGCGCCCGGACGCCGCCTGCGTGGTGTTGTACAACTCCGAAGCCAAGTTCGTGGCGTCATAGGCGTGCAGCACTGCCGGCTGAAACGTCGGCTGATGGTCGCCGTCGTCGGTCTGTTCGATCGCCCACACAATGCCGTTGCTGGTTCCGTTGGCAGAGATAGCAGGCGCGGTTCCGGCGTCAAACGCGTTATTGGTGGCCATGACTCCGGACTTGCTCACGCCCGAGGCGTTCAAGGTAAAGGCGCGGATCGGATCGCCATCGTCGCCGTTGTAAATGTACTGTTTCGTGGGCGTGGCCCAAAAGGCGGAGTTTTGTTCGCCACCGCCGTCGGAAGCACCCGTGAGGGCAAACTGCCCGCCCGTATGGCCCATGTTGGCTGCGTTGATGACGTATCCGCTGAAAGGGTTGTCGCAGATCGTGGCCGTCTTGCCCGTGGTCCAAATCAGATTCGGTGTGGCCGAGCCGGTCTGCGTGGGCAGAAGCATCGGACCGGCTGATCCATAATCCAGACCGTGAGAATAGCGGCATGCCTCATCGACGGGAGTGAAGTAGTCGACTACGTTCAATGAGTAGGTGCTGCCAGTCTGGACCAGTTGCAGCTTAACCAGGCTGTCACCCCAATTCAGAACGCCGTCCCAAAAACCGTCGCCGGTAATTGCGTAGACGTATCCACTCGTGTCTGCAGTGATCGCACCGCCAGCGCCCCAGATTCCGCTGTGCCCTTCGCCCGGAATGCCAGGAGGTCGAACGCCCGGAGTTTTAGGGCCGGCGACGCCGCCAGTGTGGTTCTGCGTGTCGGTGTAGAACGCCGCCAGCAGCGCCAGAGAAGTCGGATCATACGCCAGCACCCAACCAGAATCGCCCGCGAAGCCGACGAAGACCACTCCCTGCGGGAACCCAGCCTCAGGAACCAGAAGGATGCCCGGGCGGCTCTGCTGATGGCCCGGTCCAAACACCACATTGTTTCCGTTGAGGTCGCATCCAAGATTTCCCGTAGCCGAGCAAACCACGACTGGACTGCCGGTCTGTTCCGCACCATTGGTAATGTTCAGCGCGTGCAGCCGGATCACCCAGTTGGTCGTCGTCCCGGTAATTTCCTGGGTGCGCACGATCACATACAGCGTGTTCGTCGCCAGGTTGATCACAGGCGTGCCAGTGATGCCGACAATCGGGAACAGCTGGCAAATGCCGGAACCAAAGGAGCACGGCACAGGAATTACTTTCGGCGTACCTGACGGATTCAGGAAGTTCACGTGCCACAGCGGCTTCGGATTAAGCGCCGCACTGTCGGCATCAAAGGCATAAACGCTGTCGTATTCCGTGGCCACGAAAACCACGTTGTGCACGCCGCCGGCGGCCATGGTCAGGCCCTGCACGTAGAGCGGCTCGGCATAGATCTGGCCATCTACGGGATAGCTGAACAGCTTCCCGAACGAACCGGAGTTCACGTTCGTTGTGGTCAGGATGGTTTCCTGCAGATTTTGAGTCGTATGCTGATTGTTATTGTGACGGGTCAGAACATTCACTGTCTGAGAAAAGGCAAACGAGGACAGGAAAATGAAGGCAAGGGTCAGCTTACGGTGCATCGGGAAACCTCCAAACGATTTTGCTAACTCTCCGGGGGGAGGATGACATTGAGGACGCTGGGAACCTGAGCTGCCCGGCGGAATCAAACGATGGCCCAATCATAGCCATCTGAGAATTCCAAAGCAAGATGAAAGATTCTGCAACATCGAGGTCACGGCCCTTTTTTCTCAGCAGCTTACAAGCTACGTTTGCACCATTTCCTACTAGCCTGTGTAGTTGCTCGAAGGCCTTAACGGCGCACGCGAACCGACGCGGATGGTCACATCCGGCGCATCGTTCCGGGCATCGATCGGAGGGAACGTCCGGAATGACGCGAAGCCCCTATATGCAGCAAAAAAGTGGCGCACCGTAGTGCGCCACTGAGTAAAGAACTGAAGAATGAAGCGTTGGATTCAGAGGATTAGTGGACGGTCCCTCCGAGTCCCTGCGTTGGCTTCACGTTCGTGTTTGGCTGCGGCTTGGTTTCCCCTGCTGGTTGGAACGTCGGAGCCCCCGTGAACGTCTCGATCGGTCCGAGGAACACGCCAAAGGTATTGGTGACTGAGTTCGTAAGCTCAATCCAGTACAGCGTTGTGCCACTGGCCTGATAGATATCGACGTCCATGGGCCCTGCAGTAGTGTTGACCGTGGCGTCGAGCGGGTTACTGTTCGCCGTCGTCATGGAATAAATGCCCGTTCCGGCCGACAGCGGAGTTGAGGTGAAGGTGTCACCCGTGCTCTGCGCAGGTGTGCCGGTCCAGGTGCCAAACGGATCGCTGTCGTCCCCGGTCAAGCTGAGGGCAGCGCCAGTCGCCATCGTGCCCTGCGAGACCATATCGAACTCGCATGCAGGGCAGTTCGTAAAGTTATTGAAGTTCTGGAATCCAGCCACGTAGTTGCCGTTGAAGGCGGACGTGGCCGTGTTAGTTTGCGGAGTGATGACCCCCATGCCTCCAGGAAGAGCGCTGGTGAGGCCGCCGTCGAGGTCGACAATGAGCGCCCCGCCTAGATCGGTTTTTGTGTTATTGGGATCGTTGATGTTGAGTTTGGGATCGACCATGTAGACGCCCAGGGCGCCAACGCTGGGTGGCGTGGGACCTTGGGTTGCCCACACGATTGTCATGGAGCCGTATCCGTTGATACCGCTAGTGACCAAGTCGTACGAACTGCCCGAAATCGAGTCCGCTGTCACCTGGACACCGTTGTCCAGTTCGTTGTCGTCCGCTAAGCCTGTTGTGAAATTCCCAGCTGAGTTGGTAGTGAACTCTCCCAGGGTTGCATAGGCCTCGCTGAACTGACCGAGCAGGGTGAATACGCCGCTGGTGAGCGACGCGTCAGTGAAGGTTGTGGACGACCCCTGGCCGTAGGCCGAGCCGACCGCCGCGTCCTTGGTTGATAACTCGAGTGAGGTTCCGTTATCGATGTCGATGAGCCGGACTACTTCCGGACCCACAACATAAGAGGCGAAAGTGATGGTAGTCGATGTAACCGGATTGGTGATTCCGGTGACAGTGCTGCGCCCGAAGGTATCCGGGGTTGTTGAAGTTGAGGTAAAGGCCACCTTCGTCATCACGCTGCCATCGTCGTTGATGTCGAGGGTTCCGTTCGCGGTTCCACCACTGACGTTGTAGACGCCTCCGTAGGCGACCGAGTTGTAGTTGAAGTCCACACCGGAAAGCGCAAAGGAGAAATTGCCGCTGGCGGTGGTTGCCGTCTGCAGGTCGAGGCTTCCGCTGGAAGTTGCCCAGCCATCGAACTCCGCGATGAGCGCGTGATTAGTGTTGGCAAACTGAACAGCGAATACTTCGGTTCCCGCCGGCGAACCAATAACGTCATTGGTCGTGGTCAAGGTGAGTGTTCCTTGGCCGGTCGTGGGATTCACCGTCAGCGTACCGCCGGTGATGGTGTCAGCGGTAAGCCCCGGAGACGAGGCGCCGAAAGCATCGTTATAGTCCTGCTCGCCTGCGGTGACGTTACCGTTTGAGTCGATGGTTACTGCGCCTGCAATGGCGTAGTAATTCACGACACTCTGAAAGGTGTCCTCGCCGCTTGCATAGAAGACATACGTGGAGGAAGCGCCCACGACGGTGTTGGTCTCGGCGAAGTTGGCGTGCGCCAACGATCCGGACGAGGCCACCACGGTGTAACCGCCGAGCGTCGCATTGGCGGTGAAGGTTTTCGAGGTCGCTTGGCCGTTCGAGCCGGTGACCTCCGTATCAGTGATTGCGGGCGGTGTAGTCCCAAATGTGCCGCTCGCGCCGGAAGCCGGAGCAGTGAAGGTGACCGAAACTCCGCTCACCGGATTGCTGTGAGCGTCCGTTACGGTCGCGACCAACGGGAGAGCAAATGCGGTGCTGATCGCCGCGCTCTGTCCTCCTCCACTGGTGGCAGTGAGAGTTGCCGCCGCGCCGGCATTGTTGGTCTCGGCGAAGTTGACCGAAGTCAATCCGCTCGACGAGGCCACCACGTTGTAGGATCCGGCCGTCGAATTTGCGCCGAAGATGTGCGAGGTAGCTTGGCCGTTCGAGCCCGTGACCTCGGTATCAGTTATGGATGGTGGTGTGGTCGCGAACAGACCGCTCGCGCCGGAAGCGGGAGCGGTGAAGGTCACCGAAACTCCACTCACCGGAACGCCGGCGTTGGTGACTGTCGCTACCAACGGGAGAGCAAACGGGGTACTGATCGTCGCACTCTGTCCTCCGCCGCTGGTGGCAGTGAGGGTTTCGCCCGAACTTGCGGTGTTGGTCTCGGCGAAGGTGGGCGAAGTCGTTCCACTCGCCGAAGCCACCACGTTGTAGCCGCCGACCGTGGAATTTGCGGTGAAGATATGCGAGGTGGCTTGCCCGTTCGAGCCAGTCACCTCGGTATCAGTTGTGGATGGCGGTGTGGTCGCGAATGTGCCGCTCGCACCCGAAGCCGGAGCGGTGAAGGTCACTGAAACTCCGCTCACCGTATTGCCATGCGAGTCGGTCGCTGTCGCTATCAACGGGTTGGTAAACGCAGTGCCGACTGTCGCGCTCTGTCCTGCTCCGCTGGTGGCAGTGAGGACGGTCGCCGTGCCCGCAGTGTTGGTCTCGGAGAAGTTGACGGGCGTAGACGTTCCCGACGTCGCCACCACGTTGTAGGTTCCCGCCGTCGAATTTGCGCCGAATACCTGCGAGGTGGCCTGGCCATTCGCGCCCGTAACCTCGGTGTCGGTTGTTGATGGCGATGGTAGGGTATTGAATAGGCCGCTCGCGCCGCTGGCGGGTGCGGTGAAGGTCACCGAAACTCCGCTCACTGGATTGCCGCCGTTCGTGACAGTCGCTACCAACGGGTGGGGGAACGGGGTGACGACTTTCGTGCTCTGTCCTGAACCGCTGGTGACACTGAGGATGTTCGCGCTTGCTGTGTTGGTCTCGGCGAAGTTAACCGGCGTTAACGTTCCGGACGTGGCTACCACGTTGTAGGTTCCGGCCGTCGCATTTGCGCCGAAGGACTTCGAGGTGGCCTGGCCGTTCGAGCCGGTCAACTCAACATCGACGGTCGATGGCGGTGTAGTCGCGAACAGGCCACTCGCGCCAGAAGCCGGGGCAGTGAACGCCACTGCAGTTCCGCTTATCGGATTGCCGTGAGCGTCCGTGACTGTCGCTACCAACGGGAGGGCAAACGCGGTGCTGACGGTCGCACTCTGTCCTCCGCCGCTGGTGGCAGTAAGGTTTGCCGCAACGGCCACAGTGTTGGTCTCGGCAAAGTTGACCGACGCCAACGTTCCAGACGAAGCCACCACGTTGTAAGGTCCGCCGACCGTCGCATTTGCGGTGAAGATATGCGAAATAGCCTGGCCGTTCGAGCCGGTAACCTCGGTATCGGTGATTGCTGGCGGTGTAGTCCCGAACGTGCCGCTCGCGCCGGAAGCGGGAGCGGTAAATGTCACAGAAACTCCACTCACCGGATTACTGTGAGCGTCGAGTACGGTCGCTACCAACGGGAAGGTAAACGCGGTGCTGATCGCCGCGCTCTGTCCCGCTCCGCTGGTGGCAGTGAGGGTTGCCGCCGCGCCTGCGGTGTTCGTCTCGGCAAAGTTGACTGAGGCCAATCCGCTCGACGAGGCCACCACGTTGTATGGTCCGCCGGCCGTCGAGCTGGCCGTGCACGTGACAGACGCATTGCCGCTGGCGTTGGTGGTAACAGAGGTGGCGGAAAGCACGCAACTCGCGCCGGATGCAGGAGCGGCGAACGTCACCGAAACTCCGCTGACTGGATTACCACCGTTCGTGACTGTCGCCACAAACGGATTGGCAAACGCAGTCGTGACGGCCGCGCTCTGTCCTCCTCCGCTGGTTGCAGTGAGCGTTGCCGCGCCTTCGGTGTTGGTCTCGGGGAAGCTGAACGGCGTCAAAGTTCCGGACGTGACTGCCACGTTGTACGCGCCCACCGCGAAATTTGCGGTGAAGGTTTTCGATGTGGCTTGGCCGTTCGCGCCCGTGACCTCGGTGTCGATGGTTGATGTCGGCGCCGTCGCAAATGTGGAGCTCGCACCCGAAGCAGGCGCGGCGAAGATTACCGTAACTCCGCTCACCGGATTGCTATTAGCGTCCGTTACCGTCGCAACCAACGGGCTGGCAAACGCGGTACCGACTATGGCGCTCTGTCCTCCTCCGCCTGTGGCAGTGAGCTTTGCCGCCGCGCCCGCGGTGTTGGTCAAGGCGAAGTTGACAGGCGTCAACGTCCCGGACGAGGCCACTACGTTGTACGGTCCACCTGTCGTCGAATTGGCCGTGCACGTGACGGATGCGGTGCCGTTGGCCGTGGTGGTGGCAGCAGGGGCGGAGAGCGCGCAACTGGCGCCGGAAGTGGGGGCAGCGAAGGTCACTGAAATTCCGCTTAGCGGATTTCCATGAGCGTCGGTGACCGTCGCTACCAATGGGTTAGTAAACAAGGTGCTGATCGCCGCGGTCTGTCCGCTACCGCTGGTGGCAGTGAGGTTCGCCGCCGCGCCCGTGATGTTGGTCAGAGTGAAACTAGCTGGCGTGGTTGCGCCTGGCGTCGTGGCCGTTACTGAGTATGCGCCCGCAGTCGTGTTGGCGGTGAACGCCGTAGACGTGGCGATGCCGCTTGAGTTCGTGGTATCGGTTTCTGTGAGCGTCGTGTTGTTGCCAAATAGTCCACTCGCTCCCGACGCTGGTGCCGTGAAGGTCACCGCGACGCCGCTTGTCGGCGATCCATTGGTAGTAACCGTCGCTGACAGCGGGAGAGCGAAGGCGGCGCTGAGTGCCGCGCTCTGTCCTGCTCCGCCTGTCGGCGTGATGGTTATGGTCGGTGGTGGCGGGGTCGCTGTGTTCGTCAAAGCGAAACTAGCTGGTGTGGTCGCTCCTGACGTCGTGGCCGTTACCGAGTACGCCCCGGCAGTCGCGTTGGCAGTAAAGATCTTAGAGGTGGCGATGCCGCTGGCGTCGGTGGTCTCGGTATCTGTAGCTCCGGGTGTCGTGGTTGCGAAAGTACCGCTAGCGCCCGACGCGGGGGCCGTGAAGGTCACCGGAACGCCGCTCGCCGGCGCTCCGTTGGTTGTAACCGTCGCTACCAGCGGGCTGGTAAAGGCGGCGCTGACTTGAGCGCTCTGTCCTCCTCCGCTGGTTGCCGCGATCGTTGTGGTCGGTGGCGGAGCCGCAGCGTTCGTCAACGCAAAACTAGCGGACGTGGTCGCTCCTGAAGTCGAGGCCGTCACGTTGTAAGGTCCGCCAACTGTCGTATTGGCGGTGCAGGTGACGGATGCGTTGCCGCTGGCGTCAGTCGTGGCGCTAGTCGCAGAAAGCGCGCAGCTCGCCCCGGATGCGGACGCAGGCGCGGTGAACGTTACCGTCGCTCCGCTTAGCGCTGTTCCGTTGGAGGTTACATTCGCGACCAGCGGCGCGGCGAAAGCCGTGCCAACCTGCGCGCTTTGGGGAGATCCACTTCCCGCCGTGATGTTTACGACCGTCTTCGGTTGTATGTTTGAGCCCGACGAACCGCAACTGGCCAGGAAACCCATGGTCAGACAAATCAGGGCGAAACCGGAAATGCGGGTGACAATATTCAGGTAAGTATTGCGGTTCATAGCGACTCCCCTGCCTTGGCGGCGTTCTGGCTAATGCGTTCCCGCGACTGAGGCGAGCTAGGGACGCCGTACTGGTTGCGAATCGTATAAACCTGACCATTAGCTTTGACTGTGCGGACGATGAAGACCTGTTTCTCATTCATCGTCTTCATGACGCCGGTTACTTCCACTGCTTCTCCCGCGGCAATCGACAGAGCGCCTTTGCCTTGCAATCCCCATTTTCCGAGACTGGCGTCCACCGGGCCGAATTTAGTATCGATCATCAGGTGGGAGCCGAAAAGCATTCCCGCGGCGGGTTTGGCGAGCACACTCGACACCGTTCCAGTGAGGGTGACTTCCTTGGAGATGTCATACAACGGATGAGATTCGCGTTCGGTTTGGGCAACGAGTGGAACAGCTTGGTTCGCCAATAGCACGATCGCCATCAGCAGGCCGGCCAGTAGCCCCGCGATCAGTCGAGTGGATTGCACGCCGCGATTACTCATAATGGTTTTTGCTCCTCGGTTTCACCGAAAGTTTGAGGGGAGTTACACGCAGCACCGAGCGCTGCCTTGCGGGGGAGGTACAGACTAATGTGTCCAAGTTGAAAATGCAACCCCTCACTAGGACATTTAAAATATTTCTTTGATATTCAGCAGCACCGCAAGCGCACATGTTGCAACTACTTGCAATAGTTTTCTGCGCGGGCATTTTATTGCGCTGGTCAGCGATTTTCCGGTTGCGGAAGATTGGAATAGGAAGGTGTGACCTAAGTCGCCGATAGAAAAAGAGTTGTCAGGCGAAGTAATTGAAGTGGCTGAGGAGGTAACTGATTGGAGGTGCTGTCCCGATTTAGTTTTTCACCACAGAGCCACAGAGATAGAGAGATACAGAGATACAGAATAAAGACCTTGGACCTATAAAAACCAAAGGGCTTTCTCTGTGTCTCTGTGACTCCGTGGTGAAAAACAACAAATAAGGACACTACGATTGGCTGAGCCTTTTATGCAGGGCTTTCAACAAGTCCGGTGACGTACACGCGCTGGGCTCAGCTTGAGGATAGTTTGAGAAGAGTTTTGCGCGGCAGTCCGCCAGCCCTAGGCCAGCCCTAGGAATGAGCAGCCGACGCACTACTCGCCATCGGCGCGGGCGTCGCTCGCTGCTTCTGCAGTACGTCGCGGAACTGTTCGGCAGTGAGCGCATCGCCATAAAACAAATGGAGTAACGGATCGTCCGCTTCCGCCGGCGGCTTGCCGGAACTGGGTTCAGATTCCAGTCCTTCCGGTTCCACCAGCAACTCCGGCGTCAGCCCGCGATTTTCGTTCAGCACGCCCAGAAATTTCTCTACCGCGGCGCGATGTTCCGGTGTCGCTTGGGTAAATTCCACGCCCATACCTTTGTCTGGATGCATGATCCGCACCGCGCCCTGGGCCCGCACTTCAACCTCGCCGGCGCGCATCGACAGCATCACTCGACTCCCCGCTGGGAACGGCGATGCCATCTCCAGATAGCATCCTCCCAAACTCAGATCGGTCAGCTGGCAGCGAATCGGCGGATCGTCCTGCTCCGCGTCCGGCGAATTCTGTTTCAACCACTCCCGCAACTGCTGCGTCGCTTCCGGCGGAATTTGCTGGAAGCGCAACCCGGCCTGCTCTTTCTCGCCTTCCCAGGCAAACTCCGCGGGCAGTTCGAGTGCGACTTCACTTCCCGGCAGCGTGAAAACAGCTTGCCAGCGCCCGGTCGGCCGCCGCCGCTTCGGGACGTTCACCGCCATCCCGCCTTCGCTGAGGTCGACGGTCGTCACCTTCATATTGCCGCCCGCTTCAGGGCTTCGCATCACCACCGGAATTTCCACTGCAACCCGCGCATTGCGCCGCCGCTCGCTCTTCATTAGCGCCCGCGCCGCGCGGAAACTCGACTTCGCCCGTTCGCTCGACACCGGCTTATACAGCACGAAATGCGCTCCCAGACCGAACACCGCTTTCAATCCAATAATGGGATCCACGATGGCGACCGCCACCGCCTGCCGGTTACACGGAGCGGTGCGCGCACTGCGCAGCACATCCGAAGCGCCATCGTCAGTGACATCGACAATGATCGCCTCAAAGCGCTGCCGCGTCAGCTTGCGCAAAGCGCTGTCGGAGTCCACACACAACTCGACTCCTATATCCAGATCGCCAAGCACGCGACGCAATACTCTTACGATTTTTTCGTCAGCACACAACACCAACGATTTCAGACTCATGCCGGACCTATTCCTGCCCAGTCACTCGGGGATCCGATTGCCAGAAAACATTCTCCCGAAGATGCCTGGAGCCAAACCGGATATCGCATTGGCACCGCACTGAGCTCTAGGAGGAGCCACGAAGGAGACTCCCTGTCAGCACTCTATGTCTATCGACGCGTCGATTCAACGTCCCAACGGACCAAGGGGTTACGCCCGTAATCTGCAAGTTCCTGCAAACTCACTCTTTCTTGGGCTCACTCTGAATCTCTGGCCCTTGCGTCATCCCGAACCATGGCCTCGTTCAGCCGCGGGAGAGCCTGCCTGAGCGAAGCCGAAGGGGATCTCCAAGGCATGATTTTCGTGGAGATCGCCCTGCGCGCTTGAAAAGCGCTCCGCTTCGGGACGACGCCCAGCATTAAGGCTCAAACTGAGCCATCCGTCATAAGTATCTTAATTTACATACGCTTAAGAGGAGATTTAAGGCGTAACCCGAAGCGGAATTACGTTGACTTTCAGTCGAAATTGACTGTACGATGTTGAGTCTCCGATAAGCTTTTGAGTAGCTGTTAGTAGCAGGTTCTAGCTTTGTCTGGAATCGGGCTGCGTTCTCGTCTGAAGCTGAATCCTGAAGACGACTCGGAGAATCATATAGTTAGGCGATTTTAGTTCGACAGTTTTGCAGTTTCATCCCCTGGAGTGGAAAGGCATTTTTCATGGCCAAGCGACGCGGAAATCCGAACTGGGGCAAGCCCGAACCGATCGGACCAATTACCCCCACCATCACTGAATTCGAACAAGTTGTACGCGAGTACAAGCTCTCCCCCGACCAGTATCTGCGGTCGACGCGTCTGCGCGAGTGGGCCCGCCGCAACAAGAACTCGAAGTACATCCCCGAGCCTCTTCTCGAAGCCTGGGGATTCGAGATCGAATCCACCCTGTAAACCTAGAAGTCACAAGAGTTTGAGGGCTGCTCCTTAAGGAAACTCAGGAGTAGCCCTTTTCTACTTGGATGTGAACTCCATCACGACTCGTGTGGGGACAGCCGCCCCCGGCTGTCCAGCCGGGCAAAGCTCGGCAGCCGC
Source organism: uncultured Acidobacteriota bacterium (assembly GCA_963758005.1). GTDB lineage: Bacteria > Acidobacteriota > Terriglobia > Terriglobales > Acidobacteriaceae > Sulfotelmatobacter. The sequence goes on from CAVWTR010000002.1 coordinate 106,452, forward strand.
GCCACTGCTCTCACTTCCTAACTAAAACTTCGCCCGAAGGCAGATCCGAACCGCGCTATGATTTGGTTCGCCCCCACCACTCGCGTCCTACATGCTCAACGTCCTGCAAATCCCGCCCGCGGAACTGTTCGCACTTCTCGCCGCAATCGGCTTCGCCGCCGGACTGAATCTCTACGCCACGGTCGCTGTCCTCGGCCTGCTGGCGCACTTTGCTCATCTCCCGCTGCCCTCCGGCCTGCAACTACTCGACACCTGGCCGGTAATCGCCGCCTGCATTGCCCTGTTCGTGATCGAATTCTTCGCCGACAAAATTCCGGCTTTCGACCTGGTCTGGAACGCCCTGCACACTTTCGTTCGCGTCCCCGCCGCCGCGCTACTGGCCTACCAGGCAACCCGCCAGCTCTCGCCCGAGCATCAACTGCTGGCCACGCTTCTTGGCGCCGTGGTAGCCCTGATCGCCCACAGCGGCAAAACCGCCGCTCGCGCCGCAATCACACCATCGCCCGAACCGTTCTCAAACATAACGCTGAGCCTCGCCGAAGACGCCGTCGCCATCGCCCTCACGTGGCTCGCCACGCGGCATCCATATGTAGCGGGCACTCTGGCCATGATCTTCGTCACAATCACTGCTTCTCACGCACTGGGTAATCCGCGCCATGCGAGCCCTGTTCCGCGGTGCCGAGCAAGAACTGGCCCGCTAGAGTTCGTGTCAGATTTTCGGGTCAGATGGGGGTTTTGTCATTCCGAATCGGGCTGAAGCCCGATGAGGAACCTGCTTTTTCACTCCCCGAAACTCCCGCCGCGGCCAGTCCTTCAGAAATCTTGCGGCCCACTTGCTACAATCGCCTCAAGATGAGTCCGCAACAACCCTTCACCGATGTCCCTGACGCCATCGAGGAAATCCGCGCCGGCCGCATGATCGTGGTCGTCGACGACGAAGACCGCGAAAACGAAGGCGACCTCACCCTCGCCGCCGAAAAAGTCACCCCCGAAGCCATCAACTTCATGGCCAAGTTCGGACGCGGCCTGGTCTGCCTCGCCATGACCGAGGAGCGCCTCGAGCACCTCAACATCGGCCCCATGACGTCGGAAAACACTTCGCAGTTCGGCACCGCATTTTGTGAAGCGATCGACGCGCGGACGGGCGTGACCACAGGCATCTCAGCCCATGACCGGGCCCGCACCATTCAGGTTGCGATCGATCCCGCTACGAAGCCTTCGGATCTGGCTCGTCCCGGACACATGTTCCCGCTGCGCGCCCGCAAGGGTGGAGTCCTCGTGCGCGCTGGCCAAACTGAAGCCGCGGTCGATCTCGCGCGTTTAGCTGGAATGGTTCCCGCCGGAATCATCTGCGAAATCATGAAAGACGATGGCAGCATGGCCCGCGTGCCCGACCTGATCGAGTTCTGCCGCCAGCACCAGATGAAGATGCTCACCGTCGCGGAGCTCATCCGCTACCGCATGGCGCACGAGCGCTACGTGCATCGCGTAGGCGAGGCCTTGATTGACACGCGTTTCGGCGAGTTCCGTCTGATTGCCTACGCCAGCGAAGTCGACGGCGGAGAGTCGCACGTCGCGCTCATTCGAGGAGATATCGAGAATAGCAAAGCCCCAGTGCTGGTCCGCATGCATGCCCACTGCCTCATGGGCGACGTCTTCGGGGCGACCGGCTGCGAATGCCACGCTATACTCGAAGGCTCTCTTCGCCGTATTGCCCAAGAAGGCGGCGCCCTAATTTACCTTCACCAGACTTCGCAAGGATTCTCGGTCGAGAAACTCGGCGACCGCACCGCCCTCAGTTTCCACCGCGGCCGTAAACTCCCGGCTCTGCTGGAAAACGAAAAGCAGACGCAGCGCGAAGTTGGCATCGGCGCCCAGATTCTCTCTGACCTGAATCTGCACCGCATCCGCCTGCTGACGAATCGACCAAAAAAGGTAGCCGCGCTGGAGGGGTTTGGAATCGAAATCGTGGAGCAGGTCCCAGTAGATTTGCAGGCAATGAAAAGCTGACAGGTTTTTGTGGAGCGGGCACTCCTGCCCGCTAAAAGCCGAAAGCGCCCCAGAATCTTTGGGACGCTTCTTTCTCTAACCTCTGGATTCTTACCACTTCAAGCAAGCGGGCAAGAGTGCCCGCTCCACACGCATGCCTAGAACGGTTTCCTTACCACGACTTCGCTCTCGCGAATGAAAAACTGCGCCGAGCAGTGCTCCGATCCGCAAATAACCGGAATGAATCCGTTAATCTGTTTGCGCGTGATCAGCCCCAGCATTCCGCACGAAGGACACGACAACACAGCCCAGTAAGGATCTTCCTTCTCGCCGATCTCTCCCGCATTTTCCAACACGAAGACAGTCCCCGGCTGCATCTGTTCCGGAATCCACTCATTGAGAAGATCCAGTTCACCGACCATGTCTTCCTCCCCCTGTTTAAAGCTGAAACTCAAGTTCGTGCCGTCAAGCCCACACTTGCCTACGAAACTTTTTTAGCACGCCGACGGTAATCCGACGAAGTTACCGAAGTATTCACCTTCCCCGAAATGACCCCGGCCCGCACCTGCCGCACCGCGTCACTCAGACACACCGCCAGAATCGGCTGGTCAGAATTCTTCAGAATGTCCACAATCTGCCGCGCCGAAGTCTCCAGATACATGTGCGTCCCGTCGGTCAGCAGGTGATAGTCAGAGCCGCGGCTCACAATTTCGGCTAACCCCTTACCGATCTCGCGATCGAGAAACCGCATGACCTTGCGTATGCCCTGCAGCGAAATCCCTTTGCGCCGCAGCTCGCAGATCACCGCCACTTCGGTCAAATGATTCATCGAATACAGCCGCCGATGCCCTTCCCGCTCCGGTTTCACCACCCCACGCTCGTCCCACCACTGCAACTGGCGCGGCGTGATCCCGGTTAAGGCAATCACTTCGTTCGATGTGAAGCGGTCCTGCATAGTCGCCTAAAGAATCCTCCAAACATGTTTGAAACAATTCTCAAGTCGAATGTTTCAAACATTTTAGGCGTGAAAGGAAGAAGGTCAAGCAGAGAATCAGTGGAAAAAGGGTGACTAAGAGAGTTCCTGGCAGGAGCCAGGGTCGAAGCCGCCACCAACAAAGTACACTATCTCCAGCCGATCGCCCTCGGCAAGTTGAGTCTCAGCCCAGCGATCCCGCGACACAATGTCACGATTGAGTTCGACAGCCACCCGATCGGCCTTCATGCCAAGGGTGTCCACCAGAGCCAACAGGGTAAAAGGAGCAGGAGAATCGCCGAATTCCCGCGCTTCCCCATTGATCTGCAGCTTCATTTTACCGACGCCCGGGTCAACGGAACCGCGGATGGAGTTTCCTGGCCGGCAAACTTTCTCACCCACTCACGCTGTTCAGCAGTTTCGGGCACGGTTAACCCACGCGCTTCGCCGATCAGCTTCAATGCAACGTCCGGCGTGCTGCCGTTCTTAATAAGCAATGCCGCGGCGATCATGCCTGATCGTCCAATTCCCTGCCGGCAATGAACGGCGACATTCCTTCCTTGCCGCAGCATCTCGCCGGCTTTCGCAACCGCACGCGACGCGGCTTCCCAATTGGTCGGGACCCCGCGATCCTCAATCGGCAGCGACAAGAAATGAAGGCCACGAACTTGGGCGAGGTCAGACTCCGCCCCGAGTTGCAGTTCTCTGTTTTCCTGCGGTGTAAGCAGCGAGACCACGGCGTCGACACCAGCTCTCCGCCAGCCGGAGATCTCGTCTTCGAGCCAGTCCCCGCCTCGCGGACGCGCAGAAATGGCCAGCTTGCCCGGCCACGGCCCGTCGATCCAATAGAGTTTGGGGTTCATTGCTAATTAGTTCTGCGTACTCTGAATCCGCCTACAAATCTTCCCATTCCGGCTATTCTCTCACGATTACGTCTCGCGGAAGAGCGTCAACATCAACCCCGCGAGATTTGAGGATCTTGATGCGATGATGTCCGTCCAAGATCGTTCCGTCCGGGCGTGTTTTCAACGAGTACTTTTGTCCAGGCAGGAGGGAGTGCAGCAGAATCTCGCTGGGAACGCGGCTGATCTGATCAAGCTTTGCCGGGTTTAGCGAACTATCAGGGTGCAGTGGCTTCAGCGGTACTGGCACGCAGCACCACTACTCCGCCTTGCGCAGCGCAAACTTCCGCGTCGCCGTCCGCCCCTCGAAGTTGGCCTGCACCAGCAGCGAAGCATCCGGCAACTGGGCTTCTTCCACTTCAATTTTGACCTCGGCCGCGCCGCCGGAATCCGCCACGGCCTGCGTATAAAACGGCGATGCCCCCGGACGCGCAAAGCGAAACGTCAACCGCGCCCCCGACGCTGCCGCGCCTCCATCAGTCACCCGCAGTTGCATGGTCAGGTTGCGCTCGGCATGTACCGACTCGGCGTTGATCCACGCGACGTCCAGCTCTTTCACCATCGCCAATTCGGCTTCGGGATGGTCCAACACCTGGTCCAGCTTGCCTTCTCGAATGGCGTCCAGCACTAACCGGTGCTGCTCGCGCAGTTGCTGCTCTTTCTGCGCGTCGCCTAGCTTCCCGTCGCTGCTCTTGCTGCCGTAAGAAGTCGCCTTCTTGCCAACACAGCGCCCGCGCACGAACACCTGCGTCTGCAACAGCAACTCGCTTTCGCGCGCTTCGCTCTGCACATGGTAGATCGTGTCGCCGTGCTTTACGTCGGTATTGAAGCCAAAAATCATAGGGATTTCGCAATCGAGAAATTGTGTAATTGGGGAATTGAAAACCACGCAGCGCCAGCGAAACCAGCTCGCTCGCTTCCCTTTTCAATGACTCAATTACCGAATTACACAATAACTCAATTTGTCGCTCGCACGCTTGACACTCTTGAGTGTAAGCCCATAATCTAGAACGTTTACACAACGCTTGGCGCGAATTATATCCACCTCATCCTATGCCCGACAATTACTTCGCTCAATACCTCCCGTTTTTGATCCATATTCTTATGGCGGGCGGCATTGCGACTGCGATTATCACCCTTTCCTGGCTCATCGGGCAGCGTAAGCCCACCCGCGCCAAAATGTCGGCCTACGAATGCGGTATGACTCCGGTCGGCGACTCCCGCCAGCGCTTCTCCGTCAAGTTCTACCTGGTCGCCATGCTGTTCATTCTGTTCGATGTTGAGGCTGTTTTCATCTATCCGTGGGCGGTCATCCTTAGAACCTTGAAGGCCACCGGGCAGGGCCACTTCGGCCTTTACGAGATGCTCTTATACATCGGCATTTTCCTCGTCGGCTTCTTCTATGTCTGGAAAAAAGGCGTGCTCGACTGGGGCGAAACCTCACCAAAACGAGGAAATTTCTAATGCCGCTGGCCCCCGCCATCACCGATCTGGAGCAATTGAAGAACCATCCCGCCGTCGCACGCTTACTCGGATGGAACCCCCAGGCTGTAACCGGCGTGAAATTCGATCGCGACGAAATGACCATCTTCGTCGACCGTTCCTCCATTCGCGAAGCCTGCGTCCTGCTGAAAGAAGACCCTGCCTGCCCGTACAATTTCCTTTCCGACGTCACATGTGTCGACTGGTACCCCGCCGAGCCCAGGTTTGAGGTCGTTTATCACCTGCTCTCGATTCCGAAGAAAGAACGCATCCGGTTGAAAGTTCACTTGAACAGCGGCAGCCTGGCCGTCGAGTCGCTCACCTCCGTCTGGCCCGGAGCCAATTATTTCGAGCGCGAAGTTTTCGATCTGTTCGGCGTCCGTTTCACCGGGCACCCTTATCTGCGCCGCATCCTGATGCCCGAGGACTGGGAGGGTCACCCCCTGCGCAAAGATTATCCGGTGGAGGGCTATCGCTGAGTCTGCGGTAAGACATGGCCCACCTAACTCCTACTCCCGTGCTCGAACCCGGCCAGGATCGCACCATGATCCTGAACATGGGTCCGCAACACCCGTCGACTCACGGCGTGCTGCGCGTGCTGCTCGAGATCGACGGCGAAACCGTCGTGCGCATGATGCCCGACATCGGCTTCCTCCACACCGGCATCGAGAAGACGTGCGAAGCCAAGTTCTACCAGCAGGTCGTGCCGCTCACCGACCGCATCGACTACCTCTGCCCCATGACCAACAACCTCTGCTATGTGCTGGCGGTCGAGAAGTTGCTGGGTCTGGAAATTCCGCCAAAGGCGCAGTGGCTGCGGGTTTTGCTCAATGAGTTAACCAGGATTAACTCCCATCTCGTCTGGCTGGGCACGCATGCCATGGACATCGGCGCGCTCACCGTCTTCTTATATTGCTTCCGCGAGCGCGAAGAAGTTCTGCGCATCTTTGAAATGGTCAGCGGCCAGCGCATGATGACTTCGTATTTCCGCATTGGCGGAATCGCGCTGGAACCGCCCCTCGGATTCTTCGATCGCGTCCGCGACTTCGCCGGATATTTTCCGGAGAGAATCGACCAGTATGAAAATCTGCTGACCGGCAATCCCATCTGGACCATGCGCACCAAAGGCGTTGCCAGAATGACCGCCGAAGACGCCATCGCCCTGGGCGCAACCGGCCCGACGCTTCGCGGCAGCGGCGTCGATATCGACCTGCGCCGCGACATGCCGTATTCCAGCTACGAAAAGTTCCAATTCAAAGTGCCGATCTCGCAGGAAGGCGATGTCTTCGCCCGTTACATGTGTCGCGTGCAGGAACTCCGCGAATCGATCGGCATCGTTAGACAGGCCCTCGACGGCATGCCCGAAGGCCCGACCAAGGCCGACGCTCCCGGCGTGGTTCTGCCCGACCGCGAAAAAATGAAGACGCAGATGGAATCGCTCATCTACCACTTCAAAATCATCACCGAAGGTTTTGCTGTTCCGGCGGGCGAGGTCTACCAGGCAGTCGAATCCCCCCGCGGCGAAATGGGCTACTACATCGTCAGCGACGGCACCGCCAAACCATATCGCGTGCACATGCGCAGCGCCTGCTTCGCAAACTTGCAAACGCTGCCGAAAATGTGCGAAGGAAGATTGTTGGCGGATGTAGTAGCGGCGATCGGCAGCATCGACATCGTACTGGGAGAAATTGACCGGTAGCGCAAAGCAACGGCAGCCCCGTAGGGGCGACAGAAACAGCGATGAAATTCTCAACTGAATTCGAAACCCGCTTCGCCGACATGGTCACCCATTATCCGACCAAGCGCTCCGCCCTCGTCCCGACGCTGCTCTACGCGCAAGACGAAATCGGCTACCTGTCCGACGAGGTCATCGCGGAACTCGCCACTCGCCTCGACCTGACCGAACTCGAAGTCAACAACGTGATCAGCTACTACTCCATGCTGACCACCAAACCGCGCGGCAAGTTCAACGTGCAGGTCTGCACCAACATAAGTTGCATGGTGCGCGGCGGCGAAGAAATCCTGCATCACTGTGCCAAGAAATTAGGCGTAGGCCACAAACAGACCACGCCCGACGGCCTGTTCACGCTCGAAGAAGTAGAGTGCATTGGCGCCTGCAGCTGGGCTCCCGCGGCACAAGTAAACTACGATTTTCACGAGAACCTTACCATCGAAAAGATGGGCCAGATTCTCGACGACTATAAGAAGAAGGCGACGCAGTAACGCCATGGCCGACTTAGTCTCCCATCCCGACGAGGTAAGAGTCGTCTCCCGCCGCTTCGGCCAGGGTGCGACCAATCTCGACCGCTATCTCGAGCTCGACGGCTACAAGGCCGTGCAGAAGGCGATCGCCATGGAGCCCGACGCCATCATCAACGAAGTCAAGAATTCCGGCCTGCGCGGCCGCGGCGGCGCTGGATTCTCCACCGGGATGAAGTGGTCGTTCGTACCGAAGCAGTCCGCCAAACCGAAATACGTTCTCTGCAACGGCGATGAAAGCGAGCCCGGCACCTGCAAAGATCGCCTGATTTTCGAACACGATCCCCACTCTGTGATCGAGGGCGTCATGATCGGCGCCCTGGCCGTGGGCGCGCGCAGCGGCTACATCTACATTCGCGGCGAGTACCGTTATCTTTTAGAGATCATGCAGAAGGCGATCGCCGACGCCTACGCCCGCGGATTTATCGGCAAGAACATTTTCGGCAGCGGCCGCGATCTCGACATTTACTGGCACGGCGGCGCCGGTGCCTACGAAGTCGGCGAAGAATCGGCGCTCATGGAATCGCTCGAAGGCAAACGCGGCATCCCGCGCATTCGCCCGCCGTTTCCCGCTGTAGTCGGCCTCTGGGGCGGCCCCACGGTCATCAATAATGCCGAGACCCTGGCCAACGTCCCGCACATTATTCTGGGCGGCGCCGACTGGTTCGCGAAACTGGGCACGCCGAAGAATGGTGGCACTCGCCTCTTTTGCCTGAGCGGGAATATCGCCAAGCCCGGCGTTTACGAACTACCCATGGGCTATAACCTAAAGAAAATGCTTTACGAAGTCGGAGGCGGCATCCCCAACGGCCGCCAGTTGAAAGCAGTCGTTCCCGGCGGAGCCTCCTGTCCCTGCCTCACCGCGAATGAAATCGACGTCGCTATGGATTTCGATTCAGTCGCCAAAGCTGGCTCCATGCTGGGTTCCGGCGGCGTCGTCGTCGTCGACGACCAGCAGTGCATCGTGAAATTCGCCCTGCGCACCATGAAGTTCTACCAGCACGAAAGTTGCGGATGGTGCATCCCCTGCCGCGAAGGCACAGACTGGCTGAAGAAGACGCTCATCCGCTTCCATAACGGCGGCGGCATGAAAAAAGACATCGACAACATGCAGTACCTGGCGGAAAACATGCTTGGACGGACTTTCTGTCCGCTCGGTGACGCGGCCGCAATGCCGACCATCGCCTTCGTCAAGAAGTTCCGCAAAGAGTTTGAAGATCACTTGGATGGCAAGCCGTGCCCGTACGAAAAAGAGGGCGCGGCGGAACCGATACCAGCATTCGCGCACTGAAGAAGTTTAAGGAGACAGTATGCACTCGCCGTCACCCCTTTGGTTGGTCACTCCGTTTATGTCGCTAATCATCGGGGTCATTCTCGCGAGCCAGGGGTTGTGGAGATCCGCCCAGCCCAACTCTGTTGGAAAAGAGCTTTCGAACGCGACGATCTTCCGCGCGCGCGCGATCTTGGTTTCATCGGGACTGTTTCTAACCGTCCTTTCGGCCCTGCTTGCGTTTGGATTAATGAAGCGATGAAGAACCCGAACCTTTTTGAATTTCACGTTCAACTATGGCTGACGTAACTCTCACTGTCGACGGCAAGAAACTCACCGCTCCCGCGGGCACGCTCCTCATCGAGGCCTGCAAGACCGTGGGCATCGAAGTGCCCTCGTTCTGCTATTACCCCAACCTTTCGCTGCAGGGCGCGTGCCGCATGTGCCTGGTGAAGGTTGAGAAGATGCCCAAGCTGCAGACCGCCTGCACCACGGTGGTCAGCGAAGGCATGGTCGCGGTTACCGACAGCGACGAAATTAAGCAGGCGCGCAAATCGATGCTCGAAATGCTGCTCGGCAATCACCCCCTCGATTGCCCGGTCTGCGACGCCGGTGGCGAATGCGAACTGCAGGACATGACGTTCAGCTACGGCGCCGCCGAATCGAAGTTCATGGAGGCCAAGAACCACAAAGAAGAACAGCAGTGGTCTCCCGTTGTGTTTTTCGACCGCCCGCGCTGCATCCTCTGCTACCGCTGTGTGCGCGTCTGCGGCGAGGGCATGGACGTCTGGGCCCTGGGCGTGCAGAACCGCGGCGTGAGTTCGCTGATCGCCCCCAATAAAGAAGATCATCTGGAATGCGAAGAGTGTGGCATGTGCATCGACATTTGTCCGGTCGGCGCACTCACCTCCGGTGCGTACCGCTACAAGACTCGCCCCTGGGAAATGAAGCACGTCGGCACTGTCTGCACGCACTGCGGCGACGGCTGCAAAACCACGCTGGGCGTGCGCCGGTCTGATACCGGAATGGAAATCGTCCGCGGCGACAACCGCGACAAGAGCGGCACCAACGGCGACTTCCTCTGCATCAAAGGCCGCTACGCCTTCGATTTCGCGAATCACGAAGAACGCCTCACACAGCCACTTATTCGCAAGAATGGCAAGCTCACGCCGTCCACCTGGGAAGAGGCTTTCGATTTGGTAGGAAAAAAGTTCGCAGAAGCCCGGGACAAAGATGGGGGCTCGGCGATTGGCGTCATCGGTTCCACTCGCACGACGAACGAAGAAGCCTACCTGCTCTCGAAATTCGCCCGCGTAGTCTTGCAGACGAACAACGTCGATCATCATCGCACCGCCGACTTCCCTGCTCTTTCTGCAGCGCTCCGCGGCAAGCCCGACCTCACCGCCAGCATGGCCGACGTCTACAACGCCCCCGCCATTCTGCTGATCGGCAACGACCCCACCGAACAGCATCCGCTGCTGGCCTGGCAGATTCGCAACAACGTGCGCCTCCACCGCGCCAAGCTGTACGTGATTAACTCCGAGTCGATCAAGCTGCGACGGCAGGCCACGAGCTACACCCAGATTCCTGCGGGGGCCGAAAACAAAGTCGCAAGTTTCCTGGCCGGCGATGATTCCTCTGCTGATGCAATCAACAGCGCCACGACAAATAAAGACGCGTGGCTTGGGCTGCGTAACCAACTGCGCACCGAACAGAATCTGATCATTATCTTCGGCTCGGAGATTCGCGGCGTTGACATCGCCAGCCTCGTAACCTTCGGCTCCGCCATCCCGGGCGCCAAGTTCATCTGCCTCGCCGACTACGCCAACTCTCGCGGCGCCGCAGACATGGGACTCTATCCGGATCTCCTGCCCGGCTATCATCCGACGGCAGGAAACAGCGACTTCCATAAAGAGTGGGCCGTCCCGCAAACCGCCGGGCTCGATCTCCCCGGCATGGTGGAAGCCGGGACTGCCGGCAAACTGAAAGCGCTCTACGTAGTCGGCTCGAATCCCGTGGGCCGCCTGTATCTCGATCCCTTCGCGTTCTCGAAAAGCTTCGTCGTTGTGCAGGACATGTTCCTCACCGAAACCGCGGTCATGGCCGACGTCGTGCTGCCCGCCGCCAACGCCTACGAAAAATCCGGCACCATGACCAACACCTGCGGCGATGTGCAACTGGTCAAGAAGGCGGGCGAAATATCCGGCTCAAAAACTGATTTTGAAATGATCGTTCGCATTGCCGACGCCATGGGCTTCGACGTCCACAAACTCGTTCCCTTCGGCGGCGGCACGCGCGCCGACATGGGCGAGTCCCGCGGTGCTCAGTCCGGCGAGGCCGACCGCCACGCCGTCTGGCTTGAGATGCAGGGCCTGGAGACGAAGCTCAGTCCGCTCGATCCGATGGCCATCCTCGACGAAATTCAGCGCCTCGTCCCCGGCTACGATGTTTCCCGCATCAATCTTCTAGCGGGCAATAGCGAGCACACCTCGCTCACCAAGAGCGGCCCCAGCACCAACCACAACTCGGAATTGATTTCTCCGGCCAACGACGGCTTGTTCACCTCCGGCACCCTAGGCCGCTATTCACGCACCTTGAAGTCGGTAATGGAGAGTCACGAAGTCAAGCCCGCGGAGGTCGCGGCCGACTGATGAAAGAAGCTTTCGCATCTCTGGCTGACTGGTTCTTCGCCGAGCCGATCCGGATCTACCTGCTCGCGTCGGTGATCAAGTCCGCGGTCGTTCTAGGCGTGCTACTCACCGCCGTCGCCTACACGGTCTGGCTCGAGCGCAAGGTCGTGGGCCACATGCAGAATCGCTGGGGACCCACGCGTGTCGGCCCGTTTGGCCTATTACAGCCCGCGGCCGACGGAATCAAATTTCTGTTCAAAGAAGATCTGACGCCGCCGCACGTCTACAAACCGCTCTTCCTTGCGGCGCCGTTGATCGCCGTCATCTTCGCGCTAACTTCGATCGCCGTTATTCCGTTCGGGAACTCGTTCACCATCCGTGGCTACAGAATTCCGCTGCAGATCACCGACGTGAACACCGGACTGCTGCTGATTCTCGGTGTCACCTCGATCGGCGTCTACGGCGTCGCGCTCGCCGGCTGGTCGTCGAACAACAAATATTCCCTGCTCGGCGGCCTGCGCGCCAGCGCCCAAATGGTGAGCTACGAAATTTCCCTCGGCCTCTCGCTGGTCGGCGTTCTGATCAAGTCAGGCAGCTTCAGCCTGCGCGATATCGTAAATTCGCAAGCCGGACATTTCTGGGGATTCATCCCGCACTGGAATATTTTCACCGGCCAGTTCATCGGCTTCTTCTGTTACCTGATGGCAGCCTACGCCGAGACCAACCGCATCCCGTTCGACTTGCCGGAAGCCGAAACCGAACTCGTGGCCGGCTACCACACCGAATACAGCGCCATGAAGTTTGCCATGTTCTTCATGGCCGAATACGCCAACATGATCACCGTCGCCTGCCTGGCTACGCTGATGTTTTTCGGCGGATGGAACGGCCCGCTCTTCGGCCCCCGGATTCTGCAGGTAATCCTGCCCGTGTTCTGGTTCGCCGCAAAGATTGTTGCATTTCTCTTTTTGTATATCTGGGTGCGCGGCACGCTGCCGCGCTTCCGTTATGACCAGTTGATGGCGTTCGGCTGGAAGTTCCTGCTGCCGCTGGCACTGGTAAACCTGATCGCCACCGCGATCGCAATCGCGTGGTAGTCGAAAACGAAATTCAATTTCAATGTTGAACGTTCATCTGATTCTGTTTCTGGCCTTCGGAGCCGTCTGCGTAGCAGGCGCAGTCAACCTGCTGGCGCAAACGCATCCCATCAACAGCGCCCTCTCGCTGATCGCGGTCATGGCCGCGCTCGCCGGCGAATACCTGTTGCTGGGCGCGGAGTTCGTCGCCGCCGTGCAGGTCATCGTCTACGCCGGTGCCATCATGGTGCTGTTCGTATTCGTCATCATGCTCTTGAACGCCGGAGTCGAAGAACACACCCAGGGCAGCCGCGTCGCGATTTTATTCGGCGTCCCTGGCATGTTGCTGGGAAGCATTCTCGTAGCCTGGGTTGTGCTGCAGCACTCGGGAACTGAGTCGGTCGCCGCCGGAGCGTTAAAGGGCGATCCTGTCACCATCGGACAACTACTCTTCCACCAGTTCCTGCTTCCCTTTGAAATTACTTCCGTCCTGATCCTCATCGCCATCATGGGCGCGGTGGTTCTAGCAAGTAAGCCACTGGCGAGCAAGCCACCGACAGCTCCCGCAACCGCGCCGGCAAGGAAGGTGGACTGATGGTCCCACTCTCTTATTACCTCGTCCTCAGCGGATTCCTCTTCGCCTGCGGCGTCACCGGATTCCTCATCAAGCGCAACATCATCACCATCTTCATGTCGATTGAGCTCATGCTCAACGGTGTGAATCTTTCGTTCGTCGCCTTCGCCGCTCACTGGCATTCGCTGGCGGGACAAGTCTTCGTCTTTTTCGTCATGGTGGTCGCTGCTGCCGAAGCGACCGTCGGGTTGGCCATTATCATCGCCGTTTACCGCACCCGCGAAACGCTCAACGTCGACCAAGTGAATCTGCTCAAACTATGAAGTGTTCTATATTATGACGCCCTCTCTCAATCTCTGGCTGATTCCGATCCTGCCCCTGGCGGGCGCGGCCATCAACGGCCTGCTCGGGAAAAAGTCTTCGCGCACCGCGGTCAGCGTCATCGGATTATTTTTCTCCGGCGCGGCCTTCGCGTGGGCGCTCTCGGTTGCCTGGCGCGTCTCAGCCGCCGACCTTCCCTACGCGGAATATATCGCCCACTGGATTCGCTTCGGCAAACTCGGCACGGCCAGCGCCTTCACCGCCGACTTCTCTTTTTATCTCGATCAACTTTCACTCATCATGCTGCTCGTCGTCACCGGCGTCGGATTCCTAATCCACATCTACTCCGTCGGCTACATGTGGGACGATCCCAGCTACTACCGCTTCTTCGCCTACCTCAACCTGTTCATGTTCTTCATGCTGACGCTCGTGCTGGCCAGCAACTACCTGCTGATGTTCATCGGCTGGGAGGGCGTCGGGCTCGCGTCATATCTGCTGATCGGCTTCTGGTTCACCAAAGATTCCGCCGCCTCCGCCGGAAAGAAAGCCTTCATCGTCAACCGCATCGGCGACTTTGGATTCCTCATCGCACTCTTCCTGATCATCGAGCACTTCGGCTCGCTGGACTTTACTAAAGTCTTCGCGCAAGTCCAGCCCATCGCGCCAGAAGCCAGCGCCGGCCTTCTCACCGCGATCGGAATTTTGCTCATGCTCGGCGCCTGCGGCAAGTCAGCCCAGATCCCGCTCTACGTCTGGCTGCCCGACGCCATGGAAGGCCCCACGCCAGTCTCCGCGCTAATCCACGCCGCAACCATGGTCACCGCTGGCGTCTACATGGTCTCGCGTTCGCACGTGATTTTTGAGCGCGCGCCAATCGCTCTGACCGTCGTCGCCGTCATCGGAACCCTCACCGCGCTTTTCGCCGCCACCATTGGCATCACTCAAACCGATATCAAGAAAGTTCTCGCCTACTCCACCGTTTCGCAACTCGGATACATGTTCATGGCCTGCGGCGTAGGCGCGTTCTCCGCCGGAATCTTCCACCTGATGACGCACGCCTTCTTCAAAGGTCTACTCTTCCTGGGAGCCGGATCCGTAATCCACGCCGTCAGCGGCGAGCAGGACATGCGCAAGATGGGCGGTCTTCGCACCTACATCCCGTGGACATTCGGAACCATGTTCATTGCGACTTTGGCCATCGCCGGCATCCCGCCCTTCGCCGGCTTCTGGAGCAAGGACGAAATTTTGTGGAAAGCGTTCTCCAGCGGACCAGAGGGAAAAGTTTACTGGCTGATCGGCCTCATCACCGCCTTCCTCACCTCGTTCTACATGTTCCGTCTGCTTTTCATGACCTTCTTCGGCGACTATCACGGAGTTCAAGTCGACGAGCACGGGCGCGCCCACCTCGCCCACAGCCACGCTGGCACGGATGACGCTGACGCTCACGGTCACGGCGAATCTCATGGCGAGCCTCACGAAAGTCCGATGGTCATGCTGGTTCCGCTGATGATCTTGGCATTGCTTGCCACGGTCGGAGGTCTGGTGGGAATCGGCAACCGCTTTGAACATTTTCTTGACCCGGTATTCGGCTCGAGAGTTGTCGAAGCGGCTGGCGAGGCCGCAAGTAGCGCGCAGGAATACGTATTGATGGGCATTTCGATAACGGTCGCACTTCTCGGCTTCCTGCTCGCTTATGTGCTTTACATCAGCAAGCCCTACCTCCCGCAGAAAATCGCCGACGGCCTGAACGGCTTCTACACCACCGTTCTGAACAAGTATTACGTCGATGAACTCTACTCAAAGCTATTCGTCAAACCACTGATCGACGGCTCGACCAGCATCCTCTGGCAGGGCGTCGACCGCAAGGTCATCGACGATACCGTGAACAACGCCGCCGATGGTGCGCGCGACGTTTCCAACGAAGTCCGGCAAATGCAGTCCGGCAATCTGCGTTCCTACGCCGGCTGGATCGCCGCCGGTTCGGCCGTCGTCATTGCCTACATGATTTGGATGGGAGTGCGCTGAGTGATGAGCACCGATAGCTGGAGCCCCTACATCCTGACCCTCGTCACCCTGGCCCCGCTCCTCGGAGCCATGCTGCTGGTGCTGTTCCCGCGCCGCGATCGCGACATCCGCATCTTCGCCCTGGTTTTCTCCATCCTCACATTTCTTCTTTCGCTACATCTGCCAGTACACTTCCACCGCGCTCAGGCCGGATTCCAATACGAAATCGACAAGCCGTGGATATCCTCCCCAAACATCCACTACCACATGGGCATGGACGGCATCTCGCTCTGGCTGGTGGTTCTCACCACGTTCCTCACGCCGCTGTGCGTGCTGATCTCCTGGAAATCGATCCACGACCGCGTCAAAGAATTCTTCATCCTTCTCCTGATCATGGAGACCGCGCTGATCGGCGTCTTCACTTCCCTCGATCTTTTCCTCTTCTATTTCTTCTGGGAAGCGACGCTCATCCCCATGGCCCTGCTGATCGGCGTCTTCGGCCACGAGCGCAAAGTTTATGCCGCCGTGAAGTTTTTCATGTATACGATGATCGCCTCCGTGTTCATGCTGGCCGCGATTCTCTGGCTCTATGCCCACACGGGCAGCTTCGATTTCGTCACCATTCGCGATCAAATCGCGCGCGGCGCCGTGCCGAATTTCCCCGCCGCCGCACAGTGGCTCTTCCTAGGATTCTTCCTGGCCTTTGCGGTGAAGGTTCCGCTATTCCCATTCCACACCTGGCTGCCCGACGCCCACGTCGAAGCTCCCACCGCCGGATCCGTCCTGCTGGCCGGCGTTCTGCTCAAGATGGGCACCTATGGCCTGCTGCGCTTCAACCTCGGCCTGTTCCCCGAGCAGGCCCGCCACAACGCCCCCTGGATCATCACGCTCGCGCTGATCGGCATTATCTACGGCGCGCTCGTGGCCATGGTGCAGCCCAACATGAAAAAACTGATCGCCTACTCCTCGGTCAGCCACTTGGGTTTTGTCGTTCTCGGAATCTTCAGCTTCACAGCCTCAGGATTAAACGGCGCAATGTTCGTCATGCTGGCTCACGGAATTTCCACCGGCGGCCTCTTCATGCTCACCGGAATCCTCCACGAACGCCGCCACACCTATGAAATCTCTGAATTCGGCGGACTCGCCTCGACCGTACCCGTCTACTCAGCGACGTATCTGTTTATTGTGCTGGCCTCGCTTGGACTTCCCCTGCTCAACGGTTTCATTGGCGAGTTCCTCGTCCTGAGCGGCGCATTCCAGGCCAAACCGATCTATGGAATTCTCGGCGCAACCGGCGTGATCTGGAGCGCCGGCTATCTCTTGTGGATGTACCAGCGCGTCTTCTACGGCAAAGTCACCAACCCGGCGAACAATTCTGTGCACGATCTTTTCCTGGTTGAAAAAGCCGCGGTCTGGCCCTGCGCTGCGGCCGCCCTGGTAATGGGCGTGGCTCCCATCCTGTGGCTGACCGCGATCGATCCCGCCGTGCAAGCCGCGCTCACGCCCTTCACCCAGGTCGTCAGCAAGGTGGTGGGCCAATGATTCATTTTGGCGCCCTGTTACTACAAATGACGTCGCAGACAATTTCGCAGGCGATTCCTCAATCCGCCGACTACATCCGCATCCTCCCCGAGCTGGTCCTCTCCGCCTTCGGCATCCTGGTCATGCTGCTCGATCCGCTGGTGGACGAGAAAAGAAGCCAGCGACTGCTTGGCCTGATCGCGTTCCTGGGCACGGTCACCGCTCTTGTCGCCACCTCTTATATGGCGCAGTCTCCCGGCCTCGCTTTCTCGAACATGGTCAAGGTCGACGGCTTCAGCGTCTTCTTCCATTTTCTGATCATCGCCATCGCGGCTGTCGTTATCCTCAGTTCATTCGAATACATGGCGGTGCAGCGCATTCGCGCCGGCGAATACTACGCTCTCATTCTTTTCGGCGCAGTGGGCATGGTGCTGATGTCTTCGGCCGTCGAACTGGTACTAATTTTCATTGCCCTCGAAATTTCTTCGATCTCCACCTACATCCTTGCTGGCTTCCGCCGCAACGAAGCCGCCAGCAGCGAATCATCCCTGAAATATTTCCTCCTCGGCTCCTTCGCTACTGCATTCTTCCTCTACGGCGTGGCCATGATGTTCGGTGCCACCGGCTCAGCGAACATCGAAGTGATCAGCCAGAAGCTGCAGGCCGGTCCTGTGCAGTTGCTGGTCTACGTCGCCATGGCGCTGATGTTCGTCGGCCTCGGCTTCAAAGTCGCCGCCGCTCCCTTCCACATCTGGACGCCCGACGTCTACGAAGGCGCTCCCGCTCCCATCGTGGGATTCATGTCCACTGCGCCGAAAGCCGCGGCATTCGCGGTGCTGCTGCGCGTCGTATACACCATCAACGCACCCGGCCGTTTCTGGCTCCTTTGGCTGGCCGCGGCGCTTTCCATGACCCTGGGCAACGTCGGCGCTCTGGTCCAGACCAACATCAAACGTCTGCTTGCCTATTCCTCTATCGCCCACGCCGGATATTTGCTGGTCGCCTTCGCCATGACCACCTCGGCGAATTCGCCCAACGGAATTTCCGCAGCGATGTTCTACACCGCCGCCTATGCCGCGATGAACGTGGGTGCATTCGCCGTGGTCAGCCACTTCGCCAACGCTGGCGAACGTTATATCACCCTCGTCGACTACGAAGGTCTGGGCCGCACTTCCCCGCTGCTGGCGGCCACGCTCACCATTTTCCTGCTATCGCTGATCGGCATTCCCATGACCGGCGGCTTCTTCGCCAAGTTCTACGTTTTCAGCGCCGCCATGAAAGCCAACCTGATCTGGCTCACCATCATCGGCGTCATCAACAGCGCCATCGGCGCGTACTACTACCTCCGCATCATCGTCGTGATGTACATGCGCGAATCGCGCCAGTCAGTCCCAGTCACTCCGGTTCCATTTGGCTTGGGACTCGCGCTCACCATCAGCCTCGTGGCCACTCTCTATCTCGGCATCCTTCCCGATCGCGTTTTGCAATACGCCCAGCAGTCGGCTCGACAATTACTCCCGCAACCGCCCGCTTCTGTCCCCTCGAATACCGCTCAAACTCAGCCCCCGGCAGCCCTTTTGCAGCCCTGATTCCTCCTCTGGAAAATGTCGAATCGCGCATTGACAAGAGCCTTCGCCCCCGTGCATCATGTCAGCACCCAGTCTTGAGTTCAGTCCTTCCCTCTCAAGGAACTCACAGCGGCCTGGAGGAGAATAAATGTCAAAACTGATGCAACGTCTTTGGTCGGAAGATGCAGGACAAGATATCGCAGAATATGCGGTCATGCTGGCCGTCATTCTGGTTCTGGTGGTCGGAACGGTTCGCCTGATCGGATCGAATGCCAACAATGCATTCTCCAGCGTGGCCAGTTCGCTCCAGTAAAACACGCAACTGCAGCGGTTGCGCGCTTTTCGTCTAATTGTTAGCTTGGTTTATTGATCCGATCTGTATCGGCATGATTTCGTGATTGCCATGAAAGCTTCAACTTCTATGACACGATTTACTCCAGGCGCCGCCTTTACCGCTTACTTCCGATTTACGGGAGCAGCGGCTGCGGAGCAGCTTGGAGTGAGGATGAGCCCCTGAAGGCCACCGAAACGAATCAAGCTTCCACCGTAAGCCGCGATCAGAGATCGCGGCTTTTGCTTTAGCTACAAACTATTACGAAGAACTGATATCGATATCAAGGAGAACCAGCCCCATGATCGTCAACATGTCCGAGAAAGCCACCGAACAGGAAATCAACCACGTCATTGAGCGCATCCGCGAGGCCGGCTACAACCCGCACGTCACCCGCGGCACCGAGCGCACCATCGTCGCCGCCGTGGGCAGCGGACGCCGCCACGAAATCGAGGCCCTCCAGGTCGCTCCCGGTGTCGACACTGTCGTCGCCATCGCCCAGCCCTTCAAACTGGTCAGCCGCCAGGTCAAGCCCGAGCGCACCGTCGTCAAGATAAACGGCGTCTCTATCGGCGGCCCCGAAGTCGTAGTCATTGCCGGACCCTGTTCGGTCGAATCACGCACTCAGTTGCTCGACACCGCCCACGCAGTAAAACGCGCCGGAGCCGCCATGCTTCGCGGCGGTGCCTACAAGCCGCGCACTTCGCCCTATGACTTCCAGGGCCTCGGTCTCGAGGCGCTCAAAATTCTTCGCGAAGCCCGCGAAGAAACCGGACTGCCCGTCGTCACCGAAGTCATGAGCACCGAAGACGTCGACGTCATCTGCGAGCATGTCGACATGCTGCAGGTCGGCGCACGCAACATGCAGAATTTCGCTCTGTTGCGCCGTCTCGCCACCGTCAACAAGCCCATCCTGCTCAAGCGCGGCCCTTCCGCCACCGTCAAAGAGTGGCTGCTTGCCGCCGAGTACCTGCTCTCCGGCGGCAACCAGCAAGTCGTGCTTTGCGAGCGCGGCATCAAGACTTTCGAAACCGAAATGCGCAATACTATCGATCTGGCCGCCGTCGCCCTCGCGCGCGATCTTTCGCACCTGCCCGTAATCGCCGACCCCTCCCACGGAACCGGCAAGCAGAGCCTGATCGCGGCCGTGTCTCGCGCCGCCGTCGCCGTCGGCGCCGATGGCCTCATCATCGAGGTGCACCCGTGTCCTGAGCGCGCACTGTCGGATGGTCCGCAATCCCTCGACTTCGCCGGATTCGGCAAAGTCATGCGCGCCCTCACCGAACCGCTGCGCCAAACCGCCAGCCTGCCCGCAGCAGTGCCGGCAACGCTGTAGCTTCGAAAGGCTGCACGTGGGAAGGATTGGCTTTGAAAGGGTGCGGCTTCCGCCGCGCCACAAGCAGCAGAAGATAGCAGCAGCTTTAGCCTCGGGCAGAGAGGACGCCTGCAGAGGCCCAGCGCTTTTGAGGGCCGAGGCGCTTTTGGGTGGCGCAGCGCTCTCAGCGCTGCGATGAGGCCTTTCCTTCGATCGGGGCTCTAGCCCCCGAGGCCGGAGCCTGCGATAACGACTGCTTGACCCGCATCGCTGGATCCCCAAATAAATTAAACGTCCGCCGCACATCCAAGTCGCCGATGTGCGACTTCGCCGCCACGATCACATCTCCCACCCTCGATCCCGTCACGTTCCAGCCATTCTTCACCACAAGAGCGTCCAGCTGGTTTTGCGGCGGAGACTGATTCAGCCCGCTCGAGGCCAGCACCGCGACCGCGCCTCCATTCGACGCCAGCAACAGCGTCACTCCCAGCGGCTGCGCATACACATCCTGGAAAAATCCATTCAGGCAGTCCATGATCAGAAACACCGGAAGCTGTGAGCCATTGGTGAGCGAAGTCACCGAAGTGGTATCGAAAATATCCGACCCCGACCACTGCTCCTCCGACCCGTGCCCCAGATAGTTCACCAGCCCCTGCCCCGAGTTGATCGCATTAATAATGTCCGTTTTCGCCGCCGTCGTCCCCACCACATCGACGAATACATCTGTCACCGACATCGTCGAAGGCAGATTCGCCTGAACCGTCAGGCTGTCGCCGGAAAAGTTTTCCGTGTCGTCAGTATCCGCAACCATCAACGCGTTCGTGCTCCACGATCCATCGGTCGACTGGCCTTCATACCCGGCAATCTTTCCCACCACGGTTGTAGCTTCATCCACGGTACTCACCGGCAAGCGCCCCGTCGGAATTGTCGGTATTCCCGAGTCGGTGAAATCTGAGAACCAGTCGTCCGACGCTGTCATCAGGCTGGTCGACTGCACAATGCGCGTCGGAACCAGATCCAGATAACCGAATCCCAAATAATTCCGCGGGTCCAGCGAAGCCCGCCCGTTCAGCAGCAAATAACTCGGCGACGTCTTCCAGTTCTGCTTCGCCGTCTGCAAGAACGACCGGATCGCAAACGGTGTACGCTCGCCAAAATTAAATTCGTCATACAAATCATTGATCGGCACCACCGCAGAAGTCTTTCCCTCCGCCTTGTGCGCGTCCACCAGCGGCGCCAGCGCGCTCGCGAATGGCCCATACGTGATCATGGCAATGTCAGCGCCCGCCTGCACACTGTGCCAATGCGACGGATGATTCGGCCACACTCCGCCGGCGGAAACAATTCGGTCCTGCGCCACCGCCAGCAGCGTATGTTTCACCGGCGACGCGCCATTCGCTGTGGTAAACGGCACCTGCACCGCAATCTCATACTTCCCGTTCATTGTAATCACTTGCGGCGTCAGCTCCACCGGACGGTTCGGGTCGGTAATATCGAGCACCACCGGCGCGCTGGTGAAACCGCTCACCATCAGCTCGTCCCCAGCCCGTCCCGTAAATGTCAGCTCGTCGTTGTCCGCCAGATATTGGTGCGGATACGTGATGCGAATGTAGTCAACCAGGCTGGTATCGTATTCTCCGTTTTCCGCGGTCAACGTGACTGTGTTGCTTCCCGCCTGCAGCACTCCCGCCGGAATGCTCACGCTCAAAGTTCCCTGCGTCTGGCCGGTAAAAATCAAGTCTCCCAGCGAGGTTCCGTTCAGCACTACGGCGACGTCATGCGGGAAGGCCGTAACCACGCCCTGCAACACCACCTCAAGATTCGCTGCCTGGGTGGAAGTCGTGCTGAGATGTGGCACATCGAGCACTTGCTCCAGCGGAGTCGACGAAACCAGCGGACCGAAAAAGTTTTCTCCGTTCGTAGTCAGCAGCGCGGAAAAGTAAATTGTATGCTGCTGTAGTTCCACGGTCGCGGGATAACTTGCGGGAGGCTGGTTCGATCCCGAAGAAATCCCGATCTGCGGAATCCGCGCCCCTCGCGTTTCGCCCGCCACCAACCAGTAAACGCGCGTACCCGAGAAAACTGTATCGATCCCCGTCCCATAGAAATTAATCGCAGCCTGCGGCCCGAATCCGCCCGCACCCGCCGTCGCTCCCGTAATCTGAATCGGCTGCTCGGTCGCCTCCGCATAGAGATGCAGCAGCGCCGGATCCACATTCGGATCGAGCCCGGCCTTCACCAGGTCCGGCTGCGCCACGCGATACCAACCTTCATGCTGCACATAAATCTTCACTGCCGGATGCGCCGCCAGCTCAAACTGTTTCTGTATCTGCGTTGGCGTTGGCGCTGCCGCGGTCGGCAATGTCTCTGCCCGATGACTTGCCTCGCTTCCCGGCGACGCAGGCAGCGCCTGATTCATCTGGCTCAACATCCGCGTCTCAGATGCGGCAGCGTCGCTCCCCGTCTGCGCTCCTGCAGTCACCGTCACAGGCCCATGCATGGTCCGCAGGCCGTTCACGTCAATGTCTTCCAGCCAGTAGCCATCGCCCGCGACTCCCGCCGCGGTATCAATCCACGCATAAGTCCGGCCCGCGTGCTTCGGCAGCGCACCGCTCATCAGGAGCGCCGACCCCGCAATCATGGAAGGATTCATGCGCACCCGATTTCCGCTCTGCTCGCGGTACACATTGAATCCCAGGTTGTGCGCCTCGCCCCCGGTCTTCCACGTCAGCACTACTCGGCTCGCCCCGTTCTTATCTGTGCCCATGTGCGCCGAGAATGACTGCAACGCAATCTTGGTCGGATAGGTGATCGTCTCCGTCTGCGTCGACGTATTATTCGTCGGGTTGGGATCAGTCTGATCCGCCGCGACCGTCGCCGTGTTCGTTACCACCCCGGCCGCATTCGGAATCGTCAGAATCGAAATCGTCGCCGTGACCGCATTCGCCATTGTGCCCAGCAGGCAGGTCACCGTCCCGCCCGCTTCCGAACACGATCCCTGAGTCGTGCTCGTTGAAAGATACGTCACCACCGAAGGCAGAGTGTCCGTCACCGTCACATTCGTCGCCGACGCGGGACCGTTATTCGTCACCGTCAGCGTGTACGTCAGCGGAGTTCCCTCCGTCACCGGATTCGGAGTCCCGGTCTTAACGATCGCCATATCCGCGCTATTTGCATTGGCAACGACCACGGTTGCGCTCGCACTGTTGCTGGTGATGCCCGTGACCATGTTCGTTGTGTTAGCCGTCGCCGTGTTCGTAATGTTTGTCCCGGAAGGCGTTCCCGCATTCACCTGAAGTATCAGCGTAAAAGTCGCGGTTCCGTTCACCGCGAGCGTCCCGCTGTCGGTGCACGTTATAGTGCCGGTCCCGCCCACTGGGGGTTTGGTGCCGCAAGTCCATCCCGCAGGGGGCGTCATCGACTGGAAGTTCGTGTTCGGTGGCGTGTTCTCCGTAAACGTCATCCCGGTTGCCGTCGCTGCCGGACCGTTATTCGTGACGCTCTGCGTATAAGTCACATTACTTCCAGCCGCCACCGAATTGGCAGAAGGCGTATTGGTCGCGATCAAGTACGCCTGCGTCGCAGAGGCAACCACGTCGGCCGCAGTAGCGCTGTTGTTGGTCAAGGTAGGATCGGTGACCGAAGAACTAACGGTCGCCGTTTCGTTGATCGCCGTCCCGGCCGCCGTGCCCGTATTCACCGTCACCACAAACGTAATGGTCGCCGGCGCGCCGGGCGCTAAACTTGGATCGGTGCAGATGAAGGTCGCCAGCGTGCAAGTCCATCCCGTAGGCCCGCCGAGTGACACTGCGGTCGTGTTCGCCGGCAGTGCGTCCTTCAGGACCACCGTCGCAGCAGCGCTGGGCCCATTGTTGGTCACCACCTGCGTGTAAGTAATGTTGTTGCCCGCCTGCACCGGCACCGGGCTCGCACTATTCGTCACCGCCAGGTCGGCGGAGTCCGCGACCTGTATACTCACCGTCGCGCTGTTGTTGCCGCCATTCGGATCGCCGGTGGTGGAGGAAACTGAATCCGTCTGCGTGATCGTGCCCTGCGCTGCCGTTGTCCCCACCGTCACCACGAACGTAAAGTTCGCCGTTGTGTTGGCCGCCATCGTTGTCGTGTCCGTACAAGTGAGCGTCCCCAGCACGCAGGTCCACCCCGCAGGCCCAGCCAGCGACACCGCCGTCGTACCCGCAGGAAGCGTTTCGGTGAACACCGGAGCATTCGCCGTCGCCGGCCCACTGTTGGTCACACTCTGCGTATAAGTAATGTTATTGCCGGCCGTCACCGGATTCGGACTTCCCGAGTTCGTCACACTCAAATCGGCCTGCGCCGCCGATGCCACCGCGATACTCACCGTCGCCGAATTGTCCGCCGTATTTGAATCGTGCGTCACGCTCGCGCCCGTGACGGTGTCAGTAATAATGGTTCCCGCCGCCGTTCCTGCCGCTACCTTGTATACGGCAGTAATCGTTCCCGTCGAACCCGGCGGCACGCTGGGGTTGGTGCAACTCACTGGCCCCGTGTTCGGACAAGTCCACGTGCCTCCGCCCGTGGTCACCGCTGCGACTGAAACAAACGTCGTGTTCGCCGGAGTCGGCTCCGTCATGGTTGCCGTGCTGCAATTGCTCGGTCCGGAGTTGTACGCAGTCTGCGTATAAGTGATGTTCGCCCCAGCCGCCACCGGACTTGGTGCCCCGCTGTTGGTCACAATCAGATCACAAACGTCGCTCACATTGGTCACGACCGTCGTCGTACTCGTATTCACCGAGTTCGATGCCGACAGCGTCGAAGTCGCCGTAATCGCGGCCGCCGTCACCGTCGGCGCAACGTTTACGACGACCACAATATCCGCCGCATCTCCCACCGCAAAAGTCGGATTCGTACAAATCACGTTTCCCGTAGCGCCCACCGCCGGCGTCGTGCAGGTCCACCCCGCTGGCGCCAGCACAGACTGGTAGGTCGTGTTCAGCGGCGTCGCCTCGGTGAAATTCGCCACCGTCGCCGCCGCCGGACCCTTGTTGATCACAGTCTGTGTATAAGTAATGTCGTTCCCCGCCAGTACCGTACCCGGCGCTCCCGCCGTGCTCAACACAAGATTCGCCTGGGTCGCCGTTGCGACCACATCATTCGCCACTGCGGAACTCGCTCCATACGATTGGTTCGTGGCGGTCACCGTCGCCGTGTTCGCGATTGCGGTTCCGCTGGCCGTTCCCGCTTTTACCAGATAGATCACGGTAAATGTTCCCGAAACACCCGCGCCTACACTCGGATTTGAGCAGGGAGTGGTTGGAAAGCCTGTGCAAGTCCACCCTGCCGGCGGCGTGACCGAAACGAATGTCATATTCGCTGCCGGCGTAATCGCCTGGCTGAACGAGCCGCCCGTTGCCGCCGTCGTCCCCGTATTCGTCACCACTTGCGTATAAGTAATGTCGCTCCCGGCCAGCACCGGAACCGGCGTGCCCACGTTCGTCACCGAAAGGTTCGGGCCGGTGGCACCCACAATCGTGCTCACGGAAGCCGTATTGTTCGACGAATTCGGATCCAGCGCCGACGAACCCACCGTCACCGTTTCGCCAATCACGGTTCCGTTCGCGGTTCCCGCTGCCACCTTCACGACCATGGTGAACGTCCCGGAAGTCACGGCCGCCATATCGGCATTGGTACAAACCACGTTACCCGTCGCTCCTGATCCGACGTTCAGGCAACTCCATCCCGCTGGCGCCGCCAGAGACACCAGCGTCGTGTTCGCCGGAATCGTCGCCACCAGGGTTGCGTTGTCGGCTGCGCTCAATCCGTTATTCGTCACGACCTGCGTATAAGTAATGTTGGATCCGGCCGCAACCGTCGGACTCGGCGATCCCGCGTCCGTCACGCTCATGTCGGCACTCGAAATAACGTTGGCCGTATCCGTGGCCGTGTCGTTCAGCAGATTTCCTTCGCCTCCGCCTCCGACCACGGCCGTGTTCGTCACCGTCGCCGGAGCGGACTGCAGTACGCTGGCAGTCAGCGTGATCGACGGATAAATTCCTCCCGCCGCCAAAGAGTCCGACCGCACGCAACTCACCGTCTGCCCTGAAATCGAGCAAGTCCATCCGGTCCCGGCCGCAGTCAACGGAGTCAGTCCCAACGGCAACGTATCGTTGACCGTCACCACCCCGCTGGTCGCGCCCAGCGTGCTGATGTTCGAAGCCGTGATTGTGTAGCTCGCCGTCGACCCACGCGTAAAGTTCCCTACGTGGCTCTTGCTGACCGTCATGTCCGGAGCACAAAGCGCCGCCGACTGCATCCCGGTCACCTGCGACAGCGTCGCGTTGGTCGCCGTTATCCCCGCCGCTCCCGGCGTGGCTCCGTAAGGCACACCGGGATTTTCCGTCAGGCCGTTCGCCCCGCCAGTCACACTGATGCCGGCCGGTGTTCCGGAAACCAGCACCACGCCGCCACTCCCGCCACCCCCCGGACCATGCCGGTTCGCCAATGTATAAGCTTCGCTTTGCCACGCATTGCCGCCCCGGCCGCCATTCGCCTGCAAGGTAAGTCCGCTCTCCCCGCCATTCGCCGCAAGTACGACAATCGTTCCACCCGCGCCACCGCCGCCGCCCGCATCATTGGCGGTCCCGTTGTAAGCAGCCGCGCCATTCGCCGTCAGCGTTCCGACGCCAGTGAGACTATCCACGCGAATAAAAATCATTCCGCCGCCCGCAGCTCCGCCGCTGGCTTGGTTATCTCCGTCGGAATTGTTTCGCGTTCCCGCTCCCCCTCCACCACCCATTGCAATGCGGTCAATCGTCGCTGGAAACGCAGATCCTCCCGCGCCACCCGTACTCAGATTGGAGTTCCACGAATTCCCGCCGAATCCGCCTGCTCCTCCGTTACCGCCGCCACCGCCTCCCGCGTTATCGTCGTTCGCACCTGGGTCAGCGTCCGTGCCGCCACCGCCCGCATTCCCCGGCGCTCCGCGCGCCATACTCCCATCCGTCCCGGCAGTGCCGCTGGGATAGCCACTCGTAGTCTGCAAGTAGGTGTTATTAGACTCGACCCACTCCGGCGTCCCCGCCACGCCTTCTCCCTTGGCGGCATCCACGCCCGCTTCGCCAACGCCGGTGTAGGCTGTGGGCGACGTGTGCCAATAATCCGCGTTAGAGCCAGTCGCACCAGTCAATTCCATTCCGGCGCCGCCCCGGAAGCCTTGCCCGTCAACCACAACCGATCCTCCACCCAGATTCAACTGTCCTGCAATATCCAATGCGACGATTCCGCCCGTGCTTCCATTCCATGTCGTCGCTACAAGCGCCCCCACCGTCGCCGACAAATATTGCGGCACCAGCACAACCTGATACGTGCTGAGTCCCTTTGTCGCCGACGCCGCGGCCGACGTATACCCGAACACCAGTCCATTGGTCGGCCCCGCTCCTTTGATCGGCACCGACCCGCCTGCAATCGGCCCCGTCGCCGTCACGAATTCATAATTGCCCGCATTGTTGATCGTCGTAAAACCCGCGCCCGTATATCCGTTGCCGTAAGCCACGGTATTCGAATCGTTGATGCTCGCATCCTGCATCTGCACTACCAGCAGCAGACTACCGTTCGCAATCGTCCCCCCCGCCCCAGTCGCCGTGCCCACCGGAATAGAAGTCGCTCCCGCCGCAACGCTCGCCGTCCCCGGATAGTATGTGTTGATGACCCCGCTGAGCGTTCCCCCCGCACTGAGCGTGGCTCCCGAGCAAACCAGGCTCACCACCGGAGCCAGTGACACATAAGTATTGTTTCCAGTATTCGGATCCGGAGGCGCGCCCGAGTCACTGACCTTCGCCGTGTTCTGATAAAAACCCGCCGTCGTAGTCGACACCTTCACTGCGATCGTCGCCGTCGCTCCGCTGACAAACGGAGACGGCAGAGTGCAATTGATCGTGGTCCCAATCACGCACGTCGTTCCCGAGCTCGCCGTCACCGACACCACCGCCAGGCCCGTGTCGGCATAAGTATCGGTCAGCGCAACCGCATTCGCCGCCGACGGACCATTATTAAAAACCGTGATGTTGTAAGTGGAATCCTGTCCCAGCGCCACCGCACTAACGCTGGTCGTAACTCCAATATCCGCTGAGATCGGATTGATCCCAACCCCACCCAGCGACCAGTTCGATGTGCCGCTGAAAGTCTCCGACATCGGCACACTCGGCGCGCCCGATCGCGTACTGCCCCACCCCGTCACGTCGGGCGAAGCCGTATTCCCACTGTTCAGGTTCCACTGCTGTACTTGCGTTCCGAGACCGACAGTAACCGTCTGATTCCCGCCGGTAGCCAGCGTGTCCATCACCATTCCGTTGACGACGCCCGGCACATCGAGCTGCGAATAAGTGCCGGCGGCGCCGTCACCCGAAACGAATGTCCCCAGCGGCACGGTCTGGTCGACTCCTGTGAATGTGGTCGCGCCCGCCGCAACGCCCACCGTCCCGCCGCCCGGATCGTTCAGCGTTACAGCGATCGTCAGATTCGTCCCCGATGCCGGACCCAGCAGATACCACATCTCGACGCGGCGCGTGTTCCCGGCGTCGTTGTGCGCTCCCAGCAGAGTCATCGCCGTCCCGTTGTAGGTCATCGTACTGATCGAGGCAGTAGCGGAGTTCGTGATGTTCATCGATATACCAACGATGAGCAGACGATTCGCGGTAGCCGCGGTGGTGTGAGTAAAGTTCCCAGTGCCCGAGCCCGCGAACTCGCCCGCTGCCGAAGTGGAAGCATCCACCACAACTTGCGCCCAAGAGTAAGGCGCTCGCCAGCAGCACCAGAAGAAAACCAAGAATTCCCAGCACAGTTCGCGATCGTTTACGCGAAGTATTGCGCGAAGTATTGTGCGAGGTCTGGAGTGAACTCTCGCGCGAACTATCGCGTGATGTCAGACGACATCTTTCGCGCAACGTGTCGCAAGATGTGTCGCGAGATATTTCGTGAGATGGGTTGTGAGATGTTCCCCGAGATGTTTCGAGAGATGCGCCGTGGAATGTTTCGTGAAATTTCTCGCGCGATATGTCATAGGCAGAATCGTTCGTGGCACTCAGCGCCCTTCCCGATCTCGCGCCCTTCCAAACTCTCACCATCACCCGTTGCCCGCGCGCCGCGCCACGCAGCAAATGTCCGGACCGGTGCCGCGGAATTTCGCCCGGAAGTTCTTCTTACCCAGTCGCACTTCCTTGGCCACAGCCAAGCCCAAAATCTCTTCCCCGCTCACCGCCGGATCATCCTGCTCCCCGCAATCCCCTCGCGTGATAAATACATCCCGCTCCACATCCGCCACCACCAACCGGTGCAGCCGAAACCCCATCTCACCCTTCACCAGAACAATGTCAC
The DNA here is from genome assembly GCA_963758005.1 of uncultured Acidobacteriota bacterium. GTDB lineage: Bacteria > Acidobacteriota > Terriglobia > Terriglobales > Acidobacteriaceae > Sulfotelmatobacter. The sequence continues at coordinate 136,015 of CAVWTR010000002.1, forward strand.
CCCGCCGCAACTCCGCCAGCAGCGCCGCTTTCACGATCACCATCTCGCCATCGCGAATCGCCGGAGACATGCTCGCCCCCCGCGCCTGAAACCGAATCCCCGTTCCAGAACGAAGCAACTCCCGGCTCAAACTCTCAAACCCCCGCGACCACCCACGATCCTCAATAAAATTCCGACTAGACCACGGCACCCGCTCAGCCTTGTCATCCCGAGCGAACGTGTCACCCCAAGCAATGTTGTGATGGCAAGAGAAGTTGTCATCCCGAGAGAAGTTGTCATCCCGAGCAAAGTTGTCATCCCGAGCAAAGCGAGGGACCTGGGTTTCCTGCCCATGACCCTCTACTTTGTCATCCTGAGCGGAGTGACTAGTCCGCGAAGCGGAGTAGTCATGCGGTCGAAGGACCCCATCGCCCGCCAGCGCTATCACCAGCCTCGAAAGGAGTTCCCACCACCGCCTCAGCCCCACCCGCGAGACCCTCGTTGAGCGATCCCTCAATCACAAAATTCCAGAATCCTCTCCACCGCCGCCTCCGTAGGCTCGAACGCATAGTGGTAAACCGGCACAGCGCCCACCAGCTCGTGCAAAAACTCCAGTGCCGACTCCACATACTCATGCCGATGAAACGGCACAAAACTCCGCGCAAACAATTCCCCCACCGCCTGGCTCGGAGAAAGCCGCGTCACCACATTCCCCCTCCCATGCTCCAAAACAAAAATTCGTGCCAGCGGCGCACTCCCCGGCGACGCATACATCGCCTCCCCATGCCAAGGCGTCCCATACATCCGCATCCCCCCCTTGAGATGTTTTTTTCTTCCGTCATCCGGAGCGGAGTGATTGGTTCGCAAAGCGGAGCAATCACGCAGTCGAAGGACCCCTATCCCCTCACCCGCGCCCGCAGCTCCGCAAGGCGTTTCCACCTCAGACCGTCCCTCATCTCTCCGCACAATAATCCGATCATCACTCAAAACCTCAACCTCCTCCCGCGCCGTCCACAACCGCGTAGTCGTACTCTTCCCCGCCCCCGAATGCCCCACAAACAAATTCCCCACCCCATCCCCCCGAACAATCCCGCACCCATGCAACTCAATCCCCTTCTCCTGCGTAAGCCGATGCATAATCAACAATTCATCCAGGGGATAACCTAAGGGATCGGCCGCTTGGGGAAATGCCGAAAAATATTCCGCGCTCATCTGCAGGCTCGCTTTGCGAAAGCGGCTATCGACAAGCAATCTTTTGTAAGGCCGACCTTCGGCAACAGGATCGCCAAAGTCAAACTGAAAGCCGGGCTCTTGCTGATATAGGCGCCAAGTGGTCCCGGAATCGAAAAGCGTGCGTCCAGGCATTGGAGCAAGTTCCGAAACCCACTCCACCCGGAGGTCAATGTCAGACGCTCCGGTCTCCACGCGAAATCGCTCATGCTCTGAGTCAAAGATCACATCGGTGTCGCGGCTGCCAGCAATCCGCACAGAGACACCGCCGATGCACAACTGGCCACGTAGCTCGGAGTGGGCCGCGTCAGGTGGCACGTCCAATCCCATTTCGAGGTCTCCCGTCATTCCCATCTCGCATTTAGATCACACGGAGCGTTCATGACCCAACGCTCTGAGCGCACGGCGCAAAGTAAAAATTGCAGACGCTACCATTTGTCCCACCCGAAGGGGTCTTGCAATGTCCGAGAACCGCCTCCTCCGGCCGCAGGCTAATCGTCGTCAGCTTCGGCGGGTCATATATCTTTCTGTCTTCGATTAGTTTCGCTTCGAGATCCATCCAGCCTCCAGTTGCTCAGCCTTCAGAGCTTGTAAACGCCGCTCGCAGGGAGATGCGATCCCTGACCGTAGCCCACCCAAATATTCGCCCCATCAAATGCCATACCAAAGGGGGTGTTAGTGGCGGGTCCGAGTTGGAAAACGCCGACGAGCGCGCCTGTGCTCGCCAGGAGCTTTGTCACTGTACTGGGGGTCTGATTCGAAACCCAGATGTACTTACCGTCGAACGCAACCTCTCCGGCGTTTGCACTGGGGCCTCCAACAGAATAGGTTCCCAGGACCGCCCCGGTGCTCGCCAGCAGCTTCGTGACGGTGCCGTCATCTCCGTTCGCCACCCAGATATTCGCGCCGTCGAACGTCACTCCGAGTGGGTCCAAGCCCACGGTGAAGGTACCAAGCATCGTGCCGTCACTCGCCCGAATCTTGCTAACGCTGCCGGGGGCAACATTGCCGTCGGAATTGGCAACCCAGAGGTTTGCGCCGTCGAACGCCAATCCTTCGGCATACGGAGCGCCGGACGGCCCGGCGGGATATGTGCCGACCACGGCACCAGTTGTCGCCTGCAGCTCAGTTAGTGTGTTGCTGCGCTCACTCGAAACCCAGATATGCGCGCCGTCGTACGCAACCGCGAGGGGATCCGAATTCGCCGGCATAGCGATCGGTGTAACGCTGAGGGTGGATGTGCTTATTTCAAGCACGGCGCTAATGGTGCTGCCCGGACCGCTGGAGGTGGGGAGCCATATATTCTGCCCGTCAAACGCGATATTGTGGCAGCCTGGGGTTCCTCCGATGGCGTTGAACGCAGTTTTATTGACGAGCGCGCCAGCGGATGACAACTCCATAACCTGCGGCGTGTTCCCACCCGACTGTTGGCTGCACACCACCCAGATTGACGGCGTCGGGGAAGAGATAGAGGCTATGCTCGTCGGGCCAGAGCAATCGTACGAGCCTCCCGAAACTGGGAAGGTGTTCGTCACGGTACGGGTCAGAGCCTGAATCTGGACGATGTTGTTGCTGGCGGTGCTCGTGACCCAGATGTATTGCCCGTCGAACGCCATGCCAGACGGCGTCCCCACGGTCACCGTTCCCAGCACCGTTCCAGTGCTCGCCTGAACCTCCGTGACCTTACCCGCTACGGGACTTGCCGCCCAAACGTTCGCACCGTCGTAGAGAAGGTAATTCGCAGCGCTGGCCAGCGTGACCTTCTGTATGAACGCCGCATCGCTGGCGTTATATTCCTCAAGCTCCGGCGGTGCTGACCCGGTGCAGGATACCCAAATATGCGCCCCATCAAACACCTCGCCCTGGGGGCTGATGCAAGTGGACTGCATCGGAATCACAGCGGCTGTATCCGCCTGGTACCAGCGCAGGAGCGCGATTTGAATGGGGTTATTGGGGTTTTGGGCTGAAAGCTGAAGCGTTAACAAAAAAGTAGCAGCGATCCCAACTACTCGAGCCAGAAATCTCATCGCAAACGCCCTCCAGGTTGAATTTGGAAACGAAAGCACGACTCCCTAAGTACGGCTAGTGATTTCCACAACTCCCACAGCCTCCCGCCGCGGCGGGATTACTTAGGATCGGCAGAACGTGTTGCGGGCCGACCCAGCTCTCAACATCTACTTCCTTGCTCCGTATCCTCCGCGCAGACTCGCGCACTTCCTCGTGCCGACTGCCGCCGGCACAGAAGTCGCACTCTCCATGCGGCGGAACCTCAACGCCCACCGTTACGGCGCGAAGATGGGCCACGTTGCAAAGGAACTCCACAGGACTTTCCCGATCTCCGTTCTCCAATTCGCCGTTAGCCGGACACATTCCACACATCGTCTGGATTCGACACTGGACGCACTTTGTGGCCCGCGTTCGCTTTCGCGCACGCAACTGCTGGAGGGACCCCTCCCACAAAACGCTCAGTCCCAACTGACGCACGTTAAAGGTTTCCTGCTGTGAGATAGTGCAAATACTCATCTCGCCGTTGGCATTAATCGCAAAGGAAGTCGTCCCGCCACCGCAGGAATAGACTGTGTCGATCCTAGAGAGGTTGGGAGGGTTCTCAAGATCGCGCTTCGCTAGCCGGCGGTACTCGCTCATGTCCTTCGGAGAGCTCATATCGAGGGCCACAAGTTCCTCTGGCGTAAGCCTCACCGCCAGCGGACTCTGCGAGCAATCAATCCTGGGATTGATCTGCCCGTCCGCCTTGAATTCCACGCCTAACTCTTCCTCTGCAAATCGCCGCATCGCCATCACTTCATGCTTATTGATGCTGGTCGCCACTGTCTTCAACTTCAGCGGCAGCCCCCGCTCCTTCAGCAACCGGATCCCCCGCAAGCACTTGTCATACGATCCCGGAACCGCCGTCAGCGCCTCATACGTCTCCCGCGTCCGCCCGTACAGCGTGATCTCAATGGCAAACGGCGGCCACTCCACCAGATAGTCCGCAATCTGCTCATTGATGATCGTGCCGTTAGTAAACAGCGTGATCAGAAATCCTTTTTTCTTGGCGTAGGTATAAATCTCGAGAAAATCTTTGCGCGCGAAGATTTCGCCGCCCGTGTAGAGAATCCAAAAGCATCCCATCTCGACCAGTTCGTCGAGCATCTTGAAATGCTCTTCCTTGGTCAACTCCCGCTGCCGGGCTTCCACATCGCCCATGGGCAGGTTGTTGTAGCAGTGCAGACACTCCAGAGGACAGCGCCGCGTCACTTCAATCGAAACCTGCAGCGGCACACGTTCACCAGCCTGGCGCTGGTGCAAATCGGCACTGAACGCGCCGTAACTTAACTGCTCCAAATTCCCCCTCCATGCTCGGAAACAAGCCCGAAAGCAGCGGACGCGATCCTTACTTCAGTCCGCGCCCGCTGCCGCCAGTTCTTCCCGCCCCACTGGTCGCTTCTCTCAGTCTCCCGCAACCGCAAAAGCCGCTGCCGGAACCTCGACCAGACCAACTGATTTCATCTCACCCACAAAATCCGTCACATCGCGTTCGGCCTGCGCCGCGTCGACCTCATACGCCTGCGCCACCGCAGCCGCCAGTTGCGCCACCGTTCGCGGCGACTCCAGCAACTTCCAGATCAGCGATCCCGTCCCGTTGAAGCTGTAAATCGACGCCAGGTCGCCCACCTTCGCGCGTATCGGCACCAACAGCGTTTCGCCCGCCACCACCCGCGCCACCACCGATTGCGAGCGCACAAAACTCTGTTCCCACAAGGTCGTTTGCAACGGTGCCACCTCCTGTTCCGGATTTCGTAACAAACCTGTGCTTCGAAACCCGGCGCTGTTTCGTCCCAATCTGAGACTACGGCAAAACCACCCCCTCTGAGCAATCGGACTTTGGTGGCAGGTACTGCATTGGTTATCACCCGCAATGGTTCCTAACTAGGCATAAAACATGGGTTACAGGCAAACTGTGCTTCCGCTCTGGACATAGACCAAGGGCTGATCCATCAGAATTCCGCCGCCGCATCCTGCGCTCGCAATGTCAACCTTTACAGTGGACAAACGAAACAAAACGCTATAAAAAGAAATGCGGACTACGAACCGTCCTTACCCGACGGATTCGCCGCCGGCAATCCTACTCCCGTGCTCAACGAAGAACGTCGCCGCGCCATTCTCGATCTGCTCACCCACCAGGGACGCGTTCTGGTCACCGAACTCTCCCGCCAGTTCGATACCTCGCAGGTTACGATTCGCAAGGATCTCGAAATCCTCCACGCCCACGGCCTCGTTCACCGCACCCACGGCGGAGCGCTCCCCTCGCGCGATGGTGCTCTCGAAGATCCCACGTTGCGCGAAAAAGAAAAACTCCACCATCAGGAAAAACTTCGCATCGCCGACAGCGCCGTAAAAAAAGTCAAAGAAGGCCAGGTCCTGATTCTCGATTCCGGTACCACCACCACCGCCATCGCTCGCGCCCTGCGCAACTTTCAGAATCTCACCATCATCACCAACGCAGTCAACATCGCCGCCGAACTCGCCGGCACCGCCGTAGAAGTCATCCTCACCGGCGGCACGCTGCGCAAGAATTCTTTTTCTCTGGTTGGCCCCATCGCCGAAGAAACCCTCCGCCGCCTCAGCGCCGACCTTCTATTCCTCGGCGTCGATGGCTTCGACGTCCACTTCGGCCTGAGCACGCCCAACCTTCTGGAAGCAAAAGTAAATCGCGTGATGGTCGAGATCGCCAAGAAAACCGTCGCCGTCTGCGACTCCAGCAAATTCGGACGCCGCAGCCTATCGCTGATCGCCCCGCCCTCGGCGCTCCACGAAGTAATCACCGACCGCGCCGTCCCCAAATCCGACATCCGAGTCCTAAAGCAAGCCGGCATCGAAGTCACGCTGGTATAAGCATGAGTGAGTCATCCCAAAACTCTGTCATCCTGAGCGAAGTGGTTGCATCGCGAAGCGAAGCAACCGCACAGTCGAAGGACCCCGGCACTGCCGCCTTCTCAACGATCGCCGCAAGGCGTTCTCCCCGTGCCCATCGTGCATCGAACTTACCAACTCGCCCGCTCCTCTAAAACTCCCATGCCCCACTTCGACATCACCATCGCCGGCGAACTCAACCTCGACCTAATCCTCTACGGTCTCCCCGAACAACTCCCCCCCGAGCGCGAACTCCTGGCCGACCGCATGATGCTCACCCTCGGCTCCTCGTCCGCCATCGTGGCTCACAACCTGTCCGCACTCGGCAGCCGCGTCGGCTTCCAATCTCGCATCGGCGACGATCCCCTCGGACAAATCGCCCTCGATCGCCTCCAACAAAGCGGCGTCGACGTCTCTCGCGTGCGCCGCGTCCCCGGCTCGACAACGACCGGGCTCACCGTAATCCTGCACCATGAAGCATGGCGCAACATCCTCACATATTCAGGGACGATCGCAGAAACGTGCTGGCAGGATCTCGACCTCGACTACCTCGCCGACTCGCGCCACTTTCATTTCTCGTCCTATTACTTGCAGCGGGCGCTGCTCCCGCGAGTGGGCGAACTATTTCAAACGCTGAAATCGAAAGGCCTGACAATTTCCCTCGACACCAACGACGATCCCGACGACCGCTGGGAAGGAGGCCTGCACGAAGTCCTGCGTCACGTCGACATCTTCCTCCCCAACGAACGCGAAGCCTGCAAAGCCGCGGGCACGAATGATGACGACCTGGAAACCGCCATCCACAAGCTTTCCAAGTTAGTCCCGCTGGTCGTAGTGAAACTTGGTCCTAAAGGCGCACTCGCTCAGAAGGGCCCCGAGCGTTTCGAAAGCGCATCGCAAGAAGTCACCCCGGTCGACACCGTCGGCGCAGGCGACAGCTTCGACGCCGGCTTCCTGCATGAGTATGTAAAAGGATCAGATCTGCCGACATGCCTCGCGAGCGGCAACCGCGCCGGCGCACTCTCCACCACCCGCCCCGGCGGCACCGAAGCCTTCCGCGACGCTGCCCTTAGGGAAGAGTTTTTCCGGCAGCGAGGCATTTGAGTGAAATCGAGATGTTTCAACTATGAAGCTGAAATTGGGGCCTATCAGGAGGAGAAGCGTCGGGTGATCATTAATACGTACGCCACAACCGACAGATAGACAACAACCACGCCGAAGACCGCTCCGATCACAAGCCATCGTCGCCTGATCTGTTGATCCGTTGGCGACTGGCGCTGCAAGTACCGGACCGTCACATAGAACACGATCGCACAGAGAAAAAGGCTCAGCAGCAAGGCGCGATCGTCAGCCCAGAGGGTTAGCTTCATCTTACGGCCCTCGTGCTGCCATTCCCAATAGGCGATCAATGCCCAATCAAAGACCTTGAAGGAAGGCACGAACGCCACTAACGCGGCCACGATACCAGCACAAACCCTTTTGACTCGCGTCTGCATAAGGCGAGATTAACTCAGCGTCAGCTTTTGAAAGCATGCAACAGAGCTCAAGACCGACCACATCAATCGCGTCCTAGTTCGCACTCACTTCCAACAACAAGCTCCCCTTAAACTCCGTCTTCACCCTCGGAGCCTTCCCCGCCTCCACCCGCACCGTCCCCAAATCCTTCCCATCCACATAATCCACCACGTGATACGTCCCCGGCTTCAACCCGCGCAACTCCACCTCGCCCGCAAACTCCCCATTCTCCTTCACAAAAAACGCGTAATACATCTTCCCGTCCTTCTCAATCGCATAAGCCTCAGGAAAGTCATACCCATAAACATACAGATCGCGAAACTCCCCCTTCGACAACATCTTCTCGTTGTACAACCCAATCCATTTTTTCCAGTGCGCGTCCTTCTCCGCTGTGAGAGCCACCGGCCTGAACTTCGCCCCCGGATCAGGCCACACAAATTTCGTCCCCGGCACTCCGCCCACTCCCAGCGTCGAAGCGAAATCGTCGCCATGCTCGCTCCAATTTCCATGTCCCAACGGCGTCATCGACGACAGCTCCACATGATCTCCATAAACCGCCGCCTCCGGCCCCAGCAGCGCCTTATACATCTTGATCCGCCGCCGCACCTGCACCGCCCCCACCGGATCCGCCGTCACTGCCTGATCGATAAACGGCAGCCAAGCCAGCGACGGCGGCGTCCCGCACGGACATGCCTGCGTCACACTTTCCGGCTTGATCGCCCGCGTAGTCTGAAAAATCGTCTTGTACACTTCTCCCATCGCATTCACCGAATCCTGCGGCGACTTGTGATGATGCGCCGGGTTATAACACTTCGGCACGCTATAAATATTGTCCAGCTTCGATCCATCGAATCCCCAGTCGCGAATAAATTTCTCCGTGAGCTGCTTGTAGTATGCCTGCACTTCCGGCAGCGATGGATCAAGCACCGCCAGGTCGCGCGTCATCCGCGCATGTTTCCCGTCCTTATCGAGAATCAGCCACTCCGGATGCTCCTGCACCACCTTCGACACGGAATACTTATGCGACTCATATTTCCCCTGCCCGTCCTCCACTGCCAGCGGCAGCCACCACAACTGCGCCAGAATCCCCTGCTTGTGAAAATCATCCACCATCTGCTTGATTGAATCCCCCGGAAAAGTATCCGTCCGCGGATTCCAATCCCCATACGTATCGAACCACCGGTCATCCAGCGTCGCCCACTTGATCCCCAGTTCCTTCAGCTTCGGCACGGTCCCGAGCATCTGCGCCGGCGTCACGTTGAACTCATATCCCCACCCGCACCAGCTCACGTTATAAGCCTCGTTCGACGGCTTCGGAATGTCCCATCCTTCTTTCTGCAGCACGCCCGACCACATCCGCAGCGGCTCATAAAAATCTCCGCTGTAAACCGAAACAAAAGTGCGCGGCGCCGAATAACTTTCCCCCGCCTTCAGCACCACATTCGCCGGAATCGTCACCCCCGCCTTCACCCGTCCATCCCCTTCCACCTTCACCGGAATCGACAGCGTCCAAGGCAACGTCTCCACATCCCCAATCGCCTCCCCCACCGACCCAGTCCAAAACGCGACCACCGGAATTCCGCCCCCGTAGCCGCCTTTCACCGTTTCGCCCATCAGGTTCGGCTGCGCCGATGTCCGCTTCAGTTTCTGCACATCGTCCTCGCCCCAGTCATAACTCGATCCTTGAAAGGACCACATGTCGTAGGGCTGCCCCTTCGCCTCGTTGGAATTGAAGCGATGCTGCTGCGTCACGACCTGGTCAATCTGAAAATCCGTCGTCCCCAAATTCTTGTAAGCGATGCTGACCAGCGCAATATTCGGGAAGTCGTCATACACTTCCATCACCAGCGTCCGCTCCACCGCGATCCCCGCCGGAGCCAGCGGATGCGCCGGAATCTCCACCCGCTTCCCCCGCCCCAGCTTTCCCGTCGCCTCCAGAACCTTCGCCGCCCCAAAGTCCGGCACGAACTCCAGATCTGTCCCCTGCTGAACAATGTAGTCACTGCCCGCCGCCGATCCCACGCCCGGCTCGTCCAGCGTCAATCGCTTTCCCTCTTTCAATAAAGTCGCCTGCAGAAATCCCGAAGCCAGAATCTGAAACTCCGCCTTGCTGGTCGTCACCACAATCGGGCCGCCGCCCCGCACCTCCACCTGAATGTCGGAAGGCCGCGACGCCGCGACTTTCGGCTGCGACGCCGGCTTGCTGCAGCTGATCATCACCCCGGCAATTCCAGCGATCGCCATCACAAAAATGAAAGAGAGGAACCGCGAAGGTGTGGTCCAGCTGTAACGTTGAATCTGCTTCATATTTCCCTCGGATTAAGATCGTCGTGCAACGAAAGCAATCACAACCTTTCGTAATATGCTCCGTAACTATACAACAGCCTGAGGATTTCCGCCCTTTTCCCCGTCAGCAGCGTATCCCGAGGGTGGCCCATTCTAACGTCGCGCTCTTTGCGAGGTTGGAGTCGGACCTTAACTTCCAACTCTCACCCAATCCCCGCCAGCGTCCTCTCCAACTTACCCTTCGGTACCGGCGTCGCCCCCACCTCACTTGCCACCCAGGCCCCCACGCGATTCGCCACCTCATTCATTCGATCTAGCGCCGCCCCTCGCAAATACTCGTGCAGGAGTCCCGCCGTAAACGCATCCCCCGCTCCCACCGTATCCCCCACCCGCACTCGAAATCCCGAATGTTCGCTGACCTCGCCATCGCGCGCCGACTCGCCCGACACCAGCAAACTCCCCCGCCCCCCACGCGTAATGCACACCAATTTCAAACCATATTCCCCGATTAGCCGCCGCGCCGCTCCCAACTCATCTCCCCGCGAAGAATCCAAACCGTCCAGGCTCATCACCTTCGGCAGTTCCTCATCATTCAGTTTTAAAATGTCCGCCAGCCGCATTGATTCCGCCAGCACTTCCCGCGAATAATAAGACTGCCGCAAATTAACGTCGAACACTTTCACCGCGTCCGCCCGCATCGCGTGAACAAAGCGCAGGATCGTCGCCCGGCTCTCCTCCGACCGCTGCGCCAGCGATCCAAAGCAAACCGCATCCGCACTCTCGGCCAGTTGCTGCCAATCCGCAGTCCACTCCAGAAAATCCCATGCCACCGGATGCGCAATCTCAAACCGAGCCACTCCCTGACTGTCGAGTTCCACTCTCACCGTGCCAGTCGCGTGCTTCTCGTCCTGCTGCACATGATCCACATCAAGCTTCAGTTCCTTCATCCGCTGCAGCGCATGCATCCCGCGCGAATCCTCGCCTACGCGGCTCGCCACAATCCCCCGATCGCCCATCAGCGTAGTGATATAAGCAAAGTTCGCCGGCGCTCCGCCCAGACAAGTCCGTTCCGGCAACAGATCCCACAAGACTTCCCCCAGCCCCACGATATTTTTCTTCATGGCCCCACCGAGCTCTTCTTCAATAGATTCCCCGCCCCGCTTGCGTACTATCAATTTTCCCGCGTTCCACCGAAAGCGAATAGGCTGTCCCGCTCTCCCCCGTCCACGAAGTCAGGTCAAAATGTCCGCCCGCCGAAACTCGATAAACTGTAACGCCGCGAAACGTAAGCGCCACTCCCTTCTCGCAAACCTCCGGTCCCATCGTCGGACCCAAGAAATACGCGCCCTTCCCCGTGCCCACCACCGTAGCCTTCCCATCCGCCTCGACCAACACCGCCGACTTTTCATCAATCGCCACCTCTCGCGGATGAGCGCTCCATCCATCCTTCATAATCCGCGCGAGAAATCCCAGCGTCCGCCCCATCCGGTCACGCTTCGCAAAATGCGAATCCGTTATCGTCCCCTCCAGCCGCGGAACCTTCAAAAACTCCCGCACCAGCGTCACCCGCTCAAAATAAGGATTCGCCAACACCTGTCCCGACGCTAAATCCTTGTCGTCCTCTTTATCTCCCATCGCCCCATACACAAACTCGCCGAGCACCGCCAACCCCGCGCTGGTCCCGCCAATAGGCTTCCCCGCCGCAACGTCGTCGTTAATCGCGCGCTCGACGGCCGTCCCCTTCCACCCGCGAATGTAATTCGCCTGATCTCCTCCTGCAATAAACACCACCTCCGCCTTCCGAATAATTTCCGCCACGGCCGGCTCCTCCGCCGCCGCGCGATCAGGAACAATCAGCGTCGCCACCGAATTCGCCTTACACAATCCATTCACATACGAGTTGTAATCGTCATCCCCCCGCGCCCGCAGAATCAGAAAATCCCCGCCGTTCCCCTTGTCGCACAACCACCGAAATGCCTCATCCAGGTCCGTCCCCCCACCCATCATGGCAATGCCCGCCACAGGCTGGGTCTGAGCGTCTGCCTTATTTCCGATTCGAGAATATTGATACGACTTCGCCGGCGCACAATTCCCCGCACCCGACATAACCGCCAGCAACACAGCCCACCGCAAATATGTTTTGATCACGCTGAGAATATACAGGAAGCCCGAAAGCCGACTCACTTTCCCCACAGAGAAGCCTGGCAGCTCCTCTCCTACTTCAACCCCTCCACCAAATACAAATCCGACAACGTCCGAATGTACCCGTAAACATAAGCCCTTCCGTCGGCCGACATCAGCACCCGCGAAATGTTGTCAATTCCCGCAGCATCCAGTGGTTCGAATGACTTCCACAAGCTTCTCTGCCCCGTCGCCAGGTCCACGCGAAACACTTGCGCTGGGACTCCCCGCGTCATCACAAACAGCGACTTCCCATCCGCCGCCCAAGCCGTCACAAACTCGTCCGGCTGCAGGCCCGGCACCAGCTTCGCTTCTCCTCCCGCAACCGGGAACAAATAGATTTTCTGATCCGGACCGCGCGCCGCCACCATCGTCCCATCCGCCGACAACACGGCCGACGCCACTCCCTCCACACTGAATGCATGCGCCTTGGCGTCGTCCAGCGATTCCACGTAGAGCCGCGCCCCGTGTCCAGTCTCCGTGCCCGTAAACACGAACTTCTTCCCGTCGGGCAAGAACGCCGCGTTCGTGTGATTCAGCCCGTCGTCTTTCAACTGCCTCATCTCGCCCACACCCGTCGGATAAAGCACCAACGGCGACGGCATCATATTCAGCCGCGACATCGCCCACTTCCCGTCCGGCGACAACGACAATCCGCTGCCATCGCCCAGCCGAATCGCCGGTGACCCATCCGTGTCCCGCAAATACACCGCGTACTTCGGACCGCCCCCTTCGCCCGCCTCCTGAAACAAAATTGTTTTCCCGTCAGGCGACAAACTTCCCGGCCGCGACCAATCCAGCCACGACAAATCCCTCTCTTTGCTCTCACCCGGAGCCAACCCGATCATGCCCGCACGATCGTTGCCCCGCGTCAGTAGCACGTTTCCTTCCTTGCCCACATCCAGCAGCGTCAACTCGCCCGGCACCCGCGCCAGCAATCGCACTTTCCCCGCCAGGTCCGTCGCATACATCGACCGGTCGCCGCCGGTATGCGTGGCCGTGAACCAGATTTCATTTCCGTCCGGCGACCACGCCAGCCCCTGTATGCTGTCCCATCCGTCGGAGAGATTCGTCTTCTTCCCCGCCAAATCCACGACGGCGACTAGCCCTCCATCGTCCCCCGTCTGGGGATGGTCCACAAACGCCACTTTCTTCCCGTCGGGCGCCACTCGCGGATTTCCAATCCATCCGTCCGCCTCGTACAGCACCTGGCCCAGCGGAAACTCCAGCCGCTTCCGCGCCGCGACATCATGCACAATCGCGACATTGGCTCCGTCTGGTGACCAGTCAGCCCACTCCACATCGTTCAAAATCTCGCGCGGCGCCCCGCCCACCAGCGGCACCCGCGCCAGCGTCCCCGCGTACAAGAACGACGAATCCCGCGGCTTGCTGTGCAGCGCCAGCAACATCTCGCCCGACCCCGATACTGCCAGCACATCCGCCCCCTTCGGTTCCAACAACTGCGATTGCGGACTTTCCGGACGCGTCGTATACAAGTCCAGCGGCTTGCCTTCCCACGCCGCGCTGTAAATCACCGTCTTCCCGTCCGGCGCAAACCGCGCCGAATGCACAATCCCCCGCCGAAACGTCAGCGGATGATACTCGGCAAACTCCGTCTTACCCGCGCCGCCCTTCATTAGCAGCGCACCCGCGCCCAATCCCGCCAGCAGAGCTATTGCGCCCACCACGACAACTGCGGTCCACACCCGCCCACGCGGTACCAGATTTTTTCCCACCGCCAGGGCCGGAACGCTCGTCCCCGAAACCGCCGCAATCCCCGACGCGCTCGCCGCTCTGATTCGCGAACTCTCCAGCCCGCGCTTGATCCGCTTCAAATCCCCGCGCAGTTCCGCCGCCGTTTGATAGCGCATCTCGCGCTCTTTTTCCAGCGACTTCAAAATCAAATCGTTCAACTTCTCCGGAATCGCCGGATTCAAATCCGCCACCGGCGTCGGCATCCGGTTCAAAATCGCCTCAAACACCACGCCATTGCTGCTCCCGGAAAACGCCATGTCCCCGGTCGCCATCTCATACATTACCGACCCAAACGCAAACAGATCGGTCCGCGGATCCAGTTCCTCCGCCCGCACCTGCTCCGGCGACATATACGCCACCGTCCCAATCGTCGACCCCGGACTCGTCATCGGCCCCTCCGGCGTCGTCAGCGTGTGTTCCGTACTCTGCGCCAGCTTGGCCAACCCAAAGTCCAGCAACTTCGATTGTCCGCGCTTGGTCACAAAAATGTTTGCCGGCTTGATGTCGCGATGAACAATCCCGCGCGTGTGCGCCGCATCCAGCGCATCCGCAATCTCAATGCTGATCCCCAGTAGCGACTCCACATCCATCGCCCGCCCGCCAATGCGATGTTTCAACGTCTGCCCGTCAAGAAATTCCATCGCGATGAACGTGTGCCCATCGTGCTCATCGATCTCATAAATTGTGCAGATATTAGGATGGTTCAGCGCCGACGCCGCCTGCGCCTCCCGCTGAAAGCGCGTGAGCGCCTGCGGATCTTTCGCCACATCGTCAGGAAGGAATTTCAGCGCCACAAAGCGTTTCAGCTTCGTGTCCTCGGCCTTGTAAACAACACCCATGCCCCCGCCGCCCAGTTTCTCAACAATCCGGTAGTGGGAAATGTTCTGGCCGATCATTCCGTAAGGGCCCAAGAGCAGGCGCAGCTATCTTATTGATCCCAAGCCTTCCACGCAAGCCGCCGCCGCCGGGGATGATGGCTCACTTCAAAGTTACCCCAGCCCCATGTCATCCTGAGCAAGCGTTGAAAGCCGGGCTTGTGACCCGAGCAAGCGCTGCGAGCGAGGACGATGCCGTGGGCGGGCGTACATGTGCTTCGTGCGGTGCAGTCGCGCGCTTCGCGTCGCAATCAATCGCGCGTTTGGCTCGCTTCCTGATTCAACCATGCCGGTTTCATCGCGTCCTCTAGAAAACAATTGCGCAAACCGTAACGCCCTTTTCCCGCCTTCCCCGTCTAACCCAACAACTGTTGCACTTCAGGAGGAATGAACCCATGAAACAATCTTTTCTTACTGCATGCCTGGCCCTACTGGCCATGAGCACACTCGCATTCGGCGCAGCAAATGCCCCCGACACCGACCACACTCCCCCCAGCTACGACCTGAAACCCCAGTCGCTTCTCGACCTCGAAACCATGCAGAAGAAGTTCGTCGACCTGGCCAACGCTCTCCCCGCTGACAAACTTACCTGGCGCCCCTCACCCGACTCTCGCTCCTTCGCCGAAGTCTTTCTGCATGTGGCCGGCGAGCGCTACCAGATCCTGGCCTTGATGGGCACTCAACCTCCAGCCGATTTCAACGGCAAGACCTTCGAAAAATCCACCACCGATCAGGCCAAAATCGTCGACGAACTTAACAAATCATGGGAGTTCGCCAAGAATACGATCAGCGCCATGACCAACGCCGATTTCGCCAAGCCCCTCCCGAAACTGGGCCCCGACGCAAATGCCGGCGACGTAGTTTACATCCTCATAGCCGATGCTCACGAACACCTGGGCCAGTCCGTCGCCTACGCACGTGAAACCGGCATCGTCCCGCCCTGGACTGCTGCAGCCCAAAAGAAAGCCGCGGAAAAGAAGGCAGAAACAAAACAATAACGCGCGACCCGACAGAACGGCACGAGCGGGTAGAGAGAGTCGTTCAGCAATTCCGAGTAGACTGTCCCTGCCCGCGAAATTCAGCTTGCATCCGCCATTCCCGCGCTACTATGTCCCATGCAACCACTGTCAACCGGCCTGATAGCCGCTGTTGCAGCCTGCCTCGTCGCCGGGATCGCGCTCCCTCATCGTCCGACCGTTCCTTCCGCGCTTCGCCTCCACGCCCAACGCTCATCCCCGTTGGACCTCGAAGTAAGCGGCGAAAAATTGCGTGAAGAAGGATCCGCCGCTCCAACTCACTACCTCACCCGCGACGATCTCCTGACCCTGCCCCAGGTCACCTACACCGTAACCGATGACGCGAACTTCGTCGGGCCCACCGAGATCAGCGGCGTCCTGCTCGAGGATTTAGCCCGAGCCCTCGCTCCCGACTCCGACCTGATCGTCGCGCTTTGCAGCGATGACTACCACGCCAACTATCCTCACTCCTATATCGCCGCGCATCATCCTCTGCTGGTCTTGAAAATCAACGGCCGGCCCCCTGCAGGCTCGCCGAAGGATTCCGAAACTCACCGCTACGATATGGGCCCGTACCTGATTTCGCACGCGAAGTTTAGCCCCGCCTTCAAAATCTTTTCCCACTCCGACTACCCACAAGTTCCCTGGGGCGTAGTACGGCTTGAGTTTCGCAATGAAAAAACAGTCTTCGCCGCCATCGCCCCGAGCGGCCCGCAAGCCCCCGATGCAGCGGTGCAAGCGGGCTACCGCATCGCACAGCAGAACTGTTTTCGCTGCCACAACAGCGGCCCAGAAGGCGGCATGAAGTCCGGACATCCCTGGCTTGTGCTCTCCGCCTGGGCCGCCGCCTCACCCCAATACTTCACCGATTACGTGCGCCATCCCCAGTCCCGCAATCCCAACGCGCAAATGCCCGGCAATCCCAGCTACGACGACGCCACCATCGCCGCCCTCATCGCCTATTTCAAAAGCTTCCAACTCCCAACCCAAGCCACACCATCGACTCAGAAGAAACCGTAACATCGGAGAGAAGGAACATGAGAAGCAGAAAGACGCGGTAGTGCAGTTGAAATTCTGACGAGCAATATTATGCTGGGCGTCATCACGAGCGGAGCCGTTCTTCAGGCGAAGAGAGGGATCTCGCGCGGATCGACTCTGTCGGCAAGACCAAACCGTACGATTAGCAGAAGGATTAAATATTTAAGGAGAGGAGAAAACCGTTGACCCTACGCGTCGTCAAAATGCTTCTGGTTCTCGCAGTAGCAGCTTTCTATTCCTTCGTCGTCCTCGATAACACCACCGACTACAACTCGAACTACCAGTTCGTGCGCCACGTCCTCATGATGGATTCAACTCTCCCCGGCAATCACGCCATGTGGCGCGCCCTGAAGGCGCCGGCATGGCACACTCTGTTTTACGCTTCCATAATTACGTGGGAGGCCATCACCATGATCCTCTGCTGGTGGGGAGGATTTCGTCTCATGCGTGCCCTGCGGGGAAGCGCAGAAGCCTTCAATCAATCCAAGCGCGTCGCCATTGCGGCTCTCGCCTGCGCGCTCCTCATGTGGATGGTCGCCTTCCTCGCCGTCGGCGGCGAGTGGTTCCTCATGTGGCAGTCGAAAACCTGGAACGGCGAGGACGCCGCCTTCCGCGTCTTCGCCGTCATCGGTATCATCCTCCTACTGGTGGCCCAGCCCGACACCGCATCGCAACCCTAGCCCCGGGCGCAGTGGTGCAGTTTGAGTCTCCGTCCTTGCGTCATCTCGAACTGCGGCGTACGATTTTCAGGGAGATCCCCTCTCTGCCTGGGAGTTGGCCCGCCTAACTTAAGGTCGGATCGCCCAAGCCAACCCATCCGGTTCGCCCCCAACATCAACGTGGCCCGTGACCTCCAAGCTCTTCAAATCGAGTACGGCGATGTAATTGTCAGGCCCACACGCGATAAACGCGCGGTTACCCTCCCGATCAATTAAAATCCCCGCCGCTCCGTGCCCAATTTTCACCCGCTTGAGCTCCTTGCGCGACGCCGTATCGTAGATCACCAGGTCCCCATTACCCAGCATTGAAATCAGCGCCAGCTTTCCATCCGGAGTGAACTTCAGCCGATTTGCACCAAACGTCTTCGCATCCAGCGTGGCCGACACTTTCCGTATCTTGAGATCGACCACGGAAAGCGTTCCATCCTGCGCATCCGCCGTCCATAGCTCGCGTCCGTCGGGTGATACATCAAAACCTTCGTCGCCTTTACCGACCGATATAACCATCTGATTCCAGTCCATGCGCGCTTGATTCCCTCCCGGCGGAGGCGGTGGAGGCTGGGTGCTTGAAAGTTGCGAACCCTGCGGCGGCCGCGCTCCCGGAGGAGGTCCCATCGGTGGCAGCGTGATCTTCTCCAGAATGCTCACGGTCGCGGAACTGACATTCGTCGTATAGATCTGCTTCTCGTCCGCAGTGACGTAAAGCATGTGCGTTCGATTCTGGCCAGTGCCCATGATCCAATCGATCCTCGCGGAAACAGGATCATACGATGCAATGGCCTTCGCGCCTTCCGCCGTGAACCAGACCTTCCCTCCCGCGAACGCGAGACCGTGAGGCCCATTCAATGCTCCCGTATCGATGTCGGGCAGCGCTTTCTGCCCAACCAGGTCGATCACAGAAAGTGCATGGTATCTGCCCCCGCCATAAATCGAGACGTAAGCTGTCTTCCCATCGGAAGACGCAATCACCTCGTGCGGGTCTGGCCCCACAGGAACGCGTGCAATAACCTGCAGCGTATTCGGGTCCACAATGGCGAGCGTATGGTCACGCTTGGAAAGCGCCAACAAGGACCGGCTCGGCGTCGCCTGAGCACCAACTCCGACGGCGGCAAAAAGCAGTGCACCCAACCCAACAACGGCGACCAGCAATCGAGAACTTTTGAGTCGCATCATTCTTCCTTCTCTATTAAGTCTAGTGTTCGATGGCATGTTGATTCACCCGGTCAGACCGTGGGCTGCACCAGAAACGATGTTGTAATTCCTTCTTCAGTTGTAATCCCTTCTACCATCAGCGGAGAAGCTCGGCCACATACCACAGAGAATTCTCCGATGACCTGTCAAAAGAGACAGTTGCCCCGCCGCCAGAAGTTTATTCCACTACTGTGTCTCCGCGAACGCGCTGCCGGTTCGCACATGATGACAGGTTTCGCTGCGCCGAACCATTAAGAGGAAGTCCCTTCAAGCTGCAGAAATGACCAACCCAGACGTTTCACGGGAATCGCATACCTCGTCGATGTTGCCATTCCTTCTGAGCGCAGCATGTGTGGTCATCATCCTGGCAGGCGTAAGAGCCGCAGCCCCAGTTCTCGGACCCCTGCTGCTCGGCCTCTTGCTGGCCTACGCCATCGTTCCGTTTCCCAGGTGGCTCATCCGCCATTTCCAGCTTCCGAAAAGCGCGGCAATCGCCACGACGGCGGTCGCGATCATCGCCTCCGGCTTGTTTCTGGCCTTCTCTCTGAACTTGGCCGCAGTGCGGATCGAGGAAAAACTCCCCATCTATGAGGCACGCCTGACCACCGTTTCCGACCAGGTCGAAACTCTCACCAGTGCCCACGGCGTTAGCGTCCCCATCCACTCCCTCCGGACCCTCCTCACACCTGAGCAACTTCGCGCCATCACCTCCATCATTCTCACGGCAATTCGTACGATGATTTCCGAGATCCTGCTGATCTCGCTCCTGGCCTTCCTCTTCATCATGGAGATGGCCGACACGGGGGTCAAGCGAAGCGCCCTCGCCGCGCGCCTCGCCTACTACAGGTCTGACGCCGAGACCTATATAGCCGTCACCGCCAGAAGCGCCGCCATCAACGCCCTGCTCAACCTCACCTTTCTGCTCGTGATGGGCGTGGACACTCCGGTCATCTGGAGCCTCCTGTACTTCTTCCTCGACTTCATCCC
Source organism: uncultured Acidobacteriota bacterium (assembly GCA_963758005.1). GTDB lineage: Bacteria > Acidobacteriota > Terriglobia > Terriglobales > Acidobacteriaceae > Sulfotelmatobacter. The sequence goes on from CAVWTR010000002.1 coordinate 155,701, forward strand.
CACTCTGGGTTTCCTCATCGCGCTGGTGCCACCGACTTTCGTCACGCTCCTTATGTATGGCTGGAAGAAGGCCCTCGTAGTGGCCTGCGGCTTAATCCTGACCAACCTGATTGTCGATAACCTGGTCACACCGATCTTCATGCAGCACGCGGTAAACGTCTCTTTCCTGGAAATCACACTGTCGCTGTTGGGCTGGGCTTTCCTCCTCGGACTAGCGGGTGCCATCGTCGCCATCCCTCTGACCCTATCTTTGAAGAAATTTGTCGCGAAGAGCTTGAAGTCAGACGAACTCGCGGCGGAACCGTCAGGATGAGCACTGATTCAGGATGAGTACCGATAATGATGAGCACGTCAATCGGGATTGACGACGGCCCCGCCACTAGCGGAGAAGATCCAGCGTACGTCTACTGTGCAGAAGCAAAAAAGAGAGCCGCCCAAGGTACTGGAAGGTATAGGGGAGGGTGAGCGGCTCCGTTGGAGTTTTTCCGATGTGAGGAGTGTTGCATGCTTTAAGAAACCTGTCTGTGATGGATGAACATTACCCCTGTAGGAATCCGCAACCTAACTATTAGGGCACCACCAATCCGTGTGCTGGAACTTTCTCAACAGGAATCTATCAAGAGAAGCCTTTCACCATAAAATTCGGCGCAGCGACCGCCGCAAATCAATTCATCGCCGCACCTGGCGTGCCGGCCTGAGGCGCGGGTCGATTCATTTCACTGGTGGTTCCGTGACACTTCCAGAAGATTGCCAACTCTAAGCGTGAGAACGTGCCGGTTATGTCGTAAATAATCTGCAAGTAGTTCTTGACCACTGCCACAGTCGTTCCGATCGTCTCTCCGATTTCCTTATTAGTAAATCCAAGTACCACGAGATCGCAGACTCGGATCAACCCCGGACGCATGCGAACAGGACTGGGGGTTGGCTGATCATGTAACATCGAGATCGCCAACCGAACCCTCTTGTGTCGCCCCCCCGATAACCCATGTCGCAGATAGAGACGGTTGCAATGCGCCTTCACTGTCCTCACGGCTATGCCTAATTCCTGGGCGATGTCACAGTTGGTCGCGCCTGTGGCCAAGAGGGCGGTAATTTGCTCCTCCCTTGGTCCGGAAGACGGGTGGAGTTGTGTCATAGTGAGTGCTCCCGAGGACTAATACCTGTTCGCCCCTTCAACGTCGTCGGTAATCTATTACGAACCAAGCAGTTACACGTCTTGACCGATATGGCGATTTTGCGCCAACAGTCCCAATGAGAGAGCTCTGTGCTATCTATCCAGCAGGACGGAATAACTATCGTCGTCGTCCCCAAGCCATTCCGAGAACGAATCCAGTAGAACCAATCTAGGAGAACCAATCTAGAAATGACCCGATATCTGCACAACTAGGGGAATCCCTAATGCCGGGAGTGTGTCGCAAAATTTCACCAACTGCGAAATAGTCCTTGACAGCGGCCCTCCGAAAGAGTCAACTTGCCAGCCAGCCCTGTTAACTGATCGGATATCTTATGCAGTTACGGTCAGGCACCTCGTCGGACCACAATACTTCTCGCCATCGCATCCTCATTGCGGATGACCACGCCATCTTTGTCGAGGCTTTGCGCGCCTACCTCGAGAAGACCTATGTCGTCGTCGGGGTTGTAGCCGATGGACGGGCTATGCTGCAAGAAGCCCTCAGACTCAAGCCAGATGTAGTTGTCGCCGATATCGCGATGCCGGTGCTGAACGGGCTGGATGCAGCCCGAAGAATTAGAGAACAAGCTCCGAAGGTGACGTTCGTATTCCTGACCATGCTCGACGACGCAAATCTCGCCGCTGCCGCATTTGAACTCGGACGTGTGGCTTTTGTTCTGAAATCCTGCGGCGGAGCGGAAGTGCTCAAGGCAGTTGAAGAGACTTTACATGGCCGATCCTACATGACGCCCCGGCTGAGAGCTGAAGATTGGGTCGCGGCGAAGGCTCGGGCGCGCCAGTTTTCAACGGAATTGACCGAACGACAGCGCGATGTCGTTCAGTTATTCGCCCAGGGAAATCCCTCGAAAGTAATTGCTGCCAGCCTCAACTTGAGCGAAAAGACTGTGGAGTTTCACAAGCACCATATCATGCAAGCGTTCAATCTCAGGAGCAACGCCGACTTGGTCCTGTTCGCCCTGAAGCGCGGTCTGATCTCAGTCAATCCCGAATCTTCTCCCGCCGCCTGAACAGCGCTCCGGACTAAAGAACTCACCCCAGGCAAGGTTGGGCCCGACGTGTGAACATTTCAAACACTCCGTAGCCCGCCATGACGCCGAATGCGTTCAGCATGATGTCGTCAACGTCGAAGATGCCCACCCGGAAGACAACTTCCATCACCTCGAAGCTTAGCCCGGTGAGAACTCCGAGAACGAGCGCCTTCTGCCACGAGATGGATCGAACGACAAGTGGAGCGAGAAGTCCGAGCGGCATAAACGGGATGATGTTTCCGAAGAAGTTCACCATGGCTATCAATTGATTCCCCCGACCACTGAGTTCGGGAACAATGCTCTTGAACGGGATGAAGTTGCCCGGACCTGTGTGAGTACCGGCAAACCTGAGCCTCAGGTGTCCTATACGAATGACAGGTATGAGCTTGAATACCACGAGCCTGATCAGAAGTGCGCCATATGCGGTGAGAGCACACGCTGCCAGCCAACGCGTTCGTTTCGCCTTCATACGGCCCCTAATCGATTTGCACGATCTGCGTTATTCGCCTTTGTCGATCACCGCTGCACTGCGTCCGGTGGTCAGCCCTCCAGGCCACCAGTTCCAAGCGCCGGCAAGGCGAAGCAGCGCAGGTCCAATCACAATGCGAACCAGCGTTGCGTCAATGAGCACCGCGACCGCGAGGGTAAATCCGAGCATCTTAATCACCAGGAAGTTCCCAAAGGTGAATGCCGCGAATACCACAATCATGATCGCCGCCGCGCTCGTAATCAGTCCTGAGGTTTTGGCCATCCCCTCGGGGATCGCCTCCATTTCACTCAGCCCGCTCCTCCTCGCCTCGAGCACCCGCGCGACCAGGAAAACTTCGTAATCCATGCTCAGTCCGAAGACGATCGCAAACGCAACGATCGGCACAATGGGAAATATGCTGCCCGTTCCCTCCGGAACTCCGAAGAGGCGAATTCCATGTCCCTCTTGGAACACCAGTACCAACGCTCCGAAGGAGGCCCCAACCGAAAGCAAGTTCAACGCAATCGCCTTCACCGCAGCGAAAAGCGATCGAAATCCGCTAAGCAGCGCCAGCAGCGTCCCACCCACAACCAGCTCTAGTACCGACCCAAACCGGTCGCGAACAATCGTCTGATAGTCGGCGGTCAGGGCCGGAATGCCTCCGATGCGCAGCGTGGCCCCGGGCACTCCAGTGAGTGCCGCCGCGCCTTCCTTCCGCAGCTCTCGCACCCATGCGACCTGTTCGTTCACGGAAACCGAGGTCGCGGGCAAGATTTCGATCAGCGCCGCCCGCCCGTCCTGACTCAAAAATGTGCGACGCGTCTCCCGCGGAAGGTTGCCGAGGCCGGAGCGGTTACTCTCCGCAATCGTTGTAATGGAAATCACTCGGAAGGAACGCGGGTCGCTTGCCAGCCGCTTGCTCAAACCATCGAGCGCATTCCAGCTTGCATCCGTTTGCGCAATGGAATCCGTTGGCAGTTCGAGAATCACGCGCAATGAGTAAACGATGCCCACCCGATCCATGTGTTCGAGAGTATGCAGCGCGCGCACCGATTCCGCCTGTGACGGCAGCCAGTCCCCTCGCGGGACACTAGTATCGAGCCGCATCGCCTGCGAGGCGAGCAAAAGCAGTGGGGCGCCTGCCAGCAAAATGGCAAGCCAGGGATGGGCGACAATCACCTTGCCGCATCGTCTCCAGCGGTTTTCCGTGCGCGCTGCCCGATTCGCATCCCAACTCGCAATAAAGGGCACCCGGCCAGCATTAATCCGCGGGCCGAGAGCCGCCAACAATGCCGGAAGCAGCGTATTCGCCAGCAGCACGCTCATTCCCGCCACCAGCACTCCCGCCAACCCGATGGATCGGACCTCGCTAATCGGGACAGTCAAGAGAGCCAGAAATCCGATGGCCACAGTCGATGCCGAAATCAGCAGGGTGTGACCCGCCTGACGACCCGCGATGGCCGAGGCTTTAAGTCCACTTGGCTCGGCGGCAATCGCTTCCCGGAAGCGGCTGACCATGAGTAGCGCGTAGTCGATTCCCAAGCCGAGCCCCAGCATTGTGGCCAAACTCTGAACCAGAATGGATAAGTGCCAACGCAGGGCCAGGATCCCTGCAATCGCCAGAGCAGTCGCAATGGCAAGCTGACCGGTGCCGACCGGAATCAGCGCTGCGACCAGGCTTCCGAATGCCACCAGCAGAAGTATGAGGGTGGCAGGAATCGCGAGAGTCTCGGCACGTTGCACGTCGTCAGCGCTGGCTTTTCGAATGTCAAAATTAAGCGGCGTCTCGCCCGTCAGTTCGAGCTTGATCCCGGGATAGCGCCCGCGCAATTCGTTTTGAAGCGAGTTCTCCAGTTCGTGAAGCTTGGGGACAAGCGCTTCCACCGGCCCCTCGGTTGAGGCCAGTCCCACCAGAATAAAAGTTCCCCCTCCCTTGCCCACGAAAATCGAATCGTGAAGATCAAGATGCGAAACCACCCCGGACACGCCGGGTTCCTTTTGCAGCCTCTCTTCAATTATTCCCAATGCTTGCTCGCCCTCCTCCGAATCAACCGGAGGCAGTCCCTGAATCACCAGGACCACGCGATCAACAAAGGGCGAACGAAATCGAGTAGCCAATTCCTCTGGAATTCTTCCCGCTTCGCTACTCTCGATGCGCGTCGCAGTTTCCAGATGACGCTCGGCGTGAAAGGAAAACGGGACGAGGGCAAGCACGGCGACAAGAACGATCCCAGCTAACCAGAAACGGCGCAGATGCATGAGATTCATAATGTCACGCAAAACGGGATAGCGGACTAATTCTTCTTCGTTTACCAGTTGTCTAGTTCAGAATCCTAGAGGATCGGCGGAAAGATCAGCAATACGGAATTCTCCCCCTACTCAAAATCGTTACCGTTAAGAAAAATCTCACCCCGCGCCGGAACGCCGGGTGCCACTTCCGGATCGGTATTCATTCGAACTTTGAAGGCTCTATTTCGGAACAACCCGATGCGTATGGGTTCGCATTCCGCACCGGTTCGTATTATCGTGTGTAAAGAACACATCGGTTTCCCCGGAGGACCATTGCACAAACTCGCTTTGCTCGGGCTGTTCGCCGCCCTTCAAATTGGTGCCGCAGACCCCCGCATCGGCTCCTGGACCCTCACCTCTGCGCAGTCTTCCCTCGATCCCCCCAACAAACTCTCCGTCACATCTCTAAACGGCGATGTTCACGTAGTCATTTCGGGCGAGACCCACGTCGAGTTCACAGCGAAGCGAGACGGCCACGAATCGTCCGTACAAGGCAATCCGGCTTTTAATCAAATCGAGCTGAAGAGGATCGACAAGCATCAAGTCGAAGTCATCCAGAAGAAAGACGGAGCCGTAGTAACCACGATTCATGACAAGCTGTCGAAGGACGGGAATGAGTTAACCAGCACGACCTCACAGAACGGACGTCCCGACAAGATCACCGTGTGGACGCGATCCGGCGGAAAGAAGTCGCCCGTTGATTTGTTTTCCGGTGAGTGGTCTCAGGATCTCAGCAAGACTCGAGTGCGGCAAGGCATGACGCTCAAGATCGAGGCCGACGGAAACGGCGGAGTCCGCTTCTTGGGAGACTTCAGCTACAGCGCCCGCTTTGACGGCAAAGAATACGACCTGAAAAACTCCCCCAACGATACCGTTACCCTGCAACTGGTCGACCCCCACACGGTCGATTCGATCTACCGGCGAGATAATCAAATCACGCAGAAGGATCGCTGGGTCGTTTCCGCCGACGGCGCAGAAATGACCCTGACCACCACCGGCACCTTAGAGAGTGGTCAACAAATAAAAGAGAGCCTGGTATTTAAGAAACAGTAACTATGGCTGCGAACTATGGCTGCGCCAAACCGGCTGCACTCGCAGCTCCGCCGTCTGCCAGCAAGTTACTCAGCGCCTTGAACTCACGAGGCGCAACCGAGATGATCCCCTTGCGGTGCATGAATCGCAGGATGCCGTTAACCGTATCTTCCAGAGAAGGATCCGGCTGGCCCCATGCCGACGCATTCCGCGCTGCCTGATAGCTGGAACTGTCGTAGCGTTTGAACTCCATCGACGAGATGTTGTCCACCGAGCCCACCAGAAAGTCCAGCAGCGGAAACAGTAAATCGTCTTTATTGCACCGCCGGATCAGCTCGGGAACGAATTCAGGAAGACTAAACACTTCAAATTGCCGGCCGGTCGCTTTGGTAATGAGCCCGGTAATGTCCAGCATGTTCGCGTAGTCGTCCCGCACCACGTGATAGTTCTTGTTCTCCGTGCCGGGAGTGCCGGAAATCGCAACGATGTTGTTCGCGGTAATGTCAGCCGGCACAAAACTAACCTGATTCAGCGCATCGACGCCAATGCCGTGATTCACCATGAATGCTACAAGACGCACCGCAATGTCGAAGTTATTGCCTCCACCAGTAATGGAGGGACTCACCAGCGCGGGCCGGAAGATCCGAGTACTGAGCCCGTGCCGCCGAGCATCCATAATCACTTGCTCCGACACCCACTTCGACTGGCTGTATCCAAAATCGAGAAGCTCCATTTTCTCGTTGAAGTCAGTCTCATAGAGCACCTTCTTGACCGCCCAGCCAAAGATGAAGGTGGTTGAAACATAATTGAAGCTCTTGGACCGTCCTTCGAACGCCAATCGCAGGACTTCATTCGTCCCCAGAACGTTCGCGTCACGCATCCGGTCGTAATTGAGCAAATAATTTACGGTTGCCCCGTTGTGGAACACCGTATCGATTTCATTGGCGAGAAAATCCCACACCCCACGCGTCAAAGCCAGGCCCTTCTGGCCCAGATCTCCGCAAACCGGAACCACCCGAGTCTCGAACATTCGCATCAGGTTTGCCGGGCACGGCCCCATTGTTTCCATCGCCGCCCTGAGCCGTTGCTTGCCCTGATCCTCATCGGTGGCTCGCACCAGAACGTGGATCTTTGCCTGCGTTTGTTCCAGCAGGCTCTTCACCAGGAACGGCCCTATGAAACCGGTGCCGCCGGTGAGTAGAACATTATTCATGATCGGTGTCTGGGGAGACAACACGGGCGCAGGTGGCTCAAAGATGAGCTTCCGGTCGCTGCTCATCATCCTCTGCTCCGCCACACGCTGCTCTTCGCGGAAGGCAGCCAGGTATTGCCGGAGCGGGACCAGCGCTTCCTCGGGTGCATGCTCCAACTGTTCAGCCAGTCGAAACAATTCGGCTACACTCACCCGCTGAATTAGCCCAATATCCACTTGTCTCGCCAGCATATCGGCGTCTTTATTCTTTAAAAGCTCTTTGATCTCGTGCATGAACACCACAAGATCGATGGAGTCGAGTCCGGCTTCTACCAGGTTGTACGATTCCGTGCCCGTGAGGTTGTAACGGGCCTTCAATATATCGAAAGGCGATTGGCCTCCCACATCCGATGCTGATGGTCCCGTCTCTTTTTCCCGCGAAAATTCTGAGAGCACGGTAAATTGACCTTGCAGCCACATGTGCTTGGTCTTATGGCGCATGATTTTGCCCGAACTGGTTCGCGGTATGGCACGGGGGGCAATGAAAGAAATTAGCGCAACTTCCACATTCAGGTAATTCCGAACCGCGGCTGCAATCTGCAGCGCATCCGGCAGCGCCTTCGGATTTTTCACCTCAGCCACGATCGCCAATCCCGGTTCGATGTCTTCGTTGATCTGGAATGCGGCAACGCAACTGGCTCGCACCAGCCCCGACGCTTTCTCCACCACTGCTTCAATATCCTGCGGATAATAATTTTGTCCGCGGATAATAATCATGTCCTTGATACGGCCGCAGACGAAAAGTTCGCCATCATGCAGGAACCCCATATCGCCAGTCCGCAGATAGCCGTCGTCATAGGGGCTGTCATCCACCAGCCGGGCGTGAAACAGCTTCTGCGTCAGCTCCGGATTGTTCCAGAACCCCGGGCACTTACTCCCTCCGGCGATCCAAATCTCGCCAATGCGACCCGGCTCCAGAGCGACATGCTTCTCCGCATCCACGATCTTTACCGTGAGACCCGGCAGCGGCTTTCCGCAACTGACAATCTGCGTGGCCCCGCCAATTTCGGAAACCTCCTTGGTCACGCGGGCCTTCCCCAGAGCAACGGCGTTCTTGTTTACCGAAATAATGTTGCGGCCGCGCAGCGAAACCGCCAGCGTATTTTCCGCCAGCCCGTACGCCACAAAAAAGCTTTCCGACTTCAGTCCATGAGGCTGAAAGGCCTCCAGAAAGCGCGTATACGTGTCCGGCTTAACCGGTTCCGCAGCCACCATCAGCAACCGGAGCGAGCTCAGGTCGCAACTTTCCAAGCTCTCCTTCGACACCCTTCCGGCGCGCAAACAATAGTCATACGCGAAGTTGGGCGCCGCCGACGCGCTGGCCCCATACCTCTTGATCGCGTCAAACCACAGGGTCGGGCGCTGAATGAAATCCGTGGGAGCGAAGCCGTAGGTCGTGCCCCCGGTAATCGCGGGAAAGAGGTAGCACCCAATCAGTCCCATGTCGTGATACTGCGGAAGCCACGATACGACTACCGGTGCGTCATGGTCGATCACCAGCGGACAGTTGTGCAATATGTTTTCGTGCGTGACCATCACGCCCTTGGGATCTCGGGTCGACCCCGACGTGTACTGCAGAAACAGAATCTTCGAAGCTCCGTTCGAGGAGCCGTTGGAACCGCCGTTGGAAGCACCAGTGAAAGTTTCGTCCGAAATCTTGTCGACGAAATCTTCCGTCGCAATCCAACGAAGCCCGGAAATGTAGTCAACGTCGACCGCGGATGCCGAGACTCCGCTCCTGGCAAGATTCGTCTTCAGGGATCCGAGGTAGTCTTTGCTGGTTAAAACGCCGGCCGCCTGGCAATCCTTGGCAATATGGACCATCTTGTACAGGGCGCCTTGAAAGCCACGAGAGCTGGGAGGATAGACGGGCACGGGAATCAATCCCGCGCGCACGCAGCCAAAAAACGCGCAAATCATTTCGAGCCCCGGCGGGTAGGCCAGCAGAAGACGGTCCTGCGACTTGAAACCGTGTTCCTTGCGCAAATGTCCGGCAATCACCTTGGTCCGATGGAGAAACGACTCGTAGGTATACCCTCCGATCGGAGTGCCGTTGACGTCAATGTACGAATAAAGAAGCCTGTGCGGGTGCTGATTCCCTAGACTATCCAGCTTGTCTAAAATCGAAGCCATCATAGATTTGGATCGATACTACATGGCGGTGGCACCGCCATTTCGCTAACCTCCTATATTTAGAACCACGCTGCAAACTACGTTAAGAAAACTCTGTAACCAGAAACAAACTTCCCGCTGCTCCCCGTGCACAGGGGGCAGCCGACTTCGAGAACAGAATCAGAGCACTCCTGAAACCTTGCGTTTCTCGGCCCGTTAAACACAGCCCCGCCCAGCGTCGGATCATCCGACTTCGGGCATAATGTTTCCATAGGACTAAGCGCACGATGTTAACAGAGATTTGGAACGCTGGGAAGCATTCCTCGCTGCCGGCCGTTCCGCGAACCAACCCGTTACGCCGGTTCCCTGTGATCCGAAATTTCCTTGATCTTCCTCAAGTTTTCGAGCTAACATCGACTTCCGACATTTTTCACCGGAGGCGGTGTGGGGGCGCCAAATTTCGCCGCTGGCCGGGTGGACCCTCCGCAAACCGGCCCGGGACGCACCATTCCGGCCTGACATCATTTGAGCCAGTGGCCAGTGAGCCAGTAACAAGATTGACCCTGTGACCAGATTGACCCTGAGACGAGGCGGCTATTAATCTGAACCCGGAGATTGATGATCTTGTACCGGCGGAGGCCTCGCTGCGGGACTCCGTTTCCGCCTCGGCCCCCGAGTCTTCCTTCCCCAAAGTCCTGCGTCGGCGCCTGGACGATTTTTTTTCCGCGGGGAACATTTCTCCCAAAGCCGATTTCGCCATGTGGCTCAAAATCGCGGTCGGTTTGGCCGTCCTGGCCGGCAGCTGGATCGCCCTCTACACCTTTAAACCGGATTCATGGAAGTTCGTCAGCCTCTACCTTTTGAATGCAGTCGCGCAAACCTTCCTTCTGCTGAACATCGCGCACGACAGCAACCACAACGCCATCTCGTCGAGGCGGTCAGTCAATAAAGCCCTGAATTACGTTTTCGATGTTTGTGGAATCAGCTCCTACATGTGGCGGATCCTCCATCATCGCGGCCACCACTCCTGCATCAACCTCCACGGTGAAGACGACGCCCTCACCGGACGCGGCGTCCTACGGTTTACGCCCCACGAACCCCGAACCCGCCTGCAGCGCTTCCAGCACATCTATGCGCTGCTCATGTACGCGGTATTTTCTCTCGACTATGTGTTCGTGAGGGACTTCGAGTGCTTCTTCTTCCCCTCGCACGATTATCTGAAACGCACCAAGCATCCGCTGAGGGAATACATGACTCTTTTTGCCGGCAAAGCTTTTTACGTCACTTACATGCTGATTTTGCCGGTCGTGCTGCTGCGGAAATCGCCTCTGCTGGTCGCTCTGGCTTTCGTGCTTTCTCATCTAATCATCGGCTTGAGCGTAGCCCTCGTATTCCAGACCACGCACGTGATCGACAGCACCTACTTCCCTGCCGACCGCAACGAGTTCGATAATTGGATCCACCACATCTTCGCCACCACGGCCGACTACGCCACCGAAACCCCGCTGGTCGGTTGGCTCGTCGGCGGCCTGAATCATCACATCGTCCACCATCTCTGCCCTTTTGTTTGCCACACTCACTATGCTCCGCTGACCCGCATCGTGAAGCAGACCGCCGAAGAGTATGGCATTCCCTATCGGCAACATCCCACCATGACCCAGGCCGTCAAACATCATTTACTCCTCTTGAAACAATTGGGAAATGAGGATCATGTCTCCCTCCTCAAGCCGTTGGATAGCGAGGCGTGAGCGTGCCGCATAGCATACCCGCCGTCTCCCGCTCCCAATCCTTCCTGGATTCGCGTGCCATGGCCCACAATCCGGTACGGGTTCTCACCAAGTACATCGAACTCCATGGCGACACCTTCCGCTTCTATTTTGGCGGCGTAAAAGAAGCCATCGTCACCATCAACCCCGTCGTCATTCAGCATGTGCTGAAGACCAATTCGGAGAACTATTACAAGTCCGAGATTCAGAAGAAGCGGATGGGCCATTTCCTCGGCAAGGGTCTGCTCACTACCGAAGGGGAACCCTGGCGCACGCAACGGCGTCTCATCCAAACCGGTTTTGAGCGCAAGCAACTCGAAGTTCTGGCCTCGATCATGCAGGACTCCCTCACCGATTCTCTGCAAGACTTCGACCGCCAAGCGCAGCTCGGCCCGGTCGATATCTACCCCCTCATGATGAAGATCACCTTCGCCATGGTCGGCAAGTCTCTGTTCGGTGCCGAACTCAAACAGGAAGACATTGAGGTAGTCAGTGAAGCCATTTCGACGGTCCAGGAATTTATGGTTCGTCAAACCATTCAGCCCTATTTAAATCCCTGGTTTGCGGTCTCAGGCGAGTTGCGCCGCCACGAGGACATGCGCAACCGCGCCTTCGGCATCTTGGGCGACTACATTCGCCGCCGCCGCAAAGAGGCTCCCGGCCACGATCTGCTGCAGATCCTGATGGACGCCCGCTACAGCGACGGCCAGGGCATGCCTGATGACTTGGTCCTCAGCGAGAGCATGCAACTGCTGGTCGCCGGCCATGAAACCTCGTCCAATGGTTTGTCTTGGCTTCTCTACCTGCTGAGCTCGCGCCCCGATTGTGTCGACCGCATACGCGAGGAGTTTGATTCCGTCCTCGGCGACAAGCCACTAGGCTTTTCCGATGTTCCCAAGTTCGAATTTACGACTCAGGTAATCATGGAAGCCCTGCGCCTGTACCCACCCTTTTGGATGGTCGACCGCATGGCTCTCGCCGACGACCGTGCGGGAGACGTCGACATACCAGCTGGCTCAACGGTCGTTGTATTCATTTACGGCGTCCACCACTCCCCGCAATACTGGGAGAACCCAGAGACTTTCGACCAGAAACGCTTCTCTAAAACGAAGGAGAAGCTGCACACCCCCTTCGCCCATTTGCCCTTCGGAGCCGGCCCTCGGGGATGTATCGGCGGCAACTACGCCATGCTGCAGATGCTCATGATTCTGAGTGTTCTGCTCAGAAAATACGATTTCAGCCTGGTCCCCGGCCAGACCATCGAAGCCCGCCCCATGGTCATCCTGCGCCCCGAGCACGGAATCCGCATGACCTTCAGCAAGGCAATCCCCCGCACCGTCGGCAGACTTTCTGATTGTTCTGCCTGATCTAGCTCTGCCTGATCTCGTTCAGCCTGATCTCGTTCGGCGGATCTTGCTCAGCGATCTTCTTACTTTGAAGCCATTGGGAATCGCCGGATGGAAAACGGTAAAGCAGGATGTCACTCAAGTACTATCACACGAATGACAATCGGAAACTATGGTGAGCGCGGCAGGACTCGAACCTGCGACCCATGCCTTAAAAGGGCATTGCTCTACCAACTGAGCTACGCGCCCTCACCCTTGCAACCAAGCACTGAAACAAACTCGGGATTAGAACTCACAATTCCAGCCTGTTTGCAGCGGATCCGATGTGCTCCGAAATTGCGGCATCAGCCCTGAACAATTGTCGGCCCTTCTCTCGGCAGAAGCGAAGACGCAAATCCGTCTTTTGATTGTAAGGGCAATGCGAACGCCAGTCCAGCAGCGCGCCGACAGGTAGCAGCTCAGTTTTGAATCTTAGTGCTTGCGTCAGCCCGAAGCGCTGCGTAGTTCAGCCGCGGGAGGGATCTGCGCAAGGCCGGAGCGGAGATCCCGGCGCAGATTCAGATTCGGGAAGATCGCCTCGATAACGACCGCCTCTACTCAGCGAATCCCATACACCAGCGATAATTTCGGATCCTCGCGCGCGCCCTCAACCTCAGGCAGCGGAGTCGCTCTCGTAATTCTGTAATCTTTGTACTCAATGGAAAGAATCGCCCGTCCTCCCAGCCGTATCACGCTCTCCGTGCGGTTTTCGGCCGGAAGCCAGAAGTCGTTGACTTTCACATATCGGTGAGCAATCTCGGTTTTCTTGATCCAGAACGACGGACTCTTCCCCGGCTCTCCCTCAATCCGCACCACCGCGAAATCCTTCGCATCCACCCAGATCTTGCCGCGATACAGAAACTTGTTCCTGGTCTTGGGAAACAAATCGAGGACGTATCTTCCCTCATCGCCAGATCCCTCGTAGCCCGCCAGCGCGAAATCGTAATTCTCCGTGCTCAGCGCCGTCAGGCGCCGGTTTTCCTCGCTGGCCGCTTCCTGCTCCCCCTCCAGCAGTTTCATGAAAACGTGTTCGACGATGAACTTCGAACCCCCCTCGGAAACGATGCTGAACTGCTTCACGTTGGGGGCACGGTAAGTCATGGTGACAACCATCTCGGCGTCGCGATCGCCCGAAATTCCGCGATACTCCATCCGGTAGACCCGCGTTCCCGCAAACTCTTCCAGCGCAGCCGCCCGCTGCGCATTCCTCCGCTCCAGATTTCGCACCACCTCCGCTACCGCCAACGGCCCGTTCTTCGAAGGCGAGCCCGCGGTGTCCGCAAGTTGCGCCCGTACCGTGCCGGGCAGCAAAACCACACCCGACAGCAGCAGCCCCAGAACGCCCCGAACAGCACGATGCAGGCAAGCTCTTCTCATAGTCTCTGCCGCCCTCATATTAGCCCGACCCCAGGTCGCACGCTGTTCCCTAATGGACAATCAGGAAACGAAAGTTCCCAAGGCCTTCCCGAATCAGGATTCGCCCCCAGCAACAGTCACTGATCTCCCACTTCTGTCCTTCGACTTCCGTCTGTCGACTCCCGTTTATCACCGCCACGACAAACTAGGAGCTCTTATCACTTCGAAGGGTTGCCTTCGATCGCCCTCAGAAGACGAACCAAATCGTCCGCCGTGGCCAATTCAGCTCGTGCCGCACCCACGATCGCCAATCCCCAAACACAAAGGCCGCCCTCGCAGGCGGCCTTCGCGTTTACCCCCTCGCATCATTTCACTTCACAACGTTAATCACCCCGAAATACCCATCCGCGTCGTTCGGACCCGCCGTAAAGAACAGCTGATTCGTCTTCCCATTTGCCGTAGTACCGCCCCCGAACTCAATTCCCCACATCCCGTTGACCCCAATCACGCGCCCTTTCGCATCCTTCAGCGTGTCGATCAGCGCCCCCGTCGTCAAATTGAACGCGTTAATATTTCCCAGCGACGAGTTATTCGTAACCAGCAGCGCCCCGCCGAACTTCGCCCCCCAGCCTGCCGGAGCCACTGCCATTCCCCACGGCTGGTTCAACGCTTTGCTGCCCTGTACCAACCGCTTCACATACGTACCATCTTCTCCAAAGATGTCCACAAATCCGCCCGTCCCGCCATTTTGCGCCGCGTAAGCCACATACACCTGCCCGGAAATATCCTGAATTCCGAACGGCGCAAACCCATGCGGAGTCGCTGGATCGGTGAACGAACTCACCAGGTTAAAGTTGCCGTCATACATGTCTACCTTATTATTCGCCGCGTCGGCCGCATAAATATGGTTCCCCGACGTATAGTTCGTAATCGCCAGTCCCGTGTACGACGCGCCCGCCGCCGTCACCGCAATCAGCGTCGTGCTCGGCTCAAACCCCGACCATCCCTGAATCGTTCCATCGAGCGTGGCAAAGATAAACACCGACGTCCAACTATCAATCGCAAATTCCGTCGACCCGTTGAAAACAATCCCCGTCGGCGTCCCCGCCCACGTGCCCGAAGCCGGCGGAACCACGACCTGCAACGGTTCCGGAGTCCCGCTCCCGTTGTAGAGCGTCGACCATCCCGAAGCTTCGTCGCTAATCCAGAACGCGCCACCTGGCGCATACGCCAGCCCCCACGGATTCGCCAGCAGCGGATCCGTATTCGTAGCTTTTCCCGGTAGATTCGAAACCAAAGTGACAGCGTTGAAAGACTGCGCCACAGCCGCGCCCGACAACATCAGCGCCAACCCGCAGCCAGCGGCAAGAGTGAGTACGCGACGACCTAAACTCGGCATTGAAATTCTCCTTTAATCCACGTTTCGCTAGGACACGGTGCGGTGTTCAGTAACAGAGGTTCCGTAACAGACCACCCCGCCTGCACCCCGAATCCTAGGTCCCATGCCGCTTCTCACTTGTCACCACCATGTCACCAATTTGCAAAGTTCCTGTCCCCAAAAACACCCAGGTGCCCCACCCTTCTCGCGCACTAAGCGAGAGAGTGGGAATTCTGATTCTTGTTGGATTTCGAGATTTTGATTTTAGGGTGGCCCATTCTAACGTCGCGCACTTTGCGACGTTAGAATGGGGCTTTTGACTTTGACTTTGACTTTGCTTGTGGGAGGAAGTCTCGGATCCGGACAGGCCGAGCAAAGCTCGGCAGCCCCGCCACAAAACACGCCCACTATTTCAACCCCAACCCAACCCCCTTGACACTCCCCCCATCCACCTGCAAAACTTCTCCTCCCACGCCGTCCTCAGCCAAAACCCTTGACCGGCGCGGCTTCTATCATTTCCCAGGAGGTTCCGCAGTGACCCGAAAACTACTCCGCATCTCGTCGCGCCCAATGTCCGTAGCGCTCCTAGCTCTCGCTACATTCGCCCTCGCCACCATCGTCCCCGCAGCCTTCGCCGACGGCCCCTACGTCGTCGGATCAGCCAACACCGTCACCGCCGACCCGCCCATCCCTCGCCCCTCCACCACTCCCTGCATCGTGCAACTCCTGAGCAGCGCCGAGTTCGACAATTACAATCCCGTGACCTTCACCTACACGCCTCCCGCCGCTTGTCCCGGACCCTGGGCCAAAGTCGTCTTCACCGCCGACATCAACGTCACCGCCGGCATCCAATACGACCGCACCGCCAACTTCTGGCTCGGCCCCACCAACATTTATTTCGGCACCACTGCCGAGCCTTCGCCAAACCTCGGCCCCAGCTGGCACGTCGAAAGCGATCTCACCGACTACTCCCCCATCTTCCTCACCGCGCAGTCCGGCGCCGCCGACATCGGCAACACCGTCAACACCACCTACACCGGAATCATCTACGCCAGCTCCACCTTGGAGTTCTATCCGCTAGCTTCCGGCCAGACCGCTCCCGTCACCGCGAATGAAGTCCTCGCGCTCTCCGCCGGACCCACCGGCGGCACCGTCGCCCTCAGTTCCCCCACCGACACGCTCTCCGGCACCTTTACTCTGCCCACCAACATCCAGAACGCCTACCTCGATGTCTACTCCCAAAGCCAGTACGACGACGAATTCTGGTACACCTGCGTCCCCAACGACGTCGCCACCGAGCTCGACAGTTGCACCAATACGGGCTTCCGCGAAACCGAAATCACCATCGACGGCACTCCCGCCGGCGTCGCCCCCATCTATCCCTGGATCTTCACCGGAGGCATCGATCCCTACCTCTGGTTCCCCATCCCCGGCATCCAGACCCTAAACTTCACTCCCTACCGCGTCGATCTCACGCCCTTCGCCGCCCAACTCAGTGACGGCCAGCAGCACACCGTCTCGCTCAGCGTCTTCAACGCCGACGACTACTTCTCCGCGACCGCATCGCTCCTCCTCTATCTCGATCCCGGCTCAACCTCCGTCACCGGAGCACTCACCAAAAACAATCTCACCGCCGCTCCCCATCCGCTGGTCACCGAGAATCTGCAGGTCGGCGCTAACATCACCGGCACCGTCAGCGTCGCCTCCAGCCGCAATTTCACCATCGCCGGCTACGTCAACACTTCTCACGGAAAAGTCACCACCACCATTTCGCAGCGCATCAATTTCGTGAATAACCAGAAGTTCGACATCACCAGCACCGAGTACGTCCAGGACATCACTCAAATCAGCAACGTAAATTCCACCACCACGGTCGCCACCTCCGGCCAACCCACCGTCACCACCACCAACGCTTTTCAGTTCCCCCTGACCGTCGACATCGACGAAGTCGTTCAATCCAACGGCGACATCGATGTGACCACCACCGCCAAGCAGAACTACGCCAACAAAATCAGCACAGCCCAGAGCGGCGCCCTAACCTACGTCAGTGTCCTCACCAACCAGGCCAATCACCAGGACACACTCGTCTACGACTCCAGTGGGAACTTCCTGAACAACATCGGCCAGTCCGCATCCCAGAGCTATATCAACACTGACACCACCGGCGTAAACGTCTCGTGCAAACTAACCGCCGCCGCCAACGCCCTAACCTACTTCAGCCCCACCTGCACGCAGTAAGTAAGGAAGTAAGAAAAGAAGAGAAGGTGGCCCACTCTAACGTCGCGCCCTTTGCGACGTTAGAGTGGGTCTTCTTGACCCGAGAATTTTGTCATTCGCTTGACACCCTCCCATCCCAAGTCCTAACGTATCCCTACAAATCCGCGAAGATTGATCCCGTCAAGAAGCCGGGACAAAATCCTAGCGATCCACTTCCCCACCGACCGTAATCCACCACGGCACTCACCTGCCGAAGACTTCTCGCGCGAAAGGAAACTTCCATGGACCTCGCCCAAGCCATCCTCTACGCCCAGCTAGTCAACGCCGCCTACGCCATCCCCACAACCGACGTCACCAACCACGCCGGCCAAGCCATCCCCATCGGCGCAGGCTATACCGTCATCACTTCCATCTTCGCCAACGACCTCGCCACCGACATGAATCCCGATCGCGGCAAATCCCGCGTCTCCATCGGACTAATCCTCCAGTCCCCCACCGGCGACGTCGTCATCCCCATCCGCGGCACCGAAGGCATCCAGGAATGGATTCACGACGCCGAATTCCTCATGGTCCCCACTCCCTTCCTTGCCGGCGCCGGCCACACCGAAGACGGATTCACCGCCGTCTATCTCTCCATGACCACGTCACTCGATCCCTCCTGCCCAACCGTCACCAAAGCCTTGCCCACTCTGGCCTTCCCCAAACCCGTCACCTCCCTCACCATCTGCGGACACAGCCTAGGCGGCGCGCTCGCCACCCTCCTGGCTCTCGACGTCTCCGCCAATACCCCCTTCAAAAATCCTACCGCCTACACCTACGCCAGTCCCCGGACCGGCGGCCCGCAATTCGCCGCTACCTACAATCAGGTCGTCCCCAACACCACCCGCATCGCCGGCCGCCTCGATCTGGTCCCCAAGCTGCCCTTGCCCCCAATCTATAACCACGTCCTCGGTCTCTACGAAGTCAACTCCGTTCAACTCGCCATCCCCCCAAAAATCCTCATCAAACCCGACCTCGCGTGCCTCCACATCCTGACCAGCTATCTCTACTTACTGTCTCTACAAGCCGCCGGCCCAGTCCAGCCACTGCAACCCCAATGCATCCCCTAAAACCTAACAGGTGACCGAGTTTTGCCTTTGGGCAAATTGACCAAGAAGGAGCAAAGCGACGACGCAGGACAGTTTGTGGGCAAGCGGGCGGGGAGCGCCAGAGCCGGAATGCGCACGGAGCGGAGCGACGACCGCAGCCCGACGACGGCGCCACTCCCGAGACGGATGACTATGTCTCAGGGCTACCCATGTCTGGCCCCTTTGCCAAACATCGGGATCTAGATCTGGTCTTGTGTGGGTCCCCGTCTCAGACCCGGACGACCACCGCACCACAGAGACAACCGCAAATTGCCTTTGGGCAAATTCGCCAAGAAGGAGCAAAGCGACGACGCAGGACAATTTGTGGGCAAGCGGGCGGGGAGCGCCAGAGCCAGGATGCGCAAGGAGCGAAGCGACGACCGCAGCCCGACGACGGCGCCACGTCCCCACGCATCACGCAGCGAGACATGCGGACCTCGATCCAGTTCGCATCATCGTCCGCGCAGAAAAGAAAACGGGCCGCCCAAAGGCGGCCCGTCCAGTTTTAAGCTAGGAGCTAGAAGCTAGCAGCTAGAAGCTCAATCCCCCGCCACCGGCTCCGGCGTCTCCACCTTCGGCGCCGCCGCCTTCGTCAACGCTCCCAATGGAATAAATCCATTCTCCGCGACAACCGGCTTCTCCTTCAACACCACCTCGCGATACATCGCAGCCATGCGCGCATTGTAAGCCTCATCATTGATCTGCGGCCCACGCGCCTCAGCCTTCGCATCGGCAGTAGCCTTCTGCTTCGCATCCCGCGCCCGAACTTTCTCTTCGCGCGCATTCTTCGCGATGCCCTTGCTGTCGAGATCATGCTGCAGCTCAGTCGTAACCAGATCATCGCGCAGCAGCAGATTGTGCGTGGCGTCTTCCATATCCACTTTCTTGCCGCCCGCAAAAATCTCATGCCGCCCATGCTCCTCATACCACTTGGTGAGCGTGGCCGTCATGTGCATCTTCTCGATGATGTTCCGCCACCCCACGCCTGTGTTGTAAGCGCAGAACGAAATCTCCCCTTCCTGCGTCGCGTACGGAATAATGCACTGCTCCGTCCGCCGGAAGTCGTAATTAAACAGATCCTGGAACCACATCCCCGCAATAAACAGGAAATTCCACCGGTCCGTCGTACGCCGCTTCATCACATCATCAATCGTGCGATCCGGACCAACCTTCCCATAGTCCTTCCCCGTCACGTGATAGTTCTTGTCGAACTTCCTCAGCAGATCCATCAGCTTGAAATGCGTCGGCGACTGAAACGGATCGTAATTCTTCATCAAACACAACGCCATCCCGAACCCCGTCCAGAACTTCCCGCGCGCCGCATCATTCACCTTGGCAATATCCTTCGCCAGCTGATCCCCCTTCAAAAACGCCGTGACCGGAACAGCCTCCTTAGTTTCCTTATCAATCATCACCGCCATCCCCGTCCCGCAATTCGGATGACAACCGCAACTTAGTTGGCCCCAGTCGTTTTTGGGGTCGTTGACGTGCATTAGATCTGCCCAGTCTGAAAACGTTCCCATGAAGCTGATGGGGAACCAGTCGCGGGTGGGCTCGCCTAGACCGGTTTGATTTTTTACGTCGTGCGCGAGATGAGAGAGCGTGTAGCGTTGGGCGGCGCGGCGGTCGTCGGTTACGGCTTCGTCGCGGCCGGTGAAGCTTACTGGTTGGAAGCTTAGGAAGCTGATTGTTTTGGGATTGTCGAGCGCGAACTTGATTATTCTTCCTACTTGCTCGTTGTTGATGCCGTTGACGATCGTTACTACTGGAACGATTTCAACTCCGGCCTTGTGCAGGTTTTCGATCGCCTTCAACTTTACGTCGAACAAGTTGCCGACCAGGCGATGGGCATTCGCGGCGTTGCCGATGCCGTCGAATTGCAGGTAGGCGTAGCGCATGCCGGCTTCGACTGCTTGCTGGCAGAATTCGAAACTTTTCGCGAATTCAATGCCGTTGGTTGCGGCCTGCACGGAGTTGTATCCGACTTTGCGGGCGTAGCGGACGGCATCCAAAAAGTACGGAGACAACGTGGGCTCGCCGCCAGAGAACTGTACACTCATCTGCCGTCGCGGCTTGATGGTGATGGCGTTGTCGAGCATCGTCTTGATTTCTTCCCAGGTCAGTTCGTGGACGAATCCCACCTGGTTGGCGTCCATGAAGCAGGGATCGCACATCATGTTGCAGCGGTTGGTCAGATCGATGGTCAATACCGAACCGCGTCCATATTTCACAGTCGAAGACCCGTGATGATGCAGCTTCTCATCATTGTGGGCGGTGATGTCGCGACCGGGGAACACGTCTTCCAGGTGCTTCGAGAACTCGGTGTCAATCGACATCACGTCTTCGAAGTGCCCGTGGATGTCACAATCTTTCACCATCAGAATCTTGCCGTCACGTTCGACGATCTGCGCCTTGATCTCGCCGACCTTCTCGTTCATCAGCACTTCATGCGGCAGGTGCCCGTCGAGAATCTGCTGCCGGATTTCCGGCACGCACTTCGGACACAGCGAATCCGTCGTCCGCGGCCAACCCAGCGGAGGCTTCGATTTCTCGTACGACTTCAGCAGCGGTTTTTCCGACCACTTTGGCGTGGGCGACGGATTCGGCTTGACGCGATTCAAGCGCTCGAATACTGCCCATGTTCCTTTAGCGGCGGCAACTGCGGCTGCTTCTACGTACTTAATCGGCTTGTGCATGTTCGTTCTAGGCTCCTGGGTCCAGCTTTTAGCCAAAACTTCTAGGTTCCGGCTTTCGTTTCATTCGGATGGCGACTAACCAACAACGGTTAGAGCTATCCCACAACCTGCAAGTTTCAACTTTTACTACACCTTGCCTTTGGATGAACCTGAGAGTATCACCCAAAACCTGTGGCTCTGCCAGGGAATCAGCCCAAATCGTACCAATCTGGGTTCCCAATTACACTTTTCCCTGGGTATTTGGCTACGCTTATCCTATTGCAGCCCCAGGAAGTGGCGCATCCATATCCCAACGAACGGTGCAAATTCAGGGTTTAGCGGTTCTGTGGGGGATTATATGGGGCTAAAGTGTTGAAAGTAAAGGGGACTGGCTCTTGTGGGGCGGACACTCCTGTCCGCCGCCTTTGACTTCGATCGGCCCCCTCATTTCCGATTGGAACATTCCGTCGGCAGCGGCCTCCCTTTGTGGAATACTAGCCGCATGCCGAAAAATTTCCGTGAACTGCGGGCGAAGATGTCGCCGGAGTCGCGGGCTCGTGCCCGCGCGCTTGCCGACAAACATCTTGCTTCCGTCGAAGTGCCGCCGCAAGTTTCGGAAATTCTGGAAAAGGCGCTGGCTCTTTCCTCACATGAACGCGGCCTACTCATTGATCTTTTGATTTACACGCTCGACATTGAGCCAAATGAACTAGCAGAGGGAGACGTCGAAGGCTCGTGGAAGGAAGAGATCGGGCGTCGCATTGAGGACGTTCGCTCCGGGCGGGTGAAAACGATCCCCGGAGAAAAGGTGCTTGCCCGTGCAAGAGCGCGACTGCGGAATGCCACGGCAGCCGACACCGCTCGCTGGTTTAAGGAGCTCGACGAGTTCGGCCCCGAGCTGTTCTGCGCCGAAAAGGAACCGCCGCCCACGCCTAAGAAATAACTGACCGTTTGAGTTGGAGTGGGGCCAGCCTGCCGAGGTTCTCGTCGAATGATCGGCGAGTCACCACAAAATCAAAGACTCGCGACTCCAGCAGTTGTGGTACCCACCCTTTCGCAAAGAGCGCGAAAGGATGGGGCACCCGGCATTTCACACAACACCGAAGAAGAAACGAAGGCGAACGATCAAGTAGGGCGGTGTTTCAAAAGATTCCCATGTTTTCCATGGTAGAAGTGATCGGCCAAACCGTGACTGTGATAACGAGCCTCACTTCATTGACATCTGTTTCTCCAAGGAGCAAATCGGTCGTCAACGAAACATGATTGACCATGTTGTCGTTGTCGAGCAAACAGAAGACTCTCCTCTCGCCATCCGAAGCAGAGTACTCCCCGGCTGTTGGGATGCGCAGCGCATCGAATACCGTCTTTAGCCGATTGTCGATATCCCCAGACTTCATCAATGTCATACCCGGCTGGTCAGGGCGAAGCATCAAAATATCCAACTTCACCCCAGCACCAAGCCCCTCGGTCACGAGTGGAATGAACGAAACTCCGTTGCATTGGTATTTCTCCGCAAGGTAATCCTGCGCTTTAAGCGGCACATCGCCGCGTACCCACTCACGCAACGCGGGCGATGTCTGCCACAGATGCCTCAACTGCAAATGAAACACCCTGCGAATTTCGTCCTTGTGTTTGGATCGCGTATCGTTACGGCTCGCTCCTAGAAGGACGCCACCATAAATCAGCCGAAATTCCATGTGTTTATCCTTGGGAGCATTAGATTTGGCACGACTGGAAGTCGTGCCCTTCCCGATTGTACCGATGCGCGGGCCCCCGATGCCCCGGGCGGAAGAACGAAGAGCGGATTCCTCCTGTCTCGCTTCGCTCGCGCGTCGGAATGACAAGAGTTTGTGCGCAGCGTGAGGCTTGCCTCGGCGGCTGAAGCCGGTTCCTCTTTGGCGGGCTGGTGTGGCCCGACTGGAAGTCGTGCCCTTCCCGGTTTTTTCTTCCTGCGGTTTCGATCGAACATCTGGAACAACATCGACGTCAAAGGCGGCGGACAGGAGTGTCCGCCCCACATTTCACTTTGGTGGGGTGGGGAGGATTTGGGTGGTTTTTCTTGTGGTTAGGATTTTTAGGGGTGGGATGGGCCAGGGGGCGGCGGAGGTGGGGAGGTGGGTGACCGTGGTCGCGGCAAAGAAAAGCAGGTCCCTCGACTGCGGTGCTGATCCGCTTCGCGGGTCAGCGCCTTCGCTCGGGATGACAGAGCTTTGTGCAATGTCGTTGTATATCGCTTCGTCGGCGCGGGCTTGGATTTCTATCTTGCTAGTGTCTGCCTTTTCTTCTTCGGACTCGAGGAGGTGCCAGGCTTCGCGGTAGGGTTCGAGGCGCATCTTTTTGGCTTGGCGGTGGGGGTAGAAGCGGAGCATGGGGGCGGGGGTGCAGATTTCTACGGGGATGATGTACCAGATGTCGAGGGGGACGATGTGGGCGGCGAGGAAGTCGATGTCTTTGGTGGTGTAGACGGCGCGGGATTTGCCGGTGGTGTAGGTGGCGCGGGTTTCGTAGGCGCGCATGCGGATGGATTCGGTGCATTTGACTTGAATGCGGAGGAGGCGGGATCCGTTGTCGAGGATGAAGTCGTAGCGGCGGGAGTCTCCCCAGGGCTTGGCGACGCCGAAGCCGTGGTCGGAGGCGCGGTTGAGGAAGGCGGCTTCGGAGCGTTCTCCGGTGATCTTGGTGTTTTTGCGCTTGGGCGGTTGGGGCTTGCGTCGGGGGGTGGGGTTCGGGGTGGGCTTTCGAGTGGACATTTTGTTTCTTCCTGAATTCTTTGTTCGTTGATTCTCTTCTTAATTCTCTTCGTTCATTCTCTAATTCTTTGCAGCACGAAAACGGCGGAGCCTGGGCTCCGCCGCTGTCGCCGAAAATGGGAAATGCTCTAGTTTAGTTTATGGCTGATTCGGCGCGGGGAGGTTGGATTTATTGGGGAAAAGAGTGTCGCGTTCCCGAAATGGGAATTGCGGGGGAAGGCGAAGCGAGGAAACAGCAGGTTCCTCCACTTCGCTTCGCTCCTGTCGGAATGACAGAGTTTGGGGATGGCAGGGGAGCGGCCGGACGAATGCGTCCGTGGCTGCGGGTTAGTTGCTGGCTGAAAGCTAAGAGCTAATAGCTGACAGCTTGACTAGAACTTTATCCCGATGCCTCCGGTGACTAAGTTACTTTTCCAGTTGTAGAGGTTGTTGGGATTGCCGGAGGTTGGGGCGAATTTGAAGTAGCGGGTTTCGTAGCTGGCGCGGATGTAGTACCACTTGCTGAAGGTGTATCCCAGGCTTGCGCGCAGGGTGTATCCGTGATCGAAGCCGGGATTGGGCAAGGGGACGGCGGTCGAGACCGTGGTCTTCCAGTGCGGGGTGAATTCGGGTTCGCCTTTGGCCTCGAAGAATACGCGTTTGGCGGGGCCGAATTTGTAGCGGACGACGAGGGGCAGCTGGAACAGTTCCATGTCCTTGCGCGGGAAGATCTGGTTGCCGACCTGCGCGACCGGCATATAAGTCTTGCGGATCTCGGTGTCGAATCCGATGGACCAGTCGCTATGCACGGCAAACATCAGGCCGCCGTAGAAGGCCCATTCGCGGGCGTGATCGTTGTCGTCGGAGGGGATGCGGACTTCGCCTCCGGCCACGATGGTGGGGCCGTTGGTCTTGGCGGAGAGCTGCGTGATCTTCACCTCGCCGTTGACGTCGAGCAGGCCGGCGGTGACGGGCGCGAAGTTGGCAAATTGGTCGGAGACCGCACCTACGTCAATTCCGACATTGCCTCGTTGACAGAAGGCCGGGATGGTGGCCAGAAGAAACAGCAGGAACAAACCGATGCGGACGAAATCCGCCTTGCCGGGCTTCATCAATACATTTCCCCCTTGTGGGCAGTGTACACTCCCGCGAATCCCGCGGGACAGTTTGAAGCGGGTGGATTTCGGGCGAGCAGGCAGTTCTATTTTGTCTGATGCGGATTTTATGATGCAGAATTTGTGCTGCGGATTGTATGGGTTACGGGAGGATTGTTGGGTGGTCGCGGCGGCGAGAGCGGAAGATCCACGGAAGTTTGTGCGGGGGCTTTTCTTTCGCCCCTGCGGGGCTGGTTGATTCTCACGCGTCTTCGACCCAGGGCTTGCGCCCTGGGCTGCATTCTTTCGCTGCTCCGCGGCTTCGCGAGGGCGAACATAGACGCGAACGGAACTATGATCCTTGCTTTTCGAGGACGAACTCGGCCTTTTTGGCGGTCTGCTTTTCTTTGCGGAAGGCGCGGGCTACGTCGCCCAGTGGCGTGGGCTGGGAGACTGGGCCAAACTCCCAGAGCGGGCGTTCGCCTTGGGCGTAAGTATAGGCGCTGCCGCCGAGCAGAGGAGTCTCGGTGGCCATGGAGTGAATCTCGGCGTGCTGCGGGTGGCTGGGAGACTCAATCACTTGCGGCTGGTTGGAGAGCACCGATACTCCGGTCTGACCGAAGGCGGAGCCGGTCCAAAGGCCGGTGAAAAGGATGAAAAGGACAAAAAGTGTGATTTTCATAGTGTGATGGTTCGGTGTGTTGGTTCCGGGTGTATTTGGTCCGAATTCACAGGGGATGGGTGCAACCTCCATACCAACCTAAAAGGCTTTGAATTCGTGAGCTTACGAGGGAGGGTTGGGCGCTGGCGCAAGACTTTGCACATTTAGGGAAGGCTGGGCATTTGCGGCTCTCTGGGGGGCGAACGGCGCGCGGGACGGGGGAAGTGGCAGAGTTCGATTTTCGGGGAGAGAAACAGCAGGTTCCTCCGCCTGCCGCTGCGCTTTGCTTGCGGCAGGGTCGGAATGACAAGTATCGGGAGAGAGACCGGTCACTGCGACTTCAAATTGCATCCTGCGAGATCGGGCCGTTGCGTGGGAGAGCTTTTGCGGTGTATGTTTCGGGCTGACAAGCTGAATGACGAGCCAGGAGTCTTAATGACGATGCGGGATGGAAAGCCGCGGGCGAAGAGGGGTCGTAGAGCGATGGGATTCGCGGCGGCGGTTGCGATGCTGATGGCGATGCTGATCGGCGCGGCGTGGGCGCAGACGGACTGCGCCGAAGGGGACAGTCCGCTGGACACGGCTGCGCCGAAGGATATGACGGTGCCGGAATTGATTCAGAGATTCACGGCGCAAGAAACGAAAGTCAACGAGGCGCGGATGCATTACACCTTCACCCAGGACGTGCTGGTGCAGACGCTGAGCGAAACCGGGGTCGATGGGCAATTTCACGAGACTGCGATCGTGTCGTACGACGACAAGGGAAAGCGCGCGGAAAAAGTGATGTTTGCGGAACAGTCCACGCTGCGGGGGATACAGTTGACTTCGGAAGACATGGAAGACATCCGCGGGTTCATGCCGTTGGTTCTGACCACGGAAGAAGCGGCGGAATATAACCTGACTTACTCGGGACAGCAGCATGTCGACGATCTCGACACTTATGTGTTCCATCTGGTGCCGAAGAAAGAGGAGAAGAACAAACGCTATTTTCAGGGGAAAATCTGGGTCGACAATCGCGATTTTCAGATCGTGAAAGTGTGCGGCAAGAGCGTGCCTGATAAGGTGCAGGCGAAAGGCAAGCACATGGAGATTCGGCCTACGTTTGTGACCTACCGGCAACTGGTGGATGGGCTGTGGTTTCCGGTATATGCGAAAGTCGATGACACGCTGACCTTCAAGATACAGTCGGTGCACGTGCGCGAAATTGTGAAGTGGAAGGATTACAAGGTAAGAGGTCAATAAGTGTAACGGCCTGGTTTCCGCAGTTGACGCATTCGTCCACGTTCCGCTCCGAATCAACTTAGGGATTTCAGTTGCCCAAACATCGAGTCAACTCTAGGGTGATCTTTAGTCCGGTGGATGGAGTGAATTGAGTCACACCCGCGGGGATCAAGAACCGGAATAGGAGACTGAGATGGCCACCGTAGCGCCCGCAACGCCCTCAAAGCCCAAAGAGCAGGATTGGACGACACCACAGGCGATGGCGATTCCCAAGGGGGGATTCTTCAAGGACAAGGTTGAGCAAGGAAGATACGGTCCGATCTTTCCTCAGACTCCAGCTTGCTACGGTTTCAGCGTGGTCGCGAAGGTCATCCCTGGAAGGGAAGAGCACACATCTACAACCATGCCAGGGTCATAGAGAAAGCAATCGCAGATGATCCGACCACGCTCTCGATACTCAAGGCGCACTACTTGAGGTGGCTGATCTTCACCATTAACGGGGAGAACTACCTGATGTACCAGGCCATCTTCGATACCGATTTCGATAAATACTGCGAGGATGCGTCTTACCTCTTCGGGAAGACGGGCATCAAGTCGGCCTTCGAGGCCCTCGAAGGGTGGCCTGCGGACTACGCGACCAATCCTGCGTCCATAGTCAAGTTTTTCCGCGAACACCAATGTCCGAGCTTCCTCGAATACAGTGAGCATCCCTATGTGACTTGTGAAGAAATCAAGAAGGCCCTTAAGCTCAAGGCAGCCTTCAGCGACGCGCTCGACCTAATGCAATAACGCACGCTGGCCTAACATCCTCGTATTCACTCATCGACCCGGCAGATGGAAGTATGGGCGTTTGGGCTCACTCACTCAGTTTTTCAAGTCCTTCCAGAGATAGGCGGCCAGAGCGCCCATTGAAGCTCCAATTATAAAAATCAGCGCTCCGAGCCGTCCCATACCGAAAGAAGACTCCTCGAATAC
Source organism: uncultured Acidobacteriota bacterium (assembly GCA_963758005.1). GTDB lineage: Bacteria > Acidobacteriota > Terriglobia > Terriglobales > Acidobacteriaceae > Sulfotelmatobacter. The sequence goes on from CAVWTR010000002.1 coordinate 183,659, forward strand.
TATTGCAATGACAAAAGCGAGGATCATGAAGACAAACTTTAGAAGGCGTCGTATGAATTTCTCGCCAGGTTCCATGCACCAAGAGTATATGCGCCCGTCCGTCGCTAGCCTCAGCTGGCGTAACATTGCGATTACACTGATTGACCTTGCGTGCTGCGCCCCGATGGCGAAACCCTAAACGGGGAAATCAAAACGCCACTTGAACCTTAACTTGAGGTATGGTGTACTGCACTTTATGGCCGAAGAAAAGAACCGCAGTAAAGACATCGTGCTGTGGATCATTACCGTCGCCCTGGTAGCGTTGGCATTCTTTTGGTACCACAAGCCGCGATAGGTTTGGCGAGGTGAGGATGCCGCGGGAGCGCGGGCGGTTCCACGTCTGCGTGGTTAATTATTTTCTTTCGCCCCTTTGGGGCTTGTTGACTCCCTCATCTCTCGACCCACGGCTTGCGTCGCTTCGACAGGCTCAGGGCAGGCTGTGGGCTGCATTCTTACGCCGCTTCGCGGCTCTTTGCTGCGGTGGGCCTCAGCGGCTGAAGCCGCTTGTCTCTTGAGCTTCTGTTGGCATGGCTGAATATGCTGCGGAAAAAGTCGTAGCCGGCGCTGAGAGCGGACCTCAGGCGCTGAAGCGCCGGTTCATTTTCGATGGCTTAACGGCACGAGTGGAACTCGTGCCCTTCCCGTTCGTGATTAATCCCGAGTTTTTCCGCGGCCTCTGAATCGATGCCCTGATACGAATCTTCTTTCAAACTGCGCCACTCCCCCGACGCAATTCTTTAGCGGCGGGCGGACTGCAGGAGTTCGGCGGCTACAAGGTCTTCTAATGCGCAGCCTACGCTTTTGAAGACGGTGATTTCCTGGGGGCTGCGTCTTCCCTGCTTTGTTCCACTGATTAATTCGTGAAGGTCGGCGACGACATGATCGCGCGCGATGGTGCCTTCTTGCAGAGGGATTACCAACTCTCCTACTTCCAACGCTGCCAGATAAGTGTCGACTACTACGCGGGAGCGCGCGATGGTGTGGGTATCGACTTCGCGGGTTTCGGGGCGGAAAGCTCCGACCAGGTTGAGATGAGTTCCGGGACGCAGGTCGCGGCCGTCAAAGAGCGGAGCCGAATTTGAGGTGCAGGTGCAGAGCACGTCGGATTGCGCGGCGCAGGTGTGGGCGTCGGCGGCGGTGATGGTGAGGTCGGGGAGTTGCGTGGAAACTTTCTGGACAAATGCGGCGGAGCGGGAGGGGTTGCGTCCGCAGACCAGCACGCGCTCGAAGTTGCGGGCCAGAGGAAGTACGGCGAGGTGAGCGAGGGCGAGGCGTCCGGTGCCGAAAATGCCGAGAGTGGAAACGTCGGGGCGAGCCAGAAATTTTGTAGCGACGGCGGAGGTTGCGGCGGTGCGCAGGTCGGTGAGGTAGTTGGCGGCGATGGTCAGGCGGGGCTGGGCGGTGTCTGGATCGAGGAGAAGGTAGGTGGCCTGGATGCGGCCTTCGGAGTCGGATTCGCTGGTGGGACTCTGGGCTTGATCACGCGCGTTTTGATCTCCGGCGTTTACATCTCGAGCGTTTATATCTCGAACCAGGACCAGCTTCATGCCGAGCGTGTTGGTGGCGCTGTCGTAACAGGACATGGCCAGGAAGATGCCGTGCGCGAGTTCGGCTTGGGTACGGGGTGGGAGGCTGACGGAGGGATAGCGATCGCGGAAGGCGGATTCGAGGGCAAGACATAGCTCGACGGGGTCGAGGAGGCGGCGAACGTCGGCTTCGGTGAGGTGGGTGGTGGGCATTGCTTGGAGATTCAGGATTTTGGTCGAGCAATTTGATCCTGATTGACTGCAGAATGATTTTACTGAAAGTGTGGCGCCGCCGCGCAGAGTGCGTCTAGGATTTGCGTTTACTGAGAAACCCTTGGGACTAAAAGTGTGCCTGAGGAGTGCTCTTTCGCCCCTCTGGGGCTTGTTCTCTCCTCACTTTGCACCCACGGCTTACGCCGTGGGCTGCATTCTTGCGCCGCTTCGCGGCTCGGGTTAGGCATATACGCACGGTAGGGCATGCCTGAAGGATCGATTTCATTTAACGGACCGATTTCATTTCATAGAGCCTTAAGGTAGAAAGCCTAGATGAAAAAAGCCCCACGTCTCGCAAAAACAAGCGAGACGTGGGGCACTCTTTTCATCGAGTGTGGCTCTGGCCTGCGGGTCAGGGGGCTACGCTGGTCCACTGCTCCACGAGATTTGCGGCGTTGATGGTGCCTAGGCCGGTGGCGAAATCCCATCCGGCACCGGTGGCGTACGCCGGCAGATAGGAGGAGTCTGAGGTGGAGAGGACTCCGGTGATGGTGTTGAGATCGGCCTGGGCGAGGCCGAAGCGGTCGCCGAACTGACGCGCGGTGAGCCAGCGGTGATAGTTCGCGGAATCGGGATTGTGGAGATCTTCGATTAGCTGGCGGGCGGCGGCTTCCTGCTCGGGAGAGCGGCGCAGCTGTAGCAGCATGTGGTTGACGGCAAAATCGGAGGCGACCGGGCCGCGATCGTTTTCGGCGTTTGCTTCGGGACGGGTATTGCCGCCCAGAGTGATGCGATTGGTTTCGTCGATGGGCTGGGTGATGAGGGCGCGGGAATGATTGCCGCCTGGGGTGAGGTCCGCGCCGGTGGCGGGATTTGGGTTGACGGCGAAGCTAGGGCGAGGGCACAGAACGGGAAGAATTTTATTCCGCAAGTCGGGTTGCGCATGGTACGTCTCCTCATTTTTATGTGGCTGTTTGTATGGCTGATGTTCATTCGCGAATTTCGGGGACGTCAGGAAACAGGGAGGTCCTAACACCGCGCCCAGACCTGGGGCACCAGACGTCGCCCCGGTGGGTGTTCGCTAGTAGGCCCACGAATTTGCGGAGGAGTCAACGGGAGAAAAATATTAGGGTCGAAAGACTTGGGGACGAAACTCCGGCTGGGGGCGGCGCCAGAGAAAATTCCTTTGGCTTGCGGCTTCGTTTCCGTTTCACCACTCTAGGGTTTTGCACCTTCATCGGGTTAAGATACTTCGGCTGCGGAAGACGCGGGGTGGGCAGGGGCTAAAGCCCTTCTTTTTCGTGGCACTGAGCGGCACGGCTAAAGCCGTGCCCTTCCACAAAACCAACTATCCATTATGAATCGCGAATACAAGAAGGCTTATAGCCAGGAATTGCATCGGGATATGGAGGCGCTGGTTTATGGGTATGCGGGGATGCCGCTGCTGGTGTTTCCGACCTCGATGGGGAGATTTTTCGAGTATGAAGACCGGGGGATGATCGGGGTGCTGGCGCCGAAGATTGAGCGGGGCGAGCTGCAGGTGTTTTGCACGGACGGCGTGGATACGGAGAGTTGGTACAACAAGGGCGTGCATCCGCGGGTGCGGGTGCTGCGGCATTTGCAGTATGAGCGCTATATTTTGCATGAGTTTTTGCCGTTTATTAAATGGAAGAATCAGAACTGGCAGCTGGCGGTGACGGGGTGCAGTTTTGGCGGATATCATGCGGTGAATTTTGCGTTCAAGCATCCGGATGTGGTGACGCATTGCGTGAGCATGAGCGGGGCATTTGACATCAAGCAGTTTCTGGATGGGTATTACGACAATGATTGCTACTTTAATAATCCTCCGGACTTCGTGCCGGGGATGACGGATGAGTGGTTCTTAAGCCGCTACCGGCAGATGAAGATTGTGCTGGGGTCGGCGGATTGGGATATGTGTCTGGATCAGAATGTGAAGTTTTCGGCGATTCTGAATGGGAAGGCGATTCCGCATTGGCTGGATGTTTGGGGGGATAATTCGAAGCATGATTGGCCATTGTGGTTGAGGATGGCGGGGAAGTATTTTTAGGGGCAGTGGGCAGTGACTAGTGGGCAGTGGTCAGTTTTTTGCGGGCAGGGAGAATTCTTGTGAAGAAGATTGGGATTTTGTTTGGGATGGAGAATACGTTTCCGCCGGCGTTGGTGGAGAAGATTAACGCGATGGGAGTCGAGGGCGTGGAGGCGGAGTTTGTGAAGATTGGCGGGATTCGGATGGATGAGCCGAAGAAATATGCGGTGATCATCGATAGGATTTCGCAGGATATTGAGTTTTATCGGGCTTATTTGAAGAACGCGGCGCTGCAGGGGACTATTGTCGTCAATAATCCGTTCTGGTGGACGGCGGATGACAAGTTTTTTAATTATGCGCTGGCGCACAAGATGGGCGTGGCGATTCCGCCGACGGTCATTCTGCCGCATAACAAGCATCCGGAGGGGACGACGGATCAGTCGATGCGGAATTTGATTTTCCCTCTTAACTGGCAGGAGTTGTTTGACTACGTTGGCTTCCCTGCTTTCTTGAAACCTTATTCCGGGGGCGGTTGGAAGCATGTGTATCACGTGCATAATCCGGAGGAATTTTTTCATCATTACAACCAGACGGGGCGGCTGTGCATGACGCTGCAGCACGGCGTCGAGTTCGAGGAGTATTACCGGTGCTATGTGGTGGGGCAGGAGAAGGTGCACATCATGAAGTACGATCCGCGGGCGCCGCATCATGAGCGGTATGTGAAGGGGAATCCGGCGCCGTCGACTCCGGCGTTGCGGGATCGCATGGTAAAGGATGCGTTGTCTCTGTGCCGGGCGCTGGGGTACGACTTAAATACGGTGGAGTTTGCGGTGGAGGGGGGAGTGCCGTATGCGATTGACTTTTTGAATCCGGCGCCGGATGCGGAGATTACGTCGGTGGGGCAGGAGAATTTTGACTGGATTGTGAATGCGGTGGCGGAGATGGCGGTGAAAATGGCTACGTCTGGTGAGAGTCCGGTGAAGGAGTTGCGGTGGGCGGCGTTCTTGGCGGGGGCTAAGCCGGAGAAGAAGGGCGAGCCGGAGTGGGTGGCGGCGCGGAAGCGGAAGCCGGGGAAGTAGCGACGGATTCTGCGTGTGAGAACTCCCTGATGTGCCGCCGGTTCTGCGGTACTGATAGGGGTCCTTCGACTGCGTAAGTGCTCCGCGTTGCGGAGCACTTCCTCGCTCAGGATGACAAGGCTTTGGGATCTCATGCGGAAAGGTAAGGTTGCGAAGACGGTGGAGGAATATCTGGCGGGGACGCTGGAGCCGGTGCGGTCGACATTGAAACATATTCGTGCGGTGATTCGGTCCGTGGTGCCGAAGGAAACTACTGAGGTGATCAGCTACGGGATGCCGATGTTTCAGTAGAACGGGATGCTGGTGGCTTACGCGGCGTTTAAGAATCATTGCAGTTTGTTTCCGACGGGGTCGGGAGTGTTGGATCGGTTTGAGAAGGAGTTGACGGGGTATCGGACTTCGAAGGGGACGATTCAGTTTCCTGCTGACAAGCCTTTGCCGGATGCGCTGGTGAAGAAGATTGTGCGGGCGCGGGTGAAGGAGAACGAGGAGTGGGACTGAGGGGCGTTGTTATACTGTTGAGGTCGGATTTGCCCACTTCTCGCGAAGGACGCGAGAAATGGGGTACCCATTATTGGGTGCTGCCCGGCGAACAGCAGGTTCCTCCTTGTTCGCTTCGCTCGCGTGTCGGAATGACAAAGAGTCTCTAAAATATGCCTCCTACTTTCACTATCGGGATTGAAGAGGAATATCAGACCATTGATCCTGAGACTCGGGATTTGCGGTCGCATATTCAGGCCGAGCTTTTGCAGAAGGGGAAGATGCTGCTGCAGGAGCGGGTGAAGGCGGAGATGCATCAGTCGGTGATCGAGGTGGGGACGGGGATTTGCAACAACATTAAGGAAGCCAAGGCGGAAGTGAAGATGTTGCGGCGCGGGATTGTGCGGCTGGCTACGGAGAATGGGCTGCGGCTGGCGTCGGTGGCGACGCATCCGTTTTCGGATTGGCGGGTACAGGAGATTTATCCGGACGACCGGTATAAGGGGATTGTTGAGGACTTGCAGCTGGTAGCGCGGGCAAATTTGATTTTTGGGCTGCACGTGCATATTGGGATTGAGGATCGCGAGACGGCGATCCACATGATGAATCATGCGCGGTATTTTCTGCCGCATATTCTGGCTTTGTCGACCAATTCTCCGTTCTGGCTGGGGATGAATACTGGATTGAAGTCTTATCGGTGCAAGGTGTTTGACAAGTTTCCACGGACCAATATTCCGGATTATTTCCCGAGCTGGGGTGAGTACGAGAACTTCGTCAAACTGCTAATCAAGACCAACTGCATCGATAACGCCAAGAAGATCTGGTGGGATATTCGGCCGCATCCATTTTTTAATACGATTGAATTTCGCGTCGCCGATGTACCGATGCGGGCGGATGAGACGATTGCGATTGCGGCTTTGATTCAGGCGACCGTGGCGAAGCTGCATAAGCTGTATACGGCGAACCAGGGATTCCGGCTGTACCGGCGCGCGCTGATCATGGAAAATAAATGGCGGGCGTCGCGTTACGGGCTGGACGGACTGATGATCGATTTCGGCAAGCAGACCGAAGTTTCCACGCGGGATCTGATTCATGAGTATCTCGAGTTTGTGGACGATGTGGTGGATGAACTGGACTCGCGCGAGGAATTGAATTACATCCACAAGATTCTGGAGCATGGCAGTGGAGCCGACCGGCAGTTGCGGGTGTTTGAGCAGACTGGGGATTTAAAGAAGGTTGTCGATTACATTGTGGAGGAGACGGCGGCGGGGCTGGAGGAAGAGCCGGCGGCCGTGCGTAGAGTAGGGTGATGAGTCATTCTGTGGATCAAATTAATTCTTCAGGGAAAGTCAAAATCCCCACCCTGTCGCAAAAAGCGCGACAAGGGTGGGGCGCCCTCGACATTCCATTCGATCCGGAGTTCACTGCTGGGGCGGTCAATGCGGTTCGCGTCTGTTTGCGGGTGCAGCCTGAGGAACGGGTGTGTGTGATCACGGACGAGGCGACGATTGAGATTGCGGCGGCGATCGTGCGCGAGGTGGAGAATGTTGGCGCGCCTTATCATGCGTGGGTGCTGGAGGAGTTGGCGCAGCGTCCGCTGACCGATTTGCCGCGGGAGATTTTGGACGACCTGGAGAATTCGCAGGTTTCGATCTTTGCGGTGCAGGCGCAGACCAACGAGTTGCGGTCGCGGATTCAGATGACGGACGTGGTGAACCGGAAGAAAATTCGCCATGCGCACATGGTGAACATCAACCGGCAGATTATGCTGGAGGGGATGCGGGCGGATTTCGCGCGCGTGGACCGGCTGAGCGCCAAGGTGATTGCGATGGTGCGCAAGGCGTCGAAGGTACGGGCGACGACGGCGGCGGGGACGGAGCTGACGGCGGATTTGAATCCGAATTACAAGTGGCTGAAGACCAGTGGAATTATTTCTCCGGAGAAGTGGGGGAATTTGCCGGGCGGCGAAATTTTTACTACGCCGGGGGAAGTGAATGGGACATTTGTGATTGATGGAGTGGTGGGCGATTATTTGTGCGCGAAGTTTGGAGACTTGAAAGAGAATCCGCTGACGGTGCGGGTTGTGGGGAATCGGTTGACTGAGGCGCATTCGGAGAATCGCGAACTGGAAGACGATTTCTGGAAATATACGCATACGGACGAAAACAGCGACCGGGTGGGCGAGTTTGCCATTGGGACGAATATTGATTTGAAGGAAGTGATTGGGCAGATTTTGCAGGACGAGAAATATCCGGGGATTCATATTGCGTTTGGGAATCCGTATGGGGCGCATACGGGGGCGGAGTGGGATTCGACTACGCATATTGATGTGGTGGGGAGGAAGTTTAATATCTGGGTGGACGACGAGCAGATTATGCGGGAGGGGAAGTTTCTGGTGGAGGGGTGAAAGAAGCTCTTGGCTCTTGGCTCTTAGCTTTTAGCTTTTAGCTTTCTTGGTTTTCGCATCTGGGTGGACTGTGGGATCCGGCGCTGCAAACGGACAGCAGGTTCCTCCACTTCACTTCGCTTCGCTCCGGTCGGAATGACAAAACTTTTTTATGCGTAGGATCCTCTTTATGTGTAGGGATCCTTCGACTCGGCAGGCGTGCCTTAGGGCACGCCTGCTGCGCTCAGGATGACAGAAATTATGATTCCTTCTTTACGAAAGAAGTTCAACGAGAGTTTTACTCCTGAAAAATATCAGGCGTTTTTGCGGAGGGTGGATGATGCTTGCGGGACGCATGTTGAGTTTCGGTTGTCGGAGACTCCTTGTTTTTTTCCGAAAGGGCTGATTCACCGGATGGCTCGCGACGGCGAGGAATTGATTCGGCAATTGGTGGATAGTCCTGGGTATCGGGCGAAGTCGGAGTTGGCGGTGCCGGCGGAGTTCAAAGTGCCGAATGAGCCGGATCATCCTATGTTCGTGCAGGTGGATTTTGGGTTGGTGCGGGATGCTGCTGGGGAGTTGCAGCCGAAGTTGGTGGAGTTGCAGGCGTTTCCTTCGCTGTATGCGTATCAGGGGCCGCTGGCGGAGGCGTATCTCGACATTTTCGGGTTGCGGGCCGCGGAAGGCGGAAGCCAGCTGAAATATTTCTTGAGCGGGCTGGAGACGGAGACTTATCGCGAGCTTTTGCGGCGGGCGATTGTGGGGGAGCATGATCCGGAGAATGTGATTTTGATGGAGATCGATCCGCTGCATCAGAAGACGCTGCCGGATTTTTTGCTGACGGAGAAGATGCTGGGGGTGCGGGCTGTCGATATTGTCGACATCCGAAAAGACGGGGCGCGTCTTTATTATGAGCGGGGCGGGAAGCGGATTCCGATTGAGCGGATTTATAACCGAACGATTGTGGATGAGTTGCAGCGCAAGAACGTCAAGCTGGCATTTGATTGGCGGGATGAGTTGGATGTGGAGTGGGCGGGGCATCCGAACTGGTATTTTCGGATTTCGAAGTTTTCGATTCCTTATTTGAAGCATGATTCCGTGCCGAAGACCTTTTTTCTGGATCGGGTGGATGAGATTCCGGCTGATTTGGAGAATTATGTTTTGAAGCCGCTGTACTCGTTTGCCGGGCTGGGGGTGGTGATTGCGCCGACGAAGGAAGATATCGCGGCGATTCCGGCGGAAAAGCGGGCTGACTATATTTTGCAGGAGCGGATGCAGTTTGAGCCGGTGATTGCGACTCCGCTGGGCGGGACCAAGGCGGAGGTGCGGGTGATGTATGTGTGGCTGGATGAGTTGAGGCCGGTGCTGACGATCATTCGCATGGGGCGGGGGTTGATGATGGGGGTGGATCATAACAAGAATATGGAGTGGGTGGGGGCGTCGGCGGGGTTTTATCTGGAGTGATGTACGGGGGCTGAAGCCCCGGTCTTTTTTCGCTTTACGCGGCGCTGAAGCGCCGCTCTTCCACGGGATCGCTGGCATTCGTGATGGGCCCGAGGCTTGATGTTGATCAGCATCAGCGAGACCACGCTGCGGGCTCTGCCAAATCGCCACCCTTCGGCTTTGCTCAGGGCAGGCTTTCTCGCAACAGACGCGAGAAATGGGGCACCGGGCGCGGGTGAGGGTTCGTGAATTTTACGGGACGGTTATTTTAGCTTCACGAAGAGCAGGACGAAGATTGCCCATATTCCGACGGTGAGGGGGAACTGCACTACGGCGGCATCGCGCATGGCGGTTCCTCTGGGCAAAAAGTAGGTCAGCAGCATCATGGCGAGAGCGGTGAGCACTCCGACGGCAAATCTGCTTTTCCAATTCATGTTCGTCCTCCCAATATTATTGGCCTAGGCCAGCTTCAACGGAAACGTTGCGAATGGGGTGTGATTGTACAACAGTTCGGGGGGTGGTGGGCGTGGTTGGGGGTTGGGATTGAGGGCGAGAGACGGGATGCGGGAGATCCCTCTCTTCGCCTGAAGAACGGCTCCGCTCGGGATGACGCACACTCAGCCGGAATGACGCCGACTAAGCATGACGGCGAATCATACGATTGCCCGCGAGAATTCCGACTGCAGCAGAACCACGAACTATGCGGTGGCGGCTTCCAGGCGGCGGGTGATTAGAATTCCTCCGGCTACCAGGGAAATGGTTAGGGCGGCGAAGAGGAGCATCCATCCCCAATATTGCATGGGATGGCGGAGGGCGCGGATGAAGTGGCGGCCGTAGAGGTCGGCGACGAGGGCGATGGCGGAATAGCGGGCGGCGCGGCTTAGGGTGACGATGACGAGAAACTTTCCGAGGGGGAAATCGGAGGCGCCGGCGGCGGCGAAAAACATGCTGGTCGGGGTGGGGATTGGGATGGCCGCGGAGGCGATGAGCGTTCCGCTGCCCCAGCGTTTGAACAGCTTCAGGAACCTCGACAGTTTGCTTTTCTTGAATTTCTTGTCGAGGTAGGCCGAACCGGCCCGGCGTGCAACTCGGAAGGTGAGGTAGGCGCCGATGACCGATCCGGCGGTTGCCGTGGCAGCGTACTCGTACCAGGGATCGCGGTGCGCGGCGGATAACACGGCTGTAAGAATGTCGGGACCAGAAAAGGTTGGGATGGGTGAACTGTCGAGGATCGCGATGAAAAAAAGCCCGAGGGCGCCCAGGTGGACGAGGGTCGAGGCGAAGGTCCGGGGGGCGGGGCGTCTTTTGAGCGGGGCGAGGAGGTTCAGCATTTCGAAATATATCCTTGTTCGCAATATATCAAGGCGCGCGGGGTTTCAGGGGGCGCGGGGGCTAAAGCCCCACTCAATTTTTGGGGGTGACGCGGCGCTGAAGCGCCGCTCTTCCACGGTACTGCTCACGGCGTTTGCTGCTCGTGGCGTTGAAGGGCCACGGTTTCACGGGACCGTTTAGGGTGCGGAGGCGCGGCTGTTTCAGACTGCGCTCGCGGCGTGTCTGGCGAGAAGCAGGTTCCTCACCGGGCTTTCAGCCCGATTCGGAATGACAGAATTAAAATGTTGGTTTTTTGCGGTTAACGCGGCGCTGAAGCGCCGCTCTTTCACGGGACGGCCACGGGACCGCTGACACTGGCGCTCGCGGTCCGGGCGGGGTGTAGGCCTTGGGGAATAAGGGAGTTGACCGGATTCTGCTGGGGGCCTAACATTACCGCGAAGTAAGGTCGCACTCTCTCATGATCGGCCAGCAGGTCTCCCATTATCGCATCGTTGGCAAGCTTGGCGGCGGGGGTATGGGCGTGGTTTATGAGGCCGAGGACTTGAAGCTGGGGCGGCACGTCGCGCTGAAGTTTATCCCTGACAATCTGGCACACGACCCCAAGTCTCTGGAGCGGTTTACGCGCGAGGCGCGGGCGGCATCGCAGCTGAACCATCCCAATATCTGCACCATCCACGGCATTGAAGATAACAACGGGCATCCTTTTATTGTGATGGAGAAGCTCGACGGGGAGAGCCTGAAGCAACATATTGCGGGCCACGCGATGGTGGTCGAGGAAGTGCTGGATGTGGGAGTGCAGGTGGCGGATGCGCTGGTGGCGTCACATGCCAAGGGAATTGTGCATCGCGACATCAAGCCGGCGAATATTTTTCTGACTCCGAGCCATCAGGTGAAAGTGCTCGATTTTGGACTGGCGAAACTGGTTCATAATCCGGGCGAAGACGACGCTGCGGCGGACAATTCGCTGACCGCGGTGGGCGTGATTCCGGGGACGGCGGTTTATATGTCGCCGGAGCAGGCGCGCAGCGAAACTATCGACGCCCGCAGCGACCTGTTTTCGTTCGGCGTGGTGCTGTATGAAATGTCCACGGGGAAGAAGCCCTTTACCGGAAACAATTCGCTGGTGACGCTGGACGCGGTGCTGCATTCGAAGCCGGTGCCGCCGAAGGATTTGAATCCGAAGATTCCGATCGAGCTGGAAGGGATTATCGGGAAGGCGATGGAGAAGGACCGCAACCATCGCTACCAGAGCGCGGCGGAAATGCGGTCCGATCTGGCGCTGCTCAAGCGCGAGACCGAGTCGGGAACGATCAAGAGTGGAAGCAATACCGCGAAGCTGCGCGTGGTGGGGACGAAAACGTTTGGCAGGAATTCGCGGCTGCAGATGTTTCTGCTGCTGGGGATGGCGGGACTGCTGCTGGCAGTGCTGGCTTCTGTGGGAGCGTGGTGGTACCAGCACCGGGAAGTGGCCAATGCGGAACAGCGCAATGCGATTGCCGTGCTGCCGCTGCAGAACATGAATGGTGATTTCAACATCGATTATTTGCGGTTCGCGCTAGCGGATGAATTGTCGAGCGTGCTGACCTATGCGCGGTCTTTGGACGTGCGGCCTTCTTCGGTCACGCGCAAGTATGTGGCGCTGGATGTCGATCCGAAGAAAGTGGGCCAGGAACTGCGCGTGGGACGGTTGCTGCAAGGCCACTTCATGAAGCAGGGCAATCAGCTTACGGTAACCCTGGAAGCGATTGATGTACCGACCGAACGAGTGCTGTGGCAGTCCACGGTTACGGCGAAGGCCGATGATTTGATCGGACTGCAGGAACAACTGACCATGCAGGTGCAACATGGGCTGCTGCCGATTCTTGGCGGTGGGGGCGGAGGAGTGGAAGCGGCGGCGTCGCGACCGAAGAACCAGCAGGCCTATGACCTCTATTTGCGGAGCGTGGCGGTGCCGCACGATCCGGCGCCGAATAAGGAAGCGATCCGGATGCTGGAGTGGGCGGTGGGCATTGACTCGAGCTACGCGCCGGCGTGGGAGGCTCTGGGGCAGCGCTACTACTGGGACTCGACTTACGGCGGCGGGGGCGAGGGAGTGTTCCAAAAATCGAATGCGGCATATGAACGGGCTTTGAGCCTGGATCCGAATCGGATGATGGCGGCGGGGAACCTGATTACTGCTCGGGTGGAACGCGGGGATTTGGGGCGGGCTTATGATGCGGCCACGGATCTGGTGAGGCGGCGTCCGCAGAGCGCCGACGCGCACTTTGCTTTGAGTTATGTGCTGCGGTATGCGGGGATGCTGGAACTTTCGATACAAGAGTGCAAGACGGCGCGGCAGCTCGATCCGGGAGATTTCGCGTTTCGCTCGTGCGCCTGGTCGTTTCTGGAGGACGGCAAGACTGACGGGGCGATGGATTTTGTGCACATGGACGCAGGGTCGGAGTGGGCGGCGTGGGTGACTCCGTATGTCCACCTGGCGGAGGGAAATGTGGCGGAGGCGCGGGCCGCGGCCAGGAATATGAGTAAGGGCTCGACGTATCACCGCGAACTGATGGAGGCGTGCACGGCGGCGCAGAAACCGGGGGACCTGGCGAGGATTGTGCGCGAACAGGAATCGTCGGTGATGATGGAACCAGACGCCGAAAACTGGTATCACGTGGGAGCGCTGATGGCTTATTGCGGGCAGAATGAGCCGGCGCTGCGGCTGCTGAAAGCCGCGGTCCAGCAGAACTATTGCGCGTACTCGGCGCTGTTGGATGATCCGCTGCTGAAGGACTTGCGCAAGGAAACGGCGTTCAACGAAGTGCTGACGGCTTCGAGTAATTGCCAGGCGGTGTTGAAAGAGGGGCGGCAGTGAAAAGCTTCTAGCTTCTAGCTACTAGCTTCTAGCTCAGACTTTCGGTTCCGGCCTCGGATCTTCGAAAACATTTTTATGAAAAGGGTCACGCGGCGAGCGTTGCTGCAGTCGTCGATTTTGGGCGTGGCGGCGATGCGGGCTCATGCGGTTGCGGGTGCGAGCTTGCGCAGGGGGCGGATTCGGCAGTCGGTTTGCCGGTGGTGCTATCCGCATATATCTGTTGATCAGCTGTCGGCTTATGCGGCGACGATTGGGCTGAGGGGAGTTGATTTGCTGCAGCCGGAGGAATATGAGATTCCGCGGCGGTATGGGTTGGTTTGCACGATGGGATATGCGGGGGGTGGGGAGATCGGCAAGGCTCTTAATCGCATTGAGAACCATGCGGCGATCGAGGCGGCATTTCGGACGAACATTCCACTGGCGGCGAAGGCTGGGGTGCCGAACGTGATTACGTTTTCCGGGAATCGCGGCGGGACGGCGGATGACGAGGGGGCGCGGAATACTGTGGTGGGATTGAACCGCGTCAAGAAGATTGCGGAAGATCACGGCGTGACCATCTGTCTGGAATTGCTCAATAGCAAGCGTGATCATCACGATTACATGTGCGACCACACGAGTTGGGGCGTGGGCGTGGTGCGGGAGGTGGATTCGCCGCGGGTGAAATTGCTTTACGACATTTATCACATGCAGATTATGGAAGGCGATTTGATTGAGACGATCCGGGGGAATATGCAGTGGATTGGGCACTTTCATACTGGGGGAGTGCCGGGGCGGCATGAACTGGATGGAACACAGGAAGTGCAGTGGGATGGGGTGATGCGGGCGATTGCCGACGCGGGATTTGGGGGATATGTGGCGCATGAATTTGTGCCGGTGGGGGATCCGCTGGAGTCGTTGCGGAGGGCGGTGGAGTTGTGCGATGTGTAGCGGCATTTTTTTCGCCGGGAGTAGAATCCAGGGGCTGAAGCCCGATTGATCTACGGTGATCTACGCGGCGCTAAAGCGCCGCTCTTCCACGGTGCAGCACGCATACGTATTGCGGGCGGAGGCCTGCATGTTGCCGGCGCGCCCATTCACGGCGTGCCTTCACGTTGCGCGGATGTATTTGTTCGCCGGCATGTCGAACCGATGGTCTTCCTGATCTTTAATCTCCAGGACCGCCGATTTCCAGGGAAAGAATTTGCGTCGGAGCGGGGTTAGGGCCCATCCTTGTAGGGTGAGACATTCCGGAACCCCTAGCCTGCTGCGGGCCGTTCGGCGCCGCGCATCTTTTATACTTCAGCGCATGCAATTTTCACGGGCTCGGATCATTTTGCTGGCAGTGCTTCTTGCTCTGGCAGCATCGCGTCCCACCCTTTCGCAAAGTACGCGAAAGGATGGGGCACCCACGGTTCCTTCATCTCCTGCAAATTCTTCTGCGTTGCAATCCTCTCTCGATGCGGATCCTCCGGGGCTTTTGTATCAGGGGGTTCCGGCGGAGATTCCGCAGGATGAGGGTGCGGCGGGGTTGCGGCTGGAGTTGTTGCGGCTGGGAACGACGGCGCCGTTGATGCAGGTGGTGGCGCATCCGGATGATGAGGATGGGGGGATGCTGACGCTGGAGGCGCGGGGGCGCGGGGTGAGCACGCTGCTGATGACGCTGAATCGCGGCGAGGGTGGGCAGAACAAGATTGGCAGCAATTTGTCGGATGTGCTGGGCGTGCTGCGGGCGGAGGAGTTGCTGGCGTCGGACCAGTATTACGGAGTGCAGGAAAGATTTTCGCGGGTGGCGGATTTTGGATTTTCGAAATCTCCGGACGAGACGTTTCAGAAGTGGGGTGGGCACGATACGGCGCTGGCGGACATGGTCCGGGTGATTCGAACGTTTCGGCCGGATGTGCTGGTGGCGCGGTTTTCGGGGACGGAACGGGATGGGCACGGGCATCATCAGGCGTCGAGCATTCTGGCGAAAGAGGCGTTTCGGGCGGCGGCTGATCCGAAGCGGTTTCCCGAGCAGATTGTGGCGGGACTTCTGCCCTGGCAGACGAAGAAGTTTTACATTGGAAATGTGTGCGGGTTTGGGGCGATGACTTGTCCGGATGCGGACTGGACTTTGAAGTTGAATACGGGCGAGAAGAGCGACGCGTTGGGGATGTCGTATGCGCAGTTCGCGATGGATGGGTTGAGACACCAGATGTCGCAAGGGGCGGCAAATTGGACGCTTGATGCGGGAGATCGGTTTACGTTTTACCGGCTGGTGGATTCGGTGGTGCCTGCGACGGTGGGCAAGGACGGGCACGAGAAGAGTTTTTTTGATGGGATCGATACGACGTGGGCGGGACTAGCGGCAGGGCTGGGAGTTGAGGAAAAGAAAGTTCCACGGCTCCGGCAGGGGCTGGGCGAGATCGCGCGGCAGGTTGCCGAGGCGAGTGCCGCTTCGAAAGCGGACGCGTCGAGTGCGGCTGGGCCTCTGATGAAAGTTGCGGCTGGGTTGAATCGGATGAGTAGCGAAGTGCGTGCGAGCACTTTGAGCGCGGCGGCGCAGCTGGACTTGCTGACGCGCATCGCGGAGAAGCAGCAGCAGGCGGAGAGGGCGCTGAATCTGGCGCTGGGCGTGAGTCTTACGGCAGATGTTTCTTCTAACGGCGGACCCGACATTCGTGAAGTACGGGAGGCAGATGCGCTTACCACGGTTTCGCCGGGGCAGGAGTTTATGGTGGCTGCCACGTTTCATAACGGATCGAAGCTGCCGCTGGTGATTGATCACATTAAGCTGGACGTTCCGGCGGGATGGAACACGCTCAGTGGGAAGACGCGGCCTGAGACGGTCAAAGCGGGGAAAGATCTGCACGCGAACTTCCGGTTGCGGGTGCCGAAAGACGCGGGCTATACGCGGCCTTATTGGCATCGGGATGATCCGGATACCGAGGCGGTGAATCACATCGATGACGAGAAGTATGCGACGCTTCCCTTCCCGCCTCCGGCGTTGCGGGCACGGGTGGAGTATACGGTGGGCGAGGCAGGCGCGGCGGCGAGGAACGGGATTAATGCAGTCGTGGTCACGCCATTTCTGGATGAAGCCGGGAAGGTGCAGTCGCGTCCGCTGGCGATTGTGCCGGCATTTTCGGTGATGCTGGAACCGGGGACGCAGGTGATTTCGACTCATAATGGGTCGACTTCGACCGTCGCGGTGGGAGTGACTGGAAACCTTACTCGCGCGATGCAGGGCAAGCTGGAACTGGAGTTGCCGGCGGGCTGGCGCTCGGAGCCGGCGCAATTCGCGGTGGACTTCAAGAAGCGTGCCGAGAAGCGGGACTTTCAGTTCAAGGTGTTCCCTGCCGGATTGCAGGAAGGACGAGCGGATATTCGCGCGGTGCTGGAATCGGAGGGCGAGAAATATAGCGAGGGATATACGCTCGTTACACGTGAAGATTTGGGCAGCTTTTATTATTATCAGCCGGCGCGGCAGCGGGTGAGTATTGTCGACGTGCAGGCGCCGCACGATTTGAAGGTCGGCTACATTATGGGCGCGGGGGATGATATCCCGACGGTGCTGAAACAGGTGGGGATGGATGTGACGCTCATTCCCGCGGAGCAGATTGCGAGTGAGGATTTGAGCAAGTACGGCACGATCGTGCTGGGGATTCGCGCCTACGATACGCAGAAAGATGTGGTGACGAATAATAAGAAACTGCTTGATTTCGTTTCCGCGGGCGGGACGCTGGTGGTGCAGTACAACGCGGCGGTTGGGGATTTTAACAGCGCGAAGCTCACGCCTTATCCTGCAGAGCTGAGCCGGGCGCGGGTTACGGTGGAGGAGACTCCGGTGGAAATTCTGGCGCCGGAGGATTCCGTTTTTCATTTTCCCAATACGATCACGGCGCGCGATTTCGATGGGTGGGTGCAGGAGCGTGGGTTGTACTTCATGGACAAGTGGGATGAGCATTTCACGCCGCTGCTGTCGTGCCACGATCCGGGAGAAGGTGCGCAGAAGGGCGGGCTGTTGCGGGCGTGGTACGGCAAGGGAACTTATATCTATGCGGCGTATGCGTTCTTTCGGCAGTTGCCGGCGGGGGTGCCGGGGGCGGTGCGGCTTTATGTGAATTTGTTGAGTGCGGGGCATGAGAAGCAGTGATCGGTGGGCAGTGGTTAGTGGTCAGTTTTCGACTTAGAGAAGGATAGGTATGCGGGCGATTCGGATTCACTCTTACGGTGGGCCGGAGGTTATGGGGTTAGAAGAGCTGCCGACGCCGGTCCCTGGCCCAAGGCAGGTTTTGGTGCGCGTGGAAGCCGCGAGCGTTAATTTTCTTGATCTGCAAAAGCGGCGTGGTGAGCTTGTGGGGCAGGCTTTCTATCGGCGAGCCGACGCAGGGGAACCTGAACTTCCGGCAACTTTGGGAAGCCAGGGAGTTGGAGTGGTGGAAGCGCTCGGTCCGGATGTTCACAATGTTCGCGTTGGAGATCGGGTCGCGTTCGCCGGGAGTTCTTATGCCACGCATGCGGTGGTTCCGGCGTCGTGGTTGATTGCGGTGCCGGATGGCATTAGCGTGGAGCAGGCTGCGGCTGGAATGAACCAGGGATTTCTGGCGTACGCGTTCACGCATTTTGCTTATCCGGTGAAACCCGGCGATTGGTGCCTGATTCAAGCCGCCGCCGGAGGGATTGGGCTGCTGCTCTGTCAGATGGTGAAAATTCGCGGCGGGCGGGTGATCGGGGTGACCTCGACCGGAGAAAAGGCCGAGTTTGTGAAGAAAGCCGGCGCGGATGAAATCATAATTTCCAGGGAATCGGATATTGCAAAGGAAGCGCGGCGCATTACCGACGGGCGCGGCGTCGCCGTGGTTTATGACGGAGTGGGTAAGGATACATTCGAGGCAAACCTCAATAGTCTCGCGCCGGGTGGATATCTGGTGATTTACGGGCAATCCAGCGGGTATGTGCCTCCGTTCGACTTGATGACGCTGCAGGAAAAAGGTTCGCTATTTATCACGCGCACGAACGGACTGCCTTATAGAAAAGAATATCCGCGATATCTCGAGCAGTTCGTAGGCTGGGTGAAGGAAGGCCAGCTTTCCATCAAAATCGATCGGACATATCCGCTGGCCGAAGCTGCGCAGGCGCATGCCGCATTTGAACGGCGCCAGATCAGCGGCAGAGTGTTGCTTCTTCCGTAGCGGCAGCAATCACAAAGACCCCGCGAACCAATGTCATCTCCATCGCAAGATGTTTCGGGTTCTCCCAGCCTGATCCGCGGGATGGGGCTGTGGTCGGCGACCGCGCTGAACATGATCGACATGATCGGGGTGGGACCTTTCATCACCATGCCGCTGGTGGTGAGTGCGATGGGCGGGCCGCAGGCGCTGCTGGGATGGATCGCGGGGGCGCTGCTGGCGGTGTGTGACGGGCTGGTGTCAGCGGAATTGGGCGCGGCGCTGCCGGCTTCGGGCGGGTCGTATCGTTATCTTCGCGAGATGTATGGGCCGAAAAAATGGGGACGGCTGATTTCGTTTCTGTTCATCTGGCAGGTTTCGTTTTCTGCACCGCTTTCCATTGCGACCGGTTGCATTGGGCTGGCGGGATACGCGGCGTACTACTGGCCGGAACTGGATACGGTGTATGCGCATCACGACGCGGCGGCGCATGTTCCGTGGGTGGGAACGCTGCAGGTGAGCTGGATCGTCACGCCGGGAACGGCAGTTGCGGTATTGATTTGTTTTTTTACAGTGCTGCTGCTTTACCGGAACATCACGGCCATTGGGCGGCTCTCGAAAATATTGTGGTTTGGCGTGATGGGAACGATTGGCTGGATCATCTGGGCCGGGCTGACTCATTTCAACGCGGCGCGGGCCTTTGATTTCCCTCCGGGGGCGTTCACGATTTCCCACCATTTTCTGACTGGACTGGGTGGGGCGATGCTGATCGCGACCTACGATTATTGGGGATATTACAACGTCAGTTTTCTGGGGGACGAGATTAAAGACCCGGAGAAGAACATTCCGCGGGCGCTGTTGCTTTCTATTCTGCTGGTGGCCTGTCTATATCTCGCGATGAACATTTGCGTTCTCGCGGTGGTGCCGTGGCGGGAAATGCTGCAGGCGGGACAGAACAACAGCGGGCTGTATGTTGTTTCGCTGTTCATGCAGAGGGTGTATGGGGCGTGGGCGGCGCGGCTGGTGACGGGGCTGGTAATCATAACGGCGTTTGCGTCAGTATTTTCGCTGATGCTGGGATATTCGCGGGTGCCGTATGCAGCGGCGAAGGATGGCAATTATTTCAAGGCGTTTGCCAGGGTGCATGCGGTGCATCGGTTTCCTTATTTTTCGTTGCTGGCGCTGGGAACGGTGGCGGCAGCGTTTTGTTTTCTGCGGTTGAAGGATGCGATTGCGGCGCTGGTGGTGATCCGGCTGATTCTGCAGTTTCTGGTGCAGGCGGTGGGAGTGATTGTGCTGAGGATTACTCGTCCTGAGATGCGGCGGCCGTTTCGCATGTGGCTGTATCCGCTGCCGGCGCTACTGGCTTGCGCGGGATTTCTTTTCATATTATTTAATCGGGAGAACTGGCAGAAGGAGATGCGGTACGCGGCGGTGATACTGCTGACGGGCGTGATCATTTATATGGTGCGGGCTTGGAAGGATTCGCAGTGGCCGTTTGGGGAAAGAGCAAAAGCGGAAGGATGACCACAGAGGACACTGGGGACACAGAGGAATGGGCGAGAGAATTGTGCAGTTGGCGTTTCTCCGGTTTGCAGTAAGATGGTCGCGCGGTGGAGACAACAAACGGGGAGGAATCATGAGGAAGAGATTGGGATTGGCAGTGGGCGGCTTGCTGGTGCTGACGATCGGCTCGGCGGCGCAGACGGCCAAGCCGAAAGAAGTACACCGCACGGTCGCGCAGGTGCTCGATGCCACGGTCAGGAATATGGAACACGAATTTGTGCCGGCGGCCGACGCCATGCCGGAGGATAAGTTTGGATTCGCTCCCACGGGCGGGGAGTTCAAGGGCGTGCGCACCTATGCGCAGCAGATCAAGCACGTCGCGGCCGTGAACTACGAACTGGGAGCCGCGCTTCTGGAGCAGAAGCCGCCGGTCGACATTGGCGACGAATCAGGACCGGCATCGATGACCAGCAAGGCCGACATTTTGAAATACTTGAAAGAGTCATTCGAGTATGTGCATAAGGCGATTGCGACCATCGACGAGAAGAATCTTGTGGGGACGGTGAAGAGTCCGTTCGGCGAGGGATCGGTGACGCGGCTGGGGCTGGCGACGAGCGTGTCTTCGCACGGCTTCGACCACTACGGTCAGATGGTGGTGTATCTGCGGATGAACGGGATTGTGCCGCCGGCCAGCCGATAGTGCGGGCGCGGTTGAGAGATTCTAGGTCAATTTCTCGAAAAATAAGAGCGTGCTCCACGCGAAGTGATTGACGTAGGAATCAGTTCGGCGGTGAGGCGGTTGCGCGAGAGGTGAGCGGCGACCAGGCGGCGCGTTTTTTGCAGCGTCGCGGGTTCGTGCTTGGGATCAAGAAAGATCAGCACCGAAGGGCCGGCGCCGCTGAGGGCCGCGCCTAGAATTCCATCCTTTCCTTTCAATTCCTGTAGACAGGGCAGCAATGGGCAGAGCGCGGCTCGATAGGGCTGGTGGATGCGGTCTTCGAGCGCCGAGGAAAGAAGCTCGGGTCGGCCTTGCGTAAATGCGGCTAACAGCAGCATCGAATTCTGCACGTTGGTGACTGCGTCGGCGCGCGAATATTGCGCGGGGAGCACGAGGCGGGCCTCTTTTGTGGAGAGGCTCTGCTCGGGAACGGCAAGCAGAAGCGGCCACTTCCCTTTCGGACGGATGGAGGCCACTTGAGCTTCGGCGGTCTCCTCGCCAGACATGCGTGCGATGGTGAGGCCGCCCATCCAGCAGGCGGAGGCGTTGTCGGGGTGGTGCTCGCGGCGGGATGCTTCTCCGATGATTTGCGCGTCGGTCCAGCGCAGGCGGCCGAAATGGACCGCCAGGGCGATGCCGGCCAGACGCGCGGCGGCGGAAGAACCGCAGCCTTTGCCGATGGGAATGTCGTTGTCGATCGTTAGAGACAGCGGCTGGACTTTGCGGTTCGCGGCTTGGAGCACCTCGCGGTAGGTATTGAGGATGAGGTGGTCTTCGATGCAATCGGTGAGCTTACTGCAGATTTCGCGATCGCGTCCGGTGGCGGTGATGGAGAATTTGTCGGCGGCGCGGGCGTCGAGCTTGATGTAGAAATCCATGGCGAGCGCGGCGGCGTCGAAGGCCGGGCCGAGGTTAGCCGACGTTGCCGGGAGGGCCAGGCGAAGGCGGGATCGTTTCGTATTCTTGGTCTTAGAGGGCATATTCAATACGTGACTTTGGTTTCGTGATCCTAGTTTCGCAATCTCTGTGCGGGCCAAAGCCCTGTTCCTTCATTGGAAAACTGATCGCAGCGCCGGAAGCACTGCGCCACCCAAAATCAAAGCGGGCTACTTCTCGGCTTGCTCCAGCGTCCGGATTACCGCGTCCAGCGTGGCGTCGAGAACGATCGGCGGACGGCGCAACGAGTTCAGCTCTGCGCTCGCATTTTTATCGCCGGTGTCTTTGAATAAATCGCCGCGATGGAATTCCATGGTGAAGTCTGGATCCTTCAGCAGATTTCCGGTCAACACCAGGACTACGCTTTCTTCCGGCCTCACGAAGCCGCTCTTCACCAATTTCTTCAATCCGGCAAGCGTAACGGCAGAGGCGGGTTCGCAGCCGATGCCTTCGGCGCCGATCTCGGCTTTGGCCTGGGCGATTTCGATTTCAGTGACTTGTTCGCAGGCTCCGCCCGTGGCTTCGAGGACTTGGACCGCTTTCTTCCACGACGCTGGATTGCCGATGCGAATGGCGGTGGCGCGGGTTTCAGCTTGCACACTGACCAGGCGTTTGCCGCCGGCCTCGCGCAGCGTGCGGACCAGCGAGTTGGCGCCTTCGGCTTGAATCACTGACAACTTCGGGAGGCGCGAGATCAGGCCCAGGGCGTGCATTTCGAGCAGCGCCTTGCCGATGGCGGAACTGTTGCCCAGGTTTCCGCCGGGGACAATGATGTGGTCGGGCGGCTGCCAGTCGAGTTGTTCCAGCAGTTCGAGCGCGAGAGTTTTCTGGCCTTCGAGACGAAAGGGATTGATCGAATTCAGCTGGTAGACGGGCGCGCGCAGAACGAGTTCCTGAAGGAGCTTGAGGCAGCCGTCGAAGTCGGTGCGCAACTGGCAGGTGACGGCGCCGTAGTCGAGGGCCTGAGAGAGTTTGCTCCAGGATATTTTTCCTTCGGGGACGAGCACCAGGCTGCGCAGGCCTCCGCGAGCGGCGTAGGCGGCCATGGACGCGGAGGTGTTGCCGGTGGAGGCGCAGGCGACCCAGCGAAATCCGGCGAGGCGCGCGAAAGTTGCGGCGACGGTCATGCCGGCATCTTTGAACGAGCCGGTGGGATTCAATCCTTGATGCTTGGCAAAGAGACGCGGTACTCCCGTGATGCGGGCGCAGTGCGGCAAGTCGTAGAGCGGCGTGTTGCCTTCGCGGAGGGTGATGACGGATTCATCGCTGACCTGAGGGAGAAGTTCGCGGAAGCGCCAGACGCCGCTGAGGTCGACCGAGTCGAGCTTGAGACGCCGTTGCTTCCAGGTAG
Source organism: uncultured Acidobacteriota bacterium (assembly GCA_963758005.1). Classification (GTDB taxonomy): domain Bacteria; phylum Acidobacteriota; class Terriglobia; order Terriglobales; family Acidobacteriaceae; genus Sulfotelmatobacter. The sequence continues at coordinate 206,701 of CAVWTR010000002.1, forward strand.
ATTTCAATTGGTTGGCGTTGGGCTTGGCTTCTTTCCAGCGAGGGTAGGTGATTTCTAGCAGGTCTCCACAGTTGGCGCAGCGGAAATTCTGAGCCGCGTCGTCGCTCAGATTCGCGCAGGCGATGCAGCGGAAGCGAAAGTCCGTGGAACGTGCTTTTCGCGACACATCCGGCGCAGAAGTGGGCAGAGGAGGCATGAGCTCGATCTATTTCTTTCCTTGAATTTCTTTACCGCGGAGATATTGGTCGGTCTTGTTGATCCAATCGGCGCGGGGCGGATTGAATACATCGAGGTCGATTGTGTCGGCGAGCGCCTCGGCTTTGTGCGGCATGTGGGCCGGGATGCAGAGCGTTTCGCCAGCGTTCACCACGATTTCTTTGCCGTCAATCCAGAACTTGAGCGCGCCTTCGAGGACGTAGGTCAGTTGCTCGTTGTGATGGCTGTGCTCGGGGACGATGCAGCCTTTTTTCAGCAGTACGCGAGCCAGCATGATTTCCTGGCCGACTACGAATTGGCGCTGCAGGAGCGGGTTCAGATCTTCGAGCGGGATGGTGTGCCAGGGGATGTATTGGAGCGCGGGTTTGGCGACGGCGGAGGATTTTGCGATCGATCGCGAAGCGGATTTCGATTTCGTCTTCAGTTTCTTTTTGGCCATGTCGATCGCTTCTTAGTCTGTTTCTTTCGCCCCTGAGGGGCTTGGCTAACCGTCCAACGCCCTCCCACGGCTTACGCCGTGGGCTGCATTCTTTCGCCGATTTGCGGCTTAGCCGCAGACTTCGGCTCTAGTGGACGCGTCCGTTGTATAGCTTTACAGCTGTGTCGTGCAGGTAGGCGTGAGCCATTTCCAGAGCCCGGGTCTCGGTAACTTCATTTTCTGAGACCATCTCGGCCAGAGCCGCGGCCAGTGCGGTGCGGGATGACTGCACACCCAGCCAGTAGCTCTCTTCCGCCCCCAGCACTTGATTGTAAGGGAAACAGTCGGTGCCGAAAGTGATCTTGTCGGGAAAAGTTTCCAGCCACATTTTGAGCGTGTCTTTGAACGCCGGGGGATACTGGGCCAGTTCCCCAAAGGACGAATCGAGGTAGACGTTTTTCATGGCGGCCAGCCAGACGGCCTCGCGTTCCAGAGGATAGCCGCCGTGGATCATCACGAAAGTCGTGGAGGCATAGCGCGGGTCGCGCAACACGGTTTCCAGATTCATGATGTTGCTCTGCGAGAGATTGAAATAATCTCCGATGCCGACGGCGGTGTGGATGTGGACGGGCAAGTGCAGGCGACCGCCTTCCTGGATGAGATAGCGGAAGATGTAGTCCTGGAACGTGCGGTAATCTTTTTCGGTGGGAATTCCGGCGGTTGCGTGACGCTTGTAGATGTCTTCGGCCTGGGCGCGCGTGGGGTCGCCGAAGGTTGTGGGGCGGAAATAGGCGACTTCGAACTTCATGGCGATGCCGCCGCGTTTGGAATTATCTTCGAGCACCTGGGTGATGAACTTCAGATAGTCGGCGAGCGTGGCGGGAAGTTTGGTGATATTTTCCTGCTGCATCCAGCGATGCAGCATTTTTTCCTGCAGCGGAATGTAGACGGCCTCGTCAGGATTGCGGGCAGTCTCGTGCTGGTTATTGAAGGGCCACATGAAGGAGTCGGCGAAGAATACCCAGGGAAAACGATTGGGATCGAGGTAGTCGGGCATCATGGCGCGGTTGGCCACGGAACTCTCGGTGTTGAGCTTGTCGAGAATCATGTTGAAGTAGGCGGTGCCGGGGTATTGTTTCTTCAGGTCGGCTTTTTTCGCGATGAGCCATTGGGCGTGGTCGGGAGAGAAATCGGTGTAGGGATACGCGAACAGGGCTTTGGCGGCCGCGACGAGCTCGGGATTGTCGTCGCGGGTGCGCAGGGCGGAACTGGCGTCGGGAGGAGCGGCCATGGCGTCGACGTCGGGATCGTCGGCGAAGCCGGGGTGGGCGTGGTGATCGAAGGCGGGAATTTTTTCGATCTGCGGGAGAAGGCGCTGGTAGATCTGTTGGACGTCGGGGCCGGGGAACGGGCGCGCTTGGGCGGCGGCGAAGGCTGGGACGCCGAGCAGTAGGGTGAGACATAGGGTTCGAATCGCGAGTTTCATTTGGATTCCTCAGGGGCTAAAGCCCAACGTCAGAGCAGGCCTTTATCGCAGCGCTGGAAGCGCTGCGCCATCCAAAATCGTATTCTCACAATCCTTTGTATGCGCCGCCGTCGACCAGTACGGTTTGGCCGGTGATGTAGGAGGCGCGGTCGGACGCGAGCCAGACTACCGTGTCTGCCAGTTCGCGGGGTTCGCCCAGACGGTTGAGCGGAGCGTCGGCGGCCCAGGTTGCGAAAATTTCCTGCTCGCTTTTTCCGGTCGCTGATGAGCGGGCTTTGGCTAACTCTTTCAGGCGGTCGGTCGCGGTGAAACCGGGGGCAACGTTGTTGACCAGGATTCCGTCTTTGCCGAATTCGTTGGCGAGACTTTTCACCAGGCCGACTACGGCGGCGCGGACTGCGTTCGAGAGCACGAGGTCGGCGACCGGCTGCTTGGTGGTGATCGATGTGATCGTGATGATGCGTCCCCAATGCTGGCGCTGCATGTGGGGGATGACTTCGCGCGCGAAGTAAACGGTGCTCAGGAAATTCAGATCGATGGCGCGTTGCCAGTCGTCGAGGGTGGCGGCGAGAAATCCCTTGGCGGGCGGGCCGCCGGCGTTGGTTACGCAGATATCGATGGCGCCGAATTTGGTCGCCACTGCGGCGACGAAGCGGGTGACGGCGGCGTGGTCGGCTACGTCGAGAGCTTCGGCGAAGACTTCGGCGTTGTGATCCTTTCTGATTTTGTCGGCGGCGGCTTCGAGTGTCAGCTTATTGCGGGCGCACATCGCGACGCGGCAGCCTTCGGCGGCGAAGGCTTGGGCGGTGGCGAGGCCGAGTCCCTGGCTGGAGGCGGCTACCAAAGCGACGCGGTTTTTCAGGCCTAGATCCATCGAGGTGGAATTATAAATGGAGGGTTGAGTGGGTACTCGGGGCGGGTAAAGGCGTTAACCACGAAGGGCACGAAGGTTCACGAAGGAAGACTTTGCGGACACGGCGCTTTTGCTTGCTCGTGCGGGAGGAACGCCATTACTCTTTAGGGTGAAGCGGTGGACGGCTCGTCCACCGCCCGGACGTGGGCGTCCGGGGCTCTAGGGTTTGTGAGGCAATCATCTTTGAGGCAATCATCATTATGAAACGGAACTCTCGTCGTCCGGAAACTGCGGCTGTGCATGGTGGGGCTGATCTCGAGAAGAAAAATGGTCCGGTGGGGACGCCGATTTATCAGACGTCCACGTTTGAGGTTGCGGACAACGACGAGCAGCAGCGCGTGACCACGACTGACCGCTATTACACGCGGTGGGGGAATCCGACGAATACCGTGGCGGAGCAGGCCGTGGCGGCGATCGAGGGCGTGGAGGCGGCGCTGACGTTTGCTTCGGGGATGGGTGCGATTACGACTGCGATCCTCGCCTTGTTGAAGGCGGGGGATCATATTGTCGCGCAGCGCGATATTTATGGCGGAGTGACGAAGTTTTTCTCGGAGTGGCTGCCGCGGGTGGGGATTGAGACTACGTTTGTCGATACCAATGATTACGAGCAACACGCGCGCGCGATCCGGGCGAATACGCGGATGTTGTATTTGGAATCGCCGACGAATCCTTCGCTGCGCGTGGTGGATTTGAAGAAGGCGGCGGCGCTGGCGCGGGAGCGTGGGCTGATTAGCATGATCGATAGCACGTTCGCCACGCCGATCAACCAGCATCCGGCGGAGTATGGGATTGATCTGGTGATGCATTCGGGCACGAAATATTTGAGTGGGCATGCGGATTTGACTTGCGGCGTGGTTTGCGGGCGCCAGGAACTGATGGATCGGATTTGGGAGACGCGGACTACGCTGGGGAATTGCATGGATCCGCATGCGGCGTGGATGTTGATTCGCGGGCTGAAAACCCTGGCGGTGCGGGTGGGGCGGCAGAATGAGAATGCGCTGCGGGTCGCGGAGTTTCTGGAGCAGCATGGAAAGGTGCGGCGGGTGCATTATCCGTTTCTGAAAAGCCATCCGCAGTATGCGATTGCGCGCGAGCAGATGAGTGGGGGCGGCGGCGTGGTGACGTTTGAAGTTGAGGGCACGGGCGAGGATGCGCGGCGGGTGAGTGAGGCGATGCGGCTGTTTACGCTGGCTACGAGCCTGGGGAGCGTCGAGTCGCTGGTGTCGATTCCGGTGTTGACGTCGCATGCCATGATTTCGGCCGAGCAGCGGCGGGAGATGGGAGTGAATGAGCAGATGGTGCGGTTGTCGGTGGGGATTGAGAGTGGGGAGGATTTGATTGCGGATTTGGAACGGGCGCTGGGGGTTTAGCTTCTAGCTTCTAGCTCCAATAGCTTCCGTTTTCCTCGCTTTGCCGCCGCGCTTTGCGCTGGCGGGACGGACGAAGGCGTCCGTCTCCACATGAGCAGGGGAGACATTCGCAGAAAGACATTCGCAGAAAAGATAAACCCGGCCTGGTTAGGGCCGGGTTTGTTTTGTGTGTGAAATTACCTTGGTTAGAAGATGAATTTGCCGGCTAGCTGGACTACGCGGGCCAGGTGGGCTCCGTTGATTTGGAGGAAATTGGAGTTGCCAGCTCCAAGGCACGTGCCGCCGTTGGCTCCTTCGCAGGTGTAGCCTGAACCGTAGCCGTTCCATTCGGTGTGGTTGAACACGTTGAAACCTTCCAGGCGGAACTCTAAGGCCATGCTTTCCCTGATGGGGAAGTGCTTGAACACTGCCATATCGAAGCTCAGCCGGGAGGGGTTGCGCAGGGTATCTCGGCCCGAGTCTCCGAAAGTCAGTCCCTGAGGGATGGTAAAGGCGGCGGGATTGTATTGGAACTTGGAGTAGGCGGGGCCGGCCAGCTGGCTGACGCCCGGAATGCTGGCGTTGGGGTTGCCGATGACATCGACGTAGGAACCGGATCCGACTGCATTTCCCACACCGGCATTGTCGCCATAGCTGGTGCCGTTGGTGACGGTGACGGGCGTTCCGGTGGCGTAGGTTTCGATTCCCGACCACTCCCAGCCGCCAAGGACGGCGTGGCTAAAGCGGTTCTGCTTGAACTGAGGCAGGTCGTAGACCCAGGCGACATTCAGCATGTGGCGTTCGTCAAAGGTCGAACTCGCGCGGGTCATGGCCGGGGAGTATGAGTTCACGAAGCTGGAGTCACCACGGTCGGAAGAATCGTCGATGGAGTGGCTGTAGGTGTAGGCAGCGGTCAGGTTCAGGCTGCCAATGGTCTTGCGGGCTGAGGCCTGCAGCGCGTTGTAGTTGGAGGCGGCCCGGTTCTCAAGTCTGGTGACGGTGGAGACGCCGTAGTAGGGGCGATAGGGATCGGCGTCATTGCCGCAAGCTACTGCAAGGTTCGTGGCCCAGCCGCCGGTTTGCGATCTGGTGTAGGTTGTGCCGGGTCCTGCAGTGGCCGTAGCAGTCGCGGCCTGACCGGTGACCGAGACGTTACTGCAATCGGTCGCCGAGATGATCTGGCCCGGGCCATAGGGATTTTGCGTTATCCCGACCGGGTACATCTGGTTGGTATCGAGTTGGCGGCCGAGATCGGTGCCTTTGCTGCCCACGTAGGAAACCGTCGCCACCGTGTGCCCTGGCAGTTCGTGCTGAATGTCCAGATGCCACTGCTGCATGTAGGGCCACACAGCCTTGGTCGGGATGGAGAAGAAACTCAAGGGGAACGATGGGGCGGCTTGCCCGGTTGAGGCGCCGATGTTCTGGTAGCCGGAGATGTTGACCTGTGACGAGCTTTGCAGCAACGGGGAAGATTGACCTTCCATGCCTTCGGTGTTGGCTTCATTTCCGTTGGCGTGTTCAAAGAAGATGCCGTAGCCGCCACGAATGGCGGTCTTGCCGTTACCGCGCGGATCCCATGCAAAACCGATACGTGGAGCCGGGTTGAACAGATGACCCTTGACGCAACCGGCATAGGAGGTTGAGCCGACGGAAGCGTTGGGGAAGCCGGGACAATCGGTCGGCGTCCGTCTCCGCATGAATAATGGCGCTGTCTGAGCAGAAACAAAAAACCGGCCTCTGGAGAGGCGGTTTTGTCTGCGCCACAGATTGGTTAGAAGATAAACCGCGCGCCGAACTGGAATTGGCGCGGGGTATTGACGTTGTTAGAAATCACACCAAAGGATTGACCTTCGCTAGCCACGCCCACAACACTGTTCACGCTTGGGTATCCGTACTGCGCGTAGTTGGTCATGTTGTAGCCAGAGATATCGAAGCGCAGCGACTTCGTTTCGGTGAACTTGAACGACTTGTAGATGGAGAGATCCAGATTGCGGGCTCCCCGGGTTCGAACATGATCGAGGTAAGCAGGGGCGGTTCCCGGAGCGTAAGGATTCGGGTTGCCCCCATTTTCACTTCCGGGTTGCACGAAGCAATCTATGTTGAACCAATCATTAACTTGGTGCGGAGCCCCTTTCGAGGGATCGCAGATCATGTCGGACCGCTGATTGAAGGGAGTCAGCGGATTTCCCGAGCCGGGTGAGTGGATGGGGACTCCGGTGCTGAGGTAGAGAATAGCGTTTGTGGTCCAGCCGCCCGCAATGGCGTTCGCTACGCCATGAAGATTGACCGCCTGGCCCTTACCAATGGGCAGGTCGTAGGACACCTGTCCGGTGAATGAATACTTGAGGTCCTGCGGGCTGATGGCGTGTTCGTAGCCCAGATCTCTCCAGTCCTGAGCCCCACCGTTGTGAGACCCTACAAAACCTAGGGGAGGATTGCCGTCGTCAGTAATCAGCTTGGCCCAGGTAAAAGTAGCCAGGGTGGTGAAATGACCCGTCAGGCGCTTTTGCACTTTCGTCTGCAGGGAGCTGTACTCAGAGTCTCCCGCAGGATAGCCCGAAGTCCCGACGCCGCTACCGAAGCCGCCGCTACCAAACTGAGGATACTTTTCAAGCGCCATCCACTCAGGCACAGTCGATTGACCGTACCAGGCATTCGTCGAGGGCTGAATTGCCTCCCATTTGTTGGGTATCCCGCAGCTCGGATTAAAGATGAAACACAACCCATCACCATATTGCCCGATTGTGCCCAGACCGAGCATGTTCTGATCCACGGTGCCGAAAGGCATGAAAAGTCCGCGGCTGCCGACGTATCCGGCGCTCACCACGACCTGATGCGGGAGTTCGTATTCCACCCCGAAGTTGAAATTGTAGGTGGTGGGCGTGCGCTGAGAATGCTCCACCGTGCTGAGGCCGATTCCCAGATTATTGGCCGCGCCGGTAGGGGCGGTTGTGAAAATGGGGATAAGCCCATTGGGAAAGGGATTGCTTAGCGAATACGGAACGGTGAAATTGTCGGCGGGGAGTGCAGGGCCTCCTGAGATGGTACACGCCGATGAACCGTAATAAACCCAATTGCCATCGAGGTTCGGACAGTTGGAGTTCGGGTATGTGCTGGAGGAAAATCCATCGGTATTGATGCCGGCGCTGGCCGCCATCTCGGTGCTGGGCCCATAGTAGATGCCGAAGCCGCCACGGATTACAAAATGGGTTACGGGCTGGAAGGCAAAAGCCAGGCGAGGCCCGAAGTCATGCAGATTGGTTTTGAAGGGCGAGCGGTTGCTGCTGTTCACATAGAGCTCCGCGCCTGTATACGCTACTCCCAGGTAGGTGTTGCTAACGTTGGGATCAAAGTACTCCTGGCGGTTGAAGCGCTCGTTGCGCCCGCCAAAGATGTCCCAACGGAGACCCGCGGTAATCGTCAGTTTCGGCGTGGCGTGGTACGTGTCTTCGACAAACGCCGCGTAGTAGGGATTGGATTCGGCGGCGTAGACGGGTCTGTCGAACTCACCACCGTCTCCCATGCCGATGAGCATAGAAGCGTAATCGCTGCCGCCGACTAGATTGCCCGAGGCAGGCGAGGTTTGTTGATTGGTACCACCATAACCGAAACTGTAGGTTCCGGCCGGGGCGTAAGGCTGGCCCACGTTGAAATAGCGCTTCATCCATTCGAAGCCAGTTGCGATTTGGTGCTTGCCATGAATTTTCGTGAGGGTGACGTTGGCATCGCTGTTCTCGCTGGCATCGACGAAGTTGTTGTAGTCGGCGGTGCCCCCAACTCCGCCGCCGTAGTCATCGAACAGCATGAATGGAAGCTGTTTAACGACCTGCTGCGCGGCCAGCGCCGCGGGAAAACCAACCGTAGTGCCATTTACGGAGCCCAGGTTCGTGATGTCGGTGCTCAAGTACGACGGCGGGCCACCTTGCTTTTCGTAGCGGCGGGTAAACGAGTAGCGCAAGTTCAGGACGGTAGAAGAGTTAAGGGTCAGGTCATCAGCCACCAGGGCGCTGCGGCCGTTCGTGACGTTCAGGGCGTAATCGGGGTCCCAGCCTGGGCTGGGAAAGACGTTGGCGGTGGAAAAGGCCAGCCGATCGTAGGAAAACCGAGTGAAGATGCGCTGCTTTTCGCTGACATTCCAGTCGACGCGGACGTCGAACCGGTGCCCATGGAACGGATCCAATCCCGGAACGGCGTAATTAAAACCGGCGGAGTTCAGGTCCGTCGTCGCCTGATCGCAGGTGGAGGGGCTGGGGTAATTGCACTTGGGCATATTCGCCAAGTAGAGCAAGGCAATGGGATTGGGATTCGGGATGATGTTGCCCGGAAAGGCTTGCCGCGTACCATCGGGATTATCGGGCAGAGTTGGATCGTAGATCGTAAAGCCCATCTGCGAGAAATTGCCCATTCTTTCGAGACTCGTGGGAACGTTGTAAGTCTTGAGCCCTTCGAATTGTTGCTGCTGCGTATCCTCGTAATCGCCGAAGAAAAACAGCTTGTCTTTCTTGATCGCTCCACCGATCGCGCCGCCTTCCTGATAACGATAGAAAGAGGGTGGGGTATTGGGTTGTCCGTTCGCTATTTGACTGTCCTTGTTGAAATAGTCGTTGGCGGCCAGTGTGTTAGGACGGAAGACGCCAAAGAGATCGCCGTGGATTTTGTTGGTGCCAGATTTGGTCACCAGGCTGATAACACCTGCGCCGCCGCTCTGGTAAGAGGCCGGGGTATTCTGGGTTTCGACGCGCACTTCCTCGACGCCATCTTCGGGGACTTCCATGGCGGGAATAATGGCGGCTGAGTTGTTTTCTGCGATACCAATCGGTGCGCCGTCGACCATGTAGTAGACCGAACCGACGAGCGATCCGTTGATGGTGTCAGCGGAGACGTCGACTCCGGGGCGGCCGACGGAAATGTTCTGAATGGACTGCATCGAGTCGCTGGAGTTGGGCGAGCCGTTAACCGCGTTCACGCCCGCACTCAACTGGATGAGGTCGAAAACGTTGCGGGATATCAGAGGCACCCGGTCGATTGTTTCCGATCCGATGAGCGTGCCGACGGTGGAGTTGCTGGGTTCAACCAGCGAGATTCCTTCGGTAACGGTGACCGTCTCAGTTGCGGTGCCGACTTGCAAAGTGATGTTGACTTCAGTGACCTCATCGACGTTGACCGTGATTTTGTCGAGGGCGACACCCTTAAAGCCCGTCTGGGTAGCAGTTACCTTATAGACGCCGGGATTGAGGGAGATGAAAGTGTAGAGTCCCGCTGAGGTGGTGACAGTGTGCTGCGTCACTCCGGTGGCGGGGTTCAGCAGGGTCACGTGGGCCCCTTGAACCAGAGCCCCACCTTGGTCGGTGACCAAGCCGCTGATGCTGCCCCGTCCGGCCTGGGAAAACGCGACCGAACCCGCACAGAGGAAAAGAACGCAAACCGAAAGAAAATTCCGGACTGTCTTGACCATTTTGTTTCCGCTATTCATTGATCGCGCTCTCCCATGAGGGGCAGACTCGCTCCTCGCGAGTCGCCTTTGCTCGTTCTTCCGAGCCTTGCGGCTCGGGGCTTGCTTTTTCGGACGGAAACTTTATACCCGGTTGGTTTGAGACCCGAGACGGGGTATTAAAACGTATGAATAGTGCTTTTATAGGGCGGCGTCTGTCAAGAAAAAAGCGACCTTCACACCCGCCGAGAGCCATCTTTTCTGCAAGATCGATTCCGTAATCGATGCCGGTCGAGCGCAGGGCGCGAAAGGCTTAGAGCAGGCCGCGGGTCGACTCGCGGGCTACCAGCTCGGGCGCCACTTTGCGATGGGTGGCGCTCATATCGCGTTTTTCGAGCACGCCGTTGATGCCGTCGACGACGATGCCCACGGCGGAGGCTCCCATGGCTTCCATGGGCTGGCGGATGGTGGTGAGCGAGGGCGTGTAGAGCGCGGAGGTGGCGACGTCGTCGAAACCGATGACCGAGCATTGCTCGGGCACGCGCACGCCCGCGCGGGTGAGCGCGCGGATCGCGCCGAAGGCGCTCATGTCGTCGAAGGCCAGCAGGGCGGTGAAGGGACGCTTTTGGCGGATCAGTTCTTCGGTGAGCTTGTGGCCGGATTCGAAACTCGACATGGGATCGCGCGATTCGGGGAGATCCATGATCAGGCGGGCGTCGAGTTCCAGGCCGCATTCTTTGGCGCAGTTGCGGACGCCGCGCCAGCGCGGGGCACTATCGGTGAGTGACTTGGGTCCGCGGATGAATGCGATTTTGCGGTGACCGAGCGAGTGCAGGTGTTCGAGGGCCATGTGGCCGCCGAGTTCGTTGTCGACGATGACCGAGCTGATGGAATCGGTCTTCAGTTCGCAGCCGATCATGGCTGTCGGGATGCTGCTTTTTTCGAGATCGCCGAGCAGATTGATGTCGAGGAAGAGCCAGTTGGCCAACACGATGAGCGCTTCAATGCGGCGGTCAAGCAGCATCTCGAGATAGCGCTCGAATCGGCTGCGCTCGTTGTGCACGTCGGTGAGAATGGGAAGATAGGACGACTGGTAGAGCGTGTTTTCGATGCCGCGCAACACCAGCGTACAGTAGGGATCGGTCATATCAAAAACCATGACGCCTACGGTGTGGCTGCGCTTGCTCCGCAGGGAGCGGGCGAACTGGTTGGGGCGGTAACCGAGTTTTTGCGCTGCGCCCTCGATGCGCTTTTTGGTTACGGCAGGAATGTAGCGGGCCAGGGGAGCGTTGTTGAGCACGATCGACACAGTGGTCGAGGAGAATCCGCTTTCCTTCGCCACATCACGAATGGTGACCATCACAGCCCTTGCGCGGAAACCGGGAGAAACCGCGGTTCCGGAGAGAATTCTGGTGTGCTTCCAGCATTCGAGTTGCGGCTTGTATTGAAAGCGTACACTGGCGGACACTACAGCAGAGAGTGATAGCAGTGTCAAGCGAACAGATGATGCGACGATGTTTTGTTGTGCTTCTGCTGGCGGGCGTGGCGATGGCTATGCCGTCCCGCCAAGCTGCGCCTGGGAACCTGAGAGCGGCCGATCCGGGGAAATTTTTCCAGCTCGGGCAGGACGCTCTTGCTCACGGGCAACTCGACGACGCGGAGAGGGATTTCCGAAAGGTGCTGGAGCTGGACCCGAAGTCTGGCGCGGCGTACGCCAATCTGGGTGTGGTCTACATGCGGCGTAAGCAATGGACGAAGGCTCTGGACGCGCTGCAGAAGGCGGAGCATCGGATGCCGGCGGTCGCGGGGATTCGGCTCAATATTGGGCTGGCCTATTACCGGCAGAATGAATTCCTGCAGGCGATTCCGCCGTTTGAGTCGGTGGTGCGCGATCAGCCGGACGCACTGCAGCCGCGTTATCTTTTGGGACTCTGTTATTTTTTTGCGCAGCGCTATGCCGACGCTGCTGAGACGCTGGAGCCGCTGTGGGAGCAGGAATCGAGCCAATTGCCGTATTTGTACGTGCTTTCGAATGCGGCTCACCGGGCGGGACGCAAAGAAATCGACGAGCGCGCCACCACGCAGCTGATCAAACTCGGGGATGGCTCGCCGGAGTATCGGCTGTTTGTGGGGAAATATCATCTGAATCTCGAGCACTATGATGCGGCTCTGGCGGAGTTTCAGGCCGCGGCCCAAACCGATCCCCGGCTTCCTTTCGTGCACTTCAACCTGGGACTGACTTATAAGAAGCAGCAGGATTACCCGCATGCGCGGGAGGAGTTCTTGAAGGATGCCCACATCGAGCCGGATCTCGCTCTCGACTACGAGGAATTGGGCGACGTGGATGCGCTGTTGCAGGACGATAAGAACGCCGAAATAAATTACCGCGAGGCGCTGCGCCGCGACGCCCGGCTGGTGAATTCTTATTTCGGGCTGGCGAAAATTTATGAACGCCAGGAAAAATATGCCGCGGCTTTGACGGAGATTGAAGCAGCGGTCAAGCTTGATCCGGAGCGTACTGATCTGCATTATGTGCACGGACAAGTGCTGCTCCATCTGGGACGGAAAGAGGAAGCGAAGAAGGAACTGGACGCGGCAGTGCGCATTGACGACGAACATCGTATGGAACGCGGGAAGCAGATGGATACGGGGACGGTGCCATCGCCTGAATTGTTGCAGGATCCGCAGTGATACGGTTTCTCAGCCCGACGTCATTCTGAGCGCGGGGCGATAGCCGGGCGAGGAACCTCACGGTCTCCGACGCGGTTGATGCAGTAGACGGGGTGCCTGCGCTTCATGCGGGTCGGGCACCCCTCGCATCCGCACAACCGATGCCAGAGTTTCGTAAGGTCCCTCCGGAGCGCTTGGCGCGCTCCCGCGGGATGACATCGGTCAGTGAATCCATCAGGGCTCAACTTCAAATTGAGCCACTGCCTGGGACCGGGGCGCAAGGAATTGCTCACGGCATGATGGTAGTATGGATAATTCCGGTGGAAGCTCGAAGAATGGCCTGTTACTTGGCGGAGCCGGGCAGCCTTTGGATTGCCGTGTGAATCGAAGCTAATTGAACCGAAACCTGCTCATGTTGAAATCTGAGTCGTCGCCGTCCGAGTCGCAGAAGTCCGAGGCGTTAAAATCTTCGCTGGCGAAATCTTTATTGGCGAAAATCTTTTTCTTGAGATTCTTTTTCTTGAAACCCTTCGTGTTGAAGTCATTCTTGTTGAAGTCGCGGTTATTGCAATCCCGCTTGTCGGAATCAAGTTTCGTGGCCGGCAATCGGTCTGCTGGGATTTCGGCTTTATGCTTGCTGGGAGCGCTTCTCGCCCTGCCGTCGTGGGCGTCGGCGCAGAGCTTCACGCTGTCGGCCGGTCCGCTCTCGGAGAATGCAGTCGCGCCGGGAGGGACATCGTCGGCGCAGGTTACCGTGGGGACTGTGAACGGGTTCAGCGGCACGGTCGATCTGAGCTGCCAGGTAACGCCGGCCGAGCCGCAGTCGACCACGGATACTCCGACTTGCGCGGTGAGTCCGGCAACGGTGACGCCGCCGGTAATTGCTTCGGCCACGATTACGACGATGGGCGATACAAGTACGGTGCGGTACAGCATCACCGTCACCGGTACGGCAGCTTCAAACGCTCAGACCACCGTCACGCCGCCGCTTTATATGACCGTGCTCGGGGTGACGCCGCAGTTCACGATCACGGTGGGGAAAGCGGCATCTCCGGGCAGCGTGCCGGCGGGTAGCAGTGGAGTGGCGATCATCAACATTAATCCGATCTACGGGTATACCGCCCCGGCGCCCGGGGTGACGCTTTCCTGCAGTTCGATCACACCGCTGGTGACCATCCCTCCCATCTGCTCGTTCAACCCCAACCCAGTACCGCCGGGGGTCACCTCTTCGACCCTCACGATCGGCACGTATGGACCGATTACCACTACTGGCGGACTCATTCGCCCGCGGGGTTTTTACGGAAGTTTCTATGCAATGTGGCTGCCTTTGCCGATGCTGGCAGTGGTCGGCCTGGGAGCGGCGGCGGGCGGAAAACGGGCGCGGAAGGTCTGGGGGCTGGTGGCGCTTTTTGTGTTGAGCGGGACATTGCTGCTGATGCCGGCATGCGGCAACAACACCTCTACTACTACGACGACGCCGAACGGAGTGACTCCAAACGGCAACTACACTTTCACCATATCCGGTGTGGACAGCGGTGGAGTGGTTTCGAGTAACGCGGGGACGGGCAGCACGGTTCCTACGGTCACGCTGACGGTTACTACAGCGGCGAACTAGCCTGGTTTCTCAAGCCCAGGTTCTCAAGCCCAGGTTCTCTAGCCCAGGTTCTCTAGCCTAGGTTCTCAAGCCTAGGTTCTCAAGCCCAGGCCTCAGCCCAAGTCTCCGCTCCGGCAGGTCACGCCTCGCTTACGATGCTGCTTTGCGGGCCTGGCGTTCCAGTTCGGCGGCCTGGTGCATGAGGACGTCGCGCAGCGAAACCAGGCCTTTCAAATCCTTGCCATCCTTGCCATCGACGATGGGCAGATGGCGAAATCCGAACTCGCGCATGATGAACAGGCACTCCTCGATGCTTTCGTCGGCGGCGACGGCGCGAGGGTTGGCGGTCATAACCTCGGACACGGCGGTGGTTCCGGGAGTGCGGCCCACGGCGACCACGCGATTCATGATGTCGCGTTCGGAGAGGATGCCCGCGAGTTCTCCATTGCGCAGCACGGCGACCGCGCCGATGTTGTGCTCCATCATGTAGCGCGCGGCTTCGAGCACGGTGCGAGTGACTTCAACGGAATACACTTTGCGGTCTTTCACCAGATGGCGGAGAGTCGTCATGTATCGCTCCTTCGGGAATCGCTCTTCGGCACAGTCTTTCGGAACGCTCTTTCGCTACGGCGAAACTTGCGGGAATGGGGCCGGATTCCGCAGCGTTTGCGGTGGGCAATACTTTATCACAGGCGGGGATCAGGGGCAGCGGCCGATGGCCACTTCTTTCTGGCCATCATTTTCGGCAACCTTCGGGCGCAGCGCGAAATTTCGTTATTGCAGATGATTCAGGCGGGCCGGGGTGGCGTCGGCGGTGCTGTTGTCGGAACGTGGGGACATTGAGACTACGATGTACTGATAATCTTTGCCGCGAGAGTCTTTGCCGGGTAGATTCGTGCCGCTGAGATCTTCGACGCGCAGCACAATCCTGTCTGTCTGCAAACGAAACCGCACGGGCTCGCCTACAGGCAAGAGGACGGAATCTTTTTCGTTGCGTGGGCGAATGTGATAGGTCACGCGCTCGGACTGCAAGACATATTCCTGGCAGAGGGGCTGCTTGCCAGCATCGTTGCTCACCGTTTGGCCGGCCGGGGTCGGGACGCTATCGTCGGTGACGGCGCACTGCACAGAATCCATTTGCTGAAGATTTCCTATCTCGTAGGGCTTGGGATCTTTGGCGTAGGCCGTTGCGGCCAGAGCCAGGACTGCACAGAGCACCCAGTTTGAACGCATTCGGCATCCCCCTCGGAGTCTCATGTCTGACTAACATTCTTGTATGGAGCGGAGGGAGAATACAGGTCACTGCGGTAATCGGCCGGAGGTTACCGTCGAGGAAAGCGACGAACTGCGCTCGACGGACAGCCGGGGCGGCTGTCCCCACATAAACGTCTCTCCGTCGTCGCTAGGGCTAGCGCTCGGTTACTTCTTCCAGGGTTTGAAAGAAAGCGGGGTAGGAGATTGCGGCGGATTCTGCGCCACGAATCTGGGTTTCGCCTTCGGCACGCAGGGCGGCGACGGCGAAGGCCATGGCGATGCGGTGGTCGCCGAAGGAATCGAGTTCGGCCCCGTGGAGGGACTGACCTCCGGGAATCTTCAGGCCGTCTTCGCGTTCTTCTACCTGCGCGCCCATGAGCCGGAGGTTGGCGGCCACGGCTGCGATGCGGTCCGATTCTTTCACGCGCAACTCTTTCGCGTCGCGCACTTCAATTCCCTGCACGGTAAAAGGGGCGATCGCGGCCAGCACGGGAATCTCGTCGATGAGAGCGGCCGAGTCGGCGCCGGCGATGGTGGCGCCCTTCAGTGCGGCGCCTTCGATCTGGAGCGATCCGACCAGCTCGCCGTGAATCTCGTCGAGTTGCGTGACCGAGATGCGCAGTCCGATTTGCATGAGGACGTCGAGCAGGCGGGCGCGGGTGGGATTCATCAGCAGGGCGGGGAGGGTCAGTTGCGAGCCGGGGAACAATGCGGCCGCGCAGAGAAAAAATGCCGCGCTCGATAAGTCGCCGGGGATGCGGGCTTCAATGCCACGGAGGCGCTGTCCGCCGCGGATGCTGACGACATTTCCGGCGCCGCCGTTACTTTTGCGATCGAGTTTGGCGCCGAAGGCGCGCAGGGCGACTTCGCCATGGTCGCGGGTGCGGAGCGGTTCTTCGATTCGAGTTTCTCCGTCGGCGAATAATCCGGCAAAGAGGAGGCATGACTTTACCTGCGCGCTGGCTACGGGCATGACGTAGTCGATTGCTTTGAGCGCCGCGCCGGTGATGCGCAGCGGGGGCTTGCCTGCCTGCGAGGCGATCTCCGCGCCCATGGCGGTGAGCGGCGTGATGACTCGCTCCATGGGGCGGCGGGAGAGCGACTCATCGCCGATCATTTCGCTGGAGAATTTCTGGCCGGCAACGATCCCGCTCAGCATGCGCATGGTGGAACCGGAGTTGCCGCAATCGAGCGCGGAGGTGGGTGCTGCGAGCGCAAGTCCGCAGCCTTGGACTTCGATGACGTTGCCTTCTATTCGTTCCCAATTCACGCCGAGCGAGCGCATGCAGCCGAGGGTGCTGGCGCAGTCCGCGCCGGTGGAATAGTTTTCGAGGCGCGACGGGCCTTCGGCGATGCCTGCCAGCATGGCGTAGCGGTGGGAGATGGACTTGTCTCCGGGCAGTTGCACGCTGCCGCGGACGTTGCGCGCGGGGCGCACGATTGCTGGGGCCTCATTTTTCATCTTTTGTCTTTTTATCTTTCGTCGTGTAATTCTGTGATCAATATTAGCGGATTGGGGTTGGGCAAAATCCCCACTTCTCGCAAAGTACGCGAGAAATGGGGCACCTGGGTTTGTGGGGAATTCTCGATTACGCGAGTGCTTTGGCTTCGGCGGTGGCTTCTTTGAGGATGTTGGCGGGGATTTCTTTCAGGCTCACGCTGAACTCAAACATTGGCGTTTCGGTGCCGCGGCCCCAGCGGGCGACTTCCCAGTGGGCGCGGACGAACTTCACGTCCGGATGAGCAGTGAGATCGAGGAGAAGCGGAGTCTCTCCGCAATAGAACTTCTGGGGGATTTCAGCGATCGATTTCGCGCCCCAGGTTGCGCCGTCGGCGGAGCCGAAGATGCTGAGGCCGAGCGACTCCTGCTCGATGATCTTTGTGATGGCCAGAGTTGCGAGGAACGCGCGGCTGGCAGCGGCGCTCACGTCGACAGCGGGGCCGTCGCCTTTGGCGGTGACAGTTTGCTCGGGAACCAAAACTGTATCAATCGATGACATGGCGGTTGTCATGGCGAAAGGATTCTAACAAATCTACTCCGACGGATGCGGGCCGGTGAAATCGCTGCAGCAGGGTTTCTGCACGGGTTTGAATTCCATCAGTTCCACGCGCACCAAGTCTGGGTCGTAGAGGTTCAGCTGCCACTTGCCATCTTTGCCGATCTTGGCTTCTTCTTCGCCGTGCGGCTTCCAGCCGTGCGATTCCAGAATCGCCTGCGCTTTTTTCATGTCGGCCACGCCGAGCGAAATGTGGTTCATCACGCCGGTGAGCCGCAGATCGGCGGGTTCGGGCTGATTCAGCATGTATTCGATCCAGTCGGTGCCATCGGGAACCTGGATCGCGAGCCAATCGGTTCGGTCGTCTTTCATGCCGCCGTGCCAGTAGGGGCGGAAGCCGAGGATGTCGCGGTAGAAATGGTCTTCGGCCTCGCGATGGTAGACGAGGAAGCCGGCGTGGATCATGTGGCGCGACACGGCGGACGAATCCCAGGGCAAGATTAATCCCTGACGCCGTTCGACGAACTCGATGCGATGGCCCTCGGGATCGTTCACGACGAAGAAAGGACTGCGGTCAGGCCGTCCCTGAATTTCGGGGACTTTGATTCCCTGCTCGATCAGATACTTGCGCAGGGCGGCGATGTTGTCGGTCAGGAGGGCTACGTGATCCATGCGGTCGGTGGATTTGGGATCGGGCGCGGGGCTGAAGCCGACCCACTGCGCGCCCACCTCATAGCGGAGAATGCCGCCGGGTTCGACGGGCACGACGGAAGCGAGGCCGAGGATGTCTCCGTAGAGTTTCTTCACGCCGTCGGGGGCGGTGGTGTAGAACGACACGTGGTCGATGCCGAGGATGCGTGGGCGGGGAGTGGGCTTTTGGGCGTGGGCGAATATCTGGAGCGCGATCAAGGCGAGAGCGAGCGCGAGTTTCTTCATGGCGGTTTTGATTGTAGTCCAGCCGGACACGGGGGCTAAAGCCCGGTTGGATCTTTTGCGCTTGTACGTGGCGCTGAAGCGCCGCTCTTCCACGGTTGTGCCGGCGTTTGAGGCGAGCATCGTTTTCGGCGCGGGACAGGAAAGCAGGTTCCTCGCTTTGCTCGGAATGACAAAGAGTGGGGATGGGCGGTAGTCGGCGTAGCGTTTCACCCAACTGGATGGTGGCCGGAGTTTGATCGAGGAAAATCTATCCAGAAGAACATCGATCCGGAATGAGATTTATCCGGAATCAGCGAAGGCTGTCTAGAAACTGGCGGAGGAGTTTGGCGGCGTCCTCGGGCTGTTCCCAGGGCGCATAGTGGCCGGCTTTTGGAATCACGCGCAGATGGCTGCCGGTGATGTGCTGGTGCATCAACTGGGCTTCGTTCAAACCGGTAAGAACGTCTTCGTCGCCGGTCACGAGGAACGTGGGGACGTTGATGGTCTTTAAGGTCTCGACGGAGTCGGGGCGAGTGGCCATGCCGCGCTGCACCTGAGCGAGATTTTGGGGCGACATTTTGCGCATTATGCGTAGGGCACCGTCGATCAGGTCGGGGCGAGTCTCGCGCGTGGTTTGGCCGAACAGCTTTGGAATCATGGATGCGAAAAATGGCTCGGTGCCGCGTTCGAGAACGTCATTGGCAGATTGCAGGCGTGCGGCTCGGGCTTCAGGATTGTCGGCTGGGGCTTTCGTGTTGCATAGGCCGAGCGCGGCGACGCGGCCGCGATGTTTTCGCCAGAATTCGAACAGCAGGTAGCCGCCGATCGAGACTCCAATCAGCGGAGCGCGAGCTATATTCGCGTCGTCCATGATGCGGGCGAGGTCGGCGGCGTGCTTCTCCATGGTGGCGGGACCTTCGCCGGCGCCGGATTCGCCGTGTCCGCGCAGGTCGGGGAGAATTGCGCGGTAACGCGTGAATAAGACGTCGGCCACGGGCAGCCAGAATTCGTGATTCGCGGGGAACGGATGCAGTAGGAAGACGGGCGGGCCGTCGCCGAGGGTCCAGTAGACGATTTCGGCGTCGCTGCTGCGGATGCGATGGGAAGGAATGGCGGGCACGTACGAAATTAAACCACAGATATGTGTTCTGGCTCTCGGGGCACGGCTTGGCTGTCGGGGTCCTTCGACTCCGCGAGCTCATTCGAGCTCGCTACGCTAGAAAGATTTTAAGATTGAGAGGTTCAGAGTCCGTCGCGCGGCTTACGAATTTGTGACTTGCTGCGTGCTCACGCGAGCGGGAAGCAGGTACGGCTCTTCCGGCATTACGATCCACGCAATGAAGTAGGGGATGAACCCGACGCAGGTCATGATGGCAGTGATCAGCCACACGACACGTACGAGGCTGACATCGACGTCGAAGTACTCCGAGAAACCCAGGCAGACGCCAGCGATTTTGCGTCCGTGGCGCGGACGGACCAGCTGGGTCCGGGCCAGCGACGCGCCGACGCGAACGCCGCAATAGGCACAGACGGCCGCGTCATCCTGAATGAGTTTTCCGCAGTAGTTGCAGTA
The DNA here is from genome assembly GCA_963758005.1 of uncultured Acidobacteriota bacterium. Taxonomy (GTDB): domain Bacteria; phylum Acidobacteriota; class Terriglobia; order Terriglobales; family Acidobacteriaceae; genus Sulfotelmatobacter. The sequence continues at coordinate 226,517 of CAVWTR010000002.1, forward strand.
CATGGCTGGCCTCCCAGTCGGCACTAGATAGTACGCAATTGTAGACGGAAAGTTCCGTTTGACGGCAACTCGCCTCGCTGCGCTTGGCGGGGCCGGCGAAGGCGCTGCCCCCACATAAAAAACGTAGAACCCTTTTATTCCCGGTAGGCTTCTTTGATGTAGCGGCGGGCCTGGTCCGCGGGGGTGGTGTTGGCGTTGCCGGCGAGGACGGTTTGATATTTCTGCATGGCCAGGTCGCGTTTCTGGAGCAGGTCGTACATTTCTCCGGCCGCCAGATTGGCCTTTTGCAGGATATCGGGATCGGGGTTGGGAGCCTGGTTGACCAGATCGTAGGCGGCCGCGGCTCCGGCCACGTCCTTCTTAGCGCGCAGCAATTCTCCCAGGCCCCAAGCGGCGAGTTCGTAATGCAAGTTGCGGTATTTGCCTTCGCGGCCGTTCTGCCAGACTTTGCGATACATGGCCTCGGCCTCGTCGAGGCGTCCTGCGGCGCGCTCGAGGTTGGCCACTTCCGTCGGAAACAAGTGATTGCCGGGATACCTGGCCGAGAGATCGCTCATGTAGCCGATGGCTTCATCGTACTGGTGCTCGCGGCGGAGGAATAGGCTGAGGATAACCTTGGCGTCGGCCGAGTTTTCTCCGTCGCTTTTCGCGACGTCGCGAAGATCATTTAGACCCTTTTCCGCCGACCCGCTCAGGCCAGCGATAGCAGCGGCCACCTTCACGCTCCAGGGCAGGCGGCCGATACATAGTTGTGGGTGCCGACCACCATTTTTGCGTCGACGTAGCCGGGATCGAGTTCGAGGACGCGCTCGTGATCGTGGCGTGCTCCGACGGCATTGCGCAGGGCAGAAAACCATGCCCGCTCGATCAGTCCGGTATAGACGGAAAACTCGGCGCGCGTTACCCCGCGGCAATAGAGAGCGTTTACGTCCTCGGGATTGGACTTGAGTTCCTGTTCTTCGAGATCTTCGGCGCGGCGGACCAGTTCCTTGATGTGGTCCTTGACTTTCGTGTCGGTGGGGCGAGGGGTTCGCCCGATAAAACTGTCATTGGAATAGTCGCCGGTGTTCATGGCCCCGGTCTCGTAGAGGTTGCGCATGAGCACTACGGTGAGCAGATGATTGACGGCAAAGGGATCGTTGGGATGTTTGTCGAGGTTCTTCTCGAACTCCACGGTCGCGCGCTCATACTGCATGTTGAAGAAGTCGTCGAAGGCGGCATCGGTCTGGGGATCATGGGGCGCGGAGTGGGGAGCATTCGGGGCGGGCGGGGACTGGCTTCGCGCGGGGAGGGTCAGCGCGAGTAGGAGGCACACCAGGACCAGGAGAGCTTCAGCAGCCGGCTTACGCTTCGTCGAAGGATTCGTTTGCGTCGTCACAGGGTCGGTTGTCTTTAGTCTAAACCAAGTCGGGCCGCGCTCGACCCTGAGGCTTCGCTTAAGGTGATCGAGAGCGGTTTGCTTCCGCAGGAGCCTTAAGCATCATCTTTTTTAAGAGGAACCAGAAGCGTTAGCTACGTGCCGTCTATGCTACCTGTCTCGAAGACGGCGCCAACCTATAATCTGCCGCAGTTACTGAATGGCTGATGCAAGTCGCCGAGCGGCTCGCATGAGCAAACTGCACTCGGCTTCCGTATGGAGCTCGGAGGACCGAGGGGCGCAGTCGTTAGGATTCGGATTCAGACTTTCTGAGATCGGATCATCCTAGGTCCGAGCTACCCGATAACTGTGCCGTCTTGCGACTGGTTCGGCCGTTTGGGTGGCGTTCGACGAGTGGAGGTGAGCTTTTGTAACCGGTTCATCTTTACTTGCTGGCTCGCGTAATTATTGCCTGCGCCAGGGCTGGCTTAGGGTTTGGAAAAAAGGTAAGTATTTGGCGCCGCGCCACTTAGGGTAGGACTCGGCTTTGGCGGTTGGAATGCGATAAGCGCCTTAAGGTTTTCTCCGTAGGACGGGATCATGTCAGAAATAGTGCAGAACAGTCCGCAGGAGTTTTGGCGTCCGCCGTCCCTGGTGGCTGAGGACAAGATTGTTGTCCGCGAGGCTGTTCGGGAATCCGCGTCCGCCATGGCGGAGGCTTGCCCGCGTTGTGGGACCGAGTTTTTGCTGGGTTCGCACTTTTGCCATACCTGCGGTGGGCGGCGGCGCGAGGCGATCAGTCCTGCTGCTAAGGCCGACGCGGCGGCCATCGCCGGACTCTGGGAAAAAGGTGTGGCCCGGGTTTATGGCGTGGCTGCGAAATTGGTATCCCGCGAATTCTGGGGCCGGATTTCGAGCGCAGCCTGGAACGCTTTTGACAAGGTCGAGTTCCCTGCTTCCTGGCTGAACCGGCTGAGCTATCTGCACTTTCATGAGATCAGGAACTGGATCGGGCTGCCCACGGCGTCGCTGATCGCCTTTGTGATTGGCGTGGGATGCGTGGCGGGCGCGCTCTTGGTGGGGCTGCTTACGGCTAAGACTCTTGTGGATTGGCAGGCCATCCAGTTCTACCGCGCGGAATGGCTGCTGGCGGCGACTGCCGCGTTTGTGGCGGGAATTCTGCTGAAAAAACCTCCCGGGCGGGACCGCGAGTAGCGTCATTTTCCTGAAAGATTCGATCTGAAGCGGGCGCACCTGGACTGCTCTGCACTTGGACTGCTCTTTACCTGGACTGCTCTTCACCTGGTCCGGTCTTTCTCCCCTTGGGGAATGAACTCTTTTGCCGCTTGCGGCTCCCTCATAAGATTGACGGAACCCGTATCGTTCAACCGTCGTATACAAATATCGGGGGTTCTATGAAGACCATCACTCTCAGTATTTTGCTGTTGGCTGTAGTCTCTTCTGTTGCACAGGCGAAGCCCGATGGAACTGCCGAGAAACCTTTTGCCGAGGGCGGTCAAATCCGCATGGAACTGGGGGTGGGTGACTATGAAATAGTCTCCGGCAACTCGGACCGGATTCAGATTGAGTGGGTAACGGGCACGTCGAGTGGAGGAGGCAGCACACCAGCCGAAATCGAAGTGAACGGATCGAAGGCGCATATCACCACGACCGGCACCACCAGTCATTTTCACGCTACCATCAAAGTGCCGAAGTCGGCAGATCTGGAAATTCACCAAAACGGTGGCGGCCTTCGGATTGGGACCGTCAAGGGCAACAAGGATCTGGAGAGCACCACCGGGCACATCGTCGTTCAAATTGTGTCTGCGGATCAGTACGGAGACGTCGACGTCGCGGTGGGCGTGGGCAATCTGTTCGCGACTCCGTTCGAGCGGGTGAATCGGGGAGTGGGAAAATCCGTGAAGTGGGCTGGTCCTGGGAAATATCGGCTGCATGTTCGTCTCGGTGAAGGAGACATTAACCTCGTTCCCGCAGACACGATTTAGCCAAAACTGCCAGCTCGCCGCCAACGACGCCACTAACGACGGTGCCAACTGTCTTAACCAAGCGACTCCCTCATGGACCTTCGCCCGCCCCAAACTTGCCCCGATTGATGTCCTTCTGTGCGCACTGTCTGTACGCACTGTAGGCAGGCGCGTTCGAGTCTCGCAAACGGCTCCGTTCGGCTGCGTTGTGGCTGCCGAGCTTTAGGACTCATTCCCCGAGCCGGCAGCGCGGCGCTGTTGGCTCATCCGGTAGAGATGGTGGACGGGGCCGGTTCCGCGGCCTAGGGGATGCGCATTGGTGATAGCGGCGGTGACGTAGGTCTTGGCTAGGAGCGTGGCTTCGGCGAGGCCGCGGTCGAGGGCCAGGTGGCAGGCCATGGCGGTGGCGAAGGCGCATCCGGTGCCGTGGGTTGAGTTGGAGCGCTGGCGCTCGGCTCGGAAGACTTCCTGCTCCAGCGGACGAGGCGTCAACACGCCGGACGAGGCGTCTGGGGCTCCATTCCCGGTAATGAAAGCTCAGCAGGTCAATGGCTTTTTCAAGGTGTCCGCCGGTAATCACTACGGCGGGAGCGCCCAGGGCGTGCAGTTTGGCGGCGGCGGCTTTCATTTCGTCCAGGTCGGTGACTTTGAGGCCGGTGATGGCGGCGGCTTCGTCGACGTTGGGAGTAACTACGTCGGCCAGCGGAATCAGGCGCTCGATCAGGAGCCTGGTTCCGGCGGCGTCTAGAAGATCGGCACCGGAGGACGACTTGAGGATGGGGTCGAGCACAATGTTGGGCAGGCGGGCATTTCCTGGCTGCTCGGACGCTTTGCCCGGCTGGCTCGAAAGGAAGTCGGCGATGGCTTTGACCACCTTAGCCGATCCCAGCATGCCAATGTGGACGGCGGCTATGTCGAGGTCGGCGGCCAGCTCTTCGAGAGTATCGAAAATCAAGGCGGGATCGACTGGCTGCACCCGTTTCACGCCGGAGGTGGATTGCACCGTCAGGGCGGTGATGCAGGCCACTCCGTAGCAGGCGTGGGCAGCGATGGTCTTGATGTCGGCAGTAATGCCGGCGCCGGACGAGGGATCGAATCCCGCGATGGTCAGTACGATAGGTGGTTTTTCAGGCATCTTTCCGGCAATTTTGGACAGGACCTTCGGTGCGATAGTACCTCGGTACAGGGCCTTGCGTCTCACCTCGAACAAGCTTGGAAGTTACTTTTGGACACAGCGTGGGAAAAAAAGATTCGCGGCTGGGTTGCGAGCCCAGGCTGTAAATACATGATTCCATGCAGCTTACGGAGTATGTGTATGTATGCCATTGATTCCAATGGGTTTGTAAATTATACCTTCCTTTCCCTTACGTGCTATTTACTTTATGGTAAATGCGTAACCTTCCTGAAACAAAGGGCATTCGCTGCATGTGTCTATTTTAACAATAAGTTACGTAAGACATCGATTACTAGGAGGTCATCGAGTCGGGGGGCATTTCGCCTTGACACGTAGTTTGGCAGCCCGCTAGCATCTAGAAACTGCAGAGAGACACCAGCCGAAGGCCAAGGCACTTTTGAGTATGCGAGGGGAACTGAATGCGAAGATATATAGCTCGAGGGCTGGCGATCGCTTTTCTGATCGTCTACCTGGGAGCGGCTCAGGGACCGAACATCTCGGAGGCGACAGCGGCTCCAGTTAGTTCTGTTCAAGCAAATCCCGAGATCCGCCAACCGGTAGCTAAGACCAAACCGTATCAAGTTGGGACAGCGTCGTGGTATGGGCAGATTTTTGAGGGCAAACCGACGGCCAGCGGTGAGCCGTACAACATGTACGAGATGACGGCCGCGCACCTGAAGCTTCCTATGGGAAGCTATGTGAAGGTGACGAACCTGCGCAATGGCAGGGCCGTAGTGGTTCGGGTCAATGACCGTGGGCCGATCGTGCCAGGGCGGATTATCGACCTGTCATACGGTGCGGCGCAGGCGCTGCAATTCAAGCAGCGTGGACTGCAGCGGGTGCGGCTGGATCTGGTCGCTTCCGCCGATCCCCGGCAACCCCAGACCCGGCAGCCCCAGCCCGGGCAAAATAAGCTCGCTTACCAGACGGTGGCCGAGAACCGTCCTCCGGTAGCGAAACTCCCGTAAACAGCATAAACTGGCTGGGATGCCGTCAACATTACCCAGCACCCCGCACGGTGGCGTCAGCTACCGCAGCGATAGTTATCGTCAGGGCAACGGTGATTTTCGTAACGATGATCCGCGCCAGCGGCTCATCGTTGCCCTCGACGTTTCGACGGCTGCCGCCGCGCAGAAGATTGTGGCGGCGGTGGGCGACTCGGCCCTGACCTATAAAGTCGGGATGCAACTCTATACGGCCGAAGGGCCGCAAGTGGTGCGGGATCTGGTGGCCTCTGGACGGCGCGTGTTTCTCGACCTGAAATACCACGATATTCCGAACACCGTGGGAGCGGCCGTGGCGGAAGCCGCGAAGCTAGGCGTGAGCATGTTGACTGTGCATGCGTCGGGCAGCGGCAAAATGCTACGCGCGGCCACGGAAGCGGCTAAAGTGCGTCCGGAACTGATCGTCCTGGCCATCACGGTGCTCACCAGCATGGACGGCAACGATCTCGAAAAAATCGGCATGCACGGCACGGTGAAAGATAGTGTGGTGCGGCTGGCCACGATCGCGCTGGCGAATGGGTGCCAGGGCGTGGTCACGTCGGCGCGGGAAGCTTCTGCACTGCGCGCGGAGCTGGGCCATGACTTCGCCATCGTCACTCCGGGCGTGCGGCCTGCGGGCAGCAGCGTTGGCGATCAGGTGCGTGTGGTCACGCCGGCCGAGGCGATTGCCGCGGGAGCAAGCCATATCGTGGTCGGGCGGCCGATCACCGAAGCGGCTGATCCGGCGGCGGAGGCACGGGCGATTCTGGAGCAGATCGGCGGGTAGGGAGCTTTTTTCTCGCGCTATAATCTGCCGCGTGCGAGTAACGTTCCAGCTTACGGCGGACGACTATTACCGGGGATTGTTGGCGTGGCGCAATCTCAAACCATGGCGACGATGGCTGCTGCGGTGCGCTTACTGCCTGATGAGCTTAACAGTCCCGGTTGCTTTGCTTTTGGCATTCTTCCGACCTGATCCCCAAACCATCAAGATTTCGGCAGCGATCCTCGGATTTGCCGCGCTTTGGTTCACCTACATGTTGGCCGGTCCAAGGTTCTCGGGGCGGCGGCAATTCCGCGGCAGCCCATCGGCGCAATCTCCGATGACGATCGAGGCCACAGATGCCGGACTCGCTCTGAATTCTCCCTACGCCGACTCCAAACTTTCGTGGTCAGCATTCGTAGCATGGGCGGAGGGCGAGTTCGTTTTTGTGATTCTGCCCCAGCCACGGATTTACGTTCCAATTCCCAAGCGTGCTTTCACCTCGGAACAACTGAACGAGTTCCGAGAACTGCTGGGCCGGAACATTAAAGCCCAGCAAATGCAAATCTGAGAAGATATTCCGATCCTCGGGCAGGAACCAATCGCGGGCCACACGGTAGTATCGTGGTAGTATGTTGGTAGTATGAAAGAGAAGACATCTATCACACTCTCGCGGGAAGTGCTGGCCGGAATTGACCGGGCCGCAGGATCAAGGCAATCGCGCTCTGCGTTCATCGAAACGGTACTGCGGCAGTACCTCCGCCAGAAGGCTCGGACGCAACGGGACGCGCGCGATATCGAGATCATCAACCGCAATGCGGAGCGGCTGAATGCCGAGGCTGAAGATACGCTTCGTTACCAGGCCCCCGAAGACTAGCAAGCTCCGCATGAAACGAGGAGACATCTACCGTGTGCACCGGCCGGGCGACGATCCCAAGAGGCATCGCAGCTTTGTGGTCGTGAGCCGTCAGGCGCTGATTGATACGAGATTTTCAACGGTTATCTGCGCGCCCGTCTTCACGAGTGGTGAAGGGCTAGTAAGCCAAGTTGCGATTGGTCCTGACGAGGGCATGAAACATGAGTGCTGGATCATGTGTGACAATCTAGCGAGTATGCGGAAGTCAGACCTGACACAGTTCGTGGGCTCGTTGTCCTACAAAAAACTCGACGAATTGGATGAAGCGTTGCGCATCGCGCTCGCGCTTGAACAGTAATCCCGTTCCTGAAATCTCGGACTCCACTCCTCCCCTGCCGGTGTAAGATTCCAGCTCAGAAGAACTCATCCTGATCCGCAGAGACAGAGGCATGACCGGTTTTCGTGGCCAACCACCCTCGGGGAAAAAGTTCTGCATTGCCTGCAGGGAGCTCATCCCAGCGGAGGCGACAATATGCTCGCACTGCCGCGCCAGCCAGGAACCGGAACGAACGTCGTGGAGCGGCGCCGGACTCAAGTGGGTCGCGGGGATTACGGCAATCGTAGGTCTCATCACCGGACTTAGCGGGGTCGTCGGCCCGGTCAAAGGCTGGTGGACGCAAGGCCGGCAAAGCAAGAGCATGTTCGCCACCGCGATGAAGCAGGAGGAACTCGGGGAGTATCCGGCTGCATTTGATACGCTCACCGAAATCCTGAAGAACAAACCTGACGACATAGCAGCTCTGCACGCGCGTTTGGATGTAACCATGCTCTGGATTGAGGACACATGGGCTCCGGTGCACGACAACGAAGAATTCGCAAAGCAAATGCAGCCCATTTTTGCGCGGATGACGCCCATTCTTGAGGCCGGGCTGGGCACGAGCAAGGACTATCGCGCAGCCGATGTGGTCGCTCATTTGGGGTGGCTGAATCTGCTCAAGTGGAAAATCCTCGGCGAGGACGGCCGGGTGGAAGAACTTTTTCGGCACGCTCTGGAGATGGATCCCGGTAACGTATACGCCAATGCCATGATGGGAGACCTCATGCTGCAGACCGGCGGCAGCGTGACCGAGGCAAGGGCGCATTTCGACGCCGCGCTGAAGACCGGCAAGGTCAAGGACTTTGTGCGCGGATGCCAACTGGAGTCGATGATGTACAACGATTCTCCCGGGGTGCGGGGCGAGCTGATCCGCGTGGCCAACCAGATGAGAAAGGACAAGGATCCGATCAGCGATGCGAACAAAGGCCGCATTCACTCCTACTACAGCCCGACGATGGACAGTGACGCCGAGTTGCGTGAAGTGGTGTCGGCGGTTCCGCCGGACGAGGCCTGGGCCACGTATCAGTGGGTGAGTCCGCCGGAATCGGATTCTGCATACAACCCGGTGGAAGCGCGATTCATCCAGGCGAGCATCGACGAGGCGGCAGGGAAGAAGGCTGAGGCGCTCAAGATTTATCGCGAACTATCGCAGGAAACGGCGAAGTCGCCCTCACGGCTGGGGCAAAAGGTTCAAGAAGCCGTGCGGCGGGTCGGACCGTAGGGCCTACGGCAAGTGGAGCTGGAGGTTGGACGGCACAGCGGGAAGCCGTGCCGTTCCTGAAAGACCATTCGTCAGAGAAATTTGTTATTACAGCTTCTCGAAGAACTCGCATGCTGAACAGGAAATGTAGACTCCGCCGGGGACGCCGCGTTCGCGGTCTTTGACGCGCTTGACGATGCGGGTGGTCTTGCCGCATTTGGGGCAGTCGGTGCTCTTGGTGGTGTCCATGACCTTCTTGCGGTCAGCTGTTTTTGCGATTTTTGCGCCTGGGGCCATGTTGGATGTCTCCTGATTTCTTTAAGATTAGTATTTGCGCAGCGTGATCCGCTCTTCGGTCTTGATGCGGATGATTGTGGATGGAGTCTTTCCGAATCCTCAATCCGAACTTACGGGATCCACTCTGGAAGACTCTGAAGCTGCGTCTCGACTCTCTTCCGTCGTTCTTGATTTTACAGTAAGGTGGGGGCGGATGTCTTGCGGCGGAGAGGAATCCGAAGACATGACCCGAGCGATCGGACCGATACTGAAGACGGTGCTGTTCACGATCGTCGCGCCGGGGACGGTTCTGGTTCTAGTCCCGCGCTGGCTGATCGACGGATTCGCGAGGCCGGAGCGCGCGGCGCTGACATGGGTCGGCGGTATCGTAATTCTTGTCGGAGCGGCGATTTACTTTCGCTGTGCGTGGGAGTTCGCGGTTCGTGGGTTGGGGACGCCGGCGCCCATCGCTCCCACGAAATTTCTGGTTACGACCGCGCTGCACCGGTACGTACGGAATCCGATGTACATTGGGGTGTTCACCGTGTTACTGGGTGAGGCGGTCGCATTCCGCTCGACAGTTCTGCTGGGGTACGCGGCTTTTTTCTGCGTGCCGGTCGAGTTGTTCGTCGTGTTCTATGAAGAGCCGACGCTGAGGCGGCAGTTCGGGCAGTCGTATGAGGAATACCGGCGGGCCGTGCCGCGGTGGATTCCGAAGATTTGGTGAGCCGAGGTCCGACCTAGTTCTACCCACGGCTTGCGCCGTGGGCTGCATTCTTCCGCCGCTCTGCGGCTCGATTACTCGCCGATCTTTCCGCGCAGGACTGTGATTGATGCCTTTGGAATCTGGTAAAGAGTTTCCGCGCGCCCGTTCACAATCGACTTTGATGGGGGACCGTCCGGGTCGGCGTGGCCTCTGGCGCCTTCGGCGTGCCACTTATATTCGTTCGAGCCGAAGGTGATGCGGTCGATTTGACCTGTGAAGTGCAGGTCTTTCTTTCCCCCGGCGCCTGCGAATGATACTTTCACGGCGTGATCGTTCGACTGGTCGCGGTTGACCAGCATAACCGACCACTGGCCGTCGGGGCGTTCGACGGCGTAGGCGGTGACCAGGACGTTTCCGGCAGCGTCGTTGACGTCACTGGAGGCTTTGAATTGTTTGTGGAGAGCGTCGATGGGCTGCACCCATTCTTTGGTGATGATCTGCGCTGCCAGATATTGCGGGGGATAGTCCAGCACGTTGTAGTTCGCGTCGATGTGCAGGAAATTCCCGAAGCCGCTGCCGCCGTTGGAGTTTCCGGGGTAGGGCATGTAATGGAAATAGTAAGTCGCGCCGGCGCCCTCGGCCATCATGCTGCCGACATAGTCGGCGAGCCACAGGCCGGCCTTAACGGTGGATGGCGGGGCGCCGCCGCCGATGTTGCCTTCGGTCATAAAGAACGGAATGTTCGGAGGCAGGCCGTTGTCTTTCCAGACCTGCACGATGTGGCTGACGTATCCGGGTTCGGGATAGAGGTCGGCCCAGGAATACGTGGGGCGGTCTTGATACGGATAATGTTCGAACGAGAAAAATGTGAAGTCGCTGAGGCGCCCGTGGGCTTTCAGGTAATCGACGAAACGGCCGAGCCAGGAAACTTTTCCGTTAGCGTCGGGCCAGACTTCGACGTCGCCGAAGGTGCCTTCGAAGGGCGGGCCTCCGAGTTTGGCTTCGGGCACGAGCTTGTGAATTGCGGTGGCGAATTGTACGTACAGCGCGGCGTAGTCTTCGGGGAGCATGTGCTGGCCGTCGGCCTCCTCGCCCATCTCGATATAGGAGATGGGATAGTGGCGCTTGTAGAGATAGGCGATTTCGTTGGCCGCATCTTCGGGCGTGGCGTAGAGCATGGCGATCGGGACCATGGTCGGCAGGCCGCGGGTGATGCCGCTGGTCATGAAGAAGTCGAAGCCGACTTGATCGCCGCGGTCTTTGTCGAGATCGGTGGCCGCGGTCCAGGGATCGACCGAGGATGGCCAGGTCACGGTTTGATTGCGGCTGGGAAAGTGCGTGACGTAGTCGTTGAACGCGCCGTCGGCTGAGAGCGCGCCAGCGTAGAGCTCGTTGATGGCGTAGCCGACGCAGTTGCGCTTGTCGGCGGAACCGTGAGTGTCGCAGGTGTTGGAGGATTCGGTCATCCAGATGCGAATGTAGCGGACGTTAATCATCCAGTCGACAAGTTTCAGCGTGACCGTGCCGCCTTTGCCTTCGGTGATGTTGCCGAGCGGAAAAGTCTGCCACGTGCCTTTGGTCGTGCCGTCATAGAAGGGCTCGAGTTCGCCGGTCCAGAACTGAACCGCGTAGCGTTTCGCATAGGGATCGGCCCAGGCGATGCGGATGGCGTTCATGTCGATCTTGCTGCCGAGATCGATCATCACCCATTGCGGATGCAGCGAGTCATCTTCGCCGGTGAAGGTTTTCGTCAGGTACGGATTGCTTTTCCAATATGAGTTGAGATCGCCGTCGGTAAGGCGCGACCAGCCGTTGCCGTCACCGCGGCTGAAGCCGCGATGCGGCAGCGGGTACGCCCATGAGCTGTGAATTTCTTCTGCGGGCTCCGCGTTGCCCACGAAGTAGCCTTCCTGCTTGTCGGCGTTGCTCCACTTCCCTGCGGGATTCCAGTGCCAGGCTTCGACCATCAGCTCGGTGTTCTGGCGATAGGTCACGGCCTGCCATCCGGCGCCGAGAATCTCGTGCAGCAGCGGCTCTTTCAGCAGATGGTCGGGAGTGCCGGTGCGCAGACGGTCGATGGCCGCGCCGAGCGAGCGGACGGGGCTGAAGGTGTTGGCGACGTGGGCGGGGTCGGCGTCGACGGTGACTTTTTGGGCGAGGGCTGAATTCGCCGCGAACAAGACTACACTCAACACGACCGCCGTAAGAAATTGACTCTTGATTCCTGACGCCATGATGCCTCCGCGATTTCAGCCAGCGGCAGTCATTGAAGCTCTGCGACTGGTTAGTGAATCGATTTAAGACTGGGAAAAGTCCGCAAACAGCATACACCAGGCATTGTTGCGCCGTGTGCAGCTTACGATTTCACGTAAAATTAGGACAAGGAACTCTGTGACCGCTTGCTCGACGAGTAGATATGCCAGGCGTCCCTAAATTTATTTCCCATCCGAAGTCCGCGCCCGGGGATTTCTATGTAGAAAAAGGGAAATGCCTCGCTTGTGGAGTTCCTCACGTCGTCGCGCCTGATCTCGTTGGCTGGACCGATGAGAAGTTTCCGCATTGCTTTTGGAAGAAACAGCCGGAGACACCGGCAGAAGTCGAACGAGCCATTGGAGTTCTGGAAGCGCAAGAATTGGGATGTCACCGATATGCAGGGACCGACCTTGCGATTCTTGAGCGTCTCTTGTCTACGAACTGCGACTATCCGATGCAGTCGCCGGGCGTAATCCAATCAACAAATCCCGAGCCGCCGCAGTTTTCTCTCCTCGATGATCGACCCGGTCTGTTCACGAGAGCGTGGAGGACAATCGCGGGCGCAACGCATAAGTAACTGCCCGTTGACCCCGCTCCCTCGCCCTGCTACCGTCGTATGTTTGCCCTCCGGCGTACACCCGGCCCTGGGGAACCCACTTCATCAGGAGACATCTCATGCCTGCCATTAAATTTCGCGGTGTCGATTTCATTCAGTACGATTCCCTGCTGACGGACGAAGAGCGGCTGGTGCGTGATTCCACGCGCCAGTTTATTGAGGACAATCTTGTCCCCATCATCGAGGAATGCAATCGCGCTGGGCGCTTTCCGCGGGAATTGGTCAAGCCCATGGCCGAGATGGGATTTTTTGGCGCGTCGTTGAAGGGCTACGGCTGTGCCGGCATGGGCAACGTCGAATACGGGCTGATGACGCAGGAACTGGAGCGCGGAGACTCGGGGGTGCGCAGTTTTGTGAGCGTGCAGTCGGGACTGTGCATGTATCCGATTTACGAGTTCGGCAGCGAAGAGCAGAAACAGACTTGGCTGCCTCCGATGCAGAAGGGGGAGAAGTTGGGCTGCTTTGGGCTGACTGAGCCCGATTTCGGGTCGAACCCGGGCGGGATGCGCACGCGGGCGAAGAAGGTCGGCAACGAATATGTGATCAACGGCGAGAAGATGTGGATTACCTCCGGATCGATCGCTGACGTGGCGATTATCTGGGCGAAGGTCGAGAACGAGAATGACAAGGTGCGCGGATTTCTGGTCGAGACCGACCGGCCGGGATTCAAGGCCGATGACATTCATGGCAAGTGGTCGCTGCGGGCATCGGTGACGTCGGGGCTGTCGCTGCAGGATGTGCATATCCCCGAGGCGAATCTGCTGCCGAAGACGGGCGGGTTGAAATCGCCGCTGATGTGCCTGAATCAAGCGCGGTATGGCATTGCGTGGGGAGCGCTGGGGGCGGCGATGTCGTGCTACGACTGCGCGCTGCAATATTCCCTCCTGCGCAAGCAATGGCGCGATCAGCCCATCGCCTCGCACCAACTCGTGCAAGACAAGCTGACGTGGATGATCAGTGAAATCACGAAAGCGCAATTGCTGGTGTTGCAGGTGGGGCGACTGAAAGATGCGGGCAAGGTGGAGCATCAGCATATTTCTATGGCGAAGCGCAACAACGTGTGGATGGCTTTGGAGTGCGCCCGACTGTCGCGCGACATTCTGGGCGCGAATGGCGTGGCGGACGACTATCCCATCATGCGGCACATGATGAATCTGGAGTCGGTAAAGACTTACGAAGGCACGCACGACGTGCACTCGCTGATTATCGGGCAGAGTGTTACGGGGATTGACGCGTTTTAGGAAGCGCATTCAAGGCAATTGACTTCTTCGCATAATGCGAAGTATAATATTCGCATTATGCGAACTTATGGGGAGCGGCATGCACATCATCAGCCGCAAGAAGCTGAAAGAAGCCGCCGCCCGGCACGCTGACCTCGAAGTCCCGCTCGACGCGTGGTTTCGCATCACTAAGAAGGCGGCATGGAAGAGTCTTGTGGATATTCGAAGAACATTTTCGAGCGCGGACTCAGTGGGGAGATGGACGGTATTCAACATCAAAGGGAACCAATACAGATTGATCACCGAGATTAACTTCAGATTTGGCCGCGTCTACGTTCGCCACGTCTTGACGCATTCCGAGTATGACCGGGGAGGTTGGAAGCAATGAGTGCCACGGCAGCAAGATCCGAGTACGCGTCACTGCTGACCAGTACGCTGCCCGCCGTCATTCGCAGCGAGGCGGAGAACGAGCGCCATATCGCCATGCTTGAAGAACTGGATCGCAAAGGCAGTCGCATGAGCGCGGCCGAGCGGCGCATGGCGGAACTGCTCACCCTTCTCATCGAGGACTTCGAGGAAAAGCACTATGCTCTGACGGCCGCGAGCCCTCTCGATGTTCTGAACGAGCTGATGGTGGCGAACAATCTCAAGCAAAAAGATCTTCTAGATGTTTTCGGAACACCCAGCATCGCATCTGAAGTGCTTGGCGGGAAGCGAAGACTGAACACTGAACACATCCGCAGACTAAGCCGCCGTTTCAAGGTGTCGCCTGAGGTGTTTTTCTAGTTCGACCGCGTGGGCGAGCACAGGTTTCATGACACCAGAGAAACAACGGCGAGTGGCGACGGCATCTGGATTTGTGTCGGGTGTCATCGCATGCCTGGATGCAGTGCGCGACGCTAGGACTGTGTGGCCTCCGGATGCCTTGTGGAACGGGCTGCGGGACGCCGCAGCGGCTGGAGTTGGGGGCGGGGATCGTGTTGATGGTGGTCAGTCTGCTAACTTCGATCTTCCTACGGAGCAGGGGCAAGGGAGCGCTTTGAGCATTTCCGTTCTCCCGAACGCCGGGCTACGCCCGGTGGACAGCCAGGGGCGGCTGTCCCTACATTTTTCACTCATGCCGACTTACGAGCTCGGCTTTTCTTTCGGGGGCTCGACTGCCAGGAATTCTCCGGCGAAACGGTTCGCGTAATTTTCCAGCAACGTTGGAATGCGGTGCGGATCGGTTGAGCGCAGAACCAATCCGGCGTGATGATGTTTCTTGATTCGTAGGAACACTTCAGGGTCGTTATAGGCTGAAGTATCCGGATCGTCCTGGCGGGCTAGGGAAAGAATTACTCCGGCATATTCTTCGCGAACTGGCGGCAGGTGGTAGCTGCCGTCGCCGCCGGCGATTTCGATGCGCGCCCACTCGCGCCAGAGATTGAGGCCGGTCGCGGCCTCGACCATCTCGTTGATGTAGGCTCCGCCAACGCGCGCGGCGCATTCCAGAAAATAGAATTCGCCGTCGGCGTGGGCATGGATGAACTCGGCGTGTGCGACTCCTCGCACCAGGCCTAGCGCGGCGATCAGGTCACGGTTGATGGAGCGCAGGGCTGAATCGTCGCCGCTGCCGCGCGCCACCGTGAAGGTGGTGAAGATTCCTCCGCCATGGGCCACGTTCATGGGAGGCTTGCCGTATCGGCTGACGTTGGAGAAGACGACCTCGTTCTCGGAAACGACGGAGTCCACGTGATAAACGTCGCCGGGGAGAAACTTCTCCAGCAGATAGGAAGACTGCTGGTCGCCGAGTTGTTCGAGCAGGGGCCACAGTTCAGCCGGGACGTGGATTTTCTTGATGCCGATGGCCGAGGCTTCCTGGCGCGGCTTGAGCACCCAGGGGCCGGGCACGTGGTCGAGATAGTAGCGGATGTCGGCGTGGTTGACGACGGGGACGAAATCGGGGACGTGGATGTCGCGATCAAGGGCGCGCATGCGCATGGCCAGTTTGTCGCGGAAGTAACGCATGGTGGTAAGGCCCATGCCAGGAATGCGCAGATGTTCGCGCAGCGTGGCGGCGGTCTCCATGTCGTATTCGTCGAGGGCGACGATGCGGTCGATTTTGCGGTTGCGCGCGAGATGCGTGACGGCCTGCACGGTATCGGCGAGGGCGATCTGCTCGGGTAGGTAGAAAGTGTCGTCGAGGCTTTCGCGCGGCCAATCGGCATCGCGCAATTTTTCCGCAGTCAGGAGAATTACCTGGCAGCCCTGGCGCTTGCACTCGCGCATGAATTCCTGACCTTTTTCGTAGGTTGTGATGCAGAGGAATGTCAGGGGCCGAGGGTCAGGCATGGGGTTCGGTTCCAGATCGTCCTTTCCAGCTCGTCAATTCCGGATCATTGATTCCGTCAGGGATAGGAGAATACCACGGCAATCGCGCTCGCGAGTACGCAGGACTGCGTGAACAAAATCGATACTGCGCATCGCATCTTTCCATTCCTCGTGGGATTGCGTTATAGTCTCAACCCGGCGCGCAAGGTCCGCATCACAAGCTCCATCGGCGCACGGGAGACGCCGACATCCATGAGTGCAAATCGTTCCGAAGGCAAGGCCCGGATTTTCGGGGAAAACATTGAGAGCGACCTGGCGTCGCGATTCTTGCGCGTGGTGGAGGTGGCGGCGATCGATTCGGCTCGCACCATGGGACAGGGCGAGCGCAAGCTCAGTGACCAGGTGGCCACTGAGGCGATGCGAAGAACCATGGACACGATTCCGATGCGAGGGACCATCGTTATCGGCGAGGGCGAGCGGGACGAGGCACCCATGCTCTACATCGGCGAGAAAGTCGGAGCTGAGTTTCCTGACGGCATGGAGGTTCCGGAGGTTGACATCGCAGTCGATCCGCTGGAAGGAACGAACCTGTGCGCTACGGGCGCGCCCGGGGCGATTACGGTGCTGGCAGCGTCGGAGCGCGGAGGCTTGCTGAACGCTCCGGACTGTTATATGGAAAAAATTGTCGTGGGGCCATCGTGCAAGGATGCGGTCGACCTGGATGCGCCGGTCGGGGACAATCTGAAAAATATCGCCAAGCGGCTGGATCGCGATGTGGAAGACCTGGTGGTGATCGTGCTCGACCGGCCGCGTCATGAAAAGCTGATTGCTGACATTCGCGCGGCGGGGGCGAGGATCCGGCTGATTGGCGATGGCGATCTTTCAGCAGGCATTGCGTCGGCGGTGATCGGCACGGGCGTGCACGCTGTCATGGGCTCGGGCGGCGCGCCGGAAGGCGTGATCACAGCCGCCGCCATACGCTGCCTGAACGGATATATGCTGGGACGCCTGGTGGTGAAACCCGATCAGGAAGAGCGGCTGGCGCGCATGGGAATTAAAGACAAGAATCGCGTGTATGAAGCGGAAGATTTGGCTCCCGGCAAGCAATTAATTTTTGCCGCAACAGGCGTCACCGACGGCGCGCTGCTCAAGGGAGTGCGCTTTTTCGGCGAAGGCACGCGGACGTCGTCCGTGATTATGACGCTGCGTACGGGCAAGGTGCGGTTCGTGGAGAGCATTCATTTGGAAAAGGGGCCGGATGTGAAAGTACGGTTCTTATAACATCGATTCTCGGTTTCCATTGCTCGAATGCTTTGGTTAAATTCTGGACAGGATTGCTGAATGAATTTCTTGCGGGTTGGTCTCGCGGCGCTGGGCGCTTTCGTGGCGTATTTTCTGGTCGGTGGTCTCGCGTTTGGCGTGGCTCCATCGCTGCGGACGGAGTTCCTGAAATATCCGGCTGTGTACCGGACGCAGGAAGGGCAGATGAACCACATGCCGGTCGGAATGGCCGCCATATTCGTGGCAATCGTCGCTTTAGCGGTGATTTACGCGATGCTCTACCAGAGTGGCTATGGCATCGCGGAAGGGCGCGTTTTGGCGCGCTGATCGGGATTTTTGCGATTGGCGCGTTTGTGATTCATAACTATGTCAACCTGAACGTCGGGCTGAAACTCACCATCCAGCAAAGCGTAGCCTACTTCGTGGAATGGGTGGTGGTCGGCATTGTGATCAGCCTGATCTACAGGCCGGCCCACTAAAAATATCCGCGGTCACCTCGTGCCTTGTGACAGGGAATCACCCGCCTTTGCTTGCGGCATATTCTTTTGTTCTTGAGCTGACGTCGTTTTCCTTGTATCATCTAGATGATTAATCTAGATGTTTAGGAGGTCTCCAGATGCGGACCATCGGTTTGTTTGAAGCCAAGCAGAAGCTCTCAGAACTAGTCGAGCGCGCCAGTGAAGGGGAGCAGATCGGGATTACCCGCCGGGGAAAGCTGGCGGCGGTCATCGTCCCTGCTCAAGGCAAGACCAATGTAAAGGAAATTTTTGCCGACATCGAAAAGATCCGCAAGCGCGTAAACCGATCAAAGCCATTCTCGATCAAGGAACTCATTGAGGAGGGACGGATCTGAATCGCTTCGTCCTTGATGCTTCTGTCAGTCTGGCTTGGTTTCTGGACGACCCGGTGCCCGATTTTGCGCATGAGGTGCGACGCAGACTGGGGAGCGGGTGGCGCGCCCTGGTTCCCCCCTTGTGGCACCTGGAAATGGCAAATGGATTCGCCATTGGCGAACGCCGCGGCCTGCTGACTGAGTCTCAGTCTGAACGTTGTCTAAATGACGTGCAGGGGCTATTGGCTTCGGTAATCGACGGCGCGGCGGAGTCGATTTCGCTCAGGCAGGCGCTCTCGGTGGCGCGCACCTTCCGGCTGACGGCTTACGATGCAGTTTATCTGGAGACAGCTCGCAAGGAGCAAGTACCTCTGGCGACCTTGGACCGAGCTCTGGCTCAAGCGGCCGCCAAGGCTGGCATTCCAGCTTTGCGGTAAGGACAGCTCCCGTACCGCCGGGACTATTGCACCACTTCCTCTTACTTCAGGTACTCCGAATCTTTCTTCAGATCCTCCGGGATGGGCGGGAACGGCGGCCAATCCTGCGAGTAGCCTTTGAGCAGAGGAGTTGCAGTCTCATTGCGCAGCATGCCATCGTGCACCACAAATGTGTGCGGGTGGCCGGCGGAATATCCTTCCCACAGGCAGACGCCGGCGTAGGCTCCATCTTTGCGCAGGACGTAGTAGGTCATATCCATGTAGCGAAGTTTGGCCATGTCGCCGTTATAGTTGCGCACAATGCGTTTCAGAGCGTCCATGCCGGCTTCCTGCGGAGACATGCCGTGCCGCATGTTCTCGACGATGGTGTGAGCGCCGGCAACTTTGATGTTCTCTTCCCCGGCGCCGGTCGCTCCGGCTGAGCCGATGTCCTGATCGGTGTAGCAGCCGGCGCCGATGATGGGCGAATCGCCGACACGGCCGGGGAGTTTGAAGGCCAGGCCACTCGTTGTAGTAATGCCGGACATGTCGCCTTTTTCGTTTAGCACCGAGCAGTGAATCGTGCCGGTGGGGGGAACAGCACGCGACGTACTGCGGCGAGTTGAAACTCTGGCTCGATGCCGAGATCGGCGGCGCGCTGCTGCAAGTGCTGAATGCGCTCCTGCCAGAGGCTGGCCTGTGGTTTGGAATCTGGGGCGGGCGGATGCCAGTGCGGGTCGGCGATGCCCGGTCCCCACCAGTCGCGATCGGAATTGAATTCCTTCCACAGCATCCAGATTTTTCGCGAGCGGTCGGTCAGCAGGTTCTCGCGTGGCAAGCCCATGTCGACGGCGAAGCGTTCCGCTCCTTCGCCGACCAGCATGACGTGGCCGGTGTGTTCCATCACGGCCTTGCCTGCCATCGAAACATTCTTGATGTTGCGGACGCCGCCCACCGAACCGGCGCGCCGCGTCGGTCCGTGCATGCAGCAGGAATCGAGTTCGACTACACCTTCCTCGTTGGGCAGGCCGCCCAGGCCGACGGAATCGTCGTTAGGGTCGTCTTCCGGACCTTTGACTACGCGGACGCCGGCCTCGAGCGTGTCGCCGCCGGCCTTGAGGAAGGCGTAGGCGGCCTCGACGTAGGCGTGTCCGTTGTGGGCGCAGATGATGATCGGGCGCTTGGGGGAGTCAGCTGGCAAGGCGGAGACTCGGCTGTTCTCGGCGAGCGCGGTGGGATTTGCGTCGTGCGCTCCCAGGCTGGACGCAACGGCTCCGAGCACGGACGTCTTTACGAAATCACGGCGCGAGAATGTCACGAAGCCTCCGAGATGGATGTTCGCTCACGACCAGAAACTTTGCAGGCGAAGCGGGAAGCATATCACGGGCGGGAGTGAGGAATCATTCGACGGGTTATTGGGTAATGCCTCAGTTTTGAATCTCTAGTTCTTGCGTCATCCCGAACTGCGGCGTAGTTCAGCCGCGGGAGGGATCTCCCGAGGCACGATTTTGGGGGAGATCCCTCTCTCCGCCTGAAAAGCGGCTCCGCTCGGGGCGACCCAACGGTTGGTGAGTCATCCTCGGCTCTTTATCTACTGGCGAAGCGGCGCAGGCGGCCGGGATAGGCGGCGCCGGCGCGGCCTAGCTGATCGGCCACGGCGGCATTGAGCGGCTGAATTTTTTCGGAGCGGTAGCGCAGCAGCGCTGCGATGTTGCCGACCTTGTCGAATTCCGCATCATCGTTATCGTGCACGTAGAAGGTTTCGATGTCGCGGGAAATCACCTGCGGAAGAATGGCTTCCCCCACGTCGACCACTTCCTGCGTAGCCCGGCCACAAACCGGACAGAAGCTGACGAGATGGGCATCGAGATGTCCGCAACCGGAACATTCGACAGCATGCGCCTGCAGATTGTCTCCGAGCAGCAGAGTCTGCACTTCACCCAGTTCGAGCGAGCGTAATACGCGGCGCAGGCCAGTCACGCCGCGTCCGTTGGCGTGCGCCTCGCTGAGCGCGTGGCCGACCAACTCGCGGCGGCGGTCGGCTTGCCAGCGCTCGACAATCTGTTGCGCTTGGGTGCGGACGGCGTCACGGGTCACGTGGCCCAGGTCGGCGTGGAAGCGGCCGATGAGTGCCTGGCTGGCATAAGCGTGCAGCTGCGGTTCGAGCAGCGAGCGGTGAGAATCCTGGCAGGCAAGAATCCATTTCTCGAACACACCTTTTTCCAGCAACTCTTTCACCGAATCGGCGACATTCTTAAAGTGGTGGCGGGTTTCGTCGTCCACGCGGCGCTGGGCGTGACCTCCGTCATAGCCGGCATAGCCGTCGCTCCGGCTGCGGCCGGGCAGAGGATGGAACAGGCCCTTGCGCTCGGTGAGCTCGCCCAGGCGAAGATCGAAGATGCGGGCCCGGTGACGGTCGACCAGCACCACGCCCAGCAGTGGGGATGCGCCCAGAAGATGGGCAAGCGGCTTCAGATGGAAATGGCGGTCGACGAAAAGCTGCGTGCCGGGCAGGTTGGCGGGCACTTCGTATTCGCGCCAGAGGTTCTGAGCGGCGCAGGCAAACACGGCTTTGCCGTGGGTTCCGTTGCTGCGCAGTTCGCCCGCCAGGCGGAGAATCCGGTCCAGGTCGGCGCGGGCACTCTCTTTTTTTTCTCCGCCTTTTTTTTCTCTGCCTTCTTTCGCTTGACTTTCCTTTTCCCGGCCTTCGGGGCCTTTACTTTCCAGACTTCGCACAGCTTCGCGCACCAGATCTTTCATAAGAATCGTGTCTTCCTTGTGCGCCTTGTTGCGGGGCGTGGAGGGCTGGAAGTAAAAACTGACGGCACTGGAATTTGCGTCTTGAAATTGAGCTAGCTCTCGGAATTGTTCGCGAGTAATCGTCATGGATCTCCTCAGAGAATTGAGATTGGATCTAAGCGGCGCCGGTCGAAGGCAAGCGGCCTCGATCCTGCCGGGCCAGCCCGGGCATTTTGCGCAAGTGGTCGCGTGCAGCAGAAACGAAAGTCAGAACATGTTCAGAAGGAAGACCGGTAATAGCAGCAATTTCATCGATGCTGAAACCTTCGAGCGCGTGCAGGATGAAGACCTCGCGGGGGCCGGAACCGAGGTCGCGCAGGGCGGAGGCAATCAGGCGCAGCAGTTCATCGGAGGCCATGATCTGTTCCGGCGTAGCGATGCGCGAGTCGGCGATCACGGTGGCGCCGGTAATGGATTCGTCGGGCTGGTGGAACTGCAATTCCGCCTCGTCGCTGGCCCTGACGTTGCGTGGGCGCGCGGAGTCTTCCAAAGGGATGGCGTTGCCGTTGCTCTCGTCGGTGCGGCAAAGGTTGTCGAGAGACCGCAGCGCCAGGCGGTAGAGCCAGGGCTCAAGCGCGAGGCGCTCGGGTTTCTCCTGACCGTCGCCCAGAGCGGCGGCAATGGTTTCATCAATCACTTCTTCTTTCGAAAGGCTGTCGGGAGCGATGAGCTCCTGGGCTTCACGGAAGTAAATTTCCCGTTCCACAAAGCGTTCCAAGCGCGCCAGGTTCACGTTCACATAGGAGCGAACGTCGTCCGCGGAAATGATCGGCGGGAAGACGGCGGCCATCGTCTGTTCGAACGGGACTTCGCGCACGCGGGCAGCCGGCCGGGCACTGTCACCGCGCTTGCCGCGCTGCCACTTGTGCGACGAGCGCAGGATCTCTTTGTGTTTATTGACCTGCTGCAGAAGATCGTCAAACGCCTTTTTCACCGCGGCGGCAGCGGTTGGAGCCGAAACCTGCACTGCCATTTGGCCCGAGGGCAGGCGCAGGTTCAGCGAAATGCTGGTGCCCTCGCGGGCGGAGATTTCCTCGACCACGCCCTTCAGGTGAATAAGGTCGGGACGAAAAACCTGCAGACGTTTTTGCAGTTTTTCGATCTGGTGTTGGATATCTTTCTCTACGGCGGGAATCTTATGAAGACGGTAACTGAAATGAACGTTCATTAGCGCCTCGGCCTTGCCAACGAAGTGCTCAACCAAGTGCTTGCTTAGATCGAATTGTACACCCGGCGGAAAAAACACAAGCGGACAATTGCTCTGCTTACCAAAGTTTGATGACCGCCTTTGGGAATCCGTTGCAGGGAAATACTTTTCTTTGGCATGGAATTTGCAGACCGGTAGGTTTGCAGACTGCACGGGTTTGCAGACAACTAGATGAGAAGGTTATTATCCCGCACCATGACTTGGCCAAGACTTTCACTGTTGGCACTCCTTACCGCCGTCGCTTGCGCACAGGCTCCGTCTTCGAAAGAAATCGACGGCGCATATCCAGACGCCTATGCGCTCTACCTTGATCTGCATCAAAGCCCCGAACTTTCGTCGCACGAAACACAAACCGCGGCGAAACTGGCTGCGCGCTGGCGCAGCGCGGGTTATGACGTGACCGAACATGTGGGCGGGACGGGAGTGGTGGCCGTACTGAAGAACGGGCCTGGGCCAATCATCATGTTGCGCACGGAACTGGACGCGCTTCCTGTGGAAGAAAAAACGGGTCTCGCTTACTCCAGCAAGGTGCGCACGAAAGACGACGCCGGGCATGAAGTTCCTGCGATGCACGCCTGCGGACACGATCTGCATATGGCGGCGATTCTAGGGACGGCCGAGATTATGGCACGCAGCAAAGATACCTGGCATGGGACGCTCATACTAATTGGCCAACCAGCCGAGGAAACGATCACCGGCGCGAAAGCAATGATCGGCGACGGATTATTCACGCGGTTTCCCAAGCCGGACGTGGTCGTGGCGTTGCACGTGGGCAATGCGCTTCCCGCAGGGATGGCCGCGATTACTCCCGGCGTCTATAACACGAACGCCGATTCCATGCGCATCACCATATACGGCAAGGGCGGGCATGGCGCCATGCCCAACACGACGATCGATCCGATCGTGATCGCGGCGCGAACGATTCTTTCATTACAAACGATTGTGTCGCGCGAAGTCGCTCCTGGAGAAATGGCGGTGGTGACAGTCGGCTACGTTCAGGCAGGAACAAAGAACAACATCATTCCCGACCACGCGGAAATGGGCCTGACGATTCGCACCCGCAAGGATGAAGTGCGCAAGCAGATTCTTGCCGCCGTTACGCGCATTACCAAGGCAGAGGCCGCCGCGGCCGGCGCGCCGCGCGAACCGTTGGTCGAACGTTACGAGGGCGCGGACCTGGTCTACAACAATCCAGCACTCGCAGAGCGGCTCAGGGCGCCGCTGGAAGCTGCGCTGGGAAAAGATAAAGTTGTGATCGCCGAGCCGATCACTCCCTCGGAGGACTTTTCTTATTACGTCGAGCAAGGGATTCCAGGCTTTTATTTCAGCCTGGGCGGCGCCGATCCGGAGAAGTTCGCGCAGGCCAAGGCGAGCGGAACTGAGCTTCCGTCAAACCATTCGCCGTTCTTCGCTCCGGATGTGGATCCCGCGCTGCGCGCGGGGATTGTCGCGGAGGTCGCGGTACTGCGGAATTTGCTGCGGGGGGCGGCAGAAGAGTTGAGGAAATCGATCACGACTCAGCCGACCCAATGACAGTCGTGATGAGGACCTAGAGCGGAAAAGCTCCTACTCGCACCAAGAGTGGGAGCTTCGTTTCGTGTTAGCCAAAGCTACCCAGGCTCACTAGTTTGGGTAGCCGACTACGCTCACGGTGGGGCTCGGTTCGCCGGGAATCGTGACGCTGAGAACGGCGGAAGCATTCTCCGAGTCGGTGGGCGCAAAGATCAACTGAATCTGACAACTCTTTCCCGGCGCCAGAGACGACCCGCAGGCATTGGTTTGTGAAAAAGACGATGCGCCGGTTAGCGTCAGGCTCGTAATGGTCAAAGTCGTGTCACTGATATTCTTCAGCGTGACGGTCTGCGGCGGGCTCACCGTATTGACTCCGACACCAATAAAATCAATAACGTCGGGCAGCAGGCTGGCGGTCGTTTGCAAGTAAATACCGTTGGTCGTCAGCAGGTCCAGCTTACCGTCCCGTGTAAAATCAGCCGCCTGAAGTATTTCCGCGCCCTGCACGGTGACGATCTGGAACTTGCCGTTGCCATCGCCCAGGAAAACGTCGTCGGTTACGGCGCCGAAGTAACTGGGATTCATCCCAGCGGCGAAATCCAATATGCCATCGCCGTTGAAGTCTCCGATGGCGGATAACTCGGGAAGCCGCCGCAACCTCCGCACAAATAGGGCATCGAAACTGCCAGATCGATGTTGCCGTCGCCGTTGAAATCGCCGGCGACAATAGCGTTGTAGAAATGGCCGACATGATACGTGGCCCCAGCGGCAAAGGTGCCATCGCCTTTGCCCAGGCGAACGGTGACGCCACCGTTAGTGCCGCTCGTGGTGGCCTGATCCAGGATGCCGTCGCCGTTGAAGTCGGCACTGACCGTGGCCTGACCGGTCGCTGCGACTGCGGGATCAAGTGCCATCGCCACGGAAGGCATGGGTGTGCTGGAAGCGGGCTTGGTCTGGATAGACTTGGTTTGAGCGACGGCCAATCCGCAAAGGATCAACACACCGATGACGCACGTAGATTTCATTTCAATACTCCTCACAACAGACTTCGATCAAGCTTCTTTGGGCAGATGAACATTCAGGTTGGGCCGACGAAAAACAATCCGCCATGGGGACCCATGGCGCGCCAAAGAAGTCGAGGCGTGAAGCTTAACCGTAGTCTGAGCGGCGAAACAAAATGCAGAAACTTGCGTACTAGACCGCGACTGTGACCGATGTCTCAGTTCGCGTGACCGGGCGATAGAGGGTGTCGCGCTCGATGGGTTCGCGGCCGGCGGCGCGGATCAAGCGTTCCAGTTCTTCGCGGCGCATGCCTTGCGGGGTGGTCGCTCCGGCGTCGTGGTAGATCTTTTCTTCGATGACGGTGCCGTCCATGTCGTCGGCGCCGAAACGCAGCGAGATTTGCGCCATCTTCGATGTAACCATCTGCCAGTACGATTTGATGTGCGGGAAGTTGTCGAGTACCAGGCGGCTGATGGCGATCTGCTTCATGTCGAGCATGCCGGTGGTCTTCGGCAGATGCTGCAGCGCCGTGTTTTCAGGATGGAAGGCCAGCGGGATGAAAGTCTGGAAGCCGCCGGTTTCGTCCTGCAACGTGCGCAGCTTCAGCAGATGGTCGACGCGGTCTTCGTCATTTTCGACGTGGCCGTAAAGCATGGTCGCGTTCGACTTTAGTCCAATCTGATGCGCCAGTTTGGCGGTTTCGAGCCATTCGCCGCCGTCAATCTTGTGGTCGCAGATGATGTGGCGCACGCGGTCGGCGAAAATCTCGGCGCCGCCGCCGGGCAGCGAATCTACGCCCGAAGCTTTCAGCTGCACCAGCGTTTCGCGAATCGACAGCTTGGCCCGCTTCGACAGATACGCGACCTCGACCATCGTGAAGGCTTTGAGATGCACTTGCGGAAAGCGCTGCTTAAGGCCGGAACAAAGATCGAGGAAATATTGAAACGGCAGGTCGGGATGCAGTCCGCCAACGATATGGAATTCGGTGACTGCCTCGGTGTAGCCCGATGCTGCGGTTTCGAACGCTTCTTCGAGCGCCATGGTGTAGGCGCCGGGTGTGTCTTTTTTGCGGCCGAAAGCGCATAGACGGCACGCGGCCACGCACACGTTCGTGGGATTGATGTGGCGATTGACGTTGAAGAAAGTTTTGTCGCCATGCATGCGCTCGCGCACGAAGTTGGCCATCCAGCCCACGGCGAGAATGTCGCCGGTACGGTAGAGAGTGAGGGCGTCGTCCGCAGTGAGGCGCTCACCGGCCATCACCTTGGCATGGATCGGCGTCAACCGCGGATCATCCGTCTGGAAAGCATGGGTCTGAATGGCGTGCTGAAGGCATCCCTTCGAGATGATGCGCAGGAGTACGCTCTGGAACGGGTGGCGGCATCGCCGACGAACGCAGGAAATACTGCCGCCAGTAACGGTAACGCGATCCTGTAATTGGGAGTATTCCTCTCCGATAAAACCCGCCGGGAGACGAGTTGGTGTGTACTGGCGTAAGGACGTTCCGCCATAATGTGATCGGCTCTGTTGCGAAGTAATACCAGGCAAGGCAGCAACAGGTCGTCTTTCGAAGCCTTGTTCAGATCGACGGTCTTCTTGCTGCTCAGGCCTTCCCGAATGCCCTCCGCGACCGCCTTGGTGTCGCGCTTTAGATCTGCCGTGGCTTGGGCAGTTTTCTCGCGGAGTTGGTCGGGACATTGGTTCGGCGAGCAGGCCGCGCATACGGCAAGGGTTGAGCCGAGCAGAACAAGACGGACGAGTCGGTGGGACATGCTACTCCGATGCCATCGAGGTATCTGCGGTTGGCGCAAGTTTCAGATTTATTGCAACAGCCACTTCCTGAGCGGAGATTGCATCTTAAAGATTGTGATCTACAAATATTTGCGCGACTTCGATTTCAGGAAATCTGGATTTCAAGAAATCTGAAAGAGAGGGTCTTATGAGAAGCATCTTTCCAACCAGGGCATTCATGGCGACACTGACTTTCACAACACTGATGTGCGTAACAGTGATGTGCGCATCCACGCTGGCACAAAGCACCACACCACCGTCAACGGATCAATCAGCTACGGATCCTGCATCTACCAATCCAGCACAGGCGCAATCGCCAGCCGCGGCGGGACCGGTTGCGAATCAAGCAAGCCAGACGCTCAAAATCGCGGCTGGCAGTGTGATTCCGGTCGAATTGACAAAAACCGTCGACGCAAAGAAAGCCAAGGCCGGCGATGAGGTATTGGCCAAAGTCTCTCAGGATATGAAGGCCACCAACGGCGAAATACTGGTGCCCAAGGATACGAGGGTGGTCGGACACGTAACCGAAGCGCAAGCGCGAAGGAAGGACCAGAAAGAATCGGAGGTCGGCATCGCCTTTGACCACGCCGTGACCAAGAGTGGTGACATGCAGATGCCCATGTCGATCCAGGCGATCATTGTTCCTGCTCCAGCTCCTGCTCAGAATAATAGTGATTCCGCAGCAGGCAATGGCAGCCCGTCCTCTGGCACCAGCCTCAATCCGGCGATGGCGGGCGGCGGTCACAGTTCGATGAGCGGCGGAACTCCGCCCCCAAACCAACCTGGAACAGTTCCGAACGCAACGACTGGACAGTCGGCAGGCAGCGCCCGCCCACCCATTACCGCCAGCACGCAGGGAGTGATTGGAATGTCGAACGTGAATCTCGTGGCAAACGAACAAAATGCCGCCCAGGGATCGGTCGTGAGTTCGGAAAAGAGCAACGTCAAGCTGGAGAGCGGCACGCTCATGCTTTTGCGTGTGAACCAGTAACAGCGCGGATAACGGATTCTTCCGTTGCCGCGGGGGGACATTATTGGCGGGACATTCCTGAAGTTAGAAAGCTGAGGTTAGGAAGCTGAGGTCAGGAAGCTCCCGCCAGTTTCTTCTTCGCCAGCGGCCGCGCGAACGATTGCCGGGATTGTGGCTGGAGGACTCCAGCACCTTCTGATACGAAGCCTTGGCCTCGGCCGCATTGCCGGACTTCTCGTAAGCCTCGCCGAGCAACGCGAGAATGAACGGATCGTGCTGGTCGGCTTGCTGCAAATCCGCAATCGCGGTCTTGTAATCGCCGGTATAAAACGCCACATAGCCGGTGAGATATGGATAGAACTTCGCCTGCTCCGGATTATTGGCCTTGTCGAGAGCGGCTTGGCCAGCGGCAATATGCTGCTGCGCTTCGGCGGCTTGGCCGCGGCGAGCGGCGATTCGAGCTTGCGCGCTTTCCCAGCGGAACAGCCATAGATTCTTGTCCGCATCGGTCAGATCTGACTTGCGGGACGACGTGTCATAGCCCATCTTGTACCACTTATAGGCTTTATCCGAGTCGCCGCTTTCAAGATAGATGCGCGCCAGTTCATTGCAGATTTCGGCCGCGGCGATCCAAATGCCTTTTGCAAAGCGTTCGTCGAACACCTGCTTCTCGTATTTTGCAGCCTTGCCCGGTTTGCCTTCGAAGGCGTAGGAGACCGCCATCGACCGCAATGCCTGGGCTTTGGTGTCAGGAGACGCGAGCGCGATGGCCTTTGCGAGTTGCGACTGGGCTTCGGCATAGTCGCCCTTGAGATCGTAGGCCATCCCTGCCGCTAGGTGCGCCTCGTAGAGACTCGAATCCTTGTCGAGCGCCTGATGATAAAGAGCAAGAGCGTCGTCCAGCCTGCCCTCGCGCGCCAGTTTCTCGCCTTGCTGTACCAGGTCCGCCGCACTGCCGGGCGCGGGGGCAGGCTTCGCTGCCGGTTGTTGGGCGAAACAGAAAGCGGCAGACAGGAAAAGCACGCAGACGGCACGAAGCACAATATTGCGAAACAGATTGCGAGACAGATTGCGAGACATGATGTCCTCCGATCGGCCAAGGATTATGCCACGGATGCGATGAGGTAAAAGCGGCAGCACGTGATTCCTTTCCACCAATATTTCCGCAGCAGCAGATCGCCGGCGACGAACACGAAGAACAGGACCGAGATGACGCCGTTCATGGTGAAGAACGCGGCGTTGAGTTTCGACAGATCGTTGGCCCGGACCAAAGAATGTTCATAGAGCAGGAGTGCAATTACGGCCAGAACTCCGCACACTGCCAGCTTGCCCATGCCGAATGCGATCAGCAGGGCGACCAGCAGGGCGACCATTATCAGGTGAAAGGCGCGCGCGATCCAGAGCGCAGTGCGAATGCCCACGAAGCGTGGAATCGAGTAGAGTCCGGCTTGGCGGTCGAAATCGAAATCCTGGCAGGCGTAGAGCACGTCAAAGCCTGCGACCCAGAAAGTGACGGCGGCAGTGAGCAGCAGAATGCGGGGATCGAGCGAACCTCGAACCGCGATCCAGGCCGCCGCCGGCGCAATGCCGAGCGCGAAACCGAGCACCAGATGCGACCAGCGCGTCACACGTTTCGTGTAGGAGTAAAGCAACAGCACCGCCAGCGCCACAGGAGACAGCAAGAGCGCGAGGCGATTGAGCTGACTCGCGGCAAGGATGAAGATCGCGCTCGAAACCACGACAAACGTGGCCACAAACGCTGGAGAAAGATGTCCGGCGGGCAAGGCGCGAGTGCTGGTGCGAGGATTGGCGGCGTCGATGGAGGCGTCGGCCCAGCGGTTGAATGCCATGGCCGCGGAACGCGCGGCGACCATGGCTACGATGATCCACAACAACTGATGCAGCGAAGGCAGTCCTCCGGCGGCGAGCATGGCCCCGCAGAGCGCGAACGGGAGCGCGAAAACGGAGTGCTCCCACTTGATCATCTCAAGCGTGACGCGCAGGTTGCGCAGGACGGGCACGAAGTGATTGTAATTCACTCAGCGGCCGTCCCGAGTGAAGGGCGCGCTGCAGCGGACTGCGCAGTTGTATCGACCCCTTTCGGCTAAGCTTTTGCTTCGGTCAGCCTGCCAAGCCATTTTCTGAAATCAGCGGCACGAATCTACAGAGCTCGCGCGGGGTGATTCGTGGCTGGCCGTTTTCCATGCGGATCAACTGCAATTGCTGCGAATTCGGAGTTCCCACTGGAATAATCATGCGTCCGCCTTCGGCCAGTTGGGTGACCAGCACGGGCGGCAATTCGAGAGCGGCGGCAGAAACGATGATGGCGTCGTAGGGCGCGTGTTCTCCAACTCCCTGACTTCCGTCGCCCGCGATGACCTCCACGTTGGCGTAGCCCATGCGAGCGAGCAACTCGCGGGCCGGATTGGCCAGAGTGGCATGGCGCTCTACCGAAAAAACCTGCGCCGCCAGTTCAGCAAGCAATGCCGTTACGTAGCCCGAGCCGGTGCCGACTTCAAGTACGCGGTCAGTGGGCGAAAGCGCCAGCGCTTTCAGCATGAGCGCCACGATATAAGGCTGCGAGATGGTCTGGCCTTCGCCGATGGGCAGAGGATGATCTTCATACGCCTGATCGCGATAGTTTGCCGGAGCGAATTCGTGGCGCGGCACGCGCGAGATTGCATCGAGCACGCGCTCGTCGGCGATGCCGCGGGCACGCAGCTGAGACTCGACCATGCGCTGGCGGAGGGCTGAGGTTGAGCTGAACAATATTTGCTCCATGGGAGTCATCCTGACCGTAGCCGCTTTTCAGGCGGAGGGAAGGATCTCGCGCGAAGAGTGACTGCGCCACGCGCGAGATCCCTCACCCGGCTGAAGTGCGCCGGGTTTCGGGATGACGCATCAGAAAAGAAGGACACCGCAGCGGATCGTTCGTTTCCCCGAATAGCCCTCACTTCCTGCGGTGCCGTATGCGGACATCGAAGCTGATCACGCCGTTCTGATCGCGCGTGCCCACGATCGAGACATTGCGGTTGACGTAGTATTCGCCCTGAATAATCTGTTGCGAACTTTGCGAGACGTTGGTGCTGTAGCTGAGCGTTAGATTATTGGCAAACTGCTGTTCGATGGTAACCTGCGGTCCGCGCGCGGTGGGGTTGGTTTCCGTGCTCAGGCCCTGAGGATCGATCTTGATTCGGCTGACTCCGAAAACCTTTTGCATGCGGCTGCTGACCGTGGAGTTTATGGCCTGGTTGATGATCAGATTCGAGGCTTCGTCGGTGAATACGGTCTGACCAGACTGCTGCTGCAACTGTTCGGACTCCTGGCTGGTGCGGCCCAGAGCCAGCAACGCGATAATGTCGGATTTGGGCAGAGGCGGCTCGGAGCGATAGTTCACCGCCAGGCGTTCCGGCGTACCCGTAACCGTAATGTCGAGATCGTAATTACGAACATGCGTAGTGGCCTGAAGGTTGACCTGAGGTTCGATCGCGACCGGATTAGCAAACGTGATATCGCCACGCTCCAGCCGAAACTTGATGCCATTGAAGTTGGCGTCGCCTTCGAGGATGTCGGCGCGGCCCAGCACGCTGGGACGGGCCACCGACCCACGCACCCGTAGATTGGCATCGCCCGACAGGCGGGCGACGGCGGTCTTCATCTGCAATTCGGGCGCGGTATGCACGGCTACGTCGAGCTTGACGTTGTAAAGTGGCGAATTCGCAGGCGCAATTGCAGCCGACTGGCGGCTGCGCTCGAGGTACGAGCCAAAATCGAAGCCCGGGGTGACCGCGAGCTTGGTCACCAGAATGTCGCCGGAAATCGTCGAGGCCGAGCGGCTGCCCACCCAGTGCAATTCGGTGGTCGCCGTTGAACTCACCCCTGGGGGATAACGCAGGCGCACATCTTTCCCGATCGCGGTGACGTTAAAGCTAAGTTGGTGGTTGTAGTTGGTCGCGTCACCTTTCAGGTCGAGCGTGCCTCCGCCAGTGCGAGCCGTGAGTTGCGCGATATGAATGCTGTCTCGCGTAAACGCCAGCGAACCATTCATCTCACTCAAGCCGCTGGGCAGCCCGGCATAATTCGCGGCTCCGTTCTTAATCTCGATGTTGCCTTGCGGAATCGGCAGGTCGAGCGTGCCTCCTAGAGTCAAGTGCACCGTCATCAGGCCGGAAGCCGTGAGATTCTGGTCCAGGCTGGCGAGCAGTTTGAGGTCGAGTTGGCCGTCGGCCGCCATGTTAAGTTCCTGAGTCCCGGCCCAGGAAATGTCTCCGTGCAGGACGACGTCGGTTCCCTCGCCTATGAGGTGAGTCGGTTCGATGTGAGCCGTCTGGTCGGCAAAGGTAAACTGCACCGGGCCTTGGTTGTGCAATTTGGCGTATTCCACATCGAGGAACAGATCAGAGGCGCTTCCCTTGAGAGTCCATTTGCGCGGATAACGCAGCGGCCCCTCTAGCGTGATCGTGCCGCTCACCGCGGAGTGCCCGGTTAGCTCCTGGCCCAGATAGGCGCGCCACAGGGCGTCGAGATCGATGTGATCGGTCTGCGCGGTAATGTTCGCGGGATAATCGCCGTGCATTGAGACCTTACCCGCGACTGTGACCACGCCTTTGGGAAAATCGGAGCGCCCGCTCAGGCTGAGTTCGCCGTTTTTCGTGGAGGCTTCGAGCTCGAGTTTGCCGGAGAGTTCGTGGTCGAGCGTGAGGTCGCGGATGTGAACAGCGGCATTGATGACCGGAGCATCGAGAGTGCCGGATCCCTGCACGGTAAAGTCGGCTCGTCCCTCAATCAGCAAAGGTTTGAGCTGAATTTCGTGTACGCGCGACAAGTCGAAATTGTTTCCCTGAAGGTCAAGCCGGAAACTGCGGGTCGCGGGTGTATACGCGGCACTGCCGGAAACAACGGCGTCCTGATGGGTGGCGTGAATATTATTCAGCGCCGTCTCGTTCCCGGCCAGATGCAGATCGGCGTCGAACTGCTCGATCGCTTCCCCATAGGCCGCGGCGTGGGCGGCGTGAATGTGCCCCTGCGCCAGAGGATGCGCACGGGTTCCCGCAATCTGAACCGAGACGTCCGCGGTCCCTGAAACGGGATAGTCGAGGCCGGCCAACACCGCGGTCGAGGCGACATCGACATTGTGCAGGTTGACGTGTCCGGTGAAGGGAGTGTCTTCGGCGAGCTCTCCTTTTTGCAAAGCCGCGCTGACATCAAAGTCGGCACTGGTCTGATCGCGCCGCAGAGTTCCGTTGTGCAGAGCAATCTCGTGCGGGGACAGCTGAATGTTGGCGGCAAGGGAATCCCAGTGGACTTGCTGCTCGGGAGTGCGCGAAGTTGCCGGCAGAGTGAATTCAAAATCCTGCACAGCCAGTGTTCCGGATAGAGTCGGCGCGGAGAACGTGCCTCCGGCGACGCCGTTGAACGTGGCATTGCCGTCGACCTGGAACGGCAGATTCGCGGGCCCACCCACCATTGTGACCAGCGGCTGCCACTCTTCCACGTTGGAAGTCGAAATGGAAAGGTGCAGCGTAGACGATACTCCCAGAACCCCGGAGGCCTGCACTCGCGACGCAGGGGTTGTCAGGCTGAACTGAGCCAGTTCGAGGGAATCGCTTCCAGCAAAATACTTACCTTGCATGTGGGCCGTGACCGGTAATTCGCCCGCTGCGGGACGCGAAGGCGGGCTGACGTCGAGAGCGAAAGCAACCTCGCTGTTTGTGTACGATCCTCTCCAGGTCGCGTCTACGGTGCCATTGGCTAATCCCGACGGATGGAAATGGCGGAGCGGGTGGGCAGGAACGTCGAGCGCGACGGCCAGCTCGGCGGCAGAAATATCTCGCACTCGAAGATGCGCCGCACCGCTTTGAACCCCGGGGAACTTCGCTCTCTCGCCCTTTCTGACCGGTGGGCGAGCCGCGCTAATCTGAGGAAGATTTTCCGAACCTTTCCTCACTTTTGCCGGCGGCAGGGGCGGGACGCTGCGCAGCCAGTTGTCGACCTGAGCTTCACCCGTGACACTGCCACTCAATAATTTTGCCTGCAACTTCGAGAGTTTGATCTGTTGATCCGTGATCAAGTAATCCGAAGTCGCGCTGGCCTTGCCCAGCACCAAGCGATCGTCGCGCCAGTTCAGATCGCGGACGGCCATGACGCCGGAGGCAGTGAACTCGCCTGTAGTCGGCAACTCCGGGTTCGCCCGGTTTTCACTATTCAACAAAGCTTCGTCGATCAGCCAATGGCCGCTACCCTTGAAATCGGCAACACCGGCGCGCAGATCGCGGCGGCGGGCAATCGCGGAGGCCTCTCCGAGATCGATGTGCGCGTCGTAGACTGCGTCCAGGCGGGGATGGTGAAAGTCGGTGATGCGTCCGCTGGCCTGCAGAGACGAGCGGCCGGAATTCCACTGCAGTGATTTGATGTCGATGAAGGTCGTGCCCAGGCTGAACTCGACCGTGGTCATCCAGGCGAAGGGACGGAAGTCCTGAAATGCAGTGTCGACCTTACCGAGGCTGAGATGGCTCTCATAGCGGCCGCGGAGGAACGAGTAATCCATCTGCAAGTTGGTGTCATGAATGTCCAGGTCGAGGGGAATTTTTCGGTTCGCCCACTGCAGCTCGCCGTTTTGCA
The DNA here is from genome assembly GCA_963758005.1 of uncultured Acidobacteriota bacterium. Lineage (GTDB taxonomy): Bacteria > Acidobacteriota > Terriglobia > Terriglobales > Acidobacteriaceae > Sulfotelmatobacter. Next base: position 261,024 of record CAVWTR010000002.1, read on the forward strand.
CCGACAAATGATCAATGGACAGAGCAAACAGCTTTTCGATCGAAGGGCTCTCCTCAGGCTGGTGCAGCGCCTCGAGACTGGGCGCTCGAGGAGCGGGAACATTGGTGGCGCCGTCAGGCCCAATCGCGATGTGAACGACCGGATGTTCCAGAATCAAAGAGTGGAAGCCGAACTCGGTGCGCAGAAACGAAATTACTTTGACTCGCGCGAGCAGGCTGTCGGCATGAATCCAGGGAATATCGGTGGCGGCTTCCTTGCCGTGCACCGTGATGTTCCGCACTTCCACCTGCATGTGGAAAGGGACAATGTGGAAACTGCCAACTTCGGCGCGGCCACCGGTGATCCGCTCCACCTCGGCGACCATCCGCTGGCGGACGTAGTTCTGAAAAGAATCGGTGGTGATATACCAGAGCCCGAAGAGCACGGCGGCTACGCCCAGGCCAGTCGCGAGGAGCAAATATTTCCACCAGCGTCGCGGCCTGGCGGCCGGCCTGGTAGAAGGAGCGGGGGTACTCACCGCGTCTCCACTCCCTCCCCCGGGGACCCGGCTGGGCCGGGAACGCTGACCTTACTTTCCGAACGCAGGGATTGCAGCCAGGAAATCATGAGCTCGTTGACTTTCTCCTGCGTGAGCAACTCGCGGATCCGGGCAGAGACATCGGCCAGAGGAACTTCTCCGGCGCCAGATTGTTTGAGCTGTGGAACGAATTTGTCGCGGTAATAGGCTTCGATGGACTTGGAATCGATTTGCACCGCGGGACGAAGGCGGGCGTCGACCAGACGCATTAGGTCGATCTGCTGCTGCACGTGCGCGACCAGATCTTTTTCCGCCAGTCCGAACCGGCTCAGCACGGCGCGCCAGCCCTCATCCGTCGCCGCCTCTGGATATTGTTTGCGTGCTTCGGCCAGACGCGCCGCGGCCTCAGACTCCGACGCATGCTGGAAGGAAGCAGACTTCATCTGCTCGCCCAGCAGTTCCTGGTCAATCAAACGGTCGAGCACAGCCTTGCGATCGTCATCGGTGAACTGGTTGAGCGGGCGTCCGTTCAGGAGCGCTTCATAGCAGAGAGCTTCGTCCCAATCGCTTTGCAGAATAATATGCCCATTGACCGTGGCTACGATGCGGTCCACCACCTCGCCGGCATGGGCGTCTGTAGCATGGGCCGAGGGCACAATCAGGGCGCTCACGCACAGGACGATGACGACGGCGAACGCAGCGACGGTTCTCTGCTTCGCATTCGTCGTCTCGACGTTCGAGTGCCGCGCATGCGACTGTCGAGTGTTCATCCCGCTCGCACGAAGTTTATCCATCAGAATGGCTGGCCTATGCTGAAAAATACGTTGAAGTGTCGAAGCCGCTGGGTCTCCAGATAAGTACCTGTTTGCAACCCGAACTGCTGCGGATATGTAAAGGTCTGAAAGTATCTGGTTGGATTCAAATTGTACCCGAAATCAAAGCGCAAGGGGCCGATTGGAGTCTTATAACGTATGCCGAGTCCGACCGCGTGCGAGGTGTAATCATATCCTGAGTTGTTGAACTGGGTATAGCACGAGAGGTTCGTTGTACCACCGGACAGGCATTGAGCGGGATTGTCCTGATGCCAGCGCAGCAGGCCCTTCAACATGTCGTGCGGCGCAGTAAAAACGTTGCCCATATCCTCGAAGATGGCAAAACCGAATCCTTCTCCCAGGTAGGGCAGCGTGAGCGGAGGCAGGCGCAGCTCGGAATTGTTGACGAACAGCGCCGTACCGCCCACGGGAAAACCGGAGTCCGGGTCGCGTGGTCCTGCTTGATTCAACCCGAATCCGCGATGAGAGTTGCCCCCGCCGGCAAAGAATTGTTCGGGCAGCGGGATGGTGGTGATCTCGGTACAGGTGGGCTCGCCGGCGGCGTTCAGCGGACAAGAGCCGGGCGGCAGGATCTTCGTGCCATTGAACGGCTGCTGCACCCCAATGCTGGTCGAGCGCGCAAACACGAACTGATGTCCTGCCTTGCCGTGGCCGCCGAAAGCATAATAAGTGGAATACTGCCCCAGGGCGCGGCCGAAGTCGGCTTCTGACCCGAAGTAGCTGGAAGAAACAAACCCGTCCAGCGTGAAGTAGCTTCCTTTCGTACTCTCCAGGGGATTGTCCCGGCGGTCATGGATAAAGGTAAAGCCGGGACCTGCTACACGGGCCGGAAGAGAGAGAATCGCAATTTGGCCCGGAGAGAAGCCCTCCGCAAAGTGTCCGGCTTTCACCAGACGGAAATCCCAGCGATACGTAATCGAATTGGCACCCCGCCGGCTTCCAGGATCAACGCCGGAGTTTCCGATCTGCTGCCGCACGTCGATCTTGCCTTCCAGACGCTGCGACGTGAATGTAGCCACGTCCAGACTGTTGTCGTAGAAAATCGTATAGATCAGCTTGAACTTATCGTTGTTGAACAGCTTGGGCATGGCATAGCTGATCAGCCCGCGCTGCTGTAGTTTTCCGACGTGAGACTGGAAGGTAAGGGTTTGGTTGAGCCCGCGAACGTTCAGCCGGGTTACATCGAACTCAACTCTGGGACTAATGCCTGTCGAGCCTTGTGGTTCCGTGGTTCCCGAGGGCAGTCCGGTCTCGAACTCCAAACCAACTCCGTAAGTGAAGGTGTAGCGCTTGGCCTCTTGCACCTGTACCAGGACATTTTTCTGGGGATCGGTGCCGTCCGGGTTTTGAACTGCCGTATCCACCTGGCTGAAGATTCCCAGATCATAGAGCCGGGTCTGAGTGTCGAGCAGATCCCGCTGGCTGAGCGGTTCTTTCTCGTGCACCCGCAATTCCCTTTGCACGACGTGATTGCGCGTATGTTCCATGCCGGCCACCATCACGCGATTCACCGTGAACAGCTGCCCTTCCTGAATCGTGTAGGATACGTCTTCGCGATTGGGTTGATTCGTCGAAGGCTTGGTGGTGATTTCGAGCGACGCGTTGGGAAAGCCGTGATCGAAGTAATAACTGAGAATTCTTTCCCGGTCGTTGGCCAGGTCCTGTTCGGAATAAGGCTCTCCCGCTCGCGTGCTCAGTTCGGGAAGCTGTTTGGCAGTAACCTTCTCGAAGCCCACGACATGCAATTCGCCGACCAGCGTGCGGATTCCTTCTTCGATAGAAATGTGGACCGCAAGTTTGTTGCTCGACCCGCGGTAGTTGTCCTCCACTTTGGTCTTGATCTTGACCTCGCGAAAGCCGCTCGCGTGGTAGAGGCTTTCGAGAGTTGACACATCACTCTTAAGCAGAGTTTCGCTATAGCGCCCGTGGCTGTCGAAGGTGCCGGCGGGCTCAATCTGCAGATAGGACCGCAGCTTCTTCGTATCCAGAAAATCCTTGTTGCCGGTAATCTCCACCAGGACGAGCTTGTGGATTGGACCGGGGTCGATCTGGTAGATCACCTTCAAGGTATTGGGGTCGCTTTCCTTCTGAATTTCGACCTTGGCGTCGAAGCGGCCCCGCGTCTGAAGATAGTCGAGCAGGTTCCGTTTCCCCTCGTTTAACAGATCGTCATCGACAGCGTTTTCTTCATAGACCGGGACTTGCCTTTTCAAGACGCCGCGGCCGATGCTGTATCCCCGAGCGTAGATGACTACCACTGGGCCAGGATCGATCTGGTAAGTAAAGTCCACAGCATTGGTTTCCGGATGGTAGGGCTGGTCGGCAATGGAAACCTGTGCCAGAGCGCGTTTCTGTTTCTGAAATCGCTTGCGCAGCCGCTGCAGCGAGCCACTCACCCGGGCTGCGGTAATGCGCTCTCCGGGATTCATGTGTGCGATTTTCTGTACCTCAGCCGGCGAAAGGCTGGACGTGCCGGTAACTTTCACTTCACCGACGTGCGCCTGCTCGCCGCGAACGACGTGAAAGAGGACGTCGACCTGCTGCGTAGCCGGGTTCGCTGTGCTCTCGGCCGTGACTCTCGCCCGGTAATAGCCGCCCTCCTGCATGAGTCGGCGGATGTTCTCGAGCGCGCGGTCGAGCTTCTCCTGGGTATAAAGTTCGCCCAGCTGAAATTTCGAAGCATTGACAATCTGGTTCGGATTGGGGCGAGTGGGAGCACCCTCCACGTCGACCCCGCCGACAAAGAAATTCGCCGAGGTGGGAAAGCCCAGAATCACGCCGTCGCCCGAGGGAGCCACTTCCGCCTGGATGTCGGAAAAAAGGCCGGTGGCGTAAAGTGCGCGAATGCTGTTACGCACCAGCGTGCGATCGAGCGGCTCACCAGCTTTCTGCGGCAGCAACTGCAGAATGTGCTCGCGATCGCGATCCGCTACGCCCGGCAGCTCAATCGAACGCACGACTTTGCCTTCGTAGGAGGACAACGCGGCGGATATCCCAGCCGCGGAGGACGTTTGCGCTTCCTGCTGCGCCGACGCCGGATTCGTTGACGTGGGATTCGCCGGAGACGAAGATCCACTGGCCTGCGCTGCGGCTTCTGGTCCATTCGCCGACGCGACGACCACAAACCAGAGCAGGAGCATCGCAGTCAGGATTGTCGAGTACCGTCTCAGCAAACAGTGTCCTTGGGTCCGGGTGATATTGACTTCGATGGAAGGCACACGGATGGCGTTGTATGAATTGCTCCCCCGCGTCTTCCGATAGCGCTGGGTATGGCCAAGCGTCGACAACAATTCTCGCCGGCAAACCCAACACTTATAATAAAGGTTTTGCTCACAAAGATTTCGCAGCATGGGACTGGTCACCTGATTTGGCGCAGCCGACGCAACCCGAAGAGCGGAATAACGAACGGAATAACGAACCGCAATACGAGCGCGAGACAAACGACGAACGCTATTCGCGGCAGATTCTCTTTCGCGGGATTGGCGCAGAAGGCCAGCACAAGCTGGCAGCCGGGCGCGTAGCGATCGTCGGATGTGGCGCCACCGGCTCCGCTCTGGCCGGGCTGCTGGCCCGAGCGGGCGTCGGAACGCTGCGCATCATCGATCGCGACTACGTCGAGCCCAGCAACCTGCAGCGCCAGTCTTTATTCGATGAGGCTGACGCCGCCGAATCTCTGCCTAAGGCGATTGCCGCCGCGCGGAAAATTGCTGCCTTTAATTCCGAGATCACGATCGAGCCGAGAGTCGAAGATCTCGTCCCTGCCAACATTGAGCCAATGCTCGAAGGAATGTCGCTGATCCTCGACGGCACCGACAACTTCGAAACTCGTTACCTGATCAACGACTATGCCGTCGACCGATCCCTGCCCTGGATCTATTCGGCGGCGGTGGGAAGCTACGCGGTCACGTTGAACATTCTGCCGAGTGAAACTGCCTGCCTGGCCTGCATATTTCCGGAGTCGCCCCGGGGCATGGTTGAGACCTGCGAGACTGCGGGCATTCTGAATTCGGCGGTGAATCTGGTGGCCTCGATTGCGGCGACGGAGGCGATTAAATTACTGGTCGGGGACGCGGGCATTTCCCAGCTGCGGCGGACTTTGCTTTCATTCGATGTGTGGACGAATGAGCATGCGGAAATCTCGGCCGCCAAGCCTCGCGTCGGCTGCCGCGCCTGCGGGGAGCGCGATTTTATTCATCTTGCGGGCGAGGGCCGGCCCCACATCACGCTGTGCGGCCGGAATTCCGTGCAAATTCATGAACGCCAGCGTCCTATCGACTTCGCCGAAATGGACCGCCGCCTCCAGCCGCACGGCGCCGTTCGGCACAATGATTTCGTGTTGAAATTCTGGCACGAGCCCTACGAGATGACGCTGTTCCCCGACGGCCGCGCCATCATCAAGGGCACCACTGACACGGCCGTGGCACGAAGTCTGTACGCGCGCTATGTGGGAAGCTGAAGCTCAAATTCCCATCACGCTGACGCCCAAATTCATCAATCCCTGGCATGCTCACGGCGTGCTCCTTTAGTTACCTTTGAGACCGTGATAATGCATCGGCCGATCCAATCGGCCTGCTATTCTTGGGTCATCAGTCGCCACAAATGCGTGTCGGCCGAACGCATTCGCCTGTTCGTCGCGTTCGCGCCTGGGTCGTTGTCAGGGACACTCGGGAACCTGTCTGCGACCACGATCGCCGTGCATCAAAAGATCGTCCCGCATCAAGAATCGTCTCGCATCAAAGATCCCGCATCAAGGGTTGACGCAAAGTCCGCGAACTTGAGTTCGAGAAGCCTGAGTTCGAGCAGCCCGAGTTCGAGAAACTTGGTTCGAGAAGCTGGGTTCAATACAAAAGCTTGGGAGACAAACAACTTATGACAGAGACGCTGAAGAAGTCAGTCTGGTACGGAGTCGTGTTCGCAATTGCGCTCGCCACGATCATCCTGCCCGCACCAACGCACGCGCAAGATCAAGATGACCCTCCCGGCCGCGTAGCCCGTCTGGGCTACATGCAGGGTTCGGTTTCATTCCAGCCTGCCGGCGAAACGGATTGGGTCGGAGCCGTTCCCAACCGTCCCATGAGTACCGGCGACCAGCTTTGGACCGATGTGGACTCGCGCGCCGAAGTGACACTCGGCTCGGCTGTGATTCGAATGGGGCCTCTTACCGGGTTCTCTTTTCTGAACCTAGATGACCACACCGTTCAGATTCAACTCAGCTCCGGCATGATCGACGTCCGAGTGCGGCGACTCGATGGCGACGATGATTTCGAAATCGACACGCCCAACCTGGCTTTTACCGTGGTGCAGCCGGGAAGGTACCGGCTGATCATGAACGGAGACGGAAGCACCACGACGATCGGTGTCCGCGGAGGAGGTGCTGGCCAAGCTACCGGCGGCGGCCAAGCTTATTCCATGCAGTCGGAACAAGTGGGCTATTTCAGCGGCTCGCCCGATGGCAGTCTCTATGCGGATGTGGAACCGATCGGACAGCCAGACGAGTTTGACGCCTGGGTAGAATTCCGGGATCAACGCTACGATCATTCGCGATCCGTACAGTATTTGTCGCCCGATGTAGTCGGCTACGAGGATCTCGACGAGAACGGCGACTGGAACGACGACCCTGGCTACGGCCATGTCTGGTACCCGCGGGTTGCCGTCGGATGGGCGCCTTATCACACTGGCCATTGGGCCTGGATTTCTCCCTGGGGATGGACCTGGGTCGATGATTCGCCGTGGGGTTACGCCCCCTTCCACTACGGACGCTGGGTGAGTGTCGGCGGACGCTGGGGATGGGTCGCCGGTCCAGTGGCAGTAAGAGCAGTGTATGCGCCCGCTCTGGTGGTCTTTATCGGCGGGGGTCCCGGCGCAGTCGGCGGCAACGTGGGATGGTTCCCGCTCGGTCCGCGGGAAGTGTATGTGCCGACATACCAGGTAAGTCAGGCGTATATGACCCGGGTAAACGTCAGCAGCACGACCGTGAACGTCACCCAGGTCACCAATGTCTATAACACCACCATCATCAACAAAACGACGACGATCACGAACGTTACGTATGCTAACCGGAGCGTACAAGGTGCGGTGGTAGTGGTTCCGCAGCAGGCGTTCGCCAGTGCGCAACCGGTGGCGAAGGCATCCGTCGCGGTGAGCACCCAGCAAATTGCCTCCATGAACGTGAGCGCGCGGGCAAGTGTAGCTCCCACGCAGGCGAGCGTTCTCGGCGCGCATGCGGCGACCGCGGGTCACGTAGCGGCGCCTCCGGCAGCAGTCGCGAGCCGGCAAGTCGTCGCCAAGAAAACGCCGCCTCCGCCGGCTATCCCTTTTGCCAAACAGCAGCAGGCTTTGGCCGCGCATCCCGGACAACCCTTAACTCGCAGTGAAGTGCAGACCGTGCGTCCGGCCGCCAGTGCGGCGGCTCGACCAATGGTGAAGCAGGCGCCTCCGAGTAAGCCGGCGACGCCCACTGTCGGACATCCGGCGGCGAATGCAGCGCGACCGGGACAGCCAGCTCCGGCAGCGAATCGTCCAGCCAGTCCTCCGGCTGCTGCTCCGGCGCAACCGAATCGCGCCCCAGTCCCGCCACCAGCTCAACCGGCGCCGAAGCCACCAGCGAATCATCCGGAGCCCGCGGCACCGAGCCGTCCGCAGCCCCAGCCTGAGAAGTCCCAGCCTGAGGCGAATCGCCCGCCCGTGGAACAGCCTAAGGCGGCCCAACCGGCTCCGCATCCGGCGACTCCGCCGCCAGCTGAGCGTCAGCCAGAGCGCACGCCTACGCCGGAGGAAAAGAAGCCAGCGCCCGCTCCTGCAGCCAAGCCTGCGCCTCCTCCACAACACCCACCGGCGAAGCCAAAAACACCGGAGGAAAAGAAAAAGGAAGAAGAGGAAAAAAAGTAGACAAAAGCCTCGGGCTGGTTAGCAGCCGCGCTTCTGAATCGACGTGAACGGTAAAGGGCATCCTGAAGTTTCAGGATGCCCTTTCTGCGATCCTAACGACACTCAACGAAAATAGTCTGCTGCCGATAGACGGGTTCCGCCACCTGACTGGCAGCTGGAAGCTGGTCTCTGCTACTCTCTCTGCTCGTCGTCCCGAAGTTCGATCTGTTTGAGTTGCGTTCGGCGCTCCTCCTCCGAGAGCGATGGGATCATCATTGGCAACAACCTCGAGACGAAAGATCAAAGCCGGAAGTGCCGATCGAGAGGAGAAAAATGTACCAATTTACGAAGATTGCAACTCTAAATTCGGGATCGGGTTTATTGATCGAGTGACTCCCGCATCCAACCCCGAGCAGGCAAAGGATTTCCAAAGGACGAGCATCTCATCCGACAATCCCAAGATTGGTAGAAATGCTCTGATATTCTGGATATGAATATTACTTTTGTGCCAAGTCAATCACCCGCAAGCCATACAACGTAAAGATAGTTAGCCGCATCTCAGGGGGTGCGGCCGGAAAAGGCAACTTGACCGACCGAGATTCAAAAGAAGCTCCGCCACAGAGCAGAGATCGAGATCGGGAAAAAGATAAGGTCAGCGACCCGAACGAAGCCGAGCTGATCGAGCGAGCCAAGCACGGGGACGCCGAGGCGTTTCAGGCTCTCTACGATAAGCACAAGCGGCGGGTTTACTCGCTCTGTTTGCGCATGACTGCGAACACGGCCGAAGCCGAGGACTTGACTCAGGAGGCGTTCCTGCAGCTTTACCGCAAGATCGCAACGTTTCGCGGCGAATCGGCGTTTTCGACCTGGCTGCACCGGCTCTCGGTGAACGTGGTGCTGATGCAGCTGCGAAAGAAAAGTCTCCCGGTGGTTTCCCTGGAGGAAACTACGCAGGGCGGCGAGGATGATACTCCGAAGAAAGATTTCGGAGCAGAAGACCTGGCGTTGGCCGGATCCCTCGACCGGCTGCAGTTGCAGAAGGCAGTCGAGGATCTCCCGCCCGGCTATCGCATGATTTTTGTTCTTCACGATGTAGAAGGTTACGAACATAATGAAATTGCGAAGATCGTCGGTTGCTCGATCGGCAACAGCAAGTCGCAGTTGCACAAGGCGCGCATGAAACTTCGCGATCTGCTCAAGATGAGTCGAGCCGAAAAGGCCGAGGAGTCCTGAGGGCAGTTTTAGAAGGACGTGCGGCAGTTCTGAAAGGTCGCGGCATTAGCCCGCGAGGAATAACGTGATCCGGCGCAGATTGGACACGGCAGTAACCTGAGCTTAGGCGTAACGCTGCAAGCTGCTTTGGTTTTGGCGGTAGACTGGTTCGGCAGAGGCTTGGGGAGCGCGGTTATGAATTGCGTTGAGTTACAGGCGAGCCTGGCGGAGATGGAAGACGGCAGCAGCGCCCAACATACTTCGCAACAACGGGCGCATCTGAAGACCTGCCCAGAGTGCTCTGCTCTTATCCTGGAATTGAACCTGATCGCCTCCTCGGCGATCGAACTGCGAGCGGCGGACGAACCTAGCCCGCGGGTATGGAATTCCATTGAAATTGCATTACTTCAGGAAGGGCTGATTCGCCCGCAGCGGACGAGTCGGTCGCTTTTGCCTGCGATCAGCAGTCGCTGGGGATGGGCGCGCTGGGCGCTTCCCGTGGCCGCTGCCGTGCTGATCACGGTCGGAATCTACGCTCGCCAGCATTCCTTGTCCTCGGCCCAGCAACTGACCAGCAACGTGACAAACCCTGTCTTGTCCGGCAAAGCCGCAGGAGACGTCTCCGATTTGGCGGTTGCCGGCCTGAAAGACGACGACCTGTTGCAGGAAGTAGCGCAGATGTCCCCGGCCATGCAGGCCCAGTACACCGACAATCTGCGCCACGTTAACGACTACATTCGGGATGCGAAAAGCGTGGTGGCCGCCGAGCCGAACGACGAGGAAGCTCGCCGGTCGCTGATGGAGGCTTATCAGGAAAAGGCCATGCTATTCGAGTTAGCTATGGATCGCTCTCTGCCTTGATCACTCTGGGCAAGATGGCTCTGGCAAGATTCGTTCTCTGCCATAATGTATGGCAATTCTCAACCCGCCAGCCGGGGCGCTGTGCGGACCGATAGGGGCATCGGGGAGTCTTATGAGTAGGCGCGCAATTGAACTTGTGGTGGCGGGCACAATCCTGGCGGGTACGTTGGCCGCCCAGACCCACAGGGACTATCGCTTTGACGTCGAGCCGAAGTGCGGAGTTTCGGTGAACAATCCCTATGGCTCGATCTCCGTCAAACCATCGTCGAGTGACGTCGTGGTGATCAATGCGGTGCTGGCTTCCGATCGAGTTGAAGTGGATAACAGTCTGATCGGCAACCGGGTGGAGATCCAATCCCATCTGCTGCCGGGCGCCGATCTGCAGTCCGGACGCGTGGATTATGAAATCCTGGTGCCGGCCGACGCCAGCGTCACACTGCACTCCAGCACCGGCCCGCTGCGCGCCGAAAGGCTGGAAGGGGATTTGGCGCTGGAAGGCGCCGCCGCCACCGTAGAGATTCGCGAAATCACGGGCGGGCATCTGCACGTGAAAACCCTGAACGGTCCAGTCACCCTCACCAACGTGCAGGACGGCCACGTGGAAGTCGATACACTGAGCGGCGAAGTCACGCTTAACGGCGTTACCGGCCCGCTGGTGCAGGTGATTTCGACCAGCGGCGGCATCAACTACATCGGCGACTTTGGCGACCGGGGCGAATACCGCCTGACCAGTCACAGCGGCGACATTGAAGCGACCGTGCCGGAAACTACTTCGGCCGACGTCAGCGCTCGCTCGGTAAAAGGTGAAGTGCGCGACGACATTCCTCTCCAACCCAAAACGCACACTTGGTTTGCCCTCAAAGAAGGAAGTGCCTTTTGGGGTACCATGGGCCGGGCCGCGGTGTCATCGACCGTGGTGCTGCGCAGCTTCAATGGTAAAATCCACCTCAGAAAACGAAATACAAAATAAAGCAAGCTTCTAGCTCCTAGCTTCTGGCTTCTAGCCAAATCAATCCATGGCTGGGAGCTAACGGCTGGGAACCGACTTTTGAAGAAGCGTTCTGGCAAGACGGTTGACGCTGGGAAACGTGCTCGTGTGCGGCGAAGAAAACCGTCCGCGCGGGCTGCGGCATTTTCGGGCACAGCCGTTTTTCTGGTTGGCTTCATGGGTGCCGGGAAAAGCAGTGTAGGGCGCGCCTTGGGGCAGCGGCTGAATTGGGTGTTTGAAGATCTCGACGACCGCATCGAAGCGCGCGAACGGCGGACGGTAGCGGAGATTTTCCGGGACTCGGGAGAATCCGAATTCCGGCGGGCCGAACAGGCAGCCCTCGAACAGGTGTTGGGGGAAGTGAGCGGCGGAGTCGCCAGGATCGTGGCTCTGGGCGGGGGCGCATTCGTACAGAAAGAGAATGCGGCTCGGCTGAAGGCATCCAGCGTACCGACGATTTTTCTGGATGCTCCAGTGGAAGAGCTGTGGCAGCGCTGCTGCGCACAGGCAAGCGCGGCCGGGGCAGAACGTCCGCTGCTGCGCAGCCAGGAGCAGTTTCGCAAGCTTCACCAGGCACGGCGCAGAAGCTACTTGAAGGCGACATTGAAGATTCAAACCGGAGGCCGCGCGGTGCAAACGATCGCGGCGGAAATCGCGGAAACCCTGGGCCTGAGAAAAGCCCCTGAAAAAAAGGGCCTGAAAAAAATCGAGCTACGCACGGAACAAGGAGAAGTCGAGTGAAGTTCGCAACAGGAATGCACCGGGCGCTGGCGATTATTTTGACTTCGGCTTCTTCCCTTGCGCTGTTGCCGGGCGCATCCGCGGCCGAAATGGCCGGTGACAAGAAAGACAAATCGAAACCCGCGCCCATTCAGGCGATCGACTCGGGCTCGTTCGGGATTTTCATCAAGGGCCAGCGCGTGGCCACTGAGACCTTCCACATCGAACAGCAGGACACCATCAGCGTCATCAAATCGCAACTGAAGGAAATCTCCGGAGGCGATTCCACCAGCCAGAGGTCGGAGTTGTCGATGACTTCCAGCGGCGACTTGCTGCGCTACGAATGGAGCCAGGCCTCGGGCGCTTCGCTCAGCGTTGTTCCCGAGAATGATTTCCTCAAGGAGATCATCATGGCCTCGCCTACGGCGAAACCGAGCCCGCAGCCCTTCCTGATGCCCAACTCCACGCCTATTCTTGACAATAATTTCTTCATCCATCGCGAAATATTGATCTGGAAATATCTGGCAGTGGCGCCCTGCAAAGACGACAACGGTCACCGGCAATGCCAATCCTCCGACTTCGGCGTGCTCGTGCCCCAGGACCATATTTCCATGCCCATTCGTATAGAACTGGTGGGGAAAGAGAAGATTACGATTCGCGGCAAGGAGCGTGAACTGCTGCGCCTGAACCTGTCGGGAGAAGACCTGCAGTGGAACCTCTGGGTCGACGACAACGACCACTTCAAACTAATTCGAGTGGCGATTCCTGCCGATAATACGGTGGTCGACCGGGATTAGCTCTTTTCCGCCCGGCGGCGGAAGCGGGAATCGCTCTGGAAAATTTATTGCTGCTGACTGACTCACGAACGGCGCGAGTGCTGGTCACGGTGCTGCTGTTCGCGCTGGCGCTGGGGTTTCTCTACGTAACCCGCGCCACCCTCATTGCGTTCCTTTTCGCCATCTTCTTTGCTTACCTGATGAGCCCGCTGGTAGGTCGTTTGGAAAAGGTGCTGCGCGGGCGCGAACGGGCCATCGCTGTGATTTATTTTCTGCTGCTGGTTGTGGTGGTCGTGTTCTTCGTGTCGGTGGGTCCGAAGGTAACGCGAGAGGGTGCGCGGCTGGGGCAGTCCCTGCCGACTCTGCTGACTAAACTGAGTTCCGGTGACATTGCTCAGCAACTCGGAGCGGAGCACGGCTGGAACGCCAAGTCGACCCAAATGGTGCAGGCGTTCCTGGTTAGCCACAGCGACGAGATTACAGAACTGGTGCAACGCATTGGGTTGCGCGTAGCCGACGTGGCCAAGCAGGCCTGGCTCTTTTTCGTGGTGCCGGTGCTCTCCATCTTCTTCCTGAAGGATGGCCGCGCATTCAGCGACTTCCTGCTGTCGACGATTCAGTCGCGGCCACAGCGCGAGTTTCTGGAGAATGTCCTCAACGATCTCAACCGGATGCTGGCCCACTTCATTCGCGCCCAGCTGACCCTGGCGGCGCTGACCCTGGTCATGTACTCGGCGTTTCTCGGCGTCATGCGAGTTCCCTACGCGCTGGTGCTTGGCACCGTGGGCGGAGTGCTGGAATTCGTTCCCGTGGTTGGCCCGCTGGTCGGCGCTCTGGCCATTGTGGGCGTGGCCCTGCTGATGAGCTACCCGCATTGGCTGATTCTGATCATTTTTCTCGCAATCTGGCGCCTGCTGCAGGATTACGTTTCTTCTCCGCGCATCATGGGCGAGAGCATGGAACTGCATCCGCTGGCCGCCATTTTCGGAGTCATGGCCGGAGGCGAAGTGGCCGGCATTCTGGGCATCTATCTTTCCATTCCCGTGATGGCAGGACTGCGCATTGTTTTCCGCCGCTGGCAGCTCTATGCCGAGAAGAAAAAGTTCGGCCCGCTCACCGAGATTCCTTTCCGGGGCCAGGAAACTCACCGGCAGTAGTCTGGAGTTGCGTGGGGCGGCACGCCGGAAGTAGTCCTCCTTTCGCTACTTGCGGACTCGCCGGCTCCCATCGCAACCTAGTCTTATCATTAAACTTTTGTCATTCCGACCGCCGAGCGAACGCGAGGGGCGGAGGAATCTGCTGTCACCGGCTGTTATAGAATTCCAAGTATCTTGATTGAGAGAACCTGATTGAGGGAGCCTGGTCGAGAGAACCTGATTGAGACAATATGAACCGCAAAATTCCTATCGGTATTCTCGGCGCCACCGGCGTCGTGGGACAAAGATTCATCCAGATGCTGGAGCACCACCCCTGGTTCGAAGTGGCGTGGCTAGCCGCCTCTGATCGTTCTGAAGGTAAGGTCTACGCCGAGGCGGCGCGCTGGCGGCTGAAGACGCCAATTCCGGCCGCCGTAGCGGCGATGAAGGTTTCGCCAGCCACGCCTGAAGGCGCGCCGAAGATTATTTTTGCCGCCCTCGACGCCTCCATCGCCGCCGAGATGGAACCGCGGTTTGCCGATGCCGGCTGCGCCGTGGTTTCAAACTCGAGCGCGCTGCGCATGCAGGAAGACGTGCCGCTGGTTATTCCCGAAGTCAACGGCGGGCACATCAAGCTTATCGACATTCAAGCCTGGCGAAAGAAGTCCGGCGGCTATGTCGTTACGAATCCCAACTGTTCGGCGATCGGCCTGGTGCTGGCCCTGGCGCCGCTGCACCAGAAATTTGGCCTCGAAACCGTGATGGCCGTAACCATGCAAGCGGTTAGCGGCGCGGGATATCCGGGCGTGGCCTCGCTCGACATTCTGGGCAATGTGATCCCCTTCATCAAGAACGAAGAAGAGAAGATGGAAGAGGAGACCAAGAAACTACTCGGCCAGGTGAATGGAACAAAAATAATTTCAGCGGCTTTTGCCATGAGCGCACAGTGCAACCGCGTTGCCGTCGAAGACGGACACACCGAATCGGTTTCCATCCGCCTGAAGACTAAAGCCAAGCGTGAGGAAGTTATCGCGGCCTGGAACGACTATCGCGCCGAACCGCAGGAGCTAAAACTGCCCAGCGCTCCCGAACGTCCGATCGTTTACCTCGAAGCCAACGACCGTCCACAGCCTCGTTTCGACATCGACATGGGCGCCGGCATGACCACGGCTGTCGGACGGCTTCGTCCCTGTGGCGTGCTCGACTGGAAGTTCACCGTGCTGTCGCACAACACCATCCGCGGAGCCGCCGGTGCGGCCGTGCTCAACGCAGAACTGCTGAAGGCCAAGGGATACCTGGGATGAACCGCGATCCAGACCTGCGCGGCATTTTCACTTTCAATCCTTTCGGGAAGCCACGCCGATGATCGTCATGAAGTTCGGCGGAACTTCCGTCGAAGACGCCAAAGCCATCGAGCGCGTCGCCTCGATCGTTGAAGGGCGCTTGGCACAAAAGCCAGTGGTCGTGGTCAGCGCCATGGCCAAGGTCACCGACACGCTACTGACCATGGCCCGCGCCGCCGGAGAAGGCGAGCGTAAAACAGCGCTCAAACTCTGCCGCACGCTGCAGGAACGCCACTACAACACCGCCAGCGAACTGCTGGGCACGGCACGCTTCACCGAGTTCCACTCCGACCTAGGCACGGACTTCGAAGCGCTCGACGAGCTCCTGCGTGGCATTTCCGCGGTCGGGGAAATCACGCCCCGCACCACCGACCACGTGGCCGCCTTCGGAGAAATGCTCTCCAGCAAAATTGTCGCCGCCGCCTTCGCCGCGCGCGGCCTGAACGGAGTTCACGTCGACTCCCGCGACGTCCTGGTCACCGACAACAGCTATATGGAAGCGGTGCCCCAGTTTGACGAAACCAACGCCAGGCTGCAGGAAAAAGTTCAGCCTTTGCTGCAAGCCGGCCAAGTCCCAGTGATGGGGGGATTCATTGGCGCGAATCGCGCCGGCATCACCACCACGATCGGGCGCGGTGGATCAGATTTTTCTGCCGCCATCTTCGGCGCCGGCCTGGGCGCGGACTGTATCGAAATCTGGACTGACGTCGACGGCATTCTCACCACCGACCCTAGAATCTGTCCCGACGCGCGCCGCATCAAAGTCATCGGCTTTGACGAAGCGGCGGAGCTCGCGTATTTCGGGGCGAAAGTTCTGCACCCGGCCACCGTGCTTCCGGCTATCCAGAAAAATATTCCGGTCTACGTGCTGAATTCGCGCAATCCTTCGTGCGAGGGCACGCGCATCACCACCCACGCACCGCAGGGCAGGAACGTTTTCAAAGCCATCGCGGCCAAGAAACGCATCACGATTGTCGACGTGGCTGCGCCTCGCATGCTGCTGGCGCACGGGTTCCTGCGCTCGATTTTCGAGGCCTTCGACCGGCATAAAGTTTCCGTCGACGTGGTCTCGACTTCGGAAGTTAGCGTCTCGTTGACGGTCGACTCGAATCAAGCGATTCCCGCGCTGGCCGCCGATCTGGCCAAGCTGGCCGACGTAAAGTATGAAGGCCGAAAAGCCATCGTCTGCCTGGTCGGCGAAAACCTGCGCGATACGCCCGGAATCGCCGCGCTGGTATTTCGCGAACTCGCCGACATAAAGATTCGCATGATCTCGCAAGGCGCCTCGGAAATCAACCTGACGTTCGTGATTGAAGAAGACCAAGTGCCCGAAGTAATCCAGCGCCTGCACAAAACATTTTTCTCGGACCTGGACCCGGACGTGTTTGCGTAGTGTCGCGCGCAAGAAGAGCGGCACGAACAGGTAGGGCGAGGCTTCAGCCGTGCCGCTATATTGCAAATAGAGTGCGCGGCTTCAGCCGCTGAGGTATGCTGAGGCGATTGAAAGCATGAACCTTCTTCTTCTCGGCCGCGGAAAAACAGGATCGTTAGTCGCGGAAGTCGCCGCTGAGCGCAAGCATCACGTCCGCATCGCCGGCGCCAAAGAGAACGCTGCCTGTGCCGCGCTCACTCCAGAGAATCTCCGCGACATCGACGCCGTCATTGACTTCACCGCCCCGGACTGCGTCCTCGCCCACATCGAAGCCTGCGTGAAAGCCGGCAAGAACATGGTCGTCGGCACTACGGGATGGAATAAGCAACTCGACCAGGTTCGTGCTCTGGTCGAGCAGCACAAAACCGGATTCGTCTACGCCGCGAACTTTTCCATAGGCGTGAATCTCTTCTTCGACGTCGCCCGCGCCGCCGCCGCCGCCCTGCGCCACGATTACTCCGGCCAGATTTTCGAGCGCCACCACGCCACAAAAAAAGATGCACCCTCCGGCACCGCCGTCGCGATCCAGAACGTCATCCGCGAATCTAGCGGGCAGGGCTCTCACAAGAAGGAAGCTCTCGAGATCACATCCTTCCGCGAAGGCGATGTGGTCGGCCTGCACGAGATCGTGCTCGAATCCTCCGCAGATCGGATCTATCTCTGCCACGACGCCAAGTCTCGCCGCGGCTTCGCCGAAGGCGCCGTCCGCGCCGCAGAGTGGCTGTCAGGAAAAAAGGGCTTCTACGATTTCAAGAATGTTTGGAGGGAACTCTAGGCAATTTTCTAGGACAGGGTGCCCCATTTCATCTCTAACCGAGTTTTCCCTCCGCCCCGGCTCGCGTTATCCTATTCGTATGCAACTCCGTGGCTGTGGCACTGCACTCGTAACTCCCTTTCATCAGGATGGCTCCATCGACGACGCTGCCTTGCGCAATCTGGTGGCGTGGCAGATCGAGTCGGGCATTGATTTTCTGGTTCCCTGCGGCACTACCGGCGAGACTCCTACGCTCACCCACGACGAATGGCTGCACGTGATCGACACCACGATCGAGGTCGTAGCCGGTCGCGTCCCCATCGTCGCTGGCGCAACTTCCAACGCCACCAACGACGCAGTCGAGAAGGCAAGAGAGATTGCCGCGCGGCCCGGCGTGAACGCCATCCTCACGGCGAACCCGTACTACAACAAGCCCACGCAGGAAGGCCAGTATCGCCATTTCAAAGCCATCGCCGAGGCCGCGGGTGACAAACCCATCATTCTTTACAACGTGCCCGGCCGCACTTCAGCGAACCTCGAACCCGCCACCCTCGCCCGCCTCGCCGAGATTCCGAACATCGTGGGCGTGAAAGAAGCCAGCGGCAACATGACGCAGATTGCCGAAGTGATCAATTCTGTCCCTGAAATATTTCTCGTCTTTTCAGGAGACGATTCCGTCACGCTGCCGGTGGTCGCGCTCGGCGGCGTGGGAGTCATCTCGGTAGCGGCCAACGAAATTCCACACGAAATGGCGGCACTCACCCGCGCCGCACTCTCGAACGACTGGACCACGGCCCGCGCCTTGCAACGTAAATATCTCCCGCTGATGCAGGCCAACTTCATCGAATCGAGCCCGCTGCCGGTGAAAGCAGTGCTCGCGATGATGGGCAAGATCGAAGAAGTCTACCGCCTTCCTCTGCTGCCCATGCGCCGCGACATGCGCTCCCGCCTGCAGAAGATCGTGGCCGAAGTCGGATTGATCGCCAAACCCGCCGGCCCCGCGGCCGAAACGCCTGACTTTTTCATCTACGAAAACTGGGCTGCCGGCCCGCGCAAGATCGTACTGCACCGCGGATCCTGCGGCCAATGCAGCCACGGCAAAGGCCGTCCCGCCGGCCACGACGTCAATCACGCCCGCTGGCACGGCCCCTACGCGACACTCCCCGCAGCCCGCGAAACCGCCCACGCTATAACCGGTGTGCTGATCCGCAGCGAGTGCAAGTGCGTGTGAAGTTGCAGAACCGTTTGTCATCCTGAGCGGAGCGGCGGCTTCACGAAGTGAAGCCGTCGCGCAGTCGAAGGACCCCTTGCATCGTTGCGGCCATCAACGGCCTTGAAGGATTTCTCTAAGCGGGAACCACGCGAATTTCCCGTATACTTTTCTCCGCATGCCTTCCTTAAAATCCTCGATCGAACACTTCGCCGGGCAAGGCGAAGTCGAGCACGACCCCGAAGCCCGCAAGACGTTTCTAGAATTCCGCGACCAACTCACGCAAGGCAAAATCCGCGCCGCCGAAAAAATCGGAGAGGGGGAAAACGCCCGCTGGACCGTCAATGCCTGGGTCAAACAAGGCATCCTGCTCGGCTTCCGCCTGGGTGTGCTCGCGGAAATGCCCGGCGGATTGTCGTTCGTCGACAAAGACACGTTCCCCGCCCGCCAGTTTTCCATTTCCGATAAAGTCCGCGTCGTGCCCGGCGGATCGTCGGTGCGCACCGGAGCCTATGTTGCGCCATCAGTCATCTGCATGCCCCCCATGTTCATCAACGTCGGCGCCTACGTCGACGAAGGCACCATGGTCGACTCGCACGCCCTGGTCGGCTCCTGCGCGCAGATCGGCAAGCGCGTACACCTAAGCGCAGCGGCGCAAGTCGGCGGAGTGCTCGAACCCATCAATGCCGCTCCCGTCATCATCGAAGACGACGTGCTGGTCGGTGGCAATTGTGGAATTTACGAAGGCACTCTGGTGCGGTCGCGCGCGGTGCTGGGCGCAGGAACGATTCTGACGCGCTCCACGCCGCTGTATGACTTGGTGCGAGGCGAAGTCTACCGCGCAACGGCGGACTCACCGCTAGAGGTTCCTGAGGGTGCCGTGGTCGTCCCCGGCTCGCGCGCGGTCAAGCAGGAGAAGGGCCCTTGGGGCTGGAATCTCTCGCTCTACACGCCGGTGATCGTGAAGTACCGCGACGAAAAAACCGACCGAGGGATTGAACTCGAAGACTGGCTCAGGTAGGCCTTGAGCGTGCATTCTGCTCCGCTTTACTTTCTGCTACAATGTAAAGCATGCCCGAAGCCAAGCTATCGTCCAAGAACCAGATCGTGATTCCCCGTGAGGCCCGCGAAGCGCTCGACCTCAAGCCCGGCGACAAACTCCTCATCACCACCGTCGGCGGAAGAATCATCGTCATGGAAAGGCCAAAGTCCTATCGCGCTGCGCTGGCCGGCATCGCCCGCGGCCTCTATCCGAAGGACTATCTGCGCAAGGAACGCGGCAGTTGGAGATAAGAAGGCTTCTTGCCCGGCACCGCCGCATCGCCCTCGACACCTGTGTCTTCATCTACCAGATGGAGCGCAATCCGCGGTATTTCGACGTTGCCGATGCGGTCTTCCGGTGGATGGAGCGGCCCGAATCCTCTGCCGTTACATCAACCGTTGCTCTGACGGAAATTCTCGTTCAACCTTACCGCAATGCGAATTTGCCTCAGGCTGAAAACTTCTATTCCCTGCTCACGACCATTCCGAACCTTGAGTGGAAGGCGCCCTCGATCGAGATCGCTAATTTGGCGGCATCGTTGCGAGCCAGCTATCGTCTTCAGACCCCCGATGCCCTGCTTGCGGCCACCGCGATCTTCTGCAACGCATCGGTCTTCGTCACCAACGACCCAATTTTCACGCGCATCCCCGAGTTCGCAACCCTAGTCCTTGACCATTTGCTCTGACCAAATCGAGCCCCGCGCAGTACTCTGGTCCGATCATCCAGGCCCGCAGTTCGACTGCTTCCGCTCCAGAAAGCTCAGCCGATCTCGACCCCCAACTTCCCCGCCCCGTCCAGTGCAACCCGAATCTGCCCCAACTTCCCGATCACAGCATCCGCGTGTTCTAACGCATCCGCCCTATACGTGCTCGTAATTCCAATCACCTTCATCCCGCCTGCGCGCGCCGCCTGAATCCCCGCGGGCGCGTCTTCGATCACCAGACAGTCCGCTGGATCGAACCCCAGCAGCTCCGCTCCCTTCAAATACGGCTCGGGATGCGGCTTTCCATGGGCCACATCATCCGCCGTGACCAGGACTTTCGGCACGGGCAACCCGCAGTAGCGCAAGCGCGCGCTGGCCAGCAGCCGCGTTCCGGAGGTGACCACACCCCATCGTCCATCAGGAATCGACTGTACCAGTTCCGCTGCGCCGGGCATCACAGTCACACCTTCCTGGTGATTGGCCTCGCGGCTTTCCAGTTCGCGCACCTCGGCCTCGGCATTGAGATGCGGAGCCACGCGCTGGATCACTTCCAGCGTGCGCACTCCGTGGGCAATCGCCATGACGGCATCTCCATCGACGCCCTTGCGCCGCGCCCAGGCGCGCCATTCGCGGTCCACCGCGCCGGTCGAGTCGACGAGAACTCCGTCCAGATCAAAAAGAATGGCCGCGCAGGAAAAAGTTGGCATCTCTAAATGTTTATCACAAGATTTGGGAATCGAATGCGGCAGCAGCTGGCGGATCGGTTTGAATTTTCAAGGGTGGCATCATTCCGAGCGGGAGCCCGGCCCTTTCAAGAAAAGTGAGGGACCTTCCTGAAGGCTGTGCCTAAGGAGAGATCCCTCCCTCGGCCGAACTGTGCCGCGGTTCGGGATGACGCAGGGCGAAGATTAACGCTGTGCGCACTAACCCTCAATCGTCACAGGACCCGGCCGACTTTGTGCCGTCAGCGCCGCCTGCTGCGCCCGCTGCCGCAGCAACAAGTGCCGCCCGCGGAAGTGCGCTTTTGCGCGCTCGCCCCAGGCGCGCACGAACCAGTAATTCAATCCCGCCCCGATGGCCGAACTGGCCAGCGGAATCAGGCGGCCTGCCCACTTCTCGACGGCCTCGGCGCTGGCCTTCGCCGCAATCGTCTGGATGACGCGCGGCACGAATTTGTTGACTACCTCTTTTTCGAGAAGCTCGCGGCTGATGTCGACTCCAGCGGCGCTGGCCGCGGCAATCCACAGCTCGGCGATTTCCTCATCGGTATTGAATTCGAATCCATAGAGCAGGCTCAACTTCTCAATGGTTCGCATGGTGATGGCGGAGAGAATGCCGAGGTCAGGAACAATCGTCAACAATCCGCCCAGCCCGAGTCCCGCTCCTTCAATGGCGGCGACCTTCATCCCGGCGCGAATAATCGAGTCGGCAACCATATCGAGCTCGCCGATCTCCAGAGAAAAGACGCCATGATATCCGCTGATCGGCACCCGGTAGGCCGCGCGCAGTTGCAGCAGGAATTTTGCCGGATTGACTCGAACGGTCGAGTATGCGCGCGTCAGCCCCCGGACCATGCCCGCTTCAATCCGCCGCCGAACCCACGATTTTCCTGGCTGAGCCACTGCTTCAACCTTACCCCACCGGAGACGGGAAAGCTATTCCGGGAAACCCTTAGTTCGCAGCTCTCGGACATCGACGAACGATCATGGCGTCCGATTCCGAAATCCGAACTGCGCTCCTGGACTTTGGCCGACCAGCGACGGGAGCGGGCCACTCGCGGCCCGCTCCCTGTGCTAGCATCGTTCTTACTCAATGCCAACTGGAAAACTGCAGATTATCCCCCTCGGAGGCCTGGGCGAGTTCGGTATGAACTGCATGGCCGTCCGCTTTGGCGACGACATCATCGTCATCGACGCCGGACTCATGTTCCCCGAAGCCGAACTTCTCGGCGTCGACATCGTCGTCCCCGACATTTCCTATCTCATCGAGAACCGCCAGCGCATCCGCGGAATCGTCCTGACCCACGGCCACGAAGATCACATCGGCGCGCTCCCCTGGATGCTCTCCGAACTCAAAGTTCCCGTCTGGGGCACCGAGTTCACGCTCGCTTACGTCGAAGACAAACTCGACGAGCACGGACTGCTCGACGACGCCGACCTGCGCGAAATGCGCCCCAACGAGCGCTTCAAAGCCGGAATCTTCACGGTCCATCCCATCCATGTGACGCACAGCCTGGTCGATTGCGTGGCGCTCGCCATTCATACTCCACTCGGCGTCATCATTCACACTGGCGATTTCAAAGTCGACCCCACGCCCACCGACAACAAACTTTTCGATCTGCATGCCTTTGCCGAATATGGGAAGAACGGCGTGCTGGCCCTGTTTCAGGATTCCACCAACGTCGAGCGCAAGGGATACACGCCCAGCGAGCGCGCGGTCAGAAGAAAGTTCGACGAAGTTTTCGCCCACACAAAAAAGCGCCTTTTCATCTCCTGCTTTTCGTCGTCCATTCACCGCATTAATCTCGCCGTCCAACTGGCGCACGAACACGGCCGCAAGGTCGCGTTCCTCGGCCGCTCCATGAATAATTCCGCCGAGATTGCCGAAGACCTGGGCTACATCGAAGTCCCCGACGGCCTGGTGATCAATCCCGGCGAGATGAAGAATTTTCCACCGGAAAAACTTTGCGTGCTCATCAGCGGAACGCAGGGCGAGCCCATGTCGGCGCTGTCGCGCGCCGCTGTCGACAATCATAAGCACGCGAAGATCGAAAAAGGCGACACGGTCGTGCTCTCGAGCCGCATCATCCCGGGCAACGAAAAAACTATTTACCGGATGATCGATCACCTCTTCCGCCGCGAAGCCCACGTCATTTACGAAGACGGTACTTCGCCGCCGATTCACGTCAGCGGCCACGCCAGCCAGGACGAACTCAAACTCATCATCAACCTGGTCAAGCCGCGATACTTCATCCCCATCCACGGCGAGTACCGGCAACTGAAACTGCACGCCGAAATGGCTGGAGCCATGCACGGTTCGGTCGGCAAAGTCATGCTCATCGAAAGTGGAGACGTTCTGGAATTCGACGAACTCGGCGCGCGCAAAACCGGACGCATCAAGGTCGGCCGCGTCTGCATCGACTCCGGTTCGCGCACAGATGTGGTCGAAGATTTGATTATCAAAGACCGCCTGCATCTCAGCGAAGACGGCATCGTGCTGCCCATCATCGCAATCAATAAGTTGTCGGGCGATGTGGAATCGGCTCCGGAAATCGTCACCCGCGGCTTCAACCCCGGCGACGACGGCCTGATGGAAGGCGCCAAGCGCATCGTCGAAGACACCCTGGCGCATTCCAGCGACGAAGAAAAAGGCGACTACGGCGTCATCAAAGAAAAAATTCGCGCCGACCTCAAACGCTACATCTCCAAGCAAACCCAAAAACGGCCGCTCATCATGCCCGTAATTTTGGAGATCTGATTTTGGAGATCTGACGGCGCCGGCTCGCAATTGAATTCGCCTGCGGAAATGCTATACTTTCGGGGTCTTTCAGCAGGTCTGACGGCAAGTCTGACCGTGAGGTTGAGTTATGAAACTCTCTGCCTTGCTAGCCGGGTTTCTCCTTTTTGCTTTCTCTCTTTCCAGTCAAGAATCTTCTGAGCTATCCCGCGGGCCCGATGGCGGAACGCAGGTCCATGTCGGCGGCATCGAAGTACCCGTAGTTGCGGAAAATCCGTTCTCCGCCCACGACAGTATCGACTGGACCCGCCACCTCGAAGACGGAACGCTGCAATCGGTGCATCTCGATGCCAAGCTTGCGCGGGACGGTCAAGGCCGCGTCTACCGCGAACGCCGCACCTTCGTTCCAGCTAGTGCGGGCAAAGAATCAAAACTGAAAGACATCATCATTCTCGACCCCGTCGCCCGTACGCGCACAGCCTGCAAGGTTGAGGCCCGCCACTGTGAGGTCACGCGCTATCACGGACTATCTGGCTTTCGGCCTCCACCGGACGGCTCATTCGACGCGGGGGCGCGCTACCTCACGCGCGAGAGCCTGGGAACCGACGTTATGGATGGCCTGAGCGTCGTCGGAACTCGCGAGACAACTACCATTAACGCGGGCGTGGTTGGAAATAGCCAGCCGCTCGTGACCACAAAGGAATTCTGGTATTCCTCCGACCTGGGAATAAATTTAGCCGTCGCGCGCAAGGACCCACGAGAAGGCACGCAGGTGATTCACGTCGTCGATCTCTCGCGCAGCGAGCCCGATCCCACGATGTTCCAGGTTCCCGCCGGCTTCGTCGTCGTGGACCTCCGGCGCGGTACCGCGAAGAGTCAAAAGTAATTCTTCTCTCGGTGCCCCGTAGCGGCCTACGGTGACCACGAACTTAACGGATTCACCCACTGCAGTCCCGGAAACCGTGCGAAGTCCCGGTCTGCTGTGTAAAGAACGCCTCCGTATTCAATCGTCAAGGCAGCAATCTGCGCGTCACTCACCAGATCACCCGCTGCCTGCCCCTCCATCACCATCCGTCGAAATAATCGCCAATGACCGTCCCCCGGGGTCAGCACCCGTACATTCGGCTGCCGTAGCCATTCATCCACGATGTCCGTTGCCTCCTCCCTGGAACGGCATAGTCCCGGAAGCTTCGGGTTCGTCACAATTCGGATGAACGCCGAAATAACTTGCCAAGGTAATCCGACCGGCTCGTCGGTCGATAGAGCGGACTCTAACCAGGTTTGTGCTTTTTCTTGGATTGGCGAACGTACAGAGTGGGCGTAGAGAAGAAGGTTGACGTCGATGACGATCATCGGCGGTAGGGCCCCTCCAAGTATTCGAGCAACTCCTCAACTTTTTCGAAGGGCGGCAGGCTCAGATTCATCGGCTTCACCTTAAAGGGCTTCCGCGCGGGCTGCTTCGCAGCCGTCAGCCCCAGCCGCAGATACCGGTTTACCACCTGCTTGAATGGATCCCCCGTCTTGCGAGCCTCCTTCTTCAGAAGACTGGCCACATCGTCATCGAGAGTAAGAGTAGTCCGCACATCATGATGCTACAAAAATAGACATCATGATGTCAAGCTAGGCCTACTTGGAGACAGCCGCCCTCACCACAACGAAGCCTGATCGGCATAAACTGAAAATCGACACATTCGAAACCCCATGCACATGGTCACCCTGACAGAACTCCGCGAAGCCCAGTCACGTCTCGACGGCATAACCAGCCGTACTCGACTGATCGAACTCGATCACGGCGATGCCGACCGCCGCCTGTTCCTCAAGCCGGAAAACCAGCAGCCCATCGGCGCCTTCAAACTGCGCGGAGCCTATAACAAGATCGCCTCCTTGTCGGACGAAGAGCGGCAACGCGGCGTTATCACCTACTCCAGCGGCAATCACGCCCAGGGGGTCGCCTACGCTGCGCGCGCGCTGGGCATAAAAGCCATCATCGTAATGCCTAATAACGCTCCCGCCATCAAGCGTAAGGCAACTGCCGCCCTGGGCGCAGACATCGTACTGGTAGGCCCCGGTAGCACCGAACGCCAGCTCAAAGCCGAAGAACTGGCCGCCGAGAACGGCTACATCATCGTGCCCCCATACAACGACGAGCACATCATCGCCGGCCAGGGCACCATTGGACTGGAGATTCTCGAAGACCTGCCCGAGGTTGAAACCGTTCTGGCGCCGGTCGGCGGCGGAGGCCTGATCAGCGGCATCGCTGCAGCCATTAAGTTGACCAAGCCGGCAGTGAACGTATTCGGCGTCGAGCCTGAAGTTGCGGCCGATGCTCAGTCGAGTCTGCGCGCGGGAAAAATCGTGAGCTTTTCTCCCGATCAGGTCACGCGTACGATCGCCGACGGACTCCGCACCCAAAGTGTCGGCGCCATCAACTTCGACCACATGCAATGTTTTGTCGATGGCATCGTCACGGTCAGCGAAGACGAGATTCGCCAAGCCACGCAACTGCTCGCGGCCAATCCTGATACGGTCGCTGAGCCGAGTGGAGCGGTCGCCACCGCCGGATTCCTGTTCCGCGCCGATCAACTACCGAAAACGAAGCTGAATGTGGCCATCATCAGCGGGGGGAACATTGAGCCGGACATGCTGGAAAAAATGCTCGAGGACGTCCGGAGCAAGGCAGACGTTGCAAGCAACGCCTCCACGGCCAATAATCGATAGAGGCTAATAGTTGATCGATATGAGAATCCGACTCACGCTGCTTGCTGCCGCTCTTTTCCTCGTTACGT
The DNA here is from genome assembly GCA_963758005.1 of uncultured Acidobacteriota bacterium. Taxonomy (GTDB): domain Bacteria; phylum Acidobacteriota; class Terriglobia; order Terriglobales; family Acidobacteriaceae; genus Sulfotelmatobacter. The sequence goes on from CAVWTR010000002.1 coordinate 287,660, forward strand.
CGATCACGGTCACGCCGATCGCTTCCGCCCAGGGACAACGCGCCACGCTGGTCCACGAGGAGAGCATCCGTGTATCTCCCGCCGAGGACGCCGCCAAACTGGGCGAGGCCAGCCGTGGACACGAGCTCGTGATTCTCGACACCAGCCGCAACTGGACCCACGTGGAAGCCATCATCCGCGAACCGAAAAAAGATGCCGACGAAGACGACCCCGAATCCGAAGGCAAAACAATTACGGGCTGGCTTCCGAACAAAGCGCTGGTTACCCAGGCCACACAAGACGGCGACAAGATTATTTTCGGCGAGGCCGCCGACTCCGAAGATCAGGCCAGCCGCCGCCGCGGACGCCGCGACGCCGCCCAGGACGCCCTGCGGCTCTACTATCGCGTCTACGATCTGTTTCCCGCGTCGCCGCTGGCCGCCGAGGGACTCTACCGCGCCGCCGACATCCGCTGGCAGATCGGGCGCTCCGACGTGCTCACTCGCCCCTCAGCCCGCGAGCGCGACTCCTACATGCGTGGCCAGATCGACGAGCAATGGATGAAGCTGGTGATGAAGAAATTTCCCGGCACCAAGTGGGCCGATCTTGCCGATTTCCATCTCATCGAAAACAAACTGTGCGGCGACTGGCAGGGTGCGTCGAAATGTCCCGACAAAGAAGCCGACATGTACGAGAAATACGCGAAGGAGCACGAGCAGTCTCCCGCCGCGCCCGAAGCCTTGTACGACGCCGCCTGGCGCCGCTCCGCTCTGATCGAGATTTACAAGACCGAGGCGAACCAGAAAAAATCCGAAGAATCGAAAACCCGCTCTCTCGAGCTAACGCAAAAAATCGTCACCCAGTATGGTCAGAGTGACTGGGCATTGCGCGCCCAGCGACTGTTGTTTTACATTCAACAGGGCATACCAACCTACGGAAACACGACGGACTAACCTTTGCCAATTTATCAAGCAGTAGTTCTTGCGATCGTTCAAGGACTGGGGGAATTCATACCCATCTCCAGCTCCGGCCACCTCATCATCGTACGGCGCTTGCTCGGCTGGAACGAACTTTCTCCGGCGCACGAGTTGAGCTTCGACGTTGCCCTCCACTTCGGCACGCTGCTTTCGGTGCTCTTCTACTTCCGGCGCACTTGGTTCCAGATCGTTCGCGCCGCGCTGGGTGGAAAAGTCGTTCGCTTCTCCGAGGCAGGCGCGTCCAATGCAAACCTCACTTCCGATCTGTCACAAGACGAACAAAAAGAAGAGCGCATGCTGCTGTGGTTTCTTGCGATAGCAACGATTCCGGGTGCGATCGCCGGCAAACTGCTGGAGCATTCTGCCGAAGATTATTTTCGCGAACACATTTTTTTGATCGCAGGCGCCTTGATCGTCGTAGCCCTGCTGATGTGGCTGGGAGAAAAAGTGGGCAATCTCGAAAAGCCTTTGACTCGCGTCACGCTCGCCGATTCGCTAGTCATCGGCGTCGCCCAGGCCTTTGCCCTAATTCCCGGAGTCTCGCGTTCTGGCTCGACCATCACCGCCGGCCTGTTTCGCAGACTCACGCGCGACGCAGCCGTCCGATTCAGTTTCCTGCTTTCGACGCCACTCATCGCCGGTGCCGCACTGCTGAAAGCTCACGAACTCCACAAAGAGGGTTTGCCGCACGATATGCAAATGCCTGTCCTCGTCGGAATTATCGTGTCCGCGCTGGTCGGCTATGCAGCGATCTCATGGCTCATCCGCTATTTGCAATCGAACAGCCTTCGCCTGTTCATCATCTACCGCATCGTAGCCGGCCTTGTGGTGATCGCCCTAGCGTTCGTTATGCACCTGCAATAAAGCGCGCTGAGTAATCCTAGTCCTGCGTTGTCCCGAGGTCTTGCGTCATCCCGAGCGTAGCCGTTCTTCAGGCGGAGCGAGGGATCTCCTGATCCACAGGTCTACGTTCATTCGTCACAGACAAATCTGGTGGAAACTAATACAAAGAAGTTCATGCAGTCGTGTCGGCGGTTCTACATCTATATCATGACCAACGGACCAAAAGGGGCAACCCTGTATGTCGGCATGACTGGAGATATCCGCCGAAGAGTCTGGCAACATAAGAACAAGCCCGTTAATGGATTCAGTGGCCGCTACAACCTAAACAGCCTCGTTTACTTCGAATGCTTCGTATATCCCGATGCGGCGATCTGCCGTGAAAAGGAGATCAAGGGATGGCGCCGAAGCAAGAAGCTTCAACTGATTGAGTCTATGAATCCTCGATGGGAAGATTTGGCGCGCGACTGGCAGGATATGTATGAGCCCTCGAATTCCGTGGATCGGGAGATCCCTCGCTCCGCCTGAAGAACGGCTCTGCTCGGGATGACGCACTCAGAACCAGTAGTCCAACGCGCTGACTCTAGCAACCGGGAAGCCAGCTAGGCACTACGGCCCATTTCCTTGATTGTCGGAACCCCGGCTTCTTGGCATAATGTAAGGGCTCTGGCCGATTGCGGCGCTGAACGACGCAGGCTGTTGTGTCTTCGGTGTGGAATCTGGCCCACATGGATTATCTGGCTAGCATTTTTGTTCCCACCGGGAACCGGCGGCTCAATGAGCTGATCGGATTCCTGATGTGCGTCTCCGCGCTCCTTCTCTTCCTCGCGCTGGCTTCGTACTCTCCACTCGATCCGTCGTGGAACAGCGCCTCGGTGTTGACCGGATCCCATGCGGCACGGAATTGGATTGGCATCGTCGGCGCCTACACCGCCGACATGCTGCTGCAGTTTTTGGGGGTGGGAGCATTCCTGCTGGTGATTTTTCCGGCTATGTTGGGTGCGCGCTGGTTCCGCTCGCTGCAGGTGCAGTCCCCGCTGGCGAAAAGCCTGGGTGGAATCTGGCTGGTCATGTTCGTTCCCGCCATGCTGGCGCTGCTCCCCGGCCACTTGCGCTGGCTGCATGTGATTCCCATCGAAGGCTTGCTCGGCCGCGTCATCGGCGATGTGCTGATTCATTATCTGAATGTGGTGGGCGCCTATATCGTGTGCGCCACGGTGCTCGCCGTTGCGTTGTATCTCTCGACGGCATTCTCGTTCTCGGCGATTCAGCTCTGGGCTCCGACTAGATTCGCCTTCGTGACCGCGCTGTGGAATCGCTATAAAGACTGGCAGAGCGAACGCGCCAAGAAACGCCAACAAAAAGAACTGGAGCAACGGCGAATCTCGAAGCCGATCGTAAAGACGCAGCTAATTCCATCGCGGCCAGCGCCTGTGGTTCAGGCTGCCGCCGCACCCGAAGCCCGCCGCACTGGAATCGAGCGCATGCTGGACGAGGACGCACCCAAACCCGCGCCCGCAAGCGGCGGAATCCTGGCCGAACCTTTAGCGACGGATGTTGCTCCGGACTGCCGCCGATCCTGAAGTCACTGCGCGCGCTGACAGCGGCAACAAAGCGAAAACTACGATGCCGCGCATCGCCGCCGGCGGATATAAGCTCCCATCGAGCAGCCTCTTGCAGCGTCCCGACGAGCAGCAACAAGTTGACGCCGATGAACTCAAACTGCTGGCGCAGGTACTCACCGAAAAATACGCCGAGTTCGAGATTCACGGACAGATTACGCAGATCAATCCCGGACCGGTCGTCACGACGTTCGAGTTCAAGCCCGAAGCCGGAATCAAGTACAGCCGCATTACGAATCTTTGCGACGACCTTTGCCTCGCCCTGAAAGCCGAGAGCATTCTGATCGAGCGCATGGCTGGCAAGAGCACGGTCGGCATTCAAGTGCCAAACCGCCAGCGCGAAATCATCTGGCTGCGCGAGAACATTGAGTCGCAGGAGTTCATGGGATCCAAGTCAAAGATGACGATCGCCATGGGCAAAGACATCAACGGCAGAATCGTCACCGCTGACTTGGCGGGAATGCCGCACCTGCTCATTGCCGGCTCGACGGGTGCAGGCAAGAGCGTGGCCATCAACGCCATGATCATGTCGATTCTGTACAAGGCGACTCCCGATCAGGTGCGCCTGATTCTGGTCGACCCGAAGCGGCTGGAGTTGGGCAACTACGAAGGCGTACCGCATCTTTATACGCCGATCATCACCGAGCCGAAACTAGCGGCCAACGCGCTGCGCAATGCCGTGCGCGAAATGGAGCGCCGCTTGAAGCTGCTGGCGGCCAAGGGCGTGCGCAACATCGACCAGTACAACCGGCTCTTCGATCAAGGCAGCACTCCAAGTTTGTTCGCCGAAGAGTCGGAGGAGAAACCGATTCCGTATATCGTCATCATCATCGACGAGTTGGCCGATTTGATGATGCTCGACTCCAGCAACGTGGAAGAGTCGATCACCCGCCTCGCGCAGATGGCGCGCGCCGTGGGCATTCATCTTGTTCTGGCCACCCAAAGACCTTCGGTCGACGTCATCACCGGACTGATCAAGGCGAACTTCCCTGCCCGCGTTTCGTTCCGTGTGGCCACGAAAGTCGACTCGCGCACCATTCTCGATGCCAACGGCGCCGAGGCTCTGCTCGGCAAGGGCGACATGCTGTACCTACCCTCCGGCTCTGCGCGCGTGCATCGGCTGCACGCGCCATTTGTCACAGAGAAAGAAATCGCCGCGGTGGTCGAGTTCTGGAAGGCGCAAGGTCTGGCGGAATATCAACAGCAGTTCCTCGACCCGCCCAAGGGCGAGCGCGAAGCTGGCGCTGAAGGCAGCGGCGACGAAGCTCGCGCAGACGGCGAACCCGAAGACGATCCCATGTATGGCGACGCGGTGAAGCTGGTGGTCGAGTTCGGCAAGGCCTCCACTTCCCTGCTGCAGCGCCGTTTGCGCATCGGCTACGGCCGCGCCGCGCATCTCATCGATCTGATGGAGCAAGACGGCATCGTCGGCGCCGCCGACGGCCCCAAGCCGCGCGAAGTATTGAAACGTCCCGACTGGATTTCGGAGATCGAAGAGACGGCGCGATAACATCTGGCAAGCCGGATTCTCTGGTTCGTAAAAAAGCGCCGGAGACATCCCCCAGCCCTTCGCTTAGCTCCGGGCTTTTCAGTTTGTTGTTAGCCGATCCGCCCCCAAGTAGTCTGGCGATTTGCGGTAGCTGATCGCTCTTAAGGCCGCCCGAATTCTGGCCCGGGCCTCCTCGATCCGTTCCTGAACCCTCGCGTCGTCGTATCCACCAGATTTGGCCGTCGGCCCATCACTGAGTGTGCCGAAGCTCGCCAGCCTCGGAAATCCGAAGAGCAAGTCGCTTCCGGTCAGGGCAAAGATCGGTGAAACTGCGGTGGAGCGCCTCAGGGAGTCATCGCAGCAATCGTCATCGCAGCAGTCGTCGCACAAATATTCGCTGTGCGAGCTGGCAGAAGCCACATCGTCACATCCGCCGCCTCCTCCTCCACCCCCACCGCCACCCCCTCCGTCGCCGCCGCCACTGCAATTCGGATCAGTCTCTCGGACTAGGTATCCCGCGTAACTCTTGCAAGTGGGACAGGTGACAGTTTTACTTGGTATGCAAGTGCTGCCCGATGTGCATTGCAGCGTTGCGATCGTTTCTGTTTGGGTGCCGTCGCCGTCGATTCCATTGATGAACAAGATGCTTCCGCTGCAGCCGGTCTGCATGTCGGAACAGTAATCAGTTTGCAGGATGTAGTTGTTGCAATCCTCCACTTGCGCCACCGCCGCGGCGCTGAACAGTACCGCAGCGAGGCCTATAGCGACAAGAAAAACTGGCGCGGCTCTCATTGTTCAGCCTCCTTTCTCGGAACTTGCGTCCGATCCAACGACTGGGCCTCACTACCCGTCCGAGACCAATCCTCAAACGAGATGGTCGTCCACTGCCCTGGCTGCTCAGCTGGACGCCTGTACTTGTGGCCCTGCCACATTGTTCCATCGTCGAAGAAGATCGTGCTGACCTGAGAGTTGCAGGCGGTCATACTCGAAACGGGAACTCTCGCTTCGACGGTGGATCGCAACGATTCATAGTTCTTCGGATCCTGCAGGGAAATCGTGAATTCCTGCTTGGGCCCAAGCTTGAAAGCCGCTCGTCGGGTGCTGTCTGGTTCCGCCGCCTTTCCCCGCAGAGTCGAATACAGCGCGTGCTCGGGACGCCACCCCACGACGTTCGAGGCTTGGCCCAGGATTGGGTTTTCCGGGCTCTTGTGGTTTGCGATTTCCGTCTGCCAGTCGGCAGTCTCGGAAAGAACGCAGCTGACTTCTAGGTAGGCGATGTTCCTATTGGAGACATTTCGGATCACGAGCGAAAGATCCTTCACCCAGTCATCGCCCGCGTTGAATACGGACTCCCAAGCGCGCTGATCGGGAAAATGGCGTCCGTCGCTTACCAGTTCGGTTGTGCCTTCGCTGGCCTTCACAATGCGGATCGGATCATTTCCGTTGGGCCGCTCGATTAGCAGCGTTTTAGGACCTTGTGCGAGGGCTGAGGCACCGCAGAGTGCGGTCAGAGCGCTCGCCACTAGCACTAGGCGGATACGCATGGAAACACCTCCTGACGGGAAAACATGTACGCCCGCCTTCGCCGCCAAGAATGGCGGCACGATTTTGTTACGATTTCCGAACCCAGGGGAGCATGCTGACTCAGCGGCCAACCTTGCACTGCTTCGCGGAAGGAAAGCGCCGCCCGCCCGGAACCAAACTATGCCTGGAAGCGATTTCGTGGGGCAAAGGCTAGCTATGCCCCAAACCAATCGAGGACACGGCCTTTCACGCGGCGAAACCAGTCGGGCAACCAGCTCTTGTAGCGCAGCAGGACCGCAGCGTGAATGCTCTTGGGCGTTTTGGGCGCAGCCTTGTTGCTGAAGACGAGATAATAAATTCCCGCGCCCGCCGGAATTTCCGCCTGCACGTTGCCCTCGGCGACATTGCCGCTGTCGTAAAGCGAACTGGTCGCGTATCCGTTCTGCCAGACGGTGAAGGCGGCGTCGGTGAGGACGTAGACCTCGATGCCGTTGTCGTCACCCGACTTCGAGTCACCGGCGTTTTTCTCTCCCGAGTTTTTGTCGCCGGCGTTTTTATCGCCCGCATTTTTATCGCTGGATGGGTTCTTTCGGCTGCCCGCGCTCGCGCTATCAGCGGCAGACTTGAACTGGCCAACCACGGCCACATTCACCGAGCCTTCCGGCAAAGCAAACTTGTAATACCGAAACGTATGCGGCCCCACGGAAAAAGCGGAGTCGAGGATGGGCCGATCCTGCTTGAGCCCGACAAACTCCTGCACCTCCTGCGCTCCCGTGCTGTCGCTGATGATCGCCCACGCAATCACTCCGGCCAGAACAAGCAACAGCGTCCAAAGAAGCAGACGTCTCTTTCGCCGCGGCGGCTGAGGTTTGGCCGCGGGCAGAGATCGGGCCACGGCTGGGCTTTTCGGCGGAGAACTCACCGGCTTGCCGCACTTCAGACAGAACTGCGCCTCGTCCGGCAGGCTCGCGCCGCATTTGCTGCATCCCAGCAGGACTTTGGTCGGCGGCGGTGTGGCGCTGTTGGTCGACATTTTCGTCTGCGTTGAGGAAGAAATTCCAGCGATATTAGCACAGGTTCGCGGCTGTGATCAGCGTCCTGGTCCCCGCAGCTGAAGATCCTTAACCACGAAGGACACAAGGTCACGCTAAGGAAAACCATCCAAAACGAAGCCCTTCGTGATCCTTAGTGTCCTTTCGTGGTTGATGGTTTTCCCTTTCAAGCGTCAACCACCTCCCGGCTGGGCCGCAGAACTGCCTACCCAGCTTTGGCCGCGCTTCCATCCAGCCCCAGCTTATCGGCGATGGGTTTCAACGCTTCAATGCAGAAAGCGATGTGTTCATCGAGATCCACGCCCAGCGCGGCAGCGCCTTGAATGATGTCGTCGCGGTTCACCTTGCGGGCGAAGGCTTTGTCTTTCATCCTTTTGCGCACCGACTTAGTGTCGACTTCGGCCAGCGACTTGCCGGGCTTGATCAATGCAACGGCAGTGATGAATCCGGCGAGTTCGTCGCAGGCGAACAGAGCCTTCTCCATGGGCGTATCGCGAGTGACGCCGGTGTATTCGGCGTGCGACAGGATGGCGCGGCGGATTTCGTCGGAGTATCCGCGCTCCTTCAGAATTTCGTTGCCCTTGTAGGGATGGTCCTCGAGGCTGGGCCAGCGGTCGTAGTCAAAGTCGTGCAGCAGTCCGACGATGCCCCACAGATTTTCGTCATGCTGAGAAAGGTCGGCCGAGCCGTTGCCGAACTTGCGGGAGCAGGCGCGCATGCAGGCTTCCACGGCCAGCGCGTGCTTGCGCAGGCTCTCGGATTGGGTGAACTCGGTCAGGAGTTCCCAGGCCTCACTTCTCGTTACTGTTTTCATATAGATGTCGCTGTGAAAATCCAGCTAACTCGCTAATCTTACAACGCCTATTGGACTCCTTCCTCCGTAGTCAGCGAGACCAAGGCCAGCTAGCGGCCGTTAAATTTCGGGGCCGCCTCCTGTGGAAATCGTGTTATGCTCGATTATTATGTACCGACACGCCAATCTAGCTAAGCAGATCTCGCTAATGCCTGGCTTCCATTCCTTCTTAAAGGCTCGTGATATCAGGCAATACACAATTGGGTTTCAACACGTGCGGATTGTGGGCTCTCTTTGCGACGAGAGGACACTGACGGACGAGGAGGAGAGGCTTCAGCCATTTGCTTTTTCAGTCGAAGCAGCCGCGAATGCGGACAGGCTCGAGGTTGAGGCCCTAATTCTTGAGCAGTACGCACGCATGACGGCCCTTGCGGCTGAATACGATGAAGCTGTAGCTCGCGCCAACGCTTGTCAGCGCATCGACAATTTCCAGTCCGGTTACGACCGCTACGTCGATTTCCAATAGGCCTGCACGATTTGATCAGAAAAGAACTCGAGAGGAATCTGGTCGAATCCAATTAGTAAACACCACGCAGACTCGCCATCAACCCCGCTTTTCGCCTGTTTTCTCCGGCTATTCACCGTCCTGTATTGGGTTTTACCCGCAAAATTCGCGGGGTTTCAGCATTTTAACCTTGACATCCACAGGGCTGATGCCGCAGATTGAGCCTGCGAGCAGGAATGTCCTCCCCCAAGTCGTTTCCTGCAAGTGACTTTGTTCTCTGCAGTTAGTAGGGAAGTTAGGCTGTAAGGAGAGCCCGCTCTGGCACTCCCACAACTCGATGGCTACGAACCTTGCCCCGGTAGATTCTAGGGAAGTTGTCCGTTGCGATCACTGCCTGTTAGTTCAATTCCGTACATCCAACAACAATTGCCGACGGTGCCACGCGTCCATGGACGAGGAACCGGAACCCGAGCCCATCATGGTAGCGCCACCCATGATGATGCCCGTGCCCGGCAACAACGGCCGCGGACATTTGAACCTGGCGACCTCCATCCGCTCCCTGCGCCTGCGCAACGGGCTCAGCCAGCGGCAACTGGCGGGACGCATGTCGGTGCCGCGCACCTACGTGTCGAAAATCGAAAACGAGAAGGCCACGCCTACGCTGTCGTCCCTGGAACGGCTGGCGCGCGCACTGGAGGTTACCGTGCCCGACTTGCTCAGCGGAGGCGAACGCACTCGCCAGGAAGAAGTCATGGAGCTGATGAAAGATCAGTTCATCTCAGAATTGCTGCCGTTCGTTTCGCAACTGAACGGGATGCAGATGTCAAGCATCCTGACCCAGGTGCGGGACTTGACGGTGCGGCCAAGGAGAAGCGCGTAGGGACGGAAAGAGTAACGTGGAAGAGCGGCCCTTTAGGGCCGCGTAAAGCGTAAAGAAAATCAGCCGGGCTTCAGCCCCGGTTGATGCCAACAAGTTTATCCGGGCAACCAGCCAACACTAGCCGGGACCGAATTCTAGGTCCCGGTTTTTTATGGAGCGGCGGACTCCCTCGTCCCCGCCCGGGCAGTGAGTTGTCCCCCGCCGGACACACCCGTGGCTGCCGCTCCCCGGACGAGGGCGTCCAGGGCTCCATGAATCTCGCATACATCGACTGACATCTATTCATCATGAGTTTCGAACAAACGGAAGTGCCTTCATCCCCCCTGCTGGACGTTTCGCATCCGGCGGGTTGGAACTCCGAGCCTGTGGCGGAGGTCCACGGTACTGGCAACGATTCCCTGCTGGACGCCTATTCGACGGCCGTGACCAGCGCGGTCGAGCGCATGAGCCCGTCGGTGGTGAACATTGAGGTGCATCAAGCTGTACCCGATAACGGCGCAGGCCGTGGGCGCAGGGATGAGCCGCAAAATCAAAATCAGAATAAAGAACGGCGCGGCGGCGGATCCGGATTTGTGTTCACGCCGGATGGCCTGATCCTCACCAACAGCCACGTCGTGCATGAAGCCGTTCGCATTGCCGTAACCATGAACGACGGTCGGCGCATGCCCGCTACCGTGATCGGTGACGATCCAGCGAGCGACTTGGCCGTGATTCGCCTGGATCAGCCGCACTCCGGCGAACCCGGCCCGACTGCGGCCGCGCTCGGCGATTCGCAGCGCCTGCGCGTAGGCCAGATCGTGATCGCGATTGGCGCGCCCTACGGCTTTCAGTCGACAGTAACGGCTGGCGTCGTCAGCGCACTAGGGAGGTCGCTGCGGTCGTACTCTGGGCGTCTTATCGATGACGTGATCCAAACCGACGCTTCTCTGAATCCGGGCAACTCGGGCGGCCCGCTAGTCGATTCCGCCGGGCGCGTGGTTGGCGTCAACACAGCGACGATTCTCCCGGCGCAGGGGATCTGTTTTGCCATCGGCATCAACACGGCGAAGTTTGTAGCCAGCCGCCTGCTGCGCGATGGCCGCATCCGCCGCAGCTACATTGGAGTCTCGGCACAGACCGTGCCGGTCCATCGTCGCGTGGTGCGCTTCTACGATCTGCCGAAAGAAATGGGAGCCGTCGTGGTCGGGGTAGAAGAAAATAGCCCGGCGAAGCGCACAGGCCTGCGCGAAGGGGACATCATTGTCGCGCTGGAAGGCCAGCCGGTCGCGGGAGTCGATGATCTGCATCGCGTACTGACCGATGTGCGCGTGGGCGTGAGCTGCTCGCTGACGGTGTTGCGCTGGACGGAGAAGCTGGAACTGAAAGTGGTGCCGGAGGAGGCGCGGTAGGGCTTTGTGGCGCGAGGCACATCCGGTCATATCACCCGTCATTGCATCCCCTCCACCCCTGTGGTAGCCTCATACCGTGACCACTTTGCACGACAAAGTACCCACGGGGCTCGACCGCAAGGAAAGCGAAGTTTACCGGCATCTGGATCCGGCACGGCTCCCCAAACATGTCGCCATCATCATGGACGGCAACGGACGCTGGGCCAAGCGCCGCCACATGCCGCGCGTGGCCGGCCATCGCGCCGGGGTCACCGCCGTGCGTTCGACAGTTGAGACCGCGGCGCGCATTCATATTCCCGCGCTCACGCTCTACGCGTTTTCCGAAGAGAACTGGAAGAAGCGACCCAAGAGTGAAGTGGGATTTCTCATGGGCCTGCTGAGCCGATATTTGAAGGCGGAAGTTCCGACTCTGAACAAGAATAACGTTCGACTGGAATACATCGGGCGGGACCAGCAGTTGCCGGAAGATGTGCAGGAGCGCATGGCCTGGGCGCGCGAGGCCACGGCGCGCAACTCCGGTATGGTGCTCACCCTGGCGCTGAACTACAGCGCGCGCAGCGAACTGGTGGATGCGTTCCGCTCCATGCTGAAGGCAGCGGCGCAGAACGGCGGGATCGACCACCTCCAGATCGATGAAGAGATGGTGGCTCGACATCTCTACACGCGAGACTTGCCTGATCCCGACCTCGTGGTGCGAACCTCGGGTGAAATGCGGTTAAGCAATTTCCTGCTCTGGCAGCTGGCATATGCCGAGATTTATGTGACTCCAACGCTGTGGCCGGATTTCCGCGGCCTGCACCTGCTGGAGGGGATTGCGGAATTCCAGAAGCGCGACCGGCGCTACGGCGGACTGAATCATCACGACTCGAATCCTCATGAGTCGAACGGCGACGGGCACGTGTAGGTGCAAGCTTCGGCGTCCGTCGCAAAATCTTGACCACAGAGGACATGGAAGACACAGAGGAAGCCAGAAATCCTCCGTGTCCTCTGTGTCCTCCGTGTCCTCTGTGGTTAAATTCTTGATTTCGTGCAAAGATCGTAGCGTCGCGGCCGAAGCCGCCATTTCAGCTCACAACCACTGACCTTGCTCAAACGCATCGCAACCGCGGTCGTCCTCATCCCGATTGTGCTGGCGCTCATTCTGCGGGCGCCGGTGCCCGTGGTAGCAGTCGTCACTGCCATGGTGGCGCTGGTCACCATTCATGAATTCCTAAAGCTGACAGAATCTTACGGCGTGCAGCCGCTGCGCTGGCCTACTTACATTTTCTCCGGAATGTTTTTTCTGCTGCTGGCCTTGAACGTCGGCAACGACAGGCCTCTGCTTTCCACCGCGATCTTCGTTTACTGCCTAGGCTTCACGGCGGCGATCGCGCCGTTTCTATTTCTGACAATCGCCATGCGACGGGCCGAGTTGAGCAGCGGATATCCGGCGGCCGCGGCTTCGGCATTCGCGTTCACTTACATTGCATTGCCCATGGGAATGCTGGTGCAGCTTCGCCAGCAGTGGGCGGGCGCGTTTTATCTGCTGTATCTGCTGCTGGTGGTCTGGGCGGGAGACATTTTCGCCTACTTCGTCGGCAAGTCGATGGGGCGCCATTTGATGGCTCCGCGCATCAGCCCAAAGAAAACCTGGGAAGGCGCGGCGGCTTCGCTCGCGGCCAGTGTCGGCGTAGGATGGTTGCTGTTTCATTACGCTCTGCCTCTGAGTTCGGCCCTCCTACGCGTCGGCCTGATCGAGCGGCGCGACGGCTTGTTCGGTCTGGAGCGGCCGGCGATGGGCCCGGTGATCCTCTTGACGATCGTTCTAAATGTCGCCGCGCAACTGGGCGATCTGGTCGAGTCGCTGATCAAGCGGGGCGCAGGCGTGAAAGATTCCGGCTCGATTCTTCCCGGCCACGGCGGCATGCTTGACCGCATCGACGCGCTCCTGTTTGCCGCGCCGGTATTGTGGTTCTATACGGCCTGGCGTGTGATGCAATAGGGTCATCGTAGGTAGACATGACATCGGGTTTCGTGGAATCCCACCTTCGCCGCCGAGAGCGCGGCAAGAATTGGGCGGCTGTCTTCCGCATCTCTCCCACAAACTCTAGCCAGAAGCGCGTAAAATAAGAGGTCTGTGCCAACTCTGCGCTAAATCATGAAACGCATTGCCATCCTCGGTTCCACCGGCTCGATTGGGCGCAGCACGCTCAGTGTCGCCGAGTCGTATCCCGACCGCTTTCAGATTGTCGCCCTGGCCGCCGGCTCGAATCTCGAGGCGGCATTCGAGCAGGCGCGCCGCTGGCGGCCGCGAGTCATCTCCATGGCAGCGGAGGCAGACGCCGAGGCTCTGCGCCTCCGCCTGAAAAAAGAAGGGCTGAGCACAATCGAAGTCGTGCACGGCGCGGCCGGAACCGTACGAGTCGCGACGCACGCGGAAGTCGATTTCGTGGTCAGCGCCATCGTGGGCGTTGCCGGATTAGAAGCCACTTACGAGGCGGTGCGCGCCGGGAAAGTCGTTGGGCTAGCCAATAAAGAATGCCTCGTCGCCGCAGGAGAATTGATCACGGCAGAAGCCCGCCGGCAAGGCAAGCCGCTGCTGCCGATCGACAGCGAGCACAACGCAGTGCATCAATGCCTGCGCGGCGGCCGCATGGACGAAGTTGACCGCATCTGGCTGACCGCTTCGGGCGGGCCGTTCCTCAACACGCCCCAGGCTGACTTTGAGTCGATTACGGTCGAACAGGCATTGAACCATCCCACCTGGAAGATGGGACGGCGGATCACCATCGACTCAGCTACGCTGATGAATAAAGGGTTTGAAGTGATCGAGGCGTGCCGGTTGTTTCACCTGCCGCCGACGAAAGTGGAAGTGATTGTCCATCCGCAGTCGACCATCCATTCCATGGTCGAGTTTGTGGATGGCAGCATACTTGCCCAGTTTTCCGTGACCGACATGCGCTTGCCGATTCTTTACGCTCTAACATATCCGGAGCGAATTCAATCGGATATGCGCTTTGCGGTCAGTGACTTGCGTCATCTGGACTTCAGCCCTCCAGACCTGAAAAAATTCCCTTGTCTGCGTCTGGCTTATGAGGCGGCAGAGGCCGGCGGTGCGAAAACGGTGGCGCTCAACGCGGCGGACGAAGTGGCCGTCGCGGCGTTTCTGGAAGGCAGCATCGGTTTCAACGACATTCCCAGGATTATCGAAGAAGTTCTGGGCGAGACAAATTCCGTAACCCTCGACTCAATTGCAAAAGTGCTTGAAGCCGATACCGAGGCCCGCCGATATGCTCAACAGCGTGTGGCAGCAGTTACGAAAGAAGCTAAGAAAGAAGTTAAGAACGAAGCTAAGAAAATAGAACGGCCCCAGGCGACATCTTTCGCGTGATTTCGGAATCTAACCAGCTGGAGTATACGTACCCCTATTATGTTTGACTTCTCGAGTCTCTACTATCTGTTCATCATTCCGGTCCTGGGCTTCATGATCCTGATCCACGAGTTTGGCCACTACGCCGTGGCCAAGTGGCTGGGAGTGCGAGTGGAGCAGTTCGCCATCGGCTTCGGCAAGCGGCTGGTGGGCTTCCGTCACGGCGAGACTGACTATCGCATCAACGCGATTCCGCTCGGCGGCTACGTCAAGATGAGCGGCGAGAATCCCATGGACGCGCGCTCCGACGATCCCCGCGAGTTCATGAATCATTCGCGCTGGCACCGCTTCCTGATCGCGATTGCCGGGCCGACCATGAACATTCTGCTGGCCATCGTTTTGCTCACATCGATCTACATGATGCATTACGAATATCCGGCTTACTACGACGATGCGCCGGTCATCGGATGGGTCACCAATGACACGCCCGCAGCCAAGGCCGGGTTCCAGCCCGGCGACCACATCACGCGCATCGGGGACGTTGAGAATCCCACCTGGGAGCAGATTGATCAAGAACAGGCGATGAGCCCGGGGCAGCCCCTTATCGTCGACGTGCAACGGAACGGGCAAACCATCGAAAAGACCGTGGTGCCGGAACCGATGGGAGTCGACCAGATCGGCTACGCGGGCTTGACCCATAAAGAGCAGTCGGTCACCATCACCGATATCCAAGAGAAGATGCCGGCCGAGAAGGCTGGCCTCAAAGAAGGGGACACGATCCTCACACTCGACGGCAAACCAGTGCCCGCTTTGGGTGCGATGGTCGAGAGCCTGGAAATCACGAAAGACAAGCCGATCACGTTAACCGTTCTGCGAAATGGCGAACAGAAAACATTTACTCTGCAGCCGGTACTGTCGGACAAGCGCTACCGCATCGGCGTCGGCGCCACGCAGATGAAAGTCAAGGCGCTGCCCTTTGGGCCCGCTCTGGATAAGTCGCTGGAAGAGAACCGGAACAACGCATTGCTCATCCTGCGGCTGGTCAAAAAGATGGTGCAGCACAAGATGCCGCTCAAGTCGATTGAAGGCCCCATCCGGATCGGCCAGGCGGCGGGCGAAGCGGCGCGCAGCAAAGGCTGGACTCCGCTGATGGGCCTCACCGCCGCCATCAGCCTCAATCTCGGCATCTTCAACCTGCTGCCGATTCCCATCCTCGACGGCGGCGTCATCCTGTTCCTGCTGATCGAAGGCCTGATGCGCCGTGACATCAGCATGAACATCAAGGAACGCGTCTACCAGGCCGCGTTCGTCTTCCTGGTACTGTTCGCGGTGATGGTCATCGTGAACGACCTGATGAAGATTACCGGAGCCGGGGGCTAGGCAGCAGGCCCTCGATGATGGACACTTACTAGCCGGGTGCCCCATTTCTCGCGCGTTTTTTGCGCGAGAAGTGGGGATTTCCCCCGACTTCACGAAACTCTAGACCGAATCCTTTCCGCCCATATCGACTAATCTTTCACGCGGACCAGCCCGACACGATAAGGGATCCAAGGGCTTTCGTCAGTGATCTATCACTCAGATCCTAGTGCTGATTCCGAGATTGGCCTCCACCTCAGGAAAATCAAAATCCCCACTTCTCGCGCAAAAAACGCGCGAGAAATGGGGCACCCGGCATGCGTCCCCGACTGGCAACAAAACCCCGTGATAAAATAGAGTTTCCCTTATGGCCAATATTCAACGCAGAAAGACCGTGACCACCGTCGTCGGCGGCGTGCGCGTCGGATCGGATGCACCGATTGTGGTGCAGTCCATGACCAACACCGACACCGCCGACATCGCTTCGACCGTCCAGCAGTGCGCCGCCTTGGCCCGCGCCGGGTCGGAACTGGTGCGCGTCACCGTCAACAATGACGACGCAGCCGCAGCCGTCCCGCACATCGTCGAGCAACTCGACAAGCAGGGCATCCGCGTACCCATCATCGGCGATTTCCACTATAACGGCCACGTTCTGCTGACCAAGTATCCCGAGTGCGCCCGCGATCTGGCCAAGTACCGCATCAATCCCGGCAACGCCAGCATTGGCAAGACCGGCGACTCGAATTTCCGCACCATGATCGAAGTCGCGGTGAAATACCAGAAGCCGGTGCGCATCGGCGTGAACTGGGGATCGCTCGATTCCGCGCTACTGACGAAAATGATGGACGAGAATTCCCTGCTCGCCGACCCCAAAGACGCGCGCGAAGTCACCATGGAAGCCATGGTCGTAAGCGCCTTAAATTCCGCCGAATTGGCCGAGAAATTCGGCCTCCGCCCCGACCAGATTATTCTCAGCGCGAAAGTCAGTGGCGTGCAGGATCTGATCGACGTGTACCGCGCGCTGGCCGCCCGTTGCAGCTATCCTCTGCATCTCGGCCTCACCGAAGCCGGCATGGGCGCGAAAGGCGTAGTGGCATCGAGCGCAGCCATGGGCGTGGTTCTGCAGGAAGGCATTGGCGATACGATTCGCGTTTCCTTGACGCCCGCACCCGGCGGCGACCGCACCGAAGAAGTCCGCGTGGCGCAGCAGCTACTGCAATCCCTCGGCATTCGCAGCTTCACGCCGCAAGTTACAGCGTGCCCAGGCTGTGGACGCACCACCAGCACCTTTTTCCAGGAAATGGCCGAGCAGATTCAAACTTACCTGCGCGAGCAGATGCCGTCCTGGAAAGGCCGCTACATCGGAGTC
Organism: uncultured Acidobacteriota bacterium; assembly: GCA_963758005.1. GTDB lineage: Bacteria > Acidobacteriota > Terriglobia > Terriglobales > Acidobacteriaceae > Sulfotelmatobacter. The sequence continues at coordinate 304,783 of CAVWTR010000002.1, forward strand.
GAAGAGATGAAGCTGGCCGTGATGGGCTGCGTGGTCAACGGCCCCGGCGAATCCAAGCACGCCAACATCGGCATCTCGCTGCCCGGCACCTTCGAGGAGCCCAAGGCTCCAGTCTATGTCGACGGACGGCTGTTCACCACACTGAAAGGCGATCGCATCGTAGCCGAGTTCATCGGGATTCTCGACGAGTACGTCGATTCGCACTACGCGGCGAGAGCAGTGGTATCAGAAACGGCAAGAGAAGAAGTTCCCGCCAAGGTCTAGCAGGTTGCAAGAGAGCAACTATGCCAGCCTTTTACATCACCCTTCAGGAAAAGATTCCTGGGTGGAGCCACGGTGCTGGAAGGCCACGCTCTATCGAAACGCACGTTAAGTCGAGGCGCTGGCACACGCAGACCGGCGCTATTAGCGCCTGATGAACTTTTCAGCGCCGACAAAGAAGAGGTCGCTGGTTTGTCGGAGACAGCGGCGCGACCGTGAAAATCCACCGAGGAGAAGTGCCTTACCCGCCTAAGATGGACTGGGCACAATTGCGGCCTGCTCAGACCCTTAGCGGATCGGTCCGCCGAGGACACTCGTTGTCGGCTGAACTAAAGGAGTTTCAAGACGTCCTGCTGGAGCATCGTCCGTAAATGTCCGCTGGCATCTCGGGATCGACTACTAGCCTGCGTCTCACGGCCCGCATCCTAGCGCAGCCTACTGCCCAGTCAGCAGAAACACCGGAGCCTGCGGCAGCGGTTCCCCGTTGGCTTGCGGCTGTCCCGCGCTGAACGGAGCGAGGAGATCCGTCACCAGATTGTCAGACGTATTCACACCCGTAGTGATCGTGCTGGTAGTCGTGTTAACGATTGCCACCGAACCACCATCGCACATGCTGGCGTAGACGCGGCTGCCGTCGGCAGAAGCGGCTGCGGACATGCGGAAGCGGGACGAGGCCGGCGTGTAAGGAATCACGGGCGCGCAGAACGGCACCGACGCCAGCGCGAAGGGCTGCACCTGATTCACCGGATTCGCCACTGACGGCATTAGAGGAAATATCGTGGTCTTGAGCGCGAGCGTGCCGGAATCAAAGACAGTCACCTGCGGAATCACGCAGCCCATGGCCACGCCAGATGCCACGTTCGGGTCTGGACACGACGATCCCAGGGCCGTGGCATAGCTGGCGACATAGAACCGGCTACCATCGGGCAATGCCGCCACCGAGACGGGCATGACCGGGGAGCAGATCGTCGCGGGCGTGCAGGCCGGGGGCACGGGAATGCTGATCGCTCCAGTCGGGCTTCCGATTGGCGATGGCGGGTCACTAGTCGCGTCGAATAAATAAACTGTCCCGGCAGTCGGATTGCTCACGTACAACCGGTTCAGAGTCTTGTCGTAGAGCACAAAATTGGCGCCACGGCCTCCCACGGCCTGAGGAGAGCCCGGCATCACCGCGTTGGTGGCCGTGTTAATCGTGTAGAGCTGTCCATCTCCTTGAGTGACCACATAGACGCGCTGGTTGTCCGGCCGCGCGACCGCCCACGCCGGGGTCTAGGCCAACCGGGATCGTGCCCAGGGTCGACAAGTCGATCGGCGAAAGATCAGTCACTGAATTGCTGCCCTGGTTCAGCACGTAGAGATTCAGAGCGTTAGGCGTCTCGACCATCGCAACCGGGTGCGATGCCGCTGGCAGGTAAGCAATGTTACCGACCGTGTTGTTCACCGCATTGAGGTACGCGACAGAGTCAGTGCTGCTGAAATTGCAATTCGGATCGCCCTCGACCCCATAGTTGGCAGCAAACATCGCGTTATTCTGCGTGCTCGCTAGGTAAACCGGGATATACGGACAAAAAGTTGGAACGGTTGCCGTTCCCCCGGAGGAAGCTGCCGGCAGACCCGCCACAGGATCCACGTACTGGACCGTTGTTCCATTGATGGATGCGATTGCAAAACATCCGTTGTACCCGCTCGGGTTCTGCCCGGAGACAACCACATTGGAGATCACGATCTGCGCTGACGCCACCGTGCTCAAAGCGGTGGCCAGCGTCACGGTGACCACGTTGCCGGCTTCGCTGATGGCAGTAATGCCCGAAGACTGAGAGGCCCCCGTATTGGGCAGCGTGAAGGTGGTCGTGGTGCCGATGCCGGTCGCAAGCGGGCTGTCACTGGCCGGAAAAAACGCAGTGATGAGATCACTCCCCGCCGGGCACAGATTGCCGCCCGCACTGGCTACGAAAACCCGCGAATTATTGGGCAGCATGGCGGCGTGCGTGGGATTAATCCCCATATTGGCCTGGCCGATATCGCTGTCTCCCGATACGTCGATCTGGAATGCCGTGCCCGGGTTGAACCCGGCATTGACGGCGATGCCGAAGACGGCATGAAAGTTCGCTGGAGCGGGCGGAGTGATATTAATTGGAGTAACTACCGGGCGATAAACCTGGCCACAGGAAATCTCGAGCCAGGTTGCCAGCGCAACCGCTGCCACCAGGCTCACACGTCGCAAATTCATCGGCACCCCGAAGAAGAAATTCTGCTTCGAATAATTTCGCATGATTAAGGCAGAAGCGATTATTGTAACGATTGTGCGCCATCCGCGCTAGAGACAGGCGAGCGGAGTCCGGCGTCGGCTTCAGTACTCAGCAAGGGATGCGGCGCACGCGAGGCGGGATGCCTCACGCGGCAATTCGGCGGGATCGCGCGCCTCAACCGCGTTCCAGGGTTGCGGAAGCCGAGAGCCGGATGCCGGCTCTCACCGTCGTCGAGACTTCGCCGCAGCGACCGGCTCATCCGACTTGATGGTCGCGGCAGGCTTCTTCCGGCCTTCCATCTGAGCCAAGCTCTGCTTCAACGCCGCCATCAGATCCACAACGGGCGCGAGTTTCTTCGGCTTCTCAACCGCCGCCACTTCTCCGCCTTCGAGTTTGGTCTCGATCAGCTGCTTCAGATTTTCCTGGAAAGTGTCTTTGTACTTCTCAGGATCCCACTCGTCGGCCAAGGCCTCGATCAACTGGTGCGCCACTTTCACTTCGGCTTCCTTCAGCTCGACATCAGGCGCGCCGAAACCTTCCACCTTCTTCACTTCGTCGGCGTAATACATGGTGTGCAGCATCATTCCGCCTTCGTGCGGGCGTAGGAACACGGTGTATTCGCGGTTGTGCATGGTGATCTTGGCGATGGCAACATATTCGCTTTCCTGCAGCGCCTTGGTCAGCAGCGCATAAGGACGCCGGCCCGCTTCTTCCGGCATCATGTAATACGACGATTCGAAATACACCGGATCGACGTCGCTGGCCTTCACGAATTCGAGAATCTCCATGGTCTTCGCCGTCTGCGGCTCGATCTTCTTGATCTCGTCGGGCTCGACAACGATGTATTCGTCCTTGCGAAACTCGTAGCCCTTCACGATGTCGGCGCGCTCAACCACCTGGCCATCCGCGAGGCACACGTATTGCTGCTTGAGCCGCGATTTGTCGGTGCGATGCAGCATGTTGAACGAAATACCATTGCTGCGCGCGCCGGAGAACAAGCGTACTGGCATGGAGATGAGTCCGAAAGTTAAGTGACCTGACCAAGTCGACGATGGCATAGACGTCCCTCGAAAACAGTCCTCGAAGCTTAGGCCTAAGCCAGCTTCCGAGACTTAGATGCTAAACCTCACAGCAGTGAGAGTTTAGCTTAGAACTGGCCAGATTTGCACCAAACCAAGGGCATTGAGGTACCGAAATTCAAAGCCAGAGGGAGTGGGGTCCGCAAAATAGGGCACAAGGGGTTGTAGTTAACTGATCAGCTTCCCGATTTCCAGGCCGTCACTGATGCAAACCGCAAACTAATCTCGGTCCTGTGCCTTGAGTGTATCGACCATCGCGGCGGCCGCTAGGATGCGGGTAGATTTGTGATGCCCGAGGGCTAGAAGTCCCTTGTCCCCGCAAACGAGAAAGTCGGCTTGGCTGGCTTCAGCCAACGCGAGCAGATAACTATCTCCTGGATCAGGGGCAACGGGTCCGGACGGAACGTCACGGCAGAACAGAGAGAACTCCCGAATACCCGCCGCGAGCAGCTCGGCTGCGCTGGCGCGAAGTCTGGCCCGGAAAAACGCTCGGCCGGAAACTTCGCGGAGTTCCCTTATGAGCTCATCACAGGCGACGAGCGTAAACGTTTTTCTTTCCCAGGACTGGAGCAGATCAGCGGGTGCTCCCCCCGGAGATAGCAGCGCGGAGAGCAGAATGTTGGTGTCGAGGATGATCCGCATCAGGCGCGCTGAGCGAGGTCGCGATAGCGCTTCGCCCGCACATCTTCGACGGCCTCATCAATCATCTTCTGGAGTTCGTCGGGAGAGACATCGGCGAAAGCGGCGCGGGCTTCGCGGACGGTCTGATGAAAGATGCGCCAGCGGACGGCCTCCTCAATGAATTTTGAGAGGTCACCCTTCTTCATGCCCTGCGATCCCAGAAAGGTGCGCAAAGCACGATCCGCCTCTTTCGACCAGGTGATCGTCAGACGCGTAGTTTCGGGTTCGGATTTTAGGTTCTTAGTCATATAAGCATCTATATGCTTATCAGTATAGACGATTTCAGGACGCACGGGGGCAAGACCCTGCTCATTGCGCCTCGGCAAGAATCCAGAGTATGATCCAGACCGCCTTCCCCAACGGCCTTCTCTCCGCCGATCCTTTACCTCAATTAAATTCAGGATGTTCATTGTTCATGATTGAAGGAGTGCAGCGCATGCCGAACAATTCCTACCGAGTTCCCTCCGGTCACTCGCTCTCGATGCACACCCTGCTAGCCGTTGTGATATTCGCCTCAATTGCAACTCCTGCGGTGCAGGGGCAGGATTTCAAGGTGCTGCACGCATTCGCGGCTGGAGCAAACGATGGCTACAATCCAATCTACGGAAGTTTGATCCTGGATGGATCGGGCAACCTCTACGGCGTTACCAGTCTCGGCGGCAGCGGATCGTGTGACGGCGGTTGTGGAGTTGTTTTCAAGCTGGATCCGACCGGAGTCCTGACCGTGCTCTACAGCTTTTCCGGAATCACAGCGGACGGCAAGTATCCTGAAGGATCTCTGGTGATGGACGCCGCCGGAAACCTCTATGGAACCACATCCGGAGGCGGAACCTCGGGCGCAGCCTGCAATGGCTACGGATGCGGCACCGTGTATATGCTGGACCTGACCGGCAAGGAAACCGTGCTCTACAACTTTTCCGGGGGATTGGACGGCGCCACTCCCAATGCCGGTCTCGTTCGGGACTCTGCCGGCAACCTCTACGGAACCACGTACCTGGGTGGGGCTAACGATTGGGGCACCGCATTCATGGTGGACACGTCTGGAAATGAGACCGTATTGCACAACTTCGACGGTTCGATTGGGGACGGCGGGGATGTAATTGGAGGGTTAATCCGGGACGCCGCCGGCAATTTGTATGGCATGACCCAGGGAGGCGGGATCAGCGGCTGTACGCCCGATCTCAACATCGGATGTGGAACGATTTATCAAATCACGCCGACTGGCACGGAGACTTTGCTTTTCAGCTTCCCCTATCCGCCCACCGACGGGGAGTGGCCCGGCGATGAACGATTGCTCCGTGACCACGCGGGGAACCTGTACGGTACCACCCAAGGGGGAGCGAGCAACCCGTCGTACGGCAAGATCTTTAAGTTAGATCCGGACGGAGAACTCACCATACTGCATTCTTTCGCGGGCGGCGCGGGAGGAGCAGACCCCTGGGCTGGCCTGATTCGTGACCCCGAAGGCAACCTCTATGGCACCACCTCGTCGGGAGGCGGCGGTGACAGCAAATGCTCGGACGGCTGCGGAATCGTGTTTAGGCTGAGCCCCACGGGAAAGTTCACCACACTGCACCAGTTCACCGGCGGCCCCGATGGCGGCATTCCTTTCGCGGGGCTGGTCCGCGACTCTGCGGGAAACCTATACGGCATGACGCTCGCGGGTGGCCTCGGCGATGGGGTCGTGTTCAAGATCACGCTATAGCCGCGGCATCTGAGAATTTTTTCGTCCTTTGATTGACCGGGCCGAAGCCTCGTCAAAATTACTGCACCCTTATTCTGAAGCTTTCTCGGTCGCCGCATCATCTAGGGAAAGAAATTCATCTGGGTTGGACCTCATGACTGACCTGCGCTATCCCATTGGCAAATTCCACTTCGACGGAGCACTAACCGAACAGCAGAAACAGACTTCCATCGACGACATCGCCAACGCTCCGGCAAACTTACGTTTGGCGGTCACCGGCCTCTCCGAGACACAACTCGACACCCCGTATCGTCCCGAAGGGTGGACAGTGCGGCAGGTTCTGCATCACGTGCCCGACAGCCACATGAACGCCTACATCCGCTTCAAGCTGGCGCTCACCGAGGACGAACCAACCATTAAGCCCTACGAGCAGCAACTGTGGGCGGACCTCAGCGACACCAAGTCGACCCCCATTGAAGTCTCCCTGATTCTGCTCGACTCACTGCATGATCGCTGGGTGCAGCTGCTGCGGTCGTTCACAGTGTCCGACTGGAAGCGTACATTCAGGCATCCTGAGCTTGGCATTGTTGGTCTGGAGAAGAATCTGGCGCTGTATGCCTGGCATGGACGACATCATGTGGCACACATCACCGAGTTACGGAAGAGAAACGGCTGGTAGATAATTGGAGTACGGATCCTGCCAACGAAGACCACTCAAGCAGTCGAAGTTCTTCGCGATAGTTCGCGTCCTTCGTGGTCCATGCTTTTCTCTTCAGATCCCCACCGGGGATTCAAATGCGAACAGAGTCCAGTGCTCGCCGTCTTTCTCGACGCCGACGGAATGAATCCTGGCGCCCGTGAATGCCGCGATGGCATGCGCCCAAAACTTGAATGCTGCAACGTTCGCCTGCATCACGCGAACTTCCCATGAGCCCGGAAAGCGCTTCCAGACATCGTGCGCGATTTGAGTTCCAACTCCGCGCCTGCGATATCCACGCGCCACGAAGAACTCGGCCATGTCCCAGACGTTCTCGTTGCCGGAAATTTCTGAGCCCCGCTTCACGAAAGCAAATCCTGCCAATTTGCGGTCAATCCTGACGAGGAACGGATGCCGGTCGGGCTCACTCCAATAGAGCGGTAGGCTCGCGTAACCGAACCTGCCGTCAGCGCCAAGTTCGATAGCATGGAAGGCACTGAAATCGTGCGCGTACAACTCCAGGAGATTGGCCAGGATGGGCGACTGCTCCCGCGAAGCGGAAATCAATTCAATCGCGCCGGGAAGCTTTGCTGCGGGTTGCGTCATGCGCGGGTGTAACCGTTGAAAGAGAATCTTGCCGAGGTCCGAGGTAACTTCTAGTCACTGCTTATGTGATTCCCACCCGCCACAGCAAATAGCTGCTGGCTTCTCGGAACACCGCGATCGTGCGCTGCCAAACGCTGTGAGGCCGCGAGTCCGGGCGTGGCGCGACATACACGGGGCCAACTCCTTCATGCTCCAGCAGTTTGCGAATACGGAAGACGTGATAAGCATCGCTGACGGCAATGCAGCTGTGCAGGCCGTTGGCGCGCATGATCACGGCGACGCGCTGCGCCGATTCGGCAGTGTCTCGGCCCTGGGTCTCGGCGATCAGCGCATTCTCGGGGATGCCGCGCTTGCGCAAGTGCTCCTCGCCGACTCCGCCTTCGCTGAAAGTTGGATCCGCAGCCGCACCGCCGGTGGTAATGACGACGGGCGCGAGGTGTCGCTCGTAAAGATCGAAGGCATGATCCAGCCGCGCCCGCAGCACCGGAGACGGACGGCCCGAATATTCGGCCGCGCCGAAAACAACGATCGCATCCGCCGGGCGACCTTCCTCGAGAGCAGCCGTACGTACCACCTGAATGGCCGTCACCACCAGGAATGAAGCCACTGCCACAATGGCCAGAACCAGCAGACGAAACCACCACCGCGGTTGGGAAGGCTGGTTGGCGGATTCGTCGGTCATTACTTGAGAATCATCCCTCGACGTTCAACCTTGCTCGCTGAACCTTGCTCGCTGAATTTCGCTCGCTGAATCTTGGTGTTTTCAACCCTGCTCTTTTAACCCTGAGCGAAGAACTTTGAAATCTCGTCGGCGGGAATCGCGCCCTCGCGAATGATGCGCCAGCGCGAGACTTCGTCGCTCAGATCGATAATGGTCGATGCAACATCGCGCGGAGAAGCGCCGCCGTCGACAATAATGTTGATGCGGCCCTCGAGCTGTTCTCGCACCTGCTCGGCGCTGGTACATTCCGATGCCCCGCTGAGGTTCGCGGAAGTCGCCGTAATCGGGATGGCCGCCGCCGTCACCACCGCCAGCGGAATCTTGGCATTGGGCACGCGTAGCGCGACGTTGCCCGTATTGGCCGTCACTTTCAGCGGTAAGCGCGAGCCCGCCTTCACGATGATAGTCAGCGGCCCCGGCCAGAATTTCCGCGCCAGCGCGTAGAATTCTTCGGGCAGCGGCTTCGCCAATTCCTCCGCCTGGTCGGTGCTCGCGATGAGCAGCGAGAGCGGTTTGTGCCGCGAGCGCGTCTTGATGTCGTACACCTTATCGACCGCGCGCAGGTTGAAGGGATCAGCCGCCAGTCCGTAAAAAGTATCAGTGGGCATGCCCAGCACTTCGCCGGAACGAATCTGATCGGCGGCGTATTTCACCAGGGACGACTCAGGAGTTTCGCTACTAATTTTCAGGATCTCGGCGCGCACGGCGTTCCCTTCCCTATCAGCCACAGCTTCGATTTATTCCGACCGCGAAACCTACAATAATACGGCAAAAAACAGCAAGATGAGTCGGCAGCGTATCATGGGGTCTCGATGAAGCTCAGAATGTTCGTACCTTTCGGAGGCGTCATCCCAAAGCCCGGCGTTTTTCAGCCGGGCGAGGGATCTCGCGTGGGAGCTTACCGGCACCTCATGCCGATATGCACGCAAGATCCTTCCCTCCGCCTGAAGAACGCCTTCGGTCAGGATGACTTTCCCCAAGAACGACTGCAAGAATAAATCGCTCATGACCAGAAGCTCAGAATCCGCGCCCAGCACCCAGCACCGGCTCCGCCGCATTGAAGGCCGCCACAACGCCCTGGTGAAAGAACTCCGCCAGGCATTCGCGCGCGCCGAGCGCACCGAAGACGGAAGCTGCGCCATCGAAGGCCTGCGCATCGTAGAGGAGGCCACGCGCAGCGGCCTGCGCTTTCGCGCGGTCTTCTTCAAGGAGTCGGCACAAAATCTGGCCGACCGTCTGCTTCCTCAAATCGGAGCCAACGTCGACACGCTGCTGCTGCCCGACAAACTTTTCGACGCCACCGTTCCCAGCGAGACCCCGCAGGGAGTGGCAGCGCTGGTTCGGCTGAAGGAATTTTCTCTGGCGGATGTGCTGGAACGGCTGCAGGTCGGCCCGGTCATCGTTCTCGCGGGCCTGCAGGACCCGGGAAATCTGGGAACGATCCTGCGCTCGGCCGAAGCCTTCGGCAGCGCGGGCGTGATACTCGGCGAAGGCACCGTGAGTCCGTTCAATTCGAAAGTGATTCGCGCGTCGGCCGGATCGATATTCCGGCTTCCGGTCGTTGTTGGAAAAGCTACTGGAAAGACCGCGGGCGGACTGGAAGAAATCTCGAACAAGCTGCGCGCACAAAGCGTGCGCCTGATTGCCACGTCATCGCACAAAGGCACGCCGCTCGATCAGGCGAACCTGACCGGACCATCGGCAATTTTTGTCGGTAGCGAAGGCTCGGGCCTGCCTCGCTCCGTGCTGGCGCAAGCCGATGAACTGGTCGCCATCCCACACATGCCGCAGGTTGAATCATTGAATGCCGGCGTGGCCGGCAGCATCGTGCTCTACGAAGCGGCCCGCCAGCGGCGCGGACAGATTTAAGGTTAAAGATTTCCTTGACGATTTAAATCAGGGCATCGCTTTAGCGATGCCGCAAGGACCGCACAAATCATTCCGGCTTCAGCCGCTGCTAAAAACTCGCATTGGCACTGCAGCGCCAGAAGGCGTGATCGACTATTCAACATTTACGCTATGCCCAAAAGGCATAGCCTGATACGAACCCTGACTTTCCTGCGGCCGACGAGAAATGCCGCCCTTGCAAAGCGCTAACGTGAAAGTCGGGGCGTTCATGCCAATCCGCCGCCATCCACCACCAGCGCCGCGCCTGTGATCCAACTCGCCATCGGACTCGCCAGAAACAAAACTGCATTGGCGACGTCCTCAGGCGTGCCGACGCGCCCCAGCGGACGATTCGCCGCCTCCCGCACAAACGTCTGGATGTCCCCGCCCAGCTGCGCGCATTCGCCGAGCAGCATGGGAGTCTCTACATCTCCCGGGCAAACGCAGTTCACGCGAATATTGTCCTTGCCGTGATCAATGGCCATGGCCCGCGTCAGATTCACGACGCCACCTTTAGCGGCGCAGTAAGACGCAGCCCGCGGTCCTCCCTTGAACGACCATCCCGAACCGATGTTTACGATGCTGCCGCCACCGTTGCGCACCATCTGCGGCACGACTTCGCGCGACAGCAGATAAATTCCCTTCAGCGTCACATCGAGGGCAATATCCCATTCGTCCTCAGTGAGTTCGACGATGTCCTTGCGAATCGCCACGCCGGCGCAGTTGCAGAGAATGTCGATCTTGCCTCGTTGCGTAATTACGCTCTCAACCGCGCGCCGGCATCGAGCTCCGCTGCGCACATCGCACTTCAGAAAAGCAGCCTCGCCACTGCCAGCATCGATCTCAGCAGCACTGTCGCGCCCCTTGATGTCGTCGATGTCGAGCAGCGCGACGAATGCTCCCATCTCAGCCAGGCGAATCGAAATGCCGCGCCCGATCCCCGAGGCAGCCCCGGTGACCATAGCAACCTTGCCCTCCAGCGAGAGAAGCTGGCCCGCCACCTGTTCGATCTTCCTCGATTCCATTTTCATCACGACGTACCGCCGGTCAGTGTTTGCATTTCCCAGTTTCACCAGAAGTTATCTCATAAACGGCGGCTTGGTACGAGGACACTGCCGCACATCGCTCCATCGGTACGGTTTTGTTATCAAACCAATCTTGCACTCATTCGTCTAACAGGTGGCTCTGTACAATCCGGCTGCTCGCCCGAGGAGACTCTTGGTGACAAAGAAGCGTTTGGCGCTGCTCTGCCTGCTGCTATCTCCGCTGTCGCTCTCCTCTTCTCAGACCCCAACTGTGAACCCTGATGCGCCAAAGCCTGGTACTCCAGCTCCACCGCTTGCCTTCACACACCTGTTGCAAGCGCCCGCTGGAACAAACGCGGCAAAGGCGGACTGGGCGTCCCTGAGTGGCAAGGTTGTGGTCCTGGAGTTCTGGGCCACATGGTGTGTTCCCTGCGTCGCCGAGATTCCAGTGCTCAATTCCCTGGCGGCTTCGGTCGATCCTGCAAAGGTACAGTTCATCTCGGTTGACGATGAGGATCCTACTCTTCTCCCGTCTTTCCTCAAGAAGAACCCCATCTCAGGCTGGATCGGGATCGACACATCCGGCAAGGTATTTCAGCGGTTTGGAATCACTGCGCGGCCCGCCACCATCGTCATCGATCCAAGTGGCCGGGTCATCAGCTCAACCGTTCGGCCCGAGCAATTGAAGAGCGATCAATTAACTGCCCTGGCGGATGGCAAGCCAGTCGCGCTCGGGGGCGAAGTAGCGCCCAAGGTCCAGGCCCAACTCAATGCCGCGATGGCACAAGCTGCTTCCGCGCAGGCCAGCAAGATTTCGGATTCCTCCAATGCGCTGTTCGAAATACGATTAACGCCGGGGAATCCTGCAACCCTTGGAAAAGAGCCTGAAACGCATGCAATGTCGCGCGGAGCCGGCCAGATCGACATTACCGATGGTTCGCCATCCGACTTACTGAACATTGCCGCAGGCATTTCTGCCACGCGGATCTCTGTCGCCGGTGATGTCCCCAACGCTCTGTATAACCTGCACGTCGATGCTCCCAACGCGGACCCTAAACAACTCTCGCAAGCGATCGAACTGGCCGTTGCCTCTGGTGCGCATCTCCGCATCGAGCACCACACTGCTGCGGAGAATGCTTATGTGCTAACCGCCAGGCCCGAGGCTCAAGGACATCTCGCGCAATCGCCTTACGCGGGCGGGGCATTTTACGGCCCCAAGACGCAGACCCTGCAGTGCATCAATGCCACTCTCGACCAGGTTGCGGGCGCTCTGGAAAAGCTCCTCGGAACGCCGGTCGTGAACGAAACTGGCCTTTCCGGAAAGCTGATGCTGAACCTCAAGATCCCTCCGAAAGACCCTTCTTCAGCGAAGGAAGCGTTGGCGGGACTCGGACTAGAACTCACCCCGGCTCAGCGGCCGATTGAAACGATCGCGCTCTCAGCGCTGGCTCCAGCGAAAGCGGTTCCGCAGGTCAGCGTTGCTGCTCCGTGACCGGCTGCAGCTTCACAGTGCCGAGGTTTTTCCCAGCGCCTTTTCAGCCGCGTCCAGCGTGAACTCAACGTCCGAATCCGTGTGCGCCAGCGTAACAATCGAATGCAGCGACGCCGATGGCGACGCGTACACGCCGAGCGGAAACAACGACAGCACAAACTTCTGAAACGCAGCACGGTCCACGAACCGGCAGAACTCGCGGTAGTCGCGGATCGCGGGCTGATCGGTGAACATCAACTGGAACATGGGGCCGGCTCTCTGCACAATTGCGGGAACGCCTTTGTGCCGCAGCAACGCCGACAAGCCGTCGCACAGCCGCTCCGCAATTCGCCAGGTATGGCGGAACGAAGCATTGTTGTCCCGAGTCAGCACGCGCAGGTTGGCTCGCGCAGCGTACATTCCGATGCGCGATCCGTTGTGAGTGCCGTAGTGCAGCACGCCTCCCCATGCCAGCGCGTCCATCACCTCCGCGCGACCCACGAGCGCCGCAACCGGCAGGCCGCTGCCCAGCGCCTTGCCGAAGGTCACAAGGTCGGGCGAGAGTTTGTAATGTTCCTGGCAGCCGCCGGGAGCGATGCGGAATCCGGTCACCGTCTCATCGAGAATAAAAAGAATGCCGTGAGCGCGAGCGAGATCCTGCAGGCTCTGCAAATATCCGGTCGCCGGCGGAATCACGCCCATGTTAGCCATGACGCCTTCACTGATAATCGCCGCAATCTGGCCGGGATGATTTTCAACCGCACGCTGCAGCGCGGGCAAATCGTTCCACGGTACGACAATCGTGTCGTCGAGCGCACTTCGATTCAATCCTGAGCTGTCCGGAATTTTGATGGGATCGCTGCGCAACCCTAGAGCGCTCGGCGGCAGCACGTTCGAGCTGACCAGCAGATCATCGTGCCATCCGTGATAGTGTCCCTCGAACTTCAGAATCTTCGGACGCCCGGTCACACCGCGCGCCAATCGAATCGCCGCCATCACGGCTTCCGTTCCGGTATTGGCAAAGCGCACACGCTCGGCGTTCGGAACCATCTTCTGCAGCATCTCCGCCACTTCCAGCTCGATCGGCGTCGCGGTGGCAAAGTGCGCGCCAGTGGCAGCCGCTTCAGTAATAGCCTCCACAACTTCAGGATGTGCGTGGCCCAGCGGCAGCGCGCCGAAGGCCATCATCCAGTCGATGTACTCGTTGCCGTCGACGTCGAAGATCCGCGAGCCGCGGCCGCGCTCCATGAAGATGGGATACTTGCCAAAGTTCGCCGGCCCGCGCGACGAAGAACTGCTGGCCTCAATCAGCACACCCAGCGTGCTCTCATAAAGCTGCCTCGACTTTTCGGTGGTGAAGGCCATCGGACTCTCCCTAGCTGCGCCGCGAACTGAATCGCTAGAACTCAATCGCTCTAACTGTCATGCCGTCATTGCGACTTGCTATGGTACAGCAGAAGTGCGCACACCCGCGGCCCTCGGGACCGCCGCCACAGGTAACAGTTACCGAAAAATTGTCCTGCAATTTATCTCTGCCCGGGCATTCTTACTCTGCATGGCCGATACCCCCGAAACATCCCCCCAGAGAGCGCTATGCATCCCCCCAATAGTTTGGAGTGAGGCTTGAACGTGCCGAGGTTGACCATGAACAATTCGATTCTCGCCGCAGTTTCGCAACTCAGACGATTCGCTCGGAGATCGCTTTTTCCCTGCATCGTTACTGCTTCTCTTTGTTGGGGAGCCGCCGCTCAATCCGCTGCCCGAGCCGCGGCCCCAGGCGAAGAAAAGCCCGTCGACGCCTCCCATAACGCCGGGTGGGTTGTAATTCCAGTCGAAGAATACCGCGTGCTGCGAGCCAAAGCCTACCCGGTCGAGCACGATCCCGAACCTCCTCCGCTGGACGCCACGCTCACCCGCGTGGATTACGACTTGCGCATCACCGGCGACCTGGCTGCGGGACGCGCCAGCCTCACCGTCGACGTCTTGAAAGACGGATGGGTGCGCGTGCCCGTCCCAGCAGGCTTACTGGTGCGCGAAGCGCGGCTTGACGGCAAGTTGGTGTCGCTGGTGCCGGGCGAAAAAGGCAAAGGCGGAACCCATCTTTCAGCATTGCTCTCGCATGCGGGACGATTCGAACTGTTGCTCGATGTGGACGTGCCGGTCACTTCCTCTGCCGGCGATGAGAGCATCTCGCTGCCTTCCACGGAGTCCGGAGTCACTCGCGCCACGGTACTGTTGCCGCAGCAGGGAGTCGATCTAAGAATCGGCGGCGGACTGCTCTCCCAAAAATCGGAGGCACCCGGCGAGACCAAGTGGCTAGCTTACGCCCGCGGAAATGAAGCGCTCACTTTCACCTGGCGCAAGAAGACGGAAGATCATCACGTCGATCTGCCGCTGCGGCTGCGTGGATCGCTGACCCAGCTGACCAGCCTGGCGGAAGATTCGACTTCCATCTACGCGGAAGCAAATTTCGAGATTGTGCAGGGCGCGGCTCGCGAGGTGCGCATTCAGCTGCCGGACAAAATTACGGTCAACCAGGTTTCCGGCGCCATGGTGGCCGATTGGGAAATGAAAAACGGCGAACTGGCCGTGACTTTCCTCGAACCGGTCGAGCACAGCGTCCGCTTTGTCATCAGCGGTGAAGCGCGGCTGCCAAAAGATGGAATCATCGACATTCCTCTGCTCCGGCTTCTGAACACCGAACGCGACACCGGCGGAGTCGCCGTCGAAATTCTGGGGGCCGGCGAGATTAAAGACCAGAAAGCGCAGGGGCTCGAAGACGCCGATGCCACCGACCTCGGCGAGATGGTGGCGAACCGGCAGTCGCCGGCACTGGTCGCATTTCGTGCCCGGTCGGGCGAAGCGGGCGCAACAAGGTCGTTGAGCATAAACGTAGCCCGCTACGACCAGCAGGCCGTCCTGGTGGCAAACGTTGAAGAAGCTCGCTACCAGGTGCTGATGAGCACCGACGGAAAAGAACTGGTGCAGGCGCGCTACGCGGTGCGCAACAACCAGCGCAACTTCGTGAAAGTTACGCTGCCCGCGGGCGCGACCGTGTGGAGCGTCACGCTGGCCGGGAGGCCGGTTCGTCCCGGCCAATCTCCTGATGGAAGTTTGCTCTTGCCGCTAGAAAAATCGCGGGGCGGAGAGGATGCGCCGGCCTTCGCAGTCGAGATTCTTTATCTGACAAAAGCAGTGCCGTGGCAGGAGAAAGGCCAGGAAAAAGTAACGCTGCCGGCGCTCGATCTTCCCATTTCACGCACCGGACTTCTTCTCTACTATCCGCCGCTGTTCAAAGTTTCGGCGGAGCCAGGGACGTTCCGCGCGCAGGCGTACGAGAATCCAATTTCCGCCGTGCTGGAACCAGCAAGCGGGCGCGGAATCGGAGGAGTCTTCTCAACAGCGGGACCGGTCGGAACCATGAAAGAAGATCGGCTGGAACAGTTCGCCAAACTGCAAGGCGCCGGAGACAACGAGAAGAAAGAAAAGGACTCGACGCAGGCCTTGCTCGACGACTTCAAAGCGAAATCACTCGGGGGCAAAGTAACCGGCATTTTGCCGATCGACGTTCCCTTCCCCGCATTCGGGCCGTCGATCTTCCTGGTTTCTGAGCTCACCAGCGAGAACCAGTTCCCCGCGGCCGAGTTCAGCTTTCAGCGCGAAAAGACAAAGGGAGGTGTGCGATGAAAAACCGATTCTTTGTATTGCTGATCTGTGCGTGTGCGGCGGTGGTCTGTGCCGCAGAAGAAAAGTCCACGCTCCCTTTGCCGGATTCCGGCAATGTCACGCTAACCCTCGACGAATATAACCGCCTCGTGGAACTCGCGGCCAAGCCGCCGAAACGGCCGGATGTTGCGCCGCTTCCCTACTCTATCAAGCATGCCGACGTGACGCTGCACGTTGAAAACGACGGGGTGCTGGGCACGGTGCAACTGCAGGGTGAAGTTTTCCGCAAGGGCGTGAGCAAGGTTCCGCTCACCAGCGGAATGACGGTACTCGACGCGCACCAGAACGGCAAGGGCGTTCCCTTGCTGCAGGAAAATGGCACGCACATGGCGCTGCTGCCGGGGCAGGCAGAATTCTCCGTCGCACTCGACACCGGGCTGCCGCTGAGGATTGAAGCCGGCCGCGCTTCCTTCACCTTGCCCGCGCCGGCCGCCGGCAGCGTGCAACTCGAACTGGTGATTCCCGGCGATCACACGTTCGCGAACATCAGCCCCGGCATCATCACCAGCCGGAAATCAGCGAATGGACATACCGCAATCGAAGCCACGCTGGTTCCCGGACAGTCCGCGAATATCTGGTGGACTACGCGCGAAGCAGTCACGCCAGTGGTGCCTCGCGAAGTGCGATTTCTCGCCGATGCAAAAACCCTGGTCTCCGTAAGCGAATCGGAGATGCGACTCGCCGTGCTCGCCGACATCACGGTCGTACAGGGTGAGCCGTCACGATTCCAGGTTGACCTGCCGCAGGGTTACGAAGTCACTGGCGTGACCGGACCGACGCTCGATTCAACGGAAACCAATAACGGGGTCTTGACCCTGAAAGTAAACGCGCCCGGCCAGCGCAGCCACCAGTTCCTGATCTCGATGGAACGCTCGATCAGCAGCGCCAAGGCGGACGCGCCATTTCTCAGCTTCAAAGGAGCGCAGCGTGAAACCGGCGAGGTTCTGGTCGAGGGCGCAGGCACCATGGAACTTACCGCGACCGAGGGCGGCGGCCTCAAACGCATGGACGTGAAAGAAGCGAATCCGTATCTGCGATCGCTGGCGCATTTTCCGCCCCAGGCCGCATTCCGCTATCACAAGCAGGCCAGCGACAATCCAACGCTGGCGCTCGCATGGGTGCGCTTCCCCGACGGAAGCGTACTCGCAGCCGTGGCCGAGAGCGCAACCGTCACAACCCTGGTCACGTCGGAGGGCAAGTCGCTCACCGAGGTGAGGCTAGTTGTGAAGAATCAAGCGCAGCCGTTCTTGAAAGTCACGCTGCCTGCAGGCGCCAGCATTCTCTCCGCCGACGTGGGCGGCGAACCCGTGAAACCGGTGCAAGGCCCAGATGGAAGCCGCGTGCCGCTGCTGCGCGTGGGATTTCATCCCACCGATTCATACACGGTTTCGTTCGTGTTCATGCACTCCGGAGCACCTTTTGCCAGAAAAGGTGGCGCCGATCTCAGCCTTCCTAGCATGGACATTCCGATCAGCCTGCTGAGTTGGGAAGTCTTTTTGCCCGAGCAATACAAAGTGAAAGATTTTGGCGGCGACGTAATCGCAGCCAATCTCGTCCCGCAACCCTTTCGCGAGGAAGCCGCGATGAACCATCAACTCGGTTACCAGGGTTGGTTGAGCAACGTAAAACAGCCGGCTCTTCCCGGACAAATGGCCGGCTACGTAGTCGATCCCAGCGGAGCCGTGGTTCCCAACGTGCAAATCACGATCACTGCGGACAACGGCGCCAGCCGAACCGCAACCACCGACTCCCAAGGCCGGTGGCTGATCGCTGGCCTGCCTTCAGGAAACTATAAGGCGCGAGCCGACGCGTCAGGCTTCAAGAGCAGCGCGTTCAATCTGAACTACAACGCCGGCCAACCGTCAATGTACGACTTGCCTCTCAGCATTGGCGCCACGGCAGAAACCGTTGAAGTCGGAGCAGCGCAGGTGGCGGATACTCTGTCAGTCGATAGCGCAATAACCGGACAAGAGGTCGCCACGATGCCCGTGAACGGCCGTGGCCGGAATCAGATGGTTCCGGCGGCTCCCGGCAGCACCGCCTCCGCCAACGTGATGAACTTGCAGCGCCGTGTGGCCGGAGTACTGCCCGTGGCCATCGACGTACCCCACGCCGGCACTTCGTTCAGCTTCGTCCGGCCGCTGGTACTGGACGAGGAAACGAAAGTGACTTTCAGCTATAGGAGCCGTTGAGCAAGCAGGGGCCAGGGCCAGTCGAAGATCTCATCAGTCACTGACCACTGATCACTGACCACTGATCACTGACCACTGACCACTAGCCCCTGAAACCCACAGCCCCGCGAAGAACCTCCGACTGCTACCGGATTCCGGCCGATGGCATAGAATGTCTCTTCGCGGGGACCGATCATGAGCAATCCTGAAGACTGGAAAAAATGGGAAGGCCGGGTCGACGGGAAATTTCCGCTTCGCCAGTGGCTGGGCGGCTCGGACCACAGCGCGGTCTTCCTCACCGAGCGTCCCGGGCAGACTGAGAAAGTCGCGATCAAATTGATCGCAGCGGACGGCCCTGAGGCCGATCGCCAGCTTGCGCGCTGGCGTGCCGCCGCCCAACTTCTTCATCCTCACCTGATGCGCATCTTCGAAGCCGGTCGCTGCCGCCTCGACGGCACACCGCTGCTCTATTTCGTCATGGAATATGCCGAGGAGGATCTCTCACAGATTCTTCCGCAGCGGCCGCTGGCGCCCGCCGAAGTGACGGAGTTGCTTCCCCCGCTTCTGGACGCGCTTTCCTATCTGCACAGCAAAGGATTCGTGCACGGGCGCATCAAGCCGTCCAACGTACATGCCCAAGGCGATCTGCTGAAGCTTTCCGCGGACCAGATCGTATCGGTAGCGGAACCGACTTCAGCGCGCACGCGGCGCGACGTTTACGATGCGCCCGAAACCGCTGACGGAATTGTCTCCCCGGCCGGCGACGTGTGGTCGATCGGCGTCACCCTGGTTGCCGCTCTTACACAGAATGTAACCTTCGAAGAAGCAGCGTCCAGCAGCACCTCGCGCCCCGATCCCACTCCGCCGCCAACCGTTCCGCAACCGTTTCGCGGCATCGCGCGCGAATGTTTGCATCTCGATCCCAAGCGGCGCTGTTCTCTGGTGGAGATTCAGGCGCGGCTGCAGCCCGCGGCACGCTCGGTTCCCGCCGAGCCGGAATCGCCTCCGCAGCGCCCGGAAAAGCGCAGGGCTGTCTTCGTCTTTGCGATATTCGTTGTAGCGGCGTTGCTCATCGCATTCGTCCTCTTCCATCATCGCGACCACTCTCGCGACCTCTCTCAAGACAAGAATGCACCGCCGTCTGCCACCGCTACGACCGTTCAGCCCGCACCCGAAGCTGCGCGTCAGGTGTCACCTCAATCCACACCTCCGACCACAACTCAACCTCCGCCTCAAGCCGCTCCCGCATCGCCCACCCCGCCAGCCGCGCCCCAGAAGAACGCCGCCGTGTCGCCAGGAGAAGTCGTGCACCAAGTTCTTCCCGACGTTTCCGCGCGTGCGCGCAACAGTATCGACGGCACCGTCAAAGTTGGAGTGCGGGTCGAAGTCGATTCGTCAGGCAAGGTAACAGCGGCCACGCTCAAGTCTCCCGGCCCCAGCAAATATTTCGCAGCCCTGGCGCTAAAGGCGGCGCAAGCCTGGGAGTTTTCTCCTCCCGAAGCAGACGGCAAGCCAACCGCCAGCGCATGGCTCATTCAGTTTCGCTTCAAGCGAGCAGGAACGCAGGCGTCGCCTGAACGACTGAAGGATCGATCCCACTAGTCCTTCATCGTCAATCTTTCATCGCCTGCCGCAATTTCCAAACGATCTGCCGCACCATCCCGAGCAGCAGCTTCGCGTCGTAGGCTTCCAGTTTGAAGCGCAGAACCAGGCGGCGCGCTTTCTTCTCGAACATCTCGTCCGTACCCGGTTTCACATAGCCGCTGATGCGAAGCGCTTCCAGCAATCCCTCCGTGATGTGCTCGTTCTGGCCCGCCGTCGCCGGCTCAATATTTTCCGCCGCTGGTGGAAGTGGCGTGCTTCGCGCCAATTCGTAAAGACACACCGCGACGGATTGCCCCAGGTTCATGGAGATGTTCTTCTCTTTCGTCGGAATGTTCAGCAGCCAGTGGCAGTGACTGAAATCTTTATTAGTCAATCCGATTTTTTCGGAACCGAAGAGCACCGCAACCCGCTGCGTCTGCAGTCGCTGGCGAATCGCATGACCGGACTCTTCGTCGAGCCGCCGCACCGCGTCGGGCAAGACTCGTTTGCGAATCGCGGTCGTGCCCACGACCAGGGCGCAATCGGCCACGGCTTCGGCAACGGTCTTGAATTCTTCCGCCTGCTCCAGCAAGTCAGAAGCACCCACAGCCGAGCGAGCCTCGCGAAACCCATCCGCAAAAGGATTCACCAGGCGCAGGCGATGCGCTCCGAAATTACTCATGGCACGGGCCGCGGCGCCAATATTCAGAGGATTGCGCGGACGCACCAGCACCACAACGAGACCGTCAAGTTCCGATAGCAAAGGCAAGGGTTAAATTCCGAGTGCTCAATTCTACGATAGAGCGGCGATTTGCAAGGCCGACGAACCACCATGTGAGCCGCTTTCGCGTAGCAACTGTCGTTCCGTAGCCTCTCTTGACACCATCTTGAAATTGTAAAAAAAATGTCAAAAACGCCCATATCAGGCCATCTTGCCCGTCAAACCGATGTAAGCTTCAGAGGTCAAGCCGGTTCCGGCGGCGCGATTGGTTGATAAGTTAAAGCCGGAAGCTCTCCCACCGCTCACAGGAAATTATCTTTATGGGAAATCTTGCTACGCCACTCAGCACTCCGAGAGCATTGAATCCAGATGCTTCTGCCAAAACCGCCGGCCGCATCCTCGTCGTCGAAGACGACCCGGCCGTGCAAAAAGCCTTGCGCCGGCTCTTTGAGACCGAAGGCTACACCGTGGAAACGCAGTCCGACGGCCGCTCTGCGCTCGACAGTTTTCAGTCGTCCGCGCCGTCCGCCGTGGTTCTCGATCTTCGGCTGCCCAAGGTTTCTGGCCGCGACGTGTGCAAAGAGATCAAGGCGCTGGCACCCAAGTTGCCCATCGTCGTGCTCAGCGCCGCCAGCGACGTCTCCGACAAGGTCCTGCTGCTCGAGCTCGGCGCCGATGACTACGTAACCAAGCCTTTCAGCCCCCGCGAGCTGCTCGCCCGCGTGCGGGCAGCGCTGCGCCACACCGTTCGCGCTCCGGAGGCGCAGATCGTCAGCTTCGGTGACATCACCGCCGACTTCAAGAAAATGGAGATCAAACGCGACGGCCAAGTCGTCGTCTTGACCGCCCAGGAGTTCAAGACCTTTCAGTTTCTCGTGCAGAATGCCGACCGGGTCATCAGCCGCGACGAACTGTTGAACGAAGTCTGGGGCTACCAAAATTATCCTTCAACCCGCACCGTCGACAACCACATTCTCAAACTTCGCCAGAAACTGGAGAAAGACCCGTCGAGCCCCGTACACTTCCGCACAGTACATGGCATGGGATACAAGTTCGTCCGCTGATTCCCTTGAACCCAACTCCTGAATCCGAGCCCCGTCCTTCCCAGGCCGATTTACCCCAGGCCGATTTACTGCCCGACTTCCGGTCAAAGTCTGCCACCGGACTTTTGCCGCGTCTGCGCCTGCGCACGCGCTTTCTGCTCTCCATGCTGCTGATCACCACCGGGCTCACCACTACCAGCCTGCTGCTGGTGCAGCGCAGCATTCGCAGCAACGTCCGGCAGAGCATCGCGGTCAACCTGCGCAACTCCGTCGCCGCGTTTCAGGACTTTCGCCACGAACGCGAAACCATGCTGACCAGCGATGTGGCTCTGCTGGCCGACCTGCCCATCACGCGCGCCATTATGACCAGCCCCGACCCCGTAACGATTCAGGACGCGTCGCAGCACATTTCGCAAATCGCGGCCAGCGATCTTTTTGTAATGGTCGATCGCACCGGTCGAGTCGTCGCGCTGCATACCAAGACTCCCGGATTCACGAAGGAAGCGGCAGAAAGATATTTTCAGCAGTCCCTCGAGGACGATCGCGGCGAATCCAGCCACTGGTGGCTCGGCGATCATCACCTCTACCAGACATTCGTTCAGCCCATCTATCGCGGATCGGAGACCGATGGCACCCTACTCGGTTTCCTCGTCATCGGCTACGAGATCAACGACCGCCTGGCCGCCGCGGTCAGCAAAGTAGCCGGCAGCCAGGTCGCCTTCTCCTGCGGTAATGAAATCGTGGCCACCACGCTGACTCCGGCGCAACTCCAAGCGGGCAACATTCAGGAACTGATCGCCCGCTCCGCGCAGGATGATCCCCGCGATATGTCAGGAGAAGTTGAGAAAGACATCGAGATCGGCAGCGAACGCTTCCTCGCCACTTCCCTCCTACTCTCCGGTTCACGGCCCATCCCTGTGCGCTTGAGCGTCCTCGGCTCTTACGATCAGGCTACGAAGTTTCTGGATCAGCTGAATCGTTATCTGCTTCTGCTGGGCCTGGCCGCGATCCTGGTCGGCAGCGGCCTGGTGTTTTTCACCTCGCACACTTTCACCCGGCCTCTCGGCAATCTCGTCGCCGGCGTCCGCGCCCTGGAAGGTGGAGACTTCCATCATCCCCTCGATTCTCGCGGCGGAGACGAAGTCGCCGAGCTGACCCACGCCTTCGACCGCATGCGCGCCAGCCTGCTCAAAAGCCAGCACGACCTGCTGGAATCCGAACAATTGGCCACGATTGGACGCATGGCCAGTTCGATTTCGCACGACCTGCGCCACTCTCTCGCCGCCATCGTCGCAAACTCTGAATTTCTTTGCGACAGTCATCTCACCCCGGTGCAGCGCGAGGAGTTGTATCAGGAAGTTCGCACCGGCGTGAACTTAATGACCGACCTCATCGATTCCCTGCTCGAGTTCGCCCGCACCCGCGAATCGCTCAGCCCCGCCTACGCCAGCGTTTCGGAAACCATTCAACGATCTGTGCTGGCAGTGCGCCTGCATCCCCGGCACCACAACCGCTCTATCGATGTGCTGTGCGCCGCCCAACTTGCCGGATGGTTTGATCAACGCAAGCTCGAACGTGCTCTCTACAACTTGCTTTTGAACGCCTGTGAAGCAGCGCCCGCCTTGGGCGGCAAAGTGGAAGTCACCGCCGCCGAGGTTGCCGGTTCCGTTACAATTTCGGTCGCCGACAACGGTCCCGGAATCGCCGAATCCATTCGTGACCGTTTATTTCATCCTTTTGTCAGCTACGGGAAAGAAAACGGCACTGGATTAGGACTGGCAGTCGTACAGAAGATTGTGCAAGACCACGGCGGAGAAATTGTGGTGGAACGCGCAGTTCATGGGACGGTGCAAGGGAAAACTATATTCCGGATCGTGCTGCCCGGCCGCCTGCAGGATGCCTCCCGCAACTCCGACGAGTCCGGCGTGGACGCGGCACTCGTGCCCGTACGGCGGGATGATGCGCAACGGAATTCGATTTCGCATCCGGGCCCGTAGGCACAATCCGTCTCTTCGCCAAGTGCCTGACCCTGGATCATGACCCTGGATGGTGTAGGAGGACGGTGTGAAGAGCCTTAGGAATTTTGGGTTTCGGATTTCTGTTCCGATTTCTGTTTACCGAGCCATATTCGCGGTCGCCGCTTTCGCCTTATGCAGCGCTCTCAGCCCGGCGCAAACGCCGGCAACTGCCGCGGCGCCGGGTGAGACCGCAAACGCCGTGCATGACTTGCAGGATCAGGTCCGCGAACTTCGCAGTCTGGTGGAAGAAATGCGTGCCGAAAACGCCGAGTCCCGCGCCGAGATGCATCAACTGCGCCACGACCTGGAATCCACGCGCGCTCTGTTGGAGCACGCCCCAACGCCCGTGGATGCCAACTCAACCACAGTCGCCGCAGCCGCTCCGCCGCAGAACCCATCGGGAACGACCAGCGTAGCGCCCCCTCCGCTCGAAGAACGCGTGCAGAAGCTGGAAGATTCCACTTCTCTGATCGGCTCGAAAATCGACGAACAATACCAGACCAAAGTCGAGAGCGCGTCGAAGTACCGCGCGCGTCTGCACGGCATCGTCCTGATGAACGCCTTCCGCAACGTGGGCGGTTCCGACAATCTGGACTTTCCCAGCTATTCCGAACCGGTAACTCCGGGAGCGCCAGAAGCCGCTCTCGGGGCGACCATGCGCCAGTCCGAAATCGGCCTCGAAGTCTTCGGCCCGACTATCGCCGGAGCCCGAACCTCGGCCGACGTTCAACTCGATTTCGCTGGAGGATTTCCCGCCACCGGCAACGGCGTGAACTTCGGTATCGTTCGCCTGCAAACCGCCAACGTTCGTTTCGACTGGGAACACACCTCCGTCGTCGCCGGCCAGGACGCCCTGTTCATCTCGCCTCTTTCACCCACTTCGTTCGCTTCGTTGGCCACGCCTGCTTTTGCATTCGCCGGAAATCTTTGGGGCTGGACGCCGCAACTGCGCGTCGAACACCGCTTCTCCGTCTCCGACCAGCAGACCGTAACGGTCCAGGCGGGAATTCTCGACAATCTCGACTGGGAGTCTCCCTCCAATTCGTTCTATCGCACGCCCCAAGCCGGAGAAATGTCCGGCCAGCCCGCTTACGCGCTCCGCACCGCCTGGTCGCGTCCGGTGTGGGATCATCCGCTCAGCTTCGGCGTCGCCGGTTACTACGGCCGCCAGGACTGGACCTGGGGCCGTTTCGTCGACTCTTACGCCGGAATGGCCGACTGGCAAGTTCCCATTGTTCCGCGCCTCGGCCTCTCGGGAGAGTTTTATCGCGGCCGCGGCATTGGCGGACTCGGCGGCGCCATCGGAACTTCCATTGTGTATGGCGGCAACCCGGCTGCGCCTTACACCCCGATCCGCGGCCTCAACACTGCCGGCGGATGGACTCAACTGAAATTCCAGCTGACTCCCAAGCTCGAATTGAATGGCGTCATCGCCGAAGACGACGCATTCGCCGGCGACATACGCGGCTTCGCGATTGACCAAAATAACTTTGGCCCGATTCTCGGACGCAACCGCGGCGCACTGGGCAACGTTGTCTTTCGCCCTCGCTCCGACCTCCTGCTTTCCGCGGAGTTCCGGCGCTTGCACACCTTCCCCATCTACGACAGCAGCAGCAGCACCAATCAGCTCAATCTATCCGTGGGGATTTTGTTTTGATACCTCGTGCGATCATTCGCGGAATCCTGCTCTCCATTACTGTGGCAGCATCGGTGTGTTCGCCAGCCCAGCAGTCCCTGAAAGCACACGTCCAACTCACTCGAAATGCGCAACCCCCCGCGAATCCTCGGTTGAACGCCGCGCAAGCAGTGCTCTGGCTGACACCCCTCGGCGCAACGGTCGAGCCTCCTCAGCAAGACCCATCCCACATTCCGCAACTGGTGCAGAAAAATAAAATGTTTCACCCGTCGCTGTTGGTAATTCCGGTCGGCGGCAAAGTGGAATTTCCCAATCACGATCCGTTCTTTCACAATGTATTCTCACTGTTCGAGGGCAAGCGCTTCGATCTTGGACTCTACGAAAGCGGCACCACGCGCTTTGTTCAGTTCGACAAACCCGGCATCTCATTCATCTTCTGCAATATTCACGAGCAGATGAGCGCAGTCGTCATCGCCCTGGCCACGCCCTACTACGCCATTTCCGACGCCCGCGGCGACCTCACCTTCCCCAATATTCCCCCCGGCCGCTACCAACTTCAAATGTTTCACTCTTCGGTCGCACCCGACACCCTGCGCGCCCTGAGCCGCGAGATAACCATCGCTCCCGGCGACACTTCGCTCGGAAATTTCACCTTAACCGAAACCAATATAGCGCGGGCCCACCAAAATAAATACGGACGCGACTACGACCGCCCCGACCCCGACACCCCCGCCTACGCCCGCCCGTAACGGATAAAAGCTTCAGGCATGAAAAAAGGGCGTGCCGCGAAGCACGCCCTTCTCGCCTCTGTCTTCACTTCGTTTACAACAACTCGATACAACAACCCATTACAGCAACTCGCCTACAACAACTCGTTACATCAAATCGGCCACGGTGTAGAGCCTGCCCTGAGCGCAGCATCAGGTTCGCGAAGCGAAGCTGATGCGCAGCCGAAGGATCCCTACCCTAGTGATGCCCACCGCCGCCGCTGTGCCCGCCGCCACCACTCGGCGCACCCGCGTGTCCCCCAGAAGGCGCGCTATGCGATCCGCCATAGCTCGGCGCACGATAGCCACCGGTAGTACTGCGCGAACCGCCGGAGGGCGAACTCCGCACGATCGGCTGCCGCATATCCAACTGCGGCCGCGACGACGCTCCCGACGCTGATCGCGAGGATGCCCCGCGCCCATAGCCGTCCCCGTACGACCCGCTGGCCCGCGCTCCCGTCGAACTCGGCGCAGTCCGGTTCCAGTAGCTGCCACTCCCACCACGTTCCGCCTGCCCATTAGACGATCCGCCAGACGATCCGTTAGACGACGCACTCGACTCTCCACGCGCAGCGTCGCCGTGCGATGGCGGCGTAAACGGCCGGAATCCATCCCGGTTGGGCGTGGAAGCAGACTGCCCTGCGCTGCGCCCCTCTGGTTCGAAAAGCTGTTCGACGAACCGCTAGCCGCTGCCGCGCCGATGAGCGCCGCTATTGCTGCTCGCCGGAGTAAACGCCCGCGACGTACCCGCAGTCGACCGCGCTGCCACGGATTCCCCGCCAGCCGGAACCGCCCCCACATGGTTCTGCACCATGCTCTGCCTAAGGCTGGCAGTCTCCTGCTGAAACGATTGCCGCGAAGCGCTGTTATGCGACGTCCCAAAGAAATGCTCCGCCCCATTGCGCACCGTGGACGGCGCAGCCGCGCGTCCGCTAGCCGAAAGACTCGCCCGCGATGGAACCACAGGCAGATTCCCCGCCATCATGCGCGCGCCGCCCAACTGCGCGTGCGTGGCCGCCGCGGCCGTCACCCGGCCCGCACCGAAGTGTCCCGCGTTCACCGTCGACAGAGCCCCGCCAACATGAGCATCATGAATGTTCGCGACATTCGAGAAGCGCACTCCCGCATGCAGCGGAGCGACGCCACCATACCCGCCATACCCGCCATGAAAGCCGACTACGCCAAACCGTCCCGCATACCCACCCCACCACGGATGGAAATAATCGCAAGGCCCAATCGGTAACCACCCGAATCCTCCCCAACCGCCAAATCCAAATCCGAAGCCAAACCCCGCGCCCCATCCCCAGAACGACACATAAGCCGGCGCCCAGAACGGACGATAAAATCCCCCAGCGTAAAGCCCTCCAGCATAAATCGGCCCCGGCCACCACGCCCAAGCGCCGCCGTAAGGAAACCAGCGCCCATAGTGATACGGCGCCCATCCCCAAGGCTCGTAGCCCACCCAAGTCCAGCCATAGTAAGGCTGGTAAGTCCAGTTGCCGTCGCGATACGGAACCCAGCCATTCGGCTCATTCGGAACCCAAACG
Organism: uncultured Acidobacteriota bacterium; assembly: GCA_963758005.1. GTDB lineage: Bacteria > Acidobacteriota > Terriglobia > Terriglobales > Acidobacteriaceae > Sulfotelmatobacter. Next base: position 332,357 of record CAVWTR010000002.1, read on the forward strand.
TCGCCGTAGTCAGGAACGTTCTGCCACCGCCCATAAGCATCCAGATCCTGCGTTCCGGTGTAGTACTTATTCGTATGACCCCACGAACTGGCGTTCCGGATCATGTGATCCCGGTCGCTGTTCCAGCGATCCCAATCGTCACGCGCCGGAGCCGGAGAAATCTTGTACTGCGCGGAATTACTGTCGCCGCGCACCGTAGCCATCTCTCCGCTGTGAACCTCCGCGCTGCCCTGCGGCGTAGCAATCTGCGCCTCGCCCTCGCGCACAATCACCAGCGTGTCGCCATCCGGCCGCACTTCGATGCGAAACACCCCATCCTTGTGCGCCGGATGCACCGCCACGTTCGGAGTATCAATCTCAGGCTCAGCTTCGCTGTCTCTCGACACCGTATAGGTTGCGAGCCCCAGGCCCAGCTGAATCTGAATATTTTGGTGCGTGAAGTTCGCGAAGTTAGCCTTGGAATTCGCGCCCAGCCGAAGCGTATTGGCAAAATCGAGCTGCAATTCGGTGCGCGAGTTATCGCCGGTTGAAACCTTGTCGCCACTCATGACCGGCTGATTCAACACTGCAGCCGACCAGTCCCCCGAATCCCCGCGCTGGGTCGAGACCTCACCGTGCGTCAGGCTGATGCGCGCCACCCCCTGGTCCGTCTTAGCCGGGCCCTCGCCCGAAGGTCCACCGGGCTGAGCATCAGTTGGTCTTGCGTCAGGTCCGTCGCTGACCGGCCCCTGCGGCCCCGCCTGATCTTCATTTTGATCGTGTCCCATCGGGCCAGGCTGGGCTGGCGCAGGTTGACCTGCGCTAGGCTTACCCTGCCCAATTTCCATCGGTGCACTCGGCTGATCCGAAGGCGCCGGACCTTCCTGGGTCGTCTGTGCCAGCGCACTTATCGAGAGCGCGCCCGACAACGCCAAAGCTAAAACTGCCAAACCTGCTATGAATGTGCCTCGTAGGAACTTGCTTTTCATAACCCACGTCTCCAAACTGCCCTGCCCGTATAAACCCACATCTCGAGGAATATCTCCACGAAAAAGATTGGCAACTGCCGTGCCAAACCGGCACAAATCTGGGCACTGCAACTCATTTGTTTTCAATGAAGAAGAGGGAGCGGAAAGCCCGCATTCGACGAAGTTGGCCGCCCTCAGCCAACCCTGGTGGTTTTCAACCAGTTATCCTTTGATCGCGCACACCGCCACCGCAAA
>CAVWTR010000003.1:0-99631 GCA_963758005.1 uncultured Acidobacteriota bacterium
CAGGTGACCGCCACCTCGGTGGGGTCGAAGTCACAGGCCGAATCGGCATCAGGACGGTGGCCATCAACGCGACGGACATTCCCGAGGGCGTGCCGTCGGCCTACCCGATGGGCCACGAGCATCCGGACCAGCCCGGGGGTAGCGTCGACGGCATGACCGATACGGACGGGGCCGCTGAACCGATTCCAGCGCCTCCTTCGTCCCCATCTTCAGCCCCGACGACCCCCTCCAAGAGATCCTGACCAAGGCCTACCAAGGTGAGGTCCTGGGTGAGGCCCTCTTTCGGGGGATCGGCGAGCAGCTCGGCGACGAAGATCACGCCGCCAAAATGCACGTCTTGTCCGAGCTCGAGCGCCGGACCAAGGAGGCGGCCGCCCCGCCCTGACCCGGGCCGGCGTCGACACCGCTCCCGACCCCGAAATGCTCCTCACCGCCCATGCGCTCGTTCCCGATGCCGTGGCCATGGGCTGGGAAGAACTGATGGTCTCTTTCGAGACCATCACCTCGCAGTACATCCCCCTCTACCAGCGCATCAGCGAGCTCGACCCGACCGAGGGGGAGATCTCCGACCTGCTGGTGGCCCACGAGCGAGGCGCTCCGCGCTTTCGCCCGGTCCGAGTTGGCGGGTCGGCCCTCGACTTCCCTGGATCCGATTCAGGCCCTGGCCCACATGCGCTGAGCAGCGGGGAGTCGGCCCGGGATGCCCCGAAAAGCCCGACCCCGCTTGGAACCCCGGCACCCACCCCCCCTACCATGGGGGCGAAGGCCATGGCCCCTGTTGTCCAACTCCGCGCCGCTGTCGCTCTCGCCGGCCGCTTCCCCGCCCTCGCCGGGGTCGATCTCTGCCTCGAGCAAGGTGAGGTCGCCGTCGTCGTGGGGGCGAACGGGGCCGGCAAGACCAGCCTCCTGCGCGCCTGTGCTGGGCTTTTGCCTGTCACCTCGGGTGAGGCCACCGTCCTCGGGGTCGATCTCACCGCGGACCACACGGCGGTCCGGCGCTACATCGGCCTCTTGGGGCATGCCGCCCCGCTCTACGACGACCTGACGGCGGCGGAGAACGTCCACTTCGCCGTGCGCGCCCTCGGCCTGCCGGGCGAACGGGCCGAGACGGCCGGCCCGGGTCGGCCTCACCGGCCGCCTGCGCACGACCCCCACCGGCCGGCTCTCGGCCGGCCAGCGCCGCCGGGTCGCCCTGGCCGCGCTCCTGGCCCGCCGCCCCGCACTCTGGCTGCTCGACGAGCCGCACGCCGGGCTCGATGCGCCTTCGCGCCAGCTCCTCGGACAGCTCATCGGCGAGGCGGTGGCCGACGGCGCGTCCGTGCTCCTGTCCTCGCACGAGCCGCAGCTGTCCGTTCCCCTGGCCGACCGCGTCGTCACCATGGGCGGGGGCAGGGTCACCGGCGAGGAGAAGGGTGGCCGGCGCGCCAGCCTGACCGCGGTGCCCACCGGCCGACGGCCGGTCGGCCGTCACGGGTCCAGCGGAGGCCTCGCATGTTGCATGACGCCGTCCTCGTCGCCGGCAAGGATCTGCGCATCGAGGCGCGCCGCGCGTCGGCGTGTGGCAGATCGTCCCCTTCGCACTGCTCGTGCTCGTGCTGCTCGCCTTCGCCATCGGGCCCGACCAGACGTCGCTCCAGCATGCCGCCCCCGGCATCTTCTGGGTGGCCCTGCTGTTCTCGACCGTGCTGGCCATTCAGCGCAGCGTCGCCGTCGAGTCGGGCGAGGGCACGCGCGACGGCCTGCGCCTCTCGGGCATCGACCCCGCCGGCATCTTCCTGGGCAAGGCCGCCGCCGTGGGCCTGCAGCTCCTGGCCCTCCAGCTCGTGCTGTGGGCCGGGGTGACCTTCCTCTTCGACGTGCGGGTGCACACGGTCTGGCTGGCCGTGGTGGCCTGCCTGCTGGCCACCGTCGGCCTGGCCTGTGCCGGCGTTCTCTACGGCGCCCTCTCCGCCGGCCTGCGCGTGCGCGACACGCTCCTCCCGCTGCTCGTGTTGCCCGTGCTCGCCCCCGTGCTGCTGGCCGGCTCCAAGGTCTGGCAGGCCGCGCTCGGCGGCAACGTCGTCGTCGGGCGAGCAGTGGCTGAAGATCCTCATGCCCTTTGCCGTCATCTACTTCGTCATCGGCATCGTGCTCTACGGCCCACTCCAGGAGACGGCATGACCACGGTCGACGACAACCGCCCGGCCGGCGCAACGCCGCACGTTGCCCCCCGGCCGCACCGCGACGCGCCCCCGGTGGCCACCACGTGGCGCCCGCTCTGGCTGACTGTCGTCGGCGTGCTGGCCATCGTCACCGCCGCGCTCACCGTGTGGCTCGGGCTGTGGGTGACCCCGCCCGACGTGGTGCAGGGCAACCTGGCCCGGCTGCTCTACATCCATCCCGCCGTCGCCACCGTCGCGCTCTACTGGGCCGGCGGCGTGGCCCTCGTCGGCAGCCTGTTCTACCTGTGGCCGCGCACGCGCTCGTTCTTCTGGGACCGCCTGGCCGCCAGCGCGGTCGAGGTCGGGGCGGTGTTCTCCGCCTTCACGCTCATCACCGGCTCGCTCTGGGGCCGCCCGGTATGGGGTGTGTGGTGGACGTGGGACGCCCGGCTGACCTCCACCGCGCTGCTGCTCATCCTCGAAATCGGCTACCTGGCCCTGCGCCGGGTGCCGGCCGATCCGCACATCCGGGCCCGCCGCTGCGCCGTCGCCGCGCTGCTCATCGCCGTCGACGTGCCCATCGTCCACTTCTCGGTCGACTGGTGGAACACGCTGCACCAGGGCGGGACCATTCTCGATCCCGGCTTCGCCCTGCACGTCCACGGCTCCATGCTCTGGACGATGCTGCTGAGCTTCATCGCCTTCTCGCTGATCTTCGTGTGGCTGCTGGCGATGCGCTACCGCATTGAGGTGCTCGAGGACGCGGTGGGCGACGAGGAGCTCGAGGTGTCGCTGGCCGAGCGCTGGAGCGAGGACACCGACCTGGTCGGTGCGGGCGCCGCGCGGGGCCGTCGAACGGCGCCGGGAGCCCGGCGCGACCGGGCGACCCGGCTGACGCGGGGGTCCGGTCGGACCGGTCGCCGGGGGTGGCGCATGAGTTACGTCGATGCCGGTTACGTGGCCGCGCTGGGGGGTTCGTTCCTGTACGCCGTCAGCCTGGTCCTGCGGCGCCGCCGCTGGGAGCGGGCGCTGCGGGCCGCCAAGGTCCAGGTCGGCGAACGTGATGGTGCGGCGGTCCCCGGCGAGCGGTCGTGACAGACACCACCACCGACCCCACTCCTCCCACCCCGCCGACGTCCGAGGCCCACGCCGGTCCGGCCATGCCGCCGGCCAGGCGGCGCAAAATGAGCCGCCGCGTGCTCTCGTCTTCGCCCTGCTCGTCGTGGCGTTCGTCTTCCTGCTCGTCGAGGGCCTGGGGAGCTCGCTCGACTACTTCGACACGGTTGACCAGGCGCTGGCGCACAAGACCTCGCTGGGGACGCAGACCTTCCGCCTGGAGGGCACCGTCGTGCCGGGCTCCATCCACCCCACCGCCACGGGGACGAACTTCCTCATCTGCCAGGGCGCCAAGTCGGTGCCCGTGACGAACACCGGGAGCCCGCCCCAGCTCTTCGCGGGCCGTATCCCGGTCGTGGTGGTGGGTCACTTCGCCTCGGACGCCTCGAACGCCTTCGAATCCAACACCATCATGGTCAAGCACTCGTCGACGTACAGCGCCCAGTACCCGGGTCGGGTGAAGGTGAAGTCGGCGGGACCGGTCTGCTGATGCTGGACGCGCATCTCGGCACCTCGGGGTGTGGCTGGCCTTCGTGGCCAGCCTGTGCGGGGCGGCGGTGATCGCCTTCGGTCTCTACACGAACCGCCATGCCGACGCCGGCGTGCGGCGACCGGCGCCGGTCGGCTGGCCGGTGCGGCGTGCCGAGGCGCCATCGCGCGAGCGGCGGCGCGAGCGGCGCGGCTCGGCGCCGTCGACGGTCGCTGGTTCGCCGGCGCCATGCTGGCCGGCGCGGTGCTGGCCATCATCGCCATGGAGCACGCGCTGCTCACCCACGACTTCACCCTCGTCTTCGTGGCCCAGAACAACAGCACGGTGACGCCGTTGCTGTACTCCATCACCGGCATGTGGTCGGCGCTGGCCGGCTCGATCCTCCTGTGGGGCTTCGTCCTCGCCGTGATCTCGACGCTCTTCGTGCTGCGCTACCGGCGCCAGGCGGCCGACCCCGTCATCCGCTGGGCCACCCTCGTCCTCTACCTCGTGTCGGCCTTCTTCTTCGGGCTCATGACGGCCCGTCGAATCCCTTCCAGACGGCGCCCGGCGTGACGCAGGGCCTGGGCCCGAACTCGCTGCTGCAGGACAACCCCCTGGTCGCCATCCACCCGCCGCTGCTCTACATCGGCTTCGTCAGCTTCACCGTGCCCTTCGCCTTCGCCATCGGCATGCTGGCGACCGGTCGGGTGGGGGAGCGCTGGCAGGTCGAGTGCCGGCGCTGGACGCTGGTGGCCTTCACCTTCCTCTCCGTCGGCATCGTGCTCGGCGCCTGGTGGTCCTACCAGGTGCTGGGCTGGGGCGGCTTCTGGGGTTGGGACCCGGTGGAGAACGCCGCCCTGCTCCCGTGGCTCTGCGGCACGGCCTACCTGCACTCGGTGCTGGTCCAGGAGCGGCGCGGCCTGATGCGGGTGTGGAACCTCTCGCTGTCCATCGCCACCTTCGCCCTCACCATCCTCGGCACCTTCCTGACCCGCTCCGGCGTCGTCACCTCGGTCCACTCCTTCTCCGAGTCGACGCTGGGGCCGATCCTCATCGGGTTCTTCTTCGTCGTGGTCATCGTCGGCTTCGGGCTGATCGCCTGGCGCGGCGACCGCCTGCGCTCGCCCGGCGGCATCGACGCGCCGCTCGGCCGGGAGGGCGCGTTCTTGTTGAACAACCTGCTCTTCGTCGGCTTCGCCTTCGTCGTCCTGCTGGGCACGCTCTACCCGCTGCTCTACGAGGCGCTACCCAGCAGCAGGTCGACGTCGGCGCGCCCTACTTCAACACGGTCGCCGTCCCGGCCGGCCTGGTCCTGCTCTTCCTCATGGCGGTGGCCCCCGTGCTCAGCTGGCGCAAAATGAGCGGCCAGGTCCTCTGGCAGCGCCTGGCCATCCCGGTGTGGGTCGGTGTGCGGCACGGTGGTGCTGTGTGTGGCCTTCGGGCTGCGGGGCTTCGGCACGCTGATCGGCTTCGGCCTCGGGGCCATGGCGGCGGCCACGGCCGGCGCGCGCGCTGCGTGCTCTCGGTGCGGGGCGCCCAGACCCGGCACGCCGGCTGGTGGCGCGGCCTGGTCGGCCGGGCCAACGGCGGCATGGTGGTCCACCTCGGCGTCGTGCTGCTGGCCGTCGGCGTCATCGCCGCCACGACCTACCGACACTCAGGCCGAGCTGGCGCTGCGCCAGGGGGCGGTCGTCACCTACGACGGGCACACCTTCGAGTTCGAGGGCCTGCACACGGTGACCTCGCCGTCGCGCACGGCCCAAGAGGCGTTGGTCAAGGTCGACGGCGCCGTGTTCACCCCGGCCACGACCAGCTTCGGCGGCGCGCTGTCCGAGGTGGGCACGCCGGCCATCGACTCGGGCTTCTCCGGCGACATCTACCTCACCTTCGACGAGGTCGGCGGCCTCGGGGCGACCTCGGGCAGCTCGGCCATCCCCAATCTGCCGGCCGACTCGGTCGCCATCGGCGTGGTGATCGAGCCGCTGGTGGCCTGGCTGTGGGCCGGGGGTTGCTCATCGGGGTCGGGGGCCTGCTCGCCCTGCTCCCGGGTAGCCGGCGCCGGGCCACCGATCCGGTTTCGGCCCCGTCGACCCTGGTGTCCGACGCCCCGCCGTCGAACGACGCGTCGGTCGAGGGCGAGCGCGAGGAGGCGCCCGAGCGAGTCGGCGTCCTGACCGCCCGCCCGGCCGGCCCGGCATGAGCGCCCGTCGCCGCGGACACCTGGCCCGCTGGCTGGCCGGGGCCGTTCTGCTCGTCCTGGTGGTGGTGGGCATCGTCCTGGCCACCCGCACGCCCCAGGAGGCCACGCAGGTGCAGAGCCCGCTCCTGGGCCAGTCCGCCCCGGCCTTCACCGGCACCAACCTGACCAGCGGGGCGCCGGTGTCGCTGCATTCGCTGCGGGGCCACTACGTCTTCGTGAACTTCTTCGCCAGCTGGTGCGTCCCCTGCCAGGAGGAGGCGCCCGACCTGTCGCGCTTCTACTACCAGCAGAACCATGCGACCGACGGGCCCAGATCGTGAGCGTCGTCTTTCACGACACCACCTCCACGGCGAAGGGCTTCATGGTGAAGAACGGCGACCTGTGGCCTGCGGTGAGCGACCCCGATGGCGCCATCGCCGAGCGCTACGGGGTGACGGCGCCGCCCACGACCTTCGTCATCGACCCGGCCGGCAAGGTGACCGCCGTCCTGGAGGGCCCGGCTACCCAGAAGAACCTCGACACCTATCTCCAGGCGGCCCGGCAGACCGCGGCCCGCTCGACGCGGGCCTGACCATGCGTGCCCATCGCCTCCCGCTCTGGCTCAAGGTGGCCCTCCCGCTCGCCGTGCTGGCCGTGGCCCTGATCATCGGCAGCGGCGCGCTCGACTCGGCGCCCGAGTCGACGGCGCAGCGGGCGGCCGCGATCGAGGCCGACGTGCGCTGCCCGTCGTGCGACGACCTCTCGGTGGCGCAGTCCAACGAGACGACGGCCATCGCGGTGCGCCACCAGATCGAGAGCATGGTGGCCTCCGGCGCCTCCACGGCCGACATCGACCAGACCCTGGTGTCGGAGTACGGCCAGACGGTGCTTCTCACGCCACCCGACGCCGGCGGCATTCCCGTGTTGTGGATCGTGCCCATCGTGGTGCTGGTCGGCGCGGCTCGGCGGGGTGGCGGTGCTCTTCTGGCGGCGCAGCCGTGAGTTCGGTGAGCTCAAGCAGGGTGAGCGCACCGAGGACGAAGTGCCGGCATGACCGACGCCGAGCAGTCCGTCGAGGGCCGAGCAGATGAGCGCTGGTTCCTGACCGACCAGCAAGAGTTCCTCTTCCGTTCGCTCGACGACGCGACCGCGAGCACGAGGCCGGAGACCTCTCTGACGAGGACTACGCCGTGCTCAGGGCCCGCGACCGCGCCCGGCTGGCCGAGGTCGAGGCGGAACTGGCAGCCCTCGGACCGGAGTCCGGAGCGGCGCCGGCCGTCGAGGACGGATCGGAACCGGCCGAGAGTGGGGAAGCCAAGGACGCCGGTCAGGACCCGTGCGCCCATGGCGCTGTGGCGCAAGGTGGGCGTCGTGGCGTGTTGCCTCTTGATTCTGTTGGGGGTGGGCTTGCTGCTGACCCACGTCCTGCAGTCCGCCCAGGCGGGCCAACCGTTGTCCGGCAGCATCACGCAGTCCCAGCAGCAAGATGATTGAGCAACAACTGCGACCAGGCTCTGCAGGCCAACAACAGCGGCAACGTCGGCACCGCATTGAATCTCTATGACGAGGTGCTCTCTGAGGACCCGTCCGACCCCGACGCGCTGGCCTACGCGGGATATCTGCAATGGAACATCGGCTTCAAGTCGCATGTGGCCAACCTCGTGAAGATCGGGCGGGCCGAGATCGAGAAGGCGGTTCGAGGTTGCGCCGAGCAACGACGAGGCTCATCTGTTCTACGGCCTCGTGCTGGCCAACCAGGATCACAACTACGCCGGAGCCGTGGCGCAGTTCAACGACTACCTGGCCGCCAATCCGCCGATCGGGCAGCTGCCCCAGGCGGCGGCCGACGCGGCACCCTCCTACAAGGCTCTTGGACAGCCCCTGCCCACCGACTTCGCCGACGCATTGCCGGCAACGACAACGACGACGACCTCAGCCCCTAGGGCGCGCAGGTCGGCCACCACCCGCGGGAAGGCCTGGGCGAAGGCGGCGCAGTCGGCCTCGGAAGTAGTCCAGCCCACACTGAGGCGAAGCGAATGGCTGGGGTCGGCGCCCATGGCCTCGAGCACGGGTGACGGCTCGATGCTCTCCGACGAGCAGGCCGAACCCGAGTGGACGGCCACGCCGGCCCGATCGAGGCCGATCAGGACGGGTTCGGCCTCGACGCCGCCGACCCCGAGGCAGACCAGGTGGGGCAGGCGTTCCATGGCCGGCGGCCCGATCACCTCGACGCCGTCGACGGCGAGAGCGGTCTCGACCATCCCCTCGACCTGGAGGCGGGCCGTCGCCTCCTCGGTGGCGATCGTGCGCTGTCCCTCGTCGCCCAGGGCGGCGGCGGCGGCGCCGAAGGCCAGGAGGGCAGGCACGGCTTCGAGGCCGGCGCGGCGGCCGCGCTCTTGTTCACCGCCGACGATGAGCGGCTCGAAGCGGCTGCCGCGTCGCACGATCAACGCTCCGGCCCAGGGACACCGCCAAAACCCAGACCGCGCCAGACTCAAATCGTGAGTGTAATTGCCTTCGTTACAACAGTTACCGTCGTAAGCCGCAAGTTTGGCGCTGAAATGCTCTAATCTTAATCATGAACCTGCGAGCAGAATACGATATTGCGTGACGAAGGCTCTTTGCGATGCGGCGACTTGAAGGAGAGTTTTGAAGAGACTTCCCAAGATCTTGCTGTATAGCTGCCTTTTCCTCGTGGGCCTCTGCCTTTTGGTTCCGGCTAGTTTCCGCATATGGCTCAAGTACGAATATCATCTTCCACCCGAGCAACGTGTGCGCAAACAATTTGAGAACGACCGGGCCGCTTACATCCAATTCGCTACACTGCTGCAAAGAGATCCATCCGCACATTATCGCGTTATCGACGGCGACGGTAGAGTTGATATTAATGGAGTGCACTCACAGCCAGTACCGGAATACGATCATCTCATTCGCAAGATTGGAGCCAAGTTCGTGACGATCCGGGAAGATGGCTCGGTTGAGTTCTCGCTCTATGGCTCCGGTTGCGCGATCTGTTCGGATTCTTACATGGGCGTGCGCTACGTCCCGAAGGTTCGTAGGACGGATGCTCCCTCGGGATGGGAGCAAACCGCCGTTACGTCTCTAGATAGCGCGAAACTTCCTCAGGAACATGGGGCCGTTGCTACCGGCTTGTATGTTGTGCCCATCGAGCCAGAGTGGTTTATCTACCGACTCGACTACCGAGAATGAGGTAGAGCACGCGGCTTGCTGGCGGTGACTCTGGCGCTGCTGTCTGGCGGCTTCCAACCTGCGGTCGCGTTCTGCGTGGATCTCCTGCTGACGCCCCGCCAGCACGTCCGTCGGCGTGATGTGGCCGGTGGCACTGTTCAGGCGGACGTTGTTGTAATGCTCCACGTAGCCCTCGACAAGACGCCGTGCGTCTTCCAGCGACAGCGGCGTTCCCGGCCGAATGCACTCGCTTTTCAGCGATTTATGCCAGCGCTCAATCTTGCCGTTCGACTGTGGATAATAAGGGGAGGTTCGGACGTGCGTCATGCCCGAGATGCGAATGAACTCCTTGAAGTCACGAGCAATGAACTGCGGACCATTGTCGGAGATGATTCGCGGCTTTGCTTCCGGGTACTTCTCCTTGGCTCGCTGCAGGATCACTTCGACATCAGCTTCTCGCATGGACTCACGCAGGTCCCAATGCACGAGGAACCGACTGAACCCATCCAGAACGCTGCACAAGTAATAGAAGGTGCCGCTCAGGTTGATGTAGGAAATGTCGATATGCCAGTGCTGATGCGGCTGCAGAGGCTGTTCGAATCCGGTTCCCTTGCGCGAAGGTTTGCTCTTCCACCGCGATAATAATCCAGCTTTCTTCAACACTCGCCAAACACTTGCCGGACTAACCGCTACAACGTCAGCGTCGAGCATCATGAATGTCAGCCGCCGATAGCCCTCCAGCGGGTTCTTCAGATGGAACTCGATGATTGCTTCTTTCTCCCACAGTTCCAACCAGAAATCACGGGGAACCCAACCGTTGTGCTCGTTGACGCACCCGTACCGCTGCCGCCAGTCATAGAACTTGCTGGCGCTCACGCCCAGCCACGGGATGAACCGTCCGACGCCGATCTCGGCCTTCTCCGACCGGCGCCGGACGAAATCCACGACTAGATCCCGCACATCATGCGGCACCCAGATACCGGTTAGAGTTCCCCAAGACTTTTTTTTAGCGCGATGTGCTCAGCCATCAGCTCAGCTAGGACCTCGTCCTTGGTCTGCACCTTCTTCTCCAAGAACTCGATCCGCTTCTGCTTCTCCTCCACTTGGCGGTGGGGACGCTCTTGAGACTGAAAAGCGGCGGCTCCGTTCTCGAACAGTTCCTTCTGCCAGCGGTAGAACACCGTTGGCCGCAGGCCCAGTTCTTCACACAGCTCCGAGACGGGTACTTTGTCCACAAGATGCCGCCTCAGGATGGCTACTTTTTCTTCTGGAGTGAAATGCTTCCGTTCCTTCCTCATACGTTCGCTCCGTTATCTTAACGGACGAACGCCTTCTCCATTTCCAACTGAGGCAAGACACGTTCGCTTTTGAGTCACAACATTCAGGCCCGCAAATGAGGTTTAGCGCATCAGGTGTCCCTACGGGACACGGTTGTTTTCTTGGGCTGCGCGGTCCCGCCAGTGAACTGGCGGGCTATTTTCAGTGGTCCCTCCGGGACCTCTTGCGTCGCTGTGCTCGCTCTTTCGACTTCTAAATATCAGCTCGGCGCCACCGCCGCAGGTCCCGGAGGGACCGTCGACAATAGCCCGGCGTTTCTAACGCCGGGTCGCCAGCCCACAAAACGGAACGCGTCCCGGAGGGACGCCTGAATCATCCCCACACGTATTGCGGGTCGTATTCAACGCCGTGCTTCTTTAAGAACGCCAAAAACTCTTCCTCGAAACTCCGTTTGCGGTGATGCTGGGCCTGGGACCGGATGTACGCAATCGTATGGTTCTTCTGCGAAATCCCGACGGTGAATGCGCCATATCCTTCCTGCCACGCGAAATCGCCGGTATGTTTCTCGTTCATCCATCGCGACGACGCTCCCTTGACGAGTTGCACGGCCTTCGCAACGGGCATAGTCGCGGGCAGTGACAAGAGAATATGAACGTGATTTTCCGTGCCGCCGACCATCAGCGCCTTGAATCCATTTGTACGCGCGACCCCCCGACAAACGCCCAGAGCTCAGGCTGGATTTCCGACGAGATCAAGTTCTGGCGCAGCTTGGTCGAGAATACGCAATGCACGAGATCGGAGACGTAGGTGTGCGACACGTGGGATTCCGGGATGCGGTTTAGTGAGTTCCAGCCTACGCGGAGTTGAATCGTGAGGCCAGGATCAATGTCTGTTCGCGACATAGCGCGTTCCACATCGGGAAAATGTGCCCTCACAAGGCGAGGCCAGCCGGGGCAGCCTCGCTAATGCGGTATTAAACATGTATCCTTCGCGTGCCGATGTGAAATCTGTGGGAGCTTGTACTGGAAGCCGAACGCGAGGAAAAGAAGAATGCCAAACAAGCGCTCCGAAGAAAATGAATACAGAGTCACAGGGAGCGTATTAGACGAACTCGGGCTGGATCGGCAAGCGGCACTGGAACTCAAACTGAAAGCGGCGCTGCATCAGAACATTCTGCAGTTGGTCAAACGCCGCGGATACCGAGCCCGCGATCTGGAACGAATCCTGCAAATTCAGCAACCGCGCGTGAGCGAGTTAATGCGCGGCAAGCTCTCCACGTTAAGCGTAGCCCGACTGTTGCTCTATGCCGATCTTCTAGGCGCGCAAGCAGAGGTGAAGTTCAAGAATGCCCACGCCCACTCCGCGGCATAGGAAGTTCTCCACAAACAAGAGCGGCCTCAAGGAGTGAGGCCGTTTCGTTTGGTTCGCACCGTGTCAAGGTCACGCTAATTATCGCGCGCCGCGGATGTCAATTGCGCGATGAGCGATGATCCAAGCGATTTCTTTGGGTCCTCGATCTCCCCAGGCAGGATTTTCAGGGAGATCCCTCTCTCCGCCTTAAAAGCGGCTTCGCTCGGGATGACGCCACGCTTGAAAGTTCAAACTGAGCCACCACCGACTTTTTGCTTGACTGAGGATTTCAGGGGACTAGACTTTAGGTAGCCACTGGTGTGTGGCGATGCCTCCACGGACTTTGTCCGGTGGGGGCTTTTTGTTGGGCGGGTCTTTGACAACTTGGGTGGGACGACTTCCCTGCTTTTCGCTTTGCGGAGAGTGGGTGGCGTGAGCCGTAGGGGCGGGAAAAAGCAGGTTCCTCACCGGGCTTTCAGCCCGATTCGGAATGACAAATGTGGTTCTTAAAAGGCCGGTTGGGAATGACAAATGTGGTTGGCAACTTTAGGGCGGGTTAACGGGTGAAATGAATGGAGAGAACATGGATTGGTTGATGGGGGATATTTGGGCGGTGGCGGATCCGGAGTTTGCGGGAACGGATGATGGTGAGGGTAAGAAGGGGCGCGGGAACGCTGGGCGGAGGATGGGGCTGCCTCCGAAGCGGCGGGGGGAGTTGGCGGAGCTGGCGTTTGTGTGGAAGGCGATGCAGATGGGGTACATGGTTTCGAAGCCGTGGGGGGATAGCGATCGTTATGACTTCATCGTGGATGCGAAGGGACGGCTGTCGCGGGTGCAGGTGAGGTCCACGGAATGCCGGCTGGGGCCGCGGGGATATGCGGTGCATGCGTCGGTGTATGTGGGCGAAAAGATCGTTGGGCTGACGGCGGAGGATATTGACGTGTTGGTGGCGTACATCGTCCCGCTGGATGTTTGGTATGTGGTTCCGGTGAAGGCGTTCGCTCCCAGGAAGAATTTGTGGTTCTATCCGGAGGGGAGCAAGAAGGGATCGATGTTTGAGGAATTTCGCGAGGCTTGGGGGGTGATGGAGGGGGAGGGATGAAGGGTGGGCTTGTGGAGGAAGTCGCGCTTCTCGCAAAGGCGGCGAGGAGTGGGGGCATCCTCCGATTGGAAATCTTGGATTCCGTTCCGCTCCGGTTACCGCTCCAACGACGGGGAGATTCGGGTGGCGTAGGGGCATCGCTTGCCATTGTGGCCCGTGGAGTCGTGTTCCCTGACCAGAGCGATGGCGAAGCGCTCAGCCCGTGCGGCTGCGGTCGTTTGCTCGGGGGTAAGGCCGGGCCTCATCGCGAGGCTCCGAATGTCCGAGAGATGTTGCTCCAGTTCGTCCTTGGTGCGGCATTCCATTTTTCTACAATCCCTCTCCGACCACCCGGCGCGTTGAAGTCGGCTCTAGCGATCGAGTTCGTCCCATTTATCTTTTGGCAAGGCCTGCTTTACACTTTCGATCTTCTGAAAGCCATCTTTTAACACCGTAGTCTTTGCATTTTCCCGGGTGACTGCGATGGGCGTGAGTAGGATCGCCTTTGTCGTCTGCGCACCGTTCGGCACAGTAGTGGCCGTTTCTACGTTGCCATGCCTGGCCAGAGTAACCGCGGCTTCGGCCGCCGTCCGAGCTTCGCCCGCTAGGGGTTTGTAGACGGTCATGAGTTGGGTGCCGTCGAACAGATGCGCCACTGCGGTAAGATCCGCGTCTTGTCCTGTGACCAATACTTTCCCAGACAGATGGTTGTCTTCGAGGGCCTGGATGGCGCCGCCGGCGGTTCCGTCATTCGAGGCCAGGATTGCGGTCAGAGGAGCTTTGGAATCATGCTGGGCCAGATTATGCAGCGCCTGCGTCATCAGAACGTAGGCTTGGGTGGGACTCCACTCGGGCACCCAGATGTCGGCGAGGATTTTGATGTCGCCGCGGTCGATGAAGGGCTGCAGCACTTTCATTTGACCGGCGCGAACCACCTTGGAATTTGGATCGAGCGGCGAACCGCCCAGGAGAATGTAATTGCCTTTGGGCGCGTGCTCGGTTAAACACTCCGCTTGCAGCACGCCGACGGCAAATAGATCGAAGCCTATATAAAGATCGACCCGCGGATTGGGGACGAGGCGATCGTAACTGATGACTGGGACATGCTTGGCATGGGCAGCGTCCACGATGCGGCTGGCCTTCGCGGAATTGTGCGGAAGGAACACCAGGACATCGATGCCGGTGTTCAGCAGATCTTTGACTTGCTGGAACTGGAGGTCATCGTCGCCATCGGCTGACCGGACGATGGTTTGCGCACCGAGTTGCTGAGCACGCAGTTGAAATTCGTCCAAGTCGGTCTGCCAGCGCTCGCCCTGGGTGGCCTCGAGGGAGAATCCAATCTTGATTTCAGGTTTTTGCGATGCTGGCGTTTGTCCCCAGCAAGGAACCGCGCCGATCAATGCGAGGAAACAAGAAATTTTCGACAGCCGAATCCGCATGGGGATCTCCAGGCCGGGGCCACTGTCGAGTCAACAGTCAAGGCCGCAGCGCTACATCTTCTGCTCATATTATGGACAGTAGTACGGGGGAGCAATTTACTTTCGTAATGGCTCAGAATGACACGACAGGATTGCTCGGTCTGATCGGTCTTTTCTGATCGGTCTTTAAGGTGCGCACTCTGTGTAGCCAGTTTGTTCAGGCTCTTTGCGGGGCTTTGAAATTAAAAGCCCATTCGCCCAAGCTCGCGTCGGGCACTTTCCTGATACTGAGAGCACTGTATAGTGGGACCGCTTACGGAGCGAATTATGCAGCGGAAGACAGTGTCGAGCGAGAGTCGCCAGATCGCGGCCGCACGAGAGCGTCTGCGCAGGCGGTATCGACCGGGGCGCGTGCGGCTGCTGTTCGTAGGCGAGTCACCGCCGGCGTCCGGGCGGTTCTTCTACCGGGCAGATTCCGGACTCTATCGGGCCATCCGGCAAGCGTTCTTGTCGGCGTTCCCCAGCCTGACTGATGCGGACTTTCTGGAATCATTTCGCAAGCTGGATAGCTACCTGGTTGATTTGTGCGGAAGTCCGGTCGACCGCCTGACCCGGAAGGAGCGCCGGCTCGCGTGTTCGCGGGGCGAAGCGCGACTGGCCACAATCATTCGGCGGCTCAATCCAGAAGTCGTGGTCACGGTTGTCCGTTCCATCGCAGGCAACGTCCGACGCGCGCAGTCTCGGGCAGAGTGGCAAGGAACTTACTTGGAATTGCCCTATCCGGGCCGCTGGGAGAATCACCGGGTTGCGTTTGAACGAGCACTCGTGCCCGTGCTGCGCCGAACCTTGCGGAACCACTGGGGCCGGAGAGGGCTTGCTTGAACCGACCCTAGACGTCAAGGGCCGCTTCCTGTCTCGCAGAGCGAAAAAAGGATGGAGCGCAGCGCTCTTCGGTTCGGAGCGAGGGCGCATGCTATAGTGCGACTTCGGCATGGGATCATTTCTCTTTTTCGCATTTTCGTGGTGGTCGATTGCGCTGCGGATTGTGGCGATTGTCCACTTTATCCGGCGGCGGCCCAACTTCTTTTGGCTCTGGGTGATCCTGTTTTCGTGGATCGGAGCGCTGGTTTATATCGTGGTGGAAGTCATTCCGGACGCGGGGCTGCTGCGGAGTTCGTTTCAGGTGTTTCCGCGGCGGCGGCGGATTCAGGAACTGCAACGCATCGTTCTCGACAATCCTGCGGCGGGAAATTACGAGGAACTGGGGCTGTTATATATCGACGACGGAAACTTTGCGCAGGCCCGCGCGGCTTACGACAAAGCCATTGCTGCGCGAGCGGATTCGGTGGACGCTTTCTATCGGCGTGGCGTGGCCGAAGTTGAACTCGGGGACTTCGCCGCCGCCGTGCCTGATCTGGAGCGCGCTCTAAGGGCCGATGCTGATTACGATTTTCATCGCGCTAAGGGATTGCTGGCGTGGGCGTATGCGCAGACCGGGCAGAATGAGAAAGCGGACGCGATGTTTCGCCAGGCGACGCGGATTTCGACTATCTCCGAGACTTATTACTACTACGCGCTGTTCTTGCAGTCTCAGGGCCGCGCCGCCGAGGCGCGGGAGTGGGCGCGGAAGATTCTCGACAAGCGACCGACCATGCCGGGATATCTGCGGCGGCGGGAGCGGCCGTGGTTTCGGAAGGCCGATGCGTTGCTGGCAAGGCTGCCGGCGGCGTGATTGGGGGCGTCGCGGCTTGGCAAGAATCCCCACGTCTCGCAAAGAACGCGAGACATGGGGCACCCTGCGTTCATGGGGCACCACCTTATGAATTGGCCGTCGACCCGCGCTTGACCCTTCGGCTTCGCTCAGGGCAAGCTAGCCGGGGGCGAGTTCGTGAGAGAGGGAAAAGCCTTGACCAGGAAAGTAAAGACTGTTATCCTTACTGTAAAGAACATAAGTAAAGATGAATAATTCCAGCACAATCAGCAGCAAAGGCCAGATCACGGTCCCCCGGGAGATCCGCAAGCGCCTCGGCCTGGAAACCGGTGATCGCGTTGAATTTGTAACGGAGGATGGCCGCACTGTGATCCGGCCCGCCCGCTCGGAGGCCAACCCCTTCGAAAAGCTCATCGGACTCGCGCCGCCGTTCCCCGGCGGGGAAGAAGAGATAAAGGCATGGATCGACGACATGCGCAGTGATAAAGACTACGAATGATGACGGCACTTGATACAAACATCCTCTCTCCCATTTTGTCGGGGGCGCCCACGGCTGCAACGATCATCGCCCAGTTGTTAAGGGCTCGTTTCCAAGGAGCGTTGGTGATCAGCGGTCCTGTATTCGTCGAGCTTTCCGCAATCCCCGGACTCGATTTAGAGCGAACTGAAAAGGCCCTGAAGCAAAGTTCCATCGCGGTTGACTTCGATATCGGAGAAGATATCTGGCGACTCGCGGCCAGCAGTTTTTCGGCTTATGCCATGCGTTGCCGCCGTTCCAGCGGAGGTTCGCCCAAACGCCTGCTAGCGGATTTCGTGATCGCCGCGCACGCTCTGCTGCGCGCCGACCGGCTGATGACGCTTGACCCGGCCCGCTACAAGCTGGACTTCCCCACACTACATCTGGTCTGAGCCAAGGTCGCCAAAGATTCATGTGGGGATGGCTGTCCGCCTCCGAAAAGGCGGCGACGAACTCCTGCACATCCCAACTCTCCACCAACCGAGTGCAGCAGAAAACTAAAGATGATCCTCGCCCGGCACATCGCGCGCGTGAGCCGGTAACAGTTCGCTTTGCTCGGGATGGTAAGACTGAAAGTTTGGCATCTCTGTTCCAGGCCTTACTTCCCATGTTGAAATCTAGTTGAAATCAAGTCCAAAGTGGGTTGCGACACAGACTCGGCTGTCCCCACGCAAGCAGTGCTAAACTAGGTAGTGACGAATTCTTCTTCCATCCGGCTGTTGGCGACCGATATCGACGGGACGCTGCTGAATCCACAATTTCAGGTGTCTGAGGGCGATCTGATGGCGCTGCGGCGGGCGCATGCAGCGGGCATTGAGATTGTTCTGGTGACCGGGCGGCGGCATACATTTGCCCTGCCCATCGCCAAACAACTGGGATTCGATTTGTGGCTCATCAGCTCGAATGGGGCGGTCACGAGGTCGCTGGCGGGGGAGACGTTTCATCGCGACATGATGCCGGCGGCGACTTGCCGGAAGCTGGTGGGGGCGATGCAAGAATTCCGCGGCAACACCGTTCTTACTTTTGACACCGAAGTGAAGGGTGCCATTGTGATTGAACATCTGGATGAGATCGGGGCGAGCATCCGGCGCTGGCTCGAAAAGAATATGGAGTACATCCAGTTTGTGGTGCCGATTGAAAATGCGCTGGTGAGCGATCCGGTGCAGGCGATGTTTTGCGGGACCATGGCGCGGATGACCCAGGCGCTGCAAGCGCTTGACCGCGCGGGGTTGGATGGAACTGTGACTGTGTTGCGCACGGAGTATCCGGAGCGGGATTTGTCGATGATCGACGTGTTGAACGCCGGGTGCTCGAAGGGACATGCCCTGGAGCGGTGGGCCGGGCATCGCGGGCTCCGGCGCGAGCAGGTCATGGCCATCGGTGACAACCACAATGACGTGGAAATGCTTGAGTTTGCGGGGCATCCGGTTATCATGGGGAATGCCTGCGAGGAGCTGCGGGGGCGCGGCTGGACGGTGACTCGCGGGAATGATGAGTGTGGGATTGCGGCGGCGTTGGAAACGGTCATCAGTGGCTAGTGGTCAGTGGTCGGTGGTCAGTATGCGGATGAGGGCTCTTCAACTCGTTTTTTGGATCGTGTTTGCGGCGCTGCCTTGCTTTGGCGGCGAGGTTGCGGTGCTGCGGAATGGGTTTTCCATCCGGCATGAACGGCGGGAAGTGATCGGCGAGACTACGCGGCTGTATGTGACTGCGGACGGATCGAGTTTTGTGGATGTGGCCACGGCTGAGATTGAGCATTTTGAGGCTGCGCCGGAATTGCCGGCGTCCGATCCGCTTGCCACTTCTCGAAATCAGTCAAAATCCCCACTTCTCGCAAACTACGCGAGAAATGGGGCACCCGCTGCATCGGTATTCTCCGGAACTGGCTCAGTGGATTTGAATGACGTGGTGAATTCGGCTAGCGGGCGGTATCGGCTGGATCCGGACCTGGTGAGCAGCGTGATTAAGGCGGAGAGCGGATTCAATGTGCGGGCGGTGTCTCCGAAAGGCGCGCAAGGACTGATGCAGTTGATGCCGGGCACGGCGGCGCAGCTGGGCGTGCCGAATGCGTTCGACGCGCAGGCAAATGTAGAAGGCGGCACGAAATATCTGCGGGAACTGCTGGAGCGTTATGACTTCGATCTGGTCAAAGCGCTGGCGGCCTACAATGCTGGACCGCAGCGGGTGGAACAGTTTGGCGGCGTGCCTCCGTATTACGAGACGCGGGCGTATGTGGCGCGCGTGGTGAGGGATTTCAATCAGAAGAAGGCAGCGCAGGAGAAAGCGGCCGCGAGCGCTTCGAAGAAGACCAGCGTCGTGGAGCACGCCAACACTAAGAGCCAGGGATCGGCGGGGAAATCGCAGCATCCCACGGTCGCGGAGGCGAACGCGAGCCCGGTACGTTAGCTTAAAGAACTGCCTGACATTCCGGCATAGGCGTTTCCCTAGTTTGACCCCTGTTGCCTGCTCATTTACCTTTGGACTGCCGTTCCGCCTCTGCCGGTTGCTATGGCTGCGGCGAAGATCTTCCCCTTCATGGATAAAAAGCGCATTCTGGCCAGCGTCGTCGTGTTCCTTATCCTGGCCGTTCTGGTTTACCTGCAATTTCGCGAATGGCGAACTTTCGACTGGGGCAGGTTTCGCACCCTGAGCGAGCACATCCAATGGCTGCATGTGCTTCACGCCATAGCCTGGATATATTTCGGATACGTGTTGAGGGCTGTCCGCTGGAAGATTTTTCTGCTGCCCGTTCGCCCTAAGGCTTCCTATACGGGACTAATAGCACCGACCATAATCGGATTTACCGGGCTAGCTTTGCTGGGGCGTCCAGGCGAACTCATTCGCCCTTATCTCATCGCTAAGCGTGAGAATCTCCCGTTTTCCTCGCAGATGGGTGTATGGGCAATCGAGCGAATATTTGATATCGGCGCCTTTACAATCCTGATGGCTCTGGCTATTTTCTTCCTCCCCGACGCAATGATGTCGATTCCGCACCCCGAGTATTACCACAAGTTCCGGATCGGCGGATTCTTGCTCATGGGTCTCGTGGCGGGGCTAGTCGGAGCTGCTGTGATCATCGGCCAAAGCGGCGAAGCGATCGCGAGCTGGGTGGAAAAGCGCTTTGCACACTCGCCCGCGAACCTAGGGCACCGGATAGCGGAAAGGGTTCGCGAGTTCGGCGCCGGATTGCGTATCGTTCACGGCCCGATTTCCTTGACGCTGTCCATCCTCGTTTCATTGGCGATGTGGTTCGTTATCGCCGTCGCCTATCAGGAGGTCACGCATGCTTACGGAACAGCCGCCCTCGATATCTCACGGCCTCAAGTGCTGCTCTTGATGGGAGCCAGTATCTTTGGATCGATGCTTCAGTTGCCCGGCGTCGGTGGGGGCTCACAAGTGGCAACGATCGCAGCCCTCACCAGAATCTTCGATGTGGGGGCCGAAAGTGCGGCAAGTTGCGCAATCCTGCTGTGGCTGGTGACGTTTGCTTCGGTGGTACCGGTAGGCCTGATACTGGCGCATCGCGAGCGCTTGTCGTTGCGGAAGTTGTCGGTGGAGAGTCACCAGGCCGAGGAACAGGACTCAGGAAAACCGCCATCGGCGTGAAGGACCTGCGGATGGCGGGCTTCGCAATGTTTAGCACTTCTGAAGAACGATGGTGGCCCCGGGCAGAGTCGAACTGCCGACCTTCGGTTTAGGAAACCGCTGCTCTATCCATCTGAGCTACGGGGCCAAGGCGAAATTGCCCCATTATCTCATGACGATTTGCCCACACAAGCGTGGCGGGAGTGGCCGTAGTGTGCAGTTTGGCTTTCGCGCGAGGCCGGAGAATCGGGAGATCCCTCTCTTCGATTGAACGACGGCCTGAAAGACGGCTCCGCTCGGGATGACTTCCCATGAAAAACGATTCCGATGAATTACGGTTTCGAAGATAACTCGTCCAGCGCGAGATTGAGCTCGAAGACGTTCACTCGCGGCTCGCCGAGCAGGCCTAGATCCCGTTGATCGGTATGCTTCTGAACCAGGTCTCGGACGGTAGATTCGGGGAGGGCGCGCTCGCGGGCGATGCGCGGGATTTGAAACTCGGCGGCAGCCGGGGAAATTTCGGGGTCCAGTCCGGATGCGGACGTGGTGAGGAGATCGACGGGAATGAGTTGCGAGGGATTTTCGTCGTGCAGAGTTTTGGCGTCAGCCTGAATGCGGTCGATGAGTTTCTGGTTGGTGGGTCCGAGGTTGGTGCCGCCGGAGTTGGCGGCGTCGTATCCGTTGCCGGCGGCGGAGGGACGGGGATGGAAATACTTCGCCCCGGTGAAAGGCTGCGCGATGATGCGCGAGCCGATGGCCTCTCCGTTGCGATAGCGAATTTGGCCGTTCGCCTTGTCTTTGAATAGAACCTGCGCTAGCACGGTGATGACGAGCGGATAAATCACGCCCAGCAGAATCGTGGTCGCGATGGTCATGAGGAACGCGGTGATGAGATGTTTTTTCATGAGAGCAGAAATCGAAATTGGAATCCTCAGGCCAGATGGGCCGCCGTGATCAGCATATCGATAAGTTTGATGCCTACGAAGGGCGCGATCAGTCCACCCACACCGTAGATAAGAAGGTTGCGGCGCAACAGGGCCTCGGCGTTCATGGCGCGATATTTCACGCCGCGCAGCGCGAGCGGAATGAGTGCGATGATGATCAGCGCATTAAAGATGACCGCCGAAAGCACGGCCGATTGCGGCGTCTTGAGATGCATGATGTTCAGTGCGTTGAGCACGGGAAAAGTAACGGCGAACATGGCGGGGATGATAGCGAAATATTTGGCGACGTCGTTCGCGATGGAAAAGGTCGTGAGCGCGCCGCGCGTCATCAGTAACTGTTTTCCAATTTCTACGACCTCAATGAGCTTGGTGGGATTGGAATCGAGATCGACCATGTTTCCGGCTTCCTTGGCGGCCTGCGTGCCGGTATTCATGGCGACGCCTACGTCGGCCTGAGCGAGTGCGGGAGCGTCGTTGGTGCCGTCGCCGGTCATGGCGACGAGTTTGCCGCCGGCTTGCTCGCTGCGAATTAATTTCAGTTTGTCTTCGGGCGTTGCTTGCGCGAGAAAGTCGTCGACCCCGGCCTCGCGAGCAATGGCGGCAGCGGTGAGAGGGTTGTCGCCGGTGATCATGACGGTGCGAATGCCCATGGAGCGCAACTGTGCGAAGCGGTCGCGGATTCCTCCCTTGACCACGTCTTTGAGGTGAATCACGCCCATGGCCCGGCGGTTTTCCGAGACCACGAGCGGAGTGCCGCCGGAAGATGCGATGCGCTCGACGGAAGCGCGAACTTCGGCGGGCATGGAGCCGTTGTTCTGTTCGAGGTAATTCGCGATGGATTCGGCGGCGCCTTTGCGGATCTGGCGGCCATCGAGATTGACGCCGGACATGCGGGTCTGCGCGGTGAATGGGATGAATTCGGCTTCGTGGGCGGCGAATTCGCGGCCGCGTAGCTGATATTTTTCCTTGGCGAGGACGACGATGGAACGGCCTTCGGGAGTTTCGTCGGCCAGCGAGGAGAGTTGCGCGGCGTCGGCCATTTCGGCGGGAGTGACACCGGGGGCGGGGATGAATTCAGTGGCCTGGCGATTGCCGAAAGTGATTGTGCCGGTTTTGTCGAGCAGCAGCGTGTTGACGTCGCCGGCGGCCTCGACCGCGCGGCCCGACATCGCGAGAACATTGTGCTGGACGAGGCGGTCCATGCCGGCGATGCCGATGGCGGATAGCAGGCCGCCGATGGTTGTGGGGATCAGGCAGACCAGCAGCGATACGAGCACGAACACGGTCTGGGGCGAGCCGGAATAGATTGCGAAGGGCTGCAGCGTGACGACTGCGAGTAAGAAAATGATCGTCAAGCCCGCGAGCAGGATGTTCAGCGCGATTTCGTTGGGAGTTTTCTGGCGAGAGGCGCCTTCGACCAGCGCGATCATGCGGTCGAGAAAAGTCTCGCCGGGATTTGAAGTGATTTTCACTTTAATGTAGTCGCTGAGCACACGCGTGCCGCCTGTGACGGCCGAGCGATCGCCGCCGGCTTCTCGAATCACGGGGGCAGATTCGCCAGTGATCGCCGACTCGTCGACTGATGCAACTCCTTCGACGATCTCACCATCGCCGGGAATGAGTTCGCCGGCGGCGACGGAAACCAGATCGCCGGAGCGCAACTGGGCGCTGGGAACTTCCTCGATCTTGTTGTCGCAGGTAATGCGCTTGGCGATGGTTTCCGAGCGCGCGCGCCGCAGGGTTTCGGCCTGGGCCTTGCCGCGGCCTTCCGCCATGGCTTCGGCGAAGTTGGCGAACAACACGGTGAACCAGAGCCACAGGGTGATTTGGAGATTAAAGCGAAATGCCTCGTGGGGACGGAGAATCAAGAGCACGGTGGTGATCACGCTGCCGATTTCGACCACGAACATGACTGGATTGCCCATCATGTTTCGCGGGTCGAGCTTCAGCAGCGAACTCCAGGCGGCGCTGCGAACCAGATTCAGATCCCATATCGATTTGCGATGGCTAGCCATAGTTTCCTAAACAGTTTCCTGAAACGTGGTGCTAAAACGTTTTCCCTACGTGCATCAGAAGGTGCTCGAGAATCGGCCCCAGGCTCAGTGCCGGAAAGAAGGTCAGCGCGCCGAGAATCAGGATCACGCTGATCAGCAGCAGCGTGAACAGCGGCGTGGTGACGGGAAATGTTCCCAGCGACGGGGGCACGTATTTTTTCTGTGCCAGGTTGCCGGCAATCGCCAGCATGGGAATGATCATGAAGAAGCGGCCCAGCAGCGTTGTGATGCCGGTGGCCGCGTCATACCACGGCGTGTTGACGGTGAGGCCGCCGAAGGCGGAGCCGTTGTTCCCAGCCGATGAGGTGAAGGCGTAGAGAATCTGGCTGAGGCCGTGAGGGCCGGGATTCGAGATGCCGGCCGTACCGAAGCCTTTGACTGTCGAGATTCCGGTGAGTGTGAGAATGATCAGCGGGAAGACCAGCGAGGTGAGCATGGCCATCTTGACGTCGTAGGCTTCAATTTTCTTGCCCAAATATTCCGGGGTGCGGCCGACCATGAGGCCGGCAATGAAAACGGCGAGGACAACGTAGATAAGAACGCCATACATTCCCGAGCCGACTCCGCCGAAGATCACTTCGCTGAGCATGATGTTGACGAGCGGCACCATGCCCCCTAGCGGTGTAAACGAATCGTGCCAGCCGTTGATCGCGCCGCAGCTCGCGTCGGTGGTCACGGTAGCGAAAAGGGCGGAGTTGGCGATACCGAAGCGAACCTCTTTGCCCTCCATGTTGCCGCCCGGCTGTAGCGCGGTGGCATGTTGCGCGATGGTCGCGGGGTACAAGGGGTTGCCTTGCGCCTCGGCCCAGTACGCGACCGTTACGCCAGCGAGAAACAAGAGGGCCATCGCCGACCACACGGCCCAGCCATGAGCCGGAGAGCCGGTCATGCGGCCGAGCGTGTAGGTGAGGCCCGCGCCGATGGCGAAGATGGAAAAGAGCTGAAACAGATTCGTCAGAGGCGTGGGATTCTCAAACGGATGTGCACTGTTCGCGTTAAAGAATCCACCGCCGTTCGTGCCCCATTCCTTGATGACTTCCTGCGAAGCCACCGGACCTTGCGCTATGGTTTGGGTGGTGACGGTGTCCATGACCGCTTTGCCGGCGGCGTCGACTACGGGTTTGCCATCGGCGCCCACGCGCTGCACCTGTTGGGGCTCGACCAGTTTTACTGTGTCATAGGGCTTCAGGTTCTGCACCACTCCCTGCGAAACCAGGAATAGCGATCCCACTACGCAGAATGGCAGAAGCACCCACAGACAGCAGCGCACGAAGTCGACCCAGAAATTTCCCAGGGTCTGCATTTGACGGCGGGCAATGCCGCGAATGAAGGCGATGGCCAGCACAATGCCGGTCGCCGCCGAAGCGAAGTTGTGAAACGCTAGGCCAGCCATTTGCGTGAAGTAACTCATGGTCGACTCGCCGGAATAGGCTTGCCAGTTGGTGTTGGTGGTGAAGGATGCGGCGGTGTTCCATGCCAGGTGCTGCGGGCGTGACGGCGGCGAAGTGCTGCGGATTGAAAGGCAGTACGCCCTGGATTCGCTCGATCAGATAAAGAATGAGCATCGAGACCGCGCTGAAGAGCAGCATGGTTGTGGCGTACTCGGTCCAGCGCATCTCGTGGGTTTCATCGACGCCGGTGACGCGGTAGAGCAAGCGCTCGATGGGCCGGAGGACGGGGTCGAGAAACGTCTTCTCGCGGGCAAACACTCGCGCCATGAATACGCCGAGAGGCTTGGTGACGGCAAAGGTCAAAGCCAGAAATACGAGAATCTGCAGCCAGCCGTTGAGGGTCATTTTAGAGTTTCCCGGTTCGCGTTTCTCCGGTCAAAATTTCTCCGGCCGCAACAGCGCGTAGAACAAGTACACGGTCACGAGCGCGCTGATGACGAGCATGATGAGAGACTGAATGTCCATGCGTGCCTCCTGCTTTTATGGGCTACTTGATGCGATCGCAAAAGCGTACGTATGCCACCGAAACGGCAAAGAATGCGATGGTGACAGCGATCCAAAGAATGTCCTGCATGGCTAAATCTCCTCGGCCGATTTCGCGACCGCGCAGTCCCGAATTAGAGCGCGATGCGTTCGCGCGATCGTCCTGGAGCTTTTGGTTTCTGAGGCGCTGGATTCATTTCGATGAGCTCTCCTCGGCGCCGAGACGAATCGAGCTTCGCAAAATGAACTTGCAGGGCGCTGCGACGCTCTCTTGCCCACTCCTTCGTCAGTGCTGCGAGAACGCACAGCAGAAACGTCACGGCGCCGATACATAGGATTGCCAGTGCTACTCTCATGACTTCAACCGGCAGACCTGTCACGGAAATGCTTACAAACTATTGGACAACTTCGCACGTAAGAGCGGGATCAAGAGTTCATAAAGAATTCGTAAAGAAGGCCCGGATGAGGGGTACGGCGTGGGTGGATCGGCCTACTCGCCCGGTTCGAAGCGGTACCCCACCCAAGGCTCGGTGACAATGTAGCGCGGCGAGGAGGCGTCTGGCTCCAGTTTCTTGCGGAGCTGGCCGACGAAGACGCGGAGATATTCCACTTGTTCGGTGCTCTGGCCGCCCCATATAGCTCCCAGCAAAGTCCGGTGATTCACGACCTTGCCGGGACGGCGCGCCAGAAAAACGAGCAGGTCAAACTCTTTCGGGGTGAGGCGAACCTCGCCGCGCCGGACCGTCACTTTGTGGGCGGCGGTGTCGATGCGAA
Organism: uncultured Acidobacteriota bacterium; assembly: GCA_963758005.1. Lineage (GTDB taxonomy): Bacteria > Acidobacteriota > Terriglobia > Terriglobales > Acidobacteriaceae > Sulfotelmatobacter. The sequence goes on from CAVWTR010000003.1 coordinate 25,744, forward strand.
AATCTCCAACCTCGATCACCGAGTCTTCAGGCTCGCTGCCGGTGGGAACCCGGCGCAGATTCGCGCGTACCCTGGCCAGCAGTTCATTCATGCCGAACGGCTTAGTGACGTAATCGTCGGCGCCGGCGTCGAGGGCTTCCACCTTTTGCCGTTCCTGGTCGCGCACGGAGAGCACGAGGATTGGCACCTGGGACACTGCGCGCACGGTACGGCAGAGTTGCACGCCGTCTATGGAGGGCATCGACAGATCGGTGATGATGAGGCTGGGCGACCAGTCCTTCATAATCTCCAGCGCCATTTCGCCGCTGTTGGCGATGCGGATGTCGTAGCCTTGCGCGGAGAGGCTGGTGCGCAGCACGCGCGTGATCTGCGGTTCGTCATCGACGACAAGGATGTGAGGGCGATCCGCCATCAGCGCGCCTCCTGAGTGACGATGTGGACATCGACCGAAGGCGAGTCGCGTAAGAAGCGTTGAATAGCTGACAGATATAGATAGCGTTGCCAGCCGGTGCGAGCTGACCGTCCAAAAATAACCTGCGTGATGTGATGCTCGCGCACCAGTTGAGCGACGCCGTCGGCAATGCTTCGGCCCGTGCCGCGCACCACGCGAGCTCCCAGATTCTCCGCAAAGCGAATATTCTCAGCCAAACTCTTTTGATCCTCCGGGCGCGTGTCGCGGCCGACATCGACGTAAAAGACGTAAAACTCTCCGCCGATGGCCTGGGCCATACGCGAGCCACGGGCGATGAGATATTGCGCGGCGGGATTTGAACTGACACAGACGCCAATGCGTTCGCGCACGGTGTGCGCCGGCTGCGTCGCGTCCTTGTCCAGGAAGGCGTCGAGACTGCGGTCGACCACTCCCGTGACCTGACGGAGCGCCAGTTCGCGTAAGGCGATCAGGTTGCCGGGACGGAAGAAATGCGAAAGAGCGCGCTGGGCGCGATCCACGGGATAAATGTCTCCGCGCTGCATGCGCTTCTGCAGCGCCTGCGGAGTCAGATCAGCGAGGACGATTTCGTCGACGCGCTGCATCACCCAGTCAGGAACCGTTTCTCGAACCTGCACACCGGTGATCTGCTGAACCGTGGGGCCGACGCTTTCGACGTGCTGGACGTTCATGGTGGAAAGCACGTCGATTTTAGCCTCCAATAATTCCATGACATCTTCGTAGCGCTTGGCGTGTTTGCTGCCTTCGATGTTGGTGTGGGCCAGTTCGTCGATCACGACTACGGCCGGTTTGCGGGCGAGGATGGCGTCCACGTCCATCTCTTCGAAGATGGTGCCTTTATATTCGAGTTTGCGAGGAGGGATGCGGTCGAGTTTGGCGGCCAGTTCCGCAGTGGCTTTGCGGCCGTGGCTCTCGACAACACCTGCGATCACGTCTTCTCCACGGCTGGCGCGGCGAATGGCCTCGCTCAACATAGCGTAGGTTTTACCGACGCCGGGAGCATAGCCGAGGAAAAGCTTGAAGATTCCCCGCGGCTTTTCTGGTGAAACTTCGTTGAGCCACTCCTCGGGCGTCTTGGTCATTGGTTGGTCATCACTTGGTCATCGCTTGGTCGTCGTAGCTATTGTCTTTCGCAGCGCGGGAATTGTCACGTCCATCGTACAATGCGGGAGTGAAAATCGGGATTAGAACGCAGGCGGTCCGGTACTTCTCTGTCGTCGTAGCAATTGGTCTAATCACAGCAGTCGATTTCAAGCTGCACGTCAACCACACAACCGTCGCCTTAATGTTCTTGGTGACCGTCCTGCTGACCTCGGCTTACTGGGGCTTGCGCTACGCCGTGGTCATGGCGGTGGGAGCCACTGCCGCTTTTAATTTTTTCTTCTTGCCTCCTGTCGGAACCTTTACGATTGCCGATCCTCAGAACTGGGTGGCGTTGTTTGCGTTTCTGGTAACCGCACTGGTCGCCAGCAATCTGGCTGAACGCGCACGTCGCGAGGCGGAAGGGGCGCAGCAGCGTCGCCGGGAGGTGGAGCGGCTATTTGGTTTGAGCCAGCGGCTGCTGGCGTCGGAGAACGTGCTCGAACTGCTGAACGCGTTGCCGAAGTATGTGCAGGAAACATTTTCCGTGGGCAGCGTGGTCGTGATGGCGGCGGACCACCCGACGGTGTATCGATCGTCGCTCGATGCGACATTTGAAGAAACCGTTTTACGTTCGACGCTGTTGCGTGGAGAGCCGATCACGCAAGGTGGCGTTTCCTACGTGCCGCTGCGCCTCGGGATGCGCACGGTAGGAGCCTTGGGAGTGACAGGGGATGAACTTTCGCGCGAAACTCTGGATGCGCTGGGAAGTCTGGCGGGGCTGGCGATCGAGCGGGCGCGTGCGCTCGAAGCCCTCAGCAAGAACCGCGCCGAGCAGGAACATGAGCGCTTGCGAACGGCTTTGCTTGATTCGGTGACCCATGAATTCCGGACGCCGCTCACGTCCATCAAGGCTAGCGTCACGACTTTATTATCGGGCGCTGCACTCGACGATCAGGGACGGCGCGAATTGCTGACCGTGATCGACGAAGAGACCGATCGTCTGAACCGCCTGGTGGGCGAAGCCGCGGAAATGGCGCAACTCGATTCGGGGATGTTCAAGCTTGATCTGCAACCGCATCTGATTCAAGATCCGCTTCAGCCGGCCATCGAAGATGCTAAAGCGTCGCTCGAAAAACATCCCGTGGAAGTGATCGTTGCAAAGGATTCGCCGAAGGTTCCGATGGATGTGACTCGCATTCGCGAAGTGCTCATGCACCTGCTGGAAAATGCCGGGAAGTATTCCGACGCGGGCGTGCCGATCAAAGTGACCAGCGAAGTTGACGGCGACAAACTAGTGACCAGCGTGGCTGACCGTGGTCCGGGGATTGATTCGTTCGAGCAGTCGCTGATCTTCGAGAAGTTCTATCGCGGGCAGCACCAGCGTTACGCTGCGCCGGGAACAGGAATGGGGCTGGCGATCGCGAAGGTGATCGTGGAGGCTCACGGTGGGACGATCGGCGTGGTCAGCCAGTTGGGCAGTGGGTCCGTGTTCTCGTTTAGCCTGCCGCTGGAGAAGAGTTTGCGGGCATAAGCAGAAAATCCCCACGTCTCGCAAAGGCAGCGAGACATGGGGCACCCAGAGGAAAAGCACTGCACATTACTTCTTGATGTAGAAAGCGGCTTCCTCGGGACGGACTACGCGCGGAATCCATAGCGGGCGGCGGAGGCCACCTGGGCCAGGAGCTGGTCGCGCCAGGGCTTTCCATCTCTGGTAAACGGCGAAGGACAGATTTGTATCTACAAAAATGTCACCATAGCGATCTTCGGGGCCGGCCTTTTCCACGCGCACCATTTGATGCCAGCAGTGCATGCCGCTGATCGGGTCAGGATGAACGGGGAATGTGATGTCCTGGTGAACGCCGGCGTCGCTCCACCACACGCGCTTGGTCTCAGGATCAGAGCTCTCCCACGGTGAAACGCTTTCAAGTTGCCGCATCTTCCACTGGCCCTTGCCCACTTCTTTCAGATCGACCCAGGCGCTCGACATGCGCTCCACCTGATCCTCTTTATTGATGCGCCAGCGGCCGAGATGATGAGAGCACGCGACCACGCCAGGCGTCAGGCCCTCCGTAACCCACGCGTGCAGCACGAAGTAGCCGATCTCGGTGTGAACTTTCATCAGGTCGCCAGTGCGCACACCGGCTAGTTTCTTGGCGTCGAGGGGATTCACCCAGAGCGGATTCTTGTGCGAAATCTCGTATAGGAATTTGGCGTTGCCGGAACGGGTGTGAATGAGATTCGGGAGCCGGAAGATCGGCAGGAGCGTGTAGACATCGCCGTGCGCGTCTTTCGGCCATTCCACCACGGGAGTGTACTTCGAATCGAAATCTTCCGCTGGTTGTCCTATGGACGCTGCCTGCGCCGAGCGATGAATGTGGCTGCGATAGTATTCGGGCAGCGTGAACTCCGGCCACTTCCAGTCGGCCATGGTTTTTGAAAACAGTTCCAGCTTGCGCGACGGAGTGTTGTAACCGACGACTGGTTTGTCCTCGACCATGACGCCAACGGGCTTGCCATTTTTAGTGACTACGCCATTCGTCTCGACCTGCGAATCGGCCAGATCCGCGGCTGCCACTGGCTTTTCATTTTGCTTGTAAACGTCACGCGTCACCTCGAACGCACCGTACTTCCGCATGTACTGCAGTGGAGTGAGCCCTTCTTTTTTCGCAGTCTCGGGCAGACCGGGTACGGAGTTATCGAAAATCCAACCGTAGTAATCGTCGACCGTCAGTTTCTGGCCCGGCCGGTATGGCGACTCGAAATACTGCCGGATGCCCATCGAGCCGTCGGGGTCGATCGCCCACGAGAGGTTGATCCAGAATTCGTCTTCTTCCCAAACCTCGCCGGGATTGGCCTGGTAGGTGTACTCGAATTTTTCGCCGGCGCGTTCGCGGAGCACGCGATTCACGGGCTGGCGGAAGCCGATCCACTTGCCCGCGTACGATTCCATGCTCATCAGGTCATGGCGTTCCGAACTGAATCCCATGGGCAGCACGTAGTCGGCGAACCATGCGGTCTCGCTCCAGGTGGGAGTGAGCGCGGCATGCAGACCGACTTTCTCTTCGTCGCGCAGCATCTCGATCCACGAGAAGCCATCGGGATAGGTCCACACGGGATTGAACACGCGCGTGAAATAAGCTTCGATGCGGCCGCGGCCTTCTTTTAGAAAGTGCGGCAGCAGAAATGACATTTCGTGTGTACACAGCGGCCACTCCTGCGGATAGAGCAATTCATTCCAGCGCTTCTGCGGCGGCGGGACTTTGAAAGTCTTGGGGACGAATTTATTCCACGCGTTCAGATTGTGTCCGCCTTCGGTTCCGACGGACCCGGTGAGCACATGCAGCAGCATCAAGGCCCGTGCCGGTTGCCATCCGCCGAGATTTCCGGAAGCGCTGCCGCGCCACAAATGCGAGGCGAAACGGCTTCCTGCAGTTGCGATCTCGCGCGCTGTTTTGACGATGACGTCCGCCTTGACTCCGCTTTCTTTTTCGGCGAACTGCGGCGTGAACTTTGCGTAGTGTTTTTTCAGGGCTTCGATGAGCGCTGAAAAGCTTTGGCCTTTCGCGCGGAAGCCGTCGACTTCCAGCTCTTCCCAGTTGGTCCAGTTCTTCACGAAGGTGGCATCGAAACGGTTTTCGTCGAGGATCACCTTCGCCATCGCGAGAAGGACAGCCGCTTCGGTGCCGGGATAGGTCGGCATCCAGTAATCGGCCATGCTGGCTGTGTTCGAGAGCCGCGGGTCCATGACGGCCAGCTTCGCACCGGCCATTTTTCCGTCGATGATGCGCTGCGCGTGGGGATTGAAATAGTGTCCCGACTCCAGATGCGCCGAAAGCAAAAGAATGAAGCGGGCATTGGCGTGGTCGGGCGACGGCCGGTCGGCGTAGTGCCAGAGCAAATATCCGAGCCGCGCAGAGGACGAACAAACATTGGTGTGCGAGTTATGACCGTCGATGCCCCACGCCTGCAGGGTACGCTCCATGATGAAGTCGTGGCCGGGACGGCCGACGTGGTACATGACTTCTTCGCCGCGGCCTTCCTGAATTGCTTTGCGAATGCGCGTGCCGAAAGTTTCGAGCACTTCATCCCACGAAGTGCGTTTCCACTTCCCCGCCCCGCGCGCCCCGTCGCGTTTCATGGGATAGAGCACGCGATCCGGATCGTGAATCTGATTGATGGTCGCGGGACCCTTGGCACACAAGCGTCCGCGGCTCGCCGGATGCATGGGATTGCCTTCGAACTTGTCGACTTTGCCGGTCTCTTTGTCGACGTACGCCAGCATTCCGCACGCCGATTCGCAGTTGAAGCAGATGGTGGGAACCAGATCGTAATGTTTCTCGACGCGGCGCGGCCAGGCTTCAGGATCGAGTTCGACCCAGTCATCCCACTTCTCCACAGGAGGACAATAAGCGAGGTGACTGCCGTCGCGTTTGAACTCGTTACTCATTCAGAAATCTCCAGCTTCCCGGCACCGGGTGCCCCATGTCTCGCGTATTTTGCGAGACGTGGGACTTCCGCATGCGACTCGTTCCCGTTCAACTGTTCGGCACGCTTTGCCCGGCCATCACAAAGCACCACTCGAAGATCAACAACCCAGCCAGTGACAGTACAGCGGCCGTCGCCACACCGTATGAACCAAACCACAAAAGCAAAAGCGGCAGAACTCCGCCCATCATCACAGTCCCGCCCCAGAACCAATTCTTGAACGGCCCGTGCGTGATCAAACGCGCTGCATAAGCGGCATTGTCAGTCGAGTGCGGCATCATGAATTCCGCGGCCACAATCAGCAAATGAGCAATCAAGCTGAATCCCAATGCGACCTTCGCAACTCCCAGAGTAGTCTCCGATCCTCCGATCGCCGCGGGAAGCAATGCCAGTACCGCAGCCCCGCACATGAGCGCCTGCACGATCAAATGCACCGGCAGCAGCGGAGTCTGCCACAGGTCGCGGCCTTCACACTGGCCGAAAAGAAACGCGGTGTAGATGGCAGCCATGAAACCAGCCAGCACCGTGGGCCACAACAGAATTGTCGAGGCCTGCGGAAAATCCAAGCACGGACGCCAGCCAGAACAGGCTGCTGAGACCGCTGTAGCCAATCAAGATGAAGGCCCCACGCGCCAGCCACGACTTGCTCTGCGGAGTAAATACAACTCGCAGAAAGCGGGCTTTATGTTCGAGATCCCAAACCAAGAGCACAGTCGTCAACGCAGTGAAGAGCAGAGCGATGGTCGAGAGCGCCACGTCGCGCCAGCGGTCGGCGCCCAATCGCCCGAGCAGCATGGCGATTGCGGGGATGGCCAGCGCGCCCGAGCCGATCGCTTTCGTCCAGCAGTAGGCTGGAACCTGCCAGCCCCACGGACGCGCGTGCGAAACGTCATAGGCCGCCAGGGCATGTTTCTGCAGCAAGGGGCTGTCCGGCGGATAGAGTGCGCCACCGCCATGCACGCTCTCATTGCGCTGCGCCCACATATAAATCGATTCGTGACGAGCTGCGGTGGGCACGATCGCGCTCTCGTCACCGTCGATGTAATAAAGCTTGGGCCGCGTGCCCTGCTCGGGCTTGCGCACGCGTACCGGCTCGCGCGCCAGCAGTTGTGCGATCTCACTATCACCGGCGTCGAGGTCTCCGGCGATGATGGCGTGCTCGGGGCAGACGACTACACACGAAGGTTCCAGCCCGACTTCGGTGCGATGCGCGCAGAAGTGGCACTTGGCCGCCGTGCCTTCATCGGGATCAATGTAAATGGAATCATACGGGCAGGCCTGCATGCAGGCCTTGCAGCCGATGCAGCGTTCGGAACTGAAATCGACGATGCCGTCTTTGCGCTGGTACATCGCGGTGACCGGACAGATGGTCACGCAGGGAGGATTCTCGCAATGATTGCAGCGGGTCACCTGAAAAACGCGGCGGGTGTTGGGAAAGATTCCCTTCTCGACGTACTTGACCCACGTCCGGTTCACGGTGAGCGGAACGTGGTTCTCGGTTTTGCAGGCGACAGTGCAGGCGTGGCAGCCGATGCACTTGCGGTTATCGATGATGAATCCGTATCTCATCCGAAGCGACAAATGTGGGCGAAACGGATGCGATGAGCGTGATGCGATGAACGTGATGCGATGAACCGTGGCGCGGTGCGGCTCGAGTATTGTAGCTGACCCTCGCGGCGGCGTGAGTGACTGGCTTGAGGCCGCGCCGGCTGACCTTCGCCGGTTGACCTTTGCTGACGAGCAATTTGCTGGCTTGTTCGCCAGCCTAAGCTACAATGCAGGGACATTTCGCGAACATCTAAATGCATACAAAACTATGACTGCTGGGATCTCGACATCCGCGCTCGACGACAAGAAGATTTTTTACAACCGATTTCTGCTGATCGTGGCCGGCCTGGGCGGGCTGCTCTATGGCGTGGACGTCGGGATCATCGCCGGCGCGCTGCCGTATCTGGAAGCGACTTCGGGGCTGAACGCGGGCCAGCTTTCGATTGTTGTGGCGGCCGTCCTGCTCGGCAGCGTAATTTCGACGCTGTTCGCGGGATTGCTGGCGGACTGGATGGGCCGCCGGTCGCTGATGGCGGTGAGCGGGTTCATGTTCGTCCTGAGCATTCCCATGATTGCCCTGGCGCATGGCTATGGACCGCTGGTTTTCGGGCGGCTGTTGCAAGGGGTCAGCGGAGGATTTATTGGCGTGGTGGTTCCGCTTTATCTGGCCGAATGTCTCACCGCTTCGAGCCGGGGCAAAGGGACGGGAGTATTTCAGTGGCTGCTCACGCTCGGCATTTTCATTGCGGCTCTGGTGGGAATGTACTTCAGCTTCCGCGTGGACCAGGTCGCGAAGCTCGGCGACGCCGCCAGACTGTTAGCGTTTAAAGACACGGCGTGGCGCGGCATTTTCTGGGTCTCGTTGCCGCCGGGGATTTTATTTGTGATCGGAAGCTTCATGGTTGCGGAGTCGCCGCGCTGGCTTTTGCGGCGGGGAAAGAAAGATGCTGCGTATGCCGCGCTGCTTCGTTCGCGCACGACTGCGCAGGCGGATCTCGAACTGAAAGAGATGCAGGAAGTCATCGCTGCTGAAAAGGAAGGGTCGGGAGCAACCAAGGCTAACGAATCGCTGCTGCGACGCAAGTACGTCATCCCGTTCGTGTTGGCCTGCATCATTCTAGCTTGCAATCAGGCCACCGGCATTAACTCGATCATCGCCTACAACACGAACATTCTTTTGCAGAGCGGGCTGTCGGATGTGGCGGCGCACTGGGGTTACGTGCTGTTCACTTGCATTAACTTCGCGATGACGCTGGTCGGTGTCATTCTGGTGGACCGGAAGGGGCGGAAGTTTCTGCTGGGCGTGGGCACGGCTGGGATTATCGTGTCGCTGATCTGCACTGGCGTTCTTTTTCTCGGCACCGAACGCCTGCGCGTGGATGCCAGCAGTGCGGCGCAGTCCATGGTCACCGCCGACCAAAGGCTCACGCTGCTCTACAACCGCGAGTTGGCCGATAAGCTGGGCGGTTCCAGTGCGGGGCATGTGGCCACCGACCGCCCGACTTCGCTGATCGTTATTTATTCGTATGGAGACTTCAGGGCAGCGAGCCAGGCAGTGCGTTCGGATGATCCGGCGGCGAAACCGATCGAAGTCACGCGCGCAAGCTGCGTGCCGGAAAACAAAGTGCAGGCGTTTTTCTCGAATCCGTTTGGTAACCTCGACGCCGCGCGCACGGCGCCGCTGAAGATCGAAAACGCGCTCATCACTCCGGTTCCGCTGCCGCGTAATGGCTGGCTGGTGGCAATTACTCTGTTCGTGTTCATGGCATTTTTCGCCATCGGCCCGGGAGTGTGCGTGTGGCTTGCGCTTTCGGAGCTGATGCCGACGCGTATCCGCTCCAACGGGATGAGCATTGCCCTCGTGATCAACCAGGCGGTTTCAACGACCATCGCGGCGGTTTTTTTGCCGACTGTCGGGAAGTACGGTTACTCGACAATGTTTTTCGGCTTTGCCGCGTTCACCGTAATCTATTTCGTGACCGCGACTTGGTTCTTGCCGGAAACTAAAGGGAAGACGCTGGAGGAAATTGAAGCGCACTTCGAGGGCGCGGGAATCGAGGCGTAGACAGCCGAATTCCCACGTCACGCAAAAAGCGCGAGACGTGCTTCACTAGGGATGGCAGGCTTTTTCGCCGGGTGCCCCAAGGGACCCAGGTTTTTCCTTGCGCTACCGCTGCCTGCGGGCTCGGCAGAAACCTAGGTCCCTCGCTTCACTCGGGATGACAAAGGAGTTGTCGACAGGAAATGCGGTTTGCCGGTTGCGACTCGAATATAATTCACTCTCATCCCTAATCACATGACTCCTTCCGACAAGAACAGTTCAACGAAACAGAAATATTCCCACGCCATGCTGCGGGAGATTTACGAGCAGCCTACGGCCATCGCCAAGACCGTCGCCAAGCACCTGAAGGATGACATCATTTTTCCAGGGGAGCTCGACGCCATTGAAAGCGCGCTGCTGACGTTCGAGAAACTGATTATCGCGGCCAGCGGATCGAGCCGGCACGCAGGCCTCGCGGGGGAAATCATGATTGAAGACCTCTCGGGCGTGGCGGTCGATGTCGAGTACGCCAGCGAATATTGCTATCGCTCGACCCATGCTGCGGTGGATCCGATTGTGATGGTGATTACGCAATCGGGCGAGACTGCGGACACGATCGCGGCGCAACGCGAGGCCCTCACGCGCGGCGTGAAGACCATTGCGATTTCGAATGTTCCCGACACGACGATTGTGCGGGAGGCGGGCGCGGCGTTGATTTCGGGGGCGGGTCCGGAATTGTCGATCCCTGCGACGAAGAGTTTCACTACGCAGCTCACGATTCTTTACCTGATGGCGCTGTTCCTGGCGCGCAAGCGTGGACGCATGACCTCAGAAGTAACACGGTCGTATCTGCAGCGGCTGATGCGCCTGCCTGACGCCATTGAAGCGAACCTCGCGACCTGGGACGAGCTTGGGGAAGAATTTGGCGCGGTGCACTTCAAGGCGGAAAAGTTTCTGTATCTGGGACGCGGCGTGCATTACGCGATTGCACGCGAGGGCGCGCTCAAGTTGAAGGAGATTTCCTACGCGCATGCGGAAGGCTATCCCGCAGGCGAGTTGAAGCACGGACCCAACGCGCTGGTGGACGAAAAGCTGCCAGTCGTGGTGCTGGCTACATGCGACCACGGCGACCCGGATTCAATGCTGCGCTACCGGCGAACGCTGGAGGTCATGAAGGAAGTGCGATCGCGCCGCGGTCCGCTGGTTGCCGTCGCTACCGAGGGCGACGAAGAAGTCGCGGAGATTGCTGACCATGTATTCTATGTTCCGCCGGCTCCGGAACTGCTGCTGCCCATCGTCGAAGTGATTCCTCTGCAGCTCTTCGCTTACCACGTTGCCGTCAACAAAGGATACGACGTGGACCATCCGCGAAATCTGGTGAAGGCTGTGGTCACGGAGTGATTCGTGCCGCAGGCGGCAACAATACGCCCTTACGGTTCTCAGTTGAATTTTCCAGTAAAGGCCTAGGGCGCCGCTGGGCTGAGCGGGTTAGCGTCGGTGCCGCGGCACAGCGCCCAGCAGGTCAGCACGCCGATGACGCCGACCGCTGGCCACTTCACATAAGGCGAATCCATAAACGGGCCACCGCTCGGGCTATGGGGAGACTGGGGGTCACCAGCCCCGCACTTATCTTCGCGCGATTTCTGCTCGCCTTCACGCACCGTGATCCGGTTGGATTGCGACGGTTGCTTCGCCTGCTCTCCACTGCCCGATCGGGCATTGATGTTCACATCATTCTTGAGCGCTGACACAGTGACTTTCCCATCGACATCGACGACATCGTAATGAGTCCATTCGACGCTGTTTGCGGGCGTAATGGTCAAGCAGCCAACGCGCACTTTTAATCCGCGCGAGGTGTTGACCGACAGGCTACCGTGGTCGAGAACCAGCTCGCCGGTCTGATACTCGACCATGGTCTCGGGGTTAATGTCGGCGGACGAGCCGGTTTCTTCGATACGGGCAGCAGCTGCCGTTTGAGTTTCGATCAGAGCGTTGGGAAACAGGGCGATCGAAGCCGGGGCAGGATTCTTGTTGACGAGCACACCAATCCCGTTGCTTCGCAACATCCCGGCCGTGTCGTCCGCCAGCAGAGACACGGGCAGAATTGCGATCAAAGGCAGGCAAACGAAATATCGCCATTTGGACAGCAATAACAATTAGGCCCCACAATTTCCCGCAAAAACCGACTGCTACGAGCTTAGCTTGCGGATTAGCAGGCGGGTAATAGCTCGCGTGGTACAACGGTGGGATAGCGGGGGACGGGAGAGCGGGCCCAGTCGGTGGCTCAGCCGCTAGGCGCGGGCGAAATCGATGTATCCGCGTTGCACGTCAGTGCGGATGAGCTTGGCGCGGAGCTTGTCGCCGACATCGAGTCCCTGCGCACCTTGCGCCAGCAATCCCTCGAGCCGAGGCTGCATAACGCGTACGAAGGTTCCGCTGTCGGTGACTCCGGTGACAATGGCGTCGAAGACTTCGCCAATACGATGCTGCATGGCCACGGCGGCGAGCCGCTTGGACATTTCGCGTTCTACCTTCTTGGCTGCGTCTTCTTTTTCCGTACAGTTGGCGGCGACGGCGGTGAGTTCGTCGTCGGTATAAGGATTCTTCTGGCCCGACAGAAAAGCCTTGAGCAGGCGCTGGGTGACGATATCGACGAAGCGGCGATTGGGCGCCGTGGAGTGGGTGTAGTCGCGCACCGCCAGGCCGAAGTGTCCGGGAGCGACGTCGCCCGCGCGTTCGAGAACGTACTCGCCGGGACCAATGAGCTTGATCACGGCTAGGGAAAGATCGGCGAAGTGATCGGGATCGGCGGCTTGGCGCCGCAGCAGGAAATCATTCAGCGCTTTGGAATCGGGCTGCGCGGGAAGTTTTTCTTTACTGGCGGCAGCTAGCTGGACGATGCGGTCCCAGCGCTTGGGCGTACGCACGATGCGGCGCAGCGACGAAACCTTCTCCAGCAAACGAGCGACCACGCCGTTGGCGGCCACCATGAAGTCTTCAATCAATTCGGTAGCACGATTTTTCTGCTGGTTCACGACGTCGATGACGCGGTCGTCGACCATCAGGGCTTGAAGTTCATCGGTCTGCAGGCTGAGAGCGCCGTGCTGGAAGCGCTGGTTCTTCAGCTTCTGTGCGACTTCATCCTGTAGCTTCAGTTGGGCCTGCAAATCATTGGAAGCCGCGAGCTTCGGGGGCGCAGGAGACTTCCCTTCCAGCCACGCGCCCACGGAGTTGTATTGCAGTTGCGCCTTGTTGTGGACGACCGCGCGATAGACGCTGGGTGAGTTCACCATTCCGGTGGAATCGACCACGAATTCAACGACCACGCTGAGGCAATCCTGATTTTCGAGCAGCGAAGTTTTGCCCGTGGAAAGTTCCTCGGGCAGCATGGGGAAGTTGCGAACTCCGGCATAGACTGTAGTGGTTTCGCGGGCGGCGTGCTGATCGATGGCGGACTGCTTGGGGACGAATGCATCCACGTCGGCGATGCCGATCATCACTTTCACGTCGCCATTGGAGGCGCGCTCGGCAACTTCGATCTGATCGAGATCGCGGGAAGTGTCGTTGTCAATGGATGACCAGAGCAGATTCCGGAGGTCGCGAATATTGGCTGCGGCGGCGATCTGCGGCGGATGGGCTTTCAGTTCGGCCAGTTGCTGAGGGACCTGAGGAGGAAAGTCCGGGTTAAAACCGTGGCTCTGCATGACTTGTTTTGCGATGGCCTGCAAGTCGAGATGAGAAGGATTGGCGTCGGGCATGAACTCCCTATGAGAACTGAGATGGATTCAGGCTAACACGGCGGAGTAACAGGATGGTGGGCGGGTCGGTCTGTGAATTGACAAAATCCCCACTTCTCGCAAAAGACGCGAGAAATGGGGCACCCGCGCTCAATTACTTGCTCGGTGCGAACTAGCTGGCGTGTAGGCGTTGGACGTCGGCGTTGGTGTAGACATGGGCGGCGGGACGTTTGTGTGCTTTCCAGAACGAGGCGGTGTCGCCGAGGGGCACGCCATATCCGCGCTCGCGCAGGGACTGCGCCGTAGTGAATCCGGTGACGCCGGCGCCAGTGATGCTCGCGGGCAGCTCACCAGGTAACTCGGCCGAGGTGATCTCGACCACGCTGGGCATCGGATAGCCGTAATAGATCGGGAACAGGTTGGCGACATGTTGGAGTTCAGGATTCGCCACGTAAGCTTGATCGATGACTACTGGTCCGATTTGCGGCAGGCTTGGCAGCCCGGGCAGGGAGGGTTCGAGCGACATAGAAGGCGTGGCGATGGAGCGGAGGAACATGGGCGAACTGCCGGTGACCAGGTATTGAGGTCCAGCAGAAAAGTTTGTATCTTGGGCGGCGCCAATGCCAGCCAGGGCAAAGAACACGAAGAACAGGGTCGTGAGACGCATAAGGCCTCCGGAAGTAGATCGTTTTTCGGCTTTGATTATGAACCGAAATCGGGCCGCTTGCCAGAGTCGTTAGACTCCAATTCCGGCTGCTGGTAAGGGTTTCGGCGGTCTCTACGCGAAGAGACGACGAAGTGCTGTCGGGAATCGCTAGAAAGGTCGAGCAACCAGCACGTAGACAAGAGCCGCGATGCAGAGAGTCAAGAGGAGAAGTGAGAGCTTCTCAACTTTCAGGTTGTCTTTGCCCGTAGGCGTGTTGGATTCGGCTGCCATGATGTGAGAACAGTTTCCTACGGGGCGAGCATTTTTGAAAATGGCTCGACCGTGGCAGGCACGGTAGTAATGTGCCTAAAGTTTGCAGGGGCTTGTGGGCCATCCGAGCCTTCGGGCTGGCAGTCCCGACAACTGTCTCGCAGTCAGTACTTTGCGAGTGAGTTCCTAGCCTTCTGCGCCCAGAGCGGCCGCGGCTCGCTCCCGGCGGTTGTTGCGTATGACGTAGAGCATGTAGAGAACGACGGCCATGTTGGCGACAAACAAAAAACAACGCCAGGCGGTCAGACCACGCATGAGCTCGCGGATCTCAAGCGGAAGCAGAAGAGCGCCCGACACCAGGGCCACCCATTCGGCCCAGGTGCGCGCCTTCCACAAGCCATAGGCTTCAATGAAGCGCAGCGCGGCGTAAGCGAAGGCGATGCGGGCCGCAGCCCACAATCGCGCGTCGGTGACGCGGTCGGCAAAGTCGAGAAACATCTGGGCGGAACGGCGATCGGTACTGATGTGGAGAAGGGCGAGCAGGCTTTCCGCGTAGAGCCAGACGTCGCGGTGCACCAGGGCAAGCGCACACAAACCCATCAGCACAACGAAAGAGCCCTTGAAGAATTCGAATCCAGCCACGGCCCGGAGCACGCGCCGCTGGCGACGATGTGCATCAAGCTTGGTTCCGGGCTGGCGCATGAATGCTGGCGATGACTCAAGGCAGAGTATCACGCTTGAGTGCGGAGAAACAGTGACAGACCCACTTCTCGCGAAGGACGCGAGAGATGGGGCACCCTGCCAAGTTGAAGGGGCGGCGCGCTATTTTTTTTGGCGAATGGCGGCGCGCAGTTCGGCCACGATTTCCCGCGACGCTCTGATGGCTGCGGCGTGCTGGTTCGGGTTGAATGAGATCGCACCCACGCGGGCATGGCCACCGCCGCCGTAACGCTCGCAGATGCGCGCCAGATTTACTTCCGGTGGCTGTGGGGCCCAGGGATTCGATCCCACCGAAACTTTTACGCGGAAACTGCTTTTGCTGAGACCCACGCTGTAGACCGACTCGGGATGCAGGTAGTACGGGATGAATTTGTTGTAGCCTTCGAGATTGTGGTCGCTGACGTCGAAGAAAATTGTGGCGTCTTTGCATTCGGTGCGCTGTTCGAGGATTCCGATGGAAAGTTCGTGACGCTTGAGCAAGGGCGGAAGCAGTGGGGCGACGAAGCGTTCTTCGAGAATTTCGGCCAATGACTTGGTCGCGAGCAGCGGAATCAGATTCGGGACGAAGCCGTGATCGGGAGCTGACTCAATGACCATGGTCAGTTTCATAGCGGGCGCTTCCATGGCGACGGCGGTCTTGGCGTCGGGATAGAGGGCGCCGTCGATGATGTCGGCCCAGTGCACCAGATCGGCCAGCGGGCGTGGGATCGAAGCCGAAGCGCTGCTGCGCGATCATGGCGATGAAGCTGGTGCAGGATTTGAAATCCGGGTCGTAAAATTTGCGGTTGCTCTGGTCCTGCTCGAAATGCTCGGCGTCGGCTGGCGAGAGGAATGCGCTCTCGTGATGGTCGAACCACCAGGTAATTTTGGGCGAACTGGAGTACTTGAAGTCGACGATGGCGTTTTCTTCGCCGTCGAATTGCTTTTCGTCGAACAGCGCGCCGGCGCGGTGGACCAGGCCGGTAAAGACGAACTCGGCGTCGCCGCGGATGCGTTCGCGATAGAAGCGGGAAAATATGGCGGCGGAACAAGCTCCGTCAAAACATTTGTCGTGATAGAAAACGCGAACTCGCAAGGAACTCCCCAATCGCACAACAGATTTCCGCCTGCCGAAAACCACGCAGCCGGCGTGGGATTGGGACGCGGGTAAAAGCTAATAGGATTGACAGCTTACAGGAAGAAAGTCAAGCACGGGTGTTCCCCGCACCGGGCAAGTTCGGCGCCGGAAACAGAAAGCGATGACCACAGAGGACACGAAGTATCACGAAGGACTTCTTTTGCGAGTCTTTCCCACGTGTCACTTCGTGTCCTTCGCGGTTAATGGTTTTCCATTCTTAAAGCGCGTTGGCCTGTTTTTCGGCCATGTCGCCGATCATGGGCAGCTTCCACATTTGACCCTGATTCGCCTTCAGCAGAAGCATGACCCAGATGACCAGACCCGCGAGGCCGACCAGCGGCCAAATCAGGACGGTCAGCCAACCCAGTATCGGGATGTGGGCAACAATGTTGAGCGCGATCCACAGGGCTGTCCACGCCACGGCAAAAAACAGGGACTGGAACGCGTGGAATCGCACGAAGCGATTCTTGTTATAAGGTTCCACGACCAGGAAGACAATCGCCGGAATGATGGTGACGTAAGCCAACATTCCCGCCACGTTATCGGCCATGCCTCCGATGTTTACGGTCGCCTGGGGCACGGCGGGGGCGGTTGCGACCCGACCGGCGCAGGCCGCGCACATGGTGGTACCGTCCGCGATTTGTGCGCCACACGTATTACAGAAAGCCATGGAACCTCCTCAGCATCGTTCGTGACAGCGTGGTTCGCGACCGGTCATTTCGCGATCAGTCATAATGTTGCGAAGAATGCCCGCAGTCTGCGCAAGTCCGCTTCCAACCGACGCTGCGGCAAAGTACCAAAAAGCCTAAGGTAATGCAATCAGGAATTTGAATGCGGCGGAAAGCATCTAGGAGTTTTCGGCTTGCTGCATGGCAAAACCGCCGAGCAGCGGCAGTTTGAACATCTCTCCTTGAAAAGCCTTGACTACCAGAACGAACCAGATGACGACCGCGGCCAGCGCGACCACGGTGGAGACCAGGTATACCAGCAGCGGTCCCAGCACCGGGATGATGAACAAAACCACACTGGCAAGCTTGAGCGCAATCGCGAAAAGAATTGTCGCGGCCCACAGCAGAAGGCACTGAACCGAATGGAAGCGCACAAAGCGATTTTTGCTAAAGGGTTCGAGGACCAGGAAGACAAGCGCGGGGATGAACGTGAAGTAGGCGAACACGCCGGCGACATTCTCTGGAAGGCCCCCGACCGAGCCTCTGGCGCGAGTTTCGGGCTGCATGGTCTGGCCGCAACCGGGACAGAAGGCGGCCGTCCCGGGCATTTGCGCAGCGCACTTTGGGCACGATGTCACCGGGATATTCGGCTCATCCATTGTGGGGACCATATCAAAAACGCGGAGTAGGCGGCAAATGGGTTCGTTCGCGCCATGTCTTCACTTGCAGATTGACGCCGAAGCGGACGGGTAGTATGTTTCGTGCCAATTCCGGCGCGAAGCGGAAACGTTTCGCCGCGCGAGGAGGGTGGAATGGCCTCATTCTGTGCCGGCTGCGGAAACAGCGTAGCCGCAGAGGACAAGTTTTGCCGGGCCTGCGGCAGGGTCGCGTCTGCGGGCGTTGCGGAGGCGCCTGCGAGCAGCGCTCAGCCGCCCGCTCTCGCGCGAACTGCGGAGACTAGCGGGAAGGCGATTGCCAGTCTGATCTTCGGGCTTCTATCTCTTTTCCCACCATCGGCAATTGCGGCCGTCATCTTCGGGCATCTCTCGTTATCGGAGATCCGCAAAAGCGCCGGGCGACTTAAGGGAAACGGCTTGGCGATCACAGGCCTGATTTTCGGCTACGCGGGGTTGTCGATCATTCCTATCCTGATCATCGCGGCCATCGCGATCCCAAACCTGCTGCGGGCGCGAATGGCAGCCAACGAGTCGTCCGCCGTAGCTTCGCTGCGTACCTTGAGCGTAGCGGAGATCAATTACTCTCACGCCCATCCTGACAGGGGATACACTTGCTCGCTGTCGGACCTGAATCAGTTGATCGATGGCGCGCTGCTCAGCGGGCGGAAAACTGGATACGTCTTCGAACTCCAGGGATGCGTGGCGGGGCCGGAGAGCGGGGCGAACGTGAGTTACCAGGTAGTGGCGTATCCGGCGGTGGCAAATCAGGGTGGAGTGCGAGCCTTTTGCTCAGACGAATCAGGTCTGATCAAAGTGGACTCTGGCGGCTCGGTGCGGGGTTGCGTGGAGAACGGCACTCCGCTGCAGTAAGCTTGGCGACAATTTCTTTAGGAGGAGATGAATGTTTTGTGCACAATGCGGGGCAAATAACACTGACACTGCCGTGGTCTGCGCACAATGCGGCAGGAACCTGGAAGCAACAGCTCCGGGAGTTTCTTTACAAGCTGGCGGGACGATTCCGCCGCCGGCCGCGGCGGTGCAGAACTATCTGGTATTCGCGATTCTGGCGACGGTTTTCTGCTGCCTGCCCGCGGGAATTCCCGCCATCGTTTACGCCGCTCAAGTGAATGCCAAGTTGCAGTCGGGCGATTTCGCCGGGGCTCAGCTCGCGTCTAACAACGCGAAGATGTGGTGCTTGATCTCGGCCGGACTCGGAGTCGCCGTCGTCGCGATATATATTCTCCTGATCATGGTGGGAGTTCTCAGTGGCCTCCATTCGAGTTAGCGTAGCGGGCATCCGCATGCCGAAGCTGCCCATGGACCGACGGCCGGCAGCGTTGCTGTTAGCAACGCTCGCGGCTTTTGGCGTGGGCTTGGTGCTGCTGGAACTTTTCGATCCGGCCACGTCCGGGATATTTCCACCGTGTCCGCTCCGCTATTTGACGGGATGGTATTGTCCGGGATGCGGATCGTTGCGGGCGATCCATCAGCTGCTCCATGGGAACCTGCGGGCGGCGTGGGCGCTGAATCCGCTGACCGTGGTTCTGCTGCCGTTTCTAACCTATGGGTTGGCGTCGTATGCGCTCATCGAACTGCGTGGACGAGGACTGCCGCAGCCATTCCTGCGGGCGGGCTGGATTCGCGCTCTGTGCGCCGCAATCATTTTGTTTGGAATCGCCCGAAATCTCCCCATGCATCCGTTTGATCTGCTGGCGCCGGGAGCGATGCTGCTCCGCTGAGCGCGTTCGCTCTTAACCACAGAGGACACTGAGGACACAGCGGAAGTCGCTTCAAATCCGCTGTGTCCCCTGTGGTGAAATCAGCGTCATGGCCCTCACAGCGGCCGGTGAGTATTGTTCTTCTTGCGGCAGTCTTCGCAGACTCCATAGATCTGAAAGGTGTGACGAGTAGTGAGGTAGTTGTATTTGCTGCCGATCTCCTGCTCGAGGCGTCCTACTTCCTGAGAAAAGAATTCGACCGAACCGCCACAACCGGTGCAGACCATGTGGTGATGGCTGCGGCGGTTGTACTGGTGCTCGTAGCGGGCGATGCCGTCGTGGAAGGCGACTTCGCTGGCCAGGCCGCATTCGGCCAGCAGCTTCAGGGTGCGGTAGACGGTGGTGTAGCCGATGCGGGCGTCTCGTTTTTGTACGAGGCGATGCAGTTCATCCGTGGAAAGATGGTCGCGGGTTTCGAGGAAGGCGCGAAGAATGGCGTCGCGCTGCGCCGTCTGCTTCAGGCCGACGCCCTTGAGATGCCGGTGAAGGATCTCCTGGGCTTCGCGGACCATCTGGCGGGAGATGGTGGGCTGATCATCGATGCGCTTCTGCAGCATGGGAAACCGGGTCAGGCGAACGTGAGGTTGAAGACAATTTTTTCGGAATAACGTCGTTAAGAATATCATCCGGCATCTTGAAAATGAAATTCATTTTCAGCGCCGCGCGTAAGGCGCCTTGTGCCGTCCCTCCGGGACTCGCACTCCCGCCTGGCTTCCCGGCACTTCGGTGCCGGGCTTTCACATGACGCCGCTTCGCGGCTGGACTTGGAGTTGCTTGCTACGAGCTCTCCCGGAAAAGCTTAGTCTCGCGCACGGACCTGCGAAGGCGCGGGATACAATCGCTGGATTAGAATCAAGGATTCCTTATGAGTGCCTTCGCAGAGATCAGCCCACCCAGGTCGCGCCATTCGCCAGTTACCCGGGTACTTGGGTGGCTGCTGCTGGCGGTGGTTGCAATTCTGGCGGGAGTGGCCGCGTATGCATACCACGTCGCGCAGGCGGCGCTTCCACAGCTCGACGGGCGAATACAGGTGAGCGGACTTTCGGGTGGAGTCACGGTGACGCGCGACGGTCACGGCGTGCCCACCATTGAAGCGGCTACTCTCGACGATCTTTTCTTCGCGCAGGGGTATGTCACGGCGCAGGACCGGCTGTGGCAGATGGATGTGATGCGCCGCTTCGGCAGTGGCGAGCTCTCCGAGATTCTGGGTGAGGACACTTTGAAACTGGATCGCGAGCAGCGGATTCTGGGCTTGCGGGCAGCGGCCAAGAAATCTCTGGCGCTGGCCGACGAACGCGAGCGGCGATTTTACGAAGACTATGCGAGTGGGGTGAATGCATTCATCGGGACGCATGGCGACCGGCTGCCGATTGAATTTCGCATCCTGCGTTATGCGCCAAAGCCGTGGCTGGCTGAGGATTCGGTGGTCATCGGCAATCAGATGGTCAAGGATTTGAACTATCACTATTTTTACGACGCGCTCAGCCGGGAGAAGATTCTGGCCAAACTGGGGCCGGAACTGACTGCTGACTTGTATGTGAACCGCTCGTGGCACGACCGTCCGCCGACCGTGATGCGCGAGGACTTGCAGGAGCCGGACAACAATGCCGGCGACTCCGATGACGACGACGACGATGATTCGCCTGACAACTCGGTGACGCAAAGAAGAGCTGTGCCGATGGCACCGGAAGCTTCGCGGGGCGATGCTTTGTCTGAAGCTTTGCCCAGCGAAGGTCTGCCGGTGAATGGATCGAACGACTGGGTGGTTTCAGGAGCGCATACGGTAACGGGCAAGCCACTGCTCTCGAATGATATGCACCTCGGCCATGTGATGCCCAATCTCTGGTACGAGGCACACCTGCACTCGGGCGCGCTGGATGTGGCGGGCGTGACGCTGCCGGGCGTGCCCTACGTGATCGTGGGGCACAATCAGCGGATCGCGTGGGGATTCACCAATGTCGGGCCGACTGTGACTGACGTTTACATTGAGAATTTCAATGCGCAGGGGGAGTATCAGACTCCAAGCGGGTGGGTGCAACCGGAGCATCGCAGCGAAATCATTCACATCAAGGGCGAGCCGGACGTGAATGTGGATGTGAAGATTACGCGCCACGGCCCCATCATCACGGAGATGGTACCGGGCGAAACCCGGCCGCTGGCGCTGCGTTGGACGCTTTACGACGGGTTCAGAATGTCTTTCTTCGACGTGGATAGCGCGCAGAACTGGGAGGAGTTTCGGCATGCGTTCTCGATGCTGGATGAGCCCGGGCAAAATGTGGTTTACGCCGACGTCGATGGAAACATCGGATATCAGACGACCGGCAAAGTGCCGATCCGCGCGGCGGGGGATGGCAGCCTGCCGGTGAGTGGCGCTGACGACGCGCACGAGTGGACTTCCTTCATCCCGTTTGAGAAGCTGCCCAGCGTTTACAACCCACCGTCGGGAATTATTGCGACGGCGAACGGACGGATCACGCCGGACAATTATCCGAATTCGATCAGCATGGAATGGGAGGCTCCCTGGCGCACGGCGCGCATTTACCACGTGTTGGAGTCGGGGCGTCAGTTCTCCACAGCCGACATGCTGGCGCTGCAGACTGACGTTCAATCCGAAGCGGAATTGTTCGCGGCGGAGCGCTTTGTGTATGCGGTGGACCACGCCTCCAAGGCTTCGGCACGCGCCAAGCAAGCTGCGGATCTGATGCGCAGTTGGGATGGACGCATGCAGGCTTCGTCGGCGGCACCGACGATTGCGGAGAATTCGATTTTGCAACTGCGGCGGTTGCTGCTCGAGCCTAAGCTGGGAAGCGCGCCTGCCGATTCCACGAAAGATGACGCCCTCAGCTGGAGGACGTATTCGTGGGAGATGCGTTCGGTGTGGCTGGAAAACATTCTGCTGCACCGGCCGCCGCGCTGGCTGCCGGAAAAATATCCCAACTACGACGAACTGCTGACGGCGGCGGTGGACGCGGCAGTGAACAGTCCGGACGCACCCCATGACTTGGCGTCGTGGCGCTGGGGCGCGTTCAATGCGGTGGAGATCCAGCATCCGATCCTGGGAAAAATTCCGCTGATCCGGCGTTGGTCAGGACCGGGAGTGCAGGAGCAGTCGGGCGGCGGATACACGGTGAAGGCGGTCACGCGACACCATGGGCCGTCGGAGCGGTTCACGGCGAATCTCGCCGACCTCGACCAATCGACGCTGAACCTCGTGACCGGGCAGGGCGGAAATTTCCTCAGCCCTTACTATATGGATCAATGGAAAGCTTGGTACGGAGGGACAACGTTTACTCTGCCGTTCAGTGCGAAGGCCGTGGACGCTGCCAAGGCGCACCGGCTGGAACTGGAGCCGGGCAAGTAAGACTCGGACTGGCTCTCCGCTCGAGGTAGGCTGGCGGTCGATGAGTTCTATAAAAAGGGATGTCAAGGAAAAACTTCTCCCTCGACCGGAGGTCGAGAAGATTTTAGTCTCGAGATCCAGCCCACTGTCCGTAGGTGCCCATCGATTGCGCTCGAAGGGTTTTGCTCTGGCTTGTCTGCCCTTCCTGGGGGTTTCATCTTTCGGTGATGACGACGCCAATCGAGTCTTGAGACAGGGCAAGCGAAACTGGTCTTGGAGTGTCAACCATGGTTCTATCGGAGGCTCGTGGCCTATCGCTATTTCTGGTTATCCGAGGAGGCATAACGTGTAATGGGTGACTCGGTGCCGAGGCACACAGGGCCGATCTCATTGACTGATACTCACCTCGAACCGAGCGTCTCGAGAACCCGACCGACCACCACCAGAGAGAATCACCGGAGATGGAAAGGCCTCTTACCAGAGACGCTCAAGCGGCTTGCCGATGCAATTGTTTGGCGTCGAAACTGACTCCTTTCTTCCAAATCGTTAAGGTGATCGCGGCAATCTTTCTGGCTAGGGTGAGACGCGCCATCGTCGGCCGCATCCCTTTTTCAAGCAGCGCCCCATAGAAATCGTACAACGGCCCAGGGTGAGTACTCGCAGATAGAGCAGCGCCCTTGAACAGATTCTTCAGATCATGATTATGGTTGCCATTCAGACCGCGCACGGTGATGCGCTCCCGATTTCGTTGTACCTTCCCTCTCACATAGCGGTACTCGCCGCTGTCGTGCGTCTCAACCGCAAAACCACTGTAAGCCCATAGTTGGCGCTTGGTGCGGAAACGATGAGGTGTCTGCAGCAACGCCACTAGCATGGCCGCTCGGATCGGGCCGATGGCAGGAATCTGGCGCAGTAACTTCACAGCAGAATGCTTCCGGCTCTCGCTCAGTAGATCCCGCCGCGCTTCTTGTCGTACCGGTTGCAGCAGATCCAGTTGCTGATAGAAACGTTCTGCCCGCAGGCGAACCCCGGGCTGCGGGATCTTGGCCAACCACTCTGCCCGATATCGCGGGGCATACACGGTTGTACCGCTACACGGAATGGCCCAGCTTCGATAGAGAGCTTTGATCCGGGTAATGACTCGGCTGACATCTTGGGTGAGCGTTAGATAGCTGCGACCCAGTTCCTTTAACGTTCGCACCCCGTGCTCGCCGTGGTACACCGGATGGAGCTGGTTGCCGCGCAACAACTCCGCCAGCTTCCGCGCATCAATCCGGTCACTCTTGCTGCCGTCTTTCAGCAGCGCGTTCTTTCGCGGATCGCAGACCACAAGACGGGTGACGCGAGGTTTCAGCAGGTCATGCAACCAGGCGGCGGAAGTTCCTTCTTCAAAGGTCACCGATAGACTTCCGCGTAGCCCATCGAGGAACTCTAGAATCGTGACTGCTTTCGTCTCCAGGATGCATTCCATGATCAGCTTGCCCGAGCTGTCCATGACGGCAACCGAGATCGTTGCCTGGTGAACGTCCATGCCAATATACTTTTCTTGCTTCATGACGGCGCTCCTTTTGCTAAGTGTGATCCGAACAATCACAACCTACCGCAAAGTGGGCGCCTTTTTATATTGCGTGTAATGGATGTTATGTCAACCGACGACTAGAGGCTGTCTTGCGGACGCGAAAAGTGTAGATACAAGGCAACAGCAACTCCGAGTGCCAAAGGTGGCAGCATCCAGCGCCACGCAACAACCGTCACCAAAGCGAAGAGCACCGCAAACCGCCAAAACAACAAGGGTGGTATCTGATGAGAGTTGACGGTTCAGAAGGATGTACGTGTGTTGTGCGCCCATGTCGGCGCACTGACGGCGTCGTGGCATTCAGGGCGCTGGCAGTCTTCACGGACTTCTCAGGTTTGGGTGGCCAGTATCCCGTATTGACGTCGTCGTCTTCAATGAATTTCCACAACGCTAAGCAAACGACAAGCACGACAACAGGGCCGACGGACACAAGCAGTTCACCATGGCCTGTCATCCGTCCAAGAAAGAGCACGGCCACCGCGATTATGGCTACAGTCTTTATCGCCCCCCGAATTAAGCGCTTGGTCATCAGCTCCATCTTTCGCACACGTTGCGGATGCGGGTATACGTCGTCTGCTTGACAGTTCAACAGCCAGAATGATTGTTTCATCGGGGTGTATCTCAAGGCGACATCACTGACGTAATCAGGGCATTTCGCTCATTGTGGGGTTTTGAGCGCTATCAGGATGTTAAAACAGTTGACCTTCGCTCACCGACCTCACTTCCACTTCCCGCGCCAGAATTGGCCCTCCAACGCGAATTGAAGCGAAAAACCAAATGCAGCCACGAAGATCACCGGAATGCTGATGCCGAGAGAGATGCTGTGGTCCTCGATGATCTTCTTTGCGGCGGGATCGAACAAATAGAAACTGCCTAGAAGTATTGCTTCTATGACCACCGCTCCGAGACCCGCCAGAACACCCATCCAGAGCACGTCCGACACTGTCTCCTTCATTGGCAACTAGCAACTCCTGAAAGGTAATTGTAGGACGGCGATGGTCTTTGTCGTTCGTTACGTTTGTACTCACCGCACCGTCCGGTTGCGGCATCTTTCAGTTGGCGTAAGCAGATGGGATGAGAAGGCCGGTCTCCGGGCGGGATGCGGTGTACGCTCCCAAGTTATCGACGTGCTCAAGGCACAGATAAAAAGGAGACCGGCAATGAAGAAGGTTAGCACCGTAGTGGTGAAGCAGAACAGGAATATTTCGCAGCAGAGACTGACCATCGGACTGGATCTGGGAGATCGCAACAGCTGGTACTGCGTGCTGGACGAGTCCGGCCAGATACAAACGCCCAACATGCACCGAGCGAAAACGAATCGCTCCTCGAGAGTGCGGATGGAAGCATGGCGACAGTGGCTAACTTGGCCGGTGAACAAAAAACATTGTTCAATGAAGCCAGTCAAGAAACCTCTTGACTCCGACCGGCCTTCTCATGACAAGCCGTCTGCACGTGAGGACTAGGCTGTCGCTGCGGGACCTGGGCCGGATTAGCCAGCGCTGCGGCACGAAGCCCCGCCCGCTAGAAGAAATCGATCGCCTTCACGTCGCCGACGTAGCCTACGAGCTCGATGGTGCCCTCGGGAATGAAATCTGTAATCAGAAGGGCATCCGTGGTGGTGTCGTAGACGCGCAGGGCTCCGCCCTGGGCCACGTACTCGATGGTGCGGGTGCTGAAACCCTGCAGGCCGTTGACGTCGCCGTTATCAGGCGGAATGAATACAGAGTTGTTCGCTACATTGAAGATGGAAAGACAGCCGCGGACTTCCCCGACGGGATAGGTGACGTTGCCGATGTTGGTGCAGTCATGCGATCCGATGAAGAGCTGGCCGACAACGTTGAAGTCCATGCGGTCATGGTAGCCATCGGTAATCACGGCGCTGCCCGTCACTGTGCCGGACGTAGTGTCGATAATGTCGAGGCGGCCGCAGGTGGTGGCTGCAGTGGTCTCGCCGGTGCAGGCATTGTTGGTGGGTGAAGTGCCGGCTACGTAAAGCGTCGGGCCGTTGAGCAGCCCCCAGGTGGCGGCGTCCACGGGGATGGTGT
Source organism: uncultured Acidobacteriota bacterium (assembly GCA_963758005.1). GTDB lineage: Bacteria > Acidobacteriota > Terriglobia > Terriglobales > Acidobacteriaceae > Sulfotelmatobacter. The sequence goes on from CAVWTR010000003.1 coordinate 51,926, forward strand.
GGGTAATGGTCAGGCTCGGCAAGTCGAATACCATGACGCTGGCCATGACCCCGCCGCATTGCGGACCGCAGTTGAGAACGTAAGCAGTATTGCCGTTGATGACGGCGTAAACGGGCCGGTCAAAGCCGGGCACAACGGTGCAGACGGCGTTGGAAGTCCCGGACAGGCAGCTCAAATCTACCGGAGGCACGGCCGCGGCCGGCGAGACCACGGCGACGGAGTCGGAATTGTTGCTGAATGCCAGGAGTTGGCTGCCGCCCGAATTCGAAACCACGGTTTGTACATTGTTGACCGCGATCGAAGTGAGCTGACTGGCGGTGAAATTCATGAGTTCCACGGCGCCGAGGAAAGAATAGCCGGTGACGGTAGCGCCGGGAACTGCGGCATATCCGGTGGGATTGGCCGTCGGAAACACCATGCTGGAGGTGGGCGCGGGAAGACGGACGCTTCCGAGCACGCTTTCCGTGGCAGTGTTGATCACGTAGACGGTCGTGCTGGCCGCATCGAAGGTCGCGGCCAGATTCAAGCTCGGCGTTACCGCGATGAGCCCCGGGGAATTTCCGGTACCAATGCGGGCATTCCGCGGAATCGTATCGTTGTAGGCATCGATAATGTACACGCCGCCAAAATCGGTAGGCGAAGTGACTCCCTGCGAAGCCAGTACGCGATCGGGCAGGCCGCTCGGCGGGTCTTTAGGCTTGCTGCTGCTGCAGGAAAAAAGGCTCAGGCTGGCGCACAATCCGAGCACAGTGACGAGAATGCGTTTCTTGAGGCTTCTCTGAAAACCACGCTTCAGGCTTCTCGGCATGCTTCTTTTCAGGCTTCTCTGCGTGCTTCTCTCCAGGCTTTTCTGCAAATGACCGGCTCCTAACGACATGAAAAGGGAAGATTTAGTTATGAAATGCTGGATTATAACAGACCGCGAACGTGACCCCATGCGCGCCTCTGCGGCATCGTACTCGGATATTTTCGATTCGTGAGCACTCTGTCGCGAGCTTCACCGAGATGCGCGAACCAGTACTCATCCTGTATTCTCAGAAATATGGCGGCTGACTTTCTTGCCCGAATCAAGCAATCCCCTGTGCTGTGTGACGGCGCGATGGGGACGCTTCTCTACTCCAAAGGCATCTTCATCAACCGGTCTTACGACGAACTGAACCTGTCACAACCCGACCTGATTCGCGGCATTCATCATGAGTATTTGCAAGCCGGAGCCGAGATTATTGAAACCAATACGTTCGGGGGTAACTCTTTCCGCCTGGGACGGCATAGTTTAGCCGACAAAGTCGGCGATATTAATCGGGCGGGCGCGCGGCTGGCTCGCGAGGCCGCCAAAAGCTTCGATGTATGGGTCGCGGGATCGGTTGGCCCGCTGGGAACCAGAATTGAACCCCTGGGAAAAACATCGTTTCAGGAAGCCCGCGACGCCTTCCGCGAGCAAATTCAGGTGTTGGTCGACAGCGGGGTCGACCTGCTGATGCTGGAGACGTTTGGATACCTGGAAGAGATTCACCAGGCACTGCTGGCGGCTAAGGATGTCAGCGCGTCGTTGCCGATCGTGGCGCAGGTCACGATTGATGAAGACGGCAACTGCCTTGACGGTTCCGATCCGCAGACGTTTGTATCCAAGCTCGAAGAGTGGGGAGCGGATGTGATCGGCTGTAACTGCAGCGTCGGTCCGGTGGCCATGCTGGACGCGATGGAGAAAGTGCGGGCGGCGACTTCCCTGCCCTTGGCAGCCCAGCCCAATGCTGGCATTCCTCGGTCGGTGGATGGCAGGAATATTTATCTGTGTTCGCCGGAATACATGGCGAGTTACGCGCGGAAGTTCGTCGCGGCTGGAGTTCGGTTGGTGGGCGGGTGCTGTGGTACGACTCCAGAACATATTCGGGTGATGAAGTCTGCGTTGCGGGTGGGCGAGGCCCGAAGCAAGGCCGGGGCCGGCCAGGTGGCGGGCAGCCAGGCCGCACCGCTGGCAGTTCCGGCCGTGCCTCTGGAGAGTCGTTCCCTTCTGGGCAAGAAGCTGGCTCGGGGCGAGTTTGTCACCATGGTCGAGATCGTGCCTCCGAAGGGGATTGACGTTGCGAAGGAAGTCGAGGGGGCGCGGTTTCTGAAGTCGGTGGGCGTGGATGCGGTGAACATTCCGGACAGCCCGCGAGCTTCGGCGCGCATGAGTAACCAGGCGCTGTCGCTGCTGATTCAGCGCGACGTAGGCATCGATGCGATTCTGCATTACACCTGCCGTGATCGCAATGTGCTGTGCATTCAAAGCGATCTGCTGGGCGCGGCTGCGGTGGGAATCAAGAATCTGATCTGCATCACCGGCGATCCGCCGAAGATGGGGAATTATCCCGATGCGACCGCAGTCTTTGATGTGGACGCCATTGGCCTGGTCAACATTGTGCACAACCTGAACCGCGGGCTGGATCTGGGAGGAAATCCTATTGGCGCCGGGACCGGCTTTGTGATCGGCGTGGGAGCGAACCCGGGACTGACGGATATGGACGAAGAGATTCGACGGTTCGAGTACAAGGTTCAAGCCGGGGCGGAATATGTGGTAACCCAACCTGTCTTCGATTTGCGCCTGTTGGAGAATTTTCTGAAACGGATTGAGTCTTGCCGGATTCCGGTCGTGGCCGGGATATGGCCGCTGGTGAGCGTGCGCAACGCGGAGTTCATGAAGAACGAACTGCGGGTCTCGGTGCCCGACGCGATTCTCGAGCGCATGGCGCGGGCGCAGACCCCGGAACTGGCGCGGGCTGAGGGCGTAGCTATCGCCCGAGAAATGTTGATCGCCGCCAAGCAGATGGCCCAGGGAGCGCAGATCAGCGCGCCGCAGGGGCGTTACAGCTCGGCGGTGGATGTGCTGGAAGCGCTGGGAACGTAAGCGTCCGGCAACTCCCGATTTTTCCGGATCTCGTCCCGATCAGCGCCTTGCAGTTGATTCACGAAACGCTTCCCGCCGCGGGAACGACTCGTCCATTATTTCGATCATTCCCATGAAAAAGACTGGACACTTCTTCGAAATAGTTGCATTACAATAGTAGCCGGAGCGAAAACCCCGTTGCCTAAGTTTGAAGAGTGCCTCCAGCGGCTGGAGAAAATTGTTCAGGAACTGGAAAAGGGAGAAGTCCCTTTAGAGACGTCTCTGACACTGTTTGAAGAAGGCATGCAGCTTTCTTCCGCCTGCCGCAATGAACTGGAACAGGCGGAAGGCAAAGTTGAAGTCCTGCTGAAGAAGAACGGGAAGCTTCAAGCTGAACCATTCGATGCGCTGACAGAAAAGCTGCCTACACGGCGGTAAGTGTGCGGATTTCTGGCTGCGATTCGAAATCTGTAGATGTCTGTGGAGTCGTGGTTTCCCAAGCCACCCCGCAGCCCTAGTCGGTCGTCGACGTCCGCCGTTGGCCTCCGCCGTTTACTTCTGCCGTTTCCAACGGTTGAAGAGGGAGAAGTATGACTCAAAGTGTGGTTCTTCTCGAAAGCAATCCTGGAGTGGCCCGATCCCTGGCCGGTGGACTCCGTTCTCATTTTTCCGTGCACGTAACCCGCTCCCGCGAGGAATTGCGGGACGACCTGACCCGAACTAATCCTGAAGCCGTGGTTCTGAATCTCGAGCACTGGCTGCTGGCTGATGTCGAGAGTCTGCACCGCGACTTTCCTACCTTGCCCATCGTGTGCACGCACCGTGTTCCCGATGAAGAAATGTGGATGGCTGCGCTTGCGGCTGGCGCGAGCGATGTGTGCCCCGCGGATGATGTGAGGCACGTGCTGACTTCGGTTTTGCGCAGCCTCGCGCCTTCGCCGACGGCCGCGGCGTAGATTCAACTCTTGCGAAGGACGCCCTATTGGGCGTCCTTTTTTACTTTGCGCGCTGCGGCTGCGGTGAACAGCAGGTTCCTCACCGCGCTTTCAGCCCGGTTCGGAATGACAAAATGAATGTTGCTTAAACTGAGTTTCTGCCATCGCATCGGCGTTCTACCTACATTCCTCAGCCTTGTTATACTCACTGCTTCATGCTCAGCCAGACTCTCGAACAAGGACGGCAGTTGACCGACGCCGCGCTCGACCGGCTCATTCCGCTCGAGACGGAGCATCCGGAATCGATCCACAAGGCGATGCGGCACAGCGTGTTTGCGGGCGGGAAACGCCTGCGGCCTGTGCTCTGCATGGAGGCTGGGCGCATGGTGGCGAGATCGTTACCGGCGCGCATCGAAGAACTGGGCGCGGCGCTCGAAATGCTGCACACCTATTCCCTGATTCACGACGATCTGCCCGCGCTCGACAATGACGATCTGCGGCGTGGGCGGCCGACGTGTCACAAGGTTTTTGGCGAGGCCATTGCCATCCTGGCGGGAGATGCGTTGCAGACCCAGGCCTACGAAGTTCTGGCGCGGCTGAAGTGTCCGGCGGAAGCGCGCGTGCGGATCATCGAGGAGATCGCCCACGGCACGGGAACCGTCGACGGCATGATCGGCGGACAAGTGGTCGACCTTGAAGCGGAACACTCGCAGCCGACCGCGGAGATGCTGGAGTATATTCATCGCTCGAAAACCGCGGCGCTCATCACCGCGAGCCTGGTGAGTGGCGGGCTCTACGCCGGAGCGAAAGATAGCCAGGTGGCGAAGTTGCGGGCGTTTGGATTGTCGATTGGCCTGGCCTTTCAAATTGTCGACGACGTGCTCGACGTGACGCAGACGTCGGAACAGCTAGGCAAGACCGCTGGCAAAGACACTGCCTCTGAAAAAGTCACTTATCCAGCGCTGTTTGGGATTGAAGGATCGGTGCAACGGGCGGATGCGCTGGTGACGCAAGCGTTCGCCGAGTTGGACAGCTTCGGCGAGCAGGCGGAGCCGCTGAAAGAGCTGGCGCGGTATTTGGTGGAGCGGAAGAAATGAGGTAGCAGTCAGCAATTACCATCTGGAGTTTCGGCGGCCTCGCCGCGGAACTTGGGACATAGCAGGGACTAATGCTAGTTACTGGCTGCTGATGCCCTCGAGACTTCCCTTGTGGTACAAAATAAGCACGGCGATGGAGTTCGCCACAACCGCCTGCGTGCCTTATGCGCTCGGGCTGATAACTCCTACAAAATCCGAACCATTTTTGTAGGGAGCTCCATCGTGAAAGACTTTCTCGCTATATCCGTCGCCGCAATTGTCGGTGCTAACCTGCGATACCTGATCAGCCGGCTCGCGGCCAGAGAATTCGGCGCTGTCTTTCCTTACGGGACGCTTTCCATCAACATCGTCGGCAGCTTCATCGTGGGGTTCTTCGTTATCTGGACCAGCGAGCGCGTGTTGGTTGATCCCCGGTGGCGACTGCTGGTCGTGGTGGGATTCTGCGGGTCGTTTACTACGTTCTCCAGCTACGCGTTTGAGACCATGGCTTATTTCGAACATGGGCAATGGGGATTGATGCTGACGAACGTCCTCGGCAATAACCTGCTATGCCTGGGCGGCGCGCTCGCCGGCATGGCGCTGGCGCGGGCACTGTGAGCGTGCTCGTGTGAACATGCTCCCGCGAACATGGCTCTAACTATGCATTCCGCTCCTACGCTCGAAACCGCGCGGCTGCGATTGCGCCCGTACAGCGATGCCGACATCGCGGAGCTGCTGCCACTCATCGGCACACGAGAAGTGGCGGCAACCACTTTGCGTATTCCACATCCCTACACTGAGCAGGACGCACGGGACTTCTTCACTCTGCTGCAGGGCACGCGCAAAATCTGGTTGGCGATTACGCTGCGCGGCGACGGCCGCCAGATTGGCGGCATCGGCCTCACTGTCGATGACCAGCATCAGCACGCCGAACTCGGCTACTGGCTGGGCCCGCCGTATTGGGGACAGGGCTATGCGACCGAGGCAACACGGGAAATGCTGCGCTACGGATTCGAAACGCTCAGGCTGCATCGCATCTTCGCGTCGCACTTCAAACACAATCCTGCTTCCGGACGGATCCTGGTGAAGCTCGGCATGCGTCACGAAGGCTGCCAGCGCGAACACCTCCGCAAGTGGGACGAGTTCGTCGATTCGGAGTTATACGGCGTGTTGCGGCGGGAATGGGAGATTTCCAAATAGCTCCACTAGTGGGAGATTCACCACAGGAGGTTCGCGAGTAATAACTTTCGCGAGTAAAATGCCAAATGCGATGGCAGTACAGGTGACGATCTATTTGAACGAAGCCGACCAATGGAATCACCGGCCGCTGCACATGGAGATTCTCAACTATCTGCGCAAAGAGAACGTATACGCGGCCACGGCGATCCATTGCGTGGCAGGATTTCTGGGGCGGCATCGCGTGGAAACGTCGCATCTGGTGGAAGCAGGAGGCAAGTTGCCGGTGATCATCACCTTCGTCGATACCGATGAGCACGTGAACCGCGTGCTGCCCACGCTGAAGGAAATGGCGGCGAACCGGCTGATCGTGCGCGAGAATGTCGTGATCGAGCAGGGGAATCTCGACTGACATGTCTTCCCTTCCCCCCAGTCAGCCTTCAAACGGCCAATCTCTCGACATCCAATCTCTGGACATCCTGGCCATCGCCGCGCATCGTGACGATGTAGAGCAGACTTGCGGCGGCACGCTGCTGAAGGCTGCGCAGCGCGGGCAGCGCACGGGCATTCTTGACCTGACCCAGGGCGAGATGGGCACGCGGGGCACGGCTGAAGATCGCGCCCGCGAGGCCGCAGACGCGGCGAAGATTCTGGGCGTGAGTTGGCGGCGGGCACTCGATATTCCCGACGGCCGAGTCGAGAACACGTGGGAGAATCGTTTGAAGGTCGCCAGCGTGATTCGAGAGACACGCCCGCGAGTGATCATTCTGCCCTACTGGAAGGGGCGTCATCCTGACCATTACACGGCTTCCGTGCTGGGATATGAGGCTTGCTTTCTGGCGGGGCTGGCGAAGCTGGATCCGAAAAAAGCTCTCAGCTCTCAGCTTTCAGCTGTCAGCCAAACCGCTTCGGATAGGGATTCGGGTGCTTCGACTGCTCCTCATCGGCCGTTCAAGATTCTTTACGCTACGCTTTATTACGATGTTCGGCCTACGTTCGTCGTCGATATCGGTGAACAGTTTGAGGGGAAGTTTGCTTCCATTCTCGCGTACAAATCGCAATTCAGTGATCAGGAGGCGGGCAAAGACCTGTTCCCTGCTCACGACGAGATTCGCACCCGCGTCGACGCCATGGCGCGCTTCTACGGCATGCTGGGCGGGGTGAGCCACGCCGAACCGTTCCTGCAGAAAGAAGTCGGGCTGGTGGAGGACTTGTTGGCGATTCCGGTCAAATCCATTTAGCATTGCTGAACCGTTACTGGACCCAGCGACCGCACTCAACAACTCACACAGGAGAACTCTCAACTATGTCTCGTTTTGTTTTCGCTCTCATCCTTACTTCGGCGATGGTTGCCAGCGCCGCTGCACAAGCTGGAACCTGGCAGATCGATCCCAATCATTCGGCGGCTCAATTTTCCGTGCGCCATCTGGGAGTTTCCACCGTGCGGGGCGCGTTCACGAAAGTGAGCGGCTCGGCGGTTCATGACCCGTCCGACCCGTCGAAAGATTCTCTCGAGGCCACGATCGACGCGACTTCGGTGGATACGCGGGTGGAAATGCGCGATAAAGATTTACGCAGCCCGCACTTTCTCGACGCAGACAAGTTTCCGACGATTACGTTTCATTCCAAATCAGCGAAAGTGGCAGGGCCGGGAAAACTGCTGATCACCGGAGACCTGACGCTGCACGGCGTGACCAAGGAAGTCGTGCTCGACGTGGATGGGCCTTCGGCCGCGATCAAAGATCCGTGGGGCAACCAGCGCATTGGCGTCTCGGCGAGTACGAAGATCGTTCGCCAGGATTTTGGTGTTGTTGCCGCGCCGGGCGTGGTGGGAGACGAGATCACCATCACTATTGACGTGGAATTAATTCAGCCGAAAGCGAAGTAGGGCAGAAATCTGTCGCGCTTCGCCGGCAGCTGTCTTCTAGCGAGGTAGAAATCGTTTTCTGAGGGCTCCATCCCAGCGGATGGAGCCCTTAATATCAGACGCTTAGAAAATCCTGCTGAACAGCCAGAATAACGATCCCGACAACAGCATCGCGACTGGGAGAGTGAGAACCCAAGCCAGAAGCAGGTTGCGTACCGTGCTCATCTGAATGCCGGAATGATTGGCGGCCATGGTTCCGGCTACGCCTGAGGAAAGCACGTGCGTGGTGCTGACCGGCAAACCGAATCCATCGGCCGCGCCGATCGTTGCCATGGCGGTGATTTCGGCAGCCGCACCTTGCGCGTACGTCAAGTGTTCTTTGCCGATTTTTTCGCCCACGGTTACCACAATCCGCTTCCAGCCGATCATGGTTCCGAGGCCCAGAGCCATCGCCACCGCAACCTTCACCCAGGTGGGGATGAAGCGGGTGGAATAATCGACGTGCTTCTTGTAGTTGGCGAGCACGGCGGCGTCCGCAGGCGAAAACTTCGGCACGCCGCTTTTCGCCGTGAGCCGCAACACCTCACTCACCAGGTATAGATCGTTGCGGAAGTTACGAACCCGATCATTGGGAACGTTCTTGAGTTCCTTGTAGATGGCGGTTTCGTTGCCAATGTCGTTGACCAGAGTGCGCAGGGCCAGCATCGTGTTGGCGTTGAATTGTTTGGTGCGAATGTAATTCGTCACGTCGTCGCGGGCGTCTCCGATGACGGCGTCGGGTTGTACGTAGTGGTCGAGCACGTCAGCCGCCTGCTGCGAAACCGCGATGAAGTCCTGCGATTGCTGGTACGTCACGGCGTGGTTCAAGGCATATGCGGTGGGCACGGTTCCGATCAGAATCAGCATGATCAGTCCCATGCCCTTCTGTCCGTCGTTAGAACCGTGAAAGAAACTGACGCCGGTGCAGGTGAGGATCAGCAGGCAGCGAATGTAGAACGGCGGCGGGGCATCGCCTTCGGGCGCGCTGTAGAGTTTCGGATCTTTGATCAGCGCCTTAGCGGCCAACAGCAGTAGCGCCGCCACGCCGAAGCCAACCAGCGGCGAGAGCAGCAGCGACTTGCCGATGTTGGCGGCTTGTCCCCAGTCGACTCCGGAGGTGCCGCTTCTTCCGGCCATCAATTGGTTGGCAATGCCTACGCCGATGACCGAACCGATCAGTGTGTGAGAACTGGAGGCGGGCAGCCCGAACCACCAGGTTCCCAGATTCCACATAATGGCGGCGACGAGCAGCGCGAAGACCATGGCGAATCCGGCCTTGCTGCCCACCTGCAAAATCAATTCCACGGGAAGCAGCGAGACAATGGTGAACGCGACCGCACCGGAGGAAACCATGACGCCCAGAAAATTCCAGAAACCCGACCAGACCACCGCGACGTGTGGCTCCAGCGAATGGGTGTAGATGACTGTGGCCACAGCGTTGGCGGTGTCGTGGAATCCATTCACAAACTCAAAGCCGAGTGCCACCAGCAAGGCGATGCCGAGCAGAATGTAGGGCATCGCGGATTCGCTGTGCATCGTAGAGAGGTCGCCCAGCAGATGCGATGCCGCATAGGCAAAGCCGATAACCAGCACGATGCCGAAAACGATCATGCCAATCTTGCCAGGAGAAGATTTGGAAAGCTTGGAGTCGAGTACGGTGGACGAAGCCGACATGGTGATCCTTTGTGGTCTAGAAGAACCTTGGATTCTGAATCCGATGGATGGCGGAACTATAGTGAAGGAATGTTACGGGAGTGTTAAAAGACTGCGGTGGTAGTGTCTGAATGCGAGAGTACCAGGCCCACCGCTACTTCTTAAGTGCGACCGCGAGGCCGTCCCGGATGGGCAGAATGGTCGTATAGAACTCTTTGGAGTCGTAAAGTTTGCGATTGAACTCGAGGATGGCCTTGGTACTCGCATCGGTCGGATTCTTTTCGGCGACTCGTCCGCTCCACAGCACGTTGTCGGTGATGAACAGTCCGCCCTTGCGCAGGCGCGGCGCGACCAGGCGCAGCACGCGCGGGTAGTCTTCCTTGTCGACGTCATTGAAAATAATGTCGAACTCCTGCTTCTGCTCCGAGAGGAATTCCAGCGCGTCGCCGGTGTGCAGCGAGATGCGATTCGAAACTCCGGCGCGCTTGAAATAGCCGCGGGCGCGTTCGGCATTCTTGGAATCGCCATCGGTGTAGACGACGCGACCTTTGTCGCCCACTGCTTGCGCCCACCAGATCGTGGAATAGCCGATGGCGGAACCCAGTTCGAATACCGTGCGGGCATTGATCATCAAGGCCAGTTGCTGCAGAACGCGCGCCACAGCCGGGCCCACGATGGGCACGTTATGCGCGGTGGCGTAGTCTTCCATCTCGGCGAGCACCTCGTCGCGATCGGGCAGCATGGAATAGAGGTAGTCATCGACGGGCCCCGCGGTGGTGAAGTTGTAGTGGCGCCAACTGGCTCGATTGTCTTTTTTCTTGCTCTCGGTCACAGGCTTACCTTTCGAATTCGCACGCTTCACCTTCGATGTGCATCAATCGTCCGCCGTTGATTCCCTCATTACCCAATCGTGACGCCCGGCTTCATCTCAAACACTTCAACCCCTGGAACCAGTTTCTGCAAAGCGCTGGGAGTTCCTGTCAGCGCGGGAAATGTGCCGAAGTGCATGGGGATCACCGTCTTCGGCTTGAGCAGATTGATCGCGTAGGCGGCTTCGCGCGGTCCCATAGTGAAGTGATCGCCGATGGGCAGCATAACGATTTCAGGCGCGTACAGCTCGTGGATAATCGCCATGTCGCCGAATACGTTGGTGTCGCCAGCGTGATAAATCTTCACGCCATTCTCGAATTCCACGACGTAGCCGCAGGCTTCTCCGCCATAGACGATCTGGTCGCCATCCTGGATACCGCAGGAGTGATCGGCGTGGACCATGGTGACTTTGATGTCGCCGACGGTTTGCGTCCCGCCTTTGTTCATGGGCGAAATCTGTTTGGCGCCCTTCTTCCCCAGCCACATACAAAGCTCGTAGATTCCCACGACCAGCGGGTTGTGCTGCTCGACGATTTCGACGGCGTCGCCGATGTGGTCTCCGTGACCGTGCGTACACAACAGCACGTCAGCCTTCTTAACCTTCTTGTCGGCTTCGGGACACATGGGATTGCCCGTGATCCAGGGATCGATGATGACGGTCTTGCCCGCCAGAGTCTGAATGCGGAATGTCGCGTGGCCCAGCCACGTGAGTTTGATGCCTTTCAGGTTCATGCTGCTTGTAGCTCCTAGCTTCTAGCTGCTAGCTTCTCGCAAATCTTTATTCAGCCAGCAACGGGGGATCGGTAACCTTTTGATTTGAGGCAGGGACCTATCGCTTGATGCCGACTACTTTTCCATTTAATCCGCCACCTAGTTTAATATGAAACGCCATGGCAGAACTCAAAGTGCTGATTTCTCGGCAGGACATCGCTAAGCGCATTGGCGAACTGGGCAAGGAGATCACGAAGGACTTTGCCGGCCAGTCCGTCATTTTCGTCGGTGTGCTGAAGGGCGCGGCGATTTTCCTGGCCGATCTGGCTCGGCAGGTAGAGCTCGATTCTACCTTCGACTTCATTGGGGTCTCGAGTTATGGGAATCGTCCCAGCCCGGCCAGCGAATTGAAAAGTGGATGGGACTCGACCGGCGAAGTGAAGTTGACCAAGGATGTAGATCAAACCATCAAGGACAAGAACATCGTCCTGGTGGAGGACATTCTCGACACCGGCCTGACCATGACGTACTTGAAAAAAATGTTGATGGCGCGTCAGCCGCGGTCGTTGAAAGTTGCGGCGCTGCTCGACAAGCCGTCGCGGCGCAAGCTGCCGCTGGAGGGCGATTACGTCGGATTCAAGATTCCCGACGAATTCGTGGTCGGCTTCGGGCTCGACTACGCGGAGAAATATCGCAACCTCGCCGACATTTGCATAGTGCCAAGAGAATAGTGCCGAGAGAATGATACCGAGAGAATTAGTAGCAGCGCGCCGAGAATACTGACGCGTTTTGTGCCGCGGTTCGTTCCAGCTGAGACGGGAATGCGGCTGCTATCATACAGAACAATGGGGTCTGTTCTATCCAAACCGGATCGCTTGCCGGGCGAGTCGCTGCTGCTCGACGTCGCCGACGTGCTGGCCACCTCGCTCGACCTGGACACGACCGTGCGCCGGGTCGCCGAAGTCGTCCGCAAAGTCATCGATTACGAGATCTTTGCGATCATGTTGCTCAACGAAAAGACTCAGGAACTGCGCTTCCGCTTTCAGGTGGGCTATCCTCCGGAATTTGCTGAGCGCAGCCGCATCAAAGTCGGCGAAGGAGTCACCGGGCAGGCGGCTCAATTGCGGCAGGCAGTGCTGATTGACGATGTCACCAAGGACCCGCGCTACATTGAGGCGGTTCCGAACGTGCGCTCCGAACTGGCCATTCCGCTGATCACCAAGAATCGCGTCATCGGCGTCATCGACATTGAAGCGCGCGAGCCCGGCTATTTCACCGAAGAGCACGTGAATGTGCTGACGCTGGTCGCTTCGCGTATGGCGGCTGGCATCGAGAATGCCCAGCTCTACACTCGCACCACCAAGCAGGCGCGCATTCTGCTGCTGCTCAACGAAATTGCACGCGAGCTGACTTCGATTTTGAACCTGGACGAATTGCTCGGGAGGATTGCAGAACTGGTGCGGCGGTTGATCGACTACCAGATGTTCAGCATCCTGCTGCTCGATTCTTCCGGTGAGAAACTGCAGCACCGCTTCTCGCTGCGCTTCAACGAGAATATTCATTTGAAGCATGACGTCCCGCTGGGGCGCGGGTTGGTGGGCGCCGCGGCCGAGAGCAAGCAGGCGGTGCTTGTACCCGACGTCTGTAAGGACTCGCGCTATGTCGAAGCCAATCCTGAAACTCGTTCGGAGCTGGCCGTGCCGCTCGTTTACAAGGGCAAGGTAATTGGCGTGCTCGATCTGGAGCACACGCGGCGCGGATTTTTTACCGAAGAGCATCAGCGCACCATGACCACGCTGGCGGCGCAAATTGCGATTGCGATCGAGAACGCGCGCCTGTACGAAGAGATTGAGCGGCAGGAACGGCGACTGGAACGCGATCTGGCTCTGGCGCGAGAATTGCAGGGAAGGCTGCTGCCGCAGACCAGTCCCAAGCTCGCTCACCTCGATGTGGCTGCGAAATTCGTGCCTGCCCGGGCCATCGGCGGCGACTTGTACGATTTCATTCCTTATTCCATGTCGCGCCTTGGTATCGCCATCGGCGACGTCAGCGGAAAAGGCGCGCCGGCGGCTATCTATGCGGCTCTGGTGAGTGGAATCATCCGCTCGCATGCCCCGATTGAACCTGGATCGGCGGAAATGCTTTCCGCAGTGAATTTATCGCTGGCCGAACGCCGCATCGAGGCGCAGTTCGTTTCTATCATCTATGCGGTATGGGACGACGAGCATCGTACCTTGACGGTTGCGAACTCAGGACTGCCTCGCCCGATTTTTGTGCACGGCGGAAAGAATGAAGTGATTGAAGCGACCGGCTTGCCTCTCGGCCTGTTCGACGAAGCCGAATACGATGAATTCAAATTCAAGATGAAGCCCGGCGACATGTTCGTGTTCTTCAGCGACGGTATTCTCGACGCCCGCAACCGCAAGGGGGAAATGTTCGGCCGGGGACCGGTCGAGAAGATCGTTGCGGAATGCGCCGACAAGTCGGCCAAGTGCGTGGTGGATTCGCTCTTCAAGGCTGCAGCAGAACACTCGGCGGGCGTAGAAGCGTTCGACGATCAGACGGTCGTCGCCATCCGCGTGCATGGCGGTGCGCATACTCCCCACAAAAAGAAATGACTCCGCGTAGTCAGAGCCCGGCAGCGCGTGCCCCCGGATTTGTCTATGTTGAGACAGGTCCGCGTGAGACAAAGCTGCGCAAGCGACAGCTTGCTCTTTACTGCGAAGATGTATCCCTGACAAAACTGGCCGAGCGATACGGCACGCCTCTTTATGTTTACTCGGCGGCGATGATCCGCGAGCGCTATCGCGCGTTCGACGCGGCGTTTCGCGGGGTGCCACATACCATCTGTTACTCCGTTAAGGCGAATTCGAACTTGAGCATTCTGCGCCTGCTGGCCCGGGAGGGCTGCGGATTCGACGTAGTTTCCGGAGGCGAACTCGAGCGCGTGCTGGCGGCGGACCGCAAAGCCGCGAAGAAAGTCGTGTTCTCCGGTGTGGGCAAGACCCGCGAAGAACTCGCCGCGGCGCTAAAAGCCGGCATCATGCTTTTCAACGTCGAGAGCGAGTCGGAATTATGGGCTCTGGCCGAGTGTGCCGGACGCCTGCGCAAGACGGCGCCGGTAGCGCTGCGCGTGAATCCCGATGTCGCGGCTAAGACTCATCCCTACATTTCTACCGGCCTGCGCAAGCACAAATTCGGTGTACCCATCCGCGAAGCGCGGGCGCTCTACGCCAAGGCGGCGGGCACGCCATATATGAAAGTGAGCGGCGTGAGCGTTCACATCGGCTCGCAGATCACGGATGTGGCGCCTTTCGGTGAGGCTATGGCGCGTGTGGCGGACTTGGTTGGAGAATTGCGCAGGGACGGCCACGGCATCGACTACATCGATGCCGGCGGGGGGTTGGGCATTGCGTATGACAAGCCGAGTGGCGCGGAGTTTTCCGCCAATGTGGCAGCGTATGCGCGAGCTCTGGCAGCGCCCTTGCGCAATCTGAAAGTGCGGCTATTGCTGGAACCCGGGCGCTCGATCGTTGGCCCCGCGGGTGTGTTAGTCACCTCGGTCATCTACCGCAAGGAAAATGACGGCAAGCGATTTCTCGTGGTGGATGCGGCGATGAACGACTTGATCCGGCCTGCGCTTTACGGCGCCTATCACGAGATCGTTCCAGTCATACGAAGTAAGGATTCGGGGGCGAAATCTGAAGCCGCGAAATGCGAGGTTACCGATATCGTCGGTCCCGTGTGCGAAACGGGAGATTTCTTCGCGCGCGATCGTGAACTGCCGTCCGTCAGCGAAGGAGACCGTCTCGCGATTCTGGATGCTGGCGCGTATGGAATGGTGCTGGCATCGAACTACAACACGCGCCCACGGGCGGCGGAAGTGCTGGTCACGGGCAAGTCAGTGAAGGTGATTCGGCGGCGGGAGAAGATCTCAGACCTGCTGCGCGGCGAAGTGTAAGTCGCCCTCTTGGGCAGGCCTATGCTGTTTGATCAGCCCTGCGGTTCTCCCCATTTCAGCTTGGTGCGGAGCAACTGGAAAAAATCTGTCCCGGTGCGGAAAAGATTCACTTGATGCTCAGAGCGGCGGCAGCGCACGCGGTCGCCGTCACGCAGATCGAGGCCGGGCTGTCCGTCCAGGCTCAAGTAAGCGACGTCCTCTTCGCTGCGCAAGAGAATTTCGATCTCCACGGAGTCTGGCACCACCAGCGGGCGATGAGTGAGGGAATGCGGCGCGACCGGGGTAATCACAAAGCCGTTGACGCTCGGCATCAGCACTGGTCCGCCTGCTGATAACGAATACGCCGTGGAACCGGTAGGCGTGGCGACAATCATGCCGTCTGCGCGATAACTGGAAACGAACACCTCGTCGATGTAGAGATCGTAGGTGTTGAGGCGGGCGAGGACCGTCTTGTTTACTACCGCGTCATTGAACACATTGTAACTGCCGCGCACCGTGTCCTCGCGAAGCAGATCGACCTGCATGAGCGCGCGCTGTTCGACCGCGGCTCTCCCCTGCGCAATCGCATCCAGCATTGAGTAGAGCGAGGCCAGCGGCACTTCCGTGAGAAAGCCCAGCGACCCCAGGTTGACTCCTAGCAGGGGCACGTCCACTGAGGCCGTGACGCGCGCAGCGGAGAGCAGAGTTCCATCGCCGCCGAGGACGACCACGAGATCGAGCGGTTGCGCCGCCATCTGGCTGCGAGGGACGACTTGCTGACCGGCAATGTAGCCCGCGGTCTCCTCGTCGACGATTACTTTGTAGGCGTGCTCGGTGAGCCAGGCGAAAAGGCCGGGCAAAACCTTCGCGACTTCAGGACGCTCGGGCCGCGATAGGATGGCCGCGGTTTTTTGAGAGGACACTTGCGGGCTGGCCATAGGCAAGAAGAGATTGTACAGAAATTCAATGACTTAACCACAGAGGACACGGAGGACACAGAGAATCTAAAACTTTCCGTAGAGCAGGAACTCGCGATTGCCTTCCGCGCCGAGGATGGGCGATTCGATCTGGTCGGTATGCGCGGCTCCCAGACTTTGCAGCGCAGCTCTGACTTTCTCTACCGCGGCCAGTTGCGCGGCCTGGTCGCGCACAATGCCTCCCTTGCCAACGTGTTCCCTGCCCGCTTCGAACTGGGGTTTAACCAGCACGACGATTTGCCGTCCCCGACGGGCTTCGGATTCGTCCGGGGATTCCTCCGGCGACTCCGGAAAGGCTGCTCCAATCACGGCGGGAAGAACCAGAGTTGCCGAGATGAAGGAAACGTCCATTACGACGAGGTCCACAGAAACGCCGACCGCATCGCGCTTGAGATAGCGGGCGTTGGTTTTCTCGAGCAGCCTTACCCGCGCATCCTGGCGGAGCCGGAAATCCATCTGGCCGTAGCCGGTGTCGACCGCGATGACTTCGGCGGCGCCACGCTGCAGCAGACAATCGGTAAACCCTCCGGTGGAAGCGCCGACATCAAGACAGATCTTGCCCGAGACCGCGATCTTCCAGTGATCGAGGGCTCGCTCCAGCTTCAGCCCGCCGCGGCCGACATATTTGAGATCTTCGCCCAGCAAGCGGATTGCGCACTCCGCGGCAACCTGCGCTCCTGCCTTCTCGAGTTTCTGATCGTCCACCAGCACTTTGCCCGCGAGAATCAGGGCGTGGGCGCGCTCGCGCGAGCTGGCAAGGCCACGATCCACCAGAAGTTTGTCGAGTCGGACTTTCAAGGTTTGAGCTTCAACGTTTGAGCTTTAAGTCTGAGCTTCAAGAAATATTTTGCCCGCGCGTCCCGCCACGAAAGTGCCAGCCCTCGCTCCGGTGCAAAGTGTTAAAGCGTCCCTTGCGTGAATCACTTGCGAAGATACCTTGGCCCTTTTGCACAGCGTTTTGCACGAACTTGTTGAAAACTTCGGAGCGCAAAATGCGCGCCCCTTATTCGATTGCGAAGACAAAAGCCGCCCGAAACAAGGGCGGCTTTAAAATCGAGTGAGCTTGCGGAGCTACTATCCCGCAACTTCTTCCAGCGTTTTCTGATCGATGTCGAAGTTCGAGTGCACATTCTGCACATCGTCCTGATCCTCGAGCGCTTCCATCAGGCGGATCATGGTGTTGGCGGCAGAGCCTTCGAGCTTAACGTAGTTCTGCGGGATCATTGCGACGCTGGCGGAAACGGGCTCAATGCCGGCCTTCTTGACCGCTTCGAGCACCGCTTCGTAGGCTGAGGTCTCAGTCAGGATTTCCCAGTTATCGCCATCGTCATTCAAATCCTCACCGCCATGCTCGAGGACGATGTTCATCAGGTCATCCTCTTTTGCGGCGGTCTTCGCAATCAGAATGTCGCCCTTCTTGTGGAACAAATACGCGACCGAGCCAGCCGCCGCCATGTTGCCGCCATTCTTGCCGAAGCAGTGACGGATTTCGCTGACGGTGCGATTGCGATTGTCGGTGTTGATGTCGAGCATTACCGCTGCGCCGCCGGGACCGTAGCCTTCGAGCGTGAATTCTTCGTAAACGGCGCCGGGCAGTTCGCCCGTGCCGCGCTGGATGGCGCGCTTGATGTTGTCCTGGGGCATGTTCTCGCTCTTAGCGGCGAGAATGGCTCCGCGCAGACGCGGGTTGGTGTCAGGATCGCCGCCGCCGTTCTTCGCGGCAATGCTGATTTCCTTAATGAGACGGGTGAAAATCTTGCCGCGCTTGGCGTCGAGCGCGCCCTTCTTGTGCTTGATTGTGGCCCATTTTGAATGGCCGGACATGGTTAGACCTCGTGTCTAAAGATGCTTCTTAAAGAGCTATGGATGGCGCAGGATTCGCCTTCAGAGGAGATCACAGCTTTGCCTCGATTCGTATGCAGGCGAACACGGATTATAGCACGAGTCCAGCGGCCGACCGAAAACCGCCTGGCATCTTCAACCCTGGCATGGGCGGCTTTGGCGGCTTGGGGGGCGGTGCCACGGCCTCATACCGTATTCATGCGTGGTTCACAACGTACGCAATCCTGTTGACGCGGGATGCCGTATTCCCTAACATGCCATGCAACGAGTGCTTGTAGTAGTTCTGTCGCTTTATCGCCATCGTCTAACCGTTTATGGCCGGCCAGCTCGTGGGGCATTACCGGGTCCTCGAAAACATCGGTGCGGGAGCGATGGGCGAAGTTTTTCGCGCGCGCGATGAAAGACTCGACCGCTTCGTCGCCTTGAAGTTGATCCGGCCCGCATCGGGCGACAATCCTGATCATTTGCGCCGCTTCGAGCAGGAAGCTCGGGCTGCGGCCGCGCTGAACCATCCCAACATTCTGGCGATTTATGACGTAGGTTTTGAAGGCAAAGTGCCTTACATCGTCTCCGAGCTGCTCGAGGGGAAAAACCTGCGCCAGCGCCTTTACGAAGGCCCCATCCCCTTGCGATCCGCGGCCGATTACGCTCTGCAGATCGCTCAGGGCCTGACCGCCGCGCATGACCGGCTCATTGTTCATCGCGATCTGAAGCCGGAAAACCTATTCCTCACCAACGACGGGCGTATCAAGATTCTGGATTTCGGCGTGGCCAAGCTATTGGCTTCCCCGGAAGACAACCGTCCCGTCGAAGACATGCCGACGGTGACCAAACATGGCGCCGTAATTGGCACAGTCGCCTACATGTCGCCCGAGCAGGTCCGGGGCAAGCCCGTGGATCACCGCAGCGATATCTTCAGCTTCGGCGCGATTCTCTACGAAATCATGTCCGGAAGCCGCGCCTTTCATGGCGAAACCGAAGCCGACACCATGACCGCGGTCCTGCGCGAGGAACCAGCCGTCGCCCAGATGGAAGAGGCCGCGATTCCCGCGGGATACCAGGACGTCGTCCGGCATTGTCTGGAAAAAGATCCCGGGAATCGCTTTCAGTCGGCCAAGGATCTGGTTTTCGCGCTGCAAACTCTGTCGGGGACATCCCAAGTCAAACCGGCCTCGGAGCCAAAGCCGATCGTTCGAATCGTCCCTGCGCTGCCCTGGACGCTGGTAACGCTGCTCGCCGTAGCGACTGCCGTTTTAGCGGTCGCCATGATTCTTGCGAGCCGGGCGACGCCTCCAGCTTACAGTCGCCTGACGTTTGAAGCAGGCACGGTATATACGGCACGTTTCGCGTCGAATGGTCAGTCCGTGGTTTACGGTGCGGCATGGAATAACAATCCGGTGCAGCTCTTCACCACGGTTGGAGACTCTCTACTGACCCAGCCTCTGAATCTAAGCGATGCCAATCTTTTGGCCGTCTCCCCCGGCAACGAACTCGCGGTCGTACTGCGCGGCACCCACAACGGCCAGTTCGAAACCGTTGACGGAATGCTGGCACGCGCACCGTTGGCCGGAGGATCTCCGAAGGAGTTGCAGGCCGACGTGCGCTGGGCGGACTGGGACGGCCACGGTGGCTTAGCGGTGGTGCATGATGTCGACGGGCAAAGCCGTCTGGAATATCCCATCGGCAAAGTTCTCTATCAGACGGGCGGATGGATCAGCAACATTCGCTTTTCCCCCCAGGGCGACCAGATCGCCTTCATGAATCATAGGACGCCGTGGGACAACCTCGGCGTGGTCTGCGTGGTTGACTTGGAGGGGCATGTCCAAACTCTCACCC
Organism: uncultured Acidobacteriota bacterium; assembly: GCA_963758005.1. Classification (GTDB taxonomy): domain Bacteria; phylum Acidobacteriota; class Terriglobia; order Terriglobales; family Acidobacteriaceae; genus Sulfotelmatobacter. Next base: position 71,714 of record CAVWTR010000003.1, read on the forward strand.
GAGAATGGGCGTCGGAACAGGGAATCGCATGGCGGCCCGATGGTAAGGAGATCTGGTTCACGGCCGTGGAGAAAGGCACCAACCTGAATTTGATGGCGGTCACGCTATCCGGCAAAGTTCGCACCGTGCTGGACCTGCCCGTGGGAATTAGTCTGCAAGACATCGCCCCAGACGGTCGGGTGCTGCTGGCCTTGACCTCCAAGCGTCTGGCCATGGCCTTCAGCACCACCCTCGACAACAGGCAAGATGTGGAACTTTCCTGGCACGACTGGAATGTGGCCAAGGACATTTCTCGCGATGGGCAGTCTGTGTTGTTCGAGGATTCTAGCGAAGCCACGGGAACGGGCTATGCCATAGCGCTGCGCAAGTTGGATGGGACTATGCCCGTGCGACTGGGAGATGGCAGCGCGGGCGGCCTGTCTCCGGATGGAAAATGGGCGATCGCCTTTACCGGCTCCCCAACCAAGATGATGCTGTTGCCCACCGGTCCCGGCCAGCCCCGTCCCGTCGAAACCAGCGGACTGGAATCCATCCGAAGCGGATTTGCCCGCTTCCTGGCGGATGGCCAAAGGATCATTGCCAATGGCAATGAGCAGGGCCACGCGACCCGTTGCTACGCGTTGGATCTGTCTGGCGGAAAGCCTATGGCAGTGACTCCGGAGGGAATCAAGTGCGGCCCTTCGTCGCCCGACAACCGGTTCGTCGTCGGCGTTGGAACGAATCTTCCCGCAGCCATTTACCCCATGGCTGGCGGTCCGCCGCGACCGATTCCCTCGCTGGAGGCTGGATTCGTGCCAGTGCAATGGTCGAGCGACGGGTCCGCCCTCTTCGGCTATCATTCGGGCGAACTTCCCAGCAAGATCTACAAAGTCGAGATCTCCAACGGAAAACAAACCGTGGTGCAGGAGTTGAGGCCGGGAGCACCCGCAGGCGTGGTCGCCGTATCTCCGGTTATCGCCAACCGCGACGGCACTCGCTTTGCCTACAGCTACAATGAGGCGTTGTCCGTCTTGTACATCGCCTCGGGGCTGCACTAGACTTCGCGACAACATAGGCACGAACAGTCGGGCGTGATCAGCCCAACTCTTTAGTCCAAAGGTCCCGAGAAATCTGCCGCAACATAATGGAAGAAGATGGAAGTCGAAGTCTGCCCCTCGCGTAAAGCGCTGCGATAGTGGGGCAATCGAGTTCCGCGGTAGGCGAGGCCGTCTCCCAGCGCCTGATAAGCGGTGACCTTCCCCGTGGGAGCGTCCAGGCAAATCGGCCACGGAGTTTCGAGCGCGGGTTCGGGAGAAAAATCCAGGCACAGAGTAACGCTGAATTCACATTGTGCCCGGTCCGTGTGTTTCTTCAGTTCCGCTCCACTCAAGTACGACGCCATATAGACATAAGACGGCTTGAGCGATTCTCCAGCCACAGCGCTCAGAGTGGCAGCGATGTCCTGATGAAAAAAACGCGCCACCGGTTCGTTATAGGCGACATAGCGGCGTGGGCTTTGGCCGTCACCCAAATGAATCGCGCCGCTGCGGATCAGGTAGCGATAATAGCGGCGCAACGCGGCGATGTGAAACGGGTGAATCAGGTCGCCGAGCGGCGCATAGCCCTTCTCGCGGAACAGGGCAGACGCCTTCGCGATCCTTTCGGCTCGCTCCTGTTGGCCTTGCGAAATTTGATTTTCGGGAAGCAGTATGCCCGCTGCCGCCAGCACGTTCAGCGCGCCGGTCCGAAGTCCGCCCGGCATACCGTTTGACGCAGACGCCGGCACTGCTTCATTCAAAGGCAGGCCTCGCACAATACCGGCCAACTGCGGCCCCAGCCAAAACGGAAGCAGGTTTCCAGTCGCCGGGTTTCGCACCCACGCCATAGTTCCTTGCAGGGCAAATCCTGAGAGCAGTTCCCTTCTCCACTCGAGTTCCTCCGGCAACCGCCCGTCATCGCACAAAATGCAGTCGGGATTCAGGTACAGGGGTTGCTGATCGTTCTGTTGAAGCGCTTGCAGCTGCAACGATTTGAAAGTGAGCCGCGGGATCAAGTGCAGCGGCAGTTCATCCAGCAGACAATAGAAAAGATCGGGAGGAAACGTTGCGGCATGGGTTTGCCGCGACGCTCCCTCCCGCGATGACACTTCTTCCGACAACCCATCCTGCGACGTGCCTTCGCCTGACAAGTCTGTTTGGGACACTCCTCCCATCAGAGTCGTCATCCACTCCAGCCAGGCCGGGTTGTTTGCCGTGTTGCTCATGCTGTGTTGATTAACGACGAAGCCATCCGTTCAAAGTAAAGCGGCTGTCGGCGAAAAGTTTTGAAACGCAATTCACCGCTGTAATTTCGTGCAGCAATTCGCACGGGAAGAAGACGATCTGGTTCTGCTGTGGCACGATCGTCTGGTAACTGCCTTCGCTGACGTAAAGCCCATCTTCCAGACGCGAGTCGTGAATTCGCAGTTCACCGCCTTCGAACTGCCGCGGTTCGCGATGGAAGAAATAGACAAACGTCAGGTGGCGCGAGGCCACGCGTTCGCTGCCGTTGTCGCTGTGGAAGTGGAAGAAGTCTCCGTCGTTGCTGGCGGTGACCTGGGCTTCCGCATCGGCGATGGCGAATTCCTCCATGCCGAGTTGATCCAGAACCAGCGGCAACACGGACTTGATGCGATCCAGCATTACGTCCTGGTGTTGCGCCAGATCCATCAGTACGCGGGAACGGCGGTGATCATAGTTGATGACACCGCTGATCCCGCCGTCTTCCACATGACGAGAAACCACTTCGCTGGCGCTGAAATCGGCTTCGTGCTCCAGAACAAAGCGGGTGAGATTAGCAAGTTCCGCGGGCGCGAGAAATTCATCCAGCACGACGCATTTTGCCGGCAACACGGCCGGCCGCTCCACGACCGCAACGCGCGCTTCAGAAACCGCGGTCGTATGCGTCCGGTGGCTCGGTGGATCCGGCTCTTTCGGTATGTTCGGGTCTCGGGGTATGTTTGGATCTCTGGGTATGTTTGGGTCTCTGGGTACGTTCGGATCTCTGGGTATGTTCGGCGACGGCTTGCGAACACTGGGCGGATCGGGTTCAGTGCGAGGCGCGCGAACCCCTGGTCCCGGCGGGTGCGGCTGCCCTGACGGCGGATCCGGCTCTCCCATGGGCTTGTTCGGAGGTTGCGGCGCATCGTGCGGAGCGCGAACCCCCGGCCCCGGCGGGTGCGGCTGACCTGACGGCGGATCCGGCTCTCCCATGGGCTTGTTCGGAGGCTGCGGCGCTTTGTGCGGCGCACGAACCCCCGGCCCCGGCGGGTGCGGCTGTCCTGACGGCGGATCCGGTTCTCCCATCATCCGCAGCGGGATATTCGGGGGCTGCGGGCCATAGGGGGGATGCGGTCCATCATAAGTGTCCGCAGTCCGCCTATTTGCTGAGTCGCCCTGTGGCAGCGTGCTGCCCTCGAGGATGCGCTCCACTATGCTGCCGCCGAGCACGGCAAACGCCCGCTGCGCTACGGTTTCACCGATCGCCGATGCAATGACCGCCCGGACTGCTTCCTGTATCTGCGGGCTTTCGCCATTGGCCGCCTTGGCATGCTGCAGTAAAGTGGCTACCAGTGCTCGTTCTTGCGGACTGAGAATCCGCTCGTCCCGCACCAGAGTTTCTGAAAAGGAATCTAGAATCTGCTTCGGTGTCATCAGAGACACGCCTCCCCGCGTGTGCATGCGAAACACAATTAGGTTTTGGGGACCCGTACTACAGGGGAAGACGGAACGACAATATACCGAGAGCCTGTTGATAACCTAGAAAAAAATCGAGCTCTGATTTGGGGGGAACTCCGCGAAGAAAGTCTACCGGCCAGCCATAGCGCCCACCATCGACTGGAAGACTTTCATTCCGTCGATACACCCCAGTTCCGGCTCGGCCGAGCGCTCCGGGTGCGGCATCATGCCGACGACGTTGCCCCCGGGGCTGCAGATCCCGGCAATGTTGTCGAGGGAGCCGTTGGGATTGGCCGACGGAGCGACCTCGCCGCCGGGCAAACAATAGCGGAACACTATCCGATTGCCCCGCTGCAGCTCCTGCAGGGTTGCAGGATCGCAGAAGTAATTGCCCTCCATGTGCCCGATCGGGATGGTCAAGACTTCCCCGTTCGCGCAGGCATTGGTGAAAGGCGTATCGACATTCTCCACTCGTACCTGCACCGGCTTGCAAACGTATTTGAGGCCAACATTGCGCATCAGAGCCCCCGGCAGAAGTCCCGACTCGCAAAGAATCTGAAAACCGTTGCAGATGCCGAGCACCAGGCCGCCGCCATCGGCGAATTTACGCACCGACTCCATGACCGGCGAAAACTTCGCAATCGCGCCCGTACGCAGGTAATCGCCGAACGCAAATCCTCCGGGCACAATGATCGCGTCACAGTTTTCCAGATCATGCGATTCATGCCACAACGCCGCCACCGGCTGCTTCGCGACTTGTTGGATCGTCCAGAGAGCATCGTGGTCGCAGTTCGAGCCGGGAAAAGTGATGACGCCAAATTTCATTGAGGCCTCATTTGTTAGGAATTGTGCCTAGTCTAGCACGCTCGCCGCATGCGACGACAGAACGAGAAGAGAGACGGAAGCAACGCAAAGCGTAGCGGCCTTACCCACGGAGTATGAAGCAGAGGATGAAAGTACGGGAAAAGAGAAAGCGGTTTCCAGCGCGACCACGAAAAGCAGTAACGAATAGAGCAATCGATAGTAACGGTTCCATCAGCAAGAACGAGCAATGGGCGTGCGCTGACGAAATGGAGGCGCAACGGGGCGCACGCCCAGGCTCGGAAAAACTTCTACAGCAGTCCCTGCGACCGGAACCGGGTGACGGGATCGACCACTGCTTGCCGCTTGAAAATCCAGCGGGCCACCGCAAAGCCAATCGCCGCATACAGCAGGTTCATCTTTCGCATAGACACCCCCAAATTCCGGATCGACTTCTCGTTGATCCTCAGGGGAGGAACCAACTACAACCTCATATCGGCACAATAGCAACAGGGACGCACCCGGACAAGGCACAACAGTGCTATCGAAGTGGCACGGAAGTAATAGGAACTCAGGAAGTAACACTGGGGAAAGCCCTGCTTGGAAGCCCTGGTTTTCATGGGCTTTCCCCATTACCGGAAATATGAAGGACGTAACCGTCAGTGCGCCGGAATCTCCTCATCGGTCGCGCGCCCCGGCGGCGGCACCACAACCGTCGACAGGCTGCCTTCCACCGTCAGCTTCTGAAATGCAGCCAGATCGCGGCGCTGCAGATCTTCCCAGCGCCCGATCAGTTCCCCACTCTGCCGTTTCAGCTTCTCGAATTGTTTCTGCTCGGCCTCAGTCGGCGCCGAGTCGGCGGTGCCTATATCCATCGCCAGATACGCCAGCTTCGCATCCAGCTGCGGAGGATAGGCCAGCGAATCTTCATTGGCGCTGATGGTCAGGTTGATCAGCCCCTGACGCACCGCGACCAGTTTTTTCTCCAGATCGTCGGCCGTGCTGACAATCGCCTTGGTGCTGGCATTCTGCGGCAGCCGCCTCTTCAATCCCGACAACTGCAACCGCACATCCTGAATTTGATTGACCGCATCGTAAACCCGGCTCAGTTCGTCGCGCGTCTGCAACAGCAGCGTGAATTGCTGCTCCAAATCAGCCCCGCTGACGTGAACTCGCGGATCAAGTTTCAACTCGAACGCCGCAGTCTGGCTCTGCTCGCCCACCGTAAGCCGAACCTGGTAGTGACCCGGAATCGCCACCGGCCCCCGCGCTCCGCTGCCATATTCCCAGAGATAGTATCCGGGCACATGATGCGCCTCTTCGTAGCGCAAATCCCACACGAAACGGTTCAATCCTGCTTCCGGTTTAATCTGCTTCTCCGGCTTCTTGTCGTCAGGATCGAGCGGCTCTTCCAGCGTGTCGAGCTCCGCGCTCGAATACTTCCGAATCACTTTGCCGGAAGCATCGAGAATTTCGATCTTAGCTTCCGTGCCAGCCTTCGGCGCATCCTTCAGGAAGTAATAAATCACCGCGCCGCCCGGTGGATTTTGCCCCCTCAGTTTCGAAGCATGCCGCTCCCCGCCCGCCCCCGCCTGAATCCGGTAAGCCGTCGCGGGAGCATACAGGAACGCGTCTTTCTTCCCAATGTCGTCGCTATGCTGCCGCAGCGGAGAGACGTCGTCCAGGATCCAGAACGCGCGCCCGTGCGTGGCCACCACCAGATCGTCGTCTTTAATCACCAGATCATGCACCGGCGTCGTCGGCAGATTCAACTGCAGCGCACGCCAGTTCGCGCCGTCATTAAAGGAGACGTAGATCCCCGTTTCAGTGCCCGCATACAGCAGCCCGCGCCTTTTGGGATCCTCACGCACCACCCGCACGAACGCCGTGTCCGGAATTCCCTGCCCCAACTTCGTCCACGTCTTGCCGTAGTCGCCGGTCTTGTAGATATAAGGACGCAGATCATCGAACTGGTGCCGGTCGACAGCCACGTATGCGGTCCCGGCGTCGAACGGCGAAGGATCAATCTGGCTGATGCGGGCCCACTCCGGCATATCCTTCGGCGTAATGTTCGTCCAGGTCTTGCCTTCGTCCTGCGTGAGCTGAATCAGCCCATCATCGGTGCCAACCCACAGCAATCCCTTCGTGATGGGCGATTCCGCCAGCGCGAAGATCGTGTCGTAGTACTCCGTGCCGGAATCGTCGAGCGTAATGTCCCCGCCCGAAACTTTCTGCTTCTCCTTATCATTCCTGGTTAAATCCGGACTAATGGCCTGCCAATGCACGCCCCCATCCGTCGTCTTAAACAGCCGCTCCCCGCCGTGATACAGCGTGTTGGGATCGTGCGGAGAAAGCAGCACCGGCGCGGTCCACTGGAAGCGATGTTCCAGGTTCGCCGCCCCATATGCATCAGAAAGCTCGGGCTGCTCAGTGATCGCCTTCACCTGCCCAATGTGCCGGTCGTAACGCGTAATGTTTCCCTGATAGTCAGCCGCGTAAACAATATCCGGGTCGCGCGGATCGGGTGCAATGTAACCGGCCTCGCCGCCGCCAACGTCGTACCAGTCGCTGCGGTCGATCGAGCCGTCATCGCTGCGGCTGACGATGGCGACCGTACCACTATCCTGCTGCGCTCCATACACGCGATACGGCGTCGCCGGATCGGTGATGACGTGGTAAAACTGCGCCGTCGGCTGGTTATCTTGCCGCGTCCAGTTCTTGCCGCCGTCGAGCGTCACCGTGACTCCGCCATCGTTCGACGCAATTATGCGCCGCGTATTCTGCGGATCGATCCAAAGCCCATGGTTGTCGCCGTGGGGCACTCTGAACTTATTGAACAGATGGCCGCCATCAGTCGATTTATACGACTCCACGTTCATGATGTAGAGCACGTTCTCGTCGCGCGGGTCGGCGATCACGTGCATGTAGTACCACGGACGCTGCCACAAACTGTGGTCGGGGTTCACCAGCTCCCAAGACTCGCCGCCATCGTCGGAGCGATACAGCCCGCCATCTGGATTGTGAGCTTCGATCAGCGCATACACGCGATCAGAATTCGCCGCCACGGCCACGCCGATCCTTCCATACGGCCCTTTGGGCAGGCCGTGTTCTTCAATGTGCTTCCAGGTCGTGCCGCCGTCATTCGATCGGTAGAGTCCGCTGCCGGGACCTCCGCTCTCCATGCTCCAGGAAGTCCGCCGCGCCTGCCACAAGGCCGCAAAAAGAATGTTGGGATTATGCGGATCGAACGCCACATCAATGCCGCCGGTGTTTTCGTCTTTGTAAAGAACTTTCTCCCAAGTCTTGCCGCCGTCGGTGGTGCGGAAAATGCCACGCTCGGCATTCGGCCCGTAAGGATGTCCCAACGCCGCCACGAACGCAATGTCAGGATTTGCCGGATTCACAATCACCTTGCCGATGGCGCGCGAATCATGCAGCCCGGTGTTCTTCCAGGTCTTGCCACCGTCGAGGGTCTTATAAACGCCGTCGCCGTGCGAAATGTCACCGCGAATGCAGGCTTCGCCCGTCCCCACATACACAACGTTGTGATTGGAATTCGCCACCGCAATGCTGCCAATCGAGGACGTCCCCTCCTTGTCAAAAACGGAGGACCAGGTCAAAGCGCCGTCCGTCGACTTCCAGACTCCGCCACCAGTTGCTCCAAAATAGTAGGTAGTCGGATCGCCCGGAATTCCGGCCGCGGTCAACGACCGCCCGCCACGGAAGGGCCCGATCAGGCGATACTTCATCCCTTTGAATGCCTTCTCTTCTGGCTTCGAGGACTCGGCGTCGGAATCGCTCGCAGGCGTCGCCGCGGACTGAGTAGTCTGTGTAGTCGCCGCCGGCGTCACTGCCTTCGATTGCCGCTCCGGCTTGGTTTGCGCGTTCGCCGCAACGGTGAATAACGCTGAAAGCGTAACTGCGAAAACCAACCGAGCAAATCGCGACACAAAGTTGCGAAGTCTCACTGAGCCCATGTTCAAGGTATCTCCGGGGAAGTATTGGACAATCGTATATCTTAGCCCCGCGGCGGTCCGCTGCAAAGGGCAGTGCATTCCGACAGTGACGCCATTCGGCCTCGGGTAGGCAAAAGGCGTTGAGTCATCCCGAGCGGAGCCGTTCTTCAGGCGGAGAGAGGGATCTCCCGCGCATCGTCACTTGTCGCAATACCGAACTGCGTCGCGACCATATATTCCTGGCGTTCACATATTCCTAGGCGCCTATTTCTTGGAGATCAGAATTTTCTTCGCCGCTTCCAGTTCCTTGAGCTTGGCTTCATCCACCTTGGGATACGCCAGATCCAGCGACTCCAACGTTTCGATCAGCACGGTTGACACCACCAGCCGCGTGAACCATTTATTATCCGCCGGCACGACATACCACGGCGCATGTTCGGTCGTCGTGTTGCCGATCATCTCTTCGTAGGCCTTCTGATAGTCATCCCAATATTTGCGTTCGTGTATATCGGCAGCCGAAAACTTCCAGTTTTTCTGAGGCTCGTCCAGTCGCTGCAGAAAGCGCCGCTTCTGCTCTTTCTTCGAAACATGCAGAAAGAATTTGCGAATGACGGTCCCGCTCCGCGCCATATGCCGCTCAAAGCCGCGGATATCTTCAAAGCGCTCGTCCCAAACGTTCTTGCCCACCAGAGAAGGCGGCGTCTTCTGGCTCTTAAGAATTTCGGGGTGAACCCGCACCACCAGCACCTCCTCATAATACGATCGGTTGAAAATGCCGATATGCCCGCGCTCTGGCATATCGCGCGTCGTGCGCCAGAGAAAATCGTGCTGCAGTTCCACATCCGAAGGCTGTTTGAACGAATACACCTGGCACCCCTGCGGATTGATCCCCGACATCACGTGCTTGATAATGCCGTCCTTCCCAGCGGCGTCCATGGCTTGAAATATCAAAAGCAGCGCCCAGCTATTCTGCGCGTAGAGCTTGTCCTGCAGTTCTGCGGTGCGGACAATGCCCTGCTGCAAAGCTTCGGCAGCGTTCTCTTTGGAACGCCAATGCCCCGTGTCGGCGGGATCAAAGTCCTTCAGCCGGAAGTGCTTCCCGCTGTCGACGCGATAGTTATCGGCCACTTTCTTCGCTTTCATCTTGAATCGCTCCCTCCCCTCAACCCAGTTAAATGATAGGCTCGATGACAAGACTCGATTATAGGCGGATTGATTTAGGCAGGCCGTTACAGGCAGCCTGGGTATTGGAAGTTTGGGTATGGGAAGTTTCGGAATCGGAAGTTTGAGCAGTAGGACAGTTTGGCCCTCCCACGATTCCGTCATCCTTAGCGTAGCCGAGCTTCATCGCAAAAAAGCCCAGGCGTAGCGAAGAGCCTGCCCTGAGCGAAGCCGAAGGGATCTCCCGCTGAACCGGCCTACCGCGTAAGCCAAAACGCGCCCACCCGCCGAAGATTGACAAAGGGCAGGCAACGCGTAGGATCTCTGTGGCACCCAAGGGGTGCGCGAATCAAGCGTACCCTGATTTTCTGAATGGAGTTATCGAATGAAAGCCCTCACCCTCGTCGGAGTTCTGCTTCTGGTATTAGGCCTGCTGTCGTTCGTCGTGCCGATTCCTCACCACGAGGACCACGGCGTAAGATTGGGCGATGCCCGAATCGGAGTCCGGACCGAAAGCAGAGACAAGCTGCCGCCCGCGGCCGGCATGATTCTTCTCGCCGGCGGGATCGTCGCCCTGGTCCTGGGTTTGCGGCAAACGTAAACGCCAAACGTAGACGCCAAACCCAAGCGCTAGATTCGGGCGTAAAGCGCGGATCCGAGGGCCCTAACTTGCTCTTATTGCTCGACTTAAATGACTCTGTACACTCTTGTATGTACAGTGCAGTACATCAAAATGTTCCTGCAGGAACATATTTTCCACAGGCTATCGAATCGAGCTAAGTCGCACTCCCCACAGGACTTGCGCTCGCCAGCGGCAGTTTTGCCCCCTGCCAGGCATCCAATCCGCCCACCACATTGACCACGTCGCGGAACCCGGCCCGCTGCAGCAGGCTGCTCGCGATCAGGCTGCGATATCCACCCTTGCAGTGCACCGCAACGGGCGCATCACGATCAAGCTCTGGCGGCGAGACCCTGAAGTTATCGAGTGGCCACCAGGTCGCACCCTCAATGTGTCCAGCATCCCATTCCGGTTCGCGGCGCACATCGAGCACCTGCAACTTGCCAGCTCGCAGGTCGCCCGCCTGCAGCCGCGCATTGAGCTCGCTCACGCTGATCTGCGCAATCTTCGCTAACGAAAAACCAGCTTGCTGCCAAGACGCTACGCCTCCATCAAGATATCCATCGAGAACCTCGATCCCGACGCGCGCCAGCCTTAGCCGGGCCTCTTCCAACTGTCCATCGTCAGCCGCAATCAGCACGGGATGCGCCGACAGCCCCAGCACTGTTCCCGCCCATGAAGCGAACTGCCCCGACAGCGCAATGTTCACCGAGCCCGGCACATGCCCCGCGGCAAACTCTTCCCCCGAACGCACGTCGAGAGCGATTTCGCCCGCGCTCAACATCGCGTTCAACTCAGCGGGCGCGATAGCCCGCAGCGGCTGCAAGTCGGACAGAGAGGAAGCACCCGTGCGATTGATCTCCGCGTCCTTGAGAAAGTATTCCGGCCGGGCAGGAAGATTGCTGGTCAGCTGCGCGACAAACTCTTCCCTGCTCTTGATCTGCAGCGCATAGTTAGTGAGCCGCTCCGTCCCAATCGTGGACGACCTCTCGGCCCGCATATTTTTTCCACAGAGAGAGCCGGCACCGTGCGCCGGATAGACCAGCACCTCGTCAGCCAGCGTGAGCAACTTGTGGTGCAGGCTGTCGTAGAGCAGGCCCGCAAGTTCCGCGGGCGTGTGCTTCGGCGACAGATCGGGACGCCCAACGTCGCCAATAAATAATGTGTCGCCGGTCAATACCGCCCACGGCGCTTGCGATTTCTCGCCGTCGGTCACGACCAGACAGATGCTTTCGGAAGTGTGCCCTGGAGTTTCGAGCGCGCGAATCTTGGCCTTGCCAAAGTTCAGTTCAAATCCGTCACGCACCGGAACGTGGGCGAAGGTCGCACCGGCCTGCGCGCCCATATAAATCTTCGCACCCGTTCGGGCTGCTAATTCTTTGTGTCCAGAAACAAAGTCGGCATGCAAATGCGTCTCAAAGATGTGCTGGATCGTGACCCCGTGCTCCTCCGCAGCCTTCAAGTACAACTCCACATCCCGCTGCGGATCGACCACCACGGCCTCGCCCTCTGAAGCCAGCAGGTAGGAAGCATGAGCCAGACAACCCAGATAAAACTGTTCAAAATACATGAATGGAATCCCTCAGCGTAAGCCGAAGCACCAGCCCAGAATGCCAGGCCAGTGACGATGAGCCTGACGCAGCTTACGCCTTAAAGATGCTAGCCCAATTCGCCAGGCAATGCCACGGGAGAGTCGTTCGAGTGAAGGTGCCAGAATCACGCCGGCAGCGGGCTGATAAATTCGAGGCCGAAGCAGAAACCGCTGCGGAAACGAACAATCGCGGGTAGTCGCGACGGGGTGGGGGTATCGAACTCAATCTCCAGCAAGTCCCCTGGATTCAGCAGGATGCCAGCATACAACATCATACCTCCCTCGCTCATCTCCGTACCTCGGCCCTCGACCACGGTGGTCGAAAAGCCTTTGGAGGTCACGACGCGAACGGGCAGGTCAACGGGCAGGCGAGGCCAACGGCGAGTGCTGTCGGAATTCGGCATCCTGCCCATCATCGCGCTGGCCGCTGTTTTCTTCAAATTACTAAGGTGAAATGGTCATCGGTCCGATGGCCTGGCTCGGAGGGCCAGTCGATAGACGCGCCAGGCCCGCAGCGCCCTCCATTTATTCTTCGTCAAGATACTCACCCGGAACATCGTCCTCCGGGACCTCATGGGTGTGAACTTCCTGTTCGTCGTTGTCGTCGGCGGCTTCCACGCCACCTACCACGCCGGCCTCAAACGAATTTCCTTCTTCCAGTAACTCGTCGACGCTCTCGGAATCGACGTCCTCGCGTCCGGATAATCCTTGCAGATCGCCGGCTTGTCCCGCCAAGCCCGATATCCGCTCTTGCCGGGCCGGGGCATCGGTATCGAAAATCTGACTTTCCGTGGAAACTCTTCGCTTCGCCACCGCTGCAGGTTTGGCAACAGCAGTAGTTTTCCCAACGGCCTTGGATTTCCCTGCAGCCGTCTTCTTCTTCGTTACGGCCTCCGTTTTCGCAGCCGTCTTTTTACGTACGGACGGGGTACGCGCCGGTTGGCGCTTCGGCTTCTCTTTTTTTCCGGCGCGCTTCTTCGCGGCGCGCTTGTTCGGGGCAGGTTTTTTCGGGGTTGTTTTCTCAGTTATTTTCTTGGCGGAAGTTTTCTTTCGCTGAGTCGACCGCGGGCTGGCTTTCCGGTTAGGCATAGGCGCAGTTTACCACCGTTAATCCGGGCTCACAAAATTGCGCAAGCAAATGACGGGCGATGCGGCGTGGTTCCGTTTTGAAACTGCGCTTTCCCGATCCTGGCTTCGATCGCCTTTGGTCAGATCGTCGCCAGCGGGTGAGCAGCACGCACCGCACGCCATCACGCTCACCATTAAAACCACGTCATGCCAACATTAGCTTTCCTAAATCTATTCTGCAATCAACAGTTTGCCCGATGCGAGCGGTGCCGACAGCGGGGCCGCTCGAAATCTTTCTGCGCCGCTATCGCGATCGAGAAGCGGCTCACGAACGTTCGCGAAGTTGTGGCCTCTCACCTGCAAACGTTTCCGCGGCTATTCCTGCCTGAACACGACGCGTCCCAACGGCTCGCGCAATCCGGGTTGGACTCAAGTTATTGCGGGCGATGTCGAGATTAGATGCTGACGAAGTTGAAGGGCTTTCCCCGGCCAGTTGGAAGGTTCATCCCCAGCAGTTTGGTTCGAGAAACAAGTTTTCGAAAAACAAGTGTAGGAGATCGAACGAGTGTTCACCAGAAATTCGCTTGCCGTGCGGCTGTGCCGACGGACTTTCTTCCTGGCGGTCTTGACGGTTTCGGCGGCTCTGAACATCGCGGCTAGCCCCGCGACTAACCCAGTTCCGATCATCACCTTTCTCTCGCCCATATCGGCGAACCCGGGCGGGGCGGGCTTTACGCTGACGGTGAACGGCGCAAATTTCGTGAATGCGGTCTCCGTCGTAAATTGGAACGGAACGCCGCTGGCGACTACGTTTACGAATCCTGCGACCTTGACGGCGGCGGTCACCTCGGCGCAGATCGAGAGTGGGGGAACGGGTTGGATTACCGTGTTCAATCCCGGCTGCGCTGGCGAGTGCAACCGGACCTCCAATGTGTTTTATTTTCCCGTGACCAATCCCATTTCAACCTATGACGCCGTCGAGTTGACCGCCCCGGTAGGCAGTGGGCCAATCTCTTTGTCGGAGGGCGACTTCAACGGCGACGGCAAACTGGACCTGGCGGTCTCGAACTATGAAGGCAGCAGCGTATCGATCCTGCTAGGCAACGGCGACGGCACCTTCCAGCCGCAAGCGACTCTGGGCACGCTGAGCGAACCGTTCGGAAGCGCTGTGGGCGATATCAACGGTGATGGCATACCGGATCTGGTGGTGGGCAACGACTTGGAGTCCGGCGGCTTGAACATTTTTCTGGGAGACGGGAGCGGCGGCTTCACGTCGGGTACCGCGCTGGAGGGTGGAGATTGCCTCATGGAGCCGGTGCTGGCGGACATCAATGGTGACGGATATCTCGACATCGTGGTGGGCAATTACTGTGGCAGCGGGATCGAGGTGTTTCTGGGCAATGGCGACGGAACCTTCGGAGCACCCTCGGTCATCGGGACCGGCGCAGTTCTTGGCCTGGTGGTCGCCGACTTCAATGGCGATGGAATTCTCGATCTGGCCGCCGCAAATTACGGCAACGGTCTGCTCGGTATCTATCTCGGAGTGGGTGACGGGACCTTCGGCAGCGTGAGCCCTATCGTCCTGCCGGACGTCTTTCAGGTGGTCGCCGGCGATGTGAACGGCGACGGAGAAGTCGATCTGATCACGGCCAGCGAGAGCAGCGGCATCAAGCTGCTCTACGGAAATGGCGACGGCACATTCCAAGCCGCCGTGCTGGCTGCTTCCGGTGGCTATCTTGCCTTGGCGGCCGGGGACCTCAGCGGCAATGGCAGCCTGGACATCACTGCGATCGGTACCAGCGCTTCGGTCAAGGTACTGTTTGCGAATGGTGAAGGTACCTATCAAGCCCCAAAAGTGGTGGGCAGCGCTTTCTCCTATGGAATCGCTCTCGGCAATTTCGCCACGGCGGGTGGGCTCGACGTGGCGGTAGCGAACCTCGATGCCGATCAGGCCGATGTTTTCCTGCCCACAGTCGTGATCTCTCCGTCCAGCAAGAATTTTGGGTCGGTAAGCGTGGGCAGCGGGTCGGCGCAACAGGTTTTTACGGTCACCAACGATAGCCCCAGCACGGTCACGATCAGCACCATCACCTTTACCGGGGCCGATCCGGAGGACTTTTCACAAAGCAACACCTGCAGCGCTGCCTTAGCCACGGCCGGAATCTGCACTGTGACTGTCACCTTCGCACCCGCAGCCGCCGGAGCCCGGGCCGCGACGCTAACGCTCACCGACGACGCCCCGACCACTCCCCAGATCGCGCTACTTACCGGAACGGGCACGGCTACTCCGCTGGCCACGCTCTCCACCACCTCGCTCAGTTTTGGCAGCCAGACTCTGCACGTAACTTCGGCATCGCAGCCGATGACGCTGACCAATACGGGGACGGCCTCGCTGACCGGCATCGTTATCAGCGTCACCGGAACCAATAACAGCGACTTCGGGCTGACCACCAACTGTGACGCCACTCTGACTGCGAGCTCCCTGTGCACCGTTAATGTAACGTTTATGCCTTCGGTGGTAGGAGCGGAGAGCGCGGCGCTCGAATTTTCAGACAACGCGGCGAACACTCCACAACTGGTGCAGCTGAGCGGCACCGGTCTGGACGTGGCCACGAACCTGAACTACGTGCAGGCGCCTCCGGCTTCATTGCTGGCCGGCTCCTCGATTGGAAACATCAGCGTGGGCGTCTATGACGCGAGTTCCGTGCTGGTTACCACATCGAGTGCCAGCGTCACGGTGACCATCACCGGCCCGAATTCCTTTTCGCAGAGTCAGACGGCGGCCGCTTCGGCAGGAATCGCCAGCTTTAATTTCGGCAGCGTGCCTTTGGATGTGGCCGGACAATATACCGAGACCGCTTTCAGTTCGGGATTGGTGTCAGCCATCAGTACGACCATGGTGACCCCGCTGCTCTCGTCCGAGCAGATGGTGGTGGCAGGATTTCCCTCGCCGACCTATGCCAATGTGTCGCATCCCTTCGCCATCAGCGTGACCGACTCGTTCGGTAACCCGATTTCGTCCTACGCCGGCACCGTAACCCTGGCCAGCTCCGATCCCGGCGCGATTCTGACGCCGACGACTTATACCTTCGTGGGCGCGGATATGGGCGCGCACATCTTCACCGCAAACCTGGTCACTGTGGGCGCGCAGACGATTTCAGCGAGCGATGGGACTTTGAGCGGGAGCGAGGCGGGCATCGTGGTCAGCCCGCGGCCGCAGCTCGTGGCCAATTTGTTACCCGACGATGCGGGCGCGGCTTCGGCATGCGATGGCAGCGAGAGTTGTTCGCTGCGCAGCGCCATCCATCTGGCGAACACGCTGGGCGCGGGCGACATTACTGTCGACACATCGCAATTTGCCGGCAGCGCCCCGTGGACTTCTATTCTGATGAACGGCCCGCTGGAACTGAACTCCACCGTCAACCTCACCGGACCGGGTCAGATCGGTATCGGGAGCGGAGCGGGTCAGAACCAGCTCAGTCTTTCCGGAAACAACCTGTCGAGCGTTTTTCAAGTGGACGCCGGGGCGATCGCCTCGATCAGCGGCCTGTCGGCGACGCTAGGTAGCTCCTCCGGCAACGGCGGCGGCATCAGCAACGCGGGCTCACTCACGCTGACGAACGTGACCGTCAGCGACAGTATGGCGGCCGAGGAGGGCGGCGGAATCTACAGTTCGGGCAGCCTGACCGTGAACTCGTCCACGCTGTCAGGAAACACTGCAGGGGCGAATGGCGGCGGCGCAGCCACAGCGGGGACATCTATTTTTTATGACAGCACGATCGCGGGCAACATGGCCTCAGGGGTGGGCGGAGGTATCGCCAACAGTGGCGCGCTCTCGATGCCGCAAAGCACCGTCTACGGCAATACCGCCGTCGACGGTGCGGGCATCGAAAACGAAACCGCGGGCACGCTGGTGATGGCGCAAAGCACCGTGTCGGGCAACATCGCCAGCGGTGGCAGCGGCGGCACCGTCACCAACCAGAGCGAGGCGCAAGGGGCGGTAACGATTCTGAACAGCATCGTGGCCGGCAACACTGCGCCGAACGGGGATTGCGTGAACTGCCGCCTGCAGGTCAGCTTCAATCTGTTCGACATTGCAGCAGCGACCTTGCTGCTCGGACCGTTAACCAACAATGGCGGATTTACGGAAACCCTGCTTCCGCTCGCCGGCAGTCCAGCGATTGGGAGGGGCAGCGTAGCGCTGGCCACCAATTCGGGATTGCCCGAGTCCCTGGCGAATGACCAGCGGGGCACGGGCTATCTCCGCATCGTCAATAACAGTGTCGACCTCGGTTCCATCCAATACAATTCCGGGCCGGCCAGTTCTTTCGTTTTGGTAGTGACAGGATCGCCGGTTGCCGGCAACGCGCTCACTCTCACCCTGCATTCGCTGACTGCTGGCGGGAATCCGGATGGAGCGTACGCGGGCACGGTGGAGTTCACCAGCAGCGACCCGCATGGCGCGCTGCCCGCGAACTACGCGTTTGTGCCGTCGGATAATGGGACGCACGTCTTCACCGTGACGCTTCAGACCAGCGGTTCGCAGACGATGGTCGCCACTGATGTGGCGAACTCTTCTCTGCAAGCCACGCAAACCGTCGTTGTGTCTCCTGCAGCGGCGACCACGATTGTGGTCAGTGCCGGCTCGGGGCAAACAGCTCCGGTGGAAGCGGCATTCGTAACCGCCCTGTCGGCGAAAGTCAGCGACGGCTTCGGCAATGGCGTTCCGGGGGCGACCGTGAGTTTCAGCGCTCCATCAAGCGGAGCCAGCGGAACGTTTGCGGGCGGGGCGCTTGGCGCGTCGGTGGTGAGCGGAAGTAATGGCGTTGCCACTGCGCCGGTATTCACCGCCAACGCGGTGACGGGGCGATACTCCGTCGTGGCGGGTGTAACCGGGCTTACCACTACTACATTTGCGCTTACCAATGCTGCTCTATCCGCGGCGTCGATGACGCTGACAGTGACGGGTTCGGCAGTCGCCGGCGGCGCGTTGAGCGTCACAGTGAGCGCGTTCACCGCCAACCAGACGGCGGACATGTCGTACACCGGAACCATCCACTTCACCAGCACCGATGCTCAGGCGGTATTGCCCACGGATTACACCTTTGTTCCCTCCGATGCTGGAACGCATGTTTTTTCTCTCACGCTGAAGACCAGCGGCTCGCAGTCGGTCACCGCAACCGATACCGTGAATTCCGCGCTGCATGCTACGCAAACCGTGGTCGAATCTCCGGCCGCAGCAGCGACAATCGCGGCCAGTTCCGGGTCCGGACAAACGGCGCTGGATGGGGCGGCGTTCGCAACCGCGCTCGCGGCCAAGGTCAGCGATTCGTTCGGAAATTTTGTGCCGGGTACGACCGTGATTTTCAGCGCCCCATCCTTCAGCACACCATCCAGCGGCGCCGGTGGCACATTTGCCGGCGGAGGCAGCAGCGCTTCAGTTACGACCGGCGGCACCGGGATCGCCACGGCACCGGCGTTCACCGCCAACGGGACGGCCGGAGCGTACTCGGTCTCGGCTGGTGTGCAAGGGTTGACCTCGGTCACGTTCGCTCTGACCAATGCCGCTCCCATCATCGTGCAGCCGCCGGATTATTCGATTACCGTCGCTCCCGCCGCGCTGACTATTGTGGAGGGGCAGTCAGGAAGCACGGTCGTGACTCTCACGCCGGTGGGAGGCATGACCGGCACGGCCGCCTTTACCTGCACCGGCCTGCCAGCGAAAGCTGCGTGCGTCTTCGCGCCGGTACAGGTTGTGATGAGCGGAAATGATGCCGTCCAAACCGTTACCCTGACTGTAAATACCACAGGAACAAACGGCGTCATTGCCGGGATTCATCCTGCGTCGTTCCCGTGGAATGCGGCCGGCATGCTGGCATTCCTGGCGATGCCGGCTGGGTTGCTCTTCCTGGTTATTCCCGGTTCGTTCATTCCGCGTTTGATCATTCCATGTTTGATCATTCCAGGCTCGGTCAGAAAGGGTTCAATCAGAAACGGAAGCAACCGTCAGGGCTATGTCCGCCTTTGGCTGGTTCTTTTGCTCGGATCATTCGCGGCCATCGGGATGACATCGTGTGGCGGGATCAGTTCGTCAGGAGGGGGAACGGAAGCAGCGACTCCGCCGGGACAATATTCCATCTCTGCCGCTGCATCGGTCACTGGCGCGACTGGCCACTCCGCGCTAGTGACGATTACGGTCACGCAATGAGGCCCACTCCATGAATCGGGCGGCGCGGATCACTATTGCGTTGGAGCGGCCACGGCAACGTCGAACTTTGAATAGTATTTCTTCACATCGCCGGTGCCATACTTGGCGCGGAATTTTTCGGCTACAGATGAAACCAGTTTTTGATCAGTAATCGGAACGGCCTGAAATTTAGCTTCTGCGCCGCGCACGTCGACGCGAATGGTGGGGTCTTTGAGCACGTTCTTGTACCACTGTGTGTCCGAGCCCCGCACCGGCAGAAGATAGAGCTTGCTTTCCTCGAACACGAACCAGACGGGCTGAGAGATGATGCGCCCCGACTTTCTGCCGGTGACGCTGAGGTTAATTTCCTGATACCGGGAGAGGCGGTGGTCTTTCAGAGTACCTTTCAGAGTACCTTTTAGAGTGCCATTCGGCGTTGACATTCGCCCTCCTTTCGTCGACGCGCGGCGTTGGCTCAACCCAAAAATCGTCTCGCCGGGGAAATTCTCATAAAATCTGTCACTCGGATTTGAGAGAAGCCATGTCGATCGAGAAGCGGTATTTCACATCCGACTTGAGCAGTCTTTCGTAGGCTTCGTTGACCTTCTGCATGGGGATGAGTTCGACATCGGCGGTAATGTTCTGTTGCCCGCAGAAGTCGAGCATCTCCTGGGTTTCGGCGATACTGCCGATCATGGAGCCGGAAAGGCTGCGGCGGCCCATGATCAGGCCGAAAGCGGCGACGGCCAGGGGCTTCGCCGGTGCGCCAACCAGAGTCAGGTTGCCGTCGCGGGCGAGCAGGTTGAGGTAAGCGTTGATGTCGTGATCGGCAGAAACGGCGTCGAGAATAAAGTTGAAGGTGCCGACATGCTTCTGCATTTCTGCGGCATCGCGGGAGACGACGACTTCGTGGGCACCGAGGCGGAACGCGTCTTCCTTTTTGTTGGGTGACGTCGTAAAGACAGTTACCTGGGCTCCCAGCGCACGCGCAAACTTCACGGCCATGTGGCCCAATCCTCCGAGGCCCACTACGCCCACTTTCTGGTTCTTGCCGACCTTCCACCGGCGCATGGGCGAGTAGGTGGTGATTCCGGCGCAAAGTAAGGGAGCGACGCCGGCGAGGTTCAGGTTCGAGGGCACACGCAGCACGAATCGCTGGTCGACGACAATGCTGTCGGAGTAGCCGCCATAA
This sequence comes from uncultured Acidobacteriota bacterium, assembly GCA_963758005.1. Lineage (GTDB taxonomy): Bacteria > Acidobacteriota > Terriglobia > Terriglobales > Acidobacteriaceae > Sulfotelmatobacter. The sequence goes on from CAVWTR010000003.1 coordinate 91,984, forward strand.
GTGATGCCGCCGAGGTGCTTGTCGGGCGAATTAAACGTGAGTGTGAAGTTCGGGCAGAACTGCTCCAGGCCAGCCTTGCACTCGGGGCAGGTGCCGTCGGAATCCACCATACAGCCGACGGCCGCGAGATCGCCGGGCTTGAACTTGGTGACTGCCGAGCCGACCTTAGCAACACGGCCGACGATTTCATGACCCGGAACAATGGGATAGACGGTGGGCATGAACTCGCTCCACTCATTCCGCACCGAGTGAAGATCGGAGTGGCAGATGCCGCAGTACAAAATTTCGATCTGCACGTCATGTTCGGTGGGTTCGCGCCGAGGGATCGTGGTAGAAGCCAGCCGGTGATGTTGCGCTGGCAGCGGAATAGGCTTTTGCGTTATATGCCTTGTCCATGGACTTTCACTTTCCTTTCAAAGACCGACAAGCAACGACCGACAAGCAAAGACTGGCCATCAAACACCGGCCATCTAGAGACCGGTCATTTTTTCCAGGCGCTCCGGGTAACGAGCTCCCTCTACTTTGATGTTCGAGGCAGCAGCCTCGATGCTGTGGAGATCGTCGCTTGTCAATTCGACTGCCAACGCGCCGATGTTTTCTTCCAGGCGGTTGAGCTTCGTCGTGCCCGGGATGGGAGCAAGCCACGGCTTTTGAGCGAGCAGCCAGGCGAGTGCGATCTGCGCAGGAGTCGCATTTTTCTGCTTCGCAATACTGCCGAGCAGACCAATCAGTGCCTGGTTCGCCTTGAGCGCTTCGGGAGTAAAGCGAGGCAGAGTGCTGCGGAAGTCAGTACTTTCGAATGTCGTACTCTCTTTGATTGCTCCCGTCAGGAAGCCCTTCCCGAGCGGGCTGTACGGGACGAAACCAATGCCCAGCTCATCAAGAGTAGGAATTATCTCTGCTTCAGGTTTTCTCCACCACAGCGAATATTCGCTCTGCAGAGCGGTGAGCGGCTGGATTGCATGAGCGCGACGAATCGTCGTCGCGCCTGCTTCAGACATGCCGAAGTGCTTGACCTTGCCGGCTCGAATCAGTTCCTTCACGGCGCCGGCAACGTCTTCTATAGGCACGTTCGGGTCGACCCGGTGCTGATAGAGCAGGTCGATGGTTTCGACCTTCAGCCGTTTGAGCGAGCCTTCGACCGCTTGCTTGATGTGCTCCGGTTGGCTGTTCACACCTGCTGCGCCCGGCTTATGGTTGCTACCGCTCAAGTCAAAGCCAAACTTGGTCGCGATCACGACCTTGCCGCGAAACGGAGCCAGCGCTTCGCCCACCAGTTCTTCGTTGGTGAATGGCCCGTAAACTTCGGCGGTATCAAAGAAAGTGATGCCGCGATCCACGGCGGCATGGAGAAGATCGGTCATTTCTTTCTTGTCTTTCGGAGGACCGTAAGAAAAGCTCATTCCCATGCAGCCGAGCCCGAGAGCTGAGACTTCAAGACCGCCTTTTCCGAGTTTGCGTTTTTGCATTGTTTCTCCTTGCTATCAGTAAAGATTCGTCGCACAGGGCGGGCGGTGCAATGATTTCTCCAGATTGATTTACCCAGCTTGATTTACCCAGGCGGAAGTCGACTCATTCTTCCTGATGAACTACCTTGTGCAGGCTCACATCGTCGCCATCGCCGCTCCTCAAACTGTGGAAGACAATCGTCGAGACGATAGTGAGTATCCCGAGAGCGATGAGAGCTTTATGGATTCCATGAATCATTTCCGTCGGATTGGAGTGTGTGCTGGGAACGAAAAGCGCGGTGGTTAAGCCCGCCGCCGCTACGCCGAAGCTAATCGCCATCTGCTGCATAGTGCTGGCGATGGAACTTGCACTGCTGGCGTCTTTTTCCTCGATGTCAGCGTAGACGAGCGTATTCATGCTGGTGTATTGCAGCGAGGTGAAGGCTCCGTAAAGGAACGCTTGCAGCACGATGAGCCAAACCGGCGTGCGCACCCCGATCGTGGCAAACACCATGAGAAGAACACCGAGAATTAGCGTGTTGGAGATGAGCACGCCCCGATAGCCGACGCGGCTCAGAAGTCGGGGCATGATCGTTTTCATACCCATCGAAGCGATTGCCTGCGGCATGATGAGCAAACCGGATTCGATCGGCGTGAAACCCAAGCCCACCTGATAGAGGAGCGGCAAAAGAAATGGCACTCCGCCGATTCCGAGACGAGTGAAGAAGCTTCCGCCTACGGCGGCGCGGAAGGTGCGAATACTGAATAGTTTGAGCTGCAGCAAGGGAAATGTAAGAGTACGCGCGTGCATTCCGTACCCGGCAAGCAAGGCAAGGGACAACGCGAGCAGCCCACACATTTCCCGTGAGCTCAGAGTATGCTCGCCGAATATCTCCAGCACATAAGACAGCAATGCGACGCCAGAACCGAAGAGGATGAGCCCGACAACATCGAGCGGAGGGGTTTCGGCCTCGCGGTAGTCGGGCAAATGCAGATAAACGAGGATCAAGCCGGCGAGTCCAATTGGAATATTAACGAAGAAAATGACGCGCCAGTGAAGATAGCCGACAATGAGACCTCCGGCGATGGGTCCGAGCATGGGCGCGACCAGAGCTGGTATGGAGACGAAGCTCATGGTGCGCAGAAGGTCTGACTTGGCAAAGGTTCGCACCAGGGTGAGCCGGCCCACTGGCACCATCATCGCGCCGCCGCAGCCTTGCAGGATGCGAAAAGCGACCAGCCAATGGATGCTGCTTGATATTCCGCACAGAAAGGAGCCGAGGGTGAATAGACCAATCGCTGACGCGAATACGCGGCGGGTTCCGAATCGATCCGCCATCCAGCCACTGATGGGGATGAAGACCGCCAGGCTGAGCGTATAGCTCGCGAGCACCGCCTTCATGCTGAGAGGAGCGACGCCAAGGGCGGACGAGACGGCGGGAACGGCGGTATTGAGAATCGTTGTATCCAGCGACTCCATGAAAAACGCGACAGCAACCAGCCACGGCAGGAGCCGTTTGGCGGCCACTGACACACCAGGTGAAGATGGATTGGATGAAGATGGAGAAGCGATCAAGGGGCCGGCCTGGTTCATATGAAAAACTGCGGGGGACTTGGATCACTTCCAGCTCGCCCATCGACTCGCCGAAATCCTTACTTAATTCAACTTTGCGGTCCAGTTCAGCACCACAGACATGGGCGCCATGCCGGTCTTTAACTGCGTGTTGATGAGGAACTTCTGACCGTCCTTGCTGACATCGTAGGAGAACTGCTCGGAAGTTGCCACCAGCTCACGAGGATTGGCCTGAAAAAGCGCAGTTGGAGTGCCTGCGTCAAAATTGGCCCCCGTCTTCACCGGAACCGCCATCATTTTGCTGTCGGGGCCGAGGTAGAACAACTCTTTACCGTCGCTTCGCCATCTGGGCTGATCTCCTCCTGCGTTGGAGACTTGCCATTTTCCGTGGGCTTGGGGAAAAGAGGTTACATAAACCTCCCATCGTCCACTTTCATTGGAGGAATACGCGACCCACTTGCCATCCGGTGAAAACTGGCCGTTCTTGAGAGTGGAACTCGCTTTAAGAAACTCTGTGGCTCGCAGTTCCGGAATCGTCAGAAACCACAGGTCGGCGCCGCGCTCGAAGATCACATATTTCCCATCGCGCGACCAATCCGAAGGAAATCGGTCGGGGCCATCCTGCGGAATGTGTTTTTCTTCTTGTGCTCCGTTGGTATCCTTCAAATACAGGTCGAACGTAACTCCACGATTCGACGAAAAGACCAATCGAGTGCCGTCAGGACTCCAGATGGGAACGGAGTCGATGGCAGGATCAAAGGTGAGCCGCTTCGCGCTCTGAGTTTCGAGATCGAATGTCCAGATGTCAGTATTCTGGCTGACAGGATCAGTGACATCCGACGCCACGATTTTGCCGTTCGGAGACAGCATCATGTTGCCGTAGATGCCGGGTTTCAGCGCGGTTCCAATTTCCTGACCTTGCCGGTTAAACCACAGAAATTGAGAAGCTCCGGTGTCGCCGGCTTTCTGAGCCACCAAGAGATGTGTGTTCGATGCTGCGAAGACGGCGCGGGAGATTCGCGGGGAGTATTGAACGTCGGTGAGAATCGGGATGGGTTCTCCCGTCAGCTCAAAAGTTTTTGTGTCGAAGTGCTGACCGAAAAGAGTCCGATCGTGGTAGTAGAGCAGATACGGTGCGACATACGCCACGTTTGTGCTCGCCTTGGTCACAAGCCGCTTCTCGTTCGAATTCAGTGAACCTACGTAGACCTCACTCAGCTGTCTTCCGCCGGAAAGATGGATTGCGGAATACAAGTAGTGGATTCCATCCGGCAGGAATTGCGGCCAGCGGTGGCTGTCTTCGACCTGAGTTTTGTCGGGCACAGTGATTTGAGTCGGGGTTCCTCCGGAGGCCAAAATCTTATAGAGGCCGACGCCCAGGTGTCCGCTTGGGGTAAAAACTATGACGCCATCCTTGTTCCACGTGCCACCACGGCCCGTTGGCGCGTCGCACAATGTCTGCACCAGGCCGCCAGCCAGACTCAGTTTCTTCAATTTTCCATCGGCAAAGAACGCAAGTGACTGCCCGTCGGCGGACCAAAACGGAAAGGTGGCGCCTTCAGTGTTGGACAGGCTGGTCGATTCCTGCGAGCCAGGTTCGTAAATCCAGATCACGTTGTTTCGTTCGGTCTCTCGATGGCCGACAATCGCGACTGTATGGCCATTGGGAGATACCGCTACGTCTCGAGCCGCAAACGGAAGCGGCGCGGAAAAATACGTTGTCTGCTCTGCGCCTCTCGATCCACGCCAGAAGAGAGCAAGGGCGATGAAGATCAGAGCAACTACGGCCACGATTCGCCAGACCAGCAACTCTCGGTAATTCGATTTTTTCTCGCTGGACCTTACGGTTGTTGTCCCGCTCTGAGCGACCCACTTTAATTGCAGCGCGACGTCATGCGCGGTCTGAATGCGGTCCTCAGGATTCTTAGCGAGGCAAGCGGTAACGATGTATTCGAACGCTGGCGGCGTGAGGGGCTGGACCGCAGAAATTGGCGCGGGCTCCTTTTCGAGAATCGCGCTCGCCACGCTGATCTGGCTCTTGCCCTCGAACGGCCTTGCACCAGTTGCCATCTCATAAAAAACGGCGCCCAGGGCAAACAGGTCCGATCTCGCGTCTGCCTCCTTGCCCTCAATCTGTTCTGGCGACATGTACTGGATCGTGCCAATCATCGTACCCGCGGTGGTGAGCGGAGATACGGGACTGGCCTGGCTCATCGTTTGGGCCGCCGACAAAAAAGGCGCGCTCGAAGCCCCGGAGCCCCGGGCTGCGGCGCCCAAGCCTCCGGCCGCGGACTTCGCGAGCCCGAAATCCATCAGCTTCGCGCCGCTCTTGGTCAGCATGATGTTGCCCGGTTTCAGATCACGGTGCACGATCCCCTGGCGGTGCGCCGCGGCAAGTCCCTCGGCTACGGCAATCCCAATCTTTAGAATTTCGCTCAGCGGCAAAGCTCCTTTACCAAGCCGCTCCGCCAGAGTTTCCCCTTCGAGAAACTCCATGACCAGATAGTCAGTGCCGTCCTGTGAGCCGATGTCGTAAAGATGGCAGATATTGGGGTGGTTCAGAGAAGAGATGGCCCGCGCCTCGCGTTCCATGCGCTGCTTCAGTTCCGGCGAAGAAGAAAGGTGGGAAGCGAGAACTTTAACCGCGACAGTGCGATCCAGGCGGACATCCTTGGCACGGTACACCTCACCCATCCCGCCAGCGCCCAGCGCAGACTGGATTTCATAGGGACCAAGTTTTGTGCCAGAGGTCAGGGCCATGCGTGGCGCAATTATAGCCTGCACAGCGTGTTCGAGCGGGCCATGACGCTGTGCTGCATGAAGTAGTTTCCAGTGCCTTTGCCGCAAACGTGACCGACAGACAGACCGGAATGATTCCCTCTGCAGCGTCGGCTAAGATGAGATGTGTACAATCTTTGCTGACGAAATCTTTGCTGACTAAATCAATGAACCTCGGAACCCGGGAGACCACGGTTTGAACTCTGGTAAATGTGCGGCCCTCCTCTCATCTGTCCTTCTTTTTATATTTCTCACGCCGGCTTCGCAGGGGCAAATCGATGAAGCCACCAGGCAACTCTCTCACGATATTTTTAAACAACTGATCGAAATCAATACCACGGACTCCGTGGGTAACGTGACTACGGCCTCTGAAGCCATGGCAAAACGCTTCCGCGAAGCCGGTTTCGCCGAGTCCGACATGCAGATTCTTGGCCCGAACGACCGCAAGAAGAATCTGGTCGTTCGGCTGCGCGGAACAGGAAAGAATAAACCGCTACTGCTCATTGGCCACCTCGACGTAGTCGAGGCACATCGCGAAGACTGGACTACCGATCCTTTCACCTTTATTGAGAAAGACGGCTTTTATTACGGCCGCGGCACGCAGGATATGAAGAGCGGCGATGCCATCATGGCCACCACTCTGATCCGCTTTAAGAAAGAAGGTTACATTCCCGACCGCGACATCATTCTTGCGCTGACTGCCGATGAAGAGGGCGGCAAGTCGAACGGAGTCGATTGGCTCGTAAAAAACCATCGCGAACTCATCGCTGCCGAAATGGTTTTCAATCACGACGGCGGCGGCATCCTCAGCGATCATGGCAAGCCGGTGATGATGAGCGTGGACGCCACGGAAAAGCTCTATGCAGATTTTCAGCTTTCGGTGACCAATCCCGGGGGCCATAGCTCATTGCCCAGGCCGGATAATGCGATCTACTCGCTGGCCAACGCGCTCACGCGGCTGGAACACTACCAGTTCCCCTTCGAACTGAACGATGTCACGCGAGTTTATTACGAGCGGATCGCCAAGGCCGAAACGCCGGAACGTGCTGCCGACATTCGAGCGATGCTGAAAACTCCTACAGACAGTGCGGCAGTAGCTAGACTTTCCCGCGATCCGATCGACAATTCCACCACGCATACCACCTGCGTTGCGACCCGCCTCAATGGTGGGCATGCCAACAACGCTCTACCGCAGCGGGCGGAAGCGAATGTAAACTGCCGCATTCTGCCCGGGCACTCGGCAGAAGAGGTCAGGCAGGAGTTGATTAAGGTTTTCGCGGATCCAGCAATTACCGTGCGTTATGTCGACAACTTCGGCAATATCTCCGACAGCGCTTCCGGTCGCGAGAGCTTCCCGGCTCCGCCGTTGCGGCGCGATGTATTCGGCCCTCTGGAGAAAATCACGGAAGAAATGTGGCCGGGCACTCCCGTTATTCCGGATATGGCGACTGGCGCATCCGATGGCGTGTACACGATGGCAGCGGGACTGCCAACCTATCAGATCTCGGGAATCGCAATTGATCGCGACGATATTCGCGCCCACGGACGCGATGAGAGGCTCGGCGTCGAGTCCTACTACAAAGGAGTCGATTTCTACTACCGCTTCCTGAAAGCGGTGACGGCGAAATAAAAATGCCTGATCGATTTACGCTGGGTCTTTATGCTCAGGCGGGATGCCGAAGAGCGGCTGGCACGAAGCAAACTGGTTCGGATCGTACTCAACGAAGGAGAAACACGGGGCCTAACTGAACCAAGTTGGGCCATTATGCAAATTGCCAATTCCTTGCAAGTGCTTGAAAGAATTGGCGGGGACGACGGGACTCGAACCCGCGGCCTCTGCCGTGACAGG
>CAVWTR010000004.1:0-67436 GCA_963758005.1 uncultured Acidobacteriota bacterium
CGGAATAACAGGCCAACTGGATGTTGAGAAACGGCAGGTCGTTGCGGAGCTACAATGATTTTGCCGGGCGAAACGGAAGCGGGCACTGCGGGGACGCAACCATGCCGAGGGATAGCCCGGTGGGCTCATCGAGACGATGAACGGGGGCGCGAGGATTCGTTCTTGCGCCGCCCCAACCTCCATCGGATCGAAAGACCCCATGCCTTGAAAATCCCCGCCCGAAGGGCGGAATACTCACTAACGGAGAACGTCGCTTCTCCATTTCAGGCTGAACCAAGACAAACGAAGGTCGCTGAGTTGCTCTCCTGCGAAGGCACGCTTGGGAACAATGTTGAAGCAGGCCGGGGAGGTGTAGAACAGGACCTGATTCTTTCCTTCCGCTGACCGAATGTAGTTCTTCCACTCGACATCACTGGAACCACCGCTCCATCGCCAATGCGCCCCAGTTTCATCTAAAGTTAACATCCTTGGCCCATGCGCTCCCGGTTGCTGCTGAAACTGCCGTCGCATTATCCACTTGGGAAGCAGCCACAGTACTCCGATCCACACCGCGACTAACGCAAAGAGCGGGATCAGACCCTGTGCCTGCTGCCGGGTCGGATGAACCGAGAAACCGAAAAGGACGAACGCTGCACCCAGGCTTGCAATACAAATGAATGCTCTCCTGGCCCACTTACTCCACGGCCTGCTATTACGGTGAACTGAATACGCTTCGGTGAAATCCTTTTGCGTCAGTTCGTAGGTGATCTGCATGGCCGCTCATTTTTTCAGAGACCACGCCGCCACGCAAGAAAAAAGCCCCGCTCTTGCGAGCGGGGCTTTTGATCTTACTGACAGCTGAAAGCTGATAGCTGACAGCTGCTTTAGTACATGTCGCCCATGCCGCCGCCGCCGCCGTGTCCGCCGCCGCCCGCGGGAGCTTCCTTCTTCTCAGGAATCTCCGCGACCAGGGCTTCGGTCGTCAGCATCAGGCTGGCGATCGACCCGGCGTTCTGCAGGGCGGTGCGCACGACCTTTGTGGGATCGAGCACGCCGGCCTTGACCAGGTCCTCGTACTCGTTGGAGAAGGCGTTGTAGCCGAAGTTCGTCTCCTTCGCGTCGAGTACCTTGCCCAGAACCACAGCGCCTTCTTCGCCTGCGTTCTCGGCGATCATGCGCAGGGGCTCGGTGATGGCGCGCTTCACGATGTTGATACCAATCTGCTCATCGCCTTCGGCCTTTACTTTTTCCAGTGAGGACGCGCAACGCGCCAGTGCAACTCCGCCGCCCGGGACAATTCCTTCTTCCACGGCTGCGCGGGTGGCGTGCATCGCATCTTCCACACGGGCTTTCTTTTCTTTCATTTCGGTTTCGGTTGCGGCGCCGACTTTGATCACGGCTACGCCACCGACCAGTTTCGCCAACCGCTCCTGCAGTTTCTCGCGGTCGTAATCGCTGGTGGTCTTCTCAACCTGGCTGCGAATCTCGCGAACGCGGCCTTCGATCTCGGAGTGCTTGCCCTTGCCTTCGACCACCGTCGTGTTGTCCTTGTCGATGGTGATCTTCTTGGCCTGGCCGAGGTCGCTGATCTGCACGTTCTCGAGCTTAATGCCCAAGTCTTCGGTGATGGCCTTGCCGCCGGTCAGGATAGCAATATCCTGCAGCATGGCCTTGCGGCGATCGCCGAAGCCAGGAGCCTTGACGGCCGCGACTTGCAGCGTTCCACGCAGTTTGTTGACGACGAGGGTGGCGAGCGCTTCGCCTTCCACGTCCTCAGCGATGATCAAGAGCGGCTTGCCGGACTTGGCAATCTGCTCGAGCAGCGGGAGCAGGTCTTTCATCGAGCTGATCTTCTTTTCGTTGATCAGGATGTAGGCGTTCTCGATAGCGACTTCCATGCGCTCGGGATCGGTGACGAAGTAGGGCGAGAGGTAGCCGCGGTCGAACTGCATGCCTTCCACGACTTCCAGCTGAGTCTCCAGCGTCTTCGACTCTTCAACGGTGATGACGCCGTCCTTGCCGACCTTCTTCATCGCTTCCGCAATGATCTTGCCGATGGTCTCGTCATTGTTGGCGGAAATGGTGCCGACTTGCGCGATCATTTCCCCGGTAACGGGCTTCGACAGTTTGTCGATTTCGCCGTTGACGCGGTTGCCTTCTTTGTCGATCTTGCCGCAGATGATGGTGACGGCCTTCTCGATGCCGCGCTTCAGAGCCATTGGGTTCGCGCCGGCGGCAACGGTCTTGACGCCTTCACGGAAGATGGCCTGGGCGAGAACGGTGGCAGTGGTGGTGCCGTCGCCGGCGACGTCGGACGTCTTGGAGGCGACTTCACGAACCATCTGTGCGCCCATGTTCTCGAGCGGGTCGCGCAGTTCAATTTCCTTGGCTACGGTGACGCCGTCTTTGGTGATGGTCGGCGAACCGAATTTCTTTTCGATGACTACGTTGCGACCCTTGGGGCCGAGGGTGACCTTCACGGCATCGGCCAGAAGGTTGACGCCGCGGAGGATCGCCTGTCGGGATTCTTCTCCGTGAACGATTTGTTTTGCCATTTTTTATCTCCTAATTTTGCAGGGTATGCCTGCGGTGATTTCGGCGGCTCTTGGCTATTGGCTCTTGGCTTTTAGCTGAACCGCAAAGTGCATAGGTCCTTCGCGCAAAGAACGCGCTCAGGATGAGAATGCTTATTTCTTACCGCTTCGAGCCGGCGAGTTCTTTCTTCGACGGGGTTGCGGCGCCGGTTAGGATGCCGAGGACTTCTTCTTCTTTCATGATGATGTACTCTTCGCCATCAATCTTGATCTCGGTGCCGGAATACTTGCCGAACAGGATGCGGTCGCCTTCGTGGACGGCCAGAGGGAAAGTCTTGCCCTCGTCGTTGGTGCGGCCTTTGCCGGTGGAGATGACTTCGCCTTCCTGCGGCTTGTCTTTAGCCGAGTCAGGGATGATGATGCCGCCACGAGTGGTGGAAGCTTCTTCCACGCGACGGACCAGAATGCGGTCATGGAGTGGTGAAAATTTCGCCATGTTTGTTACTCCTTTCAAGGATGATAAGGTTGACGTGATTGATTGGATCTGCGTAAACCTATGATTTGGTTGGGTTAGGCGGTGCTGTTAGCACTAATGCCTTACGAGTGCTAATTGTAAAAGCGATGGGATCCATTTGTCAAGGGGTGGGCCCCCGCAGAGCCGCGGTTTGAAGCCCCCCGCCGTTGCGTGTCAGAAAGAAGTGAATCCGCCGTGTGTATTGATAACGTGCACCGGTACCCCCTCCAGGCCAGAGGGAATAGCTTTCGTGGATTTGGCCGTCTCGTCGGTGACGTATACTTGGAACTCGTAACCCGATGCGCTGCGCGAGACACAATTGCCAGCCAGTCCGGGGATCGCGAAGAGTTCGTCTTCGTGGCGGGCCTGAATGTCTTCAACGCGCAACAATTCGTCGTCCACCTCCACGTTCAGCGAGCTGATCCCAATCGCATCCCAGGGCGTCGCGCCGTCGGGCAAAACGCCCAACGCGTCGTAAACGCTGACGATTGGGTTCATCAGCGTGAGTCCTGTTCCGCTTGTCGCATACAGCAGGCCTACCGGAGTAAGGGTGTCGCTGTCCAAGATTGCCGACCCTGAATCGCCCGGTTGGCTGAATCGCAACCAGGGCGAGATACCAAACACGGCCTCTTCGCCTTGATATTTGTAGGTGCCGCAGGAATTGACCTGGACTATGCCTCGACAATTTATCCCGATTACGAACCCCGCAGTTACTCCGGTACTTCTTCCCGACTTGGTGACTGGTTCGCCCAAGTAAGCGGTGCCAATCTCAGGAGTTGGTTGGCCGATGCCCAGGATAGTGGAAGAGGACAGCGAATCGGTGGTGCTGGCAATGGCGGCATCGACTCGGTTGGGAGTAGTAGTCGTTTGCGGCACGTAATTCGCGACCGTGCCGACATAGTAATGGGGATCATTACCAGGATCGAGACCGATGTCCAAGGTGCCAGGCTGCAGCGCCCAGGTTATGCCCTTATGAGCGGTGTTGGGACAGTCGGTGGGCCCGATCGCGCCCAACACGTGGTTGTTGCTCAAAATGAATTTCTGCGACGGCATCGATTTGGACTGCACGCGCATCCCGGCTGTACCGGCAGTAACGTTGGGATCTGTCGGCGTGCCTGTCGGCGTGGGGCTGATGGAAACACCCATGGGGACTGGGCGCGGAAATCTTTTCGCGGGCGTGGTCACCAGGGTAACGTGGGCGATTGTAGTTTGCTGCGTTATCCATAGGCCGTAGTCGCACAGGCCCTGAAATTCCTCAGTCACACTGTGTCCATAACAGGGCCCGGCGGCGATCGAGAACGGATAAATATCCCCGCCGATCGACCATTCCGAAATGCTTCCGGCAGTCGTGATGCGCCCGACCACTCCCGTATTCTGCTCCACAAACCACAAAGCTCCATCTGAGCCCAAGGTGATTCCAGTGAGCGCAACCTGTACACTGGAAACAAGAAATTCGTCGGTGATAGTTCCGTCGGTAGTGATACGCCCGATCTGGCTGCCATTCTCAGGACTGTTCTCGGTGAACCATAAGGCACCATCAGGCCCGGCCACGATCCCGCCATATACAGTGTCCAGGGTCGGCGCAGGGAAATATTGGGGGCCTCCAGACAAGGGAAAACGGATGATCTCGGCCGGACTCTGAGTGGATCCCTCCCAGTTCGTCGTCCATAAAGCGCCGTCGCCGCCCACAGCTAGTCCCCTTAAGAGGTCAGTATTCAGAGGGGAGGAGAGCGTGACGTCGCCGCTGGTGGTGATGCTCCCGATCTGAGCGCCTGAGGGTTGGGAAGACGTGAACCACATCGCCCCATCCGGTCCCGCTACAATGTCATTTAGAGGGATGTAGGTGCTGGGGAACTGGGGGTAAGGAGTTACGTCGCCCTCTGTAGTTACATTCCATATAGTGAACGACATCGCGGTGTAGTCATAACCGGTGACCCACAGCGCGCCATCGGAGCCTGTGGCTATTCCGAAGAGCGTGCAACCTAGTTCACTGGAACACACCGGTATGTAGCTTACGATGCCGTTGATGTCGATTCGACCAACTCCAAATTCGTTGAAGGTCGCAAACCAGAGCGCGCCGTCGGTTCCTTGGGCGATGCGGGCGGGATAGCCCGAATTAGTGGAAAACAAAACGGGCTGGTTGATGACCTGTGCGCTCAGGGAACAAGATGCGAACAACAACGCCGCCATGCATAGCAGGCTGGCGGCTAGGCCGGAAACCGGCCTGGTCTCTATTTGACGAAGTGACAACATCGATTTACGGTGTTGATCGTCGTGACTCATTCCAAACCTCCTTGAGATCGCGCGCAGAAAAAATTCCCCAAGCCCAAAGATAGCGATAACTTCCAGAGCCCACCCAGATCAAATCTCTCCGGCAGGTGTAGTGTGGCTATAGCCGTAATCGATCTCACGAGAGTCCGAAAACGTCAGAATTGTAATCCCAGCTTCGCTGTTCGCATAGTGTGAAAAGATTTGCATCAAGAGATTTTGAGTAGGAAACGGTGGCACGGGGCGGGCGGCCCACCCTTCGAGCACTAGCTCAAGCATTCTAGATTCCCGCCCTTGCAAAGGACGCAAGGACGGGGCACCCGCGCAGTCAGTGCTGTATATACAGTATTGAGCAGTCCCGCTGTTTGAGGTGCCCGGCTGCCCCACGCTTCGCGATGTTCGAAGCGTGGGCACCACGGACGATGACATCAGGCGACTTGTCTTACCTACAGCTCAGCCTTCCGGGATTCGTTCACGAGTCCAGGGTCGTTCCTGCGTATGTCACGAGTGAACGCGGCATCGAGGTCCGTGGTGCCCACCCTTCGAAAACCGCGAAGGGTGGGGCAGCCTCGGCTGTGCTAATGCAAAAGGTGGCCAGCGCAGGGACTACGACGAGGGGCACTCGTCCACTCGGCTTACGTAGGAGCCTCCGGGGCCTTCACTTTCTGCCCAGCGGTAGGAGGACGAGATCAGGAGTCTTCCGGAGTTTTCTACATAGTGGGTGCCGGTGTTGGCGAAACCGGTGTCTCCCTTTCTGAAGTAGATATGGACGGATTCCTGGCGGTCGGAGATGTTGAAAGGGTTGAATGCTACAGAGTAGACGTCGACGTAGTCGATGCCTTCGGTTTCATCGGGAGGGTCGCCGCGGAAGCCGAGAAGAAACCAGGAGCCGTCCGCCTGTTGGATCAGCTTGATCTGGGACGCCTTGCCGTCGGCGGGCAGAGTGAATTCGGTGGGATTCAAAGGGTTGAAGGCGTAGGGATTCATGCAATGCTTTTTGCAAGTAGGGAAAAGGTCCTCGGCTTGTGCGGTCCAGAGCAAGCCTTTGCGGGAGCCGCTGTCGGCGGCGCCAAGGTAGTAGGTGTCGCCCACCCTATCGATGAACAAAGAGTCCGGACCATCGTCAAAGTTTCTCGGGAAGTGGAATGGCGGAAATAAATCGTAGCCGGGCGCCCACGGATAGACGGAAATACGATGCTGGTCATAGGCCTCAGTGACGAAAAGGTATCCGGAATCCAGCTGATTCACGTCGGGCAGGAAACAAATGTCCGCCGGATGGCCCTCGTCGATGCTTAGAAGCTGGACCATAAAAGCGACGGTGAGCGGATCGGTTTGCAGAACATGTTCGCCATCCAGGGGGCCGAGATATCGAAATTGCGCGATGGTACCTTCAGCGCCGATGTTCGAGGTGGAAAGAAAGAAAAAAATGGAACCATCCGATAACAGGTGGGTTCGGGCCAAGCCCTGATGATGGTTGCGTCCTAAGACATTCGCCCCACGCCGCATGTATCTCAGGGTATCGAGGTAGAAGCTGGTGCATTTATTTTTATTGCTGGCAACGCCTTTCAACGCGACGTCAAGGCTGCCGATGAGGGGGTTTGATGCTGGGTAAATGCATTTGCCAATCAGGCCTGTCGGTCCAAGTGGGCCTTTCGGCAACAGCGTGGACATGGGGAACTCCTTAGTTTGTTGCGGGTTGGATTTGGTGGCTGTTCAGACGGGAAAGTATATATCAGGCAGAGTTTCCTGCTTCTGGGACGAGGTCGGTAGTGCCCACCCTTCGAAAATCGCCAAAGGTGGGTCAGCCCATCTCGTGGTGCGTGTCGTCGTTATTTGGTTAAGCGGAACAGCGGATAAGTCGAGTAAGTTCCGCCGGGAGCGACGACCGTTACTTTGACGTTCTTGGTGATCGCGGGAACGACGGCTGTAATTTCTGAACTCGACACTATCTTGAACGACTTAGCGGCAAGAGTGCCGAAGGTGACGCTGGTGGCGCCGGTCAGGTTGGTGCCGAGGATAGTAACGGTTGCGCCGACTTTGGCGGCGGGGGGATTGATTTTGATAAACGGAGCGAGGCCCATCGACAGGCTGTAGACCGCGCCCAAATTGCTGGTCCCGCCGCTGTAGGTGGTCCCATAGAAGGTGCCGTTGGTGTCCTGGACTAGTCCGGACTCTGGCTGGCCGCCTTCAGTGTTGTCGAAGCTGTGCAGTGTGGTGAGGACGCCCGCAGTCGTGATGCTGAAGATAGTGCCATGG
This sequence comes from uncultured Acidobacteriota bacterium, assembly GCA_963758005.1. Taxonomy (GTDB): domain Bacteria; phylum Acidobacteriota; class Terriglobia; order Terriglobales; family Acidobacteriaceae; genus Sulfotelmatobacter. The sequence goes on from CAVWTR010000004.1 coordinate 7,552, forward strand.
CCGAAGGCGCCGCCGGAGAAGGTGGTTCCGTAGAGATTTCCGTCGGTTCCCTGGACCAGCGGATCTTCGGGGAATGAGCCGTCTGGACAACTGCTCGACACACAGAAATTGTAGAGTGTGGTCAGCGTGCCGCTGGAAGTGATTTTGTAGACAGTGCCATAGCCGTTCACGCCGTCTACCTGGGTAGTGCCGTAAAAGTTTCCATCGATGGCCTGGGTGAGTCCGCCAATGGGTTCGTCGCCGTCGGTGCCGTCGAAACTGTGTAGCGAGGTGAGGGCTCCGGTGGAGCTGACCTTAAAGACGTTGCCGTAGTAGCTGAAGGTGCCGCCGTCATAAGTTGAGCCGTAAAAATCGCCGTCCGTGCCTTGGATCAAGGTCGCTTGCGGAGAGTCGCCGTCGGCGCACTCGCTCAAGGAGCAGAACGAGTAGAGGATGTTGGGAGTGCCACCCGTGGTCTTGATATCAAAGACCGTACCGCCACCGTGCGCTCCGCCCCCGGCGGTGGTTCCATACAGCGTGCCGTTGAGGGCGTGCACCATGCCTCCATAAGGAACGTCGCCGTCGGTGCACTCGCTCAGTTGGCAGAAGGCGTAGAGCGTGGTCAGAGCGCCGCTGCTGGTGATCTGGTAGATGGTTCCAAAGCTGTCGAAAGGACCGCCGCCGAACGTCACGCCATAGAACTTTCCATTCGTGGCCTGCACCAGCGGGCTTCTGGGGTCGGTGCCGTCGGCGCAGCTGGCCAGCTTGCAAAAGTTGTAGAGGGACTTAACTGTGCCTCCGGTGGTGACGGTGAAAACGGTGCCGCCGCTAAAAGTCCCACCACCGGATGTGGTCCCAAACAGCTTCCCATTCGTACCCTGGATCAGCCCGGCATAGGGGTAGCTGCCGTCTGTGCCGGTAAAGCTGTGCAGTGAGGTGAAGGTCTGGGCGGTCGCAGGAATCGCAGCGGCCAGAATGAGAATGAGAATGGGCGCGAGCGTGGCAAGGGATGAAGCTTTGGTTGCGTGGGCGACTTGCATTGGAGTCTCCCCCTTCTTGGGACTTCTATTCGGACTTTATTCCGACTTCGGCGGGCGTAGGAACGCTACACCCGAATCCTGCAGGCTGGGTAGAGTGAAAAGACTTGCAACTCTCCTAGGAGGATTTGGATTCGGGAATCTTCCTTTGTACTTGTGCCTCCACAAGACGGCGGGCGAGAGTGAAGGCACGGAACGGTGCGAGGCTAGGAGCCGAGGAAGGAAACCGTGCAACCTATTTCTTGTTTACGCTGCAGGCGTGAAATTGAGGCTGGGCACAAGTCGGTGGCGGTGTATATGTTTGCGCAGACGGTGGGGGTGAAGCCGCGGCAGAAGTCAGGGGCGCAGCGGATTTGTTTTTGTCCGCAGTGCGCGGTGTCTCTGGCCATGGGAATGCCTCCCGAAGGCGCACTCAACCTGGCGGCCTGGGACATGATTCGCGACATCGTGAGCGCGGAGCCTTCACTGAATCAGGCGGCTTGGGAGAGTTTGCGACGGGGCGGGGTGGCGCTGCTGGAGTCGGGCGGGGATTCGGAATCGGGTACGAAGTTTCGCAGGGCGGGGTAGAATGGCAGGCGCCCATGCCTCCCGCGCTCGCCAACGGTAAAATCTGCTACCTCGAGATTCCTGCGACGGATGTTGCGCGCTCGGCTGACTTCTATAAAAAAGTGTTCGATTGGGAGATCCGGCAACGCGGGGATGGGGCAACTGCGTTTGACGATGGCGTGGGGGAAGTCAGCGGCGCTTTTGTGACGGGTCGGCCGCCGGCATCGACGCCGGGACTGATGGTTTACATTTGGGTCGAGAGCGCGTCCGCGACGGTTGAAGCGATCGTCGCGAATGGCGGAGAGATTGTGCAGGCTATCGGCGGGGATGCCCCGGAAATTACGGCGAGGTTCCGCGATCCGGGTGGGAATGTGTTGGGGATTTATCAGGAACCTGGCTGACGCGACCGTTGCTCTGATAGAGAGATCAAAATCTAGAGAGATCAAAATCCCCACTCTCTTTCGCGAGGAGCGCGAAAGAGAGTGGGGCATCCGACGTTTCTCTGCGGACAAATCTTATGGACAAGAAGATTCGTGTGTTTGCTACTTGCGATATTGGAGAGGCGATTGGGCTGTTGCGCTCGCGTGGATATGAGGTTGAGGTGTATGCGCGGCCGGAGCCGCCGGCAAAGAGTTTGATCGTCGATAAGGTGAAGTCGGGGATCGATGGGCTGATCACCACGCTGCGCGATCCGATTGATGCGGAAGTGTTTGAGGCGGGCAAGGGGACGCTGAAAGTCGTGGCGCAGTTTGCGGTGGGGTTCGACAACATCAATCGCGCGGATGCGAACCGCTACAAGATTCCGTTTACCAATACTGCCGATGTTTTGACGGAGGCTACGGCGGAGTTTGCGTTTTTCATGATGGGGACGCTGGCGCGGAAAATGTGGCCCGCCGAGCAACTGACGCGCGAGCTGAAGTGGGGATACTGGCATCCTTATTTGCCGTTCTTGGGAGATGAAGTTACGGGCAAAACCGTCGCGGTGATCGGGACGGGGCGGATTGGGCTGGCGTTCATCAAGAAGTGTGTTGGGTTCGACATGAATGTTTTATGTTATGACCCGGCATATGAGAATCATGAGTTCGTGAACACAATTCAGGAAGTGAATGATCTGAGGCACGCGCGAGGGCTGACCAAAGATAAGGCGTGGATCAAGTATGTTTCGTTTGAAGGGGCGCTGCGCGGGGCGGACTTTGTGAGTGTACATGTGCCGCTGCTGCGGGAGGGGGAGAGCGCTACTCCGACATATCATTTGTTCAACGAGAAGAATCTGCGGTTGATGAAGTCGACGGCGTACCTAGTGAATACTTCGCGGGGGCCGGTGGTGGACGAGGGGGCGCTGGCACGGGCGTTGCGGGAGAACTGGATTGCCGGAGCTGCGTTGGATGTATACGAGAAAGAACCGCTGCCGGCGGATTCTCCGTTGCGCGATGCGGCGATTGCGGACCGGTGCCGGCTAATGCCACACTTTGCCAGCGCGGCGCGGATCACGCGGCTGTCGACTGATCCTGAGAAGGGAATGGCGGGGCGGTGCGTCCAGGGGCTCGTCGACGTGTTGGAAGGAAACTACGGCGGGGACGTGAAGAAGATGCCGTATGTCGTTAATAAGGAAGCATTTGGGTGATAATCTTCGTGGTGTGGCCAAGCCGTTCGGGATGCAATTTCCGAGAGACATTCCGGAGACATTGTTTAAGGATGAGAATGGTAAACATCATAGTTAACAGTCATACGAAACATCGGAATGTTTCATGAGACTACAGAACCCGGTTGCGCGTACAATGTTGGCAAGAACGTTCGGCTAAGAATGTTCGGCAATTTGAATTACTGGGTTGCGCAGGTTATGTCGGTCGAGTTCCTAGGGGAACGAGAATGAATGAGCGACTAGTCAAGCGATGGTTGGGGGTCCTCCCGGTCGTGCTGATTTGCGCTTCGGCGCTGGCGCAGGTACAGATCGATCCCGCGCCGAAGGAAGTGCAACTGCGCGACGGCGGGTTTCGGGTGGGGCCGAAGACCAAGATTTACGTGCTGCTGGGGCACCAGTCGGAGGATCGTATTGCTGCCCAAACGCTGGCGGAATCAGTGGCGGACCAGTCAGGGATGAGCCTGAACATTTTGGCCATGAAGCCAAAGAGCAAGGCGGAGGGCGGGGCCATCGTGCTGGCTCGCTTGCAGGATCCGCGGGTGCGGCGGTTTCTGGCGCAGAACGGACTCAAGGCGGACGACGTGGTGGGCGAGGATGGGTACCTGCTGTTCTCCGATAAAACACACTTGATTGTGGCGGCGAAGACAGGCGAGGGATTGTTCTACGGGGTGCAGACGCTGCGGCAGTTGCTGCGTCCGGCGAGCCGGGGGCTGATCTGTCCGGCGGTGGGAATTCGCGACTGGCCGGGGCAGACGGTGCAGGATCTGACGCGCGAAACCCCGCCACCAGCGATGCCGTTTGTGCGGCCGCCCGGGTAGAAGTCATTTCGAATGCGGGTGCGCTGCAGACAGTTGTATAGGTCTCCTGCGGCAGGTGCAGGGCCGGTTTCCGCTTCGCTCAGGATGACAATCCACTCACTCAGGGTGACCAGCGACAATTCTTATTCTCACCTCAAGTTCTTTCTCTTCTTTCTTCTCTTTATCGAATCGCAAGTAGAATCCCACCTGATGTTTTCTGAATATGTTTTCTGAACGAACCAACTGGAAACTGGCGCAGAACCGCTTCACGCTGGCGCTGGAAGAGGTGCGCGCGCGCGCGGCAGAGATTTTCGATCTGACGGTTTCAAATCCTACGCGAGCTGGGTTGCATTACGACGATGCGGCGATTCTGGGGGCGCTGGCGTCTCCGCGGGCGCTGGATTACGATCCGCAGCCGAAGGGGCTGCTCGCGGCGCGGGAGGCGGTCGCAGGGTATTACGCTGTCGAGCACGAAGTTCGAGATGCGAATCCTGAGCGGATTGTTCTGACTACCAGCACCAGCGAGGGGTATTCGTTTGTGTTTCGGTTGCTGTGCAATGCGGGAGATGAGTTGCTGGTGCCGAAGCCGAGTTATCCGCTGTTTGAGTTTTTGGCGGATTTGCAGGATGTGCGGCTGGTGCCGTATCCGCTGATTTATGACCACGGATGGCAGATGGATTTTCCGTCACTGGAGAGAGCGTTGACGGAGCGGACGCGGGGAGTGGTGGTGGTGCATCCGAATAATCCGACGGGATCGTTTGTGAAGGCGGGGGAAATGGATTCGCTGAATACGTTTTGCCGGGAGCGTGGGCTGGCAGTGATTGCGGATGAAGTGTTTCTGGATTATGGACTGGAGGCAGATGCAGCGCAGGGTTCGTATCAGGGCATGCCTTCAGACGCGCCAGCGAGGGCGGTTCCAAGCGGCAGCGCCTTCAGGCGCGGGAATTCGGATCGGCCCGCGGAGTCGAAGAGTTTTGTCGCAAATCGCGAGGTGCTGACGTTTACGTTGAGCGGGTTGTCGAAGATTGCGGCGCTGCCGCAGATGAAAGTCGCTTGGGTGGTGACAAGCGGGCCGCGGGAGTTGGCTGACGCGGCCATGGGGCGGCTGGAGGTGATTGCCGATACTTATCTCTCGATGAATGCGCCGGTGCAGTGGGCTTTGCCGGCGCTGCTGGAGCAGCGGAAAGATATTCAGCGGCAATTGATGGAGCGGGTTCGCGGGAATCTCGCTGAGCTGGACCGCCAGTTGGCGGGCCAGAAGGCTTGCTCGCGGCTGAATGTTGAAGGCGGATGGTACGCGGTGTTGCGGGTTCCGGTAACGCGCTCGGATGAGGAATTGTCAATTGAGTTGGTGCGGGAGAAGGCGGTGGTGGTGCATCCCGGCCATTTTTATGATTTTCCGGGGGACGGATATCTGGTGTTGAGCTTGATTACGGCGGCGGCGGAATTTAAAGAAGGTATGCGCAGAGTCCTGGCGTTCCTGAATTCCTGACGCGCACATAATTCGTTGGGCGTTAATTCGCTTAGACATTAATTTTTAACATTTATGGCCTATGCATGGTTCGTCTTCTTGGTGGCGCTCTCGGTGGCGGCTCTCGTTCTGTTGGTGCTGCAGGGAACACCTGCGGGCCTCCTTATCAAGGAGCGCATTCCAGATCGTCCGAGGCGACGGCTCTTTGGGGCTGCGGTCAGCTTCTTTTTGACGTTTGCCGGAGTGCGGGCGGTGGTTTATGCGGTGCTGCATAAAATACCGCCTTTCCACTTTATTCAACATGATGGCCGGCACATTCATCATTTGGTTTTCGGCATCATCATTTTGCTTCTTGTGGGCTATGGATGGTTGTGCGAGGTCGGCGTTGGGTCGGATGACTCGTCGGTGCTGCTCAGCCGAGTGATGGCGATTCTGTATGGCGTCGGTGCCGCGCTTACGCTGGACGAATTCGCGCTGTGGCTCAACCTCGAAGATGTTTACTGGGCTCCGCAGGGCCGAGCGAGTATTGACGCAGTGATTCTGTTTGGAGCGCTGCTGGCGATCGGGGCGTGGGGTTTTCCTTTGTTCACGGGCAAGAAGCAAAAGAAGTAGTGGAAGAGCGGCGCTTCAGCGCCGCGTCGGGCAACAATAAAAACGGAAGGGGCTTCAGCCCCGGCGACGACGCAGGGCCTGAAGGCCATTCTCTTCTGTGTCGACGACGCGGCCCTCGAAGGGCCGCTCTTCCACGGTGAGGGAAGAGTTACGGGTAAGGAAAAAGTTACGGCGAGGAAAGAGTTATGGGGAGAGTTATCGTTTGATCAGGAATGGGTTGCTCTCGCGCTCTTGGCCGATTGTTGTTAGCTCGCCGTGGCCAGGGACTACCACGGTTTCGTCTGGAAGAGCGAGGAGTGTTTCGTGGATGGAACTGAGAATTTTTTTATGCGAACCGCCAGGAAGGTCGGTGCGCCCGATGGAGCCGGCGAAGAGGGTGTCGCCGGCAATGAGTTTTTGCTGAGCGGGAAAATAAAGGCAGATGCTGCCTTCGGTGTGGCCGGGGGTGTGGAGGATTTGTGCGGTGAGGGAGCCAGCGGCCACAGTTTCTCCGGTCGAGACGCTGCGATCGATTACGACCTCTCCCGGAGAAGCTACGCCGATCCAGGCGGCTTGCACGTCTAACATTTTCAAGAGTTCATAATCATTCTGGTTGAGCAGGATGGGAGCGCCGGTGGCGGCGCGGAGTTTCATGGCTCCGCCGACGTGGTCAATGTGGGCGTGGGTGATGACGATCTGCTTGACCTGCAGATTGTGTTTGCGGACTAGCGCAAGGACGTCTTCAATTTCGTCGCCGGGGTCGATGACCATGGCTTCGTGCGTGGTTTCGTCGCCGATGACGGAGCAGTTGCACTGCAGTGGGCCGACGGGGAGGATTTCGTGGATCATGCCTCTTTGGATCATGGCCTCATTGTAACGAGTTGGAGTTCGTTATCGTGGGAACGGTGATGTTGGTGAGGGAATTCCCACGTCTTGCAAAGGACACGAGACATGGGGCACCCGGGACTTGCGCGCGAGCACGCTTGGGGTGACAATACTCGCCGCGTAGGCGGGGAGGGTTTGTGGCTAAATACCGGCAGCATGGGTATCAGGATCGGGATCGGGAGCCGCGGGGTGAGCCGCGGGGTGAGCCGAGAAGTGAACAGCCGCGGAAAGCGCCGGTGGAGCGCAAGAGCGGTCCGCCGAAGTGGGACCATGCGCTGGGGCCGAAGCCGCTCAATCTCCCGGGCACGCGGGCGGTGTCTCGATGCGCGCAGTGCGGGACTTTGCTGCAAGGAGCTGCGGGGGACGGCCAGTGTCCGAAGTGTGCGTTTGAGTTGCATTCGTGCAAGCAGTGTACGTATTTCGATCCCGGGAGCCGGTTTGAGTGCATGCAACCGGTGAAGGAGCGGATCGCGAAGAAGGATGAGCGGAATTCTTGTGAGTTGTACGAGATTCGAGTGACGCGTGAGAAGGAAACTTCAACTCCGGCAAGTTTGCGCCCCACCAGCGCGCGGGCGGCGTTTGATAATTTATTTAAGAAGTAGCGCTTCCAGGCAAATTGATGCGACCAGCATTTCGATCAGTTCCGGCCCGCGCACTGTGAAAACTAAGACTGCAAAAATAAGACTGTAAAAACAAACAGTTGCATAGGTCCTTCGCTCCGCTCAGCATGACAACTTCAGAGCGAGCCGCGAGCGGCTTATGGCTTTTGCGTAGGCCTCAGCAGGATCTCACTCATAAATGATTGCGGGGATTGGGTTACCAGCATGGCGACGGCGTGGGCAATGTCGTTGGGCTGGAGCATCTTGTTGACGTCTTTGCCGGCGTGGGGGCTGAATTCGGTTTCGGTGGAACCGGGGCAGATCACCGACACGCGGATGTTGTGGGGGCGAAGTTCTTCGGCGACGGAGTAGGTGAGGCCGTTGAGTCCCCACTTGGAGGCGGCGTAGGCTGCGCCGTTGGGGAGAGCATTTTTTCCGGATAGCGACGAGATGTTGATGATGTGGCCGGAATAGCCGCGAATCATCAGCGGGGCGAAGGCGCGGATGGTGTAGTAGACGCCGCGCAGGTTGGTGTTGAGGATGCGGTCCCAGTCTTCGGGGAGAAGCATGTGCAGCGGGTCGTTGAAGCCGCCGACGCCGGCGTTGTTGACCAGGATGTCGATGCGGCCGAAAGTGCTGTCGACCCGGGTGGCGGCGTATTCGAGTTGGTGGAGCAGGGTAACGTCGCAAGGGATGACTTCGGTTTTGCCGCCAGCGTCGAGGATGGCGCGCGCGGTGGCATCGAGGGTGGACTGGGTGCGGCCGCAGAGGACGGCGGTGGCGCCGAGTTGGGCGAGTTGGCGGGCGATGGCCGCGCCGATGCCGCGTCCGGCGCCGGTGATGACTGCTACTTGTCCAGCTAGAGGCGGCCCGTTTAAGGGCTGCCCGCCTGGGTCTTGCCCGACTGCGGGGTTTGCGGTGTCCATATCAAAGGCTCCGTGCGGCGTTCGTTATCGGGTTGCACCGGGGAGATGGAGACCATCCATCCCGTCCGATTTGCGCATCTTACCAGTCATGTGCCAGTCATATGCCGAATCGCGGGCTGCTACGAATCGCATATTAAACGAGCGCATGTTGAAATAGCCTGTTGAACATAGCCTGTTGAACATAGCATGTTGAACATAAAGGGGAGGACAAACGGGAAGGCGCTTGCCTTCGGCAGAAGAGGTACTTATAATCCGGCAACCGGGAAAATGGGTCTGGATGCCCTTGTGTTCCAGCAGGCATCCCTTGTCTCCGGGTGCTGTCCGGAAGCCCGGCATTCCAAAGCAGGATGCGAAGGCCAAGCGGTACAGATGTGAATGCAGGTGTTGCTGAGCTTGACGTATGATGCGTGTTCGGGAAGAGCTATTTCCCGAAGAACCGGTTTTGCGAAGAAGCTATTTTCCAAAGAAGTTATTTCCCAAATTTTCCAATGAACCTAGGAGCCATGCTGATGAAAAAGATTCTGCTAACGGTTGTGCTTGGGGTTGCTGTGGTCGCGATGGCGAAGAGCACCACACCGCCAGCTCAAGGACAATCGGCCACGCCCGCAGCACCCCAATCTGCGGCGCCGGCAACGCAAGCTGCGCCGGCCGCGGCGCCCGCTGCTCAGGCCCCGGTGATTAAGGATCCTGCCGAGTACAACGCCTATGTGGGAGCGTATCAACAGACCGACCCCGCCGCGAAAATTAGCGGGCTGGAGGCGTTTCTCACGCAGTATCCCAACAGCGTGATGAAGAATCAGGCGCTGGAAATTCTGATGGGAACCTACCAGCAAACTGGAAATGCCAAGAAGACCATGGAAACGGCGACCAAGCTGGTGACGGCGGATACGTGCAATGTGCGCGGGCTGGCGCTGTTGGCGTATTTTGACCGAGTCATGGCGCAGGGTGGAGACCCGAACGCAAAGCAACTTCTGGTGGACGGGAAGAAATACGGCCAGCAGGGACTCGACTGCATGCCGAAGTTCACCAAACCGGATGGAACTTCCGACGCGGATTTTCAGAAGCAGAAGGACCAGATGAATGCGATCTTCCACGCGGCCAAGGGCATTGACGAGCTGCAGGACAAAGACGACGCCAGTGCAGCCACGGATCTGAGGGCCACGGTGGACGCGAACCCCACCGATTTCAGCGTGGTGTATCCGCTGGCGCTGGCGTATCTCGGGCAGACGCCGCCGGACTATCAAAATGGAATCTGGTTTGCGGCGCGGGCGGCGGCAGTGGCTCCGGCCCAGGCCCAGGCTGGGATTGAGAAATATGCGCGCTCGCAGTATGTGAAGTTCCACTCGGCAGACGACGGCTGGGCGGAAGTGCTGGCGGCGGCCAAGGCCAACAGCGCGCAGGTTCCGATCAAGCCCGCGCCAAGCCCGGCGGAGCAGGTTCATAGCATAGTGACTTCGAAAAAGCCGGAAGAGATGAGCTTCGCGGAGTGGCAGTTCGTATTCACCAACGGAGCTCAGGCGGATCAGGATCTGGTTTGGAACGCCATCAAGGGCAAGCCATTGCAGATGAATGGCACGATCATCAGTACATCCCCGACCGAGTTTATGATCGCGGGAAGTTCGGACGACATCGACGCGAAGAAGGCGGACATTACTCTGCAGTTCGAAGAGAAGGTTACGCCGAGGCTGATTCCGAAAGACGGAGCCAGCTTTGACTTCCGGGGCGAACCCGCGTCATACACGCCGAGTCCGTTCATGATGACTATGGAGAAGGGTGTGATTCTGACGAAGACGGCGCCCAAGCCGGCAACGCCAGTGCACCACAAGCCAGCGGCCGCACAGTAGCGGACGGTTTTCGTGGGAAATAAAAAGGGCAGCCCGCGAGGGCTGCCCTTTTGTTTTGTGTAGAGAACGCGAGCGGGTCACCAACAAACAAGCAGAGCCGCGACGGAAATTCCCTCAGAGGCGGCCGGTAGCACGGGTTTGCAAGGGGTCCTTCGACTGCGAGAATGCTTCCGCTTCGCGGAAGCATTCCCTACGCTCAGGATGACAGTCGCTCAGGATGACAGAGAGAAAGTTAGCGGACGATTTTCTTCTCCATAGTCATCGGCCGGGCGCTGCGGGGCGGGCGCTTGACGCCGTCGCGGAGCTGGCGGACGTCAATTTTCAGCTCCGTGATGGTGCGGCTCAGGGTGTTGCGGTGCATGCCCAGTTCGCGGGCGGCGCGGCACTGGTTGCCTTTATTTTCCTGCAGCACGGTCAGGATGAAACGTTTCTTGAACTCACGCACGCCTTCGGAATAAAGAATATTGCTGCGGTACATTTGCAGGACAAGCGCTTCCAGTTGATCTTTCACGAGGCTTTCTCTCTTTGCTATGAATTTTTCACTGCGCCGTTTATTTCGGCGGAGAAGCCGGAGTGCTGGTTAATGCATGCGGAGCCTGATGGAGCAGGTCGAGACCCTGACGAAAACGGGCACGCAACTCCGGCGGAGCAACCCAGACCGCAGCCTGGCCGACAGCCAGAAAATAAGGCGCCAGTTGCGAATTCCGCAGCACAGTCGAAGTTGGTTCGAATGCCGTCATGCCCATCAGGATCACCGCTACCATCAATCCGCCCTTCAGCAGCCCCAAGATTGCGCCGAGGAAACGGTCAAAGCCACTGAGTCCGGATTCCTTCATCACCCAGCGTGCAAGTCTGGCGGCGAAGCCGAACAGGAGCACGATGGCAAAAAAAATGACGAGGAAGCCGAGAATCTCAGCTAACCACGGGTTCTTCAAAAACTTTTCCAGCCACTCCGCGACCATGCGATACCGCCAGGCAGCCACGAGGTAGCCCACGACCAGACCAGCCATGGTGAGAGCCTCGGAAAAGAAGCCCTGCATGGCGGCTGTAATCACGTTCAGAAGCACTAACGCACAAATCATCCAATCCGCGAGGGTCATACCGAGCTCCCGCGGCCGCGGATCGCAACAGATCCGCGGTTATACATCCAGCTTGCGCCCAGTAAGCTGGAAATACGCCTCAAGGTACTTTTCGCTGGTGCGACGTGCCACGTCGGCCGGCAGGGCAGGCGCGGGCGGTTGCTTGTTCCAGTGAATTTGCTCGAGGTAATCGCGAACGTACTGCTTGTCGTACGAATCCTGCGGCCGTCCCGGAGCGTACTTGTCGGCGGGCCAGAAGCGGGAGGAATCGGGAGTGAGGACTTCGTCGGCCAGGGTGATGCCCTTGGCGGTGCGTCCAAACTCAAACTTGGTGTCGGCGATGATGATGCCGCGGGTCAGCGCGTAGGCTGCGGCCTTCTTGTAGACGCGCAGAGTGAGATCGCGAAGATGACTCGCGGCTTCAACGCCGACGGTCTCGCACATCTGATCGAAGGAAATATTTTCGTCGTGCCCGGTCGTGGCTTTGGTCGACGGCGTGAAGATGGGCTCGGGGAAGGCGTCAGACTCTTTCAGTCCGGCGGGAAGCGTGATGCCGGAGACCTTGCCCGAAGCCTTGTATTCCTTCCAGGCCGAGCCGGAAATATAGCCGCGCACGACGCACTCGACCGGGAACATTTCAGCGCGCTGCACCAGCATGGAGCGTCCGCGAAGCTGGTCGGCGTACTTGCGAACGGCCGCCGGGTATTGGTCGACATCGGACGTGACCAGGTGATTGGGAACGATGTCGGCCAGGTAGTCGAACCAGAACAGAGATAGCTGTGTGAGCACGCGCCCCTTGTGAGGGATGCCGGTGGCCAGAATGTAGTCGAAGGCGGAGATGCGGTCGGTGGCGATGAACAGCAACTGCTGGTCGCCGACCGAGTAGACATCACGGACCTTCCCGCTGGCGTGAAGAGGGAGATCGGGGATGTCAGTTTGTAAGAGGACGGTATCGAGAAGTTCAGGGCTCATGGGGAAATTTTACAAGGAAGAAGCGATGCGTATTCTAGCTGGTCAGAAAAAAAAGTCAACGATTCTGATCACATTGTGCGGTGCCGTATGTAATTCGTTCCATTGAAAAATGTTGACAGCAATGAGGATCGCCGGGAAGGTGCGCGGGGCAAGGCCCAAGGCTGGGTCGGACTGTGGAAAAGCTGAGGATGGGAGTGGAAAACGCGGTGGAATTCGGATTCAAACTTTCCCTTCAGAACTTCTTGGACCACCGCCGTGCCCCATGAAATACACGGATTACATCGACAGCATTATCTCGGACTCGATATGGAATGACGTACGGCGTGCCCGGCACTACCAATTCACGGGTGCCGACCACTCTGCCGGGCCGGCCAATCGCGGGATGGCGGGCGAGCCCGGCAACTGCCGACTCGATCGCCGCAACGATTCGTCCTGCAGCTGCAGGGCTGTCTTGAGAGATGTGCTCGGCTTCAGCGTCGAGATTGGCTCGTGCTTCGCGGAGCCACTTAACGCGCACGCCGCGTCCACTTCCTGAAAGTCTGCTCCATTTCTTTGTCGGTAGCGAATTCGCCGCGATCCGCCTCGGCTAGGCCCTTGATGGTCTCCGCAATCTGCCAATTGTTCAGTTCGACATATTCGCGAATTGCTTCGGCCGCCACGAATGAGCGGCTCCGGTTGGTGGCCTCGGACAGGCGATCAAGTTGCTTCTTCAGTTTGGGATCGAGGCGCAAAGTGAGTACGGAAGATCCTGCCATCGTAATCTCCTGTACACATTGTATACCAACGTAGTCGTATCGCTTACGCCGGCGCGCCGAACCTCACCGACACTAGTTTCGAAACGCCCGGCTCCTGCATGGTCACGCCGTACAGCACCGGGGCGATGCTCATGGTTTTCTTGCTATGCGTAATGAGCACGAACTGGGTCTGCACACTCATCTCTTTGACGAGTTCGGTGAAGCGGCCGATGTTGGCTTCGTCGAGCGGAGCGTCGACTTCGTCGAGGATGCAGAACGGGCTGGGCGCGTACTGGAAGATGCCGACCAGCAGAGCGAGAGCGGTGAGTGCCTTTTCGCCACCGGAAAGCAGGAGCACGCTCTGCAGGCGCTTGCCCGGAGGTGAGGCTACGACGTCGATGCCGCTCTCGGCGCTGTTTTCCTCGTCGGTCAGCTTCATGAAAGCGTGGCCGCCGCCGAACAGTTTCTTGAATGTGGCCTGAAAATTCTCATTGATGCGGGCGAAGGCCTCTTCAAATTTCTGCCGCGAGATTTGATCGATCTCTTTGATCGTCGCGGTTGTGTTTTCGATGGAGGAGATCAAGTCTTTGCGCTGGGTTTCGAGGAACGAATGGCGCTCGGCGGTTTCTTTGTACTCTTCGAGAGCCATCATGTTCACCGGGCCCATGGCTTCGAGCTTGGCGCGCATGTCGCGGTAGAGTTGGTCTTCGACGGCAAGTTGTTCGCCGGTCACGATCGCCAGGGTGGCCTCGGGCGCGTTCATTTCCGCCATTAATGCGTCGCGCTCGATGCCGAGTTCGTTGAGGCACGTCTCAGACATATATTGCGCGTCGGATTCCAGCTTGGCAGCTGCGGCGGACAGATCGCCGCGACGGTCACGCGCCTGATCGAGCAGCAGACGAGTGTCTCGCAGGAGCTCATCAATTTCGGCGAGGCGGGCGCGGAGTTGTTCGGTTTCAAACTGCAGCAGGCCTTCGCGAGCTTGCGCCGCATTGCGCTCGGCTTCGAGGTCGGCGGCGTGTTGCGCGAGTTGTTCGTTCTCAGATTCGCGCTGGAGCTTTTCCGCGGCGGCCGACTCGATTTGCGAGTTCAGCGCGTACACGCGCTCCCCCATTTCCGAGAACAGTGACTCGATCCGTTGCAGCACGCCTGCGGCCGAGCGGTGACGTTCTTCGAGCGTGGCGACGCGGGCGGCGTGCTGCGAGGCAGTTTGCGCCGATTCTTCACGGCGCTGGCGCAGCGCAGTAAGAGATTCCTGGGCCGCGGCGAGTTGCTGTTCGAGCTGAAAGCGCTGCGCTTCGAGAGTGGCGATTTCCGACTGGCGGGCGACGACAATGTTTTCTTGTTCGGCGCGCTCTCCGGCCAGGCGCTGCAGTTCGAGCTGAGAGACATTCAGGCGTTCGCTAACGCGAGTCATTTCGGATTCGAGTTGCCGAAGCATGTGCCCGGACGTCATCGCCTGCTGGTCGGCTTCGCGTCTTTCGCCGTCGAGGCGATCGAGCAGGGAAGAGAGGTCTCTGATTTCGCGGCCGAGAGTGAGCACTCGCATTTCTTCGTCGCGCAGGGCGCGTTCCAACTCTTCGAGTTGGCGCAGGACTTCGCGCAACTCGCGCTTCATGGAAAGCGGCCCCTCGGCGCGCTGTTTGCCTCCGGTGACGGTGACGTTGTGGAAACATTCACCGGCTTGGGAGAGGAAGAACGCGTCAGGGTTTTCAAGCGCCAGGCCGCGCGCAACGTTGGCTTCGGGAACGATGTAGCCATCGCGAAGTTTCGGCAGAATTACTTCCAGCGATTTGCCGAAGCCGTCGAGCACGCGAATCGTATTCTTCAGCGGAACGATTTGAGCCGTGGGCGGCGCGCAGTGAGCGGCCTCATCGAGGATGAAGGAGAACTTGGCCTGTGCATCTTCGGGATGGACGAGGAAAGTGGCGCGACCGTCGACGCCGGTGCGTAACATGCGCAGGCCTTCGTCGGCTGCGTCCCAGGATTTGACGACCACGTAGTTCAGTTCGTCGCGCAGGAAATCCTCGACTACGCGCTCGTAGCGCGGCTCTACCTCAAGGAAGTCGGCGAGCACGCCAACGGGCGCAAGGCCGGACTGCATGACTCCGGATTGAAAGAGGCGGCGAACGGATTCGGTGGAGTATCCATGCTCGGCGATGACCGCTTCGAGCGAACCTCTCTTGCCGAGGGCGGTCGCATACTCCGCGCGCAGCACGTCGAGATTGGTTTTGGAACGAGTCTCGTCCAGTTTCTTCTGTTCGATCAGGCGCCGGAGTTGGCTGATTTCTTCGGTGATGCCACTGACGCGCTGCGTAACAGATTCAAATTCGAGAGCGATTTGCCCGCGCTGTCCGCCGAAGGCTTCAACCTGAATGCTGGCGTTGGCAATTTCGACTTCGAGGCGGCGGGCTTCGCGGTCAGCGCCCGCGAGACGCTCTTCGGCTTGCGCGAGCTGGTTGCGCAGACGGGACGCCGAGGAAACGGTGTCGAAGATAGCGACGCGCGATTCTTCTTGCTGGTGCTCGATTTCGGCGAGACTCGCGGCGGCGGCAGAGGCATCGTGCTGGCAAAGCGCCAAATCACACTGAGCGGCGGCCAGGTCGGCTGCGGCGGATTCCAGAATCTGGCGGTTGGACTCGCGTTCGGCTTCGAGAGCGGTCAGACGATGGCGGGCCTGCGCAAGCTCGGCCTCGGAAGAAGCCGCGCGCACCAGTAATTCCGCGCAACGTTCCTCATTGTGCCGGCGCCGGGCGTGAGCGCGGTCGATTTCAAGTGCGATCTGACTGATGCGCTCGCGATTTTCGCGTTGCTCGCCTTCGATGGTGTAGCCGCGCTGAGTGCGTTCGCCATGCTCGGTTTCAAGTTGCTGCACGGCCTCGGTGCGATGCTGCATTTCTTCGGCCAGGGCGTTGAGCTGCGAATCGAGCTCAGCGCTTTCCAGTTCAATCGCGGCGAACTTGCTGGCCAGAACGACACGCAGTTTGGCGCGCATTTCCTCGCGCAGACGGGCGTAGCGCTCGGCCTTGGAGGCCTGGCGCTTCAGCGAATTCATCTGACGCGTGACTTCGTCAAAAATGTCGTTGATGCGTGCCAGATTCAGCTTGGCGTCTTCGAGTCGGGCCTCGGCGAGACGCTTCTTGGTTTTGAACTTCGTAATCCCCGCAGCTTCTTCGAGAATTGCTCGGCGGTCGGTGGGACGGCTGCTGAGAATCTGGCCGATGCGTCCCTGCTCGATGAGCGCATACGATTCGGGACCGAGGCCGGTGCCCATGAACAGTTCCTGAATGTCGCGCAGACGGCAGAGTTTGCCATTGAGCAGATATTCGCTGTCGCCGGAGCGGAACAGGCGGCGCGTGACCACGATTTCGCCAGCGCGGAATTGCTGCTGGTTAAACTTGCGGCGACGGATTTTCAACACAACGTGCGGAGCCACCGTTCCTGCGGACGCGGCAGTCAGCGGCGCGGTGACATTATGCACGGGCAGAGCCACTTGAGCTGCGAATCCCGGTTCGTCGTCCGGGAAGGCGACGGCGATGATGTTTACTTTCGAACGCGGGACTTCGATTTCTTCTGTCTTGCCCGGCTGCGCATCTTCTACGGCTTGTTCCGTGGCCTCGGCCGCGCGAGCGCGGATGGAGGCTTCGTCCCAGTTGTCGGAGATGTTGGACTCAGCTTGAGCATCCTGAGGAAGATCGTCTTGAATATCGATTTCAGTCGGCGAGTTGGCGTCAGCGCCGTTGTAGGCTTCGGGGTCGATCAGGGTGAGCGACACTTCGGCCATGCCCGTCGGCTTGCGGTCGCGCGTGCCGGCAAAGATCACGTCTTCCATGCGGGCGCCGCGCAGAGTTTTGGCCGACTGCTCGCCCAGCACCCAGGAAATGGCGTCGGAAATGTTGGACTTACCGCAGCCGTTGGGGCCGATGATGGCGGCAACGCCGTCGCCGTGGAACTTGAGTTCCGTGCGGTCGCAGAACGACTTGAACCCGAGAATCTGAAGACGCTTCAGTTTGAGCAACGTGAACTCCTTAAGAACAGTGGCCAGTAGTCAGCGGCCAGTTGACAGTGGTTTCGCTGGCGACTGCCTGGGTACGCGTATTTACCAACGAGATTCCCCTCGTCGTTTCGGTGCATGTTTCGGCCAACGATTGACCAATTCTCGCCCCAGGCTGGGTTGGGCGGGCACAAAGATAAGCTACTGTAACGGTGAAATTGGGGCGGGGTCAAGCAATATAACACCATATATGGTGTGGGCTTGCAGCGGACCGCGTTGGGTTGCACACACATTGCAGCAATTGAGTGGATTAGGGGTGGAGACGGGAAGAAGGCGGGGAGAAGCGCGAGAGCAAGACAATGCTAGCGCAGGCCGATCATTGAACGCAACGGCGGACTGCAACGGCGGAGTTACGACAACTATGCGCGGGGCTAGATCAGATGGAGTCATCCAGGGGTTCAAAGTGCGCAGACTTGACGCCGAGTCCGGCGAGCGCCTCGTCAACCGTGCGCACGACATGCAGCAGAGGCCGGCTCAGCTCTCCCGAAATCTGGAACATGCGCATCAAGCCGTACGCGGCTGTCACCGGGGCAACGATAAATCGAGGATGGTTGATTAAACCCGGAGTGATGGGTTTTCGCGCCGCCAGGCTGCGCACGAAATCGGACGAGATCGCGAAATCACTAGCGGCTGAAAGGTCCCAGATCCCGGCAAGGGCGCCGGTGGCCCTCCAATTCCTGCCGAGGGCGTCGTGGTATTTCGCCGCAGCTTCATTCGTGAGCTGGCCCTCGAACCGGGCCAGCAATATCTTGTTCGTCGAGTCGAACGCGAACTCGAAGCGGTAGCCCATTAACGCAATGGTAAACCATGAACGAATCAATAGGGGCGCGGGTATTTCAAATGCCCCAGAATTGGTACTGGCGGAAGAATTCCTTCGGCTTTGCTCAGGGCAGGCGCCGTCGGCTGCGATGGGGCATTCACGTTGCGAATGCCCCATCTTCGTTCAGGATGACTCGCATAAGCAGATTACTGCTCGTAGGCTCCGATGTTGATTTGCCCGCTGCTGTTCACGCGCGGATTGCCGGCGTAGTCAGTGCTGCCGTAGATGGAGGTGGCGCTGCCGCAGTAGCCCACGCTGCAGGTAACGCTGGTGCTGCCGGCATTGACGGCAGGCGAATTCGACGCGACGTCGAGATCGGGCGGGGTTGAGCCGAGGTTGTCGAACAGAGGATTAGCCACCGGTGAATTCGCGTCTTCGCCGCTGCTCGATTGATATGCCGCGTAAGTCTTGAAGTTCGATTTCCCGGCCCAATCGATCGAAGTGCCGGATACATAGCCGGCGGTGGAGTAATAGAGATTCCAATTGAGCGTGGCCGGCGGCGCAGGATAGGTCGACGTGCCCTTGACGAAGCTGTAGATCCAGACGTTCTCAGTTCCGGCGTAAACGATATTGTTTTCGAAAATGTTGCCGGAGGCGTCGCCGGAGTGGAATTGAATCTGGAACTCCGCGCCCGCGTTCTTCGTGTTGTTGTTGTACAGAGTGTTGTTGACGATCACAACATGGTCGCTGCCCCCTACGGTATTCGAGTAACCACCGATGGAAATGCCGACCGTATTCGCGTCATAGAAGACATTGTTGCGGATGGTCACGTAGCTGCTGTCGTGCCCTTTGTGTTCGCTGGCGGCTTCCATATTCAGATCGCAGGCATAAACGGTGTTGCGCTCGAAGACGACATATTCGCAACCGTCGCAATAAAGCCCGTCGGCATCGTAGGAATCGCCTTCGCCGGCATTATTGATCCCGCTAATGTTGTAGACCGTGTTGCCGCTGATCTCGCCGTACCTGGCCTGGTCGCTTCCCGTGGGCCCGACGCCTTCAAATCCAATCGCGTCAATGCCGATGTTGTCGTTGTCATGCACGATGTTGTTGGTGATGGAGAAATAGGTCACGTTGCCATCCACATTCACCGATTCGCTCTCGCCGGTTTTCAAGTCGTAAACCTGATTGCCGCTAATCGTCAGATCAGTGATCGGCGTGCTCGACGTCCCATAGACGGCGATGCCAAAGGCGTTACCGTTCTTCTCGGAAGTTGTAGTGATGTTGTGCACCAGATTGTTGAGCAACTGAAGGCCGGTTCCCGCGCCCGTGACCCAAATACCGGCCGGCGTAAGAGTCGCCTTACTGGTCGTGTAGTTGCGGATTTCAAATCCGTTCACCGTGATATAGCTCTGGTTGACGATGTTGATCAGCCCCTGCGTGCCAGTGACGCTCAGGCCCGTGCCGTCAATCGTCGCGGTCTGCCCCGGATAGCTCGCAAAGGTGATGGGATTCGCCGC
The DNA here is from genome assembly GCA_963758005.1 of uncultured Acidobacteriota bacterium. Classification (GTDB taxonomy): domain Bacteria; phylum Acidobacteriota; class Terriglobia; order Terriglobales; family Acidobacteriaceae; genus Sulfotelmatobacter. The sequence continues at coordinate 26,985 of CAVWTR010000004.1, forward strand.
CGTCCCCGACGCAGGGAAGTTCACCGATTCGTTGTACACGCCCGATTCCACATAGACGGTAGCACCGGCCGTGACCGTAGTCGCAGCGTGCTGAATCGTCAGCCACGGCGCGGTATAGCTCCCGGAGTTGCCGTTACTGCCAGTCTTCGCTACGTAGAAAGTGGATCCGGATTGTGCGAAGAGTGAGAGGGAAGTGAAGGTGAGCAGGGCGAAACAAAGATTTCTAAGGGATGTCATTGCCAATCTCCTTCTCGGGGGAATTGAACGTCTTCGAAACAGGACGATGGTGGCGAAAAGCTTTCTCTGGACTCGGCAGAACCCGAATGCGGGAGAGATTACGAGACTTACGAATGGTTGTCAATAGTTATGTTTTACGTCGAGAGTGATTATGTAAGCTTGCGATTACTTACTAATGTTCGAGATAGAGCTTGGCGTCGTTAGGCGAGGATCCAATGCAAAGCTTAACAACAGAGTGACGGACAGCGGCTAGGAGTGCTTCAAGAGATCGTCTACTGAGAGTTCTACATCGCGCAAAATAGATCTCAGAAGCCCGGGGCCAAGTATCTCGCCAATGGACTGGAACTGTCGTGACCCTTCCGTCCGTGTGCCGAAGCAAGAAATGGCTGCCGCGGCTGCGCGCGACTTCGAAACCAAACTTCCCAAGAATGCGGATTGATTCCTTGCCCTTCAGGCGCGGAAGGCGGCTCATACCGAGATCTGTTGGATACCTACGAGTTCAAGCTGGGGAGCGCTGCTATTCTCTTCCAGGCAGAGCTCGACTGCTTCTCGTACACGCTTCATCAGCGTGTCCAGATTCTTACCTTGAGTGTGACAGCCTCTGAGAGCAGGAACCGAGGCTACGTAGTAGCCGTCCTCATCGCGTTCGATTAGAACAGTAAATTTCCGAGACGTTTTCACCGGTTGATTTTAACATGGGGAAGTGGGCGGGTGGCCCACTCAAGCCTTGTTTTGGCTTGAGTGGGATGAATCAGAGCGGCCGCTAGCGCACTTCACCTGCTGACTCTGAAACTAACATTGCTGGTCAAATTCCCCGCCGGAGTTGCAACTACCACCGCCCCCGTAGTCGCGCCCGCAGGCACCACCGCCGTCATATACGTATCACTGACCACACTAAACTCCGTAGCCGCGATGCCGTTGAAGGTCACGCTGGTTGTGCTGGTGAGTCCTTGACCAAGAATCTGCGCGGTCCGACCCGCTCTTCCTGCCGGAAGGACAAACGTGACGAACGGGCCGAGGCCGTTGTCGAAGCTGTAGATCAGTGGCCCGTCCTCGCCATAGAACATTCCGTTCGTGAATTGAGCGACATTGTTGGGCCCGCCGAATTCGCAATTGGCATACGGAGTGAACACTCCGCTCAGACTTATGCTGTAGATGTGACCACCGCCGCAAGCTCCTTCCTGACCAATCGTTCCGTACAGGTTGCCATCGCTGGCCGGGACCAGGCCTGTAGTTGAAGTCGCGGCGATTCCCGTGAACTGGTAAACCGATTCGAAATGACCCTTCGTGGTGATGCTGAAAATTGTGCCGTCCTCAGCACCATCTTCGCCACCGCCATAGAAGGTCGTGCCGTAAAATGTTCCATCCTTCGCCTGAACCACGGGTGCATAGAGTATGGAGCCATCGGCCGCATCGAAACTATGCAGGCTTGTAAACGCTCCGCTGGTGGTCACCTTGAATACGGTACCGCAGCCTGAATAAGGCTGGCACCACTCTGGATCGTTCTTTCCGCCCCCGTATGTAGTCCCGTAGAGGTTGCCATCTGTGCCCTGCACGACTCCTTGGGGGTACATGCCGTCGAGTCCCTCGAAGCTGTGGAGTACTGAAAGCGTACCGTTAGGAGACATTTTGAAGACCGTTCCGCCACTCACGAGGCTCGCAAAAGCGGTCCCGTAGAAATTTCTGTCGCTCGCCTCGATTAGCCATGTCGGAATCTCACCTTCGGTTCCGTTGAAGCTGTGTAAAACGGTGAAAGCTCCTCCGGGGGTGATCCGAAAAATCGTCCCGCATCCGTCTAGAGCCGTGGCCGAACAAATCACTCCGCCGTAGTATGTCGTTCCATAGAGGTTCCCGTCCGTCGCAAGGACAATCATTACGGGATAGGCCCCATCCGTGCAGTTGGCCTGGGCGCAAAAATTATGGAGCACATGGACAGCCCCGACTGGACTAACGCGAAATACCGTTCCCTGGCTGTGCGCGCCCCCTGCCGCGGCCGTTCCATAAAGGCTGCCATCTCTCCCTTGGGTGAGGGCCGAGAATGGCGCCGAGCCTTGGGCCGAGGTCAGCGTCGCGAGCGTAGTGAAGGTTTGCGCCGAAGAAGAAATCGCCATCGCCGCAAACAACGCACAGCCCAGAAAAACTTTTTTCCAGTAACTCATGTTCTCCTCCGAACGGGCGCACTGACTTACTAATTTCTAACCGAGGCAAGTCAGTGGGGGAGGCTGGGCCGACGTGTGAATAAAGTGCTGAAGGACCTGCGGAGCGAGTATACAGCGTGAAAGGAGCGCAGCAATGGGGAAGGTTAGTGCAGGTCCTCGTGTCCTGGCTCAGCGTGAAATGGAGAAGCGACGTTCTCCGTTAGTGTAGATTCCGCCCCTGCGGGGCGGGGATTTTCAAGGCATGGGGGTCTATCGTCCGATGACTGTTCCTGCCAGCTTGCAGCGCGAGAGGTTAAAGTCCCGCGCTGCAAAACATCGGCTCGATGAGCCCTCCGGGCTATCCCTCGGCATGGTTGCGTCCCCGTAGTGCCCGCTTCCGTTTCGCCCGGCAAGATGATTCTAGCTCCGCAACGACCTGCCGTTTCTCAACATCCGTTTGGCCCGTGAATCCGCCAAAACCCAGACCAGCCAGAATACGAATCGTGAGTGTAATCGCCTGATTACTTTAGTCTGCTATTTTCTCGCCCCGTCAAGGGAGAAGACTTGCGCGAGTTCATTGAAGGCCCGAGAGGCCCGCGCCTGGGTCGATTGAAATCCCCTTCCTCAAACGCTCAAGCGCCCGCTTACCATCCTCGTCGTCCTGAGCGGCAGCTTTCTGGAACAGGTCATTTGCTCCGGCTCGGTCCCGAGGCACACCGTAGCCGTAGTAATACATATACCCAAGCGCGTACTGAGCTTTCGCATAACCCTGCTCAGAGGACTTGCGATACCAGCGGACAGCTTCCGAGTAATCCAGTGCAATGCCTTCCCCGGTGAAATACGTATACCCGAGCGCGTATTGAGCCATCGCATAACCCTGCTCGGCGGATTTGCGATACCAGCGGACAGCTTCCGAGTAATCCTGTCCAATGCCCTCCCCACGGGAATACACTAAGCCGAGGGCGTATTGAGCTTCGGGATCGCTCTGATCGGCAGCTTCGCGACACCAGCGTGCTGCTTCGGCGTAATCCTGAGTAACGCCTCTGCCTTCGTGATAAGCGTCGCAGAGGCCGTATTCGGCTTTCGGGTTGCCCTGCTCGGCAGACTTGCGATACCAGCGAACGGCCTCAACGTAGTTCTTCGATACTCCCTTGCCGTAGTAATACATTGAACCGAGCAGAAGCTGAGACTTAGCATCACCCTGCTCTGCCCGGATCCGGTACACTGCCGCCGACTTTGCCCACCGACGATGGTTACGCTGAGCGCGGAAGACTATGCCTGCAAAGATCAGAGCTATGATGGTGAAGCCCACTATCACCCAACGATGCTTCATCGACCAATCTCCATACACGAGCGCGAGAATAGATTACAGCACATACAAGCCGCACTCAACGTGATGTGGGCCACCACTTTGGCTGGTTGGCGTAACATCCCGATATCACTCGTTGTGGATCAAAATAGCTTTCCTTGGCTGTCCACCAACGCGACTTGCTGCCGGTGACTCTGGCGTTGCTGTCTGGCGGCTTCCAACTTGCGGTCGCGTTCCGCGTGGATCTCCTGCTGACGCCCCGCCAGCACGTCCTTCGGCGTGATGTAGCCGGTGGCACTGTTCAGGCGGACGTTGTTGTAATGCTCCACGTAGCCCTCGACCAGACGCCGCGCATCTTCCAGCGACAGCGGCGTTCCCGGACGAATGCATTCGCTTTTCAGCGACTTGTGCCAGCGCTCGATCTTGCCGTTCGACTGCGGATAGTAAGGCGAGGTTCGGACGTGCGTCATACCCGAGATGCGAATGAACTCCTTGAAATCGCGGGCAATGAACTGCGGACCATTGTCCGAGATAATGCGCGGCTTCGCTTCCGGGTACTTCTCCTTGGCGCGCTGCAGGATCACTTCGACATCAGCTTCTCGCATGGACTCACGCAGATCCCAATGCACGAGGAAACGACTGAACCCATCCAGAACGCTGCACAAGTAATAAAAGGTGCCGCACAGGTTGATGTAGGAAATGTCGATATGCCAGTGCTGATGGGGCTGCAGCGGCTGCTCGAAACCTGTTCCCTTGCGCGATGGCTTGCTCTTCCACCGGGATAATAATCCAGCTTGCTTCAACACCCGCCAAACACTCGCCGGACTGACGGCCACAACGTCAGCGTCGAGCATCATGAACGTCAGCCGCCGATAACCTTCCAGCCGGTCCTTCAGATGGAACCCGATGATTGCTTCTTTCTCCCACGGCTCCAACCAGAAATCACGGGGAACCCAACCGTTGTGCTCGTTGACGCACCCATACCGCTGCCGCCAGTTGTAGAACTTGCTGGCAGTCACGCCCAGCCAAGGGATGAACCGTCCGACGCCGATCTCGGCCTTCTCCGACCAGCGCCGGACGAAATCCACGACTAGGTCCCGCACATCATGCGGCACCCAGATACCGGTTAGAGTTCCCCAAGACTTTTTTTTAGCGCAATGTGCTCCGCCATCAGCTCGGCTAGGACCTCGTCCTTGGTCTGCACCTTCTTCTCCAAGAACTCGATACGTTTCTGCTTCTCTTCCACTTGGCGGTGGGGGCGCTCTTGAGACTGAAGAGCGGCGGCTCCGTTCTCGAACAGTTCTTTCTGCCAGCGGTAGAACACCGTTGGGCGCAGGCCCAGTTCTTCACACAGCCCCGAGACTGGCACCTTGTCCACCAGATGCCGCCTCAGGATGGCTACTTTCTCTTCCGGGGTGAAATGCTTCCGTTCCTTCCTCATACGTTCGCTCCGCTATCTTAACGGACGAACGCTTTCTCCATTTCCAACTGAGGCAGGACACTCGGACGGCGGGACCGCCCGATTTCCTTTCAGTGTTTTCCACAGCCTTCCACAGAAAGTTTTCCCAATCGTGTGACGAACAACCTTTACTGAGAATTCCCGAAGGCGCAAGCTGGAGGGATGCGCGAAACCCATCCCAACCCGTTTTCCGCCAGCGATCTCCCCAATCGCTCCGCGCGCGCGGCCCTCGCAGCAGACCTAAGTCCTTATTCCAGAAGATTTTACCTGCAAGTCCTTACAGCTCAAGATTTTGCCCGGATCTCCCGATACCCGCGCCCGCAAACCCTTACCCATGAGGATTTTACGAGGAGCGTCGAAAAAAAATGTTGGAGGCGTATGCCAAGCAGAAGCCACCCTCGACCATGCGAGGCCGACGATGACGATGCCTGCTTTTATCCCAGCTTCTCGAAGAAGCGGCAGATGGTTTCGATCCCCTTGTGGAAGTTCGGAATATGGAACTTCTCGTTCGGAGCATGCAGGTTGTCGTCGGGCAAGCCGAAGCCCATCATGACACTGGGAATTTTCAGCACGTCCTGGAAGCCGGTGACGATGGGAATCGACCCGCCGCTGCGAATGAAGACGGTTTCTTTCTTGAAAGTGTCGCGCAGTGCCTCAGTGGCGGCTTTGATGTAGGGATTGTCGGTGCCGATGACGGCGGCCGGCCCCTTGCTCCAGACTTTGATTTTGGTTTCGATGCCCTTGGGCGTGAGCTTCTTGACGAAGGCGGTGTACTTTTTCAGGATGTCGTCGGCGTCCTGGTTGGGGACAAGGCGCATCGATACTTTGGCCTGCGCCTTCGCCGGAATTACGGTCTTCGCGCCGGCGGCGACAAAGCCTCCCGGCATACCGTGGACTTCGAGCGTGGGCCGCGCCCAAGTGCGATAGAGGACAGAGTAGCCGGGCTCTCCCGTGAGTGTTTTGGATCCGACTTCGGTCTTGCGGTAGTGCTCCTCGTTGAAGGGCAGACGCTTCCAGGCTCTGAGTTCGTCCTTGCTGGGAGCCTTGACGCCTTTGTAGAAGCCGGGAATCAGAATCTTGCCTTTGGAGTCCTTAAGTTTGCTGATGATTTCGATCAGAGCGAAGAACGGATTCGGAGCCGCGCCACCGTATATGCCGGAATGCAAATCGACCTTCGCGCCCTGAGCTTCGATTTCGGTATAGACGAGGCCCCGCAGGCCGACGCAAAGCGTCGGAAGATTCGGCGCGAAGAGTTCGGTGTCGCAGACCAGGGCGAAGTCGGCCTTCAGCTTGGCTTTCTGCTTCCGGATGTATTCATCGATCGATTCGCCGCCGATTTCTTCCTCGCCTTCGAAGATTACCTTCACGTTGATGGGCAGCTTGCCTCCGCCGCCTTGCATAAGGGATTCGAGGGCTTTCACTTCCATCCAGAGCTGGCCTTTGTCGTCGACTGCGCCGCGGGCGTAGACGTTGTTGTTGCGTTCCGTGGGCTCGAAAGGCGGAGTGAGCCATTCGTTGAGCGGTTCGGCGGGCTGGACGTCGTAGTGCGCGTAGCAGAGGACGGTGGGCTTGCCGGCGGCGTGCAGCCAGTCGGCGTAGATGAGCGGGTGGCCCTTGGTGGGAATGATCTCGACGTTTTCCATCCCGATGCGGCGCAGGTCGTTGGCCACGTAGTTGGCGGCTTTTTGAATGTCGGGTTTGTGCTCTTCGAGAGTGCTGACGCTGGGAATGCGGAGGAGATCTTTGAGTTCGTTCAGGAAACGCTGCTGATTACTGCGGGCAAAATCGACGGCGGAAGAAGCCATGGGTTCATCCTTTCGTGGGAGAACTTAGGATTGCGGATCGACAGATCGGAAGACCCATCAGTATAGCGCGACGAGCCTTACTCCTTCCTCCGATCGCACCGCGTTCCCACTTCTCGCAAAAGACGCGAGAAATGGGGCACCCGTATTCAGTAAGATTCGTTCAGTGGAATCGTTTCAGTCGAACCGTGCTGGGGAGAACGCGGTCAGATCGAATTCTGGAGCGCGGTCTTCGATGACCGCGGTCATGACTTCGGCGGTGATCGGCGCGAGCAGAATGCCGTCGCGGAAGTGGCCGGTGGCGACGTAGTAGCCGGGAGTTGCGGTTGCGCCGAGGATGGGGAGGGCGTCGGGAGTTCCGGGACGAAGGCCGGCCCAGTCTTCTAGGATTTTGGCGTCGGCGAGCTTGGGAACTAACGCTATTGCGGCCTTATGCAGACGCTGGATGGTGGCGAGGTCGGTGCGTTTGTCGAATCCGGCTTCTTCGACCGTAGCGCCGACGAGGAGGCGGCCGTCGCTGCGCGGGATGAGGTAGGCCTCGGGGGAGCGGACGACGTGCTTGAGCAGTGTGTGTGAGTGCACCACGAGGCAGAGCATTTGTCCTTTGACGGGACGGGTGGGGAATTTATGCGGGGGGATTTGTCCCGACCAGGCTCCGGCGCAGTTCACGATTTTCGCGGCGTGGAATGCGGTCTTGGTCGTGGCGACGCCGATGGCGCGGCCATCGGTTACGGTGACGGCGGTGACTTCGTCGCCGGAGGAGAAATCGATGCTGCGGTGCTTGGCGGTCTTCCACGCAGCAGTGGTGAGTGCGCGAGGATCGACGCTGCGCTCTTGGAGATAGAACGCTGGCCGCTGCCGATTACTTTCGGCCAGGGCTGGTTCCAACGCGGTGAGGCTTGCAGGAAGGAAGCCGGAAACTTGGGCTTGGTGAAGATGCTCGGCAGACGGGAACAGGATTGTCCCGTGGTCGCGCAGATCGACCTTCATTCCTGAATCGATTTCCAGTTCATACGCGAACTCGGGATACATGCGGGCGCTGGCCGTGGCCAGGGGCTGCAGGGCCGCGGGAGTTTCGAGGGGGCAGTCGACCAGCATGCCGCCGGCGGCGTAGGAGGCTTCGCGGCCGGGCTCTCCGCGCTCGACGATGAGGACGGTGGCGCCGCGTTTGCGGAGGGCGATAGCAAGCGAGAGGCCGATGATGCCGCCGCCGATGATGATTACGTCCCAAGTCTTCACGTTGGCATTTTAACCGCGGCGTTGTTAAAGAGGGACCGAGGGTGCGATCAATTACAAGGCATGCGCTTACTTAGGCCCTCGCCGCCCGCACTGCCACTGCACGTGCATCGTAAGGTCCCTCACCGTGGCTTCGCCACGGTTCAGGATGACAGGGAGCGCGGGGGTGCATAGAATGGCTGACATGAAGAAGATTGTTTTTGCGGGAGTGGTGCTGGCGGTGCTTGCGATGGCGAGCGTGGCATGGGGGCAACAGGATAAGGACGGCGACAACGAGCCGACGGCTGTGATCAATTTTCTCGTCGTCAAGGACGACAACGGCAAGCCCGTCCGCAATGCGGCGGTGATCATGCATGAAGTGACTGCGAAGGGCAAGCAGGAACGCGGGGGCATGGAACTGAAGACCGATCTGGATGGGAAGGCGAATTTCGACGGGATCCCGTATGGCACGCTGCGGGTGCAGGTGCTGGCACAGGGATTTCAAACCTTTGGGGAAGACTATGACGTGGCCAAGGACAAGTTGGAGATCACGATCAAACTGAAACGGCCGCAGAGCCAGTATTCGGTGTATGACGATCGCGCGAAAGATCCGAACGCGCCGGCGAAGCAGGATCCGCCAGCGGATCCGAATAAGAAGCCGAATTAGAAGCCGCGAGTCGGCAGCTTTATGCCCTTTCAAAGCGAATCTTTTCAAAGCCAGTTCTTAAATATCGAGGATGCGATGGACTACTTACTGAAGACGGAGCCTTCTACGTATTCGTTTGCGGATTTGCAGCGGGAGAAGACGACAGTCTGGGATGGCGTGTCGAATCCGGTGGCGTTAAAGAACCTGCGCGGGATGAAGCCGGGCGAACGGCTCGTCATTTACCACACGGGAGACGAGAAGAGTGCAGTCGGGACGGCGGAGGTCGTGTCGGTGGATGCGTCGGACATGAAGAATCCGCAGGTGAAGATCAAGGTTGGGAAGGCTAATGCGAAGCCAGTTACATTGGCCGAGGCGAAGGCGAATAAGTTGTTTGCCGAATCGCCGCTGGTGCGGCAGGGAAGGCTGAGTGTGGTGCCGCTGACGGAGGCACAGTTTAAGTTTCTGACGGGGGAGTGAAGGTCAAAGTCCCGACCTTCTGCTCGAGCGGGGCGGGATTTCTCGAATCAAAATCCCCACTTCTCGCGCAAAGAACGCGCGAGAAATGGGGCACCCTCTTTATTCGTGTTCCCAATTCCTGATCCCACATTCCTGATCTTGCCCGTATCATTCTCTAATTCGCGGCGGTCTCACTTAGGCGCGGGCGTCGCGACGGATCAACGTTGAATCCAGCAAGTAGCCCAGGCCGAGCGCGAAGGGAATCGCGCCGAAGGCGGAGGCAATCAGGGCGTCGGGTTCGACTCGGGAGATGATGGTGAAGGTCAGCATGTAGCCGACGGCGCCGGCGATGAGCAGGATTCCGGCGCGGCGGGAGTGGGCCGCCTCGGTGAGATCGGGCTCCATGGGGACGGCTACGCCCCTCTGCATGGCCGCTAGCCGCTCTTCCGTGCGGAGCTTGCGCACCCGATAAAAGGTGTACATTCCTAAGACAGCCGTGGGCATTCCGAAAATCATGATTACCGCGGCGAGACCGGTGAGATTTTCCATGATGGTTCTCCTTCCTGTGCGCGTGGGCGCATGCCGGAACTGAAATTGCTTACGAAGATGGATACGGAAGTGGGGGCGCGAAAGTTCCCGATTGCGGCCAACTCTGGTGGGAGCGTACGCTTCCAAGCAAGGGAAGCCGCTTGGGATTCTTTCATTCGTTCCTTCTGTTTGGTTGTTTCGGGTCAGCCCTTCTGACTACAAGATGCTGGAGACAAGATGAAAACTGGAAACTCGTATTTGAGGCGTTCGATGGCGGCTTTTGGCTGCCTGGGTGTGATGTTGATGGCTCAGGCGCTCTGGGCGCAGGAGACGAAAGAGAAAGTTACAGTCGACGACGTGGACCGACATTTCATGGTCCGGTTGCCGAAGGGTTACGATCCGCAGAAGCATTATCCGGTGGTGATTTTGCTGCATGGAATGAATCAGGACGCGGAAGATATGGAGCGGCTGACGCGGTTTGATGAACTGGCCGACAAGAACGGGATTATTGCGGTCTATCCGATTGCCTTGCACGGGCGATGGAATGTGGGAGTTCGGCCGGAGGTGCAGCGACCGGCGACCATGGGCCCGGGAAGACGCGGACGCTACGGCAATGGAGGCGGAGGCTACCCCGGCGGCGGGGGCGGCGGCGGCTATCCCGGAGGTGGTGGAGGAGGCGGAGGGTATCCGGGAGGCGGAGGGCAGCAGCCACAGGGCCAGCAGCCCGATGAGGATCGGAGAGCGCCTCCGGCGGATGATATTGCTTTCTTGAATCAGATGCTGGATCAGATGGCGATTAAGTTTTCGGTGGATTCGTCCCGCATTTATGCGATGGGGCTGTCGGAAGGCGGCTTTATGAGCCTGCGTGTGGGATGTGCTTTGAGCGATCGAGTTGCGGCGGTTGCCGCGGTGGGCGCGGCGATGCCGAAGACGATGATTTGCGTGCCTTCGCGTCCGGTGCCGCTGGTGATGATCGCCGGAACTTCCGACCCGGTCGTTCCTTATGGTGGCGGCACCGAACATAATCTGCGCCTGGCGACGATTTCGGTGGAAGACAGCGCCAAAGCTTGGGCGAGGATTGATCGCTGCGCGGAGAAACCGGAGAAGAGTAAATTGCCGGTGAGCGGGAAAGGCGCGATGGAAACCAAAGTCGACACTTACGACGGATGCCAGCAGAGCGCACAGGTTCTTCTCTACAGCGTGAAGGGTGCGGGGAATACCTGGCCGGGTGGGGAGCAGTACGAAGCTGAGAATACGATTGGGAAGACGAGCGAAGATTTGAACGCTGATGAGTTGATCTGGAGTTTTTTTGCGACGCGGAAGCTGCCGGGGGAGGGGTCGGAACAGAAGCAGTGAACTTTAGAACCTTCCGAGAGTGAAATCCGATGGTGGCTGAGTTGAAACTTTCAAGTGCGGCGTCATCCCGAGCGGAGCCGCTTTACAGGCGGAGAGAGGGATCTCCTTGAAAATCGTGCCTCGGAGATCCCTCTCGCGGCTGAAGTGCGCCGCGCTTCGGGATGACGCAAGGACATGGATTGAAACTGAGCCGCTACCCAAAATTTTCTACTCGGCCGGGTTCAGGCGATGGATTTTCTTAGTTCGCGGCGGAGGAGTTTTCCGGACGCGGTTTTAGGAACGGCGTCAACGAAGCGGACTTCGCGGGGCTGTTTGTAGTGGGTGAGGCGGTCGGCGACGAAGGCGCAGAGTTCTTCTTTAAGTTTGTGGCTGTCGGCGAAGCCGTCGCGCAGGGCGACGAACGCGACGGGAACTTCTCCGGCGGCGGCGTCAGGACGCCCGACTACGCCGCATTCCTTCACCGCCGGGTGTTCCAGCAGGACGGCTTCGACTTCGGCGGGAGCTACAGCGAAGCCTTTGTACTTGATCATTTCCTTGCGTCGGTCCACGACGCGGTAGAAACCTTCGCGGTCGCGAGTGACAATGTCGCCGGACCAGTACCATCCATCGCGCAGAACTGCCGCTGTGGCTTGTGGTTCCTTCCAATAGCCGAGCATGAATTGCGGACCGCGCATGACGAGTTCTCCGGGGGCGCCGGACGGAGCTTCGGTGAGGTCGTCGGGAGTGTCGGTGGGATCGATATCCGGCTGCGAGAGGACACGGCAGTCCGTGGCGGCGAGAGGATGGCCGATGGAGTCTGGCCGGTAGAGCTCAGGTTCGAGAAATCCGACGTGGGTTACGGGCGAGGCTTCGGTCATGCCGTATCCCTGGCATACGAGGATGTTCGTCAGATTTGTGAAGCGGCGCGCGAGGTCGGGCGCGAGCGGGGCGGCTCCGGATTTTACCCACTGCACTCTATGGTCACGGGGAAACTCGCCGGCTTCGGCCGCTTGGCAGAGAGCGTTCATGGCGGGTGGGACCAGAGGCATCATGGTCACACCTTCGTCGATCAGAAGTCTGGCGAACGTCGTCACATTGAAGCGCGGGACCAGCACGAGCTTCGCCCCGAGAATCAGAGAAGGATTCAGAACCACATTCAGGCCGTAGATGTGGTAGAGCGGGAGACAACAGAGAATGGTGTCGGCGGGGTTGAGCGGGGTCGCATTCGGACCAAGGAACTGATACACGTTGGCGACCAGATTGTAGTGCGAGAGCATGACTCCTTTGGGCAGGCCGGTGGTGCCGCTCGAATAGGGAAGAATGGCGAGAGTCTGCTCGGAAGATTGATCGGGCTGAGGATAAATCGCGGTTGCAGGCTTCAGCAGATTGGCGAACGGCTCGGAGCTGGGCTCGGAACTAGGCGCGGGATGGCGCGTGGTGTAGACGCGGCGGAGATTAGGCAGTCTGCCGAGATCGATGCCATCGATGTGTGTGCCGTCGGTGATCAGGAGAACGGCGCCGGAGTTTTCCAGTTGATAGCGGACTTCGCGCTCGCGGAAGGTTGGGTTGAGCAGAGTGGGAATGGCTCCAGCGAGTTCAATGGCATGAAACGCGGTGCAGAACTCCCACGAGTTCGCCAGAAAAATGGCGACGACCTCTCCGGGTTTGAGGCCAGTTGAAATCAGGCCGCGGGCGAGGGATTCGACGGTTTCTCCGTATTCGGCGTAGGTGAGGCGGCGTCCGCAGGAAACGTCGACCAGCGCGGTTTTCGGCGCGTTGCGGCGGCAGGAATCGAGTACGAGGTTGTGCAGAAAGATATTGTGGGGGTCGGCGTAGAGTTGGGTGCGCAACATGGCGGCAAAGATGCCGGGAGCGATTGTACTGGAAAGAGGCTGGTCGAAACGTAAACCGTTTTAGCTGGCCAGTTTGCGCAGGAACTCGCGCTCGTCCATGCGGTACTTGAAGGCTTTGCGGCCGTCGATGAAGACGACGGGGACTTCGTCGTTGAACTGGCGACGGAGTTCGGAGTTTGCGTCAACGTCGACGTCCTGCCAGGTGAAGCCGCCACGGTGCGAGAGCTTGGACAGGCTTTCTTTCACCACTTCGCACAGATGGCAGCCCTTGCGGGAATAGACCACGACATTGCGCGGCTCGGGCATGCCGAGATTCTAGCGCGGGGGAATGGGGTTTTCCAGCAGCAAAAGAGCGGCTGCGAAGACGGTCGCGCCGGGAGGTCAGGTGGTTGGACCAGTGACGAGCAGCGACTGCGCCTGGTCGTCAATGAATTCCAACGCAACATAGTTCCAAAGTAGCGGCGGACGCCTTCGTCCGCTCCGCCGAGTTACGTCCCAAGCGCCAGTTACGCACGCGAAGCGTTAGAATCCCTTGATGCAAGGTCAAATGGAAAACGACGACTTTCAGACAAAACCTCTTCGCGGGAAGACGGCGCTGATTACCGGTGCGGCGCGGCGGTTGGGACGAGCGTCGGCGCTGGCCTTGGCCCGCGCGGGTGCGGATGTAGCGATCACCTTCAGGAATTCTGCGAGTGAGGCTCAGCAGACCGTCGTGGACTTATCAGGGTTCGGAGTGCGGGCTTTTGCGCTGCGCTGCGATGTGACCGATGAGGCCAGCGTGCGGGCGATGATGAAAGAAGCCGGGCGCGAGTTGGGGCGCATCGACATTCTGGTCAACAATGCGGGGAACTACGAAACGGCGGAGTTCGAAAAGATAACGGCGCGGCAGTGGGACGCGATTTTTGCCTCCAACACGCGCGGCCCGTTTCTGGTGTCGCGCGAGGCTTTGAAATGGATGCGGCGGAAGCGTGGCAAGGGAGTTCCGGTCGAAGCCAAGATTATCAATATGGGATCTCTCGGGGGACTGCGGCCGTGGGCGACGCACGCGCACTATTGCTCGTCGAAGGCGGCGTTGCACATGCTGACCAAAGTTATGGCGAAAGCGCTGGCGCCGGAGATTGCGGTGAATGCAGTGGCGCCAGGGATGATCGATCTGGGGGAGAAATCGGCGGCAGCGTTCATGCGGCGTATGGCGAAGCAGACTCCGATGCAGCGAAACGGGACCGGGGAGGAAATCGCCGAGGCGGTCTTGTTCTTCGCAACCGCGGCCCAGTTTATTACTGGACAGATTCTGGCGGTGGATGGCGGGATCGGGCTGTAGAGCGCTGCTTCTCGGAAATAGCCAGTGCGGCATGAGGACGGTATATTGAGGCCAATGAAGAAGACGAAATCGAAAATATCCGAGACGAGGGCTCCGCGCGTGGCCGTGGCCATCATGGCGGCGGGCAAGGGAACCAGGCTTAAATCGCAACTTCCTAAGGTGTTACATGAGGTCGGGGGAAAGCCGCTGCTGGAGCATGTGATCCGGGCGGCGGTGCGGGTCGTCCCCGCGCAGGATGTGTACGCCATCATTGGACATGAGGCAGGCCGCGTGCGCGCGGCGACGGAGCATACCGGCATCAACTTTGTGTTGCAGGCTGAGCAGCGGGGAACCGGCCATGCGCTTATGGTGGCGGCCGATGCGCTCGCGGGATATGACCATGTGATCGTGCTTTCGGGAGATGCTCCGCTGATTACGTCGCAGACGATTGGACGGCTGCTCAATTTCCATCTGGATGAGCGGGCAGCGATGACTCTGCTGACCGCCGACCTGGATGATCCGACGGGGTATGGGCGGGTGTTGCGGAAAAGTCCGCGCAGCCCGGAAGTGCGGGCGATTGTCGAGGAGAAGGCGGCGAGCGCGGAGCAGAAGAAGATTCGCGAGATTAATTCGGGGTTCTATGTATTTTCCATCCAGGAGCTCTATGGCAACATCCGGAAGCTTTCGACGGCGAACGCTCACCACGAATATTACCTCACCGACATGGCCGAGGTGTTGCGGCGGGCGCGGCAGCGGGTGGTGGCGTGGAAGACGGAAAATGCCAGTGAGGTTCTGGGAGGGAACACGCGGGCGGAATTGGCGGACATTGACGAACGCATGAGGCTCGAGAAGTGCCGGCAGTTGATGGCTGATGGAGTGACGGTGTTTTATCCGGCAACTTGCGTGATCGATGTTGACGTGGAGATCGCGGCCGACACGGTGATTGAGCCGTATGTGCAACTTCTGGGGAAGACGCGAATCGGTACGGTCTGCCGCTTGCGGTCGTACTCGGTGATTCGCGATTCGGAGATTGGTGATGGAGTACTGGTCCGTCCGGGATGCATCATGGAGGGCGCGCGCGTTGCGGCCGGGGCCGTCGTTGGTCCGTATTCGCATCTGCGGCCGGGCAGCGAGATCGGGGAAGGCGCGCATGTCGGAAATTTTGTCGAGACTAAGAAAATCAAGCTGGGCAAGGGGTCGAAGGCGAATCATCTGACGTATCTGGGCGATGCCGAGATTGGCGCGGGAGTGAACATTGGCGCTGGGACGATTACTTGTAACTATGACGGAGTGAATAAGCATACGACTGTGATCGAGGATGGAGCATTCATCGGCAGCGACAGCACGCTGGTGGCGCCGGTGCGCGTGGGGAAGGGGGCGTATGTGGGGGCGGCCTCGTGCATTACGAGTGATGTTCCGGAGGATGCGCTGGCGGTGGCGCGAGGGCAACAGTTTGTAAAACCGGGGTGGGCGCGGGAGAAACGGGAGTCTCGGAAGAAATGAGCTTGGTTATAGGAAAGCCGACAGGGAAAAAGACAAAGATTTTCGATCCGGCCGATGGGTTTGCGCCGCTTACCAACGCCTTGGAGATAACCGACTCGACCGTGGCGAAGCGAGGCGACCGCTGGTGGATGTACGTGGCTGGCGAGGCTGCGGGACATGAAGGCATTCAACTCTTCAGTGCGTCGCTGCCAGCGGGATCGCCGCTCGCGGCTGCGGGATGGACGCTGACGCCGCAGCACAATGACCCTACGCACATTGCACTGCTAGCTGGACACGAGCGTAGCCAGGCATGGGATCTGAAGGGCGGACGTCATTGTCCGGCTTATGTGCGCGGTTGGGATGCTGAGCGCGAACTGTGGGTTGAAAGGATCTATTACGCCGGTGGCGCTGACAACCTCTGGGGTCCGTATACGATCGGCTATCTCGAATGGGACGGCAGCCAGTGGGTTGATCGGCCAGAACCTGTATTCGTTGCCGAAGAGGATTGGGAGCATGGAAGTGTGTATGAACCCAATCTTATCTACGCCGACGGCAAGTGGAAGATGTGGTATGTCGCCGGTTCGAACGTGGAGGATTATCTGGTGCAAGGGGTTTGTGGAGAGCGCGGATGGCCGCAACTGGAGCGGGCGCAAGATATTTATCCCGGCTGAGGAGAAAGTCTTTGATTTTTGCGTGATTAAAGGGCGTCAGGGATATGAGGCGGTTTTTTCGAAGGTTTGGCTGGGCAAGACGGCTCCGCCTGCGTCCACGGGGCTTTGGTGGTGCGAGTCTGCGACGCCATCTTCCGATTTCAAAGACTGGAGCAATCCGCGGCAGATCATGGATGCGACCAACTTTGGATGGCATTCAGGGCCGTGGAAGCCTTCGGTTCAATACAGCGAGAGCGATCCGACGCGAATGTTTGTCTTCTTCGACGGTGGGTACACGAAGGAGAACGAGCCGGGCGGATTTCCTTTTGCTTTTACCTTGGGCTGCCTTGAAATCGAACGGCCAGCTTGATGGGCAAAAACCTGATGGGCAAGAAGAATAGGCACTGAGTCGGCCGCATTTCTCCGTCTCAGTGCCTTGTTTGTTCGAGCAAGCCTTAGTGTGTGACTGCCGCGAAAAGGTCCGAGTGCATCAGCGACTGGAACTGCTGGTCGTTGGCTTTGAAGTGTACCTGGACGTTCGAGCCGTCGGAGTCGACCGTGGTGTTATCCACAGCAATCTTCTCAGCGGGGGTGGCGCTCATCTTCTTGAAGAGGATGCCGGCCTTGACCAAAGACGACACGGTGCCTGCGGTCACGGAATCGGACGTGACCACGGTGAGATCGAACTTAACGCCGCTCGAGAAGTTCATGGTGTAACGCGAGCCCACCAGGTGTTTCTTGACGGAATCGTAGTCGGCGACCTTGGAGGCATCTCCCATGGCGGAGTGCATCATGTTCTGCGTGCCGCCCTGGTCGAGAATGCTCCAGACCGGCTCGGAGTCGACGTTGGACATCATGTCAGCCATGTCGCCGTTGGTGTCGAGGCCGAGAACATTGCCGTCACGGGTATCGAGGGCAACGCGGATCGCGGTGGAGTCGCCAAATAACAGCGTGCTGTCGTCGAGGAAGCTCATGACGAAGCCACCGTCCATGGGATAAATATTCGAATTGTTGTACTTCTTGGGCACGTACTTCTGCAGCTTCATCTTCTTGAGCACGGTCTTCATGTTGAACGGACCGGCGGCTACGCCGACGGTCTTAACGCCCTGCTTGCCGGCGCGGAACGAGGCAAAAGTGAGCGTGTCGACGTCCTTGTCGGGATCGAGGCCGATGGACTTGAGGGCGGCCTCAAACTGCTTAATGTTTTCGGGCATCAGCTGCTCTTTCAGAGCGAGCGCCGTGGGAGAATCCTTGATGGAGCGATAGTCGACCGAGATCAGCTGCAGCAGATCGGCGGGAACGCAGGCGCGGGCAGATGAGTTGAGCGGCATGGCATAGGCCATGCTCACCAGAAGTAGAGAAGCCAGGGAAAGTTTCAAGAGTTTCATAAAGCCTCGAATCAGAAAAACGTCTAGGGTTAAGGGCACCCTTACTTGGATGCACGATCGGCCCCTGTAGTGAGTAGATCGTTCTATTCTAATTTACTTGCAAGCCGGATTACGGAACAAAAGTACATGGCCATTGACGGGAGGGAGTCGCGGCTTTCCGGGAAGGGAACGGGAATCGCTTTAAAGAGTCAAAGACATCGAGGATTTCTAGGCAAGGACCGCGGTACGGCGGCGAACATCGGCTGCGAAGTCCTGATCCTTCAGCGAGGCCAGATTAATCTCAACATTCGCCAAGGCTCCGGTAATGGCGGCTGTGGCTAGAGCTGCGGCTGTGGTCAGGTCGGATTTCATGTTGGGGTTGGTGATGGGTTCGAGCGAGCTTACGATCCGCGTGATTTCGTAGGCCTTTTCTGCGACGCTCAGCGGAACGGCAGTCGCCTGCTTGAGGGCGGCTTCGATCATGGCCTCGGCGGAATTTTCGTCTGCAGCGGTTTTGGCCGCCTTGTAGGCCTTCATGACCGAGTTGTAGGATTCTGCATCGGCGTCAATAGCGGCCTTCAGTTCTTCGCGCAGCGGAGTGAGGCGGCCGATGGCGGCGCTGAGTTGCGCTTCGTATTGCAGGTAGGCTTTCTTGCCGCGTGACATGGAGGCGACCATCACGGCGAGGCCTGCGGCCATGGCAGCTGCGGCGGCCGAGGCGCTGCCTCCGCCGGGCGTGGCAGTGGGAGCTGCGAGTTGCTCGACGAACGGTTCGACTCCGGCTCTTAATCCGCCTACCGCGAGCTTCCCGCCCATTACAGCCGACAGGCGGTTCTCAAGAATTAAAGACGAATCGAAATTCTCGACCTGTAGGAACCACTCGGCGGCTTGCTCCAGAGCTTTCTTCGGGATCAGGCCGACGATCTCGCTCGATACCGGCGTGACGCCGTAGCGGGCGGCTTCGCGCTTGACCATCTCAAACACGCGGTGGACGGGGGTTAGCTCGAAGTCGGTGAGATTCATCGAAACCTGGGCTTGACCGCGCACCAGGAATCCCGCGCCTTTGACGAAGCGCATTCCTCCGTTCGAGAAGCGCACAGCTTTGGCGATCTTTTTCGCGATGTCGACGTCTGGCGTGTTCAGAAACACGTTGTAGGCGATGAGGAATTTGCGCGCGCCCACTACCGTTGCGCCTGCGGTGGGATGCACGCGCGGATCGCCAAAGTCGGGACGACGCGCGGGGTTGGTCGCGATCTCAGCGCGGATGCCTTCGAATTGGCCGCGGCGAATATTTTCCAGGCCCTGGCGCTCGGGAGTGCGGGCGGCGGCTTCATAGAGGTAAACGGGAATCTGGAAGCGTTTCCATATCTGTTCGCCGACATGGTTCGCCATGGCCACACAGTCTTCGATGGTGACGCCGTCGATGGGGATGAACGGGACGACGTCGGCCGCGCCCATGCGGGGATGCGCGCCGGTGTGGACGTTCAGGTCGATCAATTCGGCGGCTTTGCCGACGCCTCGGATTGCGGCTTCCTGAATGGCCTCGCGCTCGCCGACCAGCGTGATGACGCAGCGGTTGTGGTCGGAGTCCATTTCGCGGTCGAGCAGGTAGACGCCGGGCATTTTCATGGCGTCAACGATGGCGTCGACTTTCGATTTATCGCGGCCTTCGGAAAAATTCGGGACACATTCGACGAGCGTGGACATACGGGAGAAGGATAGCTGGGTCGACGCGATGGCGGCAACTACGCCGCGATCGATGGGTCCGAAAGGTAGCCTGTTCAATCTCGGCCAGCATTGTTTCGATGTCGGCGGTCGGAGATTCATACTGGACGGCTACACGAATAGCCGCGAGCTTTTTCTCCACGTCGCACAGGACTTCGCGACGGCAAGTGTGAGCTAGCGCTTGTCGTACCCATTCCGCGATTGACATTTGTCGGGACCGGGCGGCTTGCTCGATCTCCTGATATTCAGGATCCGGCAGGATTATCTGAAGTCGTTTTGCCACATGAGAAGTTTAAATGACCTTCCACGTAGTCATACGGGAAAGATGTTAAGCGTCATTAATGCGGGCTGAAGAACTTTCCGATGCCCAGCCGGACCTGCACCGTATTCACTCCCGGATTCAGGTCCGCCAGGCCTGCGTTCGAGATGTGCATGTAGCGGACTTCGATGCTCCAGTTATATTTCTCGCCGAGGATGTGGGTGCCCAGCGCGGCCTGGTCCATGAAGTTCACGGTATTGGTGTAGGCAGGGACGTTTTGGTTAGTGAAAAGCACGCCGCCGGTGAGTTCGAGGTAGGGAGAGAAGCGGCCGTGGCGCTCGAAATTCCACTTCAGGCCGAGCGGGTCGAAACCCGCGCCGTAGGCGGTGTTGGCGGGCTGGAAGGCGAGGAAGACTGGGACGGCGTCGACTGCATATTCGAAGCGTCCGCGGAGAAAGCTGGGGAGGTGGGGGCCGGAGAGGATCCATCCGTAGCGCAGGCCGGCGTTGAAGACGCCAGTGTCGCCGCGTCCGCCGGCGACGGAGTGGCCGCCGCCGGCCCAGGCTTCGATTTCGTGGCCACCTTGCTCGGGGCCGGTCTGGGCGAGGGACAGCGACGATGCGAGCAGCAGAAGCGGGGCGAGGAGTACGGAACAGCGCATGATTAAGTCGAGGGTGTTTGAGCCTCGACGGAAGGAACACGATACAGGAAGGAACGGCCAGGGACAAATGGGAACAGTGGGGCTGCCAAGGAAAAGCAGGTTCCTCGCTTCCGCTCGGAATGACAAAAATCGGGAATTACAGTCGCTAAAGGCCTAATGATTGCGCTCGATTGGCGGGCGTTGCGCCATCAGGTGCATCAGGTCGCGGGCTACGCGGGTCGTGTTGTGGCGGGCCACTGCGCCTTCGTCCAGATAGTCGCCGAGGACGGGAATTACGCCGAGGGCTTCGATAGCGTCGAGATCGTTGACGATCTGGCAGGCGCCTTCGCCGGCGTATTTGGCTTGCAGGTCAGCGGAGGCCGGAGTTCGGTTGATCATGGCGAAGTCGAAAATCTGCTTTTGCGCGTGGCGATTGAGGGCGCGGATGTGGTCGGCGGCGGTCAGGCCGAGGCTTTCGTTGGCCTGCGTCATCAGGTTGCAGATGTAGACCTTGGTGGCAGGCGAATCGACGATCGCTTGCGCGATGCCGCGGACGAGCAGATTCGGGATGAGGCTGGTGAACAGCGATCCGGGACCGATAGTAATCATGTCGGCGTGGGCGATGGCCTCGAGAGTTTGGGGCATGGGACCGACGTCCGGAGGAACTAAAAACAGTTCGCGGATGCGGCCTTTGCTGGCGGTGATTTTGGTTTCGCCGCGGACCCGGGTGCCATCTTCCATGAGCGCTTCGAGTTCGATATTTGACGTTGTGGCGGGATAGATGTGGCCGCGGGTGAGAAGAATTTCGGACGAGAGCCGCACGGCTTCTGAAAAATCCGAAGTGAGGGAAGTGAGCGCCGCAAGAAACAGGTTGCCGAAGCTGTGGCCTTCGAGTCCCGATCCTTTTTCGAAGCGGTGACGGAAGAGTTTGGAGAGCAGGGCCTCGTCTTCGCTGAGGGCAACGATGCAGTTGCGGATGTCGCCGGGCGGCAGCATGTTGAGTTCTTTGCGGAGACGGCCGCTGGAACCGCCGTCGTCGCTGACCGTGACGACCGCGCTCAGATCGCGAATGAACGGTAAATCCGGCCGGGTGGAAAGCTCAGTGGGAGATAGCACGAAGCGCTTAAGTCCCGAGAGCAGAGTGGAAAGTCCAGTGCCGCCACCGATCGCGACGACCCGAAGACCGCGATCTCGCGCGGTCTTCTGTATTTCCTGCGAGGGCGTTAGCGCGGGCTCTGGCGCGAGGGACTCGGCGGTTTTGGTTTCCATCGAGGTGTCCCCCGCAGGCTACGCAGGCTCTTCTTCACCGGACGAGTCGAGTTCAGCGCCGGGATCGGGATAGAGCAACTCCGTGAAGCGCGGATCCTCGGCCAGGTTTTGGAAGTCGGAATCGTTCCGCGCCTGGAACCGCAGTTGAGCATTCAGCCGCAGCGCTTCGTCGAGATGACGCAGGGAGTCCTCGACGTGGCCGGTGAGGCAGTCGAGCGCAGCCAGGCCGTACACCACGTAGTCGGTCTTGGCGTTCTGCTTGAGGAGTTTGTCGAGATGCTCCCGGGCAGTGACGTAGTCGCCCACATTCATCAGCGAGACCGCGTAGTCGAAGTGCTCCTCGGCGGTTTTGAACTGGGTGGCTACGGACCGCTCCAGATGCTGGTTGCAGATGCTGAGATGAATGTTGGCGCGGTCGACCAGTTCTCTGACGGGGCCGGCGATTACCTTTTGAAAATGGGGCTTCGCCTTGTCGAATTTGTGCTCCTGCATGGCGCGCAGTCCGGCTTCGTAGCTCTGCAGGGCTTGCGTGTAACGCGGATCTTCCGCCACGGGTTTTTTCGCGGTAGGTTTCTGAGCCATGTGTAAAACTCTTCCTGTGCTCTTGGTGATGGGGAACTCCTTCGGATCGCGCTTTTTAGCTTTGCTTCGTAATTCAACAAGCTAGCCTACGAATAAAGTATCACTCAAAAAGTGGGTAACGGTCCAGTTGGCCCGGGAATACTGAGTACTGAGATGGAATCGAGGTCAGCGTATCGTCGCTAGTTTATGGTCGCGCTAGTTTATGGCCGCGGCCGATGCCAGGTCGATCTGCTTCCATTCTCCTCTGATGATTCCGGCGCGGATTTGTGTGGCGCTCTTGCCTTTCTGGTGTTGCTGATAGGAGTAATAAAGTTCCTTCAGGCAAGTCGAGCACTCCGCGCCATGCGTTCCCTCGAAACAGCTATGCAGGCTGTTGTGGCCCATGCGGTCGCAATAGCAGTAGCACGGTTGCTGGTGCAGCACGGTGGGAATCTTTGCCGCGAGCTCGTAGGCGTGGGTCTGGTAGGCGTTTTGCGCGTTCGCTCCCCACAGGTCGGCCTTGGTGAGAAGCGGGGGCAGCTTGACGCCTTTAGCGGGAGGTCCGGCGTTGTAGGCCGGGATGCCCTCGTCATCGCTGGCGAAAACGCTGGGCGAGGCCCATTGGGACGCCAAGCTAAGAACTACCAGGAAAAGGAATGCCAAGGTCAGACTGCGGTGCACGGTCTTGTTCTGAAAAAGCTTGTTCTGAAAAGGACGTGTCATGCGGTTCCCTCGCGTGCCGTTATTGTAACCCGATTGTAACCCGAGTCCTCGGGTGACAGGAAGATGGCCGCAGGCGGTCGAACCATGCCCACGCAAAACTTAGGGTCAAGTTCCAGGGGTTAAATTCCACGTCTCAAATTCTGGCCGCTGCCGCCCGGCAAGTTCTGTATACAATGAGGGAACATGCCAGGCACGGCTTCAGACCCGAACTCGGTCGGCCAGACTGTAGTCGGCCAAACGGCGGTCCCCGCGACGAGTGCGCCGGCGCCCGCGATTTCGACCGGCGCAGCCAGTGTCCGCTCTGGAACCGGGATCGGCGTGTGGGTACGCGATCTGGTGATTTCGCTGGCGATTTCTGCTTTTGTGATTATCTTCCTCTACCAGCCGGTAAAGGTTGAGGGAGTGAGCATGATGCCGTCGCTCGAAGATCAGGAACGGATCTTCGTCAACAAGTTTGTATACCGGCTGGAACCGATTGAGCGCGGGGACATTGTGGTCTTCCGCTATCCGCGCGATCCGTCGAAGAGTTATATCAAGCGCGTGATCGGGATTGCGGGCGACCGCATTCGTATCGACGGCGGCCAGGTGTATGTGAACGACGAGGCGCTGGGCGAGGATTACGTTCCACCGGCCTATACCGATTCCCGTTCGTACCCTGAAATTTCGGTGCCGGAGCATTGCTTCTTTGTGCTGGGCGATCATCGGTCGATGTCGAGTGATAGCCGCGAATTCGGTCCGGTCAGCCAGAGTTTGATCTACGGCAAGGCGGTGTTTGGGTACTGGCCGATGGATAAGCTGGGGCGGGTGCGGTAGGCGCGATCGATCGTCGCGACCTAAGATCACCGCGACCGAGAAACGGGTTCAATCCCAGCGATCCACAGATTTCTTTTTCGATTCCACGTTCCGCTCTTGGCCGCTGCGGCAATCCCTGATAAGATTCTGAAAATCCACTCACCGGAGCGAGAATGCAGGCTATCCTTGCGCTGGAGGACGGCAGAGTCTTCCGAGGCAAAGGCTACGGCGCCAAAGGCGAATGCTACGGCGAAGTCGTTTTTAATACTTCCATCACTGGCTATCAGGAAATTTTCACTGACCCCTCCTACTCGGGGCAGATCGTCGTCCTGACCAACCCGGAAATCGGCAATTACGGCACCAATCAGGAAGATAACGAAGCCACGCGTCCGTGGATCGAAGGGCTGATCGTGCGCGAGTTCTCGCGCGTCAGCTCAAACTGGCGCTCGCAGCAGGTGGCCGAGGAATATCTGGAGCAGTTTAAGGTGCCGGTGCTGTCGGACATCGACACGCGGGCGCTGGTGCGGCATCTGCGCGATCATGGCGTGATGCGGGGCGTGGTCTCGACCATCGAGAGCGATGCCGACAAGCTGATTGCCAAGGCGCGGTCGATCCCGAAGATGGACGGGATGGATCTGGCCAAGGAAGTCAGCACCAAGCGGCCGTACGTATGGGAAGTCGGCGAGCGCTCGCACGAGCCGGTTGCGGTGGTTGGAGTGAAAGACGAGCCGCCGCGATTTCATGTGGTGGCGTACGACTTCGGCATCAAGCAGAATATTTTGCGCAAGCTCCGCGGCGAGGGCTGCAAGGTGACAGTGGTCCCGGCGCAGACGCCGGCAGAGGATGTGCTGGCGCTGAAGCCGGACGGAATTTTTCTGTCGAACGGGCCGGGCGATCCGGAGCCGTGTACGTATGCGGTGGATTCGATTCGCAGGCTGATGGGGCGGCGGCCGATTTTTGGGATCTGCCTGGGACATCAACTGACTGGGATTGCCCTTGGCGGCAAGACTTTCAAGTTGAAGTTCGGTCATCATGGCGGGAATCATCCGGTGAAGCAGTTGAAGACCGGGAAGATCGAGATCACGGCGCACAACCATAACTTCGCCGTCGATCCCGACTCGCTGGCTGACAGTGAAGTTGAGTTGACGCACGTCGATTTGAATGATCAGACTCTGGAAGGGCTGCGGCATCGGAACCTGCCGCTGTTCACGGTGCAGTATCACCCGGAAGCCGCGCCGGGGCCGCATGATTCGCATTATCTGTTCAAAGAGTTTACGAAGATGATGGAGGAGTGGAAAGGGTGAAAATGAGCGCCATGTTCGGGTTCTGCGGTGCATTGCTCATCCTGACTTCTTTTGCGGCTGCTCAAGAATGGCATAAGGTTGCGTTGCCTCTTTGCTCTCAGATCAAGGCCAAAGGCGCGAGGGTGTCTTACCGTTCCTTCTCAGTTTTCGAAGCTCCGACGGCCGATAGCAAATGCTGTGCCGACCTGAGCGTGAAGTTCAAGGGCAGGACGGAGGAGTTTGGATATTTCAAAGTGACCGGTCTTAGTCAGGGGCGGCATTTCGTTAGTTTCGATTTAAAGACGAAGCAGGTGGTTGTCCCGATCTTGGTCGATCGAATGTTCAATTTCAAAGACTGTCAGCCAAACAGTCGAATCACGGTCGACAAAGCCACTAACGAACTCAGATGGGAAGACTGGATCAATGTCGATTGATGGCCGAGATAGGCTTTGAAAAGGCGCACCTTCAAGGCGCTCCGTAAGATACAGAAAAGATATGGAAAAACTCTGTCATCCCGAGCGAAGAAGATCGTCCGCGAAGTGGACGATCTTCGCAGTCGAGGGACCTGCTGTTTGCCGGCGGCGCGATGGCGAAGCAGCGAAAGCAGGTCCTCCACTCCCCATTTGATCGGCTTCTGATGACAAGGCTGGATAGGTGTGATGGTGAAGCGTCATTGTTACTTCGTGTATATGGCCGCCAGCAAATCGCGGGTCTTGTACATCGGAATGACGAACGATTTGCATCGGCGAATGTATGAGCACAAAAACGATCTGATTAATGGTTTCACAAAGCAATATCGCTGCCATCGACTAGTGTACTTTGAATCTTTCGACGAGGTCGCCAAGGCAATCGATCGCGAAAAGCAGCTGAAGAGATGGAGCCGTGTGAAAAAAGAATGGCTGATCAAGAATAGCAATCCGACCTGGGAAGACCGGGCTGCGGAGTGGTACTTGCGGCATCAGTATCAGCCGGAAAAGCAGGTCCCTCCACTCGCCAGTTGATTGGCTTCGCCGATCAACTGGCTCGGTCGGGATGACAGAGTTTTTTTAAGATTTGCGAATCGAAACGACTAAATGCCCAAACGCACTGACATCTCGAAGATTCTGATTCTCGGCTCCGGGCCCATCATCATTGGGCAGTCGGCGGAGTTTGATTACTCCGGCACGCAGGCTTGCAAGGCGCTCAAGGCGGAGGGCTATGAAGTGGTGCTGGCGAACTCGAACCCGGCCACGATCATGACCGATCCGGAGTCGGCGGACCGCACTTATATTGAGCCACTCACGCTGGAGTATCTGGAAGAGATTATCCGCATCGAGCGGGAAATGTCGCCGGGCGCGGGATTTGCAGTGTTGCCCACCGTGGGCGGACAGACGGCGCTGAATCTGGCGATTGAACTTTCTGATGGCGGCGTGCTGGAAAAATATGACGCGATCCTGATCGGCGCCAACGTGGCGGCGATCAAAAAAGCCGAAGACCGGCTCTTCTTCAAAGACGCGATGCAGCGCATCGGGCTCGACGTACCCAAGTCGGCGCTGGTCAACAACACGAAAGACGGGCTTGAGTTCGCGGGGAAGATCGGGTTCCCGGTGATTATCCGGCCGTCGTTCACGCTGGGCGGATCGGGCGGAGGCATTGCTTATAACCGCGAAGAGATGGTGGAAGTGCTGTCGCGCGGACTTGATTTCTCTCCGGTGCACGAGGCGCTGATTGAAGAATCGGTGCTGGGCTGGAAAGAATTCGAACTCGAGGTAATGCGCGACACTGCGGACAACGTCATCATCATCTGCTCGATCGAGAACTTCGATCCCATGGGGGTGCACACCGGCGATTCGATCACGGTGGCGCCCATCCAGACGCTCACCGACCGCGAGTACCAGGCCATGCGCGACGCGTCGATTGCAGTGATCCGCGAAATCGGCGTGGACACGGGCGGGTCGAACATTCAGTTCGGGGTGAATCCTGAGACCGGGCGGATGGTGGTGATCGAGATGAATCCGCGCGTCTCGCGGTCTTCCGCGCTAGCCTCGAAGGCTACGGGATTCCCGATTGCAAAGATCGCGGCCAAGCTCGCAGTGGGCTACACGCTCGATGAAATTCCCAACGACATCACGCGCAAGACGCCGGCATGTTTCGAGCCGACGCTTGACTATGTTGTGGTGAAGATTCCGAAGTGGCAGTTCGAGAAATTTCCTGGTGCTGACGACACGCTGGGGCCGCAGATGAAGTCGGTCGGCGAAGTGATGGCCATCGGGCGCACCTTCAAGGAAGCGCTGATGAAGGGCATCCGTTCGCTCGATACCGGTAAGCGCGTGGGCGGAGAAAAAATCGAACCGAAGATTCTGACCAAGCGGCTGGTGACGCCCCATCCAGAGCGGCTGGCCTACGTGCAATATGCGCTGCGCCAGGGCCACACGGTGAAGCAGCTCGCGAAGATGACCTCGATGGATCCGTGGTTTCTTTATCAGCTGAAGGAAATCAACGATCAGCAACTCGAACTGGAAAAGCATCCCATGGAGTCGATCCCGACCGAGGTGCTGCGCGACTGCAAGCGCATGGGATTCTCTGACGGACGACTGGCTGCGGCCTGGCGGCTGGAGGGGCAGGAGAAAGTCCGTCACCTGCGCAAGAAACATGGCGTGATGCCGGTGTACAAACGGGTCGACACCTGCGCGGCGGAGTTCGAAAGTTTCACGCCTTATCTGTACTCGACTTACGAAGATGAAGACGAGGCTGCGCCGACCGACAAGAAGAAAGTGATTATTCTCGGCAGCGGACCGAATCGCATCGGGCAGGGAATTGAGTTCGACTACTGCTGCTGCCACGCGTCGTTCGCGCTGCGCGATGACGGTTACGAGACGATCATGATCAATTGCAATCCTGAAACCGTCTCGACCGATTACGACACGAGCGACCGCCTCTACTTTGAACCGCTGACTTTCGAAGACGTGTTTGCGATTTACCAGCATGAGACGTCGAAGGGCGCGCCGGTGGGCGTAATCGTACAGTTCGGCGGACAGACTCCGCTCAACCTCGCCTTGCCGCTGAAGGCCGCGGGCGTGAAAATTATCGGCACGTCGCCGGAGTCGATCGACCTGGCGGAAGATCGCAAGCACTTCAACAAACTGCTCGAAGAGTTGCAGATTCCGCAGGCGCCGGGTGTGATGGCTACCTCGATCGAGGAAGCCATCGAGGGCGCCAAGAGCATTGGCTATCCGGTGTTGGTGCGGCCTTCGTACGTGCTTGGTGGCCGTGCCATGGTGATTGCACACGATGAAGAGTCGATCGTTCGCTACATGAAGGAGGCCGTCGAGTACTCGCACGACCGCCCAGTGCTGATCGACCACTTCCTCGAAGATGCGATCGAAGTCGACGTGGATGCGCTGTCCGACGGCGAAGACGTGGTCATTGGCGGAATCATGCAGCACATCGAAGAAGCGGGAGTTCATTCCGGGGATTCGTCGTGCGTGCTGCCGGCCGTTGATATTCCGCAGCCGCTACTGGAGCGCATGCGCGACTATACGTTTAAGCTGGCGCGGGCGTTGAAGGTGGTCGGACTGATGAATATTCAGTTCGCCATCCCGCGCGGGAACGGCACGGCCAGCGGGGATGGCGACAAAGTCTACGTGCTGGAAGTCAATCCCCGCGCTTCGCGGACTGTGCCTTTCGTTTCGAAGGCGACGGGCGTTCCCATGGCGAAGATAGCGGCGCGGCTGATGACCGGCCGCAAGCTGCGCGAGTTCTTGCCGGAAAATATTGAGCGGCGGGCCGATCTCGATACAGGAAGTTTCTACTACGTGAAGTCTCCGGTGTTTCCGTGGAATAAGTTTCCGGGAGTCGATACTGTTCTTGGGCCGGAGATGAAATCGACCGGCGAAGTCATGGGCGTGGCCGATAATTTCGGCGAAGCCTTCGCTAAAGCTCAATTGGCCGCGGGACAAAAACTGCCGACGAAGGGGGCCATCTTCATCAGCGTCACCGATCACGACAAGCGGC
This sequence comes from uncultured Acidobacteriota bacterium, assembly GCA_963758005.1. Lineage (GTDB taxonomy): Bacteria > Acidobacteriota > Terriglobia > Terriglobales > Acidobacteriaceae > Sulfotelmatobacter. The sequence goes on from CAVWTR010000004.1 coordinate 56,007, forward strand.
ACGTGGCCGAAGTTGCCCGCAAATTCGTCGACATGGGATTCAAACTTGTAGCTACGGCCGGCACCGCCGACGTGATCGAAGAAGCGGGCATGAACGTGGAGCGCGTCTACAAAGTGAAAGAAGGACGGCCGAACGTGGTCGACTTCATCAAAGGCCAGCGCATTCAACTCATCATAAACACTCCCACCGGAGTTGAGCCCTGGTTCGATGAGAAGGCGATTCGCCGAGCGGCAGTTACGGCGCGCATCCCGACGATTACGACGCTGGCCGCGGCGCGGGCAGCCGCGGAGGGAATTGCGGCGTTACAACGCGGAGAGATCAATGTAAGGGCGCTGCAGCATCTGCATGCGGAGCGCGTGGCTAATATGAAGCGCTAGGACAGTCCGCTTCCGAATGTAATTCCCTCGCCGTGTTGTCCGTGCTAGCATCTCCAGATCAGGGCCCCGGGTCGATACCGTTCGAGGAGGCGCTGTATGGCGCGTGCGAAAAACTCAGACTTGATCCGCCGTTGGTTCGAAGAGGTTTGGAACCAGGGCCGGGAAGAAACCATCAACGAACTCTGCGCGCAGGAGGCGGTGGGCCACGGACAGACGCTGGACGGCTCCTCTATTTCCGGGCCGGAACACTTCAAACAGTTTTGGCGCAATTTCCGCTCTGCCTTCACCGCGGTTCATGTAGAGATCCATCGAACCATTGAAGAAGGCGACACGGTCGTGGCGCATTGGACGCTCAAGGCGCAACACAGCGGTCCGTTCCTGGGTATGAAACCTACAGGAAAGGAAATCGCTGCGAAGGGTATGAGCATTCAGCGTTTCGCCGAAGGAAAAATCATCGAAGCTTGGGACAATTGGGATCAGCTCGGCGTCTTGACGCAACTGGGCGCGGTGTCGCTCGACAAGATCTCTGCTGGGCCGGCGGTTCCCGCAGCGCGCGTGGCTTAGAATAAGTCATGCTTCTTTCCGGCATTTTCCCTCCGATCACTACGCCGTTCTATCCCGACGGCAACGTCTATTTCAAGAAGCTCGAATCCAACGTGGAACGCTACTCACGCACGCCAATCGCGGGCATCGTGGTGCAGGGCTCGACGGGCGAAGCCATCATGCTCTCCGACCAGGAGCGGCGCGATGTGCTGAAAGCGGCGCGCGAGGTTGCCGCGCCCAACAAGGTTCTGATCGCCGGCGCCGGCGCGGAATCGGCGGTTGAAACTCTCCGCCTGACCGAATACGCCGCTGAACTCGGCTACGACGTGGCGCTGATCCGCACGCCGCATTTCTACCGAAAGCAGATGCTGCCCGCCAACCTGCTGGCCTTCTACCGCACCGTGGCCGATCGTTCGCCGCTGCCCGTGATGATCTACAACGTGCCAGTATTCACGGCGTATGACATTCCTGCCGAAATCGTGATCGAACTGGCCGGGCATCCAAACATTGTTGCCATCAAGGAATCAAGCGGCGACGTAGAAAAAGTCCGCAAGATGGTGGAGGGCACGCGCCACATTAAGCGCAGCGCTACTGTCACCGAAACATTCGAAGCAGTGACGCCGAGAATGTTGGCGGCCGCGGCCGCCGGATCCAATGCCGACGGCGGACAGCTAGTGCCGGTCGGCGTCTTGTCAGGCGCATCGGATACGAAGCCGTCCTCGTCGGCGGTGACACTCGTGGGTAAGATGAAGACGCGGCAGAAAGAAGTCGGATTCCAGGTGCTGATCGGGGCGGCGCAGAAACTGCATCCATCGCTCGATGCGGGCGCGGTCGGAGCGATTCTTGCGTTCGCGTGTCCGGCGCCCACGGCCTGCTACGAGATTTACGCCGCGTGGAAAGAAGGCGACGCCGAGCTGGCGCGGCTGAAGCAGGAACGAATTTCCAAAGCGGCGCAGCGCGTGGGCGGCGATCTCGGCGTCCCCGGCATCAAGCACGGCATGGACTTCAATGGATATTTTGGTGGCCCATCTCGTCTGCCGCTGCTCCCGCTGACGGGGGATTTGAAGGCGGAGATCGAGCGCTTGCTGGCGGATGTGCGCAACTAGGCTTTGTCTCGGGCTGGGCAACCGCGTAACTGGCAGTGGAAAAGAAAAGAAATCGCGTTGGCGCACTTGTGACCGAGGATCGCGCCGGCGTATACTTAGTTCGAACGAACGTTCGAATTAACCAACCCGTTTCGAATTATGGAAAGTCCTGCGACAGCAACCCGAGTACCCGGGCGACGGCGCGTAGCGGCGGAACCGGCGTCGCGCTATGACCGCCGACTGGCGGAGATCCTCTCTCACGCCACCGAGGTATTTTGCGAAAAGGGATACGAAGGCGCTTCGATGCGCGATCTTTCGCGCGCCAGCGGGATGTCGCTGGCCGGACTGTACTACTACTTCGAGTCTAAAGAGCGGCTGCTGTACCTGATCCAGAAGCATACGTTCACCACGATTCTGCAGCGGCTGAAAGTGCGGCTGGAGGGGGTGAGCGATGCGGAAGAGCGCATTCGGATCTTTATCCTCAATCACCTGGAATACTTTTTGGCAAATCAGGCAGCTATGAAAGTGCTCTCGCACGAGGCCGAAGCGCTGAAAAACGGTCTCGCGGCGGAAGTGGCGACGATCAAGCGCGAGTACTATCGGATTTGCGTCGGCCTGCTCGACGAGTTGAAGGGCGAGCGCGGCCTGCAGTTCTCCACGCGCATTGCCGTGCTCAGCCTGTTCGGGATGATGAACTGGATCTATACATGGCACAATCCGCGAGTCGACGCCGACGCGGCGTCGATGGCGCGGGAGATGGGTGATTTCTTTCTGCTAGGCGTGATGGCGGGCGGGAAGAGTCGGAAAAACGGGCGGTGAGTCGTGAGGTACGATGCGCGCCAGCGAAAGCAGATTCCTCGCTACGCTCGGCATGACAATCGTTATAGAGAATTTGTTTGGGACGGCAAGTGGAGACATTGAAGGAGGCATAAACATGGCAACGACAGTGCAGCCGACGACCGGTGAAACTACGAAACAGCTGGTGAATTACGGCGTCCACGGCGGCGTAGCGCTCATCGAGATGTGCGATCCGCCCGCGAATACCTACACCTACGAAATGAATCGCCAGCTCGACGAGGCGATCCTCAAGGCGCGGATGGACAACGATGTTCACGTCCTGGTGCTGACCGGCGCGGGGGACAAGTTTTTTTCCGCAGGGGCCAACATCAAGATGCTGGCGAGCGTCGACCCGACTTTCAAGTACTACTTCTGCTTGCATGCGAACGAAATGCTGCTGCGCCTGGAACACACGCCGAAGCTGGTGATTGCGGCGATCAACGGGCACTGCGTTGGTGGCGGTCTCGAGATCGCCATGGCGGCGGACATCCGCATCGCACGAAAAGAGGCCGGCAAGATGGGTCTGCCAGAAGTGAATCTTGGAGTGCTGCCTGGGACCGGCGGCACGCAGCGGCTGTCGCGCATGGTCGGGAAAAGTAAAGCGATCGAATTGATGGTGACGGGCAACACGTTCTCGTTTGAGGAGGGGCAGGAACTCGGCATCATCAATGACGTGTTCGAACGCGACGGCTTCATGGAAAACATCATGGAGTATGCCCGGCAGTTCTGCCCACCCAATAAGGCGTCGAAAGCGGTCGGACGCATTAAGCGCGCGGTGCAAACGGGATGGGAGATTCCGATGGAATCGGCGCTGGCCGTTGAGCGGGAGAACCAGCAGTTGCTGTTCCAGAGCGAGGATGCGAAAGAAGGCCTGGCGGCGTATGTGGAGAAGCGGCCGGCAGTCTTCAAGGCGAAGTAGTTCGAGAATCTGAGGTTTGACATGCCGGGAAAAGTAGCGAAAATCGGGACGTTTAGCGACTGGGTCGGGCTGTTCAACGACTGGCGGAAAGATATTGGCGTTAACACGGAGGACATCGACTCCTTTCATTTCGATACACTTTACGGCGCCATCGATACCGAAGAGATCGAGTTTGGTTCCTACAAAGGCCGCCGCAAGTGGGAAAATCTGCGGCAGATTCCCACGCAGCAAATGCGCGACGCGTTGATGAACATGATCGTCTACCAGGGCGATACAGAGTTTGCCAGCGTCGAACAGCAGCGCAACCTGCTGGCGAATGCGCCGACGGAGTGGGATCGCCGGGCCATTACTCGTGTGATGATCGAAGAAATGCGGCATGGCTGGCAGATGTGTGCTCTGCTGGTCGATCACTTTGGCTATTCGGGCAAGGTTGAGGCGCAAAAAATGCTGGAGCGGCGCGCGTTCGAGAACAAGCGTTTGCTGGGCGCGTTCAACGTCGACGTCGACAACTGGATGGACTTCTTTACTTACACGGACTTCGTCGATCGCGACGGAAAGTTCCAGCTGCAGATGCTGAAGTATTCCGCGTTCGCGCCCCTGGGACGATCAATGTCGTACATGCTGCGCGAAGAAGCCTTCCACATGGGCACCGGCAACGACGGGTTGCGGCGCATCGTGGAGGCGGGCGTGATTCCGGCATGGCTGATTCAGAAATATCTCAACAAGTGGATTTCCAGTTCCTACGATCTTTTCGGTACGGATCATTCTTCGTCCGCGCACTGGGCCTATGTGTGGGGCGTGAAGGGCCGTTACGATGAGCCCAAGAATGATAAGGCTCCGAACCTCGACGACTTGAACGATTACAATCGCAATCTTTATCGTGATGAAGTGGCGGGCTTGATCGAGCGCTTCAACGGTGCGCTGAGGCCGGGCGAGCCGAAACTGTATGCGCCGGACATCAAGTTCAATCGCGCCATTGGAAAATGGGCGGGGCAGAAATTCCACGCGCAGACGGGCGAGGCGCTTGACGATCGCGCGTATGACGAGCACATGAAAGACTACCTGCCGTCGGCGGAAGACAAGAAGCTGCTGCTCGACATCATTAACAACGAGAAGAAATGGATTGCCGAGAAGACCGGCGCTCGTGATCCGCTCTCGACCATCGGCGAAGTACGGAAGTCGGCGATCAATTTGTAGCTCAGTAGCTAACCGGTAGCTCGCATCTCTGGTTCGCGCATGACGATCACATCCCCAGATACGATGGATACGAAACTCGGGCGAATTTCGCTGGAGCTGGACGCTCCCGTGGCTCGGATCGTGCTACGGCATCCGCCGCTGAACATTATTGACATCGCCATGATGGAAGAGTTGGCGCAGTCGTTGGCCGAGATCGAGTCGCGGCCGGAAGTTTCCGTGATCGCGATTACCGGCGACGGCAAAGCATTCTCGGTAGGAGTGGATGTGGCGGCGCATACTCCCGATCATGTGCAGGAGATGTTGGCCAAGTTTCACGCGGTAATTCGAGCGCTGGTCGTGACGAAGAAAGTCACGGTTGCCGCGGTGCATGGGCACTGTCTTGGCGGTGGAGCGGAATTGGCCATGGTGTGCGACATGGTCTACACCACAGAATCGGCAGAATGGGGATTTCCAGAAATTAAGCTGGGCTGCTATCCGCCGGTGGCGTGCACGGCGCTGGCCGCGCTTGTGGGACAGAAGCACGCGGCGGAACTGATCCTGACGGGACGAACGATCGACGGCAAAGAGGCAGCGCAGATCGGGTTGGCGAATCGCGCCGTGCCCGAGAGTGAGCTAGCTGCGACTGTGGATGAATCGATCGAACCTCTGCGCAAGCTCAGCCCGGCGGCGCTGGCTGTAGCCAAGAAGGCGTTCTACGCCTGGGACGCGATGCACTTCGATAAAGGACTGGCGCGTGCCGAGCGAATTTATTTCGACGAACTGATGAAGACTTGGGATGCGCACGAAGGAATCCGCGCTTTTATGGAGAAGCGCGAGCCGAAGTGGACCGGGAAGTAGCGCTCCTGACACTGGACTACGAAATATGGACTATGAAATTACTCCCGAAGAAGTAAAGGTGAAGCTCGATACCGGAGAAGCGTTCACGCTGCTCGACGTTCGCGAGCCCTGGGAGTTTGAGACTGCCCGGATCGACGGTGCGAAACTGATACCGATGGGCGACGTACCTTCGCGGGCGCACCAGGAACTCGATCCTGAGGATCACGTGGTGGTCGTGTGTCACCACGGCGTGCGCTCGATGAATGTGACGGTGTGGCTGCGGCAGCAGGGATTCGAGAAGGCGCAATCCATGCGCGGCGGCATCGATGCGTGGTCGCGGCGTGTGGATGGGAAAGTGCCGATGTATTGAAGGAAGCTGTCAGCTATCAGCCTTCAGTTCGAGCTGTGACGCCCAACAACGACAGTCCGACAATGACTTTCCAACAACGACTTTCCGGTACGATTGATGCTATACGATACGGTTTGGGCCGATAGCCACTGATGATTACAGACTGCCACATCCACATCCAGCCCATGGAAATGTTCAAGCCTCAGGCGCTGGAGCTAATGAAACGGAAGCGGCCGAACTTTGACCAGATCGTCGAGTTCTGCCGCTCGCCCAAAGCCTTCCTCAAGTTTCTCGACGCCAGCGGCCTCGACCGGGCCATGCTGATCAATTATGTGGCTCCGGAAGTAATCGGATTCACGAACGGAGTGAACCAGTTCGTTGCGGATTATGTGAAGGAAGATCCGAAGCGGCTGCTGTCCTGTGGAAGCCTGCATCCCAAGCACACGACAAATGTGCTGGCCGATGTTGAGCAGATTTTGCGCCTCGGACTGCAGATGATCAAGATTCATCCCCCTCACCAGTTGCTGTTTCCCAACGACTACCTGAGCGGCGTGAAGGAACTCGAAATCATCTACCGCGCTGCCGAAGCTAACGGCGTGCCGGTCATGTTCCACACCGGGACATCGATTTTTCCCGGCGCCCGCAATAAGTATGGCGATCCGATTTACGTGGACGATGTTGCGGTCGATTTCCCCAAGCTGAAAATTCTGCTGGCCCACGGCGGACGCCCGCTATGGATGCAGACCGCATTCTTTCTGGTGCGAAGGCACGCTAATGTGTATCTCGACATCAGCGGCATCCCACCGAAAACGCTGCTGAAATATTTTCCACGTCTGGAAGAGATCGCTCACAAGACGTTGTTCGGCACTGACTGGCCCGGTCCCGGCGTACCCGACATCAAGAAGAATCTTGACGACTTCCGGGCGCTGCCGCTCAGCGAAGCCGCTCGGCAGCAGATACTAAGTAAAACCGCGCTGACCATGTGGCCAGCCTGACGGCCTATTTCGGCTTCCACAATCGATTGCAGCATGCTCCGCGCCCGTTGGAAAGTTCGCCGCCTTTCAGGTATAAAACAAGGTTGCTCCCTCCGCGTCTCCTCCCCGCGTGGTTCGGCAACGTAAGATCCTGCGGTCGAAGTGAGAGAGCGGAATGAGAGACCAATGTCCAGCGTGAACACAACTCAGGCTCCCAAGGGACTTGAAGGCGTCGTCGCCACCACTTCCAAGATTTGTTACATCGATGGCGACCGTGGCGTGCTGGCGTATCGCGGCATCGACATCCACGAACTGGCCCAGAAATCGAATTTTGAAGAGACGTGCTACCTGTTGTGGTTCGGAAAACTGCCGACACGCGGCGAGTTGCGCGAACTGCACCAGCGATTGGCGAACGAACGCAAGCTGGACCCGGCGATCATTGCCCTGTTGCGCAATGCACCTCGCCACGCGCTGCCCATGGACGTCCTGCGCACGGCGGTTTCGGCGCTATCGTTCTACGATCCGCAGGAAAAGAGCAACGACAGCCAAGCCAATGTGGACAAGGCAATTCGCATCACTTCGCAAATTGCCATGATCGTTGCTGCCTATGATCGAATCCGCAAAAGTCAGCCGGTGGTTGAGCCCGACCAGTCGCTCTCCCATGCCGCGAATTTCCTGCTCATGTTGAACGGCAAACAACCGTCGCCGACGGCAGAACGAGCTCTCGACATCGCATTAATCCTGCATGCCGACCACGAACTGAATGCCTCCACGTTTGCCGCGCGGGTCACGGCTGCAACGTTGTCAGATATGCATTCCGCCATCACTTCGGCGATTGGCGCTCTGAAAGGGCCGTTGCACGGCGGCGCCAACGAGGCTGTATTCCTGATCCTCGAAGCGATTGTCGCAGCCGGCGCGGACCCGATTGACTTCATCAAGGGGATGCTGGCTCAAAAGAAAAAGATCCCCGGCTTCGGTCATCGCGTCTATCACACCGAAGACCCGCGCGCCACGCACCTGCGAGCCATGTCCCGCGATCTCGGCCAGGCCAGCGGACAGCCCAAGTGGTTTGAGATGTCACACAAGATCGAAGAGTTCGTGAAGTCCGAAAAGAAGTTAAACGCTAACGTGGACTTTTATTCGGCTTCGACGTATCACACGCTGGGCATTGACATGGACCTGTTTACGCCTATCTTTGCCGTGTCCCGCGTCAGCGGATGGGCCGCGCACGTCATTGAGCAACTCAACGACAACCGCCTGATCCGCCCGCGCGCAGAGTATCTAGGGCCGGAATATCCTAACCCGTACATCGGAATCGATCAACGGTGAGATTTTGCGGCCGCGAACGTAACTTGGACGCGCATGAAAGTTCGCGATATCATACGACTGTTGGAAGACGACGGCTGGCTGTTAAAAAGAACCAAAGGCAGTCATCGTCAATACAAACACCCGACCAAGTTGGGAAGGGTTACACTTCCAGGCCATCCCAACGATGATCTTCCTCCGGCACATTGAATAGTGTTCTCAAGCAGGCGGGATTGAAATGATGAATTACATTGTCGTCTATGAAAGATCATCGACCGGCTGGGCGGCTTACGTTCCCGACCTGCCCGGGGTAGTTACCACTGGACGAACGAAAGAGGAGACGCAGGCGCTTATTCGCGAGGCGATTGAGTTCCATCTGGAAGGTCTACGCGAAGACCAGCTCCCGATTCCCCAGCCCAGTGCTTCTGCGGAGATAGTCACCGTCTCGCGATTCGGTGGGGGGCTTTGTTGTCGCATGGAGGCGCGCCCATACCGCTTCGCTACAACCTAGAACCGTTGCTTCGTATCCTTTCATTTTCACCATCGTTTGGAATGCCGTTCGCATTCCTTAGCAAAGCTGCGTCCCTACGCGCTACGCTCCTTGCAAGGTAGAATAGAAGCGGACTCCGTATGCATCGCATTTACCTCGACAATAACGCAACCACGCCGGTCCTGCCCGAAGTGTTCGAGGCGATGCGTCCTTATTTCAGCGAGCAGTTCGGCAACGCGTCGTCGATCCACCATCATGGGCAGCAGACTCGGGCGGCGGTCGAGGACGCGCGCGAATCGGTTGCGGCGCTGCTGGGCTGCCGCGCGTCAGAGATTGTTTTCACCGGTGGGGGCACCGAGGCGGACAATCTGGCGATCGCGGGACTGGTCGCGGCGGGGGACCACGTCATCACGTCGAGCATTGAGCACCACGCCGTGTTGCTGGCCTGCCGGCATCTGGAAGAGGTTGGCTGCGATGTGACAGTTTTGCCCGTGGACGGCCGCGGCTTGGTTGACCCTGATGATGTGCGCCGCGCCCTGCGCCCCAACACGAAACTGATCTCCGTCATGATGGCCAACAATGAAACCGGAGTCTTGCAGCCGGTCGAAGAGATTGGTGGTATCGCGAACGAGGCGGGCGTCTGCTTTCACACGGATGCGGTACAGGCGGCCGGCAAAGTTGCGATCGATGTGAAGCGAATCGGTTGCCATGCGCTCTCGATTTCGGGCCACAAGATTCACGCGCCACAGGGCGTCGGCGCGTTGTATGTACGGAAGGGAACTCGGCTGCAGCCGCTGTTTTATGGCGGCCGGCACGAGCGCTCGCGCCGCGCGGGCACGGAGAACGTTCCAGGAATTGTGGGTCTGGGCAAGGCCGCGCAGTTAGCCAAAGCGGCCCTCGACCACGGCGATGACCGGAAGATGGCTGCGATGCGCGACCGATTGCAGCAGGGAATCCTCGCGCAGGTTGAGGAAGCGGGAGTCAATAGCGACGGCGCGGCGCGCGTGCCTAACACGACGAATGTTCACTTCGACCACATCGACGGGGAGGCCATGGTGATTGCCCTCGATCTGAAGGGGATGGCAGTGTCGACGGGCGCGGCCTGTTCGTCGGGTGCGATCGAGCCGTCGCATGTGCTCGTAGCGATGGGACTGCGGACGGATCAGGCGCGGGCCAGCATTCGCTTCAGCCTGGGCAAACAGACGGTCGCGGAAGACATCGATGTAGCACTGGCGCTGGTGCCGGAAGTTGTGGCGCGGCTGCGGGAGTTGTCGCCGGCGTATAGGAGACCGGCTCTTAGCTCTTAGCCTTTGGCTCTTGGCTTAGAGCGTCCGAATAAAGGTGCCAAGCCAAGAGCCAAAGGCCAAAAGCCAAAAGCGTTTTTATGCTGAACACTGGAACGATTGCCGTAGCTATGTCGGGCGGTGTGGATTCTTCCACCGTCGCGGCCATGCTGCGCGCCGACGGCCACAACGTCATCGGCCTGACCATGCAGCTCTGGAACCAGCGGCGGCTGGCTGGGCGCGAGGGTATGCCGGAGTCAGTGCAGGGACGCTGCTGCTCGCTCGACGATGTCTATGACGCGCGCCGCGTGGCGCAGCAGATCGGTATCCCTTATTACGTGGTCAATCACGAGGAGCGGTTTGAGCGCGACGTGATTCGTCCCTTTGTCGAGGAGTACGTTTCCGGGCGCACGCCCATTCCTTGCAGCCTCTGCAATAACCACTTGAAGTTTGATCAGCTGCTGATTGTGGCCCAGCAGATTGGGGCCGAGCGTGTCGCTACTGGACATTACGCTCGCGTGGCGTTTGACGAAAAACGGGGCCGCTGGCTGCTCAAGCGTCCTGCCGACACAAGTAAAGACCAGACTTATTTCCTTTTCGGCCTGACCCAGGAGCAACTCAGCCGCACCATCTTCCCGCTGGGCGACATGACCAAGCCTGAGGTACGCGAACTGGCCCGCCAGCACGGGCTTGCGCTTGCTGAGAAGCCCGACTCGCAGGAAATTTGCTTCGTCCCGGGCGGCGACTACAAGCGCTTCATCGACGCCTACCTAGCCGAGCAGGGCGAGGCTTTGCCGGATACTGCCGGCGACCTGGTCACCACGAACGGCGATGTCATCGGCGAGCACGGCGGCATTCACAACTTCACCGTCGGGCAGCGCAAGGGACTCGGCGTGGCGACGGGATCGCCGCTCTACGTCATCCAGATCAGTGGAGCGAACAAGCAGGTCATCGTGGGCGGGGAAGAGCATCTTTATTCGCGCAACCTGCGTGCACGACGGGTGAATCTCATCGCCATGGACGACCTGCGCGAGCCGATGCGCGTGACCGTAAAGATTCGCCATCGGCATGAGCCCGCCGCTGCCATCATTGAAAGAGTGAAGACTGAGCGCGTGGGCGACGATGAAATCCTCGCCACCTTCGATGAGCCGCAGCGTGCAATTACTCCCGGCCAAGCTGCCGTCTTCTACGACGGCGACATCGTGGTCGGCGGCGGCTGGATTTCGTAAGGAAATCGATCGTCTAAGAAGGGTGC
>CAVWTR010000005.1:0-88856 GCA_963758005.1 uncultured Acidobacteriota bacterium
GCCAACTCCCGCACTGGAATCAGGACTTGGCTGTTGCCCTCGCTTGTCCACAAGCCCCGAAAAGCAGCTGCGAATGCTTCCTGCTGTTGCGAAGCCGGGAGCTTGGCGATCAGCAAAGCGTGGCCGATGGTGATCTGGTCCTTCAGGAATGCCTCGGCCACGGGCGGTATGAGGTCAGCGAGTCGAATACGACCGTAGACATACGCCTCGCTCTTGCCAGCGCGTGAGGCGATGGTGGCGATGGTGTAGGCAGGTTCTCCGAGTTCCAAGAGTGACTTGAATCCCAGAGCTTCTTCAAGCGGATGGATGTCCTCGCGTTGCAGGTTCTCAACGCACTGGGCTTCGATGGCCTCGGCATCGGTCAGCTTGACCACGCGGACGGGTAGTTTTTCGAGTTCCGCCAGTTTTGCCGCTCTGAGGCGACGTGCCCCGGCGACAACCTCATACTTGCTTTCCTCCAGTTCGCGTACCAGAAGAGGGGCCAGAATCCCTTGCGTCTTGAAGCTGGCGGCGAGTTCTTCGAGGCTCTTTGCATCAAAGCGTTTGCGGGGATTGGTGGCTGACTCCGCAAGCGCGGTGATGGGAACGCTCCGGTATTCGTGGTTGTTGACTGCATTTTGCGTATTCGGCATGATCTTTTCTCCTCTCATGTGTCATCGGTTAGGTGTTGGTGGAGTCGCCGCACACGTCGGGCGTGAAAGGCCAAACGGTGCAGGTGTTGGCGTGTTATGCGGCTGCTGCGAGTGCCGCTGGCTCGGGGGCAATGCCCCCGAGGATCACGGCAGCGGTTTGTTGAACGGCTTCCAAGCTCTCGCGCAGGAGATTGGCGTCTCCGTGCCAAAGCTGGATGTAGTCCTGGGATGCGGTTCCGTTCTGAAGTCCGACAGATTTGCAGACCACAAAGGCCACGGCTTCGGCCTCGGTTTCGCGGACTTGTTTGGTGGTCAGAGTGCGGCGGTCGCCACGATGCAACATTTCGTGAGCAATCTCATGCACGAGCGTGGAAAACTCCTCGGCGGGCTGCATCCCTGAAAGCAGAGTGATCTTCCCGCCATACGAAAGACCTTTTGCGGGAGCAATTCTCTCGGAGATAGCTAAGCTCGACGTTTTGTGCTTCCACGAACTTAAACAGGCGTTCGCGGTATCCGCTCACGTCGCCATTGACTTCGGTCAGTGTTGGGAGGTCTTTGCCTTCGGTTTGGCTGACATCGAAAACGTAGACGGCCCGGAATCCGTACAGCGTCCGCTGACCCTCGGTGGTCGCATCTTCGCTCGGCTCGTCGGTCGCTACATCCTTCGTGCTTCGTTTTCCGACCATCGGGGCGAGAATGAAAATGCCTTTTTCTCCCCGTTTAACGAAGCGGCCAAGCGAGTTCCATGTCCGAAGTCCGGCAACGTTGGTAGCATCGGGCTTCTGGCGTGCGATGAGCATGATGTTGCCGAAGCTGTAGGTGTGAAACTTTGCCATCGCTCCGAGGTACGCGGTGAGGACTTCACTGTGACCGGACTCCAATGCTGCAACGAGGAAATCCACGGCCTCTTTGGTGCGTGTGTTGACTTCTTCTAATTTCATGTTTTTTCCCTTTCTGCCGTTTCCGGCTTGTTTCTTTCTTCACTTGAGCGGCAGCGGGAAGAAACAAGGCGGAACGGTGAAAGGGACAGAACGGAGACCGGAGGAGGGTGGCAGGGCGTGAGTGAAAGCGCGGTGAGTGCCAAACGGGGTTGGGGTTAGTTTGGCGCGAAACCGGCGCAGTCCGAAACGCCCGTCCGAGCCGCGGCCGAGCGGCGTCCACCCGACGGAGGATGAAGTGGGAAAAGATCGTGCGTAGCACTCCGCTTGAGAATGACGGATGGCTGTTAGGAATGGGAGGTCAGCATACAGCAGGGGCAAACTCGGAACGCGACTTCTAATGCGTGTTGAAGTCGTTATATTTGGCGTTCAGCGCGAGGGTGCAATAGATCTCCAGAAGCGCCTGGGCATTCTGGTCGGACTCTTCAACAAACCGAAACTCCATTTGTCTGATGCGTGCCTTGGCGGCATCAAATGCAGCACGGAATTCGGAGTTGAGCATAAGGCCTTTCCGGCTGTCATCTCCTGCCTTATAACTCGCGGTCGTCTTTCCCGTAGCTTCGCGGGCAAGTTTGAAGGCGAAGGCGGCCATACGATGTGTGGCGCCGGGATTACAGTGGCGTCCGTAGCGTGAGCGAATCTTGTTCGATCTGCCGACGTACAGGAAGGCCCCTTTTTCGCTGAAGAGGTAGACGCCTTGCTTCGGCATCGTTTTCGGCAGCTTCCCATATGCGGATGGTGGCATGCGCATGAGTTCTTCAAATTTGGGATGCAGGCTTTCGAGTAGTCTGGCGAACATTGGGTGCATGGCAGCAGAATCGAGTAAAGTCGCAGGATCAGGATAGAAGGGCCAGCCAGGCTGCGCAAGGGCGGGGCGGTGAAGTGCGGAACAGAAAATCGGAGCGGTTACGTAGTAGATGATTTATTAGAAGTGTCCAATCCTGCTGGGGCGTTGAGTGTTCGTATTTCGAGCGTGGCTCCGGCGATTGTTTCTTGAGCGATTTGCGCAGCAATCTTAAAGTCAGTTCTAAAGAATTCCCGGTCGGTACGGATTCGATAGGCAGCTAAGGCAGTGTGGACGATCTTTTCTGCTCGGTGCGGGTCGGATACACGCCAACAGCGGCGAACTCCGAATGGAACTGCGACACCAGTGGCGCTATTGATCTCTTGCGCTCTCGCCTCGACGGTCCGCATAGTCATTCCAATTTTCAGGAGATCCTTCAGCTCCCGAGTGGAAAGTATGTAAATCCATCCCGCGTCCACTTCGTCGATGATGCGAGCGAGGCCTAGAAACACCGCGAGGCAACGACGGGTTGGTAGTCGCAACAGGTTTGCATGAGCGTATGCGAAGCATGTCGCATCGGCGTAACGGATCGCCGATCTGAGGTTCGAAAGCTCGAACGCGATGGAGTGCGCAAGGCCGCGCGAAGGATAACCCAGCTGAGCAGACACGGTGAACCAGTCCCATTGATCTTCGCGAACGATCCGATTGAATAAGCCCTTGGCGATACTCAAATGAGCAAGTACTTCTTGAGAGGCGTTTGGCTGTTCTGATCGATTCAATAAGTTGAGTATGCTGCTACAGGCGACTGACCTCTCTCGCTGCGTGGCCGGTTTTGGCGGAGCCATTCCGAATCCCCATTTCTCAGCTATTTCGTTAGTCATGGCTGGTATGCGGTCTTTGGGTTCGGCTCGCTAGGCGAAACTGAGAGGCATTGTCATCGCGACCGATGATTGCAAATGGTATCGCGTGAAAGATGGGTCTGCAATCTGGTCCGGACCAAGCAGCGAAACTGACGTTTCACGAAAGGGGCAGTAGTCAAAGCCACGCAACGACGGCTGAGCAAGGGTTCAGGCTGGAGTAGAGAGAAGAGTGAGGAGGAAATAGATTTAGAAAAACTAGTATACTTTTTCTAAATAAACAGGCAGACTGGCATCATGCAAACAATGCGGGATCAGATAGTTGCGAGAATCGAGCGGCTAGGAGAGGGGAAGGCCTTCTCTGCGAAGGATTTTCTTGACATTGCCAGCCGGGGCACTATCGACATGGCGCTGGGCAGCTTGGCTCGCAGCGGCACAATTCGCCGTATCCGGCGAGGCCTTTACGACATGCCGAAGGTCAATCCCACCCTCGGCGGCAAATTGAGTCCCGATATTGACGAAGCTGCACAGGCGATAGCTCGAAGGCAACGTTGGAAGATCGTGCCTGAGGGAGCTTGGGCAGCAAATCTGCTTGGTCTCTCTACTCAGGTGCCTGCGAAAATCATCTACCTGACCGATGGCCCAAATAATGAAGTGCTAATCGGACGCCGGAGCATTCACTTCAAACACGCTCGTCCGAAGGCCATGGCCGGACTTGAAGGCAAATTCGCGCTCGTGGTTCAGGCGCTTCGTCATCTGGGAAAGGAGGGGATTGGGCCACGTGAAATTGAGAAGTTACGGTCGGCGCTATCCCCTGCCGAGAAACGCCGCCTTGTAAAGGACGCGCAATTCGGCGTGGATTGGATTTATGAAGTGGCGAAAAATATCGCGGAGAAAACCGCGTGAACAAAGTCGCCCAGATGCCAGCGCGAGACCGCGCGGACTTGTTCGCCGAAACCGCTGCACGAAAAGCTCTGCCGGAAGCCATTATTGAAAAGGACTTCTGGGTCTGCTGGATGCTGAAGCAGCTTTTCTCGATCGACGCTCTTACCGGACGACTCCTTTTCAAGGGCGGCACATCACTGTCGAAGATATTCCAAGCAATTAACCGGTTCTCGGAGGATATAGACCTCGCCGTGGACTACGAGGCATTAGGGTTCAAAGGAGAACGTGACCCGCGACGGGAGGGTATCTCGAAGACCAAGCGGGCAGGCATTCTCGACGAGATGATGGCGGAATGCCGGCGGTATATCGGTGGTGAATTTCTGCATGTGCTTAAAACACGTTGCGGAGAAATTCTCGGCACGACGGACGCATGGAGTCTTCATGTTAGTGAGCAGGACCCGAACGTGGTTCAGTTTCGTTATCCAACTGCAATCACGAAGAATCTTGATTATGTTTCTCCCCAGGTCGTGCTTGAGTTGGGAACGCACGCGGAATTTGTGCCGCATGATCACTTTACGATCCGTTCATTCGCTGCCGAAGCATTTCCGAATGTTGTTGTCGATGCAGACGTTGCGGTCGTCGCCTTACTCGCCAAGCGAACCTTTTGGGAGAAAGCAACAATTCTTCATGCAGAATACTACCGCCCGCCAGAGAAACCGATCCTCGACCGCTATTCTCGCCATTACTATGACGTTGCCATGCTGGCCCAAGGGCCGATCCGAACGGACGCTCTTGCCGACAAGGACCTGCTAACGCAAGTTGTGAGACATAAGGAGACGTTCTATCCTTCCGCCTGGGCCCGCTACGATCTTGCGCGTCCCGGAAGCTTCCGGCTTTCGCCGGTCGAGAACCGGATTGCGCCGTTGGAACGGGATTACCGGAATATGGCTGTCATGTTATTCGAAGATGCTCCCAAATTCGACTGGATCATGGAAACGCTGACGGCGCTTGAGCATGAAATAAACAAATAACCGCATGAATAAGAAAGACCTGAGCGAACGCGACATCTGCTCCAAGTTCATTGGCCCCGCAGTGAAACGCGCGGGCTGGGACGGGATGATGCAGATCCGCGAGGAGGTTAATTTCACCAAGGGTCGCATCATTGTTCGGGGGAAGCTCGTCACGCGCGGCAAAGCCAAGCGCGCCGACTACATCCTTTACTACAAACCGAATATCCCCATCGCCATCATCGAGGCGAAGGACAATAACCACAGCGTCGGTTCCGGGATGCAGCAGGCCCTCGACTATGCGGTGACACTGAACATCCCGTTCGTGTTCTCTTCCAATGGCGACGGCTTTGTCTTTCATGACCGCACTGGGACGAGCATGGAAAAGGAAGCCACGCTCTCGCTCGACGCCTTTCCATCGCCCAAAGAACTCTGGTCCAAATACCGTGCCTGGAAAGGACTCAGTTCCGACGAGGAAGCGATTGTCCTTCAGGATTATTTCGATGACGGCAGCGGCAAGGCACCGCGCTACTACCAGACGAATGCCATCAATGCGTCAATAGAAGCCATCGCCAAAGGCCAAAACCGCGTCCTGCTCGTGATGGCTACCGGCACGGGCAAAACCTATACCGCCTTCCAGATTATCTGGCGGCTGTGGAAAGCGGGTCGCAAAAAGCGCATTCTCTTCCTGGCCGACCGCAATGTGCTGGTGGACCAGACAATGGTTAACGACTTCCGGCCGTTCGGTGCTGCAATGGCCAAGCTAAGCACGGGGGCGAAGACGATTGAGCGTGAGGATGGAACCGATGTGGATCTCACCCTTGCCCTCGATAAGAAACGTCGGATTGATACGGCATATGAGGTTTATCTGGGGCTTTACCAGGCTATCACCGGACCTGAGGAACGCCAGAAACTCTTCCGGGAATTCTCGCCCGGATTCTTCGACCTCATCGTCATCGACGAGTGTCATCGCGGCAGCGCCGCAGAAGATGCCGCGTGGCGCGAAATCCTCGATCATTTCTCAGCTGCCACCCAGATCGGCTTGACGGCGACCCCGAAGGAAACCAAGTACGTCTCTAATATCCATTACTTCGGCAAGCCGGTTTACACCTATTCCTTGAAGCAAGGCATCGAAGACGGCTTCCTGGCGCCCTACAAGGTCATAAAGGTCCATATCGACGTGGACGTGCATGGCTACCGGCCGGAGCGGGGGGACACTGACCGCGAGGGTAATGAAATCGAAGACCGGATCTACAACACCAAGGACTTCGACCGCACGCTCGTCATCGACGACCGCACCAAGCTTGTTGCCAAGAAAGTCTCTGATTTCCTGAAAGAAAGCGGGGATCGTGCCGGCATCTTCCCGCGAGCCGTCAAAGCGGACGCCAAAGCCAAATGCTACAACCTCGTCGCGCAAGGCTGCCACCGCTCGCAGCTGACGTTTCAAATCAACCAATTCCATTGCTTAATTCCTAGCTGTCGCCTCCCGTCGGCGATTACTTTCTCGATTGGAGTTTGATCGAAGGACTCGACTTGATCCGCATCTTCCTTTTTGTCTGTTCCGATTTGGAGAGTGGCCGTCGCGGGCAAATTCCTTTCTAGGATGGTTCTGACAAGCTCCCGTTCGGGTAGGCTCCTCGGCAGCTGTTCCCACGCCTCAGTCGTTTCCACATTTGGCATTTTCAAGCGCGCGCATGGTCCGATAGCTGCGCGTCAGACGCCGTGAAGCCTGCACTCCACGGCTGTTTTCATGTGCAGCGACGGAATTCTCTTCGCCTTGCGGATCGCTACGCCCCTTAGTGAGTCGCTACCAGCGCCAAATTTCAATGCAGGCGAAACGTCTGGAAGTCCAGATGCTCGTTTCCATGTCGAGTGAGCAACGTTTCTAAAAACGTTCTCAGCCAGCAAAAATCTTCCGATTGGATGAGGTCAAGGCAACCATGTCTAAGGCAACAACCGCTATCGTGAGTCTGCTTGTGGTCGCTTGCGTGTTCGCTTTTGCCGGGTGGCCCTCGGCAGTACTGGTATGGAGTGGCGCCGTCACCTTTCTTTTTCTGGTTCTGGCATTGGTCGTAACCATCACTCGAAAAACCCCGCGACACGGAACACTACGGAAGCAATGGCTCCTGCGCTGTGCGGCAGCGGTGCTGTTTCCCGTGCTGGGATGCGCCATGTCCTGGGCGAGTTTCAGCCTGACCTTTCAGGGCCTGGTGCAGACGCTCAATATGGCCGGCATCACCTTGAACGGTCCCGCGGGTGTCGTCGTGGATACGGCGGGGGACGTCTACATCGTGGATACGGGCAACAGCCGCATCGTCGAGGTGAATGCCCAGGGCGTGGCGTCGGTGGTCACCATCACCGGCCTGACGCCGGCGCTCAGCAGTCCAAATGGAATCGCCATCGACGGCTCCGGCAATCTCTACGTTGCGGATACGGGAAACCACCGCGTGGTGGAAATCACTGCGGCGGGCGTCGGCTCCGTGATCAGCACGGGCAGCGTGACCCTGAGTTCGCCGAAAGGAATCGCTCTGGACCAGTCCGGAGACATCTTTATCGCCGACACCACAAACAACCGCATCGTCGAAGTCCCGAACGGCGGCGCGGCCGCGGCCCTCACCATTACGGTCTCGTCCGGCTCCGCGACGCTCAGCACTCCAATCGGTCTAGCCGTGGACGTAACCGGCAAACTCTATATCGCCGATTCCAACAATAACCGCATCGTCACCGTGGCGGCGGGTTCGACCACTGGCGTGGTTGCCTCGATTCTAGGCGGAGTCACCCTGTCCGCGCCCAGTGCGGTCACGGTCGATCTCATCGGCAACGTATTCATCGCCGATACCAACAACGATCGCATCGCCGAAATCGACACCAGCTCAAATGGAACCGTACTGTATACCAACTCGGTCGAGCTGAATGGGCCGCTGGGCGTCGCGCTGGACGTGTTCGGCACGGTGTATATCGCCGATACCGGCAACAGCCAGGGCCTAGTCGTCGACGCTCCAGTCAACGGCGATCTCGTCGCCGGCGACTCGACTTATTCGCTGAACAAAACGGCAGTCGGCTTTGGCCACGTCCAGCTGGGTTCGTCGACCCCTGTGACCCTGACGCTGGTTTTCACTACCGGCGGCTCGAGCGGGTTGGGCGGCGTCAGCGTGTTTACCTCCGGCGTACAGAGCCTGGACTTTACCTCGGGCACGGAGACGACTTGCAACAGTTCGACGGGACCGAGCACCGAATGCACGGTGGAAGTCTCGTTTCTGCCCACGGCTCCGGGCCTGCGCAATGGTTCGGTGGTGCTCTATGACACCAGCCTGAACCCGATCCTCACGGTTCCTTTGTATGCATGGGGCGATGCCCCGGTGGCGGCTTTGTCTCCGAATCCAGGGATTGTTGTCAGCATCGGCGACCTGACCCTGTCCGATCCGTTTCAGGTGGCGCTGGACGGCGCGGGGAACATTTATGTCGGCGACTACAGCAACTCGAATGTGATCAAAATTCCGGCCGGTGGCGGCAGCGCCGCCGTGGTACCTCTGGGAACTCCGGGCGGCACAGCCCCGCAGAGCATTACCGGAGTAGCCGTCGATGGGGCAGGCAATCTTTTCATCGGAGATCATATCAACAGCCGCATCCTGGCGGTCACGCCGGGGGGTGTCGTTTCCGTACTGACCATCAACGGCCTCAGCCCGGCCATCGAACTCCCCACCGCGTTGGCTTTTGACGGCGCGGGAAACCTCTACATTGCCGACTACGGCAACGGCCGGGTGGTTCGCGTGTCCACTTTGGTGGTCGCGGGATCGACTTCCGGCGGCCTGGGAACGGCCATCGGGACGGGGGCCTTTACTTTCGGCATCAGCACACTCTCGGGCACGACAGTCGATGCCCAGGGAAATATCTACATCGCGGCCCGCACCGAGAACAGCAGCAGCATCATCAAGGTCACGACGGCGGGCGTGGCCTCGCAGCTGAGTTTTCCAGGTATTACTCCCCCGATCAGCGGTCCCCAAGGCGTAGCCGTGGACGCGATGGGAAACGTCTACGTGGTGGACAGCGGCAACAGTCGAATTGTGAGACTGACGACGGCGGGCGTGGCCTCTGCCCTGGGGATCAGCGGGCTGCCGGCTCCATCGAGTCTGGGCAGCTCACTCTTTGGAGTAACGCTCGATCCCTGGGGAAATCTTTATATTCCCGACTGGACCAACAATCGCGTCGTGTTCGTGAATGTCAGCGGCACAGTTCTGGCGTTTCCCAGCACGGACGTCGGCTTGGCCAGCAGCCCGCTAACAGCGACGGTAGCTAACCTCGGCGACCTGCCCTTAATTTTTGCCACAGCTCCCATCTATACGGCGAACTTCTCCAAAGACACCGGGGACGAAGACCTGTGCGCGCTGGGCACATCGCTGGCCGGCGGAACACTTTGCGACGTGTCGGTCGAGTTCACGCCGCAATCGGCGGGAAGCCTCAGCGCCGGCATCGTGGTCACCAACAACAGTCTGAACGTCATCGGGACGACCGAAAACGTCGCGGTGAGCGGCACCGGCATCAGCGTGGCAGACACCACGGCGGTAGCGGTATCCACAAATCCGACGGCCGCCAACATTGGGCAGCCGCTTAGTGTCACGGCCGTCGTGACCGACACGGCGACCGGCCATACCGCGACCATCCCGACGGGCGGCGTGACATTCATGGACACGGTCGGATCGACCTCCATCTCGCTCAACGGCGGCGCTGCCGTCACTCTGAACGGGGCAGGCGCCGCGATTCTTACCGGAGTCACGCTGAGCGGCGCGGGCACGCACACCATCACGGCGAACTACGCGGGCGTCTCCGGCGCCTTCGCCGCCAGCAGCAATACCACCGCCATCGTGATTACGGCTCTGGCCAGCGCGGTTACGCTGAACGTCGCGCCCGGCAGTTCGGTGGTGGCTGGGGCAGCGGCAACCCTGACCGCGACGGTCGTTGCCAACGGCGCTCCGGTCACGACCGGCACGGTACTTTTCTGTAACGCCACGGCCCCGCAGTGCGTCGGCGAGGCCGTCTACGGCAGCGCCCAGTTGACCTCGGCGGGAACCGCTGTCATCAAGCTGACGCTGGGAGCCGGAACTTACAGCATCGTCGCGGAATTTCAAGCTACCAATTCGACTGTGGCCGGAGCGTCCGCGCCCCATCCGCTTACGGTGACTGGCGCGGCCAGTTACTTATCCTCCACCACCATTGCGGAGACCGGGGTTGCCGGCGACTATACGCTGACCGGCACGGTCACCGCCTTCGGTGCGGTCGTACCCACGGGCACGGTTTCGTTTCTCGATACCACGGCCGGCAACGGCGTGGTGGGAACGGCGGCGCTCAATCCCGCCAGCCTTGGCTTCACTTTCCTGCCTGCCACCGGTTCGCCGGTCGGAGCCGGCCAGGCGCCCCAGGCCACCGTTCTGGGCGACTTCAATCACGACGGAAAACTGGATTTGGTGGTACTGAACAATGGCGATCAAACCGTCAGCATCCTGCTGGGGAACGGCGACGGAACCTTTCAGCCCCAGGTCACTTATGCGGTCGGACATCAGAGCCAGGGGATTGCGATGGGCGACTTCAACGGGGACGGGAATCTGGATCTGGTCGTGTCTAACTATGTCGACGACACCATCAGCGTTCTGCTCGGCAACGGGGATGGAACCTTCGCCCCGCAGGTGATCTACGCTACCGCCCACCGGCCGCAGGGCATTGCGGTAGCCGATTTCAACGGCGATGGACATCTTGACCTGGCGGTGGCGAATACGTTCGGTGCTGATGTAACTATTCTGCTGGGTCAGGGCGATGGCACGTTCGTCGCGGACAGCCCCGCGACCTTCGCGGTCGGGAACTATCCCGTGGCCGTCGCGACCTCAGACTTCAACGGAGATGGATACGCCGATCTGGTCGTCACCAACTCCGGAGACGGCTCGGTCAGCGTTCTGCTGGGAAATGGCGATGGCACCTTCCAGAGCCAGATCGTCCTTACCATCCCCGACTACCCCGATCTCGCCCCGGTCGCGGTCGGAGATTTCAATGGAGATGGAATTCCCGACTTCGTGGTCGGAGATACGGAATCCAACGACGTTTACGTGTTCCTGGGCATCAACGGCCTGACCTTTCAAGCGCCCGTGTCCTATACCACGGGAAACGTCGTGTTTGGAATCGTGGCCGCCGACTTCCAGGGAACTGGACACCTGGACCTGGCGGTCACCAATCTCGGCGACAACACGGTGAGTCTGCTGCTCAACCAGGGAGATGGCTCGGGAACGTTCCAATCCCAACTCACTTTCCCGGTGGGGAGCACCCCTCTGGGCATTGCCGCCGGCGACTTGAACGGAGATGGGCTTCCGGACCTGGCGGTAGCCAACAACACTTACTCAGCCCCGTTTACCGCCAGCATTCTGCTCGCGGCCCAGACCGAGACTGCCGTCGCCACCGGGCAGGCGGTCTACGGAACCGGCACTCACAACGTTCTCGCCAGCTATCCCGGTGATGCTGACCGTGCCCCGAGCCAATCGACCACCGTGCCCCTGGCGACGATTCCGCAGACGGCTACGGCAACGACATTCATGGCTGCGCCCAATCCGGCCTTCGCCGGACAGCCGGTCACGCTCACGGCGACCGTAGCCCCAGCGCCCACAGGTACGCCTCTCGGTACGGTGAGCTTCTACAACGGGGCCGAGTTGCTGGGCACGGCAACCGTCAGCTCTTCCGGCGTCGCCACTTTCACCGGCAGCCTGCCGGTAGGAGTCTTAAGCGTTACCGCCGTCTATTCCGGCAATGCCGGATTTGCCGGCTCCACTTCCTCGGGCCAGACCGTGACGGTGAACCTGAACCCAACCATAACTACCCTGACGGCGGCGCCGAATTCCGCCCTCGTGGGACAGTCAGTAACCCTCACCGCTACGGTGAACCCACCTCCGATCGAGCCGGATGTGCGAGCTCATGCAGTTCCGGAAGGACCTGCATCGTATGGAACCGTCAGCTTCTACTACGGCGAGACGCTTCTGGGCACCGGAAGCGTCGACTCGTCCGGAGTGGCCACATGGTCCACGACTACGCTGCCGGTGGGAGCGGACGGCCTGACGGCGGTCTATTCAGGCGACTACAGTCTTGCCGGCTCCGCATCGATCGCATATACGGAAACCATCACAGCGGCGGCAACGAGCACGACTACAGTGCTGACGGCATTGCCGAATCCAGCCGTTGCCGGGCAATCGGTAACGCTCGCCGCCACGGTTGCGCCTGCACCGACAGAAACGCCCACGGGAACGGTCAGCTTCTACAATGGCACCACGTTGCTGGGCACGATTGCGGTCAATTCGTCCGGCATCGCGGACTTCATCGCCAGCAGCTTGCCAGTGGGAGCGTTGAGTATCACGGCAGTCTATTCCGGCAATGCGGGATTCTCCGGCTCGACATCGACGGCAGTTACTGAAACGGTGACGCCGGCAACGACTGTCACCGCGACCACCACCACGCTCACGGCCTCACCCAATCCTCTGTTCGACGGGCAGACCGTAGCCTTTACCGCAACCGTCACGCCGGCCCCAACCGGAACGTCCGCCGGCATCGTTACTTTCTATAGCGGAACCACCTTGCTCGGTACCGGCACGCTCAACGCCGCCGGAGTAGCTACCCTTACTCTCAGCAGCCTGGCGGTCGGGGTCGACAGCATCACGGCGGTGTATCCGGGCAATGCCGGCTTCGCCCCGTCCACTTCCTCCACTCTCAGCCAGACCGTAAACACAGCCTATACCGTGAGCGGTCCCACCACGCCGGTCCCGGTCGCGCCGGGAGGCTCGGTCAATATCAACCTCAGCGTGCCACCCTTGGGAGGCGCATACAACAGCGTAGTTACGCTCTCGGCTTCCGGGCTTCCGCCGGGCGCCACCGCCACCTTTAATCCTGCGACGGTGACGCCGGGGAGCGCGGGCGCGCCGACGGTACTCACGATTCAACTGGCGGCTCTGGCTGCCGGTGGCAATCCCGCCAGCGATATTCCCACCCATCCCAGGGGACTTCCGCTGGCAGGGTTCAGCCTGGGGTTTGTCCTGTTTGGCGCCGTGCTGGGACGCAAGCGTATGCCAAGAGGACTGGTGCTGATTCTGGCGTTGGCGAGTCTTGGAGTCGGGACATCGCTGCTCACCGGGTGCGGGGGCGGTTTCGCCAATACTCCCTCCACGCAGGGGGGAACTTACACGGTTACGGTCACGGGAACGAGCGGGTCGTTCCACGCCTCGACGACAGTGACGCTGGTGGTGGAGTGAGAGTGATTTTCACGCAGCGAACTCGGCGAACCAGAGTCAGCAAACCGGCAGCTAACAAGATAAGGACGAGGATAAATTCAATGAAGAAATTAACATCAATGAAGCTGGTCACTTTCCTTCTGCTGGCTCTCGGATTCATAGCAATCGCTACCCGTCCAGCGGCGGCACAGAATGGTTCGCGGGTGGATGTGGGTGTCGATTATAACTATGTCCGGACGAATGCGCCGGCGGGTGACTGCGGATGCTTCGCGATGAATGGCGGAAGCGGCTGGGTGGCATTTAACTTCAGCCACTCCTTCGGCATCGTCGGTGAAATTGCCAGTCAGCATGCTTCGAACATCTCCAGCAGTGGTGCGGACCTGACGCTTACGTCGTATTTGGCGGGTCCGCGCTACACTTGGGGACGCGCCCACCGCTTAGCGCCCTTCACTCAGGTATTGCTCGGCGGAGTCTATGCCAGTGGAAGTCTGGCTCCGGGCAGTTCTGGGCTGCCAGGATCAGCCAACTCCTTCGGCATGATCGCGGGCGGCGGATTGGATATCGGCCTCACCCGGCACATCGCGGTGCGAGCGTTTGAGGCAGACTATTATTTGACGCGCTTCAATAACGGCGTGAACGATCGTCAGAACAATCTTCGCCTCGCCGCCGGCCTGATTATCCGGTTTGGCGGAGGCCACTAACCGAAAGATGGGTGAGTGAAAACAGGTCTCCCCCTTCAACAATCAAAGCCGATTCAAACTGGCACTCCGGGCGCGGGGGTAAGCCGTTTGCAGAATTGATAGAGGATCCACGCGCTCACCCGGAATGCGCCCAGCAACAGCCCGAGAAGAAACGTAGCCACGATTCCCCGCGGTTTCGTGCGCGCGTACACCACGTTCATGCTCCATGCAGGGCTGGTATAGACAGTCCCGGCGCTGGTTGCGCCGATGCGATTCCGCACAGGCGGCTCGTAGACTATCTTCTCGATTCCACCGTTAAAAAACTTTGCCATTTGCAAAATGCGGCTGCTGTACGCGGCCCTTGCGCTGAGCGGGAGTTTGCCTCGGCTGCGGTATTTCAGAATCAGGTTGGATGCTTCCGCGGCGTGGCGCAGTGCCGCGGTGACTCCGTTGGCGGTGATGGGATCGACCATGGCCGCAGCTTCGCCCGCGATCAGCCAGTTCGGGCCGGCCACTCCGATCTGCACTCGGGATCGGAAGGACGTCACGTTTGTGGGATTGAGAACTTCCTCCCGCAGTAACGGCTCAAACCGTGGAAACTTCATCAGCTGCTGTCGGAAAATCTCTTCCACAGAAGATCCGCTTTCGCGCTTCGCTTTTATCGCTGCGCCAGTGGCGATATATCCGACGCTGACCATATTCGGGCTGACGGGGATCTCCCAAATCCACTCGAGATATTCCGATGGCATGGGATCCATGTACAGAGTCGTCCCTGCCGGGGACTCAGAGACCGGAAAATAGTTCCACATCGCCACCTTCGCGGGTCCACTGTGAATGGCGGGAAGATTAAATTCCCGGGCGAGCAGGCAGGTGGCAAAGCCGGACGCATCGATAAACCAGGGCGAAGAGAAGCGCGCGCCACCAGCGGTCCGAACCGAAGAGATATTCCTTCCATTGCTGCGATTTCTTTCGATCCCCACCACTTTGTCTCGCACCAGCGTGACGCCGCTGGCGATCATCATCTTGAGAAGTTGAGAGTCGAGGCGCAGGCGATCCACATGCAGAGTCCGCAATTCAAGATGAAACGGCGCGCCCGCGAGCCAGGCGGAGGGAACATATTGCTCGGAGGTGCCGTCGCGCAATTTCACGGTGACATGATGTTTCCAGGTCGCCATTTGCGCGCTGATCAAGTCGTCCATGGGCAGCCCCAACGCGCTTAATAGGTCCGGGGCCGACCAATCCAATGACTCCCCAACCGGCTGGCGAATCGCCTCTGCGGGCTCAATGCAGGTGACATTGAGCCCTGCTCTCGCGAGCTGCAAAGAGGCCGCCTTCCCAGCCAATCCGCCACCGATCACGGTTACGTCACAATTTATGGCCGGCTTCTGGCCGGGCGCAGGTTCGGTGCTGGGCAGAAGGTTGTCCATTGGTTCAAGTCATTTTGTCGATTGCGCCCTAATCCCTACGATTAAAGGCGTTTGCGATGTCTTGGCAAAGAAACCTGCGCCCGCGTTTCGACATCGCGGGAAAGTATCATCCGCGGTCGAGGTGTCTCAATAATCGAAATCCACTAGAACCAAGATTCCAGACATTCGTGTGCCGCATTGCTCGACTACGGGAGAGACGCCGGCTGGTCCCGTGGGCTAATATATTTCGATTATTGACCCACCCCGTCTGAGATGTGATCGTGGTGACATTTTGAGTGAGTCCGGGGTTATGGGGAGGGTGGTAATGGCGGTCTCGAATCCTGCGGTTCCCAACATTCATAGCGGGCCGGGCACGAATGCCGGCTTTTACGAGAAGCTCAATACCCGTTGGCATGAGCGTGCACTGCAGATTTTTATGTTTATTGTGCTCGCCCATTGGGCCGAGCACCTTGTCCAGGCTTACCAGATTTACGTTATGGGATGGCCTCGCCCGAAGGCTCTGGGCTTGGTTGGTTTGTGGTATCCCTGGCTGATCCAGACAGAAACGTTGCATTACGGCTACGCCTTGGTGATGCTCATCGGCTTGTGGATCTTCCGCAAAGGCTTTACCGGGCGGTTCTACACGTGGTGGATGGTGGCGTTTTGGATTCAGTTTTGGCACCACATTGAACACTTTCTGCTCATCTGGCAGGCCACGACTCACCACAATTTCTGGGGAAAGCCGGTGCCCTGCAGCGTTTTGCAGTTGATCTTCCCGCGGGTCGAATTGCATCTTTTCTACAACTCGATCGTGTTCATCCCGATGGTCATCGCGATGTATTACCATATGTTCCCGTCCGAAGGGGAGGGGAACCCGGCTTGCAGCTGCGAGTGGGGCCGGCATGATTTGGCGCAAGCTGCCTGACGCGCTTCCAGGTAGCAACTCGAGGGTGTCTGGCGGCTTTTCAAAGCAGCATCTGGCAAGACGGCTCGCAGGATTCGTCTGCGCGGGAACGTTATTTCTGGCCAGCTGTTCCAAAGCAGCCGAACCACCGCCTTTGGTTGCGATTGAGCACGAGATTTCACCTCAGCCCGTGCGCGTCGGCCCTGTCACGGTCACTCTCAAGTTGGCCGATGCCACCGGCAAACCTCTGACGGGCGCGCACATTGCGGTTGAGGCTGACATGTCGCACCCAGGGATGAGTCCACTATTCGCTGAGGCAAAAGAAGCAGAACTTGGCCACTACAAGGCTCACCTTGAGTTTCAGATGGCAGGTGATTGGGTTATCCTGCTCCATGTGACGCTGCCCGACGGGAAGAAAGTGGAGCGACAGATCGACCTGAGGGGCGTCCGACCCGGCGTTCAGTCTAACTAGGTAAGCTGTTGAATCCATCCTCCATTCCGGCCCTGGAAACTCCTGAGTCGCTTCCGTTCGATCTGATGCGAGTGCCTGGCCTAGGCCATTTATTCCGCTGGCGATATGCTCGCCCGCTGCTTCAGGCTCCGCTGCTCGTCCTTAGCCTGGTAATGATTCTGCACGGATTGTTCGGGCCAACTCTCGCGCCCAAGAATCTGGCCACAACCTTGAGTTGGCTTCACTTTCGCGGCGTGCTCGTGCTGGTGCTATTGTGCGCGGGGAATTTTTTCTGTCTGGCCTGCCCTTTCATGCTGGTGCGTCAGGCGGCGCGACGATTCTTCACGCCCCGATTTACCTGGCCCCGGGCGTTACGCAATAAGTGGCTATCGGTTGGTCTTTTCGTTCTGATCCTCTTTACTTACGAGCTGTTCGACCTGTGGTCTTCGCCGTGGTGGACGGCCTGGCTGATCGTGGCCTACTTTCTTTGCGTGCTCGTAGTGGATGGCTTTTTCAAGCACGCTTCATTCTGCAAGTTTGTTTGTCCCATTGGACAGTTTAACTTTGTGGCTTCCACGCTTTCACCGTTCGAAGTGAAGGTGCGCGAGCAGGACGTCTGCACGCGCTGCCATACCAAGGACTGTATTCGCGGCAGGCGGGAGCCGGTGTCGGATCTGGTGACGATTCGCGGCTGTGAACTGGCTCTATTTTTGCCGAGCAAAGTTGGCAACATGGATTGCACCTTCTGCCTGGACTGCGTTCATGCCTGCCCGCACGACAACATTGGCATCCTGAGCCGTCTGCCGGCGAGTGAATTGATGGTGGATCCAATACGGTCGGGGATTGGGTACTTCTCGCGGCGGAAGGATCTGGCCGCGTTGGCAATCGTGTTCACGTTTGGCGCGTTGCTGAATGCGTTTGGCATGGTCAGTCCGGTATATGCCGTGGAGGCGTGGCTGGGAAAAATGCTGCATGTGAGTCACGAAGCTCCTGTGCTGGGACTGATTTTTACTTTCTTCCTGATTGTGGAGCCGGTTTTGCTGCTGGGGATGGCTGCGTGGTTGACCCGCATATGGGCCGGCAGTCCACGCGCTCTGTTGCCGCTGGCGGTGCGATATACGTATGGGCTGGTTCCTCTGGGCTTCGGAATGTGGTTGGCGCACTATTGCTTTCATTTCTTGACTGGGCTTTACACGCTGATCCCTGTTACTCAAAGCGCGATCGCGAGTCTGGGCCGACCCTTCTTAGGAGAGCCCCGGTGGACTTTGACGGGACTGCCCGCAAACGTGGTGCAAGTAATCGAGATCGGATTCCTGGTTCTCGGATTTGCCGGTTCGTTGGTGGTGACCTACAGTCTGGCGGAGGACGACTCGCCGGATCAACCGCTGCGGGCGTTTCTTCCCTGGGCGGCGGTTTGTCTGATTCTTTGGTGTGCGTCGCTGTGGTTGATGTTTCAGCCGATGGAAATGCGTGCCATGCTGATGAGCGGATAGCGTTTTATTGCCATTGGCTTATTAACGATGCTGAATCGCCCTACAACTACGGGAAGAGTTTCGGTTGGGCTTCTGGTCGCGCTGTTGCTGCATGTCGCATACGCCAGCTAGTGCGCACAACGGTCCGCCGTTTCCCATTATTGAGAACAAGAAAGTTGGGCCTTGTATAGTTGCTCTCTGGACTCATCCTGACGTCGGCACCGGAGCCTTTTATGTGTTCGTGGAACCTGCGCCGGGCGCTACGGTTCCGGACGATCTGAAGATCAAGATAGGGGTTCAGCCCGTAACCGGTCGGCTGCCTGAGACATTTTATGAGGCCGAGCGCGTGAAGTCGCGCGGACCGGTGCAATACAACGCTCAGGCCCAGTTCGACCGGCAGGAGTTGTGGCGGGTGCGTCTTGTGATTCAGAGTTCGCAAGGCAGTGGCGAGGCAACCGCCGATGTGGAAGTGACTCCGCCCGGGTTCGGGCGGTGGGACCTTTTGTTGTATCTTTTGCCATTTTTGTTTGTGGCGTTCTTGTGGGCTCTTGGTATATCGCGCATAAAGCGCCGCAAGAAAGCGCGCTTGCGGGCCGGAGTCGAGACGCCGATTGCCGCGCAGGCGGCCGGCCCTGCGAAACGTTCCAATTGACATCGACGTTGCGATTCTCTAGATGATTCTCGTGGAGGCTGGTTTCTAATGTGCGTCGACTCGATCCAATGTTGCAGCCGAGCTTCTGCTCTGCGCGACAGGCGAGCAGGCAATTTCCAACGAGTGGTGGCGTTGCTGCTTCTCGGAAGCCTTGTAGCGGCACTCGCGGGATGCCATTCCAGCCCGAAGCTGCCTGAGAAAGGATCGAAGGCCTACGCCGATGTTGTTTCGGCGTTCTATGTCGGATTGGCGGCGCTGCAAGTTGGCGATGACGTTCACGCCGAGAGCAAGCTTTCTGAGCTGACCCAACTCGCGCCTACGGAACCTGCCGGATGGGCGAACTGGGGAGTGCTCGCATTGCGCCAGCGAAACTACGATCTGGCCGCGCAAAGACTGGAACGAGCCCGCGATCTCGCTCCGCAAAACGATCAAATCTACGATCTGCTGGGAGTTCTTGAGGCTGATCGCGGCCATTCGGCGGAAGCGATTGCTGATCTGCGGAAAGCCGTGGACCTCAATCCGAAGAATTTGCGGGCCGCTTATGCACTTGCGGAGGAAATCGAACGCCAGGGGGACGCCAACAGTGAAGCGGAATTTCAGCAAGTGATCCAGAAGATTCTGGCGGCGCAGCCGGACAATCTCGCCGCCTTGCTCGAGTTGAGCCGCGTAGCCGCGAAGCGTGGCGATGCTGCCACACTGAAATCAGCGGTAGCCGAGATCAGCGCGCGTTCTTCCGCATGGCCGCCCGAGGTGCAACAGCAACTTGCGGCCGTGCAGGCTGCGGCGGCGGGAACGGATTTGCGTGTGGCCGCCACGCGAACCACCTTTCTGCGTAACGTGCTCATGCGCGTTCCCGAATATCGGCAAAGTCTCTCTGTCATCAAGGCTCCCGCTGGCGAAGAGGCTCGGCCCTTCACGCACTTCGTGCGAATGGAATCGCCTGTTTTCAAGCCTGCCCCGGCAGACACGGCGATCCAATTCGCGGCTCAGCCTGTTGCAGATACGAGCCTTCATCGAGATTGGAATTGGATTGGAGCCATCCAACTGGGCAGCGCCGGCGTGCCCGTCATTGCTGAGGCCAATAGCCGCGAAGTGCATTTGTCTTTGCCAAGCGGTGCGACGCTTCGCTTCCCGGGTGGACCATCTTCCATTCCGCCTTCGCCTGAGGGAGTCTTGCAGGTCGACTTCAACTACGATTTCAAAACCGATCTCGTTCTCGCGGGCGCGGGGGGAGTGCGCCTATTTCGCCAGAACAGTCCGAGCGCGTTCACCGATGTAACCACGCAGACCAAGTTGCCGAAGTCTGTGACGAACGCCAGTTACACGGGAGCGTGGGCGGTCGACATTGAAGCGGATGGTGACCTCGATATCGTTCTGGGCTCGAAGGATTCGATTCCGACTGTATTGAGAAACAACGGAGACGGTACATTCTTAGCCATCCATCCTTTTGCCGGAATCATGGGAATGGTCGGATTTGCCTGGGCTGATCTTGACGGCGACGGCAACCCTGATGCCGCCATCATCGACGACGCAGGACGACTGCACATTTTTATGAATGAGCGCCAAGGGCAGTTCCGTGAGCGTCCGCTGCCGGCAGGATTGCCGCTCGTAAAAACAATTGCCGTCGCTGATGCGAACAACGATGGAGTTCTCGATCTCTTGGCGGTGCAGGCTGACGGAGCCATCATTCGGATCTCTGACAAGAATGAAGGAGAAAGTTGGGACATGGCCGAGATTGCCAGAGTCCCGGACGCTGCCAACAATCTCGCGGGCGAAGTACGACTTCACGTCGCTGACCTCGACAACAACGGAGCCCTTGATCTGTTTCTAGCTCCAACAAAGCCTGTATCTGGTGCAGCCGGTGCTTTGATCTGGCTTGGAGATGACAAGGGCAACTTCGTACCGTTGGACCATTCCGCTGGACCAGCTCTAGTTTTTGACGCCGCGGACTTGAAAGGCGACGGCAAGCTCGATCTCGTGGGCCTTTCCGCCGACGGAGCGCCCGTCCAGGCGATGAATCAGGGATCGAAGAACTATCACTGGCAGATTGTTCGGCCGCACGCGGTACAAGCCGTTGGCGACCAGCGTATCAACCCGTTTGGCATCGGGGGCGAGATTGAGATTCGTTCCGGCTTGCTGGTGCAGAAGCAACCGATCACCGGTCCGCAACTTCATTTCGGGTTGGGAGAACAGACCGAAGCGGAGATCGTGCAAGTAGTCTGGCCGAATGGGACGGTACGCGCCGAGTTCGGAGTGAAGGCGGACACGGACATCGTCACCGAGCAACGACTGAAGGCTTCGTGTCCGTTCCTCTTTGCTTATAACGGAAAGCAGATGGAGTTCGTGAAAGACGCGGTTCCCTGGGGCTCGGCGATCGGGCTGCGCATCAACACTCTTGGTTCGGCACAAATCGCCGCGACCGGAGAATGGTACAAGATTGGCCGCGACCAACTCGTGCCGCATGACGGCTACTACGACCTGCGGATCACGGCGGAGTTGTGGGAGGTATATTACTACGATTATCTGGCGCTCATGGCCGTCGACCATCCGGTGGGCACGGAGATTTTTGTCGACGAACGTTTCGTGATTCCTCCGCTGAAACTGGGCCTCACGACCGTCGCTACGCCGCACGAAATTGCGCGGGCCATCGACGACACCGGCCAGGACGTTACCGACATCGTTCGTACGCTCGACGGAAAAGCTCTTGCCAGTTTTGGGCGAGGTCAGTATCAGGGCATAACGCGGGATCATTATCTTGAAGTCGACCTCGGTGACGATGCTCCGAAAAGCGGCCCCCTCTATCTGATCGCACAGGGATCGATCCACGACACCGAGTCGTCGGTGAACGTCGCCATCACCCAAGGCAGCCGCTGGCGGGCTCACGGGCTGAGCCTGGAAGTTCCGGATGGACGCGGTGGCTGGGTTACGGCGCAGGATAATCTTGGCTTTCCTGCGGGCCGCAAGAAGACGGTTCTTTTTGATCTGACTAATGTCTTTCGGCCCGGCACTCCCCGCCGCGTGCGCATACGAACCAATCTGGAAATTTACTGGGACGCCATTCATTGGGCACAGGGCGCACCAGACACGCAGCTGAAGACTGTGACTCTAAATCCGAGCGTGGCCGATCTGCATTATCGCGGGTATTCCGTCATGCACATGCCGGGGGCCGCGCGCGCGCCCGAGGTGCCCGATTACAACCAGATTGAGGGCACCAAGCAGCGCTGGCGCGACCTGATCGGCTACTACACTCGCTACGGCGACGTGCGCGAACTTGTCAACCACATCGACGACCGATACGTGATTGTGAATTCCGGAGATGAATTGTCTCTGCGATTTCCCCGAGCAACCGCCTCCGCCTGCGGGCTGGGTGCGCGACTTCGTGATCGTCGGGGACGGTTGGATCAAAGACGGCGACTACAATTCCACTTTTTCGAAGACCGTACTGCCTCTGCCGTATCACGCCAAGAATGAGTACACCACGCGGCCCGGTCGCCTGGAAGATGAATGGGTCTACCAGCAACATCCCGACGATTGGAAGAACTATCACACGCGTTATGTCACTCCTGATGTTTTCAAGAACGCATTGAGGGACGCAAGGGATGAAACCGGCAAATGACAGGCAACCGGATCGCAAGGGCCATTCTCGTTCTTTTCTTTATAGGGCTATTGGCTACGCCTTTTGTTATTAAAACGGATGTCGGCGCGGCGGGATGCCGACAGGTCGAAGTTCGACGCAAAGACCGCATTGGCACGCCACGGGTTCTATCTTGAAGACGTGTCTCAAGCGGCCGGCATCGAGTTTGTTCATCAATCTCCGAAGCTTGATCCGAAATTAGATCCCATCATGCCTGAAGTTGCTTCGATGGGGGCGTCGGTGTCGATCGTCGATTTCGATCGTGACGGATGGCCCGACATCTATGTTACGAACAGCGCGATCGGGAGCAAGAATGCTCTCTATCGCAACATGCATGATGGAACGTTCAAAGATGTCGCTGGCGAATTGGGTATTGCCGACGTGAACCAGGCCGGCACCGGGGTTTCGACGGGCGCGGTGTGGGGAGACTACGACAATGATGGGTATGAAGATTTGTTCCTGATCAAATGGGGACGACCGGAGCTGTTTCACAATGATCAGGGCCACGGCTTCACGCGCGTAACGGAGCAAGCTGGATTGCCGCCCTGGATCAATGCGAACACGGCCATCTGGTTGGATTACGACGGCGACGGACTGTTGGACCTTTTTGTCGGTGGCTACTATTCCGAAGACATCGATCTGTGGCATCTCACTACAACGCGCATCATGCCCGAGAGTTTTGAGTACGCCAAGAATGGCGGCCGGAAATATTTGTTTCACAATCTCGGCAACGGGAAATTTGAAGAGGTCAGCGAGAAAGTTGGCATCAACAGCCGTCGCTGGGCCCTGGCGGCCGCTGCGGCAGATCTGCGTGGCACGGGCCACCCCGATCTGTTTGTCGCGAACGATTATGGAGTATCGGAACTTTACTTCAATGACGGCAAACGGTTTCACGAGGTCGGCGAACAGACTGGTGTCGGCTTCGCCCCCAAGAGCGGCATGAACGCCGCCTTTGGCGACATTCTCAATCAGGGCAGATACGCCGTTTATGTTTCGAATATTTCCGAAGACGGCATTCTTATTCAAGGGAATAACTTGTGGGTACCGAAGGAAGGCACTGCGGGCGACGCCATCAAGTATCAGAATTTGGCGCGCGACTTTGGTGTCGAACTCGGCGGATGGAGTTTTGGCGCGCAGTTTGGCGATTTTAATAACGATGGAATGCTGGACCTGTATCTTACGAACGGTTACATCTCTCTCGACCGCAATCGAAGTTATTGGTACGACTTCTCGAAAGTTGCCGGCGGAAACAGCACCATCATCGGTGACGCCAAGAATTGGCCGGCGTTCGAAGGGCGCAGTTTGTCGGGCTATCAAACCAAGCGAGTATGGCTCAACGATGGTGCCGGCAAGTTCGTCGACGTTGCCCAGGCCGTCGGCGTCACCGATACTTATGACGGTCGTTCCGTAGCGCTCGTCGATTTATGGAATCGCGGTGTGCTCGACGTGGTTGTCGCCAACCAGAACGGGCCATTGCTGGTTTACAAGAATACGGTCGCGCCGGAGAACGAATGGATCGAATTCGAGTTGGAAGGAACCAGCTCAGATCACGGCGGCAGCAACCGCAGCGCGATTGGCGCCCAAGTCACACTGTTTTGGAACGGGCAGCAGCAGGTGCAAGAAGTCTCCGGTGGCAGCGGTTTCGCCGCGCAGAATGACCGGCGGTTGCATTTCGGCTTGGGGAGGAACCCGCACATTGAAAAGGCCGTCATTCGATGGCCATCGGGCAAGGTTCAAACAATCGACCAACCCGCTGCCAATCAATTACACAAGGTGAAGGAGCCGGCATGAGCCAGCAGACGAGCACTCCAGTTCTGCCTCCTCAGGCGCCAGCTCAGAGGACGCCTTGGATCAGCCTCGACAACCGCTATATTGCGCCCGCTTTTATTACGTGCATTCTGTTGGCTGGTCACTTGTCGTTCGGCATTCTCGAGAGCTATCAGAAGACACTGCTGGCCATCGTCACAAGCATTGGACTCGAACTGGTGCTCGGGCGGGTTTTCTTTCACAAATGGGTACATCCCGCCAGCGCATATATCTCAGGCATCAGCGTCGGCATTCTGGTGCGGTCGCCGGCCTTCTGGCCGTACGCGCTGTGCAGCGCGATTTCAATCACGTCCAAATATGTGTTGCGGGTGAAGGGCCGTCATATCTGGAACCCTTCCAACTTCGGCATTTCTGTGATGCTGTTTCTGGCTGCGGAGACCGTGGCTACCTTGAGCATCCAGTGGGGCAATTATCTTTTGCCCATGCTCGTTATCTGGGCGCTGGGCTCGGTAATCATTTGGCGGCTGCGGCGATTTCACATCACTGGCATTTATGTGGCGTCGTTCATCGTCTTCGCATTTATTCGAAGCTGGATGACCGGAAGTCCCTGGCAATCGGAGATTGCGCCGATTACCGGGCCCATGTACCAACTGTTCATTTTCTTCATGATTACCGATCCGAAGACCACGGTTCGGTCGAAGCGCGGGCAATGTCTGGTCGTGTTCCTGGTGGCTGTGGTGGAAATGGTGCTGCGCCTGGACCAGATTGTTTACGCACCTTTTTATGCGCTATTCGTGGTAGGTCCAACGGCCATGCTGATCGAGATTTGGCTGGACTCGCGCCGCGCGAACGCGGCGAAGTTAACGGTGGCTCAGTGACCGTTCGTAAACGGGGTTCGCGATTTGGGCGGTTGCGACGCAGTGCCGCCTGTTCCCTGCTGCTGATTGCTCTGTTCACGTTGGCGAGCTGCAAGCCAAGGGCATCGAGCGAGCCGAAGGCTGTTCCTACGATCCCGGCACAGATGCCCATACCAGTGGCGTCGCAAACCCAATCTGCTGCAGTCGACTCGACCGCAAAGGCATTTCGTCCTTCCGGTCCCATTGAGTTCACGGATGTCACTGCCCAGGCAGGCATTCACTTCAAACACAACAGTGGTGCCTTCGGAAAAAAATACCTCCCGGAGACGATGGGCAGCGGCGTTTGCTTTTTGGATTACGACAACGACGGGTGGCAGGACATCCTGCTGGTCAATTCCATGGACTGGCCGGGGCATAAATCTGGCAACTCATTTCCCGCGCTCTATCACAATAATCGAGACGGAACGTTCACCGACGTAACCCGGCAGGCTGGCCTCGCTGTGGAAATGTATGGGCTCGGTTGCGCTGTCGGTGACTATGATAACGACGGCTATGTCGACATTTACATCACCACCGTCGGATCCAACCATCTTTTCCACAATCTCGGCAATGGCAAGTTTGCTGACGTGACTACCAAGGCGGGAGTGGGCGATTCCGGATTTTCTGCAAGCGCGGTGTGGTTTGACTATGACAACGACGGGAAGCTGGATCTCTTCGTCACCCACTACATCGATTGGTCCATCGAGACCGATCAATACTGCTCACTCGACAACAAGAACAAGTCTTACTGCACTCCGCAGAGGTATAAAGGCCAGAGCTCCACCCTGTTCCACAACAAGGGCGATGGAACATTTGAGAACGTCACGCGCCGCGCCGGTCTCTACGATCCGACAAGCAAATCGCTTGGAGTCGCGCTGTTGGATTATGACAACGACGGCTGGTTAGACCTTTTCGTTTCCAACGATACCGAACCAAACAAGCTCTATCGCAATAATCACAACGGAACCTTCACGGATGTGGCGGTC
The DNA here is from genome assembly GCA_963758005.1 of uncultured Acidobacteriota bacterium. Taxonomy (GTDB): domain Bacteria; phylum Acidobacteriota; class Terriglobia; order Terriglobales; family Acidobacteriaceae; genus Sulfotelmatobacter. The sequence goes on from CAVWTR010000005.1 coordinate 26,207, forward strand.
GCGGCCGGCGTGGCCTACAGCGAAGCCGGTACGGTGCGCGCCGGGATGGGTACGGATGCAGCCGACTACGACAACTCCGGATGGCAGAGCCTGGTGATCGGCAACTTTACAAACGAGGGGATGGCGCTTTACCACAACGACGGCTCGGGGCTGTTCACGGATGAAGCGCCGGCGACGGGCATCGCGAGAGTCTCGACCAAGTCGCTCACGTTCGGCACTTTCTTTTTTGACTACGATCTCGACGGCCTGCCCGACATTCTCGCCGTCAACGGGCACGTTTCCGATGACATCAGCGTGGTGCAGCCACAAGTTAAGTATGCCCAACCGCCGCATTTGTTCCGCAACTTGGGCAAGAACAAGTTTGACGAAGTAACTGCAAAACTCGGTTCCGCGCTGCAGCGTCCGATCGTGGGCCGTGGGGCGGCCTACGGAGATTTCGACAACGACGGTGATTTGGATTTATTGATTACCACCAACAATGGGCCAGCTCGTTTGCTGCGCAACGACAACGGCAACCAGAACGACATGCTGCGGGTAAAAACTGTGGGCACCCGATCGAACCGCGACGGCATCGGCGCAAAGGTCAAGGTCAAGACAAGCACAGGAACGCGTCTGTTTGCCATGGTGAAGACTGGTTCAAGCTATTTGTCCCAAAGCGAACTGCCGCTCACCTTCGGGTTGGGCAAACCGGGAGCCGGCAAGACCGTGAGCCTGGAGATTGTCTGGCCCAGCGGCCAGAAGGATACGACTCCAGACATCAAGCCGAATCAGTTCATCACGGTGAAAGAAGGCAAAGGTATTATTTCCGCCCAGCCCATTGTTTTTTCCAGGACCGGTTCCCCGCAGTCTTCGGCGCCCGCCTTTTCGCAAAAATGATAAGCCAACTCTTGCGCGCGATTACCAATTGCGCTCTCTAGCATTTTTGTACTATTGCCCCTTAAGCCATTCGCCGTTAACGTCTCTAAGCGAAATTGGTGATAGTCGTTCTTGAAGCAGGAACTCTTGGGTCTTGCAACACAGGGTTCCACGTCGCCGGAGTTGGGGGGAGATGAGAGTGTTGGAAGGCTGGTCCGAAAAGATTTCCCTGCCAGTAAAGCGCGTCCCACTCGAAGGCGTTCCCGCCCAGCCGGGAGCATCGGCCTTTCAGCTCGCCAGCCTGCTCGAACAGTTCCATCGTGCAACACGCGACGCACACACGTTGGTTCTCGGCCGCGCGGCGGACGATCTGACCAGCAGGTTGCATCCAGGTTCGTGGTCGGCGACGGAATGCCTCGATCATCTCGCACGGACGACGCTCTCATTTCTGCCTGCCATCTCACGGGCGATTGCGGCCGCTCCCCAGCTCGCCGCGAATCGCCCACTTCGTACGGGAACGATCGCCTTACTCTTGATTCGAAATCTGGAACCTCCGTATCGTCTCCGCTACAAAGTTATCCCCGAGCTTGTGCCGCAGGAAAAGGGTTTTGAGGCTGCATGGTCGAACTTTGAGAAGTCACAATCGCAGCTCTCCGAAGCCGTCCAGTCTGCGATCGGTTTCGCCATCGACAAGGTGCAGGTACGGTGTCCGGTGTATGCGCGCATAAGCTACAACGTGTATGGAGCTTTTCGCATGCTGGCCGCTCACCAACGCCGCCATCTCTGGCAGATGCAGCAGATTCTTACAGCGCTCGACCGAAAACGGTCTTGAAAGGCGCACTCTACGGGCCGCACCAGTCATGAACTCCGCAAAAGACGACAGCCAGAATTCAAAAAGCGATCCCGATCCTCAGCCGGCAAAGTCCGCCACTAAAATCAGAATCATCGAAGACGCGGAAGCCACTGGAGAAACGGCCGCCGCCTACGACTTTTGGCGAGCCGGGTCGGGAAGACAACAAGTTCCCGGCATCATCAAGTGCTTCGGAGCGCGGCCGGACTTCCTGCGTCGCATCATTGAAATGGGAAACACGATCCATTTCTCGGAAGGACATCTTTCGCGCCGCCACAAAGAGATGATCGCCAGCTACGTCTCTTATCTGAACCGGTGTCCGTATTGACTGGACAGCCATGCCTACTTCCTGCGGGTTCAGGGAGCATCCGATCAATGTGTAAAAGCAATTGTCGAGGGTAAGCTTGACGAAGCCGGCCTGACGGCAGCGGAGTGCGCCCTATTGGCCTATGTGGAACTGATTACTCACGCCGCTTACCGATCTACTCCCGAGGACGTTGAGAAACTGCGAGTCGCCGGATGGAAGGAAGAACAGATTTCAGAAGCGGTGTACATCGCAGCTCTGTTCGCTTTTTTCAATCGGGTTGCCGACGCATTCGGCGTGCCTTCTCAGGACTACCTCGGAACCGGAAAATTGACACCGTGAGTGCGATCTTCTCTTAAGTCCCAAACGCATCTGAGTAGCGGGGGAGTAATAGGTTCGTTGCAGCTGCCACTCCCAGCGCGGCTGCAAGAAGAATCAGCAGAGAAGAGTACGAACCGGTCGCATCGAAGGCCCGCCCCAGTATCACCGGACCGATGGCTCCCGCCGCAGCATAGAACGTCCAGGTAAGACCGTACAGAGTGGAAAAAGCACGAAGCCCAAAATAACGAGTGAGCAGGTACGGTGTAATGGCGGCTTCACCTCCGGCACCCACACCAATCAGCGCAGCAGCCAGGCAGCCCGCGGGAAAACTGGTCGCGCGAGCGAGTAGAAAAATACCCAGCGCGGTAATGAGATTGATTACGAGTGCGACGCGTGGCCCGAAAAATCGGTCGAGCAGCCAGCCCACCACAATCCTACCCAGCAGACTTGATCCTCCGAGTACGGACGCGCAGAGCGCTGCATTTCCGGCAGTCAGGCCGCGATCGGTGAGTAGTGCCGACAGGTGAGTGATCGCTCCATTCATGCTGATCGAACTCACGAAAAGAATGGCGGTGACAATCCAGAAGGCCGAAGAACGCAGGCCCTGCTGCCATGTCGTTCCAGAATGGGGAACCGGAGCGGACTCGCGCCCGCCTGCGCCGCGCTCGCGGATGTAGCGCCAACTGAGGGGCAAGCCTAGGAGCAACGCAATCCCGCCGAGCGTGGCATAGGCCGCGCGCCAGCCACTCCAACTGATCACGAATTGGGCGACGACGGGCAAGATCATGGCGCCCAATCCTGCTCCAACCATCACGAAGGCCAAGGCCGTCCCCAAGCGCCTCTGAAACCAGGTGGAAATCGATCGCGAATACGCCAGATGGGCTGCGCCATTCCCAACAATGCCGAGCACGAAGCAAGTCAGGTAAAACTGCCACAAGCCGGCGTGCAGGGCCGACAGAGACGCAATGGCACACGCATACACCGTCATGCAAATAAGGATGATGCGGCGAGGGCCGTAGCGATCAATCCACCGCCCGAGCAGTGGGGAGACGATGCCCAACGTGACGGCCGCAATGGCGAATCCGCTGGAGATGGCCTCGCGGCTCCAGCCGAATTCCGCCGCCAGCGGCTTCACAAAAACGGAAAATGTGTACACGAACAGCGAACCGAATCCTGCCATCACACCGAGGCACGCCGCCAACACTACGCGCCAGCCGTAATATCCGAAATCGAATTCAGTGAGGTCCGAAGTCATTTCGTTAGATTGCATTTGTCGCTTGAGCGTGAGGGCCAAGTTCGCGCTTACTTTCCAAAGCCAAAACCTCCGCGACGGTTTTGGCAGGATTCGAATAGTACACGGGTTGCCGGGCGGCCATCTCTAGTCTTTTTCGAGTATTGCCGCGATTGTAGGCAGGGATTACAAGAGACCGCTCAAGGCGACCGCGAGGAAACCAGACAAAATGGAAGTTTAAGGAGATCTTTATGGCGCACATTCGACTACCGGAAGGCACCCCCCGACGCCAACCTCTATCGTGAGAATGGAAGACGGCTTGCCGACGAAGGCTACGTCCAGTCGACCCCCACTTACCTGCCCCGCAGAAAGAGTGTGCCTAGTCATCACGGAAAGGTGGCACGCCGTCCGGACGGCGGGACAAAACCTGCCCGTCGAACCATTTAGCAAGGCCAGAGCCTTGTCGATCTCCGGCCGAGCAATCGCTACGCGCCGGAGTAAATCAATCGCACCAGCCAGAATGCAACTGCGGCCACGAGCGCAGACGCTGGGATGGTCACAACCCATGCCCAGACGATCCGCCGCGCCACCCCCCACCGCACTGCCGAGAGCCGATGGGTTGCGCCCACGCCGACGATGGCTCCGGTAATCGTGTGCGTGGTGCTCACGGGAATTCCGGCAAGCGCCGTCGAGAATAATGTGATCGCTCCTGCAGCCTCAGCGCAGAATCCTCCCACGGGCTTAAGTTTGGTGATGCGCGATCCCATCGTGTGAACAATTCGCCAGCCTCCGAAATAGGTTCCCATGGCGATCGCCGCATTTGCCGCGAGAATGATGGGCCAGTGAAATTTTCCCCAACTGCCAGCCAACTCATTGGCACTCAAATAGTGCGCTCCATAAAGGGCGCTGGCCACGATTCCCATGGTCTTCTGGGCGTCATTTCCGCCATGCCCGAGACTGTATGCGGCCGCCGAAAGAAGTTGCAGCTTGCGAAACCAAACATCAATTCGTTGGGGAGCCTTGTTTCGCAAAAGCCAATAGACGGCCACCATGAACGACCAGCCCAGAATCAGTCCGATGACGGGTGCCACGACGATGAAGATCAGGGTCTTGTACCAGCCGGCGGCAATGATCACGTGCCATCCGGATCGCATGACTGCGGCTCCGGCATAGCCGCCGATCAAGGCGTGCGAAGAGGAGGTTGGAAGTCCCCACCACCAGGTGAGCACATCCCAGACGATCGCGCCGAAGAGTCCCGTGATCACGACGTATTGAGTGACGCTGTCAATCCGGATCATTCCGCCGCCGATGGTTTTTGCGACGGCGGTCCCCAGCAGAAACGCGGCCACAAAGTTGAAGAACGCCGCCCACACCACCGCCAGCTTCGGGGACAAGACCCGCGTTGAGACTACGGTCGCGATGCTGTTGGCAGCGTCGTGAAATCCGTTGAGGAAATCGAAAGCAAGGGCAACCAGTATTGTAATGATCAGCAGCAGCAGGTCAGATTTCACCGGTTTTCCTGTTGGCCTAAGTTATCGACGATTCAGGTGTTCTTGAGCACCACGGTTTCCAGCACGTTGGCGACGTCTTCCGCCTTGTCGGTCGCCCTCTCCAGGAATTCCAGCAATTCTTTGATCTTGATGAGGTTGATCGGATCTTTCTCGTGTTCAAATAGTTTGGCGATAGCCCGCTGCGATACCTGATCGGCTTCGTTCTCCAGCCGGTTGATCTCCACGCAATGGGCCAGGATATTGCCGTTCTTCTGCATGAGAGACACAGCCTTCTGCAGTTCCTGGCTTTGCATCAGGATGATCTTGGCCAGTTCGCCGGCGGCAGGTGGCGGCGTCGTGATCCGATACATCACGATGCGGGCACAGGAAGCATTGATGAAATCCAGAACGTCATCCAGCTTAGACGCCAACTGGTGGATGTCTTCCCGATCGAAAGGTGTGATGAACGTCTGGTTCAGCTTGGTCAGGATCGCATGCGTGAGTTCATCGCCTTCGCGTTCAATGCGCTGAATGTGTTCGACCTGCTTTTCAACATCTTGGTAATCTGCGAATAGAGCCACGAGAGCGGTGGCTCCGGCAATGAGGTTGTCGGACATCGCCGAAAACATCCGGAAGAAGCTGGTATCTTTTGGAAGGAAGCTGACCATTGGGAGGGCGACAGGCTCCGGGAGCACTGGCATTCATAGTTGGGCGCGACGCTTGAAACGTGTCAATATCTCACGCCGCGCGAATCCAGTCAAACGGTGCAGCGTCGGATGACGACTCAACCGATCACGAAACTTGTGGTGCTGATGGAGGACGATGATGACATTGCGCGCCTAGTCGCGCACCACTTGGAATCCGGCAGCTTCCGAATTCACCATCCGTCGGGGTGCTGTGAGAAGACTTTCAGACGGAGACTTTTCGGGAGAACGGTAGTTATGGCTCGCGCCCAGTCAGTCTTTTGTTCGACGACTGATGGCGACCACCGAACGGCGGGGCAGTCCGAGCCAAACGACGAGGAACAGGGCAAACACCGTACCCGCTCCAACGCCGATTCGCTGGATAAAACCGAGGAAAAGAAAACGCATATCCACTGAATCATTGTGCAACTCCTGGAGAGCGCGAGCGAGATTACGATAATGCTAGTACTCTTGTGCGCTGTTCGCGGTTCGGGCATAGCCAGTCGCAATTGTGGGCACCCCTTCAAAAGCTAGATTGGGCTCCGATCCAGACAATACCCACGCAATACGAGTGGTCTGGATTTCGCGATGGCGAGCTTTTCGTGCATCATGGTTTTGATTAGATATAAGCATTTCTGTAGAACAGTAGTGCTCATCGTGGGAATCGTCGATGTTACGGCGTGACCTTCCTGTTTGTGACTGGCGCTTCGCGTTCCGATTCGAGGCTCGTAATGCAAATGGACTCCACACATTTTCCGGCTAGCCCGATTGCGTTGAAGATGGTTGATCGTGTTTTCCAGTTCTCAGAGCTGTTGCTGAGAAAAATGATGGATCAACTTAAGGCGCGAAGTCGCCATTGCCGATTTTGAATCGGGGTTGCATCCAGTGCAACAACTTCTGAAAGGACTTTTCTTATGAAGACTCTTGTGGCTGCCCTCACGATTTCGCTTTGTTCCATTTGTTCCACGGCTGCGGCTCAGCAGTTTTCCTCCATCCCTGGCCAGGGAAGATCGATGGTTGTGACGAAGCTGGGAATTGTGGCCGCGCCGCAATTTCTCGCCTCCCAGGCCGGTGCACACATTCTGGAACAGGGCGGCAACGCCGTGGACGCGGCAATTGCCGCAAACGCAGTCATGGGCGTGGTGCAGCCGTACGTGAACGGCATGGGCGGAGATCTGTTCGCAATTTACTATGACGCGAAAACGAAGAAGCTCTATGGATTGAACTCCAGCGGTTGGACGCCGAAGGGGCTCACGATCGAATATTTGAAATCGCACGGCGTCGATCACATCAATCCCATCGGCGTGGAAACCATCGACATTCCCGGTGCCGTCGCGGGATGGGATGCGTTGCGCGGCCGGTTCGGCACGCTACCATTCTCCGAAATCCTCGCGCCCGCGATTTACTACGCGCAGAACGGATTTCCGCTGGCTGAGAGGAACGCGCGCTATTGGGTCGCGAAGAGTTTGATGCAGCAGCCGGGCTACAAAGAGACGTATCTGCCCAACGGCGTCGCTCCGATGGTGGGCGATGAGTTCAAGAATCCTGCGCTTGCCAATTCGCTCCGGCAAGTGGCAGAGCATGGCCGGGATGCGTTCTACCACGGCCCGATGACAGAAACGATGGTGAAATTCCTGCAGGCCCAGGGCGGTACGCATACGCTCGAAGATTTTCGCGATTTTCAACCCGAGTGGGTCGAGCCGATCTCGACGACATATCGCGGATGGACTGTCTACGAACTTCCGCCAAATGGGCAAGGAATTGCCACGTTAACAATGTTGAATATCATGGAGCAGTTTCCGCTGGGACAGTATGAGCATAACTCCGCGGATGCTCTGCAAATCATGATTGAGGCGAAAAAGCTGGCTTACGCGGATATGTATAAATACGTCGGCGATCCGCGATTCACGCCAGTTCCGGTGAAGGAGATGCTCTCGAAGGACCTGGCGAAGAAGCGCGCGGCGCTGATCAAGATGGACAAGGCCGCGTGCGAAGTGGTTCCTTCCGACATCGAGAAGATGCTCGCGGCTCACGGCAATTCGACGATCTACCTTTCGGCAATCGATAAAGATGGAAATATTGTTTCGCTGATCCAGAGCAACTACGCGGGCTACGGCACGGGGATGGTCGCTCCCGGGCTTGGTTTTTCCTTTCATAACCGAGGTGCGGGGTTTCAGTTAACGCCGGGGTTACCGAATTCGCTGGCCGGGCACAAGCGGCCGCTGCACACGATTATTCCGGCGTTCATGGAGAAGGACGACATTCACATTGGGTTCGGCATCATGGGAGGCTGGAACCAGGCTCAGGCGCATGCGCAGTTTGTGGCGAACGTGGTGGATTACGGAATGAACGTGCAGGCCGCGCTCGAGCAGCCAAGGTTTACGAAAGGAACGTTTGAGGGCTGCGATGTGCAGATGGAAAACACAATTCCGCAATCTGTTCGAGATGAATTAACCAAGCGTGGGCACCAGATCGAACTGCTCGAGCCATTTTCCTTCACGGTGGGACAAGGGGAAGCGGTGGTGAGAGACACAAAGCGAAATGTGAACTTTGCCGGCGCAGATCCTCGCTCGGACGGCGAAGCGATTCCACAAGAGCCGACTACAAACTGAATGAACCCATGTAACTATTAGGATGTAACCAGTGGATTACTTCGTAGCCGCTGCTGCTGCCGGGTGCTCCGCTACCGGCACTGCGCTCTCCAGCCACGCCGTGTACCACAGATCGAGCAGCATTTGCGATCCTGCTGCCAGCCGATGAGTCGTAAACTCGAACGCCTCCGGAGAGCCCTTCCCGGCAAACCCTCCGGCCTTGTCCAGTTCGTATACTTTCTCCACCAACCCATTCGACTGTCTGAGATACGCGACGTACCGCGCGAACGGATCGTCGAGTCGCCCCGGGCTCTTCACCAGTCCCGCAAAATCTTTCGTCGTGATGTTCGCCGCCACGTACGCGGTCTCGAACTGCGCGTGGATTTTGTGCTCCATCGTGTATCCCCTCGGATTCGGCCCTACCCAGCCGTTGTACCGAATCGTCGTGTGCAGCGGCTGCGAGCCATCGGCCACATAATGTCCCAGCCAGCCGGCGTAGAAGACGATTGCCCGCTGCACCGCCGCCGTCGGCTGATGCGTCGCCCTGCGCTGCCGGTATTCGCGGAACGCCGCCTTCAGGCGCCCATAAACTTCCATCGTGATATAAGGCTGCAGGCCGACGCGCTCCGGCAAATAATCATCAGGATGCTCTGTACTCGGCGTCGCCGCCCGCTTCTCATACAGCTTCCGATAAAACTCGTATCGCCCCTGCGGCAGCGGATCAAGCCACGAAACGCGTTCGAGATCGATGAAGTGGTCTGGTTCCTGCGAGTTCTTTAACGCAAATTCCGATGGACTCCGCCATCGGTCGGGCTCCGGCCCGAGATAAGCAATCTCCGTGACCGCCCGCCGCAGAAACAACGGCATGTCCGCTGGAATCTTCTCGGCGGCGACGCGGTTGACGTAGGTGTGGCCTTCATTCCCCCACGCGCCCGCCCCCACACTCTGCAAAATAACGAGGGCGGTCAGCCCCAGGCTGACCATCCACCGTGCAAACCGCCCCTTTTTCATTTCACGATGCAGAATTGGTTCACTCCTGTCGTTTCAAATCAGAACGCCAAATGCAGTGAGAGCTGCAGGAAGCGTGGGCTGCCAATCGTGTGCTGGATGACGCCCAAGCTACCTTGCGGGGGAATCGATGGCGGACCCTCGTAATTGGGAAAGAAGTTCACGTCGTTGTTCGGAGTGTCGAAATCCGGATGGTTGAAAAGGTTGAACGCATCAGCTTCAAACCTCAGCTGGTAGCGCTCTTTGAATAGGAACTGCTTGGCCAAGCTGGTGTCGAAGCGCACCTGGAATGGGCCTCGAAAACTGTTCCGGCCGGTAGTTCCAAATATGGACCCGAAGTCATCGCACCCGGTAGGGTCGCAAGCGGGCACTCCGTAGGTCCCCGGAGCCACGAACTGGGGTGCGAAATCAGCAGCGTTGAGCTTACAGAGTGCCGGCGAAACTCCCACAACTCCCACAGGACAAATACCGCCCTTTGCTGCCTGCTTGGCAGTTGCGCCCGGCACCAGCGGCACAATGGGGTTCCCAATATAGTTGCTGGTGCCGTAGTATTGACTCGCTACCGATCCCGAATAGTCATAGACGCTGTAGGGCTGCCCGCTTTGCGCCACGGTCTGGCCACCAATGGTCCAGCCATTGACCACGTAGCCCCATGCCCTGCTATCCACGAGCTTCGGAATCGTATAGCTGTAGTTGACCAGAAAAACGTGGGTCTGATCGAAATCCGAGGAGGCATAGTTCGCTCGTGGAGTGAGCGGATTGTTCCCGGTGAAAAACAGCCCCAAGCCGCTCTGCTCGTCAAGCGAATGAGACCAGGTGTAAGACGAGGTGAATTGCAGGCCGTTGGAGTAACGCTTGCGGGCCTGGAGCTGCAGTGCATTGAAGTTCGATATACCCTCGGCCGTATATGACACCGCGTTCATGTCGTAACCGGGATACGGTACTCGGATCGGCGCATTGCCGGCGTATTCGTTCGTATAGATGGGCTCAGTATCCAGAGGGGGTGGGGTCCCACCGTAATAGTTCTGGTTGGCCAACGGACTGGTACCCCCGTAGGAACTGGTCTGTCCGTTCACCACATGCGTGGGTGTGGCGATGAGTGGTTGGTTGAAGGGAATGGGCAGCACCAAATGGGTACCGTGATTGCCGACATAACCAACCTCGAAGATCCAGCTGTTGGAGGGCTGAAATTGAAGGTCGAGTGTCCAGTTTTGCGTATAAGGCAGTTTGTTCGACGTGTTGTAACCACCAAAGAGGAACGGACCATAAAGATTGTCGGACGGCCAGCATCCCGGGTAACCGCAAGCAGTCTGCTGGAGGTTCGGGAGGTAGGCGAGGAAGGCAGCAGCCGTGGCTGGTGGCGGCGGTGGCAGAGTCGTGCCGAACGGCTGAGAGAGCGTGGCGTCCTTCGCGACGGAGATCGGTTGGACAAACGGAGGCGCCAGCGTGACGCCGAATGGGCCGTTGAATCCGGATCCTGCGCTCGGCGACAAGTAGCTGAATAGCTCGCCGCGGTCGTAGTACATACCGTACCCTGCGCGCACCGTGAGCTTAGGAGTCGGAGCCCACGCGATGCCGATGCGGGGCGCGAACCCCCACTGATGATTTTTCATCAGCGAATTGCTGGCTCCGGGCGTGGCGCCGGTCTTGTTATTGCCGGCGATTTCCAGACCGGAGCCGGTAATTACATCAGTTCCTGCGTCACAAGTACCGTAGTTGTACTCAGTCAAAGCCGGGTCCGCCGGAACTCCATTGACTTTGCATTGCACGTAACTGTATTTGGAGGGGTCAAAATCTGTAAGCAGGCCGTATTTCTCCGAGAGTGGCCCATCGATATCCCAACGCAATCCGGCAGTTACCGTGAGGTTTTTCCTCATCTTAAAGTTGTCGTTGATGTAGGTGCCGACGGTATCGGAGCGGTAGTAACGGTGAGCCGAACCAGCGAACTCATTGCCGCCGTGCAAGGTCCCTTCTACAAAGGTCAGGAAGGTCTTGAAGTCAAGCGTATCGGTATCGGTGTTGTTATTCAGAATATTGAGCTGGGTGTGGTCCCACGTTGTCCCTACACTCAGGACATGCTTTCCTTTCACCCAACTCGCGGAGGTCCCGTACTCCCATTGATTCTGGATCATGCCTCCGTCTCCGAAGCTGGTGCTGGGACCAAACTGCAAACCAGCACTGACCGTAGGGTCCGAGACGGAGATGTCGAGCTGAGGAAAAGTCGCCGAGCCGGGGAGGCTTATGCCCACCGAACTTGGGGTAAATGCTTTTGTGGTATCTGCGAAAGCTCGCAGGCGAGTGAAGCCAACATGCTGTTCCCAGGTAAGGTTGGGGGAGAGCAGGACGGAGTTCGCAAGGGAAAATACCTGGCTGCCAGCGGAAAGCTGTTGGGCAAATCCGAGCAGCGAACCGACCGCGCCAAAAGGATTGTTGGTGGGATTGCTTTGAATGTAATATCTCGCGGACAAGCGATCCTTCGGGCTCAAAACGTAATCGATGCCGGCGATCCCCTGGTTTACGATGGCTTGGGTATTGGGGCCTTGCACGATGGCATCGTAGCCCAGCGTGACGGCCTGCGTCGAAGTGTACTGCGCGCTTGGTATCAGATACTGCCCGTTGGGAAGCTTGGCGTTCAGTAGTTCCGAGGCAGCGCCATTGATCTGGCTCGACGTAATGGTGGTGCCATAGGTCGCCTGAATCATGTTGATGATGCCCTGTGTGGTGCGGTCATCCGTCAAACCCAGAGGCACGGTCACATCTTTGGTGGAAGCCTCGGCATCGGCGATGCGCACTCCCTGATAGGACCCGAAGAAGAACAACTTATCCTTGATGATCGGGCCGCCGATTGTTCCGCCGAAAGCGTTTCGGTTCAGGAAGGGACGAGGCAGATAAGGCTGATTGGTGACGGGATTGGTGCCGGCAGCATCATAGAAATACGGTGTGGCGTTCATGGCGCTGTTCTGCCACTGTTCCCACAGTGATCCATGCAGCGCGTTCGTACCAGATTTAGTCAGTACGCTGATGTGCGCGCCGCTGTTGTTGCCCTGAGTGGCGTCGTACTGCGAGGAGTTAACGGCGATCTCCTGAATGGCATCCGGCGGTGGAGTGGGAAGAGCCTGGCCAATCGCTCCATACACCGACGTGCTGGTTTGGATGGTCCCCCCCGCACCGAAGTTCTCACCGGTATTGAGCACGAAGCGGTTCTCACCCACCTGGCTTGTGGAATTGCCGTTAAAGAGGTTGTTGGTGCTGATACCGTTCAAGGAGAAGCTATTGCTGGTGTCCCGGTTGCCATTCGCGAAGATGGCCTGATTGCCAAGGCCGGTGTTGGCGCCCCCACCACCGAGAAAGTCCGCGTGAACGCCAGGGCTAAGAATCGCGAGTTGGGTGAAGCTGCCGGTGCCCAGCGGCGTCGTTTCGATGGTGTTTGTATCGACCACATAACCGATCGTTGTGTCCACCTGGTTCATCAAGGGCACGGCGTTGACTTCCACCGTGGTGCCGATCGAGCCCAGCACCAAAGACGTATCCACTGTCGTCGTGCGGTTACCGGACACCAGGATCTGTGTGTGCGTTTCCGTTTTGAAGCCGTCCTTCGTGACGGTGACTCGATAAGTTCCGACGGGAAGATCCGGGATCACGAAAGTGCCGTTCTTGGTATGAGCGACAACTTCGAGGTTGGTCGCGATGTTGACGGACTTCACGGTGGCGTCGGACACGACAGCGCCCGACGGATCAGTCACCGTGCCGGTAATGGCGCCCAAAGTTTGCTGCCCGAATGCAAACGGTGTTAAGCAGCAACAAACGATTGCTGCGATGGCGACCAAAATGTAAACGGAAAAACGTGAACGATCGGAAGAAACTAAGCTTACAGAGGTCATGGGCGTGTCCCTCCTGGAGGTTTTAAAGCCCATCCTTATAGCAAAGCTGGTTGCTGCCCTTCAAGGAGGCTTGGATAGTTTTCATCGAATTTATTTTCAGATTGATAGGATCGTTTTTTAAGGTGTTCCCCCAGCAGATAGACCGTCGTCTCGTTAGCCGACTTTGCCGCATTTTCGGCCAAATCTTGCTGCGAGACCCTATCAGCCCACTGTCGTAAGTGACAGTTCCCAGACCTCGCGAAACAGATTGGAATGGGGAAAGCCCGGTTCGCTTTCTGCGAATCGTACGCCAACGAAAGGCGAGCCGCTGCTCGTGCGAAGGAAGTCGGGCTGCGAGCTGTCCAAGTATCGCCATACAGGAGATATCAATGAATACGAGAGTCGCTGGGAATACGAGAGTAGCTGATAGGCAAGAGACGCAGTTTAGCGCCGACCTCCTCAAGGGCATCGGTAAACGCTGGCTGATGATGGGTGCCCTGGCCTTTGCCAGTGCTTTGCCGTTGATCGCGCAGAATGCTGAATTGCAGCAGAAGGTTGCCGAAGTAAAGTTGGCCGCTGCACAAAACAAGCGGAGGCTGATGCGGTATCAGTGGATAGAAACTTCGCAGCTCACTCTGAAAGGAGATGACAAACCTCCAACCCAAAACATGTGCCAGTACGGTTCCAATGGGCAAGTCATCAAAACTCCGATAGGCCCTCCGCCGGAACCACCAAGCGGCGGCAGGATTAAACAGAAGATAGTCGCCAAGAAAAAAGCGGAGATCAAGGACTACATGGGAGACGTTAAAAATCTGCTCACCATGTACATACCGCCCGACCCCCAGCAAATGGAACTGGCCTATAGGGCTGGCAAACTCTCCGTGAATCCCGCCGGGGGCATCCTCCATTTCATCTTCAACGACTACGCTCAGCCTGGCGATCGGATGACGCTATCGTTTGATCCAGCACAGAAAAAAATCATCTCGTTGAGCATCAACACCTATATGGGCGAAGAGAAGGATGTGGTGACGTTGCAGGTTCAGATGGCAAGCCTGCCGGATGGTACCAACTTTGCGGGGCAGACCATTCTGACTGCAGCTGCCAAGAAGCTTGTCGTAACCACGACGAATTCTAGTTACCAAAAACTCGGTGGATAGGAGAAAGCCAGAAGCCCCATGAGCGACCCTGCCCGAAAGGCAGCGGCGGATGACGGTTATGAAACGGCATCTTTTGAAGCATTCTTCTCCTGTATTCATAGCCGTACTGAGCTCCGTTGCCTTCGGGCAGATCCCGATCGATAAAAGTTTTGCTGAGTACAAACTCTGTCGTGGAAATATTGGCTGGCCTGGCGTCGCTGCTCGTGCCTTTGACATGACCGTGCCATTACGATGCCTTACCCATACACATTAGCTGCAGCAGTGCTACTGGCCAGCGTTTGCATCTTCGGTAGAAGGCTGCGCGCCAGATCGCATCACCGGCGGTGGATTTCCATTGCTGCCGGAGTATCCGTGGCCACCATTTTCGTCGACCTCCTCCCGACAATCTCTGAGAAGCAGGCAAAGTTCTCCGCCAACGCCCCAGCGGGCGCGGCCCTTTTTCAGGAGCAGGCGGTTTATCTCGCTGCGATGCTGGGCTTTGTACTTTTTTACGGACTCGAGTACATGGTGGCCTCGCGGCCTTCCGGGGAGCGCGAGTATGGCAGTATCGCCTTTTCTCTTCGAATCGCGGCCTTCGCAGGATACAGCAGTTTTATCGCCTACATTCTCGTCGACAATTCCTGGAGCGGGGTTCGATCCTTGCTGCTTTATTCTCTGGCAATGGCGTTTCACATGCTTCTCGTCGACCATTCGCTGGCTGAGCAGGGTTACGAACAGTACGAAAGTCGCGGAAGGTGGATCCTTGCGCTGGCCGTCATAGCGGGTTGGTCGGTTGGAATGATCACGTCAATACCAGAATTATGGCTGGCCCGGATCACGGGGTTTGTGAGCGGAGGGGTCATCATGAACAGCCTGGTGGTGGAATTGCCCAACGGACGCGGAGGACGCTTTGGGTATTTTGTTCTGGCGACTGCCGTCTACGCGTTTGTGCTAATTCGCGTTCTCGGCTGAACCGTCGGGCTGCCTAGTCTTGCGGGCGACAGAGCCAAGTAGGAAGTTGCAACAGATTGCAACACCCTATCCCCTGCCGCAACCTTTTGACACAATTGTCATTTAGGAATCCGGCATTCTCGTCGTGAGAGCGGCGCGCGAGGGGTATTCAGTGGCAAATTCGCCGAATGTCTAGTATTGCAATGGACTCTATAGTATACTGCCGCAGGTTCTACTGAAATGCCACTCTCGCGCCAGCCAGCAAGAGCTGCGGAGGAATACTGTGGTCCCCTTCTTTCAGAAAACCTGGTTCTTGTGGTGGATTTTAGCCACGCTGATTATTTTGCGTTGGTTCCACTTGTTCGCGTCTTCAGCGGACGATGACGGAGCTTCGAGGCAGCCGATTTCCCCGAAGAAGCCTCTGCAAGTTCCAAACAGATTCCGTCGGAAAGCGCGAAGAGTTTACTTACCTGAAAGAGAAACGGGCGCACGTTCGCGCGAAGGGCGAGGTAAATCGGAATGAAGTTCAACTACTCCTGGGGGAAAACGCGCCTCGATTTGCTTGCGGGCGTCACCGTAGCCGCAATCTCCTTGCCGCAAGCCATGGCATACGCGCTCATCGCCGGGGTCGACCCGCGCTTTGGGCTGTATTCCGCAATCGTGGTAACGCTGGTGGCCTCGATCTTTGGCTCGTCGTCGCACTTGATTAACGGTCCGACCAACGCGATTTCGCTCGTGGTTTTCAGCGCCCTCGGATTTTTCAGTCCCGACGCGCGGCTCGACGCCTACCAAGCCATGTTCCTGTTGGGAATCATGATTGGCAGCATGCAGATCCTGATCGCGATATTCAAACTTGGGGACCTGACGCGCTATATTTCCGAGTCGGTTGTGATCGGTTTCATGGCTGGCGCCGGCACTTTGGTGGCAATAACTCAGCTGGGCAATCTGACGGGCTTGCGCGATCGTGGGACGGGGCAGCAGCATGTGCTTTACCGCATTTGGCTCACGCTGAGTGCCGGCCATGTGAATCCAAAAGCTCTTGGCATCGGTCTGGGGACGATTGTTCTCGTCGTCCTGTTGAGAAAATTAGCCCGCAAATACCATCTGCCACAATTTGACATGCTGATGGCCTTGATTATTGCGGCGCTTGTGGCTGCGGCTTTCGGATGGTCCAAGCCGGCGCACGATGGATCGACCATTATTTCGGTCGTTGGCAGCGTCCCGCGCAGTCTGCCGATGCCGCATATTCCTCGGATTCAATTCTGGTGGGTGAAGGAATTGTCGGGAAGCGCGCTGGCCATCGCTTTTCTAGGACTCCTGGAAGCCTTGGCGATCGCGAAATCGATTGCCAACACCACGCGGCAGACGCTCGATTACAACCGCCAGTGTCTGGCTGAAGGCCTAGCCAATGTCACCGGAGGATTCTTCCAGTGCCTGCCAGGATCCGGCTCCTTGACGCGCTCTGCTATCAATTTTCAAGCCGGGGCCGTGAGCCGTGCGTCCGGAGTCTTCGCGGCGGGAACGGTCGCGCTTACCCTCGTTGCGCTGGCACCCTTCGCCCGCTACATTCCGAAAGCCGCTCTGGCCGGGCTTCTGCTGGTCACAGCCGTGCGGCTGGTCGATTGGAAGCGGTTGAGCTATGCCATGCGGGCTTCACGCTACGATGCCGCGCTAGTTTTAGTTACTGCCTTCTCTGCAATCTTCATCAGCGTTGAGTTTTCCATCCTGATCGGCGTGGCCTTGTCGATTCTGATGTTTGTTCCGCGCGCTTCCCTCCTGCGTTGGAACGAGTTGGTGGTGAGCAGTGACCGCGTCATACGCGAGCACCTGCCGGAGGACCAGCCTTGCAAGGCAATGATGCTCTACGATTTGGAAGGCGAGTTGTTCTTTGGCGCGGCCCCGGAGCTCGACCGTTGTTTCGATCATCTGAGGCGGCGCACCGAAGACGAAGACATTCGTTTCGTGGTGCTACGCGTTAAGCGGACCCGCAATCCCGATATGGTTTCGCTCGAACGCTTCGATCATTTCATGCATGAGATGGAAGCACGAGGAGTGACGGTATTGCTTTGTGGCGTTCGTCCAGATTTAGCGAAGGCCATGGCGAACCTGCGCTTTCACGATTGGTTGGCGCCGGACCGTGTCTTTCCGGAAGAAGCGGAGAAGTTTTCTGCCACTCTCCGAGCTGTTCGCCACGTTTATGAGCTCCTGGAAGATAATCCCTGCGATCATTGCATGCAGGTAGAGTTTGAAGGAACTGAGCGGCGGCCTCTGTATTACATGGTTAGCTGATGGGCCACACCGGCGGCTGCTCCAATTGCGGCCCCCCTGATCCTCATAGTACGTTAGTGGGTATGCGGATTGTCGCGCGGAGGACATCTGATGCTCTGGAAAACTGATCCGACATTTTATCCCTCTCCTAAGCTTGCCATGCAGGCGCCAGCGGAGAAGCTGGCCTATGTGGCTGCTTTGAACGCCAACGGTGGCAACCAGCCTGATGCGCTGGTCGTCGTGGATGTGGACCGCGGGTCCAAGAAATACGGTCAGATCGTGGGTCGCGTCGATATGCCGAATGTGGGGGATGAACTTCATCATTTCGGCTGGAATGCGTGCAGTTCTGCGTTGTGTCCCTACGCTCCGCATCCGCACGTTGAACGGCGGTATCTGATTGTTCCGGGGCTGCGCTCTTCACGCATCCATGTGATCGATACCAAGGACAATCCGAAGCAGCCGAAGATCATAAAAGTGATTGAGCCGAAGGACGTGGAGGAGAGGACTGGCTACAGCCGTCCTCACACGATTCACTGTGGACCCGACGGCATCTATCTGAGCGCTCTGGGCTCGCCCAGCGGCGACGGTCCCGGGGGAATCTTTGCCTTGGATCACTACAACTTCGAGCCGCTCGGGCGATGGGAGGTTGATCGCGGTCCGCAATACTTTGGCTACGATTTCGCGTGGCATCTGGGACACGACATCGCGGTCACCAGCGAGTGGGGCACGCCGAACATGGTCGAAGATGGCGTGAACCCCGAGTTACTGCTTGGCGGCAAGTACGGCCACAGCCTGCATATATGGGATCTCCGCAAACGACGTCATATTCAAAGCCTGGACTTGGGTGCGGAGCAGCAGATGGTGCTTGAGCTGCGTGCGGCGCACGATCCGACGAAGGCGTATGGGTTTGTCGGTGTGGTCACATCGCTGAAAGATCTTTCCAGTTCGATCTGGTTGTGGCATCGGCCTAAGGGAGCATCGAACGGGTTGAACGGAAGCTCGAACGGAAAATTTGAAATCAAGAAAGTAATCGAGATTCCCGCCGAACCAGCCGATCCGAGTCTGCTGCCTCCGCTGTTGCAGGGCTTCAAAGCCGTGCCGCCGCTGCTCACCGATATCAATCTTTCTGTGGATGATCGATTTCTGTACGCTTCCTGCTGGGGCACGGGAGAGATGCGCCAGTACGATGTCTCGGATCCATTTAATCCCAAGCTGATCGGATCGGTGCACGTGGGCGGGATCGTGCGCCGCGCCTCTCATCCGGCCAGGCCGGACGAGCCATTGAACGGCGGCCCGCAGATGGTGGAAATCAGCCGCGACGGACGCCGCGTATATTTCACCAATTCGTTGTACGCCGCATGGGACAAGCAGTTCTATCCCGATGGCATTCGGGGATGGATGGTTAAGCTCGATGTTGCGCAGGATGGTGGCATTCAGCTCGATCCCAAGTTGTTTACCGAGTTCGGCGATCTCCGACCGCATCAGGTCAAGCTGCAGGGTGGTGACGCCTCGTCGGACTTCTA
Organism: uncultured Acidobacteriota bacterium; assembly: GCA_963758005.1. Taxonomy (GTDB): domain Bacteria; phylum Acidobacteriota; class Terriglobia; order Terriglobales; family Acidobacteriaceae; genus Sulfotelmatobacter. The sequence goes on from CAVWTR010000005.1 coordinate 45,278, forward strand.
CTGCTATCCATGAGTTACACCTGGCCGTGGGTTGCTCTGGCCGTTCTCGGGGCATACCACGGTCTGAATCCAGCCATGGGCTGGCTGTTTGCGCTGTCTCTTGGCCTGCAGGAAAAACGGCGGTCCGCGGTTGTCGGCGCCCTGGTCCCGATTGCCCTCGGACATGCCGCCGCTATTATGCTGGCGATTCTCGCCTTGCGCTTCGTCCAGCATTTTCTTCCTATGAATATTCTGAAATGGGGAGTTGCGTTATTTCTTTTCACGCTTGGCGTCTATCGACTTTTCCGCGCGAGTCATCCTCGTGGTACTGGGATGAGAGTCAAGGGTAGGGATCTGTTCGTTTGGTCCTTCCTCATGGCGTCTGCCCACGGTGCGGGTTTGATGCTCCTCCCGGTTCTGATGGCACAACCGATGGCGGGGATGACGCACAGCATGGCGGGAGGCACAGCTGTAATGCCTTCTTCGGTGAATGCATCGTCATTGACGGCAACAACGATTGGATTCGCAGTGCTGATACACACGGCAAGCATGTTGGCCGTGGCTGGAATCCTCGCCTTAGTGTTTTTCGAAACCTACGAAAAGGTGGGCTTGCGGCTGTTGCGGCACACGTGGCTCAATTTCGATTTGCTGTGGGCGATCGCGCTGCTCGTGGCAGGATTTGTCATTCTGTTCTTTTGATCTCGCCGCAGCTCAGCCCTGCACTTTCTGGCTCCAGCCTGCCGAATGGCCCCAACTTCCCTCGAAAACGAAGTTCGCCAGCGGCTTTCGCTTTCGCGGGCTTTCATCTCTTATGCGCAATTTCTCGGGAAGGTCTGCCGAGTTGCCGGGGTATCCAATGGCCGCAGCGGCGACGGGCTCATAATCTTGAGGAATCGAAAACTCGCGGCGAGCTTTTTCAACATCGAATCCGCCCATCTGGTGCACGATCAATCCAGACACCGTCGCCTGAAACGTGAGATTAGCCATTGCCTGACCAACATCGTGGAATGCGTGCCGGTTGGGTTGCCCCTTCGATTCGAACGTCAACTTCGCAACGGACAACAGAAGCACCGGGGCGTTCTGCGCCCATTGCACATTGAATTCAACCAAACAGCCCAGCAGTCGGTCGAAATCGGATTTATTTTCTTTCGTGGCCACGATGAAACTCCAGGGCTGCTCGTTCCGGCAGGACGGTGCCCATCGCGCCGCTTCCATCAAACTGGCCAAAGTTTCTGGTTCCACGGGCGTTGAGGCGAAGGCTACGGGACTTCGTCGACCGGCAAGCAAAGGATGGATGGGGGCTTGGCAAATCTTCTCTTCGTCTTCCGGACTAGTTGGTGCAGCGGCGTTATTCGCCATCCACTCTCCCCGTTTTCCTTGGGCTTTCAGCGCGGATCTTTTGCAGCTAATCTTCTTACCATTGATTCTCTCGCCAGTTTACCAGTGATCCTCGACAACCGGTCGGCGCTGAAGCACGCGGCTGAGTATGCGTTCTTCGAGTGCGGCGAAGCGGGCGCTGCCGCGGGTGCGTGGTCTAGGGATGTTCACGACTTCATCCAACGCGACGTGGCCTGCTTCAATCAGGATAACGCGGTCCGCCAGACTTATAGCCTCGGCAACGTCGTGAGTTACGAGCATGGCGGTAAAACCGCGGCTTCGCCAAACGTCTTCGATGAGTTGCTGCATTTCGATGCGTGTTAGCGCGTCCAGCGATCCCAGCGGTTCATCCAGAAGCAACAGATTCGGATCATGGACAAGCGCGCGAGCCAAAGCCACCCTTTGTCGCTGCCCGCCTGATAAGGTAGCGGGCCAGTCATCGGCTCTCTCTGCCAGACCAACATGCGCCAAGACTTTTCTCGCCTGCGGGATGAGTGCTGGCTGGAGGCCGAGCATGACGTTGGGAAGAATCCGTCTCCAGGGCAGCAGGCGAGAATCCTGAAACATGACTCGGACATCCGGCTTGCCGTGGGTCTTGGTAACGTAATCTGCAGCATCGCCCACAATAATGCTTCCGGATTGCGGCGTTTCCAAACCCGCGACTGATCGCAGGAGGGTACTCTTGCCGCATCCGCTGCGGCCGACAATGGCCACAAATTCACCGGCGGAAACTTCAACGTCAAAGTTTTCGAGCACGGTGCGTCCACCGAAGGTAATGCTGACGCTCCTGATTGCGACTGACACGCCGCGTGAGCGTTGCGTGTCCTGAGCCGCGACTTCTCTCGAACTGAAAGTGACAGACAAAATAAGCCCCTATCGTGCCGTCTGATACGCAGGATTCCAGCGCAACCAATAGCGTTCCAGTCCTTTCGCTAAAAGATCAGCGAGTTTCCCCAAAATCGCGTAAAGCAGGATACCGACCACCATGACATCGGTCTGCATGAATTCGCGGGCGTTCATCGTCATGTAGCCGATGCCCGAACGCGCGGATATGGTTTCGGCGACGATTAAGATCACCCACATCAGCCCGAGAGAAAAGCGCACGCCCACCAGAATGGAAGGCAAAGCTCCAGGAAGAATAATCTCGCGGTATAGCGCCCAGCCTGACAGACCGTAAGTTCGCCCCATTTCCAGAAGTCCGCGGTCGACCGAGCGAATGCCGTGAAAGGTGTTGATATAGACAGGGAAAAAAACGCCGAGAGCAACCAGGAAGAGCTTGGCCGATTCGTCGATGCCGAACCACAGGATGACGAGCGGAATAAGCGCGAGCGGAGGGATGTTGCGAACCATTTGAATCGAGGTGTCGAGCAATACTTCAGCCCAATGCAGCGAGGCGGTGAGCAATCCGAGCAAAAGTCCCACACCGCCGCCAACGACGAAACCCGACAAGGCGCGCAGAGTGCTGACCCGGACATGCATCCACAGTTCACCGGAGGCGCTGAGTTCGATGAACGAACTGACCACCGCACGAGGCGAGGGCAGAAAGCGGCTGGGCAGAATCCCCGTAGAAGATGCCCACTGCCAGGCGATCAACAGCGTAATGGGCACGGTCCATGGCAACGCTTGCTTCGCGAGACTGTTGGGTCGAAGCTGGGTCTTCGCGGCGGGATTTTTCTGAGGCTGGTTCATGATTGCTGGCTCAGCGTTTGGCCTGGGTTCCCGTCGACGTTCCCTGCAGCGTCGCATCGCGGATATTAATGTGCTTGGGAATCAACTTGAGGTCATAGAAGGCATCCGCGATTCTTTGTTGCTCCGCCAGCACGGCATCGTTCACTGGCGTCACCCCATAGCCGCCTCGCGAAAGTGCAAGCTCGAGCGTCGCTTGGTCCAAGCCGATCTGCGGTTGCAGGGCTGCGGCGGCCTCTTTCGGATTCGTTTTCGCCCATTGATCCACGGCGGCTACTTCGTCCAGTACGATCGCAACCGCATCTGCCCGCTTCGTCGCATAGGGCCGGGAAGCCAGAAAAAACTGGTGATTGCTGACTACACCATTGCCGTCAGCGAGGATGCGGGCGCCGGTTTGTGTTTGAGCCGCCGCGAGAAACGGCTCCCAGATCGCCCACGCGTCCACGCTGCCGCGCTCGAAGGCCGCTCGCGCATCCGCCGGAGTGAGGAAGATTGTGTCGATGTCTTTGTATTGCACTCCTGCCTTTTCAAGCAGCTTCACCAGTAAGAAGTGAACGTTCGAGCCTTTGTTGAGCGCCACTTTCTTGCCTTTGAGTTCGGCCACCGTCTTGATGGGCGAATCTTTGGGAACTAGAATGGCCTCAGCCGCGGAGGCCGGCGGCTCGTTTCCGACGTAAATCAGATCCGCTCCGGCGGCCTGAGCGAAGATGGGCGGGGCTTCACCCACCGTTCCGAAGTCAATGGCGCCCACGTTCAAACCTTCGAGTAGCTGAGGCCCAGCGGGAAATTCGGTCCACTGGACTTCAATGTGCAGCGGCGCCAGCCGTTTCTCCAAACTGCCGCGCGCCTTCAGCAGCACCAGCGTGCCGTATTTCTGGTATCCAATGCGGATGACGCTATCCACATTTTGGGCCAACGCGAGTGGCGTTAAGGCCACTAGGACCGAGATGAGTGCCACGATCACGCGATGAAACATTGCCAGTGGAGACTTGCGCATAAGTCTTAATCCTCAGTTGACCTTGTTCTACGAATGTCGCTTTCGCTTGCGAATTACAAGTAATGTTCAGGAATAAAATGAGGGCTTCGGAAGCTGACGATTCAAGGCCCAGTCCCCCAACTCGCGAATCTTATAGTCGACCGGATCATGCAGCGTGTGCGTGCGCAGGTTGCGCCAGAAGCGGTCGATCCTCGCGGGACCGGCGGCGGCGCGCGCGCCCATGACTTCGAACATCCGGTTGGTGACCTCCATGCCGACGTTGTTGGTAGTCACTTTCGCAGTGGCGACGTCGAGCGCGCACTTGCCACGCTGATTTTCGGTGATCGCGTCTCCGCTCTCCCAGGCTCGCTGCAGAGACTCTCCTGCGATGTCGGTGAGGGCCTGCGCAGCCTGAAGGTTGACGAAGAAACTGCCGTAATTCGCCAGAATGTAAGGATCTTCCGTGGCACTCTTTGCGGTTGATGCAATCCAGGGCCGGGTTTGCGCCAGAGTATAGTTGCGCGATTCTTCCAGCGCGCCTTCCGCGATCCCCAGAAAAATATTGCTGAGAATCAGCTGCGCAATGCAGGAACGCAAAGACGCTCTGATGCTGCCCAGCGGGCCCGGTGTCTTCAGGAACTCTTCCTGCCCGACGGCCACGTCGCAAAACTCCACGGTTCCGCTGTCGGTTTGCCGCTGTCCCATGGCATCCCAGTCATCGAGAATGCGAATCCCTGGCCGGCTGGAAGGTATGGCGGCTACTACGAACTTTTCGTCCACGGAGCGAATCGCGGAAACAATCAGCATGTCGGAGTCGACTGCGCCGGAACAAAAACTCTTGCGCCCGTTGATGAGGTATCCCGCACCACGGTTCGGCGTCAGGCTCGTGCGCTTGTCGAGCGGATTGAGGGCGTTGCCCCAGAACCATTTATTGTGGACAGTCTCGGAAAAGAGCTCTTCGGTTTGCGGCCATGATCCGTAAAGCGACACGGAAGCCAGCATGAGATGTTGAAACCCGAACAGGTGGGCAATCGAACTATCGACGCGGGCGAAGCCTCGAATGAGTCTCATCGTGTCCGGCCATTCCATGCCCCAACCGCCCAGGGCTGTCGGAATTGTCACGTTGAGCAGGCCGCTCGTGCGCAACAGATCTCTTTCAAGCTTCGCCGTGCCGCCTCGTTTATCTCGCTCAACGGCAGTTTGAGCGAAAGCCGTGACCAATTGATCGGCGATCTCGAAAGCATGCTGCCGGGGCGGAACATTCACCGCGATGTGATTCACTGTAGAAAGCACTGCTGTCCTCCCGTGGCGTCAGGCATGTGGGCCGATACCCTGCGCGGCAGGCCGTTGTTGCTCCACCAACATCTCTGCTGAATTGGTGTTGCTGTAGCAACACATCCTTATCGACCGAACCGCCTGATATCCGCCGCAACCTCGCCGGAACCGCGTGAAAACTTGAAATTCAGGCGCATAGCTGCATCTCTCTGTTGGCAAGACAATTGCCAAAGCCGATGTGGAACTCAGTCCTCCCCGGAAAGAGACCCAAAAACATGGAAGTATTCTGGTTCTTGCCAACTCACGGAGACGGTCGTTACCTGGGCAGCGCCGAGCAGGCGCGAACGGTCAATTACGGCTATTTGAAGCAGGTGGCTCAGGCCGCCGACCAGCTTGGGTTTGTAGGCGTCTTATTGCCCACCGGCAGGTCGTGTGAAGACGCTTGGGTTGTGGCGTCAACTTTGGTCCCGGTAACAACCAAGTTGAAGTTCCTGGTGGCAATTCGTCCCGGTATCACTTCGCCCACGGCTGCCGCGCGAATGGCGGCGACGTTCGACCGGCTTTCCGATGGACGGCTGCTGATCAACGTTGTGACGGGCGGTGATCCAGACGAGGCGCTCGGCGATGGCGTTTTTCTCACTCACGATGAACGCTACGAAGTGACGGAAGAATTTCTTCAGATCTGGCGCGAGGCTGTGGCCGGTAAAGCGATTTCGTTGAATGGAAAGCATCTTCATGTGGAGAATGCAAAAGTCTTATATCCGTCGGTGCAAAAGCCGCACCCCCCGCTCTATTTCGGAGGATCGTCGAAAGTTGCTTATCGCTTAGCCGCGCGGCAGGTCGACGTCTACCTCACTTGGGGAGAACCGCCGCAACAGGTAGAAGAAAAGATTTCGACGGTGCGGCGTCTCGCGGAGGAACAGGGCCGCTCGGTTCGGTTCGGCATTCGCCTACACGTTATTGTTCGGGAAACCGAGAAGGAAGCATGGGTCGCTGCGAACGATCTGATTCGCTATGTCGACGACGACACGATCGCCCGAGCGCAAAAAACATTCGCACGGTTCGACTCTGAAGGACAACGCCGCATGGCTGAGTTGCACCGCGGAGGCCGTGAAAAGCTGGAAGTTAGTCCTAATCTCTGGGCAGGCGTTGGCTTGGTTCGTGGTGGTGCTGGCACAGCATTAGTTGGCGATCCCGCGACGGTTGCAAAACGAATGCAGGAGTATGCCGACCTGGGAATCGAAACCTTCATCTTGTCCGGCTATCCGCATCTGGAAGAGGCGTATCGCGTGGCCGATTTGCTGTTTCCACATCTGCCGCTGTCATCGAAATCAGAAAGATCGGTGGGAAATATCACTGGACCGTTCGGAGAGCTGGTCGCGAACGAATACCAGCCGCGCACACCAGAGGCTACGCCTGTTCCGGCGCAACAAAGTTAGCCGCGAAGGGCAAGCGGGTTAGTCCCTGCACACCAAACAACAAGGGGGAACGGTGAACTATCTGAATAGGACAAGGCTTGCATCTACCATCGCTGTTTTAATCGTTGTGGCGATGGCGGCGGGCTGCAGCCGCAAGGCTTCTGTGAAGCCCGCGACGATCAAGCTCGACTATGCCTATTACAATCCCGTGAGCCTGGTACTGAAGGATATGAAATTTCTGGAGCAGGATCTCGCCAGTGATGGCATTTCCGTCGAGTGGACACAGAGCCTGGGCAGCAACAAAGCGCTGGAACTTCTGAATAGCAAGAGCGTCGACTTTGGGTCGACAGCTGGGGCCGCCGCGCTCATCGGGAAAGCCAACGGCAATCCGATCAAAGCGATCTATGTCTACTCCCGCCCCGAGTGGACCGCTCTGGTCGTGCGCAAAGACTCTTCTATCACGAAAATCGCAGATCTCAAGGGAAAGAAAGTGGCGGTAACGCGCGGGACAGACCCTCACATATTTCTGTTGCGCGCGCTTCACGAAGCGGGGCTGACCGAAAAAGATATTCAGATCGTGGTTCTGCAGCATCCTCAAGGAAGGATCGCACTCGAAAAGGGCAATGTGGACGCCTGGGCGGGCCTGGATCCGATGATGGCGCAAACTGAGATTCAGAGCGGATCCCGGCTTTTCTATCGGAATGTGAACTTCAACAGCTACGGCGTACTCAACGTGCGTGAAGAGTTCGCCCGGCAGTATCCCGCGTATGTGGAGCGGGTCCTGGCGGCCTATGAGAAGGCTCGTCTCTGGGCTCTGCAGAATCCGGAGAAATTCCGCAAGCTATTTGCCGCCGACACGAAGCTCGACGACTCTGTCATCACGAAGGTTCTGGAGCGCACGGACTTGACCAACTCCACTATCGGAGACAACCAGCGACAAGTGATTATCGCCGCCGGCGATGTGTTGAAGCAGAACGACGTCATCAACAGCAATACTGACGTGAGCGCAACTGTGAACAATCTGATCGATCCTCGATATGCCCAAGACGTAATCAACAAAAGCCTGGCGCAGAAATGAGCACCGCAGAACAGAACCGAAGGCTCGTCTGGAAGGGCACACCCGCGGAATCAACGGCAAAGCCGCCAGACAACATTCGAAGAGCCTATATCTCAGATCGCTTCCTAGGCTGGATCATTCCCGTGGGTGTGTTGCTCGTGTGGGAACTTCTGGCGCGCCTCGGGACAATTCCCCCCAATTGGCTGCCCGCGCCAACGGTCGTTGGCAAGACGATCTATCAGTTAGCTGTTACGGGCGATTTGTTCAAGCACGCGGGGGTGACCATAGCCCGCGTCGCGGTCGGCTTTCTACTCGGAGCAAGTGCAGGCACACTTTTCGGGGGTCTCACCGGCTACCTGCCGATTGCTCGCAAACTGTTCGATCCTTCGCTGCAGGCGCTGCGCAGCGTTCCTTCGATCGCGTGGGTTCCTCTCTTCCTGTTGTGGCTCGGTATCCAGGAGACCTCAAAGATTGCCCTGATCTCTGTGGGAGCGTTTTTCCCGGTTTATTTGAACCTCTCGGTTGCCATGCGACACGTCGACCCGAAGTTGCTTGAAGTTGGGAAATTGTACCGGCTGAGCAGTTTTCAAATGGTTCGCCGGCTCATTCTCCCGGCGGTGTTACCGGAGTACATCGTCGGGCTGCGCAGCGGATTGGGTCTGGCATGGATGTTTGTTGTTGCTGCTGAACTCTTGGGAGCGAGCAGCGGGATCGGCTACCTCATGGTGGATGGCGAAATGACGGGGCGCGCCGCCGTCATTTTAGCCAGCGTGATACTTTTCGCCATCTTCGGTAAGGTCACCGACTGGGGTATGAACGCGGTCGGCCGCAGACTTCTTGGTCACAGAGCCCGCTGACTCCGAACAATGAAGGTAGCGCATCCCTCCGAACTCCCGTTGGAGATTGAGGTTTATGGCCAGCGATAGTTTTCAGAAGAACGGCGCGGTCGACATTCAAATCATAGGGAAGACCTTTTCAGGTTCCAAGGGCACGCTGTTGGCTTTGAAAGATATTCTGCTAACGATCAACCCCGGAGAATTCGTGTGCGTTGTCGGCGGTAGTGGCTGCGGAAAGACGACCTTGTTGAGAATCATCGCTGGTCTGGAGACCGAGTATGAGGGCGCCGTTTTTCTCGACGGCAAGAAACTCACCGGGACTGGCTTGGATCGGGGCGTGGTTTTCCAGGAGCACCGCCTCCTGTCATGGCTCACGGTGCATGACAACGTTGGGTTCGGGCTTGCAGGTCTGCCTCCCCAAGAACGCAGCCAAGATGTTCGACGCTACATCGGCCTGGTCGGGCTGAATGAGTTCGAGTATGCATATCCTCACCAGCTTTCCGGCGGGATGTCGCAGCGAGTGGCCATTGCGCGAGCACTAGCGGGGCGGCCTGAAGCCCTATTGCTGGACGAGCCTTTCGCGTCTCTGGATGCACTCACTCGAATGCGTATGCAGCAGGAAATCCTGCGGATTTGGCAGGCTGAGAGAACGACGGTCGTGCTGGTCACGCACGACATTGAGGAAGCGGTATTTCTTGCCGACCGCGTTGTCATCATGTCTCCGCAGCCTGGCACTATTCGGAATATCTTACCAATCCAGTTGTCACGGCCACGTAGTCGCACCGATCCGGAATTTGTTCGAGTGCGCAAATTGGTCCACGATGAATTGTTTGCGCCGAATGAGATGACACGGCTCGCGCTTAATAATTTCTAGCTGGCGAAGGAATCAGAGGAAAGATCGGTTGAGGGTATCAGTTTTCGACTGTTGGGCAACTCGCCGCATTGCATCAGCTTGGCCCGAACAATATTCCGGCTGACGCCGAGCAACCGGGCCGTCTGAACCTGGTTGCGATGGCAGAATTCATAAGCTGTCTTCGTGATTGCTGTCTCGATCTCGGAATACAGGTCGGGACGGCCATTTTCAAAGACCGCCAGCAGCGCCTCACGCAAGCATTCGAAAGGCTGAGTTCGGCCACTTGTGGCGATTCGGAGACCGAGAGGAGAAAGCCTCAAATCTTCTGGTCTTACGATATTTTCCCGGCACACCAACAGGGCGTGATGGATGACGTTTTCCAACTCGCGAGTATTGCCGGGCCAGGAGTGCCCACTGACGAGTACATCGGACGCATCCGCACTCAGTTCAGGATCTCTGAGCCCTAGCCGTTCCCCATAAACTCCGAGGAAGTGATGCGCTAAGGGCAGAATATCGCCCGGCCGTTCGCGCAACGGAGGAATGTGGAGTGAGGCGACCTGGAGCCGGTAATAAAGATCTTCGCGGAAACGTCCCGCGGCAACTGCATCTTCCAGATTCACGTTGGTCGCAGCCACCACGCGAACGTCGATCGCCACCGGACTGCGCGAACCCAGACGAACTACCTGGCGCTCTTGCAGCACTCGGAGCAACTTCACTTGCATGGCGAACGGCAAATCTCCGATCTCGTCCAGGAATAACGTTCCGCCCCGAGCCGCTTCAAACCATCCGGCCCGCGCTACCGTTGCGCCGGTAAATGAGCCGCGCTCATGACCGAACAATTCGCTTTCTACCAGGCTTTCGGAAAAGGCTCCGCAATTTACCGCTACAAAAGGTGCGTCAGCGCGTGGGCTTAGCTTGTGCACGTGTCTGGCGATGAGTTCCTTGCCGGTGCCGGTTTCCCCGGTGACCAGCACGTTTGCGGTGCTGGGGCCGATCAATTGAATTCTTTCCAGCAACGCCTTTGACTTGAGGTCTTCAAATACCAGCGCAGACGCCCTGGGACCGAATGGCACGACAGGAGGGCCGGGAAAACTTAGGAGTGGCTTGGGAACCGGAGACAATGACATTGTAAACCCTACTATATGAATTGACATAATAGGATACGTTGCGGAGTGGTGTCAAGAATTATCCATCCCGTCGACGGCACAACCGCCGATCGTTCCCGCTGTCGCGAAGATCTTCGGCCGATTTACGAAAGCCGACCCGCAAGAATCGATCGATCTGCACTCAATCGACCCGCTCCGGGGATCCTACGTCGGCCATGCCTCGTGCGATGTCTGGTGCGATCTCTGGTACACTGGCGCGCATGATGGCGAGCAGCCGTAGGCAATTTCTTGCACAGTGCACCGGCGCGGCGGCAGGAGCTTTGCTTCTGCCCGAGTTGGCGCGCGCAGCGGGAAGTTCTGAACCCTCGGTGAAGTTTCCTACCGTCCCCAGAGAGAGGATTGCGGTGGCGGCGTATCCCTTTCGCGAATTCATCGTGGGCTGGAATGGGTGGGACGGAAAGACTCTCAGCTCTGTGCCGGCGTCGCGGCAAATCGAGTTGACGGACTTTGCGGCTCACGTCGCCGACAGATTCAACGTCCACAAGATTGAGCCTTGGAGCCCGATCTTTCCTTCGACCGATCCTAAATATCTCAAGCAACTCCGAAGCGCCGTGGAGAAAGCGCACTCCGCCATAGTCGACATCGCCGTAGATGCCGGTCACAGTCAGTATGCGATGGACGCAGACGAGCGCGAGAAGTCCGTGACCGGAAGCAAACACTGGATTGATGTAGGGGCAGCGCTCGGCTCTCCCAGCATTCGCACGCACATTGACAGCGCTAAGGATTCGAAGCCGGATGTAGGACGGGCCTCGGACACTCTCGCGCGAGTGGCTGATTACGCGGCCAAGAAGAATGTTGTCGTTCATCTGGAGAACGACAATCCGGTCAGTGAAGATCCGTTTTTTATTGTGCAGATCATTGAAAAGGTCAACAATCCGTGGCTGCGGGCGCTGCCCGATTTTGGCAACTCGGTCGCGGCGCACGACGAGGACTTCGCCTATCGCGCGATCGACGCGATGTTTGCGCATGCCTACGGCATCTGCCACGTGAAGGACGGCGAGGTCGATGATGATGGTAAGGCGTCGCATGTGGACCTGGCGCGGACCTTTGCGATCCTGAAGAAACACGGATACAAAGGCTATTGTTCGATCGAGTACGACGCGCCGGGCGATCCTTATAAGGCGACCGCGGAGCTGGTGGAGAAGACGGCAGAATTTCTTTCGTAGCTTCGTTTCGTGGCGGGGATAGCAGATTCCTCGCTTCGCTCGGAATGACAATGTTGTTTTTGCAATGACAAAACTGTTTTGGAGACCTAAATGGCGGGACAAGGCGTTCAGCGGCGGGAAATGTTGCGCATTCTGGGGACAGCTGCGGTCGCGGCGAACTTTCCCGGCTTCAGCAAGTGGGGATTCGCCTGCGGGCATATCGGCAACGCTGCGTTGCAGATCAAGCCGGCGGAATATCGTCCGCAGTTCTTTACAGCGCCAGAGTATGCCATGGTGGAGCGACTGACCGAAATCATCATTCCCAGTGACACTTCGCCGGGTGCGAAGGAAGCTGGGGTCTCGGAATTCATTGATTTTATGGTCGCCAGTAATCCCGAGGTGCAATATTCGTTTCGCATGGGCCTCGGTTGGCTGAACGCGCACAGCGAGCAGGCCAACGGAAAACGATTCCTCGAACTGACGTCCGAGCAGCAGATTTCCCTGCTGGAGCCGCTGGGGTTCAAGGACAAGGCGCGTCCGGGCGAAGAACCAGGGCGCGAATTCTTCGCCATGATGCGCGAGTACACAGTGACCGGGTTCTATACGAGCGAAATCGGATTCAAGGAACTGGATAATCCTGCGCTGAGGTTCTATGCCGAGTCGCCGGAATGTCCGCACAAGGGCGATCCTGAGCATTTGCATCTTTCGCAGGCTCATTCTTGATAGCGGGATGCTCAGCCTGACGACACCCAGATTACGGAAACCCAGATTAGATAAACCATGAGCAAACAAATCTACGATGTGATCGTGATTGGAACCGGGGCCGGCGGCGGCATGACGATCAAGACGCTGTGCGAGGCAGGACTGAAAGTGTGCGCTCTGAACGCGGGGCGCAGGCTCGATCCGGAAAAAGATTTCCGCTACCACCGCATGCCCTGGGACATGAAGTTCCGCGGGCTCGACGATCCTCAGCGGAAGGAATCTTTCGGCTACATGGACGGCGAGTACACCAAGGCCGCGTGGGACCATGAGATACCGTTCACGGTTGCACCGGGCACGAAATGGATGTGGCCGCGTTGCAACGCCGTGGGTGGCAAGACGAATTTCTGGGGACGCAGTTCGGCGCGCTTCGGCGATATTGATTTTCATGCCGCGTCACTCGATGGCTACGACGTGGACTGGCCCATCACGCATGACGAGATCAGTCCGTATTACACGCGGGTCGAGAAAATGATTGGCGTGGCCAGCACGGTACAGAACCGGCCGAGCAATCCGGATGGCTCGTACCTGCGGCCATTCAACTTCCGTTGTCTGGACTTCATTCTGCAGTCGGGGTGCAACAAGGTTGGAGTTCCGTACTTACCGGACCGTTGCGCGCAGCTTACGCAGCCACACGAAGGACATCCGGCATGCCATTTCTGCGGGGAGTGCACGACTGGCTGCGATGTGGGAGCATTTTTCTCGACACCATATTTCCTGCTGCCGAAAGCGGAGGCGACTAAGAATCTTGAGTTGCGCACGAACGCCCTGGCGAAAAATGTTCTGGTGGACGAGAACGGGCACGCAGCAGGCGTGGCTTACATCGACCGCAAGACCAAGCAGGAAGTCGAAGTGTACGGGCGCGCCGTGGTGGTGGCCGCATCCTGCATTGAGTCGGCGCGCATCATGCTGAATTCGAAGTCGTCGTATTGGCCAAACGGGATTGCCAATTCCAGCGGGCAGTTAGGGCGCAATCTTTGCGACCACCTCTATGGTGAGTCGGCGCACGGATATCTCCCGCAATTGGTCGGTCAGCCCAGCTTCCCCGACCACGTGGGCGACAGCACGATTGCGTGGATGCCGCGCTGGCAGAATCTGAAAGATCCGCACGAGGAGAAATTCATTCGGGGATACTCCGTCTATCCCGACGGCGGCTGTGGGGAGTTTCCTGGGTTCGCGACCGACATGGACGGTTTTGGATCGTCGTTCAAGCGCGAGATCAAGCGGCGGTATCCGTCGCCGGTGAGCTTCGGCGTTCAGGCGCCGTCGTTGCGCTCGGATACGAATTTCATGGACCTCGATCCCGAGGTCAAAGATCCGTTCGGGATTCCCGTGGCCCGCATGCATTTCGAGTGGGACGAAAACGTGCTGAAGATGTATGAGCACTCGAAGCAGGTTTGCGCCGAGGTGTTGCGTGCCGCCGGGGGCGTGGTCGAAGGGTCGGGCGGTGATCCGGAAATTCCTGGTTTTAGCCTGCACGAGACGGGCACGTGCCGCATGGGAAATGATCCCAAGAGTTTTGTGACCAACCGCTTCGGGCAGACCCACGATCTGCCCAACTTGTATGTGTGCGACGCCAGCGTGTTTCTGAATTGCACCGACAAGACGACGACCATCAGCATTCTGGCATTTTCGCTGCGCACATCTGAGCATCTGATCGAGAATTTCCGTCAAGGTGAACATAAGGCCGCGTGAGCGACGAGCCCATGCCGGTCGCGGAAAACGCACCGCATGCCAGAGCGAAGCGGGCCCGGCTACGCGAACTAGTCGCGCTTTTCCTTAAGCTCGGCACAATCAGTTTTGGCGGCCCTGCAGCGCACGTCGCATTGATGGAAACAGAGGTCGTCGGCAAGCGGCAGTGGCTGACGCGGCAACAGTTCCTCGACCTGCTGGGCGCGGCCAACCTGATCCCCGGCCCCACTTCCACAGAGATGGCGATCAACGTGGGTTTCGTGCGCGCGGGCTGGGTTGGCCTGTGCGTGGCGGGAGTGAGCTTCATACTTCCGGCTGCAGTGATCACGGGAGCGTTCGCCTGGGCCTATGTGCGCTTCGGGGCCTTGACGCAGGCTGTGTCAGTGCTCGCGGGTATCAAGGCGGCCGTGATTGCGGTCATCGCGATCGCGATTTGGCGGCTGGGAAAAACCGCGGTGAAGGGCGTGGGCTTGGCTGTGCTGGGTGGATTGTCTCTGGCGGCATTTTTTCTGGGGGTGAATCCGATTGCGATTCTTTTTGGTGGCGGATTGCTCGGCATGCTGGCGCGACGGGCGGCGAGCGTTCGCGCTGCTGCGGCTTTACTGATCTCACCCCTGCTCTCACGGGGACCATTCGCTTCAAGCACACCGCGAGGAACGTTGACTGTCTGGTTGCGACCGCTCGGCGCGATCGCTGTCACTTCGGCCGCAGTCGCTGGAATCCGGCCATCCGTCTATCAGATCGGCATGTTCTTCCTTAAAGTGGGCGCGGTGCTCTATGGCGGAGGATACGTTCTTCTGGCTTTCCTGGAGCAGGGGTTAGTTCAGCAACATGCGTGGCTGACACATCGGCAATTGCTGGATGCGGTGGCGATCGGACAGTTCACGCCGGGTCCGGTGCTTTCGACTGCGACATTTATCGGCTACATTCTGGGTGGCGCGCCGGGCGCTGCGGTGGCGACCGTGGCAATTTTTCTACCGTCCTTCTTCTATGTGGCACTGCTGGCGCCGGTGCTGTTTCGCCTGCGGCAGTCTGCGTGGATGGCGGCATTTCTGGATTCGGTGAATGTGTGCGCCGTGGCTCTGATGGGTGGAGTCACGTTCAGACTGGCAGGGGATGTGTTGCGGGGATGGCCATTCTGGGGGATCGCGGCGGCGGCGTTGCTGGTATTGTTGCGGTGGAAGCTGAGTCCGGCGTGGGTAGTGCTCGGCGGGGGAATTGCGGGGCTGTTATTGGCGGCTTTTCGCTAGCCTCGACAACTCCCGTTATTCGTTTTTTATTCGCCTACCGATCTTTTTGTGGTAAATCTATAAACCATGCGAAAGGCTGTCAATCATCTCAAGAAATCCGATCCGGTCCTGCGGGCGATTATCGAACGCGTGGGTGTGTGCCGCATGGAATTCGGAGAGCCGGAATTTTGCAGTCTGGCCGAGTCAATTGTTTATCAGCAATTGAACGGAACCGCGGCGGCGACGATCTTTGGCCGCTTTGCCGCACTGGCCGGAGAGCCGCTCACACCGGAAGGAATTCTTAAGCTGAGCGATGAGCAACTGCGAAGCGTGGGACTATCGAAGCAGAAGTCGGCTTACCTGAAAGATTTGTCGGCGAAGACCGCGTCTGGACTGCTGGATTTTGCGCGACTGCCCGAGCTGTCGGATGACGAGGTGATCCAACACCTGACACAGGTGAAAGGCATCGGCGAGTGGACCGCACATATGTTTCTGATGTTTTCGTTGCGGCGGCCGAATGTGCTGCCCACGGGCGATTATGGTGTGCAGGTGGCGATGAAAAAGCACTACAAGAAGCGCAAGCTGCCCAAGCCAAAAGATATGCAGAAGATCGCGCGGGCTTGGGAACCTTACCGCAGCGTGGCTTGCTGGTATATGTGGCGGAGTCTGGACATCAAGACTGTTTGACCACAGAGAACACGGGGGACACAGAGGAGTGCATGGAACCGCTTCTAATTCTTAGCGCCTCTGTGAACGCGTGTGCCCTGTGTGGTTAAATGGTTGGCGATGGCTGAGATGAAAATTCGCGTGCTGGTGGCAAAGCCGGGACTGGACGGGCACGACCGCGGGGCGAAAGTGATTGCACGAGCCTTGCGCGATGCAGGGATGGAAGTCATCTACACCGGCTTGCGGCAGACTCCGGAGATGATCGTGAGCGCAGCGCTGCAGGAAGATGTGCAGGTCATCGGGCTGTCGATTCTTTCTGGGGCGCACAACGCCATCGTGCCGCGCGTGATGGACCTGCTCAAGCAAAATAAAATGGATGACGTGATCGTGGTGCTGGGAGGAATCATCCCGAACCAGGATATTGAGGGAATGAAGATGCTCGGCGTGGCCGCGATTTTCCAGCCGGGCACGGCGATGGACGACATCGTCCAGTTCATTCGCACGCACGTGAAGGGGCCGGGCGTGCCGGCGGCCGGTTAGTGACGATGGCCGGAATCAACGCGTCTCGCGCCCGGGATATCCTCTCTCAAACCGTCGGTCCAGTTCCGTGGTACTGGAAAACTTTTCCCGCGTTCCGCTCTCTGACCGGACAACGCTTCGTTTGGACCCATCATGGCGACCAGGGCCCTATCGCCCATCTGGTCACTCTAGGCCTGGAGCAGGAGCCGGACAAGGCTCGCCTCGCGCTGAACACCTACTGCCGGCCGTTTCTAGTGCCGCCGAATTTCGTTGGCATCTGGTGCCCGGAAGGGCGCAGTATTCGGCTGACCTGTTTTGATCCTGACCAGTTAAAAGCCTTTGATCTGGCGGAAGTCGCCGGCTGGTTCAAACCATCCGCGGACCGCATTTATTCGGCGACGGCTCCGGTTGCTGATTTCGAAGTGGCGCTCACGCTCGGGCCGGGCATGCACAAGATCGAAACGCCCGCGCAATTCACGACCGTCGATGAACTGATCGTCCCCACCAGCTACAAGGCGATGTCGAATGACGACCCGGCCTTTGCGCTTTTTGTTTTCTATCCGCAGGCGGGACTGGTGGAAGTTTTACCCCAGAAATGGTTTACCGCCGCACAGTATCGCGTGGGGCAGCAGTGGATTCCGCGGGCCGCACGCGATCCTGAGTCGCATCGCATTGTCGGCGAATGCTTCGGCGTGGGAACATTTCTGCTGGAGGAAGACGGCTGCCGGCTGGCGGAATGGGTGGAGCGCAAAACCTAGAGCCGAGCCGCATTGCGCGGTTCTGCCCGCGTGGTATACCGTAAACAGTTCGCGTCCTCGTTTCTCGACACATTATTCTCAAGCCATGCCTGATCGTAGCGAACCTCCGACCGTGAACTCGTCCGCGCCCGCTAACGTCCTGCCGACGAAGGTTGATGCTACTTCCGCGCGCTTTGAAGCCAATATGCGCTTTCTGGCGGACTTGATGTCGCAGGTTCGCAACGAAGAAGAAAAGATTTCCGAAGGCGGCGGCGCAAAGGCCATCGAAAATCAGCATGCCAAGGGACGATTAACGGCGCGTGAGCGCATTGCGCTGCTGGCCGATCCGGATTCATTTTTCGAGCTGGGAATGTACTCGGCGCACGGGATGTATGAGGAGTGGGGTGGCGCACCGGCTGCCGGGGTGATCACGGGGATGGCGCGGGTCGAGACCCGGATGGTCATGATCATCGCCAACGATGCGACTGTAAAAGCTGGCGCATTTTTCCCAATGACTTCGAAAAAAGTCATTCGGGCACAGAACATTGCAATTGAGAATCGCATTCCGACGATCTACCTGGTCGATTCCGCGGGCGTATTCTTGCCGCTGCAGGAAGATGTGTTTCCCGACACCGACGATTTCGGGCGCGTGTTTCGCAACAACGCGGTAATGTCGGCGATGGGCATTCCGCAAATCGCCGCCATCATGGGCATGTGCGTGGCGGGCGGCGGCTATCTGCCAGTGATGTGCGATCACGTGCTGATGACCGACGGCAGCGGATTATTTCTTGCTGGTCCGGCGCTGGTGCAGGCGGCGATCGGACAGAAAGTTTCCGCAGCGGAATTGGGCGGCGCGGCCATGCACTCGGCCATCAGCGGCACGGTCGACTTTCGCGAGGCGAACGACGAGGCCTGCATCGCGCGCATTCGCTCGATTGTGGAAAAGTGGGGATACCGGCGGCTGTCTCCCTGGGACCGGAAGAAGCCAGTCGAGCCAGCGCTGACTGCTGAAGAAATCTACGGAATTTACGATTCCTCGTCGGCGCGGCCCTATGACATGAAGGAAGTGCTGGCGCGCGTGCTCGATGGCAGCCGCTTCGACGAGTACAAAGCGGAGTACGGAAAGACTCTGATCTGCGGATACGGCCGCATCGGAGGTTTCGCCGTGGGAATTGTCGCCAACCAGAAACTGCACGCTCAGCAGACCGATCATGAAGGTCACAAGCGAGTCGAGTTCGGGGGCGTGATTTATACGGAGTCTGCCGAGAAGGCGGCGCGCTTCATCATGGACTGCAATCAAAATCTGATTCCGCTGATTTTCTTCCATGACGTCAATGGATTCATGGTGGGACGCGACGCGGAATGGAGTGGCATCATCAAGGCGGGTGCGAAGCTGGTGAATGCTGTTTCGAATTCCGTGGTGCCGAAAATTACGGTGATTGTGGGCGGATCGTTTGGGGCCGGCCACTATGCCATGTGCGGGAAGGCATTCGATCCGCGCTTTGTGTTTGCCTGGCCGACGGCGCGTTACGCGGTGATGAGCGGCGACTCGGCGGCAGCTACACTAGTTGAAATCAAAGTGAAACAACTCGAGCGCGGCGGCAAGAAGTTGAGCGACGAAGAAAGAAAAGAACTGTATGAGTCGGTAAAGCGAACCTATGATGAGCAAACCGATCCGCGCTACGGAGCGGCGCGACTGTGGATCGACAAGATCATCGATCCCATTGAAACACGGGATGCGATTACGCAGGCGCTGGAAGCGGCGGCGCTCAATCCGGATGTGCCGGAGTTTAAGGTAGGGGTACTGCAGACCTGACATTGCCATGGATTTGCACGGATAAATCGGATCGGACGGGAACACTTCTGATCTCTTACCTCTTGATCTGTGGAAATCCGAGTTAATCTGTGGCCGAGAAGTTTATGGCAGATGCCGTCAAACTGATTGAATGTCCACGAGATGCCTGGCAGGGGCTGAAGGGGTTCATTCCTGCCGAACTGAAAGTAGATTACCTCAAGGCGTTAATCAGCGTCGGATTCAAACACATTGATGCAGTGTCGTTCGTATCGCCGAACGCCGTGCCACAGATGGCAGACTCGGAAGAAGTTCTGAAAGAACTCGATCCGCCGGATGATGTGGAGATCATCGGCATCGTGGTCAACGAAAAGGGCGCGCAGCGCGCGATTGAAACGAAGGCGGTATCGACGCTGGGATTTCCCTATTCGATTTCGGAAACGTTCCTGCGCAAGAATCAAAACCAGTCGGCTGAAGAGGCGCTCGAACAGCTGGAGAAGATTCAGAACAAGGCCGACGACGGTGGGCTCGATGTTGTGGTTTATATCTCGATGGCATTCGGGAATCCTTACGGCGACCTGTGGAACCCCGAAGAAGTGGTCGAGGCGATCTCGTTGATGGAAGTGGACAATCTGAAAATGATCTCGCTGGCCGACACGGTGGGTATGGCAACCCCGCAGCAGGTCAGCGAACTGGTGGGCGCGGTGATGGCGAAGTTTGACTATCTCGAGATTGGTGTACATTTGCACAGCCGCCCCGAGCAGGCAGCCGAAAAGATTCTGGCCGCCTACGATGCGGGATGCCGGCGCTTTGATTCTGCGTTGGGTGGGTTGGGCGGATGTCCCTTTGCGCAGGACGCTTTGGTTGGTAACATCCCGACTGAGAAAGTAATCGAAGCGCTTACGCAGCGAGGGGCGGAGCTGCCGCAGCTAAAGCCGTTGGACTCCCTGCTGAAGGCGGCGGCGGGGATCAGCGCAAGGTTTTCCAGTTCAGGCGCTGCGGATTAGAGTGCACTTTCAAGATATGGATTTCAACGCGATCCAGCTCGGATACGACGGCGGCGTAGCCACCATCACTCTGAACCGTCCTGAAAAGCGCAACGCCATCAGTTTCGAACTGATTGACGACTTGCTTCACGCGCTGGACGAGGTCGCCAAGTCGCAGGCGATCGTCCTTATCGTGACGGGCGCGGGCAAGGCATTTTGCTCCGGGATGGATCTGGAGAATCTGAAGTCTCTCCTGGGCCGCTCGCCGGAACAGAACCTGCAGGATTCGCAGACGATGGTGCAGCTGTTTCGCTCGCTATATGAATTTCCCAAAGTGACGATCGCCGCGGTCAATGGGCCGGCCATTGCCGGCGGGACTGGACTCGCACTGCTGTGCGACTTCACGCTGGCCGTTCCGGAGGCGAAATTTGGCTACACCGAAGTGCGCATCGGCTTTGTGCCCGCGATTGTTTCGACATTCCTGCTGCGGCAGGTGGGGGAAAAACAGGCTCGCGATCTTCTGCTGACCGGACGACTGTTTTCGGCAGACGAGGCGGCGCATATGGGTCTGATCAATGAAATTGTGCCTAGAGAGAATTTGATGGCGCGGGCGCGTCAGTTGGCAGCGCTGCTGATGGAAAACAGTCCGGCATCGTTGCGCGCAACCAAACAATTGCTCACCGATCATGCTCGCGCCGAAATCGATGTTCAGATTGAAGCAGCGGTGCGCGAGAATGCAGCGATTCGCACGACCGCGGATTTCCGCGAGGGGATTTCATCGTTCCTCGAGAAGCGCAAACCGGTGTGGACGGGGAAATGAATTCAAACAACCATCCGTTCCACGAAACGCGGCTGCGGGTGCGCTACGCCGAAACCGACCAGATGGGGGTGGTCTATCATTCGAACCATCTGATTTGGTTTGAGGTGGGCCGCGTGGAACTGTTGCGTGAGCTGGGGTTTTCCTACCGCGACATGGAACGCGAGGACGGGTGTTTCATCGCCGTCGCTGAAGTTACGTGCCGTTATCGCGCTCCGGCATTCTACGATGATGAAATTGTGGTGAGGACGCGTCTGAAGACTGCGCGCGAATCGGTGGTTGTCTTCAGTTACGAATTGGTGCGAGCAGACAACCGCACGCTTCTGGCGGAAGGCGAGACCACGCACATCGTTACCGATTCAAAGATGAAAGTTGCCGCGCTGCCGGAGAAGTATTTGACGGCGTTCCGCGCAGCCATGGGGAAATAACGATGGGAAGGATTGCTTGAACGCACTGCACATCAACGGAAACGATCTCACACTCGAAGCTGTAGGCGAAGTCGCGAGTACTGAATCCCGCCGCGCGGCCCTGCTCTCGCCGGACGCGCGGCAGGCAGTCAACCTGGCACGTGCGGTCGTCGACGAGATTGTCGCCAGCAACAAACTCGCTTACGCCATCACCACGGGCGTCGGCAAGCTGAGCGACGTGCGCATTGCCGGCGACCAGATTCGTGAATTGCAGGTGAACCTGGTCCGCTCGCACGCGGTCGGTGTGGGCGAACCGCTGGCGGTTTCCGAGACGCGCGCCATGATGTTGTTGCGCGCGAATTCGCTGGCAAAGGGCCACTCGGGTGTCCGAGCCATTGTCATCGACACACTGTGCGAGATGCTCAACCGCGGCGTCACGCCCTATGTGCCGTCGCAGGGCAGCGTCGGTGCGAGCGGCGATCTGGCTCCGCTGGCGCATCTGGCGCTGGCTCTTATCGGCGAAGGCGAGTGCTTTGACGACAGAGCCGTGCGCGTTCCCAGTGCGGAAGCGTTCAAGCGAGCGCAGATCAAGCCTCTGGTGCTGGAAGCCAAGGAAACGATTTCACTCATCAACGGAACGCAGGCCATGCTGGCGGTTGGAACTCTGGCGCTGCTGGCGGCGGAAACGCTCGTCGATACCGCCGACGTGCTCGGAGGACTCTGCTGCGACGCACTCAAAGGAACTGACACGGCTTTCGACGAGCGCATTCACAAGGCACGGCCTCACGCGGGACAAGTGAAAACCGCGGCCAACCTGCGGCGGATGCTGGAAGGCAGTCAGATCCGTGAGTCGCATCGCGATTGTGGCCGCGTGCAGGACGCCTACTCGCTGCGCTGCATCCCACAAGTCCACGGAGCTGTGCGGGATACGCTGACACATTGCCGCGAGGTGTTTGAGATAGAGGCGAATTCCGCCGTTGACAATCCTCTAGTCTTCCTCACTGACAAGAACGGTGAGGGTGATGTCATCTCCGGAGGAAATTTTCACGGTGAACCGCTGGCATTTGCGTTAGACTTTCTCGCCATCGCGCTCAGTGCGCTGGCAGGGATCAGCGAACGTCGGATCGAACGGCTTGTAAATCCAGCGCTCAGCGAGGGTTTGCCTCCGTTCCTTGCCGCCGGCGCCGGCCTTAATTCCGGATTCATGATGCCGCAGGTTACGGCGGCGGCTCTGGTTAGTGAGAACAAAGTACTGGCGCATCCAGCATCGGTTGACTCGATCACGACTTCGGGAAATAAGGAAGATTATGTTTCGATGGGAATGACGGCGGCGACCAAACTGAAGCGCATCGTCGACAATACGCGAAACGTGCTGGCGATCGAGGCCATGGCAGTGGCCCAGGCCCTCGACTTCCTCGCTCCGCTGAAAACGTCGAAGCGCGGCCAGGCAGCGTATGCTGCGATCCGCTCCGTGTGCCCCACCATGGAAAAAGATCGGGTGATGTACGGCGACTTCGCGCGCATTGCCTCGCTCATTGCCGGTGGCAAGGTGGCCGATGCGCTGCGCTAAGTGAAGTTTAGAAACTCTCGCACATGAAGACTCTCACAGAATATTTGAAATTTCATACTAAGACGCATCGCGCCTATGTGCACATCACGCCGCAGGTCGAGCAGATTGTCGCCAAGAGCGGAGTGCGGGAAGGCATGGTACTGGTTTCGGCCATGCACATCACTGCGGGCATTTATGTCAACGATAATGAGAGCGGCTTGATTGAGGACATCGACAAGTGGCTGGAGCATCTGGCGCCTTTTCGCAAAGATTACGAGCATCATGAAACGGGCGAGGATAACGGCGACTCCCATCTGAAAGCGCTGCTGATCCATCACGAAGTGATCGTGCCCATTACCGCGGGCAAGCTCGATCTGGGCACGTGGCAGCGGATTTTCTATGCGGAATTCGACGGACAACGGGACAAACGGGTCATCGTAAAAGTTATGGGGGAGTGACGATATGTCGGAAGAACTAAGCGAATTGCAGGAACACGCGGAGCATGCAAAACACGATCCTACGCTGGCTCCGGTCTCGGTGACCATGGCGGTGCTGGCCGTAATGGTGGCCGTAGTAACGCTGCTCGGGCATCGTGCGCACACGGAAGAGGTCGTGCTTCAAGCCAAGTCGTCCGATCAGTGGGCCTACTATCAGGCCAAGAATATCCGGCGGCATACGGATGAACTTTTCCTCGATTTAACTTCGGTGGAAGCGACCACCGACCCGGCCGTGCTCGCGAAGGAACGCGACAAATATTCCAGCGAGGCGACGCGCTACAAGGATGAGCAAAAAGGAATCGAAGACACTGCCCATGAGATGGAGGCAGAAGTTGCGCATGAAAGAAATCGTGCCGACCGCTTCGACCTGGCCGAGGTCCTCCTTGAAGTGGGCTTGGTGATCACTTCGATCACACTGCTCTCTGGGCGAAGAATCTTTTGGGCCCTGGGAATGTTTTTCGGAGTCGTGGGCATCGTGGTGGCCACCACTGCATTCCTGGTGCACTGAGCAATGGTAGAAGACGGCGACTGTGTGGGTTAGACGTGCCCGCTCTTGGGCACGGTAGAGGCGGCCACAGTTTCTTCATTTCCTCCGGCCTTGACCACGAGGAATGGTCCGATCGCGAGCACATCCATGCGGGTGCGCCGGAAGCAGTCGACCGCCTCTTCCGGGGTACAGACAATCGGCTCGTTCTCGTTGAAGCTGGTGTTCAGAATTACGGGAATCCCAGTCTTGCGATGGAAGGCCGAGATCAGATCGTAGTACATGGGATTTTCCTCGCGCGTCACGCTCTGTAAACGGCCAGTATCGTCCACATGGTTCACCGCGCATAGTTCTTTGCGCTTCTCCGGCCGGATTTTGTAAACGTGCAACATGAACGGCGAGGGATGATCGTGCTCGAAATATTCATGCTGGTGGTCGGCCATGATCGACGGAGCGAAGGGCCGAAACCACTCCCGGCGCTTGATGCGGGCGTTGAGAACATCCTTCATATTCGGCAAGCCCGGATGGGCGACGATCGAGCGGTTGCCCAGTGCACGCGGGCCCCATTCCATGCGACCTTGAAACCAGCCGACTACATTGCCGGCGGCGATCTGTTCGGCAACTTCGTCGAGTAATACGGTGCGATCCAACTTCCGATATTGCAAGTCGGCGCCCTGCAGAGCCGATTGAATGTGTGACTCGGAAAACTCCGGACCGAGGTAAGAATTTTTCAACTGATGCCAGCGAGGCTGCTTGAGCACTGAGTGATACGTGTGTAGAGCTGCTCCGATGGCCAGACCTTCGTCCCCAGCAGCCGGCTGAATGTAAGTCCGGCGGAACGGCGTACGGTCGAATATTTTGCCGTTGGCCACACTGTTGAGCGCGCATCCGCCCGCCATGGCGAGGTCTTCGCAAGGCACGCGGCCGTGGAGCTGGTTTAGCAAGTGGAAAAAGACCTCTTCAAAGCGTTGCTGCAGGGCGAATGCCAGGTCCATGTCGCGTTGGGAAATTTCGGCATGCAGGATGCGTGGCTCGCCGAATAACTTTTCCATCCGATCCGAGAAATGGCGCGCCAGCTTAACGGTACCGTCTGGCAACACCTGCATACCCTGGTTGCTGCCGAGCGGTTTGAAATAGCTCAGATCAAGCTGAAAGCCACCATTCTTAGGCGTTACGATCTTGCTGATCTCACTGCAAAAAGTGTCCTTGCCGTAAGGCGCAAGTCCCATGACTTTGCCCTCATCGCCGTACTGGCTATAGCCGATGAATTCGCAAATCATGGTATAGAAACTGCCCGGCGAGTGCGGAAGGAATACGCGGTCGAGCACTTCAATCTCGTTGCCTTCACAGCGGGCCATCATCGTGGAAACAAAATCGCCGGAACCGTCATAGCTGAATCCAGCCGCTTTTTCCCACGGCGAACAGTAGTACGCGCTGGCGATGTGGGCGATGTGGTGCTCGAGATGGTGCTCCTGAAAACGGAGTTGTGTGGAGTCGACATCAAGGGCCTTGGCGAGCAGCGAACGCACATCGCGCATCTTCTCTTTGCGCCGGCGAAGATGAATAAAGTTCAGAATCCTGGCCGGATTGGCGAGGGCGTATTGAACTTTCTTCGCGAGGTTCGCGTCGCAGTCCTGACCAACGGCTACGTGTTCGACATCAGAAATCTTGGCTCCGACTGCGTCCAGGCAAGCCTTGACCGAGAGCGCCGGAAAACCAGCGAAGTGTTTATGACGGTTCAGCCGTTCCTCGGCAATGGCGAATTTCACTTCACCATCGAGTACGATCGCCGCAGAGGCGTCGGCGTGAAACATATTGAGGCCCAGGATAAGCATGAACTAGCTTCGACTCCTCTTGCGTTGCAGGTGTGATCGAGTCATTCGCTAAATCGAATCATTCTTCCAGGCGGGTATTTCGGCTGGAGTTCGCGGTCGGAGTCTTCTGAGCATCGTCAATAAACGCGGAGGCATTTACTGCGAGCCGTCTTCTGCTGGCGATCGATTCGTCGATGCGGAGCGTTGCGAGGGTGGCACACACTAAATCCTCGAACCGAATCGGCGATTCTTCCCGCCGCTGCACGGCTTGCGCGAATGCTGCCCACTCGCCGCGATGTCCCTTATCCTGGCGCCAACGAGAATGGATGATTTCTTTGCGGCCATCGCGCACCACTTCGAGCCGGCGAAAGTCATCGAGCACTGCAGCACTGCCGCCGCCAAACACTTCGATTCGCTCCTTGGAGAATGCTCGGTCGCCGTTGGCCAGATAACTAATCGATCCCTCAGAGTCATTCGCAAAACGAAGCGAGACCAGCACATTCTCCCCGCTGTAGCGCGGTAAATTTCCGATCGCTCTGGCCTCGACCTCGACGACGGGCGAACCCGCAAGAAACATCAGCAGATCCACGAAATGGCATACTTCGCCGAGAATGCGGCCACCTCCCTGCTCGCGATCGTTGACCCAGTGGTCGGGCGAAAGATGTCCTGCGTTAACGCGACAGTGCAGCGCCAGCGGCTCTGAAATCGGCGCGAGGAAAGACTTCATCCGCACCGTCATGGGCGCGAAACGGCGGTTGAATCCGACCATCACTGCCGGACGCTCGGTGGAAGGGATTCCGAGATGCGCGCTGACAATCGAGCGCAGTTCCTCCTCCGACAGGCAGAGCGGCTTCTCGCAGAAGACGTGCTTCCCCGCGGCGACCGCGGCCAGCACTTGTTTCGCGTGAAGATGATGACGAGTGGCGATGACCACTGCATTGACCGCGGGGTCGTCAATGACTTGCGCTTCGTCAGTGGTGGCAGAGCGAAAACCGAATTTGCGCCCGGCATGTTGTGCGTGAGGTCCGGTGGCGGCGCACACCGCGACCAGCGCGGTACCGGTTGATGCCTTCATTGCGGGAATAAGCGTGCCGACAGAAAACACCCCGGCGCCGAGCAGACCCACGGAAATGCCGGCGCCGGCTTCCTGAGACCGAGGCATACCTATCGCGCGGTCAGGGAGAACTGCAAGCGTACGAGCCGCGATCCTCGCTCCCTGCGTACTGAATCACTACGCCCAGGAATGGCTCGCGCAATTTTCCCGTAATCAAGTCATATGCGCTTTGGGCGCGTTCAATGGGAAAACGGTGTGTGATTAGAGCGCCAACGTTAACTTTTTTGTCGGCGAGAAATTGCACAAACGCTTCCATGTTGCGATTTTCGGACCAACGCACGTAGCCGATTGGATAGTCACGCCCTTTCTGCTCGTAAGCTGCGTCATAACGTCCGGGGCCGTAGGAACGCGAGACGCGGAAGTCGAGTTCCTTTTCGTAATACACCTTGCGTTCAATGTCCATGCCAACGGTACCGACAGCGACCACGACGGCGCGGTCGCGCGCAATTGCGCCGGCCAGATTGACCGGATCGCTACTGGGCGTTTCGGCGGTGATCAGAACGGAGTCAACGCCCGCGCCGCGCGACGTCTCAATGCAGAGATCCCGAAACGCTGCGGCCGAGTTGGCACCGCCATCCGCGCCCATCTGCCGAGCTAGATCAACGCGGACAGGATCTAGATCCATGCCGAGAATGCGGCAGCCCGCGGCCTTCAAAAGCTGTACCGTGAGTTGGCCCAAGAGACCCAGGCCAATCACTGCAACCAAGTCGCCGAGTTTGGCCTCTGCATTCCGTATGCCATGCAGAGCAACTGCTCCCAAGGTAGCGAAAGCGGCCTCGTCTAATGAAACTTCGTCAGTGCCGGCCAGTCTGGCGCCGAGAGCCCGTGCGGGAATGCGCGCCACGAGTAAGCGCGGCACACACGCGATCTCCGCGTGAACGGCAAATCCAGCTCCGGCGCAAGCGATGCGATCACCGGGCTGCAGGTCTGTCACGCCTTCACCGACGGCGACGACCGTTCCCGCGCTGCTGTAGCCAGGACTTTGTGGCTGGTCGAGACGGCTGCGCACGGACCGAATCGCCGAGAAAATTCCGTCGCGCTGCACTTTACTGATTACTTCGCGCACCAAGTCAGGTCTCGACTGCGCCTTCTGCAATAGACTCTTCCGGGCGAACTCGGCGGACGCGCGCTCGGTTCCGGCAGATACGACCGAGGCCGCGACGCACACCAACACACAGCCGGGCAGAAGTTGTGGCGATGGAACATCTTCCACCGTGATCTCGCCTGTACGCGCGTGTTGAAGAACCTGTTTCATGCCGTAGCCACTTGTTGCGGCGGGAGCGACTCGGCTTCAAACCTTCGCGCTCCTCCATCCAGAAATGTTTTCATCCACAATTCGAGTGTAAGGAATTGCCAAAGCTGCATCGACCAATCGTGCCGGCCGCTGCGGTGCTCGGCGATGTAGCGCTGTACCGCTGCGGGTTGGAACAGGCCACGGTTACGCAGTTGCGCCGGGGAAAGCAAGTCGTCCAGCATTTCTCTAAGATCCTGTGCCAACCAATAGTCTACGGGAGCGGCAAAACCGGCTTTCGGCTGGCGCAACACCTCGCGCGGCAAAACATCCTGCATCGCTTTGCGCAAGATGTATTTCGTCGTTGGCTGTAGGAAACCGCGAATCTTCATCGAGGGCGGAACATTCCACGCCACAAATTCGGCCAACTCACGATCCAGGAACGGAACCCGCACTTCGACCGAGGACGCCATACTCATCTTGTCGTTGTAGGTGAGGTTGAGGCTGGTCATGAAAATCTTGGAGTCGAGGTAGAGCATCTGGTGCAGAAAGTCGGCATCACGGACGCGGCTGAATGCGCCGCGGTGCTCGCAGGCAGGATCAGACGCTGAAACTTCGTCGATGAACGAAGGAGTGTAGAGATTCGACTTCTGGTCCCCATCGAGGTAGGTACAGTTTGCGATGAAGCGGTCGACGGAGTTGAGCGATGCACTGCGCGCCATTTTCTTCGCCAGGCGCAGTCTTCCCTTCAGCCCGCTCAGCACTGTCCCGCGCAGGCTGGGCAGCACCGCGAGACCAGCTTCGACCGCGTGCCGAGCGCCGGATGGTATATGCCCGTAGGCCTGCGCCCAGGAATGTGCGACGTGTTTTCGGTATCCGGCAAATAGTTCGTCCCCGCCCACACCCGAGAGCAAAACCGTGGCCTGCTTGCGCGCCTCGCGGCAAACGAGATACGCGGTGATGATGGCGGGGTCGGCGGTCGGCTCGTCCATGTGCCAGACCAGGCGGGGCAAAAGATCGGTCACGTCTGGCTCGACTACGATGCGCTGGTTCTCGCACCCCAGGTGTTGCGCTAGCCGCGTCGCCACTTCCGGATCGTCGAGCGTGGTTTCGCCGATGCGGTATTCTCGCGGAAAGGTGACGGTGTAGGTTCGAATCGGCTGACTCGTTGCTCTCGCCGTCGCTGCCCTTGCCATCATGGCGACGATGCCTGAAGAATCGAGGCCTGCGCTGAGAAAGGCGCCGATGGGAACGTCGCTGACCATCTGCGCTTCGACGGACCGGCGGAAGCGCTCGCGAACCTCCTCAGCCAAGTCGTTTTCTGAGCGCGCATAGGTCTGATCCGCCGCGGGAAAGCTCAGATCCCAGTACTGCGTGAGTTTGAGTTCGCCCTTGCGAAACGTCGCGTAGTGCCCTGCGGGCACTTTGAAGACGCGGCGGAACATCGTCTTGGGGTCGGGGACCCAGAGGAAGGTCAAATATTGGTGAAGCGACTCGGGGTCGAGTTCCGCCTCGATCTCAGGAATCTGCAACAGCGCCTTGACTTCGGACGCAAACGCAAAGCGTTTGCCCGAGTGAAAATAATAAAACGGCTTGATGCCGAAGTGATCGCGGGCCACGAACAGGAGGGGAGTCGCTTCGCGCAGGTCGCAGATGGCAAAGGCGAACATGCCGTTCAAACGCTTTACGCAGTCCGTGCCTTCTTCCTCGTAAAGATGGATGATCACTTCGGTGTCGGTGCGGGATGCGAAGCGGTGGCCTTTGCTTTCGAGTTCATGGCGAAGTTCAGCGAAGTTATAAATCTCGCCGTTGTAGGTGATCCAGACGGTGCGGTCTTCGTTGCACATCGGCATGTGGCCGAGTGGAGAGAGATCGAGAATAGCGAGGCGGCGGCTGCCCAGTCCGATGTAGGAGCCGTCGGGGAATTTGCGGTCCCAAAGGCCAGAGTCGTCGGGGCCGCGATGCGCCTGGACGTGAGTCATCCGCGCCAGCGTTTCCCGATCTCCGCAGTTCACCACGCCGCTAATGCCGCACATGCTCGGTTATTTCCTCGGCGAACTTTTTTCGCGCTGCTTCGTTTTCAGTTCGTAAATCTTGGCCTTGGTGTGAAACATCTGGACGGCCTGAAACCCGCAGTAGATCAGGCCCGGGACACCGTCCATAAACCCCAATCGCAGAAAGTACCGATAGAAGAATAGAAGAACCGGTGAACCCGGCACTGCAAAGAGCTGTTTCTTGAGCCACCGACGTCGTTGCGCTTGCGTACCAAAGAACGCGGGCAGCAACTCGGAACTGTTCTGCTCGCCCTGCAGCAGTACGCGTGATTCCCAGTTGGAATATTCGTCATGCTTTTGAATATAACGAGAGAGCGACTCCACATTGTGGTGAATCAACGGATTCTCGAGGCGCCGCGCATCGCCTTCGACTACGACGTGTTCGTGGACTTCCATGTCTGCCATCGATGCGTCCTGATCTCGAAGGCGGCACTCGTAACGGCCTTTGCCGCGGCGAAAAAGGGCAAGCTTCCAAAAGTTCGCATCACCATGGCGCAGAACCCGGCCGAGGAAGTACATGCGAAGAGAAATGTAATACCCGTCAAAGTCCGGATTCCCGATGCTGCGGCGAATTTCCTCCGCGAGCTCCGGCGTCAACGCTTCGTCGGCATCGACCAGCAAAATCCAGTCAAACGCGAGAGGCAGACTGTCGATCGCCCACTGACGCTTCTTTGGCCATCCGCCCTGATAATGGAACTGAACGACCTTCGCTCCAAACGAACGCGCGATTTCGGGTGTGGCGTCAGTGCTCTCCGAATCGATGACATAAACCTCGCCGACATTTCGCAGCGCTTCCAGACATCGTGGCAGATTTTTCTCCTCGTTGCGGGCAGCCACAATCACGCTGACCGGCAGCTTCTGCGTCGGCGCTATTCGCTGCGGCTCGGCGATTTCTTCGACTTTTTGCATGTTTCGAACTCGTCACAAAGCGCCTGCTACAAATGCAGTTCGCACCAGCGCTGCAGCACATACAGAGACCAGGGGCGCGACCACGAAGTCTCGCCGTTCAGGAAATCCTTCCACACGTTTTCCACCTGAGTTGCGTCCAGCAATTCGCCTAGAGGACCGTGGCTGATCCGTTTCTTCGCTAGTACGGGCTCGATCTCAGGTCGAAACTCCTGCCGCATCCAATGCTCAAAAGGCAGCGTGAACCCGCGCTTTGGACGATGCACAATTTCGTCAGGCAGCGATCCAGATAACGCTTCAACCAGAAGTTTCTTCGGTGTTCCGTTCAGCTTCCACTCGCCCGGAATAGCCAGCACAGCCTTCGCTAATTGGTGATCAATCAGAGGAACTCGAACTTCCAGGCCCTGTGACATGCTCATAAAATCAGCGTCGCGCAACAGAGTATTCAGCATATAACAGCGCGACTCGAGATAGGAAACGCGATTCACCGGGTCGAGCGCGCATGCGCGCTCGAGACGATCGCACTGCGAAGCAGCAGCTGCGTCATCAACCGAGCGATCCGCGTTCCGAGTAAGAAGATCACGCTGGCGGGGCGTGAACAGCATGCGGCTAAGAAAGTAAGGATGCACGAGCCGTCCGTTGTCGCTCGCGAGAGAATCGAGCTTGCGATTCTGGTCGTTCGCCGGAGCCAGCGTGGCAAACACCGAGGCAACCGGACCACGAACCAAGCCCGGCACGTGTTTCCAGAAATGCGCGAAGCGTTCCATGCGCGGAACCGTGCGGAACGTGGAATATCCGGCGAACACTTCGTCTCCGCCCAGGCCCGACAGAGCGACCTTTACACCTGCGCGCCGCGTTTCCCGGGAGACGAAGTAGGTATTGACTCCGTCCATGGTCGGCAGATCCATAACGGCCAAGGCGTCAGGAATCGCGGCCAGGACATCGCTCTGCGAAACGTCGATCTCGTGATGATCGGTGTGAAATTTCGCGGCAATGGCGCGCGAATGCTGAGCTTCGGAAAAGTCGGCTTCCCGAAACACGATGGAAAAAGTGCTGGCGGTTATACCGCTCCGGCTCAGAATGCTGACCAGCGCGCTTGAATCGATGCCGCCAGAAAGAAAGACTCCCACCGGCACGTCGCTCACCAATTGCAAGCGAACGGCTTCTTCCAGAATTGGTCGTAAGTGCTCGGCAGCGCTTTTGTCGTTGTCGGCAGAGAGAGATTCTGAAGCGCGCCCGTTGCCTGGCGACTCGTCCTCTGACCACTCGTCCACAAGATCCCAATAGGAGGACTGGCGGAGAAGTCCGCCTTCCCAGGTAAGAGTATGGCCGGGAGGAAGCGCGCGAACTCCTTCCACCAAGGTGAGCGGGTCGAAGGCCGAGCCGAAGGTAAGGTAGTTGATGAGGCCGGCAGGGTCAATGCGAGAACTCATCAAGCCAGTGCCAAGCAACGTGCGAACTTCCGAGGCAAAAAGAAAATACGAACCGGCCTGCGCATAGTAAAGCGGCTTGATGCCCATGGGATCGCGAGCGATGAAAAGGCAGTGGCGGCGGGCATCCCAGAGCGCGAAGGCAAACATGCCGCGAAACTTAGCCACACACGCCTCGCCCCAACGCGCGTATCCTTTCAGCACGACCTCGGTGTCGGAGTGGCTGACGAAGTTCGTGCCGGATTTCTTAAGTTCGTCGCGAATGTCGCGGAAGTTGTAAATCTCGCCGTTGTAGACGAGCCAGTTGCCGGTTTCGACGTCACGCATGGGCTGGTGGCCGAGAGGAGAAAGATCGAGAATCGCCAAACGACGATTGCCCAATCCGATTTCAACCGGCTCAGGGATGGAATCGCGCAGAAGGATCGTGCCCGAATCGTCGGGTCCGCGGTGCGCGAGCGACTGCGTGGCGCGTTCGAGCACGCCGTCTGGAATTCGCGAATTTCGCGCCACAATGCCGAAGATTCCGCACATTAGAATTTCACTCGCAGAATTCCACTCGCAGAACAGCCCACCCATACCAGTGCTGTCTGTGCCCGCCGCATCACTGCAGTTTCTCGACCGCGATTCTCACCGCATAACTTCCAACTCCCGTAGCACACGCCGTGTAACCCGCTGAATAAGTCACCGCTGCGTTCCCCGCCGACCAAAGCGTAATACTGCCGCTGCCGAAATTCGAGGTCCCGCCCAACGCCAGGCTGTTGCCGCCCGAAATGCCTGCTCCCCCGAGCGGAACGCGGATGTTTTTGGCACTGGTCTCGTCTTTCCATCCGATCGTCAGCGCAGCCGCGGCATTTCCGGGGGACGCGCATGGGGTCATCGAGTCCAGGTAGTAGCTCACTCGGTATTCTCCAGGCCCGCAGGCAGTCGAAGCGCACAAGTTTGTGGGTGGAATCGCCGCTTTTTGACCGGTCAGAGAAACTGCCCACCCCGTCGCACCGCTTGAAGTTACTCCGCCACCGCCCGAGCCGCTCCCACAGCCTAGACATTTTCCGGTGACCGTGAGATTCCCGTTGATGGTAACCGGAACGTTAAAAGTCTTGACCGCCGCAGTCAGCCCCTCCTGCGGATTGCCATCCGGAAGTTTCCCGATGTATTCGCGAACCTCTTTCTGAGCTCGGCTGTAGAAGGTATCGATGTTGCCCTCATAGCCGAGATCGAGGTCGTTCACTTCCGCGACAGGACGATGATTGGCCGTGGCCCAGGTCTTTCCCCAATTGCTGTCGCCCAACGTTATGAGTGGCGTGAAACCAACCGCCTGGCCGCGGTGGCCAAAGTTCAGTCTCCCCTTGTGGCCATTCTCCGGCGTCTGCAGTCCGTTGGCGGCTTTCAAGATCGTCGCCCCCGGTGTTCCACCTGCGCCGTTTGTATGAAGCGCCTCCAGGTTTGCCGCCGCCGGGGGAGTTACTGAGGTTCCTATCAACACGTCGGCTGCTCCGGTCACCGCGCCCGAGGGAATGGTGCTGACGATCGCTCCCGCGCCCAGAACATCGGATTGGAGCGGCGGCGAAAAATCAGAGTAAGAGGACGTCGACATGTCCGCGCTAGGACTGATCACAATCGCACCGGGCCAGAAGTCCAGTCGCGGCATGTAGACATTTCTGGACAAATCCTCCGCTGCGTTGCTGTAAGTAGAAAGAGCTCCTCCGCTGTCGCTGAATTGACACGTCAGCGTGGCGCAAGAACTCTGCTGAACTGTGGTGAGAAGATAGTTTCCCGTACCCTCCGGGTACGGACGAGGAAGGCTCTGCTGATCCCAGTCCATTCTTAGGATCTTGTAACTCGACGCTCCTGCAATTTTTGGAAATATCCCATTCACCTTTCCCGAACCACTGGTGAGCGCATACCCAGCCGGCAGTGGCACGCCTTCGCCAAACTCGGAGTGGACTGGCACCACCCAATAGAGCCTGTCGTGCGAGCCTGACCCCGCACCCCAGTTGGGCAGCACGCCCGAAGCGCCGTTTGCCGCGAGTCCGCTGTACTTGACGTGAACGCCCTCGGCCAGAATCCCGGCACTCCCCACGTTCCCTAGCGGGCTTGCATCTCTGCATGAGGGAGACGCCTCGTAGTAGACGTTGTCGGAGATAAAGCCGCCATATCCTCCGCGCTGGTTGCTCACTCGCACGGCGTAGACCGACCAGCCTTGAATCACGCTGTCGGAAATCCGCAGGCCGTTGCCGGAGAGCCATTCCACTCCCTTGCCTGCGCATTGCAGCGAAAGCGCGAGGTGCCTGAGCCAGCCAACCGCAGACCAGCGATTGAACGGCCCCGGCGCCGTAATGAACGCGCCGCAGTAGGTGGGATTACAGGTTACGCCTTGGCTCGTCGAATCCAATCCGTCGAGCAGAAATGATTGGTCGTCATCAACCTGTACATAAGACCCAAAACTCCTGCCGGGGAGAGCCACACGCGTGGTCACGTTGAAGATCCGGGTCTGCGCGGCGTTGACTTCTATGAATGGCTTCGTGCCAGCAACCATCATAGGTCGACCACGAGGAGCGAGCAGGGTAATGTTCTCGTAAGCATTCGAGGATCCGTGCTCGCCCACAAAAACGCAGGCGTCATTCGGCGTGTAGCAATTAAGAACGGAGCCCGCGAAGTCAACCGTCTGCCCCCCAGCCCGAATCGAGATGGGAGCAAACACGTCGTACTCTCCGGGAGGAACCACAACCCGGCCGGACTGCGTTGATCCCTTGGGATTGGTCGGCGTGAAGCGCGCCGCGATGGAAGCCTCCTGCACCCCACTCGAAGCGCTGCTGATTACATAGCCGGAAGCATGAGAATTGACCGTCGTGAAATCCAGAGTGCCTGGGTGACCATCTCCCTTGCATGTGCCGCCTGTAACCCGCACGGCCTCGGGAGTTCCCGTGCCCGCGATATAAACGTAGTACCAGGGCTCAGCAGCGATCACACCCGGCGGGCAGGGGTCGAGGGTCACGGAGTTTCGGCCGGCCGAATTGAGAGAGGCCGAAGGACTTTGCCGCCAGTTTAGATCAGTCGCAGACCGAGCGATATTAGCCGCAAGCGGCCCTGATTCCGAAGCGGCCGCGTAGGGCGCATGATGAACCGAGACGAAGATGGCTGACGCCAGCACCAGGACTCCGGCCGATGCGCCCAAGGTTCTCAAGGGCGATTTCCATGAAGAGGCTCGCCGGGGACGGAACAGGCTGCCGGGGAAACGGTCTCGATTCAACATACTGCCTCCACATCTGCAACTGTGAGAGAGTTGTTTGGCGTTGCGGGTGTCACGGTTACTCTACGGTGGAGGACGCGATTTCGCCAAACGCCAGCGGAGCCGGGCGAATGCGCGAAGGGCACCAGTCGCGGGGCAGTTGATGCCGGCACCGATCTGTTGTATCGTGCGATTGGCTTCATTTTGAGACGCGGTGGAACGCGCCCGCGCCTGCGGCGCCTCCCGTTCCCAGGGAGGACCGAATACAACGGTCTTCATGCCAATTTCTGCCAACGTTGTTTTGGGCCGTGGAGTGAAGATCTTCCAGCCTGAACTGGTCAACCTCTATGGCTGCACGGTGGGCGATGAGACCAAGATCGGCGCCTTCGTCGAGGTTCAGAAGAACGCAGTCGTAGGAAATCGTTGCAAGATTTCGTCGCACACGTTCATTTGCGAAGGGGTTACGATCGACGATGACGTATTCGTGGGCCACGGAGTCATGTTCATCAACGATCTCTACCCACGCGCGACGGAAGATGGCCGGCTGCAAACCGAAGCGGACTGGCAGGTCGTGCCCACGCGTGTGAAGCGCGGCGCGTCGATTGGTAGTGGGGCGGTGATTCTCGCGGGCGTAACCATCGGTGAAGGCGCATTGATCGGCGCCGGGGCAGTCGTAACTCACGATGTGCCCGATCGCCAGATTGCGAAGGGCGTTCCCGCAAGGCTGGGCGGAGCCGTCCCTCGTGAAAACTCAACGCGATCGGATCGACAAGTTGACGATCGACAAGTTAACGATCGACAAATTCAGGATCGACAGGCTCACAAGGAGAAATCTTGATTCGGATTGGCGTGATCGGCTACGGCTATTGGGGTCCAAACCTGGTGCGAAATTGCTTTGAGTCGTCTGGCGCGCAGGTTGCCTGCGTCAGCGACTTGCGACCCGACCGGCTCGCGCTGGTGAACAGCCGATATCCCACCGTCAGGACCACGCAGAATTTTCGCGAGCTGATCGAAGATTCTTCCATCGACGCTGTGGCCATCGCGACACCGGTTTCCACCCACTACGATCTGGCTCTGCGCGCGCTGCAGGAAGGCAAGCATGTGCTGGTTGAGAAGCCTTTGGCCTCGAACACCGACCAGGTGCAGCACCTGATGGACGTCGCGCAAAAACGAAATCGCGTGCTTATGGTCGACCACACTTTCGTTTATACCGGCGCCGTCCGCAAGATTCGCGAGCTGGTCGATAGCGGGAGTCTGGGAGAGATTTATTACTACGATTCGGTGCGAGTGAACCTCGGACTGTTTCAGCACGATGTGAACGTGCTATGGGATCTCGCCGTACACGACCTCTCGATCATGGACTACGTGCTGCCATTCCGGCCCTGCGCAGTTTCCGCCACCGGACTCAGCCATGTGCCGGGAGGAATGGAGAACATCGCGTATCTGACGCTGTTCTTCGAGGGCAACCAAATTGCGCATATTCACGCCAACTGGCTGGCCCCGGTAAAGCTGCGACGCACCTTGATTGGCGCCAGCCGCAAGATGATTGTCTACGACGATCTGGAACAGAGCGAGAAGATCAAGGTCTACGATAAGGGCATCACCTTAAACAATCATCAGAATCCAGAAAAGCTGTACCAGATGATGGTGGGCTACCGCACAGGTGACATGCTGGCGCCCCAGATCGAAGGGACCGAGGCGCTGCGCCGGGAAATTGACCACTTCCTGCGCTGCATCGAACAGCAGGCGGAACCGGAAACTGGCGGCGGCGCGGGACTTCGCGTGGTCGAGATTTTGCAGGCGGCATCGCAGTCGATGGCCCAACACGGCCGTCCAGTGGATCTGCGCCTGACCACGCTCGAAGCCACCGCATAGCCTCAGCAGATGAGAAAATAGATTTCGCACGCAGACATTCATGGCAAACATTAAAGTTCCGTATCTCGATCTGAAAGCGCAGTACCAAAGCATCAAGCCTGAGATTGATGCGGCCATCGCTCGTGTTTTGGAGAGTGGCCAATTCGTCCTCGGCCCTGAAGTAGCCGCGTTCGAACAGGAATTCGCGGCCTATTGCGGTGCAACCGAATGCATCGCGGCCTATTGCGGTGCAACCGAATGCATCGCGCTCAACTCCGGCACCAGCGCTTTGCATCTCGCTTTGCTCGCCGCCGGCGTCGGTCCGGGCGATGAAGTCATTACCGTGCCGTTCACTTTTGTCGCCAGCGTGGCCGCGGTTATTTACGCGGGAGCCCGGCCGGTTCTGGTGGATATCGACCCGCTTTCGTTCACCATGGATCCGTCTGCAATTGAGGCTGCGATCACGCCGCGCACCAAGGCGATCCTGCCCGTGCATCTGTATGGGCAGCCCGCCGACATGGCGCCGATCATGGAAGTAGCTCAGCGGCACGGACTGGTCGTGATTGAAGACGCCGCGCAAGCGCACGGAGCGAAATACAAAAGCCGGCCCGTGGGTAGCATCGGCGATATGGCATGCTTCAGCTTTTATCCCGGCAAGAATTTGGGAGCCTACGGCGAGGCCGGCGCCGTAACCACCAGCAACCCCGAATATGCGAACACCATCCGCCTGTTGCGCGATTGGGGGCAGGACCGCAAATATCATCATCTGCTGCGCGGATTCAACTATCGGATGGAAGGCTTGCAGGGCGCGATCCTGCGCGTGAAGCTGCGCCATCTCGATCAATGGACCGAAGCGCGCCGTGCGGTGGTGCGGCAGTACAACGAACTTTTGGCCGACTCCGGTGTAGAAACGCCCGCCGAGATGCCTTGGGCCCGACACGTCTATCACGTCTACACTCTGCGAGTCGAAGATCGCGACGGTCTGCATGCCGCTCTGCAAGCGGACGGGATTCAGACGGGCATTCATTATCCCGTTCCGGCGCATTTGCAACCGGCCTATGCCGATCTCGGTTATGGACGGGGCGCATTTCCGCGCTCGGAAAAAGCAGCGGAGCACGTTCTCTCACTCCCTCTTTACCCTGAACTATCGTTTCAGGCGATTGCGGATGTAGCCGGGGCGGTGAGGAAGGCAGTTGCCAACAGAACGCAAACTGTATCGCGATAAAGTTACGTTGCGCCAAAGGCTGGCCATGTCTACGTTCGAGACGATTCCCGACATTCTTGAAGTCACGCTGCGGGATGGTTCTTACCTCATCGACTTCCAATTCACCGCGGAAGATACGGCGACGATTGCCGGCGCGCTGGAGAGTATCGGCTTTCGCTGGATTGAAGTCGGGCACGGACTCGGCCTCAACGCGTCGCAGTCGGGAAAAGGCATGGCGGCGGCGACCGACGAAGAATACATGCACGCCGCGGCCCAGGCGCTCCGGCACGCGAAGTGGGGCATGTTTTTTATTCCCGGCATCGGGCGCGAGGAAGATATTCGCCTCGCCGCTCGACATGGGATGTCGTTCCTCCGCATTGGCACGAATGTGACCGAGGCGGCTCAGGCCGAGCCTTACATCGCCCTGGCCAAGGAGTTAGGGCTCATCGTTTCCTATAACTCCATGAAATCCTACGCGGTTTCCCCGGAGGAGTTTGGCACGGTCGTGGCCCAGGTACACCAGTGGGGCTCAGACATTGCCTGCCTTGTGGATTCCGCCGGCAGCATGGATCCGGATTCGGTTGCGGGTTATCTCCGAGCCGCGAAACAGCAAAGCCCGTCCCCGCTCGGCTACCACGGACACGACAATCTTTCGCTGGCCATGGCCAACACGCTGCGCGCGATTGAAGAAGGCGCGGTCCTGGTTGATTCTTCATTGCAGGGCATGGGTCGCTCTGCCGGAAACACCGTCACCGAAGTGCTGGTTGCGATTCTGCAACGCCGCGGGGCCGTGCCGCACATCGATCTCAAAGCCGCTATGGACGTGGGCCAGGGGCTCATCCAGCCGCTGCTGGGCAAGCGCGGCGTTGACCCCATGGCCATCACCGGTGGCCTCGCGAAGTTTCATTCTTCCTTCACTGGAAAGGTTCAACGTTACGCGCGCAACCACGGCGTCGACGCCCGCGACCTGATCGTGCGGCTTTGTCAGGAAGATCAAGTCTCGGCGCCGGACGAATTGCTCGAGCGCTTGAGTCACGAACTGGCGACGCTGAAGATGCCGCGCGTTCTGTCGATTCCCGCGTTCCGCATCGAATCGGGCAAAGAGAAAACTGCAGCGGAATCTTTGGATATATTGCTGAAGGAACTTCGCGCCCGCGCAGTCAAGGCGGGGAAATTTTCGGCGCTGAACGTGGTTACGGGAGAGAAGCCGCTGCAGCAGTTCTCGGTCTCGGGAAACATCCACTCGACGCAGTCGCACGTGGTTGGGTCGGTGACGCTGACCGGTGACGAACACCTCCGGACCGTGCTGCAGGCCGTCGACGGCAGGGCGGATGTTGTGCTTCTCGACGTAGATCGGAAGCCCTTCGGCCCCACCAATGCCGCGGAAACGGCAAGCGCGATTCTAAAGAAGTCCGCCCTGCTCACTTACCTCGACAGCCGTGTGTGGGTGGAGGCCGTGGAAGATCAAGTTGTCCGACTGTTACACGAAGTGTTGAACGATTCTGAAATTGTGATTGCCGGGGACCATCCTCGTAGCCGTTTCCTGGCCTTAAGGTTTGCCGAACGTGGCGCAAGCGTTACTCTGCTGCAAGATCCACAACAGACTGCTGCTGAGTCGCTTGACCAGATACGATCGCTCTCCCTGGAAGGGCAGCAACTGCGACTATCTTGCCTCAGGCCCGACGCCCCGGGCGCTTTCGACGCCCTCTCGCGAGCGAGCGTGGTTGTTGCCTGGCCCGCTGGGCAGGCGTGGTTCGACAAAGCGTTCGCGCAGCAGTTGTCGCGCAATACGTACGTAATCGATGCGGGCATCGGAACTCTTCTCCCGGAAGGAATCGCCGAGGCACAACTCCGAGGCTGCCTATTGTTACGAGTCAACATCTGGCCCGCTCTGACGGGAAGCCTGTCGTCGGCTCACGAGTCACTCCTCGAGACGCGCGAGGCTCTGGGCTGGAAAACGCTCGACGGTGTTTCCGTAGTAGCCGGCGGAGCGATGGGAAAATCCGGCGACGTGATTGTTGACAGCGTGCACCATCCGACGCGAGTCATTGGCGTTTGTGACGGCCAAGGCGGCGTCCGCTTCCGCTTCCGCGACGAGGAAGCAGAACTAGTCAGCCGAGTACAGGCGGAGATCAACCGGCGGTTGGTCGCGCCCCAACTGACAAGCATTAGCGCGAGTTAAACCGTGAGTTAGACTAAGATCCGGGACACTTGTTCTTCTTAGCGCTCTCCATTATTTATTTCCATGGTCTCCATGCTTTCCAAGCGAATCCTCATCCTCGGCGGCGGCCGCTACAATGTTCAGTCGATTCTTGCGGCACGGGAAGCAGGATTCACGACTCTGGTTGCGGACAAGAATCGCGAAGCTCCGGGCCTGCATGTCGCCGACCACGGATTGCCGATCGACCTCAACGACTGCGCAGCTCTGACTGAAGCGGTGACGGCGTACGGAGGAGTGGATGGCGTGGTCAGCATGGCGGAAGTCGGAGTCCGCGCAGCCGCGGCCATCTCCGCTCGTCTGGGATTGCCTTCCATCTCCGAAGAAGCGGCCGCGAATGCGACTAGCAAAGCTGCAATGCGCCGTAAATGGCAACAAATCGGGCAGTACTCCACGAGCTTCGAAATTATAGCCAGCCTGGATGAGGCCCGTCTCGCCGTGGATCGGCTGAGCCGATTTCCTTTGATCTTCAAACCGGACCGGAGCTTCGGCGGCTCCCGCGGAGTGACACGCGTGGAAAAAGTAGAAGATATCGCGAAGGCATTCCACACCGCCCAGTCCGGCGGGTTGGCTGGTTCAGACGTCGTA
The DNA here is from genome assembly GCA_963758005.1 of uncultured Acidobacteriota bacterium. Lineage (GTDB taxonomy): Bacteria > Acidobacteriota > Terriglobia > Terriglobales > Acidobacteriaceae > Sulfotelmatobacter. Next base: position 86,822 of record CAVWTR010000005.1, read on the forward strand.
ATCGAACACTGCGTCGAAGGCCGCGAGTACAGCGCCGAAGTACTCGTCTGGAAAGGTAAGACTTCTCTGCTTTGCGTCGGCCAAAAGATCAAGTCGTTGCCTCCCTATCGCGTTGACATTAGCGTCCAGTACCCTGCGCAACTCACGCCGACTCAGGAAGCGACCGTAGCGGATATGTGTCATCGGGCGGTCGGCGCGTTGGGACTGACCCAGGGGGCGGCTCACATTGAATTCGGCTATACCGAGCGTGGCCCTGTGCTCTTCGAACTGGGTGCACGCTGTGGAGGCGGTCACACTCCGCAGATTGCCCATCATGTCAGCGGAGTCAACGAATTCGTTGAAGCCTGCCGCATGGCGTGCGGGATCGCTCCGAGCCAATTCGAGCCGACGAGCCGACGAGGAGCGGACTACCGCTTCCTCGTATTTCCCCCAGGCATAGTGAAATCGATTGCGATTCCTGAGGCGCTCACCGCAGATGCCAAGGATACTGATAGCGGCATCCTGGATGCAGGGGTTACAGTGCGGCCAGGGGACGCTATTCTGCCTTTGCGGAGTACCTCAGAGCGTGCAGGATTTCTGGTGGCGACCGGCGAGACGCTGCAGGAAGCTGCCGCACGCGCTGACCGGGGCTGCCGCGAGATTGCAATGCACTATGACGACGGCACCATACGCCACGCCGCGGAGTTGGTGGAGTTTCGAGAGCTGGCACATTCATGATTTTCGACTCGCTGACGCACGTGACCCCAGATGGACGCTGGTTTGAGACCAGGCTGGACGCGAGCGAGAAGGAATTGCTTCGTCAGCTCGATGAAACCGACACGCAACGAGCGGTCGTGGTCGCACTGGCGGGACACATCGAAAGTCGTTTTGTCCTTGAGCTTTGTAAGCGGCACCCTGCTCGCCTCGTCCCATGTGCTTCGTTTAATCCGGCAGCTTGGGCGGGCCCGCTGGAGGCAAGTGCGAATTTGCGCGCGGAGTTGAAGGGATCCAACTATAAAGCTCTGAAGCTTCATCCCCGTCTGAACCGCTATGATCCGTTGGATCCGCGCTGCCTCGCAGTGTTACAGGAAATGGCGTCATGGGAACGGCCTTTGCCGGTTTGGCTGGATACTCTCTTCTATTACCGCGGAGCACAACTGCGAAAGCCGCCGGTGGATACGATTCACCAACTGGTGGGAAGCTTCCCTGCTCTTACTTTCGTCCTGTTGCATGGCGGTGGAAGCTGGATTCTGCAGGTTGCGGAAGCCATTCGGGATTGCCCTAACGCCTTTCTGGACATCTCATTTACACTGCAACGGTACCGTTCCAGTTCGATTGCAGCCGACTTGCGGTATCTTCTAAGCTGCTTCGACCGGCGGATGGTGTTTGGCTCCGACTTCCCCGAGGTGAGCATCGGCGCCGCTTTGGACACCTTTGGCCAGATTGCCCAAGGAATTGCCCCGGAGAAGTGCGCCAATGTGTTGGGCGCAAACTTGAGCAGGATTCTGGGCCTGGAGTAATCGTGAAAACCGAAGATCGACTGGATTACGTTCAGCGCTATGAGAAACGTCTGCAGGAATTCGGTTACTCGCCAGCGACTTTGGGGTGGGGGGTAAATGGCCGTCAGGAGGTTCGGTTCTCGGTATTAGCGGAATTGGCTTTGCGGATGCCCAGATCGTCCGTGCTCGACGTGGGTTGTGGTTTTTGTGATCTCTATGATTTCCTGGAGAAGCGCGGATGGCAGGGACGCTACACCGGAATTGACATCGTGCCGGGGTTGCTGGAGGTTGCGCGGCAGCGTCATCCCGGGCTTGACGTGCGGGAACTCGACATCACGGACGAATCTGTGTCGCTAGACTCTGTGTCGCTATACAAAGATGAGTACGACTTCGTGATTTCGTCCGGAGCTCTGAACGCGGCCTTGCCCAGTGGGAGCAATGAAGTTCACATCGAGGTGGCGCTGCGCAGCATGCATCGGCGGAGTCGTTACGCCACCTGCGTAGACTTTCTGAGCAGCTACGTCGACTTTCAGAAGCCGGGCGCTTATCATACCGAC
>CAVWTR010000006.1:0-955000 GCA_963758005.1 uncultured Acidobacteriota bacterium
GCACGTGGTTCTTCGAACGTGCACAGTTGCGGTAAAGGATATCCGAGACGTTGAGCACTCGGTAGAGGTCACTGCTGAGACTCTCTATGAAGCGATCGCCACGGCTCTCGCCTCGTTGCAGCAGGACAACTAGGTAGGAAGTAAGGTAAGGATTCACAACGGTGACCGTTCTTGTCCAACAGCCGCCCGTAAAGCACGAAGTCAAGATGAAGGACTTTGTCTCATGGCTCGGACGCCAAGGACATTCTCCTGCAGAGGTCATGCTGAAGCAAAAGCTGGAGAAAATATTGGGCAAGGAAAACCAGGCGAGGACGTGACCGAAAAGGCTAAGCAAACAAATCAGCCGGAAGACATCTCCGAGGTCTCACTGACTCGGAGTCCGAGCCGCTTTTTGGGAGTGCTTAGGTTGTTGCCCCGCTTGCAGCCGCACCCGTTTTCACCGATGAGGGCTGAGTGATGGTCGCACCTGGCGCGAAGGGGTCCTTTCCTTGAAGCACCGAAGATGCAACGAAACCAACAAATATCATCCCGCTCAGCAATCCCCACACGAGAACGACTGGCTTCCAGGGAACGAGAATGTACATGGCAGAACCTCCGGGGACGAAGAGCGGCTCACGATTACCGTTATTATACTGCGAAACACCCCAGACACTTTTCGTGAAATATTGTGCTCGTCACGACCGAAAGGCGGTCTCCGCCAGAGATTTTGAGCATTGTTGCGTCGTGGCTTCAGAGCACGCGAATAGGAAATCGCATCCACTCCAAACCTCGCTGGCGCAAGCCGAGGAAATACGAACCCGGAGACACGCCGGCGAGATCGACATCAGCTCTCAGGACCACAATGTGATCTTCGAGTTTAGCCGTGGCACTCGTGCGGAAAAGTTCAGCGCCACTCGGATCGAGTAGCGCTACATCGTACGCCCCCTCGTTGCTTCCGATTGGCAACTCCAAGTTCAGACTCTTCGCGTTACGAGGAACCTCTAATGGCGACTGACGGTCTCGGGCGGGTTTTCTCCGCGAACTGTCGCACGACCACGCAAATCGAGAACCACAACCGCCGCAGTTTGCACCTGCGGCCGAGATCGCACCCAGAACCATCCCGCTATCGCAAAAATGAAAACCGCCGCCGCAGCTAGCCAAATCTGAGTACGCCGCCGATCCACTGCCTGCTTACGAAATTGTGTGAACTCTTGAAAGCACGGGCTGCAGGAGCTGAAGTGATTGAGCCAACGATCCGCTTCTGATAGTGGCACTTTGCGAAGGGCTATGCGTCGGAGCAGCGCAGAGTCGGGACACCCGACACGTTGCGGGTTTGGAAAATCTCGGGATAAACCCTTCCCCAGGAGATCCAATATCCGCTTTTCTTCGCCGTTGAATTCTTCTTGTGCCTTCAGAACTTGCCTGCTTCCAGTTGAAGTCGTCTCACAAATGAAAAGCCAAGTTTAACGCGACCAATCAATGCAAACCAATGTAGCGCGACGCAACGATCACGTTGCGCCGCCCAGTCGAGCACGGAGCTTACCGATTGCATAACGAAACCGAAGTTTGACCTGATGTTCGGTCAGGCCTAGTTGTGTCGCGATTTCCTTCCACGAATATCCGTACTGTCGAGCAGCCCAGACCTTGCGGGTCCACTCATCCATGTTCCGAACGGCCTCTCTTAGCTGGATCGATTGCTCCAGATCGCGCACCGCCTTTGAATCGTGGGCCTGCCCCAAGCGCTCCAGATCAGGGCTCGTCGGAAGATGCTGTATCGTCTGTAGTCGTCTGCGCTCCTTCTTTAGAGCGCGGTTGAACCGATGATGGAAAGCACCGAAGAGATAGGCTTCCATATCCCTTATTTTCCAGTTTCTCCCCTTGGACCGCTGAATCGTTTTCGCGACCGAGCGCAACACTCCCTCCCAGACCTCAGAAGCAAAATCAAGGGCTTCATCAGAGCTTTTCCCCGGCTGCTCTCTGTACGCATGAGCCTGAACGCTTGGCCACAAGCGCCTCGCGACGGCAATCAATTCGGTTATCTCGTGCTGGGGGGCCGCGATAGGGGGGATAAAACTCGAAAGAACCCATTCCGGGCTCAACTCGCGGCTGGACATCTGAGAGGGCCTCAACCCGACTCACAAATTAGATGGCCAGAGTCAAATCGTGTCATGCCGCCTAGTCAGTGTCAAGCATTCTCCTTGTCCAGCGGCCCTTTCGGCCGATTGGCGAAAATAAACTTTTTTTTGATACTTTTCCCGCGCTGCCGGTTCCTTGACTAGATGTAGGGCATTGACCAATCTCCGCCGATGAGGAAGGGAGCTGGAGAAGTGTTCCCCAGGGTTGAAGTACGTCACCTGCACGCCGTGGTTGTCTTGGCCGAAGAGCTGAACTTCACTCGGGCCGCCGACAGATTGAACATCACCCAATCTGGATTCAGCAAACAGATAAATGAGATCGAAGCCCTGCACAGATTTCATTTATTCATTCGCACGAACAAGAAGAATGTGGAACTCACCGAAGTGGGCCGCATCTTTGTCGAAGAGGCCCGTCTGGCGCTCTGGCATATAGACCGAGCCGTTCAGGCTGCTCGCGAGGGGAGCGATAGCATTTTGACCATTGGGCACTCACCTGACGCCGACCTAGCCTGGATTTCAGCGATTCTCGCAATCCGGCTGCCCATGTACCCTAAACTCCGCGTTCAGCTCATTAGCGAGTTTTCCAGCGAGTTGGTCCGGCGCGTTATGGCAGGCGACTTGAATATGGCGTTGGTGACAGCACCGCCCGAAAGCTCTCGGATCACGGCTGCGGCATTCGCTCGAACGCATCTCTATGCCGCACTCCCGCAGGCCCACGCAGCTGCTCAGAAGGAAGAAATTGCTTTCCAAGATTTGGCAAAAGACGAATGGATTCTGTTTGCCCGGCGATCTCATCCCGTGGTTCGTGACGCAATCATGGACGCGGCACAACGTCAGGGCATCGCTCCGAAGCACGCGCACGATATCCTTACCGCCCAAGAAGCAATTCACCTGGTATCTCAGCACGTTGGAGTGGCAATCGTGACCAAGCCTGCCTCCGTGGGCCCCAGCGTTGAAGGTGTTGTTATAAGGCCGCTGTCGGATCCATCTTTGTCTTTCGAAACATGCTTGATTATGAGAGCCGACGAAGATTCGCGATTGGCGAACGATTTCGGCCGATCATTTCTCCGGAAATGTGCACCGCGGCGTCCGCCGCCGATGCAACTGACTCTACCGCTGCCTGCTTAGCTTCGATACATAACACCGGCAAAAGCTAGGTGCCCATGCGGGCGGCATGTTACAAGATTCTCTGAAAGCTCTTTCTCGGTGGTTCCTCTCTTCGGCAAGTCGATGATGCGAGTATCCATTTTCACCCGATTCCTCGCCCATCGAAAGCGTTACATAAATTAGTACCGATAACCGCGCTCTTTGTCAGCAACAGGCCGTTTCTCATGAAAAGCATGTGAGGTTTTATAGTGCTCCGAAACTGGAATCCCCGGTCGAAAAAACGTGGTATGTCTTTAGTGTTCGATTAGCCGCTCTCGGGTTGGCCGTTGTATCGTAATGGAGCCAACTTAAAACACAATGGCTTCAACTCCGCCTCCCAAGAGCAACGCATCGAGCACCGTCCCCTCCCTGACGGCCTTCCCATCCGTGGAGGATGTCGCCCCAGCGGAAGAAGGCGGCCCCATCGCGAGAACGGGTTTCAATTATCAAGACGAGATAGCGGTTGGATTCTTGTTGGAGATGCTGGAAGACCCGACTGTCGAGAAGGTCCATTGCGAGACTCACGATGACATTGTGGTTCTTAGAAGATCCGAGTCCACTGAGATGATCGCGGAGTTTGTCCAAGTCAAGGGAAGCGAAGAAGACAAGTTCATGTCCGTGGCCGATATCTGCCTGCGGACGAAAGCAAAAGTTGGGAGCTCTATTTATGAGACCTCGCTTGCGCGCGATAAGCACTGCGAGAGATCTTACTTCCGCATGGTTACGCTGCGGCCTGTGGTGAAGGAATTGCGTGTTCTTACCTATGAACGAAACGCCTCGAATCGAAAGCCCGACGACCCAAAACTCGTCGAACTCGCGACACTGATCGAGCAAAAATGTCCAGGCGCGAAGTCAGCCAAGGGACAAGCGGCAATTTACTGGGTTGAAAACTGCTTGTGGGAGGAGCGACAGACCCAGGCCGTGAATCGGGAGAGGAATCTGCTTCGGGTCATGAAGCTGAGCGCCAAAGAGGGCCGACCACTTCTCCCGGAGCAGGCAGACGCTGTCCTTGGTGAGCTTAGAGCCAAGGCAAAGGCGGCCGGGGACGCAAAATGGTCTTCTGGGAAGGAGAACAAGATTATCGAGCGGGCCGCTCTGCGCCAATGGTGGGAGAAGCGTCTTCAAGAACTCATAGAAGGCGCTCGAGCGGCGTCAGGGGGTAAGTTGGCGGACAAGATGTATCGCGTTCCGTTGCCATCCCAAGTGGTCGAACTCGCCAAGGAATTGCGACGTGACTACTCTTCTATCTCGCGAATCTCTCGCTATAGTCCGCCCGAAGATGAAGATGAACTCCGATCCAAGGTGAAAGCCAAAGTGCAATCGCTCCAGTCCTCCTTGATATGCGGAGAGCTTAGTTCGGATGGGGCTCAGTTTCACAACCTGTGTCTGAAGGCGATGGATCAAATTAATGGTGAGCAGTCCGTAGGAGCGCCGGATCGATCGGCTTTTCTCAAGGGTTGCATGTACGATATTGCCGACCGATGCCTTCTGCGCTTCGAGAAAGGGACGCCATGAGATCTCTGAATCGAATTGGAACCCGATCCGTGATGCTACCGTTATCAGCAGACGATATCGTGGAATTCCACGCTGCCCGACTCCTTCTGCTGATCAAGTTTAGCGGGACTGCGGGACGTATCGACGGCCTGACCAAGATGGCGAAGATGGACTTTTTTGCGCGATACCCGGATTTCTTTGCCGCCGCGAGACTCGCTTCCGATTCTGGCGCGAACACGGCGGACGCTATCGACGTCACTTCGAGACACAGTGTCGAGTCGGCCATGGTGCGCCATCACTACGGGCCTTGGGATAAACGCTACTACCAGGTGCTTTCGGTGCTTGAGGCGAAGGGCTTGGTGGCCATCACCAAAGAGGGTAGATCCTATCAAATTGCATTGACGGCCCTGGGAAACGAAAAAGCTCAGATGCTTGCCTCCCGATCGTCGTTCGTCGAACTCGTCACGCGGATGAAAGAGATCAAGACGGCTTTTGGATCGAAGAGCGGAAACAGCATCAAAAATCTGATTTACGAGTTGTTCGACGCGGAAGTTGCGAAACGTCCGCGGGGCGAGGTGATCGAACCGTGAAACCCGTGCTGCTAAGAATTGAGTCCCTTGATCGGCTACGAGTTGGCGGTGAAACCGAGTCGCTCAAGTTTGAGACAGGCGTAAATGTACTGGTTGGCGTCCCTAATACCGGCAAGACCAAATGGCTTCAACTCCTGGATTACCTGTTGGGCGATCCCGGCAACCAACCCTTTGAAGGCGCGGAGGAGACCGGTTTAGCGGAGAAGTATGTCTCTGGCGGTGCAAACGTGACCCTCGGAGATGAGGCCGTTCGCATTGAGAGGCGGTGGACAGAGTCGGGTGCGAAAACGAAGGTGTTCGTCGACGGCAAGGCCATGAGCACGAACGAGTTTCAAGAGTGGTTGCTTCAGAATCTGCGGACACCGTTGCTTCATTTCCCGCGAGGGAACCCGATGTCCGGCCAGACTTGGCCAGAACTCAGTTTTCGTATGCTGCTCAGACATATTTATCGACAGCAGCGATTCTGGGGAGATCTGGCCGACAGGCAGCCGGAGGCTGAACAGCTTGCCTGCGTTCTTCAGTTCCTGGGTATCGCTGAGATGTTGTACACCCAGGACTACGGAAAGCTCATCAGCAAAAAGATGGAAGTGGAACGTCTAAGGTCCAGACGGGACCAGTACCACGAGACACTTGGCGATGTGGCGCGCGATGTGATCGCCCAACCAGGAGCGTCCGTGAGCCTCACGCTTTCAGGGGTTCAAAAAGCGAAGAGCCAGGTCACTGAAGGCGTCGAACTACTCCGGAAGAGGCGTAACGAAGCATTAGAAAGGGCCAGAGACATCGCACTACCCGCTCAGGATCGAAGCCGCATCTCACGGTTGACGCAGCGTCGCGCTGAGGTGATTGGCGTCTTGGAGGTCGCACGGAAGAAGGCCGATGAGAGCGACATTCGACTCTCGGAAATCAAGATCTATCAGGAAGATCTGGCGGAGGAATTGAGCCGGATCGACCGAGCCACGGACGCTGGCACCATTCTGGCAGACTTGAAGGTTACTCACTGCCCTGCCTGCGATCAGATCGTTACTCCAGAGGGCACCGATAGCGCACATTGTTTTCTCTGCCATCAAGCCGTCCAGACGGAGCCATTACTCGGAGAACTAGGTGCTGTTCGTCTCCAGTTCGAAAGAGATCGTCTCTCGGGTGAGCTTCAGGAGGCGCAAGAACTCGGCAGCCTTCTCGAAAAGGAAGTTGCATCGGTCTCAGCCGAAATGAAACTGGCTGAAGAGGAATTGCAGAGGATTGAAGGAGAACTCATCCCCGCCCGCACGAGTATCGGTGGCTTGGTCCAAGCGGAGGTAAGTGCGATCGATATGGCACTGGGACAAGCCGGTGAACGCCTGCGTCAGATCGATCGAGTCCTCGATGCTTTAGACCTCGGCCGAACGCTCACCGAAAAGATTCTCGCGATCGAAAGTGAAATTCGACCGCTTCAGGATCGGGTCACTGCTTTATCCGATGCCATTGACTACAAGGCCGCAGCGTCTCAACTCGAAGATGGTATGAACGACTACCTGAACGCAATCAATGTTCTTCGACCGGGGGTTTGGAAACATAGCCCAATCGCTGTCACGATATCTCGTTCAAGGTTCGACATAAGAGTTGGAGCTAGGCGATGGCCGTCTGCGCTTGGCGGCACGGATACACTCTATTTCCTGATGGCGTATCAGTTCGGGTTACTAACGCTTTCGAACAAGGACGGAAGTCATTATCCAGGGCTGTCAATCATTGACGTTCCGGGGGAGTTCTCCGGAGAGGCGATCGAAGACAAGGAGAATTTCATCATTCAGCCCTTCATAGATCTACTGAGCGAAGCTGGATTCCTTGGTGCGCAGGTTATAGTCACCGGAGCTTCGTTCAAAGGTCTGGTCGATGTGAACCGTATCACGCTCACCACTGTCCACGTTGCCTGATCCAATTCGCCTTCGTCTTTCGACCGACACACACTAAGCCCTGCGAATTTTCATACCGTCTACGGCTTTCGCCATCTTGGAGGTGAGTCCTTCGGAGGCTCAGACCAGGTTTGCGGTCTGGTCTATCCTTTACCATCCCCCGGAAAGTCCGGGGCTTAGATGCTGCCCGTCTATCCGCTGCGTATGCCATTTCGCAACGCCAGCGCTCGAGTGCCTGACTGCACTTCTATCATAGGGCAGATTCGCCGCGATTTATACTCCACGTGATTTACAGATTTTCGCGAAATCGCTCGCATAGAACGAGGGACGAAGATGGCGGAACAACACACGATCCTTGGCGGAAAAGTTTACGTCTACAAACGTCCGAACAGCAGCCGCTGGCAATGCTCAAGCTTCTTCGCGGGTAAGAATCGTCGCACCAGCACGAAGGAAGAGAGCCTCGCCAAAGCCAAGGATGTCGCCGAGGACTGGTATCTACAGCTTCGGGGAAAACTTCTCACTGGAGAACTCAAAGCCGAAAAGACCTTTCGCGAGGTGTCTGAACAATTTTTACGCGAATGCGAGATCATGACGCGTGGAGAACGTAGCAAGCAATACGTGAAGGGCCAGCATTTGCGGTCGAGCGTTCACTTGGTGCCCTTCTTCGGAAACATGGACATCTCGAAGATCACCACGGGAAAAATCGTAGATTATCGAGTTCACAGACACCAACAAGCAATTGCGAAACGCGGCAAGCCGCCGGCACACAGCACCATGCACCACGAAATCGTGACGCTGCGCCAGACCTTGAAGACCGCGCTGTGCCACGGATGGCTCGACCGGCTTCCAGATTTCTCTGAGCCGTACCGGCGATCATCGAAAATCTCCTACCGGGCATGGTTTTCGCCAGAAGAATACGAGAAACTCTGTGAAGCGACTCGAAAACGCGCACTTGAGCCGAAGAAAAAGGGCTTCAAATGGCAAGCGGAGCAACTGCATGACTATGTCCTCTTCGCGGGCAATACCGGGCTGCGGCCTGATGAGGCACGGCGCCTTGAGTTCCGTGATGTCGAGATCGTTGACGACGAGCCTTCGGGCGAGACGATTCTCGAGATCGAAGTGCGCGGAAAACGGGGATTCGGATATTGCAAGAGTTTGCCCGATGCAGTGAGTCCATTTGAGCGACTTAGAAGCAGGCTCCGTCCGAGGCGCGTTGATGGCGTGCGTGCCCCCAGCGAAGTGTCCGACAATTCTGATGTCCGGGGGAAGGAGTGGCGCACGCCCGAACCGACCGACCTCATTTTCCCCAAATGGCAGAGCGAGCTCTTCAAGACCATCACTGAGGAGGAGAATCTTCGGTTCGACAGAGACGGCCGACCACGTACGGCATACAGCCTACGGCACACTTATATCAGCATGCGGTTGATGGAGGGAGCCAACATCTATCAAATCGCTAAGAACTGTCGCACGAGTGTCGGAATGATCGAGAAATATTACGGGGTGCACGTCAAAAACTCGCTCAACGCCGCTGCCATCAATGTGGTCCGCTCGGGTAAAGACGAGATGGCGGAAGAATTCGAATACTTGATGGAAGAAGAAGAATGAGCGTGAGCCACGGCTATCGGCCGCTCTCCCGAAATCAGGCTTGCCTCGCTCCCGGTATCGGCATCTAAAGCCCAGTATATTAGGTTATTTAGTTGTAATTAGCGTGAAAACACCTCATATACTAGGTGTATGTTGCCACTGTCCGAACTAGGCGAGCAGATCGCCACCAAGCGCAAAGCACTTGGCCTGACGCAGCCCACGCTTGCGAAAAAAGCCAGGGTCGGACTCTCCACGCTCGACGCCCTGGAGAACGGACGGCTGGGCGAACTTGGATATTCCAAGATCACAAATATTCTCACGGCGCTGGGACTCGAGCTGAAGCTTCAGGAAGCAAGCGCGGGCCGGCCGACGCTTGAAGAACTCATGGAAGAGGGACGGGATGATCAAGGTCTGGACCGACGCCGCTGAGGCGGGACTACTCGATCGTCACGGCGAGCGCGGCAGCACGTTTGCTTACTCTCGTCGGCGCTCCGCCCACGCGCGCGGTCTCGGTGACGATGCCGTTGAGGCTTGAGTCGTGGAGCGTGCCCTTCGGCCTGCTTCCGGTTTTCGAGATGAACCTGCCCGAAGGCGCACTGCGGGAGCGACTCCGCCTTGCCTTTGCGAAAGCCACCGGCACCTTCGACGAATTCGACCTGCTGTCCATTGTCGGTCGCTCGCAGATCGGACGCATCCGCTATACCGGCGACAAGGAACACCTGCACGAGGACGTGCCTTTCCAGTCAGTGGACGAGATTCTCGAACGCAGGCGCGGCGGCGACCTCTTCCGCTACCTGCTGGAGAAATTCGCGTCCTTCTCCGGGATCAGCGGCGTGCAGCCCAAAATCCTCGTGCGCGACGAAAAGGCTTTCGCCGAGATGGAGCATACGGGACACCGACTCTCACAAAGCTACAAAGGCGCGACCCACATCGTGAAGATGTGGGAGCCCAACGAATATCCGCAACTGGCGGCCAACGAGTATTTTTGCCTCACCGTGGCGCGCAAATACGGACTCGACGTGCCCCCTTACCGCCTGGCCGAGGACGGCATGGCGCTGGTCATTGACCGTTTCGACCTGCGCCTGGACGGGACCTATCGCGGAGTTGAGGATTTCTGCGTGCTGAACGGCCGCAGGACCGACGAGAAATATCGCGGCAGCTATGAGACCTCGGTCATGAAGCGATTCGGGCAGTTTGCAAACTCGACGCATGTGGGCGAGGACATGGAAAAGCTGTTCGCCCTGATTGCCATGAATTGCGCGCTTCGCAATGGCGACGCGCATCTCAAGAACTTTGGGATTGTTTACGACGACGTTCAGGGAGAAGCGAGACTCGCGCCCGTCTATGATCTTGTGACCACCTCCGTCTATCTGCCGAAGGACAGCATGGCGCTGACCCTTAACGGCACAACGAAATGGGCGAGCGCGAAGGAATTGCAGCGACTGGGCGAGACGCGGATGGGAGGCACTCCTTCCCGCGTCCGGCAGATACTCGAACGCATAGAAGCTGCGATTGCGGACACCTCAAAGGAACTGCACGCCTACATTAAAGCGCACGCGGAATTCAGTGAGATAGGCAATCGCATGCTCCAGCAATGGGAGGAAGGTGTCGCGCTTTCGCTTAAGGCGGCCTGAGCAAACCATCCGTTCCCCTAAGTCAGTTCCGCTACGGCGCGCTCTCATGGGATGGAGCACGCCCGCACTGCCAGCTATCAATAAAATGCCTCAATGCGATGTCTTTCCATAGCCTTATGCCGATTCAATGCATATTCTGCGATAACAACTCGGGAAGCAAAGAGCATCTCTGGCCAAAATGGATGCATGAACGCAAAGATTTCGGAGCCCTTAACTTTCAACTCGGGGGCTCGGGAAAAAAGGTCATTCCAAATCCGGAAATCACCGTTAAAACGGTTTGTGGCGTCTGTAACAACGGCTGGATGAGTAAACTTGAATCCGAGAATATGCCAACCATCGGGAGTATGTTGCAGGACATCGCGACACCGCTCGACGAAGTACAGCAAAAGTCAGTGGCGGCATGGTCCGTCAAGACAGCAATGGTCAGCGATTCCATGAAAGGCAGGGCGGCTGCAAACCAGTTTTACGGCCGTGATGAGCATGTGAAAATGCGGGCCAGCCACGAAATTCCGCCGCGCACGCTGATATGGATCGCCAGGATTGTTGGCGCGCACCTAGGCAATTTCGGCACGGATTTTGCCCTCTTCAATCCGCAAAAAGAGCGCATCGGAATGGGCTCAGTCACGACCATCGTGGCGGGTCACTTCGTCACACAGGCTGTCTCTGTGCATGTGGAGAAAGAAAATATCGAGATACCTGAGCTACCGTGCAAGACGGGCAACTGGAACGACTCACTTGTTCAGATTTGGCCAGTACAGAAGCCGACCGTACAGTGGCCTCCGAAGTTCTCCTTCTCGAATGGCGGCCCGCAGGGCATCGCATATCTGATGGATAGGTGGAGAATGGGCGAGGAGGTCCAGAAAGTTGTTCGAGGAGCCCCGAAAGCTTAACCCGTTTTATGGTTCCTGCGCATCGGACTCGCTGGCTGGAACCTCGACTCCGGTCTAGAGATCAAGCATGATCCAGTGTAGACCGAAACATCCCGTAAAATAGAGGCATGGCCGTTCAACACTTTCACATCAACTACGTGCCCGAGAATGGCTGGGTACTGACGATCATGACGCGGCTGCTCAACAGCCCCGACCTACAACTGCGTAAGGCCTTCGAGGCCTGGTCTGACACGCCGCTGATGGAACTGGGCTTTGCGATCACGACGCGGATGCACATGCTCGGCCTCTGCATCCGGCGTCTGAACCGTCAAGTTTCCAATCTTCGCGGCGAACTGAACGCGGACCTTCCACAGGTCGAGTGGTCGCTGGCGAAGGGCGGAGCCTTCACGCTGAAAGACAAGGAACTGCCGTACGAACTGCTGCTGGACATGGACTCGTTCATCTTCGAGACCCGGTCGCTGTACGAGATCATGGGCAAGTTTCTCCCCGAGCTCTTGCGCACTCTGTTTGGCAAGGCCGTGACGGAAGCCGACCTTCAGGCGATCCTCTCGGCCAGCGACATCGACACGAGATGGATCGCCGAGCTCAGGGAAAATAGAAAGCTTTTCTTTCACCAAACCGCACCATGGGTCGCAGTTAGCGTCGAGGGGGAAGAAAAGAAGTTCGCCCCAGTCATGCTCAAGAGAAACGTACATACGTTCGATGACCCGGATAGCTTCGTCGAGTTTGCCCGGCTGCGCGAAATCCACGATGGGTTCGTTGCCTCTGCAACCGAGCTGCATCGCTTCGTTCTGGAGCAAGTCCGGCTCCGTGAGGGAGCGACGGTCGCTGAATCAGCCTGAAGACAAACTTTGGTCTCGTACCGAAGCCAATGATCCGAGTGAATCTAAGAGACGACTGGCTGGATTTCATCGAGGCGGAGGCGCCGAAGTTGGGTCTGCGATACTCCGCGACATCCACGTTGGAGCAGAACACCATCGCGTTCCTGAACGCGCGGAGGCGAAGTGTGCCGCGCCGGCCGAGGGTCGTGCATGAGTCTCGCGAGTTCCGGAGTCAGAGCATCGGCCAGCACGCGACGGACTACCTCGTGTTGAAGAAGCTGATCGGCGAGGGCGGCGACCTGACGCTGTACTTGAGCCGCGACCTGCAGCGGAGTCGCGCCGGCGAGAACGACAAGACGCTCAACGCCTGGGGACTGCACCATCTGCACTTCCGCCCGAGCGGCGCCCCCGACGTTCTGTTCGCGCGGATCACCGACATCGCCGTCTTCGTCGTCATGTTCCTTCCGCATGGCTCGCAGCACAGGGATACGTGGGTCGATCCATCGCTGCTCCGCATACTGCGGGAGAACTGGCCGGAGGTTGGAAGCCGCGAGCTGCGTGGGATCTCACCGGAGGCGCTGACTTCCGATCAGAGGATTGCGCTTCGCAAGAATAATGTGAACTTCGCCGTGGCGATGCAAGGCGACACCGCACACGTGGGAGCGGAGGTCGGCATCGCGGTTAACGGTCGTTGCATTCAAGACGTGCTCGACTCCGACCGGACATTCGCCGAGTTGAACCGATAGCAACAGATAGTCGAGGAGAACGAGTCTGCCATTCGTGCCGCCCTAAACGCCCCGCTGCCCGAAGAACTCTGGATCAGGGTGAAGTTCGAGGAAGGTGGATGCTGCTTTTACGAAGCGGTGCGTAACGTGAGGATCGCGTTGCACGTTCAAGAACGAGCATCGGACGAGGACACGCGATCCACGATCCGCAGCAGGTGACTCGCGAAGAGAACGACCTCAGCCGCCTCCGCCGCGGATGTCGGCACGTACCGATGACTCTGCGGATTTTTGTACAAACCGATTGCTCCGGCGAAGAGATGCGCCATCCCCTCCTGCTCGGCGACCGGAAGGTTAATGTCCGTCAAAGGTCCTGGAGTCTGTGCGGTCTGGTTAGGCCGATTGACGGCCCGAAAGGCTTGTCGCATCAGGTCAACACCGACAAGGTCGATGCGATCGGCTCCCCATAGACTGAGCATAGCATCGGGCGAGAACCAACACCGGTTACTAACAAAGTTTCGCCAGAGAGATACCATCGTCGACGAAGAAAGTTTTTGCTGGGCAGCGGGACGCCTCCAGGTTGTAACGGATGAGCTATTCTCAAAGATGGAGCCAACAGCATGGCGAGAAGAAGATGCTTCATTAGCGCCCAATACGGTACGGACCTTTCAGCTCTTCAGCGAGCACTGGAAGCCAACCAGATCGATTGGCAATGGGCACAAGACTTACCAACGAACAAACCACTTTCGGAGTCAGTTCTATCCGCGATATCCAAGGCTCAATTCCTGCTCGCGGTCTCGGCTGACCTTGGGCTGAACGCCAACGTCTCCTTCGAAATTGGATACGCGATCGGCCGGGACATTCCTGTTGTCTTGCTCAGCACCGGCACTAGTAGCCATCGGCACACTTGGCCACATCCACGCTGCGGGGCCGCACTTCCACGCGGGTCGAAATCCTGTCTCGACACAATAAGATAAACATGGTACAACGCATTAGGATAATAAACACACAGCGTCTTAGCATAAATAACGCACAACGCAATCGGATAATAGAAGTACCAAGCCTGAAGGAACCCGGCTATGGCCAGACCCCCTGAAAAACTCGCGCAGTCCCTCGAAATCCTGCGGAACCTTCAGATCGCGGAAGGGGCTGGGGCGATCCGGGCGCGCGACCTCTCACGCACGCACCGGGAGCGCCTCCTGCGCAACGGCTTCCTGCAGGAAGTCATCAAGGGCTGGTATATCCCGAGCCGCCCGGACGAAGTGAAAGGCGATAGCACGGCCTGGTACGCATCATTCTGGCGTTTCTGCGCCGCGTATCTCGAAGCGCGTTTCGGCGCGCGCTGGTGCCTGTCGCCGGAGCAATCGCTTTCGCTTCATGCCGGCAACTGGACCGTGCCCGGCCAGCTCGCTGCGCGGTCGGCGCGCGCGGGCAACAAGGTCACCAAACTCCCGCATGGCACGTCCATGCTGGAGCTTCGCATCGCGCCGCCGGGTGTGGCGGATCGGAAGGAAGAGGCCGGCCTGCGGCTGTTCTCGGTGGAATCAGCGCTGATCGCGTGCCCGCCCAATTATTTTTCGAACAACGCAACGGATGTCCGCGCAGCGTTGCCGATGATAAGGGACGCCTCCGGCCTTCTCCGCCGACTCCTTGAGGGCGGTCACACGGTGATCGCCGGACGTTTGGCCGGGGCATTCCGCAACACCGGACGCGACCGCATCGCAGACGATATCGTAAAAGCGATGACGGCGGCAGGTTATGCCGTGCGAGAGAATGATCCCTTCACGGACAAGCCCTCCCTGGTCATCGGGGCCCGCGAAACCTCTCCTTACGTAAACAGGCTGCGGTTGCTCTGGCAGAAAATGCGCGAGCCGGTCATCGAACGCTTCCCAAAAGCGCCGGGCCCGCCGCGCAATATCGAGGCGTACCTCAAGCGCGTCAATGACGCCTATGTCACGGACGCCTATCATTCGCTGTCGATCGAGGGCTACCGGGTGACGCCAGAACTTATCGAGCGCGTCCGCGGGGGGCGGTGGAACCCGGAAGCCGATGAGGGCGACCGCGGACAGCGGAACGCCATGGCTGCGCGTGGCTACTGGCAGGCCTTTCAGGCTGTGCAGAAAAGCCTCGGCAAAATTCTGAAGGGGGAAAATCCGGGAGAGGTTGCGTACGCGGACCACGGCACGTGGTATCGAGAGCTGTTCGCGCCGAGCGTCACGGTCGGCCTGCTGAAGCCCGCCGATCTCGCGGGCTACCGCAACGGCCCGGTCTATATCCGCAAGTCAATGCATGTGCCGCTGAACCGGGACGCGGTGAGAGACGCCATGCCGGCGTTCTTCGACCTGCTGCGCGAAGAGCCAGTTCCGGCTGTCCGCGTGGTGCTAGGGCACTTCATCTTCGTCTACATCCATCCTTATATGGATGGCAACGGCCGCGTCGGGCGCTTCCTGATGAACACGATGATGGCGTCGGGCGGATTCCCGTGGACGGTCATTCCAGTAACCGACCGCAACGCCTACGTGAACGCTCTCGAAAAAGCGAGTGTCGGCGAGGACATTGCGCCCTTCGCGGACTTCCTCGCCGGGCTGGTGAAAAAACGACTGGCGGGCGAGCCCTTGCCGACGGTACCGAAAGCTTCGCTCTAGACGAACGCAAGGACAATTCTCGATTTAACGGTGCGATTGTTCACTGTCCTTTAACTGTCCAATAACGATTCCTTAACCCTACTTACAAGGCTTTTCAAGGGCCACCCGCGTCCTGTAAGTTGTTGAAAACAATAGTAATTTTGGACTCATAACCCAAAGGTCGGTGGTTCAAATCCACCCCCCGCAACCAACCTTTTCAATCAGTTGCAAGCCTTCTGGTAATAAGCCCCGCTCACTTTGCGCTCACACTGCAATCATGCAGGCAGAAGATGTCCAACGATCCGCGCATGTGCGGCGCGTTTCTGTCCGGGATGCAAAAAGTCACTTGCGCGAGAGCCCTACACTCCGCCTTATCGCGGTGGCTTGCGACGAGCACACACCCAACCGCGAGCCTAACCAAGCGGCGTCAGCCCCGTTGATTAGTCGGAGTGGAGAGGGCAGTTGCAAGCCTTCTGGTAATAAGCCCCGCTCACTTTGCGCTCACACTGCAATCATGCAGGCAGAAGATGTCCAACGATCCGCGCATGTGCGGCGCGTTTCTGTCCGGGATGCAAAAAGTCACTTGCGCGAGAGCCCTACACTCCGCCTTATCGCGGTGGCTTGCGACGAGCACACACCCAACCGCAAGCCTAACCAAGCAGCGTCAGCCCGTTGATTAGTCGACTCAGCCTCGCAGATTGAGCTTCGCAGATTGAGGGGTCCCAACTGGGGCGAGGCCAATCACTCGTCGCCGAGAACTCACTTTTTATCACGAGAAAATTCGAAAACCGAAAAGTTCTTCTCGCGATGCGGCTCTTTGTCTACTGTCATTTCTGACAGTGGTTCCCAGGAACGTCCTTCACTCGTTGTTGGCGGCTTGAATCAAACCCACGCACAAGGATATTCTTCCTTGCTCCGGAACAAGGAGTAGAACTAGTTGCGCCCCGTCGCGCACTCGCGGAGAGTTGTGATGAAGTGCCCCGTGCTCGCCCTGATTCTTCTCGTGAGCGCTGCGGTGGCCTTCGCACAGACAGAAAATGCCCGCATTTCCGGCAGAGTGACCGATCTGTCCGGCGCCCTAATCGTCGGCGCTGAATGCAAGATCACCAACCTCGAGACCAACGTCTCGACTACCGTTCCTACCAACGAGGACGGGATCTACGTCATCCCTGATCTGCATCCGGCCACCTACCGGCTGACCATTCAGAAGGACGGTTTTCGTACCGTCGTTCAGCCCAGCCTACAGTTGTACGTGCAGGACGCCATCAACGAGAATTTCACGCTCGCGATTGGTCCCGCGTCAGAAATCGTAACGGTGGGCGCCTCCCTGCTACAAACCGATTCGGCGTCGGTCAGTACCGTGGTGGACGACCAGTTCGTGCAGAACATGCCGCTTAACGGCCGCAGCTTCCAGCACTTGATCGCACTGGCGCCGGGCGTCGTATTCACCTCGCAAAATCTCGGGGAAGGGCAGTTTAGCGTGAATGGACAGCGCAGTGACGCGAACTATTTCATGGTGGATGGAGTGAGCGCGAACTTTGGCGTGACCGTCAGCGGCCTCGGAGAGACTTTGGCCGGTGCCATCCCCGGATTTACTGCTCAAGGCGGCACCAACGGACTGGTTTCGGTAGATGCCATGCAGGAGTTCCGCATCCAAACCTCGTCGTATGCGCCTGAATTCGGGCGTGTGCCTGGGGCTCAGATCTCGATCGTCACGAAATCCGGGACCAATCATTTTCACGGCACAGCATTTGACTATTTACGAAACGACATTTTTGACGCCCGCAATTATTTTGACGCGCCCCCGCTCATCAAGCCTCCGCTCCGCCAGAACGACTTTGGTGGCGTCCTTGGAGGTCCCATCCTGAAAGACAAGACTTTTTTCTTTTTTTCTTACGAGGGGCTCCGATTATGGCAGCCGCAAACGGCCTCGGGTGAATTTCTTACTGCCTCTGCGCGGGCGGCGGTTGCTCCAGACTATCAGCCGCTTCTCAATGCGCTGCCCCTTCCGGATCCCAACTCTCCCCTCGTCGACCCGACTTGCGACAACATCACGAATCCATGCCTTGCGATGCTTAACGCCGCCTATTCCATTCCTTCTTCCCTCAACGCAACCAGCATCCGCGTTGACCATTATCTAAACAGCAAAATCACCCTGTTTGCACGCTATAACCACGCGCCCTCTTATAACACGACCCGCCGCTGGGAGGAATTAGCCTATGACAATGCGAACACCAACACGTTCACTGCAGGCGCGACCATCCTGATCGCTCCCACCAAGGTTAACGACTTCCGCGCGAACTGGAGCCGAAACACGAGTACTTTCATCACATCCCTTACGAATTTCTATGGTGGGGTTCCGCCGCCTATCTCGACTCTGTTCCCGTCCTCATCCCCTTTCAGCTTTGATAACGGTCAGGCCCTTCTCTATCTCGGATCGATCGGCAATGGCGACATGGATATCAGAGAAGGTTCCGAATACAACAACGTCCAGCGGCAGCTCAATTTCGTGGACACATTCTCCTGGGCTGTCGGCGTGCACCAATTCAAGTTCGGAATCGATTATCGTCATCTGCGCCCCACGTCCGGGCAAAGCACCGGATACGGCGTTTTTTCCACTGGGTACGCGCAGTTGGTGGCAGGAACCGTGAGCTCGATTCTCTTGGCTGCTGATGATCTCTTTTCAGTGAAAGTGAATAACTACTCCCTGTTTGCTCAAGACACGTGGAAGGCCAAGAGGAACCTGACGCTGACGTATGGGTTGCGGTGGGAGATCAACGCACCGCCGGTTTCGGCAACGTCAGGCCAACCGCTCTACGTGCTGCAGGGAATCTTCGACTCGAACCCGCTCGCTGTGCTGCCAGGTTCGCTTTGGCATACCAGGTTTGACAATTTCGCGCCCCGGATCGGAGCCGCATACCAACTCACCCCCAAGACCGTGGTGCGAGGAGGTTTCGGCCTCTTCTATGATCTGGGCTACGGGGACATCGGCCTAGCCGCTTTTGGGTTTCCCTATATGCACTCGAAATCTCTTTCCCTTTCTCCGGCGGTGCCTTTCAGCATCACCAACCCAGCTTTCCAGCCTCCGCCCTTCTCCACGACAATCAATGCCAGCTTATATGACGTCAGTGCTGTCGATCCCAACCTGCGCGTTCCGTTCACCATGCAGTGGAATGCGGCCATCGAGAGCGAATTGGGAGCGAAGCAAACCTTGACGGCAACCTATCTTGGGTCCGACGGAAGACGGCTCCTGCGAGAGGATGCCATTTCTCCTCCGATGCTTTTAAGCACGGGCAGTCACGGATGGGTCAACGCAATACGGAATGCCGGATACTCTCACTACAACGCCCTTCAGTTGCAGTTCCAGCGCCGCATGTCGCATGGCCTGCAGGCGCTTGTCTCCTACAGTTTGTCAAAATCAAGCGATCTTGGTTCCACAGATGCAGAGGGTCTGACGGCGCCGAGCGTGGGCAACATCCTGCTCCCACCGTTGACGCCCTCCGACTACGACATACGTCAGTCCATTGCCGGGGCCATCTCTTATGAAGTACGTGCGCCTTCCTGGGACCGCGCCAGCAACGCGATCCTAAAAGGATGGGCCGTGGACGGATTGGTTCGCGTCACGACCGCGCCGCCCATCAATGTAACCTTCCACGGGCCCGATACCAGCCCCTTTAATGATTACACGACTGAGGCTGAAATCGTGCCCGGCCAACCCTACTGGATCGCAGATCCGACGCAACCGAGTGGCAGAGCGCTGAATCCAGCTGCCTTCACTTCACCCGCTCCAGGGCAGGCGGGGAACTTTCCCAGGAACTCGTTGCGCAGCCCATATTCAATCGACCAGACCGATCTCGCACTGCGCCGTCGTTTTAACCTCACCGAACGCGTCAAGCTCGATGTGCGCGCGGAATACTTTAACGTGTTCAACCATCCGATGTTCGGAATTCCCGGATCGCAATGTGCTCCGGATCCCATGTGGGGGACCGAGAATGGGCCGAATCCGGCATTTGGCAAGGTATGTCCGGGCACGTCCACAACGAACATCGACGCGGGGGCCGCTCCAAACGGGCAGAGCGCACTCTACGCGGTTGGCGGTCCGCGCTCCGCACAGTTCACGCTGAAAGTGATCTTCTAAGATCCTTCAGACGCTTGAGCTCAAAGCCCCTGGGACCCCACGTCCTGTTAATTCTGACAGTTGTGTCGCTGCGCAGGAGTCGTAGTCTAGGACGTTAACTGGGACGGGTGGGCCCCATTCTCCTACCGGCACAAACCAGTGCAAAGAAATTTCTTCCGAAAGGAATATGCAAATGGCACTCAAACCAGTTCAAGGTTTTCCGCTGGTTCTACCCGAGCCAAGCATTGTTGGTGGCACTGTTCCTCGCGGTTGTCCCGTACCTCCTGCTCCGGGGTCCCGCCAACAGGATCACACGTAGCCGGAACGATGCGCGAAAGAGGACGCACCAATGCGTGCACCTGGGGGTCACTTAATGAACTCACATTCGCTAGACAGGAGGAAGGTATGCACGGAGAAGCAAAAATCAAAAGGTCAGTGATTGGAGCCGCGCTTCTATTGGGATTACTGATGGCGGGAAGTACAGCCGGCTTCGCGAGAGAAAAGAATGAAACCATTGACGCAACGGCTTTCGGCACGGGCACCCAAATGGGGCAGAACATCGGCGTGACATTGAATATCTACGAGTTCTCGACGCCGGCGGACAGACAGATTCTCGTTCAGGCGTATGCCAAGGGTCAGAACCAGGGCCTGGTGAATGCGCTGCAGAGGATGAAGGCGGTAGGCCACGTCGAAATCACCGGCACACTGGGCTATGACTGTTCCTTCATCAGAATACTTCCGACCGCGACAGGCCGAAAAATTGTCTTTGTCACCAATCGCCAGATCAGATTTGGCGAGGCGTTCTTTGACACCCAATCTCAATCGTTCGACCTTACCGCCGGCATACTCGAAATCAACGACCAGGACAAAAGCAAAAGTACAGGCGTCTTGTATCCGGCAACTCAGCTGGTTATCGACAAACAAGGGGAACTGCAGTGGGATCTGAATCAGAACCCATGGAGGCTCGCTGACATTATCGATTGGAGAGGCACGCCCGGCGTGAACTAGCGAGCTCATACAGGCTCTACAAAAGCTGTCCGTAAGACATCCCCGCCCGAGTCACGGAATGGACAACTCGACGATCGTGAGGTGCGTCATGAAGGCTCATCGGTGCTTCTCAGTTGTATGTGCTTCGCTGTTCTTGACCCTCCTGGTGTTACCAAACAATGCAGCCGCTCAGTCGAACGACAAATATGCCTGCATGGAGGTAAATCCGGCGCAACTATGTACGGCCGCTAACACCTGCGGATCGCCTTCCACTCCCTGTACCGTGGACGTGAAACGGACGTCGGAATCGGCCTCGGCCACTCCCAGCATTCCGAACGCTAAGGGGAATTCTCTTTTCTGCGTGAAAGTCGGCACGAAGGTGAACTGGATCAGCACAGAAAAGGAGAATGGCTTTGTCGTAGACTTCGGTTCAGCATCCCCGTTTAATCCCGCAGGTGCAATTATTGGCGGCTCCGACCGCTCCGTTTCAGTGGTAGCGAAAAGGAAAGGGTGCGTCAAATATTCGGCGGGGGCTTGCCGATCAGGAGCGACTTACGGGATGTGCGACACGGCAAATGCCGAGCTCATCGTCACGGATGGCAAGTGAACATGACAACCCAAAGTTTGGAGTCAAGGAACGTAGGGGAGGGTCGCTGAACTTCTACTTCGCCCATACGAAGTGATGTGATTTGTTTGTAGGCCCGAAGGCGCCAAAGGGTTTCGAAAGCAGCTGGCTGCCGACGATGGGCATAGAACCGTATCTGTGGTTCCGGCTCTATGCCCCGGCAGAGGCATTCTGGGACAAGTCAAGTCACTACCATCCTTCTTTCCTGCCAGTTCGCATTTGTTCACCGGTTTGCAAAATCGAGCCGCGCAGCCATCTGTCAATATTCCAAAACACATTTACTGGCTCCTGTAATAAGCGACAGTTCCACGAACGTCCGTACTAATGATGAACTGGCAGAACGGAAGCCTGAGAAAGAGGTCTCGATGAGAAATGCCGTCGCCGCTCTCAACTGGTATTTTGTCGTCCAGTCGGCATGGCGCGCCGACTGGGAATGGGGTCTGCCGTTGATCGTACTAACCGTAGTCATCCATGTTTTGGGGCTCGGGTTCTTAAACGAGAAAGCTGTCGACGTGCTTAGCCGCCAGGGAGTTCACGGCCGCTCCAGAGTTCTGTTCGCGATGGTCATTAGCATCCTGATTTTGTTGGCTATCTGCTTACATGTGTTGGAAGCAGGCACGTGGGCTGCGTGCTATCTGCTTCTCGGCGCTCGACCTGACTTCACCTCCGCCATGCTCTATTCCATGGGCGCGATGACAACGTTTGGGTCGAGTCTGGTTCTGGAAGGCCAGTGGCGACTCATGGGACAGATCGAAGCTCTGAGTGGCTGGCTGCTGTTCGGGCTGACCACAGCCTTTTTGTTCAGCACGATTCACAAGTCTCATCAAGATCGCGACCACAGATAAATGCCGAATACCCTCCCTGTAACTTTTAACAGTTTCGAATCCATCGAAGACGCTCTAGGTTAGGGTTTCTCTTCGCGCGCAGCAATCAAGGAAGGACACCGTGTGGTGGATCAGCTACGGGGGTGAGGGCAAGGCCGGCGTCGAAAACATCGGCGTCTTCGAGGACGACGGCACTCCCCGCAAAAGGCATCCCCTGCTGCTCGACCCGTCGCCCGATGCCTACCCGTTGCGCATTGCCCGCGGCTTCGTGCTGGTCGGCGACGATCTCTACATTGCCAACGCCTGGCGCAAGGACAGCCATGTCACCCGGTACCGCCGCTACGGCGACACTTTCCGCTTCGCCGACGTAGTGGTGACAACCAAGCACGTTTCGGCCATGGTCCACCCCTTCGACATAGAGCTCGGCGACGACGGCCGGCTATACGTCTCGTGCCAGGACACCAATACCGTCCTTGCCATCCTGACGAAGACGCGCAAGCCCGCGCCGGTGGCGATCCACCTCCGCAAGAGTTTCCCCGACGGAAACTTCCTTCCCGGCACGCTGGTCGCCTCCAGCCAGGGCCGGCTTCCCGAAGTCGGCGACCGCGCGCCGCTGGATGTCCCCTCACCGCAGGGCCTCCAGGTTGTGCTCGACGAGCACGGCAGACCGCGCCACTCGGTGCGCGGGATCATTGTGCACCGCCACCTTCTCTATGTGGCCGACGAGGCGGGGGACGTCATCAAGATCTTCGAAATAAAGTCGGGGCGACTCGTGGCGCACATCAAGGGGAAAAAGCTAACGAAGCCCGTGCACCTCATCCTGCACGGCGAGACGCTCTACATCGGCGCCGCCGGCACCGGCAGCATCCTCGCCTACGACATCCCCAAAGTGGCTCCGCGCGGCAAGCTCAAGGCGCGCGTGGTAATTGACGGCAAGCTCAAGGCCCCGTCCGGCTTTGCGATCGGCCCGGACGGCGATTTATATGTGGCCGAACGGTTCCATCAGCAGGTCCGGCGCTTCTCTGTCAAGGGAAAGAAAAAGGGGACGTTCATCGACGGACTCCCGGACATGCCGGAGTTCCTGGTGTATGTGCCGGATCGGGCATAGAGCATCGTGTCGGGCTTCCAGCGTCGAAAATATGCCGGTGGTTGGCCTAACATCGCATTACATTCATTGAGTCTAAAAAGCTAGATTAACTTGTATGCCTAAAACGGCTGCGCTGGCCGCTCTTGAGCATCCAGGCTGATATCATCTCGGCGTGGATGTGTGACGCGTAAGTGTCTCCAGAACGATTCTCGTCTTGGTACCTTGTCTGGCGCTCAACGAGAGTCTTTTCATATTTACCAGCCGCTGCAACTCCGCATACTTCGATGGGCCTGCATCAGCTCCGACCTTCGTAGAGAGCTCGAGAATATTACCCTCCGGCCATTCCCAGAGCTCAAGTGTAAGTTTGCGGAATGTCGGCGGAGCTGTGGTTTCCCACTTCGTGGATGTGATGTTGGCAATTCTCATCACCCGGGCCCAATCGATGGAAACCCGCGCCTCTCGTAACAGTCTTTCTTGCGGCCGGCTCAGTAGGCTGGAAATGTCGCCGCCCACTTCAGGGACCTGCGACTCCTTGTACTTGCGCTGAACTGCATAGCTTGTGTCTTCTCCGGCCCCATTCCGATCTATTTCGCACGGAAAGTGCTCCCGAAGTTGAGTGGCATCAACTTGCTTGTCGCCCCCAGGCACGCGCACTTTCACCGTGAGATCGTTATCCGCCCCCTGCCTGACTCGCACAATCACACCCTGCCTCAGGAGATCAAGCGCATCGGTATCGAAAAAATAAACGCGTGTCCCCGTCTCTTTTTCAAAACTGAGCGATGCGATCACAGTTTGAATCGTCGACGGGGAAAGCAAGATCTTGACCTCAACCGGACACGTTTCCTCCGCCTGCAATACGGGACTTAGAAACAAGGCAACACAGGTAAAGGCGAATACGCGCTTCCAGTCTTTTCTCATGAGACTAGTGGAATGATTGTTCCTCCACCGGATAGTAGTTTTAAGCGCACTTTGCTGGCCCCTGTCACAAGTAACAGTTTCCAAATCAGCTGCAATCGTGGTGAACTCGAAGCGTGCGGTAGTGCCTGATCCGGGAAGAAGCGACTGTTGCAACGGCCCCGGCGCAGTTTACGTGGTGAGATCTTCCGAGCCATTGCCGCAGTCGGCTGCTGACCTAAGAGCAGAATTATGGCGCAAGCACAGTTGATGGCGTCGATAGAGGGACCACATGATCCGAGTCGAAGGCTGCGCAGCGAAACACGGCAGCTTTATTCACAGGATCGCTGAGGGATACGGAAATGTCGAAAGTTAGACCGACCATCGGAACCAACGGACTTGCACTCCCCATCCTGCCGCCGGAACGCGACGAGCGCGTTTGGGCGAAACTCGTGCGCGTGATGTTCTACACCCCCGGTTTCCTGGCGATGCTGCTACTCAAGGCGGGCGAACCGGAGGCCTTTGGCATCACTGTGGAACTGCTGATGTTGTCCAGTGCCGCGGCCATCGTCGGTGGACTGTACATTGGCGCGCAATCGTCGGGTGAGGGCGCCGATCCTTCGTCCCAGATCGGCGCCTGGAGCGGATCGCTGGTGCTCGAATTGCTCGCCGTGGTGCCTTTATTGTGTGCGATTCCTTCGCTGTTCCATCAACTGGCGCACAGCCGGCTGCTGCACGCAGTGGCTCCGGGGTCTGTTGACATCTCTCTGGGTGCCTCGGAGTTGCTGCCGATGGTAGCGATCTTGCCATTCATGCTCTACCAGCTCGCCGGCTTCGGCACCTTGCACTACATCGTGTCGAAGCCCGTGAACTGGGTCATCAACATCGTCATCTTCGGCTTGATCGTCGCCAGCTATGTCGCCAATCGCGAGGGCGCGTACAACATGGAAAAGATGTTCGGCTCGATTCTCATTGTTGCCATGGCGCTTACCGTGTTCTACGGCGTGTTCAAACTGAGGCAGATGCAGACGACCTACGACGCGCAGTGCCCGCCGAAGTCTCAGAAGTAGCCATTCTAAGTGCTCGGAACCTGCCCGCTACACAAATCGACCCCCCGCAACCAACGCACTCATTAAGGTTTACGGGCAATTGGGCACTTGCAGTAGCGACTTTCCAAAACTGTCCAATTAGGGGAACTGCCACACAGTTCCCCTTATTTATTGAATGGAGGCCTGCTGAGTGGCAGACCTTCGCAAGAGGCGTTGCGCGATTGGCCGATTGGCCTTGCGCTTTTGGTGCGACGAATCTTTCACATCGCCCGGCGAGTCGTTGCACCAAAATCTTGCAAGGCTTACGAATAGATCCCAGGCGCCTCGTGTCCAAGCTTCTGGACATATTCAACATAGGAGCCGGGATACACAGTGGGATTGCGGTCCGTGCCGCTCTCACCGCCCAGTTCCAGCACACGTGAGCCAAGACCGCGAAGGAACATGCGGTCATGCGATACGAAGATCATGGTGCCTTCAAAATCCTTCAGGGCGTCCACCAGCATCTCCTTGGTCGCAAGATCCAGGTGATTGGTCGGTTCGTCGAGCACCAGGAAGTTCGGCGGGTTGTAGAGCATGCGCGCTATGGCCAGCCGCGATTTTTCTCCGCCGGAGAGTGCGCGGATCTTCTTGTCCGTGTCGTCGCCGGAGAACTGGAATGCTCCCGCCAGATTCCGCAGCGAGCCAATGCTGTCCTGCGGAAAATCTTGTTGCAACTGTTCGGCGACCGTGAGATCGGAATTGAGCACGTCTAGCGATTGTTGCGCGAAGTAGCCCATATACAGGCTGGCGCCGAGCCGCACGCTTCCGGCATCGGGAGCGCTGGCTCCGGCAATCATCTTAAGCAGCGTAGTCTTGCCCGCGCCGTTTCTTCCCATGACGGCCCAGCGTTCTCCGCGGCGGATGGTGAGATTGAATCCTTCATAAATCACACGCGGGCCGTAACTCTTGTGCAGATTCTCGATGACGGCCACCTGTTCGCCGGATCGTGGAGGAACACGAAAGTCGAATTTCACGACCTGCCGTTTTTTGGGCAGTTCAATCTTCTCGATCTTATCCAGCGCCTTGATCCGGCTCTGCACCTGGGCCGCTTTGGCCGCGTGGGTCCTGAAACGATCGATGAAGCGCTGCTCTTTGGCAAGCATGGACTGCTGCCGGGCAAATGCTGCCTGCTGGTTGCTCTCTCGGATCGCCCGCTCGCGCTCGTAGAAGTCGTAATCACCCGAGTAGGTGATGATTTCGCCGCCATCAATCTCCGCAATCTTTGAGACCAGCCGATTCATGAATTCGCGGTCGTGCGAAGTCATGAGCAGCGCGCCGGGAAATGACTTGAGAAACTGTTCCAGCCAGATGATGGATTCGATGTCGAGATGGTTCGTCGGTTCGTCCATCAGCAATACGTCCGGCATTCCGAGCAGGACGCGTGCCAGCGCAACCCGCATTTTCCATCCGCCGGAGAGAGCGCCCACGTCGCCGTCAATCTGATCGTCTTTGAATCCCAGACCGTGGAGCACTTCACGGGCTTGCGATTCGAGCGCGTAACCGCCTAAATGCTCGTACTCCTCCTGCACATGACCGAAGCGATCAAGAATGCGGTCCATGTCATCCGCCTTGCCGGGGTCGGACATTTCCCGCTGCAAGGCTTCGAGCTCGTGGTGCAGATCGCCGACGCGTCCGCTGCCTGCGATCGCTTCATCCAGCACCGAACGGCCCTGCATCTCCTCGACGTCCTGGCGAAAATAGCCGATCGTCAACTTCTTGGGGACAGAGACCGCGCCCTCGTCGGGAGTTTCCTCGCCGACCACCATGCGGAACAGCGTTGTCTTGCCCGCCCCATTGGGACCGACCAGTCCAACTTTTTCGCCGGGATTCAACTGAAACGATGCATCGACGAAGAGCAACTGCTTGCCGTACTGCTTATTGATGTTTGAGAAAGAGATCATTTTGAAGGAGCAACTCGCGGCATGGTGCCTCTTAAATAGTGTAGCCGCAGTGTAGCGTGGACGGAAAATTGGCGGGCAACGCTGCCGGGGGAATCAGTCACTATTTTTCCCTACATAGTATACAATGCTTACAACAGTTACACCCGGAGGAACGATGAAGCAATCGCGCACGATGGTACTCAGTATGCGCCTGCCAGTGGAGAGCGGGAAACGCTTGAAGCGCATCGCGAGGCGGCACGGCTGGACGCCGAGCGACGCAAGCGCGCGCCTGGTGGAAGAGGGCTTGAGGCGGTCGGAATTTGCTTTCCTGGATTTTCGCGATTCACCGGCAGGCAGGCAAGCCTATATCCAAGGCAGCACCCTGGCGATATGGGAGGTCATGTTGCTTCTTCGGAGTTACAAGGGAAATATGAAGGACGTGGCCAAGCATTTGAAATGGCCTGAAGCGAGGGTTCGAGCTGCCCTTCACTATTCGGAGGCATTTCCCGGAGAGGTGAACGACGCGATAGCAGAGAACGATTCAAACGATTTCGACAGCTTAAAGCGCTTGCTTCCCCAAATGGTCGACTTTGCCACCCGGCAGACCAAGCGGGGCTGACATGCTCAGGCTTCTTCTCGATGAGCACATCTCTCCAGACGTAATGAATGGCGTTCAACGTCGGAATCGATCGTCAGTTAGCCACCCCATAGTCATCCACTGCATGGCGCAGTGGGAGAACGGAAACTTCCATGGGAAGGAAGATTCCGTTTGCCTGTTGGAGGCAGCGAAGCAACGCTTAACCCTGGTTACTTATGATCGCAGGACGATTCCTCCATTGTTAAAGCTCTGGGCAGAGGAAGGGCGATCCCATGGTGGTGTGATATTTGTCGATGAAAAGACAATCTCGCCGGCGGACATTGGAGGACTAGTCCGTGCTCTAATTTCACTCGTGGACGAGGCCGGGGGAATGGACTGGACCGACCAGGTGTACTTTTTGCGGAGCGGACGCTGACGCTTCCCCACGATTCACACAAGCCAGCTTCCGTACTGATTCTCCCAAGCATGCCTTCAGCGGGCGGGCCACCCGCCGGGATTCAACTGAAACGAAGCATCCACGAAAAGCAACTGCTTGCCATACTGCTTATTGATGTTCGAGAAAGAGATCATTCTGGAGGAGCAACTCGCGGCACGGTGACTGTGCCTGTTCCAGTGTAGCGTGACTGGAAAAGTACCGGCTAGCGCTGTAACGCTGGACTATTGAACGGCCTCGGAACGCCGTCAACGATGGGACCGGGCCTAGGCCATCCTCAATTCCCTGAGCAGGAAAATCTGGCAAGTTGCAGGGCTACTTATCTATATGGAGCAAAGCTGGAGGATACCGACGAGCAGCACGGTCCTTGAGTCTTGAGGGTACTGTTGAAAGCAGTGAGGGTCACCGATATGCCAGACGGCCTTCCACCCGATTGTTCTTCTCTCCAAACTCCATTGCTCTGTCGGTATACAACTTCGCCTGTACGCGGCAACACGAATGTGTGAGCGATTAGTTCTGAGTCATCAACGATCAACAAGACACGAACTCGATTCTTGCCGTCGGTCGTGAACTCCAGCCTGCTGACGGATACGTATGTGTCGGATACCGTCAGCCGATCTGCAAACCCTCGACCTAAATAGTCGAAGCTTATGGGCGTTTGTCCTGAAGGATCTCTGCGGATTACTTCAATCCTTGCGTTCGTGAGGGCCCGATTTGGCAGCATTGGGCGAATCAACCAATACCCTCCTGCTCCGAGAGCCAGCAGTGGAATGACGATCCGAACGACCAAGGGCGGCGTGTAGGAAATCGTGGGCACCAAGCGAGCAAAAATCAGCAGTCCCCAAAGTCCGCCGCAGATTGCTGCGGTGTATACGCCCATTGAAGAAATGGCAATCATCCATCCGGCAGCCGCCATCATGATGCCCGAGGAGATGAATGCCAAGACCGTGGCAGCAAGTCGAAGGCCGTAGAGAGGAACACGACAGAATCCAAGAATTATCGCCAACAGCGCAAAGAGGCCGCCATAAAAAGCAGTCCCCTTCAGAAGAAGAACAGCGAAGCCAAGAAAGAACTGGATCTCTTCCTTGCTGGGGATGTGTGGACTCTGCCAGCCCGGTCCAGGACGGTCGCTATAAGGGAGGTATCCACTGCTGTTCACGGCGAGAAGAAGCAAGTTCGGCAGCAAATCCGTCGCCAGAACATAGGTCGCAACTATCCAAAGGAGTGAGGACCACCAAGTCTTTGGTTGAGGCCACTTCATGAATGAAGTTTACGAGCTTGAGTTCGCTTAAACAATGCTCGTGTTGCCCAGCCTTTTGATTGTCGGTAGACACGGGACCGAGGATGCCCCATCTATTACGCAGTTTGGGCAGTACCGCGAACGCATGCGAAACCAACTTTGTACGGCACAGTGGGGATCAGTGAACCAGAAATCAAGGATCGCAAAATTCACACTTGACATTGCCAGAAAATCCACTACCATATGGTTGTGGATAGATTAGGTACAACGTTTGCCGCTTTGTCGGATCCAACCCGGCGGGCGATGATCGAACGACTCTCCCATGGGCCTGCCTCTGTGCATGGATTGACGGAACCGTTTGCACTTTCGCAGCAGATGATTTCAAAACATATCGCCTACCTCGTGCGGGCGCGGATTGTGATCAAGACGAAGCGTGGACGAGAGAGTGTGTGCACGCTTAGGCCAGCGGCGATTAAGACAGTCAGCGACTGGGCGTTTAACTATCGCCGATTCTGGGAAGAGAGTTTCGACAAACTGGAAGTGGTTGTAAAGCAAATGAAGAAAGATCAAATGAAAAAAGATCAAATAAAGAAAGAGGAGGCCAGAGATGACAAAAAACACAGTGAACGAGATCGAGCGGATGGTCGTTACAAGAATTTTTGATGCCCCACGCGAGTTGGTCTGGAAGGCGTGGACAGATCCGAAATATGTGATGCAGTGGTGGGGACCGAAAGGTTTTACTGCGCCGATTTGCAAGATGGATGTTCGCGTGGGAGGAAAATCTCTCCTCTGCATGAGAACGCCGGATGGGTAGGAGGGCTGGAATGCGGTTGAATACCACGAGATTGTTCCCCTCGAAAAGATCGTTTCCTCCATGTACTTTTCGGACTCGAAGGGAAACAAGATTGACCCTGCGGAATTAGGAATGAAAACCTGAGGCTATCGACGGTGCGTACGACGTGACCATCTTTGAGGATCTCGGAAACGGCCAGACGAAACTCACCTACATGGGAAATGAACCCATGGAGAACGCAAAAAACAGCGGGCAACTGGAGGGCTGGAACGAGCAACTCGATAAAGTTGCCGCAGTGGTTACGGGGCTGGCGCAGGCGAAATAGGAAGTCTGATTTTGATTCGCAAAACTCATTCGCGGACAAAGAATCGTGGAAAGAATCGTGGAGAAAGAAATGAAAAGAATACCGTTTCTCGCTATCGTCCTGCTGGCATTCGCATTTCCCGCCCATGCCCAGGATGCGATCAAGAAAGACGCGATGAAGCAGGACGCGATGAAAAAAGATGCAGCCGTCAAAGCTGCCGATCCGGAATTGAAAGTCGTGCTGGATTCCTGGAATGAGATTGGCCGCAAGCTGACGGCGATGGCCGAAGATTTTCCCGAGGACAAGTATGACTTCAAGCCGACACCCGCGCAGCGGAGCTTCGCCGAGCAGTTGCTGCACGCGGCGGGTTCATGCTACTACTTCACGAATCCTGTGATGGGGCAAAAGCCTCCCGCGGCAGAAGATCCGAAGCGCGAGCAATATAAGTCCAAGGCGGACATCGTTGCGTTCGTCAAGAAAGCCTTCGCCGATGGCGCAGCCACCATCCAGTCGAAAGGCGAAAAAGGCATGACCACGGAGGTTGTTTATTTCCCTGGCCAGAAATCGCGCGTTCTCGACATAGCCTACGGCCTCATCGAACATAGCGGTGAACACTACGGCCAGCTCGTTGTGTACTACCGCCTCGCAGGCCTTGTGCCGCCGGAGTCGCGGCCCAAGAAGTAAAGCTCAAGAGACCAGCCGGGATAGGCCCACCCTTTGCGATGCACCTGCTAAGGATGGGCCACCCTACCGCGCATCAGGGCCAGTCCTGGGCCCCATGATAGATGCGGGAGATTTCAACGCTGTGCTCCTTTACCTGATAGACGACGATATATGGAGTGAAGACTAATTCGCGCCGTCCGTTGATGCGGACGGGGCGACCGCGATGGGGAAATTCCTTGAGCGCCGCACAGCCGTCATAGATAGCCTTCACGACTCCGCGAGCTGCAGTGGGGTTATCTTTCGCGATGCGTTGAAATATGCGCTCCAGGTCTTCAGCGGCAGCGGTGACCACCGGATTTCCATCAGGAACGGAAGAGCCGGTCGATCCGCTCTCCCACTTGCTGGTGGGTGAGATATTCGCCGCGATCCAAAGCGGCTTCGCCGAGCTTAACGGCCTCCACAAAGCGGGCTTCCTCGGCGAGATAGCGGCTAATCGCTTCCTGGGCAAGCGCATCCGCGTCGCGGCCCCGCTGGCTGGCCAGTTCTGCAAGCTGTTGCTGCTGCTCGGGTGTAAGACGTACTTCCATGAGCCAAGTGTAAGGAGCGCTCGGGCGGCATGTCAACGGGAACGAGAATTCGCGTCCTGACGTCCGGTGCACTGGAATTGTCATGCCTTGGTGAGAACTAAAGAAGCGGGGAACGTTCCGTCTGTCCCCATAATTTCCCCGTAATTTCCCAGCGGTGGGCTCGCATGATTTCGCAATGATTCACGGTCGTCTCCTCAGTTCAGCAAGTCGCCGATTCGTGAACGTGGTCGGTGTGGCGGTTGGCGTGAAGGGAAATGGCGCACCCGCTCAGAACAATAGGAGAAGCATCGTAACTGGAACTTAGTTGAGTGGCCATCAGGCCGCCCGTTCATCGAATCGGCGCATAATCTCCATGAGCTTGCATCCCATCAGAATGACAGAGCCCCACAATATGAAGGGGACGCCATAGAGTAGGAGATGCTTGCGCGAACGGGCTAACTCAAACACCCGCACCTTCACGATGGCGTATACGTTCGCCGAGAGATAAGCAACTACCAAACAGCTTACTACCAAGTTCTGCATCTTCTTACTCCTCCTTTTGAGGCTTTATCCCCGACGAAGCACTACGGCGACCGGCGCTCCGTCAGGACACCGCGCTCACGGATGCTGGATAAGACAAGTCGGCGCCAGAGACCTTGACGACGGCCTGCCACGCGGCTTCCTGGCTGGCGCGATCGTAGAGGTGTGGCTGGCGCTGCACCTCAATTGGGCCTGAGAACTTCCCTTGAGCCGAGGCGAAGAATTGCCCTGAGACGTCGGTTCCGAACTCCGACGTCTGGAGGTACCGACGGGCCGCGGTCTCCGGCGTCTGATTCATGCCGGGAATGAGGTTCACGATTGGGATAAACAGATACTTCAACGCCGGGCCAGCGTTTCGCACCACCTTGGTGGCGGTCGCCCCACCGGGCGAGACAGCGTACACGGCCATGCCGGAGGGTAGCCGGCGCGCCAGCGCCGCGACCCACCAAGCGATAATGAGCTTCGCGTCGGCATACGTATTGTTGGGCACGTACTTCACGTTTGACCCGTTGCGAATCAGGGCTTCGATAGCGGCGGTCCGGTCTCCCCGGAAGTACTTGGCGGCGAAGGCTGGCACATCGGTGTAGCTGAACATCGGCACGCCCCCACGGGCAGGTTCTGCGCCGGCGATAACAATCCGCGCGCCAGGGCTCAGCAGGTTGGCGCGGAGCAACCCGACAGTCAGTTGATGATGGCCGATGAGCGGGGCCTGAGCCGCCTCGATGCCCGCCGCAGTGAGCACGCGCTTCTTACCTGGGACCATCCCTGCATTGAGCAGTAGGAAATCGATCGGCCGACCTCGCTTCACTAGCTCGGCGAGGGCGGACTGAACGCTGGACGGCGCGTCCAGATCCAGTTCCAGCGGCGTAAAGACCTGTTTCTTGGTCTCAGCCGCGAGCTGAGTGGCCGTTTCGCGCACCCGCGCCAGGCTGCGTCCGGTGACGATGATCTCGCGCCAGCCCTGTCCGGCAAGCATGCGGGCTGCCGCATAACCGAGCCCGGAGGTGGTGCCGGTGATGAGTGCGATCGAATGTTCCATGGGCGTCTCCTGTATTTACTGTCTTGCAGCGTTACATACGCGAGAGTACGATACCAACAGATGCAATGCAAGGAGTTTCGTACGCGATGGTAACTAATACTGCGAAGCGCCCCCCAGGACGTCCAAAAGGCTTTATTCCCGACGAAGCACTCGACCGTGCCGTTGAGATGTTTTGGGAGCATGGGTATGAAGGAGTCGACGTGGATCGGATCGCGCGCGCCGTGAACGTCACCAAACCCGCGCTATACCGAGCCTTCGGAGACAAGTCCACCCTGCTGCTAAGGGCCGTCGAGCGCTATGCGCTGATCTATGGAGCTCCCAAAATGGCAGCGTTTCAAGCGGAGCCGGACATCCGCAAGGCCGTGACCACCTTTTGCCAGGCTACCGTCAACACCGCTACCGGCGACGCTCGCAGCGGCTGCATGTTGGCCGCCGCTGCGCTGGGACATTCGGAGCGGGTAACGGAGATCCGTTCCTGGCTCGCGAAGGGCCTCACCGCATCCGCTGATATTTTCGCGAAACGTTTCGAGCAGGAGACAAAGGCGGGGCGCCTGACTCGCAAACCCTCTGCCAAGGTGCGAGGCCGTTTGCTCGTTGACTTGCTGCAGGGTGTGCAGCTTCGCGCCAAGGTTGGTGTCACTCGCGAGGAATTGCTGGAAGATGTCCGAGGCTATGTGCCCCTGATTCTTGGCGAGCAAATCTAACGCACGTCTCGGGGGCTATGCGTCTGGACGAGTCCCAAATCGCCGCTGCGCTCATCGAAAACTCGGGAAAATTCGGGGACAGACGGTGAAAATTCGGGGACAGACGAAAATTCGGGGACAGACGGAAGTGACCCCAAATTACTTGCTTTGAATCCCGCCGTGAACCTACTGATGCAATGAGAATCCAGACGGCAAAGCTGCCTCAAGATGGATTGGTTCGCCGGTGATGGGGTGGTGGAATTTTAGAAAGCGGGCGTGCAGGAAATATCCTCCGTCGCCGGGGAGGCCGGGGAGATTTTCAAGAGGCTGGCCGGATAATCCGTACAGAGGATCGCCTACCAGCGGATGGCCGATGGATGCCAGATGGATTCTGATTTGATGAGGGCGTCCCGAATTCAGGGTTACCTCAAAGGTTGTGGTGCCTGGTGTGCTGCTTGACGCCGTGCTGCTTGGCGCCGTGCTGCTCGGCGCCCGTGAGATCACCTTCGCCAATGATTTTGCGGGCTTGCCACTCGGGTTGGCGGCCCACACCATGCCGAGGCGCGGGTGCGGTACAAGGCCGATGGGTGTGAGGATTTCGTAGGCGTCGTGCTGGGCGTCATTCTGGGCGACGTTTTGAGCCAGCGCCCAATAGATTTTTTGAATTCTGGGTGTGTTCCAGTCCGCGCCTAGTTTAGCGGCGGCCTGCGCGTGTTTTGGCGAAGAGAACGATGCCGGTAGTGGCTCGGCCTAACCGGTGGACAGGGTTTGCGTTGGGGGTTTGCTTTTGCACCAGGCGCAGGAGAGTGTTTTCCATGAAGCCGCCGCCGGGGAGGGTGGGCAGTCCGCCAGGTTTGTTGACGGCCAACAGATGCGGGTCATCAAACAGTACTTCGAAGTGCTGAGGAGTGTCGGGTTCGATCCAGGGTGGACGGTTCCAGACCAGCGTTTGACCTGAAACAAGCGATTCGCTTCCGGTCGCCGTGACGCCGTTGATGGTGACTTCGCAATTGTTCAGATTTTGTTGCCAGGCTTGCGGGGTTGAGTGTGGGTAAAGACTTGCCAGGTGGGAGAGCAGGGTTCGTCCGTGATCTTTGCTGGTAATGATTGTGGTATAGGCGTGGCCCCGGTTGAGCATGTGGTTTGAGTGTAAGCGAATGGGTGCGATAATTTCGAAAACGAATCCTCCTGCAACTTATGAAGCGCCACGTCCTCATGTACGGGTTGATCGGTGGAATCCTGATTGCTCTGCTCCGGTGGAACGAGTATCAGTTCCTGGTCGTCGAACATTCCATCGAAATCTACGGCGGACTGATCTCCGCGACCTTTGCCGCTCTTGGCATCTGGCTTGGCCTCAAGCTGACAGCGAAACGCCAGACAATTGTTGTGAGGGAGGTCCCCGTCGCTGCCGAGGGACCGTTCATCCCTGACGAAAGAAAACGTGAGGACCTCCATATCACTCGCCGTGAGCTTGAGATCCTTGAATTGATCGCCCAGGGCCTGAGCACCCGCGAAATCGCAGAAAAGCTTTTTGTGAGCGAGAGCACGGTAAAGACCCATTCCAGCCGTGTTTTCGACAAACTCGGGGCGAGACGAAGAACGCAAGCGGTGCAACTTGGCAAGGAATTCGGCCTTCTCCCCTGATTTACTCGTGCACGGGCACGGTCCGCGCCAATAACCGCTCCCCCAAATGAATGATTTTTCTCTCCGCCGCCAAAATCATCCAAAAGGATGACGACAGGGACCCCGCCTCACGCGGTATGTTGAGCCGGTCGACGCTCAACACGAGCGAAACTGAGTTCATGAAAACATGAAGTTTATGAAAAAAGGAAGTTCATGAAAACATGAACTTCTTGAAAAAAGGAGCGAACATGAAGTCTCTCAATTCGATGAAGGTCTTGGTCGTGGGTACTCTGTCGATCGGCTTGTTTTCCAGCGCTGCGCTCATTCCCGCACCCGCCCAGGAACTCCCCCGGGTCTACGACGCCTCCATGCCACGGGACCAGCAGATTACACTCGCTGAAAGCGCCGCCCCGGCCGAGGTATCCAGTAAAGCCACAGTTTATGTTCTCGGCCCCAAAGGCTACGAGAAAGCGCGCGAAGGCACGAACGGCTTCAGCTGTTTTGTTGGCCGGCATTTCGTAAAGCCCGCAGAAACAACCATTGAGCCGCAGTGCTTCGACGCCGAAGGCAGCCGCACTCTCTTGCTTGTCTACATGCACGGGGAAGAGCTGCGCACAAACGGCAAGTCCGAGGCCGAAATCAAGGCAGACGTCGCCAACGGATATAAGGAAGGCCGCTACCAGTATCCCAGCAAACCGGGATTCCTCTACATGATGTCCAGCCAGAACCGCTTGCGCGCGATCCCCGAGCACGGCACTGGCATTTTCCCTCCGCACTTGATGTTTTATGCGCCGAACATGACAACGAAAGACATCGGGCTCGACGCGCAATCGCTGGCGAACCTCGATTATCTTGGGATGACTCACCCCGGAGCAGGCGATAACCTTATAGTGGTTGTCCCAGTGGCATCCAAGTCGCCGGCTGACGTAGCTGGTCGCTGAGCCCGTATGAGGATGAGCATGGGGCCGGCAGCATACATGGAAAGGTCAAGCCTAGAAAGGTCGGGATCGGATAAAAGACATTACGAGAATATGAGAAAGATCATCGTCACCTTCGGGCTGATTTCCGGCGCTATCTCCTCGCTGATGATGATAGTGGTGGTGACCTTCGGCGGCAGGATTGGCTTCGACCGCGGGGCGATCATCGGCAACACCTCTATCGTGCTCTCGTTCTTGATGGTGTTTGTCGGCATCCGAACCTACCGAGACAACATCGGTGATGGTCAGATTACCTTTTCAAAGGCTTTTGCTGTCGGCCTCTCCATTACGCTGATATCGTGCATCTTCTATGTCGTAACCTGGGAAGTGATCTACTACAACTTCCTGCCTGGTTTCTGGGACGCATACGGCGCTCATTTGGTTCAGAAGCTCACGGCCTCGGGGGCGAGCCCGGCAGCCGTCCAGGAAAAACTTGAGCAGATCAGAAAATACAAAGAGCTGTACAAAAACCCATTCTTCAATGCAGTGCTCACGTTCATTCATCCCTTTCCGATTGGGCTCGTCATCACGCTCTTCTCCGCGTTGGTCCTGAGACGAAAGCCGCAACCGCAACCCGAGCAATCGCCCTTACCGGAATCCTGAAGCTGTAGTCGGCGGCTTCGCCCTAAGGTCGTCGTTGGCACTCGTGAGTAAGCGGGAAACCGACGGAACGTTTCCAAGCGTTTCAACGAATGGAAATCGGTGAACGTCCCGTCTGTCACCGGTCTTCGGGTCCCGGTCTTCCCCGGTCTTCGGGAGTCTTTGCTTAACTC
Source organism: uncultured Acidobacteriota bacterium (assembly GCA_963758005.1). Classification (GTDB taxonomy): domain Bacteria; phylum Acidobacteriota; class Terriglobia; order Terriglobales; family Acidobacteriaceae; genus Sulfotelmatobacter. Next base: position 37,243 of record CAVWTR010000006.1, read on the forward strand.
GGCAAACCTAGCAACTTGATTAGGGTTCCTCCCATAATCCGGTTGCGTGTGGGCTCCGGAACCTCACAGGCATCGAACAGCGCGTGATACTGCTTTACAACATTCTCGATGCCCTCCAAACCGGTGTCCGATCCGAACACAAGCTTCACGAACGCGTGGGGATCGTTGTCCGGAGTTTTCACTACAGAATCGCCTTCGCCGGTCCACCAGAAAATCTCCCGGAATGTAGACAAGCGCCGCTGCATCTTCGTCAGACTCGAACCGCTAAGATCAAAGAACACGTTCGAATTCCAGCGCGCGATCTCGGCAGCCCATTGATACTCCGGGTTGCCGAGATGGGCTCCAAGCACGGTTATCTTCGGGAATCGACGTGCAATCTCCTCCAGATGAATCGGCCGCATCCGCCCGGACGCAACATCTTCGGGTTCGTTAAATTTTTTTCTCAGTACTATCCCTGTATGAAACAGCACCACCCACCCGTACTCGTTGGCTCGTTCGTAAACCGGGAAATAACCGGGATCGATATATGGTTTCTTAACGAACTCGAGTTCGCCAAGCCCACGGAATCCCATGCTGTGCAATTCTTCAACTTGCTGGACCACATCTGGAGCGTCCAAATCCACATACCCAAACGGTATGATCCTGGTCGGGTGCTGTTTTGCGGCTTCGGCGACAACCACTCGATTCTCAAACGGAGTTAACATCAGGGCGGTCAGGTTCAGTCGCTCCGACACCTTCAGGAAATCTTCAATGTAATTTGGGTTTTTCGGATCGAAGTGCACATGCATGTCGACAATGCGCCCTTTGCCACTGGAGTCGGGCACGCCGTCTGATGAACTGTTGTTCAGGGAAGACGCGTACGCCCCAAAGCCCGGTGCGCTGGATAGCAGAGTTGTTGCGCTTGTTGTGCAAACCGCGCCCAGGAATTTTCGACGTGAGAATTGGTTAAACATTTTGTTTATCATAGTGTCGCTCCGTTACTGCGCGATCGGCACCGGCTCGCCCTTTCGCGCGACTCCGAGCCCAAAAGAAATTTAACAGATCGGCTAAGCGCGACTTGCCGTTGCCCGGTTGCTCGCTTTCAGTGGGAAGCCACTGGATTCGCGCTGGAAGGACGAAGGACTACGAGATGCGAAAAGGGTTTACGAGAAAACCAACGCCCGACGCGCCCACGACGCCGGTGAAGAACTACATCACGCCGAGCGGGCTGGAGCGCCTTAAAGATGAGCACCGGTTTCTGCTCACCAGGGAACGCCCGGCCGTGACCGAGGTGGTGGCGTGGGCTGCCAGCAACGGCGATCGCAGTGAGAACGCCGACTATCAGTACGGCAAGCGGCGGCTGCGGCAGATCGATGGGCGGATTCGCTTTCTCACCAAGCGAATCGAAGCCGCAGAAGTGGTGGACCCGGAAGCTCGAAGATCGGGGCAAGCGGCCACGAGGGCGTTCTTCGGAGCGACCGTGCACTATGCCAATGCCACAGGTGCCGAGCGAGTGGTGAGCATCGTGGGCACCGACGAAATCGATCTCAACCGCAACCACATCAGTTGGGTGTCACCTCTGGGACGCGCGTTGATGAAGTCTTCAGCGGGTGACAGCGTAGTCCTTCAATTGCCGGGCGGCACAGAATACCTCACCGTATTGGATGTTCGTTACGAGCGCATTCCTGTGGAACCGTTCCGTGAACCACCTGGATCCGAGGCCTCAACAAAGGGACTCCCTCGCCGGCGCTAGATCCATCTGCCCCAAGAAGAGACGAAAGCGGCATGTAGGTCACAACAACTGCTCAGACGACTGCGATCATGTGCCGCTTGGCGAGAGCCTCAATTTCAGGCTCAGTCACCGCCGAGAGGTCTGCGTTTTCCGTGGCGATGACCCGCCGAAAAATGTCGAGATGATGAGTCTTCAAATATTCTTTCAGGAAGTCGGCGGCGTTACTTTTCCCAGTGGCGTGACCGATGAGCACGATCTCATTCGCCGGGGTGATATCTTTCGCGACCTCCTCATAGAACGAATCCTCTTCGGGTACGCGCTCGCCACGGTAGTGAGCTTCCTTTCGATGAATCAGATGATGATGGAAATTGTAAGGATCGTAAGGTTGCACCTTGCGTTCGTCGGCCGGTCGGCTTCCACCGAAATCCTTATAAACATGGGCAGCGTGGTGGTCGATGACGACGATCATCCGGCTGGGCTGGGCCGGTTCTTCTACGGGCGAACCTGATTTATTGGCATCCCGTCCGGCTTCCTTCAAGAATTTACGCAGCCGAGAAACTTCCTCCACGCCAAGATCATGGGTGCGCGGCTTCTTGAAAAAGACGCGTTGGCCGTTAACGACGAACACAGATTCATCGTTGCCGTGCGGTTGCACCTCACCCAGATGCTCGACCAGTTCGACGGCCTCGCTCCAACTCAGGTTATGTGGCAGCTTGCCGTTGAGAAGATTCTGATACAGCGATTCGAGATGCTTACTCACGGTGTGTTCTCCTTCACAAGTAATTGAATTCGATCTGCATGCATCTCGAACGAGCACCATTAAACCACGGGCGACTGGACTAAAACAATTGGACCTTGGTATCGACCACACATCTTCGAATCAATCTATACCAAGGTATCGTCGATACTATCGTCCAATTGTGCGGCCAAGTTTGTTCTGGCTTAATCGCGACAGTCAATTTAATGAGGAGATAAAAATGAAACTCTCGCAAATGTACCGAGCGGCTTTGATCGCAACCACGATGCTGATCCTGTCGTCCGCACTCAACATGAGGGGATTCGCTCAGGCGAACTCCCCGCAAGGGGTCAAGAATATTGTCCTGGTTCACGGCGCCTGGGCGGATGGATCGTGCTGGTCCAAAGTAATTGCGCTCCTCCAGGCGAAGGGTTTTCATGTGGTCGCTGTGCAGAATCCTTTGACCTCGCTGGCTGACGATGTAGCTGCGACGAAGCGCATCATCGCGCTGCAGGATGGACCGGTAATACTAGTCGGCCATTCCTATGCGGGCGTGGTGATTACCGAAGCAGGGAATGACCCAAAAGTTGTCGGTTTGGTCTACGTGGCAGCGTTCGCGCCCGGCGATGGTGAATCTATCAATTCCGTCAGCAAACCGTATCCCCCCGCTCCGCTGGGCGGCGAGCTCCGGCCTGACGCGCAGGGTTTTCTAACGGCGACTCCAAAAGGAATTGCCGAAGACATGGCGCAAGATCTCCCGGCCGGTGAACAGCGGATACTCACGGCAACCCAGGGCCAAACGTCGTCATCTGTTTTCGGAGCCACAATCACAAAGGCTGCGTGGAAGAGCAAGCCTTCATGGGCCTTGATTGCGGGCAACGACCGCGCGATTCCGCCCCAGCTCGAGAAAGACGAAGCAGCGACCATCAAGGCAACTTCAATCACCGTGCCGGCTAATCATCTGGCCATGCTGTCTCACCCGAAAGAAGTGGCAGAGTTGATCGAGCAAGCGGCGGCGAAAGCCAAATAGAACAGATGAATGGCAGTTCTCCGGGATTCGCTTGGCACGCTGAAAGGATTCGTTGAAATGGCAACCTACGTTCAGACAGTGGACATCGGACATTGTGCGCCGGCGGATGAGCGCGAAGCACTCACTCGCGAAGCTCTGGCTCGCCAAGCTCTGGCTCGCCAAGCTCTGACTCGAGAAGCTCTAACTCGAGAAGTGCGGCGCGGCCTGACCGCACGGCCACGCTCGCTCTCACCCTGGATGTTCTACGATGCGGAGGGCTCGCGCCTCTTCGAGCGCATTACAATGCTTCCCGAGTACTACCCCACGCGCACAGAAAGGGCGATCCTGGCGAAACACGCAAATGCGATCGTCGCTCGAACTCACAACTCTGCGGTTCACAAAGATACATCGTCGCCATTGCGTCTCGTTGAATTGGGCGCCGGCACCGCCTCGAAGACGTGCATTCTGCTCGAAGCCGCTTTGCGCGTGTCGGACGACGTCACCTACGTGCCAGTTGATGTCTGCCCCGACGCTCTCGAGCTGGCGTGCCAAAACATTGCATGCACATTGCCGGAAGTGCGCACGCAGCCCATCGTCCGGAATTATGTAACTCACCCGCTCCAACTCGAAGCCTTTGACGGCACCACCCTCGCACTCTATATCGGCACGAGTATCGGCAACTTTACGCCGGAAGAAGCGCGACTCATCCTGCGAAATCTGGGTACTCAACTGCAAATCGGAGACGCGTTATTGCTCGGCACAGACATGGTGAAAGACGAACCCACTCTTCTGGCTGCATATGACGATCGCGAAGGAATCACTGCGGCTTTCAACCTAAACATCCTGCATCGCCTGAATAGAGAACTGGGGGCCAACTTTGACCCCGCGTGCTTCCGTCATCGCGCGCTTTGGAATTCCATTGAGTCCCGTATCGAGATGCACCTCGAGAGCGCGCAAGAGCAGCGCATAAGTATCGAGCCCGCGGACCTTGATCTTCACTTCACGCAAGGCGAAACCATTCACACCGAGAATAGTTATAAGTTCACAGACAGCAGCATTCGAACGCTTCTCGGAAATGTCGGTTTTGAGATCAGAGGGGCATGGAAAGACTGTCGTGGTTGGTACACCCTCACGCTTGCGTGCGTCGCGTAGCCGGCACTGCGCCGACACACTTACTGATCTAGCCCCCTGCCAGGCAGGGGGCTAGATCAAGTCAAACGATGCGCCGCCAGATGGCGATGCTAACTCACCTTCCTGAGCTCCGGCGTTCTAACGCCGCTCGATTCTGCCGGTTCGGTTTTCAGCGCCTGCATCGCTTGCTCCAATTGTTGAAGGGATAGACCTCCTGGAGTTGTCTTCTTTGCGGAGATCCAATCCGGGTCGGCGATGGCGTAGGCTTCGTCTACGAACTTCGCGAAGAACGCCCAGGTCATCGTGTAATACCCGCCCCAGGAAATAACGCGCGCACCGGAGGCGTTATACCCGGCCAGAACGACCGCGTGGCCGCCTACAATCTTGTTGTCGCCCTTTGGATCCACGTCCCAGACAGGAAGCGGATTCTCGCCAGGCGGCATAATGTACTGCGGCACATTGAAGCCGATGTAGGACACGCCGCAGTCGTTGATCGTGCGTTTGATGTTGTCGGTGTTTGTCACATCGACCTCGACAAAAGCATTAATCTGGTGCCGCTGCTGACCAGTAGGTCCGAACGGTGCTCCTTTCTTCAGGATGAACGTCAGAACGTGTTGTTCGTTTCCTCCCGGTCCTTCTCCACCCTCCGCTGGTTTATAGCCACACGCCTGCTCGTACAATTTCTCGACATCGCCGTCTGGCTCGGTAAGGATTTGTTTGGCTCCGAGGGCGTTGAACGTCCAGACCTGGATGGCGTGATAATAGGCAGCACAGGTGCAGTCTCCTAGCGTGTCGTTCAACATCATCCCGAGATTTGACGGCATTCCTTGCGTGTAATCCACCGATGGAACCACCGGCTGTGGCGTGATGCCCGCGCTGCTCATGAGTGTGTGCAACATGGGAATGCGTTTGTCATGGGACCGAACCAGGCGCCCCAGTTTGAAAGACTTTTTGGTGTCGCTCATGGATGTATCCTCCTTTTGATTTTGTTGTACTAAGTCAGTTCATGTCAGTTGTGGGTCTCGCTCGCGCGGCAGACGCCCTAACTTGAAGCCTGCTTTTTCAGGATGGGTGCTGCCGCCAGTTGTGGTTGCTGCTCGAACAATGGCCCAGGTTGTAATCACACTTCCTGCAGTTGTTAAACCGCCGTACTTGGCATAAATTTGCGCCGCTTGCTGTTCGGCTTCTTTTAAGTTCTTTGTGGGGTTAGGTATCTGCGGGTCAGAAGCGTTGCGGATCGCGTACCACGACAGTCCTGCAATCCCTTGGAGTGCGCTCGCCACCATGGCGTCGCCCATTTCACACGCTTGACCAAGACCCTGCAGTCCGTAATGGTTAGTGGAGTCGTCAAAAGCGAAGCAGTCTGTAGTTACGATTGTGTCTGACGAAGCGGACCAGATTTTCGGTGTAGATCGCGCATTGGGAATGCGCGATGCATTAGTCTTAAGCAGAGCAGGGGTAGCCGCACTTACACCGCCGGTCGGCAACGCCGATGCATTGAAAGATGCGTTATGCCAGGGTTCATTCTTGAATTGTGTCGTGCAATCGAAGCGCACATGCGCGCCGACGATTACATCTCCCAGCAAAACGTCGGCTCCGATTCCGCCGCCAGTGCCTGTAGTAATGAAGATCTTGGGCTTGACCGCGGTTGCAATTTCCGCCATCAGCTTCTTGACGGGCGTCGCCGGACCGTCGTACGCGAGATGTAGTCCGCTCTTAATGAGCAGTACCTTGGCGCTGCCAATCTCGCAGGGGAAATAGAGTCCAAGGCTGTGGTAATAGCGCTGCATCTCGGCTGACGAATCGTTGAACGGAGCCATCTTCCCCGTCACCAGCGGCACATAAGCGGCCACATTGTGGCGATATTCATACCAGGTGTTGACCGGATGAGACGGAGTCATCAAAGCCGCAAGCGCGCTGGCTTCGGCTGAAGTCCAGGTCACCACCACAGCGTCATATCCTTCAAAGCGTGTGAGATCATCGGTTGCTGCCGGCGCAGGCGTCAGCGGAACCGCCTTCGGTGCTCCGCCATCAGGCCACGTAGGAACTGTGGGAAGTTGTGCTGTCGGACTCAGGAACGCCGCTTCCAGGCCGGCGTCGCGAAAGCGCTGCTGAGGCGCCGCTGGATCATAGTTAAGCCTTACATCTGCAAAGCTAAGGGACGACATATCATTCTCCTCTCAGTGGCGAACGCCGCTATTAGTCAACAAGCGCTGTATGCCTGCTCGACGAGCCTGCCGAGCGCACAGCACTTACTAACACTTCCCTCTTCGCTCACGTTGGCACGGGCGTAAGAGAGACTTATAAGTTTTGAGGGAAGTTAGCGGGGGGGAGCCCCCTCGGAACAGAAGCTGCTAAGCTTCACTCTCCCGTTCGCTAAAATCGGACTCAACTTAACCCTTGAGGTTCCGAATGTCAAGCAGAAAACCAAAGTTGGCTTGCACTGCAATCCGAAAAACTTAACTATTTTCAGTAGTTTTGTGGCAATGGCGTCTCAACGTTGAATTCGATTTTCATCCCACCTATATGCAGGGACGGTCGCTTGTTCGGATTTCGGAAAAAACAGATCCCAAATTAGCTTTGTTACCTCGTCTTCGGTCACGCCGCCTTCCGGGCCCAGAACGATTGCTCCGAGCCGAGTTGAAAGGTATGGGGACGCAGTGTTCGTTCGGATTCTGTAACAGAAAGTTTGAGTTCTTGACGATGAATAGCATTCGAACGACGAGTGACCAGCCGACGGGGCCGGGCACATCCTGAGCCGGCTCTGCTATGGGAGGGGATATCCCGCCGTTGACGACCGATTATCTCTGCCGGATATTGCGCCCCTTTTATTACGCGCCCCCTGATGGGCCATCTGGAATATTGGGCGAGAGGCCGCCTCGTCGAGGTAAAGCCGTGTCAATCAAACCTGTACATTCTGACAGTGGTGTGAACCATCGCCGAAGACCTAACTTTGTTCCAATGGAAAGTGCGCTTCGAATACCACAAGTTGTGCTGCCCACTCGATAACCGACGCTGAAGGACGAAGCGTAAAGAGGCGATGATCATGTCTATCTGGCCGCAATATCCAACTTTGTATGAGATCAATACGTGGGTCTGGCTCTCCGAGCTTGGTCTGAAAACTGGAACGCACGTCGACTTGAGTTCCGTGCCCTCAGCCGAGTGGGACGCTATCGCCAAGTTCGGTTTCGATGGTGTTTGGTTCATGGGAGTTTGGGAACGAAGTCCTGCGGGCATTGCGATTGCCAATCAGAACCGAAATCTCCTCGACGATTTCCGGCGAGCTCTGCCTGACTTCAAGCCAGAAGACAATGTCGGATCGCCCTACTGCGTTCGACGCTATGTGGTTGATGAGCACCTTGGAGGTCCTGCAGGTCTTGCAATCGCGCGGCAAGAGTTGGCGAAGCGAGGCATGAAGCTCCTTCTGGATTTCGTGCCGAACCATGTCGCGCCCGATCACCCCTGGGTCACTGAGCACCCCGAATTCTTTATTCGCGGGACTGTCGACGATGCCAGGAACGAACCCACATCCTTCATTGACTCGCATGGGAATGTCTGCGCCTGCGGGCGTGACCCCTACTTCCCCGCGTGGCCAGATGTTCTGCAGCTCAATGCGTTTCAGCCTGGGTTTCGCCAGGCAGTCGTCGAAACTGTCTCAGATATTGTGGCTCAGTGTGATGGCGTCCGTTGCGACATGGCCATGCTTCTGCTGAATCAGATTTTCGAGCGCACGTGGGGCAGTCGCACAGGGCCACGACCGTCGACCGAATACTGGGATGACGTGATCCCCGCCGTTAAGAGAGCGCACCCTGGCGTCTGCTTCATTGCCGAGGCTTACTGGGACCAAGAGTGGGAACTGCAACAGCATGGCTTCGATTTCTGCTATGACAAGCGGCTTTATGATCGGCTGGAGCATGAAAATGCGGAAAGCGTCCGGCTTCATCTTTGCGCTGACCTGGCCTACCTGCGGAAGCTGCTGCGCTTTCTGGAAAACCACGATGAACCTCGAGCCGCCGCGGCTTTTTCTTTCGCAAAGGAGCAGGCTGCCGCAGTCACGGTTGCCACTCTGCCTGGGGCAAGACTCTTCCATGAAGGGCAATTCGAAGGCCGGAGGGTGAGGCTACCAGTTTTTCTGGGCAGACGCCCGGCGGAGCCAGTCAACAATGCTCTGCAGACTTTCTACGACAAACTCTTAGCGGCCATCAATGCCCCGATATTTCGCGATGGTGAATGGAAGCTGTGCGAGCGTAGTGGGTGGCCCGACAATCAAAGTTGTCAAAACCTCGTGGCTTGGAGCTGGGTTAAGGACGATGATCGACGTCTCATCGCGGTCAATCTTAGCGGCAGCGCTTTGCAAGCCCGCGTGAAGGTCCCGTGGGACGAAGTGCGAGGGGAATCCTGGCATTTGTGCGATCCTCTTTCGGGCGCGAGCTACGATCGCGACGGGCATGACATGGCGGCGTCGGGTTTATATATCGAATTACAGGCCTGGAGCTATTGCTTCTTCCAGTATCGTCTGGCCGGGCAAGGGATCACGATGAGCCCGGCAGCCTGAGCTGCCTTAACGGCGGACACCTGTCAGAACTGACAGCTTTCAAACATTCGCCTTAGCGATAAACTTCGCTTGTCGTCAGCATCCGGGTCGGTGTACCCGATTCATCGTTGAAGCGAGACGCCCCGCGAGAGTCAGCTGGCGAAGTCGGTACAGGCCCATCCTCGTTGTTGATCGCGTTGTCGATCGCGTTGTTGAATCGCGTCCGATCCCGGGTTCCGGGATTCAAGGAGTTCGATATGAAGATTCAGACCCAGGTATCCCATTCCTTTCTGTACGTTGCTGTGCTCATGTTGGTCAGTGGAATCTCAAGCGTTGCCCAGGACGGCAAACTGGTGATTCACGTCACTCCCAAGCAGGCGTACGTTTTCGCAGACGGCAACGCTATCAGCGAGGCCAGCAAACACCACTCCCTGGGCCTTAGCGCAGGCGAGCACAAAATTGAGCTGGCCAATTACGGCTACGCTCCATCCACCCAGACAGTCACCATTACTGCCGGCAAAACCACCAGCATCGACGTCACGCTGACACCGGTCACCGAAAAGGTTTCGGGACCCTTCGGCGCCATGACAATTGAAGGAGCGGACCGCGATGCGATTCTACTGAACGGGAAAACTCCCGACTTCTTCGTGGGCCACGGCGACGAATTCAATCACGACTGGTGGTGGAAGCAGGAACTCGTGGTCCCACCCGGCTCGTACCAGGTTTCGGTCCTGTCGGGCGACAAAACAGTTTGGTCCGGCCCGGTCGAGATTACTGCGAACCAGCGTGTCGTCATCGATGTCCCGAAGGGCATCAGCAAGACTGTCGCCTGGCCGCGTGGAGAGAAATTGAGTTCCATCCCTCGCTTCAAGGTAGGCTCGGCCAGCGCGACGGTCGCGGTTGCCAAGCCGACCGCGCAGTTATCGACAACCGTGGCGCAGCTTAACTGCGGAGATTCGTCGCAACTGAATTGGACATCCACAGACGCACCTCGGGTTGAGATCACTCCGGTTGGGCCCGTCGCCAATTTCGGTCAACAAGCGATTCAGCCCACGCAGAGCACCACCTACAACCTGACGGCGGTTGGGCCCGGCGGTACCGTAACTTCCACGGCCACGGTGAACGTGAACACCGCCATCCAGTCCAGTCTGGATCTGGCGCCATCCGAGGTGCACTACAAACGCGTCGGCGACAAGGTCGTGGTAAACGACGGCACGGCGCTGAACTGGACGGCCTCGAACGCGTCGACGGTTTCGATTGATTCGTTAGGCACGGTCAGTCCCAGCGGCAACCGTAGTCTGCAGATTGTCCCCAAGAAGACAGACCCCGGCGCCATCGATGAAACCGTGACCTACACGCTCAACGCCACCAACGGTTGCGGCGGAACGGACACCAAGACCGCAACTCTGCACATCGTGGGCTCGATTGAGCAACCCGAGATGCAACTCTCGCGCAGCGTTTTTTTTCCCACCGATCGTCCGCGATCGATTAAATCAGAGGACGCTCTTCTCGACAGCGAAAAAGAGACTTTGAAATCCGTTGCGGCTGCATTCACTCAATATTCTGCGGTCCAACCCGATGCCCGCCTGGTTCTTTCCGGACACGCCGATCAGCGTGGACCGCAGGCCTACAACCAGCCTCTCTCCGAACGGCGTGCGGAGCTGGCCAAGAAATTCCTGGTGGAGCAAGGCATCCCGGAAGCCAGCATTGAAACGCAGGCCTTTGGCAAAGAGCAGAACCTGACTGCCGATCAAGTAAAGCAGCAGGTGGAACAGGATCCCAACCTGAGCGCGGAAGAGCGGGAGAAAACTCTGCAGAAAATGCAGACGATCAAGTTCGCCTACAACCGCCGAGTGGACATCGGCTTGAAGCCCACAGGGCAAGAGTCGGCGCACGACTATCCGTTCAAGTCGCAAGACTACGCCACGTTAGTGGACCGTAACGGTCCGGCGAAACCCGGCAGCGGCGTTGAAATGGCCGCTGAAAAGGAAAAGATCGACAAATAAAAGATCGACGAATAAAAGATCGACAAGTAAAAGTCGCCAATGGTTCGGTGCGCTGGACTTCTTCAAAGAATTCCGGCCGCGCCAGAAGCCAAGAGTGCCGCCTGAGCCCAACAATGCCGCCGTGCCGCGAGACTTCTCGCGGCGCGGCGGTGCCTCATTCGGAACCAGCCTCGCGGAAACCCGAGTTGTAACGCAGCAATTTCGAAGGAGGACTCAAATGACACGACCGTTCCGTCAGAGGCGAGAGGTAAGATGAAATCGAAAATGGCAGACGAGCCCAGCCGAACAACCGACCCATCACAAGCTGCGCAGCATCCCGGTATGGTTCGAATCCCCGGTGGCACGTTCCGCATGGGTTCGGAAGACTTCTATCGCGAAGAGCGGCCAGTTCACGAGGTCACCGTGGACGGCTTCTGGATGGATTCCCACGAGGTCACGAACCAACAGTTCGCCCGCTTCGTGGATGAGACCAGCTATAAGACGCTCGCCGAGCGCCCACTCAATCCTGCGGACTTCCCCGGCGCTCCGCCCGAGAATCTGGTGCCCGGCTCCATGCTCTTTCAAAAAAGCGACGGCCCGGTCGACCTGCGCAATTACGCCAACTGGTGGGCCTGGGCGCCAGGCACGAGTTGGCGCCATCCCTTGGGGCCGGGATCATCGCTTGAGAGTCTTCTGGACCACCCCGTGGTTCACGTGGCGTATGAAGACGCCGAAGCTTACGCGCACTGGGCAGGTAAGGAATTGCCGACCGAGGCAGAGTGGGAGTTTGCCGCCCGCGGCGGCCTTGACGGAAAGAAGTACACATGGGGCGATGATCCTTCTCCCGGCGGCAAAATCATGGCCAATAGTTGGCAGGGGGAATTTCCCTGGCAAAATCTGCTCCAGGACGGCTACGAGGGGACTTCCCCGGTCGGATCTTTCCCCCCGAACGGTTACGGCTTGTACGACATGGCGGGCAACGTATGGGAGTGGACGAGTGATTGGTTTGTCCCGCGTCACGCCGACGAAGTAGTGAATGCCTGCTGCGGCCCGTCAGTCAATCCGCGCATCACATCACCCGACCAGAGCTACGATGCCGCGCAAGCGCAGTTCCGAATTCCGCGCAAGGTTGTTAAAGGCGGTTCGCACCTGTGCGCGCCCAACTACTGCCTGCGTTATCGCCCAGCCGCACGCCAGCCCCAGATGGTCGACACCAGCATGAACCACATCGGGTTCCGCTGCATTGCCCACGATCCCGCGACTTCTGACTCACTTTGACTCTACCGACTCAAATTGATCCGGGTAGCCGGTTTTGCTAAGGTCGTGGTCATGACCGAGCCTGTCATGTCCGAGCCTGTCATGTCTGAGCATTCCTCCGAGCAGACACATGACCAGATACGCGAATTGCTCGACTCCCTGTATCGCGTGGATTCGGGACGAATCCTGGCTACGCTGATCCGATTGCTCGGTGACTTTGATCTTGCCGAGGAGGCCATGCACGAAGCCTTTGCGGCCGCGCTGAGCCTGTGGCCAAGCAGTGGAGCGCCCGGCAACCCGCGACCATGGCTGATTTCGACGGCCCGCTTCAAAGCCATCGATACTCTGCGTCGGCGGGCAAGATTTGACGCGTCTCAAGACCAGCTCGTGCGACATATCGAGGCGCAATCGAGTTCCGCGGAGTCCAATAAAAATGAAGCGAGCAGCCTTGGGGACGAGTTTCTCGAAGACGACCGGCTGCGCCTGATTTTTACCTGCTGTCATCCCTCTCTGGCGCCGGAAGCACGCGTTGCGCTCACCTTGCGTGAGGTGTGCGGACTCACCACCGAGGAAATAGCAAAGGCCTTCCTCACCACTCCACGCACTCTGGCGCAGCGCATTGTGCGCGCCAAGGCAAGGATTCGAGAAGAGCGAATTCCCTACGAGGTGCCTACGCCGCAAGAATTGCCGGAGCGGCTGAGCGCGGTGCTTCAGGTCATCTATCTCGTCTTTAACGAGGGCTATTCGGCTGCGGCGGGAGCGGAAGTAACGCGGGCCGAGCTAACCGGCGAGGCGATTCGACTAGGCCGCTTGCTGATGGAACTCCGGACAGAGCCTGAAATAATGGGCCTGCTTGCCCTGATGTTGCTGCAGGAATCCCGTCGCGCCGCGAGAACCTCTCCGACCGGACAGCTGATTTTGCTGGAGAATCAAAACCGCGCGCTCTGGAACAAAAAACAGATCGCGGAGGGAGTGGCCTTGCTGGAGAAAGCGCTTAACACCCGACGCTTCGGCCCCTACACACTCCAGGCTGCGATTGCGGCCGTTCATGCCGAGGCCGAATCGGTCGCTGCCACCGACTGGCGGCAGATTGTTGCGCTGTACGACCAATTGCTACAAATTCAGCCCTCACCCGTTGTACAACTCAATCGTGCCGTGGCCATTGCCATGCGCGATGGTCCAGAGGCCGGTCTGGCGCATATCGACGCGGCGTTGGAACATGGCGAATTGGCCAATTATTACCTGGCGCATTCCGCCCGCGCCGATATGTACCGCAGGCTAGGCAGGACAGCCGAGGCCCGGGCGTCTTACGAGAAGGCGCTGGCCCTGACCCAACAGGAACCAGAGCGCCAATTCCTGCAAGAGCGGATTCGGCAGTTGCAATAAGAATAGTTCGTCGATGCTCTCGATTCTTTTCTTTCTCTGCCCGATGCCCCCCACGATTCAGAGATTATTTTTCACCGCGCAGTTCTCTTCCCGCCTTCCGCAGAATGAGTCTTCCGTTTGACGCCACTCGACGTCTGGCGCTTTCTATCACCCCTGACGCGGACCCTGGCGGGTTTAGAAGAGCCAACAGCCGCGCCGAACGCCGCCGGATTCAGCGCGGTAAGTACGGCAGCGGGATTCCTGTCGATGACAGTGAGCAACGTGCGAGCCGGCGCTTCTGGGATCCTCCGCCCTCCCTCCCAGTGCTTGATAGCGTCCAGACTGAACCCGAATGTGTTAGAGAATCTGGCTTGTGTCATGCCAAGTCGATTTCGGATCGCTTTCACGTCAACTTCCCGGGGCACATGTGCCTTGAATCCTTCTTGCTCCCCGGCAAGGAAAGCCTCAACGTCGTTCAGGCCATTCATCATCTGCTCGAATTGCGTTTTCATGCTGTCTCCCATGAGTCTACAAAATGCCCTCGAAAATTAGGCGTCTCGACAACCGTCTGCACAATTCTCTTGTACTCCATTGGACACCATCGGCCAAGCGAAATTGTGTGCCATTGGACACCAATGGCTTAAGCGAACTCAGCTCGTTAAAGATCGGCCATCCGCCCGCGCATGAAAATCTTTTGCAACGGTTTTACTTTTTCATGACAACTAAGGGAATCTGCTCTTGTTAAATGTCTGCGGGGTAAAACCAACTTAGGATTTTCATGAGGGGACAAAAAATGAGGGGACAAAAAATGACCAGCAAGATTCGTACGTTGATTGCAATGGCAGTGCCAGTTTTGGCCCTCGCCCTGGCGCCGAGCGCAGCCCTGGCGCAGAGCTCCACCGGCAGCTTCACCGGCAACTATCCAGTAGCAGTGACCCAGGGGAAAGGTGGCATTGCCGGCACCATCCCCCTCAGCAACGTAAACTTTTGCCTGGAGCTGACCGACGATGGCGGCTACGGCAGGCCGCACAGCGGCACGGCCACGCTGGGGGATTATGAAGGCGGCACTCTTACCGGTGGAGAGTTCTATGTTCTCGGCAACATGATCTTTGTAAACTTCGCGGTAGGCTCGAACACTGGTGAGAGCGTGGGCCTGGTGCTATTCGCCCCCGTCATCAACGGAAAAATCGGCACGGGAATCTTCGGGGACACCGGCGGAGTGCCGTCCTCTGGTATGGCGAAGGTCAGCGCGAAAGGCGGATGCTGAGGCTCATCTCAGCCGCATAAAGCGGCTCGAAAAAACATAAGATGCTTGGGCAGGCCGCGAGCCGTCTTAGGACGCCACCCTCGGCAAATTCCAATGGAACCAAACGCTGAGTACGCGGAGCGCGAAGCAAACCACGCCACCCAGTATCGCTGCCAACGTAGACTGCAGTCCTAGCCTTCGCCCCACCACCATCACCGCGGAGCCAGCAAGTGCGGCGGTGGCATAGATGTCTGCACGCAAAACATTCGGAACGTGCATCAGCGAAATGTCCCGGATCGTTCCTCCACCCACGCCGGTGATGGTGCCCATCAAAGTGGAGATGAATGGAGGAATGCCGTAATCCAGAGCCTTCTGCGTTCCCGCTACGGCAAATAATGCCAGACCCGCGGCATCCAGAATCATGACGAGTTGCGAGGGAACCTGCTGCGCAAAATGATAAAGAATGAACACGGCGCCACTCGTGGTAAATGCCCAAACCGCATAGCGCCAATCGCGGATGGCCTGGGGAGGGCTGGCGCCAATCAGCAAGTCCCGTAGCACACCGCCGCCCAGCGCGGTTGCAAACCCAAGCACCATCACGCCGAAAAAATCGAGATTGCCGGCGATCGCCGCAAGCGCGCCCTCCATCGCAAATACAACGGTCCCCGCGCAGTCAACTATCGATAACAGCCTGTCCGACTGATTCTTCATAATTCCTGAAAAGAGGAAATACGGGAACAAACGGGACTTTCCCCATTTCTTAAGGGCTTAGAAATTGGGGTCAGTCCCGTCTGTTTTACTTGCGCCGAGCGCTAACCGTAAGTGAGGGTAGTGCTCTGTCCGACCTCGATAATGTAGCCGTCAGGATCGCGGATGTAGCAGCGTATCTCGCCGTACTTGGGGATGGGCTCCGTGATGAACTCGGCTCCTCGACTTTTCCATAGTTCATAGCACGCATGAATATCGGCAACGCGGAAATTCATAAAGCTGTTGATGTGATTCGGGTCGGGGACGCTGAGCGTTACCGTCGGCTTATCCGGGGTCGGCCCGCCTCCAACGTTCAGAATCATCCAGATATTCGCCAGCTGAAGGTACGGAGGCGCGTTGCCGTCACCCATGGTCAGAATGCGAGCGCCGAAGACCTTCTCGTAGTAGCGAGCCGATCGCTCGACGTCGGCGACGGTGAGAAAATGCGCGACGGTAATCCCCTCGCGCGGGGGCATCTCATAGCTCTTCTGGTCGACTTGTACTGCACTCATTGACGTCTCCTTTCGATATAGGGCTCATTACAAATATAGTATCCCGCGAGTTCCGGTTTCCGTTGCAGGTCTGGGACTGTCACTGCAGTGCTCATAATCTCTCCGGCCAGTCGCTGACTTGATTAAGCCAGAAAGTCGACGACGAATCTATTGGACGAACGTATCGATCCTACCAAGCATTGGTTGGACGTTGCCGGGTGCCCCCATTTTAGGGATATTTCGCGAATGGAAGAACCCGCCGGAAGAGGAAAAAAATCTTGGACGATCCTGTCGAATTCCGGTGGGACGGTTCGACTATGTGGTGAAGGGGGGGCAACCGGCCCGCCAGAAAGTGCTTCGCGGGTGATTCGCTATGCGAAAAATCTTCAAGTCGCGTGTCGATTCTCCGCCACCCCGTTCGACTAGTAAGTGGAGCCGGCACCGTGCACCCGGCGCCTGGGAAGTTTACGGGCCCAGCGCGGTCCAGGCTCTTATATAAAAGTAGCGGCCCCGAAACGGCGTCGCACGGCACTCAATACTCGATACCCATACTCGATAAACAAACTATACAAGGAGAACACCATGCGCTTCATGATGATCATGTTTCCGAAAGAATACGAAAACGCAAAACCTGGCTGGGCACCCGACCTCAAAAGCATGGAGGAAATGGGCAAGTACAACGAGGAACTGGGGAAAGCCGGGGTGCTGCTGGCGCTCGACGGGCTGACCCCGCCCGCGACGATGAGCGCGCGCGTCACCTTCAAGAACGGAAAATCGAAAGTGACCGACGGTCCGTTTACCGAAGCCAAGGAAGTGGTCGGCGGCTACTGGATCATCCAGGTGAAGTCGCGCGAAGAGGCGCTCGAATGGGCCTCGCGTATCCCTGGAAAGGATAACGAAATGGTCGAAGTTCGCCGCATGTTTGACATGACCGACTTCGATTCCGAGACCCAAGAAGTATATCCAAAAGAAGTTCGGCGACGACGTCGCGGCTGAGATGCGCCAGTAGAAAAAAGCTTTCGCCACTTTGGCGACAGGTCGCAGGAAACAAGCCACAGGAACCAAGGAGAAGAAATCATGCCGCAGTATCTGGTTGCTAGCTACCTCCCCGACAACTTCGACCCGTCCACTGTTACCGAAGCGATGATGGAGCAGATCCACGCGCTCAACCGCGAAATGATTGCTGCCGGCGTGCGGAAGTTCGCCTGCGGCATTGCCCCGGCCGGCAACGCGAAGACGCTGCGGACCCAGCCCGGCGGCAAGGTGCTCGTCACCGACGGGCCGTACACCGAGACCAAGGAACACATGGGCGGATTTTGGATCCTGGAATGCGCTGACCTTAACGAGGCGCTGGCATGGGCGAAGAAGGGGGCCATTGCCTGTGATGTCGTCGGCGAGGTGCGTGAGCTTCTTTTCTTCCCGGACCCGCAGGGAGCAGCGAAATAGTCGGTGGTCAGACGGGACGGAAAAGTCGCTCAGCCGTAGTCACTCAGCCGCAAACCAAGTGTTCCTGCAGGAACATAGCGTCATGACCGAAGAGGGTATACGATCTTGTCATGACAGGTAAGAGCAAGAAAGCAAAGCAACGAAAGGGTCGGGCGCATCTTCGGCCTCAACTTCGGCCTCAACTTCGGCCTCAACTTCGGCCGCAACCCAGGCCCAAACCCGCGACCATTGCGTGGATGCATGCATCGGTGGAAGACGACCTTTTGTCGCTGGCGGAGGATGAAACGGGCGCGGAGCCGCGCTGGAACCGTCCGCGCAAATGCAGGATCTCTTTACGCGTGGATGTGGAAGTGGTGGACTGGCTCAAGTCCAACGGACCGGGCTACCAGACGCGGATCAATCGGATCTTGAGAAGAGTAATGATGGAGAGCAAGAAGCGTGCGGGCGAGAAAAAAGGGCGTTGAACTTCGCGGCTCAAGCCAAGGTCGGGCTGGAGTGGACCACTCACGCGAGGCCTCAAACCCTCATGAGCACTGGTACATCAGCAAGGAGGCGGGACAAATCGAATGAGAAACGTAATCTACGCAATCAACCTTACCCTGGACGGCTGCTGCGAGCACACCAAATTCAATCCCGATGAAGAAGCGTTTGACTACTATATAAGCCTCATCCGAGATGTCGACCTATTCGTCTACGGGCGTAAAACCTACCAATTGATGGTTCCTTATTGGCCTGATGTCGCAACAGACCCATCCTCGACAAAATCAGATAAGGAATTTGCTCAGGCATTTGTTTCCAAGAAAACAGTTGTTTTTTCCCGATCGTTAGACGGCGCTGACGATGGAAATACAAGAATTGTTGGTACGAACCTTCGCGATGAAATACTCAAATTGAAGCAGGAACCAGGCAAACCTATTCTGGTCGGTGGTGTAGATATCCCTTCCCAGCTCATAAAGCTTGGTCTGGTCGACGAATATCGTTTCGTCATTATGCCAATCATTGCCGGCGAAGGCAGACGGTTGATGGAAGGCGTTAGCCTGAGGG
The DNA here is from genome assembly GCA_963758005.1 of uncultured Acidobacteriota bacterium. Taxonomy (GTDB): domain Bacteria; phylum Acidobacteriota; class Terriglobia; order Terriglobales; family Acidobacteriaceae; genus Sulfotelmatobacter. The sequence goes on from CAVWTR010000006.1 coordinate 55,945, forward strand.
AGAGATTGCGGCTAAAACTTGTTGAGTCAAAACTCTTCAAATCAGGAAGTGTCGCGCTTCGCTACTTGAAACAGTGACCGCCAAAGGAGATTTCGCAATGCGATTCATGGTCATCGTCAAAGCAACCCCAGAGTCAGAGAAGGAAGGCGCCCTGCCCGATCCACAGGGCCTGCTCGAGATGGGCAAGTTCAACGAAGAGCTCAAAGAGGCTGGCGTCCTGCTCGCCATGGATGGTCTTCATCCCAGCTCCAAAGGCGCACGCGTAAAATTCTCCGGCAAGTCTCGTACGGTCATCGACGGCCCCTTCACTGAGGCCAAGGAGCTCGTCGCCGGCTTCTGGCTCTGGCAGGTCAAGTCCCTCGCAGAGGCCATCGAGTGGGTCAAGCGTTGCCCCAACTGCTGGGCCGGTGACACCGAAATCGAAATCCGCCAGGTCTTTGAGATGGAAGAATTCGCGCCCGTCCTCTCCGAAGAGCAGATCCGGCACAAGGTAGCGAAACGGGCTGAGTTGCCAAATCAGACCGCCAACAAATAGCCGCTCTGGCATCCATGGATTTGATGCCCGCTACCGGGCGCGAATCAATCGGATATTGAGAAGAGTGATGATGGAGAGCAAGAAACGTGCGGGAGAAAAATAGAGGGATTGGACTTCCCCGCTCAAGACAACGTCGAGCTTGAGTGGACGACCCGCCCCACTCGCCTCCCCGCCGATTTAAGTCGCTGAGTACGAAGTCGAGAGCTGCCTCAAGAGCGTCTGGGTGTAAAATCACTCCGCCATGGATATACCCAGCCCAATTACGGTTACGCTGCTCGGTGGTTTGGGAACTTGTATTGGGTACTTGATTTCGAACCGCCTCGAGCGTCAAAAGGAACTCCAGCTCCGTGAAATTGAATTCCGGCTGGAACGCTATCGGGAATATCTTCTTGCGCTCATCGACGATTACTCCTACCAGACCTTCGACACAGGGCTGCAATTCGTCAATTGTACGAATGTGATCCTACTTATAGGAGGGCCCGGACTCCTGCGAGAGCTCAAGGACCTCAAGGACAATTTCAATCATGCACGTTCTGAAGATGAGCAATGGAAAATCGTGAATCGGATTGTGTTTCAAATGCGTTGCGACCTTAACACGCCCGATTCGAGGCAATTGGAGCAGTTCGAGTTTCCCTTGATAGTCCCACCCCTTTCCCGAAGGCACAAAGATAAGCCGGGTCATCCCTGAAGTCCCGCAGTCCGGTAGCTCAAGGGTACCGGTTCAAACTCAATTGGAGTCGCGGGCTGTGTTGGAATTTCCACAAGATCAAAAGCCCGGAGCAAGGTGTCGATTTTCGGTCTTGCGAACGACTATCTGACAACAGAACGATGAGCGATGGATCCCTAAGTCACGGGAAACAAGCATTGGTGCAGTTTCGCTTACGCATTAGGCCGGTTGAGCGGGAGATCCTTCGCTACGCCTGAAAAACGGCTCCGCTCAGGATGACAATGCCGTGGGGGAAACAAGGAGGAATGGATGAAATACATCTGTCTGGGCTATCTCGAGCCAGGAAAATTTGAAGGGATGACCGAGGGCGAGCGACACGCCGTGCTCGACGATTGCTTTGAGTACAACGATCATCTGCGGGCCAACGGACATCTGGTTGCCGACGTAGCTCTTCAGCCTCCGGAGACCGCGTTGACCCTGCGCTGGAAAAACGGCAAAGTCGCTACCACCGACGGCCCCTATGCGGAAACCAAGGAACAGGTCGGGGGAATTCAGATCCTGGAGGCGCGAGACCTCAATCATGCGGTTCAGCTGGTCTCACAGCTTCCGGGCTTTAAGTATGGACTTGGGCCGGTTGAGATACGGCCGGTTGCGGATTTGAACGAAATGATGAAGGCGAGCGAGCGGCGACGGCGGAAGGATACCTCGCGATGAGGGCGGCAAGCACGGCGTAACTTTTCGCGTATTAAGTCGTTTACAATTTGACGCTTAGTTTTTGGCGGGCGTGATGCCGATGCTCTGGCAGGGAGGATAAGAACATGTCATTCATTCGCGATTTGAGAGTTGCGGCTTATTCGTTAGTTCGGACGCCAGGGCTGGTGATCGCCGTGGTGCTCACGTTGGCGCTCGGCATTGGGGCGAACGCCGCCATTTTTACGCTGGTGCGCGGAGTGCTGCTCAAGCCTCTGGTCAATCGCGGCGAGGACCGGCTGATCTATATCCGGCAAAGCGCTCCCGGCATCCGCGACGAAAACTCTACGTTTTCCGTGCCCGAGATTCAGGACTTGCGAGCGAACGTGAAAACCCTGAGCGCTTTTGGCGACTTCTCCGCCATGGACTTCACCATGATCGGCCTCGGCGAGCCTCGTTCGATTCAAGGCGGCGTTGTCGGCGGCAATTATTTCGATGTGATGGGGCTTCGTCCGGTGCTTGGCCGCCTCATTGGGCCTCAAGACGACGGTCCTAATGCTGCGGGCGTTGTGGTTCTCACCTACCGTTTCTGGACGAATGCTCTTCACAAGGATCCTTCGGTCATCGGGAAAACCGTTCGCCTGGGTAGCGTCGGAGATCGCTCGGCGACAGTCATTGGGGTGCTCGAGCCTTGCGTGCCATATCCGCAGGACACCGAAATTATTTCCAACATTGTCACCAGCCCGCATCATCTTTCCGCAACCATGGTCACGGGCCGCATCCACCGCATGACTGAGGTTTTCGGTCGTCTCGCTCCCGGAGTCACCGTCGAACAGGCTCGCGCCGAGTTGCTCTCCGCTTACTCCGCGATGAAGAACCAACATCCCGAAGCTTATGCGCAGGAAGCGAATTTTCAGATTGGAGTGAAGTTGCTGCGGGACCAGATCACGTCGGGCGCCCGGACCGTGCTGCTGGTGCTGCTCGCAGCGTCAGGGCTGGTGTTCATCATCGCGTGTTCCAATGTTGCCAACCTGATTTTGGCACGGACGGTTCGCCGCGAAGGGGAACTGGCGGTGCGCGTGGCGCTGGGCGCAAGCAGAGGCGCGTTGCGCCGCATGCTGTTGGCCGAAAGCCTTCTGCTTTGCGGCGCTGGCGCCGCGCTCGGTGTATTGAGCGCGCAGCCGATGGTTGCCGTCCTGGCCCGCTATGCGTCGCGATTCTCAATCCGGGCGCTCGATTTTAGAGTCGATTGGAGTTTGCTTTGGGTAGGAGCGGCGCTGGCGATCGTCGCCGCGGTGATTCTTGCATTTGTCCCGCGCTTGCCATCTTCTTCCGGGACGTCTGGGAATGGACTGAACCTGGCATCATCCAGCGGAAGTGTGCGGATCACGGGCAGCACCAGCCGGCGGCAGCGGATTTTCGCGGTGACACAGATCGCGGCGTCGTTTGTGTTGCTGGCCGGCGCAAGTACGTTGATCACTACGCTGATCGCATTGCAGAGGGCGCAGACGGGGCTGGACACGCAGCATGTCCTCGCTATTGATGTTCCGGCGATGTCCTTTGGGAAGACACAACAGCAGGTCGTTGATTTCTACAAGGAAGCGATCCGCCGCGTTGATACCCTGCCGGGCGTGAGTAAGACCGCCTTCGGCAATGTCGTTCCCTGGCGGGATGCCGGCGGCCCGACTTCTCCGGGGCTGCAATTTTCCGCCGACGGACACGTTCATGTTTCCGGGGTAGAGGATCCACGGGCGCAGTGGCGCGTCGTTTCTCCCGGATTCTTTGCATCGCTGGGCGTTCCGATCATTGCCGGGCGCGATTTCAATGCGCTCGACGGTCAGAATAGTGCCGGTCAGAATAATGATGGTCAGAATAAAAATGTAGAGCCCGTCGTAATCGTCAGCGCGACTCTCGCACAGCGAATGTTCCCCAACCAGGATGCGGTCAATCGGCATGTCTATTGGACGGATCCGGTGCTGCAATTCTTTGGCGGGAACGATGCCGAGAAGGCGCGTCTTCTTGCGCCCCACCGCATCATCGGTGTCGCCGCCGACGTTGACGACGAACACGTCGTTCCTGAACCCGCGCTCACGGTTTACAACACTCTGGACGAAGGTCCATTGTTTGGCGGTCGTCTCTTTGTTCACACGGGTGCAAATCCCTATGCTCTGGTCCCGTCGGTTACGCGCACGATTCGCGACCTGTCGGCCGATCAGCCGGTGGAGCGCGCCGCGACTCTCGAAGACATTCGGGCAGAGGTGCTTACGCCGGATCGTTTGAACTCGCTGGTGTTTGGCGTGTTCGCGGCGGTCGCGCTGGCGATTGCCGTGGTGGGCGTCGCGGGCGTGCTGGCGTTTTCGGTGAGCGCGCGGACGCGGGAGTTTGGCATCCGGCTGGCTCTCGGATCGAAGCCACAGCAACTGCTCAAGGGCGTGATCGCAGAGGGCACCGTGATGGCTGCGGCGGGAGTGCTTGCCGGCGCGGCATTCGGATTCGCGCTGGCGCGTTTGGCGGGAGGATATTTCGTGGACGTTAAGATGCCGGGCACATTGCCGGTGTTGGTCTCCGCGTTCCTGCTGATGGCGGTCGCGGTGATCGCATCGGTGCTGCCGGCGGCCCGCGCGGCGCGGGTCAATGTGATGCAGGCGTTGCGCTCCGAGTGATCGTGCGGAACAAACGACGTGGTACACGCAGCATCGTCCCCACCCTTGCAAAGAGCGCAAGGATGGGGCACCCACGGGTCCGGAACGGAAGGAAAATCGGCTCGCGCCCAAAGACTTTCAGTGACAGAACGGGGCGATCTTGTTGATCTCGTTCACTGCTCCGAACCACTCCCACTCGTCGCCGTCGCTGAAGATGTAAAAGGTTGCGCCATTCGGCAATAAGAGCACGGAGTTCCCGCCGTATCCGCTCATCAGGGGCACCCAGAAATCGCAGTGGTACTGCGGGAATTCCGCGGGCGTCATGTGCCTCGCCCAGAAATAGTTGTGATACCGGTAGGTATTTTGCACCGAAGGATTTTCGCTCCAGGGAACGGGCAGGCTCACGCTTAGAGGATCTGCGGTGCGGAACAACGACTCTTTCAGGCGGGTTGGTTCCAGCACCTGCTTGCCGGCAATCATGCCTCCGCTGTTGTTGAGCAGACGGCCGAGTTTGGCAACGTCGTCCTGGATGAGGAACAGGCCGTAGCCTCCGAACGGCTTTCCTGTAGTGCTGTTATCCGTGCGCAGCGAGGTCAGTCCACCTTGGCTCAGGTGAATCGGCTTGTAAACCATATCGCGCAGGGAATTGAAAATGTCGGCTCCGCTTCCCTGCCGCTGTTGCAGGTAGCCATTCATCGCCTGGGTCAGGATGAATGTCGCCGCCGTTTGATAGACGAAAGTCGCGCCCGGATTTGCTTTGTGAGGAAATGGCGTAAAGGCCCTGTCAGCGGATCGCCCGGAACAGTTACAGAAGACGCTGAGAGGAGAATGGGACCCAGCGAGGCTAAGGTTGAGATTAACGCTGAGACTAACAGCGTCCGCCACAACAGTCTGGCCAACTGTATAGGAAGCTTCATGAGATGCAAGAGCATCGCCGGGCGGAATTCTGCCCGAATTGCGCCTCATGATATCTCTAATGGGCGTTTGGGAGCCACCCGTTTCCGCGCGATCGGAGTGTGCGCTCCCATGACCACGCGATCATTTATTCGCACTCTCACTCGTACTCTCACTCTTGCTCGTCTCCGCCGGCGCCGGGAAGTGTTCTTGAATCCACGCGTCCCAGAGCGGTGTTTCGCGGGCGACGGTCGCGGACGCCTGATCGCCGTAAAGGTAGAAGCTTAGCGTGACCATGCTCTGGCCGCCGAAGTTGACGGCGCCGAGGGCGGCAGCGCCGGGGCCCGGCTTGTCGAGGCGCAGCAGCGCGCTGTACGGACTCTCGCTGACGTGGTCGTACTCCATCACGCCGCTTAGCGCCGGGACGCCCGCCGGACTGGACCAACGCTGCCCAGCGCTCACGCCTTTCAGCCCTAAGGCCGCGGTGAGTGTTTCCCAAGCCTCCGCTTCAGTTCCTGCGGCGGGGGCCATCCACTGCATCATCGCGGAGCGCTGGCCGCGGAAGTGCGTGAGATAGATCTTCAGGATGCGGAAGTAGCCAGGCCAGCCGGATTCGGTGCCTTCCAGTTGATTGTCCCAGTCGTCCGTTTCGGCGAAGAGGCTGTGCACGATGCGGACGACGCAGATGCCTCCGCCGCGCGCTTCGACGGTCCACTCGTCCGCGATGACCGGCGAGCCCGGCATCCAGCCAGGGGACTCGGCGGCAAACCTCCGCGGCGGGTCCCATGCCGTCACGGGGGAACTGGACTCCATGCCCGGGCCGAAGTTCAGTGTCACTGCAACCGGCTTTCCGTCGACCACCTCGAACTCGGTTGGCACGAACCAGGACGAAATACCCGGCCCGGTGGCGATGGCCTGCCAGACTTCCTCCGGCGTGCCGGGGACTTCGACTTCGACCTGGACGGAACGGCGTCCGGATGCTTCTTTCTTTACGCTCATGATGGCTCCTTGGGATTCGACTTGGGATGGGATTTCTGCGGCAGCGGGTACGCCACGAACACCAGGCGATGCGGGCGGCCGGCGGGGGCGGATGCATCGTGGTATTTCGCAACCAGTTTCGTGATGGCTTCGGCGAGTTCGTTGCTGAAAGCTGCCCGGTCCGCGGGCGACCGGAAACGAATTTCGGTATCCACTGCCAGGGTCGCGAGGCGTTTGCCCGTTTCCTTCGCGCGGCGAACCAGATCGCCCACCTCGCGGACAATTCTTGCGCCGAGAGCGATGAGATAGCTCGCGGACAGCCGATCGATTTCGCGATTCGGATCGGCGGCGACCGGACCCAGGGCGCTCGGCGAAACCACGTAAGAAGCGGCCGTCGCCACGAGTACCCGTTCCGTCAGGCCGCCCCACTTGCGTTCCTCGGCCAGGCGCACCAGGCCGTGTGCCTCCAATCCGTGCAGGTAGTAGTTGACTTTCTGCCGGGTCAGGCCGACCCGCGTGGCCAAAGTCGCCGCCGAGGCGGGCACGACTAGCTCGGAGAGGAGTCGACCTCGCGTGGGCTCCAAAGCCGCCGTCGCGGCTGCGGGATCATCGATGACTTGGAGGTCGAGCACGAAGAGACGGTACCATTGACAAGTTTTCTTGTCAAGAAGCGCGGTGTTCTTTTTCGTTCGAATTTGCAGAGTCGGCAAAAGCAGGGACAGAGCCGACCGTCTTGACGCGTTCCCATATTTCTGCAATTATCGAATTATGCCTAGCGTCCAAGCTCTCAAAGCGCCGGATAAAGTGGCCAAGCTGGCCGACATGCTTTCCGCAATGGGTTCGGAACCGCGGCTACGGATCATGCAGTTGCTGCTGTCGGCTCACCCAGAGGGCCTGGTCGTCACCGAAATTCAGGATGAGTTAGAGATTCCGAATTCTACCCTGTCCCATCATCTTGAAAAACTCAAAGGTGAGGACTTAGTGCGTGTTCAGCGCGAGAGCACGTTTCTCCGATACACCGCCAACACGGACGCACTTCAGGAGTTGCTTCAGTTCCTGTACGCGGAGTGCTGCACTCGAAACAAGGCGGTCAAGCCCGAGCAGATCGTTCGACTTTGTAAGTAAGGAGCATTCATGAGCGCCACAGACATCAAGGAAGTGGTCAAAGAGAAGTATGGACAGGCCGCCCTGCGGGTGAAGGCTGGCGGCAGTTCTTGTTGCGGAGCGACTGCCAGTAGCGGTTGCTGTGATCCGATCACGTCGAATCTATACGACGCGACGCAAGCAGGTCAGATTCCCGAAGAGGCAATGCTGGCTTCGCTCGGCTGCGGGAATCCGACTGCTCTGGCGAAGCTGAATCAGGGTGAGATTGTTTTGGATCTCGGCTCCGGCGGCGGCATCGACGTGTTGCTTTCCGCTAAGCGAGTAGGCCCGACCGGGAAGGCATATGGGCTGGATATGACGGATGAAATGCTCGCGCTGGCGAATGAGAACAAGCGCAAGTCAGGCATCGCGAACGTGGAGTTCTTGAAGGGCGAGATTGAGAACATCCCGCTGCCCGACCACTCGGTGGACGTGATCATTTCAAACTGCGTGATCAATCTATCCTCGGATAAGGACGCGGTTCTGCGGGAGGCCTTCCGCGTGCTCAAGCCGGGCGGACGGTTCGCTGTGTCGGACGTAGTCACTCGCGGCGAGATAGCACCGGAGATTCGGAAGAGTCTCTTGCTGTGGGTTGGCTGCGTAGCGGGATCGCTAGAAGAGAACGACTACCGCGGCAAGCTCGCTGCCGCGGGATTTGAGCAGATCGACCTTGAACCAACCCGCGTCTACAACGTGGATGACGCCCGCGAATTTCTGGCGGGGCAGAACATTGACGTTGACGCGATCGCGCCGCAAGTGGATGGCAGGATCATGAGTGCTTTCGTGCGCGCCGTGAAACCTCGCGATAACTGATATGAAGGACCACTACAACGTGCTGTTCCTGTGCACGGGCAACTCCGCCCGGTCCATCATGGCGGAAGCAATTGATGAATGCCAAAGGCCGACCAGCTATTCACGGCCTACAGCGCCGGTAGCCATCCATCGGGCATGCGGTTCGTCCGGAGGCGATTGCGCAGCTGGAAACCGCGCATCATCCCGCACCAGCTGGCCTTCGAAGCAAGAGTTGGGAGGAATTTTCTAAGCCGGATGCGCCGAAACTCGACTTCGTGTTTACAGTCTGCGACAACGCTGCCAAAGAAGTTTGTCCGATTTGGCCGGGTCAGCCCATGACGGCTCACTGGGGAGTTGCGGACCCAGCCGCAGTGCGAGGGACGGAGAAGGAAATTGAACGGGCCTACCGCGATGCCTTTCTGACTCTGGAGCGCCGGATCAGCCTCTTCCTCTGTCTCCCCCTTGCAACCATCGACAAGCTGGCCATCAAGAAAGAGATCGACGAGATCGGGCATCGGTGACGGTCAAATATGAAATTTAACCTGCGCGCTCGATTGACTGCGGAGTTTCTCGGCACAGCGTTCCTGGTTGCTGCTGTGGTTGGCTCCGGCATCATGGGCGAACGGCTGGCAGGCGGGAACGTCGCGATTGCTCTGCTTGCAAATACGATTGCGACGGGTGCTGCATTGGTGGCTCTCATCCTGACCTTCGGCCCGATCTCCGGCGCGCACCTAAACCCGGCTGTTACGATCGCTGACGCGATTGAGCACGGTATGGCTTGGCCGGATGCACTCGCCTACATTGCCGTGCAATGTGCTGGGGGAGTTGCTGGAGCGATCATCGCGCATCTCATGTTCGGCCTGCGCTGGTATTCCTTCTCGACTCATCCTCGACACGGATGGCCGTTGGTGCTCAGCGAGTTCGTGGCTACGTTCGGACTGCTGTCGGTTATCTGGGGATGTTCGCGACTGCGCCCGGGAGCCGTACCATTCGCGGTTGCCAGCTACATCACCGCCGCTTACTGGTTCACCGCGTCAACCTCGTTTGCGAACCCGGCAGTGACGATCGCCCGCTGCTTGTCGGATACTTTCGCGGGGATTCAACCTGCTGACGTTCCGCTATTCATCGGGGCGCAACTGACGGGAGCCTTAGCCGCGACTTTCCTGTTTCGGTGGCTCATTCCAAACCTGCCGGCTCGCGCCGCGGAAGTTTTGGTTTCACACTAGTGGCAACGTGTCATGGGCTGGACGAAAAACGTGGTGCGGGCGGAGGGACTTGAACCCTCATGGGCCGTTTAAGCCCTGCGGATTTTCGTACCGTCTACGGCTTTCGCCGCCCAAGCGTGACGCTTTTAGAAAGTTCACGCCAGGTTTGCGGTCTGGACTATCCCTTCACCTTCCTCCGGAGAGTCCGGAGCTTAGGTGCTGCCCGTCTAGTCTCTACACCTTCCCGGCTGGTATCTGACCGGGCTTGGCTCGGGATTGCCATTGAAGGTTTCCCCGAATTTGAGCAGTTCTGCATCGCCGGTTTCCCAGGCGAGCACTCAAGTTTTCCTTAAGTCCGCTGCGTATGCCATTCCGCCACGCCCGCGCGCGGCTATTTTACTTATGATAGGGCAGGTTGTCCGATTTTACACATTCGTTTCCTCGTCATCGGTTTGCGCTTGCGGGTAGTCTCCACGATTTCCACCTAGTGTTGACGATACTATCGTCCAATTGCTCGCCTGCCAGACTTCTGGTTAGATGGCCTGACGCCGTCCGGTTTAGTCGGATTGCGCCGGACCAGGAATTGGAAGGAGAACATTGCATGAGAGGAATCGCTTACTTGTTGGTTGCAGTTGCAGCGCTGACCGGTGTGGTCGCCTACATGGCCCACGCGTCTGAACGTTCCGGTGAAGAGGCTGCTCCGATCTTCGGAATCACAATTCCACCGGGATACCGCGACTGGAAGTTGATCTCGGTGGCCCACGAAGAAGGCAACCTCAACGATCTGCGCGCCCTTCTGGGTAACGATGTAGCCGTTGAGGCCTACCGGGCGGGGAAGCTGCCGTTTCCGGATGGAGCCATCATCGCCCGGCTGGCGTGGAGTTACGTTCCGTCTGAGGAAAACAACAAAGTGTTTGGCCGCGCGCAATCGTTCGTCACCGGGGCGGCCACGAACGTCCAGTTTATGGTGAAGGACTCGAAAAAATACGCAGCGACGGGAGGCTGGGGGTTCGCGCAATTCAAAGACGGCAAACCCGCTGACGAGGCGTTGCTTAAAACGTGTTTCCCGTGCCACGAGCCAGTCAAGGCTCGCGACTTTGTTTTCACCCGTTACGCGCCGTGATGCGAAGGCCAATACCATCGTCCAATTGTTTTGCCTCGACGAGTCTGGTGTGATGGGGTTATCGGGATACGCGAGTCGCAGCCGATGCTGTCGGATTACACGACAGGCTGAGAAAGAGGAGAATCCCATGAACTCAGATGAATCGTTTGACGATTCGACTTATGCAGACCAGACTCAGCTGGCGGAGCGTGAGTTAGCTTCATTCCTCGGCGCGGTGACGGAGTTATTTGGTCCAGAACAGGCGCGGCTTTCCGCCGATGACTGGCTTGACGAGTCGGAGTTGATGGATAGCGCGCCGCGATCGACGATTCGAGATTGGCGAGCAGTGACGATTGCGGCCTCGGCACGATTGGCAAATCGGCTGACGGTCGCGCGAGATCGTCGAATCTCGCGCGAAACTTTGTCCGCCGCGTCGACTGATACCAAAGTATCGCCAATGCCATCGTCCAATTGTTTCGCTTCCATGTTTCTGCTGTGATCTTTGACTTCGGATCTGGGATCTGGGATGGCTGATCGCTAATTTCGTTTACCGAAGCATATTGAATGGAGGAACCGTTATGAAACGCTTCACATTCTTTCTAGTTGCGGTTGCAACAATCGCCGGGCTTGTCACTCTTGTCGCGCCTGCCCCGGGCCACGCGGACGGGCAACCCACGCCGGCTTTCGTCACCGAAATCCCTCATGGGTACCGAGACTGGCAGTGGATTTCCTCGGCCCATGAGGCCGGCAACCTCAACAGTCTGGGCGCAGTGTTGGGCAACGATGTGGCAATCAGCGCCTTCCGGGCAGGAAAGCTTCCTTTCCCGGACGGCACGATCCTGGCTGCTCTGCATTACAGAAACGTCCCGTCGGATGAAAACAACAAGGTCTTTGGACAGGCTCAATCTTTCGTTCCCGGCGCACCCACAAATACTCAGTTTATGGTCAAGGATTCAAAGAAGTACGCCGCGACCGGCGGTTGGGGGTTCGGCCACTTCGCGGACGGCAAGGCTGGCGATGCGGCGTTTATGAAGAGCTGCTTTCCTTGTCACGAGAAGACCAAAGCGACCGACCTTGTTTTTACTCGTTATGCACCTTGATGCTGAAAACTGATTTGCGCAACTGGTGGCTGCCGGAGCCCAGAGAAAGGTACATCTTATGAATTACACAACTGCTTACCGCACGATACAGATCGATGGGCTCTCCATCTTCTACAGGGAGGCTGGGCCGAAGGATGCTCCGACAATTCTTCTACTGCACGGACTTCCCTCTTCGTCGCGAATGTTCGAGCCGCTCTTCGCGCGGCTTTCCGATCGCTACCACATGGTCGCACCCGACTATCCGGGCTTCGGACACAGCGACTGGCCCGATCCGAAACAATTCGCGTACACGTTCGACCACTACGCCGAGATCATGAATCACTTCACCGAAGCGCTCGGACTCTCGCGCTACACGATGTACATGCAGGATTATGGCGGGCCGGTCGGTTTTCGGATGGCGTTGGTGCATCCGGAGCGGATGGAGGCTCTTATCGTGCAGGATGCGGTGGCGCACAACGAAGGGCTGGGAGCAAATTGGAAGACACGCCGCGCCTTTTGGGCGGACCGCAGTCCCAATGAAAGCGCGCTGCGCTCGAATCTTTTGTCGCTCGAGGCTGCACGCGCGCGCCATGCGGGGAACGATCCCGACGTCGAGCGCCATGATCCGGATCTCTGGACCGACGAATTCTATTTTCTCAGCCAACCCATTCAGGCTGAGATTCAAAGCGACTTGTTCTACGACTATCGAACCAATGTGGACGCCTATCCGAAGTGGCAAGCGTGGATGCGCGAGACGCAGCCGCGACTGCTGGTGATCTGGGGCAAGTATGAGCTCTCGTTCGACCCGGGTGAACCGGAGCGCTACAGTAAGGACGTGCCGGATGCTGAAGTTCGCGTTGTCGATGGCGGACATTTCGCATTGGATACGGCCGCCGATGCGATCGCAACCTTTGTCCAGAACTTTGTCGGTTCTTCTCGTGGAGAGGCACAGGCTCGGCGAGCCGGTTGATTGGTTGCGGACAATTGTTTCGCCTGCAAGGTTTCTGTGTAACCGCCAGTGTCCATCACCTTTAGATTAGGAGAGTTCTATATGTCGAACGAGAGCGCAACAGTTATGACGGGACCTCAACAAAGTACGGTTGAAGCGCACCAGCCAGGCCAGGACGTTTTTAAGTCGGTCTTGCCCGAAGACATCAACTGGAAGCCCTTCGCGGCGTTCCCACCTTCGGTTCGCCTTGCTGTCGTCGTCGGTGAACCTTCGGAGGCCGCGCCTTACACGATCAGGGTCAGAGTACCTCGCGGGGTGAAGCTCATGCCGCACCGGCACCCGGAGGATCGAGTCTACACAGTGATCTCTGGCGTTTTCTACATTGGCCTGGGCGATCAGTTCGACGCGGAAAAGCTGGAGGCGTATGCGCCCGGAAGCGTAGTTGTTCTGCCGGGCAATACTTCCCATTTTCACTGGGCGAAATCGAGTGAGTACATCACGCAGGTGACGGCCATCGGACCGCTTGGACTGGAATACATCAGTGCGAAAGACGATCCAAGAAACCGCAACTCTTAGGAGGCAATCTGCGTCATGCCCCCCGGAAGCAGTTACAGGTTTGGCAAGCGATGGTAAGCTTGCAGGGCGAACTTTCACATGCGATGCGGGCTTGGCGTTGTGATAAGCGAAATTCGCCGTACTCGCAAACGCATATCGCAAGGACGATAACCGATGGGGACCAATCCGATAGGCGCGGCGGAGGTAGCGCGTAAATCGCCTGCCCTTGCCCAGGCGGTGGCCGCGCCGCTCACCCGTGCGGCGATCTTTCTGGTTGCGAAGCTCAATCCGGGCTCTGAGAATCGGGCCATTCTGCGTTCGTTTTGCGGAGACCTCCCGGCCCTGGTGCGTGCCGTGGAATTTCGCGATCTGGAGGGAGGACTTTCCTGCGTCGTCGGGTTTGGATCCGACGCGTGGGACCGCCTCTTCGGGCAGCCGCGGCCGGCAGAGCTGCATCCCTTCGGGGAGATTCGCGCCGGAGCGCGCCATGCGGTCTCCACTCCCGGCGACTTGCTGTTCCACATCCGCGCCAAGCGTATGGATCTGTCTTTTGAACTGGCCACGCAGATTGTGGCACGTCTCGGAAATGCCGTTTCCCCGGTGGACGAAGTGCAGGGGTTCCGTTACTTCGATGAGCGCGATCTGCTGGGCTTTGTCGACGGGACGGAGAATCCGAGGGGCGCGGCAGCGACCGAGGCCGTGCTTGTTGGAGATGAGGACGCTGCGTTTGAGGGTGGCAGCTACGTCATCGTGCAGAAATATCTCCACGATCTGGACGCATGGAATGCGATTTCCACGGAAGCGCAGGAACGCATCATCGGGCGCACCAAACTTTCCGATATCGAATTGGACGACTCGGTCAAGCCCACCTCGGCGCACAGTGCGCTCACCACCATCGTCGAGAACGGCAAAGAGATCAAGATCCTGCGTGACAACATGCCCTTCGGTCGGCCGGGCTATGGCGAGTTTGGCACCTATTTCATCGGCTACAGCCGTTCGCCGCGCACTATCGAACAGATGATTGAGAACATGTTCATCGGACGCCCGCCGGGCAACTACGACCGGCTGCTCGACTTCAGCCGCGCCGTCACCGGAAACCTGTTCTTCGTGCCCTCGGCGACTTTTCTGGAGGGCGTTGCCGATGAGCAAGCTGGCGACGAGCAAGATGATGATGATCAGGTTGTCGAAGATCCGACCACGGCTGCGGAATCCCCCGCAGCACCCGTAGTGGCCGAAAGCGCTCGATCCAGTTCATCTTTATCCATCCCATCTTCATCCATCTCAACGGTGCGCGAGGGATCGCTCGGCATCGGTTCTCTCAAAGGAGACACACGACATGAATAATCTCCATCGCGAGCTTGCTCCCATTTCCGATTCGGCATGGGCTCAGATCGAAGAAGAAACATCGCGGACGCTCAAGCGCTACCTTGCTGGACGGCGCGTCGTCGACCTAAAAGGGCCGGGCGGCACCAACCTCTCAGCCGTCGGCACCGGCCACCTGCGGACAATCGCCGCTCCCGCAAAAGGCATCATCGCGAACCAACGCGAGGTAAAGGCGCTCGTCGAACTGCGTGTTCCCTTCGAACTGGATCGCAAGAGTATTGACGACGTCGATCGGGGCGCGAACGACTCGGACTGGCAACCCGCGAAGGATGCAGCGCGACAGATTGCTTTCGCCGAGGACGCCGCCATATTCGAGGGCTATGCCGCAGCCGGGATTGGGGGCATCCGCCAGGGCACCAGCAATCCCATCAAGACGCTTCCCGCCGACGTTCGCGAGTATCCCGATGCCATTGCGCAAAGCTTAAGCCAGTTGCGTCTCGTCGGTGTCAACGGGCCCTATGCCGTGTTGCTCGGCGCCGACGCCTATACCGCACTCGCCGAAACCAGCGATCACGGATACCCCGTGTTGGAGCACGTCAAGCGGCTGGTCAAAGATGAAATCATCTGGGCGCCAGCCATTACCGGCGCTTTCGTGCTGACGACTCGTGGCGGTGATTTCGACCTGCACATCGGGCAGGACGTCTCGATCGGCTACCTCAACCACAACGATGTCGCGGTTCGTTTGTACCTGCAGGAGACATTCACTTTCCTCCTGCTCACCACCGAGGCCGCTGTCGCGCTGGTGCCTCCCGCGAAGACGAAGAAGAGTTGACGCGCGATGGGGACTGTTCGATTCGGCGAATCTGCATTCCGGCGACATCTTTCCTGATAGAGACTGTCCGGCGGCGGACAAGACAGCCGGCTAGAAGGCGGCTGGCCGTCCAGCCACGCGATTCGCAATTCCTTCCCTTCCCAGGCTGAAACCCGCGGCCGGAGCCAGTTTTGGGGTATTCCCTCGGAACGATTTCCTTGACAATCCTTTGTGGGTATGGAAAAATCCCGCAACTAGCTTTTCGCTGTTGGCATTGCGCCGCTGAGCCCCAGATACAAAAATCTTCAAGAGAAAAGGTGTGCCCGTATGAAAACTCCCCCTATTACAGCCGTCGGCAAGTCCGTGTTCGCTTTCGCCATTCTCCTCAGTTTGGGAGCGCTCGCAACTCCTCTGGCACAGGCGCAGACTTTCAGTGTGATTCACAATTTCACGGGTGAAAGCGATGGAGCGAATCCGCTTTCCGGCTTTCTGATGGTTGATGGATCTTTTATCGGTGCCTCCAGTGCCGGCGGGAGCGCTGGACTGGGCGTAGTTTTCAAGATGAGTGCCACGGGTGAGGAGACGGTGCTGCACGAATTTACCGGCGGGACCGACGGAGCAACTCCCGAAGGACATTTGGTTAAGGATAAGCAGGGCAACTTCTACGGCACGACCTGGGCCGGAGGCTCTTCCAACGCGGGAACGGTATTCAAGATCACTGGCAAGGGCGTGGAGACGGTGTTGTTCAGCTTTCCCAGCTATGGCGACGGCGCGTCTCCGGTGGCGGGTTTAGCGATCGATACGGCGGGAAATCTTTATGGCACGACGTCGGTGGGCGGCGCGAACTCGGTTGGAACAGTTTTCGAACTGTCTCCTCCGAAGGGTTCTGGCGGAGCGTGGACGGAAAAAGTTTTGTACAGCTTCGGTGCAGGGACTGACGGGGCGAATCCCGTCGGAGGCGTTACTTTTGATGCCGCCGGGAATCTCTATGGCACGACCTCTGCCGGAGGCACTTACAGTTACGGCACAGTCTTCGAGCTGAGCCCATCAGGGTCGAGCTGGAAGGAGACGATTCTGCATGAATTCGCCTTGGGAAGCGACGGAGGGGTTCCCTACTCTGGTCTCGTTGCCGACAAGAAGGGCAACTTCTACGGCGCGGCTACCGAGGGCGGTGGTGGTGGTCAGAGTGGAGGCGGTACAATTTTCGAGCTGACGAAGGTCGGCGGCAGCTGGACGTTCAGCACGCTCTATGGGTTGTCGGGGTGGGGCATCTCGGGGAGTTGGCGCGACCTTCTGCCCATAGGCGACAAGATCTACGCCACGACGCATTGCGACGGCGCGTATAGCGCTGGTACGGTTTACGAGCTGACTCGGTCGGGAAATACGTGGACCTACAGTTCTCTCTACACGTTTACTGGCGGCACCGACGGGCTGTACTCGATCAGTAATCTGGTTGCCGACAGCAAAGGAAATCTCTACGGTGTAACGTACCTGGGCGGGGCGAACGGCGACGGAGTCGCCTTTAAGGTGACACCGTAACTGAATCCTCCGGAGTTCTTCCGCCAGAAGTTTCGTCCGCTAGTGACAGAATGCACGCCAGCCTTCCTGGGAGCACAGCCAGGAAGTACACCTAGGAAGACTGGCGGCTGCGCAGCGGTTATCTCGCGTTTGCCTCGTAATCTTGGCCCGCTGTGCAATCAGGATAACCCTGAATCGAATTCGGCCGGGCGGCGACATCCAATGGTAGACTCCGCAGGTTGATCTAGGCAGGTTGATCTAGGCAGGTTGATCCAGGCGGAATAACCTCGTGACAGCTCCCCACCAAAGACGCATTTTAACCATGAACCGAGGGTCGGCGACTTTGAAGTCTGCCCTCTATGACGCGGGAAGTCGCGAAGAGCTTCTGCTTTCGATGTCGGTGGACCACACCGGCGATTCGGGTGGTCGTTTGAAGATTGCAGATCCCAACGGGACCAGCTTGTTCGAGTCCACCGGCAATTCGGGGGACGCAATTGCTGCGTTGCAGGCGATGCTTTCGTGGCTGGACGAGCACGGCTTTCTTTCGGGGCTGGCGGCTGTGGGTCACCGGCTTGTCCAGGGCGGACCTCGGCACAAAGACCCCGTGCGGATCACTGCGGAATTCCTGCATGAGATTGAACAGCTGATTCCGCTCGACCCGGATCACCTGCCAGCCGCGATCCAGGGAATTAACTTCATCGCCGGGAAGTTTCCAGAGCTACCACAAGTGGCCTGTTTCGACACGGCGTTTCACCGCTCCATTCCAAAGGTCGCGAGCATGTATGCGCTGCCCCATCGCCTCTACGATCAGGGGATACGGCGCTACGGCTTTCACGGCCTCTCGTATGAATATGTCATGGGCGAACTGCGGGCGCTGGAAGGCGATCTCGCCAACGGGCGCGTGATCATTGCGCATCTCGGGAGCGGCGCCAGCATGGTGGCGGTTCGAGACGGAAAAAGCATCGACACTTCAATGGGCTTCACTCCCCTCGAAGGGCTGGTGATGGCGACACGCTCTGGGGACGTCGATCCGGGTGCGCTGCTCTATCTGTTCGATCGCGAGAAAATGTCCGCTAACGAGATGAGCATGCTCTTGAATAAGCAATCGGGATTGCTGGGAGTTTCGGAGACATCGTCGGACATGAAGGTCTTGATCGGCAATGTCCCTCGCGATGATCGGGCCCGGGAAGCAGTGGACTTATTTTGTTACCGGGCAAAGAAATACGTAGGTGCGTACTGCGCGGTTCTTGGCGGGCTGGACGTGCTTGTATTTGCCGGCGGGATTGGAGAGCATGCGCCATCCGTTCGCAAACAGATTTGCGATGGTCTTGATTTTCTGGGTATACGCATGGACGCGAAACGCAATGAAGCGAATGCCGGGTTGATATCTTCGCCCGAAAGCCGCGTAAGAGTACGAGTGGTAAAGACGAATGAAGATTTAATGATCGCGCGCCACGTCGTCTCCGTTCTCGGATGGACACCTGCATAAGAACCTATCGCGATCTATTTTCTTCTTGACTCTTTTCCCTAGCTATCGCTGAACACAGCTTTGGGAGGATGTCCCTTGGCCAGCGGCGCAGGAGCGGTTGGCTCGCTGAAATCCGCCGTCCAGTGCCAGTTGGTGATCTCCGGCATGTCTTCCAAATGTTGTCGAATGTAGTCGTGGTGTTCGTACAGTTTTCGATTGAACATGTCGACTACGTCCGAAGCCTGCGAACGCAGCCTGGAGACGTACTTGAGGGCATCGATGGCGATGTGATAGCGGCTCATTTTGTTCAACACAACCATGTCGAATGGCGTGGTGGTCGTGCCCTCATCCATAAAACCCCGCACATGGAAGCGAGCCTCATTCGAGCGGCCATGCACCATGCTGTGAATGAGCCAGCGATTGTTGTGAAACGCAAAGATGACGTCCGCACTCTGGGTGAAGAGTGCGTCGAATGACATGTTGTCCATGCCGTGGGGGTGATCGTCGGGGCTCATCAGAGCGCTCAGATCCACGACGTTGACGACCCGCACCTTGATGCCGGGAACATATTTCTGCAGAAGCCAGGAAGCAGCGCAGGTCTCGATGGTCGGCACGTCGCCGGCGCAAGCCAGCACGACGTCTGGATCGTCGCCTCCATCGTTGGTGGCAAACTTCCAGATCGATGCTCCGCGCGAGCAATGTTCAAGAGCTTCCTCCATGTTCAACCACTGGAGCTGCGGCTGTTTGCCGCAAGTCACCAGGTTGACGTAGTTGCGGCTGCGCAGACAATGGTCGAAGACGCTTAACAGGCAATTGCTGTCGGGCGGATAGTAGACGCGGATGATTTCGCTTCGGCGGGCCAATGCGTTGGCGACGAATCCGGTCGACTGATGGCTGAACCCGTTGTGATCGTTTCGCCAGGCATGACTGGTGAGAAAAACATTTAACGATGCGAGCGGCCTGCGCCAGCTGAACTCGCGGCATTGCTCCATCCATTTCGCATGCTGCGTAACCATGGAATCCACGACCTGCGCGAAGGCTTCGTACGATGACCACATGCCATGCCGCCCGGTGAGCAAGTAGCCTTCCAGCCATCCCTGGCAGCAATGTTCGCTCAGGACTTCCATGACGCGGCCGTCGGGGCCGAGATCTTCATCGATCGAAACGGTTTCCGCCATAAAGCAACGTTTCGTATCTTCGAGAACGGAGTTTAGGCGATTGGAGTCCGTCTCATCCGGACAGAACACGCGGAAGTTTTTCGGATTTTGCTTGAGGATGTCTCGGAAAAAATCTCCGAGCTTTCGTGGAGCTTCAGCGACCACTTGGCCGGGCCCCGGAATCTCCAGCGCATAATTTGTATAGTCTGGCATGTCGAGCGCGATCAGTAGGCGTCCGCCATTGACATGAGGATTGCCGCCCATCCGGCGATTGCCTTTCGGTGCAAGTTCCGCCAGTTCATCAATGAATTTGCCATTCTTGTCGAAGAGTTCCTCGGGCCGGTAGCTTCGCATCCAGGCTTCGAAAATCTTGAGATGTTCGGGGTTTTCGCGGACCGTGGTAAGGGGTACCTGATGAGCACGAAAGGTGCCTTCGATCGGGATTCCCTCCACTTCTTTCGGACAAGTCCATCCCTTGGGGGTGCGCAGGATAATCATGGGCCAGATTGGTTGTTTCTTGAAGCCGTTTCGACGCGCCTCCTGCTGTATAGCTTGAATATCGGCATAGCAACTGTCGAGCGTCGCGGCGAGCAGTTGATGGACGCGTTCGGGATCGTCGCCTTCGACAAAGTAGGGCTTGTAGCCGCGTCCCGTGTACAGAGCTTTCAGGTCTGCGTCGGAGGTTCGTGCCTGAACCGTCGGTCCGGAGATTTTGTAGCCGTTGAGATGCAGAATAGGAAGCACTGCACCGTCGCGCACCGGATTGAGAAAGTTAATCGACTTCCAGCTTCCTTCGAGTGGACAAGTTTCGGATTCTCCATCCCCAATGACGCAGGCAACGATCAGATCGGGATTGTCGAAAGCAGCGCCGAAGGCATGCACCATTGAATAGCCGAGTTCGCCGCCTTCGTGCATGGAATTCGGGACGTGAGGTCCGCAATGGCTGGGCACACCGCCCGGGGTTGAGAACTTTCTGAAAAAAAGGCGCAAACCGTTTTCGTCGGGCGTGATCTCGGGATGGACTTCGGTATAACTCCCTTCAAGGTAAGAACCCGCATTCAGCGAAGGACCGCCATGTCCGGGGCCAGCGATGTAAATAATGTTTGCGTCATGCTCTTTGATCAAGCGATTGAGATGAATGTAGATGAAGTTTTGGCCCGGCGAAGTTCCCCAGTGGCCGAGGAGTCTGGGTTTAATCTGTTCCGCTTTGAGCGGTTCGCGTAACAAGGGATTTTGAAAGAGATAGATCTGCCCGATGCACAGATAATTCATGGCTCGCCAGTAGCGGTTCATTTTGTCGAGCAGGTCCGGCGTCAGCGGACCTTCGGGCTTTGGCACTTTGGCGGCAGGTTGACCGTTGGCAGCGATGGCAGTCGATAGCGTCGCATCGAAAACAAACTCGGCGGGCTTGGCTTTTTGGTTCTCGGCTCCCGTGGCCGTGTGGTCGTCCTCAACGCTGATTGGTTCCGGCATACTTATTTCCTCGCGTAATCCCTAGGATATGCCATCTTCACGGGCCCTGCGAACAACGAGGAGAATTCGGCAGAAAATTAACCGGGTGTTCATTTTGGGTTTGTCAGCGGGATTGTGATTGGCTTCGGCGGATCTGTCGCCAGTTTGCGAGGAATTTTGTTTTCGAAACTGAGTGATTTGATTCAACGGCCTTCAGGGCGCTTTCGGTTTGCCGAAAGCGCCCTCGCCGGGAACGGTTCCTCAGCTACTGCTGCTGGGGTGAGTCCGGCGCGTTTGCGCCTTGCCCGCCCTGGGGACGTCCTTGTCCTTGCCACTGCTCGCGCTTGGCTTGCATTGCGTCAAATTTCTTTTGCTGGTTAGCATCGAGAAGGGCGCGGATCTGATCGTCAGACGCCTTGTGAATCTCCATCATTTTGGATCGGCGATCTTCTTGCGGGACTGAGGAATCGGATCGCAGGTCCTGCATTTTCGACTGCGCTGTCTTCAAAATGTCCAGCACCTTCGTTTGCTGATCGGAGGTAAGATTCAACTGCTTGGTCAGCCGTTCGGTCCGCATCGCCGGATCCATATGGCCGCCGCGCCCGTGTTCAGGTGGCGCGCCCTCGGGAGCGGACTGCTGCGGGGCAGCACCGCTGTCTTGTGCCGCAACGAAGGGAGCGGCAGCGCATACAACCCCTGCCAGCATGAGAGTGAGCAAACTGTGTTTGAGCATTGGTATCTCCTTGGAATGGGTCGGTCTTCGGTCTATGGGTATGAACCTCATTATGGGCTTGGAGTTCTGCAAGATGCGCAACTTTTACGAATCTTTACTCGATAGTTGACCAGAACGGACAGACAAAACTTTACCCTCGAAGTCGAGAGTATCCAATTATCATCGCATCTTATCATCGCATCCAAGGTGACAAGGCGCCGACCGGGAGGGGATGGCTCATGATCGCATCGCGCAGGCTGGTTTTCCGGCCTCTGCTGCTGGGCTTGACGCTGTCGCTGCTCTTCGTTTGCGCGCGCGCTCAAAAATCCCCCGCGCAAACTCATCTGCACCGGCTCCGCCTGCCCCAACTGCGTCTGCACCATTCCGTCTGCACAAACTCCATCTACCCCAGCAACGGTCGGAACGATTCGTGGCATGGTTAAGTCGGGCAACATGCCGATTCCGGGGGCGGCCGTGTCCATCTCTTTAGAATCCTCGGACCAGACGATCCCCGCCCAGAAAATCAGCCTCTGGACTGATGTGGATGGCAGCTATTCCGCGGCGGTTCCGGCGTATGGTTCCTACACCTTGCGGGTGAAGATGGTTGCGTTTGCCAGCGCTACGCGCAAGGTTGAGATCGACGCTTCGCATCAGAACGCGCAGGAAAACTTTGTGCTGACGCTGCAATCGCGAACCCAGGAGGCCAGCGCTCAGCCTCGAAGGCCGGGTGCGCCGGCTGCGAACCAGCGCGGCTTTCAAAGTCTTTCCGCGTTGCAGGGCGCGGCGGGGCAGGATTCCGGCGGCAGCGTTAGCGACGTCGTACCTTCGGGCATGCCGGTTCCGGGGATTGATCCGAACGGCGCAACGGAATCCATCGCCGTTAGTGGCAACAGTTCTAATTCCCTCAACTCGATGAGCGGAGACGAACTCCAGCAGCGCATCAATGATGCTCGCCAGCAAGGAGGTGGGTTCGGCGGGGGCGGTGGTGGATTCGGAGGTGGGGGAGGGTTTGGCGGCGGTGGTGGAGGGCGTCCCATGACCGTCACTGGACGCCGCGGTTTTGACATCAATCATCCGCATGGATCCATCTACTATGGCGTCGGCGATTCAGCGCTGAATGCCGCGCCTTACGCGCTCACCGGCGAACCCGCGACGCAGCCGGAATACTTGCAGAACAGCTTCGGGGGTTCGATTGGCGGACCGCTTAACATTCCCAAGATCTATCACGGTGGCACCAAGACGTTTTTCTTTGTCAATTACAACGGCAAGCGTGGGGAGAATCCTTTCAATCAATTTTCGACCGTTCCCACACTGCTGGAGCGGCAGGGAAACTTCTCGCAGACAACTTACACCTCAGGATCGGAAACGGGCCTGCCGGTCGAGATTTATAATCCTGCGACCAATACTCCGTTCGCGAACAATACGATTCCGCAGATTAGCCCGGTTGCGACGGGACTGCTGGCGTACATCCCGATGCCGAATCTGCCCGGGAACTATCAGAATTTTCACTACGTGACTACCGCGACCAGTGACAGCGACGACCTGAACGTGCGCATCAATCACACCTTCGGAGCCGCGCCCGCGGGCGGACGGCGCGGGGGCGGACGGGGCGCTCCACGCAACAATTTCACGTTCGGATTTCACTATCACGGATCGGACTCCAACATTACCAATCCTTTCCCGAGTGTTGGCGGCAGCACCAACGTTCGCAGTTTTGACGTGCCCCTTGGCTGGGTGAAGAGCGTCGGCAAACTCACCAACAGTCTGCGCGTCGACTTCAATCGCAGCCGGACCCGCACCCAGAATCTTTACGCGTTCAACCAGGACATCGACAGTGCGCTGGGCATTAGCGGAGTCTCGACGAATCCGTTTGACTGGGGATTACCCACTCTTTCGTTCACGAACTTCGGGAGCCTGCAGGACGTGAATCCCCAACTGCTGCGCAACCAGACTTACACCTTCTCGGATTATGCGGTGTGGACTCATGGCAAACATAGTTGGCGGTGGGGCGGCGACTTCCGGCGCGTCCAGCTGAATACGGAAGCCAGCAGCAACGCGCGTGGCTCGTTCATTTTCAGCGGCCTGAATACTTCGGAAATTGTCGGCGGACAGCCCGTTGCTGGATCGGGGTATGACTTTGCCGATTTTCTTTTGGGACTACCGCAGTCGACTGCGGTGCAGTTTGGCGAGAACAACTACCATTTTCACGGCAACTATTGGGACCTGTATGCGCAGGATGAATGGAAGGTGCGTGGAAACCTGACCCTGAACCTCGGCATTCGTTATGAATACGTCTCGCCGTTTACGGAAGAAAACAATCTGATCGCGAATCTGGATCTTTCACCGGGCGTGCTGAATCCGGCGCTGGGAGCGCCTGCGGTTGCCGTGGTTTTGCCAGGACAACCTGGTCCTTACAGCGGAGACTTGCCCGACAGCCTGGTGCGGCCCGACCGCAAAGCTTTTGCGCCGCGCGTCGGGTTCGCCTGGAAACCATTGTCCAAAACGGTGGTGCGCGGCGGATACGGCATTAACTACAACACCGGCGCATATTCTGGAATCGTACAGCAGTTGGCTTTTCAGCCTCCGTTTTCGACGGCCCAGACCAATATCCAAAACGCTCCTGGAGACCTCACTCTGGCGAACGGCTTTCCGACACCGGCTCAGGGTGTGATCACGAATGGCTACGCGGTAGATCCTAACTATCGATTTGGTTACGTGCAGATTCGCAATCTCGATATCCAGCAGCAGCTTCGTCCAACGTTGGTGCTCAACCTTGACTACACGGGGACGAAGGGCACGAATCTCGACATTCTGGAAGCTCCCAACCGCACCCCAACCGGGATCTTGATTGCGAACGCACAGGCATTCACCTACGAAAGTTCAGTCGGAGATTCCGAGGCCAACGCAGGATCGGTGCGGCTGCGCAAGCGCCTGTCGAACGGTTTCTCGATCGGAGGGCTCTATACTTTCTCCAAGTCGATCGATGATGCGTCGTCCATTGGGGCGGGAGCCACTTCTGGGTCGGGCAGTGCCGGCCTGGGAGGCGGCGGCACGGGTGCTGCCGGAGGCGTCGCATCTGCGTCGGCGGGCAGCGGGGCAAACAGCGTGGCGCAGAATGCTCTCGACATCTCGGCGGAACGAGGGCTCTCCAGTTTTAATCAGACGCAAAGATTTACAGCAGACTATTTGTTGGAGTTGCCTTTTGGACATGACAAGCGCTGGCTCACCGGAAATACTCCTTTGCGCGCCATCTTTGGCGACTTGCAGTGGAGCGGAGACTGGACGATTGCCTCGGGACTTCCCTTCACGCCCCGGTTTCTGGGAGATTCTGAGGACGTGAACCGCGGCACGAATGGCACGCTTCGTCCTGATGTTGTTCCCGAGCAGTCGGTCAGTATCTCGAACCCTTCCATCGCAAAATGGTTCAACACCGCGGCGTTCGCAGTCCCGGCGGGACCGTATGGCGACGCGCGACGCAATAGCATCATCGGTCCTGGAAGCAAGGTTTTCGACATGGCGCTTACTAAGGTCATTCCGATCAATGAAGCGCGCGTGCTGGAGTTTCGAGCACAGGCTACCAACATTTTCAACATGCCGAATTACTCGTCGATCGATACTACGTTCAACTCGCCGACGTTCGGGCGGGTCACGGCGGTTGGGGGCATGCGGCAAATCACCATGACGGCGCGGTTCCGCTTCTGAAAGAGAACAGACATGACTTCTATTCGGAACCATCGGGCAAGCAGAATCTTGGCGACATTGCTGCAGTTCGCCCTCGTGTGTGCTTCCCTGCCCGCGCAGCAAGCGAACGACTACACGTTTCGCGTGCAGAGCAATCTGGTGCTGGTGAATATCGCGGTCAGAGACAAGAACGGAAATTTTGTCCGCGGGCTCAAGCCAAAGGACTTCACGATTCTCGAGGACAACAAGCCGCAGAAAATTGACTCGTTCGATGTGGAGGACGTCGACGCGCTGGCAACTCAGGATGTGGCTCAGGCGAAGCCGTTGGCGAGCCCGTTGACTCAGTCAGCCAACCCGGCTGGGGCCGCACCTCCGCCGACTGGTACGCAGAATCAAAATCAATTCAAAGACCGCCGAGTTATCGTTCTTTTCTTCGATCTGTCGGCCATGGAGCCGGACGAAATCGATCGCGCTGTAACTTCCGCGCAGCATTATGTCGACACGCAGATGGCTCCGGCGGATCTGGTCTCAATTGTTTCCCTGGGTAGCGCGTTACTGGTGAATCAGGATTTTACTAGCGATCGCGATTTGCTCAAGAAGCAGATTCAGGCTTTTGGTTCGGGCAGCGGCCAGGGCTTCGAGGAAGGCACAACGGGAACAACCGAAGGCACGCCTGACACCGGGCAGCCCTTCACCGCGGACGATACGGAATACAACATTTTCAATACCGATCGTCGCTTGGAAGCGTTGCGCTCGGTGGCGGAAAAACTCTCTCATGTCGATCAAAAGAAATCGCTGATTTATTTTTCCAGCGGCATGGATCGAACCGGCATCGAAAATCAGTCAGAACTGCGAGCGGCTACGAACGCCGCAGTGCGGGCGAATCTGGCCATCTACACGATGGATATGCGCGGACTGCAGGCGCTGGTTGCGGGGGGAGAGGCACAGAACGCCAGCCTGCGGGGCACGTCGGCATATTCCGGTCAGGCCACAATCAACGCGTTGAATTCCAACTTCACCACGCAGGAAACTCTGGTCACCCTGGCCAGCGATACCGGCGGACGAGCCTTCCTCGATTCCAATGACTTCAGCCAGGTGTTTAAGGGAGTGCAGCAGGATACTTCGACTTACTATCTTGTGGGCTATCGCAGCACGAATCCGGCCCGGGACGGGCGCTACCGGCGCATTACTGTGAAGGTGAATGTTCCCAGCGTGAAGATCGACTACCGTCGCGGCTACTACGCGCCGGCGGACTACCAGCATTCCACGAAAGAAGATAAGGAGCTTCAGCTTCAGGAGGAACTCGCCTCCGAACTGGCCACGACGGACCTGCCGCTTTATCTGAGTACTGCATACTTTCGCATGGAAACCAACAAGTTTTACATTCCCATCTCGCTGGTGGTGCCAGGATCGGAAATTCCTTTCACGCGCAGCAGCGACCACGATAAGGCGACGCTGGATGTCATTGGCATCGTTACCGACGGCCAACACCACGCGGTTACTCAGATTCGCGATACTGTGAAACTTGCCGTGGATACTTCGTCAGAAGTGCAAAAAAAGAATGTGCAGTATGACACCGGCTTGAGCCTGCCTCCCGGCAAGTTTCATCTCAAGTTTGTCGTCAGAGAAAATCAGACGGGCCGCATGGGCTCGTTCGAAACCGACCTGGAAGTTCCGGATCTTAAGTCGCAACCGTTGAAGATGAGTTCGATTGTGCTCGCCAGTCAATTACAACCGGCGAAGAAGGGCGCGACTCCCAGCCCACTCATTCGCGACGGCTCGGAGATCGTTCCCAACGTGACGCATGTCTTTTCTTCGGGGCAGCATTTACGGCTCTACTACGAAGTTTATGACCCGGCACGAGCCACTGCATCGGGCACGCCGGAAGCAGCAGCGGCAAAGTCGGGCATCCATTTGCTCACGAACGTCTCGTTCTTTCGTGGGAAAACTAAAGTGTTTGAGAGTTCACTCGTGGAACTCAGTGAATTGAATGCTCGCGACCGCAAGGCTGGAGTCTTCCAGCTTGAACTGCCCCTCAGTTCTCTTGCTCCCGGCTTCTATACATGTCAGGTGAACGTGATTGATGATGCTGCCGGCCTTTTTCTCTTCCCAAGACTGGCGCTGCTGATTCGACCTGAAAACCGGGTTGCAAAGCCCGCCGCTGCTACTCCCTGATTGGGGACCAGAATCGGCTCGCCAACTTGGCTTCACCTAGGCTGCGGCGAGATAGACATATCGCAGAATAAACAGCACGGTGAGGATCCAGATGAGCGTATTGATTTCGCGAAACTTTCCGGAAGCTATTTTCACGACGGTGTAGGAGATCAGTCCGAGGCTGAGGCCGGTGGCGATGCTGAACGTCAGCGGCGTGGCCACCATAGTGATAAATGCGGGAACCGCCTCACTGAAATCCTGCCAGGCGATTTGTGCGATCGATTGCGTCATCAGAACGCCCACTAGAATCAGCGCCGGTGCGGTCGCATAGGCTGGAATCGCGCTCGCTAATGGCGAGCAAAATGTAGCCAGCAGGAAGAGCGCGGCGACTGCGACATTGCTCAAGCCGGTGCGAGCGCCGGCGGCGACTCCGGCGGCGCTTTCGATGTAGCTCGTCAGCGTGGAAGTTCCGGTCAAAGATCCGACGATGGTCCCTACGGCATCGGCAACGAGGACGCGGCCTACGCGCGGAATCTTGCCTTCTTTGACGAAGCCGCCCTGTTCGCATACTCCCACCAGAGTGCCGACGTTGTCGAAGAGGTCGACGAACAGAAATGCGAACAGGATTTCGAGCAAGCCGAGATGGCTGGCGCCGCGGAAGTCGAGCTTCAGGAAAGTGGAAGAGGGATGCGGCATCGCGAAGATTGCCGAAGGCGGAGGCGTGATTCCACGAAGCATGCCAACCAGCGCCGTTCCGAAGATGCCGACGAGAATGGCGCCGTGAAATTTTCGTGACATCAAAACCAGGGTGAGAGCGAGGCCGAAGCAAGCGGTCTGCACTTCTTTGTCAGCGAAACTACCGAGGCCGACATAGGTGGCCGAATTTGCGACTACGAGTTTCGCATTTCTCAATCCCACGAAGGCGATGAACATTCCAATTCCAGCCGCGGTCGAGTGCTTCAGGCAATCGGGCATGCCATCGACGATCTGCTCGCGAACCCGCGTGACGGTTAGCACAAGGAAGAGAACGCCCGAACAAAAAACCACCGCGAGCGCGGTTTGCCACGGAACATGCATCGCGATGCAAACGGAATAAGTGAAGTACGCGTTCAGCGACATTCCCGGAGCAAGCGCGATGGGGTAGTTGGCATACAGCCCCATCACCAGCGTCGCGACCGCTGCGGAAACGCAGGTTGCAAACACGACGCCCTCGACGGGCATCCCTGCCTGAGCAAGAATCTGGGGATTCACCACGATGATGTAGGCCATCGTGACAAAGGTGGTGACGCCGCCGAGCATCTCCTGCTTCACGGAAGTCTTGTTTTCGGTAAGTTTGAAATAGCGATCGATCAATCGTCCTCCGTGGGATTCATCTACGTGATCTCGATGAGCAAGGGCTCGCAGGTCAAGGCTAGTAT
Organism: uncultured Acidobacteriota bacterium; assembly: GCA_963758005.1. Lineage (GTDB taxonomy): Bacteria > Acidobacteriota > Terriglobia > Terriglobales > Acidobacteriaceae > Sulfotelmatobacter. The sequence continues at coordinate 84,870 of CAVWTR010000006.1, forward strand.
TCGATCTTGTTCGGCTTTTGTTCCCAGGCACGAAAGGCAGCTAAAGCTTCTTCACGCATCATTTGAATCATGGGAATCTTGCGTTGCGAATGGGGCTGCTTGAGCTCGCGATAGATCAGCGAATCGTCAAACCCAATTCTGGACGCGTCAGCATCGGCATTTCCAAAGTAAACGCGGGACAGGCGGGCCCAGTAGATTGCCCCTAGACACATGGGGCAGGGCTCGCAGGAAGTGTAAATCTCACAGCCTTCCAAATCGAACATTCCAAGTTTCGCGCAGGCTCCGCGAATGGCGAGTACTTCTGCATGTGCGGTGGGATCGTTGGTCGAGGTGACCTGATTGGCGGCTTCGGCAATAATGGCGCCGTCTTTCACCACGACCGCGCCGAACGGTCCGCCGCGTCCGGAAAGAACGTTATCAATCGAGAGCTGAATGGCGCGACCCATGAAAGGATTGTCCATGTGTGTTGACTCGATGCAGGTTGACACGAACATGCTAGCGATGCGTAATGCTCAGGCGTTCGCCGGCGCCAGCAACCCGCGAACTCGCAAATTAGTCGACATGGACTCTCTCGCAGCCGCTTCGCTGAGAAGCGAGTATAAGCTGGACTCGGAATTTCGTAAAATGCTCTTTTCGGAGCTGATATTTTGAATTTGCAGGCCTTTCGCGCGCGCCGTGTGGTCACTCCTGAAGGAATTCGCCCGGCGGCCATCTTGGTGGAGGGAGAGCGGATTCGGGCCGTCGTTTTTCCCGATGAGGTATCGGAAAGCTACCAGGTTCACGACTTCGGCGATGCGGCCATTCTCCCGGGACTGGTCGATTCTCACGTGCACATTAACGAGCCTGGGCGCGCGGAATGGGAAGGCTTTGAAACCGCGACACGAGCAGCGGCTGCGGGCGGATACACCATGCTGGTGGATATGCCGCTGAACTGCCTGCCTGCGACTACTACAGTTGCAGCGCTGCGGGCCAAGCGTGAGTCTGCACGCGGCAAATGCCGCGTCGATTGGGCGGCTTGGGGCGGAGTGGTTCACGATAATCAGTTAGACATCGAGGCTCTCGCAGCCGCAGGCGTGCCGGGGTTCAAGTGCTTCCTGATCAATCCCGGCATCGACGGATTCACCATGGTTACGGAGCAGCAGTTGCGATTGGCTCTGCCTCATGTTGCCCGGGCCGGACTGCCGCTGCTGGTGCATGCGGAACTTTCCGGCCCAAGCGATCGCGCGACCAGTGCTCTAGCCAATGCCGATTGGAGTCGCTACTCGACTTACCTTCAATCGCGGCCGGATGGGGCGGAGCTGGCTGCCATCCGGATGATGCTATCGCTGTGCCGCGAATACGGATTTCGCCTGCACATCGTTCATCTGTCGACCAGCCAGGCGCTTTCGGAGCTGCGTGCGGCGCGCGCCGAGGGACTACCGATCAGCATCGAGACCTGCCCACACTATTTACATCTGTCGGCTGAAACGATTGCCGATGGAGCGACGCTCAACAAGTGTGCCCCGCCGATTCGGAGTCGCGAAAACCGCGAGCGATTGTGGCAGGGCCTCAAAGATGGAACCATCGACATCGTGGTCACTGATCACTCTCCGTGTCCTCCGGAAATGAAGCGGCTCAGCGAAGGCAACTTTCGCACCGCCTGGGGAGGGATTGCCAGCCTATCCGTAGCCCTGCCGCTGATGTGGACCGAGGCCTGCAAGCGTGGATTCACTCTGCTCGATCTGGCACGCTGGATGTCGGCGGGGCCGGCTCGACTGGCGGGCTGTGAAACGCGCAAGGGCCAAATCGCGGCTGGCTTCGATGCTGATTTCGTTGTGTTCGATGCCGACCGCGAATTTGTCGTTACGGAGAATAAGTTGCACTACCGGCATCCAGTCTCTCCATATTTAGGAGAAACGCTGCGCGGCGTGGTGAAGGCTACTTACCTGCGTGGTAAGCCGATCTTCGCCGAGGGCGCGGAGGGGGCGTTTCCAGGCGAGCCAGCCGGGCGGGAATATGCCGCGAATCCAAGCCATCGATCGATCCTATAACCTTTTTCTATCTTGCCTCGGCACACTTCCACGCTATTGCCGCCCAGTCTGTCATACACTATCCCATCTGCGTGTGTTGGCAAGCTTCGGATCGAGGCGAGATCGAAAAACCCAAGCTGCTTTCAACGCTGTGAACATTGAGCCATGAATAACGATCGCATCGTCGGCCAGTCGGTTCCGCGCAAAGAAGGACGCGACAAGGTGACCGGAAAGTCACAGTATGTCGACGATATGGTTCTGCCGAACATGCTCTTTGGCGCGACGGTTCGCAGCCAGATTCCGCGCGGCCGGATTAAGAAGATCACGTTCGGCCCAGGCATTGCGTGGGATGAGTTCGTGGTCGTTTCCGCAAAAGATATTTCCGGGAAGAATTGCATCGCCCTGATCGGGGACGATCAGCCTTGCCTGGCGACCGAGTTCGTGAATCATCCCGAGGAACCGATTCTGTTGTTGGCTCATCCCAATCGCCATCTTCTTCCGAAAGCAGTTCAGGCGGTTTCGATCGAATATGATCCCTTGCCTGCCATCTTCACGATCGACGAAAGTGAACTTCGCTCACAAATCATCTGGGGTGAAGATAACGTTTTCAAGACTTACTCGATCGAAAAAGGCGATCTCGCCGGCGTTTGGGAGAAAGCTGACTACATTGTGGAAGGCGAATATTCTACGGGCGCGCAAGAACAGCTTTACATCGAGAATAATGGGATGATCGCTGCCTTTGACGCGGCGCAGGGCGTCACCGTCTGGGGGTCCCTGCAATGCCCGTATTACATTCACAAGGCGCTCATGGCGCTGTGCAATTTGCCGGCGGAAAAAGTTCGGGTCGTGCAGATGGAGACGGGCGGGGCTTTCGGCGGAAAAGAGGAATATCCGTCGATGATCGCCGCGCACGCTACGCTGCTGGCAATCAAGGCTGGCAAGCCCGTGAAGATTATTTACGATCGCGCGGAGGACATGGTGGCAACGACGAAGCGACATCCTTCGCGTACTCGGCACCGGACCGCAGTCAGCCGCGAGGGGAAGATTCTTGGCGGAGAAATCGATTTCACGATTGACGGTGGCGCCTACGCAACGTTGTCGTCGGTGGTGCTTTCTCGCGGAGTCATCCACGCGGGCGGACCTTATTATTGGCCGAGCGTTCGCATCCGCGCCAAGGCGCTCGCTACGAACATGCCGCCTCATGGAGCGTTCCGCGGATTTGGAGCGCCGCAGAGCTTGTTTGCCATGGAAAGGCACATGGATCGGATCGCGCAGCGTGTCGGTCTGTCTCCGGTTGAGATTCGGCGTCGTAATTTTCTGCAGCCGGGTCAGGAGACAACTACGGAGCAGATTATTCGGGAACCGATCGATATGGGGAAATTGTTGGACCGCGCATTGGAGGTTTCGGATTATCACGCTAAGAGAAAACAGTTCGCGATACAGAATCTTGTGGGAGCCTCAAGAAAGGGCATCGGCATCGCCGCGTTCTTGCACGGTGCCGGATTCACTGGTTCGGGCGAGCGCTACTTGAGTTCGGTCGTCGGCGTGGAGGGTTGTGCCGACGGGAGTGTTCGCGTACTAGTGTCGAGCACGGAATTTGGCCAGGGAACGAAAACGGTGCTGAGTCAGATTGTGGCTGAGGCTCTCGGTCTGCCTTACGAAAATGTCAGCATGGCCCAGCCGGATACTTTGGAGGTGCCCAATAGCGGGCCCACGGTTGCATCCCGCACGGTGATGGTGGTGGGAAAACTGGTTCAGTCCGCGGCCCTGGGCATTGCGCAGACTTTAATATCCTCTGGTCTTCTACGCGAGGGTTATTCGGCAGATGAGTTTCGGGCAGCTTGTCAGAAGCATGTTGCGACGCACGGTCAATTTCGTTCCTGGTCGCGCTACGAAGCTCCGAGCGGCATTTTCTGGGATGATCAAGCGTATCGAGGAGAGGCCTACGCAGCATTTGCCTGGGCGGTATACATTGCTGAGGTGACGGTTGATCTGGCCACGTACAGCGTATCGGTGAACGACTTCGTCGCGCTGCAGGAAGTCGGCAAAGTTCTGCATCCGCTTCTGGCGCGAGGACAAATCATCGGCGGCGTCGCTCAAGGGATTGGCTTCAGCCTTTACGAAAAAGTTGTGTGGCAGAATGGACGCATGCAGAACGGCCAGATGACCAATTACATCATGCCGACTTCCAGCGATCTGCCGCCGATTCGGGTGTTCTTTGAAGAGTTGGGCAATGCTCACGGAGCGTATGGCGCAAAAGGCATTGGAGAGCTTCCGATGGATGGCCCCGCCCCCGCAATTGTGAATGCGGTCGAAGACGCTCTCGGAGTTCGTTTTGATTTCGTTCCTCTGCTTCCGGAAGACATCATGGAAGCTTTGGATAAAGTTGGACTGGATAAAGTTGCGATTGAGAACGCTGCGCTCGCAGCGCCGTCGCAGATGAACGGCGCAAGTTCCGCAGGCGGAGGCAGATGACTGGTCCGTACTCAAGCGCAGCCAAGACCGAGATTTCGTTCACGGTCAATGATGCACTGAGGAAAATACGCGCTTACCCGATGGAGCGCCTGCTCGACGTATTGCGGCAGGAACTTGGATTGACCGGCGCGAAAGAAGGCTGCGGCGAAGGGGAGTGCGGTTCGTGCTCGGTGTTGATGGATGGCGCGCTGGTAAATAGTTGCCTCGTACCCGTACTTCAGGCGGCGGACGCGCGCATTGTCACGATCGAAGGACTCGCGACAGGAGCGACGCTGGACGTCGTGCAGGAGGCCTTTCTGGAATGCGGTGGGGCCCAGTGCGGAATCTGCACGCCCGGGATGATTCTCGGAGCAGTGCATTTATTGAACGGAAAACCTAAACCGAACATCGAGGAAATCCGGGAAGGTCTTTCCGGCAATCTTTGCCGCTGCACCGGTTACAACCAGATTGTTGAGGCCGTGGCAGAAGCGGCGCGCCGCAGGTTGGGGGCATGAGGACAACCGCATGAGATCGAATCCGTCCGACTACGAAATGATTGCTCCCGGCAGCTTGCAGGCCATCATCTCGCTGCTGGCTCAGGAACCGGGAGCATGGCTTCCAATTGCCGGCGGGACCGACGTGATGGTGCAATACGCGGCCGGGAAGCTGCCGGTACGAAAGCTGGTTAGCATTTGGAACCTTCCCGAACTGCGTCAAATCGAAGTCGCGGCTGATGAGATTCGGATCGGGGCGGGATGTACTTACAGCGACCTTCGCAAGCACGACATTGTTGGGCGTGAGTTTCCGCTCCTGGCTTCGGCCGCCCGATGGACCGGAGGAATTGCGAACCAGAATCGGGGAACGATCGGGGGGAACATCGTGAACGCGTCGCCAGCAGCCGATTCGCTCCCAGCGTTGCTGGCGTACGAAGCAGAACTGATTTTAGTGTCAGTCCGGGGCGAGCGTCGTGTCCCTTATGTTACTTTTCACACGGGATATAAGAGAACTGCTCTGGCGCCGAATGAACTGATTCAGGCGGTCTGTCTGCCTCGACGATTCTCGGGATATTTCAGCCATGCCCGCAAAGTCGGGGCGCGCAACGCGCAGGCAATTTCCAAAGTTTGCATCGCCGCCCTAGGGCGCATGGCGGATGGTGTAGTTGAAGATGTCCGGATCGCCCTCGGAAGTGTGGCGCCCATCCCGTTGCGTCTGAGGGAAACCGAACAAGCGGTGAGAGGACGGGCGATTGATTCGGCTGTGTTGCTCCTGGCCAGAAAGATGGCAATTGAGGGGATACGACCGATTGACGACATTCGATCGACCGCGCGTTATCGCGCAGCCGTGGCCAGCAATCTCGTAGTCGAGTTTTTGAATCGATTGAACTCTGAACCGAAGGCGGAGAAAGTTCTGGCAGCGAAGGATATTCTGGCGCAATGGAATCTGCTTTCATCCGAAGAAGCTTCAATCGCAATTCTTCCTTGCTGCGGATCGCAAGCATGGGCGCGGGGGATGGTTGCCCGCAGGCCGCTCGCCGATGAAATCGAACTCGTGGCGGCGTCTAACGAGAGTTGGCGCGGTCTGCCGCCGTCCGACTGGATGGAAGCGTTCCGGAGCCATCCGCGAATCGGCGAGACACGCAGGTCCGAGTCTGCGCCGGCTCAGTCTTCAGTCTGGTCAGAGCAGGAGCAAAGAGACGCGGCGGACGCTGACACCGCAGTGAGGAAGGCCATGGCGGAAGCGAATCGGGAATACGAGCGGCGTTTCGATCGTATCTTTATTGTGTGCGCCACGAGTAAGTCTGCGCCAGAGATTCTGCAGATTCTTCGGCGACGTCTGAACAACGATGACGCGACCGAACTACGGGAAGCCGCCGAGCAGCAGCGGCAGATTACGGAAATCCGTCTCAGGAAATGGCTCCAACGATGAAGCAAATCTCGACTCATATCCTGGACCTGGCTCGTGGCAAGCCTGCTGCCGCCGTGCCGGTTCGGCTGGAAAAACAGGAGAGCAACGGTGATTGGCTGTTGTTGACCTCAGCATGCACCGATGAGGACGGTCGCTGTCTGCGGTTGCTGCGGGAAGGCGAGGAGCTTTGCGCCGGCGTCTATCGCCTCATTTTTGACACCGCGAGTTATTTCGTATCGCAGAAAATCCAAGCGCTGTATCCGGTCGTGACAGTTGCGTTTCAAGTACAGGAGGGCGAATCGCATTTTCATATCCCGCTGCTCCTGAGCCCGAACGGATATACGACATACCGTGGAAGTTGAGCAGCAATTTTTGGCCCGATGGAGTAGATAATTTGACCTCGTCAATCCGCGAATGGCTGAACCTGCTGGTGCGCTGGACGCATGTTTTCGCAGCGATCATGTGGGTCGGCCAGACTTACTACTTCACCTGGCTGGACGGGCAATTTAATAAGCTCGCCAAACAAGCCGCCGGGGACGGCATCAGCCCGTCGATATGGATGGTGCACAGCGGCGGTTTCTACACGGTCGACCGGCGCAAATCTTTGCAGGTTGGCCCGGAGCAAGTCCATTGGTTCCGCTGGGAAGCGCTCATGACCTGGCTGAGCGGGATGGTGCTGCTTTTTCTTGTCTACTACTCCAGCAGCGGACTCATTGATCCGGATGTCGCGAACATTTCGCAGGCACGTGGAATTGCCATCGGACTGGCTGTTCTGGCCGCTGGATGGATCGTCTACGATCTCGCGTTGCGGTCGCCCCTGGGACGATCTGAAGCCGCATTTGCTTCCTTCTCGCTGTTGATGATTGCCCTGCTCGCCTGGGGATTAACACATGTGTTCAGTGCTCGCGCGGCCTACATCCACGTTGGAGCCGTTCTTGGAACCATTATGTCCGCTAACGTCTGGTTTCGAATTCTTCCCTCCCAGCGGAAAATGATTGCCGCGGCAGCGGCTGGGGAGACATTCGATGCATCGCTCAGCGCCCAAGCCAAGCTGCGATCCAAACACAATACTTTCATGGCCGTTCCCGTTGTCTTTATCATGATCAGCAATCACTTTCCTGTCGCAACTTATGGGAATAGTTATGGGTGGGAAGTTCTCGTCGCTCTCGTGCTTCTTGGGTGGGCGACGGCGAAGGTGATACGCGAGTCGTGAGCTTCTCGAGATCCTGAGCTTCTCGAGAAGGAGCTTTCGTTGCTCAAATTGAAATCCAGTGCAGACTACTGAGATCACAACGCGAGCGGGAAAGGTCATCGGGCGGTGTCTGAATCTCGCGTCTTTTTCTGAAGACTCCGGCAGCCTGCGGCGAACTTTTTTATCTCCATCCATGCATGAGTGCCACCGCGCAATTGCCCAGTGGATGGAGCCGCTGGGTGCTCAAGTGCGAGTCGATGGCGCCGGTAATTTCCGCGGAGTTTATTCAGCCACAGAGTCCGACGCTCCGCGCCTGCTCATTGGCTCGCATCTTGATACTGTTCCCAATGCTGGTGCGTATGACGGCGTTCTCGGAGTCGTAGTGGCCATAGCTTTGTTGGAAGAGTTGCGGGGGCGCAGGCTTCCTTTCGCGATCGAGGTGGTCGGCTTTTCGGAAGAGGAAGGAGTACGCTTCGGCGCTCCCTTCATCGGCAGCCGCGCGCTGGCCGGCCGACTGGACCAGGAGCTTCTCGATGTTCGCGATTCGCGAGACATCTCTGTGCGAGAGGCAATCGAAGACTTTGGGCTGAATCCGAAGGAGATTTCCGATGCCGAATTGCAGAGTGGTGCATTGGGCTATCTTGAGTTTCATATCGAGCAGGGACCGGTGCTGGAACAATTGAGTCGGCCTTTGGCTGCAGTCGAAGCGATTGTTGGACAGAGTCGACTAGAGCTCACTTTCCTTGGCCGCGCCAACCATGCCGGCACAACGCCCATGCATCTTCGATATGACGCCATTGCGGGGGCGGCGCAGTGGACTGGCATCGTAGAACGTACGGCGCGAGAAGTTTCTGGTTTAGTGGCGACGGTCGGAAAAATCGAAGCTAAGCCCGGGGCAGTCAACGTGATTGCCGCTGAGGCGCGGCTGACACTGGATGTACGTCACAGTTCTGACGAGATTCGCACTCGCGCCGTCGAGGATCTCATTCGCCAGGCGCAAGGCATCGCTGCTAGCCGTGGATTATCGGTACGGGACAAGATTTTGTTGAGCCAGCCGGCAGTCGCGATGGATCCGTTTCTCGTTCAGGAGATAGAACAGGCGATCATCAAAGCAGGCTGCCCACCGCATCGAATGTTCAGCGGCGCAGGTCACGATGCGATGATCGTGGCCGAGAAGGTTCCGAGCGCGATGCTTTTTCTGCGAACTCCCGGCGGGATCAGCCACGATCCCGCAGAATCGGTCGCTGAGGATGACGTTGAAAAGGCGATCGCCTGCGGCATGCACCTTCTCGATCAACTTGCTTCTTCTCCCAACTTTTACAAAAGGACACACCGTGCATAATCTCGGCTGGACCCGCAGCTCACAACAACCCAATCACTTGCTGTTGACTCCGGATACTTTTGTGCGCACCGCTCTGCCAGGTATGAGCAAGTGCACGGCGGTTGTGCACGTCAGCCCGGCTCTAGGAGCCGGATTCATGCAGTACACGGCTGAACTCGAAGACGGTGGAGAATTGGGCAACACGCCAGCGCAGCGCTTCATTTTTGTAATCGATGGCGGCGCGAAATTGGAAGTTGCTGGCAAATCGAGCGAGCTGGGCGCGCGCGGCTACGCCTATATTCCCGCGGGAATGCATCATCGAGTAGTCGCTACAAGGGCGAGCCGTCTCGCCGTCCTTGAGAAACCCTATCAAGCTCTCGATTCGGCCAAGCCGCCGCAATTGATTGTTTCCAGCGAAGACTCGGTCTCCTCGCATCCGCTTGGTGACGATCCCGGCTTGCAGGTCAAATGTCTGCTCCCCGATCAGCCACCTGACGCGATGAGTTTCGATTTCGCCGTGAACACAATGGTCTATCAGCCCGGCGCCGCGCTGAGTATGGTGGAAATGCATGTGATGGAGCACGGGCTCATCATGCTCGAAGGCGGGGGAATCTACCGGCTCGGTAATTCCTGGTATCCGGTGACCGCAGGAGATTTCATTTGGATGGGACCATGGTGTCCGCAATGGTTCGGCGCAATCGGCAAGGTGCCCGCAAAATATCTCATCTACAAAGATTGGAACCGCCATCCGCTGGCAGGCTTGCATCTATGAGTCTTGTCATCGACCGAAATCGGATGCTATCGGAACTTGAAGCGCTGGGTTCGATTTCCGAGGCCGAACCGCCAGTCGTAACTAGAATTGTTTTTACTCCCTCCGATCTGAAAGCTCGTGCCTGGATGAAAGCGTGCTGCGTGGAGGCCGGACTCACGCTGCGCGAGGATCCCGTAGGAAATACTTTCGCGCGCTGGAACGGTTCTAATCCGTCTGCGCCGGTAGTCGGCACGGGTTCTCACATCGATGCAATCCCGAACGCGGGAAAATATGATGGGGTCGTCGGCGTGCTCGGAGGTTTGGAAGCGATCCGGGCTTTGCAGCGCAGCGGATTTCGGCCGAAGCATTCGATCGAGCTGCTGATTTTCACTGCCGAAGAGCCGACACGATTTGGAATTGGGTGTCTCGGAAGCAGGCTGTTATCCGGGACGCTTTCTGCGGACGCGGCGCGAAAGCTAACCGACAAAGACGGTGCCACGCTCGATGAGGTGCGTCGCGGGGCTGGTTTCGGCGAGTGAACTCGATCAGGTGAAGTTACCGAGTCGGATACTATAAGGCCTTTCGTCGAACTGCACATTGAACAAGGTCCGCTGCTGGAACGTCAGCAAATTCCTCTGGGCATCGTTACGAAAATCGCCGCGCCGGCCAGTCTCCGGATTTTGGTCGAGGGCTCGGGTGGGCACGCCGGCGCTGTTTTGATGCCCGATCGCCGCGACGCTCTCTGCGCCGCAGCTGAGATGATTCTGGCGATTGAGAGCGCGGCTCGCACCAGCGGAGCCACTGACACGGTCGCAACCGTAGGCATCTGCGAAGTATTTCCCGGCGCGGTCAACAGCATTCCCAGCCGGGTGCGCCTTACTGTCGACATCCGCGATACCGATCTTCGGCGGCGCGACCACGTCATGAGCAACATTGAAAGCTCATGCTCTTCGATTGCAACCGAGCGGAATGTATCGATCAACTTCGAGTTAGTAAATGCCGATGCGCCCGCCGATTGCGCGCCCACCATCATCGAAGCGCTCTCCCAATCTTGCCGCAAGCACGAGCTGAATTTCCTCTCTATGGTCAGTCGCGCCTACCATGACTCGCTGTTCATCGCACGAATTGCTCCGGTCGCCATGTTGTTCATCCCCTGCCGCAACGGATACAGCCACCGGCCCGATGAGTACGCGGCCCCGGAAGACATCGTTCGCGGAACCCTTGTGCTCGCTGAGACTCTCGCAGCGCTTGTCCAAGTGAATGTTCAGAGCCCGTTTTCGATTACGGAACGTGAGGAATCGTCGATTCGCGTTCGCGTCCAGTGCTCCACCAGATCCCGCACCACTTTATCTCCGACGATCTGGGCCGCTTCCAGCGCAGGCATATAGGCCGAATAATTGCCGGAAACCATTTCCTGCAGACTCTCTGTCGCCGGCACACCTGGAGCTTCCCGGTCGTAGTTGCTGACCGTGCGCAGCACCAGCACGCGTTGCAGATCGACCCGCCCGGCCTGGTTCAGAAATGTGAGAGCCTGCAATGTTCCAGAGTCTTCCATGGCAGAAACCATGTAGTTTCCTTTTCCGCCGGTGTAGTAGCGAGTCCACTCATTGGCCCATTCGTCCATCTTCGAACCATGCCAGAAGGTGCTCGCCGACAACGTGTCGCCCCGCGCTACGAACGGCGGTTTCAGCGCATTTGGAAAGCCCGTGAATCGCGCCCGCGATTTACGCAACGCATCGGAGTCAGCGAGCGGCACATCGTGCGTCAGGCGAAACGCCCAGTTCACCAACTCCGGGTTCAGAGTGTACGCTTCCCCGTAAAGGTCGTCGGCTGGCTTTTCGTAAGGCGTGCCCTTCCGCAACGGAACGTAGCCAGTTGGCCAAGTCGCCGGGATTTGACGCGCATCGATTTCGAATGCCAAGTCGCCATCGATCACATGATCGGCCCAAACCGCCGACCCAACCGAAACATCCGCGGGATCTCCGCCTCCGATGCCCGCGACAATCCAATACGCCTTCGAGAGATCGAAACGCGGGTCGAGGCCCAGAGCCATCACGGACGCCGCAGCCTTGGCGGTTCCGACACCGGTCACCATGCCGAGGACTCCATCTTTGTTCATCCGCACGTGATGATAGCCGGAAGGCAGCGGAAGAATCTCATCGAGATGCTCGCGCTCCACCCAGAGCTGAAATTCGCCGGGAGTGTCGCCGGTGTCTTCGCCGCGCTCAAACATCGCGACCACGACGACCTTAATTCGAATCGGGGCGGCGGATGGCACCGCACTTTGAGCCGAGAGACAGCCTCCACAGATCGCGAACAGCACGAGCGTGAGCACCCGACTCCTCGCAGCACTGAACATGCACTCTCCGTTTCCGTGCAAAACGTTGCAAGAGATTATCGCGCCGGCCGATTCACGAAACGTCGCTTCCAAGTCGGCGATTCGCGGCTCGTCAATCTCAAATCACCCTTTCGAATCACCCTCGAAACATCGATTCGCGAATCTTCGCGTAAGCGGGCTTGATGGCCTTATAGATGAAATCGCAGCGTTCGTTATATGGCAAGAAAGCGCTCTTCATCGCGTTGATGGTGATTTTCTCGAAGTCGTTCACAGACAAACCGAATGCGTCGGCCGCCGCCTCAAATTCCTCAGTCATCGTCGTACGGCTCATTAACCGGTTGTCGGTGTTCAGGGTGACGCGAAATTTCTCTTGATAAAGAATTTTGAAAGGATGCTCGGCCAAGCTCGGTGTAGCGCCGGTGTGAACGTTACTCAGAAGGCAAATTTCCAGTGGGATGCGCTTGTCGAGCACGTATTGAGCCAGATCGCCCAGCTTCACTGCCTTTCCGTCCACGACGGCAATGTCGTCAATGAGGCGTGTACCGTGCCCGATGCGATGCGCTCCGCAATACTGAATCGCCTGCCAGATCGATTCCTTGCCATACCCTTCGCCCGCGTGAATCGTGATGTTGAAATTTTGACGCTGGATGTAGTGAAATGCGTCGACATGCTTTTTGGGAGGATAGCCGCCCTCTTCGCCAGCCAAGTCGAAGCCGACCACCCCGCGCGCCCGGAAATCCACAGCGAGCTCCGCCATTTCCAGCGACGTGTTCATGTTGCGCATCGCACAAATAATCAGGCCGGAGGAAATCCCGAAGTCTTTTCGCCCTCGTTCCAATCCCTTCAGTACCGCCGAAACAATCTGCTGGTGAGTTAACCCCTTGTGGGTATGAAAAACGGGGGCAAAGCGCGTCTCAAAATAGATAACTCCATCGCGACTTAAGTCCTCGGCTTGTTCGTAGGCAACGCGCTGCAGCGCCTCCTCGGTTTGCATGACGGCGATGGTGTGAGCGAACCCCTCCAGATACTTCGCTAGGCTCCCTTGATTGGCTCCACGAAAAAACCACTCGGAAAGTTCCTGGGGATCGTCGGTTGGAAGGTCGGTATACTTTGCGTCTCGGGCCAGTTCAATTACAGTTTGTGGCCGCAGCACTCCATCCAGATGCTCGTGCAAAAGGACTTTGGGAAGGCTTTGCAGTAATCGTCTGTCAGGTTTCATGAAATAGGTCGGCTCCCAATACTTTTCGCGTTGGATGGTAGCGCAACGTTGCAAGATAATACACCACCCGCGGATCAGACTGTCTCTGCACCTTTGTGCAAGTAGCGCTACGATAAGACACCGGCGTGAGACAATGCCCGCACGACACATACTTACCACACATACTCACGACGCATGCTTATTGACGCTCATCAGCACTTCTGGATTTACGATCCCGCCGAATATGACTGGATCGACGATTCCATGGCCGCGCTGCGCCGTAATTTTCTGCCGAACGATCTGAAGCTCGAACTGGACAACAGCGGTTTCCACGGATCAGTCGCAGTGCAGGCGCGCCAAACGCTCGAAGAGACTCGCTGGCTCCTGGAACTGGCCGATCGGTCGCCGTGGATTCTCGGAGTGGTGGGCTGGGTCGATGTGCGGTCGCCGGATATTCGTTCACAATTGAAACTCCTGTGCCAGAACTCTAAGCTGGTCGGGGTCCGTCACGTCGTTCAGAGTGAGCCCGACGATCGCTTCTTGTTGCAGCCGGATTTTCTGCGAGGCGTTTCCGCCCTCGAAGAGTTCGATCTTGCCTACGACATCCTTATCTGCACCAAGCATCTTCCGGTAGCTGCCGAGTTTGTGAAGCGCTTTCCGCACCAACGTTTCGTGCTCGATCATCTTGCCAAACCGCCAATCAGGAGCGGCGCTATCGATTTCTGGGCCCAAGGGATCAAGCGGCTGGCTGAATTTCCGAATGTATTTTGTAAACTATCGGGATTAGTCACGGAAGCTGACTGGGAGCGTTGGGAACCCGCGCAGATCATCCCGTTTCTCGACGTTGCATTTGAATCATTCGGCGCAGATCGGCTGATGGTTGGCTCCGACTGGCCCGTATGTCTGGTGGCCGCATCGTATGCCCGCGCGGTTGAAGTCGTGAAGGCCTACTTGCTCGCGCAAAAGCCGGATCATCGAGAAGACGTGCTCGGAGGAAACGCCCGACGGTTCTGGCGGCTCACGGATCGCTGAGAATTCTCGTGACTTTTCGTGCCGCGAATACATCATGAAGAACCCATACGACGAATGCTTTACAATGACCGGGCATCATGAGCTCCTGCAATCGCAGGTCGCAATACTCTGGAGGCGCTTCCGAAATCCGCAATGCATCGCACCGTTCTTCAACTTGATTCCCGCGATAACGTTCTGATCGCCCTCACCGACCTGAAAGCCGGCGAACGAGTCGAGTTTTCAGGGCAGTCTTATGTTCTCTCGACGAATGTCCGCGCCAAACACAAGTTCGCGATGCGAGACCTTCCCGTCGGCGACGACGTCATCATGTACGGTGTTCTCGTGGGCCGAGCGGCGACGCCGATCGCGGCCGGTGAATTGCTGACGGTCAGCAACATCCGACATCAGGCCGCACCCTTTCGCGAGCAGTCGGGGGAATTTGGCTGGAAGGCGCCCGATGTTTCCCGCTGGAAGGACAAGACTTTCCTGGGTTACCGCCGCTCCGACGGTCAAGTGGGCACGCGAAACTATTGGCTGGTTGTTCCTTTGGTTTTTTGCGAGAACAAGAACATTCAGGTTCTCAAGCAGGCCCTCGAAGAAGAACTGGGCTTTGCTGCGCCCCAGGTGTACCGCCAGCAAGTTGCTGACCTGGCAAAACTGTATCGCGACGGTCACACGGAAAAGATCGACCTTCACGCCTTTTCCGCGGATGCGGTCCCGGCCCAGCGTAGCCGACTGTTTGACAATGTCGATGGCATCCGGTTTCTGCTGCATGAAGGCGGCTGTGGCGGGACACGCGAGGATTCCAACAATCTGTGCGGGCTCATCGCTGGCTACATTCACCATCCGAATGTGGCAGGCGCAACGGTGCTGAGTCTGGGTTGCCAGCACGCGCAGATCGCGATCCTTCGCGACGAAATTCGCAAGCGCAATCCCACGTTCGATAAGCCGTTGTTCATCCTCGAGCAGCAGCGCAGTGGTTCGGAAGCGGCGATGATGTCCGAGGCCATTCGGCAAACATTTCTCGGGCTGGTAGAAGCCAACAAAGCTCAGCGTACTCCGTCACCGCTCGCTAGTCTGTGCGTGGGCCTCAAGTGTGGAGGGTCAGACGGCTTTTCCGGGATTTCCGCGAATCCGGCCATTGGACACGCTGCCGACCTGCTTGCCGCCCTTGGGGCCCGAACGATTCTTTCGGAATTTCCCGAACTGTGCGGAGTGGAGCAGGAACTCATTGATCGCGGCACGGGCAAATCCGTCGGCAATCGTTTTATCCAACTGATGCGCGACTATGCTGCCCGCGCTGCTGCCGTGCGCTCGGGCTTCGACATGAATCCTTCGCCCGGCAATATGCGCGATGGGCTCTTGACAGACGCGATGAAATCCGCCGGAGCCGCGAAGAAGGGGGGCACGTCGCCAGTGACGGCGGTTCTCGACTATCCCGAGTACTCCGCCGAACCAGGTCTGAATCTGCAATGCACTCCCGGCAACGATGTGGAGTGCGTCACGGCTCAGGTCGGTGCCGGAGCGAGCGTGGTGTTGTTCACCACCGGTCTAGGCACGCCGACCGGAAATCCCATCGCCCCGGTCGTGAAACTTTCCACCAACTCAGATTTGGCGCAACGCATGCACGACATCATCGACATCGATACTGGAGCGGTTGTCTCCGGAGAAAGAACAATCGAGCAGATGGGCGAGGCCATTCTTGACCTCGTGATTCGAGTGGCAAGCGGCGACGTCCGAACCAAGGCCGAGCAGAAAGCGCAGGAAGATTTCATCCCCTGGAAGCGAGGGGTTTCATTGTGACCCCTCTGACCCTCGGCCCACAAACTTTCCGACTCGATGGCAAAGTCGCCATCGTCACGGGCGGCGGAAGCGGCATTGGACAGGCCATTGCCTTGAAATTCGCGGCCCAGGGCGCGGCGATTCGCATCCTGGATGTCAACGAGTCCGCTGCCGCAACGACCTGCCGGCGCATTTCCGACTCGGGGGGCAACGCCTCGTCTCAACAGTGCGATGTGACCGACCAGGCGATGGTGGATGCCAAATGCCAGCTGTTGTTTTGCGAAGAGCGCGTTCACATTCTCGTCAACAATGCAGGGATTTCGCATATCGGCACTGTCGAAAGCACGACCCCGGAAGATTTCGACAAAGTGGTCCGAGTCAACGTGAAAGGATTCTACTACTGCATGCGTGCCGTGGTCGGGCACATGAAAAACTCCGGCGGGGGAGTGATTTTGAACATGGCATCGATCGCCGGGTCATCGGGTCTGGCTGATCGTTTCGCCTACTCGATGAGCAAAGGGGCGGTCATCGCCATGACGTATTCCGTGGCCAGAGATTATCTCGCGCACAATATTCGCTGTAACTGTATTTCACCGGCGCGGGTTCACACTCCGTTTGTCGACGCTTATCTGCAAAAGAATTATCCCGGACGTGAGCAAGAGATGTTCGAAAAGCTGGCTCAGGCTCAACCGATTGGCAGAATGGCAGAGCCCGCGGAAGTCGCCTCCCTGGCGCTGTTCTTGTGCTCGGACGAGGCAGCGTTCATCACCGGCGTGGATTACCCCATCGATGGCGGCTTCTTCAACCTGCGAGGTTAGTTCATGGATCTGCAATTGAAAGATAAAGTCATTCTGGTTACCGGCGGCGCCAAAGGAATCGGCGCAGCGATCGTCCGCGCGTGCTCCGCCGAAGGCGCCATTCCGATGATTGTGGACCGCGATACCGAAGCCGGCGAGCGACTCCGTGAAGAACTGCAGAGTGCGAATATGACCTGCGGACTCGTCACCGTCGATCTCACGACTTCCGAAGGCTGTTCCGAATCCGTCGAGTACACTGGGCGGACTTTCGGCCGCATCGATGCCGTCGTGAACAATGCTGGCAGGAACGACAAAGTCGGCCTGGAGCATGGCAGTGTCGGCGAATACGTTGCGTCGCTCGACCGGAATCTGGTGCACTACTACGGCATCGCTCACTATGCGCTGCCGTACTTAAAGCGCTCGAGCGGAGCGATTGTCAACATTGGTTCTAAGACGGCCGTGACTGGCCAGGGAGGTACGTCGGGCTATGCGTCTTCGAAAGGCGCGATCATGGCGCTGACCCGCGAATGGGCCGCGGAACTTCTGCCTTATGGAATTCGCGTCAATGCGGTCATTCCGGCCGAGGTCATGACGCCGCTCTATCGCAGCTGGCTTGACACATTTCCGAATCCCGAAGAAAAACTGAAACACATTCTTGCCAAGATTCCGCTCGAGCAGCGCATGACCACGCCGGACGAGATCGCGGCTACGGCGGTGTTCCTGGTCTCGGCGAAGTCCAGCCATACTACAGGCCAACATTTCTTCATCGACGGCGGCTACGTTCACCTGGATCGCGCTTTGACGTGAGAATCTCCCGAGGAAGTCGACCCAATCCCATTGCGAAGCTCGTCAACGTCGCACACGCACGACCGAGGTCACATGAACCGACGCTTCTGCCTCACTCTCGACTTAAAGGACGATCCCCAGATGATCGCCGAATATAAGCGCTATCACGAAAAGATATGGCCCGAGATTACACTCAGCATCAGAGACTCCGGCATTGAGGACATGGAAATCTACTTGCTCGGCACGCGCATGTTCATGATCATGGAAGTGAACGAGTCTTTTTCGTTCGAGGCGAAAGCCCAAGCCGACCAACTGAACCCCAAAGTTCAGGACTGGGAAAGTCTCATGAGTACCTTCCAGAAAACGCTCCCGCAAGCCAAGCCCGGCGAAAAGTGGCTACGGATGGAACGAGTTTTTAAACTCGAAGAATTTTAAAAACACTCACGGCCGCTCCGGCCAAGCGTGCTTCGGATAGCGCCGCATCAGTGCACGGCGAATTTCCGGGTAAAGCCTCTCCCAGAATCCCGCCAGATCCGTTGTGGTCTGGACCGGCCGCTGATTCGGAGCCAGCAAGTGCACGACCAGAGGCGTTCGCTCCGGTCCGATCCGCGGCGTGTCGCGCATGCCGAAGAAATCCTGCAGGCGGGACGCTATCCAAGGCGGCTTGCCGCGTTCATAATGAACTTTGGTCTCGCGGCCCTTCTGCAAGCGAACGCTTTCCGGAGCGATCTCGCGGAGATGTCGCGCGCCGATCTTCTGCTCAAGAACTGAAACAAACTCCGCGCCAACCTTCTTCAGCTCAGCGAAGCTCCTCAGTCCTACGCACAACTCTCGTACTGCATGAGAAATATCCGGCATCTTGAGACCGGCAAATTCGACTCTTCCCATGAACTCATTCGACTCGTTTTCGTCGACGAAACGCTCAATGCCGGCTTCGAGTGCCTTCTGAGCAAGCAGTTCCGCTGCGGCCTGAGAGTCCGGCACTGCGCCTCGTGATTCTTGAATGACCAACTCGTCATAGAGCAGCCTGCTCACCGCATCCACGCGTTCCGCGACTCGATTCCATTCCACGCCCGATTGATCCTTGACGCGCTCCGGAAACAGGTCAATCAGCCACTCCGGCTCGATGCGGGACGTCATTCGGATGAGCGGCAGCGCCTTCTCCTTACGGTCTTCAGCATCGACCGCAACCATGAACTCATACGGCGGAGGATCACCCGCCAGCTCGGCCGACGCGCCGCTCGACAGAAGCACCTCACTTCCGGATCTCAACCGCGCGACGCGATCCGGAAATCCTGCGAGCACTGACATGAGCAGAGCATCGTCATTATGCTTCGCTTGACTACGCTTCGCTCGATTATGATTAGCTTGTCCGGAGGTACGGGCAATTCTGCGGAGCTGTGTGATGTGCTGTCGCACTCTGTGATCCTGCTCCGAGTCCATGGCAGCAAGAAGATCACTTTTTTCTACGTGAACGCCCGACCCGAGCAGGGCGACCGCCGTACAGCCATCCTCACCCACACCGCGCTGCAACGCTTCCACAAGAATTCGTGACAGCCGCGGGGGAAGCGGATACTTAACCAACCGCTGCGCCACTTCCCCTGTAGCACCGATGCGGTCGAGCAGCGCCTCCGCCTGCTGAACTGCGGCCGCGGTCGGGGCATCCAGCCACGCAACGTCGTTCACATGGGCGATGCGCATAGCGCGGAGAGCAAGACAGAGTTGAGACAGGTCACTACGCAAGATCTCAGGGGCATCGTGATCTGGACGGCGGGAGTAATCCTCCTCCGTGTAAAGACGCACAACAATCCCAGGTGCGGTGCGCGCGGCCCGTCCGGCTCTTTGTTTTGCTGAAGCCTTGCTCACGCGCCCAACGTGAAGCGTAGGCAAACCGCTCCAGGGAGAATACGTCGCGAAGCGCGCCAAGCCACTATCGATTACAGCGGTTACGCCTTCTACCGTAATGGAGCTTTCGGCGACATTGGTGGCGAGAATCAGCTTGCGTTGCGACGCGGGCCCTAGCGCCCGGTCCTGCTCCTGTGGCGTCAGACCGCCGTGCAGGGGAAGCACGAGCACCCCTGCCCGTCGCGCAACCGCTTCGCACGCCCGCATCGCGCGACGAATCTCCGCTGCACCCGGCAGAAAAGCCAAAACATCGCCGGAGTGCTTCGCATCGATCAGCAACTCCACTGCAGTCCTCACCTGTGCTTCGAGTGGCTCAGGAGAATACGGCAAATGTTTGATCGAAAGGTCGAACAATGTTCCCGCGGAACGCACCACCGGACAGCTGCCCAAATACTTGGCTACCGGATCGGCATCGAGAGTGGCCGACATAACCACGATTCGCAGATGGGGCCGCGTCAGCTGCAGGCGCTTCAACAATGCCAGCGCGAGATCACTATCGAGGTGCCGCTCGTGGAATTCATCGAGCACAACGGCAGCCACGCCCTTTAGCTCTGGATCAGACAGCAACCGCCGGGTAAGTACGCCCTCGGTGACAAATCGCAGCCGCGTGCGCGGCCCTACAGCCTCTTCAAACCGAACCTGGTATCCGACAGTCTCGCCGACCTCTTCGCCGAGTTCCCACGCGACTCGACGCGCCGCCAGCCGCGCTGCAATCCGGCGCGGTTCGAGCACAACCACTTCACCGGGCACTATCCTGAGGACCGCCGGCGGCACCCGCGTCGTCTTTCCCGCACCGGGAGCGGCAACAATCACCAGGTTCGGATGTATTTTTAGAGAATCAATAATCTCCGGCAGAAGGTCGTCCACCGGAAGAGAGGGTTTGCGACTTGGCACTTCTCATCGAAGCACGGAGTCTTGACTGGCGTCAAATCGGGAACCATCGGGATTATGCGGAAAGAAGTCCTTGGTAGATCGCCATTCCGACCACGGCATCCACGCCGATGGCGTGGAGTTCATCGATTTCATTTTGTGAACGAATTCCGCCGGCGGCGATGAGCTGTTTGCTCGTAGCCGCTCGCAGCGGACGGATCACATCCTGCGGAAAACCCTGCAATAAGCCTTCCGTGTCCACGTGTGTATAAAGAAACGCCCCGCACCACGCGTCAAGCGCCTGCAACATTTCCAGCGGCGTCACGCCAGTCACCTTTCGCCATCCGTGAATCGCTACCCGGCCCTCAATAGCATCGAGAGCGAACACGAGACGGTCGGAACCGACCGCGCCGGCGACCCGCTCCGCGAAATCATGATCCAATTTGTTCTCCGCAAACAGCGCCGATCCGACAATGACCTTTTGTGCCCCGGCCGTCAGCGCAGCCTGAGCCGCCTCGAGCGAGCGGACGCCCCCGCCAACCTGGCACGGCAGCTGCCGTGCGAAATAGCGCACAAGCTGATTGTTGTCGCCCGCTCCCATGGCGGCATCGAGATCAATGAGCTGCACCAGGGGATACTTCGAGAAGCGCTCGACCCACGCATCGAAGTCGTCAAACTCCAGAGCCTTCCGCCTGCCCTGTACAAGTTGGACAATCTTGCCGCCCATCAAATCGATGGAAGGGATCAGCATGGCAACCTCACTGGAATTCCCTGTGTGCCCAGCTGATGCTTCAGGTCTGCAATCCGGCTGAAGCCGTAGTGAAAAATCGACGCTGCCAGTGCGGCATCGGCGTGCCCTTCGATGAAGACTTCCGCGAAATGCTGCGCGCCGCCGGCGCCGCCAGATGCGATTACTGGAATTCGAACAGAGTCGGCCACGCATCGAGTGAGTTCGCAATCGAAGCCCGCGCCGGTGCCGTCGCGGTCCATCGAGGTCAGCAGAATCTCTCCGGCGCCCCGCGATTCCGCTTCCCGCGCCCAGGCAATCGCATCACGACCGTTGGGCTTCCGTCCGCCATGAGTGAACGCTTCCCAGTGCAAGATGCCTTCAGACCGCTTGGCATCAATCGCGACGACCACGGCCTGCGAGCCAAAGCGCTCTGCGATGCGCGTGATTACGGTCGGGTCGGCGAGGGCTGCGGAATTGATGCTGATCTTGTCCGCGCCCGCCGAAAACACGGCAGCTGCATCCTCCAGCGTACTAATGCCGCCGCCCACGGTAAGAGGAATGAACAACTGGCGTGCGGCGCGGCGCACGGTTTCGAGCAGGGTCGCCCGTCGCTCATGGGCCGCAGAGATATCCAGTAATACGATTTCATCCGCTCCTGACTCGCTGTGCGCCTTGGCCAGTTCGGCCGGGTCGCCTGCATCTCGAAGATTTTCAAACTGCACGCCTTTGACGACACGACCACCGTCCACGTCGAGGCAAGCGATAATCCGTTTCGTCAGCATGTCAGATTGCACAAGTTAAAGCGCGCAAAAATTGCTCAGCATCTTCAACCCAATCGTCCCGGATTTTTCAGGATGAAACTGCACCCCAAACAGATGATCCCGTTCCACCGCCGCAGAGAATCGGCCGCCATACTCGCAGCACGCGACCGTTGTGTCGCTGAGTGGCGCTCGATAGGAATGCGTGAAATACACAAACGAGGAAGACGGAATACCTCGCAAGAGGCGAGACGACGACGCAATCTCCAACTGATTCCATCCCACATGCGGCGACTTCACGCTCGCGGGAAAGCGCTCGCATTCACCTTGCAACAGGCCCAACCCACGAGTCCCGCGCGATTCCTCACTCTTTTCAAACATCCACTGCATGCCGACGCAGATGCCGAGAAACGGAATCCCTCGGCCGATGGCCTCCGCGATAGCATCCTGCAGACCTAAACGAGCAAGCGCGGCCGTCGAAGCAAAATGGCCGACGCCGGGAAGCACAATTTTCGCAGCTTTTGCCACCTCCTCGGGATCAGAACTTATGGCACATTCCTGCCCCAGCCAATCCAGCGCTTTCTTCACCGAAACCAGATTCCCGGCGCCGTAATCGACGATCGCAATCATCACAGCACTCCCTTGGTACTGGGCAGGAGTCCTAACATTTGCCGGTCACGCCAGCAAGCCGCTCGCAGCGCCCGCGCAAATGCCTTGAACAGTGCTTCTATCTTGTGATGGCTCGATCGCCCATAAAGCACACGCGCATGAACATTGGCCCGCGCGCCGCGAGCAAAACCTTCGAAGAAATCGTAGACAAGCTCCGCCTGCAGATCGCCTACGAGCCGCGTGCGCACTTTGGTGTCCACCACGGAGGCAGTGCGCCCGCAGAAATCCACGGCGGCCATGCCCATGGTTTCGTCCATCGGCATCAAGAAATATCCAGCGCGAAGAATACCGCGCTTGCTGCCGAGCGCCTTATCGAACGCCTGCCCGAGAACGATGCCTACATCTTCCACCGTGTGATGCTGGTCTACGTCAAGATCGCCCCGGGCTTTCAGCTTCAAGTCGAAGCCACCGTGATGCGCGAACAGTTCCAGCATATGATCGAAAAAGCGAATGCCGGTAGACACCTGATAACGCCCGCGCCCCTCGATGGTGAGCGAGACTTGAATCTGCGTCTCCTTGCTGACACGCTTGATGCTTCCTTTTCTCATCGTCGCGATGCTCCTTGCGCAACGCGAATTTCTTCGAACACTTCCTGCAGCGCGGCGAGCAATCGATCTGCATGTTCCCGCGGGCCGAGCGTGATGCGGACACATCCTTCACATCCATGGTCGCTGGAGCGGTCGCGAACCAGAATGCCGCGTCGTCTCATATGCTCGACGAATGAAGACGCCGCACCCACTCGCGCCAGCACGAAGTTTGCCTGGCTGGACCAGAATTGAATTCCATTGGCCGCAAAAGCTCGCTCCAGGCTGGCCCGCGATTCGAGAACGTCTGATACGTAGTGCTGGACATAATCTTGATCACCGAGTGCTTCCGGCAAACAAGCTAGCGCCACCGCATTCAGGTTGTAAGGCGAACTCACCCGCCGCACCGCACGCATCTGCTCTTCATCCCCAACCAGCATGCCAATGCGCAATCCGGCCAGCCCGTACGCCTTGGAAAACGTGCGCGCCACAAACAAATTGGTAAATCGGGTTCGCGTCGCAAGAGTGCTTTGCCCGTAGAATTCGAAGTAAGCCTCATCCACGAGCAACGCGGCATCCGGCGCCGAGCGTGCAATTCTGTGCAAATCTTCGGGCGAAGCAACTGATCCAGTTGGATTATTCGGGTTCGCGATCGCGATCAGTCGCGTGCGCGACGTGATTCCGGCGCAAACATCATCACAGGGGAAAACGAAATCCTTGCCCGCTGGAATGCTAATGACCCGCGCCCCGGCAGCCATCATATAAATCCGATACATCGAATACGTCGGCACAACAATCAAGGCCTCGTCGCCCGCTGCGAGGTAGGTCTGACACAGCAAATGGATCGCTTCATCCACGCCATTCGTTAGCAACAATTCCTGCGCGGCGATCCCAAGCATGTCAGCCACCTTCGCTTCTACCGGCTCGCGCTCGGGATAACTTGCAAGTTGTTCGGGCCTCAACTGCCACAGCCGTTCAAGTACGCGCGGCGAACATCCCACCGTGTTCTCGTTGAAATCCAGACGAAGCCCATCGCGCCCAGCCAGCGGCGGGTGATACGACGGCAGCGTGCGCACCGCTTCGCGTGGGCTAAGCATGTTCGCACCTCACTCGGACTGATTGCGCATGCGCAGGCAATCCTTCTGCCTCGGCGAGACATTCGATCGCCGGCGCAATCCGCTTTAATCCAGCGACTGAGAGTTGCTGCACCGTAATGATTTTCACAAAATCCAGCACACTGAGACCTCCTCGAAATCGCGCCTGCCCTGAAGTTGGTAACACATGATTGGGCCCGGAGGCGTAATCGCCGGCTGCCTGCGCCGAATAGTCGCCTACGAAAACGGAGCCCGCATTTTGGATGAATGGCAAGTCTTCCTCAGAGACCGTAATGTGCTCAGGCGCGAGTCGATTGGCCCAATCTCTTGCCTGTTCGCGAGAAGCCGCTACCAGCGCGGCGCCCCGCGCTCGCAAGGATTTCTGCGCCATTGGATTGTCTTCGGCAAAGCGTTGCACGCACAGCTTCACAGATTTCGCCAACTCTCGAGAGGTCGTGATCAACACAGCCAGCGTCTCCGGATCATGCTCGGCCTGCGCGACCATGTCGGCCGCGATGAATTCCGGAACGCCCGAGTGGCATAGAACCACGGCTTCCGTAGGCCCCGCAAGAAAATCAATGGCGCAGTCGAACGCGACCAACTTCTTCGCAACTGTGACATAAGCGTTCCCCGGCCCCACAATCTTATCCACCTGGGGAATGCTGCCGGTTCCGTACGCCAACGCCGCGATCGCTTGTGCCCCTCCCACGCGGTAAAACTCGCGCACTCCCAACATGCTGGCAGCAGCCAAAACCTCCACCGATGGCCTGGGCGAGACCACGCGAATATTCCGCACTCCCGCGACCTGCGCTGGAATCACGGTCATGAGCACGGTAGAAACCAGTGGATAGCGTCCGCCCGGCACATAGCAGCCGATCGACTCCAGAGGGCGCACCATTTGTCCGAGAGTGATTCCGCCGCGCGTCCGGCTCCATTCTCTCGGCTTCTGCCACTCGCTGAAACGCCTGATGTTCTGAGCAGCGAGACGCAAGGATTTACGCAGCTCCGGAGTGATAGTCTGCCACGCCGCCGCCATCTCTTCCTCAGGCACTCGCAGGGACTGCTTCGGCCCCAGCCCATCCCATCGCTCCGCGTAGCGTCGCAGCGCTCGTTCGCCGCCGCGAAGGGCATCATTTTGAACCGTGTCGATGATGCGGCGCACTCGCGGCTCCAGCTTTTTGAACTGCGCGCCGCGCGCGGCCAGGCGCTCCACCATCGCGCCGGCTTCGCGGCCGGATACAATCCGCATCACAGCACCACCTTGTTCAGCGGATACTCCACAATGCCCTGCGCCCGCGCTTCTTTGAGCCGCGGAATCACGTCCCATGCCGCAGCCTCGTCAATGACCGTGTTCACGGCCAGCCAATCCTGATCGCTCAGGTGAGAAATAGTCGGCTTCTGCAGCGCGGGCAGCACGGCCAGGACCGCCTCCAGATTTTCCTTTTGCACATTCAGCATGAGCCCCACGCGGTACTGCGCTTCCATTGCGCCTTGCAGCATCAAAGCCAGGTTGTCGATCTTCCGTCGCTTGTCGCGATCAGCGTACGACGACTTGTTGGCGATCAACTGCGTGTTCGATTCCAGCACGGTTTCGAGAATCCGAAGCCGGTTCGCTTTCAGTGAACTGCCGGTTTCCGTCACCTCCACAATGGCGTCGGCCAGCATGGGCGGCTTCACTTCAGTTGCGCCCCAGGAGAACTCCACGCGCACGTCGACACCTTTTTTGGCGAAGTAGTCGCGCGTAACTTTCACGAGTTCGGTGGCGACGATCTTTCCCGATAGTTCCTCGGCCCGTTGAACCGAGGAATCCTCCGGCACCGCCAGCACCCAGCGAACTTTTCCTCGGCTTCGCTTGGCGTAAATCAAGTCACACACAGTAACGACTTCCAGTCCGCTTTCGATCACCCAATCGCGTCCGGTCAGGCCCGCATCCATGGCGCCGTGCTCCACGTAGCGGGCCATCTCCTGCGCCCGAATCAACATGCAATCGATCTCCGGGTCCGCGGTGCTGGCAAAATACGACCGTCCTGTCGTGTGGGCTGGGAGGCCGGCACGCGCGAAGAGCTGTAACGTCGCCTCCTCGAGGCTGCCCTTGGGAATTCCGATGCGCAGCTTCATCGCGTCTCCTCCGACAAAGCCACTCTTGTTTCCACGGCCGGAACGGGAATCGGTTCTGTGAAACACGAGCGCGTACCACGATGGCAGACCAACCCCGCTCCCTCGACCTCAACCCGTAGCAGCAGCGTATCGCGGTCGCAATCCGTGTGCGCCGAGACGACCCTCAGCCGGTTCCCCGAACTTTCGCCCTTCGTCCACAGTTCATTGCGGGTCCGGCTGAAGAACGTCACGTACCCGACCTCCAGCGTGCGTTCCAGGGCCTGACGATTCATGAACCCCACCATCAATACTTCCCCGCCTACGGAGTCCTGAACCACGGCGGGAAGCAACCCGCTCATCTTCTCGAAATCAAGTTCTGCATTCATATCCCTACTCGCTTTCTCGGAGAAACAAAAAGCCCGCTGAGCGTTTTCGCGTCAGCGGGCCGAAACTCCTGAAAAGTGCTGGTTACATCAAGTCTGCAATCTCAGGTGCACATCGCCGCCGTCGCGCTATGCGCGTGATGATGATGATGGCGGTGATGGAGATGCAATGACATATGCTTAACAAGCGTACGAGAGGCGCCTCGTCCGGGTCAATAAATTTAATCGAGCAGCTTATCCGTTTTTTGGATGGAAGCGATTCAACTTTTGTATCCTCATCTAGCATGCCGCAACCTACCGAAGCGGTTTTCGTTCACGAACTCGGCTGGCCCGCCTTGATCTCTGCCGCCTTCCCGTCGTGATAGACGACTACTACCGGCTTGCCTCCGTTGGGATAGCGCACGGTCTTTTCGTCGGAACCGCCGCCCGCATCGGGCACGCCCATGCCGATCGCGAAATCCGCTTGCAACTCGTTCATACCAGGCTTGACTTCGTGTTGCTGCACCGCTTGCCACACGTCGGCGGGCCAGTGCTTGTACAAGTCGTGCGGATCTTCCACAAAAAACATTTCATCGGAATAGAATTTGTACTGCTCCTCGGCCTCGTAACCAATCGGCACGGCGTAGGGTTTCCCGTCCTTCTGAAACACCGCCATTACCTGCCGCCGTTCTCCCTTCCCTGCGGGCATCACCGTGACCACGTCCTTGATCTCCAGCTGCTCGATCGGCGGCAGCACTCCCGCACTCTGTGCGAAATCCACCGTCTTGTCGCTCGTGTTGTAGCGATAATATGTGTAGCGATATCCTTCCTTCGTCCATACTGGCTGCTGCATAAGCTGCCGCGCGCTTTTCAGGTCGTAGGGATAAAGTTTCTTCGGATTCACGTAGTAGTCAGCATTGGCATATCCTGCGTTTAGCGCCTGCTTCTGCTTCTCTGCCGCAACCTTGTCTTGATGGCGCTCGTACACGATGTAACCCGCGCGTACGCCGGCAACCACGAAAGCCAGCAGCAGCGCCAGTTGTATCCTATGCTTCGCTTCTGGACTCATCATGGAAAGACTTTACCAACTTTCCGGCTCAAAGCCGCAGTCTGCCCGCCAAGGCCGCAACTATAAGGTAAACTGAAAGAGAAAATAGAGAGGTAACCGCCGCAATGCCCGCCATCACTGAACAGGATGTACTGAGCGCGCTAAAGAGTTGCTATGATCCGGAAATCCCGGTCAACATCGTCGATCTCGGTCTGATCTATAAGGTCAACTTTGCCGATGCCCCCGTCGAACATCAAACCGAAGCCAAGCAGGACGTGACCGTCGAAATGACTCTAACCGCGCAAGGCTGCCCTGAGCATGTCAACATCAGCGCCCAGGTCAAATCCCGCGTCGAGCAACTGCCCGGCGTCAGCACCTGCACTGTGAATGTAGTGTGGACTCCGCCCTGGACCCCCGAGCGCCTCACCCCCGACGCCAAAAAGCAACTCGGCATTGAGTAAAGACGGCTGCCGCTGACTGGCTCGCTGCCTACTGAAAACGGCTCGTTGAAAACTCGATTTTGGGTGGCGCAGATTTTGGGTGGCGCAGCTCTTTTCAGCGCTGCGATAAAGCATTTTTTTCGGTGAGGGCTCTAGCCCCTGAGACTCACTCAACCCCCGATTTCATCCCAAGCTTCCACATCGCTCCGTCCGGCCACCTCGGAAATCCGTTTCCCAGCTTGTCCCGCCATTTCCATCACCCGCATGCCGTCCTCAAAATAACTCGGCAGCGACTGCCGCAATTCTTCAAATTTCTCCGGATATTCCGACGCCAGGACTGCCAAACCAACCCCGGTCGCCAGCACTCCCGCTGGATACCTTTTCTTCACAAACAAAACCCCTGCCGCACCAATCGAAAAGAAAACCGCCGCTTTCTTCCAAGCGTCCATGATTCTTCCCCCAAATCAGGCTCGTTTTGCGATTGTACTCCAGCACAAGCCGCGCCGGACGCACCAGACGGCGCAACCCCTTTGGCTTTCCGATCCTTTATACTTCCACCGTCGCTGGAGATCCCATGTCCCGTCCTCTCGCACTCTTTAGCCGCTTCATTCTGTCCATCGCCCTGGCAACGACCGTGTCGGCGCAATGCATATCAGCGCAAATCGTGTCTGCGCAGACCAAGTCTGCGCAAACCAAGGCGCGCGCTCGCGACCTCGGCGTCCCCTTCGACGGAACTCCCGGCCCCAACAATGCGATCACTGACGTAAAGGGAGTCGAAGTCGGCCACACCACGCTCATCTCCGGTGAAGGCAAGCTCGAGGTCGGCAAAGGTCCGGTCCGCACCGGCGTCACCGCAATTCATCCCCGCGGCAAGGCCAGTAATGACGCGGTTTTCGCCGCCTGGTTCACGCTGAACGGCAACGGCGAAATGACTGGCACCACGTGGGTCGACGACTCCGGCTTCCTCAACGGTCCCGTCATGATCACCAACACCCACAGCGTGGGCGTAGTCCGCGACGCTGTCATCGCCTGGAAAGTGAAACACGGCACTCCCGACATGGAGGGATATTGGTGGTCGCTTCCGGTGGTGGCCGAAACCTGGGATGGCTATCTCAACGACATCAACGGATTCCACGTGAAACCCGAAGACGCCTGGCATGCCCTCGACGTCGCCCACTCTGGCCCCGTTGAAGAAGGCAGCGTGGGCGGTGGTACGGGCATGATCTGCAACGAATTCAAGGGTGGTATCGGCACCAGTTCGCGCGTGCTCGACGCAAAACTCGGCGGCTACACCGTCGGCGTGCTGGTGCAATGCAATTACGGGTCGCGAGAGCAACTGCGCATCGCGGGCGTGAACGTGGGCCGCGAGATCCCCGAACACACCGTTTGGAGTGAAGATGTGGGCTCGATTATTGTGGTGCTCGCCACCGATGCCCCGTTGATCCCGACGCAACTCAAGCGCATCGCCCGGAAGATCTCGCTCGGGCTCGGCCGTGACGGCAGTTATTCCGGCGACGGCTCCGGCGACATCTTCATCGCCTTCTCCACCGCGAATCCCGGCGCCGTCGGCACCAAGGGGCTACACCAGCTCAGCATGCTCCCCAACGATTCCCTGGATCCGCTTTTTCTGGCGACGGTTCAGGCCACTGAAGAAGCAGTGGTCAACGCCATGGTAGCCGCCGACACCATGACCGGCATCAACAATCACACGGTGATCGCCCTGCCCCACGACCGTCTGCGCGAGGTCCTTAAGAAATACAATCGCCTGGAAAAGTAATCCACTGCGCTCAAACGTTCGGATTGTTATTGTGGACCAAACGTCCCGCTTCCGCGCCGGTAATCCTGCATCTCAATTCCGAACCGCTTAATCATCGATTGCAGCGTCGTGCGTTTGATCCCAAGCCGGCTCGCGGCCCCGTCCGATCCCGACAACACTCCATTCGTGTCCCGCAAGACGCGGATGATGTGATCGCGCTCCATTTCCGTCAGATTGTCTTCGCTGATCTCCTGCGGCGCGTCCAATTCTGCCGGCGGGGCAGCCAGGACTGAGCCCTTACTCAGGATGACCATGCGTTCGATCATGTTCTCGAGTTCGCGAACATTGCCGGGCCAGTTCCAGTTCTCCAGCACCACAATCGTCTCTTCCGGGACAACTTCAATGTGCTTGCCCATCCGCACAGAATGCTTCCGCACAAAGTGGTGCACCAGAATCGAAATGTCGCTGCGTCGTTCCCTGAGCGGCGGCAACTCGATAGGGAAAACATTGAGCCGGTAGAACAGATCTTCGCGAAATTTCTTGTCGGCAATTTCCTGCGGCAGATCTCGGTTGGTGGCGCAGACGATCCGCACATCCACGTGTAGCGTGCGCACTCCGCCCAGCCGCTCAAACTCCCGATCCTGCAGCACCCGCAGCAACTTCGGCTGCAATTCGAGCGGCAATTCGCCGATCTCGTCCAGAAACAGCGTGCCCTTATCCGCCAGTTCAATGCGCCCAACTTTGCGGTTGACGGCGCCGGTAAACGCTCCTCTTTCATGACCGAAGAGTTCGCTCTCCAGCAACCCCGAAGGTACTGCGGCGCAATTGAGCTTGATGAAACTGTGCTGGCGCCGCGAACTCAGCGCATGCAGCGAGCGCGCCATCAGTTCCTTCCCCGTGCCGGTTTCACCTAACAGCAAGACTGTGGAATCAGTAGGGGCGACAACTCGCACGTTCTTCAAAACTTCCCGCAGCGCGGGACTCTGGCCCACCACTTCTTCAAACCCCAGCTCCGCCTGAATCTCGCTTTCGAGGTAAGACTTCTCCTGCAACAACTTGTCCCTGGCGTCCTGCAGACGATCGGTCATTTCACGCAGCCGAACAATGTCCACGGAAGCACCCGTGATTCCAACCACACTTCCGTTTCCATCCAACAGGGGCTCAACTGCCACGTCGAAAGCCAGCATTTTGCCCTCGCTCGGAATGACTACTTCCTCCCGCAGGGCCATGCCTGTCTTGAGCGCGCGGCGCTTCAGTTCAACCAGGCTCGCGGCCTTTTTGAACCCAATCAGTTCTGCATCGGTCTTGCCGATGGCTGCTTGCTGCCAAGGAAGCTGCGGGTTGTAAATCCAGGTGTAGCGCAGGTCGCGGTCCTGACTGAAAACCGTAATCGGAGAGTCCTTCAGTGCGACGCGAAACCGTTCTTCGTTCCGGCGCATCGCTTCTTCCGCCTGCCTGCGTTCGCTGATGTCGATTACCGTGGCCTGCACCGCCGGCGTGCCATCGTTGCCTCCCTCGAGAACGGCGGCGTTGAACAGAACCCAAACCGCACCGCCATCCTTTCGCCGGAGCTGCATTTCCTGGTTTAAGAGCACATTTTCCTGCGTCAGTCGTTCGAGGAGCGGTGCTCGGTCGGCAGCGTTGTAATAGAATTCCGTCACGAGGCGACCGCGAACCTCCTCTGTCCTGTCATACCCGAGCATGCGCGCCCACGCATCATTACAATCCAGCAGTTCTCCATTCAAGCTACAGGTCGCCACTCCAGCAAGGTTCTTTTCAAACAACAGACGATATCTTTGCTCCGACTTGAGCAGCCCCAGTTCCGCCCGCCTTTTTTCCGTGACATCATGTGCGATCCCGCGCACGATCGGCGTAGCCACTCCTTCGGTGCGCAGCGTGTTGTTGTACTCCCACGTCCTGGTCTCTCCGCTTCGCGTAATCACGCACATTAAACCTCTATCGGCCCCGTTTGCCTTCATCCTCACCAGATATTCGTCGAACAGTACGCGATACTCGGGCACGATCAGGTCCCGCATCGGAATCTTCAAAAACTCCTCTACCTCGTATCCCAGTAGGCAGGCGGATGCGGGATTTACCGACAGCATCCGCCCCTCGAGATCGTGCGCACAGACCAGATCTTCACTGTGCTCGAACAAGTCGCGATAATGGTCCTCCCCTTCCAAGCCCCCCAGCGCCTTCTCGAATTCCGTTAGCCTCTTCGCGTGCCGCTGGGAGCGATCGCCGAGCCAGCTGATAGCGGTTCCCGTGGCCACAAATAACGCCAGCCAAACCACATCGCGCGGATTCCTGACCACGAAAGAGTTTCGCGGATCCAGAAAAAGGTAGTCGGCGATCGCCGCCGAAAGAAGGGTCGCAAACACGCCTGGGCCGAATCCGGCCAACAATGAAACCAGCATTACCGCGGGATAAAACAGGATAAACGGAGGGGTAGCTCCAACAATGTCATCCAGACCGTACCGCAGCAGAGTTGCCGCAGCCACGGCTAGCAGCGCAACCGCGTACCGTCTGGGCCAGGTCCGCAGCCGGTACAACCAAGCTGCAACGGTTCCCCCTCGATCGGCAGAACTCATAGCCAACCTCTTTACTTCGTGGGATTCCCTGGGTCAAAACTCGTGCGAGGCCCCGTTGGAACTCGATTGAAGAATTTCTAGTGTTGCACCGAGCCCACCAGATCGTTTTTCAGCAGGCTGATTTCGACTCGTCCTCCGCTGATCGGCTTCGCCATGGTTCCATCCGCGCCAGCCACCGGCGCACTGCCCATGCTCAACACGTAAATCCGGAAGACCGGAATCTGATGGTTGAACACCAGATAGCGCACCACCGAGTCAGCCATCTTCTGCGAGCTGGCGATCGCGGCTTGACCGCTGCCCGGAGAGAACCCGCGGACCTCAATGATGTAGCTGCGCTCACCTTTCAGCGGAGCCGCCATCTGATCGAGCGCATCCTTCGACGCCTTGCTCAAAAGAGTTTGGCCCGGCCGGAATCGAATTTCAGTCTGGCTGCTTCCCTGGTATTGATCGAGCTTGCCGACAGTCTGTTCCGCGGTCGATACCCGGGTCGCAGCCTGAGTTGCAGCCGTCTGCGCCAGCTGCGCCTTATTGGCAGCATCCGTGGCATGCTGATCCGCCAGGCTACTCTTCTCTGAGGCCAGCTGAATCCCCTGCTGGGCGCGGGCGTCCACGTCCTTGATCATCCTGCTGTTTTCCGCGGTTAGTTCATCGAGTTCATTGATCCGGTCACGGATCGGAGCCATCATCCGCTGCACATACTTCTTGCTGGCAAACGGGTGCACGATCAGATTCACCAAGTTGGGATCATCCCCGTCCCAGAAGTCGGCTGGCTTGTTCGGGGCCAGCGGTTCTCGGGCATCGCTGTGAGGACCAATTCCCGCCGGCGGTGCGCCAGAACCCGAAGGAGCCTGCTGCGCGAAACCCGGAACCGCCAATGCAACGCACAGGAACAACGCTAAGAATATCCAGTTTTTTTTCATTTTTCGACCTTCTTCCGAGTGGCAGTTTGGGGCTCCACTCCGGTCGCGTCTTTCGCGACCTTTAGATTGTGCCCCTAGCGGGCGAAACGTGCAAGCGAATCCTTGAGGGAATATCCCGGTGTCTTAGGCCCCAAATCCCGCGCCCCGCAACGGTTTTGGCCGAAGTACAGGGCCCAGATAATCCCACGAGCGGGCTCAGGACTGTCTGTGAAAAAGCTTGGTATTCTTGCGATCTTTCTTGATCATCTTACGCTGGGCCTTCTTTTGCGCCTTCAAATACTTCTTCATGGCTTTCTGCTGCTTTTTCGCCGCTTTGCGGGAGGCGCGGCTTTGTGAGGCAAAACTGGTCCGTGTTTGCGCAGAAGCCTGAACCGAGCAACCAATGGTCAGGATGCCCAGCACGATCAGGATATAGAGACTGAGTTTTTTCATAACGTCTCTGGAATCACGGCCTTAGGCTTGATTCTAGCATTTGGCGGCAAGGCGTACGCCGCCTTCCTCCTATCTGGCGGGGCTTTGGGCAGACAAAGGACCAATGAGAATCTTGACTTGGACTCAAGTACTTGAACTTAGAACGAAGATTTGACCGGGACTTGCACGCTTAGTCCTTGACCGCTTTGTCCGTGATCTCAAGCCCTTTGTCGATGATGGCAAACGCCTCCCGCAGTTGCTCCTCGTTAATGCATAGCGGAGGGTTGGTGTAGAACGAGTTCCAGCGCACGATGGTATAAAGCCCCTGTTCGCGGAAGAAGCGGCCCAGTGCACCCATCTCCTCGGAAGTGCCGTTAAACGGCGCCATTGGCTGCCGCGTCTTACGGCTGCGCACCAGCTCGACGATGCCGAACAGCCCAATCGACCGCACCGCTCCAACAGACGGATGTTTGGCCTGCAGCGCCGCACTCAGTTCTTTCATGATCGCGCCCATCTTCCTCGTGTTCTCGATGAGGTTGTCTTCCTCGTAGACGCGAATCGTCGCCAGCGCCGCCGCACATCCCATGGGATGCGAGTTGTACGTCAGCCCGCCGTAAAACACTTTGTCCTGAAAGTGCTGCGCGATGTGGTGCCGCATCCCCACCGCACCCAGGGGAAGATAGCTCGCCGTCAGCCCCTTGGCCATGCAAATCAAATCAGGAACAACCTTCCAGTGGTCAATGGCAAACCACTCGCCCGTGCGCCCGAAACCGGCCATAACCTCGTCGGCGATCATCAGAATGCCGTATTTGTCGCACAGTTTGCGGACACCCTCCATGTAGCCGTCGGGCGGAATGAGAATTCCATTCGTACCCACCACGGTTTCCAGAATGAAGGCAGCAATCGTAGCCGGACCTTCGAGTTGAATGGTCTCCTCGATCATCGCCAGCGAGCTCTCTGCCGACTCCCAGCCGCGTTCGATGCCGTGATAAGGATCAAGCACGTGCACCACGCCCGGGATGCCGGGCTCCGCCGCCCAGCGCCGCGGATCACCGGTCAAGGTGATGCTGCCCCCAGTCGCCCCGTGGTACGACCGGTACCGCGCCATGATCTTGTGCCGTCCCGTGAAGAAGCGGGATATCTTGATCGCGTTCTCATTAGCTTCGGCGCCGCCGTTGGTGAAAAAGAACGTATCGATGTCCCCAGGGGTGATCTCGGCGAGCTTTGCACCCAGCCGCGCGCGTGGCTCAGTCGCCATGAACGGATTCGCGTAAGCGAGGGTCTGCGCCTGTTCGTGAATCGCCTTGATGACGCGCTCGTCGCTGTGCCCGATGTTGACCGACATCAACTGGCTGTTGAAGTCGATGAAGCGTTTGCCCTCGGGCGTCCAGAAGTAAATGCCCTTGGCTTTGGCCACGGGGATAGGATCAACCTTCGATTGCGCCGACCACTCAAACAGCGTGTGCTTTTTGGTGAGATCAACAATTTCCTGCCCGGTCATCGACGGATTGGCAACGGTGGTGGTCATTTTGGAAAACTCCCTCAAATTGAAGTGCAAGCCGAACCGGGAAGGGCACGACTTCCAGTCGTGCCGCAACGACGATCAGGAATCGCGGCTTTAGCCACTGGGGTCGCGCCCTAAAACTTTCTCGAATGCTCTTTCGCCCAGCGTTCGACGACAACTTTCTTGTCGGTGTAAAACTCAATCGCGTCGCGGCCTTGCCCGTGCAAATCGCCGAAAAAGCTGTTCTTCCATCCGCTGAACGGAAAGTAGGCCATGGGCGCCGCAACTCCAATGTTAATGCCGATGTTACCGGCAGGCGCTTCGTAGCGAAAGCGCCGAGCCGCCGAGCCGCTCGAAGTGAACAGAGACGCCTGATTGCCATATGCGCTGCGTTCTAGAAACGCCAGCGCTTCGTCCATGGTATCGGCGTGGACAAGGCTGAGCACGGGCCCGAAAATTTCGGTATCGGCGAGATCGCTCGTCGCGGGAACGTCGTCGAGAATCGTCGGCTTCACGAAGTTGCCAGACTCATATCTCGAAATCTTCGCGTTACGCCCGTCCAACAGAACCTTCGCGCCCTGCTTTTCACCCAGACCGATCAGCGATTCCACCCGTTCCTTGCTCTGCTGCGTAATCACAGGTCCCATCTGCACGCCGTCTTCAAGGCCGTTGCCAACTTTGAGTTTCGAGGCGGCGTCAGCAATCGAGTCGCGAAAAGTCCTCTTCGCTTCACCAATCGTGACCGCAACCGAGACGGCGAGACAGCGTTGACCGGCGCAGCCAAAAGCGCTGTCGCTGATAATCTGCGTAGCCATCGGCATATCGGCGTCGGGAAGAACGACGACGTGATTCTTGGCTCCGCCCTGGCACTGGCAGCGTTTCCCCTGCTCACCCGATCGCGCATAGATATAGCGCGCCACCGGAGTCGATCCCACGAAACTGATGGCGCGAACCTTTGGGTGATCGATCAGCGCGTCGACCACAGCCTTGCCTCCGTTCACAAGACTGACAACGCCCTTCGGCAGACCAGTTTTTTCAAGCAGCTCGTAAACATAGCGCATGGTCAACGGCACGCGCTCGCTCGGTTTGAGAATGAACGTATTCCCGGTGGCAATGGCGTACGGCAGATACCAGAACGCGATCATTCCTGGAAAATTGAAGGGCACGATGGCCGCGGTCACGCCGATGGGCTGGCGAATCATCATCTCGTCGATGCCGCGGGCGACGTCTTCGAGGTTGTAGCCTTGCATCATCATCGGGATGCCGCAGGCGACTTCGACGTTCTCAATCGCCCGGCGCATCTCGGCTTTGCCTTCGCTGAAAGTCTTGCCATTTTCCTGAGTGATGATGCGGGCGATGTCGTCGATGTGCTCTTCGAGCAGCATCTTCAGCTTGAACAGCGGCTGGATGCGGTCTTCCGGCGGAGTGCGCCGCCATTCGGGAAATGCGGCTGCGGCAGCCTCGATCACGCGGTTCACTTCAGCCGCGTCGGCAAGCGGAACGCTGGCCAGGACTTCGCCCGTGGCCGGGTTGACCACGTCTCGCCATTCGGAGGCGGACGAGTCAGTCCACTGGCCGTTGATGTAGTTCGTCAGCTTCAGTTTGACGATGGGAGGTGCAGCTACGCTCATGATGTTGCCTCTGCTATCGCGAAGAATGTTTGCGCGCGACTCATGTGAGAGCTTTCTGAAAACCAGCAACCAATGATACAGCGAATAGGGATCCTCGACTGCGGTTGCTTTCGCGCTTTTGGCGCGAAGACAAATCTCGCTCAGAATGAGGGTGACAAACCTCTAAACCAGCTGTGCTACTGCGCCCTTCTGGGCACTCACCGCGGCGATCGCGGACTCCAGCACGTCGAGTGCTTCGTCCATTTGTTCATCGGTGATCACCAGCGGCACCAGGACGCGGATCACGTTGGAATACGATCCTGCCGTAATCGTGATCAGTCCGTGCTCGTAGCAATATTGTGTGATCTTCTTTGTTTCATCCGCGGCAGGTGCTTTGGTTTCCTGCGACTGCACGAGTTCGATGGCTTGCATGCCGCCGAGGCCGCGCACATCGCCGATGACAGGCCAGCGGCTCTGCCACTCGCGGGCGCGCCTCTGGAAGCGATCGCCAAGTTCGTTGGCGCGCTGCAGCAAATCGCCGCGCTCGAACAAGTCAAGAACCGCCAACGCTGCCGCGCAGGAGAGCGGATTGCCCGCAAACGTTCCGCCCAGGCCACCCGGACCAGGTGCGTCCATGATCTCGGCGCGGCCGGTAACGGCTGCGAGCGGCAACCCACCGCCCAAAGATTTTGCCGTCACGATGAGATCGGGTTCGATTCCGTAACGCTCGCTCGCAAACATCGCGCCCGTGCGTCCGAAGCCGGACTGGACTTCATCCGCAATAAACAGGATGCCATGCCTGTGGCACAAATCGATGAGGACCTTGAAATAATCCGGCGGAGGCGCAACGAACCCGCCTTCTCCGAGAACTGGCTCAGCAATAACCGCGGCAACCTCTTCGTTGGCCACCACGCGCTTGAATGTGTCTTCGAGATGCCGCGCGCAGTAGAGATCGCAGGACGGATACTTCAAGTTGTAAGAGCAGCGATAGCAATACGCAAACGGAACGCGATAAACTTCCCCCGGAAACGGAGCGAACCCAGCCTTATAAGGATGCGTCTTGCTGGTCAGCGCCAGCGTCATCATGGTGCGGCCATGGAACGCGTCTTCAAAGGCGATGATGCCGGGACGCTTGGTGTAAACGCGGGCAATCTTTACCGCGTTTTCAACCGCCTCGGCGCCGCTGTTGACGAAGATGGTTTTCTTCGCGAACTTCCCGGGCGTGACTTCGTTCATGCGCTCGGCGAGCTGCACGTAGCTCTCGTAGGGCGTGACCTGCACGCAGGTGTGCAGGAAGCGGTCGAGCTGCTTTTTTACTGCGTCGACAACAGCTTCTTGACGATGCCCGACGTTGAGGCAGCCAATGCCTCCGGCGAAGTCGAGATAGCGGTTACCGTCAACATCTTCCAGCCAGGCGTCTTCCGCCTTAGCGACATAAATGGGCGTGCCGTGAGAAAGCCCGCGGGGCACGGCCTTGGCGCGGCGCTCGGAGAGTGCCTTGGATTTGGGTCCAGGAATGGGAGTGCGCAATTGAATAATGGACATCTCAGTTCTCGTTCTCAATCGAAATCGTTTACTGGCATCTGACCACTGGCCACTGACAACTGTTTTTCAATACCAGCCAATCGGCGCTTCGTTCAAATTGATGTAAACCTGCTTGGTCTCCAGATATTCCTCAACACCCCATGGTCCAAGCTCGCGACCGAAGCCGGATTGCTTATACCCTCCCCAGGGCGCTTCCACATAGGTGGGCTGCATGTGATTCACCCAGACGATTCCAGCGCGCAATGCCTTCACGGAGCGCATAGCTTTGAAAATGTCGCGCGTCCAGACAGCGGCGGCAAGACCGTAGGGAGAATCGTTGGCAATTTTGAGCGCGTCTTTTTCGTCCTCGAAGGGAATTACCGCCGCTACCGGGCCGAAGATTTCTTCCCGGGCAATGCGGGCGCTATTGGTCACGTCGTAGAAAATTGTAGGCTCCACGTAGTAGCCCTTGGCGAAGTTGGCGGGGCGTCCGCCGCCGGAAGCGAGCTTGGCTTCCTTCTTGCCGATTTCCAGATACGAGTTCACGCGGTCATATTGCTCTTTGCTGACCAGCGGGCCCATCTTCGTTTCGCGTTCGAGAGGAGGACCGAGCTTGATTTTCTTCACTTTCTCGGTCATCGCTTCGACAAACTTTTTGTAAATTGTCTTCTGTACCAGGATGCGGCTGCCGGCCGAGCAGACTTCGCCCTGATTGATGAACACGCCGAACAGAGCACCGTCGATGGCAGCTTCGAAATCGGCGTCGGCGAAAAAGATGTTGGGCGATTTGCCACCCAGTTCGAGGGTGACGCGCTTCACCGTATCGGCGGCCTGTTTGACGATGATCTTGCCCACAGAAGCGCTGCCGGTAAAAGCGATCTTATTGACGTCAGGATGTTGCACTAGCGGCGCGCCACAGGACTCGCCGAATCCAGTGATGATGTTGACCACGCCCGGCGGCAGGCCGCAGTCGGCGAAATGCTTCGCGAGTTCGAGAGCGGTGAGCGGCGTCTGCTCGGCGGGCTTGAGCACGCAGGTGCAGCCCGCGGCCAACGCGGGCGCGAGTTTCCACGCGGCCATCAGCAGCGGATAATTCCACGGAATGATTTGTCCGGCGACGCCAACCGGCTCTTTGAGCGTTAGGCTCATCGCATTGTCGGGCACTGGATTCACGTAGCCGACGACTTTGGTAGCGAGTCCGCCATAGTATTCAAAACAGGTGGCCACATCGTTCAGATCGTATTCGGCTTCGACAATGGGCTTGCCGGTGTTGCGGCATTCGAGTTCGGCGAGCGCCGGCAGGTTCTGACGGACTTTCTCGGCGAGGCGAAACAGGACGCGGCCTCGCTCCTGCGCGGTTGTGGTCGCCCACGGACCTTCTTCGAAAGCGGCCTTGGCGGCGGCGACGGCCCGGTTCACATCGTCGGCAGAGGCGTCGGGAACCTGGGCGATGACTTCTTCCGTCGATGGATCGTAGACCGGAAAGGTCTTCGCCGACTTGCTGGCGACAAATTCGCCATTGATGAACATCTGGTAATTCTTCACGTCGGCTTGAACTCCGCTGGGCATCACGGCCCTCCTGGCAGGGGCTAAAGCCCCGATCTTTTCGGCATCTACGGTGCGACTGAAGTCGCACCCTGATACAAAACGTCAAACCACTTGCGAGCTGCACTCGCGGGACAGCCGATGGCGGCTGCCCCCACATAAATCAAAATCAGTTCTGGCCTTCGCTCGCCGGAACTGGCGTGGCGATCGCAGCGAGCTGAATGCGACCTAACGCCTTACGTCGGCCGTAGACGAAAAAGAAAAATGCCGCCAAGCCTATGAAAAATAAAGTGCCGCCGAACATCCACAACTCATACGACCACAGCGACGTGATCTGCTGAGCCGGAAAAAATACCAGCGCAATGCCGAGGATAGTAGTCAGGAATCCGCTGGAGCCGGCGAGAAAGAGCGTAGTCCGGCCGTACTGTCCTTTCGGGACCGGCTCGGTCACCGCGAACTTCACCAGCGCTCCGAACATGTAGACGAACGGAACCAATTGCAGCACAACCGCCAATGAAAGGAGTTTCTGAAACGTTTCCTGCACGCCCGCGCCGGCAAAGTTCAGAATCACCAATATCCCTGAGACAATGGCCTGTACGATCAATGCGGCGTATGGAGTGGCGTACCGGGGATGGACCTTGCCGAGCCACGACGGCATGTAGGAATCGAGGCCAGCAACAAATGGGATGCGGGAACACCCACCGATCCACGCTGAACCAATGCCGGCGATGGCCAGGCTGAGCATCAGCGCAAACGGAATGCTGATCCAGTTCACACCTACGCGGGCCGCCATCCCGGTAACGGCCTGCACCACGCCTTGCAGCACGTTGACATTCTTGCCGACGGCAATGAGTAAGGTCAGCGTGGCGGCGACGTACAGGGTGCCAGACAAAAGCCCTCCCCACGCGACGGCTCCGGGAAGGGTGCGAGCGGGATCCTCAATCTCATCGCCCATGACGGACGCGAGTTCGAGGCCGACCAGACCGAAGCAGATGACGCCGAAAGAATTGAGAACGAAGCGCGGATTTGCGGGGATCTTGAAATCGGCCGCTGTGATACCACTGCCGAAGCGCGACCAGATCACAACTCCCAGACCCACGAGCACGGCGGCCGCGATGAATGTCCCGATAGCTCCAACGTTATTAATCCACTTGCCGACTCCGAGGCCGCGAATGTTGAGATAGGTGAGTGCTGCGAGCAGCGCAAGCGAGACACAGGCAGCGAAGAGCTTGTTGTCGGGAAGGCCCTCGTGTCCCGGGCCGAGCACATAGACCGACACGCCGACGAAATACAGCATCACGGTCGGCACGTAGAGCATGTTGTTGGTCCAGTAGCACCAACCGGAAAGGAATCCGTGGAAGTCGCCGAAGACTTCCTTAGCCCAAAGGTAGACGCCGCCTTCGCCAGGATAGCGGTGGGCGAGTTCGATGACGGCGATGCCTTGCGGAAAGAAGAAAAGCACAAGCGAGATGATCCACAGCCAGATCGTGACACCGCCATTGGCCGCTATGGATGGGACCACATTGAGGTTGAAAACGGCGACGACGAAGAGCAACACCAGATCGCGGCGTCCGAGGGCGCGGATCAGGTGAGGCTGAGCGGGTTGAGTCGTGGCGGTGGACAATGTTATTTCGGTCCGTGCTATTTCCGGCCGCGAAACAGCAGGTTCCTCACCCCGGCTTCGCCCGGGTTCGGAATGGCAAAGAATCTTTCCTTGTGCTGCTGCATGCGGGGGCGGACGAATGCGTCCGCCCCTACATGACCGTTAGTGCGCTACTGCGACCGGTGCGGTTCGCTCCTGCTGCGCTTTCGCCAGCGAAGCGGCGATGTCGTCGAACGCGGCCAGGTGCTTTTCGATGTCGGCCTCGGTGTGCTGCACCGAAATCGTCCACTGCTCGTCCCACCAGTAGGGCTGGGCCATCACGCCGCGGTTGACCATGCCGAACCAGTAGTGGCGCCAGAGATCGATGTCAATCGCTTCCCAGTCGCGATAGTTCACGATTTCTTTCGGATAAAGCATCAGCGCACCATTCGCTCCAGCCTGCGCGATGTAGGCCTGCAGACCAACTTTCGCGATGGTCTTGCGATAACCGTCCGCCAGCGCCTTGCCGAGCTTGTCGACTTTGGCATAGTTCTCGCGAGTCAGCACTTCACGGAACGTCGCCAACCCAGCGGCCATGGAAACTGGATTCGTGTTGTAAGTGCCGCCATGGAAAACCTTATGCTCTGAGATCAGATCCATCACCGACTTGCTGGTGCCGAATGCAGCCAGAGGAAGGCCGCCGCCAATCGACTTGGCCAGGCAGATCATATCGGGATGAACGCCGAAGTATTCGCTGGCGCCGCCCCATCCGAGTTTCGCGCCGGTTTTGACTTCGTCGAAGATCAGCAGTGCACCGTACTTGTCGCAGATCTCGCGAAGGCCTTTCAGAAAGCCAGGCTGCGGAATGCACAAGCCGACGTTCATAAGAATGGGTTCGAGAATAATCGCGGCAATCTCGCCGGGATTTTCTTTGAAGCGGAGTTCCACCGTGGCCAGATCGTTGAACGTGGCGATCTTTACGTTGGCGATGGCCGACTTCGGCACGCCCAGCCCGCCGGT
The DNA here is from genome assembly GCA_963758005.1 of uncultured Acidobacteriota bacterium. GTDB lineage: Bacteria > Acidobacteriota > Terriglobia > Terriglobales > Acidobacteriaceae > Sulfotelmatobacter. Next base: position 127,374 of record CAVWTR010000006.1, read on the forward strand.
CACAGCGGTCGGCGCGTGAATGTCTCCATAGTCCGGAGCGTGGGGCTTCACGCTGACCAGCGCGCTGTCATGCAGGCCATGGTAAGCGCCTTCAAACTTCACAATTTTGTCGCGTCCGGTGGCGGCGCGGGCAAGGCGAATCGCATGCATCGTCACTTCGGTTCCGCTGTTGCCAAAGCGGCACATCTCCACCGGAAAACGGGTACATATCTCTTCTGCGAGTTCCCATTCCATGTCATGCGGCATACCGAACATGGTGCCAGTAGAGAGACGCTTCTCGACCGCCTTCATCACCGCCGGATGGCAATGTCCGGCCATAAGTGCACCGAAAGTCAGGTTGTGGTCGATGTATTCGTTGCCATCAAGATCGCGAAACTTACTGCCGCTGGCGTCTTTCACGAAGATAGGCCAGGGATCGTAAGCGCGGTAGTTGCTGGCAACACCGAGGGGAATGCGTTTGAGATTCTTTTTGTGGGCTTCGGCGGATTTTGGCGTGCGCCGCTCGAAAGTGGCGAGTTCATTCTGTAGATCGGGATACATCGAATTACTCCGGGAATGCTCAGGCCGCGCCATTTCCGGAAAACCAGCGGGCCATTAGATTGCCGGGCGGTTGGAGCCGCCCGGGGTTGGTTCTTTATTACTCTACTCTCTCTCTAGAAATAGAACTTCAAAGCAAACTGCACTGCGCGCGGGTCTCGCGCCTGCTGGACTTGGCCAAAGGTGGAATCGCTGAAATTGCCGTCCGGGTTAACGAATTCAGTTTTATTGAACAAGTTGAAAACATCCGCCCGGAATTGAACGTATCTCGCCTCTGACAGAACAATCCTCTTCGAGACCGTAATGTCCCACTGGTTCTCGCCCGGACCACAACATACGGACCGCGGCGTTGTAGCGAACGTGCCCAGGGTGGGATCGGTAAACTTCGATTGATCCGCGTTCAAGTAATAATGTCCGCTGACCTCTCCGTAGTTATAAGTGTTGAACGACTGAATTACCTTTGGATTTACGATCTGCAGTGGGCCGTTCAGCTGCGGCGCGCCCGCGCCCAGGAAGAACAAACTACTGATCAATTCGTTATCGTCTTGGGTCTGGAGACGGATGGGGAAGCCGCTCTGGAACTGGATGATCCCCGACATCGACCAGTCATCAAGAACTTTACCCTTAAATCCGCTGTATTTCGGGACGGGAATATCCCAGTAATAGTTGATGACAAAACGCTGCGCTGAGTTAAAGAGCGACAAAGCGCGGCTAGCCTTATAGTCGAAAGGATTGACCGTCTCTTCAAAGCTCGAAGCCCAGTCCAAAGACTTGCTGAACGTATAGGCCGCTTGCAGCTGAAGCCCATGAGAGAAGCGCTTTTCCACGCTGGCCTGAAGCGAGTTGTAGGCGGCGGCCGCGATGGTGTCTTCGGCGAAGATGTTGGTGAAGACCGGGACGCCATCCGCCGGACAGCCATTGCCGGGTCCGCCCGTCAGGGGATTGCAGCTCGGCGAAGAATAGGGCCGCAGTCCGACAAAGTTCAGGGTTTGTCCAGCGGCCGCGACCGTGCCGCCTGCGGGCAAATGAAATCCATTGGGCAACAGGGTCCCGTTGGAAGCAGGCAGAGTAACCGTAAATTGATTGTCTTCCAGGAAAGGTCCGCAACTTCCCTGCGCACCATAGGAGGAAACGCTGTTGGGATTATTGTTGGCAAGGGCGATGATATCCAAACAGGTGTTGGGATTCGCCGCATCGATGTCATGCGAGGCCAGCAGTCGATGTCCCTGAGATCCTACGTAACCAATTTGAAGCACGATGTTTTGGGCCAACTGCCGTTCTATATTTAAGTTGTACTGAGCCGTGTACTGAGTACGCATGTGGGGCTGGAAATCCCCGTAAAGGAGCATGGGCCGGAAGGATGCCCAATCCTGAGGCGTGCCGGGCTTGGGGCTGAGAATCCCCGTGAAGGGATTGGGGCTGACGGTCCCGGTTTGCGAAATGAAAGGAGTATTCAGAAAAGTCGCGGGCAAATAGGTGCTGCCGCCGAAAGGTGGCTCGGCGCCGAACTGTTCGAGGACTAATTGTTCCATGGGGTTATAGAACAAGCCCCAGCCGCCCCGGATGGTCGTCTTGGGGTTGAGACTATAGGCCATCCCAATCCGTGGCGCAAACGCCTTGTAATAGGTCTGCGTGAGCCCTGCCGGGATGCCGGCATCGCCCGGGACAACCAGGCCCGTCGGTTGCACGCCGGCGGAGGTGCAGTCGGTGCCGCCGAGATTCAGCTGGTCGGCGGGCGTTAGAACGCACGGATAAACCGTCGAGTTCTGGCCCGGACGGTAGGTTTGAATGTGATGGAGAGCATCCGCCAGAGGAGTATCCAACTCCCAGCGCAGTCCATAGTTCAACGTGAGCGAGGGCTTGATCTTCCAGCTATCTTGCGCAAAGAGATAAACGCCGGTGTTGCGGATATCTTCGCGTTGTGCGGACCCCTGACTGTAGCTGTCGTCCAACCCCAACAGGTACCCGGGATAATTGTCGCCGTAGAGAACTGAATTCTCGGTGGTGCTATTGAAACTGTACTCGCCACTGACGTTGTAATACAGGGTCTGATCAAATTGGGCGCGGCGGATATCCGCGCCAAACTTCATCGTGTGATTGGACTTGACCCAAGTCAGACTATCCGACCACATAAACGAATTTCCTACCTGCGGTAGTTCACCTTCCCAGCCGTTGCCGATGGCGAAGCCACCGCCGACGCCGATAAAAGGAACCCCTGTGTGATCCGCAGGCAAGCCGGTCGTAATTCCAAACTGTGGATTGGTGCCCAGTTGGCCGACAATCGAATTGGGGCCGCTGTTGGAGTCGGATGTTCCGTTGAAGCAAACCGCCTGCGCCGCAGCAGACAAGCACGAGTTCTGCACCGCGTTTGTGCTCTGAGGATGCTGGAAGGTTAACTGACCTTCGCGCATATAAGTGAAGCGGGCTTCGTTGATCAGCGAATTGGTAATTGTCCAGGTGTGGCTGGGATTGTATTGCTGGTAGCGGGAACCGACGTTCGCGCCGAAACCGGGAATATTCGCGCCGGAGGCCTGGAAATCGTAGAAGGGTTGGAAATTCGCATCGTTCGTAAAGTAGTAATAAAAGCTGAAATTCTGCCGGGCATTGATGTGATGGTCGAAACGCACAGTGAACTGGTTTTGCGTGTCAGCACTCACGGGTACGGCTTGATAGGTAACGCCATCGGGCCGATTGGCAGCGGGAACAAAACGAAGCATGTCGATCGCGACCGGGTCCTGGCACGCGGTTGGTATGGTCGCGTTGCCGTTCGCATCGCTGGGAAAGATACCGCCCCAACTGGCGCCGGCAACGGGCGTCTGTCCGCCCTCCGCAGTGATCGCAGAGGTGCAGCCTGGCCTGCCATTCAAAGCGTCTGCCGCAAACTGATCAGTGATTGCACCGCCGAGGCCGCCGTTAAAAACGCCGGTCCTCTCTTGCGGAGTTGGAACCGCCACCGTCTGCCCCGAAATCCCTTGTCGTATGCGGCGGCCTTCATACGAGACAAAAAAGAAGGTGCGGTCCTTGATGATCGGTCCACCGAAAGTTCCGCCAAACTGGTTCTGGTTTTCTTGCGGCTTCACCGTATTGAAAAAGCCTTGTGCATTCAACACTGTGTTGCGGAAATACTCGTAGACGTCGCCATGCCACTGATTCGTACCCGATTTTGTGATGACGTTGACCACCGCGCCGGAGTTGCGGCCATATTCGGCATCGAACGTGTTGCTGATAACCCGGAATTCTTCGATGGCATCCGGAGTCGGCTGAATCGTTGGCAGGTTGGCGAACTGGTCATTGGCATCGCCGCCGTTGACGCTGAAGTTGTTGGCCCGGCCACGGCCGCCATTCACCGAGACTGCACCCGCGTCATCGCTGCCGTAAAAGGTTCCACCGCTCGAGCCCAACTGCGACTGCACTCCGGGCTGCAACTGCAGGAATTGGTAGGTATCGCGCGCATTGAGCGGCAGTTCATTCACCGAACGGTTGTTGACGACCGCACCAAGCTGGGTGCTCGTCGTGTCAACCAAAGGAGCCTCGCCGGTGACGTCAACAACTTCCTGGTTCTGGCCCAATTGCATCGTCATGTTCAAGGTGATGATCTGGTTGACGTCGAGCGCGATGCCGTGCCGAACTCCCTTCTTGAATCCCTTCAGGTCGAAACTGACCGAGTACGTGCCCACCGGAACGTTGGGGAATGCGAAATCGCCGCTATCGTTGCTGAGCGACTCCTGACTGACTCCCGTGGCGTCATTCGTCGCCGTGACTTTCACTCCGGACAGAACCGCGCCGGTAGGATCGGCGATTCGGCCAAGAATACGTCCGCCCGTGCCCTGGGCTGTGAGCAGCGTGGGAACAAAGAAACAAACGGCAAGGACCAGACATGCCTTTTTTATACCGGCCATTTTCAGGCAGGCCACATCCAAACACGGCTTCGACGCGCGGGGTCGCGGTGAGATCATGGAGCCTCCAGACACCTTCGGGAGAGTTTGTGTTTTCTTGAAAGCGACTGCTTGTGTCCTGCCACAACCTTGCTATAATCCCGCAAGGTTAGAGAAGCCGGATGGGGCCTGTCAAGGACAAAAAAACGCGTCCCTCCCATAGAAATTATTGATCTGGAATTATTTGGATCGCGAGTTCCGATCGCGTCCCGCGATGGGTAGCCAGTTGGAAAGCCAAGTATGGACAACGAGTGGCATGGCTGAACCGCTTCTCAAGATCGGGGATGTGGCGCGAAAAGTCGGCGTGTCGCCGTCGGTGATCCGCTCCTGGGAGAGTCTCGGCCTGGCGCGTCCGCGGCGCACTGAGAGCAAGTACCGGCTCTACACCGCCGAAGATGTGAAACTGCTGAAGCGGGCGCGCTTCCTGCGCAAAGTGCGCGGGCTGAATGCGGTGGCGATTGTGCAGTTGCTGCGGCGCGAGGGTAAAGTGCGTCCAGCGGCAGACGGCAGTGCCAGCGCGATTGGCGGCCATCTGCGACAACTGCGGGCGCGGCGGCGGCTATCGCTGGCTCAGGTGGCGAAGGCCGTCGGAGTCTCGGTCGGATTTCTCAGCGCACTCGAGCGTTCTCAAATGAGCGGCTCGGTCGGAACGCTGCGCAAACTCGCGCGCTTCTACAAGACCAATATCCTCGATTTCTTTGACGCCAGCGGCGCCAGCAGCCGGCAGGTGCGTCCAGCGGACCGCAAGGTACTCGAAGCAGGTGAAGGCGTGCGCATGGAACTCCTCGCGTGGGGCAATACCGTGATGGAGCCGCATCTGTTTCGCATCGCGCCTGAAGCGGGCAGCGGCGATCCTTATACCCACGAGGGAGAAGAATTTATCTATGTGTTGCGCGGCGATCTCGAAATCGCCGTCGATGGCGAGGCGTACCGCCTGAAACCAGGCGACAGTTTCTACTTCGAAAGCGCAACCCCGCATCGCTGGAAGAACCCCGGCCGCAAGGAAACCTGGGTTCTGTGGGTCAACACTCCGCCCACCTTCTAGGAGGAACATGATCTTGAAAGGCCCGAACTTGCAACGCCGGAACTCGCAAGGGTTGAAAAGATGGCTGCGCTTGCTTCCCTTATTGGTAGCGGCTCTCTGCATGGGTTCTTGCTCGAAGAGGACGCCCACACTCAACCTGCTGGTGTGGGAAGGTTACGCCGATCCCTCGTTCATCCAGGCCTTCGAAGAACAGAACCATTGCAAGGTTACGGCCTCCTACATGGGATCGAGCGACGAACTGGTGGCCAAGCTGCGCGGCGGCAGCGCAGGAAATTACGACGTAATTTCTCCCTCGAGCGATGTAGCGACATCCATTGCAATGTCAGGGTTAGCAGCGCCGCTCGACCTCTCGAAAATTCCCAGCTACAGCCAGCTCTCTCCGCAACTCACGTCGTTGCCGCTGGTACGCGCCAACGGCCTGGTCTACGGCGTACCCTTCATGTGGGGACCGGATCCGATCATTTACGACACCACGGCCTTCCCGCAGCCGCCCGATTCCTGGAACATCCTGTGGGATCCGAAATACAAAGGAAAGGTTTCGGTGTGGGACGATTTGTCTACGGTCTATATGGCCGCTCAAGTTCTCGGTTACGACAAACCCGATCCGTCGCAAATTTACAACTTGAGCGACCTGCAACTGGAGGCGGTAAGGATAAAACTTCTGGAGTTGAAACCGAACGTCCGCAAGATGTGGGCGACGGGCGGCGAACTGACGAATCTGTTCGAGAGCCACGAAATTGTGATCGCCATGGGCTGGCCGCTCAACACGGCTGACCTGAAGAAGGCTGGCTTCCCAGTCGGCGAAACCATCCCCAAAGAAAATACGACCGGCTGGATCGATCACTTAATGATCACAGCTGGCAGCGAAAACAAAGAACTGGCGCACAAATTTCTGGAGTATATGGTCGAAGCCAAGACGCAAAAGCTGGTGACGGACAAGACTCATTACGTTCCGGCAAACCCGCAGGCCGGCCAGTTCATGACTCCAGACGAAGTGAAGACGCTCCATTTGGACGATGTTGAAAGCTACCAGAAGCGCCTGAATTTCTGGCAAAACGTGCCCCGCCGCGCGAAGTACACAGAGATTTGGAACGACGTAAAGGCCGCACAATAGGAGCCCACCGCCCATGGCTTCTCCAATCACGCCCGCGATCGCTGTGACGGTCAACCCGGAGTCCGCCGCGAAACTCGCCCTGCTCAGCATCCGCAATGTGGCCAAAAACTTCGGCCGCAACCCGGTACTGCGAAATGTCTCCCTCAATATCGCCGAAGGCGAATTTCTAACCATCCTCGGCGAAAGCGGTTCGGGAAAAACCACCCTGCTGCGCATCATAGCCGGATTCGAAACCGCGAGTTCAGGCGAACTCTGGATGGGCGGCGAGCGGCTCGATCACCAGCCTCCTTACCGCCGGCGCGTCAACACCGTGTTTCAAAACTACGCTTTGTTTCCGCACCTCACGGTCGAGGAAAATGTCGGGTACGGATTGCGCGTTGCCAGGCGTCCCGCCGCTGAAATTGCGCAGCGAGTCACCGAGGCTCTCGATAAAGTAAAGATGACGGCCCATGCGAGGTCCAAGCCATCGAAAATTAGCGGCGGACAGCAGCAGCGAGTTGCGCTGGCGCGTGCGCTAGTGAACCGCCCTCGCCTTCTTTTGCTCGATGAACCGCTCTCGGCGCTGGACGCCAACCTACGTCGGCAGATGCAGGTGGAGCTGAAATCGCTGCAGCGCGAGGTCGGCATCGCATTTGTGTTCGTAACCCATGATCAGGAAGAAGCGATGGTCATGTCGGACCGCATCGCCCTGCTGCGTTCGGGTGAACTGGAACAGGTCGCCACCCCGCGCGAGATCTACAACCGCCCGGCAACCGCTTATGTGGCGCAGTTTATCGGACACACGAATTTATTGAAGGGCGAAGTGAGAAGCGGCGCGGTACACTGCGGATCGCTGACGTGGCCTGCGTCTCTTCCCGATGGGCCGGTCCTTTTCTCGTTGCGGCCCGAGCATATTCGGTTGGCGGGGGCGGACTCGACAAGCAGTGCGGACGACGAGACTGTTTGCGTTTGCGTTCGCGGTCGAGTCCTCCATCAAGCGTTTCACGGGGCAACAGAATTGATTCGCGTCGAATCTATTGGCGGACTCGTGCTGGTTGTGCGAATGGCAAGCAACAGAGAAGTACATGACGAAGTTGAGCTCGAGTTTTCCGCCACCGACGCAGTACTCGTACGCGAATCTCCCGAAAGAAACTAGGGATTAACCGAATAACGAAGAATGTTCTCCCGCGCCTACAAAACCGTCGTGACCCTGCCGCCGCTGCTTTGGGTGACGGTGTTTCTCTTGCTGCCCTACCTGCTGATGTTCTGCTACAGCTTCTGGTCGGTCTCGCCCCAGCAAGTCATCGTGCATTCGTGGAATCTCGATAACTATAAAGACCTCGTGCGGAAGGCGGTCTACTGGCAAACCCTGCTGCGCTCGATGTGGATTGCGGCGCGCGTAATGTTGTTCTCTCTGCTCCTGGGCTATCCGCTAGCGTATTTTCTATCGTTCTATGCGGGCAAGAGAAAAGACCTACTCTATCAGATGGTTATCATCCCGCTCTGGGTAAGTTATCTGGTACGGGCGTATGCGTGGAAGACGATTCTCGGCTCCGACGGCGTCCTTAATACTCTGCTGCAGTATGTGCATCTAACCAAACATCCCCTCGATTTTCTGCTCTACAGCCCGTTCGCAGTCGTGCTGACGCTTACGCACATCTATACGCCGTTCACGATCCTCCCGATTTATGCCGCGCTGGAGCATATCCCGCGCAACCTGGTCGAGGCCTCGCATGATCTCGGCGCTACCCCGGGACAGACGTTCTGGAAAGTGATTTTTCCGCTGTCGATTCCCGGCGTGGTTGCCGGCGCAACCTTCGCCTTCGTCTTAAGCCTGGGAGATTTCCTCGCGCCGCTGTTGCTGGGCGGCCCGAGTGGCATCATGATTTCGAATATTGTCGTCAGCCTGTTCGGCGCAGCTTACAACTGGCCGATGGGTGCAGCGATTTCCTTGGGAATGCTAGTGATTGTCGTGAGCCTGCTGTTCCTATCCGAGCGGCTGGAAAAGAAATGGAGTTTCTCGTGAGCGGGAACGACGGCAATAGCAACACCCCGCGCTCGCGCTGGCTGCTCCTCCATACAACTGCCGTCTTTGCGTTTCTCTATCTGCCGATCGCAGTCCTCATTCTTTATTCCTTCAACCGCCAGGGAGTCGGCGGATTTCCCCCGCATCACCTCACCCTCGACTGGTATCGGATCCTGTTCAACGACGGGCCCATCTGGGATTCAGTGCTGAACAGTCTCCAAGTCGCTTTTGCGGCGATGGCAATTTCGCTGATGCTCGGCATCCCGGCAGCGCTCGCACTCGACCGCGCACAGTTTCCCGGCAAAGCACTGTTCCGCCGTCTGGTGCTTCTGCCGCTGATTCTTCCCGGCATCATCACGGGTCTTTCGCTGCTCATGCTGTTCAACGTGATGGGCGCGAAGCTCAGCCTGATGACAATTATCCTCGGCCACGGTACGGCTCTGATTTCGGTGGCGACCACCGAAGTTTTCGCCGGCCTGCAAAAGCTCGACCGTGCTCAGGAAGAAGCGTCCCTCGACCTGGGAGCAAACTACTGGCAAACCTTCTGGCGCGTAACCGTGCCGAACCTGAAGCTGCCAATCATCGGCGCAGCGCTGCTCATCTTCACCCTCTCGATGGACGAAATCGCGGTCAGCTTCTTCCTCATCGGCCGCGACAACACGCTCCCCCTCGAAATCTGGGGCCGCCTGCGCCGCGGCATCACGCCAGAGATCAACGCGGTGTCGACCATCATCTTTGTGTTTTCGCTGGTGACGATTGTGGTCTGGTACCGGCTGCGCGTGAGAGCGGAGAACAGCGCGAATTGATCGAAAGCGCGCGCCCGGAGTCTGGCACGTCAGCAAGTTTATTGCGCAGGCTTTGTGCCGCGAACGCAGAGGATGAGGTCACGCCCGAAGAAGAAAATCAACCCGAAGGACCACGCGAGAAGCGAGCCGACAACGGATAGCTTCCACGGCCAAGGCCAGAGCGTTACGCTCGGGCGTGCTTCGGGTACCCACGCAATCGCCACGAAGGCTGCCATCGCAATCAGCGTGAGGTCGCACGCCAATCGTAGTGGAACCCACCGAAACATCAAGACCTTTCCCTCTCGCCGCAAGGATTCGATATTGAGCGCAACCCAGTACCACAACATTCCCACGGCCACGACCAATACCACGTAATCCGAAAAAGCAGAAACATGACGAAATAATAGAGCACGAGGGAGCGCAATCGGCGCATTAATGGAGACGCAGAGTGTGAAGGCAGGCGACGGATCGGCCCAATGGCCAAGGCGTATCGCGGCCCGGAGCCGATGATTGGACCAGCAGATTAAACCTACCGCCAAGGCCATCTGCACCGCTGGTAACACGAATCTTAACTTCACGCTCATAATTTATGCCTTGGTGGACACCGCAGAGCTTGATTTGATCTCGCAAAGATGCGGTTTCTACCCGGTTTTCATCCTCCTCATAGTAAAGTGGTAGTACACCATATTTCGGGGAAGGATCCTTTTTGAGTTCAGGCATTCGCAACATCGCTATCATCGCCCACGTCGACCACGGCAAGACCACGCTGGTGGACGCCATGCTGCAACAAAGCGGAACATTCCGCTCCAACGAGCACCACGTCGAACGGGTCATGGACTCGAACGAACTGGAACGCGAGCGCGGCATCACCATTCTCGCCAAGAACACCGCGATTTTCTATCACGATGTAAAAATCAACATCGTCGACACGCCCGGCCACAGCGATTTCGGCGGCGAAGTCGAGCGCGCCCTCAAGATGGTAGACGGCGTCATGCTGCTGGTCGATGCCAGCGAAGGCCCGCTGCCCCAGACGCGCTACGTGTTGAGCAAAGCTCTCGAAGCTAAACTGCCACCGATTGTCGTCATCAATAAGATCGACCGCGCCGACGCGCGCCCGCAGGAAGTGCTAAACGAAATCTACGACCTGTTTATCGATCTCGACGCCAAAGAAGATCAGATCGACTTCCCCGTGCTCTACACCAACGCCAAAATCGGCACGGCGTCGACCGACATCAAAGGCGGCGGCGAAGACCTGCGTCCCCTGTTCGACGCAATCGTCAAGACCATTCCTCACCCCAAGGGTGACCCCGCCGGTCCGCTGCAAATCCTGGTCGCGAACCTCGACTACAGCGACTATCTAGGACGGCTGGCGATTGCGCGCGTGTTCAACGGCACCATGCGTACCGGCGAGGAAGTCGGCATCGCCCGGCTCGATGGCACGCTGCACAAAACCAAAATCACGAAACTGTTTTCGTTCTCCGGTCTGAAGCGCACCGACATTACGGAAACAGAATTGGGCGACATCATCGCGGTCGCCGGCGTCGAAGGCATCACCATCGGCGAAACCATTACCGACGCGGAGAACCCCTCCCCGCTGCCGCACATCGCCATCGACGAGCCGACCATCGCCATGCTGTTCACGGTGAACACCTCGCCATTCGCCGGCAAAGACGGGCAGTACGTCACCTCGCGCAATTTGCGCGAGCGACTGCAAAAAGAGTTGCTAACCAACGTTTCTCTGCGCGTCGAAGACACTGGCACCACTGATTCATTTAAAGTGCTCGGCCGCGGCGAGCTGCAGCTTTCTATCCTGATTGAGATGATGCGCCGCGAAGGTTACGAGCTCATGGTGGGCAAGCCGGAAATCGTCACCAAGCGCATCGACGGCAAGCTGATGGAACCGGTCGAACATCTCACGGTCGATGTCCCCGAAGATTTCGTCGGCGTCGTAATGGAGCAGCTCGGATCACGCAAGGGCGAAGTCACCAACATGCACAATCACGGCTACGGCCGCGTGCGCATCGAGTTCCGCGTACCCAGCCGGGGATTGATCGGGCTGCGCGGCCAGTTGCTTACCGACACGCGCGGAACCATCGTGATGAACGCGCTGTTTGATGGATACATGGAATGGCAGGGAGACATCCCTCATCGGCTCACGGGCGCGCTGATCGCCGATCGCAACGGCGTTTCGACCGCATACGCTCTGTGGGGATTGCAGGAGCGCGGCGAGCTTTTCGTCGGGCCGGGCATTGACCTCTACGAAGGCATGATCATCGGCGAAAACGCCAAAGACACCGACCTCGACGTAAACGCCGTGCGCGAAAAAAAGCTCACCAACATGCGCGCCTCCACGGCTGACGAAGCGATTCGCCTGGTGCCCTTCCGCCCGCTGAATCTGGAGCAGGCCATCGAGTTCATCGCCGACGACGAGTTCGTCGAAATCACACCCAAATCGCTGCGGCTGCGCAAGAAAACCCTGCAGTCGAATCAACGCAAGAAAAGGTCGTTCGCCACTGTTGAAGAGTCATAAAGAAGAGTCGTAAGAATGAAGAATCGTAAGAATTAAAGGGGAGTCGTGAAACCGCGACGCAAGTCCGAGAAAGGCTCGCCCGTAAAAGGTGCGAAAGCCAATCCTCCGCTGCGTATGTTCCTGGTCCCCTGCAGTTGCGGAACAACATTCGCGGTTGCGGAAAATTACGATCATCAGGGTACGGCTTGGGGACGCTATTTGATCTGTCCCGGCTGCGGCAAGAGGCACGATCCCAAGAACCGCCTGCTGCAAATGGGATTTCACGCTGAGGGATATTGGAAAGTAGATGAGTGCTAGCTTCTGCATCTAGCCGGCGAAGGCTCTCATTTTGAGATCGATTTAATCAGCCGTTTCAGGAAGCCATTTTAACCAGCCGTTTATGGAAAACCTGCTATACTGCTCGCCGCATTCGACTGTTCGCCAGCTCCGGTCTCGATTTTCAGGAACGGTCTTCCCGACCTGCCAAGTCCGCCGAATTGCTCGCACTTCCGACAGCGCAATGCAGAGGCAGACGCGTGAAGAATATTTTCGTGGGCAACCTGAGCTTCAACACCGCCGAAGACGAACTGCGGCAGCTGTTCGAACCTTTCGGACAAGTCGACCGCGTGAGCATCATGACCGACCGTGACACCGGACGCTCCCGCGGTTTCGGTTTCGTGGAGATGGCCAGCAACGAGGACGGTGAGAAAGCGATCACGGCGCTGAACGGCTCCTCCGTGGGCGGACGCACCATCAACGTCAACGAAGCGCGGCCCAAGACCGAGCGCAGCGGCGGAGGCGGAGGTGGTGGTGGTGGACGCGACCGCGGAGATCGCGGCGGCCGGGGCGGCGGTGGTGGCGGCGGCCGGCGCGACCGCTACTAGCGCGGAATCTTTTTCGTTCGTTCGCTCGTTATTCCGAGAAAGCTTTCTTTGCACAAGGCCCGGCAGGCTTGGCTTTAATGTGGGGACAGCCGCTCCCGGCTGTCCGCCGAGCAACGCTCGGAATGGGTTTGACTCGCTCGGTTTTCATTGGCTCGGTTTCAAGTTGGCGCATATCCAGAAGGCAGTCGCTGATCCTGCCATTGAAGCGTTTTCCCCTCCCCATGTAGACTGTATACATCCGTGCGCGCCCGTAGCTCAGCTGGATAGAGCGGTTGCCTCCGGAGCAACAGGTCGGGAGTTCGAATCTCTCCGGGCGCACCAGATCCTTCCTGACCAACCACGCCAGCAAAATCACCGGGAACAAGGATTTCTCTGCGCCTGTTTCCGCCGAAACACTCACGGCGTGAGCTTGTACATCCCCCACAGCCTGGATGCCGGCGCAGCCGATCTTCGTCGTCGCACTCTGCTTCTAGGTATGAGTAGTAACGCTGGGAACTTCGCCGTCGGGAATGGTCAAGCGTGTCCGAGTGGTAACGCGGTTCACGATGTCTTCAGCGCAATCCCGATACAAGGTGTGTAACGTGCTCCGCCAACCTGCCAGTTCGCCGCGAGCGAACTCGGTCTCCACCCCATCGGGGTCTTTCTGGTGCTCATCGTGGAAACTCTTCAGCAGGAATTCGCCCTGTTCTACCAGACGATTGATAGTTTCTGCGTTTTGAAGCGCTAGGTGCATGGCTGCCCTCCTGGGCGCGATCAAGCGCATACATTTGATTGGCCCGAGGAGGCGGATTTGACTCCGCCTCCCCGGTCCAAAAGGCTCAGAGCAGCCTTTTACGCGGTTACGAGCTCGCGCTGGTGCAGGGTCGAGGTGACAACGTCAGAGGTGTGAACCTGGGGCGTTCCCTCGATGAATCTCGCCAGCGTCTTCAACACTTGCGGATACATGCTGGCGTTGTAGTTGTCGGCGTCTTTCTTGTTTTCCCACAGACTGATCACGGTCACTTCAGCTGCGCCGGGAGTGGCAAGAGTGATTTCGTCCTTAAAGCCATTCTGCTTACGAAGCAAAGGCAGGACATCTTTTTCAAAAGCTCGCGTGTAATCGGACAACATATTCGACTTCAGATGGAAAGAGACATTGCGTGCAAACATATAGGCGACCTCCTAAGGGTTGTAGTTGCTAAGAGGAAAGAACTTCAGATGGGCTGACTTAGTTTCAGGAAACCTGAAAGAGGAGAAGAATGCTCACTCGCTTCAACATGGTGCATGTGAGTGGCCCTTAGCCTCGACGCGCAACTCGTTGGTTGCACAGCAGATCCGATACGAGGCAATCGGGTCCGTCGTGTACCTTTGGCGGAAAGCGAGCAAGAACGGGAACCAATGCCGCAGAATGTCGTTGAACAATTCCTCTTGAACGATTCCTTAAGAATCGCAGCCCGGGCCGCTGGGCGCGCCGCACTCTTTCCACAGCTTCTCCCAATTCCAGAGCCCGGACGTCACCGCAATCGGCAACGGAAATCCGAGTTGATGCGCGAGCATACATACCTGCCCGCGATGGTGGGCTTCATGCGCCACCATATAGCAAAGCATTTCCGGACCAACCGGCCAGGGCCGAGCCCAGCCGTCCCGAAGAAACTTATCAACGACAAACTTATTGACGCGGGACTCACCCTCACCACGGCCGAGCGCTTCGGCCAGCATCTCCGCGCAGCGAGCAGCGCTCTCAGCCAATTTCATTCGGGCCTGTTGCGGCGTGCAGTGCGCGCGATTGAGCTGATCTGGAACCTTCAGGTGCGGAGCGGTAAGGCGGATCCACTTGCAGCGCATATTGTGCATGTGCGTGAAAATTGCCCCGATAGTGCGGACGTTGTTCGGTGGCTTCGCCTTCCACGCGGCTGGGTCCAGATTTTCGATAAGAACCTGGTTCATGCGCTCATTAGCAGAAAAAATCCGCACTGCAGCGCGCCCGAGTTGAGTTTGAACTCTAGGTCGGTCAAGCTCAGGTTTGTGAAGTTTTGGTTGATGAACTTTGATTTGGCGAAACTTTTCTCGACGAACCTGTGCTTGGCGCGTGGTCACGGATCCATACTCCTTGACCTAATAATACTTCGCCGCCGTCGCCAAGCCGGAATACCCCGGGCCTCCATCGCCAGGAAGAGTTTCAACCGGGGCGAACGGTCGCCCCGGTTTCCTCAGCCATCCGCTGCGACCGAAAAAGCTCGCACTCCGCTACTGTGTCACTACCAACCCGTCGCCGCTGATTCCAGTATCCAGAACGGGAGACGGGAACGGCGAACCCGGCAAGGGTGTCATCGTTCCGTTGGACTGATTTAGCGAAAACGCTAGAATCGCTCCCGGTCCCACTCCGCACTCCGGATTGCCTGTAGTGTTGCCAATCGCGTAAACGAACTGGCCGGAGGGATCGGCCACAATGATGTCACCGCACTGTGTCCCATTCACCACCACCTCGGCTGAATCTTGAGCGGTCAGTGTGAACACATCCATTCCACTCGGTAACGTGCAAAGGTCGCAAAAGACCGAGTCATACAAATACCACCATCGGTCCAGAGGATCGACCGCAATTGAGATGTTGTTCCCAGCTTGCTGCGAAGGCATAGGCATCGGGGAACCCGGTGCGTTGGTGAGCGCTCCGGTGCTGGTATTCACGTCATAGACGGTAAAGTTCGCATCCCACCATCCCGGCACGACCAGATGCTGCCCACCTTGAGCAAATGCAAGGGTGTTAGCGCCACCCTGGGACGTATCCCCGACAAGAAAAAACGGCTCGCCGGCCACCGGCGTCAGCGACCCGTTGGTCTTGTTGATGCTCCAGGCGTCCACATAGGAACTACCATAGGCGGTTGCGTACAGGAAGCTGCCGGTCGGATCAATCGCAGCTGCGGTGACCATCGCCGCGTTAATGTCTGGAGATGGGAAATTTGTGGCAAACGGAGAGCCGGGCACTGCTGTTAATGATCCGTTCGCTTGTACTGCGAATGCATATATCACATTGTCATTCCGGGTAATCATAACGGGCACGTAGATATAGTCGCCCGAGGGGTGTACTGCGACATTGATGGGATAGCCGGTGACCACCCCCGGCGCTCCCGGTACTTGCTGCAAGCTGCCGTCATCGCGGTTAATGAAGAAACCTGTGACCTGGTTGGGACTCTGACTGATCGCGTACAAACGAAAGCCGCCCCGGTCGGTGGCGAGCGTCTCCGGCTTGGAGCTGGTAGACACCGATCCTTGCGAGGTGGACGTAATCACGCCCGTGCTGGGATCTACGTTGTATTCCTCGATAAGGCCGTCGTTGTAATCGGAGGAATACATGAAGCGCGGCGGCGGCAATGTGTTGCCCGTCACAGTAATATTGACCGGCGTTTTGCCTACGCCTCCGCAGTTATCCCACGCCTGTACGACGGTGTTATAAGTGCCCGGTGCCAGGGAAAGATTGACGTTTAAGCTACTGGAATCAGTGGTGTAAGCGCCGTTGCCCGGCGCAGTGTAGATTCGCATCGCCACAATGCCCTTCGAACAATCCGGACTGCTGGCCGAAGCCGTGAAATTAACGGGAGAGCCGTCTTGCGAGCCATTACTCGGCGAGGTCACCGTAACGACCGGAGTGGTGGCGAACGCAACAGTGTTAAGAATACCGAGTCCAAAGCCAAGCATAAGTGTGGAGACAGAGTGCGGATACTTCATAGAGGGAACCTCGCAACGCGAGCATGCTCGCCGGAACCTAATATGTAGCGAGACTCCTGCCCCGGCAATCCGGGCAATTCCCTAAGGAATGTGGGACAAGCCCGTAGGAAGAGCGGGGACAGGCGCAGCTTTGATCTGCGCAGCGTTGATCTGCGCAGCTTCGGTCTGCACTATTCCTGCGTTGTTGGATTGCGTTGTTGCGGTGATGTTATTGCGCGTGAGCAGCAGGAACGCTGACCTGCTCGTAGTCGGTGGCCTTGGGGCGGCCCTCGACCAGACGCATGGTGTCGACAATCGTCTGAATTACCGGCTCGTTCCCCACTGCCGTGTTCAGCATGAGATGGTAGAGAGAGCGCGTCGGCCAGTCGGCGTTGAAATAATGTTTCACGTAAGCCATGCGCTCGCGATCGATGGAATCGACTAACTCCTCGGCCTCTTCCTCGGTGTGCCCTTCCGCCCTGGTGCGGCGGATTTTTTCCGCGCGCGGAGCGTAGAGAAATACATGGAACGCCTCGGGATTCTCACGAAGGAAAAATGGTGCGCCGCGGCCCACCACGACGGCATTGCCTTCGTGTCCAATCTTGTTCATCGTCTCCTGCATCATTTCCATCATGCAGTCGGTGTCGAAGACCTGATTATTGCCCAGAACTCCGGAATTGCGCTCATAACTGCCGCGCCAGAAGGATTTCGCCAGCCGGTGCAAGCGGCTGTCCATGCGTTCGTCGCAGCGCCTGACAGTCGATTGATCCACCTTGGCCAGGCGGGCAATTTCTTCGGTGAGCTGCTGGTCCCAGAGCTTCCAGCCGAGATGTTCCGCCAGTTGAGCGGCAATGGCGCCAGCGCCGCAGCCGTACTCCCGTTCGATCGTGACTAGACGAAACATAATTGCACCAGATCAAGCTAGCCCAGGCAGGGCGATGCCTAGTGTACTGCGATTCCGCCGCCCGGCTTGGATTTTTTCATCAGAAAAACCATCGGGACCATGGCCAGAATGGCAAACCCGAGAAACCAGAAGCAATCGATATAAGACAGCATGGCCGCCTGGCGGGCAATCGCGCCCTGGAGAATCGCGTACGGCATAGCCGAAGTACCCGGAGGCCCGGCGCCGTGAGCCTGCGCCATGAGGCCGAGCGCCTTTAATCGCGCCTGCAGCGCGGGGCTGGAGGCACTCAAATGGCTCGACAAGTATGTCTGGTGCACCTGGCCGCGCCGGTCGAGCAACGTGGTGACCAGAGAAATGCCCACGCTTCCGCCCATGTTGCGCGCCAGATTCATCAGGCCGGAAGCCGCGTTGTTCTTGTCGCGCGGCAGGAACGCGTACGCCGCCGTGTTGATGGGAACGAACAGGAACGCCATACCCACCGCCTGCAGCACTCGCGCCATCACAGCGGTGCGAAAATCAATCTCCAGATCAAATCTGGTCATGTTAAACAATGAAAACGACAGCACGATCAGGCCGAACAGCAGCAGCCAGCGCGGGGTGTAGCGCGATAACAGAAATCCGACCAGCGGCAGCAGCAGCATGATGGTGAATCCGCCGGGCATGAGCGCGAATCCAGCTTGCTGGGCGCTGTACCCGAGCAGAGTCTGCATAAATAACGGCAGCAGCAAAGTACTGCCCAGCAGCGCAAATCCCAGCATGAACATCAGCAGGCTCGAGACCGCAAACGTGCGATCGCGGAACAAATGCAGATCGATGATGGGATCCTTGTGCCTCCATTCCCATACGACGACGAAGATCAGCGACGCGACAGCAATCGTGGTGAGAATCACGATGAAGTGAGACTCGAACCAGTCGTCCCGCTGGCCTTTGTCGAGCACAATCTGCAGTGCGCCGAGTCCGAGCGCGACGAAGCCCAGCCCCACGTAGTCGATTTTAGTTTCACTGAGTTTGCGGCGCTTGAAATAGGGCGGATCCTGAATCAACCGCGACGTCAGCAGGATGGAAAGAATCCCGACCGGAATGTTGATGAAGAAAATCCAGCGCCAGCTGAAATTATCGGTAATCCATCCGCCCAGAGTCGGACCGATCGCAGGCGCTGTGACGACGGCAATGCCGTAGACGGCGAACGCCATCCCGCGCTTGGCGGGGGCAAACGTATCGGCCAGGATGGCTTGTTCGCTGGGCTGCAGCCCACCGCCACCGGCGCCCTGCAGGATGCGGCAGACAATCAGCGTCGCCAGGTTCGGCGCCAGTCCGCACATAAACGAGCTGATGGTGAACAATGCCACGCAGCCCATATAAAAATTCTTGCGGCCAATAATCGATGACAGCCAGCCGCTTAGCGGCAGCACGATCGCGTTCGAAACCAGATACGAAGTGAGGACCCAGGTGCTTTCGTCCTGGCCGGCCGAGAGACTTCCGGCGATATGCGGGAGAGCAACGTTGGCGATGGAAGTATCGAGCACCTCCATGAACGTTGCCAGCGTGACCGCGACCGCGATGATCCAAGGATTCACTGCGGGACGCCAGGCTTCAGCCTGAGCACTTCCCGGACTCAGAGTTGCGGAGGCCGCGCTCATCTAGCGAATCCAGACCTTCGGCGTGACCGACATTCCGGGACGCAATTGATGGTCATTGTTCGAACCGGGATCGAGCACGATCTTGACCGGGAAGCGCTGTACAACTTTCACGTAATTTCCGGTAGCGTTTTCCGGAGGCAACAGGCTGAACAGAGCGCCGCTGCCGGCGGCGAAGCTGTCAACCTTGCCGTTGTAAGACCGACCGTTGGCGTCGACGTCGACCGTGACGCGCTGGCCGATTTTCATTTCCCGCAGTTGCGTCTCTTTGTAATCGGCGGTAATCCAGATGTCGTCGAGATTGATGTCTTTCATCAACTCTTGTCCGGGAACGACGTTTTGTCCGACCTCCACGGTGCGATTGCTGACGACGCCGTTGACCGGGGCAATGATCTTCGTATATTGCAAATTCAGCGCAGCCTGATCGAGATCCGCTTTTTTGAGCTGGGCTGCCGCCAGTGCTTCTGCGGCCCGGGAGCGAATGATTTGCATCTGTTTGGGCGCGGTTTCAGCGTAGCTCTGGCTGGCCTGCGCTTGAACCAGCTTGCCCTGAGCCTGCGTGACCTGCTGCTGAGCCGCGTCGGCTGTGGCGCGCGCCGCTTCTACCCCGGCCGCACTGGCCTTGGAGGCGGCAATGGCCTGGTCGTACTGCTGCTGGGAAATCTCTTGCTTATCGACCAACTGCTTGTAGCGGGCGAGATCGTTCTGCGCCTTCACGTTGTTGGCTTCCGCCTCTTGCAGCTGGGCCTTGGCGGCTTCGAATTGCTGTTTGGCGACTTGAATGCCCGCGCGAGCGCTATTTACGTCCGCTACAGTCGAGGAAACCTGGCTCGTAGTATTGACGTCGGTGATCGGAACGTTCACTCCGGCTGCAACGGCCGCTGCCTGAGCATCTTCAAAGTCCGCTTTGGCGCGATCATAGGCCACCTGATAGTCGGCGGGATCGATCTCCACCAGCACGGTTCCCGCCGCCACGTATTGATTGTCCTGCACGTTGAGTTTGGTGACGTGGCCAGAAATGCGGGCGCTGATGGAATTGACATGACCGTCGACCTGTGCATCGTCAGTCGACTCGTAGCTGGTGAAATACCGATACGCGAAAAAGCCAGCGACCAGCAACGCAATGACTGCAATCCCCACGCCGATTCTGAAACCCGAACTCTGGGTGCGCGAAGGCCGCGTGTGGAAATCCTGTTCAGTCGACGGCAGCGCTTTGGTGCTGGCTGACGGCTTCTCGACTTCAGCCTTCTCTACGTTCGCGGGAGGACTCTGCGTGGTTTGTTCCATACGTTTATTGGTTGCCTTTGCGTTTAATGTTCGCGATTAATGTCTGCGCTTAATGTCTGCCTTTATTGATTGCCGTTCAAAAATCGTTTCACGCCTTCTTCCGCATCGCCGATGGCGTGCGCCAGTTCGACCTTCGCGAGATTGTGGGCGTAAAGACTTTGAATATAACTCTCGTGAGCGCTGGCTACGGATTCCTGCGCCTGCACCACTTCCAGATTGTCCGCCACTCCGGCGGTAAATCGATCTTGCGACTGCGTCAGCGCTTGCTCGGCCAGGTCGACGGAACTGCGTGCCACTTCGACCTGCTCGGCAGCGGCGTTTAGATCGAGCAGCGCGGTGCGTACCTCATAGTCGATTCGTCCGCGCAGATCTCCGAGTTGGGACCGCGCCTGTTTCAACTGAGCATCCGCCTCAAGCACATCGCTATGGGTTCGATTGCCGGCAAAGATCGGGATATTGATGCCCCCATTTACCTGCCAGGTGCCGTTCGACTGGCTGGGCGTGACGCCGATGTCGCCGAGATTCGCGCTGATGTCTACCGTAGGATAGTGCCCCGCCGCCGCAGATTTGCGCGACAATTCCGCCGCCCGCACCTGGACTAATGCCGCCTGATAGTCGGCGCGTCCGGAGTACGCGCGTTGCAGATAGGTGTCGAGTGGGAGCGGGGCCAGAGCTTGATATGGCGCTTTCTCGGTCAGCACAAACTGCTGGCCCGGCGGCAGCCCGATGATCCGCGCCACACCTAATTTCTGCTTGGCCAGATCGTTGCGGGCAACAATGAGTTGCTGCTGGCGGGTTTGCAGTTCCACCTGCGAGCGCAACGCGTCGATGGCCGGGCTAAGCCCGGCTTTCAGTTGATCGGCGGCCTTGCCATAAAGAGCCTGCGCGTTTGTGACCTGAGCTTCGGCGGTTTCCACGCGAGCGGCGGCGGCAATCGATTCCAAATAGGCGTTGCCGACCGCGAGCACGACCATTTCGCGCGCATCTTTGTAGCTGAATTGCGCGGCCTTTACGCTTTCTGAAGCCGACCGTTCCTTCTCGATGTCTTTGAAATTGAACACTGACTGGCTGAGCGAGACGCGCGCGTCGAAGTAGTTGAAGGCCGGAACCACCCGCGGCAGGGTGGCGGCGTTCGTGTTCCCCGGGGCGGCCAGTAGAGGGAAAAGTTTGTTAAACCCGAGCGCCGCCAGGCTCTCCGTTTGCACATTCTCCTGCACCCGGGCGCCAATGTTGGGCAGAAGTTCGCTGAGTTCCTTCCAACGCTCGCCCCGGGCCGTCTGCGCCTGATCCCCGGACAGCAATAGTCCAAGATTGTTGCGCAAGCCACGATCAATCGCATCCTTGAAGTCAATTTGCAGGATGTCCGCTGTGGCTTGACCTTCGGGCGCACTGCCCAGAAACGGATTCGGCGGTCCGGGAAGAGTGACATTCGGCGACGACGACGGCGCGTCGGCAGACTGAGCCAGCAGGCTCGGGGTGACGAGAAGCGAAAGAACGAGAAGCGAAAAAATAAGACCCAAAAACGCCGCTCGGGAAGTCTCCGTCGTTATGCAAATCATCAGTCTTTGGATCATCAGTAGTCTTTGAATCATCGATCTTTGAATAATCAATCTTCGAATCATCGGTGAACAAGGCATGCTCGATTTAGGATCGTTCCGCCATCCGTACGGGAAACGGAGGTTTTCTTTCCAGCCTATACAATAACCCGCCCGGTTTGATTCGTTTGCGGGCCTCTCAGATGCAAACGATTCTGTTGCGCCCGGGATTCCGTCCCCAGTGTCGAGGCTCCCAAGATCATGGTCAACCAACGAATGGCCGTCCCACTCTCACGGTATTGCACCCGAAGGCCAGTAACCTCGGTGTTTTGCCCCAAAACGAATGCCCCGGTAAGCTAACGAAGTAACGGAATTGACCTCTATGCGGAGCAGTATCCGACTCGTTGCGGTTGCGCTGGTGGCGTTGACGACGGGCCTGATAACCGCCCAGAGCGGCCCCGCACCGGCCCATGCCGAACGAAAAGTCCTTTCGCGGGTCACGCCCACGTATCCCGATCTGGCCAGGAAAATGCATATCCACGGCGTGGTCCGAGTGGAAACCTTAGTGCGCCCCAACGGCACCGTCAAGTCGACTCACGTATTGGGCGGAAATCCGGTACTGGTGGACGCAGCCATCGACGCCATCGGCAAGTGGAAGTTCGAACCTGCCCCAAACGACACCACCGAGGTGGTGCAACTAACATTTGAAGGGCAGTAAGAGCCGGCAAGTAGCAACCGAATTTTGCTCCCCAATCGAAACCCCGGACAGCTCCCAGACATGACTAAGGTCATCTTGATTACTGGTGACCCTCAGTTCAAGCTAGTTGAGCACGCAGATTTTGGAACGGCCAGATTTTAGAACGGGAAGTGCATTTGCATGAGTGCGGCCACAGGAACTGACTGGACCCGAATACTGTCTGATCCGGACCTCGTCCGGCATGTCGGAAAGCTTCTTCAAGCCTACCGCGAAGCTCCCGTTGAAAAGCGCGAAGAGGCGCTGATCACGGCGATGCGCGAGATCAAGGCAGGTGCCTCCGCGTCTGGAAAGTCTGCGACTCCGGCGGCCCCAACGCCGCAGGCCGTTCCCACTCCCGCCTCGGCAACGCCTCCTTTTGAACCCGACCTATTTAGCCCCAATTGGGGAAGCGACCGACGTCGCCATCCCCGGATCAAATGCTTCGTCGCAGTCGAGCTACGCGTCGACGACACCCCGGCACCAATCTGGGGCAATCTCTCGAACACTAGCGTCGGTGGATGTCTGGTGGAAACGGCGAACCCGGTTAAGCCGGGCTCAAAAGTTGAAATCGGCCTCTGGGTGCCCAATGGAAAGATCTGGGTGAAGGGTTTTGTCCTGACCGGAAAAGTCACGCGCGGCGGGCCCGCCAGCGGAGTTCGCGTCCATTTCGAAGGCATGGCGCCAGCCGAGCGCGACAGTCTGCGCCAGTTCCTCAAGTTCGTCCAGGAAACCACGCGGGGATCCCAAACCGAGAACGGCTATTTCAACCTTCTGAAATAGATCGAATCCCAAATCTTCTGCCAGTTTTTCACCCCAGCTCAATCCATGTATGCGCGGAAATTGGTACACTTTCTGCCTAGTGAACCCTTTCTGTAATCGAAGGCTCTAATTCGGTTGAAGGTGGTTTCGCGCGAAACGCGCGCTGGCGAGAATCCGCCGGCTGGAGGAGCAGAGTCGCAATGGTAGCCAGTGAACAAGTTGTAGTGACAGGTCAGCAACTGGAAACGCTGTGCATCAACACGATTCGCACTCTGGCCATGGACGCCGTGCAGCAGGCAAACTCGGGCCATCCCGGCGCGCCCATGGGATTGGCGCCGGTTACATATTGTTTGTGGCAGGATTTCCTGCGCTACGATCCCGCCGATCCGACCTGGCTGAATCGCGACCGCTTCGTGCTCTCCAATGGCCACGCATCCATGTTGCTCTACGCCATGCTTTTCCTCGCTGAAGTCCGGCGGGTCGATGAGCACGGCCAGGTCTTGAACGAACTTTCCGTTCCGCTGGAGGAGATCAAACGTTTCCGGCAGTTGGGCAGCCGGACGCCGGGCCATCCTGAATCGCACATCACTACCGGAGTGGAAACCACGACCGGGCCGCTGGGCCAGGGCGTGGGCAACAGCGTCGGCATCGCCATCGCCGCCAAATGGCAGGCAGCAAACTTCAACCGTCCCGGCTTTGAAATCTTCGATTTCAACGTCTACGCCATGTGTTCCGACGGCGATCTGATGGAAGGCATCGGCGGCGAAGCCGCGTCGCTGGCCGGACATTTGCGGCTCTCCAATCTCTGCTGGATGTACGACCACAATCACATCACGCTCGATGGTCCCGCGAGCTGGTCTTACTCCGACGATGTCACGACGCGATTTATCGGATACGGCTGGAACGTGACCCGCGTGACCGACGCCAACGATCTGGAAATGCTGGCGCGAGCGTTTGAGGTATTCAAGAGAACCACCGACCGCCCGACTCTGATCATCGTCGACAGTCACATCGGCTACGGCTCACCGCACAAACAAGATAGCAACGCTTCCCACGGCGAGCCGCTGGGTGAAGAAGAAGTCAAGCTGACCAAGAAATTCTACGGCTGGCCGGAAGATGCGAAGTTCCTGGTGCCCGATGGCGTGCGCGAACGTTTCCGCGAAGGAATTGGCAAACGGGGGCGTGAACTCCATGCTGACTGGGCGAAGCGTTTTGCGGAATATTCGCAGAAGTTTCCCGATCTGGCGGAGCGGCTTCGCTGCATGCAGCACCGCGAACTCCCAGCGGGCTGGGACAAGAACCTGCCCACATTTCCCGCCGATGCCAAAGGCGTCGCGACCCGCGAGAGTTCGGGCAAGGTGCTCAACGTCGTGGCGCAGAACATTCCGTGGATGATTGGTGGATCGGCCGACCTGGCCACTTCGAACAAGACCACGCTGAAGTTCGAGGGTGCGGGAGAATTTGAGCCGGGCACCTATGCGGGACGGAATCTGCATTTTGGCGTACGCGAACATGCCATGGGCGCGAGCGTGAATGGGATGATCGTGTCCGGCATTCGAGCTTTCGGAGCGACCTTCTTTAACTTCAGCGACTACATGCGCGCCAGCATCCGATTGGCGGCGCTGATGGAGATTCCGTCGATTTTCATCTACACACACGATTCCATCGGTGTTGGCGAAGATGGACCGACGCATCAGCCGATCGAGCAGCTGGCGTCGTTGCGGGCCATGCCAAATCTGATCGTGCTGCGTCCCGGCGACGCGAACGAGGTTGTGGAAGCCTGGAAGATCATTGCGCAACTGAAGCATTCCCCCGCGGCGCTCGTATTGACGCGACAGAATCTTCCCACACTTGATCGCACGAAATATGCCGCGGCCACTGGCGTAGCCAAGGGAGCCTACGTGCTGGCCGATGCTTCCGGCGGAAAACCCGATGTGATCCTGATGGCGACCGGCAGCGAGGTATCGCTGTGCGTGGGCGCTTACGAAAAACTGAAGGCCGAAGGCATCAAGGCGCGCGTGGTCAGCATGCCGTCGTTCGAAATCTTCGAGCGGCAGGATGCCGCCTACAAAGAGAGCGTTCTGCCATCCGCTGTGACCGCCCGGGTTTCGGTGGAAATGGCTTCCACCTTCGGATGGGGCCGTTACACGGGCCTCAAGGGACGCAACATCGGCATGCACCGTTTCGGCGCCTCGGCGCCCTTGAAAGATCTATTGAAGTTTTTTGATTTCACCCTCGACAAAGTCGTGGCCGAAGCCCGCGCGGCAATGTCTGGAAGCTAATCGTAAAAGGAGTCGCAGGAGGATTTTATGCAGCCAACTGGAGTAGTGGAAAATTCGAAAGCCACCAAGAATCCGCTAAAGGAATTGCTCAACTACGGCCAGTCGATGTGGCTCGATTACATCCGCCGCGACCTGTTTACCACCGGAAAACTGAAGCAGATGATCGCCGACGACGGACTGCGCGGCATGACCTCGAACCCGGCAATCTTCGAAAAGGCCATCGCCGACAGTTCACTCTATGACGATTTCCTGAAAACGCTGGCCTCGCGCACCGATCTCGACACCACCGGTCGCTATGAGCAGATCGCCATCCGCGACATTCAGGATGCCGCTGACACCCTGCGCCCGGTGTATGACGAGTCCAAATTCCGCGATGGCTACGTCAGTCTCGAAGTCTCGCCATACCTGGCGCGCAAAACGCCGGAGACGATCGACGAAGCGCGTCGCCTGTGGAAGGCGGTGCAGCGCGAAAACGTCATGATCAAAGTTCCGGGCACGGCCGAGGGGCTGCCCGCGATTCGTCAGTTGATTGGCGAAGGCATCAACATCAACGTGACCCTGTTGTTCGCGCAGGACGTATACGAGAAAGTCGCCGAAGCTTATATAGAAGGACTCGAAAACCTGGCGGCGCGGGGCGGCAATTTAAAAAAGATGGCCAGCGTGGCCAGCTTCTTTATCAGCCGCATCGACTCTCTGATCGATTCCCTGCTCAATGACAAGCTGAAAGCCGCCACTGACCCAAGCCAACAGGCCTTATTGAAAAGCGTCCTAGGCAAAGTCGCGATCGCCAACGGCAAGCTGACCTATCAGGCTTATCAGCGCATCTTCAGCGGACCGCGCTGGCAGGCGCTGGCCGCCAAAGGTGCGCAAACCCAGCGCGTGCTCTGGGCCAGCACAAGCACCAAGAATCCCGCCTATCGCGATGTGATTTACGTTGAGGAATTGATCGGGCCGGATACCGTAAACACGATGCCGCCAGCGACCATCGACGCCTTCCGCGATCATGGACGGTTGCGCAACGCGCTCACCGAAGATGTGGCCGGCGCCAAGAAAGTAATGGATGACCTGGCCCGCACCGGCATTTCGATGAAACAAGTCACCGACAAGCTGACCGACGACGGCGTCAAATTATTTGCCGACGCATTCGACAAGCTGCTGGCCGCAGTCGCGGCCAGAACGCAAACGAAAGCCACGTAGCGCGAAAGCTTAGTAAATTGTGGCGCTGGCGTCCCGCCGGCAGTCGCGAAGGCGTCTCGTCTTCGCATTGGGGCGAACCGGCGAATGGAGAGCAAGACAATGCAATTAGGAATGGTCGGACTGGGGAAAATGGGCGCGAACATGACGCGTCGCCTGATGCGCGGCGGACATCAGCTTGTAGTTTCCGATCTCAGCGCCGATGCCGTAAGACAATTGGCAGGCGAGGGCGCCGGCGCATCGTCTTCGCTCGAAGACTTAATCGCCAAGCTCACGCCTCCACGCGCCATCTGGATCATGGTTCCGGCGGGTGGTCCGACCGAAGCGACCGTACAGAAACTGGCGCAGCACCTGCAGCCCGGCGACGCCATCATCGATGGCGGCAATTCTTATTTCAAAGATGACGTTCGCCGCGCCACCGAATTGAAGCCCAAAGGCATTCACTACATCGACGTCGGAACCAGCGGCGGCGTCTGGGGAATCGATCGCGGCTATTGCATGATGATCGGCGGCCCCGACGAAGCTGTAAAACGTCTCGACCCGATTTTCAAAACGCTGGCCCCCGGCAAGGGCGACATTCCGCGCACGCCCGGCTTCGATAAGCGCGGCGGCACCGCCGAAGAAGGTTACATTCACTGCGGCCCATCTGGCTCCGGCCACTTCGTGAAGATGGTGCACAACGGCATCGAATACGGCATCATGCAGGCGTACGCCGAAGGTTTCGACATCTTCAAAAACGCCACTAGCAAAGATTTGCCGGAAAACATTCGCTACGACCTGAACCTTCCCGACATCGCGGAAGTGTGGCGGCGCGGCAGCGTGGTCAGTTCCTGGCTGCTCGACCTGACGGCCATGGCGCTGACGGAGAATCCCACGCTCTCAGAATACGAAGGTTACGTGCAGGACTCTGGCGAAGGCCGCTGGACGATTCAGGCGGCACTCGAAGAAGCGGTACCCGCCGAAGTGCTCACCGCGGCGTTGTACGTACGTTTCCGATCGCGGCAGACGCATACCTTCGCTGAGAAGATGCTTTCCGCCATGCGGCAGAAATTTGGCGGCCACATCGAATTAAGCGCCGGCAAGACAAAATAGGCCGAGGCACACGTCTATCAACTGTTTTGGAAATCAGAGGAACTTCATTCATGGCTGAATCCGCGGAACCATCCACCCCAGCGCCAGCGCCGCCGCGCATCGGCAAGCAGGGCGATCCCTGCGTCATGGTCATCTTCGGCGCAGCCGGCGATCTCACCGGGCGCATGCTGATTCCCGCGCTCTACAACCTGGCGCGCGCCGGATTGCTCTCCCACGACTTCGCCGTGGTGGGCGTGGCCCGCACCCAGCTTTCGAACGATGAGTTTCGAAAAAAAGTCCACGACGACGTCAAGGCCTACTGCGGCGAGTGCGTCGAGGACGAACTCTGGGCGTGGTTCACCAGCCGCTTCTCCTACTTCACCGGAGATTTCGGCGACGACAAGTTGTATCCGGCGCTCAAGGACTACCTCACCAAGATCGATCAGGATCACTCGGCTCACCAGAATTTCTTTTATTACCTGGCGACCGCGCCCAGTTTCTTTGGCCCCATCGTGCAGAAGCTTTCTGCCGCCGGACTGATGGAACAGAACAACAGCCACTGGCGGCGCGTGGTCATCGAAAAACCTTTCGGCCACGACCTGGAATCAGCCAAGGCGCTGAACCAACAGTTGCTCAAGGAAGTCGACGAAAAGCAGATCTACCGCATCGACCACTATCTTGGCAAAGAAACCGTGCAGAACATCATGGCATTCCGCTTCGCCAACGGAATCTTCGAGCCCGTCTGGAACCGCCGCTACATCGACCACGTGCAGATTTCGGTAGCAGAAACGGTAGGCGTGGAAGGCCGCGGAAGTTATTTCGATCACGCCGGCTCGCTGCGCGACATGGTGCCCAACCACATCATGCAGCTCATCAGCCTGACCGCCATGGAGCCGCCAATTTCCTTCGACGCCAACGCGGTGCGCGACGAGCAGGCGAAAATTCTCCATGCCATCCAGCCCACCAGCGACGAAGAAGTGCTAACCCGCAGCGTACGCGGCCAATACGGCGACGGGACTGAGGACGGCAAGCGCGTTACCGCCTATCGGTCCGAGCCGGACGTTCCGCCCGATTCACGCACCGAGACTTTTGTCGCGATGAAATTGCTCATCGATAACTGGCGCTGGGCCGACGTTCCGTTTTACCTCCGAACGGGCAAGCGGATGCCGGTGCGCAACACGCATATCGTGATACAGTTTCGACGGGCGCCCTTCGTGCTGTTCCGCGACACGCCGGTTGAACATCTTATGCCCAATCAACTGGTGCTGCACATTCAGCCGGAAGAAGGAATCTCGCTGCAATTCGCGGCCAAGGTTCCCGGTCCGGTCATGCGTCTGGGCACGGTGGATATGAACTTCGAATATCAGGAATATTTCGGCAAGCAACCTTCGACCGGCTACGAGCGGCTGCTGCACGACTGCATGATCGGCGATCAAACCCTGTTCCAGCGCGCCGACATGGTCGAAGCCGGCTGGTCCGTGGTCAATCCCATGCTCGATCTGTGGAAAGCACTTCCGCCCCGCAACTTCCCCAACTACGCTTCCGGCACCTGGGGACCGAAGGAGGCCGACGAACTGCTTGAACGCGACGGTCGCCGCTGGAGGAACTTCGAGAAATGATTCTGGCCGGCGACATTGGCGGTACCAACGCTAGGCTGGCTTATTTTCAACCCCAGAACGGGCATCTGCGCCTGGTTTCGGAGCGCACCTTTCCCAGCCGCGAGCACAGCGAACTTGGCGAAATCGTCACCCAGTTTTTGGATTCTTCCAGCACCAAGCCGGAAGCGGCGTGCTTCGGCATCGCGGGCCCGGTTCGCAATGGACGCGTCGAAACTTCCAATCTGCCCTGGGTGATCGAGCAATCGCGTCTGGCAAAACAGATTCATCTTCCCGCCACGCTGCTCATCAACGATCTCGAAGCCAGCGCCTGGGGCATCGGCGCGCTCGAACCAACCGACTTGGTTCCATTGAATCACGTAAGCGGTCCCGCCGTCGGCAATCAGGCGGTCATCGCGCCCGGCACCGGATTGGGCGAAGCCGGACTTTTCTGGGATGGAAGCCGCCATCACGTTTTCGCCTGCGAAGGCGGCCACTGCGATTTTGCTCCGCAAGGCGATTTGCAGATTGAACTGCTGCGTTTCCTGCGGGCCCGCTTCGGACATGTCAGCTACGAGCGCATCCTCTCCGGTCCAGGCCTGGTGAATGTTTACGAATTCCTGCGCGACACGGGATGCGGGAAGGAATCGGATGAGTTTGCTGTGCTTCTGAGCAACAGTGACCCCGCCGCCGCGATTTCACGGGCCGCGCTCGATGGCACCGAGCCTCTGGCGGAAAAGGCGCTGGAATTGTGGATCGCCGTCTATGGCGCGGAGGCTTCCAATTTGGCTTTGAAGACCATGGCGACCGGTGGAATTTTCCTGGCCGGCGGCATCACTCCCAAGATTCTGGCCAAGCTGGCCGGTCCCGTGTTCATGCAGGCGTTCTACGAAAAAGGCCGCCTCCGTCCGCTGGTGGAAGCGGTGCCGGTACAGGTCGTCACCAACGAAAAAGCCGGACTGCTGGGCGCCGCCCGCTGCGCCGCAGTCCGCGGCAAGGGCTAAACAGCCCACGATTATGCCGACGAAGATGATGACGATTATCCCGACGAAGATGATGACCAAGATTATGCTGACGAAAAACGTAAACGCGCGCAGCGCCAGCGTAAGCGCATACAGCACCGTGGAAGAGCGGCGCTTTCAGCGCCGCGTACCCTGTACGGAAGTGATGCGGGCTTCAGCCCCCGTGGTCGCACTCCTATCATCGAATTCACGCCTCAGCGCCCGCCTGAAGAACTGAGCCAAATCCCGTGAGTTCCTCCGTCGAAATCCGCACCCTCACCACCCCGCAGGAGTTATTCTCCGCGGCGGCGGAAGAAGTCGTCAGCGCGGCCACCGACGCCGTCGCGCAACGCGGCCGCTTTACTATTGCTCTCTCCGGCGGATCAACCCCCAAGGGTTTGTTCAACCTTCTGGCCACCAACGCGCTCACGGTGCTGCCCTGGGACCGCATGTTCTTTTTCTGGGGCGACGAGCGCCACGTGCCGCCGACCGATCCCGACAGCAATTACCGCATGGCGCAAGAGACCATGCTGTCTAAAGTTCCGGTGCCGCCGGGCAACGTGTTCCGCATGGCCGCAGAGAATCCCGACGCGGAAGCGGTTGCGGAAGATTACGAAAAAACTCTGTGGAAGTTTTTCGAACTCGAGCCCGGACAAATTCCAGTCTTCGATTTGATCCTTCTCGGCATGGGCCCGGACGGCCACACGGCTTCGCTCTTTCCCGGCACCGCCGGACTGCAGGAGAAGTCGCGCCTGGTGATCGCCAACTGGGTAGAAAAGATGAAAACGAGCCGGCTCACATTCACTCTGCCGGTTCTGAATGCGGCACGATGTGTAGCCTTTCTCGTTAGCGGGACCGACAAAGCTGCCGTGCTCAGAACTGTGTTGGAAGAGGATGTTCCCGGCGAGCAGTATCCCGCAAAGCTGGTTCGCCCAACGGATGGAAAGTTGATCTGGTTAGTCGATCGGGCCGCGGCCAGCGAACTTTCAAGCAAGAAGTAAGTTTCGGGAAAACCTACCCCCGCCAGTCGCCAATTTCCTTCAAACCCTTGCCGCGGGCATGTTCGAACAGGCGGACGCGATGGCGGGAGTGTTCGAACTCGTGGATGTCGGCCCAGACCTCCGCCTGCCAGCCCTTTTCGTGGGCAGAGGACTCACCGCAGGTAGCACAGCGGGTGTGCAGTGTGACCGGGATCGTCTCCACCCCAACCGGTGTGGCTCCCGGGAGTTCGACAAAGATGCAACGAACTTCCTCGATCTCTTCATTCGCGCCCAAGATGTGCTCATAACGCAGCAGGTATCCAAAACCAAGCTTCTTGGCCTCAGACTCGGCCTCGCCCCGGGTATGAAAAGGACCGTACTCCGCCCGCAGTTGCTCGGTGGAGTCACACGCCATCCAGAAAATCTCTTTGTAGGCCATCGCTGCTTTCGCCCAGCCGGCTTCGCCCTGGGTCGCTAAATCTGGGTCGCTTAAATCTGGGTTCTCGGCTGCGGGGGCTGGCTGCTTTGCAGCCGTCGCGCGCAGATCAGTTCACCTATGGCAATTCTTATGCCGTTGCATGGCTTCCGGCAATTGATTGCCATACATAGGCTTAACCGAGCGAAGCCTTCTCCCTGGAGGCCGCCGCCATGAAACGTTTTGCAGAGTTTGGACGGAGACGGTTCAACTTGACCCAGTAAAGCAGTCATCGAATGCCGGAGGCGCCGCTTGCATCTCCGCCAAGTTGAAGCGTCCAGAGTCGATTTCATGCCGCTGCCGAATGCTGATTCCAGCCTATGCTGTTTCCAGTGCTAGCCCCCAGCTACAGATAGCCGGCCCCGACCACCTGTTCGAACGGCATGTCGCGGCCCTCGGCCGCTGGGGGCCAGTTCGTGCCGCCGTGGCTGGCTACGTACATGGCCAGTTCCAGTCGGCTCCAGACCCCCAGCTTATCGAAGGTGCTGCGCAAGTGATTCTTGATGACCTGTTCGCTGGTACCGACGATCTTGCCGATTTCGCGGTTGGTCAGGCCTTGCCAGACCAGAATCGCGATCTGAATTTCTTTGGCAGTAAGGTGCTGGCTGGGGGTCATGATTGCATTCCCTCCTTGGTAAACATCGCGATGGCGAGCTTCACGCGCTTGCGCCCCTCGCGGATTCCGGCGCGCAGGAACAGCGTCCGCAGGTGTTGTTTTACGGTGCGCGGGCTGATGTTCAGCTGGCCCGCAATCTCTTTATTGCTGCAGCCCAGCAC
Source organism: uncultured Acidobacteriota bacterium (assembly GCA_963758005.1). GTDB lineage: Bacteria > Acidobacteriota > Terriglobia > Terriglobales > Acidobacteriaceae > Sulfotelmatobacter. The sequence goes on from CAVWTR010000006.1 coordinate 160,102, forward strand.
CAGCAGGTTCAAAACCTGCTGGTCGCGGGGGGTGACTTTGACATGGTCCAGATCGATCACGGTCATATCCTCCTACCTTGGCAATCCCATTCGCATTCTTCTGTAGCACGGCTTTCGCCAATTCTTCGCGTTCGCTGCGCGTTCAGGCTAAGTACTTAAGGGCAAGAGCACTTAGGGGCGGCGACCGCCGTTTTCATGCGCCCTTCAGGAAGCCCGTGGTAGGCTAACCAGTTCCATATCGGTCCTGTCGATTCGAACCAATGACTTACGTTCCCGCCATAGCTGGCCCTCATCTGCGCCTCCGGAGGCCAGCCGTAGCAAGCCCCTCCCAGGGGTTAGTCGCCCCAAGTTCCCCTTTTTCGTCAATGACTTCCATCGCCGCCGAGTTCCAACCTTCTCTTCCGAACCGCCCCGTGACTGGGCGTAGACACGACCTCCACACAACCCAGAATCCGCCGTCCCGCATTGACCGCCGCGCACACCCTTCGAATCCCATTTTGGGAAGTCAGATAAGGGCGGCGCGATGATCGGGTTCATTTTAAGAAGGCTGATCTTGCGAAGGCTGATCGGGAGACTGATTCTCGTCCTACCCGTCTTGCTTTGCCTGCCTGCCCTCGCCCAAGGCGGCCCACCCTACTACACCAACGATCCCGGCACTCCCGGACCTTTCAACTGGGAGATCAACGTCGGCTACATGCCGTTTCTCTATAGCGATCAGTCGGTCTCCCACACCCCGGATCTCGACATCAATTTCGGAGTGGGCGAGCGCATCCAACTCACCTACGAAAACGCCTGGCTTCGCGTCAACAATCCCGCTTTGCCGTCTGAACCCGGCCAGATCGGAACTGGCAAAACTGAATTCGGCCTGGGTCAATCAAATCCCGGCGTCAAATGGCGTTTCTACGACGCCGGAGAGGCTGGCCTGTCCGTCTCGGTTTTCCCTCAGCTGTTCCTCAACAATCCCAATGACGCCGTCCGCCGCGGCATCACCTCGCCGAGTAGTTCGTTCCTCCTACCCGTCGAATTTTCCCGGAAATTCGGCCCGGTCGATGTGAACTATGAACTCGGTTATCAGTTCGTTCACAAGGGACCGGACGGCTGGCTGATGGGCCTCGTCGTGGGCCACGAGTTCACGAAAAAATTCGAAGTCGACATGGAGCTTTATTCCCAAGGCACCTTCCATCCTTCCGAGAACCAGCCCACGATTGACTTCGGCGCACGCTACAAACTCCACAGCCCGGTGATTCTGCTGGTCATGGCCGGACGCAGCCTGGAACCCGCGCGCAACAATCAGCCCTACTTCCTGGGATATTTCGGCCTGCAATTCCTGCTGCCACCAAAATCCTACAATCGCGAATGATCGGCCCAGCCCGAGTCGGTCTTGCATCTCGGGGATCTGAAGAGACAAAAGTGGTAGAGGCGGGCGAATTCCTCCACCGTCGTGAAGTTACCGAAGAGTGGTTACCCAGGGCCTTCCGGCGCAGTACGCGCCTAGAAGAACACTCGCCAGTCGGCCCATCTGGCGGTAAACTATGGGCAGATTGAGGGCCTTCGCCTGCCAGGAAGCCCAGGGTTTTTCGATTCCCCGAAAGCTTCCTCCTCCGCTGGAACCAGCTTGGCACTCTTTGTTGCGCGGGGGTAGCGAAGTAAGCCGCGCAGGAAGTCGCCGTACGAATTTGCGCGGGAGTTCGGCGGAGCTTGGCGGCAGACCTGCACTGGAATCGCCGCCTTCCGGCCAGATACTCCGGCAGCGCCAAGGGACGGTTTCCGCTGGTGGAAAAAGAAATCGTGTCCGAAGAAAAAGACAAGCCAGTTCTGGACGAGCAGACCCTCGCAAAGCTGCTGGAAGCGGCCTACGTGCTGCAGGAGCACAACCGCGAACTGCAGGAGATGGAACTTGGCCTCGACCTGAAGCGAGACCAACTGGAAAGTGAAGACCGGTCCACCCGCGCCTCCCGAGTTGCCGCGCCGCAAACGGAGGCAGAGCCGCCTAGCGCCGATTACACCTCAACTCTGGCCGAAATCGTCGCCACCCAGCACCAGATTCAGGTTCGTCATCTGGAACTCGAGCCGGCCATGTCTCTGGTCGCCGAACGGCTGACCCAGATCGCGCGCGCCAGCGGGGCCGCGATCGGCATCCTCGATTACAAGAGACTCGACGACAAGAATCTCGATGACAAGGGAGAGGCTAAGAAAGATAAGAAGAAAGACGACAAGAGAGACGGCAAGAACGACAGCAAGAAACTCCGTTACCGGGCAACCGCCGGCCTCCTGACGCTGCCCGCCGGAACCGAAGTTCCCATGGAAAAAGCGTTGTGCCTCGCCAGCCTTCGGACCGGCCAGGTTCTGCGCTGCGCCGATGTCAATCCGGAATTCCTGCTGGATACCGAAGAGTGCCGGCGCCGCGGCATTCAGTCGCTGATCGCGGTTCCAATTTTTCATGATGGCGAAGTTGCCGGCGGCTTGGAGCTGTACTACCCCACCACGCACGCCTTCACCGAGCAGGATGTTCATACCTGCCAGCTCATGGCCGGACTGGTAACCGAAGCGCTGGCCCGCGACGAAGAAGTGAGCTTGAAAAAGTCGCTCGCCAGCGAGCGCGCCGTCATGCTGGAAGCCCTGGAAAAATTGAAGCCGAACCTCGCGGCTCTGGTGGACAAGCCAGGTGCAGCGGAATCTGCGGCCAGATCCCGTGTTCCGGCAATTGCCGCATCTCCTGCAGTCGCCGCATCGGGAGTCGCCGCATCAACGTCTGCGTCGATTTTTGTTTGCCGCAAATGCGGACACAAACTCGTCGGGGAAGAGCAGTTCTGCGGAAATTGCGGATTGCCGCGCGCCATCGTCTATGAAGCCCCCAGCATGCAGAGCCGAGAGGCATCGCTGCGGAGTCTGCAGGAAACCATGAGGCAGGAGGCGTTGAAGGCCGCGCCCGCGGACGGCGCGCCGCACGAACCCCAGCACGAACGGAAACGCGAGCCCAAGCGCGAACGCAACCGCGAACCCAAGAATGACCAGCTCGCACTCGATATGTCCGAGCTTGGGATTCCCGAGCTTGGTACGCCCGGACTTGACGTATCCGCAAAAGAAAACGAAAAATCCGCTCGCCCGGCGTCGCGGACCCATTTCAATGCGATGCCATCCGAGAAATCGCTGGCTGATACCCTGCAGGAAGAAATGCCAGAGCTTTTTGCGCCGGCAGTGCCGCTGCCTGACGACCCGCCGGACCCCATTCGATTAGGCGAGTCCCGCGTTAGCGCAGAGTTTGAGGACTCCATACTCGCCGATCTCGAAATAAATCTGGAAGCTGGCAGCGCTGGCGCGAACAAAGACGTGGTCGCAGATGAGGCCGTCGCGAGCAAGCTCGCCGTAGAAAAGAGCGCCTCGGAAAATCCTAACGAACCGGAATCGACAGCCCTGGCAAAACCGGAACCGACCGGAGCCTGGAGTTCTGCCGCAAACGCCCGCGACTTTCTGGAGCAACTCGCATCGGGCAAGCGTCCCGGAGCCTTGGCGCAGTTCTGGAATACCCGGCGCGGAGACATTTACCTGGCAATCGCAGTGATCCTGGTAGCCGTTGTAATTCGCTGGGGAATCTGGTCCAGCCATTCCGTCAGCGCCACCGGCAACGCACCTGCGACCGCCGCACACCACAAGCCCGCTCCCGACGCCGATCTCTCCTGGTTCGACCGGATGCTCATCAGCCTCGGTCTCGCGGAACCGCCCGCGGCCCCGGAATACAAGGGCAATCCTGATACTCAAGTTTGGGTCGATCTCCATACGGCTCTCTACTATTGCCCCGGAGCCGATTTGTACGGCAAGACTCCGAAGGGAAAATTCGCTTCGCAGCAGGATGCGCAGTTGGATCAGTTCGAGCCCGCCTATCGCAAGGCCTGCGACTGAGAATTGGCAGATCTTATTGCGGGATCTTATTGGAAGATCAAGAGTTCTCCGCTGATTCTCTGGCGCTTCATTCGACAATCACTTCATCTGCCGCCGTTTCATTTGACAACCCCAGGCCGCCGGAGTGCAATCATACAAACAGGATTTGCCTGACCAATTCTTGATACAACTGCTGGCCAGACTGGGGAACGCCGATTGCCGCATCAAAACGAACATTCCGACGAAGCGAGCATCCTGCCGCAACCTGATTTGAATCCTCTGCTCAACCCCCTCCTCGGTCAGAATATGGGGCGATGGGCGGAAGTTTATTTCACCAGCGCTCCGGAAAAGCGCGAGCAGGCGCTGCAAGATCTCTTGCGTGAATTGCAAGCGGAACACGACGCGCGCGAGGCCGCTGTTCCCGCTCCGGTCGCCGAGGTGACGGAAAATTCGCCCGGGATGCAATCTGCGCTGGTGCGCTGTCCCGCCTGCGGCCGGGAGAATCCTGCGACCCACCGATTTTGTGGCATGTGCGGCACGGCTGTGTTGGAGCGTGGGGCAGTAAACGATCCGCGGATGGCCGATCGTCACACCACGGATTTTATTGTCGCCGATCTTGACGCTGCCAGCCTCGATTCTGACAGCCTTGATTCTGCCGATCTTGATTCCGCCGATCTTAACCCTGCCGATCTCAATCTCAACGCTGTCAACGTTGCCACTGAGGATCGGCATTCCAAATCTCCGCGTCGCGATGAACCTGTTCTGCATGAACCGGCTTGGCGGGAACCGGCTCCGCCGGCACCTGGTACCGTGGAGAGCAACCGATCGCGGTTCGCTACATTTGAGAACGCACCCTTCAAATCGCCAATGCGGGCGAATGAATCTTCGCAGTCGTCTCGCGGCCGCGAAGACGCCTATCACGCCGATCACATGGGCGGGCTCCTCGACCCGGAACCGGCTTCATCGTCTTATCGCGTTCCTCTGGTAATCACTCTGGCTGTTGTGCTGCTTACGCTTGGCTATATCACGTGGCGCAGTATGCAAGCCGCCGACAGTTCGCACGTCGCGCAGTCTGCCGTGTCGGCGCCAGTCCCGCCTGCCCCCTCGACGACTGAAACTCCAAAGATTGATACGCCAGATGGGGCCTCACCAGCGGCCAATCAGCCGGGCGGCCCGTCAAACCTCGCTCCGGCAAGCGAAGCGACGAATTCGACAAGTGATTCGACAAGTAAAGCCGCGAGTCCGAAGGTAGAGAATTCCCGGGCGGCGCAAGCGACATTGATCGCGAAGAAGAAGGCGCCAGTGGGAAATGTTTCGGAAAGCGGCGGCGAAGAACTCGCCATGGCGCAACGCTATCTCAGCGGACCGGCCGGTCAGGAACGCGACAGCGCTGAGGCTTCAAAGTGGCTGTGGAAGGCCATCGCCAAGCACAATGGCGAGGCCTCGCTCCTGCTTTCAGATCTCTACCTGAAGGGTGACGGAGTTGGGAAAAATTGCGATCAGGCGCGGGTCTTACTTGATGCTGCAGCCGTCAGAGGAGTGCCAGGCGCCGCAGAGCGGCTGCGACATCTTCAAGCTTTCGGTTGCTCGTGACTTGCTTGCTGACTCAATTCGGAAGCTCGCACTGCGGACCGGCACGAGAGCCTACTGAGTTGCCAGCATCGAGGGAATCCGGCGCGATTCATACCACAGCGCCAGCTCGACGCGATTCCACAGTCCAAGTTTGTCGTAGATGACGCGCAGGTAGTTCTTCACGACATGCTCGGTCGTCCCGATCTCTTCGGCTACCTCGCGATTTTTCAAGCCCGCGGCAACGAGTTCGATGACTCGCTGTTCACGTTCGCTGGGGACCCTTGTGCCATAACGCCCAATTGCAGACATGCTTGCCTCCGGTATAACAGGGTGGCGAGTTTCACTCGCTTGATACCGCCGGTAATTCCGAAACGGAGAAATAATCGGTTGAAGTGAGCTTTCACGGTCCGCCGCGCCATTTTCAGCTGAGTAGCAATCTCAGCATTGTCACAGCCCTGCAAAAGTAGTTCGACAATCTGCTGTTCGCGCGGACCCAGTCGATGAGTCGGCTCATTCATCCGAATCTCCTTTCTGTTCGTGTTTCTCGCATCGCCTCCGCGACCCGTGGATTCGCGTGGCTGGACCTTTCTAATTCCCATAGCAACCACATTGCCACTTTGAGACAACTTCTGTCAGTGACGGATGAACAGTAATTTCCACAGCCACTTGCGGACCATCGTGCCTCAATCCCGGAACCTGGAGGATGTCTCCCGAAAATCGTGAGGAGGGTCGCGACGAGCGATTTTTCCGCTGCCTGAGCGCCCGAAAACGCTCGGAGACGGCTAACCTCACTCGCCATCAGGAAGAACCGCACCTAGGGCCGCTGTGAATTTTTCTTACATCTCGCAGCTGATCATCCTCATCTAACTTTTTAACAGCCCAAGCTGTGGTAGCAACGACCCAGCCAGCTCAGGTGAACCCCTTAGACGAAACTCCCTTTCATCGGGGAAACCCTCGGCACAAATTACACGATCTGCTGTAACCCTTTCCATTCGGATTAGTTTCTGCGAAAGCCTCGAAATCGGCCGTGGTTCGTCGATTCGGCCCCATCAGTCCGGAGCTGATGCGCCCCGGCTCTAAATTGCATTAAACTGGCATGACTCTGTCGGGTGCCCTCTCGATGAACATTGCCGATGCTGCGTTTCACCTCGAGGCGCAGACCACTCTCCCTGAAGATGAAGTCCATCTGTGGCGAGTCGACCTGGCCGTCGTGGCTCAGGGACAAGGAGAACAGCGATGGCAGCAGATCCTTTCCGTGGATGAGCAGACGCGGGCCGCTCGTTTTCACTTTCCGAAGGATCGCCAATACTTCACCGCAACCCGCGCTTTATTGCGGACAATCCTCGGCAGCTATCTTGGTTGCGATCCAACCGAACTCGTCTTCCAATACTCGGCAAGAGAAAAACCATATTTGAATCGAACTCCGCATCCGACTTCATCCCCGTCCGGAAGCCAGCTGGAGTTCAACGTTTCCCACTCCGGGGACGTAGCGCTGCTGGCCTTTTCGAAGGGGCGGGCACTCGGCGTCGATGTGGAACAACTTCGCGAGAATGTCGATCACACAGCGATTGCGCGCCGGTTCTTTTCGGAACAGGAACAGCGTCAACTCGCGGAGCTCCCACCGTCGGAGCAACATCACGGTTTCTTGCGCTGTTGGACTCGAAAGGAAGCGTACATCAAAGCTCAAGGAGCCGGCCTGTCGCTGCCTCTCGACCAGTTCGACGTCTCCTTAAAGCCCGGAGAACGAAATGCCCTGCTTTCCACCCGGCCCGACGAGACCGAAGCTACGCAGTGGTCCTTGCAGGAAGTACCGGCCGGCGAGGGATACGTCGCGGCTCTATGCGTTCGAGGCCACGGATGGCGCCTCAAATTTTAGCTTCGATTTGATCGCAGCCCACCCCACCCGTCCTCAAAACCGACTATGCAAGACCTTGCATACAGGGGGTTGAGAAGAAAAGATCACGCCCTGCTGCGCAACACTTTGCATATCCGCCGGGGCATCCTTGCAGTGCGTCCCGGAAAAATTCGATACCTTACCCTTTATCCTTATCAATTTACAGTACAATTACCAAAACCTCTGCGGCATGGCACTTGCTTGCAGTTAAGACACTGAACTTGTTTTGTACGCTGGGGCTAATCAGAATCATTGCCCCGCAACAAATTGATCGTCTCTCGTTAGCATGTCCCCCCATTAGCCGGTCCGGAAGTCTGCATTGATTCCTTACTGCGAAACGTTATTTTTAAGAGGGGCTGAGTTTACACGCAGCAAATCCAAATCGACGAACCTGATCGACGAACCTGGGAGGTTCACGCAATTGTCTGCTTCGACTAGTCATTTGATTTCTCCGCACGGCGGCGAACTTGTTAATCTCATCACTTCATCCGAAAAAGCCGCTGAACTGAAAGCCCACTCCCGCGAGTGGCCATCCTGGGACCTTACTGCCCGCCAAGTCTGCGATCTTGAATTGCTCATGAGCGGAGGCTTCTCTCCCTTGCGCGGCTTCATGACGAAGGCCGACTACGAAGGCGTCTGCAACAACATGCGCCTGGCCAGCGGAATCCTCTGGCCCATGCCGATCACGCTCGACGTCACGGAAGAGTTTGCCAAGAAGCTCACGCCCGGCAGCAGCAAAGTTGCGCTGCGCGACGCCGAAGGCGTCATGCTCGCCGTGCTGCACGTGGAAGAAGTCTGGCAGGCCGATCGCGCCGCGGAAGCCAAGGCCGTATTTGGCACCACCAGCAAGGCTCATCCCGGCGCAAACTATGCGATCAATCTGTCGAACCCATGGTATGTCGGCGGACGCGTAGAAGGCCTTCAGGCCCCTTCGCATTATGACTTCCGCACGCTGCGCTTAACTCCGGCGGAATTGCGCGCCGAGTTCGCCCGTCTCGGATGGCGCCGCGTAGTTGCCTTCCAGACCCGCAATCCCATGCACCGCGCCCACGTGGAACTTACCTTCCGCGCGGCCAAGCAAGTCGAAGCCAACCTGCTGATTCATCCCGTAGTCGGCATGACCAAGCCCGGCGACGTGGACTACTACACCCGCGTGCGCTGCTACCAATTGCTGAGTTCGAAATATCCGCAAGGCACCCAGAAGCTCTCGTTGCTGCCGCTCGCCATGCGCATGGGCGGACCGCGCGAAGCCATCTGGCACGCTTTAATTCGCAAGAATTATGGCTGCACCCACCTCATCGTGGGCCGCGATCACGCCGGACCGGGCTCCGATCCTGAAACCAAGAAGCCTTTCTACGGCCCTTACGAAGCCCAGGAAGTTTTCAAAAAGCACGAAGCCGACATCGGCGTCACCATGGTGCCTTTCAGCATGATGGTGTACCTCGAAGACGAAGACCGCTACGTTCCCGACGATGAAGTCAAGAAGGGCGACAAGGTTCTGAACATCTCCGGCACCGAACTGCGCGATCGGCTGAACGAAGGCCGCGACATTCCCGCCTGGTTCACCTATCCGGAAGTTGTCCAGGAACTGCGTCGCAGCTTTCCGCCACGCGCCAAGCAGGGTGTGACCATCTTCTTCAGCGGACTCTCGGGCTCGGGCAAGTCCACCATCGCCAATGTTCTGATGACGAAGTTCCTGGAAGTCGGCGGGCGTCCCGTGACGTTGCTCGACGGCGACCTGGTGCGCAAGAATCTGTCGTCGGAACTCGGATTCTCCAAAGAACATCGTGACATCAACATCCGTCGCATCGGTTACGTTGCGTCGGAAATCACGAAGAACGGCGGCATCGCAATTTGCGCGCCCATCGCGCCGTATGACGCGACTCGTAAACACGTGCGGCAGCTGATCGAGCCTTACGGCGGATTCATTCTGGTGCACATCGCCACTACAGTCGAAGTCTGCGAGCAGCGCGACCGCAAGGGCCTCTATGCGAAAGCACGCGCCGGTATTCTGAAGGAATTCACCGGGATCTCCGATCCCTACGAAGTTCCAACGGACGCCGACGTAACCATCAACACCGGTGAACTATCAGCCGAGGAAGCCGCCCAGGAAATTATCTTGCACCTGGAGCGCGAAGGCTTCATCGGCGTCAACCGGACGGAGTAGGCCGGACAGAGTAGGAACGACTAGGAATCGACTATGCCGATACTCGCAATCAAAATTCTGGTTGGCTTTATCGTAGGCGTCCTCATCGGAATGACCGGAGTGGGGGGCGGAGTTCTCATGCTCCCCGTTCTGATCTTCGGCTTGGGCTATTCGCCTATCGTGGCAGTCGGTTCCGATGCTCTATTCCAATTCTTCACCAAAATCCCGGCCGGACTGCTCCACATGAAAAATGGAACGGTCCGCCGGAAAGTCGTCCTCGCGTTGGCACTGGGAAGCATTCCCGGCTCGTTCGCCGGGGTCAAGCTGCTGGTCTACATCCGTCTCCTCTACGGAAACGGAGTGAATACCTTTATCAAGATGGCTGTAGGTCTGCTGCTCCTCGTGATTCCGACGATGCTGCTCCTCCAGAAAAACATCGAAGAGCGAATCGCGAATCGTGAGCCGTCCATGAAGGGTTTCGCAGGGATGGCCGTCATCGGCCTCACGGTGGGTTTCATCGTGGGCCTGACCTCGGTCGGTTCGGGCAGCATCATCATGATGTTGCTCCTGTTGTTTTACAGTTTCGCGCCCAAGATCAATGTCGGGACTGACGTGGTGCATGCGGTCATACTCTTCGGCGTGACCGGGTGGCTTCAGTTCAGGGCGGGCAATGTGGATTCCAGACTGGTGGTTGCGCTATTGATCGGCTCCATTCCTGGCGGCTTGATTGGTTCGCACCTGGCCACGCGAGTCCCCATGCTCTGGCTGCGCCGTATGCTATGCGCCTTACTGTTGATTACCGGCGCTCGCATGTTGTGGCCCGCTTAACAATTACTTCCAAGGATTGCATGACTTCTGCCTATTCGGACATTCTCGCCCGCATTGAAGCTGGCATTGAAGCCTCCCGCGCCGTCTTCGCGCGCTTCACTCCGGGCGCAGTGGAAACCGAATACAAAATCGGCCACGATCCCGTGACCGAGGCCGATCGCGCGGTAGACGCCGTTCTACGCCAGAACCTGCTGCGCGACGGCGAAGGCTGGCTCTCCGAAGAAACCGCGGACAATCCCTCCCGCCTCGACAAAGATCGCGTCTGGATCGTCGATCCTCTCGACGGCACGCGCGAGTTCGTGAAAGGCCTGCCCGAATTCTGCGTCTCAATCGGCTTCGCCGAACACGGCAAGCCCGTGGCCGGAGGAATCTACAACCCCGCCACGCAAGAGACTTTCCTGGGAGCGATTGACACCGGCGTGCTCTACAACGGAAAGCCCTCGCGCCCCAGCCAGCACACTACGCTCGACGGAGCTCTAATCCTAGCGAGCCGCAGCGAAGTCAAGCGCGGCGACTGGAAGCCGTTCGAGAACGGTGAGTTCAAAGTGCAGCCGATGGGTTCCGTGGCCTATAAACTTGCTCTGGTCGCAGCCGGCCTTGCCGACATTACTTTCACCCTGACGCCGAAGAACGAGTGGGACGTAGTGGCCGGCGCAGCCCTGGTGCTGAGTGCCGGTGGTTTCGTCAGCACGCTGGAGAAAACAAACCTGACCGCGAATCGTCGTGATCCGCTCCTGTCGGGTCTGTTGGCCTGCGGGCCTTTCCTGAAAGACCCACTGCTTGCCCTCGTCGAGCCACACCTCAAGCTGGCAACGTCGACAATCGAAAAGTAAGTTCCCCGCCGTCGTAGTTTGCTCTGTCATCCCGAGCAAGCGTTCTTTGCGCAGCGAGGGATCTGGGCGAGCCGCGCGGTGCGTCGCGCCTTTTGCGACGCAATAATCGCGCGTTTGGCTCGCTTCCCTATCGAACTACACGGTGGCAATCATCCCCGCGATCGCTCTCCCGACCGCGGTTCCTTAATCGCATACTTCAACAAACACCACAGCGCCCGCACCCCATCCTTCCACCCAATCTTCTTCCCTTCAGCATAAGTGCGCCCCGAATAGCTGATGCCGATCTCGTAAATCCGCAGGTCCATCCGTGAAATCTTTACCGTCACCTCGGGCTCAAACCCGAATCGATTTTCCTCCAAAGGGATGCTTTGGATAATCTCCCGCCGAAACGCCTTATAACAAGTTTCCATATCCGTGAGGTTCAGATTTGTCACCGCGTTGGACAAAAGCGTCAGCAGGCCGTTTCCCACAGAGTGCCAAAAGTATAAAACCCGGTGCGGCCCCGCCCCGATGAAACGCGAGCCGTAGACCACATCCGCCTTACCCTCAATCAGCGGCGCCAGCAGCAGCGGATACTCCGAGGGATCGTATTCGAGATCAGCATCCTGGATCAGCACATAGTCGCCCGTCGCTTCTTTGATGCCCCGCCTAAGAGCCGCACCTTTCCCCATATTGCGCGGCTGCAGAAACACGCGAACCTCAGGCCGCTCCGTTGCCAGTTCCGCAAGAATCTCTCGCGAACCATCGGTCGACCCGTCGTCGACACAAAGCAACTCCATCTCGAGCGGCACGGCCAGCACTCTCTCGATCGCCAGCCGCAGCGTCGGCCGCTCGTTATAAATCGGAATTACGACAGAAACTTTCATGTGTTAGTTAAGCAAGATTTGTTTGAGGCCTTCGGATAATACCACCCGGAGCAGCGCCGACCTTACATAGCGACGGACGCCTTTGTCCGTCCCGCCAGCGCCAAGCGCGGCCGAATCGCGAACGGCGAATGCCTCATGTCAGTGGAAGGGGTTGGCGACAACCACGCCAAAATATTTCTGTTGCGAGTTCAAATCTTCCGACAAAATTTTTTCACACCCGGCGCGCTCCGCTGCCGCCACGATCATGCCGTCGTAGAAATGAATGCCATAAGCTCCGCGGGCCTCCACGGCCCGGCGCACGATGTCCCCATCCGGAACGACCAGCGGGATCGGCCCCAGGCCATTCAATGCAGCGGTGACTTCCTCCATCGAAAGCGGAGGCTGCACCTTGTGCAGCAGCGTCGCGGCAAACTCCGCGAGCACTTGCGTGGAGATCGTAAATTCGCCAGCGACCGCTCGGGAAACCAGTTGTCGCCCAATTCGTTGCTTTCCGAGGTCGCTCGTTTGGTAGGCGTACACCAGGACGTTGGTGTCCAGAAAGTCACGACCGCTCATACAGATCTTCCCGCCGCCAGGTCTTCTTTCCCATGGGGAAATGCACTTGGCTGAAGCTGCGCTCCAATGCTTCCTGGTCTCTGCGTTTTCGGCCCATTCGAGAGTGCTCGGCGGCGAGCTGTTCAAGATGGGCCCGCACCAGGCCGGTCAAAGTCGTATCCCTTTCAACAGCTATCTTACGAACCTCTTTGACCAGTTTGTCTTCGAGGGAAAGCGTGATGTTCATTGACCCATAATAAGGGAAACCCTTAACCCGTGCAAGCCCGTGGGGGTCGCTCCCCTTTGCGAGACATCCCGGACGACACATCTAACCACTAAACGATCTTTGAGAGGTTAGGCAGTCGCCGCCAACACTCCATCTAACCGCTTAAATTAACTATGAGGGTTAGACGAGCGGATTGCACAAGAAACCCGCTTAGGATACGGGTTTGATCAAGGACTTAGAGGAAATTCTCAGTCCGCCGCAACATCCTTGGGCGCATCCGCCTGGCGAGCGTCGGCTTCTTCGCGTTTCACGGTACGGTTCGAGGGCAGACCCGCGTCGCGAATCTTGTACAGCAATGCGCGATAGCTGATGCTCAACGCGCGCGCCGCCTGCTTGCGGTTCCAGTGGCAATTCTGCAGAACTTTCAGAATGACTTTCCGCTCCAGCTCGCGCACCGCCTGGCGAGTCAACTTCTTCAGCGAAATCTGCCCATCGACGGGAATCTCCGTGTTGAAGAAATCCGTAGGCCGCGGCGTCAGGTCGGACGAAATAACGTCTTCATTGCCCAGAATCACGTAACGCTTGATCAGGTTTTCCAGTTCGCGAATGTTGCCCGGCCAGTGATATTTGCGCAGCTGGCTCATCAATTCAAGTGACAGCGCACGCGCCCGGCAATTGTATTTCCGGTTGTGATAGTCCAGAAAATACGTGACCAGTTCAGGAATGTCGCTGGCCCGCTCGCGCAGCGGAGGCAGATGAATATTCACTACGTTGATGCGGTAGAACAGATCCGAACGGAACGTGCCGTTTTCAATCTCCTGCTCGAGTTTGCGGTTGGTGGCGCACACTACGCGCACTTCAACTTTTTTGTCTTCCTGCGCGCCGATGCGGCAGAACTGCCCATCCTGCAGCAGTTGCAGCAGCTTCGACTGCAGCGACATATCCAACTCGGAAATCTCGTCCAGAAACAGCGTGCCGCGATGCGCCATTTCCACGCGCCCCGGCTTCATTCCATAAGCGCCGGTGAACGCACCTTTTTCGTAACCGAACAATTCGCTTTCGAGCAGCGTCCCCGGAATCGCCGGGCAATTCACCTTCACCCATGGCCCAGTGCGCCACGGCGACGCCGCATGAATCATGCGCGCGATAATGTCTTTGCCGGTTCCGCTCTCGCCCTGGATCAGCACAGGAACGTTCGCGCTGGCCAGCTTGTTCAAGCGGTCGCGCACCGCCTGCATAGCCTCGGTGCGTCCAAAAACAATGGCGTCGGGCGGCGTCTCCCCCAAAGGCTGAGCAAGCGTATTCAGAGTGCTGGTTGTCATAATGGGCTTACCAATTTGGCTTACAGTTGGCTTTTACCACTTAGGGGGGAAGTGCGTTAGCTGCACCTGGAAAGCCAAAAGCATCCGGGCCCGCTGCGGACCACTCAAATCTAGCTTATGTGGTTGAACGGTATCAACTTACCAAAGAGCCGGACTAACGCACGCTGGTAATCCGGGAATGGTGTCTACGGTAACACTTTGGGCAGGGGGATGCGCAAACATTTTCACACGGCAGAAGCGATTTTCCGTCCTCGACCATTTGAGGCGGAGTCGGATCGCGACCGGGAGTTGCCTGCCAGCAGCAGCGGACGCGCGAACTTCAGGCCCAGCAGGTAGTAGCCCTCGGCGGGGGTGCTGCGCAGCGCCTTGGCCCGCAGGCTGCGGGAAGCCTTCGGCAAGAGCGCCAGCGCGGCCACAGGAGCGCTGGGAATTTCCAGCCGGAGCTGCGCAACTGCAGGCAGGAGCCGCCGGATCGCCACTAGCATTCCGCCTGCGCTCACGTTCAGCGCAGTTGCAAATTCCAGAACTTCCTGGCCGTTCGTGTCACGGCAACGAACGAAAACCGGGATGGCAAGCGGCAACCGGGTCCACTTCCGACGCTCGGTGGTGTTCGCAGATCCCATTCTCGCCCCGTTCATGCAGACCTCTCCAACAGCAATGGAACGCTGCGTAAGGAGCATCTGAGGGGCCAAATCTTAGGCAAAACCCGCACGGAACCATGAGAGAACACTAAGTTGGCGGCATCCGCGACCGAAGAACCTCCCGGAAAGCATGATCTTCCGGTCAGTTTCTTCGCTTTTCATTCGATCACGGAAATACTCGTAACCCTCGCCGAAAACTCGCGAAAGTGCAAGCTTTTGCTACACTTGGGTAATTCCCGTGCATTTTCCGTTGACAACAAATTGCGCCTGACATACGATTTCGTTACCGGCACTCGTCCTTGAGAGGGCGCGTGCAGTTTCCCTCCCCGTTTAACCTGTGGTTTTCCAAAAATGGCCTCTGTCCACAAGAACACGTCCGTTTCTGGCGCGGCAGGAACCTTGCAGCCTCTGCCCCTTACGCCCGTCCATCCCGACGGCGATGTGCCCAGCCCGGAAAACCTGCTGCCGGAGTACAAAGAACTGCGCGAACGTTTTCAGCGCACCACCAACGCTCTGGCATCCGCGGCCCACGACCTCAAGACTCCGTTGTCGATCATGAACGGCTACGTCGAATTGCTGCAGAACGAGAAACTGGGTTCGCTGAACGACCGCCAGCGCGAAGTCCTGCGCGACATGCAGGCCAGTGGAAAACGTCTGCAGCAGTTCATTCAGGATTTTCTGACGTACAGCGCGCTGGAAACCGGCGGCTTGCGTATGCAGTTCGAGCCTGGCAACGTCAACGATCGCCTGTCGGAAGTCTGCCGTATGTGGTCGAATCGCTTTCAGGAAAAAAGGCTGGCGCTTTATTTTCTGGCCAACGACAAACTGCCCGTATTTCCTTTCGACTCGCCGAAGCTGGAGCGCATCATTTCGAACCTGCTGGAAAACGCTTTCAAGTTCACACCGGAAGGTGGGACCGTCTGGCTGCATGCTGAGCCGCACATGTGGGAGCGCCGCGCCGCCGCGCTGCCGTCGTCTGCCGAGCGCAGACGCCAGAATGTGACGCATCCCAACTCGGTGAGAGTCAGCGTTTCCGACACTGGGCCGGGCATCCCCGCGGAATTTCATCTGGAAGTGTTTGACGATTTCTTTCGCCTGCCAGGCACTGCGAATCATGAAGGCATGGGATTAGGTCTCGCCATCGCGCGCCGCCTGGTGCAGGGCATGGGCGGCAAGATCTGGGTTGAGAGCGATGCCGGCGCGGGTTGCAAGTTCTCTTTCCTGATTCCGTTTAAACCGGTTGTTGCCGCTGCCAGCAAGGGGAAAACTCGATGAAGCCAACCGCTAAGATCCTGCTGGTCGATGACGAACCCGGGATGTTGCGTTACATCAAGACGCTGCTCGAAGTGGACGACTACAAAGTCGAAACCGCGACCACCGGCGAAGAAGCGCTGCTGCGCGTGGAAAAAGGCCTGCAGCCCGATCTCGTATTGCTCGACGTGCTCATGCCCGGCATTGACGGACTGGAGACTCTCGAGCAACTGCGGCAGCTTCAGCCCGGCGTGAAGGTCGTGATGTTGTCCTGCGTGAACGACACGCGAAAAGTTGTGCATGCGATGAAGCTGGGCGCTCTCGACTACCTGACCAAGCCTTTTCAGAAAGCCGAACTCGATGCTGTGATCGATCTCAGCCTGGGCCAGGGAAAACAGACTTACAACGGCGAAGTCGAAGAGCTTTCCGAAGACGTGTTCTTCATCGCCGCCAGCCCGCAGATGCGCAAGATCCGCTCGCAGGCCGCGCTGGTGGCCAATGTCGACATTCCCGTGCTGCTGCTGGGCGAGAGCGGCACTGGCAAGGAAGTTCTGGGACGCTTGATTCACAAGCTTTCGCCGCGCGCCCATCGCACGTTCCTCAAGGTAAATTGCGCTGCCGTTCCCGCTGACCTGCTGGAAAGTGAACTGTTCGGCTATGAACCGGGCGCTTTCACGGGCGCAACGCACGCCAAGCCAGGAAAATTCGAGCTGTGCAACAAGGGCACGATTCTGCTCGACGAAATCGGCGAGATGCCGCCGCTCTTGCAGGCCAAGCTGCTGCACGTTTTGCAGGACCAGCAGTTCTCGCGGCTGGGCAGCAGGTCCGTGATCAAGGTTGACGTGCGCATTCTGGCGGCGACGAACATCAACATTCCCGAAGCTCTGGCCAACAAACGCCTGCGCGAGGATCTTTATTACCGGCTGAACGCCTTCACCATGCAGATTCCGCCGCTGCGCGAGCGCAAGGAAGAAATTCCAATCCTGCTGAAGCACTCGATGACGCGCATGGCCGAGCGTTATGCGCGCGCGCCGCTGCCGCTCTCACCGGCGCTGTTGCAGGCCTGCCAGAATCATTCCTGGCCGGGCAATCTGCGCGAGCTGAATAACTTTCTGAAGCGCTATTTGATTCTCGGGGATGAGAACCTGGCGGTGAGTGAATTGATTCCCAGGAATGACGGCAATGGCGGAAGTTCAGGAGATTCTTCGTCCCGCGGAACGGAGCCGGGTGGCTTGAAATCCCTGGCGCGCACCGCCAAAGATGAAGCCGAAGCGCAGGCCATTATGCAGGCCCTGGAACAGACCAACTGGAACCGCAAGCAGGCCGCGGTGATTCTGCAGATCAGCTACAAGGCTCTGCTCTACAAGATCCGCCAGTATGGGATCGCCGACGCCAAAGCACATCACAAGCTTTCGGCCGGAGCGTAGCGTTTTCGTCCCGATGTCATTCTGAGCGCGGCGACAGCCGGGCGAGAAACCTTACGTCGGCCGATGCGTTTGATGCCGTGGACGGGAGCGCATGCGCTTTACGTAGTCAGGCACTCCTCGCATCCGTACAACCGATGTCCGGGTTTCGTAAGGTCCCGCAGGAGCGCTTGGCGCGCTCCTGCGGGATGACATCGATCCTTTGAATCGGGATGGCTGCTACGGCTTACTGAACCAGCAGCGTGATGGAAACACTCTTGGTGTCGCTGCCGGAGGTCCCTGTGACGGTGATGGTGTACCTGCCGGCAGGCGTACCGCTGACCGGCGCTTGCGTGTTCTTGGTGCTGCACGCCGGCAGCAGAAGCAGCATGAAAACAGCGCAGAACAGGCCGATGCCCAGGATGCGCCGCCGGCGCCCCTTGCCTCCCACTCCCACGCCCAGCAGGGTGAGTCCTGGAAACGCCAGCCAGACCGCATAGAAGT
The DNA here is from genome assembly GCA_963758005.1 of uncultured Acidobacteriota bacterium. Classification (GTDB taxonomy): domain Bacteria; phylum Acidobacteriota; class Terriglobia; order Terriglobales; family Acidobacteriaceae; genus Sulfotelmatobacter. The sequence goes on from CAVWTR010000006.1 coordinate 178,001, forward strand.
GTCGCGTGAGCAGACTGGTGGTGGGAGTTGTAACCGGCCGGGCCGTGGTCGTGATGTTGAGCGTGGATGATCCCGGACCCAACAAAGATACCGGACTGTTGGTGAAGTTGCAGGCTGCGCCCGTGGGCAAGCCGGTGCATGCCAGCGTGATCTTCGAGGAATACACGGGCTGCGGCGTCAGCGTGACCTGGTAGGTCGCAGTTTGACCAGCCGGAACAGTGTTATTCGCGGGACTCACACTGAGCGTGAAGTCGCCCATCTGCGCATTGACCACGGTCTGCGCCAGCACCGTGTTTCCCGGTCCCGTCGCCTGCACCGAGCCGCCATTGAATTGCGCTTGATTCCCGGCGCTGTTCGCCTGTGGCGTCAATACGATGGTCACGGTCGCCGTCGCGCCCGACTGCAAGGTTGGAAGGGTGCAGCTGATATTGACGTTGGTCGAGCCCCCGGCGCAGGTGCCGGAATTGACGCTGGCGGAAACAAAGGTGAGCGGCACACCTGTGTTGAGAGGATTTAGATTGTCCAGAATCGTAATGTTCGGGGCGGCGTCGGGACCGTTGTTGGTTACGGTGTAGGTGAAGGTTGCCTGGTTCCCGGCGTCGACGAAGGTCTGGCTCGTGCCCAGCGTCAGAACTCCAGTCAGCGACAAGCTAAACTTTGATCCTAATTGGGTCACAAAGGCGTCATAGCCACCGTTGTTGGTCGCTTCCAACGGCGTGCTTACCTGCAGCGTGGTTGAGTTGGTATCGCCGGCAAAGTAGGCGGTCTGGTTCACATCGATCGCCACGCCCGTGCCCTCGGTGAATACCGTAGGACCGTCGGTACTGGCTCCGCCAAAATAGTTGGCCCACGAACCGTTGGTCTGGCCATTCAGTGCGGCGGTGTTCAGGCGGGCCATGAAAGCATCCTGGGCCCCAGTGAGTGTGCTCTGAATGGGGTTGGATAGCGGAAAAATCGGGAAGGCTGTGGTCGAGCCCGGGGCGCCTGTCGACTGCGTCCAGCCCGTCACCAGGGCGCCGCTGGCGGAGTCCACCGCGATGGCCAGTCCGGCTTCATTGGCGCTTCCTCCCAGGTAGGAGAAATAGTTGAGCGAGACGTTGTTTTGAATCGTAGTGGTCGAGGGCGCGGGGTTGCTCAGACGCGCCACAAAGGCATCGTTGGGAAATGGCGCAGCCCCGGCTGGCGGTGTGCAGGCGGTACCGACAGCGGGATTGACCGGCTGGTCCAGGCAGCTTTGATACGCCGCGGAAGTATTCAGAGTCGCGATGGCCGTGTTGATGTCGGTGGAGTTTGTGGTTCCGACGATATATATGTTAACCGCGCCGGTATCGAGCGCAATGCCCGCGCCCGCGTCGCTTCCGGTGCCGCCTACGTAAGTCGACCAGATCAGTTGCGCGCCCTGAGGAGCGTTGGGATTGAGCTTGGCCGCGAAAGCGTCGGAGAAAGTGGGGGTGTATGTCGACGTGTACGTGCACGTTGGAGGTGTGACGATGACGACCGGAGGCGCCTGATCCAGGCACGGCTGGTAAGCATTGAGGATGGGAAAGTCGGTGCTGCTGCAGCCCGAGCATCCGCTATAGAGAAAGTTCGTGGTGCCAGTGAAGTAGACGTTTCCGTTGGTGTCAACGGCTATACCGCCGCCCACGGCTATTGGGCACGGTCCAGTTAATGGCGCTGGACATGCCGTGGTCGTGTCGAAGTTTCCACCCCCAAAATAAGTCGAGTAGGCGATGCTGCCGGTTCGGGGAGCGTTGGTGTTCACCTTGGTCACGAAGAACTGAATGGGCGCGCGGGACGAAATCTGATAGGGCAGCGCCTGCGGAAGATTGCTCGCCGGAAATTGATCGGTGGAGGTCCCGGCGTCGGTCGATGTGGTGGTTCCAGTGACATACATGTAGCCGGATGCGTCAATCGCCATTCCACTCGCGATGTCAGTGCCGTTGCCGGAAAGGTAGGACGAATACTGCAGCGTGCTGAAGTCCGACAGCAATTCGGTGACAAATACGTGCGTGCCGGGAACCTCAGGCGTGGACTGGTAAGCGTTGGTCGCGGTAGTCGGAAAGTTGCTGGAAGAAGTGGTACCGGCGACAAATGGATCGCCCGCGCTGCCCACGCTGATGTCAACTGGGGTATCGGTTCCATTGCCTCCGAGGTAGGTGACATAGGCGAGAGACGCCGGGTTGGAGCCCAGCGTCGGAGTGATTTTGGCGATATAGACGTTCTGGACCGCGCCGGGGGCAAGAGTCGCCTGAAACACCGCATTCAGCGAGGAAGCCGTCGGGAGATTGGGCGAGGTGGTCGATCCCGTGAGGTAGATATTGAAGCTGCCATCGACCGCAACCGAAGTGGCGAGCTCGTCGCCGCTGCCGCCGAAATAGGTTGAGAACGTCAGGATGGGATCGATAACCAATTCGCGCGAGTGATCATAGGGTCCGATGGCGAATCCCGCGCGGTTTGCGCCCCGCAGCACGAAGCTGCCTTCCACCGGCTGCTGGCGGCCGGCTATTTCCTGGTAGACGTGCGGAGCCTGCAGCTGCAGGCTGCTGCCCGCGCTCTCGATGATCAGAGCGCCGTCTTTGAGTGCCAGCTTTTTCGCGCCGTTGAATTCGAGTTCGGCCTGCGCGGGATCGGAGCCGGGGGCAACTTGAAAGTCATATTCGAGGCGTCCCTGATTTCCGTAGAAAACCAGATTGATTCCGGGATAAACATTTTCGTAACGCACTCGGGCAAACTGCGGGATGCCATGCCGCCACTTCGCCGGATCATTTCCCAGAAAGTAACTGCTCTTGCCCGGCAGCAGATCGTCGCCGGAAACAGCTGCGTTGGGATTGGCTCCGGCCAGCTTCATCTGGAGAGCGTCCACGCGCGTCGCGACCTTCGAAGCACCGGGCTTCGGGCGTGCTTCGCTGGAACGTGCCTGCTTGGAACGATCTTGCTTCGAACGATCTTGTTTGGAATCCCTGGAATCGGAAACCATGCTCAGGATGGCGCCGTCGGACCCGAGAAACAGGCTGTAGCCCGATCCACGGCTTACAAACTTGGCGCGGGGATCGGCAGGGTCGAGATTTCCCTGGCCTTGATTCGGCTCGAAAATCAGTGGCAGGCCGGCGAACAGCGAGCGCGCCTGCGACTTCAATTCCGCGGCGTTCGGGCTCGGCGAGCTCTGGGCGGTCGCCAGCAGGCCGGACAAAATGGCGGCCTGAGCGTCATGCGCTGGAGTCGCGATGGCTGCAGTATGGCCCGCAACGTTCGCGGCGGTTTGGCGTGAGCGGGAACCCCACCCGAGAAATGCGCATCCTGCCGTCAACAGCACCAGCCCTGCGGCCAGAATACGAACTCGTACCACGGATGTTCCCAACCAACGGCGCTCTACGTTCACTCGTTCCTCCGATGCAGTGAAAACTATTATTATTTCGATCTTAAATTGATTCGACCGCTCTTACTTTGATCGTTCCGTTTCGATCACTTGGTTTCGACCGTTCCTGCTCGCGTCTCGCTCACATCTTTCTGCTCAGATCGCCCGCGCCCGGGTCGTATTCGTTCTGCTCGCTTTTCGTTCTGATCGCTCTCGCTCAGATCAACAACGAGAGCTTTGATATTGGCGCACAAGTCAACCGCGCCTCGACCGGCGACTTCCCGTGTCGACCCGGCCGCAGCTTGCTGGTCACTGAAACTGGCGGAAAATTAAATAACTACTTAAACATCTGACGGATAGACAAGTCAAGCCAGCCCCCGCGCGCGACGAGTCAGTTTGGCAAGGAAGACTCGTATCAGTATCCTTGTCGTCTGCCCCCGGATTCGTCAGATGCGGTCGAGAGAGTGGAAAGATGCCGCGACATGGCACAAAAGTGGCGTGAAGAGAGTTGCAGGCTATCCTTCGGATTTCGACTCTGCGGACAAGCTGAATCAACTCCCAAAGATTCCCTTTTCCGCAATTGCTTGCATGAACTGTTCGACTCTCTGGTCGACCGCCGCTCGATCACTCTGCAACTCACTCATTCTTTGCGGAAAATTTTGACGCTTTCGTTGTTGCGGATGGCAGCGGGATTGCTCTTAGGGGGATTGAGCCACGCCCTTCGTGCATCCTCCCGCGGCTTCCGGATCAGTTCTCCTCCGTTTCCGGACAGAATTAACCGAATCAGTTCCAAGTGGCATTTTGCTGTTGCAAACTGCCGATGTTTCTATACATTGAGGGCTACGGGGCCGTCTCCAGTTAAAACTCAGGCCCGGGCATTAAGGCTGTGGCATTTTGAGGCATTGGCAGTCTGCTGGAGTCGCTGTTCTGACACCAGCGCGCTTCTCGGCGAGAGCGCTCGGGCATGCAATCGAATTCACAGGACCGGCGGATGATGCGGCGCTTTGACATGCGCCTGCCCGCCATTGTTCGCCTTGAGACCGTGCCTCTTGAAAGCGCGCGTCCCGAAGGTGCAGGCCCAGCCGGTGCGAGCCCAACCGTCGCAACCACGACCGAAGTGCAAACCGAAACCCAGAACGTAAGCGCCCGCGGCGTTTTCTTCTACCTCGACCGCGCGCTTGAGGCCGGCACCAAACTCGAAGTCACTCTGACCTTCCCGCCCCACGTTACGCTTACCGACGCAGTTCGCGTCCGCTTCACGGCGCGCGTCATCCGCGTAGAACATCCGCTGCCTTCAGCCCGCATCGGCACCGCTGCCATGATCGAAGACTACGAATTTCTGCGGTCGGGCGGCAGCCCCGACTTTTTCTCCGCACTACAGTCCGAATGGAAAGCGTCGAACTAGATTGTGGTGCGACGATTCCCTTTTCTCAGATGATTTGTCATCCCGAGCAAAGCGAGGGATCTCGGTGTTGCTCGCGCTGGCGCGAGTGATGGCGTAGGCCGAAACCTAGGTCCCTCGCGTTGCTCGGGATGACAGGCTTCACCACATTGCGAGGGATGACAGAATTCGCAGAAAACGACGGGAATGCGCGCCACACGCGGAACGGTCCTACTTCTCGCCCAATCCCTTCGACTCCCGGCGCAGCCGGCCGAATCTTCGCACCAGCGTGCCGATGTAGATGCCGTGAATCAGCCACGTGGCCACGTAGGCGGCGATGAGGAATTTTACGGCGTTCATTGCGGGCTCCGACTGAGCGGGAGGCTGGCTTTGGCCGCCACTCCCGATCCCACCAGCGAGTGCATGGCGTGGGCTGCTTCGATTTCGCGGTGCAGCAGTTCCAGTCGGAAGCGCGACCAGCACACCAGGAATGCGAAGCATAGGAACGCCATCCAGCTAATGAGCAGCACGTTCAGCATGCGCGGATCCATCGAGCCGCCGCCGCCGATTACGGGCTGCGGATGCTGGGTGCGGAAGAACCAGATGGAAAAATAAACCAGGGGCACGTCCAACGCTCCAAAGATAGCCAGGGCCGCGGCCAGCATTTGCGTCTGCGCACTGTTTGAAAATCGGCGCAGCATCAGATAGCTCACATAGATCAGCCACAGCACCAGCGTCGAAGTCAGCCGGATATCTCCCGGCGCCCACCAGATGCCCCACACCGGCCGCGCCCAGATCGGCCCGGTGACCAGCACGATGGTGCAGAAAACTACACCGACTTCGGCGGTCGTGACCGCGAGCACATCGAGGCTGTCGCCGGGGAAATATTTTCCGATCACGAAATAGAACAGGGGAATCGCCAGCACCGTCGTCGCCACCGCACTCGGACGCATTCCCGCCGGTATCAGGCGCTGCACCGGCGGCAGGAAGCAGGCGATGACGCCCACCACTCCGATCACAATCACAATCCATTTCACGGCAGTCTGGCTCGACGACTTTTTATTGGCGAGGTATTGAATCGACGCGATGAAATTGATGAAGAACAGCAGAAACGCCGTCCACGCCGACGGCACATGGTAGTAGATGATGCGGTAGACATCGCCCTGCTGCGCGTCGGTGGGAGCGACTACCAACGCCTCATAGAGGGCATAGGCCAGGAAAATTGCCGTAAGAACCGAGAAGATGGGGAAGAGTCGTTTCATTCCGCGTGCAGAATCATGCCAAACAATGCCAGACAAGCAGTAGTAAACACCACATCGTAGGTGAGAAGCAACACGATGTAGAAGTGCGCCGACTCTTCTCCGGTCAGAATCGACGTGGTGCCCGCGACCATGGCGATGACGGCCGGAATGGAAATCGGAAACAGCAACAGCGGCAGCATGATTTCGCGGCTGCGGGTGCGCAACGACATGGCGGCGAAAAACGTTCCGTTTACTACCAGCGCCCAGGTTCCGAGAATCGCGATTGGCAGCAGTTGCCAGGCCGGGCCCAAAACCCTGACGTTGTAGAAAATTACGAAGAGCGGCGTCATTACCGCTTCCAGCACGCTCACGAAAATAAAATTACCCAGCGCCTTGGCGAGAAATAAAGCATTGGCCGGAGCTGGGGAAACCCGGTAGGCGTCCAGCACCTGATTGCGCAACTCGCGCGCCCAGGTCTGATTCAGCGCGGTTACCGAGGCAAACAGAAAGCCAACCCAGACCAATCCGCCGACAATGTGTCGCGACTCTTCCGCCAGCGGATCGAAGGAGAAGCTGAAGATCACCACCACCAGCAGGGAAAAAAACAGCATGGCATTGAGCGCATCTTTCGAGCGCCACTCCAGGCGAATATCCTTCACCAGCGTCGCCAGCGTGACCGACCAAAGTGAATTCATTGGACGTCCTCGGCGCCCGCTGTACGAGCCAAGCTCACCGTCCGGTCGATAATCTGGCCCGCCTGCATCCACACGAACTCGTCGGCCACGCCTTCGAGCAGCGGCGCCTGGTGAGTGATCACGAAAACTGTTTTCCCGGCATCGCGCATGCCGCGCAGCAATGCCACCATAGCCTGTGCCGAATGGACGTCGACGTTCGAGAACGGCTCATCGAGCAGGAGCACCCTCGGATCTTGCAGAATGGCCCGTGCCAGCGACATGCGCTGCCGCATCCCCTGCGAATACTGGCCGACGGGCCGGGTTAGGTCGGGATCGAGGCCGACGTTTTGAATTACTTCGCGAATCACTTCTTCACACTGCGCGTCGGTATTGCGAGTGGTGGCTATGCCGTAAAGCCGCGCAACATAACGCAGGTTCTCGATCCCGCTCATCTCGTCATAGAGCAGAGACGGATGCGCCATATATCCAATATCGCGGCAGGCTTCCCGCGGGCTCTTGCCGAAAATCGAAATTGTCCCCTGCGTCGGCTGCGCCAGCCCGGCCAGAGCGCGCAATAACGTGGTCTTCCCTGCTCCGTTCTCGCCGAGGATGGCGTGGAAGCGTCCCGCATCGAACTCAGCGGTGACGCCGCGCAGCGCGGCGAAGCGGCCGAACTGTTTGACGACGTTGTGTACCGTGATGGCGGGGGTGCTCACTTCAGCAGTGAGTTTACTGGAGGCTGCGAATCTATGCACTGCGCGCGCACAAACCGTAACGGGTAACAGCGGTTAAGCGAATCAGTTTGAAACTCCGCTTGCGGGCGTGGGTTGCGCCTGCGTCATGCTCTTGGGTGCTTCGGAGGACGGCATCCCATTAGCCGGCGTGCCGGGTTTTGGAGCATACTTCGAGGCACATTTGGCTTGCAGTTGCTTGGCCCGGAACACGCCGTCGCGATCGAAGCGGCCGTCGGCCAGGGCCTGGGAATCGTCTTTGAAAGTGTCGGGAGGGGCTTCGGTTCCGGTGTAGTCCACGTGCAGAGTCTGGTCTTCTTCCATCAGGACGAACTGCACGTGCGTTCCGACGCGCTTGATTGAGCCCGGCTGGACATTTCCGGCAACTCGCAGGCGCTTCGAGTAAGCCCCGTCGCCCATCTTGTGCAGCTCTTTAATCGTAACGTAGTAACTCTTGCTGTCCTGCACGCCGGTGTAGGCGAGGTAGCCGAGCAGCAGGAAGATAATCGCCGTCACTCCCCCGAACGTCAGATAAGTCTTGAACTGGCTCGACATTAGGCGCCCCGAGTGGATACTCCCACATTCAGACTCTACGCGTCAGAGAGGCGAGAATCAAGATTCCGGAGGACCAGTGATCGCCCAATTTCAAAGTTGTTGCCCGGCGCTCGGAGCCTGTTGGCATGGGTCGGCAACCCTACCGGCGATTCGCGCGACCTTCACATCCGGCAAATTTGGAAATAAGAAAGGGGGCGAACTCGCCCCCTTGGCTGTTTCTAGGCAACTCGCCGTGCCTTCTTGTCTCTTACGCCAGTTTTCTTGCCAACCACTTCGCCGCTCGCATTGACTTCTTCTACTTCTTCGGTGTCCTCTTGATCATGTGCTTCTGAGTTGGCTTCCTGGGCCAACTGGGTCAGCTTTTCATCCGTTTCTTTTTCTTCTTCCAGCGTCTCCGTCAACAATGGGACGTGTTCGCTTTCGCCTAACTCTTCCGCCATTGCGCGGACCGTACCGTAACCGGCGATTTCGTAATGCTCGACTCGCTGCGCAGCTCCGATCAAGGCAGCATCCAGAACGCTCCCTTCATAATCTTCCTTCAAAGCTTCAGAGCCTTCTTCAATGAGCCCTTCCATTCCTTTGCATTTCTTTCCCTTAGGACTTTCTCCCAAGGAATCGAAAATCTGTTCGAGACGCTGCACATGTCCCTTGGTCTGTTCGAGGTGCTCCTCGAAACCCTTCCGCAAATCCTCCGACGCCGCTCCCTTGGCCATCTTTGGAAGCGCTTTTACGAGTTGAGTCTCAGCGCTATACAAGTCTTTTAATTCGTCGATATAGAGTGCCTTGAGTCCTTGGTCTGCCATACTGCCTCCTAAAGATAAATTACGAGCACATCTTGGATGCCGGGCTGGGGGAAAACGTAAGCCGAACCCAAACATTTCGAGCGTACCTACTCGACGTGGCTGACTCTGCCTGAGTCCTGGGTATTCGCCTCCCTTAAATTTGAACGAGTAGGACAAAGCGGAAACGGGTGCTTCAGCCAATAGGGGTAGTGGCTGACTTTGCGGCGATCTGACTTGACGAGTGGTGAGATAATTGCCTCTGAATTTTCTTAACCGACCGTCCGGTCAAATGAAGAAACGAGAATGCGCCTTCTCACAGCGGCACACGAAGTTCGGAATCGACATATCCAGACCAGAAGGCGGTTCGAGCCGCATTCGACGGCGTGGCTTTCTGTAATGATAGGCGGAATCGCTCAAATACGTGATGGGTTGAGAATAAACCAGCCCGAGGTCGCTGGGTGACGGGGAGTGTAATAGTGAAGAAAGTGTTGGTCACGTTTGCGGTCCTACTGTCCTCACTCTGCTGGGCTGGGGACAAGGATAAGTATCCACTGACAATAACCATCACTGAGATGAAGGACGTGGAATCTCAATATGAAAGCGGTGCCGCCAACGCCGGAAGCCTCGGTAGGATATCAAGCTCAGAAGCGAAGTACGGACATTCGGTAGTTCGACACGTATATGGAACTTCGTCCGATGGGCTCTCCTACGATTTGGTAACGTTGGACAAAATCCAAGCTTTCAGTAACACCGATCACAAGAATGATTTCATCCTGCCGGGGACTTATGCAGCCCGAGTAGCAGAGTTGGGATTGAAGATCTGCAAGGAGATGGTTGGAACGAAGTGCAAGAAAGAAGTTTACTTCCGAGTGTCAGCCGTAAAACCTGCCGAGCAGAAGTAGCTGAACCTCGTCATTGCCGTGCCCTGGCTCCCATGACGAGGTGCAGCACAAGCGAAATTACTGCAAACAAGAGCAGAAGATGAATCAGAGCGCCGGCTACGTGGAACATGAGAAAGCCGCCAGCCCAGAGAACCAGCAGCAGCAGAGCAATCACGAGGAACGGTCCGAATCGCATATAGCCTCCAGAGTTATGTTCGTGGAAAAATGCTTTTGGAAAACGTTTGCCGACAAGCTTGATTAGAAACCTTCCCGTTGATGGAAAAACCGGCGGTGAATTTGCCGACTACTCAAACTCGCCGCCGAGTTTCCGCTACCGGGGGAAAATCTACGCAACTCGCGAAGTCGGGATCTTTTCGCCAGCGGCCTCGCCAGTTGAAGAGATGTCTTCGGCTCCAGTTCCTTCCAGTATTGCTTTGGCTCGCTTCACTTCGTCCGCACTGCCCGAGTGAACGGAAAGCAGGATTCCACCGTCCTTCACGCGGCCTTCATACCGTTTGGCCTCGTATTCTGGAATCCCCATTCCGATGAGCGCGCCCGTAAGTCCTCCGAGAACGCCACCGACGCCTGCTCCCGCCAGCGCCGCCATAATGGGTCCCGCAGCGATAAAAGGCCCAAGCCCGGGAATCGCCAAGCTTCCGATTCCGACCAGCCATCCCAAGCCTCCGCCCAATATCGCCCCAGTTCCCGCACCGGCTGAAGCCCCTTCGGGCGCTTTTGTATTTTTCTCGTGCGCAAACTCCCTGGTGCTTTCACTCTGCGGGAATAGCACGGAAATGTCATTGTTGGAGAAGCCGGCTGCTCTCAGCGCAACCACGCCGCGCTCCACACTCACGTAATTCGGATAGATGCCAAATACCGCGGTATTCTTACCTGCCATTTTGAGTCTCCTTAATTTTGTTATTTCTGCGCGACAACCTGTAATTCGCTGGTCACTTTGTCCGGGCCAACGATATCGGCAGCTTTGGTTTCGATAGCGCGCTTCTCATCATCCGATCGGACCGGCCCCTTCAGCGTTACCATTCCGTTTTGCGAAATGATCTTCACGTTGTGGGCATAACTCGAAAGAGACTTGTCCTTCACTACCGATTGACGGATTTGCTGAGCGATGTCCCGGTCAGAACGATTGTCTTTCTGCTGATCAGCCGTCGGCTGAGACTTGTCTTGATCTCCTTGGTTGACCTTGGTGTTGTCGGGAGCGGCTTGCTGAGAACTGTCCTGCGCGCTCGCCACCATGCAGCCGGCGGACACGAAGCAGGCGAACAGTAGCGTGAACATCAACGACTTAAGCATTAGCGTCAACGATTTCATTCTCATTAATTATCCTTTCAGCATTTCGGTCCCATCGACCTGGGCCAGATTAGGAAGACCTATCCTGCACACGCATTCTTATCTGCTACTTCCGCAGATTACTCCTCAGAAACCCTGGCACCATAAGGCCCGGGCTGTACCTGCCGCGAAAGCATAGGGTAGCGGGCACGCGGCGTGCAGGTAAGCAACTGCCGGTAGCGAAGGATCTCCCGCTTAACCGGCCTAATGCGTAAGCCAAACTGACCACTACTGAGCTGCGTCCGCACTTCCCCATCTTCATCGTTGCGTTCTACACTAATCCCTTGCTGTCGTAGTAGCGGAGAAAGCAGCGGGGACAATCATTCATGAGCGGTGAAAGCTTCGGGAATCTGCGTGTGCTCTCGCTGGAGAGCCGGCGGTCGCGGGAAATGGGTGTGCTGATTACGAACCATGGCGGCCTGGCTACCGTGGTGGCCTCAACGCGCGAGGTTCCATCGGGACCGAATGCGGAGGAATCCGGCTTTGCGCGAGGCCTGGTTCAAGGCCAATTCCAGGTCGTCATTTTCATGACGGGCGTGGGGACCCGCGCTCTGGCGCAAGCCATCGAACCAGCCTGCCCGCGAGAACAACTGGTCGCGGCGCTGAATAAGGTGAAGGTTGTGGCACGAGGACCCAAGCCGGTTGCCGTCTTGCGGGAGTTCGGGGTGGCGGTCACGCTGACGGTGCCCGAACCAAATACCTGGCGTGAGATTCTGCAAACTCTTGACGAGAATGTGAACACCGTCCCTCTGAAGGGCGTCCATGTGGCAGTGCAGGAGCATGGCTTGCCCAGCCGCGAACTGTATGCCGGCCTCGCCCAGAGAGGCGCGCTGGTGTTTCCTGTGCCGGTTTACAAATGGGCTCCGCCGGAGGACGTGGAGCCGCTGCGAGCCGCAATTCACGATCTCGCTCTTGGAACGTTCGATGTTGTGTTGTTTACCTCGTCGATCCAGGTGCATCACCTGTTCCGGCTCGCGGATGAAATTGGCCAGCATCAGAAAATCGTAAATGCGTTGCGCCGCGCGGTAGTTGGGTCGATCGGGCCGGTCACATCGGAGACCCTGCGCGAGTACGGCATCACTCCGGATCTGGAGCCGTCGCACCCGAAGATGGGCTTTCTAGTGAAGGAGACCGCTGAGCGAAGCGCGGCACTTCTGCAGCGCAAGAATTGATCCACCCGGCCGATTGTCGACGATCTGCGTTATTCTTTCTGATCCAAGCTCTGTGATCCAAGCTTTATGATCCAACCTTTATGATCAATCTATGATTCATCCCTGGCACGACGTTACACCCGGCGACAAGCTTCCCCACGAATTCGATTGCGTGGTCGAAATTCCTTTCGGCTCGAGCGTGAAATATGAACTCGACAAGTCGAGCGGCCTGATTCGGCTCGACCGCATTCTCTACTCGGCCGTCTACTATCCAGCGAACTACGGATTCATCCCGCAGACGCTCGCCGAAGACGACGACCCGCTGGACGTGCTGGTGCTCTGCCAGGAGACGGTCGTGCCGCTGACCATCATTCACGCCCGTACCATCGGATTGATGACGATGATCGACGCCGGCAAGCAGGATCATAAAATCATCGCCGTCGCGACCGAAGATCCTGAGTTCAATTCTTATCGCGAGGCCGCCGAAATGCCGCCGCACCGCATGCTCATGCTGCGGCGGTTTTTTCAGGATTACAAACAACTCGAAGGCAAGGCCGTCGAGGTCGACGAGATACGCCCCGCGGGCGAAGCATACCCCATCATTCTCGACGCGCTGCGCCGCTACAGCGAACAACGCCGCAAAGGCTTCAAGTCGGCCAAGTCTTAGGCCCAACACATCTTCAGTCAGGAAATCGCGATCGCGTAACCTCTCGCGAGTAAATGGCCAGCGACGACAGTGATCGATTATGGCAAAACATATGGTATGAACCAACGTAACTTTCATAAGTTGCGGCCTGCGCCCTAAAATTGGCGCGAGTCAAAACCGGCACGCTCGGGTTCACTCCCTAGGAAGCACGCTTCCGCCGAAAGGCACAACCAGAAACCAAACGAGGAGACTATGAAAACTGTACGACATTGCGCCGTACTGGTGTTCTTTGTCGCTGTCTGCACCGCTTTGACTTTTGCCGACGAGCCGGGAAGGCATCCGGCCTACCTGCATGCGCTCACCGACCTGCGGCACGCGCGCGCTCACCTGGCTCTACCAGCCGACACCGGCCATATGGACCGCGAAGAACAGCACGCCATTGACGAAATCGACAAGGCCATCGGGGAAATCAAGCACGCCGCGATTGATGACGGCAAGAACCTGGACGACCATCCGCCGGTCGACGCGGGCATGGACCGCAGAGGCCGCTTTCACCGCGCGAAGGAACTGCTCGACAAAGCGCACAACGACATTGCCCGCGAAGAGGATGATCCGTCGGTTCGCGGCTTGCGCGATCGCGCCATCCACCATATCGATGAGGCTCACAACATCGTTGACAAACTGATCATGCAGAACAACTGGTAAGAGCAGATCGTCTTTATGGAGAGGCCCGGCCCGCGCCGGGTCTTTTCTTTTGAGCGCGAAACGGGAGATATTTTCCTCTTGACATAGTGTACTAGCAGTGTAGTACACTGACACGCATGGGAAGGAATACCAACTCCGCGCCTCGGTTTTCGTTCTCTATCGACCTGCACAGCGGCGTCCCCGTCTACCGGCAGCTGATCGACCAGGTGCGCAGTGGGATCGCCTCCGGTTCGCTGAGCGCCGGCGATCAATTGCCTACAGTGCGCCAACTCGCAGTCGATCTCGCCATCAATCCCAACACGGTGATGCGGGCGTATCGTGAACTCGAACTCGGCGGCCTGCTCGAAACCCATCAAGGCACGGGCACATTCATCGCCAATAAAAAGCTGGAAAAAAATTCCCCCGAGCGCGAACGTCAGCTCGGGCAGATGGCCGGAGAATTCGCGGCCCGCGCAGGCGCCGCCGGATTCGCTCTGGAAGATGTAATCGATCGTCTGCGCGACTTGTTGCCTGCCTCTGCAGACTCTAGCCCTACACAGGCTCGTCCTACGCAAGCTCGTCCTAAAGAAGATCGTCCGGCACAAAGGAGATAGACGTCATGGCAAGAATCCGAATCAACGAAATCAGCGGCATCGCTCGCTTACTGTTCGCAATCAGTCTGGTGGTTGGTCTCGCCGTGTCTGCGGCAATCCACAATCCTGCACCGGCCATCGTCGGAGCCTTGGTCGGCCTGTATTTTCTGTTCGCGATCAAAGTCGTGCAACAGTGGGAGAAGGTCGCAGTCCTGCGCCTGGGCCGCTACGTGGGCTTGCGCGGTCCCGGCCTGTGCCACATTATTCCGATCGTCGAAACGCTGAGCCCCTATGTGGATCAGCGCGTCCGCGTGGCCAGCGTCTCTGCCGAGTCGACGCTCACGCGTGACACCGTGCCCGTGAACGTCGACGCCATCGTCTTCTGGCTGGTATGGAACGCCGAGAAATCCATTCTCGAAGTCGAAAACTTCATCGACGCCATCAATATGAGCGCGCAAACCGCGCTGCGCGAATCCATCGGCCGCCACGAACTCGCGCAAATGGTCACCGAGCGCGAAATGATGGGCCGCGAGCTGCAGCGCATCCTCGACGAGAAGACGAACCCTTGGGGCATCACCGTACAGTCGGTGGAAATCCGCGACGTAAAAATTCCCGCCGGCCTCGAAGACGCCATGTCGCGCCAGGCGCAAGCCCAGCGCGAGCGCCAGGCTCGCATTATTCTCGGCCAAGCCGAACAAGAAATCTCCGCCAGTTTCGTGCAGGCTGCAGCCGCCTACGCGGAAAATCCGGTAGCACTGCACCTGCGCGCCATGAATATGCTCTACGAAGCTGTCAAAGAAAAGGGTGCGATGGTCATCGTGCCCTCGACCGCAGTCGAAACCATGGGCCTCGGTGGCACCCTCGCCACCGCGTCTCTCGGTGGGGCCAAACCCTAACCAACTTCAACCATTCACTTCGATAAGCTCGAAAGGAGTACCAACTATGAGCACCATGCGATTCGTGTGTCTACTCGCTTCAACCCTGGCGACAGCCGCAGTGCTGATGGCAGTCGCGCAATCTCCAGCCCTGCAGCGGGGCGTCAGCGTACAGATGGTTGCCACCAATAATGCCGCGCCCATGCCCGACGCGGACAACCAGAATGCCTGGATCGTGACCGTTGCCGCCGACGGCAGCTTATATTTCGGAGTCGATCCGGTCTCGCCGGAAGACTTGGCGGACCAGATGAAAGCTCGCCCTCGCAACCGCGAGCAGAAGCTCTACATCAAAGTCGATGCTCGCGCACAATTCGCTTCCGCGAAAGCTGCGCTTGGACCGGCCCGGTCGTCGAATTTCGAAGAGGTCGTGCTTCTGGCTTCACAGCCCGAATCTCAAGCCTCCGGAACCGTGGTTCCTCCAAAAGGAATCGAAGTTCAACTGGGAGCCCCCGCCGGCGGAGCCATTATGGTTCGCCTGTCTGATCCTGCACAAGGATCAACGCTGACGATTAACGATCTGCGCGTAACCTCGCCAGAATTGCAAAGCACGCTAAAGGGCCTTCTGCAGGGCCGTGCTCAAGTCGTGCAAGTCGAAGCGAACGACGCGGTGCCCTTCGCAGACGTCATGCGCGTGATCGACCAAGCCCGAGCGGCCGGAGCCACTGTGGCGCTCCCGACTTTCGGTTCGTTATAAACCGGGTGCCCCATGTCTCGCTTCTTTTGCGAGACATTTTGCGAGACATGGGGATTCGCCCACGCACTCTAACTGGCTTTGCGCTGTTCGATGCGCTCGCGTTCCGACAGCGTCTCTCCCGCAGCTCTCTTCGCATCATCCTTCTTCACGTTATCAATCGAGGCTTGCAACACTTCCTCCCGCCTTTGCCGCAGCGAGTCCTCGAAGGCGCTCCAGCGCAAGGTCGGCCCGGCCGGAGACACTTCCATCTCCGCCTCCGTGCGAATCGGCGTGAGCTCAGTTTCCGCGTCAAGAATCTCGGCGTCCAGTTCAGCAGTGTCCTCCGCGTCCGACGCAACGGTTCCCGACCCAGCTCCCACCTGCTGCTGCGTTGTGGGCGTGATATTGCGATCGGTCGCCTCGCGATGCATGACCGGCTTCTCGACCCACTTTGCATTTGATCGATAGCGCCGCTCATAGTCCGCCCACTGCTCTTCCGAAGTCAGCGCGGTTCCGTCATAAGGCGGAAAGGTTTCAATCTGTTCTTTTGTCAGATCCACCAGAAAATCGTCCTCATGCTGCAGCGATGGCCGGATTTCCTGCGGCGGCACAATAAACTTGTTGCTGGAAAGCCATCCCCCGGTGTCGACCACCAGGAATACGATCGCTCCCGTCGCTTCATCGAAAATCACATCGTCGATCTCTCCCAGCTTGTGGTCGCCGGGTCCGTAAATCTTCGCGCCGCGAATGTCGAGCGCTGCTTCCTGCGTATCAGAAAAACGATAATCTCCTAACGTGCCATATCGCGCCATGATTTCCTCCTGAAAAAGTCGCCAGGAAAGGCCGGGTCCCGCTGGACCGGTCACTCCGAGGTAGCTCTAAGATGCAGAAAAGCGGGGCCGCGTTTGGCGCTGTAAAAAAAACGGTCTCTACCTGGGCAGGTTCGGGATGGATCAAGCATCGCGGTTATAATCTTGATTCATCGAAAAAGAGGCGTCCGATTATGACTTCCAGCAATGGCAACACAAATGGCAACGGCAATGGCAGCAACGGATACAGCGCCCCGCAACCCCGCGCCGAGTGGCTCGCCCGCCGTAGGAAAGAAAACACGACCGGCAATTTTTCGCAGATGCACTACGCGCGCCAGGGCGTAATCACTGAAGAAATGGGCTACATTGCCCACAAAGAAAAGCTGACGCCCGAGCTCGTGCGCGACGAAGTTGCCCGCGGACGCATGATCATCCCCGCCAACATCAACCATCCCGAGCTCGAGCCCATGGCGATCGGCGTGGCCTCTCTGTGCAAGATCAACGCCAACATCGGCAACTCGGCGGTCACATCCGAAATTAAAGAAGAACTCAAGAAGCTGCACACCGCCGTCCACTACGGCGCTGACACCGTCATGGATCTTTCCACCGGCGGCAACATTCACGAGATTCGCGAAGCCATCTTGCGCAACTCGCCAGTGCCCATCGGCACCGTCCCCATCTACGAAGCCATCGCGAGAGTAAAACGGGTAGAAGACCTGAACGCAAACGTAATGCTGGAAGTCATAGAAGAGCAAGCCGCGCAAGGCGTCGACTACATGACCATCCACGCCGGCGTCCTGATCCAGTATCTACCACTGATTTCGAAGCGCATTACCGGCATCGTCAGCCGCGGCGGCGCCATCCTCGCCCAGTGGATGGCCTACAACCACAAACAGAATTTCCTCTACGAACACTTTGACGACATCGTCAAGATTTTCAAGAAATACGACGTCAGCTTCTCGCTTGGCGACGGCCTCCGCCCCGGCTGCGTAGCCGACGCCAGCGACGAAGCCCAGTTCTCCGAACTGAAAACTCTGGGCGAACTCACCAAGAAAGCCTGGGAGCACGACGTGCAGGTCATGATCGAAGGCCCCGGCCACGTCTCCATGGACAAGATCAAGGAGCAGGTCGAAAAAGAAGTCGAACTCTGCTACGAAGCTCCGTTCTACACGCTCGGCCCGCTGGTCACCGATATCGCTCCCGGCTATGACCACATCACCAGCGCCATCGGCGCAGCCATGATCGGATGGTACGGCGCGGCCATGCTCTGCTACGTCACGCCCAAAGAGCACTTAGGATTGCCAAACGAAAAAGACGTGAAAGACGGCATCATCGCCTACAAGATTTCCGCCCACGCCGCCGACATCGCCCGCGGACGCCCCGGCGCCCGCGACCGCGACGACGCCCTCAGCTACGCGAGATACAAATTCGACTGGGAAAAACAATTCGCCCTGTCACTCGACCCCGAAACCGCCCGCTCCATGCACGACGAAACCCTCCCCGACGACTTCTACAAAGAAGCCGCCTTCTGCTCCATGTGCGGCCCCAAATTCTGCTCCATGAACTATTCGTCGAAAGTCGACGAATACAACAAGCAGGTGCATGGGATCGAGAAGAAGGATTATTCGGATCTAGTAGAGAGGCTCGTCTCGCTGAAGTAGCTCGGCATCCCGGATTTTCGGTCTCTTTTCATACTTGCCAACAGGCAAGGAAGTCGTACAATTGCTGCCGTTTTCGGGCCAAGAAGCAGATTCCCGCTAAGAGGTGCCGTTATGCATTCACGACGCGTGAATGTCCTTAGTTATCTTGCGCTGGCAATTGTCTTAACTGCGTCCGCCCCGCTGTCTCTCGCTCAGGATTTCCTGTTTAATCGATCGGATTTTGCTCTTGGGACCCAGCCGGGTGGCGTGGCGGTGGGGGATTTCAATCACGACGGCCGGCTCGACGTTGCCGTGACGGACGCTTTTTCGCAGACGTTGACCATTCTGCTCGGCCAAAGCAATGGCACATTTAGAGAGGAGGCTTCCTATGCCGCCGGCTATGAAGCTGGCAGTGTCGTGGCGGGGGATTTTAATCACGATGGAAAGCTCGACATTGCCGTCGCGAATTGGGTTGGGAGCAGCCTCTGGGTTTATTTGGGCAAGGGCAATGGGACATTTGAGCAGCCGATCAAGACGAACGTTCCCTATTACGCCAGCGAAATGGCGGCAGCTGACTTCAATCAAGACGGCAATCTGGATCTGGCGGTGACGAGCAACTCAACTAATTCTGTTTACATTCTGCTGGGCCAAGGGGACGGATCGTTTCAACCGCCCGTAACTTACGCCACGCCGAGTTATCCGATTGGTATCGTCGCGAACGATTTCAATGGCGACGGCCACATCGATCTGGCAATGGCTGACACGGGAGGGAACGATGTGTACGTTATGCTGGGCAACGGCGACGGAACTTTCCGGCCGGGTACAAGTTTTTCGGCAGGCGAAGTGCCGGTGGAATTAGTCGCAGGCGACTTCAACGGCGACGGTCTGCTTGATTTAGTGGTCACGGATGGTCCAGATTGCGGATGCGCTTATATGTCGGTTTTGCTGGGCAACGGCGATGGAACCTTTCAGGCTCCGCAGACTACATCGATCGCTGGCGCCGGCCCAATTGTCGCCGGAAACTTCAACGGCGATCATAAACTTGACGTTGCCATCGACAACGGCCTGGTCACGATCTTGCTGGGCAATGGCAACGGAACCTTTCAGCCTAGTGTAGAGTACGGCTCCGATGGATCGGCTGGGGCGTTCGCCATGGGAGACTTCAACCGCGATGGCCAGATCGATTTTGTCGTCACAAACTTCAACGGCAATAATGCGACGCATCTCTCGACACTCCTTGGCAACGGCGATGGAACATTCGGCAGGGTAGCGAGTTATGGAACAGGGCAGAACCCAGCGGGGGTGGCGAGTGCCGATTTCAACGGCGACGGTCAGCCGGATCTGGCCACGGTGAACACCTACGACGGCTCGGTATCGATACTCTTGGGGGTCGGGAAAGGCCAATTCGCAAGCGCGGTTAATTATGCGGTGAGCAACGGGCAGTACGGTCTCATCACTACGGCCGACTTCAACGGAGACGGCTACCCGGATATTGCGACCACGAATTACTCCGCCGGAACCGTGTCAATACTTTTAAATCAGGGCAATGGCACCTTCGGGACATATACGAACTATGCCGCGGGTACGCAACCGGAACCGATTGTGACTGGAGACTTCCATAACGATGGGAATACGGATCTCGTGGTGGGGAATGCGAGTGCCGGTCTCTCCCTTCTTACTGGGAATGGAAAGGGTGGCTTTGCCGCTCCTGTAGCTTTCGGCACTGGACTAAGCCCTTACTCAATTGCTGTCGCTGATTTTAATGGGGATGGCAATTTGGATCTTGCCACAGTCTCGTACACATCGAGTTCCGTCTCCGTTCTTTTAGGCAACGGCAACGGGACTTTTGCGCCCGCGGTAAATTATGCGACGGCATACGATGGAGCAACAACTTCCGTAGTCGCAGCAGATTTCAATCACGATGGAAAAATAGATCTGGCTGTGCTGGCGGGCGCCACCCTTTCGGTTTTGCTAGGAAACGTCGACGGAACGTTTCAGAACTACTCCAGCTATCCTTCTGCAACCGGTGCGGCTTCTTCGCTGCTGGCCGCTGATTTTACCGGACAGGGCAACGTCGATCTTGCCGTCCTCGGGGGGACTGGGAACGACAACGTGTACGTACTGGCGGGAGACGGAAAAGGCGGCTTCGGGGCTCCTGCGTCGTATTATCCAGGGATCGGCCCCGCGGCTTTTGTGGCTGCCGATTTCGACCAGGATGGCGGGATGGATTTGGCCGTGACTAACGCAAACAGTACCGTGACGGTTATGCTGAACGAGGTCGTAGCCGCATTGTTTCCTGGTGCCCTAAACTTCCCACACACAGTGGTCGGGACAAACAGCAAGAATCGGACGGTACGATTCAGCAACCCAGGAACGGTATCGGCTGTACTCGACTCAATCAAGATTTCTGGCCCCAATGCAGATGACTTCGCCGAGACCAACAATTGCGGAGCAAGCGTACTACCGGGAAAATCTTGCACGGTGACACTTGATTTTCAGCCCACCGCGAAAGGTAAGCGTTCAGCAGTACTTATATTCACTGACAATGCGCTGCACGGCACGCAGACGGTTCCGTTGGGAGGAACCGGCCGTTAGGGGCATAACCGACGACTAAGACGAGAAAATTCTCGCCCGGGTGCTCCGTCCTTTTGCGCTCTTTCCGAAAGGGTGGGCGATGCTGCTTGGGGCGATAGTGGTGCAGCTTGAGGAAGCAATGATTCGTATCTGGGCATCGCTTCAGCGATGCCGCCCAGGGAGGAAAGATCGAACGGCTTTAGCCGCTGGGGTCTAGTCCCCAAAACTTTTCCACAGTGCGCATTGTGACATCCAACCTTGCCTTCAACATCGAACTTGCGCAATCATGATTGAGGCCGTGACTGCCGCGCATAGCGCGATTGGTCCCGCCCTAAGTCCTTTGCTTCACGGATTTTAGTATCTAAGTTCTTTGACAAACGTATTTTGCAGGGAATTTCGCGCTAACTCCATGATTCCGGAGATCGAGGGGGGAGGGGGGAGGCTTTGCCTAATAACTGACATTCAACCCTCACTTTTTGGGCAGGAGTAGGAGTTTTTGGGCAAGTCTTATTTCTTCTGCTTTCCCCATTCTAGCCCACAAGTCTGGACCATCTCGGACGGATCATCCGGCATATCGAATTGGACGATTACCTCGTTTCCCAGCGATTCCAGAACGCCCAAGACTACCCGATGGGTAAGCGTTGCGCGGTCGCTTGGATGGCCTAGCAGTCGTCCCGTCATCAATTGAAGCAGTTGGACTCTATCAAAAAACAGCGTCTTCAAGTCGTTACTAACCTCAAGCCATTGCGTAGCATTTTTTCTTTCGTCGATCCGCATATCGACTTGCGCCTGTCGAACACCCTTAAAGCTCTGAGTACCTGAAAACGCGGCCACGGCTCCCAAGGAAAACTCGCCGCTGGCAAACTTTCCTTTGATGCAGCCTACGATCAGTTTCGGCGGGTC
This sequence comes from uncultured Acidobacteriota bacterium, assembly GCA_963758005.1. Taxonomy (GTDB): domain Bacteria; phylum Acidobacteriota; class Terriglobia; order Terriglobales; family Acidobacteriaceae; genus Sulfotelmatobacter. The sequence continues at coordinate 199,556 of CAVWTR010000006.1, forward strand.
GCTTGCGAGACTAGATGGAGCCTTGAAATATTTCCCGGTCAGAATGAATCGGTCGAAGGATTTGCCGGAAAGCGGATTATCCTCCTTCGAGTAGACCCATTCTGGCTTGACTTCATCGGTAGGATTCGCGCCAGTTTGAGCGATAGCCGCGCAGCACAGCAAGCAGAGGGCATAGAGGTAACGCATGAGCCGTTTCCTTTCACCGCTAGGACTCTGGGCATAACCAGTATGGTTTTAGGCAGCCTACTCCGACACTGCTTGGTGTGCAAGATATTCAGAAGCGTGTCGGAGCCGGGTGCCCCTCGATAAGAGCGAAGGCGGTGTCAAGGACAAAGATATCCTGTCGGTGTTTTTGGCACCGCTTTTTTGCCAGAGAGGTTGAGGACCAAGACTCTGGAAATCTCACGCTGAATCACCCATCGGTGGCGGATCTTCTCCCGAAGATCGTTCCACCAACCATCGATTCGGCCTAAACCGCGACCATGATTCTTCTATGCGAACATCCCGTCTCTACGGGATGCGAGAGCGCCCAATCAATTCTGCGGTCTAGCTTGCGCCGACCAGGGGCACCCGCGGGCTGCTCTCGATGCGAACGATCTCTGGATACGGTCTATCGGTGCGTAGCATCCAGTAGAGTCGTACGGCTAACCTGCGCGCCGCCGCCACCTTGGCCACGCCTTTCGGCTTCTGGTGACAGCGATGCAAATACTGCTTACGAAACTCGGGATCGAAGCGCACCGCAATCTGCGCTGCTTCCACCAACAACGAGCGCAGCATGCGGTTGCCTTGCTTGCTGATCGCTCCCAGCTTCTGCCTCCCCCCCGAACTTTCCTCGCGCGGAATCAGTCCCAGATAACTGGCCACCTGCTTGCCCCGGGGAAAGCGGCTCACGTCGCCGATGGTCAGCACATACGCCAGCGCCGTGTTCGGTCCCACTCCCGGCTGCGTCATCAGCAACTTCGCCTGCGGATTCTCTTCCGCCGCCCGTTGCACCGCATCGTCGAGTTTTCCGATCTGCTGGTTTAACATCGCCAGCAGTCCCAGCAAATCTTCCCGCCGGCACGCCGCCCATGGTTTTAACGGCAGCTCGCGCAGCATCTTCTGTCCCGCCTGGCTCCACAGCGTCCGTTTCTTCTGCACTCCCTTATTCAGAGAAAGGTGTTGCAGTTCGTTTTTCACCCGGCTGCGAATCTCCACCAGCTTGTGCCGATGCAGCACCAGTTGCCGCAGGTCCCGCTGCTCCCGGTCCGGAGTCCATAGCCGCGGAAACCGCCCCTGCACCACCAACTGCAGAATGTGCGCCGCGTCCCGCTTATCCGTCTTCTGTTTGCGCACGTAACTGGCTCGGATCTGCGCCGCATCCCCGATCCAGATCTCGTGCCCCAGATCTTCCACCCACTCGATGAACCACTGACTGTTACCCGTGGCCTCCATGCCAATCAGCACTGGCTCCGCCAGTTGCTGATAAAACATCTTGGCCTCGCCCGTTGCATGCACCAGCTTCCGCTCGCCACACTCCCCAGTCCCCGTGTCCAGCCAACTCACTTGCTGCCAGCTGGGATGGAAATCACATCCTATAATCATCATCTGCGAAGGCTCCTTTCTTCCCAGCGTCTTTGTCCTCAAACCAAGACTACCGGGTCAATCGAGCCTTCGCTCTTATCCAATCAATCCTTTCGCGTCCTTCGCGAAAGAGTGGGAATCCACCTACCCTGCGACCATCGTGACACCCGCGGCCCATTGAAACTCAATTGCCCCGGCAGCAGTATTTTTGTAAAGTGGAAAGCATGGAAGTGCCCTTTACCCCTGACGTGCAAGCGAAGCTCGACCAGATGGCGCGCGACACGGGTCGACGCAGCGACGAACTTGTTCAGGATGCCGTGATCGGTTTCTTTGACGAGTTGGCCTTCACCCGCGATCTGCTGGAGCGGCGCTATCGCGATCTCGAAAGCGGGCGCGTGCAGCCGATTGATGGTGAAGAAGCGTACCGCCGGCTGATGGCTAAGACCGAAGAACACCGCCGCCATAGCGCGAAATGACAGGCTTCGCCCTTCACCCTGAAGCTTACGATGACATCGACGAGATTCGCGCTTACATCGCCGACGACGACCCCGACGCCGCCGATCGCATGGTCAATGAGATTTTCGACAGAATTCGGCAGTTGATCCCGTTCCCCAACCAAGGCCTCCGGCGGACCAACCTTACGCCGCTCCCGCTACGCTTTGTCCCTGTCCGTGACTACCTGATCGCGTATGCTCCCGAGAAAAAGCCGCTGTGGGTTGTCGCGGTCTTTCATGGCCGCCGAAACCCACGGGTAATCGCCGCCATTCTGCGCGGGAGAGAATAGTAAGAAAACCGGAACAGACGTTTTCGGGGCCGGGTGCCTATCCTTTCGCGTCGTTTGCGAAGGGGTGGGAGCGATGCTGCCGGGGACAACGCTTTTCGTTGCATCGGTCGGAAATCCGGCCTACGATAACCCTATGGCGAAGGCGCACAAGTTCGATCTCGAAAACCCCGCTCCCATCCTCGACGACGAAGACGAGGAAACCCTCGCCGCCATCGACGAAGGCATCCGAGACGCTGAAGCTGGCCGCGTCGCGCCACCCGAGAAGGCCCGCCAAGTGCTCGCCAAGTGGACTACACACTCCGCTACACGAAAAAAGCGCTGAACGATCTCGACGAGATCTTCGGCCGCATCGCCGAAGATGACGACGAAGCCGCCTCCCGCTTCGGCGGCTCCCTTCTCGATCACATTGATTTGCTGGCCCGTTTCCAGCGAATGGGCACCCTGATCCGAAAACGCCGCAACGTCCGCAAGCTAGTCCACAGCCCAATCCTGATCTACTACCGCATCAACGAGCACAAACATTTAGTTGAGATCATTCACCTCCGGCACAGTGCTCGCAGGCCGCCCCGGTCAGAGATCCGTTAGGCCGCTCCTCGCCTTTCGCGGTCTTTGCGAAAGGGTCGCGGCGGAGTATCCTAGTTCCATGGCCGTGAACTGGGTCGAAGTTGCGAAAAAGATGGCCGAGGACGCGCGAGCCCAGCTTGCCCTCAATCGCAGGCGCCTGCAGGAAATCCTTGCAGAACGGGCACGCCAACAGTCCGCCCAAGGAACTCAGACGAACGCCCGGTGATCCCGTCTCGCCTTACCATCATTGCTGGCGCTAACGGCTGCGGCAAGTCTACATTCACGAGCCGCTCTAGTTTCGTGTACGACATTCCTCTCCTCGATCCCGATGCAATTGGCAAAGCGCTCCAGCCAACCATCACGGGAACATCGGCCGTCGCTGCCGCTCGGCACGTTCTCGTCGCTGCCCAAGAACACATTCACAAGCGCGAGAGCTTCGCTGTCGAAACGACGCTTTCCGGTCAAGGCTATTTACGAATGATGATCGATGCGCGGGCACGCGGCTTTGAGGTTGTGCTGGTCTACATAGGAACAGAAAATGTCGAACTCAACCTCGCCCGCATCCGCGATCGCGTTCTCGCCGGCGGACACGACGTTCCGGAAGAAGATGTCAGGCGACGCTATACAAGAAGTTTCGAGAATTTCGCAACCGCTATCCAACGTGCGGACCACACCATCCTGTTCGACAACTCAACCGACGAGGGCTACCGTCTGGTTGCGGTTCTCAGCCCGTCCGGAAGTCAGCGGTTCGAGCCTATTCCCGGCTGGGCTCTCCCCTGTACAGAAGACGCTGATCGCAGCGCTGAAAAGCCGCTGAGCCACCCAAAGGACTAGCTTCTTACTCCAGGTGCACATCTCCCACGCCGACGTGCGCGCGCAACTCGTACTTGCCTTCGCCGTGATACTTCAGCGACTTGCCCAGCCAACCGCTGGTTTCGCCGTAGCCATCGCCATTTACATCGCCGATGCCGGCGCTGGCGTTCACCAGGCGATATCCTCCATGACCCTTCGCTACTCGGATGTCGCCCACGCCCAGGCTCAGATCCTTGTCGCCTTCTACATCTTCCACCGTGACGTCGCCAACTTTCGCATGCACATCGAGGTTGGTGTTTTGGGGGACGTCGAGTTCCACGTCAAACTGCGTGTTGCCGCTGGAGGGTGCGTGAAATTCGATCGTGGCATCGTTGCCTCGGACGTCGAAATTCATCGTCGCGTCCTTCACATTTTTTTCGCGGCTGGACTTCACCGTGTAACGCAGGCTGATCTTGCTGGCATCACCGCGCTTGATGTGGACGTCGCCCACGCTCAGGCGCACATGCACGAAGCCGCCAACGGCAAATTCGCGGGTGTCGCTGTGCGTCTCCTCGTAGTCCCAGTCATGACTCGAAGGGGCGGCCGCGAACGACGGAGCCGCGCAGAACGGAAGCAGCAACAGACACGCTAATACTGTCTTGTAAACGGGATTCAAACGGGCAGGAGACCTTCCAGGCATGAAGCACCTCTCGGGCGCAAAAGCGCCTGTCTCAGGTACGGGACCGAGGCCAGCGAAGTTCCCGGAAACTTCCCGGTCGCGTTCAGTTGTGGAAGTCGGCCAGCCCGTTCCATACCAGTTGGACAGCGATAGCCAGAATGAGAAAGCCGAAGATCTTGTTGATCGCGCCGACGGCGCTCGGCCCCAGACGGCGCACCAGCGGCCCGCCCAGGCCGAAGAATAGGGACACGCTGAGCGCGATTGCAGCGATTCCGATGACCATCCCGAGATAGGCCGCCGCGTTGTCCACATGAGCCGCGAGTGCCATGACGACTCCAATCGCGCCCGGCCCCGACATCAGGGGCATCGCCAGCGGAGTCAGCGAAATATCTTCTTTGTCCTCGGCTTCGTGACTTTCCTCCGGCGTGATGCGCGCATGCGAGGTCACCATGCCCCAGGCTGTGTTGGCGACGATCAGGCCGCCAGCGATCTTGATCACCGGCAGCGAGATGCCGAAAAACTGCAGCACGAAGCGTCCGAAAAAGAGAAACGTTACCAGAATCACGAACACCCACAGCCCGGTCTTGATCGCGGTTTTACGCCGGTCTCGCGCCGGCCACGTCGAAGTCATGCTGAAGAAGATAGGAATGCCGCCAAAGGGATCGACAATCGGAAACAGCGCGAGGAAAGTCGCCGCCGCCGAAGCCGGCAGCGTGCGCAGAAACTCACCGAAGACGTGGGCGGAAGTCATCGCGATGAATTGAGTTTAAACGGATTGATGATCTCTACTCCCAGGGCTTTGAAGTCTTTTTCATTCCGGGTCGCGACCTGAAGGTCATGCAAGCGTGCTGTCGCCGCGATCATGGCATCGTAGATCAGAGCGTCGGGCTTGCCCAGCATCAAGCGTGACGTCTCCCGGAAGGCAAGCCCGTCCATGGAAAGTACGGTCGCGGAGTTTTGCAGTTCGTCGACCCAAGTTTCGATCGCGGAGGCATTGGCTGCGTGCTGTTTGCGTGTGCGCTCAATGCCGTCCTGCAGTTCGCCAAGGGTGACAGCCGAGAGAAAGACCTGCTCCTCCTTAAGATTCTGAAACCACGCCACCACGCCTCCGTGAGGCTTCGGTTTGTGAATCTCCGAGATTATGTTGGTGTCGAGCAGGTAGCGATTCACTCAAACTCCACCGGCGGCCGGCGTTTCCATTTTCTACGCGGGGGAATAATGTTCTCAAACCGGGGGCCGGAGAGCAGCAGTTCTTTAATGCTGGGGCGGGTCGATTGCTTGATCCTGCGCCACTCCTCAATCGGGACGAGCACGGCCGCTTCCACGCCGCGGCGTGTCACGACCTGCGGCCCGTTCTCGATGGCGGCATCGAGAAATTCGCTGAAACGGGCTTTCGCTTCCTGCAGTTGCCAGGTTCCCATACCCACACTATATGACTAGTCAGCTAACTAGTCAACTCATCGAACGCTCTCCAGGGTTTTCGCCGCGCGTTCCAGCGCAGTCGTGAGTACCGCCAACTGTTGGCGCGCCCGCTCGCTATCACCCTTGTCGAGAGCTTCGTTCACTCCGGGAATGACTACCGCGGCGTATCCGGTATATTCGCCGGGCGCATAAATCACGTGGCGAAACCACGGACGATGCGGCAGGCCCTGCGGAACCAGGAGCGCCCGTTCGGCGCCGCGCAGAACCTGGTTCAGCCGCGCGGCATCTTGCTGCGGACTCTTTTGTTTGGCCAGCATTTTCATGCCCGCGCTCTCGAAATGGCGAGAGGCGGCGTTCACCGCGGCGAAGTCGAGCAGGTTGTTGCCAAATTTATCCTCCGCCCGTTTGCGCGCAGCCTCGAGATAGCCGGCAATCTCTTTCCCATACTCCTCGTAGTCATAAGGCAGAACGTCGGCATCGGCCATGCGCACGGCTTCGAGTCCGAAGACGCGCGCCATTTCCTGTACGTACACGAAATCAGGGTCGGCAAATTTCTTGAACCAGGCAAAATTATCGAACGCCGAATGGTATACGCCATAAGGGCCGCTCGAACCCATGTCGGTCGAGGGAACTCCCGAGTGCTGCAGGAATGCGGTGTAATCGGAACCGCTGCCCAGGTCGCCGACCGGGACGTCGCCCTTACCCGGCGCGGCCGGAAGACGATGGTTTTCTGTAAACGTCTCTCCCAGAGACTGCGTCAAGAGCGCGTCCGGCTGCGCCGCTTTCTCCCAAGCTTCGTAGACCGTGCCGCCTTTCGGGCTCGGGACACCTTTGGTTACATCGCGCAGAAATTGTTTGAGAGTGGGCACCGCCGATGCGCCGAACTTCGACCCGGAAACCGCGACGTCCATATTGAAATATGCGGACGCATTCGCCAACTCTGCCTCGTGCTGCTCCGCCCACTCGGTCGAGCCCATCAGGCCTTCTTCTTCGCCGTCCCAGCTGGCGAAAATTAACGTGCGTTTCGGCTTCCAGCCCGACTTCAGCAAATCACCGACGCCGTCCACGGCTTCCAGCATCGCAGAAGTACCGCTGTTCGGATCGACCGCGCCATAGACCCACGCGTCGCGATGATTGCCCGCGACCACCCATTCTTCCGGCGACTCACTGCCGCGCACGCGGCCGATGACGTCCCATAGTGTGCGGAATTGATAGTCCTGCCGAAGGTGCATCTTCACCTTCGCGGGGCCGGGACCGACATGGTAGGTGAACGGCAGCGCGCCCTGCCACTCGCGCGGTGAGTCCGGCCCGCCCAGATGCTGCAGGATGGGCCATGCGTCGTGATACGACAACGGAGTAACCGGGATCTTCGGCATCTGCTTCGACTGCTGCGGAGAAACGCGCTCCGACTCGGGCAGCGATGGCAGCGACGCGACGCCGGGCGTGGTCGGGTCTCCGGGAAACTCGAACATGTATCCCACCGACCCGCGCTGCACGCCGGTATCTGGCAGCCACGGCCCTTCTGGATACTTATCGCCGCGCTTCCAGCCATCGTCGGCCGGATCGGAGTAGATGATCACGCCTGCGGCGCCCCGTTCCTGCGCCACGAAAACTTTGACTCCGCGAAAATTTTGTCCGTAGCGCACCAGCACAATCTTGCCGCGCACATCGACTTTGAGCTTGTCGAGTTTCTCGAAGTCCTCAGGCGTCCCGTAGTTGGCGTAGACCACATCGGCCTCGGCGTCGCCCGAGGGCGACATGCCGCTGAAGGGCATGACCACGCGGGGATCATCTTGAAACGGATCGTGATCGACGTGCTCGCGGGTGGGCCCGTGCATCTCGATGCCGGCAGGCGCGATCAGATCGACACTGATTTCGGAGGGATAGTTCATCCAGACTTTGTACTCGACGATCTCGGTGTCGAGTCCGGCGGCGCGAAATTTCTGCGCGACGTATTCGGCGGTCGCTTTGTCTTCGATGGTCCCTGCCATATGCGGAGCCTTGGTCAGGATGCGCAAGTGCTCTTCCGCCAGCTTGCAATCCGGCACGGCCAGGAATTGTGATTCCGTGGCCTGCTCGGCGGCTGCGTCGCGGAAACCGAAGATGGCGGGGTTCGAAGGGGAGGGTCCGGCGCTAACTTTTGCCGTTGGAGAAGATTCCGAAAGGAACAAGGCTGAAGACAAAACGGCGGCTGAGAGAAGTTTCATGGGCTCCCGCGGTGAAAGGTAGTAAGGTAGCACATGGGCAGTCAGGCTTCACTTCAGGAACTGGCACGAAACGTAGATTCAAGGCTCTCAAGATCACACCAAAAAAGGCCGACAGTGGAGTTCGCGATGCCAGCGTGAATCACGACCGCTATCTGGCGGAATTTACGTACGCTCGCAAGAGCGCTGGACTGAAAGCTACCGCACCTGCCCGGTCCCGATAATCTCGTACTTCGAGGAAGTCAACTCCGCCAACGCGAACGGCCCGCGGCAGTGAAGTTTTTGAGTGCTGATACCCATCTCGGCGCCGAAACCGAATTCCGCGCCGTCGGTGAAACGGGTTGAGGCATTCCAATACACGGCGGCCGAATCCACGCCGCGCAAGAATTTGCGCGCGTTCGCTTCATCGCGGGTGATGATGGAATCGCTATGTTTGGTCGAGTAGCGGTTGATGTGAGCGATGGCGTCGTCGACGTTGGCGACCACGGCTACTGCCATGCATAGCCGCAGATACTCTTCATACCAATCTTGCTCGGCGGCGGGGCCAACCGGCAATCCGGCAGCGAGGCTGCGGGCTTTGCCGTCTCCGCGTACTTCGACGCCAGCTTCGACTAGCTTCTTCACAATGCGCGGCAAGTATTCAGCAGCGACGCGCTCGTGCACCAGCAATTTCTCGGCGGCATTGCACACCGACGGACGCTGGGTCTTGGCGTTGATCACGATGCCATCGGCCATGTCGAAGTTGGCCGACGCGTCGACGAAGATGTGGCAGTTCCCTGCTCCCGTCTCGATGACCGGCACCGTGGAATTCTCGGTGACAAATGTGATGAGCCCCGCGCCACCGCGCGGAATGATGACGTCGACCAGCCCGCGGGCTTTGATCAGGTCATGAACCGATTGGCGGGTGGTCGAGTCGAGCAGTTCGATTGCGCCTTCGGGAACACCGGCGACTCCGGCCATAATTTCGACCAGTCGCTGGCAACTCTTTGCCGCTTCCTTGCCGCCGCGCAGCACGATGGCGTTGCCGGTCTTAAGCGCCAGCACCGCGGTGTCAACCGTCACGTTGGGGCGCGACTCGTAGATAATTCCCACCACGCCCAGTGGCACGCGCAACTTGCGGATGCGCAGGCCGTTCGACTTGCTCCATTCCGCCAGGGTCTCGCCGATGGGATCGGGTAAGGCTGCAACCTCTCGCACTCCGCTAGCAATGTCTTTGACTCGCGCAGGATTGAGTAGCAGGCGATCGCGCATCGCGCCTTCGAGGCCGGAAGTCTCCACGTCCTCACGGTTTGCCGCCAGGATGCTTTTCACATTGGATTCGGCTTCGAGGGCATCGGCAATGGCCAGCAGCAGGGAGTTTTTTTCCTGCGTGGATAGTAATGCCAGCGTCGCCGACGCGGCGCGTGCGCGCAGCAATTTTTCCTGCGTTGACGCGGCGGTGGTGAGGGTGGCTGCCATTGCTGTTAATTATCGATCTTTTTGTGGCGGAAAGTACGTTCCGATTTTCCGCTCCATCCCCGCGGTGATGGCCTTGGGATGGCGACCGTTCACGATCGCGACATGAACTCCGCCTTCGCTAGCGAGTTTGGCAGCGCGCAGTTTCGAGATCATGCCGCCACGTCCCTGCGAGCTCTTGCCGTTGCATTGCGCTTCGAGCGCGGGAGTCAACTTTCGAATCACCCGCTGCAGGCGCGGCTTCTTGCGTCCGTTCGGGACCAGGAACCCGTCCACGTTCGTCAGCAGCAGCAGCCAGTCCGCCTTGACGGCCGTAGCCAGCAGCGAGCTGAGTTCGTCATTGTCGCCGAATGCGCCTTCCAACTCGCGCACCGACACGCTGTCATTCTCATTCACAATTGGGACCACGCCCAGCGTCAGCAACTCGGCCAGCGCATTCTGCAAGTTGCGGTAGCGTACCGGCGAGGTGAAATCGTCGCTCGAGAGCAATAGTTGCGCAACCACCTTTTTGCCGAAGAACAGGCGCTCGTAGGTATGCATCAGCTTGCTCTGTCCGACGGCAGCGCAGGCCTGCATGCGGGGAACATCGTTGGGCTTCGCCTGCAGTTCCAGGCCTGACATGCCCGCGGCAATGGCGCCGGAAGTGACGATCAGATATTCGTTCTTCGAGAGATCGAACTGATCGACCATCCCGCGTAGCAGATTGATGTCAATCTGGCCGCCGGGTGCGATCAGGCTGGTGCCGACTTTGATGACAACTCGCATAAGTGTCTGTTAGCCCAACGGGGAGGGACAACATCTCTATCCTGCCGTTAGAATGGCTTTCTGGCAAGATGAAAAATCCTGCCACATTGCGCCTTTATGCCTGCTTCCAACGCCACCAGCCGCTTCTCCGATCGCGTCGAAAACTACGTCCGTTACCGGCCGGGCTATCCGCCAGAGGTCTTGCGAGTCTTAGAAAAAGACTGCGGGTTGACGCCGGCTCATGCGGTTGCGGATATTGCCTCGGGCACGGGGATCTGGACGCGCATGCTGCTGGAAAATGGCAATCGCGCCTTCGGGGTCGAGCCCAATACCGAGATGCGCCAGGCTGGGGAGCGAGTGCTGGCCGGGTTCCCGAAGTTCACCAGCGTAGCGGGAACAGCGGAGGCAACCACGCTGGCGGATCAAAGCGTCGATTTCGTCACCGCGGCGCAGGCTGCGCACTGGTTTGATCGTGAGCACTCGCGGCGAGAGTTCCTGCGCATTCTGAAGTCTGGGGGATGGCTTATGCTCCTCTGGAACGAGCGACTGACCGACTCAACCCCGTTTTTGCGCGAGTACGAGGAACTCCTGCTGAAATACGGCACCGATTACGCAGATGTCCGCCACGAGGGGACGACGGATGAGATCCATCAATTCTTCGATCCCGTGCCATTTCAGGAGCGGATCTTTGCGGTTCGACAGGAGTTCGACTACACGGGAATCGAGGGCCGGTTGCTGTCGTCGTCGTACGCGCCCGGGCCGGATCATCCGAACTACGCGCCCATGCTGCACGAACTCCGGCGCATTTTCGACGCGCACGCCGTTGCCGGACGCGCCGCATTCGATTACAAGACGCGTGTGTACTTTGGACGATTGAAGTAACTGGCATGGAAAATGAGTCCCAGGAGAATAACGAAATAAGCATGCCCGACGAAAAATCCTTTCACATGACGCCCGACGAATTCCGCCGCCACGGTCATGCTGTGGTCGACTGGATCGCCGATTACCAGGCCCGCATCGAGTCGTTCCCTGTGCTCTCGCAGGTGAAGCCGGGAGAGCTTCGCGCAGCCTTGCCCCCAAATCCCCCGGCGCAGGGCGAGCCTTTTGACGCCGTGTTGAAGGATGTCGAAAGCCTCATCCTGCCCGGCATCACCCACTGGCAGTCGCCCAATTTCTTCGCTTACTTCCCGAGCAACGCTTCCGGCCCCGGCATCCTTGGCGATCTGCTTTCTTCCGGCCTCGACGTGCAGGGCATGCTGTGGTCGACCAGCCCGGCGTGCACGGAACTTGAAACTCATGTGATGGACTGGCTGGTCGCCATGCTCGATCTGCCCAGGAAGTTTCTGTCGTCGAGCACGGGCGGCGGCGTGATTCAGGATACGGCTTCGAGTTCCGCGCTCTGCGCCCTGCTAGCTGCGCGCGAACGCGCCACCAACTATGCGAGCAATAAGAAGGGATGCGATGGACGGCTCGTCGCCTACGCCTCGACGCAGACTCACTCCTCGCTGGAAAAAGCCGCCATGATTGCCGGCATTGGGGTGGAGAATCTGCGGCTGATCGAAGTCGACGAGAATCTCGCGATGCGACCCGACGCTCTGGCACGCAAGATTGAGGCCGACCTTCGGGCCGGGCTGACTCCATTTTTTGTTTGCGCGACGGTGGGAACAACTTCATCGAATGCCATGGACCCAGTTGCCGCGATCGGCGCTGTCTGCCGCCAGCACAATCTTTGGCTGCACGTCGACGCGGCCATGGCGGGCACGGCCATGCTCTGTCCTGAATTTCGGCATCTGCAAAACGGAGTCGAACTCGCCGACAGCTACAACTTCAATCCCCATAAATGGATGTTCACCAACTTCGACTGCAGCTGCTTCTGGGTTGCCGACCGCAAGATGCTGATTCAGACCTTGAGCATCCTGCCGGAATACTTGCGCAATCAGGCTTCGGAATCGGGCGCAGTCATCGACTACCGCGACTGGCAAATCCAGCTGGGTCGCCGCTTTCGCTCACTGAAGCTGTGGTTCGTGATCCGCCACTACGGTGTCGAGGGCCTGCGGCACCATATTCGCCAGCACGTGCAACTGGCGCAACACTTCGCCGACTGGGTAAGGAAGGACGACCGCTTCGAACTAGCCGTCCCCGTGCCGTTGAATCTAGTTTGCTTCCGGCACAAAGCCGGGGACGCGCCGAATCAGACCATCATGGATCGCCTGAACCGCAGCGGCGATTTGTTTCTGACGCATACCAAGCTACACGGCAAACTTACATTGCGCCTCTGCGTGGGGCAGACCAACACGCAGGCGCGGCACGTAGAGAACGCGTGGAAGAAAATCAGAGAAGAGGCAGCCGGAAGAATCGCCGCCTCAGAATGAGAGTCCTTATGCTTCCCAAGGATTCAGAACGGCGACTTGACTGCTGGAGAAGTCGCTGACATTGCGGGAAACAATCGTCAGATTGTGGTGAAGCGCCGTCGCAGCGAGAAGGCCATCAACGGCTGCGAGCGGACGGCCCCTTCGCTTGGCTTCGGCCGTAAGCCATCCCCAGCGGTCCGCAATCGCCTCGTTAATACCCAGAATTCTTTCGGCGAAGCGAACCTGCAAATCCAATTCCAGCCAGATCTCGAGCTGCGTCCGACGCTTGCTCTGCGATAGGAAGGCGGCTCCGCTGCGGATTTCTCCAAGAGTCAGAACGCTGAGGTAAAGCAGGCTTTCGTCCGCTGCTCTGAGCCAATCTACGACGCGCGGTTTGGGCCTACCGTGCATCAGCTCGGAAATGCAATTCGTGTCCAGCAGAAATCCGCTCATAGGTCGATATCGCGAGCCGGGCTGCGATCCCGCGTTAGATCGAGCTTGAGGCCCATGAGTGGCGACTGCCGGAAGAAGTCGACGATATTTGCAGGCTGGCGAGCCTTTCCAACCAGGCGCTCGTACTGCTCTTCGGCCACCATCACCACGCCTTCCTTGCCCTGCTTCGTTATCCGCTGCGGCCCTTCGGTTCGCGCGCGGCGGAACACTTCGCTGAAGCGGGCTTTGGCGGTCTGAACCTGCCAGGATTCTGCCGCAGTTGTCAGGCTGGCAGCCAAAGGAGGCGTTATGGGCTTTTTCAGGGATTTGGCCATGTTACTCTTTTTCTTAATGACTAGTCTGACTAGACACAGTCTGATGCTTTTGCGCTGACTCTGTCAAGCGGAATCCCCACCTTTCGAGAGCGAGAATAACCAGATTTTGAGTGAAGCATTGGCTGACGCTGGGTTCCAGGAACGAAAAACGCCGCGCTCAATCCGCCGGCATGGGCGCGGTTCGCGGTTCGCCGTGGCGTTCTGTTCCAAGTTCGGTCGCATCGACCGGCGTCTCCAGCCACTTCCGTACTTCGGGCAGCGCGTCGCGCATTGCGACTTCGCCGGCGCGAATCAAGTCGTCGGCGCGTTTGAAGTCGTCGTAGGCGAATCCGGCGACGTCGGGTTCAACGACCACGTCGGCCGCACCGCGCCACAGGCTGGACATAGCATCCTGCGCAATGGCGAACGATTGTCCGATCACGTCAAACAGATGGCGCGGTGGCCCACCGAGAGCCCACGTGCCTTTCAAATGCACCGCCAGCACACGATCGGCGCCCATTTCAAGCAAGGGCCGCGTGGGCACCGGATGCGACAACATCCCGTCGATCAGATAACGTCCACGAATCTCCACCGGGAGAAACATTCCAGGATAGGCGCAACTGGCGCGCACCGGCTCGACGATCGAACCGGAATGAAACACCACGCCCTCCCCGGTATTGAAGTCAGTCGCGGTGACGCCAAGCGGAATGCGCAGATCTTCAAAGGTTTTACACTTCAAAGTGCGAGCGAGGAATGCGACCATGCGGTCGTTCGAAGCAAAGCCGTAGCGCGAGAGCGTCCAGCGCGCGAAGGTGGTGAAGCGCACGCTGTGCGCCACGTCCTGCATTTCCGAGATCGACAGGCCGCTGCAGTAGCAGGCGCCAATCAGCGCGCCCACGCTCGTCCCGGTCACGACGCGGACGGGAATGCCTTCTTCCTCGAGAACCTTCAGAACTCCGATGTGCGCGATGCCGCGGGCAAATCCTCCGCCGAGCGCCAAGCCGATCGCAGGCGTCCGGACGGCCAAAGCAGGCGCGGCTTTGCGGGAGAGCTCCCGCCCAAAGGCTTGCACTGAACGAAGAATCTTGTCCAGACTTTTCACAGCCGACCCCGCGTTTTCCGGCCTGGCAGAGCAGCCGGAAGTACGCAAACCTACTGCTACGTTTAAGATGCCTTACATTAAGATGCCATGATCTTTCGATGCTCGGAAGGGCACAAGGGTGCTACAGGGGATTACGCTAGAACACACCATCGGCATAGTAATAGTTACCTTGGAAGTAGCAGGTTTGTAAGGAAAATCCTGTATTGCTGCGAGGTTCAAAGCGTTTGAGCTGCGCGAAAGAACGGTACGGGGAAATTATGGTGCGCGAGATCTCATCCGGCGGAGTGGTCGTTCGAAAGAAAGATGGGAGTTGGTGGATGGCCGCCATCGAGCTGCCCTCGGCCGCGCCGACCGTCCAGCCTGATCCTGGCAAGCACAAAGTGCGCGTGAAACCGAAGCCGGTTTTATGTCTGCCTAAAGGCCTGGTCGATCCGGGTGAGAAAGCCCTCGAAGCGGCCCTGCGCGAGGTTCGCGAAGAGACCGGAATCACCACCGCTCTGATCACAAAACTGGGCGACAGCAAGTATGTTTACGTTCGCTCCTGGGGCGATGGCGAGCGCGTGTTCAAAATCGTCAGCTTCTATCTGCTGCGCTACGAATCCGGACGCATCGACCACATCGCCGATGAAATGCGTATCGAAGTCGCGCGCGCTAAGTGGATACCTTTGGCCGACGCACCGAAGCTGCTCGCCTACGGCGGCGAGAAACAAATGGCGCGCAAAGCGCTGGATTATGTCGAAGCCCATCCGGATCTGTGATTATGCGTGCTAGATAAATTGACCGAGAAGCGATTACCATTGGCAGTTCGCAATTCAATTCGAATTCCTCTGTGTACCCCGTGTCCTCTGTGGTAAAGATTTTTTCCGAGGCCTATTCATGAAGCGCATTCATAAAGTTGCCATCCTCGGCGCCGGAACCATGGGCGCCCGCATCGCCGCGCATTTCGCCAATGCCGGCGTTCCCAGCTACCTGCTCGATATTGTTCCCGCGGATGCCGACGGCCCAGCGCGGAACAAGATCGCGACCGCTGGGCTCGACGCCGCTAAAAAATCCAAGCCAGCCGCATTCATGGAACTGTCACTCGCCCGACTTGTTACCGTCGGCAATTTCGAAGACGATCTGAAGAAGCTCAGCGACGTTGATTGGATCATCGAAGCCGTTGTCGAAAATCTCGACCTCAAACGGGCGTTATTGAAAAAAGTAGAAGCCATCCGCAAGCCCGGCACGATCATCACCACTAACACGAGCGGCTTGCCTGTAGGCAAGATTGCGGAAGGATTCCCTGACGATTTCAGGCGCTCGTGGTTTGGCACGCATTTTTTCAATCCGCCACGCTACATGCGCCTGCTCGAACTCATCCCCACGCCCGAAGCCGACCCCGCGCTGATCGACGCCATCTCGTACTTCTGCGACGTGCATCTTGGTAAGGGCGTAGTCCTGGCGAAAGACACGCCCAACTTCATCGCCAACCGCATTGGGACATTTTCGGTGTTGAACGTGATGCGGCTGATGCAGGAAATGGATCTGACCATCGAAGAAGTCGACGCGCTCACCGGCTCAGCCGTAGGCTGGCCGCGTTCGGCCACGTTCCGCACCATCGACCTGGTTGGTCTCGACATTCTCGGACATGTCGTCAGCAACATGACCACGAACGTCCAGAATGAACGCAGCGATCTGCGTTTGCCTGACTTCTTCGGCAAGATGTTGGAACGGAAGATGCTGGGCGACAAAACCAAAGGCGGATTCTACAAGAAAGCAAAGGGCGGCGAAGGCCAGGAAGACGAGCGCCTCGCGCTCGATTGGAAGACTCTTGAATACCATTCGAGGCAGAAGCCGAAATTTCCCGCGCTCGATATGGCGAAGAATATCGACGACACGGGAGCGCGCCTGCGCGCTCTGCTCAGCCTCAACGGCGCCACTCCGCAAAAGAACGACAAAGCCGGCGCCTTCCTCTGGCCTGCGCTCTCCGACCTGTGGACCTATTCCGCCAATCGCGTGCCCGAAATTTCCGACTCGATCGTTGAAATCGACCGCGCCATGCGCCTCGGCTTCAACTGGGAACTGGGCCCCTTCGAACTCTGGGACGCCGCCGGCGTCGAACCCACCGTCGCCCGCATGAAAAAAGAAGGCAAGCCGGTCGCGGCGAACGTAGAGAGGCTTTTGGCCGCCGGCCAGAAGTCCTGGTACGCAGACGATCCCAAAGCAGCCTCCGGCCGAAAATACTGGGAACTGGCTACCGGCAACTGGCAACTGGTTGAAGTTCCTGCGGGTGTGTGGTCGACAACAGTCGCGAAAAAATCGAATGGCGTGGTCAAGAAAAATTCCGGCGCGTCGCTGATCGATCTGGGCGACGGCGTGGCCTGCCTCGAATTCCACAGCAAGATGAACTCGCTCGGCTCCGACATTGTCAGTCTTATTAGTCAAACCCTGAAGCCCGGCGGCCCCGGCGACAACTTCGACGCCTTCGTCATCACCAACGACGCCCCGAATTTTTCCGTGGGCGCCAACCTCATGCTATTGCTTATGAGCGTGCAGGAAGATGAATGGGACGACGTTGACCTCGCCATCCGCCAGTTTCAGGGCATGACGCAGGCCATCAAGTTCTCGCCAAAGCCGGTCGTGGTCGCGCCCTTCGGCCTGTGCCTGGGCGGCGGGACGGAAATTTCCCTGCACGCCGCCGCGCGCCAGCCACACGCCGAACTCTACGCTGGATTGGTGGAAGTCGGCGTCGGCTTGTTGCCCGGCGGCGGCGGCTGCAAGGAAATGCTGCTGCGCGTCGTCGACAGCGCGGCAGCCTCGCGCGGCAAAGTCTCCGGCGAAGCTCTCGCTGGTTCCGTCGAGATGATGGAAGCTCTGAAGAAAGCTTTCGAAACCATCGCTACCGCCAAAGTCGCCACCTCGGCGCACGAAGCCCGCGGCTTGGGATTCGTCTCCGACGCCGACCGCATCACCATGAACCGCGAGCGCGTGCTCTCCGACGCCAAGGCCCGCGCCCTCGAACTCGCCCGCGCCGGATACGAGCCGCCCGTCCCGCGCACCGACATTCCGGCCCCCGGCGAAAGTCTTCTGGCCGCGCTCAAAATGGGCGTCTATCTCATGCGCCAGGGCGACTACATCACCGACTACGAAGTGAAGCTGGGCGCGAAAATCGCCGAAGTGCTCTGCGGCGGCAATGTCACGCCCGGTACGCCGGTGAGCGAACAGTACATCCTCGACCTCGAACGAGAGGGCTTCAAATCGCTTTGCGGCGAGAAGAAGACGCAGGAGAGGATTCAGTTCACGCTGAAGACGGGGAAGACGCTGAGAAACTAACGTCGCTGTTACAATCGCCTCATGTCAGCCATGAAAAGACGTCTGCTAAGTCTCGCCGCGGTCGTCGGTTTAACCGTCCTCATTTCTTTCACGACACTTGCGAGCGCCCAAGCCAACGCGCAGGAAGTTGCTCCCGATGTGCCGGATGCGATCGCCGTTCCCGCGGGCCTCGATCCAGTCCTCTCCGCGCATGCCAAGGGATCACAGATCTACACCTGCCAGGCCGGCGCGGATGGCAAGTTCGGTTGGACGTTGAAGGGTCCCGAGGCCGAACTCAGCGATAGGAAAGACAAAGTGATTGGCCAGCATCTCGCCGACCCAACCTCGAAGCTGCCGACCTGGAAGCTGAAAGATGGCAGCGAAGTCTCCGGCAAAGCCGCCGCCCACGTCGACTCGCTCGATTCCGACTCCATCCCCTGGCTGCTGGTGAATGTGGTGAGCAACGCGGGAAAAGGTCAGCTGGCGAAGGTGACGACCATTCAGCGCGTCCACACCCACGGCGGCAAGCCCGGCAACGACGCCTGCGATGAGTCGCACAAAGACGCGGAGACGAAGAGCAGTTACACCGCCGACTATTTCTTTTTCGCTCCGGCGAAGTGAACGGTCGTTCACAGGAACGGCGCCCTTGAAGCCGGGGCGAGATGGCAGGCATCTAATCGGTAGTCAGCCAGAAGCGGAGAAATGCTATGCGTGAAGTCATCATCGCTTCTTCTGTTCGCACGCCCGTGGGACGCGCCTACAAAGGCACGCTCCGCGCCACTCGTCCCGATGAACTGGCCGCGGTCGCAATCAAGGGCGCGCTCGAACGCATACCGCAACTCGACACCAAAGAGATTGAAGACGTCATCCTAGGGTGCGCCATGCCCGAGGCCGAGCAGGGGATGAACGTGGCCCGCATCGCCTCGCTGCGCGCGGGACTGCCGGTAGAAGTTTCGGCGCTGACCATCAACCGCTTCTGTTCGTCGGGACTGCAGGCAATTGCCATGGCGGCCGAGCGCATCATGAGTGGCGGTGCGGAAGTGATCGTCGCTGGTGGTACCGAGTCGATGTCGATGATCCCGATGGGCGGCCACAAGATATCCCCCAATCCATGGCTCGTCGAACATTATCCAGACGCTTATCTCACCATGGGACTCACCGCCGAGAGAGTCGCGCAGCGCGTAGGCATCACGCGCGAGGCGGCAGACGAGTTCTCGCTGCGCAGCCACCAGAAGGCGCTGGCCGCGATTCAGGCGGGAAAGTTCGCCGATGAAGTCGTGCCCGTGCCGGTGAGTTTCAGCACGCCCAATGGTTCGAAACCGAAGCACCAGGAAATTGTGTTCAAAGTGGACGAAGGACCGCGCGGCGACACTTCGCTTGAAGCCCTGCTCGCGCTGAAGCCCGCGTTTCACACGAAAGGCACGGTGACGGCCGGCAATTCGTCGCAAATGTCGGACGGTGCCTCCGCCGCCGTGGTCATGTCGGCGGAGCGGGCGAAAGCATTGGGCATCACGCCCCTGGCTCGCTATGTTGCTTTTGCGACGGCCGGATATAAGCCGGAAGAAATGGGACTTGGCCCCGTGTTCGCAATTCCGAAGGTGTTGAAGATGGCCGGGCTGAAGCTCGCTGACATCGACGTGATCGAATTGAACGAAGCCTTCGCAGCGCAGGCGTTAGGCGTAATCAAAGAAGCTGGTCTCGACCCGGAGAAAGTCAATCCCAACGGCGGCGCGATCGCCCTGGGACATCCGCTGGGATGCACCGGAGCGAAGCTGACCGCGAGCGTGATTCGCGAACTGAAACGCTGCAACGCCCGCTACGGCATGGTCACCATGTGCGTCGGCGGCGGCATGGGCGCTGCTGGGATTTTCGAAAACTTGAACTGAGAACGGAGCTATAATTCGCTCCAGGAGGGTTCTTATGACTCTCGCCCGCCTTCTCGCCGCCGCGTTGCTCATTTGCTCTGTGTCCTCCCTAGCGCAGAGTCAGAAATTACAAAGCTCTCAGGTAGTTGGCAAAGCTTTTGGTTTCGATCTGAGTGGTGCCAAGGCTTCCACGGCATCGGAACCTTGGAAGCTTTTCCCGAATTCTCCGGCCGGCCTCGGCTCTGGGCAGAACTCTCTTGATCAGATACGTCTCGGCCATTACGATTTCAGCCAGTTCGAGGACTTTTCTGACATTCGCAACTTCGAGCTGAATAATCGTCCGGTCACGATTTTTACGCCAGACGGGATGCTGGAAGAACCAACCTGCTTCGCCATCCGCAGCTACGTGGTTGCGCGCGATTCCAGGGACTCCGACTCCACGCACCGCGTGAGCTATTCGACTTGCCAACCGTCGGCGCTCTACCGGCTGAAGACCACCGAGACGCGGTCGGTTATCGAATACCGCTGACGGCATCCTTAACAATTCTTTACCCGATTGCTACCCTCCTTGACACGGTCAAGGAGTATTCTTTTATTGGACGCAGAGCGTCCAGGAAAGACGGGCAGCCCAGGACCCGGGCGGGCAATCCCGGTTGATCAAATTAGGTTGGCCAATTTGGTCAATCCAATTTGGTCAATAAAGTCCGGTGAGTGAAGTTTCGGTCGGCACGGAGGTGCTTTATGCGGCTCTCCTCTGTTTGTCTTGCGGCGTTGCGCATTACCTTAGCTCTTGCGGTCATTCTGTTTTTTCCCTCCAATATCTTGGCTCAACATTCGGCGGGAGGCGGCGGGAGTTCCGGCGGTTCCTCAAGCGGCGGCGGTGGTTCCCACAGCGGTTCCTCGGGAGGATCGGTTTCGACTGGAAGTTCCGCCAGCTACAGTTCCAGCGGGTCGTTTTCGCATAGTTCGAGTGTGCATACCTCAAGCTCGACGCCGGCGTCGCCGCACTCCGGCGTGAGTGCGACTCAGCCGAGTACCTCGCATTCTGTTTCTGCTCCCAGCGCGGGAGTGCAGAAGAAAAGCTTCTTCTCCTCCCTGTGGCATCCTTTCCGGCGAGCCCAACCAACCCCGGCACCCACGGTAAAACCTGTCGCTGACCTGCGACGCCCGCTCTGTTTCGAAGGCCCGTGTGCGGTTTGCCCTAAAGGTGAATGTGGGACAGCGGTTATCGCCAATAACATCGTTCGCCGTCCCTGTGGAACGGGAGAATTTCGGGGCGCCTGCTTGCAGCGGACATTTCTGGACGACTGTAGCGCCTTGCGCATGATGATGGAGCGGCAGGCGCAGCGCAGGCAGGAGACGGAAGCGGCGCGGCAAGGCGCGTGCTCCACCGATCCGCAGCAATGTTCGGCCTCGACCAGTTCGGCGGAAAGCGAAGCCAGTCTCTACCGGAATCTGCAGGCGAGCTATCAAGCCTGCCAGCGCAGGGGGACAACCACCGTTCCGCTCAATTCGTTTGCGGCCAGGAGCTATCCGGCGTTCTCGTTCGAATCCGTGAGGTGAGAATCGAACTGAGGCCTCGCCTGGGACGAACATCGCTGGTGGATCGTTACTGGAGGATCGTCGCTGGCGCATCATCGAGCCAGGGTCTTTCGGCCGGATCATCGTCGCGATTAAAGCATCGACAACCGGCACGAAGCCCCTGCTAATGCCGGAGTTTCCCTCCTATCATTCCCCTCCCTGCGGCATTAGAATTACAGTGTTCTCCCGCCGCGCCCCGCGGAGTCGGCGGTCTTTAAGCGAGGATGGAATAGACATGGCGACGACCACCGCAGTTCCGAAGACCAGGATTTCCGGCGGCAGCTTTTTGCTGGAATCGCGGCAGCCCGAAGAGATTTTCACGCCCGAAGATTTCACCGAACAGCATCAACTGATCGGGCAGACCGCGGAAGAGTTTTCGGTCAACGAGATTCTGCCAAATGTCGAAAAGATCGAGCACAAGGATTTCTCGGTCTCCCGTGCCCTTCTGAAAAAGGCGGGCGAACTCGGGCTGAGCGCTGTCGAGATTCCCGAAGCCTACGGCGGCCTCGAAATGGACAAGGTAACTGCCGCCGTCATCGCCGATCACATTGCGAAGTATGCCGGCTTCGCCACCACCTGGGGCGCGCACAGTGGCATCGGCCTGCTGCCCATCGTCTACTTCGGCACCGAAGAACAGAAGAACAAATATTTGCCGCGACTGGCCGCCGGCGAAATTGTCGGCGCCTATGCCTTGTCGGAAGCTTCTTCGGGCTCGGACGCGCTCAATTGCCGGGCTCGCGCCGAACTTTCTACTGACGGCAAGCACTACGTGCTCAACGGCGAAAAAATGTGGATCACCAACGCGGGCTTCGCCGACCTGTTCACCGTGTTTGCCAAAATCAACGGCGAGAAGTTCAGCGCATTCCTGGTGGAGAGAACTTTCCCCGGCTTCTCGGTCGGCGCGGAAGAACACAAGATGGGCATTCGCGGCTCGTCGACCTGCCCCATCATTCTCAACGACTGCAAAGTTCCGGTTGAAAACTTGCTGGGCGAAATCGGCAAGGGGCACATCATCGCCTTCAACATTCTGAACGTCGGCCGCTTCAAGCTGGGCGCCATGTGCGTGGGCGGAGGCCGGGTATCACTGGAAAACGCCATCAGCTACGCCAAGCAGCGCAAGGCCTTCAACAAGGTCATTGCCGACTTCGGGCTGGTGCGCGAAAAAATCGCCAACATGGCGACGTTGCTTTACGTCGGCGAATCGCTGGTCTATCGCACGGTCGGCATGATGGACGTGGCTTTGAGCGAAGTCGACAAATCGGCCGCCGATGCCGCCAAGCAGACGCTGAAGGCGATCGAGGAATACGCCGTCGAGTGCTCCATTATTAAAGTGTGGGGCTCGGAGATGATCGACTACGTCGTCGACGAAACGGTGCAGATTTACGCGGGCTACGGGTTCGTGGAAGAGTATCCCGCCGAGCGGGCCTATCGCGATGCCCGCATCAATCGAATCTTCGAAGGCACCAACGAGATTAACCGCCTCATAATCACCGGCTTCCTGCTGAAGCGCGCCATGAGCGGCCAGTTGCCGCTGATGCCCGCGATCAAGAAACTGATGGACGAAGTGCTCTCGGGTCCGTCGATGGCGGAAGAACTCGAAGGCGCACTGCCGGATGAACGAAAGTTAGTAGCCCAAGCCAAGAAGCTGGGACTGTTCGCTGCGGGCGCAGCCACGCAGAAATATATGCAGGCGATTCAGGATCAGCAGGAAATCATGGGCGCCATCGCCGACATGACCATTGAAACTTATGCCATGGAATCGGCGGTCCTGCGCGCGCAGAAGATCGTCGAGGCCAAAGGCGAAGCCGGCGCGGCTCTGCCCATTGCCATGACCCGCGTCTACCTGTCGCAGGCTTTTGAGAAGGTCGAATCCGCGGCGAAGAAAGTAATCGCCGCCGTTGCCGACGGCGACATGCTGCGCACGCAGCTTGCCATCCTGCGCCGGCTAGCGAAGTACGAGCCTTTTAACACGATCGAACTGAGGCAGTTGATTGCGCAACGCGTGATCGAACGGGGCAAGTACAATTTGGCGTAAGGCCGAAGCGAAAGAACTGACCACAGAGGACACAGTGGAACACAGCGGGACGGCGAATCCTCCGCGTTCCCTTGTGTCCTCTTTGGTTAAGTTTTGCTTCTTCCTGCCCACACTTCTGCTACAAATATCCCGATGAAAATCACAGCGCTGCACCTGATCGTCGCCCTCGCGATCGCTCCAACCTTGGCAGCCCAGTCGACTCCAGCCACGCCACAAGACTCGGCCACGTTCGACGCCGACGGCACCGCGCACCTCACGCGAGTCGTTCCGATGCCGGCGACCATCAGTCCGGAGGCGCAGAAGTGGCTCGAATCGCTAGCCCAGCAGAAAATCGGCCCGCCGGAATCCCTCGACGAACGCCGCGCCCGCACTGACATCTGGCGCAAAACAGATTCCGCCGAAGCGCGCAAACTCTATCCCGTGAATGTAGAGGAAACCAGCCTGGCAGGCGTTCGCACCGACATCATCACGCCGCTTGTCGAGCCCCGCAGAGCAAGCGTGTGCTTATCAATTTGCACGGCGGCGGATTCAATTCCGATTCCGGCTCGTTGATCGAGGGCGTCCCTATTGCGAACCTGGCGAAAATTAAAGTCGTTTCCGTTTACTATCGCCTCGCCCCGGAGAATCCGTTTCCAGCCGCCGTAGACGATGTGGTCGCGGTATACAAGGAACTGCTGAAAACGTACGTGCCGCGCAGCATTGGAATCTTCGGCACGTCGGCGGGAGCGATTCTCACCGCCGAAGTGGCCGTCCGTCTCAAGCAGCTCGGACTGCCGCTGCCCGCCGCGCTCGGAATTTTCTCCGGCCTCGCGGACTACAGCCGGGTCGGCGACAGCCGGCAACTGTTCACGCTCAACGGTTTTCCCGGACGGCTCGAGCCAATCGATCCCAATCACTTGCCGAATGATGAATACGTGGGTAAGACTAATCGCAAAGATCCCGTGCTCTCGCCGATTTTCGCCGACCTGCACGGCATGCCGCCCACCCTGCTGGTCACCAGCGCGCGCGACATCCTGCTAAGCGACACGACGACGCTTCATCGTGCTATGCTGCGCGCGGGCAATGATGCGCAACTCGTCGTCTTTGAGGCGCTGCCCCACGCTTTCTGGTACCACTTCCAGTTGCCGGAGACTCGCGAGGCGCTCGAACTCATGGCGAAATTTTTCGACGAAAAACTGGCGCGGTAGAATCTTCCCTGTTTATGACCGCGAACCCACACGGAGAACCAATGATCCGAAGGCATCTTCAGTTTTCTGTTCTGCACATCGCAGCTCTCCTGACGGCGCTGGTCGCCGTCGCCATTCCCGCCCGCGCGGACGCGACCCTGCCCGCCCTGCTCGCCGATCACATGGTGATACAGCGCGGCTCTTCCGGTTCACGTCTGGGGCATGGCGGCGCCGCATGAGGCGGTCGCCGCGGCTTTCCGCGGCGAGACGAAATCGGCAACCGCCGACGACGATGGCCGCTGGAGCGTCTATCTTTCTCCCGGCGAGGCTGGCGGACCTTTTCAGTTGAGCGTCAAGGCAACGAATACGATCGTTGTTAACGACATTCTTGTCGGCGATGTCTGGGTCGCGTCCGGCCAGTCGAATATGGAATTTCCCATGACCGATCTCGCCAACGCCCAGACTGAAATCGCAGCTGCGCAATATCCAAAGATCCGTTTGTTCATGGTGAAGCACAAACCAGCGGACTATCCGCTGGAAGATGTCGAGTCGAAAGGCTGGGCCGCGTGCACTCCAGAGACTGTTGCGACCTCTTCCGCCGCGGCCTATTTCTTTGCGCGCCATCTCCAGCAGAAACTGGGCGTTCCCATCGGCTTGATCGAGTCTTTTTGGGGAGGAACTGCGGCCGAGTCGTGGACGAGTTTGCGCTCGCTCTCCGCCGACGCCGCTCTGATGCCGGTTTTCGCGGCAGCGCTCAAAAACGGTGGCCGCTGCAATCCTCCGACGGTCGTTGCAACAGCAGCGCGAAGAGCGCGAGTATCAGCAGGCGGCCGAGCAGGCCAAGGCAGACGGTAAGCCAATGCCCGCGTGGCACTGGCATCCAGATTTCGCGGCGTGGGCTCCGGCGGCTCTGTTCAACGGTATGATCGCGCCGCTAACGCCGTTCGCGATTCGCGGCGTCATCTGGTATCAGGGCGAGGCCAACTCCGGTTCGGACCGCGCTCCGCTCTACGCCCGCGTGTTTCAGACCATGATTCGCGACTGGCGGAACGCATGGGGCGAGGGAGATTTTCCATTCCTCTTCGTGCAGATCGCCAACTGGAACACTTCGCCCGAAGCACTCTGGCCAGAGGTTCGCGACGCGCAGCGACAGGCGCTCGTGCTCAGAAATACGGGCATGGTGGTCACGATCGACATCGGCGAACCCGACAACCTCCATCCCAAGAACAAGCAGGATGTCGGTCTGCGTCTCGCGCTGGCGGCGCGCGCGATTTCCTACGGGGAAAAAATCGAGTGGTCCGGTCCGTTGTACCGCCAGGTCACGCAGGAAGATCATGCATTGCGCGTGTGGTTCGATCATGCCGGCGGATTGATGGCCAAGGGCGCGGCAGTCGCCGGCGCTGCTACCGCCGAAGTGACCGGCTTTGAAGTGGCCGGTGCGGATGGGAAGTACTCCACGGCCCAGGCCAGAATCGAAGGCGAGTCCGTTATCGTTTCGAGCGCCGCAGTACCGAAGCCCGTGTCAGTTCGCTACGGATGGGCCGCCAGTCCAAACTGCAATCTCTTTAACAAAGAGGGCCTGCCGGCATCGCCGTTTCAGGCGCCGGAATAAATCTCGGCGCAGCGAAAATCACTTGCTCTGGCCCGCGATCGGGTATCCCTGCCACACATATTCCAGAGCCTCCGGCAGAGTTTGTTGTCTCACGGCATGGTCGACATGCCCCGCATTTCGCGCAAATACAAACTGGTAGTGGTAGCCCTTGTCGGCCAGCACTCTGGCCATATTCTCATTGGCAAGAACCCAGTCGTGCATGTTGTCGCGCATAACATTCGGATTGAACAGGTCCTTATCACCAACCTCCATCCAGATGCGCAGCGGCTTGGGCGAACTATTGGGGATGAGGTCTTCATGGAACTCCCACGCACCGTGCGGCGTTTGCGGGTTCGGCGGCCACTGCTGGTTCACGTAGGTGCCGGAGTAAGTCAGAACACGGTGGTATAGCTCTGGGTGGTACCACGCCATGATCAAAGCGCACGACCCGCCGGAACTGCCACCCATCGTGGCTCGGCCCCCGGGATCTTTGGTCAGCTTCACGTTAGCCTGCTTCTCCACCTGCGGCAGAACTTCTTTCTCGACGAACTCCGCGTACAGCCCCGACATCGTGTCGTATTCAAGGCCGCGTTCGCTGCCCTGCGCGTCGCCCGAGCCGTTGCCGATGGAAATGGCAATCATCACGGGCACGCGATGCTCGGCAATCAGATTATCCAGAACTGTGAACAACAAAGAGTCAGGTCCGTCCGCTCCAACGATGAATGGCGCGGTCGTGCCCGGGACATATTGTTTGGGCACGTACACCGCGACGCGCCGAGTGTAGGGAGCAGGGTGGCTCGTGGTGACGATCAGCTTGGTGGGATCGGCGGGATCTGGAGTTCCGAGAATACCCGGATCCCGCGCGATGCCCAGGTAGATCTTGCTGTCGGCAGAATTCATGGTGAAGTTGTAGACGGTTCCCTGAGGCGCGCCCGGCTGCACAGTCGCTTCCGGCGCGGGGTTGTGCGTGGCGCCGAGGATGAAGTTCCCATCAGCCTTTGCCGGAGCGTTGGCGCCATCAGGTAAATCCTTCGCCGTCACATAGCCGGGCGTATTCGGATCGCGGGTCGGCGGTGTGGGACGTGCGACCGTCGTCTTCTCTTCGGGCACCAGCAGGTAGCTGACGAACGCCACTTCCCTGCTGTCGGGCGACCAGGATGGAACGTTGATCGTTCCCTGTCCGCCAAACAATTTCGCCAGCACGGTAATTTTCTTGTCGTTCGATTTCGGATCAAGCGACATCAGCCGCAGCATCACATCTTTATTCTCCGGGTGGCCAGTCACATCCGCTCCGTAGGTGAGAAACACCATCCACTGACCGTCGGGAGAAATGTGCGGGAACCAGTTGTTCAGATCGTCGGAGAAAACCTGCTCCTGCTCGCTGCCGTCGGGCCTCATGCGCCAGATCTGCATGTGGCCGGTGCGCTCGGAGTTGAAGTAAATATATTTTTCATCCGGTGAATATTCCGGGCCGTCATCGAGTCCCTTGGCCGTCGTCAGTCGTGTCTCTTCGCCACCGACCGCCGGGATCGTATAAATATCGAAGTCGCCATTGCGCTGGCCGACGAATGCCAGCGTCTTCCCATCGGGCGACCAACCGTGCCAGTACGATGGAGAATTCTGCGTGATGCGGCGTGGCGTCCCGCCCGTGATGGGCACGATATACACGAGCGACTCGTGATCGCCCTGGGAGTTATCGCTGATGGCAATCTGTGTGGCGTCCGGCGAAATGCCGTGATCGTTGTTGCAGCGAGTGGCGAAGCCCGTGTCAATGATGGCTGGCTTGTCGCTGCCGACCGCGAGGCGCTCAATGTGCCCATCGCGATTGAACAGAAAGGCGGCGCCGTCGCGCGTCCAGTTGGGCGCTTCGAATCGTCCTTCAGAAAGGTACGCGACGCGGCGGTCGGCGGAATCGATCGCGATGGTTTCGAGCGCGCTGTAGAGAACTGGCTTGGTGTCAACGGCGGCCGAAGTTTGCGTCAACTCGACGTGGGAGAATACTGCTTTTTCCACGACATCCTTGTCATGGGAACACACGCCGAGCCCAACGTAGAACTCGCCCCGTAGCGGAATGCGAAGCCATCCGCCGGCGACCTTGGGCTCGCCCTCCATCGCCAGCGACATGTACACATAATCCCCGCGCTTGGCGATGCGTAGCCGCCTCGGGGCTGATGTGTTCGACTGAATCTCGTGCGTGACGGTTCCTTTTTCGTCGCGGAATTGCAGCGACGTCAGACCGCTGGCGTGCAGGGCAACGTCGGCATAAACGGAATCCGCATCAAGACTCTGCCGCAGTATCAGCACTGCTTTCTTGTGCTCATTCCCGCTCTTGTTCAGAAACGAAATGTCGGCGGTCAGCGTCACGTCCCCGGAGACCTTCTTCCACACATATTGAAACGCATCCGCCGCGAGCCACATATTCTCGCCGCCGCCGCTGATGGTATAGGTTCGCTGAGATGAATCGTACTCGACGGAGCCCGCGTGCAGCACAGTTCCCACATCGCTGTGATCTTCAAAGATTCCGACCGGCGCTGCAGCACGTTGCGCCCAGCCGCGACTACCGAACACGGAAACAGCACAACTCAGGACCGCGACCACCGCTAGAACCCGCAGACCGCGCATGAAAACCCTCCGTCGGGTGCATTGTAAATGGATCGTGCACAAGCCGCGCGCTCCGCTTATCTCTTTCGATTTCCCTCCGCGTTATCTTTTGATACCAATCTCCGAAGGCTTCTGGTAAAACGTCTGCATGAAAATGAGCCGCACAATTCTTGCGCTGTTCTGCATTTCTCTCTTCGTCGCCGGGCTCCTCGCCCAGGAAAAGATGCCGCCCTCGGCCAATCTTGCGTTGACCCCGCCCATGGGCTGGAATTCGTGGAACAAGTTCCAGTGCAACGTCAGCGAAGACATGATCAAGAGCATGGCCGACGCAGTGGTCAAGTCGGGCATGAAAGACGCAGGCTACGTCTACGTCAACATCGACGACTGCTGGCAGGTGAGCCGCGACGCCAACGCCAACATTGTGGCGGATCCGCAGCGCTTCCCGCATGGCATGAAAGCCGTAGGCGACTACATTCATTCGCTCGGGCTGAAGTTCGGCGTCTATTCCGACGCCGGATCGAAGACCTGCGCAGGCCGCCCCGGCGGCCTCGGTCACGAATATCAGGACGCAGTGCAATACGCCGCTTGGGGCGTCGACTACCTGAAATACGACTGGTGCAGCACCCTCACCACGCAGGATGCGAAAGCGTCCTACGCCAACATCCGCGCGGCGCTCGACGCATCCGGGCGTCCCATCGTGCTCAGTATCTGCGAGTGGGGCACGGCCAAGCCGTGGCTGTGGGGCAAAGAAGTTGGCGGGAACCTGTGGCGCAGCACCGGCGACATTCAGGATCGCTGGGGAGGGTCGGCAAAGTGGCCAGACGGTTCGTGCTGCTCGAACGGCGTGATGGCCATCATCGACCAGCAAGTTGGGCTGCAGTCGTATGCCGGCCCGGGGCACTGGAACGATCCTGACATGCTCGAAGTGGGCAACGCTGGCATGACTGAAACTGAGTACCGTTCGCATTTCAGTTTGTGGGCGCTGCTGGCCGCGCCCCTGATCGCGGGCAATGACCTGCGCACCATGCGGCCGGAAATTCACGACATTCTCACCAATAAAGAAGTGATTGCCGTCGATCAGGATTCACTCGGACGCGAAGGCGAGCGCGTCGCGAAGAACGGCGACCTGGAAGTGTGGGCCAAGCAGCTAAAAGACGGCAGCCGCGCGGTGATTCTATTGAATCGCGGCGGGACCGAACAGCAGATCACGGCGAACTGGGAGGATCTCGGTTATCCCAGCAGCGTGAATGCTTCGGTGCGCGACCTGTGGCAGCATAAGGATCTGGGAAAGTTCACGGGGAAGTTTTCGGCGACCGTTGCATCGCATGGCGTGGTGATGGTCGCGGTGAAACCTTAGAGGGCGCGGGCGCACAGCGCTTGCGAGGGTAGTAGGGGTCCCTCGACTTCAAGGCGGCTTCGCTCTTGCGAAGCCGCCTCTGCGCTCAGGATGACAGGCCTGGAAAGCGGCTTTAGTTCTTCGGAAAGTTAGGGTCGGCTTTCACTTCTTCGATCTGTTCGGTGTGGCGGGCGCTGTGCGCCGAGATCAGCAATAGCCACTGGTATCCATCCAGAGTTCCGAAAGCCTGATGATCGTAAAAGTGATCACGCAGGTCGTCATTCGTGGTTCGAACGTAGTCCATCGTCGCCTTGCGGCTGTCTTCAAACGCCTTCGTCAACTCCGCTTCTGTGGCCCAACGGCCTGTGGGGCGCAGGATCTCGGGTGCCTGCGCTTTGTGACTCCGATCCGGCATCCTCTCAAGAATCATTTGATCTTTTCCCTTCACCTGCTCGCGTTTCTCGGGAGCCGCCGGAGACTGCATGATCCTGTGTTGTATGAGACCAAAAATGGTCGACTCCGCCACCGCGATGTGTTCGGATACCTCGGCCACCGACCAGCGATCGGGCGCAGGTTTAAACGTCCACTGCTTCTCTGAAAGGCCCGCAATCGATTTAAGAAAATTGTCGCGCGTGGTTTGCAGCTGCTGCAGGGCGAATTCGCGCTCCTGCGCAGTCAGCGGGGTTGAGGCTGCCGGCGGGGTCTGGGGTGCGGTCTGACCAATCGCAGAAGCCAGGGTCAAGCCATACATTGCAACCGCCAGAATCGCTGCAATCTTCTTCACTTGCATCAGTGTCCTCCTGGGAGATTTGTACAAACCTGTTCTCGGCCTGTCTCGTCAGCCTAACCAAAGCAGGAATCATTTCCTCAGCGCTTATTCTTCAGCTCTTCCATCACGCTCTGGATCAGCTCTTTCGCGTCGGTCAGGCTCTTCATGATGATTTGAATGTCCATCACAGGCTTGCCCGGCCAGCGCTGGCTCTGGCAATAGACGCCGTGCTGCCCGACCAGCGCCATCGCGTCAGTGATGGTGTCCATGGTGACGGCGAGACGCCCGCGGGGCACGCCCATCATGGTCTCGTAGTGTTCCAGTTCTTCCTGCTTTTCGTCGAATACCGGCATGCCAAGATTGTAACTGCGGAGGTCCGGGGAGCATAATGAGTCGGCTGACATAATCCCTTCTCAAGCGTCAAAAGCTCTTAGCAATACCGCTACTCAAAGGAGAGACCATGCAAAAACGATTCGCCCTTCTCGTATTCGCAATCTTCACTCTAACCCTGTTCGCTTCGGCGCAGGCCAGCCCGCCGGCCTCGGCGTCATGCGACCTCGGCATGGGCAAGACCATCAAGACTGACTACTCGAGCCCGCGCATGAAAGGCCGCAAGATTTACGGCGGGCTCGTGCCCTTCGGAGAAGTCTGGCGCACCGGAGCCAATTCCGCGACAACATTCGTGACCAGCGCCGACGTGAGCGTGGGCGGCAAGACCGTGCCCGCCGGCAGTTACACCCTGTTCACCGTGCCCACAGCCGTCAAGTGGACTCTGATCATCAACAAGAAGACGGGCGAATGGGGAATCCCGTACAAGTACGAGAGCGACGAACTGGCGCGCGTGGACATGAAAGTCTCGACGCTACCGTCGCCCCTGGAGAACTTTACCATCTCCTACGCCAAGTCGGGCAGCGGCTGCACTCTGCAGGTCGACTGGGAGACGACTCGCGCTTCAGTGGATATCAGCGCGAAGTAGTGCAGGACTAGCAGCGACAGAGTTTCACGACGGGCCTTGCGCGAGCAGGGCCCGCCGTCTTATTTCTTCTGCTGCCGCAGCGCCTCGGCGGCTTGCTGCGCCTCCACAAAATCAGGAGAGATCTTCAGCGCTTGCTGGTAAGCATCGAGTGCCTCGGGGACATGCGCGGCCTGCGCCAGCGTCCGGCCAAGTTCGAAATATCCCCGGGCGCTCGGCTGCAATTCCACCGAGCGCGATAAATCGCTGACCGCTTCCTCGAGCTTGCCTTGCTTCCGCGCCAGCAGGCCGAGGCCAAGCCAGGCATGAAATTGGTTGGGATTGAAGCGCAGCGACTGGTCGAAGCTTTTGTGCGCGGCCTCGTCTTCTCCCAAGGTGCGTTGAGCAGCGCCCAGATTCGCGTAGGTCTCAGCCAACAGACCGGGATCAGAAGTCAGATCGATCGCCGCCTCATACTGAGCGATCGCCTCGCGCGTCTGGTGGTGGTTCTGAAAATAGATTCCGAGATTGCTGCGGCTCATCGGGTCGCGCGGATTGATCCGCGCCGCAGCCTCGAAGTGCGGATGCGCGTCCTCCTCTTTACCTTCCAGAATCAGCGCGCCCCCCAGATTATTTTCGGCCACAAAATTATTTTCGGTCACCGCGAGCGTGTGCGACCACAATTCCTCGTTGCTCTGCCAGTATCCAATCTGGCGATGCGTGACCGACGCGAGCGCGACAAGAAGGGCTGCAGCGGGGACCGCCGGCCAAAAGCCGAGGCGTTTTTCTTCTGCCCAATCCGCGACGCCAAAAGCAATCATCACGAAAATCCCAATCAGCGGAATGTAGGCGTAACGGTCAGCCATGGCGGCTTCGCCCACCTGCACCAGTCCGATCACCGGCACCAGCGTCCCCAGAAACCACAACCAACCCACCAGCAAATAACGCCGGGCGCGAAACCGCCACGCGAAAGCGGTAATGGCCACCAGCACCACAGCCGCAACCAGCACCTGCGACGCCCCGAGCGAATCTCCGGGATGCGGGTACAAAGGGGCCAGCCGCGCGGGCCAGACCATCTTCCATAAATACATTGCGTAGGCGTAGATCGCGGTTGCGATGCGCGCTCCGAATGAAACCTCAGCTGTGGTCCGCACCGCTCCGCCCGCCTGTTGCGCATGCATCGTGATGACCGCGCTCGCGGCGGACAAAGCCAGCAACGGAATTTTCTCAAAGGCGAGTTGCCGCCAGGAAAACGTAGCCTGAGTTTTGTCTGCGACCGCTCCCGCTTCGCGCACGCGCCCCAGCGGCCAGTAATCGAGCAGTAGCAGAACGAACGGAAACGTGATCACCATCGGCTTCGACGCCAGCCCGGCAGCGAACAACACGGCCACCGCCAAATAGCGTTTCCAGCCCGGTTTCCGCGCATACCATCCATAGGCCCAGAGCGCGAGAAAAAAGAACATCGCGCACAGAACATTCTTTCGCTCCGCTACCCACGCCACCGACTCCACGTTCATCGGGTGCAGCGCGAACAGCGCCGCCACAAACAAGCTCGGCCCCAGCCGCCGCGTCGCCCACATCAGCAACAGAAACAGAAGAATCGCGTTCACCGCATGCAGCAGCACACTCGAGAAGTGGTGACCGACGGGATTCAAGCCATACAGCGAGCAATCGAGGGCGTGCGACATCCAGGTCAGCGGATGCCAGTTCGCCTGCTCGGTCGACGTGAGCGCCCAGGCGACGGTGTCGGCAGTCAGCCCCTGCCGGACGTGGAGATTATTGACAACGTAACGATCATCGTCGTAGTTCGCAAACGGATGCCGATTGACAGGGTTGTAGAGCGCCAGCGTGATCACCGCGAGCAGCAGGCACACAATAGGATTGCGCTTCTCGGGAGACGCGAACATGCCCAGCGATTCCTTCGCGGGCGGAGTTTTCTTTGTGGAAGGCAACATCAGAATTTAACCACAGACAGCGTGGAGGAACACAGGGGAGGAAACACCGAAGGCACGGGCGCAAGCAATTGCTGATTGTTGAAGGTTGACTGGAAATCCTGGGATCCGGTGGCCTGATTGTTTCAATCAGAAATCAACAATCGCCGACTAGCTCGCCGGCTTCCAGCGGAGCACCGGCTTCCGAGCCGCCGCAGTCTCATCCAGCCGCGAAACTCGCGTGGAATGAGGGGCATCGAGCACAGTCTGCGGATCTTCTTCGACTTCCTCCGCGATCGACTTCATCGCCTCGATGAACAGGTCCATCTCTTCGACCGATTCGCTCTCGGTCGGCTCGATCATGAGCGCTCCCGGCACAATCAGCGGAAACGCCGTCGTGTAAGGATGGAATCCGTAATCGATCAAACGCTTGGCAATATCCATGGTGCGCACGCCCTTCTTCAACTGCAGCTTGTCGCTGAACACAACTTCGTGCATGGTGGGCGTGGAATAAGGCAGATCGTACGTGCCTTCAAGCCCTCTGCGAATGTAGTTGGCATTGAGCACCGCGTCTTCGGTAGTCTGACGCAGACCATCCGGCCCGTTCGCCTGAATGTAAGCCAGCGCGCGCACAAACATTCCGAAGTTTCCGTAAAAGGCGCGCACCCGCCCGACAGATTGCGGACGGTTGTAGTCGAACGCCAGCGTGCCATCCGCCTTCGAGACCACCACAGGAGTCGGCAAGAACGGTTCAAGAGATTTCTTAATCGCCACCGGCCCCGACCCCGGACCGCCTCCCCCATGTGGAGTCGAAAAAGTCTTGTGCAGATTCAGGTGCATCACGTCGACGCCGAAATCGCCAGGCCGCACCTTACCGACCAACGCGTTCATGTTCGCGCCGTCCATGTAGAGCAATCCGCCCTTGGCGTGCAGGATATCGGCAATCTTGTGAATGTCCTGCTCGAACACCCCCAGCGTGTTGGGATTCGTGAGCATGAGCGCCGCCACATCTTCGTTCATCTGCGCCGCCAGAGCCGCGATATCGACCATGCCGCGCGAATCCGACTTCAGATTTTCAACCGCATAGTTCACCATCGCGGCCGTGGCCGGATTCGTTCCATGCGCGGAATCCGGAATCAGAATTTTCTTGCGCGCATTTCCCTTCGACTGGTGATACGCGCGAACCATCAGCAGGCCAGTCATCTCGCCATGCGCGCCGGCCGCGGGTTGCAGCGTGATCGCGTCCATCCCGGTGATTTCGATCAGCTGCTCGCTCAGCGTCTTGATGATATGTAGCGCACCCTGAGAAATTTTCTCGGGCTGATACGGATGTCCATTCGCAATTCCCTCCACCCGCGCTACCGCCTCATTCACCCGCGGGTTGTACTTCATGGTGCACGAACCCAACGGATACATGCCGAGATCAATGGCATAGTTCCACGTCGACATCCGCGTGAAGTGCCGGATGATTTCGATCTCGCTCACCTCCGGCATGTTGCCCAGATCTTTTCTCTCGGACACGCCAAGCAGTGCAGGCGTATCCACTTCCGGCACGTCGAGCGGAGGCAGTTTCCACGCCGCCTTCCCTGCCGACGACTTCTCGAAAATCAATCCCTCGTTCTGGTTGACCTGGAGCGACGCTTTAGGAGTTGCGTGCTTCATCGCGCCACCTCTTCGACATCTTCTTCTTTCGAAGATGCTACCGAGGAAGCCCGCACCGAACTCTCGCTCTCGGCCACCAGTCCAACCGCAGTATCAATCGCGCTGCGCGTGCTGAGTTCCGTACAGCACCACAGCGCCGCATTCCCCAACTCGGGATAAAACTTCTTCAGCGGCAAACCGCCAACCATCTTGTGTCCCAACAAGCGGCCGTTGATGGCGTGAGGATCTTCGCTGGTCTGCACCACAAACTCGTTGAAGCGCGGCGCGGCGCCAAATAAGACCTTGCCATGCTTCGCGAACTGGCCCGCCGCGTAGGCGGTCTTCGCCAGATTTTGCTTGGCCAATTCCTTCAATCCTACTTTGCCATAAACCGTCATGAAGATGTTGACCATCAGCGCGACCAGCGCCTGGTTGGTGCAGATATTCGAAGTGGACTTCTCGCGCCGGATGTGCTGCTCGCGCGTAGCCAGCGTCAACACGAATCCTCGCCGCCCTTGCTTGTCGACCGTCTGGCCGACCAGCCGCCCCGGCATTTGCCGCACATATTTCTCGCGCGTGGCAATCACACCACAGTAAGGACCGCCGAATCCAAGAGGCACGCCGAAAGACTGCGCCTCCATGGCGATGACGTCGGCCTCGCGCGGAGGCTCGACGATGCCAAGTGAAACCGATTCGGCGATCGAAACCACCAGCATCGCCCCGTGCCGGTGCGCAATCTCAGCGATTGCGGCGACGTCTTCAATCGTGCCGAAGAAATTCGGCGACTGCACCAACACGCACGCTGTCTCCGGCGTGATCGATTTCTCGAGATCCTTCAGGTTCAGCCGTCCATCGTCGTTGAACCCCGCCACTGACAGCGGCATGCCCTGGTGCGTCGCGTAAGTCGCGAGCACTTCCCGATACTCAGGATGCAAGCTGCGCGCCACCACCACCGACCGCCGGCCGGTCAGCCGGACGGCCATCATTACGCCTTCAGCCGCGGCCGTAGACCCGTCGTACATCGACGCGTTCGCCACTTCCATCCCAGTCAACTCGCAGATCATCGTCTGGAATTCGAAAATCGATTGCAGCGTGCCCTGCGAAATCTCCGCCTGGTACGGCGTGTAAGCGGTGAGAAACTCACCGCGTGAAATCAACGAATCGATAATCACCGGCCGATAATGCGCATACGCGCCCGCCCCCAGAAAGCTGGTATAACCCTCGCCGTTTTCCCGCGAACGCTGGCGGAAGAAGTCGACAATCTCCGACTCCGCCATCTGCCGCGGAATATTAAGGTCGCGAGTCAGCCGGTACTCGGCCGGAATCGGCGCAAACAATTCGTCGACCGAGCGCAGCCCAATCGCCTTTAACATGGCTTCGCGGTCGGCGGGAGACTTCGGTAAATAGCGCATAGGAAGTTCTTTAGATGTGCCTCGAGGTCATTTGGATTGAGGCGCCCCAAGCTTCGTCTGAATCCGGCTCACAATTCATCGATTAATGTCCCGCTTCCTCCGCCACGAATTTCTCGTAATCGGCGGCAGAGAGCAGGCCATCCAGCTCGCCCGGATTCTTGAGCGTAAGCTTCACCATCCACGAACCGTGGGCATCGGTATTCACTTTTTCCGGCGACGTGGCCAGGTCGGCGTTGACCTCAGTCACCGTGCCCGAAGCGGGAGCGAACAGATCCGACACGGCTTTCACCGACTCGACCGTGCCAAACGTCTTGCCGGCCGTAAGTTCGGCGCCGACTTTGGGAGTCTCGACGAACACAATGTCCCCCAGCGACTGCTGCGCATAATCAGTGATGCCTATCGTGGCAGAGTTTCCGTTCACCTGAATCCATTCGTGCTCTTTAGTGTATTTGCGATCCGTAGGGTAAGGCATAAAAGCTTCTAGCTCCTGGCTGCTAGCTCTTGATTGCTAGACTCTATTCCTTAAAAATTAAAGCACTAATCGCCGAACTCTAACCAACGCCGTGGAAGAGCGGCCCTTTAAGGGCCGCGTTTAGCGATCAGGAGGGGGAAGCGGGCTTCAGCCCCCGTGTCGCGCTTTCTTAGGCCGCTTATAAAACGGCGTCGGCACGACTACCGCGCCCACGCCTTGCCCCCGAATCTCCACTTTCACTCCCGCCCCAGCCGCCGCGAACTCCGCCGGCACGTAGGCCAGCGCAATATTCTTTTTCAAAAACGGTGCAGGCGACCCGCTCGTCACATACCCAATTTCGCGTCTGCCGCCGTCCAATACTTTATATCCATCGCGGGCAATGCCACGCTCCGTCATTTCCAGGCCGACCAAAGTTCGCTTCACGCCGGCAGCCTTCGCCTTCTCCAGCGCAGCCCTACCGACAAACTCCGGCTTCTCCATCTTGCAGAAGCGATCGAGCCCAGCTTCCCAGACATTAATCGTATCGGAAATCTCGTGCCCGTAGAGCGATAGTGAGCCTTCCAGCCGCAACGTGTTGCGCGCCCCCAGGCCGCAGGGAACGCAACCGAACTCCTTGCCGGCAGCCAGAATCTCATACCACACGCGCGCGCTAGTCGCGTCGTCGGCGGGAATATAAATCTCGAAACCGTCTTCCGCGGTATAGCCGGTGCGACCCATAAGAATATTGCTGAGACCACACAGCTTGCCGCGCGTCACCCAGTAAAACTTCACCGCGCTCAAGTCCGCATCAGTAAGCTTCTGCAGCAGATTCACTGCCTTCGGCCCCTGAATCGCAATCTGAGTGAAGTCATCGGAAAGATTTTCGACCGCGCAGTCGAACTGGCGCGTATTGTCGCGCACCCAACTGAAATCTTTCTCGCGCGTCCCGGCATTGATGACGAGAAGGTATTCGTCCTCGCCCAGACGATGCACGATCACGTCGTCAACAAACGTTCCTTCGGGATAGAGCAGCGCCGAATACTGCGCCTGCCCCACCGCCAGCCGCAACGCATCATTCATGGAAATATGCTGCACCGCGGCGAGCGCCTGCGGCCCAGCCAGCCGAATGTCGCCCATGTGGCTGACGTCAAAGATGCCGACGCCAGTGCGCACCGCCATATGCTCGTTGATGATCCCGCAGCCGATCGCAGCGGGATATTCGACCGGCATGTCCCAGCCATTAAACTCCACCATCTTCGCGCCCATCTGGCGATGGACGGCGTTCAGCGCAGTCTTGCGGATGGCGGGCGTGATGCCGGTGGGCGTCGTCTCAACCGAAGACAATAGAGACCTCAATCAGCGGCAGCCGCTGGAGTGGGAGTAACTATTTACCGTATCACGCGGTTTTTCAGCGGGTCAAACCTTGGGTTCAAACCGGAAGACATTCAACCACAGAGGACACAGCGGACACAGAGGATTTTCATTAGCTCTCCTCCGTGTCCTCAGTGTCCTCTGTGGTTAAAGATTTCGACCTACCGCCCGAACTGCACCGTCACCCGCGCCCCGGCCGCGACGTGCGTTCCGGCCACGGGAGCCTGCTGGCGGGCAACACCGCTGCCAACGGCATCGAGCTCGAGCCCGGCGTCCTGGGCGGCTTCCACGGCGCTGCGCACCGTCTTCCCCACGAACGAGGGCACTTGGATTCCGCCCTGCTCCACCTCCAGCACTACAGTTCCGGTGGACGGCAATTTTTCGGGTGCAGCCGCGTCCGCATCCACAGCGTTTGGAACTTCCTTGCCGCCCGATCTCGGGACCGAGTTTGGCGAAACCGGTTCGCGCATCGCCGCCCGCACGACCGGACCATTGGCGGCTGCAGTGGCAGGTGAAGTCTGGGGAGGTTTTCCGCCGTTTCCGGCCGCCGCGAAGCCTCGCGCTCCGCTTTGCAGCTTCGCAGGGTCAGGCGAATCGCCGCTCACGTCCGCGGTCTCCAGCGGCTCGCCAGGATGATCCGGCGTCCCCTCTTCCAGATCGTTGTTATCATCCCGCATCTTCGACTTGGCCAGCAGCAGCTGATGCTTCGGGGCGAGCGGCAGATCGTGCGGCACGTGCAGATATTCCAGCACCTGCTGCGCAATCCGGTTGAAGACTGGCGCGGAGACCTGGCCGCCCTGATGCAGTCCGACCGCCGAATCCAGAATCACCGTCACCACAATCTGCGGATTGTTTACCGGCGCAAACCCTGAAAACGATCCAATGTATTTCGTCTTCGAGTACGCTCCCGTCGCGGGGTCCACCTTCTGCGCCGTTCCCGTCTTCCCCGCCGAAGTGTAGCCTTCGAGAATCGCCTTGCGCCCCGTGCCTTCGAGCACGACTTTCTGCATCATCGACCGCATCTCCGCGGCGGTGTACGAAGAAATCACCCGATGCGACGCGCCGGGATGAAACGCCACTGTCTGCAGCGGAGTCTGCGGCGTCGCAGTTCCCTCCACGATGCGTGGCGCAGTCCACACACCATCATTGGCAAAAGTCGAGATCAGGCTGCTCAACTGGATCGGCGAAATTCCGATCTCCTGCCCCATCGAAATGGCGGCGATCGAAACCTTCGACCAGCGGCTGACCGGCTTGGTCATTCCACGCGTTTCGCCGGGCAATTCGATCCCGGTCTGCTGCCCGAATCCGAAGGCGCGAATGTATTTGTAGAAACGATCTTCGCCCAGCCTCAGCGCAATCTTGATCGACCCCACATCGCTCGACTCCGCCAGCACACCCCACACCGGCAGCAATCCGTGCGGCTTCGAATCGCGAATGCGCATGCCGTTGTAGACGATCGATCCCATTTGGCAATCGAACACTTCGTCCGGGTTCGTGACTTTTTCCTCCAGCGCCGCCGAAATCGTCACCAGTTTGAATGTCGACCCCGGCTCATACGCATAACTCACCGCACGATTGGTGAGCGCGCCGGGTGTGATCTGCTTGCGCAGATTTGGATTAAACGTCGGCCGGTTGGCCAGCGCCAGAATCTCTCCCGTGTGCGGATTCTCGACGATCACCGTGCCAGCGATGGCCTGCGTATCGTGAATCGCCTGATCGAGTTCCTTTTCGGCGACATACTGAATATTTTTATCGATAGTCAGGACGAGATTGTCGCCAGGGTCAGGCTGAGTCTCGACATCGGCAAACCACTGCCGACGCGCGTCAACCGAGATGAACATTTTCCCTGGGCGCCCGCTGAGTTGATCATCAAACTCGTGTTCGATGCCGCTCTGCCCAGAATCCTCCATCCCGACGGAGCCAAGCACCTGCGCCGCCAGATCGCGCGCCGGATAAAACCGCTTCGGCTCTTTCTGAAAGTGAATGCCCTGCAGCTTCAGCGAATTGATGCGTTCAATGGTCTCGTCATTGGCCTTACGCGCCACCCAGCAAAAAGTCTTATGCGCGCGGCAATCGGCCAGCACGACGTTGTAGTCGTCGCCCGTAATACGTGTGATCAAAGAAACAGCGGTAGGAAGATCCTTGACTTCGGTGGGCACGGCGAACGCCGAATCGACCAGCACCGACATGGCCAACTCATGGCCAGCCCGGTCATAAATAACTCCACGCTTCGCCGCCAGTGGAATCGCCCGCTGCTGCTGATGTCCCGCCTGTTTGACGAACCGACCGTAACTGAAAATCTGGAGATAAACGAGCCGCCCGCAGATGGCCACGCACCAAAACAAGAGCATGGCTCCGAGAAAGTAGAGCCGGGAATTCCTGCCGGGACTGGAATTACTTGCCATGGAGAATTCGCGGTTAGTCATCCCTCTGCACTGTCATCCTGAGCGGAGCATGTCGATGAGCGAAGCGAATCGGCATGCGCAGTCGAAGGACCCCTAGCATCAGATCAGCGCCGACGTCTTCGCAAGGAGCTCTCATCACTGTCCTCAGACAAACATGGCGGCCCGATGACAGGCCGCCGCCAAGATGCAGCCGAGCTTCGCTCGGCCCGTCCGGGTCAAAGACCAGGACCCACATAATCCTCTATTGCCCCGGCATCTCCACCACCGGCTCCACGCTCGCCATCACCGGACCTTGTCCCTGACCATCCGCCGCCCCAACATCCATGCGGATCACCTGTCCCGGCTCCGGCGGCACCAACCCCATACGCCGCGCCAGCACATCGATCCTCTCGGGATCGCGCAACGACGCGTCTTCCAGGCGCAGATCGTGGTTCATCTCTGTCTTTTCGCTGAGTTCACGTTTGGCCGATTCAATCTGATAGCCGTATTCGATTGCCTTGAAATGCTGCCAGGCATAAGTAAAGACCAGCAGGAACAGGCAAGCCAGCGCCGTGCCAAACTGTTTCATTTCGCGGTTGCGTCGCGGATCTTCCACCTTCACCAGACGCGAATTGTCGATCGCCTTGGAGAAGTAGATCTCGGGCGTACCTGTCCAAAACGAACGATGCTCTGCCGCTGGATCCTGTAACCAGTCCCGCACCGCGAATTGTTGCCGCTGCTGCCGCCATGTTATGCCGCCCCCATAAAAATTTGGTCGTTTGGTGTCACCGGAATCTGCATGGCGAAGATCGCGTGCAATTCCTCTTGTGCTTCGGTCTGCCGCCGCTGCGCTTTCTGCCCAGCCTGCTCGACGATCGCCATTAAATCGCTGATCAATTGACCCGTGTACATAACCGCTACCTCAACCGTTGGATTCCTACCACGGAACCCGTTCCCATCCCGCCCCAGCGGATCTTTATTTAGAATCTGCGTCCGCCTTACGTTGATCTCCAAACCCTGATCTCTAAGCCCCGGCACGCCATTACAGCTATGCCGGGAACTCCGGCAGGTTTTCCGGAGCAAACTTTAAAGTCCTAAACTTAAAAGCCCTAAACTTTTTCCGCCGCCCGCATCTTCGCGCTGCGCGCCCGCGGATTGCGATCACTCTCCAATTCAGTTGCCGTAACCGGCTTTTTGGTTAGCACACTGAAGTAACCCTTTTGAGCCCCCTCGCGAAACGCATCTTTTACGATGCGATCTTCCAGCGAGTGAAAACTGATCACCACCACGCGTCCTCCTGGCTTCAGAATCCGCGGCGCCGCTTCCAGCAGCGCCTGCAGATCGTCCAGTTCGCGGTTTACGAAGATTCGAAGAGCCTGAAAAGTCTTAGTCGCGGGATGAATTCTTCTCTCCGCCTGATTCATTGGCCGGGCCGCGGCTGATATGACGTCCGCAAGATGTGCGGTAGATCGTATCGGCCGCGACCGGCAAATGGCTCTGGCGATTCTCCGCGACCTCCTTTCCTCTCCGAATTCGTAAATCACATCGGCAAGCTGTCGCTCGTCGAGGTGGTTTACCACTTGTTCGGCGGTACGCTCCCCACGCGGGTCCATCCGCATGTCGAGCGGTCCATCCGCCTGAAAACTAAATCCGCGCGCCGCGTCGTCCAGTTGCAGGCTGCTGACTCCAATGTC
The DNA here is from genome assembly GCA_963758005.1 of uncultured Acidobacteriota bacterium. Classification (GTDB taxonomy): domain Bacteria; phylum Acidobacteriota; class Terriglobia; order Terriglobales; family Acidobacteriaceae; genus Sulfotelmatobacter. Next base: position 242,033 of record CAVWTR010000006.1, read on the forward strand.
TGCCAGAATCCCGTCAACCGTCGCTGCCTTGTTGCCCTTCGCAATCTCCGCGAAAGATCGCTGCAACAACGTAATCTCCGGCCAATCGTCTCCAGTCAGCTTCTCGCGCGCAATCTCCAGCGCTGCAGGATCCTTATCGAGGCCAATCAAATGTCCCGGTGCGCCGAGGCGTTTTGCGATTTCGTAACTGTGCCCGCCCAAACCCACCGTAGCGTCGATATAGGTCCCACCCCGCCGCACGGCTAAAAAGTCGATCGCTTCTTTTAAAAGAACCGGAACATGATTTGGTGAAAGCTGACTCACTCTTCCACCACCATGCCCAACCCCCTGAGGGGTGTCTGTTGATCCCTCGCCCACTAGATGCCCAGTTCGTCGAGCGTCTTCTCATCGTCAGGCGTAAACTTTTCTTCTGTGATCTCTCTCTTGAACAGCTCCAGGTTCCTGACGACCAGGTAAGTCAAGTTCCCCAGAACCGCGACCTCGCCCTTAATCTGTCCGGCTTCGCGCAACAACTGCGGCAGCAACAACCGTCCCTGCCCGTCCATCTCGACCTGCTGCCCGTAATAGTTGGTGCGGTCGAGAAACTTTTTCTTCGTAGGATTGAAATTGGAGAGCCCTGCCAGCTTCTGCTCGATCCGCTCCCACTCCTCGAAGGGATATAGTTGAGCAACCTTCCCATCCAAACTTGTGATGTAGAATTGCGTTCCGTATTTCTCGTCGATCACCCGCTTGAACTCGGCCGGGACCTTCAGACGGCCCTTCTCGTCGACCCGGGTTGGATGATTGCCGCGAAACATGTTCTTTCTCAGTCACTGCAACTGCCACAAAGGAGGTCAAAATAGCGCAAAGCAAGGTCAAACTCGGGCGATTCGGGCTGTTTATCGTGCTTTTGGGTCGGTTTCCCACCGGCTCCTCGTTTTCAGCTCCAGCTTCCCACGGCCCTTACTGTCACTACCACTTCATACCACTTTCTACCACATCTTAGCCGTAAGTCGTTTATTGTCAAGCAGAAACTTGAAGGTGGCAGTCCCACTCCGGCATCGATTCAGGAAAATACGAAGGCTTGTGGCTAACCAATCGTAGGACCACTAGGGCTTGTGTTTATGCCCGTGGTTCCTTCGCTATTCCTTCGCTACGATTTTTCTTGATCTCCGCGTCCAGTGCGGATTTTGTTGTGGAAATTCCAGCTGTTTCCCTTCTTCGGGCGAATGCCGCCATCCCTCTTTCGCCTCTTTTCATCCAAATGCAGCGGACTTATTTAAGACGCCGAGGCTACGCAATGCAGCGATCACATCTCCTCTTGCTTCCAGCGATATTCCTAACGGTCACGGCTTTAGCGCAAAACACAGCCGCGCCGCTCTATCCCGCGACGGATAGTCCCGCACAGACACAATCGCCCGCGAACACCGCAGTTCTGGATAACTCCGACCCTCAGATGCCGATTTTCCGGGTCAGCGTGTATGCGCGCACCGCCCGCGCGGTCAATTATCGCAATCGCGGAGGCTCGACCACGGTCGACTTCCGGGGCACAGCACTCATGCCCGCGATTACTGGACACGCCAAGGTGGAAGGCAAAGCCGGCAGGCTCGCCATCGACGTCGAGCTCAATCACATTGACCCGCCCGCTAAAGTTTGGCGGACAGTATCTGACCTATGTGTTATGGGCGATCACGCCGGAAGGCCGCGCCGTGAACTTGGGCGAAGTCCTGCCCGGCGAAAATGGCAAGGACAAAATCAACGTCACCACCGAACTGCAGGCCTTCGGTTTGATCGTGACCGCCGAGCCTTATTTTTCGGTGACGCATCCCAGCAACGAGGTGGTCGCGGAAAACGTAATTCTCCAGCAGACCAAGGGTTTCGAAGAATCGATTGACGCCAAGTTCGACGTGCTCGAAGGCAATCAATACACCATCGACGTCCACGCCGATCAGCTGCCTTCAACGCAGGCTTCGCCCGGCGTGCCTCTGGATCTTCTTGAGGCCCGCAACGCCGTAGCCATCGCCAAAGCCGCCGGCGCCGTGCAGTACGCCGGCGACAGCATCGCGAAAGCGGAAGACATGCTGCAGCGCGCCGAAGACTACTACCAGCGCAAACAAGGCCGCACGCCAATCGGCACCGCCGCCCGCGGAGCCACGCAGATGGCCGAAGACGCCCGTGTCTTATCCCTGCGCCGGCAAGAGCAGAACCGCGAAGCCGCCGCCCGTCAAGCCGCCGCGGACGCACAAGCCAAAGCTGAAGCCGATGCCGCCGCCGCGCAGCAACGCGAACAGCAAGCCCAGGCCCAAGCCGCAGACGACGCCCGCCGCCGCGCTGACGCCGAGCAGGCCCAAGCCGCAGCTCTAGCTCAACAGCAGCAAGCCCAGGCCCAGGCCGATGCCGCTCGCCTGGCCGCTGCCGACGCCGACCGTCAACGGCAAGAAGCAGTGCAGCAAAAAGAAGCCCTGCGCGCGCGTCTGCTGGCCCAGCTGAATCAGGTTCTGCAGACTCGCGACACCGCCCGCGGATTAATCGTCAGCATGCCCGATGTGCTCTTCGATTTCGATAAATACACGCTGAAACCCGACGCCCGCGAGCGCCTGGCCAAGATTTCCGGAATCGTGCTGGCCTATCCTGACCTCAAGCTGCAGGTCGAAGGACACACCGACAGCATCGGCACCGACGACTACAACCAGACTCTCTCCGAAAAACGCGCCGCGACCGTAGAGGGATACCTGGTCTCATCCGGCGTCTCGCCCGACCACGTCACCGCCACCGGCCTAGGAAAAGCCGACCCGGTCGCCGACAACAACACCGCCGACGGCCGCCAGCTGAATCGCCGCGTAGACCTGATCGTGTCCGGAGACGTGATCGGCTCGCAGTTGCCCGGGAATCAGTAGCCGCATTACAGGAGGCTTGTGCCACGACATCGATTTCCAGAAATCGATGTCGTGGATTTTCTCAGTGTCGTGAGAGCTAATCACTCCAGTTCAGCGGTGATGAAGAATTCCTGCGAAGAAGTGTCATACTCAACGCGCAGCACATTCGGCTTGCAGCAAACCTGGCAATCTTCCACATAACTCTGCCGCCGTCCAGCCGACTCGTCGACCGAAGTAGTATTCCATTCTCCGCAAGCCGCGCATTGGAATCCGGATTCCATGAATAGAGAGAGTAGGCAATACGACTGCCTTGCCGGTCAACGGGTCAGTGAGTTCTATAAAAAGGGATGTCAAGGAAAAACTTCTCCCTCGACCGGAGGTCGAGAAGATTTTAGTCTCGAGATCCAGCCCACTGTCCGTAAGTGCCCATCGATTGCGCTCGAAGGGTTTTGCTCTGGCTTGTCTGCCCTTCCTGTGGGTTTCATCTTTCGGTGATGACGACGCCAATCGAGTCTTGAGACAGGGCAAGCGAAACTGGTCTTGGAGTGTCAACCATGGTTCTATCGGAGGCTCGTGGCCTATCGCTATTTCTGGTTATCCGAGGAGGCATAACGTGTAATGGGTGACTCGGTGCCGAGGCACACAGGGCCGATCTCATTGACTGATACTCACCTCGAACCGAGCGTCTCGAGAACCCGACCGACCACCACCAGAGAGAATCACCGGAGATGGAAAGGCCTCTTACCAGAGACGCTCAAGCGGCTTGCCGATGCAATTGTTTGGCGTCGAAACTGACTCCTTTCTTCCAAATCGTTAAGGTGATCGCGGCAATCTTTCTGGCCAGGGTGAGACGCGCCATCGTCGGCCGCATCCCTTTTTCAAGCAGCGCCCCATAGAAATCGTACAACGGCCCAGGGTGAGTACTCGCAGATAGAGCAGCGCCCTTGAACAGATTCTTCAGATCATGATTATGGTTGCCATTCAGACCGCGCACGGTGATGCGCTCCCGATTTCGTTGTACCTTCCCTCTCACATAGCGGTACTCGCCGCTGTCGTGCGTCTCAACCGCAAAACCACTGTAAGCCCATAGTTGGCGCTTGGTGCGGAAACGATGAGGTGTCTGCAGCAACGCCACTAGCATGGCCGCTCGGATCGGGCCGATGGCAGGAATCTGGCGCAGTAACTTCACAGCAGAATGCTTCCGGCTCTCGCTCAGTAGATCCCGCCGCGCTTCTTGTCGTACCGGTTGCAGCAGATCCAGTTGCTGATAGAAACGTTCTGCCCGCAGGCGAACCCCGGGCTGCGGGATCTTGGCCAATCACTCTGCCCGATATCGCGGGGCATACACGGTTGTACCGCTACACGGAATGGCCCAGCTTCGATAGAGAGCTTTGATCCGGGTCATGACTCGGCTGACATCTTGGGTGAGCGTTAGATAGCTGCGACCCAGTTCCTTTAACGTTCGCACCCCGTGCTCGCCGTGGTACACCGGATGGAGCTGGTTGCCGCGCAACAACTCCGCCAGCTTCCGCGCATCAATCCGGTCACTCTTGCTGCCGTCTTTCAGCAGCGCGTTCTTTCGCGGATCGCAGACCACAAGACGGGTGACGCGAGGTTTCAGCAGGTCATGCAACCAGGCGGCGGAAGTTCCTTCTTCAAAGGTCACCGATAGACTTCCGCGTAGCCCATCGAGGAACTCTAGAATCGTGACTGCTTTCGTCTCCAGGATGCATTCCATGATCAGCTTGCCCGAGCTGTCCATGACGGCAACCGAGATCGTTGCCTGGTGAACGTCCATGCCAATATACTTTTCTTGCTTCATGACGGCGCTCCTTTTGCTAAGTGTGATCCGAACAATCACAACCTACCGCAAAGTGGGCGCCTTTTTATATTGCGTGTAATGGCGATTTTGCGCCAATTTGATTCTTGGATCGTTGAAAGTCTGCTGCTTACTTTAGGCAATTCCATCTGAAATTAGTCATGGAACGTTGAGTCGATGCTTGAGCACGTCTGGAACTCTCAGCAGACGCAACCCATCACCACGATGGCTGCTGTCGCTGATCTCGACGAGGACATTCTCCCCAGCCATCACAACATCCGAGGCAAAGCCGCCGTCTCGCTTTCCCCATACCGCGATCACTTCGCCCGACGACGCGTCACGCCACTCAAGGTCGAAATGCCCGTTGCGCGTCACGGCCGCTCGACCGAAGGTCTTGAAAAATGCAAAGCTTGTGAACTCGTCGGTAGCCCACAGCCGGCTCCCGGTCGCAACGTTGAAGGCCAGTGCGCGGCCCTGTGCCAGGACGTAGACGTTCTCGCCCTCCTGCTCAAGCCCGTTATATGCGCCCGTCTCAATTGGCAGATCGGCGCGCCACAACTCGCGAAGTGTCTCTTGCTCCAGGCATTGAGATGGTACGTGGGACCAATGCTCACGACGCAGACCACCTCGCCGAACGCGGATAGGTGAGCAATTTTCAGTCCGGTATCCACACGAGCTGGTGGTTGGGTCGGGTCGTCAAACACCAGAAGCGGACCGTTGCTAATGGCCGAAAACACGCGCCGCCGTCCCTGCACGAGATTCCGAGATTGGTACTGCCCATCGTATAGGTCTGGAACTCTCCTTCTTGCGTTACGAACTGGGGCTTGTCGTCGAGCACAAACAGCCGCTCCCACGCCGCGAGGAGACGGCCGCTTTCCACAGTCGGGATTCTAGGAGCGGATTTGGCCACTGGCTTGCCGAGGCTAAATGAATTTATCAACGGTCATCGTCGCCGAAGTCCAAGCGGTTTCCAATTCGAGCCGCATTTGAGCGAACGGCAGCTTTCGTCGGATACGTCCAGATTATCTTGTGAGACACGAGGTCAAAGCCGGCAACTCGAGTCTTGTCGACAATTCCGTATCCAATCGCGAGGACGACAGTGTGATCGTCGAGAACGTTGAGAACGTGAACTCCCGTCTTTGCCAGTCGGATGTCCCAGACCGTCTCCGCAGAGGTCGTGGGTAGAGTCGAGCGCAGGGCCTCGTTCAGCGTTCTGAGTGCGTTCTCGGCAATGTCGACGTCGCTGTCCTTTGCGAGCACGAAGAACCTCCAGACACCGTGACGTAAACCATTTCGAGCTGCGATTGTCCCCCTACTGGTGGCACTTTCCTTCGATACGCCAATTGCCAATCGCACGACATTGTCCGAAGGGACATCCGCAGGATTCGCAGCGCGATCACTTGGAGACAGCGGCTGATATTTGGGATTCGAGGCTTGAATTAACGCCGTAACGAACGCGTCGTCCGGAGGATCGGAGACAGGAAACCCATGTTCGACGAACCCCTCTTTGATCCATTGCTCTTGCGTCTTGTCTTTATTTTTTTCGTACCACTGTCGCCAGTCTTCAGCGTTACGTCCGGCATCGTGATTGGTGATTGATTGGAGGGCATCTAGCGTGTGAAAACGGGTGTCAATGGAGGCGTACAGTCCTTCGCGCGGCACGTTCCCCTGTTTCGCCAATGCGTCGATCAAGAACGGAACAGACGAGGCGTCTCCTATCCAGCCGATTTCAAGAATAACGTCATGAGGATCGCGGGCGATGCGAGGGCCTTATGAAGCTGCGCAAGACGTTCGATAGCCGAAAGTTGCTGGTCTGCACCGATTGGAGGTCGTGCGGCTTGATTGTGGTGACTTGTTGCGCCCAACCGTCCAAAGAAAACAAAGAGAGGATCAAGGCTGCCACATGGAGCCACCCCGATCGCCTTGGGTTCATGTTCGTATTAGACACGTATTCAGTCGAACGGTCAAATATCGCTAATCAGGCCATTCCACTCGTCGACTACATTGTGACGGAAACCGGCCGGTTGAGGGGAAAAACATCTCTCGCGGACGCGCACTCTTGTAAGTCGTTGAGTCTCCGTGGAAGTCGTTGAAAAGTCGTAGAAGTGTTCTAGCAGGCTGCAGGGCGCATAGTTTTGCCGCGTACGACCTTCGACCCCAGCTTGGGATCGATCGTCGATGCCAGGGCCGTTTCCGGCCCTCGCAAAGGCCATCCTCGGTGCCGGCGCAGAAGCCATTTCTGAGCTGACTTTTACGTCAAGAAGGCGTCTCAAATTGCTACACTGTATGTACACCGTTGTACGTATGCTGCCTAATCCCAACAAAACACAAAGCTTGCTTTTGGCGTTCCAGTTTGCCGCGCTCCCGCCAAAGTCTGGCTGCCCAGACTATCGAAGCCCCGATAATTGCTGGCAGATCCGTTCGGAGATAGTAGAGGGAGATCGTAGAGGGAGATAGTAGAGGGAGATAGTAGAGGGAGATAGTAGAGGGAGATAGTAGAGGGAGATAGTAGAGGGAGATAGTAGAGGGAGATAGTAGAGGGAGATAGTAGAGGGAGATAGTAGAGGGAGATAGTAGAGGGAGATCGTTGAGCAGGATTCGCGTGTGAGGCCTGGCGGCCTTCAGCCCATCCAGGTCGACCGGCGCCACTTCGCATGCAGCCATGCGAGAATGCCCAGGGCACAGACCTCAACCGGTCCCGGCGGCATGATTTGCATGCGCCAGAGACTGTCATAGTCCGTGGTCGCAACATAGACTGCCCAAAGGGTGCCGCCCGCCGCGATCAGGCTGGCCCAGAGTTCTTCCGTGCGAATACTATCCAGCTTGTTCTGCGCCGGATCCTTCTTAACGTTCTTGGGAATGGCAACGACAGGCACGAACTTGTTCGGGGACTCGACGTAGCCCTCGCGCCGTGCGTCCCAATCGATGTAGTCGCTTGGAGGTAATTTCGCCACGTTTATAGAGTGCCACAGGAGAGTGAGCGCAGGCTCATTACTTCAGTACTTGCCCGCTCGTTGATGATCGCTCGCGGCGCGCCTTTCTCCCCAAACCTGTCATCTCAAACATGTCTACTCAAAGCTGGGTTCGCAAATTTCCACTTGAGATATACTGCCCGGCATGCGCTCTGTAACACTCTTTGCCGCAATCCTTCTGACCGCTGCCGCGCCGTACGCATTGCCCCAGAACTCGGCCGGATCAAAGCCGCCGACCGTCGCCGACGCCCAGGCATTTCTCAATCGCGCCAATGCTGATTTGCTGAAGCTGTCTACGGACGCTGCCCGCGCGCAGTGGCTGGCCGAAACCGACATCAATGAAGACACAGAGGCAACATCAGCGCTGCTGAACCAGCAAGCCACGGCGCGCACGCTGGAACTGACTGAGCAGAGCCATCGATTCGATCACGTCGAACTGCCCGCTGACCTGCGGCGGCAGATCATGCTCATGCAGGTGAACGCCCCGGCCGCTCCGAAGGATCCGAAGCTTCTTGCCGAGCAGACCACGCTGGCCGCGCAGTTGACTGGGATGTACGGAAAAGGAAAGTACTGCCCGGATGCGCCGAAAGGGACTTCCACTGCGACCGGGGCCGCGACTGGAGCGAACTGTCTGGGCATCGATGCCATCTCGGACAAAATGGCGAAGTCGCGCGATCCTGAGGAACTGACAAAGCTTTGGGTGGGCTGGCACGCGATCGGCGCGCCCATGCGCGAGAAATATGCCCGGTTTATCGCACTGCAGAATATCGGCGCACGGGAACTTGGATACAAGGACACTGGCGAGCTATGGCGCGCTGGATACGACATGACTCCGGCGGAGTTCTCCGCCGAAATGGAACGGGCATGGAAGCAGCTCGAGCCGCTCTATCTCGAATTGCATACTTACGTGCGCAACCGGCTGATTGCGAAATACGGAAAAGCGGCGCAGCGTCCCGACGGAATGATTCCGGCGCAACTGCTGGGCAATATGTGGGCGCAGGAGTGGGGCAACATTTACGACATCGTCGCGCCTACCGACCCTAAACTTTCGCAATTCAAGCCCGCGGATCTTGAAGGCGCGTTGAAGCGCCAGATCGCAGCAAAAGATCCGGCAGCTGCGCCGGCATTCGTGGCCGGAACCGATTTGAGCTCCGATGCTGGGCACGCAGCCAAACTTGCCGCGGGCCAGAACATGGTGCGCTACGGCGAGGACTTCTTCAAATCGCTCGGATTTGCCCCGCTGCCGCAGACTTTTTGGGCGCGGTCGCAGTTCGAGCATCCGCGCGATCGAGATGTGGTGTGCCACGCTTCGGCGTGGGACCTGGACTCGGTCGACGATCTGCGGGTAAAGATGTGCATCGAGGTGAATGCCGACTACTTCACCACAGTGCACCATGAACTGGGGCACAATTTTTACCAGCGCGCCTACAATCGGTTGCCCTTCCTGTTCCGCAACGGCGCCAACGATGGTTTTCATGAGGCGATTGGCGACTCGATCGCGCTTTCGATTACGCCTGCCTATTTGAAGACGCTCGGCCTTACGGATTCCGATCCGCCGGCCGAAGGCGATATTCCTCTTCAGCTGAGAACCGCACTGGACAAGGTTGCATTCCTGCCCTTTGCCGTGGCTCTCGACAAATGGCGATGGGAAGTTTTTTCGGGCGAGATCAAGCCGGAGAACTATAACAAGGCCTGGTGGGCGCTGCGCGGGCAGTATCAGCGCGTCGCGCCACCGGTCGATCGTGGCGAAGCAGATTTCGACGCGGGCGCAAAGAACCATATCCCTACCAACGTGCCCTATGCCCGGTACTTTCTCGCGCGCATTTATCAATTCCAGTTCTACAAGGCGATGTGCGATGCCAGCGGATACAAGGGTGCGCTGAACCGATGCAGCTTCTACGGCTCAAAGGCCGCCGGCGACCGGCTGAACAGGATGCTGGAAGCGGGGCAGTCCCAGCCTTGGCAGAAGACGCTCAAGGAGATGACCGGAGTCGATCATCTGGACGCGCAGCCGATGTTCGAATATTTCGCTCCACTTTATGCGTGGCTGAAGGAACAGAACAGTCAAGCATCGAGCAGATAAAATCTCCGGCGATCTTAGGTTAGCCCCGGAACCGGCGGGCAGCCGGGAAATTCCTTCAGGTAAGTGTTGCCGATGTAGCCCAGATATTCGATGCCGATTTCGCTGGTGAAGAATCCGTCGGCGGTGAGTTTGCGCAGGAATGCGAAGAACTCGATGCCCTGGCCCAGGCTCGGATCGTTCCTAAAGTTCTTCCGATAGGCGATGAGGTCCAGAATCTCTTTCTGCTGCTGGGCTGTGCACTCGAGATAAACGCTGCCGTAGCGATCGATGCAGGTATTGTCGAGCCACATCAGTCCACCGCCGAGCGCGGTCTGATAGTCCTTATTTTCGCTGGTGATGAGGTCGATGAATTCGGGCGCGCCCGCTTCGATCGCGCCTTTCGCGGCGTCGTCGGATGGAATGATGGTCTGGCAGAGCGACTGCAGCGTCTTGTAGAAATGCGCGGAGAAGAACTTCGGCGCATACACCTGATCTTCGGCCGCGGCCCGTTCCGCGCGCACCATACGATGCGCGTATTCAGCGGCTTCCAGCGGAATTACGCGCAGCACCGAACCGGTGATGGCGGTCATGGTCAACGATTTGAGGATGTCTCTGCGCGAAATGGACATACGTAATCCTGGTTACAGATTTCCTTTCTTCGCCTGATCGAGTATGTAATCCGAAGCGCGCCAGGTCAGGGCCATGATGGTGAGCGTTGGATTCTTATCCGCGTTGGTGACGAAGGTGGCGCCGTCGGTCACGAATAAATTCTTTACGTCGTGCGCCTGGCAGTATTGGTTTAGGGCTGATGTCGCCGGATGTTCTCCCATGCGCACGGTGCCGACTTCGTGGATGATCACGCCGCCGTCGGCGATCCCGTACGGGTTCGGGCCATCGGGACGGGTCGTGGTCAGATATTCGCCGCCCGCTTCCTCCACAATCTCGCGATAGGTTTCCTGCATATCCTTCGCCATTTTGATTTCGTTGTCGCTCCACTTCCAGTGAAAACGCAACACGGGGATGCCCCACTGATCGACAGCGGTTGGATCGATTTCGCAGTAGCAGTGTTCATTCGGAATCATCTCGCCGCGGCCGGCGAAGCCGATATAGGTGCCGTAGTTTTTCTTGCATTCCTTCTTCAGAGATACACCGTAGCCTTCGAAGTCGTCGCATAGGTCGTCGTAGTCGCCGACGCCGGGCATGCCGCGTCCGCCGCCGAATTCGGTGTGGTAGCCGCGCAGGAAGTCGTTCTTGCGGTCGAACTTCCACCAGGGCAAATACATGTGCATGCCGCCGACGCCATCGTGATTGTGTGCGGGCATTTTTTCGAGAGCTTCGAAATATCCGCCGCCGTCGCTGCCGACCGTGTCCATCAGATTGCGGCCGACGACTCCGGAAGAATTCGCCAGGCCGTCGGGAAACTGTGTGGACTTGGAATTCAGCAGCAGCCGCGCCGATTCGCATGCACTCGCGGCCACGACGAACGCCCGCGCATGAATGCGCCTTTCTTCGCGCGTGGCTTTATCGATGTAGGAAACCGCTTGCACCTTGCCGTCTTTGCCGACAATCAGTTCCCGCGCCATCGCGCCGGTGATCAGGGTGAAGCGTCCAGTCTTTTCCGCGGGAGGAATCATCACCTGGCTCGAACTGAAGTTCGATGCGCTGATGCATCCGCGGCCGCATTGCGCGCAGTAGTGGCAAGCCGCGCGGCCGTTGTGGGGCTGGGTCAGAATTGCCAGCCGTGATGGAATGCAAAGGATGTCCAGATGGTCGCAGGCCTTCTTGATGATGGTTTCGGTGCAACGCGGTTTGGGCGGCGGCAGGAAAATTCCGTCGGGAGCGCTGGAAATATTCTCTTTGGTCCCGAAGACTCCGATGTACGACTCGACTTTGTCGTAATAGGGCGCTACGTCTTCGTAGCTGAGCGGCCAATCGTCTCCCATGCCGTCATGGGAGCGGACTTTGAAGTCCACCGGCGCCATGCGCAGCGCGATGCGTCCCCAGTGGTTGGTGCGTCCGCCGACAATGCGCGAACGGAACCAGCGGAATTTCGACCCCGGTGCCGCAACATAAGGCTCGCCTTCGATTTCCCAGGCGCCGTTGGGAGCGAGGAATTCGTCTTCGAGTCCCTGCCGCGCCCGGCCTCCGACGCCAGCACCGCGATGCGGCAGATCATAAGGCCAGACATGTTCCTTGAAGTCTCTTGCCGGAACCAGCGGAGGGCCGGCCTCGAGCAGCGCGACCGTCAGGCCGCCTTCGGTGAGCACCTTGGCGGCCGTGCCTCCTGAAGCGCCGGAGCCGATGATGCAAACGTCATAGGTTTTGGGCGTGCGTTTGTCTTGCATGAATCTCCCGAGTTCGACCCTCCCTGTAATGTGGCTGCCGCGAGGCGGCGGCAGACTTCACCATCAATTTACCAGCGCAGCGTGCTCAAGTATTGGTAGCTCTTGGTGATGCTGTCGAAGGGCTGCTTGGGATGGTCGTGCTCGACAATGTAATGCTTGATGCCGGCTTTGTCGGACTGCGCGAAAATTCTCTTCCAGTCAATCAAGCCGCTGCCCACTTCGGTTAAGTCGACGGTATCGCCGTAGTTTTGCGCGCCGCCGGCGGTGATATGCGGCATCGTCTTGAGATCCTTGACGTGAACCAGCGGGAAGCGTCCGGGATACTGATTGAAGTATTTCAGCGGATCGCCGCCGGCCGCAGTGATCCAGCACAAGTCCATTTCCATCTTCACCAGATTGGCGTCGCACTCTTTGAGCAGCAGGTCGTAGGGCAGCTGGCCGTTGACGGGAAGAAATTCGAACCAGTGGTTGTGATAGGCGAACTGCATACCGGCCTTTTTGCTGAGCTCTCCGCAGCGGTTGAATTTCGCCGCGGCCTGCTTCCAGATGTCGGGAGACTTGCGCAGATCTTCGGGGATCCAGGGGCAGACGATGTAGCCGAGGCCGATGGCCTTGGAGGTTTCGACTACGGAGGGAAACTTGTCGTCCAATTCGTCGTACTGGACGTGGGTGGAGACTGGCGAGAGACCGTTCTTGTCGCAGGCGGCGCGGACTTGCTGCGCGGTGCGGCCGAAATATCCGGCGAATTCTACTTCCTTGTAACCGATCTGCGCGACCTTGGCGATGGTACCGTCGAAATCGGTTTTCATCAGGTCGCGGACTGTGTAGAGCTGCAGGCCCACCTTGTCAATCTTGTGGTCGCCGGCAGCCCAACCCAGGCGGCTGGTCAACAGCGTGGCGGCGGTGACGGTGGTTGCGGTTCCGAGAAAGGTGCGGCGGTTCATGGCCTTCAAACTCATGTTGACGATCCTCCGAGGGCTCCGTGGGTGGAAGTCGAATTCGGAAAGCATTATACGCGGGATGGGCCGGAAGTCATCTAGAATATCGATTTAGCTCGACTTTTCATCTTCGCGAACGGCCCCGTGGACCGGCATAGGGACGGCAACTGGCTTCCAGCCAAAAGCTAAGAGCTAAAAGCCAAGAGCTTCCGCGCGGCTTTACGGCTTAACGACTTGCAGATCGTTCGTGACCGAAAAGACGTTGGCGACGCTGTTGGCGCGCAGGCCTGCGATATTCTTATCGCCTTCGGTATCGACCACGCCCAACAGCGTGACGTGCCCGCCCTTGACGATCATGCGGATCGGCTTCTGCGTGCCCAGCGCATATCTCTGCAGCGCGGGATAGCCGTAGATAGCGCGGTACAGCCGATTTCGAATGCCGTCATCAAGAGGAGACGGAGGAAGAACTTCGATCTGGTTGTCGACCTTTTCGACGCCTTCAATGTGCTTGACCGCGTCCTCCGCGTCGGACTTGTTGACGGGCTTCACCACCTGCCCGAGCAACGTCACAGTGGTGCCATCTACTTTGTAGGTAAGAAAATCGAAGGCGCCGACGTAAGGCAGCATCACCAGCTGGTGGCGAACCTGTTTGATGATGCGCTCCTCCGCCTTGGCGGAGGGCTGATTGCGCGGGGTGTCCTGGGCCGCGCTCAAAGTGACGAGTGGGAACAGAGTTGCGAACAGAGTTACGAAGAAGCTGCTGGCGAGCAGAATCGGCAGTTTCGGCTTCATGGTTGATTGCTCCTGGCGAATGAAATCCCGCTTCGATGTTCGAGGGATTTTACTCCCTGAGGGGGCTATTTACGAAGTGGGAACGAATGGAAGACCAGCCCTGCCTCGTCCGGTCAATCCGCCAGAGTGAGGGTGAGACCGTTGCCACGGTTGAGTAGATGTATATCGGCGCAGTTGTTCAGGACCCAGTCCGCGCCGGCTTCCCGCAATATCGATTCCTGCACCGTGGTTTTGAAGGCGATGACTCTTGCGCCGGCGGCCTTGCCCGAGCGCACTCCGGCGGGAACATCTTCGAGAACAATGCATTCCGCCGCGGGAAAGCCTAGAACGGACGCGCCTTTCAGGTAGGGATCGGGATGCGGTTTGCCGTTGGTGATGTCGTTGGAGGTGATCAGCTTTTTCGGCAGCGGCAGGCCTGCAGCTTTGATTCGGACTTCGGCCAGCGGGCGGGTGCAGGATGTGACGATGGTCCAGCGGTCGGCGGGAAGGCTGGCCAGCAGATCGAGCGCGCCGGGCAGTGGGACCACGCCTTCGAGATCTTCGATTTCGCGGCGTTCGACTTCGCGGTTTTCGGCCTCGTGATCGGCATGGGGAAGATATTCACGGACGGTGGTGAGGCTGGGGCGGCCGTGGGCGCGGCCTACGACTTCTTCGGGATTGAATCCGTGCTCGAGGGCCCAGCGGCGCCAGACGCGTGCCACCGCGGGAGTGGAGTTGATGAGAACTCCGTCCATGTCGAAGAGGAGAGCGGCGCAGTGAATTTCGGTCATAGAGTAGAGATCGAATTGATAACAGCGTGCAGATATATACTTGTCACCCTGCCAAGTTCGGGCCACCGATGATCGCCGTCACGGGCTATTTCTCCACATTGCATTCTTCATCGGTGCAATTGTGGCGCGGGCAAGCAACGAAGTAGGTATAGAGGTCGGGTTTCTTCGGCATCCAAGGGTCTCCGGCGACGCTGGTCAGCTCGTAACAGAACTTGGTGACATGCTCGGGGGTTCCCTCGAAGATGTCTCGATACTTCGCCCAGCCATAGAAGTAGAGGTGCCAACTTCCTCCCTTTGGGACCGATTCGAGCGCTTCGATAATATCGGGAGTGACGCCAATCGGACCCAAATCAGTTTTTCCCTTGGGACCGAGTACAAGCAATTGCGGCGGAGAATTGCCTGTATCCGGGAACGTGAAATCGTCAGGAATTTTGTCGTGTCCCGTCCAGATATTGGCGCGTCCCGTCATCCCTTTGGTAGGGGTTACACCGCTGTTTTCCATCGGAATCGTAAAGTCCCAGTAATTCGCTCTATTTGTCTGGGGTGTGATCCTGATGATCGTATCGAGGGACGGGGAAAAAGTCACAAATGCACGTTGCACCGATCGGAGTGCATCGCGGTTGATCTCGTTAGAATTGCGCATGGCGCACCATTGAGCTATTGCAACGACTGCATAAATGGCCGTGGCGACGAATATTCCGACCGTGAACAGAGCAGTGACGCCATCGTGGTTGAGGGTGTTGAACCATTCAATAATTCGTTTGAGTTCCATTGGAAGCGTTTCCCCTTTGGGATCGGTAGCCTCTTGTTCTTGGCCTATGGGGTCGTTGTATCCAAGGTAGCGCTGAGCCACAAAGGTTCCGGCGTAATGCTGCTTAAAGGTATCGAGTCTTCGGTCGGAGGGTGGATCACCGCCGTCTTTTGCCCGTTCCATTGGACTACGAAGATGGTATCAGTTCTAGCGTCAGCACTTGAAAGGGCTGCAGGTGGAAGGTGTGAGGCTGTTTCGCGGAGATGGTGACCGCCGGCTGAGCACTCTCGCTTTTCCATGGGCTGCGCGCGGTATAGGCATTCGCAGCACCTGCGGGAAGTTCGAGGAGCGCCGACAGGCTCGCGGTGAATTCCTGCGGCTGGTCGCTGGGATTGCGCAGGGTTACGATCGCCTTCTGTTTCGACCACGAGGCCCAACCGTAGACTTCGAGGCGTGCGGGATCGCCGCCGAGCCAGTGGGAGTCTTTCAGCGTCTGCGCGTTGTCGCGGGACCATTTCGCGGCCTCGGCCAGAGACATCCCAGTCGTCGGAGGAAAGCAGCGAAGGCGTGATGTACATCTCCTGCAGCTGCGTGCCGGTGCCGAAGTAGGAGTGAACTTCGTCGTGAAAATCGTGGCCGGGATCGCTGCCCAGGCGCTCCGCGTAGCGCGCGAAGATCATGCCGTGCAGCATGAGCGAATTGATGGGAAACAGCGGGCCCTCTTCGACGACCCAGCGGTAGGTTTGCGAGTCGCGGAAGGTGATCCAGCGCTGGCGGTCGGTGCCGACACCGGCGAAGCTGTGGTCGTCGCCGCCGCGCCAGATGGAGTCGGCATACATCAGCCAGAAGGGTGAAGGATACGTTCCGGTGGTGAGGTTGACGTAGAGGTCGGGCTTTTTCTCGCGTAGCTCGCCGATCAAGTGGATGGCGGCGTCGAAGTCGCTGTCGAACTGGCTGCCCTTGATGACCTCGTTGGCGTTGCCGGTGCCGTCGAACTTGAATTGATTGATGCCGTATTTTGCGATCAGATCGACGCAGGTCTTCAGAAAGTAGCGATAGTAGTTGGGCCCGGAGAGCGCGAATCCGCCTTCGTTGGTTTCGAAGTTCTGAGTCTCAGGGTTGGCGCGGGCTGAGGCGAGACGCTGCTCTTTCGGCTTGGCATAGCCGCCCCACGGAGAGAGCCAGATGCCGGGCGCAGCGCCGAAAGTGGCCGCGGTTTGCGCCACTTTCGTCAGGCCATCCGGGAAGCCGGGATTGAATTTCCAGAGAGTCGTGGGATCGTCCCAGCCATCGTCGAACAGAAAGCTGTCGAGTTTCACGCCACGCTTCTTCGTCAGTTCCTCGCCGAAACTCTGCACCTCGGCGACCGCACTCTGCTCGTTGTAGCGATCGAAGTAGCCAAGGTCATACCAGGAGTTGTAGTGCAGGAAAGTTCTGTAGGGATGAGCGCGTTCGAGCTCCACATAGTTCAAGAAGTCGCGGCGCATTTGCCCGGGATGGGTCACGCCGATCACGGACGAGTAGGTCACGCTTTGACCAGCCTGCATGGGAAGTTCGCGGGAGAGCCAGCAAGTTGCGCGGCCGGCGCGGACACGGCATTCGGAGAGGGGATGCTCGAAGGCGAGGAACCACGTTTTGTCCGAGAAGGTTCCTGCGATGACAGGCGAGCCTTTGACGTTGCCGGAGACTGCGGCGCCGGGGACGTTACTGGGCATAACCGCATCGATGAGGATGATCTGCGAGAGCGCCAGGTTCTGGTGGGGCGAGCGGATGGTGACTTCCTGGCGAATGTAGTTGGTGCCTTCGCGCAGGATCGCAGCCCAGGTGACACGGATCTTCCCGGAGGGATCCTCGAGTTCGACGCGCAATTCGTGGCCCGGCAAGCGATCGGCGGCCTTGGATGAAACTGGTTTCAATGGTTGGGGTACGGCAGGAATGGGCCTTGGAGGAGCTGGCTTTCGTCGACCGCTTTCGGTTCGCTCTGATTTCGATTCGGGCTGGGGCGGGCGGGGATGAGATTGAGCAGGTTTTGAGGCATCGATTGTGGATTGATCGGGCACGCCTGGAATTTCCCGCAGCACGCTGCCCACGATCTTGAAATCGGAGGAGCGCAGGACTGGGCCCTCTTTGGGCACCAACTCAAACACACTGCCGTGAAGAGACAGAGTGGTTGACGTGAAGTGGTTGGTGAGGCTTTGCCAGCGCAGCGACCCGCCGCGAATGGACCAACTCGCTGAGATGTCCGCGTTCGAAAGGGTGAGGATGTCGCTTTGCGAGGTTGGCAGTGCAGCCTGACTGGGCGCGGCTGGTTTGGGAGCAGCTTGAACGGGGACGCCCTGTGGGACGGCCAAGAGGTATAGAACGAAATAGAAAGAAAGACCACGTAGCATTGGGCAGATTCCTGGAAGCGTTATTTTTAGGCGCAACCGGCGATGAAGCTCAATTTCAACCACACAGACTACGGGACGAAACGGTCTTGAAACAAGGTGGAACGCCCACTTTGCGGCTTTGACTTTTGCTGCGATTTGACTTGACTTTCATCATAAACGAAAGTAATAGTGTTGACTCGTAATAATATGAAAGCCCTTGCGGGGAGGCTTCTATGCGTGTCTTTGGTCGCGGTTGGGGACGAGTCGCTGCTCTCATCTTCTTATCTTTACTAGCAGGAATGGGGTTGCTGGGGTCGAGGGCGGCCTATGGTCAGGGCAGCTACGCGGCCCAGATTCGGGGCGTGGTCACTGACCAGAGCGGCGCGGTGGTAGGCAATGCGACGATCACGATCACGAACGATGGCACCAACATCGCCCAGACGGCGCACAGCGACGACCACGGGCAATATTTCCTGTCGGGATTGCGGCCGTCGGTCTACACCATCAAGGCGCAAGGAACAGGCTTCCAGATCGCCGAGAAGACGAACGTTGTCCTGCAGGTGGATCAGCAGACCACCGTGGACTTTGTGCTGCATCCGCTGGGGGTGAGCCAGAAACTGGAGGTCACCGCGACGGCGCCCTTGCTGGACACCGAGAGTGCGACTCTGGGAACCGACATCAGCAGCGAATATGTGCACGAACTCCCTCTGGTCAACCGTAGCTTCTTTGGCCTGACGTTCCTGGCGGCGGGCGTGACCGAGGTGGCCGGGTCAGGCACCAATGATAACTATCCGTCGGGAACTAACTTCACTTCCAACGGGCAGCGTAACGCGACCGCCGAGATACGGCTGGACGGCGCCCTGCTCAGCGCGCCGGAACAAGGGGAGGGAGGGAATTCCAACGTCTACTATGAGCCCCTGGTTGAGGGCATGCAGGAAATGAAGGTGCAGAACAACAGCTTCTCAGCCGAGTTCGGCAACAACGGCGGCACGGTAGTCAACATGGTGATGAAGAGCGGGACAGACTCGTTCCACGGCAGTGGCTGGTACTTCCTGCAGCGCGCGCAGTTGGACGCCCGCGATTTCTTCAATCCCGCCAATATTGGCCCCAAGCCGGACAGCAGGCGCGACCAGGGTGGATTTTCACTGGGCGGCCCGATCCGGAAGAACCGCACGTTCTTTTTTGTCGATTTCGAGAAGGTCGCCAGCTCCAGCGCGCAAAGCGGAGTTGTGACCGTACCGACCCTGGCGGAACGGCAAGGCGACTTTTCGGCGGCGGCGAATGCGATTTATGACCCGACCGCGACAGGGTGCGGAAATCCATGCGTAAACCGGCCGCAGGTCCAGTCCGGCGGCCAACTGAATGTGATTCCGACCAGCGAGCAGGATCCGATTGGAATGGCTGTTCTCAATCTCTATCCGAAGCCCAACCTCTCGGGCGAGTTCAACAACTACAACTACACGACCTTGGCGAATGCTCCGGATTACCAGTTCGACATCAAGATCGACCACCAGATCAACGACAGTAACCGCATCAATGGCCGCTACAGCCGAGGCTGGAACAACTATACGACCCCGCTGACCCTGGGAGACGGCTTCGATAACGACGGAATTGCGAGCGGTGTGACGGTGGCGCAAAACTTCTCGCTGGAATATACCTGGACCATTAACCCAAAGATTGTCTGGACGAACCATGCAGGAGTCGACCGGGTGCACGAACTGTCGCTCCCCGGTATCCCGACGATCTCCAGTTTCAACGCCTCGCTGCCGACTGGCGTTCAGGGATTGCCTTCGGTTTTCCAAACGGCCAATGGGATCGATAAGATGCCGACGTTTCTGATGCAAGGGAGTTCGCCCTGGACGAATCTCTACGATCAGTGCTGCATCAACACATCTTTTGCACACACCCTGATCAGCTATTCCTCCCAGTTGGTGATTTCCAAGGGGGCTCATCTGATTAAAGTGGGCGGTGAGCAGAGAATTTTCTACAACAATTTCTGGCAGCCGAATTATCCGACCGGCTTTATGACCTTTACGGATGACACGACATCGCCGACTCCGAATAGCGACACCGATGCTTCGGGGAACTCGACAGGCAATCCCTTTGCCAGCCTGGCTTTTGGCTACGGTGACAATATCAACGCCTCCAGTCAGCTGGTGGTGACTCCTTCGGTCGCGAACAAGTCGATGGAGACGGGGTTTTATGTCCAGGATGACTGGAAGGTGAACTCTAAGCTGACGATCAACCTCGGGCTGCGTTACCAGTGGAGTTCGCCTTACACGTCGCGCGGCAACCAGATCGAGTTCAGCAATTTCAACGCTGATAGTGGCGTCAATATCAATACGAGCAGCGTTCAGGCGGCTCTCACGAACCCAAACGGGGCAAGCACGAGTGTAAGTTTCCCGTCCTCGATGGAGGTGCTGGGCACGACGCAATTCCCGACGTCGAGCATGAGGACGGTTCCGACCTACTGGAAAGACCTGGGGCCGAGACTGGGTTTTGCGTACCAGATCGATCCGCAGACGGTGGTGCGTGGCGGGGCGGGCATCTATTTCGGAATGAGCCCGGCCACAAACTTCCAGTATCCGGGTTCAGCATTCCGCAAGACCGCGAACATATTTTTCACGAACGACAATTTCGCCACTCAATCCGCGACTCTGACGAATCCGTTTCCCGCAGGCTATAGTGGTCCGCAGGGTACGCAGTACGGACAGTTTGCGAACTGGGGTTATCAGAACCCGAACGATCTGGGCACGACGGCGGCACGAGACGCCAACATCTACCAGTGGAATGTGGGAATCCAGAGGCTGCTTCCCAGCCAGATCGTGCTGGGCGTGGATTACTCCGCGAACCGAAGCACTCATCTGCCGTGGTCGGGCACGAACAACTACGATTTCATGTCGTCGTCGTTGCTGGCGCAGATCACCGCGGCGGTCACTCCGACGGATCCGACGTGCACCTTGGATGGCTGCGTCAGCAACTTTCTTCAGACTTCCGTGGGCAACCCGTTTTATTCGATGTTCAATTCCCCTTGCACGTCGACCCCTTCCCATCCCTGCTTCAACGAACCTAATTCCAACTACGGCGGTACGACGCTGCCCTTGGGGTATCTGTTGAACAAGTATCCGCAATTTGCCGGCGACTTTGAGGGGCTGATGTTGGAGGAAGCCAGTTCCTGGTACAACGCACTGCAGGTTCGCTTCCAGAAGCGCACTACGCACCACATCAGTTTTGAGGGCAGCTACACGATCTCGAAGGCGACTGACGATTCCTCGGCGGGCAGGAACAACTGGGTGGGTGCGCTGGGGGCCGGCATTCCGCAACAACTGGATCGCCTGAACCTGGAGCACAGCATTGGGGCCAGCGACACGCCACAACGGCTAGCGCTCGCCGCGGTCGTGGATCTACCCATTGGTCGCAAGCAATGGATTGGCGGCAATATGAACCGAGTGCTGGACGGCTTTGTGGGAGGCTGGTCGCTGGCGACGATCATCACGGAGCAATCCGGACAGCCGATGGCCCTCAGCATGTCCAACGCCCGGCTGGCGAACGGCACCCAGCGCCCGCAAGTTGTCTGCTCCCAACTGAAGACCGGGACCAGCATGCACTCCGTCGCGCTGGACTGGCAGAATGCGGTTAAAACCTATCTCAATGGCAACTGCTTTGCCGACCCCGGCGACCAGACTCCGGGGAATGCTCCACGATACTTTTCCGGGCTGCGCGTGGACGGTATCCACAACATGGATCTGAATATTTACAAGTCGTTTGTGCCAAAAGAAGGCATGCGGATCGAGGTGCGGGCGGAGACGTTCAACTTCACCAATCACCCGCGCTTTGGACAGCCGAATTCGGCGGTCGGAGATCCGCTGTTCGGCACCATTTCGAGCGACGCGGGAGGGGAAACTCCGCGAGCCTTCCAGTTTGGAGTGAGATTCGAGTTCTAGCACTGGCTGGCCAAATCATTTCTAATTCAAGGGCGCCCATGAAGGCACGGATTGCATCTTTCTGTCTGTTGGTGATTAGTGCGGGCGCGCTGACGCTGCTCGCACAGAAATCTTCTTCGAGCGAGTTCCCTGCCGATCAATCCTGGACGAACTATGTTCGCATTGGCGCTTATGGGTTGAAGGGTGGCGATGCGCTCGAGATTGTGCGCCGCGCACAGGAAGACGGCGTATTCGGGATTGAAGTGGACAATGACATTCCCGGTCGCTACGAAAGCTTTCTCAATCCCGAAGAAAAACTGAAGGCGATCCACGACGTGGCGGAAGCGGCGCACGGCGCGGGCAACTACGCATTCGTCTACATTGCCGGAACGGAGTGTATTACCGCGCACGGCGACAAGGTCGCGCACACGCTGGCGAAAGATCATCCCGATTGGCTGCAGCGCAACGTGAAAGGCGAGCCGGCGATTTTCGGCGGCGGGACGGCGTTCTGGATTCGGGCGGGGGACGAGGATGTTTGGGTGAGTCCGTACGCAACGGAATGGCGGAAGATTTATATGGAGCGGGTGCGGCAGATTGCCGCGACTGGCATTGATGGCATTTACGTCGACATTCCTTACTGGATGACTCACTTCGATGGCTGGGAAGATACCTGGGCCAGCTTTGATGACTATACGGTCGCGGCATTCAAGCAGCAGACCGGGCTGGATGCGAAGCACGATGTGAAGATCGGGGACTTTTCCGATCCCGCGTTTCGCAAGTGGGTTACGTTCAGGATTCAGACCATCACTGATTTTGTGAGCGAGATTGATCGCTCGGCGAAGTCGGTGAACCCGAAGATCAAGACGATTCCGGAAATCTATCCTGGGATTGAAGAGGAAGCGGTGCGGGTCGGCGCGGATGTTTACAGCCTGTATCCGGTGGTGGATGCGATTGCGCACGAGTATGAATTTGGCAGCGGCAACCATATGGCTTCGGAACGCTCGCCGTTGAACTGGTTCCGCTATCAGGTGGGGATGCATTCGTTTCGCGCGTTCGCGCAGGGGCCGCGGGGGCAGGACAAGGCTACGTGGATCCTGAATTATTCGTGGGATGGCGACCGGAAGGCGCAGGGGAGCGAGGCCGTCGCTCGCGACTCACTGATTCGCGAGTCGATGGAGAATCTGGCAATGTCGCAGATTATGGCGGGCGCGAATTTCTGGGATGCGCCGGGGCATTCCATGGCCGGATCGAACGACCGGCCGACGCGGAAGAAAATCTTTTCGTGGATTGGGGCGAATGAGAAGACGTTTTATTTGCCGCGGTCGCCGATCGATCCCGTTGGCGTGTATTTTTCGCCGGACACGCGGAATTTGTATGCGGAGGATTTTCTGGCTTCGTATCGCGGAATTCTGATTCTGCTGATGCAGCAGCACGTGGAATTTCAGATTGTGACACCGCGGACGCTGGCGGATTTTCACGGCAAGACTCTGGTCTTGCCGAATGTGCGCGCGCTGGACGACGGGGAGAAAAGTTGGCTGCAGGCGTTCGTGGTGCAGGGAAAGCGGCTGGTCGTCACGGGAGCGGACGCGACGGGGATTGCTAGTTCGGGAAATGTTGTCCGGTTTCCTGAATGCCCGGGGAAGGCTTACAACGCGGCGCAGGAAAAGGATTTCGAACACGCGTTCCCAGATTCGCAGCAGGCTTTTCTCGACAGCCTGCAGGGTGGAAAGACGGTGCAGATTAAGGCGGGGGCGCAGGTCGCGACCTCGATCGCTCGTACTTCTGACGGACATATCAACGTTTTCTTCGCTAACTTTGCGGGGCTGCGCGGAGGGTCGAATCCCGTGCAGACGCCGCAGACGGGAATCGAGGTTAGCGTTTCGGCGAAGGGCGAGGGGAAAGGATTTTTTCTTCCTTTTCTCGGGGAAAAGCAAACGATTCAGGGGACTCGTCACGGAGACAGCATCCGCTACACCCTGCCGCCCATTACGAAGGGGGCGGTGTTTTGGTATGAACCTTAGCAGCTGGCTGAGTGGAGTCCCCACTCTAGCCGCACAAAACGCGGCTAGAATGGGCCACCCTAGTTCTTGCCGGGCTCCCAGTTTTTGGATCGTGCTACGGCTTCGTTCCAGCGGTTGCGCATTTGACGCGCCTTAGACGCTGGCATATGCGGTTCAAAGCGGCGATCCCTGGTCGCGGTGAGCGCATCGAGATCGGTTTTCCAGAAACCCACGGCCAACCCTGCCAGGTAGGCAGCGCCAAGCGCTGTCGTTTCCGTCACCGCGGGGCGAACCACCGGCACTCCGAGAATGTCGGACTGGAATTGCATAAGGCTGTCGTTGGCGGCGGCTCCGCCGTCGACGCGCAACTCCTGCACGGGGTCGCCGGAATCCAGACGCATGGCATCCAGCAAGTCGGCGACCTGGTAGGCGATGCTCTCGAGGGCGGCGCGGGCCAGGTGCCCGGCGGTGGTGCCGCGCGTGAGTCCGAAGATTGAACCGCGCGCGTAGGAATCCCAATGCGGCGCGCCCAGGCCGACGAAGGCGGGGACGAAGTAGACGCCACCGTTGTCGGGCACGGAGTTGGCCAGGGGCTCGACCTCTTCTGATTTGCGAATCAGGCCGAGTCCGTCGCGCAGCCATTGCACGACCGCGCCGCCCACGAAGACGCTGCCTTCGAGGGCATACTCGGTGGTGCCACCAATTTTCCAGGCGATGGTGGTCAACAGGCGATTCGAGGACGGCACGGCGCGCCGGCCCGTATTCTGCAGCATGAAGCAGCCGGTGCCGTAGGTGTTTTTGGTGAGGCCGGGACGGATGCAACGCTGGCCGAATAGGGCCGCTTGCTGATCGCCGGCAATGCCCGCGAGTGGAATCTTATCCAATCCCTCTAGTGGTTGCTTCGCCGTAGATCTCGCTGGACGAGCGCACCTCGGGCATCATGGAGAGCGGTACTCGAAACAAATCGAGCAACTCGCGATCCCAGTCACCGGTGTGAATGTTCAGGAGCATGGTGCGCGAGGCGTTGCTGGCGTCGGTCGCGTGCACTCGGCCGCCGGTCAGCTTCCAGAGTAGCCAGGTATCGACGGTGCCGAATGCGAGCTTGCCGGCTTCCGCATCGGCGCGCGCGCCGGAGACGTTGTCGAGAATCCACGAGATTTTGGTCCCTGAGAAATATGCGTCGATCAGCAGGCCGGTGCGTTGCTGGATGAGCGGGCCGTGGCCCTCGTTGCGGAGGCGCTCGCAGACCTCGGCGGTGCGGCGGTCTTGCCAGACGATGGCGTTATAGACGGGTACGCCAGTTTCACGATTCCACACGATGGTGGTCTCGCGCTGGTTGGTGATGCCAATCGCAACAACGTCGGCGGGCCGTGCATTGGCTTTCACGAGAGCTTCCAGCGCTACTGCGATTTGCGAGGAAGCGATCTGCTCCGGATTGTGCTCGACCCAGCCGGGCTGAGGAAATATCTGATCGAATTCGCGTTGGGCGGTCGAGCGGACCGATCCGTGTTCATCGAACAACAGAGCTCGCGAACTGGTGGTGCCCTGGTCGAGCGCTAGAACGTATTGCACAGTTGACTCCTTCGCATGTATTCGAGTGCGCCGTCCTACGGCCCTACTACGAGGGGCGCAGGAAGCGGCGAATGCCGAAGTCGTAGATGGCGGCGCCTGCCAGGCCTCCGAGCAGTGGGGCGACAACCGGAATCCACCACACGCGAGTTCCGTCGGTCAGTCCGTTGTTATGAAATCCCGCAACCACCGTAAAGAGCCGGGGCCCGAAATCGCGGGCGGGATTGATGGCGTAACCGTGCATGCCGCCAAAGCTCATGCCGATGGCGACCACGACTAGACCGATCATCGCGGGCGCGAGGTTCGCTCCCGGGGGCGAATTGAATTCGTCGGTGATGGCGAAGATGAGAAGCACCAGCAGACCTGTACCGATTAACTGATCAAGAAAGCCTGCCTGCGGCATGGCCGGGAAGGCTGGAAATGTGGTGAAGATTCCGGCGGTGTGATCGAGCAGCGGATCGGATTGCCGGAAGGCTGGAAGATAGTTCCAGTAGACCAGAGCCGCGGCGGCGAACGCTCCGGCTGTCTGGGCGATGGAGTAAGGCAGTACCTTTCTCCACGAGAACCCGCGAAAAACCGCGAGCGCCAGAGTCACCGCGGGATTTAGATGAGCTCCGGAAACTTTTCCGGCGACGTAAATGCCCATGGTCACCGCGAGTCCCCAGCCCAGGGTGATGTTGGTGAAGCCGCCGTGAATGGTCTCTCCCGGATTCTTCGAGGGAAACAGCACGACCATGGCAACTACGCCGGTGCCCAGCAGGATAAGGACAAAGGTGCCGAGGAACTCTGCGATCAATTCCGCCGTCAGGGTGGGTTTTGGGTTCATGGGCATCTGAGCACTCGACTGAATCGCATGTGCAGACCGCGAAGTAGTCTACCAAGGAGCGGTACTCTCCGTGGGTATTTCCCACTCAAGAGGGCTAGCCATGTCCGGCTTCCTAAAGTAAACCGGGAGGGGTCTTTTTTCTTGACATCTGGGAGCAGGATCGTAAGATATAAACATAATTATTCATTACCATGAATAGTTATTCATTATGAATAAAACACTGCGGCAACGGGCGGTTCTGGATGTGCTGAAGCACGGGTCCATCGCCAGCCAGGAAGATTTGCAGCGACTGCTGCGCAAGCGCGGATTCAAAGTCGGGCAGGCTACTTTGTCGCGGGACATTCGCGACCTGAATTTGAGCAAGACTTCGCAAGGATATTCGGTGCCCCAGGGGGAGAGCGCGGCCGGGGTGGCGCTGCCTCCGGTGTCGCGGCTGGTCAGGGAGTTTGTGCTGGACATTCGCTCGGCGCAGAACCAGTTGGTCATCAAGACGATTGTGGGCAGCGCGCAACCGGTCGCGGCGGCTCTGGACGAGGCGGATTGGAGCGAAGTCGTGGGCACGATTGCGGGCGATGACACGATCTTGATTGTGTGTCCGGACAAGGACGACGCGCGGAAGCTGGCGGGGCGGATTGAGGAGATGCTGGGCTAGTAGCGACGGCGATTTTACGAATAATGACGGCGAAACTCAAAACCGCTGTGCTGGGCGCGACCGGATATTCCGGCCTGGAGCTGACGCGGATTCTTCTGCGGCATCCCCGGCTGGAAAAACCGGCACTGCTGCGGCGGTCTTCCGACAACGGCAGTTCATCGGACGCCGCGACGGATTTGGCTGACGTGTTTCCGGTTCTTTCCGGCAATGGTGGTTACCCTCTGCATTCGCTCTCATGGCCGGCGATGAAGCAGCAGGGAGTGGAGTTGCTGTTTCTGGCTACGCCGCACGAAGTGTCGCGCGCGCTGGTGCCGGAAGCGTTGGCGCAGGGGTTGCGCGTCATTGATTTGAGCGGCGCGTGGCGGTTGCAGCAGGAACAGCACCGTGCAATCTACAACTTTCAGGACTCGGACGCGGTGACGGCGGCGGAGTTGACTGAGAAGGCGGTCTATGGATTGCCGGAATTGAACGGGGATCGTGTGGCGAATGCCGCACTGGTGGCGAATCCCGGTTGCTATGCGACGTCGGTGATCCTGGCATTGGCGCCACTGCTCAAGGCGGGAGTGGTCGATCGCAGTCGCGGGATCGTTTCAGATTCGAAGTCGGGTGTGTCGGGGGCAGGCAAGGAGCCTACGGCCAAGACGCACTTTGTTTCAGTGGCTGACAATTTGTCAGCCTATTCCGTTTTTAGCCACCGGCATGTGGGAGAGATTGTCGAACAGCTCGGCTTGGGCGCTGCGGAGTTGATTTTTACGCCACACTTGCTGCCGATCCCGCGGGGAATTTTGTCGACGATCTATTTGCACCTCAACCGTGCAATGACGCCGGTGGAAGTGGAATCTTGCTTTCGGAATTTTTATTCGGGCAAGCGCTGGGTGCGGGTGTTTCACACGCCGAAGCTCCCGGAAGTGCAGTTCTGCCTGCAATCGAACTACTGCGATTTGGGGTTTTGTCTGGCGGAAGATGGACGGCGGCTGGTGCTCATCTCATGCCTTGACAACCTGCTGAAAGGTGCGGCGGGACAGGCGGTACAGAATATGAATCTGATGTATGGCTGGTCAGAGGAAGAAGGTCTGCTGTGATTATCGTCGTCAAAATCGGAGGAGCGGCGCTCGAAGATGCTTCCACGCTGCGAAAGTGCGCGCGGGCAATTGCGGAACTAGCGCAGGACGGGCATCGCGTGGCTGTGGTGCACGGCGGCGGCAGCGCGTTGACCCAGATGTTGAAGCGACTGGGCAAGGAAAGCGAGTTTATTGGCGGGCTACGCGTCACCGATGCCGAAACTCGCGATGTGGCGGTGATGGTGCTGGGCGGCATGGTGAACAAGAAAGTTGTGGCGGCGGTTCAGGCTGCGGGCATGCCCGCGGTTGGATTCTGCGGCGGCGATGGCATGACGTTTCGGGCACGGCGGAAACATATTCGCGGCAACGATGTGGGATTCGTGGGGGAGATTTGTTTTGCCGAGCCGTGCTGGATCGAAGCGCTGTGGCAGCAGGGAGGGATTCCGGTTCTCGCATCGCTCGCTTTGGGAGCGGACGGCGAATATTACAACGTGAATGCGGACGAGATGGCGGCAGCTTGCGCCGCGGCCTGTCATGCGAATGCGCTTATTTTTCTCACCGATGTGCCTGGAGTGAAAGACGCGGAGGGGGCGGTGATTCCCTGGCTCAGCACCAAGCAGGCGCAAGATATGGTGGAGGGTTCGATTGTCAGCGGGGGCATGCTGCCGAAACTCGAAGCCTGTAAACAGGCGTTGAAGCAGGGTGTGGGCAGGGTGCGGATACTGCCGGCGGCGGAAGCCGAAGCTCTGCCGCAGTTCTATCTGACGAAATTGAATTGTGGAACCGAAGTGACCTGCGCCTGAGGTAGGAATCATTTGCGCGGGAATGACGTTACAGAAAGAGGAGTCAAAGTTGAACAGTCCATTACAAAGCAGAGTGCCGGCGGCGCCGGAAACTTTTCCCGGCATCTTCTGGTGCCCCGACCTGGTTTCGACACGCGATCTCGGACCGCAAGGGGTTGAAGCCGTGCTTCATCTGGCGGAGCTCATGAAGTCGCGGCCGTCCGTTTTTCAGCGGTCACTGGCGGGGAAACAGATGGTAATGTTTTTCGAGAAGCCTTCTCTCCGAACCCGACTTACGTTCGAAGCGGGGATGGCGGGCCTGGGCGGCACGGCCATGTTCGTGGACCAGTCGCAGAGCCGGTTGGATGCCCGCGAGACGCTGAGCGACATTGCGCACAATCTCGAACGCTGGGTGGACGTGATCGTGCTGCGGACGTTCGCGCAGGAAACCATCGCAGGGATGGCTCGCTATGCGTCGGTCCCGGTCATCAATGCGCTGAGCGATCTGGAGCATCCCTGCCAGGCGCTGGCAGATTATTTCACCCTGCAGGAACGGTTTGGCGATCTCAAGAACATCACCCTCGCCTATATTGGCGATGGCAACAACGTGGCGCATTCTCTAATGCTGACTTGTGCGTGCCTGGGGTCATCGATCCGGATCGCTACGCCGAAGGGATATTCGCCGAAGGCACAGATTGTTGCCGATGCGCGGAAGATTGCCAAGCAGACTGGCGCAGAAATTGAGTTGCTGACCGATCCGCATGCGGCGGTCGCCGGAGTGGACGCCGTCTACACCGACGCGTGGGCCAGCATGGGACAGGAGAACGAAGCGGGACAGCGCGCGGAGATATTTCCGCCTTACCAGGTGAATGCGGAACTGATGGCGGAAGCCGCGCCCCATGCGGCTTTCATGCATTGTCTGCCAGCGCATCGCGGCGAGGAAGTCACCGATGAAGTGATGGACTCTGATAACTCGGTGATTTTCGAGCAGGCAGAAAACCGGCTGCACGTGCAGAAATCTATTCTTTATTTATTGCTGGGCGGCGCCGTTCGGCTGCCCGTGAGGAGCGCTCATGCCTGAGAAAGTGGTTCTCGCTTATTCCGGTGGATTGGATACGTCGATCATTATTCCATGGTTGAAGGAAAACTATTCTTATGACGTGATCGCCATGGTAGGCGACGTTGGCCAGGGAGATGACATTGAGGCCGTGGTCGAAAAAGCTTATAAGACCGGCGCCAGCAAGGTGATCGTGGAGGATCTGCGCGAGGAATTTCTGACCGGGTATGTGTTCCCTGCCCTGAAAGCCGGGGCGGTTTACGAGCATAAATATTTGCTCGGGACTTCGCTGGCGCGTCCGGTGATTGCGAAGCATCAGGTGGAAGTGGCATTGCGCGAAGGCGCGACTGCGGTAGCGCACGGATGCACTGGCAAGGGCAACGATCAGGTGCGGTTTGAACTGACCTATCAGGCGCTGGCGCCGGAGTTGAAGATCATCGCACCGTGGCGGGAGTGGACACTGAAGTCGCGCGAAGATTGCCTGGATTACGCCGAGCAGCACGGGATTCAGGTCGAGGCGAGCCGCACCAAGATTCACAGCCGCGATCGCAATCTGTGGCACATCAGCCATGAGGGCGGCGAGTTGGAGAGTGTCGGGAATGCGCCGTTGCCGACGACGTGGCAGATAACCCGCTCGCCGCAGGATGCGCCCGACAAAGAAGAAAAGGTGAGCATCGGCTTCGCGCAGGGCATTCCGGTTTCAGTGAACGGGATGAAAATGGATCCCGTATCGCTGGTCGAACTGCTGAACGAAATTGGCGCGCGGAATGCGATCGGCCGCATCGATCTGGTCGAGAATCGTTTTGTCGGGATCAAGTCGCGGGGATGCTATGAAACTCCGGGCGGGACGCTGCTGATCGCTGCGCATCGCGAACTCGAGGCATTGTGCCTTGAGCGCGAGGTGGCGCACTTCAAGCAGCACATCGGACTCAAGTATGCCGAGCTGGTTTATTTCGGCCTGTGGTTTACGCCGCTACGCGAAGCGCTCGATGCGTTCGTCGAGAGCACGCAGAAGGAAATGACGGGCAGCGTTATGCTGTCGCTTTATAAGGGAAACGTTTCCATCGTCAGCCGCGAGTCGGAGCACTCGCTCTACCGCACCGATCTTTCGTCGTTCACCATGGACGACAGCTATGACCAGAAAGATGCAGCCGGATTCATTCGCATTCTTGGGCTGCCGTCGCGGTCGCGGGCCCGGTCGCGCCTGGAGGTTACGCGATGAAGATGTGGTCGGGAAGGTTCCGGCAGCCGCTGGACCCTGATTTCGAGCGCTGGCAGCGGTCGTTCAGCTTTGATCGGCGGTTGCTGAAGTTCGAACTCGCGGCCAGCAACGCGCATGCGCGGGCGCTGAAGGCGGCCGGCATTCTGTCGTCGGACGAACTGATCGGCATTCTGCAGGGGCTGAGTCAGATCGGTGAAAAGGCTGCGGCTGCGGCTGCATTCCTTGACGACGACGAGGCGGAGGACGTTCACCACTTCGTAGAAAAACAACTGGCCGCGCTGATCGGGGAAACCGCATACAAGCTGCACAGCGGGCGCAGCCGTAATGAACAGATTGCGACCGACCTGCGTTTGTACGTACGGACGACGATCGATCAATTGCGGCACGACCTCGCCGAATTGTGCAGCGTGCTGGTCGATCGCGCCGAACAGGCTGGGGATGCTGCGATGCCAGCGTATACGCATCTGCAGCGGGCTGAGCCCGTGTTGCTTGGGCATTGGCTGCTGGCTTATGTCGAAATGTTTTTGCGGGACGCGGAGCGGCTGGCGGACTGCCGCAAGCGGTTGAACGTTTGTCCGTTGGGGTCGGGCGCGGTTGCGGGTGCTACTTTGTCGCTTGATCGGGCGTTGATCGCCGACTGCCTTGAATTCGACGGCGCAACCGCCAATAGCATCGACGCTACCAGCGACCGGGACTTTGCTCTAGAGTTCGTCAACGCGCTCTCGCTGCTGGCACTGCATCTAAGCCGCTGGGCGGAGGAAATGATTTTGTTTTCGTCACAAGAGTATAGCTTCCTGGGTTTGCCGGAAGCTTACTCGACCGGCAGCAGCGCGATGCCGCAGAAAAAGAATCCTGATCTGCTCGAACTGGTTCGAGGCAAGAGCGGTCGCGTTCTCGGCCATGCCACGGCGCTCATGGTTGCCGTGAAGGGTTTGCCGCTGGCTTACAACAAAGATTTGCAGGAGACGCAAGAGCCGCTATTCGACTCCTCCGATACGCTCTTGCAAATGCTGCCGCTAGTCGCGGGGTGGATGAAGGCTGTGGAATTTAACCGCGAACGCATGCAGAAAGCGGCCCAGTCGGGATTTACGAATGCGTGGGCGGCCGCGACGTACCTGGTAAAACGAGGGGTCCCTTCAAGGCTGGCGCACGAGCGGATCGGCAAGGCGGTGCAGATCTGCGTCGAGCGAGGCTGCGAGCTTCAGGACTTGCCGCTCGAGGAATTGCGATCGATCAGCCCCGCATTTGATCAGGATTTTTATGAATCGCTGAAGCTTGCTTCTGTACTCGCTGTCCACGATGTCCCCGGGGGCACGGCGCCGGGCCGGGTGCGGCACGCAATCAGCGTTACCAGGAAGAGGATAGATGCTCTTCGCGAGGAGGTCCATGCGCACGCGTAAAGCAACTTTGCCCGACGCACAGCAGATTCACGAGCTGATCTCGGCATATTCAGGCGACGGCACTTTGCTGCCGCGCACTTTGCCGGAGATTTGCGAGAACGTTCGCGACTTCGTGGTGCTCGAAGATGAGGACCGCATCATCGGGTGTGGAGCGTTGCACCTGTACGGCACACATCTGGCCGAGATTCGCTCGATTACCGTTGCTCCGTGGGCTCAGGGCAAGGGCGGCGGCGGACGGCTGGTGAAATCGTTGCTGGCCGAGGCGAAGCGGCATCGTGTGGATTGCATTTGTCTGTTTACGCGCAAGCCGGATTTTTTTGCGGGACAGGGCTTCTCGGTGGCGCAGCGTGAGGATCTTCCCGACAAAATCTACAAAGACTGCCATGCATGTCCACGCTTTCATTGCTGCGATGAAGTGGCGATGGTGCGCGGCGATCTGCCCAAGTTCGCGATTCTTCCCGAGCCTGCGAATTGGCTGGTGAAATTGCAGGGGTGGTCGCCAAACGCTGAGACCCAGACCAGGTCTAGCTAAGTTCCCCGGCTCCGTCTTCGGCGGCGCACAAATAGATTTGCGCATTGATTCCGGTTTGCCGGTGATAGCTTTCAGCGATTCTTTGCGCGAACTCCTCGGCATTTTCTTTGCGGACCAGGTTGATGGTGCATCCGCCGAAACCGCCTCCCGTCATACGTCCTCCGACAAATCCGGGCAGCCCGTCCGCGGCCTCGACCATGATGTCGAGCTCCCTGCAGCTAACTTCGTAGAGGTCGCGCAGGCTGCGGTGCGACTCGCGCATTACCTTCCCTACTCGACTGAGGTCACCTTCCGCGAGAGCGCGAGCGGCATCGAGCGTGCGTTGATTCTCGCGGACGACGTGGGTGCATCGTTTCGCGATTGTGGCCGGAAGATCGTGGACGTGCTGATCGAGCATTTCCGCTGACACATCGCGCAACGCTCGAATTCCCGGATCCCACTTCGCGAAATAGCGCACTCCTTCTTCGCATTCCTCCCGCCGAGTGTTGTAGGCGCCGGTGGCAAGGTCGTGTTTGACCATGGTGTTGCAGACGACGAGACGAATCTCTGCCGGGATGGGAACGGATTGAAAGTTCAAAGAACGGCAATCGAGAAGCAGGGCATGCCCCGCTTTCCCCATGCAGGAAACGAACTGATCCATGATTCCGACGCGGGCGCCGACGAAAGTGTTCTCAGCCTCGCGGCAGAGCTTGGCGACTTCGGGAAGCGGCAGTTGAGTCTCACCCATACTCATAAAGGCAACCGCTGAGGCGACCTCGACGGCCGCGGAGGAACTGAGTCCCGCACCGATTGGGACTTCGCCGTGCACCAGTAAGTTCGCTCCCGGCAGCATGAGCCCGCGCTGCTTGAGAACGCTCGCGACACCAAGGATGTAGTCACACCATGTACCGGTGCGACGTTGCGGCAGGTCGTCGAGATCAAACTCGAAATTGCCGGGAAATTCTTCGGAGTGGATCACGAGCTTGCGATCCGGGCGCGCGGCGATTGCTACGTAAGTCGAGAAGCCGACCGCTGCGGGCATGACAAAGCCATCATTGTAGTCGGTGTGCTCCCCGATCAGGTTCACGCGTCCGGGGGCGCGGAAAATTCGAGGACGATTGCCGAAGAGCTCTTCGAAGCGCTGAGTCAGTTCGCGGGCGGTGATTATGACAGGCGTTGGCATCGTTACGCTCGAATGCCCATACAAAACGGATCGTCCGGGTCCAGTACGAATTCCGCCTCGGCGTTCACGAAAGCGGCGCCTTTGATGCTGGGATAAATTTTCCCTTCCCGCACCGCGATGCTGCCTTCAAATATGCTGCCCACAATGCTTTCCTGTTTCCAAACCTGACCTGCGCGGATTTTTCCATCCGCATAGAGGCAGGCCAGCTTGGCGCTGGTTCCGGTGCCGCAGGGAGAACGATCGTATGCCTTTCCAGGACAGAGAACGAAATTCCTGCTGTCGACGGATGGCAGACGAGACGGGCCGAACAACTCGATGTGGTCGATTTCCTGGTTTCCTGCCCCGGTAATTCCGTTCTGGCGAAGCGCCCCGCGGATCGCCCAGGCGAAATCCGTCAGTGCCTCAATGTTGTCGAGCGATAGCTCTAAGCTATGGGCGGGCCCGTTACCGATTGCTTTATCGTTTGCTTTATCGTTCACCAGGAAAAACCAGTTTCCTCCCCACGCGATGTCTCCGTGTACCTTGCCGTAGCCCGGAACTTCCACTTCCACATTCGCCGACAGACGATAGCTTGCGATATTGTGCACCGTGACCTCGCCACTCGAATGCAGGACGGCGGTCACGCTGCCCACCGGGGTCTCGATGTGATGCTCGCCGGGCTCAATCCGCTTCATGTGGGAGAGCGTCGTGACCAGACCGATGGTGCCGTGCCCGCACATGCCGAGATAGCCGACGTTATTAAAGAAAATCACACCCGCGGCGCAGGCAGGATCCACCGGATCGCATAACAACGCGCCCACCATCACGTCGGAGCCCCGCGGCTCGTTGACAATTGCGGATCGAAAACTATCGTGCTCGACTGCGAAAGCGTTGCAGGCGCTCGGCGAGCGAACCGTTACCGAGATCGGGACCTCCGTCAACCACGAGCCGGGTCGGCTCGCCACCGGTGTGGGAGTCGATCACGCGAATTCTTCGGCGCTGGCTGTTGCCGATGGTCATTTTGCTTTTAGAACCGCTTTTAGATCGCCTTTTAGATCCGCTTTTATTTTATTTTCTCACGGACTGGCGGAGGAACTTTTACTCTAGTGGAGGTTCAGATCTGCGTAATGACTGAAATTCGCCAGCGAAATCTGATCTCCGCCGGGCAGGTAGAAACCGAATCTGCCCGCGGAAAGATTGGTTCCCGGAAGTGCCCATCGGTCGACAACGACCCAAGTATCCCCTTGCCTGATCTGGTGAACGATTTCAGTAGGAGATACATGAATCTGCAAAGTGCGATAACTCTTCTTTTCGCCCTTGGTCGGAATTTTCGCATCGTTCGTCTTCTGACCGTTGCGCACTTCGGTCCGATAGAAATTATTGTCGTCGATCTGGAAAAGATCGTAGTTGTTCGGGTCCGTATAGTTGACCACCCACTGCAAGCGGTGACCTTTCGTCAGCATGGCGGAGAAAATGAAGGTTCCGGACGTGGGCGAAATGCCGTAAAGAACGTAGTCGCCACCTTTGCGAACAAATGCGCCATTTTCGTCTTTCCAGCCGGAAGGGTCGGCCCACTTGGACATTCCGCTGGGAGCCAGCGCCAGGTCAATGCTCCGCGACTGGCCCGCAATGAGGTCGACATTCGCGTTGCGCACGAAATTGTCAGCTGTGCGCGCGGCAAGATTATAGGTGCCGGAAGGCAGGCTGAGCGGGGAACCGCTGCTCACCTTGACGGGCGGCTCGCCGGCTTTGGTGAGCGTGACCTGGGCATCGGCGGGAGAAAACGTGATCTTCAACTCCCCGGGCGCTGCTTCCAGGGCCGTATCCGTACCGGCAAGAATCACGGGCGTTCCCGCGACAAAACGCTTCCTGATCTGACGAGCCCGGAAACGATCTTTGCGGAACTCGATCACGTGGTCGCCGGGAGTAATCGCGGAGAGAGTGAGCGTGCCATCGGGCTGCACCGTTCCAACGTTCGATTGGTCGATGAGAACCGTTGCGCCCGGAGGTCCACCTTGAATGCTGAGCGAAGCCACGTGCGGGACGGGAAGAAGACCGAACACCAGCTTGGCCTGCTCGCCCTTGCGAATGCGAATCTTCTGCTCCGGGACATCCTGAAAGCCGGGCTTCTCGACCCGCACCGAATATTCCTTAGGCTCGAGGTTAGCGATGCGCAGTTCGCCGTTCTGCGTTTGCTGCGTGAGGGCTTTTCCGTTGAGGAATACGCGCGACTTGTCCTGCCCGGTGACGACCAGCAGCGTGCCGACATTCTGACCGGATTCCACGAATGCAATCATCGCCGGCGTGGCGGATACTTCGATCGGCAGCTTGTACTGTTCTCCGGCGTGGCTCAAAGTTAGTTCGTGCGCCCCGGCGGTGATGGAGGGAAGATCGACGCCGTCGGCTGGGACAGCGACAGCCGGTTCACCGTCGAGACTCAACTTGGCCGAAGCGTCGCTGGCATACACGTGAGCCTGATCGCCCATGCTGCTTACGACCACGGCCAGAACCCCTTTCGCCGTGATTGGCGTTTGGATCACCGGCAAGCTGCCGGCGGTCGAAGTGAGACCGACGGTGAAGCTGCCCTTCGCGCTGTCAAATTTCAGAGTGTGATCGCCGGCGGGAATTCGATCGAGAGTCCACTGCGCATCTTGCAGATCGGTGGGCGGCTGATCATCAAACGTGACTTTTCCCGCAGCGTTGTCGGAGGTGAGTTTCATGCCCGGCAACGCAGGCTGAGGTGGTGTGGGCGTCGTCGTAATGACCGGAGCTGGCTGGACGGCAACAGGTTGCGCGGGAACGGGCTCGACAGGCGCCGTGTGCCTCCGCGTGAGCGGTGGCAGAACTACCGCGACGATCAGCAACAGCAATATGGATCCGACCGCAACGCCCAGAACTTTCATATCGCGCGCGTCGATGCTAATGCGCGATGGCCGGGAAGTCGCGGGCGTGGAGATCGTCGGCTTCGGCCGCGCTACCTGAGCGCTGGAGACGGGCGGGCGTGGCGGCGCTACCGGAGTCGACGTGGGCGGCGCAACCTGGGCTTTTGGTGTCTGTTGTGGCGAAGGCTCAATCGCCGGTGTGGCGAAGGAAAGCGTCGCGCTGGACGTCAGGTCGTGACTGGGTACCTTGACGACTCCGGGCAAGTTCAATTTTTGCAGCAGGAGATTCGCGCTGGATACAACTTCTTCGTCCTCGATATATTTGTCGGCCAACTCCCGCGCCCGTGAGCCCAGCGTTTGTTTCGTGCCTGGGTCACTGGCCGATTGGGCTTCGCTGTCCAGGCGGCGCAGCTCCTCGAGATCGCGGCGGCGAGCCTGCCGGCGCTGGGTTTGAAGATCGCGCTGCACCGCGTCGCGAATCTGGATCAGCCGCATCTCCCGCGGATAAGTCGAGAGCGCTTCTTCCACCCGCGTTAGAGCGGACGCCAGGTCGCCGGCAGTTTGCATCTTGCGGACTTGAGAAACCGATTCACTGACGTATGCCTCGCGCTTCTGATCGAGAATCAGGGTGCGCAAGGTCTTGGCCATCGGGTGACTCGGATTCAGATCGAAGGCGTCCTTGGCCAGTCTCTCAGCCTCGCGCCAGTCGGTTTCGACGAACGTCTGCG
Source organism: uncultured Acidobacteriota bacterium (assembly GCA_963758005.1). Lineage (GTDB taxonomy): Bacteria > Acidobacteriota > Terriglobia > Terriglobales > Acidobacteriaceae > Sulfotelmatobacter. Next base: position 279,481 of record CAVWTR010000006.1, read on the forward strand.
CATGCTCGACCGAGGCATTGGCCAGCACTGCCCGGGCGAGCGGATTGTTCTCGTCCAGTTCATAGGCTCGCCGCAACAAACGGATGCCGTCTTCGAATTTCTTTTGCGCGCACAGCTGTTGGCCTTCCGTGATGAGCCGTTCCGCTTCCGTCTTGCGCTCAGCACCTTGCTGGGCGTGCTTTTGCAGTTCCTGCAATTCTTCGTCGTTGGGAAATTCCGCCTCCGCGACCTGCAGGAGTTCGAACGCTCGCCCGTAGTCGCTGGAGTGCAGACGAGAGTCGATCTGCTCGATCAGCTGCGTTCTGGATTCGAGGCGGGCTTGCTGGTCGCGTCTCTTCTGCAAACGCTCCACTTCAAATTTCAGTCCAGGATATTGGCTGTAAATGGTGCGCAGGATTTCCCAATCGTTTAATGCATCGCCGAAAGCAGCTTGCTCTTCATGCAGGTGGGCGCGCGCGACGATTGAATTCACGAGATCGCGCTTGTCCTGTACCAGACGTAAAGCGCGCTCGAAATGCGATTCTCCGGGATGCTGCTCCAGGGCTTCGCGCAGAATGCTGACGCGCTTGTCCAGATCCGGTTCGGCTTCGACTTGGCGATCCACCTGAGCGATCAGCGAAGATAATTCCTGCCGCTGCTGTTCTTCAATGTCGTAGCGCAGCGCCTGAAAAATCGCGTTTGTCGGATACTTGGCCAGATATGCCTGGCAGGTTGTGATGGCTTTGGCAAAGTTGCGATCCGCGAGTTGCTTGCGCGCATCGGCGTACGCCGTATTCATGGCGTCGTGTTCGGAGCGGACCTCGTTATAGAAGGTTTGGTAGCGCGCCCCGCTTTCGGAATTGGCGGCGTCAGGAGCCCTGCGGTCCAGCTCGAGCACCACGCCCAGCTTGGCCAGAGCACTGCTCACATCGCCTTTTTGCCAGGCATCGACGGCAGCCTTGTGGAGGTGCTCTTTGTCCTGACGAAGCTTCTTGTAGTCCTGCTCCTGTCGATCGACCTCCGCCAGCAACTGCAGGGCGCGAGCCTCCTGGGGCCGCAGCTGCAGCACATTTTGCAGGGCTTCGCGGGCATGCGGATAGGCATGATTGTCAATGTGTTGCCGCGCCAGCCGATACCAGTTTTCAATCTGCTTTTCGCTGCGCCGGTTCTCGATCTTGCTTTTCATCGCGAGCGCGACGGCATTGTCGGGCTCGATCTGCAGCGCCTCCTGCAATTTTTGCAGTGCGAGAGGATCCTCCGACTCTTCAAAACGCGCCCGGGCGGCGTCCAGTAACTGCGACAGGGTCTTGCGGCGAACAGCGTTGTCGAGTTGGTGGCGAAGCGCCTGAATTTCGGCATCCATGTGGCCTTCGGCTTCCACCTCGCCGAGAATTTCGCCCGCAAATTGGAGATCGCCGTCGGCGAGCGCTTTGGTGGCGCGCTGCAAGCGCGGCCGCGTGCGCTCCGGATCGAAGAACTCAATCGGCTCGTTGCGCATGGCTTTCGCGAGGGTGTCACCAAGTTCGCGCGCGGTGCTAAAGCGGTGCCAGGCCTGTTTCGCCATTCCTTTGTGGACGACGCGGCTGATGGCTTGGGAAATTGCGGAGTTCACTTCCGAAGCAGGCGGCGGGTTTTGATTCAGAATGGCTTCGACCACCTCGTCGGCCCGCGCCCGCTGGAACGGATGCCGTCCCGTCAAGGCCTCATAGCAAACTACGCTCAGAGAAAAGATGTCGGAGGCGGCGGACAGAGGCTTCAGCTGAATCTGCTCCGGCGACATGTAGAGCAGAGTTCCTTTTTGCGCCCGCGTGGTTTTGGCGTCGGACATGTGGGCGACGCCGAAGTCGATGATCTTGACCGAGTCGTCCTCCATCACAAAGATGTTGCTCGGCTTCAGGTCGCGATGCACCAGTCCGCGTTCGTGCGCCGCCTGCAGTCCACGGCAGGTCTGGCAAATAATTTCGACGGTGCGTTCGACAGTCAGATGATGGCTGGACTTGCGGATGAAATGGTCGAGCGTCGTGCCGGGCAGAAGCGGCATGACGAAGTAGGGCTTTTTCTTTCCGTCGTCCTCGAATTCGCCGATGTCAAAAATCTCGACGATGTTGGGATGGCTCATCGAGGCGAGCACGTCGCATTCTTTGTAGAAGAGTTGCAGAGAGGCGGGATCAGGAATATCGAGAATAGTTTTCAGGGCAACTTCGCGGCGGACGACGGTGTCGTAGGCGCGATAGACCAAGCCCATCCCACCCTGGCCAAGGATCTGCCTCACCTCGTACCTGCCGGCCAGTTTTTTCGGTAATCCCGTCGTCTCCATGACGCTCCCTGCGGGGAAGGGCCCAAGCATTTTATCTGATTTCTTGCCCTGAGGCGTAGACCTAATTTGGCCTCCCAGCCCCGCGCTGAAGCCCTGAAAAACCGTACGGGAGGCCGTTTTTGGGCCGATCCGCGCCTCCCTGGTCGACCAGTACGGGCATGCCGGGACAGATGTCTTCGGAGCCAGAGTTTTGTGATGGTACCTATAAGAAATTTGTATTGGACTGAGTCGATAAGCGCATTTATCGTCCTCGGATTGATTCTGGCCTAACACGCTGTGTGGGTCACCGGCGCGGCGCCGGGGGGGTGTCCGCGCCGGTAGAGTCTCTCGATAGCGGGTGCGGAATTACGATGTCCGGAATCACGACGCTCGAAACGAAGCATAAAGCACGTCTCATATAACAGGAGCCTTCAAAGATGATGAAGCGAGCAGGGAGGCGCTCTCTGCGCCGGTCGTTAGTGGCCGCGAGCGCCTCGATCGTTCTGGCCGGCGGACTTCTGGCCGGGTTATCGGCTTTCAGCTTTGCCGACGACACACCCAAGCCGGATCCTGCTGGAACGGCAACCGGGGACAAGACCACAGCCGTGGACGCCGCGGGGAATCCCTTTGTCGTTGCCGAGCCAACCGATAAGACGGCTCCAGATTACGCCCAGAACAAGAAAGCCTTCGACGACTACCAGGCTCAGGTTGCCAAAGAACCGCTGGCGGTGAAGCTGGCTGACAGCGTGGGTCACGTGCGCGTGGCCACCAACTTCGCATGGACCTTGAACACCGGCTATCTGGTCTTGTTCATGCAAGCAGGGTTTGCTCTGCTTACCTGCGGGCTGGTGCAAAAGAAAAATGCCGCGCACCTGATGATGCTGAACTTCGCGGCCTACGTCTTCGCCTTCCTCGCTTATTACGCGGTGGGATATGCCTTCCAGTTTGGAGCGGTCGCCATCAATGCCGCGCCTACAAATCTGGGCGGCATCCCCACGCTGAATCATTTCCTGATTGGCAGTGGGCAATGGGGGTTCGTTGGTGGCAAGGGCTTCTTTCTGGTTGGTCCGGCGTACGACAGCGCCAGCAATTGCCTGACGCTGTTTGAGGTCGTGTTCATGGAGACCGCCGGATACATCATCGTCGGCGCCATCTGCGAACGGATCAGCTTTTGGGCGTTCCTGGTCTGTGAACTCTTTATCGGGGCAATCCTCTATCCCATTTCCGGCTGCTGGACCTGGGGTGGTGGCTGGCTCTCGCAGCTTGGATCGACGATGAACCTGGGTCACGGTTACGTCGACTTTGCTGGTTCCACTGTCGTGCACGCCGTGGGCGGGTTCTGCGCCATGGCCCTCGCGATCATTCTGGGGCCGCGTCTGGGGAAGTTTGGCCCGGGCGGAAAGATTCGCGTCTTCCCTGCTCACAACATCGTCTACGTGGTGACAGGTACGTTCATCCTGCTCTTTGGGTGGATGGGTTTCAATCCCGGCTCCACGCTGGGCGCGACCGACCTTCGCATTTCAGTCGTCGCGGTGAATACGAATCTTGCAGCTTGCGCCGGGTCGGCAGCGGCGATGCTCATCTGGTATTTCCTGTTTGGTAAGCCCGACATCACCATGGCTTGTAACGGGATGCTCGCCGGGCTGGTCGCGATTACGGCGCCGTGCGCGTTTGTTTCTCCAACCGCGTCGGTCGTTATCGGCGTGCTGGCGGGATCGCTGGTTTGTGGTGGAGTGCTGTTCAATGAGCGCGTTCTGAAGATCGATGACCCCTGCGGCGCGGTTTCGGTCCATGGATACTGTGGCTGGCTGGGCGCTGTGTGCGTGGGCATTTTCGCCGACGGCACTTACGGCTCGGGATGGAACGGAGTTGGCGCGGCTAGTTATCTGGGGCGCGCGGGCCAAGGCGTGACCGGCCTGATTCACGGCGACACGCGGCAGTTCTGGTGCCAGCTCATGGGAGCGACGCTGTACGCGGTCTGGGCCTTCGGAGCGACGTTCGTCGTATTCTGGTGCGTGAATAAAGTAAAGAGCATGCGCGTGCCGCCGGAATCAGAAGAAGAAGGCCTGGATGTTCCCGAGTTCGGAATGCCGGGTTATCCTGAAGACGCAATCGTTACGGCTCCCTACTGACACCGGTTGAGCATAAACTGGACGGGCATTCGCAGAGCTCTCACTACCGAGGACCCGTCTATGTCGATTCGTCTTGACCGGGATCGCAGCCACGATCTCCGGTCGCTGCCGGTAATCCTGTGCGCTTTGACGCTGGCCAGTGTTGGCGTGCTCTTAATCTGGGATGTGGTTCCCGGGCTCTTTCCCGCGGGCGCGCACGAATTCCTCGCCGCCTTTCCGCTGGCCATGATCGCCTGTGCCTGTCTGGCCTATGAGGCCGTTCGCCGACCGGCTCGCTCGGAATTGGTCAAGGCCATCCTGCTGGCGTGTGCGTTCTTGTTTTGGGCTGCCAACCAGCTTTGGCCCGCCTCGCACCGGGCAACGCTCTTTAACGACCTCGCCATCGCACTGTTCGTTTTCGATGTATTCCTGGCCACGTATCCCGGCCGATGACCGGTCGATCGCTTCCTGATTCCTTGACCCAAAAGCGTGAATCGAAAAAGCCTCTAAAAAAAGGATTTTCTACCACAGTTTTTTCTGTAACATCGATCGTTACCGAAAGACGCTAGCTCTTAGCGTGCCATTTTCACGCAATCGCTTACATAAGTATCGACGCTGTCACGACAGGAGGCTGAATGCTTCGGCAGAATCTGCTTGGTTTTGCTCTTCTCGGTTTGCTTCTTCCCCGCGGTTTCTCGCAAGAGGCTCAGCCCGCTTATCGCAATCCGAATCTTCGCGCTGAACAACGCGCGGCGGACCTGGTCAAGCGCATGACGCTGGAGGAAAAAGTCGATCAGCTAGCGGGAGGCCGCAGGCGTGCACGGTCGTCAGATAACCCCGAAGAAAAGCAAGCCTTTGAAGCGTTGCTCAAGATGTATCGCGAAGATTCGCAGGTGAGCCCTCACGATGCCGCCGCGGCTCGCAATGCCGCACAACACTTCCTGATGGAGAAAACGCGGCTTGGCATCCCGGCGATTTTCCCAGGTGAGGCCCTTCACGGATTCATGGCCTACGGCAGCACCAGCTTTCCGCAAGTGCTGGGCCTGGCCAGCACCTGGGATCCTGAACTGGTGCAGCAGGCGTTCACCGCTGCCGGGGATGAGATGGCTTCCGCAGGTGTGAATCAAGCCTTGTCGCCGGTGCTGGATTTGGGGCGCGACCCGCGCTGGGGACGAACCGAAGAAACCTATGGCGAGGATTCTTATCTGGTCGCGCACATGGGCGTGGCCGCGATCACCGGGCTGCAAGGCACGTCGTGGAATATCGACCGGCACCATGTCATGGCCACCATGAAACATTTCGCCGCTCACGGCCAGCCCGAAAGCGGCACCAACACGGCTCCTGCGAATTTCTCCGAACGCGACCTGCGCGAGACTTTCCTCGTTCCTTTCCGCGCTGCCGTGCAGGAGGCTCACGTGGGAAGCGCAATGGCCTCTTACAACGAGATCGACGGCATCCCGAACCACATCAACCATTGGCTGCTGGACCGCGTGCTGCGCCAGGAATGGGGCTTTCGCGGCTACGTGATGTCGGATGGAGGCGGCCTGCAGATGCTGGTGGAGACGCACCACGTAGCAGCCGATTTCGCCGAAGCGGCTCGCAAGGCTCTCGCCGCAGGCGTCGACTACGACTTGTCGGATGGCGCTGTCTACGCGACCTTAGTCGATCAAGTCCGCGCAGGCAAGGTTCCCGAGGCCGAACTGGATCAGGCGGTGCAGCGGGTGCTGGAAGCGAAGTTCCGGCTCGGCCTGTTCGAGAATCCTTATGTGGATCCGGACTACACCCAGAAAATTACGAATAGTCCTGAGCATCAGCAACTGGCTCTGAAGGTGGCGCAGAAGGCGATCGTGCTCCTGAAGAACGACAACAACCTGCTGCCGCTGGATCTCAAGAAACTGAAAACCATTGCGGTCATCGGCCCCAATGCCGCCGATGTTCATCTCGGCGGCTACAGCCGCGATCCGGGGCCGGGAAACCAGATCAGCATCCTCGATGGCATTCGCAAACGGGTGGGAGACAGCGCCAAGGTACTTTACGCGGAAGGCTGCAAGATCACGACTGGCAAACAAGGCTGGTCAGCGTGGTACGAGAACAAAGTCATGCAGCCTGATGCGAATGCCGACGCTGAAGGGATTCGCGCGGCGGCGGCGGTTGCTCGTCAGGCCGATGTCGCGATTGTTGTGGTAGGAGAGAATGAAAGTACCAATCGCGAGGCCTGGTCCGAGCAACATCTGGGTGACCGCGATTCGCTCGACCTGCTCGGCTCACAGCAGGCGCTGATTCAGGCGATCGTCGAGACCGGCAAGCCGGTTGTCGTGTTGCTCATCAATGGACGGCCACTGTCGATCAACTACGTCAAAGAGCACGTTCCCGCGATTCTAGAAGGCTGGTACCTGGGCGAACAAGGCGGAACGGCAGCGGCCAAGGTGCTGTTCGGCGACGTGAATCCTGGTGGCAAACTGCCCATCACTTTCCCGCGGACAGTGGGGCAGCTTCCTGACTTCTATAATCACAAGCCATCGCGCAACCGCAGTTATTTGTTCGACAGCCGTGAACCGCTATTTCCATTCGGCTACGGCCTGAGCTATACGCAATTCCGGTTTGAGAACGTCCGCGTCGAACCCAAGACTATTCTTCCCGGAGGCTCCGCCAAGGTCTCCGTCGACATTACGAACACTGGCAGCCGCGCCGGAGACGAAGTCGCTCAACTCTATTTTCACCAGCGAGTGGCGTCGATAACTCGTCCGGTGAAGCAGTTACGTGGATTTAAGCGCGTCAGCCTGGAGCCTGGCCAGAAAATCACAGTCGACTTCACACTGACTCCCGAAGACCTGTCTTTGATCGACGTCAACATGAATCGAGTGGTCGAGCCTGGGACGTTCGATCTTATGGTGGGAGCAAACTCGGCGGACACCACCAGCATTCCGCTGGAAGTGGTTAACCCATAGCTGTAGCGACACGAAAGACTTAGACAACCCATGATTAAATTGCCCTTGGATGATAGACCATCGCGGCGGTTCCTCTTTTCTTTTATAGCCGGGCTTTTCGTTTGCCTCTTCTGCGCCACTGTTGCGCATGCTCAGTGGACCGCCATGAATCCCGTCCGCAAGGTTCAGCAGGAACCTGACGGTGTTATCTTTTCCATGGGAACCGGGACTTTGAAAGTGCAGGTCTGTTCGGAGTCGGTGATCCACGTGCTTTACTCAGCCACCGCCACGTTCCCGAAGCGCCCGGATTACGTGGTGATTAAGGAGAACTGGCCGGCCGCGCAGTGGACCATGCAGTCCTCCGATGACACCGTCACGCTTGCCACTTCCCTGCTGAAAGTTACGGTCACAAAAAAGGATGGAGCCATCAATTACGCCGAAGTCCACGGCGGCTCGCTCGTGCAAGAGCAATCCCGCAGCCTGACTCCCGAGAAAGTGAACGGCGAAGATACCTACCGCGCGGAATCCTTCGTCAGCATCTACGGTTCGCACGAGGGCCTCTACGGCCTGGGCCAGCATCAGGCCGGAGTGTGGAACTATCGCGGCGAGTCCGTCGACATTTCTCAGGAGAACAGCAACATCAGCGTGCCGCTGATGCTATCGAGCAAGGGCTACGGAATTTTCTGGAACAACACCTCCCGCAGCCGGTTCAATAATCGCTTCGCCAATTATCTCTACATCAGTTCCGAAGTTGCCGATGTGATCGACTACTACTTTCTCTACGGCCCCGACTTCGACAAGATCATCGCCAGTTATCGCGATCTGACCGGACACGCGCCGATGTTCGGCAAGTGGGCCTACGGGTTCTGGCAGTGCAAGAATCGTTACAAGTCGCAAGATGAAATTCTGGGCGTAGCCCGCAAGTATCGCGACCTGCACATCCCTGTCGACAATATTGTGCAGGACTGGTTCTGGTGGAATCGCAAAGGGGAATTCGTGTTTAACAAGAATTATCCCGATCCCAAAGCCATGGTCGATCAACTGCACGCCGAAAACTTTCACCTGATGATTTCGATCTGGCCCTTCTTCGAGCCCGGCTCCGCGAACTACGATTACATGCAGAAAAAGGGATGGTTCGTGGACAAATTTAAGTACGCGAAGCCGCCCTACCATACCGACGCGATGGCGGTGTACGACGCGACCAGCCCAGAGGCGCGCAAGTTTTATTGGGACGAGGTAAACAAGGGATTATTCAGTATAGGACTCGATGCCTGGTGGATGGACACGACCGAACCTGAAACCGAAGGCCAGGAAGAAAACATTCTGCTGAATCACAATCTCGCGGCCGGAAGCGGCAACCGCTACGTCAATATATTTCCTCTGCTCGACACGCAGGCGGTATATCAGGGACAGCGCAGCGCATCCGACAAGAAGCGCGTGTTCATTTTGTCTCGCTCTGCGTTCGCGGGATCGCAGCGCAATGGAGTTACGGCCTGGTCGGGCGACATCAACTCGGACTGGCTCAGCTACCGGCGGCAGGTTCCGGCGGGGTTGAATTTCGAGCTTTCCGGGATTCCTTATTGGACCACCGACATCGGCGGATTTGTGTTCGGGAATACCGAAGATCCGGCCTTCCGCGAACTTTTTGTTCGCTGGTTTCAGTACGGCACATTTAATCCCATCCTGCGCGTTCACGGCACGCGTCATCCCGACGAAAACGAATTGTGGTCCTACGGGCCCGACGCGCAGAAAATTCTCGCGAACTTCGATCGCCTGCGCTACCGCATGCTGCCCTACATCTACTCGCTGGCGTGGAAGACAACCAGTGAAGCCTACACGCCGATGCGGCCGCTCGTCATGGACTTCCGCACCGATCCTCGCGCGCAGGATATTGGCAATCAATTCATGTATGGCCCAGCCTTCCTGGTGAATCCGGTGACCGACGCCGGCGCCACCAGCCGCCAAGTATATCTGCCGGATACCAAGTGGTACGACTTCTGGACTGGCTCCGCAATCGAAGGAGGCCAGACGATCAACGCGACCGCTCCGCTCGACCGCTTGCCCTTGTACGTACGCGCTGGATCGATTCTTCCTCTGGGTCCGGACGAAGAATGGTCCACCGAGAAACCAGCCGACCCGATTGAACTCCGCATCTACCGCGGGGCAAACGGCGACTTCACGCTTTACGAAGATGAGAATGACAACTACGATTACGAAAAAGGCGTCTACGCAACTATTCCATTTCACTGGGATGACGCGGCGCATAGGTTGACGATCGGCGATCGCAAGGGACAGTTTCCAGGCATGCTGGAAGGCCGCACGTTCCGTGTCGTCTTCGTAAGCGAGAACCACGGAGTGGGAGTGAGCCCGGCGGACGAGGCTGACAAGGTCGTGCAATACTCCGGGAAACAGATCACGGTGACTCCGTAGCCCAGTCGAAGGTTCTGTGAAGCTCAGCGCGCGGGTTCGGTTACTTTCAACACCTGATCAGCGGATACATTTTGAAGAGCTTGAACAATTCCCGACGGCCAGTGAATTTCCACCAGATCCGCACGATTATCCAGTCCCAGGCCGAAATGGACCGGCCCGTCGCTCGACGACGCGTAGCCAACGCTCGTGGTCATGTGGTTATACTGCGCACCGCTCTTGCTCACGAGCTTAATGCGAGCGCCAATGCCGTCCCGGTTGCTCTTGGTTCCGCGCAGGGCTATGTCGAGCCAGTGGCCGGACTTCTCGCTGCGGTTCATCCAGATTTCCGCGCCTTTACCGAGAGCGCTTACGACGACATCCACTCGGCCGTCGCCATCCAGATCACCGAAGGCACAGCCTCGATGGCGTGCGGGCGGGCCCGATTGGAAGCCTGCTTCTTCAGTCAACGGCGTCCATTTTCCAGTCGCACCAGGATTGCGGAACACGGTATTCAGCTGATCAACGGGCTGGCCAGGCTGGTTCAGCGATTCCACATGGCCACGGCTCACGAATAGGTCCTTCCATCCGTCGTTATCGAAATCGTACAGCGCCGCGCCGAAGCCCGACATTTGACGGCTTGGATCTCTCATCCCGGTCTCGGTCGTCACCTCGCGGAAGTCGCCTTTGCCCGTGTTCTGGAAGAGCGGGAACGTCTGATTATTCAGTGCGACGAATGCAATGTCAGGATATCCGTCGTTATTGAAGTCGCGAAAATCCAGACCCATGCCCGAGATGAAGCCGCCGTCTTCGGTCAGCGCGACGCCCGTCTCGAAGGCAACTTCGTCGAACTTGCCGCCCACATTATGGAAGAGCGAGTTGAAAGACGCGTCGTTGGTGACGAATAAATCTTGACGGCCATCCAGATCGTAATCGGCCATCCCGACGCCCATCCCTTTGCCGACGTGGCCGCGAATGCCCCATTCCTTCGAAACATCCTGGAAGGTACCGTCGCCTTTATTCAGGAACAGCTGGTTGGGCTGGCCTTTGTAGAACTTCGGAGCGCAGTAGTCGGCGACGCCCTGAATAGCGCACAGCGGCTTGTCCGAATACGTCCACTGCATGTAATTGACCACGAACAGGTCGAGCAGGCCGTCGTTGTTCACATCGACCCATGCCGCCGTAATCGCCCAGTAGGGTCCGAACTCGGGGTCGGGACGGTTCAAGCTGGCGTCCAGTCCAGATTTCACGGTCACATCGGTGAATGTTCCGTCGCCGTTATTGTGATAGAGCGTGCTGTGATGCAGGCCGGCGACAAACAGGTCAGGATGGCCGTCATTGTCATAATCGGCGACCGCAACGCCCATATCGTAGCCGGAGCCAGCCAGGCCGGCGGCATCGGTCACGTCGGTAAATACGCCGTTGCCGTCGTTGCGGAAAAGGCGGTTACGGTATTTGGGGTCGTCTTTCTTCAGCGTGGAGATATTAGCGCCGTTGGTGAAGAAAATGTCAGGGCGTCCGTCGCCGTTGTAGTCAAAGACGGCAACGCCGCCGGGCATAGTTTCCGGCGCATTGCGCGCCGGCGTTTCATCGTTCTGCAGGACGAACGGCAGCGCTTTGAATTCGAACCAGATCGGGCTTTTCGCAGGCGGCGCGGTGGAAAGCAGCCATCCAGCCAACGACAGGACGGCAGACACTGTGAGGAAGGATGTTCGAGTCATCTGCAAGAAAGAAGGGTGGCCGAAGCCACCCTTCGAATTCTACCCGACGCCTGCTTTCTAGAAGTAGAACTTCGCAGCAAACGTCAGCACGCGCTGGCCCGTCTTAAAGGCTGGCTTGCCGGTCGTGCTCTTGTTGGTATTTGTGGGCGCGATCGAGTTCACCCCGTAATCGCACACCGCTGGATTGGCAGAGTCGGTTGGTGCGCCCAAGTTAGCGCAAATGAGCCCACCCGACGGACCGGGGTTAACCGCAGTGATGGGAATCTGCATGTTGGTGGTTTGTTGGAGATTGATCGTCTCGTCCCCAGTTCCACCCAGACCAAACTGAGAGAGTGGATGATTCAGGAAGTTCGTGCCTTGAATCCTGAATTGGATTGACTTACTTTCTGAGATCTTGAAGCTCTTGTACAAGCCCAAGTCACTGTCAAAGTAAGCGGGAGCCTTGATGTAAGGCCACACCCTAGTGCCGAGCTGACCGAAAGCCGGAGTGGAGAAGCAGCTCGGATTGAAGTACAGGCCTTTGGCGTGGTTGCGCGGGTCGCACGTCAATAGGGGGACGAAATTCTCATAGCCGCCGCCCGTTTGATCGGTTCCGTACCAGGCGGCTGCATTCACAGCATTTGATCTCAAGCCATTCGGCAGAGCAATGCTGTTATTAGGCAAGAGAGTGTCGCCCGCCAGCGGAACGCTCAGGCCACTGGCCCAAGTGAAATCCAGGGTGCCGTTCGGCTGCAGTGGGGCGCCAGTTTGGTACGTGGTGTAGCCGGACAACTGCCAGTTGTTCACGATGCCACCCAGGACGCGGTTGCCGTGAGTGAACTTCGGCATGTTCCACACGTAGGTCGCATTGAAAATCTGCGTGTGGTCGTAGGCCAGCGGTCCATAGTTCTCTCTCAGGTTGAAGGGATCGACTGTAGTGCCGTTGGTGGGTCCGTTGTCCGATTGGCCGTCGCGGATGCCCATCACCTTGCTGAAAGAATAGTTGAGGAAGTAGCTGACCGGTCCCGACTGCTTTTTCCACGACGTCTGCAACGCGTTGTAGTTCGCGTAGCTGCCGTGGGTGATCAGATAAATATCCGTGTAGTTGGTGAGCGGCCGGTAGTTGTTTTGAGTGAAAGTGTGCGTGTAGTTGTTGGACAGCGGCACGCCATTCGGCCCCAGAGTAGTACAGCCGGCATAGTTCGTGGCCGCAGTGGCGTTACCGCACGGCAGAGCACCTCCCGACGCATACAGACGAGTGCCGTTGGGCTGAACTGCCGTTGTCGGATCAGGGAAGTAGTAACCTCCCGGCGTTACAGCGTTGATGTCTTCGAGCTTGCCGTTGGACCCATTAATCAACTCGTTCCTGCTCTGGTTCCCGATGTACGAGATTTCGAACACGGAACGCCAAGGCAAGGCCTGGGCGACGCTGAGATTCCAGTCGTTGGTGAAGGGAGTTCGGTTATCTCCCTGCTGCATCGCAGAAATCGCGGTGCCGTTTGCCGCCCCAACAAAGGCTCCAGTTGGCGTGACAAAGTTGTTAATGTCGTTGTACGACGTGAGGTTGTACATACTGGGGGTGAAAATGCCGGAACCCAGGTTGGCCGCTCCTCCGACGTCATTCACCGAAACCTGGTAGCGGAACGATGCAAAACCACCGCGTATGACCGTCTTGCCGTTTCCGAATACGTCATACGCAATGCCGACACGAGGTTCGTAATAGAACATCGGGGAGACCCAGCCCGATAGTGGAACGTTGCTGGCCAGCGAATGCCAGAGCAGACCCGTGTTCGGGTTCGTAGTCGGGCTGGCCGGAGTCCCATTGACGTAACTGCCCGGATTCCAGACCGCCATTCCGTTCTGCGGACCATACCACTGGCCAACGTGATCCATGCGCAAGCCGTAGTTCACGGTCAACTGCGAGTTGGCCTTGTAGGAGTCCTGCGCGTACAGCGACCACTGATGCATCTTGATGTCGTTTACGATGTCATTGCTGGGCTGCGAATACTGGTCGACGTGTCCGATAAGGAAATCGGCCACGGTGTTCCCAGTGCTTTCAGGGCCCCAGTTTAAGGCATACGTGCCGTTACCGCCGGTCAGGATTCCGCTGCTGGACTGAAGATTTTGGCTGGTATCCCAGTAGAAGCCCAGCTTGACGGTATGGGAACCAACGACCTTGGTGAAATTGTCGTAGAACGAAGGATCTTTCTTGGTGGCACCGAAGCCGGCACCGTTAAACGGACCTTCCAGGTTCATCTCGCCGATGTCGGGGAACATCCCACCCCAAGGTCCAGTCACGTTCGGCATCTGGTTGGTCGTGTAGCCAAAAAATCCCTTCATGGTCATCCCCAGTGCATTGCGATTCACGGCATTGGGATTGCTCAGGGTGTTGGGATTGATATAGCGCGCCAACGTGAACACGGTCTCGTTGGTCGTAGTCGGGTTGAACACGTGGGTGAGGTTGATCATCACTTCTTGCGAAGTGGTGTTGGCGACCACATTGGACGGATACGGAAGGGTCCACGGCGGAGTCCACCAGATACTTACGGGGTGCTGATCGGCTTCGATCTGCCGAGTGTACGATCCGGTCAGCTTGGTATTGTCGCCAATGGCATAATCAATTTTTCCAGTCGCCTCCCATCGGTTCTGGGGGGTGCTCGAAACGTACTGATAATCACTCCAGCCATTTCCCGCATTCGGGGTGATATTGGACTTCGGCAGCAGGCCAGCATAGGCCACGGCATTCGGATCAAATTGTGACGTTGGAACACTTGTTGATGTACCTCCCGTCGGAGGAGCGTACATGGGGCCATAGGCGTAGCCCCAAGCATCGTTGAGCTGCTGCGCCAATGTGTTGCCAGTACTCACGATGGTCGAGCCCGGAACTCCGTTGATGGTGGTGTTTGTGAAGTCTCCGGTGAGTTGCTCGGCAGTCGGCGTGTTGAAGTTGATGATGCTGCCGGCGGGGTGTTGCCGCATGTATTCGTAACCGGCCCAGAAGAACAGCTTTTGCCGCCCCCTGGACAGCAAGGGGATCGGACCACCGACGTTGCCGCCCATGTAATAGTAGCTTTCTGCAGGAGCAGCCAAGGCCGCGCTGGTTGCACCGGAAACGATCTGGCTGTGCGTGTAAGCGTCAATCGCGTTCAGGGCGCTGTTGCGGGCGTAAGTATAGAGTTCGCCGTGGTACTTGGCGCCGCCGCTCTTGCTGAAGGCCGAGAAAATCACAGGGCCCTTGGCGTATTCAGCGTCGTAATTCGACATCAGGACTTTAACTTCGCTGACCATGTCCTGGTTGATGTTGGCAATCTGGGTGCCGGCGTTTCCTGGATCCACCAGGTTTGCGCCGTCCAGCATGAATGCCATGGCGCCGTTGGGCTGCGTACCGTTTGCGGAGAAGTTGCCGATCGGCCCGGAGTTCGTGCCCACAACTTTGTCAGAGAAGCCCGAACCCTGACTGGTGCCATTGGAAAACGCCATGCCCGGCATGATCTTGAGCAACTCACCAGCATCGCGGTTGCCCATGGGGAAGGCGTTGATCATGTCCTGCGGTATGGTGGCGCTGATTTCGGCGTTGGCGGTTGGCACGGCGAGACTGCCGGCGGAAATCTCCACCGTTTCAGTCACCGCCCCAACCTGCAAGGCAATTTGCGGCAGGGTGCGGTCATCGCCCTGGCCGAAGACGATCCCGGCTTGCTTCCATTCCTTAAACCCCGCCGCGCCGATGGTTACCGTATAGGTTCCCGGCTGGACGGCCGTAATCGAAAAGTAACCGGTTTCGTTGGACACCGTCGTACGTATGTCCCCGCTTTGCTCGTTCTTCATCGTGACCTTGGCGTTCGTCACCACTGCGCCCGTCGTGTCCTTGGTCGTACCGGACATGGTGCCGGTCAACTGCTGACCGAAACTGAGTGAAGAGAGGGTGACGAAAATGGCCAAACAGGCCAGCAATGCTACCTTTACCCACGACGAAAGTGACTTCGAAGTCATCGAACAGCCTCCAATTAGGTAGTGAAACGGCCTTGCAGGGGGTGATTCTGTCTCTAAGGGGCCGGGTCGTACTTTGCGTCCCGTCCTCTCTTGAGGCAATCAACGTGAACGTAATACAAATACACTACGCCACGTCTGGGTGTGTTTATCGCACCTTGATGAACGGTGTCAAGAAAAAAACGATTTTTCATTGGATCGTAACCGATTACTCTGAGGCCAACAGAGGCTATAGTGTGATCAAGATCATGGAGAAATTCGTTTTTAGGGCCTGAAATGCGTTGGCCAGACGATTCAAGCCCGGAGCCAAGCTGCGACCCTCGCGCCTGCACTTTCGTAACGTGGCATACTCGCCCGGAGGAAGGCTGGCCGCGCGTGGTCTGGCTTTTCGGCGGCGAGCTCAGGTGAAGAACCCGCTTCGTCCCTTTGATGCGATGGTAGGATAGTGGTCGTGACCGTGGGTGGGCTTAGGCAGTGCTTCCGTGGACCTCAATTTCCCTCCACAAAGAGGACACACGCTCTGTGGTCTTAATCAAATCGCGGAAAAGGCGTGCTTGCGCCGTTCTGATCGCTGCTTTCTTGACGAGTGCGTGGTCCCTTAAGGCGACCGGCCAGAGCGCTCCGGAAAGCGATTTGATTGCACAAGCCTCCGCGGCGCGAACGCAAAACGACATTCCGCGCGCGATTGAACTCTATTCTCGAGCCGTGCAAGCCAACCCAAAATGGCCCGATGGATGGTGGTTCCTGGGTTCCTTGCAATACGAAACCGGAGCCTACGTCCAGGCACGGGATGCTCTTTCGCAGTATATCGAGATGATTCCCAGCGCTGGCCCCGCCATCGCGTTGCGCGGTCTGTGCGAATTCGAGACCGGGCAGTACCCCGAAGCCCTGGGGGACATCCAACACGGAATATCCCTCGGCGCTGCGAACCAGCCACGCAATGAACAAATCCTTCGCTATCATGAGGCGTTGCTCGAAACGCGCTTAGGAAATTACGCGAGTGCCTTGAAGACCTATTCGTTTTTCGCCAAGAACGGTGTCACCAACCCGGAACTGCTGGTCGCGATCGGACTGGCTGGATTGCGAATGCCCCTCCTGCCCAAGGACGTCAGCACAGAGCAGCAACCGCTGGTTTCGGCAGC
The DNA here is from genome assembly GCA_963758005.1 of uncultured Acidobacteriota bacterium. Taxonomy (GTDB): domain Bacteria; phylum Acidobacteriota; class Terriglobia; order Terriglobales; family Acidobacteriaceae; genus Sulfotelmatobacter. Next base: position 296,029 of record CAVWTR010000006.1, read on the forward strand.
CGGAGACGCTGCCTACCGGTTCTTGGCTGGAGATGAGGCGTCGGCCACGCAGGCATTTCAAGAGTTGTTTCGGGTTTATCCCAGCGCACCCAACGCACATTTTCTTTATGGTTACCTGTTGTTTGCCACCGACCCCGACGCCGCCCTCGCCGAATTCCTGCAGGAGTTGAAACTCGCACCGTCGAACGCGGACGCAGATGTGATGGCTGCGTGGGTTCTATTGTTGCGGAATCGCGCAGGTGAGGCTCTGCCCCATGCGCGGAACGCCGTCAGCGAGGCACCAAAGCTCCCCTCCGCGCAACTTGTGCTGGGGAAATCTCTCATGGAAACTGGAGACCTGAATGGCGCCATGGAGCACTTGCAGGCGGCGCTTCAACTGGAACCTGATAACCTTGAAACCCATCTCGCTCTTGCCAAAGCCTATTCGAAATCCGGCCGCAAGGAAGAGGCCCGGCGTGAGCGGGCCGTTTCTCTCCAGCTTACGAAGGGTAATGCCACCGCGAATTGAGCGCCCGTAGGATATTACCGGTGATCGTGTTTCTGGCGCCAGTGTTCTTGCCGCCAGCTTCGGTGCGGCGGCACAAACGGCGCATGGGAACGTGGCATCGTCATGTGCTGGCTGCCATGCTGCTCAAGCACGAACACAACCTGAGACGCCGATGGGGCGGGCACTGCAGTGGCCGGACCTCGATCCCCTGCTGAAAAGCCATCCTCACCTTACTTTTCGCAAAGGCCCATACGCATACACGGTAGAGACCAAGCAAAACCAGACCGTCTATTCCGTCACGGATGGGACCCGAACGATTTCCTTGCCCATACACTGGAGTTTTGGGAAAGGCGCTCAGACGTGGGTCCTGGAAAAGGATGGCGAGCTCTACGAAAGCATGGTGAGCTACTACCCGTCGATCGACGCCCTGGAGATTACGACCGGCGATGCGGACCTGACCCCGCAGAATCTGGACGAAGCGGTCGGAAGGAAACTTCGAAAAACTGAACCCAAGGATTGTTTTGGCTGCCATTCGACCAATGGGATCTCGAACGGAGCACTAACCCTCAAGACCGTCGAACCCGGTGTAACCTGCGAGCATTGCCATACCGGCGCCACCTCGCACATGATTTCGGCTCAGGGCGGAGAATTCGACACGCCGCCGCCCGACTTGAAAAAGCTCTCCAGTGAAGACCTCTCGAATTTCTGCGGGCAATGTCACCGCACATGGGAGACCGTGGTGCGAAGCAGTTGGCGAGGCGAAGTGGATGTACGTTTCCAGCCCTTCCGCCTGGCCAACAGCAAGTGCTTTGATGGTACTGACCCCCGTATCAGCTGCATTGCGTGCCATGATCCGCACCAGGACCTCGTCACGTCCGACAATTTTTACGACGCGAAGTGTCTGGCCTGCCATGCGTCCAAGAATGCGTCTACGCCCGGCGGTGGTCACGCCGATGCAAAGGCGTGCACCGTGGCGACCACAAACTGCGTCAGTTGCCACATGCCAAAGGTCAAGCTGCCAAATGGCCTGGTCACATTTCCACGATCACGAAATTCGGATCGTGAAGCCGGGTGCCCCGTACCCTGACTAACGAACCCGCTACTGACAAACACTGGCGTGAAGAACTGCTCAGGTTGAATTTTGTCGTTGCGTCATCCCGAAGCGCGGCGCACTTCAGCCGCGGGAGAGCCTGCCCTGAGCGGAGCCGAAGGGGATCTCCCAAGGCACGATTCTCCGGGAGATCTAAGCGCCAGACTTGCGTGGGCGAGTGGCCTAATCTACGATTCGAAAAGGCGACGATTCAAAAAACGGCACTTCACGGGCAAAGCAAACATGCATCGGTTGTGTATCTATCTCGGAGTTGTGATCGCGACCTCCGGGCAATGCGCAGCCAGTTCAGGTCCATGTGTGCCCCCCCAAGGCCTTCAGGCCAAACTCCAGACGCAGCCCAAGTCCGACACCTACGCCGAAGTAGGAATGTGGTACGGAGACCATGGGCAATACGCCTGTGCGGCCGAAGCGTATCGCTCCGCCCTTAAGCAAAAGCCCGGATCGGCTCAGTTCTTGTACCTTCTAGGCCTCAATCTGCTTCGCAACGGTGACTTTGGCGACGCCGTAAAACCTCTTCAACAATCCATCGAAATCAGTCCTGAGGTTCTCAAGCCTCACCTTCTATTGGCAACCGCCTTTGAGGAACTTCATCAACCGGCGGAGGCTCGGCAGGAATGGAGTGCGTCATTAAAAATCGATCCCCACTCCGATCTCGCGTTAGATGGCGCGAGCAAGAACCTGCTCGCCACGGGTGATTTCGGCACGGTAATAAACCTGCTTGGCCCCGAGCCGAAAGGTGAAAGCTTAACTCTCGACCTGGCATCAGCTTACGAAGCCGCCGGGGCTCCGGATCAAGCAATGGAAGTGCTGAAAAAGGGATTACAGGCAACGCCCACATCGGGCGCCTTAACCAAGGCGCTGATTACGACGCTGGTCTTGCGGGCACGCTATCAGGAAGCCGCGCAGCTAGGCAAGAAATGGAACCAGCAGCATCCTCATGATCTCGATGCCCAAATACTGTACCTGCACGTGCTAGTGCTAAGCGACGACGAGGATCTCGCGCGGCCCTTAGCCAAGAAATTGCTTTTGGCCGCGCCTCACGACTTCATGGTCCTCTACCTGAACGGGATTCTTGAAAACAGGTCGGGGAACTATGCCGCCGGCCGCGCTTATCTTGAGAAAGCAGTAGCGCTGAATCCAAACCACTACAACAGCCACTATAACCTGGGCATCGCCCTGGAAAATCTCAACGAGCCGCAACGCGCAAGAGAGCAGTTCGAGAAGGCCCTGGCCCTGGGAGCCGCTGAACCTCAGGTCCGTTTTGAATACGCAAAAGTGCTGCGAACTCTGGGTGAAACCAAACTGGCAGGAGAGCAACTCAAGCTGTACCAACAGGAGCAGAAGGCCAGTGCCGATCACACCTTGGCTGCGAATAAGATGGGGGAAGCTGACAAGGAACTCGCCGAGGGCGACGCCAAGAAAGCGGCCGCGCTCTACCGCGACGCAATCGAAGTGCTGCCGGAAAATGCTGTTCTGAGTTATAAATTATCGCTTGCGTTGGATCGCACCGGTGATACCGCAGGTGAGCGCGACGCGCTCCAGAAAGCGATACAACTCGATCCTTCCATGGCACTGGCTCATCATCAGCTCGGTTATTTAGCTTCGCGCAGCGGAGATTTCGCAACCGCCGAAGAGCAGTTTCGTCAGGCGGTGCAAGCTGCTCCCGGATACACGGAAGCCTGGATCAGTCTGGCGGCCACTCTGGGCATGGAGAATCGTTTTCCTGAGGCTCAACAGGCAGTGCAGCACGCGCTGGAAATCGATCCTCACAACAGCAATGCAATCCAGCTTCAGAAAGACCTCGCGAATGCAGCCGGCCCCGCCAGTCAGTAACATGATGCGAGTTTTAATCTGTTAGGATTCGGTCGAGTATGCTCAAGGGGAAATCCGGAAATTGGACACGGCGCCGAATGCTGCGCACGATTCCAGCGGCCCTGGTCCCCTCTTTGGTTCCGACTTTAGTCCCGTCTCAACTCCATTTCCTGGCCGCCGCGGACAAGCCCCCCGCAGTTCCCTTCTCCCGTTTCGTCGACGTTGCCGAACACGCCGGCCTTACCAAAACGATGGTGTACGGCGGAACCGATCACATCACGTACATCGTTGAACTGAACGGCGGCGGTTGCGCGTTCTTCGACTACGACAATGACGGCTGGATGGATATCTTCATCGTGGGTGGACGGCGGTTAGAAGGCACTCCTCCCGGTTCCAGCAATCGTCTCTATCACAACAATCGCGACGGTACATTCACCGACGTTACCGAGAAGGCAGGTCTGTTCGATTCCGGATGGGCCTGCGGCGTGTGCGTGGGCGACTACAACAACGACGGATTTGAAGATCTTTTTCTCACTTACTACGGCCAAAACCGTCTATATCGAAACAACGGAGACGGCACCTTTACCGACGTCACGGAAAAAGCCGGCCTGCTCTATCCCACGACCCGTTTCGGCTCCGGTGCGACTTTCATTGACTACAATCGCGACGGCCTGCTCGATCTGTTTGTCTCAAACTACGTGGTAATAGACCTGGCGAACGCGCCGAAACCTTCTCTGGATGTGCCCAACTGTAACTACGAAGGAGTCGCAACCAATTGCGGACCCGTGGGCCTTCCCGCGCCAAGACATTTTCTCTATCGCAATAATGGTAATGGTACGTTCACCGACGTCTCCAAAGAATCGGGGATCGCCGCGGTGCAAGGTTCGTATGGATTTACCGCGTTAGCTTTCGATGCGGACGAAGATGGCTGGCAGGATATTTTCGTCGCGTGCGATTCAACCCCGAGCTTGTTACTGATGAACAATCATGACGGAACTTTCCGCGAAGAAGCACTGCTGCGCGGGGTTGCCCTAGGCCCGGGTGGTGATCTCGTGGGCGGCATGGGCATCGGCTGCGGTGACTACGATCTCGACGGCCATATCGACTTGCTGAAAACCCACTTCCAGAATCAAGCTACCGGCCTGTATCGAAACAATGGGAAGGCCGAGTTTGACGATGTTTCCGCCGCCGCCGGTCTGAGTGGGGAACGCCGCTTCATCAGCTGGGGAACGGCGCTGGTAGATCTCGACAATGACGGTTATCCAGATATCCTCACAGTCACGGGGACGGTATACCCGGAGCTTGAGCATGTGTATGCAAAATATCCCGCGCACAGCCCGCGCATTCTGTTCCGTAATCAAGGCAATGGCAGATTTATCGAGCTCGGCGATGAGGCCGGGCCCGGGATTTCCGCCAAGCATCAGAGCCGCGGTGCTGCTTTCGGAGACTTCGACAATGACGGCGATATCGACGTTGTCATCATGAATCGCAACGAGCCACCTTCGCTTTTGCGCAATGATGCACCTCCCGGCAACCATTGGCTCAAGGTCCGGCTGGAAGGAACAAAGAGTAATAAGAGCGCCCTGGGATCGCGCGTGCTCGTTCACTATGGCGGAAAGGTCCAGGCCCAGTGCCTGACCAGCCAGAGCAGTTACTTGTCATCCAACGATCCACGCTTGCATTTTGGCTTAGGCAAAGTGTCAGCGGCGGACGTCGAGGTCTATTGGCCGACAGGAGTGAAAGAGACTTTTCCCGGCATATCGGCAGATCAACTTGTGAGCATCCGCGAGGGCCAGGGAATTGTAAAAGGACGACCTTTTCGCTGAGAGCAAACATTAGCCGTTAAACAGCCTTTACAACGGACCCGCGTGGAGGCAAAATCGAGGCGCCCGGTTTTATGTGCATCGGGCGGAACTGAGACATTCCATGTACGGGCCCAATTTCCTTCGATCCCTAGTCCGCCGATCCTTTGTACTTCTTCCTATCCTGTTTGCTGGCGCGGTTCACGGTCAGTCCGCTCCCGATAAAGACACGGCATCTTCCACCCCTACCATTCTCAAAAATGTCGACGAAGTTTCAATCGACTTCGTAGTTCGCAATAATAAAAAGAAGTTCCTGGATCTCAAACCCGCAGACGTCGTAGTCACCGACGACGGTTCCACGGTAAAACTCACTCGATCTTCGTCTCGTGACTGGGAAATCCAGCACGAATCATCTGGTCACGTTCTTGTTCGATTCGCTGGACCCATCCGCTGCGACCAACGCGCGTGAGGTTGCTGGAAAAATACTGAAACTGATCCCCGAGCAGGGCTTTTCTTTTTCTGTCTTCAACACTGATGGGCGCATGCGGCTGTTCCAGGAGTTCACGCCAGATCGGAAGGAAGTTCAGCACGCCATCAGTCTGGTGACCAGCGACAAAAGCCCAAGTCGCGACCAGGCCGCAGCCCAGACGGAAAAGAAGCTGATCTCTGCGCTGCAGTCCGGGACCCTGCAATCTGAATCGCAGGCGTCGCCAAATAGTCCCCTCGTGCAGCGAGCACTGCTGGCATCGCTCACAGAATCGCAGCGAATCATTCAAGACCAGCAGACCCCAGCCCCGCTCGCCAGCTTGATGGCTCTTGCCCGGGCGCAAACTGCGATTCCAGGACGAAAGCTGGTTATTTACTTCACCGAAGGCCTACACGTCGACGCGGACACACGCGACATACTACGCTCGATCGCAGGCGCGGCCAATCGCGCCGAGGTCAGTATTTATGTCATCAACAAGACTGCGCTCGATACGAAACTGATGGATGGATTGGTGGCCAGCGCGGCAATTGGAAACATGGCCTCCTCCAGTCGAGCCGCCTCGATGTCTGCTGCTTCGCAGACCCCGCTGGCAGCGGGGCTGGCGGCGCAGTCCCCGACCGCTATGGCTCCAGGCGCGGCGGCGCAGATCAGCGAACAGGTCAACCGATTTGAGGACGCGGGACTTACCGGCTCCAAAGATCCCCTGGCGGGAATGGCGGCAAGCACCGGAGGGGCTTACATCTTTTCCGAGGACGACCTGAAGAAGCCGTTCAAGCAGGCCGTTGCCGACCTGACTACATACTATGAGGCGTCATACGTTCCGCCCACTCTGGGCTATGACGGAAAGTTCCGTCCAGTCACGGTCAAACCCGTGCGTCGGGGACTGAAAGTACAGTCGCGAGCGGGATATTTTGCCGTCCCTCCAACCGGCAGCGTACGACCGTTCGAGGCGCCGATGATGAAGCTGTTGTCGGAGCCGCAGTTGCCGACAGATCTGCAATTCCGCGCTTCCGTCCTGCAACTTGGCAATTTGACGACAGGCAATGAGAACACCCTCGTTGTCGAGGTTCCGATCTCCGGACTCGAAACCCGAAGCGATCCCAACGCCAACTTGATTTCCTGGCACGTAGCGGTTGTTTCGGAAGTCAAAAATAAGTCCGGCGCCGTGGTGGAGCGTTTCAGTGAGGATATCCCCGGACACGGCACCCTCGATTCGAAGGAGGAAATACAGCAGGGCTATGCCACCATGCAGCGACATTTCGCGCTTCCTGCCGGTGATTACGTTGTTCAAACTGCCGTGGTGGACCGCAATAGCGGAAAGATCGGCGGAGAACGAGCCCACTTCGAAGTTCCAAACGCCGCATCGGGTCCATTCTTAAGCGATGTTGCGGTGGTTCGGAGAATCGATCCTTCCTCCGATGAGATCGACCTCTTCGAACCGCTCCGCTATCAGCACGGCAAAGTGGTGCCGAGCCTTTCCGGGGCAGTGCTTCCGGGAACAAAAGACACCTCTTTCTTTTTCCTGGTGCATCCGGATTCCAGCGCGTCGGACCCAGCAATATTGGAACTGCAGGTACTGCGCAACGGAGAGCTGTTCGGGCAGGTACCGTTGCAGCTTCCAAAGGATCTTGGAGAAGCATTCCCCTACCTCGCGTCGCTGCGGACAAGTTCGTTGCCCGCTGGAAACTACAACCTGATGCTGTCGTTGACTCAGGGCGGGAAGATCATGGAGCGCGAAGCCAGTTTCAGCATTGCCGGACCCGCGCTGGCGAATGCGGCGACCGGGAAAACGGAGCCGTTCGCGCCTGGCAAAGGCGCGGCCATGATGACAGACTCCGGTGTGGGAGAAGCTGAAATCAATCCCACGGCGCGACAGCCATTGGTGATCACTGCGCTGCCGCCGGATTCGGTGACTCGTCCATCGAACGATGAGTTGGATCGAATCATCACCGGGGGCCGAACCCACGCACTGAATTATTCGCTGAAATTGCCGAATTTCTTGTGTGTTGAAGTGACCGACCGTGCGGTCGATCCCTCGGGAAATGGAAAATGGCATCGCAAAGATTCTTACGGCGAGTTGCTGCGCTTTGTCGATAACCAGGAGACACGCACGACTCTGGAAGTCAACGGCCAGCCCAGTTCGATGAAACGCGATGACATGATTGGATGGCCGATATCGATGGGCGAGTTCGGCAGTCTGCTCAATCTGGTATTCCAACCATCGTCGAAGGCCGAATTTCACTGGAAAGAAACGGATGCCTTGGCGAACGGCACCGTGCAGGTTTTCGAATATCGGGTCGAACGCCAGAACAACGGCATGCTCCTGACTGACAACACCAGTAGGATTTACTCCGGCTTTCATGGATTGGCGTACATTGACAGCGCCACGTTGGGCATTCGCCGGATCACCATGGAAGCGGACGATCTGCCAGCCGATTTCTCCATTCACGCAGCATCGATCGCAGTTGACTACGATTACGTTTCAATTGGCGCGCACGACTATTTGATGCCAACGCGGGGCACGATCCGGCTGAAAAGGGGCCGGCACGAGGCCGATCTCAATCAATTTGTCTTCCAGGATTTCAGGCGCTACGCCTCAAAAACAAAGGTCATTCTCACTCCGTGAGGCGAGTTTGCGCCGTCGCGCATGCTTCTCTACTTGACTTCACTTCTTGGCAGCGAGCCGTCGTTCTAACTGCGCGATCTGTTGCTTCAACAAATCCGCGTTCGGCCCGGGCGGCACATATGTCAGACTGCTGCGCAAGTGGGCGAGAGCTCCCGCGAAGTCGCCCTTCCCCGCCAGGATCACCGCCAGCAACTGTTCAGTATTTAAAACCGAATGCCGGGGGTCGAGAGCCAGTGACTTGAGGGCGCTGGCCTGGGCAACGTTAAGCTTTCCCAGCTGATAGTTCGCCATGGCGTTGAGGTACCAGCTCTGCGGAGTTCCTTCGGGATAGAGTTGCAGCATGTGGTTCGTGTTCACCAGAACTTCCTGCCAGTTGCCACTTTGAGCCGCGAGAACCGCGAGTTGTTCGTAAGGAAGTACAAATTTATCGTCCGCTGCCAGCGCCTTCGAAAACGAGTCACGGGCCGCCTGCGGATCTGAGGCCTCTTGCAGTTTCCCGAGTTGCAGCCAGGCTTCGGCGAACGTCGGATCGGTCTGTACGGCCTTTTTGAGGTCTCGCTCCGCGCCGTCAGTATCGTGCTGGAGCATTTCGTCCCGGGCCTTTTCGAGAAGCTTGATCGCTTTTGCAGGAGCTGTTTCCGTCGTACGGCTCAAGGTGGTGGCCGAATCGCGCCCGACCCGCGAGAGGATGAGCGTCCCAATATCCGGCTGGTCGCGCAGATTCGCCTGGGTTAGCGTGACGGCGGTGGAATGAAAACCAGGGATCGCGCCCTGCACGATGCAACCTTCGAAATGAGTCTCCATCTCACGCTGGGAATCGCCTTGCTTGCCAAGGGCGCCCGGCAGCGTCACTGAAACAATTCCGAAATTGCCTTTCGCGTCGGACTGTGTGGTATAGACCACTTTTCCGGCACATGTCACGGTCACCAGCAGCGGCTCCCAAGGCAGAGGTTCTCCCTCCATCGCCAATTTGCCCAACAGAGCACCGCCGGCGCGGCCTTGGGCCGACATATCCGCCCAATAATCGTACAGTCCGCTGTCCTGAATGGATTCCGGTCGAGTAATCGTGCTCGGCGGACCGGGAGCCGCCTGGGGACGTGTTTGCCCCAGGGCGCTCAGCGAGGAGAAAAGAAGGAGCGACGATAACGTCCGGAGTAATGCTTTAGGGGTCATTGCAGTAATTCAATACCCTCTTATTATTTTAGTCGATTTTTTCCATGCGAAGCGAGCATCCAAGAATGCGGAATCAGGGGATGCGAATCAGCCGGATGCGGGATCAGCCCTTCGAAGCTCGGTCTTAAGCTTCACGGGAGATTTGGGACGAAAACCGACGAGGTATTTGTTATACAATGCGGGCCATTCGAGATTGGGCCGACGCCGCTGAACCGCCGACCGCAGTGAGGTGAGTACCATGTGGAAACGTCCCCTTGTAATGCTCATTCTGAGCGCCCTGGTCGGTCCGTTGTCTGCCGGACAAGAGCCCGAAACCCCAACCATTCGCACGACGACCAGAGAAGTGATTCTGGATGTCATCGTCCGCGACCAGCATCACCGCGCCATTGCCAATCTCCGCCCCGATGAGATCGAGGTTTTTGAAGACGGCGTCAAGCAAAAGATCAATGCGTTCCGCAATGTGGAAGGCGCGCAACAGTTACAAACCGAGCAAAATCTGGCGACGAGCGGCCCTCGAGTTCCTTCCGGAACTCCGGCAACACCAGCCACCGCGCTTCGCGAGCTCAATTTCGTTTCGGTCGTTTTTGCCCAGATCGCTCCACTCAATTTGGAATTCGCCCATCAAGCGGTGCTGGAATTCCTCAAGAGCGGGAGCCTGCCAAACACCTACGTCACCATTTACCGGCTGGATCGTGCTTTAAAGGTCATTCAGCCTTACACCGCTGACAAGACGTTGCTGACGAACGCTGTAAACGCCGCAGCAAAGGGCGCAAACGCAGGAGGCGCGATTGGCCTTTCCTCCGAAGTTGCGTCCAGTATCGACACGGCAATCCAGGCCAACACCACGAACATCATAGCCAACCCGCTAACCAGCGTTTCACAGGCACTAGGGGCTCAGAACGCGGCTTTGAACCCGCTGCCGGGGATCGTGACCGATCCCTTGTGGGCGAGAAATGCCGCCTCCGAAGATGCCTCGGTCACCCTGGGTAGCGCGCTTTTAACTCAAGCTCACCTGGCAAACGGGCTCCGGTTTACCGAAAGTCTCTCCAATGGGATGGATGCCATGGACTCTCTGCGGGAATTGGTAAAAGTTCAGGCAAAACTTCCGGGCAGAAAAGTCGTTCTGTATTTGGCGGATGGCTTGACCTTACCCATGGATCGCCGAGAGGTTATAGACGGCGTAATCAGTTATGCCAATCAGATGGAAGTGGCATTCTATGCCGTCGACACGCGCGGGCTAAGCGTTGACGATCCGAACGTGCAATCGCTGGCTGACCAGGGACGAGTAGCCGCTGAGAGTTCCGTCAACATAGTCAGTCCGCGCATGGGACACCTCGAGGACGACGACGTGCAACTCACCGCGGCTTCCGACAAGCAACTGGCCATGCAGGAACTGGCGGAATCGACCGGTGGGTTCGCCGTTACCAATACAAATCAAATCGCGCTCCCCATGCAACGCGTCATGGAAGACATTCGCACTCACTACGAGGTTGCCTACACGCCGTCCGCGAAGAATTACGACGGACATTTCCGCAAGATTCAGGTGCGCATTACTCGTCCTCACGTCACCGTGCAGACCCGTTCCGGATACTTTGCTTTGCCGAACATCACCGGGGAGCCTTTGCAGCCGTTCGAATTGACCGCGCTGCAAGCCATCAATGCCCGGCCGGCGCCGGTGGAATTCCCTTATCATACTTCGCTGCTCAAGTTCCGGCCCAAGGGTGATGCGGTCGAAAACGAAATGGCGTTCGACATTCCGGTCTCCAGCCTGCGGGTAGTCACGGACCCGAAAACGGGCAAAGGCAGAATTCGCGTGTCTGTGGTGGCGATGATCCACAGGAATGACGGAGAAGTTGTCGGCAAAGTGAGCCGTGATCTGGTGCGCGAAATATCCGAAACAGAGTTGCCGCATCTGGGAAATAACCACATTGTTTATGCCGAGCCCATCGAATTGCCCGGGGGACATTACTTAATCGACGCGGCGGTCACCGACGAACTGGCCGAAAAGACCACTGTCAAGAGGTTGTCGGTTTTTATCGATCAAGGAAAAGACTTCGGTGTGAGTTCGCTGCAGTTGGTCCAAGGAGTTCAACCGTTACCCGTGCCGCGCGATAGCGCGGATCCATTTGAAACGGATTCTGGGCGTATCGTGCCGATACTGGCGGACTCCATGCCCTCAGGCAAACCGATCGATGTCTATTTTGTGGTTTACCCGACGACCACATCGGAAGCCGAACCCACCATCACGCTGCAGCTGTATCGCGACGGGCGCGAGGTTGGAGTGAAGACCCTGCCTTCGCCGCAACGCCAAGCCGATGGCTCGATGCCCGTGCTTTTGCGAATCAATCCCGATCCTGGGCAGTGCGATATGGTCATCACCGCGCACCAGGGACCGAAGACCTCGGAAGCCATGCTGTCTGTGAAGATCATTCCCGGCGAAACAGCGAAACCAAATTAGGGCAATTATTTACCTGACTCGCGTGCGCGTAACGCATGATCGACGCGAGTAGGTAACAGCCGATCAAATCTCAGTGAGGATTGGAGATTGATCGTGCAACAGCCCTACATACCTGTATTCGAATTGTGGCCCGTGCATGGCGACGGACTGAGAGAGGTAGCTGTTGTGCTTGTCGGCTACATGGACGAAAGTTACGACGGGACTGCTATTCCCAAAGTGTTCAGTCTTTCCTGTCTCGTCGGAAGCATCCTCGGATGGATTTATTTCGATTGGCATTGGAAGGGCGTGTTAGATCGCAAGAATGAGGAATTGCGAAGCCAAGGCCGCACTGAGCTATCACGTTTCCATGCGCAGGAAATCAACAATTTTGCGGGCGAATATAAGGGGTGGACTCCGGCTGAACGGCTCGAATTCTGCCAACGGTTAACGGATGTTTTCCAGCGCAATCCTGTTCACATTCACGGGTGGGACATGCCGCTGCAAGTTCTCGTCGAGATAATCCCGGAAACAAAACCTAATCCTATTGGGTTTGCCTACTGCGTTCTACTGGGCGAATTGATGACGCAAATCGGGGAGACTACACTGAGTCTTCAAAGTTACAAAGCCGACTCGATTAGCCTTCATCACGAACACTGTAAGCATGATTCCTCTCTTCTGGATTGGTTTAACCTTCTGCTAGAGGATGAAAAGTTTCAATTCCGACACCGCTATATATCCATCACGTCGGAACGCTGGGAGTCCTGCGGCCCCTTGCAGCCCGCCGACCTTGTTGCCTACGAGAATTTCAAGGAGGGAATGCGCTATCACGTCAAAGAGTCGAAAGAAGCGCAACGCGGCAAAATGAGGCTTAGCGGAATCCGGGGACGAGCAGAATCCGGGGACGGACGGGACGTTACACCTGTTTTCCTTTACTGTCTGAGAAAAATAATCGTCGTACGTCCCGTCTGTCCCCGGTTTACGGTCTTTTCTCGCGGCTGGAGATCGTGCGATCCCCGCTGTAAGATGTACCCCTGATTGCTGCCGCCATCGATGCCGCGGGTAACCGCGACGAGCGGTCCTGAACGGGAGGAGACGCCGATGAAACGCTATCTCGGTGGCCTGCTACTCGCAACGCTGAGCTTCTCCGTTGCTGCGTACCCGGCCGCTAAAAAGCCGGACCCATGGACGGAATGGTTCCAACGCGCCTCCGATCAAATGGACCTGCGCAAGCCCGGTTCGACTCCTTTTCATCTGAAGGCGGTTTTCCACGCTTTTCCGGGCGTTGTTTTCAGTAAGAAGGAATCAGACCAGATTCTCTCGGGCGATGGGACTTATGAAGAGACATGGCTGACGCCGACCCGATGGCGGCGGGAGGTAACCTTCGGCAGCTATCATGCGGTTGAGGTCGAATCCGAGGCTGGGCGGAGAATGCAGGCCAGCTCAGACTATGAACCGAGCCGGGTGCTGATGCTTCTGGAATCGCTGCTCTATCCAGTTCCCCGAGATCTGTATTCGCCATCTTTAGCTCGGGAGCACGACTTCTGGGAGATTGAAAAGGGTGCAGCTGGCAGCCAGTCCTATGTGAAGATCAGCACGAACCTTGGAAATGCTCTGCGCTCCGCAGATGCCATGAGTGCCTATCTCTTTTTGCCCAGCGGAGAGCTGTTGCAAAGCATCGACCGGGACCTCGTGACTAGCTGGACGAACCCAAGAGTCTTCTCTGGAAGATTGGTTCCGCAGCACATTCAGGTGCAGGCTGGCACACGTGATCTGCTTACAGCAGAGGTGACGATTGAGGCCGCAGGCGCGATCGATGGTGCGGCCCTTGAACTTTCCGGACCCCTAGCGGAGCCGGGGATGACCCTGCGTCCGCTCCACAAGTACGAGGTCCACGGCTGGGATTATTCGGATTCATTCAGCTATATTGCAGGCCCAGAAGGTGCGCCGTACGGTGTGTACCGGAAAATCCTCGACCGTCACGGCGCAATTCGGGAAGTGGAACTCATCTACTCGCCGGATCCCGGGGGCTGGGCACCCTCTATTTCACATGACAGAAAAGTTACAATCCGCCCGCCAACGATCGATAAAAGCCCATGTGAAATTGCTCTGACTACGTACTCCGCGCACGCATAGGGAATCCTTGGAAGCGTGTCTTCCGGACTGGCGGGTGCCCATTCAAGCCGCCCTTTGGCTTGAGTGGGAATCCGCCTCTGCGCCAAGTTCCTTTTTCCACAGCTTTCCACAGGACACGGATGTGACGAACGACCTTTACTGAGACTGCTGAATCTGACAATCTCAAAGCGTGCGCGGAAAGTCCTCCAGCATCGAAAATAAAAATCCCCCGCGGCCAGCTTCCGATTGCTGCAACCGATCCCCTAACTCCTTACTCCAGAAGATTTTGCGAGCAAGTCCTTATTCCGCAAGATTTTACCGCCCGCACCCCGGATATATCTACGCTAACCCCAGCAATAACAATATTTTACGCGAGGTGCGCAAAAAAAAAGCGCCCCACCGGTTGACTACAGGCCGTTTTGCCGAAGCTGCGGTATGCTGGCAATCATGCGTCTGATTCTCTTCCTCGCCCTGCTCGTGCCCGTTTCTTTGGCCCAGGGGACTCGGACAGCGGAGCGAGATCCCGACCGGCTTTTGAATGACGCGATTCAAGCTCAACAGCGTGGCGATTATCAATCCGCCATCACGGAATATCGCCAACTGCTTCAGCTTCGTCCCGACAACGTCGAAGCCAAGGTGAATCTCGGCGCCGCTCTGGCGCACGTGGGCCAGTTCGATGAGGCCATCACGATCTACCGGTCCGCACTTCCGTCACTAAAGGACAAGAACCCGGTGCTCCTGAATCTCGGTCTGGCCTATTACAAGAAGGGCGATCTGGCGAATGCGCGCGAACAATTTGCCACGCTGCATCAATCGGCGCTGAATAACGTTCAGGTCGCGATTCTGCTGGCCGACACTGAGATCAAGTTGGGGGACGCCGAATCCGCAACCGCCATGCTCGAGCCGCTGGAGAACTCAAATTCGAGCAACGCCGATTTCGATTACGTGCTGGGATTGGCCCTGATCAAGTCCGGCCATCGTCGCGACGGCGTTCCACCCATGGAGAAATCTGCAGAGCTTGCCAAGAGCGGAGACGCTTACATGCTGGCCGGCGCGACGCTGATGGATCTCAACGAGTTCGAGCAAGCGCGGCACGATCTGGAGGCCGCACTGCAGTTGTCTCCCAATCTGCGCGGTCTGCATACTCTGGTTGGGACGGCCAGAGATAAGACGGGCGATCAGAAGGAAGCCGAACCCGCATTCCGCCAGGCCATCAAAGAGAACCCGGATGATTTCGATGCCAATCTCTACCTGGGCGCGCTCCTGTATAAACGGCGCGAAATCGAGGAAGCGAAGATCTATCTCGACCACGCGGTCAAGCTGAAACCTACCGACTCAATGGCTCGCTACGAATCAGCAATGCTAAAAAGCACCGCGGGCGAATACGAAGAAGCCGCGCGGGAACTCGAAGGTGTCGTCAAGGACAGCCCCGATTGGCTCGAGCCGCACGTGGAACTCGCTACGCTCTACTACAAGCTGCACAGGCCTGACGATGGCGCCAAAGAGCGTGCAGTGGTCGATCGGCTCACCGCCGAACAGCAAGCCAAGGGGCCCAAGTAGCCGCGAGAATGAAGCCGCTTTAGTGATGAGAAGACGCGCCAGGTTCCGTCTTCGATTCTGATTCGGTGACCTCAATACGCCGATCGCCATCAATATCTCGCAGCGATTGGACCGCACCCGAGGGCCAATGAATCTCGACTTCTTCAACGCGACGATCAGGTCCGAGACCGAAGTGGACCGGACCATCGCTGGATGATGCATAACCAACGCTAGTCGTCATGTGGTTGTATTGGACGCCACTTTTCGTCACAACTTTGATGCGAGCGCCGATGCCGTCGCGGTTGCTCTTCGTACCGTGCAGAGCGATCTCCAGCCAGTGGCCGGACTTCCCACTGCGGTTCATCCAGATCTCGGCATCCCGGTCGATCGCGCTGACCACGACATCAACTCTTCCATCTCCATCCAAGTCGCCAAAGGCGCAACCCCGATGGCGGGCAGCCGGCGAAGCACTGAAGCCTGCCTGTTCCGTAAGCTTGACCCATTTCCCTTGGCGTCTCCCTTCTGGACCCGGATTGCGGAATACCGCATTGTATTCATCAATCGGTTGACCGGGCAGGGGCACGGATTGCACGTGACCGCCGCTTACGAATAAGTCCTTCCATCCATCATTATCGAAATCGTATAACCAGCACAATAACCGGACATTTTGATACTGGCTTCGTGCATCCCGCTCTCGGTCGTGATCTCCCGGAAACTTCCCTTGCCGGTGTTCTGGAATAGCGGGAAAGTCTGACCAATCAGGGCAGCAAACGCGATGTCGGGATAACCGTCATTGTTGAAGTCACGAAAATCCGCACCCATACCGGAGATGAAATTTCCGTCTTCAGGCAAGGCCACTCCGGTCTCGAAGGCGACCTCTTCGAACTTGTTTCCCAGATTGTGAAAGAGCGAGTTGTAGGCAGCATCATTGGCGACGAACAAATCTGGACGGCCGTCAAGATCGTAGTCAGCCATCACCACGCTCATTCCTTTACCTACGTGATCACGAATTCCCCACTCTTTGGAAGCATCCCGAAAGGTGCCGTCTCCGTTATTCAGGAAAAGCTGATTGGGCTGACCCTTAAAGAACTTGGGGTGGCAATAGTCTCCTACCCGATCGAACTCGCACCGACGTTCCGCGTAATAGGTCCATTGCAAGTAGTTGACGACGAACAGATCGAGCAGGCCGTCGTTATTCACGTCGACCCAGACGGCGGTGATCGCCCACCAGGGACCAAATTCGGGGTCAGGGTGATTTAACGAAGTGTCGAGGCCGGATTTTACGGTGACGTCGGTGAAGGTGCCGTTGCCATTGTTGTGATAGAGCGTGCTGTGGTGCACTCCGGCGATAAAAAGGTCGGGATGGCCGTCATTGTCATAGTCGCCCGCCGCAGACTCCAATATCGTATCCCGTGCCCGCCAGACCGGCTGCGTCGGTGACGTCGGTGAATACGCCGTTACCAGTCATTGCGGAAAAGGCGGTCGCGGAATTCGGGCGAGTCTTTTTTCAGCGTGGCGACGTTGGCGCCATTGGTGAAGAAAATGTCGGGGCGTCCGTCGCCGTTGTAGTCGAAGATGGCAACGCCGCCGAGCATGGTCTCGGGTAGATTCTTTGCGGGAGTGACGCCATTCGCCAGCCGGAATGAAATCTTCTTTAGCTCAAACTCGATGGGAGTGCCTGGGGATGAACCCTGTCCGAAGAGAGACGGAAGGATGGAAATTAAACCAAGGAGAAGAAGCAACCCGGTACGCAAACCGAACTTTGCGAAAGACCCGTCATTCATTGCGCGCAGCCAAGAGCCAACTATCGCCGAAGCGGCAAGTCAGGAGTTGTACATTACGCGAAATTTTCGAAATTCGCTAGCTGCTTCTGGAAGCCTTAGTGGGTCAGTTTGAATCCTCAGTCCTTGCGTCATCCCGAACCGCGGCGCAGTTGAGTTGCGGGAGAGCCTGCCCTGAGCGGAGCCGAAAGGGGATCTCCCCAGCAGCGATTTTAGGGGAGATCCCTCTCTCCGCCTGAAGAACGGCTCCGCTCGGGATGACGCCACATCTGAAGGTTCAAACTGGGCCGCTACTCTCGGGACCAATCACTACACGAGGTTACGGAGCGGGAATTGCGGCTTGAACAATGTTGGAGTATGCGCTTTCGCCGCTTGAGTCCACCGCTGTGGTCGCGTAGCAGTAACTGGTGCCGTCGGTGACCGCGTTGTCAGTATAGGCCGTTACGGTGCTTGCGGTGGAACCGATGTCTGAATAAGATCCGCAAACGCTCGATGTGTAGAGGGCGCGATAGACGTTGTAGCTGGTAATGCCCGAGGTCGAACTGGCCGTCCACGTCAGGCTCACAGAATGGACGGGCGCTGCCGTGCCGGTACCCGAAAGGCTCGAGGTGTTCGGCGTGTTCGCCGCGTTACTGGCGAACGATGCCGTAGCCGATGCGGCTCCCGTCGAACCGGGCGCAAACTTCACCGTAAATGTGACCGGTGTTGTGGTCGTGACCGTGACTGGGAAGGTGAGGCCGGTAATCGAAAACTCGGAAGGGTTGGCGCCACTTAGACTCACCGCGCTTACCGATACGCTCGCGCCAGTGGCAGTCAGCGTTCCGGTTTGAGTTCCACTCGTGCCCACTACCACGCTCCCGTCGTTGACTGCCGTGGCGCTCAGAGTGCCCGAACTTGGCGTAACCGCAGTAGCGCTAATGGCTGCGCTCAGTGCAGGATCCGTGGCGTTCGAGTCGACCATGACACTTCCGCTGACGGTGCCCGCGGAGAGTGGGGTAAAGATCACACTGAAAGAAGTGCTCTGCCCCGGAGTTAAAGTCAGCGGGGTGGTTATTCCAGAAGTCGTAAGGCCTGTCCCGGCAATTGTGACCTGAGAGATAATCGCATTCTCGCCGCCAGTATTTTGTATGGTCTCGGTTTGCGATTGGTTCTGCCCGACCACGACACTCGTAAATGTAAAGCTCGGTGGAGTAGCTGTCAGCGTGGCGGGCGACACGCCCGTTCCAGACAGGGGAAGATTGAGCGGTGTGCTTGATCCACTTACTGTGAGCGCCAGATTGCCACTCGCCGCGGTCGCCGTCGTCGGCGTGAAAACCACGGCAAATGTACTGCTCTGATTGGCCGCCAGCGTCAGCGGCAAAGTGAGTCCGGTAGCGCTGAAGCCCGTGCCCGTAAAAGCCGCAGCCGACACCGTGAGAGATGTCCCGCCTGAGTTCTTTATAGTCTCAGTCTGGCTTTGATTCAGCCCGACCTGTACGTTTCCAAAGCTGAAGCTGGTCGGACTGCCGGTCAAACTTCCAGACGTGACCGCAGTCCCCGCAAGGGTTACAGCCAGGGCAGCATTCGTCGCGTTGGAAGTAATCGTGACGGTTCCGCTGGCACTGCCGGCCGACAGCGGCGAGTAAGTCACGCTGAAAGAAGAACTCTGCCCTGGCGTTAGAGTCAGCGGTGTGGTGATTCCTGACAGAGTGAAGCCCGTCCCGGCAACTGTCGCCTGGGAGATGGTCGCATTGCTTCCGCCAGTATTTTGCAGGGTCTCGGTTTGCGATTGAGTCTGGCCGACCTGAACGTTGGTAAATGTGAGGCTCGCCGCGGATGGGCTAAGCGTCGCGGGCGTAACTCCGATTCCTGAAAGAGCAAAATCGAGCGCCGTGCTCGATCCGCTCACGGTCATTGCAAGCGTCCCGTTGGCTGCTCCCACCGTTGTGGGAGTGAAAACCACGGCGAAGGTCGCACTCTGATTCGACGCCAGCGTCAGCGGCAGGGTCAGTCCGGTAGTGCTGAAGCCTGTGCCTGAAAACGTCGCTTGCGAGATCGTGACGCTTTGGGCGCTCACATTGTTCAACGTTTCGTTCTGGCTCTGGCTCAGGCCTACCTGCACATTTCCGAAGGTGAAGCTGGCCGGGCTTTCGGTCAAGGCTCCAGCCGCAACTCCCGTCCCGGAGAGGGCGATGCTCAACGGAGTGGTCGACGCGCTGTTGGTAAGTGCCAGACTGCCGCTCACGATGCCGGTCGACTGCGGGTTGAAAACCACGTTGTAAGTCACGCTCTGTCCCACGGCCAAGGTCAAGGGCAGGCTGAGTCCCGTGGTAGTAAAACCTGTCCCGGTGACCGCCGCTTGCGTGATGGTGAGACTGGAGCCTCCCGTGTTTTCCAGGGTATCGGACTGAATCTGGCTGGTCCCGATCTGCACATTGCCGAAGGTGATGCTCGTCGGCTCGGCCGCCAGAAGACCCGGATCGGTCTGCGTGACCTGGGAGTTCGATTTGCCGGAACTGAAGCCCTGGCAGCCCACCAGGGCGACCAGTGCAATCACGACCAGGAACGCATTCAGACGAGCGGGGAGGTGGCTCATAAGAGTTGTGTTATTCGCCTGCTATCGATGACTCAGACTCAGTCAGTCTGCCTGACAGATGGACATCGCGTAAGGTTCCGAAAGGCCACTGCTCAGGACCGCCAGAAGGCCAGTCAGTGGCCGCTTTTCGACCATGCCGCCCGGTGCCCCGCGAACCCGGAAAATCTGTTGATTTCTCCCATAAAAGCCCGGTCCATCTGCCCGCACAGGATGCCCTTGTGGAATCTATCCGCGGGCAGCCGAATCTTGCACACTGGGCAGCATGAGACTCCCCCAGTCCATCATCCGGCCTATCCCTGTCTTCTCGGCCCGTTTTCCAATCATCCTTACAATCGTTCTCCCGGCGATCCTCGGAATCCTGCTGTTCGGCTTAGGATCGTCCAATGCCTTCGCAAGCGCGCAACTGACTCGTTCGCCCTCAATTCTCCGATTTGGCAATGTCGACGTCGGCCAGACCGAGACTTTGATGGTTACGGTAACCAACACTGGGCTGACCAGTGTAACTCTATCGGGGGTCAGCGTGAGCGAACCTCAATTTGCCACGCCCGGCCTAAGCTTGCCGCTGGTCCTGGCTGCGGCCCAAAGTGTGGACGTGAGCATCAGCTTCACTCCCACGAAAACGGGATGGACTCCTGCAACGATCAAGTTCACCAGCAACGCGTCCAATCCTAGTCTGACGGTGCAGACAGGCGGCACCGGCGTCGATAGCGAGGCGGTGACGGCCAGCCCGTCGACTCTCTCGTTTGGCCTGGTGACAGTGGGAGGCAACGCGAGCCTTCCTCTTGTTCTGACGAATGCGCGAAGCTCGGCCGTAACGATCTCGGCATTACAGATCACGGGCAGCTCTTTCTCGATCAGTGGTACCACGTTTCCCGTGACCCTGAGCGGAGGACAGAGCGTAGCGCTGACGGCCACTTACACTCCGCAGTCGGCGGGCCTAACGGGGGGTAGCATTCTCCTCATCGGTCCCGGGTTGTGTGTACCTCTCACCGGTACAGGGACCACGAGCGGAGTGGGCCAATTGTCCCTAGCGCCGGCATCTTTGAATTACGGCAATGTCGCCGTTGGAACTACCGACACCTTAGCCATCACCCTGACTGCCACGGGCGGCAGCGTAACCGTTTCTTCGGCGACCAGTAGCAGTTCGCAGTTTGCCTTGACCGGAACTACGCTGCCGGTAACCATCGCATCGGGACAGAGCCTATCGGTCCATGTGGGCTTTACGCCGAAGAGCAGCGGGAGCGAGTCTGGTTCTCTGTCATTTTCCAGCACGGCTTCGAACTCGCAAGCGATTGCTACGCTTGCCGGCGTGGGCACGGTCGCGACCTACAGCGTGAGTCTGTTGTGGAACTCCACTCCAGATGTAGCCGGCTATAACGTTTATCGCAGCACCAGTGCGAGTGGATCCTATGCCAAGCTCAATTCCGCTCTGGACGCAAACACTGCCTATACCGACAGCTCGGTCGCCGCAGGCAATACTTACTACTACGCGGCTACCTCGGTAAACGCGGAAGGTCTGGAAAGCGCCCTCTCTACACCCCCGGTGGAGGTTGCGATTCCGTAGGTCTCGATTGAAGGGGAAGTCAGCAGGAAATTCGCAAAAGCCGTCTTCCCTGTTCACCTGCTCATCCCTCTTCACCTCTCGTAGGACTTTGAGGCAGTGGCTCAGTTTGAATCTTTGTCCTTGCGTCACCCTTCCCCGCTCGTAAAACTGACTTCGGTAACTCCTGCCACCCACAAAGTAATCATTCTAAATGCCTTAGTAGCACAAACGGGCCATTCTCCGTGGTTCGCGAATGCGGTAGTACTAGTACCAGTGGCCACTGTCCGGGCCACACTAAGGTCATGTACATGCGGTTTCTCTCAATGCGGTTGGGTGCAGGCTGGTTTCGCGGAGGCTGGCTGCGTGCGATTCTTAGGCCGCGAACAGCTATCTTGCTTACGGTTCTTGGCTTATGCCGCCCGGGAATAGCGCAAGGGTCGTTTGCGCTGCTTCCACCGCGAGCCCTAGATACTACGTCGATCACTGCCCCGCTCACCGCCCCAGCGGCCCCGATCGCTGCGCCAATCGCTGCTCCGATAATCAGGATTGAGCCGGTGAAAACGGAGAACCCTCGGGAAGCGTCGGAGCGCCATCGATTCTGGGATCGCCAGAACAGCTTGTTATTCGCTACGTCTGCCGCTTTCAGTGCCGGCGATTTCGTTGTGACCCGCGATAATCTGCGCTCTGGCGGCCAGGAGTACAACCCTATGGTTGGGGTCTTCGGCCACAGTTCAGCCGGGCTGGCGATGAATTTCGCCGGTGAGACTGCCGGAGTAGTCGCGCTTAGCTACTTCTTTCACAAGACCGGGCATCACAAACTGGAACGAACCGTTTCCATGTTGAACATCGGGGCGTCGGCGGCTGCGGTCACGTTTGGCATGGCCAATCGATAAGCCGTAAAGATCAAGTATCAGAGTCGCCAGGATTCAATCCTTCAACCGGTCGATCTTCCTGCGTCGATCTTCCTTCTGCCGATCTACCTTGCGCGGAGCCCTTCGCGCCGGCTAGTTCCTGGTTTTCGCCGCGGCGCAAGAGCCAAAGCAGCAAGAATATTCCCAGCAGCGCGATGAGAAGAAAAATGATGCCGCCGTGCCGGTGGAATCTGCCGGTTAGAAAGCCGGGATCGACTTTCGTCGCCAGTACTCCTAGCGCAAATATCCGTAGCCCGTTCTTGACCACGCACAGCGGGATTGCGACGGCAAACACCGCAGCCTTTCGCCAAAACGAACGCAACAACAACTGCGCGCAGACCATGGATGTAACCAGCAGCATCATGCTCGAACGGATGCTGCTGCACTCGGGAGCGACCTCTAGAGTGAGCCCTGGAATGTGTAAGAGCGTGCCTCTTTGCTCCACTGGAAAACCTGCGACCGCGAAGAACACGTGAGCCGAGGCCGCCGAGCCTTGCTGCAACAGGCTCACCAGCGGGTCCAAGAGGAACTGGGGAAGCGGAACCATCCAGAGCAGAAAACAAAGAGGAAATAGTGCCCGTCGGAAAGCGCTGGCGCCAAAGCACGCGAGAAAGGCTCCAATCCACCACGCTACCAGCCCCAATATGTTCAGCGAAAGCTGCACGTCAGGCGAAGAAAGCTCAACCCATACCATAGCGACCCTCGCCATCACCGCGATGAGCAGCAACGCGGAGCCGACGGCCGCGCTCAGGACGGACGGGCCAGCGGGCGGTTCCCACTGCAGGAAGATCAATGCCGCACTGATCGGAAGAATCAGCAGGATGTGGGTGTAGTGTTCATTGTGCAAGGCCAGAGTGAACAAAGACACAAGAGGATTCCACCAAATCGCGATGGCGATTGCGCTGAGCGGACCGAAGACCACCGGCGGCGCAGACTTGAACATCGATTCGAAATTCAGCGATTCGAGATTCGGTTCGGTTACCACAATATAGTTTCTCACCTGCCTTGCTGGTGCTCCACTCACGGTAACACTGCTGGGCCTTTGGGATCAGGGTTGTTCTCCGGGGAGTAACTACGTCGCAAGTCGCGATAACATGGAATGAAGACGTCCTGAGCTCAGCCGAGCGCCGATTGGAGATTTAACATGCGGGATTGCCGTCAGTTCTACATCGATGGGAAGTGGGTCAATCCGACCGCAGCCCGGGACTGGGAAGTTATTAACCCGGCCACGGAAGAGCCCATCGCGACCATCTCGCTGGGGAGTGCAGCGGACGTCGACAAAGCCGTGGCCGCGGCTGCAAGGGCGTTTGAAGCCTATTCACAGACCTCAGTGGAAGAGCGCGTCGCGCTGTTAAAGCGGGTGATTGATGTCTACAAGCTAAGTCAGAAGAGATGGCGCAAACTATCTCGCAGGAAATGGGTTGCCCACTCTCGCTGGCGCGATCGGCGCAGGCCGCTGCCGGGTTGGGACATCTATTCGAGATCGTCAAAGTGCTTCAAAGTTTCAAGTTCGAAGAACTGAAAGGCTCAACGCTGATGCGAAAGGAGCCGATCGGTGTTTGTGGACTGATCACGCCCTGGAACTGGCCCATGAATCAGGTTGTCGCGAAAGTTGCACCCGCGCTTGCCGCTGGATGCACGGTCGTGTTGAAACCCAGTGAAATGGCGCCGCTGTCCGCGTATCTGTTTGCGCAGATTCTCGATGAGGCCGGAGTTCCGCCCGGCGTGTTCAATCTGGTGAATGGCGATGGACCCACTGTGGGGGCAGCGATTGCCGCGCATCCTGACGTAGCCATGGTCTCGTTCACTGGGTCAACGCGCGCGGGTGTGGCCGTGGCACTGGCTGCTGCTTCGACGGTGAAGCGAGTCACGCAGGAGCTAGGCGGCAAATCGGCCCACATTATTTTGGACGATGCCGATCTTGAAACGGCGGTTAAGGAAGGTGTGCAGGCCTGCTTTCGCAATACCGGACAATCCTGCAATGCGCCCACGCGGATGCTGGTTCCCCGTTCCAAAATGCCTGAGGCAACGGCGGCGGCAAAGAAAACCGCCGAGGCCACCAAAGTCGGCGATCCGCTGGCCGAAGGCCATCATATTGGTCCCCTCGCGAGTAAAGCGCAGTTCGATAAAGTGCAGCGCCTGATTCGTGTGGGAATTGCAGAAGGCGCGCGGTTGATTGCGGGTGGGCCGGATCGTCCCGAGGGGATGAGCAAAGGCTATTTCGTGAAGCCAACTATATTCGCGGATGTTCGAAATGACATGACCATCGCGCGCGAAGAGATTTTCGGCCCCGTGCTTTGCATGATTCCGTATGAAGACGAAGAAGACGCGGTGCGGATTGCCAATGACACGCCCTACGGTCTGTCCGGATTTGTGAGTGCGGGGGACATCGAACGGGCTCGCCGCGTCGCCAAGCGGATTCGTTCCGGCAACGTGCACATCAACAATGCGAGGGTCGACTTCGGAGGCTGCTTCGGAGGTTACAAACAATCCGGCAACGGGCGGGAATGGGGCGAGGCTGGGCTGGCGGAATTTCTCGAACTGAAAGCGATTTTCGGTTACACGCCGCGCGCGAAGTGAGAGCTGAGAGTAACGATCAGACCCGCGTGAGTTATTGACTGCGCAATTCCGGTAAACGTACGATCAAAGACGCAGGAGGCTTGCATGGCGCTGGGAACCGGGTGGTCCAAAACCTGGACCTATTTTGAAGACGCGTGGCACGAGGGCAACGTGCCGATCATGGGTCCGCGCACACATGCCGCGTGGCTTTGCTCGGTCGTGTTCGACGGCGCCCGCGCCTTTGAGGGAGTGACCCCGGATCTGGATCTCCATTGTGCGCGGGTAAATGACTCGGCGAAGAAACTTTTTCTCAAGCCGACGGTCGCGCCGGAAGAGTGGGTACGGCTGGCGCGCGAAGGGGTCGCGCGCTTCGACAAAGATGCCGCGCTTTATATTCGGCCGATGTACTGGGGCGAAAAAGAAGGACTGTGGGTGCAGAATCACGATCCCGAGTCGACCCGATGGTGCCTCTCGATCTACGAAGCGCCGATGCGCGCGCCCAAGGGCTTCTCGCTGACGCTGTCTCCCTATAGACGGCCAACTCTTGAGACCATGCCGGTCGATGCCAAAGCCGGATGTCTTTATCCCAACAACTCGCGGGCGCTTTTCGAGGCGCACGAGCGGGGATTTGACAACGCGATCGTCTGCGACATGGTGGGCAATGTCGCCGAACTTGCCACTTCGAACGTTTTCATGGCCAAGGATGGAGTGGTGTTCACACCGATTCCGAACGGAACTTTTCTAGCCGGCATCACGCGGCAGAGAGTCATCGGATTATTGCGCCAGGCCGGCGTTACCGTAGTCGAGAAGACTCTCACCTATGCCGATTTTGAAAAAGCAGATGAGATATTTGCCACTGGAAACTACTCCAAGGTCGTCCCGGTAACTCGCATCGGCGACAGACCACTGCAATTTGGTCCGGTGTACACGAAGGCTCGAGAACTCTACTGGGCGTTTGCGCATTCATGACGCAGGCATCTGCCGCAGAGGCGCTGATTTCCATTTGGCAGCGGGTGCTGCAGCGGGCTTCTGCCGGTCCTCCCATCGGCGCGAACGATAATTTCTTCGATCTTGGTGGCACCGCCTCGTTGGCTACCAAGCTGTTTGATGAGATCGCAAAAACTTTCGGCCGCGATCTTCCACCGGAATTGATCTATGCCGCGCCGACAGTCGAAACGCTGGCAGCATTGCTAAACGCCCCCACCCCACCGCGAGTTCCGCCTCTACTAAGAATGAAAGCGGGAATTGACCAAACGCCCGTTTTCATCGCGCATGGAGTCGGTGACACGGTGCTCGGTCTTTCCGGCCTCGTGGGAAAGATAAAAACGGTGCATCCCATCTACGGAATGCAGGCACGAGGAATCGACGGCGCGGACGAACCATTTACCACGATCGAAGACATGGCGCAGTTCCACCTCGACGCGATCAAGCGTTTGCAGGCCCGCGGGCCTTATTTCCTGATCGGCTATTCGCTCGGCGGTCTGGTGGCGCTGGAGATCGCCCAGCACTTATCCGCCGTCGGCGAAAAGATTGCGCTGCTGGCGCTCGTGGATTCTTATCCTGACAAGAGCCACTTGTCGTCAACCCAACGTGCGCTGCTTTATTTTCGTCTGGCCAAACGCCGATTCTGGTCGCAGGGCAGAACTCGATCGCAAGATTCAGAAGGCAGTGCAGACGCGGCTCTGAGCAGTCGGCCCGAGGTGGTCAAACTAACGCAACGGATGCGAGACTCTGCTTATCTGGCGTTGAGGCAATATCGCCCCCGGTTCTATCCTGGCAGGATCAAGTTCGTGAAAGCCGAGATCGGCACTTATTTTCCCGACAACCCGAGCGCCGTGTGGGCTCACCTGGCACAGCGGTTCGACATTGACACTGTGCCCGGCGATCACTTTCAGATGCTCGGTGAGCAGAGCGGGACTGTGGGCGCCGCACTGTCTCGCTATCTGGATGAAGCAGATTCTTAATTTACAATCAAGCGCTGGCTGGCGGAAGATGCGGCGCTCATGAGTTTAGTAAGCGGGGATTACCAAGTGATGGATGCGATCCGAAAAATTTCGACTTCTCTGCCGGGCGTCTTCATTCTCGAGCCACGCGTCTTTGGCGATGAGCGCGGATTCTTTTTGGAAAGCTACAGCCAGAGGGTCTTCACGGAGTTGGGGATCGAGGAGCAGTTCGTGCAGGACAATCATTCCAGTTCGCGACGGAATGTCTTGCGCGGCCTGCATTATCAGATCAAACATCCGCAGGGAAAATTGGTGCGTGTGGTGGAAGGAGAGATCCTCGATGTTGCGGTCGATGTGCGGAAGAGTTCTCCGACATTTGGCGGGTGCGAGACGGTCCGACTGTCGGGCGAAAACAAACGCATGCTATGGATACCGCCAGGCTTCGCGCACGGATTTCGCGTGTGTTCCGACCAGGCGCACGTGTTGTACAAAGCCACCGACTATTACGCTCCGGAACATGAGCGCACGCTGATGTGGAATGATCCGGATTTGAAGATTAACTGGGAACTGGACGGCGAACCCATCGTGTCGGCGAAAGATCAGCGCGGCCTGGCGCTTCGCGATGCCGAAGTCTTCACATAATTACCGAAAGACTATTCAGGCCTCTGAATCCAAAGGTAGAGGCCCACTCCGGTCGTGGGCCAGCTAGCTTCATCTGCGGAAAACGCTGCACCAGATTCAGCAGCGCAATCTGCCCCTCTAAGCGTGCGAGTTGGGCTCCAATGCAAAAATGCAGTCCCGCACTGAAGGCAAGGTGCTGGTTGTTCAGCCGCTTCAGATCTAATTGGTTCGGTTCTTTAAATTGTTTCGGATCCCGGTTCGCCGCACCGAGCATGCATTGGACGGTCCATCCCTTGCGTATCGGCTGGCCGCAGATTTCAATATCTTCCTTCAGCACGCGCGCCGTGAATTGTACGGGGCTCTCAAAGCGCAGAAGTTCCTCGACCGCCGAGCGGATCATCTCCGGCTTCTCGCGTAACTCCGCTGTCTGTTGCGGGTTTTGCAGTAGCGTGTACATGCCGTTGCCGATCAGATTTCGAGTGGTCTCATGCCCCGCGAAAAGCAGCGCGATACACTGCGCGTAGAGTTCTTCTTCGGTCAGCACTTCTCCTTCTTCCTCGATATCGATGAGCAGGCTGATCAGGTCGTTCCCTTTATTGCGCCTGCGTTCGGCTACGGTCTTTCTGAAAAATTCAGTCAACTCGATCAGAGCGTCTTGCGCCGCTCGCGCCTCTTCCACAGTGCGATTGGGATTGCCTCGAAACACGGCTATCGCCCGCGACGCATTGACGAACGTGCCATGCAGGGCCTGCGGCACGCCCAGCAGTTCCGAGATGATGCGTACCGGCATGGGGTTGGCGAACTCACGCATCAGTTCGACCTCTGAGCCATGCTTCAGCGGCGCGAGCATCTGATCGACGATGGCTTCGGCTTGCGGACGCAAGCCTTCTACCGCGGCGGCCGAAAATCCTTTGTTCAGGAGTTTGCGCAGCCGGGTATGCTCCGGAGGGTCCATGAAAATCAGCCACAAACCCAGCATGCGCGCCAGTTCGCTGAACTCGGATTGGCGGCTGATCGGAAGCGGCAGCAACATCTGCTTGGCGCGTTTCGCGGAAAGCCTGGGGTCTTTCGCGATCGAGGCGCACTCGGCGTGGCTGACGATCGACCACACGGCCCATTTGCCGACCTCGATGTAATGCAGCGGACCTTCCTCGTGCAGGCGGGCGTATGTGGGGTATGGGTCCTGCAGAATTTCGTCGCTGAAGACAGCTTTCTTGATGGAAGCGATGGACACCTTTACCTGCTTTAAGATCGGAATTTCAGCCAATCAGAAATCGGCGACTCACTGAAGTTGAGCTTAGCATACCGGTTCGGAGGGACATCTCGCAGGCAGTGCGCCAATTAAGCGCCGGTCGGCAGTCGCCGCCAAATCAGTTCGATGGTTTGAGTTTTTCCGTTCAACCGCGTCGGTGGTGTGAGCAATGTAATTTGATCCCCTTGGAATTTGACGTGGCGAATCAGGTCCTTCTCGACGTAGCTCTGAATCGATGAAATCTCTACGTGATGGGTTACCTTGTCACCGCTCAGCGTGTACCGTCCAGCGTACGCGAGGAAAGTTTTGAACGCCTCGGCCTGTTCCTCCATCCTGGAGCCGACGGAGAGTGGCTTTCGTCCGCCATAACTGATCAGGGCGGTTACTCTGCCGTCCGCGGAATAGGTGAGAAAACCCGTGGGGTTGAGGCCGTAAGGAGTCTCATTTCGCTCTCCGGTCGACGTTGTGCTCGAAGCGGAAACCAGCGTCCAGGTACCTATAAGTTTGTCGTCTGCGTTCACGAGCCCGCCGTTTGAAGGGTAATCGACTCAGCCGTTGCCAAAGCTGCCGTTTTCATCTTGATTCACTTCTTGACTCACTTCAATTCTACATCCGCGAAGTTTGCCTGTACTCTTATGTGATATCCCTCATTGGAAATGAAACGTGGAAAAACTATGACCATGGAACTGGAAGGCAAAGTTGGGCTGGTGACCGGCGGAACTTCGGGAATTGGCCGCGAAACCGCCATTCTTTTCGCCAAGGCCGGAGCGAAGGTAGTGGTTGCGGGCCGTCGCGAAGTGGAAGGCCAGGAAACCGTCGAACGGATTCGCGCAGCCGGCGGCGAAGGTCTTTTTGTACGAACTGACGTGTCGAAAGCGGATGAAGTCGACCAGCTCATCCAGAAGACGGTGGAGAGATTCGGCCGCCTGGATGTTGCCTTCAACAACGCCGGGATCGAAGGGGTCTTGTCGCCCATTATTCGACAGTCCGAAGAAGACTGGGATCGAACCATCGCCGTCAATCTCAAAGGTGTCTGGCTCTGCCTGAAGTACGAGATTCGGCAAATGCTCAAGCAGGGCGAACCTGGCGCTATTGTAAACATGGCGTCCGTTCTGGGCCTTGTCGGTTCTGTAGGGGCAGCGGCCTATAGTGCGAGCAAGCATGCGGTGATCGGGCTGACGCAGACTGCCGCACTGGAAAACGCTAAGAGCGGCATTCGGATCAATGCGGTGTGCCCTGGATTTATCGAAACGCCGATGGCCGACCGGATTTTTCGTGCCCCGGGAGCCCACAAATACATTCTTAGTTGTCATCCGATTGGGCGCTTGGGAAGTCCGGCGGAAATCGCCGAAGCCGTGGTATGGATGTGTTCGGACGGCGCATCTTTCATGACCGGCCAGTCCTTGGTTCTGGACGGCGGCTTTCTGGCCGGGCCCAATGCTCCGAAATAGCTGCACATGGCCGATAACCCGGCGAAGTCAGTTGCACGAAGGGCGACAACTCGCGACTACTTCGAACTCCCACGGCCCCGGCAAAAAGGATAAGAAGTTGCGGGGACGGACTTAGCGCTTTGCTTGCCTGGAGGGATTGGGGCCAGCGCCTCGCTCACCGCGGCACTGATCTTCCCCTTCGCATTAATCGCCGTCACTGCGTAGTAGTAAGTCGCGCTGTCTAATACGAGATCGTCCACGCATCCGGTGCCGACGATGGGCGCCGAATTGATCTGCTCGCAAGCGTGGCAGGTAGGGTTGTTTTTCGCGGCATGCTGCTTGCTGCTTCGGTACAAACAGTACCCGACAGTCTGGAGTTCAGGGTCAGGAGAAAAAGCATTCGCATTCCACGAAAGCACAACTTTGTGGTGCCCAGTCTGCGATGACGGATGAAGGGGTTGAATGCCTGCCGGCGGGCACGCTGGTAGGCTCAGGCTGCTCGTAGCAGGAGAAGAACCGTCTGAGTTGAGAATCGCCGCTGCCGGTAAAGCTGCACCAGAAGTCGGCAGCAGAAACCGAATGGCGATCATGGCTACAAAAAGAGTCCCGACGATCATGATGAGTGCGCCGAAAGCAACTCGCGAATGCCACCTTACTTTCAAAAAGCCTCGCAACGCTCAGTTCCGGATAGACCAGCTCAGGCTACACCGGCTTTGATGCCGCGAATGTTTCTAAGGTTGAGTCCGCAGTCTGAGAGTGCATGCTAGACTTCACGTGCAACCACCTCCTGCAGGCAAAAAATGAAGGTCGTTCAAGGGAACGTTCTTAG
The DNA here is from genome assembly GCA_963758005.1 of uncultured Acidobacteriota bacterium. Taxonomy (GTDB): domain Bacteria; phylum Acidobacteriota; class Terriglobia; order Terriglobales; family Acidobacteriaceae; genus Sulfotelmatobacter. The sequence continues at coordinate 327,059 of CAVWTR010000006.1, forward strand.
GCAAGAGAATGTTCGCAGGTAAAAAATACTCCAGGGATAGCGCGGTATATCGATGAATGGAGCCGAAAATCTGATTCGCGCCCTGGCCTCTGGCGGCGTCGACACCTGCTTCACCAACCCCGGCACGTCGGAAATTCATCTGGTCGCCGCGCTTGACCAGATCACGGACGTGCGCTGCGTTTTGGGTCTTTTTGAGGGAGTCGTCACCGGCGCGGCCGACGGTTACGCGCGGATGACCGGGAAACCAGCGTGCACTCTTCTGCATCTCGGCCCTGGCTTCGGCAATGGCCTGGCAAATCTCCACAACGCCAGCCGGGCTCAGGTACCGATGATCAACGTGATTGGCCAGCATGCCACGGAGCACCTGCGCCACGACACGCCGCTTACTTCCGATATCGAGGCCATCGCGCGGCCCTATTCAAAATGGCTTCGGACGGCGAGTTCTCCGCATGAAGTAGGCCGCGACGCAGTCGAGGCTATCGCCGCAGCCCGCACAGCGCCCGGCCAGATTGCCACGATGATCGTTCCCGCGGATGTCGCATGGAGCGAGGGAGGCTCGGCTATAGCCCCATCAGTTGCTGTGCCGAAAGCGCGCGTTCCCGCCGCGCATGCGGTCGAGCACGCTGCAGCTATGCTTCGCTCGGGAGTGCGCACAGCCCTTCTGATGACCGGGAATGCGCTCTACGGCGACGGACTCGCAGTCGCCGGACGCATCGCCCAAGCCACGGGCGCCAAGCTGCTTGCCCCATACCCGGTTACGCGCCTCGAACGCGGCGCTGGTCTGCCGCCTGTCGATCGCGTCGCTTACGTTCTGGAGCAAGGCGTCGAGCAATTGAAGGAGTTTCGTCAACTCATCCTCGTCGGAGCGCGCGCTCCCATCGCCTATTTTGCGTATCCCGGAAAAGAGAGTGCGTTCACGTCGCCGGATTGCGAGATCCACACACTGGCAAGTCCGGGCGAGGATTATGTCGGTGCGCTCGAAGCCCTTGAGTCGGCATTGGCGTTGCCTCGAACAAAGTTGGCCGGAGAGAACGCGGCTCGGCCTCAATTGCCAGACGGAGACATTACGTTGCCTGGACTTGCTAAGGTAGTCGGCGCGCTCCTGCCTGAAAACGCCATCGTAGTCGATGAATCCATGACCTCCGGCCGAGGCATGATGGCGGCCACCAAGGGCGCTCCTCGGCACGACTGGCTAGGCAATACCGGAGGTTCGATTGGGATCGCCATGCCACTGGTCGTGGGTGCGGCCGTGGCCTGTCCCGACCGCCGAGTGCTGTGCCTAACTGCCGACGGCAGCGGCATGTACACATTGCAAGCGCTATGGACCATGGCGCGCGAGGGCCTCGACGTGACGACTGTCGTATTCGCCAACCGCGACTACGCGGTGCTGAAGCGCGAGTTTTCTTATCTCGGAATCGGTAACCCAGGAACCCGGGCTTTAGATATGTTCGAGATCGGCCGTCCCGATCTCGACTGGGTGCAGTTAGCCAAGGGCATGGGAGTGCCCGGCACCCGCGTGACTTCGCTGGCGGAGTTTGCGAAAGCGCTGCGAAAAGGTTTTGAAAGCGAAGGCCCGACGTTGATCGAAGTACCACTGTAGGTTGGGCTCTCATCGCTTTATGGCCTCATATCCGGGGACGGAGATGGTTTGGGAATGCGATACTTCTCACCAGCAATTGGCTTAACGGGTTATCGGCGAGTCCGTACGCCGGAGCGTTGGTCTCGAAGGAGGATGGACTTTGAAAATGTCTTTGGCAAGAGCAACAGTGCGCCCGGTGGCGACATTGATGACAATTGCGGCTGTGGTGACGGGGATCGCTTTGATCCCGGCGCACGCCCAGCAATCGAGCCTGGGGCAACCGAGTGCAGAGCAGCCGGATAAGTACGTCTGGCTGGAAGACATATACGGTGAGCGGCAACTCGCTTGGGTAAAAGCAGAGAATGCGCGGACGGCAGCGGTGTTGGAGAAGGACAGTCACTTTGCGCCTCTGCAGGCAGAAGCCTTGAAAGTGCTGGAGTCTCCGGAGCGGCTGCCAGAGCCGGAGTTTCGCAACGGCGCTGTTTACAACACGTGGCGCGATGCCGAGCACGTGCGGGGAATTGTACGGCGCACGACGCTCAAAGATTATCTGAAGCCGGAGCCGAAGTGGGAGACGGTGCTGGACTATGACGCGCTCTCCAAAACCGACAAGCAGAGCTGGGTGGGGAAAGGACTGGCATGTCTCGATCCCGAAGATGAGCTTTGCCTGGTAGCGCTGTCAGTGGGGGGCGAGGATGCGGTGACCCTTCGCGAGATGGACCTGAAGACCGGCAAGTTTGTGGAAGGCGGCTTTGCGCTCTCGCGCGGCAAACAGACCGTCTCGTGGGTCGACAGGGACACGCTGCTGATTGGGCGCGATTGGGGTCCGGGAACCATGAGCGAGGCCGGTTATCCCATCACCGTGCGGCAGTGGAAGCGCGGCCAGCCCCTGGAGAGCGCCACCGAGGTCTACCGTGGAGATGTCAAAGACAACGGCTACGGCGATTATGCGCAGGTGTTCAAGGATGGACAGGGCCACCTCGCCAAAATTGTCGCGCGGAATCTGAGCACCTTCGCGCAAGAGACGTACTTGCTGTTGCCCGGCGGACCAAAGAAGCTGGCGCTGCCGCTGAAGGCCGAGGTGGACGACATGCTAGACGGCCAGTTGCTGGTAACGCTGAATGAGGATTGGACACCGGAGGGACAGACCGCGAAGATTGCCCAGGGATCGGTGGTCGCGCTGGACTTGGCGGCGGTTGAAAAGGATCCGGTGCGGCTCAAGCCAGTTGTCGTGTTTGCGCCAACCGCGCAAGAGTTTGAGCAGTGGTTCTTGACGACCAAGAACCACCTCATTCTGTCCACGCTCGAACATGTGCAACAACGCGTATATGTATACAGGCTGGGAAGGGACGGCAATTGGACGCGGAAGCGGCTTCCGGTTCCAGATAATCAGACCATCAAATCCTGGACGGCGAGCCGTACCGACGACCGTTTTTTTCTGGGTCTGGAAGGTTTCCTGACCCCACCCTCGCTCTGGCTTGGCGACGCCGGCGATGAGTCGTTCGTGCTGGCCAAGTCGCAGAAACCGCAGTTTGACGCGAGCGCCGATGTGGTGGAGCAGTTGGAAGCGACCTCAAGAGATGGAACGAAGGTGCCCTACTTTGTAGTGCATCGCAAGGATATGAAGTATGACGGTTCGAATCCGACCCTGCTGACTGCCTATGGAGGATTTCAAGTCGCGTCTACGCCTAGCTACTCGCCAGTGAATGGCAAGCTATGGCTGGAGCATGGGGGCGTGTATGTGCTGGCCAATATCCGAGGCGGCGGCGAGTTCGGTCCGGCGTGGCATGAGGCGGGACTCAAGACGCACCGGCAGCGGATTTACGACGACTTCTACGCTGTGGCCCAGGACCTGGTGAAGCGCAAGATCACGTCGTCGCGCCGGCTGGGGATTCGCGGCGGATCGAATGGCGGCCTGCTGATGGGCGTTGAGTTCACTCAGCACCCGGAGATGTGGAATGCGGTGGTGATCCAGGTACCGCTGCTCGACATGCTGGCCTTTGAGCATCTGTCGGCGGGCGCATCGTGGGTGGGAGAGTACGGTTCCGTCTCGGTGCCGGAACAGAGGGCATTTCTGGCGTCCATCTCGCCGTATAACCAGCTTAGGCCAGATGTGCAGTATCCCGAGCCGCTGATCTTTACCACCACCAAGGATGATCGCGTGGGCCCGGTTCATGCCCGCAAGTTCGCGGCCCGCTTGGAGGAGTTTCACAAGCCGTTTTTCTATGACGAAATCACCGAGGGCGGACACGGCGCGGGCGCGGATAAGAAGCAGGAGGCAAGGACAGACGCCGAGTATTTCACCTATCTCACCTTCAAACTGATGGATTCAGCTGGCGTGGGGGAGTGATGCGATTCGTCGGATTAGAAGGGCTGGATGGCGGCGGCATAACCCGCAGCAGAAGCGAGTCCGTGCGGTGCGTCATCAGTGTAATATGGGCCTCCATCCTATGAGAAACCTGCTCGGAAGGAACGCAAACGCCGTCCCGAAGGGGATGTGGCGGCTACTCCCCAAAATCACATCTGCAGCTGTCACTGGGACACTGATCGTGGCCGCTTATGCGGCCCAACAATGTGCGGCCCAGCAACTGGCGCCCCGGCAATTAACAAACGACAAGCTATCGCTGACGGTCAGCGCTCAAGCCGGATCGTATCAACTGGCGGTGCGGGGCGGCCAGCCTGTGTTCACCAGCCGTGTGGCGGCTCAGGTTGATCACCAGTGGCTGAGATCGAGTGATTATCCGCGTCGGCAATGTTCTGAATCTGCATTCACGGATGAACTCGGCTCTGGCCGGGCCGTCACCGTCACTTGCACGGGACTCGAGGGCAAGCCCGATCTGGTATATGCCGTCCGGCTTTACACCGAACGTCCTTACGCCACGGTGCAGGTCACGGTACAAAACACTACCGGTAAGGAAGTAACGGTACAGGCCATCCGAAGCGTGGAGGCAATTGGAGAGCCAGTGCTCAATTTGGGTGGCCATGCGTCCGCCAATCGAATCCTCTCTGACAGTTTCAGCGAAGATTGGCCCGACCTGCGGCTTTACGACTTGGGTCAAGCGGACGGCGGGATGCATCGCGGTGCAGGGAGTCAACTCATCTACAACCGGGAGAGCAAACAGAGTCTTTTTCTGGGCGCGCTGACGTCTGACCGGTTTTTGACCCTGCTGCGTCTGCAAGCTGCGGGCGCGGGAGCGGAAACGAAAATAGCATCCTTTAACGTCGACTCCACCGGGACCACGGAAATCCAAAAAGCGTTCGAGCTGAAAGATGCTCCCGCGGAGGATCAGGTCGAGCTGAGTCTGCCGCTCGCACCCGGGGCTGGAATGACTTCAGAGCGTCTGATGCTCGAAGCCGGCCCGGACTACCACGATCAGCTATTAGCTTACGGCGATGCGATTCGACAGTTGCATCACGCGCGCGTCTCCATCGAGACTCCGATCGGCTGGTGGAGTTGGACGGCCTTTTATGCCGCCATCAATCAAGGCGAGACCCTGGCGAATGCCGACTGGCAGGCAGAGCATCTGAAGGCGCTCGGGTACAAATATTTCCAGATTGATGAAGGCTATCAGTACGCCCGCGGCGAATTCTCCACCGCCAATGCCACGCAGTTTCCCGACGGCATGGGCTTCGTCGGACACCACATTGTCGGAGATGGACTGACGCTCGGTATCTGGACTGCTCCTTTCGAAGTGACGACCCGGGCTTGGGTCTATGAGCACCACAAAGATTGGCTGGTACACAACGCGAAGGGCGAACCGATTCCCATTGGCGACGTCTGGAACCAGAAGACGGACACGCTGTACGCGCTCGACACGACTCATCCCGGAGCGCAGGAATATCTGCGCCAGACTTACCGAACGCTGGTCCGCGAATGGGGAGTCCGCTTCATCAAACTGGACTTCATGGACACGACGGCAATCGAGGGCTACCGCTACCGTCCCAATACGACCACGCTGGAAGCGCAGCGCATCGGTCTGCAGATCATTCGTGACACCGTCGGCGAGGATGTGGTCCTCGACAAGGATGGAAGTCCCATGCTCACCCCGGTGGGACTGGTCGATACGGGCCGTATCTCGGCGGATACGGGGCACAGTTTTCAGAGAACGAAGAATGCTGCGTCGGGAATCGCCGCCCGGTTTTACATGAACCACAACTTCTTTGTGAATGATCCGGACGCCTTCAACATCACCGATAGTTACCTGCTGGAAGATCGACGGGCGCAGACGCCGGTTTCGCTGACCGGCGCCCAGGCGTCGATCGCGCTCTCCGCCGTGTCTGGGGGCATGTACGAGATTGGTGATGACATGCTTGTTCTGGGGTCGGAGCAGGATCGGCTAGCGTTAGCGAAGAACCTGGACTTGCTGAATATCCCCAAGGTTGGACGGGCGTCCAAGCCGCTCGATCTGATGACCTACGAGCCTGAGGATGAACAACCCAGCGTCTTCTTTTTGAAGGAAAGTCCGCGGCAGGCCATCTTGACGGTCTTTAATTGGACAAAGACTTCCCGGTCGCACACGTTGAAACTCACTGACCTCGGGCTGCCTGCGGAACACAAGTTTACTGCGTTGGACGTGCTCAACCAAAGCATGCAGGTTACTCTGGACGGCGAGACCTTACGGATCGAGAATCAACTTCCCGAATCCGTCAGGGTCATCAAGCTCGTCGATAGTAACGTCTCTCCGAGCGCACCCAGCGTTAAAGCGCAGGTGCCGTCGGTCGCCAAGGCCGGCGATACAATCCATCTCTCGGCGCAAACCGATGCCGGCGGCGTGCCTGCGGTCGGATATCACTGGGACTTCGGCGACGGCAACAGCGCAGACGGCCCCAAGGTGTCTTACACGTACACGAGGGCGTTGCATTTCAACATCCGCCTGACGGTGGACGGCGTGGATGGCGTGCCCACCGTGCAGAACTTCGCCGTCGAAGTGAAGGGCAATCTGCGCGCCTTGCCAAAACTTACTGACAATCGACGCTTCCGAGACCCCACCGACCGCTGAAGATCGCCAGCACGGGCGATGACATTCGCCGTAGGAATTAAACGGAGACTAGGAGGATCTCTCTCTTACTTCAAGCCTTCCACGAGATATAGGTCGGAGAGAATGCGGTGATAGCCGTACAAGCATGACTTGCCATCCGGCGTGATGAGGATTGGGCCAATGCGGCTTACGCCGGCTGAATCGGAAGGCATGAGTTCTTTCCACAGAGTCTTGTGGCCCGTCGCCAAGTCCAGGCGATAGACTTTGGCCGGCAGGTCTCCGGGCTTATAGAAATAGATTGCCTTAGCGTCGTCACTCCATTGAATGGGCTGCTCGCCGACTTCAATGCCCGGAACGGCTTTAGGCTCTCCGCCGGCGACCGGATAGAAATACGCCTTCTCATCCGGCCCAACCCCAACCACCTGCTGACCGTCCGGAGAGAGGACCAGAACGAGAGGATCGATTCCTTCCGGCGAAATAGGGACAGGCTTTGCGTCAGCGGAGTCCTGAAGATAAATACGCGCAGCGTGACCCGGTTCCTTGCCGGAGAAAAGAAAACGCCGGCCATCGGGGAGCCAGCGCGCGCGGCTGTGATTGATGGTGTCGTGAGTAAGAGGCTTCGCTTCGCCGGCACCGGTCGGAAGAAGAACAAGTTGGGCCGGAGTGGTGGGTGGACTGGCAATCACCCACTTGCCATCCGGTGACACGCTGATGGCAAGACCATCTCCCAGGCGGACGGCAGAGATCTCACCGATCTTGCGCTGATAAACCGAATAGTTCGGACCTCCGCCTTCTCCCGCCTCGGTGAACAGCAGCATCTTGCCATCGGGCGAGACGTCCGATGGATAGGAGTAGTCGAACCACGACAGATCCCGTTCCTTGCTCTCACCCGATTCGAGGCCAATGAGTTCCCGCCGCCAGGTGTCGCGGGAAAGGAGCACGCGCCCATCCTGCCAAATATCCTGCAGCGACAGCGTGTCGGGAACGCGTGCAATGAGTCGATCGTGTCCGCTCAGCGTGGCGCCATAAACGGCGCGCTTCAGGCCGAGCTGGTCCGCGGTGTACCATATTTCCCGGCCGTCGGCGGACCACGCTAGTCCCTGTATGGTTTGCAATCCCGAAACCAAAGTCTTCACGTTTCCGCTCAGGTCCACGACGCGCAGAGAACCTCCATCGTCGCCGGGCAGAGGATGGTCCAGCGAACGCCACCAGGTCGCCTTTTCTTGAAACTCGCGGATGGCTGATCCAGCCTGAGGTTTCGTACAGCACTTTGCCGATGGGAAACTCGAGCCGGTTGCGGCCATTCACGTCGCGCACGATCGCCAGATTCTCTCCATCCGGCGACCAATCCGCCCACTGCACATTTTCCAGCACAGCGCGCGGAGATCCGCCGTTGAGTGGCACTCTGGCGAGCGTTCCCACTTGCGCATAAACTCCGGAGGGTCGGCTATCCATCGATACCGCGATTTCTCCGGAGGAGGAGATCGCCAGAAGCGCAGCTCCGCTCAGATTGAGGGATCGTGATTGCGGACTCTCGGGGCTGGTAATGAACAGATCGGTCGGAGAGCCCTCCCAGGAAGCCCCGTAAACCACCGACTGCCCGTTGGGCGTGAAATGCGCCGACCGAATGCTACCGCGGCGGAAGGTGAGCTGATGGTAGAGCGGCTGTGACGCCGGCATCCAACTGGCACGAAGAAACCAGCCTGCAGCCGCACCGAGAATCAGGACAGCGCAGGCGATCAATCCCGTTCGGACGAAATATGCCCGGCTGGAATTTTCTTTTCGTGCTGAGACCGCCGCTGGCGTGACGGCTCCCGCCTGCGTTGCTGATGCCGAACCCTGTGCCACGGAGATTCTGCTGGACTCAAGGTCGCGCTTCAAGAGCTTGAGTTCCGCGCGCATTTCAGAAGCCGTCTGATAGCGCAGATCGCGATCTTTTTCGAGCGCCCGGCCGACGATCCGGTTGAGATCGGTCGGCAAGCCGGGATTGAGCTGCGGCGGAGGCGTGGGCGCGCGATTCAGAATCGCCTCGAAGATAATCGCCGAAGTACTGCCACCAAACGCCACCCTGCCGGTGCACATCTCATAGACGACCGCGCCGAATGAGAACAGATCCGTGCGGGTATCGAGCTCCTCGCCCCGAGCCTGTTCGGGAGACATATAAGCAACCGTGCCCACGGTGCTGCCCGGATTTGTGAGCTGTTCTTCCTTGATGTCGGCGATGGTTGAGCCGTTCATCGAAGCGCTAAGACTGCGGCTGGCATTCAATTTGGCGAGTCCGAAATCGAGAATCTTCGCCTGCCCGCGGCGTGGTAATGAAGATGTTGGCCGGCTTGATATCACGATGCAGAATGCCGCGGTTGTGGGCGGCGTCGAGCGCATCGGCCATCTGAATGCTCAGCTCGAGCAACTCGTCAATCTTCAGCGGCCGGTTCTCGACCTTGTGCTTGAGCGTCTGGCCATCCAGAAACTCCATCGCGATAAATGCTTGCGCATCTTGCTCGCCGATGTCGTAGATGGTGCAGATGTTGGGATGATTCAGGGCCGACGCAGCCTGCGCCTCGCGACGAAAGCGGCTGAGGGATTGGGGATCACGCGCGACTTCGTCGGGCAGAAACTTCAGGGCAACGAAGCGATGCAGCCGCGTGTCTTCGGCCTTGTAAACCACCCCCATGCCGCCGCCGCCCAACTTTTCAACGATGCGGTAGTGAGAGACGGTTTGGCCGATCATTAGTGAGGCGCCTGGGGCGAAGAGCCTGGTTCCCGAGGTCGATTCATCTTACGGACACGGCATACGCTAGTCAACGAACAGGTGGGAACTCTTACACGAAACAAAAAAACGGACGAACCGGGGCTCGGCGGGCGTGCTCCAGCGAAGCGCGAGAATTGTGCTGCCTCGGGATCTCGCTCGCGCGCCTGAAAGCCTTCTGCTCGATGTTTCCGTTCGAGCCGTTTCTGCTGCCGGAGCAAACCACTCTCTTCTCGTCAGAAACGTTAAGACTCGAAGCAGAACAAATAGCGACAAGCTACACGACTACTTCTTACTTGCCTTCTTTAATAATCTTTGTATGGAATCTATCTTTTCTTTTACTTCACTCAGTTCGACTTCAGCCTCTGGAGAGCGGGGGCTTCCGCCTACGATGATCTTAGGATCATCCGCATAGATTTCATGGTTCAGGTGGTCAAATACTCCCACGCAATAATAAAAAGTGCCTGGGTTCTGCGTTGCGCCTCCCCCGGGTGCGCTTTCTGACCACTTAACATCTGAACGGTAAAGGGAGAGCTCGGTGTGAAGTGTATCCCTGCGCGATATTTCGGATGTGTGCCGCTGGTTTTAGCTTGCCATTTGACCTCATCACCATTATTAACGTTCAGGGAGTTGTTGGGCATGGGCACGGAAGTAGCAGTGTCGGTGTTCTTGGCGGTGTAAGCGGATTCGGAGTTTGCGTGACGTCTATGGTCACGAGATAGTGAACCACAGTTGGTGGCACGGTTGAGGGTTTACCCGATTCGACATCGCTACCTGCCGCCAGAGTACTTGCCGCAGCAACACTGCCTGCCACCGCAAGGAACTGTCTCCGGCTCACATTGGAGGCATCTGAGTTCTGATATGCATAAAATCTCCTTAACCGCCGGATTTTAGCGCGCACCCGATCGCTTGCATAGCAGATTTAATTGAACGAAACGGCTTCCTTTACCAATCGATCAAATTCCGGTTGAGAGCGTAAACTAGCCAATTCAGGGTTGGCAATAATTGCTCGCGCGAGTAGCCTGCGCGAACCGACTTCTCAAGCCATTTGAGCGCTTCCTGTGGTTCCCGTGAGTCTAAGTGAACCAGGCAAGCGATGCGAAGAATGTCCATATCATTCGGGCTCACCTGCAAGGCCCGCGCGAGATATTGCCGGGCTCCAGCAGCGTCGCCAAGGCGAGAATGGTACAGGGCAAGCGAACTGAGCACGTCACTGTCGCTCGGATTGACCACGAGCAGTTTTTCCGCCAAAGAAACCGCTTGTTTGTAGGCCTGGCTTGCCTTATCTGTCTGGCCGGGAATCATACGATAAGCGTCGGCCAGATTGCCCCAATAATCATACTTCTGGGGCCGCAGCGCAATCGCTTTTTGCGTAAACTCTACGTCTTCCTGAAAGTGCCCCAGAAAGAAGCTCAAGACTCCGATGTTGGAATAAAGGTCTGGGTCGTCGGGCATCAATTGGAGACCTCGCCGGAAGTATTTTTCTGCCATCTCAAATTGGCCTGTGCTGAAATATGTATCGCCAACGTTCATATAGCCCCACACATTGTCAGGAGCAAGCTCCGTGACCTTTAACCAAGCTGCCCGAGCGTCGCTATAACGCGAATGTCTGTTCAGAAAAATTCCCAGCTGGTTGTAACAATTCCAACACCCGGGTCGAATTTCAATGGCTTTGCGGAACGCCTGCTCAGCTTCAGCCGTGCGGCCGAGCGAATCATAAGTGTTTCCGAGGCCGAGGTAGGCATCCGAGTTCTCCGCGTCAATTCCGAGCACACCTTGGAAAGCGGATATCGCGGCGGGAAAGGAGCCCGTTCGCAAATTCAGATTCCCAATTGCTAACTGCACCTCCGGCAGTCGGCTGTCAAGATTCTCGGCCTTCTTTACCGCAGCTTTCGCTTGTTCCACCCATTGAGGGTCTTTGGTGGCGCCGTATTTGTACCAGTAGGCTTGCGCCAGGGCAGCTTCGGCCTGCGCATACTTGCGATCTTCCTGGATCGCAAGTTGAAATGAAACTACGGCAGATTCGACATTCTCCAGCCGTTCGAAACGCTGCAGGTAGCCGATCCCTTGAACATAAAAATTGTAAGCCGCGAGAATAGTTGTGCCGTGATCCGTCAGGGATGATGCCGTAACACCCGAAGGCGCAACCTGTAACATCTGAAAGGCTTTTAAGACGACCTGATCTTGAAGAGAAAATAAGTCGTCGGCGGGCTCAGTAATGGTTTCCGTTTGAAGCTGTTGCCCAGTCTTGGCATCGATAAGGCTCAGGTTTATGCGCGCTGAGTGCTCCATGCGCTGCCAACTCGCGACGAGAACAAGGTTGGCGCCAAATTGAGTCTTCGCTTGGTCAATGCTGGTAACATTCTTCGCCCGTATCTCAAGTGCGGACGGCACTTGCAACGAGGGGTCGTGCGCGAGCTTTGCCGTAACGGTTTCGGTGAAGCCATCACAGTAGATTTGTTCGTTCGACCCACCACCCACCGCCGTAAAGGGGAGCACCACAAGGTTCTTCTGACTGGGAACAGGTCGACTAAATCGTGTTCTCCAGGTTCCGTGGTCATAGCGAACAATCACAGCGCCCAGTATGAAAATGCAGAGCAGGGTGCTCGCCGCTATCCGAAAACCCCGATTTCGGACCCGTGAATCGCGAGTTGCGTTTGAGACAGCTGTGCCGCTATTCCTTGCCTCCGCCGGGCCGGTTACGCGCCCTCCGGATTCGGAATCCCGCACCAGCCGCTTTAGATCCGTGCCCATCTCCGAGGCGTGCTGGTAACGGAGCGTGCGGTCCTTCTCCAGAGCCTTAATGATGATCTGTTGTAATTCCGAGGGAACGTCTGGATTCAGCCGCAATGGGGGAACCGGAGCCCGATTCAAGATCGATTCGAAAACTGTTCCCGTACTTTCGCCGCGGAAGGGCAATATCCCAGTCGTCATCTCATACAGCACTACTCCAAACGAGAATATATCGGTTCGGGCGTCCAGTTCCTTGGCTCGGACCTGTTCCGGTGACATGTAAGCGGCCGTGCCCACCGCCGCTCCAGGAAGTGTCAGATGCCTGTCCACGGTCAGGGTCGATTCTGCGTCTCCAGCCAGTCCGGCACGATTCAGGACAGGTGTGACTTTAGCCACTCCAAAATCAAGAATCTTGGCATGCCCGCGCTTGGTGACGAAGATGTTGGCGGGCTTGATGTCGCGGTGAACAATTCCTTCGGCGTGCGCGGCGTCGAGCGCATCCGCAATTTCGATGGCGAGAGAAAGAACTAGCTCGGAGTCCATGGGACGGCCGCCGATGCGATACTTCAGAGTCATGCCGTCCATGAACTCCATGGCAATGAACGAATGGCCTTCGTGCTTGCCAATTTCGTAGATCGTGCAGATATTGGGATGGTTCAGAGCAGATGCTGCACGCGCTTCCCGTCGAAAGCGTTCCAAGGCATGCGGATCTTCCGCCACGTCCTCGGGCAAGAATTTTAATGCCACATAGCGGCCGAGCTCAGTGTCCTCAGCCTTGTAGACCACACCCATGCCACCGCCGCCCAACTTCTCGATGATTCGGTAATGTGAAACAGTTTGACCGATCACGGGGGCACACCACTCCGGGTGCAATGTTAGGGACGGGACCGGCGGGAAGTCAACGTAAAGCGGGAAAGGTAGTGGGGCAGTTTGAAAAGAGATTCGCATCAGGGCATCGCTTCAGCGATGCCAACAATGCCTCAAGGATGCGACGGGGTTCGCTCCGAGGTATAATGCCGCTACCGCCATCGTCTCACCTCTACCCAAAGTGTCAGCGCCTAATTTCGATAAAAATGATGATCGGGTGACTTGTGTCTCCTGCCGTTTTTGTTACTCAAGTGTCCGCAGATTTTGTCCCATGTGCGGAGCGCTTGCGTCGGCGGACGAGGCGCCTGTTGATGCTAGCAAGCAGGCAAGTGGGAGCGACCTATCGATCGAGAGAAGAGCTTGGTCGACACTGCGAAGACCGACGGTTGTGATGTCGGTTCTGTCCACGGTCTTGCTGCTCTGCGCTGTGTCTTACTTCGCACTTCGAGGCTTCACACCTCGAGGCCGCTCGATACTATTGATACAGAGGACGCCCGCCGGTCCCTCGGTTGAGGTAACTGCTTCCGAGCCCAGCATCAAAAGTTCATCTGCTCCGCTAAATGGGTCTGACCAGCCCCCAGCCAAATACACGAACCTGCGCTCTGCGCGACCTCGACCGGAAGGGATCTCGGAGACAGAGGATGAAAGTCCAACAGAGTTGTGGAGCCGCGTTCGTAAAGGCAACACAGGGGCAGAAGTCGCTCTTGCCAAGTTGTATCTGGAGGGGACCGTCGTGGAACCCAGCTGTGAACAAGCACATCTGCTGTTGTTGGCAGCATCGCGCAAGCAGAGCAAGGCAGCCGATGATCTTCTGGCAGGCGCCTATGCAAAGCAGTGCCCGTGAAGACTTGCCAGACCCTCACCAGGACGACGGCACCGATTTACCGGCTGTCCGATCATCTCTGATTCCGGTCGCGAATCGGTAAGATCCCCAGTGACGGACAACTTTCGGGTCAGTTATTGACTGGGGCGAGCGTTCCATCCGACCACATGCCGGTCATAACCAGGAATACGTCGATCCCTTCCCGGGCAAACTGTGGATTCAGCATGATGGGAGACTTGGGCAGATCCGCGCCCCAAACGGCGCCGTCCACCAGCGGGCTATAGAACATCAAATGGGCCATGTTGTGGTCGCCGCGATCGGTAAGATACGCCTCTTTCGACAGCATGTAGGTGAACGCACCAGGCTCCAGGGGCGGCAACTCTTTCTTGGCAAATGTCGCGATTCCTTCCATGACCTGAGCCTTGGATTGACCCGCCAAAACCATTTCGGTCCTCTTGTAAGTCATCGGAAGGATGGAACGTACCGCGGGCGGATTGAAACAGAGCGGGCCTCGAATTTTGGGATTCCAAAACTCCGGGTTATCGAACGGAGCCATCCACGCTCGCTCCACGGCGCATACGAAACCATTCTTGCCTTCGACTGCGGTTTCATAGCCATGCGGCCCAAGCACCAGAACTTTTGCGTCGCGAGATATGGAGTCTGGAGCCGCACTTCGTGCCAGGGCTATTTCAGCAGCTCGATCCGGCATCAGGTACTGGTCAAGCGCGGCCATGCTGGGATACGGGGTTTTGGATTGCGCCTGCATTGAGACCGCGCCCATCGCCATCACAAGCACGGAGCTTCCTAATGCGATTATCTTCATCCTGATCCTGATCTTGAGTGTTCTTTGGCGCATTCATTTTCCCCTTCGGCGCAGATTTGATACGATCCGACTCTTGTGATGCGGCCATTTCACTTGAGCGTTGCATCGATCATACCGACTAGTATTCGTCAACAAAAGCATTGTCCGTTAGGGCTCGGTTGCGGCCTGCCCATCAAAGTCGGCTGATAACGAAAATCCTGGCTTAACGCCTCAAAATAATCCTGCAAGGTGATCGTACAATCAATCGATGATTACGCTCGAATCGCAAATCACGACGAGCTAGTCGCCCTTGGAGATCGGTGATGGATCGCAGAAAGTTCTTAACTGGGGCGTCCTCTGCAGCCGTACTTTCCGGTGTAATGAGCAAGCCGCTCAGCGCAGCGGCATTGCCCCAGGCGCATCCGGCCGCCCAGGACACAACTCCAGCCACCGGCAAACATCCGCGCGCGATCGCTATGTGGGAGTTTTCCTGGATCGAGCGGCGCTGGCCGGGCGCGGGCTATGAGGACTGGGACCAGGCGCTCGACGAGCTTCTTGTGCGCGGCTACGATGCGGTACGCATCGATCCCTTTCCGCATCTGCTGGCCGCTGATCCGCATAAGATATGGACTCTCCGGCCCGAGTGGAATACGCAGATGTGGGGATCCCCCGACCTCAACCGCATCGTACTCGTGCCCGCGCTCTTTGATTTTCTCGGCAAGTGCCGCGATCGCGGCATCATGGTCGGACTCTCCACCTGGTACCGGAAAGACGAAGCGGACACGCGGATGACCATCACCGGGCCCGAGGTGATGGCGGCGAACTGGATCAAGACGCTTGACCTTATCTCGCAAGCCGGTTACATCGACTCTATCCTCTACACCGATCTTTGCAACGAGTGGCCCGGCGACGACTGGGCTCCGTTCGTCAAGCCTCACCTGTCCTACGGCGACTGGGACCAGCCCGCGTCACTCGAATACATGCGCAAGGCAATCGCCCTGGTCCGCGCACATTATCCGCAGATGCCGCTCCTGTTCTCTTGCGCTGAGGGCCACCCGGAAGCCTATCTCGCGCAGGATCTGAGCGACTTCGACCTGCTCGATCCCCACATCTGGATGGTGCAGCAGAATGACGGCGAGTTCTACAAGCTCGCGGAATACGGGTACGAACACTTCGATGCCAAGGGATACACGAACCTGAGCCTCAAGGCTGAAGATCTATATCGCGCGCGGCCGCAGTACTGGCAGAAGATGCTGGTGCAGGCGATCGACCAGCACGCTGCAGTTTCGCGGAAGATGAAGATGCCGCTCGTCACCACCGAATGCTGGGGCGTCGTCGATTACAAGGATTGGCCACTGCTGAAATGGGATTGGGTGAAGGATCTCTGTGCGCTCGGGGTCGAGCGCGCGGCCTCAACCGGCCAGTGGCTGGCAATCGCCAGCAGCAACTTCTGCGGTCCGCAGTTCGTAGGCATGTGGCGCGACAAGGCCTGGCATCAGCAGTTGACGCACGCGATCAAGTCGGCGGAGATCGCGGCAGAGCTTCGCCAAGGCCGACTGTATGCAAGACTGTGAAGCGCGAGACAAGCCCGGCGTCAATTTTAGCCAGCATTCGACCGGACGCTATTCAGGGACTTGTTGATCTCTTGATGAAGAAAACCGCTGTCGCGCCCGGTTCCACTCCTCGGTTGAGAAGAGGCGCGGCCCCACCTCGATGAGGCGCGGCGTCATATTGAAGACGGCCACTCGCGTCCAAGGCCTGCCGTCCCGCATTCGAAGGCCCTTTTCATTGAGATCACTGACGATGCTGGAGTAGGGGAAGTCCTGGACCAGTAACTCCATCATCAGCATCAGCGTCCGATCCTCAACGGGATCAACCTCCAGGCGCTGGCAATCGTCGGAGATGCGCAGCCCGTAGGGAATGTCCTCATTGAATGCGCCTTGGCTCGGAGCTTCCGACGCGGGCAACTCGCGCCGCCATTCGATCGATACCAATTGCCATCCCACCGCCATGCGCTGCCGGATAACCTCGGGACTAAACGGCCCGGAAATCACATCGCGAATCCGCTCAAAATGCGCCATGACAAGCCTCCTCGTGAGTCGCTTTTCGGGATCAACAACACGCAATTGGCCTGCCAAGAGTCTGGGCGGCTACGAACTTCTAAGTCGCTCCTGGCGTTGGAAATAGTCGCAGGCTGCGGTCGAGCTCAAACCATTTGCCGTCCATTTGTGCAAATCAGTGTTCGATTCCGGACGCTCCGCGCTGCTGGAACGAGACGGTCAATCGTCATCCGGGTCAGTTGGTGGTGTTTTGTCATTCAAGAAGTAGTTTGCATCCAATGGGGCCGGAACGATCTGGAAGGGGCGCGGTGCTTGATTGAGATTAAAGAACTCCGTGAGATCGATTTGGGTGCGTGCATCGGCGAAGTTGAGCGAGCCCTCTTCGATGCTGAAGTTGTGTTCGAGGAACCTCAGGATGGTGCCGAAGTCCATTCGATTATTGTCCACATAAGCTGCCGGCGTGTAGGCGGAGACGACGAGGAGTGGGACGCGAAATCCGTACTGGTAGTCTCCTTGGGGTGCACCCAGGAAGGTCGGCGGCTCGTGGTCGTACCAGCCTCCCCAGTCATCCCAGGTAATAAGGATGGCAGTATTGTTCCAATAAATCTCTCCGTCCTTGCACTGATGGTTGTTGCCGATGGCATTGACAATCGAAGCTACCCAGGACGGGCCCCCGCCCGAGTTGCCATTGGCGTGATCGGAGTTCTGTCCACTCGGAATCACCCAGCTGACCTGGTCCAAATTGCAATTGCCGATATCGGTTAACACCTGCGTCGGATTGAGAACTACGTCATTGGTCCAATCGGCACCCGTACACTCTCCTCCCGTCGGAGCATTCGGCACGCAGAGATGCTGTATCGCGTTGGGCGCTGTCCAGATGGAGCCCGCGGCCGGCGTGTAGTATTTCCAACTGATCCCGTTGGAGTCGAACAAGTCCGCCATGGTTTGACGCTCGAAGCAGGGATAGATTGCGGGATAGAGTGTGGGGTTCTCACCCGCGGGGCCGACCAAGGTTACGGTTGTTCCTTCCAAGGCAGTGCACCCTGCACTGGCCTCACGCGGAGCCATGTTTTCAGCGGCGAATATGGCCGCAGCGTCGTCGGCCGCACTGGGCGCCGAAGTCCCTCCGAACAGGAATTGATGGGCGGGAAAGCTTGGTCCCTGGTTGGTCTGAAACATGTAGTTTGACCAACCGTACTGCGTTGCGATGGTCAGGTAAGGATCCAGCAACCCGGTCGAATTGTCGACATATGCGAATTGAGGTTTTGTTGGGCAGGTGCCGGAACAAGTGACATCGGCGGCACTATCCATGAGACAAACTCCGGTTGCGTCCACGTCGCACATTGCAGTGAACGCAGCATGGTCGTGATTTAGATCATAGGCATTGGCCAGCGCGACGGTGACCGGCTGCGTTGTGTTCGTGGACGAGGTCTTATCCAGCCAATTGCCAGTTTGAATGTCATACTGGGATCCGCTGGGGATTGAACTGCAAGAGGTGCTACTGCCGTAAGGCGCGCTGCACAGACCCTGAAAAAGATTGTCCGGTGTACGATTTTCCTGCACGATCACAATGACATGCTGGAAACTTGAGATCGAACCAGCTGCAGTCGTGATCGTCAATGTGGCGGAACCGCTGAGCGAACCGGAATTGGCTGTGATCCTGCTCGTTCCCTGCGCCACGCCCGTGGCGAGGCCGCTGCCGCCAATTGTGGCCAGGGATGGCGCGGACGATGCCCACGTTAATGTGCCGGTCAGATTTTGGGTCGTGCCATTGCTGTACAGTCCTGTAGCCGTGAACTGCTGCAAGTTGCCGACTGGGACCGAAGTTGCCGTGGGAGTAACTGAAAGCGACGTCAGCACTGGGGCTGCGACCGTCAACGTGGCCGAGCCGCTGATTGTTCCGGAAGTGGCCGTGATGGTCACAGTTCCCTGAGCCAGGCTGGTAGCTAGCCCGCCGCTTACGATTGCGATCGACATCGCCGAGGAAGTCCAGGTCGCAGTGCTGGTCAGGTTCTGCGTCGTGCCGTTGCTATAGGTTCCAGTAGCCGTGAACTGCTCCGTGTAACCAGCCGCCACCGAAGCTGTGGTGGGAGTGACGGAAATCGAAGTTAAGGTCTCTGTGACTGTCAATGAAGCTGAACCACTAATCGTCCCTGATTCGGCGGTGATGGTCGTGGTTCCGGCCGCCACACCAGTGACTAGCCCTGTGGTGCTTTTGACCGTTGCAACTGAGGGCACGGATGAAGTCCAGGTAACCTCCGTAGTAAGGTTCTGCGTCGTACCGTTGCTGTAGGTCCCGGTCGCGGTGTACTGATGCGTATGACCCGCAGCCAACGACTCCTTAGAGGGGGTGACAGAAATCGATATCAAGGTCGCCGCCGTCACCGTCAGCGTGGCCGAGCCGCTGATCGTCCCGGAAGCCGCTGTGATGGTCGCACTTCCCTGAGTCAGACTAGTAGCCAATCCGCCACTGCTTATACTTGCGACAGACGTCGCCGACGAAGTCCATGTCGACGTGCTTGTCAGGTTCTGTGAGCTGCCATCGGTGTAAGTTCCGGTGGCCGCGAACTGCTGGCTGGTGCCCAGCACAATCGTGGGCGCCTGCGGAGTGATCGCAATCGAAACGAGTGCCGGACTCGCGATCGTGATCGTGGTCGAAGAAGTAATCGATGCGAGAGTAGCCGTAATGGTAGCGCTTCCCTGCCCGGAACTGGTCGCCAGACCATAGCTTCCGATGCTGTTGCTGATGATCGCCACCAGCGCGTTCGAGGAACTCCACGTCACCAGCGCGTTCACATCCTGCGTGCTCCCGTCACTGTACGTTCCAGTGGCCGTGAACTGCTGACTTGTGCCTAGAGCAATCGTAGGCGCCTGCGGACTGATCGCAATCGAAACCAGTGCTACTGGATTGACCACCAGCGTCACCGCTGCGCTCACCCCCGCCGAACTGATGCCGATCGTCGTCGTGCCCGCTCCCACGCTGGTCGCCAGCCCCGCCGTGCCCGCCGAGTTGCTGATGGTTGCTACCGTGGCCACCGTCGAACTCCACTGTCCCGTTTGCGTCACATCCTGCGTCGTTCCATCGCTGAACGTGCCCGTGGCCGTGAACTGCTGCGTCATGCCCAGGGGAATGGTCGCTCCTGGCGGATTGATCGTAATCGAGACCAGCGCTGCTGCCGTCACCGTCAGAACCGTCGAACTGCTGATGCTGCCCGAGGTGGCTGTGATGGTGGCCGTGCCAATGCCGACGCTGCTCGCCAGTCCGGTATTGTTGATCGTCGCGGTCGTAAGCGTATCGGACGACCAGACCGCGGTGCTGGTCAGGTTTTGGGTGCTGCCATCGGTGAACGTGCCCGTGGCCGTGAACTGCTGGCTGGTGCCCAGCGCCAGCGAGGCCGTTGCCGGCGTAATGGCGAGCGACACCAGTGCCGCCGAGGTCACCGTAAGAATGGTCGATCCCGTCACCGTCCCGGCACTGGCCGAGATGGTCGCTGTGCCTTGTCCAGCGCCGCTGGCCACTCCCTGAGAACCGGCTGCATTGCTGATCGTGGCCACCGTGGCCGTATCCGAACTCCATTGCACCGTGTCGGTAATGTTTTGCGTACTGCTGTCGGTGTAGGTGCCGGTGGCAGTAAATTGCTGCGTGGTTCCCAGCGGAATGGTCGGGATCGCCGGCGTCACGGCAATCGAAACCAGAACCGCCGGAGTGACGGTCAGCGTGGTCAAACCGCTGATCGCTCCCGAGGTCGCCGCGATACTGGTGCTTCCCGGGGCAACACCGGTGGCCAGTCCTTGCGCGCTGACCGTGGCGATGGTCGTGTCCGCCGTGCTCCAAGTAACTGTATTTGTCAGATTCAGAGTGCTGCCATCGCTATACGTTCCCGTCGCCGTGAACTGTTGTGTCGTCCCCAACGCGAAGGATGGATTCGAGGGGGTTACTGCTATCGATACCAGCACAGGCTGCCCCACGGTGAGAGTGGCCGAAGCCGCAACGGAGCCTGAAGTCGCCGTGATGGTGGCGGTGCCGATGCCGACTCCGGTGGCCAATCCGCTGGGCCCGATCAGAGCAACGCCGGTCAGAGACGAAGTCCAGTTCACTGTGCTGCTCAGGTTCTGCGTGCTGCCATCGCTATAGGTTCCCGTCGCGGTGAACTGCTGCGTCGTCCCTACATCAATCGAAGCGCTTGTCGGACTGATGGAAATCGACAAGAGCACCAGCGTTGCGGACACTGTTACGCTCGTCGAGAGTGTTACCGTGCCCGAAGTAGCGCTGATGTTGGCTGTCCCTAGCGCAGCACCCGTGACCAATCCTCCGGCGCTTACGGACGCAACTGCGGGAGTGTCCGAAACCCATGTAACGGATGCAGTCACATCTTGGGAGCTGCCGTCGGTGTAAGTTCCGGTCGCGGTGAACTGGAGGGCGGAGCCGAGCGGGATGGATGCGTTGCTCGGTGAGATCGCAATCGAAACGAGTGCCGGACTCGCGATCGTGATCGTGGTCGAGGAAGTAACTGATGCGAGTGTAGCCGTAATGGTAGCGCTTCCCTGCCCGGAACTGGTCGCCAGACCATAGCTTCCGATGCTGTTGCTGATGATCGCCACCAGCGCGTTCGAGGAACTCCACGTCACCAGCGCGGTCACATCCTGAGTGCTCCCGTCGCTGTAAGTTCCAGTAGCCGTGAACTGCTGGCTCGTGCCGAGAGCAATCGTAGGCGCCTGCGGACTGATCGCAATCGAAACCAGTGCTACTGGATTGACCACCAGCGTCACCGCTGCGCTCACCCCCGCCGAACTGATGCCGATCGTCGTCGTGCCCGCTCCCACGCTGGTCGCCAGCCCCGCCGTGCCCGCCGAGTTGCTGATGGTTGCTACCGTGGCCACCGTCGAACTCCACTGTCCCGTTTGCGTCACATCCTGCGTCGTTCCATCGCTGAACGTGCCCGTGGCCGTGAACTGCTGCGTCATGCCCAGGGGAATGGTCGCTCCTGGCGGATTGATCGTAATCGAGACCAGCGCTGCTGCCGTCACCGTCAGAACCGTCGAACTGCTGATGCTGCCCGAGGTGGCTGTGATGGTGGCCGTGCCAATGCCGACGCTGCTCGCCAGTCCGGTATTGTTGATCGTCGCGGTCGTAAGCGTATCCGACGACCAGGCAGCGGTGCTGGTCAGGTTTTGGGTGCTGCCATCGGTGAACGTGCCCGTGGCCATGAACTGCTGGCTCGTGCCCAGCGCCAGCGAGGGCGTTGCCGGCGTAACGGCCAGCGACACCAGTGCCGCCGAGGTCACCGTAAGAATGGTCGATCCCGTCACCGTCCCCGCACTGGCCGAGATGGTCGCCGTGCCTTGTCCAGCGCTGCTGGCCACTCCCTGCGAACCGGCTGCATTGCTGATCGTGGCCACCGTGGCCGTATCCGAACTCCATTGCACCGTGTCGGTAATGTTTTGCGTACTGCTGTCGGTGTAGGTGCCGGTGGCCGTAAATTGCTGCGTGGTTCCCAGCGGAATGGTCGGGATCGCCGGCGTCACGGCAATCGAAACCAGAACCGCCGGAGTGACGGTCAGCGTGGTCAAACCGCTGATCGCTCCCGAGGTCGCCGCGACGCTGGTGCTTCCCACGGCAACACTGGTGGCCAGTCCTTGCGCGCTGACCGTGGCGATGGTCGTGTCCGCCGTGCTCCAGGTAACTGCATTCGTCAGATTCAGAGTGCTGCCATCGCTATACGTTCCCGTCGCCGTGAACTGTTGCGTCGTCCCCAGCGCAATTGAAGCGCTCGCCGGACTGATTGAAATCGATGTCAGGACAGCGGGCGTAACCGTTAATGTGGCGGAGCCGCTGATCGTTCCGGACGTCGCGGTGATTATTGCGCTTCCTTGAACCAGGGCCGTAGCTAACCCACCACTATTCACAGTCGCGATCGAGGTCGCCGAGGAAGTCCAGGTCGCAGTGCTGGTCAGATTCTCGGTCGTGCCGTTGCTGTAAGTTCCGGTCGCGGTGAACTGCTGTGTGTAGCCTGCGGCGACGGAAATTGTGGCGGGTGTTACGGAGATCGACGTCAGGATCACAGGCTTGACCTTCAGCGTGGCGGAGCCGCTGATTGCTCCCACAGTAGCTGTAATCGTGGCCGTTCCCTGAGCCTCCCCGGTCGCTAGTCCGCCGCTGCTCACATTGGCCACCGAAGTTGCGGACGAAGTCCATTGGGCCGAGCTCGTAAGCGTCAACTTGCTGCCGTTGCTGTAGGTACCGGTAGCTGTGAACTGCAAGGTATTGCCACTAGGGATGGTCGCCGTCGCGGGGGTGACGGAAATCGAAAGCAACACATTCGACGTGACGGTCAATGTCGCTGAGCCGCTGACAGTCCCTACCGCGGCTGTGATGGTAGCTGTGCCCTGAGCGATTGCGGTGGCTGCACCAGTGTTCTTGACGGTTGCTACCGAAGTCGACGAGGAGCTCCATTTAGCCGTGCTGGTCAGATTCTGTGAAGTGCCGTTGCTATAGGTTCCGGTGGCCGTGAATTGCTGGGTCTGGCCGGCAATAATGGGTGCAGTGATGGGAGTAACGGAAAGCGAAGTCAGGACCGCAGGTGTGACTGTCAACCTGGTGGAGCCGTTGATTGTTCCCACGGTGGCCGTGATGGAGGCCTTTCCCTGAGCAACGCCAGTCGCTAGCCCGCTGGTTCCTATTACAGTTGCCACAGCTGTCGCTGACGAACTCCAGATGGCTGTGTTGGTCAGGTTCGCTGTCGTGCCGTTGCTATAGGTTCCAGTGGCTGTGAACTGCTCCGTATAGCCTGCGGCCACCGATGCCGTGGCCGGAGTGACAGCAATCGAGAGCAGAGAAGGGGCGGTCCCTGTACCATTCAGGGTTACGAGTTGAGGACTTGAAAGCCCAGTGTCGACGACCGTGAGTGCGGCGGTTCGGCTCCCTTCCACGCTCGGTGTGAAGGTTATAGAGATCGTGCAAGTGGCGCCGGCGACCAGAGTAGCTGGGCTCACCGGACAGTTATTGGATGCTATATAGTCGGACAGGCTTGTAGAAATGCTGCTTATGGTGATCGCCGAACTCTGTCCATTTTTCAGCGTTACCTTGTGAGCGGAACTGGAACTACCTTGAGGCTGATTGCCGAATGACACGGTGGTCGGAGTCACCACCACTGACTGGGAAAATGCGGGGAGAAAAGCGATGGCAGCGAAGCAAGCCAGGAGCGACGAGCGATAAACAGCCAGTCTGGTCATAAGGCCTCCCGTATTCTTGAATTGACGGTTGCAGCCCCGGGCCCATTTAACTGGAAACTACTTTCGAATCATTCTCAAGGAACTCCGCGAGGTTATTAGGCTGACCTCACTTCTGTAAATGGCTCTTGAGTGCCCTTCCCCAGCTCTGTTGTGGGGGGTACTACGTTTTAGAAGTTGGTGCCGTAACTCAGACATCCTACCGAAACTGACTGTGGTTTATTCCTTCTTGCGGATTGCGTTTCTTGCGTAAGGACTCGCCGCGCATTTCGATCCGATAGGTGTAAGAACTTGTGCCCAGCACGGAAACGAAAACCATGATTCTAGTGCTGGTGGTTGGCACGCTTCGCCTGCCCGGAAGCAATGCGAACAACGCATTTTCAGCCGCGTCCAGTTCAATGCAATCACCCTGGCCGCATATGTCTTAGGTACGATCGCCGGCGCGACCGTCCCCCAAGCGAGGCGTGGTCCTTTCTTTGGGTTGCCCTCCAATATCTTTCCCAATTCAGGCACTTGACCTAGCGTCGCCGACTAAGAGGTTCGCCTCGGCAGTTACCGTGATCGGACGCTCGGTGTTGGGGCCTCAAGGTCAAACACGGTACTCCCAAATACATTGTCTCTTCTTGAATTCCCCCAGAGTCTGTAATCGGCGCCAACAACATGAGAATATGATTCACTCAAATGGGATGAGAAGGCCGCTCTCCGACGGGATGCTGTAGGCTACCAAGTTATCGACGTGCTTTAAGCACAAGAGATAAAGGAGACCGGCAATGAAGAAGGTTAGCACTGCGAGACGAAGGGCGACGAAGTCTTCTGTCGCGAAGCCGCGGCCGAGCATGCGGGAACAGTTTGCTTTCCTTCGCCAAGACCTTCGCTGGTTCGCGGAGAAACAACTGTTGCAGATCGGTGAACCACTGTTGCTGCGCCAGTAAAGCCAGTTCTTGCCATGAGCAATCGCATGGAGGGGAGCATGGTAACCACCCCAGTCGAGGCACTCTGCCCGAGCGCACAAAGCGAGGAGTTGATCAACCAATCCGGCTAGTGTGTTCTTCTCTGATCAACGCAGAGACGCCATTCATTTGCGGGCGACGAAGCTGGCGCCTTCCCGGGCACTGTTGAACCGGGAAGGCCCCGCAACAACCGGCCTCCCCCTGCGTTCGGCTCGTTCCTGGGTCTTCATCCCGTTTACTGCATTTCCGGTAAGGCAGCCATCGACCTACGCGGTCGCATAAGATTGCAGATGAAGATCCTCATTCGCACCGGTAAAAGTCTGCACAGTTCATCCAGGTAGTAGTCGCGATCGGTCGCGACGAGTCAGTCCTTTCGCTTTCTCCGAGACGATTCACAGTCGGACTGGTCACACCTCTGTGCAGCTGTATGCCACAAACACAGCGGGCCTGTTCGGCTGCGTGTTTTTCCCAACCCGTCTCGACATAATCCTTGACGCAACAGGCCGTAAATTTTCAGGAGGGTGATGGCTGGGACTCGTGGAGCAGCGATGGAAACAGTAATGCTCTAGGCAGGATTAAAGGGAGGGGACGAGCCAAGAACTGGCTCGTCCCGCTGCGTTACTTTCTTAGTGCTTTGGCTGATGCGTGGCGAAGGGCAAGACGCTGATCGAGGTGCTTCCTATCGGCGATGACTTTCTCTGCAACGATCTTGAGTAGGTCGCGTCCGACCGCAGGGTAGTAGATCATGGCGATCTGCAAGCGGCGGTTCAGATAATCGACGACCGCCTTTTTGCTCTTGCCGTCCTGAACCTTGCGGCAAAGACGGGCGAGAGCAATTACGAGCTTGATCGCTACCGCGGACACGATTCCATAGCCGAGATACAAGTCGATTTCGGCAAATAGCTCCTTGTCGTCTTTGTGGTCGATTTCCGCCGTGCGGCTCCAGCGCAGGGCAAGTGAAACGATCAGATTGGTTGGTTCAACTGGCAGGGCTGGCGTTGGTGTCAGATCAGCGGCTGCAGCCGGTTCGAGATTTCGCTGAATTTTAGCGGCTTATTCATTTAACTAGGTGCCTTTTCTTGAATTCGGGCTTGCATTCGTAGCCAAGCACCTGACTGCTAATACTGGCGCCAGCAGAAAATCTCGAGATTCTGAAGGACGAATTGAGGGTCCATGCGGCGCTATAGTCCGGGAACGCGATTCCCAGTAAGTTCTATCCAGCTGCAAAATGAGCTACTTCGCTACTTCCACCTCATTGCACGGAGTCACATCGATGAGCGCGTGCCCCGAGCAGGCACGTGGGAAAGGCGCCGCCACAGGGAGGAACTCACGCTTGGATGGGCGCAGACGCTGCTCGCCGCAAACCTCTATTTGTCCGTAGTCTCGGTCCTGGAACTAGAAATAGCGGAAACAGGGCGCGATCCTTCGAGCCGTCTTCATTCTCCGGAGGGATCCTGGCCACCGATACTCTGATGGCCTAGCGATGCGTCTCGCTCCATGTGCCAAATCCTCAACCCTTGGCAGCAGGCTTCGGACCTGAAATAAGGCCCCCGAGGGCCCTCGGGCAATTTGTCCCATCAGCTCAGAACCGCAGTTGAATGAGGGCCAATCACGCCGTTTGCGTGAGGTCGTCGCCGCCCTCAATCAAGTTGTGATTGGCCTTCGGCGGCAGTTTGCCTTTCATGTTAGGAATGAAAGCCGTTTCCTTCAGCTTTTGCAGCAGAATCAGATCGCGGTGGAATCCTTGGTCCAGAAGAGCTTCGTAGCGCATAGCGTTCGCGGACAAATTGCTTTGAAGAGCCATGCTTTCAGCTATGACACGCACTCTCTTCGTCTCATTCGAACCGGGTACCTCTTTCGTTCGTTGGAGTCGGAAGTGCTCTCTTGTTGCCGATTCCGCCTCTAGCATCAGGCGTTTGCGCAAGTAGCTAGCTGCCATGCGGTCCAACAAAAGACCCTGTAACGCGTCCGCCGGTTGCACCGACTCTTGGAGCTGCGCCACGAACTGTTCGGCCTGTTCCTGGACTTCTTTGCTCGCGTAGTCAAGCACCCTTTTCCACAGCATGCCTTCCTTTGCCAGGTTCCAGGTCTTTTTTCCGTTTCCCCTCCCATTCCCACTCATATCTTCCTCCTGAACTCGTCTTCAGTCTCATCTTTCAATCCAGCGCATTCGCGAATGTGCGCGTGCAGCTGGCAGGTCAGCATGCGCTCGTACCGGCAAATAAGGCGAGCATTGCATTCGAGACCGACGGGAAGCTGGGATGAGGCCTTTTCGAAGGCGACGATTTTTGCCAGCCTGTCCCAGATGCGGTTGATCTCCTGTAGGGCCGTATCCGCTCCTGAGAGTGAGGGATCGGGTGATCGCCCCTGCATCAACGAATCGAGGTCGACCGCCGGCGGCAAATCGAGAGAGCGACTCAGGATTCCGTGTCTCACCGCATTTCGACGCGAAACGGCCTTGCCAGCTTCCGTCCTAGGCCCAGTCGAACGCTTGGCGTTGGCTCGGTTGGCCTGTAGCCTCCGTTCCGAAATCGGCCGCTTAGTATCCACCCCACACGCCCTTTGCCTTTCGATTCGCCCCGCTCAGACTCGAGTCCGCCGTCAGCACGCTTGTGCGTTCACGGTAGGTCAGGCAGGAACAAAGTTGTTGCTCCCCTAATGTTGCCCTAATCTTCGATCATCGAAAGATTACATGCGGACGAGTCCGAAGGTAAGGGCCGGCCCTCAACATCCGCCGTCAGGACTTTTTGGGCTGGCGCCAACGGTCGCGGCCGGGCAGACCAGGCTGAAGCAAGCAAATGACTTCTTGGCTTCGTTTGGTAAATTCCGAGATGGACCCCAAAGGGTCGAGCGCGAAGAATCTGGGCTTGACGTCCTCTGGGCTCAGGAGCGTGGCCGTAAGAGCGGCAGGCATTTCTGGGAGGGCTGAGCGAAAAGGCTTAGTGAGTTCGATTGAGCCAAAGCTCGAGCGCTTGCGGTTGGATGCCGCGTCGTACGATCAGTTTCGGCAGCAAATCGTGCGTCGCAGTGGCTGGCGATGTCAGTCGTGTGGCGCGATGTCGAACCTCGAGGTCACCCAAAGACTTTCGCAGCCACTCCGGAGATGATTGCGAAGAGAACTTGATCACGATCTGCCGCACATGTCACGCATCAATTCACGGCTTTGGGACCCGTGGCCGCGGCTGAGCGGTTCACTCGCTTTTGCCGTGGTCCCATTGGCATCCCTGGCGTGGCTGCAGGTCCATCGGCGAGGTAATGAACCCGCGCTCCTCATAGAACTGGCGGGCCCGCTTTGAAATCGCGTGCACCAGAATCGCGCGGATGCTGGCGATATCCGTATCGACGATAAGTGGGTAAGTGATGCGATTCGCTGGATTAGAAGAGCTCGATGGCTGCGGCATGGCCCGAGGCAGAAGCGAGTCGCCCATCCCGTGTAACTAGTGCAGCTCCGAGTTTCTCGGCAAGCACAATGTAGGCAGCATCGTAGGCAGAAACATTGTGGCGCAGTTGCCAAATTCGTGGCAGGAGCACGAGATGCGGATACCGGGTAATACGAAGATTCAGCAGATCGCGGACCGCGTCATCAACACGACGTGCTGGGACTACACCCTGCAATGCGGGGCAGAGCATCGAGAAGCGAATTTATTCGCGGAACGAGACCCTGCACCACTGCGGCCGACGCATCCAGAACAATCATCGCGCTTCGCGCTCCTCTCGTACTAGCTGAGCAGTATCGATCGGAGCCGAAACCGGCTTACGTTTGTGCAGCCGGTCCCGCAATTCTGCGAGCGTTGGCCTCTCCGCGACTTCCTTGATCTCCGCTAACAGATAGTCCGAAAGCGACATACCTGCCATGGCAGCGCGGGCTTTCAGCCGATGTAGGGCATCGGGTACATTACGAAGCTGAATCATCTTGGACATGTTGCAAGCATACTTTCATGTTAGTCACATGTCCTGTCCCGTCTGGGTCTTGATCGCCATATAGCTCCGGCCGGTAAATGGCGTCAATTCGATTCCTTTGACGTTTGGGGGCGGAGAAGCCAACCTGAAGATGTATACAAGACTCGCTCGGTGTTAGCTTTGGCCGGGGCCGACAAATCGTATTGAATGGCGACTCTATGGCAGCGACAGTAATTCTCGTCTCCGGCCTGCGGTCATGGTATGCAGCCGGTCCGGCTATCGTCTTTTCGTTCCGGCATTGCTGATCGTAGGGAATGCCGTGTTCGGGTGTCCAGCAGTTTGCGTCACATGTGCGCTGCAGTTCTGCCCGGCAAGATCGAATACTTCGGCTACGACTGGGAGGCAGGCGCGTGGAACCTGCTGTTCGTTCTTGGGATCTTCCCCTGTCTCGTATACGTACAGTCCCCTATCGGAGGCTTTCTTGCCTCGCACTACGCCGGAGCACAGAACCTCGCAATCTCAGAACAGACCAGACTCGCTCTAATGAAACTCGGCGTCCACGATTTCTCCGGTCTGGCGCCGCGCGAGCTGTTCACGTCGTCTGCCTGGCCCACGCTTAAGGGAGTTGTCTCGATCGTTGTGGGTGGTTTTCTGGTGGGATTCGGCACGGCTTACGCCGGAGGTTGCACTCCGGTCACGCTATCTCGGGACTTGCGGGCCTGTAGTTATCGTCATTGCTCGCTGTCGCAGGGTTCTTCACCGGCGGTCTGATCGCAACGCACTTTCTTCTTCCGCTTTTTTTGTGAGCGCAATGTCAAACGAATTCACGACCGGGCAAACAGCCCAGCAGGGTCAAAGGCAGACCGGGATTGGCTTGCTGGCGTACCTTCTGCTGGGCATTGGCTTCGGTATTGTACTGACGAAGTCCGAGGTTGTTTCCTGGTTCCGAATCCAGGAGATGTTCCGGTTTCAGTCGCCACGGATGTTCGAGATCATCGCGTCAGCCGTCGCGGTCGCCCCGCAGCGACGCCGCAAAGGAGAACCCGTTCCCCGTTCCGTGAATGTGCGTTTGATGCAATGAGGTTAGAAGCCTTCGTCGTCCAATGTGCTGTCTACTCGCCGAGCAGGCTGCGCGTACGCCAGACTGGTGGATACTTTGGTCTGCATGGTAAGACAATCTTACCTCAATTGGCACTGATTCTCAAAGCCCGAAAGCCCACCATCGATTGCTAATCACACCGACTTTTGAACAAAGCCACGAGACGTGTTTCTTTTCTATCAGGGTGACTTTTGCCAGCACCTTCGGAATCGAATTGGACGCTTCCATAAGCCCGTTTCGGGATCGTTTCTGGTTTTGCGGACAACAGTTCACCCAGCATCGTCGCACCCGGTCCCCTTGGCCCCGTGTCACGCGTCTCCACTATTGGGTTTGAACTGGCGCGTGTTTGAGTTCGGCGATGAGTTCCTGGAAATGAGGATTCTGGCGGAGGCTTTTCAGATTATCGTCGGCGGTCAATCCATCAGCATCTTTATAGCCACGCTGAATTGCTTCACGCAGATACTCGAGTGCGTCATCGGGATGGTTGGCGGCGACGGCTACACAGGCGAATGAATGCCACACCGAAAAACGGTCTCCTTGCCCCTTGGAACTGTCTTGCTTTTCGATCGAGTCGCGAAACAGTTTGCTGGCCTCGGCGTAGCGATGGGTGTAAGCCATGGCCGTGCCGAGTTGCTGCAGTGCATCCAGAGTATAAGGATGCTGCGGGCCCAGATTGCGAGTGAGGGCGTCGAAAGCGGTTCGAGCGTTATTTTCTGCTTCTACGTAGCGGCCCTCCTTGATGAGGTCTTTGGCAAGATTGGCCTGGCAAACCAAGGTGCTGGGATGTTCCGGTCCGATGACGCGAACCATAACCGCGAGCGTCTCTTGATTCAGTTGTTCCGATTCGTGGAAATGCCCTTCGTTGTAGAGCTCATCTGCCAACGCGGAGTCGGTCAACAACGTACGCGGGTGTTCGGCGCCAAGGGTTCGGGACTGAATTGCTAATGTCTCCCGGTAGAGTCTCTCGGCCTCGGCATGGCGGCCTTCGTTATCGAGAAGGCCTGCGAGGTTGAACATCAAACTCAAGGTGGACGGGTGTTCGGCGCCTAACACGCGCTGCTCTTTGGCCAGCAATTCGCGAGATACTTGCTCGGCTTCCGACAAGCGGCCCTCGGTCTGGATTGTCACCGCCAGATTAGACATCGCAGTGAGAGTTCTGGGGTGATCCGGTCCGAGAACACGGTGGTCGATATCGAGCAATTGACGATACTCTTGTTCGGCCTCCGCATAGCGGCCCTGGTTCCAGAGGTCAGCGCTCAAGTTGCCCATGGCCTCCAGCACTTGAGTGCTTTCTGGTCCCAATCTTCGAGTTGCAATCGCTATCACCTCGCTCGTTAGTTTCTCTGCCTCGTCGAAACGACCCTGTGTCTGCACGATCCAGGCCAGACTACCCATGGTTTCGATCGTAAGGGGATCGTCGGGTCCAAGAATGCGGCGCTGGGCCGCCAACACCTGGCGCTGCATCTTCTCCGCTTCGGGCTCGTGTCCCTCGTGATCCAGAACCCGCCCGAGTTGAGTCATCGACTGGAGAGTCTTTGGGTCATCCGGACCGAGAAGGCTCAGTCGAGCGTCCAAGGCGCGCTTTGCCAGTTCATGAGCGCGAGCATTTAGACCCAGGTTCAGGTATGTGCTCGCCATGACTTGCATCATCTGCGCCTGAACCTCGGGATCTTTCGCCAAACCGGTTCCCATATCGTTCGAAGCCTTATCGAGGATCTCGCGGGCCGTAACGCTGTTGCCGCGGGCCTCGTTGGGATCGGACACTTTGAACATGCCGGTCATGAAGTCGGTGATTCGCGTGGCGCGGTCGCGCTCCCGCGTAATCCGGCGCAATTGAAGCGCCTGTAAAATAGAGAAAGCGGCGAGCAGTAACACCAATCCCGCGGCCACAACTACGGCGACACGGTGCCGCCGGACATACTTCCGCAACCGGTAGCCAGCACTCGCCGGCCTCGCCCCGACCGGCTCATGATTCAGATAGCGCCGGATGTCGGCGGCCAGCTCGGAAGGCGCGCCATAGCGGCGAGCGCGATCTTTTTCCAGCGCCTTCATGGCAATCCAGTCGAGATCGCCACGCAGCAGGCTCACCAGTTGCCGGGGCTCGGTGCTGCGCGCTTCGGCAGTCGCGCTTGATGTACCGCGATCCGCTCCAACTTTAGTGCTCGGGAGCGGCGGTTCTTCCTCGCGCAACTTCCTCAGCAACTCGTCGAGCGGTTGCTTCTGGCGCTGCTTGGTTTCAAAGGGCTGCAATCCGGCCAGCAGCACGTAGAGAACGACTCCCAGCGAGTAGACGTCGGTGCGCGTGTCGATGTCTTGCGCACCGTACTGAAACGCGGGATCGGCCTGCTCCGGACTCATGTACCCGGGCGTGCCCATAAACTGTCCCAGTTGTGTAAAAACGGTCTCACCTGCAACGCGAGGATTGGTCGCCTTGGCCAGGCCGAAGTCGATGATCCGGGGCACGGGCTTGCCGTCCACTTCCACTACCAGAATGTTTGCCGGTTTAAGGTCGCGATGGATGATGGCTTTCTGGTGTGCGTGCTGCACGCCCTCGCAGACCTGGACGAAGAGTTCGAGCCGATCCGAGATCTTGAGCTTATTCTGATCGCAATACTCGGTAATCGGCAACCCGGGCACGTACTCCATCACGAAGTAGGGCTGGCCCTGCGGCGTCGTTCCGGCGTCAAACACCTTGGCGATGGCGGGATGATTCATGATCGCCAGGGACTGCCGCTCCGATTGGAAACGTTGCACGACCGCTTCGTCGTACATCCCGGCCTTGATTAGTTTCAGGGCCACTTGCCGCCGCACGGGTGAGGTTTGCTCCGCCAGCCACACCTGCCCCATACCACCTTCGCCAAGCCTGTGGACGAGTTGAAAACGCTGGGCGAAGATCTGGCCCGCTTCCAATGTTCCGGCAGCGCCGACCAGATCCGAGTCCGCGCCCAGTTCGAGGGGCAGAAGAGGCGATTGCATGAAGGTGGAGCGGATGCTTTCCCCGGCCAACAGAAGTGATTCGACTTCGGCGCGAAGCGCGTCGTCGGAAGCGCAGGCCTCATCAAGGAAGCGGCTGCGCTCTCCGGGAGTCAGCTGCATCGCCTCGTGGAGTAGCTCCTTGACTTGCTCCCAACGCTCGCCTGTCATAGCTCGACCTTCATAGCTCAGCCGATCTATTCATCTGGCGATGCAACCAGACGCGGGCGGTGGCCCAGTCGCGGTCAACCGTGGCACGCGAGATGCCCAGCACCTGCGATATTTCGGGTGCCGACAATCCCCCGAAGAACTTCATTTCCACGATCTTTCCCTGGCGCTCGTCGATGCGAGCCAGCTCATCCAGAGCGTCGTCCAAAGCCAGGAGTTCGGCATCTCCGTTGACAGGCAAAGCATCCATGTCGAAGGTAACTTTGCAACCGCCGTCACGTTTGTCGGCCCGGCGCTGGCGCGCGTAGTCCACCAGGATTTGACGCATGAGGCGCGAGGCAACCGCAACGAAGTGCGCCCGGTTATGCAGTTCCACGGGATGACCTCCCAGCAGCCGCAAGTAGGCCTCGTGGACAAGGGCTGTGCTTTGAAGGGTGTGATCCGGGCGCTCGGACTGGAGGTGGTAGTGCGCCAACCTTCGCAGCTCTTTGTAGACCAGCGGCACCAACGCACGAAGAGCTTTTTCGTCGCCCTCCTTCCAGTGACGCAAAAGCTCGGTGACCTGACCCTTTTGGTCATCGGGCATAGGAGCCGGGTGCCCCTTTCAGGGGGGAGAGCCAACAGGATATTCGCAGGCTTGCCGGTCGTCAACCACCCTATTTCCGGCTACGGACGGCCTAACCGCCGGAACTCAGGAAACTTTTCTTGGAGTCAATGAGGCGTTTGGCGCGCGCTTTCCGCCTTTCTGTGTGAGCACAGGAATCGGCCACTCAGTCAAAGCTGACAAGGAAGAAAAGCTGGGGGCGACCAGGTTAGGGAATGGGATCCAAATGATCGTTCGCTAGCCGCAGCGGGCGGATACGAAACTTAGAAATTCAGGAATAAGGAGCATTTTATGACGAGGAGAACTGTCACAAATTCCGGGCTAGTGTTGGCTCTGTTGGGACTCGTGCAGATCCCGTCCACCGGGTTGGCGCAGGTTGGAGTCGCGTCCAAGTTTCCTGGAAAGCGTCGCCCGTCCGCCGCGGCGCATGCGGCGAGCCATCCGGCAAAGACGCCGGGGACGTCCTCCTACACCTACACTCTGCTTAGCTTCCCCGGCACTTATTACACATACGCCAATGGCATCAACGCGGGCGCAACCACTTCAAAGACGGAAATCGTTGGAGGATACAGTGCCACCAATAACCCAGAAGGCTCCTCCGGATTTCTCGCGCATGTGTCGGGAACGAAAACTGTCGCCGAGAGCTACGAGGTAACCAACTATCCTCACGAACCTCTGTTGCAATTCGCACTTGGCGTCAACGATTCCGGTGCGATCGTCGGCGACTACGAAGACAGTTCGGGTGTTTACCACGGTTATGAGCTGAGCGGTGGAACGTTCACCACCATTAATGTGCCGTTTGCCGGCGCTGAGGCCACATACACCGAGGGACTCAATAATTCGGGGGAAATTGTCGGCGCGTGGATGGATAGCGCCTCAAACACACACGGTCTCACGGTGATTGGAAGCACCTATACCTCGCTCGATTACCCCGGCTCCGACTTTACTTATGCCGAAGGAGTCAACAGCCAAGGGGACGTAGTTGGCTACTACATCGACACAACCGGCGGCGTAGCCCACGGTTTCCTGCTGAGCGGGGGAACCTACACTTCAATCGACTTTCCGGGCGCATATTCCACGGGCAGCTCCGGAATCAACGACGCCGGCGATATCGTTGGGACCTACTGCACAATCAGCCAATGTGGCCCAGGCGGCAACGGCGTCGGGCAAGGTTATGTACTAAGCGGAGGCGTCTTCACGACCGTCGCGATCCCAGGCGAATTCGACACATGGGTGAGTGGAATCAATAACAAAGGCACGCTGGTTGGATTCTACACAGATGCCGCCGGGCTCCTGGTCGCGTTCCTGGCGAAGCCGTAATCGATTCTTGATAGGAGTCTCTTTAAGGGCGAAGCAGACTTGGAGAAGAGGAGCATTTATGAAAAAGATTCACGTAGCAATGCTGGCAACGGTCCTTCTTCTGTCCAGATTGAAACCGTGAAATATCAGCTGCTCGATCCCATGCTGCTGAACGAAGTGCAGCGTCAGCAGGCCCAGATTCGCGAACTTCAGGAACGGCTCGACAAGATCGAATCAGCTCTGGTGTTGGCTGGGAAGTGAAAGAATCAAGCATCGCTGAGCAGGAGGAGCATCCGCACCTGCTGCTGCTCAGCGCCGAATGTACGGAAGGCCGGGAAGGCTACAAAACCTTGGGGGGATTGCCGCTCTCGGTCTTCGTGCGGGCGGCTCAGCGTGAAGCGCGACAGCCGCCGGGGCCAATCCGCCAATGAAAGTTTTGACGATTTTCACACATTGCGAAACAGGAGGCAGTTATGATCAGCAGCTTTATTTCACGAATTCCAGCCAGCAAGTTTCTCGGGTCAAAGAACCTCGGAAAGAAGAACCGCAGAACCATGCCTCGCGGAACGTTCGCCGTCGCCCGGTTCTGTTTCGCCGCAATCCTGATGGCAAGTTTCCAGACAAGCCTTGCCCACGCCCAACTAACGCAGCTCTATGCGTTTGAGTACAACCCCAGCGCCACCAGCAATTATCCGGACGGTGAGACCCCCTACGCCGAACTGATTCAGGGCGCGGACGGCAATTACTACACCACCACCTTTGCTGGCGGATCGGGGGCATGCACTGACGGTGTTGAGGGCCTGACTCAAGGCTGCGGAGCAGTGCTCAAGATAACGCCCGCCGGCGTGTTGAGCGTCCTCTACAGCTTCCCCTTCGACTCCAGTAACAATACTACGCCCAACGGTATGTTTCCGGTGGCTGGGCTGGTGCAAGGGCCGGACGGAAATTTCTATGGAGTCGCTTCTGGCGGAGGTAGCAGTGGAACCGATTTCTGCCAGCCCAGCCCTGGGATTTTCGGTTGCGGCACCGTCTTCAAAATAACCCCAGGCGGAACTCTTACTCTTCTGCACAGTTTTTGCGGAGGCTACGGCTGCGGATCGGCGCCTCCCGATGGCGCGGACCCACGTGGCCGCCTGGTTTATTCCAACGGCTACTACTATGGCACCACCCAGCAGGGAGGCCTGTATAACGGGTCCTACAATTCAGGCACAATCTTCCGCGTCTCACCCTCCGGCGCTTATGAGATCGTGCACAATTTCACTGGATGTTGTGGGACCGGAGACGGCGAAAATCCCGCGGCCGGCCTGACCCTCGCTTCCGACGGAAACTTCTACGGGACCACTCAGTTCGGTGGAACCTCGGGCTATGGAACCGTATTCAAGATGACTCCGGCGGGCGTGGTCACCACCCTTTACTCCTTCGCATCCGATGACACCAACGGCACGGAGCCACTGAGTTCGCTGATCCAGGCCAGCGACGGCAAACTCTACGGTACCTGTGATTTAAGCGGAGCGAATGGCAATGGAACGGTGTTCCGCATCTCCACCTCCGGCGTTATTAAGAAGATTTATGACTTCTCGTCAGGCAGTGTCGGGTATCACCCCCAGGCGGGAGTCATTCAGGCATCCGACGGCAATCTGTATGGCACGAGTAGCGGCGGCGGCGGGGACGACTCAGGTGCGATCTATCAGTTGACATTAGGCGGAGTCGCAACCCTGGAGGGAAGCTTCACTTTCGCCACCGGCTACGGCCCGGTTGGCGCTTTGGTTCAAGGCAGCGACGGGAGACTCTATGTAACGTCGCAATCAGGAGGCGGTACCAACTCGGGCGGCGTGTCTGACGCGGGTGCGATTGATGTATTCAATGGCGGTCTTGCAGCGCCGAAACCGGGAATCTTCCGCATCACTCCGACCTCGGGAGTAGTAGGCGCGAAGGTAACCATCAGTCAGGGGCCGTATATCGGCGCGACCGCGGTGAAGTTCAATGGCACCTCGGCCACATTCAAAGTAAGAGGCTCAGAATTCATCACGACGACCGTACCAGCGGGGGCGACCAGCGGCACGATCTCGGTGACTACACCCGGGGGCACGGCCGTAAGCAAGCAGAGCTTCACGGTCTTGCCATGACCTAAATAAACGCGAAAGTAAACCGGAGAAGGTTAAGAGACCAGGTTGCGAGGAGCATGGCGGCGAGGTCCGCCATGCTGATGTGGAGAAGCCAGGAAGCCATCGCACGTGACGGTAAGAGTGGCCCGATTTCCAACTCGTTGCGAAGCAGGAGGCAGTTATGATCGGCAGCTTTGTTTCACGAATTCCAGCCAGCAAATTTCTCAGGTCCAAGAACTACAGAAGCAAGAACCGCAGAAACACGACTCGGGGAACACTCCTCGTCGCCCGGTTCTGTTTCGCCGCAATCCTGATGGCAAGTTTCCAGACGAGCTTAGCCCACGCCCAACTAACGCAGCTCTACGCGTTTGAATACAACCCCAGCGCCACCAGTAATTATCCGGACGGGGAGGTCCCGGTCGCCGAACTGATTCAGGGCGCGGACGGCAATTACTACACCACCACAACTGCGGGCGGTTCAGGGGCATGCACGGGCGGCGAGAACGGCGTGATTCCCGGCTGCGGCGCCATTGTGAAGATAACCCCACAGGCGTGTTCAGCGTGTTTTACAGCTTTCCGTACGATTCCAGTACCAACACAGAGCCCAACGGTTTGCGTCCTGCAGCCGGTCTGGTGCAAGGGCCGGACGGGAACTTCTACGGAGTCACTTCCCAGGGCGGCACCGGCGGAACCGATTTCTGCGGAGGCGGCTGCGGCACCGTCTTCAAGATAACTCCAAGTGGCGCGTTAACCGTTCTGCACAGTTTTTGCGAAGGCTTTGGATGCGGATCGTTGCCCACGGATGGTGCGGCGCCAATCGGCCGCCTGGTCTATTCCGACGGCTACTATTACGGCACCACGCAGCAAGGGGGTGAGTATGACTTTACTTACAATTCCGGCACAATCTTCCGAGTCTCGCCCTCCGGCGTCTATGAGGTAGTGCACAATTTCACCGGCTGCTGCAGCAGTATCTGGCACAAGGAAGCCGTGCCTCTGCTAAGCGAAGGTAGAATCCTTTCGGCAAACAGCCCTGCTCCCAGCGATTATCGGCGCTCTCCAGCGCCAAGAACTCGATTGCGAAATCATGGTCCGACTATGGCCAATAACTGTGCTTTCGCGTCTTTTCAATGACTTTATGTCGTTTCCGGCGCCGTCAAGTCGTTGAAGTGCGATGCTGTCTTTTACTCTGTTGCGCTCGTTGCCCAACCGCCCAGCATCCGCTGGAGCGCCTTCGGGCCTTGTTTCTTGCCCGCGAATCAGAATCTTTTCGTCCTCCTCGTTCGTTGAGTCCCTCCGCGCTCGAACAACTAAGGAGCAGGCACCTGCACGTTCGAGACTATGTTGGAATACCCACTCTCTTCGTTGCTGGTATTGACTGCGGTTGTGGCATAGCAGTAGGTCGCGCCGTCGACCACGACGGAATCCGTGTACACGGTGCCGGTATTCAGCAATGAGTTGATCTTGGAGTAAGATCCGCACGCACTCGCATACGCCGCGCGATAAATGTTATAGCCAGAGATATCCTCGGACGTGCTCGCGTTCCACGACAAGTTGATCGAGTGTATGGGCACGGCAGCACCGGTTCCAGTAAGGGTTGCGATCGTTATCGAGGACTGGGCATTGCTCGTGAAGGTGAGCGCAGCCGTCACGGCGCCGGTGGTCTGAGGGATGAACGTCACCGTAAACGCAGCGCTGTTCCCTGCCGGAATCGTAACCGGCAGCGACAGGCCTCCGACAGTGAATGCGGAGTTGTTGCTGCTGACCGCGCTGACGGTAACACTCGATCCGCCCGCGGTAAGAGTCCCGGTTGCGCTTCCGCTTGTGCCCTCGACCACGCTACCCAGAGCGAGGGTGGCCGGGCTGACACTGAGCGTGGTCGCAGGCCTTCCAATCCCCGAGAGCGGAAAAGTTACGGTCGGATCCGAAGCCGTTGAGTAGATCGTGACGGTGGCCGTCCGAGTCCCGGTCGCGGTTGGCGTGAACGTGGTGCTGTACGTACAACTTGCTCCCGGAGCCAGCGTGTTGTCGTTGCAGGTGCCCTCGCCGCCCCAATTGAAGTCGCCGGCGGAAAGGGAGTCGCCGGTTATCGTCAATGAAGCATTCCCCGTGTTGGTCAAGGTGGTGAACAGGACAGGGCTCGTCTGGCCGACCGTGACTTTGCCGAAGCTCATGCTCGTAGGATTTAGCGTCAGAACGCCGACCGCCGCATTTACGGTCACTGTGGCGCTGGCGGATTTGGTATTGTCGGCGACGCTGGTAGCCGTTACGGTCACGGTTGTCGTCGCGGCAACAATGGGAACCGTAAACAGTCCGGTGGTGCTCACGGTGCCGGCGGTAGCCGACCAGGTGACTGCCGTGTTAGTGGAGTTAGTAACTTGAGCCGAGAACTGCTCTGTTCCGCCCGAGGCCACAGTCGCCGTAGTGGGCGTGACCGAGACACCGATGGCCGCGGCCGTGGTAAAGACGTTGTCCAGGCCCGTGACCAGAACGCCAGTGGAGTCGGCCGACAGTACGCGATAGTGGTAGGTGGTCCCGGCGGTCAGCGACGTCAGCGCAGCGGAGTGCGCCGTCACCAGGTTCGTGTTCAGGGTACTGCTGTTGCCGTAGCTGGTCGTCGTGCCATACACGACCTGCGAATTCGCAGGCACGGCGCTTGTCCAGTTGATGGTAGCGGTGGACGTTGTCGTGGTCGCGGTAACGGCACTGATCCACGATTGCGCAAAAGCCGATGGCGCGAAAAGAGAAACAAGTAAAAGAGGAATAGTTATTAAAAGAGCGCGAACCAATCTACACATGACCCAATACAGAAACGATCCACAACCAGAAAAGCGAGGGGGGAGCGATTCATCCCTTTCGTAAGAATTTAAGTACGACTTACAAATCGATCATAGCGCGCGCAGAGCGCTGCGCGACGCGAGCGTACTAGTCATTCGGACGATGAACTTTGGACAGCGAATGAAAGATGAGAGCACGGTTAGAAAGCTGGGGCCCGAAGGAAACTATCTAGATCGAAACAACTGATGTTACTCGGCTGATGTCACTCGGATGATGTTACTGACTTACCTTGTTGCACTTACTTCATTCGGCCTATCTTACTCGGCTGACTTACCCAGACGATCCTACTCGCAGATCTTAGTCCGTTCATCAGCACCGACAAAGCCAGGGAGCCGATCAACAAACCAGACCCGAGATCCATCCACGAGCGCTTCGTCTTTGGCCGACGGCAGTGGGTGGTTGACGCACCATCGCGATCTCTAACAATGTCGGCGGTGAAAAGTGCAGCTCTGACAATTCTTGGAGACTTCGAGTTTATAAAAGACACCTTCGAACTTGCCCAGGGATTGGCTGCTGGAATAGCGAGCCGCAGGGAGAACTACCGCACAGTGACTTGCAAGCCGGTAGGAGCCGTACACTCCGCAGCAACGAAACTCACCTCGTCCACGTTAGCGGTCACTGTTTCGGCGGCTCCGCCGTTGGAGGGAATATCCATCTGGAGCTGCATCCCCACGCCACTCGCCCAGCCGGCAGGCAAAACCTGCGCAGGTTCCAACATGTTGATGGGGTACACCGTGCCGTTGATTGTGATGCTATCGAAGTGCATACAAGTGAAGCCAGAGCAGTCAGTCAGATCTCCGGGGACGATGTGATCGTTGAAAACTACTTCAGTCCAAGTCGAGGCCGGAAGGCTTGTGGCGCCCGAGCAGGCCAGTGTCGTGTTCACCCAGTTCCCGGTTTGACCGTTCCACACTTGCCAGAAATGGCCCAGGACGCACTCATGCCCCATCATAATTTCTTCGTTGCGTGAGGTGGAAAATGAAAAGTGGTCCATCTCGACTGCGCTCGCGCTGGCGATGTTCGCACCTGGGTAGATGTGGACCGTGGTCTGGAAGTTGGTCGCGTTTTCGTCCACGCCTGCGATGTAAGTCCAAAGCGCTTCGGCGTAGTCGGTCGAGGCCATGCCTGAAGGCGAGGTGAGGGAGAGAAACATCGATTCCCCGTCCAGGCTCGGAGTGGCGTCGTCGATGGTCTGCGAGGTTGACGTGGGCGCTACAGTTCCTCCCGGAGTTCCCCCGCCACATGCTCCAAGGATGCAGACTGCCTTCCATCCGGTGGGGTGTGCCGGCCACGCGCCGGGATTACCGTCGTCGATATTGTTCTGGGTTACTGTTTGCGCCCAGAGCGACGGTGGCTGGAACAAGCCGCCTGGGAGGACAAGAAACGCGAAGAAAAACAGGCAAGCGAGTGAGCGTAAGCGGAGAGGCGTGGGCACATCGAAAAGGGCTGCGGGGAAAATCAGTCGAGGTTTTTGGTTGCGAGTTTCCAGCGTCGCGCGGGCCGCGCCATCGGCCACGGTAATCACCTGGTATCCTTCTGCCGCAAGAAAGTTCCTCCAGCAATTCGCGATTTGCGGTTTGATCGTCAGCAACCAAGATCAAACCAGTGATGGGCTGAGGTGATTTAACTAACACGACTGGACTAACATTGTTAATTTCTCAGTTAAGAGACAGTGTGGCAGGGGGGCAAAGGCGCGGATAGTTACTCAAGTTCACGCAACCAAGGGTGCTACCGGCATTGCTCCATAGCGTGGGCAAGCTCCTGTCAGTGTTCGGGTTCTGTTCCACCAATCATTTCGCGTGCTATCAATTCGTCTCTCAGATATCGACGAGTCTCTAAACAACGGAGGAGCAGAGCACTTGGGAAAGAAGGACTATCTGTGCCGATAAGAATTACGCGACTTGAGCGAGCAAAGTATTTTCGGGTCGCTCGGAAGCTCTGGTCGGTTGACGTAACATCCCGATTTCGTCAGTTGACAATTTTTGTGCAGGCAGTTCAGGCACGGTTGGAAGAATCGCCGCGCTAGTGCAGCTTTGCGTACTCTGCCTTGGCTTGCTGGAGAACGGGGATGCCTGAGTCGGCGTCTTTCCAAAGAGTGAGGAAATCTTTGTAGGCGGCGAGCGCCCGCACGCGGGCGGCATCTGCCTGCACACCTCGCGAGGTTCGTCCCTCCAGAGCATTCGCCCGAGCCACTCCCAAACGGGCCAGCGCTCCCGTCCAGCAATTCACAACCAGTCCGTTGTGGTCGAGAATCTTCTGAAATTCGGCAGCGGCAGCGGGGCCCTTTCCATCGGCCAGGTATGCCTGTCCGCGAATATACACATGATCGAGGCAGGTGTTGTTATCGAAGATGATATTGCCGAATTCGACCGGCGAAACGATCTGCAAAGCATTCACGGCGGCAGCTGGATCCTTGTTATCCAGTGCCAGTTGCGATTGAATTGCCGGCAACCAAAGCGACTGCACCTGGGTGTCCAATGGGAATCGTTTGGTCAAGTCCTGAACCAAGGCTGCGGTTCGTCCTGTGTCGCCCGCCATGGCAAACGCGAGTGCGACTTCGACGTCGACGCCCTGACTCGCAGGAGCCAGGTGTAGAGCGTCTGTCGCCAGCTGCCGGGCCTCTGCCGCATTGCCATAAGCCGCTTGTTGCAAAGCGAGATTCGCCTGCCACGTGGCACCCGTTTCTTTGCTGTCCGACCGAATGGCAGAGTCAACAGCGAGTTTGGTCAACTGCCGCGCCTTGCCTATATGACCGGCGTAGGCCTCGGTGTCCGCTGCCATCGCCAGTCCAAAATTTTCTTCCGGCTGGCCCGCAAACCATTTTTGCTGTTCCTCCATCGCCACAGGATCAGCCCCAAGGAACGCCAGATCGTAGAGAGCGGTACGGAGGCCCGCTCCATCCAGTTTTCGCGTCTGTGCCTCGTGAATGATCTGCTGTGCTTGGTCGAATCGTTGCAAAGAAATGGCGGTGTTGGCCAGGTTCTCGTACCAACCCAGCTCATTCGGCGCGATGCGCAGGGCCTGGCGTGCAATCTCCGCGGACTTCTCGTACTGTCCCAGTTGGGTGAACACTACGCTCAAATGGCCGTACGCTACGGAGTCCCGTGTATAGCTCTCAATCTCCTCCTGATAGGTCTGGGCCGCCTTCTCAAGTTCCCCCGTAACGACGAGATAGTAGATGCCCGTGATCGTCAGCCGTTCGCGCTCACTGGCGTGTTCGCGCAACTGAAATGCTTTGGTGAGGTACTCGCTGGCCCGCCCTACCTCGGCAAGACTGCCGTAGTCATCACCAACAGCCCAATATCCGAGAGCAAAATTGGGATCGAGTTGGATCGCCCGCTGAGCATGTGGCAGGGACGCAGGGGCGCCTTTTTCGCTAAATGCCTTCATGCCAAGGCTGTATTCTTTCAGCGCTTCCAGAGAAGACGTAGTGGCTTGTTCAAGCGGAACATCGAACCTTTTGACCGTCGCCAGCGATTCGCCCAGTTCGCCGCGCAACTTGGCCGCGGCCTCGCCCAGCCGGTCGAGCACTTTTTCCCGGGACGCGGCGGTTACTTGCTGCTGCGCCAGCGTGTCTCCACTCTCGCAATTTACCGCCTTTAACCCCAACACATATTCGCTACCCAGACTAGCAATTGACCCGGCTATGTACGCTTTGCTGCCGGCGCGCTGACAGATCTCCCGAGTTATTTCCGGCGTGAGTTTCGTCTCCGGCGGACGGGTCATCAACTGGAGGGTCTTCGCGATTTCGCTCTCGGGAAGAACATTGAGAAATGGCGACTGCCGCAAGGAGACGTTAAGCGCCGTCTTCAAGGTGTCGTCGAAAATGGGATCCCCCGTACCGTTGGCAAAATCGGCGAGAACTACGGTGTCGCTGGCATGCAGCGAAGCGGATTTCACGCGATATGTTCGCCACAAAATCGCAGATGCAGCGAGCACGACCACTACTCCAAATGCCAGCGCCCACACCTTTGCGCGGAAGGATTTCTGGCTTGCCGCAGCTTCGGGTGTTGCGGCCGGCGCCAACGCTGCGATGGCACCGGCAGACTCGGGAGTGTCAGATCGCGATCCCACTTCGCCCGATAGAGTCACCGGGCACAGAAACCGGTAGCCGCGCTTGGGAACGGTTTCCAGATAAGTGGGATTGTCAGCGTCGTCGCGCAGCGTGGATCGAATCTGGCGTATGCAGTAGTTCAGCGATTGCTCGAAGTCAACGTGGGTATCTTCTCCCCACACCGCGCGATAGATCTCTTCCCGCGAAATTAGTTTCCCCGGTTGATCGGTCAGCAACACCAGCACGAGAGCCGGCTGAGGCTGCAGGCGGATGCGCGAGCCGTTGCGAGCCAGTTCACCGCAATCTGGATGAAACACAAAGGGGCCGAAGGTTCTTGCTGCCGTCCGATTCGGGCTCGTCGTTCCCATATCCCAGACCAAATCACAAGAGATGCGCTGTTCAGTGTCTAAGGCTTGGCTGGGCAAGTGGGGGGACGCCGAAGCCCAAAGGTCGCACGATTCTACCTTGCGTTCCGGCGATTATCAACGAATCTCCGAAATCGCACCAAACGCTGGATACTCCTGCAAGATAAAACAGGGAAAGCACTTACGCCCTCAGCAAAAACTCACAACCTTCTCAGATGGAATCGATGGACAGTGTGCGGCAGATGCAGTCTACTGTGCCCCACAGTTGCCCGGCCGACTCCCCCGCGGCCGATCCACAGGACTGGCAATCGCAATCACCACAAAGAGATCTGGAACACGCCCTGAAAGTTTTGGGTGCGCAGAGGAGACTAGCTATGAATCGCCGCCTCGTATCTTTATCGATTCTTTTTTCACTCTCAGTCGGTCTATCAGCCATTCGCTTACCTGCGCAGACTTCCCCCGCAACTGCATCCGCTCTGCCGCGGCTGGTTCGCTTTGGCGGAACGGCGAGGGATATGAATGGCAATCCGCTGACGGGAGTAGTCGGGATTACGTTTGCTCTTTATTCCGAGCAAAGCGGCGGCGCGGCCC
Organism: uncultured Acidobacteriota bacterium; assembly: GCA_963758005.1. Lineage (GTDB taxonomy): Bacteria > Acidobacteriota > Terriglobia > Terriglobales > Acidobacteriaceae > Sulfotelmatobacter. Next base: position 371,824 of record CAVWTR010000006.1, read on the forward strand.
TTTGGCTGGAGACGCAGAACGTGACTGCCGATGGCAATGGCCACTACACGGCTCTGCTGGGTTCGACCAATCCCAACGGGCTCCCGCCGGAGTTGTTCACGTCAGTGGAGGCGCGATGGGTAGGCGTCCAAATTTCAGGTCAGGCCGAGCAGCCGCGCTTGTTGCTGGTCAGCGCTCCCTATGCGTTTAAGGCTGGCGACGCGGAAACAATCGGAGGACTTCCGCCCTCGGCCTTCGTCATGGCGAACCCGGCGCAGACCGGGACAGGTGTCAAGGCCTCCGGTGCGACTAAATCAGCACCAGGAACATCCACTTCAGGCTTCGTCCCCGTTTTTACCGATAGCTCGGGGGACCTGGGCGACTCGCTGATACTTTCTGGGGATGGCGCCGTCACTGTGCAGGGGCTGCTTCTCACGACTGGGGAATTGGATGTCCAATTCGGAAACTTGAATGTCTTGAACGGAAATCTGACGATGTTGCTGGGAAATCTGACGATGTTGCTGGGAAATCTGACCCTCAACGTTGGTACGATTTCGGCACCGACAATCAGTGCGACTTCCAGTTTCGTACTGGATGGCAATCCCTTCGCTTCCGGCAATTATTTCAAGCAAAACGCATTTCTAGGTTTTGCGGGGAACGCGAAGATAACGGGAGTAGCGAATACGGCAAGCGGGTACCAGGCACTGTCGTCGGAGATTGGGGGCAGTGACAATACCGCCACCGGGTATCAGGCTCTATTCTCTGACACTTATACTTCTCGAAATACCGCAACCGGCTACCAGGCGCTGTACGCCAACACGGGGTCCTACAACACCGCGAACGGCTACAAGGCGCTCTATAACAACACCTACGCCGATTACAACACTGCCACGGGTGTCGAAGCCCTAAGCGGCAACACTACGGGCTCGAACAACACCAGCCACGGTTACCAGGCACTGTTGGTGAATACCTTCGGAAGCGCAAACACCGCGAGTGGCTCCCAGGCGCTCAGATCCAGCAACGGCAACAACAACACAGCCAGCGGCGATAATGCGCTCGCCTTGAACACCACAGGCAATTCCAATTCGGGATTCGGCGTGGGTGCTCTGTATCAGAACACGACGGGAAGCTACAATTCGGCTTTGGGAGCACAGGCGGGGCCAGACTCAACCACCCCTGCTCTCACCAACGCCACCGCCATCGGATACCGCGCCGACGTTGCTCAAAGCAATGCCTTGGTGCTTGGTGCCGTAAGCAATGTGAACGGCTGCACATCAGCGAACGGTTGCGCCAGCGTCAATGTCGGCGTCGGCACGACCAAGCCAGCTTACCCACTCGACGTCGCGGGAACCATTCGGTCATCGAGCGGAGGTTTTATGTTCCCCGATGGCACGATACAAACCACGTCCGCCAGCGGCGGTGGTGGTGGTGGCGGCGGAACGATTACCGGCGTCACGGCAGGGGCGGGCTTGATAGGTGGAGGCACCACCGGCAACGTCACACTCAGTCTGGCCAACCCAGGACCGTTCGCCACGCTAGGCACGAACTCATTTACGGGGAATCAGTCCGTCAGCGGCAATCTGACTGTGAATGGGGCAGTGACCGGCAGCAGCTTCCAGATTGGAAGCTTTCTTTTTGCTTTCGGCTCTTACGCGAGTGCGAATGCGTTCCTCGGCTTCGCTGGAAACGCGACGACCACCGGAAGTGTCAACATTGCTATTGGAGAAAATTCGCTCCTCAACAACACGACCGGCAGCAATAACACGGCCGTCGGATACGCGCTCTTCGGCAACACCACCGGCAGCAACAACGCCGGCGTCGGAGTGAACACTCTGATCAACAACACCACCGGAGCTTTCAATTCGGCCATCGGATCTTTTGCTGGACAGGTGCTCGACGGCACACCGGGGACCGGTCTCAATGACACAGGGCTGGGAGCCGGTACGGCATTCGCAACAGGAAGTCTGAGTAATGCCACCGCAGTCGGCTCCAATGCGGAAGTCACTGAGAGCAACGCTCTGGTTCTGGGCGCGATCACGGGCGTGAATAGCGGCACCAGTGTGAATGTGGGCATCGGCACAACCGCGCCGCAATATCCGCTCGACGTTCACGGAGCCGGCAACTTTGCCGGAGGATTAATCCTTCCCGCAACCGGGAACTCCTCCACATCGGGTTCGCCTTCCAATCCACTCGACTTGATGGCATCGGCGTCCAACGGCACGACAGCCATCAGTCAGACTTTTCGTTGGCAGACGCTGAATGCGGACGGGGCGACTCCGTCGGCCAACCTGAATCTGCTATTCGGAGCTTCCGGCTCGACCCCGCAACCGACCGGACTGTCCGTGGCGCCCAACGGAGTTGTCACTTTTGTTGCCACGCAGACATTTAACGGCACGCAAGGGCCAGCGGGGCCGCAGGGACCTCCGGGACCGGCGGGGCCCGCTGGACCAACCGGTCCGGCGGGAGCAACTGGCGCAACCGGTCCGGCCGGACCACAGGGACCGCAAGGACCAGCAGGTGGCGTTTCCTTGGCAGCGATGAGGGCGGCGCTTCTGCAATGGTATCCACAGACTTTTTCGGTGGGGCAAGGTCCGATCGCCGTGGCATTCGACGGATCGAATATCTGGACAGCGAATTACTATGCAGAAACCGTCACTGAAGTGCAAGCCAGCTCTGGCGCTGTCGTCGGCACCTATAGCGTCGGAGAGGAACCCCTGGGTCTAGCATTCGACGGGGCCAACATGTGGGTGGCGAATAGTTACTCAGGCACGGTAACCAAGCTGCAAGTAAGTAATGGCGCGGTGATCGGCACTTACCCTGCTGGAAGCGGTCCCGCCGGTTTGGCGTTCGACGGTGTGAATATCTGGGTGACGAATGACGCTAACCCAGGCACCGTCACTAAGATCCTGGCCAGCACTGGAGCGGTTATAGGCAGCTACGCCGCAGGAGCGAATCCTTACGAGATTGCATTTGACGGTACCCACATCTGGGTGGTCAATAGTGCGAACGCGGGCACGGTCACCGAGCTCCTGGCCAGCACCGGCGCGATCATAGCTAGCTATTCCCTCTATAATCCCGGCGCCATCGCTTTCGACGGCGCCAATATGTGGATAACACTCGGCAACGGAACCGTCACTGTGCTCGCGGCCGCCACCGGAACGGGCGTAGCCACCTATGTGGTGGCGACTCCGACCGCCATAGCATTCGACGGAACCAATATGTGGATTACGAACGGCGGATACCCAAACCCTACAGTCACGAAGATGCTAGCCAGCACCGGCGCCGTACTAGGAACATACCCAGTAGGAGTCTCGCCACTGGGCATAGCGTATGACGGTACGAGCATGTGGATAGCAAACAATAGCAGCAACACCGTCACTAGAATTACCGCCAACTGAGGAGTCCAGGCCTCCGTTAGCATATGGCGTTTCCCGCAAACCCCGACAGAGCCCCAGGTCAATTCCTGAGGCGGCGGCTCAAATGATCAATCCACAGCACTCATTGACCGGGATTCTCCGGTTCCCAGATGTCTATGAGTGAAATGGCTTCCATGAGAAGGCCGGTCGGAGTCAAGAGGTTTCTTGACTGGCTTCATTGAACAATGTTTTTTGTTCACCCGCCAAGTTGGCCACTGTCGCCATGCTCCCATCCGCACTCTCGTAAGGCGTACTACCTGATGTCAATTCACGAGAACCTGCCGCCGTCCACGGACAGGTCGAAATAGCCCAACCTCATTTTTTAACTTATTGATAATGCAACGGATGTTGGCTTCGTTTTGTAAAACGCCTCTGGAAAGCCCCGCTCCTTTTGTTATAATATAACATTATTTGTTATAATCGGTTCCCTGCATGGACGCGAGGATGTTGAAAGAAGTGCGCCGGAGAAAGAACTGGACCCAAGAGCGAACAGCCCTTGCGCTGGGGGTCACCCAGGCTTATTTGTCGATGCTGGAGAAGGGGCACCGTCCTCTCTCCGAACGATTCGTCTCGAAGGCTCTCAAAGTGTTCTATGTGCCTTCGACAGCGCTGCCGCTGCGATCGAAACCGACCGCGACTTCAGCGTCCTCCCGGCTGCGTGATTTCAGCGCAGACTTGAGTGCGCTCGGTTATCCTGCGTTCTCCCAACTTCGTGCGAGAAGGCGGCGAAACCCTGCGGAAGTGCTACTCGATGCACTCAACCAGGCAGACCTTGACCCCCGAGTGGCAGTGGGGCTGCCGTGGTTGGCACTGACCTACGTTGACATGGACTGGAACTGGTTGGTTCGCAATGCGAAGTTGCATGACCGGCAAAACCGATTGGCGTTTGCGCTTGCTTTGGCGAGTGAGGTGGCGGCAGGCAACAACGACCGAGCACGGGAAGAAAAACTTCGGCAACGCGTGCAACGTATGGAGAATTCTCGACTCGCGCGAGAAGATACCTTCTGCCGCGACTCGCTGACGGAGGCTGAAAGAGCCTGGCTGCGCGAGCACCGCTCGGCCAGCGCCGCACACTGGAATCTGCTCACAGACATGAAGGCAGAACATCTTCGCGGCGCGTCCAGGTACGGCCGGGCAGCGCCTTCATCATTGTCGGCAAAGGCCAAACTGCGAATGCGTCCGACATGATCACAAGTGCGGGGGGAAACTTCTTGAGACTGTCAGAGTCCTCATACAGGGCAGCGAGAAAGCACCAACCCGACACGGTTAGTCCTGCTCTTCGGGACGAACAGCCAGAATCATCGGTGCCTGAATTTTTCATTCGCCAGTTTTTCCAGTCAAGTTACGCCTGCGGGTACGCCGCCCGATTTCTGCAACCTCACTTGATGATAAATCGTCGCTACGAGCTGATTTGTTCTACCGTTCTCCTTCAGACGTCACGACTGCAAAATCCTCAATCAATGCTAGAAGATCGCGTAAGCTTTTCTCATTCCTATACGCAAATCAGGGCCAAGTGGCGTTTGGGACCAGAGACAAAACTAGAACGGGGTCGTTTCGAACTCGCGCTTAAGCTGAACCCGAACGCGGCCAAAACTTCAACTCTTATGTAGAATTCCATCAAAATTTATATTACAGTGCGTGTGACAGCTTTCAGCTCCTGTGTCTCGAGTCATTCTTAGCGTGCAGAGCTGATTTGCCTCCCCGTCGCGTGAGCCCTGGGTCTTACAAAAGCCAAGTTGAGATTTGGAGGGTTGATGCAGATCAGCCTGAGAGTCCGGCGCACGTCGTTACTTGTTTGCTTGGCCGTTGTTCCGTTTATTTTCACGCCCAGCGCAGGGAGTGTTCGAGATCCCACCCTGAATGTGACCGATGCTGGACTTACCAGATCGCTCACTGTCGCGCTCACGAGCACAGAAACGACAGCTGTCCTCGATTCGATCGCCGTCACTCCCAGTACTCCTTCGATTATCGTTGCCGGCACCCAGCAATTCACCGCCACAGGAACCTATAGCGATGGCTCAACCCAGAATCTGACTGCGACCGTTAGCTGGACTTCGTCAAACACTTCCATCGCGACCGTCGGCCTTCACACGGGGCTCGCAAAGGGCGTCGGGGCGGGAACTGCGACGATGACGGCCACTTCGGGCAAGGTTAAAGGTTCCGCCACATTGACGGTTACGGCTGCGGTTTTGACTTCCATCGCGCTCACGCCGGCCACGGCCTCGGTTGCCGCAGGCAAAACTGAGCAGTTTACGGCTAAAGGAACTTACAGCAATGGCACGACACAGAACCTGACGAGTACCGCCGTCTGGGCGTCCTCGTCGCCCTCAATCGCAACAGTCAGTAGCACTGGGTTGGCCACAAGCATAGCGCAGGGAACTGCGACCATCACGGCCACGTCTGGTACGATCAGCGCTTCGGCAACACTGATGGTCCCGGCCGCGGTGTTAACCTCGATTGCTGTTACTCCCACAAGCGCTTCGGTCACAACCGGTTCGACACAGCCATTTACGGCAACTGGTACCTATAGTGATGGCACGACACAAAATCTGACCACGAAGGTGAGTTGGACTTCATCGAACACTTCGGTCGCAACCGTCAAGCTCCACAGCGGATCGGCCATCGGAGTGGCGCCCGGGACGGCCACGATCACGGCTACTTCGGGAACGATTCAGGGCACGGCTGCCTTGACGGTGACTGCAGTGTTAAGCTCGATTTCCGTCACCCCGGCTACCGCCTCGCTGGCCGCAGGCTACACGCAACAGTTCACCGCAACCGGAACCTACAGCGACGGGACAACGCAGAATCTCACAACCACAGCCAGTTGGACCTCGTCGGCTACGTCAGTGGCAACAGTCAGCGCTGGCCTGGCGACAGGCGGGGCTCAGGGAACGGCCACTATCACGTCTACGTCCGGCACTGTTAGCGGCTCCGCCACATTAACGGTGACGGTTCCAGTGCTGACTTCAATAGCAGTCACGCCAAACGCGGAGTCGGTCGCGGCCGGTTATAGCCAGCAGTTCGCCGCAATTGGTACTTACAGTGACGGCTCGACGCAGAACCTTACAACCAGCGCGAGTTGGACCTCCTCGAACCCATCGGTCGCAACAGTTGGAGGCAGCAGCGGCCTAGCGGCCACTGTTGCGCAGGGAACCGCTACGATTACAGCTTCGTCGGGGACAATCAGCGGGTCCGCGACGCTGACCGTAACGGCGGCGGTCTTGACTTCATTGTCGATAAGCCCAGCGAGCGCCTCGATCGCGGTAGCCACGACCCAGCAGTTTACGGCAACGGGGACGTACAGCGATGGCAGCATCCAGAATCTGTCCAGCAGCGTAACGTGGAGTTCGTCTTTGACGTCCGTGGCGACCATCGCAGCGGGTGGTCTGGCGACTGGCGTTGGTGTTGGCGCGTCGACGATAACGGCCGGTTCAGGATCGATTACGGGTTCAGCTACGCTTACCGTCGGCCAGCCAATTCTCGTTTCAATCGCGGTGACTCCAGCCAATCCTTTGTTTGCCCTGGGCACGACTCTGCAGTTGGCGGCAACCGGAACGTACAGCGATGGCAGCACTCTGGATCTCACGGCAACAGCAACCTGGAACAGCGGAGATTCGAGTGTTACCACGGTTAACAGTCAAGGAACCGCCGGCGGTACGGCCGTAGGCAACACCACTGTCACAGCGACTTCCGGCACGATCAGCGGCTCGACGACAGTGACGGTGACAGCAGCAGTTTTGGTTTCGATTGTCGTGACGCCGGCAATTCCCACGCTTCCGTTAGGTGCGACGCAGCAGTTCACCGCGACTGGCACGTTCACCGATGGCAGCACCCAGAACCTGACCAGCACCGCGACCTGGTCGTCGAACACGCCTGCCACGGCTACGATTAACAACGCCGGGTTGGCGGCTAGCGTGGCGCAAGGCAGCGCCACGATCTCTGCGAGTTCAGGTTCGGTGAGCGGGTCGACCACGTTGACGGTCACGGGGGCGGCGCTCGCCTCAGTCGCCATTACGCCGTCGACGCCCTCAATCGCGCCCGGTACGATCCAGCAATTCACCGCCACGGGAACATACACCGATGGCAGTATGGAGGAACTGACGAACACAGCTCGCTGGTCCTCAGATACGCCTGCCACAGCAACGATCAACGCCGCCGGGTTGGCGACGAGCGTGGGGCAAGGCACCGCCACGATTTCCGCGACGTCCGGGTCATTGAACGGTTCGACCGTGCTGACCGTGACGGCGGCAACGCTGGTTTCTATTGCCATCATTCCGCCGACGGCTACGATCGCGAACAGCACCACACAGCAATTCACGGCGACTGGCACATTCTCGGATGGAACGACACAGGATCTGACGCAGAGCGGACACTGGAGTTCGACGGCGGCCACGGTGGCTTCCATCAGTGACACGGCAGGGACGGCAGGATTAGCCAGCGCCCTCGGCGCGGGAACGGCAATTATCAGTACCGGTTCGGGCTCGGTCGGTGGATCGGCTACGTTGGTGGTGGATCCCGTGGCGTTAGTTTCGATTGCGATAAACCCGCAAGCGCCAACCGCTATCCTTGGGGCGAGCCAACAGTTCACGGCAACGGGGACGTTCGCTGACAGCAGCACTCAGGACATCACTTCGACGGTCACATGGACTTCATCGACAGCCGCGATCGCGGTGATGAGCAACACAGCAAGTACGATTGGATTGGCCAGCACTGCCGGAGCAGGCACGGCCACCATTACAGCGTATTCCGGTTCAGTTTCAGCTTCCACGACTCTTACGGTAACAGCGGCTGTTGTCGGTTTCTCGCCGCCCGCTCTAACGTTCGGCAATCAGACCGTGGGCACTACAAGCGCGCCCCAAACTGTCACCGTGAGCAACATTGGAAACTCGTCGCTGAGCATCACTTCCATCGCTCTCAGCGGAGATTTTGGGCAGACGAACACATGCGGCTCGAGCCTGAGTGGCGGTGCCTCTTGCGCTCTTAACGTGACGTTCACCCCGACGACAACCGGTATGCTGACCGGATCAGTGATCATCATAGACAATGCCAGCAACAGTCCGCAGGTCATCGGCCTGACAGGAACTGGAATAAACGCTGTAGTGCCTCCTGCGCTGACGGTTCTCGGTCCCGCACCGCGGATTCAGCACTCAGCGGCGCTCGATGCAACTACTGGTACGATGTTCATTTTTGGCGGGCAAAATCCGGAAGTCGGCGACTTCAACGATGTGTGGCGATTGGTGATTTACGAGGGAGCCGCCGTCGATTGGAAACCTGTATCTCCCTCAGGAACGCCCCCGGCGGCGAGGTATGGGCACACGGGCGTCTATGACTCAACTAACAGCCGCATCATCGTGTTTGGCGGTGCTGAGGGCCTCACCACTCCTGCTCCGTGTCAAAACGATACGTGGGTTTTGCAGAACGCCAATGGAATCGGGGGAACACCGGCCTGGACGCAACTTGCCACTTCTGGGGGCCCTCCTGCGGCCCGCTTCTCTCACTCTTCTGTCTATGATTCCAACACAAATAGCCTGATCGTTTTCGGAGGAAGCGATTGTGCATCCGGTTTGTTCAATGATGTATGGGTGCTGAGCAATGCTAACGGTCTGGGTGGAACTCCCACCTGGCAACAGCTATCGCCTGCGCTCGGCGCCTGCAGGCCGCGAGTTGGCCACGAGCCTATACGATCAGCCGGATAACCTATTGATCGTGTTCGGAGGGAGTTCAGGTGCAACAGTGAACGGCGACGTTTGGGTGCTTTCCAATGCCAATGGCACCGGCGGGACTCCCAGTTGGACTCAGCTTTTCCCCGCGGGCCGCGCGCCGGCTGCTCGCGAAGCGCATAGCGCCATCTACGACGCGGTGAGTGGTCACATGGTAATTTTTGGCGGCGCTGATTCTAAGGGTTCCATCTTGGCGGATACGTGGATTCTTGCCGGCGCAAACGGCAGCGCTCCGACGTGGACCTTATTGTCCGTGACCGGGGGCGTCGCCAAGGCTTACCACAGTGCCGTTTATAACTCAGCAACCAATGAAATGATTGTTTGGGGTGGTCGCCTATGATTTGTGCCAACGGACGATCATACCTTTGTTCTTAGTGAAGCAAATGGTGTGCCATGAGCAAACAAGAAAATTCACGCAGAATTTCGCTTAGTTTTGAGCTGTTGATCAGCCGGTTTCTGTGCGCCGTCTTCGCGTCCTCGTCTCTACTCTGGGCATTCGTACCGCAAGCAGTGGCTCAGTCAACCTGGACACACAAAGGCGTGAGAGCACGATACGGTCACTCCGCGGTATTCGATTCCGCAACTGGAAAACTGATCATATTTGGCGGACAACACACAATCACCTTCGGCAACATGAACGATACATTCTGGGGAACGATCATCGCCGGATCGGGGGAGTTGATTTGGACCCCGATTACTCTCAGCGGCGCGAAGCCGTCATCACGCTTTGGCCACACTGCAATTTACGATTCCACGAATCTGCGCATGGTCGTGTTTGGGGGCGGCCTCGGTTTAAGCACGCCCGCACCCTGCGAGAATGACCTCTGGGTGTTGCAAAATGCCAACGGTGTAAGTGGCAACTCTTCGTGGAAAGATCAATCAACGTCGGGCGTTTCGCCGTTACCACGCTTTGGCCACACGGCGGTCTACGATTCTGCAGGCAATAACATGATTGTGTTCGGCGGGTACGACTGCACATCAACATATCTCAATGATGTGTGGGTGTTAAGCAACGCCAACGGCCTGGGTGGAACGCCCGCGTGGATGCAGCTTGCGACGACCGGCGCGCCTCCCTCCGGGCGTGAAGCTGCTACTGCCGTTTACGATCAGACAAACAACCTTATGATCGTTTACGGAGGTGATTCGGGATCCGGAGTCGACGGCGATATTTGGGTGCTCTCGAATGCCAATGGGGCAGGTGGAACTCCGACCTGGACCCAGCTTTTCCCGACAGGAGCAGCTCCTGTCTCTCGTTCTGGCCACAGCGCCATCTACGATCCACTCAACAACGTGATGACGCTTTACGCCGGTCAGACCTCGCCCGCAGTTCCCGTGACAACTGGATCTGTAGCCGGTCTGCTGAATGATTTCTGGGTCCTCACCAATGCGAATGGGTTGGGAGGTATTCCAGCTTGGACGCAGCTTACTCCACAGCCCTCCGGTATGTTGCGTAGTTTTCATAGCGCGGCCTATGATGCATCCAACAACACCATGCTCATTTTCGGCGGTAAGACCAATGTGGGGCAACTTCCATCGGATGACCACATAACAATCATCACTGAGGCCGACGGAATGACAGCCATGAATCTCTACCACATCCGGCGGAGTTGGAGCTCTGGCCTGCTTTACACTCCCCAGGGGCGGAGGCGAAAAAAGCATCGGAACCGCCGCCACTCCCGATCCCCAAACAAGTCGTCACCGGTAAGAAGGTGGTCTCTGGTTGAAAGTATGCGGCTAGTCCGACATCGCCCCCGAGTACCACAGCGTCGCTCGACGACGATGCCTGCTGCGCCAAGACTGGCGCGGCACTGGCGACCGCAAGGAAAAACATAGGGCAACACATGAGGAAGTCTTGCCGAAATTATGCGCCGCGCGAATTCCGTCCCGCGAAGAACACCACAAACGCCGCACAGGCTTTGACCGTTTTACAAACTTCTGAGTGAATTTCCTCACACCATTCGAATGGGACCGGGATACTTCGCCACCAAGGAATCAATCGTGAGGAGCGTAATACCCTCCACGGTGGCCTGTGCTACTAGGACACGGTCAAAAGGGTCCTTGTGAATCGTCGGCAAGCTCTCGATGGCCACGACGTGATCGCTGACAATCGGCAATTCGCCGTAACCATTGTCGAACAATCCGCGGCGCAGGACTCGAGCATCCACTTTGAAGTCATCCCGGCCTATCCCACGTTTAATCGCGACTTCCCATAAACTGGCGGCGCTAAACAGAAGCTCATTCTCTGCATTGTCGATTAAGCCGCGAGCTTCCGCGGACAGTCGATCGGGATGGCCAGCAGCCCACAAGAGAAGATGCGTATCCAGCAGCAGCTTCATACGCCACCAAAGATCCGCTCAATCTCTTCCCGACCCATTTGGTCGAAGTCCTCTGGCACAGAAACCTGGCCCGCCATAAAACCGAGCCGACGCATTTGGGCACCGATTGGAGCGCTGAAAGCTGTGACCTTGGCCATGGGCTTGCCCGCCTTGGCTATGACAAAACTCACTCCCCCCTGAATGCCTCTTCCACGAGCTTAGAGAGCTGAGTCTTGGCTTTGTGAATGTTCACAGTCTTCATGATTCCCTCAATAAACTAAGTCTAATTAGTCTAGTCTATACGAGGAGCAGTCAGATGGCAAGCTCATTTCCCTAGCTAACACATCTGAACACAATCGCATAGGGGGAATTCGAAGATATCTAACTCATTGCGTCAAACGCCCACTCACGGACGGGGGAACCGGCTCTCCCTTGCGGCGCCGCGCGCACAAATCCCGACTCTGTGATCGAGCAGGTTGCCAAGGCTGGCGAGTTTTGTGTGCGGATCCAGGAAACCACGCGATCGTGAAACTCATGATTGACGAATCCGAGGGCAACCAGCGCATTTACATCGAGCAAGTAAATCATGGAAAGTTTGCCAGGATTTCCTCGACCTCTTTGCTAGTCAAAGTCGGGGCATCGGGACCGGCAGTAAAAGCAGGCAGTCCAGTCGCGGGATCGGTTACGATCTTGACCCGGTGACGACGCTTGTTACCAGGCGTCAACACAATTCGGCCGGCTTCGATGTTCGCCTCAAGGGCGTCGCCCGCGCGGATCCCGAGCCGACGGCGAAGCGGACCGGGGAGAACAACCTGCCCCTTGGTGGATACTTTGGTCTGCATGGTAAGACAATCTTACCGCGCCTGGCGTTGATTCTCAAGGCGCCACGACGATTTGGCGGGACAACTCACCGTACTCGAAAGGGCTGGATAGGACTCAACCTCCGGCTGCTCATCACAGTTTCCGCGACCTGCTAGGTTTCTTTGACCCTAGCCTTCTGCTTGGCAACCAAGCGCTGAATAAACTTGGGCCCCTCCTTCTTGTAGGCCTCGACACCTTCGTAAAAAAGAAGCTCGCAAACCTGAGACAGAGCCCGCTGCTCATCGTCCGCAATGCGTTGTAGCTCGCGCTTGAGTTCCGGAGCGACTCGAAAGGCTAGGAATTCGGTCTTGGCCACAAGCGAAATATATCTGTTCAAGTAATCGCCGAGCAACACCATTTGACAAAGTTAACATCGTGCTATATGTTATCACATGATCACATCAGTCACATCGAGAGGTAGCTATGAAACTTCCTGCCGTCAAATCGAATGCGAGATCTGTTCGACGCTTTAGGAGACTGCTTCGGGAGAATGTTCGGCTTGCTGGCGGGACTACCTTCTCCGCGCATGCCATCGATCTGCTCACCACGATAACGAAGGACTTTGGGTTCTCCTTCAAGGCGGGCGAGCTTCAGATCATTGATGGCAACTGGTACGTAACACATACCGGACTGTTGCGCCTGGCGCGCCGCAAGAAATGCCGTGGAATTCACATTGAGGCCGTCGACTCGCTTTGCGACTCCGCGATGCGTCGCTTTGTACTAAAAGCGACAGTTTATCCCTCCAAGAGCTCCTCCGGCTTTGTTGGTTATGGTGATGCCGACCCTTCCAATGTCTCGTTTCATGTTCAAGGCGCAGAAATGCGAGTGGCGGAAACTAGAGCCGTTAACCGTGCTCTGCGCAAGGCTTACGGAATAGGCATCTGCTCGGTCGAAGAGATCGGTTCTCGCCGAATTGCCGCAGCCCTCCCAAGAACCCAGAAACTTCCTCCCCAGCCTGCGAATGGGAACGGAAACCGTTCTCGAGTCCTAAAGTTCGGGACCGTCTATGCCAACTCATCCGCCAGCATCAACTCGATCCCAACCTGGTCAAGACATATGCGACCGACTTTTGCGGAGTCAAGATCCTCCGTGACGCAACCCGCGAGCAAGTCGAAAGCTTCGTCGCCCACCTTGCCGAGTGGGCCGAGAAAGACCGCAATGCCCTGCTCTGCCAACTCAACAGCTACCCGCAGAAAGAAGGTGCCGCATGAAACGCCAAATCACCGGTTTATACGCCGCCGATCGCTGTGCCGCCGATCAGATCCCGGACGGGGTATTCCTGGTTCGCGTGCAACGAGTTCATTTTCGTCGCCAGGCTCCAAAGGCCTATTACACGCTTACACTGGCCATCCTGGAGCCGACCCGCTTTGCCGATAACGTGATTTCAAGCCGGCTCTATTGCAACCCAAGGGCTCTGTGGAAGCTGAACTGGTTCCTGCGCGATTTCGGCTACGACACGGAACTGCTGGGGCGCGACGAGGTCGATGAAACTCAGCTTGTCGGCTTGAAGGGCGTGGTCAAGATCAGCCATATTTTCTTTAATGGGGCTTCCCTGCTCCGGCTCGACGGGTTTGCTTCCGCGGGGCGCTGGGAAGAGCTCTCCCCCGCGAATCTGGACAATCCCCAGGTGGCCTGATGACCTACAGCTACACGCAGATCAGTCAGTATCTCACCTGCCCGCGGCGGTATCGCCATCGCTATCTGGACGGCTGGAAGGAGAAGGACACTCGTGCGGCGATGCTTTTCGGCCGGGCCTTCGAACAAGCACTGGGCGCTTACTTTCGTCGGGAAGATCCGGGAGCGGTGCTCTTCGCGCGAATGGTCCGCCTGTCAGAATCAAGGCCTACACTACTCGAATCGCGACTCCTGGGATCGCATGCTCCGACAAGGAATCATGCTATTGGACCGTTTCTGCCAGGATGATCGAATCCAGATCCGCCAGCCTCAACGGAATCTTCAGATTAAGTTCACTCGGCAGGTCGGCGGAAACAACGACTTCGTTGCATACATTGATGCCATCGGCAAGCTCGACGGACGGCGCTCACTTTTGGAATGGAAAACCTCTTCCAGCCGATATCCAGAAGAACCCGAAGGACTGCTCTCTCTCGATCCTCAACTTGTGTGTTACTCGTGGATGACGGGCATTGCAGAAGCTGCCCAGGTGGTTTTCGTCCGCAAGCACGTAGTCGAAATTCAATATCTGCGCACTACCATTACCGACGAGCAGCGGGAGGAATTCGGTCGCCTAGTCCAAGATACGATCGGACGGATTGAATCCGCGCAGTTCTTGCCCCACAGTGGCATCCGTTTTCCGCAGAATCCGTGCAGCAGCTGTCCCTACGTGGGACTTTGTCTTGGGAAACAGGAACTAACTGATGCGCGCTTGACGCGACGTCCAGGAGCAGAGAGTCTTGGTTGGCTTGACGAGCTTAATTACTAAGAATCCGCCCATGCCGCCAAAGTTCAATCGTCGCCGCGCGTTGTTCGTGCTAGGCAAAATTGACGAGATTCTGGCGTGGGAACAGCAAAGGGAGAAGGAGAGAGATACCAAGTTCGTCGAGCTGGGACGGTATCTATGCGAGGTCCGGGCGGGACAGTACTGGCGACTGAAGGAACTGAAGTGCTTTGATGAGTTTCTCGAAGGGCGGTTTCCTGGATCGCGACGGAAGGCCTACTACCTAATGTCGATCCACGAACACATTCCGCCCCATGCGAGAAAAGAATTGAAAAAGGTGGGCTGGACGAAGGGACTCGAACTGGCTAAGTTGGCCCGCAGGGATAGGCAGCAGTTCGATTGTGCAACCTGGTTGCACAAAGCTCGCCAGTTGTCGAAGGAGGATTTTCAGCAGGCGGTGGAGAGAGAACTCACCGGGAAGATATCAGAGCGGTGGGAGATTGTCTACTTCAAACTGTATCAAAGCCAGATGCCAGTCATTGAGAAAGCGATATCGAAACTGCGGCTCTCATGCTGGGAAGCGACCACTCAAGGGGATACTGTCTGGAAATGATCTGTGCGGACTTCTTGGCCGGAGCTAACCTGGACCACGGCGATCCGGAGATATTGCTGTTCTCGATGACGAGATTCTTCAAATTCCTACCCGAAGAGCAGCGCCGGTTATTTATTGGAAACCTGAGCGGAGTGACTCAGTGAATCGATTCGCCCAAAACTCTCGCGCTTGCAACTGGACGCGATTTCATATAAGAACCTAAGGCAGCAGGTTCTGCGTCGGGATGGCTGGCGGTGTCAATCATGCGGCACGATGGCGAATTTGGAAGTTCACCACCAACAGTTCCGCAGCCACTCCGGGAATGATTCGGAAGAGAACCTAATCACTCTTTGCTTTTCCTGCCATTCACTCGTTCACGAACAGACTCGATAGCTCATTTCTCGCGGAGACGACCTCTCGACGGACACGATCGTCCGCCTACATGTTCTGGAGAATCTTCGCAATGCGATCGCCGGCACGCCCGTCCCACAAAGGAGGGATGGCTCCTTTCTTGTGCTTTCCTTCCAGTATTTTCGTCAATTCAGCGGCTAAACACTCTCCGTCGTCGCCGACCAGCACGTTTGTCCCGTTGGTCACCGTGATCGGACGCTCTGTGTTGGGCCTAAGAGTCAAACACGGAATTCCGAGGTAGGTTGTCTCTTCCTGAATTCCGCCGGAATCTGTAATGACCACAGTGGCGCGCATTTGAAGAGACAGGAACTCTATATAGGGCATCGGATCAAGTAGGCGCAGTTTCTCAAAATTGATGCCGAGGTCGGCAATTCGCTGACGTGTTCGCGGATGCACAGGAAAAACAACGCTGAGTTCCTGGCTCACTCTCGTGAGAGATTCCAATACTCCGCGGAGATCGGAGCCGTCGTCTACATTGGAGGGCCGGTGAAGAGTGACGAGCGCAAAGCGCTTCGGAAATCCATTGTGCGAGCAGTTCCTCGCCGCCGGCAAGAGCCGTACGAGGGAGTCGATCATCACGTTGCCAACGAAGTGAATTCGGTCTTGTGGGACACCCTCGCGTAAGAGATTAGTATCCCCGTCTTCGGAAGGCGTGAACAGAACGTCGGAGAGACGGTCGGTCACGATCCGGTTAATCTCCTCCGGCATCGTCCGATCGAAGGAGCGCAACCCGGCCTCGACGTGACCCACCGGAATGAGAAGCTTGGAACAAACGAGAGCCGCCGCAACGGTGGAATTCACGTCACCATAAACCAGTGTGATGTCCGGCTTGCGTTCAAGGACCACCGGTTCGAATCGGCGCATGATTTCCGCCGTCTGCCAAGCGTGGCTCCCCGAGCCTACCTCGAGGTTGAAGTCGGCTTCCGGAATCTCCAGCTGGGTGAAGAACACATCCGACATGTTCCGGTCATAGTGTTGGCCGGTGTGCACCAGCGTCTGCCGGATACCCAGTTGCTGAATGGCCCGCAGTACCGGCGCCGCCTTTACAAAATTCGGCCGGGCGCCGACCACATGGAGAATGTGATTCACGCAGACATTCTATCTGCACGATGAGGGCTTTGGCGGCAGAGCGTCCGCACTTTACTGCACAATGGCCCTCAGGCCCGTCGGTGGGTTAGGACCTTCGATCGGGATGGAGGTCGCATTCGCCCAGAATTTAATGTAGTTGTAGACGCAGTTCACTTGCGCCGTGGGAGGGCCGCCTCCCCAGCTTGGGGTCCCTGACCAGGCATTCGCAAAAATCCACATCCCGTCAGGAGGCAGGGCCACGTCCGAACTCGTCGTGACGTAAACAATTTGGCCGTCCACAGCGAATGAGAGACTCCCCTTCACCCATAAAAGCCCGTACCGGTGGTAACCCAATGCTGGGTTAAATGAAAGGTTCTGAGTCACCGTAGCATTGGAGGGGTGAGTCGTCAGATGAACCGCGCCCGGATTCGTAGTTCCAACCCAGGATTCATTCAGAAGAAACTCGAAGTCAAATTCTCCGGGGCCGTAGGTTTTGTTCAGAACAGTCCCGCCAGCTTGATCCAGGAAGAATGAACAGACTCCCCCCGATACTTTCGTAGGGTCTACGGCCATCATCACTTCGTAGTAACCATAACCATATCCCGGAAGTGCGGTAGAAACGATTTCGGAGCCTTGCAAGGGAGTCCCTGGAGTAATCGAGAGCGTCAAATATCCTGTTGCCGGTGGCCCAATGTCGTTGGATCAGCATCTGTAAAAACCGCGAGCGAAGGCAGGAGGTCGTTCCCTCCCGTTCCAATCCACGGACCATCAACTTGGAACGCTCCGTCAGCAGTATCCAGGCCCGCGGTCCCGGTTTGAGAGGGCGATCCATTTGGCGGAGTAAATTTCTCGTACAGGGTGGGTGTTTGTCCAACCAAACGGCCAGTTGTGCATCCGACGCCCAGGGCTAATAGGAAACCGAAATGAATCCAGGTTCTGAACTTCTTCATAATTGATTCTCAAGTCCTGCGCAGGGCCTTAACTCCGTTAGTTCACTGTTGCCTTCAGGCCGGACGGGGCCGTGGGACCTGGGGCGGAGATCGTATAAATCTTTGGCTGGTAATTATCGCTGTTGGCGCCAAAGGTATCGGAGAATTGGCCACTGGAATTCAGCGTGAAGGTATTGCCGACGCTTGAATGAGTAGGATCGTATTTTGCATCGGAGTCATAGACCACCGTGGCTTTTGCCCCGGCGTAACCCGAAAGGGTGAAGGTCATCGTGGCCGATCCGTTGCGATCCGAATCGGCAAACAAATAAAGTGTCCCGTTGTAGTTCCGCACCAAGGCGGAGCCCGGCACGGTTGAAGTCCCGGTGGACATGGTAAGAATGCCGTTCGTGCACGAGGTCGTGTAATTCGTGTAACTGAGGCCCATGTTCATGGTGCACATGCCAGATGTGCTGGAATTTAACTGCGGTGCATAAGAGAGAATCGTCGTGTCGATGTAGGTAAGATTGGACGCGATGGCCGCAGCAACCGACCCCTCCCCGCTGATGTTGTTGCCGAGGCAGAAATCGTACGCTGTTTCTCCCGTCGCAAGGCTAGTGTCATCGCAGAAATATTCGATTCCCATTGCCCCATTGATGATGCTCATCCAGATCTCGGCGTTAACTTGCTCGGCGGTGGCTCGATACTCGTGATTGTCGGTAGAGCAAAGATTCGTGCTGGTGCTGCAGGTGCTGCCGTTTTGAGACGAATACGCCAACTCGTTGGTACCGGTATCGACATAAACCCACATGGGCTGGCCCGACCGCCCGTTGGCGATGAATTGATTGACCGAGTAGCCCTGGATCCACATGCTGTCCTGCGGCTGTCCGGAGACGACTGGAATCGAGCTGGCGCCATTCCACGGACTGGTTAACGGATAGAGGTCGAACGAACCGACGCTGATCGCCTTCAGCGCAGCGACGTTTCCCGAGCAGCTGCCGTGATCAAAAGCCCAATCGGTATTGTTCCAGAGCAGCGGGCGGGTGGAGTCAAATCCCGCGACGGTGGTGATGTATGACGGAACGCTGGTCACGAGCGTGCAATTGTCTTGCGGCTCATCCCCCAGGTTGTAACCGATCAGGTGACTGGACGCGCTTACGCTGGATGCCATCGCTTTCAGCGAAGCTACCGAATAGACCGAAGTGTTTCCGGTGTAATCTGCGAGAAGAATCCCGTAAAGGCCCTGGTTTACCAATGCCTGGAACATCCCCCCGGTGTCAACCCCGAAGGTCGTCGGGTAATTTGCCCCGCCTCCGTTGTCGATCTGCAGCAGGATGTTCATTTTGGTCGCCGCCATGGCCGCGGCGTCAGTGGAGTAGGGAGAACCGGAACCCAGCGCCCGAGTCGGCGTCTGATCCCACATTACGATCGGGAAAAAGCTGGAGCTTTGAGGAAAGTTCGTCCATGAGGCGTAGGGGCTCGTCTGTGATGTGCACGCAGAAGCAGCCAGCAGGGCAAATACTATCGATATGAATAAACGTCTTATCATGGCTCCCCAAGCAAGTCGACGGTGGTTGAGTCGCAGCCTGAAATCGCAGGCTGGCAACGAAGCGAATGCCGTGAAGGCCATGCTCGCACATCACGAGCGACGAGGAAAAGACACTTTAGTACACCATAGACAATGGCCGAGACGGTCAGGGTCCATGCCAAAAGTCCAGCTGTGAGCGGGAGATGAGACCAGACCGACAGTTCCCTTTTGGGAAAATGCCAGAGCAATGTACTGGAAAACTTGCTTTGTACAGGACGGAGTTTTCTTATCTGGATAAGGTGGGCTCAGAAATTTCGAGCTCAAAGATTTTCGAAATCGGACGATTTCGACTGGGAACGTCCTGAGAAAGCAGGGGGATAACGGAGTACTAGGCGGGAACAGAACCAACTGTCTGACGCAAAACAATCTCGACAGCCGCGAGAGGGATGAAGTTGGGCTTAGCCGGAACCCAACGGCTCACCCAAGAAGATGCATGAAAAAACGGATGCTCATGATAAGACACGGCAAGGGATCGACCGGCTGCACCGCGCGAGTTCCCTGCTTTCAGCTGACTAAGCTCATCACACACTCACCGCTCAAGTAGCAGGCAATCTAACTCGTTATCGCCGGAATATTGCTTTCCGCAAGTTTCTTGAGTTCGCCTTTCACAATCTTCCCGGTCGGAGTCACCGGCAGCGTGGTAACTAGGACGATCTGGGACGGCCGTTTGTACTGCGCGAGGTGCAGCGCCGCGTATTGCGCAAGTTCGTCGGCCCTCAGCATCGAGTCTGACAGGAGCTGAACAAACGCGACGACTTCCTCGTCGCCTTGCGACGACCGGCCCACCACCGCCGACTGCACTACTGCGGGATGAGCGTTGAGCACGGCTTCAACCTCGGCGGGATAAACATTGAATCCACGATGGACAATCAGATCCTTCGTGCGCCCGACGATGAAAAGATTTCCGTCTTCCAACCGAGCAAGATCGCGGGTATTGAACCATCCTTGTGCATCGACCGCGGCCGCTGTCTCTTCCGGTGCGCGATAGTAGCCCTTCATAATATTCGGCCCGCGCACTCGCAACTCCCCCACCTCACCGACAGGCGCCATCTGCCCATCGTCGCTCACGAGTTTGATCTCGACTCCAGGAAATGGCGCGCCGATCGAGGTATCACTTCGTGGAGATTCGGGCCGCGTCAGAGCAATCGTCGGAGAGCATTCAGTGACACCGTAGCCGTTGTGGAGGACCATGCCGAAAAGACCCTCGATGCCTAACTTGGTGGCAAAGTCGAGCGGGGCGCCGGAGGAAGAGATGATCCGGAGGTCGGGGAATTTCAGAGATGAGATTTTTCGGAGCTTGGCGTACTGCAGGAACTGGCTGAAGATGGCGGGTGTACCGAGCAGCAACGTCATCTGGTCTTTTTCCAGCGTGACGCGCGCCGTCATGGGATCGAAACGCGGCGTCAAGTAGAGAGTTGCGCCCGCGATTAATGAACCCAGCAACACTACGGAAAGGCCGACGGCGTGCGACATCGGCAGCACGCCATAAACCCGGTCCTGCGGACTCACGGATCGGACCTTCGCCGATCCCTCCGCCATAAACAACAGGTTCTTGTGGGACAGCATTACGCCCTTGGGAACGCCCGTTGTGCCGGAGGTGTAGATCAAAGCTGCTACCCGGTCGGTAACGTTCACTTCGAGTGGCTCGGGTTCTACGTCCTTCGCCAGCGGACCAATTCCAACGGGACCGAAACCATCCCACTCCTCAACCACGGCGCCGTGCCGCTTGGCGTGATCGGCGGCGTTTGGCGACACGCTGATTGTGTAAAGAACACGCCGCGCGCCGCAGTGTTTTTGGATCTCGTCAACCTCGCGCGGCGAAAGGCGGGCGTTTACGAGCACAGGCCACGCGTCAATTCCGGCCGACGCCAAGAGAATTGCGACGAATGCCCTGCAATTCTCGCCAACAATCATGACCCGGTCGCCCGGACGCACCCCCTGGCTTCGGAGCCAACTCTGTGTCTCATCGACGACTGCATCAAGTTGTCGATAGCTCCAACTTCCCGCAGACTCCACTAGAGCCATGCGATCAGCGGAATGCTCCGCCCAAGGCTTGACAACATCGCAAATGCGGTCAGGAAGACTCATCAAACATCTCACACTTTTGATCTTGATTCAGCCCCGCGTCTAGACGGCAATGGGACGGTTGCTTTCTTGTTGGATGTCTGCCAACGGATATAACCGGCGAAACTGGCCATAACGTCGTTGAAACCCACGCCGAAGTCGATGAGCAAGCAACTCATCGATCCATTTCCGCTCAGGCGCTCGGCCTGCTGGGCGCATTGATCGAGTCTCAATAAAGCTCAAAGGGCTATTTAAGTTGTTACGCACTTGAAATTGAATTATTTCGGTTTCTTCTTCGCTGAGGCGAGAAAGTTCCGGCCTCACCCAGCTCGTTTTCCGCAAAAGCCCCTTGATCATCTTTGGTTCCGGCGGAATGATCTTTCTGCATCCCGATGTTGACCTTCAGATACTTCAGCCATGGCCGGTCCCGCATGCTTTTATCTCGTCCTGATTTTCCCCGACAAAAGTATGCGCCATCAACGTGATATGCCCCGGCGGCCATGATGCGCCTGGATTGCGTCGCGATAGATTCGGGCCTTTCGGACAAACTCCTTGAGGTCATGCTTGAGCGCGAAGTTCGCCGTCAGAATATTGAAGCCGAGTCGCCGGCATTCCAAAAAGTCTCATCTGATTGCCCAGTCAGCCAGATCGGGAGTTCCTTGAACCGGTGCCGGCAGAATGCCGACCTCGGTCTTAACGCCCGCCCCATTCGGCAATGATATCTTCTCGCCTCGCCAGAGCTTCTGGATCATGGCGATCTTCCGATACATGTCGTCGTGGCGGTTTTGGTAGGTATCAGGCGAAAGAACGAAATCGTTTGCGTGCCATCCTGAAGCAGCCGCGATGGCCACGCGTCCGTTCGAAAGATTGTCGATCATGGCCCATTCTTCGGCCACACGTAACGGGTTCTGCAAGGGTAGGACAACGCTGCCAGCCCGAATGGAGATGCGCTTCGTTAAGACGGCGAGCGCCGCGCCGGTAACGGAGGGACTGCCGTAAGCCCTCCGAACCGCTGGAAGTGTCTTTCCGGCGTCCACACGGCGGCAAACCCATGCTCGTCTGCGAACTTCGCGGACTCAAGCAGCATCTGATACTTACCGTTTTGCTGTTCCGCAGAGTCCGCACTGAAGAAGAACAGGGCTAAGCTGAGGTATCATAGAGCCACCTGGAAGTTGAGTTGTCAGGCTGTCCGCCAAACTGTTAGTCGTAAGTCGCGATTTCCTTTATGGGCCCTTAAATTTTTCCCTGGACATTCATTTCTACGTCTTGCCGAATTGTGATGACCCGCTTTTCATGCTCTTTCGCCGTCCGCCAGCGTCGATCGTGTATTTGCAAACCGATCCATGGCCGCGAACACGGGCGCTTCCGCCTTTCGCGACTCCAGATACTGCAGCCAATTGCGATACACGCTGGCGGCCGACGAGTGCCAGCTATTCTGCAGCCCGCCAATCACAGCAGTTTCCGGGAACGATGCCGCCATATCCTCGCGCCGGTCGGCGATCGCCATCTCTCGAAAATTGTTCAAAAGTTGAGTCGCGGCCGCATCGAAATATCCCGCTGGAGCGGTTGGGTAGGTTTCTCTCTCTTGACGAAGAAATCTCTTGATGTCTCTTTTGTATTCTTTCAACAGAGTCTGCGCGCCGTATTCCGGGTGCCCTTGAAAATGCACAAAGAGACTCTTCTTTTTCTTTTTCACAAACAAATCGACGCCACTTCGGCGGACTCCGTGAGAACGGTATAACCGCAGGAAGTCAGCTCATTCGCGCGCACTTCGTTCCAGCGAGAATGCGGGAACGGATGCGGTCCGCGATCCGGCTGGTCAGAGAGTCGTCGCATTTTCTGACGGAATCGAAGACGCCAAACTGCTTGTCCGGTAAGCGGTGACGGGGAATGCTGTCTCCGTGCAGTACGCTGGCATGCGCGGCCAGGCACGATAGCACGGTGGAGGATGTATTCTCTTTCGCCCAATCGAAAAGCTCGGTCAGCGTCCCCCAGTACGTCTCATCCTGCAGGTTGGCCTGAAGCGGTTCGGTGCCGGTGACGATAACGCCATCAAACCGGCTGTTCGAGAGATCGTCAAAATCGAAGTAGAAGCTGTTCAGATGCCGCTGTCCGCGCTCGGTTCGAGGAACTCCAGGGAGCGAGTAAAGCTTGACTATGACTGGAAGGGTGCCCGACGCGATATCGAGCAACTCGAAGAACTGCAGTTCGGTATCTTCGAGCGCAGGGTCGGGCATGTTGTTGATGAGCGCAAGGCTGAGGCATTTGCCGTGCCAAATCTGACTGCCAATCGCGCGCGCTCTCTTCTCCGCCCAGCGGGCGGAATTCGCCCACCTTCAATGATCAGCGGCATATCACCCCTCCTCGCCCGAAGTATTCCATTTCGCGAAACTTCACTCTGCTGCAACTTTCAACGCCTGCGCCAGATCGTCCAGAATGTCGTCGATGTGCTCGATGCCCACGCTGAGCCGGATCATCTCCGGAGTGACGCCAACCTGCGCCTGCTCCTCGGGCGTAAGCTGCCGGTGCGTGGTCGATGCGGGATGACACGAGAGTGATTTCGCGTCGCCCATGTTCACCATCCGCTTGAAAGTTGAAAGGCGTTGAAGCACTTTCGGCCGCCCTCATAACCGCCCTTCACGCCGAACGTCAGCAGCGAGCAGAAGTTGGAACCCAAATATCGGTGTGCCATCGGATAGAGCGGATTGTCCGGAAATCCGACGTAGTTCACCCAGGCAACCGCCGGATGAGCGCGCGAAATTCCGCCACCTTGCGCGCGTTCTCCACGTGGCGCTCCACGCGTAGAGCCAGCGTCTGAATTCCCTGCAAGAACAAAAAGCCGTTAAACGGAGACAGTGTGGCGCCAGTATTTCGCTGGCACACGGTTCGACAGCGCGCGACGTAAGCGGAGTCTCCGAAATGGTCCACATAGACGACGCCGTGATAAGCGATCTCCGGCCGGTTGAACATATAAAATTTGTCCGGATACTGCCGCCAGGGAAACTTGCCGCTATCCACGATCATTCCGCCAATACTGGTGCCGCCGCCCCCGATAAATTTCGTCATCGAATGCAGCACAACGTCGGCGCCATATTCGATCGGCCGCAGCAGGATCGGTGTAGCCACCGTGTTGTCGACGATCAGCGGCACGCCGTGCTTGTGCGCGACTCGCGCCAGCCCCTCGATATCAGCCACATTTCCCGCTGGATTGCCCACGCTCTCGCAGTAAACTGCGCGGGTATTTTCGTCGATCAGTTTTTCTACGTCGTCGGGATGATCTGTTTTGGCGAACCGTACCTCAATGCCCCGTTTCGGAAAGATGTGCCAGCAACGTATAGGTGGCACCGTAAAGCTGCGGCACGAAACGATGTATTTCCCGACTCGGCGATATTGTTCAGCGCGTACTCATCGCCGCCATTCCGGAACTCACGCTCAGGCCATCCACTCCACCTTCGAGTGCGGCGACTCGTTTTTCCAGAACAGCATTCGTGGGGTTTCCGATCCGGGTGTAAATGTTCCCTTCGACTTCAAGGTTGAACAACGCTGCCCCGTGCTCGGCGCTGTCGAACTCGAACGCACGTCTGATAGATCGGCACTGCGACGGCTTTGGTGGTGGGATCACCGTCGTATCCCGCGTGAATCGCGATTGTTTCTCTTTTCATGCGTAAAAACGTTCCAGTGGGCTGGGGAGGGCGTCTCCAGTCCCACTCTTACTTGGTATTGACCGCCACTTCGACGGCTGACATGGCGACCGTTCGCCGCACTGCGGTTTTCTTCAGGACTTTTGTCAGCCGCTGTGCGGTGAACCTGGCTCCAAAGGCGAATCGCATGACGGGGCCGAAGCTGTTCGCCGCGGCGATTCCAGTAAAATACAAGCCAGGAAGGGTAGATTCAAAGTTCGACGAGAGCACGGGCGACCCATTGGTCTGTTGAACCGCCGAACGGATGTCGTCGCTCAGGAACTTGAGGTTGTCTATATCTACCCGGTAACCAGTGCCCGCTACGATGTGGTCGGCGACAAGTTCCTTCGGGGTTCCATCCACGGAACGCAGGCTCAGATGCACCTTGCCGCCCCGTACTTCCGCACCTTCCGGCGAATACCCCAGGTGCATCGGTACCTTGCCAACCACCTTATTCTTGATGAAATATCCACCGGTTGGACCGAGCGCCCGCTGCACAGCTTCGAGGCGCAACTGCCCCGGCAAATAGTGGAAGGCCAGCGGAGATTCCGCAAAAAACCGCGACTTTAACCCGGGCCCCAATCCGGAGGAAGGACGAGTCAGCCGCTGCCATAAGGAGCGCTCCCTTCCAGTCGGATCTCCATGGAATTTCACTTCCGGCTTACGGCCTACCAACTGCACCTCAGCTCCGGCATCGTGCATCAGTCCCGCCATATCCAGCGCGGAAGCTCCTGCGCCGATCACAATCACGCTGCGCCCACGGAAATTACTGACCTCCTGGTGTCGTGCGGCATGGGAGAAGTATTGCGCAGGCAAGTGCCTCAAGGTCTCGGGAACATACTCAAAATGAGTAATGCCGATTGCGAAACGACTCGCCGAGCCTCCGTTACTTCACCGTTCTCGAGGTGGACTTTGAAACCGCCGGGCCCTCTTCAACGAGGTGACGTTAGTCTCTTCCAGGTCCGGAACCATTCGCTCCCGGAAAGCCAGGCCATAGGAGCAGAAAGTTTCAAGAGCCACGGGCTTGCCGGTGTCGGCATACGGAATTCCGCGCTCGGCGCAGAATCTCTTCAAACTCAGCGCGCCCTCTGCATCGTAAAGATTGGAAGCAAAGCCGTCCGATTTCAGCATCATGCCCTTGGGCATGTGCGAAGCCCACGTGTCCATGGGACGGCCAAAAACCCGGTATGCTACTCCGGCGTGGCGAAGGTGAGCGGCTATGGGAAAGTCCGTACGGACCTGCTCCAATGATCGCAGCTTCTATCATGAGCTTGTGCAAACCTCGCTATCGATTCACATCTCTGAAACGGTCAACACTCGTTGTGGGGGATAAAAAGGGAGAGGGAGCTGTGCAGGATCGTATCACGTCCGCCGGATCGATGCACTTGAGAATCACGGCCGGAACAATGTTGTACAACCAACGCATAATCAACAACCTAGAGGGAATCACCAGTCCGCATAACAAGCCCTATTCTAGGCCTTGTGGAGAAGTTTTCCTTCGATGAACGCGGTGGCGTTTCGTACCGACCCGAGATTTTCGGTGGTCACTTCGTCGTCTTCCACAGTGAGGCCGAAGCGCTCCTGAAGAAAAACCACGAATTCAACAACGCCGGTCGAATCGATCACATTCCCCAGCAGCGATTCGTCGTCCTGGAGTTTTTCGCTGTGACCAAAGAGAAAGTTGTCTACCAGAAAGCTTCGAATTTCATGCCCGATGTCGGTTGTCTGCATTGCTCAGTTATCCCCCGTTGTTTGATTTATGAATTGGGTCGCGAGCAGTTGAGTGGAAAGAACTGCGACCACTCCCATGTTGTCCTTGAAACTGCCCTCCTTACCACCGGCAAACTTGCTTTTTGAATATCCGCTGACGTGGCTCCGCTGACATCCGGACGACGGTAGGGCAGCACAGCGATCATCTGGCGGAATCCGTCTGACTTCGCGTCGCTCCCGTCAGTCTTCAGCAGTCCACTAAGCCGCAAATCTTATGTGACTTTCTCCGGCACTTGCGTCTTGCTGGATCCCATGACCCACTGTGCGCTTGAGGCATCGTAACTCTTTGCCACCCTTGCGGGATTGCCGGTGATCCACCGAATACGGCAGTACGCTCCGGCTCACTACGGAGTTGGCCCCGACAATAGAGTGTCGTCCGATCACCAGTTCTCCCTGGCCGCAGACAATAGCGGCGCCAAAGCCGATCCAGCATCCTTCCTCGATGCGGGATCCGTCTCCCCCTCCGTTACACCCTGCTCGGCTATAGGAACCGTAACGTCCTCAAAAGCATGGTTGTGGTCCATGATCAACACAGAAGGGGCAATCATTGCATTTCGCCCGACGTAGATCCCGTTCTTGGCCGAGACAACGCTGCGTCTGCCAATGTAGCACCCGTCAGCCAGAGTAATAATGGGTTCGTCGGACTCGGGCACTTCATCAGCAATGTTAATCCACGCGTCGCGGCCGATACTGACAGAGTTACCGATTCGAATGAAGTCTGCCGTGGATCGCTGCAGTTCGCACTAATAGTGCGCATGGAAGCGATCCCCCACGGAAGCAAACGGGTAGGTCCACACCATCCACAGACTACGAAAGCTATTCGCAGCGCGGCTAATCAACGAAAGTGGATCTTCCGCCGACCTTCGACATGGGTTGCTCATTCTGCCCTGCTCTCCTTGTGACGCGCCCCATACTCGACTGAAGGCCTCAGCTGCAGTTCTGGGGGCCGAACAACCCGAATCGTGGAGCGAACCGTCGGCGCGGACAGTTTCCCCACACATCGATGCAAGCCTCGGACTATACCGCATTCCTAAACCGATGTTGTTTCCGACGCTCTCTCTTCCTTGAGCAGCGGCCGAAGTTCGCGGCGAGCGGGACCTCGGCGCAGGACGAAAGCTTTCAGCGCCTACCACTGGACCACTTCCAAAGGAGTTTCCACTCAATCCGCGTAGGCTCAGCCACTGCCGCAGCACGATGAACCCGAATTCCACGTTCCCGATTAAATAGCGTCTCCACAGCCGCCGCGGTTCGCGCACCAGCCGGTAGAGCCACTCAATCCCCATATTTTGCACCCATCCCGGCGCGCGGTTGACGATGCCGCCCACCATCTCAAAACTTCCGCCCACACCCATGGCGATGGGAACGCCCAGGCTGCGCGCATGCTCCCCCATTGAGTACTCCTGCTTGGGGGCGCCCAGCGCGACGAAAAGCAGGTGCGGACGCGCCGCCCGGATTTGCTCTTCTACCTTGGCCTGCTGCTCTGGGTCGTTCTGGAACCCCATCGGCGGGCAGCAGATACCGGATATGATCAGTCCCGGAGTTTTACCAGCAATTTCTCGACCGCCTTCTCCGCCGAACCAGGACGCCCGCCCAGCAGAAACACGCGCAGCCCTTCGCGAGCCGCCCGCCGGCACAGGGCTTCAAACATATCCACTCCGGAAATGCGATGCTGAATGTTCTGCCCCAAAAAGCGCCCCGCCAGAATCAGCGAGATACCGTCGGGCAACACGAACGCAGCATCCGCATAGGTCGTTCGCAAATGTTTATCCCCGGCAAGAAGCACCACGTGCTGCGCATCGGGAGTCACCACGTACTGCGGCTCTCCGCTATATACGCTGCCTACAATGGCCTCCAGCATTTCGTCGAAGGAACAGGCATGCACCAGAGCGTGTCCCACCTGCACCCGGGGCACCGCATCCGCTACAGGATAGAAACTGGTTTCGCTATCGTAAGTGGTAAGAGTATGAACTGACACTTGGACCTCCCCTCGGGCTTCTGTGAGCCCGTTGCTTGTTCAATTGGCTATTTGGTTGGTGACTAGGGCTTGCGGAAAACTATTTCCAAACTCGGCCCCTGCTCCCGCCCAGGATGCAACTTGGGCAGGTGGAGCAATCAGGAAAGTCCGCGTCCCCTTGCCCCATGCTCTGCGGGCAAAGGTTCGCGGCCTGGGCTTCGCCGGGGGAGTTGGCGAGAACCCCATCTTCTCAATCATTTTGCAATAGAGATACTCTGTACTGTAGTCAACATAAGAAATCTTCGGTGTTACCAGTGAAACCTCTTCGAAACCGGCCACGCTCATCAGCTTTCTAAAAGGGACTGCGGTGAAAAGTGAAACAAGTGCCGGGGCAGTTCCAGCCCATACCAGTAACTGCCGAACAGCCGTGACTCCCAGGAATCGATATTGGGCAAGATGGCGTGGAAAATACCGCCCGGCTTGAGCCATTCCAGCACCTTTCCCATGAACTCGCGAGGATCGTAAACATGCTCAAGCAGGTCAAAGGTGGTCACCACATCGAAAAAACCTTCCGGAAATGGGGCGTGCGCAGCATCTCCCACGAATACTTCCGCTCCCGTCTTCGCTCTAGCCTTCGCCGCGGTCGATTCTTCCATGTCGATGCCGTAGAGCTTCCACGCGCCGCCCTTCATCGTGCTCAGGAACCCGCCGGAACTGCAGCCCACATCGAGGATGGTTCCGCCATCTTTGTGACGGCAAATGATCTCCCGTTGTCGCTGCCAGCGGCGGTCGGCGTGGCCTTCTCCTGCGGCGGTAATAACCTGGTGATAATCCTCGTCGTAATGGATGCCCATCTCCTCGGGCTTCGGAGGATCGTCAAGCCACACGCACGAACAATCTCCGCAGCGCAGCAGCGTGTAAACATCCTGGCGCCAGTGAAATCGATCCGGCGCCCGCAGAAACTCGGAAATCTTCTGGCCCCTCCACACAGGGGGCACGCCTGCCGGTTCTTGTCGAGATCAGAAGACGCCCCACTGACCGGATGATTTAGGACCGCAGTTGACATGCCGCCTCCGCTTTTACCCAAGTGTCGGTGCTGTGGTCATATTCCCGGATCAGTCTCGCGGGGTTGCCGGCGATCACGCTGTACGCCGGGAAACTCTTGGTCACGACTGAATTCGCTCCCACGACGCTGTTTCGTCCAATCGTTAGTGCCCCGTGATTGCACACGATCACGGCGCCATGGCCAAGCCAGCAGTTCCGTCCGATGCAAGGTTTGGCCCTCGGTAACACCCTGCCGATGGATCGGCATTTCAATGTCGGAAAATTCGTGGTTGTGATCCATAATCAAGACCGAAGGGGCCAAGAGCACATCCGCTTCCAGAACAATGCTGTTTCTTGCGGATATGCTCGAACGCCTTCCAATTCCGCATCCTGACCCCAGGACAATTTTCGCTTCGGAACGCGCGGAGCCGGGCGCCACGTTGAGCCGCACATCCGGCCCCACATAAACGTTATCTCCCACACTAATTTCTGCCGCCATGGGCCTGTAGATGTCACAGGAGCGGTCAATCGAAACCCCTTCGCCAAAAGCGGCGAAAGGATAGGTCACTCTCAGCCATGACGTATGGAGCCTGTTGGCCAATCTCTCATGCTGCCGAGAAGAAAGTCTTCGGAGATGGCCGAACGCCCGCTCGACACCCGAGCCGCAGGGCCCGTCATCTCAACCGACCCACCCTTCTCTGCGCATGATTTCGTCATTGGTCTGTTCACTGTTGCTATGCAGCCACTGGACTTCCGCGCCGTAGTCGCAGCACACGCAGCACCGTTCGCCCCTCGTTCGCAGTGATGAACCTGCTAATCAGGAACGCCGGCGTCAGCGCTGCAGCGCATGCCCCACAAATATCATTCCGCTGTGAACTGTCGCACTCATCCGGGCTCCCACCGAGGGCAGGGGGAATCTGAGCTACAAGAGCTCCAACAACAATGACGCCCGCAGTGGCAGCCGCCATCCGCAGGGCATCCGAAAGCAGGACCGCAGGTTCGAACATCTTGAACGTCCGGGCAACGGCATAGATCATGAAGAGCATCCCGATGAGCTCCGCCCCTGCCAGTGCTCCCAATAATCCATAAAACCCCAAGTGACGAGTAAACATTGCGGCGCACAGGAGCGTGGAAATTACAAATACCTGGCGCAGATTATCCAGTAACGCTTTCCCCGAGATCCGATAAAGAACCACCCCGAGAACCGAGACGCCCTGAAACACCGCGGCGAAGGAGACCAACGCCAGCACGACGCGGAACTCCGAGCTGCTTGCCCGGTCCAGGCAAACACGATCGTCGTTCCAAATGTGGCCAGGGCGGCCGTGGGGACTAGGGCGAATGCCAAGGAGACCTTGTAGGAATTGTGTAGAAGATCCCGCATGCCTTCGGTTCAACCGGTAGCGACATCATCGACCCGCCAGACAAAATGGAGACAAACTCATCCTGGAGCATGGCGGCTGGGCTTATCAGCCTGGCACTCAGCGCATACATGCCCGCGTGATCGGCTCCGAACGCGCGCAGGATGGCGATGGGCAGAATCGAGACATAGGAAACCTGCAAGAGATTTACTAGCTGGTAGCTGCCGGCAAAGCGGAACAGTTCGCCGAGGACCTGCTTGCTCAAGTGCTTCACTCTCAGGCGAATCTGCGGGACCACTTTGAGCGAGGCGAAATAACAGCAGATCACAAATCCCAGCTCGGAGATTCCCATGACCGCCGCCATGGCCAACAATCCGTGGCCGAAATGCAGCAGCGCCACAATCGCGATGGCCTCGGCGATGGTGAAGCCGGCGGTGAAACGCCGGGCAATGTTGTTCGGTGCCCGCCCATGATGATCGCCTCAAAAACCGCGCCCACATTCGACATCATCATGATCAACGCCAATACCGAGATGGCGGCGCTGGTCTGCTGCAGGAATTGCGGAGGAACGCCTGCAAGCCGGGCGATGCTTCCCGAGAAGAAGAAAATCGGGATCAGTTCGACGATTGAAAGCACCAGCATTGCGGCGCAACCCGTGCTGAGGAGCTGGTTGGCCTTGTTGTAAATCTCCCGAGCCAAGAGCCCGGCAACATATTTCTGGAATGCCGATTTGACTCCTACGGCTCCAAACCGCATGTAGGCAGCCGTCGTCATGATGATGCCCCAGATGCCGTAGCCGCCCAGACCGAGGTGCGCGATCACGATCGGAATCGTTGCCAGACGCGTGCCTACCTGCGTCAGGCCGGAGATGATGCCGAAAATCGTATTTTTTCCGACGCTGGCGGCCAGCTTATGTCCGGAGGTCGACATGGACGATTCCTTGCTCGTCGAGTCGCCTGGCACTCCCGTCGGCACTTCGGTCGGCACTTCGGTTTTCTCTTCTAGACTTTCACAAATAGTCATAAGGAAATTGAAATGAATGATGAGTTGCTCAACTTAGGCAATGTCCATCCTTCTTGCCGGCGGACCACTTGCCGGCTCTCGATTAGCGCCGAAACCCTGGAACGCTGCTCCCCCCGCAAGAACGCCTTAAAGTCCTCGGGCACGGCTGGCGCCTCGCGGCAAACGTAAGGCCAGAGGAATCCTGCCAGGCGAGTCAGAGCGACCAGGAAATAGGGCGCTTCGCGAAACCGCCGCAGGCACTTGAGCACTTCGAACATAGGGTCGCTGCCAAAGGAATAATCGAGCTGGCCTGATCGAAATGCGTTGCGCAGCGGGTGGCTGCTCGTCCCGGTGTGCGGCGATGTAAGATTTTCAGCTCCGGCACGGCCTCCACCTTCCAGCCCTTGATGCGGGCGCAGGTCTGGGCGTACCAGTCTTCGCCGCCATACTTCAGCAGCGCATACCCGCCGATGGCTTCGTAGCATTCGCGCCGCACCAACTGCGCCGCATGACCAACGTCATGGACGCTGTTCGACCAGCGGCTCTTAAAACCCTGCCCATCATCTTCGTAAACAAAGCCTCCGGTCAGGCCCAGCGCCGGATCGCGCTGAAAACGGTCGAGCAGTTGCTCGAAATAAAACGGCTCCAGAGACAAGTCGCCGTCGATGTTGCCGATAAAGTCGTAAGCCGCGCCTTCCAGCAGACTCGCTCCCTGATGCAGGGCAGCCACTTTGGAGTGGAAACTGTGCCCCGCCCTCTTGCTCACGCGCAGGAAGCGGATGAAGTCATGCTTCTTCGCGTAACTCTCGACGATCTCATCGGTCCGATCCGTCGAATCGTCGCTGACGATCACCCATCGTTCCGGCCGCGTGGTCTGCGAGATCACAGTCTGAAGAGTCTTCTCAATGTGCGCCTCTTCGTTGTACGCCGCCGTCATCAAGACGTAGGCGCACTTGTCCTGCTCCGGCCGGGCTTCTGTAAGTAAGAGGTCGGATGCCACGGTCTGCTGCGGAAATTCCATAAGCATATGAATTTAGAAAGCGAAAAAATCAGGCTGGTGCGATTGCAGGTGGAACGACTCGCTTGGGGTTTGTTCCTCGGAATAACTTTGGTCGATCGGTACCCCAATCCACGAATTTTTCTCAGCTCGATCCTCGGCTGCAACCGTCCCTCGGGGAACTGCGGTCGACAGTCCTTTTGGAGCTGTCAGCACCGCGGCAGAAATCGCGGCCAGCAAACCGTACCAAACCACCTGGATTTGATCCCAGTAGGAAATGCCAAAGAAAGCGACAGCATTGGCGAAAAGGGCCGCCCCCAAGATCCAAAAGAATAATTGCTGATTGCGACCACCGGCGGACTTCCGCGCTTTGCCCAGGAATTTGAAGCCATAGACGATCACTGCCAGAAAAAGAATGAACGGCAGCAGCCCGGAGTTATCGCAAATGCTGACGTATTGATTGGCGGTATCCCACATGTCCCAGCCCCACTCGGCAGTCGACTTCACGCCAAACAGCCACCAGTCCCCGAAGTGGCGGATGCACTGATCGACCAGCAGAAAGCGGTGATCCGATGAGGACCCCCCCGAGATGTCGATGCGCGCGATGAGATGCCAGACCGGCGCCTTCATCACCAGGTGAAGACCGACCAGCGCAGCAGCAATGCCCCAACGTATGGCCCGCATCCAATTCCGCACTGGCCAGAGGCAAATGGCGAGCACGCCGCCCGCATAAGCCAGGATGGGAGTGCTCGAGTTCGAAGCCAAGGTGATCACTGTGCCCGCAACGATGCCAACCGCGGCGAGGATGCGATTTCTCCGGCCACTCCGCCACAACAGGACGAATAAGGGGATCAGGATCGCGCCGAAAGTTCCCGCCAGAATGGGCTGCCCGAAACAACCCGTGGCCCGGAAACGGTCGCCCCGTACCATGACGTTGGCGTAGAACGAAGCATTCGCTCCTCCCAGCAGCGCATACGGATTGTGACCGGTGGTCCGCTCATACGCCATAACGATTGCGACTACAGCCGCGACATAGGCCAGCGTTCGGATCATCCGCAAGATGTCCTGCTGGTCGCGAACCAGGAATCTCAGCAAGAAATAAATGCCAAAAGCCGTATAGATGTTTCCCAGCTGAAAGATCACAGCCCCGACTTCCCGAAACAGCGCCACCGCGTCGATGGCGATGAACAAGGTGAGCAGGATCAGGGCCCAGTCCAGTTTGTTTACCCCGCCGGCGAAAATCCGTCTTCCAGCGATTTTCTCCCGGACCAACCGCGCCACCCCGAACAGGGCAAGCAGCCGGAGCATGGGAAAATGCAGGCCGCCCATCATCAGCACTTGGTCCATCGGAATCAGAATCGCGGCCGCCAGAAACGGCGGCAGGATCTTCTTCCGCGGCCAGACCAACATCAGTACGCCAACGATCAGGACCACCACCAGCACGGCGGGATTCAGAATCGAATCGGCGGTTCCTCCGCCAAAGCGCAGGTGTTTCGGCTGCAAGGATTAATTCCCTTTCCCAGGAAGTTCCTGCGCTGGGTTCCCCGGAAACCCGTCAATAACGGTCCAGGACTTCACCCAACCGCAGAATCGCTCGGCAATTATGGTCGATCCGGGAAACATTGTGGTCAATTCGCGTTTGGTAAGAAGTCGAATTTCCTCAATCTGCCGGCGCGTTCTCGCGGGTCGGGACAGGGGCCCGTCCAGCCGCATCGCCAGCGGCGTAGCATCGCGATGCGCACATCCACCGGCATCCACTGCCAGCCCGGTATGTGGAAGTGGGGCTCGACCGGAAACCAGAAATTCGGGGTCTGCACCCAGAAGGCCTTTCCGATCCGCCGTATTTGCGCAGCCATGTAGAGCTGCTTATCGAAAGTGAAAAGGTGCTCGATCACGGAGTTGCTGAACGCAATATCAAAGCTGCCATCTCCGAATTGGGCCAGATTCGTCGCATCGCCGGTGAATGGTTGTATGTTCTCGTACCTCTGTTTTTCCGGCACTAAATTCAGACTCAGTATCTGGCAATCGGCGCGTCCGGCCCAGCCCCGATTTTCCCAAAACTCACTGGTTCCGCCCACGTCGAGAATCCGCAATGGCCTTGGCAAAGAAGCAGCCATCTTCTCAAACTGCCGGAAGCGGGCGCTGCGCAGCCGGTTCGCAAACGAGTTCGGGTCGTAAACGTCGGCCGATCTTCGCAACACTGAGATGTCAAGAGCCATAAACGGATAACCAGTGGTACGTACTCACAAACATACGTCCTGACCGGCGGAATCCTTACAGGGTAACGGCAGCCACTCCCACTCCCGCCAACGCGTCTTGAATCGTCAAAATGCGGCTCTGGCTTCGCCGTTCGCGCCTGGCACGCGCCATTAGTTCGTCAGTACCGTCTGGACTTGACCCGCCGCTTCCTTACTCGTCATGGCGCGGAGTGTCCACTGGAGGCAGGCAAAGCTTCGCTTGAATTTGAAAAGAATGGTCTGACGCTGCGATGGCAGGCAGAAATAGCCAAACGCCAAGACGGGCATTCGAGCCGCGTCATAGATCGCCAGCGTCAGCAAGAATAGCTGCTGTGACAGCCAGCCATGGTGCTTCCGCCAGTACTGCAAGTTCGCCCGGTACATCTCCAGATGAAACCGCAGGGGCGCACTTGCCGAACTTGCCCCGCCATAGTGAATCGCAGCGGCTCCGGCAAAGAACATGAGCTTCTGCGCCGCGTTGTGGAAGCGATAGCACCAGTCCACATCTTCCCCATACATAAAGAATTGCGGGTCCAGCAAGCCGACCTTTTCAAGCGCCTTGCGGCGCATCATCAAAAACCAGCCGTTGAGCACTTCCACCGGGATCGTCCGCTGATGATCAAAATCGGACATCAATTGGCCCCCGAACAGGGCCGAGCGCTTGAATATAAAATCGAGAGCTACGGCGCGGCTGAAGCTGTTCCAGATCGTTGGAAAACGCATGGTGGAGCGAGCAACCTCCCCCTTGGCCGTCAGCATCTGCGGCCCAATCATGGCCACGCCGGGGTTGTCCTCAAGATATTGGAGCATAGGGGAAAGGCAGTCATCGATGAACTTTACGTCGGAGTTCACCAGGCAGATATAGTCCCCGGAAGCTTGCGCGATTCCGATGTTATTAGCCTTGGAGAATCCAAGGTTGTCGGAGTTGCGAATGAGTTTGAACTCCGGGAAACGCTGCTCCACGATCTCTGCGCTTCCATCGGTGGAAGCGTTGTCCACAATGATCACTTCCACTTCAGCGCGAAGCTGTCCCAGGTTCTCTTTAAGCGAATCCAGGCACTCGATCACATACTTCTTGGCGTTCCAAACCACGATCACAATCGAGATCGTGGGTTTCTGCGCCGGCGATATGAACGGCGCTCCAGATGGACACACCTCGGCTCTGGATTGCGGCGTTTCAGCTTCGCGAGTTGAACTTGAGTCGAACATAAAATGTCTCCGGGGAAGAGTTTCGTTCCGGAATCAGCCCGCGTGACCGTAAATCACCCGACCGATCCCGGAGACCACACTTGAGGGTAGATGGCTAACCACAAACTTGGCGGCTTTGATCTTCCATTGTCCCGCCGGCAAATCAAAAGCGTGCGTGGAAGATGCGCTGGCGCTGTAGCGCGAATAATACAAATCCGATTCGACTGCGCCCCACCTTCCCTTGAAGGTGATCAACCCCTTCTGGTCGGCGTCGGTGCGACCAAAATCGAAGCGCCGCAAGCCCGCCTGTTTGGCCTCCTGAATGGAGTTCCAGAACAACAAGTGCATGCCGCCAAAGCGATTGAAGCGAGTGTCCGAGCAGCCGTACTTGTAGACCATGGTGTCTTTGTAGCGGGCCGTGATCATGGCAGCCACTGGCCGCGCATCCTTGAACGCCACCCGAATCTTCACTCCATCCCCGCAACACTGGATGAGGTTGGCAAACCACTTTCGCGGCTGCGCCGGTAATCCGTGCCGCCCCCTCGTCATCTGCAACAGCCGGTAGAAATGATTCAGCAACTCATCGGAGGAACCTTCACAATACGCGAGCCCTTCGCGCCGAGCCCGGCTGATCTTTCTTTGTGTCGAGCTCTTGTGAAACCCGGAGAAAATGTCTTCGAGACTCGGCCGCAGATCGAGTTCGTGGAACGCGAACCGTACTCGAGATTGGTGCAGCTCGCCCGATATCCCGACGGGAAGCTGCGGCCTGACTTCAATGTAGCGCCAGCCTTCGCGCGTAATCGAACTCTCGAGAGCGTTGCCGATCGAACGGGCATCATTTTTATTGTCGACCAGCCAGTCGCAGTAATCCGAAAATGGAAGCGAGACCAGTCTCTTTCCCGTCATCCAGCTTTGGATCTCGCAAAACACTGCCGCATTGCGCAACGGCTCGTCGAACCCGCAAGTCGAATACGCAATTGGACGGTAACCGTAAGTCGTCGCCAGCGCCCGCAGCCAACCCGAGGAATGAAACAGCGATGCCCGGGGGTGTATTCGCAGAAACCCATCCCAGCGAGGATCGAACAGCGGATCGACGATGTAGACCTTTCTCGTCCTGCTTTCGGCCCTCTCCGCGTGGCGATGGGACAGTTCGTCGCCGACGACTTCGGTTTCAACAGGCAATTCGATTAATGCAGAGGCTGGAGCAATCATTGGGATTGGATTCGGTGTCGGGACAGCGTTCTCAGGCTTGTAGCGTCGAGACTACGTGCTCGACAATCGCGGCCAGCGCGGGACGGGTCCTACCGTCCGGCACTGCCGGCCGGTTCCAGCGCGTCAACCGGATTTTCTTTTTGACATCGGCCACATTTTCGATCTGCGTCAGCCGGCCTTCTCGAACCAGATACTGATCCACGGCTCCCGCCTTTCCGCGGAAAACGCTGTAGGCCGGAACTCCGAGCGCGGCGGCCTCGCGATTCATGGTTCCTCCGCCACTCACCGCCAGATCGGAAAACCACAACAGATTCAGGCCATCGAGCGCCCGCTCCGGAATGATCATTTTGCCCGCTCGCAGCAGGCCAGGCCCACTGCACCCGCAGACGGCTGGCCTGGCGCTGGTTGCGCGGAAGAGTGACCGCGAGAACCTGCGGCTGACTGCCGAGAAACCGGACCACTTCAGCAAATAAGGTGTCACTTTCGGGATTGTGGTAATGGGCCTCATCCGCCGGCGGGCGCAAGGTCGCAATCAGGCGATCTCCAGAAATTCCCAGCTCGCCGAAAATCCCCGGGTCCGGCAGGAAACCAGGAACATAAACATCTTCCTTCAATCCCGGATACCGTTTCACCCGCTCGGCACGATGGCTCATCACCCCATCCGGAATCACTTCCGGCATCACTGTCCAGTCTGGTTCGAGGAAACCGGTGCGAATCGAAAATTCGTAATCGTCCATCACGGTGGTGGGAATGCCGAGCGCCTTGCAGACCATCACCTGCGCTCGCGAACCGTGGGATAAACCAAGATCCGGCCGGACGCGGAAGGCGGTGGGCAGCAACTGCAGAGCGCGGGAGCAATTGGCCAGCACTTTCAGCCCTTTGTTCTTTCCCGAATGGCCGCCGATGACTTCGCAATGCATGTCATAAAAGCTCAGCAATTCACGAACCTGATACGCGTCTCGCGCCGTCAGCGTTACGTCGATGCCCTGGTTCTTCAACTCCTCGATGATGGGAGCGAAAAAAAGAACATGCGGGGAGTTATCGAGGTCGATCCAGACCCGCTTCTTGAATTTGAGCTTCGTGGAGTTCATGATCGAGGAATGCGCACGGTGGAAAACGCCGGCAGAGAATCCTGTCGGGAATCGCGCAAGCTCAGGTTCCAGGTCTTGCGGACACAGGCGCGGAGCAATTCGGGTTCTTCCCAAGGGACATCGTGATAGCCCGAAGTCAGAAACGAGCTGGCCGGGTCGCGCATCCATTCCTGCGGAAAAGCGTGACGGTGTCGTTCTCCGTCACATTCTTGGCCGGCCGCAATGGCTCCCCGGAAATGGCGGAGTACAAAGCCGCGGGCAGATCGCGTCCCGCCCCAGCGCCAGGTGCCCCACCTGCGTGGCCCGTGGATTAATTTCGATCAGGTGCGCGTTTCCAGTGTGCGCCTCCAGCATGAAATCAAATCCGTGAATCCCCGAAAGACCGAGCCGGCGGACCATCTTCTCGGCGGCCGCCGACATCTCCGGGTTTTCGATCAAGCGCAGAACACTGGAGGGACCCGCTGCACTGCGCTTATTGACCACCTCGAAATGCAGACTGGCCAGTACTGCGCCCTTCCAGCACGCGACTGGTGCTGGTGGCCTCGTGCCCCGCCACAAACACCTGCGCATTCACGACCGATCGATGGCGCAGCAGCGAAGGCCAGACCAAACTCTTGTCCTGGTCAACCAGCGCCCGTTTGGCGGCCCGTGCCAAAAGCGGAGGGGCCTGGAGGGCGCGAAAGCGCGTTCAGCTTCTTCGACCGTATGCGCCACCCGCACACCCTCGCCTCCCGAGGTGCCATTTGCCTTCAGCACCGTTGGAAGGCCAAAGCGCGCGACCCATTTCTTGAGGTCGTCCAGGTTCGCGATGACCTCGGTTTTCGGAGCGCGGACTCCCACTTCCCGAGCCAGATCGGCGAATGCGGTTCGCGCATAGACCACGGGGAAGCTTTCTGGCGCACCCAGCGAGCGCTCGATCAATTCGCAGACCCACTGTCCTGCTTCTCCGTGTAGACTTTCCCGAGCATGCAGATGATGCAGATGACAGGTAGCCAGGTCATCGCCGGGAACGATGAAATCGGGCTGCGCATCTTTGATCGCTTCGCCGAACGAATGCAACGGCATCAAGCCGCGGTAGGCATAGGCACGGCGCACCGTGCGCATTTTGCTGAGCGGATGTCCTGCCGGACAGAGGGCGTCGACTATACACCCGGCTCCGGCCAGAGCCATAGCCAGCCGGGCGGTCGGGAACCAGCGCGATGTTGTAACGATCAGAATAGTTGGTTTCACTGCGCTCCGAGCCTCCCGGCCTCGTCAACGCCTGCAAGGGATTGATTCAGGGCCGTCAACCTCAAAAGAACTTCCAAGCTTTTCCGAATGTGATTGCTATTACCGTCCACCAGACCTCCGCCTGTTCCGCTTCCCTGCGACGGGAGCGGCGACACGCTGGGATTGAACTTCGCCTTCGGGGGAGGAAAGAACAGAAACGCGAATCAGCTGCTTGACTGCTTATTTCTCCAAGTCGCGAGACCCGGAGGGCGATACAGGGGGACCGTATCGTTGGTAGTAGTCGCTGTGCGCCGCATCGTGCGAACTGTTGACCAGGGCACCCAGCAATTTTGATTTCTCCAGCGTCGCCAGCCCGCGCTGCAACTGCTGTTTTTCGGTTACGCCCGGCCGAGTCACCAGAACAATTCCGTCTGCCAGCCGGGCCCAGACGCTGGTGTCCGCCAGGGGCAGCACTGGAGGAGAATCAATCACGATCCAATCAAACCAAGCCGACAATTGTTCCATCAGCGGGCTCAGCTTGCCGGATTGCATCAGCTCCAGAGGATTTTCCACGGCGTGTCCCGCCGGGAGCACCCACATTCCCAAACTGTCCAGACGATAGATATTCATGGCCGTGCCTTCACCGTGGAACCATTCGCTGAGGCCCGCAACTCGGCCTAAGCCAAAGCGCGCAGCCAGGGTGGGTCGGCGCAGGTCGCCCTCGAGCAGCAGTGTTTTCTGGGGCCGGCGGCGGGCCAGGGTGCAAGCCAGATTTGCCGCTACGGTGCTCTTGCCTTCCTGCGGAATCGTGCTGGTAATCAGGACCTTCTTCAACGGTCTTGTCTGCCGCAGTTGCCGCAGGCGAACCGCCAGGAAGCGGAATTTCTCGGCTCCCAGGCTTTCTTCTTTCTCGATCGACACCAACCGGCTGTCCTCCGGCACGGCAACCGCGAGACTCGGACACTGCGCAAGATCGGCGGGAAATAAGGGATCCTGATCGGAACTGGAACGTTCCGGTTGGGAGCGGTCGAAACTGGCACTGTCGAAACCGGGAAGCTCCAGCGCAGTCGCGCCTGCCCGCTCGTTTCCCGCCGCAACCCGCATCTTCTCTTCCGCCTTCTGCAGCAACTCGGTCGCGACCGCGAACGACGAGTCTTCCGTCCCGGAGAGTTCGGATTCCGATCTTTGTAAAGCATCAAAAATATGGCTCATATGCGATGGACTACGATGGACTGTTCTCTTTTACTGCTCGTTACCGCGTCCTCAATTCCTCGCGTGACTGCTCGGTGCGCAGCGCCGAGTACAGCTCCAGCAGCGTTCGGGCAGCTTTCTGCACGTTCATACTCTCGGACATGTCTTCAGAGTTGAGCATTACCGCTGCGGGGCGGGTCTCGACATCCAGCCGGAAATCCATGGCGATGGAATCGATGATCCTCGGAGTCACGCTCGGAGCTTGTCTCGAATACGCCGCAATCAACGCGTTCTCACAGATGGTGTTGATCAATCGCGGAATGCCCCGGCAATGCCGGTAGACCGCTTCGATCGTTTCCTGGGGAAACAGATTCGAGGCATCGGGATTTCCCGCCAGCCGCAGCCTGCGCTCGATGTAGCCCGTGGTTTCCTCGAGATCGAGCGCCGCCAGATGGGAGCGCAGCGCGATCCGCTGTTTCAATTGCCGCAATTCGGCCGAATCCAGCTTGTCGTCCAATTCGGGCTGCCCGACCAAAAGGATTTGCAGCAGCTTCTGGTCCGCAGTTTCAAGGTTGGTGAGCAGCCGGATTTCCTCAAGGATGTCGGTCGAGAGATGGTGCGCTTCATCGACCACCAGCACGGTGGTCAATCCCTTTTGGCCGCGCGTGATCACATACCGGGCAAGTTCGAGCAGCAATTCGCTTTTGTTCTTGCCCGCGGCAGGCAATCCCAGATCCCCGGCAACATATTGCAGAAACTCAACCGGCGTCAGCCTGCCATTGAAAACATAGGCATACGCGACATCGTTACTTTTCTTCAGCAGTTGCAGCAGGCAGCGCAGCAACAGCGTCTTGCCCGTGCCCACTTCTCCGGTCAGAACCACGAAACCCTTGTGCCGCCGCACCCCGTAGTACAAAGCCGCCAAAGCTTCGTTGTGGCGCTTGGTTGGACACAGGAATGAAGGGTCGGGAGTAATCTCGAAGGGATTGCGTTTCAGATTGTAGAAGGCCTTGTACATATGGCAATACCGCTAGCCTCGCAAGTAGCTGAGAGCCGACCCTACCAGAATGGTAGCAGAAACCAGTGCGGCCACGGCCCATCCCAACCAGAGCTGCCGGCGCTCCCGCAGTTCGTCCTCGGGTCGGGCAATCGCCGGAATTTCAGAGATTACCGCAACCGGCAGCAGCTTCTGAAACTCTTTTTCATCGTAAATCCGGTCATCCATCATTTCGAACGCGCCAGCGAACAATACACCCAGCGCCAAGCCCACGCCCAACCCGATCCCGCAGAACTTCAGACGATTAGGAAAATCAGGTTTGATCGGCAGACTGGGCGGATCGACGATGCGGAAGCGCTCGCCCTGCTGCAAGAGTTCCATGCTGGTGGCCATCTTCGACTCGTTCTTCTTTTTCAGCAAGTCGTCGTAATTGGCCTGCGACTGTTCATAGCCACGCGTGAGGTCGGCCAACTGCTGCTCGCGGATCGGCTCCTGATTCAGACGACCCTGGTAGTCGTCGACTTTGGCCTTAAGCGTCGCTACGGAATGTTCGCGGTTGGTGATTTCGAGTTGATTGGAGCGCAGCTGGCTTTGGATCGGAGCCAGCAAGGAGGCCTGCATGGGATCCCCGCCCGGAGTCACCGCATTGGCGGCATCGCTGCCGTCTCCAGCACCCGCGGCG
Organism: uncultured Acidobacteriota bacterium; assembly: GCA_963758005.1. GTDB lineage: Bacteria > Acidobacteriota > Terriglobia > Terriglobales > Acidobacteriaceae > Sulfotelmatobacter. Next base: position 414,771 of record CAVWTR010000006.1, read on the forward strand.
TCCTTGGTCTTCAGCGCGGCGAGAAGCTGTGCGCGCATCTTCTCGGTCTGCGCGATTTGATCTTTCACCTTGCGCACATCGGGATGGCGATCGGTGTAATGGGATAGCAGGTCGGCGAGCTGGGCCTTGAGCTTTTCGAGTTCCTGGTCGAGCGCCGGCAACCCCATGGTCGGGCCGTCCCCATTCTTCGGCGATCCTTGCAGCGCTCGATACTGTTCCGCCAGCGTCTGCAGATAGACATGCTGCTGCCGGGCGGTGTTGAGAGCGTCTTCTTCATTCTGCAGCTGGGATTGCAGGCCCTGCAGAATTTGCAGGTTGCTGGCCAGTTGTCCGGGCATTTCTCCGACATGCTGCCCTTTGAACTCGCGTATCTTTTCTTCCTGGTCGGACAGCGTCTTGCGCGCGGTTTCCAGTTGCGCCTCGAGAAACTGGGTGGTGTCTTCGGACTGCCGCTGCCGCACTTCGAGGTTTTCGTTGATGAACAGATCGGTCAGCTCGCTGGTAACCTGCTGGGCCATCTGCGGGCTGCGCGACGAATAGGAAACGTTGAACGCCGTTATCTGATTGCGCTCATCCCGCACCAGGTCGATGATGATGTCCTTGCGCATCATTTCCACCTTCTGATCGGGCGAGCGCTGGGCGTGGCCTCCGGCGTACAGCTTGTATTCGTCAATGATGTGCAGCAGCCGGGTGCGGCTCAGAATCTGCTGCGTGATGCTCTGCATGCGCTCCTGCAAATCGTCGTTCACGTTGGGCGTGACGTAATCCTTCGGCATGGTGGGCTGCTCCACCAGAATCAGCGTGGTCGACAGATACCGCGGCGGCAGAACCCAGCTGACTCCCCACACGATGATCCAGCCGAGAAACAGCGGGATCAGGAAATACATGTGGCGGCGCCGCACCACGCCCAGGTAGTGCTGCAGGTTCAAGCCTTCCGATTTTTCGTCGTCGAGTTCTTCAACCATAAAAATTATCTTCCCAGGATCATCGTCCCAGCGCTATCGTCCCAGCGCTTTTGAAAATTGATACGAAATCGCAATAAATTCGCGGTTGGTGTCAGGATGCGCGGCCAGCACCTCGACCGTCGAGTAGTCCTGATGCAGCCGCGTGTACCCGGCCTGAATATTCAGGTTCTGGCCGACCTGCTGCTGCACTGCAGCTGTGGCGGAAATCGAGTGGCCGTTGCTGGTGCCAAGGGCGACCGCATCGAGGACATCGTTCTGGGCATAGAACCCGCTCACCGAGCCGGAAAACGATCGCGTCATCTGCTGCCGCAGCGACACACTGGCGCTGTCGATCTTTACCGCCCCATCCAGCCCTCCGCTGCCTGTGACGATGTGTATGTAGCCTAGGGCAAAGCTGGTAGATCGCCCCTGCCAGCTCGCACTCGCGCCGCCCGCCGGGCTCCAGGCCCGCAACGGCGGCACGGGAACAGACGGAGCAGACTGAACCGGGGTCGCTTGCGACGTTTCCGTTTGAACCGTGTCGGAGTGCTGCGGACCTCCGAACAAAGAAAGAGTGAATGCCGGTGTGCGGTTGTAGGTATAGAAGAACAGCACCGCGTGCGTCTGAGTTTCGTTCTCGCCCTGGGTCGGAAACGCCAGCAGTCTCTGATACTGATAGGTCGCTCCCAGGTAGTTTCCCTGGGCGACGCGATGGCTGTAGAACGCCGACCCGCCCTGCCCCTCGGAATCGGACAGGCCCTGCACTTCGCTTTGATCGGGATAATGCAGGTTCGAGAAACTTCCGCCGGCTCCGATCATCGCATTGGCGGCGAACTGGTATGTCATGCCCACATTCCCGTTGTTGCTAAGCCGGTCCGCCACGGGCGCAATCACCGAAAGATTGGCCGCCTGCGCTCCGCCGGAAACCGCGCCGGCTGAGCCAAGATCCGGCTGGTTGAATACGTTCGAGCTTTTCTGGAAGCTATCCACGGCGCTGAAAGTTACATGCGGGCTCAGACGATACTGGAAGTTGACGGCCGCATTCTGGTCGGACTCATTGCGCGAGCTGGTGTGCTGGTAAAAAGTAAATCCCGGAGCGTAGTTCAAAGTCCAGTGCAGCCGCGTCGTGGTTTGATCCAGCGCTATCGTCGGCCATACCGAATAACTCACGTCGCTAACCGGCACTGAGTTGGGCCCGACCGTTCCGAGGATGTTGTCGCTGTAGGCGGTCGCAAAAGTCACTCCGCCGCGCAGATAGTTGGAACGCTCCTGGGAAGCGGTCGCCACCGGGTATGATTGCCCGCTTACTACTGGAGGCGTCACCATCGGAGGCTCGTCGATATTGCTGTTGCCGCTGCCGTTATTGTTTCCGTTGCTCATCGATGCGGAATTCTGAGGACCGCTGACCGTCGGCGAAGCGCTGGTCTTGTCTTCCTGTTGCTGTTGCTGCGCCCACGCTGGCATGCGCGCCACCAGCAAAAGTAGTCCGAACGAAAGCAAAGTGAAACAGACTGAGTTGGCGATTCTGATGGTCACGGGAGATTAATATTCACGGCAATCATTACGGGACAATAATCGTGTCGCCAGGCTGCAGCTTAATGTTCTGCTCCATGTTTTTGCCCTGACTGACATCCTTATAGTTGAAGAGCAGCCGCGACTCCCCGCTGGCCGAGTGCCGCAGTACGTAAATCGACTTCTTCTTGGCGAAATCCCGGAAGCCGCCGGCCAGCGCGATCGCGTCCAGCACCGTCGGAGAATTGGCGATCACATACGTTCCCGGCTTGGTCACTTGTCCCAGAATATTGAATTTCTGGCTGTTGACCTGCTGCACCATCACCGTGACTTCCGGCTCGGAAATGTAATTCTTCAGCTTTTCGGCAATGTCTTTCTCAAGTTTCAGCGGAGTCAGCCCGGCAGCCTGGACTTCTCCCACCAGCGGCAGCGAAATTTTCCCGTCGGAGCGCACCGGAATCGAGCGCGAAATATCAGGCTCTTTCCAGACGTTGATGGCCAGCACGTCGTCATTGCCAATCACGAAACTGTCGTCATGCGGCTTGTCAGCCGCGGTCGCAGAGGAAGTCGCGGGCGCACTTTGCGCGCCGGCCGCTCCGGCCAGGAGAACGCCAAGCAGCAAAACCGCCATCCGGGAAATTGTTTTGTGTGCCACGGTTATCTTGCCCTCGCCTATCTTGCCTCGCCTATCTTGCCTTCGCGTATCTTGCTTCCCCGTTGCTTTTGTTCTCGTCGTACCTTGATTCATACTCTGATTCGTACCCGGAGAATTCTCCGGCGGGCACCGGGGAAAGATACGGTTGCGGAGCGCGCATCTTATATTGCTCGATCTTATACAGCATGGTGCGATAACTGACCTTCAGCATACGCGCCGCCGCCTTGCGGTTCCAGCCAGTTCTGAGCAGAGCGGCCGCGATGGCGTTGCGCTCGGCTTCCCACTTGATCCCCTGGATCAGCAACTTCAGCGATTCCGGCTTGGTTTTCATGGCCTTTTCCCCGGCGTCCACCAAGGCCGCTCCGATTTTCACCGCGCGGGAGGCAGCGAGCTGTTCAACTCCGGTGCCCACATCCATAAAGCTCTCACTCGTGTCTCGTTCCCCAATCGACTCTGGTTCGCCCGTCACCAGATAGCGTTTCACGAAGGCTTCCAGTTCCTTCAAATTTCCCGGCCAGGAATGGCGCTGGCAAGCCGAAACCATTCCCGCGGAAATGCCTCGCGCCGGCAGTCCGTAGTGTCGCGACAGATTGTGCATGAAGTAGCGCAGCAAGGTCGCAATCTCTTCCCTACGCTGGCGCAAAGGTGGAACCTGCAGCGTGAACCCGCTCAAACGATGGTACAAGTCCTCCCGCAGCCGCTTCTCCGCCAATGCACGCTCGAGGTTGGCGCCGCTCGCCGCCAGGATCCGCACCCGGGCTGGGATTGTCTCCGAGCCCGCCGGGGTCCGAACCTCGTCATTTTGCAAAACTTGCAACAACCGGAGTTGCACTCCCGCCGGCATCTCCGCGATTTCTTCCAGAAGAATCGTGCCCGTCTCGCCTGCTGTGAATCTCCCCAGAGTCGACGGAGTGGAGACACCCTTGCCCCCGAACAGTTCCGCTTCGAGCTCAGCCTCCGGCAGGGCCGCGCAATTCACTCGCAACAGCTTGAACCCCGATCGCACCGAAAGTTTGTGAATCAGGCTGGCGACTGTGTACTTTCCCGCTCCGCTCTCGCCCACAATCAGCACGGGCACATCAGTCTTCGCCAGCAGTGCTGCCTGCCCGCGCAGTTTCTGCATAATCAGACTGGCACTTACAAAGCAACTGTCCCGGCCGAGCGGTTCGATATTCTTCGTGGCAATGTCGACGACTGCAGTTTCGACGGGGCCGTTTCCGGATGCCTCCATCCGTTTCCGGATCACCACCTCGAGATACTTCGTGTCAAACGGTTTGTACACCATGTCTTCCCCATCAACACCGGCTGCTTCCCTGACCCGACCAGCATCTTCCGGAGAGCAAAGCAGTATTACTGGAAAATCAGGCCTGAAACAGCGCAGCCAGCGCAGGAAATGGATCGGTTCACTGTCTTCGAGCGGAATATCCAGCACCAGCGCATGCGACGCAGGACCGGATTGCATCCGCTCCATGGCTTCCCAGCCGTTCGCAGCCGTCTCCAGATGCCAGGTCGGCGAAGTTTCCAGCGGCTCGACCATCCGCAAGACCGCGGGATCGCGGCTCACGATCAACAAGCTTAAAGTTGTTTGAGTTTCCATCAGGGTGAGTGTCGTCCTTCCGAGAGGAGGACTGCGATTTCAATTCGACTTCAGGCTGCGTTGCAAACTAGCTTCGAACCGCCATCTTAAACCGCTTCGACTTCGTATCCTTCTACGCGCACCGCCAGGGAGCGCTGGATCGCGTCGACCGAGATAACCAAGGTGCGGTCTCCATTGCGCTGCACCAGTACGCCTTCCACACCATTCAACGCTCCGCTGCGGATTCTTACCCGCTGACCAATCTTGAGAAAAGGATGCGACGACCAGGGCAATTGCCCTTCGACCAGACTGCGTACCGCATCAATCTGATCGTCCGGGATGGCAATGCCCTCGCCCCGCGAACCAACCAGCCCGAATACTCCCTCAACCCGCAGAACCCGCAGGCGCTCCGTCCGCTCTGGCGCAAATCTCGCAAACACATAACAGCTGAACAGCGGCAGCTGCACTGACTTCTTGCGGTCGCTCCAGCGGCGCTCTTCGGTGACCAGAGGCAGAAAGGTCGTAACCCCTCGTTCTTCCAATCGCTGGGCGACAATCTTTTCGTGCCGCGAACGGGTGTGCAGCCCGTACCAGGCTTCGATTCCGGTCTCGGCCGACGGCGCCGGCTGCGTCATTTCCCACGATAGTGTGCTTACGGCCATAGCTTCGCCCTCTAAGTCACATCTTGCGAGTGACCCCAAAAACAAAATGAAATGCCAGACACCGATTGCTCTGAAGATCTCGACGTTGAGATCTCAGGGGGGAGAACCTACCCAGGGGGAGACTTACAAAACCACGACGGTTACAGCGTTATAGTGAACGACGTCGCTACCGGCCATTTTCCGGGGAGGAAGTAGCTACGTCGCCGTTCTTAAAAACCTAGCTCGATCTTCTTTCGGTTCGACCTTGCAAATTCGGATGCGACCCAAGCACCAAAGTTTGTCCACGCTCTAAATCCCTACTAATCAGATCTAGATTATCGTATACCTACTGTCGCGTCAACTTGGTTGTTTCCTGCTTAACACCTGGGCCCTACTTGCACGGAAAATCGTCGGCGAACCTTCGGGCGGGGGAGACGCAAACACCAAACTGAATCGTTGGCTTGCCCTGATGAAGAGAGCGTACATGGGATTGCAGATCATTGCAAGGGGTGCAAGTAGCACGTTGGTGGTATAGACCCACCACGAAAGCGCCAAAAGCCGCACTTCCAAATCGCCATCGCGGCCGGCCATAACTTATTTGATTTGTTACAGTTAGATGCCATCTTCAAGCGAGAGCCTCATCGCCCGAACCCCGGTCAAGATTACGTGATCACAGGCCGCCAGAGGGCGCTGAGCACCCCAAAGCACGGTCGCAAAGCCTTGCACACTGCGTACAAGAGTTGCGACCCTGTGACTCACTTCCGTGCCCGATGGCAATCATGTCTGTATAGAAGAGCATTTGCGCACTACCGACTCATTCGCCCCGGCCAGGGCAAAAAATCTTCGCCAAAATGCAACGGCACCCGTTTTTGCGGGCGCCGCTAGAGTCAATTGTGAGTTAGAGCAAGATCTACAAGAAGAAGATCAAGCGGAGACAGTCCGACGTGAAAGACCCGCCGATGTTGCAAGCTCGTCGCTGTTACTTCGTTGCCCGCGCCTGCCGCCGGATACTGAAGATCGCCGTCGCCACGCAACACAGGCCCACCAGCGCAAGGTAAGTAAAAGTCGTCCCGCCCTCGGGCACTGCACTGCACTTGCCGCCGCCCTGGTCCCATCCCCCGTTCCTGTTGCCGCAACCATTGTTGGGGGGTTGAGGAGCCGGGCGTTGGGGCGCCGGGCGCCTGAGGTCGGGCCCGAGCAGCAGCAAACCAGCCGGGGCCTGACTTAGAACAGTCTGCATCAGAGCGGCGCTTCCGCCCCCAACGCTGCCGCTGACCGCGTCCTGACCCAGAGCGCCGGTCGTGAAAACCATTAATAGGGAGACGGCCAACGCTGCCACCGCCGAAAATTTCGCCCTTGAATTCGTCATGATCATCCTTCTCCTCACACTCGCGCGCATATACCAGGGAGAGAAACCGGGGGGAAGGCTGAGGCTGCAGAGTCCGGCATTCCGCCGGTCCGCAACATCTGTCACTCTAGCCCGAAGTCCGAAACCGATCAAGACTGATAATTTTTGCAACCGGTTGCAGACAATTGCAACTAGCCATCCGGAGCGGAATATTGCTTCAGGATGGGAATGTCGGAGTTGATTTTCCAGCGTGTGGGGAAATCTCTAAAGGTCTAGCTGCTGGGAGCGTTGGAAACTTGGCTGATCGGTTGGCCCTTCCAAAAGCGATTCCAATTGTCGACCGAGGTGAAGGTGCGAGAGTGCATGCGATCGAGGTAGAGAGCGCCTTGCAGGTGATCGATTTCGTGCTGGAGAATTCGAGCGTACCATCCGGAAGCCTCAACCGAGCGCTGCTCTCCCCGTTCGTCCAGGTACTCTGCGCGGATTGCGCGGGCGCGCGGAACCACCGCGGAGAATCCGGCCACGCTGAGGCAGCCTTCGTAGAAGGCGACTTTGTCATCTCCTGAAAAAGTGATTCGTGGATTGATGATGGCGTGAAAGGGGACGGGCCGTCGCTCCCTCTCGATAAGGTCCTGCGGCGGCAGATCCCTCAACACGTCTTCGCGATCCTCGATCACCGCAAGTTGCAGCGAGATGCCGACCTGGGGTGCAGCCAAACCGACGCCAGGAGCGTCATGCATGGTTTCTTTCATGTCGTGAATCAGGCTTTGGATCTCGTCTCCCAATATCTCGTCCCTGGTTAGCGGACGCGCGGCTTGCCGCAAAACCGGCTCTCCTGCTTGCACAATCTTTAGACGCACCGCATCCCTCCACTCCCCACAAGATCCATGCGCCGATCCGCGCGTAGGAACCGAACGTCAATGCGCAACGGCACAAGGCAGATCACACTAGGATGATACTGAAAGAAGACTCGCAAAGGATGAATCCGTCCGCTTCTTCAGGCAGAGCGCGTTTGCTATTCTCAACTCGCAGGCCATTACAAACTCAATGAGTCGCGTGTGAAAAACATTCTCCTGTCGTGGAGCAGCGGTAAAGACAGCGCCTGGGCGCTGCATCTTCTGCGTCAGCAGCCGGACGTCCAGGTCGTCGCTCTGCTCACCACCTTCAACTCCCAAGCAAACCGCGTGGCCATGCATGCTGTCCGACGCGCCTTGGTGGAAGCGCAGGCCGAGCGAACCGGAATCCCGCTCTGGGCCGTCGAACTGCCCTGGCCCTGCTCCAACCTCGAATACGAAGACCTCATGCGCGTCGCCTGCCAGCGGGCAACGGCTGAAGGAATCACGGCGGTCGCATTCGGCGACCTCTTTCTGCAGGATGTTCGCGATTACCGTATTCGGCAACTGCAAGGGAGCGGCCTCGAACCGCTCTTTCCCCTCTGGCAAATTCCAACCAAGCAACTGTCCCGCGAAATGATTGCGTCCGGCGTAAAAGCAAGAATTACCTGTGTGGATCCGTCAAAGCTGGAGAGGTCTTTTGCCGGTCAGGACTACGATTCGCGCCTGCTGCAAGCTCTGCCCGCTGGCATCGACTCCTGCGGCGAGAACGGCGAATTTCATACCTTCGTCTACGATGCTCCCGTGTTCTCAAGCCCCATCCAAGTGAGTCCTGGAGAAATAGTCGAGCGTGACGGCTTCGTCTTTGCCGACTTCATTCCGCAATAACCGCACACGAAGGAAACGTATAATAAGAATCCCTTCGTGATCCTTAGTGCCCTTCGTGGTAAATGCTCTTTACTTTCCCGCTGAACAAAAAAAGCCCGGACTCGAAAGTCCGGGCCTGGTTGTTCGAAGCACCGTTCAGAGCACGCAAAATCAAGGTTGCGGTTAGTCCTCGCCGACGAGGGCGTTAATCAGCCCTTGTCCGTTGGGGCTTCCCCATCCCGTCACCAGATCGTAGCCGGTCACGGCCGAGTAGCTGCCGGACTTGCCGCTGGTGATGTCGTGGAAGTCCGTGCCGTAGCTCGAACTCACGCCAAACGCATACAGATAGGGGTTGATGAATCCGATGGTCGAGTATCCGTTGGTCGCGAGTTGCTGGTTGACCAGCGCGACGTAGCCGGCCCACATCGGAGTGGCGAAGCTGGTTCCACCGTAATCGTTGGCCGTGCAGGTGGTCTGATCGGCGCAAACGTAGAAGGTGAAGTTCGCATTCGCCGAAACATCCGGGCCGTTGCGATAGGTGGTTGAGCCCTTGTTGCTGGAGTTGATCACGCCCGCGAGTTTCTGCCATGCGGGAATCGCGATCTTGTCCGGAGAAATGCCGCCGCCGCTATCGACCCAGGCCGTTTCTGACTTCCATGGGCCAGCAGCGCTGGCCGTGGTTAAGTCCGTGCCGCCAACCGAAACAACGTTGGCGTCGTCCGCCGGCCAAGCCTCATTTCTCCGCGACCAGGTTGAGCTGTCTCCCGAAGCCGCGAAGAAGTTCTGGCCTTGCGACGCCATCTTTTCGAAATACGGATCCAGCGTGGTTGGGTCGGCCGGCGTCCATCCCCACGAGCAGCCGATGGTGGTGGGCAGTGGGCTGTGCGTGGTCATGGAGCTGATGATGGCCGTGTCGGTCGAGCCGATGTACATCACCAGGCTGTTCAGCCCCGGAGCCATGCCGATGGCCTGGGTCATGTCCAGCGTCTGCTCGGTGTCATCGCAGTCGCCACCGGCTCTCGTATAGACACAGGACGTGCTGGTCCCGTCGGTCGAAAGCAGCGTGATGGGCACGTTGTTGGTCTGCTTGGCGTTTTTGAAATAGGTCGTCAGGTCGGCGAGATCGGTGCCCAGATACTCGAACAATCCCAGATTCTGGCCGGCACCGGTCAGAGCCGTTCCGCCATAGTAGGCCGCGCGCATATCGCTGCCTAGGAACGATGCCGACGGGCCGGAACCGGTCGTCGCGTGAGTGACCACCTCTTCCGGACGCATGCCGTGCGCCTTGGCGTAGTCGCTCTTCTTGCTATACATCGGATGCGGAATGGAATAGTTGTCCAGACCGGAAATGTGCCACAACGCGAACGGCAGGTCCACCGTAGGCTCGCGGTCCGGTCCGTAAAAGATGCGGTTCTCAGTGGGGTGCTGATAGGCGAGCAGGCTCACATGGAAGGCCGCCTCGACCGCCGAGACTGGCCCTCTGACCTGCACTTCCATGCCGTCGCGGGAGCCGCCAACCACGGCCAGGCCGTGCTCCTGAACGTAACGCACCACCGCGTCATAGTGTTCTTGCGTGGGGCCGAACCTTGCGGTGAACTCGGCCGGGGTGAGGAAGTGGCGATAATTGGGAACAGTCGAGCTGTACAAATCGGCCAGGAAGGCGTGCAGACCATCCCGGTCGCGCATAGGCAGAACGATATCCAACTGCATGGTTTGGGTGGCGGGAAGGCGCCCAAGCAGCTTGGCCTGACCGTTGATCGTGGCTTCGCGCACATGGCGCGTCATCAGCGTTTCTGCACGGCCTTCCATAACTCCGGCCGAGACAAACGCTGCGATGGATAGCAGGGATACGCAGAGTTTCCGATTCACGATTTCCTCTTCCTTCTTGTCGAGATTGACAGATTTTGTTTTGCGGGTCGCAGGACTCCGCCGCCGTCCCGGCGAAACCTTCTTCTGCTCCCGTAAAACCCCGCCAGTATAGGGAAGATCGGAATTCTGAACAAGGACAAATCGGCTCGCGCCTGTGGATTGTTATGAAGTTCGTTTTTCAAATTGGGACGCCCCCTCGCGCCAACCAGCACGGCAACTGAAGCGGGCCCAAGCGCCCAAGCGGCGAACTTGCCTTTGGCTGCGCTGCGGTGGGACAATTCGGCTGCCTTCCCCGCAGACATTCACTTCTTATCAGTTCCGGTTCTTATCAGTTCCAAGAGGAGTTCGATGATGCAACTGCGTCGTGACGGAGGTGCTGGCTTACCACTCTTCCAACTGTTCTCTGTGCTGGCAGTCGCAACTGCCAGCCTGCTGGGGTGTGTCAAGATGTCAACTCCACTCAACCCTCCTGAGGCTCCATCCATAACCAGTGCGAACAGCACCACCTGTACGGAAGGCACGGCGGGCTCCTTCCCGGTGGCTGTAACGGGTACTCCTCCTCCCACGATCACCGAGTCTGGTGCTCTTCCTGATGGCGTTACATTCTCCGGCTTCCTTCTGAGCGGAACACCCACTGAGACCGGAACGTTCCCGCTCGTTTTCACCGCGAAAAATGGTGTCCTGCCCAATGCCACGCAGAATTTCACACTCACGGTCAACCCATAACGGTAGATGGTAGAAGAGGAAGCGACGGCTAATAACGGGAAGAACGGTGCTTGCCACCTTGTCTTTGTACGTTGCTGTAGCAGGTAATCAGCTATGGTGAGTCACTCCATAGCTTCAGAAAATTCCGCCTGATAAATTACGAAGAACAAATTCGCGGCATCAAGCCCCGTCAATTGTGCAGATGACTATCCGATGCAGGGTGCCTCGAAATCAGCGGCAAACGCCGGCTCGGATCAAGTTGATTCAGTTCGTTCACGAGGGCAGCAAAATTCTCCACATCCTGTTCGATAGCTATCAGATCGCAAAGCTCTTCGAATCGCCGAATTGGTTCACCGTTGGTCATGACCTTTTAGTTGCGACCGCGGCGGCGACCAGTTGCTACAGTGAAACCCACAGATGACGCCTTAATTATCTGCAAAACCACCCTTTAAAAATCTGATGCGGCAGCCATCTCATCGCTGTTGAAACCGCAATACTCGAACTTTTTTCCTTTTGCATCCGAGCGCAGCATCTGAGTTTCCGCGCGTTCGGATGGGTAAGTGGAGCCAGCCTATGCGGTTAACGAGCACCGGTTCGGCCGAGAATTCGCCCCACTAAACTTGCTCGCCTACTCGGCGGTTGTCGGATCGATCACCGACCGGATTCGCGAGATTCGGTTCGCCGGAAAGCCGCCCTCTTGGGCATGCTTGCGTAGCGCGTCTTCATTGGGGGCCAGGTATATGCAGTACATTTTGTTATCCGCCACGTAACTCTGAACCCACTGAATCTCTGTTCCCATTTCTCGTAAAACTCCGCACGACTTCTGCGATATTGCCTGCAGTTGCTGCGACGAAAGCGTTCCAGCTTCCGGAATATCTCTTTCGATGACGAACTTTGGCATGGTAAGACCCCGGTTTCTTGGTTTGTACCAGCGGAGAGAAGCTATCGCGACTGAAGTTCCCCGCTTATTCGCGTGAACGGCCCCGAGTGCCACGAATGACTTTTCACTTCGACGCTTCATGCGCATTAGCGGCTCGCGCTGAGTTACAAGTTATCGACACCACAATCCACCTGTCTAAACCAGGGGATGGAGACATGGAAAAAGCTTCGCGTTTCCACGTCCCCACACCCCAGCCGACAGCTACGTAGAAATATCCGGGCACGAAAGGCCCGGCAGATCACGAGCAGAGCCTCTCACCGATTCATTCGCCCGTGCAGGTCACGTCGTTGTTCCAGTCCACGAACGCACCTTGCGGGTTATCGCGCCACGCCCAGACGTGGAGCTCGAAGAATGAGTTGATGTTGAAGCGATTCGGGGCTCCGACGAAATTGAACACTTGCCCGTCGAGTACAGGAGGAGCGCCGTTGGCGGCGAGCCAGCTCGCCGAGTCGAGGATGAACTCGACGCCTACCAGCGTCAGCTTGCCATTGTCGGGTTCATAGATGAGAGCCTGCGGTTGCGAGGGATCGAGCGTGAGATCGGCAAGCAGGGTGCCGTTGACGTAGTGAATGCCCATGGCTCCGTGATCGGTGCCCGCGACGCAACCCAGAAATGGTCCGTAACCGGCGGCCGTGGCATTGTTGACGTTGATGTACTGGCTCGTTCCTTTGCGAACGAGTTGCACCAGCGTATCTGAAGGGGCAGACTCGTGAACCGCCTGCCCGTGTTCGGAATTGTGGGCTGAATTTCCTTGCGCCATTGTGTACGCCGCGCACGCAAATATCAAGCAGCCAGTGAGCAGACCGAACTTTGCCTTGTTTTTCATTGGATCCTTTCGGGTTACGTTGACGGACGAGGGTGTGGTGGCTGACAGAGAGTCTTCTGACTTTGAGCTTCGTGTGAGTTTCATGTGATCCTCCGCGTGGATTACGCTCTTCGTAATGTCGTGATTTCTCTTTGGGGGAATCATCTCGACTTGCTTCTGGCGCGCTTCATAATCCCCTGTATGTAACGGCGGAAAATCCCGGCGGATTTGATCATCGAAAAGGAAAACATTTTTTCGAATGCGTGCTCGTCTCAGCGTTGACAGGCAAAACCGGAAGGGTTACGCTACACAGCCAGCGCTCCCCACGCGCTAGGGGCGAATCTGTTGGCGCATGAGGCTCCGAGTCAGGTTACAAAGCTGTTGCAGGGCTGGCGCGCCGGCGAACGCAGTGCCTCGGACGCGTTGCTGCCCTTGGTCTACGACGAATTGCGCCGTCTCGCCCACCACCACCTGAGGAACGAACGTCCTGACCATACTCTGCAGAGCACAGCCCTCGTCAATGAGGCTTATCTTCGGCTGGTTGGGCAGAATCTGCCGAAGTTGGAGAACCGCGCGCATTTCTTCGCAATCGCAGCGCAACTCATGCGCCAGATCCTGGTGGACTACGCTCGCCGCCATCGCGCCTCCAAACGGGGCAGCGGTATCTGCCTGCTGGAACTGGACGATGCCACAGCTTTACCCCAGCGAAAAAACGTCGATGTCGTCGCGCTCGATGATGCCCTCAATGCCCTTGCTGCGATCGATCCGCGGCAGAGCCGTGTCGTGGAGTTGCGTTTTTTTGCCGGCCTTTCTGTTAGAGGAAACCTCCGAGGTGATGGGGATCGCGACCGCGACCGTGCAACGCGACTGGACTGCGGCCCGAGCATGGTTGCATCGGGAGATATCCCGGAGCCCCCGAACATGACGATTTCGGGACGGTGGGAACGGACCAAAGAAATTCTGGAACAAGCACTGCGTCTGGCATCACCGGAGCGGCAAGCCTACCTGGACGCAGCGTGTGGAGCGGACGCCGATCTGCGCCGCGAACTGGAGTCCTTGATCGCTTCGTACGAAGAAGCGGGATCCTCATTCCTGGCCGCCGACGCTTCGGAAGTTCTACAGCTGACCCCGCCGCGAGCCCTTTCTGGTACGAAGCTCGGATCGTATGAGCTCATCGAGTTGCTCGGTGCCGGTGGGATGGGCGAGGTTTATCGAGCGCGGGACATACGCCTCGACCGCATAGTTGCGATCAAGATTCTACCCGCCGCGTTCGCCGCGGACCATGAGCGCCTGCACCGCTTCGAGCAAGAAGCACGCTCGGCCTCTGCCCTCAACCACCCCAATATAGTGACCATCTACGAACTCGGACAAGACCGTTCCTGTCACTACATCGCGATGGAACTGGTGGAGGGTAAAACCCTGCGCCAGCTACTCGCCTCCAATATGCTGCCCATGCGAAAGGCAATTGAAATCGCGGCCCAGATTGCTGACGGGCTGACCAAGGCTCATGAAGCGGGCATCACTCATCGCGACTTGAAGCCCGAGAATCTAATGGTCTCGCACGACGGCTTCGTGAAGATTCTCGACTTTGGCCTCGCTAAGCTCGCGTCATCCGGCGAGAGGCTGATCGGATATACACAACTTGTCCACCTCGCGAACTCCAGCCGGTCTGGTTCTAGGGACGGTGGGATACATGTCACCGGAGCAGGTCAGCGGAGACTGGGCTGGATTTCCGGTCAGACCAGTTTTCGCTCGGCTTGGTGCTCTACGAGATGGTCACCGGCAAGCGTGCCTTTCAGAGAAACACGGCAGCGGAAACACTTGTGGCCGTTCTCCGTGAGCCGGCCGAACCCATCGCCGGGCAAAGCCGAGACGCTCCTGCTCCGCTGTGTTGGCTGATCGAAAGATGCATGGCGAAGGAACCCGAGAAGCGTTACGTTTCTACGCGAGAGCTCGCTCGGGAACTCACAGCCATACGTGATCGGTTCTCAGAGAATCCAATTAAGCAGGCGGAAACCCGCCCGACCAATCTTCCTGTGCAGCGAACTGGTTTTGTGGGGCGGGAAAAAGAAGTAGCCGCCGCCAAAGAACTCCTGCTGCGTCAGCAAGTGCGCCTGGTAACGATCACCGGCCCCGGTGGGATCGGTAAAACGCGACTGGCGACGCAGGTTGCGAGTGGTCTTGTCGAACACTTTCCCGGAGGCACTCACTTTGTTCCACTCTCTGCGCTAAGCGACCCCGACCTGGTCGCTTCCGTAATCGTGCAAGCGTTAGGGATACGCGAGGCCGGAGGACAATCACCGCTCGAAATACTCAAGCGAAATTTGCAGGATTCATTGCGCGCACCAGTGCTGTTACTGCTGGACAATTTCGAGCACCTGATTCAAGCCGTACCTACTGTGGCAGAAATCTTAGCTGCAGGCCCCAATGTCAAAATTCTGGTAACGAGTCGCTCGGCGTTGCACTTGTACGGAGAGCATGAATTTCCACTGCCAGCCGCTCACGCTGCCCGATTCACGGTCCATGCCATCGGTGGAGGCGCTGTCGCAATGCCCCGCGGTCGCATCTGTTCGTGCAACGTGCCGCCGCGGCCAGGCCAGATTTTGAACTGAATCGAGAAAATGCTTCCGCCGTCGCCGAGATTTGCGCCCGATTGGACGGCCTGCCTCTGGCGATCGAGCTTGCTGCCGCCCGCGTCAAAGTTCTTTCGCCGGCTTCCATGCTGACCCGCCTTGCGAGCCGATTGCAGCTGTTGACCGGCGGCTCACGGGATCTGCCGCAGCGCCAGCAGACGCTTCGCGCGGCCATCGACTGGGGATACGATCTGCTGAACCCTGCCGAGCAGAAGCTTTTCCGGCGATTATCGGTGTTCGTGGGCGGATGCAATCTGGAAAGCGTGGAAGCCGTATGCGATACCAAGGGCGACCTCGATCTCGATCTGCTCGATGGCATGGCATCCATGGTGGACAAAAGCCTGATGCAGCAAGTCGAGCAAGGGAAGGGTGAATCTCGGTTCGTGATGCTGGAGACGCTTCGCGAGTACGCTCTCGAAAAGCTGGAAGCAAGCGGTGAGGCAGCCTTGACCAGGCGCGCCCACGCCGCCTACTACCTGGTGCTGGCGGAAGAAAATGCCACGGAGTCGAGCGATGCGGAAGGCGCGGGATGGCTGGAACGGTTAGGGCTCGAACATGATAATTTTCGCGCCGCCCTGGAGTGGCTGACTGAAACCGGAAATGCGGAATGGGGGTTGCGTCTGGGAACTTCCCTGTTTCGCTTTTGGGAGGTTCGCGAATATCTGGCCGAAGGCCGAGACCGATTGGACAGGCTGCTGAAGTTAACCGGAGCCGGAGCTACCACGAAATTGCGCATGCGCGCCCTTTTTGCAGCGGGCGTGCTCGCCGGGGAGCAGGGGGATTACGCCTCGGCGGCTGCACTTATCAATGAAAGTCAAGACATCGCGCAAGCGCTCGGCGACAAAACGGGTGTGGCCGTTTCGCTGAATGCGTTGGCGGTCTTTGCTCGCGACCGCGGTGACGTCGAAGTTGCGCACGTCCTGTTCGAAGCAAGTCTTGCGCTATGGAGAGAATCGGGCGATCAGAAGGCCATTGCTCGTGCTCTGAGTAACCTGGCGAATGTCGCCAAATTACAGGGAGAATATGCTCGCGCGCGCGAACTATACGTGGAATGCCTTTCGATCTTCCGGGAACTAGGAGATCGGACGGGCGTGGCCTGGTCGCTGAACTACCAAGGGGATGTCGCGCGTGATCAGGGTGACTCCGCGGCTGCGCAGACATTGTACGAACAGGGCCTGGCAATGTTTCGGGAAGTCGATGACCGCTGGGGAATTGCCGGCACGCTCGCTGATCTGGGTAACTTAGCCAGAGAAAAGAGAGATTTTTCGACAGCGCGCCTCATGTACCGGGGAAGCATAAAACTTTTCCAGGAACTGGATCACCGGCGTGGCATTGCCCGTTTGCTGGAATATTTCGCCTGCTTAGCGGCCGCTCAACTCGAAGCCGAGCGTTCGCTGCAATTGGCGGGCGCGGCTGCCGCGCTGCGCAAGAATATCGGCGCCCCGCTCACGCCTGCGGAACAGGCCAAACTGGAAACGAGTCTGCAAGCAGCACGCCAGGCATTGACTGCCAAGGGGGGCACGACGGCCTGGTTAGAAGGTTGGGCTTTGCCGGCCGAAAAAGCGATTGAAGAGGTGCTGATTCCAGAAGACCTCTCGCCCGCGCCTTAGCCTGCGAGGCCCGAACGGGCCACGCGGAAAAAATCCACAGGCGCCAGATTCAGATGACGTTCAAGTACTTACTCCGCGCTTGCGGCATCGAGAAGACGGCGAACCGCGGAGATGCGATTGGCAGGTAGGCCAACCCGCTTAGCGTGTTCATGGATGGTCGCCTCGTCAGGGGCGAGATAGACGCAGTACACTTTATCGCCGGTGACGTAGCTATGGAGCCACTGAATCTCGGGACCCATTCCTTTCAAAACATTGACCGATTTTTGGGAGACTTCCCGCAATTGGGCGTCGGTTAGATTTCCAGCTCCCGGGATTTCCCGTTCGATGACGTACTTCGGCATGAGCATCCCCCTGATGTGCACAGATGCTAGCATGCAGATGAAGCAGCTTCAAGACGCGTGGCCGAAGTTGTCGCGGTTAGCGAAAAGCCAGCGGAGTAGAAAAGAGCACGGGAAAAGATCATTAGGAAAAGAACACAGGAAAGAGATTGCCATGGATATTCGATCCCTTCAGAAGCCATTAAAAGACCAATATCGTAGTGACCCAAATTCCTCGAAAATCACAATGCGGGCGAAAGGTGCGCAGACGGATGCACCAGTAGCATGCTCCATCGACATCGGACGCGCCGTCTACCAGGCCGAGGCCCACAAGGGAGTCGGAGGCGCCGGTGCCGGGGCTTGTTCTGGTGACCTTTTGCTTGGAGCGCTGGCCGCTTGCGCGCAGATTACCTGCCAGATGGTGGCAGCCGCTATGGGCATACCCACTGAACGCATCGAGGTAACGGTTGAGGGGGACTTGGATCTTCGAGGCACCCTCGGCATTTCAAAAGACATCCCGGTAGGTTTTGAAAGCATTCATCTTCTTTTCGATGTTGCTGCGCCAAAGGCCACACCAGAACAACTGCGCGCATTGCAGGAGAAAACAGAACAGTATTGCGTGGTAATGCAGACGCTCATGCGGCCGCCAAGTCTCGAGACCAAGTGGGCAGGTCGCGACTAATACCGGACCGCATCTCCTGTGTCAGTTTCGCAATTCGTTCGTCAGGAAAAAGCGGTAGTGTCCGGATCCCATCAGGGCACCGCGAACAGAAAACAAGTATTCTGGATTCGAAGAAGATGCGCTAGAATACCCAGCGTTAACGTTAAAGAGTCCCACCATTCCTGGATGGATGCGGAGATTCTTCGATGCCCACAACGCGCAGAGATTTCTTCAAGGTAGCAACGGTCGGCGCCATCGGCGCCACCGTCTTTGGGTTCGACCTCGAGCCCGCCTACGCACAACTCAAAGAGTTAAAGATTGCACGCGCTGCCGAGACGCGCTCGACGTGTCCCTATTGCGCAGTCGGATGCGGCGTCCTCATTTACACGATCGGCGATCGGGCGAAGAACGTCACGCCGCAAGTGATCCACGTCGAAGGCGACCCTGATCATCCCACGAACCGCGGCACGCTTTGCCCGAAGGGCTCTTCCCTCGAGCAGGACATGCTCAACCCGCGGCGACTCACGAAGCCGCAAGTCCGGCGGCCGGGCGCGACGGATTGGCAGGACATTTCATGGGACCAGGCGCTCAGTGAGATCGCGCAGTGGACCAAAAAAACGCGGGATAATTCATTTGTCGAGAAAGACGCGAGCGGCCGCACCGTGAACCGGTGCGAAGGCATCTCGTTCATCGGCGGCTGCACCGATACCAATGAGTTCAATTTCTTGGCCGTCAAGGCCATGAGGGGGTTGGGCTTGGTTTATTTAGAAAACCAAGCCCGTGTTTGACACGGACCCACGGTCTCAAGTTTGGGACCAACATTTGGACGCGGGGCCATGACGAATGGCTGGATCGACATCAAGAACACCGACATGATGTTGATCATGGGCGGGAATCCGGCCGAAAACCATCCCTGCGGCTTCAAGTGGGCGATGGAGGCCAAGCGCAACCGCAACGCCAAGCTGATTTCCGTCGATCCTCGATTCACACGAACTTCATCCACGGCAGATCTCTTCTGCCAGATCCGCGCCGGCACTGACATTGCGTTCCTCGGCGGCCTGATCCGATATGCCATCGAGAACAACCGGATCGCCAAAGAATATCTCGTCAACTACACTAACGCGGCCTTCATCGTTAAAGAAGGTTTCAAACTTCCCGAAGACGGTTTGTACTCGGGATTTAATGCAGCGTCCGGTAAATACGATCTCTCCACGTGGAATTATGAAGCGGCAGCAGGCTCCGGAGGACGCGGGGGTCAAGCCGGCGCGACCGGTCACGCTCCCGAACCAACGCCGGGCACGGTCGGAGGAGCGACACCGCCTCCTGCTCTGCCTGCCGACGTCGCCTACGACCTGACCCTTCAGCATCCGCGCTGCGTCTTCCAGTTGATGAAGCAGCAGTACTCCCGCTACACGCCCGAACTCGTCGAGCGGATTACCGGCATTCCGAAGGACCAGTATTTGAAAGCCGTCGATCTCTTTACTTCGGTTCGTAAAGATGGTGACATGAAGAAAGTCGCCACCATCATTTATGCAGTGGGTTGGACGCAGCATACTTTCGGAACGCAAATCATTCGCACTGCCGCCATGATTCAACTCCTGCTCGGCAACGTCGGCAGAGCGGGCGGCGGCGTGAACGCGCTTCGTGGCCATTCGAACATTCAGGGTGCGACCGATATGGCGGGCTTGTACGATTCCCTGCCCGGCTACCTGAAGGGACCAGTTCCCGATGACGTGGATTTGGCGACATACCTGAAGCGAACCACGCCGTCGGCGTCTAAGCCGTCGCCCTGGAATTCGATGAACTACTACGCGAACACGCCGAAATTCATGGTGTCGCTGCTGAAGGCTCTGTACGGAGACGCGGCCACCAAAGAAAATGGATTTGGGTTCGATTACCTCCCCAAGCCTGGGCAGGATTGCTCGTGGACGCATATCTGGGACGATATGTACAACGGCAAGATCAAAGGCATGTTGGCCTTTGGCATGAACGGGGTAATGATTGGCCCGGACACAAACAAGAATATCAATGCGCTGAAGAAGGCCGACTGGCTGGTGGTGGGCGAGATTTATGAGGATGAGACCAGCGAGTTCTGGCGGGCGCCCGGAATAACCGCCGAAGAACAAAAAAATATCAACACGACGGTTTACAGGTTGCCCTGCGCGGGCTTTGCCGAAAAAGACGGCAGCATGACCAACTCCGCCCGTTGGGTCACATGGAAATATGCCGCGGTTCCACCTCCGGGCCAAGCGCGGCTCGACCAGGACATCATCGCGCAGATTTTCCTGCGGGTTCGTGACCTCTACAAAAAAGAGGGTGGAAAATTCCCAGACCCAATTCTGAATCTGAATTGGGCATACGCCGACTCGGCTCATCCTCCACTTTCGCAAGTGGCCATGGAAATCAACGGTAAAGCTCTAGCCGACTTGAAGGACGACGCGACCGGACAGGTAATCAAGGCCGGCCAGCAGTTGCCCGGATTCGCGTGGTTGAAAGACGACGGCACCACAATGTGCGGCAATTGGATTTACTCGGGTTCCTGGACCGAAGCCGGAGCGCAGATCCAGCGGCGAGGCACGGAAGATCCGTCGGGCATGGGAGTTTTTCCCAACTGGGCTTGGTCGTGGCCGGCGAACCGGCGGGTGCTTTACAATCGCGCCTCTTGCAATCCCGATGGAAAGCCGTGGGATTCGGATCGCAAGCAGGTCTGGTGGAACGAAGCGGCGGGAAAATGGGTGGGCAACGACGTGCCGGATTTCAAACCGGACTCCAATCCCAAGGATCACATGGGACCTTTCATCATGAATCCGGAAGGCGTCGGACGATTGTTCGCTCCCATCGGTGTGCTGGCGGACGGCCCGTTCCCCGAACATTACGAGCCGATCGAGAGCCCAATTAAAAATCCGTTTCATCCCGAGCAGTCGAATAATCCACTAGTAAAGAAGTTCAACACTCCGTTCGATAAGTTTGGATCGCCGGAAGAGTACAGCATCGTTTGCACTACCTACCGGCTGACCGAGCAGTATCACTACTGGACGAAAAACAATCCCATGAACGTTCAGCTGATCCCCGAACCGTTCGTGGAAATTCCAGTGGAACTGGCGGACGAAAAAGGAATTCGTGGAACCGACAAGATCAAAGTCATCAGCGCGCGCGGAACTTACATCGCGAAAGCTTTTGTGACGCGCCGGCTGAAACCGATGATGATCGACGGCAAGAAGACCTATCAGATCGGATTGCCGATTCACCAGGGCTTCCGTGGTATTGGCGAAGATGAAGGAAGAAATGCCCGGACACCGGCAAATTTGCTGACGCCCGCAGTCACCGATCCCAATGCCCACACCCCGGAATCGAAGGGCTTCTTAGTGAAAGTTGAGAAGGCGTAGGAATTAGGAATAGAGAGCGATCATGAGCCAGGCGGCGACAGAGCTAATCCGAATTTCCGGTCACGCGGGAGTCGTTCCGGGTGCAGGTCTGAACCGTGAATTCCAGGTCTGCAAGCTGGTGGACACAACCACCTGCATCGGCTGCAAAGCGTGTGAAGTAGCCTGCCTGGAATGGAATGGCTACACCTTCACCGAAACTACCTTCGATAACACTTACCAGACCATGCCGGAGACGACGTGGAATTACTGGAACCTGATCAAATTCAACGAACACGAACGCGCTGACGGCACCATGATGCTGCTCATGCGCAAAGACCAGTGCATGCACTGCGCCGACCCGGGGTGTCTCGCAGCCTGCCCAGCCGATGCCGCCATCGTCCAGTATGCCAACGGCATCGTCGATTTCCAGGAGCAGAATTGCATTGGGTGCGGATATTGCATGACCGGCTGCCCGTTCAACATTCCGAAATTCGATCCTCCCTCGCGCAAAGTCTTCAAGTGCACTCTGTGCAACGACCGCGTATCGGTGGGACTCGAACCGGCCTGCATCAAGGCGTGTCCCACGGGCTGCCTGCATTTTGGAACGAAGCCGGAAATGAAGGAACTGGCGGAGACACGCGCTGCGCAACTTCGCACAAACTCCGGATTCCAGGATGCAGGAGTGTACGATCCGGACGGAGTGGGCGGAACGCACGTGATCTACGTCCTGCACGATGCGAAGAATCCGGAGCTGTACGGTGGACTTCCGAAGGATCCGCGTATTCCTTGGTCGGTGCGTTTGTGGAAAACGCCGCTGAAGTGGCTGGGCAATGTAGCCATTGTTGGCGGCATCGTCGGCATGGCATTGCACTACATGCGATTTGGACTGAAGAGAGTGGAACCGATTCCGCCGGATGCTTCGCCGAATGCCTCGCAGAATCAGAATCAGAAGGAAGCCCGGCGCAATGATGGGAGGCGGTTATGACCACCGACGCGGTCTCGCGCTCAAGTTCCGCCAGCCAGAATGAAGGGTTGATCGTCCGTTACACGTTCGCCGAGCGCGTGAATCATTGGATCGGCGCGCTCTCTTACACCTACCTGTTGATGACTGGCCTCGCGTTCTGGTCTCCCTATCTGTACTGGCTGGCAGCGGTTGTGGGAGGCGGCCCCGCTGCAAGACTCTGGCATCCGTGGTTCGGATTGATTTTTTCCGCATCGCTGTTCTGGACTTTCAAAGAGTGGCGCGGCGACATGAAAATTGACGATGCCGATCTCGCTTGGGGGAAGGCCATCCCGGATTACATCAAGAACGAGGATGAAAAACTTCCGCCGGTCGGCCGGTTCAACTATGGACAAAAACTCTTCTTCTGGGGAATTTTCTACGCCGTAATTCTTTTGCTGCTCTCCGGCGTCGCCTTGTGGTACACAGAAACGCTTCCATGGAGTCTCCGATTCATTCGTTACGCCGCGGTTCTGGTTCATGCGAGCGCGGCTCTCATCACGATCGGACTGTTTCTCATTCACGTCTACATGAGCGCGGTCCTCGAAGAGGGTAGCTTTGGATCCATGATTAGCGGCTGTGTTACACGCGCGTGGGCGTGGACGTTTCACCGCACCTGGTACTACGACGTCACCGGCAAACCCCGACCCCGGCCATCGCTGCCCAAAGAATGACCCCCAGACAATGACCGATGCGAAGTGGGATCGCCGCATTCGCCGCGCCAACGAACTAGCCTCGACTTACCCGTTCGCCGCAGAAGGTCTCCGCTATTACGCGCGCCTCGCAACCTTTCAGAAAAGTGTTTATGGCGAAATCCAGAAGGCTCTGGCAAACTCGCCCCGCATTTCCGCGGATCGTCCGCTGCGGGATGAACTGGATTTTTTCCTTCTGCTTCCGAAGTTTCCCGGATTCTTGTCGGTAATTCAGAAGATTGCGCCCACACCACTTGCCCAAGCCGCGGCCGCTCTATTGCAGAAGGGATCGGCCGCATGGCAACGCGCCATTGAAGACTTCTGGTACCGCGATTCGGAACTCGCTGACGCAGAAGATATCGAACCGGACGGGCCTTTCGATCACTCGGCCGCATCCTCTTCCGAACGGGCGCTGGCGTGGATTTTCCTTCAGCCGTACGCGGAATACCTGGCGGATCACCGCGAAGTCGCGATTGTAGACGGAACTCCCTCCACCTGCCCGCTCTGCGGCGGAAGGCCTGCCGTCGCCGTACTACGGAGCGAGGGAGATGGTGCAAAAAAATCGTTGATCTGCATGCTTTGCTCGCACGAATGGCTGTTCCGCAGAATCTATTGCCCGGCGTGCGGCGAAGAACGAGAGCCGCAGATGGCATTCTATTCTGCGCCCGAAATCGCGCACGTCCGAGTAGATGTCTGCGACACCTGTCACACCTATCTGAAAAGCATCGACTTGACTAAAACAGGCCTGGCGGTTGCCGTTGTCGATGAGCTGGCAACCATCCCTTTGGACCTATGGGCACGCGAACACGGCTACGAGAAATTACAAGTCAACCTCTTAGGAACCTGATCCGACGTCCGGAACACTAACGGATAGTCGTCTATTCAGAAGTTGCCTGAGGAAACCCCTCGCGCGAACACTGCAATTAGTGAATAAGAATCGAGCGCGATTGTAATTCCCTACTTCCCACGGGGCCTGGCTGGCGGCGTTTTGAAATGCCAGTCGACCCGCACCCAATGCACATGCGAGGAGTGAATAATGGCCATCGGCGCGCCTCCGAACGCGGAGGCGGGCAGGTGGAAGTGCACACCGATGAACATTTCCTGCTGAAATCCGGTCGGTTCAAACGAGGTGCTGCGCACCAGATCGAGCGCGGCGCGGCCCAGGTCGTCGGAGGAATTCTGCAGGGTTTCCGCATCCAGCACGCTGCCGTCTTGCGCATCGAGGATGGCATGCACAATCACCGGCTGGTAGAAGCGCGACGTGGGAGCATCGGATGGGTCGACGCGCAGCGGTCCTAGACGCCCGGCGCCCGACAAAGCGAAAGTCTCATCGGCCTCACCCATCTCCTCGGACGGCTTGAAAAGATTGGCATCGAGGTTGGGCGCATCTTCCAGGCTTTCGACATGGATATGCACCGCCAGCCGGCCTTCTTCGTAGATCGAAACCTGCCTCGGCAGATCGTGGCCATGGAAGTCGGCGCCGTCGTAATCGTAGACCGCATAAATGCCCGGCGCCTCCGACCACATGCGCAATAATCCAGTATCTGGATCGATGCAATCCTCGCGCTCAACCCACGCGCGTGGCGCGGGATTCGGAGGCAGCGAATAGCTCAGAAGGAAGCAGGTCAGCGGCTTGCCGTCGTGTACGACGTTGGCCGCGCGAATTTCGAACTTTGCGATGTCGTGCAGCACCGGTCGCAACAGGACCGAGCGGATTAACTGAATGCGCAACGGGATCGGCTCGGAAGGATTGCTGCCGTAGACGCGGTGATCAGCGCCCACGCGAGTCACCTTCACATCGTGCAGTTGCGCCGTCCAGCGGAACTGCGAGTGTCCGTCGTAGAACTCCTCCATCGTGCCCGAACCTTCGTTCTTGGTTGCGCCGTTGGTTTCGAACGAGACTTTCAGCGCATAGGGCGCCTGGGCATCATGCAAATTGAAATTGTTCCGGGCACGGTCGAGAAGATCGATCGCAGCGCCGCGATCGCCGGGTTTTGAAAGAATCTTGGGATCGCGAGTGACCAACTCGTGTGGGTCCGCTGGCGGAGGGTTCGTCTGACCCAATAGTGCGGGAAAGCAGCACAGTGCAAATACGAGGGATCCGAGGAGCCGTGGGATCGTTGGCATGAGGCCTCCTGACATCGAGATGCGAGCCCTGGGGATCGACCACAATTTTACGGCCACAATTCTCTGGGCCACAATTCTGGGTCGTAATTCTAATGAAGAATTGCGCCGCGGGCAATTTTCGATGGTCGTGCGCCAGACCCGGGGTTCTCGCGCGTTTCGTGACTGCTTCGCGCGCGGCCACTGGGATTATCCAATCGAATTGTCATCGCGTCCGGTTTAGAATGAGCATGGAGCAACACACTGCGATGACTCAGGACACGATCACAATCTCGCCGGGATCGCGCTTTCGAGCCGCCATGGTGCTGGCCATCATTGCGGACGCACTCCAAATCGCTGTGTTCCCATTATTCGTAGAAGGCGCTCTGTCGCCCGCAGACGATGTTCTCGATTTCGGTGTTGCCGCTCTGCTGGTGAACCTTCTGGGATGGCACTGGGAGTTTCTGCCTTCGTTTTTTGCCAAACTCGTGCCCGGAGTCGATCTGGTACCCTTCTGGACCCTCGCCGTTGCAAACGTGTATCGCAAATCCAAGCAGATCGCCGTCGCTAAAGAAGAAGAAGAAGAAGAAGAAGACCGTCAGCAGCACCCTGCGCTAAAAGATCCGCGCCAACAAGACTAATCTGCTTCAAATGATGAAAGAAGAGTTGGTCGGGGAGAGAGCGCGCGAGCTGAGGAGTACCGCAAACGAAGGTCAAAGCGATTGAGCCGACGGATAAAGCTCTGCTACCATTACGTCCCAGACGAGTTCTCAATGATCACTTAAAGTGATGATTCGATTTTGAACGAACGTGTTTGGAGTTTTTGAGGCATCTTTACCCGCAGGCTTTGGCTCGATTGGAGACTCATCGTGTCGCAAGGAATTGTAGAAAATAAAACCATAACTCCTCGTAGGGCGAGGATGGTTCAAACCGTAAAGTACTCCCCTCACTTGCTTGCAGACGAGAGCTTTATCCAGGAAATCCAGCAAGGCATACAGAACAATGTTGGTTATGTTTTCAAAGGGGTTGTGGAAGTAAAACTCGTCGATCGAATCGTTGATTATCTAAAAAGTGTTGGTCGTAGCTCTTTTCCCTCCTATCACTCATTAGCTGAGGGCTGTCCAAACTTCCATCGTGTAGTCCAGCACGATGCGCGGGCGTCTGTGACGAGTATGTGTCATCAATTTTTCTTTCATCCTTGGAATCACGATGTGTTGAATGTGTTCGAACAAATGAGCCCCATCTATCACTTAAAGAACAGGATTAGTGGGTTCGAGAGAGATGCATTCCTGAACACAACGCCAAAAGCCGGTCACATTTCACGGCTCGCCTTCGTACACTACCCTCGTGGTGGCGGCATGATAAAGCGGCACGCTGATCCAGTCGGCAGCCACCAGCTGACGGTTCCAGTTCTTCAAATGAGTTGCAAAGCCGAGGATTACTGTGTCGGTGGTGGGTACTCGCTCGGCGAACAGGGAGAAATCATCGATACCGATGCAATGATGAACAAAGGCGACGTTTTGTTCTTTAACGCAGAGGTCATACACGGAGTCGCACCCGTTGACCCAGACGAGGAATTGGACTGGCTATCGTTTCGAGGACGCTGGTCTATGCTGGCCAGCACGATAAAGACGGTCGCAGATAAAGATACCCCAAATTCCATCCAATTAGAGGACTGACCCCATACAGGACTGACCGTCGCAGATTTGTCACAGAGGTCCGTGGCTGTCCTTCAGCGCCGGGAAATGAGCGGCTCCCCGAAAGCATTCGCATCGCGCTAAGCTGATTCAAGAATAGAAAACCTTCTCACAATCGTCTGTTTGTCGGTTCAATGGTGCGAAGGGCCCCGCTGACTACCGTCGAGGGACGTTGGAGACGGCTACTAACAAACTGCTCGCCCTTTAGAACTGCTTCAATCGCAATTGGAAGCTCCCGCGCATCTGACTTTAACAAATAGGCCAATGCTCCTGTGCAGAAGGTAGCTTGCATCACTTCGGGCGATGTGTTTTGACTCAGGAATATCAGTTTGGAGTTTGGAGAAACGGCGCGAATTTGCCGAGCGGCTTCCATTCCATTCAGGTTCGGCAGTGCGAGATCGAGGAGAATCAACTCCGGCTGGAGTTCTTCGGCCATCTTGACCGCTTGTACCCCGTCTAGCGCTTCACCAACGACGACACACGGAGTTTTTTCTTCCAATATGATCCGCAGGAGGCGGCGGAAGTCATCGTAGTCCTCGACTATGAGTGTGCTGGAAGGTCGCATCAACTTACTTCACCGTTGAATCGCATGTTGACTACCACGTCCGGTCTCGATGCAATTCCATCTCACCGGTAAGCTAGCCGCTCCTCGGACAAGCGACTCTTCGCTTATTTGTGCCTCTACGAAGCACCACCATTACACGCCGGCGGTCGCTCTGCGGGAAAGATGTGTCTAAGCCGGCTGCTGACAAACTGCGCTTCGTTGACGAGTGCTTCAACGCCAATGGAAAGCTCGTCCGCATCAGACTTGCAGAGGTATCCCCGCACTCCAATCTGCATGGCCCTTAGAACCAATTCAGTAGAAGACTCCTGGCTAACAATTAGTATCTTGGAATTTGGAGAAAGCTGGCGAATTTGCCGAGCAGCTTCCATTCCGTTCAGCTTGGGCAGGCCAAGATCAAGCAGAATCAGATCAGGCCGGAGTTCTTCGGCCTTTTTTACGGCTTCCAAACCGTCTGAAGCTTCACCGACGACCACGCAAGCCGTCGTCTCTTCCAAGGCTGCGCATAGAAAATGCCGGAAGTCTTCAAGGTCTTCGACAACAAGAGTGCGCAGTGACGTCATTTTGGTTTCGCCCAGTTTACGCCATCCGTCAAGTAAAATCCCACGTATTCAGGCTCAGGGGGCTTGCCATTAAAGGCCGAAACAGCTCTTTATGTCAACTGTCAAAATTGACAGGTCCAAACCTGGCCCGCAAGATGTTAAGAACTCAAACCCAAGCGCGACACTGTAGATTCCGGCACACTGATCATTTGCATGAATTCCGCGACGACTAGCGTTCGGTCTAACATCTGGACCGTGAACATCCGGTTTCTATACGCGAATCGCTTCCGTGCGATGCGTTCAAGCCGAGTCTTCCAATACAATTTTCCAGCCAGTTGTTGGAAATTTGGACAAAGTTGGAAACAGCTTCTCGTGCTGATGGTCTGTCTGGGAGTATCGTTCTCAGCTCGAATAGTGTTCGCCCAGTCCGTCAACGGGCTTATCAGCGGGACAGTATTCGATCAGCAGCACCGTTCCGTATCCGGAGCCACGGTGCGCGTAATCGACCAACTCACTACGACAAGTCAGACAACGCAAACGAACGACGACGGATATTTTGTATTCACAGAGCTCCGGCCCGGCAAGTACACGCTCTCCGTAGAAAAAAATGGATTCGGCAAACTCGCACAAAATAACATCGTGCTCCTCACCGCCGACCGCCTCTCTGTCGGGACTTTGATATTGAGAATTGGATCAGGCGCCGAAGTGGTCACGGTTACGTCGGAAAGTCCCGCCATTGAGACTACGAGTTCGGAACAATCCGCCGTTATTTCGGCGGACGAAATGGCCTCTCTTCCGGTGATTGGCAATGATTATGTATCGCTGACGAAAATCGTCCCTGGGTCCACGTACTTGGGCGATGGCAACAATTCATTAAGCCTCAATTCCTCGCAAGCAAGTTTCATGGGGATTGATCATCCGTCCGCAGCCTATTTCAGCACCAACGGCGTCTTCTCAAGCTTCAGCAACTATAGCTGGGACGACTCTCCTACCGTTCTAGCCAATATTCAAGACGTCAAGGTTCAAGTGAGCGGCTACGAACCGGAATATGGAAAGGCTATCGGCGCGGTCCTTAATGTGACAACCAAATCGGGTGCCAAGGATTTTCACGGCTCGCTCTGGTACGCGTTCCGAAATGAGGACCTGAATGCCAACGACTACTTCAACAACTTGACGGGACAGCCAAGAAGCCGATATCGCTTCAACACCTTCACCGGAACCCTGGGAGGGCCCGTTTTTATCCCTCATCTCTTTAATGAACAACGAAATAAGCTCTTCTTTTTCTTTTCCTACGACAACGAACCGACTACTGTGCCGCAGGGGCTGAAAGAACTCCGGATGCCGACGGCACTGGAGCGAACCGGAGACTTTTCGCAAAGCTATTTTCCTGGCACCACGCAGCAAATTCCTGTGTTCAACCCCATCACCCACCTGCAGTATCCAGGTAACGTCGTGAATCCGGATCAAATTGATCCGACGATGCAAAACTTGTTGAACTGGTTCCCCGCCCCCAACTTCACGGATACTTCAGTGAGCCAGGGATTCTACAATTATGTGCTTCCAGCCGTCGCCGACAATCCCGTCGATCAGACATCGCTGCGTATTGATTACGCTCGAAGCGAAAAATGGCGCGTCTTCGGCCGCTGGCAACATGGATTCTTCGGCTCGACCGGTGTAAACGAGCCTGGAATTAATGCGGGTTGGAACGGCCCTCAATCGTACAACAACAGTTCTGAACGGATTGAACTGAATGTCACTTACACGCTCAACGTCCACATGGTCAATGAGTTGGCCGGGGGCTACACTCGCAAACACGAACAGACTTCAGTTCCGTCTACCACCCTTGAGGGCTTCCAGATGGAAGCGACCGGCATCAGTTTTCCTCAACTGTATCCGGAAACAAACCCGCTCGGCATGCTCCCCGGCTTCAGCTTTAACGATTTGTCTCACGGCCCAAACTTTAGCTACGATCCACGCCTCCCGATGAACAATCATTACTATGGCCTGTCTGTAGCCGACAACTTCACATATGTCCGCAAGAATCACCAAATGAAGTTTGGAATTTATTTCGACGACGAGCACCAGAACCAACCGCATCACGCGGGAAGCGGAAATCCCGGCGGCCTGTTTAATCTCGATGGCGCCAATCCGAACAATCCGTATAACGTCGGCTATTCCTTTGCCGAAGCACTGCTTGGCTATTTCGACAGCAGCGTTCAGGTTACGAACTTCGTTGACGATTCGAATACCGCGAAAGCTCTGCAATGGTATGCACAAGACAATTGGCAAGTCTCTCCCCGGCTGTCGCTCAACTTTGGGGCGCGGTTTACCTATGACATTCCGCAGGCGATTACCGGCGGACAGGGCGCAGTGCTGCATTTCAACCTGTATAACCCGTCGTCGTCTCCGGTGCTGTTTCGGCCTGTCCTCGTCAACGGCGTAAGGATGATGGAGAATCCTTTGAATGGGGAAATATTCCCGGCTGCTTATCTGGACTACTACGTTCCCGGAAGCGGCACGATCGCGCCGGGAACTGTCTCCGTCGGTTCTCCAGATTGGAGCGGAATTTTCTACTCCCAGCACGTTGTCACTGAACCAAGGTTGGGCTTTGCTTTCGACCCGTTCGGAAATGGCAAGACCGCCATCCGCGGAGGCGTCGGGCGATTTGTTGCCATGCGTACTTTTTCAGGATCGATTTTTGGCTACATCATTAACCCACCGGCGATTTCCTATCCAACTTCGTACTACGGAAACGTGAATGACCTGGCCACGGTACCGGGCCTGCTAGGACCTCCGACTGCAAACTATGCGAATCCCAACGCGGCGTTGCCCTATTCATACTCCTGGTCGCTTGGCGTTCAGCAAGCGGTTGGCTTTCGCGCCGTTCTTGGCGCTTCCTACGTAGGCAGCGTTTCCCGCAACGGGCAGTACAGTTTCAATCGGAATGAAGTTCCCTACGGGGCCGAGTTTCTTCCACAAAACCAGGATCCAACCACCGACACACCGCTGCCGGACGACTATTTCCGTCCTTACCCTGGGTATTCGTCGATTTACGACTCAGAATGGGGAGATAACGCCAACTACAATTCGTTGCAGGTAACATTCAACCGGCGCATGTCGCACGGATTGGCCTACAGCGTTGCCTACACATATTCCAAGGCGCTCGATGATCGCAAGAGTACGACCTATGTCCCCTACGGTCTTACATACGGCCCCAGCAGCACCGATATGCGGAATCGTCTGACTCCCAACTGGGTGTGGGAATTGCCCAAAGCGAGCACTGGCTGGAACAATTGGTTCAGTCGTTGGGTACTGGATAACTGGGAGGTTTCAGGAATCGCCTCTTTCATTTCCGGGCAACCTATGAATGTCAACTTGAGCACGACAACCAACGAGAACATAACCGGCGGTGGCGATGGAGCCCAGGTGATCCTGACTGGAAACCCGGTATTGCCCAAGAGCAAGCGTAGTTTCGACCACTATTTCAACCCGAACGTGTTCGCGCTTCCGGTCCAAGGCGAAATCGGCACTGCATGGAACGGAGCCGCATTCTACGGACCCGGGGTTAACAACTGGGATATTGCCGCTACAAAACACTTTCGGTTCAGAGAGCGGGTTGATACCCAACTGCGAGTCGAGACCTATAACACCTTTAACCATCCGCAATGGTCCAGCGTGAATAGCACTGCTCTGTTCGATCCAACGACAGGAGGCCAGACCAACTCGGCTCTGGGCATGATAACCGGGGATCGAGGTCCGCGAATTATGCAACTTGCTCTGCGTGTTGGCTTCTAGCACTACCCTGACCGATTGTTGGATAGCGCGGCAATGCGATACAGGTTATGCTTGTTCCGGTTAAGGATGTAAAGGGCGCGATGTTGTTCTCCTTGATTGCAGCGGGGGCCACCAGCAAGTCTGGTGTCCGCTCCGGTTCGTGGCGCAACCTGCTTCTTGTCGTTTGCGCGATCTATGCTTTTGTTTCTCCCACCACGGCACAGCCGACTCAGAAGAACGTATTGGTGCTGTCTGGTGGACGGGGTCGTGTTTCCATCAACCAGATGGAGTCCTCGCTACGAGCACACTTTTCGGAACCAGTGAACTTCTCGATCGTGGATCTGGAAAACCCCCGATTCGAACAGAAATCCTATCGGGACAATTTGGCAGAGGCTCTTCGAGCCGCTTATTCCGGCGAAAAACCAGATCTCCTAGTTGCGGTCATGACGAACTCACTCCGGTTTGCGGTGCAATACCGGGACAGGATGTTTCCCGGCGTGCCCATCGTCTTTATGTCAAATATCAGTCCACTTCCTGAAAAGATATGGCCGGGAGTGACGGGTGTCGAATCAACCTCGGGAGCCCGGGAGACGATCGACTTGGCGCTTCGTCTCCAGCCGGATACACAAGCGGTTGCAGTGATCGGAAAGGATTCGGGCCCGGATAACGACTGGCTCCAAGCCGAGCGCTCCGAACTGCTTCGCCATCGAGACAAAGTGACGGAGATCGACCTCCTTGGACCTGCCAGCCCTGAATTGCTTCAGAAGGTTGCGGAACTTCCGCCTCATACCGTGGTTCTGTTTCAACTCTATCCCGAAGATTCAGATCAGCCGGCATTCGGAGCCCTGGACGTACTTGCCGCGGTTGCAGAGCGGTTTCCCACCTATTCCATCTTGCCCTTCATCACCGTGGGACGCGGGGGCGTTGGTGGAGCGTCTTACGATCCTGCGACAGATCCCGTCCTGGCTGGACAATTAGCCGCACGGGTCTTGTCTGGTGAGCACGTGGATAACATTCCTGTCGTGCAAAATTCCAAGGCTCTCGTATCGGTGGATTGGCGGCAGCTTCGGCGATGGAAGATCCCCGAGTCGGCTTTGCCGCCAGGCGCCCAGATCTTATTCCGCGATCCCACACTTTGGGAGCAGGGCAGGAAATACTTCCTTGCTGCAATCGCAGTCATTGTTTCTCAGGCCTTGTTGATCTTTGGGTTATTGTGGCAGCGTTCGCGAAGAAGAAGAACCGAAGCAGAACTTAGAACATCAGAAGAAAAGTTTTCGAAGTCTTTTCGTCAGAGTCCTTTGGCAGTCACGATTACGTCCATAGAAGATGCCCGGTTCATTGAAGTCAACGAAGCCTTCGAGCGTTACACGGGTTGGAAGCGCAACGAGGTCGTTGGCAGGACGCCGTTTGACATCCACCTTTGGGAAAGTTCCGAGCAAAGGGTCGCGCTGCGAGAGCAACTTCTTGCAACTGGCAAAGTGCGAGATTTGGAGTTTAAAGTTCGAAGGAAAGACGGTCAGGTTCTCACGGGCCTTGGTTCAGCGGAATTGATTGAAGTCAGTGGTAAACAACGGATTCTATGCGTCGCCGCCGATATCACTGAGCGCAAGATGGCAGAAGAGGCTCTTGCCGGAGTGAGTCGAAAACTGATCGAAGCGCAGGAAGCGGAGCGTACGCACCTTGCAAGGGAGTTACATGACGATATCAATCAACGCCTTGCGATGCTGGCAATAAACCTAAAATCGGCGAAACAAGATCTTTCCTTTTCAGAAGCCAAAACGAGCCGTCGGATCGAAGAAGCCTGTGCGCAGGTTTCGCGTCTGGAGAACGATATTCAAGCATTGTCCCATCGTTTGCATTCTTCAGGGCTTGAATATCTTGGATTGGAAGCGGCGGTCACTGGCTTTTGCAGAGAGCTTTCGGAACGGCAGACTCTGTCGATCCCTGTGCGCTTTGATGGCGTGCCTCAAACTCTCCCTCACGAAGTCTCACTCTGTTTGTTCCGAGTCTTGCAGGAAGCCGTTCACAATGCGGTCAAGTATAGCGGTGTACGCGAGTTCGAAGTATCACTCACTGGTGGAGCGAACGAAATTGAGCTGTCCGTTCACGATTCAGGAATTGGTTTTGATCCTGCGGCCGCAAGCCGCAGACACGGTCTCGGTCTTACGAGCATGAGGGAACGGCTGAGACTGGTAAATGGCCAGCTATCCGTCGAGTCCAAACCACAGCACGGCACAATTATCCGCGCGCGCGTGCCTCTCAACGCCACTGTGCCCCTCGTTTCTAGAGTTTCTACCAAAAGGAGCGTAGCGTGACCCAAACGGACCCAAATTGTGGAAATCCACAAAATGGCATCCTCGCTAATCCAATGATCTGCTTGGGATTAATTGGTCGGGGAGAGAGGATTTGAACCTCCGACCCCCTGGTCCCGAACCAGGTGCTCTACCAGGCTGAGCCACTCCCCGACTTTGTTGCAGGCGCGCTAGAGGAATTGCTGGGCGCCCTCCGCAGGAATTTCCGGATAACCATCAGATTATATCACTCCATTTATGTCGCTCTATGGGAAACAGCCGTATACCGTGCCGGCCCAGCGGTGACTCAGTTTGAATGTTCGAGCGTGGCGTCATCCCAGTGGAGCAGCTTTTCAGGCGAAGCGCGGAATCTCCCTGAAAATCGTGCGCCGAGAGATCCCTGCCAGTACCTCGGGATAACCCCAAGGCAAAAATTCCAACTGAATAACTACCGGCGGCCCACGCTGGTTGTCTGAAACCTCCGCCTGCGGCTACGATAGATTCTCGCCAGATATCGTTTCGCTGGACACGCCTTCATGAAAACCATCTTCACCGCAACTCGCCTCTACACTCCGGTCGAGGAAATCCAGAACCCGCTGCTCGTGGTGGAAGACGGGACCATCATCGAAGTTTCCTCGCGCGCCGAGAAGGAAGTCCCCGGCAAGACTAAGCTGGTCGACTTTGGCGAGGCCACGCTGGCGCCGGGGTTTGTCGACATTCATATTCACGGCGGCGCCGGCCTCGATCTCATGCGGGCGATGCCGTCCGAATTGCCACGGCTGGGAAAATTCCTGACCACCCACGGCGTGACCGGATATTTTCCCACCACCGTCGCGGCCCCACTCGATGCAACCTGCGCCGCCCTGGGGCGACTGGCCGACGCCATCGAAACCGCTGCCCGATCGATCAACAATAACAAGATCAACAATAATAACGAGCAAGCGCAGGCCCGCCCTCTCGGCATTCATCTCGAAGGGCCATTTCTCAGCCACCAGCGCCGGGGCGTGCATCCGCCGGAATATCTGGTCGCGCCTACGGTCGAAGTATTCG
Source organism: uncultured Acidobacteriota bacterium (assembly GCA_963758005.1). Classification (GTDB taxonomy): domain Bacteria; phylum Acidobacteriota; class Terriglobia; order Terriglobales; family Acidobacteriaceae; genus Sulfotelmatobacter. Next base: position 449,763 of record CAVWTR010000006.1, read on the forward strand.
AACGCCTGTGGCAGGCCGCGCGCGGACATGTGCGTGTGCTCACGATTGCGCCCGAAATTCCCGGCGCGATGGACGTGATCGCCGAAGCGGCACGGCGCAATGTCTGCGTGAGCATCGGCCACTCCGACGCGGAGATGCCTGTCGCGCAGCAAGCCATCAAGGCCGGAGCGCGGCACGCCACGCATACCTTCAACGCCATGCGCCCGCTCGACCATCGCGAGCCCGGCATCGTCGGCGAAGTACTCAGCAATGACCGCATCAGCGCCGACATCATTGTCGACGGAATTCATGTCGATCCCGCGGTCGTAAAACTTTTCCTGCGTGCCAAAGGACGCAACCGCGCCGTCCTCATCACCGACGCGATTTCCGCCACCGGCATGCCCGACGGCCGCTACCAACTGGGCCCCATTGAAGTCGACGTGAAAGACGGCAAGTGCACATCGAACGGCAGCCTCGCCGGAAGCGTGCTCACCATGGACCGCGCCGTACGCAACGTGACCAGGTTTTCCAACTGGAAATTGCGCGACGCCGTACAGGCCGCCACGCTGAATCCAGCGCGGGCCGTGGGATTATCGGCCCACCACGGAATTCTGTCGAAGGGCGCGGCCGCGGATTTCACAGTGCTCAGTCCAGCCGGCGAGGTGCTTAAGACGATCGTCGGTGGTCGCGGCTTCTAGAACGGCGGGGCTGGACGCAACCGTGGAAGAGCGGCGCTTTAGCGCCGCGTAAGGCGCGCAAAATCATTCGGGCTTCAGCCCGGCGACACAACAAGCTGGGTTTCTGAGATTCGGAATCTAGCTGGGCTTGCGGCGTCGCGCTTCGGCCAGATGATGGAGAAGCACGAGCTCATCGGCGCGCGAGAGCTGATCCAGAAAAGAGCTTTCTAATTTCGCCGGCTCCGTTTTTGCCGAACCGGCCTGCCGCATCTTGTCGCCGAGCTCCGGCTCATTGCTCATTACCTCCGAATAGAACCAGAGGAAATGCCGCATCTGGTCAAGCGCCGAACGCAAGGTGTCAATCGGTTCCGTCTCCGCCAGCGAGTTGAGCGCTTCCATCAACTCCGGATCGCTCGGAGCCTGCATGGCGGCGCAGTTCAGTTCCTGCTGGATGGTCCGCAGGTCCTCGGTCACGCGCGCGATTCGGAGGTGAAGGTCACTCATATCTTTGTGGCCAAGTCTTCGCTGGCCATTCCGTTTGCTCATCCAACATCTCACCGGCAGCGCCCAACGAATAGATGTCCCACGGGCATGCGCCTTTCGTAATTCTGCCCATTACCTTGGATCGAAAAAAGGTCACCGCCACCAAATCCCGCGATGGACGCGCCTTTGACGTTGCCGCAGCCACCCCGGCTCATGTGGCGACGGACCCTTCGTCCGTCTAAGCTCGGGCGAAGCCCGCGCCCAAGCGCCACAAATGCCAATCGAGAAAAATCTCCGTCGCCCATCTGCCCGAGCACCCCGCATTTGTGATAAAACCACGCGATGCCGGAAACACCGCCAACACTCCCCACGCCGCCGGGCCACCAACTCCTCCGTGCCATCGGCCGCTGGAGCCTCACCGCCCTGGTGGTGAACTCCATCATCGGCAGCGGCGTGTTCGGACTCCCCTCGACCGTCGCCGGCCTTCTCGGAAAATTCAGTCCCATGGCCGTGCTCCTGGCAGGAGTCGGCATGGGCGTGATCTTCGGCTGCTTCGCCGAAGTCGCGTCTTACTTTCAAGAGGCGGGAGGCCCCTACCTCTACGCCCGCGCCGCCTTCGGACGCGGCATGGGAATCCAGATGGCATGGCTGCTCTTCCTCGGTCAAGTCGCCGCCCCGGCCGCCAACGCCAATCTGTTTGTGATTTATCTTGGCGAGTTCTGGCCGCATGCCCGCGACCCGTTGCCACGCGCGCTCATCCTTACGATTCTGGTGGGCGTACTCGCGTTCATCAATGTGCGCGGCGTGCGCGCCGGAACGCAGGTCAGCAACTTCTTCACCGCCGCAAAACTCGTCCCACTTTTCGCCGTCATCGGCATGGGATTATTCGCATTGCACTCGCATCACGCCGCAGTCTCGTCCACCGGGGCCGCAGCCCTCACCAGCAGCCAGTGGCTGAAGGCCGTATTGCTCCTCGTGTTCGCCTATGGAGGATTTGAAACCGCTCTCGCGCCCATGGGCGAGGCCAAAGACCCCCGCCGCGACGCTCCCTTCGCGCTCTTCACCGCGCTCGTGGTCTGCACGATACTTTACGCACTCATTCAATGGGTCGTCGTCGGAGTGCTGCCCGACGCAGCCCACAGCGTTCGACCGCTGGCCGACGTAGCCCGGGTCGCAGTCGGTTCCATCGGCGCAGCGCTGGTCGCCGTAGGCGCGCTGATTTCTTTCTACGGATATCTCAGCGCGAAGATTCTCGCCATGCCCCGCGTCACGTTTGCCCTTGCCGAACAAGGAGATTTCCCCCAAGCCTTCGCCGCAATCCATCCGCGATTCCACACGCCCTACGTTTCGATTCTGGTATTCGCCGCGCTGGTCTGGGCCTTCGCACTGACTGGCGAATTCAAGTGGAACGTAACTCTCTCCGCCGTCGCCCGCCTGCTCTACTACGCCGTCTGCTGCGCCGCGCTCCCGGTCCTTCGCCGCAAACAGCCAGGCAATGCCGGCTTCCACCTGCCCGGCGGAAACTTCTTCGCCGGAATCGCCGTCCTTATGTGCGCCGCGCTCGTAACGCAAGTCGACCGCAGCCAATCCCTGATCGTAGCCGCGACCATCACGCTGGCCTTTCTAAACTGGCTGGCAGTTCGAAAACGCGCGCCCGTCAACTCCACTTAGTTCGTATACACCCGCACGTAATCCACCAGCATCTCCGACGGGAACGGAGTGGACGAGTCGGGCGCTCCCGGATAATCTCCGCCAATCGCGAGATTCAAGATGATGAAATTACTCTGCCCGGCATCGAAGGGCCAGACTGCGCCACTCAGGTTGCTTAGGTTCGAGGGCGTGTAGATGGCGTAAGGCTGCGCAGGATTATCCACGTAGTACGACACGCTGCCCGGAGCCCAGATCATGCCGTACGTGTGAAACGTCGCCGCCGTCTGCCCAGCGGGGAAATCGTATTGCGTCCCAAGATTCGCACCGGTGAAGCCCGTTCCATGAATGGAGCCCGCGTTCCAGTCCGGCGTAAGCGGTGCATTGACGCGCTCCAGTACATCCATCTCACCGCAGGCCGGCCAATTGATGGTTGCAATGTTATTGCCCAGCAGCCAGTTCGCAGGCCAAAAACCCTGTGCCTCCGGCACCAGAGCCCGAAACTCAATCCGGCCATACTGAAAGCTGAACAGCCCCTGCGTCTTCAACCGCGCCGAAGTATAGACTCCGGACGATGGCTGCTGTGCCACGATATACAAGACGCCATCGGTTCCAGGATATGCGGCCACGTACTCGCTGGGATTCGTCGTGCTGCAATTTGGATCCGTCGAAACCCACGCACAATAATCTTCCAGTTCGTTGTTGCCGCAGCAATCGGTGCCCGTGTCGTAGGTCCAGGTTGCAGGATTGGGCTGTGCCGGAGTGCTGCTGGAGCTGGTGAACTCGTCGCTCCACACCAGCGTTCCCGACGGGATATTGAGGGCGTAGGGTATGCTCGCGATTGAACTGGACGAACCTGCAGCCACGGCGATCGCCTTGACAGTAAGGTTCGAAGCCACCAGAAATGGCGCCTGATACTGCTGAGAAGATGTGGTGGGTTCGCTCCCATCGAGCGTGTAATAGATGGTTGCACCGGCCGTTGCGGAGGTCAGGCTAACAATCAAAGCGCCGTTCTGCGCGGACGTTGTGGCGATGGCAGGTGTCGCAGTCGTAGGCGCTGTCCCTGTGCCTCCGCTCCCGCCAATCGTGATTCCGTCCTTACCACAACCGCACATCAAGCTCACGAAAAGAATCGCTGTCAGCACCGCCGCTTTTGACCACATTAAGTCCGCCTTCGTTGCGGGCAGAGATTGAACCGATCCCGCGGCTCCCTATTTAACCGACGGCACGTTCGCGAGTCAAACGCGAACGTGCGTCCTTCGCATGCGTGCTATCCTACCGGTGTGGAGAAGGCCATGAGCAGCGCCAAACAACAAGTCGAATCGCTCTTGCATAACCTGCCTGAGAATTGCTCGCTCGAGGATATCCAATACCACCTCTACGTCCTCGAAAAGGTTCGGCGCGGGCTGGATGAGGCCCAACAGGGCACGGTGACACAAGCTGACGCAGAAAAGCGCCTGAGCAAATGGCTCACCGAGTAGTTTGGTCTCCGCGCGCTCTGGCGGATGTCGAAGCCTTCGCCGCCTACATTGCTTCTGATTCGCTCACATATGCTAAGGCAGTCGTCCGTAAGATTGTTGCTTCGACACGAATGCTGCCGAATTTCCCATTCTCGGGACGAAAAGTGCCCGAACTAGATGACGAGAACATCCGGGAGCTGTTCGTCTACAGCTATCGCATCATTTACGCCGTAGAAGCCAGCCAGATAACCGTGACAGCGGTTATTCACGGCAAGAGAATGCTCTAGAAATTTTTCTGCTCCATCTCCAGAAGAGCCTTCTTGCGTTCTGTCCCCCAGCGATATCCTCCCATGCTGCCGTCCTGGCGCACGATGCGATGGCATGGAATCGCGACTGCCACCGGATTCGTGGCGCAGGCGCGGGCCACGGCGCGAACCGCACGCGGCCGTCCGATGCCCTTGGCCACCTGGCTGTAAGAGCGCGTCGTCCCGAACGGAATCGATTGCAGGTACGTCCACACCCGGCGCTGAAACGCCGTCGCGCGAATGTCGAGCGGCAATAAAGACGAAGAATCCAGATCCTTGCCCTGCATGTGCCGCAGCAGCGCGCTCACCCACGACTGCAGGCCGCCCTCTGCATCATTGTCACCCCGATTCTCATCCCGATTCCCATCTCGCTTGCGTGAGGCAAAAGGAAACTCGCGCTTCAGGCCTTCCATCAGCTCGCCATCCGTGCGGGCAAACTGGATCGAGCAAATGCCGCGCTCGGTGGCCGCGATCAGCATGCGTCCCAGCGGCGAATCGGCGCAGGTATAGCGAATGGCCGCGGCAATCGCCCCACGGCGATATCTGTCCGGCGTCATGCCCAGCTGCGACGCGGTCTTTTCGTAGAGCCGGCTGCTGGAGCCGTAGCCTGCGTCGTACATGGCGCGAGTCACCGAATCTCCGGCCTGCAGATTGCGTTTCAGAGTTCGTAGGCGGCAGGAATCGGCGTAGGCACGCGGCGTGATTCCGAGTACCGCCTTGAAGCGGCGCTGCAGATGAAACGGACTCTGACGGAATTCCTTGCCCAATCGATCAAGGGTCAGTGGTTCGTCGAGATGCTGCTCGATAAAGCGGCAAATCGCCTTCACGCCGTCCGGTTCAGTATTGCCGCCAAACGATTTCGGCCGGCAGCGCAGGCAGGCGCGATATCCCGCCTGCTCGGCCTCGTCAGGTCGCGCGAAAAACTGCACGTTCTCCCGCCGCGGCCGACGCGCCGCGCACGAAGGCCGGCAGTACACGCCAGTGCTAGAAACGGCGAAGACGAATTCGCCATCGCGGGCGGCATCGCGGGCCAGCACGGAACTCCAGCGCGGGTCTCCATTATTCTGGTGATCGGCGGATTCAGCCGATCGGGCTGCCGGTTTGGTGAGTTGACGTGCTGGCATGGGCGTCAGGCTTTCCGCTGTGAGTATGGCATTCGTAGTCATGGTAAGGAAAGCGTACGGCGAATCGTTCGCAGTGGGCTATCCGAATCTTGCGGGCAAAGCGAACTTGAGGGTAGTGCTGCACTCTGAAAAAAAAATGGTTTGTATCAGAGCCTGCCTTCAGGCATGCCGGCTCTGGGTGAAGTTTGAAACCGGCTTCAGCCGCCGGGTCGTAGGACAAGTGCCAGCGGCTAAAGCCGCCTGTCTCTATTCTCTATGCCCTTGTCGGCATCGCTGAAGCGATGCCCTGATACGAACCCGGTCTCAAACTGCAGCATCACCAGTTGACGGAGCTCGTCTTAGGCGTTGGGTCCAAAGGTGTTAGGCCTTAGTCCCTTGGACTTCGGGCGATGTAGCTTGCGAACGGTAGGGCGCATAAGTGCTTGACACTGAACAACATAGGAAATGACGTACACAATTGTACATACTTTGTTGTACTTATAAGACGACGGTGGTCTCGCCGGATCGTCGAAAGATGCCGCGACGCTCATCCAGAATGCCCTTTGCGGGGCCGGAAACGGCCCTTCCTGCGACGATCGATCCCGAGCTCAGGGGAAACCTCATCGGGCACAAAACTGTGCCTCCTGAAGCCTGCCAGGGGCCTCCTACGACTTTTCAACGACTTGCACGAAGACTCAACGACTTAGCAGCGCGCGAGAGAATTCGCGCCTGGCGCAAGCACACCAGGGCTGAAGCCCGTATTCATTTTGCTGGCTTTACGCGGCGCTGAAGCGCCGCTCTTCCACGGCGAGGCGCGGCGGGCGCGCACATGAACCGGTCAGCGCGAGTTCGGTTCCTTCATGAGCTTGAGCAATTCTTCGCGGCGGGCGCGGTAGAGGGTGCGTTCGGGATCGAGACGCGAAGCTGTTTCCAATTCCGCCAACGCTTCGTCGTAGCGGTCCATGGTCATCAGGCAGGCGGCCAGCGAATAGTGATTGTCGGCCGACGCGTTCACGCGCAGGGCCTCGCGGAATTCCCTTTCCGCGGCCTGCAGTTGGTTCTGTTGAAATAAAACTGTGCCCAGCAGGTGGTGCGCGAGGTCAGAATCAGGATTGAGAGAAACCGCCAGCCGCAACTCGCGCAGAGCTTCCTCCGGTTGGTCGTCGAGCAGCAGCGCCTGGCCGAGGATGCGGTGCTCCGTGGAGCCCGTAGGATTCTGTTGCAGCGCCAGTCGCAGTTCGTTGACCGCCGAGCCGTAGTTTTTCTTTGCCATGTATGCGCTGGCCAGACAGGCATGCCCCTGCTGCCACTCGGGATGGTCGCGATAAAGAGTTCGCAGTTCCGCGATGGCCGAGTCGAAGTTTCCCTGATCGCAGTATGTGTTGCCCAGGTTGTTGCGGACTGAAGCTTCACCGGGTGCGATCTTTTTAGCGGCGCGATATTCGGCGACAGCCTGGTCGAGATTGCCTTCTTCGTGCAGGATCAGCCCCAGGTTGGCATGAGCCTCCCAAAACGCAGGCCTGAGGCGGATGGCCTGCTCATAGGCTGCAATCGCGCGGGGCAAGTTGCCTTCCGCGTGCAGGGCGATGCCCATGTCGTAATAAGTGTCGGCGCTAGCGCTATCGTTCCCGGCGTCGTTCCCCCCATTACGAGCCAGCGACTCGTAGTACGCATGGACTGCGGCCTCATACTCCCCACTGGAATACAACGCCAGCCCCAGGAATTGATAAGCCTCAGCATTCCTGGGATCGATGCTCAGCGCGGTTCGCGCCTCGGCAATTGCGTTGGGGCCGTCCTCCATCCAATAGAAGAGGTACGCGAGAGCGCTGTGGTTCTCGGGAAGATCGGGCATGAGCTGTGTGGCGTGGGTGAGTTCGTCAAGAGCCTCGTCCCATTTCTCCTGCTGGCGCAAAATCACACCGAGGGCGAAGTGCAGTGCGGACTTCTCTCCATCTGATGTTACCGCCTCGGAAATTGGCATTGCGGACGATAAGGCTTCGCGAAGGTCGGCTTCCGCTTCATGGAAGTTTTGCTGGTGCGTCGCGGACGCAGCCTTCAGCAGAGCCGCGGGAATGGCAGGTCCGACCTTCGCGGACTGAGCGTTTCCTGAGCTCAGCACGCGCAGCAGGTCTTTATTTGCTCCCCCATTTGCTTCCCCATTCGCTTCGCCGTCCGCTGCAACGCTCTCGATCTGGCGCAGTTCGCTGTTCGTAGGCAGAGTGGCAAGTCCACGTTCGGCGACCAGACGGGCCAGCCGGGTGCTGGGAACTCCGCCGATCAGCCAGGCAGCAAGCTGCGTGGTGTTTACGGGTTGGACCGCGACGGATTGAACTGTAATGGATTGAATTTGATCCGAGACCGCCGGATTGGCAGAAGTTTGCGCAGACGTGGTCGTGGTCGTGGCCACCGCCAGGCCGGATAGCAGAACGAATAATGCCGAAAATCTTAAAGCCTTCACTCTTACCGGACTCCCTGACGCGTGGATTGGCCTGCTGGTGGCGGACTTTGAGGCGAATTCTCGAGCTTGAGTTCTTGAGCTTGAGAATGTCCGCCTTCAGAAGCCAACTTCAAACATAGCCCGCCACAGCGCCCGCGGGTAAGGTCACGGAGGTAACCCGCGGGTCGACTTTGCAGGCAAAGTGCCGCCATCGGAACGGCTTCTCGGAGTTGCGATTGAGCTCATCGAAGGCAGAGCCGAATCGGGCTAAAAGATTGAAAAAGCTAGAGAAGGCCGACGAGTCTGGGTGGTTTGACTTCCTTTTTGGGCTGCCGTACAGTTGGTGTTGGCGACAGAGACGATTTGGAGGTTCTTATGGGTGAGTTTTCACCGTGGCATTGGCTCCTCGTAGCAGCGATTGCTCTGCTGTTGTTCGGCCCGAAGAAACTGCCGGAACTCGGCAAAGGGCTGGCTGAGGGCATTCGCAGCTTTAAGGACGGCATGAAGGAACAGCCGCCGACGCAGGCCTCGACCGATCCGAACAAGAAGACTGAAACCAAGAGCTAGCCTATTGGGTAGATCTGGTTTCTCAGATCTGTTTGCCGGATCCGGTTCAGCGATTCGTTGTTTCTGGCCGCCGGACGTGGCCGCAATATAGAAGAGCATCGTGGCAGCTTCTTCCGGCAGTAGTTTCCGCCTCTTTGTCGTCGTATCCCTATTTCTGTCCCATCGCTATTCCGGGCTCCCAAAGTGTTTTCATTTTCAAGAAGCTCTGCAATCCTGGAGGTAGTTCGTGTTCCCTAGACTTGGATTTGTACGGTTGACCCTAATTGCGTTTCTTGGATTGTCATCGGCTTTATTCGCCGACCAGGTCACATTGAAGAATGGTGATCGACTGACCGGCACGGTGGTAAAGTCCGACGGCAAGACGCTGGTGCTGCATACCGACGCTGCCGGCGACGTGACGTTTCAGTTTGCCGCCATTCAGGAAATCAAGACTGACAAGGAGCTGCACGTCACACTAAAAGGCGGAAAGACCGTGGTCGGCCCGGTCGCAACGACTGACGGCAAGATTGAGATCGCGACCAAGACCGCGGGTACCGTGGAAGCTCCCAAGGACGACGTGACGTTGATCCGCAACGACGACGAGCAATTGGCGTACGACAAGTCGCTGCACCCCGGACTGAAGCACGGCTGGACTGGCGGCGCCAACGTGGGGTTCTCCGTGGCGCGAGGGAACAGCGAAAGCGAAAGCCTGGCCCTCGCCTTCAACGCGGTGCATACTACGATCGACGACAAGATCACGCTCTACGCCACTGCCATAAATACTACGAACGACCTGGCCACTCCCAGTTCGGTCGCCAGCCTGACGACGGGAGGGATACGCTACGACCGCAACCTGAGTGACCGGATGTTTGCCTTCGTCGCCGCCGACTACCAGAGCAACGGGCTGCAGTATCTGGATCTGCGCGCTGTTTACACTGGCGGAATCGGCTTCCACATCATCAAGTCGGACAACACCACGTTCAACCTCCTGGCGGGCGTGAACTACACCCACGAGACTTATTCCAATGGGGCGCTGAATGTGCCGGCCACGGTTCCTCCTACATACGTGTCTTACGGGGTAACCAACAAATTCGTCGGCTTGACCCTGGGCGAAGAGCTGATGCACAAACTGGGAAAGAGCACGGTGGTCACGGAGAATTTCTATTATTTTCCCAACCTGCAGCAGACCAGCGACTACCGAACAGTTTTCAATATCGGCACCGTCACCAAGATCAGCAAGTGGCTGGGCTGGCAGAACCAGTTTGGCGACATCTACGTCTCCAACCCGCCGGTCGGCACCAAGGATAACGACCTGGTTTTCACCACGGGACTGAACATCGCGTTCACCCACTGAGACTGAAAAAAAGCATCAACCACAAAGGACACGAAGGCTCACGAAGTAGTGCATTTGCACGGAGGCCTTCGTCTGACTTCGTGTCCTTAGTGGTTGAAGTCTTCGCTCACCAAGACTTGGCAAGTGCGTCTACTACCGAGTACAGTACTGTTTCGTTTCAGTTCCCGAGTCAAGAGTTTCACACTAAGTCCTATCCACCAGGAGTCCTCATGCGTCATGCACTGCTTGTGCTGGCTGCGGTTTCGTGCCTGAGCGCGTTCTCTCTCGCGCAGACGGCCGACGAACTTATCGAAAAGAACATTCAAGCCAAAGGCGGGATCGACAAAATCAAGGCGATCAAGTCGGTGCGCATGACCGGCAAATACGACGGCGGAGGAGGCTTCACCGCCGCGCAACTGCAGGAGAACCAGCGTCCGAACCTGGTGCGCGAAACTTTCTCGCTGCAGGGCATGACGCAGGTGGTCGCCTACGACGGCACGACGGGTTGGACGATTCAGCCCTTCGGCGGGCATAAGGATCCGGAATTAATGGGCGAAGATGATTTGAAGGATTTGCTGCTCGATGCGGACTTCGATGGGCCGCTGGTGGACTACAAAGAAAAGGGCAACACGGTGGAGTTTCTGGGCCATGACGTGGTCGATGGCGACGACGCGCTGCGTCTGAAAGTTACGCTCAAAGACGGCGACATTATTTATTACTACCTCGATCCGGATACGTTTCTCGAGATTCGCAAGGAAGTGCAGGAGTTCGTCCGCGGGTCAGTGCGCGAGACGGTGATTGACCTGGGTTCCTATAAGCCGGTCGCGGGCGTCATGTTTCCTTTCACCATTGCGCAGGGAACGAAGGCGAATCCGGGGGCGCAGACAACCACGTTTCTGAAGATTGAAGTGAATGTGCCGATCAATCCCGCGGACTTCGCGGTGCCCGCATCGCTGAAGACTGTGGAGAAGAACTCCGGGTTGGTCGGGATTCACTGATCTTCTGTCGTGCTGTCGCGCACTGCTGTAGGCGAAATCCTGAACCGCAACGAGGAAACGAACCGATGAAGATGAATACGAGACGCAGTCATTTTTCCCTTCTGATGAAGTTGAGCATGAAGTCGAGCACGTTCCTCGCGGTTTTGTCTCTCTTGCTTCCAGCCGCTTACTCTCAGTCCGCTTACAAGTTCGACGCCGCGACAGTCTCAGGGCTGCCTGCGCGCAACATTGGATCGGCCACAATGAGCGGACGCGTGGCGGCGCTGGATGCGGTCGAGCAGGACGGGCGCATCACCGTGTTCGTGGGAGCGGCTAGCGGCGGCGTGTGGAAGTCGGTCAACGGCGGCACGACGTACAAGCCGGTTTTCGATCGCGAGAGCGTGCAGTCGATCGGCGCGGTCACGATTGATCCCTCGAATCCGAAAACGGTTTGGGTGGGCACGGGTGAGGCCTGGGTGCGAAACAGCGTCTCGGTGGGCGATGGCGTTTACAAGTCGACCGACGGCGGCGAGAACTGGACCAACGTTGGGTTGAAAGACAGCGAGCATATCGCGAAGATTCTGGTCGATCCCGCCGACGGCAACAATGTGCTGGTCTGCGCGATGGGACATTTGTGGGACGACAACGACGAGCGCGGAGTCTATAAAACTACCGACGGCGGCAAGACGTGGAAGAAAGTTCTGGCCGGCGCGAACGGTTCCTCGGGATGCGCTCTGCTGGCCCAGAGCCGGCAGGAACCGAAAACAATTTACGCTTCCATGTGGGACTTCCGGCGCCAGGGCTGGACGTTTCGCTCCGGCGGGCCGGGCAGCGGGCTGTTTAAGTCCACCGACGGCGGCGACCATTGGACGGAAACCACGGACAGCAACGCCAAGGGACTCCCCGCCAAACCGTGGGGCCGAGTTGCCATTGCCGTCGCGCCTGCGAAACCGCAGGTGGTTTACGCGAACATCGAAGCGGAAAAAGGACGCGGACTCTATCGCTCGGACGACGGTGGCGCGAATTGGACGAAGCTCGATTCGAGCAACTTCATGGTGTGGCGTCCGTTTTACTTCGGCAACCTGATTGTCGATCCTAAGGACGAGAATAAGATTTTCAAACCGGACCTAATTCTTCTGTACAGCACCGACGGCGGCAAGACTTTCAATGTTGTGTCGGGCGGGGCGCACGGGGATTTTCACGATGTGTGGATCGATCCCAAGAATCCGAACATCGTGATCGCCGGCGACGACGGCGGATTGTGGCGCAGCGAAGATGGCGGCACGCGCTGGAAACACCAAATGAACCTGCCGATTTCGCAGTTCTACCACGTGAGCACCGACAGTTACGATCCGTATCACGTCTACGGCGGATTGCAGGACAACAGCGCGTGGGTGGGCGATTCGTCGTATCCGGGCGGAGTTTCGAATTCGCGATGGGAGAATATGCTGGGTGGCGACGGCTTCTGGATGTTCGAAGATCCATCCGACCCGAACTACATTTATGCGGAATCGCAGGGCGGCGATCTCGGCCGCGTCAACCGCTTCACCCACGAGACTCGCGACATCCAGCCCACGCCGAATTACGGCGAAAAGAAGCTGCGCATGAACTGGAACACGCCGATACACATGAGTCCCAACGAAAAGGGGACGATTTACATTGGAGCGCAATTCCTGTTCCGCTCGCGCGATCATGGGCAATCGTGGGAGCGCATTTCGCCGGACCTGACGACGAACGATCCCGAAAAGCAAAAGCAGGAAGAGTCCGGCGGCGTGACCGTGGATAATTCCTCGGCGGAAATGCATACCACGATTTATTCGATCTCGGAATCGCCGAAGAACGGACAAATTATCTGGGCTGGAACCGACGACGGCAATCTTCAGATCACGCGCGATGGCGGCAAGACCTGGACCAATGTGGTGGGCAACATCGCCGGACTGGGAAAAAATTCCTGGGTTTCGACGATTGAGGCCAGCCGGTTCGATGAAGCCACGGCCTATGCCACGTTCGATCGCCACACCTTCGGCGACATGAAGCCGTATGTCTACAAGACTACCGACTACGGCAAGACGTGGACGGCGCTGCCGGCGCAGGAGAGCGGGGCACGCGGATTCGCGCATGTCATCAAGGAAGATTCGGTGAGCCCAAATCTGCTTTTCCTGGGCACGGAATTTGGATTGTGGATCTCGGTCGATGGCGGGCAGCGCTGGGCGCAATACAAGGGAAGCAACTTCCCTGCCGTGCCGGTGGACGACATCGCGGTGCAGGCGCGCGAGAGCGATCTGGTGCTGGCGACGCATGGGCGAGGTATTTGGATCATTGACGACATTTCGGCGCTGCGGGCGTTGACGCCGGATCTGATGGCGAAAGAAGCCGCACTGGTCCCAGGCAAGGCGGTGCAGTACTTCGACGTGTTCGGCGGCTGGCCGGAAGGCGACGAAACCTTCCGAGGCCAAAGCCGTCCCGGAGAAGCGCAGATTACCTACTATCAAAGGAGCCGGCACATTTTCGGCGACCTGAAGATTGAGATTCTTGACGAGAGCGGCAAACAGGTCGACACCGTGGCCGGCAGCAAGCATCGTGGATTGAACCGCGCCAGTTGGTCGATGCGCGTGAAAGCGCCGGCGGTTCCACCGGCGGCGAGCGCGCTGTTTGAGGCGGCGCAGGGTCCGCGCGTGCTGCCGGGAACTTATACGGTGAAGATGACCAAGGGCGACAAGGTTTATACCGAGACGTTGAATGTGGTGCTGGATCCGCGGGCGAAGTTTTCGCTGGCTGATCGCAAGGCGCAGTTTGATTTGACCATGAAGATCTATCACACCATCGAGCACATGACGTATGCAGTCGAGGCGATTGAGGGCGTGCGTAACGCGGCCAATGAGCGGGCAAGCAAGCTGCCGGAAAAAGATCCTCTGCGCAAGCAACTGCAGGACCTGGCGGCCGCGTGCGACGAACTGCGGTCGAAGATCGTGGCCACAAAAGAAGGCGGCATGGTCACGGGAGAAGAACGCATCCGCGAACATCTGGGGCAGCTTTACGGCAACGTCAACGGCTACGAGGGGCTTCCCGCGGACTATCAGGCGGCGCGCGCGGATTCTCTGGCGCACGAACTGGAAGACGTGATTGGCGATTTCCAGAAGCTGACGCAGAAGCAACTTCCCGGCATCAATGCGGGACTCAAGAAAAAGAAGGCGGAGACAATTTCCGTGCTGAACGAAGCCGACTGGCAGAAAAAGCGCGAAGCTGAGGGCGGTTCGGGGGCAGCAGCGGGAATGCGGTTCTTTGCGGCGCAGGCACAGGAGACGGATTAGGACTACTCATCGACGCTCCCTAGGCGTCATCCTGAGCGGAGCCGTTTACCAGGCGAAGGGAAGCATCTCGCGCGCAGGCGGACGCCGTGTGCCATAACCTCCACGCGAGATCCCTCACCCGGCTGAACTGCGCCGGGTTCGGGATGACGCATTCAAAAAGAGCGTCACCAGATCCAATCTTCGACACTTCCCAAAAAATCAACTCTCCGATTTGATTCCAGACCCCGGTGCGAGTATGGTGGTCTGGCTCAATTAGCTGGCTCCAGAGAACTCAGGAGATTTCCCAATGGTGAAACGATTTAGTATTTGCATTTTTCTAATGGCTCTAGCCACGACCGGCTTCGCGGGCGACGAAAATCAGAACGTTTGCAAAGGCGATCCCGGCAAGTGGCAGCAAATCTATAACGGCAAAGATCTAACCGGATGGAAGCACGTCGGTCCGGGCGGCGACACGGTGGAGGACGGCTTGATCCACACTCACGGCGGCATGGGGCTGCTGTACTGGACGGGCGGCAAGATTGGCAATTGCGAAATTCACGTCGTCTACAAGATGCGCGACGTAAACGACAACTCGGGAGTGTTCATCCGCATTCCGCTGGAGCCGCGCGAGGAATGGATGCCGGTGAATTACGGATTCGAAGTGCAGATTGACAATAATCCGCAGGCATCAGGCGAAGATGAATACCATGAGACCGCAATGCTTTATTCGCTGACCAAGCCGCTGGTCAAACATGCGTGGAAGCCGGGTCCGGAGTGGAACACCATGGACATCACGCTGGACGGGTCGCGCACGATTGTGACGCTCAATGGCGTGAAGGTCACCGACTATAAGGACGGCGATCCGGTTCCGGACAAGAAATTTGATTTCGAGCCGCAGCGCGGTCCGCGGCCGGACTTCGGATATATCGGGCTGCAGAATCACAGCGATAACGACATTGTGTTTTTCAAGGAAGTGGCGATTAAACCGCTGAAGAAGTAGTGGGGAGCAGAGAGTTGTCGCGGTCAAAATTCATTCGGGAGAGATCGACATGAAACGTATTCTTTCGCGACGCGCATTCTTGCAGGGTAGTGCGGCGGCAGCCGGCAGCGTGCTGGCATCGAAAACTGTCTTGCTGGAAGCTCAACCATTTCCGCGGGCCGTGGCGCCCAGCGATCGGGTTCGCTTTGGCATGGTCGGAATCGGAATGCAGGGATCGGGGTTGTTGGGCATGGCGATTACGATTCCTGGGATCGAGTGCGTTGGCGCCGCCGACTTGTATGACGGACGGCATACGCTGGCCAGGGAGATCACGGGCAATCCGAGTTTGCCCACCACGCGTCATTATCAGGAATTGCTTGATCGCAAGGACATTGACTGCATCGTGGCCGCGGTTCCCGATCATTGGCACCGGCGCCTGGTGGTCGACGCCTGCAACGCGGGCAAGGATATTTACTGCGAGAAGCCAATGTCGCACAACGTGGCCGACGGATTGGCCATGGTAGAAGCGGCGCAGAAAAATAATCGCGTTGTGCAGATCGGCTCGCAGCGGGTGAGTTCGGTGCTGTGTGCGAAGGCGCATGAACTCTATGCGGGCGGAGCGATCGGCGACATTGAAATGGTCGAACTCACGCTGGGACGGAACGATCCCACGGGCGCGTGGGAATATCCGCCGCCGCTCGATCTTTCGCCGCAGACGCTGGACTGGGACACGTGGCTCAACGACGCGCCCAAAATTCCTTTTAACCCGCTGCATTTCGCGCGCTGGCGTTGCTGGCGCGCCTACGGTACCGGCGTCGCGGGTGACTTGATGGTGCACTTGATCAGCGGCATGCTGGTCACGCTGGGATGGAATGAAGTGCCGAAGTCGGCGACTGCGATGGGCGGCATTTTCCGCTTCAAAGACGGACGCGACATGCCCGACTTCCATACTGTGCTTTTCGATTATCACGGCGTTCCGGTTTATGTGCGACTTGACCTGGGCTGCGAAACGCCGGAACTGGCGCGCTTCATGGGGCCAAAGGGTCTGCTCGATGCCGGCGAGCTCGAACTGCGCCATTCGCCGCAGCCGGGCGTGGATTTGGATCCGAGTTACTACGCTACCTCTTTCCCGGCGAAGATGCGGGAAGAATACTTTAAGCAGTGGCATGCCGAACACGATCCGCCGCTCGGCAAAGAACCGGTGCACGAAGACACTATATACAAGGGCCACGACTGGGATGATATGCGTCCGCACTTGAATGTCTTTTTCCAGTCAGTGAAGTCGCGCAAGCCGGTGACGGAGGATGCGGTATTTGGCAACAATGCCGCCATTGCCTGCCACATGGCGAATGAATCGTATTTCCGGCAAAGGCCCGTGACCTGGGACGCGGCGTCGAAAACGATCAAGTCATCGTATTAGAAGCTGAATCGATTCATACATCGGAGCCGATCATGAGTGAGCTCAACCGACGAGCATTCTTAGGCAAGTCCGCGGCAGTCATTGCGGGGGGAGTTGTGCTGCCCCGCACCGCACTATCGTATGAAAACATCGTGGGCGCGAACGACCGCATTTCGCTGGGCCACATCGGCATTGGAAGTCGCGGCGGCGATCTCGACTTGATTGCGTCTAAGTTGAAGTCCAGTCATCACGTGGAGATGACCGCGGTGTGCGATCTCTGGAAGGTGAACCGCGAAAAAGCCGTCGCCACGAATACAGGCTATTACGGCCGGGCTCCGCGTGCGGTGCAGTACCTGGAAGAATTGCTGGCGATGAAGGATGTCGACGGGGTGCTGATTTCGACTCCGGAGCATTCGCACTCGCCAATTTTGAAGATGGCAGTGGAGGCGGGCAAAGACGCCTATGTCGAAAAGCCAATGGGCAACGTGCTGAGCGAGGCCCAGGCGGCCCGCGACGCCGTGCTGCAATCCAAGGCGATCGTGCAAGTCGGCACGCAGCATCGCAGCGAACCGTATCCGCAGGCGGCGCAGAAAGTGGCGCGCAGCGGGGCGCTCGGAGATGTGAGCAAGGTTGAAGTGGTATGGAACTATCACGGGCCGCGATGGCGCGGGCGGCCGGAAGTGAAGCAGATCCGCGAACAGGACACGGACTGGAGCAAGTGGCTGATGACGAAGCCGGCGCGTCCGTTCGATCCGCAAATGTATTTCGAGTTTCGTCTGTATAAGGAATTCTCCAGCGGGATTCCGGATCAGTGGATGAGTCACGGCATCGATTTGGTGCATTGGTTCATGGACGACAATTTTCCCACGTCGGCCGTATCCAACGGAGGAGTGTTTGCGTGGCACGACGGTCGAGAGAACGCCGACACGTTTCAAACGTTGCTGGAGTATCCCAAGGGATTTCTGGTGAGCTATTCGACCAGCTTCGGCAATGACGCGCCCAGTTTCACGCGGTACATGGGGAAGAAAGCCAGCTTGATCAACATCGGGGGCGAAGGCAGTCCGCGCTATCAGATAGTCGAAGAGAAAGGGACGCACGAGGACGACGCCGACGTCGACGCGAAGCGAAAATCAACTTTCGTGATGCTGCCAGGAGAGACCAAGCTGCCGCCCATGGGCATTGACGACTTGTCTTTGGAGCACATGGCGAACTGGTTTGAATGCACGCGTTCGCGGCAGCAGCCGCACGCTTCGGTGCATGCGGGATTCGCGCATTCCGTGGCGTGCATCATGGCCGCGCAATCGTATTGGTCGGGGAAGAAAGTCTTCTGGGATGCGAAGAGCGAGTCGATTGTGGAGAGCAGGCCGGCGGGTAGCGGGGGCTAAAGCCCTGTTGTTTTTTCTGGCTTTTACGCGGCGCTGAAGCGCCGCTCTTCCACGGTTGTGTCGCCGGCTGCCTCGGCATTCCACGATATTAAGTTCCACGATAGTAAACGGACGGCGTTCACGATGCTTCGCGAACAGGGTCTCTACATCACTCCGCAGGCGTGGGCGTTTCCCAGGCATTGGCCGACCACGTGCGCGTAGTCGGCGATGGCAATTTCGGGGTCGGCGATATCGGGATGCCACACCTTTTCCCATTCGAAACAATAAAAGCCCTTATAGCCAATCGACCGAAGGGCCTCGATCTGGCGCTGGATGGGGACGTTGCCTCGTCCCGTCAGCACGTACTTGCGATCGTCATTGCCGTTTGGGCCGTTGCCGATCGAATCTTTCAGGTGGGTATGGCGAATCCAGGGGCCCAGCTGCTTGACCGTGAATTCCGGATCTTCATTCGCAGTGGCGAAGGTGTGATGCGCGTCCCAGAGCAGGGCAACGTGTTCGGAATCGGCGGCGTGCAACACGTCTTTCAAAGTTGCGGACGCGGTGAAGTGATCGTGAGATTCAATGATCACGGTCACGTTGCGCGGTCCGGCGTAGGTGCCGAGTTCACGCAGACCGGCGGCCACGCGGGCTTTTGTCGCGTCGTCAGGCACGGGGCTCTTGTCGGCATCCGCTTTGCCGCCGAAAACCCGCACGTACGGCGCTCCGAGCGCTGCAGCTAGATCGATAAAGCGTCGGCCGTCAGACAGTTGCGTTGCTCGCTTGGCGGGATCCTCCATATACATTTGCGCGGAACTGCTCACGCACGCGATCTTAAGATTGCTGGCAGCAATTTCTTTCTTTGTCTGTTCGATTCGATCCGCGGCGAAGAGCGGGAGCGCTGGCAAATCCATCTTTCCTTCCAAACCGCGCAATTCGATGGCGGAGAATCCGTGCTGCGTGGCGAAATCGAGAATCTTCTTCCATTCCCACGCCGGACAGCCCAGTGTGGAAAATGCCAGCGGAATCTGGCTCGGCTTCGTTTCGGGTGTTTTTGCATCAGCCGCTTGCGTTTCGGCCACCGCCGCACGCAAAATCGTCGGAGCCAGTGCCGCCGAAGAAAGCATCTTTAGAAATTGCCGTCGATTATTCATCTGGACTGAAGCTCTCCTTCTCTTCTTCCGTCTCATTCACTACGCGGACCAGCCCTTCGGCACTTCAACATACGACCGGTCAAGCGCAGCGACTGAAGGACAGCCCAACAGTCGAACCGTGCGCTCCACGTCGGATCGCAAAATCTCCAGCGCTCGTTTAACACCCGCCGGCCCGGCGGCCGCGAGCCCGTACGCGTAGGCTCGCCCCACCAAAACGGCGCGCGCGCCCAGGCAGAGCGCTTTCACAATATCGCTGCCGCGGCGAACTCCTCCATCCATGAGCACTTCGAGTTGGCCGTTCACGGCGGCAACAACTTCTGGGAGCGCCCGCAGCGTGGGATAAACCGAATCCAGTTGACGGCCTCCGTGGTTCGACACCACCACCGCGGCAGCGCCTTCGTCCGCGGCGCGCCGTGCGTCATCGCCGGTGAGCAGGCCTTTGACCACAATCGGTCCCGGCCACAGTTCGCGAATCCAGCGCAAGTCTTCCCAGGTCACGGTGGCGCTCGCCAGGGCGGCGGCGACGTCGACCAGCGGGAGCGGGCCTTTTCCCGGAATGACGATGTTCTCCAACTTCGGCACGCCGCCATCCAGGAGGAACGATGCCAGCCAGCCAGGATGGGCGAGAATGTTGGGCAGATACGGAATCTTCGCGAACCACGAGGCACCCAGAAGTTCTTTCATCCCGTTGCGCGGATCGCGCTCTCTCAGCCCGGCAACCGGCGTATCCACGGTGATCACCAAAGCAGAAAAACCGGCGCGGCGAGCCCGGTCGAGAGCGCCTTCCGCGGCCTCGCGTCCGCCCATGAGATACAGCTGATACCAAACCGGGCCCCGCGAACCAGCTTTCACGTTCTCCAACTTGTGGCCGGAGATCGTCGAGAGGATGTACCCGGTGCCCGCCTCCCCAGCCTCATGAGCCGCGGCAACTTCGCCCTCGGGGTGCATCAGGCGGCTGTAGCCGACGGGAGCCAGCATCGCCGGGAAAGAAAGTTCATACCCGAGAACGCGCGTCCGAATATCGCAATCGCCGACCGCCACCGCACCGCGAGGACGAAACAGAACGTCGCTAAACGCGCGGCAGTTTTCCCTTAGGGTGACCTCGCCGTCGGCGCCGCCGTCCAAATAGTCGAACACCGACCGGGGTAGCCGGCGTTGCGCCATCCGGCGCAAGTCTTCGATGTTGACGACCCGTGAGATTTTCACAGCCTGCTGATAATAATGCCGGGCCGTAGGTAACGTCCAACTAGAAAGGCAGCCGCTCGACGGGGCTGGTGGATCCTCAGCAACCCCGGCGCCATAAGGTGCGGGCTGTACCTACCGCGAAAACGCAGGGTAGCGGGCCGCTCGGCTGAGAGAAAGCAACTGATGGCGGTGCCTGCGCAACCAATGGTGAGTTTGCTTTGGAGTCTGCGATCAAGCCATCCGCGCTTTGAACAGTCGACTCAGAACAATCACGTTAAGGCGCTGCGAGGAGCGATAAAAATGAAAAAGCACGTGAAGCATGAATCGTTGCTGAACACTCTCGCCCGCGGTGTGGGACGGGCCGCAGGCACGATCGCAAAAGCAACTCAGGATTTCGCCGACGACGCGGCGGCCATGGTTAAGACGGTTAAGGCAGAGACCATAACGGCCGAAACCGTGAAGACCCGAACCACTAAGTCCGGAACCGCCAAGACCAAGACGGCGGGTCGACGTCGCTCGCGAAAGGCTCCGGCTCGAGCAGTTAAGAATCGCGCCCCCAAACGAAAAGCTGCAAAATCCGTCACGCGACGATCGCGCACGCGAGCTTGAAGCGGCTTACGCATTAGAGTATCGAGGGCCGGTACCGCTCCCGGTCCGCTCATCTTTTCGATAGGGCCTTGGCAGCCCGCGCGCGGAATCACCTTGAGATGGCAACCAGGGCAATGCACAATCACGTCGACAGAAAAGTCCCCTCGGCGTGCCCGCTGTGGCGAATAAAAAGAGAATATCCTGGCCGTGATGACGAACGGAGGTTCGAAGACGCGCGCCGGCGATCATGGCGGGATCACAGGCCAGCACTTGAAGACGGCCTGACTGCCGCGGCCTCCACGGACCGATCACGGCCGGGAGAATCGCGTCCAACTGTTGGAATGGTAGGCCCGAATGGACTCGAACCATCGACCTCCTCCGTGTCAGGGAGGCGCTCTAACCAACTGAGCTACGGGCCTACATGCGGATGGTGACTACAATTCTACGGGTGGCGGCCAATTCCGGCAACTTCACGGCCTTCAGCAGGTCTCCGATGGAGAGATAAGCTCTGACCTCTCGGGGAACTTTGAAGAGTCGAAAAGCGTATCATAATTAGGTATTCGGCAATCAGGGATTCGGCCTGAGCGGGCCCCCTAATTGCAAAACCGGATTGCAACGCCCGATCGCAAAACGATGTCCGTGCATCGCCTGCATTCAGAGCGCCCGCGGGCAGTTTTCGCTGCCTTTTTTGTGAAATGTGCTGTCTTCGTAAGCAGTTGTGCGTCTAACTTTTAAGAGTAAATCGTGACTCGACGATGCGGACAGTCCTGGACATTTTCGCGCAAATCTTTCGCAACCTTTGGGCGCACAAGCTGCGTTCATTTCTCACCATGTTCGGAATCGCGTGGGGTGTGGGTTCCTTACTTCTGCTGGTAGGGATCGGCGAAGGCTTCCGCTCCGGCAATAAGCGAGAACTGGCGGAGTTCGGCAAAGACATCATGTTTCTGTTTCCCGGCCGCGCGCCGGCGGTATCGGGAAATATGAGTTCCGCGCGCTCCTACCTGCTCACTTATCAGGACTACCTCGATATCCGGCAAGCCGCCTACGTCCGCAATGCCTGCCCGGTCATTTCCCGCGGCGATCTGCACGAGGTCAGCGAATTCGCGGCTGGCAGCGGAGAGATTCTGGGCACCGAGCCGCACCTGAACGAGATCAGCTACCTGCCCATTAAGGAAGGCCGCTGGCTGAACGAATTGGATGGCGTGCAGCGGCGCAATGTGATCGTGCTGGGGAGCGAACTGCTGAAGGTGTTGTTTCCCGGCCGTCCAGCCGTCGGGGCATTCATTCTTCTCAATGGCATCCGTTTCGAGGTGGTGGGCACCATGCCGCATCTTGGCCGCGGCGATAACAACTGGCTCAACATGCGCGGCTACATTCCGTTCCAGGTCATGGCCGCCAATTTTCCGATCAAGGGAGAGAATCACCAGAACTCCATTTCGTTCATTGAGTATCAGCCGCGCGTGACTGCCGACCATGCGCTGGCTCTGAAGGAGGTTCATCAAATCGTCGGACGCAATCACCAGTTCGATGCCAACGATCCAAACGCCTTCGACGAGTGGGATTCGATTCAGGAATCAAAAATGATCGGAACCATTTTCGACGCGATGAACTGGTTCCTGGGAGCTGTCGGCATGGTCACGCTGGGCCTGGGCGCGATCGGCGTGATCAACATCATGCTGGTTGCGGTCAGCGAACGTACCCACGAGATCGGATTGCGCAAGGCGTTGGGCGCGACCAACCGCAACATCCTGTTTCATTTCTTTCTCGAGGGACTGCTGCTCACGCTGGGCAGCGGTGTGCTCGGCATGTGTTTCGCCGGCGGACTGATGGCGATGATGGGAGGCATTCAGGGTCCGCAAGGATTCGATCCACCGAAATTGGTTCCCATGTCGGCCATGGTGGCCATTTGCAGTCTGACCCTGGCTGGAGTAGTTGCAGGTCTTTATCCGGCTCGGAGGGCGGCCATGCTGCAGCCCGTGGAAGCGCTGCGGCAGGAGTAATGCCAGAACTGAAACAAGCAGAACTGAAGCAAGCAGAACTGAAACAACGAGAACTGAGGAAATATGTTTCGTGATCTGCTCCAGGAAGCCTATGGAGCCATGCGCCACAATCGCCGCCGCACCGCGCTCACCATGCTGGGCATGGGATGGGGCATCGCCACGGTCGTCATGCTGCTCGCCTATGGCGACGGCTTTGGCCAGGCCTTCGCCAACATCTTCGCCAATTTCGGGACCAAGCTCGTCATCGTGGTTCCGGGCAAGACTTCCACGCAAGCCGGTGGCCAGAAATCCGGAGTGCAAATCCGTTTCACTCAGGACGATGTTGAAGCGCTCTCGACCAATCTTCCTCAAATCACGCGCATCACGCCCAGTGTCGATAAACAAGCCAACGTGCAATATGACAACCGTGATTTCACCTTTCCCGTCAGCGGGAATGATCCCAATGTGTATGCGATTCGCTCGCTGAAGCTCGGCCAGGGCCGCTTCTACAACATGGAAGATCAGGTGCAGCGAGCCCGCGTCGCGGTCATCGGTTCGGAAGCCAAGGACAAGCTGTTTTCCGGACGCAACGCGCTCGGCGACCATATTCGAGTTGACGGCCTCAGCTTCGAAGTCGTCGGCATTTTGAGCGCGAAAATGCAGGAGGGCAACGACGATATCAACCGCACGGTCTATATTCCCTTCACCACCATGGGTGACCTGAAAGATACCCACTACCTCGACACCATCTGGTTCAACTTCGACACTCCAGAGTTCGAGCGGATCGAGCCGGCGGTCCGCACCATTCTGTCGACGCAACACAAATTCAACGAGTCCGACCGCGAGGCTGTGCGGGTATTTAACCTCATGACGCAGCTTCATCAGTTCGAAATTATTACGCTCGGGTTGAAGATCCTGATGGGTTTCATCGGCACTCTGACTCTCGGCATTGGTGGAGTCGGGCTGATGAATATCATGCTGGTTTCAGTGACGCAGCGGACGCGCGAGATTGGCGTGCAGAAAGCCCTCGGCGCACCCCGGCGTTATATTCTGATGCAGTTCCTGGCCGAAGCGCTGAGTATTACCTTCGTCGGCGGCGTCTTTGGAGTGATTCTCGCCTACGTGGTCGCGCTCTCCGTGGGACGACTTACCTTATACAGCGCTTTCGCGAAGAACGGAGAAGCCGGCGACATCCGGTTAATGATTGCTCCGGGAACTTTGATCGCCTCCACTCTCATCCTCGCCGCAGTGGGCCTGATCAGCGGCATGATCCCGGCTTTTCGTGCCTCGCGACTGAATCCCATCGAAGCTCTGCGACACGAATAGTGGCGTCGCCGTCGGTCGAGCGCCACAAATCATGCGTTAATTCGGTTTAACTCCGAGTCGTGAGAGAATTCATTGCGTTCGCTCGTTGAGACAGCCGTGCTCGCGAGCATCCGATAAACCCATTTGTTCGAGAGTCAAACATGATCCGTTTTCTGCGCTCGAAGCACGCGTTATCCACGTTTATCTCGTTCGGAATTGTGTTTGTCTTTCTTTGTCAGATCTCTACGGGACAGCAATCGCCACCAACCAATTGGACGGCGGAACAAGACCATCAAAACATGATGGATCAGCTCGGGATCAAAGCCCTCCGTCCCGGACCGAGCGGAAATGAACAGGATCCCAATCACGCCAACTTCGATGAGGCGAAAGCCAATCCATTCGGCGACCTGCCCGATCCGCTCACATTAAGGAACGGGGAAAAGGTCACGTCCGCGGACCAATGGCGGCATCAGCGGCGTCCAGAAATTGTCGCAGACTTCGAGCGCGAGGTTCTCGGACGCATCCCGCCGAATGTGCCCAAAGTGACCTGGACGGCGAAGAGCACGAGCGATTCGAAGGCCGGAGTTTTTCCTGTCGTTGAGAAACAGTTGATCGGCCACGTGGATAATTCAGCGTACCCCTCGATCAATGTAGACATCGAGATGACGCTGGTCACGCCGGGGAATGCGAAATCTCCCGTGCCCGTGATGATCATGTTCAGCAGCGCGTTCATCCGCCAATTCATCGCAAGTCACCCGGAGTTCAAGAAAATGATGGGGAGCGATCCGCCTTCGACGGAACAGCTCATCGCCAACGGCTGGGGCTACGCGCTGCTCGACACCAGCACCATCCAAGCGGACAACGGTGCAGGCCTCACCAAAGGAATTATCGGACTAACAAATCATGGTCAGCCTCGAAAGCCGGACGATTGGGGTGCGTTGCGCGCGTGGGCCTGGGGCGCCTCCCGCGCGCTCGATTATCTGGAGACAGACAAGAGCGTTGATGCGAAGCGCGTGGGCATCGAAGGCGTCTCGCGTTACGGCAAAGCTGCGCTCGTGACCATGGCGTTCGATACTCGCTTTGCGGTCGCGCTCGTAGGCTCCTCCGGCGAGGGTGGAACGAAACCGCACCGACGCAATTTCGGAGAAGCAGTGGAGAGTCTTACGGGGACCGGCGAGTATCACTGGATGGCAGGCAATTTTATGAAGTACGGCGCGAGCGAGGCTTCGTTCGGAAGCAAGAATGCCAGCGACCTGCCGGTGGACGCGAACGAACTGATTGCCCTGTGCGCGCCGCGGCTGACGTTCATCAGCTACGGGATTCCCGACAAAGGGGATGCGAAGTGGCTCGACCACCAGGGCAGCTTTATGGCGACAATGTCCGCAAGCGAGGTCTTCCAGCTATTGGGTGCAAAGGGTCTGGGAGTGAACGAGGATTATCACCGTGCGAAGATGCCGCCAGTAAATACGGGCCTGCTCGATGGTCAACTCGCATGGCGGCAGCATGATCAGGGCCACACCGATGCGCCAAACTGGAAGTATTTCATTCCGTGGGCGGACAATTTTTTCAACTATCATCCCACGCCGTGGCAGCTTCCGGCCGATCAGCCGGTTTTTCGAACGGACGCTAATTCTTTAGTGGCTCATGCGCAGCTGCTGGCGAAAGCGAAACAAGGCGGAATCGATGCTTACTTCGAAGGCGACTCAATCACGCGAAGATGGGGCGCCACTGACTATCCGGATCTGCTCGCCAATTGGAAGCAGAATTTTTTCGGCTGGAACGCAGCTGACTTTGGATGGGGCGCTGATCGAACGCAGAACATAATCTGGCGTCTCGAGAACGGCGAGTTGGACGGAGTCAACCCCAAAGTCGTCGTCCTGCTCGCAGGCACAAACAATGTCGGCGATCTGACCGCTCCCGGTAGCGTCGATGAAAGAGCCTCCGATGTGACGCGAGGCGTACAGGCGATTCTGCATGTGATTCAAGAGAAGGCGCCCGCCGCAACCATCATCGTGACGGGAATTTTTCCAAGGAACGACAATGCGGCGTTCAATCCTGTTATCGACAGGATCAACCGCAATCTGTCGAAGTTGGCTGACGGACAAAAGATTCGATATCTCAGTGTTAATGACAAGCTCGCCGACAGCAACGGGATGCTGCGCGAGGGGATGATGAATGCAAAAGACAAGCTCCATCCCACCGCGAAGGCGTATCAGGTCTGGGCAGATGCGCTGAACCCTGTACTTACAGAGTTACTGGGGCCTCCCTCATCTGCGGATCACGCCCCACCGCCTACGGGCGATCCCTCCGCGCAGCACTGACGGACCGTACACGATTGCGCGAGAAATCCCTCGACATCTGACGTACTGAGCTCGATCCTCGCCTGCTTCCTTATTGCTGAGCGCCCGCCTTTCTGCGAGACGTGGAAGAGTTAACTACACCGAAAAGATACAAACGTTTGACTGCCAGATGACATTCGCTCAACTGGCCGCCGTCTACTCTCCATTACACCGAGTTCCGATGCGAGCAGCGGAAACGGTGAAGGAGAGGACACTATGAAACAACTGACGGAAGTTCTGGAACGCGGCGCCAACCGGCGCACATTCCTCAAGAGAAGCGTGGTCGCCGGGGCT
This sequence comes from uncultured Acidobacteriota bacterium, assembly GCA_963758005.1. GTDB lineage: Bacteria > Acidobacteriota > Terriglobia > Terriglobales > Acidobacteriaceae > Sulfotelmatobacter. The sequence continues at coordinate 476,583 of CAVWTR010000006.1, forward strand.
GTGGCGACCGTAGGAGCTGGGATTCTGGGCCGCGGGCTACCCGCGTTCGCCCAGACAACCGGCGGTTCGCAGCTTTCCAAAGGAGACATCGCGATCCTGCAATTTCTCGCGGCCGCGGAACTGATCGAGTCAGACCTTTGGATCCAGTATGCCGAACTCGGGGGCATCGGCAATAATCTTCCCATTGAAGTGGACCCGAACCAACTCTTGAACCCTTACCAGGTCGCGTTGTCGAATCTCGATGGCGACGGCCCGCAATACATCGCCAGCAACACTTTCGATGAAATAAGCCACGCCACTTTCCTCAACGCCTATCTCGAGTCAAGAGGCGCCGATCCAGTCAACCTCGATGAGTTCCAAACTTTGCCGGGAAGCACTGCGCAGGGATCATCGGGCGCCTCGCGCCTCACGAACCTCATGAATCTCAGCCTCGACACCAGCTGGTATGTTCGTTACCGCAGCACAACCAATCCCGACCTGGGCGCCACTTTTCCTCAGGCGATCACTCTCAATGGGGTGACGGCCATTCCCAGATCCGACGCCGATTACATCGGCAAATCCAACCCCAACTTTCTCGGTAACGATCACATTCAGGCGATCGCAAATGTGGCTGCGTTTCACTTCGCACAAATTGAGCAAGGCGGCTCGAGCCTGTACTCGGTCATGAGTCAAAAAGTCACGGATCCGGAAGTGCTCGAGATCACCCTCGGCATTGGCGGAGACGAAGTCGCTCACTTCCTGGAATGGGTGGATTTTGCTGGCAATGGGGTGCAGGCCCCTGTGGCGCCGTTCAAGGATTCCGTATCCGGCCTGGCATTTCCCAATTTCTTCAATCCGCTCAATCCTCTGATTCAGCCGAGCCTGATCTTTCCCGTTGCATGCGAATTTAAGCCGAACCTTCCCCGTGTGGCAATCATTCGTCCGCTGACCGATGAGTTTGGCGGCGCCATGGCCGCTGTCAAAGGCCTTACCGCCAGCGGACTCTTCATCGGCCAAAGCCAGAAGTTCTTCACCACGATCCAGGCGATGGCTGTCGCCGCCGATGCCGCTCAGCGCGGCGTTTAACCGTCGTCAGAGGAGCTGTCAGCACCGGCATGTTTTGTGTTGCTGTACGGCGGGCGTTGTCCATCGTGAATTCCCGGAGAACCCGCCGGGTATAGCGCATTACAGCGCCCGTTCTTTCTGATCATCACGACCGCATTCATTCTCGAACCTGGAGGCACACCGATGTTTGAAGGATTGTTTCAACCGATGCACTTGCTCATCATCGCGGCAATCGCTTTATTGATCTTTGGTCCTAAGAAGCTGCCCGAGCTTGGAAAAGGCATGGGCGAAGGAATTCGTGGCTTCAAGGCCGCAATGCAGGGAAAGGAGGAATCGACAGCACCGGTGCCCACGCCGAAAATCACCGGAAAAAGCATGATGGAAGAGCAGCCTTGATCCAAGCCCTTTCTTTATTCCGCGGACGGCAGAGCCAAGAATCCAACTTACGCTGGTCGGCCCGCTCCTGCCGCCCGGGCGCGACGCAGCAACTCGGGGGCCTTCATTCGGCGGCAGTGATCTTCGAAACTCGGACGGGGGCCATGCCAGCGCAAGTCTTCCACCGTATCGAAAACCGGCACATCGAGCCGCAGGGTTGCGAGCGTGCGGAATAGCAGAGGCTCGTTCCACGAACTGAACAACGATTCTGACAGTGCACGCGCCTTGCGGATCGACGGATGCCAAGCCTGCCAATCCTTCGGGATGTTTTCCAGATGAAAATATTGCGATAAGACAGAAGCCGCAGCCTTCTGACCCCATCCTGCCACGCCAGGAAACCCATCGGCACTGTCGCCGACCACCGCCAGATAATCCGGGATCGATTGCGGGCTCACACCAAACTTGGCAACAACGCCGGCTTCATCCCGTAACGCGTCGTGCCTGCGATCTAACTGCACGACTCGCGTCCCGACCACGCACTGGCCAAGATCTTTGTCCGGCGTGCAAATGAATACTTGCTTGACGTGCTCATCCAGCGCGGCTTTCGCAGCAGCTGAGGCGAGCGCATCATCCGCCTCGAATTCGACCATGGGCCATACCACCACGCCCATCGCATCTAGCGCTTCTTCAAGAATTGGAAACTGCGAAAGCAGTTCGGGCGCAACCCCCTCGCTGGTCTTGTAGCCGGGATAGAGGTCGTTGCGAAATGACTCCACAACGTGGTCGGTCGCAACTCCGATGTGGGTGGCGCCCCGCTCGATCATGGATAAAACGGATGCCAGCACGCCGCGCACTGCGCCGATTTCCTGACCATCGACGTCTTTCACAGCGGGCACGGCAAAAAAGTGGCGAAACAATTCATAAGTCCCGTCGATCAGGTGCACATCCATGCTGCTTAGCCCGCACTCTGCCCAAGCGGCAGCCATACCTGGAAAACCGTATCTCCAGGTTTCGAGCGCAGCTGAATATTTCCCCGGTGCTTCTTCACAATGCGTTGCACCGTATCAAGACCGAGCCCCGTTCCTTCGCCCACGCCTTTGGTGGTGAAGAAAGGTTCAAAAATGTGCGCCTCGATCTCCGGCCGAATTCCCGGGCCGTTGTCGCCAATCTCCACTACCGCACACTCCCCGTCACGATGCGCACGCACTCGCAGCTCGCCTTTTCCGCCCATCGCGTCAATGGCATTGTCGATCAGGTTAGTCCAGACCTGGTTGAGTTCGCTGCCGAAGGAATTCACCAGAAGCCGAGACTTTTCATAATCGCGCTTCACCTCGACTCCGCGCTTGAGTTTGTGATTCATGATGGTAAGCGTGGTCTCAAGCGTCTTAACGATATCCACGTTCTGCACCGGGGCCTGATCCATGAACGTGTATTCCTTGATCGCGCACACCAGATCGCTGATGCGCGCCGTGCTGCTCTCAATCTGGTTCAACAGATCCGCGATCTCAACCGAAGCCGAAATCCTCACCAGGGCCGCCCGTGCGGTGCCCGCGTCGAATGCGGCAAACAGTTGCTCCAACGCTTCCGGCTTGAAGTTCTTGTGCGCCAGATCGGCCGCGAGTTGCCACAGATCGTTCTGTCCGTGACTGCGGAGCAGGGAATCAAGCCGATCTTCAAGATCGCTGGCGGTCAGGGCGTCTGGCGGAGGTCCATCCACTTTGGTCAGCGAGGCTTCCAGTTTCTCAATTTCCGAACGCTGTGCCGCCGTCAGTTCGCGTCTTCCCAGCTCAAGACTCGCATCGCGAATGCGCTTCAAAGTTTCGCGCAACTGACTGGCGGCGCGTTTCGCCGCCGAAGCGGGATTGTTCAGTTCATGCGCCAGACCCGCCGAGAGCTTGCCCAACGAAGCCAACCGGTCGAGTTGCTGCTCCATCCGCGTAACTTCGCGGATCCGATCCGACATCAGGCCGACCAAGCGCTGGGTCAGCACCGGCATTTTCTGTATAAGTTCCGGGAACAGCGAGGCAGGAAATCGCAGGGCAAAGCTGTCCGTCTCGGCTCGTCCGCTGAAGGTGAACTGCTTCATCCTCGAAAACGGAAGCACTCCCGTAATGTCGCCCGGCTCCAGGTCAAAAACTCTGGTGTCGCCCCCAATTTCGCCACGCCCCTGCATGTGCCCTTCAAGAATTACGAACATCGCGTCCGCAGCGTCGCCCTGCCTCGCATAGACATCACCGGCTTTGAGACGAAGCTCCGTCGATTGGCTGAGGAACCACTCGATCTGGTCGTCGGGCAATCCTTCGAATTCAGAAACGCGCTTTCGGAGATCCTCTGCTGCGATCATTTATACCTTGCTCAAATATTGATGGATGAACTGCACCGCTACCGATCCTTCGCCAACTCCCGACGCGACCCGCTTCACCGATCCGTGCCGCACGTCGCCCACCGCAAAAATCCCGGGCACATTCGTTTCCAGAAGAAAGGGATCGCGATCGAGCGCCCAGCCCTTGGGATGTTCCCCGGCTTTCACCAGATCGGCGCCGGTCAGAATGAATCCGCGTTCGTCGCGTTCAATCAATCCTCCCAGCCAGTCCGTTCGCGGCAAAGCGCCGATAAAAATAAACATGGAACTGGCCGGCACCCGCTCCACCTTACTTGTGTCCGTGCAAAGGACCGATATTTCTTCGAGGTGCGTATCGCCATGAGCCTCGGCCACGCTGGCGTGGGCCCAGATCTGAATGTTTGGTGTTTCTTTGATCTGATCAATCAGATATTGCGACATGGTGCTGGCCAGCGAGTCGCCACGCACCAGCATTACCACTCGCTCCGCATACTTGGCAAAGTTCATCGCGGCCTGGCCCGCGGAATTCGCGCCGCCCACGACGTAAACTTTCTCGCCCTTGCAGGACAACGCCTCGGTCGCGCCTCCGCCATAATAAACTCCTGCGCCCTGCAAGTGGTCAATGCCCGGAGCCTCCAGCTTGCGCCACTGCACGCCGGTCGCAATCATCAAAGCGTGGCAGGAAATTTCGTTGCCATCGGCTAATTTGATGATCCGATACGGACCCTCCGTTCGCACCCCCAACGCTTCCTGTGGCGCCAGAATTTCGACTCCGAAGCGCTTCGCCTGCACCACGGCCCGACGCGTGAGATCGCCGCCACTAAGTCCGGCGGGAAATCCAAGATAGTTCTCGATCCGCGAACTCATGCCCGCCTGCCCGCCCGGAGCTTCCCGTTCCACCATCACCGTGTGCAGTCCCTCAGAAGCACCGTAAACCGCCGCCGCCAGACCCGCCGGCCCTCCGCCGACGATCGCGAGGTCATAGAAAGTAGTTTCCGCGTGGGTGCGCAATCCCACTTTCTGCGCCACTTCCGACGGCACACCGTTGAGCATTTTCGTCCCATCGGAAAAAAGGACAACCGGAAGATTGCTCGCGTCCGGACCCAAGGCATCGAGCAGACGCTTGGTTTCCGGGTCGTTAGCCGCGCCCTCGACGTCGATCCACTGATAAGGCACATGACTGCGCGCCAGAAAATCCCGCAGCTCGTAACAACGAGGAGACCAGCGCGTGCCCAAGACACGAATTCCCTGAAAAGCGGGACGGTAAGAAGCCTGCCAATCGTCGAGCAGGTCGTCCACTTGCGGATACAAGTGCTCCGAAGGAGGATCCCACGGCTTCATGAAAAAATAATCGAGACTAGCCTGGTTAATGGCGCTGATCGCTGCATTCGTGTCGGCATAAGCGGTGAGCAGTGCCCGCTTCGCGTCAGGAAAGATGTGCCGCGCTTCCTGCAGAAATGTGACGCCGTCCATGCGCGGCATGCGCTGATCTACCAGCAGCAGCGCGACGCCGTCATTACGAACCTTCAGCGCCTTCAGCAGATCGAGTCCCGCTTCCGGCGAATCGCTGCTGACCACGCGATATTCTGCCCCGTACTGCGACCGCAAATCGCGCTCAATCGCCCGCAGAACATCTGGATCGTCGTCAACGGTCAGCAAAATCGGCTTCGGCATTATCTTTAGCTTAATCGCTCTTACGCTTGAGAATCAGACTGGCGCCGCACCACGAACCCTGCACTGCGACCTAGACTTATTAGATACACAAACCGGTAATCGGTTGCGTTCGCCTCGCGGCGTTCGAAACCGAACCGAACCGGCCTCAAGGCTAGACCTCCCCAGCCTCGATTTCGTCCACGTAACACCAGACCCAGCTCTCTCCGGGCTCGTTGGAACGAATCAGCGGATGCTTTGTTTTGTGGAAATGCTTGGTGGCGTGCTTGTTCTTGGACGAGTCGCAACATCCTACCTGTCCACAAGTCAGACACAGTCGCAGATGAACCCAGGAATCGCCGGTTTTAACGCATTCCTCACATACATGTACGGTCGTCGTCTTGATTTTGATCTGATCGAGGTGCGTGCATTGGGTCGGCATCGGTTTCTTATCTCTCCCGTAAAAGCTCTTTATTAGGCCTAGCTAAGTGACCTCAGTCATGTAACGAAAGGCCACAAGCACTGTCAAGCGCCGCATCTTTCACTCACAATGTTCATAGAGGTCTTCATCTGTGTTGCGGCTCGATTATCTATCTTGCGTTTTGACCGTCGCGTCCACAATTTTGGTCGGGCGTCGGTGCTGGAAAGGCTGGGCGTTGGCTGGAATCAATAGCGTGCTCATCTGCGTCATTGGCCTCAGAACGGATCAACTCGGCTTCATTCCCGCTAATGTTTTTTGTCTCGTAATGAGCGCCGTCAACCTGCGCGCATGGCGTAAACCCGGCGCATTCTGAAGCTCATCCTGACGTTTTAGCCAGCTACTCCGCGATCAGCAGGTTCTCGGCAAAGGGCCACTGCTCATCGATCCATTGCGTTTCGCAACGGAAACCTGCAGCCCGTGCCGTCTCTGGAATCTCGTCGGCCGAATATTTATGGCTGCTTTCCGTCCAGATGGTTTCGCCTTCTTGAAACTCGACCGTGACTTCCGCCGCCGGAATACTCACGACCTGCCGCCGCTTCGATTGTAAGTGCATCTCGACACTGCGCGCTTCATGGTTGATCTTCGCCACATGCGCGAACTCACGCAAATCGAAGTCGGCGCCGAGTTCGCGATTCGTTCGGGCGAGCAGATTCAGATTGAACGCCGCCGTCACACCGAGTTCGTCGTCATAGGCCGGGAGCAGTTGCGAGCTGGGCTTTTCCAGATCTGTCCCAAGCAGTAAAGAATCGCCCGGCTCCAGAATTCGCCGCACTTCGGCCAAAAACTTCATTCCTGCAGGGCGATCGAAATTCCCAATCGTGCTGCCCAGGAACAGTACGAACAGGTGCTGGCCGCTCTTGCGATACGCCGCCACTTCGAGCAATCCATCGAGATATTCGCGCTCAAAACCGACAATGCTGATCGCATCAATGTCCCGCAGTTCGCGCTCGCACATAACCAGAGCGGAGTGTGATATTTCGATCGGGTAATAAGATGTCCGCTGACGCCGGCAGAACGCTTCCAGCAGCCAGCGTGTCTTCTTGCCGCTCCCGCTGCCCAACTCCGAAACCGCAACCGGCCCGGCGACCCGGTCGACGATCTCATCCGCATGCCGCCGCAGCAAGCGCTCGTCGGCCCGCGTAAGCCCGTACTCGGGCAAATAGCTGATCACCTCAAACAGCGCCGAACCGACGTTGTCATAAAGATATTTAGAGGGAAGTTCTTTCTGCCCTGCCCGAGTGAGCCCGGCGCGAACGTCGGCGGCAAATTCGTAAGATGCGCTACTGGGGATCGCATGCACAAGCATGGGTCAACTCCTTCGATCAAATTGCGCAGATCGAAATTGATCTGCGATTCACGATCCGCGATTCACGATGGGTGATTCACGCAACGAAACTTCGCGTAGACATATTGGTAATGTGCCTGAAACCAGTTACGAAACGTGGGTCGCAGCATGCACGCCGCCGTGCGCGGAGATCCACCCTTCATAACGAAATGCTTGCCATCAAAAAAATCAGCGGAGTAACCGCGATAAAACGGAAACGGCTCGAATCCTGGGAACGGCGCGAAAACCGTAGACGTCCACTCCCAACCGTTTCCCAACATGTCGTGCACTCCGAATGCGCTTTGCCCCGCGGGAAACGCATTGACCGGCGTAGGATCCCAATGTTCGAAGTCAAAGTTGCCGAATGTCGAATCTGGCGCTGCGCCGCCCCACGGGAAAAATCTTTCTGCTCCGTCTTTATTTCCGTACGCGGCCCGGTGCCACTGCTCTTCTGTAGGAAGCGACTTCCCCGCCCAGCGCGCGTAAGCCTCCGCCTCTGCGTGGCTCACATAGACCGGCCAGTCCAAAGGCAGAGGAATTTCTTCGGACATGCCGTGATAAAGCCATCCCTCGGACGCCTTGGTCCAAAACACCGGATGAGTGATCACGCGAGAATTCTTCCAGTTCCAATTGTCCTCACTCCAGAATGCGCGCGTCTCGTATCCGCCAGCAGCCATGAACTCCAGATATTGCCCGGTCATCACTTCGTATTGGTCGATTTCAAACGCAGGCACGTGTGCGGAGTGCAGATCGAACTCATTGTCCCAACCGAAGGCGTCGCTTCCGCGCGCGAGTCCCAACGTCGCCACGCCGGCTGGAATTTCAATCATTCGATGAGTTACGGGCGCAGTGACAACGGTGCGGGGACTCTCTCGCGGAACTTTATTGTCGAGCGGCAACTGGTGAAGCATGTAAGCCAGCGTCTCGACATGCATCAGCCGATGCTCGATCGCCACATTGAGCAGCGTGTCGAGTGAAAAGCCGTCGCGCCCGCTGAAGTCCAGACTTCCGTCTGCTAATTTCTCGTCCAGTGCAGTGCGGATGCTATTCACGTAGTCGCGCACAGCCGCCAGCGACGGCCAATCCGAAGGCTGGTCGGAAGGCAGCCCGCCCCCCACTGGATCGATACCGAAGGCAAACAGCCGGTCAAATTCAGAGTGAAAGCTCTTCAGGCCCAGCACGTTTTCATGCAGCAGATTCCAGTCAAACGCCTCAAGATGCCCCACGTAAAAAATGATGCGGTGACGCTCCGGTATGGGACGCTCGTACATCGCGTCAGAACGCACAATGTCAAAGAGTGCGTCGCTGCGCCGCCGCGCCTCGGCAACCCGCGCCAGCAATTGCCTCCGCGCAACATTTCCGTGAACCGTAACATCTGCTTCAGCGGCGCGCATTGGGCCTCCTCGTGTGTAGGTGGAACGAAGCAGCAGAATTCCGTATCGCACTACGATGGATATCGGCTCACCCATCTCCGGCTGACTCGCCCCGATGCTTCGGCGGATCCGCCCGCATGCCGCGTCAAACAGGCCGTCCAATTGCAGACGACGAGGCTTAAGAGGCTAGCACCGCCGCAATAGATCTGGCAACCCTGTCGCAGGCGCACGAACGGCTTCTTCACAGCGTCGAGCGGCGTCAGATATTAGAATCAAAGGCAATGCGTATTCCGCTGTTTCACGTAAACGCATTCGCCACCCGGCCCTTCAAAGGCAACCCGGCCGCAGTCTGCTCTCTCGACGCGTGGTTAGATGACGAGTTGTTGCGGAAAGTCGCTGCAGAAAATAATCTTTCTGAAACCGCGTTTTTCGTGCCCAAGGGCGGCCAGCACAACGGCATCCATCACGAACTGCGCTGGTTTACCCCGCGCGGCGAGGTGAGGTTGTGCGGCCACGCCACTCTCGCCTCCGCCTACGTTGTGCTCTGCCTGCTACAGCCGGAACTTGACGCCGTTCGGTTCGAAACGCGCCACAGCGGGACTCTCACGGTCCGCAGAGAGGGCGACTTGTTTTCCATGGATTTCCCCGCCATCTTCTTGAAAACCTGCCTCAGACCACCCGAACCCGTGATCCGCGCTCTCGGCCGCGGGCCAGCTCCATGCGAAATCCTCGAAGCGAATCAGACCTACATCGCGGTATACAACCACGAGAGTGCAATCCAAAACATGCGTCCCGATTTCGCGCGTCTCGAACAGCTCCACCCTTTTGTCGCAGCCGTCACCGCACCCGGAGATCATGTGGATTTCGTTTCGCGCTATTTCAAGCCCAGCTACGGCATGCCCGAAGATCCAGTAACCGGTTCCTTGCACTGCGCCCTGACTCCGTACTGGGCGGGGCGCCTGAACAAATCGCAGCTTCACGCCCGCCAACTGTCGGAGCGCGGCGGTGAACTCTGGTGTGAACTGGCAAGGGGTGAACCAACAAGAGAGCGAGTTCTCCTCAAAGGCCATGCTGTGCTAACTCTGCGAGGTTCGCTGCAAATCTGACTTCAAATTACTTCAGGGCACAAGTTTCTTGCCCCGTAGAAATTCGTGTACGACTTCCTTTGCGTCACCGTGCTGGCCGTCGACGGCATAATTCAGGCGCTGCATCTCTTCGTCGGAAATTTTTCCTGCCAACTCAGCCAGAGCCTGCGCAATCTCCGGATGCAGCTGCACAGTCTGCTGGCGAATCACGGGCACCGCCTCATACGGAGGAAAATAGTGCCGGTCGTCCTCCAGCACAAACAGATCCAGCGCCGGAATCAGCCCGTCAGTGGCATTTCCGGCTGCCAGATCGATCTGATGATCTTTCAGCGCCCGCGCCAACAGGCCCAAGTCCATCACTCGCGGTTGCTCCACGAAATGCAGACCGTAAGTTACCGCCAGGCCGCGATAGCCATCGGGCCGCTCCATGAACTCGTACCCGAATCCGGCGCGCCACTGCGGCGCAACGGTGGCTGCTTGCGACAGAGTCTTCAGGTTCAGGCGGCGCGCGTCCTCGCCGCGAATCTCCATGGCAAACGTATCGTTGAAGCCGAAGCTCGGCCCCAGCGTCAGCGCGAAACGACTCTCGTATTCGCCCTTCACTCGCTGATAAACATCCTGCTTCGCGCCGCTCGCGGGCTGCTTGAGAATCGCCGTGAGCGCCGTGCCCGTATATTCCGGATATACATCGATTCGCCCCGCCAGAATCGCCTGCTGACAGATGTAGGTCCCCGCCAGATAGAAGCGCCGTTCCACTTGCAGATGCGTGCGCGCCTCGATCTGCTGGGCAATAATCTCGCCCAGGAGGAACGATTCGGTGAAATTCTTGGATCCCACCACGATGCGATCAGCGTGCGACTGCGAGCACGATGGCAACATTACCGCCGCCGCGAGAAGCGCAACAAAAAGGCTCGACCGACCAAACTTCATCGCCGCTGCAGCCGCCTTTCCAGCCAACCCACGCCAAAATCGGCCGCCAGAGCCAGGATCGCGGCCGGAATCGCTCCGGCCAGAATCACCCTGTCGTCGACCATGGCCAGACCCCGAAAAATAAATTCTCCCAGACCTCCCGCGCCAATCGCGGCAGCAATCGTTGCCAGCCCCACCGAAATCACAACTGCCACGCGCACGCCTGAAAGAATTACGCTCACAGCCAGCGGCAGCTCCACCTGAAACAAAAGCTGCGATTCCGTAAGCCCCATGCCTCGCCCAGCCTCCACCACAGCCGGATCGACCCCGCGAATGCCCGTGTAAGTGTTCCTGATAATCGGCAGCAGCGCGTAGAGCGTCAGCGCCAGAATCGCCAGCCTGTCGGCGCGCTCGCCCAGCCACGGCACAGGCAGCAGAAATCCAAAGAGTGCGAGACTGGGAATTGTCTGGATAATATTCGCGCTCGCCAGCACCGGCTTGTTGAATCGCGGCCGATGCGCAATCACCACTCCCAACGGTATCCCGATCAGCATCGCAAACAGCGTGGAAAAGCCAACCAGCCGCAGGTGTTCCAGCGTAAGTTCCATAACCTGGCTGCGATTCTGCAAGATGAATCTAAAAATGTTCATGAAGTGCCTCGATTGGCCGCCGATCCCAGCCCTTCACCAAAGGCCCTGACATACGCCGACGCCAGTGGATCGGTCGACCGCAGGAACTCCGCTGGCGCAAGAACGGTAACCAACCGCCCCGCTTCCATCAACGCAATCCGCGATCCCAGCCGCAGTGCTTCGCGCAAATCGTGCGTCACAAACACCACGGTCTTGCTGAGCCGCTGTTGCAGCAACAGAAACTCCCGCTGCAATTCGTCGCGGGTGATGGCATCGAGTGCGCCGAAAGGCTCGTCCATCAGGAGTATTTCCGGATCCGCCGCCAGGGCCCGCGCCACTCCCACCCGCTGCCGCTGCCCCCCCGAAAGCTGATGCGGATAACGCGACGCAATATCAGCCGGCAGCCCCACCATCTGCAGCAACTCCTGAACCCGCGCCCGAACTCGATCTTCCGACCAGCCCTCGATCTTGGGAACCAGCCCGATATTTCGCTCGACTGAAAAATGCGGGAACAATCCGACGTCCTGAATCACGTAACCCATGCCGCGACGCAGACGAATGACGTCGCCCTCCGCATTGGACACACCCTTTACGAGAATTTCTCCGGAAGTGGGCAACAGCAATCGATTGACCAGCTTCAGCGATGTAGTCTTGCCCGAGCCGCTGCGCCCGAGCAACACCAGGGTCTCGCCCTTCATAACCTGCAGATTGAATCCGGACAGCACTTGCGTGCCGCCGACGCGGTAGGAGACATCACGAAACTCAATTACCGGACGATCGGCTGCAAGTTCCATGTCCGCCCAGCATACCGGACTTCCCGTGAAAGTGAGCCGCGAAAGTAAGCGAAGAACAACTCACTAGCTGGCGGATTTGCAATGCGTCGTCCTCCCGGCGACAATCTTAGGGTGGAAAATCAATCCCCCAGCGCAGTTCCAGCTTCGCCTCCCAATACGCGCGCACCGTTTCATCCCGGAGCACTGGTGATTGCGACTCTGTGCAATCCGCGCGAAAAATTCTGGGGGACGATCCTTACGCTGGCCTCCGAAGGCCTCAGCCTGTGCGGCGCGGAACTCGCCTCCTTTGAAGATCTCACGGTGATGGTTCGCGACGGCGAGCCCTTCACTCCGGCCGTGGTTTTCTTTCCCATGCACCGCATCGAGCGCGTCGAACTCGACCTGCCCGATGGCAGCCTGCCTTCTCTCTCCCAGCGCTTTTTCGCCAAGACTGGGTTGGAACCCGCCGCTGCCCTTCAACCTCGCCACGATGACGATCAGCAACCCGCCGGCAATGCTCGTCATGGTTCCCAACCGCACGCATCCGGGGAGCGTGCGTGAAGCTTTCTCACATTTTCACCGCTCCCAACCAGCTCACCCTGCTGCGGATGGTTTTCGTTCCCTTCATCGTGATTCATCTCGTGGAAGGCCATTATCTCTGGGCGCTGGTCGTTTTCGTCATTGCTGGATTCAGTGACGGCCTCGATGGTCTGCTGGCGCGGACGCTGCATCAGCAAACACTTCTGGGGCAGTATCTTGATCCCATCGCCGACAAGCTGCTGCTGAGCACCATGTTCCTTGTGCTTTCCATTCTGCACAAGATTCCGTGGAAGTTCACCGTGCTCGTCTTCAGCCGCGATATTTCCATTCTTGCGGCCAGCGCCGTGCTGTTCGCCATCGCCGGGCTGCGCAACTTCCGTCCCAGCATTTTCGGCAAGGCCAATACCTTCTCGCAGATCAGCGCAGTATTTTTCGTTCTGCTCTTTGAGATTCGCCCCCTGCGCGGGATATGGATCGCGCGCACGGTCTTTCTTCGCGCGACCTTCATCTTCACCATCATTTCGGCGCTGCATTATGTCATTCTGGTGCAGCAGCGCTTGCGCCAACCAACGCATGCCTTGCCCCCAGCGGAACCCGGCTCTGTGAAGGCGATTTGACCCACTCCCTCGCCGACCCTAGAATCTTAAGTTCGTTTCCTGGTGCTCGAATCTCCTATGGCGCTTCGTCTTTTCAATACCATGTCGTCGCGGATCGAGGAATTCCATTCTCTGCGCAACCACGAAGTCCGCATGTACGCCTGCGGCCCCACCGTGTACGACTACGGACACATCGGCAACTTCCGCACCTTCGTCGCCGTCGATCTTCTGCGACGCTTCCTCCGCCAGAGCGGATACCATGTGCGCCACGTCATGAACATTACCGACGTGGACGACAAAATCATCCGCAACGCCGCGCGCGACGGCGTGACCGTGCAGCAATACACCGCGAAGTATGAGCAGGCGTTCCTCGAAGACGCCGCCATGATCTCGATCGAGCAGCCAACACTCGTCCGCGCGACGGAGCACATTCCCGCGATGGCCGCCTTCGTCACCAAGCTGGTGGAGAAAGGATTCGCCTACCGCACCGACGACGGCTCCTATTATTTCCGCATCGCTAAATTTCCGGCGTACGGCAAACTCTCAAAAAAAGATTTCAGCGGCATGCAGGATGGCGCCCGCGTCGACGTCGATGAATATGACAAAGACAGCGCCCGCGACTTCGCTCTCTGGAAGGCTCCGAAACCCGGCGAAGCCTCATGGGACACGGCAATCGGACCGGGCCGCCCCGGCTGGCATCTGGAGTGCTCGGTGATGTCCATGCAGGAACTCGGCGAGAGCTTCGACCTGCATGCCGGCGGAGAAGATCTCATCTTCCCTCATCACGAAAACGAAATCGCGCAATCGGAATCCATGACTGGCAAAACCTTCGCGAATTTTTGGTTCCACGCGCGCTTCTTGCTCGTCGAAGGCGAGAAGATGTCGAAGAGCCTGGGAAATTTCTTCACGCTCCGCGATCTGGTCCTGAAAGGCCACAAGCCCTCGTCCATCCGTTACCTGCTCACGTCCGTTCCCTACCGCAATCAACTGAACTTCACCTTCGATGGACTCAAGCAAGCCGCGGTTTCCGTGGAGCGCTTGCGAACTTTCCGGTTACGTATAAGTGCTGGCAATTTCCCTGATGGCGCCAGCCCGGAGATGCAAGCTCTCGCCGCGCAAACCGTCGAGCGCATGACCGCCGCGCTCGACGACGACCTCAACACCGCTCAGGCGCAAGCCGCGATCTTCGAAATGGTGCGCCAAGCTAACGCCGCGGCCGACGCTGGCGCAATCAGAAAAGACGATGTGCCACCCCTGCTCGCCGCGTTAACCAGGTTCGACGAAATCTTCGCCGTGCTCGACGATGACGACGCTCCAAAAATGAAGCGAGTCTTCGAGTGGGCGTTGACGGAGGGCCGTGAACATGACGTCAGCCCCGAGTTGCGCGAAGCAGTTCAGTCGGGACAACACTCAGACGCCGACATCGAGAAGAAGATCGCCGAGATGAAGGCAGCCCGCGCTGCTCGTGATTTCAAGACTTCAGACGCGATCCGCGGCGAACTCGCCGACCTGGGCGTCCTCGTCGAAATCACCAAAGACGGCATCCGCTGGCGCAGAAAATGACGCAGCGATGTTAAGCTGAAAGCTCACAGCTGAGAGCCGATAGCTTTTTCACCATGCTTTCTCTCGACGAATATCTCCGCGACGCCGAGCAAGCCCACGGCCACCTTTGTGCCGGACAAGTGCTGGGCGTCCGTCTCGCGATGCTCGGCCTGCAGAGACTCGGAATCGACGACCCACGCGGAAAAGACCGGAAGCGCCTCGTCACGTTCGTCGAAATCGACCGCTGCGCCACCGACGCCGTCGCGGTCGTCACCGGCTGCCGCCTGGGCAAGCGCGCCTTGAAATTCCGCGACTGGGGAAAAGTCGCCGCAACCTTTGTAGACGTGAACAGCGGCAAAGCAATCCGCATCGCCGCCAAGGAATCGTCTAAGGGAATGGCTCGCCAGATGCATCCCGAAATCGAAGACAAGAACCAGCAGCAGATGCTGGCCTACCGCGAAATCTCTGACGGCGATCTCTTTACCACGCAGTGGGTGAAAGTCGCCTTGCCGCCAGAAGAATTCCCGGGCTACAAAGGTGAGCGAGTCGTCTGCGACCAGTGCGGCGAAGGAATCAACTTCCGCAGAGAAGTGCACCAGGACGGAAAAATTCTATGCCGTTCTTGCGCCGGCGAATGCTACTACCAACCTTCAGGCGAGTAACCCCAAACATCAAACCTAAGCGACTTGTCATCAGCGGCTTGTCATCCCGAGCAACGCGAGGGACCTGGGTTTCTGCCCGCAGCGCCACCACGTCAGACTCAGGCCCAAACCGAGGTCCCTCGCTCCGCTCGGGATGACAACCCTGAGAACATTGTGAGATGTTGGGATGTTTTCCGCCCGTTACACCTGCTCGTAAGCATGCGCCACGCGCAGAATCGTGCTCTCATCAAAATGTTTCCCTAAAATCTGCAGCCCAATCGGCAACTTCTCTTTCGTCTCTCCGCATGGCACCGAAATCCCCGGAATCCCCGCCAGATCCGCCGTCACCGTATAAATATCCGCCAGGTACATGGCCAGCGGATCATTCGATTTCTCCCCCAGCCGGAACGCCGCCGTCGGCGAGGTTGGCGTCACAATCGCATCCACCTTGCGGAAGGCCTCGTCGAAATCGCGCGTCAGCAAAGTCCGCACCTTCTGCGCCTTCACATAATAAGCATCGTAATAGCCCGCGCTCAGCGCATACGTGCCGAGCATGATGCGACGTTTCACCTCCGGGCCGAACCCCTCGTCGCGGCTGCGCCGGTACATTTCCGACAACGTCCTAACGCCGCGCGCCCGATGTCCGTAGCGCACGCCATCGAACCGCGCAAGATTCGCCGAAGCCTCCGCGGTCGCAATCACGTAGTACGTCGGAATGGCATACGGCGTATGCGGCAATGATACCGGAACAATCTCGCAGCCGAATCCCTTGAGCTTGTCGATCGCGATTTCAACCGCCTGCCGGACCTCGTCGTTCAGCCCGTCACCAAAATATTCCTTGGCAACGCCGAGCTTCATTCCGCGAACCGGCTTGTCGAGTTCCGCCACGTAGTCGGGCACCGGCACATCGGCCGAGGTTGCATCCATCGGATCGCGCCCTGCAATCGTTCCTAATACGATCGCCGCGTCTTTCACGGTTTTCGTCAAGGGCCCAATGTGATCGAGCGACGACGCAAATGCGATCAGTCCATAGCGCGACACACGCCCGTAGGTCGGCATCAGTCCCACCACTCCGCAGAATGCGGCCGGTTGCCGAATTGACCCACCCGTGTCCGATCCCAGCGCAACCACCGCCATGCCAGCCGCAACCGCCGCCGCCGAACCACCCGAAGACCCGCCAGGCACGCGGTTCAGATCGCGCGGATTGCGTACGGGACCATATGCGGAGTTTTCATTCGACGACCCCATCGCAAATTCATCGCAATTCATCTTGCCCAGCACCACCGCGCCCGCCGCCTCCATGCGCGCGACGGCCGTGCAGTCAAACGGAGGAATATATTTTTCCAGAATCTTCGATCCCGCGGTCGTGCGCACGCCGCGCGTGCTCATCACATCCTTGATTCCGACCGGCACGCCGCCCAGCCGCGGCAACGTCTTGCCCTCCGCCGCCATGCGGTCCATGCGATCCGCCTGTTCGAGCGCGCGCTCCTTCGACAGAGTCAGGAAAGCATTAATCTGCCCGTCCTCTTTTTGAATGCGCGCGTAGTGCGCCTCTGTAAGGGCCAGAGCCGTCGTCGTACGCTCCTGCACCGCGGAGCGGGCGGCCTCGATGGTGAGTGAATTCAAGTCCATTAGGTCTGATACATGGGACATGCCGCAGGTCCTACCGCTCAATTACTTTCGGCACCCGGAAAAAATCATCATCGGCATCCGGCGCATTCGCCAGCGCTTCTTCGCGCGGCAGCGACTTACGCAATCCTTCGAGAACGTCCTCGCGACTGGCGTAAGCGAATCGCGCGCTTCCCTGTTTGGATTCGTCCACTCCGTAGCGATCGGAAACCTGCGCCATTGGCGCTACATCCGCCGTGTCGAGTTCATTGAGCAGGTCGACATATTCGAGAATGGAATTCAAGTCGCGCAGCATTCCCGTACGCTCTTCCTCGGTAAGCTCGAGATTGGCCAGGTCCGCGACGTAGGCCACGTCTTTGGAAGTAACTTTCATGAGGTAACGAAGTAACGATTAACGAAGTAACGATTAACAATGAGGCCGGAGTTCAGCGCGGATTCGCGCTTCCGCTTTCCGTTCGGACAACTACAAACTCGATTCTACGAACCGCTTGACTCGTATACCGGTTGATCATCGCCAGGTATCGCGGCGCCAGCGCCTGCAACTCAGCTTTCCATCGCGCGCCGGCCACCTCCACGCGCAAAACTCCATCTTCAAAACTCACTGCACGGGTGCGCTCGGCCACGGCTGAACCACACACCACTGGCCAAGCCAGCAGCGGCGCCTCCGCCGAAGGCGCTTGCCGCAAAGACTGCGCGACAATTTTCTCGAGCCCCGAGCCCGCCTGCTCCACGTGAGGTTCCTCATCTCTTGAGTGTGATGCAACTGCCGAAGCGCCCAACGTATTCGCGCGCTCAGCCTTGCGTACGATCCTGAACTTCGTCGTTCCACGCCATTTGGATCGCTTCCAGCTTGCCTTCATTCGAGGCTTTCGGGTCGCCGGCGAAATCGGGCAACTCGGTGACGAAGCGGTGCAGGTCGGTGAAGCGCACGGCGAGCGGGTCGAGTTCGGGATGAGTTTCAGAAAGCAGGATGCCGATGCTTTCGGCGTCTTCCCAGGTCAGTTGCTTGGCCATCCTCAGTGCTCCTCTTTTCAGGTAACCTCGTGAAGCTAGTGTTCCTCGGAAACGTAATTGCGATTCCACGCAGGAATCTCGACGACGACCTTGCCTGGCTTGGTGATTTGCGCCTGGCATCCGAGACGCGAGTTTAACTGGAGATCGGCGGCCATGTCCAACCGGTCGGCCTCGTCGTCGTCCAGCGGACTGAGATTTTCGGCGCCTTCCTTCACCCAGATGTGGCAGGTGGTGCAGGCATTGTTGCCGCCGCAGGCGTGGTCGAGCGTGATGTGATTGTTCAACGCCACATCAAGTATGGATTGCTCTTTGCCGTGATATTCGTAGGGCAGCTTGCCGTTTTCAAACTGCACGGTCTTGCCTTCGGGCAGGAATGTGACCTGCACCGTCTTTTCAGTGAGCCTATTTTCGCCGGGCGCGTCTTCCGTGGCGGTGCCTGCTCCCTGTGTTTTTTCTTCTGACATGAGTGCTCCTGTGTCTTCCTCCGTGTCCTCCGTGTCCTCTGTGTTTAATTCAAAACCTTTCGACCACAGAGGACCCGGAGGACACAGAGAATTACTCAAATTCTGCTTTCGCCATGGGATGTGGGGCGGTGGGGCCTTCGCCCAGGTCCGTCTCGTCCATGGTCTTGCCTTTCAGCGCCGTCGAGACGGCGGTGTCCATCATCAGTTCGGCGAGGCGCATCGTGCCTTGATTCAGCGTGTCGATGGCCTTGCGGATGGCCTGATAATCTTCCTCGGCGTTCACCGCGGTCAGCGACTTTTCCATCTTCGCGATCTGCTTCTTCTCGTCGGTCGTAAGCGCGCCCCAGGCCGGGCTCTTCTTCGCCTTTTCAAGAGCGGTGAGAATTGTTGCGGTTTCGGCTCGTGCTTCAATCAACTGGCGCTTGCGGAAATCTTCTTCGGCGTTATCGAACGAGTCGAGGATCATGCCCTCGACCTGCTCGTCGGTCAGGCCGTAGCTGGGCTGGACCTGGATTTCGGCCTCTGTGCCGCTGCGCTGCTCGCGCGCGGAAACGTGCAGAATGCCGTTGGCGTCGATCAGGAATTTTACTTCGACGCGCGGGATGCCGGCGGCCATCGGTGGGATCCCTTTGAGATCAAAACGCGCCAGTGAGCGGCAGTCGGCGGCGAGTTCGCGTTCGCCTTGCAGAACGTGGATGGCAACGTTGGTCTGGCCGTCGACTTGCGTCGTGTAGTGCTGAGTCGCCGACGCGGGAATGGTGGAGTTGCGCAGAATGATTTTGTCGGTGACTCCGCCGGCGACCTCGATGCCGAGCGAGAGGGGAGTCACATCGAGCAAGAGCATGTTCTCGGTGGCTTCGGAACCGCCGGCGAGAATGTTGGCCTGCACGGCCGCGCCTAGAGCTACGACTTCATCGGGGTTGAGATCAGTGTGCGGCTCGCGGCGGAACAATTCCTTGACCAGCGCACGAACTTTAGGGATGCGCGTCGACCCTCCGACCAGCACGACTTCGTCAATCTGCTCGGGTTTGAGGCCGGCATCCTTCATGGCCTGCTTGCAGGGGCCGACAGTGCGGTCAATGACCGGCTGAATCAGTTGTTCATACTGCTCACGGGTAATCTCGCGGCGGTAATGCTTGCCGCCGGGAAGTTCGATGTCGAGTTTGATCGAGGGCTCGGAAGAGAGTGCGATTTTGGCTTCGATAACGGCCTTGCGGATGGCCTGCACGGCCTCGGCGTTGCGGCGAAGGTCGAGACCGAGGTCGCCGCGAATGTCATCCAAGGCGATAGTGATGAGCAGGTTGTCGATGTCGTCGCCGCCGAGATGCGTGTCGCCGTTGGTGGCGATGACTTCGAAGATCCCATCGTGCAGCTTGAGGATCGAAATATCGAAGGTGCCGCCGCCGAGGTCGTAAACCGCGACGATACCGTTTTGTTTCTTGTCGAGGCCGTAGGCAAGCGATGCGGCCGTCGGTTCGTTGACCAGGCGCAGCACTTCGAGTCCGGCAATGCGGCCGGCATCTTTTGTGGCTTGACGCTGCGCGTCATTGAAGTACGCGGGAACGGTGATGACCGCCTTCGTGACCGGGCCGCCGAAAAAGCGTTCGGCGCTACGTTTGAGCTGGCGAAGAATCAGCGCGGAAATCTCCGGCGGCGTGAACGTCTTGTCGCCCAGAGTGATGCGTAGTACTTCACCGGGCTGCATGTCGTCGGCGAGACGAAAGGGAAAGAGTTTCAACTCTTCCTGAACATCTTCCACGCCGCGTCCCATGAGGCGTTTGATCGAGTAGACAGCGCGCTCCGGAGTTTCGATCAGCGAATTACGTGCCGCGTTGCCGACGACAGGCTGGTTGTTGGCGTCGAGCGCGACCACCGACGGGAGCAAGTTCAGTCCATCGTCGCCGGGGATTACGACGGGCGTGTCCCCCTGCATAAATGCCACCAGTGAATTGGTGGTGCCGAGGTCGATGCCGATGATGCGATCAGCAGCCATATCGTTTGCTAGTTGCTATTGCTCCATTGCTTCGTTTACATCCCGCACCAGGTTGCGGATGTAGTTGCGACGATTCAGCACATCCACTATCTTGCCGGTCATCTGCGTTCGCTGTGCCGCGCTTGCGTCCTGTCCGCGGTCGATCAGGCTGTCCCAGTCTTTCCACTGGGATTTCAGTTCTTGCAAAAGCGCTTCGTGCTTGGCTTCGAGCGAGAGTTTCTGCTTGCCGATCTCTTCGATCAGCGCAGGGTCGTCGTCGCCCATCTTTTTGTTCATGCGCAGCTCTTCGAGTTGCATGTTCAACTCGAAGACTTCTTCCAGCAAGTCCGGCGGTACAATCTGCTTCTTCATCGCACCAGCGGCGCGGGCCTGCTCAGTAGCTGTCTTGGACTGCTCTTCCAGTTCGACCCCTTCGAGATGCAGCAGATATTGCGTGCGCTTGATCGGGTCTTTCAGTGTGCGGTAGGCATCATTCAGCATCGAGCTCTGCTCCAGGCTCCACTCCTGCTCTTTCTCATTGCTGCCGGAACCCGCGCTGAGATCGGGATGCAGCTTGCGGCTGAGAGCGTAAAAATCTTTTTCCAGCGCCGTAAGGTCAACATTAAGTCTGCGCGGCAGACCGAAAAACGAGAAATAATCGACCGGGACCGGAGGCTGAACCTTACCGCAGGATTCGCAGAAGTGCGCGGCACGCATGTCTCCGCAGGACCAGCAGGAGTGCGTGTCCTGGGGCAGGGGATTGGCGCCGATCGCGGTAAGAGACTCGGTCATTCCTTTTCTTTTCCTTCAACGGCAAACATCTTCGTTCAACCCCAACATGCGGGAACAAACATGTGCGGCATGACGGAGTGAGCGGAGAACTTTGCGCTCGGGCAGACCGCGCGAGCGAGTCGCCGGCGCCTACACATCCCGCATCAGGCGGAGAACGAAGTGCCGCAGCCGCACGACTTCGAGGCCTGGGGATTCACGAATACGAAACCCTGTTGCATCAGCGTTTCCTGATAGTCCAGGGTCATGCCGTGCAGGTAGATGAACGACTTCGGGTCGACGAAGACGCGCACGTCGCTGAACTGGAAGATGCGGTCGCGCTCGCGCGGTTGCGTGTCGAAGCGGACGTTGTAGCTGAGACCCGAACATCCTCCGCCCTGCACGCCCAGCCGCAGGCCGCCCTGCTCGGGCGAAACGCCTTCCTTCGCCATGGCGATACGCACCTTGGCCAGAGCTTTCTCGGTGACGAGAATGCCTTTGGCGGGGGCTTGCTTGGTTTCTTCAGTTGCGGTCGTCATTCGTCGTTCGTTTCTTCCGCCCCTGACGGGGCTTTGTCGTGCCGTGCGCCTTTACCCACGGCTTGCGCCGTGGGCTGCATTCTTGCGCCGCTTCGCAGCTTTTCAGGCGAGGCGGCTTGCCCGTACTCCCCGACACTAAAGCGCTGACGGCTGAACACTACTTCGCTTGCGCAGCGACCGGGACGGCGGCTTCCTGCTTTTTCTTCCAGTCACCGATGGCTGCGCGGATCGCGTCTTCCGCCAGCACCGAACAGTGGATCTTTACGGGAGGAAGCGAAAGCTCCTTCACGATGTCCATGTTCTTGATCGCGAGGGCTTCGTCAACCGTCTTGCCTTTGACCCACTCCGTCGCGAGCGAGGACGAGGCGATGGCGGAGCCGCAGCCGAAGGTCTTGAACTTGGCGTCTTCAATGACGTTGGTTTCGCGGTTGACCTTGATCTGCAGCTTCATGACGTCGCCGCATTCGGGCGCGCCGACCAGGCCGGTGCCCACGTCGGTGCTCTGTTTGTCCATGGAGCCGACGTTGCGGGGGTTGTTGTAGTGATCGATTACCTTGTCGCTGTATGACATTTGATTCTCCTGAAACTCTCGATTTGCCCTCAGGGGCTAAAGCCCCATCAAAACTTGATCCTGATGGCACAGCTAAAGCCGTGCCCTTCCACGTTTCTTAATGCGCTTCTCCCGCCCACTTTACGTCTTTCAGGTTGATGCCTTCTTTTGCCATTTCGTAGAGCGGAGAAAGTTCGCGCAGGCGTTCGACGGTTTCAACCAGGCGGTCAGCTACGTAGTCGACTTCGGCTTCGGTGTTGAAGCGGCCAAGGCCGAAACGAATCGAGCTGTGGGCCAGGTCGTCGCCCGTTCCAAGAGCCTTTAATACATAAGATGGCTCAAGCGTCGCCGAGGTGCAGGCAGAACCGCTAGAAACCGCGATGTCGTTGATGCCCATCAAAAGCGACTCACCTTCAACGTAAGCAAAGCTGATGTTCAGGTTGCCGGGCAGCCGATGTTCCCACGATCCGTTGATGTAGGTTTCGTCTAGCCGATTCATAATACGATCACGCAGACGGTTGCGCAGCCCCGCCAGACGGCAGGATTCTTTCGCCATGTCTTCCTGCGCAATCGCACAAGCCTTGCCCAGGCCAACGATTCCGGGAACATTGAGCGTGCCGGAGCGCATCCCACGCTCGTGGCCGCCGCCGTCGATGATGGCGGAAATCTGCACCCGCGGATTCTTGCGCCGCACGTACAAGGCGCCAACGCCCTTCGGCCCATACATCTTGTGCCCGGAGATGGAAGCCAGGTCGATGTTCTGCTTGATCACATCCACCGGAACTTTGCCAATCGCCTGCGTCGCGTCGGTATGGAAGATCACGCCACGCTCGTGACAGAGCTTGCCGATCTCCGTGACCGGCTGGATCACGCCGATTTCGTTATTCGCATACATGATCGTGACCAGGATCGTTTTGTCATCCATGGCGCGCTTCAGGTCTTCGAGATCAATCAGGCCGTCTTTCTGCACCGGCAAGTAAGTGACGCGGAAGCCATGTTTTTCCAGGCGCTTGCAGGTATCGAGCACAGCCTTGTGCTCGGTGACCGCGGTGATAATGTGGTTGCCCTTCTCGCGGTACATCTCGGCCACACCCTTGATGGCGAGGTTGTCGCTCTCGGTGGCGCCCGAAGTGAAGATGATTTCTTTCGTGGTCGCGCCGATCAGCTTGGCGATGCGTTCGCGCGCCGTCTCCACGCCTTCTTCAGCAGCCCAGCCGAAGGAGTGATTGCGGCTGGCAGAGTTGCCGAACTTCTCCGCGAAGTAAGGCAGCATTTCTTCCAGCACCCGCGGATCCATCTGGGTGGTGGCGTGGTTATCCATGTAGATGGGCAGAGTCACGCCGTTGGGCGCGGCGTGCTGCGTCTGGGTCAGTGCCTGGGGGATCTTCACTTCAGTGCTCATTAGATTGCATCTCCTGCTTCGTTAATTTCCAATCTCTTCACTAATCTCGTCGTCAATCTCTTTGATGAATCTCCTATTGCCAACGCTTCACCAGATCGACTTTCAGGTGATCGTCACCAACTCGGCCGCCTTCGGAGCTTCGCTCCCAGCTTCTTCCGGTTCTTCGCGCATGTGCGAGATCTTGATGCGCTTCAGTACCGCTTCAATACTCTCGTTCACCTTGCGCAGCGGCTCGCGAATGTTGCAGCGGTCGCTCTGGTCACATTCCCCGCGTACGGTCACACACGAGGTAATGAATAGCGGGCCGTCGATCGCCTGAATCACCTCGAAGGCGGAAATCGTGTGCGACGCCCGGGCCAGCGTATATCCGCCATTGGTGCCGTGCTGCGACTGCAACAAGCCAGCCTTGGCCAGACGCTGCAGAATCTTGGCCAGAGCCTCCGGCGGAATGCCATAGGCATCGGCCACGTCCTTCGCGCTGCGTGAGCCCTCAGTCGAGTGCTCGGCGAGATGCTTCATCGCCATCAGTGCGTAGTCGGCTTTCTTGGTCAGTTTCAGCACTGCTGTCCTGGTAGAGCTTTCCTGTTTAAAACCCCTGGAATCGTGCCGGGTTGAAATCCGACCTTTTCCGTCGCAATTCATTCTACGACACATCCCCGGACCGCAGCAAGCCCGCTCAGGCAGATGCCTGAAATGGACCCTTAACGGTAACTATCCAGAACTGAATGGCTTATGTTTATACGATTGTTTTAGTCGGAATTCAAGGGCGAGGAAGAACAGCGAACCGCCGAGCCCATACCGAACCGCCGATTTACAAATTCAGGAGGATTAACGTATAGGGTCTTGACAACTGGCAAAGCCGGTCTAAAATACCGGGAAATTCCGCCGAAATGAGCACGCCGCAGCGTTTCTCGGGGGAACCTTCCCGATTTATGACTCCAAAGTCGCCCGCCCCTCCTCAAGACCGTGACACCAAGCAGCCCTGCAAACATCCCCGCGTACAAATCGTGGGCCGGGATGAGGATTCCGAGTTCGTCGAATGTAAGGAATGCGGCGAGGTCTTCGAATCCAGCGAATTCAAAGACATGAACATCGAGGATCGTACGCAGGAAAGCGAAATCTGATTGTCTTCTCTTGCTTCCGGTCGCCCGACCGTGCGGCGCATGACGAAGGTAATCGCGACAGTCCGTTTCACCTTGTCCGGCCCGAAAGCACCCTGCTAATGTCGCACCCGGGGGCGTGCGGCAACGCACGGGCCCTCCCATTTCTACCTCGTATATGTCTAAGGTGGCCCTGGTCGTCGATGACTCGATGCTGATCCGCTATACCGTCTGCCGCTTTCTGGAGCAGCGCGGTTTCGGAGTCGAGTCCGCGACGAATGGCGTGGAGGCCCTGGAAATTCTGGCTCGGGTGCAACCGGCCGTAATTGTCACCGACCTGCAGATGCCGAAGATGTCAGGCAATGAACTGATCACGGCGGTGAAGAACAACCTGGAAACGACTGGCATTCCGATCATCGTTCTCGCCCGCCGGACCAGCGGACTTGGCCAGACGACCGCACTCGATCAAATCGAGACACGAGCGAATTTTTTCATCTACAAAGATATCGACATCGAAGCCCAGCTCGCCAAAACGCTGGACGAGTTGTTCGGTCAAGGCCAGCCGTGGGCACGGAGCTGGGCAGTAGTGGTGCAGTTTGAATATTCTTTAACCACGAAGGACACGAAGTTACACGAAGGAAACCGACAAGAGCGCAGGCCTTCGTGCCCTTTGTGGTTAGCGGTTTTCTTTTCCGAGCGTCGAAACGTACGGCTGCCCAGCTGGGAAGTAAGCGGTTCGGCGAGTCTTCCCGTGCTGACTCGCAGCGCTGACTGTTAGCGTAAGAGCAGGCCAGCTTCGGCGGAAAAATCCATCGCAGCAAAATCCTTCAGCAGAAACTTAGGGTAGGCCGCGGCAGCGATCATGGCCGCGTTGTCGGTTGACAGCGGACGCGAAGGAAAGAACACGGGCAGGCCTTGCTTGGCTCCCTCGCGCTCAAAAGTCTGGCGCAATTCAGAGTTAGCCGCAACTCCTCCGGTCACGAAGAGCGTGGCCACGTCATAAGCTCGGGCTGCCGCCTGAGTCTTTCCCACAAGATCCTCGACGAGCGCTCGCTGGAAAGATGCCACGAGGTCCAGGGTGAGCTTGTCGCAGTGGGCGAGATAATCCTCCAGCTTAGGCTTTGCAATCTGCAGCAGGGCTTTTCGCCGCGCTTCCACCGTCGCCCGCATGTCATGCGTCTCGACATAGCGCAGGACTGCGGTCTTGATGCCACTGTAGGAAAAATCAAACCGCGGACGAGCATCCTCTGGGTCACGCTCGGGATCGAAGCTGAGACCAACAACCTTGCCGTCCTTTCGGCCCCGTCGGTCGGGATGTTTGATCTGGGCAGGAAGAAATTTCACAGCTTTCGCGTCGCCATGCGGAGCGAGCCGGTCGATCACCGGGCCTCCGGGATATCCCAGGCCGAGCAGCTTGGCGACTTTGTCAAAGGCTTCTCCGGCCGCGTCGTCGCGAGTGTGGCCAATGTTCTCGTAGGTCCAAGACAAATCTTTTTCCGCGGCCAGATAAAGATGCGTGTGTCCGCCAGAAACCACCAGGGCCAGCACGGGAAATTGCAGTTCGTGATTGCCTTTCTGTCTCTCCTCCAGCAGCACAGCATGAATGTGGCCTTCAATATGGTTGACGGCAATCAGCGGCTTGTCGAGCGCGAACGCCAGCGCCTTGGCATAACTGATACCCACAAGCAATGCGCCCGCGAGCCCGGGCCCCTGCGTCACCGCGATAGCGTCGATCGAGTCGTAGCTGTGCTTGGCCTCAGCCAGCGCCTGCCGCACGACCGGCACGATCGCGCGCAAATGCTCGCGGGACGCCAGTTCCGGCACAACGCCGCCATAGGGCTGGTGAGTCGCGAATTGCGACGCCACAACATTCGAGATGAGCTGCTCGCCAGAGCGCACCACAGCAGCTGCGGTCTCGTCGCAGGAACTCTCAATGCCGAGGATGTAGGCCGAACGCATCTGTCTATATATTAGTAGAAGTTTGCAGCGGCTCGCAGACACTTAACTTGCCATGAAGGATTTCGCTACATCGATTGTGCAAACCCTGCGCCAGCGGGGCTTTCAAGGCTATCTGGTGGGCGGATGCGTGCGCGATCTGCTTCTCGGGCGTGAACCGCAGGACTACGACGTGGCCACCGACGCGACGCCGCAGCAGGTCATGGAACTTTTCCCCGAGACCTACGCGGTGGGCGCGCAGTTCGGCGTGGTGCTGGTGCCGGCGCCGGAACAAGCTCAGGAAACAGACGCCGCCAGCGCTTCAGCTGAGAATTCTTCGAGGGGGCATGCGGTTGAGGTCGCAACCTTCCGCAGCGACATCGGATATTCCGACGGCCGCCATCCCGATGAAGTGCGTTTCAGCCGCGACCCGCGCGAAGATGTCGCGCGCCGCGACTTCACCATCAACGGCATGTTGCTCGATCCCGAAAGCGGCCAGACACCCGGCTGGGTGTCCGGCAAAGTGCTCGACTTTGTCGGCGGCCGCAAGGATCTGGAAGCCGGAATCATTCGCGCTATCGGCGATCCCGAGCGGCGCTTCGACGAAGACAAACTGCGCATGCTGCGCGCCGTGCGGTTCGCTGCCCGATTCGAGTACACGATCGAGCCCGCCACGTTTGCGGCGATACAGAAGCTCGCTGACCAAATTCAGGTGGTGTCACGCGAGCGCGTGCGCGATGAACTGACTCGCATGTTGACGGAAGGGCACGGAAAACGCGCGTTTCTGTTGCTGGACGAGACCGGATTGCTCCACCACATTCTGCCCGAAATTTCCGCCATGAAGGGCGTGGCGCAGCCGCCCGAGTTCCATCCCGAGGGCGACGTGTTTGTACATACACTGCTCCTGCTGGAAAACCTGCCGCAGCCTTGCCCGCCAACGCTGGCCTGGGGAGCGCTATTGCACGATGTCGGCAAGCCCGCCACGTTCCGCGTAGCGCCGGATCGCATCCGCTTCGATAACCACGTCGATGTAGGCGTGAAGATGGCGGAGGAAATCTGCCGGCAGCTGCGATTTTCGAACGACGAGACCGAACAGATTCTGGCGCTGGTCGACAATCACATGCGCTTCGGACACGTGAGCCGCATGAAAGAATCGACGCTGAAAAAATTCCTTCGCATGCCGAAGTTCGACGAACATCTCGCACTGCATCGCGCGGACAGCCTGGCCAGCCATCGCAACCTGAACACGTACGAGTTTATCCAGAAGAAACGGGCCGAGATTCCAGCGGAAAAAATGCGCCCATCGCCACTCGTCACCGGCGAAGACTTGATTGCGGAAGGTCATCGCCCCGGACCGAAATTTCGCGAGATTCTCAACGCGGTTGAAGACGCGCAACTGGAAGGGCAATTGCCCTCGCGCGAAGCTGCCCTGGAATTTGTGCGTCGCGAGTTTCCCGTCTAGCCTTGCCCCGGAAACATTTTACAAATTCGTGACAAACGCCCAACGCCGATCCCGCTATCGTAGCCGCTATGGAGGCCCGCGAGAATTCGTAGGCCTTCCCTTTCTCTCCGCAACACTGGGAAGGGCACAGCCGAAAGCCGTGCCCTCATTTTTTTCGTACCCGAATTCTAGAGTTCTCTAAATTCCTGCAGTCTTCGGTTCCCGCTCAGCCCGCCGACACCGGTGCCGCCACTTCCACATTCGCTTCGCGCAGAAACTTCGCCGCCTCTTCGGGCGGAGTGGGATTGATATAAAAACCCGTGCCCCATTCGAATCCCGCCGTCTTGGTCAGCTTGGGCATGAACTCAATGTGCCAGTGATAGTGATCGTTGGTTGGATCCTGCGCCGGCGAAGTGTGAATCACCAGGTTGTACGGCGGATTGTCCAGCACCCGGTCGGCCCTGCCCAGCAAGTCTTTCAACGCCCGTGCCAGATCCTCAAACATCCGCGACGAAGAGTTCTCAAACGCCGACTCATGCTGCTTGGGCAAAATCCAGGTCTCGAACGGAAAGCGCGGCGCATAAGGCGCCAGCGTAAGAAAATTCTCGTTCTCCGCCACTACGCGCGTGCCGCTATCCATTTCCTGCCGGATAATGTCGCAGAACACGCAGCGTTCCTTGTACAGAAAATATTGCTTCGCTCCCTCAATTTCCTGCACCACGTTGATCGGAAGAATAGGCAGCGCAATCAACTGCGAATGCGAGTGTTCCAGCGATGCGCCCGCCGCCTCGCCGTGATTCTTGAAGATCAGGATGTACTTGAACCGCCGGTCTTTTTTCAAATCGAGAATGCGGTCACGAAACGTCCACAACACATCCTCAATGCGTTTCGGAGGCAAGGTCGCGAGGCTGGCACTATGATCGGGCGTCTCAATGATCACCTCATGCGCGCCCACCCCGTTCATGCGATCGAACATACCCTCGGCCTGGCGGTTCAGCGTGCCTTCAATCCCCAGCGCGGGAAACTTGTTCGCCACCACCCGCACGGTCCATCCCGGAGTGTCCCGCTGCGGCGCCGGGCCACCGTTCGCGTTCGGACGGTACGCCTGAATCTCAGGCGGCGTCTTGCCCTCGTTGCCGTAACAGAAAGGACAGAATCCTCCCTTGATCTTCAAATTTTCCCGCACAAAGTCGGTCGGGCGCTTCGCCCGGTCCGTCGAAATAATTACCCAACGGCCAACAATCGGATCTTTTCTCAGCTCTGGCAATTACGGAATCCTTTCAGTGGGGATGCGCAAGCGTCTGATCTGCGCTGGCAAGTTTTACGCCGCCAAGGAAGCATTACGAAACACTTCAATCTGCGGGCGGCGGTCTACTAAACCGTTGTAGTATACGCTGACAATATCGAATCTCCATTGGCACGTTGGTGGCACCCGCCTGAGGTACTCTCGTGCAACCTGCGCCAATTCGCGCCGTTTGTGCCGGTCCACAGCCGCCTCCGCACTCTTCACGTCGCGCGACGTCCGCGTCTTAACTTCAATAAAACAAAGAATATCGCCATCCCAGCCAATCAGGTCGATCTCCCCTCGACAACGCGCCGAACGGAAGTTTCGCGCCACCATGGCATACCCCAGCTTCCGCAAGTGAAAGTACGCCGCCTCCTCCCCATGCGTTCCGGTGACGCTGGTGTCTCGGCCGCGGATCCGGAGGAAGCCGCGCCCCGCCGCCCAATCCAGACCTAAAACGATCGCCCGAGTGAACCCGGCAGGGAGCATGAAGCTCAATGTAACTGAAAAACCGCTGCCAGGATGGGATTACCGAAGACACGAAGCGGGTCGTTCCCATATTGGGAACGGCTGGTCAAAGAGCGCGCGATTGCAGACCGGCCAAGATCGATTCACCACAAAAGGCACAGAGCCGCAGAGAAAAAAACAAGAAAAGATTTTCTCTGCATCTCTGTGCCTCTGTGGTGAAGCATTTTCGGCCCGAACTCTACGCGCCCTCGCCCACCGCCGCAATGCACTCTCCCAGCACATCGACGGCGACGTCCGCCTCTTCCTTGGTCACCACCAGCCCAGGGCAGATCCGCACCGTGCTCGGCCCGCAGCCCAGGAACAGCACTCCGCGCGCGAACGCCTTTTCAACGATAAGGTCCCGCTCCGCAGCGCCGTATTCCTTGGTGACTTTGTCTTTAACAATGTCGACGCCAATCATCAGCCCGCGCCCCCGCACATCGCCCACCAGCTTCAGTTTTTTCGGCCAGTCAGCCATCCGCTTCATCATGTGCTCGCCCACTCGCGCCGAGTTTTCGAGCAAATGCTCTTTCTCGATCACGTCCAGCGTAGCCAGCGCAGCCGCAATACAAACCGGATTGCCGCCAAAAGTAGACGCATGCGACCCCGGCACCCAGTCCATAATTTCCGCGCGGGTCATCGTGATCCCCAGCGGCATGCCCGAAGCGATGCCCTTCGCCATGCAGACCATGTCCGGCTGCACGCCGGTGTGCTCCACGGCAAACCATTTGCCAGTGCGCCCAATACCGCTCTGCACTTCGTCCAGCACCAGCATGATGCCGTGCCGATCGCAAATGCGCCGCAGTTCCTGCATAAAGATCGTCGGAGCGACGACGTATCCGCCTTCACCCTGCACCGGCTCGACAAAGATCGCCGCCACTTCCTCCGGTGCCAGAATGGTCTTGAACAATTTCTCTTCGATAAATCGCGCGCAGCTGAGAGCAAAATCCTCCCCGCTCTGTGTACTGCCACTGCGGTAAATGTCGGGATAGCGCACGTGAGTCACTCCCGGAACCAGCGGCGCAAACCGCCGCTTCTGCTGCGGCTTGGACGCCGTCAGCGACAACGCCCCCATCGTCCGCCCGTGAAACGCACCGAAGAAGGCGATCACGTTCTGCCGCTTGGTATGGTAGCGCGCCAGCTTGAGCGCGCACTCCACCGCCTCCGCTCCCGAGTTGCCGTAGTAAATGCGATGCGGCCCCGGCATGGGCGCAATCTTCGACAGCCGCGCCGCCAGTTCCACCATGCTCTCATAGTAAAAATCGGTCCCCGACATGTGGATCAGTTCGCCCGCCTGCTTCTGAATCGCAGCCACCACGTCAGGATGGCAATGTCCGGTCGAAGTCACGGCAATGCCCGCGGAAAAATCAAAAAACTCGTTGCCATCCACATCGGTCACAACGATGCCGCGTCCGCTCTTGGCCACCAGCGGATACGACCGCGTATAAGACGGCGAAATATATTTCTCATCGCCCTCAAGCACGCGCTTGGCGTTGGGCCCAGGCAGGGCGGTCTTAATCTTTGGTCCGATAGTCTTCGTTGCCATTGTTGCAGTAGTCATAAAATCCTCCGAAGCAAACTGTCAGTAGTCAGTCGCTGGTTGTAGATCAACGCAGCCTCAGAACACACAACTCCGGTTCAGGCTATGCCAAGCCGAGGCGAATCAAAAGGAGGATGAAGGAATTAATCGCTACCGAAGAGACTAGGACGCAACCGCGAAGGCAGATTCGCCCGATAGCGCCGCGGACACACTAAACAGTGCAGCCAGCACTCGGCCCGTAGCGAAAGAGCAAGATGCGAATTGGGCACCGGCGAATTGGATTTGTTGCGCAGCATCGCAAACCGTCAACATCACTGATTGATTATAGCCGGAAGACATGAACGGCGTAACCCCCTTTGGTAACGAGGTCGTTCGGCTCCGCGCGCGGTTTACACGGGGAGAGCCATGTTGGGATGGTTATGTGAGGACAGCCGCCCCGGAGGTCGGCGAGCGCAACTCGACATGCAATCTTTTCGTAAGTCATTGCGCCCAGGGGCGCAGAAGTAGAAGACCCGCGACCGTGGAAGAGCGGCGCTTCAGCGCCGCGTTAGAGCGCGAGAATGGACGGGCTTTAGCCCCGGTGGATGGTTTCGCCGGAGATACGATCGAATACAACCCGGGGGCTAAAGCCCGAGTCCATTCAGCTCCGAACGCGGCCCTAAAGGGCCGCTCTTCCACGGCAGCCAAAGCGGCGATGCAGGCGCGACGTCGCCGGGATGTACGGCGACGGGCACCAGCGTTGACGTGAGCGCATCGAAGAATAGGCACATCACGATGCCCGGATGCAGCTCCAGCTTTCTTTGACTTCCAACCCCCCACGCCCTAACATGGCTTGACCCGAGGGCGGCCACTCCTTTGCTCGATCAAACCATCTCCCACTACCGCATCATCGAAAAGCTCGGTGGCGGCGGTATGGGCGTGGTCTACAAAGCCGAAGACACGCGCCTCGGCCGCTTCGTCGCCCTAAAATTCCTCCCCGAAGATCTTGCCCAGGACCGCCAGGCCCTCGAACGTTTTCGCCGCGAGGCCAAGGCCGCATCGGCCCTGAACCATCCCAACATCTGCACCATCTACGATATCGGCGAGGAAGACAACCGCACCTTCCTGGTCATGGAGTTCCTGGACGGCGCCACGCTCAAGCACCTGATCGGCAACCGCGCCCTGGAGCTCGAAACAATTCTCTCCCTCGGCATCGAGATGGCCGACGCCCTCGATGCAGCCCACGCCGGCGGCATCGTTCACCGCGACATCAAGCCCGCCAACGTCTTCGTCACCAAACGCGGACACGCCAAAATCCTCGACTTCGGCCTGGCCAAGGTGAAGGCCGGTGCCGCCACTTCGGGAGAAGTCCCTGACATAACTGCTCCAACATCAGTCGTAATCGAAGACCACCTCACCAGCCCCGGATCAACGCTCGGCACCGTCGCCTATATGTCGCCGGAACAAGCCAAGGGAAAAGAACTCGATCCCCGCACCGATCTGTTTTCATTCGGCGTGGTGCTCTATGAAATGTCCACGGGAACGCTGCCCTTCCGCGGCGAAACCTCGGCGCTGATTTTCCAGTCGATTCTCGACCGGACCCCGGTCTCCCCGATCCGCCTGAATCCCGACCTGCCCCCGAAACTCGAAGACGTCATCAACAAGGCCCTCGAAAAAGATCGCAATCTCCGCTACCAGAGCGCCGCCGACATTCGCGCCGACCTGCAGCGCCTAAAGCGCGACACCGACAGCGGACGCGCCGTCGCCCACAGTTCCGGCTCCGTACCGGTTGCGGTAGAGCTCGCTCCGTCAGCCAACGTGAGTGCCGCGCCCATGCCGCCTTCCGCCGCGCACTCCGGGCCGACATCAACCGTAGCTGCGTCTTCTGCATCTGGACCCGTCGCATCCTCTTCAGCTGCGGTTTCTTCCGCAGCGGTAACCGCAGCGCCGGCGTCCAGAAGAGTGTGGAAGTTTCTTATTCCCGCAGTCGCAGCCGTACTCGCCCTGTTCCTCGCGTGGCACATTTTCTTCGGCTCGGGAAAATCCGCCAAGCTCACCGAAAAAGACAGCGTCCTGCTCGCCGACTTCGTCAACACCACCGGCGATCCAGTTTTCGACGGCACCCTGAAACAAGCCCTGGCCGTGCAACTCGAGCAATCGCCCTACCTGAACATCGTGCCGGAATCGAGAATCCGCGAGGCCCTCCGCTTCATGGGCAAGCCGCCGGACGAACGCCTGACCAACGAAATCGCCCGCGAAATCTGCCAGCGCCAGGGCATCAAGGCCATGCTGACCGGCACTATCGCCAGCCTGGGCAATCACTACGTAGTCACGCTCACCGCCGCCAACGGATCGACCGGGGATACGCTCGCCACCGAGCAAGTCGAAGTCGAGAACAAAGAGCAGGTGCTGAAATCGCTCGACAAAGCCGCCTCCGAGCTGCGGCAAAAAATGGGCGAGTCCCTGGCCTCGGTACAGCAGTTCGCCAAGCCGCTCGACGAAGCCACCACTTCGTCGCTGGAAGCGCTGCAGGCCTTCAGCCAAGGCAACGAAGCGCATCAAAAAATGGACGAGGATGCGGCCATTCCGCATCTGAAGAAAGCCGTGGAGCTGGACCCGAACTTCGCCATGGCGTGGGCCACGCTGGGCGTTTCTTCCACCAACACCGGCCACGACACCGAGGGTGTTCAGGCCGTCAGAAAGGCCTACGAACTACGCGATCGCACCAGCGAGCGGGAAAAGTTCTACATCCAGGCTCATTACTATACCGAAGTGACGATCGAGCCCGAAAAGGCCTTACAGGTATACGCCGAGTGGCGCCAGACCTATCCGCGCGACACCACGCCTTATGTCAACGCCGCTCTCGCTTATTCCGAAATCGGACAGCCGGACAAAGCGCTCGACATGGCCAGTCAGGCGCACCGCATCAGTCCCCACGATCGCTATGCCTATGACAACATGGCGGGGGCCTACGAAGCCCTTAACCGCTTCGATGAGGCCAAGAGCATCGCGGAACAGGCGGTGGCTGAAAAAGCGGACGGAAGCTCGATGCACTTCGTCCTCACCGATCTGGACTACATGCGCGGCGACCGCGCCGCCTATGAACACGAACTGGAGCTCGGCAAAGGCACTTCCAACGAGCCATTTCTGCTTTTATTTAATGCTGCATGGCAGGACGCCGAAGGCAAGGTCAAAGCCGGACATGGCTTCTGGCAGCGCGCCGATCAGGTAAGCATCAACGTGGGTGCCAAGGACCTCGCTGCTGAATTCTTGACGTTGGAAGGCTACATCAACGCCCTCTATGGTTATCCTGCCGATGCCCGGCAAAAACTTTCGCAGGCGCTGGCCCTTTCGAATGATCCGAATGCTCGCACCCTTGCTGCGGTGACTTTCGCGATCATTGGAGACGTGCAGCAATCAGCGGCCCTCGTCGCCAGCGTTGAGCATGAGTTCCCAGAGAACCACTTCGTCCAGTCGCTTTTAATCCCTCAAGCCAAAGCCGCTCAACAGTTTGAGAAAAATCAGCTTTCCGAGGCGATCAGCACCCTTGAGATCGTTCGCTCCCACGAACTGGGAACCGGGCCCCGTGGAGGTGGCGTGGGTCCGATTTTTCTGCGAGGCCTGATTTATCTCAAAATGCGCGATGGCGCAAAAGCCGCCGCCGAGTTTCAGCGCATCCTCGACCACCGGGGCGCAGCCGGTTTTTCTCCCGAGTATCCCTTAGCGCGCCTCAATCTCGGCCGGGCCTTCCTGCTTCAAGGGGATAACGCGAAAGCCAGAACCGCCTATCAGGACTTCTTCGCCATGTGGAAAGACGCTGATCCCGATGTCCCAGTTCTCAAAACCGCAAAAGCCGAATACCAAAAACTGAAGTAGCTGATCCGTCGCGGCTCGTAATCAGAAGCAGCCTTTCGCTCAAATGAAGAATCCGGCTGTTCGAGCCGGACTCCCGATCCCGCGTGACCATCTTTCGTGCTGGTACTAATTCTCCCGTTTAGTCCGGCTTCTGCTTCTCCTGTGGCGATTCCTTTTTGACCGGAGGAGGCTGATTTTTTGCTCTGGCAACCGGTGCCGGACGCGGCTCCTGCTTCCCAGCCGAAGGCTTCGGGCCTGGCTTCGCTTCAGGTTTCGGCGCGGGCTTGGCCTCAGGCTTTGGTGCCGGCCTAGCCTGCGGCTTCGGTGCCGGCGGCGCCGGTTTTGCAGGCTGCGGACGTGCTGCCGGCTCTGGCTGAGTACGCCTCTCGGCAGGCGGGGAAGCATTCGTTCGCGCCGCGGGCGGCGCAGGCCTTGCCGCCTCAGGCGCGGCAGCGCGAGCCGGAGGCGGCTCCGCGTAATTCGGTTCCGCGTTCGGCGCCGGTCGCGCGGCGGCCATCGGACGAGCGGGCGGTCGAGTGACCGGCCGTGCCGGAACAATCGCGGCGATCGGTTTGCCTTCAGCAATCGGCTTCGCCGCCACAAGCACCGCCGGGCGCCCTTTGTTGACCGACGCAAACTGCTGCCGGTTCTGTGCCGCCTCCTGCCGCGCCTGCAACTGCGTGGTCATCGGAGGAATACGCTGCTCGCGCGTTGCCGCAACCTCAGTCGGCAACGGCCGCCGAGTCACGCCTCCGGGGCCGTTGTAGCTGGACCGGTTATCCGTGACGTTGACAGTCGTGTTATTGATGACCACCGTGTTCGTGACCGTCCGGTTGTAAACCTGAACATTGGTGATGTTCACATTGTTGACGCTGCGGTTGTAGTTGAAACGATCTCCGTTCCAGTACCCGCCCTGATAGCCAACTCCCACGTAGCCGTTTCCGTAGTTAATGCCGCCGTAGTAGCCAATATGCTGGCCCCAGAAGCCGTAATGGTAGCGATATCTGCCGCCGACAAATCCCCAATATCCCGGCGTCCACAGGTAGCCCACTTGCGGCGGCCGCGCCCAGGCGCCCGGCACCCAGTAATATCCCTGAGGCGCGTAGCTCCAATAGCCCGGCGTCCACAGATAGCCGTCGCCGGGACAATCCGGCTGCGAATATTCCGGCAGCGCGGGCGGCGGATCGGAAGCCTGCAGCACCGGCTGCCCATAGCTCGAGTCCTGATCGTCGGCGTCGT
Organism: uncultured Acidobacteriota bacterium; assembly: GCA_963758005.1. Taxonomy (GTDB): domain Bacteria; phylum Acidobacteriota; class Terriglobia; order Terriglobales; family Acidobacteriaceae; genus Sulfotelmatobacter. Next base: position 513,105 of record CAVWTR010000006.1, read on the forward strand.
AGTCACTGTCATCGGAACCGCTCGGCGCCGGCTGATCGCTCGGGCCCGCAGCCGGAGCCGCGCTCGTACTCGTAGTCGAGGTCGCGCTCGCGGGAACCAGATTAGCCGCAGCCGCTGGATCCTGCGACGGATCGCTCTGCGCCGGCTGATTCTGGGCGCTGGTGTCCGGGGTTTGGTTCTTGTTGCAGGCCACTCCAAACATCAGTGCGATGGTTGCAGCCGCCACAACAATAAAAGAAGGTGCTTGGTTGGTCTTAGTCATAAGCATTATTTTCCGAATACTGTTTTCCGCGAAGTTATGATGCAGGTTTTTATAAAAAAGTAATGCAGCACAAGATATTTACTGCATGCTCCAGCCAGGCAGCCCCACCTTCAGTGACTCAGCACACCTCAAATTTACTCGTAAGTTATACGCTGAAACTGAGCACTTTTGAACAGGGCGCAGCTGGCCAAGGTGCACTCAGTCCCGTGCCCATTCGCCAAGCGGAAACCGAGACTTACCCCGAGCGGGGTTACAAAATCCTCATGACACCCATTCGACATCCCCCACTTTAGAATCCCACCCGCACTCGCGCCCGTCTGATATCTTTTAGTTTCTCCCTGTTTCTCACGCCCATGCATTCCGCTCAGCGCCCAGTCCGGTGGAGGGTGATTCTTGCCTTCGGACTCGTGTACCTGTTCTGGGGCTCGACTTATCTCGCCATCGACATCGCGGTGCAGACCATCCCTCCGGCGCTGATGTGCGGCGTGCGGTTTCTGATTGCCGGCGTGGTCATGCTGGTCGTCTGCGCCGCCACCGGCCGCCGGATTTTTTATTCTCCAAAGCAGATCGCGCTGGCCTCGATCGTGGGCCTCTTGCTGCTCATGGGCGGCAACCTCACACTGTCTTACGCAGAGCTTTCTGTTTCCTCCGGCCTGGCCGCGCTGATCGTCGCCATCACGCCGCTGTGGTTTCTGGTCCTCGATTCGTTACTCTTGGGCGACCACCATATTTCCCGCCGCGGCAAAGCCGGCTTGTTGCTGGGAATTCTCGGCCTGTTCATCCTCGTCTGGCCGCAGCTGCGCGCCGGCAGTATGGGCCACCGCGAATTCTGGGCCTCGGTCAGCCTGATCGCGGGATCGTTCTCCTGGGCCCTCGGGTCAGTGCTCTCGAAACGCTGGCAGTCCGGCATGGACGTATTCAGCTCCACCGCCTGGCAAGTCACCGCCGCCGGCGTGGGTAACCTTATCTTTGCCCTCATCGCCGGCGATCTCGCGCACGTAGTCTGGACCGTTCGCGGCATCAGCGCCACGCTCTACCTCGTCGTCTGCGGTTCCTGGATCGGCTATACCGCCTACATCTACCTCCTCGAACACGTTCCCACATCGAAGGTCTCAACCTACGCGTATGTGAATCCCGTAGTAGCCGTGTTCCTGGGCTGGCTGATTCTTCACGAGCGCGTCGACCGCTTCATCCTGGCCGGAAGCGCAATCGTAGTCCTGTCGGTAATCCTGGTTACCAGCGCGAAGGTAAAAGAAAAGGCGGTCGCTGAACTACCCGCAGTGGAAGCCGCAGGAGACTAAGGACCGATTGCAGATTTCGGATTTCAGATTTCACCCCGGTGCGCAGGTCCTCAATCTGAAATCTGGAATCTACGACCTGCAATCTACCTCTCCCCTTCCTCCTCCTCCGCATCATTCACCAAGTCCACCACATGCCCACGAATAGCAAACGTCTCCTTGCTGCCTCCAGCCGCCTCAAAGCTGACTCGCACCGGACTGCGCTGCCACGACGGCGCCGGACACACCGAATCCGGGCCCGCATCATCAGACACTCCCGCGCTAGCTAGTTCCTTCTTCAGCACCGGCTTGCGCCGACTGAGTTGCGCGACCACGGCGAATGTCTTCTTCCCATCGTCGGCCACTCCGCAATACGCGGCATAGTCGCGATACCAACTGGCCGCGGAATAATAAACATCGAACTCCGGCAGCGCGACCGCAGAAACCCGCCCCGTCAGCCGGTCGACCAGCAACCAGCCTCCGCGTTGCCACTGCCAGCGCGGAGCGGAATCCTCGGGAAGACCGTCGTTGACGCGAAACACGCGCCGCACCACGAACAGCCGGTCAGTCACCTCATGCGGCGCACCGAGCGTGTACTCTTTGACCCGTCCATCCACGACCAGCGCCCGGATTTTCATGGTGAGGGGCTTGTCATTCTTTCTGTCATCCGTCCCGAAACCCGTAACCCACGGCACCGCCATCCATTTCCCAAATGTAATGACGTGAACTTTCACCGGCGCTGCACCCGCGCTCGTCAGCAGCACAATACAACATAGCAACGCAACGACACTGTTGCGAGCACTCCGCATGCACCGAGAGTGGCACCGGCTGCAGCCCAACGCAAGCGTTTCAATCACATCCGCGAATGGATCTCCCGAAAACGTACCGAAGTGGGAATATCCGAGTTCCGCGATTCGGTGGTAGCTTTGTCAAAAGCTGACGATCCCCGGCTAAAACCGGAGAATGGCGGTAGAATCAACTGGACGGCAGCGCTTTTCCGTGAGCGTCTATCGTCTCGCACCGATGGCAGACCGCGCACACGGACAACTGCAATGCACCAAGCCGCTTCTTATTAATGTATGGGTGATCTTTTACCACGACGTCGCGCCCCACGCATCCTGGTCGTCGACGACCAGCCCAGCATCGCTGGCCTGATGAGCCAACTGCTGATCATGCGCGGCTATGACGTGACCACTGCGTCCAACGCCGAGCAAGCCGAGGCCGAGATCCGCCGCCAACTCCCTGACCTGATCCTCTCCGACGTGATGATGCCCGGCAAATCCGGTTACGACTTCTGCCGCAGCCTGAAAGATAATCCGGCCACGCGCCTGATCCCCTTCGTACTCATCACCGGACTCAGCGACAGCAGCGACAAAGTGCGCGGCATCGAAGCCGGCGCCGACGACTTCCTCAACAAACCCGTGCTCGCCGAAGAACTGATCGCCCGCGTGAAATCTTTGCTCCGCCTGAAAGAGTTCACCGACGAACTGGAAACCGCCGACTCGGTCCTCTGCACGCTGGGCCTGATCGTCGAAGGCCGCGACCCCTACACCGAGGGCCACTGCGAGCGCCTTTCCGTGCACGCCGCCGATCTCGGCCGCCATCTCGGCCTGGACGAAGATTCCATCCTCGCCCTGAAGCGCGGCGGGTATCTCCACGACCTCGGCAAAATCGCCGTCCCCGACGATATTCTGAAAAAAGGCAGTGACCTCACGCCCGCGGAATGGTTAGTGATGAAATGCATCCCATCACCGGCGAAAACATCTGCCGCCCGCTGCACTCCCTGCGGCTCGTCTTGCCCATCATCCGCCACCACCACGAACACTCCGACGGCTCCGGCTACCCCGACGGCCTCACCGCCTCCGAGATTCCAGTCCTGCCCCGCATTCTTCAGGTCGTCGATGTCTACGACGCCCTCCGCACCGCTCGCTCTTACAAGCCCGCCCAGACCCACGAACAAGCCGCCCAGACCATGCGCGAAGAAGCCGCCCGCGGCCTCTGGGACGCAGACTTAGTAGCAGAATATTTCTCCATGCTCGAGCAGAAACGCCAGGTAGCATAAAGCAGATCTCAGCTCTTAGCTGTGGGCTCCGCGGCGCGGCGCTTTCAGCGCTGCGATATAGACTCCTCTTCGGTAAAGGCTTTAGCCCTCGATGTGTGCGCAACGATGATGTCCGCACAACCGTGGAAGAGCGGCCCTTTCAGGGCCGCGTGAGGATCTGCCATATATCGGGCTTTAGCCCCTGAGACACTTCCACACGCTCCAATTTCCAAATTCCCAAAACAACACCGTACAATGACAATGCTATTTGCCCAAGCTATCACTCGCAGCGCCCAAGAACCGAGAACCGCCCTTGCCTCCCGCCTACAGCATCGTGATTCCCGCCTACAACGAAGGCGCTCGTCTCGGCGCGACGCTCGAAAAAGTGCTGGCGTACGTACATTCCCAAGGCTGGGACGCAGAAGTGATTATCGTCAACGACGGATCGCGCGACCACACGGCCGACATCGCTCGAAGCTTCGCCGCAAACGAGCCGACTCTGCGCCTGGTGGAAAATCCCGGCAATCGTGGCAAAGGCTACAGCGTGCGCCACGGCATGCTCAGCGCCCGCGGACAGATCGTCCTCTTCACTGACGCCGATCTGTCCTCGCCCATCGAAGAAGCCCCCAAACTTTTCGCCGCCCTCGAAGCCGGCGCCGACATCGCCATCGGCTCCCGCTGGCTCCGCGCCGAAACCCAAACCCAGCGCCAGCCGCTGCATCGCCAACTCTTCGGCCGCATCTTCAACCTGCTGCTCCGCCTCACCCTCGGCCTCCAATTCGCCGACACGCAGTGCGGATTCAAAGCCTTCAATCGTCCAGCCGTCGAAGCCATCTTCCCCCGTCAGAAAATCGAGCGCTGGGGATTCGATCCCGAAATTCTTTTCCTCGCCCGCAAATTTGGCTTCGAAGTAAAGGAAGTCCCCGTCGCCTGGGCACACCGCGTCGGAACCAGCATCAACCCCCTGCTCGACGGCTCCCGCATGTTCCTGGAGATGCTCCACATTCGCTGGAACGACATCACCGGCAAGTACGCCGCCTCCCCGATCCCCCAAGAGCCCGCCGAAACAATCCCCACTCCCCGCCAGCACAACTGAACACGCGCCTGGGCCATCGCCTGAGCCGAGATTCGTATCAGGGCATCGCTTTACATGCTACGGAAAAACTCGGGATACATTACGAGCGGGAAGGGCACGAGTTCCACTCGTGCCGTTAAGCCATTGAAAATAAACCGCGCTTTAGCGCCTGAGGTGCGCCCTACGCTTTTCCGCTGCACGGCCATTCCCTGCGCAACGCGCCCCGATCCCAACCTTTTTTAAATTTATTCCTCCGCCGGATACCAGCTCTTATCCAACTTCCAGTCCTTCATCTCTTTGCTCAAAAGCTCCGTCTTCGGTCCAAGATTCTTTTCGTAGACCTTGCCATCATTGGTCACAACAAAAGTCATCACACCCGACGAATGCCACTCCGCCGGATACGCCATATAAACCGCGCCCCCACCCTCATTCAACTTGCGGAAGTAATATCCGCTGAAAGGATGGTCCGCCGACCCCTGACCGCTCACGACCTCATGCGCGTACTGAAAGACCGCTTGGTCCTCCGGCATGTGAAATTCTTTCGGATTCTCTTTCCCGTCATCCGCCATCGCGTGACAAGTTTCAATCGCCGTGATCTCGTTGGCTCCGACCCTGCGGTAAAGAATTTCTTTCGCTCCCTTGTCCGCATCGAAAAACCAGCGTCCTTTCTCCAAAACGATCGGCACCGGGAAAGGCCAGTTCTCCGCGCCCACAAACAGGATCATCGCCCCATCCGAGCGCCGCATCAGCCGATGCATCTCCTGATACTTCTTCGCAAAAGTTGCCCGTTCCTCTTTGTCACTCAAACTGTTGTCCGCGGAAACCAGCTGCCTGTCCCCACCCAGAACCGCCAGCAGTTGTACCTGATCTCCGCTCATCGCCGCCAGGTACAATGCGTTGCTCGCGTGCTGCGGCGAAGAATACGTCTTTTCGTGCGCCATCTGCGCCATGCCCGCCGCCACGAACAAACTCAGACCACATGCGGTCACCACCACTCCATGAAGCCATCGATTTACTCGCATCGCAATCTCTCCATTCTCAGATTCTTGATCGATCTTCGTTTGTCGATCTAGTCGATCAGATCCAGCCGGTTAACAGGGCCCCGCCTACGCCGAAGTTCTGCGAAAGCAATCTGCGGAAGTTATCAACGAAATCACCTGCGTCCGCCGCCTCCGTGGAAACCCCCGCCCCCGAAGCTCGCCCGACCGCGCGACGAGAAACTCCCAGTCGATCCGTTCCGGCCAAACCCACTGAACGCTCCCGACCGCGTGCCGTTGCCGTGCGGCTGCGCATACGTATGACCGCCGGTGAATGCGTGCCCGGCGTCGTAGCCCCGACCCCCTCCGGCGCGATAGAAGTTGTTGTGATTGAAAATCACTGCGCTGTGCGAGGTCCACGGATGATGATCGAACCACACGTAGTGGCTGCGCCAGTCAAATCCCCAATGCCCCCATCCCCATCCGAACCCTCCATACCATCCAATTCCGAACCCTAATCCGAATCCAATCCCCGGCCCCACGAAATACAATCCCGGATACCAGTACCAACCCGGCCACGCTACCAGTCCTGGCCCATACACCAGCCACGGATCGTACTCCGGCACGTACACCACATCCGTATCCGCGGGCTCAATCTCAATGTCATTGTCCTTCTCTTTCACCTTCACCTGTTCGTTGCTCTGCAAATTGCCCGCAGTCTTCGCCTTCTGCCGCATCCGCTGGACCGCGTCCATTACGTCCTGCTGCTGATTCACGTACGCCTCGCCCAGCGACGAAGTCCACGACAGGTTCTTATCCATGTTCGCCAGCACCGATTGAAACGCCGTCAGCGCCTTCACGCTTTCATCCCACGGCTGCTGGTCCACTTGTTCGGCCAGTTCCTTGCCCTTCAAGTTCGGATTTGCATCCAGCCACCGGTCAGCCTCAACAACCTGGTCGGGATACGTCGACGCCGCCAAAATCTGCGCCACCAGTTCGTCCGGATACAGCGCGATCGGCGCCACCATCTGCTCCAGTTCAGCAGGCGACTTAGACGACGGAGCCGGCGGAGCAATCGGTGGTGCCTGCCCGTTCTGTTCCGCCGGATTTTGAGCTTGATCCGGCGGCGGATTCTGTTGCGACTGATCTTGCTGCATTTGACCCTGCGCCACGCTCACCGGAACCGTCGCCAGTACCAGCGCCATCGATAAGACAAGCGACAACACACTTCTCACAGTCTTCATGCCAACCTCTCTTCTAATTGGCCAACGTTGCCCCAAGCTTTTCGTTATGACCCTATTCCGTTGGATGTCCTGAGCAGTACTTTGGATAACTAGAAAATTCACTGCCGAAACAGATGAATTTCGAGCCAGGGTGCCCCATTTCTCGCGTTCTTCGCGAGAAGTGGGAACCACAAATGTTTACACAAGAAGGTTGAGTACACCGCGAATGCTCGCGGCCCATGGCTTTTCGATTTCGCTAGCCCCATCTCAACTGAGGGGCCCCATCGTAGCCGCGCATTCTGCGGCTAGAGCCTGCCCTGAGCGAAGTCGAAGGGATGGGAACCACGAATGCCAGCACAATGGGGTTAGTCAGGAAGCCGCGAAGCGGCGAAAGAATGCAGACCACGGCGCAAGCCGTGGGTAAATCCGAGGAACCGGAACCAAGTCCCGAAGCGCGAGGACAGACTACTCACGCCACCTTCACCGCCTCCACCACCCTCAGCCCCATCTGAGAAGTCGAAATCGCCACATGTGATTTCCCCGCCAGATCCGCCGTCCGCGCCCCTTGCGCCAGCACCGCCGAAACCGCACTCTCAACCGCGCTAGCTTCCTTCTCCAACCCAAACGTATGCCGCAACATCATCGCCACCGACAAAATCGCTCCCAGCGGATTCGCAATTCCCTTACCCGCAATATCCGGCGCCGACCCGTGCACCGGCTCATACAATCCCACCGGCCCTCCCACGCTCGCCGACGCCAGCAATCCCAGCGACCCCACCACCCCGCCCGCCTGATCCGACAAAATATCACCAAACATATTCTCGGTGAGCAGCACATCGAAATCCGTCGGTCGTTGCACCAGCAGCATCGCCGCCGAATCCACATACTGATGCCCCAGCTTCACCTCGGGATAATCTTTCCCCACGCGCGTCACCACGTCACGCCACAGCCGCGAACATTCCAGCACGTTGGCCTTATCCACCGACAAAACCTTGCGCCGCCGCTTCATCGCCAGCTCAAACCCCACCCGCGCAATCCGCTCAATTTCCGATTCCCCATACCGCATGGTGTTCACCGCAACCCGCGACCCAGCCTCGCCCTCGATCGACCGCGGCAAGCCAAAATAAGCTCCACCCAACAATTCGCGCACAATCATGATGTCAGTCCCGCGCACAACTTCAGCCCGCAGCGGAGAACAATCCTCCAGCGCCGGAAAAAACACCGCCGGCCGCAAATTGGCATATGCGCCCAGTTCGCGCCGTATGCGCAACAGCCCAGCCTCAGGCCGCAGATGCCCCGGATTATGATCGAACGCCGGACTCCCCACCGCGCCCAGCAGCACGGCCGACGAAGCCAGACAAGCCTCCACCGTATCCGCCGGCAGCGGATCGTTCACCGCCGCCAGCGCCGCGCCGCCAATCAGTTTGGTTTGAAGTTGAAGTTGATGGCCAAAGCCGCCGGCAACAGCCTGCAAAACAGCCACGGCCTGTTCCGTAACCTCCGGACCAATACCGTCGCCAGGAAGAATCGTGAGTTTCAGAAGCATAGGAGGGATCGTAGAATCAGAAATCAGAAAATTGAGTAAGAAACAATTAGATGCCTGCCGTCATCCCGAGCGGAGCCGTTCTTCAGGCGAAGAGAGGGATCTCCCGCACATCGTCACTCGCCCTCAATTACAAAACCGTCACAAATCCCCTACACGCCCCACAAATAATCTTCCTGCTGCGTCTGCTCGTGCTGGGAATCACTGTGAGGCAAGGCCACTCCGAACGCATTGGTCTGCGGCCCCACCGGAAACGGTTTAGTCGGCTCGGAAGAAGTTTCGTGTGCGGGCTCGGACGAAGGCGCGCTTTGATGTGCGGGTTGTGACGCATTAGGGCCAGCCCCCTTCGCCGCAGCCATCGGCTCGATCAGCGGCGTCGCCGATCCCGACGGCTTATGCGTGTCACGAATCAGTTCCAGCAGATGATGATCTTCCACATGCTTGATCTTGTCCGCCAACCGGACAAATCGCCGATAAATATCATCCAGCGCCCGCCGATCGAACTGATATCCCAGCTGTTCGCACCGAATGCTGAGCGCGTGCCGTCCAGAGTGCTTGCCCAGCACCAGTTTCGAGTCGGGCACGCCCACCGACTTCGGCGTCATAATTTCGTAAGTCAGCGCGTTCTTCAACATTCCATCCTGATGAATGCCCGCTTCGTGCGCGAACGCGTTACGCCCCGTGATCGCCTTGTTCGGCTGCACCGGCACGCCGGTAATCTCGCTCAGCATCTGGCTGGCGGCAAAAATCTGATCCCCCACCACCCCAGTTTCGTAAGCGAAGCGATCAGGCCGCACCCGCATCGCCATCACGATTTCTTCGAGTGACGCATTCCCCGCGCGCTCTCCAATGCCATTGATCGTGCACTCCACCTGCCGCGCTCCCGCCGTCACCGCCGCCAGCGCATTGGCGACCGCCATGCCCAGATCGTTGTGGCAGTGCGCGGAAATGGTAACGTTCTCAATCCCCTTCACTCGCTGCCGAATCGTCGCGATCAAATCCCCGAACTCGCTCGGAATCGTATACCCGACCGTGTCAGGAATATTTAGCGTCGTTGCCCCAGCTTCGACAACCGCGTCCAGCACGCGACACAGGAAATCCGGGTCAGTGCGAGTCGCATCCTCGGGCGAGAACTCCACGTCATCGCAAAGCGATTTCGCGAAGCGAATCGCCTCCCGCGCCTGCTCCACGCACTGATCGCGCGTGATCCGCAGCTTGTATTGCAAATGAATATCGGAAGTCGCCAGAAACACATGAATCCGCGGACGCGCCGCGCCTTTCAGAGCCTCCCACGCGCGCTCAATGTCCGGCCGGCAGGCACGCGCCAATCCCGCAATAATCGGCCGTCGTATCACCGCAGCAATCGCCTTGACCGACTCAAAGTCGCCATCGGACGCGATGGGAAACCCGGCCTCGATTACATCCACTCCCAGGCGGTCGAGCTGATGAGCCAGACGCAGCTTTTCCTGCTGATTCATGCTGCAGCCCGGCGACTGCTCCCCGTCGCGAAGCGTGGTATCGAAAACCGTAATGCGGGTTCGCTCTGCGCTCATTAAGCTTTGGTCTCCCTCAAAACAGAACTAACCACCATGGTAACGGTCGCAAGCCATAGAAGCGAAACTTATAATTCTTCAGCAATCATTAGCGCAACTTGTATAATAAGTATTACTAATAGACTTTCAAGAATTGATTAAGGAGCCAGATTCGTGGAACTTTCCCAACTCGAAGTTTTTCTGGCCGTAGCCCGCGAGCGCCGCTTTTCCCGCGCCGCCGAAAAACTCTTCCGCACCCAGTCCGCCGTCAGCCAAACCATCCGCAAACTCGAGAACGAACTCGGCGAAGCCCTCTTCGATCGTTCTTCCCGCGAAGGCGTGCTCACCGACGCCGGAAAAGTCCTGCTCGAATACGCCGAAAAGCTCATCAACCTGCGCACCGAAGCCGCGGAATCTCTCACCGAGCTGCGCGAACTCCAGAAAGGCAAACTGGTCATCGCAGCCAACGAATTCACCGTACTTTACCTGTTGCCCATCCTGGCGGAGTTTCGCCGCCTGCATCCCATGATCAGAATCACGGTCGAGCGCACCCTGGGCAGTCACATTCCGGACGACGTCTTGCGCTACAACGCCGAGTTCGGCGTGCTGTCCTACGAGCCTCAGGAAACCAGTCTGCATTCCGTGGTCGTCTATCTCGACGAACTGGTGTTCGTCGTTCCCCGCACCCATCCGCTGGCGTCGGCCCAGCGAGTCAGCATCCGCCAACTTGGCGCGGAATCCTTCGTCGCTCATATCGTTTCGTCGCCCTACCGCGAGAAGGTTATCCAGCTGTTCAAAACGCACAAAACCCCGCTGCACATGGACCTTGAACTGCCGACCCTCCAGGCCATCAAGCAATTTGTGGCGATGGGAAATGGAGTAGCTCTAATCCCCGAAATCAGCGTCGAAACGGAAATTGCGCGCGGCGAACTGGTACGCATCCCCGTGCGCGAGCTGCAGCTGAAACGAAAACTCCGCCTCATCTACCGCAAAGATGCGAATCTCTCCCATGCCGCCCGCGCATTTCTGAAAGTCGCCGAAGCCGTAGCTCTCGATCGCAAAGGCCGCTACCGCTTCCAGCGCGAAAACTAGCCTGCGCAAAACAAAAAGGAGCAAGGCGAACCCTGCTCCTCGGTGAGAAAACCATCCTGACGCTCAACAATCCGCGCAAACCTGCTCTTCTCCCACATTCTCCTCGCGGAACGACTCGACCGCCGCATCCACTGACGGATACACTTCCAGAACCGAATCCAGATTCGTCAGCTGAAGCAACTCACCCACCAGCGGACTCACTCCCGCTAGCTTCAAGTCTCCGTTCCCTCCCCCCGCCCAGCTCTGCAGCAGCGCCAGTTCTCCAATGCCGGCGCTGTCAATCGAATTCACTCCACTCAGGTCGAGCACCAGCTTCCGCCCCTGCTGCAGGACTTCTCCCGCCACTCGCGCCAGCGAGGCCGCCTCGTCGCGATAGACGATCCGCCCCTGGCAGCGCACAATAATAACTTCGCCGCGATTGCGCATTTCCAAACTCAGTTTCACCTTCGACTCCTTATAATTTCCAAAGCCAGACCCAACTCCCGGCTGCTCGCCCATTTGCCAATTCATGTCCCTTGGTTGCATCCTAGTAGATAGACGCAGAGGCCTTGGTTTTGGAACCATGAAAATCAAGTAAATTTTCGCCCCTCTGTGAGCCCGCAAGCCCGGCGTGGCCGGGACAAATTTTGTCGACTGGGACGTCTGGGGCATCCAGTACACTGCATCTAACGGATTTCGTTACCTAAATTGCACTTTTTGCCGGCGCGCCCGCCGGGGAGGAATAATTCGTGTCGAAGACTGCTGCCGTGGTGCTGGCGTTTGTTGGGTTCATCGTGTTTTCGCTTCCGATGTCGGCACAATTTAGCAAACTTCTTCCCAACGGCAATGTCTACGGCGGCGTTTCCTACGCCCAGCTCACCGACGTCATCAACCGCCAGAGTTATCGCGGTTTTGACGGCTCGTTCGAGGCGCTTCCCTTCGACCGCTATCCGCGCCTCGGCCTGGTAGCCGATGCCAGCGGTTTCTATCGCCACGGCGACTATCCGGTTACGCAATACAATTTCGTCGCCGGCCCGCGCTACTCCTTTAATGTCGGGAAATGGCGTCCCTTCGTGCATGCCATGGCCGGCATTCGGCACGTCAACTCGGACGGCTTCATCTATAACCCGCTCTCCATCGACGTCGGCGGCGGCGTCGACTACAAGCTTGCCTTCAAAAAGAATTTTTCCTGGCGCGTGCAAGGCGACTACATGCACGGCCACTACGCCAGCGCCAACCAGGACGACTACCGCGCCTCCACCGGAATCGTCTGGCGCTTCTGAGCCGTCGTCTCTGAATCCTGTCTCTTTTCCATCAAACCAACCGGGTGATTTCCGAATCTGTTGTTAAAACAGGTTGTTAAAGCGGAATCTTCACCCAGGAACTTTTTCCTCTTGCGCGGGTTGATAGATTGATAGCCCAAGAAGTGTCCGGAGGAAAATCATGCGCAATGCTTTTCTCGTTGCCTTCATGCTCACCGCGTTTGCCGGTCTCTCGGCGGCCCAGTCGGGCAACGTATTCTTCGGCTACTCCTACTACAACACCCATCTGCCTAACTTCAGCAGCGCTAACTTGAACGGTTGGGAAGCCACCCTCGAAGGCCGGGTTGTGCCCCACTTCAGCCTCGTTGCCGACTTCGACAGCCACTACGGCTCGCAGAATCTTGTCTTTGCCTCCAACCCGTGTCCCGGTCCGCTTCCCTGTCTGCAGCCTCCATATAGTTCCGTTGATGTAGCCGTGTATAACGTCCTGTTCGGACCGCGCGTGTACGCATCGTTCGGCAAATTTCGGCCTTTTGCCGAGGCCATGGTTGGCGTGGGCCACGTCAATGCCAATGCGGCTGGCTCAGATAACTCCTTCTCCACCGGGCTTGGAGGTGGCCTCGATTACCGCATCATTCGCCCCGTCGCCTGGCGATTCCAGGGCGACTACCTCCACACCAGCTTCTTCGGCTCCACGCAAAACAACGTACGCCTGTCGACCGGCATCGTCTTCCGCTTCTGATTTGCAATGCTCGAAACCCTCCTAAACAAAAGCAGGATCCAGCTGGTTGGCTGAATCCTGTTTCCTCGTGGCCGGCAAAACTTTGTTTAAAAGAAGCTGTACCCCACCGCCGAACCTTGTCATTCCGACCGGAGCAGGAGCGCCAGCGACGGCGCAGCGGAGGAACCTGCTGTTCGCGTCCACCGCCCCGAACCGACGCCGTGCCGAACTACGCCCGCGGCACGCTATCCGCCTCATGCGCCCAATACTTGTGATCGCGCAGAAAATACTTTTCGTTCCAGAAATTCATCATGGTCCACAGGAACAACCACCCCACCCGCAAGTGTCCCATCCTCTGAAAGCGCCGGTTCGTGGTATAAACCCCGCCGCGCACAATGGCGAACCGCTTGCGCTCAACCTGCTGGCTCAGGCAGTAGTCTTCCGCGAACAATATCTCCTCATGAAACCCACCCAGCTCCCAGAATTTCTTGCGATCAAAGAACATAAACATTCCCGTCGCAAACGGACGGTGCAAGTACGACAGATATTGAAAGCAGTCGTTGCCCACGTAGATCGCCTTGTCCAGCCAGCCGCCTTGATTGCACACAATGTTCGTGGTCACACAGTGCAGTTGCCTGGCCTGCGCCTTCTCCACGCAGCGCCGGATCAGCGACGGATCAGCCAGTTCAATGTCCGCATCCAGAAAAAGTACGTACTGCGTATCCGCCTGCGCCGCGCCCTGGTTGCGCCCCACCGAGGGCATCCCACCGCGAATCACGCTCACATTCAGCCGGTCGCGAAAGCTCATCACGATCTCCGGCGTTCCGTCCGTCGAGTTCGCGTCAGCGACCAACACTCTCGTACTCGACATCTTCGAGTAATCCTGATTCGTCAGCGACCTCAGCAAACGCGGAATCAGTTTCGCCTCGTTCTTCGCCGGAATCACGATCGTCAGCTCGTTCTTCGGATTCATGCTCGCGGTCATCATGCTCGTTGAATTCATGCTCGTTGAACTCATGAGTTTTCACCCCCTGTTCATCAATCGTCAAATACGTCAGCCGGGAATCGACCCACCCGCCCGAGTTGTAGTAATCGATGCCATCCTGCTCCGCGTGAGTTGCCTCGTGCGTGTGCCCGCAGAAAATGCGATCGGCGCCATGCTGCCGCGCGTAACCCAGCGCGCCCGATGCAACTTTCGCCGACATACGCAGCCACCGCGTATTTAGCCGGTCAATCATCCGTGTAATCGGCTTGCTCTTGAAATCCAGTTTCTGCAACTGCAGAAAAAGCGACGTACCCCACCGGCTCAACCGGATCCGATTCACCTGAAACCCATCGAACTGGTGACCATGAATCGCAATATGCCGCAGCCCGCCATACTCCCACGCATAATCCTGATAAACACGAATCCCCACCAGGTGCGACATAATGTCGGTCAGCCCGTGATCGTGATTGCCCTCCACCCACACCACTTCGATGCGCCGCTTAGGATTGGAAAGCTTGCGGATATATCCCAGAAACTTCCAGTGCTCCTTGGTCAGGCGGGCAAAATTAAGATCGGCAAAAATGTCGCCCAACAGAATCAGCCGCCGGAACCGGCTATTCTTCAGCACCTGCGTAGCTTCCCGGGCGCGGCTCGTCTCTGCACCCAGGTGCAGGTCGGAAAGGATCAGCGTGTTGTACACGGGCAGATCCATAGAGTTGTTCTAGCAGCGCAATGTTAAGGCTTGATGAAATGTGCAACAATTTTGGTGCACCCGTAACTATCGAAGTAACCAGCCAAGGTGCCGCATCGCCCCGAAGAAATCCCAGTCGCACGCATCCCCATGGAAAAAATCTCAACCGCACGCATCACCGTGGCATCGCTGTGGCATCACCGTGGAAGAGCGGCCCTTCAGGGCCGCGTAAAGCGGACAAAATGAACAGGGCTTTAGCCCCCGTGCCTCCGCTCCTGCAACGCCCCAATCCCCGCGCCTGCACAACGTCCACCCGGGCAGGTACCAGCGTAACGTTGACCCCGCTATGCAGGAATCCTATACTCCAACCAGATTTCGAATATAGGATTCCTATACTGCGAACCGGACCATCCACGATCAAGCATCTATGACCAAACGCATCCGCTCCAAAATCGCCCGAGGGAGTGCCGAACTGGCCATCCTCTCCATCCTCGCCGAGCAGCCTCTCTACGGCTTCGAAATCGCCAAACAGATCGGCGAACGCACCAGCGGAGCCCTGAAATTCACGCTCGCATCGCTCTATCCCCTGCTCTACGACATGGAAAAACACGGCTGGCTCGAAGCCCGCTGGCAAGCCAACCACGCCGGCCGCGACCGCCGCTACTATCGCCTAACCCCCGCCGGCAAGAAGCAGTTAGCACCATTAAAAGAAGAGTGGCGCACCTTCTTCCACGCCCTCGACGCCCTGACCGGAGTCAGCCATGCTTGATTCGAACAAGAATGATTGGAAGAAGACTGATCAGAACAAGCCGGATTGGAAGAAACTGGTTCGCGATCGCCTGAACCGGTGCAGCGCTCCCGCGCAACCCGCAGAAATTGTCGCCGAGTTATCCGCTCACCTCGAAGAAACCTATGAAGCCGCGCGTGCGCAAGGCCTCACCGAGGCAACAGCGCTCGAACTCACGATGCAGGAAGTCGCCGACTGGCCAACTCTAGCCGCGGACATCCGCCGCGCCAAATTCAAGGAGGACAATATGAACCACCGCACAAGAAGTCTCTGGCTGCCAGCTCTCGCCAGTTTATTTGCCTCAAGCCTTTTCCTGTTCGCCTTGACCGAAATCAGCCTGCAGCCCCGGCTGCTGGCTCGCCTGAATTCCGGCACGGGCCGGTGGGTCTACGCCGTGTGGCTCATCGGCCAAATCGCCTTCGGGGCCCTGGGAGCATTTCTCTCCCGTCGCGTTGGCGGGAGTTCCATGGCGCGGGTGGTAGCAGCCACGTTTCCCGCGATCGTAATGCTGGCCTCGTGTGTAATCGTGATCCCGGTCAGCGCTCTAATGCAGCACAACGACTTCATCTTCCATAATCCGGGTCGTCTATGGTGGGGCGCTTTCCTGTGGGCCGTAGTCCCGGCTGTCACGTTGCTGCTTGGCGCTGCCCCATTTCTTCAGGAGCCCTCGAAGCACCACGCCTAGCAGGTTGAGGGTCGAAAACCTCCACGCCATGAGAGTCGCGTGTTCGGAAGCGAAGAGGTCGCGTGTTCGGAACCGAAAGCGGACAACATCCCGGAAAAGCGGCATTCTGGCGCCGTGAGAAAGCGTTGAGGAAGCCCCGCGGTCTGGTTCGAGAGAGCGCTCGCGAAAGCGCCGTGAACGAGTGACCCTCTTGCGCCGTTGAAGAATGCCGTGGAAGTGCGCGCCGGAGAACGCCGTGGAAGAGCGGCGCTTCTAGTGCCGAGAGGGCGCCGCGGAAAAGCGCAGTGGAAGAGCGCTTTCGTAGAGCGCCGTGGAAGAGCGGCGCTTCTAGTGCCGAGAGGGCGCCGCGGAAAAGCGCAGTGGAAGAGCGCTTTCGTAGAGCGCCGTGGAAGAGCGGCGCTTCAGCGCCGCGTAAAGCGGTAACCCAATGTGGGCTTTAGCCCCTGCAAATTACTGCGCCGGCGGCACATACTCCTTCGGCTTAGCCGACCCTTCGCCAAAGAAAAACTGTTCCATCTGCTTGACGATCACTTCCTGATCCTCGCGCCGCGCCGGGTTCAGCCGATACTCGTTCAGCAGCATCTTGCAGTGCTCCACCCACATCCGCCACGCTTCCTGCGAGACGTTGTCATACACCCTCTGCCCCAGGTCGTTGTCGAACGGCGGCTCATCGAGCCCCGGCATTTCCTGCTTCAACTTCACGCAAAAAACAGTGTGCGCCATAATTCCTCTCAATGATGAGTGAACCCCGCCAACGAGTGATCAAAAATCAAGCCAATGCAAGAACTACTGAATCTCCATACCCCGAATCAAACCATCTCGAATTTCGTACACATGCCGGACCATCTGATCCACGACGAGTTTTCCGCTCCTGTCGTGAACTACCTGATGCACCTCAACCGCGATCCGTCCGTCCGTTTCTGCGGTAAAGTTCTGCGGCTCAACCCTGGGATCGAGCACTTCGAACTGCCGCTTCCAGTAGTCCCGCACGGCAGCCTTACCCAGCACGCGCCCGCCCTCCATGCCGTTGGGCCAATCCACGTCGTCTACCATGACGGCGAGCACGGCTTCGATTTCGCGCCGATTGAACGCCGCATAGACCCGCTGCAGTAATTCGACCTCGGCTGGCGCCACGAGAAGTTCCGCCACAAAGCACCCAAACATATCTTACAAGAAGATCCTCTCACCACTCCCGCGGCATCCAACACTTAGCGACTCAGTTTCAAAATCATTGCCCGCCCCGATGTCATCCTGAGCGCGGCGACAGCCGGGCGAAGGACCTTACGCTGGCCCATGCCCGTTAATGCCGTGGACGGGAGTACCCGCGTTTGATGCAGTGCAGGCGTTCCTCGCACCCGCACAGCTCAAGTATGAATTTAGTCAGGTCCCACCGGAGGCGCGCCTCGGTGGGATGACATCGGGGTGGCCGTACATGTTCGATTTCAAGTTGAGCCATTACCCCGCATCCGCCACCAACTTGTCGCCCCCACTCCCCAAATCACAAACAACGGGATCAAACTCGCGACTCCGCGCAGCCCCATCAACTGGCCAAGATTAAATGCTCCCCAGCTCGTACTGAGGTTCGCGTTAAAGTTCGTGCTCGAGCCGACCTCGGCCACCGTCAACACCGATTCGTGGTTGACCGCCACCTGTCCCGACCAAAACGCCGGCCAGACCGAATGCAGCAGCGGACAACTATCCTGCATCGACAATTGCGAACTCGTCGAAACCACCATCAATGCCACGAACACGCTGCCCAAGCCCAGCCCCACCAGCACCCACCGCCACCCCGGCGTCGTGCGTCCCCAAGCGACGGCCAGACCAACGCACAGCAACGGAATGCACCCTCCCGCGTAGCGCGGACCGAACGACAGCCCCGCCTTCCACCAATAGAACGATGCATTGAACAGAAAATAATAAGTCGCGATCCCCGCCGCGACCAACGCCGCCGCCGAATAAGTCTTCTCTCTCCACAACCACCACAATCCCACCGGAGCGGCCAGCACTACCGGCGACGCCAGGAACAGCCCACGCGAACACCCAAACAAAAGTTTCAGCAGCCGGTCCGGATGCGGATAAGTCAGTCCCATATAACCGCGCTGCTGCATAAACGCAAACGACTGCGGATCGTAATACGAATAACTCGGACGAAACGATCCAAACGCCGCATACAGATAGGCCAGCAAGACAATCAAACAGATTCCCGCACCCACTCCCACTCCGGCGAAAACCCGCCAGCGCGCCGCGGTCCCACGCCGCCACCCTAACGACAGAGCCAGAAACGCCAGCATCGCCGACGCGGGCGCAGCCGGATATTCCGTAACCGTCGCCCATCCCGCCGACAGCCCCACCGCCAAGCTCCAGAAAAAGTCTTCGCGCGCACTCGAGCTGTCGCGCACCTTCAACGCCGCCGCAAAAGCAAACACCAGACAAGCTCCCACCAGCGCGTGCGCCCAAAACAGCCCCGCATACGCCCACATCGGAGTTCCCAGGCACATCACCAGCGCCGCAAACGCGCCGCCACTCGACCCACCCCCGAAGCGTGCCCCAAAAAAAAACAGGCATACTCCCGCCAACGCCGCCGGCAGCGCGACCGCGCCCGCACTCACCAGATAGGAAACCGCAATCTCTCCCCGCGCTGACTCTGGATCAATCCCCGAGACCCGCAGCGCAGCCCTCGCCGCCACCGCAAAAGGCACAGCAAGAAAAACCAGCCCCGGCGCTTTGTCAGAATAGTAATGTCCGTTGAAGTGAGCCTTGTCCTGCGTGTTCTCGTGGTAGGCGTCGATCTGTAGTGTGTGCCGCTCCACAATGGCGCGCAGCAGATCAAAGCGGGAATTCTGATTCCACCCCCCGCCCTCATAGAAATAAATAAACGAAAGAAAAGTGACGAGGCCTAGCAGGAATGCAGTTTTTCGACGCGAAGAAAGCGTTTCTGGAGGGGCGCTCATCGAATTTTCCGGGATCGAGAACGATGCAGGACGAACCATGCAGGCGAACAATGAACGACGAAAGATGAATGACAAACGATGAACGATGAACGGCGAATGATACCCGCCACGCCCTCAGCCTCCGGAGCCGTTCCCCTTCGTCCCCGGCTGCCGCTGCACCACCTCACTCACGGCTTTCCAGCCGCCGGCAAATACGCCGCAACAATCTTCCTCGTTTCTTCGTCCAATCCAGTCGCAGGATCCACACCGCCCTTCGACGCCGTCGCCGGTTTGCTCTTCACCCCGATATAGAGCGCTTCATACGAAGTATCCCCCAAATTTTCCACCCGATGCTTGAATGGCGGATACCACCGCGCCTCGCCCGGCTTGGAGTACACTTCGCGCACTTTCCCGTTTTCATCGGTAAAGCGAAGATGCGCCTCGGTCAAGCTCACCACCACGCCCCCAATATGATCGTGCAACGCGGACTTTTCATGCGGCCCGTAGTGCACCGACACCACCTGCACGTGTTCATTCTCAAAATCCAGCTTGTAGTGCTTGGGTTCGATCTTGGTCGGATCCTGCGCCACAGCCACAGATGCAGCCAGACACACGAACACTCCCGCCCAGAATAGCTTCGACAGCATCCGTGCCTCCTGCGAATTTCGCATTCTTGTTGAAGATTCTTGGTGAAGAATGAGGCAACTCTAATTCCACGCGGCAGAAGTGTCAACGAGGTAGGAATACAACTGATGACGAGAGTTTGCACCAATAAGCCAAAGGTCCGCCGGATCGGGGCGATAGGTGGTGGGCCCACCAGGATTTGAACTTGAGCCGCTTTGCGGGCGTGAGCGAAGCGGGAGCCCGCTGGCGAAATCCCGAGCCCGGCGAGGGACCTCGAACCATCCAACAGTCTCGGGACGGTAGGTGGTGGGCCCACCAGGATTTGAACCTGGAACCAACAGATTATGAGTCTGCTGCTCTAACCGTTGAGCTATAGGCCCGCGAAACCCAATCTAGTATATTCGCAAACCCATAGCTCACGGTCTTAATCCCCATTCCAGATTTCTAACGCGGGATTTCTGCAACGAACTCGTGACCGACGCCTCGTCAATCCCCCGCCGACGCCTTCCCCGACGCTTCATCCCAAATCCGCACCCCCTGCGTCTCCTTCAGCAGCAGGCTCCCAATAATGAAAGTCGCCCCCGCCACAATCATCGGATAATACAGCCCCGCATAAATATTCCCCGTAGCCGCCACCGAAGATAATCCGATCAACGGCAGCAACCCGCCAAACACTCCGTTGCCGATGTGATAAGGCAACGAGAGCGACGTATAACGAATCTTCGCCGGAAACGCCTCAATCAAATAAGCCGCAATCGGACCATAAACCAGGCACACATACAGCACCTGCACGAACACCAGCAACACCAGCATGGTCCGATTCGGATTCGGCGCTTCCTTCACGGGCACCAACGCCCCGGTCGGGTCCGTGGTCATAGCCGTCAGCGAAATCGCCCCAGTCACCTTGTTGCGCGCGGATTTCACCGTCACCACATTATTCCCCGCCGCCCGCTCCATCGCCTTATAGATCGGAATGTAAGTCAGCACCGCGAGCAAACACCCAGCCATCATGAGCTTCTTCCGCCCGATCCGGTCCGACAGTGCGCCCACCACGGTAAAGAACGGCATCCCCAGCAGCAGCGCGATCGCCACCACAATATTGGCGGTCTTCACATTCACTTTCAAAACAGTCTGCATGTAAAACAGCGCATAAAACTGTCCCGTATACCAAACCACCCCTTGCCCTGCAGTAGCGCCGAACAGCGATATCAACACCTGCTTCAGATTCGCCCACTTCGTGAACGCATCCTTCAGCGGTTGTGTCGAGGTCATACCCGAAGCCTTCAGTTCGGCGAAAATCGGCGACTCCTTCATCTTCAACCGAATGTAGAGCGAGATGATCACCAGAATGATCGAAATCAAGAAAGGAATGCGCCAGCCCCAAGCGGCAAAGTCTTCCTTCGACATCGAATTCTGCGTCACCAAAATCACGATCAGCGAAACGAAAAGTCCCAGCGTCGCCGTGATCTGGATAAAGCTGGTATAGAACCCGCGCTTGTTGTCCGGCACGTGCTCACCCACGTAAACCGCGGCTCCGCCATATTCCCCGCCCAGCGCCAGTCCCTGTAACACGCGGATCAGCAACAGCACGATCGGCGCGAACCATCCCGCAGTCGCGAACGACGGCAACAGCCCAATCGCAAAAGTCGAGAACCCCATAATCGAAAGGGTTACCAGGAAGGCATATTTACGTCCAACAAGATCCCCAATGCGCCCAAAGAACAACGCCCCAAACGGCCGCACCAAGAATCCCACAGCAAAAGTCGCCAGATAAGCGATGTAGGCGAACGTGTCGTTCCCCGGAGGATAAAACTTCGGCCCCAAAATCGCCGCCAGGCTGCCAAAAATGTAGAAGTCATACCACTCGATCATGGTCCCCACTGACGACGCCATGATCACGCGCCAGATGCTATACCCAGGGTTACTCGTTCCAGCCACTGCGGCATTCGCCATGACTTCCTCCGTTTTACTGCGGCTTCGCTGCTCAACCGTGCTCTGCTTGAACGTATTCTGTGTGCGGCCTAAATCGGCGGGTAGATTGTACACGCGTACCGGCTCATGTGGCGACGGCCGCCTTAGGCCGTCCCGCGTGGGCGAAGCCGAGCGGCCCGCAAAGAAAAAAGGCGTCCCCGAGGGACGCCAGAAATTTCCCACCGAATCGAGTCGCCTACCGCGCCAAAAACCTCACGCGCCCGCGCCTCGACCCTTGCTTCCCCCCGCCAAATCCGCCAGCGACGGCACCGACTCCGGATCCGTCACCTTGCGTTCCGGCAAAGCAGCGTTGCTCTTGAACGCCTCCACCAACATCTCAATCGCCAGGTCGGTATTCGGACGAATAAAAACCGTCGCCGCCAGCGTGCCATTCCGCACCCACGCCTGACCGGTGCGGGGCATGCCATCGCAGCCCGTGATCGGAATCTTCATCCACCGCGCCCGCTCACTCTCCGCGATTTCGCTGAACGCTTTCCTCGCGCCCATGGCCATGCTGTCGTCCTGCGCCCCCACCAGGTCCACGCGGCTTTCCTGCGAAGTGCTCAACCGCAGCCACGAAATCACCGTGCGATACGCGCTCTCTTCCGTCCAGTTTGCCCGCATCGTCTTCACTCGAATATTCGCCGGCTTAGTGCGCATCATCCCAGCCGTACGTTCTTTCGCCGCCGAACTATTCGCCGGTCCTTCGATGTACAACATGGATCCGCCATTCGGCAACAGCGCCCCAAACTGCTGCCCCTGAATCTTGCCCACCTCTACATGATCGGAACTAATGGTAAGTACCGGAACCTTAAATGTCCGCCGCAGTTCCAGGACGTAGTCCGCTTCAAAATTCAGCACCACCCACCCAATCCCTGCCGCCGCCGCCGCCCGCGCCACCTGCGGAAACGCCGTCCCACCCGCCGGCTCAAACACAATCGCATCCGGACGCGCCACCGCATCCCCCTGCACGTAATGCAGCAGCTGCTGGCTCTGAGCCAGCGCGTCATTATTCGCGTGAATGACCTTCACATCCACGCCCAGCCGCCGCGCAGCCTTCTCCGCCACAGCAGCCTGCTCCTGCTGATAATCGTTGTCGTCGTTGGTCAGAGACACCAAAAAGCTAAGTCGTTTCATGTATGGAGGCCCATGGAAGAAACCCTATCCGCCGATCATAAGACTCTAATCCAGATCACAAAAGTGACCAGAGTAACCAGGTGTGGCGCAGTTTGGCTGTCCCCCAAAAGCCGGCGTCATCCCGAGCGGAGCCGTTCTTCAGGCGAAGCGAGGGATCTCCCGTGCATCGCCACTCGCGGTCAACCAAAATGTACCAGCGGGGATTAGTCCTTACGGCACGCCACTAAAGCACCGCCGTGTTATTCAGATCGGCCGAAACTGCCGATAGATTGATCGTCACCCAACTGATTTCCTATGTCGATCAAACTGCTCCCGGCATCGGTGAATCCAATCGACCCGTCGGGGCCGTCCGATGTGTCGACCAGCCTCGTGCCCCTGACGCCGAGAGCGCTCGCCACGCGAGCGAGCCAAATTAATCTTGTCCCCTCCCCCGACACTTTCGCCTGGTCGTCTTCGACGCGTCCCGCCGGCCCGAATCGCATCTCCGGAACACTCGTAGAGAATTCCCAGAGCGACGAAACCGCAACCTCGGGCCAGGAGTATGTCAACGCGTGGGCCGGGAGCCGCCCCATCGAAAGTACCGCAGCCGCCCAATACCTCTTCTACGCTGCCGCTCCCACTGGCTGGACCGGCCGGCTCATCAATCTGTACGCTTAGCGATCGGTACGCTATCGCAAAAATGACCGGAGCAACCGAGCGTGGTGCAGCTTGAGCGCCGACGAGCAAAATTATCGCGGCGTCATCCCGAACGGAGCCGTTCTTCAGGCGAAGAGAGGGATCTCGCGCGCAGCGGCTTCAAACCGGGCCGTTACTTTGCAATCATGCAAGAGCACAGCCACGTGCCGCGAAGGATGTTAGAGGCAGAAACGGATGCCGCCTGTTCTCAGTCATTATGTCCCGGGATCGCATCTTGAAACTGACGGCTGATCCAAGAATGGCTGTCGCCGAAGTTTACAAGAGATTTGATCGCTGTATACTGATCAGCACCGAGGCACCGCATGGCCAGCTATCGTCGCATCCTGATGTTCTTGAATGCCGCTTGCTTTGTTCTCCTCGGTTCGGTGGGGCACCTCGGCCCGCTACTAGTTATTGGTTTCTTCAAGCTAGTTGCTTCCTTGGCTCTGGCCTGTTTGCTCGCCTTTGTCGTCGTTCACTCAGTGAACATTTGTAGACTGCTAATAGCCTGCCTCCAGGCTCTCCCAGTCTGTTTCTTCCGGTTGGCCGTCGAGTCGTCGATCGGCAGAGCGACCACAGATTCCTGTCGAAGATTCAATGAACCAAGTCTTCGTCCGCTCTTTCAGCGTCCCCCACCCTTCCTGTCGCTGTAGCCCCTCTTTGATCTGAAGCAGACCCCGTCGTTTGAACAGCATCGCTTTCCGCGTTCGCACGACACAGAATCAGGCTCCTCGCCTGGAAAGAGACGGTTCCGTCAATGAATACTTCTGAATTCGCGGGACGCGGGACTTTGGCTGGCACAGCGTACGAAATCCCGGAGAGTGAATATGCTCGCCGTTTGAGCGAACGCGAACAGCAACTTGCAAACATCAGAGGCCTGCACCGGCGCCTCTGGATGTACTTGATCCTGGCCGCTCTGGCCGGCATTGTCGTCACCTGGGCGGCGCTCTCGTTGCATTTGGTTTCCGCGTTTTGGATTCTGCTGCCTTCAGTAGTCGGCCTGTCAATCATCCAGTCGCTAACGAAAAACGCACGTGCTCATGGCCGCGTGCAGCGAATCGTGAATTTCTACAACCTTGGCCTGTTGCGGCTATGCCACGAGTGGCAAGGACGAGGCATCGGCGGCAAAGAATTCTTGCCAAACAACCACATCTACGCTTCCGACCTGGACCTTTTCGGAGAGGGCTCTCTTTTCGAATTGTTGTGCACGGCTCGGACCGGCGTCGGTCGTGCCACGCTCGCAAACTGGTTGCTCAATCCCGCGGAATGCGGCCACGCCGAAGAACGACAAGTCGCTATTTCTGAACTTCGCGACGCGCTGGATCTTAGAGAGGACTGGGCTTCTCTCGAAGGGACCGCGCCCGATGAGGCCGGCGCGTCGATCCGCGATTGGGCAGAGGCCCCAGCTATCGCCTTCCCGCTCTATGCGCAGGCGCTGGCAACAGCTCTGCCGATCTGCCTAATCGTCGTGTCCATCCTTGCAGCTGTCGGTGTCTTCGGCCACAACTGGCTTTGGGCTATCGCCGTCCCCGTCGTGGCGGAAATGTTCGTGGCGGCTCTCCTCCTCAAGAAAACCAGGCTGACAGTCGCCAACCTCGACCTGCCTTCACTTGAGCTTTCCTTACTGGCTCCTTTGTTGGATCGCTTGGAGACGGCGCATTTCCGGTGTTCATTGCTCAAATCCCTGCAGTCGCACCTCACGTCTTCGTCGGGACAACCCTCGAAACAGATTCGCCTGTTACGTTTCTGGTCTTGGCTGCTGAATCTTCGAAAAAGTGAATACTTCGCCCTCCTGTCCTCGCCACTCTTGTGGGGAACGAATCTTGCGATTCTCATTGAGCGCTGGCGGCAGCAAAACCGAAAAGGATTGGCCCAATGGCTAGATTCGCTCGGGCAATTCGAAGCATTGCTCTGCTTGGCTCGGTATCATTACGAAAACCCAGGTCATACTTTTGCCCTCCTGAAGCCCGCGTCCAGTCCAATGCTTCAAGCCGAGGGCTTGGGCCATCCGTTACTCGATCGCAGGACGTGTGTTCGAGGTGATGTCGCACTTGACGCCAAGAGCACACAACTGATCGTGGTGAGTGGGTCGAATATGTCAGGCAAGAGCACGCTGCTGCGCTCGGTCGGCTTAAACTGCGTGTTGGCTTTGGCAGGGGCGCCGGTTAGCGCCGCTCGGCTTCAGATCTCGCCATTGCAAATCGGCTGCTCAATTTCCGTGCACGATTCCTTCTTGCAGGCAAAATCGCGGTTTCAGGCAGAGGTGGAGCGCCTGAAGTGGATACTCGCTCTGTCGCGCACCAACAGCATCCTCTTCCTGCTGGACGAGATGCTGGGAGGAACAAACTCGGCGGACCGATTGTTTGGAGCTAGAGCGGTGATGGGCCAACTGGCTGCAAACGGGGCGGTCGGCCTTGTAACGACTCACGATCTAGCCCTCACCGAGATCGTCAAAGCCCTCGATGGCCGGGCGATTAACGCGCATTTCGAGGAACACTACGAAAATAACGAGATGCAATTCGACTATCGAATGCGACCTGGCGTGCTGACTCGTACAAATGGTGTGAACGTGATGGCCGCATTAGGACTCTTGCCATCACAGACGGCAGGCACGACTGAGGGTACAACTCCGCCTTAGACCCTTACGCTTGAGTCGAAGCAAACCTAAATCAATGGCTCTTTGGTTCTAAATGGCTATAGCGCCTATGGAGCGCTGCCGAAGGAAGCTAGGAATGAATGCAGGAAGAAGAACGTTAGAAGACTACCGAAGTTTACGCGCCAGCCGACGCGCCCTTGACTGCTTCGCCAAGAAAAGATTTAAGATTCGCATCCAGATTTTCCCGGCCAGCCTCGGACAGGCCCACGAAGCGGAAGGGCTGCATCCACCCTTGCGTCGCCCACATGGGAAACAGCATCTGCGCCTTGCCGCGAATGGTGGCTTCGCGAATGTGGAAAATCATTTCGACTTCCAGTTTCTCGTCCAGCGGCTTTTCCAGATGGATCACTCCACCCGTAGTCGATAGCTGATGAATCGCCGCTCGCACCGACCGCTTATTCGGCAACCGCACCAGCGCCAACACCGACCCGCGCAACTTCACCCGAAACGCGCGCCCGTTCGCCTTATTATCCTTGGCGGACACAACTACTTTGCCGGAAACCTTTTTGTCGGAAACCTTGTCAGAAACCTCGTCAGCTGCCTTGTCGGAAACCTCGTCCGGCGCCTTGAGGGAAATCTGCTCGGGCACGCCGTCGGATACCTGGTCGCGTGCGAACTCGGAAACTTTGTCGGAAATAATGTCGGAAATCATGTCAGACAGTTTGTCCAACGTTGGGTCGGACGCTTCCGGCACCATCGACGCAGTCGAGTTAATCTCTTCAGGCATATCCGTACTCAGAGTATGGCAGTCTGCTCACAGTTGACGAGTT
Organism: uncultured Acidobacteriota bacterium; assembly: GCA_963758005.1. GTDB lineage: Bacteria > Acidobacteriota > Terriglobia > Terriglobales > Acidobacteriaceae > Sulfotelmatobacter. The sequence goes on from CAVWTR010000006.1 coordinate 540,000, forward strand.
ACGAAAGAACCTGACCGACTCGTTTTACAGCAATAAAGTCGACTTTCACGCCGCGTCGCCGGCGCGCGCCCTTACTTGCGCCCAGGATGTGCTTCTTCCCCTTCGGGAAACCGATTGTAAGGCCAGGCCTTCTTGTTCACCGTCAGCTTCGGAGCCCCAGCCGGCGCTGCCTGCACAGGTTGTGGCCCCGCGCTGGCCGCGGCACTCGGCGCAGCCGCCGGAGCAGGATAGTTCAGCTCCGCCAGACGCCAATCCTCCGGAGGATTCGCAATCCCCCACACATTCCCGTGCGTATAGAGTGAAGCCCCAATCAGAAAATACTTGCCATCGTCGCCCAGCGGCAAACAGTTCACCACCCGCGCCGTCACGCTGCCTCCGCCCGGCAGGTCGTTCAACAGAATCGGAGTTTCCATCTGCAGCGCCTGGGAACTGCGAAACCCGCATCCCTGCGCGCTCACGATCACGGTTACGCAATTCTCCGCAAACGGCCGCATCCGGTCGAGACTGATCACGCTGACCGGAATCTCCACCCGCAGTCGCGTACTCCGTCGAGCCGCATTTTGTGTCAGAATTTCCATTGGCCAGAGCTGCCCGCCATCGCATTCCCGCAACCCGAGCGAGCATTACCCCTGGCTATTGTGACAGACCGCATCCCGCCTCGAAGGTAACCGAGGTAACGCGGAAATGATCCACTCCTCATAGCCGCGCATTGAGCCGCGCCCTGCGGATCCCCGCTCGCAGTCCGGCGGCCACAGCCTTCTCGTAGCCAGCTTTCTTCATGGCCTCCATCGTGGCAGCGGCAATCCCGCCCGGGGTCGCCGATTCCTGCAGAAGATCGTCCAGCGTTTGCCCGCTCTCTCTCCAATACAGAATCGCCTCCGCAAAGGCATGAGCCCCGGCCGTCAGAGCGGTCTTGCGATCAAGTCCCGCAGCCTGCGCCGCGTCGGCCAAAGTAGCCAGCGCGTGATATCCATGGCTCGGCGAGTAAGCCACACTGAAAGCATCGAAGCGCTTCTCCGCAATCTCCAGCACCGGCCCCACCAGTTCGAACAACGCCCGCACGCGTTTTCGATCCGCAACAGAAACGCTGCGATCGTAAGTCACCGCCGTAAGCCCATGCCCAATGCGGCACACCGGACTCGGCATTGCCCGCGCCCACCGCACGCCAAGCCCCAACCCAGCCCGCAACTTCTTCAACGGAATCCCCGCCGCCAGGCTGATCGCGATTCGAGTCCGACTCACCGCGCCGCACCCGACGATCTCATCCAGCAACTCCGCCACCGAATCAGGTCGCACCGCGACGATCAAAGTCCCGGCCCGCTCCACCGCCGACTTCAAATCCCGCGCCACCTCAATCCGAAACTCGCGCCGCAGCGCCCGCAGCTTCTCCGGATTCCGATCATGCACCACAATCGGCCGCGAGTATCCCGCCAACCGCAGCCCGGCAATCAGCGCCCCAGTAATCCGACCTCCGCCCAGAAAAACTGTAGCCTGAGTCTGCATACAGATTCCAATCCCACCGATTTGGAAATAGCGCGCCTCGCGCAGCGCCTAAAGGCGAAAAGAACGACGACGCCCGACGCTATGCCTGAAGGCATAGCCTGATACGAATCGCTATGCCCCGCAACATGCCGAGGCCCCAATCCCCATCACCGGCTGGCCAGCCCGCCCGCCGTCTCTCCGCCATCCATCGTGAACACCTGCCCCGTGGCGAACGCCGCATCGTCCGATGCCAGATACGCAAACAGCCCGGCAATCTCCTCCGGCGTGGCATGCCGCCCCAGCGGAATCTTCCGGTTCACTTCGTCGAGCATCGCGTCGGAATATTCCGCCCGCTGCATCGGCGTCAGTACGTATCCCGGAGCCACCGCGCACACCCGCACCCGCGGCGCCAGTTCCAGCGCCATCGACCGCGTCAGCTCAATCACTCCCGCCTTGGTCGCGTTGTAGTCCGCGTAATATGGATATCCCATCACCCCATTAGTCGACGCCGTCTGCAGAATCACTCCAGCGCTAGACTGACCCGAGTAACGCTCCCACATGTGCCGCGCCGCCGTCTGCGCCACATAAAACATGCCGGTCAGATTCACCGCGATGACTCGATCCCACTCTTCGGGAGTGATGTCGAGAAACTTGTGCCGGATGCTGATCCCCGCGTTGTTGATCAGCACATCCACGCCATCCATCAGCCGGATCGCCTCCGCAAACGCCGCCTCCACCTGCATCAGGTCAGTGACGTCGGCAATGATGGCTTCAGAGATGCCGGCCTCGCCGAGCCCAGCCAGCTCATGCTTGATGTGCTTGCAGGCCACCGCGTCGCGATCGAGCACGCACACCCGCGATCCCTCTTCCAGGAAGCGTGCCGCTGTCGCTGCGCCGATGCCGCTCGCGCCGCCAGTGATCAGGACGCGCTTGTCTTTGAGTCCTCGCATGCCCCGCATTATCTCAAACGAAGGCGGACCTTGGGTTTGTGTAGAGAATGGGAAAAGCTCATCGATCGGGAAGGGTACGACTTCCAGTCGTACCACCTAAGCCCCCGAACGAATCGCGGCTTCAGCCGCTGGGTGGGGATTTTGACGCATCATCCTGCAGACACGCGCTGTTTGCGCGACCGAAGCACCTCTGCACTCGTGCCGGACACCCCGCCGCATGGTTCTCCCGTGCCCCTCCCCACCACCCTCGTGCCCTTTGCATTCCCCCGCCCCCACATGTACAAAGGACGCGCAGGGAGGGGGTCCCGTGGCCAATGCCGTAGGACCCTTTCTTAGTCCTCGCCGAAAAGTACGCGACCATTTAGTTGCGGCCAATACGGCAAGCTGTTCTACTGTTGGCGCCATGAGCATATTAAAGACATTCACAGTCAGCCGCCTTTGGGGAGAGAAGGACCTGTCACTGTCCTTCCACGAAGACGTCAATTTTCTGATTGGCACTAACGGCTCCGGCAAGACCACCGTGATAAACCTTATCGCCGCCGCCCTCAGCGCCGACTTCCATACACTCGACCGAGTCAATTTTAGAAAAATCGAAATACAACTCTCCGGCCAAGAGCACGCGGTGATAGAGATCATCAAGAAGCCGGAACGGAAGTCCCCGTTCCTGGGAATCACATACAGGTTTAAGCCAAACCGTGCCGCCGAGTGGAAGGACTACTCTCTCGACGACATTGAAGGCCAGATGCATTTCAGGGAATTCACGAGGCACCTTCGCCGAAGGCCGGACGCGGGGCCCATCGAGAGCCTGGGTATCGACGTGCCTCACACATGGCTCTCAATCCACCGCACTCCGCCCGCCAGACAACGCGAGGATAAAAGCTTCGAATCAAGCGTGGACGAAAAGCTCGACCAGCTCAGCAACGCCCTCACCAGGCTATTCTCAGGGTTCAAAAGCAAGGGAGACGAAGAGACCGACAAATTCCAAAAATCCCTGTTCTTTGCGCTCTTGCCGCCGCCAGAGTGGCAACTCGTCGACTCGGTCAAAAAGCTGAATCTTGCAGAGGAGCGCACCGCAATCCTCGAGATCTTCGAAAACTTTGGCGTAAGCCAGACACATTACGCGGAAGCCGTCCAGCAGCAGTTCGATCTCGCTAGCAAAGCCCTAACGCAACAAGAGTACAACAACGAAGAGATCATGGCGCTAGCCGCGATGTGGTCAATCCACCGCGTTGTCCAAGAATGGGACAAACTGGGAAAGCGCCAAGCGGAAATATACAAGCCACGAGAGGATTTCCTTGAGGTAATCAATGAAATGCTACGCCCGCGAAAGAAGGTAGTGATAAATGAGAGAAACGAACTAAACGCTGAAATGACCGCCGGAAGGACGATCCAACTTCGCGAACTTTCTTCGGGAGAGAAGCAACTAGTCATCATTCTTGGGGAGGCACTCTTACAACAACGCGCCCCTTGGGTCTATATCGCAGACGAACCGGAACTGTCCCTGCACGTTACATGGCAGGAAAAACTCACAACCAACCTGCGGAAAATAAATCCACGCGCACAAATAATCTTTGCAACGCACTCACCAGACATAGTCGGGAAGTTCGAGGACAAGATTTTCGATATGGAGAAGCTGCTCGCATGACGTTTCGGCGGACGGACTCAGGGCTCAGCAGAATGCACCTGTTTCTAGGCGTCGACGCCGTTGTTTTTGTTGAAGGAGGGAAGACATCCTTCACACTAGAGGAAGTCGGAAGCGGGTCGTACACCGCGCAAGCCGAAGACCTTAAGTACTGGCAAATCGTCTTCTCAAAATTCGCACCAAGTCACACATTGCATTTCCGCGCGGTCGGTTCAAAAAACACCATCAAAGAAATAGGGCTGCTTGCTGCCTCCGGAAAGATAACCCATGTTTTCGCGGCAATGGACCGAGACCTAGACCACTTAAACGGATCACTACCGATCGGGCCCGGTACCTTCCACACGGCCGGCTACAGCTGGGAAAATGACGTTTGGACCGACATGATCGTGTTTGCCACCTTTAAGAAGTTCAGCACCGTTCCCGAGGCGGAGAAGGCGGCTCGGAGGGAGATCAACGAGCAATTTGCTCTAATGCGCACAAATCTCCGTCACTGCGTCCGCGCCGACGCACTGCTCGTAGCTAACGCGCTGCAACCTCTGCACCGCGAGAAATTCAAGAAAGTAGTGCTGCCAGCAAAGGGCGGGCCTCCAACGTACAGCGCCAGAGCAGCCCGACGACTGGTAAAGGAAGGCAGGGAAAAAGCCCGGCCACACCGCGTATCAAGGACGGGACCCGCTCCCGAGACGCTGGTCGACTGTTATGGACATTTGCTCGAAAACTTCGGATACCATCTGCTGGTTCACGTATTGAGCAAGTATTGCAAACTAAAGGTCACACCCCGCGACCTCCTCGTCCCCGCTGCCATAGACGCGTTTTCAGAAACCCTCAACTCGAACGGTCGCCTGACGACACATTACGCACCAATGTTCTCACGCGCCGCCTGGGCCTAGGTCGCTGCTCCCACAGCCCTCTTTTTCCACAGGCTTCCACAGCCCAACCCTGTGACGAACAACCTTTACTGAGAATTTCAAACGTGCCAAATTGGGAAATGCCCCAAAGCTCTTCCCAGAATTTCGGCCGAACCTCCATCCCGGCCCCATCAATTCCCGAAACGGAGCCCATCTCCGCCATAGCCGCCCGCGTTAAGTCCTTAGTTCGCAATACTTTACTCGCAAGTCCTGATTTTCCAAGATTATACGCGGATGTCGTCATATCCTCCGCCCCTAACTCCAATGAAGCCAAAATCTTAGCCCGCAACTACAAAAAAATAATCGCGCTGACTCAAACGAAGACAAACACGAACGCTGCTCAGAGCGAGCCCGTCACCAACGTGACCGTCACCAATATCGAGGCCAATCGGACCCCTATGCCAAACGTGAAAACCTGCACCCACATCAAAGTCACTGGAATTCGCTGCGGCTCCCCCGCTCTTCGCGGAGAGCAGTTCTGCTATTTCCACCAGCGCATGCTCCGCACCGTCACCGTCCCCCGGTCGCGCCTCCACCCCGTCGCCATGCTTGAGAACGAGGAAGCCATCCAGGCCTCCATCATGGAAGTCGTCAACGCCCTGATCCGCGGCACCATCGAACTCCGCCGCGGAGAACTCATCCTCCGCGCCCTCAACGCCGCCGTCCGCAACGCCCGCCGCGTCCGCTTCGACAACACCACCAAAATGGTCACCCAGGTCCCCGACTACACCGATCAGCCGACCGCCGAGACAACTCACCCCGAAACAACTCATGTAGGGACGGAAGCATTCGCCCGTCCAGCCAGCCCAGATGTACTGGACCGCGGCGACCCATCCACGAACAAGAATGCCGCAGTCGATCCGACTCAACCCAAACCGCCAGCTTCCGACAGAAGTGCACAGGTCAAGCAAAATCAAGGTCAAAGGCAGCGGACAGGAGTGTCCGCTCCACATGAACAAGCCAAAGGGGTTTCAATCTCCCGATGACTCAATCACTCACTGACTCAATGCCTAAATGGGTTTGCCGCGGAAGAAGTAGACCAGTTCGATGATCAGGATGACTACCACCATTAATTCGAGGACGAAGGCGCGGGATTGGTTGAACTGGTCGACCATGAAGCGGTAGAGGTCTTCGGCGGTTTGGAGTTTTTCTTTGACCAGGTCTTTGTAGTCGGGGACTCCGACTTTGGCGGCGCAGAGTTTGTAGAGGCGGGCGGAGAACATGTCGCTGAGGAACTTGATGGCGTTGTCGGCGCGCTCGGTGAGTTCGTTTACGTCGAGCAGGACGGTGTGCAGTTTCGAGGCGGCGCGCGCGGTCCGCCAGCGCGACCAGAGGCCGGTGCCTCCGACTTCGAGGAAGTCGTAGACGTTTTCCAGTTCCTTGGTTAGAAGCTCGTCGTAGTGGCGGAACTCCAGCAGCTGCGAGTTGGCGTACTGCAGGAGCTGGATCGCGGTCTCGGCGCCGGCGTCGGTGTCGTAAATGAAGGCGGCGTTCCATCCGATTACGGCGAGGTCGTTGGGATAGTAGGAAATTCTGGACTGCAGAATTTCCTGGCGCTCGCCTTCGGACAGCATCGACATTTCGCCGCGGACCACCTGGGCGATGTGATCTCCCTGAGCGGCTAGCAAGTCGTTGGCCGAGGGTGCGCCGTCGATTTCTCGAACGTGGAAGATGAAGTAGTCTTCCTGGAGCCAGTCGGCGGTGTCGGGCTTGGAGTCATACGGCTTGACTTCGTAGGGCTTGACCAGAGCCGGGGCGGCGCGTTCTAGCTTTTGCCGGACGACGCGCGAGGCCAGGGCCTCAAAGTTGGTGTCGGAGGTCCAGCGGCTGGACAGTTGGATCAGCGTGTCCCAGCTGCCAGAGAATGGGAGCTCGAAGACCAGGCTGACTACTCCGTAATCGTAATACTTGATCTGGCCTTCGAGGCGCTCGCCGCTGTCGAGGATCAGGGGCTCAAGGTTTTCCTCGACGGGAGGGCGCTGGTAGCGGACGTATCCGGGGGCCTGATGCTTGAAGCTGGCTTCGGCGGTGCGCGCGCCGAAGATTTTGCGGAGTTCGTCGAGGCGGATCTCTTCACAGACGTCGAACTGGATCAGGACCAGAACCGAGCCGCGGAGCGGGCCTGCCGCCGACAGCTGGGACTGCGCCGCCGGAGTGGGAGTGATGTCGGCGTTGACCAGGTTGCTGACCATTGTGGTTGTGAGTTCGCGGTCCATAATGCGAGGTAGAGCCGGGCGCGGGATAGCGCCGGAGACTTGATCTATTGTCCCAGAAACGCGGCCGTTGAGCTAGACGGAAGGCAGTCGAGCTACGCTCGACGGGACAGCCCCTTCGGCAAGCTCAGGGCAGGCTTGGGCGGCTGTCCTTACATAAGTTGTTGATAAGTCAACGGTTTCTCACGAATTGCCAGAGGAGCAATCCGCCTGCGGCTAGGGCTCCCAGGCCCAGTCCGGCCCGTTTCATCGAGGAGCGGATATCGGCCTCGCGCTGGCGGACGGATTGGGACTCGGGATACGGGCCAACAGCAGGTTCCTCCACTGCGCCGTCGCTTGCGCTCCGGCTTCGGTCGGAATGACAAGATACGGGCGGAGCGTCGATTGCCATTTTCAGGACTTCGGCTAGGTGAAGCGCGTGGCGGTCGGTGCCTTGGGCGATTTGTTCGCGGCAGCTGAAGCCGTCGGCGATGATCAGCCAGTCGGGCGGGGCTTTGCGGACCGCGGGGAGGAGTTCGAGTTCGCCGATCGCCGCGGAGACGTCATATTTGTCGTGCTCGAAGCCGAAGGAGCCGGCCATGCCGCAGCATCCGGGAGCGGGGGATTGGAAGTCGATGCCGATGCGGTGCAGGAGAGATTCTTCGGCGGACATTTTCATGATCGATTTGTGATGGCAGTGGCCGTGGAGGAGCGCTTTGCGGTTCAGTTGAGGGAGGGGAGCGTTGTGGTTTAGGTCGCGCTCCAGGAATTCGCTTAGGAGGAACGTCTGACGGGATAGGGCTTGCGCGCGGTGATCGTTGGGAAAGAGGTTGAGGAGTTCGTCGCGGAAGACGGCGACGCAGCTGGGCTCGAGTCCGACGACGGGGATTCCGGCTTCGATCTCGGGGGCGAGTTCGTCGAGGATATTGAGGAGCAGGGATTGGGCGCGGTCGAGCATGCCGAAGTCGTAGAGCGGGCGGCCGCAGCAGAGATTTGTCTGCGGGAGGAGGACGCGGTATCCGGCGGCTTCGAGGACTTCGACGGCGGCGCGGGCGGTTGCGGGGTGGAAGTAGTTGTTGAAGGTGTCGGGCCAGAGGAGAACGGCGGGGGCTAAAGCCCCGTCCTTTTCTCGCCGCTGACGCGGCGCTGAAGCGCCGCTCTTCCACGGTGACGCGATCGGCGTTTCTTCTTCCACCGCGTTGTTCGCGCTGCCCTTCCCGTGCGGCGCTCGCTTCGCTTCGCTGGGCGGATGAAGGTGTCCGCCGCTCCACGAGTTGATTCCTCGTGTGCGATGGAACCATGCTTTGAAAGTTTCGGGGGCGAAGGCGGGGATGGTGCGCTGCGGAGCGATGCCTGCTGCGAACTTGGCGATGTCGCGGAGGAAGGGGAGTTGAGTGGTTAGATTCACTAGGCCGGGGGCGTGCGATGCGAGACGCGCCCAGAGGTCGATGTTGCCGAAGGCGTAGGCGCTGCGGGGGCGCACGCGGCCTTCGTAGTAGTGCGAGAGGAATTCGGCTTTGTAGGTGGCGACGTCGACGCCTACGGGACAATCACTTTTGCATCCTTTGCAGGCCAGGCAAAGATCGAGGGACTGTTTGACTTCTTCGCTGCGCCAGCCGTCGCGGATGATTCCATCTTCTCTGAGTGGGCTTTGCGTCATCTCCCAGAGCAGATGCGCGCGGCCGCGGGTGGAGTGTTCTTCTTCGCGGGTGACGCGGTAGCTGGGGCACATTACGCCACCTTCTTCGCGGCGGCATTTGCCGACGCCTACGCAGCGCAGAGTTGCCGCGGCTAGACTGCCATGATCGTCGGGAAACTGGAAACGCGTTAGCGGTTCCCAGGTGGCATAGTTGGGGCCGAGGCGAAGATTTTCGTCGAGCTTGTTCGGCGGCTCTCCAGGCAAACCAATGAGTTTGCCTGGGTTCATTTTCCAGTCGGGATCCCAGGCGGACTTGAATTTGCGGAATGCCTGCATGAGTTCCGGGCCAAACATTTTTGGGAGGAGTTCGGCGCGGGCTTGTCCGTCGCCGTGTTCGCCGGAGAGTGAGCCGCCGTAGCTGACTACGAGGTCGGCGGCTTCTTCCATGAACTTGCGGAACTTCGCGATTCCCTCTTTCGATTGAAAATCGAAGTTGAGGCGGGTGTGCACGCAGGCGTGGCCGAAGTGGCCGTAGAGCGAGCCTTTGTAGCCGAAAGCCGTCATCATTTTGCGCAGGTCGCGGAGATAGGCGCCGAGTTTTTCGGGAGCGACGGCGGCGTCTTCCCAACCTTCCCAGTTCAAGGGCTCGCCGGGGACGTGCGAGGTTACGCCGAGGCTGGACTCGCGAATTTCCCAAATGCGCTTGGCGTCGCGGCCGGCGAGGAGACTCGTGTTGGGTGGATTCGGGCTGCGATTGAGAGCGTCGACCAGACCTTGCGCTTTCGACTCGGCTTCCTGCAATGTCTGGCCGCCGAACTCGACCATGAGCCAGCCTCCGCCTTCGGGGAGCAGGGCTAGTCCTTCGGCGTTGATGCCTTTGGTGCGGGTGTAGTAGACGAGGAGATCGTCGAAGCCTTCTAGGCCGATTGGTTTGTGCGCCATGATTTCCGGGATGCGGTCGGCGCACTGGAAAATGTCGGGATAGGCTACGACCAGCAGAACGCGGTGGGGCGGGCTCTCGACCAGGCGGCAGGTTGCTTCTAATACTGTCGCGCAGGTTCCTTCGGAGCCGACTAGGGCGCGGGCGATGTGGAAACCGTTTTCCGGCAGGAGGTAATTCAGGTTGTAGCCGGAGACGCGGCGGGGGATGTTGGGATATTTTTGGCGGATCAGGTCGGCGTAGTCGGTGGCGATTTGTTTTAGGGAAGTGTAGATCTGGCTGGCGCGGTCCGAGTTGCCGGCGGCCAATTCGCCGCGGGTCGACGCGGGAAATGGGGCACCCGCGTCCTGAATGAGATCTTCTCCGACTTTTAGGCGGGTGCCATCGTAGGTGACCACTTCGAGCTGCTCGATGTTGTCGTCGGTTTTGCCGGCCATTACGGAGTGGACGCCGCAGGAATTGTTGCCGATCATGCCGCCGATGGTGCAGCGGTCGTGGCTGGCGGGATCGGGGGCGAAGGTGAGGTGATATTTTTCGGCGGCGTTGCGGAGTGTGTCGAGGACGACGCCGGGTTGCACGCGGGCGATGCGGCGGGCGGGATCGATCTCGAGGATGCGCGACATGTATCTCGAAAAATCCAGCACGACGGCGACGTTGCAGCATTGGCCCGCTAGCGAGGTGCCGCCGCCGCGGCTGAGGATGGGGGCACCGAATTCTCGGCATACGGAGATTGCGGCGAGGACATCGTCGGCATCGCGGGGAAGAACGACGCCGATGGGAACCTGGCGGTAGTTGGAGGCGTCGGTCGAGTAGAGGGCGCGGCTGCCGGGGTCGAAGCGGACATCGCCTCGCACGACTGCGCTCAGAGCCTCGGCTATGCCCGATGCGTCGGCGCGGGAGGTGTTCAAGATCGGTACGAAATCTGGCACTCTATTTTCCGTAGGCTGGCATGGGCCGGATTCGTTCGTTTAATCGGAAGACTTTTTGGTCACCGAGGCGATGGCAAATTTTGAGATGTCGCCGCTGCGTTGGACATTGATGGTGACCATATTTCCCTTCCGGTCATTCGAAACGATGGTGCAGTGATTTTGATCGGACGATGACACCGAGGCATTCGGGAACCGGGATTTGTAGAAGCTGCAGATTTGGTCGACCGAATCGTTGCTTTCGAAACTGGCGGTGACGGTGTGCATATTTCCGAAGGACACGGAGGCGCTGCCGTTCTTCTGGGGCTGCGCTCCGGGATAGACATCGATCCCCAGATCTTTGGCGAGCTGCGCAGGATCTTTGGAAGTCTCCACGGAGCCGAAGGGAGTTTCGACTTTTACGTGATCGCCTTCCTGCGTGACATGAGCGTTTCGGGCGAAGCGATAGCCGATGAAGCCGATGGACGCGATGGCGAGAATGCCGATGCCGACGACTACGGCGATGATAATGAGGATGATTTTGAGAGTGCTGCTGTCGCCGCCTGAGGACGCCGGAGGAGCGGGCGGCAGGGGAGACAACATCGCGCCCGGAGTAGCGGGGCCGGCGGCGACGGCGGCGCCACATTTGTTGCAGAATTTTGTGCCTGGCGCCAGAGCTGCGCCGCAGGAATTGCAGAATGCCATAAGTTACCTCGTGGAGGGTGGTGATAGCGCTCGACGCGCGAGTATACCGCAGATTGGCTCGGCGGCTAAAGCTACAGCTGATTTTCGTGCGGGCACGTCGCGGCTGAGGGCGCGACCTTTCAAACCAGGTCGCGTCCGCTCGCTCTTGCGAACAACCACAGGGGCTAAAGCCCAGGGAATCCGGTCGCATTACGCGGCCCTGAAGGGCCGCTCTTCCACAAGCTGCTCTTCCGCGGGCCGCGCTTCCGCAATGCGCGCTCCACAATCTGCGTTTCCACAAGCGGCGCTTCCACAATGCGCGCTCCACAATCTGCTTTCTACAATCTGCGTTTCTACAAGCCGCGCTTCCACAAGCCGCGCCTCCGCGAAACCTTAGCCCCAGAGGCGGGTGCCGTAGTCGGCCATGGAGAGTGCCAGGAGAATGAAGAGGAAGAAGATGGTGGAGATGACGACTAGTTTCAGGAGGCGCTCGTGGGCGTGACGGAGGTGCATGAAGAAGAGCGCCACGAGGAGAGCTTTGGTGGTGGCGATGATGAGGGCGACGGCGGCGTTGAAGCGTCCGAGATCGAGCTTGGCGGCGTAGTAGGTGAGCGCGGTACCGACGAGGAGTGCGGCCCAGACGGCGAAGTAGGTGGGCAGCGGCGATTTTGAGTGTTCGGAGGTTGAATGGTCGGATGTTGAATGTTCAGACATGCAGGCCTCAATGACGGTCGATCAAATATAAAAGCGGGAAAAGATAGATCCAGACGATGTCGACGAAATGCCAGTACAGGCCGCCCATTTCGAGGGGCGTGTGATATTCGGGGGTGAAGCGGCCTTTCCAGGCCGCCCATAGCAGCCAGGTGAAGAGGCCGAGACCGATGATCATGTGGAGCGCGTGCAGGCCGGTCATGATGAAGTAGAGAGCGAAAAAGATCTGCGCGTGCTGCGGGTTGGCGTATTGACCGGGATGGCCAGGGATCGGCACGTGATCGAAGCTGAAGGACGCGCCGGGAACGTGGTGCTCTTCGAACTTGTCTTTATATTCGACACCCTTGATGCCTAGAAAAGCGCAGCCGAAGATCATGGTGAGGACGAGCATTAGGATCAGCAGACCGCGGCGTGCGGTTTGCGCGGCCCAGATGGCGAGAACAACCGTTAAGCTGCTGCAGATGAGGACGGCGGTGTTGGTGCCGCCGAGGGCGGCGTTGATGGAGGTGCTGGCGGCGGCGAAATCTCCGAAGTACCATCCGCGGTAAATCAGGTAGGCGCAGAACAGGCCGCCGAAGAACATGACTTCGGTGGCGAGGAAGATCCACATGCCGAGGCTGGCGGAGTCGCGCTGCTGCTCCTCGGTGGCGAAGTGGTGGAGGAGCGCGGGGTTGTGAGCGTCGTGGGCTTCAGCAGGAATCGTGGTGGAGACGTTGCTCGAACTCAATGAGGGCCTCCTGCCTGAGGCGCGTCCAGCTCCTCATAGTTGTAGGCTTCCCAGGTTACGACGGGCTCTTTATCAAAGTTGAAAGTTGTGGGCGGGGATTGCGTCTGCCATTCGAGGCCGGCGGCATTCCAGGGGTTGTCCGGCGCGGGCTTGCCGTAGCGCATCGACCAGAGGAAGTAGACCATCGGCAGCAGATAGCCGACGCCGAGCACCGTGGCGCCTGCGGTTGAGAGTACGTTCAGCACCTGGAACTCCGGCGGATATTGATAGTAGCGGCGGGGCATGCCGACGTAGCCGAGGATGAATTGCGGGAAGAATGTCAAATTGAAACCGATGAAGACGGTGAGGGCTGCGAGGCGTGCCCAGCTTTCGGGATAGAGGCGGCCGGAAATTTTCGGCCACCAGAAATGCAATCCGCCGAGGTAGCCCATGAGCGCGCCGCCGACCATGATGTAGTGGAAGTGCGCGACCACGAAATACGTGTCGGTGACGTGGACGTCGATGCCGAGTGCTGCGAGGAAGAGTCCGGTCAAGCCGCCGATGGTGAACAGGCCGAGGAATCCGAAGGCGTAGAGCATGGGCGCGTCGTAGCGGATGGAACCTTTGTAGAGAGTGGCGGTCCAGTTGAAAACTTTCACGGCTGAGGGCACGGCTACTGAATAACTCAGCAGAGAGAACATCAGCGCGGCGTAGACCGAGATGCCGGCCACGAACATGTGATGCGCCCAGACGAGGAATCCGAAGACGGCGATGGAGATGGAGGAAATCGCCACGAAGGTGTAGCCGAAAATGCGTTTGCGCGAGAAGCAGGCGATGATTTCGCTCATGATGCCCATTGAGGGGAGAATCATGATGTAGACGGCGGGATGCGAGTAGAACCAGAACAGATGCTGGAAGAGGAGAGGATCGCCGCCGAGTTTGGGATCGAAGATGCCGAGGTGCAGGGTGCGTTCGACGGCGACGAGCACGATGGTGATGGCGATGACGGGAGTGCCGAGAATCTGGATGATGCTGGTGGCGTAGTGCGCCCAGATGAATAACGGGAGGCGCGACCAGGTCATGCCGGGACAGCGCATGCGGTGGATGGTCACGATGAAATTCAGGCCGGTGAGGATGGAGGAGAATCCGGCGACGAAGATGGCGAGTCCGGCTTCGACAATTTTTGTGTTGGTGAAGGCGGTGCTGAAGGGGGTGTAGAAAGTCCAGCCGGTATCGACGCCGCCGGTCAGCATGCAGTGCAGCATCATCACGCCGCCGATGATGTAGAGATACCAGCTCAGCAGGTTGATGCGCGGGAAGGCCAAGTCTTTCGCGCCGATCATCATGGGCACCAGGAAATTGCCCAGAACGGCGGGGATTGATGGGATGAGGAAGAAGAAGACCATGACCATGCCGTGCATGGTGAACAGTTTGTTGTAGGTGTCGGCCTGGACTAGATCGCCGGCAGGAGTTAGCAGTTCGAGACGGATTAGCAGGGCGAAGAAGCCGCCGATGAAAAAGAAGAACGTGATCGAGAGCAGGTAGAGGAGCGAGATGCGTTTATGGTCCGTGGTTAAGAGCCACGAGCCGACGCCGTACTCTTTATTCAGGTAGTTCTCGCGTTCGACGGGTGGAGCGATTGGGGCGGCGATGCTCATAACTTATTGCACCTGACTTCCTGTTGCTTTGTTCGCATCTTGGCCTTGCGGCGCTGCGGCGGCGGTTCTGGTGCCGTCTGCCGGCTGCGCTATTGATTTCACATACGCTACCAATGCGTTCACCTGTTCTTCACTCACCAGTCCCTGGAACGTGGGCATGATGGGTTGGAATCCCTTTACGCGTTTCGCGCCGGGGTCGAGGATGCATTCGCGGATGTAATTTTCGTCGGCGGTGACGGTGCGTCCGTCTTCGAGTTGAACCGGCTTGCCGAAAATTCCCTGCAGGTTCGGACCGCGGCCCTGCGTGTCGGTACGATGGCAGGTGGCACATCCGAGTTCGGCGAAGATTTTTTCTCCGGTGGCGGAGAGTGGGCCGGTGGTGCCGCCGTTCATCCAGGCTTCATACTGGGCGGGTTCCTGGACGACGATGGAACCGATCATGCCGGAGTGCTGTGTGCCGCAGTATTCGGCGCAGAATAAATGATACGTTCCCGGCTTTGTCGCGCGGAACCAGGCGACGGTGTAGCGGCCGGGGAGCACGTCCTGTTTCATGCGGAAAGCGGGGACGAAGAAACTGTGGATGACGTCTTGCGAGGTCATGATCAGTTTCACGTCGCGGCCTACGGGGACGTGCAGCTCGTTGATTTCGCGCTGGCCTTCGGCGTGTTCCAGTTTCCACATCCATTGTTTTGCTACGACGTAGACTTCGGTTGAGTCGCGGGGTGGGGTGCGGCTTTTGAAGTAGAGGACCGCTCCCCAGGCGAAGATGACCAGGAACACCAGGAGCGGGATAATCGACCAGGTTAATTCGAGCGGCGTGGAACCATCGATCTGTTCAGCCAGCACGCCTTTCCGGCGGCGGTAGCGTGCGGCGAAGTATACGACGGCAGTGAAAATCAGCGCCGTCATCAGTCCCGAGACGATGATCAGGAAGATGAACAGGGCATCGACGTTGCCCGCCGCGGTCGAGGCCCGATCGGGCCATAATGGAAAATTATCGAACATATTCGGTTAAATCTGTTTCGTAAGAATCGGTTTCGTTTGAATCGGTCTTGCTTGATTCTGTCCCTGGCCCGAAATCCTCCGTTGAGCGGATTTGTCCAGCCGGAGCAGGATGAACAGCAGGCTGCCCAGCAACAGTATTGTGAGTCCCGCGCCGAGTTTCAGGATGTTGCTTACGATGGCGCCGTATTTTCCAGTCTCGGGATCGTAGTGGTAGCAGTAGAGCAGGACTTGATCGACGGCGTTGCCGATTTTGCCTTGTGAGGCTTCGACTAATCCCATGCGCAGGTCTTTTGGCGGATAGTCCACGCCGTAGAAGTAGCGCGAAATGCGACCTTGCGGGGTCAGCACCATGATGGCTGTCGCGTGGGCGTACTGGCTGGACTTCGGGTCGTACTGATACTGGAAGCCGACGGCTTTGGTCAGGGCGTTGATCGACTCGGCGGGGCCGGTGAGGAAATGCCAGCCTGCGGCTGCGTCTGCGCGGCCGTAGCGCTTGAGGTAGTCTTGCTTTTTCGCGGCGGCGATTTCTGGCGTTTCCTGCGGATTGAAACTTACTGTAATTACATCGAACTCATCGCCGACGTTGAACTTCACCATCTTCATGGCGCCGGTTAGGCCGGCCAGGGCTTCGCCGCAGAGCATGGTGCAGTTGTAGTAGACGAGATTTAGGATGAGCGGCTTTTTGCCGAAGTAGTCGCCGAGTTTCACGGGGTGACCGGCGTCGTCGGTGAAGGCTAGGTCGGCGGGGACTTGCGCGTCGAGATGCTGCTCGATGCCGACGTTTTGCAAATACGGCGGGCGCACGTTTGACGGCGGGGACATGATGCCTTTGGTCATGCCTTGTCCGAAGGCGGAGGCGGTGAGCAGGATGAGTGACAGGAGAATGCGGTACGGGACCTCGAGCTTTGGTATGCGGGAGATCCTTCGCTTCGCCTGAAGAACGGCTCCGCTCAGGATGACGCCCTCGATGGGCATCGCCAGCCCCGAATTGTGGTTCTTACGGCTCACTTTTTTCCCTTCTTCTTTTCTGGCTGCGTCGACTCGGGTGCGGACGCCGCTGCGGCTGATCCTTGCGCACGCACGGGGAGGCCGCGCTGGGCGATCAGGTCCATGGCGCGGTCGATGGGGATACGGACGGTGCCGGCGTTTTTGTCGATCCAGTCGTAGGTGGCAAGCGTTTGTTCTTCTTTGAGGCGAATTGCGTTTAGCTGGCCGCGCTCGTCGGTTTCCAATCTTGGATTGGGGAATTCAGCCTGCGGATAATCGGTTGCGATGTGGCGCGTGTCCGTGGGAGCGTTCGTAACCAGCGGATTCAGCGGGGCCTGCTCGGCCTCGGAGCGCTTGTCGAGGTAGTGGTACAGGCCATCCACGATGAAGTACGTGAAGAGCAAAGCGACGAGGATGCCCACGAGAAAATACACAACTCCGGCGACGCCGATGTCCCGGCGCTCGTAGTCGGCGTTGCTGTTTGAATTCGCGGGATGGAGTTCGTCGGTCATAATTCGTTGGTCATAGTTTCGTTGGTCATAGTTTCGTTGGTCATAGTTTCGTTGGTCATAGTTTCGTTGGTCATTATTCGCGCTTCATATCTCGTTGGCCATGTCTCGTTTGCTCATGCGTTCTCCGGGTGATGATGCTCCGGCTGGAGAACTTCTATCGCTGATGGATCATAGGCGGGCAACAACGGGAGCGCGCCCAGGTTGCGGAAGAAGTAAGCCAGCCACAGACCGCCGATTGCGATTGGCACGACTACATCCGCGACAGTTATGTTGAAGGTCTTCGAGAAATTCGGCTCGATGATCCAGAATAAATCCACATAACGCATGAATAGCATCCACACCGCCAGCCAGACTAGTTTGCTAATGTTGCGCTTGAAGGGGCGCGACAGCAAGATGCTGAATGGAACGGCGAAGTGGAAGATCACGACGAAGAGGCCGACGTATCCCCAGCCGCCGTTCAAACGGCGCAGGTAGTAGGTGATTTCGGCGGGCAGGTTGCCGGCCCAGATGATTAACCATTGCGAGAAATTGAAGTAGGCCCAGACCATGGTGAAGGCCAGTATCCATTTGCCGTGGTCGTGGACGAAGTCGGGGGTCAACATTTCCGACATCGGTTTGTAGTTGAACAGGATGCGCTCGATCACGACTGCGAAGCACATGGCGGCGAGTACCTGGCCGATGAGGACGACTAATCCGAAGATGGTCGAGATCCAGCTGGGGTCGAGCGACATGACCCAGTCGATCGCAGCGAAGGAGACGGTGAATCCGTAGAGGATTAGGCCGGGGCCGGCGACGGCTTTGAAACGATCGGTATTGTCACGCGCGCCCGGCTTGTCGCCTTCTATCGACCATTTCGAGAGCAGGTAAGAGAGAAGATTCCAGATGACGAAGTAGAAAATTGCGCGATAGATGAATCCGTTGGTCGTGAGATAGGTTTTGGTGATGTCTTCGAGATGCTCGCGCAGGTGTTTGTCTTCGACATTTTCGAGTGGCTGCGCCCAGATGTAGAGTTTGTGTATTCCGAGGATGATTGGGATGAACAATGCTGCCAGCAGGGGCAACGTCCGCATGGCTGCGCCCTGGATGCGGCGGATGACTACGCCCCAGCCGCCGCCGGTGAGATGGCGGATCATAATAATCGCCATCGATCCGAGCGCGAGGCCGAGCACGAGCATGTAGGCCAGCAGATAGGCGCGATAAAACTCTTCGGGACTCTTGAGCGCGAGAACGACTGCGACGATGGTGAAGACGACGCCGACGATCAACGAGCGCTGCGCCAGGGTCTTCAGCACTGGCGGAGGCGTGAGATCGAGTTGTTTCACGGGCGCGGCGGTCATTTCGCTTCCTCAGCTTTGGAATTCGTCCCCGGTGCGATCACGGGCAAAGTTGCGCCTGATCCGGGCTCGCGGAACTTCGGGAGAGCGGATGGAATTGCCTGGCCTGTGGGCACGTCCGCTTTGGTCGCGTTCTGGCTTAACTGCAAGGCGCGGACGTAGGCCACGATGGCCCAGCGATCCTGCGGCGGGATCTGCGAGGCGTAGTCGGGCATGATGCCGAAGCCTTCGGTGATGACGTCGTAGAAATATCCGACGGGGGCTTTCTGCAGACGCGCAATGTGAAAGGACGGGGGCTGGCGCGCGAATCCGCGGGAGGGGACGAAGCCGTTACCGTCTCCGACGCGGGAGTGGCAGGGGGCGCAGAAAATGTTGTAGCGTTCGCGGCCGCGGGTTAGGACTTCTTTGGTTACTGCGAAGGGCATGACGTCGCCGGGATTGTTGCCGATTTTGCCGGTGTAGAAATAGGTATCTTCGTGGAGTTGGCCGCGGGCTACTGTGCCATCGACCGGGGGGCGCTCGGAGCGCTGGTCGGTGTAGAAATCGCTGCGGGAGAGCGGGTTTTGGCGGGGCTGCATCTGCATGTCCATGCGGCAGGCGGTGGTTAGGGTGATGGCGGTGATCGCGGCGAAGAGCTTTAACCACGAAGGACACGAAGGTCCACTAAGGAAAGCCCATCGCGTCGACGTTTGTGGAATCCCACCCTTGCGCAGAGAACGCGCAAGGATGGGGCACCCGGCTGTCGGGCGAATCGAAAGTTTGCGAAGGTGCGGCATGTTAGCTGGGCACCTCCGAGACGGAGCGCGGGGTTAGGGCTTCGAGGAATTTGCGGGTGCCTGTGGGATCGTATTTCTTGTCGGACGAGAACACGATCAGGAAAAAGCGATCTTTTGAGGCCGAGGAAAAGCGCGGGACGTTGAAGACCGGATGGTAGGGCATGGGCAGGCCATTCAGGGCTAGCATGCCGAGGACGGCGGAAATTCCGGCGAACAGGATCGTCATCTCGAAGGTGATGATGATGAATGCGGGCCAGGAGTGGTAGGGCTTGCCGCCGATGTTTAGAGGGTAGTCGACGGCGGACATCCAGTACTGCATCAGGTAGCCGGTCAGGCCGCCGATGATGCCGCCGATCAGTACGACTAGGGGAACTTCGTCGTGATGGAATCCGATTTCTTCGGCCAGGCCTTCGACGGGGAAGGGGCTGTAGGCGTCGATTTTTACATAGCCAGCCTGGTGCGTGGTGCGCGCCGCGTCGACTAACGCCTGGGCGGAGTCGAATTCGGCCATGATGCCGTAGATGGGATCGCGCTTCATAGTGCGAGCCTCGACTGCTCGTTAATCGCAGCGCTGGAAGCGCTGCGCCACCCACTCCCTAATCCCTCAGCGAGGTGTGAGTGTGCGCTCCGCGCGAGATCCCTCGCTCCGCCTGAAGAACGGCTTCGCTCGGGATGACGCAGCCGAGATACAACGGCCACATCTACGCGTCCTATCATTTCTTTTCCGAGCGTTCCCTGTCCGATCATTCCTTCACCTCGGATTCGGGCAGGAGGGTGCGCATTTCGAAGATCGAAATCGCGGGCAGGATGCGGAGGAATAGGAACATGGCGGCGAGGAACATGCCGATGGTGCCGATGTAGGTCATCCAGTCCCAGCGGGTGGGGTAGTACATGCCCCAGGATGACGTGAGGAAGTCGCGTTGCAGGCTGACGACCACGATGATGAACCGCTCCAGCCACATGCCGACCAGAATCACGCCGGAGATGAAGAAGAGCGCTATGGGGCTGGTGCGCAGTTTCTTGATCCACAGCAGCTGCGGGATGAAAATGTTGCAGATCAGCAGCATGTAGTAGGGGACAGCGTAGGGGCCGTGGAGGCGATTCCAGAGCGTAAAGGCGTCGTAGCGATCGCCGCCGTACCAGCCCATGAAAGCTTCTATGCCGTAGCCGTAGGCGACGATCAGTCCCGTGGCCAGCATGACTTTGGCCGAGTTTTGCAGATGGCGGTCGGTGATGAAATCTTCCAGGCCGTAAATTTTGCGGATGGGGATGGCCAGCATCAGGACCATGGCGAAGCCGGAGTAGATGGCACCGGCGACGAAGTAGGGCGGGAAGATGGTGGTGTGCCATCCCGGGACGATGCCGACGGCGAAGTCGAAACTGACGACTGTGTGAACGGAAAGAACCAGCGGCGTGGCCAGACCTGCTAATAGCAGATACATGGTTTCGTAGCGATGCCAGTGGCGGGCGGATCCGCGCCAGCCTAACGAGAGCATGCCGTAGACGAGTTTCAGTGCTTTGTTGTCGGTGCGGTCGCGCAGGGTGGCCAGATCGGGGATGAGGCCGACGAACCAGAACAGGGCCGAGATTGTCGCGTAGGTGGAGACAGCGAAAACGTCCCACATGAGGGGACTGCGGAATTGCGGCCATACGCCCATGGTGTTGGGGATGGGAAAGAGCCAGTAGGCGAGCCAAGGGCGGCCTACGTGAATGCCGGGGAAAATTCCGGCGCAGGCGACCGCGAAGAGGGTCATGGCTTCGGCGAAGCGGTTGATGGAATTGCGCCAGCTTTGGCGGAGTAATAAGAGGATGGCAGAGATTAAGGTGCCGGCGTGGCCGATGCCGATCCACCAGACGAAGTTGACGATGGCGAAACCCCATCCGATGGGAATGGTTACGCCCCAGATGCCGACGCCCTTCAGGAAGAGGTAGCCGATGGCGAAGAGCATCATCATGGTGAGCATGAAGGCGATGCCGAAGCCGAGGAACCATCCGTTGGACGCGGGACGGGTCAGCACGATGGCGCTGATTTTTTCCGTGACCGTGCCGAAGGTGTGGCCGGGCTCGATTACGGGAGCGCGGTCGAGTTCGGTGGTCGATTTGTATTGCTCGGGCATTTGGCTTACTAAATTCCTCGGGGGCTAAAGCCCAGTTCTATTTCCTCGACTGACGCGGCGCTAAAGCGCCGCTCTTCCACGTTTACGATTCCAGCGCGCTACGACTCCAACTCCGGATTTGGATTGCGAACTTCTGCTAAGTACGTTGTTCTGGGGCGGGTGTTTAGTTCGCCCAGGAGGCTGTAGTTTCTGGATTGCGCTTTTAACTTTGACACTTTGCTGTTGGGGTCGTTGATGTTGCCGAAGACGATGGCGCCTGCGGGACAGGACTGCTGGCAGGCGGTTTGCAATTCGTCGCCGATCAGGATTTTCTTTTCTTCACGGACCGATGCGGTTTCTGCGTCGATGCGTTTCTCGTTGATGCGCTGGATGCAGTACGTACATTTTTCCATGACGCCGCGGCTGCGGATGCTGACGTCGGGATTGCGCATCATCTTGTATTGGGGCGTCTCCCAGTCCTGGAAGAGCAGGAAGTTGAAGCGACGCACTTTGTACGGACAGTTGTTCGAGCAATAGCGTGTGCCTACGCAGCGGTTGTAGACCATGTCGTTCAGGCCTTCGGTCGAGTGATTCGTCGCGCCGACGGGGCAGACGACTTCGCAGGGGGCGTTCTCGCACTGCATGCAGGGGACGGGCTGGAAAAACGCTTTGGGATTGTCGCGGTCGCCCTGGTAGTAGGCGTCGACGCGAATCCAGTGCATGTGGCGGCCGATGACGACCTGCTCTTTGCCGACGACGGCGATGTTGTTCTCCGACTGGCAGGCCAGCATGCAGTTGTTGCAGCCTACGCAGGAGTTCAGATCGATGGTCATGCCCCAGGCGTAGTCTTCTTTGTCGTAGGGGTAGGGCTCGTAGAGCGTGAGATCTTTTGGCGGCTCGTCTTCTTTGGCGAACGCGGGATCTTTCTTATATTCCTCGAGCGTGGTTTCGCGGACGAGCGGGCGGTGGGCGCCGTCGGGCGTGTCCATCGACTGGTAGCCTTGCGTGGAGGCGAGCTTGTAGGTCGCTCCGGTCTTTTTTATTGTGACGCCGGAAGCTGTCCATGGATTGGCGCTGGTGCGGAGCGCGTATGCGTCGAAGCCTTGCGCGGTGCCGACACGGCCGGCGTGGGTGCGTCCGTAGCCGAGGGTGACGGTGACGGAGTTATCGGGATGTCCGGCTTGAATCCAGACCGGGCCTGTGCACTTTTTTGCCGTTCAGTTCGAGTTCGACTACGTCTTCGGTGGCGATGCTGAGACGCTGCGCCATCTTGGGGCCGATGAGGATGGCGTTGTCCCAGGTGAGCTTGGTCATCGGCTTGGGGAGTTCCTGCAGCCAGCCGTTGTTGGAGAATTGTCCGTCGTAGATGGTGGGATCGCGGCGGATGTTGAGCTCGATGGCGTTGGGATCAGCGGGCTGCGATTCGGATGGAGCTGCCGATGATTTTACGCTCACAGATTTGGGAGCAAATGCCGTGCCTTCGACCCAGCCGTCGTGCAGCGACTTGCGCCAGAACTGCTCGAAGTCCGAGCCGGCGTGCTGCTTCTGCCAATACGAGCGAACGAGATCGTAGCCGGTCGCATCGGATTGACCCGAGAGCAGCGCTACAAATTCCAGCGCGCTCTTGCCGTTATAGAGCGGGGCGATCAAGGGCTGGATGATGCTAACTGTTCCGTCATAGGCCCCGACATCGCCCCAGGCTTCGAGTTCATGGGCCGCGCTCATGTGCCACTGGCAGAGTTCGGCGGTTTCGTTTTGATAGAGACCGTGATGGACTCGCAGCGGAACTTTACCGCTCTTGAGGGCATCGGCGAAGTTCAGGTCGGATGGGGCGTCATAGGCAGGATTGCCGCCGAGGACAATTAGCAGATCAACTTTTCCACCGTTCATGTCGGCAACGAGATCTTTGATCGAGTCAATCTGGTTGATCGGATTCGCATCGACGGGGTCGGTGTAAGAGACGGTCTTGCCGATGTTGCCCAACTGATTATTGAGGGCATGTGCGAGAGCGTGAACAGCGGGCGGCTGATGATCTCCGATGATTACAACGCTGGACCCATGATGCCGCTCCAGGTCTTCGACGAGTCCCACTAAGAACTTGCTGCCGATCAGCCCCCCGGCCGCTTTTGCGGCCTCAACCGATCCCGCCAGCGCCCTGGTGAACGCCTCGATCTCGTCTGCCCGCACCGGGAGCCGGTGATCCGCCTTCGCGCCCGTTGATGTCGGCGTGCTCTCGATGACGTACAGGCGGTTCATGTTGCCGCTATCCGGATTGCGGCGCTTGGCGAAGTCGCGGATGTAGCGGGTGTTGCCGGGGAATCCGGCGGAGAGGAAGTCGGCGTCGAGGGAGACGATTACATCGGCTTTCGAGAGGTCGTAGCGGGTCTCGACGGGCTGTCCGAAGGCCAGCTTCGCGCCTTCGAGGACGTTGTCGCGATTGATGGGCTCGTAGACGTGCCACTTGGCTTGCGGATAAATTTTTAGAAAGCCGCGCAGCTGGTCGGCGAGCGTGGGCGAAGAAATGGTTGGCGTGAGAATGCGGATGCCTGCGCCCTGCAATCCTTTCTGAGCACTTAACGGGCCGCGGATCGCGTTCATGAACGACTGCCAGGAGCGGACGTCGCCCATGGAGGTGACGGTCTGCGAGCGGTCGGGATCGTAGAGGCCGAGGATTGACGCCTGGGCAAAAATGTCGGTGCCTCCGAGCGAGGCCGGGTGCAGGTCGTTGCCTTCGACTTTGGTGGGACGGCCGAGATGGCTTTCGACCAGGAGCGGGCTGGCGTATCCGCCGAGCGTCGAGGCCGTGGCGTAATACATGGGGCGGCCGGGGATGACGCCTTCGGGCTGGCGCACGTAGGGGACGATGGGCTCGGACGGGAGGCGGACGCAGCCGGTCGTAGCGGTTAAACCGGCCAGGCCGAGCGATGCGCCCATGACTTTCAGGAAGCCGCGGCGGGAGACGGAGTCGATCCATTCGGAGGCGCCTTTGGGGAATTCGCGGTGCAGGGCGGTTTGGAAGTCTTCGGAGCCGACGAGTTCTTCGAGGCTGCGCCAGTATTCGGGGCCGGTTTTTTCTTTTTCGGGCAGAGCGGCGTCATGGGCGGTGGCATAGTCGATGCGGTCGCGGACGGCGGTCAGGTCGAGTTTTTTTCCGGGGCAGACGTCTTCCTTTTTCTGGATCTGGATCAGTCCGCCGGTGATTTTTTCTTCGTTCATTATTGCGTCGCAGGGGCTAAAGCCCTGTTCAACTTTTAATCGCTTCACGCCCGGCTAAAGCCGGGCTCTTCCACCAAAATCTTTTCGGTACGGCTAAAGCCGCGGCGTCGCTCCTCTTCAGCGATGACAGGTGCTGCAAGTCGTAATGTCTTTCACGTTGCGTACGTTGTACTTTTTTAACAGGGCTGTGCCCAGGTTGGTCTGGTCCGTGAAACTTTGGCCGTCCAACACAACCGGATTCGCTCCGGTGGGCTGCTGGTAGCGCATGTTGAATACTTCGCTGCGGGGGCGCAAATTGTTTTCTGGGGCGCGGTGGCAGCTCAGGCACCACTCCATTTGCAAACTTTCCTGCTGGTACATCAGCGGCATCTGGTCGACGGGGCCATGGCAGGTGTTGCAGCCGACTCCTTTATTGACGTGAATGCTGTGATTGAAATATACGAAGTCGGGGAGTTGGTTGACGCGCGTCCACTGCAGCGACTCGCCCGATTTGTAGCTGGCGCGGACGGGTTCGAGCAACTGGGCGTTGGTCCAGATCTGCGAGTGGCAGTTCATGCACGTTTTGGTCGGTGGAATACCGGCGAAGCTCGAATTCTCAACCGAAGTGTGGCAGTAGCGGCAGTCGATACCCAGTCCGGAGACGTGGTGCTGATGGCTGAACGGGACGGGCTGCGGCTTGCGAACTCCGGCATAGGTTACGTAGGGCGAACGCTGGATTTCCATCGCGACCCAGGAGAGCGCAGCGATTACAAAGACCGCGCCGAAGATGGTGGCGCGGGACAGAGTATTCGTACTGCGATGAAAAATCTGTGGCATTCCGTTATGAGATCTGGCTTACGAGACCCGCGGTTCGGTTGAATACTGATTCGATACGGCGAAAAGAAAACCACCCCGGCGGTTTTCTGAGTTGGCTTGTGGAACTGCAAATTATAAATAGTCTATCGAATTTTGTCGCGGGTTTTTAAAAATTTGCAGAAGAAAAAAAACTTCCGATCGAAACGTCCTTTGGAAATCGCCGAGCTTTCAAGTTTAAGGACGCGCCGGGGACCGATGCGAAAGCGACAACCACGAAGGGCGCGAAGTTACACGAAGGAAGACCGGAAATTGGGGGGCGGCGAAGCTGGCTTCCCAGACGAATGCGTCCGGGGCTGCGCTGCTATCTGAGATTCATGACCATGAGTTTGGGCTCGGTCATCTCTTCGATGGCGTAGCGCAGGCCTTCGCGGCCCAGGCCGGAATCTTTGACGCCGCCGTAGGGCATTTGGTCGATGCGGAAGGATGGGACGTCTCCGGCGATTACGCCGCCGACTTCTAGTTCTTCGTAGGCCTGGAAGAGCAGCTTGGCGTCGCGAGTGAAGACTCCGGCCTGCAAGCCGAAGGCGGAGTGGTTTACTTTCCGCAGAGCCTCGTCGAAATCTTTGTAGGGCTCGACGGTTACGACGGGGCCGAAGATTTCCTGGCAATTTACTTTCATCTCGGGTTTGGTGCCGGTGAGCACCGTGGGCTCGACGACGAGATTGTGGCGGACGCCGCCGCAGAGCAGGCGGGCGCCGGAGCGGACCGCTTCGTCGATCCAGGCGGTGGTGCGAATCGCATCGCTTTCGCGGATGAGCGGACCAACGTCAGTGGATTCGTCGAGGGGATCGCCGGTCTTCAGCTTTTTTACGCCGTCGACGAAGAGGTCGGTGAATTTTCCGTAGACCGAATGCTCGACCAGAATGCGTTGCACCGAAATGCAGGTCTGGCCAGCGTAGCCGAATCCACCGGCGACGCAGCGCTCGGCGGCGTATTCGAGGTCGGCGTCGCTATGGACGATGACGCCGGCGTTGCCGCCCAGTTCGAGCACGACTTTCTTTTTCCCGGCGCGGCGTTTGATGTCCCAGCCGACGGGGACGCTGCCGGTGAAGCTGATGAGCTTGATGCGGTCGTCGGTTACGAGAAGTCCGGCGTCTTCATTGGAGAGTGGGAGAACGTTGAGGCCGCCGTCGGGCCAGCCCGCCTGTTGCACACACTCGGCGAGAAGCAGCGAGCAGAGCGGGGTTTGGGGAGCGGGCTTTAACACCATGGAGCAACCGGCAGCGATGGCCGGCGCGACTTTGTGGGCCACGAGATTGATGGGGAAATTAAATGGGGTGATGCCGGCGATGGGGCCGAGCGGGAAGCGGCGGACGATACCCCAGCGGCCCGCAGTGAATTCCTGGGTGTCGAGCGGAAGATATTCGCCGTAGATGCGAGTGCTTTCTTCCGCCGCGACGTTGAAGGTAAAGATAGCGCGCTCGACTTCGGTGCGTGCGGCTCGGATGGGTTTGCCGGCTTCTTGCGCGAGGGTGCGGGTGAATTCTTCTTTGCGCTGCGTCATGAAGGCCGAGATCTGTCGAAGCACGCGCTGGCGCTCGAACGCGGGCAGGCGACGCGTGGTGCCGAAAGCCTTGACAGCGGCGGCAATGGCGGCTTCGGCGTGTTCGCGGCGGCCCTGGACGACGCGGGCAATCACGCTGCCGTCGTAGGGCGCGCGAATCTCGACGATGTCGCCGTCTTCATGCCATCGGCCATCCACGAAGAAACCGTGGGTTGCAACGGGTGCGATCGTCATCTCTGCCATGATTTTTGTCTCGCTCTCCGCAGAACCGTCTTCGACGATTATAGGACTTTGGGTGTTCGGGAGGTGGCAGGCAGACTGAAAAACTTCTGGACCACAGAGTACAAAGAGAAAATGCCTGGCAGCTTACAATGGGCTCGACCTGACAAGCTCGACGATGACGGACTGGCTGACAATTTCTGAACTGGCGCCGCGCTTACGGCGGAGAGAAATCTCTTCGGTGGAGATTACCCGCGCCTGCCTGGAGCGGATCGAGGAGTTGAATCCAGCGCTCAATGCGTTCATCACGGTCATGGCTGAGTCTGCCTTGGCTGAGGCGCGGCGCGCGGAAGCTGAGATTTTGCGCGGGGAATGGCGTGGGCCGCTGCATGGCGTCCCGGTGGCGCTGAAGGATCTTATTGACGTGGCTGGGGTTCGCACCACCGCGGCCAGCGCGCTGTTGAAAGATAACGTTTCGAGACACGATGCCGAGGTTGTTCGCCGACTGCGGCAGGCGGGCGCGGTGATTATCGGAAAAAATAATCTGCATGAGTTTGCCTACGGCGGCAGTTCGCTGGTGAGCCACTTTGGCGATGTGCACAATCCGTGGGATGTGGGACGGATTGCGGGCGGATCGTCGGGAGGATCGGCTGCCGCGGTCGCCGCGGGTCTCGCTTATGCTGCGATTGGGACCGACACGGCGGGATCGATTCGCGAACCGGCGGCGCTTTGCGGTTGCGTGGGTCTGAAACCGACTTACGGACGCGTGTCGAGCCGGGGAGTGATTCCGCTGTCGCGGTCGCTCGATCATGTTGGGCCTCTGGCGGCGACCGTGGAGGATGCGGCTATCGTCCTTCA
The DNA here is from genome assembly GCA_963758005.1 of uncultured Acidobacteriota bacterium. Taxonomy (GTDB): domain Bacteria; phylum Acidobacteriota; class Terriglobia; order Terriglobales; family Acidobacteriaceae; genus Sulfotelmatobacter. The sequence continues at coordinate 567,779 of CAVWTR010000006.1, forward strand.
GGCGATTGCGGGATACGATGCGGACGATGTTGGTTCGGTGGATGTTCCGGTGGCGGATTATTTGTCGGGATTGCGCGAGGGAGCGAAGGGGATGCGCGTGGGGGTGCCGCGAGGATATTTCTTTGACGATCTCGACCCGGAAGTTGCTTCGGCCATCGAACACGCCCTGCGGGAGATTTCGAGTTTGGGAGCGGAGATAAGAGAAGTTCAGCTCGACGTGCCTGCCGACCGCACGTTGCAAGCTGTCGAATCCTACGCGTATCACGCGGAGAACGTGGCGAAGAGTCCGGAGTTGTATCAAGCGGAAACTTTGCGGCGCATCCGTGGTGGGGAGGGGATCACGGCGGCGGAGTATATTCAGCGGCGGCGTGAGCTGGAAGAAGCGCGGCGCGGCATCGGCCAGATTTTTGCCGATGTGGATGTGCTGGTAACTCCGACCATGCCGATGCCGGCTCCGGCGATTGCTGATTTGAAGGTTGATCCTGACGCGCTGCGTCCGGCGGAACTCAGGCTGCTGCGCAATTCGCGGCCGTTCAATGTGTGGGGATTGCCTGCGATCTCGGTGCCTTGCGGATTCACGAAGAGTGGTTTGCCCGTCGGTCTGCAGATCGCGGGGCCGCACTGGCGGGAGGATTTGGTGTTGCGGCTTGCTCACGGCTACGAGCGGGCGAGTGGCGCAAAAAGGGCTAGTGAGCGGGACTGTAGTCTACCTGCACGACCTCTCAACACCTCCACGGGAACGCCATTCACATGTAGGGTTCGTACCGCCACTTTTGGACGGCTTCCATCGCTGAAAACAGTCCAGCGCCGGATCGACGCCAGAGATGACTTCGCAGGACGATGATGGAGCATGCCGTCAGATTCCGATGACCGGCATATAAATGGACTGTGCACCGCTACATAGGCGTTGACGCTGCCCCAGGGGATACATCAAGATTATTCGCCCGCGCTCGGCCAATCGGGCCGGAATCGCCGAGGTCTTGCGCTAGCATCGCACTTCGGCCTCGAAGATGCCCCCGGCAGGCGGGTCAAATGCTGACACGGGGAATTGCGCCGGTGTGTTCAACTCCGTGACCGTTCCGGCGAGAGTCTTTCAATGAGGTGCTTAGAGAAATATCATGCACGGCCCTCCACCGGCTGTTATTTCCTCGAACGGTGAAACTCTTAGCTCAGTCATTCTTCCAATCCCACCGGACAGAATTTCCATCGACGAAGGCAATTCGGAAAGAGAGCGATTCGAGGGTTCGATGCACACTTCTGCGCCAAATTGACTCTTGGTCGACTACATTCGATCCCAAACATTCGTCCCAGATCTCCCGGTGGTCGCGTAATTGCTTTATCTTTTCGCGCTTGCAAGAGCTTCAGGTCGGACCGTAACCGGGAGAGCATGAAGACTAAGCTAATATATGCCGGGGCGGGACTCTGGTCCCTTGATCGAGATGGCGCCCCTGCCCGCAACTTGTATCTCACTGTAGCGCAGGGCAATCTCTTCGCGCCGCTGATCGGTCCGTCCAGAGAAGCGAGTAGTTCCCTCGACGGATGACCGTAATTGTCGAGTTTCAGGCTGGCCTCCACTCAAAAGACGGCCATTCGCGGATATCGTTCTTCATTATTGCTTCTTGCAGCATCGTGCCAAGGCCACTTCATGGCTATTTCCGACACCGCGAAGGTGTGGCGGAAGCACGACAGCAATAAAGACACAAGGGGATCGGCAGCGGTCACGAACGTGCTAGTCGGCGATAGTTATGCGCATCGAGCCTCCTTTGTGTGTCTCTCAGTCGACCGACCTCACGTCATCCGGCAGCACCAGTTCGAAGTCGCATTTGCCGGTGGCGATGGCGCAGGAGAGGGTGCCGCGGCGGAAGACTTTTACCGGGGTGTCATCGGGGAAGGTGAGATGGTAGTCGGCGGTTTTGAGGACTTCGGTGAAGGACTTCAGTTTTTCATCGCCGCTGACAAATTTCACGCTGTCGACTTTTGTTGCTGCGCCTCCGCCGCCACTCAACAGGATGAAGAAATCGGCGTTGCCGGTTTGCGTGGCCTTGCCAAGGTCGATGGTGCTGAGGCGCTCGAGTTCGCCTTTGTAGCGGGCGACGAGGGCGTCGGCTTTGGCGTCTCCCCCGGCGAGAGCTGCTAATCGTTCGCGGGTCTCGGGCGTGGGGCGCAGTCCATTCATGGCCATTGCGTAGGTGCGCAGGGCGCGGTCTTTATCTTTATCTTTATCGCCGAGCTTCTGGTAGATCTGCCCGAGGTGGTCACCGACTTCGCCGTGATGGCCCAGTTCCCAGGCGGCCGCTACATATTTTTCCGCCTTGTTGAAATTGCCTTCGCTGAAGTGCACCCAGCCCAACGTGTCCCAGTAGGCGATCAGCGAGCGCACCAGAGGCAAGTCGTTATTCGAGAGGCGGTCGAGCGACACGTTGCGCAACGCGGCAGCCGTGGCCGAAACGGCGGACTCAGCATATTGTTGGGCGCGGTCGAGGTGAGCATTTTTCAGAGAAAGCTGATAGGCGATGTTGTTCCAGATCAGCGGCGTGGGGGAGAGTTCCACGGCGTGATCGAAAGCGGCGAGCGCCTTCTCGTCCTGTCCGAGATTGAGGTAGGCATCGCCCAGGCTGACTTGCAGTTCGGCGCTGCCGGGAGCACTGTCAGGTGTGACGGCCACAGCCTTTTCGAGTTCGGCTACGGCCAGATCATATTTGTGCCACTCGGAGTACATCTGGCCAAGGTTGGCGTGGGCGAACTTGTCGAGAGGATTGTTCTCGAGTTGCTTATTGAAGGCCTTCACCGCTTCGTCATACTTGCGATCGTTCCAATACACGCGGCCGAGATTGTTGTAGGCGAACTCGTCGTAGGGATTCACCTCAATCTGCTTTTGGAAGGCGGCGATCGCCTGATCGCTGTCGCGCATCTGCAGATAAATGAGTCCAAGATTGTTCCAGGCGAATTTGTTCTTGGGATCGACTTCGGTCGCCCGCTTCAGCAGGGCGATGGCCACGGGAAAGTTGCCGTTTTCCGCGGCGGCGCGGGCACTGTCGACCAGATCGTCGGCTTTCATGTCGGCGGGCGGGACGGGGACTCCGGCTACCGAGCTTTCCACTGACAAGCGCTGCGCCAGGTCGGCAACGACGGCGCGGCGGAACGATTCGTAATCCGAGGCGCGCGAGACCGGGAGTTCATCCTCGCGCAGAGTCAGCTTGCGGCCCGCGGTGAAGACGCCGCCGTCAACCTTGTAAGTCGCCAGATATTCCGCGTAGTCGCGCTTCAGCGAGAACGCGAGCGGCGCGTGTGCGGTGTATTTCGCGGGCAACTCCAGCGTGATCTGATAAGAGTATTCCGCCTTGGGGCCGAGCTTCAGGGCATCGGTGTCGGGATCCGCATTCGTGTCGTCGCTATCGACGTCGGGCAAATTGAATTGCACGAGCGGCAGAGCAATGTCGGTTTTCTTCTTCGACCAGTCCAGAAAGTTTACTTTGGAGACGTCATAGGAGAGCGTGAATGGCTCGCGAGTCGCCGCGGGATCGCTGATCTTGACGTTGCTGACGTCGCCGCCCAGGCCGGAGTTAATGTTTTCCACGACGCGCTGCCAGTTGGCCTGCGGGACGCGGCGGAACACCGAACGCAGCAGCAGTTCCTCGTCGCCGCGAAACTTGTAGTGCACCTGGGCTTCGAGTTTTCCGATGTCGTTGATTTTTCCCGTGATCTCTGAGGCTTCGAGGTCGGGCATGGGAGTGTCGGAGGGCGTCATCTCGAGATGAGGCGGCACGTCGGACGGCGGCTCAGCCGGAGGAATCACGAGCGCCTGCTTGCCGCGCAGGGAATACGAGAGCAAGCGAAAAGGCGCGACCTCGGCGGTCGTATCCATCCAGATTTCTTCTTTTTTGCCCTCCGGGTTGGTGCCCTGCCCCATGGGCAACATGGTGATGACGTGGTCGAACTGCGAGGGCGACGGGACGTCGGGGTCGAGTTTGCGGCTGGAATTGATGAGCACCGACGAAGCGTGCAGACCTTCAGCCTCGAGCAACGACGCCAGCAGCGTGTGTTTATCTTTGCAGTCGCCGTACTGGTCGTGAAGCACGTCGGAGGCGGAATGTGGCTGGTAGCGGCCGACTCCGAGCGACAGGCTGACGTAGCGGAAGTTTTTCGCCACGAAATCGTAGAGGGCTTCGATTTTTTCTAGATCCGTGTTCAGGCCCTTGGTCAACTCCTGAGCCTTGGCGCGGACGTCCGGCGGTAGGTGCGCGGCGATCTTTTTCCAGGCCAGCGTACCAGCGGCCAATCTGTTCCCAGGTTTCGAAAGTGGTGAGTTGAATATCCGGGCGGTCCTCGTCACGATGTTTCTTTTTCTTCTTGTCTTCTTTGGCCTTGGTGGCATCGTCTTCGCGTTCGAGATGCGAACTCGACCAGTGGTAGATGCGGCGGCCGTCGGCTTCGGTGATCTTTGGATCCATCCCCGGCTTGCACTTCAGCTTCAGGTTGCGGCCGGCGGGCACGTCGACGTCGACGGTTTCATCGAGAGAGATATTGGTCTTGTCGAAGTCGTAGTCGGTCCAGAACTGTCCGGCGGCCAACGGGGTATGAATTACCGTGACCATGTCGTACTCGAGCACGTCGCCGGGACGTAGACCCGGAACCGTGATGTGCTTCTGGCGATAGTCAGTGTAGACGGGGGCTTCGCGCTCGACGGGAGCGCTCAAATCCTGGACCGCATCATCGCTCGCTTTTACCACCGTGCCGTCTTGCTGCAACACGCGCACGTAGGGAATTTCGACGCGCTCGTTGGCGGAGTTGTAGCCCTCCTGCAACTGTCCCCATTGCTGCACGCCGGCTTCGCTTTGCACGCGGATGCGGGCGGTGGTCTCTTTGCGTCCCGTGCCATCGGCTTCGAAGCGATAGTGCGAGTGCATCTGCTCGATGACGAAGGACTCCTGGGAATAGTCAGCAGGCTTAGCGTCGGACTTCGCGGCATCGGCGGCTTTTTCCGCGGCAGTTGCGGCGGGCGTCTTGACGGCCTGCTTCTGCGGAGTCGCGCTGGAGTTCTGGGATGCCGGCTCGGAAGCGGGCGTTTGGCTGGGTTGCTGGGAACTTGCGGCGACGATCAGCAGACACAAAGAGAGAAGAGTAAGGCAACGATTGCGCATAAGATTTGGGCGAACTTAGTCATTATCCCATGTAGCGCGGGCGAGTGTGCGTAGGGCGGGCCGGCAAGGGAAAAAATCCGTAAAGAAATGGGAGTCGCACGAAACCGAAGTAACACTGGAAGGTTGCAGATTGTTACTGTGAGCCCCATCACATTTTTATCTCCAAAGAGCTCCAATTCGGGGTAAAATTCCGCTTAGAATTCCTGCTTCGCCATGACGCGGGGCAGGCGTGACGCATAATGTACTTGCGCCACGATCTTTCCGTCGGAGGTTTTGCATGGAAGATCGGGCCCCTGTCGTCTCTTCTGTTGATCCCGAGCAGTCCTCTACTACTACCTCAAGCATAAGGAAACATGAAGGCCGCGGAGCGTGGGTTCTCACTGCCTACGGCATCTCTGGGCTGGCCTTGTTCGGAGTTTTGGCCTACTTTTTCTCGGACTTCGTCGCTCACTAGTCCGGGCCGCGTTGTCGAACGGGCGTGCGCGTCCGCGGAGTGCGGAGAGGTGTATTTAATCCCAGCGCTGCTGCGGCATTGCGTTCGAGATCCGCGCGAGATCCCTCGCTTCGCCTGAAGAACGGCTTCGCTCGGGATGACGTCCATGATGAGCGTGGATCTTGCTCGTCAAAAATCTAAAAGAACACTGCGCACCGGTCTCCGCCTCGCTCACGCAAGGCTGTGCGTTGAACGTGCTACAATGAGCGGCCTTAGTTTGTCGCTGCGGTACCCGGCACTGACCCCACGTAAGGATTGCGCAACGCACGGAAGAAATCTGTGGCTAAGACTCCCACTCCCAGCCCGACGCCGATTACCTACGCCGATGCCGGTGTGGACATCAGCCGCGCCAACCGCACCAAGCAGCGCATCAAGTATCTGGCGCACAAGACTTTTACTCGGGGCGTGTTGAGTGAGATTGGCGGCTTTGGCGGGCTGTTTTCGATCGACAAAACGAAGTATACCGACCCGGTGTTGGTCTCCAGCGTCGACGGCGTTGGTACAAAGTTGAAGGTCGCCTTTGAGATGAACCTGCACTCGACCGTGGGCGCCGACCTGGTCAACCACTGCGTGAATGACATTGCGGTGCAGGGTGCGGCGCCGCTGTTTTTCATGGATTATCTGGCCACGGGCACGCTCGATCCGTCGATTGCGGAGAAGGTGGTGGAAGGGATCGCCGACGCCTGCAAGCACAACGGGTGTGCGCTGATCGGCGGCGAGACCGCCGAAATGCCGGGCTTTTATCCGGACGGCGAGTATGATCTGGCCGGATTTATTGTGGGCGTGGTGGAGCGCGAAAAAATTATCACCGGCAAAGACGTGCAGATTGGCGACATCATCCTGGGCCTGCCCTCGAATGGGCTGCACACCAACGGATATGCGCTGGCGCGCAAGCTGCTGTTCGAAGTCGCGCACTATTCGTCGGAAACTTACGTCAACGAAATCAAGAACAAAGTCGGCAACGAACTGATGCGCACGCACAAGAGCTACTGGCCCGCGCTGCGAAAATTGATTGACGGGCAATGTGTTGCGGCGCTGGCGCATATTACCGGCGGCGGCATTACCGAGAACCTGCCGCGAGTGTTGCCGCGCGGCACGGCCGCCGTGATCGAACTGGGTACGTGGCCGGTGCTTCCGCTGTTCGAACACCTGCAGCAACTCGGGAACGTTCCTCAAGATGAAATGTTGCGCACCTTTAATATGGGCCTGGGAATGTTGCTGGTGGTTCCGTCAGCGAAATTCAAGAAGGCTCAGTCGGTGTTGGAGCGCGTCGGCGAGAAGGCTTACACCATCGGGCGCATCGTTAAAGGCGAACGCAAAGTTACTTACAGCTAGAAAATGCATTCCCTCGGCATACTCCTTTCCGGGCGCGGGTCGAACTTCGTCGCTATCGCTGACAGCATCGATGCGGGCCGCATTCCTGATGCGCTGGTTGCGGTAGTCATCTCCAATAGGGCGGATGCGCCGGGAATCGTAACTGCCCGCCAGCGTGGCCTGAATGCGTTGGTCATTCCATCTAAGGGCAAGCCGCGCGAGGAACATGATCGTGAAGTCGTCGCCGCGCTGCAGCAGCACAACGTAGATCTGGTTTGCCTCGCCGGATACATGCGGCTGCTGTCGCCCTGGTTCGTGCAGCAGTTTCCGCATCGGATTCTGAATATCCATCCCTCGCTATTGCCTGCGTTTCCTGGCCTCGAAGCTCAGGAACAGGCCTTCGCTTATGGCGTGAAAGTTTCCGGCTGCACCGTGCATTTCGTCGACGAAGAACTCGATCATGGCGCCATCATCGTGCAGAAGACGGTCCCGGTGCTCGACAGCGACGACGAACACGCTCTCACGGCGCGAATTCTGGAGCAGGAGCATCTGGCGTACACGGAAGCGATCAATATTGTTCTGCGCGGGAACTTCGAGGTCGTGGGACGACGGTTCGTACACAGGGTACGTACATAGGGTGCGCGTCGCGTCGTCGTTATAATCGTCGTCGTAATCGTCGTCGTTATAATCAAGAAGCATGTCAACCTTTGCGCCTGTCGACGAGCAGCTAACCTACATCAAGAAGGGCTCCGCGGAAATCATTCGCGAGTCTGAACTCCGCGCCAAGCTGGAGAAGTCGCGCGCCACCGGGAAACCCCTGCGCGTAAAGCTGGGGATGGACCCGACCGCTCCCGATCTGCACCTAGGGCACACGGTCGTGCTGCGCAAGCTCAAACATTTTCAGGATCTCGGCCACACTGCCATTTTTCTGATCGGCGATTTCACCGGCATGATTGGCGATCCCACGGGCCGCTCGGCCACGCGCCCGCCGCTCAGCCGCGAGCAGATCGAGCAAAACGCCGAGACTTACAAAACGCAGGTCTTCAAGATTCTCGATCCGCAGAAAACAGTGATCGACTTCAACCGGCGCTGGATGGGCGCGTTCACGGCGGACGATTTCGTGCGCCTGTTGGCCAAGTACACCGTCTCGCAGATGCTGGAGCGCGAGGAGTTTCATAAGCGCTTTCAGGAAGAGAAGCCGATTTCCGTGCACGAACTCCTCTATCCGCTGGTGCAGGGATACGACTCGGTCGCGCTCGAAGCTGACGTGGAACTTGGCGGCACCGACCAGAAGTTCAACCTGCAGGTCGGCCGCGAACTGCAGCGCGCCTACGGCCAGGAGTCGCAGGTTGTGCTGACCACGCCGATCCTCGAAGGCCTGGACGGCGTGCAGAAAATGTCGAAGTCGCTGGGTAATGCGATCGGCATTCACGAAGCGCCGCTCGAGATGTACGGGAAGATCATGAGCATCTCCGACGAGATGATGTGGCGGTATTACGAACTGCTGACGGATGTGCAGGTCGCTGACATCGAGAAGATGAAACGCGAGACGCATCCGATGCAGGCGAAGAAGGACTTGGCGCGGCGGATTGTCGCGGATTTTCATTCGGCGGACGCGGCGACGAAAGCGGCGGACGACTGGGCCAAGCAGTTTCAGAAGGATGAGGCACCGGAAGATGTGGAGGAAGTGCAAGTCAGCATCTCGGACGTTCTGCCCAGCGGCGCCGATGACAGAAGGCTGTCGGTATCGTTGGGGAAGCTCCTAGTGAAGTGCGGGCTCGCCGACTCGATGGGCGACGCATCGCGGAAGATTAAGCAAGAATCTGTACGGGTCGACAACAAACTACATTATCGAGGTTATGAACTTCCGATTTCCGAGCTACCAGCCAGGTTCCTCCTGAGAGTGGGCAGGCGAGTGAAGGTCGCGATCGTTCACGCATAGTACGACTCATCGGACTTTCTATTCTGTCATCCTGAGCGCAGCAGGGCGATTCGCTTCGCGAAGCGTTCTGCGGAGTCGAAGGACCTCTTGCCTGCGGGCGCTGGCACTGGCCTCTCAAGGAGTTTCCGCTTGCGGCTGAAAGCATGCAACTTCGGCATGGCAGAAGTGAGTTCTCTGCCAGGCCGCGAGGATTGCAAACAAACATGGGGTCCTTCGCTCGCTCGGGATGACAGTCCATCATCGGACTGGCATTTAGATCGATTTGTCTCTCAATTCTGCTAGTCTCTCCCCGCACATGCGCGCGGCGGTCATTCTCGGGCTTGGATGTTCCCTCACGGACCTGAAGGCTTTTCAGTTGGATCAGGGCTCCGCCAACAAGATCGAATGTCGTATGGGGATGCCGGCTTCCGGCGACGATGCCGATGTGATCCTGATGTTCGGCGGTGATGGGACGGTTCATCGCCATCTGGGACAGCTGGTCAGACTCGGGCTGCCGGTGCTGGTGGTGCCTGTGGGGAGTGGGAATGACTTTGCTCGCGCGCTTGGACTGCGGCGCGTGCGCGATTCGCTGGCGGCTTGGCGGAAATTTTGCCGGGACGCGGATAATGTGCGCGCGATTGATCTGGGAGTCATTGCTCCACTCGGGAGCGCGGGCGGGGCGCCCGCGCCACATGCGCCTGTGCGCGACTTGCTATCGGGTCCGATCTACTTCGCTTGCGTAGCGGGGGTCGGCCTTGACGGCGAAGTGGCCGCGCGGGCCAACCGGCTGCCTCGCTGGTTGCGCGGGCATGGGGGTTACGTGTTGAGTCTGGCTCCAACAATCTTTACGTTTGCGCCGGTGTCCATGAAGATTCTGAGTTCTATCGAAGTCCCGCTCGATGGCAGCCGGGCAATCGCCGGCAAGAACCAAGACTGGATCACGCGCAGCGATCGGCCCACCATCCTGGCCGCGTTCGCCAATACTTCTGTGTACGGCGGCGGGATGAAGATAGCGCCTCGCGCGAAAATCGACGACGGCCTGCTCGACGTCTGCATCGTCGGCGCGCGTCGATCGCTTCAGACTCTTGCGGTTGTTTCCGACCGTTTACAGCGGCCGCCATCTGAACATCCCGGAGGTCGAATATTTTCAGGCGAGCCGGGTGCGGGTTGAGACCGAGCGTCCGCTCGATGTTTATGCCGACGGGGAATATGTCTGTCGTACACCGGTTGAGGTGGGAGTTCAGCGGGGCGCGCTGCGAGTCATCGTTCATTCGTCGCAGACATAAGCCGCAGCCCTCAGGGGCTAAAGCCCAGATCGAATTCTCGGCTTGGACGGCACGGCTGGAAGCCGTGCCCTTCCCAACTCGCCGTTGACGATCGGTTTTTCCTTGCCCGTTCTTTCCCGACCTATTCTTTGGGCCCATCGATGAGCCCCCATCAGAAACCGGACACTCCAAACTTCTCTAAGTGCTAAACTTTCTTTATGTCTGAAGCACGTTCGCGCACCCTGCTCTGGGTTTTGATCGGGGGAGGAGCTTTCTTCCTCTTCGTACTGGCCGTGTTCGCACTGGTCTATCTGACGCTGCATGCGGGCGGGGCCGATGCCGGCATTTCCGGGTTTGGCGACAAGATCGGCGTGGTCGACCTCGAGGGCGTGATTCTGTCGCCGCAGCCAGTGGTGGGACAGCTTAAGAAATTTGCTGACGATTCCTCGATCAAGGCCATTATTATTCACGTCAATTCGCCGGGCGGCGGCGTGGCTGCGTCGGAGGAGATTTACCGCGAGGTCAAGCGGATTCGCAGCGAGAAGAAGAAGAAAATTGTCGTCTCGATTGAAACCGTGGGCGCGAGCGGGGCTTACTATGTGGCCTCGGCGTCGGACAAAATTTATGCCGACTCGGGCAGCATTGTGGGCTCGATTGGCGTGATTGCGGAGTGGATGAACTATGGCGATCTGTTGAAGTGGGCCAAGCTGAAAAATGTCGTCATTAAGACGGGCGAGTTCAAAGATACGGGCAACCCGGCCCGCGATCTCACGCCCGCCGAGCAAGCTTACATGCAGGATTTGATCAACAACATGTTTGGACAGTTCGTCCACGCGGTGGCCGATGGGCGAGGCCTGAAGTATGACGACGTGAAGGCGATCGCGAACGGCAAGGTCTGGACCGGTGAGCAGGCTAAGTCGATGAACCTGATTGACGGCGTCGGTGACTTCGAGACGGCAGTCGACGAGACCGCCAAGTCGGTGGGCATTCGGGGTGAGCCCACGCTGGTGCGTCCCGACCGCGACCGCAAGACGCTGATGGATCTTCTGCTGGGCGACGTCTCGCAGTACCTGCCTTCGCGCGAGAAGATGCTGGAGCAGCAGGTGGGATTTTATTATCTATGGAAGTAAGCAAAAACCTCCGCGTCGTGCCGGTATCGCTATCGCGCCAGCGGTTGCACACCCCGGCTACATGCCGCACTTACCAAAACAACCAGCCCAGCACGATTGAGTAATCTAAAGTTGTAACTTAGATTACTCAATGCTAGAACCAGCCATCACACCCTACCGGGCTCCGGTATCAATAATTTTAGTGTTGAGAAATCTAAAGTTTTAGTTTAGATTACTCATATGCGATATGTGGTACGGAAACTGGCGAAAGTGGCGGCGGACGCGGCGCGTCACTTCCCCGCGCTGGTACTGACCGGCCCCCGCCGGTCTGGCAAGACGACTCTTCTTCGCAACCTATTTCCCACGTCGCAGTATGTGCTGCTCGAAGATCCGGACGTGCAGGTCCGCGTTCGCAGCGATCCGCGCGCATTTCTCGAAGCACTGCGGCCGCCAGTCGTATTCGACGAAATCCAGAACACTCCCGAATTGCTGGACTACGTTCGCACAATAATCGACTCGCACCCGCGCCGGATGGGGCAGTGGCTCTTCACCGGTTCGCAGGAAGCTCCGCTGATGCACGGAATCACCGAATCCATGGCAGGGCGGGCGGCGGTTCTGCAGTTGCTGCCTTTCAGCCTGGGCGAGACCACCAAGGTGACCATACTGCATGGCGGATTTCCCGAAGTGCTCGCCCGTCCGAAGGACCGGGACTTGTGGTTCGCTTCCTATCTGCAGACCTATTTGGAGCGCGACGTCCGGTTAATCACGAACGTGCGGGACCTCGCGACTTTTCGCCGCTTTCTTGCCCTGTTGGCCAGCCGCCACGGCCAGATTCTAAATAAGACTGACCTGGCAGCGCCCCTTGGCGTATCGGTTCCCACCATCGGTGAGTGGCTGCACATCCTGGAAGTGACCGGCCAGATCATTCTGGTGCCGCCGTATTTCGAAAACTTCGGAAAAAGGTTGATCAAGTCGCCGAAAATGTACGTCGGCGATTCCGGTCTGGCATGTTATCTCCTGGGGGTGGCTTCGGCGCCGGATATGGAACGTTCTCCGTTTCTGGGGGCGTTGTTCGAAGGATTCATCGCGTCTGAAATCTTGAAGAGCCAGGCCGAACGCGGACGGCGCAAGGAGCTTTATTATTTTCGCGATCAGCAGGGGCTGGAGGTGGACTTTCTCATCCCCCGGCCTAACGCGCGGTTGTGGCTGGTGGAAGCCAAAGCTGGAAAGACGGTCCGGCCCGAAATGGCAGCGCCGATGACCTCGCTGCAGCGTGCGGCGCAGAACCGGACGGATCGACTGATCGTGGTCCATCGCAAGTCTCAGGGCCAGCTTTCCACTCCAGCGATCGCCAAGGGAGTCGAGGCTCTCGATGTGGAAGAATTTGTGCAAGAGCTAATCCGGGCAAAATGAGGCAGCGACTTGGCCGCCGCTTAGAGCTCCCGGTATCCGCCCCGCAACTTGCATGAAACCCCTGAAATTTGAGAAGGTTATGGGTGGTGGGGCGGCGGGATTGCATTCGCCGCGAACTCGGCCATCCGGAACGAAGAGGGGTTATGACCAAAGCCGATCTGATTGACGAAGTCTCGCGTTTGGCGGAACTTACGCGGAAAGACAGCGAAGTGATCGTGGAGACCATCTTTGACAGCGTGGTGCGCTCGCTGCGGGCCGGCGACAAGATCGAGATTCGCGGCTTTGGCAGTTTCCGGACCCGGCAGCGTAAGCCGCGGGTTGGGCGCAATCCCAAGACGGGGGAGCGCGTGGATGTCCCGGCCAAGAAGATTCCGTTCTTCAAGCCTAGTAAGGAATTGAAGGATTTGGTGAATGAGAGCGCTGCCGCTGTGCAGGCTCCGGCCGCAACTTCTGCCCCGCCAACAACTTCAACGCCTCCGACGGCGTAGAGGGATCCTCGAGTTCAGTCGCACTGCAGGGCCGCGCTTCGCGCGGCGGACAGCCGGGAGCGGCTGTCCCCACATAAACTTTCGCCCACACCTAAAGCCCCGCTCACGGTTTCTTTTGCAGGTATAGGTCGGCAACTTTCAGGGCGAACTGCTCGGGATTGATATCTTCTCGGTTGGCCAGGACGATGATCGTGAGTTTATCGTCGTCATTGGGAAAGCGCTGGATGGTCGTGCCAAAGCCGATCGTGTCGCCGTTGTGCCAAATGCGTTTGTGGGCCTGGTAGGGATTAAGAAACCACCCGAACCCGTAGCTGACGGGCGCGCCCTCGGGAGACTTCGCCGGGCCGTCAGTCGGCTGGACCGGAGTCAGCGCGGGCTGCATTTCCGCTGCACTGAGCAGGGTGTGGTCGCGCAGGGCGCGGTCCCATTTCTCCAGGTCGTCGAGCGAAGAATAAATGCCGCCGTCGCCTAGGACGGCCGAAGTTGGGCTCTGATCGGTCTGTAGCCAGCCGTCTTTTTCGTTGTGACCATTCTTAATCTGAATTCTGCTGTGTCCATACGCGCGGTGCGGCACTTCGTTCTTGCCTTTCTCGTACGCGAGCGTGTTGTTCATTTTCAGCGGGACGAAGATTCTCTCGTGCAGGAATTCGCCGAAGCTCTGGCCGGAAACTTTCTCTACGATCATCGCCAGCACGGCGTAGCCGGAGTTGCTGTACTCCCACTTTGAACCCGGCGGGAACTTGCCGCTGGTCTGCTGCTCCAGTAGCTTCAGCACGCCCGCATCCAGAATCTGCGGAATCTTTTCGGGCGGCGTGTTTGGATACTGCCTCATCAGCAGGTCCTCGTAGTCCTCGAGCCCCGAGGTGTGGTTGAGCAGATTGCGGACGGTGATGGATTTTCCGTAAGCCGGAAACTCTGGAAAGAAGTCGGTGAGGTGGTCGTCGTAATGCAGTTTGCCGTCGTGAGCCAGCAGCATGATGCACGCCGCAGTGAACTGCTTGGTGAACGATGCCAGGCGGAAATTCGTTTTCGCATCGATCGGCCGCAGCGTGCGCAGATCGGTCACGCCGTATCCCCGGCGAAAGACGGCCTGACCATCGCGGACGACGAGCACGGCCGCGCCGGGAGCGTTGCTGGACTTCAGGGAGGAAAAGACGGAGTCCACTTGCTTCGCTGAAACCTGCGCCGGCGAAACTGGCGCCGTTGGAACTCGCGTCGCCGAAACTTGTCCCGCTGCGTGGATGACGAAGAAGATGGAAGCAAGAACGGCCGGCATCGTTTTGAATTTTGTTTTCACGGACTTCGCAATCCTCATGTCGCAATCTCACTCACGATCTGACTTCGAGATTTTCTCACGGCCTGACCAACCACTGCGGATGGGCACAATTGTCCCAACGCACAATCGATGGTGCGACACCGCATATCAATAAGGTTGGGAAGGGAGTAGGGTTAAAGAGTCTTGTCTAGCATGCTCCCGCCGCTCCGGTAAGTGGACGGTTCCTTGCGAAAATCAGACAGCTGAACGCTGCGCAAGGAGCCTCAATGGCCAATAAAAGCCGTCCGCCCGCCAAGCCCGCTCCGAAGCCACCTCCGTCGGACAGCGATGGGAACCCAATCCACAACGAAATTCTGCTCGGCCTGCCCGCCAAAGAATACGACCTGCTGATTCCCAAGCTCGAGTTTGTGCGTCTGGAGACTCACCACGTACTGCATGAGCCGGGCGACACTCTGAGGTCAGCCCACTTCGTCAACAGTGGGTTGGTATCGATTCTGACCGTCTTTCCGGATGGCAAGAGCGTGGAAGTGGGCCTGGTGGGCAAGGAAGGTCTGATCGGGATCCCATTGGTTGCGGGCTTTCGCAGCGCGCCTACGCGAGCCATCGTGCAGATTGAGGCCACCGCCTTTCGGGCAAGCGCCGATACACTGCTGGGCATGCTTCGACAATGCCCGGTTCTGGAGCAGCGATTACAGCAGTTTGCTCAGATCATGACCCTGCAGACCGCGCAGATTGCCGCCTGCAACCGGCTGCACGAAGTGAATGAGCGCCTGGGGAGATGGTTGTTGATGAGCTGCGACCGGATTGGATCGGAGACCGTGCCCTTGACTCAGGAACTTCTGGCTCAGATGCTGGGAACTCGCCGCTCCAGCGTAACCGTGGCGGCCGGAATGCTGCAGAAGGCTGGGCTCATCGCCCATAGCCGCGGCGAGGTGAAAATTGTCGACCGGGAAAGATTAGAAGAGGCATCCTGCGAATGCTACGAAATCATGCGCTTACAAATTGCGAAGTGGCATAGAGAAACGGAATAGCCGGGCGCGGGTTTGGGGATATTTTGTGCGTGTTGCAACCGGCTTTGTGTACGCCAGCGAACCCTCTCTGGTCTTATAGGGAGCTGACAAGCTCTTCGGATTTGGCTAGGCTTCAGAGAAGTCGGATTCTCGGCGTCTCACCTGCGCCGTAGTTTTCCGACAGGAGCACGGAAATGTCGGATATTCGCCTCGACTTCGCCGTTCACCAACTCGCTTGCCCGCACTGCGAAAAGCAGACTCAACACTCCTGGCCGGGAACGACAATTCTTTTCTCGACGGCGAAGTGCCAGCACTGTGGCTTGGAGTTCCTGGTCGTCCAAAATAAACCGTGGATCGGCGACCACGGAGCGGACAGATCGCCGTTACGAGATCGCACTCGTTTGCATTGATCGCTTTCGCGTTTAAAATTCTCGCGCTGATGATTCCTGCGTTAATCCTTCCCGCATTAGATCAGTCTCGCATTCCGACCACGGCCATCATGCGGCCGGTCTTCCCTTTTTCGGCGCGATAGGAAAACAGCAACTCGGGGTGACAGTTCGTGCAGAGCGGAGAGGCCTCGATGTTTTTCTTCAGCAGGCCCGCGGCCAGCAACTGCTGCCGGTTCGCTTCCACCAGGTCGAGAAAGATTTTCTTCGGCAGGTCGCTGTGTCCGGGAGCACGGGCGGTCAGAAACAGCAGCGGATATTTTTCGCGCACCGGATCGGACTCTTTGACTTCACGAAACAGACTCGCCCCATACTCGAACTGCGATTCAAACTTGGTACGAACTTCTTCTCCGACTTCATAGCAGCAGGCCTGAATCCCCGGCCCAATCGCGGCCTTGAGATCGCGAGGCAGGCAGCCGAAGCGGCGATGCATCTCGCCAACGCCTTTCTCGACGATGCGCTGCGCCGTCCCGCGCCAGCCCGCGTGAAACACACCAAGCACGTGACGCTTGGCGTCCACAACAATCACCGGCAGGCAGTCGGCGGTCTGGATTGCGAGCAGCAGGCCGGGAGTCGCGGTGATCAAGCCATCGCCGGTCATCGGGTCTTCATTTGGCGCGCCATTTGGAGCATCTCCAGTCGACTCGGGATTGGAATCGACGCAGCGAATAACGTCGGAATGAATCTGGCGCAGAGTAATCAGCGGCCAGAGAGAAAGAACGAACCCTGCCGGGCTTGCCCGCAGCGTTGCGGCGCTTGCGCGTGACCGCTCCGACCTCATGCAGAAACGCAGCCCGGTTCCGCTCTACTGCGGCCTTCGCGTCGTGCGGAGTGAAACCCAGATTGAGGTCGCCCTTGCCGTAGGCGCGGGATGATCCGCCGACGCGCGTGGAAAATCCGTGCACCAGCCACGGGATCTGGCTCAGAAGGTTGGCGTGAAGAACGGTGAGTTTGGGTTTGCTTGGAGCCCGGGTCGGCACAGCTCCATGTTACCCGAAGCCGCATTATGTGAAGTGGACACTCGCTATCTTTCAAGCCGGATTGCCCCGGCCCCGGCGACTCCGCTATAGTTTTACTCATGTTTGCTGACTTCACCGCCACCGACCGCTGGACCAGGAAACCGGTGCATTGCGTCTATCAGGCAATGATCGTCGCCATCGCCACGCGGCACGCCGACGCCGTGGACATCAAATTCCTGGTGGATGGCCGCAAGGTCTGGGTGGCTCTGCCGCATCCGGCGTGGGTCGAATACAAGAAACACACCGGCAACGCCATCACCGATTCGCTGGCTCAGGAAATTGCCGGACATTATTTGAAAACCGCGCTTGAATCCGGCGAAGGCGGGGGGCGCGAAATGTTCTCGCTGACCGTCGAAGAAACGCTGGCTCACCTCGACGCGGTTGTCGCGGAGATGCAGGCGCAGCCAGCTTAATTCCCTTTGTCATCCTGAGCGCAGCAACCGGTGCGCGAAGCGCAGCGGATGCGAAGTCGAAGGACCCCTACTCAGCAAGGACTCGCACCGCGCCCCAAAGGCACTCTTACGCTGGCCCTAAATCACCACCGCTTCCTTGTACTCCCCAAACACTCTCCGCATCGCGTCGGAAATCTCTCCTACAGTCGCCGAGGCCTCGACTGCGGCCAGAATCCGCGGCATCACGTTCGCGCCCGATCGTGCGGCGTCTTCTACGCTCGCTAGCGCCGCCTTCCATGGCCCGGCATCGCGCTTGGCTCGCAGGGTGCGCAGGCGTTCGATCTGCTTCGGTTCGAGCCCAGGATCGATGCGCTGAATCGGGATTGGTTTTTCTTCCTCGACTTCAAAGCGGTTTACTCCAACGACGATCGCTTCCTCGTTGTCGACTTTCTGCTGATATTCATACGCCGCATTCTGAATTTCCTGCTGGACGAAGCCGCGTTCGATGGCCTTCAGCATCCCGCCGAGGACCTCGATCTTGCCTAAGTATTCTGCCGCCCGCTTTTCAATTTCATTGGTCAGCGACTCGATGTAATACGATCCGGCCAGCGGATCGATGGTCTGCGGAGCGCCCGATTCGTAGGCAATTACCTGCTGCGTGCGCAGCGCGATGCGCGCCGCCTGCTCGGTGGGCAGCGCCAGCGCTTCATCGTAAGAATTGGTGTGCAGCGACTGCGTCCCGCCCAATACGGCAGCCATGGCCTGAATCGCGGTTCGCACAATATTGTTTTCCGGTTGCTGCGCGGTGAGAGTGGAACCGGCTGTCTGGGTGTGAAAGCGTAGCATCCACGATTTGGGATTCCTCGCCTTGAAGTGCTCGCGCATAATGCGCGCCCACATGCGCCGCGCCGCGCGGAACTTCGCGACTTCTTCGAGGAAGTTACTGTGGGCGTTGAAGAAGAACGACAGTCGCGGCGCAAACTGATCCACATCCAGCCCGGCCTTGATCGCGGCCTCCACGTACGCCATGCCGTTGCCCAGCGTGAACGCCACTTCCTGAACCGCGGTCGATCCCGCCTCGCGCATGTGATAGCCGGAAATTGAAATCGTGTTCCACTCGGGCACGTTCTCATTTGCCCAGGCAAACATGTCGGTGATGACGCGTAGGGCCTGCTGCGGTGGATAAATGTAAGTCCCGCGCGCGATGTATTCCTTGAGCACATCGTTCTGCACCGTGCCGGAAAGTTTGCGGACGTCCGCGCCCTGGCGCCGTGCGACGGCCACATACAAAGCCAAAAGAATCGACCCCGTCGCATTGATGGTCATCGATGTAGAAATTTTGGTCAGGTCGATGCCATCAAACAGCCGCTGCATGTCTTCGATCGAATCGATCGCCACGCCCACCTTGCCCACTTCGCCCGCGGCCAGGGGATGATCGGAGTCCAGCCCAATCTGCGTCGGCAAATCGAACGCCACCGAGAGCCCTGTCGTCCCGTTGGCCAGCAGATATTTGTAGCGCCGGTTCGATTCCTCGGCGTCGCCCATGCCGGCGTATTGGCGCATGGTCCACAGCCGCCCGCGGTACATGGTGGCCTGCACGCCGCGCGTGAAGGGATATTCGCCGGGATAGCCAATCTCACCTTCATAGTCGGTACCTTTGAGGTCGGCGGGCGTGTAGAGCGGGTTGACGGGAATATGCGAGGAGGTTTCAATTTCTGTGGCGGGATCGGGACGGGTCTTCAGCTTCTCAGTCTTCATCTTTACCCACAATCCTCACCTAGACTACACGGGAATCACGGGCGCGAACTCTTTCTCCGCGCCCTCCAAAACGAACTCAGACCGAACCAGGCAAAAGTCAGCGTGACACAGATTGCGATTGTCAGACGACCCGACCCCGCTTGTCCGGCATGATATTTCCCGTACTCCTTCACAGTGGCGCCGGCAAAGCTGAGCGCCATGAGGAGGAAAAACAGCCCCATAACCTCCAGCCATAACTGATGAGCGGCGCGTCCGAACGAGCGCGCCGTGGTGCGGACTGCGCCCATCAGCGCCCGGAGCGTGCGATTGCGGCCGGCCTGCTTGCCGGCAACTCTGGCCGCGGCCCCCAGCTTTTGCAAGGCAGAAACTTTATTCACGGCCTCGATTTTAACAGCCTCCGGCGCTACAATGACGCAACGGTTGGCCTCGGCGATCCATTGTGCCGCCGACGGCATCTAACGTAAGTAGGCTGGCAATTTGTCCAGGGGGACAAGTGGATCAACAACTAAAGCAACTCATGAAAGAGCTCGGTGACGCCATCAACGAATCTCTTTCCGACTCTGAGCAGATCTCTGAAGTTGTCTCCCGCATAAAAGAAGGTGGATACGATATTTTTCTCGTGCTTGAAGCCACCATCGGCGTTAGCAAGCAGGGCGAAAAATCGCCCGACAAGACTTCGCTCGTGACCACGCTATCGACGAATCCTGAGTTCAAGATTAACGACCAGGATTTGAAATTCTTGCGATCGCTGCGCATCAAGATTGACGAAGAGAAGCAGGATAAAGACAAGCACGATAAAGACAGCTAAACGATCACGTTTGATCAGCCTGAGATCCTTCGCTTCGCCTGAAGAGCGGCTCCGCTCAGGATGACGCCGGTTCCTTATTTACTCCGCCATTTGCTCCATCAGCATTTACTCCGCCAACACTTGATCCAGCAGCTGCTCCACGGCACGGTTGCCTTCGATAATCGAAGATTTATGATCGGGCGTGCCGGAAAGATCGGTATTCGCGAAAGTGATCCTGCCGAATGGGGCCGCCCGTAGGACGTCTCCGGGCGCGGGTTTGCCGTCTTTGCCGAAGTAGAATCCTGGCGCGGGACTCGCGTAGGCGTGCCCCCAGCGGTTCAGGATAATACCGGCGAGGTCGCGTGACGCATCGAAACCGGAGCGCGCGAACATGTCGGTAAACTGCTGACGAATCTGTCTCTCGTAGTCGCGAAACGGACTTGAAATCATTTCCGCGCGTCCCATGTGGCCCTGTTGCTCAGCGGTCTTGCCCGGATATGAGTACAAAACTTTGATCGTCAGTACGACCGGAGAATCGGGGCCAATCGTCGGCGAATCCGCGCCGCACAGCGCCAACTTGCGGACCTGCATGTAATTCCCGAGGCCCTCAAACCACTGGCAGCCGGAAATCCCCATCTTGTAAAGAAATCTCCAGTTGCGTACAGCGACGTTCGCAACCATGCAAGGCGAGCGATAGAACTGCGCGTATGCCTCTTTGCGATCTTCGGGAAGGTCGCGAACAATGTGGCGGGTCGTCCAACTGCCGCCAGCCATCACCACGGAACGGGCTTTTACTTTGTACGCCTTCCCGCCGCGCGTGTAGGCGACGGTCACGGACTCTGATTTCGCGGGATCGCCATCGTGCTTCACCCATACCGCGGTCGAACCCAAGCGAATGCGCGCAGCGGCTCCAGCGCGATCGAGTGCGGCAAAATTCACTGGCTGACGACAGACGTCTTCCAGCGACGTGGAGCCGGCAATCGATTCCGGAATCAGAGTCTTGGCGATGAGGCGCGCGATGCCGCTATTGCCGTCGGGAAACATTTGTGTTCCGTCCTCGGGGATGGGGCCGAGCTCATCGAAGGCATAGGCGGTGTAACCGGAAAGCGCGTCGGGGCCGAGACCGAAGCCTCCGCCTTCGTCGGAGGAAAAAGTGCGGATGGTTTCGCGGCTCATGCCGGACCTTTCCATCATGTGGTCTTCGAGAGTGATGGTGTCGAGGCGGCGGGAGATGGCGTCGCCGCGGTACTGCGGCTTTTGCGCGGAGGCCGAGTCTGCCGACTGATACTTCAATAACTCCTCGCGGGCTTTTGCGGAAATCGGCGCTCCTTCCAATTTCGCGCGTCCCGTGTTGCTCACCCAAACTCCCTGCGGCTGGCCGAATTTCGCACCGAAATACAAGCCATAGGGCGCCGAGTCAAGATAGGGCGTCCGCATCAGTGGTATCTCGGGAGCGGGGCCGGCCCACTTCTGATATTCCAGGCGCGGCGTCTTCAGGCCGATCGAGTCGTAGAATCGCGCGATAAAGCTATGGGGATACGGCGGCCAAAAAAGTGCCGAACCCTGGTGCGCAGTCAGCCGATGACCGTCGACCAGGAACTCGTTGCGCTTGGCTTCGCCGCCGAAGATGGGATGATTATCGAGTACAAGGCAGGTCTTGCCTTCGCCAGCTTTGCGTTGAAAAATCAGCCCCGCCGCCAGCCCGCTGATGCCGCCTCCGATTACGACGCAATCGTAAGTTTCCCCGGTGTCGATGACGCTCGCGGGTAGGCTCTCAAACGCGCCATCGCGAATCTGGTGGCCGGCTTCAAACACGGCAGCCGTATTGCCGTTGGAGTTCGCGTAATCCCCGACTCCGCCGTAGCCGGTCCAGTCATTGTCTGTATTTGTGTCTGGCGGGCTGACCGCGCCTTGCGCCAGCAGTTGTTGCGGCAAGGCCGAGCTGAGGAGAACGGCACCGGAGCCGGCCAGCGCGCCATTCAGAAAGTCTCGTCGCGTGATGTCGCGATTCATGGCACGCATTATAAGCATCGAACGGTGGCTCAATTTCGGAATTATTGCGACCCGATGTCATCCTGTTAAAGCGCGGCGGCAGCCGGGCGAGGGACCTTACGACGGCCGACGCTGTTGATGTCGTAGATAGGGATGCCCGCGCTTCATGCAGTGCAGGCGATCCTCGCACCCGTACAACCGATGTCCGGGTTTCGTAAGGTCCCTCCGGAGCGCTTAGCGCGCTCCTGCAGGATGACATCCGTCGGTGAATCCGCTAGTGCTCAACTTCAAATTGAGCAACCGCCCGCTGGCAGCCCGCACCTTATGGATTCGCCGGCTGTGCTAACATCTACTGTTTTCTTTTCGCTTCTGCCGGGCGGAGAGCAACGATTCCGGTTTCACGGATACCAGAAAGTCGGAATCTGAGGGGAGTCATGAAAGATACTCTCGGGGTTCTTTTGGCAGGCGGCGCCGGCGAACGGCTCTATCCTCTGACTCGCGACCGGGCCAAGCCCGCAGTCACGTTTGGCGGCATCTATCGCATCATCGACATCACGCTGTCGAATTGTCTGAACTCCGATCTGCGCCGCGTTTACATTCTCACCCAGTACAAGGCGCTCTCGCTCAACCGGCACATCCGCGAAGGCTGGAACATCCTGGGACGCGAGGTGGGCGAGTTCGTCGAAGTCCTGCCGCCCATGAAGCGGGTGAGCGATCAGTGGTACCAGGGCACGGCCGACGCGGTTTACCAGAACATTTATTCCATCGGCTCCGAGCAGCCCAAGCACGTGCTGATTCTTTCCGGCGACCATATCTACAAAATGGACTACGGCAAGATGATGAAGCAGCACCTCGACTCGGCTGCCGACATTACCCTGGCCACGATTCAGATCGATCCCGAAGAAACCTCGCGCTTCGGCGTGGTCGACGTGGATAAAGATGGGCGCATCAATGGCTTCGAAGAAAAGCCGAAGACCACCGGTCTGCGCTCGCCGATAAATCCTGCCAAGGTCGCGGCTTCCATGGGCATTTATCTTTTTAATGCCGACGTGCTCATTCCGGTGCTGCTCAAGGATGCGGAGAACGAGCAGTCGAGCCACGATTTCGGCAAAGATATTCTGCCCAAGATGGTCGACGACTACCGCGTCTTTGCCTACGACTTCGTCGATGAAAACAAGAAGGAAGCGCTTTACTGGCGCGACGTGGGCACGCTCGAGGCCTACTACGAAGCCAACATGGACATTGTCTCGGTGTCGCCAATCTTCAACCTGTATGACGAAGACTGGCCCATCCGCACGCACCAGCGGCAATACCCGCCGGCGAAGTTTGTTTTTGCCGAAGCCGGCCGCACCGGCACGGCGCTCGATTCCATCGTCTCCAACGGATGCATCGTCTCCGGCGGGGCGGTGAAGAATTCCGTGCTCTCGCCCAATGTGCGCGTGAATTCTTATTCCGAAGTCGACAACTGCATCCTGTTTTCCCACGTCAGCGTTGGCCGCCGCTGCCGCATTCGCAAAGCCATCCTCGACCGCGACGTGCATATTCCCGAAGGCACAACCATCGGCTACGACGCCGAGGCCGACCGTCAGCGCTACTTCGTCACCGAAAGCGGCATCACGGTGGTCACCCGCGACTATTCGCTGTTTGAAAATCCGGTTACCGTCGATTACTTCACTAGCGAATAGCCTTACGACGCGGCGACCAGCACCGCCACTGCCGCGTCTTCTTCGGCCTGCAGCATCCGGTAGAAAGTAAACATGGCCAGCAGAGCCACCCGGCGGCTGACGGGCAAAGCTTGTTCGGCTGGCACCTCAAGGGTTTTTTCCCGCGCATGAAAGCGCAGCACGAGCTGGCCGTCCGCGCCAATCACGCTCCACACTGGACGCCACCATCCGTTTTGCTTCAGCTCAAGCGTTTGGCCGTCGGCGAAGGTCAGCGTGCCGCCGCCGGTGCCCCATGAGCACTTGAGGGTTGCGATCGGTTGTTTAGAGACCGTATCGATGATCTGAGCGCCGCCGCTAAGACAACCGCCGCGGCGGAATGTCCATTGCCCATATTGAGTTTCGGCTAAAAAACTTGTTTCGAACCAACCGGGACGCAGCAGCGTGCCCACCGCTTCGCCATTGAGTCTCAGTTCGTAGTTGCGGCTGTGTGGAATTTTCGTCCAGGTGAGTCCGCCGGAAATCGCGGAGGAGGAAGAGAGAGGAATCATCCAACACCTCCTGAAAGGCATTTTCGATCCGCTTTCAGCCTAGCAGGGTCGTGTGAATATCAGATTAAGATCTTAGGAAAAACCGGGAAATATAACTCGCGCAGTGTCAACTATTTGCCCTTGGCGTGATGTTCGGTTTGCAGAGCCTGCGCCTGATTCGCCACGAAACCGGCTCCATGCTCCCGTGCATCTTTTTCAAGCGCGGAAAGAGAACTGGCGGCCGATGCCGAACCGGACCACAAGTCAATCTCGCCGATCGCCAGACGCAGCTGATATTCATACAAGAGATAACCAAACTTACGAGCGGAGGAGAGCTGGGTTTGCAGCGACTGCAACGCTTCCGCTGTTTGTCCCGACTTCGCTTTTACTCGCGCCTCAGCCATCGTCACTTCAAAGAGGGGAGCCCGCAGCGTGGTTTGGCGGACCAAAGCGGTGGCCTTGGTTACGGCAGCTTGCGCATCCGGCAATCTGCCTTGTCCCAGTAGGTTACGCGCAAGCACCGCCTGCACCCAGGCTTCGTTGCCCGCGGAATTCGTCTTTTCATAGGTCGCGAACGCCTGGCGGGCAAGCGCTTCGCCATCGGAGTAGCGCTTTTCGAATAGTGCAATGGTCGCGAGTGACGCGTTGATTTGCGCGGCGAAGTCTTCGTCGTCCAGTTCCTTGCACAGAGCCAGCGCTTCCTCATATCGCTTTCGCGCTTCCGGGAAGTCGCCACGCGCCAACAGAACATCGCCCGAACCAGCCAGCGGATAGGGCTCGCCGCGCCGGTAGGAAATCTCCCGGGTAATGGCCAGGCCCTGATCGTAGTTTTTCTGGGCATCCTCCAGATTGCCAGTCTCGACGTAGAGGTTGCCGAGATTGTACATAGTGGTCGACGCCCCGCGGCGGTCGCCCAGTTGGTTGAAAATTGCGAGCGACTCCTGCTGCATCTTCAGCGAGCCCTGAATGTCGCCGAGTCCATCGAGGGCGTTGGCCAGATTTCCCAGGTCGCCGGCCACTCCCTGCTGATCATTCAGTTCCCGGTCAGAGGCCAGAGCCTGCTTGTAATCCTTCACGGCTTCCTGCAATCTGCCTTCGGCGTAATAGACATTACCGATGCGTTCCAGCGCAGCGCGAGCGGCACGGTTCGCGCCGATTTCCTGGAACACAGCCAAGCCAATTTCAAATTGCTTCTGGGCAGCCGGATAGTTGCCTTCGTCAAACAGCAGATCGCCTTCGAACAGGACCTCGCGCGCCGAGCCCTTTCGGTCTCCCGCTGAATCAAAGAGTTGCTTCGCTTCGCTGGCAAGCTCCAGCGTTTTTTTCGAATCTCCCATGCGCTCCAGGGCGGCAGATTCCAGTTGCAGCGCTCGCGCCACCAGCAAACTGGCGCCCACGGCGCGGCCGCGGCCGGCGGCCCGTTCCGCCAACTCCTGCTGCCGCTTGAAATCATTCGATAGATTGGCAATGTTCACTTCGGCAAGGTCAATGCGCGCCGCGTCCGCCTCCGAGACGGTCAACTTGCGCAAATTGGCGAGCGTGGCTTCGGCCTCGCTGCCGTGCCCAGCTGCGACTTGCGCTCGATTCAGGAGCAGACCGTAATCGACGTTGTCAGGAAAAAACTCCCACAGCGCCCGGTAGCTTTCCACCGCCTCCGGGTTTTGCGCCAGCAACTCGTGGGCGCGACCTTCGATCAGCAACCGCTCTTCGCGCGAAGATTTCGCGGAAAGTGCCAAAGCCTGTTTGGCCTGATCTTTGGCCTTCGCGTCATATCCGAGAGTCGACCACGCCTCGGCCAGCGCGGAATGCGTGGAAGCATATTCGGAATCGAGCGCCGCGGACTTTTCCAGCAGGCCGCGGGCGGCCTGAGCATCGAACAACCGCAGCTTCTGCAAGCCCTCTGAGTACAGGCGCGCCGCCTCTGGATTGGACGGCAGCGATGCGCGCACCACAGCCGACTGCGCCTCAGAAAGCGGGCCAATTCCGAGTTTCGCGCGCAGCTCCGTTCCGGCCTTACTTACCAGATCATCGATCTCCGCTTCGCTTCCCTTCTCGGAAACCGATGCCAGGGTCACGCCCGCGACCGCGTCCTGCAGGCGAAGATCGAGGCGAAGGAGTCCATTGCCGAGAGGAAGATACGAGCCCAGCACCACGTCGTCGCTGCCCAGAGTTCTGCCGGATGCGGGTAAGAGTCTGCTGGCTGAAGCTGTCGGCATCGGGCAAGGCCAGACTCGCCTTCATCTGGGCCACGCTTTCGCCGGGGATCGTGCGCAGTTGATCTCCCTGGCTCAGTTCGGTGGTAAGCATTTCCGCAGATCGCCGTCGAGAGCCACGACTTCTCCGGATTCTCCGAAAGATTCTTGAAACCGAGCACCGCGATCGATCGCCGTCGGGCCACAGCGGGCGCGGCGTTTGATGGCGGATTGCGATGCTTCAAGAAGAAAAAATATCCCGCGGCCGCGAGCGCGAGAAACGCGAGCCCTGCGACTAGCGCTGCTAATTGCCGGCGACTCGACGGCGACGCTGGCTGCACCTGCGCTGACGGAAGCTGCACTGTCTGAAGCGGTCCGGACTGGATCAGCGCCGGCTGAATCGGAACCGCTCTGGAACTGGGCGATGCGGACCGTTCCAGGTCAACCGCCAGATCGCCGGCGGAGGGATGGCGCCACGCCGGATCACGCGCCAGAGCTTTTACGATCACCGCGTCCAGACCCGGCGGGCACTGCTGGATTGATTTTGCTGGGCGGCTCCGGAGTCTGATTGAGAATCGCATTGATTAACAGAGCAGGCACCGTTTGCAAAAACGGTCGCTTCCCGGTCGCCATCTCATACAGCACGGCACCCGCGGCCCAAATGTCGCTGCGCGCGTCCGCCATTTCCCCGCTCAACTGTTCTGGAGACATGTAGGGCAAGGTGCCGCTGGTTTCGTGCGATCGCGCAAGCGTCGCTGTGACTCCGTCGGCGCTGGCCTGCGGCATGATCTCGGCCAGGCCGAAGTCGAGGATCTTCAATCTTCCGTCGGTGGTGAGGCGCAGATTGCCCGGCTTCAGATCGCGGTGCACGATTCCCTGCTCGTGCGCGGCCGCCAGTCCTTCCGCCAACTGCACTCCAAGGCGAATCACTTCCGCGGGCGCCAGCGGACCGCGGGCCAGCTTCGCATCCAAAGTGATGCCCGCAATGTATTCGGTGACCAGAAAATCAACGCCGTCCTGGCTGCCGAATTCGTGCACGGTTGCGATGTTGGGATGATTCAGGCGAGCCAGCGACAGCGCTTCTTTGCGGAAGCGTTTGTGAGCCGCTTCGTCGGCGAGAGTTCCCGGCGGCAGAACTTTGATGGCAACATCGCGGTCCAGTTGCTCATCATGCGCGCGATAGACGACGCCCATCCCGCCGGCGCCGATCTTTTCCACGATCTGGTAATGCGACAGCCGTTGTCCAATCATCTCGATACCACTAGCTATGCTCCACGAAAAAGGGGAGGCCCAGGTGCGTGAAGCTGACTGCTGATGGAGTTTGGAAATCCCCGGGCACACTCGTTGCGTTTCCGCAGCAACGGTTTTGACGAATTCTACTCCATCGCCGGCTTTCTCATTCACTCTTTGCCGAGTGGACACTAGTGCGGCTTGAAGATTCTTAACCACGAAGAACACGAAGTCACACGAAGGGAATCCCATCCAAGCGAAGTCCTTTGTGATCCTTCGTGTGCTTTGTGGTTGATGGCTTTTCTTTTAGGCGTCAACCCGCACGACTGCCTCTCCGCAGATGGCGCCGGACTTCCGCCGTTCCGCCGCACGCGCTTGTTACAATGCCCTGTCTTAGCCTGATGCGGTGACTTGGTGACGAACTTCAAGGCCCGCAATCACGTACTGTCTAGTGGGAGCTCAGATCAGTCTCAGATCGGCTGAGCTCAAAGTCTCAGGTTTTTAGCAGGTTTCCGGGGAGCTTTTAAGTGGAAGACGTACAGGTGGTCGCGATGCTGGTCCGGCGCTGTATTGCCGGCGACTCCGCCGCCTGGGAGGAAATCGTGCAGACCTATAGCCGCCGGATCTACAACATCTGCTACCGCTTCGCCGGATCGGGCGATGATGCCCAGGACCTGACGCAGGAAGTCTTCATCAAGATGTACCGCACGCTTCCCAGCTATGACCACACCAAGGGGGCGTTCGTCACGTGGGTCACGACTATCACGCGGAACCTGCTGGTTGATCATTTCCGCAAGGGCAAGCAGGACCGCATGACCGACTCCATGGACACGTCCGGGTCCGACCACGAGGACGCGCAGCCTCTCAGTGAGCAAATTCCTGACCAATCCGCACCTCCCGATGCCCACGTACGCAGCCGGGAGGTCTCGGAGACCGTGCACGCGGCCCTGGCCAAGCTTTCACCAGAGCTTCGGGAAGCAGTGATTCTAAGGGACTTACAGGATATGGATTACAAGGAAATCGCCGTCGTTTTGAAGGTTCCGGAGGGTACCGTGAAATCACGAATAAATAGAGGGCGGGCGGAACTTGCCAGGCTCCTACAACGTACCTATAGGCAGGTGATGTGATGCCAGATCACATGAAAAACGACCAAACCAGTAACGGAATGCGCTGCAACGAGTTCGATCTCCTGCTCACGGACGCCATCGATGGCGTCCTGACCGGGACCGGACTCGACCGCTTCCAGGCCCACGCCCGGGTTTGCCGGACGTGCGGACCGCTGCTCGCCGAAGCTGAGGCGGGCCGCAACTGGCTGAAAGGTCTCACGGAGGTGGAGCCTCCAGCCAGCCTGGTCATGAACATTCTGGCATCCACGACGGGCGTTGACACCCAACGCCTGCGGGTGAACGCACGGGCAACCCAACCGCGCATTTCCTGGTGGGAGCACGTGCAGGCGTCGCTGTTCGGATCGGTGCTTGAACCGATCTGGGCCACGGTCCGCCAACCGCGCTTTGCCATGTCGTTTGGCATGGCTTTCTTCGCGCTGTCGGTGGGCCTGACCGTAGCCGGCGTGAAACCCGCTGACCTGCGTGAGGTGAGCCTGCGGCCCGCCGCGATCCGGCACGCTTACTACAATGCGCACGCCCGGGTGGTGCGGAAACTCGACAATGTGAAAGCCGTTTATGAAGTGCAGGCGGCACTGCGCGAAGTCAAACGCAATCTCGCGCCCGCCGAGCCCGCGCTTCAGAAGTCTCGACCGGCCAAACAGAAAGACGACAAGAACGACACAACACAACAGCCCGAGCAGAAACAGGAGCGCAATTACAGCCAGATCGACGACCATCTCATTCTGGCCAGCGCTCCTCTGGGTCCATCTCCCTCAGCAGACGATCTGCCTGTAGTGTCGGTGACCACGTACAGGAGGCTCGTATGAACTGCAACACGCACGGCGATACCGCTGCCGTGGCCTTCTGCCGCACTTGCGGCAAGCCACTTTGCAACCAATGCACCCGCGACGTTCGCGGCGTGATCTACTGCGAGGCCTGCCTGGCCGCGCGCATGGAAGGAACCATACCTGCGGCCGGATTTGTGCCGCCGCAAGCTTCTCCACAGAATCAGCCTCAAAATCCGCCACCAACCGGATATCAGCAGTTCATGGATCAAGGCCTGGGAGTGAAGGTTGGACCGGGACCATCTTCCGGCCCGAATCCTGCGGTTGCCGGTATGCTCGCCGGATTCTTCCCTTTCGGCGTGGGCGCGGTCTATACCGGCCAATACACCAAAGGATTGACCCACTTGGTCATCATGGTGCTGCTGATCCTTGGCGTCAGTTCCAATCTCCCCTGGCCGCTTATTACAGCCCTGGGCATCGGCATCGGTTTCTTCTACGTCTACCAGATCATCGACGCGATTCGCAGCGCGAAGGCGATCCAGCTGGGCGAGCCTGTTCCTGATCCGTTCGGATTGGCGCAAACTTTTGGCACGGGCGAGAGATTCGAAGGAACCAAGGTTCCGACCGGCGCCGCGGTCCTGATCGGCTTGGGCGCGCTCTTCCTGTTGCACACAGCCGGACTCTTTGAGGTCGGGATGAACGTGGTTGTGTCGCTGGTCCTGATCTTTTTCGGCGTGTGGCTCTTTGCCAAGCATTGGGGCCTGATTGGCCGGAATCCGGCCATGTGCCAGTGCGAGCGCTGCCGCACTCGAAAGCTGATGGGGCCGGCGATATTGGTAACCATTGGCGTGCTGATGCTGCTCGACAACACGGGACGCTTGGAATTTCACCGAACCTGGCCCGCTATCCTGCTGGTGATTGGCGTAGTCAAGTTGATCCAGAGCAACGCTTCGTCGGACGGACACTTCGGCTCGTTTCCGCCGGGCATGCCTCCGGGTTTTCCACCGAATGTTCCCGGGGGATTTCCACCAAACGTTCCGCCGTACGTTCCGGGAGGATTTCCACCCAATGTTCCGCCGAGCGGATTCCAGGGATTCCCGCCGGCAGTTCCGCAAGCAGCGCCGCAAAATGCCCCGCCTGCGGGCTCGCAGAATCCAGAGGAGACGAGCTCTTCCGGCGAGGTGAAAAATGTCTAGCCCCTACACTCCTAACCCAGTCACGACACCGCCATTCTCGCCGCTGCCTCCTCTGCCGCCACATCGGCGACGCTCCATGGCAGGCCCGTTCGTTCTGATCGTGCTGGGCATCGTTTTTTTGATGGGCACAATGCACGTGCTGTCGATCGAGCGCCTGGCTCACTTGTTCGCCAACTACTGGCCGGTGCTGCTGATTTTCTGGGGCGTGATTAAACTGATCGAGCACCAGCGCGCACAGCGCGAAGGCGTTCGCGCCTCCGGCATTGGCGCGGGAGGAATCTTCCTGGTGCTCATGATCGTGGTTTGCGGTCTGGTCGCCACCCAACTGGAGCGCGTCAACTGGTCCGGAATCCGCGATCAGATCGACCTCAATAACCCCGATTTCGACAACATCTTCGGTCAAAGCTACAACTTCAACGACCAACTGGAGCAGGCCTTCCCCGTGGGAGCCAGCCTCAAAATCATCAACACGCACGGCGCAGTCAGCGTCCACGCCTCCGAGGACAACAAGATCAGCGTAGTCGTCCGCAAGCGCGTGGGCGCCGATAATCAGGGCGACGCCGACAAATACAACGCCCAAACCAAGCCGACCATCACAATGAACGGCGGCCAGGTGACGCTCGATGCCAACTCGGAAGCCGCGGGCGATCATCCTGTCGAAACCGACCTCGACATTTCCCTGCCCCGCAAGGTCGCGGTCACCATCAGTTCCCGCCGCGGCGATGTGAACCTGGTTGGCCGCGAGGGCAACGTAGAGATCAACACTCAGCATTCCGACACATCGGTTGAAGACGTGACCGGCAACGTGAAAGTAAGTCAGGAAAAAGGCACGGTGAAAATCGAGCAGATCACCGGCGATGTGCACGTGGACGGCCGGGTCGATGAAGTCTCGGTCGCCGACATTAAAGGCGCAGTGCAACTCGACGGAGAATTTCAGGAAAGCGTAAAGCTGGCGCGCATTTCGAAGACCGTGACTTTCAAGTCTTCGCGCACTGACATGGAATTCTCCCGCATCGAGGGCGATCTCGACCTCGATTCCGATGAACTCCACGCTGAGCAGATCACTGGACCGCTGCACCTGACCACGCGCTCAAAAAACATCCGGCTGGACGAGGTTTCCGGTGACGTCCGCCTGCAGAATGACAACGGCACAGTCGAAGTCGGAATGCGCACGCTGGGCAACATACAGATCGACAGCCGCAACGGCGACATTCAGCTGAGTCTGCCCGACAAAGCCGGATTCCGCCTGGATGCGCGCACGCACGATGGTGAGATTCAGTCCGACTTCCCTGAACTGAAAGTGAACAACGACGAGCACGAGGCCAAGGCCAGCGGCAGCGTGGGCAACGCCTCTTCCCACATCGTGCTCAACAACGAGCATGACGGCATCGAGATTCGCAAAGCCAGTTCGCTACCGCCAAAACCGCCGGAGCCGCCGAGTCCGGCAAAGGCCGGGAAAGCGCTACCCGCCCCGAAAGTGAAAGTCGAACCCACCGAGAACTGACGGAATTGTTTGTCCATCCGGCACAGCTTCGAGACTATTCCTCGCAGTTGGTGAGACTGTCGGTGGGATTTCTGATTTGTGTCCTCTGGGTGTGGCCGGCGAGTGCGCAGGCAAATCCTGCTGAGCAAGAGCGGACCATCGATCAGCTCATGTCGGCCCTTCATGAGCGAGGCCAGTTCAACGGCACCGTCCTTGTTGCCGTTCAAGGCAAGGTCATCTACCGCAATGCCTTCGGACCGGCAAACTTTCAAACCAACGCGAAACTGACTCCGGACACTCCGTTCTGCCTCGCCTCCGTCACCAAACCCTTTACGGCCACGGCGATCATGATGCTGGCAGAACGGAACAAACTCAGCTATGACGATGCACTTTCAAAATACATTCCAGAGTTCGCTCGTTCCTCCCAAACCAGCAAGATCACCATCCGGCAGCTGCTGACCCACACCTCCGGTATTCCGGACTACGGCGACCTCGATATCGACGATTCCAATCTGACGCAAAAGGAACTGGTAGCAGACCTGTTGAAGCGGGAATCCGTCTTTGGCCAACCTGGTCAAAGATACCGATACAGCAATCCTGGCTATGCGCTGCTGGCGATTGTCATGCAAAGGGTATCCGGGCAGAGGTTCGGCGACTTCGTCGAACAAATGATTTTCAAACCGCTTGGCATGGGCGGCTCCTTCGTCTATGACAGCCCGCAGAAGAAAAATAGTCTGGCGGCAATTGGATACAGCCAGTTCGGGGCGAGAGATGACGTTAATTCCACCGCCGTTCCCGGCGACGGAGGTATTTACTCAACCGTGGACGACTTGTTCAAGTGGGATCAGGCGCTGTACACCGACAAACTGGTCCGCCAGTCTTCGTTGGCGGCAGCATTCGCGCCCGGAAGTGTGCAGGAAGGCGCAAGCACCTATGGTTTCGGCTGGAACGTCGCAGACATGAACGGCGAAAAATATGTCTGGCATACGGGAAGCACAGCCGGATTCAGGGCATTCATTGAGCGACGCCTGACCAGCAGGATCACCGTCATCCTGCTGACGAATCGAGGCAACAGCAAAAGAATCGAGATCAACGACGCCATTTTGAATATTCTGCGCGGACGATCCTATGTCCTGCCCAAAATGTCGGGAGCCGAAAAGCTATACAAAACTACACGCGAATCAGGCGCCCAGGCGGCGGTACAAATGTATGGCTCGCTGGCGAAAAGCGCCGACTACGATTTGAGCGAATCGGAGTTAAACACGCTGGGATATCAACTCCTCTACGGTGACAAGCGAGTCAGTGATGCGGTCGCAATTTTCAAACTGAATGCGACCGAACACCCCGCCTCTTCCAATGCCTTCGATAGTCTAGGTGAGGCCTATCGGCAGGAAGGCGACAAAGATCTCGCCATCAAGAGTTACGAGAATGCGATTCGCTTGGATCCCGGGAATGGACACTCGGCGGCGATGCTGAAAGAGTTGAAGTGAAAAACGATATCGCTGGAACTGACGGCGGCCTGTGGAACGCGACCGAGTCTGGTCGAATGCTAGCTTGAACCCAACCTCGCCTGCACCAACCCCTCCACCTGCGCCAGCACTTCATCCTCACTCAACGCAGTTGAGTTGATCACCACCGCGTCTGCCGCCGCCACCAGCGGAGACGCCGCCCGCGTGCGATCGCGCCGGTCGCGTTCGCGCAGTTCCGCCGCCACGCTGGCGGCCACATCACCTTTGATTTTCTGCTGGGCCATGCGGCGCTGCTCGCGCACCACGGGGTCAGCATCCAGAAAAATCTTCAGATCGGCGTGGGGAAAAACCTGCGTGCCAATGTCGCGACCTTCCATGACCACGCCGCCGCCGGCGCCCATTTCCCTCTGGTGCGCGACCATCCACTCCCGCACCTTGGGATGCACCGACACCCGCGAAGCCGCCTCCGACACATCGCGCTCGCGAATGCGCGACGAAATATCCCGCCCGTCGAGCAGCGTGCGGTTCCCGCCAATCGTAGGTTCGAGCTTGATGTGCAGGTTCTCGGCCAGCTTGACCAGCGCCGCTTCATCGTCGAATGAAGCGTCCCGCTCAATCGCCTTCAGCGCCAGCGCGCGATACATGGCCCCACTCTCCAGGTTCACATAGCCCAGCTTCCGCGCCAGTCGCGAAGCGATCGTGCTCTTGCCCGCGCCCGCCGGCCCGTCAATGGCAATAATCAGCCCGCGCGGCGACGATTCGTCTTTCGATTGTTCATTCATTGTGGAAGCTAAAGATTGTACACGGGCAGCGCTCCAACTCATCCCACACGAATCCAATTCACGAACTCTCGCTCTCCCGCACCTGCGCCGCGGTCCATCCCAACTCGCGAAGTTTTCGAATGCTCAAAGCATCATGCCGCTTCGCCAGCCGGACTCCCGCCTCATCGCGCACCAAGTCGCAGTGATAATAATCCGGCACACTCAGCCCCAGCGCACGAAACAAAAGAATCTGTCGAGCCGTAGACTTCAGCAAATCCGCCCCGCGCACGACCTCGGTGATCGCCATAGCGGCGTCGTCCACTACGACGGCCAACTGATAAGCCGGCACATCGTCGCGCCGCCAAACAATGAAGTCGCCGAAGTCGCGTCCCGCCACAAACCGCTGCGGACCAAGATGCAAATCCGAAAAACAAATCTCCTCCCCATCCGGCACCCGAAACCGCCAATTCACCTCAGCGGGCTCGCGGTCTTGGTTGTGTGGGAGCGGGTCGGAGCCTGCCCTGAGCGGAGTCGAAGGGACCCGGTCGTGCGGAGCGAAACTCCGCTGCCCTCCCGTTGACCGGCATGTTCCTAAATAAATCGGCTCGTCATCCCCCTCATTCGGAGCTCCCGCCGCCAGCCCCACATCCTTCCGCGAACACGTACACGGATAGATCATCCCCAGCTCACGCAGCGTCTCCCAAGCCCGCAGATAATGCTCACGCCGCTCGCTCTGCGTGTATGGACCGTACGCCCCGCCGCAGTCGGGCCCTTCACTCCATTCAATCCCCAGCCAACGCAAATCTTCAACCATCGCCGAGACAAACTCCGGCCGGCAGCGCTGCGAATCCAAATCTTCATTGCGGAGAATCAACTGCCCGTGATGCTCAGCCGCTCGCCGCGCCGCCATCCAAAATGTCCGCGCGTGGCCAAGATGCAGCAGTCCGGTGGGCGAAGGCGCAAGCCGCCCGCGGTAGGCATTGAGAGTGGTATCACCAGACATGTTGGTAATGACGAGCGAACTGCGAACAAATGTGAACTCGCGCGCCACCGTGGAAGAGCGGCGCTTCAGCGCCGCGTAAAGCGAGCGGGTTTAGCGGGCTTCAGCCCCCGTGGTCGTCTTTCCGTTGGCGAACGACTTTCTCGCACGGCGGCCGCGGGCCGCTCCGCTGGTGGTGAGCTTGGCACGACCACAACTTTCTCCGGCGTAATCTGCAGCATCGATTGTCCGCTCACGTGGATGAAGCTCAATTCTCGGGCCGCCAGTAGAGCATTCACCGCGTCCCTGACCTTTGACCGCGCGACGAAGTTGCCGAAGAATATTTCCAGCTCCGCCTGCTCCACAGCAATCACGCAGTCCAGATATTTCGAGAGCAGCGCGGTGAGCGCTTCCTGCACCGATAATCCCACGCCCTCTTTCACCGCGTCCGGCGCCCAGCGATAGAGCACATCCCAAACCGAGCCCTCGCTCGCGCTGTAATCCACACGCGTGATGCGCAGCTTCGACCACAACTCGCCCAACGCGCTATCGAGCGCCGGAAACGACACGCTTCCGCCCAGCACTTCCTGCATCTTCTGCTTCGAAATCGGACCTTCGCGCGTGATCAACTCGAACGCATCGCAAGCCAGCGCGGAGTAGGCCGACCTCGACCCCGCCTTGGGAGCCAGCTTGGGATTGCGCTCGCCCACCAGCGCATAAAAATAAGGAAACGCCGACGCCGCCACCAGAAATCCATTGTTCTCGTCGAACAGATTCGCCTCGAACGCGGCGCGCTCGCGCAACAACCGCACCATCAACCCGGTGGCCTCAGTTGCCCGCGGATCCTTGAACGCATGCTGCCATCCCGGCAACCGGTCGTCCGATCCAACAAACGCACCAATAAACGTAGGCGCCAGCAGCGCCGGACGCTTGGGATACATGAGGCAGAACCCGACCTCCTCCAAAAACGCGCGTGCCTGTTCAATCGTCCGGATGGGCTTGCCATCGAGACGCCATTTTTCGCGGCGGAGTTGCTGGAGTTCGGGATCGGTCATAAAAACAAGCTGTCAGCTATCAGCTTTCAGCTAGAACAAAATCGCTCTTCGCACTCACTGATAGCTGAGAGCTGACAGCTGAGAGCTCGTTTGAAAGCTAGATTCTCTTAAACGCCTTCTGAATATCCTTCATAGAGTACCGTAGCACGACTGGGCGTCCGTGCGGGCACGAGTACGGATGGTCGGTTTTGGCCAGTTCTGCCAGCAGCCACTCCATTTTATTCTGCTCCAGCGGCATGTTTACCTTGATCGCGGCGTGGCATGCGATGGAGGCGGCGATGCGCGAGCGAATCTTTTCCAGGTTCAGCGACTGTTCCTCGCGCGAGAACTGGTCGAGCAATTCGTGCAGCATGCGTTCGACC
This sequence comes from uncultured Acidobacteriota bacterium, assembly GCA_963758005.1. Classification (GTDB taxonomy): domain Bacteria; phylum Acidobacteriota; class Terriglobia; order Terriglobales; family Acidobacteriaceae; genus Sulfotelmatobacter. The sequence continues at coordinate 604,412 of CAVWTR010000006.1, forward strand.
GCCGACGCCTCCACTCCCGCCGGCGCGACCTTCACGGCCACGCTGCGCGCGCCGAACGGCTCGGCCTCGAATCCGTTGTGCTGTAGTTCGTCGGCAATCTCGGTAAACACCGCCTGCTGCGCCGGAGACAGTTCCAGAACGATCGGCATCAGCAGCCGCTGGCTCTCGACTTTCTGCGCCGCCCGCTGCTTCAGCACGCGCTCAAACAACACGCGCTCATGCGCCACATGCTGGTCGACAATCCACAGGCCGTCTTCGTTCACCGCCAGGATGAAAGAATTTCGAATCTGTCCTAGCGGACTCAGCGTTCCCAGCGCGGACAGCGTTGGCTCTTCTTCCCGAACGTCGAGCGCCGGAGCACAGCCATCATCCGGAATCGCCTCAGCCGCGCGCGCCAGAGAAACAGCTGCATTCGCCTCGACCGCGATCCCGCCCTCAAACTGAAATCGTCCTGAAATCGGAGGCGGCACGGAAGGCTGCAAGAAAAATCCGGTGGTCCCTTCAGCCTGGGGTGCCCCGGAGCCTGTCCTGAGCTTGTCGAAGGGTCTGGCTTCATTTGCGAGATCTGGAAATTCCGCCGCAGAAGCATTCCCGGTCGCCGGATTCCACGCCTGCGCTGGACTCAACTCCGGCGTCAGGGCGCCCGAGGTCAGCGCCTGCCCCGCCGTGGCGTGCGCCCGCATCTCGGTCACAAACTGCGGCGCCGGACGCGCCTTCATCAACGCCGCCCGCACCGAATCGCGCACAAAATCGTGCAGCACGCTTTGCTGGCGGAAGCGGACTTCCGTCTTCGAGGGATGCACGTTCACGTCGACCTCAGCCGCCGGCAACTCCAGAAACAGCAGCACCACCGGATACACCGCCGGCGGAATAATATTTCGATACGCCTCGGTCAGCGCGTGCTGAATCAGACGGTCGCGAATCGTTCGTCCATTTACGAATACGAAAATCGAATTGCGGTTCAGCTTCTGAATTTCCGGCTTCGAGACAAAGCCGTGAATGCGCATCTCGCCCGGAGCTTTTTCAGTTGCCTCGCCTTCCGCGGCCTCGCCATCTTCCGTTTCCTTGCGCCGCCACGGCGGAGGCTGTGGCAATCCCACGCGCTCCAGCGCCTGCCGCGAAGCCACGGGAATCAACTGGTCCAGCGTTTCTTTGCCGAATACCTGGTACACGCGCTCGCTGTAGCCCGCCACCGGAGGCGCGACCAGCATGGCATTCGTCGCTGAATGCAACTCGAAATGCTTATCGGGATGCGCCAGCGCGTAATGCGTGACCAGCGATGCAATATGCGACAACTCGGTCGACTCTGCTTTCAGAAATTTCTTGCGCGCCGGAGTATTGAAGAAAAGATCGCGCACCGTAATCGATGTCCCCAGCGGCAGCCCCGCCTCTTCGACGCGCGCAATCTTTCCACCATTAATTTCAATTACTGTCCCCGCGTCATTCTGGGCCAAACCCCGTTCCTCTTCCGTCGGCTGCGCCCGCGTCTCCAGCCGCAGCCGCGACACCGAGGCGATCGATGGCAGCGCCTCGCCGCGAAACCCCAGCGTGGCAATGCTCAGCAAGTCTTCGGTGTTCTTGATCTTCGACGTCGCGTGCCGCTCAAACGCCAGCATGGCGTCATCGCGCACCATGCCGCATCCGTTGTCGGTGATCTGGATCAGCTTCTTCCCGCCCGCCTCTACGCTGATCTTGATTCGAGTCGCACCGGCGTCGAGCGCGTTCTCCAGCATCTCCTTCACCACGGACGCAGGCCGCTCCACCACCTCGCCGGCGGCAATCTGGTTGGCAACGGTTTCGGAGAGTACGTGGATGCGGCCCATGAGGCAGTGATTAGTGGCTAGTGGCTAGTGGTCAGTTTCGCAGATGGGAAGAGGGAAGGCAAAGAAGCGTGCGGTTTCAAGAGAAAAGGCGCTCCGGGATGAGCGGAGCGCCTGCCGTTCGCTGCTACCGAATACGATTACTGGACAGACAGCGTCACCGTAGTGGTGCTCGTCACTGGACTGGCACCGCCAGTCGTGGCGTTAATGGTGACGGTGTAACTTCCCGGCGTCGTTCCCCCGTTGCCGCCGCCGCCGTTGCTGCTGCTGCCGCCGCAGGAACCTAGCCAAAGCGTCGAGAATCCTAGGGCCACAATCAGCCCCAGCATCCGCATGCCGCGCAGGCGGGAACCGGGTTTCCGCGGACCAAACGTGAACAGGATCCCCAACAGACCCGGAAGCAGCGCTGCAAGGAAGATCCCCGAGCCGCGGTCAAAAGGACGCCGCAACTCTGCCGTGGGAGCCGTGGTCGAAATCGTAAAGCTCACCGCAGTCGTGTTTGTCGCCCCCGCGGGGCCAGTGCACAGAGATTGCGGCGCCGGATCGTTGCAGGTATAGGTGATCGGCACGACCGTGGTCGCCGGACTTCCCACTAAAAATCCGGTGCTGCCGGTCACTGTGATACTCACCGAAGCGCTGCCGCCGGGGTTCACTGGGTACGTGGCATTTTTTGCCGTCAGGGTGAAGGTTTCGGTGGTCGCGGTTACGGTAAGACCGATCGTTGACGTTACGGTCGCGCCCCCGCCAACTCCGCTTACCGTTATGGTTTGCGCTCCGGCCGCCATGTAGAGAACAGTCGAGAGGGTCACGGTGACATTGACCGGGGTGGTACTAGGGGTCACCGAGGTCTGGCTAAAGTTACAAGCCACGTTAGTCGGCGGGGTTGGGCAACTCAGCGTAATCGGTGAGGTGAATCCGCTTACGCCGGTAATGGTCAGGGTGATTGGACTTGAAGCCTGGCCAGCGCTCACGCTTGCGCTGGCGGGGCTCGCGGTGAGCGTAAATGGCGACGTCACCGTTACCGTGGCGGCGGTCGAAGTCGAGTTCGCCAGTGTATCGTTGCCGCTGTAGGCAGCGGTGATGCTGTTCGTCGCCACTGGCAGCGTGGTGACTGCCAGGGAGGCGGTTCCGCCGGTAATAGCAGACGCCCCGAGAACCGTTGTCCCGTTGTTGAACACCACGTTCCCCGTTGCGGTGGAGGGAGTAACCGTCGCGGTAAGCGTTACACTCGCGCCTTGATAAGCCTGAGTCGCAGATGGAGTCAGCGCAACCGAAGTGGCGAGACGCGTGGCCGCCCATGCGACGGCAAGTTTGTTCACGTCGACCGATCCCAGACCGGTTACGAGGTTGTAGCCTGTGGTCGGGTCAGAATTCGAGGCTTGAAAACCGATGATGCCAGATGACGGGCACTGTAGTGGCACCGGCTGGACGGCTGGTTGCCCGACCTCACAATACGCGGTATTCGCGCCCGTTGTAACCGGGTGGAAAGCTCCGTTGGCCGGAGTTTCGGCTAGCGAGTAGAGCGTCGGATTAACGTTCCCCAGACCGGGAGAAACTGAGCCTGCCAGATATTGGTTCAGCAGAGTTACGATACCGGCAAAGAGCGGGGCCGAGACCGATGTGCCGCCAATAATGGATCCATTATTCACGGCGGTGGCAATGCCGCCGGCACAACTGCTGCCAGTGCTGGTGACCGTATTGTTTTCGAAATCCTGCGTGCAAAAAACGTAGCCGGGAAAATTCGGCGTGGCCAGGAAAGAGACATCCGGCGAGAAACGACCGCTGGCTTGTCCAGGCACCGCCAATAGAGTCTGATAGGACGGCTGCGGAAACCCGGAAACGCAAGCCGTGAAGCCCGCGTTTTGAACCGCGCAGTTGCTGACGCCGCCGCCGCTGGCGCTGATGCCGATGTTCTCCTGCGCCGTGGCCGCAGAGGTAATCGGCACCCAGCCGGGAACTTTAGTACTGCCGCCTTGGTTGCAGAAGTCTATGTTTATATCGCCGGGCGGGAGCTGGCAATAGGCAGCCAATTCGTCGTCGTCATTCCAGGCCTGTTCCGGGATGTAGGAGAGCACCGAGCCGCCATTGGCGCCGTTCGTCGTCCCAAAATAAGTCGCCGAGGGCGGGATGATGTCCGCGAGCGGCACTGCGGTGCCGCCGACTCCAGTTACATACTGGCTGCTGGCGGGATAACTCACAGCTAGTCCCAGAGTGGCAAGGCCCGTGGCGGTCAAGGTACCGTCCGGTGGGGTGCCGTTCGCGTCGCACTCTGCCGCGCCGGTATCGCCGCTGGAGTTCACAAAAGTGATTCCCTCTGCGTTCGCTTTCGCCAGTTCTGCCTCGAATAGCAGGGGCTGTCCCTGTGCTTGGCCAATGTTGGCGTCGAACTCGCACGCGCCATAACTCAAGCTGATCACGCTCTCGCCCAGCGTACTCTGGTTGTCGATCGCGTAATAGAAGGACGTGAACGTGTCGTCGGAATCCACGAAGATGACCTGCGCACCTGGGGCAACGGCCCCAGACCACTCAATATCCAAGTCGGACTCATTGAGGTCTCCGATCGTATCTACGGTAAGGGCCGGGGGACCTCCGTCGATCGGAACGTAGCTGAAGTGGGGATCACTGCACGCTGTGATGATATCGTTCGGCGCTGCGGCAGCCGTAGTGCAGGTAATTGCAGAAAGGCCAAAGCCAGTACGGAAGTCGTTAATATCCGACAAGTAAATTTCGATCTGCCCCATTACCGCCAGCCTCTGGCCGGTGCCGTTAATCGTCGTCGCCGCGTTGAGAAGCGGATTCATGTCGTAGGCCGTGTAAACGTCGCCGGGCGCGAGGTACTGCGCTCCATACGTCGCGTCGTAGTAGTTGGGGCGCGCACGCCGGACGCCCAGCGGCTTGGGATGGAAATCGTCAAGCCCGCGCACGCCGGCGACAATTCCCGACAGCGCCGCGGGGATCATGGGGGCGGTGGCGTTGGCGTAGTGCAACTCGCCGTTTACCTTAAATTGGTGGATTTCCGTGCCGAACGCGCTCTGGACCTGGGCCGCGGTGCCGGTAAAGGAAACCCAGTTGCGTCCGTGGGCCGCGTTAATCATGCTGAAACCCTGCGCCTGCAGCCAGGCGGTGATCTGCTGCATGTCGTTCTGGCTGAGGCCGAAGCGGTCGGCATACTGCTCGGCGGTGATCCACTTATGGTAGTTCGGCGATTTCCGGTCCTGCTGCTGCGCCAGGAGTTGTGTGATCGCCTGCTGCTGGGCGGCGGTGGGCACGGTCAGCAGGGTCATGGTTCCGAGCTTCATGGCAGGATCGACCGGCCCCTGGTCATACTGCGGCAGCGCCTGGTGGCGCACGTTGCCTTTCAGCGCAATGGTCTGCCCGCCGGTTAACGCGCCCGCGATGCGATCGGCCGTGCCTGCGAAACCCTGGGCTGCGAAACCTTGGGCTGCGAAACTTCGGCCGGAGAATAGGACACCCACCAGTGCGAGCGACAGTATCGGCAACAACAACTTCACAATGCGCATGAAAAAACTCCGGGGCAGATCGGAATACGTGCTGTGTCTAACTTATAGCGGCTTATCTCTGTTCGATCAAGATTGTTGCACATTAGGTTGTACGGTGGCATTAAAGTTAACAAAGTAATCAACCAGAATCCGGTCGCTCGCCCGTTTTGAATGCGGGCCTTCGAAGAAGGTGGTAGTCGGATAATGCAACCCGGACGCGGGCCGAAAGTTGCGGGATCTCGTCGACGAAACTTCGCCGCGAAAAGCCTGGGGGGAAAACCCACACAGCAAGCCCAGTCCGTTGCCGTATACTGCCCCTGCCGATATAAGCCCAGCAGATCAAAGCTCTGCCAACACGCGGCTCCGCATGCCTCCGCCGAACATGCTTCCGCCCATGCTTCCGCCAAAAACCGCCAAATCGCGCCTCGCCTATATCGATTGGGCGCGAGGCCTGGCCTGTGTGCTGATGTTCCAGACGCACTGCTACGATTCCTGGCTGAGCCCCCAGGCCCGGCAGAGCCGTTTCTTCATGTACTCGCAGCTGGGAGGAACCTTCCCCGCGCCTCTGTTTCTGTTCCTGGCCGGAATGTCTTTGGCCCTGGTCACGGAGAAACTCTGGCGTAAAGATGTCGCGCCCGCACAGATCGCCCGCACGACGATCGGCCGCGGCGCGGAAATTTTCGTCTTCGGCCTGCTCTTTCGCCTGCAGGAGTATGTTGTCGCCTGGGGCTGGGCGCCGAAGAGCGACCTGCTCCGTATCGACGTCCTCAATACGATTGGCCTCTCCATGATGCTGATGGGTGTTGTCTGCTGGATCGTTAGCTTGCTCTTTCTGACTCGATGGCGATCAAAAACAAATGAGGGTGCCCCACCCTTGCCGCGTTCTTTGCGGCAAGAGTGGGATACGATGCCGCGTGCACTTTTGGTGTTTGTCGCAGCAGCCACGGCCTTGCTCATTTCCCTGCTCACGCCGCCTTTGTGGACCACATGGCGCCCGACTTGGCTGCCCTGGCCGCTCGAGTCCTATATCGACGGCGTACACAATCTGGGAACGCCGCAATCCGGACTGTTTCCGATTTTTCCCTGGACGGCCTTTGCCTTCGCCGGCCTGGCCGTGGGATTCATTCTGCAAAGTGATTGGGCGCGCGCGCAGGAAGCGAAAACATTTATTACTGTGGGTCTGGCCGGCGGCGTACTGATCGAATTCGCCCGCTGGCTCGACGCGCAGCCACACCAACTCTATGCCGTTCAGGATTACTGGCGCACCAGCCCCAGCTTTTTCCTGATTCGCGTGGGCATGCTGCTGGTGATTCTGAGCGCCAGCTATATCTGGTGCCGCTGGGGGCTCGGACAAGGTCTGGGGCAGCAGAGTCTAGGGCAGCAGAGTCCGGGGCAGCAGGGTGCAGGCAAATCGAACGAAGGAAAATCGAGTGCAGGAAAATCAAGCGCAGGGTTCTGGGGATTCAGCCCACTTATCCTGCTCGGTCAGGCATCGCTGCTGGTCTACTGGGTGCACATCGAATTCGTGTACGGCCGCGTCTCGATTCTTCCGAAGCGCAGAATGACAATCGGGGCTGCGTCGGTGGGCCTGCTGGTGATTACGCTGGCGATGCTGGCCCTGGCCTACATTCGCACGAAGACGAAAGGCCGCGGTGGCGAACTGCTGCCTTGGTTCCATCGCGCTCCAGCGCGGACTTGAGCGCCAGCGTCAGCTCCAGCTCCGGGCCGCCGCCTTGAGGTTATTTTCCCGGTTTACACGGCACCCTTGATGGTGTACGCTCGTCCCAGTTTCGTGTTACTTCCCTAATCGGCCCCGACCCGGTCCATCCGAAAATCTATAGTCCAAAGGAACTGACGGCCATGCCTAACCGTTCCGTGAATCTTCCTTTCCGCGTCGTTGCGCTTTCGACCATCATCCTGTTCAACGCGTCTCTGGCGATGAGTCAGGCCATCACGACGTATCACGTCGACAACAACCGCACCGGCTGGAACTCGCAGGAGACCGTACTGACGCCGGCCAATGTCGCCAGTTCCTCGTTCGGGCTCTTGCAGAATGTCGCGGTCGACAATCAGGTCAATGGCCAGCCGCTGTTCGTTCCCGCTGTGACGATTACCGCCGGAAATCATCAGGGCGTGCACGACGTCGTTTATGTAGCCACGGAAAGCAACACGATTTATGCCATCGACGCGGAAGCCGGGACGGTGCTCCTCAACCCGAACTTCGGAACGGCGGCCAACGCTCCGACGGGCTGCAAGGTCAGTGGCAACACCACGGTCGGCATTACCTCCACTCCTGTCATCGACTCGACCAGCAATACGCTGTACGTCGTGATCGACACGCAGGATCCAACCGGCCCTGCCTACCGGATTCATGCTCTCGACCTCGGCAGCCTGGCCGACAAAGTCCCCCCGCAGCTGGTTGCGGCGACGCAGACGCTGGTCAATGGCTCCACTTTTAATTTCAACGCCGCCTATGAGATGCAGCGTCCCGCTCTCCTGCTCGCCAATGGCAACATCTACGCGGCATTCGGAAGCTACTGCGACGGGGACGTTACTGTGACGCGCGGCATGCTCCTGGGTTGGGAGGCGGGCACTCTGACTCCGCTCGCGGCCAACCAAACGCTGGACACTCAATCCTCCTCGCCCAAAGACTACTTCCTCACTTCGATCTGGATGTCCGGCTACGGCCCCAGTACCGACGACTCCGGAAATATTCTCTTTGTCACCGGAAACTCCGATCCCACCGGCACGACCTACGATGGCATCTCCGACATTCAGGAGAGCGTAGTGAAGGTGTCGTCGGACCTGACCACCGTGCTCGACGTGTTCACTCCCTCCGACCAGCCCAACCTCGACCGAGAGGATGGTGACTTCGGCGCCGGCGGAGTGCTGGTGCTTCCCGACCAGCCCGACTTGGTCCCACATCTTGCCGTGGCAGCGGGCAAAGCCGGAAAGATGTTTGTGATGAACGAAGATGACCTGGGCGGATACTCGCCGATCAGGAACAACGTGCTTGGCACCTACGACATCGGCGGTTGCTGGTGCGGCGCGTCCTACTTTGTCGATCCCTCGGACGGCATAGCCCGGGTGGTGAGCAGTGGCGGCTATAACGTAATGGTCTTCAAGGTGGAATCGAACTCAAAGAAAACCGCTCTGACCCAGGTCTCCATCTCGCCCGCGATTGCCTTTGTAAACCGCTTGGGCTTCTTCACCGCCGTCTCGTCCAACGGCACCGCTAGTCCCATTATCTGGGCCGTGTCGCACGCGACCAAGACAACCGGGGATCCGATTTACCTCTACGCTTTTGATCCTGAAACAGTGGTGAGCGGCTCCATGCAGCAACTTCTCGTAACCGAAGCCGGCAGCGGCAACTCCAACATAGTCCCCGTCGTCGCCAATGGAGAAGTATTTGTCGCCAGCCATAAGCAACTGGAAATCTTCGGGATCCTGCCCCCACGGAAGAAGTAAGTGTCCTCCGACAAGTCGGAAGACTCTACTTTTCGTTTAGATCGCGTTCGATGATGGCTTTCTTCTTGGCGCGCAAGGAAGACCTCGCTATCTCCAGATGCTCCTTGACGGCAACGCGGAGTTGCCGGGCAAGCTTTCTCAGTTCCGCTTCGCTTTCCGAGGAGATTGGACCACGACAAAGGTCCCGAATGCGAGCGCACAACTCTTCAATTCGAGGTTCGCTGGAGGAGGGCATTGCAAGTGCTCTTACCCCCATCGTATCGGGATGTTACGGGGCGTTCGATCCATCAAATCCTGTAGGTGATGCGAATGTTGGCAACCTCTTTCAGCCTTCCGAAAAGGCTCATCGAACCAATGTTTCGTGAATTATATTCGTACAGTTCACCCCGTTTCTTTCTCAGGTACTAGCCTAAACCTCCCTTTTTCAGACATTTGAGGATCGTCCGAATCTTTGGCCGGCGCTCATGGTTTGGCAGGGTTCTTGCCTTACTCATGTCATGAGCAATGGACATGAAGAAATGAGATGGCAAGAACTCTGTAAATTGGTGGCAGAGGAACGCAACCCTCAACGACTATCAGAGCTGGTCGACCAATTGATTGAGGCGCTCGATGCCCGCAGAGACGCTCTGCGCAGTGGCAAGCAACCATCGGAGCCGGCGTCCGGGACCGGCCCCGATAGTGGCAAGAAGCAGGAAGAATGAATAGCCGCAGTTCCACTGCGGGTGCACGCGTGTCAAAGCAAAACCCCGAGCTTCAGGCCGCCATTGCCATCCCGTCTTAGTTGGGATGGTGTTCTGGCGGCGGCTCTTTGGCATGTTCAGCCGGAGCCGCCTTGGCAACCGGTCTTGGCGCTGGCGCTGCTGGCTTCGGTGCCTCCGCCTTTGGCGCCGGTTTCGGCGCGGCAGGTTTCGGTTCTGGTTTCGCCGCTGCAGGCTTCGGGGCTGCAGGCTTTGGCTCAGGTTTTGGGGCCGCAGCCTTCGGTTCTGATTTCGGCGTAGCAGCTTTCGGTTCTGGCTTCGATGCGGCAGGCTTCGGCTCTGGTTTCGGCGCTGCTGGTTTTGACGCCGCCGGTTTCGGTGCCGCAGCCTTTGGCTCGACGGGTTTTGACGCCGCAGGCTTCGGCGCGGGGGCCGGGCGCGATGCAGGTTGCTCGGATCGAGCAGCGCTCTCTGGTTTAGCGGCGGCCGGTTTGGCGGCAGGCTTGGCCGGAGCCGGTTTGGTTGCGGCTGATTTTGCGGGAGCTGGCGCCGGCTTTGCCGCAGGCTGCGAATGAGCTGCCGGCCGCGTATTTGGCGCGGTGTGGGCTGCCGGGGCCTTACTCGCCGATGCCGGCGCTTTAGTTGCAGGCTTCGCAGCTTCAGCCGGGCGGGCAGCAGGCTTTCCTGCAGCGGTCGCGGCTGGACGCGCCACATATGGCTTTGCTCCAGGAGCGGCTTTGGCAGTTACGGCATTGTGTTGCAGTTCCGCGACGCTGGTCACGGGACGCGGCACCGCGGCGTGGGCGGGAACACCGTGATTCGCCGAAGCAAAATTGGACTCGTCCTGTTTCGCAACTGTCTCTTGCTGCCGTTGGGCCGCAGTCGGCGGAATGTGAGTCTGTCTGGCAAAGGTTTGCTGCTCCGGCGTCGGTCTCACCGAAACTCCATTCGGGCCGCCATTGAAGCTGGTGTGCGTGTTGTTGATGATCGTCGTATTGTGGACGATGGTTGTATTCACATACGTGGTCCGAATCACGGTCGTGTTCACGGATACTGCTGCCGTGTTGTAAGCGAAGGTGCCGCCGCGCCACTCCCCGCCGGCGAAGCCGCCTCCACCGTAACCGAATCCATAATTCACCCCGCCGTAGAAGCCGACCTGCGTTCCCCAATAGCCGGCATTGAAGACGTAAACGCCTCCGTCTCCCCAGCCCCAATAACCCGGCGTCCAGAGATAGCCCGGCTGTGGCGCTTCAACCCAGGTTCCAGGCACCCAGTAGTAGTCGCCAACGCCATCCCAGGCCCAATAGCCGGGGGTCCACATGAAGTTCGGTTGTGGGCAAGGCGGTTGAACGTAAACCGGAATGGCCGGAGGTGCGATGTTAATGCTGACGCCGACCGAGATCTGGGCGACGGCGAGAGCAGGCATTGCGGCCAGCAAGCCTGCAATGAGAACTTTTGAGACGAGAACTTTTGAGAGAAGTCGTATACCGAAGGTTTTCAATCGAAACCACCTGTCTGGCACAGTTGTGCCTGGCTCTGGAGTCTCGGGTATTTACTTCTCAGTAACCCGAATTTACTCTTCTTTACAAATGGCCGGAACGTTCGATGCGGAATGTGGCGGGATAGATGGATCAAATCTAAAGGCGAAGGCCGATCAGCGGGTGAATATTGCGATTGCGCTCACTGATGTCACTGCCAATTCTCAATGAGCGCTATGGATTTGATTGCAACACACGACATGTCAGGCGCGACAGGGGTGTCAAAGCGCGGGGATTGAACTCCGAGAGCGGCTAAAGCCTGGTCCAAGGTGCGTACCACGGTCAGGGCAGGGCGCGTGCTCTCGCCGGTGATTTGAAACATACCTGAAATAGACCGAAGGCGTGAGTCTGCGCGGGCTGACCACGAACGAGTGCCGCCGGGTTCAGTATGCGGGTTCAAAAACTGTGCTTCGCTCCGACTCGGCGAGCTGTCGGAGACGGTCTTCACTGCATACTGGAAATCGGTGACGGACGAGAAGATCGAGAATGGCGGCGTTAGCATCTGTTCGGTCATCGCATGTCTTTCGACCCGCATCGTAAATCTCCGTGACAGTGAATTCATCCGTAAGCCGACCCTGAGGAACTTCAACCCAGCGTTGCAGCGATTTTGTTCGCCGCATCGAACTCAAACATCGCCTAATTCATTCGCCATCGTGGGCAGCTAATTCTATCGGTTACTCGAAGAGTTTGTTGACGAAAAATCGCCATTACGCTCACTGGCCCGCCACAAACTCCACCACTTCCCGTTCGGCCCACCGGCCATCGTCCACAGCATCTCCGTTCTGCCCACCAGATTTCGTTCACCCAGAAACGCACAGTGCCCGCCATCCTCAGTCTCGATGTAGGTAATATTCGGATTCGCCGCGATGCGCTGCCGCGTCTCGGGGGTGATGCGAATGAAGGGATCGTTGGCGGAATGAATGATCAGCGTCGGCACGGCGATCCGGTCGACCACGTTCGCTGCCGCCGCGCGAGCGTAATAGTCGTCGGCCCCTGTGAACCCGCAGTAGTAGGCCGTGATGCGGTCATCGAACATGCGCAGGCTGGAAATTCCGCGCAGCCGCGACAGGTCAAACTTTCCCGGAAACAGCCGCGCCTTCAGCCGTATGCGGCGGAACAACTGCAGCAGAAAATAATATTCATAAATCCGGTTGCCGGGCGTGTGCAGCGCGTCGGCCGACGCCGCCAGGTCCATCGCCGGACATACTGCGGCAACCGCCCGAAACTGTGGGGGAGCACTCGTATTTCCGTTTCCGTCCCGTCCCCACTCTCCCGCGAGTTTCAGCACCAGGTTTCCGCCCATGGAAAATCCGATCAATGCGAAGCGCGAGACGCCGTCATTCTCGATTACATGCCGGGCCACAGCCGCCACATCCCCGGACAAACCCGAGTTATAGAGCGTCGGCGCGCAGTGATCCATGCCGCCGCAGTTGCGCTGGTTCATGAGCACGACGTTCATCCCCGCGGCCAGCCCGTCGCGCGCCACGCCCTGCATATACTGCGAATCCGACGACCCTTCGAGGCCGTGGACCACGATCAAGGTCAACGGCTGGGTTCGATTTTCCTTCCTGACACCCTGCCAGTAGCACCAACAGCGAATTTTGATTCCCGGGGCAACTTCGACCAGTCGCTCCTCCGGCGGAGGAAGATGAATTCTGCGCGGCAGCAGAAAGCTGGCAATCGTCTGCACATGGCCCCCGGCCAGCCAGCGTCGAGCCCGGAACGGTGCGCGCCCCGTCCACCGACCCGGCGTCGGCCTTATCACTAGCACTTTGCCTGAACCTGCTCCGCCAGAAAGTGTTTCGCGAGAATCCGGAATTTGCGAACTCGCCATAAATTGATTCTAATAGGAGACGGAGTTGCCCATGCCCATCTTTGAGTACATCTGCAAGGAATGTCACCATTCGTTCGAAGCGCTGGTCTACGGCAAGCAAAAAGCCGAGTGCCCGAAATGTCACGCCACCAAACTGCAACCGCAGCTGTCGGTGTTCGCGGTCTCGGCGAAAGGCTCGGCATCAGCGTCAGCGTCCTCGTCAGCGTTCCCATCTTCACCCGGCGGTTGCGGCTCCTGTGGCGACCCGCGCGGCCCCGGCGCTTGCTCCCTGGGCGATATGAACTAGAGCACTCGCCGCTCGCCTTCCGACGGCGCAATCGTCCAGCGCGCTAAAAGAGCTGCGTAGAATAGAAGCAACAGCGTAGAGATCACGATGCATCGCGGAGCGATTCATGGAAAGCCCAACCGATCCCAGCCAAAGTGGAAGCCAAGGTAGTTCGCGAACGAGTCCGGGCGAAGTGGAAGCGCATATCGCCGGCGCACAGATAATACTGAGGACTCTGCAGGAAAAGATCGGAGAGCATCCCGAGATCGGCGCGGCCATCACCAAACTGGAAATGGCGCTCAATGCTCTCGGCATACAGACCGGCGGACTGCTGTAGTTGCGAGCGCACCAAATCAACGTATTCAGCCCGAATTACCTACCGTAGAGGGCGATAGCCTGCTATAATTGGCCTTGGGACGGTTTAGTTGTTCTCGTCAATTATTCAATCGTCTTCTAATCAAAGCCAGTCCATCTGAAGCTCGTGGCCAGCGTTTTGAAGCGGTATTTAGAGCGCTGGATCAGTAAAGTACTGCCCTGCGAACGGTTCGTGGCCCTTCTCTGGCCGTTTTACCGAGGACACAAATATGAAAAACATAAAGTTTCTTGTGAAAGTGAACCGCGGCAGCCGCGTCCCTCAATATGTGCAGAAGGTTGATTCAACCCCCATCCACATGACCACCAACCGGAAGTTGGCTCAGGTGATGGGCAGGTTTACAGCGGAAGACGCCATCAAATCTCTGCAAAACGCCCGCTGTGTCCCGGAGTTGGAGTCAGTGCAGGTTCGAGCCTAGGTTTATCCTAAGTTAGGTTTATCCTGAGTTAGGTTTATCCTGAGTTAGGTTTATCCTGAGTTAGAATTTGCCCTGAGCTAACAAAGTTTTGCGGGAGCAGTGGAAGGTGGAACAGTTGGAAGCGCCTTCCACCGCTTGCATCTCACCCAGGGCTTCCCCATTCCTACAGATTTTGACAGTTACTTCTTGATTCAGTTACTTCTTCATCCAGTTACTTCACGGGTTACCGTCCGAAACCCTTAGGCCGTTTTCGCGCGCCGGGATGGACCACCGTCATCTGTCCGCGCTGTCGCCCGGGGCATACCATTCGGCAATGGACCCCTCCCCCAAGTCCCAGGAACGGCGCGGCATTCGCTACTCTTTGAATCTTCCGGTTTCGCTCACGCTGGCGCACAAGAAATTTCAGGCCCGCTCCGAGAGCATCAGTCTCGGCGGCATCCGGCTCTCCAGCGCTTCTTTTATCCCCGAAGGATCGGTGGTCGAGGTGGAAGTTCGTATCGCACACCTGCCTCAGCCCGGCACATACCTGAGCGCTCGCGGCACGGTTCTTCACGTGCAACCGAAGGCGACGGGGGATTACGCATTGGCCATTGCCTTCGAGCGCCCCATTCAATTCAGCATGGAAGAGCTGAAGTCTGGCGCGGATTTTCAGGTGAACGATCTTCAAGTGAACGAACTTCAGCTGAACGATCTTCAGCGTAAAGATCTTCAGCGTAACGACGCGCAGCTTAAGGATGCGCAGCTTAAACCTCAGCAAAAATCCGAACCGTCTCATTTTTCTCCGCAGCGAAATAAATTTGTTTCTACGCGAGGGCAGCGCCTTGGCTCGGCATGGTTCATGGAAACGTAGGTTAGACGAGACGTAAATCAGACGTCGCTCGCGATTCAGGAGACGATTATGCAGCGAATATTCTTGAAAATTTCCGCGGTAGCGCTGTTGATGAATCTGGCCGCCTATGGGCAGTCGCTCGCCGACGTTGCGCGCCAGTACAAGGAAAAACAGGACGCCGCACAGACATCCGGGGCGAAGCCGAAGGTGATTACCAACCAGGATCTCGGCGAAGGTCCGGAGGGACACCCGGAGTTGCGCGTGGAGCGGCGGGCAAACTGGCCCACCACAACCGCTTCCGCGGCCGGTAGCCCAGCCTTCGAACGTCCCTACGGAGAAATGAACCGGCATCCGGAGAATCCGTTTAGCCAGGGACAAGCCCAGGGACAAGGTCAGGGACAACACCATGGGCAGCGAACGGACCAGCTACAGGGACAGATGCAGGGACAAGGACAGCGACAAACATGGTCAGGACAGCGATTGGAACCGCAAGGCCCCGAAGCACAGGGTGGCGGCGATCAGTGGAGGCAGAGAGTCCTCGAGCAGGAAAGCCGAGTAGCCTCGATGCAGGCGCGGATCGACCAGCTGAATGCGGCGGCTCATTCCGGCGGCGCCAGCGCCCAAGGGCCATACAACCGCTATCAGGCACGCCAAATGGAGCGAGCGCAGCAGATGCAGCAACAACTCGATGAGCAGAAGAGAAGGCTCGAATCGATGCAGGAAGCAGCGCGGCGCCAGGGCATGCATACCCAGGTCTACGATCCGTAAACGGCTGGAGACAGTTGTTTTGGAGAGTCGTTGCCCGGGGCGGCCAGACTTTCTACTCCAACACTTTCTGCTGCTACACTCTCAAGCGATGCGCGTGAAGATTCTCGGCTCGGCTGCCGGCGGAGGGTTCCCCCAGTGGAATTGCGCCTGCCCCAACTGCCGTGCCCTGCGCGCCGGAACCTTCCGCGGCAAAGCCCGCACCCAGGCGCAGCTTGCCATCAGCGCCGACATGAAGTCCTGGTTTCTGCTCGGAGCTTCTCCCGATTTACGCGCACAAATCGAGGCCACGCCTGAACTTCACCCGAGAGAAGGTATTCGCCAATCGCCTGTCGCCGGGGCTGTGTTGGCCAATGCCGACATAGACCACGTGCTCGGCTTGCTGTTGTTGCGGGAATTGCAACCGCTGCGGGTGTATGCGACCGATTCCATCCGCCGCATTCTCAGCGAAGACAATTCCATGTTCGCCATGCTGCAGCGCGTTCCTGGCCAGGTAAGCTGGACCGACTTTGCTCCCCAAATTCCATTCCGGTTGCTCGAACCTTCCGGCGCAGATTCGGGACTGCGTTGCCGCGCTTTCTCGCTGGGCACCCACTACCCGGCGTACGTTTCGGCGCAACGCCAGGGTGAACTCAATTCGGGGGAAGCGTCGTTAGGCTTGATTCTGGAATCTTCCTCCGGCAAGAGCCTCGCCTACATGCCCGCCGTCCCCGAGATCGACGACGTGCTGCTGAAGCTATTCGAGTCCGCCGATGTGCTGCTATTCGACGGCACCTTCTGGAGCGACGATGAACTGATTCGCATTCAAGGGAGTGGGCAAACCGCCCAGCAGATGGGCCACGTTCCAGTCTCATCCGCCGACGGCAGCTTGAACCGGTTGGCGGGACTGCGCCGTCCACGTAAAATCTATATTCATATCAACAACACGAATCCCATGCTGAATGAGAGTGGCCCCGAATACGCGCAAGTGCGCGAGGCCGGCTGGGAGATCGCGGAGGATGGATGGCAGTTCGACCTATAGATGCCAACGCAGCTGACGCGGCCCTGCTCTCGTTCGATGGCCTGCGCGGCCAGATGCGATCGGTTGGAGAAGAGCGCTATCACCACCAGCATCCGTTTCACCTGATGATGCACGAAGGCCGCCTCAACCGCGGACAGCTTCAGGCCTGGGCCTTGAACCGCTACTACTACCAGAGCAGCATCCCGATCAAGGATTCCATCATCCTGTCGCGCGGCCCCGATCCGGTCTTTCGCCGCGCCTGGCGCAAACGTGTGATCGATCACGACGGTGACTCCACCAGCGAAGGGGGTATCAAGCGCTGGCTGAAACTGGCGGAAGCCACCGGATTGAGCGCCGACCAGGTTCGCGCTGGAACCGGAATTCTTCCGGCAACGCGCTTCGCGGTGAATGAATACCTGAACATCGTGCGCAGCCGCAGCCTGCTGGAAGCGGTCGCCTCGTCGCTGACCGAGTTGTTCTCGCGTGACTTAATCTCGCTGCGGATGGAGAAACTGCGCCAGCACTATCCGTGGCTCTCTGGCGGATTGGATTATTTCGAAGCACGGCTCACGCAAGCTCCCGAGGACGCGAAGTTCGCCATCAACTACGTGTACGAGCATGCGAAAACGCGCGCCGAGCAGGAACTCGCCATCCAGGCGTTGCGCGATAAGTGTGACATTCTATGGGCGCAGCTGGACGCGCTCTATTTCGCCTATGTGCAGCCGGGTTGGCCGCCCCCAGGCGCGTTTCTCATCGAGAGGAGCTAGGGTGCGTCAGCGGCCAGATGAAAGTCTTGTCATTCCGACCGGAGCCGAGCGAAGCAGTTTGAGAAGCTCTGTCATTCCGACCGAAGCGGAGCGAAGCGAGCGTAGTCGAGGAACCTGCTTTTTTCCGACCCTCTTTTTTCCGACCCTCGCACTGAGGAACCCACCATGCCTCCGCCGCTAGATTCCAACCAGCCCCGTCTTGCCGCCGGATGCCGCTGGGGCGGCAGCGAAGAGGATCGCGTCATCCTCTTCCCCGAAGGCGCCATCAAGCTACAAGGCACGGGACGCCAGGTGCTGGAGCGCTGCGACGGCCAGCGCACTTTCGGAGAGATCATCGCCGAGTTGCAGAAGCAGTTCGCCATCGCCGATCCAGAAAAGATTCGCGCCGATATCAGCCAGTTTCTGGAGCAGTTACAGCGCAAGCGGATCGTGGACTATTAGGCCAGCGCCCTATGCTATAGTATCACCAGGTAACACCTTTAAACACCGCCATGCCAAAGGCCTCCACCACCAGTCTGAAGCTTGATGTCGATGTAAAACAGCGGGTACAGCGGCTCGCCTCGGCGCGCCGACGGTCGCCGCACTGGCTGATGCGCGAAGCCATTGAGGAGTATGTAGAGCGCGAGGAGAAGCGCGAGCAATTCCGGCAGGACGCGCTGGCCGCCTGGGCCCATTATCAAACGACTGGCCTGCACGCCACCACCGAAGAAGCCGACGCCTGGTTGGCCAAGCTGGAAGCGGGAAAGAACGCCGCTCCTCCGAAATGCCGCGCTTAAAGTGGTCCCAACCGGCGCTGCTGGATATGGCCCGCCTCCATGCTTTTCTTGCTCCCAAGAGCCGAGATGCCGCCAAGCGTGCCGTTAAGGCAATCCGGCTGGGCGTAAAGGCGCTTGCCAGGCACCCGGAAATCGGCCGCCCGGTTGAAGAAATGTCGCCGGAGTTCCGCGAATGGGTCATTGAATTTGGAAGTGGTGCATACATCGCCCTCTATCACTATGATGGAAAAGAGGTCGTCATACTCGCGGTTCGCCACGGCCGTGAGGCTGGATATTGAGCTTCACCTTCGCGCGAAGTTATATGGTCAAAGAAACTAAGGGTCAGCCCGGGAATTCGCAACGGGGAGCGATTCCTAATCCGCTCGCTCTGATTGCCGAAGTCACGCATCGCTGCCCGCTGCACTGCGTCTATTGCTCCAACCCTTTGGAATTGGCGGGAACCAAGGCGGAACTTTCTACCGAAGAGTGGGCCAGCGTTTTCCAGCAATGCGGCAAACTCGGAATGCTGCACGCGCACTTTACGGGCGGCGAACCGCTGGCTCGGCCCGACCTGACTGAACTGATTGCCGCCGCGCGCGCCGCGGGACTTTACACCAATCTCATTACTTCCGGCCTCGGCTTGAATGAAACCCGGCTGCAGGAGCTGGTTAGCGCCGGGCTCGACCACATTCAGATCAGCTTTCAGGATTCACGGGAAGAAGCCGCAAACTGGATCGCCGGAGCCAAGGCGCATGCCCACAAAATCGAACTCTCACATGCGATCCGCCGACGGGTTGACGAAAAGAAGCTCGCCTTCACGGTAAATCTGGTGGTGCACCGTCAGAACCTCGACCATCTCGAAGAGATGATTGCGTTCATTGAGCAGCTGAAACCGGAACGGGTAGAGATCGCGCACGCGCAGTATTACGGCTGGGCGCTGGCCAATCGCGCGGCGCTGATGCCGACGCACGCGCAGCTTGAGAAAGCGGTTGCGATCGTGGTCGATGCCGAAAAGCGTCTCGCCGGGCGCATCCGCATCGATTCCGTTGTGCCCGACTATTACGCGAAATATCCCAAGGCCTGCATGGGAGGCTGGGGACGAAGATTGATGCTCATCAATCCTGCCGGCAAGGTACTTCCCTGCCACGCGGCGGAAGTGCTGCCGGGCCTATCGTTTGAAAATGTCCGCGAGAAAACTCTGGCGTGGATCTGGCAGGAATCGTCTTCGTTCCGCAAATTTCGCGGCGAGGATTGGATGCCCGAGCCCTGCCGCAGTTGCGATCGCCGCACCGAAGATTTCGGCGGCTGCCGCTGCCAGGCTTTTCTGCTTGCCGGAGACGCCACCGTCACTGACCCGGCGTGCTCACTGGCACCGTCGCATGCGCTCGTAGAAGCAGCCGTACGCGAGGCCAATTCCGACACGTCTGTCGCGCAGCCCGCGCCCGCGTCGTCATTCGTACAGTTGCAGAAGCAGGCCGCCGAACTGTGGAGTTACCGAACCAATCCTGAATAGTGCGTTCCCATCACCAGCGCGCGCCGATGGTAATCGGGCGCAAGTCGGTAGTGATGTCATTGCGCGACCCGTGCAGATAGCGGAACTCGGCGTAGATCTCGACTCTCGAAGTGATCTTGTGGGTCATGCCGAAGCCAAAGTATTCGCCAAATTCGTTCTCGCTCGAGTGCAGGAAATCTCCGCTGACCGGCAGGCTGGCGTTGAAGCAGGGTCCCCACCAAACGAAGAACGGATCGCACGCCGACCCTGGAATGGCGGTCGAAGAATCCAGTTTTCCCGACCGATGATAGAAGGCCGGACCAACCACGACGTATCCTCCCCAGTCGGGCGTCACCGGAATGTTGATGATGGGGCCGAGCATGAGCGAGTAGACGTGACTGTTCCCCCCCGGCGCCTGCGCTGACACGAGAGCCGAGTCGCGCAAGGGCAAATTATCGAACTGGAAGTCCAGACGGAGTCCAAAATACTTGCCGAAGTTGCGGGCGACGCCGGCGGCCCCAATGCCGCCTCCGCCGCGCGCGAACTTTGCGGTGGTGCCGCTCGTGAGACTTGCTCCGAATCCCGCGGAGTAGAGTCCAATTGGTATAGTCTTTCGGCTTTACCTTACGCGTTCCTATCTCTTCGGGCGTCGCCTCTTGAGTACTCGGCTGCTTATCGGGCGGCGTTTGGGCCGCAGGCGATTGTTGGGTTGAAGGAGCTTGGGTTGACGGAGCCTGATCGGCTGGTTGTTGTGAAGCAGGTGGCTGGCTTGGGGTTTCCTGGGCATGCACCATCGTGGCTCCCGCCAGAATCGTCGCTAAAATAAACGTCAAAACGACTCTGAAACCGGGAACCGTCGCGAACTTTCGAATCATTCATTCTCCTCCCGCTGCCGGGCGTGGTTTGCGGATCGCAGCGCTCGGCCCATACCTCGGCCGCATACCTCATCCCATACTTGGGCGGGGTACCTTGGCGCGGGGTACCTTGGCAAAGACAGGCGCTTCTGGAAAAGCGGGTCCGCGATGCTCCCGCCGGGATCGCACTCGCAGCAGGCAGGCACCATGATATCAACTTTGATGCCGATTCCGCCCGCGATGCCGCCCGCGCGAGTCGCTTTGCAGTTCCCGAGAAGCGCGGATCGCACGTATGATAAGAGATTCCATTTCAGTGAGTGAGCGATTCCTTGCCTAAAGCCCCAAAACCAACGACACGTGCGACGACACCCAAGAAACCAGACCGCAGCTCCGCCCGCCGCGTCGCCCTGATCGGCTTTGGAACCGTGGGCCGCGCGGTGGTGAAAATCCTGTGCGAGAACGGCGACGGCTCTCTGCAACTCACTCACATCTGCAACCGCAATGTGGAGAAAAAGAAGCAGGCCGCTCTCCCGAACAACGTTCCGGGCGATGTCATCTGGACTGACGACGTGCGGTCCGTGCTCAACTCAGACGTCGACATCGTGATCGAGTTGATTGGCGGCCTCAATCCGGCGGAGCAGATTGTGCGCGATGCGCTCGCGTCGGGGAAGTCGGTAGTCACAGCCAACAAGCAGCTGATCGCGCGCCACGGCTCTGACCTTCTGCAACTGGCCAGCCGCCACGGATGCCAGCTCGAGTTCGGCGCCTCGGTCGCCGGAGGCGTTCCGGTTCTTCCCGCCTTGCGCACCGGGTTGTGCGGAGACCGGCTGCACGGCATCGCGGGAATTTTGAACGGCACGTGTAATTACATCCTGAGCCGCATCGAGAACGCGCGCATTCCTTTCAGCGAAGCTCTCGAGGAGGCGCAGGCTCGCGGCTATGCCGAGGCCGACGCCTCGGAAGATCTGGACGGCGGCGATGCGCGTGCCAAACTTGCGATTCTCGCGCTGGCCGGACTGCACACTCAGGTCGCGCCGGAATCAGTTCGCGCCCGCAGCATTCGCGCCGTCGACGCCGTTGACTTCGACTACGCCGCGCAACTGGGCTGCACCATTCGCCAGATTTCGCGCGCCCGCCTGAATCAAGACTCCCTGAACCAAGACTCGGAGAGTAGCACTCTGTTCGCCGAGGTTGGCCCCTGCCTGGTTCCGACCGACTCACCCTTCGGACGCGTGCAGAGAAATCTCAACCTGGTGCTGACTTCTGGCCAGTACGGTGGGGACATGGCGTTTCTGGGCGCCGGCGCGGGCGGCGATCCCACCGCCGTTGCCGTGGTCTCGGACGTAATGTCGGTCGCGCAAAATCTCAGTGGCGGCCCTGGCAAGCGAGACGTTGCCGGCAACGTCTCTGCACCAACCATCAGCAGCGATTTCGAGAACCCGTGGTACCTGCGATTTTTCGTGCGCGATCAGCCGGGGATCGTGGCCCGCCTGGCGCAGATCCTGGCCGCTCATCACCTGAACATCGATTCGTTATTGCAGAAGCCGGGCTTTGACAAGGCCGCGCTGCCGTTTGTGATTACGTTGGAGCCCTGTCGCGATGCGATGCTGCATCCGGCTCTGGAAGAAATGTCGGGCCTGGACTTCGCGATCCGGCCCTGCCTCTGCCTGCCGATTCTGCCGTAGTGCAGAGTGGGAAGTGCAGAGTGGGAACGCGATGGAGTGAACATGCAAATTGAGGATAAAAAACAGCGCCGCTCGTCGCCCTATTTCCACCCGGCGACGAGCCGGCGCTGTGACCTAGAAGTTAATTCCAGAAGGGATTCTTGAGACCTGCCGGCGCCAGTGCGCTGTCAGTCTGCGTCTCCGTGCCCGACTCGTCCGAAATCTTTTCGTCGGTGAGGCGCGACGCTGGTGGTGCCATCAATTCATCTTTCTTTCCGAGCAGCGGACTAAAAGGATATTCAGATTTCATGGGGATACTCCTTCATCTAGCAGTGGTCCATCTATGAATTGTCTGGGTTTATTACACACCTCGGCGGCATCCAGCTGGGAGTCAAAGTTTGAATGGCTCGTATCGAAAAATCTGGGGCTGGGCGGATCGCGGTTCAACCATGGTAGGGCCCTTGTGGCGGACAACCTGGAACCTGAGGCCGGCAACTTGGAGTTATCATACTCAGCGGGTTTCAACTCAACGAGCTTCAGAGCGACGTCATCGTACGTTCTTAAAAACAGCAGTTTGCAAAATAAATCCCCAGGAAGGCTTTACATGAAATATCGCAAGCTTGGCCGCACCGGTTTTGAAGTCAGCGACATGGCCCACGGATTGTGGGGGATGAGCGGATGGAGCGGCTCGGACGATCAGCAATCTCTAGCCGCGATGCAGCTTGCGGTTGATCTCGGCTGCAACTTTTTCGATACGGCCTGGGCGTATGGCGAAGGTAAGAGTGACGGCCTGCTGGGCGAGATCATGTCCCGCAATTCGGGCAAGCGACTTTATGCCGCATCCAAGATTCCCCCCGCCAACGACCGCTGGCCGGCACTGCCCGAATATAAATACAACGACGTTTTTTCCCCGCAGCACGTCTTCAAGTACGCCGACCTCATCCGCAAGCAGCTGCGCGTCGATACCATCGATGTGCTGCAATTTCATGTCTGGGACGATTCGTGGACCAATGTGCCCGAGTTCCGTTCCACAGTCGAGAAACTGAAACACGACAAGATCATTCGTTTCTTCGGCCTGAGCATCAACCGCTGGGAGCCGGAGAACGGCATCAAAGCGCTGCGCACGGGGCTGGTCGATGCAGTGCAGGTGATTTACAACATTTTCGATCAGGCGCCGGAGGACGAACTCTTTCCCGTGTGCCAGGAACTGAATATCGGCGTCATCGCTCGCGTCCCGCTCGATGAAGGCAGCCTGGGTGGAAAGCTGACTCTCGAAACTCGCTTTCCTAAAGACGACTGGCGCTCGGGATATTTCGGTCCGGAGAATCTGGCGAAGACAGTCCATCGTGTCGACAAGCTGAAGGAAATTGTTCCCGTGGGAATGACGTTGCCGGAGATGGCCATGCGCTTCATCCTGTCGCATCCCGCCGTGAGCACGACGATCGCCGGCATGCGCAAACCGGAACACGTTCGCCAGAACATCGATACGAGCGATGCCGGCCCGCTCGATAAGAGCCTGCTCGCGGAACTGAAAAAGCACCGCTGGGACCGCACACCGCAGAAGTGGTCGGACTAAGCGTTCCCAATGACTCTGAGAATATTCTACGCACCGGAGATTGAATTCATGAAGCGCGCTCTTTCCCTGTCGGTCTTCAGCTTGTTCCTTCTTGGTGCCGGATTTCTCACCAAAGCTTACGCAGCAGATGAGGCCATCGCCTCGCGCAGCAGCAAAATCGACGGAGCCAACATTCATTACATGACCGCTGGCCAAGGCCCAGCGCTCATTCTGCTGCACGGCTATGCGGAAACTTCGCTGATGTGGAAGCCCATCATCCCCAGTCTGGCCAAGCGTTTCACCGTGATCGCGCCCGACCTTCCCGGCATCGGAGACTCCGACATTCCCTCCAGCGGCCTCGACATGAAGAGCGCGGCCATCCGCATTCATGATCTGGTTAAGTCGCTTGGCGTGCAGAAAGCTGAAGTTGTGGGGCACGACATTGGCCTGATGGTCGCCTACGCCTACGCCGCGCAGTTCCCGGCGGAGGTCACGAAACTTGTTCTGATGGATGCCTTCCTCCCCGGCGTGCCCGGTTGGGAAGCCATTTACAACAATCCCCACATCTGGCATTTCCGTTTCAATGGACCCACTCCAGAAGCTCTGGTGCAAGGCCGGGAGCGGACTTACTTCGATTATTTCTGGAATGATTTCGCCGCCGACAAGACTCACTCGATTCCAGAAGAGGCGCGCCAAGCCTACGCCGCGGCCTACGCGCGGCCGGGACGCATGCATGCCGGCTGGGCCTATTTCGTTTCCTTCCTGCAAGCCGCCAAGGATTTCGCGCAACTCTCGCAGACCAAGCTGACGATGCCCGTACTGAGCATCGGTGGCGACAAGGCGAACGGAGTGGCGCTCGGGCAACAAGTCAAGCTGGTTGCGACCGACGCAACTGTGATTGTTTTGAAAAACACCGGGCACTGGCTCATGGAGGAGCAGCCCAAGGAAACATCCGCGGCCTTAGAAAACTTTCTCTGACGCTTCCGGCAACGGCAGCTTTCCTACCATCGCTGGTAGTACTTCCATCCTCAAGCTAACCTCCTTTCCAAGCAGGCAGTGGCTCGAATCCATGCACATTCTTAGGCGTGCTCGCTAGCCCTCCGCTATCAACCCAGACTGCAAAAAAGGAAAATCTTGCTCAGGAACTCATTTCTTGTCGCAATGTGTGTGGCTGTTTTGGCAACCGTTTTGCAAGCTCAGAATCCTCGCGGCTCTCTGCGTGGCACGGTGCAGGATGCAACTGGCGCCCGCATTGCTTCCGCCAAAATCGTGGTGCAGTCGGTTGATTCTTCCCTGCAACGCGAGGCCAGCAGTGAAGACCGCGGCGGGTTTCGGCTGGACGACCTTCTCCCCGGCACTTACCACATGACGGTGAGCGCGCCAGGATTCGCGCCGGCCCAGGCCGATGTTGCCGTCGCCGTCAGCTCCGTGCGCGAAGTCACAGTCACGCTCAAACCCGCTGCCACGTCAACCACGGTTAACGTGCAGAGCCAGGCTTCTTCCATCACCACGCAGCCCATCGATTTGGCCAGCGCGGTTCATGGCGGCGTAGTCGGCGGCCGGGACCTCGAAGCTCTCCCGCTGCCGGCGCGCAGCTTCGCCAACATCGCGTATCTCGTGCCTGGAACCGAGCCGGTTGAGCCCTCCGATCCCACCAAGGCACGCATTACGGCAGTCTCCACCGGCGGAAGTTCCGGCCTGAACAATGAACTCTCGGTGGATGGCGCCGACAACTCCGACGACTGGATTGGCGGCTTCCTGCAGAACTTCTCGCCCGATGGCATTCAGGAATTTGCCGTACGCACGTCGAACGAAGACGCCGACACCGGCGGCACGACTGCCGGCTCCGTCGTGATCACCACCAAGCGTGGGTCGAACGAATGGCACGGTGACGGCGCTTTCTACGAACGCGCGGCCGCGCTCAACGCCCGCTTCCCGATCGAGAATCCTGCACAGACCTGCACCGACGGAGTTTGCGTAAACAATCCCAAGCAGCCCTTCTCGCGCCAGAATTATGTAGGCACAATCGGCGGCCCGCTCGCGAAGAATAAAGTCTGGTTCTTTACGTCGTTCGAAAATGTGCATGAAGACGCCAGCATCGCCTACAGCCCTGCTAGCATTACGCAATTCAACGCGCTGTCGCAGCTGGCAAGCGAGGGTCTGATCACAGGCATCCCGTCCATTCCCGTTCCCGCGACCGTTCCCGTTCCTTTTCGCGACTACATAAGCTCCCTGCGTTTTGATTGGGCGGAGTCGCAAAAGTCGCAGTGGTTCTTGCGGGTTTCCTCCGACAGTTACCTCACGCACAATGCTCTGGTGGCGCAGGGCACGCTGCCTTCAACCGGCCTGACAACGCACAATAATTACTGGAACACGGTGATCAGCAATACGTATGCGTTCAGTCCAAACTGGCTCGGCACCTTGGTCCTCGACGCGAGCCTGCTGCACCTGACTCAGACCCGCAACTCTGATCTCGGCTTCGCGCTGGCGTTTCCCTTCAGTTCCACCGCGCTGACCATTTCTGGCTTTGAAACTTTCGGCGACAACCAGTTCGCCACGCCCATCACCCTTTTCCCCGACTTGCGGAATCAGGATAAATATCAGCTTCGCTACGACCTGAGTCACGTTGCCGGCAATCATGCCCCCCGATTCGGAATCAATTTCATTCACGAACCGGTACTGAGCGGTGCGTTTGCTTCCACGGCAGAACAGATCATCCAATATCCGTCTAACCCCGATTGCTACCTCGGTCCTCCCGGCCCCGACTGCGGGGGCATTACTACGCCCTTACCTTTTTATTACGCTCCACCCACGGCGGAATGCAATCCGCAGCCCAGCACTGCTTCCGGCATCAACTGCTCGTTCACTCCCGCCGGGGATGGCAGCTTCACGCAGAACGTGCAACGGCTGGCGTTCTATGCCGAAGATTCCTGGCGCGCCACGCATCATCTCACCATCAACTACGGCCTGCGTTATCAAACGACTTTCGGACTTTTTGAGGGTACCGGCCGCACTCAGGTTGAGAACAACGCGTATGTGACTTTGCAAGCGCTGCAGATTCCGCTCACGCCCACGGTGCCGCACGACTACCGCAAACAAGTTGCCCCGCGCCTCGGCATCGCCTACGCGCCCAGCGAGAAGACCGTGTTTCGCGCCGGATTCGGCATGTTCTACGACGACCTGGCGCAAAACGGCTGGGCGACCGCGTTTCAAGGAGTGAATAACACGAACGCAACTACGGGGACATGCGCCTTGAGCGGCGGCTCCGGCACCTATGAGCTTGCCGGCACGGGATGCCTCACTGGCGGCGCAGGGGCCACCGGCAACCTGATCGGCTCTAACTACAAGACGCCCTACGCCATTCACATTACGGGCGGAGTGCAACACTCCTTCAACGAACACTGGCTGTTCAGCGCCGACTACACCCACGAGCAAGGCAATCACGGGTACCGCGCCTTCCCCTATACCAGCGGAACCAACGTGCTTACTCCGCTCATCCCCACATCAGATCCAAACTATGCCACCGATCAGACGAACGTCGTGCCCAATGTAAATGTGTTCGAGTCCGACAACCGCTCCAGCTACAACGCGCTGATGCTGCATCTGCAAGCGAACGCGCGCCGCTTCAACCTGGTGGCGAATTACCAGTTTTCGAAAGCACAGACCTGGGGATGCCTGCTGGGCGAACTCTTTGACTACGTGGATGGCGTCTGCCAACTGCAGAGCGGCCCGCAGGCGGGACAACTCGACGCTTTCGGTCCCGGCGACTACGGCCCTTCTGGTGAGGATGTTCGGCATCGCTTCGTGCTGGCCGGCACAGTGCATATCCCCGGCGGCTTCGAAGTGAGCGCAGTCGCGCAGTTCGAAAGCGCCCGTCCCATCACCATCACCAACGCGGACAACACTGCCCGCATCTTTGTAAACGGCGTGTATACCAGCCTCGACGAATTTCGCGGAACGCCATATATGCAGACCGACCTGCGCGTGACTCGTCCCATCAAAATCGGCGATCGCTGGGTGATCAGCCCGTTCGCCGAGTTCTTCAACCTTTTCAACCGCAACAATCCCGGCGCGAACTTCGCCGTCAATGTCGTGCAGCTCCCGGTTCCCGCCGCTCAGATGCAGCCCGATCCCGTCACCGGCATCACCAATGTCACCAGCGTTTGCACGGTAGCCGATTGCTCCCAGACCGCTCCCGTCACCAGCCTGAAGCAACTGGAAATCCCCGAAGGCGCCCTGGGAGACTTCTTCGGCCCCGGCACAACTGTCGGCATTCCCTTCGCCGCGCAGTTTGGCGTGCGGGTGAATTTCTAGAAGCGCAGAATCGATCGTGGCTTTGCGTTGCCGTGGAAGAGCTGCGCTTCAGCACCGCGTAAGCAACAAAATCGAGGCGGGCTTCAGCCCCGGTTTTGAGATTCGCATCGCGAGCCCGTCAATTCCTCGATCGACCCTAATATAATGCCGACGATGCCCCGGCTCACGTTCTTCGCGCTACTAACCCTCACTCTCTGCAATTTCTCCGCCGCCCAATCGCCTCCGAAAAAACATCTCCTCGTCATCGGCGAAGAAAAAGGCTATCGCCACGAAGCCGTTTCCCATGCCATGGCCACCATCGAACGCCTGGGAAAAGAAACCGGCCTTTGGGACACCACGCTCCGCACCGACACCGAAGTTCTGACCAAGAAGAAACTCGAATACAACGCCAAGAACCTGAACGACTTCGACGCCGTCCTTTTCTTCACTGGCGGCGACCTTGAAATGGATGCCCAGCAAAAAGCCGATTTCATCTCGTTCATCCACGACGATGGCAAGGGATTCATCGGAGTGCACAGCGCCGCCATTACCTTTGTCGACTGGCCGGAATATGGGGACATGATCGGCGGCTACTACGACGAGCACCCGTGGCTGACCTTCGACGCGCCCATTATTGTGGAAGACCCGACATTTCCCGGCATGCAGCAATGGCCGCGTTCGTTCGTGCTCCGCGATGAGATTTACCAGATGAGAAATTATTCCCGCGACAAAGTGCGCGTGCTCATGCGCCTCGACGTCAGCAAGCTCGACATGAAGAACAAGACACGTCCACCGCACCGACGGCGATTTCGCCGTCACCTGGGCCAAAATGTACGGCAAAGGCCGCGTCTATTACACGACTCTGGGCCACGTGGAAGCGAACTGGGACAAACCGGAATTTCAGCAGATGATGACCGAGGCCATTAAATGGTCCATGGGTCTGGAGAACGCGGACGTCGCGTCGCGCCCACTACCCACATCCGGCGCTGGAACAGAAAAACCATGAACGACGAAGGGCACGAAGGTTCACGAAGGAAATCATTGCTAATCAGTTTTCCTTGGTGCGCCTTCGTGCCCTTCGTGGTTCAAGATCTTGGAACGCCTGAAAAGGACCAAATGCTGACAGACTCCATCACACGCAGAACTTTCGCCAAAACGCTGGCCGCCGGTCTGGCCGCAACCGCCCTACCGCTGCGAGCCGCCTCGAAGCTCAACGTCGGCATCGGCACCTACAGCTATCACAATCTTTCCCTGGACGAAATGATCGTCCAGCTAAACGCGCTGAAAGTCCGGGAAATCGAAATGTCGCGCGGCGAGTTCATGCTGATGAACCATCCCTCCGACGATCTGTTTCACTCGGCTCGGGCGAAATTCGATCAGGCCGGGATCCGCTGCCTATCGTACTATTCGGCCACTATTAAAGAAGACGCTGAGCTCGACAATGCCGTCCGCTTCGCCAAAATCCTCGGCGCGCGCAATATTACGGGCGATGCCACGGGCAGCATCCTGAATCGCATCGACCAGCGCTGCACGCAGGAGAAGCTGACCTTCGGAATCCACAACCACTACTTCAAGGGCGAGAAGTTCGCCTATGAGAGCCCTGAAGACGTGCTGAACGCGCTGCAGGGACTTTCCCCAACCGTGGGCGCTACTGCCGATGTCGGACACTTCGCCTCCTGCGGGCATGATCCCGTGGATGCCGTTCGTAAACTGGGCCCGCGCCTGAAACTGGTTCACCTCAAGGATATCCAAGCAGTCGACGGCGAAGTGAACGTGCTACTCGGAAAAGGAATCGCGAAAATTCCCGAGGTGATGAAAGAATTACACCGGCAGAATTTCGCTGGATTCGTGGCAGTGGAATACGAAAAAGAAGGCAACGTCAACGAAGACATGCGGCAGGACATGGAGTACGCGTTAAAGCTCGCGTAAGTCGAGACTAGAAACACGAAGAGCACATAGCGAAGCGCGGCGCGCCGAGCGACGTAGCGCAAGAAAAACGTCCTACCTCACCAGCCACTCCGTCGCCGTGTGCACGCGCACCAGCAACTGGCTGTAGGTAACAGCGAAACCCGCGACTATAGCCAGAGCCGCGCCCAGCCCGCATCCCAGCCGGCGCCAACTGGAGAATCCTTGCGCCAACTCGAGACGCACTTCGCTCCACGCGATCAGGCGTTCGATGCGGGCATTCATCACCGAAGCGGGGCTGCGCACCAAGGCTGCGGTCAAGTCGGCGGCAGCTTCAGCAGAGTCTACTTCCACGGGTCCGAGCCGCGACAGTTTGATCAGAGCTGCCGCCAGATCGAGGGCTTCGCCGGCATTTGCGACCGCGGCGTCATCGGCGGCCATCTCGGTGGCTTCGAGCCAGGCCGCTTCCAGAGCTGACATTCCTGGAAAGATCACGAAGCGCAGCAACAGTTTTTTCAGATTGTCGCGCCGCCGCAGGTGAGCAACTTCATGGTTCAAGGCCGTCTGCAATTCGTTCGCGGTCAGCACCGACTCGGCCGCGCCAGACAACAGAATCTTCGGACGAACAATTCCGGCCGCCGTCATTGCCGGCGGCTTCGCTGAGAACCTCCCTGGGAACTTCGCTGGGAACTCGGCTGGGAACTCGGCCGAAATAATTTGCGAAATCCGCAGCACCGGAAACGACGCGCGGGACTCGAGCGGATGCGCCGTACTCGTCCATCCCGCAATGGTGCGCGAAGCCCTGCGCAGCGCAAGACCGGCGTTCACCGCGCCCAGAATTCCCAGTCCAGCGCCGCAAATCGCGAGCACCAAAGGAATCCCGCCCAGCGGCTCGTCAATGGCCCGCGGCTCCAACATCAGAAAAGACGGCACCGTGAACGCCGCTGTGATTACGCCCGCAGCGACCAGCGGAAACATGCGCAGGGCAAACAGCCAGTCCGCAACCCGCCGCACCGGATACTGCCGGCTATACATCCACACGGCGCGCCAGCCGAGCGACACGGCAACCGACAGGACGCAGTACACCATTACGAATACAGAGAACGAGATGGCGACCCCGCGAACGGCAAACATCAGGCTTTGTCCTTATCCTTAGAACTTGAAAGTTTGGATTCCTTGGGCTTAGAGTCCTTGAGTTTGAATTCGTTGAGTTGGGATTCTCGGCTGGCTTCGCTCGTTCGCAACTCGCTCGCTCGCACGTCACCACGCCCGTCCTCGCCGCGCAACTGTTGCCGCTTGGCTTCGACTAGCTGTCGAAGGTCGTCGAGCAACTGCGCGTCGCGCTCGGTCAACACCTCTACCAAATACGATAGCGGTAATGATGACGACGGGCAGGCATCCAGCAATTGCCGGAAGGCTTCGCCGGCGACCTCACGGTGCAGTTCTTCGCGCGTAAAGCGCGGCGCGTAACGAAACGCCCGCCCTTCCAACTCGCGCGACAACAAATTTTTCTTGAAGAGACGGTCGAGCGTGGTCATAACCGTCGTGTATGCCAGATCAGGACACGCGGCTTCCACGAGATCGCGCACCGTTGCATGCCCGCGCTTCCACAGACCTTCCAGCAGCCGTTCCTCCAGCGGACCCAGCTGCGACGACGATGCCCGGAAATGAAAGACGCGTTTCATGTGAGGAAGCCGAGGCTGAATTCTATCCCAGGTGAACGGCGCCCGCCAAGGGATTCCGTCGTCTAGTCGTGTCCTAATTTGCCGTTCTTCACCACAGAGTCACAGGGAAAAAGAGTCACAGAGAAAACCTTGAACCTGCAAAACGATGGCAAAAGGCTTGCCAAGCATTTGGCCTTTCTCTGTGTCTCTGTGACTCTGTGGTGAAAATTGAATCAGGCCAAGTCCGGCACATTGAAAAGTCTAGGCTTCCAAAACCGGCCCGAGTTCATCTAATCGCGATTGCGGAGGAAATCCCTGTCCATACTCATTGAAGATTACGCGATGATCGGAGACTGCCATACAGCAGCCCTGATATCGAAACAGGGTTCGATCGATTGGCTCTGTCTTCCGCACTTCGATTCGGGAGCCTGTTTTGCGGCGCTGCTCGGAACTACCGAACACGGGCATTGGTCAATCTCGCCGGCGGATCCGATCCGCAGCATTCGCCGCCAGTATCGGGACGGAACTCTGATTCTGGAGACTGAATTCGAAACCGAAAGCGGATCAGTAAAGCTCATCGATTGCATGTGCATGCCGTCACGCGAAAACACGCCGGACCTTCTGCGCGTGGTCGTCGGCACCCGCGGTCAGGTCCGGATGAAGTTGGAACTCGTAATTCGATTCGACTATGGGTCGGTGGTGCCCTGGGTTCGGCAGATCGAACATGGGATTTCCGCCATTGCCGGCCCCGACATGATCCGGTTCCGCGCGGATGTGCCCCTTCATAGTGAAAATTTGAGGACTGCGGCGGAGTTCACCGTTGCCGAAGGACAAGAGGTTGCGTTCGATCTGACCTGGTATCCCTCGCACCAGCATGAACCTTCACCAGTGAACATCGATCAGGCGATTGAGAACACGGAAAGATGGTGGTGGGAGTGGTCGGATCGCTGTACGTATCAGGGGGAATGGCGGGATGCAGTGCTGCGCTCGCTGATCACGCTCAAAGCCCTGACATTTCTGCCCACAGGCGGAATCGTAGCCGCCCCGACAACTTCGTTGCCTGAACTCTTGGGTGGCGTGCGCAACTGGGACTACCGGTTTTGCTGGGTGCGGGATGCGACCCTTACCCTGCAAGCGCTGCTCAATGCCGGATATTTAGAAGAGGCTCGCGAGTGGCGGGAGTGGCTTCTGCGCGCCGTCGCCGGCAGCCCTTCTGAACTCAACATCGTTTACGGACTTCACGGCGAACGCCGACTCACGGAACTGGAACTCCCGTGGCTGCCGGGATATGAAAATTCTGTTCCCGTGCGAATCGGCAATGCCGCCTACAAACAATATCAACTGGACATTTTCGGCGAGGTAACCGACACGCTTTATCGGGCGCGCACCGCCGGGCTGGGAGCGTCGAAGCATACGCGCCACGATGTCGCCCTGGCGATGCTGGAATTCCTGGAGACAGGCTGGCAGAAGCCCGATGAGGGCATTTGGGAGGTGCGCGGCCCACGGCGGCATTTCGTTCACTCGAAGATGATGGCATGGATCGCGGTCGATCGCCTGATGAAAATCGCAGAACTTGCTCGCTTCGCCATAGATATCCCTCGATGGAGAAAACTTCGCGACGCCATTCATGAGCAGGTTTGCCGCCAGGGCTTCGATGCGAGCCTGAATTCTTTTGTCCAGTATTACGGCGACAAACATCTCGACGCCAGCCTTCTGATGATGCCGCTGGTCGGCTTTCTTCCCCCCGACGATCCCCGCATCATCGGCACGGTGAAAGCCATCGAAACTCATTTGATGGAAAATGGCTTTGTCGGACGCTACACCCAAGATCCCGCGGTGGACGGCATGCCCCACGGAGAAGGAACGTTTCTGCCTTGTTCGTTCTGGTTGGCGGACAATTATGAGTTGCAGGGCCGCCATTCAGAAGCAGTGCGAATGTTCGAACGGCTGTTGGATGTTCGCAACGATGTTGGTCTTCTATCCGAAGAATATGATCCCATCGCCAAACGCCAGTTAGGCAATTTTCCGCAGGCGTTTTCTCACGTTGGATTGGTAAACACGGCCTTCAATCTGACTCGGCCGACAAGCCAGGCCAGGCCCAGAACCAGGGCCAGGGCCAGGCCCAGAGCCAAGACCAGGGCCAGAACGAGCGGCCTGGGCGCACGAGCGAAGCACGGTCGCCTCTCGGCCACTAGCCCAGCAGTGCCGCCTCGTGGCACGCAGGAGCTATTCACCAAAGGTCGATTCAAGGATTAAGTTGGAGTGGAGCAGCACTCTTGGGGGAGGGTTGCTCAATGAAGCGTCCACGACTCGAAAGAGTTGCGGACGCTTTCTTTATTTTGGCGCAGGCTTTAATTATGGAGACCCACGACTTTTAGCGAAAAAGAAAACACACCTACTACGCGGCATGATCGCGCTCTGGCTTCGCTGATTTCCAGCGCATCAACAATCTGGATCAGAATCTCTCAGGATGTCGGCGTCCGGTGTATGTCGAGAACATAACTGTTGGAGTTGGGATCAAAAAGAAGCCGCCAGTAAAAGGCGCTCCGCGTTGCAGTCAACGTCTGCAGCAAAAGATCGCGAGCTGAAACATTCGTTCCACCAACCCTTACGGGGGTTTGATCGAGCACCTTCCGGGGCGAAATTCCGACCGCAACCGCAACCCCGCGCTGTGCAGCTATCTTTCGACAAATCAAATGCAACGTTTCAGAAGCGGTTCTCCGCCCGGTTGCCAGCGTAATGGGTAGATCGAAGATGGCTCGCTGGTGCGATAACTCACCGCGTCGGTCGCGAGCTTCTACCCCGACCACAGAGAACTTCTGCGTTTCGCTTTTCCGAAGTTCAAACCGGCCAGGATTACCGCTTCGGTTGTACGAATCCACGATGAGTTGAAGCGCTTTCTCTTCGTCGGCGGCCCCGGAGGGAAATTCGACGCTGAATAATCCCCCACCCGGAACGTGCGACTTGAGAGCATGGTTTCTTGGGTCATCGGCTTCCGCGAGATCGAGTTTCGAGAGGAATTGAGGGTCTTCGTAGGAAACCGCCCATCCATATTTCTCGCGGAGAGAGTCGAGCACCTGCGCCAACGGCCGGGGGCTATTGGCGGTAACGCGAATCGTGGTCGCGGTCTCGGAAACTTCGGCCTGCTTCAAATAGGACTTTGTTTCGCGAGCCGTCTGAGATAGTAACTGCGACAAAGTCAGCAAACTCGCGCAACTTAGGGATTTAAACAGGGATTTGAACGAAGTCCATCTGGGCGAATTCATGAATGATGTCCGTAATTTCGTCGACCATTCTTCGTGAACGCGTGCGTGAAGTCAATTGTCCCCAGCGGGGGCCTTGATATCCACCGATGGAAGTAGTTCCTTCGGAGGATACCCCGCTCCGACTTCCTGGCGTATAAGGCGTACACACACTTGACCACTGATGCGGGGGACGACGATGAATACAAATCGGACTCGCTTCGAGCTTTTGGATGAGGCCTGGATCGCGAAGTATAGAGCTGCGCTGTGCGCCACGCCCGTTCCGCAATCGCGTTTCACGAGGATCTGTGCATCACTCACGCACGCACGGAACGCTCTGGTATCACAGCTGGAGAGGATTCTGAGGGACTGGAGCAAAACGAAGAGACACAAGTCATCTGCTGCAAATCAACCGGCGGTGATTTCAGGCTCCCGACGTGCGAGGCATTCCGTGAAGCGCGTAGAACTTGGCGACAAGAATGGATTTAAGAAAACAGCCGCAAAGCGAAAGCGGCCGCGACCGCTCCTGCCAACTCAGAAATACCGCGCTGGATAATCTTACGAGTAGGAAGTAGCCAGACAAGTATCGATGTATGGTCTGCCTGACCTTGGTCCGTGTGCCCGCGTATTACCCATTTGGACTAACCCAAATTTCCTAGATGAAAGTTTCACTGCCTAAATTGTCGATAAGGGCTTGACAACAGACCCTTCTGTGGCCAGAATAGGTGCGCATTTCCATCCCCAAGTGGAACTGCGGAAGTTCTTCCCCCCCAAGGGAAAATGCGTCACCCTCCCGATGAGCAACAGTTCGAGGGAGTACTTTGACGATGAGCGGAAAAGCTCGCAAGCGGGTCTGGCCACCGGCTGCGTCGAGACAAAGTTGAAATAAAGCAAGACACAAAACAGAAGTTGGGGACCCTCGGGGCCTTTTGAGGCCAAGTCAATTCGTCTGAGGCGGATGTCACCTGTGGCACCGTTTCTTGAAAAAGGAAAAAAACGAGTGCCTACTGTTACGGCGCAACCAGGCCTGATTGTGGTTGATGACTCCTTTAGCCTCCTCGCTTCCAATCCTGAGGCCGTCCAAATACTTACATTTCCCGATCGACCCGAGAAGATCCATCATCTCGAGACTTGGCTCGTGAACCGGATTCGCTCCAGTCTGGTGGAGAGACAATCTCCGTTGCGGATCGTCGGTGAGTTCTGCTCCTCGAAGAGGACCTACCTCTGTCGAACTTTTCCTCTCGGCCTCGCGGAGAATCAGAAGGTGGGAAATCACAGCAATGGTTCGGCTCCCGCCGCGGGACTGATGGTCGTTATGTTCGAGAGAAGAAACAATCAGGCGGCCACGATGGCTGGGGTTTCCGAACACTTTGGTCTCACCACGCGCGAGCGCGAGACGGTGCAGTTTCTTCTGGAGGGTTTAACCAGTAAAGAAATTGCGCAACGCATGGCGATCAGCCCAAATACGGTAAAGGCTTTTATCCGTCTGGTAATGGTCAAGATGGATGTCTCGACGCGCTCCGGAATCATCGGCAAGATAGCCGGCTTAGGCGGGGACTCTGAAGCTGTCCCTAGAAACGGTTTGTCGCGGGGCTACTCACATCGGGTTAGTGCACATGGGGACTTGTGACCAATCCGAATTCCATTAGAGTATGCGATGCGCCACTAGAACCAAGCACCTCCTCCCCCAGCTTGGCGGCGTAATCTCAAGGAGGACAAATGCGTCGAACCACAATGCTTGTAGTGTGTACGCTAGCTCTGACCCTTTGTGCCGTGTATGCAGCGGCGTCAGAGCCTGCCGATACTCTGAAGGTGGAATATTTCGCGAACGCCAATACCGCCGGCGCTCCGGATGCGACATTCCGCCTGACCAATGACGGAACATCGGGCGGCAACATCTGCGCCGACATTTTCGTCTATGACTCTGCTCAGGAATTGTCGGAATGCTGCAGCTGCCTTATCACCCCCAATGGTCTGCTCACTCTTTCGGTGAACAAGGCCCTGACCGCCAACCCGCTGACGGGAGTCTCTCTTAATACAGGGACGATCAGCGTCGTTTCAGCCCGACCCACGGCCGGCAATTGCCCGCTTCCGACCACGGCAATCGCTCCGGTAGCTGGAGTTCGTGGATGGGCGACTCACATCCAGAACACCAACTTCACCATCACCGAAACCGCCTCTCAGGACGGCACTCTCAGCAGCGGCGCGCTCACCATCATGCAGAACGATTGCTACGCTGTAAACCTGATCGGCAGCGGCAAAGGTCAATGCAGCTGCTCACCCGGGGAATAGTTTCGCCTTCACACTCGAGTCAGGGTGGCGGCCGCGAATGGCGCCACCCGGACTTCGACTGCCCAGTTTTGTTGGTTCGTGTTGCGCCAAATCTTTGAGATGGGGGATCTCATGTCAGTTGCAGAAAGACTTCTAAAGTTTGGATTGAGCGCCACAGTGGCGCTGCTCAGTGCGGGAACTCTCGTCGCTCAAAACGACAACAGCGAAGTCGTTGCGAGCGTAGGAGGAGTCAAGGTGACCATGGCGGAACTCGAGCAGGAAGAGTCCGCCAAACTCTTGTCGGCGCAGTATCAGTATTACCAGGCCCAGACCAAGGCACTCAACGATCTGGTCGACAAGAAACTGCTGGAGCAGAAGGCGAAGAGTGAGAACCTCACCGTCGATCAGTTAGTCGACCGTGATATCAAGTCACAAGTCAAGGATCCCACGGAAGATCAATTGAAGGTCTATTACGAGGGATTGGAAACCGACCAGCCGTATGAAGCGGTCCGGGACAAAATCCTGGACCAGGTTCGGATGCTGCGCACCCAGAAAGCACGCGCCGCTTACCTGAAGACGTTACGCGTTAACAGCACTGTGTACATCACGCTCGCGCCCCCCCGCGCCAACGTAGACACAGAAAACGCGCAGATGCTAGGACCGGAGAAAGCGCCGGTCACACTGGTCGAATTCGCCGACTATGAATGCCCGTATTGCCAGAAGGTCGCCCTCGACGTGAAAAAACTGCAGGCTGATTTCGGCGATCGGGTCGCCTTTACTTTTAAGGATTTCCCGTTGCCCATGCACACGCGTGCCGAAAAGGCAGCGGAAGCGAGCCGGTGCGCCAGCAAGCAGGGCAAATTCTGGGAATTCCATGACGAGCTGTTTCACAGCCGGGAACTGGATGTCGATCAACTCAAAGCGCAAGCCCGCGCCTTGAAGCTCGACTCGGCCGCGTTTGACAAATGCCTGGATTCAGGCGAGGAAGCTGCTGCAGTGGAGAAGGATCGCAAAGAAGGTGTGCGCTTGGGGATCACCGGCACGCCCAGTTTCTTCATCAATGGCCACTTCCTGAGCGGCGCCTTGGACTATGCCGCACTCCGTCAAATCGTGGAACAGCAACTAACAACCCCAGCGCAAGTTGCCAGCAACCGCGGTGGTAGCAAGTAACTTTCTCAAGGTTCTTCCAGCAATGTGAACTGGGCCCAATATCTATTTGGGCCTTTTTTTTATACCCGGATATTTCGTTGGGCAGGACCCTGAGTTTCAGCCTTGGGTCTTCGGGCTTAGCCCAATCGACTTAGTGCAAATGGGTCATTGCCCAAGGTGGATGTGCCGGAGTATGTTTCTCGCCGCTCTTGGACCCCAGCAGTTTCCCCCAGCGGTCTCAAGAACAACTCTCCCCCTAAACCTCCCCCAGCAGGATGCAACGGTTTCGACGGTTGTCCGTCCACTCGTGTTTTGACGGCAGAGTCCGTCCATCTTGAAAAAAAGAGAACGCCGTCGAGGAAGATTTCATGACTAGACGCACACTTTCAGAACTTGTGTTTCTTGTGCTCTCCGCCACTCTCGCGGCCCATGCGGGACAATTTTTGGAGGCGCCGCAATACCCGACGGGCGCGAATCCCCAGGCCGTGGCCGTTGGGGACTTCAATGGCGACGGACACCTGGATCTCGCTGTAGCGAACGCCACCGGCAGCACGGTCAGCGTGCTGCTCGGCAAGGGCGATGGCAGCTTCGGCGCCCAGGTGGATTACGTTACAGGAAGTACGCCCAAAGGCATCGTGGTCGGAGACTTCAACGGCGACGGAAAATTAGACCTTGCAGTCACCAATTCCGCCAGCAATACAGTGAGCATTCTGCTGGGGAACGGCGATGGCAGCTTTCAAAGCCATATCGATTATGCAACCGGAAGACAGCCACAAGGAATTGCGGCAGCCGACTTCAATGGCGACGGCTTTCTCGACCTCGCGGTGACCAACGCAATCGACGGTACCGTGGGCGTGCTGCTCGGCAAAGGCGACGGAACATTTGCCGCGCAAGTTGCCTACAACACGGGCGCAAATCCCTACGCAGTCGCGGTGGGCGACTTTAATGGCGACGGAATTCTCGATCTGGCGGTAGCCAACAATAACAACAACAACATTGTCAGTGTCCTGCTGGGCAACAGTAATGGAACCTTCCAGGGACAGCTCCAGTTTGCAACCGGAGCAAACCCGGTTTCGATCGCGCTGGCGGATTTCAATGGAGACGGCAAATTGGATATTGCCGTCGCCGACCAGCAGGGCAGCACGGTCAGTATCCTGCTGGGAAATGGAACCGGCTCATTTCAGACTCACGTGGAATACGTCACGGCCGCCTTCCCGACAGCGGTAACCGCGGGAGACTTCAACGGCGATGGAAAGGTGGATCTGGCAGTATCGGCTGGAAACGGAAATAGCATAAGCGTGCTGTGGGGAAACGGCGACGGTACGTTCGGGTCATACATCAACGTCGGAGTCGGAGACATCCCCTACTCAGTCGTGACCGGCGACTTCAATGGGGATGGCAACATCGATCTTGCCGTAGCAAATTCCGGTTTGAATACTGTCAGCGTCGTGCTTAGCAATGGCAACCAGACCTTCCAATCGCGTACGGACTATCCCGCGGGCGCCACTCCGTACTCAGTCGCCACAGCGGACTTCAATGGCGACGGATTTCTGGACCTGGCGGTCACCGACAGCAATTGTCCGAGCTTTCCCAACTGCGGCGTGAGCAATGTTGCCATCATTCTAGGGAATGGGGATGGCACGTTCCAGGGACCGACTTACTTCTCGACAGGAACCGACGCTGATCCATATTCGGTGGTGGTGGGCGACTTCAATGGAGACAAAATCCCCGACCTTGCGGTAGCGAATTATGCGACGAACACCGTCAGTGTTCTGTTAGGAGTTGGCAACGGTACATTCCTGGGACATGCGGATTTCCCGGTGGAGAGCCAGCCTACGTCAGTTGCGACTGGAGACTTCAATGGCGACGGCAAGCTGGACCTGGTGGTTTCGAATTTTCATAGCAACACTGTAAGCGTGCTCTTAGGCAACGGCGATGGAACTTTCAAGCCCGCAGTGTCCTATGCCGTCGGGAACGGCCCCGTCTCCGTGGCGGTCGCAGACTTCAACGGCGATCACAATCTCGACCTGGTGGTAATCAACGAAACGGATAACGATGCCGGCATTCTCTTGGGTAACGGGGACGGCACATTCAAGGCTCAGGTCGTTTACCCCACGGGAGTAGGGGGCAACCCGCTCTCGGTGGCAGTCGGAGACTTTAATGGCGACCACAATCTCGATCTGGCCGTCGCGGACTTCCGGGCGCAAGAAGTCAGCATTCTCTTGGGCAATGGCGACGGCACATTTGGCACGGTCAAGACCTACGCAACCGCCGCAAATCCTTCCTCGATTACCATCGCGGATTTCAACGGAGACGGTAACCTTGACCTCGCGCTCACCAGCACTCCACTGACGCCGTCACCCGGCAACGCGGTGAGCCTGCTGCTGGGCAATGGCGACGGTACATTCGGCTCCCCGACGCTGTTTGGTACGGGATCGCAAGCCTACTCGGCGGCAGTCGGAGATTTCAACGGGGACGGCACACCGGATCTGGCTGTGGCCAACGGCATCAGTAACACGGTGAGTGTGTTGCTGAATGCGCAAGGCACGGCCATGAACGTGGTTTCATCCGGCAATCCGTCTATCGTGGGCGAGTCCGTCACGTTCACCACAACGGTCACGGCAAGTGTATCCAATGGCGCTGCGCCCACGGGAACTGTGACTTTGAAGAACGGAGGCAAAGTTATTGGATCCGGACCGCTGGTAAGCGGGCAATTCTCTGTGAGCACTGCCGCGCTGCCTGTGGGCTCGAATTTACTGTCGGCAGTCTACTCCGGCGACGGCAACTTCGAATCACACACCGTCACTTTGACCCAGACGGTCCAGATGGCGAGTACCACCACCACTTTGATCTCTTCTCCGAACCCATCGAGCCTGGGCCAGACGATCACTTTCACGGCTGGAGTGACTTCGAACACGACCATCAAGCCCACAGGCATGGTGACGCTGTTAGACGGCACCACCCTACTCGGCACCTCGTCTCTGTCGGGAGGGGTCGCAACGTTCCCCATTTCCACGCTCGGTGTCGGCTCGCATAACATCACCGCGAACTATGGCGGAACCAGCACCTTCATCGCAAGCACTTCGCCCATATTGATCCAGACCGTGCAAGAGGGGAACACGAGCACGACTGTAAGCTCTTCGTTGAACCCTTCCACCATGAATCAGTCTGTGATTTTCACCGCGACAGTTAGTTCGAGCGTCGCAGGAACAATTTCAGGGACAGTGGCTTTCCTGGATGGTTCGACCACGATCGGCAGCTCAACACTGAATGCCAGTGGCAGCGCTACGCTCTCGATCTCAACCTTAGCGGTAGGAACGCATACCATAACTGCCGCCTATGGCGGAAGCGGCACTCTCACCGCGAGCACGTCCGCCGTGTTGAGTCAGGTCGTGCAAAAAGCGACCACGATCACCACATTGAGCCTGGCTCCCACATCGGCCAACCTGAACCAAGCCGTAACCTTCACCGCAACAGTGGCTCCGGGGACGGCCGGCAACCCAACCGGCACGGTGAACTTCCTGGACGGGACCACACAAATCGGCAGTGCCGCGCTTAGCAGTGGAGTCGCGACTTTCTCCACTTCTGCGCTTACCGCCGGCTCCCACAGCATCACAGCCGCATATAGCGGGGACGGCAACTACAACGTCAGTACGTCCGCGGCGACAAGCCTGGCAGTAACTGCTCCCGGATTTGGCCTTTCGGCCAGTGCGCTGTCACCCGCTTCGGTCGCGCCCGGAGCGTCGGCGAAATCCACCATCACAATCACTCCCTCAGGAGGACTCAACTCGTCGACGGTTGCGCTCACCTGCAGCGTTTCTCCCGCGGTAAGCCCAGCGGCCACTTGTTCAGTGGCGGCAGTCTCGGTGGCGAACAATACTGGCACTTCCACACTTACAGTCGTTGCCGCCGGGCCGGAAGCGGCTCTGGCGTCGCCGACCGGCTTACAAGGTTCGGGCATGAAGCTCTTTCTCGGCCTGATGATTCCCGTCATGTTCCTCAGCGGTGCTGGACTGAAGAAGGTGGAGCAGAGGAAGCTCCTCGGCTTGTGCCTCATCTTCCTGGTGCTTGGCGGATGCTTGCTGCAGGTTGCCTGCGGCGCCAGCGGAAGCGCTTCCCCGCCGGTCGGCAACTCGGGAACGCCAGCAGGCACTTACAAGGTGACGATAACCGGCACCGCAAACGGCACAGTGGCGCAAACCACATCAGTTTCGCTGACCGTGCAGTAGCTGGACAATCACGAAGGGCACGAAGATACGTTTATTCGGATGGGTCTTTCTGGCGCGTCGCCTTCACTCCAGACAGAATTCCAACGCCTAGTAGCACAATGCCGCCTACGATAATCCAGTGCGTGGGCATATGCATCAGGTACGCACCATACATAAGTCCGCCGATCATAGATGGCGAACCCAACTGCATAGATTCCGAACGACATTGGTGTCTCCTTATTTGAATCCCTTGTGACGGCCTGAATCGCGCACAATTCCTTCTCATCTCCGACAGAAATCCGAGAGAAATCCAAGTGAAATCTAGACTCGCGCATCCGCCCTGACAGTGCTGTGCAGAATCGCTCACTTTGTGAGGCAACGCGCGGCTTTCGCGATGCGCCATTGAGGCGTTCTTCCCGCCCCCACAACGGTTATTCGTGGGGCGGTCAATTGTGACCAGTTTTTCACCAACGGAAGGTAGATAGTGAGGATTCGATGGGGATTCCACGAAAAAGTTCAGTTTGTGAACCCACTTGGTTTTGTTGGGAACCCTAACGCTTTAAGGGATTTCAAATTAACGATTTCACATCAAGGAGAATAACGATGACCACAACCGAGCAGACGAAGTGTACCCACCTTCCATGTCGCTGCATGACGCAACCGGGAGAACAATTCTGCGGTCAAGCTTGTAAGGAAGCGGGATCCGGCGAAGTCGAGATTGCCTGCCAGTGCGACCATGCGACGTGCCCGCTGACGGTCTAGGACAGACGCTCCCGCAGTTGGAAGTACAGGCCGAAGCTTCCAGAGGAGAATCTCAGAATGAAATCGCGCCGAATATTATCCGTCGTCGCCCTGCTGCTGGCGGTGGCAGCACTGCCGCTAGCGGCGCAGGTGCAAACTCTGGCCGATGCGAGAGGCTCCTCGGGCACTGTTGTGATCGCACCCCCGGCGCAACTTTACCTGACGTATGTCCGTCCGACGACGAAGGTGAAGGTGCGCAATTATCTATTCGACGCGTTTGGGCCGTATCCGATCGGCGCAAATGCCCTGGTGGCCGCCATTAATCAGGCGGACAAAACACCTCCTGAGTGGAGGCAAGGGATGGCAGGTTACGGCGAAAGATTCGCCTCCAACCTCGCCATCGGGGCGGTGAATACTACGACACGCTATGCTCTGGCGCAGGCCTTCCACGAAGACACGTTGTATTACCGTTGTGAGTGCCGAGGCCTGTTGCCGCGGTTTAACCATGCCCTGATCTCGACTCTCACCGGTCGTCATGGCGATGATGGCCATCGCGCCTTTTCTTTTGCCGCCCTGGTCGCACCCTATGCGGGAAACTTTACGGCGATCTACGGATGGTATCCCGGCCGCTACGGCGCCAAGGATGCCTTCCGGATGGGCAACTACAGCCTGCTCGAGTATGCAGCCTCGAACGTGGCGTTCGAGTTTCTCTATCGCGGGCCGCACTCCTGGCTCTCCCGTGCGCACCTGAACAATCGGCACGGGGCGATAGAAGCGGATCCAGTGCCGTGATCGACGAAACCTTAGCCGCAAGCGGAGTCATGCGCCCGCCACTTTCAGAGCAGCGCGTAGCTTTCATTGCTCCTTCTACCTCGCCCGCCGCCTCCCCGGTCACTTCCCCTGCCGTGGATTCCTCTAAGGGCGTCGTAACAGGGTTTCTGGAATGGTTCGGGGATCTCGGAATCTTTTTCTGGCGCGTGCTGCGCGCCGGCGTCACGCCTCCGTTCGAATTCCGTGAACTATTTCGACAACTCGACGAAGTCGGATCAAAATCCCTGCCGCTGGTCGCCCTGGCTGGAGCGGCAACGGGCGTTGTACTGTCGTTGGAAGCCCGCTACAGCCTGACCCGGTTCGGAGCCAAATC
The DNA here is from genome assembly GCA_963758005.1 of uncultured Acidobacteriota bacterium. Lineage (GTDB taxonomy): Bacteria > Acidobacteriota > Terriglobia > Terriglobales > Acidobacteriaceae > Sulfotelmatobacter. Next base: position 648,624 of record CAVWTR010000006.1, read on the forward strand.
TCTGCTTCCCGCCGCCATCGTCTTCTCGGTCATCCACGAAACCGGACCGATCATCACCGGCCTCGTCGTGAGCGGCCGGGTGGGCGCAGGAATCGGTGCGGAGTTGGCGTCGATGAAAGTGACCGAGCAGATCGACGCCATTGAGGCGTCCGCGGTGAATCCCTATCGCCTGCTGGCGGCGACTCGCATTCTGGCGTGCATCCTGATGCTGCCTCTTTTGACCCTGGCGGGCGATGCCTGCGGCCTGCTCATGGGCTGGGTTGCGCAGGCTCTGGTTGAGCCACTTTCGCTGCATCAGTTCATCAACAGCGGCTTCAACGGCGCCAGTTTCAATGATCTGCTGCCACCCACATTCAAGACCGCGGTGTTTGGTCTGATCATCGGGCTGATCGCGTGTTTTCAGGGCATGAGGACAACTGGAGGAGCCGCCGGCGTAGGCCGTGCGGCCACTAACTCGGTGGTGTTGTCGTCCCTGTTCGTGATTCTGGCGGATGTGGTACTGGTAAAACTCATTCTCATATTTTTCCCGTAACATCTGATCGGGATTGAGTAAGAAGCATCGCGAAACCACTTATGGACACACTCGAGCAACCTCCGATTGAAAACGCGGCTCAAACCGCGATCCAGCAAGGCAAAGCCGAGGCCGACGGCAGTGCGCCGGTTCTCGCTGTCGAGGACTTGCACAAATCCTTCGGAAGTCAAAAGGTTTTGAACGGGGTGAGCCTGGCGGTAAAGCGCGGCGAAACCCTGGCGGTGCTGGGGCGCAGCGGCACCGGCAAGAGCGTGCTGCTGCGGATCATCATTGGCCTCGAGAAGCCTGACACGGGATCGGTTCGCATCCACGGCCAGGATATTTCCGGCATGGCTCTCGACCAACTCGGCGCCATCCGGACGAAGATGGGCTTTCTGTTTCAGCACGCAGCGCTCTACGACTCGCTGACCGTCGAGGAGAACGTGGCGTTTCCGCTGCAGCATCACAAAAGAGAAATGTCGAAATCGGAAAAGCGCGACCGGGTCAATGCATTGCTAGGGGAAGTAGGGATGAAAGATGCCTCTGCCAAGATGCCATCGGATATTTCCGGCGGCATGCAGAAACGCGTGGGGCTGGCGCGGGCGCTGGCTCTGGAGCCGGACATTCTGTTGCTCGACGAGCCCACGGCCGGTCTTGATCCCATCAGTTCGGGGGAGATCGATGATCTGGTCCTCAAGCTTCAGGAAGAGCATCACATGGCATCCATCGTAGTAACTCACGATCTGCACAGCGCGAAAACGATCGCAGACCGTCTCGCCCTGCTCAATGAAGGAAACGTCGTGATTGAAGGCAGTTTTGAAGAACTGCAGAAGAGTGACATCGAATTTGTCCGGGAATTTCTAAAGCACTCGTAATTTCAGGCATCCGCAGGAGGTTACATGTCGAGAGCGGCGCGCGTAGGAGCTTTCATCGTTGCGACACTTGCAATTCTAATCACCGGCGTGTTCATCATCGGAGGCAAGCACTATCTTTTCAGCTCGACCTACCAGTTGAAAGCACAGTTCGACAACGTGGTGGGCCTGGATGCCGGAGCCGACGTGCAGGTGGGCGGCGTGCATAGCGGCACGGTGCGCAACATCGTGCTGCCGCACAAGCCCGGCGAAAAGGTTACAGTCATGATGGATCTTGCCAACTCGACTCACGAGATCATCAAGCAGGATTCGGTGGCGACCATCGAGACCGAGGGTTTGCTGGGCAATCAGTTTCTGGCCATCTCGTTTGGATCGGCTCAATCTCGCGACGTGTTTGACGGAGAGACCATCGCCAGCCAGCCTCCACTGGAAATGTCGGACCTGCTGCAACAGGCCAGCGTCCTTTTGGACAGCACCCAGCAAGCCGTTCAGAATGTCACGAAGTTGTCAGCGAATCTCAACTCGATCAGCGCCAAGATCAACACCGGTCAAGGAACTGCGGGCGCGCTGGTCAATGACAAGACGCTTTATAACAATCTCGAACTGACATCGAGCACCATGCATGACACCATGACCCACGCGCAAGCCGGAGTGACCGACTTCCAGGAGAATATGGAAGCCATGAAACATAATTTCCTGCTGCGCGGGTATTTCAAGAGCCGGGGATACGAAGATTCTGCCGAGCTCGCCAAGAATGAGATCGAGCGCCTGCCGCCCGGCACTCCCACAAAACAATTTACCTACTTAGCGAAACAACTCTTTGACAAGCAGGATTCCGCTAAGCTGAAAAACCAGAAATCTCTGGCTGCGGGCGGCCAGTTCCTGGCCGATAACCAGTTCGGCTTTGCCGTGATTGTAGTGTCGGCTGGCATGGAGGGCGACGCCCAGAAGGACTTGGTATTGACTGAAGCTCGGGCCATGGTGGTCCGCGAGTATCTGGTCGAAAACTTCGGATTTGACGATACTCAGCTCAAGACTCTGGGCGTCGGCAAACCGACGGACGGAAGTCCCGATCCGGGTTGGGGTTCGGTGCAGATCCTTATCTATCCTGCGGGAACCGAAATTCCTGCGGCCAAGCAAACCCCGGCGGGCGTATCCTCCACCAAAGACTTGGCCCCTCCAGTTCAGTCTTCTGCGGCCGTCACAGCGCAGCCGCAATAAGGAGCAACGGGATCATCCCTGGCGGCCAAAGGAAAAGAGCTCCGCGTAAGACGCAAAGAAAAACGACGCGGACCCGCTGGTGGGGGGAAACAAAAAGTACGAGTCCAGAACGCGACAGGGCATCTGGAAATACTTCCCTGCCCCCCCAAAAGCGACAATCACAAAAGTGAGCCATAGTGCACAGACCTCACCATGCGTCCGTGCAATCCTTGCCTATGACGCTTGAGGCGTCGCCTCTTACTCCACGCAGCCCGCAGCCGTCACGGTCGAACCGGGCAACCGAAGGATGATCTGGCAAGGTAGGTCAAAATGCGTAACCTCCGTTTTCTGTTGTTAGCAGTTGTAATGCTGGCCATACCGGCCGCCTCGTTCGCGCAGTTTGGCGTGGCCATCACGATCGCTCCGCCCGCGCTGCCGATTTACACCCAACCCATGGTTCCCGCTGAAGGTTATTTGTGGACGCCCGGTTATTGGGCGAACGGCGATGAAGGCTATTTCTGGGTGCCGGGCACGTGGGTGCAACCGCCCAGCGTTGGCTTGCTCTGGACTCCCGGCTATTGGGGTTGGGGCGGCAATGCCTTCGCTTGGAATGAAGGCTACTGGGGCGGCGAGGTCGGCTTCTACGGTGGCGTCAACTATGGCTTCGGCTACGGTGGCGTCGGCTACGGCGGTGGATATTGGACCAACGGAGCCTTCAGCTACAACACCTCAGTGAACAACGTGAATGTCACGATCATTCACAACGTTTACAACAAGACCGTAATCAACGAAACCACGATAAACCATGTTAGCTATAACGGCGGCACAGGTGGAATTACCGTCCGTCCTACAGCCGCGGAAGAGACGGTGGCACGCGGGCAGCACACGCCGCCAACATCGATGCAGACCGAGCACGTGCACGCTGCCAGCACGAACCATGCACTCCTGGCGTCCGTGAACCAGGGACGACCCGCAATCGCTGCCACGGCAAAGCCGGGCGAGTTTAGCGGTGCAGGCGTAGTAGCGGCCAAGCAGGCGGGAGCACCCTACAAAGCTCCTGCGGCTGAGAACAAAGCCGCAGAGAACAAGGCCGCCGAGAATAAGGCAACCGAGAACAAAGCCGCTGAGAGCAAGGCCGCCGAGAGCAAGCCGACAGAGAACAAGGCCGCTGAGAACAAAGCTGCTGAGACAAAGGCAACCGAGAACAAGGCCGCTGAGAATAAAGCAGCTACGGCTCGGCCGACCGAGAATAAAACTGCGCCTGCCACTCATGAGCAGCCCGCTTCTAAGCCGACAACCGCCGCTCATGCCAAACCTGCTCCTAAACCAGCACCCGCGACTCATGCGGAGCCTGCGTCCAAGCCGGCGCCTACAGCTCATGCGCAACCTGCTCCTAAGCCCGCGCCCGCAGCCCATACACAACCTGCTTCCAAGCCAGCGACAGCCGCCCATGCACAGCCTGCCCCTAAACCGGCGCCTGCGGCTCATGAGAAACCGGCCTCGAAGCCAGCCCCTACGGCTCACGCCCAGCCCGCTCCTAAGGCTGAACCTGCGGCTCATGCGCAGCCTGCTCCTCGTCCGGTTGAAAAGAAGCCGGTGGAAACTAAAGCGGCTGCTCCCGCCGAAAAGCCCGTCGAAACCAAGACCGCTGAATCCAAACCTGCTGCTCCTCGCCCCGCCGAGAATAAACCAGCTCCGAAAGCAGCCCCTGCGTCACATCCGACAACCACTGCCCATGCACAGCCTGCTCCTCATCCGCAGGCTGCCCCCAAAACCGAGTCGCACCCCGAAAGCGCTCCTAGCCCCGAGAAAAAAGCTCCCGGAGGCAAGGACTAAAAAACGACGTGGGAATCAAATGTAACGCGGCATGAGGCACTCATCCTGCGCGAACCCCATCAGTTCCTGGAAACGCACCCGGCCAGGCATGGCCGGGTGCGCAGCTCGTTCCCGCTTGTCTCCCGCTTGTGTTAGAAAAGGCTGCGAAGACTGCGAAAGCCGCGGCTCGTCGCTGTCCGAAGAAATCTCATAGCTGCGTAGACGGGGTTCTCAGGGCGCGGAGCTTTGGCGGCCGCCAGGCTGCGGCCGAGATGGGTCTTCTCCGACGGGTGTCCGGTTGTAAGCGTGCATCTCTCCTTCGGCTTAGCCCTGCAAATCGGGCACTGCACAGACAATATTCGCCTTTGCGTGACTGCGGGTTCCATGCCCTAAGTATTCAACGCCGCCGCTTTTGAGAATGGTCAATTTCGCTCGTTTGTCGAAACCCCTACGCCAAAACAGGAATCCGACAGGCAACTCGAAAGCCCACTCGACCCAAATTCCTGCCGGCTGTACACTGTTCCGCTCCAAGACTTTCTCGTCGCAATGAACTTCCGTCAAAGGGAGACCTCCTCGTGCTAAATCGCAGAAATTTCCTTCGGGTCGCCGGCTCCGCGTCAGCCGCAACCTGGCTCGGTCCCAAAGTGATCGCGCTTGCCTCCGACAATCCTCCAGCGCCCACCTTCGCCGCCAACGATCACATCCAAATCGCCCTCATTGGCGCCGGCGGCCAGGGGCAGGGGGACACGAAGTTCGCCGTGCAGGTTCCCGGCGTGAAACTCGTCGCCGCCGCCGACTGTTACGACGGACGCCTGCAGCACTGCAAGGAACTCTGGGGCAACGACGTCTTCACGACTCGCGACTACAAGGAAATTCTGGCTCGCCCCGACATCGACGCCGTTATCGTCGGCACGCCCGATCACTGGCATAAGCAGATCTCCATCGACGCCATGAATGCCGGCAAGGATGTTTACTGCGAGAAGCCCATGGTCCACACTCTGGCTGACGGCCCTGGCATGATCGAGACCGCTCACGCCACCGGCAAGATTCTTCAACTCGGCAGCCAGCGCGTCAGTTCCATCGTCTATGCGAAAGCCAAAGAAGTGCTCGCGGCCGGTTCCATTGGTCAACTCAACATGGTCAACGCACACTGGGATCGCAATTCCAGCATGGGGGCTTGGAACTACACCGTCCCGCTCGATGCCTCGCCCGAATCCTGCGACTGGCCCCGCTTCCTGGGCATAGCTCCGAGCATTCCTTTTAATGCGGAGCACTTCTTCCAGTGGCGCAAATGGAAGGCCTACGGCACCGGCGTTGCAGGAGATCTTTTCGTTCACCTGTTCTCGGGCACGCACTTCATCACCGGCAGCCACGGTCCCACCCGCGCCATGGCCACCGGCGGCCTGCGTTTCTGGAAGGATGGCCGCGACGCATTTGACGTCGTAATGGGCCTGTTCGACTACCGTGAAGGATTCAACTTGAGCCTGCGCGTCAACTTCGTGGACGGAGGCGAAGAGAGCGAAGGCCTCTCTTTTATCGGGTCGGAAGGCACCATGGAGATTCTGGGCAACACTCTCACCCTGAGCCGCACGCCGCGGGAAACGGAGCCCGGTTTGTCCATCGACAGCTTCGCTGACTCCATGCAGAAGCGCATGACGGCCGAGTACCACCAGAAGTATCCGCCCGTGCATCCCGCCGGCCCGCCGACGGCGCGCTATGAAAAGTACGTCGCGCCCGAGCACTACCGCGACAGCTACGACCACTTCACCAACTTTTTCGCGGCCGTGCGCTCCCGCCAGCCGGTGGTGGAAGATGCCGTCTTCGGCTACCGAGCCGCCGGAGCGGCCCTGCTCAGCAACCTCAGCATCGAGCGTGGCGCCGTGATGAAGTGGGATCCGGATGCCATGAAACTCGCCGCCTGATCTTTATCTTTGACGCACGCTTATGACCGCGGAGTCCCGCGGAGTGGCGCTGTAGGAGTTCTGCGCCGAGAAGCTCAGCGCGACAATATCTCCTTCAACGCCAGCTCAATCCGATCCACCTCTTCGCGGATGACTCGGATCGACTGCTGGTTTTTTGCCGGATGGGCCAAGGGAGTGATTCCTTCCAGAGCGCCGCGGATTTGATCATTCCGCGCCCAAATGAAGCTAAGCCGGGCGCTCCTTTCCTTGCGATTGCGATAAACATTACTGACGAACTTTATGGCAATCCAGGCAAAAACCAAACCGAAGGCGGCTTCGATCGGAAGGCGGTCGGTCGCGCCGTCAAACTCTGAAAACAAAAGTCGGTAGACCGCTTCGCCCATGCCTAGCGCGGCGAATAATACAGTTGTCCCGAACAGATAAACCATTAGCCGCTCCATGGGTTGAAAGCGCCGGGAGTCGTCGTTTCCGTCGTGCGTCTGTGCAAATTTGATCACCATGCTGCCCCCCAAATGTTTTGTCACTCAGCCTCACCACCGTATTGTAGTCCGTGCCATTTTATACGACGCACATTTCCAGATCGGGGTTGAGGTGGAGGGCAGTCTTCCATCACGAACCAATTGGTACGGCATGAACGATGAAACGTTGCGGAGCCCTGCCGATGTAATAAAACGGGTAGCAAGTGACGAGTGTCAGAGCCGGCTCGCTGCTTGACCTCAAGACGCTCACATTTTCCGGGTTCACGATTTCCAAGCGCTCGACAACATAGGTCTCAATTCGGTTGGGTTCTTCCAGGTCAATGCGATCTCCGACTCTTATATTCTTCAATCCCCGAAAGAAGCCATCACGGTGGCCGGCGATACCGACGTTTCCATTCTCGCCAAACCGGGCTGTGCCGGCGATGTGACCGACACCGCGGTTCAGGGTTAGGTCGTCGGTACCTTCCAGCACCGGAGCCTCGACGTGAACTCGGTCGATGCGGATTACTGCCAGCGGAGACGCAACCTGTTGGCTTAAACTTTCCGCATACTGCTGAATGCGCTGTTCCGACCACGATACGAAATCGGGCGGGGTTGTCGGCGCATTCACGAAGCGTTTTCCCTCGGCGAGCTTGTCACGCATCGCCAACCTTTGATCCTCAAAATGACGCATACTCGCGCGGGACAGGATCAGTTCATGGAGTTTGGCTGCCGCATAGAATGCCAGCAACGCGAACCCCACCAGCAACAACAGACGCTGAAAATGTGTTCTGAGTTTCACTATCTCCTCGCTCCGATTCTGAGGGTTCTGCTTCAAAGTGGCCGCTCATGCGAAAGGTCCCAGTTGCGATCGACAACTCTTGTCATCTTCCACATAGAAACATAATTTCCTCGAAATCATCTCTATGCCATCAGCTGCGTGCGCGATTGCACGCCAGCCGCCAAATATCCGCAGACGGCTAACCGTCAGACTTCTCAAGTCAATTTGCGGGGATCGTGGCACTCTGCTGCTTCGGCGGACGCCGTAATCGTCTCGAAATCTCGTGAACTCCCGATGGCTTCGGGAATCGCGGCGCCCGTTAACGTGCGTGTTTTGAATGGATTCTGATTTGGCACGCGTTTTGCATTAGCAGCGTGCAGACGTCAGTTCAAGAAGCGCAGCAGTTCAAGTTTCGAAAGACAGCCTCTGATCTCGGCGCGTTGTTGCGGCAGAAGCGGAACACAGGATTACGTCCTTGTCCATGGGTTCGAAAAGTAGGTTCGAAAAGTAAGTTCGAAAAATAATTCAAAACTTAATGGAGGAAAAAATGAAATCACACAAATTGCAAATGATTGTGTTGTGCCTGGTCGCGATCGCTGCCCTGTTCGCATCGAGCAACGCCCATGCCGACACCTGGAACAAAGCAACCAAAATTACCTTCCCCGAGCCGGTGGAAGTCTCGGGTACGGTCCTGCAATCCGGCACGTACTGGTTCGAGTTGATGAACAGCCCAGCTGATCGCCACATCGTTCGGATCTGGAATGCAGATCATTCCCGCTTGATCACAACGATCCTGGCGCTGCCGAACTACCGCCTGCGGCCAACCGGAGACACAGTAATCAAGTTCGCGGAAAGACCGTCCGGCACTCCGGAAGCCGTTAAGGCGTGGTTCTATCCCGGAGACAATTTCGGACAGGAGTTCGTCTACCCCAAAGCTCGGGCGACTGAGATTGCACAGAATGTGAACGAGCCCGTTCTTGCGGTGCGTGACGAAGTTCCGCCTCCTGCGCTGGAACAAACTCCGGTGAAGGCGGTCCAACCGAGCGGTGAGGAAGTTGAGATTGCCGAAGTGGTCGACACCGTTGCCGTTCCGCCGGTTTTGCCGTCGACGGGCAGCTCGCTTCCGTTGCTGGGACTACTCGGCCTGCTGGCGGTGGGCGCCGGGCTTGGGCTAATCTTCATCCCAACCCGCGATGCAGCCTAGCCGCTAGTCAGCCTCTCGGAGCGCCCGCGACCCAGAAGGTAGGGTTGCCGGGTGCTTCGATGCTGTTACGATACTCGCGAACTGCCATTGCTCCGCGAGTCTCGGCTTTGGAGATTAAAGATGCGTTACGCCTACGTGTTGCTGGCTTCTCTTTTCGTCTGTGTGAGTTTAACCGCGCAATCGAAGCCCTCTTCCTCTTCAACGAAAATCGGGAGCTCGGCCGTCTGGCAGTTGCCCGCGCAGTTCGTGACCTCGGCGCACGCGGCTTGCGAGCGGTCGTCCGGTTCGAACTTTGCCGACTGCATGATTGGCCAGATGGCAAAAGCGGGCGCTCCAGCAGACGCAGTGCAGTTTACGCGCGAACTTTACAAGCAAAGTCACGGTGAATTTGGCGTCATGACCGGATTTCAAGATGAGGGGCCCGTTGCCTTCGCTTGGATCACATATCCCTTGCGAGCCAACACGAACTACGGTCTTCTGCTGCTGAATGGGCAACCCCGCGTCGTCAACGTCGAGGATCTTAAATTGCTTGACGTCAAAACCATGAAGGCCAGCTCCCAGTTCCAGGACATCAAGCGACAGTTTCCCAAGGTCGATGTTTGGCCGGGAGATCGGGACGGAAAAATATGGCCCAACTCTCAAACCGGCCCCAATGGTGGAGTACAGTTCACGGTCGCCTACCCGCTCATTAACGGATGCCACGCTTGCGCCCACGCCGGCAGCGCTATCTTCAATTGGAATTTCGATGCCACCGGAAAGTTTGTGGGAACTTCATTCCAGGGAATGATCGACCCGCCCCTCCAATAGCGGACCGACTTTAGACTCTCGTTTGCATATCGGGTGCGGCCGTCCGGTTCGCACCCGATTCCATTTCACGCGCTGCTCACCCACGCCCGATTGATCTTCCGCCGAGTAGATCTCTCAATGTCTGCTGACAATGTCTGCTGACTGTTGTCATAGCCGAAAGTGGTATCTCCCACATCTCCCACAGCAATACCGAAAAAACTCCGTATCGCCAGATGCCCCGTCCATGCCAGAAACCCCATAGTGTATCCAGCGAACACGAAGATTCCTGACCACGGCGACTATCCCGATAGCGACAGGATGAAGCGAATAGTCGCAAATCGAACAGCAGTTAGAGGAGAGTGTTATGAAGAAAACGAACGCAGCGCTGAAGCTGGCAGTCGCCCTCCTGGCGTTGACTTTGGGGACCACAGCATTCGCCCAGCAGCCGCCCGACAACGTTCAAGGCAACTGGACGATTTACTCCAGTCGTGTGAACGGCGGCGGAGTTGAGATCAAGCACGTCCAGATTGCGCAATACGGCAATCACATCACCGGATACTTCGAAGGCCCCGTTCAATCCGGTCCAATCGAAGGCGAGGTTCATGGCCATCGTGTCCGATTCAACACCGTGACTCCCAATGTTCTCCACTTTTCGGGCGATGTCTTTGGAGACACCATGTCCGGAACCTATGGCATCCGCGGCAGGCACGCCCCGTGGCAGGCCACGCGTCCGGCCACGACTGCGACTGTAGTTCCGCCCAGCAGCGGGGCGGCGTATTCGGCTCAGCCAGAATTGGCTCCGCCGACAGAGCAATCGGCATATCAAGCGCCTGCGCAGACCACCTATCAGACTCAAGCTCCGACTCAAGCTCCGGCGTCGGCTTACTCGTCCGCGCCTCAAACTGCGCCGTACCCGGCGACGAGCAGCGCAGCGCCAACCACATCAGCACCGGCCTCTGGCCAAGCTCCAGCGCCGGCGCCGCTGTCGTCAGATCAACTCAACTCTCTGGTGGCTCCCATCGCGCTGTATCCCGACGCCCTAGTGGCGCAGGTGCTAGCGGCCGCTACGAATCCGGACCAGATCGCATACGCCGATGACTGGCTCGCACAAAACAAAAACCTGACCGGCGCGGCCCTCGCGCAAGCCGTCGACCAGCAATCCTGGGATCCCAGCGTAAAGGCTTTAACGCAGTTTCCCTCAGTGCTGGATAACCTGGCTCACAACCTCTCATGGACATCGAGCCTCGGGCAAGCATTCGCGAATCAAGGGCCCGACGTGATGGCCGCAGTCCAAGTAATGCGCGCGAAAGCGCAAGCGGCCGGAACGCTGCAATCCAATTCGCAGATCACGGTCACTCAGCCGGCATCCTCAACCATCGTGATTCAGCCCGCGAACCCGCAGGTTGTTTACGTTCCGCAGTACAACCCAACGATAGTTTACGGCGCGCCAATTGTGGTGCCCTACTACGTAGCGCCGGCCATGCCCGTGTCCGTTGGCGTGGGACTCTACTTCGGATCGCCCATCACGATCGCCGCCACGTTCGGTGGCGGCGGTTGGGGCGGAGGCTTTGGCTGGGGCTGGCACTCCTGGAACGTGAACTGGGGCGGCGGCTGGGGTGGCGGCGGTTCGACCATCATCTACAACCACACCACCTACATCAATAACCACACCTGGAACAACAACAACTACAACGGCTATCACCCCTGGGCGAACAATTCTGGCTATCATCCCGGCACCGACACGCACTACGGACCCAACGGCGGCTATCACCCGAATGGCTATTACGGTCCGAACGGTCACTTTCATCACGACGTTCCCGGCACTGGCCCGAACAGCCAACCAAATGGCGGACACAACGGAGATCACGGCCTAATCGGCGGCAATGGCGGCGTTCAGCATCCCGATGGAACGCCTCACGCCGACGGCAGCTCCTGGGGAGACCGTGGTCCGAACGGCGGACAGAACGGCAATCACGGACTGATCGGCGGCAATGGCGGTGTCCAGCGCGCGTCTGGAACACCGCACGCTGACGGCAGCTCATGGGGAGACCGTGGTCCGAACGGCGGGCAGAACGGCAATCACGGAATGATTGGCGGCAATGGCGGTGTCCAGCGTGCAGCCGCGGATAATGGCGATCGAAACTCTTCGCGCATGAGCGGAGACGGCCGGGCCAACCGTATGGAAAGTAATCGCGGCCGCGGAAGCATGGAAGGACGACGTCCTCAACAGCATATGGCCCGGACGCACGCACCGGCTGAGCATCACTCGAGCGGCGGCGGCGGACGCCGTCGGTAAATAGCACGAATCATCGGTCATTCAATATTGGTCATTCAATGTCAGTCATTCATAAAAGAAAAAAACAAATCATAACCTTCATAAGGAGATAAGAAATGAAATCGAACGCGAACAAAACGACGAAGAAGTGGATGCGGGTGGTAATCGGAGCGCTGGCGCTCGCCGCCTTTGCCCTGGTAGTTGTACGACTCAAGACAAGAAATGCAGTGTCTGCCGAAGCCACCCAGATAACGTTTCCGTCATCCACCGAGGCCGGCGCCGCACTGGCCAAGGCGGCGAAGAGCGGGAATGAGACAGCTGTCGCCGAAATCCTCGGCCTCGATACCAAGGTCCTGCTGAGCGCGAGAGACAAAGACAAAGCAGCAGATAAAGCCGCGTTAGAAACCTTCGCGTCCAAGTACGCCAAGATGAATCGTTGGGTCGACATGACCGACGGCAGTCGCGTGCTCTACATCGGAGCAGACAACTTCGCTTTCCCCGTGCCTCTGGCGCAGAACGCCTCCCACCAGTGGTACTTCGATGCCGTCGCCGGCGCTGAGGAAATCAGGGCTCGCGACATTGGCCGCAACGAGCTGTTAACCATCGACGCTTGCTCCGAGCTGGCCAGCGCGCAAGAGATGTATTTTGCCGCCAGTGGTGATTCGGCTGAATTCGCTCAGCGCATCATCAGCACTTCGGGCAAACAGGACGGTCTCTACTGGCCCGCTTCAGCGCAGCAGGCTTCCAGCCCGCTCGCGAACCTCGGCGAAATCGCCGGACCGTCCTCCGCGACGCTCTCTCCCGATGGACCCGTGGTCATCGACGGCTACAAACTGCGCATCCTGACCGCTCAAGGCGACGACGCCCCCGGCGGCGCTCAGAGCTACATCGTGAATGGCAGGATGACCGGCGGTTTCGCCATCCTGGCAACGCCGGTCGATTACGCAGAAACCGGCATCGTGACGTTCATGACCAGCAGCGACGGCGTGGTCTACGAGCGCGACCTAGGCCCCGACACAGCAAAGATCGCAGCCTCGATCCAGGAATTCAATCCGAGCGAAGATTGGCTACGCGTGGAATAAGCCGGGTCCCGGGTGCCCCATTTCTCGCGCGGGAGTTTATTAGTAAGCCGCGCGGGAAAGCCTGCCCTGAGCCTGTCGAAGGGTGGGGATTTTTGATGGAGCGGAGTCGGAGGGGTGGGGATTTTCGATAGAGTGGAGTCGAAGGGTGGCGACTCCCGAGAAGCGGAACCCTCGATCTGTCATCCTGAGCGAAGCACACCAGCGAGCAAAGCGAGTTGGCGCGCAGTCGAAGAGCCTGCCCTGAGCGCAGTCGAAGGGACCCCTACCCAGCCGTTGCCCTCTCACCCGCCTCAAGGAGTTCTCCCGGGGATGCCCATAGCCTCCCCTGAGCTCGCCGAAGGGTAGGGATTTTCTGCACAGCAGAGTCGAAGGGACGGGGCACCCACGGTTCCGTAACGGGAAGGAAAATAACCTGAAAGGGTGGGCCACCCGCCCCCCAGGTCTCGCCTCTTTTGCCGAGGCCTCGGACATCCCTCCGAGGCGCGATCCCAGGTTGTCATTTCCCCGGCACCGGCTGGCTTCGAGATTATTTCTTCGCCTGTGCCGGAACACTTCCCTTCTGCTTTTCTGCGCTCGTGGTCGAGGCACTGAGTTGCAGGAACGGCATGACGGAAGGCACGCCATTCGAGCTGACGATAACGAGCATGTAATAGCCGGGCGGGGCCACGTTGCCGTTCGCCGGGGCCGTGGCTTGGATGATGCCCTTATCGACGGTGAATGTGAGGTCCACGTAGCGCTGGTCGAAGTCGTCGGCGTGGGTGGTGGCTCCAGGCCGAAGCAGTGCGACTCGCGTAATGCCACCGGCTTGTTTTGCGGTAATGGTGAACGTGGCGCCATAGGTGAGAGTCGTAGGTGCGGACTCGATGACCGGCCGATCACCCTTGAACAAGTACGGCGGGCTGTAGATCTCGTAGGTGATCTGGGTTGGAGCGCCGTTGTTGGAACCCGAGGAAACCACGCGTCCGTCGGGTAGAAGAACCGCGGTCGAGTGGTAGGTGCGCTGAATGGCCTGCGCTGCCATGACGGACCATTGCGCGGTAGTGGGATCGTACAACTCCGCAGTGTAGACGGGATTGGTGAATTGCCCGCCGCCACCTCCTCCGCCAACCGCCAGTACGGTTCCGTCGGCGAGAAGAACGAGGTTTTCGTTATAGCGCGGGTAGGTCATCGCCCCGGTATAGGTCCAGACAGGGGTGAGGGCCGACGTGTCAATGATCTCGGCGGTGTTGGTCGCGGTTGTTCCCCCGTCGTCATACGTCGGCGAACCGCCGGCCACCATCACCTTCTCCAACCCCGGCAACAATACATGAGGAGCAAAAAACCGAAAGCCATAATTCACGGTGCCCATGGGCGACCAGATATTCGTGACGGGATTGAACAAGTAGGTAGTCGGCGCTGGCGACGACATAAAGACACTCCCGCCGGGCAGCAGCGAGAGCCGTGGATAAGCATAGGGAACCGAACTCGGCAAGTTCGCCGACGTCGGCAGAACCGTCCAGGCACCGGTCGTGTAGTTGTAGGATTCCAGAACAGTCTGGACGTACTTTCCGGTCGAGTCGACTCCGGACATTTCCAGGACCGTGCCGTCTGAAAGTTCAACGCTGCTGGGATACCAGCGGGAGTAGTACATGTCTTGGCCGACCGACCAAGCTGAGGTCAGGGGATCAAAGATCGTGGTGTAGGTGTCTCCGTGATTCCCCGAGGTTAGGACGCCGCCCGTAACCGCGACCTGGCCGTTGGCCAGAACCGTAACGCCGGAACAAAAGATGTCGCGTGGAATGGTCAGGGCTACATCGGTGACAACGCCGGTCAACGGATCGAGCAGCAGCGCCTGGGAGTTCCAGGTGCCGGGCAGTACCGGGAAGTAATAGAAGAGTACGCTCCCGGTGTGTAGGACGACCGCGTTGCCGCCAACCACACAGGGCTCTTTCGGGCAGAAGTAAACCGGGGAAGCCCACTGGCCGATGGTCGCTGCCGTTGAAGGCACGGACGCTTTCTCGGCGGGCTTGGTCTGCGCCACGACAAAGGCGGGCATGAGGAAAACACAGAAGATCGTGACAATGAAGAAGAGTGGCTTCCACCCGTTGAGAAGAACAGCATGGTTTGAATCGGTGGAAGGGCGTAACAGAGAAATGGTATGACGCAGGCGCACAGTCGTATCCCCCGTCTCCATAGATTTTTCAGGCACGGGGGAACGCACCCAAGTTTGGCGGCCTGACTGTATCACAGCCCCCTGGCGGGTGGCCAAGGTTTTTTTCTTCTCGCGTGCACTACAACCCTATGAGGGTGCCCCGACCTTGCCAAAAGCGCAAGGACGGGGCACACCCACAGTTCCGGAACAGAAAGAGAAAATCGACGGGACGTTTTCCGAGCCCCCTCCAATCATGCTCTTTTCCACGGAGAAACCGGAGAAACCGGGAGAAACCGGGGACAGACGGGACGTTCCCTAGTTTTTCGTTGAATGAGCGGACTCAGAAAATGGGGTACGTCCCGTCTGTCCCCGGTTTGTCCCTCAACTGGTCCGCTGGAGACTCAGGCTACAATGAGGGCGCTCTGTGCGGCCTTCAGTCTTTGGAGGGGATTGCTGGGATACAATTGCCGTCCATCCCCTTCGAGGAAGACGCCTTGGGCAACATCTGGCATCGCGTGGACATGATGAATGCTGCTGTCTATGCATATCAGCTGGGCTACACGGATGCAGCTGTGAACGCGGCCATCTGCTCCCAGGTGCATAACGACGCGGTCTATCAACTGCTGTTGGACAATCCCGACATGGTTGCAGAGTGGCTCAGCAGGCGGTAACCGAAAAGCAGCAGTCGAAGGAGGGGCCGACCTTAAATGGGTCGGCCCTTTTTTTTACCGTTGCCGGAATGCCTAGCTCACTCCACTGACGCTTGGCCGACCCCAGGCCGAAGCCGTAGCGCAGACACCTTCGCTTAACATTCGCTATGGAATGCCCAACGCGCTCAATCCCCGGCTGCTGGAGCCACGATCTCCCCGGCTAGGCCCTGAGCCGCTGTCCCCGGCCTGAGCCTCGTAGAATCGAAGCCCAGGAAGCTTGGTCTCGCAGCCGCAAGCCAGGCCTGATCACGGGAGAAAATAATCGTATTCCGCTTGAAGGAAAAAGCGGCAGCGGGAAGGGTCACGCTCTGGCTTACCGCTATTCCTTTTCGTAGACAAACGTAGCCTTGTTGGAGGGTTGATCTGGGTTCCACCACGAATCCGTAACGCTTCTTCCGTCCTTGCTCAACTCAAGAGAGCCTTGAGTAAGAACTTTGCCATTTCGCTTCGTCAAAATAATAAATTGGCGTTGTCCAGCGAGCCGTGCTGCGTAGGTCACCCCCGCTGAAGCGGGAGGCCCTTGGATCGCCACGTCGCCTCCATCGAGCGGTGCCTCGATGTGCTGGCCCGCGCCGGGATAGTCGATATGCAAAACTTGTTGGTCGAGTCTGAGGGTCATGTCAGCATGCTGCTGAAGGTAGCTCGTATCCCGCCATTGGCCTGCAAAATCATCGGACCCAGACGCTCGCGAAAAGACGATTTGGGACGTACGAATCGGTTCATTCGGTCGAAACTCGGTCACCGTTGTCGTAAAAACCTTCCCGTCAGTCGAAAGCTCATCGTGAGTAACCCTCGTCCTTACCCCATTTTCTTTTTGGGTGATGTCCAACACTGTAACACCGCTTTTTACACAGACTAGCGTGCGATTGTTCCCTACCGGGCGATCCTTTCCGTCGCAGCGAAGAGTGTGACTCGAATTTTCATCAAAGCGATACTCGCCGTCTGCCGCAATCGAAATAGTTAGAATCTGACCTTGAAAGCTACTCTTAGTGGGGTTCAATTTCCAGGTGCCGTTCCAGTCTGGCGAGAGTGTCCCGCAGCCCAATGTGACCACTAATGCGCAGGAACCGGCCCAACCGAACCACGCTTTCCCCACTTTTTCGCCTCTGCTCAGTTCGAAAATCCGCCAACCTTATACAAGAAGTATCCGACGAACCAAACACCAACGAGATAATAAAGTGCGACTTCCCACCAAAACCACCCCGGTTCTTTAGCGCGGTAAAGCCAGCCATGAAAACGGACCCAGGCTTTGCCCGTACAGGTAAAAACGGTGGCCGCAGAAATCGACATGACGCCGAGTGTCAAAAACAAATATGGCGGCTTTAGAAGTGAGGGTAACAACATTATCCTTCCTCGATGCCCGGAGAAATCCCCAACGATCACTGGCGCACTAACTAACACGCAGAATCCATGCCCGCAGCTAGACACCCGCCATCCTGCACGGGAAGAGGTATCACGTTTGGGTTGTTATAAATCTTCTGCGGGCCCGGAGTAGAATTATTGGCACCCCAATCGAAGAAATCGTTAAATGCTCCAACGACAGCCATCCCTTCAAATCCATCCACAAGCCCGAGCAGATTGGTGGCTGTGTTCAGCTTATTACTTGGATCATTAGAAATACTTACTGCTGCACCCACAGGTCCCAATACCTTCGCGACCTTTCCGCCAGCAGCAAGTCCAGCTATGCCAGCCGCGTCCGTGGCAACTGTAACCGACAGATTTGGCTCTTGCGCGGTGTCGGTGTCGTCCGGAGACGGCCCATCGGGAAAACCGGGGACAGACGGGACGTTTTCCAGAGCCCCTCGAATCATGCTCTTTTCCACAGCCTTCCACAGAAAGAAATCCCAATCCTGTGACGAACGACCTTTACCGAGAATTCAGAAAAGTGCAATCTCGCTACGTGCGCAAGTTCTCCACCACCGGCAGCTGCTCTAACCTCGAAGCTAAGTCCTTATTCCGGAAGATTCTAGCCGTAAGCCCTTACGTCTCAAGATTTTGCAGCCCACGCGAGATACCCGCGTCCGCAAGCCATTTGCAATCAGGATTTTACCCATTGACGACAAAAAAAATGTTGAGGCTATTCAATCTCACGAGGCCGCCCACCACCAGGTCCCACAGACTAATTCGTGTAGAAGCGGTGCTTATCGATCTTCAGAGCGCGGATCTTGGAATCCAAAGTTGAGGGCGGCATGCCGAGCTTGGCAGCCGCGCCCACAGGACCGGAAACCCGGCCTTTGCATTCCGCGAGCGCCGCCTCGATGAGCTCTTTTTCCTGCGAAGTCATCTCCTGCGCCAGCGGCCGGCTGAAGCGTTGCGCGGTCGACAGCCAGCTGTCATCGACCGAGAAATTCTCGGAGTCGCACAGAATCACGGAGCGCTCGATGACGTTCTGCAATTCACGAATGTTACCCGGCCAGGGATAGGATTGCAGACGGTCCAGACTCTTTTTTTCGATGTTCCGAATACGCTTTCCGGTCTTCTGCGCGTAGCGATCGATAAAGTATTCGACCAGCAGGCGGATGTCTTCCTTGCGATCGCGCAGCGCAGGAACCTCCAGCGGAAACACATTGATGCGATAGTACAAGTCGGCGCGGAACGTGCCGGCTTCAATGCACGCGGGCAAGTCCCGATGCGTGGCCACAATGACTCGCACGTTGGCGCGAATCGTCTGATTGCTGCCGACGCGCTGAAATTCCCGCTCCTGCAGAACGCGCAGCAGGGCGACCTGGGTCTCGGCAGGAAGCTCGCCGATTTCATCCAGGAATAGCGTGCCTCCTTCGGCCAGCTCGAAGCGTCCGATGCGGCGCTGCAGGGCGCCGGTGAAAGCGCCCTTTTCGTGTCCAAACAGTTCGGACGTGATCAGGTCGCGGGGGATCGCGGCGCAGTTAACGCTCACAAACGGGCGGTTCGCACGATTCGAGTGCTTGTGAATCGCGCGGGCAATCAGCTCTTTTCCAGTACCAGTTTCGCCCGTGATCAGAACTGTGGAGTCCGTGCGCGCAACCTTCGTGACGCGAGCCAACACGGCCTGCAAACGGGGCGAGGTGCCAACGATCTCTTCAAACATCGCAATCGCGTCGATTTCTTCCCGCAGCGCCAGATTCTCCCGCTGCGCCTGCTCTTTCGAACCTTTCTGTTCCTCGATGTCGATCCGCGTGCCGCACCAGCGGACAATCTGGCCGTTTTCATCGTGCAAGGGAAGCAGCTGGTGCAGAAACCAGCGGTATTGTCCATTTCTGTTGCGTACGCGAGCTTCGGCTTCAACCGAGATTCCATGTGTCACGGCATCGTCATAAGCGCGCAAGAGCTCGTCGACATCTTCGAGATGGACAATCGAGCGGAGACGCTCTGTGGTTGTCGCGGCATCAATCGGTCCGAGATATTCTCGCGCCGCGCGATTGATAAACGATAAAGTTCCATCCGGTTCGAGGATGAACATGTGCTGCGGCACGGCATCCATCACCTGCTTGATATGCCGGGCGCTCAGATCAGCGGCCGGGTCAGCTTCCATGAAGCGCGTGAAGACTTGCGCATTCAGGATTGAGGCCGCGGGCTGGTCAGAGTGGGCAGCGCGGAATTCGTGCATCCCTCTTGCGGGAACCGAAGCCGTTTCAACATCCGAAACCAGGTAATTCATAGCAAACTCTCCAAAGTGACTGAGTTGTCGTTCTTGATGGATCTACTATGCAGCTTGCCCGGCTTCGCACACATCTCGCGATAAGCAGTTTTTTCGCTATCACTGCAGGGGTGCCATCGAATACCACTTTCGGATATTGGGGTCCGTAGGCTGGAAGAACTGAGTCGCAGTTTTACACAGCAGCTTAAGATCTTGCTACAGGAGGGATGACGATCTTACGCCGGCCAAAGAAGTAGGCGTCCAGCGAGATCGCGCCAGGCCCCAGGAGCGCAATCGCGAGCGCCACGCCGATTGTGTCGAGACTCGGCAGGTTCAGGAAGGAAGACGCCCAGGCAGGATGCCAGAAGTAAACCGCGGCACCGGCCAGCACTGAAACGCCCGCCACCAACTGGGTCAGAAAGCCCAGCACGAAAGAAGTTCCGATTCCCAGGGCGAACAAACACAGCAGCCAGACTCCCACTTTCAAGCCCTGTGGGTCCCGCATGCAGCTCGACGCTTCGATGACAAGCTTCGTGCCAATCACGAGCCGCAAGACCAGCAGACCGATGCCGGGCAAGCCGCGCGGAAATGTCCTGTACCACCGCTGCATTTCTTCTCCACACACACCGCGGTGAATGAACCGCATGCACTAAACATATCTGCTTGCGGACACACGCGAATCGCCCGAACTTTAAATTTTCGAATACTACTAAAGTGGTATTCCGGAATTTTCCTAGACGGGACGACCGGCTCGTTGGCCGGGCTTATTGGCTGGGCTTAGAGGTGAATGATGCCCCGGCGGACGGCGATGGTAATCGCTTGCGTCCGATCGCTGGCGCCGAGTTTGTCCATGATGTGTTGGATGTGAACCTTCACGGTTCCTTCGGAGATGAACAGCCGGTCAGCGATGTCGCGGTTGCGGTTGCCCTCGGCCACCTGCTGCAGGACCTCGATTTCTCGCGTCGTGAGTGTCTCGTCACTCATGTGGTTGGCCAGTTGCTCGGCAATCTCAGGCGGGATGGCCTTTTTGCCGGCATGCACTTTGCGGATTGCTTCGAGAACTTCCCGGGGCGGCATGCTTTTGAGTATGTAGCCTTTCGCTCCGCCCGCCAGCGCACGCTCCATTTCCACATCGCCTTCGGAGGATGTAACCATGATGACTCTAGCCTGCGGGGAAGCGCTCAAAATCGTGATCATGGCATCGATTCCGCTCATGTCAGGCAGCCGCACGTCCATGAGGGCGACGTCGGGATGAAGCTCACCAAAGAGTTTGATCGCCTCGTGCCCGGTCGCGCCCTGGCCCACGACGCACATATCGGCTTGAGCGTTGATCAAAGCCGCGAGCCCCTCGCGCACGAGAGGGTGATCGTCGACGCTAAGAACACGAATCTTTGCTGGTTCGTTCATTGCTGATTCGTTCATTGCTGGTTCGTTCACTTCTCGTTCGTTCACTTCGGTTGTCCCTCACTTGATTTCTGGGGCTTGCTTCGCCGCTTCTGCGGATACAACCGGGGCAGTCGAGTCCAGAACCGGCCTGCTGAGCTGTCCTGAAATGCCAGCGCGCCGGGCACCGAGAGTTCAATTTCGGTTCCGGCATCGACGCCGCTCAATACGTTCAGTTTGCCGCCAATCCGGTCGGCCCGCTCCCGCATGCCCTGGAGACCCCAGTGTCCCTCCCGGCCAGTCCGCACCAGCTGGGAATCGATTCCGCAACCATTGTCTCGCACCATGACGCGCAAGTGGCGTGACGCATAACTTACCTCAACTTCGATCTTCGAGGCTTGAGCGTGGTGGATCGCGTTAATCACGGCCTCGCGGGCGATGAGGTAAGCCTCATCCCGGACCAGCGGCCGCAGCGCGCGAGGCTGGCCGTCGGTGGCCACGACAAAGCTAATGTTCTCCGGCAAAGCAAATTCCTTGGAAAGCAGAGATAGAGCCTGTTCCAACCCCTCGGAGCTGGTCTGCCGGGAACGAAGGGAGCGCAGGGCATTGCGGCCTTCCTGACTAACTTGCCGGATGAGATCCAGACCGCGTTCCACTGCTGGCTTCGCTGGCGAGTCCTGCTGAAGCCGACTGTTCGCCAGATCAAGATGAATGGAAGCGCTGTAGATTCCCTGCAGAAGTGTGTCGTGCAGGTCTCTCGCAATTCTCTCTCGCTCTTCAAGCCGTTCCTCAAGCCTCGCTTGCATCTGCCGGAATACCTGACGAACTCGGGCCTGATAAAGCATCCATAGGATGATTACAGATGTCAGCCCACAGGAAACCTGAAACCACCAGGCCTGCCAGAACGCCGGATCAATTTTGATCGAGATCGCGGCTTCCGAACCATTCCACAGCCCGTCGCTGTTGGATGATATCGTCCGAAAACGGTATGACCCTGGAGCGAGGTTGGTGTAGATTGCCTGCCTTGCGGTAGTCGAGTCACTCCAACCACGATCGAAACCTTCAAGCATATAGCGATAGCGAATTCGCGTCGGAACCGAGAGGCTTACTCCAGCATAATTGAATGCAATACGGTGAGATGGTCCGGGAATATGGACCGGATCTGTCAGGGCGCGCGTAACCCCGTCTGCCACTACGGCCTCAATCGATGGAGTCACTGGTAATGAGTTACGCAGTCGTTCCGGATCGACAACCGCTATTCCACGATTCAGAGAAAACCAGATTCGACCCAGCTGATCGGTAACGACCGATCGGCTGCGCCTCACGCCAGCTGTTCCATGCAGACCATTCGCCGGACCATACTCCTGGATGTCTCCCTCCTGAAGATCTCCGTTCAGCAGCTTTCTTCGATTGGCCCGGATTACGTGATCCGAGGTCGAGATCCAGAGCGATCCTTTCCTGTCCTCTGCGAGTCCTTCGATCGGACCGTGCAGTGAGTCCGGTAATGTCGAAGCGTCACGAATTTTATTCAACTTGAAACTAGCGAGTCCGCCCGCAGTTCCGATCCACAAAGTGTCATCGCTGCCTTGCAGCAGAGAAATTATGTCGTCCGACGGCAAGCCGTCGTGCGTCGTATAGGTGTGGAACTGTCCATGGGACAATGCGGTTAAGCCGCCGCGCGTCCCGAACCACATCGTGCCATCGGAGCCTTCTTCGATGGATGTCATGGAGTTCGAAGCTAAACCATCAGCCGTGGTGTAGGTTGTGAACCGGCCGACCTTGAGTTCGCTCACCCCACCGCTGAGGGTTCCCGCCCAAACAGTTCCATCGCGGTTTTCGTGGACGACATAGACGCTATTCTCAGCGAGCCCCTCGGCGCGCGTATACGTGGACGCTTCGACAGTCCCTTGCCGAAGAGTGAAATGCTTCAGCCCGCCTTGCCGCATACCAGCCCATAAGTCATATCGCGCTCCGGCTATCGAATAAGTCACGTCGCTATCCGGGCCGGCTTTCGACACAGGCGTTACTTTGTCGCCTCGCATCCAATATAAGCCGCCATTCGACGGGCCGAACCAGACACGCTCCTCGGAGTCGACATAAATGGGGCTGTTATTCTCGGATGGCATGTCCTCCGAACTTATGTCGGAACCCATGTCTTCGGAACCCATGCCCTCGGAACCGAGGTAGGTTACAAATGCACTGTCCCGCAGGCGCTCGATGCCATGGCTGCTTCCGATCCACACATTTCCTTCGCGGTCTTCAAACAATGCCGTTATCTCGGCAGGCCACTTCTTCTCCGTAGTCTGCCGTAACGCGACGTACTCCGAATCCAGCCGCACCAGCCCGAGCGGAGTACCAACCCACATGTTGGCATCACGGTCGCGCAGCAATGCCGATATAGGGATCCGGCTCAAGGATGGTGGAACGTGGTTCGCGGAGATAGACGATCCATCCCAAAGCGCGATTCCATTGTCCGTTCCGATCCACAACTTGCCATCTTTTGTCGCCAACAGAGAGTTGATCTTTCGGTCGGGCAAGCCCTGCGTGATGGAAGTTATTTGTCCGTTGACCAGGCAGAAAAGTCCATCGCCGCGCGTTCCTATCCAGATTTTCCCGTCCGGCGTTTGGGCAATTGCGATCACCAGCGCGGTCAGGAAAGTCTCAGAGGATGCCAGACTCTTGAAACCATCCTTTCCATAGAGAATCTCGCCAAGTTTTGGGTTGGACAATAGGACACCGCCGTCGACGGATCCGGCCATGGCTGTGATGAAGGCTCCCGGCGCCAGCTCTGGGGTGACGTCTTCGAAGCGGCCTTTGCGATAACGCAGGACTAGGCCCTGCATCCAGATCCACAAATTTCCTTCACTGTCGGTCGTCAGTCCGAGTACGTTCGTGATGGATCGGAACGAGGGGTCCAATTGTTGGGCGCTGATGAAATTGATTCCGTCGAAGCGAAATAACCCTTCGGCCGTTCCAATCCACAAATATCCGTCCGCGGTTTGTGCGAAGGCATTGACCTTGCCTCCGGGAAAACCATTGCCGGCACTCCACTGGTCGCGTATGTATTGCGAGAAAGTACGGTGAGGGTCGATTGCCAGCGCTCGGTTCGTGAGGTAGAGCGCGGCGAGCGCCACCAGTAACCAGAATCGCGGAGGGATCTGCGATTTCGACCTGTCAGGGGAGATACTGAAATCTGTCAATCACGACCTCTGCATCATCTTTTAGAGGTAATTTGGAAGGGCCAAATGCGCAAAAATTCAAGCTGACAGATTCATCGCCAGGGGATGGAATACCCGAGGTGAAAGCATGATTCGCCATCGCATTCTTTTGAGAAGCTTGATCATCGCCACGAGCTGCCCGGAATGAAACTTTGTCCGGCTCCCAGTCGAACGAATATACGGCCGGCCCAGACGGCACCGCAAAGCGAGCGACGTTCTCTGGCACATAGTACGGCTGCATGACAAATTGCGCATTCTTGCTGTCCGGGTCTCCCCAGCGGCTGATTTCAATGTCCATTTCCCGATGGTTTTGCTCCGCACCCAGATCGTCCCAGGTATAAAGAGTCAGCACAGCTGCCGGTGGAAGGTGGGATACGTCTTCCAGCGAGAACACGTATGTACCATAGCCGAAACTATGGGTTAGAACCACGTTTGAACAGGTCCAGCGGTTGTCCTTCCGAATGATTTGAAGGTGCAAGGAGCCTTTGGAGTCGATGGAAACATTCGCCGGATCGTATGCGTTGGGAAGGCCATTCCGTTCGGAGGTAGCATTCACCGCCTTCCATGAGTAGCCGCTGAATTGAATGTTCTTGGAAACTGCTTGCGGGAGGGGGCCAATCCCTTTGACTACGGTTACGGCAAGCACCTTTTCGCCCTGGATTGGCAGCGCTCTGGTCGTCGCAGCGGGACGATATTCCGGGTCTACGAGAAGCGCGGCATACTCTGTGCCCAGATGTGTGGAAGTCTCCCAACTCGAGTCGGCCTTAATCGCGGTGAATGGCTGAATCGCCGTCGGCTGCACCCACCAGATTCCATTCACATCCTTGGTGTACACAACTATCTTTTCTCCTGCACTCGCACCCTTTACGCGACCAGCTATGGGGCTCAGCGACCCAGCCCCGCCTTGTCCGGCCGGAGGAACGGTGGCGAACTCCACGGAGACGCGTGACCCTGTCTGATCCCGGTTGCACCCGCCAAGAGAAAGACTGACAGCAAGAATCACAAGAATCCGTGGCCGGACAGGATTTCTCAGCGGCATCTTTAACCTGGTGAAATTCTCTTTCTGCTTCTCGAGGCTATCGTTGCTGGGCCATAAGCATAGCATCCGATTCATGAGCTCTCAAACCGCGCAGGTAGCGATCTTACGAAGTCTCGTGAGATTCTCCGGCGCTCGGGACCCTTCAACTCCTGGAAGCACTCGCCTTTCAAGGACTTCCGATTTGGCACCGAGGTTGCACTTGTTAGATGTCGGCGAAATCTGAGCCGAGACCTGCTTTGGGCCAAGTCATTTGATGGCAGCCAGAAGGGGACGGCCAGGTGTTCAAGAATGAAGCATTCACGGGTTGAGGATGAAATGGAAACTACGTTCTTTCACGCTCTTATTGTTCTTGCTGCAGTTCCCGCCACTGCGCAAGAAATGACGATTCCGAATTGCTCCGCAAAGGGTGATGCCGCATCGGCGGGGCCGAGGGAGTATGCTGCCCAGGTCGACGGACTGCTTCGGGAAGTTGCTGCCAGCCTGCAGCACGTTATTTCTCGCCTGGAAACGCTGGCTGCAATTTACGATGCGTGGCCCGAATCGGGCAATGAGGTTGGTATCGGGTCCGAATCGGTCGCTGGTGACGCGTCTACGGGTGCCCGGCGTCGCACTCACGAATTCTCGTGAATTTCCGAGTCAGGCCTTGCTCGCGAATTCCCGAAGCCATCTTTTTTCAGTGAGTTAGGTTTGGCCCGGCGCTTGCCATTAGGAAATGGCGTTGCGGTGACGCATGCCATAGGAGCTGAGACATGCCCGGAACCTTGAAAAAGAAAAGGAGGTTGACGATTCCAGTGGCGGGTAGAGCGATGTCATACATACTTATTCTCCTGACTGCGGCGGGTTGCGCGCAGACGGTGACGAGCCCCGGATGGTCTGTTATAGAAGCAGGATTGGCGCAGAAGAGCGCCGCAAAAAGGCTCGCCGCGGTCCGAGTTCTGGGCCTGATCCCCGACGACCCTCATGCCGCTGAGCTCGCCGAGACCGCGCTGAAAGACAAGAACAGTTCGATCCGGACGGCAGCGGCAACCTCGTTGGGCCAGATGCGCGCGTCCGGAGCGGACGCCAGCTTGAAGGAAGCCCTCAACGACAAGAACTTATCGGTGGTGATGGCGGCCGCGCATGCTTTGCGCTTGCTGAATGACGCGGCGTGCTACGACGCCTATTACGAGATCTACACCGGCGAGCGCAAGAACGATTCGAGCATGATCGCTCAAGAGATGAAAGTACTTCACGACCCGAAGCAGTTGGCGGAGATGGGCTTCAACGAGGGAATCGGCTTCGTCCCATTTGGCGGCATTCCGTGGGAAGCCCTGCAGACGATCATGAAAGATCGGAAGAGCGGAACGGCGGCGAAGGCCGCCCTGATTTCTGCCCTCGCCACCGATCCGGAGGCGCGCACCAGCAAATTGCTGCTGAAAACCAGCCAGAACCGGAACTGGGTGTTGCGGCTGGCCGCGTTAGAAGCCATCGCCAAGCGGGGAGACACCACTCTCGCGCGAGGAATCGAGCCCATACTTTCCGATCCCCGGCGTGAGGTGCGATTTGCAGCGGCCGCGACCGTGATTCATCTGGATGATCTTGCCGGGACCCAGCCAGCAGATGGCAGCAAGATCGCCCAAGTAACCCTTCCGGCAGCTACAACTGTGCAGTCAACGACCGCTGCAACAGAAACCGCCAAGTGAGCCCATGACCAGTACAGCCGGATTCGACAACTTGTTCGTCCGAATCATGGAGGGCCCGCGTGGATTCGCTGGTGCGGAAGAAGGTATTGGTCGGGGCGATAGGATTTGAACCTACGACCCCCTGCGCCCAAGGCAGGTGCGCTACCAGGCTGCGCTACGCCCCGACATTGCTCCATTATAAATGACAGACGGCGGTCGGCCTTGCGCCCTGGCTTCGCGAGCCGCGGACGGTGGCCGCGCGAGCGCCGGGCATCAGCGTGGTCAACTGGCTTCCTGAAACTATCCAACACGGTCGCAACTGCCGCTGTCGCTCCTGATGCAAAATGAAGCGTGGCCTTGACCGAATCCACGATGCAATCCGAGCAAACCAGCGGCGGGAAGCGGCTGGACGGCATCGATTTGCTGCGCGGGCTGGCGATTTTTTTCGTGTTGATGAATCACGTCAACATTCGCCTGCTGGGCGCGGATGTGCCTTACACCGATTTCCTTCCTGCGCAACTCGTGCATTTTCTGGTTTGGAATGGCCAACTCGGCGTCCAGATGTTCTTTGCCGTTTCCGGCTTTCTGATTACGTCGATCACGCTGCGGCGCTGGGGATCGCTGGCTCAGGTCAGCCTGCGTGGTTTTTACCTGCTTCGCTTTGCCCGGATCGCGCCTCTGCTGCTTTTGCTGCTCGCCATTCTCAGTGGGCTGCACTTCGCCGGCATCCATCACTTCGTGGTGCCCGCGAAAACTGGAGGACTGGGGCGGGCGCTGCTGGCGGCGCTGACGTTTCACGTCAACGTACTCGAAGCCCGCAGGGGATATCTGCCGGGAAATTGGGACATTCTGTGGTCGCTTTCCGTGGAGGAGGTTTTCTACCTCTTTTTTCCCATCGTGTGCCGGATTTTTGGACGAGGCAAACTGTGCAAACTGTTTTATGCCATTTTGTTCAGCTTGGTTGTGCTGGGTCCGTTTGGACGGACGGTGTTCGCGCATGGGAATGAAATCTGGGAAGAGTATTCCTATCTTGGAGGGATGGAAGGAATCGCGCTGGGATGTTTTACCGCGCTAATCGTTTCTCGGATTCGCTTCTCCCGCGCGGCGCTGTGGGTTCTGGGCTGGGGCGGAGCGGCGATTGTGGTGTGCAGTCTGGTGTTCTCGTGGCAGGCTTACAGGGGCTGGCCGGGCCGGACTGGACTGAATATGACCATTCTTGGAGTGGGGACCTGCATGTTCATTGCCGCCACGGCGCAGATGGGATGGAGAAGCCCGCGTTGGCTTAGGCCGCTGCTGAAGATTGGCCAGTACAGTTATGAGGTATATCTGACGCACATGTTCGTGGTGTTCGGCTTCTTCGACCTGTTTCTCGTCGCCGGCAAGCCGATGCGCCTGGTGCCCGTGTTGTTCGTGGCTACTATTTTGGTTTCCGGTATTGTGGGCGCTGCGGTTTCCGGCTTGTACTCCGAGCCGATGAATCGATTTCTGCGCAGCCGCTTTGGAGGCAAACGTGCGAAACTCGCCCCAGCCACCGGCTCGGCTTGAACTTTCAAGCGTGGAGTCATCCCGAGCGGAGCCGCTCTTCAGGCGGAGCAAGAGCCTGCCCTGAGCGGAGCCGAAGGGGATCTCCCTGAAAATAATGCCCGGGGGAGATCCCTCCCGCGGCTGAACTGCGCCGCGGTTCGGGATGACGCAAGGACAAAGAGTCGAATTGGGCCACTACTCAGGCTTCAAGGTGGCCCACACTGTATAATTTTGTAATCGAGTATGCCGAAGCCGCGTTACGCCCTGGTTGCGTATCTGAAAAATCCCGCGGGAGAGTTCGTGGAGAATCTTCGGCGAGAGCTGCATCCGGACCTTCCCCATCTGGCGGCGCATTTGACCATCCTGCCGCCGCGTCCTCTGGACGGCAGCGAGAGTTCGGCGTTGCAGGTGCTCGACCGGATATGTGGCCACGAGGAGCCGTTCGAGGTGACCTTGGGCAACGTGGAGACATTCTGTCCCGTAACCCCTACGGTTTACATCCGGGTGGACGGGGCAGCGGCGCGGATGAGCGAACTGCATAGCAAGTTGAATACCGAAGCGCTGCGGTTCCAGGAAGAATGGGCCTACACCCCACACCTCACCATCGCCAAAATGGGCTCCGAGCCGACCGCCCAGGCGGCCTTGCAGCTGGCCCGGACGCGCTGGGCCGACTATGCGGGAAGTCGCCGCATCCTGCTGGAAAGACTGATCTTTGTCCGTGAGGATGCGCAGAATTGCTGGATCGATCTGGCGACTGTAACCCTCGGCCGGACGCTCGTCTCGCGCTAAAACGAGCCACTTCCCGTAATCGGCATTTCGTTACTCCTTCGTTACTTCCGCCGTTCATTCGTCCAGTTACTCCCGCCACATGCGCATGTCCCCAGGTACATCTCCCTCCCGTGCGTTGAAAAGCCGCGCCCATGGCTGTAGATAAAGAAGAGCGCAACCTTCCCGCGATCTCGATCCAAAGGCCATATCTGACGCGGGTTTCCGGTGCGGAACGGGAGACAGGACAAAATGCAGATCGGAGTTTACGGTTCGGGCTACCTGGGAACGGTGATTTCGGCCTGCCTGGCGGACTTTGGCACACCTGTGACCTGTTGCCATCCCGACCGGTCGCGCATGGTTGAGATGGCCCAGGGCAATGTTCCGTTCTTCGAAAAGAATCTGAAAGAGATTATCCGGCGCAACGTGCGGGCGGGCCGGCTCACCTACTCCACCGACATCGAATCCTTTGCCCGCAAGACGCAGCTCATTTTTCTCGCGGAAGATAAAGTCGAGAACCTGAGCGAAGTGGCCATGCGGATTGCGCGGCTGGCGACCAAACCTCCGATTCTGACCATCGTCACTCCGGTTCCGGTGGGCACGGCAAATGCGCTCGAAAAGAGCATCAAAGACGTGGGATTGCAGGCCACCATCGTGTCGCAGCCCATGTTTTTTACCGATGGCTGCGCGGTCGAGGATTTCAATTGGCCCGACCGGCTGATTCTGGGCTCAACTTCGGGCGAAGCGGTCCAGATGCTGAAGCAGATTTTTCATCCCTTGGTGATGCGCGGCGTGCCAGTGATTGTTACGAACCAGTGCACGGCGGAACTGGTGCGCGAGGCGGCGACGGCCTTCGTGGCGACGAAAATCTCCTTTATCAATGAGGTCGCTGCGCTGTGTGAACGCGTGAACGCCGACGCAGTGAACCTGGCGCTGGCCCTCGGACTCGACAAGAAAATTGCTCCGCGCTGTTTGCAGCCTGGGGCGGGTATGGGCGGGGTATTCGCAGAGTCGGACATGGACGCTCTCGCCGAACTGGCGCAGGCGAATGGCGTGTCGTTGAAAGTACTGAGCGCGGCGCGCGACGTGAACCACTTCCTCGCTGACCGGTTGGTTGACAAGATTGCCTTGGCGCTGAATTCGGTCGAGAACAAGGAAGTCGGCATTCTGGGACTGGCCTTCAAGCCGAACACGAATTCCGTGGCCGGATCTTCGTCGGTACGTTTGGCGGAGACGCTGGTTTCAAAAGGCGCGCACGTCCGGGCTTACGATCCGGTCGCGATTCCCGAAGCCAAGATACGGCTCAACGGATCGGTACGCTATTGCGACTCGGCGTATTCCGCGGCCGAAGGCTCGGACGCACTCGTTGTGGGCACCGGCTGGCCAGAGTTTCGCGCGCTCGATTTCGATCGCATCAAGCTCTTACTGAAACGTCCGGTCATCGTCGATACCAAGAACCTGCTGGATTCCACGCGGCTGCGCGCGCTCGGATTCGAGTACGTGGGCGTGGGGCGCGGGTAGGGATCGGTCGTTAGCCGTTAGTCGTTGGCCATTAGTCGTTGGTCGCCGGTCGTTAGCCCTCCTCGCGACGAAGTGACTTGAACTGAAAACGTATCCACCGGGTTCAATCTCGGCGGGCACGAACCTCAGCTACTACACCTCAGTTGCTATAATGAGTTAAGTGGTGGGAATAGCTCAACTGGTAGAGCACCGGACTGTGGCTCCGACGGTTGCGGGTTCGATTCCCGTTTCCCACCCCAGATTTTCTTGTCCTTCCCGATGGCCCTGTAGCTCAATTGGATAGAGCATCAGTCTTCGGAACTGAGGGTTGGGGG
This sequence comes from uncultured Acidobacteriota bacterium, assembly GCA_963758005.1. Classification (GTDB taxonomy): domain Bacteria; phylum Acidobacteriota; class Terriglobia; order Terriglobales; family Acidobacteriaceae; genus Sulfotelmatobacter. Next base: position 679,412 of record CAVWTR010000006.1, read on the forward strand.
TTCGAGCCCCTCCGGGGTCACCATTTACTTTCCGTTCAGGGACAGCCAGCGGCGCTGATCTTTCTGCAGCGAATTCAGACATACCTCGCAGGCGCAACTCGCGCCTGATCTCACCCCATAAGTGCGATTTCAAAAAACTTTCCCGGCTGCGCAAAAAGGGCTTGACGAATCCATAACTGTAGAGTTATGGTTTGGCCATGCCAGCTGTAGCGAACGATGTCTTCAGAGCCCTTGCCGATCCGACTCGTCGGGCGATCTTCGAGCGCCTGACCCGCGATGGGGAACAGACCGTCCACGCCTTGACGGATCGCGCTGGCGTATCGCAACCGGCCGTTTCCAAGCATCTGACCGCTCTGAAACGGGCGCGACTGGTTCACTTTCGGCGGGACGGGACGCGAAACGCACTACAGCGCGCAGCCAAAAGCCCTGGCGCCTCTGGTCGACTGGATGACCCTTTATGGCGCCTTCTGGCGCGAGCGCTTTGACCGCCTCGAAGCGCTTCTGGAAAGGATGGAATAAAAATAAATGACCGGTACAGCAGAAAGTACTACGCGTACCCTTCTGGTCGAGAGGGTATTCCCTCACCCGCCAGAAAAACTGTGGCGCGCGCTCACAGAGAATCCCCTCATCGCGCAATGGCTCATGAAAAATGATTTCGAACCTGTGGTCGGACGGAGGTTCCAATTTCGCGCGGAACCCAGGCCAAACTGGGAGGGTGTTATCGACTGTGAGGTGCTGATCGTCGACCACTTAAAGCGGCTTTCTTATAGCTGGAGTTCGATGGGGCTTGACTTCGTTGTGCTCTGGACGCTGACTCCCGCGGAGGGTGGCACGCACCTTTCCATGGAGCAGTCCGGCTTCCGTGCCGATCAGCCGGCAAATTACCAGGGCGCGAAATATGGATGGCAGCGTTTCTTTGATGGTCTGGAGCGGATGCTCGGGGTGCGTGTAAACGAGGATGGGCCGTGCGGTACTTCGTCGTCCGCCGGGTGAAGGCCGCCAGCTGGGTTCCGCCGGTGCTGCTCCGCTCACCGGGATGCTGTCGAACGCAACTTCGCGACCCTAGGAATCAATCAACATCAACGAAAATGAGAAGTGACAAAGGAGAAAAGAAAATGAAAATCAAATTGACCAGCGTTTACGTGGATGACCAGAACAAGGCCCTGCGCTTCTATACGGAGGTACTGGGTTTCGCCAAGAAGGCCGATTTCAGCAATGGCCCATATCGCTGGCTGACCGTGGCCTCGGCCGAGGAGAAGGACGGCACTGAGCTGCAGCTGGCGTTGAACGACAATCCCGCGGCCAAAGCTTATCAGCAGGCGATTTTTCAGCAGGGCCAGCCCGCAGCCAACTTTTTCACCGACGACGTCAAGGGCGACTACGAGCGGATCAAGGCAGCCGGGGCCGAATTCGCGATGCCGCCGACCGATACGCACGGCTCGACGATCGCGAAGCTGAACGACACCTGCGGCAACTTCATTCAGCTCACCCAGCTGAAGCGCTGGTAAGGCGTGCGTAGACTGATTTGGAAAAGATCGGCCCAGGAGTTAAGCTCACTTTATTTCGGGGCGTCAATCAATGCCTAAAACAAATCCTAAGGTTGATAGCGTTCTACGTCATGAAACCAAGTGGCGGGAAGAATTCGAGAGATTAAGAACGATCGTACTCGAGTTTCAGTTAACGGAAGAATTGAAATGGTTTCAGCCTTGCTACACGCTTCAGAAGAAGAACGTAGTCCTAATCCACGGATTTAAGGAGTACTGTGCGCTCATGTTTTTCAAAGGCGCCCTGTTGAAGGATCCCCATCGCATTTTGGTTACTCCGGGGCAGCATCAGGCAGCGCGCCAGATCCGGTTCACCAGTCTTCAGGAGATTGTCAAGCTCGCGCCGATCGTAAAAGCCTATATTCACGAAGCTATGGAAGTGGAAAAAGCCGGCTTGAAAGTGAAGTTAAAAAAGACGGCGGATCTCCGCATTCCCGACGAATTGCAAAAGAAGCTAAATGAAATCCCTGCCTTCAAAACCGCGTTTTATGCATTGACGCCAGGACGCCAAAGAAACTACATCTTTCACTTCTCTCAACCCAAACTATCCAAAACCCGGATGGCAAGGGTGGAAAAATGTACGCAGCAAATTCTTAATGGCAAGGGATTAAACGATTAGAAAACTATGTCAACCCCAAGCCTTTCAAAAAAACAACGCTCCGAGCTACTCAACGCGCTTAAAGCCCGTTTTGAGGGCAACATGGAACGCCACAAAGGTCTGGAATGGGCCAACGTAGAAGCCAGGCTGGAAGCGAATGCCGAGAAACTGTGGTCGTTGCATGAAATGGAACGAACTGGCGGTGAACCCGACGTGGTGGGACATGATAAGAAAACCGGCGGATACATTTTTTCCGATTGCTCAGCGGAGAGTCCGAAAGGCCGCAGAAGCCTCTGCTACGACCGGAAAGCGCTGGATTCAAGGAAAGAAAATAAACCAAAAGGCAGCGCGATGGATATGGCAGCGGCCATGGGCATTGAGCTTTTGACCGAAGAACAATATCGAGAACTGCAGGCACTGGGAGAGTTCGATACGAAAACATCGAGCTGGCTGAATACACCTTCGAAGATCAGAGAGCTCGGCGGCGCACTTTTTTGTGATCGGCGCTTCGACACGGTTTTTGTGTATCACAACGGCGCGGAATCTTACTATGCTGCTCGGGGATTCCGAGGCTGGCTGAGGGTCTAGATTTGTGCCCTGACTTTATTGACTCGCAATTTGTCGATTCGCCAGATGAAACCTGAGCATGCAGCGGCAGGACCGAAGACCAGTATTTCCAGGTGTGCGCACCGGGGCCGGTCGACCATTCGTGTGGGATGCCGAGTTCGGTTAGCTTCTGGTGCAATCCACTCATCATGTAGAAAAGCCGATCATCCGATCCGCAGGCCAGGAATAGTCGGGGAACCGGGCCGGGCACGATGATGGTATGTTTACCCCTGCCTTGGGAATCGAGCGGGCCGGCCGGCGGCGCTTGTGATGGCCAGAAGCTCCAGTCTTTATCCACGAGTCCGCTGATCACGCTGACGCTGCCGAAACGCCCGGGATAGCGCCTCGCCACATCCATCGACAGATAACCGCCGAAGGAAAAGCCGCCAATCGCCCAATGCTCGCGTTCGAATGGAATGCCGTAGTGGCTTGAGACCGTGCCCGCGATCTCCTCCGCCACCAGAGTCAGATAATTGTGGTAGGGGGAACGGTCAGAAAACTCGTCGTAAAAACTGTTGAAGCGGACGTCGGGCAGCACGATGAGGGCTGGCCGCACCTCGCCGCGGCCGAGCATCTCGTCGTAGACCTGGTCGACTTTGAGATGTTTCAACAGGTCTTCCGGCCGGTCGCGCCAGCCATGATTCAGGATCAGTACTTCTGAGGGAGGCACGGGCGTCTTAGGAACCAGGACCAGGAAGAAGCGCGGCTCGTTCATTTCTTTGGACCAGAAACGAATCCGTTCCACGATGAGATGGGCGCGCTCTGAGAGGTGTGCGACCTCGATTTGGCCGGGAGCGAGCGGCGCCTTTTCGAACTCTTCTTTGCGCTGCCGGCAGGCCAGATACAACCCGGACAGTGACACTATTGCTGTCAGCGCCAGGGTTAGCAGTCTCGAACGGTTCCACACCTCGACACCTCAGCGAATTGGCTGTCCGCCGCTGGCAGCGCCGGCTTCGCGGCCGGCCAGTTTCTTGCGGATCAGGTCTTCGATCTGCTGCAGCGTATCCAGGTTATGCACGTTGATTTCTCTGGGGTCGAATTCGACTTTGAAGTGCGCTTCCAGAAACGCGACGAGGCCGATCATGCCGATCGAGTCGATGAGGCCGCCGCTGACCAGCGGCGTAGAGTCCTCGATCTTCGTCTGATGCACGCCGAGTAGAACGTTTTCTGCGATAAACTGCCGGACTGCGGTTTTGATTTCTATGGTCATAATTAACGTAAATCGATTCACGCAGATCGCGTTCAGGCACGGGCCAGTGTAACTCCCCAGGTGAAACCGATTCCGGCAGAAGCAAATAATAACAATTGGCCCGGACGAATTCGGCCTTCGCGCCGCAGGTGCACATAATTAATGACCAGATCACTGGCGAAGGTGTGACCGTATTCAGCCATGGGAGTCAGCGCCAGACCTCCCTCGGAAAGTCCGCCTTCGGGCAGTCCGACCATCCGGCGAAAGCCGTCACGATCCCGCCGGCTGATGTTGGAATAAATAAAATGGTCAACATCATTCAAGCTCAGGGAAGACGCGTCCAGAACTTTCTGCACCAAGCGATACAAGTTTAGATAGTAGATCGGCATCACTTCATTTTCCATGCGCAGAGCATCGACCTGAATCTCGAGGTGGCCGTCGGTCTTGATTAAGGCAATGGCATCGTGCAGATGGCCGAGCGTCATGGCTTCGACGCCCAGCAGCAACGGGCCTTCCGTGGCTTTCACTCCTTCGCGGCGCAGGATGACGGCGCTTCCGGCGTCGCCTTGCACCGTAACCGGCAGCAGCGAGCGATTGCCCGCAGGCGCAGTGTCGCCGGTCACCAGCAGTGCGGTCCGAATACTTTTATCGGTACTCATCCAACCCAGTGCGGTCTTGATGGCGAGGTGAAGCGCTCCGCAGCCGCCCGCTTTGAAACTCAAGTTCATCGAAGTCTCAGCTCCTAGATCGACGCTGAGTTTGTGGGCGAGGGAAAGAGACTGCGAGTTCTCTCCGGGGAAAGTGCTGTAGTCGAGGATGAGATTGATGTCAGGCCCGGTAATCCCAGCATCCGCGATCGCGGTGGCGGCGGCTTCGCGAACCAAATCATAGGGTTGCTTGGCGCCGCAGACTCGCACGCGGCTGAGCCCGAGACCTTCCGCGGCTTTTTGTCTGGCTTGCGGGCTCAGCGGGGCGAGCGTGGCTTGCACGCGATCGCGTTCCCGCTCGAGGACAGCCTTAACGGCCTCGCCGTCGGGCGGCACAGCGTAGGCCGCGGATGCAATTCGCACATTCATCTTCGTATTTTCATCATCAAGGAAGCTCCAGCAAAATCGCGGCGAATCCAGGGTCGCTCGATGGTCCTAATCCGTTTGTTCCTGATTCGCCAGTTCGTGATCCGTATGTTCCGGATCCGGAAGTTCCTAGAAATAGAGCCTGTCCGCCGCGCGGCCGACTACTCAACGCCAATATTAAATGGAGAAGAGCGCTGGTATCGGCCAGCCCCGCAGCAACCGCGTTAGGAGGAACGATTTGGGGAGGAACGGACGCCGCATTCGGCCCACTAATCTCGCGAGCCAACGCGGTCGTCGACCCGTTAGCGCATGGCGAGCCACTGCCGGCGCAAATGATGAGATTCGGAACCGAACCGCCCAGCATCTGGCGGATAGACTCTAATGGCTGTCCGCCCGATGCCCATCGGCCCGAAGTGAAATGCGCATACGCGCGTGCTTCCCGGCGGTGCGCCGGTTCCAACACTAACGCGACGACTCCTTCGCTGGGGATGAAACCGCTGGACACGAAATCGCCACCTTCCAGCAAAGGCTCCGGGTTGTAGCACGCTGGCGACAAATAACCCGCCGCCTCGTACCATGCGTAGATGGCGCGCGTGAGCGTATCGCCCGCGAGCACGATAGCCAAATCCGCCTGCCCGTGGCGAAGCAGCGATGCGGCCTGGATCAACGCACTCTCGCCCGCAACGCCTCGGCTGCCGACAGTAATGTTAGGCCCGCGCAGGCCATGCCATAAAGCCACATGACTGGCCGGAGAGTTGGCCAGGCCTTCCGGGAAAGGACTGGGATCGGTTCCACCCCAGCCATTCACCGCGGCGCTTTCGTAGAAAGCTTCAGTAAGTTCGGCGCAGCCGAAGCCGGTGCCGAAGACCACCCCTACACGCGACCGGTCGACCTGGCTCAAGTCGATTCCCGCGTCCTGAAAGGCCAGTGAAGAAGCCACTAAAGCCCACGCCGACAGGCGATCCAGACGCCTGGTCTTCAAGCCCGGCACCACGCTGGCGGGACGAAATGGCTTAACCAGAAATGCTCGCCGCAGTCCCGCAGTTGGCCACGAGGTTATGGGCTCGGGCTCTAACTTGCCCTGCGCGATTAACCCCGCGAGCGGACCATAGGGACTCACCGAACCGATCCCGGTAATGGCTAAGAGATTCGAACTCACGAGCGGCTGCTCCCGAACGCGCTGCTCGCGAACCCGTTGTCTCCGAACCCGTGGTCACTAAATATGAGCGCCGTGTTGCTACCGCCAAATCCAGCCGACACCGACATGGCCAGCGGAAGCGTTTCGCGCTGAACTTCTCCTCGCAGCCAGTTCACACTCGGGCTTTCGATTGGATCTGTCAGCCGCAGCGTCGGCAGCAGCGCGCCGCAGCGCACGGCCATGATCGTGATGGCTGCTTCCAACGCTCCCGCAGCGCCCAGGCAGTGTCCGAAATAAGACTTGGTCGAAGAGACAGGAATGGGGCGGGTGCGTGCGCGAAATGCGGCTTCGTAGGCGTGCGTCTCAGCAATGTCGTTCAGAGGAGTGCCCGTACCGTGAGCGTTCACGTAGCCGACTTCGTGGCCGCTGACCTCCGCCATTTCCATCGCGAGGCGCATGCAATCGGACAGGCCGTTTCCCTGTTCGTGGGGCGCGGTGGAATGAAAGGCGTCGTTGGTCATGGCCCATCCCCGCAACACGGCTAGAACATTGGCATTCCGCGCTACGGCGCGCTCGAGCGTTTCGAGAACGAGCACCGCGGCTCCTTCTCCCAGGTTCAATCCTTTGCGATTCTGATCAAAGGGCCGGCATGGGTCTGGGTCCAACGCCTGAAGAGAGCTGAACCCGCTCAGCGTGAACGGGCACAGAGCATCACTGCCTCCGGCCAACATCATCGGAGCGGCTCCGTCGAGCAACAGGTTGGCGGCGAGCGCGATCGCCATGGCGCTCGAAGCGCACGCGGCGGAAATGGCACAGCGGGGTCCGCCAATGCCCAAATCATCGCCGACGGCATCGGCAACGTGCGCGGGGGGATACGAGGCAGCCCGTAAGAGACCATGGTCGCGCCGGTACCAATCGGCCGGATCCTGGGCGATTGCGGGATCGATCTCGCTCAGGCCGGCGACCGTGCTGGCCATCATGACACCGCTCTCGCGGAAGGCGGCACTCTCACTATCAAAATCCCTTACTGCATCTCGAGCCGCCATCATCGCGAGTTGATCGCTCCGCGAATAGCGGTGGGTGTCGTCGTGCGCCGCTAATGGCAAGCTACGGACATGCGCCGTACTTCCTTCAAATCCAGGATAAAGATCTCTCGCGGGCGACAGACAGCACTTGCCCGCTAACATGCCGGCCTGCAGGCACTCCATCCCGATGCCATAGGGGCTGACGACGCCGATGCCAGTAACGACGATGGTTTTGCGAGGATCGTTTATTCGACGATCATGTGGTCGAGGATTAGTCATTCGCGGATCACGGTGCGAAGATCGCCATTCGAAAGTCAGTCACGAGAGGCAGCCGGCCAAAAGTCAAAAAAATTCATCCACTGATCGTAATGGGTGGTCAATGTTTTTCCCAGGAACCCGACAGCCTGGCTCAAAGCCTCGCGCAGGCCCGAGTCGCGGTCGGCAAGGCCGTCGTCAGATTCGTTTTGGGATGTACCTGGGGAAAGTAGCGATCCTGCCGGCTGGATCGGATCCCCCATCATGGCGTGATAGCGCAACCATCCCCGGCGAATCACGAATCCGGGGATCACCGGAGCGCCCGACACTTGTGAGAGCAGAAAGGGACCGAGCGGAAACGAAGCCGGCTGGGAAAAAAACGGAACCTCGGCACTGTGTCGCTGATACACGCGGTCCCCCTGCATCGCCACGATTTCGTTGCGACGCAATGCTTGCAAGAGTTCGATGGTGGCCGGTACGCCGGCTTTGAGATCCACAATTTTGAGCCGCTTGCTGGCCATCAAATTCCGCAACAGGATCTCCGCCGGTTTGTCCTCGACTACTCTCGCTACGTTGACCGGACGGCCGTGCATTTCAAGCAGGCGCGAGGCAAATTCCCAATTCCCCACATGCGCGGTCCACACGATGAGCCCGTTGCCCGCCGCTAGACATTGCTCGATCTTGGCCGCGCCGCGCTCGGGGTCTACCAGCATGGAGAGCAGTTGGTCATGCGTTGCCTGGGGAACATAGCAGTAGGAAACCATCAGGTCGCAGAACGAATAGAAGACCCAATAGACTTTCCATTGCAATGCCAGTCCGCGCTTGCCCGAGACCTGCCGAAGATTGCTGGCCACTGCCCGCCGCTCGCGCTTCAACATGACGAAAAAGATCAGCGCCGTCACCAGCGCGATGGGCGGATGAAGGAAGCGCGGCAGCCGCGGAATGATGGCAAAGATAATCCGCTGCGCCGGGATGTTATGAAAGCGGTGCTCGTACCAGCGTGTCAATTTCCGCCTGCTGACATCGGGTCACCCATGGCGATCACTTCCCTCTCGCGCTTCGAGGGACCGATTTCCTGATGACGTACATATTAGAGGACGCATGGTGGAGGAAGGCGATTGCCTGCCGAGGAATTGAGGAATGTCGATGTCAGGTTCTTAATGCCGCCACTTTGGATTCGATGGCTGCCGCCAAAGCGGCGATACTTTCGAAGTGTGTCTTGTCGAAATTTGCCTGCACCAGCTTGATGCCGAAGTGCCGCTCGATCTCAAGCACGAGCTGAAGAATGTCGATGGAATCGATTTCGAGTTCGCCGCCGAGCAGGGGCTGATCGTCACGGAGATCGTCCGGGGTCATGTCGGTGATTCGCAAGCTCTTCAAGATGATCGGTTTGAGCTGTTCTTTGACGCTGGGCATGAAGGTTAGTTGCGGGTTAAGAAAAAAAGCATACCACAAAGGTGAGGGCGGGAAACGACCTGCCCAGGGCGGTAGTTCAGTTTTGGTCTTCAATCTCTCTTTAGAGGAAGGCGTCATCCCGAACCCGGCGCAGTTCAGCCGGCCGAGGGATCTCGCGTGGAGCTTCTTACGACGCATCACCGGCACCGCGCGCAAGATCCTTCCCTTCGCCTGAGGAACGGCTCCGGTCAGGATGACGCCATGCGCGCAGGAGTCTTGAATCGTGCCGAGATGAAAAAATCAACTACAGCAGTCCTCCATCGACTGCGATCACCTGACCGGTGATGTAGCTGGCCTCGCTAGATCCCAGGAACACGACCAACGGAGCCACTTCTTCGGGTCTGCCAAAGCGCCCCAAAGGAATTTCGGACAGCAGGCGCTTTTCTTCTTTCTCGATAAACTTCGCGGACATGGGGCTGGGAATCACGCCGGGGCAGACGGCATTGACGCGGATATGGAATGGCCCCACCTCGCGCGACAGCGCCTTGCTAAAGGCGATCACGCCGCCTTTCGAAGCCGAATAATTGCACTGGCCGGCCTGGCCGCGAATTCCGCTGGGCGACACGATATTGCAGATGGCTCCGCTGCCTCGGCGCATCATACCCGGCAACACCAACCGCGAGCACAGATACGTGCCGCGAAGATTGGTGTCGATCACTTCATCCCACTGCTCGTCGGACATGAAGGCCAGCAGGACATCGCGGTTGATGCCAGCATTGTTCACGAGGTAATCGACCGGGCCGCATTCCCGTTCGATGCGCTCGAACATGGGCGCAACACTCTCCTGCTGGGAGAGATCGGCTTCCACGGCGAGTGCCTGTCCGCCGGCGGCGACGATGCGCTCGACCACCTCGACTGCGGACTCTTTCCCGTGACGATAATGCACAGCCACGCGGTAGCCGGCGATTCCCAGGGCCTGCGCGATGGCGGCGCCGATCGTTCCTGACGCGCCCGTCACCAGCGCGGTTTTCTTGTCGTCAGAGTGCGGTTCAGACATGGGCTCGAGTTTAGTGCAATGGCTTGAAGATCAGAACATACGCCGCCCAACGGGAGTTGTAGCGCGCGATATTGCCGTCCAGCGCGTAGGAAACCGTGCCTTGTACCAGCGTGCTCCAGGGACCCGGCGTATTGAAGTTGAGTTCCAGACCGTCGAACTTGCGGAATTGCAGCGACTCTTCCTCGTTGCGGGCGCGGGCGTAGGAGTACATGCCATCGATCTTCATGAGCTCCATCACGTTGAAACCGTAATGCACGTTGACCATGGCGATGGCGTCAAACGAATCTGTGCCGGGAGGAATGCCGTGCAGGCGCGGCGACGCAAGAAACGAGGGGAAGTAGCGCGAGTAGCGATCCATCTGGTCACCACCCCAATACGACATATCCCATCCGCCCTTGGTGAACTTGCCGAAGTAGTAGTCCTTGTTCAAATCGGCGCTGTAGAGCGTGAATGCGTCTTGCGGACGCTGCACCAGTAAAGTATTTTGCGGCGGCGGATTCGGCGATGTGGAACCACATCCTGCTGGCGGCAGCGCCAGAGAAGTGCAGCCGAAAGGTCTCCAGTCGACGCGAAAGCCGCGTGTCCCCTGAGCATCGAAGACATAACCTTTGCGGTTGTACTTTATTTCAACGCCCGGAAGAATATTCAGGCCATTGCGCGGGAGGTTGTATTGCTCATCCGCTTCGCTGGTTCGAAGGAAGTTGTCATATGCGAAGTACGTGGACGCAGTGATGCTGAGATGCGTGGCCGCTTGCCAGGAGACCCGCAGTCCGACGGTTTGCTCCCAGGTCCATGTGTCCCCTTGCGTCAATTCGGTGTTGTTGCTGTAGATGCGGTTCTCGCCGGGCAGCCCGTTCAGCGCCAAATCCAGCGCCAGACGGAACTTAGGACTGTACTGCTTCGACAAGTCGGAAATCAGGATAGGCCCGGCAAAGAAAGTGGAAAGCTGGGCTCCGGTGTGGTGAAAATCGAAGTCCGCAACGCTGATGCCGAGAAACGGAATCGGAAAGTTGAACGTGCCTCCGTACATCGCCCCGGCAATCAGCGCCCGGACTCGCTTTACGTTGGTCTCGATCAGAACACGTTCGCCCCCTTTAATTGCCAACGACCGAAGGCCGTGGTCGGTGTCACGGAACATGGGGTCGTCGGAACTGTGCTCGGCTGCGAGCGCGCCGCTGAATTCCGGTGTGTTGATTACGTAGTCCGAGAACTTCACTATCCGCTGCACCACGAAATCGCGCCCGGCCGCGTTCATCAGTTCCTGTGCTGAAATTGACCGCACCAAGTTGAACTGGTTACCCTTGCCGTCAGAGACTAGCTCGAAATTCTGCGTCTCGGTGTTCACCAGCACGTTGGTCCTCACGCCGCGTTGACTCAGAGACTGCTTCACTTCCCGAAACGTCGTGCCGTCGATCCAGACTTTGCCGCTGTAAAGAGCCTCGTCCCGGAATCTGGGCTCGACTCCAATCACATAACACGTCGCCCCGTTGACTTGCTCCGTACCCAGAAGCTTGTAGTTGTAGCGTTCATTGACCTTCAATTCGAGAGGCCGGGTCAGCACCTTTTCCGGCTCGATTTGCGGCAGCGGGAACTCGCCCTTCCTGCCGCGCTTCACCCCATCGACGTAAAACTCCTTTTGGGCGAACTCCGTCGGGCCGTCGCGACTGAAGAACTGCTTGAGCTGCGCCGACACATCGAACCCCGGCCCGAGATTAGTGCTTTCAAAATGCAGGCTCATGAAACTGGAGGCCGTATAGTTCTCCAGCTTCTGTTTTTGTGCTTCGCGGTTCTGCTGCCAGCGGGCAATAATTTCCTCGAGCTTCAGATCGACCCCGCCCTTCACCTCCACCGTGTTGAACTGCGTCTGGTCGGCATCACTTTCTTTGTGGATGGAAATCAGCGCGTACTCACTGGTGCACGCACAAGTCTGCGCGAAGCCCTTGTCAGTTTTGGTCGTTTCGCCTGCCGGCAGTGGGGCACCGGTCGCGGGGTCATACCATTTAATTTCGAAGGGTCCGGAGCGAGCGCTCTGTAGCCGGACGGTCTTCGGAGAGTCGGGTCTTCCGTTCACCCGCGCCACGACTACCAGATCCGACTGCCCGCCGCTGAACCAGTGGAGCTCGCCGTTGCTCACGCCATCGACTGCGGCGCTGAACGGCGAAGTTGCGGCATCCGTCGGGAACATGTTGGCGGTGATGGAATGCGCCATGAAACTGTTCAGGCTGCACACTGCGCTTGCGGCCGCGGTGTCCACGGGCTCTGACCAGACGATCTCGACGGAGGTACCGCTGGCCGCCAGCATCGCGTGCAAGGACTGCGAGGTTGCCGCAGATGTTTCCTCGGCTACCTTGAGGATGAGCGGTTTATTCAGGGCCTGTTCCGCGATCCACGCCGCATCCTGGCGCCAGACATTGGAATTGGAATCGGAATAAGTTGTCCCCAACAGATCGGCATAGGTGGCCAGCCGCTTTACGAAAGTGCCATGCCGGCCGACAAATCCGGGCTTAAACACAAACGCCAAACGCAAGCCGGGATTGCTAGCCTTGGCAGTCAATGCCAGGCGCACCAGCCCGAACGCGAACAGGTCGGGAGAACTCGTCGGTTCGTTCATTTCAACGATCAATCCGCGCACTGGTGACGCCGAGAGAGGCAACTGCTTCACGAATGCGTCAACCCGCTCGGTAATTTCTTTCTCAGACGGGTTGGAAGCGAGATACGCCTTTTCAACCCACACCCGCAGCCAGACCTCGGATCCTTCAGGCACGCTCTGGACAGCTTGTGCTTGTTCCGCGAAAACGTGGGCAGGGGATGTGCTGGGGGAAAAATCGAAAGCCAGAGGCGGCAGCACGATTATCTTGCCCGGGACTTCACACTGTTCGGCGGCCTTTAAGCCCGACGCCAGGTTCTGGTTCCTGGGAATAGAAATCGCAGCTCGAGGCAGACCGGCTTCCGCTGTCAGGGAGAAAAGCAGCACGACCGGAAGCAGCATAAGAGCGGGAACCCGCCCCACCCCTGCCACTCGAAAGAAGAATAGCGATGCCGAACCAAGCGACGATTTCATGAAAACTAAATCCGAAACTTAGAACCCGACCTCGTTAGAACCAGGAGCGTGATGGAACCAGAAGCTTGATCGACAATGACTGGAAGGAATCTGCGGTGCGCCCGAGGATCGTGACGAGATCGAGTCGATGATGGCTTCGCGAACGTGCTGCTTTGCTGATATCGATTTCGATCAAAAGATAAATTCCTCGCCAATGAAGGCTTCACCGTTCGCAGTAGTATATACGAACGTTTGCCGGCTGCCCCGTACCCGATGGTAGGTATCAGTGGAGATCCGCGCGAGGGCCCTTCCGCGCGAGATGACGGCGGTGATGGTGTCGCAACTTCAATCCCGATCAACTGTCGTTCGCATGTCGTTCGCTGGGCGGCGCTTCTCTCCCAGGAGAATGACAGCAGGAATCAGGCAGAGGCCCCCGACCAGTGCCAGAGCGACACCTAATGAGGTCACCAGACCCATCTCGGCCAGCGGCGCGAAGCTGGAAGCCATCAGCGCCCCGAACCCGACCATCGTCGTCAGGTTCGACTGAACCAAGGCCGCACCCGAAGCTTTCGCGATGGCTAGAATTCCGTCCCGCTCGCTTCGCAAATAACGCTGCACCAAATGGATGCCGTTGTCGATCCCGATACCGATGATGAGCGGAATCGCCGTAATCGACATGAAACTGAAGCGGTGTCTGAACAGCAGCAACAGCCCGAACGCCACAACAATGCCGAATGCGATTGGGATCAGCAAAATCAGCGACACGCGCAGGTTGCGAAAACAGAGATAGACAATCAGCACGATGCCAGCCGCGGTCCACAGCAACGCGCGGCGGCTGTCATGCAAGACCTGGCTCTGTACGTCGCGATTCATCTTCTCGTAGGAGAATTCCACGAACGGACCATATTGCTTCTGCCAGGACTCGATCACACTGTCCGGCACCACGTCGATCGCGTTGGGATCGGTGGGATAAAAGGCTATGGCCGCGACGTAACTGAACTCTCCAGTCTTGCGAATGCTGTTGTCGAGCAGCCCTGGGGGCAGGAGTTCGACAGCCTTTTCGAGTGTGACCGGGTCGTTGCCGTGTCCTAGCTTTTGCAGCCGGTCGATAAAAGGCTGGATGGGCTCGATCTTAAAACCATTCTCGCGCAGCGAATCTTCCAGGGCGCGGGCGGAGGCCGCAAGATCGACTCCTGACAGCGAACTGGCCCGTTCGCGCTGGGTCTGAACTGAGGGGAGCAGGGCCGTCGGAGAGAAGATCGATTTGATGACGCCGCTCTGCCGATAGGCTTCCAGACCAGCCGTTAATTCTTCGGCGCGGCGCAGCACTTCCTGCTCGTTGCCGGCGATCAGGAGTACATTCGGACTGCCCTCGATGCCGAACTTTGCGGAGAGCCGGTTTTGCGCGGCCACAGCAGGATTATCGGCGCCGGTGATTTCGAAACGCCCTCCGAGTTTGATGGTGGGAAGAAACAATAACGACAGCAGGAATATTGCGGAGCCCGCGCCGACGACGAGGCGGGCGTGGCGGCCAACAAAGTCGACAGTTTTCCGCGCGATCCACGGGAGAATGCGGAACGTAATCGTCTCCGGCGCGCGCGGCTTCGCGAACCGCCACCATAGCCCCATCAGCGCAGGAACCGTCAACAGAGTGTGGAACATCATCATGAACATTCCCACAGTGAGGATGAATCCGAACTCTGCCAATGCCTTGAAACCGGAGAAGGCCAGCGCGGCGGTGGCGGTCGCGGCAGTGACAATGCAGAAAACGACGCTCACGCCAGTGGTTTCGAAGGTGCGCAGCATGGCGTCATTCAGCGTCCCGCCTTTGGCCCATTCCTGCGGTATGCGGTTGAAGAAATGTACGACCTGGTCGTCGCCCAGTCCTGCCAGGATCGCAATAAATGACAGGCTGATGAGATTGACTTCTCCCGGATAAAAACTCGCGATACCCGTCGTCCAGAGAATGCCCAGGCCTGCAGGCAAGAGCGATAAGAGCAGCAGTGGAATCCGTGGATAGATCAGCAGGCACAACAGCAGATTGCCGACGATCGAAATCATCGAAATTCGACGGATATTCTTTTCGATGAACTGGTGTTCCTGCTCCGCGTAAACGTAAGCCCCGGCCGGGGTAATCCGCAACGCTGAGTCGCTGGCCCCCTGCTCCGCGTTCGTCTTTTATTGATTTGATCGTTGATTTGATCTTGGATGTGCTCGCGGGTCCACTGCATGACTTGCCCGGCGAACTTGTAGTCCATCGCCGACTGGCGTGGCTCGGCGATGATGAGCAGCGCCTTGTGGTCTTTGCTGAAAAATCGGTTGCCCGATCCCCAGTTGAGATCGAAATTGGCGAACTGTGAAAACCCGGCGCTGCCGCGCGACTCTGCTTCCATCAGGCCCAGAGGATCGGCAACGAAGTAATTCGTTCCTAACGAGGAGAATGGCGTAATCAGCTCGGTTGCGGCCCGGCGAACGGTTTGATGAATCTGTTTCGGGTCGAGCCGCTGCTTCAGATCTTTTATTTGCTCGGGCTGGACGAAGGACGGAAAGTTCCAGGTAAAGTACCGCACCAAGTTGAGCAGTTCGTCTTCCTGCAAACCGGAGCGCGCATGTAGAAACAGTCCGCTGCTCAGCATATCGGCAGTGAGACGGTCAGCCGTTTCCTCCATCTCACTGGTGGAGTCCGCACCTTCTTTCTCTTCCTCTTTTCCCGGAGCCTCGATCATCACGAAGAGCTGGTTGCCATAACCCAGTTCTTTGCCGATCTGGCTGGCGGCTCGCCATTGCGGGTCGCGATTGCCGAACAGGTCTGTCAGGTCGGTGCCGGTCCGCAGGTTGTGGATGTTCGCGAACAACAATAAAGTGCCGACGAGGCTGAGAGCCGTCACGAGCCCCGGATGGTCTACCACGAGGCGTCCCACCAGGCGCATGAAACGGACCATCATATTCGGCCCTCGGCTCCACCCTCCGTTACGTCTCCTGTTGCCTCCCCCGCTGCGCCCTTGGCAGGTTTTCTCACGATAAAAAGGATATGAGCAAGCGGCAGACGATTTCGGAACCGGCGCTCTTCCACCTGCATGCCAGTGTTCTCGATCACGCTACGGTATTCGGCGGCCGGAAGAATCAGGGGTCGCGGGCTGGTCCGTCCGCAGGCGAATATAAGCCGGTCGAAAGCCATCGTGATTTTCGACCGCAGGCCGTGTTGCCGATCGTGGACGCGGAAGATGAACATTCCCTGCGGCAGCAGCGCCGCGCAGCACCGTTTCAGCAATCCCAGCTGTTCTTCGGCTGACAGATACTGCAAGACGTCCAGAATAAGAATCAACCTGGCGGGCGGAAGATTGAAGCTGCGAGCGTCGGCCACGCTTAACTCCGAGTTCAGCCCGCTGAGTGCCTGCCGAGCCACCGCAATGCGATGCGCATCCAGGTCGCAACCAACCAGACGTCGACTGCTATCGCCGAAAGCTGCAAAACTCAGAGCCATACCGTAGCCGCAGCCGAGATCAACCACTGTCCCCGATCCGGGATCTTTCGATCCTAGCTCTTCTGACCGCAGACTCGGTGGCGAGTAACTCGGCCAGCAATTCAAAGATCCGATCCAGCCGCAGCTTCCAGCGGACGAAGCCGCGATCGGCCCGGTCGCACTGCGCGAACATCCGGTTCACAAAGTCAGTGCGCTCTCGCAGTCGTGAGTCGGGCGTCGCAATCGAGGGTGGATCGGACAACCCAGAGTCAGACAATGCGGAATCGACACGCAAATCCAGAAGCCACGATTCGCAGCCGACTTATGCCGAACCACGACCGCCGTAATTGCCGCGCCCAGCACCGCCCACAAGTAAACCCAGCAAGACGCTGCCCATCCCCCAGGCCAGAAGCTCTTCCTTCATATGCGGGCCTGCCAGCGCAGAAAGATGAAACGGGCGAAAAGAGCCGCCGCGCAGAAAATAGCCGAGTTCCACCGAAGACACCACAATCACGGGCTGGAGCAGCGGATTGTTAATGAAGGTACCAGCCAGCGTCAGCGGCTTGTTCAGCCGAAAGAGCAAAGCCACACCGACTGCCGCGAGAGTTTGAAACCCGTAGATGGGCACGATCCCGATGAAGAGCCCGAGAAACGCCGCGGCTGCAGCCCGGCCGGGCGTGAGGTCCTCCTTCAATAAGGCACTCACGTACTGTCGCGCGCGAGTCTGAAATTTTTGAATCACTTAGTTGCCCGACACCACCGACAACTCTCCGCTGGCGACCATTTCCCCGCCCACCCACACAGTGCCGCCGATATAAGCGATGCGGCCGACTTCGGTCAGCTTCTTCGTTTCAATGCGCAGCTCCTGCCCCGGCTTCACCGGCTTGAGAAATTTGAAGCGGTTTACCGCTGCAAGCAGCGGCGGTTCTCCTGCCCCGGTCTGCGGAACGGCCGATCCCATCATCACTCCCGCAGTCTGGGCCACGGCTTCAATCAACAGAACGCCCGGCAGAATGGGATTGGCGGGAAAATGTCCGGCAAAAATTGGGTCCGCCGGATCGACGAATTTCGCAGTCACACAACGAACTCCCGGCTCCAGTTCTTCGACGCGATCGATCCAAAGGAACGGAGGGCGGTGAGGAATCATCGTCTCGATTTCGTTGCGCCCGATCACCTTCACTCGATCACCTTTCGTCTGTAATGGCTCAACTTAAGCTTTCAATGTGTCATCCCGAGCGGAGCCGCTTTTCAGGCGGAGCGAGGGATCTCCCTGAAAATCGTGCCTGGGGAGATTCCTCCCGCGGCTGAACTACGCCGTGGTTTGGAATGACGCAAGGGCAAAGATTCAAACTGAGCCACTAACCTTTTGTCCAATTTCATCTCGTTTCGATCAATTCGGTTTGTACACCTCAAATGTATCTGCCGGAATCTTCGGGTTCAACGAACTGACGGCAATCACGAAGACGCTGTTTACGCCGCTCTTGCCGTCCACCTCGAGCGAGCGCAGCAGGAAGCTTCTTTTGTCCAGCTTCACTATGAGGTAATTCAGCCTGCGGCGAAAGGCGTCCGTCCGCGGAACCAGCTTCATTTGGAAATCCTGGCTATCTTCCTGCACGGAGATGGTGAAGTTTTTTTTCAGGTTCCCGATCGAACTATCCCGGCTGAAATAAGATTGCGCGCGGCGAACGCTGCCGCCAACTTCCAGAACCTCGGTCTTGTCGCCGGTTGTAACGTTGAGGTAGTTCTGGTTGTAGCGAATGCGCACTTTCGCTGGTTCGGTGTACTCCAACTCGAAACGAGTGGTGCCTTCGGCGCAAAACTTGCCACGCAGCACCAGCGGTTTCGCCATCAGGCTGGAAGTGCGGGTCTCGACAATCGTCCCGCAGTAGCTGGTGTATTTTTTCTGCGCCTGCTGAACCCCATCCCAAACCCGCATCAGCAAGGCATTCGACGACAGATCGTCGGAGTTGGACTGTCCAGCCAGCGCTCCCGGAAAAATCAGGAACGCAATCAGAATGCGTAGCGCTCCAACCCGCGCGATCACGCCCTTCATCGCACGCCCTTCATTCACGCCCCCAGAAAGCGAAAGGCGAGCGACCACAGGCAGACCCTCACCGTGTCTCGCACTGGATTCATCTTGGAGCGCGCCTCGCCGTCGTGATAGACCGTGCTGATCGGCGCGTGCGCGATGCTGCAACCCGACCGCGCCATCTTGATCAACACTTCCATTTCCAGTTCGTAGTAGCGGCTGCGCAGTTTGGTGCCCAGCAGTTTATCCAGGCGGAACAGGCGGAACCCGCTCTGGCTGTCGCGGATCTCGCGGCCCACCAGCGACGAGGCGATTCGGCTCCCAATCGTGTTGGAATAGTAACGGGACCGCGGCATCGAAGCCCGATCGAACGAGCGTGCTCCAATCACCAGATCGGCTCCGGTCTCTTCCGCCACGCGAAGCATGGCGGGGATATCTTCCGGCAAGTGCTGGCCGTCGCCATCCAGTGTAAGGACGTGGGTAAAGTTCCCGGCGCGCGCAAAGTCGATGCCCATGCGCAGGGCCGAGGCCTTCCCGCGATTCCTTGGCGATCGCAGGCAAGTGGCTCCGGCATCCCGCGCCACTTGACCGGTTCCGTCGCCGGAACCGTCGTCAATCACGACGACTTTTTCCACGTGTTGTTGCGCACCCCTGACCACGGCGGCAATATAGGGGACTTCGTTAAAGGCCGGGATGAGCGCGCAGGTTCGCATGCCGTAAATTCCAGCGCACGCGGAGATGCATGCGGCGAGAACGCTGGAATTTGCTGAGTGTATCATGCGTCCGACTCCGCCAATCAACGGGCACCAGGGAGAATCCTGTAGGCGAGTCCGAATCCGGGAAGGACTCTTGTTACAATTGCATCGCCGCGAACGCAATGAGCCATCCATCGGTGCACCTTCAATTTACGCATTTCGCGCTGCGCTGTTTCCAAGGAGGTAGCCGGTGCGAATCCTGCTGCTGAGGCCTTACCCGGAAACCGCTCAGTTCGGATTGTCTCCCTTCTTTCAAACCGAACCATTAGGCCTGATGTACCTCGCGGCGGCGCTTCGCGAGAAGGGGCATTCCGTCGAGTTGGCCGACATGCGTTTCGAGCGGCGTGGGATCAGCAAAATTCTGCGCGACGGTCAGCCCGATTTAGTCGCCATCTCCTGTTTGCATATCCTCGAGGCATCGGCGTCGCTCCAAGTTGCCGATGAAATCAAAGCGCATAACCCGAAGATTTTCGTCGCGCTCGGCGGCCACGCAATTTCTGCTTATCCGAAAGCCGTCGACCTCAACCGATCCGTGGACGCGATTTGCATTGGCGAAGGCGAGACGCTACTTCCGGCGCTGTGCGACGCCGTCGCGCATGGCCGCCCGCTGGACACGCTTCCCTCGCTTCTGCTTCCTAAAGGGGACGGGCATTTTCAAGAGACGGGCGTGAAACCCGGCCCCTGGCTGGATTTGGCCGAGATGCCCCTGCCGGACCGGTCCGTGGTTGCCCGCTACCAGAAGCGCTATGCCTGCCTGAATTACATGCCCATGTGGACCATGGAAACGGCGCGCGGCTGCTCTTACCGCTGCAACTTCTGTTCGGTGTGGCAACTCTACAAGCGAACTTACCGCTGCCATTCGCCCGAGCAGGTTCGCGTTGACTTCGAGGCTACCGGCCGCAATCTTTTTATGGTCGACGATTTATTTTGGGCCGACCGCCAGCGCAGCGAAGAACTAGGACGCACTCTGCTTCGCTCTCAAGAGCGCAAGAACCTGCTGCTGGTTCAAACCCGCGCCGATCTGGTAACCGAAAATGCAGACTTGTTAAAGCTCTGGCGCCCGCTGGCGAAATCATTCGACATTTTCTTCGGCCTGGAATCCCACACCAGCCCGGGTCTCAACTCGCTGGTCAAGGACGCCGACATCAACAAGACTGTCGAGGCCGTCCGCATTGCGCGCGAACTTGGATTTGGGGTTACCGGGAATTTCATTATCGATCCCGACTTCACCGAGGCGGACTTTCAAGGCTTGTGGGATTTCCTGGACGAGCACCAACTATATCGCGTGGGATTCACGATTCTCACGCCGTTGCCGGGCACCTACTACTTCGAAAAAAGCAAGAAGAAGATCGACGTATTCGACTGGAGCCAATACGATCTGCATCACCTGCTTTGGCAGCCACGGCTTGGAGTAGAGCGATTCTTCGAGCTTTATTGCGAATCGTGGCGGCGCAGCGTGCTTAATATCGCGGGAAAAAAGAAGTGGTGGCAGTGGCTCAGCCAGGTCAGAGTGCGCGATATTCCGCGCCTGGCGCAGATTCTGGCGCGCACGCAAACCTTGATGGATCCCCAGGCCTACGTGAAGGTGACGAAGAACCTGCGCCCGAGATCGTTTCCGGCAGTTTCTGAATCGTCCGCCGAAGGCGTGTCCACGGCTACTTTGCGCGGCGCGTGATTCGCGTTTTGATTCTAACGCGCCCCTCCCAGGGGCTAAAGCCCGCGCGGATCTTTGCCGCCTTTACGCGGCGCTAAAGCGCCGCTCTTCCACCGTCGACCTGCGCGCTCAACCCACGCAGAGTCGAAGCACGGTCAGGCGGCGCTCGCCGTTCGAACTAATCTCCGCTCACCGCTTCCCGTTCGGCTTCCGCGGGCGGCGCTGCGGCTCCGAACCCGATCTGCACAAGGTTTGGAAGCGGCCGCTCTTTCAGGACGAACTCGCGGTAGAGCTTGGCCATGCGCAAATTCTCTTCGTCTTGCTTCATCCCGTCCTGCTTCATCCGCTCAGCTCGTGCCCGCAGCTTTTCTTCGCGGGCATTTTTTGCGACGCCGAGCTGTTCGAGGTCGTGCTGGGCTTCGCTGGTTACAATTTCGTCCTTCAACACCAGGTGATGCTCCGTGCTGCTGAGTTTCACGCTCTTGCCGCCCGCGAAAATCTCATGCCGACCATGCTCTTCGTACCACTTGGTCAGTGTAGCGGTCATGTGCATCTTCTCGATGATGTTCCGCCAACCCACGCCGGTGTTGTAAGCGCAAAAGGAAATCTCTCCCTCCTGCGTGGCATATGGAATGATGCACTGCTCGGTCCGCCGGAAATCGTAGTTGAACAGATCCTGGAACCACATGCCCGCCACGAACAGGAGATTCCAGCGGTCTTGCCGGCGGCGGAAAATGTCATCCATGGTCCGCTTGCCGGAGACGTCGCCGTAGTTGCGTCCGGTTGCGCCCATGCCCTTGTCGAGCTTCTTCAGCATATCGAGGGCGCGGAAATGCCTGGGCGCATGAAACGCATCGTAATTTCGCACCAGTGCCAGCGCCATCCCGGCAACTGAAAGCCATTTGCTGCGCGCCCAATCGTTGACTCTGGCAACGTCCTTGGCGAACTGGCGAGCGTTCAGGAAGGCGCTGACCGGAACCGCCTCGCGCGTCTTCTTGTCGACCATAATCGCCATCCCGATCCCACAACCAGGGTGGCAACCGCAAGCGACTTGTCCCCAGGCGGCATCGGGACCATGCACCAGGTCGGCCCAGTCCGAAAAGGTGCTCAGAAACGAGAGCGGGAACCAGTCGCGGACGGGCTCGCCGATGCTCAATTGTTTCTTCACGTCATGGGCGAGGTGCGAAAGCGTATAGCGTTGCGCTTTGCGGCGCTCGTCGGTGATGGCCTCGTCCCGGCCCGTAAACGAAACTGGCTGGAACGACACCATCGCAACTTTGTCCGGGTTATCGAGCGCGAATTGGATGACCCGCCCCACCTGCTCATTGTTGATCCCGTTGACCACGGTCGTGACCAGCACGATTTCTACGCCGTTGGAGTGGAGGTTTTCGATGGCCCGCAGTTTCACGTCGAACAGATTGCCGACATTGCGATGGGAATTCGCCGGGTTGCCGATGCCATCAAACTGTAGGTAGGCGTAGCGCAAACCAGCTTCTGCGGCCTGCCGCGCGAACTCCGGACTCTTGGCGAACTCAATGCCGTTGGTCGCCGCCTGCACACTGTCATAACCGAGTTGGCGAGCGTAGCGAATGGCATCCAGAAAATAGGGCGACATGGTCGGCTCGCCCCCCGAAAACTGCACCGACATCTGCCGCCGCGGCTTGATGGAAAATGCGTTGTCGAGCAGCGCCTTAATGTCGTCCCAGGCAAGCTCGTGCACGAAGCCCACCTGGTTCGCATCCATGAAACATGGATCGCACATCATGTTGCAGCGGTTGGTCAGGTCGATGGTGAGAACTGACCCGCGGCCGTGTTTGATGGTGCTGCTGCCGTGGTTGTGCAACTTTTCGTCGTTGTGGGCGCGGATGTCGCGGCCGGGAAACGTCTCTTCCAGATGCCGGAAAAACTGCGGATCGATGGAGATGACATCTTCGAAATGTCCATGCAGAGGACAATCCTTGACCATCAGGATTCTGCCGTCGTGCTCGACGATCTGCGCCTTGATTTCGCCGGGCTTTTCGTTCAGCAGGACATGGTAATCCTGTTTGCCGTCGACGATCTGCTGGCGAATCTCCGGCACACATCGCGGGCACAACGAATCGGTCTCGCGCGGCCAGCCCAGCGGCGGCTTCGACTTCTCGCGGGACTTCAGCAGCGGCTTGTCCGACCACTTGGGCGTGAAGGATGGATTCTCAGGAAAAAGGTCGTTGCTCAAACAGAATATCCGCCACGCCCCCTGCGCAGCGATGGACAACGTTTTTTCAAGGTATTTAATGGGCTTATGCATTTGCCTTGAGGTTCGGAGCAAGGTTCGGAGCAAAGACGTTCGGAGCATTTCCATTCGGAGCATTGACGTCGGGAATCTCGACGTCCGCGATCTTAATATCGGGAATCTTAACGTTCGTAGTTTTCGGCCTGGAGCCGGCGACTATTTCCTCCACATCACGGAAGGCGTGATTCTGAAGAACGCTGTACATATCCACCAGATCGCAATCCGAGTATCCATTTTCTCTTAAGACCTCAATCGAGCGGACCATGTGCTGATGGTTCCGCATGCCGAACCGTGAATGATAGTCGATCAGGTGGTGCATCATCTCGCCCTTCGGAAACGTAGAGGTTCCCCGCGGCATGTCGTGATAAGACAGCGTGCCATCGGCCAGGAATGCAGTCGTATCCCAGCCCGCTTCCGCAGCCTGGTCGACGATTTCGCAGCCATCATATCCGCGCAAGCAAAAGTGGTAAGGCAGCAGCGACGGCATGTGCAACTGGGCCAGGTAATCGAGCGTCAGTTGAGCGTCGGCGGGAGTCTCGGTCGGAAAACCGTACATCGTGTTGACGTTCACGACCATTCCGCGATCCTGGGAGTAGTTAATGATCTCCGCGGCCTTGGCTAGGCGCATATCTTTCTTGACCAGCTTTTGAATCCGCGGACTTCCGGATTCGACCGCGTAAGTAACCCAGGCCGTTCCCGCATCGGCCATCAGGTCGACCAGTTCGCGCGTCATGATGTCGGCTCGCAAACCGTTCACGAAGTAAAGATGCCAGTTCTTCCGGAGATCGATGATTTTGCGAAAGATCGCCGCCGTGCGCTTGCGGTCCATGTTGAAGATGTCGTCGACCACGTAGAAATCGTTAATCGCGTGCTCATTCGACATCTGCTCCATCTCGGCAACGACATTCTCTGCGGAACGCAGCCGGGCCGTCTTGCCAGCAAATGTGTTGCAGTAAGTGCACAGGAACGGACAGCCCCGGCTGGTGAGCAGGACGCCTTGCCGCCGGTGGTTATAGGCATAACTCAGATGCTCTTGATAGCGGCCGAGATCAACCAGGCTGTAGTCCGGGAACGGCAGCTCGTCCAAATTGTCGACGATGTCGCTGTCCCCCAGGTCGACGATCTTACTGCCGTGGCGAAAGACCAGCCCGTTCGTGGCAGTGCCAGAGAGGAGCCGCGAAAACGCCAACTCACCTTCGCCCACCACAAGAAGATCAATCGCGGGAATCGCCTGGAGAACAGCTCCGCGCCTAGCTGTGGCGATAGGACCGCCCGCCACGATAGGAACATCCAGAACGCTCCGGGTCAGCTCGGCAACGCGCTTGAGTTCGTCCTCAAACAGGCTGATGCTGCGGATACCGACGACGTCGGGGCGATAGTCGAGCAACTTCGCCACGAGTGCTTCGTCCGAACGGGCGTCGAGCGAAGTTTCAAGGATTTCAATGTGTACATCGGGATTGTGCCGCCGCGCACTACTGGCCACGTACATGAGTCCAACGGGAGGGATGTGAACCTCGGGCGTAACCAGCCCGCCGACCCAGCGCCGCTGATCGTTGGCCTCGATCAGCAGAACCCGGCGGCACTTCGACAAGTTCGCCAGGAGGTCGCTTGGCGGCTTTTGCGTTGACGAATCAATCGAATACAGCACGCCCGTCCCCCTTAAGCTTGGACGTTGCCAGGCCGCCCAAGGCCCAGCCACCGCCCCTACAGATGGTGAAGAGTACCAGATCGCATTTTCCGCGACAATACCTTCCTACCCGGAGTGTGCAGCGTCAAACACTCCGGATTTTGTGGTTATTGTGGTTTATCAGTATGGCCATCCGCTGCTCCTTAGAATTTTGTCATCCTGAACGGCGGCGAAGCCGGCGTGAGGGACCTTACGTGAACCGAAGGCTTCTGTGCTGTGGACGGGACTGCTCGAACTGCTTACATCATCAGAATTCCCGTCGGCACTATTTCCGCTGCTGGCAGCCCGTACGGTCCCTCGGACGGCTTTCGCCCTCCTCAGGATGACATCGGGAGTGAATCGGTCTCTATCCCAGTTTTCGATCCGGTTGAAAGCGGTGGCGTTGATACCATCCATAGCTCAGGTCTCTCCATTTTGGATTGGTCGATTCGATCAGCCTGATCTTCTCCTCCCTCCGCCAGGCTTTCACTTCCCTCTCCCGCCGGATCGCCGTCATCACAGCTTCCTGGCGCTCAAAGTAAACGAGGCTGGTCACGTTGTACTTGGCGGTGAATCCGCCGAAGGCGTGCGTCTTGTGTTGGAAAACTCGATGCTCAATGTTACTGGTTACTCCAATGTACAGAGCTCGCCGCTGGCTGCTCAGAATGTAGACGTAGTAGATCTTGAGCATCTATACCAGCATGCATGGCTGAACATTCATGGTCGAGAACAAACTTCGCATTTAGATGTGGGCTGTTCCAAATCGGGAAACTCAGTTCCTGTCATCCTGAACGGCGGCAAAGCCGGCGTGAGGGACCTTACGTAAGTCGAAGGCTTTCGTACTGTAAATGGGACTGCCCAAAACTGCGTACACCACGGGCATTCCCGTCCAAGCTATTGCCGCCGCACGCGGATCGTAAGGTCCCTCGGAGGGCTTGCGCCCTCCTCAGGATGACATCTTCGTGGGTTCGCATCAACGCGGGTTTGAATGTTATCCTCGGCGTAACACTTGCGGACGCCCCATTCAGAAATGCCGATGAGACGCCGGTCAGCCTGGAAAATTGAGAACTACACCTACCGCGAGTGTTCCCACCCGGACCGCGAATTCAGCCATGCAGTCTCGCTGCACAACCACTCCTGCCATTCGGTGGAGAAGCTGGCGGCACTGAATCAGGTGGTCAAGCTGGGCTTCATGCGGCCTTTGAAGGGAATCCTGCAAAGCTCGTTCGGCCTCGAGGACGTCTCGGGGCTGAATTACGCCGAGATCACATTCAACCCGCCTTATACGCCCGAAGACGTTTATCAGATGGAATCCGCAGCGGTCACCCATTGGGGCTTTGATGGGGTTCACCTCACCATCACCGATCACGACGAATTCGCCGGCAGTCTGGGCCTCTTGCGCGGCCGGCCTGATCTTAAGGGTCGGGTCGCCATCGGCGAAGAGGTATCGGTGTGGTACCAGGGGCACTTATTTCACTTGGGAGTGAGCGGCCTGCCGGAGGATGGAATCGACGAAACGCACACTCGAATCCAAGCGGCCGCGCGCGGCGAACGCCACGACGAATTGTTTGAGACGCTGGCCGCCAGCGGCTGCCTCGTGATCTTGAACCATCCGCTCGTCGCTTGGGCGCCGGGGTCGTCGGCGATTCCCGTCACCGACCTGCTTACCCGCTACGGCTGGGCGATCCATGCTCTCGAAGTAAATGGCATGCGGCGACGCGAGGAGAACGATGCAGTTCTTGAACTGGCCCAGCAGTGGCGCAAGCCGGTGGTGGGCGGAGGCGACAGCCATCTGCTGGTTGCCAGTTCCATCCTCTCTCTGTCGCAGGCAGCATCTTTCAAGAACTTCATCGCTGAAGTAAAGGACGGCCACGCCGTGCCGTTCGTCACGCCCGAGTACTTTGCTCCGCTCAATTGGAAACTTTTTCTGCGGGTCTTATTTTTCATGTCGCACTATCGGCAGATCGCCAGCTACAAAGGTCAGCCGGTAGCCGCGATGCTCGAACGCCGCCGAGTCTTGCTCGACCCAGTGGGAGCGGCCAGCAGCGCTTTTCTGTCATTGGTGTCTGCTCTGGGGTTAGCCCGCTGATTCGCAGGCCGCTGGTTCTGGCGTCGCGGTGCCGGCCTCGTCACGCGGGCCGGCCAGCACGAATTGAAATCCCCGTTCTCTCAGCTCATCGATGACGCGGGGCAAAGCTTCCCGCATGGCGTGGGCTCTGCTGGGCAGATGATCGTGCAGCAGGATGATGTCGCCGCTGGCGGCCTGCTTCAGGATGCGCTCAGCCAGAACGCTGGAATCGCGAGTGAACGTGTCGCGCGAGCGAATCGTCCAGGAAACATACTCCAATCCCGCGGCCTTGAGGTACGGCCGCAGCAGGGGGTGACGCAGGCCCACCGGCGAGCGAAAAAGGCGCGGACGCAAGCCACAACTGCGGCGCACACTCTCCGTGCCCCGCTCGATCTCCGCCCGCAGACGCGCCGGCGTGAGAAAACAAAACAGAGAATAATGCGACCAGGTGTGGTTGGCGATCAGATGTCCTTCCGACGCAGCGCGGCGCACGATTTCCGGATATTGATCGGCGCGCTTCCCCACCACAAAGAATGTCGCCTTCACATTCTTTTCCCGAAGTAAGTCGAGTAATTTTGGAGTGTCTACGGGATCGGGGCCGTCGTCGAAAGTCAGGGCGATGCAATTCGCGCCATCCACTCGCGAACGATTGTCCACCAGCCACTGGTTGCGCGGATGAAACAACAGGTAGAGCATGAGCAGCGTGCCCAACGTGTAAAGCAGAAGCGCGAGCAGAATCCTCGATAGGGTAAACGGATACAGAAGGACCAGCGAGGCGTGGGTCGCGAGAAACAACAAGCAGAAGATTACGGACCTCGCCATATAAGGGTATGTCCCGGATGGGGCAGATTTGCGGCCAACTGCTGGCCTCGCCTATTTCTTCGTCATGTTCATCGGCCTAGTTTTCTCCTGACAGAGCCCGGAGTGCAGCCGTGACTTTCGATTTGAGTAGTTCCCAATCAGGCTGTTGTCGCCGTTGGCGCTAAGCGTGGCACAATATTGTACGGTGTCCTTACTAACGAGAAGCATGAATAGGCTATTGCCGCTGACGACCCCGGTAACCTCGTATCCCGCGCCGTTGCCCTTCACCTCCCGGCTTCCTTCGGCCTGAATCAAGTGGAAAGAACCCCATTCCTCGGAGTCCCATGCACCATTCACATTGATTGCAGGGGGGTCTTTTTGGGCATCAAGCCATGCCTTGCCTTCTGCCTCCACCTTGGCCGCTGTTAGAGAAACCGGTAAAGAAACGCAAAGCAACAGTATCGCGGCCGTGATCGTGATCCGCTGCATGGGAGACCTCCTGATTGCAACAGCGATATTTCTGACATTGTGGCACAAAAGCCGAATCATATCATTCGAATCAAGGCTTGTTTCTCTAACACGGGATTCGGGGCTGACTCTTGGCTGAATAGTCCGGATTCTGCCTCCGGCCCTTGTAAACAGACTGTTACATTCCACAATCCCCTTCTCGTAACCGCCGAGGTAATGATAGTTTTTCCGTACCGCAAAAGCGGCTCAAGTTTGCTTCGTGTTTTGCCGATGTGTTGTCTCTCGACCGGACCCTGAAATCCTCGGGCGCACGAGTTTTGAAATCGAAAGGCTTAAGCACTCATAGCTTCAGGTTTACCAATTATGGAAAGCAACGAATATGACCTGGTCGTAATCGGGAGTGGGCCGGCGGGCCAGAAGGCCGCCATCTGCGCCGCTAAGTTGCGCAAGAAGGTCGCCATTGTTGACCGGAAGCGAACTATCGGCGGCGTGTGCGTGCACACCGGGACGATTCCCAGCAAGACTCTGCGCGAAGCCGTGCTGTACTTGAGCGGCTTCCGCCAGCGCACGTTTTATGGGCGCGGGTACGTGCTCAAAGATCGCATTGCGATGTCGGATCTGACCTTTCGCGCGCAATCGGTAATGCTCCGCGAAGTCGAAGTAATTAAGGCGCAACTGCGCCGCAACTTTGTAACGACTCTTGAAGGCGACGCGCGCTTCCTCGACCCCCATACGGTCGAAGTCAAAAGCGAAGACGGCTCCCAACTGGTTCGGGCCCAGCATGTCATGATCGCCTGCGGCACACGCCCGGCTCACAGCGCCGACATTCCGATTGACGGAAAACGCATCTTTGATTCCGATCAGGTTCACTGTCTGGAAGAAGTTCCACGGGATCTGGTGATCGTCGGCGCCGGAATCATCGGACTGGAATATGCGTCCATGTTTGCGGCGCTCGGCGTAAAAGTCACCCTGCTCGATCAGCGGCCAACCTTGCTCGACTTCGTGGACCGGGAGATCATCGAGAGCCTCTGCTTCCAGCTGCGGCAACTGGGAACGGTTTTCCGCCTGGGAGAAAAAGTGGTTTCGGTTGGCCTGGATGAAGCTCGCGACCGCGTGTTCGCCAAACTCGAAAGCGGCAAAAACGTCCACGGCCAGGGACTGCTCTACACCATCGGACGGCAGGCCAACAGCGATCTGCTGAATATTGAGGCGGCAGGCCTGGCTTCGGACGAGCGGGGCAAGCTCGTCGTCAATGAACATTTTCAAACCGCTGTTCCGCACATCTATGCGGCCGGAGACGTTATCGGATTTCCCGCCCTGGCCAGCACTTCCATGGAGCAGGGCCGCCTCGCCAGCTGTCACATGTTTGGGACTCCGGGCAAAATGCCTTCCAATCTCATTCCCTTCGGTATCTACACCATTCCTGAAATCTCCATGGTGGGATACACCGAAGAACAGTTGACCAAAGATAAAGTCCCCTACGAGATTGGACTGGCCCGCTACGCGGAACTTGCCAAGGGTCAGATGTTGGGCGACGAGCAGGGCCTGCTAAAACTCATCTTCGATCCCGACTCGCTCAAACTGCTGGGAGTACATGTGATCGGGGATCGCGCGGCGGAGATTGTTCACATCGGCCAGGTGGTGCTCGCGCTGGGCGCGACCATCGAATATTTCCGCGACGCCGTGTTTAACTATCCCACGCTGGCGGAAGCTTATAAGGTAGCCGCGCTGGATGGGCTGAACAAACTTTAAAGCATTGGGGCTTACGAATCCACGATGTCATCCCGCAGGAGCGCGGCCAAGCGCTCCGGAGGGATCTTACGAAGCCCGGACATCGGTTGTACGGATACGAGGAACGGCTGACTGCATGAAGCGCGGGCACTCCTATCCACGGCAGCCCCAGCGTCGGCGGACGTAAGGTCCCTCGTCCGGCTGTCGCCGCACTCAGGATGACATCGGGCTAAAATGATTTGCAATTCAACCACCACCCCTATTTTTCTGACCTTGATTTTTCCAGCCCTGTATGTTCCTTTGAGAACCATCCCACATGAACATACTTGATCTCGTAGTCGGCAAGCCGATCAAAACCAGTGACGAGCGGGCCGAGCAGATCGGTCCCGCGCAGGGCATCCCAATCTTCGGTCTCGACGGCCTGAGTTCCGCCGCGTACGGCCCGGAAGCAGCGCTCAGTCTTCTGATCCCGCTTGGACTGCTGGGCGTGCGCTACATCGTTCCCATCAGCGCGGCCATCATCACGCTGCTGATCATCGTTTATTTTTCCTATCGCCAGACCATCGCCGCATATCCCTCCGGTGGCGGGTCCTATACGGTGGCGCGTTTCAATCTAGGCGCGTCGGCCGGGCTGCTAGCCGCCTCCGCGCTGCTCGCCGATTACATTCTGACGGCTGCAGTAGGAATTTCGGCGGGCGTTGGCGCTTTGATCTCGGCTGTTCCATCCCTGCTGCCGCACACCGTCGGCCTATGCGTGGGGATTCTGATCGTCATCACCATTCTCAATCTGCGCGGCGTGCGCGAAGCTGGCTCCATTTTCGCGGTGCCTACGTACCTGTTCGTAGGCACTTTGCTGATCACAATCGTCGCGGGCATCTTCCGTGTGATCTTCAGCGGAGGACATCCCACTCCGGTTGTTCATCTCCCGCCTCCGCCGCCCATGGTGCAGGCTGTCACCTACTGGCTGCTGCTCAAGGTATTCGCTAGCGGATGTACAGCCTTGACCGGCGTCGAAGCCGTGAGCAACGGCGTGAAGGCGTTCCGCGAGCCCGCCGTAAAGAATGCGCAGCGCAGTCTCACGGCAATTATTTTTCTGCTGGCAGTGCTGCTGGCGGGAATTTCCTATCTCGTCAAGGTGTACGGAATCGCCGCCACTGATCCCGGACAGCCCGGCTATCAGAGCGTGCTCTCCATGCTGACCTCCGCGGTGTTTGGCAAGGGAATCTTCTACTATGTGACGATTGGTTCCATTTTGCTGGTTCTGTCTCTCTCCGCGAACACAGCCTTTGCTGATTTTCCGCGCCTTTGCCGCGCCATCGCCCAGAACAATTATCTACCGCACGTATTCGGCTATCGCGGACGGCGACTGGTCTACACCTACGGCATCGTCGTGCTGGCGCTGCTTTGCGGCGGGGTTCTCATCGCTTTCGGCGGCGTCACCGACCGCCTGATCCCGCTGTATGCCGTCGGCGCGTTCATGGCGTTCACGCTCTCCCAAGCCGGCATGGTCATGCACTGGAGAAAAAATCGCGGCCCAGGTTGGGTCAAGAGCGCGCTGGTGAACGGACTCGGCGCTTTCGTCACCGGCATCACCACGGCGGTCGTTCTGGTGGCGAAATTCATGGAGGGCGCGTGGATCACGCTGCTGTTCATTCCCTTAACGATTGTTTTGTTTTCCGTTGTCCGCCGCCACTACCATCACGTGAAGGTGCTCACCACCTGCAAGATTCCGGTGGATGCGGCGGGTCTGAGCCAGCATCCCATAGCGGTGATCGCCATCGACCGCTGGAGCAACATCAGCCGCCAGGGCATTGAATTTGCCGCGCGGCTTTCGCCCGAGGTCATCGCTCTGCATGTCGAACCGAACGAGCACTCGGAATTGTTGCAAGACGACTGGGCACAATATGTCGAGCGGCCGTTTCGTGCCGAAGGCAAAGAGCCGCCACAACTCCACTTCCTGCCTTCGCCCTACCGCTTCGTCATCATTCCCGTGGTTCAGTTCATTCTCGATCTGTCGAAGAAGAATCCCGGCCGCAGCATCGTGGTCGTCATCCCGGAACTGGTCGAGGACCGGTGGTTCGAATATTTCCTGCACAATCAGCGCGGCCGGCTTCTGGAGTGGGTGCTGCTCGCCCGCGGCAACGAGCGCATCTTCACGGTAAGTGCTCCGTGGTACATTGGTCACCGACCCTGACCGGAAGGGGAGCCCGAAAAGCGTAAGCCGCAACCACACGAAAGATCACGAAGACCTTTGTTTGCAATGGGTTCCCTTCGTGGTCCTTAGTGTCCTTCGTGGTTGACGTTTTTCTCTCTCGCCGTGAAACTGCACTACTTCCAGGGCATTTTCGCGAATAGGAATGCGGAGCCAGCTGTGCTAGCATCAATACTGGCTTAAATTCCACGCTTTCTGTTGAACTTGCCAAGCTAGACTAGCCAAGTTCCCTTCTCTCCATACAGGGGCAGCCCACACAGAGGCACCGAAGAGGCGTTCCACTTGGCGATGAGCGACACGAAGAATCGATCAACCTTAATGAAAAGCATGCTGGTGAAAAGAAAGAACGATGTTCCGGATGATGAGGTGAACGAACTGATTCCCCAAGACGTGAATTCTCCGCAAGAAGTAGATGATTTGCTTGGCTCCATTGCCACGCGCGGCCTCGATGTAGTGGAGGGCGAGACGAGTTCGCCGTACTCCGCGCTCGAGCGCAGGATGGCGCAAGACAGCGAGGAAGTCGAACTCGATTTAACTCCGGGGGCGCCCGACACGGCCAGCGACCCGGTGCGCGTCTACCTGCGCGAAATGGGCGCTTCGCCGCTGCTGACCCGCGAAGAAGAAGTCGAGATTGCCAAGCGCATCGAGCGCGGACAAATCACTTCGCTGAAAGCGCTTTCGCGCTCGCCGATTGTGATCCAGCAGGTGTTGGCGCTGGGCGAGGATCTGAAGCGTGGCCTGCGGTCGATTAAAGACCTGGTGGTCATCGATGAGGAAGAGATCACCGACGAAATTCTGCAGAATCGTCTGGAGGACATTACCGGCCGTATCAACGAACTGCACAAACATTACAAGACCGCCTGCCGTCTGGCCGAGAAACTGACGACCATCTCCGCGAAAAAGAAACCGAAAGAATACCGCCGTTGCCGCGGGCAGTTGAGCCGAGAGATGGTGCGGATTTCGCTCACCATTCGGACCCTGGGGTTGAACCACGCCGAGCGCAAGCGGCTGATCGAGCGCGTGAATAAAACCATCGACGTAATGCGCGCGCTGGATCGCGAAGTCGTCGCGCTGGAAGCGAAAATTTCTGCGACGCGCAGCGAGGAACTCAAGAAAAATTACCGCTCTGCCCAGCGGACGCATCGCCTCGAGATCAAGCGACTCGAGGACGAAGCCGGAATGACGTTTCCCGACCTGCAGCGCACCCAACGCAAAATGATTCAGGGCGATATGAACGCCGAGCAGGCCAAGCGCGAGCTCATTGAAGCCAATCTGCGCCTGGTGGTCTCGATCGCCAAGAAGTACGGCAATCGCGGGCTGCAATTCCTCGACCTGATTCAGGAAGGTAACGTCGGGTTGATGAAGGCGGTCGACAAATTCGAATACCGGCGCGGCTATAAGTTCTCCACGTACGCGACTTGGTGGATTCGCCAGGCCATCAGCCGGGCCATCGCCGACCAGGCCCGCACCATCCGGCTGCCTGTGCACATGATCGAAGTCGTCAATAAACTGATTCGCACCTCGCGGCAACTGGTGCAGGCCTCGGGGCACGAGCCCACGTCGGCAGAAATTGCCAAGCAGATGGACATTCCCGAAGCCATGGTGCGCAAGGTTCGGAAAATCATGCGCGTGCCGATTTCGCTGGAAACGCCGATTGGCGAAGAGGGAGATTCTCACCTCGGCGACCTGATCGAAGATCGCACAAAAATGTCGCCGGCCGAGGCCATCTTGAACGTAAACCTGAAGGAGCGCACCGCGCACGTGCTGCGCACCCTCAGCCCGCGCGAAGAAAAAATTATCCGCATGCGTTTCGGCATGGACGACGGCTCGGAGCACACTCTGGAAGAAGTCGGACAATCATTCGACGTGACGCGCGAACGTATTCGGCAGATCGAAGCCAAGGCCCTGCGCAAACTGCGTCATCCTTCGCGCTCGGGGAAATTGCGGTCGCTGCTGGATGATGTGCAGGAGTAAGCGGCGGAAGTTGATGTTGAGCGCTTACGGATCAACCGACCGATGTCATCCCTCGGAGCGCGCCTTGCGCTCCAGAGGGACCTTACGAAACTCGGACATCGGTTGTGCTGAAGCGAGGGACGCCTGACTGCAGGAAGGGCGGGCATTTCCCATCTATTTAGTCGCTCGGATCTTTGCCGGCCGCGACTTCCAGCATGCCGTACGCCAGTTGGTAGTTGTAGCGGGCAGTAACGACCTGTGCGCTCGCGGTGGCTGCCAATAATTCCGCATCGGTCAATTCGATAATGTTGCCGACTCCAGCGGAATAGCGTCCTTCGGCGAACGCAAGATTTTCCTTCGCTTCCCGGTCGGCTATCGTGGCCAAGTCAATCTGCTGCTCTGAGACCGTGGTGTTGGCATAGTCGGTGTAGACTTCGCGATCGACCTGCAGCGTGGCCGACTTCAAGCTCGACTCCGCCGCCGCCTTTTGTTGTTGAGTCTCATTGAGATAGGCGCGGTTATAACCACCGGAGAGCAGCGGCTGTATCAAGCTCTCACCAAATCCCAGGTTCCAGATCAGGGGAAATTTCAGATTCTGCAAATCGGCGAAGCTGCTGAAATTGAGACGCGGCTTAAAGTTCGAACGCGCCGACACGATGTCCCCTTCGGCCGCCTTTATGGCTTGGTGAAGCGCCTGCAAATCCGGGCGCAACGTTTGCGCCTGAGTCAGATAACTATCGACCAAATCGAGCGCCTGAGCGGTTCCCAATACATCGACCAACGTGAATGTTTGCTTCACGGGCAGGCCGATGGCTGTCGCCAATGCCGCCTGTGAAATTTTCAGATCCGCCTGCGCCTGCACCAGATCGAGTTTCGCGTTGGCCAACTGCACTTCCTGCCGGGTCACATCGATTTTCGGAACCCGCCCCACTTCGAAAAATGCATTGATCTGATCCAGATGTTTGCTCTGGTCCTGCACCGTCTTCTGCCGGACATCGACCAGTTCCTGCGCCGCCAGCACGCCGTAGTATCCATTGCGGACGGTCAGCAGCGTCTCCTGGCGCACCCGGTCGCGATTCTCCTGGGCTTGCGCCAGTTCCGCTTTCCCGCGCTCAACCGACCCGCGCGTCAGGCCGAAGTCATAGATGTTCTGGCTGAAGTTCAGCCCGGTGTAGTAATAGGGAGAATTCGCCCAGTGCTCGCCATTCGCCTCACTGGCAAACGTTGCGGGTGAAATGCCCGGCGTGCCGGCATAGTTGTAAGTCTGCTGATTGTGTGAGGCACCAAAGCTCAAATGCGGATAGTAGGGCGAACGCCGCTC
This sequence comes from uncultured Acidobacteriota bacterium, assembly GCA_963758005.1. Lineage (GTDB taxonomy): Bacteria > Acidobacteriota > Terriglobia > Terriglobales > Acidobacteriaceae > Sulfotelmatobacter. Next base: position 714,725 of record CAVWTR010000006.1, read on the forward strand.
CTTGAGATGAGATTCGGCCACGTGGACTTCAGCCTCGGCGGTGGCGAGGTCGGGTTGATTCTGCTCGGCGAGAGCGTAGCATTCCGCCAGCGACAGCGGCTTGTTCTGGGCTGCGGCTTGGGTTCTGCGCGGCGGCTACAGTACTGGCCATCAGCACAGCGATAAGCGCCAGCCGCGCCACTCCCGCTCATTGATTATGATTTCTTTCCCATGAGGAGATGGACATGATCTACTGCGCATGATCTATTGAGAATGATCCGTTGAAGACGCTCTGTGCTCACTCTCTAACTAGCCTACTTCCCGGCCCGGCCGCGGGCTGAACTTTGCCGCCTTCGGCCACTCGTTCTCCGACGCTGCGGGCGACACGTTCGCCTTCATTCAATCCGCTGAATAGCCGCGCGGTCTCGCCAGTTTGCTCGGCCACCGCGACCTGCGTGAACTTAATCGTGTTGTCGGAAGTGACGACGGCAACAAAGGTTCCCGATCCGCGAACGATCAGCGCGTCGGACGGCACTTCGATGTAGCGCGGCGTCTGCACCTTCAACTCCACCTGCACGAAACTGCCGGCGAGGATGCGGTTGTTGGGATTCTCTACGTCGATCTCGACGAGTAGCGTGCGCGTCTTGGGATCGATTTCTCCGCTGGTGCGCGTAACATGCGCTTCAACTTTAAGACTTGGATTTGACTGATCAAGAATCGTGACCGCATCGCCCTTGCGCACGTAAGGAGCATGCGCCTGGTCGACATAAACGTAAATGCGCAGCCGCGTCGTCTCGGAAACTTCGACCAGAGGAAGCGCGCTGGTCTGCGAAGTAGCCGCATTCTGGATGAGCGCTCCCGGATCCGAATAGCGGGCGGTCACGGTTCCGCTGAAAGGAGCCCGCAATTCCTCATATGATTTCAATGTGCCGATCTGCTCCAGGTTCGCCTTGGAAACCGCGGCGTCGGCTTCGGCCTGGTCGGCATCCTGCTGCGAAATCATTTGTTTCTTCACCAGCGTGGCGGCGCGGTTGGCGATGAGTTCTTTATTATGCGCATCGGCGACCGCGGCTTGATATTGCTTGTCGGTCTCCGGCGATTCGATGACTGCGATGATCTGGTTAGCGTGGACGAAATCGCCTTTGTCGACGCTGATGCTGCGCATGTAGCCACTGACCTTGGCATACAAGATGGCCGACTGGTAAGGCCGCGCTTCGCCGATGAGTCGCACCGTGTTGGAGCCCGCGACTTTGCGGGCGGTCGCGATTTCGACGGACGGTCCCTTTGCTCCTTCCGCGGTCAACTGCTCGGTGGCGGCCTCAACGTGGGTGCGCTGGCGGGTGAAAAGAAGAAACGCCATCACGCCCGCCACGAGCACGACGACGATGCCGGCGATATAAATCCAGGCCGATCCGCTGGGTTGGCTTTGTTTTTCAGCCATCAGTGTCCCTCCGCTTGGAATACTTCGCCCCGCGCTTCGGCGGCGAATTTTTCATCGAGCAATTGCCGCGTCGGAAAATCTTTTCGCAACAGCGTATAGACCACAGGCACGACAAACAGAGTGACGACGGTCGCCACCAGCAGTCCTCCAATCACGGCACGGCCCAGCGGAGCATTCTGCTCGCCGCCTTCCCCCAGCGCCAGCGCCATGGGAATCATTCCGATAATCATGGCAAGCGCGGTCATCAACACCGGGCGCAGACGGGTCATTCCCGCTTCCATCGCCGCCTCCAGCGGGGAAATGTTTCGTTCGACGCGAGCGTCATTAGCGTAGCTCACCATCAGAATCGAGTTCGAAGTCGCGATTCCGACTGCCATGATCGAACCCATCAGCGATTCTACGTTGATCGTCGAACCGGTCACCGCCAGCATCCACATAATTCCGATCAGGGCTCCCGGCACCGCGATCATGATGATAAAAGGATCCATCCACGATTGAAACAACACGACGATCAGCAGATAAACGAGCACGATGGCGAGAATCAACCCCATCAGCAGGCTGCGGAACGAAGAATTCATAACTTCATACTGGCCATGAATGGTGATGCGCATGCCCGCCGGCAGCTTTCCGATGCCGGCGATTTTTTTCTGAATGCCGGCTACCACCGAACCCAGATCGCGATTCTGCAGGTTGGCGTTGATGTCGATTACGCGCTGCACCGTGTAGTGGCTAATCTCGGCGGGCACAGAGTCCGGAATAACGCGCGAGACATTGGCCAGCGTCTCATATTGCGGTTGCGGAACGGGCAGGGTCTGCGGCGAACTCGCGGCTTGCAGAGGATTGGCCGCTCCCGGCAGGCTCAGCGAAGTATTCATGAGCGCGTCTACCGAATTGAAGTGCTCCGGCGGAATGCGCACGGCCACAACGTAGTTGACGTTATTTGCGGGATTGAGGAAGTACGACGGCGCGATCAGCGCACTGGACGACAGCGAGATCAGCATGCTGTTGGCCACGCTCTGCTCGGTCAGGCCCAGCTCCGCCGCCTTCTCACGATCGACGTTGATGCGCAGCGCAGGATAACGGATCGCCTGCTTGACGTGCACATCAACGGCTCCGGGCACAGTGCTGATTTCATCTTTCAACTGGCGCGCGATCGCATACGACTTGTCAAGGTCGGGTCCTTCCACCTGAATGTCGATGGGCGAGGGCACGCCGAAGTTGAGCACCTGGCTCACAATGTCGGCCGATTGAAAATAAAAACTCGACCCCGGAAACTCGCCCGGAAGCTGCTTGCGAATTTTCTCCATGTAGCCTTCGGTAGGATGATGATCCGGCTTGAGCGCGATCAGAACCTCGGCGTCCATATCGCCGACATTGTCGGTGGGCACGAAAGCGAGATTGAAGTAAGTGGGCAAGCCCTCCAGATCATTGATGGTATCGATTTCGTCGGGAGGGATAATTTCGCGGATCCGCGCCTCGACCTGCATCACCAACTGCTCGGTATCTTCCAGGCGCGTGCCGACCGGGGCGCGGACGTGCAGCTTCATCAATCCCGCGTCGACGGCAGGGAAAAAATCGGTGCCAATGATGAAGGGCAGCACGGCACTCACCGCGAACAGGAGTCCAAACACGCACAGAGTAAATGCGCGGTGATGCAGTACGAGCGCGAGCACCCGTCCGTAGCCTGACCGCAGGCGCTCAAACGCATGCTCGCGGCGGCGGTTCAGTCGCCCTATCAGTCCCGGATTTTCTTCCTTGGCCTCGTCCGCTTCGCGGTGCCCCTCAAAGAGAATCCGCGACAGTGTCGGCACCAGCGTGCGGGAAAGTACGTACGATGAAAGCATGGCCAGCACTACCGAGAGCGCCATCGGGGTAAACAGATATTTCGACGCACCCGTAAGCAGCACGACCGGAAAAAACACAATGCAAATAGCCAAAGTCGCGACAATCGCGGGCACGGCGATCTGGCTGGCGCCATCGAGAATCGCCACCGTAATCGGCTTGTCCATGTCGAAATTGCGGTTAATGTTTTCGATCTCCACGGTCGCATCGTCGACCAGCATGCCGATGGCGAGCGCCAGGCCACCCAGGGTCATGATGTTGACCGTGTCGCCGCTCAGGTTCAATCCGATGATCGCCGTGAAAATAGCCAGCGGAATCGATGTGCATACCACCACCACACTGCGCCAACTGCCTAGAAACATCAGAATCATCAGCGAGACCAGAATCGACGAAAGCACCGCCTCGCGCACCACGCCCATAATGGCCGCGCGCACGAACACGGATTGATCAAAATCGATCTTCAGGTCCATCCCCTGCGGCGCCGCAGCTTTGATGATCGGCAGAGTGTCGCGAGTCGCTTCCACGACGGCCAGAGTGGACGCATCGGAGTGTTTGAGAATGGCGAGGTAGGTCGCCCGCTTGCCGTTGACGTGCACGATGCCGCGCTGCTCGGCATAGCTGTCGGCAACCTTGGCTACGTCCCCGAGCAGCACCGTCGCCGAACCCACGACCTTGATCGGGATGCGACTGAACTGCGAGACCGTGTCAGGGCTGGAGTTGAGTTGCACCGTGTAGTCGGTGTTGCCAATTCTGGCATCGCCCGCGGGCAGAATCACGTTCGAGTTCTGCAGCGCACTGACGACATCGCCGGCCGATAGCCCTTTCGCCGCCAACGCCTGCGGGTCGATGTCAATAATGATCTGGCGTTCTTTCCCGCCAAACGGCGCGGGCGTCGACAGCCCTGGAATGGTGAACAGACGCACCCGAATAAAGTTCAAACTGTAGTCGTAGAGTTGCTGCTCAGGAAGCGTTTTGCTCGAAATGGTCAACTGCGCCACCGGAACGTTAGTGGCATTGAACTGGATCACGTTCGGCGGGGTGATGCCCGGCGGGGCGATGCGCAGAATGGTGCTCGACACGGAAGAAATTTGGGCGATGGCAGCGCCAATATCCGTGCCCGGCTGAAAGTAAATCCTCAGCAATCCGACTCCCGGAATCGATTGCGATTCGATTCGCGAGATTCCGTTGACAGTGGTGGAATAGCCGCGCTCGCTGATGAGTACAACCCGGCGTTCCATGTCTTGCGCCGAGAGTCCCGGATAGCTCCACACCACCGCCACCACCGGTATGTCGATGACCGGGAATATGTCCACCGTCATGCGCGTCAGCGATAGCACGCCGAGGATCATGATCAGCGCACAAGAGACGGCAATGGTGTAGGGGCGCCGCAGCGCCAGTCGAACTAACCACATAACTTGACCGTTGACCTAGCTGGAATCGGGGGCAGGCCTGTACTCGCCTGACTCATGGCCCGTTAGATTCCGTCGACCCCAAGAAGTCGTAGAAAAAATACAGGCTCTTACTATGCCCCGGATTTGGCTGATGCGTCCAATACATCGGAAGGTTCCAGTAATGCCGATTCGGCATTAGAATGGGGAAATGGAATTGCGCCAGTTGCGCTACTTTGTTGCGGTTGCGGAAGAATTACATTTCGGGCACGCCGCGCGACGCCTCCGCGTGGCTCAACCCGCGCTCAGCCGGCAGATTCAGGGTTTGGAAAAAGATCTGATGGTGCCGTTGCTTTTGCGCAACCGGCGGCGCGTACAAATCACGCCCGCCGGAGAGGTCTTTCTCGAGCGTGCGCGTTTGATTCTGGCGCGAACGGACGAGGCGGTCCTCGCCGCCCAGCGTGCCGGTGTCGGGGGGAGCGGCACCCTTAATCTTGGCTTTGTGGGATCCGCGACCTACGACGTTCTACCCGGAGTGCTGCGCGAGTTTCTGCGGGCCGCTCCGCACGTCGATCTGACTCTTTCCGAGATGACGGTGTACGCACAAATTGAAGCGCTCACCGAAAAGCGCATCGACATCGGTCTGCTCCGTCTTCCGACCAGGACAGAAGGGTTGGTGTTCCGCACGATTTCGCGCGAGCCGCTCTGCGTAGCTCTTCCAAGTTCGCACCGCCTCGCGCAATTGCCCGCGGTGCGGCTGTCGGCGCTGGCCGGCGAACCTTTCGTTCTTTATCCCGACCACCCGCGGCCGAGTTGGACTGAGTTCGTAATTGGAATTTGCCAACAGGCGGGCTTTCGTCCGATCGTTGTCCAGCGCACTGTAGAAATTCAGACAACGCTCAGCCTGGTCGCAGCTGGGATCGGAGTCTCGATCGTGCCGAAATGTATCGGCAACCTGCAACGCAAAGACGTGGTCTTCCGCCGTCTGGTAGGACTCCGGGCTCGCACCGAACTGCTGGCCGCGTATCGCGAACACGATCGTTCGCCCGTGGTGCAAGCCTTTCTGAAAGTTTTGCGCCACAGAGTGCGGGAGCAGCGCAGCGAAGAATCATCCAGAAATAGCAACGCGGTGGATACTGGAGAGTTAATTCGCCGCAAGGCAGAAAATTAGACGGGAACTCTCACCCACGCCGGAAGAATTTCTATTTCAGAAACTTCGCCGGCTCTCGAATTGCTTCCGCGAGGCCGCTGAGAAACATCGCGGCACGGGCGCCATCAGCGACACGATGGTCGCAAGAAACGGTGAGCGTCATCGTGGGCCGCACTTCGATCTGGCCCTGAACAGCGACGACGCGGTCGACAATGCTTCCCACCGCGAGAATCGCGGCTTGGGGCGGCGTGATGATGGCGCTGAATTGGTCGACCTGATACATGCCCAGGTTGCTGATGGTAAATGTAGCATCGGCGATGTCGGCCGGCCGCAATTTCCCTGCCCGCGCACGCTCGGCCACTTCGCGCCGCTGAGTCGAGATTTCAGACAGACTCGCCGAATGCGCATCGTGAATCACGGCTGCGACCACGCCGTCGTTGACTGCAATGGCAATCCCCATATTCACATGGTCATGCAGGCGAATTCCTTCGACGCTCCAACTCGCGTTCAACCGCGGATGCTTCAATAGCACGCGAGCGGTAAGCGCGACCAGCAGATCGGTGTGGGTAATGCGTGCGTTCTTCGCCGCGTCGAGGGCTGCACCGGTGCGGCTGCTCTCGAACTCAGCGACGACCTTGCTTCGATAATCGTTGAGCGCAGTCGCTTCGATCTCGCGGGTCACAAAGAAGTGCGGGACGGTCGTCCAGCTCTGCGTGGTGCGCTCAGCCATGATGCGACCGAGCGAGGTAGGCACTTCGATGGTCGCGGATTTTTTCTCGGCAGCCGAAGGTGTTGCGGCCGCAGCCTGAACATCCAAGGCTAGGATTTCTCCGTCTGAACCGGATCCACGCACCGTGGCAATGTCAACCCCGAGTTCTTTCGCGAGGCGGCGGGCCTTGGGAGAAATCTTCGCTCCTGCGCTCGCTGCTGGCGCTGGCGTCGAAATGTTTTGCGCGGTTGCGGCGTGAGGTTGATCGTTCACGGGCGACACCGCGGAGTGCGATCCGGCTCGCGCGGCCGGCATGGCCGATTCACTTTCCGCTGGAAGCTCTTCGCCGGGCGCGACGATCCACGCGATGGTCTGCCCTACCGGAATATCGTCTCCCGCGGACGCTTTGATCCCGGCGAGAATGCCGTCGGCGGCCGCTTCCACCTCGACCACCGCTTTGTCCGTTTCGATTTCGAGGAGAGGCTCACCCTTAATGACGCGGTCACCTTCCTTCTTCCGCCAGGCAATGAGCTTGCCGGTTTCCTGCGCCATCTCAAGGGCGGGCATGACAACGCTGAAGGCCATAGTTGTGTTATTCGGGGAAGGGCTGTCGATTTTTCACAACTATGGCCTTCAGTCCGAAACTCCTACTCGCTCAGTTTTCGCGCTGCTCTCGATCATCTCGAGCACGCGTTCGCTGGGCGAAGCTTCGGATTCTCGTACGGTCGGCAGTGGACCGTTCACCGTGTAGTAGTGCGCGCCCGCAACCAGAAGCTGTTCCGCGGGGAAACGCGTAATGACTTCGTGCCCGGTCGGCGTGACCACAATTTCTTCTTCAATGCGCGCCGCGCTCCAGCCGTCGGTCGAAGGCCAGAATGTTTCGAGAGCAAATACCATCCCAGGTTTAATTTCCACGGGGTGCTCGAACGAAACGAGGCGGCTGATCACCGGCTTCTCCCAGATCGCGAGCCCAATGCCGTGGCCATATTGCAGGGCGAACGCGGCTTCTTCGTTGGGGAAACCGAAATCCGTGGCCTTGGGCCAGACCGAGGCAATTTCAGCCGTGGTGCGACCAGGCCGAACCAGCTCAATGGCAGCGTCGAGATAATCGCGGCAACGTTTGTAGGCGTCGACCATAGCATGCGACGCATAACCGACCGTAAAGCAGCGGTAGTAGCAGGTGCGGTATCCCATATAGGAATGCAAAATGTCGTAGTAGACGGGATCGCCCGGGCGCAGCACGCGATCGGAAAAAACGTGCGGATGCGGATTGCAGCGCTCGCCCGAAATCGCGTTCACCGCTTCAACATATTCCGAGCCGAGATCGTAGAGAACCTTACTTACAAGTCCAACCGCCTCGTTCTCGCGCAGGCCGGGCTTCATGGCGCGGTAGAGTTCATCGTAGGCGGCATCGACCATCATGGCCGAAGTGTTGAGCAGGGAGATTTCATCCTGCGTCTTGATGACGCGAGCTTCAGACATAAGTTGCTGTCCGTCGACGACTTCGATGCCTTCTTTTTGCAGCGCGAAGAGCACCGGCAACTCGATGATGTCGATGCCGACCGGCTCTTTGTGCAGCCCGCGCATTTCGAGCTCGATGCGAATTTTTTTGGCGACGTCTTCGGCGCGGCCCATCTCTGGCGTCATCGCGCCGCGCAGCATCGAGATGCCCGGACGCGAACGGCCGTCGAGCCACGGGCAATTCAGCTGATGATGCTTGGCGGCGGAGCCGAAGTCCCACAGGATCGGCTCGTCGTTTTGCGGCAGCAACGTAAAGCGATTGGCTTTGTCCTGCGCCCACGTGCCGATGTGCGTCGACGTAAGGTAGCGCACATTGTTCATGTCGAAGCAGAGCAGCGCGCCCATGGACGACTGCTTGAGCAGATCTTTCGCCTTTTGCAGGCGTTCGCGGCGGAGGCGATCGAAGTCGATTCGCTGCTCCCAATCGACGGCCATGGTTCCGTGTGTTTTGAGTGCCATAACAACCCCCGCTCTTGGCTCTAGGCTCAATTTCTGTTTTCTACGATTTCTTGCACATCGAACGCGCGGCCTGGGTCACGGTTTCTTCCGTCGGCACCGTTACATCTTCGAGTGGCGGCGAAAATGGGATCGGAACGTGCATCGCTCCCATGCGCTTTACCGGCGCGTCCAGATCATAGAACGCGCCTTCGGCGATCACCGCCGCCAGTTCCGCCGTAACGCCGTACCGGCCGTAGCCTTCATCGAGGACGATTACGCGCGACGTTTTCTTCGCCGAATCGATGATCGTCTTTTCGTCGAGCGGCCAGGTGGTGCGCGGATCGACCACCTCGGCACTGATGCCTTCTTTTTCCAGCATAATCGCAGCGCCCAGCGCGACCTGCACCATGCTGCTGGTCGCCACCAGAGTGATGTCGTCGCCCTTACGTTTCACGTCGGCCACGCCCAGCGGGATCGTGTAATCCTCGTCGGGCACGGGGCCTTTCAGCTTGTACATCATTTTGTCTTCGAAGAAGACGACGGGATTCTCGTCGCGGATCGCGGTCTTCAACAAGCCCTTCGCATCATAAGGCGTCGACGGGAGCACGACTTTCAATCCCGGCACGTGGCTGAACCAGGCGTGCAGCGACTGCGAATGTTGCGCCGCCGAACGCCGCGTCGCTCCCAGCGTGGTGCGCATCACCATCGGAACACGCCAGTGGCCGCCCGACATGTAATGAGCCTTCGCGGCCTGATTCACCATTTGATCCATAGTCAGCGTGAGGAAATCGCCAAACATGATATCGACCACAGGCCGCAGTCCGGTCATGGCCGCCCCGACGCCGACTCCAGTAAAGCCGGCTTCGGAAATCGGCGTGTCGAGCACGCGCTCCGCGCCGAATTCTTCGACCAACCCGGAGAGAACTTTGAACGGCGTGCCCGCTTCGGCCACATCCTCGCCAAAAATGCAGACTCGCGAGTCGCGCCGCATTTCTTCGGCCAGCGCTTCCCGTACCGCCTGCGCAAATGTGAGCTCTCGCTCAGACATAGCACTTTTCACGCATAGACATCCTGTTCCACCTGGTCAACGCTGGGATACGAAGCGGCGACGGCGAATTTCACCGCAGCTTCCATTTCGCTTCGCGCTTCAACGGTAATCTGTTCCAGCGTTGCGGCATCGGCCTGCCCGTGCCCGAGCAGCCAGTTCGCATGCAGCTTGATGGGGTCGCGTTCAGTCTTCCAATGCTGCTCTTCCTGCTTCGAGCGATAGTACTCGCGGTTGATGTCGCCCACGTGATGCCCGCTGTAGCGATAGGTATCGGCCTGCAGAAAGGCAGGACCGGCGCCGTCGCGGGCCCGCTTCACGAGGCGCGTCGCTATTTCATTCACCGCGCGCACGTCCTGGCCATCGACCGACACACCCTCAATCCCGAAGGCGGCGGCGCGCCCGAGAATAGTTCCCGCAGTAGTCTCCGAGAAGTGCGTGTATTCGTTGTAGAGATTGTTTTCGCAGACGTAGATCACAGGCAGCTTCCAGAGCTGCGCCAGGTTCATTACTTCATAGAGCGATCCCTGACCTAAAGCGCCTTCGCCGAAAAAACAGACCGCTACGCGCCCATTGCCCAACCGCTTCGAGGCAAACGCAGCACCGGTCGCGATGCCGACGCTGCCGCCGACAATCGCGTTCGCTCCGAGGTTGCCGGTCGCTGGATCGGCGATGTGCATCGATCCACCTTTCCCGCGGCAATACCCGGCTTCCTTGCCCAACAACTCGGCGAACATGCGGTCGGGCGAAGCGCCCTTGGCCAGGCAGTGCCCGTGGCCGCGATGCGTGCTGGTAATGTAGTCATCGATATTCAACGCCTCGCAAATGCCCACGGCAATGGCCTCTTCGCCGCTGTAGAGATGCGCCAGCCCAGGCATCAGAGCGCGCGTGTAAAGCTCATTCACCTGCTCTTCGAACAGCCGGATCCTCACCATCTGCCGGTAGGCGCGCAGCCACCTGTCTTTTTCCGCGACCTCGAAGCCTTGAGTCGGCTTGGACGTAGCCGTCGTCACTTCTTGCCTCCCGCAGTTACTGGCGTAGTCACGCCGGACATCGCAGCCAGCACGTCGAACATGCAGGCGAAATCATATTTCGTCCAACCCATGCCACGGGCTGCAGTAAGAAATTCGTTGCTCACGGCTGTGGTCGGCAGAGGCACGTCGAGTTGGCGGCCAAGTTCCATGGCCAGCACCATGTCTTTCTGCATCATGTTCACGTCGAACCAGGCTTCTTCCGGCTGTTGCAGGACGAATGGTCCGCGATACTTGATCATGGGCGAAGCAACGGCACTGTTAACGAGCACGTCCACGGCAACTTCGCGGGCAATGCCGCTTTTTTCCGCCAGCAACACGCCTTCGGAAAAAGCCAGCATCTGCACCGCCAGACTCAAGTTGATAGCAATCTTCATCGAAAGCGCCAGGCCGTTGTCGCCGACGTAACTTACTTTCGGACCAATATCGAGCAGCAGCGGTTTGATCTTGTCGAAGGTCTCTTTGCGCCCGCCCACCATCACCGACAACTTGCCTTCCTGCAGAGTGATCACGCTGCCGGAAACGGGCGAGTCAACCATGTCCGCGCCCGCAGCGCGAACTTTCGCCGCCAGCCCACGGCTTAGGGTCGGACTTACCGTGCTCATGTCGATAAAAACCTTGCCCGCGCTCAACCCGGCCAGCAGCCCGTCAGGCCCTTCAGTGATGGAAGCAATGGCCGCGGCGTTGGTCACCATCGCGAAGGTGTAGTCCGAAGCAGAGGCTACGGCGCGTGGGGAGTCGGCCCACTGCATTCCCTTCTCCACCAGCCACTGCGCCTTGGACCGCGTGCGATTGTAGCCCGTTACACTGTGGCCTTTACTCAGCAGCCGGTTCACCATCTGGCTGCCCATCACGCCTAACCCGATAAACCCTAACTTCGCCATCCGCTATCCTTCCTTCGCCACGCAATGCAGCCCGTGAATCGCAACGCGCCAATCCCTTTCAGCCCTCGACATCAACCATCAACTAATTCGAGCGGTGCTTCCCGGGCGCGCGCTTCGCAACCGTCTCCCGACTGTCGTCGCGCACCTGGCCAAGGTGCGCCCGCATCGCCTGCCGCGCCTTCTCCTCGTCGCGCCGCTCTATCGCTTCCAAAATTCGCTTGTGATGAACTTGGCCGCGCTCCGGCCCGCCGGGAACTTTGAAAATTCGCAGGCGCTGCTCCCGCAGCAGCCCCACGATAGAATCGAGCAGAGACAGGATGAGCGGGTTAGCCGCGCCCTCGGCGAGCGCGAGATGAAAATCGAGATCCGCTTCAATATAGGTTTCAGGATCGCGTCCGGCTCGGTCCATGGCGGCTACCGCCTCCCGCATAGTCGCCAGCTCCGGTTCCTGGATGCGCAGGGCTGCAAGCGCCGCAATCTCCGGCTCGAGAATGGCCCGCACTTCCGCCAGATGAGTCGATCCTTCCGGCTGACCGATCTTCACCATCAGATCCAGTGACTGGCGCACGGCTTGCGTGGTGCCGTCAGTGATGAAAGTGCCGCGGCCCGAATACGCCTCCACCAGACCTTTTTCGCGCAGCGTCTTCACCGCTTCGCGCACCGCCGTGCGGCTCACGCCAAAACGCTGGGCCAGATCGCGTTCCGCGGGGAGTTGATCTCCCGCCTTCAGAGTACCTTTAACAATGGATTCTTCGATCTGCTGAACGATCTGCTCGTAGAGCCGCGATGTTCGAATCAGCTTGTACACAGCCTCGCCCCCCGCACTCGGTGACGCACAGAGAGCCGGTAGCCCGGCTCTGGTCCGGCTACTATACCGCATATCCACGGCGGGTTGGCGGGTTTGTTGTCCGGGCAGCTGCGAAGTGGGCATGGCGGTATAAAGGTATAGTGGTATGACCTGTACTAGTCTACTCCATCGAAGCCAGGTACCGCAATCAGCCCCTAAAATTCGGCCTGTCCAACAAATTTCGGTTGCCCTGATATGGACTTCCCTTCCCGTTGGCGACGGTATACGCTGTCCACTCTCGTTCCCATACTTGAATTCGCTTGACACTGTTTCGCCGATGGTGGTATGGCTGTCGGACCATAAGAACGGAGGGATTCCCCCGATGCTATCCCACACGATCAGCACTGCCGGGTTTCATCACGGCCGCAGCACTGCAGCTTCCCGGTTATTGCTGGCAACGTTCACCTTATTCCTTTTCTCCATTCCTGCCCTGACCTATCCTGCTCTGGCCCAGTCGACTGCGGGGCGCATTCTCGGCGCAGTGACAGATCAGAGCGGCGCCGCGGTCTCCGGCGCCACCGTCGTGGTCTCCGATGTGCAGCGCGGCGACTCGCGCACCCTCACCACGGACACCTCCGGCGAATATGTCGCTCCCGAACTATTGCCCGGCGAGTACAAGATTCGCGTGGAAGCGAAGGGCTTCAAGACGACCGAGCGGCCCAATGTCGTCATCGAGGTTGCCAGCGACGTCCGTGCCGATTTCGCTCTGCAACCTGGTCAGGTTTCCGAGACGATCGTCGTGAACGTCGACATTCCGCTGCTCAACACGACCTCCTCGACCCTGGGAGGCACGCTCAGCAACGAGGAAATTAACGACCTGCCACTCAACGGCCGCAATTACGAAAACCTGCTGCAACTGCGTCCCGGTGTCATGCGTTACCCCGGCGGCGGATTTTCCACCACCAGCGCCAACGGCCTGCGCGCCGAGGACAATGCCTATTACATCGAAGGTCTGTTCAACAGCGAACCATATTCAGGCCAGGCCATCGTGAACGGAGCCGGCATCGCCGGCGATTCGGCGACGATTCTTCCCATTGATTCCATTCAGGAGTTCAACCTGCTACAGAGTCCCCCTGCCGAATATGGATGGAAACCAGGAGCGGTCGTCAATGTGGGGTTGAAGTCCGGCACCAACAAAGTGCATGGCACCGCTTTCATCTTCGGCCGCGACGGCGCCATGGACGCGCGCAACTACTTCAATGCCGATCCCAGTCCGAAACTGCCGCGCACCCTCGAACAATTCGGTGGCAGCTTTGGCGGGGCCATCGTCAAGGACAAAGCATTTTTCTTCGGAGCCTACGAAGGCCAGCGTTACAACGTCGGCAACTCCTACGGCGGAGTGACCAGCCCGATGACGGTGCCCAGCACAACGCCGAACGGAACCTGCGCATTCGGGTTCGCCGGCGACTGCGCTGACAGCATTCCAGACGTAATTTCCGACCTGGAATCAGCCGCCAACACCTCCGGCATCGGAGTCAGCCCAGCCAGCCTCATGGTCGCAGGCTGCGCCTCTTCGGGAGCCTGCGAGGGCACGGGGTTTCCCACCAACAATACTCAAAGCATCGGCATCTCCAACGGGTTCAACAACGTTGTCCACGTGAACAACTTTGTAGCCAAAGTCGACTACCTCCTGAACGAACGCAACAGCATCAGCGGAATGTATTTCTTTGGCAACAACACCGGGACCGTGGAAGACTTTCCCGAGCTGCAGCAAAAATGGCTTTCCGACATTCACACCCGTGCCCAGGTGGGAGGCGGTAGCTGGATCTCGACTATCAACGCACGTACGGTGAACGAGTTCCGATTCGGCTACAACCGGCTCTATCAGCCCACACTGCCCGGAGATTTAAACACGCCCGCTTCCGCCTACGGTCTCGACACCGGAGTCAGCGGACCTTATACCGGCGGCCTGCCGCGCATCGGCTTCGGCGGTTATTTCTTCCCTGGCCTGGGCGGATTTAAGTGGCCGAAGTTCCAGGGGCCGGACGAGATGTTTCAATTCGTCGATCACCTCTCGTACACGGTCGGCAAACACGCCCTCAAATTCGGCGGCGACGTCCGTCGCGACAACGTGACCAACGCCGCCTACGGCAATTCGCGCGGCAGCATCACCTTCCTCGGCGGCGTATTGGCCGGAACATCCACGCCGCTCGAAGACTTTTTTGCCGGACTGCCATTCAAAGAAACAGTGGAGATTGGAGATCCCACGCGCCATCTTCACAACTGGGCCATCGGCGGGTTTTTCCAGGACGACTGGCGGGTTACCAAGAACCTGACGTTGAACCTCGGCGTGCGCTACGAGTACAGCACCGTCATTCAAGAATCCAACAATCTGATGGGCGGCTTCAGCCCAACCCTCGGCATGGTGCAGGTGGGCAGGCAGATCAGCAACCTTTACAACCCGAATCCCAAAAACTTTGGCCCGCGTGGCGGCTTCGCCTGGGACATCGCCGGCAACGGCCGCACCGTACTGCGCGGCGGCGCCGGATTGATCTACGAGACCGTGAATTGGCAGTCGTTCGTCGCCTTCAACAATGCCTTTGGCGTGGGTAACGTGCCCACGGCCGCAATCATTGACAGCGCCGGAGACACCGCCGGCGGAACCATCAACGCCGGCAACATCACGGTGAAGTCCTTCCTGAATCCCGTGGCCACGCCCTGGGACGCGGTAAACGGCCCGCTCTACGGCAACCTGAGCACCATCAACTGTGCTCCTCCGAATCCTTGCCCCATCATGACCGTAGATCCGCATCTCACCACGCCCTATGTCTGGAACTGGAACTTGAATTTGCAGCACGCCTTCACTCCCAACGTTTCGATGGAAATCGCCTACGTAGCCAATCGCGGCTCGAACCTCACCGGAATTCGCGACATCAACCAGCCGCCCGTCGGCTCGGGCTGGCCGGCGGCAAACGTGGCCACGTGCACCGCTCAACTGGTCAACGGACAGTACGATACGGTCAACAATCCCGCCTGCCAGGTTGCGAACGAAGTGGGGCCCTACAACAACACGTTTCCCTACTTAAGCAACATCTTCCAGATGGGTAATGTCTACGTCTCCAACTACAACGGACTGCAAGTCACCTTGAACGCCCGCAACTATCACGGCCTGAGCATGGTCGCCGGCTACACTTATTCGCACGCCCTCGACGACGTCGGCGCGAACTGGGATTTCGGTTACGGCTCGGGCTTGCCGCAGAACGCCTACGACGTGGGCGCCGAATACGGGAACAGCGACTTCGACATCCGCCAGCGCCTGACCGTCTCGCTCACCTACGCGATTCCCGGACGCAAGGGCTTTGCCCAGATGGCGGAAGGCTGGGAGATCAACTCGATCATCACCCTCGACAGCCCGCAATTTTGGGGACCCATGGACGAAGGAACCGACGCCGCCGGCATTGGCCCATTACCAGTGAGCCCGCCCGCCAACACTCCGATTCGCTGGAGCTTCTACGGCAAGCCCTCAGACTTCAAGTCAGGAAAAGGCGTCGGGATTCCCTACTTCGCCGGGAACAATAGCCCCAGTGACCCAAGCCAGAATGCGGCCTGCAACGCTCAAGCTCTCGCCATTGACGGCGGCAGTCCCGGGGCAGCCACCGAATCGCTCGCATTCTTCGGTTGCTACGCCAACGGCAGTTCCATCATGCTTCCGCCGCCGCTCGGTCATTTCGGAAACATGAGCCGGAACACATTCCCGGACACCGGCTTCCGCGATTTCGATTTCTCCGTGGCCAAGAATTTTCACTTCGGAGAATCTATGCGGCTCCAGTTCCGCGCCGAGTTCTTCAACATTCTCAATCATCCCAACTTCGCCAATCCCTACGGCGGCCAAAACGGGTTTGGCCTGAACGATCCGTCAGTACAACCGTTCGGTTGCGGATGCGCTACGCCAGACGTGGCCGCCGCCAATCCCGTGATTGGTTCGGGCGGGAGTCGTGCGGTGCAACTGGGCGCGAAGTTTATTTTCTAGTGCGTGAACAACAATGGACCCTCTGGGGCCGGACCAAATCCGTCCGGCCCTTTTTTCGACTCACGCTCTTCTCGCAAGCTGGGTCAAATATCTCTGGGTCAAATATCTCTAGGTCAAAAATCTCAAGAACGGAAATACGAATCATGAAGAACGCTTTCTCCATTCTCCTAACGCTGTTTTTGATCGGCACGGTTGCAGTGTCGGAACGAAGCCTGGCTCAAGAACGTCGCGAGCGCACCATCGACGAAATCAAGACCGAAGCCATTCGTCGCGCCGAAGTCGGCCAGTACCCGCTGATCGGCCTCGATCCCGCCGACGTGAAAGAAGCATTCGAGAGCATCCACACCGCTGACAAAGATGAATGGGCCGCCGGCTTCATGCGCGTCGGCGACCGTTACTTCAACGAGGCGAAGTCTCTGCAAAAATCCGCCGACAAGGCGGATCAAGCCAAGGCCAATGCCGATTACATCCGCGCCTGGCGCCTCTATTCCTTCGGCCGCTGGCCCATTCCCGCATCCCCCGGCAAGCAGCGCTCCTACGAAAAAGCCATCGAAGCCTTCCTGGCGCACGCCAGGTTTTTCGATCCCCCACTCGAAGTCGTGCACATTCCGTTCGAAGGCAAAGAGATCATCGGCTACCTGCGCCTGCCCAAGAATGCTCCCAGCCCTGTGCCGCTCGTCATTGCCGTCAACGGCCTCGACAGCCGCAAAGAAGATCTCACCGAGAGCTTCGGCGCAATTCTTCCCTTCGGTATCGGAGTCCTCGCCGTCGACGGTCCCGGCACCGGCCAGGCGCCGATCAAAGTCAGTGAAACTTCCGAGCGTATGCTTTCGAAAGTTATCGACTACGCTCAGTCCCGTCCCGAAATCGACAAGAACCGCATCGCCATGCACGGCGTGAGTTGGGGCGCATACTGGGCCACGAAAATGGCAATCGTCGAGCGCGCCCGCCTGCGCGGCGCCAGCGCCCAGTCACCGCCGGTCGACAGATTCTTCCAGAAAGATTTTCTGATGAACTCGCTGCTGGGCAATCGCGAATATCTTTTCGATCAGGTGCCCGCGCTCATGAATATTCTGGAGGGCGTCCATACGCTCGACGAGATGGGCGACTACCTGCCGAAAATGTCGCTGGTCCGCCAGGGCCTGCTGGGCAAGCCCATGGCCCCCATGCTCATCCTCGCAGGCGTCAACGATACGCAGGTGCCGATAGACGATGAATACCTGCTGCTGAGCAAGGGCGACGTCCCCAAAGAAGCCTGGATCAACCCCCGCGGCGGCCATCTCGGCAGACAAGTTGGCGTGTGGCCCGATCCCAGAATATTCAAAGAAGTAATCATCCCCTGGCTTGTAAAAACGCTGCAACCCCCCGCAAACTAGCACCGCTCATGTAGCGGCGGACGCCTTCGTCCACCTCGCCAGGGCGAAGCCCGGCGCCCGTCAAAAATGAACGCAGGTTTCTTCGAACGATCCCAAAAAAAGCGAGGGGCACGCGCAAGCGTGCCCTTCGATCCTTTACCTGATAACTCACCCGCCAACTACGCGCTGGCAGTAGCCGCCATGGCCTTCGGAGCCTCGGCCGGTTTCTGCGTCGGCTTCCCTTCGCTGCGGACCTGAATCCCGCCCTTGAGCGCGGCGCCATCTTCCACGCTGATGCGCACTGTGGAAATGTCTCCGTGGACCGAGCCCTCAGCGCGGATATCCACGCGATCGCTGCAATCGATGTTGCCAGTCACTTTGCCCATGACCACCAGCTCGCGGGCCTGAATGCTGGCATCGACCTGCCCGTTGCGGCCGATGGTGACTCGGCTGTCAGGCATCGTGATTTTGCCTTCGATGCGGCCATCGATGTAAAGCGCCTCGGAGCCGCTGATTTCGCCCTTGATCACCAATGTGCGGCCGATAGTCGCCTGATCCACCGGAGCGGTTACGGTTTTGACCGGGTTATACGGGTTGGGGTTTGGAGCCGGCGTGCCGGCCCTCAAGTTAAACGAGTTCTCTGACGACTGAAGCATGCGACCTTCCTTCTTGGATTCCCGCGCGGCGCCTCGCCCAGGAGGCGCCCGACGCTCTGTTCATGGGTTGGTGTTGAAATTTGTGGCCCCGCCAGTTGCTGGCCACTTGGCCAACCTGACTATCGCACAGAGGTAAGGCTTTCCTTAAGATTACGGAAGATCGTGTACGGTTGCGAAGGTAACGTCAGTCGGATCCCTGCAGAGTCTCGGCCAGATTCTCCCACTCCCGGATTAGCGCGGCGTGCGCCGTCTTGCGCTCGTCGAGTTCCTGCGACTGGCGCTGGTTTTCGTCGGCACTGACAAAATTTTGCAGCCCGCTTTCGAGATGCTCGATGGCGGATTCGGTGCGGCCGATTTCCGCTTCCAGCGCGCGCACGCGATCTTCCAATTGTTTCCGCTTGATGGGATTCAATCGTTTCTTCGGCGCTTCCGTTGCGACCTCAACTTGACCACCGCGATTTCCGTTCGTCGGCGGATCCGATGCTGCGGGTCTCAATGTTGAGGGTTCAGCCTTTGCAGTCCTCGCTCCCGGCACATCGTTCAGCGTAGGCGCAACATGCTGCCCGCCCTGTTTGCGCCAGAGATAGTCTTCATAATTCCCGGGAAAGATTTCAACTTTACCCTCACCAACTTCGAACACCCGCGTGGCCAGCTTGTCGATGAAATAACGGTCATGCGAAACGAAGACAACGGTACCGGTATATTTGACCAGCGCATCCAGCAGCACGTCTTTCGCCCGCAGGTCGAGGTGATTCGTCGGTTCGTCGAGCAGCAGAAAATTTGCCGGATGCAGCAGCAGCCGCAGCAGCGCATAGCGCCCGCGCTCCCCGCCGGAAAGCACGCCAATCTTCTTGAACACGTCTTCGTCGGAAAATAGAAAACACCCAAGCAGGCTGCGCAGCTCGGTCTCGCCCGACCCAGGCGATGCATCGCCCAGATCGTCGAGAATGCGCGCGTCGGGATCGAGTTCCTTATACTGGTCCTGCGCGAAATAGTCCGCTTCCACATTGTGGCCGAGCCGATATTCCCCGCGCGTGACTTTCTCCGTGCCGGCCAGCAATTTGATCAAAGTCGATTTGCCCGCACCGTTCACGCCCACCAGCGCAATCCGCTCCCCGCGCTCGATCATGAAGCTGACATTGCGAAAGACTTCTTTCTCGGTGCCACCATTTTTTCCTGGATAGCTCTTAGCGACCCCCTCGAACTCGGCCACGATCCGCCCGCTGGGCTTCGGCTGCGGAAACGAAAAGTGGATCGTCTTTTCCTCCGGCGGAACCTCAATGCGCTCGATCTTCTCCAGTTCCTTGATCCGGCTCTGCACCTGCTTGGCCTTGGTCGCCTGATATCGAAAGCGGTTGATAAACACTTCGAGCTGCTCAATCCGGTCGCGCTGGTTACGGTACGCGGCCTGCAATTGTTCGTTGCGCTGCGTCTTCTGCGCGAGAAACTTGTCGTAGTTCCCGGTATAAAACCAGAACCGCTTGTTCCAGATCTCGGCGATCTTGTTAACCGTGACGTCAAGAAAATACCGGTCGTGCGAGATCAGCACAAACGCGTGCGGATAGTTGCTCAAATATTCTTCCAGCCAGTTCCGCGCTTCGAGATCGAGATGGTTCGTCGGCTCGTCCAGTAAAAGCAGGTTCGGTTGCTGCAGCAGAAGTTTGGCCAGCGCCAGGCGCATTTGCCAGCCCCCGGAAAACTCGTCGGTCAGCCGCGGCCAGTCTTCCTTACTAAACCCCAACCCCATCAGAACTCTGCCCACTTCTGACTCTATGGAATACCCGTCGCGGGTGCGAAATTCGTGCTCGACTCGATGATAGCGATCGGCAACAGCGTCGTATTCCGCGCTGGTGTGGTCGAGTTCGGCCATGCTGTGGGTGAGCGATTCCAGTTCGGTTTCCATGGCGCGCAAGTCGTCAAACACCGACATGCATTCGGCAAACACGCTGCGCCCGGAGAGCGTAAGCCCATCCTGCGGCAAATATCCTGCAGAAGTCCCCTTGGCGACGACAAGCGAGCCGTAGTCGAATGTGTCCATGCCCGCCAGCACTTTCATGAGCGTCGATTTGCCAGTGCCGTTCCCCCCGACCAGACCGATGCGGTCATGCGGCGTGATGAGCCAGTCCGCGTTTTCGAAGAGCAGTTTGTGGCCGAATCGTTTTCCGGCGCCGGAAAGCTGAATCATATTTCGTTCAAGATCGTAGCTTGAGTTATCGTCTCACAAAATGAGCGCCGAAGACTTCACTCGTCCGCTATTCGTGGATACTCAAGCATCTGTCATCCTGAGCGGAGTAGAGCGCTTCGCGAAGCGAATCGCTCTGCGCAGTCGAAGGACCCCTTGCCGGCCCACCGTCTCGGGTGGCCTGTCGAGGAGTTCTTACCACCGACCTGGCAGAATGATCAAAACTCGCTGAGCCTCACGGCGCGCCGGCAGGCACGGGATCCTTCGTCTGCGTTTTCGCGCATTCGCGCGAAAAACTCCGCTCAGGATGACAACTGGGGGCTTAAGGCCAGACAACTTCAGCGATGGGATCTTTAGCAGGCGCAGGGCGGCCATTGCGCCCGGGATACGCTCCCCACAGCTCATGATGAAACTGAATGCGCTCAAGCGCGCGGTCAATCACAGCTTCAAGTTCGTGGAAATACTTCACTTCGCGTCCCTTGGCAAGCCGCCGCTTGGCTTCCGCCGCGCTCACCCAAGTGGGCCGGCGATTCTCTTCGTCAGGCCGCCGCATCTGGTGGACTTCCATCAGAAACGCTTTGACCACAAACTCCTGCACGCCCCCAGGCTGCCAGAACACGCCCTTGGAATGAATATAAAGATGAAAGTGGCGCGGCTCAATCGTGCCCAATGCGCCGGCTTCTTCCGCAGCCTCGCGCTCCGCGGCCTGGCTGTGCGACAACCGCGCCTCGGTCGATCCCTTGGGAAAAGTCCACTTGTTGCCGCCATTGGTATTAACCAGAAGGAACTCAATCGCCGTGCCCCGCCTGCGATAACAAATCGCAGCCACCTGCAGCGGCAAAGACTTCGCAACCCGGACTGAACCCATGGCAGTCTCCTGAGAACAGGTTACATGCAAGATATTTCACTAGTGTTAAATATGCAGCAGAAATTGTGCACTCAGGAGGGTTACTAAAGGCTTACTCCCCTTCCGGAAACCGACGAACTCAGGCTCACTCACTTCTTCTCCGCCGCCCTCAAATCCAGAGCCGCCGAATTCATGCAATACCGCAACCCGGTCGGCGCCGGACCATCCTCAAACACATGCCCCAGATGCGCGTCGCATTTGGCACAGCGCACCTCGGTCCGCACCATGCCATAAGCGGTATCCTTGTGCTCGACCACTCCCCCGCCCTCAGCAGGCTTAGTGAAGCTCGGCCAGCCCGTCCCCGAATTAAATTTCGTCTGCGAATCAAACAGCGGCGATCCACAGCACACGCAGTGGTACATCCCCGGCTCTTTCGTGTTCCAGTATTTTCCAGTAAAAGCACACTCGGTGCCGGCCTCGCGCGTCACGTGATACTGTTCGTCGCTCAGTTGCTTCTTCCACTCGGCTTCGGTTTTCACGATCTTCTCTGCCGTCTTTTCCGTCATGATCAACTCCATTCCACGATTTATTTCTCGAATATTAGATGTTTCAGGCCGGCAAAAGTGGCACCCGTCCTACTTCCCCGCCTCGTTCCCCACCTTCCGATACTTGCCCCGGAAGAACAACAACGGCTGGCCGTCTCGCACGACCACATTCTCGACTTCGGCGATGAAAATGGTATGGTCTCCCGCCACTTGCGCCGAGTGCAGCCGGCATTCGAAGTAGGCCAGCGATCCATGCAGCACCGGAGTCCCATGTTCCGTACGATCAAATCGCGCCCCGGCCTCAATCTCTGCATGCTCGTGATCGCGTTCCGCCCGCGCAAAGTAGTCCGAAATTGCCCGCTGATCTTCGGCAAGAACATTGATCCCGAATCGTTTCTTCGCGTGCAGATGCGCATGCGTCCGCGTGTTGTGATCCACGCAAACCAGCACCAGCGGCGGATCGAGCGACACCGAGGCGAACGCATTCGCGGTCATGCCATGGACGGCGCCTTCGAGGTCGACCGTAATAATCGTCACCCCGGTGGAGAAGCATCCCATCGCTTTTCGGAATTCGGAAGGATTCAAGCTCATGATTGTTAGATGTGGGGCCTGGTTTTTGATCCGGTTCCGCGCGCCCCACTGAACTGCCTACATTACCACGCCCCGCCGTTGTATCATTCGATGCAACCGTGGCTCTCGCAGCAATCACGCCCGTCGCCCGAGAAAACGTCGCCGCCGCATTGGCCAACGCCAACGCCCGCCCCGGCGAACCGATCTCGCGCGAAGCCGCCGTCCAGCTGATTCGCTGCCCCGACGAAGATCTTCCCGAACTCCTCGCCGCCGCTCGCGCCGCGAAGGAGCGCTTCAAGCCCCGGATTATCACATATTCGCGCAAGGTGTTTCTGCCGCTCACCAACCTTTGCCGCGACTATTGCGGATACTGCACCTTCCGCCGCGATCCCGGCGACCCCGGCGCGCACACCATGACTCCGGACGAAGTGCTCACCGTCGCCCGGGCCGGCGAAAAACTAGGCTGCACCGAAGCCCTCTTCAGTCTCGGCGACAAGCCCGAACTGCTTTTCCCCGAGATGCGCGAAACGCTCCGCCATCTCGGCTACAAATCTACGCTCCATTATCTCGAAGCCATGTGCGACCTCGTGCTGCGCGAGACCAGCCTGCTCCCGCATCCCAATCCTGGTCTGCTCAGCGCCGAGTGGATCGCCCGCCTGGCCGCCGTTTCCCCCAGCATGGGCCTGATGCTCGAAACCACGAACGCGGCTCTGCTGGCCCCCGGCGCAGCCCACGACAACGCTCCCGACAAAGTCCCGGCCAAACGCCTGCGCACCATCGAAGAAGCCGGAAAACAAAATGTGCCATTCACGACGGGTCTGCTGATCGGAATCGGCGAATCCCTCGAAGACCGCGTCGACACGCTGCTTGCGCTGCGCGACATAAACGACCGCTACGGCCACATCCAGGAAGTGATCGTACAGAACTTCCGCGTCAAGCCCGCAATCCCCATGGCCCACTGCCCCGAGCCCACGCGCGGTGAGATGCTCCGCGCCGTGGCGGTAGCCCGCTTGCTACTCCCGAACCTCAACATTCAAGCTCCCCCCAATCTTTCCGCGCCCTACTATGATGACTTGGCCGACGCCGGCATCAACGATTGGGGAGGAATTTCGCCGCTGACGCCCGACTTCATCAATCCAGAAAAGCCCTGGCCGCACCTCGAGCAACTGCGTCTGCGCACTGAAGCCAAGGGATTCGCCCTGCGCCAGCGCCTTCCGGTGTATCCCGAATTTCTCTCCGCCGTAACCGCCAAGCCCGGTCTCTTGTCAGAAAAATTGCGCGCCGCCGCCGATGATCTTGGTCTAGCGAAAAGTCTAGCGAAAATAACGAGGCCGGAATGATGGAGCGTGAGAGATGATCTGCGTCCTCACCGGCGGCACCGGCGGCGCCAAGTTCGTCGACGGCCTCCGCCAGGTCATGCCCGCCGAAGACATCACGCTCGTCGTCAACACTGGCGACGATCTGCTCTGGTGGGGCCTGTACGTTTCGCCCGACATCGACTCCATCACTTACGTGCTCTCCGGCATGCTCAGTCGCGAGCGCGGATGGGGCGTAAAAGGCGACACCTTCCTCTGCCTCCAAGCCATGGGACAACTCGGCGAGCCCACCTGGTTTCACACCGGCGACCGCGACCTCGCCATGCACCTGCTACGCTCCCGTCTGCTGGCCGAGGGCAAAACGCTCTCCGACGCCACCACGGTGATCTCCGAAAAACTCGGCGTGAAAGCGCGCGTCCTCCCCATGAGCGACATGCGCGTCGAAACCCGCATCGACACGCCCAACGGCGAGCTGAGCTTTGAAGAATATTTCGTGCAACGCTGGTATCAGGACCCTGTGAACTCGGTGCGCTTCGCCGGAGCCTCCGACGCCGAGCCCGCGCCCGGCGTCATCGAAGCCATCCTTTCCGCCGACGCAATCCTGATCGCCCCGAGCAATCCCATCACCAGCATTGGCCCGATCCTGGCCGTCCCCGGCATTCGTGAAGCTCTCCTGCAGGCCCGCGGAAAAATTGCCGCCATCAGCCCCATCGTGGGCAATGCCCCAGTCGCGGGTCCGGCGGGAATTCTCATGCAGGCGCAAGGATTCCCCTGCTCGATCGCCGGTGTCGCCCAGGCCTACGAAGATTTCCTCGACATCCTGATCTGCGACACCCGCGACGCCCGCGCCGCCGACGTGCTCCGCAAGAACGGCTTGCGCGTACAGTGCACCCAAACCATCATGCGCAGGCCCGAAGACAAGGCTGCCCTGGCGCGGGAGGTCCTGGCGTTCGTTTCCTCGCTCCCGCTGTCGAATCAGCCGGTGCATCACGGCGCCGCCGCCCGACGTTTGGACCCGCAACCGTGAGCTTCACTCCGGTAGTTCTGGTTCCCGTCAAGAACACGTCGTCGGCGAAGCAGCGCCTGGCCGCCGTTCTCGATCAGCCCTCCCGCACCGCCCTGGCGCAGGCCATGCTCCACGACGTACTTACAACTCTGTACAACTGGCCCGCCCGGCGAGAACCCGCTCGGCGAAAAAAAGGCCGCCCGCAGGTCGCCGTCGTCACCAGCGACCCCTACGCCGTAAAACTGGCCACCGAATATGATTTCGAAGTAATCCCCGACCCCGACAATCCCGGAGAAACCGGAGCCATCGAACTCGCCACTCGCATCTGCGTGGACCGCGGCGCCGACAGCACGCTGGTGATCCCAGCCGACATTCCCCTCATCCAAGCCTGCGAGCTAGACGAAATCCTGCAGCACGCCCCCGCCGAAGGCAGCGTGCTAGTCCCCGCCGCCGACGGACGCGGCACCAACGCCGCCTTCCGTCGCCCCGCAAATCTATTTCCGCTCCGCTTCGGCAACGACAGCTTCAAACCGCACCACGCCGCCGCGCAAGCCACAGGCAAGCCGTGCGTCGTCCTGAATCTGCCCGGGATCGCCATCGATGTAGACAATCCCGCCGACCTGCAACAACTCATTTCTCTCCCCGGCGAAACCCGCGCCCAGCGCCTGGCCCGCGAATACGCCCGCGCACGCACGATGATGGATATCATCAGCGGATGACGGAGTCGAGATGACCGAGTTGAGATGAAAAAGTTGCGAGGACAAAGCGAATCAGCCGCGAAGCGGCGCAAGAATGCAGCCCACAGCCTGCCCCGAGCTGGCCGAGGGGGCGCAAGCCGTGGGTCAGCCGGTCAGGATTCATCAGCCCCGAAGGGGCGAAAGAAACGCCCACTCGCATCGGCCGAGATCCGCCTGATCCCGATCCCACTCCCCGACGAAATCCACCCCGGTGACTCACTCGCCGACAAACTCCTCAAAACCCTCCCCCGACGCGCCTTCCAACCCGGCGACATCCTCGTGGTGAAACACAAAATCGTTTCCAAGGCCGAAGGCCGCCTCGTGGACCTGGCCGCCATCCAACCCTCGCCAGATTCCATCACGTGGGCGAAACAATACGGACTCGACGCCCGCGTCATCGAACTCGCCCTGCGCGAGAGCCGCGCCGTAATCCGCCGCAAAAACGGCGTACTCATCACCGAAACCCACCACGGCTTCCTCTGCGCCAACAGCGGCGTCGACGTCTCCAATGTCGACGGAGGCACTCACGCCCTGCTGCTTCCCGAAGATCCCGACCGCTCCGCCGCGAACCTCCGCCGCGCTCTCAAACGCCGCACCGGCATTGCCATTCCCGTCATCATTACCGACAGCTTCGGCCGCCCCTGGCGCGAGGGCCTGACGGAATTCGCGATCGGCGTCTCTGGAATGAAACCGCTGCGCGACGATCGCGGCCGCCGCGATCCCCACGGCTATCGATTGAAAGCCAGCGTCGAGGCCATCGCCGACGAACTAGCCTGCGCCGCCGGACTCGTCTGCGGCAAACTCAATCGCGCCCCCGCCTGCATCGTCCGCGGATTCCCCTACGAACCGGGCCCAGGCCGGGCCCGCGACCTGCTTCGCCCTGCAGCCAACGATCTATTCCGATGACCCATTTCAATTAGATTGTCATCGTGAGGAGAGCGATAGCTCTCCGAGCGACCGTACGATGTGTGCCGAGCAGTTGTGCTGTCGGCGAGAACGCCCGGATACATGCCTAATGGGTGTTCCCTGCCACTGCATTCCGCTTTCACCCATCGTACGGTCCCTCAACCCAGCCGCGCTGGGTTTCGGGATGACATCGCTTTTGTCGCTGCGCGAGGATCGACTACACTGTACGCACCGGAGGAAACCGTGCGCCGCGAACTTACTAACTCCGAACTCGAAACCTTCCCCTCGCTCGACTGGTCCGACATCGCCCCGCGCGTGAGTCCTGCGTTTCGCGCCTCGCTGGAGAAGATCCTGGAAACTCAAAACGGCGCCGACCTCTCTCTGGAAGAGTCCTACGCGCTAGCTAACGCCGAAGGCGACGACCTCCTCGGCCTGCTCGTCGCCGCCAACCTGCTCCGCGCCGAACTCACCGGCAACCTCGTCACCTACGTAGTGAACCGCAACATCAATTTCACCAACATCTGTTTCGTGGGATGCAAATTCTGCGCCTTCAGCCGCGGCCCGCGCGAAGCCGACACCTACTTCCTCACCCTCGATCAGATGGCGCAAAAAGCCGTCGAGGCCTGGCAACTCGGCTCCACCGAAGTCTGCATCCAGGGTGGCCTGCCCCATGATCTTCCCAAGTTTCACTACCGCGACATTCTCCGCGCCATAAAGGCCGCCGTCCCGCGCATGCACATCCACGCCTTCTCACCGATGGAAATTGTCTACGGCGTCGAACTCACCGGCATGCCGCTCGCCGATTATCTCTCCATGCTGCGCGACAACGGACTCGGCACGCTGCCCGGCACCGCCGCCGAAATTCTCGACGACGAAATTCGCCACATTCTCTCCGCCAATAAGCTATCGACAGCGCAGTGGGTCGAAGTCATCCGCACCGCGCACCGCTGCGGCATCCGCACCACATCGACGCTCATGTACGGACACACCGAAACGCCCGCGCACTGGGTCCGCCAGATGCGGTTGCTGCGCGATATTCAATCCGAAACCGGAGGCTTCACCGAGTTCGTCCCTCTCGGCTTCGTTCACCAGAACACGCTGCTTTTTCATCAGGGATTAGCACGCACCGGCCCCACGCTCGCCGAGCATCTGAAGGTTCACGCGCTGGCCCGCCTGCTTCTCGCCGGCTCCATCAATAACATTCAGGTTTCGTGGGTAAAACTGAACCGCCGCCTCTCGCAGCTCTGCCTGCACGCCGGTGCCAACGACTACGGCGGCACACTGATGGAAGAAAATATTTCCCGCGAAGCCGGAGCCACCGCCGGCCAGTACACCAGCCCGGAAGATTTTCAATCGATGATTCTGGAAATGGGCCGCATCCCCGCCGAGCGCAACACAACTTATTCGCGCATCAATATCAAGGCGCCCCTGAACCAAGCCGACTTTTCTGCCGAAGAGTTGATCGAGGCCGAATTCGCATGAGAAGAGAATTTTTTACGCTGACGCTTCGGCAGAAGACGTCTCCACAGAGGACACTCCCATGGCAGACACTCCCGAGGCAGGCACCACCGTGGAAGAGCGGCGCTTCAGCGCCGCGTCAATCGTCTGGACTGAATGTGGGCTTTAGCCCCCGTGGCGTTGTCCGACGTGAATCGTGCCAACATCCCAACGCATGACTTCCACTCGCCCCATCGCAGTCATCGGAGGCACCGGCCCCGCCGGCATGGGCCTCGCCCTGCGCTGGGCCCGCGCCGGAGAAACCGTTATCATTGGCTCCCGCAACGAAGAACGCGCCCAACAAACTGCCGCGGCCATTCAACAAAAAGTCGGCCCCGAAGCTAACATATCCGGCATGGAAAACAGCGCCGCGTGCGCTGCCGCCGATATTCTTATGCTGACCGTCCCTTTCGAAGCTCAAGCCACGCTGATCAAGCAACTCAAAGGGGCAATGACCGACGGCAGCATCCTCATCGACGCCACGGTCCCCCTCGCGGCCAGTGTCGGCGGACGCGCCTCGCGCACTCTCGGCGTCTGGCAGGGCTCCGCCGCTCAGCAGGCTGCCGAACTCGTGCCCAAAGGAGTGAGCCTCGTAGCCGCCTTCCACAACGTATCCGCTGAAATGCTCAACGGGGACGCTCCCCTCGACTGCGACGTCATCGTCTGCAGCAACGACGCCGACGCCTCGCAACTCACCCGCGAATTGGCAGCAAAGATTCCTGGCGTCCGCCCCATCGATGGCGGTCCACTCCAAAACGCGCGCATCATCGAGCAGATCACGGCGCTCCTCATCGGCATGAACATCCGCTTCAAAGGCCATGCCGGAATCCGCATCACCGGCTTGCCGCCGTCGGCATATCGTTAGCGCCTCCCCTGCAACCGCGCGAAGTGCTATGCTTCCGCCCATGGACAACCGTTCAATCAACGACGTAGGTGGAACTTCCGGCGGCCTCGGAATGTTTCTGCTCGGTTTTGCCATGGCCTGCATCGGAGGCTTCCTCATCACGCATCAAGTCAGCGTAGTCGGTTCCTACTGGAGTTTCTGGGGAGGCAGCAGTTTCGGCATCACACTTTTGCCCATGCTGTTCGGCGTCGGGATTCTATTCTGGAACGGCAAAAGCGTCATCGGATGGCTGCTCACCGTGGCGGGAGCGCTTGTTCATCTTCGCCGGCATCATCGCCAACCTGCACATCTATTTTCAGCCCACCAGCCTCTTCAACACCATGGTGATGCTGATCCTGTTGGTGGGCGGATTGGTCTTGATCGCGCGCTCGCTCCGGCCGCACAGCTCAAAGCCAAGCCAGTAAGGCTATCGATTCGGCGGGATCAAGAGTGTGCGGAGAGCTAGTTTTCCGAAAATCGACGGAACGGAGTGCCCGAGAATTTAGCCCCGGAGGGGCGACCTAACATAGCCCAGCCCTTCAGCGCTGGGTAAAGTGGGAGGATGGCACAAGTCCCGTAGGGACGGCATAAGTTCTCACGCACTCTCTGAAGCCCTTGTCTTCATTGGCTCTGCGTGGCGCGGCTGAAGTCGTGCCCTGCCGCAAACGATTTACGAGAAAGACCCAATCATGACCGACGCCAACTGCCTGTTCTGCCGCATCATCAACGGCGAAATCCCCGCCAAGAAAATTTACGAGGACGACCATGTCTTCGCCTTTGAAGACATCAGCCCGCAAGCCCCCACGCACATTCTCATCATTCCCAAAAAACATTTCGCCGGATTGAAAGAAGCCGAGGCCGCCGACGCCGAACTCATCGGCCGCTGCCACCTGGCCGCCGCCCACATCGCCCGCCAGCGCAACATCGAGCAAGGCTACCGCACCGTCCTCAACGTCGGCCCCGGCGCCGGACAGTCCGTCTTCCACCTCCACGTCCACCTGCTCGGCGGCCGCCCCTTGAGTTGGCCCCCGGGATAGACCGCGGCTACAGCATGGACCGGAACACGCGGAAGGTGACTGGCGTAACCTTGTCCCCGCGCCAATCAGCACGCGAAAATAGTAGCGCGGCCGGACTAACAGATAAAAACTCCCCCAAACGTCCCATGATCACCACTGGATTTATCCAGATGCGCGAATCTCCGACAAAACCGGGCGGGAGTTGCATATGAAGCGTTTGCTGGCAGGCATTGTGTTCGCATTCACTGCGCCGATACTCGTGGCTCAGTCCGCGCCGGACTTTTCCCAGCGCGTCTCCCCGCAAGTTTCCGAGCATGCTCCATTGGGAATCATTTCCGATTGGACGCACCATCACATCCTCTACCCGGATACGAAAAATGACTCCGCGCAGTCTCGAATCCTCCGCGCGGATCAGACACATACAGTCCGGACAGATCCGCGCTGGTTGCAGAATTGGTACCTCCGCCATCCCGAGGCCTGGTGGCCGCAACACCGCCGCGGCACTGGCAAGGACCGTCACCGAGACTGGAGCGTGCCCTTGTCGGCCACTCCGTTAACGTCAGCTTTTGAGCCGCTGATCGACTTCGCTTTCACCATTGGCCCCGACACAGGCTACGGCAGCCTCAACACTACCGACAACGGCAATGGCAGTTTCCTCGCCACCACCGGCACCCTCACCGTAACCGGCGGCCCGGACGTTGGTTCTTACCCGCTCTACCCCGGCGGGCCAAACCAAACTGGCAGCCCGGACGGGTTCTTCCTGTACGACAATCTTTTCTACCCTTCGACTGATCCCACGATTAATAACAATGGCCCCCTCTTCATCGGCAACGGGCTGGAGATCAACATCTTCAGCAATGGCCCCGATAATTATCAGTTCTATGATGACACCGGCTATAACAACACGGCACTAGGGCCAGCCCTCACCCTGAGCGTCGCTCCCGGCGGCGGCCAGACCGCACCCGCCAAATTTGCGTTCGACGTGAACGCAGCACCCAGCTGCACCAATGATTTCGTAGCGATCGGCATCCCCGCCAGCCCCGCCGCGGGTGGTCAAGCCAACATTGTCGGATACAACAATCTCTACAGCTACCAGGGCACCACCACGCAAACCCCACTCTGCCCCACCAACGGCCCCACTGTAATGTTCGCCTACGCCTCCGGCACCGGGCAGGTACCCGCTTCCGTCGAGCTCTCGCAAAATGGCACCCAGCTTGCCTACATCGAAAATCTCCCGACCGGCAGTTCGTACTTTCACGTTCTGACTCTTGGCACCACAGGAACGAACGGGTCGAGCCCGACCGCCGCAGTCGTGCCCGGCAGCGGCAACAACGCCATCGATCAAACCGTGCTGCTATCGCCCGACGGCGGCATCACCAATCAAAGCTCCACCAACACCGTCTGGGTGGTTTACACCGCCAGCGATGCCAACGATTTCGCCTACGCCACCACCTACAGCGCCGCCGGGACTGGCTCCGGTTACCTGTACAAGATCGGCAACGTATTCAATGGCGCCCCAATCATCATCTGGAGCATCCCCATCGATGCCATTCCATCCACTCCGGTCTACGATTCGGTAACGAACCAGATATTCTTTACCGACAGCAGCGGCAGCCTCGATTATGTAACCGACCTGGGGACTTCACCATCGCCGGTGATTTACACCGCGATCGCCAGCGGCAACACCGCCGAGAATCCCATCGTCCTCGATGGCACCAACCAGATGGTCTACGCCACGTTCAACTCCAACGGCACCAACGCCCTGGTCGTGCAAGCGCCCGCCAATATGGCGAGCTTCGTCGCGACTCCCGTGGGCCCGGCCAACACGATTTACTCCGGCCCCTACGAGCCGGACTTCAACAACGCCTGGTACACCGGATCAGGCACGCCTCTTCTCTACATTGTCGGAACAGGCGCTGGGACCGTTCCGACTCTCTACGATGTGGGATTCAATGCCAGTGGCGTGATGAACA
Source organism: uncultured Acidobacteriota bacterium (assembly GCA_963758005.1). Classification (GTDB taxonomy): domain Bacteria; phylum Acidobacteriota; class Terriglobia; order Terriglobales; family Acidobacteriaceae; genus Sulfotelmatobacter. Next base: position 746,459 of record CAVWTR010000006.1, read on the forward strand.
GCACCGCCAACCTGACCATAGCTCCGCTGACGACCGGAGTAGCCGACTCGGCGCCGGTTACGGAGTTCTACAACCCATCACTCGGAACAGACTTTCTTTTCGTTGGAGTCACGAACAATTGCGTAGCTACCACGGGTGGCGGAACCGCCGGCTGCGTCATGAGCCTGAACATTACCAGTGGCTTCCCCACCGTGAATGCCGGCACCACCGCCCTCGCCGCCCCCGGAGGCACCAGCGGCATCATCGTGGATAACGACAGCACTGCCAACCAGGCGTCGAGCATCTACTACGCGACCAAGACGGGGGCGACTTTAGTGAAAGCCACGCAGGCGGGGCTGAACTGATTCGATTGAATTTGCGATCGCACAAGCTGGAGTAGGTCGATCTGGGTCGGCTTCCAAGGGCGGCTAGGAAACCTTGCGGTTGAAATGGCAATGGATGCTAGTGGGGTCAAATTTCCCGCAGCTCAATGCCGAAGTCACAAACACTTGTTCGAAGCGGAAACTGGGTTTTACGTAGGGCTCTTTGCCGCGATCTTCCTGAATCAATTCCTTATCGTCAGGCTTAGGATTCCCGTTTACCATTCAACACTGCCCCCGGAATCAGCTCGTCCGCCCCGCCGAATTCCTCTTGGCTCTTGCCCGCGATTATACAGTTCTAAACTCCAGGGGGAAGAGCATTCTTGGGAAGGCCGGTCGTGCAGTTTGGATTCCAGTGGAATATCGTCCGCGGCGTCATCCCGAGCGGAGCCGTTCTTCAGGCGAAGCGAGAGCCTGCCCTGAGCGAAGCCGAAGGGGATCTCGCGCGCATCGCCACCTGTCGTCAATACCAAAAGCGCGCCCGCAGCGCAACCGGGAAGCCCCGAGCCGCAAGCCGCCTACTGTACCGTCGGCTCCAGATCCTCCGGCGCGCCATGCCGCCGCAACAACTGCGGCAGATTCTGCGAAAATGCCGATCGCGGCAGCACCATGTCGCAACCCACTTCGTGCGCCTTCTGCTTCAAGTCCCCCTGCACATGCGACAGGAATCCAATAATCGACGTCCCCTTCTTCAGCTTGCTCTTCAGCTTCGGAATCAGCGTCAGCGGTTTCACACTGGCCAGGTTCAAGTCGAAGATAATCAGAGACGGTTTCTCGTCGCCGTTCTGCTCCATCCGCTCCATCAGATCCTTGTCCGACTTCACGAACTCAACTTTCACGTTGAGCTTGCGCGCCGTCTCCTGGATCTTGGCCATGAAGAACAGATCTTCAATAAAGGCAAATATCCGCGAGTTGGAGTCTTCGGTGCTGGCCGGCAACGGTTCCGGATCCGGTTGCGGATACTGTGCCTGAAAACCCGGCCTCTGGCGTCCGCCCTTATGCCCGTTGTTGTTGTTGCCTCCGGCCATGGCGGCGCGGTAGCTGTGATCCATGGGCGCGGTGTAGATGCCGTCTTTATTTTCTCGGCTCAACCCCGGCCCGGGCCGCTGCCCGCGTTGATTGCTGGGACGGCGTCCACGCCGCCTTCGTCTTCCTCCTCCACCACCGGAGGGTCTTCCTGGTCCTGCGTTCATAGTCCTCTCAAACTTTTCCAGATTGCAAACTGTTACAGAATCTCAAAGGCCTCGCCACTCGCGCCGTTCCCGCTCTTCCGGGCACAGCTCCGCCCTGTCTATAGAATCGAAATCAACGCAGTTGCGGGTAGCGACTGGACACACTTACTTGGACACACTATGGAACGAACTCCAACTCTAGAAACGACCTGCTATTTGCGAATGAAACCGTAAATTCTTAGCTTCGTATCGATTTTCCGTTTATTCGGATCCGTAAGGCGCCGCCTCGGATCGGCTGGCGCAGAAGGCCTACGCGGGAACGCGGCCTAAATGAGAACATCTCCATCGTACTCGTCCTCGCCCATCCGCGCAAGGCCCAACCCACCTACCTTTTGCACAGGAGGACATGAACGCCAGGATTGGCTTCGATGTTCGCATGATATCGAATGCGGCTGCCCCACCCTTCTGGCGCCCTTCGCGAGAGGGTGGGGACTTTGACGTTACTCAGGGTGCCCCATGTCTCGCGTCTTTTGCGAGACGTGGGGATTTTCCCCGACCGAACAGCAGCCCCGTCGGCTAGACTCTCTGCGCTCCGCCCAGCCCAGTAAGCGCCGCCACAATCCGCCCCGACCACTGCGCCACTTCATCCTCGCGCAGCGTCCTCTCAGAAGACTGAAACCGCACCCGCAACAACACAGAATATTTCCCGTTCGCGATCGACCCGCCGCGGAAAATCTCCACCGGGACGAACTCTCGCAACTCGCCAACCTCAAGCCCCGTGACCGCATCCCGCATCCGCTCAAACGAAACATCATCCCCAAACACAAAAGAAAAATCCCGCTCCACCGCCGGATATTTCCCCAGCACTGCGAACTTCACCGGCCGCAGCCCGAGCCGGTACAACTGCTCCAGATCGAACTCCGCCAGAAATACGTCCTGCCGCAGCTTGCGCATCGCTACCACTTCCGGATGAATCTGACCAAACTGCGCCACCACCGCGCCATTCACCAGCGCCCGCGCCGACCGTCCCGGATGAAAATACTCCGCCGCATCCCGGTCATAACTCACGTCCCCGCCGAACGCCGCCAGCAGATTCTCCACATCCCCCTTGAATCCGCGAAACGTTTCCGTTGCCACTGCGTGTTCGCCCTTACTCACATCAAGCGCACCGCCCACCGACAGCGAACTTCGCACCGCCGCCGCCGTCGCGCCCAGGCAAGCCCGTCGGGGCTCGCTGCGCACTTCACCTTGCGGCCCCTCCGACAACGCGTACACGCTGCCCATCTCGAATAGCCGCGCCTCGGCGACATCGCGGTTCAAATTCCACGCCAGCATGTCGAGCATGCCCGGAGCCAGCGAAGTCCGCATCACCGAAGCTTCTTCGCTCAGCGGATTTTCCAGCTCCAACACCCTGGTGGAAGAGCGGCCCTTCAGAGCCTGCCCTGAGCCTGTCGAAGGGGCCGCGTCAGCAACCCCGGAACTAGGCGCGGCTTTAGCCGCTGAGATACCGCTAACTGCAGGCTCAAACCTCTCCGCATCCGCATGCGAAATAAACGTCAGCGACAACGCCTCGTTATACCCCAGCGCCAGCGCCCGCCTGCGCCAGGCCGCGTCCATCGCCGCATGCGGCAATTCCACCACCGCGCCACTGTAGGCCGGCAGCGTGTTTTCGAATTTGTCATACCCGTGCAGCCGCGCGATTTCCTCAATCACGTCGATCTCCCGCTGCACATCCAGCCGCCAGCCGGGAATGTGCACAAGAAACTGCGCGTCGTCCTGAACTTCATCGTGCCGCTCCGGATTCACCGCAAAACCCAACCGCGTCAACAGCCGATAAATCTGCTCCCGGCCAACACTCCCCCCCAGAATCCGCCGTACGTCGGCCAAGTGCAGCACCACCGGAGCCTGGTCCATCCGCTTCGACACCACGTCGACCACATCACCCACCAGTTCCCCGCCACCCGATTCCAGAATCATCTGCGCCACAAGATCGCAAGACAGTACAGTCGATTCAAAATCCGCCCCGCGCTCAAACCGGTGCGACGCATCCGTATGAATTCCATGCCGCCGCGCCATCCTCCGCACAATCCCCGGATCCCACCAGGCCGATTCAATCAAAACATTCCTGGTTTTTTCGGTGATCATCGTTTCATACCCGCCCATCACTCCAGCCAGTCCGACGGGTTTTCGCGCATCACAGACAACCAGATCCTCCGAACTCAGCTTGCGCTCCACCCCGTCGAGAGTCTTCAGAGTCTCGCCCGCGCGCGCCTTGCGCACAATAATCTTCCCGCCCTCGAGCAGGTCCATATCGAACACATGCGTAGGCTTCCCAATTTCCCACAGAACATAATTGGTGGCGTCCACAGCATTCGAGATCGGCCGCTGATCGAGCAATCGCAGCCGGTGCGCAATCTTCGCAGGGCGAAGGTTTGATCTGCGCACCCCGAATCACTCGCGCGCTGAACCGAGGACAAAGCTCGGGCTCCTCAACGACAATCGGGAAGGCGGCCTGCAGGAATACCGCGTGCGGCACCGTGGAAGAGCGGCCCTTCAGAGCCTGCCCTGAGCCTGTCGAAGGGGCCGCGTCAGAGTCCTGGAAAGGAGCCGCGGCTTTAGCCGCTGGGGGAAGCTTCGGCTCAATCGCTTTGAGCGGCAAATCATAAATCGCCGCCGCCTCCCGCGCCACCCCGTAATGATTCATCGCATCCGGACGATTCGTCCCAATCTCCATCTCAAACACAGTATCAGCGCCCGCGCCGGCCCCGCTGATCCCCTCGACCGATATCCCAACATTGGTCAAGTCCTCAGCCAGCCGCCGGTCGTCAACGGAGAGATCGACAAACTCACGAATCCATTGTGGAGAAAGTTTCATTTCTCAAGCTCTGTCATCCTGAGAGAGGACTTGCTTCACGCGAGTGAAGCAAGCCGCAGTCGAAGGACCCCTTTCATCTCAACCAATCGGTGGCCTCGCGAGGAATTCTTTTCACAGCGGGTGAAAGAATGCATCGAGTCCGCTGTCGCGCCAGCTCAAAGGGATCCTTCGACTGCGCAAGAGTTTCACTTTCGTGAAGCTCTCGTTCGGCTCAGGACGACAATTCCTATCCAAACTGCTGCAAAAACCTCACATCCCCCTGAAAAAAATACTGCAGATCATCCACCCCATACTTCAACAGCGCCAGCCGATCCACACCCATGCCAAACGCAAATCCCGAAACCTTCTTCGGGTCATATCCATTATCCTTCACAAACTCAAACACATTCGGATCCACCATCCCGCACCCCAGCACTTCAATCCATCCCGACTGCTTGCACGGCCGGCACGGAGTATTATCCGCACCGCGCTTCCCGCTACCGCCACAAATGAAGCAAGTCACATACAACTCCGCACTCGGCTCGGTAAACGGAAAAAACGACGGCCGGAAATGCGTCTTCACCGACGACCCGAACAACGCCTTCATGGCGTGATCGAGCGTCCCCTTCAAATCCCCAAACGTAATGTTGGTATCAACGGCCAGCCCTTCAATCTGATGAAACATCGGCGAATGGCTCGCGTCCGGAGGATCGTTGCGATGCACCGTTCCCGGAATCACAATGCGCAACGGCGGCCGCATCTTCTCCATGGTGCGAATCTGCACCGGAGAAGTATGCGTGCGCAGCAGCAACCGCTCGCGCCGCGGCTTCGACTGCTGCCCCGCAATGAACAACGTATCCTGCGTATCCCGCGCCGGATGGTTCGGCGGAAAATTCAGCGCCTCGAAGTTGTAGTAATCGGTCTCAACGACCGGCCCCTCAGCAACAGAGTAGCCGAGCTTCTGAAATACGGAAACAATCTCATGCGAAGTCTTGATGATCGGATGCTCGGCGCCAATGGGACGGCGCACGCCCGGAAGCGCGATGTCGATCTGCTCCGTCGTCGTCGTTAACGATGCGCCCTGGCCGCCTGCAACGTGCGTACTTTCGACTAGTTCGGTAATCCGCGTCTTCAATTCGTTGACGCGAATCCCGGCCTCGCGCTTGGCTTCCTTCGGCGCGCCCTTCAGCCACAAATCATTAATCTGTGTGAGGATTCCATTCTTCCGCGCCATCCACCGGTCGCGAAAGGCCTTCAGTTCGCCGTCGTTGCGAACTTCCGCGGCTTCCGCCGCGCACGCGCCGACACACTCGCCCGCAGCCCTCTCCAGCGCCGCCGCCGAATAGTCAGTGAGTTTGGGAACGGTGTATGCCAATTTGCCTGAACTCTCTAAAGACTTGCCATCCTGAGCGCAGTAAACCGATTCGCGAAGCGAATCGGTTTACGAAGTCGAAGGACCCCCATCTGCTAGGCGCATTCGGTGCCCTCGCAGGGAGTTTTCACCACGGTCCCGCGGTGCCCCAATAGGAGAGTCTCTTCGCTCGGAATGAACGTTAACAGTAAAACCGGTGGGCGGCACGACTGAAGCCGTGCCCTTCCCGAGTCACTCGCGGTCTTCAAGCTGAAAGCTGACAGCGCTTCTACGCCCCGGCGATCGCGCCCTTGGCCTGCGTCGCCAGACTGCTAAATCCCGCTGGATCCTTCACCGCCAGATCCGCCAGAATCTTGCGATCCAGTTCGATCCCAGCCACCTTCAAGCCATGAATGAACTGGTTGTAGCTCATCCCGTTCAACTTGGCGGCCGCGCCGATGCGCACAATCCACAGCGAGCGATACTGCCGCTTGCGCTGCTTGCGCCCGGAGTAGGCAAACTTCAGCGCGCGCTCAACCGATTCTTTCGCCGAGCGGTACAGCTTCGATTTAGTGAGGAAATATCCGCTGGCCCGCTCTAATATCTTCTTCCGTTTGGCGCGGCGTTTGGTTCCGCGTTTTACACGAGGCATTGTTGTTCTCCTTTTTTATTTTCAAGTACTGGCGGCTGGAGGTAAGGACGATTCGCCGGATTAAGGAAGGCCGGCGATCTCTGACCTCTTCACGCGCCCGAAGCAGGCGTTACCGATCAGCACTTAGGGGCTAGGAAATCTGATCCCTGGCCACTAAACCCTGACCCCTGCTTCTATTGATACGGAATCATGCGCTTAACTTTGCGCTTATCCCCGTCGCTGACCAGCGCCGGAGATCCCAGATTCCGCTTCCGTTTCTTGCTCTTCGACGTAAGAATGTGCCGCAGGTGCGCTCGCCCCCGCTTTACCTTCCCCGTCCCGGTCAACTTGAAGCGCTTGGAAGCGCCCTTGTGCGTTTTCAATTTCGGCATAAAGTCCTCAGAAAACAGCCGTCAGCATTCAGCCATCAGCTGTCAGTTTCAATTCGTTCTCGCAGAATGTCACAGATGACGGCTCAGGCGAGACTTACACTTTCAATTCAACTTGTCATTCCGACCCGTTCGCAGCCGCGAAGCGGCGAGAACGCGCGAGGAATCCGCTTTCCCTACGACGCCGGCTTAACCGCCTGCTCCGCCGGAGCGCTCGGCCCCGGCGCGCTCTGCGCCGCAGCCTTGTGCTTTTCTTCCCTCTGCTTGTCTTTCTCTCGTTCCTTCTCCGTCTTCTTCGGAGCCAGAATCGCGTGCAGAGTATTTCCTTCTTGCCTCGGACGAAACTCCACGATGCTGTGCGGTTCCACGTCCTTAATCAGACGTTCCAGAATCTGGCGGCCCAGGCTCGTACGCGTCATCTCGCGTCCGCGGAAAAAGATCGTTGCCTTGACCTTGTCGCCCTCGTCCAGAAACCGCAGCACGTGATTCTTCTTGGTCTCGTAATCGTGGTCGTCCACATTAATGCGGAACTTGACCTCTTTTACGGTAATCGTCTTCTGGTGCTTCTTGGCTTCGCGCTCTTTCTTTTCCTGTTGGTAGAGATACTTCCCGTAGTCCATGATGCGGCACACGGGAGGCTGCGCGGTAGGCGAAATCTCAACCAGGTCCAGATTCTGCTCGCGGGCTTTCTTGATGGCTTCGTAAGGCGGCATGATGCCAAGCTGCTGCCCGTCGTCGTCAATCACGCGAATTTCACGCGCCCGAATCCGATCGTTCGTGCGGATAAAACGTTTATCGATACAGTCCTCCGTGCTCTAAGCGACTGAGAATAAAGAATTATAGCATGACGCCCACGCCTTCGGATTTCCTGGGCCATCTCGTCGTCAGCGTCATCCCGAGTGCAGCCCTTCTTCAGGCGAAACGAGGGATCTCGCGCGCAGCGTGCCGCAGATTTGAGAGAATAGAGATTACGTTAAGGTCTCGATATATGTGCAGAAACATCAAAACTCTCTTCAACTTCGATCCGCCTGTCACCGACGATGAAGTGCGCGCCGCTTCGCTCCAGTTCGTTCGGAAAATCACCGGCTTCAACAAGCCATCCAAGGCCAACGAAGCTCTGTTCCTCGCCGCGATCGATGAAGTCGCGGCCGTTTCGACGAGCCTTCTGCGCTCCCTCGAAACCACCGCGCATCCCAAGAATCGCGAGGAAGAAGCCGCCAAAGCAAAACTTCGCGCCGCCGAACGATTCGGAACGTAAATCGCCTCACCGGCCCCATGACTTGCCCCAAGAATTGATTGCTGATTGTTGATTATTGATTGCCGATTGCTGATTGAAAAAGCCGAATGGCCGAGGTCTCGAGGACCTTAAATCAGCAAGCAAAACTCAGCAACCAGCAATTCGCTGATGCTCGATCTACAGCCTGTGGTCTAGGGTATGTACGGTATCGCACCCATCCGCAACCTGATGCACAATTCAAGTGGAGGCTGCGCCTGGACGCCAGCTTTGACCTCCAGGCCTGAACCATTCGTCGTGTGCGACTGCTCTCGCCACTACAGTTCACTATTTCGTAATGCACTCACGCCGACTCGACGACCGAATCCGCGAACTGTGCGCCAAGGTCGCCGCAGCGTCGAAAACTGCCGCACCTACGGGCGAGATGAATAGTATCCTCCAGGACTTGCTCTGCGCAGTGCACGAAAAGATTGAACGCCTGAGAACCCTCGCCGCAAAGCATCTGGTGAGCCGCGAGCCCAGCACCGAGCGCCGAGCCATGCCAACCCCCGACAGAAAGTCACCACTCAAGCCTTAGCCCTTGCCTTTCAGCGTCTTGCGTGCCGCCACATCTCTCCGCAACTAATCGAATTTTTTCGGGTTTGTGATCGTACGCCCTTCTGCCGAACTCTCGCCGCTTCCCGCAAGGATGACGACTCATGACCCCTGACGACCAAGAGCAAATCGATATCCTCTGTGCGCAGATCGCGACAGAACAAGATCAGGAAAAATTCGTGAAGCTGGTGCAGCAACTCAACGATCTCTTAGATCGGGAAAATGCGGATCGCACAAATCCAGACCGCAACAATCTAGATCGCGAGAGTCTGGATCGCAACAATATGGGCCGCCAGAATCAGGGCCACCAAAATTTGGATCGGAAGAGTTTAGACCGCAAGAACCAGCGAATCGATCCCGCCGCGAGGCCGCCCGGGAGCACTTCCGCTCCCTAAGGGCTTTCCCAGTCGACCGAATAAACATCCTGCGTCCCGGTGTCGCGCAGCAGCAACGGCGAGTCATCCGGCGCGAGAGCCAGGCACCCGCCGTACCGGCCCGTCGTAGCAAAATCCTTCAGGTCGGCCACCTGCTCTGTCTTGTGGTCACTGATCCGAATCCTGACCACCGCATTTTTGCCCCGATAATCCAAGACGTAAACGTACTGACCGTCATGCGACCAATTCAGCCAGCTTAAAGATCCATTCGCGAGCTCAGTCCATTTCTCGCTCTGAAAATCAAACAGCAGAAGCTTCATCGAGTCCGCAGAAAACGCGGAGACGTACCGCCCGTCGGGCGACCATCGCGGCGAGTACAGCCCCTCCGAACCGGGTAGATCAGAAACCCGGCCGTGGCCATGTCGAGCACGTGGATCGCCGACGAAGGATCATTCGATTCATTGCTGAAAACAATCTTGCTCCCGTCCGGCGACCAGTTCGGGTCCATTTGTTGCCGCGCATCTTGTTGGCGCGAATCTTGTTGGTGGGAATCGTCCGGCATCAACGCCCGCGGACTTCCACCATCCGGAGAGATTTCATAAATCTTTCCCGGCTTATCCGCGCCTGCGGCAAACTCAAAAAACACAATTTTCTTCCCGTCCGGCGACCAGCGCGGCAGCACGGGATACATCGGCGGATACGTCAGTTGCAGCCGCTCGCTCCCGTCTACCTTGCTTCGCCACAACGAACCTTCGCGATAGGAAACGTAGGTCACCCACTGCCCATCTTTCGAGAAGGCAACATATTCTGCTGAAATACCGCCGAGAAAAGAAGAGAACTGACCGCTCTTCGCGTCATACCGCATCAACTCGCCACGATACGTCTGCCCAATGACAAAAAGTTTCTTGCCATCCCGGCTGGGCAGCGGCGAAGACAACGACAGCGGACTCGAAGTCAAAGCAATCGGCTTAGGCTCAGGATGCAGAAAGCTCCTTTTCCCCGGAAGCGCCCAGATCTGACTCTTCGATTGAAAAACGAAATACTTCCCATCGGCAGTCCACTTGCCGCAGCACTCGTCGGGCGGATCGTGCCAACCGGCCAGCAACCGATGCAAATCCGGCCCAGCACCTGATCCTGATACTGGCACCGACACTTCCCAGGCCAGTTGCTGACCCAGCGTTCCAGCGCTCTCGGTAGTATCGAATCGCAGATGGCCAGCGTCGGGCGACCAGGCAATGTTCTTAATATCGCCCTTCGCGGTAAGCAGCTTGCGCGCTTCCGCCCCGTCCGCTTTCGCCAAAAACAAATCGCTGAGATTGCTGTAGGCGAGCATCTTGCCGTCAGGGGACCACGCGGCAGTTTCCGCCACAATATCCCCGAGTCGCCGCGGAGACCCTCCCAGCATCGGCAGACTCCACAGCGGCCCTCGCGGCGGCGCGCCCCGCCCATCCACCACCAGCAGTTCCGACCCGTCAGGCGACAAGCCCACCGGAACCATGTCGGGAGAAGGCATCATGGAAATCTTGCGTGGCTCCCCACCCGCAATCGACATCTCCGCAATACTGTGGAACGTAAAGCTCGCCGAACTTCCAACGCCCAAACCTAAGTAAATCCTCGAACCATCAGTTCCAATCAAAGACTTTGGCAGCCCATCATGCGTGAGCTGCAAATAATTCGAAACCGCGGGAACCGTCGCGGGCCGCATCCAAAAGTAGCCCAGCACGAGCGCGATAAATACAATCACTACCCCTGCGACGAAAACCACTGTTCGCGAACGCGGGCGTATTTCCTGCTTCGCCCAATCTCGTTTCGTCCCATCGCTCTTCGTTGCATCGCGCCTGATGGCATGCGCGCCCGACGGCGCGGAGACTCCCGAATCCGAAAGCGCCTCCAACGCAAACGCCAGATCCGAAGCCGACTGAAACCGTTGCTCCGCATTTTTCTCCAGGCAGCGCAGCACCACCCTCTGCAACCCCACCGGCGTCTCCGGCGCAAGCTCCGAGATCGGCTCAGGATCTTCGTTCAGAATCGCGCTCATCGTATCCGCAGACGTTGGTCTTTCAAACGTCCGCTTCCCCATCACCATCTCGTAAAGAATCGCGCCAAAGGCGAAAATGTCGGTGCGGTGGTCGGTCTCCAGGCCGCGCACCTGCTCGGGAGACATGTAACCCACCGTTCCCATGGCCACACCCGGCATCGTAAGCGTCGGTGCCGCGCCGCCAGCCGTGTCTCTCGGCTGAATGACCTTGGCCAGGCCGAAATCCAGAATCTTCACCCGCCCCTCTTTGGTGACAAACAGGTTGTCCGGCTTCAGATCGCGATGGACAATCCCTTTCTCGTGCGCCGCCGCTAGCCCGTGTGCAATCTGCACTCCGTAGTCGATCGCCTTGCGCAATGGCAACGGCCCGCGCCGCACCGTCTCGGCCAGCGTCTTGCCTTCGAGCAGCTCCGACACCAGATAAGGCACGCCCGCGTACGTTCCCATCTGGTACACCGCAAGAATGTTGGGATGATTCAGCGCCGCTGCAGCTTTCGCCTCCACCTCGAAGCGTTGCATCCGCTCCGGGTCAGCCGACACCAGCTCGGGCAGAACTTTAATCGCGACCTCGCGCTCCAGCCGCGTATCCCGCGCCCGATACACTTCACCCATACTCCCCGCGCCAAGGGGCGAGAGAATCTCATACTGACTGAGTCGGGTGCCAGAGGTCAGGGGCATGGGGTTGTAAATTAGGTGCGCCAATTATAGCCTCCACCAAAAATTACGCCTCGGCGAAAACACTCAAGCGGGAGCCCAACCTCGCCAAACGCGGAAAGCTCCCGCCGCGGGCCAATGGGAGAGAGTCGACGGCGTGCGGTCACCTCGGACGTTATCTTGACAGCAGGAAAAAGCCCCTGTACTCTCGCCAGCCATAGCTCTTGCGTGCTCGGCGACGCGTCAGTCCAGCGTCGTGGCTTATCCCATGCGGCCTCTGCTTTCCCCCCTGGCCCTCGGGGCTCCACGCGTAAATATAGGTGTGCACTGAGAGGCCTGATGCCCGATCCATTGAAATGGTTGAAATGGTCGTTCCGTCACAGTGGAATCCTCATGACGTTCGCCATCGCGCTCATCGCCGTGGCCGTGCTATTTCCCATCCCGTGCCAGGCACAAATTTTTGGTTTTCCGCTGGTGTCTCCGGAAGACCTGAAGATGACCAGCGATCCTAAAGCTCCAGGCGCACCCGCCATCATCCTGTTTCGCGGAGTCGACCGCGACGACAACGGGTCGACGTCGCACGAAGACAATTACCTGCAAATCAAGATCCTGACCGAAGAGGGCCGGCAGTACGCCAATGTCGAGATTCCCTTCAGTAAGGGAAACGATGACGTGGTGAATATTCGGGCGCGCACCATCAAACCCGACGGCTCCAGCGTCGACTTCGACGGCAAGGTGTTTGAAAAGATCATCGAAAAAACCCAGGGTTTGAAGTATCTGGCGAAGACGTTCACCCTCCCTGACGTGCAGGTCGGCGGCATCATTGAGTACCGCTTCACTTACGACCTGAAAGAGCACCTCATCTTCGATTCACACTGGACCATCAGTCACGAGCTATTTACCCGCAACGCGAAATTTACCCTGAAGCCGTACGTATCCAGGTATACCCCGATGACCTTGCGTTGGACATGGCAGGGTATAGGGTCCAATGCCGGTCCAAAAGAGGGGACCGACCACATCATCCGCCTGGAGGTCCAGGACATTCCCGCGTTCCAGTTGGAGGACTTTATGCCGCCTCCCAGTCAACTATGGGCGCGGGTCGACTTCATCTACGAAGAGGAATACCTGGAGACCAACCAGGATCAGTTCTGGCGCCATGTCGCCAAGAAACGCGGCGATGCTTTGGAGCACTTTGTCGGCAAGCACTCAGCCATGGAGCAGGCGGTCGCGCAGATCGTCTCCCCCAGCGATCCTCCGGAAGTGAAGCTGCGGAAAATCTACGACCGCGTGCAGCAGATCCGCAACACTACCTACGAGCTCCGCAAGACCTCAGAGGAACAAAAGCGCGACAAAGAAAAGCCGATCGAAAACGTCGAGGAACTTTGGAAACGCGGTTACGGCGATGGCGTGCAGCTCACCTGGCTCTATCTTGCGCTAGTCCGCGCCGCAGGCTTTGACGCCTACGGAGTCTGGGTCGCGAGCCGGAGTCAGTATTTCTTTAATCCCAAGACCCTGGAAAACCATAAGTTGAACGCCAACGTCGTGCTGGTCAAGCTCAACGGCAAAGAACTCTATTTCGATCCGGGTGCGGCCTTCACCCCGTTTGGCCTGCTGACCTGGTCCGAGACTGGCGTTCCCGGATTATGCCTCGATAAAGAAGGCGGCACCTGGGTCAAAACGACGCTTCCGAAGAGCTCAGACTCGCGCATCGAGCGCGTCGCCAAACTGCGGCTCACCGAAGACGGCAGCCTCGAAGGAAAACTTACCGTTACCTATACGGGACTGGAGGCCATGTATCACCGGCAAGATGTCCGGAACTCTGACGATGTAGCCCGCAAGAAATTTCTCGAAGACCGCATCCAGAATCAGATTCCAGCGACTGCGGAAGTGAAGCTGACTAACCAGCCCGATTGGAGTAATTCAGAAACGCCTCTTGTCGCCGAATATCACCTCACCATCCCGGACTGGGCTTCCAGCGCAGGAAAGCGCACTTTGCTTCCGGCGGGAATTTTTACCGCGATCGAAAAACACACCTTCGAACACGTAGACCGCGTCCAGCCGATTTATGTCGACTACCCCTACGAAAAAGACGATGACGTAACCATCGAACTCCCGGCGGGCTGGCAGGTGAGCGGCCTGCCGACGCCACAGAACGTGGACGCCCACGTTCTGAACTACAGTTTGAAGGTAGACAAAGACGCAACTGCGCTTCATCTGACGCGGAAATTAACTTGGGACTTTCTCATCTTGGAGCCCAAGTACTATCCCGCGGTGCGCATTTTTTTTCAGTCAGTGAGGACCGGTGATGACCAACAAATTGTCCTGCAACCCGCCGCAGCGTCCGCCAGCAACTAACCGGCGCTCTCTGCCGATTTCTCGTACGGCGATCGTGCTGTTTGCCGCCGCGCTTTTCCCGGGCGTGCCCCGCGCGCTGGCCGCCGATGCCCCGCAGTGGATGCACGCCCAGGTGAACGCCCCGCTCCCCGCTTACGATGAAAAAACCGACGCCGTCCTGCTCTACTCCGAAACCAACGTCACCGTAATCTCGACCGACAAAATCAAAACCACGGTGCGCGAGGCCTATAAGATTCTCCGCCCCAACGGCCGCGAACACGGCACCGTCTACGTCTACTTCAATCCCCAGCGCAAAATCAAAAGCCTGCACGGCTGGTGCATCCCCGCGCAGGGCAAAGACTACGAAGTCAAAGACAAAGACGCAGTCGACCGCTCTCTCAGCGGCGGCGGGGAACTCGTCGATGACGTGAAGTTCAGAGTGCTCACGATTCCCGCGCCCGATCCCGGCAATATCGTCGGCTACGAATACGAAGTGGAAGAGCGGCCATTCTTCCTGCAAGACATGTGGTTCTTTCAGGAACAAGATCCGGTGCGCGAGTCCCACTATAGCCTGCAACTTCCGCCGGGATGGGAGTTCAAAGCCTCCTGGCTGAATCATCCAGAGATCAAACCCGCCGATCCCGGAAACAATCTCTATCAATGGACGGTGGCCGACGTAAAAGAAATTCGGCATGAGCCCGCCATGCCGCCTTACCAGGGCGTCGCTGGCCAAATGATTCTGACTTTCTTCCCACCCGGCGGCAAGGCCGCAAACGGATTCGCCAACTGGAATGATCTGGGCAACTGGGTCAATCAACTGATGGCCGGGCGAGTCGAAGCTTCACCCGAGGTCAAACAGCAAGTTGCAAAACTGACCGCGGGAAAAAACACACAACTGGAAAAGATGCAGGCCATCGCTAAATTTGTGCAACACGATATTCGCTACGTCGCCATCGAACTCGGCATCGGCGGCTGGCAGCCCCATCCCGCCCCTGAAGTCTTCGCCCATCATTACGGTGACTGCAAGGACAAAGCAACCCTCACACGCTCCATGCTGAACGAAATCGGCATCGAATCATTTAGTGTCGTCATCAACAGCCGTCGCGGCGTGGTCACCCAGGAAACTCCGGCGACCAATTTCGGTTTCAACCACGCCATCGTTGCCATCAAATTGCCCGATGGCATGGTCGATCCTTCACTGGTCGCCGTTTTGCAGCACCCCAAGCTGGGCCGTTTGCTCTATTTCGATCCCACCGATGACATCACGCCCTTCGGCCAGATCCGCAGCGAACTGCAGGACAACTATGCGCTCCTGGTCACCCCCAGCGGCGGCGAACTGATTCCTCTGCCCCAGCAACCTTCCGCCATGAACAGCGTCGACCGCACCGCCAAGCTGACTCTCGACGCCGGAGGCACGCTCAAAGGTGATGTCAAAGAAGTCCGACTCGGCGGCCGGGCCGCATCCGAACGCGGCGCCCTGATGAACGTCTCCAAAGACACCGACCGCATCAAGCCGATCGAGACCCTGCTCGGCAATTCCCTCTCCACTTTTCGCATCACGCACGCGACCGTAATCAATCTCGACCACACCGATCAGCCTTTCGGCTTCAACTACACCTTCGAATCCGATCACTACGCCAAGACTGCCGGCGGACTCCTGCTGGTGCGCCCGCGCGTCCTCGGCAACAAAGGCTTCAACTTCTTCGAGACCAGGGATAAAGAGCCGCGCAAGTTTCCCTTCGAACTCGAGGGCTCAGCCCGCGATACGGACAGTTTTGAGATCGCAATCCCCGCCGGCTACGAAGTCGACGACCTGCCGCCGCCCGTCGACGCCGACTACAGCTTCGCCAGCTACCATTCCAAAACCGAAGTCACTGGCGGCGTGATACGCTACACTCGCACTTTCGAGGTCAAGGAACTCAGCGTTCCCGTCGATCGCGCCGACGATCTGCGCCGCTTTGACCGCGTCATCACCGGCGACGAGCGCAACACCGTGGTCCTGAAAGCGGTCGCCCACTAGGCGCTCGCCGACTGGAGACAAATTGAAACTATCCCTCGAAACCCGCGAAGTTGGCCGCGTCACCATCGTGCGCTGCAAAGGCCGCCTCGTGTCCGGCGGCGAGACCGAAGCCTTGCGCGCTCACGTAGCCCATTTGTTGCGCGACCGGCGCTCCATCGTGCTGCATCTCGGCGAAGTGGTATTCATCGACAGCAGCGGCCTCGGAACCATGGTCCGCACTCTCACCAGCACGCGCCAGGTGCATGGCGATCTGAAGCTCTGCGACGTTCCCGAGCATGTCCGTAAAGTGCTGCAGTTATCTCACCTGACAAAATTGTTTGATTCCCACGAGTCGGAAGATCAAGCGGTGGCAGCGTTTTACCGCAAGCCTGTGCAGACCGAACAGCCGGTTTCCATGGGACGGAGTGTCTTGTGCATCGATCGCAATGCCGACGTCGTCACCTACATTCGCGAACTGCTGCACCGCGCCGGCTACGACGTGCACACCAGCAACAACCTTCGCGATGCCCTGATCCTGATGCGCGTCTCACGCTTTGATTTGGTGTTACTGGGCGCAGACATCCCCGCCTCACCCGTAGCAGAAAAATCCTTTCGGGAGGCCAGCGCGAAAATCCCGCTCATCGAACTGGGAACCGATTTCTCCACGCTAGAAGCCGGCGAAGCCGCCTCTGCCCTGATGGAAAAAATCGCCGCACAACTGCAGGACCTTCGGGCGTGAGCTTTTGGGTGGCGCGGCGCTTCAAGCACTGCGATGAAGCGCCCCGATAGCTGGGCTTCAGCCCCTGAGGTATTTTGCGGAGTTCCGCCGCTGATCCGAAATCTTGTCAATACCCCAAAAGCATCCATTTCGCCCCATCCTCTTGACCGCAAAGCAAATATATTTGTCCGGAAATTTCCGGTTCACCCCTTCCAAATTGATAAAATAGATATATAGACTAAAATTTTGAAGGGAACCAAGGCGCAGCCTCCGGGCTTGCGCCTTTTGTGTTTTGGGCCGAATCCATGGGCAGTAAGAAAACGGACAGCGAGAAACTGCGTAGTGAGGGAACAAACAGTAATAAATCGGGCCGCAACAAAACCAGCGCCGAGCAACCGCGAAGCCACCACACAGCCTCAGACCGCAGCGCGAAACAAACCCTCCCACCCCACCGTCGCCGCTGCATCATCATCAAAGACGCCAAACATCGCGGCGAGTGGAGCGAACTCAACTTCATGTCCCGCGCCGCCGAGCGCGGATTCAACGTCTCCAAGCCCTGGGGAGACTCCGCCCGCTACGACGTCGCCATCGAACGCGGCGGACATTTCCTCCGCGTCCAGGTCAAATCCACCATCGCCCGCGCCTACGGCGGATACGTCGTCGCCATCAAATCCAGCCGCTGCCAGTACTACACCGCCAACCAGGTCGACTTCTTCGCCGTCTTCGTAATCCTCGAAGACATCTGGTACATCCTCCCCGCCAAAATCATAATCCCCCTCCGCGGCCACTTCCTCCTGGCCCCCCGCCGCTCACCCCAAAAATACTCCCACTACAAAGAAGCCTGGCACCTCCTGAGAGAAGGATGCCAAGCGAAACCGTCCTTGAGTCTCGGTAGGTCCGGGTTATGGGACTGAAACATCACCACAAACGGGAAGGGCACGACTTCCAGTCGTGCCGATAACAGCCACCACACATCGTCCGGCTTCAGCCGCTCAGGGTTTGCTTTTTCAAGCAAGTCGCCCCGCGTTCGCGGTTCAGCTTGGGCGGCAGGCTTTTTGGGTTCACTTCCCTTGGCCAGCCGATTTCACGAAAGGATCGTAAGTTATAGTCTGTTAGCTATTAGGCTAAATTTAGCACAATTACTAAATTTACTTGACAAGCTAATCTAATGTTTATACTATATGCGTGGAGGAACGCAAAATGGCCAACAAGACTGTGAAGAATCCATTTCGCCCTGGGGCAGGTCACATGCCACCATTTTTGGCCGGACGCAAGAAGGAACAGGACGAGTTCAAGGATTTACTCAAGCAGGATGTGGTTCTAAAAAACCTAGTGTTAACCGGATTGAGGGGGATTGGAAAAACAGTACTGCTTGAGACATTCAAGCCAGTAGCAATTCAGATGGGGTGGCTGTGGGCTGGCACTGATCTGTCAGAATCGACAAGCATAAGTGAAACCAACCTTGCGATCAGATTACTGACCGATCTATCGGTTGTAACAAGTTCGATTGTCGTATCGGTATCGGAACGCGCCGGGACGGGCTTTGCTGGGAGGCCTATCGAGGTTCCGACTGCGCTAAATTACCAAACACTCGCAGCTATCTACGAACACACCCCCGGCCTCGTTGCGGACAAGCTCAAAGGCGTCTTGGAATTTGTCTGGCCATATATTCGCATGGCCGGAAAGCATGGCATCGTATTTGCATACGATGAGGCCCAAAACCTTGCAGATCACAGCGCCAAGGATCAATTTCCACTTTCATTGCTGCTTGACGTTTTTCAATCAGTTCAGCGAAAGGGAATATGCTACATGCTTGCCTTGACGGGCCTACCAACGTTATTTCCGAAACTGGTCGAGGCACGCACGTATTCCGAACGCATGTTCCACGTGGTCTTCCTCGATCCTCTTAGCAAAGAAGAAACCAAGGTGGCGGTATGTAAGCCAATTGAGGAGGAAGATTGTATTGGATTCGACGAAGATTCCCTTACGACAGTATGGCACCAAACACGTGGCTACCCGTACTTCATCCAGTATGTGTGCCGAGAGATTTTTGATATTTGGGTCCAAGCCCTGAATGCCGACCAACCGCCTCCGGTGGTTCCGGTAGGGGAAATCACACTAAAGCTAGATACCGACTTTTTTGCGGGACGGTGGGCAAAGGCGACCGATAGACAAAGGCAGCTCCTTTGGGTGGTGTCGCTACTGGAAAACTGTGAAGAGGAATTTACTGTGCAGGAGGTAGTGGCAAGTGCCTCCAACAAAGGGCTAAAGAAGCCGTTTACGAGTAGCCACGTCAACCAAATGCTCGGATCACTATCCGAAGTTGGGTTGGTGTATAAAAATCGTCACGGGAAGTATTCTTTCGCTGTCCCTCTGCTAGCCGATTTCATTAGGCGACAGGCGGAGCGGAACAACCAAGAGGACTCCTTATTCACTGTTCCTGAGTAGCTCCCCTCACGATCCGCACAGCGGCTTGGCTCGTGCGTGAAATTGCTTATCTGCTCTACATTCCTGCTAACGTAGACCTACTCTTCCACCCCCGCGAGCGCCCCATCCACCACGTTGCCAATCCGCGCGCCCATCCACTGATTCGCGTCATGCCGCCCCCGCAGGCGCAGCTTCAGATAATTGTCGGTAAGAGCCTCGGTAAACTCGCCGCCGGCGTCGCTGCCCACAACATTCAGCGTGATCGCCTGCAACTCCGCGCCAACGAATCCACGCATGAACGCCAACTTTTTCTCGGCCGCTAACTCGCGCAGAATGCGGTTGCGCTCGCGGGCTTCGTGCACCGGCACTTGATTCCTCATCGTCGCCGCCGGAGTTCCAGGCCGCGCCGAATAAGTGAACACATGCAGATAAGTCAGCGGCAGCTCTTCGATCATCCGGCGCGTGGCTTCAAATTCGGCATCGGTCTCGCCCGGGAAGCCAACCATGACATCGGCGCCAATGGCCGCGCTCGGAATGGCAGCGCGAATCTTCTCGATTTTTTCACGATAGTGCCACGGCCGATACTTCCGATGCATGCGCCGCAACACGGCGTCGCTGCCGGACTGCATGGGGACATGCGCGTGCTTGGCGATGCGCGATGAGGATGCGGCCAGAGCGATCAGTTCGTCGGTCCAGTCCATGGGCTCAACCGAAGAGATGCGCAGTTTCTCCAAAGCAGTTTCGGAAAGGATCCCTCGGATGAGCGACGGCAGGTCGTTGGCCGTCGCTCGTTGGCGAGACTTGCTGACAGCTGATAGCTGACCGCTGACAGCTAAATCACGTCCCCACCTTCCGAGATTGATTCCGCTGATCACGACCTCGCGATAACCGGAGTCGACCAGGCCGTTCACTTCGCGCAATATCCGATCGATCTCAAGCGAGCGGCTCTGACCGCGGACGTAAGGGATCACGCAGAACGAGCAACGGTTGTCGCATCCGTCCTGCACTTTGAGATTCGGACGCGTGCGCAAGCTCTCATGAGAATCTCCGGCAGTATCGAACACCGGCGCGGCCAGCAGTTCGGTGTGCGCGAAAATGTCGGAGATGAAAATTGAGTTCTCAGTTCTCAGTTCCCCGCTCTGGGCCAGAAATGAGAGGGGGACAAAATCGGCGTGGGGTTTCTCGGCACGAAAAAGTTCCGGCAGCGCAATTTCCGCCAACTGATGCTTGTGTGAATTACCAATGACCAGGTCGACGCCCGGCAGTGCAGCAATCTCTTCCGGAGCGCGCTGCGCATAGCAGCCGGTAACCACAATGCGCGCCTCAGGATTCTGGCGCCGCACCCTGCGGATCGCCGACCGCGCATCCCGATCCGCACTAGCCGTGACGGTACAGGTGTTCAACACCACCAGCGTTGCTTTCGCAGGAGAAGAAGCGCGAGTCATGCCGCGCTCCTCGAACTGGCGTTCGAGGGCGGCGCCGTCAGCCTGGGTGGCGCGGCAGCCGAAGTTTTCTACAAAGTATCCAGACACGACCCTATGGTACCGCAAGCTCGCGATGAAAAGAGCCCACGGCACCGCACCTCAAGCCAGATCCCAATCAGATCCGACCGAAGCTCGATCGAACCAAAGCTTGTTCGAGCCAAAGCTCGACCGAGCCGAAGCTTGATCGAACCAAAGCTCGATCGAACCAAGCTCGATCAGGCCGAAGCCGCCGTCCTCCGCGATTGGAAGCACTCACGGCAGAAGACGGGGCGGCCTTGCGTGGGGCGGAAAGGGACGGTGGTTTGTTTTCCGCAGCCCGAGCAGGTGGCCTGGGTTTCGACCTTGGTGTAGCGGTAGTTCTGTCCGGGCGTGGGGGGTGCGCCCAGAACGGTAACCCGCTTGGTCTTGCAAGCCTTGCAGCGTTTGGGTTCGTTCTTGAACTGCTTGTCGTGAAAGAAAAGCTGTTCCCCGGCGGTGAAAATAAAATCACCACCACAGTCGATACACTTCAGCACCTTGTCCTGAAATTCCATTGAGGATGGCTCCCTTCAGCCCGTTTCCGCGCGCCCAACCGCGGGGAAAGAACTGCGGTGGTACACCGAAAGTACAGGTTGTGTACTGCTCCCCCTCATTACTGCCCTTGGACTCGGCCCGCCACGCTCCAGGATGGGCGTGGATACTGACTATCCTGCTTTAGATGCCGGAAAAATTGTGTATACGAAATTCCCTCTTGCAGCTCAAGACGGCGGGGGCCAGATTTGAGCAGAGCCGCCCCGGGATGGAGCGGCTCTTCATTGCGTTATTACGTTAGTCCTGTTCTTTGCGCGTTTTCTTACGAGCTCGCTTGCGCGCGAGAGCGGCTTTCACACGCTTTTTCTCGCCGGGCTTCAGGTAGAAGGAGTGGCGTTTGACCTCCTTGATAATGTCTTCCTGTTGCACCTTGCGCTTGAAGCGGCGCAGAGCGTTCTCGAGGGATTCTCCCTCTTGAAGTCTTACTTCTGCCAAACTGACACACCCCCAAACTCGTCCGGATGGACGGAATAGTTATTTCAAGGATTTGACCCTAAGTCAAGTGGGAGGGGGGAGATTCTGTGCGGTAGCGTACATAAGCGGGACAGCGGATCATTTTGAGACGCGGGGTGATAATGTCACGTTCTCGTTTGCGGATCACGCGCCGGAACGTATTTCGCGAACGAGGCGCGATCCGCCCGAGTTGAGCAAGTGGGTCCCGAGCTATTGCTTCCCGAACAAGTAAGCTGCGCCGGGTTCGGAAATGTTGAATTGAGGCGCACCGGCTACGATCTGGCCGCCGGAGATGCTTACGGAGGCTCCCAACCAGTCGCAGGCAGCGCCGTCCGAGGCAACGAGTTCGGAACTCTGTGTCATGTTCGTCCAACCAAGGTTACGACTATGACGGAAGGCCACACGGAATTTCTGTTCATGACGGTACTCCTGGTTTGTGACGGCGGTTGGCGTGAATTCAGCGGACAGGTGGGGGCCTGCCTCGAACGTGGGCGATACGTTAGCACGGTTCCAGCGGATTTGGGTAGTGGTGCGGCGGCACCGGAGTGGCTGAATTTGAATCGTAGAGCGGGGCTTTTCTATTTTCCTAAGCAGCCGACGCGATCATGCGATCCAAATAAGCATCAAAATCGCGGTATTCGGTATCTGGTTCACTCCTCCATGTCTCATTCTCGTAAAGCCAGACCGTATGATGTAACGATGGGTGAGAGTAGCACGTGTCGCCTAGGTTGTCAGTTCTCATCACGAATCGGGCCTTCGTGAGCTTATCGTGTTCTTCCGGATCACCCCTCCTACTGCGTATCTGAGGCCATGTGCGGCTTTCGCATCCGCATACCCACCTTGAATCGGCGATATAACGTTTAGGAACATGTCCGCAATCAGGACATCTTGGGGAGTCGGCGTAAGTTCTCATGCACGCAATTCTCTCTCCACTCCACAATTCAGCGCAAGCCAAATTAAGCCACTACCCGGCACAACTACCCAAGCGCCGACCGCAAACAGCAGGTTTCTCCACTCCGTTTGCCCTTCCCTTCGGGAAGGGCAAACTGCGGTCGAAATGACAAAGTATCTTTAGCGATTTATCCCAACCTATAAACCCTTCATCGAAATCAGAAGATGAGTTTTACGGCTAGCTGGATTTGTCGGGGGGCGAAGGCGGCGTTGGGCTTGGTGAAGTCGGTGGGCAATTCGTAGTAGCCGGGGTAGGGGGCTACGGTGGAGGTGGCTGTGGGAGCGGTCGTGTTGGTGGTGGTGACGTAGCTTTGGACGAAGGTGCTGGCGGGGGAGAGAAATCCGTTGGAGGTGATGGTGACGCGCTGGTTGTCGCGGTTGAACAGGTTGAAGGCGTCGGCGCTCAGTTCGAGTTTGCAGCGTTCGTGGAGGTGAATGATTCGGCCGAGGCGGAGGTCGACGGTGGCGTAGTCGGGGCCGGTGAAGGCGTTGCGGGTGTAGCCGGGGAGGCGGTCGTTGAGGCCGTTGCCGTCCTGGTTGGGATCGCCGTCGACGGTCGCGGTGAAAGGGCGTCCGCTGCCGTAGGTGATGACGGAAGACATTTTCCAGTCATTGAAGGCGTAGCCGAGAGCTTCATGTCCGCGATGGAAGGGGCGCGGCTCGACGGAGAAAGCGGCGACCAGGCGCTGACGTTGATCTGTGACGCTTGGTCCACGCTCGGCGCTGGGATCGTAGGAATTCTGAACTGTCGCCGGTTGTCCGGCGACCAGGGCGTCCTGGCCATCGTCGATGGCGCGAGCATAGGTGTAGGCGAGGCGCAGATAGGCTCCGTGCGACACGCGGCGATTGATGGAGAGAGTTACGCCGTTGTAATAGCTGGAGGCAGCGCTCTGATATTCGTCGATCGCGCCGAGCTGGGCGATGGGACGGCCCAGAGGGTTGATGCAGGGTGGAAAAGGGCACGTCAGCGATTGGGTGAACTGCCAGGTGGCGAAGGAATCGACGGTGTAGTAGCCGCCCTGGAAGATCGATCCGGTGGAATCGAAGATGGGGTAGGTGAGGGCGGTGGGCGGGGGGAGATTTACGTCGAGGGCGCGGATTAGATGTTCGCCGCGAACGCTGAGGAACGAGAGAGCGACCGTAGTCTGTCCGGCTACCTCTTTTTCGAAGGTTAGGCTGGCTTGCTGCACGCGCGGGGTGACGAAGTTGGGGGCGAAGGCGGAGACCTCGTTGCTCACGCCTTGAGTGAATCCCGCGGGCAGCGAGCAGGATACGGCTACGAGCGGACAGGCCACCAGCGGGTTGGGATAGGTGGGAAAGACCTGGTTGTCGTAATAGTTGGTGTTGTTGAGGAAGACCTGGGAGTCGGTGATGCCGTTTTCGGTCTGAATGGTGGAGTTGTAGATCTGCGGGATGCGCACGAAGAAAATGCCGTATCCGGCGCGGACTACGAAGGGACGAGTATTGCCGAAAGAATAGGCGAGTCCGGCGCGCGGGGCGAAGTTGTAGGGCTGGAATGGAACTTTGCCGGCGGGCGGGAACAGAGGGTTGGACACGAGCCCGGCAGTGGTAAAAGTTTGCAGGTCCCAGCGGACGCCCAGGTTGAGCGCCAGGCGATTGGTGAGGCGGATGGTGTCTTGCGCGAAGGCGGCGTATTCGTTGGTGTTGGGATTCGAGGCAGCGCCGCCGAAGCTTTGCAGATAGTAGTGCGGGACCTGGTGGGCATAGGCGCGGAGGGGCGTGAGTTCGAGTCCGGCTTCCATCGGCTCGAAGGTGTAGGGATTGACTTTGAGGGGATAGAACAAATATTCGCCGCTTTGCTGGCTGGGGAAAAAGTCGTAGATCCAAGTGATGAGGGCGTCGCCGCCGAACTTCCATGCGTTGCGGGAGCCTTCATGGCTCATGGTTTCGGCGAGGTGCAGGCGATGCTCGCGGGTCTCGCGAGGGAGCAGGTCGGAGCGTCCGATGCCGTCGAGGATGTCGGGAATCCTTATGAGCACGTTCGCGGTGTTGCTGTAGGACTGCTGCAGGTCGCGCGAGAACTGGGCGCGGAGATGGCTGATCCAGCGCGGGGTTAGGCTGCTGGTAAGCGAGAGGCTGGCGGTTTCGGTGGTGACGAGTTCCTCGCCGTTGTCGCTGATGGAATCGTAGGTGACGGGGCTGGCGGGGTCGAGGAAGACATTGTTGGCTCCCCAGTAGCGCGTGGTATTGACCTTCAGCGCGAGTTGGTTGCGCGGCGTGATGTTGATGTCGAGCTTGGCGTAGGATGTGTCGCCGAGTTGGGCGGCGGGATATTCTCCGGCGAGGGAAGTGAGTTGCGCGGCGGCGGCGAAGACCAGGGCTTGATCGCTGGCCTCGTAGTCTCCCGGGGTGTAGGGGCCGGTGCCGGGTTGGGGAATCACTTGCGAGCTGCCATTCACGAATTCGACGACGTCGGGCTCGTGGAAGATGTGCTGATCGAATCCAGCGAAGAAGAAAACTTTGTTGCGCTTGAGTGGGCCGCCGATGGTGCCTCCGAACTGCTGCTGGCGATTGTGCGGCTTGAACGCCAGGAAGGGATCGTCCGCGCCGAGGGAACTGTCGCGAAAATAATAGAAAGCGGTGCCGTGCAGGTGATTGGAGCCGGACTTGGTGACGACGTTGACGACGGCGCCGCCGGAGCGGCCCTGCTCGGCGCCGTAAGCGGTGGTGGAGACGCGGAACTCCTGCACGACGTCGGTGGAGATTTCGTAGGGGGCGCGATCGCGTCCGCGCGGCTGGGCGAAGAAAGCGTTGTTGTAGTCGCCGCCGTCGATGAGGAAGCTGTTCTGGAATCCGCGAATGCCGCCGAAGGAGAGATCGCCGTTGGTGGAGGAATCGAGGCTGCGCGGATCTTGCGTGACGCCGGGAGAGAACAGGGCGAGGTCGGCGAAGCGGCGGCCGTTCAGGGGGAAATCGTTCAGGGCGCGTTGGTCGAGCAGCGTGGAGACGCCGTTGGGCTGAGTGTCGACCAGGACGGGCGCTGCGGAGACAGTCACGGTTTCATGTGGGCCGGCTACGGTGAGGTGGAAATCCAGCGCTGTGGTGCCGCCAACATCCACCTGCAGCTGGGGCGTGACTTGCGGGGACATGCCTTCGGCGGTGACGCGGGCGGAGTAATCGCCGGGCGGGAGCAGGTCGAGAGTGAAGCTGCCTTCGGCGTCGGTAGTTGCGGTGAAGCGCAGGCCGGTCGCGGTGCTGACCACGACGACGGACGCCTGAGGAATGCGGCTGCCGGTGGGATCGAGGACCGTGCCGTGGAGAGCGCCGGTGGCGTCCTGGGCGGCGAGGGGGGTGGGGAGTAGGAGAAGCGACGGGACGATCAGCCTGGAAACGATCGACCAGAAAATGACAGCCGCGAATGAACTACGCGTCGAATACATTAAGGTCGCCCCTGCGTGCGGGATCGTGATCCCGATCGCTATCTCGATCTCGGCCGAATTTCGAAGTCTCGAGATCAGCTCGTAAGATCAGCTCGGAGGGACGGCCCGGAGCGCGTTAACCGGACGCGAGGCGGGGATCCGCGAAAAAGTGCCGGAGGGAGCATTCTAGAAATGCGCGGCCGGAAAGCTTTTTCGCGGAATGTTTAGAAACCTTGCTTTGTATAGCATGGTGGGGGGAAGGAAGTCTGTGATGTGGGGCGGCTTTTTTGGGATGGTTCCCGGAAGGGGAATGGAAAAGGCGATCACCACGAAGGACACGAAGGTCCACGAAGGAAAATCGACGGCAGGTGCGGCTCTTACGTCAAACTGCGCTCTCATGGTATTTTCAAGTGCCTTTTGAAACTCTGATTCTATAACTCTGATTCGATAATTATGATTCGCTCCTATAAAGGTGTGCGGCCTACGATTCCGGCGACGTGCTACGTGGACGACTCGGCGCAGATCATTGGCGACGTGGTGCTGGGCGAGCACGCCTCGGTGTGGATGAATGCGGTGGTGCGCGGGGATGTGCATGAGATTCGCATTGGGGCGCACTCCAATGTGCAGGACAACTGCGTGCTGCATGGAATGAAGCAGCAGTGGGGCGTTTATCTGGGAGAGTATGTCACGGTGGGGCATTCGGTGACGCTGCACGGGTGCGTGGTTGAGGACCGGTGTTTGATTGGGATGGGGACGATCATTCTGAATGGAGCGCGGATTGGGGCGGGATCGATTATCGCGGCCGGGACGCTGATTCCGGAGGGGACGGTGGTTGCGCCGGGGTCGTTGTGGATGGGGTCTCCGGGGAAGTTTCGGCGGAAGATCGAGGCGGCGGATGAAGAGGCGATTATGCGGTATGCGCGGAATTATCTGGGGTATAAGGATGAGTATTTGCGGGAGCGGTGACGTGAGGGGTGAGTCCCGGGTCACGAGTCCCGAGAAATTGTCATCGTGAGCGGAGCAAGGCGGTGAGCGAAGGGAACCGGTTTGCGGAGTCGAAGGATCCCTAGCAGAGCGATGCCGCTTGGGATTCATCGAGATATTCTCACGGTGCCGCGAGTAGCGGTGGGTTCGTCGAGAGAACTCCCTGATAGGCTTGTAGTGGCGTTGAGACGGTAGGGGTCCTTCGACTGCGCGCGCTCATTCGAGCGCGCTTCGCTCAGGATGACAGAGTAAAAGGAGCTATGTGATTAAAGCGGTGCGCGGGACGCGGGATTTGCTGCCGCCGGAGACGGCGTTGTGGAATTTTGTGGAGGAGAAGGTGCGGGAGGTGTTCCGCGCTTACAACTTTCAGGAAATTCGTACGCCGATTTTCGAGAGCACAGAACTGTTTGCGCGCGGGGTGGGGGAAGAGACGGATATTGTTTCGAAAGAAATGTACACGTGGGAGGATCGCGGGCGGGCGGAGAGCGATAAGGGGCAATCTCTCACGCTTCGGCCCGAGGCCACGGCGGGGATCGTGCGGGCTTATATTGAGCACAAACTGTGGGATCGCGGGTTGAACAAGCTTTACTGCATTGGGCCGATGTTCCGGCGCGAACGGCCGCAGAAAGGGCGGTATCGGCAGTTTTATCAGATCGATGCGGAAGTTATCGGGCCGGCTTCGTCGGGGAGCGATTCGCCGGCACGGGATGCCGAGTTGCTGGAGATGCTGGCGACTTTGCTCGATCGGCTTGGTATTACCGATTGGAATCTGGAGCTGAATTCGGTCGGGACTTCTGCAGACCGGGTGGCGTTTAATGACGCGCTGCGTGCGGCTTTGAGGCCGGTTAAGGATAGGATGTGTGCGGATTGCCAGCGGCGGGCGGTGACGAATCCGCTGCGCGTGTTTGACTGCAAGGTGGCGGAGGATCAGCCGATCATCGAGACGCTGCCGCGCATCACGCAGTTTCTTGGGGAGGATTCGCGGAAGCATTTTGCGGCGGTGCAGGAGATTCTGACCAAGGTGGGGGTTCGATTCTCGCTCAACGACCGACTGGTGCGGGGGCTCGACTACTATACGCGGACGGCGTTCGAGTTTACGCATGGGGCGCTGGGGGCGCAGAACGCGATCCTGGGCGGGGGAAGGTATGACGGGCTGTCCGAGGCGCTGGGCGGGCCGGCGGCTCCGGGGATTGGGTTTGCCATTGGCGAAGATCGGCTGGTGATGTCGCTTAAGGAAACGGCCGAGGGCGTGCTGCGCAAGCCAGATGTGTATGTCGCTGCGATGGCTGGAATGAATGGCGAGGCGGCGCGGCTGGCGCGGGAGTTGCGGCGGCATGATCTGGTGGTCGAGTTGGGGGATGATGGCTTCCGGCTGAAGAAATCGTTTGAGGCGGCGACGAAGGCGGGGGCGAAGTACATTCTGATTGTGGGTGAGAATGAAGTGAAGGCGGATGCGTTTGCGTTGAAGAATCTGGGGTCGGGGGAACAGGTGCAGGTGGCGCGGGGGGAACTGGCGGGGAAGATTCGCGGGGAGTGAGGCTTCCATCTCCGTGGAGAGAAAACAGCAGGTTCCTCGTCGCTTCGCTCCTCGGAATGACAAGAGTTTTTAAATGTGTGCAGGACCTCGGAATGACAAAATGCTTCCTCAAGAGTCTTAATAAGGAGATGGGAATGAGATATGGGTTCGTGGTGGGCGTGATTCTGCTTTGCTGTGCGGTGAGTTTCGCGGGGCAGGCGAATGCGCCGGCTAAGGCGCTGAGTCCGCTGGAGCAGACGCTGATGGCTGCCGAGAAAGGTTTTATCGAGGCCGCGAAGAAGGGCGATGTAGCATTTTTTAAGCGCACGCTGGCAAACGATTTTTCGTTCGTCTCGTTCGACGGCGACTTGGGGGATCGGCAGGACATGATCGAAGGCCTGGGCGGGGGCGGGCTCGACCTGCTCGCTTATGACATGAAGGTTGTGCCAGTTGCGGACGACGTCGCGATCGTGACCTATGATGTGGTGCTGCGGGTTCCGCCGGTGGAGGATCAGGGGCCACCGCCGCGGTATCAGCACTTCAGCACCACTTGGGTGAGGCAGGGGGACGTGTGGAAGATGAAGTTTCAGCAGATGACGGTGTCGCATTTTGGAGACTGGTAGGGAGGGGCGATTGCTGATTGTTGGTGGTGGCGCAGTTTGAAATTAGTCCACGCGAGATCCCCTTCGATTTCGCTCAGGGCAGGCTCTCGCCCCGCTGGTGAAAGCGCAGGGCTTCGGGATGACGCCCCGTTAAGAGGAGCAACCAACAATCGTAATCAGTAATCAGTAATTTCTACAACATTCGACAGGGGAGGCGGGCGATGAAAACTTTGGCAGTGATTCTGGCGGGATGGTTCGTCTTGGGGGCGGCGGCGCTGGCGCAGATGCCGACGCCGGGACCGGAACATAAGAAGCTCGATGTACTTGTCGGTTCCTGGACACTGGACGGCGACGTGAAGCCGGGCGGCGACATGGGGGCGGGCGGAAAAGTTACGGAGAACGAGAAGTGCGAGTGGATGGAAGGCGAGTTCTTTCTCGTCTGCCGTACCGAATACAAAACCACGATGGGGAACGGGTCGGGGATGTCGATTATGGGTTATTCCACCGACGACAAGACCTATACCTACCGTGAGTTCAACAGCTGGGGACAATTCGTCGACTCCAAGGGCTCGCTGAATGGCGACACCTGGACCTGGACGAACGACGAGAAGATGGGCAACATGACGATGAAGGGGCGCTTCACGATGAAGATCACTTCGTCGACCTCGTACAACTTCTTGTACGAAACGTCGACGGATGGTACGAAGTGGACGCTGGCGATGGACGGGAAGGCGACGAAGGGAAAGTAATTCCTGGGCGTGACAATTGTCATGGGCCGCGGCTGACGAATCGCACTGGGCGGCGGAGTTGGGGCGGGCTACGATCCTTGTGAAAGTGGCTTTTGGCTCGGAGCTAAGAGCTAACAGCCTTCCGAGGAGACACACCTATGAATTTCAAGGCGATTCTGGTTTCAACTCTGGTTTTGTTCACCGCATCGGCCTGGGCGCAGATGGCGACTACGCCTGGTGCGGAAGTGAAGAAGCTCGACTACTTTGTGGGAACGTGGGCCGTTGAGGGGACGATCGGGCAAGGGCCTTGGGGCGCGGGTGGAAAGTTCAGTTCGTCCGACACTACGGAATGGATGGACGGAAAATTCTTTGTGGAACGTCATTCGGATTTCAAGATGCCTCCGGAGTTGGGTGGAGACGGCAAGGCAGTCTCGTACATGGGATTCGACGCGGAAGAGAATGTGTATACGTACAACGACTTCAACAGCCACGGACGCCGGGTAGATTCAAAGGGCACGGTTAGCGGCGATACCTGGACCTGGACGAGCTCGCAGAACTATGGCGGGCAGGAAATCAAGCAGAAGATGACGATGAAAGTATTGACGCCGTCGAGCTACAGTCTGAAGTTTGAAGTCTCGATCGATGGCACGAACTGGACGCAGTTCATGGAGGCGAAAGCGACGAAAAAGTGAAGAGAAATCATTTCATCTATGTGGTGGCATTGGGGGTTGGGCTCGGGGTGCTGAGTCTTTCTTCTTCTCTGAATTTGCGCGCGCAGGACGCGAAAGCCTCCGGAGATTCAGCGAAGCCGGCGACGACCACTGAACCGGACGCGAAGACTGGGCCGAGCTATTCGGGAATGTACGCATTTCTGAAGGAAGGCGAGTTCGTGCAGTTGACGGTGGAGGACGCGGGCCATGTCACAGGATTCATATCGCGATTTGGCGAGGGCGAGAGCGACAAGGGAGAGTTCCTGGATCAGTTTTTCAAGAGCGGCAAGATCGAAGGCAGCAAGTTGACGTTCACGACGGAGATTGTCCGCGGCGTGGGGTTTGACTTTAAGGGAACGGTGGAGCGCGGCGAGGGCAAGAATCCTGAGGACGAAGCTTATTTCGTACTCAAAGGCACGCTGACCGAGACCGCGAGCGACGCTAATAAGAAAGTGACGTCGCACTCGCAGGATGTGGCATTCAAGATGTTCCCGCGGGATGCCGCGCCAGCGGCGGGAAAGTAGCACGCTCAGGGGCTAAAGCCCACATCCGCCAGACCACTCCTAACGCGGCCCTGAAGGGCCGCTCTTCCACGATAGCGCAGGCGATTTAGCGGCAATATCCCGGCGGCTAACTACGGCTGCGCGCAACTCTGCAAAGCCGCACAACAGCCGTTGGTTCCGCGACTCGGTACTCGATACTGCAGTTATTGCCCGGCGCGGAGCGGGGAGAGGTTCAAGCGGCCGGCGGGCTTTTTGCGGGCGGCTTCGGGGCCGTAGATGAGATCGGGACTGCCTTCGGAATTGGAGGATGCTTCGGCCAGGGTCGCGGCCAGGGCGCGGTAGGAACGGCTGATCTCGGGGCCATCCTGCAGAACGACGGGCGTGCCGTGGTCGATGGACGGCGAGACCGCCTGAAACGCGTTGGGAACCTTCCACAAAACTTTGCAGTTCGTGGCATGCTGGACGTCTTCGTCGGTGAAGCCGGGAATCTTTTTGTAGCGATTCAAAACCATGCGCAGGCGGTCGCGGCCGGTGCCCTCTTCGAGGAAGGTGTGAATGCGTCCGGCGCTCCACAGCGAAACCACATCGGTCTGCGCGACTACGAGCACGGCGTTCGAAAGATCGGAGAGCAGGCGCGTGGTGGGGTCGAGACGGCTGGAAGCGTCGACCACGACGAAGCGGTAGTGATTCACCAGCAGATCGAAGAGGCGGGCCAGTTCCCCCGGCGTGGGCTCGGTGGGATACGGTTGCTGCGGCCCGGCCAGAAGATGCAATCCCTCTTTGGTCGGAGTCATGAGGCCATCGAGTAGCGTGCTATCGAGGCGGTGGAGATTCTGGAGGGCGTCGAGTACGCCGAATTGCGGCCGCAAGTTCAAATGAAGCGCGGCGTGGCCGATGGGAGCGAAGTCGACGAGAACGACGTTGCCGTGAGACTGCTGCAGGGCCATGGCAGTATTGACGGCGGCCGTGGTACAGCCCGCGCCACCTTTGGCGCTGAGGAAAGTAAATACCCGGGCCTTGCCGACGCCGCCAAGATTGCGGGTGCGGGAAGAACTGAAGCGGGTGAGCGCTTCGAGCAGAGCCTCGTGTCCACCGGAGTTGTCAACGTACTCGCCGGCGCCGGCGCGCATGCTGGCGACAATGTTGGCGGGCTGGGTCATTTCGCCATTCGCAAAGATGCCGATTTGCTGCGTGGTAGCGCGAATCAGTTCGATGGTGTGGATGGCGCGCTGGGCGTCGTGCGAGGGAATATCGACGATCACCACTTCGGCGCGCGAATCCTGCAGCTGGCGCAGGATGGCGTCGGTAGGTGCGGCGGGGAAACCGACGTGGCTGAACACCGCCTGTCCCAGGCGGGTCGCTTCCAGACGGGTTTGCAGCGCGGATAAGTGGTCCTCGTCCTCGGTGAGGAGGGCGACGGCGATCCCATGCATAACGCGGTTCTCGCTGATTTCTCTCGGTGTCTGCATGTTAGAAAGAGAACCTGTTCTCCGCCAAGTGACCTAGGTAATAGCCAAAAGGCCGCACGCCTTTCCGCAAGGTCGACAACGCCACTTCGAGATCGACATCTGGGGGGAGAACTCAATACGCAGAAGCTGGAGGCTCTTCACCTCTGTGGCAGTAATTGTATGACAGGATGGCCAGCTTGAAAAGGTGATTTGGGGAACGAAAGTGGTGCTGCTTAAATCTTTGTCCTTGCGTTATCCGAACCGCCAGGGCTAGCCCAGAATGGAACGGGCGGAAGAATGAACTAAAGGCTGATCTTTGCTGGCGTCGTGGCTGGCGTCGTGGTGTGAGTGCTGGGTCGAGACGCGGGCGAAGGTGGAGGAAGACTCGGTGGACTCAGGGAGATATTCGTAGCCCGCGAAGCGGACGGCCACACCGATTTTCGTTTCGGCGCGGGCCGATCCGGAGGGATCGTGAGCGGATGACGCGGCGGGGCGGACTACGCGCAATACTCGACCGCGGCAGCGTACCGGCATATTCTCGCCGAGCGTAATCTCGGAAGGCATGCGCAGGGTGAGTTCGATTTCCGCGCCTTCGCGGAGCGGCGCGTCGGTGAAGAAGAAGACTCCGCGCGAACTGAGGTCCTGGGTGAATCCCACGCCTTCAAGGGCGCAGTCGGGCTGGCGCAGGGAGAGCGGAAGAAGGTACGGAAACCGCTGTCCGACACGGCGTTCAATCCCCGCTGGAGCAGTGGTCATAGTGGCGTGACTTCCTTTGCCAAATCGTCAAAAGCGCAGGGGCTACTGTAGCGCACGTTGGGTGGGAAGTGAAGTTCCAAGTTAGTAATAAGGGCAGAAAGTTTCAAATTGGTCATTCGCTTGCACTTGGGCCGGGGAAACGGCCTGGAGAACGGGA
This sequence comes from uncultured Acidobacteriota bacterium, assembly GCA_963758005.1. GTDB lineage: Bacteria > Acidobacteriota > Terriglobia > Terriglobales > Acidobacteriaceae > Sulfotelmatobacter. The sequence goes on from CAVWTR010000006.1 coordinate 779,829, forward strand.
AGATAGTGCCTGCGAAGTGCGTTCCATCTGTGGAAAAGTCGACGCATTGGCCCGCGTGTGCGGTCGGACCGGCAAGAAGCTCACGATATAGTAGAGCGCAAGGTGGCGCGGCGTCATCCGGATCGCCATCCAGATCATCATCATCATCATCCAAAGAAGTGAACGTGGCAGAGTCGAAGATTCCCATCCAAGAGAAAGTAACTGCGAACGGCGAAGCTGCGACCGAGGCCAGCGGGCTGCGCTGGCAGGCCGCTGGACGCGCGTTGCGTCATCGTAACTTTCAGCTTTTTTTCAGCGGACAATTAATCTCGTTGATCGGCACGTGGATGCAGACCGTGGCGCAGTCGTGGCTCGTCTACAAGATGACGGGGTCGGGGCTGCGGCTGGGCGAAGTGGGCTTTGCCAGCCAGATTCCGGTGTTCCTGTTTGCGCCGCTTGGCGGGATTGTCGCGGACCGCAGCAACCGCAAACACATTGTCATCGGGACGCAGGTCGCGTCGATGCTGCTGGCGTTTGTGCTGGCGGCCCTTACCTTGTCGCATAAAGTGCAGGTGTGGCATGTGTTCGTGCTGGCGGCGTTGCTGGGGGTGGTGAATGCGTTTGATATCCCCGGACGGCAGTCGTTTCTGGTGGATATGGTGGGCAAGGAAGACTTGATGAATGCGATAGCGCTGAATTCCTCCATGTTCAACGGGGCGCGCGTCGTCGGACCGGCGGTAGCGGGCGTGCTGGTGGCAAGGCTGGGCGAGGGCTGGTGCTTTTTTGTGAATGCGGTGAGCTACATCGCAGTCATCGCCGGATTGTTATTAATGAAGGTGCATGCCCCGGCGCGGGTTTCGGCGAAGACCTCGCCGTGGGAGCACATGGTGGAAGGCTTCCAGTTTGTGAATCGCACGGCGCCGATTCGCGCGTTGATGATTTTGTTGGGACTGGTGAGTGTGACGGGCATGCCGTACGCGGTGTTGATGCCGATTTTTGCGGATAAGATATTGCATCATGGCGGGCAGGAATTCGCGTCGATGATTGGGTCGCACGATCTGGGAGCGGTGCGGCTGGGCATTTTGATGGGTGCGGCGGGTGTGGGTGCGCTGCTGGGAGCACTGACGCTGGCGCTGCGCCAAGGCGTGAAGGGGTTGGGAACCTGGGTAACCGTATGCTGCGCCGGGTTTGGTGTGAGCCTGATGCTGTTTTCATTTTCGAGCTCGTTCTGGCTCTCGGTGCTGCTGCTGATGCCGGTGGGATATTTCGTCATGCTGCAGATGGCGTCGTCGAACACGCTGATCCAGGTGATGGTTCCGGACGCTTTGCGCGGGCGGACGATGGCGCTCTACTCGATGATGTTCATGGGGATGGGGCCGATCGGGGCGCTGCTGGGTGGAGCATTGTCAGACCGGCTGGGCGCGCCGCTGACGGTTGCCATCGGCGGGTTCGCGTCGGTGATGGGAGCATGGTGGTTCGCGGTGCAGTTGCCGAAGATCCGGGTGGAAGCGCGCCAGCTGATTGTGGCGCAGTCGATGGCGGGCGGAGAGCCGTCGGAGGAGATGACGACGCCGGTGGCGGAGGACTAGGCGCTGCGACAGCTCAGGTCGCTCACGGAACTTGAGTGGAATGGCCTTCTTTCGTCAACCGTTACTCGGCGGGCATCCAGGTTTTGTCGGGGTTGTAATCTGACATGGCTGCGGCAAGCTTTGCCGTATCGGGCCCGAGGTCCTTCTGAAACGCCCGGCCATCCTGGTTGATGATGAAGGTCATCACACCGGAGGTGCGGTAGACCGCGGGATAGGCGAGAAACGCGACGCCGCTGGTCAGAACTCCATTCACTTTATAGTCGCGGGCGCCGCCGCGCGCGGCCGATCCCTGGCGGGTAAGAAGGCGAAAGATGTAGCCATGGAACGGGGTCGGCTCACCCACTTTGCGGCTATAGCCTTCTTCCGATGCGTCTGCGAGTAGCGGCCCGACGGGACTGGGAGGTTCGTTGTCTGCGGTCTTCCAGTAGAGGCCGTCGTGCGCGCCTTCGGTGCTGAAGACTTTGCTGGCGTAGTGCTTCCCCTTTTCGTCATCGTGCGTGGTGGAGGCATATTCCTTCTGGGCATCGATCAGCGTTTCCAGGACTTCGATAGCGCCGTTCTCGTTATTGCCGATGCGCCGGTAGAGGATCTCCTGGATTCCGCTCTGAGTGTCGAAGTACCACGACCCGGCCGGATTCTTCACCAGCGAGATGGGCATGGGCCAGTTGTCGGCGCCAATATAGAGGGTGGCAGTCTGATCGGGCTCGATGACGACGCGATGCATCTGCTCATAGTGGGCGGCGAACTTTTCGATCAGGTTCTTGTCCGCCACTTCGTCGCCGGTGTGCAGGACCTTGTCTGCATTCGAGCCGAAGATCGCGTTCAGGCTGTTGGAGTCATCGGACTTGGACGCCTGGTAAAGGGCCAGGGCCGCGTCGCCGGGAGAGGAGAAAGTCTTCTCATTCGCCGCCTGTGCACGGGAACCGGAAGGATAAGAGAGACAGAGCAGGATCAGGGCGGCCAGACACAGCAATACGGTGCCCCGGTGATTCCGCGATGGCCTTTCGTGAAGTTGCAACGTACGTTTCACTGAGTTTCTCCTGACTCCGCGCTACCTTTTACGTCCACCGCCGCCTTTGGCCCCACCGCTTTTGGCGCCACCGCTGCGGTTGCCACCGCCGCTTTTGGCGCCACCGCCTCCACCGCCGCGAGCCTGAGCCGTATTGGCGCTGCTGCGGTTGGCGCCGCCATTCACGCTCTGCTGGCCCCGGGTGCTGGCGTTGCGGGCGTTGCCGCCCTGCTGGTAATTCCCCATCGCGTTGTTACTGGCTCCGCGGGTCGGCTGATTGCCGTAACCTCGCTGCTCCGTGCGCTGGTTGCCGGGGCCCTGGTCCGTTGCCGGGGCCTGGTTCCGGTTGCCGACGCCTTGATTGCGATCGCCTACGCCCTGGTTGCGATCACCGACTCCCTGGTTTCGATTGCCGACGCCCTGATTCCGGTTGCCGACGCCTTGGTTGCGATCGCCTACGCCCTGATTCCGGTTCCCAACGCCTTGGTTGCGATCACCAACTCCCTGATTCCGATTGCCGACACCTTGATTGCGATCGCCGACGCCCTGGTTACGCCTCTGATCGAACTGCGGAGTGCCGCCCCGGTTCAGGTCGTTGCGATTGACGTTGTTCCCGTTGAGATTGTTCCGATTGATGTCGTTCGTGTTGATGTTGTTGCGATTGACGTTGTTGTAATTGTTTCGATTGACGAACGTGTTGGAGTTGGAGATGTAGACGTTGTTGTTGTAGTGCACGCTGGAGTTATTCCAGCCGGTGTTCCAGGAGTTGTAGCCCCATCCACAGCAATTGTTGTTGTTGCTGATGGCTGCGCCGACCAACATGCCAACACCGAAGGAGACCAGGCCGGTGGTCACCATGGCTGCAGTGGAATAGCCCGGCGGCGGCGGGACGGGATCGCCGTAAACTACGGTGGGATTGTAGCTGGGCACATATACAACGTCGGGCTGTGCCGGCTGAATCACGATGGTTTGCGGCGGAGACTGCACCACCGTGACCGGCGGCTGCTCATCTTCATTGTCTGAGGACGCCGGAGCGGGCTCAGTTCCCGCGGGCTGATTCTCGACCTGAACATTCTGCTGGGGGGTCGATTTCAGATTGCCGGCCTGGTAGGCCCTCTGGCGCATCACCTGCACGGCGTTCATCACGTTCTGGGGTGCGTTGAAATACGCGTCGCCCAGGGATGAGGTCCACGACAGGTTCGTGGCCATCTGCTGCACTACGTCAGGGAACTGGGTGAGCCCTTTGACGCTGGCGTCCCACGGCTGTTGATCCACCGCTTGCATCAGCTCCGGGCCCTTGAGCCCGGCGTTCTGTTGCACCCACTGCCAGGACGCGGTGATCTGGTCTGGGTAGGTCGAACTCGCTAGCACGATGGCCACCAGGTTGTCCGGGAACAGGGCGATCGGAGCCACCAGCTGGTAGAGCTGGTCCGCCGTGGGCATGGCAAAGGTGGCGGTGGGCGCCTGCTGGCTGCCCGGTCTCGGATTCCTTCTTTTTGCAACCCTCGAGCCCCATCGAACTGACCACCAAAGCGATGGAAGCTACCACGGCAATGACTTGCTGGGAGTTCGGCATCGCAGTCTCCCGAGACGGAACATACTGGCAAATGGGCATGCAAACCCCTCGAAGGAATCAATCTTCATAAGATTCATACGGCAGTGGAAGGCTTTTTGCCACTAGGCGAATCCCTAGGCGGGCGATAAATCGCCGCTACAGTCATCGAGGGTCGGCCAGGGTCGGCCAAAGGGCAATGAGTGAAATGGATGTTTTCGTAAGACTGACGGTCTGTCTAGACCTGAGGAGTAAAACCGCGCTCTGTGCGCAAATAGGCAACGGACATCGATCTACTCCGGCAGGCCCAAACGCGCGACCAGAGCCTTGTATCGCGGATCGGAACGGATGGGGTCGAACGAGGGAAAACGGAGGCAGAGAACAACTTCGATTTCCTGGGCGGAAACCGCCTTCTCCAGATAGTCGAGCGCTCGGCTCGGGTCGCCCGTGACCGAAAGAGCCAGAGCCGCCCAGGCAGTCTGTTCCGGCTGAGTGAAGGCGCTGAGTGCCAGAGTGAAATCGCTCTTTTCAACAGTGGCTTTCGATCTCGCGTTTTCATTAGAGTGAGCAGCACCGGGAAAGAATCCGCTAAGCCTCGGTTTTGCCAGAGCCCCTCGCTAGGACGGAAATGAATAGAAGGTTCCCTAGCTCAACGAACCTGTTGCTTACGGCAAGCCCATTCGTGCAAGAAGCTCAGTAAAGCGAGGATCTTGACGCAGATGCTTGCTCGCAAAGGATCTTGCCGAAATCAGGTTTGGCTCTCGGCTTGTGAAGGCCTCTTGCGCGTGTGCCATCGCCTCGTCCATGTATCCAGCAGCGGCGGCGGACGCTGCGAGGCTGAAAGGGCCTATGTATTCTCTCTTCGCGCGAGCCGACAACTCGGCGTAAATTGCATTTGCATCCGCGCTCCTGCCCCACTCGGCATACGCGAAGGCAAGTAGTGCTAGGCTCCACGGATGTCGCCCTGACCTCGCTAGAAGATCCTCGGCGACCGCGAGAGTCTCCTCAAACCGGCTGCTAAGAGTTAGGACGCACTGCAGCGTCCACCTGGCGATGAAGGCCTCGGAATCTAGTTCAACCGCGCGCTGCGCCAACTCGGCCGCCTCCGCGAATCTGCCCGCAGCAAGATAAGCAGTGGCCAAGACAGTTGTTCCATAAGCGGACAGTGGGTCACACTCGGCCGCCTGCTTTGCCTGGGCAATTGCTTCCTCAAATCGTCCTGATACCCACGAGAGGTAAAAGATAGCGTACCCGGAGCGTGCCTGGACCGATTGAGGATTTAGTTCTAAGGCGCGGAGGTATTCCTGCTCGGCCCTTGACCAGTTCCAATCCCACAAACAGGCAAGAGCGAGAGCGCTGTGCCCTTCTGCCAGCAGCGGGTCGAGTGCAACTGCGCGAGTGGCAGCTTCCTTCGCGAGAGGTAGGCTTACTTGTGGGCGCATGAACCCAAAGTATGAGAGGAAGTTGTACGCATCAGCTACGCCGGCCCAGGCCTGCGCATACTCCGAATCAATCTCGATCGCTTTTTGGAAATAGTCCAGCGACTGCGGAATCCCCGGCCCTCTCCGATGCAGCAAGACACGTGCCTTCACGTAGAACTGGTACGCCTCGACGCTGGAAGTGCCCGCCTTCGCAAGTGATTGTGGGACTCCTTCCAGAGTGACCACAAGACGTTCTGCAATACAGTGGGCAATCTCGTCCTGGACCTCAAAGACGTTCTGGAGATCGCGGTCGTACCTCTCGGACCAAAGGTTGTATCCGTCGCTCACATTGACGAGTTGAGCGGTAATTCGCAGACGTTGACCAGCCCTCCGAACACTCCCCTCAAGAAGTGTCTTCACTTTCAATTGTTCCCCAATGACGTGTAGATCCTCCTTCTTGCCCTTGAAGAAAAAGGAGGATGTCCTCGCAGCCACGCGAAGGTCCCTGATCTGGGCTAAGGCATTGATGATGTCTTCGGTAATACCGTCGGCGAAGAACTCATTTTCTGGGTCTGCGTTCAAATTAGCGAATGGGAGTACAGCGATAGATTTGCGCGAGGCATTGGCATCTGGGGCGGTACTTCCTACTTTCCGCGCGAGTTGACGTGACAGGCGTTCCAGCGCGTCACGCAGTTCCCGGATCGACGGATATCGCTCATCCCTTTTCTTGGCGAGACACGCCCCGATAATGTTCGCCAGATCGGAAGGTAAATCCGCGCGTAGCTCAGTTACATTCCTCGGCGTATCCCGCAGGATTGAGGCCACAAGATCTGCCGATGTCCTGCCCTGGAAAGGACACTGCCCGACGGCCATTTCATATATCACCGATCCCAATGAGAACACATCGGCTCGCTGATCTATCGGCAGACCCTGAACCTGCTCGGGCGACATGTAGGGCAGTGTTCCCAGCACTTCGCCAGCTTGCGTCAAGGCTAGTCCGGCCGTTTCCGTTTCCGGTCCCACAATAGCGGCGACCCTCGCTAACCCAAAATCAAGCACTTTGACATGCCCCCGTTTGATCACAAAGATATTTGCCGGCTTGATGTCGCGGTGGACGATGCCCGCGGAATGGGCGGCATCGAGCGCGTCGGCTATCTCCAAAACAAGATTGAGCAAGGTCTGGATCTCGAGCGGCTTGTCAGCGATTCTTTGCTTGAGTGTCTGCCCCTCCAGAAGCTCCATGGCGATGAAGGTTCGCCCGTCGGCCTCGTCAATCTCGTAAATCGTGCAGATGTTCGGGTGATTCAAAGAAGACGCCGCTTTGGCCTCCCGCTGGAAACGGCTTAGGGCTTGTGTATCGCAGGCGAGGTGGTCAGGCAGGAACTTGAGGGCGACATGGCGACCGAGCTTCAGATCTTTCGCCTCGTACACCACCCCCATCCCCCCGCTGCCGATCTTGCCGAGGATGCGGTAATGGGAGACCGTCTGCCCTACGGGTTGTGAAGGGTGTGACACTGGGTAGACCATGTTAGGTGCGGGTAGGGGGCAAGTCAATTAAGCCGATGTGAGTTGGCAGCACCTCAGGATGGTTGTTGACGATAAATCGCGATAACAGTCATTGGCCTTCGGAGCGGGCGAGCGGCAACGCGTCGGACCTCATCTGTCTGGTCATCCCACGCGCTACGTGGTCTTAGGCAACGCTGAGGCGGCCGTAAAGGTTGGGCAAGCCACAGCTAGAGAGTGCGGAAGCGCTCTTTCACTTCGCGGACGAAATCCACGAACTTTGGCTGGGTGATGATCTTGGGATTCCAGCAGAGGTCGCGCTCGATCAGGTCGTAGGTTTCGACGATGTGCGAACCGGGCAGCGGATTGCCTCTCGCATCGTGGTCGCGGCCCATCAGCCAGAGGTGGTCGGAGACGGCGGCGGCGGCGGTGATGTCGTGGGTGACCACGATGATGGTGTTGAGATCATCCATGTTGGAAACTTTTTGGATGAGCTCGCTGGTTTTTTCCAGCATGAGCAGATCGAGGCCGCTGAAGGGTTCGTCCATCAGCAGGAAATGGTCGGAGCAGAGAATTTGCTGGATGATGGCGCAGCGCTGGCGCTGTCCACCGGAGAGTTGCACGGGGTAAAGACTGGCCTTGTCGAGCAGGTCGAAGTCGGTGAGGTACTGGATGACTTTGTCGCGCGCCGTCTTTTCGTCTTTTTCTTTTTGATTCGCCGCGAGCAGCAAGTTCGACATTACCGTGCGATGTTCGAATAGAGGATAGTCCTGGGCGACGACTCCGACTTCGCCGGCGCGCACTGGACGGTCTTGCCCGTTGATGGTGACTCGGCCCGAAGTTGGGCTGGTTGAGTCCGGCGATGATGCGGAAAAGTTGCGTCTTGCCGATGCCGCTGGGGCCGAGGAAGCCGACGACCTGGCCCTGCACACAATCGGGACGGATGATGTCTTTGATCTCCGCGCTGACGTGCTTGAGGATGGGACGGCCGTCGTATTCGAGGGAGACATCCTCAACTTTCAGCAGCGTTTTTCCGTAGGTGCAGGAGAGCATAGTTCTTTTCTTACTTCTTTTTACTTCCGTTCCAAAGTCAGATCGGCGTACGGACAGAAAACCTCGCGTAATAAGCCGATGCCGTAGTCCTGCGCCAACCCCAACACCAGGATCGTCAGCTGAATCGCGACCACCTGCGGGCAGATGAAAATGCTTATTCTGATTCAGCAGCATGGCACCGACTCCGCCCTCGGAGCGCGAGATGCCTTCGACCATGGTCAGCATCATCCATCCCATGGCCGCGTTCTGACGCAGGACTTCGAACGCTTTGTCGGCCTGGCCGATGATCACCACTTCGTAGACCACGCGCCACTCGCCCATGCGCAGCGTGCGCGCCAGGTCGTATTTTTCTTTCGGAATGCTGGAGACGACCTCGGCCATGCCGGTGACGAAAAATACCGATACCGAAAAGACCAGCAGATACAGTTTGAGTACGTGTCCGGTGCTGGCCATCAGGGTAAAGAAAAACGTGAGGCCTACCATGGAGAGAAAACGCAGCTTGCTGAGCAGGGTGACGATCGGTCGAAAGAACGGGATGACCGTGAGATAGGCCATGCCGAGCGAGAGCAGCGTGGCGAACGCGAGAGCTTCCAGATTCAGAATGAAGCTGGTGATGAGTTCGGCGCCGAGACCCGCCTGCCACATTTCGCCGAGCGCCTGGAAAACTTCTTTCGGCTTGGGCAGGAAGACCGTCGGCGAAAAAATCCAGATGAAAAACAGCAGCGCCAGCTGGAATGCGACCATCCAGCGCACGGTTTGTTTGGAGATCACCTTGTTGGGTGAAAAAACTTCAATCGCATTCATCTGGGGTTCAGTGAAACTTTGTCATTTCGAGCGCTCAGCCTTGTCATTTCGAGCGCAGCGAGAAATCTGCTTTTCTCTCGCGGCAGCAAACAGCAGGTTCCTCGTCGCTGCGCTCCTCGGAATGACAAAGTTTTTCCGGCCGCTTTTTTATGCCACGCCTTTTTATGCCGCGCCCTAGCTGCCTGATAGCGTGATTTCCACGCGGCGGTTGGCGGCTTTCCCGGCGGCTGTGTCGTTGGTCGCCACCGGATTCTGCGAACCGTGGCCTACAATCTTGAAGCGGTTGTCGGGGAAGTTGCGGGGCGCGTGCTTCTGCAGCCAATCTTTGACCGCGGCGGCGCGCGCATCGGAGAGCGCCTGATTCACTCCCTCACTGCCGGTGTTGTCGGTGTAGCCGTCGACCTGAATGAACAGGCCGGTGATCGCGAGAGAATCCTTCAGTTCCGACATTGTACGTACACCTTCCGGAGTGAACGTTGCTTTGCCGGTGTCGAAGTTAATCGAGTAGGACCGCTTCGAAACCACCGGGCCGCTTTCATTGGCGGCATACTGCGGCGCCTCGCCTTCGGCGCCGCCGCTGCTCATACGGGCCTGCGCGCCCGTGATGTAGGACTTGTCTTCGATATCTTTTACGTCGGGGATTGGCGTGTCTTTGAATAACGCGGGATATTGCTGGGTCGCGATGTTCGCAAACACGGTGTAGGTCGAGCGGAAGTTATCATTCGTGCCGGGCTCCAGGCCGAACAGGATCAGATTGTCGGCGAGGTTGTTGACGGTCGAACCGCCGAGGTCAACTTTCAAACCTTGCGCGTCCGTCTCGGTCACGCCTTTGTAGTACTTGTACCAGTAGGCTTCATCCTGATCGGCGTAAACCTTGGCACTGATGGCGGAAGCTTTGTGCAGCACTTGATCAAATGCCTTGATCTGGTCGCCGGCTTCGAACGTGGCTGCAAGCATGCCTTCAATCTCGGCGCGATTGCGCTCGAAGAAATTCTTGGGGCCGAGGATCACGGCCGGCATTTGCGAACGATATTGTTTTGAACTGACTACCTTCACCAGGCCGCCCTTGCCTTTTGCAATGGTCACGTCGCCGGGCGTCCAGGTCACGACCGCATTCACGCATACATGCTTCTTCTCTCCGGTGAGATGCCCGTCCTTTACGACCTGACGATCGTCGCACTTTCCGGCAACGTAGTCGGCGGCGGCTACGTTGTAGTCGGAGGCGTTGATCCAGTTGACCGCGTCAGCGTCCCATGTTTTCTCGTCGGGATTGTTCTTGATGCCGTTGTCGCCTTCCCACTTCTGCGCGATGTTCCAGTCGCCGTCACGCAGCACGCCCTCGACCAGCATGCCTTTCGCTTTTTCGGGATTGCCCTTCACTTCGGGCAGGCGCCATCAGCGAATCTTCGCCGCGGCTGTAGCCGGTTGCGCCGATTACTTTGGCCTGGTAGTCGTTGCCCAGCTTCTTCAGTTGCGGGTTGATAGCCGCGAGGAACTGCCCTGAGCCGTCGCCCATGATGACCACGAAATTCGCGCCATTGGAACACTGCGACGCGCCGTTGGAAATTTCACGGGCGCAGGCGATCAGGTCTTCCTGCATTTTGCCAGTGTCGTCCTGACGAATGAGCGAGAGATTGACGCCGTGCTTTTCCATCAGCGAGCCCTGAGTCGTGTTGGCCCCGCCGTTGGCGTAGATCAAGTTCATCTGGGCATTCCATTCCCAGATTTCACCGCGAATTAAAGTTGCGGGGATGCTGGCGGCGGTCGCCTTGGGGAGCGCGATGGGTTCCACGTTCTGCACCAGGGCTTCTTTTACGTCAGGCAGCACGGCCTTCTCCGGCACGAGAGCTTTCATGACGCCGGGAGTGGGAATCCAGCCAAGTTCCGCGGCCTTGCGCAGGCCAAAAACAAAACCAACCACAAGCAGAATAATCAGGATTATTTTTGGGCCAGTCTTTAAATGTGCCATGCCTTGCGTTTCCTCCCGGTGTAGCAATCTCGTTCGAAATGTCAGTTGCGATGATTCGATTCGTATCAGGGCATGCCTCTAGGTGTAAAGTTCCATGACATCCTTTACAGCTAAAGCGATGCCCTGATACGAACCTTCTCGACACGAACCGTCCCGATGAAACCGCCGTGATACGAACATCACTCTGCAAACTGCATTTTTTAAAAACTTCCGCTTACTTGAACATGTCCCCATAATCGCCCGCGCTCTTCGCCGCGGGCGGAGAATCCGGAGCCCTTCCGGCCGGAACCGGCACCGGCGCAGCGGTTGCGCCCGGCAGCAGAAATGCCGTGTCGGTTGCGCCCGAAGTGAGCAGCTTCTGCTCGTAGGCATCCAGTTTTTCGAGCGCGTCGGTCTCGACCGCACCGTTTTCCAGGTCGATCGTATCCATGAAGTTCTGCGCCAGGCGCTGGAAGTCTTCCATCTCGCCGAGTTTGCGTCCCGCTTCTTCGGCGAGATGCTCCATGGTCTGGTCGTAGAGTTCTTTTTCGTCGCCCGTTCCTTTGATAACGGCCAGCGCCGTGCGATAGGCGCGGAAGGCGGTGTTGATGGTCTTGTATTCGATCTCTGCCTGCTTGACTTCGTTGTCAGTGTCTTCGATGTAGAAGTCGATGTGGACGGCCCACTTGCTGAGCAGATCGTAAATGTTCTGCAACTTGTTCAGCAATTGCTGGTAGCTGAGATTCGACTTCTGCAGGCGCCCGGCCTGGTTCGCCTTAGCCTTCATCTGCAGGGCCATGCGAAGCTGTTCGTTTTGGTCGGCGGTGCTGGTGGCGATTTTCTTGGCGTGAGCTGCGAGGCGCATGTTCTCGCTGGCCAGGGCTGAGTTCTTATCGATGATGTTTTTCAGATACTGAATCTGGCCGCTGACGTTCGAGATTTGCTGCGACATCACGTCGCGGCGCTTGCGCATCTGCGACAGGTGATCTTTCAGGATGCCGATGGGATCGATGTCAATGATCAGCCCGGTGAGCCAGCGCATGAGCAAACGAAACAGCAAATGGGTGCGGCTGCTGAAAACCACGAACAGGATCGCCGCCAGAATTGCAGCCAGACCCACCATGTGCAGCGTATCGGCCAGCATGGAAACGATGAACGGCACAATCTGCGCCCAGCCGTAAACCGCGGCGGCGGCGGCCAGCGCGATGAAAATCATCCCGGTCTTGCCTTCGGGGCGCGACCAGAAAGATTTCAATTGATCGCCGAGATTATTCGGAGTCGATGGCGTTATGCTCATGTGGCTTTATCCTCAAAATCTCTTCTTCGATTCCTATCCTGGAATCCCTAACCCTGAAGAAGGCTGACGTACTTGGCCTTCTCCTGATCGATCTCAAGCGCGCGCCGCTGGGCCGCGATCGTGAATTGCGACTCGGCGCGCTGAATCTTGCCTTGTGCGGCAACGAGTTCGGTGGTGACGTCGGACAGCCGCTGCTGGAGTTGCGCGATCTCTTTCTGTTTTTGCGAGATGGCGTCGGTAATCTCCTGAACTTTTTTCTGGCGCTCGGCAATTTCGTGTTGCTTGGTCGCTTCCGCCGAGGCCGCGAACGATTCCTGCTCGTTCTGCAGCGCAACTTTCAAACCGTCGAAGGTGGCGAGAATTTTTTCCTGCGAGAGGCCTTCCTGCGCCTTGGCTTGAATTACAGCGGTCTTGAACTTCATGCGCTCGTCGAGCGAGGGAATCACCGAAAGCGGATCGAGATACTTGTGGATGGTGGCGGAGACCTGGGTCGCGGCGAAATTCGTTTTCGCCAGAATCCGCTGGTAGCAGTGTTCGGTCTCTTCGCTCATCGGCTGGCCGCTCATGGTTTGATACGACGTCTGAGAAGCGGCACTGTCGGCAGGAATTGCGACAGGTGCGGCGACGGCAGGCGTTCCGTCCGCGTGGGGTTGCGGGGCCTGTCCCGCGGGCTTCGGATCGTCGTCTTCGATGATGACGTGCTTGATGCCGTCAAAGAATTTGTTGCTCATAATCTCTCGAACCCCCTGCTTGCACTCCTAACAGATGTTACGTATTGTGCCGCCCCAGAGTTCCCCGGGGACACGACGGCTATCTTCTTTTGCCGGTATGTTACTGAAAATGATCGCCTCGGCATAGCTTTGCGTGGGGATGGGTGCCTGCTCTACTAATGACTACCCGTTACTTGTACGAGTGGATGCTATGTCGGGAACGGAGCGCTGTCAACGTGGAGAGAACCGGGAAATATTGCACTTCGCGAAGTGAATTTGCAGTAGGACGCTTTCGTTCGCAACGACGGTCGTAGAGAGAAGCGGCCCTCAGGGGCTGAAGCCAGATCCCTGTGGCTGCGTAATGGCACGGCTAAAAGCCGTGCCCTTCCCAAAACGATTTCAAAGCGATTCCAGAAAGCAGTTCGAATCCAGCGGCACGTCTTTAAATCCAGCCGAACCTTAGTCTAATCGCACCAGGAAGACTGCGCCTTCGGGAGTTGTGGTTTCGGCAGTTAGTTTTTGGGCGCGGTCGTGGTCGTCGTCGAGGACGCGGATACGAATCCACCAGTCTCCGGCGGGGCTGGCGAAGCACAGAACCTTGGCGGTGCTGTAGCGGCGAGTCAGATGATTGGCAAGTTTCCTGGCGGCATCCTCGTGGGGGAATCCGCCGATTTGCACGGCCCATTTTCCGGATGAACCGGAAGTGGCTGCGGACTGCATCAGTTCCACTTTCACTTCGGCGACGCCAGGCTGCCACACATCGACCTTGCGGGCAGCGGCGAGAGAAAGATCGAGTACCCGTCCAGGAATGAAGGGGCCGCGGTCGGTGATACGGACCAGGGCAGTGTGTCCGGTCTTGACGTTGGTGACGCGCACGATGGAGCCGAGCGGATAAGTGCGGTGCGCGGCCGTCATGGCGTGCATGTTGTAGACTTCGCCGTTCGATCCGCGGCGATTGTGGTAGGGCGGACCGTACCAGCTGGCGAGTCCGGTTTCGGTGGCGATGGGCTTGGCGCCGGCGGGGAGGCTTGGCTCGGCTAGGTCGGCAGCGGCGGCGTCATCGTTGGGCTTGAGAGGTCTAACAGGCTTGGTTTCCTTTGCAGCAGGAAGATTTTCGGTCGGCTGGGATGCGCTCGGTTCAGTAGTTTCGACCGGCGGCGGCGGCGGGACGTTCACACTTACCTGTTTGGGATGGCCGCAGCCACTCAGAAGCACGATCGCGATGAGAACGATCAGAATCATGGTGGTGCCGACGAAGTCAACGAGGCGGCGTGTCTTACTCGGAAGAGCTGCGCCGGGAAATCGAGTGCGCGAATCTACTTCGGTGGGTGGTGGTGCTCCATATATTCGGCGAATTCCGTAAGCTTCTGTGCGGCCGTGCGCAGCGCCTTGGTGGAATGCGTTCGCACCGCGGGGACCACCTCGTCGTTGAGGTATTTGATGAATTCTGGAATCTCTTTTTCCAGGCGCTCGGCGGCTTCGTTGATGGTTTGGCTGACACGTGCCGACGCGTCTTCCACCTTGCGGTTGAAGTCGTTCATGATGCTCCTCGTGATGACCGGGCGTGAAAGGATTCACGCTGTGTCGCGGATACCAGGCTCCGTTATTATTTCGCGCCGGAGGGGCGGGGTCAATGGCTTGGGATATGCGGGCGCGCGCGGGCGAAAAAATTATCAGACGCCAAGGAGCACGAGGAATTCCTCTCGTTTATTCCGGTGTGCGCGGCGAGTCGGCACGATTTCTGCTTGCAGTAAGGATTTAATCCTTGATAAAGTAAGGATCATGCCCAAGGTGACTTCCAAGCTCCAGCTGACCGTTCCTAAGGCGATTGCCGACCAATACGGCATCAAGCCAGGGGACGAATTGGCGTGGACTCCCGCAGGCGAGAGCATTCGCGTGGAGTTAGTCCGCCGCAAAGCGCGAGTGGGACATGAGTTAACCACCGCAGAACGGCTTGCATTATTTGACGCCGGGATGAAGCGTGTCGACGAACTTCAAGCGAAAGAGTTGAAGCTCCACCAGGGCAAGCGACCAACTCGCGAAGAGCGAGGCTGGACCCGAGAGGAACTGTACAACGATGATCGAGGACTCCCGCGTGGGTTCCCTCGTCGACACTAGCATTCTGTTCTACTGCTTTGATTTCGCCGCTCCCTCGAAGCGGGAGGCAGCTCGCGATCTCTTGCGCAAAGGGGCAGCCAAAGGTGAGTTGCGCATTCCGCACCAAGCGATGGTTGAGTTCGTAAATGTAGTGACCAAGAGGCGCGGTGACCGAAATCCTCTGCTGCCCTACGAGGAGGCTTGGCGTCAGGCGGAGGACTTCCTGCATGAATTTCCCGTTCTTTATCCGAATGAATCAGTGTTTCGTAAAGCGATACTGGGGATGGCCGCCTATAAATTTGCCTGGTATGACGCCCATCTCTGGGCTTATGCCGAACACTTCGGAATCCCCGAAATCCTGTCGGAAGATTTTGAACACGCGCGCCGCTACGGCACAGTTCGTGTGAGAAATCCCTTCATCGAACTAGGATTGGCGTAGGTAGGCCGAGCCAGTCTGCGTCTCTAGGGAATCCACTTTGATGTCATCGCGAAAACTCCAGGCATTCTCTGATTCGACCTTGGCTGATTCGATAACGGCTGCGCTTCGCGTGCGGCTGCTGGCCTGGTATGACGCGAACGCACGCGACCTGCCGTGGCGCCAGCCGCCGCGGTCAGCAATGCCCAGTAGTCCTTATCCCGTATGGCTGTCGGAGATCATGCTGCAGCAGACGCGGGTGGCGGCGGTGATCGCGCATTATCACGAGTTTCTGCGGCGGTTTCCAACGGTCGAGAAGCTGGCGCGGGCGCGGGAGGCTTCCGTGCTGGCGGCGTGGAGCGGTCTCGGATATTACCGCCGGGCGCGGATGCTGCATGCCGCGGCAAAGGTTGTGGTGCGGGAGCAGGACGGGAAGTTTCCCGCGACGGCGGAGGAATTGAGGGCCTTGCCTGGCGTGGGACGTTACACTGCCGCGGCGATTGCCAGCATTGCGTTCGGCGAGCCGGTCGCCGTGGTGGATGGCAACGTCGAGCGGGTGTTGCAGCGCGTGTCTGGTGAGCGGCTGGCCGGGGACGAGTTGTGGCGAGCGGCTGAGGGGATGCTGGATCGCGAGCGTCCGGGAGATTTCAATCAGGCGATGATGGAACTGGGGGCGGTGGTGTGTACGCCGCGGGCGCCGGTGTGTCTCATGTGTCCAGTGGTTGAGTTGTGCGCGACGCGGGGGGAGATCGCCGGGGGAGCGAAGGCGGCGCGGCAGAAGAAGCGGGAGATTCATTATGCGCTGGATTATCGAGGCAGCGATTATCGTAGCGGCGCGGTGTTTCTGGTGCAGCGGCCGCAGGACGCGCGGCTGATGGCGGGGATGTGGGAGTTGCCGGAGATTCCCGCAGGGGCCAAAGCCCGGTCCAATGGGGCCGATAAGATCTCAGCGCTGAAAGCGCTGCGCCACCCAAAAGCAACACGCCACGACACTAATGACGCCTGCTTCACCCTCAAGCATTCGATCACGGTCACGAACTACACAGTCCGGGTATGGCGCATGTCTGCGCCGCCACGGGCCGGAGGGAAATGGATTCCGGTCGAGAAGCTGGCGCGGGTCGCGCTGACCGGGCTGGCGCGAAAGATCTTGCGGAAGGCGGAGATCATTGCGGACCATCCGATCAGTGTGCGACGTCATTTGATTTAACATAGGAACAGATCAAATCGGGCGACACGCGATGGATGCGAGGCATCCTGAATACGCGGGTTGGAGGGACGAACAATGGCGGCATTGGCTACTGGCGCAAAAGCGCCGGAATTCGAGTTGAAGACTTTGGATGGGAACCAGTTCTCGCTAGGCGGCGAACTGGCGCGCGGGCCGGTTGTGCTGGCGTTTTTCAAAATGTCGTGTCCAACCTGCCAGTATGCGTTCCCGTTTTTCGAGCGGCTGCATAAAGCGTACCGGGACAAGGGAGTGACTCTGGTCGGGATTTCGCAAAACGATGCCAAAGACACGGGGACGTTCGGCAAGGAATTCGGCATCACGTTCCCCATTCTGCTCGATGATACGAACTCTTATCCCGTGTCGAACGCCTACGGACTGACTAACGTTCCGACGATTTTCTGGATCTCGCAGGATGGGGAGATTGAAGTTTCGAGCGTGGGATGGGTGAAGGCGGATTTTGCAGAGATCAACCGGCGGATGGCGGAGGCCGGGAAGCTGGCTCCGGCGGCCCTGTTCAAGCCGGGAGAAGATGTGCGCGACTTCCGCGCGGGCTGAGGATCGAAGAACTAACCGCCGGTCCGGCGGAGGAAAGAAACCGAGCTGGCGCCTGGCTCCGATGGGTCTAAGACCCGTCCCCACACGATCAAAGCAAGAGCTTGGCACAGAACTGACCCGCGCATCCGGACACGTCCGGGAGTGCAGATTGTTCCGGCGGTGGGGTGCACTCTCGTGCACCGGATTGCCTACTTCTTCTTATCAGCGGAGCAGGGTGGTCCGTTACAATTCTCGCAGACTCTCACGAAAAAATACTCTTCCGGCAAGCGCCACTTGGTTGGGGGAATGAACGACCGATGCTCGAATCTATGCGTGGAATGCTGAAAATCATTTCGGCGTGTCTGCTGGTGTGCGCCAGCCTGTTGCTGTGGGCGGAAGGCGGTGCGGGTGGCGCTAAGGGGACGAAAAGCGCGCCCTCGGTGAAACTGCCGGGCCCTGCGTTTGTGGCGTTGGAAACTATCACGCCGGAGCACATTCGCTGGCATGTGCGCTATCTGTCGCACGATCTGCTGGAAGGCCGCGGCACGGGGCAGCGCGGCGGCGATATCGCCGCGGAATATATTGCCACGCAGTTTGCTGAGTACGGGCTGAAGCCGGCCGGCGACCACGGGACTTACATGCAGAAGGTCCCGTTGGTGGGGATCACGACTCTGCCCGAGACTACGTTTTCGCTGGTGCCGAAGCAAGGCGAGGCCATGAATCTGAAGCCGCTCGACGAATATGTCGCCTTCGACCAGACGCAGCAGCCGCAGTCGGACGTAGATGCCGACGTTGTCTTTGTCGGCTATGGAATCGAAGCTCCGGAGTATGGCTGGGACGACTACAAGGGCTTGGATGTCCGCGGTAAAGTTCTGCTCGTGCTGGTGAATGAGCCTCCTTCGAATGATCCGAAATTCTTCAAAGGCAAGGCTCTCACCTATTACGGACGCTGGACCTATAAATTCGAAGAGGCGGCGCGCAAGGGCGCGGTGGGCGTGATTCTGGTCCATCAGGCGCAGATGGCGAGCTATCCGTGGGAAGTGGTGCGGAATTCGAATTCGGGAGAGAAGTCTTATCTGAAGCTGGAAGGTCCGGCGCTGAAAGTGGCGTCGTGGGTGCACCTGGACGTGGCAACGAGGCTGGCTTCGGCTTCGGGAATGAATCTCGACAAGATGATGACGGATGCGCAGACGCGGGAGTTTCATCCTGTGAGTCTGGGTGCGCGGCTCAGGGCACACATGGTGAGCAAGGTTCGGAATTTCGAATCCAATAATGTATTGGCGATTCTGCCCGGTGCGGATCGCAAGCTGGCCGACGAAGCGGTGATCTATACCGCGCACTACGATCATTTCGGCATTCGCCCGGATATGCCGGGGGACAACATTTTCAACGGCGCACAGGACAATGCCACGGGATGCGGCATCCTGCTCGAGCTGGCGCGAGCTTACGGGACGGCGGCGCAGCGGCCGCGACGGTCGATTTTTTTTGCCGCGGTTACAGCCGAGGAGCAGGGACTGCTGGGGTCGGAATATCTGGGCAAACATCCGCCCGTCGCGGCGGGAAAGATTGCGCTCGACTTAAATTATGACGATGTGAAGCCGCTGGGAGCGCCCGAGGAAGTGCAGGTTGCAGGGGCGGAGCGGACTTCGTTTTATCCCGTGGTCGAAGCCACGGCAAAAGAATTCCGGCTGGCGATTCGTCCCGATGCGCTGCCCGAGGCGGGACACTTCTACCGCTCCGATCATTTCAGCCTGGCGCGGGTGGGCATTCCTTCGTTTTCCATCAACGAAGGGATGAAGTACAAGGGGCACACCGAAGCCTGGGGACTCGAACAGGAGCGCGACTACGTCGAAAAGCACTATCATCAGCCCAGCGATGAGTACCATCCCGAGATGGACTTCGTGGGCGACTCGGCGATGGCGCGGTTTGGCTTTGCTCTGGGATGGGAAGCGGCCAGCCTGCCCAAGCTCATCGAATGGCAGAAGGGCGATGAGTTCGAGGCGGCGCGGGCGAAAAGTCAGTAGCTTGCATACTCATTGCAACTAAGACGTCTGCAAGCCGGCTGCGGCCGCGAGCTTGGCTTGCTTCTCGTCGAAGGTCCAGAAGGCTTTGGCGGCGAGTTCAAGAGCCGCGGCAACGTGCAAGCTGTCCAGAGTTCGCATGCCGAGACGGGAACCGTGGCGGCGGGCCAATTCTACGCAAGTATCCCAAACGGATTCCGGCGGGTCGACCTTCAGCCACAAGCCGCGTCCGAGATCGCGTTGCAATTGCGCTTGCACCCGGCGTGCCTCGGCTGCGGAAATCTCCTTCCGGAAAACATGTTGTGACACAGCGTGCATCCACTCTGCACGATGGAGGGGAGAAAACCAGAGGCTTGGTTTTGCCGCCATGCGACGCTCCGCCTCCTCGGAGTGCCGATCGGGCAGGTAGAGCGAAACGAAAAAACTGGTGTCCGCGTAAATACTCAAAAGCGCCCGCGCTCCTCGATCACCAAGTCAGCTCCCGATAAGCGTCTCTTCCCGAATATCTTCCGGCGACGGAGGGCAAAGTCGGGCCAGTCTTCAGGGCCTGCCTGCGCGTGCGCGGGAACAATGCGCGCGATAACATTCTGGCGCTCTCGCAGCTCCACGGTCTGGCCAGCGCTCAGCAGTTCCTTCAGACGCCGGGTATCGCGCAACTGGCGAATGTTCACGGATGGCATAGTTACATTGTGACACGCAATGTGCCACATCGCAAGCCGGATAGTACATCCCCGGGAATCGTTCTTCGCACGGGACGGCCTACCCCTAAAACCAACGAAAACCACAGCTTAACTTGCGGTAACCGAGGTAACTTTAGCGCCCACGCACTGCGTGCTAACCTCGACATGTCCGTTTGAAATCAGCAACTTCCAAATATTTCTAATCTCAGAACTAAGAATGCCGAGACTTCCAATCTTTCGCCTGGGTGGAGCGCCCGAAAAACCGGCGCCACCGACTCTGGCTGCGTCCACGCCCTTTGTTTCGCTCGAAGGGATCTCGGTCGGCGTCGATAATCTGCGGCATGATGTGGTGCTCAGTCCGAAGTTTGTCGAACTGGCGCGGGCGCAGATTGCGCGGCTCATCGCGCGGCACGGCGACTTGGAAGGCTTGCTGTCGGCGGAAGCTCCGGTAACGACGCAGGGGCCTTCGTGGATGCGGAACCAGGCCGGGCAAGCTTCGCGGCCCAAGATTGATCCGGGAGAGTGGAAGTCGGCGCTCACCGAGTTGCAGGTGGCGTCGCTCAATCGCGCCAAGAAAGAGTTCAAGATCTCTGTTGACCTGCTGGCGCGGCTGGCGGTAACGAAATTCCTGCGCACGGAAATGAATCAGCAGTTCTCGCAGGTGCTGGAGCGCTGCCGCGTGCTGCTGAAGAGCTACGACAACATGCGGCAGCAAAAAGCGCACGAGTACCGCGAGCGGCTGGCGCAATTCCAGGTGCGCAAGAAGATCATACTGCGCAAGACGGGACAGGAAATCTTTTCGACGTTGCGCGAGGTGGAAAAGAGTACGCTGGCCCGCACCCGGCGGTCGCTGTTCGGCGAGGAAACCAGCGGTGGCAGTTATTTCACCTATCCCCTGTTTCTGAACCGGCTGCTGTTTTCCGAAGATGGGCGCGATGATTATCTGTGCGCCGAGCATTACGTCATGCTGGGCAACTGGGACCGCGATCCCGACCGCTATGGCCGAATCCGGGAAGTGGTTTCGGTTTATCTGCGCTCGCAATTCGGCGAGGAAGTGAGCGCGGAGACGCTCGACTCGTGGATGAATGTTCCCGAGAACGCGCGGGCACTGGTGGGAACGGGAACTCCGGAAGATTCTGCCGAAGGGCTGGCGCAGCAGGAGCGCCTTGCAGCTTGGGTGCGCCTGCTCGAAGACGAGCAAGTGATGGAACATGCGATTGCCTCGTACTTCGTGGTCCCGCTGCTGAGCGAGTACGCGCCCCGCATTAATCCCCAGCAGTTAAAAAGTTCGCTGACTGACCGCACCGAATGCGACCGGGTCGAGCGCATGATTCAGGAGCACGGCAAGCTCTCGCCGAACAGTCTCTATGCTGCAGTGGCGAAGGTCGCCAGCTGTCGCGGAGCAGAGCGGGCGAAAGTAGCGGCACGGTTCCTCGGAGACTTCTTTCACTATCACCGCGACTTGCGGCGGTTGGAGACTATAAACGCAGCCCTGGACACCATAAACCTCGTGGCCAACGAGCGCATCCAGGAACTGTCGCGGGTGAATGGAACGCTTTACGAATTCTTACTACCCGAGGAACAGGGTGAGACCGACTCGGAACGCGTGCTGCGCCATGTTGTGCTCAAAGCCGACGTGCGCGACTCGACCCGGCTGACCCGCACCATGATGGATAAGGGGCTGAATCCGGCGTCTTACTTCAGCCTGAATTTCTACGATCCGGTGAACAAACTGCTGGAAAAGTACGGCGCGCGCAAAGTGTTTCTGGAAGGCGACGCCATTATTCTCGCCATTCTCGAAAAGGAAGGCGAGCCCGGACTGGCGGTCAGCCGCATGTGCGTGCTGGCGCGGGAGATCATTGAAATCGTGCGCGGATATAACGAACTGATGCAGCGCTCCGGGATGCCCGGACTGGAATTGGGCGTGGGCATCACGCTGCAGGAAGCCGCACCGCTCTATCTGATGGATGGCGAGCATCAGATCATGATTTCCGAGGCATTGAACGAGAGCGACCGTCTGTCTTCGTGCAACAAGAAGGCGCGAAAAGTAATGGAGCCCAAGGCGGGTCCGTTCCACGTCTACGCCTTTCAGGCAGCGGAGCTGGACGAGAACGGGAACCCGGAAGACGTGATTCTCAGCTTCAACCTGGGCGGAATTCGCATGAATGAAACCGCCTTCCGCAAGCTGGAAAAAGAAATTACGCTGGAGCCTTTGAAAGTGCGGCTGCCCGCTGCCATGGCGTCGGACAAAGGCGAATACCGTCTTTTCACGGCCACCGTGCCGGTTGATAAGGACATCTTCCGGACCATCGTCGTGCGCGAGAGCCGTATTCCGCGAATCGATCCCGCCGACTTCTCCATCACAGGATGGACTGAGCGTTCGTATTACGAGGTCTGCACTGATCCCGCCATTTACGCGGCCCTGGAGAAGCGACGGGGCGCCAGCGGCGGCTAGACCCTTCCACTTCTCCAGCCGTTCTTTTCTTCGTACCTCCAATAGCTTGCCCGCACAGCGCCCAAAACCCAGGCTTGACACGGGTTTCGGCGGGGTGGACAATGCCGGTGCGGGCGTGGGCTGCGCATCCCCCCCTCTCCCACGCGGACGGCAGCTTCGGACGGACAATACGCAATCTGGAAAATCACTCCCTCTGCCTTCACCACGCTTATCGCGGGAGAGTTGTACGAGATCGGCTACAACGGAGACGGAATCCCAGCCACCGAGGCATTCCTGTTTCTGCCGAACGGGGTTGCAGTAGACGGCGCTGGTAACGTCTACATCTCCGATTGGCTGAACGATCGCATTCGCAAGGTCGATACCGCAGGCATTATTTCAACTGTGGCCGGGATTGGCATAGCAGGATTTAGCGGCGACGGAGGCCCGGCTACGCGGGCGATGGTTTGTCTTCCGGCGGATGTCGCGGTGGACGCTAAGGGCAATTTGTACATCGCGGATTGGGAAAACTTTCGCGTTCGAATGGTCAATTCGTCCGGCACGATTGAAACTCTGGCAGGCACGGGCAACTACGGATACAACGGGAACAACCTGCCGGCAAACCAGACCAACCTGGCTCCGTTCGGTCTCGCGGTCACCGGCGATGGAGTTTACATCTCCGATAACGGCTCTTTCCGCGTGCGCGAGATTAAGTGACGGCGGCTCGTCGCGAAAGCGAGAGGAAAAGACTAGAAGTCCCTACCCACGCGCTGCGGGCGGAACGGAATCTGAAACGTCGCCTCGACATCGACCGGCGCGCCATTCTTGATGGCGGGCTGAAATTGCCATTGCGCGACCGCCTGGCTGGCGAACCGGTCGAGGCGATCGTCGGCACCCCGCAGGACGCGCACATTGCCAACGGTGCCATCGGCGTGAATGATCGCGTAGAGGATCACCGTTCCTCCGACATTCTGCCGCATCAGTTGCAAAGGATATGCAGGATCGACTTTGCGGATCGCGGTCGGCTGGGAAAGCTCTCCCGGGGGCGTGTTTGCGTCGCGATCGTTCGCAGCACGATTGTTTGAATCATGATTGTTTGAATCGCGATCGTTAGAGTCATGATTGCTTGAATCGTGATTCTTTAAATCATGGCTGAGTTCGGCGAAGCGAATCACCCAACTGCCGGCGGCGGAATTCAGATTCGGCATGTTCAACGAGAGGGAATAGAACTTGCGGTCGCCGAAAACCTGTCGTTCGACTTCGGAAAGCTTGGCCGTGCTTTCGGGCTGCGTCGCACGAGACGGAGCGCCGGTAAGGCGCAGCGGGCGCACGCTGGCCATAAGATTCGGGTTGACGGAGTTGGCTGAGGCTGGGGTGCCCGCGACAGGCGACGGTTTTCCCGCTGCGCTTCCGACGTAGAGTCCAGCCGGCAAATCGCCGCTTCCCTTCCGTGTCGATCCACCTGAATTCTCCTTGCCGCTGCCAGACGCTGCGGGCTGTCCCTCCGGCGTGGCCGCGAACGCGCCGCGACGGTTGCCTTGAGGTGGATTCGGTGGCCCTCCGACCGCCGGATGCAGGTTCAGCGCAATCACTCGGCCGCGTCCTCCAAAAGACTCCCCGGAAGATCCCGCAGAAACCGACGGAGGCGGAGGAACAGCTTGCGGAGCGCCGAGGCCGGCGCCGGAGGATGACGATCGAGATCGGGAGCGTTGTTCGCTGACCGCGAGTTGTGGCGCCGGGGCAATCACCGAACTCCGGCCAATGTTCAAATCACCCACCACACGAGTGGACGCGGTCTCGACACTGGGCGGCGGCGCGACCACCGAAGTTTCCAGCGACGTCGAATTCCGGCGATGTGCAACATGGACCGCATCGGGCGGCGGAGTCACGACAGAGCTTTCCAGGTGGGGCGCGATTCGAGCGGTGTCGGCGGCGAGCGTCAGCGGAACGGGAGGGATCGCAAGCCGCGGCTTCTGCATCTGATCCGACCAGTCCACAATGTTGGGCAGCGCAACGTCCCGCTTCAGTTTCACGTTGGGCGGAGTCACGATGGTCTGGGCGTGGTTGTCGGCTTCGCGAGGAACAGAAATGATGGGCTGTCTGGAAGAATCCTGTTCGGACGACGCCGGCTGCGACAAACTTCGGTCGGCCTTCCTTCGCCGCGCCGCATGAGCGCTGCGAGTATCGAGTGGTGGCAGATATTCCGTGGCCTGGTAGACCACTCTGGAGTCGTCGAAGCTCGGCCTCGCCACGACCTGAGGCTGCAGGGCAAGGAAGCGGGTGAGCGCGATGAGCAGTCCGAGTACGATGACGTGACCCACGCCGGATTGAAGAAACCGGTTCCATGGCTGCGGCCGCGTCACGAATACATCAGCCCAGAAAGGCGCGGGGGCGGAGCGAAGTTCGAGCGGCGGAAGCGGACGCGGAGAAACGAAGTCCCGAAGATTTTCGAGGAAGTCGCTCCGCCAGGAAGGCAGCTCGACCAGAAGCCGCAGAACCGGCGCGGGCTGCTCGATTTCGACGGGAAGCGGGGCTGCGGTCATCGTATCTATAGTAGATGCACGAGCGGGAGTTGGGGTATCCGGTAGGGCATCCAAACGCGATTTATACCGAGCTGGGGCTGCGGCATTCTAAATGCTACGATCTGACTGCTACGATCTGACCGCCACAATCTGACTGCCACGACAAAGACCGTTTATAATCTTGGGTTTCGGCATCCTGCCGCAATTCTGACGATAAGGACACACTTTGCTCGATTTCCTGGGAGATCTGCGACGAACTCACATGTGCGGGACGCTGCGCCCCTCCGACGCCGGCAAGAAGGCCGTACTCATGGGATGGGTGAACCGGCGCCGCGACCTGGGCAACCTCATCTTTATCGATTTGCGCGACCGCACCGGTGTGACCCAGATTGTGCTTAACCATGAGCTAAACGCCGCGGCGCACGACAAGGCCAACACCGTGCGCAACGAGTATGTCATTGCCGTGCTCGGCACGGTGAAGCTGCGCGACGCCGACACTCTGAATAAGAATATCCCCACCGGCGAAGTCGAACTGGTCGCCGACGAGATTCGCATTCTGAACGAATCGAAGCTGCCGCCGTTCCTGCCCTCGGACACGGCTCTGACCAATGAAGAGACGCGCCTGAAGTACCGCTATATCGATCTGCGCCGCGACGTGATGCAGTTCAACATCGAGACCCGGCACAAGGTTGCAAAGGCGATCCGCGATTATCTTTCCGAGCAGGGATTTTTCGAGATCGAAACCCCGTTCATGACGCGGTCAACGCCGGAAGGGGCGCGCGACTATCTCGTGCCCAGCCGCGTGCAGCCGGGGACGTTTTATGCCCTGCCGCAGTCGCCGCAGATGTTCAAGCAGATCCTGATGATCTCCGGCTTCGATAAATATTTTCAGATCGTGCGCTGTTTCCGCGACGAAGACCTGCGCGCCGACCGCCAGCCCGAGTTCACCCAGATCGATCTGGAAATGTCGTACCCGCAGCCGGAGCGGGTATGGGAAGTGGTCGAAGGATTTCTGACGGCTGCGTTCCAGGCCACGGGCAGCGCGATCAAGACGCCGTTTCCGCGCATGGATTATGACGAGGCCATCCGGCTCTACGGCATCGACAAGCCCGATTTGCGTCTGCCCGCATTCACAGACGTGCGCGAGTGCTTCACGGCGGAGAATCTTCAGGAACTCGCCATCAATGCGAACCTGCCGGTGATCGCCATACGCACGCCCAAGGTCGGCGAGCTTTCGCGCAAAGAGCGCGACGACATTAAGCCCATGTTCCATGCCAAGGGCGGCGCGAAGATTTTCGAGGACTTCAAACGCATCGGCAACAAGTTCCCCGACGCCGCAGCCGCGATCGCGAAGAAAGTCGGGATGGAAGACGCCGACCTGATCGTGCTGGTCGCTGGGTCAGCGCAAGCGGGGCCGCAAACCGCAATGCCCGCGCACCGTAAAGTCACGCCCGCGGAGCTGGCAATTTACGCGTCGGCAGGACTGCTGCGGCTGGCTCTGGCGCAGAAATATTCCGAGAAGCACGGCATTTTCAAGAAGTCCGGCGACCCCGCGAAAGATTTCCGCTTCCTCTGGGTCATGAACTTTCCCATGTTCGAATGGGACGAAGGCGAGAAGCAGTGGATGGCGGCGCATCATCCGTTTACGTCGCCGCATGATGAAGACATGAGCCTGCTGGAGGCGGGCGTGGAGTCGGTGAACGATCCGCAGTCGCCGCTGAGCGCGGTGCGGGCGTTGGCTTACGACGTGGTGCTGAACGGCACGGAGTTGGGCTCGGGATCGATTCGTATTCACCGTCAGGATATTCAGAGCAAGATTTTCCGCGCGTTAGGGATGACTGACGAAGAAGCAAAGTCGCGCTTTGGATTCTTTCTGGAAGCGCTTGAGTATGGCACGCCTCCGCATGGCGGGATCGCACTGGGCCTCGACCGCATCGTGATGATCATCGCGGGCGCTGAAAGTCTGCGCGAAGTGATTCCCTTCCCCAAAACCGCGCGCGCCGTAGATTTGATGGTCGACGCACCGACGCCGGTCAGCGACCGGCAGTTGCGGGAACTGGGAATACAGGTGAAGAAGTAGGTCACAGATTTCGCGCCTTTATTATCTGTGCATAAGTTCATCCACAACCATGCGAAAACAGATTCGGATAGTTCCGCTGTTCTCTTTGCTTTCCTTAGTTGTTGCGGCGATTTCACCTGTAGTCGCTGCTCCCCAACAATCCGCGCCCGACTCATCCGCGATTGTCGAACAAGGCAAATTCACCCTGCACAAGTTCGAGGCGCCGATTGGCGAGGAGACCTACGAAATCCGTCGCGACGGCGACTCTCTCGCAGTGAAGATGGATTTCAAATTCACCGACCGCGGTTCGCCGGTTCCGCTCTCCGCGAGTTTTCGCGCAGCTCCCGACCTGACGCCGCAGTCTTTTGAGATCAAGGGCCAGACCGCGCGACCCGTGTCGATTGACGAAGCCGTGACCATCGACGCCGCCAGCAACAAAGTTCACTTCCGCACCCGCGATAAGCAGAGCGAACTCACTCCGCCCTCCGGGCCGTTCTTCACGATTGCGGGCTACGCTCCGACGACCATGCAGATGCTCATGGTGCGCTACTGGGCCACGCATGGTTCGCCGGCACAACTGGCGACACTCCCGAGTGGCAACGTGAGAGTGGAACCTCGCGGGCAAGACACAATTCGCATTGCCTCGAAAGACGGCGCCAGCGATCGCACCAGAGACGAGAAGCTCGACCGCTACACCATCGAAGGCCTGATCTGGGGACGCGAGACGCTGTGGTTTGACGCGAACCGCAACCTCGTCGCCGCAATCACGACCGATGCGGAATTCGACCACTTCGAAGCCATTCGCGAAGGATACGAAAGCGCGCTAGGCGATTTCGTGGGACGCGCCGGAGCGGACGGCATGAGCGCTCTGTCAGAAATTTCCAAAGGAATCTCGGGCAGCCGCGCCTCTACCATCGCCATCGTGGGCGGCACGTTGATTGACGGAACCGGCGCCGCACCGCTGCCGGATGCGGCAGTCGTGATTCATAACGGGCGCATCGTCGCCGCCGGCCCGCGCTCCAAAATCAAGATTCCGAAGGATGCGTATGTGGCAGACGCAAAAGGCAAGACAATTCTGCCTGGCCTCTGGGACATGCACGCA
Organism: uncultured Acidobacteriota bacterium; assembly: GCA_963758005.1. Lineage (GTDB taxonomy): Bacteria > Acidobacteriota > Terriglobia > Terriglobales > Acidobacteriaceae > Sulfotelmatobacter. The sequence goes on from CAVWTR010000006.1 coordinate 807,780, forward strand.
CACTTCGAGCAGGTCGAGTGGGGACCAATTTACCTTGCGGCGGGCGTAACCACGGTACGCGATTGCGGAAATGAATTTGAATTCATCACCGCCGTGCGCGATGCTATTGCGCAGGGGCAGGGTCTCGGTCCGCGAATTCTTGCGGCAGGCATCGTCGACGGCACCAGCACCTACACCCTCGGCGTGGAACACGTCGATACCCCGGAACAGGCTCTGATGTGGACCGACCGCTACCACGCCGCCGGCTTCCAGCAGATGAAGATTTACAGCTCGGTGAAACTCGAAGAATTAAAGATCGTCGCCGACGAAGCGCATCGCCTGGGTATGACCGTCACCGGACACGTCCCGGAAGGATTGAACGCCTATCAGGCGATTGAAGCCGGGCAAGACCAGATCAACCACATAACCTACATCGCCGACATTATGCACGCGCCGTTTCCCGACGGCATGAGCCGCATGGACAAAGCGAAAGCCACGGCCAATATTGACCTCGATTCCGCCGAAGCTCAGAAGGCATTGTCGTTCCTGAAGGAGCACCACACGGTCGTAGATCCGACCATTGCGTTGTTTGAATTCTTTACCGCGACGACTGCCAAGCCGCCTGCCAGTTTCGAGCCCGGCGTGAATAAAGTCGCTCCCGAACTCGCCGAACAACTCACCGACGTGGGGCCGCCGACGGAGCGGTCAGAAATCGGCGAAAAGGTTTTCGAGAAGGAATTGGCCATCATCGGAGCGCTGCATCGAGCGGGCATTCCGGTGGTCGCGGGCACCGACCAAACGGTTCCGGGCCACAGCCTTCACCGCGAGATCGAATTGTACGTACAGGCCGGATTCACCCCGATGGAAGCGATTCGGGCGGCCACCATCGTGTCAGCGCGCGCCATGGGATTCGAGAAGGAATCCGGCACCGTGGAGAAAGGAAAGCGCGGCGACGTGATTCTGGTCGACGGCAATCCGCTGGACGATATTCACCAGCTTCGCAATGTCGAGTACGTGATCACCAATGGAATCATGTTCCATACCGCGGAACTTTGGCAGAGCGTGGGATTCAAGCCATGATTCACAACATGATTTAAACCAGTGATCTAAAACACTATGCCTGGCAAACAGTTTCTCAGCGACAAAGTTGGATATTTTACCGAGTCGGTCATTCGGGAAATGACGCGGCAGGCCATGCTGCACGGCGCGGTGAATCTGGCGCAGGGCTTTCCCGACTTCCCTGCCCCGGCGGAGATCAAACAGGCCGCGCAGCAGGCGGTTGCGGCCGACGTCAATCAGTACGCCATTACCTGGGGCGCGAAGAATCTGCGCAATGCCATTGCCCGGCAGATGGGCGTGTGGCAGGGGATTACGGTCGATCCCGAGAAAGAAATTACAGTGTGCTGCGGATCGACCGAAGCCATGATTTCGACTCTGCTGGCGGTTTGCAATACCGGGGATGAAGTGGTGATCTTCGAGCCGTTTTACGAGAACTACGGGCCGGACTCGGTTTTGAGTGGGGCGAAGCCGAAGTTTGTGAAGCTGCGTCCGCCCACAACTGACGGCGGCGAGTGGACGTTTGACGAAAAGGAACTGCGGAGCGCGTTCGACAAACGCACTAAAGCAATCATTGTTAATACTCCGAACAATCCGACGGGTAAGGTTTTCACGCGCCGCGAACTGGAATTGATTCGCGACCTGTGCGTGGAATTCGATGTGCTGGCAATTACCGACGAGATTTACGAGCACATTCTCTACGAAGGAACAGAACATATTTCGATGGTCTCGCTCGATGGAATGCGCGACCGCACCGTAACCATCAACGGCATGTCAAAGACCTACAGCGTGACGGGATGGCGCGTGGGATGGGCGGTTGCGCCTGAGAAGATCACGAATGCAATCCGCAAGGTGCACGATTTCCTGACCGTGGGCGCACCCGCTCCGCTACAGGAAGCGGGCGCCGCAGCGTTAAGCTTGCCCGCAGAATACTATGCGAAGCTCGCCGAAGGATACCGCGTGCGGCGCGATCGTCTCATGCCCGCGCTGACCGCGGCTGGGTTCCACTGTTTTCGTCCCCGGGGCGCGTACTACGTAATGACCGACATTTCCGCGTTCGGGTTTAATGATGATGTTTCGTTTGCAAAACATCTGGTGCGGGAAATTGGCGTGGCGTGTGTGCCGGGATCGAGTTTCTATCGCGATCCGCGGGATGGGGCGAAGCAGGTGCGGTTTGCGTTCTGCAAGAAGCCGGAGACGCTGGATGATGCGGCACGGCGGCTGGCGAAGTTGGCCCGCTGACTTCGCTTGCTCACGCCATGCCGCGCGGGGCGCTGCCGGCAAACAGCAGGTCCCTCGTTTCACTCGGGATGACAAAGCCTAAAAAACTCTACTTCGTAATCACACCGCAGGCTACGCGATCCCCTGAGTTGCCGGAGGGATCGGTCTTGTAGTCGTCGGCTTTCGCGTGGACCACGACGGCAGCGCCGTTGCTCAGAAGTGAATGCGGGCCATCCTTCAGAGTGACGTCGGCGTCTTGCATGCGAAGTTTTGTTTTGCCATCGGCGCCGACCGTGAAGTTCTTCATATCTCCGGCGTGATGGCCGTCGGGATTATCGAAGCCGTGCTTCTTGCCGTCAGGGTTGAAGTGTCCACCCGCCGATTTGAAATCCGGGGCCTTCGCACTTAGGAACTTGGTGGAAGTGGATGGCGTGCTCTCCGGGCGTGAGGTCGTGAAGGTCGAGCTGTAGTCCGAGGCCTGTACCCTGATCCCAGATCACGACGTCGCCGACGGACTTTCCCTGGGCGTCTTTAAGTTCGATTTTTGTCTTGGCCGCACTCCGGGATGGGACGGCGAGCAGCACTAGCAACAATCCGAGGGCTGGATAAGCAACGCGTTTCACGATTGGTGACCTCCTTGGGTCCGAGCTTCCTAGCACCGGGAATTATAGCCAATTTCTCTTATGCCGGATTGTCTCGATTGAACCCAGCGATCGGGCGCGTTCTCCACAAAAATGTGGAGTATACTGCGAGGAAGTTCCAGAAATTCCGGTGGAGAAGAGTGCACTCATGGCATTGAATGCGGTTGAACCGTTGGCGGAGCAGGTTCCGGTGGACGATTTTCAGGCGCTCGAAGACAAGATTTATCGCACCATAGAGATGTACAAAGCGGCCCGGCAGGCCCAGGCCACGGCCGAACGCGATGCCCAGCGCGTGCGGCAGCAGATGGAAGACCGCGAAGAGGAGTTGGTAACGCTGCGGCGGGAAATGGTACGGCTGAAGAAAGAGCGGGAAGAGATTCGCGGGCGCGTCGAGAAAATGCTGTTACAGATCGAGACGATTGCCGAGGCCAGCTAGCCGCCTGATTTCAGGCTTGTGCGAGAGACGTAGCCAGCTACGTCTCTACGGAGAACGCTTCTATGGCTACCGCTACGAAGGATCAGATGGTGAAGGACTCGCAGAACTCCAGCGTGCGGGTGGAGATTTTTGACCAGGCCTACAACCTGCGCGGGTCCGATGCGGAATATATTCTGAAGCTGGCGGAATATGTCGACTCCAAAATGCGTGCCGTGGCCGAAGCCACGAATACGATCGATACGGTTCGGTTGGCCGTCCTGGCGGCCCTGAACATTGCCGACGAATATCATCTGCTCAAGAAAAACCAGTCCAGCGGAGCAACCGACTATCAGAAGCGGGCGCATCTATTAGCAGATGCGCTGGATGAAGTGCTGGGCGAAAAACGCAAGGCGGGATAATCTGCGGCGCGACCGGACAGGCTTCTTTTTGTCTTTACCCGCTTTGACTGTACCCCCTTCGACTCTGCTCGCGCTGGCCCTGCTTTGCGGCAGCGTCTTTTCTCAGGAAACAACTCTCCGTTCCCAATCCAATATTGTTCTGGTTCCGGCGCTGATCAAGGACCAGCAGGGCGGAATCGTGTATGGACTACAGGCCAAGGACTTCATCGTGGAAGACGACGGCGTGGAGCAGCCGGCGCGCCTCGACGATGCGCCTGAAGGCCAGCCGGTTTCGCTGGTGGTGGCGATTCAGCGCGGGCGGCGGGCCTACGCCGAGTTTCCACGAATGGAAGGCTTGAAGTCGATGCTCGGCCCGGTATTCAGTTTGGGAACCACTCGGGTTGCAGTCGTGGAGTTCGACAGCCAGGTCGATCTCACAAGAAATTTCACGAAGGACGATAGCCTGGTGGACGATGATCTGCGGAACCTGCAACCCGGGGATGAGGGAGCCGCGATCCTGGATGCCATCGAATATTCGGTGCATCTGCTCCAGCAGGAACCGGAGGAGCGGCAGCGTGTGCTCCTGCTCATCGGCGAGACTCGCGACCACGGCAGCATCGTAAAAATTGACGACACCGTGAAGGCGATCGGTGAGAGCAACAGCGTGATGTACGCGCTGGCGTTTTCCCCGGCGCTCTCCAATATTCTCGACACTGAACGGGGCAACAACCTGAACGAGATGCACGAGGGCATCAACTTCCTCGACCTCGCCTATCAGCTAGCCCAGGCCATGAAGAAAAACATTCCGAGTACGATCGCTGGAATGACGGGCGGGGAGTACGAACTGTTCGCCACCAAGAAGAAATTCGATGTAAGGATGAATGATTTCACCAATCATCTCCACAGCCGCTATCTGTTAAGCTTCGCGCCCAAGAGTCCACATCCCGGGATGCATCAGATTCGAGTGCGGCTGCGAGCCGGGGGAGATGCGACAGTCCTGGCGCGCACCAGTTATTGGGCCGAGGGACAAAAATAACCAGAAAAACAACAAGCACTGGTTAGTGGCTCAATCTTGAAGTTGGGCGCTTACGGGTTCACCGACCGATGTCATCCCGCAGGAGCGCGCCAAGCGCTCCGGAGGGACCTTACGAAGCCCGGACGTCGGTTGTACGGATGCGAGGAGCGCCTGACTGCATGAAGAGCAGGCACTCCCACCCACGGCATCAACAGCGTCGGCCCGCGTAAGGTTCCTCGCCCGGCTATCGCCACGCTCAGAATGACATCGAGCTGGAACAGGTCTGAAATTGAGCCGCTGCCCAAAAATTATTCGGCTGGCTTTCCTTGCGCAGGTTCAGAGTCCAGCACCTCCCGAACTTTCGCTATCAGCGCCGACAGTGTGAAGGGCTTAGGCAGGAACGAAAGCCCCGGGTCAAGCACTCCATAGTGAACAATCGCGTTGCTGGTGTAGCCGGAGATGTAGAGCACCTTCACCTTGGGAGATGCGCGCTGGATCTGTTCCGCCAGTTGCCGGCCATTCATGCGAGGCATGACCACGTCGGTGACCAACAAGCTGATGTCGCGATGGTTGGCCATGCAGATCTCTATACCTTCCTCCGGGCCGCTCGCGACCAGCACCTTATAGCCACAATGCGCCAGAACGGAGGAGCTGAGCTGGCGAAGCTGTGGATCATCTTCGACCAGCAGGATCGTCTCGGTGCCACGTTGGACACTCTTGGGGCCGCTTCGGGTACTCACGCCTTCAGCAGGCTGGTCGACGCGGGGAAGATAAATCTTGAAAGTCGTGCCGCGATCAGGCTCGCTGTAGACCCAGATGTAACCTCCGCTCTGCTTGACGATTCCGTACACCATGGAGAGGCCAAGGCCCGTGCCTTTGCCGACTTCTTTCGTGGTGTAGAACGGTTCGAAAATGCGCGCCTGGGTTTCGGGACTCATACCGTGCCCGGTGTCCGTGACGGCCAGCATGACGTAGCGTCCGGGCTCGGCGGGTTGGTGGCGTTGGGCGTAGGACTCGTCGAGCAGCTCGTTCGAAGTCTCTAGAGTAAGTTTTCCGCCAGTGGGCATGGCGTCGCGTGCATTGAGAGCCAGATTCATGAGGACTTGCTCGATCTGCCCGGGATCGGCCTTCACCGAACCCAAGTCGGTCGAAGGCGCGGTCAGGACCTCGATGTCTTCTCCGATCAGCCGGCGTAGCAGCGAGTCGAGATTCAACATAATGTCATTTAAATTGATGACTCGCGGCGAGAGCACTTGCTTGCGGCTGAAGGCCAGCAACTGGCGCGTGATGCCCGAGGCGCGGTCGGCCGCCGACTTGATCTGCGCCGTGCTGTCAGCCAACCGGCTGCCCGGCGGAACCCCTTCGGCGACGATCTGTGAGTATCCCAGGATCACGGTGAGCAAATTGTTGAAGTCGTGAGCTACGCCGCCCGCGAGCCGTCCCACAGCTTCCATCTTCTGCGATTGGCGCAGCCTCTCTTCCAAAGCCACGCGCTCGGTAACATCCTGCGCCAGCGAGGCCACGCCGAGTACTCGTCCCGACTCATCGACCAACGGCGTGTTGTACCACTCACAAGAGATGACGCGGCCGTCCTTGGTGATGTTGTCGTTCTCGCCGATGTTGCGGGTTGCGCCTTTTTGCTGCAGCAGAGTTTGCCAGACGCGGTCTACGCGCTCCCGGAACTGCGGATGAACAATAAAACTGCCATGCTGCCCGAGAGCTTCCTCCCGCGTATAGCCGAAGATGCGCTCAGCTGAGGGGTTCCAGTCAGCCACGCGAAAATCGAGATCCCATTCCACCACCGCCAGCGGAGTATGGTCGAAATGAATCCGCAGCTTCTGCTGCGATCGGCGCATTTCCTCTTCCGCCATTTTGCGGTCGCTGATATCGCGGCAGATGCCCAGCAACCCCACCACCTTCCCGCTGGCGTCTCGAAACGGACCTTTGTTGCTAAGGTAAATTCGAGATACTCCGGCTGCCGTGCCTCCCTCTTCGAACGTCTGCATCTCGCCCGATTGCAGGACTCTGCTGTCCAGTTCCATGATCGCGCGCCCGGTTTCCGCGTCGTCGAAGAGTTCCGTGTCGTCCTTGCCGATGACCTCATCCACCGTCCGGCCCAGGAACCTTGCACCGGCGGGATTCATCATCAGATAACGGCCCTGAAGATCCTTGACGAAGACCGCGTCCGTCGTCCCCTCGGTAATGCCCCGCAGCAGAGCAAGGTTTTTCGCCAACTCCTCGGAACTGTGGAGCAACTGCCGGTGAACCACGAACAGTCGCCCGCTCGCTCCCACGAAAGAAACCATCACCAGAAAGACAGCCCAATAGAACTGTTCCTGAGCGATCCGCAGAACCAGCGGAAACACGATCGCGGGGATAATCAATGGAGAAAACTGTGCGAGCAACCGCATGCCCGGCGCAATGGGGTCCGTCGTCTTCAGCGGATCGGGTTCGGCACCGTCCCAGGTCGCAGCAATTACGATGAGGATGGCATAGCTCACCGTCCACAGCAGGTCGGTCCAGAGTCCTTCCTGCACATTCCCCGTAGCAAAGGCATAGAGAGTGACATTGGTGGCGATCGCGTAGGCGAAGAAAAATCCTGCCAGCCGGAGAAAAAATGCGCGTCCGGTGCGATAGTGAGTGAGCAATCCGCGCACCAGGAAACTCAAAGCCACCAGCGCGAAGAAAACGAGTCCCACGTGGAAAGAACGCACGGCCATGGCCCGCTCCGAGGCTTGCCAGCGGGACGGCATATAAAGCGTGGAAAGCTCGAGCGAAAGCACGAGAGCGCAGACCTGGGCAAAATCGCAGAAGCGCAGCCACCGGAATCCGCTGTTCGGGTCTCGTGGACTCAGAAACAGCGTCATCAGCGCGGGCACGACCCAGAAAAATACCAGGATATCGCTCGGCCACACCGTGCCGGAAGGAACTTTCAGATAGTCGAAGTACCAGGTGTAGGCAAGCTGTCCCAGCAGAGCGAGAAGCAGAGAAAAGAAAATCAGCCGCCAAACCCGCTTGCCAAAGGAACCCGAGCGGTTTGCCGCCGACCAGCAGGTCACGGCCGCGAGCACGATTGCCGCCGCGCCAATCCAGTCGCCGCACAGTGAAGCCGTCTGGGTACCGTACCGAAACACCAGTACAGCTCCGTGTACAAGCACGACAACGGCCGCCGCCGCCATTGCGGACGCGCGCAGTTTAAACATTACTCAGACTTCTCCGGCGCGCCGCCGTTCCACGAGCGACTACGCTTTGGGCTCGGTATGCGTACTGAGTATAAACTCACAACCGCCCAGCAGAATCAAGTACCTCCGTGGTCCAGTAGTGGCTCAGTTTTAGTTACGAACCTGGCGTCATCCCGAGCGAAGCCGCCCTTCAGGCGGAGAGAGGGATCTCCCGCTCAACCGCCCTAACGCGTAAGCCAAACTGCATCACCACCCGCGGAGCCTCTGGCGAGGGAAGGCAGAGTCTCGTGGTTCGCCCGGACGCCGGCAAGCCCTTTTGTGAATCAAGCATTACTTTCGTTGCAAGCGGCCTGCCAACTTTTTATAGTCTTCCACTTGCCAAGCGGACCAGAATTGCCTAGCATCCACATTGAAAGCCGACCTGCCGGGTTGGTGATGGCGGTAACCGATTTTTGAACCAATGCTGAATGAACGGGAGCTCGACTCGAACTAAGATCCGGTGTGCGACGCTCCGCCATGCGGAGATGCCTAAAGGGTCTCGGCGGGCACCCAACGTCTACCGACGGGTTCATTCTCGGCCCGTCACACGGCACAGTGGGTCGGCTTGATTTTTTGATTGAAGAAAGATTTGTATCAGGGCAGATTTGTATCAGGGCATCGCTTCAGCGATGCCGACAATGGCATAAGATAGATAAGCGGCTTCAGCCGCTGTTAGCTGCTTGTGGGACGGGACACTCCTGTCCGTCAGCTTCTGATCTTGATTTTCCGCTGAGATATTCCCTGCTAAACTGGTTTGAGTAGCAAAATCCTGCTTTTCCGCATCTAATTAAACTGTGTATCCGCAACTCTTTCATCTAGGGAAGTTTTTCCTGCCGACATACGGATTCCTGGTGTCCCTGGGTGTCCTGATCGGCCTGTGGATCAGTGTGCGCAATTCCGAACGTCTCGGAATTGACGGCGACAAGGCCTGGAACCTGGGCATTCTGGTCGTACTGTGCGGCATTATCGGCGCCAAGGTGCTCTACGTCATCAACGAGTGGAGCTACTACTCGGCTCATCCCCGCGAGATCTTCAGCATCGACACTCTGCAGGCTGGCGGAGTTTTTTCCGGAGGCCTGCTGGCCGCGTTCGCCGCAGCCGCCTGGTATGTCCGAAAACATCACATGCCGCCGCTCGGAACCTGCGACGCCTTCGCGCCCGGCCTCGCCCTGGGCCACTCGCTGGGCCGCATCGGCTGCTTCGCCGCCGGATGCTGCTACGGTAAGCCGACGCATCACTGGTGGGGTGTGGTCTTTCACAATCCGCTGGCAAACTCAATCACCGGCACACCGTTGGGCATACCGCTCGAACCCACACAATTATTCGAGTCGGCCGTGGAGCTGGCAAATTTCTTCTTCCTGATGTGGCTGCTCAAACGCAGAAAATTCGACGGCCAGGTCTTCGGCGCATTCTTATTCATTTATGGAGTCGCCCGATTCTTCCTCGAATATCTCCGCGACGACCCCGGCCGCGGCTCCGTCTTCGGCGGCATGATGACCGGCACGCAGCTGATCGCGGTTGGCTTGGTGCTAGCCGGCGGCCTGATCTGGTGGCTGCGCCCCGGCTCCAAGCTAGCCACAGCATGAAAGACTCCCAAGGGTGGGCAATGGTGCGGTTTGAAACAAGATTCGTATCAGGGCATGCCTTCAGCCAGCCCAGGGCGAGGGTTGAAACCAGCTTCAGCCGCCCGAAGCTGCCGGACACGCCCCCGCAGGACCTAACTGAAATCCAGCCTCGACTTTTTTCACCTTCCGTGCGCCTGTCAAGCAAATATTTCCCGCACCCGCCTAACCCATTCTCCCCAAAGCGAATTCTCCCCGGCGTAACCGCGGGAGACTCCCCTCAATCTTGTTAAAATAGATATATCCGTGTTTACCAGCACGACCAGCCACGTCGTCAGCCTCAAAACGACGGGAAGCGCCCAACCTGAAAACCTGCCCTATAAGTCCTTATTCTGTAATATTTTACCCGTAACTCCTTGGCGCTCAATATTTTGCCGGAGTGAGGGCAGATCAGATCCGCGCAACTCCAATAAAATAAGTATCTTACCCCGGTGCCATCAAAAAAAAGTTGCGGCCGGTCATCCTCTCCGTCCGTCCTTCCGATGAACGCCGCCACGGCCAACCCCGCAATCTTCGCAGTGACCGCCGACGCCGCCGGCCAGCGCCTAGACCAATTCCTTGCCCCGCACCTCGACGTCAGCCGCGCCCGCGTGCAAGAAATCATCGCCGACCAAAAAGTTCTGGTAAACGACGCCCCCGCCAAAGCTTCCCTAAAGCTGCGCGGCGGCGAGCGCATTACCGTGCTCACTCCGGCGCCGCGTCCCCCGCTGCGCGCCATCGCCGAAAATATCCCGCTCGACATCGTCTACGAAGACGACGACCTGGCCATCATCAACAAGGCCGCCGGAATGATGGTCCATGCCGGCGCCGGGGCCGTCGGCCCGAACGGAGAGGACGAGCGCAATCGCGGCACGCTGGTGAACGCATTGCTGCATCACTTCGCGACCCTGTCGGCCGTGGGCGGGGAGCTGCGGCCGGGCATCGTCCACCGCCTCGACAAAGAAACCAGCGGACTGATCATCGTAGCGAAGAACGACGAAGCGCATCGCAAGCTGGCCGAGCAGTTTGCCAAGCGCGAAGTGAAGAAGACTTATATCGCGCTGGTGCACGGCTGGCCGAAGAAAGATCGCGGAACCATCAACGCGCCGATCTCCCGCGACCCGGTCCGCCGCATCCGGATGACCACGCGCGGCACGGGAGGCCGCGAAGCCATCTCGCACTACAGCGTCGTCCGTCGCCTGGACACTACCTTTGGCAAGTTCACGCTGATCGAAGTGAAGATCGACACTGGCCGCACGCATCAGATTCGCGTCCACATGGCTTCGCTCGGCCATGCGGTAGTCGGCGATGCCCTCTACGGCGCGCCAAAGGAGATGCGGGCCAGGCGCGGCCGCGCCACAGACGAGGGCGGCGCGATTTCGCTGCCGCGAAATTTCCTGCACGCCGCTCAACTGGAACTGACGCATCCGCGCACCGGAGAAGGGATCGCTCTGACAAGCCCACTTCCACCGGAACTGCACGCCTTCCTGGCGACCGTGGAGAAAGACATTACCGGCGCCTCTGCGAAAGGTGGGTAGGACCAGCGCTTGTCGGAGTTGAGGCCCATGCGGGGTTGGCGGATATAATGTCGAATCAGATGGAAACTTCGGGAACGAAATTGATTGCAAGTGCCGCGTCTGGTTCTGCTTGTCTTTTCCTGGCAGTGGGCGCAACCGCACAGTCGGCAACTCCTAACTCGGCCACACCAGTGGCTTCGGCCTCGACGCCCGCGGCAGCGCAACCATCGCCGAATACTCCGTCGCCCAGCGCCACACCCACTGAACAAGAACAAAAGCCCGCCGATCCAAATGCCAGCGGCGACCCAAACATCCCTACGATCGTCACCCGAACCAACGAAGTGAACGTGGTGTTCACCGTTACCGACAAGCACGGGAAGCGCGTTACTGACCTGAAGGAAGGCGACTTCCGCGTGCTCGACGACAACAAGCCGCCGGACTTGATCCGCAGCTTCAACTCCGAAACCAACCTCCCGCTCCAGGTCGGCCTGCTGATCGATGCCAGCAATTCCGTGCGCGACCGTTTCAAGTTCGAACAGGAATCCGCGATCGAGTTTCTCAACCAAACGATTCGTCCACGATTCGATCAGGCGTTTGTAGTTGGCTTTGACGTGACGCCCGAGGTTACACAGGATTTCACCGACAATACCGAGTTGCTGGCGCATGGAGTGCACGAACTGCGTCCCGGCGGCGGTACGGCGCTCTACGACGCGCTTTATTTTGCCTGCCGCGACAAGCTGCTGAAGGCTCCGAAGTCGACCACGGTACGGCGCGCCATTATTCTGCTCAGCGACGGCGAGGACAACCAAAGCCACGTCACCCGCGAAGAAGCCATCGAAATGGCGCAGCGCGCCGAAGCCATCGTCTACACCATCAGCACCAATGTGAGCGGCACCAGCGGGCCAGGGGACAAAGTGCTCGACCGCATCGCCGATGCCACCGGCGGAAAACCTTTTCACCCGTTTCAGATTCGCGATGTGGCCAACGCGTTTGCCGAAATTCAGGACGAACTCCGCAGCCAGTACGCCATTTCCTATAAGCCGGCAGACCTTAAAGCGGACGGTCACTACCGCACCATCGAAATCGTCAGCAACGACAAGAAGAATTTGCGCGTCCGCTCGCGCCGGGGATGGTATTCGCCGACACAATAGAAAATCGGCTTCCGATTTGCTTTCTTCGTGGGACGAACCACCAGTATGCCCGGATATTCAGGAACGCCGCTCCCGAAAAAGCTTGGCATCAAGCCCGGATTCCGCGTTTGGCTGGTCGCGATGCCAGCGGATGTGCGCGCCGAGTTAAAAGCCGAACTGGACGAATGTGAAATCGTGCGTGACGGAAAGACTCCGCTCGATTTCGCGATGCTGTTCACGAAATCGGCAGCGCACTTGGTGCGTGGATTTGACCGCATCAGCAAGCGGCTTGCACCCGCGGGAATGCTGTGGGTAAGCTGGCCCAAGAAAAGTTCCGGCGTAGCCACCGATCTCGATGAGAACGTTGTCCGAGAAATTGGGCTGGCGGCTGGACTGGTCGACGTGAAAGTATGTGCGGTCACCGAAATCTGGTCGGGATTGAAATTTGTGCGGCGCCTCAAAGACCGGCCCGTAAAAGACGGCGATCATAAAAGGCAATATCGAATTTCGTAAGAGACGATCAAAGGCGTTCTGGAACGGCGGAGGAAAGTGATGGTACGAGTTGGCCTAATCGGATTCGGTCTGGCGGGACAGGCGTTTCATGCTCCTGTGATTCGTGGGGTTCCGGGCATGGAACTGGCCTGCATTTTGGAGCGGCACGGATCGAACGCGCAGCAGAAGTATCCCGAAGTTCGAGTGGCGCGCACGCTCGACGAAATGCTCTCCGACAAAACGATTGGCCTCTGCGTGGTGGCCACGCCCAACGATTCGCACTTTTCCTATACCAAAGCCTGCCTCGAAGCCGGCCGCGACGTGGTTGTCGACAAACCATTCACGCCGACGATGGCCGAAGCCGAGCTGTTGGTGCGTCTCGCCGCCGAGCGCGGACGGCTGGTCACCGTGTATCAGGACCGGCGCTGGGACGGGGAGTTTCACACCGTGAAGCAGCTCGTGAAATCGGGCGCGCTGGGCGCGGTGGCGGAGTATGAAGCGCGCTTTGACCGCTTCCGGCTCGAGTCGAAGCCAAACGCGTGGCGCGAGAAAGCCGACCATCCTGCGGCCGGCGTTTTATGGGATCTGGGCCCGCACTTGATCGATCAGGCGCTGGTTTTGTTTGGCACGCCGGAGACGATTTGGGCATCGGCGTTTTGCCAACGCAAGACTTCGCAGATCGACGATTCCTTTGATGTGCACATGGAGTATCCACATTTGCGAGCAACTTTGCGGGCGCGGATTATTGCCTACGCTCCCGGCCCGCACCTGCTGATTCATGGAACGGGAGGGACATTTATAAAATATGGGATGGATCCGCAAGAAGAAATCCTGCGCAGCCCGAACTGCCCCGACGGTCTGGATTGGGGCGAGGGCTGGGGAGTGGAATCCGAGGATCGCTGGGGAACTCTGAGCCGAGTGGGCGAGGAACCACGCAAAGTGAAGACTGACCGCGGAGACTATCGCGGGTACTATGCCAACGTGAGAGACGCGATTGAGAAGAAAGCTCCTCTGGACGTTACGCCCGAGCAGGCGCTGCGCACGATGCGCGCACTCGTGCTCGCGCAGAAGAGCAGCCGTGAAGGTAGGAGAGTTCTATGGACGGAAGCGCCAGAGTGACATTTGACATTGTCGTGACAACTGAATAACGGGCACATGGAAAAATTCGCTGTCGGACTTCTTGCGCCAAGGAGTTTGCCATGAAAGCTCACGTCAGCTTTTCCAACTTCGTCTGCTTTTTGTCCCTGACCGCCGCGTCCTCCCTCTGCGCCGCTCAGGCCTCTTATTCCGTCACCGACTTAGGCACACTCAGCAGCAACGGCTACAGTGTGGCTCGCGCCGTCAACGCCACTGCGGAAGTCACCGGCGCAGCCGGCACCAACAATAGCAATCTCAGCGACGTTTTCTTCTACGACAACGATGTAATGACCAACCTGGGCACGCTGGGCGGGAATTCGGGTATCGGCAACGGCATCAACGCTTCCGGTCAGGTCGCAGGATATTCCACAAATTCCGCCGGCACTTATCGCGCATTCCTTTCCGACGGCACGACGCTCATCGATATCGGCGATCTGGGCGGGGGCTCCGCGACCGCCTACGCCCTCAACGATCTCGGGCAGGTAGTTGGTTCAGCCGTGACTGCGAGCGGCGAGAACCATCCTTTCCTCTACAGCAAGGGAAAGATGATCGACCTGGGAACTCTAGGATCGAGCGGCAACGGATGGTGGAACAGTGCGCAAGGCGTCAACAACTCCGCAGTCGTGACCGGAACCTCCTACGATGCGGATGGCAATTTCTTCGGCTTCGTCTGGAAGAGTGGCAAGATGACGAAGATGGGAACTCTGGGGGGCGCTTGGAGCCAAGCCTACGCGATCAATAACAAGGGACAGATCGCAGGATTGGCTTATACAAAGAATGGCTCCGCTCACGGGTTCATTGCGAACTGTGGCGCGTGTCCGCTCAAGGATCTGGGCACATTCGCGGGCAACTACAGCACGGTTTGGGCGTTCGGCATCAATGACTCTGGAGTGGTTGCTGGGCAGTCGACGTTTGCCGGGACGTATCACGCTTTCGTCTACAGCGGCGGGAAAATCAAAGATCTCAATGGCCTAATTCCCGGCGGATCAGGCTGGGTGCTGATCCAGGCCAACGGGATCAATTCAGCTGGTCAGATTGTCGGCATGGGCACGCTCAACGGTCAGGAACACGGCTTCCTGCTGACACCGCGGTAGCGGCGTGGCGAATGATGAGTTTTAGAGAGACGCAATCGAAGCGCCGCAGTGCAACGGCCGGTTGTATTACTTCTTCGCAACGACCATGATCACAAGAACCACGGGAAGATAGAGCACCGAGGCGTGAAGCAGACGTCCAGCCATGACCTTCGAGTTCGAGGCCAATAACTTGCCGACGTAGTACAGGAGGAAAGCTCCCGCCACGCCCATACCCGCGCCATACATCCAGCTGGCGCGATCCATCAGCGGCCACATCGTAGCCAGGATCAGCAGGACCGAAAAGCCTAGAATCTCGGCGTGAGTGAAGCGGGCATCTTGATCGAAGTCAGGGAGCATGTGATAGCCCGCGCGGCTGTAGTCTTCGCGATACATCAGCGCGATCGCGAGGAAATGCGGGAATTGCCACAGAAAGAGGATGGCGAAGAGAAGCCAGGCTTGCCGGTTGATGGCAGCGGAAGCTCCAGCCCAGCCAATCAGCGTGGGCATGGCGCCGGGAAATGCTCCGAGCAGCGTGCACAGTGGCGTCTTGCGCTTGAGCGGGGTATAGACGAGCAGATAGGAAAGGAGAGTCGAAACCGCCAGCATCGCGGCCAAAGCATTGACTGCTACCAGCAGATAAAGGCCGCCGGCTATGCTGAGCAACAGGCCGAACAGCAGCGCTTCGCGACTCGATACCCTGCCCGAAGGCAGCGGGCGAGAGGCGGTGCGGCGCATTTGGCCGTCCCACACGCGTTCCATCCACTGATTCAGAGTCGCGGTTCCGCTGGCCACTAGAAGCGTCCCGACCAGCGTGTTGATGAGACCGGCAACTCGGAACGGGCCGCGCGAGGCCAGATAATATCCCGCCGAGGTCGTCATCAGAATTAGCAGGTTCACTTCGGGCTTGGTCAGGGTGTAGTAGTCCCGCAGTTTGGACTTGAGACTTTGGAGAGAGCCGGTATTTGTCATCACGTTCGTGGCTTGCATACTACCAGTCTCCGTCGGATTCGTCTTGCTTTTCCTCGTCCGTCCGCCGAACCTGATTGCGCTTCTTATAAACGATGAAAATCATGCCAAGCGATCCCAAGGTGGGGGGAACGATCAGGACCAGGATCCCGCTTTTCAGCGCTTGAATCATGCGCTGTCCCGAAGAGGCTGCTTGCGTGTAGCACAGGGCGCAGCTTTGTGAAAAGGCCGGCGCTGCCATCAGCAGCAGCACTCCAAGCCCCAGGCCGATGGTTCTGAATCGCTTCTGCACCTTTACCTTCGACATCTTTACCTTCGACATCTTGCCCTTCGAGAAACCGTCGACTCCTATGCTACTTGGCCCACGGTGCGCCGTCCAATATGCGGAAGCTGTCGGTCCATCCATATTGCATGCCCAGGATCACGGCCACGGTGAAGACCAGGACGAACCACTTCAGGCCGCGATTCTCGCTTAAATGCATGAAAAAGAGAAGGGCCAGTGCCGCTTCGATAATGGCCACAATCAGCATCCGCACAAACATTTGCGATGCGCTGATGTTTTGATAGGCGATGAAGAACTGTATTCCTGCCAGGGCCAGCATGCAAAAGTAGATGATCAGGTCTTTGCCCGCTCCGCTGGTCTTGTGCGCTTCGTTCGTGCCGGTAGTCATTGTAGTTTGCTCCCGCCTCGCTTCGTTGGTTAGTGGGTCACTCTCAGTGGGCCAGATTCAAAAGATAGACCAGCGGCACCACGAACATCCAAACCAGATCCACAAAGTGCCAGTAGAGGCCCGTAATCTCGATGTCATCGGCTTTGTAACGGCCGCCCTGGTAGCGCAATCCGACTACGATCAAAGCGATCACGCCGCCGGTTACGTGCAGCAGATGCAGGCCGGTAATACTGAAAAACAGCGAACTAAACAGAGGCGTGCCCCACGGATTGTGGAATAGAGTCGCACCTTCCCCAATCATTCCCATCCATTCGCGAATGTGCAGGGTTGCGAAAAGAATTCCGGCGACGGCCGTAATCATGGTCCAGCGAAAGGCTCCAGCCTTGTCGCCCTTCTCGGCCGACCTCACGCCAAACAGCATGGTCAAGCTGCTGGTGAGCAGGATGAACGTCATCAGCGCCACGTTCGTGATGCTGTGGAACGGCCTGGGCCAGTTGGGCGTGGCGTTGCGAATAAATCCATAAGCCACCAGGCAGCCGGCGAAGGTCGCCGTATCTGCGATGATGAACAGCCACATCGCCATTTTTTTCGCAGGAACCGAGAATGTCGGTTCTTCCATCAGGCCTGCGTGTGCTCCCATCGTCACTTCCGCTTGGCTCACGGCGCCTCCTATCGAATTTCGAACGAGCGTGCTAGATCTTCATCCACAGCAACAACAGCAGATACACCCACAGCGCGTCCATAAAGTGCCAGTAGTAGGAGGTCGCGTCCAGGGTGCTCTTTCGGAGAATGGACAGGTTCAGCCTGCGAATCACCCGGATCAACCCTCCCAGTCCGCCCAGCACGTGCACGGCGTGGATTGCAGTCAGCACATAGAAAAAAGAACTGTTGGGATTGGTAGCGAGAAAAAGTCCCTGAGAACGCAACTGCGCCCACGCTACGTACTGGCCCGCCACAAAGAGTAGTCCGAGAAATAGGGCAATGTAGAGCCAGCGCGTCGGCTTGACCGCCTGGGGCTGCGCCGCGGTCATGAATGCGCCCACGCGCTTCCGTGCCACCTCAAGTGCGAAGCTACTGCCAATGAGCACCAGCGTGTTCCAGTAAAGAATCGGAGGCAGAGTCAGGTGTCCCCAATCCAGGGATGAGCCTTGCCGCACGATCAGCGCACTCGTGAACGCCGCGAAGGTCATGGTGATCGAGGCAATCACCACCCAGATTCCGGTCGAAGCTGGCGGCGGGGAGTAGTCCTTTACGGCGGGCAGTCTGCCGTCCGCAGGCGCCAGGTTGCGCCAGCCGCCGTTACCGGAGTTGCCGGTTGAGCGCGGCCGATCCGGTCGGCCCGGTTGCTCCGGTTGTTCCTCGATTTTTGGCGGTTCGTGTGTCGTGGTCGCCATGGGACTACAAACTCCAATTCGGCAGAGGCGCAGCTTGAATCTTTGTCCCTACGTCATCCCGAACCGCGTTCAGCCGCGGGACGGATCTCCCCAGGCACCATTTTCAGGGAGATCCCTCTCTCCGACTGAAGAGCGGCTCCGCTCGGGATGACGCCAGGCTGAAAGTTCAAACTGAGCCATCACTTTCAATTCCAGATTCGTGCAGTTACTCTTACGCCTCGTCGTGAACCGTGTTTACCTTTTCCGGCGAGGTTTGCATCACGTAGTCGCCCGCCGAACCTTCCACGCCATACTGGTAGGGATCGTGGTAAACGACCGGCAGCTTGTCGCCGAAATTATTGTGGGGCGGCGGCGTGGTGGGCGTGCTCCATTCCAGTGACGTTGCCTGCCACGGATTATCGGATGCGGGCGCGCCCCAGAAGCGGCTGTGGATCAGGTTGTATACGAAGACGAGCTGTGCCGCACCGGTGAAAAGCGCGGCCACGGTAATAAATTTGTGCACCGGGATGAGCGGCTGCATGTAGTCAGGCGAGAATGCCTGGTAGCGGCGGACATTTCCCGCCAGGCCCAAGTAATGGAAGGGCATGAAAATGGCATAGGCGCCGACGAAGCTCATCCAGAAGTGGACCTTGCCCAGGGTTTCGTTCATCATGCGGCCATACATTTTGGGGAACCAGAAATAGGTTCCGGCAAAAATCCCGAACATTGCCGCGACGCCCATCACCAGGTGGAAGTGACCGACCACGAAGTACGTTGCGTGCAGCATGATGTCAAGCGAGGGCTGGGCCAGGAAGAAGCCGCTGACGCCGCCGGCGATGAACATGGAAATAAATCCCAGGGCGAAAAGCGACGCCGAGTTAATCCTCAACTTCGCCCCGTACAGGCTGCCCAGCCAGATCAGCACCACAATCGTCGAGGGGATCGTGATGACCAGCGTGGGGAACGAAAACGCCAGCGACGAAACCGGATTCATCCCGCTGACGAACATGTGATGCCCGTAGACCATGTAGCTCAGAACCGCCAGCGCGCCCATGGAGTAGATCAGCACGCGGTGACTGAGCATGGGCTTGCGCATGTTGGTGATCAGAACATGCGAGACGATTCCCATGCCGGGCACGATTGCGATATAGACCTCAGGATGTCCGAAGAACCAGAACAGATGCTGCCAGAGCAGGGTCGATCCGCCGGAGTGCGGCTGCAACTGGTCATTGATGACGATATTACTGGAAGCGAAGAAGCTGGTACCGGCGACGTGGTCCAGGATGAGGAGGATGCAGGCCGGCATCAACACGGCGAAAGCCGTAAGGCCCATGCAGGACGTAATGAACCAGGCCCAGGCGCTGAGCGGCAGACGCCACAGGCTCATGCCGCGGGTTCGCATATCCAGTGTGGTCGTGATGAAGTTCAGCGAGCCCAGCAGCTGGCCGACACAGAAAATTGCGATTGAAAGCGCCCACAGAACCACGCCGGTGCCTTCGCCGGGACCGCCGACTTCACCCAATGCGCTGAGCGGGGCGTACTGCGTCCAGCCGCCGAGAGTCGGGCCCGTTCCTACAAAAAACGACGACACCAGAACCAGGAAGCCGACGAACGTGACCCAGAACGACATCATGTTGAAGTGGGGAAACGGCATGTCTTCGGCGCCGACCTGGATGGGGAGGAAATAGTTGCCGAAGGCTGCGAAGGGCGCCGTGGTGAGCACAAAGAAGACCATGATGGTGGCATGCATGGTCATCAATTGCAGGTAGAACTCCGGCGTCATCTGGTCCCCCGGAGCTCCATTCTTGCTGAGCAAATGCAGGCCGGGGATGGCGGCGTTCGTCCAGCCCAGGTGGATGCGCATCAACCATGAAAGAACCATGCCGACCAGGGCGGCCACCAGGGCCAGAGCGTAATACTGTTTCCCGATGACCTTGTGGTCCAGACTGAAAACGTGCTTCCCGATGAAACTGGTGGGCGCGTGGTGTACGACGGCGTCGTGTTTGGCAATATCGTGCATGGGGTCACCTAAGAAAATCTTGCCGCCGCACATAATTTACAAATAAGTAATGAGCGCGTGCGGGCGGTATTCACTTATTGCAATGCCGCTTCTTTTTTCAGCCAGGCGTCGTAATCCTGTTGAGATAACACTGAGAGATAGGCCTTCATGTTGTAGTGGCCCAAGCCGCACAGCTGCGTACATACAATTTCGTACTTGCCGATCTTGGTTGCGGTGAAGTGCAGTGTCACATCCAGACCTGGAACAAAATCCTGCTGCACTCGCAACTCGGGAACAAAGAACGAATGCCCGACGTCTTTGGTGTGCATGAACAGATGGACTTCGCGGTTCACCGGGACGGCCATCTCCGCGGTCACGATGTCGTCCTTCGAGGCAGGATCGTGGTCCACGTCCAAGCCATAGAAGTTCTGGTTGGCTTCACTGATGTGGTCGGGATGAATGGGACCGAAGGTTCCGTCCGGGCCGGGGTAGCGGAAGTAAAACGCGAACTGCCCGGCTTGCACCTGAATGGGCAGGGCGTTCGCCGCCGGAGGCGTTAGATAAACCGTTGCCCAGGCTTTTGCGCCAAAAACGCCCAGGGCCAGGACTTCCGTTCCGACCAGCAGCACCGCAGCCCAAACCATAACCTTGGCGCCGCCGGGGAAATTCTTGATCTTGTCGCCGGGCTTGGGGTTGGAGAATTTCCAGATAAAAAACGCCAGGACGAACTGGGAGATCAGGAACGAAATTCCCGCCTCTGCCATGGTCTCCGACATCTGCTCGTCAATCGGCGCGCCGTGAGTTGAGATATCCTCCGCCATCCACCAGGTGTGCCGCAGGATAGGAATCGCGGAAAGGATCGCGATCGCGATGATGGTGACCGCAAAGAATTTTGCCATGATCCCTCGCCCTCTGGCCTTGTCAGCTCTTGTTCAGAGCCGCAGCATTTTCGATTTCTCCGACCGATCCAGACTTGCTGATACTGCCGAATACTTCTTCTTACTTCGCCTTGAAGGTAAAGTCGGCAGTTCCCGCGCCGCCCGCGGCGACCGTCACCTTTGCCGTCTGTGTGCCGTAGGTTTCCTGCCACGCCGTCACGGTGTAGTTTCCAGGAGGCACGCCGTTGATGGTGAAATTACCGTTGGCATCAGTAGTCGCGTAGGGCCCTTTCACCACGACATACCAGCCGTTCATCCAGGGATGGATGTTGCACTTCACCGGGATGACTTCCGCCGCCTTCCAGCTTTTCTCGACCGGCGCGGCTCCCGGCGGTTGCGACTGGTTCCACGGAATATTACCGGTCATCGGATTGGGCAAGGGATGGATGTTGTGGGTGGTCTGATCGCTGGTGGTTACCTTGAAGGTCTGGCCTACATCCATCGCCAGCACGTGAGGCGTGTACATACAATTCTTCTGGTCAAATACTGGAACCGTCGTCGACACGGTGGCGGGCCCACTCCAGTCGGAGATGTACAGAACCACGTTCTCCAATCCTCCGCCGGCCCCGGCTACAACGGTTTGCAGTGTGGGAGTGTCGTTGGCGTGGGCCTTGGAGCAATACGGATCCTTCGACATGTCAATGCCCTTCATGTGCGGAGCCGCGCCGTCGAGCTTCACGGTGCCGGTAATCTTGCCTTCTCCCGCGGCGCTGACGTGCCGACCCAGGAACAACGCTGCACAGCAGGTCAATACTACCACCGATAGTAGAGCCGAATAGCGATATCGATTCCTCATCGAAAGAATCTCCTTGGAAACTAAAGTAGACCTCATTTACTCGACTCCCGTTTGGGCTCTTACTGCTGTCCCGCCGGGGCATTGGGATCAACCGGCTTCAAGCCCAGTTGCTTCGCCATCTGTTTTTCTTTGCTTTTCTGCTTCATGAGCGTCCGCAGATAGAACACCAAGTCCCAAGCCTCGTCGGGTTTGATGTTGTCGGCAAAGGATGGCATGGGCGTACCGTCCAGACCGGTCATGAAAATCCGGTAGATGTCGCGGTCGGTATCGCCGCATTTTGGCCGAGCTCCCTCGGTGAAGTTAAAGGCTGCGATCGGGCGGCCGAGGTCATCCTGAAGGGTTGAGGCGGACGGTCCGTTTGCTTGGCCGAGCACACCATGGCACTTCCAGCACTGCACACGGGCGAAGACATCTCGTCCGGCCTTGATGCGCTCCGCGGTGACTTCCGGTTCCGGCGGAATCGTGATGGGGGTTCCGGGTTTTTCGCCCACCCAGCGTGGGGAGAAGTGCTTGACCCAGGCAACGAGGTCGGCGCGCTCCTGCTTGGTAAAGGTGCTCCACTGCGGCATGTTGGAACGGTCCATGCCACGGGCGATGGTGTCAAAAAGATCCTGGTCCGTGGGCAAGGTTCCGGTGGGAGTCGAGCGACACTTGAAGATGCCGAGCTGGAAGTCGCGGGGCTTAGGGTCGACCCAAGGGAAGCTCTCGCCGTTCCCGTCGCCATTCTCGCCGTGGCACACGACGCAATAGCGCCGGTAGTCGCCCTTGGCGTCCTTGGCGTGGCCGGTGATATTTCCGATGTGGCTTTCCATGCTCAGGCGGGGCTCAAAGTCGGCCTGCGTGAGTTGCGCCCATGAAGTCATCGGGAGCGCCAAAACCGCAGTCGCGCCCACGAGAAGCGACCATGTCTGCAATCTTGTTCGCATGTCTATCCCTCTCTAGAAATCGAAGTCAAGTCCCATCAGCAGTTCGCTTGTGTTGAGGTTGGCGGTACCCAAACCAAGAGTCGGTCCCACGCCATCCTGGTGCAGCCAGTTGTATTCGTTATGCCAGGCCAGACCGGCACGGCTGGTCATGAACGGGTTATAGCGGAAGCCGATGGTGTAGGTTGAGATATTGCCGAGGTTAGAGGCTGAGGGATTGGCTGAGGTGGGTCCGTTAGCCTGTTGCGACATCCGCTCCGCCTCGTACCGCCCGATGAAGATCAACTGCGGACTGTATACGTAGTGACCTTCAAAGGTGTAGCC
The DNA here is from genome assembly GCA_963758005.1 of uncultured Acidobacteriota bacterium. Classification (GTDB taxonomy): domain Bacteria; phylum Acidobacteriota; class Terriglobia; order Terriglobales; family Acidobacteriaceae; genus Sulfotelmatobacter. Next base: position 830,666 of record CAVWTR010000006.1, read on the forward strand.
GTTCCAAACGGGCGACTGCGATCCCACAGGAAGAACCGTGCCCGGCACATTGTTCAGCGGGCAGCCCGGAGCTGGGCTGGAGCATGTGGCTGTTGTGCCACCGTTGCCATCGGTCAGGATGGCATTGCCATAACCCTGCCCGAACCATGGATTGTCCGAACCATGCTGCGTGACGACCGTGAGGTCGACATGCGGACCGAAATAGAATTGCCCGACGAAGCCCTCGCGGCTGAAGCCCTTGTTGACGATTCCCGAACCACCTAGGGGCACGCTGCCCTGCGTCAGGTAGTAGGTTGCGGCTTCTCCGTACATGGCGTAGAACCCGATGCGCTGCACTCCCAGCTTGCCGGTGTCAAACGCCTGACTGCCGGTAAAGAACCCGGTGTAGGAGTTGGCTCCGGTACTCAGGTTGACGTTTCCATCGCTCGAGCTGATCAGGGCTGCGGAAACGCGCGTCCGATCATTCACCGAGTGGCCCATGTACTCGAAGCCGAGCTGGTTGTCACCGATCTGGCCGAAGATGTTTCCGTCACCTACTGGAATGAAATGATACGTCTGATAAATACCGCCATTGCCGGTCAACGTCAAAATGCGCTTCTCGGAAAGCAGGTTGTCCAGCTCGAATCGACCCAGCTTGAAGTTGAGCCAGGGGCTGCCGCCCACATTATCCAGGCGCACAAAGACCTGCTCGAAGTGGAAAGCGCCAGTGGAATCGGAGGACGGAAGCAGATAGAAGGAGATGTTCTTCTCCAGAGTTCCGGCCGTGTGGAAGTCGAGCCCGCTCAGGTCAAATCCAGAACTGGTGACCCGCTGAATGGACTGCCCTCCGTCGGGCGCTCCGTTGGTGTAAGTATCCACCTGAACCTTGCCCGTGCTGACCCGATGCCAGATCGGCGTAATGCGGAAGGTGACCGGCCAATAGCCGGGGTTCTGCCAGATCGGGGCGTCCCGATCGTTCATCAGCTGGTAGCCGTTGTCTTTGAATTTCTGGCCGAAATAATTCAGCATCGGCCAGGATTCGTGACAGGCCGAGCAGCGCAGGCCATACTTCCTGGCGAAGGCGGGGAGGGCGTTCGCGGTCTGACTGGCGGTCAAAACCAGAAAGACCACAACCAGTGCAACCACTGGAAGCGATGTTGAAAGTGAAATACGGCTCAAACCAGACCGCGTCGACGTGGACATGCCGGACTCCTCACACGGATTGTTATTTCTCGCAACCAAGAAACGTGATGTCAACGACGAAAAGACGCAAACGGAATTGGACGGAAGGAAATGGAGAATGTTGGAGCGCCTTCCGGCTTTTGGCCCTGAACCTTTTTTTGGTCATACCACCGTACCGGGGATGAATCCTACAATGCCTCGCCGACGAAGTGCAAGGGGGTATGCGAAATTTTTTTTACATACTTTTGACAATGTCATTTGTAAAGTGACCCCGGGTTACGAGAATTGGCGTTGCCGCCTCCTCCAAGTTGACAGCCTTGCGATGCTCAATTAAGTATTGAGCATCGAATCGTCATATGACGGTTGTGCGGAAGCGGCGTCCCGAGCCCGAACTGTAATCGTAGAGTGGCAAGCATAATAAGTAGTGATGATCATAGAGTGATGATCCTGAGTGATGATCCTGAGTGATGATCCTGAGTCAGCGTAAAGTACCCTCAATAAGAATGGCTCAGAAGAACCTACCTCGGCAGCGTCTGACTCAGCGGAACTGGGCTCTGCGTATGGGAAAACCGCTCCTCGTTAAGCTGGTCGCAGTGAAGCTGGACAAAGTCAGGCTGATCCCTGAGAGGATCGAGAAGTTCCCAGTCAGATCTCGCTGGCCGCGCTGGTCGGGGCTGATTTTTCACGCGGCGTTGATCGTGCAAATCTTTGCCGTACCTTTGCTTCAGGCCCACGGTAAGGACAAAGGCAAGATTTCCTACGGCGAGGCACTGATCGTCAACGTTCCCTTCCCCGAAGCCCAGGTCGAGCAAGTAGTGCAGGATGTAACGCAAAACGGGCTCATCCGGGGAACCAAGGAATACAACAAGGATCAGTACATCAGCGGCGCCCATCCCGCCGATTCCACGCATGCGTTTCCGGCTTGGACGGGAGCCGGGAAAGTTTTCTATAAGGTCCGGCAGCAGGCCATTGATCCGCGCAATTTTAAAGACAGCGGCGATGTGGGCACGGTGGCTGTGCGCTACGTGCTTCAACCCCAGGGCGACAAGAATACCGTGCTGCGCATTGACGCAGTCTTCGTGGAAGACTTCCGCAAGATCGTGCATCTTTCGGACGGCTCGGTGGAAGGCAGCGAGTACAAAGATATCCGCGATCGGCTCGACGCCATCGATCTCATGCAGCGACAGAACGTCGAAGCGGAGAACGAGCGGCAGGAAATGCTGCAGAAGAAGCAGCTTCAGGCGGCTAATGGCGGCGCAGCCAACCCCCTTCCCGCGGCGCCTTCTTACTCATCCTCGTCGTCTGTTGCCTCCGTGCCTGCTGTCTCAGTTCCTGTTGCTTCAGCACCCACTGCTGCAGATCCGGGCCCTACGACAGTCGCCTCCCAGCCCACTACCGTTGAACAGGAACCCGGTCAAACGCTGGAGCAGCATGTTAAGGAACTGCGCCAGCAGGTGGAACGGCTGGTGAAATCCCCCGGCGCTCCGCTTAAGTCTGCTCCTTTTCACACTGCCAGCACCTTGAACCCGTTGCAGCCGGGCACTGAAGTGCTGATTCTGATTTCGACCCCCTATTGGTATGGCGTGGAAACCCGCGAGGGCCAGCATGGCTGGATCTCCCGCGACGAAGTGGAGCCCATGCCATGAACCGGCCCCGACGCATGAGAGCGCGCTCGGCGGGATGGTCGGCGCTTTTGCCGCTTCCGTTCCCCACTTTGCTGATGCTCACCTTGCTGACTCTGAGCTTGCTAACTGGCCGCGGCGCTGCTCAGGGCAGCGGTTACGAGCGCACTTTCGCCGAATCCAAGACCACCGTTGAGAAGGTTCTGAAACAAATGCAGCCTTCGCTGGCGGGGCGGCTTCCTGTCCTGGATGGATTCGCTCTGGCGGGAGATCATCCGCTTGACCGCTACCAGCGCGGTTTTTTTCAGTCCACGGTGCAGGTGAGCGCTACGGCTTCGGGAGGGTCAGTCGTACACGTGACGACCAAGGTGACGGCTTGGTATCCCGATCCGATTCCCTCTCGTTCGGGATATCAGCTGCTGACGTCCAACGGGCGTCTCGAAGTGGACCTGCTCGATGAGTTGGCGGCGGAACTGAAGAGCGGCGCGGCCGGAGAAGGCACGATTCCACAGCGCGCTCCAGCGACGGAGATTCCCACTACAGCGCCTTCCACTTCACCGATCACTCAACCCTCCCGTGTCGTTCAGCCCCAGACCACTCAAAACCAGACCACTCAAAACCGGGCTACTCAAACCCAGGCCGCTCAGCCTCAGACCACTCGGCCCCAGCCCGCTCAGCCTCAGACCACTCAGACCCAGCCCGCGCGTCAAACCCAGCCGCAGACCCAGGTGGCGGACAATGTTCCGCCTGCACCGACTACGCCATTGCCGCAGACTGGTGGAACGTTTCAATCGTCTCTGACGCACGGACTGGCTGCTGCCGAAGCGGCAGCGACTCCGGCCGCTCCCGACCCGGTGGATGCTGACCGCGCGGGCCTGAAGGCCGAGGCCGACAGTCTGGAGGAGATTCTCAAGAACCAGTCGCATCCCAAAAATCTGGTGGCGGTGAAGAAGTCGGGCACGCCGGTGGTTGCCAGTGCAAGCTTGACGGCCAAGACGTTATTCCTTGCCGATGCCCACGACGAATTTGAAATGCTGGACTTCAATCCTGACTGGGTGCACGTGCGGATTTCCGGTTTGTCCCGAGGGTGGATCTGGCGCAACAGTCTGGAAATGCCCGACGGGGTCCCAGACCTCGATACCCACGCCGGCGCCGCACCCGGACCTACGGCCGACGAACTCTTCCGCGTGAGTCGCGAGGATACCGCTCAGTTCCCCGGCGACTGGGAGCCGCTTCGTAACAAGAATGTGAAAATTATTTCGGTGCAGAAGACTGACGAGTCGGCGCAGGATGGGGGCTCGAAGCTGAAGCTGGAATTCGCGAAATCCATGCTCGGCAAGAGCTATGCGGATCTGGCTAAGAAAGATGTGGCTAATAAAACTGCCAGCGTGGCGGGGATTGTGTTGATTTTTGATTCTGCTGACGGCGGCATGATTGCCGCTACCATGGCCACTCTTCAGCAGTGGAAGGCAGGCACGTTGTCGGACTCCGCCTTGTGGCATCAGTGTTACTTTGATCCGCCAGAGTTGTCCGGTTCGGCGGGTCAGGGCGCTAGTCAGTAGCGGGGATTATCTCTCCCCAGTGCGCGTTTTTTAGGGAGATCCCTCTCTCCGCCTGAAGAACGGCTCCGCTCGGGATGACGCCGACGATGAGGTGGCCCGCTGGGGGCCAAACTGCACCACTACCGCTTCGCGTCAACTTTCAGTTCTGGTTCTCGCTGTGTCCCGCGTAATATCCGGCCCGCGCTTGGATCTTATAGCCCTGTTTATTCTTGATCTCGAGCTTGCGGTAGCTGCCGTCGAGTTTCGTATTGGTCGAAGTGAAGCCGATGTTGTACTGGCTGCGCAGCTCGGCGGCGATCTGGTTGAAGGCCTCCTGCAGCTTGTCCATCTTGTTGCCCACGTTGATCACCCGGCCTCCGGTGGCTTCGGTCAGTTTGCGCATTTCGGATTCGCCGGAGTAGCCGCCGCCGAACCCGCCATAAAATCCGCGATCGGCGCACAGCAGCACGTAGACGATGGCGTCCGCTTTCTGCGCCGCTTCAATCGCGTCCCTGATCTTCAGCTTGCTGCCTTCGTCCTCGCCGTCGGTCAGCAGAATCATTGCCTTGCGCCCCACTTCTTTCGCCAGCATGTCGTGGGCGGACAAATAAACGGCGTCGTAGAGCACGGTGCCGGCCTGGGCCGCAGTGGGTACCGGACCGCCGCCGGCGCCGGGTATTGGACCGGTGGTGTAACCGGCGTTGATCTTTACCGAATTCAACGCTTTCTGCAGACGGTGAACGTCGCGGGTGAAATCCTGCAGCAGACTGGCATCGACGTTGAAGTCGATGACGAAGGCTTCATCTTTGTCGGTCAGGATTTGTTTCAGGAACGCGCCACCGACTTCCTTCTCCATGTCGAGAACTCGCAGCTGACTGCCGCTGGAGTCGATCAGGATTCCGAGCGTGAGCGGCAGGTTGGTCTCGGCGGTAAAATATTTCACGGTCTGCGGCTTGCTGTCTTCAGAGATATCAAAATCAGCTTTGGTAAGGTTCGGCATGAGTGCGCCGTGCTTGTCTTTGACGTTAAAGAAAACCTGCACGACGTTGACGTTCACCTTCAAAGTTTCGGTGGGCTGCTGATTCTGGTCGTCGGTCTGTTGATTTCCGGATTGCTGATCCGCGGGCGGCCGGGCCGGCGACTGCTGGGCCGATGTGAATGGGGTCGCCAAGCAAAGGGTAGCCACGGCGACTACAAGTATGATTCGTTGGTAAGAAACAAGAAGCTTCGGCATTCGGGGACTCTCTCGCGATTCTCGGTTAGTGGTAGTCTAATCCTGCGGCGTTGGATGTACCAAATGGAATGGTTTGGGCATCTTACGGGCAGAAAGCTTTTTGGCGGGTTCGCAAGGCTGACGAGGAAGCTATGGCACCGGTGAAAAGAAATACGAGACGGCAGAGGACCAGGGGAAACATGTTGCTGGCTCTCGCGACTGTGGTGGCTCTGGCCATCCCCGCGTTGCAGGCCCAGTCCGGCAGCCAGCCGCAATCCCAACCGCCAGCGAGCTCCCAGCCGGCGCAGGATATCCCGGACGCTCCGTCGACGGTCCAGCCACCGGCTCCCAAGCCGGTTCTTCCTCCCGCTCCGCCGCCGGGATCTGGCACGGGCGCAGAAGCCAATCCGTTCCCGGGCGACAAGCCGGCGCCCGGAAATGGTAAGCCGGGGCAAGACACGCAGAATCAGGATAAGGCTGCTCAACCGTCCACGACCCCGGCGGCTACCGGCAAACAGAGAAATCAGATCGATCCTAAGGAGGGGCTCTACACGATTGGGATTTCGGTCAACCGGGTGCAGGTTCCAGTGATGGTGAAGGATTCCAGCGGACGGCGCGTGGATGGGCTGCTTTACACGGATTTCACGGTACTGGAAAACGGCAAGAAACAGAATCTGGTTTATTTCACGAGCGATCCGTTTGCGCTGTCGGTCGCGGTCGTCATCGACACCGGAATGGCCGATGTCGCGCTGCAGAAGATTAATGAGACCTACTCAGCCCTCGCCGGCGCCTTCAGCCCCTATGACGAAGTTGCGCTTTATACCTATAGCAGCACGGTCAGCCAGGTCACTGATTTCACGGGAAGGCCTGAGCGGCTCACCGCCGCGCTGAACGACATGAAACAGTACCGCGGTCACGCCAATGGTCCAGCCGTGCTGGGCGGCCCGCTGGGACCGGAAGGACCCACGATAAATGGGCTTCCCGCAGGCGGACCGCCGGTGCCGCCGGTGTATACGCCGCCCCGCGAAGCGCACGTTCTGAATGACGCAATCCTGCGTGCGGCACAGGACTTGAGCAAACGCGACCGCGAGCGCCGAAAAGTAATTTTTGTGATCAGTGATGGACGCGAAATGGGCAGCCGGGCCAGTTATGCCGGCGTGCTGCACCTGCTGCAGGCTCGAGACATTCAGGTCAGAGCTGTAGTAGTCGACAGCGGCGCCTTGCCTGGCTTTCGGCAGCTCGATAAATTCCATCTGCCCGATCAGGGCCGCACGAACAATCTTGCGAAATTCGTTCGCGCCACCTGCGGCGCTGACCCCCTGGCGGAACTTTCCCGCAACTCCATTGAAGACGCCTATGCGGAAATCACCTCGGAAGCGCGAAATCAATACACTTTGGGCTATAACGCTCAGGCCACAACCGGCAACTCGGCCTATCGCAGTATCGAAGTACGCGTGGACAGGAAAGGGCTGAAAGTCGCCGCCAAGGACGGGTATTTCGCGATTCCGACGGCGCACTAACGCCTTTCTCAGTCATCCAAAATTTACCGGGTGGCACGTATTGGCCAGGAGGGGGTCACCTGAGTAACCTGCGTTCCGCACCTTCCGTATGATATAAAGACCCCGAGCCTCCATAAGTACATGAATTGTGCGCGGCCGCCCTCGGGGGCATGCCCGCATTTGAGGAAAGCCTTGAGTTTCATCAACTTCGCAGCCCGCGAGATCAATTGCAAGATCGTGTACTATGGCGCCGGACTTGGCGGCAAGACTACAAATCTGCAGGTGATCTACCAGAAAACCGCGGACCAGCAGAAGGGCAAGATGATCTCGCTGGCCACCGAGACCGAACGGACGTTGTTCTTTGATTTTCTGCCGCTCGATCTCGGCTCGGTGCGCGGCTTCAAGACCCGCATCCATCTCTACACTGTGCCGGGGCAGGTTTTCTACGATGCCAGCCGCAAGCTGATTCTGCGCGGCGTCGACGGCATTGTTTTCGTCGCCGATTCTCAGGAACAGCGCATGGACGCCAACGTCGAAGCGCTCGAAAACCTGATGTCGAACCTGAAAGAACACGGCTACGACTTCAACAAAATTCCCTACGTACTGCAGTTGAACAAACGCGACCTGCCGAATATTCTTCCCGTCGATCTGCTGGCCACCGAACTGCGCAAGAAAAATGAAGCTATCGTTGAAGCGGTCGCCTTCCAGGGCGTCGGCGTGTTCGAAACGCTGAAGGAAATTGCTAAGCAGGTGTTGACGGAGTTGAAGGCCGGCGGGTAGGGAACAACTCTCAGCTCTCAGCTCTTAGTTCCCGATCCGTAGGTGCCCCATTTGTCGTGTCTTTTGCGCGAAGGGGGTAAGGCGAATCTGCCTGCCCCAGAAATCGCCTGATCCGATTCTTCATCGACCACAATCATTACCGACGTAAGCGCATCCTGACGTTTCGTGCTGCCCCACGTCGCCAGATTCGCTAGCCTCGCTCCAGGGAGGTGTGCGTCAGCCTGCCCGTGGATTCCATCAGTGACTCTTTCTACGTCAATCCTCGCTGCGCTGATCCTTCGTTCGTCGCGATCTTCGGATCCCAGAGGACTCGTGCTCTGGTGTCTGGTGGGTTTCGGCGCCGGTATTGGTCTTTTTCTCTACGGATTCCGGCTGCTGCAGCGCCGCCGCTTGATTCTCGACACTCCGTTCTCGAAGATTCGCAGCGCAGCCATGGGAATGGTGGAGGTAAGCGGACTCGCCGTCGGCCCATATACCATGGTCGCGCCCATCACTGCGCATCCGTGTTACTACTACAGCACTGCGATCTGGGAATACAAACAGAACGGCAGGAATAAGAACTGGGTGAAGGTCGCCGGCGAGTGCATGCACCTGCCGTTCTTCGTCGACGACAACACCGGGCGCGTCCTGGTCGACCCGCGCGGCGCCAATCTTGACCTGCACCGCGATTTCCAACAGGAATTCTGCGATTCCTTCTTCACCACGAAAGAACCCATGCCGGGCAATGTGCGCAGCCTTCTTTCGCGCCACGGCATTGTCACTTACAACAAAATCAAGGTGGAAGAGTACTGTATCAAACCCAAGAACTCGCTGTTTATCCTGGGCACGCTGGGAGAAAATCCGGGGATCGAAGTTGGCCCGGAGCCGATTCAGTACAGCGATACGATCAGTTCGATCACGGCCGGCGGATTCTCGCTCTCAGTCAATTCGCTTTCGTTTTCCATGGGAAGCGGTGATGGGAATTTTTCCCTGGGCTCGATTGTCCAGCGGTTTTCCAACCAACCCGAAACTGCTCCTGACGCTGTTCGGCATGAAGGGATGCACCTGTCTCCGCAGTCTGGTGCCGCGAAGACTGTAGACGCGGCTCAGCAACAGAAGATCACTGCTGCACTGCTGAAGGCAGGCATCGCCAGTCCCGCGGCCTGGGCTGCGGCTGGAGTCTCTGCCTCTGCCATGGCCACGCCCATCGCCATGTCCGGCGGCGTCCAAGTCCTCGCCGATGCGCAAACGGCCGCTGCCGGTGGTCGTGACGGCGACGCCACTTCCGCGACGTCAGCAAATGGTTTCGATTCCCATCCGCCGGTGGCGCTTATGAAAGGGAACCACAACAAACCTTTCCTCATCTCCTGGCGCAGTCAGCAGCAAGTGGCTCGCTCGCTGGGCTGGAAATGCACGCTGATGATCTGGGGCGGCGCCGCGCTGACGCTGCTCAGCCTTTATCTCGCTCTCGGCATTAAGAATCTGTTCTAGATCGCGTGGCGCGTGCTCGCGACAGCAGCCGAGCGGAGCCACTTTTCGGGCGGAGGGAGGGATCTTTCGGGGAGGTTCCGAAGCCTGTTCTAGCGTGAGTTCCCTCCTGGGCCCAGTCCCGCGCCGTAGTATTCCGAGACAGCTGTCTTTTCCCCCGCATTGAGCTGCCTCGCGATGCTACGCATCCGAACGTTGATATCGTTGGCCCGATTCCCATCCGAAAAATGTTCGAGCTGCTGTTCGAGATAAGCGCCGTTCTGGGCAGCCAGTGGTGGAGCTCCTTTCACATAACTCACGGGACCATGGCACGACTGGCAGGGCGGAATACCTCGCTGGCCATCTCCGAAGACAATGAGGCGGATGGCCATCGAAGCGCCAGAAGGATCGTGCATGGCCTGCGGAAATGCCCGGTTGTCTTGGGCATCACTCGCAGTTGGCAGCATCGCGAAATAAGCGGCCAAATCGGCCGAGTCGCGCGTCGAAAGTCCCTCCGCGATGGGCTGCATCACCGGCGAAGCACGCTTGCCGGATCGGAAATCCTGCATCTGTTTCCAGAACGACAAGCGATCCAGGCCCGCCAGGTTGGGAAAGGCGGAAACGGAGCTGAACCCTTCTTCGCCATGACAATGATTGCAGCGCCGGGCAAGGAGCAATCCGTGGAAGGCGTCACCACTGGAAGCAATCTTAACGACTTGTGCTGTCCAGGCTACGTTCGAAGGTATGCGAAGCGAAGGCTCGGAATTCACCGATTGCGCCGAAGAATCCCTTCCCGTCAACACAGGAGTAGTCGCGCATAAAACCATCAGGGTTCCAAGCCATCGCGCCATTATTCGAAGACGCGGCGACTGACTAGCGTAGCTCACAGGTCCGCCTTTCGCTGGGAAGCAAGGAAGGAAACTGATCGCGCGGGACCACATTCAGCTGGCCTCTCATCGCATAATGGCCTGCGCCGCAGAACTCATGGCAGGGAATCTTGAATGTGCCCGGCTTGGCAAAAGTGAAGGTCGCTTCCGTGACCGCCCCTGGCACAACCTTCAGTCCATAGTCCGTACCCAGGAAGCTCAGCATGTGCACGACGTCCGCACTGGTCATTCGAAAGGTGATGGGAACTCCGGCGGGTACTTCGATGCACTGCGGCACAAAAACAAACTGCTGCGCAATCATGCGAACAGTAAGTGATCCGGACGGCCCTTCCGACGCGCCTAGATTGCTTTCGACGAATTCCCCTTGCAGGTGTAAGGTCGCAGGATCGAGCGCTTCGCCGCCACCAAGAAAATGATAGACCGGCAAATCCACCATATAGTAGCGGGTGGACAAGATTGCTACCGTGAACAATATCAATGCTGCTGCAAACCCGATCTTCTTCATCGCAACCTGGTCTATCGCGTCTGGTCTATCGCACTTGATCTATCACACTTGGTCTATTTGTGCTCGCATCTGTCCCCGGCAAGTACCCGGATAGGTATTTAAGAGAAACAGCCGGCGAAATCGAATGTGGCAAAAATAGGAGAGCATTCTACACGGTTCCGGCGAGCCTAATCGCGGCGGCTCGCAGCCTTCTTCCGTGCGACCCCTTTGAATGGAACCTGAATCTGTTGGTCCGACAGACTCAGGTTTTCAGCGACCCGCGCGCACCATCCTTCTAACCGTCTCGCCCGAGAGTACGGCCAGCCCGCCGCTGGCCCTCTAGTACAATCAAGCCGTGAGCGACGCCGTCCGCATCGGAATCCTGGGCGACTTCAATGCCGATTTCCGCTCGCACCACGCCACCAATGACGCCCTGCAGCACGTCGCCCATAAACTAAAAATGAAGGTCGAATCCGAGTGGCTGCCCACGCCATCGCTGCTCGCAGCCGGAGCTGAGACCAAGCTCGAGAGTTTCGACGGCCTGTGGGCTTCGCCCGGCAGTCCCTACACTAGCTTCGACGGCATGCTCAAAGGCATCGAGTTCGCCCGGAGGCGTGATTGGCCCTTTCTTGGCACGTGTGGCGGATTCCAGTATGCCTTCATCGAATTCGCCCGTAACGTGCTCGACATTAAAGACGCTGACAGCGCCGAAAATAATTCCGGCTCCAAGAACATCATCACCTATCCCGTAGCCTGCGCCGTGCCTGACCGGAAAGGCGATGCGCCGAAATTATCTGGCACGGTGCCGGAAATTCGCTTGCGTCCCGGCTCTTACCTGCAGACTTTTTACGGGAAGAATCAAGAAACCGTCAGCGAAGAATTTTTCTGCAACTTCGAAATTAATCCTGACTTCGAATGGGCGGCCATGGAAGCTGGATTCCCGGTGGTTGCTCGGGGTCCGCAAGGAGAGATTCGCGCTATCGAATCGCCGACCCACCGGTTTTTCCTGGCCACGCTTTTCCAGCCGCAACTGTCATCCACGGAAAAGAAGCCGCATCCCATCGTGCTGGCCTTCGTGCAAGCCGCTGCAGACTGGGGCAAGAAAAAACTCGACGACAGCGTATTGGAGTAGAAGTTGTGGGGTGGACACTCCCTTCGTCTGCGCTCAGGGCAGGCTATGTCCGCCAACTCTATCTACTAGAAAAATAACGGATCCAAGGTTCGACCCGGTTACCAAAGTCCCTGCCCTGCGCCGATTACTCGCCCCGCACTATACGCATCTTTAGCTTCCTCCTCGTCCTAGCTAGACTGATTCGGATCACGCCCATTTTGGGAACCGCATCCGCAGGAGCCACTCGTCTCTATGCACATGCAGTTGGCCAGTTCGTTCCGCATCCCGTTCACCACGCTGCTGAGCTACATCCCGGTCATCGCGACCATCGTCACCACTTTCTTCAGCATTATTCTGGCTCGCGCCACTCTGCGTTACGTCGAAGCCACCGACAAGGGCCTGGCTCTGGCCCGCGAAGAGTTCGAGCGCGAGTGGTCGCCCGACCTGCACATCAAAATGGAGCGGATTTCCGCGACGGAAGCCAGAATCATTGTGACCAACCTGGCGAAGACATCCGTCCTGCTGCAGCTTCTGCAGTTGCGCAAGATTTCGCATGCCACGCCTTTCGAGCGCTGCCGCCTGAACGATCCGCTGGTCGGCGGCATGACCTGGACGCAGGACATGGGACGCCGCATCCTGGCCTGCACGGGACATGAGTTCGAAGGCCCCATCGCTGCGTCGATGACGTTCTACGCCGCGGGCCGCATGTACCGCACCGACTGGTTCCGCTCGCAGATCCAGGTACGCGACGGCCGCATCGTCAGCCTCGAACCCAGCAACATGCCGACCCGCCGCGTGCGCGCCGTCGAGCGTAAAGGCCCCGAACGCCGCCGCGAGTTCGCGCAAGACGTAACCGCCGGCGTAACCCCCGAAAAGACAAAATTCAAACCCGATGAAAGCTATTTCGTCACCGGCGCGTGACCAGTCATTACCTCTTCCTTAATCGGCACTGGTGTGCGCAAAAAGAACTTTCGCGATGCCCGAACTCGCCCCCCAACTGCTATTCTGCTGCTAATCTTTTCTAAAACTTGAGATCACAATTTGTGATCTCAAGTTTGAAAACGAGCTTCCCATATGGCAAAGGCAGCGATTGTTGTCGCGAGAAAAGTTGATTCGAAAATCTTCGTCCTCCGTGGTCAGAGAGTCATCCTCGATGCTGACCTCGCCGAGCTTTATGGCGTGCAAGTCCGGCACCTGAATCAGCAGGTCAAGCGCAATGCGAAACGATTTCCTCTCGCCTTTCGCTTTCAACTCTCGCCGCATGAACTGAAAATCTTGAGATCACAAAATGTGATCTCAAGTGAAAGCCATGGCGGCGCGCGTTATCGTCCCTACGCCTTTACCGAACACGGCGCGATAATGGCGGCCACGGTGTTGAACTCCGAACGCGCAGTCGAAATGAGCGTGTTTGTTGTTCTTGCTTTTGTGCGTATGCGTCGCGCCATTGCCGGAAACCGGCATATCCTGACCAAGCTGGCGGAACTGGAACGCCGTCTGGAGTCTCATGACGCCGATATCGAGGGATTGATGGATGCAATTCGAGAACTGATAAGTCCCGCAGAGCCAACCCGCAGCCGGATCGGCTTCGAAGCGCCCTCCGATCTAGGCGGGAAGACCCTCAGAGGTCGCACCGTTCAATTCCGAAAGATCCGGTCACGTTGATAGGGCCGGGCTAACGCGGCGGGGACAGCAAATAATGCGGACCGTTACACTTCCAGAAGTTCGAATGCGGGATAGATTGAGGAGAGTTGAGTGAACGCCTCGAGCGGCGATCCCGCGGGCACGGGAAAATAGGTTTGCACTTCGCGCTTGAAGTCATCGAGGTAGGCCTTCAGGATTGGCGGCTTGTCCGAGTCGGGAATCGGACGCAGGCGGAATTTCCGGCGTGTGCTGCCCTTCTTGAGGGTAATTTCTCCTGCGGCTTCGGCGTTGCGCACCCATTGCGTTCGTCCCCGCGGAGCCACCAGATAATTCTTGCCGCTCAGTTCCAGCAGATCGACCGGAGTGGAGTAGAGCTTACCGCTTTTCCGTCCGCGAACTTCGAGCAGATAGTTGTGCGAAAAGCCCAGACCGAGGCTGACCAGAAATCCGAAACAGCGGTTGAAGATTTTCTCGATCGTGGTGGGCTCGCGGAAAACGGGCGGGTCGGACGTCATAAGCCCAATTCTACCCCTCAGCTGAGTGTGCCTGGCGAAGCCTGGTTAACTAATGTTTGGCTAACTATGCCCGCTCCACAAAGCGCAACGACGCCGAATTCATGCAGTAGCGAAGATGCGTTGGTTCGGGGCCGTCGTCGAAAACATGGCCGAGATGCGCGTCGCATTCCGTGCAGGCCACGGCCGTGCGGGTCATGCCGAAAGTTGTATCGCGAACCTCGGTCACGTTCTCGGCGGAGATCGGCGCCCAGAAACTGGGCCATCCCGTGCCCGATTCGAATTTGGTGGCAGAATCGAAGAGCGCGTTGTCGCAGCAGATGCAGCGGTAGAGGCCTTTGTCGTGCAGGTTCCAATATTTGCCGGAGAAGGCTATTTCGGTGTCGGCGTGACGCGTGATGTCGAACGCGTTGCCGGAGAGCTGCTTGCGCCACTCGTCTTCCGTCTTCACAACCCTCGCCATGCGGACTTGCTTCAGGCGCTGGCCGGCGTCGGAGAAGAGGACGATTGTCACTTCCTTGGGCTCGCCGGCCGCGGCTGGCGCGGCTTCCAGCACCGCGACCTTTCTCAATTGCCAGAACGCCAGGCCGATGGCTGCTGCTCCCGCGCTCACCAGAAAAGCGCGGCGACGCTGATTCGTGGCTTCATTCGTTGTCTCGTGATCGGAATCAAACATTGTTGCCTCCTGTTATCTACTTTCCCGTGTACAGCTTGGGAAATTCCTGGCGCAGATGCTCGACCTTGGGAGCGTCGTTGAACACGATATAGGGCTGATTAGGATGCAGCGTGGCATAGTTCTGGTGATACGCTTCGGCCGGATAAAAGGCCTGCAATGGCACGACCTGGGTTACGATCGGATGCGAAAATACCTGCGCCTTGTCGAGCTGCGCGATGTACGCCTCGGCGATGCGCTTCTGCTCGTCGTTACTGTAAAAAATTGATGATCGATATTGCGTCCCTTCGTCTGGACCCTGGGCATTGAGTTGTGTGGGGTCGTGCGCCACGGAGAAGAACACGCGCAGGAGTTCGCCGTATGTGATCTGCGAGGGATCGTAAACAATCTGCACCGACTCGGCGTGTCCGGTTTCGCCAGTGCTGACGATTTCGTATTCGGCAGTCTTGGCCGAGCCTCCGGAGTAGCCGGAAGTAGCGCTGATCACGCCTTTCACATGTTGGAAAACAGCCTGAATGCCCCAGAAACATCCGCCGGAGATGACGGCAGTTTGCTTGCCCGGGGTCGCGGCACGGGCGGCGTCCTGTGCGGGCGCGGGGAAGGCAGCGGCTGGGCTGGCTTTGGCGTTGCAGGCCGTGGCGCCGAGCAGTGATGCGAACAGGATTAGAGCAAAGCGAGTAGAAGACGGAATTTTCGTTCCCTTCTTCAGTACGAAATAGGTGGGCTGTTGGATTGGAGTTCCTGGCGAGGAAAAAGTTTCAACCTTGGACTGGGCTGTCCACTTGAGCCCTGCCCACATGCGTCGCGTCGATCCAAACTTCTTACTTGCTTTTTCGCCTTCTGTTCGCCAATAATGGCGGCATGGCCATCACACGCAGGCAGCGGGAAGTGTATGACTTCATTTCGCGATTCGTGGCGGAGCACGGATATTCTCCGTCGTTTGAGGAGATTGGCAAGGGCTTGGACCTGACTTCGCTGGCGACGGTGCACAAGCACGTCACCAACCTCGAAAAGAAGGGACTGCTCACGCGCGACTACAACCGCAGTCGTTCCATCGATCTACTGCCGCCCAAGGGACGGCTGAAGCAGGCCATGAGCGTCAATACCGGCTTGGTGCTGCCACTGCTGGGGCGAATTGCGGCCGGACAGCCGATCGAAGCGGTGCAGACTAACGAGACCATTTCGCTGGCGGATTTTGTGCGCTCAAAAGAAGTGTTCGTGCTCGAAGTGCGCGGCGACTCCATGCAGGATGAGGCCATTCTCAATGGCGACTATGTGCTGGTAGAAAAAGCCCGCACCGCGCACAACGGAGATATTGTAGTTGCGCTCGTCGATTCGAGCGATGCCACGCTGAAGCGCTTTTACCGCGAGGGTGACAACATCCGGCTGCAGCCTTCGAATGTGGCCATGAAGCCGATCATCGTGCCGGCCGCGTCGGTGGATGTGCAGGGGCGGGTGATTGGGGTGCTGAGGAAGTATTAGCGGTTCCGAGTTCTGAGCCTGCGTTTCGGGTCGCGATCTTCGCGACTTATCTTAGTACAGCGCGAAGTTCACCTCCACGGCAATCATGACGCGGACGGGCTGGCCATCTTTCTCTGCGGGTTCGAATCTCCAAGTCCCTACTGTCTCGACCGCTTTCGCATCAAGGCCGCATCCGAGTGGCGCCAAGATGTGAATGTTTGTAGGAACACCCTGCTGGTTCACGACCAACCCAAGGGTTACGACTCCCTGGTATTTCGCCTGACGAGCGCGCTCGCTAAACTCTGGATTTGGGTCATACGTCACTCGTGGCGGGCTAACCCCGCCCCCGACCCGGAACGCCGGCCCTGTCGAGGAAGGACGCGACGTGGCCGGTGTGACATAGCTATTTCCTGAAGCAGCCACGCCAGGAACTGTCAAAACCTCCGGCGAAAACATACATTGGTCATTCTTATGAGTAAGACCCGAAGAGACGCAGGACTTCCAATAATCGGGGAGCAACTCGGAGAGATCGTCCTGCGCAGTGAGAAAGATCTTCGACATGACTGCGTCGGCTTGCTCGGCCGAAGGATCACTTCCAAAATTAACCGTTATTTCGAGTGCCACCGGCATCATCCCCTTTTTGTCGGCGGTTGGCTGTTCGGCAGCGCGAAACTGAAACATATGCGCGCTCGAGACTATCAATCGTCGGCGTGCCTCGACGGCCACGCGTGAGCCGGAAACGTGGACATCGTCCACAATAGCGAAGCCATCCTCGGTCCAATCGCCGGGAACTTGCTTATCGATGAGTGCTCCTGAGGGGTCGTAGAGCAGGTTATCTGGAGAATAAAAATTGCGCAGGACCAGAGTCTTGCCCTTGTATTGGTCGCGGAGATGTTGCTCCAGGTCGCTTCCTTGGGCGTGCAGTGAGATCGCGAGGAGGACCAGGGTCGCGATCAAATGGAGAAGGCGGAGTTGATGCATGACCGAGCATTGTAGCTCTAAGTCTGCAGCGCAAAAACTGAAAACGCACGATGCCGAGAACGGCAGCGTGCGTTGATAGCCTTAGCCAGAAGCCAGCGGCTAGAAGCTTTTTACCCGAGGTGCCTATTCAGCGCCTGCGCAATCGTGTCCTTGGGCTTGTAGCCGACGATCTGCTCGACGACTTGGCCGCCTTTGAACACCAGCAGGGTGGGGATGCCGGTGACTTTGTAGCGCATGGGGGTGGCGCTGTTGGAGTCGACATCCATTTTGCCGATTTTGATTTTGCCCTGGTATTCAGTCGCCAGTTCTTCGACGATGGGGGCGATGGCGCGGCAGGGGCCGCACCAGGTTGCCCAGAAGTCCACCAGCACGGGCTTGTCCGATTTCAAAACATCCTGGTCGAAGTTCGCATCGGTCACTTCGACGATTCCGTTGCCTGCCATTTGCTTTCTCCCTGATCTTGAAGATCGTAAACGTCGCGCCATGGGCGGGGCTGCAATTGAGGCCGCGCTGCCGGACGCTCTGTATAAGTGTTTCCCGTAGGAAACCCAACTACCTATCGTAACACCGCTATTGGATGCCGGGGAGACGCGAAAGTCGCAAGAAAGCCGCTTAGGTGCGGTACCGCACTAATCCTAGACTCACTAATCATAGACTAATGCCTAGAAAATGAGCTTAACAGCCACCTGCAGCAGCCGGGGAGAGCTCGCGCTGACCACCTGGCCAAACGTGGAACTATTCATATTGCCGTTCACCGAGGTTGGCCCGAAAAACTGGGCATGATTGAAAACGTTGAATGCCTCCAGGCGAAATTGCAGCGACTTGGATTCGGCCAACGGCACGGTTTTCATCAATGCCATGTCGTAGTTGTCGAGCCCCGGACCATAAAAGAAGCGACGCCCGGAATTCCCCGGCGTACCCAACGGCTGCGGGCTGAAGAGCGAAGTATTGAAGTAGGATTTTCCGTTGCGCGGATTGGAATTCAGATCGAGTGGCCCGGGTGTAAATTCCGGCTCGTCCACGCCATAGTTGTTGATGCCGTTGGGCTCCGCGCCCAGCAAGGAATTGTCGCCATAGTTAAGCAGGGTGACCGGGAAGCCACTGCTGAAATGGGTTATGCCGGAAAGAGTCCAAGCTTTCGTCCAACGATTGGAGACGCCGAACAGGCGTTCAAAAGGGAGCTCGTAGGCATAACTGATTACGAAGTTGTGGGTCACGTCGAACGACGACAAAGACCGGCTCAGGGCGGGATTGATGGGGTTCACTTCCTCGCCGACGTTCGATGACTGATCGATCGACTTGCTGAACGTATAGCTGGCAAATAACTGCAGGCGTTTGCTGGTATGGCGCAGGCTGAGTTCGAGGGCGTTGTAGTTGGCATTGCCGATCGTGCTTTGATTGGTATTGCTGCCGAAGTTCGGGCCCAGCGGTCCGCGAGTTCCGTTTACCGTCTGGCCGGAGGCCGTGGTGAACACGTTGCTTTCTCCAAAGGGTCCGCAGGTAGCCGATCCGGGTGCAACTTGGCTCGGTTGGCTGAGACTTAGACACAGCGCGGGATCGCCGGGATTCGACTCCACCAGAACCAGCAGGCGGTGCGACTGGTTGCCCACGTAGCTCGCGCTGGCGACAGTGTTGTCCCCAAACTGGCGCTCGATCGAGAGCATGTATTGCTCGGTGTAAGGAATGCGGTTGCTCACGGGATAGGCTGGAATGCCGCTGATGGGAAGGTACTGCGACCAGTCAATACTGGCGTCAGGATGGCTGGCGGAAGAGTTCAGCGGCGCAAGATTTACCGGGAAATATTGGCCCAGATCATGTCCATTGGACGCGGTAACGAACGGATTCGCAAACTGCGGCGGAGCTGGACTGCTGTAGGTGGTTCCGTAGGGCGCGTTGGCCGCAAGCACTCCCAGAGTGAGGGCTTCGATAGACGTGTAATACATCCCGAAACCGGCACGCAGGCTGGTTTTGGCCGGACCGCCAAGAATCTTGCCAAAGAAAGTATCTGTCGATACATCCGGAGAATAAGCCAGACCGATGCGCGGCGAGAATTCGTCTCCCGGGGGCGCAAGCGTGCGCCGCACTCCCGGATCGGTGGGATACAAGATTCCCGGCGGCGCGCCGGGAAACACTACCGACTGCTTGCCCGGTTCGGTGGTCGAAATCTGATTGTATTTTTCATACCAGGGCTCGATTCGGTCCCAGCGCACACCGTAGTTGAGGGTGAGATTCGATCTTGCGTGCCAACTATCCTGGGCAAAAATGCCGACGTACTTGTTGCGGCCGTAGAAAGGATTCAGCTGGCTCTGGTTGTACTGGCTGGGAATTCCAAGCAGGAAGTCGGCAAAATCGACGCCGGTCTCGCTTCCCGTAAACAGGAAGCTGCCGTTGAACTGAGCGATCGGATTCACGTTGACCTGATCGTAATGAAATCCACCGCCGGCCTTGATGGTGTGGCGTCCGATGACCTTCGAAAAATTGTCGATCCACTGAAAAGTATTGTTCGCCTGCTTCAGTTCGTTGGTGTTCGTGCCGGTGGAAAAATTATTGAAGACGAGGCTCTCGACGCCCTCGCCTTTGGGGTCGAGCGGCACGATTGACGGTCCGCCCGAAGCCGTGACAAAACCTTGCGACACCAGGCTGACGCCCAGTCCACCTTGCGGCTGGCCGAGATCGTTGTAGGCGCGCATGTAACTGAAATGAAGTTCGTTGACTGCGGTGGAGTTCAGCGTCTTCGTTTCTCCCAGGCTGAACAACTGGGCTCGACCGTGGTTCAGCGCGTTGAAACCGGGCACGCTGGCTCCGCCCTGGGCAACGGGATAGGGATTGTCGAGCGAATAGTCGTCGAGAAAATAGTAGGCGGAAATCAGGCCCCAGCCGGTGTTGGCATCGAGGCGTAGCGCGCCTTTGTCGTCACGTAGAGCTTGATTGTAGGCCGAGGTCGCAAACTGATCGGCGGAAGCATTGGGCACTGGAATGTACTGCAATAAATGCTGCGCGGGCGTGGGCCAGGCGCTGGTGGGGATTTGCAGCGTGGGCAGAACACAGGCCGTGGTGCTCCCCGGGGAATAGTTTGCGCTGGTGCAGCCGGGGAAATAATACGGCTCGCCCGCATAAACTTTATAACCCAGACTCTGATAACCCAGACTCTGAGTAAGCGTATCCGCCCAGGCCGGACCGCTGACGGTCGAGGGGACCACAACCGATTGCCCGTTGACGATTTGAGTCGTATAGAAAGCGGACGCTAAGTCGGTGAGGTTTCCAGCTCGATCCTGCGCGGAAGGCACCGGGATCAGTCCGGTGTCGACACCCTGACGCTGGCGCGTGCCCTGATAGTCGCCGAAGAAGAATATCTTGTTGCGCTGGATAGGGCCGCCCACGGTCCCGCCGAACTGGTTTTGCTGGAACGTGCCACGCGTCGGCGAGAAATAATTACGAGCATCGAGGTCAGTGTTGCGCAGGAATTCGAAAAGATCGCCGTGAAAGGCGTTGCTGCCGGACTTGGTAATCACGTTAATCTGGCCGCCGCTGAATTCTCCGTACTCTGCGTCAAAATTGCTGGTGAGAATGCGGAACTCGGCGATGGAGTCGAGGTTGGGGATGATCGCCGTCCCCATGTTCACGTCTTCTTCGGAATCGCTGCCATTCACGATGAACGCGTTGGCGAATTCACGCTGGCCATGAATGGAAATGGTGCCCGGATTCAGATCGCCGGAAGGCGAGAGCGCGCTGGCGCCCACATCCTGCACGGTCTCGGAACTGATCGATGTCGAGGGAACAACTCCGGGCTGCATCGAGAGCAGGTCGGTGTAGGCGCGGCCATTCAAGGGCATGGCAGTCATCTGCTCGCCGTTAATGACCTCGCCCACTTGGCTGCTGTAGGTCTCCAGGTGGGTCGCGCTGTCGCTGACCGTGACAGCATCGGTACGCTTGCCGACTTCCAGCACGATATCGAGCAATAAGGCGCTGTTGACGTCGACAACGATTCCGCTGCGGCGGTAGGGCCGGAAACCAGGATGGTCGACCTCAAGGACATAGCCGCCTACTGGGAGTACGGGGAAAGTGTAGGCGCCGTGTGCATCGGCGTTAGTAGACTGCCGGACTCCGGTACTGCTGTTCACCAGAACGACGCCCGCCTGAGGAATTGCAGCGCCCGGAAGGGTCCTTGACCGTACCTGAAATGCTGCCGCCCACGCCAGCGAATGCCGTCCCCAGCGAAACATGAAGACAAGATTGAGAGGGACCACAGCAGACGGGGGATTCTCAGTTGCAAACGAGTCGCATCTACAGGGAGAAGCCGTTCTCGTTTGTAGGTCTGCAGGATCATAAGGGGGTAATCAGGATCGGACTATCAATCTATCGATCTAGTTGCAACCAGTTCGCATCTGCCAGTTCGCATCTGCCAGTTGCAACTCGTTCGCATCTGCGATACATTCATGTTCGCCGATGCCTGACGATTCCGTCAAGCGCAGGCGCGAGAATTCGTCGCAGAGCCGTTGCGACAACTTGCCACGATAGGAGACGCAACCATGCCGCTACCTCAGACCGAAATGCCGGGCCGACTCCAGGCCAACTTCGCCGAGCGCGGGCTGCGCATGACGCAGCAGCGGCGCGCCATCCTGAGCGTGATGGAAACCGCCAAGAAGCATCTGGATGCCAGCCAAATCCTGCGCAAGGCGCAGAAGATCGATGCCAGCGTCGACCGCAGCACGGTCTACCGCACCCTGCGGCTGCTCAAGCGGCAGGGGCTGATCGACGAACTCGACCTGATGCACGTCAACGGCGAAGGCCACTACTACGAGCGCAAACTGGAGCGCGACCACATCCACATGGCTTGCCTGCGCTGCGGCAAGATCACCGAGTTTGTGAGCGACAGTTTTGAGAAACTGAAGGAGCAGGTGGAGAAAGATTGCAGATTTCGCGTTCTGGTTTCGCGGCTGGAAATGGGCGGGTACTGCTCGGCCTGCCGGGGATCGAGTCATCCTAATCCAGCGCTTCGTAGTGCGTAAGCCTTCGTAGCGCGCAATCGTGATGCGTAATCCGGGAGCGGAAATAAGAAAAGCGCCCTCGACTTTTTCAAGTCCAGGACGCCTCGGCAGCCCTCCCCCAGAACTGCCAAACCACGAGATGGATATTAAGATCCCCCTCATGTTGTGTAAACGTCACTTTGGTAACTCAGTTTTGAGCAGAGCTAGTTTGAGGGCTGACCGGGGTAATTCAAATGAATCGTGGAGCTGCGGATGCCTTCGTCCGCCGGCAGTGAATAAAGTAGTCTCCGCGGGCGAGGGCATCCGGGGATCCCAGTCCGGGTCTCTATGTTGAGCGCACAGCGGTTATTGTTTTGACCAGGTTTGGCCGCCGTCGCTGGTGGCCCAGACTTCAGACGTAGAGGTTAAGAGCTTTCCGTGCTGCGGGTCGGGAAACTCAAGGCTGGTGATGTCGCCAGTGAGCATAGTTCCAGCTGCCGCGGGAACGACGCGGGTCCAGTGATTGCCGGCGTCGGCTGAATGATAGAGTGCGCCACCGGAACCGCCCGCCCATACCTCTGCGCCGGCGGCGGCGAGTGCGTGGAATGCAGGTTGCCGAGTAAGATCCTTGTCTGCTGATTTCGCCTTCGATCGGGGAACATTAGCGGCGATCTCCACGCTCGCGGTGGTGAGGGCAGCGGGATTCGCATTCATATCCACTTCCTGCCATGTCTTGCCTTGGTCAACCGAACGCCGCAGCGCGCCGGTCGAACTGATAGTCCACAGCGGCCCAGGCGACAGTGTTACCAGCTCGCTGGAGCTACGGCTATTTATCGGAATCTGGCGAATCTCGCGGTCGGCGACTATAGCCGCGGTATCGGTCTGACCCTGCCCGGTCTGAACCTGCCCGTTTTGCACCTGTCCGTTTTGAATCTGTCCGTTTTGCGCAGCAACCTCAACCGTTTCCGCGACGCTGCCGACGTTCAAGGTGAAACTGTACATTGAGGGCTGGTTGGCATCGTAGTTCACGCTGGCGATGGTGGTTCTGAAACCTGGCGCTTCCGCCTGAGCCTTGTAGCTCCCCGTAGGAACGCCGGCAATGAGCCATAAGCCCTGGGAATTGGTTACTGCGGTGGTGGCATTCTGTCCCGTCTTGGACGGAATGAGTGTAATGCGTGCGTTGGCCACCACAGCTCCAGAGGGATCGACCACATAGCCGCCGATCTGGCCAGGCGGCACCGGCAGCTTGGCCCGGCTCATCTTTTCAAAAGCGTAGGCTTCACTGGAGGACGGCTGAACCGCAGGTTGATTCTGCGCCAGAGTGGAGTCCAGATTCTGATTCAGACTTTGAGCTGGGGCGGCTTGGGGGGCTGCTCCCGATACTTCTCCCGTCACGCCTGCGGAGGATCTAGCGCTGGCTTGCTCTTTCCCGAACGCCACCGGGGGTGCGGGGGCGGGAGCTTGATTCTGCGCGATATTCTGCTGCTGGAATTGATTCGCTTTGGGGCCAAAAGATTTTTGGTGCGCCAAGGGTGCTGCCGATGGAACCAGTCGGACCGGCGCGACCAACCGCCTCAGCGGGAGCTACGGTCTTCTTAGAGTTGGACCTTTTAGAGTTGGAGCCTGAATCGGCACTGGGCCCGGCGCTCTGCATGACCATCAAATTTGCGCCGCTAACAGAATCGCCCAACGCGGGGGATGCCTGAATCTCGATGCGCTTCTCCGGAGGCGGCGGGGCGACAGGCGCGGCGAGCAGCTGATTCTTAGCCTCTGTGGTCGCAGCCTGCGGCGCGGACGCCCGGTCGGCCATCGTTGTCGGACGCGTACTCTTCTGGTATTGCAGGATTCCAAAGGATGCGATGGCGATGACGCCGGCGGCCACGAAGGCCCAACGCAGAGCGGGCCAGGTCAGCCATCTGCCGGAAGGGCTGCTGGACGTGCTGAGGACCGTCTGGACTGGCTCGGTCGCAGGCAAAGCCAGCACCACGACCTCGCGGCAATCGCCGCAGCGGGCGAGGTGTTCGAGGACCAGATCCCGTTCGAGCCCGGGCAGCGAATGCTCGGCGAAAGCCGTCAGCGCGTCGGCGTCAGGATGATTGACGGCGGGCGTTGCGGCCTTCAGGCGTTCGCGGACGATTTTTGGGACATTTTGCATTGCAGCTTCTGGCTTTAGCTTCTCGCTTGCTGGGTTACGGTTCCTGCTTCCCTATCCAGCTTTAAGTCTTGCCATATTCAGGCGGGCGTTTCCCTCAGCCCTCGCCTTCGGGCACCCTGGCTTCTACTCTCTTTTCAGAGAACGCCGGCGGGGACGATTCTTGCGTCAGGCTGCGACGAATATCCAGGTGCAGGTCGCGGACATCTACTTCCAAGGCTTCTTCGGCCTGGCGGCGCGACATGCCACGGCGTCCCAGAGCTGCCACAATCTGCTTGCGCAAGGACTTAGCCAGCTTATCGAGCTTTCGGCTGATGGTCGATTCGTGCACGCGCAGCATGCGGGCAATCTCGGCCAGAGTGCGGCCATCGAGATAATACGCGCTCAAAACTATACGGTCTTCGCCCGAGAGAGAGGCGAGGGCTTCGTCGGTGGCCTGCGCCAGTCGCGGATCGGCGGCCGGGACTGGCTCAGGCTCGGGCGCACGGAATTGCACGCCTTCTTCGGATTCCTCGTCGAGACTCACCAGCCGCTTGGTACGGCGATAGCGATTGACGTACTCCTGGGAGAGCACGGTACGCAGCCAGCCTTCGAGCGATCCGCGGCCGCTGTAGGAAGCGAGTTTGGAGACCCGCAGGCCTTCGCGCGTAGTGGTGCCGTAAAGATCGGCGTAGAGAGTGTCGGCCAGTTCGCGGGCTGCGGAGTCTTCGCGCGCGACGCGCAGGGCCGAGAGATAGAGCTTTTCGCGGAAACGCGTCAGGAAGATTTCCCACGCAGAATTGATCCCGGCAGCGCAGGCGCGGGCTAGGGCCAGCTCGTCTACCCGCAGGCTCAGAAGGAATGCGCGGAGTTCAGTTTCAGAGGTCGCCGCTGTGGCGTGCTTCGACCCGACCTCGCAGAGGATTACGGCGAAGGATTCGCGGGTCAATCCTATTTTTTCGCAGTCACTCCTGGTATGAAGGTCCGGCAAGAGTTCGTCTACGACCGATTGCACGGCGGAGATTGGTT
The DNA here is from genome assembly GCA_963758005.1 of uncultured Acidobacteriota bacterium. GTDB lineage: Bacteria > Acidobacteriota > Terriglobia > Terriglobales > Acidobacteriaceae > Sulfotelmatobacter. The sequence goes on from CAVWTR010000006.1 coordinate 855,805, forward strand.
TGGTCGAACTCATGTTTGGTCGAGCGATGTTTGGTCGAGCGAATGCTTGGCCGAACTCATGCTTGCCGGAACTAACCTGCAGGCGAACAAACCGATACGGCCCTCGTTAACCCGCCGCCCGCAGCGCTTTGCACTCGGCGCAGGGGCAGATTTCGCGCAAGAATTTCCACGAATACAACCCGAGATCGTGGTTATCGTTCCACATGAACTTGATGGCGTACTTGCCCACGCCTTCGGCGGACAGGGGCTTGGCAGTGGCCTTGAACATCGGCAGCGTGCCCGGCGCAACGGGCACGGGATCGCCCGCCCGGCGGCCAGACTTGTCGCGCTCTTCATTGCACATGGCGCAGGGGCAGGCGTCGCGCAGATAAACGAAGTTATAGTGCGAGACGTGGCCGTCGTTCCATTCGATGTCGACGCCCGTGCCGGTCGAAAGGTTCACCTTCACCGACTTGGGATCGGTAGCCGCAGTGGCGGCCTGAAGCGGGGACTGCATGGAGTAAGTATCGCACAGCGGCGGAGTGCGAAGGCGTCCCAGCTGCGTAGCGGCGAAGGGTGCAGCCAGGCACGGCAGTGTCGGGTCGCGGCGGGCGAACCCGGAAATCCACAGGGGCCAGCTGACTCAAACCCCGTTTGCCGAATCCGCCCAAGTTCCGGTAAAATTGGGGTTTGCCCCACAAGATCTGAATTCTTTATCTGAACCGTCAGGGAGTCGTCATGGCACAACAATGTGATATCTGCGGCAAGAAGCCGCAAGCGGGAAACCGCATCAGCCACGCCCACAACGTCACCAAGCGGCGCTGGAACATCAATCTGCGGCCGGTGCACGCCAAGGTCGCGGGCCAGGGTAAGCGCATGCGCGTCTGCACCTCCTGCATCCGCAGCGGCAAAGTCGCTAAGGCGTAAGTCAATCAACCACAGAGATCTTTTACTTCACCGCCAGCAACTGCACGTCGAAGATCAGCGTGGCGTTGGGCGGGATGGGGCCACCGGGAGTGCCGGTCGCACCGTAGCCCAATTCCGGCGGGATTCGCAGCTGACGCTTGCCGCCAACTTTCATTCCCGCCACGCCTTCTTCCCAGCCTTTGATGACGTCGCCAGCCCCGATTGTGAAATCGAAGGGCTGATTGGCGTCGACTGAACTGTCGAACTTCTTTCCCGTGGTGAGCCATCCGGTGTAGTGCACCTTCACCTTGTCCCCGGATCTTGCTATCGCGCCAGTGCCGACTCTAATATCCCAATATTGCAGGCCAGATTCGGTCTTGACGCCATCGCCCGTCACCTTCGTCGGCGCAGTAGTGTTGGGGCGAGCCGCCTGAGCGGGTTTGTGGGTTGCCGTCTGTGCGTAGAGAACCACGGCAGTCAGGACGATTACGACGATTCCAAAGATTGCAATCTTCATCATGGACGATCCTCTCGTAAACCTTAACCACGGAGGACACAGAGGCCTTTTTTCCCTCTGTGTCCTTTGTGTCCTCTGTGGTTGAATTTATGCTTATGCCAGCGCGATCACGTCAATCTCCACCAGCACGTCTTTCGGCAAGCGCGCGACTTCGACGGTAGAACGCGCGGGCGGCGCGGTGCTGAAGTATTTGCCATAGACGGCGTTCATGGCGGCGAAGTCGCCCATGTTTTTCAAGAACACGGTCGAGCGGACAACTTTCCCCAGGCCGCTGCCGGCGGCTTCCAGAATCTCCGACAGATTGCGCAGGACGCGATCGGTCTGCGCTGCCACGTCTCCGGTGATAACTTGCTGGGTCGCAGGATCGATTGCAACCTGGCCGGAGACGAAGACGAATCCGTTGGCTTTGATGGCCTGCGAGTAGGGTCCGATAGCTTGGGGAGCGTCTTTGGTCGAAATCACTTCGCGCATAAGAATTCGTTCTCGGTTGTCGATTCTCCCGCAAGCGCCATTCCTCGCAGGGAGACGACATAGAAGATTCTAACCGAGAACTGAGCGCCAAGAACTGGGCTGGGGCTGGCCACCTGCTCCGTCCTAAAGTTGCGCCAGAGCCTGCCGATACCAAAGTGTGGGTCTCATTCATAAGAAACATCCCTGCCAGCGGAAGAGGACGAAGAGGACATGGAAATGAAATCAACATCTACTCTGACCACCGCACGCCTGCTGGGCAGCCCGGGAATATTGGCAGGAGAAGCGGCAGCTTCCAAGTCAAAGTTCACAACCGGTCTGGCCAAGATTAACCAGGAACTGTGGCTAGTGTTGTCGCTATTCGTGATCGCCGGGCTGTTTAACTGGCTGGTAGCTTCTCACCGCATGATCCTGGGCCTCTATACGCTGCCCACGATTTTCTCGGCCTATGTTTATGGCCGCAGACACGCCGTGCTCACCGCCAGCGCCAGCATCTTCCTGGTCATCATCCTGCTGTGGAAGAATACCGGGCTATTTGCGGGCTCCGCTCCGTTTGCGTTGAGCCACGCCGAATGGTCTGAGCTTGTCACCTGGGCATGCCTGCTGGAGATTACGGCGTACGCCATGGGAACTCTGTATGACAAGAAAGAAACACATATGCTCGAACTGCGGCAGACTTATTTTGGTCTGCTGACAATTCTGCAGCAGTTTATCTCCAACGATAAATACACGCACAACCACTCCTACCGGGTGGCGTTCTATGCCTCATCCATTGCGACGCAGATGGGGTTTGACCAGGAACGGGTCGACGATGTGCGGGCGGCGGCCATGCTGCACGACGTCGGCAAACTCGAAACCAGCCGCCAACTCCTCTACAAAGCCGCCAGCCTGACTCCGGAGGAAATGCTGGAAATGCGTAAGCATGTGCAGAAAGGCGTCGCCCTGCTCGAACCGGTCGGGGGATCGTTACGCCGCGTGCTGCCCATTATTCTTGCTCATCACGACAAGTTCGACGGCTCGGGATATGGTCCTGCCAAGGGGGACGAGATCCCGCTGGAAGCCCGAGTGCTGGCAGTCGCGGATGCGTTTGACACTCTTACCAGCGACCGGCCTTATCGCCGGGCAGTCACTCCATTCGAGGCCAAGCAGGTGATTGTTTCCAGCGCGGGATCAAATTTCGATCCGGCAGTCGTAGACGCCTTCGTGCATGCCTTCGAACACGGAGAGATGGAAATACCCGAAGTCCTTGCCATATGAATATGAGCGCTTGCCCCGTGTGCGCCCGCGCAACCCTATCGAGCCGGAGAAAAGAGACCTCGTGCCCGCCAAGAGCATAGGCGTCCGGGCGCTGCTGGTGAGCGCCGATATTCAGACCATCGATACTCTTTGCTACTACATGGGCAAACTGGCCATGCATGTCGACGTCTGCTCCGACTTCGCCTCCGCCACCGGCAAACTGTGTCACTCCAAATATGAAGCGATCGTTGTCGACTTCAAGGATTCAGCCGCCGCACTGGAACTCCTCCGGAAGTCTCGCGAAATGACGTCGCATAAAGCGGCCGTGGTCATCGCCGTCCTGAATGCCAATGACGAAATGCCCAGCGCATTCCGAGCGGGCGCGAGTTTTGTCCTGGTCAAACCGATCTCTGCGGCAGTCCTGGTGCGTACGCTTAAAGTGTCCCATCCGCTCATGGTGAACGAAAAGAGGCGCTACTATCGCTGCCCCGTGCAGATCCCGGTGCATGTCTCCGTCGCTTCCGGGCCTGACTTTATGGCGACTTCGGTGAATATCAGCGAACACGGCATCGCTCTCGGCAGCTCGCCTGGGCTGCAGGTTGGCGATCGAGTCGCCTTGCGGCTGACTTTGCCGGATCCTCCGCTCAGCGCGAAGATCAATGCTGAAATCTGCTGGCGCGACGCTGCGGGCGCTGCCGGACTGGAGTTCGTTGAAGTTCCCGTGCACGTAAAGGAACAATTGACGAACTGGCTGGGCGCCCGGCTGGAAGAATCTCTGCTGGGCGAGGCTGTTCTGAAGGGCGCCGGCGAGTAGGGTGAGAATGGGGAGGGCAGGCGGGAAATTTATGGCTTGATGGAAGGTGTGACGCGGCATAAGATGTTGCGGCCTCGAGGACGGAAGATGAGAGTCCGGCGGCGAGAAACGGGGACGCCTATGCTATCGAAGTTAAAGGGAATTTGCGGAGTCTTGTTAGCCCTAAGCGCTGCGCCTGCGTTGGCGCAGATGGCCGCTGGCCCTGGTTCGGCGGGGATCGCTGCGTTTGTCCCGCGGACACACGGGCCCAGGATCGTGGCTCCCGGAACGCGTCCGCCTGTCTACGATCCGATCCGGAACGTCACAGTTTCTTACAACACGATCTGGGCTGGGTATGCTGTGACCGGCACAGCCTTCACCTATGTGCAGGGATCGTGGACCGTGACGGCAGTGGATTGCACGAAGACGCCGAACACCGACTCGTCGGAGTGGGTGGGCATCGACGGCTGGTCGTCGAATACGGTCGAGCAAATCGGAACGGATGCAGACTGCAACGGCAAGACTCCGTTTTATTGGGTGTGGTACGAATTTTATCCACTCGGCAGTGTCGTGATTAACGATGTTTCGATCGCGGCGGGCGATAAATTTTCGGCATCGGTGACGTATGAGGGCAACTACGAATATCTGGTGGCGCTCAGAAACGACACGACGGGGCAGGGATTCAGCAAGGAAGTAGAGTTCAACGGAGCGTTTGGGAGCGGCGTGCCACCGAGGAATTCAGCGGAATGGATTGAAGAGATGGACGGAAACGAGCTGTCGGACTTCGGCGTGGATCCTTTCGGCACGCGCTATACGGGCATAAGCACGGGCGTGGATGAAGCAACAGATTCCTCGATCTCGGGACCGATCACCGATTTCGGCAGCGCGGTGCAGGAATCGATTTCAACCAAGAACGGATCGAGCAAGAGCAAGGACACGGCGGTTCCGTCGGCGCTGGCATCGGACGGTGCGAGCTTCAGGGTGACGTGGAAGTCGGAGTGAGACCGTAGTCAGTTTGTCAGTGGGTCGAAATTGATTAGATTTTCTGGAGGCGCTGCACTTCGTGCACGCCGGGAATTTTTCGCAGGCCGGCAATGATCTGCTCGAGATGTTTGAGGTCGGAGATGTCCAGAACGACTTCCACGCTGGCCTGGCTGTTGGCGGTATGAGCCGTAATGTTCTTGATGTTGCTCTGGGCGTCGCCGATCACTCCCGTAATGCTCTTCAACATGCCGAAGCGGTCGTCGCAAAAGACAGTCAGCTTCACGGGATAAGCGGTCGGAGTGGTTTCGTCGCGGGCCCACTCGACTTCGATGCGGCGTTCGGGTTCGTACATCAGATTGGTCACGTTCGGGCAATGTATCGAGTGCACGGCCACGCCCTTGCCACGCGTGATGTAACCCACGATGCTTTCTCCACGAATCGGGTTACAACATTGCGCGCGGTAGACCAGCATGTCTCCTTGCCCACGAACCGTGATCGCGTTGTGGTCGCCGAAGACGCGGCGCACGACGCTGGCGATGCCGCCAGGCTGCGAAGTTAGACCCTCGGATTCAATGTCCCCGGCAATGGAATGCGTCGCGCCGGCAGGCAGCAGACGGGCCAGAACCTGGCGCGCGGAATATTTTCCGTAGCCGATTCCAGACATCAGATCATCGGCCTTGCCCAAGCCATAGCCCGAAGCAACTTTCTGCAGTTCTTCGTCCTTGATTTCTTTAAGCGCGATGCGGTACTTGCGCGCTTCCTTTTCGATCAGCTTGCGTCCGATTTCAATGGCCCGTTCGCGCTGATGGACATTCAACCAGTGCTTGATCTTGTTTCGCGAGCGCGAGGACTTGACCAGGCCGAGCCAGTCGCGGCTGGGCTTGTGGCCGGGTTGCGTGAGAATCTCGACAATGTCTCCCGAATGCAGCTTGTGACGCAACGGCACCATGCGCCCGTTTACTTTGGCGCCGACACAGGTGTGGCCGACTTCGGTGTGCACGCTGTAAGCGAAGTCGACTGGGGTTGCGTCCCGCGGCAGTACGACAACTTTGCCTTTGGGCGTGAACGTGTAGACCTCTTCGGGATAAAGATCAACTTTCAGGGTCGAAAGAAATTCGTTGGGATCGCTGACGTCGCGCTGCCACTCGACCACCTGCCGCAACCAGGCCAGGCGCTGCTCGTCCTGCGCCGAGACCGGGCCGTCTTTGTATTTCCAGTGGGCGGCTATGCCTTCCTCCGCCATCTTATGCATTTCCTCGGTGCGGATCTGGATTTCAAACGGCGTGCCGTCTTCTGTGATCACCGAAGTGTGCAGCGACTGGTAGAAGTTGGGCCGCGGCATGGCGATGAAATCCTTGATGCGTCCCGGCACCGGCCGCCACAGGTTGTGGATGATGCCGAGCACGGCGTAGCAATCCTGCAGCGAACGTGTGATCACCCGCATGGCGCACAAGTCGTACACCTGGTCGACCGCGATGCGCTGGCGCTGCAGTTTCTTGTGGATGCTGTAGAGACGTTTGATGCGGCTTTCCACCCGAGCCTGAATGCCGGCTTCCTTCAGCTTGTCAGTGATGGTCAGCTGCATCTTGGCGAGGAACGCCTCACCCTGTTTGCGGCGCGCGTTGACCGACTTTTCCACTTGCTCATAGCTCAGGGGATCGAGAAAGCGAAAGCCCAGGTCTTCGAGTTCACCGCGAATCTTGCCCATGCCCAGGCGATGAGCGATGGGCGCATAAATTTCCAGCGTCTCTTCTGCGATCTTGTGCTGGCGATCTGGCTGCAGGTGCTCGAGTGTGCGCATGTTGTGCAGGCGGTCGGCCAGCTTGATCAGGATCACGCGGATGTCGTCGACCATGGCCAGCATCATCTTGCGCAGGTTTTCGGCCTGCTGCTCCTCGCGCGTGGCGAAGTCAATTTTGCTGATCTTGGTGACGCCTTCGACGATGTGTGCGACCTGCTCGCCGAATTCCTTGCGAATGTCGACGATGGTGACCGAGGTGTCTTCGACCGAGTCGTGCAGAAGTCCGGCGGCCACGGCGACCGGATCCATTTTCATTTCGGCAAGGACGAGCGCAACTTCGAGGGGATGAACCAGATAAGGCTCGCCGGATGCCCGGCTCTGGCCTTCATGATGTTTCAGGGAATAGTCGTAGGCCTTCTTGACGATGGTGAGATCGTCCTGAGGACGGTTCTCCTGCATCCGCTTCATCAAGTCGCGAAACTTGGTGAGAGTCAGGGCAGTGGTCGCGATCTGCTGGCGCAAGCTCGCCATGTACGATTATAGCCTGCGAGGAGCGTCAACTTGGGTAGCGCAAGAGCGGAACGAGCTGGCTACTTTATCTTGGCTATTTGATTAAGTGGGGCGCGACCAGGCTTATAAATTCCCGGGATGTAATAACTTTGGTTTTCTTCCAAAACCTCGGGAAATGCTTCGGATTGCCCGTGATCAGGTAGTCCGCGCGCGCGGCGTCGGCGCATTCCAGAGAGATGTTGTCATCGGGATCGGGAGTGACTTCGAGGCGCCGCGTCGCAGTCACAAGGCGGCTTCGGTTCCAGATGAGTTGCAGGAATTGCTGCCGAAGACCTTTTCGAATCTGTAGTTCCGGGCGGGCCAGTACCTCGCAATACTCCTCCAGGATGGGCCGGGAGACATACCATCGCGCCGGTTTTGACATGGCAAGCAGCAACACGGTGCGCTGCAATCCAGTTGGCTTTAGGGCAGCGGAAATCAGCACATTGGTGTCGACCACAAGCCGGAGGGAAAGCATTACCGCTTTGGCTTGCGCGCCGGCTTGTGGGACCGGGAAATCTTGACGATCCGGTCAATCTGGCGCGGGGTCAGGGCGGCCGCGCCACTTCGCTCGGACTCCTGACCGATGATTCTCAGAACTTCAGGTTCGGGCGCGGCCAGTTTTACGTAATCGCGAATGCTGAGCAGCACGGCTTTGGGAGTACCGCGCTTTTCGATCACGAGCGACTGGCAGTCATCATCCACTCGGCGTAGAAGCTCTCCGAAATTCGCGCGAGCATGCAGGGCTGAAACCACTCTCGCAGCGTTCTTGCCCAAGGGCGTGGTGGCCACAAACTCTCCATTTCAACTCTTTGAACTGTACAGTTTGAGAGGGCCCTTAGTCAATTAACTCTTGAGTTGTGAAAGTGCTGGTATTTCAGTGGTGCTGAATTCTTCGAATTCTCCACAGGTATGGTTGATGGCTTCGCGAGCTGCTACAGTGAAAAACGGTCAGCCATGATTTCGCGAATTCTGGTCAGCGGTGTTTCCGGGCCCATTGGGGCCGCGCTTCTTCCTTCGCTGAAAACTCGCGGATACAAAATCACGCGCCTGGTGCGTGGACCAATTACAGGCGAAGACCAGATCGCGTGGAATCCCGCACAGATGATTCCTCCCGAGTCAGTTTCCGGTTTCGACGCAGTTATTCATCTCGCGGGCGAGAGCATCGTCGGGCGGTGGACTACCGAAAAGAAATTAAAGATTCGCGACAGCCGGGTCGTGGGAACGCGCAATCTCGCGCGGGCTCTGGCGCGAACGAAAAACAAGCCGCAAGTGTTTATCTGCAGCTCTGCGATTGGCTACTACGGCGACCGGGGCAACGAACTGCTGAACGAGCAGAGCGCACCCGGTAGCGGTTTCCTGGCTGACGTCTGCCGCGAGTGGGAGGCGGCGACCAAAGCCGCGGCTGACGCCGGCATTCGCACCGTCCAGATGCGCACCGGCGTGGTGCTGAGTCCAAAAGGCGGCGCACTCGGAAAAATGCTGACGCCGTTCAAGATGGGCGTAGGCGGCAGGATCGGCAGCGGGCGGCAGTGGATGAGCTGGATCCATGTACAAGACATGGTGGGCGCGATTCATCACATCGTGAATGGCGATCTGCAAGGGCCAGTAAACATGGTCGCACCCAAGCCGGTGACGAATGCCGAGTTTACCCAGACGCTGGCGAGCGTGCTCTCGCGGCCTGCGATTTTTCCAATGCCGGCTTGCGTGGTGAAACTCGCCTTTGGTGAAATGGGAGAGACCGTTCTGCTCGGCAGCCAGCGTGTCGAACCGGCTCAGCTAATCGGGAGCGGTTATCAGTTCCGCTTCCGCGATCTCCGAGCCTCTCTCAAGAATCTACTCCAGAAGTGACAGGCTCAGTCCGCGATCACGAATGGTGAATCTTTGCGAACCGGCAGCGCGCAAACCGCGCCCTCGGCGAAATTCTCTGCTTCGATTCCAAAGGCGTGATCGAAGCGGGCGCGGTAGTTCTCCCACGCGATCGCGGAAGTAAGTTCGACGAGTTCCGCATTGCTGAACTTCTCCCGCAGCCGCACAAACAGAGCATCCGAGACCTCCACCGGCGTCCGCGTCATTGCGTCGGCATATTCGAGGACGAGCCTTTCAATCTCCGAGAAGTTGAGGTCGCTGTGATAGTTGTTCAGGTTGGCAATTTGCTCGGCTGTGATTCCGGTTTTTCTGCCTACGGCAGAGCCGATGTCAATTCAAAACGGACAGCCGACGAGAGTTGCCACGCGGAGTTCAGCCAAACCCTTCAGTTTATGATCGACCAGATGGCTGCCCATCTGCGATTGCTCCATCTGGATGTATCCCCAGAAAATTTTCCCGTGGTGCGCCGTCACTTGAATGGGCATAATGACGCGGCCGAGCCGGCGCCGAGTTAGAGAATAGACGAGACCAACAAACCACCGGCGGATCAGGCCGCCTTGACTGGGCTGAGCGCCCGGAATTCGCGCCATGGGACCTCCAGCTTACGAATCTAAGTCGCTTCCTTCTTCTTCATCGCGAGCCGGGACATTCATCTCCCTCTGCAGCTTAGCCAGGAGTTCGGCGCGTTGCTCGGTGCTCAACTCGCGCTTTAGTTCCTCCAGCGCGAGGGCGACGATGTGGTAATGGTGCGCGCCGGCAAATTTAGGGTCGGCGGTGATGTTAAGCCATAGTTGGTGCATGAGTTCAACATCCTGCGGGCGCATGCGAGGCGCGTGCGGTCCAAGAGAAAATTCGCGAATCGCACCGTCAGGTGCACACACCTCCAGAGTCATCCGTGGACGCGGCTCGGGCAGGCGCTCCCAGGCGTCGCCGGTGAGTTTGGCTTGCTCATCGGCGGTGAGCTTGTTGGAGAGTCCGCAAATCACGCGGCTGGAATCGAGCCGCTGCGCGGTCACCATAATGGCCTCGAACACATCGGTTGCGGGCACAACCAGCAGCGAGATGGGTTTGCCTTCCTTTTCGGCCACGGCGACGGCCGCGGTGAAAAGCTCCTGCTCGTAGTGGTCGAATACCTGGCTCGCTTCGAAGACAGCACTCCCGCCGAAACTGTGCTCGCGATGATAGAGGCGCGCGCTCATGACCACCACGTCCTGCTTGCCGGTGTGGGTATGGCTGAGAACGTGCCGCAAGTAATAGAGGTTGCGAGGATCACGCACCGCGACCAGGATGTTGCCCGGACGCACTCCCATGGCGCCGCTGCCCAGTTCCTGATTCCCGTAAACCCGGAACTGGTCGAGTTGCTCCGGCTTGCCGTGGCGCTCCTTGGCGACGTGATGCTCGGAGATGGTAAAGATGGCGAAGAAAACGATACTGAAAATCACGCCTGCGATCGTCGCCTGATACTTAGTAAAAAGATTTACCAGCGCAGTCATCAGCAGGACTGCGGAGATGATCATGAGCCCAAGGGGAACTTCCGTCTTCCCGATGTGCAGATTACCCGGAACCTTCCATGCGCGGTTGCCTGGCTCGGTAAAACGCAACACCAGCACGGCCAGGGACTTCATGGTAAAGCTCCAGATCACTCCGAAAGCGTAGAGTGCCGCCAGTTGGTAGACATCGCCCCGGCTTAGCACAATCGTGAGCAGCTGCATGCACACGATGAGATTGATGATGCGGTAGCTGGTGCCGTAGCGGTGATGCGGCCTCTGAAACCAGCTGGTGAGCACGCCATCCTCGGCCACGCGATTTAGCACGCCATTCGCGCCTACGATAGAAGTGTTCTGCGCGCCCGCCAGAATCAGCACACCGACCAACACGACGAAGCCGTGGAACAGGATCTTCAGGCTGGCCGGCCCCACTAGATACACGGCGATGCCGCCGATGAGATTGGCAAAGTAATCCGGGCGGACTTTGTCCGGAATAATCATCACCGCAAAGAACGACACCAGCGAGGTGAATAGCAGGCTGTAAATAAAAATGACCAGCCCGGTTTTCTCCAGGTTCTTGAGCTTGGGATGTTCGATCTCGCGGTTGACCTGCGCTAGAGTCTCTTCGCCGCTCATCGCCAGCACGGAGTGTCCGAACCCAACGAACGCGATGATCCAGATCCAGTGACTGAACCAGGTTCCGTTGAGCCACCCCAGCGATTCTTTATTCAGAGGAACCACTCCCGCATGCAGCGGGTTCGGCGGCAACTGGATCGGCGCCCGCAATACGGTAATCGTGCACCAGATAATTAGAATCACCACCATCACCGTGGTGATGGCCATAATCTGCAACGCCTTCTGGCTCGATTCGTGGATGCCCTGCGTATTCTTCCACCAGAAGTAAATGACCACGATCACCGCCAGACCGGCGGCAAAGTAGTTGTCAGAGAAGTTCAGGTCACGATGAAGATATTGCCGACCCAGATCCTTAATGAAGCCCGATAGATATTGCCCGGCAGAAACCGCGCTGATAGGACCAGTCAGAACGTAGTCGAACAAAAGCGCCGAAACCGAAAACTTGGCGAGGGTTCCGCCCATCGCCTCTTTGACCACGCGGTAAACGCCGCCGCGGACGAACATGCTGCTGGATTCGATATACAACGCTCGCACGGCGTAGCTAAACAGCATGACCGCGAGGATGAACCAGGGCGCGCTCTTGCCGATGACTTTCTCCGCGTCGCCGCCCGCATAATATGCGGACGAGGCTAGGTCCGACAGCACGATCGCGGACGCGCGCCAGAACGAGATAAAGGTCAGCATCACCGTCGTGGCGACGAAGACTTTTACTACCGGCTTTGTACCTTCAGGGGCGGTGGCCATTCTTCAGGTGGAGTGCGGAAACAGCAATTCAGGGTAAACCATTGAAGATAGCACAGGGAGAGTGCAATGGGGCTTCTGACACACCCCGCTTACCTCGACTGCGGGGTGACCGCGCGTTTTCTCGGTGAGAGGTAGGTATGGGTGATCCGGTCGTGCCAGCAGAGGGCATCTTCGTCCAGAAAGACCCAGGCATAGCCCATGCCTAGAGAGAGGCCGGAGAGGCAGGCCCCCAGCACACGCCAGCGGCGCAGGGATCGACTGGTAGAAGTGCCGTCGAAGCGAGTCAGTTCGAGGCCGGCGACGCGCAATCCTGGAGTGCTGGCAGCATAGACGATCAGCAAATATTGGTAGGCGATCCAGAACAGACAGGGAATGCCAGCGGCGAGCTCGAGAATTTGTGCCAGAGGCGGACGCACTGCTGCCACCTTCCAAAAAATGACAGCGAACATACCCGACGCCGCGCCGACGATTAGCGCGTCAACCAGTGCAGCCAGGAGGCGCACGCCCAGCGCCGCACTCTCGAGCGGAAAGTCGATACCGGGCCGCCTTTCTGCATCAGGATGCTCGGCTGCTTCAATGGTGATTCCGCCCAGGGCCGGTGGCGAAGGAGCGACTTCGGGAACTTCGAGGATTCGCGGCCGCTCGCTGACTGGTTCGGCGAGCTGATCCGGAGGAGGCAGAGGCGGTCCCCAGGCCGACCGGGGGAACTCGATAATCTTTGCCGTGGGGTGCGCAATAGGATGGGGACTGGAATGGGCGACCGCGTTCCCGGACCCATGCGCGGAGGAATTTCCGGAAGGATGTCCGGTAGCGTGCCCGGCAAATTGTCCTGTCGGCGGGTGCGCAGAATGCTGCGTTCCTACTGCGGGGGACGTGTCCCGAAATTCAACGTCTGTTTCCGCGGAGTATTCACCCGTCATTTCGTCGAGCGCCAGGGCTTGATTCGTCACCGGCTCGAAAACCGGCAACTGCGAGGACCCACCTGCAGTACCTGGGCTCGCCGGCAATTCAAACCGCAGGCTCAAAGACGGGTAGCGCGGGGGACGCACCTTGCGGCGCGCGCGATAACGGACAAGCCGGGCAGAGACTTCGTCGCGCCAAGCGGGGGCAGTCGCGGACTCGGATACAACGGCCGGCGAATCTGATTCCGCGGCGGATTCCACTGGGGATGCCGCAGCTTCCGGCCGCTGAGATGCGATCTCAGCCTCCGGGGAGCAATCGCAAACTTCTCCACACAACAGACAATTCATGAAAACCAGTCTCTTCGAAATCGTGCCGCGAATTGAACCCTCATCGAAACCGTTCCGGTGAAATCGGGCCAGTTTCGCGCCCCACATACAACCGCAAGCCAAGCAACGGGAATCCTAGCCTTTTTCGCCACTTTGCCTCGCGGCCAGCGCCGTGCTAAGTTCACGATGCCGTGGCAAAACAGACTGAAGGGCACGTACGTCGAATGGACGGTCTTCTTCCGTTCCCGTTGATTTTCTTCCGATGACTCTGCGCACTAGATTCCTTATCACGGCGCTGTTTCTTTGTCATCAGCTTCCCGCCTCTGCGCTAGTAACCAGCCAGTTGCTTGCTGGAAGTTTCGGTCAATCCACGGCTCCGTCCACGCCGACTCCATCCGCACCGGCTCCGTCCGCAAAAAGAACGGCACAGAAGACCGCAATCCCTGCCCCCGCTGCAAACACAGCTTGCGCCGGTAAAGCCGAGGGCCAGGACGCCGACTCAACCACCATCTGCGCCCTGGAACAGGAAAAGATCGGGAACGTGTACAAACTGCACGGCGAAGCGGAAATTCACTACCGCACCTACGTGATCCGCGCCGACGAGATGACCTACAACTCCGACAGCGGCGAGGCGACCGCCTCTGGTCACTTCCGCCTCGATGGCGGCCCCAACGATGACCACATTAAGGCCAGCCATGGAACCTACAATCTGACGGCCGAGACCGGGCGCTTCTACGACGTTACTGCAACGACCGGGTATCGCATGCGCGAAAACCTCGTGGTGCTCACCTCGACCGCTCCGTTTGCTTTCAGCGGCAAAATCGTTGATAAAACCAGCCCTGACCATTACCTGGTTTATGACGGCACCATTACGACCTGCGAACTTCCTCGTCCCAATTGGCAGTTCCATGCCCGCACAATAGTTGTTGACGTTGGAGGCAATGCGCAGATCTACCACAGCACGTTCTGGCTGCACGGATTGCCCGTGCTTTATTTTCCTTATGCAACCCATCCCGTGGACCGGGAAGCGCGCGAGTCGGGATTTCTAATCCCTTCGATCGGCCGTTCGTCCACTAACGGCAACGAGATTGGCGACTCTTTCTACTGGGCGATCGACCGCAGCATGGACGCCATCATAGGGGCAGAGTATTTGTCCAAGCGAGGGTGGTCCCAGCGGGGAGAGTTTCGCATGCGCCCCGGCGACCAATCCTACATTGACCTGAATTTTTTCGGCGTGATCGACCGCGGCATCAGCCAGGGCGCCGGCCTTCCGCCGCTGAAGGAAGGCGGCCAGGAGGCGCGACTTACAGCCGCTGACACTTTTTCCGGCTTCCGCGCGGTCTCTAATATCGACTACCTGAGCTCGTTTCTGTTCCGGCTGGCGTTCAACGACGTTTTCACCCAGGCGATCAACTCCGAAGTGAAGTCGCAAGTTTTTCTTTCGAAAGACGTCAACGGATTTTCTTACGGCGGAATGGTGGACCGCTATCAGAACTTCTTCCAGACCATAGAACCCGACGGCGCGTTGTCGAACCCGCCAGTTTTTGACGATATAGAAATCTGGCACGCTCCCAGCTTCGACGCGTCCGGTGTGGACCACTCTGTCGGACACTCCCCATTTTTCTGGTCTTTCGACGCTTCGGCGGCGGGTCTTTCGCGCAGTGAGCCCGGCTTTAGCACTGGCAATGTGGTGGCGCGCTTCGATTTCAACCCCGAGATTTCCCTCCCCCTGCACTTCGGAGGATGGGCATTGCGCCCGGCGCTCGCTCTGCACGAGACTTACTACACCGAACGCCTCGTAAACGGGCTTGCCGTCGACGATCCCACGAACCGCCAGGCCCTGGACGCGTCCGTGGAAGTGCGGTCGCCAGTTCTAGAGAAAATATTCGACAAGGAATTTCTAGGCCGGAAGTGGAAGCACGTCATTGAACCGCGGGCCGTCTACCGCTTTGTGACGGGCGTGAACGATTTCGCGAATGTACTCCGCTTCGACGAGCGCGACATCCTGAGCAATACCCACGAAGTCGAATATGGCTTCGTGACGCGCCTGTACGCGAAAAAACCGCCGTCGCGAGAGCAGGCGAAAAACAAAGACCAGGACTGCGAGAAGCCCATGACCGGCATTGCGGTCGGCTCCGCCGCGCCCGAACAGATCGTCCCCTGGGGACGCCAAACCAACCTGGAGAACCGGCCCTGTCTTAAGGCTCCTGACGTACGAGAGATTGCCACTTGGGAAGTTGAGCAAAAGTATTTCCTCGATCCGACGTTCGGCGGAGCGCTGGTGACCGGGCAGCGCAACGTCTTTACCACCACCGAAGACCTGACGGGCATTGCCTTCGCCACCGAACCCCGGCATCTTTCTCCCATCGTGTCGCGCCTGCGGGTTGCGACCAGCAGCCATACCGACACCGAATGGGACCTCGATTACGACTTTCAGTTGGGCCGCATTAACGCCAGCACCTTGCTGGTGAACTACAATCTTGGACCGTTCACGATAGGCGGCGGAGATGCATTTCTGCAGATTCCGCAGCCCGCGACGACTGCCCCGGGTCAGAGCGAGGGAACCTGCAGTTCCACGATTACGACGCAACCCACCTGTGAGTTTAACCAGTTCCGGGTGGCCCTGGGCTACGGCGGGTTGACCCGCCGCGGATTCAGCGCGGCCAGCAGCTTCGGCATCGACGGAGAGACCGGCCAGTTGCAGTTCGCTACCGCGCAGACCACCTATAACTGGGATTGCTGCGGCATGACCGTGGAATACCGCCGCTACGCCATCGCCAATGTCCGCAATGAGAATCTTTTCCGCTTCACTTTCACCCTGGCAAACATCGGCTCTTTCGGAAACCTGCGGCGTCAGGAGCGGCTGTACTAGCTAAAAATCATCGACTGCCGCCGCACCCGAGGCTGGTACCATAGTTCCCATGCAGGTGCCTATGCAGTCATCCGAAGCCAGCGTCGGCGCAAAGGATTCTCGACTGCAAGCGGAACTGCGCCAACTGGGCCGGCTGCTGGTCGCCTATTCGGGCGGCGTCGATTCCGCCTACCTCGCATGGGCCGCTCACCGCGCCCTCGGCAATGGCATGCTGGCCGTGATCGCCGACTCAGCCAGCCTCGCGCGCACTCAACTCAACGATGCCATCGCCTTCGCCCGCGAGCAGCAGATTCCACTCGAAGTGATCTCCACATCGGAGCTCGACCGTCCCGAATACGCCCGCAACGACGGGCAACGTTGCTTTCAATGCAAAGACGAGCTTTTCGCGGTGATGGAAAAACTCCGCGCCGAGCGCGGATTCGATGCAATCGCCTACGGCGTGAATCTGGACGATCAAGGCGATTTCCGTCCCGGTCAGCAAGCCGCCCGGCAGCATCGTGTCGCTGCGCCCTTACTGCAGGCCGGACTCACGAAACAAGATATTCGCGAACTGGCGCGCCAGGCCGGACTGCGCATCTGGGACAAGCCTGCGTCCGCCTGCCTCTCCTCGCGGATCGAATACGGCCGCCCGGTCACGCGCGAGGCGCTCTCCGTAGTCGAGCGCGGCGAAGATGCGATTCGCGCCCTCGGCTTCCGCCAGTTCCGCGTCCGCCATCACGGGGACATTGTCCGCATTGAGATCGACCGCGAGGAACTGGAACGCGCTCTGAATCCCGCCATGGCATCCCGGTTCACGGCAATCTTCAAGGCGCTGGGATTCAAGTTCGTCACTCTCGACCTGGAAGGTTTCCGCTCCGGATCGATGAACACTTTGCTGCCCGCCGAACAACTTCGCCGTACCGGCTAGCGACCGCAGGATCTTGCCACTTCCAGGCCGCTTCCCAAACCCTGTGAGATAATCAAAAACACAACGTATAGTGATGCTGAGGCGCTTCCTGGTGACCCTGATTCGACGTTCTCTAATAGTTCTGCTTCTGGTTTGCCTGGGCTGTGTTGCCCAGTCCGCACCTCCTGATTTGGCTCGCAAGATCGAGCGCCAGGTACGCGCTTATTACACGATTCCTGCAGAGGTGAAAGTGGTCGTCGGCACGATCGCTCCCAGTACCGACATGCCCGGGTATGACACGGTCGCAGTGAGTATTGATGGCGGCGAGGGCAGGCAGAAGGATTACAAATTCTTGGTGTCCAAGGACCGCGCCACCATGTTGCGCGTGACCCGGTTCGACTTGACCAAGGATCCGTTTGCCGAAGTAATGAGCAAGATCGACGTCAGCGGCCGGCCTTCGCGCGGAGCCAAGGCCGCCAAGGTTGTGGTGGTCAATTTCGACGACTTCGAATGCCCGTTCTGCGCCCAGATGCACAGCATGCTGTTTCCTGAAATCCTCAAGGAGTATGGCGACCGGGTCACGTTCGTTTACAAAGACGATCCGCTGACCGAAATTCATCCCTGGGCGCTGCGTGCCGCGGTAGATGCAAATTGCCTGGCCGCGCAAAACAGCGACGCTTATTGGGACTTCGCCGACTACATCCACGCCAACAAGCGCGAGGTGGACACAGAAAAGACGCCTGGGGCGCGCTTCGATGCCATCGACAAGATGGCGACGCTGCAAGGTCAGAAACACAATCTGGATGCGGAAAAGCTGCAAGCCTGCGTGAAAGCTCAGAACGAAGATGCGGTGAGAGCATCGATGAAGGAAGCCGATGACCTGGGAGTAAACGGAACGCCGGCCCTGTTCATTAACGGCCAGAAGGTCGACGGCGTCGTTCCAGCGAGCAAGATCCGCGCCATACTGGACGCGGCTCTGAAAGATGCCGGAGAATCCGCGCCGCAGCACGCTCCATCAGCCGCGGCACCCGCGTCGAAGTAACGTCAAGTAATTGAATCGAGGAAGCAGACTGCTGTCTGGGTTTTCGTTTTTAGTCGCAGCGTGGAACGGAGAAATGCTCTTGAGAAAAATCTCTTTCTTGGCCCAGCTCGTTGCGGCGATTTCGGCCGCGGCTCTGCTGATCACTTTGGCCGCGTGCAATTCGAAGGCCGGCGGCGACGTGATGGCTACGGTTGATGGCCGCAAGATTTTAAAATCGGACGTCGACAGCTACTACGACAACCAGGTCGCCTCCGCCCAGCAGCAACCCACTGGTGAGCAGGCGACAGCTTTGCGCCTGAACATTCTGCACCAGCTCATCGAGGACGAGATTGTCATGCGCCGTGCCGAGAAACTCGGCCTGATAGCCACCGACGAAGAAATCGACCGCAAATATAACGAGTACAGGTCTCCTAACTCTGAAGAGGAGTTCGAAAAGCGGCTCAAGGAAAAGAAGATCTCGGTGCCCGATTTCAAGCGCGACATCCGACGCTCCATCACTCTGGAAAAGGTGATGAACAAGGAAGTCTCGTCCAAAATCAACGTCACCGAGCAGGATATCTCCGACTACTACAATTCGCACAAAGGCGAGTTCAACCTGATCGAGACCCAGTACCACCTGGCCCAGATCATGGTGACTCCGGCGCCCAACCCGCAGGCCCAGAACCAGAATGAAAAAGCGCAAAACCTAGCCGAGGCCCGAAAGAAAATCGACATGATCGCCAACCGCCTCGAAAGTGGCGACGACTTTGCCAGTTTGGCCATGAAGTACTCCGAAGATCCGGAGACTTCGGGCAACGGCGGCGATCTCGGCACCACGCCGGAGTCTGGCCTGAACCGCGCCGACCCCGCCACGCGCGACGCGGTGATGAAACTCAAGCCGGGTCAGTTCAGTCCGGTCATCACGGTGCTCGGCCAGGGAAATCAGTTCGTCGGATTCCGCATTGTCAGACTCGTATCGAAGGAACCCGCAGGCCAGCGTGAATTTAATGATCCGCGAGTCCAGCAAGCCATCCGATCACAGCTTCACGATCGCCGCGAGCAACTGCTGAAGGCCGCGTACTATGAGGTTTTGCGCGATTCCGCCAAAGTTGAGGATTATTACGCGAAAAAAATTCTCGACAGCAACGGTTTGGAAAAATAGCGCCGCGAGTCTTGTCGGACTTTCTGAATTGATCTGATTTATTTCTCGCTCTGATTATTCAGTGATCTGACTAATCAACGATCGCCAGCACGTCTCCGGCGTTCACCGCAGTGCCTTCACTGACCAGAATCTTCTGAATTGTTCCCTTCTTCGGCGATTTGATTTCGTTTTGCATCTTCATCGCCTCGACTACGAGCACACCCGCGCCCACTTCCACCGCAGCGCCCTGGCTCACCAACACACGCACAATCTTGCCCGGCATCGGGGCAGTCAGTTTCCTTGGCCCTTGCTCGTCTACGTCGCGAACGCGCCCCCGCAACGACCGCGGATCGCGCACTTCCACCGCATACCGCTGGCTGCCCACCCAGAGATGCATTGCACCGGCGACGCGTTCGCACTTCACCTCGTAAGCCAGATTGCCAATGCGGAGAGAGAGCACGTCAGGCCGTACCAGCACGGCGTCGATCTCGACTTTGCGGCCATCGACTTGGCACGACCAGAGACCATCTGCTCGATTGAGATCGAGCCGGTAGTGCTTGCCGTCAATGGTGATGTCGTAAGTCATGAAGCCCGCACGTGAGTAACACGCCTCACCGCATCGCCTCACGACGCGCCGTGGACATCCAGTTCGAACCCGAATCCGTGGCACCCTTGGATCCGTTGGCGATTCTCGTATCGAGCGCAGCAAACAAACCGGCCGCTATAGCAGCAACCTCTGTATCCCCCTCATCGACTGACGTGTCTTCTTTTCGTTTGAGCAGCCGATCGAGAAAGCCGGTATCCATCTTCGCGGCACGAAAATCCGGATCGCTCAAAATCCGCCGGAACAAAGAAATGTTGGTCTTGATCCCGCCCACAAAATATTCGCTCAACGCACGAGTCAGCCGGCTGATCGCCTGCTCACGATTCGTACCGTAACCGATCAGCTTGGCCAGCAGCGGGTCGTAATCCATGGGCACGGTCCAGCCTTCGTACACGCCGCTGTCGCGACGGATTCCCGGCCCCGAAGGCTGCAGCAGCAGCGTAATTTCCCCCGGGCTGGGGAAATAATTATTGTCGGGATCTTCAGCGTAAATGCGGCATTCAATGGCGTGTCCGCGAATCTGCACTTCGTTCTGCGTGAAGGGCAGCCGCTCCCCGGCCGCGATGCGAATCTGCAGATGCACCAGATCGAGCCCGGTGACCAGTTCGGTCACCGGATGCTCCACCTGCAGCCGCGTGTTCATCTCCAGAAAATAAAAGTTGCGTTGTTGTTTTTTCTCAGATTGGCCAACCTCAGATTGCTTATTCCCGGATTGGTCATTCTGAGATTGCTCAACCAGAAATTCTACGGTGCCAGCGTTCGTGTATCCCGCAGCTCGCGCCACGCGAACCGCAACCTCGCCCATCCTGCGCCGCATATCAGCATCAACCAGCGGAGAAGGTGCTTCCTCGAGCACTTTCTGATGCCGACGCTGCAGCGAACACTCGCGCTCGCCGAGATACACAGTGTTTCCGTGCTCGTCGGCCAGTACCTGCATTTCGATGTGCCGCGGATTGACGATCGCCTTCTCGATATACACTTCGCTGTCGCCGAACGAGCGCTCCGCCTCACTGCGCGCGCCGTCCAGCGCTGACTTCAGATCTTCTCGCCCATGCACCAGACGCATGCCCTTGCCACCGCCGCCCGCCGCAGCCTTCAGCATCACCGGATAACCGATGCGGACAGCGACTTCTTCCGCCTGCGCAAACGATTCCAGCCCGCGTGAAGTGCCGGGCACGATCGGCACGCCCACGCGCTCCATTGCCTGCCGCGCCTTCGTTTTCGAACCCATGGCATCCATGGCCGCGGCTGTGGGGCCAATGAACTTTACACCAGCGTCGGCGCAGGCTCGGGCGAACTGCGCATTCTCCGATAGAAATCCGTAGCCGGGATGGATAGCGTCCGCTCCCGACCGCGCCGCAACGTCGAGAATCTTCTGAATATTCAGGTAGGACTCGGATGCTGCCGGCGCCCCGATCGGGTAAGCCTCATCGGCCTTGCGGACGTGCAACGACGCGCGATCCACGTCAGAGTAGACGGCGACCGCTGCAATTCCCATCTCATGGCAGGCGCGGATGATGCGCACCGCTATCTCGCCCCGGTTCGCGATAAGAATCTTCTTGAACATAAACAACTTTCAACCGGCCCGCACAAGCCTCTTCGTCACACGGTAAGACTGAATATTCTACTGGAGGCGCACGCAGAGAAGTTAGCTCTTGTCCGCGATTGGCTTCGCGCGTGGGATGGCTTGTGAGATCAGGAAAACCGCCAGTATGAACAGCTCCGGCTCAATGACATGCCGGTACCGCGCACTGGGAAACACAAAATAGTAGGTCGTAGGATAAGTCAGAAGCAGCCCCGCGAAAAGCCATGCTCCGCGCCGCTTTTGGCGGATCGCACGCCCCAGTCCCCAGATCCCGAGCACCGAACTCGCCAGAAACAGAGAACTGCGAAAATCCACCGGTGCCAGGCTGCTGGTTTCCCGGGGAATGCCGTTCCAGTAGTAGAAAAAGCGCTTCAGACTGATCTCCGCAAACCGCTCGGGATTTTGACGAATCCATGCCACGGCAAGGCGTTTGCAGTCGGCAGAATAAGCCAGCTCGCCCATGCGCTGAAATTTCTCGAACTCCAGCTTGTTCTGGCTGGGCTGAAGGTATGCCATCAGCATACCGTCGGCGCCTTTCCAGTTTCCCAGCCGCAACTGCAGGCCGAAATCGTCGCGCAGAAAAACGAAACGCCCGAAGACCTCGTAATTGCGGACCAACCACGGCGTGAGAACGACGAAGAAAATCGTCGACGCCACGGCGACTCCAGCTAGCGAAGGCAAGCCTCTCTTGAACCTCTGCCGCCAGATCCACAAACCGCAGAAGGGCAGAAAAGTCAGCATTGAGGGGTTGGCAAGCGCGCCGACGCCCCATAACGCCCCGAAAAGAACCCAGCCACGAATGCCAGCCCATTCTTCCATCTCGAGGGCAACCAGAAAAATCAGGCTAAGCACGAGCGGAGTAAAAGTCGTATCCCACAGCCAGTGAATCGACCAGTACCAGACGTAGGGTAGCAGCGCCCACGTCCGCGCCGACCAAAGTGCCACGCGCTGGTTAAAGACTCGATTCGCGAAGTCGCTCGGAGATCAGGTAAACCGGAACACAGGTCAGCGCCGAGAACAAACTGTTGATGGTCAGCAGCACCCAGGCCGATGCGAAGGTGTAAACGCCAAACAACTTGAAGACTCCGCCCATGAGGTACGGATACAGCGGAGGTTCCCACGCGCTAGGGCCGGTACCGCCTCCATACGGATTACTGAAACCCTGACCCAGCGCGATGGAGCGGCCAATGCGGCCCATCTCCCAGCCGAACGCGAAGTGGTCGTCTCCGGTCCGCGCCTTGTACTCGCGAAGAATTCCAATGGCAGCAATCTGCAAGACGAACGATAGCAGCATGAGCCGGATCAGCGACCTGCGCATCGCAGCGGGCAAGGCAAGTCTTCTAGCCGCGTTCGAACTGCCGGTGATCGCGGTGTCGGTCTTCGCCTGACTTTCAACCATCGCGACTTGTATTCCTAACTTGTATTCCTTCAGGACGGCGGCAGGCGCTGGAAACTTACCGCAAACGGCAGGTTCGCACGGCCCTCAGCGGGCTCCGGCCGCATCCATTTCGAACGCAGGCCGAAGCGGTAACGGATCAAGGTCCAGATCGCCATCCAGCCATCGGAATGGCGGATTTTTTTGCCTTCCACCGCCGAGCGCGGACGGTACGAAATCGGGACCTCCTCGATCTTCTCGCCCATCAGGCACAGCTTTGCCGTCACTTCCGGGCAGAACTCAAAGCGGCGACATGTCAACTGCATCCGTTCCAGCAAGACGCCGGATGACTTTATAGCAAGTCGCTTCGTCGTGAATGCCCGCGCCGTAAAGAAGATTGGTAAGGTGGGTCAGCAGCTTAGCTCCCAGGAAAAAGCGCAACCCACGCTCCGGTCGGTCGGGGCGCACTCCATAGACGACATTCGCCTCGACCTGTTTCGAGCGGGCGGAGCAGCACAGCGATAATCCTGCGGGTCGTATTCGAGATCCGAATCCTGGATCAGTACATACTCGCCTCGCGCATGAGCAAGCGCCGTACGAATGGCTGCACCCTTGCCGTAATTTTTCTCATGAAAAACAATCGTTACGTCATCGATTGGCGGCAGCGCCTGCAGTTTCTCGCGCGTGCCGTCGGTCGAGCCGTCGTCGACGATAATAATTTCCTTTTTCACCGGCGAGGATTGGATCGCCCGCAGCAATTCGTCCAGGTGCGCGGCTTCGTTGTAAACCGGCACAATCACCGACACGTATCCCTTCCAGCGATCGTCTCTCGGCGTCGCCTTTGGGTCGTGTCGCGCTACCGTTTCCAGGGAGGACATGTGAAACTGCTTCAGCATAGTATCATCTGGAATTGCAGAGACTTCCAACGCCAGCATGCACCCACCTGAATCCGCGGCGCCCCAGACCTCAAGCCTTGCACCCCTCTCACCAGACCCAGCTCGTCGAGAGCCGGCTCGTCGAGTCCACTGGCTGACTCTTTTTGTGCTGCTTGTTGCTGGCGCCGCGGTTCGATTTCTGTTCCTAGCGCGCAAGCCCTTCTGGTTTGATGAGTGTTTCAGCGCGGAAGTCGCGCGGATGAACTTGGGCAACTTCCTGCACCTGCTGTGGTGGCGCGAAGCCAATATGTCGCTCTACTATCTGCTGCTGCGGATATGGCTGCGGCTTGAACCGCCCAAGGGCCAGAGCGAGTTTTTCATCCGCAGCCTCTCCGTGCTTATCGCCGTTGCCGCGATCCCGGCAATTTACTGGCTGGCCCGGCAGTTGTATGACCGACGCGTCGCGCTGATCGCAGGCGCTCTGTTGACCTTCAATGCGTATAGCGTTCGCTACTCTCAGGAGGCTCGCAGCTACGCCCTCTTCCTGCTGCTGGCGACGCTCTCCTCGGGCTTCCTAATTGCGTTGCTTCGCGCCCCGACGCGCCGAAATCGCATCGGCTACATCCTGGTTAGCGTCCTCGCTGTTTACGCCCACCTTTACGCGCTGCTGCTGCTGGCGGCACACTGGCTCGCACTGCGCTGGCTGCGAAGCGATGCACATAGTATTGATCGGTCGACACAGCCAGGAGCGCCGTTCGGGGCACAAATCCGGCGCATCCGGATCATCATCGGGCTCGCCGTACTCCCTCTGCTGATTTTCGTAGCCAAAACCGGAGCCGGTCCGATCCGCTGGATTCAACGGCCCGGCCTGCGCGATGTACTCGCTCTCTACTCAGAGTTGGCCGGCGGCAGCAACTGGGGCCTTCTAGCCGTCTACGTTGTAGCCTGCATCGCGGCGGTGGGGCCGGCCGGAAAGCGCTGGTTAAGCCGCGATCGAAACGGAGATCAGACAGGGAATGCCGGTTGGGAAACATGGCGGAGCCAGTTTCTGCTTCTCTGGCTGTTCTTCCCGGTCGCACTTACCGTGCTGCTGTCGTTCGCCCGCCCGGTTTTTCTAAGCCGCTACATGATCTTCTGCCTTCCCCCACTCCTGATCCTGACTGCTGCCGGACTGGCGCGGCTGCGCCAATCATGGTTGCTCTCGGCCGTGCTCGCCGGGATCTTGCTTCTTGCCTGGCAGGGAATCTTCTTCGTTTACACTCACGACTTCGACAACGAGCGGGACGCCTCCGTCTCAGCCGCCAACTTCATTCTCGATCATTCCCAGCCAGGAGATGCAGTCGTCTTCCACATTGCCGGAACCCGCATCCCGTATGAGTTTGTCCGCTCCCTGAGGACCGGAGAGAATACGGCAAGTCCAGATATTGCCAATCAACATTTTAATTTTACGGATCAATTCGGACCGCAGATTCTGTTTCCCTACCACGGAGCCGGTCTCGACTACCGCGACTTCACCGGCAAGCCGACGGCGGATTTCCTGCGTACCATCGCGCCCAGCCACCCTCGCGTGTGGATTATGCTGATGAACAATGGCCCCGCAGACAACCCCGACCCCACGACCGTGATGTTGACGCACATTCTCCCGGAGTCGTTCCCGAAGATGCTGCGCTGGCAGTTCACCAGAGTCGAAGTCCGCCTCTACAGCAAGTGATGGCGCTCCAACTTTCGCGGCAGAATTGTCCGCAGAAATGTCCAAGGAAAGAAAAAGCCTCCTGCGCCCGACTGGCGAAGGAGGCTGAACTCGTGACGCAGCAAGCTAAATTATTTATCCATGACAATTCCGCCGCCCTGGCTCTGCGCCGCTTTTTCGGCTTTCGCCTTCTTCACGCGCAGAGTTTCATCGACCCAGTGGTCTGCCGTCTTCAGGTCTTCCGCGCGAGCAGCGAGATCGTCGCATTCGACGTCACCTTTTTCGCGGTACATCAGGTTCAGGTAGGCCATGGCATCGTCATAGTCCGGCCGAATCTGAATGGCTTTTGTGAGGCTGTCAATGCCTTCCTGGATGTAGGGCGTGTTCTTGGCCTTCAACTCCGCGCAGACCTTCGCCTGATCTTTGTTTTTCGGATTCAGATTCTCTTCCGGCTTCATGCCTAGTTTGGCGCGCTCTTCCATGCGTGGCTGGTAGCAGGCCGTCCAGTCAATTACGCCGACAGAGTAATAAGGTTCGGGATCGTTCGGGTCCAGGTCCGACGCCATGCGGTAGTACTTCTTCGCGTCATCCCACTTCTTCTCATTCAAGTACAAATAGGCGATGCCTTTCGCAGCGTTCACTTTCTGATCGCGCGAGGGATTGGCGTCGATTACAGTCTGATATTCCTTGATGGCTTGGTCCGCTGTGCGCAGATTATCCGGGGAGTCCACACCTGGAATGTATTGCGACACAAACGCCGTCGCCAGGTACATGCGGGCGTTAATCAGGGTCGGATCAAGCTCCACGGCTTTCTGAAAGTGCGCGATCGCCTGTTCGTAGTGATTGTTCTTGTAAGATTCCACGCCCTTATTGAGCTGGTCGCGGGCCAGCAGCTTGTTACAGCCCACAGAGGAGAAGAGCGCCAGCACAGCTGCCGCCAGCGTGATCAGTTTGCGGTTCTTATTCATTGCGGTATCAGTCTCCCTCGACACAGCATCCTAGGCCCAGAGACATCAGTTTGACAAGCGCG
This sequence comes from uncultured Acidobacteriota bacterium, assembly GCA_963758005.1. Lineage (GTDB taxonomy): Bacteria > Acidobacteriota > Terriglobia > Terriglobales > Acidobacteriaceae > Sulfotelmatobacter. Next base: position 882,022 of record CAVWTR010000006.1, read on the forward strand.
GTCTAACGAGGTACTATGACCTGCGACGCTTTAAAACAGTGACAAAAAAGTGACGACAAGGCAACACGCCAAAGCTACGACCAATCGCGATGAACCACGACCAGCGCGGGCCGCGGCAGCACGCTTCCGTGCAGTGGGCCGACTCCGAAAAACACGCTCCGGCAGGCCGGACGGGCAGTTCAGTTGCCCGCTTCAATCTTCGCGGTGATCAGACCGACCTTGTCCACACCGGCGGCATGGGCAATGTCGATCACATTGGCGACCTTGGCAAAGGCGATAGCGTCGTCGCCCTTCACAAACATGACCTTTTCCGCGCGCTGCTTGTAAATGTCGGTCAGGCGACCCTGCAGGTTGTCCCAGGTCGCGTCTTCGTTGTTGATCTTCAAGCCCGGGTCCGAACCGACGCCGCGGTCGATCAATTGCACGACGATAGTGCGGTCGGGGTTCACGTTCTTGGGCGCGTTCGGCGGAGGCGGCTGCGGAACCAGCGCATCCAATCCTTTGGGGGTTACGGGCGAGATCACCATAAAGATGATCAACAGCACCAACAGCACGTCGATCAGCGGCGTGACGTTGATGTTTGCGCTTTGTCCTCCGCCCGATCCGAGTGACATTCCCATGGTCGTTCTCCTCTTTTGCCCTAACTACTGCCCAGGCGCAGCCGGAGCTGGCGGGGCGGTTGGAGCTGTATGCTTCTGTTCGGTGAGCAAGCCAAGATCATCCACCCCGGCGGCGCGAACGCTGTCCACTACTTTCACGACATCGCCAAAGTGAGTCCGCATGTCCGCTTTCACATACACGCGCTTGTCCTGCTTATTGGCCAGGCGATCTTTCACCCTGGTCGTCAAATTGTCGACCGAGATTTTTTCGGTTCCAAAATATACGGTGCCGTCCCGGACAATGGAAACCAGCAGTGCGTCTTCTTTGTCCGCATCCGGCATCTGTTCCGGGTTGTTGACGGGGGCCATATCCACGCTGACGCCTTTCTGCAGCATGGGCGTAACCACCATGAAGATGATCAGCAGCACCAGCATCACGTCCACCATGGGCGTGACGTTGATTTCCGAGCTGATCTTCGCTCCTTCGTTTCGCTTCGCTAATGCCATAGCTGGGTATCTCCCGTACTTCCGCCGCGTGCTTGTCCGCAGGGCGCTCTGCTAACAGGTTGGGAAGCCCGGCGCTGGAACTCTTCCAGCGCCGGACGAGCAACTCACGCAGAGACTGTGCCCCATTTCTCGCGCGTCTTGCGCTCGAAAAGTGGGAGCTCTTTTACCGTCTGACGTCGCCGCGCTTCTTGAGGAAGTAGTCAATCAATTCGCTCGACGAGTTGTCCATTTCCACGTCGAACGCTTCCACGCGACCGGTCAGATAGTTGAACATCATGACGGCAGGGATGGCGACGAGCAGCCCGATAGCCGTCGTTACCAGCGCTTCCGCGATACCGCCGGCGACTGCAGCCAAGCCGGTGGCCTTCGAGTTGTTGATGCCGATGAACGCATTCAGAATGCCCATCACCGTTCCGAACAGTCCCACGAAGGGAGCGGTCGATCCGATGGTGGCGAGGCCGCCCAATCCGCGCTTCAGTTCGGCGTGGACAATGGCTTCAGTACGTTCCAGAGCGCGCTTGGAGGCTTCAATGGTCTCGCCAGGGATTGCGCCCGGAGAATCCTGGTGAGCCTTGAATTCCATCAGGCCAGCGGTCACAACCTTGGCCAGGTGGCTCTTCTTGTTGCGCTCGGCAACCTTGATGGCCTCATCGATACGGCCATCGCGCAGGGCTCCCGCTACGGCAGGGGCAAACGCGCGCGACTGTTTACGAGCGGCGCTATAGGCCATCCAGCGATCGATCATCACGCCGATCGACCAACCCGACATGATGAAGAGAATAATGACGACGGTTCGTGCAACCCATCCCATTGCCTTCCACAAGCCCAAAGGATCGGTCGCCATGGCGCCGCCGCCTTCCTGGACCATCCAGGTGGCTGCGACGGAAACGTGACTGAGAATTGCTCCTGCTACGTGAGTTGCGAACATGAGTTGCTTTTCCCTCCTCGGAACTTTCTACTTTACTTGGACACTGTGATGCGCATTCTAGTGCCACCGTCGGCCAAAACTTTCGTTCCGGCAGACGTGCAGCTTTCGCCGCTGACCCGGATACCCGACTCGCCATTCCTGCGCAGAGACGAAAAAATTCAGGTACGGCGGCCGTGCCCAGGCTTCTGGAAAGCCCCTCCCGGCCACCGAATTTTAAGGTGGGAAGGGGAGGGCCATGCACACTTCTGCGTAGTACTCAAACCGCGCTGCGATGGGAGTTTAGCCCCCGGCGAGCGTGAAGTTCACCTGCACCTGCGTATCGACCTCGACCGGTTCTCCGTTCAGCAGGTACGGCTTGTACTTCCACTGCTTCACGGCTTCGATCGCGGCTGGCGCCAGCATCGGATGCCCGCTGATCAGCTGCAGGTTTTCGATGCTGCCATCTTTGCTGATCTGCGCCTGCAGAATCACCACGCCCTGAATGCGAGCCTGACGCGCTAGCGGCGGATAGGTCGGATTCACCCTGCGGATCAGCAATCCAGATGATACGCCGGACGAAACGCGCACCCGCTGCGGAGTAGCTACTTTCGGCACGGCTACCGGCGTTGCGCTGATGATGCCGCCAATCACGCCGCCCATCTGTCCGCCCGGAATTCCACCCGGTACGCCACCGACGACGCCCGCCGAAGCCATAGCTGGCGGCGCTTCGTCTTCCTGAATCATTTTGATCTTTTCCGGAATCTTAGTAGGTGTGCGCAACTCGCCGTTGACGATGTCGGTCTGAACCACCCTCACATGCTGGACCATGGCGGCTGCGGGCGGTGGAGGCGGTGGAGGTGGCGGGGGGGCCACCAGAAGGAACATCATTTGTCCCTTGGGCAAGGCTTCCGTGAAAATCAGCGGGATCAGAACCATCACGCCGATGATCCCAATCTGAATGACGAACGAGACGATGGACGTCCATCCCCGACTTCGTTTTCAGCTTGCCGCCGGATTCGATAAGACTGTCTTCAAACATAGTGATTCTCCCCTAATTGCTTTCAGACCCCTACGAACGTTTAGACACCGGCTGCTTCCTCTTTGCTCCCAATTTCTGCGAACGCGCCTTAGAGCTACTTCATACAGCCGGCTCCCGCAACGCTGACCGCTGAAATCCCGCTAACTCCTTACAGAAGAAGGCTTACCGCAGTCCTTCCTCGCAACCCTGCCCCAAACCGCGATTGCTGCGCCATCGGGTAACTTACTTAGTTCTGACCGCCATACCGACCGGACGCTTGCCCTTTTCAATCCGCCAATCCTGGTAAGCCACCAGAATCGGAGCGGCAATCGCAATCGACGAATATGTCCCGATTAAGATGCCAATCACCAGCGCAAGGCTAAATCCACGAAGCACCTCGCCGCCGAATAAAAAGAGTGCGAGTACGGTAAGGAAGGTAAGGCCCGCTGTCAAGATCGTTCTGCTAAGAGTCTGATTGATGCTCCGGTTGACGATCTCCGACAGTTTCTCCCGCCGCATGAGTTTAATGTTTTCCCGGATGCGGTCAAATACCACGATCGTGTCGTTATTAGAGTAACCAATCAGGGTCAGAATAGCCGCGATCACGGTCAGGGTAATCGGGGTGTTGGTGATGGAAAACGCCCCTACGGTGATCAAAGTGTCGTGAAATACCGTAACCACGGCCGCCACGCCGTAAATCCACTCAAACCGGAAACCCAGGTAAACCAGCATCCCCAGCAGCGAATAGAGCGTAGCCAGCCCAGCCTGGGTGCGGAGTTGGCTGCCTACCTGGGGGCCGATGATCTGCACATCGCGCACGCCGAAGTCAGAAAGGTAGAAGCCGTCAGGTAGCGAAGCCGCAACCGCGGGATCCACACCAGCAGCGCCTTTCAACTGGTCAATCGAACTCAACACCCCGCCCTGTGTCTTGTAATAATCCGCGATAGCCTGCGCCTGCGCTCCATATTTCTGATCGGCATCGGTGCCCAGGTGCAGCGGATCCTTATCGAGCAGATAATTCTTGATGGTCAAAAAGCTGGCATTATTCAGGTCGATTTTGCCCGGCTGAACCTTGGTCTCGAGCGCCTGGATGATCTTATTCTTGCCCTGACTCAGATCCTGCTCGCTGGTTTCGCGCACGTCGAGATCGATCAGCACCTCGTTGTCCCCAACGGCGCCAATGCGTTGAATCTTCGGGGTCTTCAAGCCGGCATGGTCCATTTCCGAGGTGATTGCACCGTAGTCCGGCGCATGCGAGAACTTCACCGACACCAGCGTTCCGCCGCGGAAATCCACTCCCCACGGAATGTGGTTGACAAACAGCATGGAAAACAAGCCAGCCACGCTAAAGACCAGCGAAAAGGCGAGAAAATACCACTTTTTGCCCAGAAAATCTATGTTGGTGTTGCGAAAGAACTCCACGAGTTTATCTAGCCTCTTATCTATCTATGACTTAGCAAACAACTTGGTAATTCTTTTCTTTAAATACTGAGCGCTTCCCCGCGTTCCTTGCGGCTGAGCACCCAGTCGAAAATGACACGCGAGACAAACACAGCAGTAAATAGGTTCGCCAGCAAACCAAACGTCAGCGTGGTCGCGAACCCCTTCACCGGGCCGGTCCCAAAGATAAACAGAATCGCAGCTGAAACGATGGTCGTGACGTGCGTATCCACGATCGTGATCCAGGCATGACTGAAGCCCTGATCCACCGCCGAGGGCGGCGTCTTGCCATTACGCAATTCTTCCCGAATGCGCTCAAAGATCAGCACATTGGAATCCACGCCCATACCGACTGTCAGAATCACGCCCGCAATTCCGGGCAAAGTCAGGGCAACGTTGACCCCGGCAATGGTCGACCATCCCAGGAACCCCAGCAGAATAATCAGGTTCATGATAAGCGCCAGGTCCGCATTGATGCCCGCGCCGCGATAGTAAATCAGCATGAAGATCAACACCGCAACCATGCCGATGACAGCCGCCAGCACGCCCGAGCGGATCGAATCCGCACCCAGCGACGGCCCCACGGTCTCCTCATCCAGATATTTAATGCTGGCGGGAAGCGCGCCAGAACGCAGAACCATGGAAAGATCCTTCGCGTCCTGCTCGCGCATGTGGCCGCCGCTGATGGAGCCCTGATCGCGAATCGGTTCCTTGATGTTGGCGACTTCTTGCACCTTGCCGTCGAGCACGACCGCCAAACTGTCGCCGACGTGAGCGGACGTGAAGTTGTAAAACCTCTGCCCCCCATCGCCGGTCAGCGAAAAAATAACGCTGGGCTGGCCGTTCTGATCGCTGCTGGCCGAAGCGTCCCGCAAGTCCTTGCCGCTAACCGCGGAAATGCGCGACACGAAGCACCAGGTCTGCTCAGTACCATTGGCGCATTGACCGGGCAGCAGCATGGCATCCGCGGGCACGATCCCGCCCTTGTCCTGCAGCGCGGCTTGCTCGCTGGGGTAAGGCCCGCCGGTCATCTGCTTGATCTCAAGCATCGCGGTGGACTGCATGATGTCCTTCACCCGCCCGGAATCATCCACGCCCGGCAGTTGCACCAGAATCTGGTATTGCCCCAGTCCGTGCGGTTCAATGGTAGGCTCGCTGACGCCGAGCGAGTCAATGCGATTGCGAATCGTATCGATCGCCTGAGTAACCGCCCTTTCCTTGAGCTCATTCAGGCTCGAGGTCCGCATCGTCAAATTCCAGGAATTCTCCGGGCCGCCAGTCACGTCGTAGTCCGGCAGGCGGTCGTGCACAATGCTGACCAAGTCTCCGCGCGCGCTGGGTTGCACGCCTTTCACTACGAGATGGTCGGGATTATTCTGCTGGTCCGACTGCGAGACGTCCGTATAGTCAATCTTGCGAGTGTGCAGCTGATCTTTCAGCACTTCGATGGCGTTCTGCGCCACCACGTTGACCGCGTCATTCACCTGCACCTGCAGAATCAGATGCGTTCCACCCTTCAAATCCAGCCCAAGGTGGATGTGATCAGTCAGCGCCGTAAGCAGACCCTGACCGGAAAAACTCTTCGGAATCCCAAAGATTCCGAACAGAAAAAAAAGCATTATGCCGATGATGGATACGAGCTTCCAGAGAAGATTCTTGTTCATATAAAAATACGCGGTCTACCGTTTGTAATCAGCTTCCCGGCCAACGGACCACTGGCCACGAATCACTGACCACTGTTTCTATTTGGCCTTCGCACTCTCATCCTCGGCAGTCGTCACAACCGCCACCGAGGCCTTGGTCACTTCCAGCCGCAGATTGTCCGGGGGCACCCGCAAATGAATCGCATCATCTTTCAAAGCAATGATTGTGCCCCGCAGGCCGCCGGTGGTTGTCACCTTGTCACCAGTCTTGAGCTGATCCAGCATGGCCTGCCATTTTTTCTGCTTGCGTTGCTGGGGCAGGATCAAAAGAAAGTAAAAAATGGCGATCATGGGCACAAACATGATCACGAGCGACATACCACCACCGCCGGGTGCTTGCAATAGGAGCAGAGCTTGCATAGTTCAAAAAGTCGGTATTCAAAACATCTGTAAGAGATGTATCCGCGAAAAACCGCCCGCGCCCTTAAGCGCCGCGGGAACTGTTATTTCACCACGGGGTTTGGATCAACTTCGGCCGGGTTCCTTCAGCTGCAGGCTTTCATCCAGGGACGCCTTACCAGCGAGGTCTACGATTTCGGTCGCGACCATACACTGGAAAGAGAACGGCACTCTTCCCCAAGTGAACTAGAATGCCGCACCCGCCGCATAGTGTCAAGGTAGAAACTCAGGTTGTGGATGGTATTCAAGACCTGCGCCAACAATTCGTTGGATGCATAAAGATGACGCAAATAGGCCCGCGAGTAGCGCTGGCACACCCGGCAGCCGCAATTCGGGTCAAGCGGCCCCGCATCCTGCGCATAGCGCGCCTGTTTAATCGAGACCCTGCCCTCTGACGTAAACAATAGCCCATGCCGCGCAGCCCGCGTCGGCAGCACGCAATCCATCATATCCACGCCAAGATTTGCATACTCGACAATTTCTTCCGGCGTCCCCACTCCCATCAAATACCGAGGCTTGTCGACGGGCAAATGTTCCAGCGTGGATTCGACAATCTCCCGCGTCAGCTCCCGCGGCTCCCCCACGCTCAACCCGCCAATGGCATACCCCGGAAACCCAATCTCGACAGTCCGCAAGGCCGATTCTCTGCGCAGCTCCCGATCCATCCCCCCCTGCACAATGCCAAACAGAGATTGCGTATGGATGGCCGAGGTCATATGACTCGCCCCCGCTTCCCCTCCGTTGTCATTCCGAGCAACGCGAGGAACCTGCTGTTCGCCGCCGACGTCCGAATTCTCGCCCGCCGAACTCGCGCCCCACGGCGCCTCGTTTTTGTGTTCCTCAAAATACTTCTTACTCCGCGCCGCCCACCTCGCCGTCAGTTCCATCGAAGCCCGCATCCGCGCCCGATCCGCCGGAAACTCCGTGCACTCATCAAACGCCATGATGATGTCCGCACCCAGCCCAATCTGCGCCTCCATCGCGCTCTCCGGGCTGAAAAAATGCGACGACCCATCCAGATGCGAACGAAACGTTACGCCCTCTTCCGAAACCTTGCGCAGTTCGTTCAAGCTGAAAACCTGAAACCCGCCCGAATCCGTCAGGATCGCCCGCCGCCACGCCATAAACCCATGCAACCCGCCCAGCTTTCGAACGGTGCTGACCCCAGGCCGCAGATAAAGGTGATAAGTGTTCCCCAGAATAATCTGTGCGCCCAGTTCTTCGAGCGTTTCCTGCGGCACGCCTTTCACCGTCCCAACGGTTCCCACCGGCATGAAAATAGGAGTTTCGACGACGCCGTGTGGCGTAATCAACCGCCCCGTGCGCGCCTTGCCGCAGCGGGAATCGATGTGAAACGAAATAGACATGCTTTGGGATTGTAGCAACGCGAAATATTCAAATAGCAGCGGGTGCCTCATTTCTCGCGCGTTCTGTGCGCGAGAAGTGGAATTTGCCTAAAGCATTCAACCTAAAATCGGAAGAATCTCCCCGCGAACCTTCCCGCCTTCCACGATCAGCCTTCCCATCGTCACCGGCAATTTGAACCTCCGCGGTCCGGCACTCCCCGGATTGAAATAGAGCACACCGTCCCGCATCTCCTGCTTCGGAACATGGCTGTGACCGGAAATCACAACTTTGAATCCAGCCGCCCCCGGTTTCAGATCGATTTGCTTTACATCGTGCAGCACGTAAATCAAAACGCCGCCGATCTCGACAACTTCGGTCTCAGGCAACCTGCGCGCCCACGCGGCCTTATCGACATTGCCGCGAATCGCGTTAACGTGAGCGATAGTTGCGAGTTCGTCAAGAATCCCGGACGCACCCACGTCGCCGGCGTGAATGATGTGTTCCGACCCGCGCAAAGCCAGCAGCGCTTCCGGCCGAAGCAGTCCGTGAGTATCGGAAATAACGCCGATGAGGATGGCAATTCTCTCCAAGAAAACGAGCCAACGATTCGATCGAAATCGTTAGCTCGCTTCAGTACCAAATCTCCGAAAGATCGATTCGTCTACTTACGCCGCCACTGCCATCCGCCGCGCATCGATCCCGTCCAGCGCCTTCCACAACATACGCGCCGTGTTTTCCGCCGCGTCCAGAGCCGCATCCGCAGTCTCGGGATGGGCCTCGATCCGCTTCTCAAGCTGGTTGCGCCACACGTTCGAGTGGTAGACGTCCGCCGTGGCATGCAGCGAGAAGTAACCGCAGGTCTTATCGTCGGCCCCGTACATTTCACGCAACCCGCGCTCCTTTTCCTTCGCAATGCGCGGCACCTGTGACTCGTAGGTGTAAAAAGCCGCCAGGCTCTCTTCCGGCGATCCTTCGCTGGCTACCTGATGAAAGTACCGGACCAACTGCCCAATCTCCGGCACCGGAGTGTGCCCGTCCAGGTTGCGGCTCGATCCCATGCCGTCGGCGAAGTCCAGCCAAAGCTCGGAATGGGGCACCGAATCCCGCCCCGGCCGCCCATCCACGCCCTTCTCGTCGCACATGTTGGCCAGGACTGCCCGGCGCAGTTCGCCTTCCTCCAGGCGGATGCCCAGCGCGGCCAGATACGACGGGAACGCTTCCACATGGTGATAATAATCCTGCGCATATTCGCGCAGATCGTCGCGCGTCAACTCCCCCGCCGACCACGCCTTATAGAACGGATGGCACAGCAGGTCGTACTTGGCGATCGAAGCCTCCAATTGCTCGAAGAACTGTGTGGTATTCATGATGGCCTCCGGTTCCGGTCTGACGGTTCGGGTATGACCCACTACTATACGGTCGAGCACTCTGGTCGGCAAGTGATGGGGATCACTAGCGCTAGTTCCTAGTTTCCTGTCTTGGAGACACGCGGTAGGAGTGGGAGCTGAGACTAGAAACGGGAAACTAAAAGCCGGAAAACTAGAAACTGTCGCTCCAGGTGCCGTTTCGAGGAGGGAGGCAATCTCCAGTGTCTTACAGGCTGATGACCGATGAGACTAGAAGTTCGCTCATCTTCTCGACCGTGATGGCGGTTCCGATGAAACCGACGCTGGCTGGGACCGCGTTCGACGGGGCGTCATTCTGCCAGGAATACGCGAGCTCGTTTCCCTCCACATGCGGCTGAAAGTTGCCGTTGGCGCCTCCGTGACACGAAATGACCCCATTCGATGAATCAAAACTCGCCTGCACGGACCGGTCCGATACGCGATTCAGGAGGGTGAAGCTATCCAGCCCTCCCTCGGAATAAGCCAGCCCCACATCGGACGCCAATCCTCGATTGATCTCGCTCGCGGATTGTGCAACCAAAGCCTTCAACGCAAGCCATTTCTCAGGGCCGCCGGTTTCCGCCACTTTGGCATCATGGAGCGTGTCTCTTACTGCCATTTCTCCACGGGCCTGTTGCTGCTTTATGGAATCCTGCATCTTCTTAACGAAGTCAGCGCTCGTCATAATGCCCTCTCATGGAGTTTGTCGGCAGAAATCGCAGCAGACTTCAGCGGAGAGCCGGATGAGAATACTCTCAGCAATTCACCGATACCGTTAGGTTGTTAGAATGAATGACGGGAAACTAGAAACTGTTCCTTGATGCCATTCACCGAACAATTCGACGTAGTGGTCGTCGGCGCCGGCCATGCCGGATGCGAAGCCGCCATGGCCGCCGCCCGCATGGGCCTGAAGACCGCGCTCTACACGCTGAACGTCGACCTGATCGCACAGATGTCATGTAACCCAGCCATCGGCGGCATCGCCAAAGGCCACCTGGTCCGCGAGGTCGACGCCCTCGGCGGCGTCATGGGCGAAATCACCGACGCGGTCGGCATCCAGTTCCGCCTGCTGAACACTTCCCGCGGCCCTGCCGTCTGGTCACCGCGCGCACAATGCGATAAGCAAGCTTACCGCCTGAAGATGCGCGAAGTTCTGGACTCGCAACGCAATCTGAAAATCAAGCAGGCGGAAGTAGCGGATCTGATTCTTGAAAGCTCTCAGCTCTCAGCCGTCAGCTCTCAGCCGGAAAGCTCTGCTGCTGACCGCCGCCGCGTCCTCGGCATTCGCCTGCGCGACGGCCGCACCGTCGGCGCCTCCGCCGTTATCATCACCACTGGGACCTTCCTCAACGGCCTCATCCACTGCGGCGAGCAGCAATATCCCGCGGGACGTTCCGGCGAGCCCAACGCAGTCTTGCTGGGCGAGGCCCTGAAGAAACTCGGCCTGCGCGGCTGCCGCCTCAAGACCGGCACTCCCCCACGCCTCGACGGACGCACCATCGACTGGTCGCGCTTCGCCGCGCAGCCCGGCGACATTGATCCCACCCCGTTCAGCTTTCGAACGAAGCGGGTCGCGCACCACGACTCACAGGTCCCTTGCTACATCGCCTACACCACGCCGGAGACTCACCGCATCATTCGCGAAAATGTGCACCGCTCGCCCATGTATAGCGGCCAAATCCAGTCGATCGGCCCGCGCTACTGCCCTTCGATCGAAGACAAGATCGTAAAGTTTCCCGACAAGGAAATGCACCAGCTCTTCCTCGAACCCGAAGGCCTGAACACGCACGAAATCTACGTCAACGGCATGAGCACTTCGCTGCCGGTCGAAGTCCAGCTGGAAATTTTGAAGTCGATTCCCGGCCTCGAAAACGCCGACATGCTGCGCCCCGGCTATGCCATCGAGTACGACTCCATCGATCCCACAGAACTGGAGCGCACGCTCGAAACCCGCAAGATTGCCGGCTTGTTCCTCGGCGGCCAAATCAACGGCACCTCCGGCTACGAAGAAGCTGCCTGCCAGGGGCTCATGGCCGGCATCAACGCGGCATTGCAGGTGAAGCAGGAACCGCCGCTGATCCTCGACCGCACCGAAGCCTACACTGCGATCCTGATCGACGATTTGATTTCCAAGGGCACGAACGAGCCCTACCGCATGTTCACCTCGCGCGCCGAGTTCCGCCTGCATCTCCGTATCGACAACGCCGACCGCCGCCTCACTCCCCACGGCCGCCGCGTAGGCCTGATCTCAGATGACGCTTGGGAAGATTTCCAATCGAAGCAGGATCGCCTGGAAAAGCTAAAGAAGCTGCTAGAAACGACCAAGCTTACGAGCGCTGTGCTGGAGAAAATCGTCGATTTCCAAACAACTTGTCATCCCGAGCGGAGTGAGGCAAAGCCGAGCGCAGTCGAGGGACCTGCTGTTCTGCCGGAGAGCAGTTGGGAATCCGCAACAGGTCAACCGCTCGCCCAACTCTTGAAGCGACCTGAAGTCACCATCGAGCAACTGGCCCCACTCCTAAGAAATCTCGCACCAGATTTTTTCCCAAGAGATTCCTCTGTGTCTTCAGTGTCCCCTGTGGTTAAGCTCTCCTCGGAAGTACGCAACGAACTCAAGTCCGTCGAAACCGAAATCAAGTACGAAGGCTATCTCTTACAGCAGGAGCGCGCCATGGAGCGCCTGAAGAAATCCGAGCAGCACTCTATCCCCGACTGGTTCGACTACTGCTCGGTCAGCGGCCTGTCGCGCGAAATGCAGGAAAAGCTTACCCACGTGCGCCCCCGCACCATCGGACAAGCCTCGCGCATTCCCGGCGTCACGCCAGCCGCGGTGTCACTGGTAAACGTGTTCATCGAAATCCAGGCCCGCCGCCGCGACCAGGCCGCGGCAATCTAGAGCTCTCAAACCCACCCTCTCTGCCGCTACAATGTCCTGAGCATGTTTGCCCAAATATGATCGCCCATCTGCGCGGAAAGCTGCTGGCCAAGCATCCCAACCAAGCCGTCGTCGAAACGGCCGGCGTCGGCTACGACGTGACCATTAGCGTGCCGACATTCTCCGACCTGCCCGGGCCCGGCACCGAGGTCGCGCTGCACATCCACACCCACGTGCGCGAAGACCTGATCGCACTCTACGGATTCCTACGTCCCTCGGAAAAACTGCTGTTCGAGAAACTGATCACCGTCAGCGGCATCGGCCCCAAGCTGGCCATCACTATTCTGAGCGGCATGGCCGCCGACGAAATGGTCGGCGCCATTCGCGGCAACGATATCGCCCGCCTCACCCGCATCCCCGGCATCGGCAAGAAAACCGCCGAACGCATGGTCCTGGAACTGCGCGACAAACTGCCGGAAGCGGGGCCAACCTCGACCCCCGCCGTTCCCAGCTTGAGCGCCACAGAAGAAGACGTGCTCTCGGCGTTGCTGAATCTCGGGTATCAGCGTGCCGCCGCAGAGAAAGCTCTCGCGGTAGCTACGAAGAACGGCAAGAGTGGATCGTTCGATGCGATGTTCCGCGACTCGCTCGCCGGGCTCTCGAAATAGCGGCTACTTCCCAATGCAGAACGTGCTGAAGATCAAGTTCAGAATGTCATCAGTCGTAGTCGCTCCAGTAATCGCATCCAACGGGCGCAGCGCGCTGTAAAGATCGAGCAACAGCATTTCGTGCGGCACTTTCCCCGCAACCGCATTCCTTGCCGCGTCCAGGCCAGCCAGCGAATCCTGAATCAATCGCTGATGCCGCACGCTGGTCAGAAAGCCCGACTCCGCCTGGATTCCAGAATCCGCCCCAGCCTCGCCGCCAATATGCCGCAAAATTTCCCCGCGCAGTTCGCCAATGCCTTCCCCGGTCACAGCAGACGTAAGAACTTTCTGACCACTGGCCACTGCCCACTGCCCACTGCTTCCCAAGTCACACTTGTTTCCCACCACAATCACCGGTCGGTGCTCGGCCTGCCGGAGCAACTCCGCATCCTCCGCCGTCTCTCCCTGCGACGCATCGAGCACAACCAGCACCAGGTCCGCATCAGCCAGCGCCTCCATCGATTTGCGAATGCCCATCGACTCCGCTTCGTCGAGCGCATCCCGAATGCCGGCAGTATCAACCAGCTTGACCGGAATCCCTCCAATCGCCACCGTCTCGCTCACCAGATCACGCGTCGTCCCCGGAGTCGCCGTAACAATCGCCCGCTCGCGCTCGACCAGCCGGTTGAACAAGCTCGACTTGCCAACGTTCGGACGACCTACAATCGCCAGCGTCAAGCCTTCATGCACGATCTTTCCGTAAGCGAAGGTCGCGCTAAGTTGCTCGAGCGGCGTGCGCACCTCCGCGATCCGCGCGAGAATCGTGGCATCCGGCATCACCGACACATCGTCTTCCGCGAAATCAATCCCCGCTTCGAGCACCGCAATCAGCTCCACCAGCTTTTTCTTGATCGGCTGCAACCGCCGCGAGAGCGCTCCCTCCAACTGCTGCGCCGCCACTTTCGCCTGATACAAAGTCTGCGAGTCGATCAGGTCGCGCACCGCCTCAGCCTGCGTCAGATCGATGCGCCCGTTCAGAAACGCCCGCATGGTGAACTCTCCGGGCTCGGCCAGCCGCGCTCCCGCCTTCACACAAAGCTCCACAATATGCCGCAGCACCACCGGCGACCCATGAGCGGAAATCTCCACAATGTCGTCGGTGGTATAGGAATGCGGCCTGGCGAAATAAGTGACCACCACTTCGTCGATGCGCTGAGCAGCTTCAAGTGGGTCGGACACTCCACATGGCTCGACTAGCTCTGCAAAGACCGCGCGCCCCGGCTCCAATCCATGCTTCAGCCGCAACATCGTCGAAGCGATCTTCACCGCATCCGCCCCCGCCAACCGCACCACGCCAATCCCGCCGCGCCCTGGCGGCGTGGCAATCGCAACAATCGTGTCATCCAGAATCACGCGCCGATTGTAACGGTTAAACTAGTCGTTGGTCGTCAGTCGTCACTCGTTGGCAAAACCAACTGGGTGCCCCATGTCTCGCGTTCTTTGCGAGACGTGGGAGTTCTGAGCCAAGGAGAACTCACAATTGTCCGTAGCCGACGAACTCTTAAAATCCAACGAAGCCTTCGCGCGCAATTTCACCTTGGGCGATCTCGCGGTGCGTCCCAAGCGCCACGTCGCCGTCCTGGCCTGCATGGATTCCCGCATCCTGTTCGAGCACTGCCTCGGCCTGCATCCCGGCGACGCGCACATGATCCGCAACGCCGGCGGCATCGCCACCGACGACGCCCTGCGCTCCCTGATCGTCTCCCATCATCTGCTCGACACCCAGGAATTCATCATCATCAACCACACCGACTGCGGCCTGCTGAAAGTCCGCGAAGACGAACTGAAAGCCCGCCTGACTGAAAAGATGGGTGTTGTCGCCAGCGAGCCCGCGCACTTCCACGCTTTCGACGACCTGGAAGAAAATGTCCGCCTCCAGATTCAGCGCGTGAAGTCGCACCCATGGATTCCAAAGCACATACCAGTACGGGGATTTGTTTATGATGTAAAGACTGGAAGGTTGAAGGAAGTGGTCGCTTGAGCTTTACTCTGTTGGAAATTCGATCGCTCGCAAGGCACGAACCGTGGGAAGCATCTTTTCTGGCGTAGCCTTGAGACCCATTCTGTCGTTCACGAAATAAAGAAGACGGCTGGTCAATTGTTCATCCGTCGCGCCGCCCGAAAGCGAATCAAAAATCAGTCCGACGTAGCCGTCATATTCGGATTGGGCCTTTGGATAGTCCTTGATCCCGATGGGATCCCACACTTCTAGCAACACATGGCGAATTTGGACTCGAATGCGGCGCGATGTGGATTTGTCGATCATCAGCGTCACCCCCCACCTCTTAATCTCCGCCCGCAGCTCCAAATACTACCGCGCCCCGGATGGTACAACTGGCAGGCTCAATGAGGTAAAGTGAGCGGCGTGTAACAGCCCCGCTATCCCGAGGGGCGAGCATTGGATCCGCCTCTCAGGCCTTCGCGGGGGAGCGGCCTTTCGGCGCCCTGGCGCCGCGTAGCAGACCATCAGTGCTCAGGTCTTCGTCAACTTCAGGCCAGTGGATGCCATAGCCGCCACCGGCAATTTTCCAATTCCTGCGCTGGGTGGACGTGGCGTTCAGCAAGCGCGGATACCACACCAGCGGCACACTGATCACCCGCCCATCGCGTAGCGACACGCTCAGGGCGTCGTCGCTGAAGGCAACGTCGAGCACCCGCTCATCCGCTGTAATCGCTGAAGAACTCATTCCACGCCTCCAGGAACCGCGTCCTGTTTTCCGTTACCATCGATTGTACCGTGCGCAGTTCGTGCGCGCGAAAGCCGAAGTTGGCGGCCAATTGCACGGGATCGAGCCAAAACTTCGCCGATAGGTCGTCCCGATCTACATGAATGTGCTGCGGCTCGTTTGGCTCGTGACTGTAGAAGTAGAAACGATACGGGCCGGACCGCAACACTGTCGGCATGGGCCGGATTCTAACAAAATCCGGCGGCGAAGAACCGCTGCTACTTTCCCCGCGTTACCGCGCCACCACCTTCTCAATCTCCGCCCTTAGCTCCGCATACGGGAGCGCCCCCGGATGGTACATCGCCACTTTCCCCGCCCGATCCAGCAGCACCAGCGTCGGCGTGGTCGACGCCCCGTAAGTATCGAAGTTGTACTTGCTGACCGGCACCGGCATATCGAGCAACCCACCATAAAAACGATGCCGCACCGCGTCGATATACTGCAGTCTCATCGCCCGCCGAAGCGTGCTCAATCTGCGCCGTGTAACCGTAGAGCCGAGTCGGCCCAATCACCTGCAGTCCCTGACCGGCAAACTCCGAACGCAGCTGCGTGATAATCGGCGCTTCCGCCTTGCAGTCTCCGCACCAGTGCGCCCAGAAAAATAGCAGCACCGGCGATCCCTTGAGCTGCGCCGGCAGGGGCAATTTTGCTCCCAGAAACGTGTCCGCCTTCAGTGCCGGCGCCACCTTTCCTTGTAATGCCAGCAGGTTCAGATTCTTCTGCAGCCGCGCCTGAATCGAAGTGTTCCCATAAGTCCGCAGCGCAGCCTGTAGCAGCGCGACCGCCTGCGTCCGCTGCCCGCGCGCCGCCAGCACCTGCGCCTGAACTTCCAGAGCCGCGCCCAACGCGATCGGCAGATGCGGTTCAGCGTCCAGCGGACGCTGCTTCAACAATTCCAGCGCCTGAGTCTGAGTCTGCTTCGCATAGGCCGCTGCCTGGTCGTATTGTTGCTGCGCCAACGCGCCCCGCCCCAGCCACGAATAAGCTTCCAGATATTCGCCGGTGACTCCCTGCTGGCTGCGATAAGAACTCAGCGCCGCTTCCGCGGCAGAAAAATTGTTCTGCGACAGGTCGCGGCGCACGTCGTCCACAATCCCGGCCCAAGCCACAGCCGTCAGCAACACCGAACCCAGCAAAATTCGCAAGCGCATCTTTAAACGCATCCCTAGATGATGAATCCTTTCCCAAAAGGTCGCAAGCCCGGGCAACTTTTGGTTGTGGCGTGATTTGAAGTTGCGCACCTACGGATTCACCGATGTCATCGTCATCCTCAGGGAGCGCGCCAAGCGCTCCGGAGGGACCTTACGGAATGTGTATGTCGCTTGTGCAGGTGCGAGGAACCCCTGCGCCGCATGAAGCACTGGCATTCCGTCCACGGCCTCAACAGCATGGACCATCGTAAGATCCGTCGCCCGGCTATCGCCGCGCTCATAATGACATCGGGCCAGAGTAATTTTGAAGTTGACCCATAGCTCACAGCAAATATCTAGCTTTTTCATGGGCATTTTCCCTATAATTTAGCTGCGTTTGACTTTAGAGCTCCTTCGCAGTAAAAGCATCTCCGCTCAACCCAGCGAGTGACCTTCCTGCAAGAGACCCTGAAAGTTTCAGCGCTACATCAACAAAAAAGGAACCAGCACCATCATGGAAACAGGAACAGTGAAGTGGTTTAACGACGCCAAAGGCTACGGTTTTATCAGCCGCCAGAACGGCGAGGATGTCTTCGTGCATTTCTCCGCCATTCAGGCCAGCGGTTTCCGCAGCCTGCAGGAAGGTCAGCAAGTGCAGTTTGACGTGGTCAAAGGCCCCAAGGGCTGGCAAGCCGAAAACGTCAAGGGCGTCTAACCCCGCTTCGCAAGCCACAATTCGAATAGGAGGGCGGCCAGCAATGGCCGCCCTTAGTTTTTGGAACCCGAATTCCCCTCCCCGCACATTGTCATTTCGAGCCATCCCAAACTCTGTCATTTCGAGCGGAGCATGATTTTCCGCGAAGCCGGAAAATCATGCGGAGTCGAGAAACCTGCTGTTTTGGCCGCGCCGAATTGACTTCTGGACTTGACTTCTATAGTACGCCTCGTTATAGTACGCAACGTACTATAGAAAGGTAACGCCATGAGCCCGTCGTCGAAAATCTCCCAGCGGCTTAATCTAGCTCTCCTGTGCCTGCTCTGCGCGCCGCAACTACCCGCACAGAGCGCGAGTCCCTCAACGCCAACTCCCAGCCCGTTCGCCCGCCACTACACCGAGGGCGAAAAACTCACCTACCACATGAAGGGCAACAACGACGGCTGGACCTATGAAGTCCAGGCCAGCGGCATAGTGAAGAAGAATGCGGACGGCCACTTCGTCGAAGAGTATGCCTGGTCCAAGTTCAACTCGAATGCCCCCATGTCACTATCGCCGGCGAGCCTGAACTTTCGCCAATCGCTGTCTCTCGATCCCGCGATTCAGCCGTCGATCCCAGACCTCAGTCAGGTCCAACCCTTTCTCATCGGCCCCATCACAGACCTGCTCACCGTCTACAGCGACCTCTGGCTCGCGATCCGGCAGAGTGGTCTCACGCGCGCCGGCGATCACGCCTATGTCAAGTTCGGCAGCCCATCCTCCTGGGCCGATGGAACCTACGTGATCCTCGGCGAAGACTCCATCGATTTCGATCTCACCCTCGAAGATCTCGACACCTCGACTCAGGTCGCGACTCTAGTAGTCCGGCACGTCCCCCCGCCGCAACCGAAAGTGAAATTACCCGCGCCGTGGATGCAAGCGCCGGTGGCAGACACGCCGAACAACTGGATCGACGTGAAAAAGAATGCCCCCGGAAAATACATTGCTCAAGTGGGCAAGGAAACTTTCGACGTCACGATCGAGGTGAGCCTGAAGGACGGCAAAATTCTCTCCGCCACTCAGGAAAATCTGGTGCAAATCCGCCAGCGCGAGTGTTCCGACGCAGCGTTCGTCGACTGCGGCCCACCGTCCGACCATCAGATTCGCCGCCAGATCGAACTCCACTTGGAAGACTTAACGAAATGAGCTCACCGAAAATTCCAGCACTCGGTTACGCCCTGCTCGGCTTGCTGATGAAGCCGTCGTCAGGCTACGACCTGCGCAAGATCTTCTCGTCGACGTCGATGAAGACTTACAGCGGCAGCCCGGGCGCTATCTACCCGGCATTGCAGCGACTGGAAAAGCAAGGTCTGATCCGCGGCACGATCGAAGAAGGCGCCGGCCTGCGCCGCCGCCAGATCTTCCGTCTAACTCCGACAGGACTCGCCGAACTCAAGGCATGGATTACTTTGCCGATCACCCGCGAAGACCTCTCGTCGGGGCTGAAGACCGTCATGCTCCGCTTCGCACTCAGCGAATCCGCTGTTGGAGCAGCTGCCTCGCTTGCGATCCTCAAAGCTCTCGAAACCGCGCTTCAGCCTCACATACAGAATTTGCGCGAACAGCTACCGGCTATGAAAGCAGCGCCAGCATCCGCGCGACTGGCACTGGAATGCGGAATCCGAAGTTACGAATCCATTTATGACTGGGCTCGTTACGCGATCACGACATACGAAAAGGAAGGAAAACGAGGCGCATCATGACATTCTCGAAATTAATTCCGCGCGCCCTGCTGGCGTTCGTCGCGATCGCCGGCATTCAAGTGGTTGCTGGGATGATCGTTCCCATGAAGCCGGTGCCGATCCCGCATTTCGCGCTCTGGATGCTCCTGAGCCTCGCCGTGACGGTTGCGGCCCTGTCCGCAGTCGCGGCGCGCGCGCAGTGGCAGGGTTGGCGTCTTGGCGCAGCCGTGTCGGCCATCCCGCTCGCGGTCCTTTCCATCAATCTGATCGAAGCCCTGGTCTTTCTCCCCAACACTCAATTGGAATGGGGAAAAATATTCCTCTATACGCTGGTCGCTGCGGTCATGAGTGTTCCAGTGTGGGCGTTCCTCTTCGGCAGGCGCAAAGAGGCAGCGGGCGATCACTACCGTCCAATTCGATCGCAGTCCCGCGGCGAACTAGTGTGGAAGTTCGTGCTCTGCGATCTCCTCTATGTCTTTCTATACTTTGCCGTAGGAGCAATGATCTTTCCCTACGTAAAAGACTTTTACGCGACCCAACGTCTGCCTTCGGATGGCGCCATTGCAGCTCTGCAGTTCTTCGTGCGCGGGCCGCTCTTCATCCTGCTGGTCCTGGCCATCACCCGAATGCTGGGCCTGCCGCGACAAAGCGGCGCGTTCGCAGTAGCACTTGTGTTCACGCTCCTGACCGGGGTGGCAACACTGCTGGTTCCCAATCCAGTTTTCCCCGATAGTGTCCGCTGGGCTCACTTCTCCGAAGTGACTAGTGAAATGTTCGTGTTCGGGGCAGTCGTTGCCTGGCTCTGGGGACCACCGAAGATCGCGCACTTGCCGGCTCTGCAAAGAGCCGCGTAGAGAATGGAAGAGGACTGAGGCCCAGCGTCGGTCCTACGGCTGCTGGCTGCGCATCAGAACCACGTCGGAGTCAGTGTGGCCGCGCACCATCGCCAGTTGTTTGCCGTCGAACGACCAGTGGAAGTCCTTGATTTGTTCCGACTTGAATGCGGTGAGCTGTTTCCCCGGAGAACCATCCAGGTTCTGCTGCCACAGGTTGTCGACGCCGTTCTCGCGAATCGTGTACGCCAGCGCCTTGCCGTCGGGCGTGAAAGCGGACCGTCTCCCATCCAGGTTTTCTCGTACTTCAGCATCCGGCGAACCTTGCCCGTGTCGGTCGCGACCAGCACGAGCTTTTCCTCGTGACCACCAGCATGATCCAGGGTGGTGAAGGCAACCGTGCTGCCATCAGGGGAAACGTCGAAGAGGCCCGCGCTGGACAAGTCGGTGACCCTTTGCGTGGCTCCGCCATCGATCGGCACTTTCATGATTTTGCCGGCGGTGCTATCCAGGTAATAAACCCAATGGAGATCTGAGGAACAGGCCGAGCTGGCTTCGAGCTTTCCGGTCGTGAGCTGTTTCAGGTTTCCCCCGGTGGCATCCGCGCGCCAGATGTTGACGTTGCCATTGCCGCTGTGAAACGCGTGAGAAAACAGAAGATAACGGCCGTCGGAACATTCCGAGGGCGAGCCGCTCGCTGAGTCCGGCTCGGTGGCGAATACGCCTTTGGCCCCCGAGTCCGGATTGACCCAATTCAGATCGTTGTCTCGGTCATAGGCCAACCGGCCATCGCGCATCCAAGTGAAGTTGGTAGTGGCATTCGCAGGACCAACCGGCCGCGAGTCCCCGCCGGATGTGGCTGACAAGACCGAAAGATTCCAATGGTCCTCGCTGAGAACGGTGGCCAGCACCTGCCCGCTGGAGGCAACGCTCAGATCGGAATAGCTGTTGGTATCGCGTGTAATCGAAGTCATCTTTCCGTCGGGGTAAGAGACGAAGACGATCTGCTGGCGCGCATAACCCGAGGCTCGGCTGCTGGACAGAACCAGCAATCCTTTGCCGTCCGGCATCCAGATCGGTGCGGCGAGGAGGTCATTGGAACCTACGAATAGCTGTTGCTGGCCGGTCTTGGCGTCCACCGCCATCAAACCGGTGAGCGCGTTTCCGGGTTGGAGCACGAAGCACATAATTGTCTTGCCGTCGGGTGACCATGCGGGTGCTTTCAGGAGCTGGCTGCTGGGGCCACTGGTCAGCACCGTCTCGGCGTCGTTATCCACCGCGCGCACAATCAGCCGGTACTTGCCGGGCTCGGGATTGTCGTAGCGCAGGAAGGCCAACTTGCGGCCATCCGGGGATAAGGCGACGTTCGAATCCACGTCCTCAGCCAGTTTCTCCGGCGTACCGCCCAGTAACGGAGCGCGATACAGAAAGTGCAGCGCTGGCGTTCCCGGATCACTGCGCACGAAATAAAAGTAATTGCCATCGGGCGAGAAGCTCAGACCATCTGACGCGAAGTAGACTTCCGCCGGAGGCTGCACCTGCGTCACGCTGTTGGTGGGAACATTCCGCAGCCACAAGCTGGCCAGGCCCTTGTCCCGCACCACACTGAGGATGTACTTTCCGTCTGGCGAGATCTTCGCAAATATCACATTGCCTTCCTCCGTCACTTTGGTGACGGAGAAGTTGCTGAAGGGCAAAGCTCGATGCATTGAGAACAACGAGTACACGCCGTAACCAGCGGCCAGCAGAACGATGACGCCGACAAGAACGGACACGCCAGTCCCCACCTTGTGCCGCCCCGCTGCGGCCACCACCGCAGAACTTTGACTTGAACTCTGCGATGATCCCGGTGCCGCGGGAGCCGCGGTCGGAATAGCTGATGCGGACGACGGACTCGCCGCGGGCGTTGAGGCCGGCTCCAACGAGGAAGATTGCGCCGCTCCGTGTTTGCGCCCCGACTCGGTGTCGCGCTTCAGCCGCTTCAGGTCGCCACGCAGATCGGCGGCGGACTGATAGCGCAGGTCGCGGTCTTTTTCTAAAAGCTTCTCAATGATCTCCTGCAGCTTGGGCGGCAGCGTGGCATTCAACTTCAAGGGTGACACTGGCTCCAGCTCGAGAATGGCGTGAAACACCACCGCCGAGGTCGCTCCGGAAAAAGGCTGCTTACCGGTCGCCATCTGGTAGATCACTGCGCCCAGTGAGAACAGGTCGGTGCGAGTGTCGAGCTCTTCGCCGCGCGCCTGCTCCGGCGACATAAATGCGATCGTGCCCACGGTCGCACCCGGGCTGGTCAGGTTCGCCGCAGCCGGCGAGTCTTGCGTGGCGCCGATCGTTTCCAACTGCATTTCTGGACGGATGAGCTTGGCCAGGCCAAAGTCCAGCACTTTCACTTGGCCGCGTGGGCTAAGAAAAATGTTCCCCGGCTTGATGTCGCGATGGATGATGCCCTTGGCATGCGCGGCGTCGAGCGCGTCGGCCAGTTGAATGGCGACGTCGAGCAAGGGGCCGACCGGCAACGCACCTGCATACAGTTTCTGTTCGAGATTTTGTCCCTCGAGCAGCTCCATCGCGATAAACGACTGGGTACCACTTGATTGCGCGCCCGCGCTTTCGCCCTCGGATTTTTCGACCGCATAAATAGTGCAGATGTTGGGATGATTCAGCGCCGAAGCGGCTCGCGCCTCCAGCAGAAAACGGTCGAGCGCATTCTGGTCGCTCGAGAGTTGCGGCGGCAGGAATTTCAGCGCGACCTTGCGGCCCAGGTTCAGGTCTTCCGCCTCGTACACCACACCCATCCCGCCGCTACCCAGCCGGCCGGTGATGCGGTAGTGCGAGATGGTCTGGTTGATCATGCTAGGTTCATCATGCTAAGTCGAACATGTTTATTTGATCACGCTTGGTTCATCATCTTAGGTGCGATGCTGGAAGCCGTCAACGAGGGCGTGGGCGCTGTAATGTTCCTGCAGGAACACTGTGGAAAAGACCCGAATTGCTTTCCTTAGGTGACTGATTCTACGGGTGCCGGATTTCGCGCGCCTGAAGATGCAACGGGTTAGCCTGTGGAAGAAACATCTACTTTCGAGGACGTTCAACACCTACTAAAGTGGACTTGACAGAGGGCTGAATGGTCGCGGCGCCGGTGCTGCCTCAATCCGAAATTACAATGGCCGGATGTCATCCTGAGGCCGGCAACAGCCGGCCGAGAGCCTGCCCTGAGCGAAGTCGAAGGGGACCGTACGCCCGGCTGAAGATTATTGATGCTGTGCACGGGACCGCCCAGGCTGCCTGCAGCGCAGGCGTTCCTCGCTCCTGCATAGGCGCTGCATGCGTTTCGTAAGGTTCCTTTCGACTTCGCTCAGGGCAGGCTCTCGCCCGGCTGTCGCCTTGCTCAGGATGACATCGGGGATAATTTTGAAACTTGGCCCACCGGCCGCCGGTTCGGCTAAGACTTGGAGTTTGCTTATGAGTTATTCTAGCTAGTTTGCCGTCGGCTGTTTCAGGGGGAGAAATTGAAACGATTTTATGTAGTTGCCGTTAATCTTCCAGTCGCTTGCTTCGTGGTTTTTCTATCCTTCTTTTTATTTGCAACCACGGGCTGGGCGCAGACTTCGCAAAATGTTTCGGAGAATACTTACCAGGAATTGCACTGGCGGATGGTTGGGCCATTTCGCGGTGGGCGCACGCGCGCGGCCGAGGGCGTGCCCAGCCAGCCGAATGTGTTTTACGTCGCGCAGGTGAATGGCGGGGTTTGGAAGACGGACGACTACGGACGCACCTGGAATCCCATCTTCGATCAAGAGCCGACGCAGTCGATTGGCGCCATCGCAGTCGCGCCGTCTGACCCCAACATTATTTATGTGAGCAGCGGCGAGGGACTGCATCGCCCCGACCTCTCGGTGGGCAACGGCATTTACAAATCGACGGACGCAGGCAAGACGTGGACTCATCTCGGCCTGGTCGATGGACAACAGATTCCCGCGCTGGCGGTCGATCCACGCGATCCGAACCGCGTGTTCGCAGCGGTGCTCGGACATCCTTATGGGCCGAGCGAAGAGCGTGGGATCTATCGCTCGACGGACGGTGGTCAAACCTGGCAGCGAGTGATTGGGAAGGATGAAAACACAGGAGGCTCCGACGTTGAGATTGATCCCTCGAATCCCGATGTCGTCTACGCGTCGATGTGGGAAGCTCGCCAGGGCCCGTGGGAGGACGGCAACGGATTTAACGGCGCGGGCGGCGGACTATTCAAGTCGACCGACGGCGGCAGCACCTGGCATCCGCTGACCAATGGCCTGCCGAAAGATCTTTCGCAGATCTATGTTGTGGTGGCACCCAGCGCGCCTCGGCGTCTTTACGCGACTCTCGCCGCGGCCTCGGGAAAACTGAGTGTCTATCGCTCGGATGATGCGGGCGAGACCTGGGCGCAGATTACTGACGACCCTCGTCCAGCGGGGCGCATCGGTGGCGGCGATCTTTCGAAGCCCCGAGTTGATCCCAAAAATCCTGACCTGCTTTATGTGGTCAGTACGGTGACCATGCGCTCGAGCGATGGCGGCAAAACCTGGATGAGTTTTCGCGGCGCGCCGGGCGGCGATGACTACCAGAATCTCTGGATCAATCCCAACAACGGCAACATTATTCTGATCGTCAGCGATCAAGGTGCGATCGTCACCGTGAACGGCGGCCAGAGTTGGAGTTCGTGGTACAACCAGCCGACGGCGCAGCTTTACCATGCGATTGCCGACAGTTCGTTTCCCTATCGCGTGTGCGCAGGACAACAGGAAAGCGGTTCGGTGTGCATTTCCAGCCGCGGCAACGACGGCGCCATCACTTTCCGCGAATGGCATCCCGTGGGCGTGATTGAGTACGGATACGTGGCGCCAGATCCGCTCGACACTGACGTGGTTTACGGTGCCGGCCGAACCGAGGTCTCTAAATTCCATTGGTCGACCGGCCAGGTGCAGAACGTCACACCGATTCCAGTGCGCAATCCTAAATATCGCGCCGACCGCACCGAGCCGCTGATGTTTTCGCCGCTGGACCCGCACACGCTTTATTACGCCACCAACTTTCTGTTCAAGACGACCGATGGCGGAAATTCCTGGCAGACCGTCAGTCCTGACCTGACTCGCGAGCACCCGGAAATACCCGCGAGCGTGGGTGCGCTCGTACCCAAGGGCGCCGACAAACAGCGCGGCGTCATTTATGCGCTGGCTCCGTCGTTTAAGACCCTGAATACGCTGTGGGCCGGGACCGACGACGGCCTGATTTGGATTACGCGGGACGCTGGAAAGAATTGGACGGACATCACGCCCAAAGAACTCGCCGCATGGAACAAGGTCACACAACTCTCGGCTTCGCACTTCGACGATGAGACTGCGTACGCCTCGGTGAGCCGGTTCCGCATCAACGACATGCATCCTTACCTCTACCGCACGCACGACGGCGGCAAGAACTGGAAGCTGATCACCGCCGGCCTGCCTGAGTTCGGTCCAGTCGATACGGTGCGTGAAGATCCAGTGCGTAAGGGCCTATTATTCGCGGGCACGGAAAACGCGGTGTGGGTTTCGTTTGATGACGGCGACCATTGGCAATCGCTGCAACTGAATCTGCCGCATACTTCGATGCGCGATCTCTGGATTCATGAAAACGATTTGATCGTGGCGACGCACGGGCGCGGCTTCTGGATTCTCGACGATATCGCGCCGCTGCGCGAGGCCTCGGCGGCAATTGCTAACTCAGTGCGTCTGTTCGCTCCGGCGCCGGCTTACCGGGTGCAGCGCGATACCTACACCGACACGCCTCTTCCACCGGATGAACCGGCAGCGGCCAATCCGCCCGATGGCGCCATCATTGATTACTTTCTGCCGACGGCAGCGTCCGCGGTCACACTGGAAATTCTGGACGCGCAAAGTAATGTTGTGCGGCGATATTCCAACACCGACAAACCCGACATGACCGAGGAAGAATTGCAGAAGCAGCTGATTCCTCTGTATTGGGTGCGCAAGCCGCGGCAACTTTCGACCGCCGCCGGAATGCATCGCTGGGTTTGGGATCTGCACTATCCGACGCCGGCGGCGGCGCACTACGATTATCCGATCGCGGCGATTCCGCACGACACACCTCGTGTGCCGCTGGGGCCGACCGCGCTGCCAGGAATGTACACGGTCCGGTTAACGGTCGATGGGAAAACCGCGAGCGCGCCGCTCTCGGACAAGTTGACAATCAAGATGGACCCGCGGGTCAAGGTCGCGGCGGCGGGGCTCGAAAAAAAGTTGCAGGCTGAAATGAAAATGGCTTCCATCCTGACCACATCGACGCAGGCGGTGCAGCAGGGCGGCTCGATTCGCGCACAACTCGAAAAGCTGAGCGCGCAGGCCAATGCTTTGAACACGACCAAAGAAGCAATTGAAGCAGCGCAGAAAAAACTTGCCGCCGTATTGGGCGCGGCGCCTGGATTCCTGGCTCCGCCATCCGCCGAGAACACGCTCACCCGACTCAATGGGCAGGCCGACACGTTGTATCAGCAGATCTGGCAAGCCGACGCCGAACCAACTTCCGCTCAAATGGAAGCGCTGGCGACGACAGAACACGACAGCACCGATGTGTTGAAGCGCTGGAACGAATTCAAGAATTCAGACCTGCCCGCGCTCAATCGTGTGTTGCGCGAATCCAAGGTTCCCGAAATCCAACCGGAGGCCGACCTGCATCAGGAAGACACGCAGGTGGACGAAGAGTAGGGCGCTCTATCAAGCGTGGGTGCTCCCGTTCGCGGCATCATGGCATGAGCCGACGCAAGGTCCATCGCCCGGCTGTCGCCGGGCTCAGGATGACATCGGGGCTGGGCGAAAACTTGAAACTGCACCCACCCCCCGATGTTGCAAAATCTTGCAACTTCTTCGCATGACAG
This sequence comes from uncultured Acidobacteriota bacterium, assembly GCA_963758005.1. Lineage (GTDB taxonomy): Bacteria > Acidobacteriota > Terriglobia > Terriglobales > Acidobacteriaceae > Sulfotelmatobacter. Next base: position 908,944 of record CAVWTR010000006.1, read on the forward strand.
AAAATCTTCGCGAATCGCCTGCCGCAATTACCGGGAACCACAGCCGCCCGGGTTATAATCCATCCACATTGGGACTCGAGTCGGACTACCCAAGGGGGAATGATTCTTTTCTGTGGCGGGTAGCTCAATGGAAGTCCTCATCCAAACCACGTTTCAAATAGTCCAAAAAAGTGCGAGGTCAAATACCCTATGAAGTGTTTCCGAACAATCGGAATTGCTGTGCTCACGATGCTGGCTTGGTCCAGCATCGCCTTCTCCCAGGAATTCACTGCAGGAACATGGACGGCGACCAAAAATGCTCCGGCATCTCCCGTTGCGCATGCCCTACTGCTCAATGACGGCTCAGTGCTGGTCAACAGCATGTATTTCTCCAAACACTCTGACCCCTGGTACCGGCTGGTGCCGAACTCCAAGGGCAGCTACATCGACGGAACCTGGTCGGCCGCAGGTACTCTGCCCTCTGGCTACAATCCTCTTTACTTCGGTTCGTCGTTGCTTCCCAGCGGCGAAGTCGTCATCATGGGCGGCGAGTACAACAACGGGAGCCCCGTCTGGACGACCCTGGGCGCACTGTACAACCCGGCAACTAATACCTGGACGAGTCTGGCAGCGCCCAGCGGCTGGACCACGGTTGGTGACGCACAGAGCATCATTCTTCCGAACGGACACTACATGCAGGCCAATTGCTGCACTTCTCAGGAAGCCATCCTGACCCTCACCGGAACCACCGCGTCGTGGGCCACGACCGGCACTGGCAAGTTCGACTGGAACGACGAAGAAGGTTGGACGATGCTTCCGGGCGGCGACATTCTTACCGTCGACGCTTATGTCGATCAACCCACATGCTGCGAGTTGGGCTACCAGATCTATAGCCCGACCACCGGAGCATGGACCACTCCTTCCAACAACACAGTTGTGAACCTGGTCGATCCTTCCTCGCTCGAACTGGGACCGATGCCACTGCTGCCGAACGGAACCGTGTTTGCGGCGGGAGCAACCACCAACAACGCAATCTATACCATCTCCACCGGCACCTGGGCTTCGGCTCCAAAATTCGGCGGCACGCTCGACATCGCCGACGGACCCGCCGCGGTCCTGCCTGATGGCAACGCCCTGTTCGATACCAGCCCCGGCGTGTTCAACACCGGCAGCAAGTTCTTCGAATGGGACGGCACGACCCTGAATGCGACCACGGCTCCGCCGAATGCTTCGATCGATTCGTCCTACGTCGGCAATATGGTCGTTCTTCCGACCGGGCAGGTTCTCTTCACGGACTTCTCCAACGAGGTCGAGATCTACACCCCGGCAGGAGCTGCTTGCGCCGGTTGCCAACCCGCGATCAAACAAGTGGCCGTGACTCTGACGCATGGCTCCAAGAACAACAAGATCACCGGAACCCAGTTCAACGGCGTGACGCAAGGCGCCTATTACGGTGATGACAACCAGAGCTCCACGAACTTCCCCATCGTGCGCATCACTGATTCGGCCGGCGATGTCGTCTATTGCAAGACGCACAACTGGCTGGGCGGCGTGGCCACCGGCGGGGCAACCGTGTCGGCGCAGTTTGATATTCCGACCGGAATCCATACGGGAGCGGCGAATCTGGTTGTGGTCGCGAACGGGATTGCGTCCAAGGCCAGGCCCGTCACGATCGACTAATCGCCACATCGCAGTGGCTTCGACGAAGTAGCAGTCGTTTTCCCCCAAGCGCTGTATTCGTCAGTTCATCGACGAATGCAGCGCTTGGTCGGTTTTAAAAAGGAATATCGCCATGAAGTTCTTACGCTTTCTTCTATTCTTCGCGCTGTGCACGGCATTCATAAGCGCAGCTGAGGCCGGCAAGCCTGTATCCAAGCCTGTTTCCGAGCCTGCGTCGAAACCTGCTCCCAGTCCCCGCGTTTCCGCGAAACCCGGCATCCCTTCCTATCTCATCACCAACGATGATCTGCCCCCGCAGACTCCCACGTCAGGAACTTTCTTCACCTTCGCGGCCGATGGCACGCCCCAGAATCCGACGAAGGTAAACCTGGGTGGGGCGGGTGAATCGGGCGGTTACTTCAACGGCGATCGCGTCAGCATTTTGAGTAACTTGACCGAAGCTTGCGCTTATCTTTCTCTCGCCGCCAGCAATGAAGTCGGCGGGGTTGATATTGCAACCGAACAGGACCTCGGCAACTTCTTCGCAGAGCCAACCGACAGCGGCACTGACAACGGCATCGGCCTGGCAAACAACGGAACCTATCTCTACGCCAGCTTCTCTACCTCGGAGACTCTCGCAACTTTTTCCATACTGCCGGGATGCGGATTGAGTTTTCTCGGCGACATCGCGCCCATCGGCCTGAACGCGGGCAACATCAGTGGCATGGCCGTTCACGGAAATATGATGGTCGTGACTTACGGCGACGGTTCCATTGAATCGTTCAACCTGTCGGCCGGAATCCCGGTTTCGAACGGCGATCTGCAGGACGCCACCGGATACGCCAGCAGCCGTTATCCCGCCGGCGTTGACATTACTCAGGATGGGCACTTCGCCATCTTCGGCGACCAGTCGACCACCACCACGGTTGAAGTTTCCGACATCTCCTCCGGCAAGCTGACCAAGACCAAGCTCTACAACGTGGGCAATGCCGGAAATGCCGCCAGCGTCTATCTCAGCCCTGACGAGACGCTGCTTTACATCGCCAACACCAGCGTCGGCAAAGTTACTGCGGCCTTCTTCAACGCCGCGAGCGGTAAGGTTTCCCCGGGATGCATTTCCGCCGAACTGAAGGGCTTCGATACGAATTGGGTATTTCTTTCGAGCCCCGTGACCGAACTCAATACCGGCACCGGCTCGGTGCTTTACGTCGCGGAGTTCGGCGCATCGTCCGGCGTGGCCGTGCTTGATGTGACTTCCGGCGCGGGACAATGCACCCTCACCGAGACCAAGACTTCGCCCGTCATCGACCCTAATAGCACTGCATTGTTATCCATTGGGGTCTATCCGCCGCGCCAGTTTTAGCGCGGAATATAATTTAGCCACCGCACTCGAGGCGTCGCAGCCCGAAGCGTCGCAACCCAAGGGAGTAGCAGCATGCGTAATTTTTTGAAGTGGACACTCGCCGCACAGCTCGTCGGATGGGCTTTCGTCTCCGCCTCGGCACAGTTGCCGCAGTGTCCATTGCGCCCCAATCCGGGCACGGTTGTGCTCGACCAGCTAAGCCTCAGCAGCCAGAATGGCTCGCTTTCGCTGGGACTTACCATACAAAACGCCGCCGACGCTTTCGGCTACATGCACTATTGTTTTGACTACGCGGGAAGCGGGGGAATTACTGAAGCGCCCACGCTGCGCCTGAATCCCGGCGACACGCTCACGCTCGATTTGACCGATCAGCTGAACGTGAATCCGCTCACCATCAACGCCAAGCGTCCGATGCCGATGAACATGGTCCACGCCGACTCTTCCTCAGCCGCCCCCTCGGGTTCCACCGATCCTTGCCAAAGCCAGATCATGGACTACAACACCACGAACGTGCATTTTCATGGGTTGAACGTTCCGCCGGTCTGCCACCAGGACGACGTGATTAACACGCTGATCCAGCCCAGCCTCACGCCATTCCGCTACCAGATTCAGATTCCCGTCAACGAACCGCCCGGACTCTACTGGTACCATCCGCATCCTCACGGTTTCACGGCGCTGCAAGTCAATGGCGGCGCGGCCGGAGCCATCATCATCAATGGCATCGAAAAAATAAAGCCGCAAGTCGCGGGACTCACCGAACGCGTGTTCATGATCCGCCAGCAGTATCTGCATCCTCTTTCCTGGATCCCTGGCCCCTACCAGCTCACGCTGAATTTCCAGCCGGCACTCTATCCCGGCAGTCCCTCGCCGATCATTCAAATGAAACCGGGCGAGAAACAATTCTGGCGTGTAGGCAACGCCACTACGCAAGCTTTCCTTTCGTTGAAAGTCCTGTTCGGCAGCGCCGTGCAGACCCTGGAAGTGATTTCTCTCGACGGCGTGCCCGTTACCAACGATCCCATGGTGAAGACGATCAACATTCCCCCGGCGGGACGAGCTGAATTCATCGTCACCGCGCCTCCTCAGGGAACCGCGGCCACCTTCGTTAACGATGCGTTCAATACCGGACCGGTCGGCAACGCCAACCCATTGCAAGTGCTGGCCGACATTGTTCCCACCATGGCGGCAGTGCAGCAGCCTGCGGCGGTAATGCCCGCGGCTCCTGCGCCTCCGGTCACGCAACGCTTTTCCGGCCTGGCAGCGATGACGGCCACGACACAGAGAAAACTGTATTTCTCTGAAGCCGCGATCGGAACCAATCCTCCAGTCAACTTCTTCATCACCGTCGACGGACAGCAACCCCGACTCTTCACCAAGGACGAACCGCCCGCCATCGTCACCAAAGTCGGCGCCGTGGAAGACTGGACGATCGAAAACCATACCTCCGAAGAACACGCCTTCCACATGCACCAGATTCATTTCCTGGTGCTGGCGGTGAACGGAGTCCCGGTCGAGAACCCGACGATGCAGGATACCTTCCCCGTACCCTTCTGGACCGGTAGTGGGCCCTACCCCAGCATCAGGGTGCGCATGGACTTCCGCGATCCGAATATCGCCGGTACTTTCATCTATCACTGCCATATCCTCGACCACGAAGATGCCGGCATGATGGCGAAAATTCGCGTCGACCCATAGCCAGAGGACCTGCAAGGACGGCACCAGTTCTCGCACACTCGATGGGGCGAAAGACGGTGTTCACCCACACGCTAGAGTCGTTCCACCGCTGCCTGCAGTTCGGCCGCAATCTTCTGCGGATCTGTCCCTGGCGGAAATCGCATGGGCTCGCCGATCCGCACGCCAATCTTCCAGGGCGCCGCAAACTTCCGGCCCGCTTGCTTCAATTCAAACAGGCCATCGATTCGCATGGGCAGAACTGGAATATCGAGATTCCCCGCCAGCAGCCCAATCCCCGCGCGAAACGAATTCATCTTCCCATCCGATGTATGCCGGCCTTCAGGAAAAACCAACACGCTGTAGCCGCGATCGACAGCCCGTCCCGCGTACGCGAAACTCTTGCGGAACCCGGCTTCGCGCGGCAGCGGAAATAAATTCAGCAGCGAGACTCCTAAAATCCAACCCGCGCGGTCATACATCCGCGCAAAGAATCCGCGATCCGGACCAGGCGATCGCAGCGCCTCCAGATCCTCGCCACGAGTAGCGATGGCCAGCCGATGCCGGAAGCGCGCCGGCAACGCCGTCAAAATAAATCCCGCGTCAACGTCGCCGATATGATTCGAAACGACCAGCAGCGGCCCTTTCACCCCGCGCAAATGTTCGCGCCCTGCGATGCGCGGCCAGCCCAGCAAGATGATCGCCGGACGCATCAGCAGATAATGCGCCACGATCCGCAACCAGCTCACCGGCCAGCGCAGCACCCAACTGGGATAATGATAGTGATGGTGATATGCCGCGCCCGGAGCCGCGTCCCCGCGTAGCATGCGCTCCAGATCTCCGACGGTGCGCACCGCGCTAAACCGAGCTTCGCTCAAGTCGACCTGATAGCGGTCCTCCAGTGTGGCGAGCAACTCGACGCGATCCAGCGAACTCAGGCCAAGATCGGAGTCGAGACTGGCGTCCTCGCGTAAGGGACCCACAGCCCTGCCGGTGACGCGCGCTATCAAATCCGCCAGTGGACGATTTGAACTTTTCTCGGCGCTCGCCTTCCCACTAGAGTCCGCGCTTTCCCCCGCGCGGTTCCCGAGAATCTGCCCCTGCGCGACTTCCCGTATTAAATTGCGGCGCGGCTTCTGCGTGCTGGTCCGGGGGAAATCTTCCTCCGGCCACTCGATCCACATACGCATGCGCTGATACTCCGCCAGCGACTCGTTCGCCCGCTGAACTGTTTCTTCCAGCCGCGCATCATTCGTCTGCGCGTTCTCAAGATTCACATCGCCGCGCAGAATCACCACCGCACACGGCTCCGCATTCCCGCCACGCTCAATCCCCACAACGACGCAGTCCTTCACCTCCGGTTGCCGGCGCAGCGCCGCTTCCAGATCCTCGGGATACACATTTGTCCCGCCCGGCGTGACGATCACTTCCTTCTTGCGGCCCTTGAAATAAAGGTTGCCGGCCGCATCGAGCGCGCCAATGTCTCCGGTGTGATACCAGCCTTGGTCGTCGGAAATGCGGGAATCGGAAACGCGAGGATCGGAGGTGCGCACATCCGGATCTCGTTCCTCGAAAACTTTATCCGCTCTAGAACTCTTCTTCTGATCGCCGGCCCAGTAGCCGCAGGACACGCCACCGCCCCGCACCAGAATCTCGCCATCTTCCGCCAGCTTCACTTCACGCCCCGGCAGAACTTTTCCAATCGATCCTTTCCCCAGCCGGAAAGGATGATTCACGCTGATCAGCGATGTCGTCTCGGTCAGTCCATATCCCTGGATGGCCGCGTAGCCCAGACGATCCCAGAACTCTTCAGTCTCGCTGTCGAGCGCGGCGCCGCCGGAAATAAACGCCCAAAACTTCCAGCCAAACCGCCGGCGAATGGCGCGAAAGGTCCACCAGCGCCGCAGAAAGTGTTGCTTCTCCGATGACTGAAACCGCTGCCGAAAAGCCTCGCCCTGCCCGCTATCTTCTATATCATGCTCAATTTTCTGTTTCAGCGACTGCAGGACTCGCGGCACACTCACCAGCACCGATACGCGCTCGCGCCGAATCGTGGCGATGACTTCCGAGGGCTTCAGCTCATCCTGAAAAATCACGGTTGCGCCCAGCAGAGGCGGCAGAAACAGCGCGAGAAATTGTCCGAACACGTGGCTAAGCGGCAGCAGGTTCAAGAACCGCACCGGATGCACCCACCGCTCATATTTCAGATAACGGCGAATCTCGTGTTCCAGCGGCGCGATGTTCGCCAGCACATTGCCGTGCGTAATCACCACACCCCTGGGCTCGGCCGTGGTACCCGAAGTGAAAACAATTTGAAGGACGTCATCTCGCCCGAGCCTGACCATCGGCGGCGCGCTCTCTTGAGAGCGCAGCGCCACGTCATCTAGGTGGGTGATGTCTTCCAAGTTCATAGTCGAAAAAGAATGTCCCGCACCCACACACTCAATCAAATGCCGCCGCGAAACGACCAGCAATTTCGCCTGAACTTTATCGAAGACCCGCATGGCAAAGTCGGCCGCGGAACCGTCGTCCATGGGCACAACGATCACGCCGCGTAGCGCACACCCGAAAAACACCGCCATCCACTCGGCGCAGTTCTCGCCCCAAACCATGACTCGATCGCCTTTCGCGATCCCACGCACCTCCAGATTGCGGGCGAAGCCGAAAGCCATCTCCAGAATCTCACCGTAAGTAAACGATTCGGTGCGGAATCCGCGGCGCTGCCGGCAGGCGCGCTCGTCGCGATGTGCCCAAAAATTCTCGAGAAAAAACTCCGCGATCGATTCGGCCATAGCGAGGTGCTGGCGGCGCATCCGGAGTCTAAGACCAAAACTCCGGAGTCAAAGCTCTGCGGAAAGCCGCCCGTCAATCCAAGTCTAGTGGAACCCTGGCCTCCGAAGACCGGAAACAGTACAGTTTCGAAACCGCCCTACCCGCACAGCAACCCGCCGGTCTGCTGCCGCCAATTTTTGACAAATCTATGACACTCCGAGTGCCTAAGAAACGGTAGTCTTGCGAGGCTTCCCCCATCGAGGATAATCACCATGCAAAGCACGAAACGCAATCTTTTTCAGCCACTGACCACCGCGACCATTCTCGGCTTGCTCTGCGCCGTATCAACTCTGGGTGTCGCTCAGTCCGACGCATTTCAACCGAACCCCGCCGCCGGTGCGGGCATCATCGTACACAGCAAATTTGGCGGACAAATCTTCGGATGGGACATCGACCAGAGCGGCACTGAAGGCGTCCTCAGCGAAGCGCTGCTCCAGTCAAACGGCAATGAACTGGCCGCCGTCGAGACTTTCGATCAAACCACGGGCAAAATCCTGAAAGTCGTCACCCAGACTGACGATCAGGACGGCTTTGTGACCGAGGGAGTTGTCGGCAATTCGGTCGGGCTGGTCGAGCACGAACATGAGATCAGCTTGTTCAACGTGCAGCGCACATTCGAAGTCATCCACCCCCTCACCGCGAAGAAGGTCACGGGAAAGTGGACGCCGCCCATCGGAACAGAGCATTTGATCCGCGGAGTGAGCCGTACCCAAGGAACACCCAACGCCGCAATCTTCGCCTATGACAACAGCGGCAATTTCATTCCTTGGGTATTCAGCACCAACGTTGCCGCCAACACCTTTGGTCCAATCATCAAGATTCAGGATTCTCTCAACTTCGCCAGCGTGCCGCCACCCATCGCTTACAACACAGTGACGAACGAGGCGATTCTCGGTGGAGGCGATGGCTGCTTCGGCTGCTTTCCGGTAATTGGCGTGGCCAACCTGGTCACGGGAACGTTCTCGGAATTTACCGGGATCGGATTCGGTTTTGTAAACGGCGTCGCAGTCGATGCAGCGGATAACATCGCAGTGACCACGACCGAAGACGACGCTAGCGTGGAATTCTACGATCTCGCCACGCAGACCGGATTCACCGTAGTTCTGCCCAATACCGGCGAACAGCAGATCTTCAGCGGCGCAGACGTCGAATACGACGCCACCCACAAACTGTTTCTGGTAGCTCAGCCGGTTTCCAGCCAGACGGAGACGGGGAGCACGATCTATGTGTACGACATTAACGGCAATGTCCAGGAAACGATCAACGGGTTCAATTTCTCCAACGCATTTAACGTGGTTGCGATGCACATCGGGCTGCATCCCAGCACGCGAACCGGCTTCGTGGATGGGCCCGACTCAGCGGTCACGGAGATTCAGGGTTTCAGTTACTAGCGGGAAGCATGAAACAAGGGGCTTCGCTGCTACTCAATCGCAGTGAAGCGCCTTGATGTCCCGCGGGGACATCTGAGAATGGCCCAGCGTCTCGACGCTGGGTATAACGGTAGACGTGAAGAGCGCGCCCGGCGGGGCGCCAAACCGCCGGATCGCCACGCGCCAGATCGGCATACTCCCGGCAGCCAGTTACTTCACCCCGATTCCCTTCGTAACCCAGTCGTACACTCCCTTTTGGTAACCCTTAGTAACCATGCGGTTCCCGATGTCCGGACGTACAATTGGCCTTGTCCGGTCGGTCCATCTGCCGATTAGGGAGATGGCCCTCGGAGCAACGAACGCGGGAGCTTTCTCCCGGATGTTTCACAGGTTCTATAAAGACTTTTTATCGAAGACCAGGTCTGGAGTTCGCACTCTATGGCATTGTTCGGCTTCAACAAACAAAAGGTGCTGGCCACTGCGGAGAAGTATGTCCAGCAGGGCAAGCTGCAGAATGCCATCTCCGAGTACGAAAAGGTCCTCAAGAATGACGCCAAGGACCTGACCGTCACCAATACCGTCGGCGACCTCTATTCCCGCCTCGGCGAGACCGATAAAGCTACCGGATGTTTCAAGACTGTAGGCGATGCATATGGCAGCCAGGGCTTCACGGTCAAAGCCATCGCCATGTACAAAAAGATCTGCAAGCTCCAGCCCTCGCTTGAAAGCTTGCTCAAACTGGCGGAGTTATACAGCCAGCAGGGACTCTTTAACGATGCCCGCGCGCAATATCTACAGGTCGCGGAAGAATTCCTGAAGTCCGGAGAACTCGAGAACGCAGTCCGCATTTTCCAGAAGATTCTTGAGATGGACCCGGACAACAGCACCATGCGGGTTCGCCTGGCCGAAGTTTATATTCGTCTGGGCAAGAAAACGGAAGCGTGGCAGATTTTCTCCGCCGCCGCGGAGAGCCTGCGCTCCAAAGGCTCGCTCAGCGGCGCCGAAGAAGTCCTGCAGCGCATGCTGACCCTCGATCCCGGCAACACTTATGCCCTGCTTATGCAGGGCAAGAACATGATCGAGTCCGGCGACGCCGCCGGAGCTGTGGCCACGCTACAAAAAATCGGTGACCTCGATTCGAAGCCCGATGGCCTGCGCGATCTGCTCAAGGCCTACCTGCAAACTGGACAACTGTCCGAAGCTGGAAGCATCGCCAACAAGCTGCTGACCGTGCACAACGATCTGACGGCCATCGCCAGCTTCGCCGACGCTCTGATGCAGGCCGGACAGTACGAAACTGCCCTGCAGGTGTTCGACGAGCACGCCGAGCGCCTGCTGGCCGAGAACTCTGACAAAGTACTCGACAGCCTGCACACCATCATCGGCCACGTACGCGACAACCCCGATTCCCTGCAGAAATTGCTCGACCTGTTCCACAAAGCCGGAGAGACCACGCACGTCAGCGAAGTCAGCGAATTGCTGGCTCATGCCAGCGTACAGTCCGGCGATTTGCCTCGTGCCCGCGATCTTTACCAGCAACTGGCCGCCATCGAGCCCCAGAACCCGCTGCACATGCAGAACTACCAGCAGGTGGTCAGCCAGCTCGGGGGCACGACCGGCGACAAGCTGATCACGCCGGAAGAAGCCGTTGTCCTCATCGACGATCTCGAAGCGACCGCGCCCTCAGTTCACCAGCACTATACCGACGAGATCGCGCTGGCGGTCCGCGCGGCTCTCACCGACGCCGAACTCTTCATCTCTTACAACATGCCCGTCAAGGCCCTCGGACCGCTGGTCGGAGCCTTGCCGCTGGCGCCCGACGATCTGCGCCTCAACCAGCGTCTCGCCGCCCTGCACACGCGCGCCGGCCGCTTCGCCGATGCCGCCGCCTGCTGCCGCACCTTGCAGAGCGTCTACTCTGCAGCTGAATATCCCGAAGAAGCGTCGCGATACGGGGAACTGGCCGAGCGCTATGAGGAACGTTCCTCGGCTCCCGCGCTCGACGTCCCCGGCGAAGATGAGCATATTTTCCTTGATGCCAAGCCGGTTGCAGAATCCGAAAACGCATTCGAAGAGTTCTCCGTCGACGAGTCCTCGGTAGAAGCTGCAGAAGAACCGGCGCCCCAGGAAGAAGTTACAGTAGGTGATTCCGCGGCTGCCGAATCCTCTGACGAAATTACCGTCGAGGCTGATGCCGAGTTTGCTGTCGTCGACGAGTCCGCGACCTCAACCGAACCGGCCGCTGAAATCGATCTTTCTTCCGAGTGGGATGACTCGATCACCGTAGAAGCGTCCGACGCTCCCGCCGCGGAAGCGGCTGAACTCGAGGTCGAGAGTGCCGTCGGCGATCACGAAGTCCCCGACTCTGGCAAAGTCGACGAGACCATCGAAGAGATTCGCTTCTATCTGGCTCACAGCATGCCGGAGCAGGCCATGGCTGCGCTGGCCAAGCTCCAGACTCTGACCAGCAATCACGCCCAACTGGAAGAGATCCGCGCGGAAGTCGAAGCCGCCACGGCGCAGGCCGCAGAAGAGGAAGCCGCGCGCGCAGTCGAACCCGTCGTGGAAGAGATCACCTCCGACGACATCCCGGCCGCCGAAGTCGCGGTCGACGAGATTACAGTAGACGAAATCACGGTCGACGACACTCCACCACTGGCAGTCGAAGAACCGGCCGCTGAAGAAATTTCCGTCGAAGAGGGTGCCATCGAGGAACCCGCGGTCGAAACAGCGGAAGTCGTCGTACCCGAAATCGTTGTACCCGAAATCATCGTACCGAAGCCAGTCGCGCCGAAAGTTGTTGCCGCAAAGCCGGTACCAGCAAAACCCGCGCCCGCAAAAGCCGCGCCTGCGAAAACCGTCGCTCCCAAGCCTGTTGCTCCGAAGATTGTTGCTCAGGAAATTGTTGCCCCGGAGACCCCAGCCGTCGAAGAGATTCCAGTCGCTGCCGAGGCCTCGGTCGCAACCGAGCCAGAGGCCATAGTTCACGAGCAGGTTCAGGAAGCTCCCGAGCAAGTTCAAGCGCAGGCTCATGAACCCGCGGTTGAACAGGTTGAACAGCACGTTCAGGAAGTCGAACCCGAACCCGAGCCGGCTCATCAACCGGGAGTTCTGAAAGAATTCGTTTCCGACCTCGAAACTTCGTTGGGTGACACGTTCCTGCCCGGCCCCGTGACCAAGCCGGCCGCCGAACCAGCGGCGCGTCCCGCAGCGACTGCGCCTACCAAGCCAGGACATGCTCCCGCCGCGCATACCGAGCCCGCTATCTCTGCCGGAGTCACTGCCCCGGTTCTCGGCGAATTTGTCGCCGACATCGAAGCCTCGCTCGGGGAAGACTTCTTGAAAGCCGCTCTGGTCGCGGGGCCGGCGGTAACGCCGCCGCTGGCTGCGAGCGCCGCCGCATCGGCCTCCGTGGCGAACCATATCGCGACTCCAGCACCGTCGGCCCAGGTGCAAGCAAAGCCCGCACCCGTAGCAACCGCGTCAGTGGCCTGGCCGGCACCGGTTGAAGCTCCGAAGCCACCGGCAATTTCCGCTTCCCACGCGCCTGCCCCCGCAGTCGGCCTTACTCCTTCAAGCATTACTTCTCCCGCAGCTGCGAGTGCTTCGCCCTTTGCCGAGGACGCCGTGGTCGATATCGCTGAAATGTTTGGCGATCTCCGCCACGATCTCGAAGCCGACGTTGCCTCCACCGATGAAGATCCTGAGACACACTACAACCTGGGCATCGCTTTCCGCGAAATGGGCCTGCTCGATGAGGCCATCGGAGAATTGCAAAAGGCCTGCCAGTCCTTCGATCACGGGCATCCTTTCCCGCAGATCATGCAAACCTATACCTGGCTGGCGCAGTGTTTCCTCGATAAAGGCGTGCCCGAAGCGGCCGTGCGCTGGTATGAAAAAGCTCTCAACGTTGCCACCATCGACGGCGAAACCCGCGTCGCGCTCCACTACGAACTGGCTGCCGCCTACGAAACCGCCGGCGATAAGCCCTCCGCCCTCCGCCACTTTATGGAGGTCTACGGTAACAACATCGACTATCGCGACGTCGCCGAGCGCATTAAGGCCCTGAAGTCGTAGAATAGCCGGATGCCTTTCGTCCCCAATTTTCTGTACTCGGGGTACAGATTACTTCGCAGATTATTTCGCGTTACGCGCCGCACTGCACGCCGCCCAGATTTTCCCGCGGTTGGTACGCGACGCCGGTTCGTGACGCTGGAGGTACGCTGCTGGAGGTGCGCTGAATGAGCGATCCTTCGCCCGTTTCCAGCGCTCCTGGCACCGTCCCCAAGCCGGCAACGCCGCAGGCCGATTCCAGGGCCGCGCTTCTGGGTTCGCCTCTCGAAGCCGAGACCCGCCCGGCCGATGGCCCCCTGCAAACCTGGCTCCATCGCACTTCCGTCTTTCTCTTCGTCCTGATCAGTGCCGTGGCCGGAGTCCTGCTCATCATTCTTCCCTGGACGCCCGAGTGGACCGACAACTACCTGCTACTCTCATTCCCCGCCCTCCGCTCTGTAGTCTCCAACGGCTTTTTCCGCGGGCTGTGCAGCGGCCTGGGACTGCTCGATATCTGGATCGGTTTCTGGGAGGCGCTCCACTACCACGAACAACAATAAAGCTGTTTTGATAACCTGCGATTCGGGCTCCGGAATTACGAGCCCGGAATAAAATAATGAATGACGAATCATGGATGATGCACGAAAGACCTGACCTATGACTGATCATCTCGAATCCGCGCCGGTCGCCTACCAGAACGAACCTTTCCTCAGCAGTCCCGATGGCCGCGTCCTCCGCATCCTGGCCGAATATCAGGAACCCCTGGCACGTTTCCGCCGCGAACAGATTCAGGACACCGTTGTCTTCTTCGGCTCGGCCCGCTTTCAAGGTGAGAAAGACGCTAGCGGGACTCTCGCCAATCTCCGGAAGAACCACGCCGCCACGCCCTCCGAAGGCCTCGAAAAAGATCTGAAACGCGCCCTGGCCGCCGTCGATATGGCCCGCTACTACGAAGACGCCCGCAAACTCGCGCACATGCTGACCACGTGGTCCATCCAGATTCCTGCCCGCCGCCACCGTTTCGTCGTCACCACCGGCGGAGGTCCCGGCATCATGGAAGCCGCCAATCTCGGCGCCCACGAAGCCGGCGGAAAAACCATCGGCCTCAACATTCAGCTTCCCTTCGAACAGAGTCCCAACCAGTACGTCACCCCGGCGCTGAATTTTCAGTTCCACTATTTCTTCATGCGCAAATTCTGGTTCGCCTATCTGGCCAAGGGACTCGTCATCTTCCCCGGCGGTTTCGGAACCATGGACGAACTCTTCGAAATCCTCACCCTCGCCCAAACCGACAAGCTGGCCAAGAAAATCCTGGTCGTGATTTACGGCAGCGAGTACTGGAACCGCATCCTCAATTTCCAGGCCTTCGTCGACGCCGGCACCATTTCTCCCGAGGATCTCGACCAGTTCAAAATAGTCGACACCCCCGAAGCTGCCTTCGACTTCCTGCGCGACGGCCTCACCCAATACCACCTCGGTGGCGCCCCCAAAAAAGAAGGCGAAGCCCTTCCCGAGATCGCGAAAACCAGGCCGTAGAGCGAACGAGATTTTATATATTTGTCATTCCGAGCGCAGCCGGAGCGAACGCGACGGCAATCGAGGAATCTGCTTTGCGCGCTCTGCGGGACGACGCCATATTAAACTGCAACCAGATGCCGCACCGCTGCCTTCTCTACTACATTACCGACCGCACCGCCTTCGCCACCGACGAACCCACCCGCCGTCGACGCCTGCTAGAAAAAATCTCCGAAGCCGCCCGCGCCAGCGTCGACTACATCCAACTCCGCGAAAAAGATCTCTCCACTCGCGACTTGGAATCGCTGGCAAGAGAGGCGGTAAGCGCAATCCGCGAAGCGCAAAAAATGGCCACTGACCACTGCTCACCGACCACTGCCCTCCTAATCAACTCGCGCGCTGACGTAGCGCTAGCCGTCGAAGCCAACGGCGTCCACCTCCGCTCCAACGACATCTCTCCACAAGAAGTAAAAGCGATCTGGAAAGCGAGTTTGCGCGGGCGACTCGCCCGCGCAAACTCGCCACAACCACCCCTGATCGCAATCTCCTGTCACTCTCCGGCAGAAATAGCCCAAGCCGCCGCCACCGCCGCAACCTTCGCCGTCTTCGCCCCAGTCTTCGAGAAAAAAGGTGCCAGCCCCGCCGGCCTCAACGCACTTCGCCAAGCGTGCACAACAAGCATTCCAGTCCTGGCTCTAGGCGGAATCACTCCAGCGAACGCCGAGTCTTGCCTGGCCGCCGGAGCCGCTGGCATCGCCGCTATCCGCCTCTTCCAGGAAAACAACATCGCCGAAGTTGTGCAGCGCCTTCGCTCGCATGCTGGTGAGTGATCAGAGGGTGCCCCATGTCTCGCGTACTTTGCGAGACCTGGGATTTTCAGAGGTAGCACAAGAAAATATTTCTATCCCGTCCACTTCCCTCCCGTCTTCAGTACCTCCATCACTTTCGCAAGCCGCCGCTTCTTCGTTTCTTCCTGCTTCGCACGAGAGATCGAATTTGCCATCTCCTTCTTGTGCGTAAACGCCAACTCGTCCCACCGCAACTGCGCTTTCTTGCTTTTCGCCAGCTCCCGCTTGAGTTCCGGCGGAGCCTCTACCGTGCGCTCTTCCGCATCACGCTCCATCACCACGTCAACCAGATCTCCCGGCCTCGCGCCCGCACCCGCGCACAGACTCTTATTCACCGGCATCATGTGGCAGCCGCCCATGGGCATCAGTGACGAGCGAAAAGCAAACCCATTAATCGTCCCGCGAATAGGTACACGAGCACGCGTTCCGAAATGTTCAATCACATCCACCGGCGGCATGATCGCCGCCACCACGCCCGCCTCTCTCCCCTGAATCTTCGCCCGGAACCGCAGCTTCTTCTCCGTCATCGCGGCCTCCCAATATTCAACGCTGATAGACTCTAACGCAGCAGGCAACTCGCGGCCACCGCTATGACGCGCACTCCCACCGAGCCCGAAACACCCTCCCACGCCCTGGACCCAGCCCCGCTCGAACCAACCTTGATCCAGATTCCCGCCGCCTGGTTCCTGATGGGCTCGGACGCGGGCCAGGATTGCGAACGTCCCGTCCATCGCGTCTGGGTCGGCGCCTTCCAGCTCGCCGTCACGCAAGTCACGAACGCCGAATACGCGCGCTTTCTCAGCGCAACCGGAACCCCACCTCCTCCGTTCTGGAACGACGCAAACTTCAACCATCCACAGCAGCCGGTCGCCGCGGTCTCGTGGTTTGAAACCCTGCGTTACTGCGAATGGCTGCATTCGCAAACCGCCCATGCTTATCGTCTGCCAACGGAAGCAGAATGGGAACACGCCGCTCGCGCTGGCCTCGAACAGAAAACTTTTTCCTGGGGTGAAACCCCGCCGCAATCTCTCACCAACTATGCCACGCGCTGGCAAACCGGCCCCGAACCCGTCGCCCGCTACGCTCCCAACGCCTTCGGACTTTACGACATCTGCGACAACGTCCACGAATGGTGCAGCGACTGGTATGACCCGAACTATTACGCGGGGTCGCCCGACCGCAACCCGCGCGGCCCCGAACAAAGCCCCATGAATCCGCAGCGCAAATCCTCCCGCGGCGGATCCTGGCGTCATCAAATCAAAGTGTCCCGCTGCTCCGCCCGCTCCAGCATCCCGCCAGAATTTCAATACGCGGACTACGGATTCCGCGTGGCGTGCAACGTGGAGCCTTAGTCCTATACTCTTGTCATTCCGAACCGGGCAAGGCCCGGTGAGGAACCTGCTTTTAGCCGGCGTCATCCAAGAACGCGGAGGCAAGCACCAAATGTTCCGAACCGACCTTCTGCAGAACAAGCGCATCCTCATCACCGGCGGCGGCACCGGCCTCGGCAAGGGCATGGCTCAACGCTTCCTCGAACTCGGAGCCATCGGTCCACATCTGCGGCCGCCGCGAAGAAGTTCTCGAACAAACCGCCGCCGAACTCTCCCAAAAAACGCAAGGCACAATCCACGCCATCCCCTGCGACGTTCGCAACCTCGAAGCCGTCGAAGCCATGATCGACTCCATCTGGAGCGAAGTCCCGCTCGACATCCTCGTCAACAACGCTGCCGGAAACTTCATCGCCCGCACCGAAGACCTTTCTCCCGGCGCATGGAATTCCGTCATCGGCATCGTGCTCATGGGAACCCTCAACTGCACCCTGGCCTGCGGCCGCCGCTGGCTCAAATCCTCGCACCGCGGTACCGTCCTCAGCATTTCCGCCACCTACGCGCCCGTTGGCTCGGCCTACGTCGTGCCTTCCGCTGTTTCCAAAGCCGGAGTCGAAGCCCTCACCCGCAGCCTCGCCGTCGAGTGGGGCAACCGCGGCATCCGCATGAACGCCATTGCTCCCGGCCCCATTCCCACGCAAGGCGCGTTCTCCCGCGTCCTGCCGCGCGCGGAACTGGAAACCCTCGCCCTCGACCGCAATCCGCAGCATAGATTCGGCACGGTCGAAGAGTTGGCCAACCTCGCTGCGTTTCTGGTGAGCGACGGCTCCGCCTACATCAACGGCGAAGTCATCCGCATGGACGGCGGCGAATTCCTGCAAGGCGCAGGCGAGTTCAGCAATCTTGGAAGATTTCTCACAGAAGAAGACTGGCAGGCAATCAAGCCGCAAAAGAAGAAGTAGAAACTCGTTGCGCGCACCTTCCCACAACTTGTCATTCCGACCGAAGCCGGAGCGCCAGCGACGGCGCAGCAGAGAGCCTGCCCTGAGCGGAGCCGAAGGGAACCTGCTTTTCCCGTACCTCGCGCAGCAGCCGCTACCGCCGATCCTCAGATGGCATCACAATCGCCTTCAACACCAGATTCACCAGGCTCAATACGATCGCCCCGATGAACGCCGCAATAAACCCATGCACCTGAAATCCCGGCACCACCGCCGACGCCAGCTCGAGCATGATCGCATTGATCACGAACCAGAACAGCCCCAGCGTCAACAGAGTCAACGGAAAAGTAATAATCTTCAGCAGCAATCCGAGCGTCGCATTGATCAGCCCAATCGCCAGCGCCGCAATCAACGCCGCCACCGCCCCGCTCACATGTATCCCCGGCACGACTTGCGCCACAACCCAAACCGCCACCGCACTCAACACCCAATTCAAAAGCATCCGCATGATGATCTCCAAGAGTCAGTCACACTAAACGTCACCCTCACTATAGGCGCACTATTAAATCTTGTCATTCCGAGCGCCGCCGGAGCGAATGCGACGGCAACCGAGGAATCTGCTGTTCGATCTATCCCGCAGTCACACCAGAAATGTCACGCTCCCGAAAAATTCACCCCGCATTCGCCGCCCGTACCATCCCATGCGGTAAACTCATCAATTCGACTCTAAGGAGGATTTCCCCATGCCCGACCCCGCACTCAGCGGCTCCGAATTCAAAAAGCAACTCCGCGCCGGACAGCCAAAGATGGGCCTGTTCCTGAACGCCCACAGCCCCACGGTAGCCGAGCAACTCGCGCACAGCGGATACGACTGGCTCCTCGTCGACTCCCAGCACGGCCCCATGGGCTACGAAAAGCTTTCCGCCATGCTCAGCGGCATCGCCAACGGCGGCGCCAAGTCCCTGGTCCGTGTCGGCGGATACGACGACCGTCCCGGCATCCAGCAATCCCTCGATCTCGGCGCTGACGGCGTCCTCGTCCCCTACATCAACACCGCCGAAGAAGCCCGCACCGCAGTGAGCTGCATGAAATACCCCACCGTCGGCACGCGCTCGGTTTACTTTCCCCAGCGCAGCATGAACAAAGCCGGACTCCTCGGCTACGCCGGCAACTTCAACAATGACGGCATCGTCGCCCTGCAGGTCGAAACTGCCTCCTGCATCGACAACATCGCCGAAATCGCCGCCGTCCCCGGCGTCGACATTCTTTTCTTAGGCCAGAACGATCTCTGCATGTCGATGGGCCTCTACAACAAATACGAATTCCCCCACATGTACACTTCGCCCGAACTCGACGCCGCCACCAAAAAGCTGATCGACCACGCGAGAAAGAACAACGTAATCCTCGGCCTCTTCCTGTTCGGCACTTCGCGAGTAGGCGAATTTCTGGAGAAAGGATTCACCTTCATCAGCATCGGCAACGACCTGCACCACGTCCTAACCCAAGCCGGAGCCTACGTCGGAGACATGGAAAAAATCGCGCAAGAAAAAGGCAAGCCCTGGAAGCGCCGCCCCACCGCGCTGTTCTAGAAAGAAACGTGAGGGTGCCCCACCCGTCTCGCATATTTTGCGAGAGGGTGGGGATTTTGATTTCGGTTCCCCAGTGTCCTCAGTGTTCTCTGTGTTTAATGCTTCCCTCCGAAATATTCCACCAAATTCTCTAGAATTAGAATTACAGTTCCAATGAATCCCATGCTCCTCACTGAAACCGAAACCCGCGTCCTCGGCGCCCTGATCGAAAAAGACATCACCACGCCCGACTACTACCCGCTCTCCCTCAACGCCTTGGTCAACGCCTGCAACCAGAAAAATAACCGCGACCCGGTGATGACCCTCGACGAATCCACTGTCCGCGACGCCTTAGCCTCATTGCAGGAAAAGCGCCTCGCAGGCCCCGCCAGCGGCGCCGACAGCCGCGTCACAAAGTTCGAACACCGCCTGCAGGAAGTCTTCAACTTCGACCGCCGCGAAATCGCCATCGTCTGTGTCTTGCTCCTCCGCGGACCGCAAACTCCCGGCGAACTCCGCAGCCGCACCGACCGCATGTACCACTTCGAGGCGCTCGACGACATCGTCTCCACGCTCGACCGCCTGGCCCATCGCGACCCTCCGCTAGCCGCAATCCTCCCGCGCCAACCCGGCACCAAAGAATCGCGCTATATGCACTTGTTCTCCGGCGATCCGCCAGCATTCGCCACTGATGAGACAGCGAATGTGGGGCGGACACTCCTGTCCGCCAATGCCGGCGCAAACTCGGCTGCCGATCGTATATCCAGACTGGAAGAAGAAGTATCCAGCCTGCGGCAAGAACTCTTCGAAGTCCAGCAGCAACTCGCCGCTTTCCGCAAGCAATTCGAGTGATCTCGGACGGAACATTTCCCCCACCCCAACCGTACAATTGAATAGAAGGAGGTCTCTCCGCCATGTTCACTTTCCTGCTGTGGTGCATCTTGTTCGTACTCTGCTGGCCTCTAGCCCTGCTTGCCTTGATCGCCTACCCCTTTATCTGGCTGATCCTGCTCCCGTTCCGCATCGTCGGAGTCGCTGTCCACGGTGTCTTGGAACTCGTCTTCCTCGCCATCACCCTCCCCTTCCGCCTTTTAGCCGCCCCATTCCGCGTCTGAGGTGCAAACTGACCTCGACGCCACCGTGGAAGAGCGGCCCTTCAGGGCCGCGCTAGCCCAAAAAAAGGGAACCGGGCTTTAGCCCGCCTTTGCCCGCTCGCCCTGCCTGATGTACTCTCAAAACAATCATCAGGAGGGACCGCATGCGCCGCCGCGAATTCCTCGTTCGCTCCGCCACTGCCGCCGGTACGGTCTGGCTCTCATCGAAATCCATTTTCACTAGCCTCGCGAACACAACTCTCCCTAACAAATTCGCCGCATCTGACACGGTCACTCTCGGCAGCACCGGCATCAAGACCAGTCGCCTCGCCATGGGCACCGGCACCGTCGGCTCCGAACATCACTCGCATCAAACCGCGCTCGGCGTGAAAGGCCTCTCCGACCTCCTGCTCAACGGATACGATCACGGCCTGCGCTTCTTCGACGCCGCGGACTCCTACGGAAGCCATCCCCACGTCGCCGAAGCGCTCAAGCAGGTGCAGCGAGACAAAGTCACGGTCCTGACAAAATCCTGGGCACGCGACGCCTCAACCATGCGCGCCGATCTCGACCGCTTCCGCCGCGAACTCGGAACAGACTATCTCGACGTCTGCCTCATGCACTGCGTCACCGAAGCCGACTGGACCGACCGTTACGGCGGCGCCACGGACGTGCTCTCCGAAGCCAAACAGAAAGGAATCATCCGCGGCCACGGCTCCTCCTGCCACACGATCGAAGCCCTGCGCGCCGCCGCGAAGTCACCATGGGTGGAGATCGATCTAGCCCGCATCAACCCCATCGGCGCAATCACGGACGCCGATCCCGCAACCGTAGTGGGTGTCTTGAAAGAAATGAAGACAGCCGGGAAAGCAGTGGTAGGAATGAAAATTCTAGGCCAAGGCGCGCTTCGCACCCGTCAGGACGAAGCCATCAAGTTCGCGCTCTCGTTAGGCGTGCTCGACGCCTTCACCATCGGCGCCGAAAGCAAGCAAGAACAAGAAGACCTGATCCGCCGCATCGCCGCCGCCTAACGGGAAACAGATTGGGATGAGGCACAGCGGGAAGGCACGACTTCAGTCGTGCCGTAAGAACAAAAATACAGTGGCGGCTTCGGCCGCTGGGGTGACTTCACCCGCGAGCTTAGATCTCCATCACTTTCAGCCCCGGGCTCACAATCAGCCGCGCCTCGGTCGCCCGCTGCACATCCTCCGCCGTCAACCCGGGCGCGATCTCTTCAAGCACCAACCCATCCTTCGTCACGCGAATGTAAGCCATCTCCGTAGCAATGGTATCCACCACATTCACGCCGGTCAGCGGCAGCGTGCACTTCTTCAAAATCTTCGCAGCCCCTTCGCGCGTCGTATGCTCCATCGCCACCACCACGCGCCGTGCCCCGGCAACCAGGTCCATCGCCCCGCCCATCCCCTTCACCATCTTCCCCGGGATCATCCAATTCGCCAGGCTCCCCGTCTCATCCACTTCCATCGCCCCCAGCACACTCAAATCAATATGCCCGCCCCGAATCATGGCAAACGAATCTGCGCTCGAAAAATAAGAAGTCCCCGGCATCTCGCTGACAGTCTCTTTCCCCGCATTAATCAGGTCCGCATCCTCAGTCCCCTCCACCGGATACGGCCCAATCCCCAGCATCCCGTTCTCCGACTGCAGCGTAACTTCCATCCCCGCCCGCACAAAATTCGCAATCAGAGTAGGCATCCCAATCCCCAGGTTCACATAGAACCCATCGCGCAACTCGCGCGCAATCCGCTTCACAATCCGCTCCCGCTTATCGACATCCTTACCAAGCTTGTTCATAATAAATTTGTCATCCTGAGCGAGGATTTTGCTTCGCTGAAAGCGAAGCAAAACCGCAGTCGAAGAGCCTGCCCTGAGCTTGCCGAAGGGACCCCTACACTACTAAAATCCGGCGCTAAGATCGCGGGGAATTCTCCCGACGTCCACTAGCCCTTCCGCACCGTCTTCCGCTCAATCCTCCGCTCATACAACTCCCCCTGAAATATCCGTTTCACATAAATCGAGGGCGTATGCACCGAGTCCCCATCCAACTCCCCCACCTCCACCAGATGCTCCACCTCAGCAATCGTAATCTTCGCCGCCGTCGCCATCATCGGATTAAAATTCCGCGCCGTCTTCCGATACACCAAATTCCCTTCCCGGTCGCCCTTCCAAGCCTTCACAAATGCAAAGTCGGCCGTCAACCCGCGCTCCATCACGTAAGTGCGCCCATCAAACTCGCGCGTCTCTTTCCCGTCGGCAACCACCGTACCCACCCCCGTCGGCGTATAAAACGCCGGAATCCCCGCCCCTCCCGCGCGAATCCTCTCCGAAAACGTCCCCTGCGGAACCAGATCCAATCGGAGCGTTCCCTTCAGCACCATCTCTTCCAGCAACTTGTTCTCCCCCACGTACGTGCCAATGTGATACACAATCTGCCCCGCCGCCAGCAGCAACCCATTCCCCACGCCGTCGATCCCAACGTTGTTGCTGATGGTCCGCAGATTCTTCGTCCCCTTAAGCGCCAGGGCGCGAATCAGATTCTCCGGCATCCCGCACAGCCCGAACCCACCGATCATGATGGACGCGCCCTCAAACACGTCGCGAATCGCCTCATCCGCATTGGCCACAACTTTATTCATAGCGGGAAAATTCTAATTTGCTGCATCGGCTCAAACTTCTTCAACTGCAATTGAAAAATTTACCACCTGCCAAATCTTGATTTTCTTAGCGCAGCCGTAAGCCCTCGGCGCGGGCTAGTTCCGCCTGCCGCACATCGAACGTCCAGAACCTGTCTGCCTGCAGAAGCTTCGCGCAAGCCACGTGCAGAATATCGAGCGTCCTGCCGCCAAGCGCCGCGGTCCTCTTCGTCGAAATCCGTCGCGCCAGTTCGTAGGCTTCCATGGGCATTTGCACAGCCGAAAACACGCCGGCGCGAATGTCTCCGTCCAATTCCTTCCGGGCGGCGTGAATCTCAGCCGGCGACGCTTCTCCGCGAAATACCCTCAGCTGCAATGCATTGACCAACTCCAATTCCGCCAGGGGAGTCAGAAAAAGATCCGAACCCGGATTTACCCGCCGCGCTGCCTCGGCCGAGTGCGCATCCAGATAATAGAGCGACACAAGAAAACTCGTGTCGGGGTAAACCTTCACCGTTCGCCCCGTTGCAGCGAAACTAGTTCGGCTCCGCTGACCTTGGCGATTCGGCTGCCATAAATAGCCTTTAGCCTGGCGGCGAAATCCGGTGCTTCCGTTGCGGCGGGGCGCTCAGGCACCAGCCGTGCGATAACCCGCTTGCGCTTGGTAATGGCAATCGGCTCTCCGTCCCGCAGATAGGCCTCTACCTGCGGGAAACGATAGCGCAGATCGCGCACACTCATGGTTTTCATGTGATACATTATAGCATCACATGTCAATCACCGCTTCTTCACCGGCGCCTTCCGCAACTGATGCGCCAGTTCAAACTCCTCCGCCAGTTCCCGCGTCGCCAGATTTTCTCGGATGTGCGCCAGCCGCTGCTCCACTTTCCACAGCGCCTTTTCGAGGTTCGTCCTGTTGCTGATCGCAATGTCCCGCCACATCGAATACGGACTGGCCGAAATCCGCGTCATCTCCTGCAGCGCGCGCCCTCCCGCCGGCAGCAACGGAGCTTCATCCCCAAACTCCTCCACCAGCGCCGCCGCCAGCGCCGTCGAAATCATCTGCGGCACATGGCTGATCCACGCGCATAACCGATCGTGCTCCTCGGCAGGCAGCATCGCAATCCGCGCCCCAATCGCGTCAATCCATCCCGCGAATTCTGCGAACAATCCCTCATTCAAATTCTGTCCGGGCAATGGTGCAAAAAACCAAACCGCTTTCTGAAACAAATCCGCATCCGCATAATCCACTCCACTCATCTCTTTCCCCGCCATCGGATGCCCCGCCAGAAACCGCTTCCCCGCACTCTTCCCAAACACTTTCACAGCGCGCTCCACGACCGCGGCCTTCGTGCTCCCCACATCGGTCAGCAACGCCTTCGCCGGAAGCACCGGCCCAAGCCGATCGATCAGATCCACAATCGCTAGCACCGGAGTCGCCAGCACCACCACCTGGCTTCCACGCACCGCATCCCCCGGATTCGCCGTCCCCGAGTCGATCGCCCCGCGCATGCGCGCCCGCTCCAGCGTCCCCTCGCGGTCGCACCCAATAATCCGCCCCGCAAATTTCTTCTTCCGCAGCGCGAGCCCCAGCGACCCGCCAATCAGCCCCGTCCCAATAATCGTGATTTGCCGAATCGCCATAAAAGAAATTGAGGCATTGAATCATTGACTCATTAAATCAATGACTCAATGTCTCAATGATTCAATGATTAAATTGTTCGTCCCACCGCCGGCGCAATCATCCGCAACTCATCCATCAATTTCGCAAACTGCTCCGGAAACAGCGACTGCGCCCCATCCGACCAAGCCTGGTTCGGATCGCAATGCACCTCAATCAGCAGCGCATCCGCTCCCGCCGCCACCGACGCCCTCGCCATCGGCGCAACTTTATCGCGCCGTCCCGTCCCGTGCGACGGATCCGCCGTCATCGGCAGATGCGACAATTTGTGAATAATCGGAATCGCGGAAATATCCATCGTATTCCGCGTATAAGTCTCAAACGTCCGTATCCCGCGCTCGCACAGGATCACATCGTAATTGCCGCCTGCCATAATATATTCCGCCGACAGCAGCAACTCCTCAAACGTCGCTGCAATCCCGCGTTTCAGCAATACCGGCTTCCGCACCTTCGCCAGTTCGCGCAGCAGATTAAAGTTCTGCATGTTGCGCGCCCCCACCTGCAGAATGTCGACGTAAGGCAGCATCATCGGAATCTGCGAAATCTCCATCACTTCGCTGATCACCAGCAGCTTGAACTTGTCTCCCGCTTCGCGCAGCAACTTGAGCGCATCTTCCCCATGCCCCTGAAACGAATACGGAGAACTCCGCGGCTTAAACGCCCCACCTCGCAGCACTTTCGCCCCAGCCTTCGCCACAGCCTCCGCCGTGGAAAATATCTGCTCCCGCGTTTCCACCGAACACGGCCCCGCCATCACCACAATTTCATTCCCGCCAATCTCAATCCCATTCGGCAGCTTGACGATCGTCCCCTCCGGCCGAAAACTCCGCCCCGCCAGCTTGTACGGCGAGCTGATGCGATGAACTTCCTGCACTCCCGGCAACAACTCCAGGATGCGGATATCAAAATCGATCCCCGACCCCACCGCCCCCAACACGGTCATCCGCGCCCCCGTCGAGCGGTGCACTTCAAACCCCATCTTCACCAGGTGTTCAATTACCTGCTGAATCAGCCCCTCATCCGCGCCTTCCTGCATCGCCACAATCATAAAATGCAGCTCCTAGCTTCTAGCTCTTAGCTCAAAATCTCAACAGCAGCAAAGAGTTTGTCATTCCGAGCGAACGCGAGGAACCTGCTTTTCCTCGCCATCTGCAGAACTCTCGCCCGCCGCCTCACCCTTCACCACCGCCTCTTCCTTCTGCACATTCCGCATCACATCGATAATGCGCTCATAAATCCGCACCAGATCCCGCCCCGCCAGCGGTCCCCGATTCGCTTCCTGCACATTCGCAAAAACAATCCGCTCCCGGTCCGGTTCATAAATCGGCAAAGAAGTATCGCGCTTGAGCTTCCCAATCGCGACCGCCGCCCGCGCGCGCGCGCTGATCAGCGCCACCAGTTGCCGATCGAGCTCATCGATTTTCTTCCGCCAATCCTCAATATCCATACGAGACCATCTGGGTGTCCCATCCTTGTCGCGTTCTTGGCGACAGGGTGGGAATTTTGACTCTGACCGCTTCCCGATCAGCTGGGTGCCCCATTTCTGGCGCGGGAATTTATTAGTAAGCCGCGCGAGAAATAGGGATTTTTCTCAAAATCAACCGTAACCCGACATCACCGTGCCGCACTCGAAAGCTGAGAACTACCAGCCGTCAGCTTCCTCACAAACTCCCCCACGGCCGCAGCCTCGCGCCCGCGATTCCGTTCGACAGTCTCGACAATCGCACTCCCCACCACCACCGCATCGGCAAACTCCCCCACTTCCGCAAACTGCTCCGCCGTAGAAATTCCAAATCCCAACGCGACCGGCAGCTTGGTCACGTGCCGCAACCGCTTCACCAACTTCTTCGCGTCCAACGCCAATTCCTGCCGCGCCCCCGTCACTCCCGTCCGCGACACCGCATAAACAAACCCCCGCGAAGCTTCCGCAATCCGCCGCAGCCGCTCATTCGGACTCGTCGGCGCCGCTAAGAATACCGGAGCCAGATCGTACTCCCGCATCGCCCGCAAATATTCTCCCGCTTCTTCCACCGGCAAGTCAGTAACCAGCGCCCCGTCCACACCCGCAGCCCGCGCCACTTTGCAAAACTTCTCCATGCCCATCCGCAAAATCGGATTCAAATAAGAAAATACGATGAGCCCGGTCGACTGCGCCTGCACCCGTACCTCCGCCGCCAGCGTCAGCACCTGCGCCAGCGACGTCCCATGCTTCAAAGCCCGCTCGCTCGCCCGCTGAATCACCGGCCCATCCGCCACCGGATCGCTGAACGGCACCCCCAATTCAATCACATCCGCCCCAGCTTCAATCGCCGCCAGCACAATCTCCCGCGTAGTCGCGAGGTCAGGATCCCCGCAAGTCAGATACACCACCAACGCCGGCTTCTTATAAAAAGTCAAAGGCATAAAAACGCTTTGTCATCCTGAGCGAGGATTTTGCTTCGCGATCAGCGAAGCAACACCGCAGTCGAAGGACCCCATGCACTCCTACACCAACGGCGACCTAAAAAGGGACTTCCATCGCGGCCGGTGGTTTGCTCCCGGACGCAAACAATCACGAATCCAACTTCAAATTCTCCCGCATAATCCCAATATCCTTATCCCCGCGCCCCGAAACATTCACAATCACAATCTCCGACTTCTTCATGCGCGGCGCCCGCTTTACGACCTCCGCTACCG
The DNA here is from genome assembly GCA_963758005.1 of uncultured Acidobacteriota bacterium. Classification (GTDB taxonomy): domain Bacteria; phylum Acidobacteriota; class Terriglobia; order Terriglobales; family Acidobacteriaceae; genus Sulfotelmatobacter. Next base: position 936,176 of record CAVWTR010000006.1, read on the forward strand.
CATGCGCCGACTCCAAAGCCGGAATGATCCCTTCAGTTCTAGCCAAAAGAGTAGTCGCCGCCAGTGCCTCCGCATCCGACGCCGGCACATACTCCGCCCGCCCCGAATCCCGCAACGCGGCATGTTCCGGCCCAATCGACGGATAATCCAGCCCTGCCGACACCGAATGCGTCAGCGCAATCTGCCCCGCCGAATCCTGCAGCACGTAGGAATAGGTCCCCTGCAGCACCCCCGGAGACCCTCCTCGAAACCGCGCCGCATGATCGCCGAGCTTCTCGCCGCGCCCGCCAGCCTCCACGCCAATCAGCCGGACTTTCTTGTCATTTAAAAAATCATAAAAAATGCCAATCGAATTCGATCCTCCACCCACGCACGCAATAATCGCAGCCGGCAATTTTCCCTCGGCCTTAAGAATCTGCGCTCGCGCCTCGCGCCCAATCACCCGATGAAAATCCCGTACCATCGTTGGATACGGATGCGCGCCCAACACGCTCCCCAACAAATAATGGGTAGTCCTAACATTCGTGACCCAATCGCGCATCGCCTCGTTGATCGCATCTTTCAGCGTCCGCGATCCCGACGACACCCCGCGCACCTCCGCCCCCAGTAGCCGCATGCGGAACACATTCAACTCCTGCCGCCGCATGTCCTCCGTCCCCATATACACAACGCACTCAAATCCCATCAGCGCGCAAACCGTAGCAGTCGCAACTCCATGCTGCCCCGCCCCGGTCTCCGCGATCACGCGATGTTTCCCCATCCGCTCGACCAGCAACCCCTGCCCCAGGCAGTTATTAATCTTGTGCGCTCCGGTATGCAGCAAATCCTCACGCTTCAAGTAAACCTTCGCCCCACCCAATTTCCGTGTAAGCCGCCGCGCAAAAAACAACGCCGTCGGACGCCCCGCATAAGTCGTCAGCAACTCAGTAAGCCGTGCCTGAAATTTCTTATCCCGCTTCGCCCGCGCATACTCGCGTTCCAGTTCCTCCAGCGCCGCCATCAAAGTCTCAGGAACATATCGTCCGCCATAAACCCCAAACCTCCCAGGCTCATTCGTGCGGGTATCGCGGGATGAAGAAACGCGGAGGGTGCCCCATCCTTGTCGCGCCTCTTGCGACAGGGTGGGGACTTTGACTTTCGCAGCTCGCGCAACGGTAGCCATGCCTAACTCACCTTCCGATCCATCTCTCGCACCGCCCGCACAAACGCCCGCACCTTCTCCGCATCCTTCTTCCCCGGCGAAGCCTCCACTCCCGAAACCACATCCACTCCCCAGGGCTGAAGAATACGGATCGCCTCGCCGACATTGTCAGGATTCAAACCCCCGGCTACTACCATACGGAGGCGCCGGTTGAGAATTTTGAAAGCGGGCGCCGCCTCGCGCCAATCAAACGTTTTACCGGTGCCCCCAGGGACCAGCGCGTTCCCAGAATCAACAAAAAAAGCGTCAAAGCGATCCCAGAAGCCACGCAGTTCCCCCGCCGCGATCCCATCAAGATTTTGCTTGGCGAAGGTTTCTCCCACGAACGTCGTATACGACATTCCCAGATACCTCTTCAATCTATTGAATCTACTCATATGATCTGCGGTATGAGGGTGCAGCGGGCCGCTGAGAGGACGAGGATAGGTTTGCGCTGCATCCACGCCGCTGTGCAGCGCCATCTCCACGTCTCGCGGCTCTCCCGAGAAAACTCCCACGGTCTCCACGCTCTCCGGCAACTTCGCCACAATCTCTCGCACCGTCTCCACACTCACGCACCGCGGACTCTTCTCATAGAACACAAACCCCACGGCATCCGCCCCGGCTTCAACCGCAACGAGCGCGTCCTCCAAATTCGTCATCCCGCAAATCTTCACCCAGGTCATAAATATCTAACCGCCCTGTCATCCTGAGCGAGGATTTTGCTTCGCGAATAGCGAAGCAAAACCGCAGTCGAAGGACCCCGCGCTCGCTTACACAACAACCGGCATAAACAGGAGTTCCCACCGCGCCATCTGCAACGCCGCTACCTCCGGCTCGGTACGCGGTCCGGAAGGCTCGGAACTCTCATCAACTCCCGCAGGGCCTCACCCGGCACCGAAGCCCGCATCAGCGACTCCCCCACCAGAAACGCGTCATACCCCGCCGCCCGCAACCGCGTCACATCCTCCGCGGAATGTATCCCGCTCTCCGCCACTCGCACCACCCCGGCAGGAAATTTTCCCGCCAACCCCAACGCTGTGTCTAGATCCACCTGAAACGTCCGCAGATCGCGCGTATTCACTCCGACCAAATCGCACCCCGCATCGAGTGCCCGCTGTAACTCATCACCATCGTGCACTTCACACAAAACATCCAGCCCGCGCTCGCGAGCCCCCCGCGCCAACCGGCCCAATTCCTCAGCCGACAGCGCGGCCACAATCAGCAACACCGCATCAGCCGCGTTCGCCCGCGCCTCAATCAACTGAAATTCATCGACAATAAAATCTTTCCGCAAACACGGAATCGAAACTGCCGCCGAGGCCTCCCGCAAATTCCCCAGCGACCCCTGAAAGAACTCCTCATCCGTCAGCACCGACAGCGCTGCCGCCCCCGCCGCTGCCAGTTCTCGCGCCAATTCCGCCGGATGAAACTCCGCCCGAATCAACCCCTTCGACGGCGACGCCTTCTTCAACTCCGCAATCACCGCCACTCCCTCGCGGCTCCGCGAAGCCAGCGCCCGCCGAAACCCGCGCGGCACATGCCCTTCCGCCCGCCGCTCCAACTCGCGCAAATCCGCCCCGCGCCTGCCCTCAGCCACCCGCGCCCGCGTCGCCGCAACAATCCGCTCCAGAATGGCAGCCATAAAGAGTCTTTGATTATAAGGGACTGCAAGAATTACGAGTCTTTCAAGTGATGCGGGTGCCCCACCCTCGTCTCGCCGTTCTTTGGCGAGACAGAGCCTGCCCTGAGCTTGGCGAAGGGGTGAGAATTTCGATTGTGAATTTTGATTTTTGGATTTTGGATTTTGACTTTTGATTTTGAATCTCGACGTCCAACTCCGCCCTACTCCATCCCCAGCGAAGCCCCCACCGACTTCCCATACTCCCGCGCCTTCTCCAACACAGCAGGTTCGTCGACAGTCAGCAGCTTCCGCTCCCGCATCACCACCCGCCCCCCAATCACCACCGTCTCCACATCGCTCCCCTTCAACGAATAAGCAATCTGTGCATATACGTCGTACATCGGCACCGCATTCGGCTCATCCAGACTGATCAAAATCAGGTCCGCCTTCTTCCCCGCCTCCAGCGACCCAATTTCTTTTTCCATGTGCAGCGCCCGCGCCCCGTCGATCGTCGCCATCTCGACCACCGCCTTAGCATTCAGCGCCAGCGGATTCATCTTCGTAATCTTCGCCAGCTTCGCCGCCAGATCGATCTCCTCCATCAGATCAAGATCGTTATTACTCCCCGCGGGCCCGTCCGTCCCCAGCCCCACCGCAATCCCCGCCGCCCGCATCTCCGCCACCGGAGACACTCCGCTGGCAATCATCATGTTGCTCGACGGATTATGCACGCACCCCACCCCCCGCTCCGCCAGCAGCTTCCGATCGGCCTCATCTACAAAAATACAATGCGCCGCCACGAGGTTCGGCCCCAGCACACCAATATTTTCCAAATATTCCACCGGGGACATCCCGTTCGCCTTCTCGCTGTCCTCCCATTCCTTCTTCATCTCCGCCACGTGCATCAACAGAGGCGCGTGATATTTCTTTGCCAGAGCCGCCGCATCCTGAATCGTTTTCTTCGAGCACGTATAAATCGAGTGCGGCGCCGGCGCCGCATGAATCAGCGCATCCCCCTGCCACCGCTTCAAAAACTTTTCCGTGTAAGCCATCATCTCCGCTTTCGATTTATTATCCGGCGCCGGAAAATCAATGAACGTCTCGCCCAGCACCCCGCGCATCCCCGCCGCCTTCGTCTCCTCCGCAACCGCATCCTCGAAGTAATACATGTCGGCAAACGTAGTCACACCCGCCCGAATCTGTTCCGCCGCCGCCAGCCGCGTCCCCCACCGCACAAATTCTTCATTCACATTTTTCGCTTCCGCCGGAAAAATGTATTTGTACAGCCAGTCGTTCAGCGTGACGTCATCATGCAGCCCGCGAAACAAAGTCATCGGCACATGCGTATGCCCGTTGATAAACCCCGGCAGCACCAACCTCCCCCGCGCACCAATGGTCTGCGCCCCCGAATATCGACTTTCAATCTCCGCCCGCGGCCCCACCGCCACGATCGCGTCACCCTTGACCGCAACACTTCCATCACGAAGAATCGTCCGCGCCCCATCCATCGTCACGACAATCCCGCCGCTGACAATCAGATCCACGCTCTGCTTCGCCTGCCCATCGGAAGGAACGCCCCAAAGCATCGTGATCGAAAACAGTATTACTGGCAAAAGCTTCGCGTTTTTCATTATTCCCTCCATCGAGGATTCTGATTAGCAACAACGGGAAGGGCACGACTTCAACTCGTGCCGTAAGCCGCCACAAGTGAGTCCGGCTTTAGCCGCTGAGGGAAGCCAGGTCCAAAGACGATCTCCCGATATGCGCTAAATCTCCCTCTTCTCCGCGCTCGCAAAATTCGTATCCGGAACCGGCTTGCTTCGATACACGCTGAAGTCCCGAACGTTCTTAAGCGCAAACGCCGGAACTCCTGCAGCCGATTGCACTTTGATCCGCCCAAAATCCGCGCCCTCCACATCCTCAACCACAAACGCCGGCCGCAACTCCTCCCCCGCATGTTCAATCTTGATCCCCGCCATCTCCACTCCGCGCGCATGCCGAATAAAAAATCCGTGCGCCGGAGTGGCCCCAAACATGTTCGGCTCGGGATATTCTTTCTCGTTCTCAGCCAGCTCCCGCTGCGCATCCTCCTTCGTCCCTCCCCCCGGATGCACAATCATAATGTCGCTCATCTTCACATCCTCAATCGGATGCCCCGGAATCCCCGCCAGAATCGAGCCAATCCGCGCCCCGGCCCCAGACGAATAACTCCCGCACAAACAACTAATGTTGTTCAAGATCAGGCGCCGCATCACTCCCACCGCCGCACCCGCCGGACCCCTCATCCGCGCCCCCAGCCGCATAAAAATCGGCGCCCCCGCAATATCCCGCATCGTAATGTTGGTCACACTAACATCCTCAATCACCGCACCGTCGACGCTCTCAATCGCCAGCCCGCTGCATCCCTCAAACACGCAATTCGAAATCGTAATGTTCTGGAACCCTCCATTCGACTCCGTCCCAAACTTAATCCGCCCCGTCCGCGGCACTTTCGCGTCCGCCGCAAATCGCTTGAAACGTCCCATCGAGCAGTGCCCCTTCCTCATAGCTGCCCGCGACCAGGCAATTGCTGATGGTCACCATCTCCGTCGCGCGCGCATACCCCAGCGCAAACGAACTCTTCAGGCAGATGCCGTCATCCCACGGCGAATTCACACTGCAATTCGTGATCCGCACATTCCGGCAGCAATCAATGTCCATCCCGTCGCGGTTGGTATCGATCTTCAGATTGTCGATCGTGAGGTTATCGACCCCAGTCGCCAGAATTCCAAAATGTCCGCCATGCAGAATAGAAAAATCCCGCAAGATTACGTTTCGGCAATTCTTCAGCGCAATCGCTTTATTGGCCACGCCCGCATGTTCCGCGACCGGCCCGGCTCCCCATCCCCTGCTCAGCCCCTTGCCCCAAATCAACCCCGGCCCGCCAATCGAAACGCCCTCTAGCCCTTCGCCCCAAATCAAACTGTTATGCCAGTGGTTGTGCCCATAATCCTGATAGTTCTCCCACGGCTGATTCGACTCCGCCAGATCGTAACTGTGTGCAGCATCAGAAGCCGGATCCGCCGCCACAATCGTCGCCCCCGCGTCCAGACAAATTGCAACGCGGCTCTTAAGGTGAATCGAATAACACAAATAATTCCCCGCCCGAAAATAAACCGTTCCCCCACCCGCCGCCGCAGCCGCTTCGATCGCCCGATTGATCGCCGGACTGTCAATCGTCCGTCCATCGCCGACCGCGCCAAACGCACCCACGTCATAAGCCGGGTGCCCCATTTCTGCCGCGCTCTTTGCGGCAGAAATGGGGACTTCCTGACCGAACGACCCGCCCGGGAAAATCAAAGCCCCGCCCGCAAACCCAGCCCCCGCACTCTTCAAAAATCGGCGCCGCGCACTTTCATCACATCGCATAATCTTGTCTATCCTCACCGTGAACCAGGGTTGCCCCATTTCTCGCGCACAGAACGCGCGAGAAATGGGGATTTCGACTTCCAGTATTTTGATTGCACGAACGTCAAGCATTTACTGCGCCCTCAATTCCCCGCCATTCTCTTCAAATAAAATCTAAAGAAATCCTCCGCATTCGAATCCAAACAAACCTGCGCATTCACCGCCCCCGGTTCTTCCCGCGTAAACCCCTTCTCATCCACCCGAATCCGCATCCCCGTCACCGGACACAACTCCGGCCGCAACACAAACACAACCGTCATCGGATCAAACAACGTCGGCGTCTCCTGCCCCCACAAGTGATACAGCACGGCAAGCTGATCCGTCACCGCCGTCCCCTGCGAAAACAGAAACGCCCGCTTCACCTCATCCAGCTTCAGCTGCGTAGAATCAAGAGGCATAACAAACAGCGGCACGCCCACCGCAAACAATTTCTGCGCCGAGCTCACATCATTTAAAATATTCCACTCCGCCATCGGAGGCACCGCCGCCGTATACCCCAAATCCCCATACCCCCGCCGCACCGACCCGCCCATCAGCACCACCCGCTTCAATTTCCGAAACGTCGCCGCATCCTTATCAATCGCCGCCCCCACATTCATCAGCGGCCCAATCGCAATCAGCGTAATCTCCCCCGGATACTTCCGAATCTGCTCCAGCAAAAATTCCACCGCATCCCCGTGCACCACTTTCGCAAACCGCCCACCCTCCCCATACTTCCGCTGCGACATCAGATTCTTCACCGCCATCGCCTTCCCCGCCAGCACCGGAATCTCCCCGTGTCCCACTTCGCCCAGAAACCGGTCAGCAATTTTCGCCCGCGCCTCCGTATCGCCAAATGTAGTCGTCACCCCCAACACCTGCACTTCCGGACTCCGCACCGCCAACGCCAGCGCAAACGCATCATCCACGTCATCCCCAATATCAGTATCAATAATGATCTTCTCCGGTGCGTGATTCTGCGCCCACCCCGCGCCCGAACTTAATAACAAGACCAGACACACGATCCATCTCCACCGCATCCGAGCGACATCGCTCATCGCATCTCCTTATGTTCCCAAGGATATTAGCTGACCGCACGAAGAAGCGGGTGCCCGACCCTTCTCGCGCACTTCGCGAGAGGGTGGGGATTTTGACTTCCTTTTGACGATCCGAAACTGGGTGCCCCGTGTCTCGCGTCCTTTGCGAGACGTGGGGATTTTGATTTTCATCGGCCGTTCCGGACAACCAAGATCTTCTACTGCAGCACACTCCGTGTCGCCGTGTTCGCCAGCCCACATCGTGTCCCGCCCCCCACGCGGTGTTTGAGCCCCAGTCGCTCTAACCCCCGTCAAATCAATGCTCCCGCTCTTGGCCGACCCCGTGCACTACTCAAAGCGCCGCAAGTCGGCAGGAGGCAACCCAATGACCCAAATCAATATGACCCACATCAATACGACCCGCAGCAACGCCATTCGCACCACCAAAGAAGCTCATTCCGTATCCTGGGGTTCGGAAACCTGGGGCAAGAACACCAGCACGCTCATCTTCGCCGCGGTGCTGATCGTCTGCTCCGTAACCGTCGGCTGCTCCAGTTCGAATGACAACGCCCAGCCGAAGCCCGCAACCGCCAACAACCAGATTTCCGTTCCACCGCTCCAAACCCAGCCCGTGTCCATGCCCACACCGCCTGCGCAGAAGGCGGCCAAGCCAGCTCCCAAAAAGGTTGCCCCCAGGAAACCCGCAACCGTGAACTACGCCGACAAGACTTACGGCGTGACCTTCGAATATCCGCGGCGCTACGCCATCGAAACCGGCGATGCCGCGACTGAACTTGTGGCCACCAATCCCATCGCCATGAACTTCATTCAGCCCGGCGGAGTCGCACTCGCCGCCATCGAGTTGCCCGAGACCAGTTTCGCCAACACTGACTTCTCCTCCGCATTCTTCGACGTGAGCGTCCACAAATCTCTCACCGCCGATCAATGCACGGAGTTCGCCGTGCCTCAACCCAAGGTGGCGGAATCACCGTCACAAACCGCCGTCGCCACCACCAGCTCAGACGGGAGTTCTAACGGCAATGCCAGCGCACCGGTCGCCGCATCCACGACCGCGTCCACCACTTCGTCGGCCAGCTCCGAGCCATCGACCGCAGCAAAGTCATCGACCGAGTCCGCAGCCAGCCCCGAGCAACTGACTGCAGCGAAGTCGTCGACTGAGCCCGCGTCCAACTCCAAGCTGATGCTCGGCGACCTCGAACTCCGCGCCACCGAAGCCGTCTCCGGCGAAGGCGCCCGCCAGAGCGATTCCAAGTACTTCCACGTCTTCCAGAATGGATCCTGCTACGAGTTCGCCCTGAACGTCACCACCGACGCCTCCGAGGAAGGCCTGGTGAAGCACGTCGACCGCGACAAAGTCTTCACCCGCCTGGAACAAATCCTCGCGACAGTGAAGATCGACGCAGTGAAGATCAATCCAGTCGCGCCGCCAGAAGTATCAGCCGAAACCCCAGCCCCAACGCCCACCGCAACCCCTGCACAGTAAGCAATTCGGCCGAGGGTGCCCCACCCTTCTCGCGTTCTCCGCGAGAGGGTGGGGATTTTGACTTGAAGATTCGACTCAGGATTCAGCCCCGAGTCCGGAACGTGGCCTCCAGCATCCAACCCAGCATATAGGAGGTAACTTTATGTACGTTGTACTCGGAGCAAGCGGACACACCGGACAGGTAGTAGCGACCAACCTTCTTGCCAGCGGGCAGAAAGTTCGCGTCGTCGGCAGAAACGCAGCTCGTTTAAACACTCTCGCAGCAAAAGGCGCCGAGACTTTTGTCGCCGACGTCACCGATGCCGAGGCCCTCGCCAAAGCCTTTCACCAGGCGGACTCGGCTTACGTAATGATTCCACCGAATCCCACCAGCAATGATCCGCTCGGCTACTCGAATCGCGTAGGCGACGCGATCGCCTCGGCCGTAGAAAAAGCCGGGACCAAGAATGTAGTCGCTCTCAGCAGCGTCGGAGCCGACAAGCCCAGCGGCACCGGCCCCGTCGCCGGCCTTTATCATCTCGAACAAAAGCTCAACCAGATCAGCGGCGCGAATGTGCTCCACCTGCGCGCCGGCTACTTCATGGAAAATTCTCTTCCTCAAGTCAACGCAATCCGCCAGATGGGCGCCGTCGGCACCCCTCTCCGTGCGGACCTAAAACTTGCCATGATCGCCACTCGCGACATCGGAGCCGCGGCGACCGAAGCTCTCTTGCACCCATCCGTCCACGGCAAACAAACCCGCGAACTGCTGGGACAACGCGACCTCACCTACACCGAAGTCACCGCGATTATCGGCAAGGCGCTCGGCAAACCAGATCTCAAGTACATGCAGGTGCCCGACGATCAGGCTCGTCCTGTGCTAGTTCAAATGGGAATGTCCGACCCCTTCGCCCGCCTGCTCCTGGAGATGATCGGCGCCCTCAACTCCGGATACATGCGCGCCCTCGAACCCCGCACATCCCAAACCACCACCCCAACCAGTTACGAAACTTTCGTAGCCGATTCCTTCGTCCCGGCCTATCAACAGCAACCCGCCGCCTAACCAGATAGAAACTCACCCGATCCGGGTGCGAATCGGGTCTAAATCGGGTGCCCCATTTCTCGCGCGGGAGTTTATTAGTAAGCCGCGCGAGAAGTGGGGATTTTGATTTCCCTTCAGCAGGCACTCCGCGAGATACGATTATTGGTGACCGAACACAGGGCGAACTTCTTGGAGGATTGGCATGAGTTTTTCGGCAGCGGCGGCAGATGAGCGCGTGCTGGACGTTGCATTCAGTGACGACGCCCTGAGCGTGTCGCTGCGCGATGGCCGCATCATCAGCGTGCCGCTGGTGTGGTATCCGCGCCTGCTCAATGCCACACCCACGCAGCGCAAGAATTGGAAAACTGCCGGCGGAGGTTACGGCCTCCACTGGCCCGACCTCGACGAAGACCTCAGCACCGAAGGCCTGCTCCGCGGCGCGCCCGCGCCGAGACCGCATGCCCCGGCAAAATAGCAAAATCGGCGCGCCGTTCAGGCCTTGAACGGCCCCACCAAGCCAAGGGCAGGCTTGAGCGGGCCACCCACCACGCGCCCTTTCCGGCCCTAGAACGGGAGCACCAATTTGTCCGGGCCCTCGATTTCGTCTTTGGCCTCCAGAAACTCTTCACTCCATGGTTTGCCCACGCACTCCGGGCATTCGTCGATGGTGTTGCCAACTGCGAAGCAGTGATAGCAGGTTCCATTCGAGCTGTTGCCCGGAAACTTCTTACATTTTTTGCAGACCTTGAAAAACACGCGCTCGAGCTCTCGATGCTCTTCCCACAGTTCGTGTTCACAGACGACGCACATAGGCTCCTCCTGACTCATCAGTACAACTCTTCCTCGGTCGCTAATGTAACTCCATCGCCTTGTTCTACGTGCGGCAAATCAGGGTCAGTACCGCCCATGTTTGCGAACATCTTCCCAAAACGGAAACGACCGGCCTCAGCCCACACGCTTTCGCCACCAACATTTCTGAATGTGCCTTTATCAATGCCGGCGACTACCTACTCTCCCACACACTTTCGCGTGCAGTACAATCGGCCCGGCGTGGATTAACTTTCGGGAGTGGTCTCGGACTGAAAAGCAGGTTCCTCCTCGTTCGCTTCGCTCGCGTGTCGGAATGACAGGTGTTCGAGGACACCGCTTGGCAGAATTCGATCCAGCGGAAAATCTCCACTTCTCGCAAAGGACGCGAGAAATGGGGCACCCAGATTTTGTTAACTTCCAGGAAGGCAAAAAGTGGCTCTTGGAGACGATCAGGCATCTGCTCGCCGATCAAGAAGTATGAGGCCGGCCCCGAGACATAGGCCTACGAAAATAAGCCTTCCCAAAAGGTAGTCATGCCAAGGAGTAATCCTCAACGCCACAGCGCAAACGCCAGTGAGCAAGCACGTGATCAGACAAAGCAGCGATGCCAGGCTTCTATTCTTTCGCGAGACCGTGTCGAGTCTTACGATCGCCCAAGCCCCAATTGCGATGAACGCCAGTATTTCCACAGGCAGGAACATGGAGAGGCCATAGAGTAGAACGCCGGCAGTCGCCCAGCCAGCGATCAAAAGCGCCAGGCGCGCGAAAGAGGACTGACCGTCACTAAGATTCTCAAGAGACACGGCAATACTATGCTAGCGGGCGCCTTTCCGGGATTGCGAGTACCCGAAGTAACTGGGGTCGTGGCGAAGACGCCCGTCTCGTCCAAGAGGAACGACCACAGGGGCTGAAGCCCGCATTAATTTTGTTTGCTTTACGCGGCGCTGAAGCGCCGCTCTTCCACGGCTGTGTCGGGACACTCGGTAGCGCAAGAAGGAATCCCCAATTCCCGCAAAGAACGCGAGACATAGGGCACAAGGTAGTCATTTCCGAGCCCTTCATTTTTGAAACTTGACAAACTTTTTACAACTTCACGACACACCTGCCTGCGGACTGTCATACGCTGCTTCGCTACCGTTCCTCGGCCCTCGCTGTAGCTGAAAGTGAGGACCAAGAAAACCCAGCCCCTTGCCGCCTCGAGGAGCGGGTCCGATTCCACGGAAAGGCAACTATGACAACGTCCTGGATGCGCACGATCACCACACGACTGATCACGCCGATTACGAGAACAATGCCTCGGAGCACAAGGCCTGTAAAAATAAATATGATGATCGGAAGAATCACGAGTGAAAAAATAACGACTGGAAAAATCGCGAGTGGAACGAGTGGAACGAGTGGAAGAGTAACGATGGCAAAAGTGACGCTCGCCCTCGCGATCTTTGCCATGGCTATGGCCATGGCCGCGCCACTGTCTCATGCAGAGTCCCACGAAGTCGTATCGGCGAAGGAATATCACTTTCGCGGCACACCGGATGGTTCGCAACCGGAGGGCACTCTTCTCTCCGATGGAGCGGGAAATTTTTACGGCACAACGTCCGGCGGCGGCCTCACGTCCTGCGGCTTTAGCGCGCCTTTTTGCGGGACCGTTTTCAAAGTGAGTGTGGGCAGCAACGGAAGCTTGACCGAGACTGTGATCTACAAATTCCAGGGCATCAACGATGGAGCCTCTCCCGCTGGCGCTCTGATCTTCGATCATGCCGGCAATCTCTACGGCACCACAATCACCGGCGGCAATCCTGCAGTCTGCAATGGAGAAGGTTGCGGCACCGTATTCAAGCTTTCCCCCAACTCCAACGGCACCTGGACCGAAACCGTCCTCGCCCGTTTCCTCGGCAGCACCGACGTCGCACAACCGGCGCTCGGCGTCGTGATGGATTCCGCCGGAAATCTCTACGGCGCATCCGAAGGCGGCTGCATTGAAGAGTGCAATGGCACCATCTTCAAGCTCACACCCAACTCCAACGGCACCTGGACCGAGAGCATTCTCTACACCTTCCTGGGCGGCATCGACGGTGGATCGCCCACAGCCATCATTCTCGACGGCGCGGGAAATATCTTCGGCACAACTGTCAGCGGCGGCGTCGCAACGTCGCCCTGCCAGTGTGGCACCGTCTACGAACTGAGCCCTCCGCAGAGCGGAACGACGATCGGAACGACGATCGGAACAACGAGCGGAACAACCTGGCAAAAGACCATCCTCTACGCCTTTAATGACGGCCTGGGTGGCGGATTCCCCAGCAGCGGCGTCATCTTCGACAGCGCCGGCAATCTCTACGGCACAACCTTCGATGGTGGATCGTTCGCCTGCCCGCAAAGCGGCTGCGGTGTCGTCTACCGGCTCGAACCAGAATCCGGCGGCTGGAAGTTCGGCGTGGTCTATACCTTCAACGGCATCAATGGATCCCGCGGCGCCCAGCCCTCGGGCGGACTGACCATGGATTCCGCCGGCAACCTCTACGGAGCAACCAGCGGCGGAGGCAATTTAACCTGCAACAACGGCAACGGTTGCGGAACTGTCTTCAAACTCTCGCGCGAGACCGGAAACACCTTCGCCTTCAGCAAAGTGTTCCAATTCAGCGGCACTTCAGGATCATTTCCAAATAGTGGTGTAATCGTAGACGCCTCCGAAAATGTCTACGGCACAACCTTCAACGGAGGTAATGCCAACTGCAACTGCGGCGTCATCTTCGACATTACGCCCTAGCACCTGACCTGCCCCCAATTTTCGTTCACGTAAGAATACGACACCTTTCAGCTACTCCATCTCCGGTTTGAGCCGGGATGGGGGAGCGCGAGGGGCAAGGGACGGCGTTTGAGTCCCTTGCCTCTCGCTCAGCTGTGTAGAAGCTCGCCGCCTGCGCCGCCGCAAACTCTTTCGGGGTTTTGTATCCCAAGCTACTGTGCGGACGCTCTTCGTTGTACTCGATCCGCCACGCTGCGATCTTCCGGCGCGCGTCGAACAAGTTTTGAAACCAGCTCACCGTCAAGCACTCATCCCGCAGCCGTCCGTGAAAACTTTCCACCCGCGCGTTCTGCGTCGGCTTGCCGGGTTGGATGTGAATCAGTTCGATCTTCCGCTCCACGCACCACGCCAGAAAATGCCGGCTCGTCAGCTCCGGCCCGTTGTCGCAGCGGATCGCCTGCGGCACTCCACGGCCCCCCACAATTTGCTCCAGCACGCGAGTTACTCTCCGGCTGGCAAAACTCGTATCCACTTCCAAAGCCAAACACTCCCGCGTATAGGCATCCACCACGCTCAGCACCCGGATCGTTCGTCCGCACTCCACCGCATCGTGCAGAAAATCCAATGCCCACTCCTGGTTGGCCGAAGTCCGCGCCAGCAGCGGCTTTCCCTCACGCACGCAATGTTTCCGCTTCTTCCGCCGAATCATCAGCCCCGCCTCGCGATACACCCGATGCAGTCTCTTGTGGTTCACATGCTCTCCCGAGCGGCCCAACAACACATGCAGCCGCCGATACCCGAAGCGCGGCTTCTCTCGCGCCAACTCCACCAACTGCGTGCGCAGCGGCTCATCTGTTCGCTGCGACCGGTAGCAGTAACTCGCTACCGCCATCCCGATCAGCCCGCATACCCGGCGCTGGCTCGCTGCGTACTTGCTCCGCAGCCAGTCCGCGTCCGCCCGCTGGTCTACGAGCTCCATCCGTTTTTTGCGATCAGCGCCTTCAGCATCTCTTTGTCCAGGCTCAGATCCACCACCAGCTTTTTCAACTTCGTGTTCTCGTCGCGCAGTTGTTTGGCTTCCTGCGCCTCGCTCACATCCATCCCACCGTACTTCGCCTTCCAGGCATAAATCGTGTGCTTCGACACACCCACCTCTCGCGCCACGTCTTCCGCCTTCCGACCCGCTTCCAGTTGCTTCAGCGCCCCGATCATCTGCGCCTCCGTGTGATGGCTCTTCGACATTCCCCTTCCCCTTTCCTTCGTCCGAAATCATACTCGGACTCGTTCGGAAATCCGGGAGCAGGTCACACCGGCTCGGCAGTGAACGCGGTAAGGATCGGTAAATGGAAAAGGCCACCCATGCGGCGCTGAAGCGCCGCTCTTCCAGAGCTGTGTCGGAACTCGGGCAGCGCAAAAGGAAAAGGCCAATCTGATTTCTCAGACTGGCCTTTATTAATGCCGGCAACTACCTACTCTCCCACACACTTTCGCGTGCAGTACAATCGGCCCAGCGGGGCTTAACTTGAGGCGCTTAGAAGGCGTGAGTGCGCGTTCTTTGCGCACGGGAGCCTTCTGCCGAAATCCTGAGCGTTCTTTGCGAAGGATCTCCACGCAAAAAGGAAAAGGCCGTCGAGATTTCTCTCAACGGCCTTTATTAATGCCGGCAACTACCTACTCTCCCACACACTTTCGCGTGCAGTACAATCGGCCCAGCGGGGCTTAACTTGAGGCGCTTAGAAGGCGTGAGCGCGCGCCCTTTGCGCGCGGGAGCCTTCTGCCGAAATCCTGAGCGTTCTTTGCGAAGGATCTCCACGCAAAAAGGAAAAGGCCGTCGAGATTTCTCTCAACGGCCTTTATTAATGCCGGCAACTACCTACTCTCCCACACACTTTCGCGTGCAGTACAATCGGCCCAGCGGGGCTTAACTTCCGTGTTCGGGATGGGAACGGGTGGATCCCCCGCGGTATGATTACCGACAACTCGAAGCAGCTTTTGGCTATTAGCTCTTGGCTTTTAGCTTTGTCGTGCCGGGCGAGGAGCTTCCGCTCGACTCATCAGCGCGACTGGCTGCAAACTTGGATTGTAAAAGATCATGAGCACGATCTCTCACAACTGAATAGATTGGGTGTGGCTTACTTTCTTGTTATTTTGTTTCCGATTTCTGCCACTTATTACATCGGCTAGCTTTCTAAAAAGCATCGGCGCACAGTTATCAGTGTTGCATCTCAGTCATTCAGTTTCTAACGACCTCAACAACATTGCGAATTCCAGTTCAGTTTCGAACTGGCAACTGGCAACTGAGTACTGACAACTGTTTCTGCACCGAGTAAATTTTATGGTCAAGCCGAACGGGCGATTAGTACTGGTAAGCTACACGCATTACTGCGCTTCCACCTCCAGCCTATCAACCAGGTAGTCTTCCTGGGCCCTTCTTATCCCTTACGGGTTGGGAGATCTCATCTTGAGGAGTGCTTCCCGCTTATATGCATTCAGCGGTTATCACAACCGAACTTCGCTACCGAGCGGTGCCATTGGCATGACAGCTCGAACACAAGAGGTTCGTCCATCCCGGTCCTCTCGTACTAAGGACAGGTCCTCTCAAATCTCCTGCGCCCACAACAGATAGGGACCGAACTGTCTCGCGACGTTCTGAACCCAGCTCACGTACCGCTTTAATAGGCGAACAGCCTAACCCTTGGAACCTTCTACAGCTCCAGGATGCGATGAGCCGACATCGAGGTGCCAAACCGGAGCGTCGATATGAACTCTTGGCTCCGATCAGCCTGTTATCCCCGGCGTACCTTTTATCCGTTGAGCGATGGCCCTTCCATGCAGAACCACCGGATCACTAAAGCCTACTTTCGTACCTGCTCGTCTTGTAGGACTCGCAGTCAACCACGCTTATGCTTTTGCACTCGTCGGCTGATTTCCAAACAGCCTGAGCGTAGCTTCGCGCGCCTCCGTTACCGTTTAGGAGGCGACCGCCCCAGTCAAACTACCCGCCTTACCATGTCCCTCTCCCGGTTCACGGGAGTAAGTTAGAACCACAGATCTCGCAGGGTGGTATCTCACCGTTGGCTCCTCCAAGCCCGAGAGCCTGGAATCAAAGCCTCCCACCTATCCTGCGCAGCAAGGGCCATAGTTCATGGTAAAGGTATAGTAAAGGTGCACGGGGTCTTTCCGTCTAGTTGCGGGCAACCGGCATCTTCACCGGCACTACAAGTTCGCCGTGTCAGTCGGCAAGACAGTCGCACTTTCGTTACGCCATTCGTGCAGGTCGGAACTTACCCGACAAGGAATTTCGCTACCTTAGGACCGTTATAGTTACGGCCGCCGTTCACTGGGGCTTCAGTTCGAAGCTTCATCTTGCGATTGACCTCTCCCTTTAACCTTCCAGCACCGGGCAGGCGTCAGCCCCTATACGTCGTTTTCGACTTTGCAGAGACCTGTGTTTTTGTTAAACAGTCGCAGTGCGCATTTCGCTGCGGCCCCCTCGAGCTTGCACTCTACCGGGGCACCCCTTCTCCCGAAGTTACGGGGTTATATTGCCGAGTTCCTTACCAACTGTTCTCACGAGCGCCTTTGGATATTCTCCTCGTCTACCTGTGTCGGTTTGAGGTACGGTTCCCTTACTTTCTCCTTAGAGGTTTTTCTTGGCAGTGTGGAATCGGCAGCTTTCACCCATACGGGTTACTGCTTTGCGTCTCAGTGATAGCTTCCTCGCGGATTTTCCTACGAGAAACACCTTACACGCATCGACCGTTATAGCCATAGAACGGCCCGCTTATCCTACTGCGTCACCCCATCGTAATAACGAAAACAAGGGAGGTCCGGAATATTAACCGGATGTCCATCGGCTACGCCTTTCGGCCTCGCCTTAGGGACCGCCTGACCCTGAGCGGATTAACCTTTCTCAGGAAACCTTAGACTTTCGGCGCGGAGGGTTCCCACCTCCGTTATCGCTACTTATGCCGGCAGGGTCTCTTCTCAACCGTCCAGTAGTCCTTTCGGTCTACCTTCAAACTGTTGGGAATGCTCTCCTACCACGCACAGGTGTTACCCTGTGCATTCGCTGCTTCGGTAACAAGCTTAAGCCCCGTTAAATTGTCGGCACCGGACCGCTTGACCAGTGAGCTATTACGCTTTCTTTAAAGGATGGCTGCTTCTAAGCCAACCTCCTGGCTGTCTGGGCGTTCCGACTTCCTTTCCCACTTAGCTTGTATTTTGGGACCTTAGCAGGCGATCTGGACTGTTTTCCTCTCGACGACGAAGCTTAGCCCCCGCCGTCTGACTCCCGGATTGGTTGTTCTATGGCATTCGAAGTTTGATTGGATTCTGTAAGCTGGAAAGCCCCATAGTCCATTCAGTTCTCTACCACCACGACAAATCATCCGAGGCTAGCCCTAAAGCTATTTCGGAGAGAACGAGCTATCACGGAATTTGATTAGCCTTTCACCCCTACCCTCAGCTCATCGGAGCTTTTTTCAACAAACACCCGTTCGGCCCTCCAGTGGATGTTACTCCACTTTCAGCCTGGCCAAGGGTAGATCATCCCGCTTCGCGTCTATTCCTGCCAACTGATTCGCCCTATTCGGACTCGCTTTCGCTACGGCTCGCTTTCGCTTAACCTTGCTGACAAGAATAACTAGCCGGCTCATTATGCAATAGGCACGCGGTCAGACTTTCGGCTTGCGCCGCATAGTCCTCCCACCGTTTGTAGGCACACGGTTTCAGGTACTATTTCACTCCCCTCGCTGGGGTTCTTTTCGCCTTTCCCTCACGGTACTGGTTCACTATCGGTCAGAAGCTAGTATTTAGCCTTACGGAATGGTCTCCGTAGCTTCCCGCAAAGTTTCTCGTGCTCCGCGGTACTCAGGTATCGACTTCGAGTCCAGGTCATTTTCGTCTACGTGGCTATCACACTCTATGGCCCCTCTTTCCAGAGGGCTTCGACTAATGACTGGATTGGTAACTCTACTGTTGTCGACCCTACAACCCCGGTATAACCCGAAGGTCTTACCGGTTTAGGCTGTTCCGATTTCGCTCGCCACTACTCTCGGAATCGAGGTTTCTTTCTTTTCCTCCTGGTACTGAGATGGTTCACTTCCCAGGGTTCGCTCGTGCGTAACTATGGATTCATTACGCCGTACACGGGTTTTACCCGTGTGGGTTTCCCCATTCGGAAATCCCCGGATCAAAGCCTGCTTGCGGCTCCCCGAGGCTTATCGCAGCTTGCCACGTCCTTCATCGCCTGCTTCTGCCAAGGCATCCACCATGCGCCCTTAGTAGCTTGACCACAAAATTTACTCAGACACACTCAAGATCGCTCTTGGCTATTGGCTTTTGGCCTCTGGCTAAGAACAAATCCCGAACACGCCGCTTAAACTCTATGGGCCTAGTTGCCTGCTCATCGCGCGCCAAACCGCCTATTAGTGGTTTCCGCGCCCCAGCAGGCTAAATTCAGGCACTCATAAAAATTT
>CAVWTR010000006.1:957500-2493821 GCA_963758005.1 uncultured Acidobacteriota bacterium
CTCGTTTGAAACCTGATGTCTGCCGACGGGTAGTTGGCAGACTGCCATCGCAGCGCATCCCAAACAGCTTGCAAAAGCCGCTCGGGTTTCAACAGCGCGGATGGCGCCACCATTCAGCCTCCGCTCACCCTTCAGGACGAATCCTAAAAAGCAATAGAAGTTCATGGTGGTCTATCTTGTGAGATCGTTTCGGACTTATGCCCGAATCCGTTCTCTCACGACTGGCACGTTCAACCGAGTTGTCAAAGACCGAATCGCCTTCCGCCTGAGCGGCGCGCCTTCAGATCTAGACGGACTCACTACTAGAGTGAATCCGGCTGTCCTCGAAACCTTTTAACCATATCGTTCGCGCGAAACCCTGTCAATCTGCGCATCCCACAGCATTTCCACGCGTTTTCCACATGCGGAATCTGTTCGGAATGAGTTGTCGGGGAGCCGAAAGGCTCACAACAGCACGCAACGATATGGCCTTCCGCTTGGGGATTACAAAGACGCCCGTAAATCGGCGCATGGCTTTTTAGGCCATACCGCAGCGGAAGACAGAAAATTGAGAAAAGATCCTATTGGAGGTCCTTGCTTTGAAGGTACCCTTCAGAAACCTACAAGTTGCTTCTGAATCAAGTCCCGTGGCCGGGACGACTTGAGAACTCTACATTCTCTGAAAACTTAGATGCCGGGCGGACACGAGAGATTCAAACAAAATACGACCGGCTGCCACACTTCTGCTCTCGGTGATTGTTTATACCAGATGAATAAGAAAAATTGCAAGGGGGAATTTAAAAAATGATTGAGATGACGAATTTGGTGCGGTTGTCGGGAGCGTCAGCGGCGATACGGCACCCTCGTTGTGATTCTGCCCTTGTGGTAAAGCCTCTCTTCGCCTCTGTCGTGAAGGCTACCTTTCGAATCCAGCAGAAGCTTGACTCCCCCGCTTCGTTGGACGCTAGCGCTGATGGGCGGTTCGTTATCGCGACAGCAAGCACGGATGTCATTCTTGGCCGCGACCAGCAACTTGGCCATTCCTTGTGCCCCCAAGTTTCCGGGCATCACGAAGTGCCTGACTTTGTGGCGGCGAAGGTCCGCACTCTCCCGCGGGCGATATCGCTGGTGCCAATCGGCGGTAATCAGGATCCAGCCATGTTGCCCAATTTTGGGGAGGAGTTTTTCATCGGGTGACCCAGCATTTGCGGGGACATCTTGCTTATAGATGCGATAGCGGATGCCGCCTCTCTGAAGCTCACAGACGACTTCAGGGCAGTCCCAGTTTTCGTCAAGGTAGAAAGTTAGGTTAGGCAGCCTTCTCTTTGACGGAGCGCCCGAGTTCCCACTCGATCGCTTCTTCGATTTCTGCCACGGGTCGACCATAGCTTTGTGCGATCGAAGGAACCGAATCGCCGCCGCGGAAGCGGCTTGCCAGGAATCCGGTTGTTAATCTTGAGTCTCGTAGCACAGGCAGGCCAAAGCAGACGGCGGGATTAATCTCAACCGTTTTGGGCGGCTGTTCTCCATTTGTTAGCTGTTCCCGCTTCGTATAGGGAAAGATCCTTAGTGCCACGCCATGAGGGTCTCTTTCGATCCGACGCAGATACGTTCCGACGATTTCCTCCATCTCGTACTGTCCCCACAGAGATGCGTTCAGCGGTTTCCCACACTTGTAGAATACGACATTCTTTCCTTCGGTTCGTATATCGTAATCGGCCAAGGGATGCCGCGACTTTTCAGTGCTCAGAAGAAATTCAATCGCACTTCGGATCCGCGAAGTGTGGACACCGTGAATTTTGCGCAGTCCTTCCAGCACATAGAGTTCGACGAGATTCTTGAACGAAAGTAGCGGTGGCTCTTCTGACGGCAGAATCACGAGTTGATTCGGGGCTTCGGTCCAATACGCAAGGGTCGAGGACGGGATGTGGAAGTAACGTACCGCTTCCGTTGGCGAGTAGTTCGCCATTTCCAATACATTATGTCGTAACTTTCGCATATGACGACCAGCCAGCATAGAGCAGCCGGCCACTTATGTCATTATCCATTTTCGGGCAGGAATTTTGAATACACAAAGGTAACGCTCCGCGGTGGCGAAAGCCTCCTGTACACCAGCATTCCCTCAGCGGCTGAAGCCGAGGGCATTATTGGGGCTTGATGGCACGACCGAAGTCGTGCCCTGATACGGAGCGTACTGACGCGGCGCTGAAGCGCCGCTCTTCCACGGTGCTGCGGGGGATCGGCCTCGGGCAGGGATTTGGTGGTCTCCGGCGAGAAGCAGATTCCTCACTTCGTTTCGGAATGACAAATCTTATTTTCGATGACGAGGTTATTTCCGAGTGGCGAGTTTGAGTTTCGAATTTCGGCATCACGTCGGAACAACACCAACCGCAAGAGAAGCGGACAGGAGTGTCCGCTCCACATGAGCAGCTTTTGCGCCGGCAGTTTCTCAGCGGCTGAAGCCGGCGGCCTCGGTGGGGCTTGGTAGCACGACTGAAGTCGTGCCCTGATACGAAGGGTCCTGACGCGGCGCTGAAGCGCCGCTCTTCCACGGTGCTGCATCATCCACATCAGATAATCCACAGCATATAATCCATCGCATAAGTCGCATCACATAATCCACATCGCATAATCCACATCAGGTAATCCACATCACATAGTCCATCGCATCATCCACAGCAGATAATCCACGTCCGATAATCCATCACATGATCCACGGCATAGGTGCCACATTATCCACGTCACAGTTTTAGCGTTTTAGGAGGTGCCAGGCTTCTTTGTATTGGCTGTGCTTGGCGTTGTTGCGGTGGGGGGTTAGGAGGATTTCGGGTTGGTTGGGGATGGCCTGGATGGGGACGATGTACCAGGTGTCGGTGGGGATGACGAGGGCGGCGATGAAGTCGATTTGGTCGGGGCGGTAGGGGACGCCGTTGGCGGCGATGCAGCAGCGGTAGGAATTCCAGCGTTTTTGCTGGGTGCATTTGACCTGGACGCGGAGGAAGCGGCCGAGGTAGTCGACGGCGAGGTCGTAGGGAGCGTTGTCTCCCCAGGGGCGGGAGACGCGGAGTCCGAGCTCGGCGGCGCGGGTCATGAAACGGAGTTCGGCCCATTCGCCGCGTGCTTTGGCGTGGGGGATGTTGAGTGGTTCCTTTGGCATTTTGGACTGCTTGGTCGGAAGCTGCACGACTTCAATTTATTTCGATCCGGACACTTCGATTTCGGGCGTTTCAACTTCCTGGTTGTGGGTCAGTTTTAACGCGCTTCAAGCGAGATCCCTCGGCCCGCTGGTGAAAACGCGGGTCTTCGGGATGACGCCCGACTAGAAGGGGGGCAAAACTGAGCCACCAAATTCTCGAACACTTCAGTTTGGACAATAAAAAACGCGGCCTGGAGTGGGCCGCGTGGTTATTTTGTCTCTACTTCTATTTTATCAAGTTGGGTGGGGTGAACCGGAGATTTTTGGAGAAATATATCTGGATTGGATGCAGGAGGTTAGGGGGAATTGGGGTGATTTGGGGGCTTGACAAGAAATGGGGGGAATCGGGGTTTTGGGGCCGCGGGCGGACGAATGCGTCCGGCGCTACGTGACAGGACGCGGGAGGGCGCCCGCGCAACATAAATCCTTATGTTATGGGAATTCCAGGGTTACGAATTTGGCTGGGATCTTGGCGGTGTTGGTCAGGGTGTGGGAGTAGCCGCCGGGGATCCACTTGACTTGTCCGGACATGAAGTGGGTGGAGGTTTTCCCTAGCTTTCTTTCTGGCGCTTTGTCGGAGGGTGATGCGGAGATTGGGTCGATGGCGGTGACGTCGCTGAGGAAGTCCAGGTCGGTGACGGCGACCAGGAAGTGCGGGCCGGCGTGGTGGTGGAGCGGGATCATGCCTCCGGGTTGGAGTTCGAATTCGGAGACGCGGATGCCGTCTTTGACGAAGAGGATTTCTTTGGTGCCGCCTTCGAGGACTTCGAGGCCGCGGTCTTCTTCGGGGTGGGTGGCGTCCCAGTGGGCCGGGGAGTTGCGGAGTTTGTCGTCCTGGAGGAGTTCGATGGTTAGGTTGCGGAAGGGCTGGTCTTGATTGTGGACGATGTGGGCGAAGGGGCCGGGGGTGAATCCGGCCTGGGCGTCTTGCAGTTTGGCGGGGACGGGATCTTTGCCGGCGACGGCGTTGATGATCTGGGTGGCGCCGAGCATGACGAAGATGTAGTCGTGACGGTGCCAGTGCATAAGAGTGTCAGTGTGCGGGGCGAGGTCGACGTAGAAGGCACGGATTTGGGCGTTCTCGAAGACGAGATGGTGGTGGGGTTCGGCGGTGATTTCGACTTCGGTGGCAGTTTGCGCGGCTAGGACGGCGGTGACGAGCAGGAGAAGGATGCTGCGTTTCATGAGCGGGGATTGTAGCAGTAATGCGGGGGACGGGGATCAGGGGTCAGTGGTCAGTGGTCAGTGGTCAGTGGTCAGTGGTCAGTGGTTCGTTATTCTTCGCGGGTTAGGCGGATCCATTCTTCCATTTGATCTAGATATTCGGAGAGGGCGCGGCGGCCGGTTGCGGTGAGGCGGTATTCGGTGCGGGGGACGCGGCCTTCGAAGAATTTTACGCAGGAGATGTATTGCGCCTCTTCTAATTTGCGGGCGTGGACGCTGAGGTTGCCGTCAGTCGTCTTGAGGACGCGCTTGAGGTCGTTGAAGCTGAGGGAATCGTTGGTGGCGAGGGCGCTGACGATGCCGAGGCGGATGCGTTCGTGGATGAGACGATCGAGTTCGGGGAGTTCGGGGGCGCGGGCGGCATCGTGCTCGCGAGCTTGATCATGACGCTTGGCGCGAGTGCGAGTCTTATCGCCGGCTGCGGGGGCGGGCTTGCGAGTTGGCTGAGGTCTAGCCACCGTGGCGCCTCGCGATTAAGAGTCCGAAGAGGATGTGGAGGGCGCCGAAGCCGGCGGCCAGAAACCAGTTTCCCCAGGCGATGGGGGCGAGGACTGCGAGGCCGCCTAGCAGCATGAAGCTGAGGCCCATGACGGGGACGATGGGAACCGAGAATGCGCCTCCGGTCATGATGCCGGCGCCGTAGAGCAGGAGCCAGGTGGCGGGCAGGGCGGACTGCAGGCCGGAGCGGAATAAAAGGAATGTGAGGAAGGCTCCGCCGACCAGGGGCGGGGCGAGGCCCAGGGCGACTTTGCGGGCGGGGCCGGAAAATAAGGGGAGGCCGCGGCGGTTTGCTTTCCAGGTGCAGGCGAGGAGTCCGATGGCGGCGGCGAGGAGGCCTTCGGCTAGCCAGACGCGGAGCCAAGCGAATGGGGATATTTGTTGAGCGGCTAGCCACGCGGCGGCGAGGGCGGTTGTGCCGAGGAGGACTTGTCCCCAGCCGGAGACGGCGGTGAAGGCGGCGGAGCGCTCCATGGTGTCGCGAATGAAGCGGAGGTCGGCCACGAGGTCGGGGGCGGCGCGGGAAGGCAATTCCCCGGTCGGGGCCTGATCGGCGGAACGATGTTCGACCGAACGAGAGAAACGGCGGAGGCGGTGCGGCCGCGGGTCGAACATGGGGATAGAGTAACGGGGCGGGCTCCCGGTGTCAAGTACTTTGCGATGCAAAGCGACAGGGATGTTGTCCTTTACAACCGTCTTCCTGAACATGGGAAATGGAACCTTCCAGGCCGTGACGACGAACGTCCCCCAGAACTATGCGATGGCGGTGGGTGATTTCAACGGCGACGGGAAGGATGACCTTGTTCTCAGCGATGGCAGCGATGTCTTCGTAATCTTTTATAGCAAGGGCGACGGCACTTTTTGTCAGGGGGCGCAGCTAAGCCTCGGGGGGCAGATGCAGGCGGGGGCGTTTGTGGTCGGAGACTTTAATGGGGATGGGCGCATCGACATCGCAATGGCGCTGTACCCGTCCAACGAAATCGGAATGTTCTTCAATCAGGGCGGAGGCATATTTACCCTCTCCTACTGTGTCACGGGTTCAGGGGCGTACGACATGCGTGCCGGTGACCTCAACAATAACGGCAACCTTGATTTGGTGCGAGAATTATCCGCCCCTCACTCCTCCCGGTGCAGATCGTGTTTCACAAATAGTCGAAACCGCCGTAGCGGCGACGCTTAGCTCTTGAAAAAAACTGGTGAACGTCCCGTCTGTCCCCAGGTTCTCTCCCAGATTTGTTTCTTGATCGAATTCACGCGCCGTGTACTGGAACGGATTTCTGAGCGCCCCCGTCGCGTTTGTAAGATCGCCAAAGGAATCGTACGTATAAGTGTTTGCGACGGCACCCGCCGAACTGCTCAACGATGTAATGGTCCCTAACGCATCCGCTTCGTAGTAATCCGTCGTGCTCCCGCGCAACTCTGCCAGCGTCTCATCGATCGTCCGCGTCTGCGTGTAGCTCGCCACCTCAGCGCCCGACGTATTCGCGGTCTCGATCAGGTTGGGTCCGTCGTACAGGAAAACGCTCGTGAAGTTCGGGGAGATTTTCTGGATTCGTCTGCCGAAGGGATCGTACTTGAAGGTCGTGGTGCCGCCGTTGGCACCGGGGACGAGCGCCTGTACGAGCCGGTTCTCAAAGTCCCAGGTGAAGCTGCGGCCGCTGGCATCGGAGAGGGTATTGCCGTTTGCGTCGTAGACGTATTTGAGATTTTCTGAGATTCGCTGCTCACTCTCAGCCGCGACGATGGCTTACAAAAATGGCTACGGTTTCCCCGATGCCTGCAACCAGAATCGCCAGAATGTGCCAGCGCAAAGGAGCCGTGCGTTCCGCGCCGGCGTACTTCAACCCTATCCATCCCGACACTATGCACTCAGCGACCAAAAGCACCGGAACGGCGAAATAGCTGAGGACAGACCAAGACCAAACCAGTGCATAAATCAGGCCGGACGGGAAGGGTCCGAATTTCAAATTGTAGCTAAGTAACAATGGAACGCTCATGACCATTGTGAAGATGGCCAGGTACATCGACGGCTTCTGTGCAATGGGCGTCATAGAAATCACGGATACAGGGGAATGCCAGTTTGCATTTGAATTCCAACTAAGGTAAGGTCCGTCAAAAAGCCCAGTGTGCAAGCTTTGAAGCAGACCGCATGGGCGTAGTAGAAGTTGGGAATATATTGTTTCGTGCACGGATTCCAAGCACTCAAGAGGCAGCCCCGGACGCAGTTGGACCAAATATTATTTCCAAACTGCTTACTGACGTGAGCGAGGTTGTTGTTAAATGGTCCACCTGTAGCGTTTCCATAAGCGGCTGAAGTGTTCTGACCGAATGGCTCGTCCCATGGAACGTGCCCGAAAGGGATGTCGCCCTGATAAGGTGCGGATGGTTCAGTACAAGGGCAGAGTCCCCATGGGTCGGTAGCGTTGACAACATTGTTCTTCGCG
Organism: uncultured Acidobacteriota bacterium; assembly: GCA_963758005.1. GTDB lineage: Bacteria > Acidobacteriota > Terriglobia > Terriglobales > Acidobacteriaceae > Sulfotelmatobacter. Next base: position 964,842 of record CAVWTR010000006.1, read on the forward strand.
TATCGGTAGAAGTTGGAGCCCCCTTGGAAGCGTATGGGGTCCTCACTGACGAACCGGCCTGCGGTTGGGTCATAATAGCGGGCCCGGTAGTAGTACAGGCCAGTTTCTGAATCGAATTCTCGCCCCGTGTACTGGAACGGATTGCTGAGCGTACCTGTGGAGTTCGTTAAGTTGCCGAAGGAATCGTACGCGTAGGTGTTGGCCAGCGCTCCGGTCGAACTGCTCAACGATGTTATTGATTCCAGACTGTCCGCCTCATAATAGCTGCTCGCGCCAGAGCGATACCCAGCCAGCGTCTCATCGATCTTCCGGGTCTGCGTGTAGTCAGCAACTATGGCGCCGCTCGAATTCAAGGTCTCGATCAAGTTCCTACCGTCGTAGACAAAGGCTCCCGTCCAGTTGGGCGAGGATTTGTAGATCCTCCTCCCGAAGGGATCGTACTTAAACGTCACCGTCCCCGTGCCTGGCACAGTGACCGATATCAGCCGGTTTTCGAAGTCCCAGGTGTAGGATTTGCCGGAGGGATCGGCGAGGGTATTGCCGTTTGCGTCGTAGGTATAGCTGCCCAACGAATTCGACGTCAGCTCGTTCGACGAGTTGTAGTTGTAGGTTGGCACTCCGGATGACGATAGTCTATTCCCTACGAAATCGTAGCTGTAGGTCTCGGTGGTACTAGCTCCCTGGGTTACCTGCGTCAGCTCGTACAGCGGATCGTAACTATAGTTCGAGGTTACCGCGTTCAGATCGTTCGTCTTGGCCGTGCGGTTACCTGCCGGATCGTAGGTGTAGCTCGCCCCGTCCAGTGTGTTCGCTCCCGCCTGGTGCAGGACCGAGAGCAAGTGCGACACCGGGTCGTAGCTATAGTTCGTGGCGATGCCGTTCGGTCGTGTCAGCTGCGTTCTCCGGCTCAGCGCGTCATAGCTGAAGCCGAACGAGCCCGCCCATGAGTTGGCCAATCCGTTAAGACGATTCAGCGTGTCGTAGCCGTAGGTCGAGATGCTGCCGTCGGGTGCCGTCAGCGACGTCCGGTTCGATCCCGCATCGTAAGTGTACGCGTTCTGGAAGTTGAAGCCCGGCAGGTACGCGTACTGTGTGCTGGTCCCGAGCAGCCGTCCCATGTTGTGGTGGCGGTATGGTAGGCGGGATGCGCGGGCAAGTCAACGAATGAGTCGAGAGAGCGGCGCCAGAATTTCCATGTCTCGCAAAAGACGCGAGACCCTTCGACTCCGCTCAGGGCAGGCTATGGGGCACCCAGCGATTTCGTAGAAACATTAAGGTCAAAATCCCCGCCCTCTCGCGAAGTGCGCGAGAAGGGTGGCGCACCCGCGACGCGCTTATAATTACGGCGGCTTTCTTATTCCGAGAAGGAGTGTTGCATCATGCGGGCTTTCAGCTGGGTTCTTTTCGTGACATTTCTGGTGAGTGCCACTGGGTTCGCGGCTCCGGCGCAGACGGATCTGGAGGCGCGGCGGAAGGCTTTGAATGATTTGCTGGCGGAACAATGGCAATACACGCTGCGCACGAATCCGACCTTTGCGTCCATGCTGGGAGATAAGCGGTGGAACGACAAGCTGGAGGATTTCTCGCAGAAAGCGATTGACGATGATCTGGAGCAGAACCGGAAATTTCTGACGCGTTTCGAGGCCATCGACACGACGGGATTTCCGGAGCAGGAGGTGCTGAACAAGACGCTGATGGTGCGCGACCTGCGAAGCACGCTGGAGGGGGCGCGGTTTAAGTCCTGGGAAATGCCGGTGTCACAATTTGGCGGAGTGCATACTTCTCTGCCGCAACTGGTCAGCCTGGTTTCATTCCAGAGCGTGAGAGATTACGAGGACTACATTGCGCGGCTGAAGGAGATGCCGCGTTATTTCGACGAGACCATGATCCAGATGCGCAAGGGCATGGCGGACGGGTTGATGCCGCCGCGCATATTGCTGGAAAAAGTGGTGGAGCAGGCGAACGGGCTCGCGACCAAGACGCCGGAGGATTCACCGTTCGCGCAGCCTTTCAGCAAGTTTCCTGATTCGATCCCGGCGGCGGAGCAGAAACGGTTACGAGAGCAGGGGCTGGCGGCGATTCGCGACTCGGTGTTGCCGGCGTATGTCAGCTTCACGAAATTTGTGCGGGACGACTACGCGCCCAAGGGGCGCACGGAGCCGGGCGCGTGGGCGCTGCCGGATGGTGCGGCCTATTACGCGTTTCGGGTGAAAGAGAGCACTACCACCGATCTGACTCCGGAAGAAATTCACCAGCTTGGGCTGGCGGAAGTGGCGCAAATTGAAGCCAAGATGCTGCAGGTGGTGAATCAGCTGGGATTCAAGGATCTGAAGAGCTTCAGCGCGTCGCTCGCGACCAATCCTAAGGTGCATGTGCATTCGCGGCAGGAGATTCTTAATCTTTATCAGAAATATATTGACCAGATGTATCTGAAGCTGCCGGGGATGTTTGGGCGGATGCCGAAAGCGAAGCTGCTGGTGATGCCGATTGAAGAGTATCGCGAGAAGGAAGCGTCAACCTCGTACATTGACGGAGCGCAGGATGGATCGCGGCCGGCGCACATTATGGTGAATACCAGCAATTGGGAGAAAGGCACTACGGTGGATTTCGAGACTACGGCGTATCACGAAGGGGTGCCGGGACATCACATGCAGATTGCGATCGCGCAGGAACTGCCGGAGTTGCCGCCGTATCGGCAGAATGAGTACTACACTGCTTACTCCGAGGGGTGGGCGCTTTACTCGGAGCGGCTGGGCAAGGAAGTTGGATTCTTTCAGGATCCGTACAGCTATTACGGGCACTTGCAGGATGACATGCTGCGGGCGATCCGGCTGGTGGTGGATACGGGATTCCATTACAAACGCTGGACGCGGCAGCAGGTGGTGGACTTCTTTCACGCGCACTCGGCGATTGACGAGGCCGAAGTGCAGAGCGAGACCGACCGATATATGGCGTGGCCGGCGCAGGCGCTGGGCTACAAGATTGGGCAGCTGGAGATTTTGAAATTGCGGCAGTATGCGAAAGATCAGTTGGGGGACAAGTTTAGTCTGAGTAACTTTCATGATGAAGTGTTGGGCGCGGGGGCGCTGCCGCTGGATGTTTTGTCGGTCAGGATTCATGAGTGGGTGGCGGCGCAGAAGGCGGGTGCGGCGGGCGGGTCGCAGTGAGGAGGACGCTTGGGAGCTTGGGGTACGGGGAGTTTCGAGAATGATGATGCGGTCGCGTGGGTTGCGGGGCTGGGCGCGGTTACGACTGAAGAGCTGATGGGGATTCTGGCACGGGCGGCGGATGATCCTGAGTATCTGGAAGCTGGTCCGGCTCGGATCGCGGTGGCGGCTGGTGAAGTGGTGGCGGCTTTGAATGGTTTTGGGGCGGAGGGAGCTCCGGCGGGGATTTTGGAGTGGGTGGGGAAGCATGTTGGGAGTTCGGAGCTGAACGCTGTGGCCGGGCGGGCGCTGGAGCGGGTGCGGAGGAATTCGGAAGTGAAGGATTTGTGGATGGAAGCGGATGGTTTGAATGAGTGGGTGGCGGTGATGCGAGAGTTGCAGGGGAGGGTGGGCTAGCGGGTACCTCGGGGGCTGATCGGAAGAAAATCTTATCGTAGCGCTGGAAGGGCTGCGCCACCCAAAGGCGATTATGCGTTCAGAATGATCGCCCTGGTCGAGCGGAAAAGCAGGTCCCTCTACTGCGCTTGCTTTCGCTGCGCGCTCCGGTCGGGATGACAGAGCTTCTTGAAGGCAGAGCTTCTCGAACTTGTACTGAGCCTGGTTCTGAGTAGAAAACCTCGAGATAAAATCTGGAGTCAAAATCCCCACCCTCTCGCGAAGTGCGCGAGAAGGGTGGGGCACCCGCTTGGTTTTCTCTCCACCCACTTTTTATTTCTTCGAATTCTTCTGTGGGTCGGTTAATAGGCCGAAGACGCCTACGCCGGTGGTGGTGCCGACGTAGACTTTGCCGTTGGCGATCATTGGAGTGATGAATTTGTTGCCGGCGCCGAATTGGTCGCGGCCTCCGGCGGCCTGGTTGGTGTTGTAGAGTTCGACTAGGGTCGCAGCGTTGTAGGCGTGGAGGACGGCGGGATTGGTGTTCTCCGAGGCCCACAGGATTGTGTTCTCGCCGGCGTCGGCGGAGATGCTGGGCGAGGCTCCGGGATAGGCGAACGAGTTGGAGGTTTTCGCTACCGCGGTGGGGCGCAGCTTGGCGTTCTTGAATTGGAATTCGAGGATGGGCGAACCGACCGGGCCGTAGTAGACGCTGTTCGCAGTGGCAGCGGGAGTGGACCAGATTCCGCCGGGCAGCGCGCCCGTGAGTTCCTGGTAGATGTGATTGCTGGTGGAATTGTATTTGCCCATGTTGGCGCGGTTGACGACGTAGAGGTTGTTATCTTTACCGGCGCCGATGGCGAGTGGAATGACTTTGCCGGCTGAATTTTTCTGGTTGGTCAGCAGGCTGCCGCCGGAGCCGAGGTCGGTGTCGTCGTCGCTTTCCGTGATCCCGTTGTACATTTCGAAATAATCGGCGACGGCGAGTGTGCCGCTGGTGGTGAGGTGGAGGAAAGCGTTGCCGTAGTCGCCTTCAGACGGAAAGCCGGACGCGTTCAGAGTGGAGTCGAAGACTCCGTTGGCGTCGAGCAGGAAAATGTTCCCCTTGCCGTCGGAGGACATGCCGGCGCCCGCGCCCCAGATGGCGCCTTCGTTGGCGTTGGGAGTGAGATCGAGGACCGTGGTCTGGGCGAGCGTGGTGGCGTTGTAGCCCATGACCCATCCAGTGTAGGGGCGGGCGTCGCAGTGCGAGGTCCAGGCGAGGTAGACGGTGTTGCCGGTCAGGAGCAGGCCGGAGCGCTCGGCGTATTGGCTGGGCTCGAAGATGACGAAGCCTCCGGAACTGTTGTCGCCGGTGCCGGGATATTGGGCGGAGACGGTGGCGGGACCGCCGTAGAGTTCAGCGCCGGTGGTGGCATCGAGAGCGTGCAGACGCTGATAGTAATTTCCGGACGTGTCTTTCGACATGGCGACGAGGTAAATCACGGGATCGCCTTTTTTGGGGTGAGTGATGACGGGAGTCGCAGTAATTCCGATGGTGGGCGAGATCTGGCCGCAGCCGTGATCGTCGGAGGGCACTTCGCCGGAGAGCAGAGTGGTGATTTTCCAAAGGCTGGCGCCGGTATCGGCGTCGTAGGCATAGACGCTATCGTTCTCGGTGACGACGATGAGAACATTGTGGATGACGCCGGAGATGGACACGGAGGAAATGTAGAGGGGTTCGGCGTCGACGTGTCCGTCGGCGGGGAGGATGAAGAGCTTGCCGAAGGTGGTGGAGTTTACGTTGGTCAGGGTGAGGGTGGTCTCGGCGTTGTCGAAGGCGGTGCGGGCGATGTTGTTGTGGTAGGTGAGGACGTCTTGAGAGTGGGCCGGCAGGGTTAGGGCGATGGCGATGGTGAACAAGCAGAGCGCTGATAGACTGCGGGAACGCGAGAAAAGAGAGAGCGGGTGGGGGATCATGGTGGAGGTCTCCTAGAAATCTGGCCAGAGGACGACGGGTGGGCTAAGTAAGCGTACACGGAAATGAGCTAAAAGGGGATGGGTTTTTCGAGGGCAATGCGCAGCGGATGAGGCAGATATGACGGAATTGGGCAAGTTGCTGATCGGGCTGGGTTTGGTGCTGGTGGTGGCGGGAGTGCTGGTGACTGTGGCGGGACGGGCGAATCTGCCATTGGGACGGTTGCCGGGGGATATGGTTTTTCGGGGCAAGAATACGACGTTTTATTTTCCGTTGGCGACGTCGGTGGTGGTGAGTGTGGTGATTTCGATTGTGTTGTATGTGGTGGGGAGATGGAAGAGGTGAGGCAGATGTTTCCTACCGGCGAGCCGTACGAAGTGTGTGGTGCGGTTTCTCTTTCGCCCCTCAGGGGCTGGTTCGTTTTCTAACCGCCTACCCACGGCTTGCGCCGTGGGCTGCATTCTTTCGCCGCTTCGCGGCTTTGATCCATTGCGATGCGATATCCGCATTTGACTTCATGATGATCAGCCTTTAGATTCTTGGGGCGGTTGTTTCTGTTCTTTGTCATTTCGTTTGGAACGCGCGTCTTTGCCGCTCGGTGAAGACAGGGAAGCGGGTGAGAATCCCGCGCTGCCGCGCAACTGTAAGCGAGGAAACTGTTCTCGACCACTGGAAGAAATTCCGGGAAGGCCGGGGACGTAAACGGATGGAGTTCATCATCCTTACTCGCGAAGCCAGGAGACCGGCGCGATCCGTCTACTTCAACCTCTTTCGCGTGCAAAGGAGGAACGTATGCGCGTATCGGTGTTTCCTGTCGCTGTCTCTCTCTGTCTTTCTTTCTGTTTGTCTCTTTCTCTGGCCGCTTCCGCGGCCGATCTCAAAGTTAAAGTAATCGATCCGCAGGGTGCGGCCGTGGGCAGAGCACAGGTGTTGCTGCTGCGTTCTCACAACAGTAAGGTGATGGCCACGCAGATCACTTCCGCCGAAGGTGTGGCAATTCTTTCTTTGGTGGATGGAGAACGTTATCAGGTACAGGTACTGGCGCCCGGGTTTGCGGTGGAGACGGTTGAGGTTCCGGCTTCTTCGTCTGAGAGTAGGTCGAAGATCGGCGTGGAGATCACGGTGAATCTGCGGCTGGCGACGGCTTCGGAAACTGTAGTGGTGACCGCGACGCGGACGCCGGTGGTGGGAGAAGCTGCGGGAGCGGACGTCGACACTTTGAGCGGGGCGCAACTGACGACTATGCAGCCGGTTGCGGCGGACGATGTGATGCGGTTTCTTCCTGGGGCTGTGGTCAATACGGCGGGACAGCGGGGAGGGTTGTCGTCATTGTTCGTGCGTGGGGGGGAATCGAATTACAACAAGGTGATTGTTGATGGGGTCACGATTAACGAGCCCGGCGGCACGTTTGATTTTGGAACTTTGTCGCTGGCGCAGGGCGACCGGATGGAATTTGTTCGCGGGGCGCAGAGCACGTTGTATGGGTCGGATGCGATGACCAGCGTGATTCAGGTATGGACGCGGGCGGGGAGTACGCGGGTTCCGGAGTTAATTCTCGGCGCGGATGGCGGGAATCTGGGAACGGCGAGTGGGCATGGGTCTCTGGCGGGAGCGCACGGGCGTTTTGATTACAACCTGTTTGGTGATCAGTTCAATACGGAAGGGTCGGGGGTGAACGACGCATATTCGGATTCGCTGGAGGGAGCGAATTTGGGGGCGGCTCTCAGCGACAAAACTTCGCTGCGGGTGCGATTTCGACATTCGAACTCGCATACGGGGCTGCCGGGGGAGTGGAGCTTTAACGGGTACGAACCGCTGGTTCCGGTGAATGGATTTTCGGAGCCGCTTGCGCCGCTGCCGCCGAATCCTTATGCGTGGTCGCAGTTGAATGATTTGCTGGGCAGCGTGGAACTGGCGATCAGCGCGCCATCTGGGTGGCAACATCACCTTACTGGATTTGATTATCTCTATCGCTACTATGATCTCGATCCGGGGGATGCGCAGCGGGTGAATTCGGAGAATTGTGCTTTCTCTGGGCCGCCGGTGCCGTGCGCGATTGACTATCCGTCGAACGAAGTGGACCACATCAATCGAGCGGGATTTGAATATCAGGGGGACTACACGGAGCGAGCTTCATCGCGGATTTCGGCGCACACTACGTTCGGTTATCGATTGGAAAATGAAAACGGATTTGTGGGCGACCTAGATTATGGTCCGCAGAACCACGGGCAGCGGCTGAACCAGGATACTTATGCGCAACAGGAGTTGACGCTGGGGCGGCTGGGCGTGATTGTGGGCGGACGATTTGTGCATGACAGCGCTTACGGCAATACGGGGGTTCCGCGGGTTGCGCTGATGTTTCAGGCGCTGCGGGGGAACGATATTTTTTCGGGGACGCGGTTTCGTTTTACGTATTCGACGGGATTCAAGGAGCCGCGGCTGGAGGAGACTTACAACGGGATTCCGGCGGACCCGTATAACATTCCGAATCCGGGGCTGAAGCCGGAACGGGTACGGGCGTTTGAAGCTGGGTTTCAGCAGGATTTTTATCATGGCAAGTATGAATTGACCGGGACTTACTTCAATAATCTTTTTCATGACCAGATCAACTACGTGACGATGAATCTGCCGCCGAACTATCCGGGCGAGTACGTCAACGTGAATCAGGCGTTTGCGCAGGGAGCGGAACTAGTGGCGCGGGCGAAACTTCGGTCGCGGGTGCTGCTGAATATGGCTTATACGTACACTTCGTCGGAGTATCTGGATAATCCTGCGCCTTATGATCCGGTGTACGATCCGGGGCAGCCGTTGCTGCGGAGGCCCAAACATTCGGCGAATACGCTGCTGTCTTACCTGGGGAATCGTTGGGGCGGGAGTGTGGGCGGGAGTTTTGTGGGGCCGCGGGCGGATTCGGATTTCGACGGGTTTGGGATTGATCACGCGGCGGGATATGTGCGCGTGGATCTTGGGGGATGGTATGCGGTGCATCCGCGGATTACATGCTACGTGAATGTAAATAACGTGCTGGACCGGCGGTATAACGAAGTGGTGGGGTATCCGGCGCTGCCGGTGAATTTTCGGGCGGGGGTGCGGTTTCGGATTGGGGGGGAGTAGGCGGTCGCCGCTGCTGCGGTTCAACGGTGCTAATTTGCAGACGGACAGCTGCGGTCGATCAGCCTGATCGTCTTGATAGGGGAAGTTATGTTGAAACGACTTTCCGTGCCACTGGCGTAGAGTTCTGCTACAGTGTGCGGGTAAGAACGTTGGCACGAAATCGCCTGGTGCGATTCGGAGTCGTTATGGCCGCAAAATTGTTGCCGGTTGAGAGCGAACAGCTTTTCCACTGTCTTTTCGAGCAGGCCTCGCTGGGAATCGCTGTCGAGGATCTCGAAGGGCAGGTCTTGATGGCGAATCCAGCCCTCTGTTCCCTTCTGGGATACGCGAAGAGCGAGCTGTGCGGGATGCACTGTTCGCAATTTGCGAATGAAGAGGATTCCGCGGACGATTACGCTTTTTTTAAAGACTTGCGCGCGGGCGCCATCGACCATTACTCGCTGGAAAAACGCTATGTGAGGAAAGATGGCAGCCGGCTGTGGGGACGTCTGCATGTCTCGCTCTTGAAGTACAGCGACCGGCAATTCCCGCTGGTCTTCGCCTTTGTCGAGGACATCACGGAGCGCAAATTGGCGGAAGAAGGGCTCGCCAACGTGACGGGCAAATTGATTGACGCGCAGGAGCGAGAACGTGCCCGGATTGCCAGAGAACTTCACGACGACACCAACCAGCGCCTGTCAATGTTGGCCATTGGTATTGAGCAGCTCATGAACGAACTCCCCGACGAGGCGGATGAACTTCGCGGCCGGGGGGAAGAGTTACGGAACAGCGTCCTGGAGATATCGAAGGATATCCAATCCCTGGCGCATGAGTTGCACTCTCCCAAACTGGAATACATGGGCCTGGTTCCTGCCATGAGAGGATTCTGCCAACAGATTGAAGAACAGCGGAAAGTCGAGATTGACTTCAAGGCCCTGGACTCGCCGCTCGCTTTATCGCCGGACATTTCTCTTTGCTTATTCAGGGTGCTGCAGGAAGCGGTCCATAATTCGGCGAAACACAGCGGAGCAAGGCGCTTCGAAGTGCAACTGTCCGTAACGTCGGACGAGATTCAGCTTACAGTTAAGGACTCCGGCGCAGGATTCGATCGCGAGGCGGCCAGACAGAGTCGAGGTCTTGGACTTGTCAGCATGGAGGAGCGGCTGAAACTGCTGAAAGGAACGCTTTCCATCGAGTCGCGTCCTCAGCGGGGTACCACTGTCCGTGCTCGCGTTCCGTGGCGTGCGGAGAGTCAGCCTACGCGGGCTGCGGGTTAGGAGTCTTTACTTTATTACTTTGCCGGACAGCTTTGCGGCACGGCTGAAGGCTCAGTATTCATTGCAAATCTTCTGGAAGATTTGCTTGTCTTCCTCGCAATCAAAGCTGCTCAGCGAGAAGCCGCACAAAATATCCATCTGATTTCGCTTGGCCAACTGGTTACAAAGTTGCTCCATTTGAATCGCGGCATCCGCCTTACCTTGCGCCCACAGAATTGATGCGCACTCTCCGCAGATTGCGACCTGTGACGGGTCCCCCGAAATGGCCCGAGCTGCTTGCGCGATCAGACCATCGACGACCGTAGAAAACCGGAGTGGATCGGGCAGGTCACTCTCCATCTCCATGAAGCTGGAGATCATGTCGGCCACATCCAAAGCGATATAGCTTCCGCGCTCAATGGCGGCAACGATATCCACACCATTTTCCTGCAATTTCTGGAGCATCCTTTCGCGATTGGACTGGGTCGAAACCACGATGACTGCATTGCCGCGGTTTAGAACGGATTCGATAAAACCAGAGAAACCAACCACGAAAGCGGAATCATCAGAATAGAACTCAGCTCTGTGGTTCCAAGTGATCTCCTGCTTTTTCGGTGCGAGAGCCGTTTGGGCTTCTTGGGAGCCTGGCGAGGTCGGCGCGGCGGTGAGACTAAGCCCCGACAGACTAAGCCCCGACACGCCTTGGCTGACAAACTGTCTGCCCGCAAGGATCATTTCTACAGCTGGTAACAGCTCCCTGGCAGCGTGGGTCTTGACCACGTAACCCAGTGCGCCCAGACTGAGAGCTTGCCGCACAATGTCGGCTGAAGATTCTTGACTGACGAAGAGTACTTTGGCTTGCGGGGCAAGCGTACGGATTCGTTGAATGGCCCCCATCCCGCTTAGATTGGGGAGACCCATGTCCAACAGAATCAAATCTGGCTGGAGTTCTTCGGCTTTCTGAACCGCTTCCAATCCGTCTGAAGCCTCGCCGACGATGTGCAATCCAGGTTGCTTTCCTAGCGTCGTACAGATGAAACGCCGAAACGGCTCGAAATCATCGACGACGAGAACCCGGACTAACGACACGGGGGCACCGGCCTTTCCTCAGCCGAACTATATTCCATTCTCGAATCTGTACTCGGCAGGAAACCCAATGTTGGCCCGTCCTTTTGTCAAACATCTCTCTTTTGAGGATGATTGTCAATTGCCCAAACGTGGTGCATTAAGTTTTATTTCCGCAATCGGGAATTTCGCGGCACCGGAGAGTATGGACTAGCTGACTTTTTGGGGGAAGCGGGGCAGGGGCATGGCGGCGGCGATTTTGGCGCCGAAATACTTGGTGCGGGCGAGGAGGAGTTTTTCGATTTCCACTTCTTTCAGCGGCTGCTGGCGGCCGAGCAGGTGCGTGACCAGGGCGATCTGGGCGAAGTGTTCGACGGTTTCCATCTTCATGTAGGCGTGTTCGAGGGTGTCGCCGTAGCTGACGACGCCGTGGTTCGACATGAGGATGGCGTCGTAGGCGGGGACGTAGGGTTCGAGGGTCTTGGCTAATTCCGAGGTGCCGGGCGTTCCGTAGCGGGCCAGCGGAATGCATCCCAGGCCCATGACAACTTCGCAGACCAGAGGCTCGGTGAGGGGGATGCCGGCGGCGGCAAATCCGGTGGCGGTGGGCGGATGGGCGTGCACGATGGCCTGGATATCGGGGCGCATGCGATAGATGAGCAGGTGCATTCCGATTTCGCTGGTCACGCTGCGGCGGCCGGCGACCTGCTGGCCGTTGAGGTCGACGATGACCATGTCCGGGGGGCGCATGGCGCCTTTGCTGACGGCGGTGGGGGTTACCAGGACGCGGTCGTGGTCAAGGCGGACGGAGAGATTGCCATCCATGGCGGCTACGAATCCCCGGTCGTGGAGCATGCGTCCGTAACGGACAATTTCTTCCCTGTGTTTGCGTTCCGTAGGCATGGCTACCCTTGGGGGGAGAATGATAAAAAGCAGGCCGCAGTCTGGCTCCCGCATAGTATCAGCAGGTGGGGAGGGGAGACAATCCAATTTTCGGGAAAAGCCGAGGCAATTCGCGGCGCAGTGGGCGCGCGGGTCGAGGCATGATGGCGAGAATCCTGCTGTCTATAATCAGGGCGTGCTGGTCTCTGACTTCGATTACGAACTTCCGGAAGAATTGATTGCGCAGGAAGCGCTGGCGGACCGGGCGGGGTCGCGGATGCTGTGTGTTGGGTCGAATGGGGAGTTGAGTGACCGGCAGTTTCGCGAGTTTCCGGAATTGCTGCGCGGGGGCGATCTGGTGGTGTTTAACAATACGCGGGTGTTTCCGGCGCGGTTGTTTGGGCGGCGGGGCGGGATATTGCGGACTGAGAATCAAAATCCCCACCCTGTCGCGAAAAACGCGACAAGGATGGGGCACCCCGATGCGACTCCTCCCGGGCGGATTGAGGTTTTGCTTACGCGGCAGGTGTTGCGGGAGCCGAATGAGTGGGAGTGTTTGGTGCGGCCGGGGCGGAAGATTGGGGTGGGGGAGCGGTTGTTCTTTGGGGAGCAGGATGAGTTGCAGGCTGAAGTGATTGGGCGGGGGGAGTTTGGGGAGCGGAGGATTCGGTTTGCGGCGGTGGATAACTTCTTTGCGTTGGTCGAGAGGATTGGGCATGTGCCGCTGCCGCCTTATATTGCGCGTGAGGATTCGTCGGGGGATCGGGAGCGGTACCAGACGGTGTATGCGCGGGAGCGGGGGTCGGTGGCGGCTCCGACGGCGGGGCTGCATTTTACCGCTGAAATTCTGGGGCGGATGCGGGAGCGCGGGATTGAGACTTGTGAAGTTACGCTGCATGTGGGGCTGGGAACTTTTCAGCCGGTTCGGGTGGAGCGGGTGGAAGATGTTCGGCTGCATTCGGAGAGTTATTCGATCTCGGCTGAGTCGGCGGAGACGATCAATCGGGCGCGGAGGGAATCGCGGCGGATCGTGGCGGTTGGGACTACGACCGTGCGCACCTTAGAGTATGCGGCGGAATTTGCGGGGCGACAGGGCGAAAATCCCCACTTCTCGCGCACAGAACGCGCGAGAAATGGGGCACCCGGCGAAGTGAGGGCGGGCGCGGGTGAGGCGAATTTGTTTATTTATCCGGGATATGAGTTTCTGGTGGTGGGAGCGCTGCTGACGAATTTTCATTTGCCACAGTCGACCCTGCTGATGCTGGTGTGCGCGCTGGGCGGGAAAGAGAATGTGATGCGGGCTTATGAGCACGCGGTGCGGGAGAGGTATCGGTTTTATTCTTATGGGGATTGCATGTTGGTGGAGTGAGGGTTTCGAATGTAATGGCCTTTTCTCGACAGTTATCGTCGAGCCGCGTATTATGCCTGTCGAAGTTCCCGGTTCTCGCCCGACGCCGAGTACGCGAATGGGCCAAGGAGGTAGACAACGATGTTCTTTTTGCCCCCGATTGCGTGTGTCGTCCTGTTTATCTTCTCTTTGGCGTGCTGATATGCTCCCCCGCCCACAAGTGATTGGGGGGTGCATCCTAGTTGGCCTAGCCGGTCATTTGCTTGCGCCGGTGTACTCGATGATCTGGTTCGCAGCTGCCATCCTGAACGCCTGCGTAGCGATCTACTTGGCCGTCCGTCTGAAGCTGGAACTGTTGTAGACCCTGCTCGAGCCAATGGTTGTTGAAACATCTCGATAGAACTTACGCGAAGCTCGGAAAAGGCGCGACGACAATGCCAGTTCACTAATCTCTTGAATGTAGGTGACGCAAAGGCCGGGACCTCAGGGGCTAAAGCCCGCGTCTTGATTGGCTCTAAGCGGCACGGCTGAAGCCGTGCCCTTCCCGGTCGATCCGCGCGACGCTCCGGATCGGCGTTCGATCTTCCTTGTTCGGCTTCGCTTCCTGGTTCGATCTTCTCTATTTGATCGCCAGGGGGATGGGGTAATACTTCTGGATCATTCTTCCGGTCATTAATCCGCCTTCGTATTCGGGGATGATGACTTCGTCGGCGCCGGAACTGCGGATGGCGTTGGCGTAGCGCTGCTGGCCGGCGCGGGTGATGATTTTGATTTTTGGGTTGAGGGAGCGCGAGGTTACGGTGATGTAGAGGTTGTCGGCGTCGTTGTCGATGACGATGCAGATGCCGCGGGCGCGGTCGATGCCGGCCTGAAGCAGGACGTCGTGACGTTTGGCGTCGCCCTGGATGACAGGGATTTTGTCGTTGAGCAATTCGCGGTAGAGGCCTTCGTTGGTTTCGATCAGGACGAAGGGGATCTCTAAGCGCTGCAGTTGGTCGACTACGGTGCGGCCGACCTGGCCGTAGCCGCAGATGATGAAATGGTCGCTGAGGCGGTTGATGTTCACTTCGTTGATCATGGTTCTCCAGGCCTCCACGCCGTGGCGGCTGAAAATGGTGAGCAGGACGCGCTCGGCGATCCAGATTTGAAGGGCGAAGACTCCGGCGTACACGAATATCGAAAAAATCTTGGTGGACCGGTGGACTGTGCGGAATTCGATGGAGTGGGGATGGATCACCCAGAACAGGGCGTCGAGTGGGCGGAGGCCTTCGATGCGCATGTAGAACACGACGCAGACTCCGAGGAAGGCCGCCAGGACCAGGAGCGGGAGCCATAAGCGTTTTAGGAAAACGAGGATGATGCGTCCCATGGGCGTCGAGACCAACCGACCGGTCGGTTGGCAGAAGTCCGGAGTATATCAATTCGCCACGGCATTGGAGCATGAATTTTTTGCATCGCGCTATAGCGGAGGACCAGGCGGCCCAGCGACGGGTCAGGAGGGCCGCTCCGACCGGTATCATAGAAGGCAAATGAACCGGGCATCCTTGAGGATGCCCGGTTTCTTAGAACACTTCGCAATCATTCCCGCAGAGGCTGAAGCCGGGACGATGATGAGGGCGCATGGCCCGGCTGAAGTCGGGCCCTTCCCATCCGAGCCCCTCACGTGCGGTAAAACCTTACGCTCTGGCGCCGACCGCGGCCGGGTCGGGAGTTGGAATGGACTTGTCTTCGCCGTTGGGCTTTGCCTGGTTGGGCTGTCCGCCTTTGCGAATGTCGATGCCGCCTTTGAAGAAGGCGCCGTCTTCAATGGAGATGCGGGCTGCGATAACGTCGCCGGTGAGAGAGCCGTCACTGCGAATATCGACGCGGTCGCTGGCAGTGAGATTGCCACGGACTTTGCCGAGCACGACGATTTCACGGGCATTGATGTTGGCGGCGACTACGCCGTTGCGTCCGATGGTGACGCGGTTGCCGGCGAGGTTGATGGAACCCTCCACGCGGCCATCGATGTAGAGCGATTCGGAGCCGGTGACTTCGCCTTTGATGACGAGCGATTTGCCGATGGTGGCCTGGTCAGCAGTAGTAGTGGTGACCGGCCGGGGAGCGACTGGTTCAGCGGACATGGTGGGCGCGCTTGAGACTGGCATAGTGGGACGCTCGGGCGCGGCAGGCTGCGCAGGAGTTTGAGGCTGATTGGTCGGCTTCCACATGGCGTAAGAGTTCCTTCCTGGTTGGGATTAAGGGGTCACTGGCCGCACTTTCGTGACCAAAGCCGATTGTACTCCCGCGCCTCAAGGTGAGCGCTGTGGAAAAGCCTTTATTTTCAATCGAGAGTACCTGGGATGATGCGTTGGCGGGAGGTCGGAACGCTCTCTGCCGGCGTCGGCTCAGGCGGCTATTTTCTGCTCGATGGGTGTAACGATTCCCGGAAAAACTGCCCGGGCCGTACCCTTTCACAGAGTTGAGAGTTATAACTCTAAAATCGAAGATTTATCGAAAACCGAAACTGGGGTCGGGAGTCTAATTGGTCAGAATCCAGCCTTGGGGAACACTTTTCGATATTGGAGCCAAGCATGTTAGAAACAGCCGTGGTGTCGCCAGCAACGTTCGTAATCGCGCGGCCGGAGCCGGGCGAGTATGCGCCTTATTATGACCGCTACATTTCGTTGATTACCGGAACCGACATCCTGGGGACGCTCGACGCGCAGAGGCGGCAGATGATGACGATGCTGTGCGGGCGCGATGAGAGCGATGGAGACATTCGCTATGCGCCGGAGAAATGGAGCGCGAAAGAAGTGCTGGGGCATGTATGCGACACGGAGCGCGTTTTTGCGTATCGCGCGCTGCGGATTGCGCGTGGCGACCAGACGCCTTTGTCGGGCTTTGAGCAGGACGACTATGTGAAGCATGGTCCGTTCGCGAGCGCGCCGCTGGCGGAGATTATTGAGGACTACATTGCGGTGCGGCGGGCGACGCTGACGCTGTTGCGCAATCTGGACGAGGCGGCGTGGATGCGGCGCGGCGTAGCTAATAAGAATGAAGTGAGCGTGCGGGCGCTGGCTTATATTACGGCGGGGCATGAGCTGCATCATCGGAGGATTCTGGAGGAGAAGTACTTTTCTGCGAATCGCGGATGAGTGGTTTGTGGTCTGACCTTCGGGGGTGGGCCTTGCGGGGAAAGCAGGTCCCTCCACTACGCTTGCTTCGCTGCACTTCGGTCGGGATGACAGAGTTGTTTCTCTGGGCCGCAAAGATTTTCTTCTTTCATGTCTCGACGCGCATTGACGGAATTGCTTCGCGGTAAGGGGGCGCACGCCGATCCTATCGCGTGCGTGGAGGATCTATCTGCTGAACTGGCGGCGCGGCAGGTTGCGGGATTTCCGCATTCGATCGGGCAGCTCGTTTTTCATATTAATTACTGGATGGAGTATGAGCTGCGACGGATTCGCGGGCTTAGGCCAGTTTATCCGGAACACAGCTCGGAGAGCTTTCCCACCGCGCCGTCGCCGGCGGACGCTGAGGAATGGGACCGGTTGAGGGCGCGGCTGGCGCATCTGTTGGGTGAGTTTGCCGAGTTGGCGAAGTCGTCTCCTCCGGAGCTGCGCAGCGAGATCGAAAGCGTGCATGAGGGCGACAAGAATGTTGCGAGCACGCTCGAAGCCGTGCTGTGGCAGATGGTGGCGCACACTAGTTATCACGTGGGGCAGATTGCGATGGTGCGGAGAGCACTAGGGGCTTGGCCGCCGCGTGGGGGCGGGGATTCGTGGTAGGTTTGCTCGCACGGCAGGCTCGGCTGTTAGAACTCCTTTCTGAGGCCGGTTACGCGCGGTTGTGATAGGGATCCTTCGACTGCGGTTTTGCTTCGCTCTCGCGAAGCAAAATCCTCGCTCAGGGTGACAGGGCGTCCGGGACGAGGCATCAGGAACATTCCTCAATGATTTATGCTGAGAGCTAACAGCAGATAGCTGACAGCTTCCCATGCTTTCTGATTCGACAATTCTCAAACATATTGCTCGGCAGCCTAAGCGGGCAGCGGGGTTCAAGCAACTCGTGCGCGAACTAGGGCTGCACGGGGATGAACGCCGCGAGCTTGACTCGCTGCTGCAGAAGATGGTGGCGCGCGGGACGCTGATTCAAGCGGAGTCTGATCGATACTCCCTGCCTGCGGCGGCTGCGGATAAGAATCTGGTTGCGGGACGACTGACTATGCACCGCGATGGATTCGGATTTGTCATTCCGGATTCTAAGTCGCTTTCGCCGGCGCTCAGGGCGCGGCTTACGGGCGACATTTTTATTGCGCCACATGTCGTCGGGAATGCTATGCACGGGGACCTGGTGCTGGTCGACATTATCAACGTGCGGCCGGATGGGCGGGCCGAGGGGCGGATTGTGCGGCCGGTGATGCGGGCGCATCCGACGGTGGTGGGGATTTTTCATTACGGGAGCCGCGGGGGGTATGTGCGGCCGATGGACTCGAAGATTACGCAGGAGATTTTGATTCCGGCGGGGATGGAGCGGCCAGATCGCGTTGTGGACGAAGAGGATGATGCTACGCGCGAGATCCCTCGCCCCGCTGGAAAAAACGCGGGGCTTCGGGATGACGCCAAGAAAAGGGTGGGCAGTCACCGGGCCGCGAACCGGCCGTCTGTCGATCGGGTGTTGGGCGACGAGGCGGCGCGGCTTGCTCAGTGGGACGACCTTGAGGGGCTCGTGGTGGATGTCGAGATCACGGACTGGCCTTCGCCTACGCAGAATCCGCGGGGGCGGGTGATCGAAATTCTGGGGCGGGAGGATGATTTCGGGGTTGATGTCGAGATCACGATTCGCAAGTTTCATCTGCCGCATCATTTTCCGACGGCGGCGCTGGAGGAGGCGCAGGATACATTGGCGGTTATTCCGGCGCAGGAGATCGAGCGGCGCCGCGATTTTCGCGGATTGCCGATTGTGACCATTGATGGCGAGACGGCGCGCGACTTTGACGATGCCGTGTATGTACACATGCTGCCGAACGGAAACTTTGAGTTGCAGGTGCACATTGCCGACGTGGCGCAGTATGTGACGCCAGGATCCGCCTTGGATCAAGAGGCGCGGCTGCGCGGCACCAGCGTTTATTTTCCCGACCGGGCCGTGCCCATGTTACCGCTCGAACTTTCTACCGACATTTGCAGTTTGCGGCCGCAGGTGGAGCGGCTGGTGCTGTCGTGTGTGATGGAGATGGACCATCGCGGCGAAATTGTGAGCTATGAGCTGAGTGAGGGCGTGATCCGCTCGGCGGAGCGGATGACGTATACGGCGGTGAATGCGGTGCTGGAAGGCGATGCGGCCGCGCGTGAGCGCTATGCGCCTCTGGTTGCGACTTTTGAGCTGATGCGCGAGCTGGCGTTGATTCTGAACAAGAAGCGGCAGCGGCGCGGATCGATTGATTTCGACTTGCCGGAGCCGGTGATCGAGTTTGATGAGTTGGGATTGATGAAGAGTATTGGGCGGTCGGAGCGCAACATCGCGAACCGGCTGATTGAAGAGTTCATGCTCTCGGCGAACGAGTGCGTGGCGCAGGATTTGGAGTCGAGGCACGTGGGGTCGTTGTATCGCGTTCACGAGAAGCCGGATGCGAAGCGGGTTTATGACTTTGAGGTGATTGCTGCGACGTTTGGATATTCGTTGGGAGTGGGCGCGCTGCCGATTCATCGGGTGCAGACGAAGACCGACCGGCGCTCGGCTTATGGCACGGGCAAGCGCGTGCGCGAGATTGAAGTGCCACAAGATGTACACATTACGCCGCGGATGTATCAGAAGCTGACGGAGAAGATTGCGGGGAAGCCGGAGGAACGGATTCTCAGTTATCTGATGCTGCGGTCGTTGAAGCAGGCGCGGTATTCGGAGGAGAATCTGGGGCACTTTGCGCTGGCGGCGACTTCCTACACGCATTTTACTTCGCCGATTCGCAGGTATCCGGATTTGATTGTGCATCGGGTGTTGAAGGATGTGCTGCGCAAAGATCCCTCGAGTCAAAATCCCCAGCCTGTTCGCAAAGAACGCGACAAGGGTGGGGCACCCGCGCGACGACGAGAGCGCTTCGCCTTGGTCGAAGCGGCGGACAGGAGTGTCCGCCCCACAAGAGGCATTGGGCGGGCCGATTGGGGTGGAGGAACTGCATGAGATCGCGGAAGAATCTAGCCGGAATGAGCGGCGGGCGGCTGATGCGGAGCGGGAGTTGATCGAGGGGAAGAAAGTTAAGTTCATGCAGGATCGGGTGGGCGAAGATTTCGACGGGCTCATCACCAGCGTGACTAAGTTTGGATTTTTTGTGGAGCTGACTGATTTGTTTATTGAGGGGCTGGTGCCACTGAATACGTTGGTTGACGACCGGTATACGTATCACGAGAACACGCGGGAGATTATTGGGCAGCGGTCGCGGAAAATTTATAGTTTGGGGCAGAAGATTCGGGTGCTGGTGGATCGGATTGATCCGGTGGAGAAGAAGATTCAGTTTGCGGTCGTGGAGGAAGAGCCGGTACGGGCGAAGGGGAAAGAGCGCAAGCGGAGGAAGCAGTCTTAGATTATGTGAAACGATTGCGACCGGCCGTCCTTCAGTCTTTTTGGCGGCCTAGTGGTGCAGTGCGGCTTGCGTGTCAGGCCGGTTAAGCGGGAGATCCTTCGCTACGCCTGAAGAACGGCTACGCTCAGGATGACAGGGCCGGCTTAGAGCCAAACTTCGTGCTGGTTAGACTCCCAGGGCTTTTTGAATTTCGGCGGCGATGGCGGCGGTTAGGGTGCGCATCTTTTCTTCGGATTCGGCTTCGATCATGACTCGCGCTAAGGCTTCGGTGCCGGAGTAGCGGACTACCACGCGGCCGTTGCCGTTGAGTTCGCGCTCGGCGGAGTCGATTGCCGATTGGATTGCGGGAATTTGGGCGAAGGGGATTTTTTCACGGACGCGGACGTTTTGAATTTTCTGCGGCAACACTTTCAAGTCTGCGATCAGTTCTGCGAGCGGTTTTGCGGCGCGGACGATGATGTCCATGAGGCGTAGAGCGGTGAGCAGGCCGTCGCCGGTGGTCGAGTCGGCGTCACGAAAAATGATGTGGCCGGATTGCTCGCCGCCGAGGGTGGCGCCGGTTTTTAGCATTTCCTCCAATACATATTTGTCGCCTACGTTGGCGCGCAGCATGCGGATGCCGGAGTTCTTCAGCGCGATTTCCAAACCCATGTTTGACATGGTGGTGGAGACGACGGTGTCCGACTTCAGTTTGCCTTGGACATGAAGGTCGCGGGCGGCGGCGAGGAGCACGCCATCGCCGTTGACGACACGGCCGGAGGCGTCGCAGAAGAGGGCGCGGTCGGCGTCGCCGTCGAAGGTTACGCCTAGGTCGAAACTTCCGGGAGATTCGGCGACCATTTTTCCAAGGGTCTCGGGGTGCAATGCGCCGCAGCCTTCGTTGATATTTTTTCCGTCGGGCGAGACTTGGATGAAAGTTGCCTGAATGCCGAGTGTGCGAAATAGTTCGGGAGCTTCGGCCGTGGCCGCGCCGTTGGCGCAGTCCACGAGCACGCGCAGCTTGCTCAGGTCCGAAGACACGCCGGCCGCTAGCGACTCGACATAAGCGTGGCGCAGGGCGGCTTCTCCAGGCAGGGAGGGTTTCGGAAACTTGAGGGCAGTGTCGTCGGTACCGGTTGCGTTCTGCAGCTGAGTGAATATTTCTTTTTCGATGGCCAGTTCGCGGGCGTCGGTGAGCTTGAAACCGTCGCCGGAGAAAACTTTGATTCCGTTATCGGTCCAGGGATTATGCGACGCGGAAATTACTACGCCAGCTGCTAGTGCGCGCGAGCGCGCCAGGTAGGCCACGCCGGGAGTGGTGATCACGCCGGCAGACTCCACATCCACGCCGACAGCGGCCAGACCTTCGGCGACGCGGTCGGCAATCCATCCACTCGACTCGCGGGTGTCTTGGCCGATTATGGCTCGGGCTTTCACAGCGTTGCGCATGAGGTCATGTCCCAGGGCGCGGCCGATGAGGTAGGTGCTCTGTTTGGTGAGGGGAAATTCTCCCGCGACACCGCGGATGCCGTCGGTCCCGAAAAGCTGCCGTTGCTGGGTCATAGGGAAATATCAGGAATAGAGATCATAAATGAGGGCGGGGGAAGAACGGAATTAGGAGAGACTAGGGATAGCTCAGTTTGGAAGTGTCCGCGCGAGATCCCTCGCCCCGCTGGTGAGAACGCGGGGCTTCGGGATGACGCAGTTGGAAGAGAGGCCAATGTGAGCCAGCCTTAAACATCAAGGATGCCGCGAGGAAGGAAAGCCCTCAGGGGCTAAAGCCCGCATCAATTTTATACGCTCTCTTATTCGCTTAGACGCTCTACGCGGCCCTGAAGGGCCGCTCTTCCACCTACGCGGCCCTGAAGGGCGGCTCTTCCACGGGGAGGCATGCGTCGGGGAGTGCTCGTAACGTCGAGGTGGTGTCGGCGCAATCGGCTGCCGATTGGCTTTCAGTGACAAGGCTGCTCAATGGGCTGCGGTGGTTCCGGCTTTCTGCACTACCACGGTGACGCGAATCGACGTGGTCCCGATGATCTGGATGAGCGGGTCGGGGACGTAGACATTCGTGGTAAAGACGGCGGTGCCGCGCGTGCCCGACGCGTCGATCGGGTCGGTGGTCGCCGCATCAATTCGCTCCACACGATGGCGGGGGCCGGTAACGGTGACGCGTTGCGGATCTGTCTCCCGGCTGACAACTTGTTCATCGTCGGCGACCGTGACCCTGGGGTGAATCTCGAGGTCGCGGGTCAGGCGCGTGTCGAAGGCCAGGTGCAGCTGACTGGGAACGACCTGCACGACGGTCACATCGCGGGGATGGCGGACCTGCTGCGAGGTGAGATCAAAGGTGCGGTCGCCGGGCTTAACGTCGGCCAGTTCGATTTCGGCGTGGATTTCGTTCGTTTGCAGCTGGCGAATGACACGCTCGGGACCGCGAACGCGAATCTGCGCGTCGGGAATGGACTCGGAACTGATTTCGAGTTGCGAGGGAACATGCTGAAAAACGATAGGGGCACGAATGGCTACCTCGGCCGGTTGCTCGTCGGGCGAAATCAGGAACCAGAGTCCAGTGGCCATCAACAAGGATAGGAATTTCAATCCGAAGTTGTGCAGCACGTAGCGCTGGAAGAGTCCGCTCATAGCTCGGACTCCGAGTCGGCGGGTGATTCAGACTTGCGCTGTGGCACGGGATCAGACAGAGGAGAATCCAGCAGCGCCTCGGATTCGTCTTCCTCTTCCTCACGCGCGATGGAGGTGGGGAGCGTGACGGGAGCCATGTAGCGGCGCAGTTCGCTGCTCAGGCGCTCGCGCAGTTGCTCAACAGTCAAGTCGCGCTCGATGGCGCCCCCAACGGCGACGCTGATGCCGCCCGTCTCTTCGGAGCAAATGACAGCGATGGCGTCGGTTTCTTCAGTGATGCCGATGCCGGCACGATGGCGGGTACCGAGCTGAGTGGAGAGCAGAGGGTTCATGGAAAGCGGCAGGAAGCAGGCCGCCGCGGCGATGCGGTCTTTCTGAATGATGACTGCGCCGTCGTGCAGCGGGGCGCTGGGACGGAAAATCGTGGCCAGCAGATCGTAGGAAAGGCGCGCATCGAGGGGGACGCCGCTTTCGATGTGAGTGCGCAATCCGATTTCGCGTTCAATCACGATGAGAGCGCCAGTCTGGTGCTGGGAAAAAAGATTTGCGGCGAGCACGATGTCGTCGTAGGAGTCGCTGTCGGCCGATGAGCCACCCAGGAAACTGAGGCGGCGGCCGAGGTCGGCGAGCATGTGCCGGATCTCGGACTGAAACACGACGATGAGCGCGAATACCAGATAAGGCAGGACCCGGCTCACCACCCAGTTCAGCGTGGTGAGTTCACCGATGCGCGCGAAGTAGAACATTACGGCGACTACGGCGAGACCGACGAGCATGGGGGCAGCGCGAGTGCCGCGGATCATCACCAGGACCTGATAGATGATCAGGGCGACGAGGAGAATATCGAGCGCCACCCACGCGGCTTGCGTCCATGAGGTGATGACTGGCATCAGGTGAGTGTCGCTCCTGTTTGAATCCTGATTCTATCGGTCGACCCTAAAAGCAATTGTAATGCAGGGCATTTTTGCGGCGCTAGGCGCCCGTCCCCGACATGAACCTACTCACCCGTCCCCATATAAACCCACTCTTCGCGAGCTGGTGGCTTCATACTTTTTTCTTCGTGACTGCGGCTTTTATTTCACCATGCGCCAGGCGGGCGGAAATTTCGTCGCCGAGTTTCAACTTGCGCGCATCTTTCAGCAGCTTGCCCTCGGAATCGAAGACCAGGGCGTACCCACGGTCAAGAATCGCCAGCGGAGACAGCGATTCGAGGGCGGTCTGGAGACGCTCGCCGCGCACTCGATGCTGCAGAAGAACGTTGCGCATCACGGCGACCAGCGCGGAGGTCTCGCTCTCCATTTCCTTGCGCACTCCCGAAAGCACACGGCGCAGATCATAATGGCGCACGGCTGCGGAAATGCGCTCCCAGCGGCGGAGCGCCTGCTCGAGCACCTGGCGCTGAGCCAATTCCATGCGGTGAGTGAGATCGTCGAGGCGCTGCTGGCGCTGGTGAATGAGTTCCATCATGCGGGCGAAAGCGCCGTGTTGCGCGAGTTCGGTCAGGGCCTGGCGGCCCATCAATAGACGGTAGCGCATCGCGCGGCGGAGGCGATCATGCAAGGCGACGGCGTGGTCTTCGACTTCCTGGCGCGAGCGGATGACCAGTTCCGCGGCGGCTGAGGGCGTGGGAGCACGCAGGTCGGAGACGAAATCGATGATGGTGAAGTCGGTTTCGTGGCCCACTGCGGAGATCACGGGAATTTCGGATGCCGCGACCATGCGGGCTAGAGGTTCGTCATTGAATGCGGCCAGGTCTTCGGCGGAGCCACCGCCGCGGGCAATGATGATTACATCCACATTGTCGTGCTGGTTGAAGAAGCGGACTCCGGCGGCGACTTCTTGCGAAGCTGCGTCGCCCTGCACTTGTGCGGGATAGATCAGTACATTCACGGAGTGATGGCGGCGTTGGAGCACGTTCAGAATGTCGCGGAGCGCGGCCGCCTGAGTCGAGGTGACCACACCGATGCGCGAGGGTAGAGACGGGATCGGCTTCTTGCGTTCGGGTGCGAACAGGCCTTCGGCTTCGAGTTTGGCTTTGAGCTGCTCGAATGCCAGCTGCAGCGAACCGGCGCCTTTGGGCTCGATGTATTCGGCTGAGATCTGGAGCTCGCCGCGGTCTTCGTAGACGGTCACGCGGCCGCGCACGACCACCTGCAAGCCGTCGGCCGGACGGAAGCGCAACAGGCGCGCCGCGGAGCGGAACATCACGACGCGAATCTGGGCGCTGCCGTCTTTTGCCGAGCCATCTTTGAGCGTGCCGTCTTTGAGCGTGAAATAAAGATGACCGGAATCGGGGGCGCGGAAGTTGGAGATTTCGCCTTCCACCCAGGCGTCGGAATATTCGCGTTCGATGTGGGAACGGACTGAGGTGACCAGGTCGCGAACTTTCCAGACGCGGCGCTCCGGCGGGCGGAAGCTGAAACCCATCTGATCAGCGAGGGACATTGTGGGCAGTGTACCGCAACGGAGTAGCAGGGGCTAAAGCCCCAGTTCAATCACGGGCAGCGAACGCGGCCCTAAAGGGCCGCTCTTCCACGTCTGCTAAGTCAACCTCCCACCCTGTCGCGGAAGGCGCGACAAGGGTGGGGCACCCCGGACGATATAATCCTTCCGCTATGGATCGCGAAACAAAAGTTGCTGAACTGAAGAAGCGGAACCAACTCGCCGAAGATGGCGGGGGTGCCAAGCGGCGCGAACGGCAGCATAAAGAGGGCAAGATGTCGGCCCGGGAGCGGGTTGAGTTTTTGCTCGATGAAGGGACGTTCGAGGAGACTGACAAGCTGGTCACGCATCGCTGCAACGACTTCGGCATGGCCGAGCAGAAAATTTATGGCGATGGATTTATTACTGGATATGGGCACATCGAGGGGCGGCTGGTTTATGTGTTTGCCCAGGACTTTACCGTGTTTGGCGGGTCGCTGTCGGAGACGAACGCCGCGAAGATCGTGAAGATCATGGACCTGGCGGCGAAAATGGGCGCGCCGGTGATTGGGCTGAATGATTCTGGAGGGGCGAGGATTCAGGAAGGCGTGATGTCGCTGGCGGGCTACGCGGATATTTTTCTGCGCAACACGCTGTATAGCGGCGTGGTGCCGCAGATTTCCGCGATCATGGGGCCGTGCGCGGGTGGGGCCGTCTATTCACCGGCCATTACCGACTTTGTGCTGATGGTCGACAAGACTTCGTACATGTTTATCACTGGGCCGGACGTGATCAGGACGGTGACACACGAGGAAGTCACCAAGGAACAGCTGGGCGGCGCGATGACGCACAACGAAACTTCGGGCGTGGCGCACTTTCTGGCGCATGACGATGCGGAATGTCTGTCGATGGTGCGGGAGCTGTTGAGCTTCTTGCCTTCGAATAATCTGGATGAGCCTCCGCGAAAAGTCTGCACTGATCCGGTTGACCGTGCGGATGCGGCGCTCGACACGATGGTTCCGGCACAGTCGAACCAGCCCTATGACATTAAGGATGTGATCCACGCGGTGGTGGACGACGCTTACTTTTTTGAAGTGCAGGAGCATTACGCGAGGAATATTGTGGTGGGATTTGCTCGGCTCGACGGACGGCCGGTCGGTATTGTCGCCAATCAGCCGTCGGTGCTGGCGGGAACGCTGGATATTAATGCGTCGGTGAAAGGAGCGCGGTTTGTGCGCTTCTGCGATTGCTTCAATATTCCGCTGGTGACGTTTGAGGACGTGCCAGGATTTCTGCCTGGCACCGCGCAGGAATATGGAGGGATCATCAAGCACGGGGCCAAGCTGCTGTATGCGTTCGCCGAGGCGACGGTGCCGAAGGTTACAGTGATCACGCGCAAGGCGTACGGCGGGGCTTATTGTGTGATGGCGTCGAAGCACATTCGTACGGACGTGAACTATGCATGGCCGACGGCGGAGATTGCGGTGATGGGGCCGGAGGGCGCCGTGGACATCGTTTATAAGCGCGAATTGGATACGGCGGCGAATCGCGAGCAAGTGCGCTCGGAAAAGATTGAGGAATTCCGAGACCGGTTTGCGAACCCTTACGTCGCGGCTGACCGCGGATTTGTGGATGCGATTATTCAGCCACACGAGACGCGGAAGAAATTGATTCAGGCGTTGGCCATGTTGGAGAACAAGCGGGATAAAAATCCGCCGAAGAAGCATGGGAATATTCCGCTGTGAGGGGCTGAAGGGCATGGACCAAACCCGCAGGGGCTAAAGCCCAAGTCTGTTGCGGGAGCTTACGGCACGGCTGAAGCCGTGCCCTTCCACGAAAGCCGAAAGGACCCGATGAACAAACTCCTTGCACTGATCACATTCTGTTTTCTGACACCTCCGGTTTTCTCACAGGATCCGGCAGCGGGGATGGCCGAACTCCCGCAGGCTAAGGATTATGTGCAGAAGCGGGTCTCCAGTTATGACCGCAGCGGGGGGAATGCGGATGCGCGGCAGATTGCGGCGGGGGAGACGCTTACGCTGCTCGACGACGGCGGGCCGGGGGTGATCAGCCATGTGTGGGTGACGATTGCGAGTGACGATCCGAATCATTTGAAGGCGTTGGTGCTGCGCATGTATTGGGATGGGGAGGTTACGCCAAGTGTGGAGACGCCGATTGGCGATTTTTTTGGGCTGGGGCTGGGGGACTATCACCTGTATCAGTCGTTGCCGTTGTCGGTTGGGGCGGACAAGGCGCTGAACAGTTTTTTCCCGATGCCGTTTCAGAAACATGCGCGTATTACGGTGACGAATGAAGGCGCGATTCGGACGGACGCGTTTTATTTCAATATCGATTATCGGGCTTATAGCAAGCCGCTGACGGGAGATCTGCTTTACTTTCATGCGCAGTATCGGCAGGCGGCGCCGGCTCATGGGTGGACGAATCAATGGCGGTCGAATGGCGATCCGCTGGTCGACGGGAAGAAGAATCTGAATGGAGATGGCAACTACGTCTGGATGGAAGCTACGGGGCGTGGGCATTTTGTGGGCGTGACCATGTCGGTGCTGGAGAATCAGGATGGGTGGTGGGGCGAGGGCGATGACATGTTTTTTGTTGATGGGGAGACGCTGCCTTCGATCAACGGGACTGGGTCGGAGGATTATTTTCTGGGGGCGTGGGATTTTGGCGGGCGGGCGTTTTCGTACGGGCTATTTGGGGCGCCAGTGGTGGGGCAGGAAGTTGCGGGTGGGCGATGGTCGCTGTACCGGTTCCATCTGGACTCGCCGATTCCGTTTACGAAGTCGTTGCGGGCGACGATTGAGCATGGGCATGCCAATCACCGGTCGGATAATTTTTTCTCGGTGGCGTATTGGTACCAGAGTGAGCCGCATGCGGCGTTCCCGGCGCTGCCGGGGCTGGAGCAGAGGATTCCCAGGATTTATGCGGTGGGTGGGCCGGGGAATGCGGGGAAGTGAGTACAGAGGGTTGCTGATGGCTGATCGCTGATCGCTGACAGCTGAAGCTGCAAAAAAATAAGAGTTCCGAGGTGGTGTGGGGTCCATTCGTCTCGGCCAGTAGCTCGCGTTTGACCCTCGCTCGACCTGCTTTCGCCTGCTTCCCTTGCGGGCTGCTGCGCGCGATCTTCGCTTGGGCTCCGGGCTCACCGCCAACCGGATAAACCTACCCTACGCCTCGGAACTCTATCTTGCCTTCAACGTGTCTTCTTCGTTCTCCTCAACCAGCGCTTTGCTATAGACCCTTGCTCACCCTCCTTCCTAACCTTTCGATCAGGAAAGTGATTCCGCTCGAGCCCCGGACGCCGCACCAACCGGAAAAACTTAAGAAGCTGTCAAAGAACAATCCTGTTGTACGCCTTCTGTTTTTTCAGTCAATGAAAAATACGCCTTTGTAAGTACATGTATTTTCAATCAAGTGCACGCCGTTCACAGGCCGGTGACCGGATTTGGTGCAGACGCGCGATTCATTCCTCGTGGAAGCCGCATCAGACGCGGCTTTGAGCTTGATTCCTTTGGAAATGATTCACCGCGTAGTGAAGTTCGGGTCTGTGATGGCCCTGTGAAAATCGCGCACTTCCCGCGCCTGGCAAGGGATCTGTAATCTGAGGGCCGCAGGAGTTTGGCCAGCTCATCGATCAAGCCACAAACCCCAGGGCTGAAGCCCCAGGTTAAATCTCGACGAGTTCTTACGCGGCCCTGAAGGACCGCTCTTCCACGGTTGTACAGGAGTTTCGGAGTCTCTCACGAGTCTCTTGCACGGAGTCTCAAGAGACTTCTATTTTTTCGTCCACTAGGCGCTTCTCGAACTCGTCAGAGCCAGTCAGTTCGAATGAGTTGGTGAGCGCGGCTTTGCCTTTTTCTACGCTGGTGATGACGTAGGAGCAGCCGAACCAGTGGGCTTCGGCGAGGTCGGTCTTTGACCACTGGGCGGGGTGGTCGGGGTGGGAGTGGTAGAAGCCGATGATGTCTTCGCCGCGGTTGCGGCCTTCGCGCTGGATGCGCACGAGTTCTTTGGGATCGATGTTGTAGCGGTTGTGGGCGGAGTCGGTGCGGGTGTTGCCGGCGCGGACGGTGGAGGTTACGATGCGGGTGCCGTCGTCCTCGACGCGACCCAGCAGGATGCCGCAGCATTCGTTGGGGTAGGTTTCTTCGCCGTGGTGACGGAGGGCGTCGTAGTCTTTACGGGAAAGTTTTAGCATAGAAAACCGATTCACCACAGAGTCACAGAGACACAGAGAAATACTTAGAATCGTGAGCTGGGAGCATTTGGAACTTGCGTCCGAGCCAGACAAGCACTGGATCTTTAGACAATTTCTGTTTTGACCTTCGTGGTGAAATCTTGATTACCCTTCGTTCCAGAATCGTTCGCTTAGGTACTTGTCGCCAGAGTCGCAGAGGATGGTTACGATTACGGCTTCGTCTTTTTTGTTCAATGGCAGGTCGCGGGCGATCTTCAGGCATCCTACGACGGCGGCGGCGGACGAGATGCCGACTAACAATCCGGCGTTGCGGGAGAGGTGGCGGGCCATGGCGTAGGCGTCTTCGGTGGAAATTTCGAGATTCTGATCGGCAAGCGCGGCATCGTAAATTTTGGGGACGATCGCGCTCGACATGTGTTTCGCGCCTTCGATGCCGTGGAAGGACGAGTCGGGCTGGAGGGAGACGCATTGCACGCTCGGATTTAGTTCTTTGAGGCGGCGCGTGGTGCCGACGAAAGTTCCGCTGGTGCCGAGCATGGAGACGAAATGCGTGACCCGGCCTTGGGTCTGCTGCCAGATTTCGTTGGCGGTGCCGTGATAGTGGGCTTTCCAGTTCGCGTCGTTGGAATACTGGTCGGCGTAGAAATATTTCTCGGGGTGCTCGGCGGCGAGTTCGCGGGCCATGCGGATGGCGCCGTCGGAACCGTCGGCGGGGTCGGTGTAAATAATGTTGGCGCCGTAGCCGTGCAGGATCTGCTTGCGTTCACGGGAAACATTTTGCGGCATGCAGAGAGTGACGGGGAATCTTTCGGCGGCGCCGAGCATCGCATAGGCAATGCCGGTATTGCCGCTGGTGGCGTCGAGCAGGGTCTGGCCGGGGCCGAGTTGGCCGCGGCGGCGGGCTTCGGCGACGATGTTGGCGGCGGCGCGATCCTTGACCGACCCGCCGGGGTTGTACCATTCGGCCTTACCCAAAAGTGCTACGCCCGGCAGGTCGGCGGTTACCGCGTCCAAACGCAACAGCGGAGTGTTGCCGATGCGCTCAATCAGGCTGTGGCCGAGCGTTTCGCCCAGTCCTGAGGCTGGTTCCCGGGGTTCGTCGGGTTCTACGGGAGTAGACGCGGCTGCCGCTTTTGTAGTTCCGTATGCCATTGATGAAACCAAAATGCCGTGACCTACGTAATGTGCTATATGGCTGGAAACGAGGTATGTAGTACCTTGTTTACATGAACCGGTGTAGATAAACGTTTAGATGAAGCAGTTTCGTCCGGCGATGCAGCGGGTATAAAGTTATGCAGCTTTCTTAATTGCGATCTGTTCTTATAAGGTGCGCATCCAATTCGTGAGCATGTCGGGCAAGGAAAGGTTGAAGTAAACCGCAATGTCTAAAACTATTGAAGCACGAACCTATGAAGAAGCGCTAGCCTGGCTGCGCGATCACGGGTTCGACGTAACCGAGGCTCCTGGCGCCACTGTGCGCGTGTTCCTGAGGAAATATAACGTGTCCGCGGCCATCCAGAAAACGCCGGAGGACACGGTGAAGATATTCGCGTATCCCGGCTACCTGATTGGCAGCGAGATTTCGAAGCTGGTGAACCGTGGGTACCAGCAGTTTCTTAAGACCTCGAAAACGGAAATTCCGGCTAGCGCTGATCATTTGAAGGCGCTGCAGTCGTTCTCGGAAGAAATGAAAGAGGGGCTGGGTCTGCCCAGTTTGTACAACGAGTCGCTGGGAACGGTGAGCGAGTCGTACCAGTATGATCGCATCGAGGATCGGGACAAGGCTATTGTGGATCGGCCGAAGCGTCCGTGGGAAGTCGCGGGCAAGGGCGCGGCGGTTGCGGCGAAGAAGGGCCGGGCTTAGAGGGTTCCACGCCACAGGGGCTAAAGCCCCATTTCTCCGCAACTCTTGACGCGGCGCTGAAGCGCCGCTCTTCCACGCTGGTTCCCTTCTTCCGCCTTGGTTCCCTTCTTCCGCGCTGGTTCCCTTCTTCCGCCTTGGTTCCCTTCTTCCGCCTTGGTTCCTCCTTTCGCCTTGGTTCTCTGCTTTCGCCTTAGTTCCCTTCTTCCTCGTGAGTTGCCCTTCACGTTCGTTTCCCTTTTCCCGTGAGTTTCCTTCGCGGTCGGTCGGGCTCAGGCTGGATAAGCGATCGGCGGAATCGCTGTGAATTCCACAGCCTGCGTCACCTGTTCTTGACCCCGCGATTTCGACTGTGCTACAAGCGACGGTCGACCGTAATCGTTAACGGAGCGGCATCTATCGATAAAAATCGATTTTCGGTTATCAACCGTTGTCAATCCGCCGGTGCTTTTGCCGGCGGGTTAATCGCGCGGTTGCGGAGGATTTTCCATGAATGCGCGTGTGCGAACGACCCTGCTATTAGTTTTTCCCCTGACTCTTGTTTTGGTGCGTGCGTCGGCGCAGACGGCGAGTAGTTCGGTTTATCTCGATCCTTCCCAGCCCATCAATGTGCGAGTCGATGATCTGGTGAAGCAGATGACCCTCGAGGAGAAAGCTGAGCAACTGGTGAACCAGGCGCGGGCCATCCCGAGGCTGCAGGTGCCGGGCTACGACTGGTGGAGTGAGGCGCTGCATGGCGTGGCGAACGCGGGGACGGCAACGGTTTTTCCCGAGCCCATTGGGCTGGCGGCTACGTTTGACGACTCCTTGATCCATCAAATGGCAATCGTGATCGGAACGGAGGCGCGGGCGAAACATAATCAGGCGGTGCGTGCGGGACGGCGCGACATTATGGAGGGGTTGGATTTCTGGTCGCCGAACATCAATATTTTTCGCGATCCGCGGTGGGGGCGTGGGCAGGAAACTTACGGGGAAGATCCGTTTCTTACGGGACGCATGGGTGTGGCATTTGTGACGGGGCTGCAGGGAGATGATCCGAAATATTTCCGGGTTATTTCCACGCCGAAGCATTTTGCGGTGCACAGCGGACCGGAGACTTCGCGGCACACGATTGATGTGCAGGTGTCGAAGCACGACATGGAAGATACGTATTTGCCGGCGTTTCGCGCGGCGGTGACCGAGGGTAAAGCGGAGTCGGTGATGTGCGCGTACAACCGCGTCAACGGGCAACCGGCGTGCGCGAATACGTTTCTGCTGCAGGACCAGTTGCGCGGGGCGTGGAAGTTCAACGGCTACGTGGTATCGGACTGTGACGCGATCGTGGATATTTTCCAGGGGCACAAGTTCGTTACCAGCCAGGCGGCGGCCGCGGCGGCGGCGATCAAGACGGGGATGGACAATGAGTGCGCGGATTTTTTCACCATCACGAAAGACGACCACGACTACAAGCCGTTTATTGACGCCGTGAAGCAGGGACTGCTCACGGAAGCGGATCTGGATATCTCTTTAAAACGGCTGTTTACGGCGCGGATGCGGCTGGGGATGTTCGATCCCGACAGCATGGTTGCGTACGCCCGGATTCCTGATTCCGAGATTGACAGTGCGCCACACCGGGCACTTGCGCTGAAGACGGCGCAGGAGTCGATGGTGCTGCTGAAGAATGATGGCGCGCTTCCCTTCGCGGCAAGCGTGAAGAAGATTCTGGTGGTCGGTCCGCTGGCGGATCAAACCGGGGTACTGCACGGCAATTACAGTGGGACGGCTTCGCACGCGGTCACGGTGCTGGAGGGGATTCGTAAGCAGTTTGCCGGGGTGCAAGTCTCGTTTCAATCCGGCACCGACTTCCTGCGTGAGCATCCTGTGATTCCAACTTCTGTGTTGTCGACGGAGGATGGAAAGCACGGGCTGAAGGGTGAATACTTTGCCCAGGATTTATCGGGAACTCCGCAGGTGGTTCGGGTCGATCCTTATGTTGATCTGCAACTGTCTCACCCGGATTCCCATGCGTTGCCTGCACCCGCTGACATGAAAGATTTTTCTGTGCGGTGGACGGGATTCCTGAAGCCCACCGAATCGGGCACGTACCAGATCGGGCTGATGGGGTCCATGCAGCGGTTGTGGATCGACGGCAAGCTTGTGGTTGATGATGCCATCGGGCACGATCCTAATCCGCAACTGGCGACGCTGCAGCTGACAAAGGGGCACGCTTACGCGGTGAAGGTTGAGTACATGGCGGGCGGCCGCACGTCCAAGCTGATCTGGCTGCCGGTCACGGGTGATCCGCTGGTGGAAGCTGTATCTGCGGCGCGTGAGGCCGATGTGGTGGTTGCGGTGGTCGGCATTACTTCGAAGCTTGAAGGTGAGGAAATGAGGGTCGACTTGCCAGGCTTCAAGGGCGGCGACCGGACGAACCTTAACCTGCCTGAGGAAGAGTCAGCACTGCTGGGAGCGTTGAAGAGCACGGGCAAGCCGCTCGTGGTTGTGCTGATGAACGGGAGCGCGCTGGGGGTGAACTGGGCGAACGACCATGCCAACGCGATTCTTGAGGCGTGGTATTCGGGGGAAGAAGGCGGAACGGCTATCGCTCAGACTTTGGCGGGCGTGAACAATCCGGGCGGGCGGTTGCCTGTGACTTTTTATAAAGGCGTGGAGCAGCTGCCGGAGTTCGAAGACTATACGATGAAGAACCGCACGTACCGCTACTTTGCGGGCACGCCGCTCTATCCGTTCGGGTATGGATTGAGTTACTCGAAATTCGAATATAGCAATTTGAAGTTGTCGAGCGCGGAGCTGGACGCAGGCAGTCCGCTGGCGGTCGATGTGGATGTGAAGAATGCCAGTCAGCGAGCGGGAGATGAGGTGGTGGAACTTTATATTAGTTTCCCGAAGGTTCCGGGGACGCCGCTGCGGGCGCTTCGAGGGTTTACGCGCGTTCATCTGGAGGTGGGCGAGTTGCGACATGTGAAGCTCACGCTGCAGCCGCGGGATTTGAGTTATGTGAACGAAGCTGGGGACCGGGTGGTTGGGGCGGGGGACTACGTGATCAGCACGGGCGGGGGACAGCCGGGGACGGGTGCTTCTGCGGCAGATGCTCGGCTTACGATTCGGGGGGAAGTGAAGTTGCCGGAGTGAAGGTTTGCTGACGCTGCGGGGCCGTGCTGGAAGAGCGGAATAGCAGGTCCCTTCACTCCGCATGACCTTCCCTTCGGGAAGGCCATGCTTCGGTCGGGATGACAATCCTTTTTTGAAGCAAAGTTTCTTGCTAGTCTTTCTTGCTAGTCAAAGACCTGATGCAGGGCGGGATAGATTTTGCGGTAGGTGCGGTAGCCCTGTTGCATGGTTTTGGACGCTGCCGGATCGGGGGCAATGCGCGACGCTACGCGAACCACTGCGTCGCAGGCTTCGTCGACTGATTTCCAGGCTCCGGCTCCGGTGCCTGCCAGAATCGCTGCGCCGTAGGCTGCGCCTTCTTCGGCGGCGACGATTTCTACTTCGTGAGCGTAGACGTCGGCTTGGATCTGCCGCCACAATGGCGATCTGGCACCGCCGCCTCCCAGTCGGATCGAGGTTACTGGAATCCGC
The DNA here is from genome assembly GCA_963758005.1 of uncultured Acidobacteriota bacterium. GTDB lineage: Bacteria > Acidobacteriota > Terriglobia > Terriglobales > Acidobacteriaceae > Sulfotelmatobacter. The sequence continues at coordinate 999,243 of CAVWTR010000006.1, forward strand.
ATTTCTTCGAAGATGCTGAACGTGTCTTTGAGGCTATAGGCCACGCCTTCCATGACCGCGCGGATGATGTGGCCGCGGGTGTGCGAGGCGGTGAGTCCGAGGAGCGCGGCGCGCGCGTTGGGATCGAGATGAGGAGTGCGCTCGCCCATGAGATAGGGAACCCAAAAGGCACCCTCGGAACCGGCAGGAGCCGCACTGGCTTCTTCGGCGAGAATGTCGTAGGGATCGCGTTCGGCATTCTTCGCCGCAGCACCCTGCCCTGATGCCAGGCCCAAGCGATCGCGGAACCAGCGCAGCGACAATCCTGCGGCTTGCGTTACCCCCATCACATGCCAGCGGCCGGGGATGGCGTGACAGAACGTGTGCAATCTTCCTGCGGGATCGAGGGCGGGGCGGTCGGTCGCGGCGAAGACGACGCCGGAGGTTCCGATGGTGGCGCTGACCGCTCCCGCGCGGGCAATGCCCATGCCGACGGCGCCGGCTGCCTGGTCTCCAGCTCCGGCAACTACGGGAGTTCCGACTCGCAGGCCGGTGGCTTCGGCACCGGCGGCGGAAATTTTTCCGCACACTTGGGGAGATTCGAAGAGCGCGGGAAGCAAACCAACATCGATGCCGGACTTGCGTAACACTTCGGTCGACCAGCGGCGGTTGGCCACGTCGAGAAGAAGAGTTCCCGACGCGTCCGCCATATCGATGGCTCGTTCTCCGGTGAGGCGGAAGCGGACATAATCCTTGGGCAGCATGACGTGCGCGACGCGGGCCCAGTTTTGCGGTTCGGTTCTCGCGCACCCAGAGCAGTTTGGTGAGCGTGAAATTCGTGAGTGGCGGATTGCAGGTGAGCTGGATCAGGGCGTCGCGGCCAAATAGCTTTTCGAGTTCGTGGGTTTGGGATTCGCTGCGCTGATCGCACCAGATGATGGCGCTGCGCACGACTTGATCACTGGAGTCGAGCAGGACTGCGCCGTGCATCTGGCCGGAGAAACCGACGCAGGCAATGTCGGCAGCATTAAGGTTTGAGGACTGGAGAGCCTTCTTGACGGCCAATCCGCAGGCACGCCACCAATCACGCGGGTCTTGTTCGGCCCAGCCGGGGCGCGGGCTGAGGAATGGCTCATGTTCTTCCGAGCCGGACGCGATGACTTTTCCGCGCTCGTCCATTACGAGTGCGCGTGTGCCGCCGGTGCCTACGTCGATGCCAAGATAAAGATAAGCGATGGTTCCCTCCCTGATTCTTCTGAACAAAAGTTTCTTGTGTTGCGTCTCAGCGTGGCAGCGCAGCGCTAGGCATAGTCCTCGGTCAGTTCGTCTGTTGCTTCGCGGGTCCCCTGCAGTTTTTCCTTTGCCGATTCCCTCGATTGGCGCTGCAGAAAGAAATCCAGATTGCCGCGCATCAGCAGGTGCGGCGACAGGGCGACATGATGCGACCGGTTGGCGCCCTCCGCCAGGAATTCGTGCAACATGCGGAACGCGATCTGGCCCTGAGCCCGTGGGCGCTGGTAGATGGTCGCAGCGACGGCGCCGGACTTAATCTGCGGAATCAGGGCGGGAAACAAATCGGTTGTAATAATGGTCAAACGGTCGAGCAATCCTGCGTCACGCGCGGCGTTGATCACGGGAATCGAGGCCTCGGTGGACACGTAGACCCCGCACAGGCTCGGAAATCTTTCAAACAGCTGGCGCGACTTGCTGTAGGCTTCGGCTTCCACGTCATGATCTTCGATAGGTTTCAGCAGGGTCAAGTTGGGATAAAACGATAGCAAGGTATCTTCAAAGGCGGCGTACTTTTCGGCGTGCTCCGTGATGGCCATGTCAAATACGGTGATCGCGACGGATCCTTCGCGCGACCCAATGAATCTTCCCATGAGGTCGGCAGCGATGGAGCCGCTGGCCAGAGTGTCGATCGCGACCATGCCCAAGCGGTCGCTGCCGGATGCGTCGGTGGCCACGCACACGACCGGAATTCCGGCGCGCGACGCTCGGTGGATCCAGGGGCGCAGCACTTGAGGACGGCTGGGGAAGATGATCATCCCGTCCACCTTGTCGTTGATGGCGGCCGCGAAAGCTTCTTCGTCGCCTTCACCGAGGCGGGGATGGGTTCGAAACTCAAGCTCAACATTCTCGAGCACGACGGACGCGGCCTCTTCGCGAATTCCTGCGCGCACCTCATCCCAAAACGACGTGGTACCGTGCAGCGTGTTCACCGAGATGCGTAGAGTTTTTCGGGATGACAAGTAGCGCGCGGCAAGGTTTGGGCGGTAGCCCAAAGTTCTTGCCATCTGCAAGACTTTGGCTTTGGTTTCGGGACTCACACCGGGGTTGTTATGCATGGCCCGATGCACGGAGCCAATGGAGGTTCCGAGGGCCTTTGCAATGTCACGGAGAGTCGTGGGAGGCTTGCCCATTTTTCTTGGCCGTGTTCTTGGCGAATGGTCCTGAAGCGTCGGAGCAGCGGGACCGTTCAGAGACGTAAACGTTAACGGAACTGGGGTAAATGCGCAAGGCTAGTCGAAAAAAGAGCGTGGTGGCTCAGGCTGGTCCAGCCGGAAGCGGCGGTTCACGGGAGATCCCTCTCTTCGCCTGAAGGACGGCTCCGCTCGGGATGACGCAGGGTGTGATTTCCCTGTCAGACCCCACCCGCACTCTTCCCTGAAAGGCCGCTGGCCGAGACTCACTTCTTCGGCGCGGTGCCGACGCGGCCTTTTTCGTCTGGGATGCCGGAGAGTTTATAAATCCAGTTGCAGATAGCGTCGCGCCATACGATTGCTTCTCCGGCCTGGTACTCGAGGCGCGGCAGAATGTCGCGGTAGCGCTCTGCGTCGATGTGGCCGTCGAGGGTTTTCCATTGCGCAATAAAATTGCGGACCCGATCGGCGCCTTCGTAGTGCGAATCGTAAACGTGCTGGACCACTGTTTTTCCGGAGTGCAGGACATAGGTGTAGGGCACGTGGTGGAAGAACAGAAGAAGGTTGTCGGGGCATTTGGCCAGCGATTCGTAGAGGTCTTGCACAGCCGGCGGATATTGGCCGATGAATCCGGTGCCGGTCGCAATCGTGCGATCCATGCCGATTCCCGCGTGATCGGCGCGGTGCCATTGCCCCCAGCCATTTTCTTCGGAGGACTCCGGGCCAGGGTCGTAATGATTTCCGGTGATGTTGGTCAGCGTCCCCGCGCCCAAGGGACCGGTATAACTTTCATAGACCGGCCAGGAATCTAGCTGCATTTCGGTGATCGTCTTAATCACGAGCGGGTCGCTGCCGAAGGTGAGGCGTGTCCATTCATCGATTATTTTTTCGGCGTTGAGATTAGGATCCCATGCGAGGCGCCCGAAGCCGTAGAGATTGGCCATGGCGAGCGGACTACCCAGCCAGTTTGCGTCCATGCCCACGTTGGCCACGCCGACGAAGCCGCCGGTCGGACGATGGAAAATTCTGCCCGCCACGAGATCCTTGACTGGCGCGGCGTTCCCGTCAACTCGCATGTCGCCGACGTGCATATCAAAGTCGAGCACTTCCTTCCACATGGGGACGAGAAAACAGAGCTGGCGCTGCTGCCCGGTATATTCCTGCGTGATTTGCAACTCGATGGCTTCGTTGGTGCGGTGCAGGCCAGCGAAGAGCGGGGAGACTGGTTCGCGTACCTGAAAATCGATGGGGCCGTTCTTGATCTGAATAATCACGTTGTCGTCGAATGCGCCGTCGAGCGGATGAAAATTATCGTACGCGGCCTTGGCGCGATCGTTTTTCAGATCGTGCCAGTCGAGATGGTGGTTGTAGACGAAGGCGCGATAGAACACCACGCCGCCGTGCGGCTTGAGAGCGCGCGCAATCACGTTGCCAGCGTCGGCATGCGTTCTGCCATAGCTGGAGGGACCGAGGCGGCCCTCGGAATCGGCTTTCATGACGAAGCCGCCGAAATCCGGAATGCGGCGGTAGATCTCGTCGACCTTTTTGCGCCACCACTCGGCGACTCGCGGGTCCAGCGGGTCAAACGTGTCGAGGCCGCCGACAATTTTCGGGCTGCTCAGATCGACGGACAGAACGAGTTGCACACCCCAGGGGCGAAACACATCCGCAATGCGGCTGACCTGCGCGATGAAACTGTCTTCGAGAATGCCGGGGGCGGCGTTGACGTTATTGATCGCGCAGCCGTTGATGCCAATCGACGCGAGCAAGCGCGCGTACTCCCCGGCCCGGGTCAGGTCGTCGCGGACTTTGCCATCGGCGAAAAAGATGGAGGGGCCGCCATATCCGCGCTCGATGCGGCCGTCGAGATTGTCCCACTGATTCACCCAGCGGATGGGCGCGTAGGGTCGCTGCAGTTCATCAATGTTGGTGAGACTCTCTGCGCGGGCGATCTTGCTCAACAGGGCAAACACACCATACAGAACGCCGCGTTCGTTGGCGCCAGCAACGATGAAACATTTCGCTCCGTGGATTTTTGCGCCTTTGAGCCAGTAGCCGTCGGAGTTTAAAGTTTGATCTGGATGAAACTCCGGGTAGCGCGCGTGCAACTCGGTCAACGTTCCCAGAACGATGGTATTTTCCGCGCACGGGCGAGGCCCGGCACCGGCAACGCCTGTAGTTACGCGCAAGGCCCGGCCTAACATTTGCGAAACGCCGCGAATGAGCTCCTGCTGCGCGGTTTTAAGCACCGGCGAATCACCGAGCAGCAAGGTCTTATCCGGCAGTCGCTCATAGTTCTTGGCGGCTTGCGGAGGCAACGCGGAATAGCGCAGCCAAGCCTGGGCGCCCGTCTCGGCGGCAAGTTCCGGTGACGCGATCGCGCACAGGAAAATGGTTCCCATGACCACGAACCGCAGCAGCGCGTGGGTGGAGCGAATCGATTTCATCGCAAGCGGGCTCCGTTGAGTTAGCGAAGTCGAGGGCAAGTATTCGAGTATAAGAGCAGCGAGCCGCGGACGCGATGTGGAATCCGATTGCTTTTCATGCTGTGGAAGCCTAGTATTCACGCGGAGGGCCCGCCATGACTGCGTTTGGCCCGATGTGCAACCGCGTAAAGTTCAACCGCTTAAAGTGCAACCAGTTCCTGAGATTTGCCGCAATTACCTTCCTGACTGCCGCCGCTTTTTCCCAAGCGCTCCCCAAATATGATCCCGGTACGGAAGGCAAGTTCAAGGGAGTGGTGCAGGAGTTGAAGTTCGTACCTCCTACGGGTGGGAAGCCCGTAGCTTACCTGGTGATGAAGAGCGGCCCGGATTCAGTGCAGGTTTTTCTTTGTCCCAAGAAATTTCTCGACGACATGGGCATCGACTTCAAGGCAAATGACGAGATCGAGGTCACGGGTTCCAAGATCAAGCAGGACGGCGCGGATTTGACCTTGGCGCGCGAAGTGACCAAAGGCGGAGATACGGTCACGCTGCGATTCAAAGACGGCAAGCCGGCCTGGTAGAGTTACAGTTTCCATTCCCACTCTGGCGACCTTTTTCCTTAAATATCCAATCGCCGGAGCCGCTTGGCTCGCGGCATCCGCGTGCACATCGTTCTTCCTGATAATCTCAAGGCAGACCTTTATTCGATTTTCCAGGAGCCAATTCCCTCTTTGCCGCCGCTGATTAACGTACGCAGCATTTCGAAAGCCTTTGGAGCCGACCCGCTGTTTCAGAACGTCTCCTTCACTGTTTCCGAGGGAGATCGTATCGGACTGATCGGTCCGAATGGGTCGGGGAAATCTACGCTTCTGCGAATTCTTGCGGGCACCGAAGACACCGATGACGGGGAGATCGCCTTTCGCAAGCGGCTTCGGCTGAGTTATGTGGAGCAGGAATCCGAATTCCGGCCCGGGGATACAGTGCGATCCGTGGTCGATGCGGCATTGAAAAAGTCTGCCGTGCCCGAGTCGGAACGCGGCACTCGATTTGCTGAGACGCTGGGGCGCGCAGGCTTCGTCGACCTGGAAGCGGAAGCGGCTTCGCTCTCCGGAGGCTGGCAGAAGCGGCTGGCGATCGTTGAGGCGCTGGTGCAGGGGCCGGACATTTTGCTGCTGGATGAACCCACGAATCATCTGGACCTGGCGGGCATTGAGTGGCTGGAAGAAGTGTTGGAGCAGGCTGCGTTCGCGTGTGTGGTGATCAGCCACGATCGCTATTTTCTGGAGAATGTGGCGACCGAGATGGCGGAGTTGAGCCGCGTTTATCCCGACGGATTGCTGCGGGTGAAGGGACGGTACAGCGTTTTCCTAGAGAAGAAGGAAGAATTTCTGCACGCGCAATCGAAGCGGCAGGAAGCGCTGGAGAACCTGGTTCATTCGGAGATCGAATGGCTGCGCCGCGGGGCGAAGGCGCGCACCAGAAAATCGAAGGCGCGCATCGGCAAGGCGGGTGAATTGATGGAAGAACTCGCCGACCTGAACTCGCGAACGCGCACCAGCAGCGCGCAGATTGATTTCTCGGCCACCGATCGCAAGACCAAGCGGCTGATCGAACTGCAGAATGTCGCTTACGAAATTGGAGGGCGGCGGCTATTTGAAGGGTTGAACTTTATTGTCACGGCTGGGCTGCGAGTTGGGCTCGTCGGTCCGAACGGGAGTGGCAAGACGACTCTGCTGCGGCTGTTGCGCGGAGAAGTGGCTGCGACCGAGGGCGAGATTCGGCGCGCGGACAAATTGCGAATCGTGTATTTCGATCAGCGCCGCGAACTCGACCCCAACGTGACGCTCCGGCGGGCACTGGCTCCGGAGGGCGATTCCGTCATCTATCAGGACCGGGTGACGCACGTGGCGTCGTGGGCGGCGAAATTTCTGTTCAAGGGCGAACAGCTGAACCAGCCGGTCGAGCGCCTCTCCGGCGGCGAACGCGCGCGGGTGTTGATCGCGCAGCTGATGCTGCAGCCCGCTGACGTTCTTCTGCTGGACGAGCCTACCAATGACCTCGACATTCCTACCCTCGAAATTCTGGAGGAAAGCCTGCTCGAGTTTCGCGGCTCGCTGGTGCTGGTGACGCATGACCGTTACATGCTGGATCGCGTCTCGACCGTCGTGCTTGGGCTGGACGGCCAGGGCGGCGCCGACCGGTTTGCCGACTACTCGCAGTGGGAGGCGTGGCAGGCAGAGCGCCAGCAAGTCTCGCAGGCTGGTGCGCGGGTTACTGTGCGAGCAGCGGCCGCGGATTCTGCGACGCCGGTATTCTTATCTTCATCCGCGGCATCGGCGAAAAGGAAGCTTTCATATCTGGAAGCGCGGGAATATGCCAGCATCGAGCAGCGGGTTGCGGACGCTGAACAGGTGATGGAGGCCAAGCGCGCCGCCGCCGAAGACCCGACGATTGCCAGCGACGGCGCGCGACTCATGAAGGCTCACGCAGAACTGGAACAAGCGCAGGACGAAGTGAACGAACTTTACGCACGCTGGGCCGAACTTGAGAAGAAGCAGCAGGCCTGATTCGTGCCCGGTCAGGATGCCAGGCAGAAAGCGATGATCGTGTTTCCGTGAGTGCCAGTACTTTTTTCGAGTTCTTCGAGCAGACGCGATTCCAGGTCATCCGGGTCGGGCTTCATTTCGCAGGCGGCAATTTCTTTGTCCGACGCGCCTTGAAAACAGAGTTCGCAAACTCCCAATCCATCTTCGGACCGCACTGGAGGACCAAACACACGGCAAGTCATGGGACGCGATTCGTAAAGTTCGCAAGTTCCCGTCTCGGGATCGAGCGCGGGACAGGGCTCATCGTTGGCGAAGTCGGCGAATTGTCGCTCCGCCGCTTCGCCTTCATGCAAAACGCCGCTGACAGGATCGCCCGGAAAATCTGGCGCCAGCCGACTGACCGCGTCGCGCGCACGATCACGGACTCGCGCAGCACGCTCAGGCGCGGCCATTTCCAGATCGGCGAGTCCTCGACGTAAGCGCTGGGCATCGAGTTGATTGATGGCGAACACTCCGATGCAGCATTGTGTGCATCCCGGGCGACAGACCAGCCATTTCCCGCTGCGGCGGGTGACGTCGGCCAACGCGGAGTCGACGATCTGGATCAGCTTTTGATCTCCGCGGGATGGGAAGCGGTCGGGCATGTTTCCAGCTTAGCGCGAGATCCCTCGCCCCGCTCGTGAAAACGCGGTGCTTCGGGATGACGTCAAGTTATAGCCAGCCAAAACTGAGCCGCTACCGAAATCAGCTTCGTTGGGTGACGCTTCACAAAAGCATGGGAGCTTCGTCCGTGGCGGGCTGATCTTAACCTTAGGTGATCTTAACCTAGTAATCCTAACCATAAATTTTTTGAATTGGACTATCCGTGCGGTCTGCTCCAAAGTAGTTCGCACATCTTCTGCAGAGTCGCAGAAGACCCTCCAAACTTTTTGTAGTTTGGCTTTCCCCGTGGATGGGTTCCTGGTTGACCTTGCCGTCTGAGTGAAAGCCCGCAACTGATATGGTCGCGGCGTTCTAGAGTCCTGATGAAGGATTAGGGGGAGATGTGTCGAATAAAACAAACGTGGTAAGCCTGCGAACCGTCGCCGAACGAGTTGGACTCGCTCCGTGTTCGGTCTCCGCCGTGTTGAACAATACACCAGCATCGCTGGCGATCCCGCAGCGGACCAAGGATCGCGTCTTCCGCGCTGCGAGCGAATTGAATTATCGTCCGAATTTGTGGGCGCGATCCCTGCGCACCAAACGAACCCGGCTGGTTGCGGCCATCACTCCTGATATTGGCCGCGCGCCTGTTGCCCGCGTGCTGGCCGGCGTGCAGAGCCTGCTGCATCGGCGCGGGTATCTGCTTGCTCTCGGGGCTTTTGATTGCGCGTCGGAATGGAATACGATTTCCGTCCAGCTGCAGCAGCGCGGGATTGAAGGCGTGATCGCAATTGATGCAGTTCTGCCGCGTGAACTGGATCTGCCCGTGGCTTCAGTGGACCTTGAATATATGACTCTGCTGGAACCGCTGGCCGATGACATGCAAGCCTGGCTCGCGGAATGGGGAGCGTCCGCGGCTGAAACTATCTTGCGACAGATTGAGAAGGACACGGTTCCGCGGCGGATGAAAGTTGATCCGAAACGCCCGAGCACATACTTCGATCTGCCGAGTTCGCGGCCTCCGATGGAAGCGGACGTGCGCGAACGCGCGTAGAGATCGAAGAACTATGCTTGCGGCGGAAGACGTATTCGCTTCAAGTTGAAGTCAGTTTGGAGTTCGGCGCCCGGTCGCGTACATGCGGCCGGGCGATTTCGTTCTGGCGACTGTAGCGTTTCTTCGGCGACCCATCCTATTGGCGAATCTGCCTTCCGCATTCCCATTCTCCGACAACGCGCACCCGGGGCTGTAGGACAAGACCCTAGCGGCTAAAGCCGCTTCAGAACGCGCGCGTGTGAGCCGGCACGCCTGAAGGCATACCCTGATACCAACCTTTTCTAAAAACCACGCCCTCGTCCGACATTGGGCTCTCTGGTGCGAGATGACTCAATGTGAGTATAGTGGCGTGAGTATCGAGCGTCGCGCGGTGGTCGAAGTTCGCGCGAGCCGACTTCACGAAACTTCCGTCGGATCGAGCTTGAGATCGAAGGTGGGATTGACGATGAAATCCAAATGGCGGCGGCCGGCTTGGTTCGGAATGTGTCTATTGCTTGTGAATTGCCTTGTGCTCGCATTAGCGGCCGCGCAGAGCAGTCCGCCGGCCGCAAGTGCACAACCCGCCGCTCCAGCTTGGAAGCTGGTGTGGAGCGACGAATTCAACGGATCTAATGGTTCGGCGGTTGATGCATCCAAATGGGTGTCAGAAACCGGCGGCGGAGGCTGGGGCAACGACGAACTGGAGTACTACACCCGACGCCTCGAAAACGCATCGCAACAAGACGGCAACCTGGTTATTAAAGTCATGCAGGAAAAATTCACCGGCGCGGACGGCGTCACGCGCAACTACACTTCCGCGCGACTGAAAACTCAAGGCAAATTTTCGCAGACCTATGGGCGCTTCGAAGCGCGCATCAAGATTCCGCGCGGCCAGGGAATCTGGCCGGCGTTCTGGATGCTGGGCAACGACATCGACAAGCATAGCTTGCACAAGTCAGGCTGGCCCGACTGCGGCGAGATCGACATCATGGAGAACGTCGGCAAGGAGCCGGCACTGGTTTACGGGACGATTCACGGGCCGGGATATTCCGGCGAGCACGGCATCAGCGCTTCTTTCGGCCTTCCCGGCGGGCTTCCCGTCGGCCAGGGCTTTGCCGACGACTTTCACCTTTACGCCGTGGAGTGGGAGCCGAACGCGATCCGCTTCTACGTGGATCAGAATCTCTACGCGACGCGGACGCCGGCGGACCTGCCCAAGGGGGCGAAATGGGTTTACGACCGTCCGTTTTTTCTGCTGCTCAACGTGGCGGTGGGCGGCGGCTGGCCCGGGAGTCCCGACGCGACGACGGTTTTCCCGCAGACCATGCTGGTGGATTACGTGAGGGTGTATGAGCGCGCGGATTCGCCGGCGGCCAGCACGGCGCAACATTGACAGCGCTCCACTGTCTTGCCGCCCTGCCTAACAAACCCGATTGACTACCGCGTCACCGGCTTAGATAAAATCTCAGGATTATTTCGTATTAACGGAGGAGCACTGCATGAGCAAGGTTCGAGTTCTGGCGGGTACGCGCAAAGGCGCATTCATTCTTACGGCCGACGGCAAGCGCCAGAACTGGGAGATCAGCGGACCGCACTTTGCGGGTTGGGAGATGTATCACCTGAAGGGCTCGCCCGCAGATCCCAATCGCATCTACGCGTCGCAGACCAGCGGCTGGTTCGGACAGATCATTCAGCGCTCTGACGATGGCGGCAAGACATGGCACCAGCCTGGAACTCCGCCCGGCGCGCCCGCGGCGCCGGGGCCGCCCAAGTCTGACAGCAACAAATTTGTCTACGACACGTCCACTGAAACTGGCGCGCCTCTCACGACTCACCAGTTTTACGACGGCACCCAGCACCCGTGGGAGTTCAAGCGGGTCTGGCATCTTGAACCGTCGCTCACCGATCCGAACGTGGTTTATGCCGGCGTTGAGGATGCTGCTCTGTTTCGCTCGAATGACGGTGGCGAGAACTGGAATGAACTTCCCGGACTGCGCGGGCACGGTACTGGGCCGAACTGGCAGCCCGGCGCTGGAGGCATGTGTCTGCACACCATTATTCTCGAGCCCGGCAATCCGGAACGCATGTACATTGCGATTTCAGCTGCGGGCGCGTTCCGCACCGACGACGGCGGCAAGAGCTGGAAGCCAATCAACCAGGGACTGTATTCGAAATATATTCCCAACCCGACGGCAGAGATCGGCCACTGCGTGCACCACATTGCGATGAACCCGTCGCGCCCGGGAGTGTTGTTTATGCAGAAGCATTGGGACGTCATGCGCTCGGACGACGCCGGCGACCAGTGGAAAAAGATCAGCGGCAATTTGCCTACCGATTTCGGGTTCGTTATCGACATTCACGCCCACGAGCCGGAGACGGTTTACGTCGTCCCCATCAAGAGCGACAGTGAGCATTATGTTCATGAAGGCAAGCTGCGCGTATATCGCAGCCGCACCGGCGGCAATGAGTGGGAAGCGCTGACCAATGGTCTGCCGCAAAAAGACTGCTACGTCAATGTGCTGCGCGACGCGATGGCCGTCGATTCGCTCGATGAGTGCGGCATTTATTTTGGCACTACCGGGGGCCAAGTTTACGCTTCGGCCGATGCCGGCGATAGTTGGAATCCGATTGTCCGTGATCTGCCGGCCGTGCTGTCAGTGGAAGTGCAAACGCTAGCGTGACTTCAATCGCCGCCGCTCGGATAACGGATTAGCCGTACGCGAGAAGCGCGCCGAACTTTGACTTTGCCTCTCTGCGGATGATAGCGTCGCATGCGCTTTACTCCAGGAGAAATACATGAAGATGATTCTCACCGCGGTTGCACTCTTGTTATTGCTAACGATAGCAGCAGCGGCGCAGGAAACACAGCATCCCGCTGGCAAGTCCGTCGCCGAGCGCTCCCGCCGTGGAAGCCAAGGTGAGAAAAGTCTGGGAAGATTTCAAGAATAAAAACAAGGCCGGGCTCGGGGCCGCGCTGGCCGACGGCTTTCGCGAGATGGAGGAAGGCGGAAGCGGATTCGGCGACAAGAAAGCTGAAATCGCCATGGTGGACGACTTCGAGCTCACCAGCTACATTCTCAGAGATTTCACCGTGAAATCGCTCGGGGCGCAGACCGCTCTAGTCACTTATTCGGCGCACTACGAAGGAAAATCCGGCGGGCAGATGGAGAAGTCAGACAGCATCTTCGGCGAGGTCTGGGTTCATGGGGGCAACGACTGGAAAGTGCTTTACATCCAGGAAACCGCGGTAAAGTAGATTGATTCGAGTCGAACTACCACAACACCTTCGCACGCTGGCGCACGTCGGCCGCGAGGTGCAGCTCGAGGTCGAGGGCCCGGTCACGCAGCGCTCGGTGCTCGATGCACTGGAGGCGCGCTATCCCATGCTGCGGGGCACGATCCGCGATCAAGTCACGCAGCAGCGGCGTGCTTTTCTGCGATTCTTCGCCTGCCAGGAAGATTTCTCCCACGAAGCGCCGGATTCCTTGCTTCCCGAGGCGGTTGCGTTGGGCGAAGAACCGCTATTGATTGTTGGGGCCATTGCGGGAGGGTAGCAGAGCAAGAAGAGGGTGATTGCCGCCAGCCGTCGCGGACGTGGCGAGAAACAGCAGGTTCCTCCACTACGCTCGCTTCGCTCCGCTCCGGTCGGAATGACAGAGCTTAATTGTCCTTTCGCTCCGGTCGGAATCGCAGAGCTTAAGTGTCGTTTGCGCTGCGCTCCAGTCGGAATGACAAAGTTCCTTTAGTTCCCGTGCCAGTGCATCTGCCAGCCCAGGTAGCGGATGGCGGCTTCGTGCACGGCGGCGGCGGTGGTGGAGAAATTAGCGGCTACGTGATGCTCGAATCCGTTTTCGCAGATGTAGTGCAGCAGGTTTTGCAGTTCGGCAATCTGCACCACGCCTACGCCGCCGAAAGTGTTCAGCGCGTCGCTGGTGAAGGAGCCTTCGCCAACGTAGCCGCGAATCACTCCCGCGGTATCGTCGGTCGAGAAGCGCGCAAAGCTCATGGCGCCAGGCTTCACGCGGCCGACAACCGTGCCGAAGGTGTTGTCTTTGCCGACTGTGCCGGCGATGATCTCCTGGAAATCCATGCGGACGTCTTGAAAGAAGTGTTTCGGAAGATTGCTGCAGTGAAAGCAGACGGCCTTGTTGGGATCGTCGCCATAATTGTTGTTCCAGTCGAGCAGCGCGCTCGGTGTTTGGGATGCCAGGGCCAGCGCGTGCATACTCAGCGTGCCGCAGACATCGACTTCGCAGGCCGCGGGAATCAGATTGTTGCTCATCATGCTCATGATGGTGCAGGGGACCACGCCGAAATATTCTTCCATCGAGGTCCAGCACTGGACGGCACTGATTTTTACGTCGGTCTGGGTCATCCAGTCGTCGATCACGTAGCCGAGCTTGGCCATTTTGACGAGTGCCGCATCGGGGACGCCGCTGGTGGTGACGTACTTGTGAATGGCGGCGAGCTTGGCTTGAACTCCGGCGTGATCGTCCTTCAACTTGGCGATGCGGCCGAAGACTTCTGATAGGTCGAGGGTTTCGGTGGAGATGCCGTGGGCTTCGAGGAGCTTTTCGCTGTAGCGTACGGTGTTGAAGGCAGTGGGGCGCGCGCCGATGCTGCCGACGCGCAGGTTGCGCATACCGTTGGCCACACGGCACACTGCGGCGAACCATGCGAGGTCGTTCCGAAAATCTTCTGAGTCGGGACTCACCGTGTGCAGACGCGTCAGCGAATAGGGAATGCCATACTGCCGCAGATTGTTGCAGGCCGACATTTTTCCGCAGAAACTATCGCGGCGGTGCAGGATGGTCATCTTCTTCGCGTCGTCGGGCGTGGCCTGCACAAGCACGGGGACGTCGAGGCGAGCCAGCCTCAGGGTATCGGCAATGGCACGCTCGTCGCCGAAGTTGGGCAGGGAGACGATGACTCCATCGAGACGGTCACTGTTTTTCCGAAACAGCGCGGCGCATTTTTTAGCTTCCTCGTGAGTCTCGACGGCGCCGTGTTTGCTGTCTTCGGGGCCGAGCACCACGCAATCGATGCCAGCCTTGGTGAGCGCCTGAATCATCTCTTCGCGGCCGGACTTGGCCAGCTCTCCGGGGAAAAATCCGCGGTTCCCGATGATGACGCCCATGGTCATTTTCTTGCTAGACATATTTCGCTCCCAAATTCTTCCCTCAAATTCTGTCCGACTTCGATCCCAGCTCGAGTGCCGCTAACGCGCACGCGACGGCGCATACCACCAGGAATAGAGACCGCCGATCAGCGTCAATAACCCGCCCCACCATACGCTGGCGTGCAATTGGAAGAGCACCACTTGCGCTTCCGGCGCTGGGGGATGCGAATATTCGTACAATCCAGCGCCCAGAATAAGCACGCCATTGATCAGCAGTGAAATGCCGATGAAAAACCAGATGGAAACCGATCTGCCTGCTGCCATAGTCACCGCCTACCAGAAAATTATGTTCAGCACTACGAAAATGACTCCCACGATGGCCGCCCAGAACAGCGGCTTCTGATACAGCGGAACATCGCCGACCGACGGAATTTCCGTTTGACCGTAGACCAAGCCAACCAATTCGCTGTCGGGTCGGGGCTTGGTTGCTAGGCTCACCACGACCGTCACGGTCACGCAAACCAGGAATGACCACAGTGCCTGATACATATCTTGGGCAATCGCTTTGGCGTCGGGCGAAAGTGCGACATAGCGCAAGGCTGAGGGATCGACCTTCACCCACGCCCACATGCTGACCGAAGAGATCGTGCCGCAGAGCAGTCCCCAAAAGCCGCCGGCACCGGTCGCGCGCTTCCACAACATTCCCAGGACAACCGTTCCAAACAACGGGGCGATGAAAAAGCTGAAGAGCGCCTGCACGTAGTCCATGATGCTGGCCGAACGCATCACGAGATAAGCAGTTCCGACGCTGATGAGCACGCCGACTACGGTGGTCCAGCGTCCCATGCTTACATAGTGACCGTCGCTGCCCTTGCTATTGATGAGGGGACGATAGATGTCGTAGGTCCAGACCGTGGTGAAGGCGCTGACGTTGCCGGCCATGCCGGACATGAAGCCGGCAATCAGAGCGGTGATGCCGAGGCCCAACAGTCCGGGACCGCAATAGCGCGCCAGCATGAGAGGGAGAACGTCGTTATAACTGTAGCCATGCGTGGCCACGGCCACCGACTCTGGAACCAGTTTCATCGGAAGCAGGCCCAGGCCGAGCAATCCGGGAAGGATCACGATGATGGGCACCAGCATTTTGAATCCGGCGCCGATGATGGGGGCCATCTCGGCGCTGCGAATGTCTTTCGCGGCCAGGATGCGCTGCACGACCAGGAAATCCGTCGTCCAATAGCCCATGGAAATGACGGCTCCGAGGCCGAAGACAATGCCGGTCCAGTGAATGCCCATAGGATTGGTGCTGAAGGAACCCAGCCCAGCCCACATGTGGACGTATTGTTCTGACGCTCGTTGTGTAATCAGAACTTTGAGGTTGCTCCATCCTCCAGCTTCGTAGAGGCCGAGGATCGGTATCAGCAGAGCACCGGCCCAGATGAGAAAAAACTGCAAAACTTCGTTGAAGATCGCGGAGCGCAGTCCGCCAAGGGTCACGTAGACGGCGACTGTGAGCGATGAAACCCAGATGCTGAAGTTGAGATCCCAACCCAGCACGATCTGCATGACTTTGGCCATGGCGAACATGTTGACGCCGCTCATCAGCACGGTCATGAAAGCAAACGAAACCGCAGAGAGAATGCGGCTGGGCTCGCCGAAACGCAGTTTCAAATATCCCGGGACGGAGTGCGTCTTCGAGATGTAGTAGAAGGGCATCATCACCAGCGCGAGGAACAACATGGCGGGGATGGCGCCAATCCAATACCAGTGCGTGGCCAGGATGCCGTATTGATAGGCCGATCCCGCCCATCCCATGAGTTCCAGCGCGCCCAGGTTCGCGGACAGGAAGCTGAGGCCTGCGACCCAGGACGTCATCTCGCGTCCGGCCATGAAGAAATCTTCGCCGGTGTTCGCCTGGCCTTTCAGGTAGAAGCCGATGGCCAGCACGAGCACGAAATAGAAAGTCACGATGACCATGTCCACCGGCGCGAGGTGCACCAGGCTCGATGAGCTGAGAAAAACCGCGGCTAGACTCATGTGGTTTTGACCTGTCCGTAATAGGCGTTGCGGCCGTGCTTGCGCAGAAAATGTTTGTCGTGCAGTTCGCGAGCAAGCGGCCGGGATGAAGCATTGATCGACAGCGTGTGTAGGGCCATGCGAGCTACGTATTCGAGGATCACAGCGTTATGGGAGGCTTCGGCGGCGGTTGCGCCCCAGCAGAACGGAGCGTGCCCGGCGACGAGGACGGCGGGAATCGCGTCGGGATCGAGCTTCGAATTGGAGAAGGTGCGGCAGATGGCAGCCCCGGTTTCCAGTTCATAGTCGCCGGCAATCTCGGCTGCGGTCAGTCGTTCGGTGACCGGGATGGGGCCGTGAAAAGAGTCGGCGTGAGTGGTGCCGAAACATGGAATCGGGGTCTCGGCCTGAGCCCAGGCGGTGGCATATTCGGAGTGCGTGTGCGCGACTCCGCCGATGTTGGGGAAATGTTTATAGAGCTCGATATGCGTCGGCAAGTCGGAGGATGGGCGGAGGGTTCCGTCAACGATTTTTCCGGTGAGATCGGAGATCACGATATGCTCCGGCTTGAGTTCTTCGTAGGGGACGCCGCTGGGCTTGATGGCGACCAGGCCCTGGCTGCGATCGATGCCGCTGACATTGCCGAAAGTGTAGAGAACGAGGCCGCGGCGAACCAGTTCCAGGTTCGCTTCCAGCACCTCTTCGCGCAGTGTCTTGAGCAGCATTGAGGAAAAATTGAGAGTGCTCAACGCTCGGAATCGGGCAGGAAAACCGATCTCGTAAACGTTTACGTAACGGAACATTAAACTTACACGCGTGCCTTTGTCAAAGGCTGCGTCAGCGTTGGCTTTGCCGGTCCCGCCATCCGCAGTTCGAGGGTGGTGGCGTCGCAAACTTTTGCATATTGACATGCAACGGCCTCAGTGGTTAAGTGGGCACCTCGTTTTACGTGCAGTCCGCAGTGTGGTTGGGCTCCCGGGCCAAGTGATCCATTTTGCGAAGCGGAGGATACGTCCATGTTACGGTCGTCTTGTCTTGCCACCCTTCTAAACCTGTGCGGCCTTCGCAGAGATCGTCCGGCGGTCCGCAAAACGCGGATGCGACTTGTCTTGGTCGCAACCGTTTTCTGTTTTTGCAGCGTGCCCGCTATTTGGGGACAGGCGAAGCTTCCGGCTGCCGCGAGTGTGGGGCAGTGGGCTGCCCCGGTCAATTTTTGCCCGAAGGAGCCGTGCGTGGTTGGGGCCAACGCCGTGGTAATGTACACCGGCAAGGTGCTTTTCTACTACTACCCGGCGTTCCCTGCACAGAACTCCCAGGCCGTCGTGCTGGATCCGGTTACAGGCACCGTAACCAATGTCGCGTTGCCCGTGCCGCGAGACATCTTTTGCTCAGGTGTGACGATTCTGAGCAACGGCCAGGTAATGGTGACTGGTGGGGTCGTGACGTCCGGGGCAAACGGACACGCACACAATTCCGCCATCGATAATGACGGCACCACCAGCACGATGATATTTGATCCCAGCGCCTTGACTTGGTCGGTCGGCCAGGACATGAACTACGCGCGATGGTACCCCACTAGCGTAGAGCTCAGTAATGGGACCGTGCTTGAGCTGTCCGGATCAGACGAGACTGGTGCTTGGATCCAGACGGCCTTGGAATCGTACGACATCACGACCGGCAAGTGGACGGTTCTGCCCGCTTCGGCCAACCTGCCCAGCAATCTTCTTCAGACCTACCCCCGCATGTCGCTGTTGCCCAGCGGCAAAGTGTTTTTGTCGTCGCCGGCCGCGCAAACCTATCTGTTCGACCCCGCCACAAATGCCTGGTCATTCGTAGCGGCCACCAATTTTGGTTTTCGATATTTTGCTCCCCACGTGTTGTTGCCGGGAGGGACGCAAAAGGTTCTGGTCGCCGGCGGCTCGTTGACTCACGCGAATGGCGGCGGAGCGTCGACGAATACGGTCGAAGTAATTGACTTGTCCGCGGCCACACCAACGTGGACGTACACCAGTCCCATGACGTATTCCCGCTACAACGAAAATCTAGTGCTGCTGCCGGACGGAACCGTGCTGGCGGTCGGTGGCGGCGGCGGTTGGGGGCAATTCACGAATCCGGTGTTCACTCCCGAATTGTACGATCCGAAGACCGGGCGATGGACGGTTATGGCACCGCAGACGATTCAGCGAACCTACCATTCGACGGCGGTCCTGCTGCCGGACGGACGGGTCGTTTCAGCCGGTTCCAACAACGGCGCCTCCGGGCAAATCACCTACGAAATCTTCAGCCCGCCGTACCTCTTCAAGGGGGCGCGACCGGTGATCCAATCCGCGCCGACATCTCTCGGTTACGGGGCCAAATTCAACATCACCATCGCGAATGCGTCAACCATCACACGAGTCGCGCTGGTGCGGCCGGGGGCGACGACTCATGCTGACGACTTTGACCAACGCTATGTAGACCTAACCTTCACCGTAGGTTCCGGAACGATACAGGCAACGGCTCCTGCGAGCAGCAGCATAGCCCCTCCCGGTTATTACATGCTGGTGATCGTGAACTCGAGTGGCGTGCCGTCGGTCATGCCCTTCCTGCAATTGAATTAGTGGGGCAGATAATTTCTGCTGCCTTCCGGGCTTTATCGCGCCAATACGCTAAGAGGGCACCGCAATCCCTGCGAGCCGCTTCTCGACTACCGCCTGGTGTTCTAGAATCGCACCTTGGCCCTCAGCTTCGTCGGCCCCCCGGCGATGTCCAATGCAGATTCTTGCTCTGGAGCGAGGCCGTTACTTGCACCATTTCTCGACGGCGCTCATTGACCAGCGACCCTGCCGGGAACGTGGTCTGCTGACCGCGAAATAGTTGAGCACGAAATAAATGTGTGGATGTCTCGCTATGAGTCAACCGTGAGCAGTGCTGCCTATGACGTAGTGATAGTGGGCGCCGGGATTGTCGGCGCGGCCTGCGCGGACGAATTTGCGCGGCGCGGGATGCGGGTTACAGTGGTGGATCGGGACGTGGCGGGCGGCGCCACGGCGGCCGCGATGGGGCACATTGTGGTCATGGACGACTCGGCGGCGCAGTTTGCGTTGACGCGCTATTCGCAGCAGCTCTGGCATGCATTGCGGCCAGAGTTGCCGGAGGATGTGGAATACAACCAGTGCGGAACGGTCTGGGTTGCGGCCGACGAAGAAGAAATGGCCGAGGTGCGCCGCAAGCATGTTTACTATTCGGAGCGCGGGGTTCCGACGACCGTGCTCGACCCGCAGGCTTTGCGGCAACTGGAGCCCAACCTTCGCGAAGGCCTGGCTGGCGGCCTTCTGGTTTCGGAGGATACGGTGGTCGATCCGCCGTGTGCGGCGCGGTTTCTGCTGGAACGGGCGCAGAGACATGGGGCAAGGAAATATGCTGCGGAGATTCGGCTGGGAGCGTCGGTCGCGCAGATGGGGCAAGGGCACGTCCGGCTGTCCGATGGCGCCGAGATCGAGGGCAGGATTATTGTGAATGCTGCGGGAGCCTGGGCGCCGGAGCTGACGAGCGGGGTCGAGATCAAAAAGCGCAAGGGACATCTGGTGATCACTGAACCTTGTCCTGCTCCTGATCCTGATTCCGCGTTCTTGCGGCATCAACTGGTGGAACTGGGATACTTGAAGAGCGCGCACTCGGTGGCCGGCGATTCGGTTGCGTTTAATGTGCAGCCGCGGCGGTCGGGGCAGATTCTGGTCGGATCGTCGCGGCAGTATGGGGCGGAACACAGAGATGTCGACCAGGAAATTCTGACGCGGATGCTGGCGCGCGCGCGGGAATATATGCCGGGACTCGGCGCGATGCCGGCGGCGCGGGCCTGGACAGGATTCCGCGCAGCTACGCCTGACAAGTTGCCGCTGATTGGTCCATGGCCGGGAGATCCGTCGCTTTTTCTGGCGACGGGGCACGAGGGGCTGGGAATCACGACGTCGCTGGCAAGCGCGAGAATCCTGGTGGATCAGATCACCGGGGTGACGTCGGAAATTCCGATCGAGCCGTATTGGCCGTCGCGCGCGGCGAGAGGTTGACAGAGGAGAAGCTCGATGAACTGGAAGGGCGTGATGCCCGCGATTACTACCTGCTTTCATGACGACCTGAGCATTGATCACGGGTTCGTGGCGGAACACTGCCGCTGGCTTCTGGACAATGGATGCGCGGGCATCGTTGCGCTCGGGTCGCTGGGGGAAGGCGCAACTTTAGCGTTCGAGGAAAAGCTGGCAGTGCTGCGTACCTGCGTGAAGGCTGTGGGCGGGCGCGGGCCGGTGGTGGCGGCGATCTCGGCGTTGTCGACTTCCGAGGCGGTGGCGCTGGCAAACGCCGCGACTGATCTGGGTTGCGATGGACTGATGGTTCTGCCGCCGTATGTGTATAAGGGCAACTGGCGCGAAATGAAAGCGCATGTTGCTGCGGTGTTCAAGGCCACGCCGCTGGCCTGCATGCTCTACAACAATCCGGTCGCTTACGGAACCGATTTTCTGCCGGAACAGATTCGCGAACTGGCAGGGGAACACGAGAACCTGGCGGCAGTGAAGGAATCGAGTACGGATGTGCGAAGAGTATCGGCAATCCGAGCCCTATTGGATCGGCGGTTGGAGATCTGTGTGGGTGTGGATGATGCCGTGCTGGAAGCGATTGCAGCGGGCGCAACGGGATGGATTGCGGGATTGGCGAACGCGCTGCCGCGAGAATCTGTAGAGCTATTCAACTACTGTATGAACGGTGAGGACGACAAGGCATTCGGATTGTATCGCTGGTTCTTGCCGTTGCTGCGGATGGATACGGTCCCTAATTTTGTTCAACTCATCAAACTGGTGCAGGCGGAGGTGGGCATTGGGAATTCGCGGGTGCGGCCGCCGCGGCTCGAGTTGGTGGGGAAGGAACTGGAACACAACAGGAAAATTATTCGTGGTGCATTGGATTCCAGGCTGCAGGTGGTCGGGAGCTATGCGCTACGGAATGGGAAATAGGTGGTATCTGTGCCTTCAGCCATGACAAAACTCGCAGGGCGGTCGCTGATTGGATTTCGGGAAGGCACCGGAGCGGGTGAGGCGGTCTATGCCATGAATCCCGCGACGGGCGAGCGATTGCAGCCGGGATTCATTTCGGCCATGGCGGAAGAAGTGGACCTTGCGGTGCGGTTGGCGGCGGAGGCTTTCGAGGTCTACCAGCGCGTTTCGGGACGCGACAGGGGCGCGTTCCTGCGAGCGATTGCGGCGAAGATCGAGTCGATTGCGGGCGATGTAATCGAGCGTGCTGCGCTGGAAACGGCTTTGCCGCAGGCGCGACTGCAAGGCGAAACCGCGCGCACTTGCGCGCAGCTTCGGATGTTTGCGCAGGTCGCGGAAGAGGGATCGTGGGTGCAGGCACGCGTCGACCACGGCGATCCTGATCGCAAGCCTGCGCCGAAACCGGATATTCGTTCGATGCTGCGACCGCTGGGGCCGGTAGTGGTGTTTGGCGCGAGCAATTTTCCATTGGCGTTTTCCGTTGCCGGCGGGGACACGGCGTCCGCGCTAGCGGCCGGCAATACGGTGGTCTTCAAAGCGCATCCGGCGCATCCCGGCACGAGCGAGTTGGTGGGTCGTGCCGTGCGGGAAAGCGTTCGGGAATGCGGTTTGCCTGAGGGGGTGTTCTCGCTGCTTTTTGATAGTGGCACGCGCGTGGGAACCGAACTGGTGAAGCATCCTCTGATGCGGGCAGGAGCGTTTACTGGATCACGCGGTGTGGGCAGGATTCTCATGGACTTGGCGGCGGCGCGGCCGGAGCCGATTCCGTTTTACGCGGAGATGAGCAGCACCAATCCCGTGTTTATTCTGCCGGGGGCTTTGCGGGAGCGTGGCGAGAACATTGCCGCTGGACTGCATACGTCGTTCACACTGGGAGCCGGGCAATTTTGTACCAAGCCGGGCATGGTGTTTGTGCCGCAGGGCTCCGACGCGACGGAGTTCGTGCGGAAGTTGCAGGAATTGGTGGCTACGGCGCCACCCTGTCATCTACTGACGAAGACGATTCATGCTTCTTATGATTCGGCGATTGCGGGGCGCAAGAACGACGCTTCCGTCAGGATGGTTGCCACGGGTCCGCGGGCGGCGGATGCGGGGTTCGCCGTGAGTGCTGCGCTGTTTGAAACGGACGCCGCGTCATTTCTCAACTCTGAGCTGAGCGGGGAAATCTTTGGACCGACAACTCTGCTGGTGCAGCACTCGGGCCGCGATCAGGTTCTGGCGATTGCGCGTGGTCTTGAAGGCCATTTGACGGCGACGATCCATGGGACAGAGCAGGATCTACGCGAGTTTGCCGATCTGATTGCGATTCTCGAAAACAAGGTTGGGCGGTTGGTGTTCAACGGATTTCCCACGGGTGTTGAAGTCACGCACGCCATGGTTCATGGAGGACCGTATCCTTCGACGTCCGATGGGAGGTCGACGTCGGTCGGGTCGCAGGCGATTTTCCGGTTCGCGCGGTTGGTCTGTTATCAGGGGTTTCCCGACAGCGCGTTGCCCGATGCGCTGAAAGACGGCAATCCGCTGGGCATTTGGCGGATGGTTGGTGGGGAAATGTCGCGATAGCTGGAAACTTGAGTCAGATCTGGTAGTCCTAGATTTGGTAGTCGATGTCTTCCATGATTCTTTGCAGTGAATCGGAGAGCGGTTCGCTTGCTACGCCCGAACCTTCAAGTTGCTGCACTCTCTCGCGCAGCTTGTCCACTTCGGCAACTACCGCGGCCAGGGCTTCCGAAAGTGGATCGTTGATTTGTTTGGGATCGGTGATGACCACGCGTTTGCCTTCGCGGAAGATGATGTGTCCGGGAACGCCGACCACCGTCGAATCTGCGGGAACATTACGGAGCACTACCGAGCCGGCGCCGATGCGGCAGTTTTTTCCCACTGTGATGTTGCCTAGAATTTTCGCGCCATCGCCGACGACGACGCCGTCTTCGATCGTGGGGTGACGCTTGCCGCGATCTTTGCCGGTGCCTCCCAGCGTTACGCCCTGATAGAGAGTCACGTCGTCGCCGACGATGGCAGTCTCCCCGATCACAACACCCATGCCGTGATCGATGAATAACCGGCGGCCGATCGTTGCTCCGGGATGAATTTCGATTCCGGTCAGGTGACGCGCCACCTGCGACAGCCATCGTCCTAGCAGAAAGAGACGATGACTCCACAGCCAGTGGTTTACGTGGTAGAACCACACGGCATGTAGCCCGGCATAGCACAGGTAGACTTCAAGGCGAGACTTGGCAGCTGGATCGTGTTCCAGCACGTTGGCCACGTCTTCGCGAATTCGCGCTAGCAGGTGCGGCATAGATTACGTTTTCGCTATCTGCGTAAAGATCAGGCGGGGAGCGACGCCGTCGGAATCTGCAGCGCCTTGTCGCGCAGCTCCTGAAAAAGAATACTGCTCAAATAGCGTTCGCCGAAAGATGGCAGGATCGCCACGATCAGCTTCCCGGCATTCTCTGCCCGCTTCGCCACTTTCAAAGCCGCGACTACCGCTGCGCCGGAAGAAATTCCGACCAGCAGTCCTTCTTCGAGCGGCAGACGGCGAGCCATGGCGATGGCGTCGTCGTTGGTCACGGTGATGACTTCGTCGATGTAATCGCGGCGGAGGATGCTGGGGACGAAACCTGCGCCGATGCCCTGGATCTTATGTGGAGAGGGTTTGCCGCCGGAGAGAACCGGGCTGTCGGCGGGCTCGACCGCCACGGCTTTGAAGGAAGGTTTCTTCGGCTTGATGTACTGGCAGATTCCAGTGATGGTGCCGCCGGTGCCGACTCCGGAGACGAGAATGTCGGCGCGGCCGTCAGTGTCGTCCCAGATTTCGGGGCCGGTGGTTTCGAAGTGAATTTTAGGATTGGCGGGGTTATCGAACTGCTGCAGCATGTAGGCGCCAGGAGTGCTGGCCAGAATTTCTTTGGCTTTGAGAATGGCTCCAGTCATGCCGCGCGGGCCGGGCGTAAGAATGATTTCCGCGCCGAAGGCGAGCAGAAGCACGCGGCGCTCCAGGCTCATGGTGTCGGGCATGGTGAGGATGAGTTTGTAGCCTTTCACTGCGGCGACGAACGCGAGACCGATGCCGGTATTGCCGCTAGTGGGCTCGATGAGCACGGTTTTGCCGGGATGAATTTTGCCCTGGCGCTCGGCGTCAGCAATCATGCTGACGCCGATGCGGTCTTTCACACTGCCCACGGGATTCTGGCTTTCGAGTTTGGCCACCACTTCGGCGACGCAACCTTCGGTAACTTTGTTCAATCGCACGAGCGGGGTGTGGCCGATCAGTTCGGTGACGTCTTTTGCGATTTTCATGTCGCGTCGTCCTCCAGCATGAGCGCGCGGATTTTCAAGCGCCTGTATTGCTCCGTAATACTACCAACAGAGCAGCAGGGATGGGTTCCGCAGGCTCTAAGATGCGGGGACACGGGCGGAGGTGCAGTGAAAAGGGCCGCGGGCGAGATCGCTGGCGTGGCCCGGTGATGACCAACTCCTGGGTCAGCGGTGCGTCAGGCCGTAGGTCACGGCGCCGGCGGAGCTTCCGATGTTGATGAGGAAAGTGGCCCGCTCCAGCTTGTGATGGCCGATCTTGTGGAAGAAGTAGCCGACGCCGATCACGCCGGCAGTTTCGCCGACAAAATTTACGGCCAGGCCGGCAGTGGAGCGGCCGAATACGCGAACCACTGGATTCAGCTCCTGTCCGCCACTCTGCAGGTTGGCGCGAGTGACGGCGAAGTCGGCGCCGTTTAACGCCGCGGACGCGAAGATCAGAATGCGGTTCTGAGTATTAAAGAACTTGTGCTCAGAATGCAGGCTCGATTGCGCGATGACGACCGGCGTGACAACAATTGGCGTAGCGATGGGGACCGAAGCAGGATCGCCGGACGGGGTGGGCGCGTCCGGCAGTGGGGCTGAAGCCAGCAGCGTCTGTGCGTGCGCGGCCGGAGTGAAGGCAGCGAAGATTCCCACGGTGAACATTGCCACGATGAACATTCCCGCGGCGGCGGTCATGCGGAAGAAGGTCACACGGAGTAACGTCGAGCGAAGTAACTTGAGTAATCTGCGGGAAGTCATAAGTGCCCGCCGGAACTCGGCGCGGCGCTTATAGAGGGGCAAGCCGGCGGCCACGCAGCCAACATTAGAGTGGTGCCAAGCCGCTTACAATTAACTCTTTAGCTTCTGTCTTTCATGAGAAGCGCAGGCGGGTGTGCATTGTTTTGCAGAGTTCGCCGGCGAATTACCTCTGGGGAACTGGCTAGCCTATTTCTTGTAAACGACCCCGCCCTTCATCACAAACCCAACGTTCTGCAGCACGCTGATGTCCTGCAGCGGATCGCCTGGTACCGCGATGATGTCGGCGAAATAGCCGGGTTCCAGCGCGCCGATCTCACCATCCCAGCCCAGCAATTTCGCGCCGTTCAGCAGGTCGGCCTGCAGCACGGCCAGGGGCGACATCCCGTAGTTCACCATCAGCACGAACTCGCGGGCCTGCGTGCCGTGGGGGAACGGGCCTACGTCGGAGCCCACGGCCATGGGAACGCCGGCCGCGACCTGCTTCTTGAATTCCTGCACTTTCAGGTCGAGCATCTGATGCTCGTGCGCGACGCGCTCTGGCGTGGTCGCGTGCTCGGCAAAATATTCAAAGATGGTAAAAGTCGGGACGGCGAAAATCTGCTTTTCTTTCATCAGCCGCATGGTCTCGTCGGCGAGCTGATTGGCGTGGTCAATCGACGCCACTCCGGCCTGCGCGGCGTAGAGTGTTCCCGGCTCTCCGGTGGCGTGAACCGCGACGCGCCGGTCGACGCGCGCGGCTTCCTTCACGGCGGCCTCGAGTTGCGGCTCGGTGTACTGATACGGGGTCGAGAACTTTCCGTCGCGAAGCGAGTCCGCTCCGGTTTCGTAAATCTTGATGAAGTCCGCGCCTTCTTTGAATTGTTGCCGCATGACTGCGACCAGTTCGTCAGCGTTGTTGGCGTAGTCGGCGTTGGACAGAACGTGCTGGGCGGGATTGTAGCCGATAGCGTCTTCGTGGCCGCCGAGGATGTTGATGGCGTTACCGCTGATTCGCAGCCGCGGGCCGGGGACGCGGCCTTCATCAATGGCATTGCGGACGGCAGTGTCGGCCGAGCCCGCGCCTTCGGTGCCCATGTCGCGCTCGGCGGTGAAGCCGGCCATCAGATCGTCGCGGGCCGCGAGCGTGGCCGTGATGGTGCGCTGCGGCACGGATTCCTGCACGGTTTGGAGATCTTCGGCGCCGGGATGAAGGAAGAGATGAATGTGAGCATCGATCAAACCGGGAAGAAGTGTGCGATCGCCCAGATCGATGACTTCGGCGCCAGCGGGATGTTTAACCGAAGTCCCCGCCTCGACGATGCGTTCGCCCTGCACCAGGATTTCCCCGGGCTTGAGGATGCGGCCAGTCTTAATGTCGAGCAGGCGTGCGGCGTGCAGCACGATGGGATGGGGCTGCACGGGCTGAGACTGGCCTGAAGCGTTCGCAATGAAAGCCAACCACAGGAGACCGACCGAGGCGAGTACGAGGCTCCGTATGTTCATATCGCCCGCGATGGTACCACCTGGAATGCCGCGATGCTACACAGTCCGCATCGGCGCGCTCGTGAGCGCCAGCACAAATCCGTTCCGGTTGGTTATGATCTCTTTGCTGTGATCTTAACCGATCCGTCGAGGTGACTATGCTGCAGGGCCAGACCGCTCTGGTAACGGGAGCCAGCCGGGGAATCGGGAAGGAAATTGCGCTGGAACTGGCGCGAAATGGATACCGCGTTGCGGTGAACTATTACAACGATCCTGCGCCTCTGGTGGATACCGCCATCGCAGAGATTCGCGCCTTGCCAGCGGAAGTGCTGCCCGTCGAGGCGGACATCCGCTCCAGCAGCCAGGTGGCGGCGATGTTTGATCGCGTCATCAGCGCGTTTGGGCGGCTCGATCTGCTGGTCAACAACGCCGGAGTGCAGACGTGGAAGTCGCTGCTCGACGTTACTGAGGAAGAGTGGGACCTGGTCGTCGACACGAATTTGAAAGGTTGTTTTCTGTGCACGCAACAGGCAGCGAGGTACATGAAAGATCATGGTGGAGGGTCGATTGTGAATCTCGGCTCGGGTTGCAACAAACTTGCGTTTCCGTCGCTGGTGGCTTACACGGCGAGCAAGGGTGGCATTGAAATGTTCACCAAGGAGGCTGCGGTCGAATTAGGGCCTTACGGGATTCGGGTGAATTGCATTGCCCCCGGATCGATTGAGTCGGAGCGCACGAGGGCGGAAGATCCGGATTACGCGGGCACATGGTCGAAGCTGACGCCTTTGGGACGCGTGGGCACGGCGGCCGACATTGCGCCGGCCGTGGTGTTTCTCGCCAGCAAGGGAGCATCGTTCATCAGCGGGCAGACCATTTGGATCGATGGCGGGCTGTTCACGAAAGCGCAGTGGCCGTACAAGTGAAGAACGCGTTGCCGTGGGGCGGCACGAAGGCGGTGCTCGTAGTACACTTTTCGGCATGATGCCACGACGCCTCGTTCTCGTATACGTCATCGCTCTCGTTCTTGCCACCTGCGGACCGCTTCTCGCGCAGTCCTCAAAACACAATCCTGGAGTTCAGCAGAAAGCTTTCGGCACACAGGGCGGGAGGCCCGTCAACTTGTACACACTCACCAACGCTAACGGCATGGAAGTCGACGCGATGAATTATGGCGGCATAATCGTTTCTATCCGCGTGCCCGACCGCAAAGGGCAGATTGCCGATATCGTCCTCGGCCACGAGACTCTCGACGGTTACATTCCGAATCCTCCGTACATTGGCGCGCTGGTTGGACGTTACGCCAACCGCATTGCCAACGGCACCTTCACTCTTGACGGCAAGACTTATACGTTGCCCAAGAACGACGGGCCCAACACGCTGCACGGCGGCGTCGACAAAACTTTCAACAAAGTTGTCTGGGAGGGCGAGCCGCTGAAAGGCAAGACTAGCGTGGCTTTCAGCTATCTCAGCAAGGACGGCGACGACGGCTTTCCTGGCAACATGAAAGTTAAGGTGACGTATACGCTGACCGACAACAACGAGCTGGTTATCAATTACGAGGCGACGACGGATAAGACCACGGTCCTCAATCTCAGCCAGCACAGTTATTTCAATCTGGCAGGGGAAGGCACGGGCGACATTCTGAATCACGAAATCATGATCAACGCCGAACGGTTCACGCCAGTCGATAAGACTCTTATCCCGACGGGCGAGCTTCGTCCGGTGAAAGGAACGCCGCTCGATTTCACAACCTCGACCAGAATCGGCGCGCGCATCGACGACAGCTACGATCAGATTGTGCTTGGCCACGGCTACGACCACAACTGGGTCATCAACCGCAAGGGCGCCGGGCTCACACTGGCGGCGCGGGTCTACGAGCCCACGAGTGGACGCGTGATGGAAGTTTCAACGACGCAGCCGGGAGTGCAGTTCTACTCGGGAAATTTCCTTGATGGGACTGTGACTGGAAAACATGGCCACGTGTATAAGCGTCGATTTGGGTTGTGCCTGGAGACGCAGCACTTTCCGGATTCGCCGAATCATCCGGACTTCCCGAGCACGACCTTGAAGCCGGGGGAGACGTTTAAGTCGGAGACGGTGTTTAAGTTTTCGACAAAGTGAGAATGGAAAGCGCGAGTAAGCCTCACTCCCCGCGCAACTCCTCCACCAGTGCTTTCTCGACGTTGCGGCAGTGTTCTGGCTTGAGCTTCGCTCCGGATGAGGTCAGGTAAAAAGTGTCAATCGCCATCTGACCCTCGGTGTCGATCAGGGCGATCTCGATATTGCACTTCTGATCTGACAGGCAGGACGCGATGCGATGCAGCAGACGCGGACGATCCTGCGTGATCACCTGTAGCAGTGTGCTGGTCGACGAGGATGAATCGTCGCACTCGATTTTCGTTTCTACTTTTACTTTCGCGATCGCGCCTTTCTCGGAGCGCTGGCGGTCGCGCAGCATCTTATCGAGATCGGCCTCGCCCAGCAGCACGCTGGTCACACTGCGCGTGAACCGCTCCCACTCGGAAAGATTCAGCTCGAGGGTGCGGAAGCGGTCGGTGAAGTAAAGGGTGTCGACTACCGTTCCAGCCTGATTCGAAAATGCGTTGGCCTTCGCAATGTTCATGCCCCACGCGGCCAGCACGCCCGAGAGTTTGGCAAACAGAAAAGGACGATCGCGGGTGACCAGCGTCAACTCGTACCAGTGTCGCCCACGTTTCAACTCGACCTGCACCGGATCGGTGCCTAATTCGTCGGCCATCCCCATGTGCCGCATGACTTCCTCGGCGGAATGGACGAGCAAATATCGCTGCGGAAAACCTTCCAGAAAACTTTTGAATTTGCTGCTGGTCACCGGGGCGAGCGAACGCAGGCGCGCCAGCTTTTCGTCATTCACGTCGGCGTGCACGCGCTGGTCGGCGCTGCGGTTCAGATAATTCTCGGCGCCCATGTAGAGCTGCCAGACGTTTTCAGCCTTCCATGGAGTCAATGCCTCGGGGTTCACCGCTTTGATGTCGGCGTAGGTCAAGAGTGTAAGCATCTTCAGCCGCTCCGGTGTTCCCATCTTTTCCGCGAATGCCGCCACCGTCTCGGGATTGAAAATGTCGCGTCGCAGCGCGGCCGACAATTCCAGATGGCTCTCGATCAGGAATAGCACCTCGGCTCGCTCCCTGAGTTCCATGTCGAGCCGGTCCATGGCACGACCCGCAATTTCCAGACTGGCTTCCACGTGATTGCCGCCCGGGACGCCTTTGCCGGTGTCGTGCAGCAACAAAGCGAGGTAAAGCAACTCGGGATCTTCCAGTTCGCCGAGAAGTTCGGCGTAGCGTTTATCCCACTCGGACTGCGACTGCTTCAGCCGGTGCAGGCTCTCGATCGCCAGAAAGGAATGTTCGTCCACGGTGAAGCGATGGTAGAAATCGCGCACCACCAGCGAATCGATGAGATTCAACTCCGGCAACAGCAACGTCAACAGCCGCAACGAATGCATGGCGCGCAACGCGTCGGCGGCGTGCGGCTGCAAGAGGGTCTCCTGCAAGTAAAGCCAGAGTTCCGCGCCCCGGGGCGGCATGGATGCCAGAGCGGGAAGCGCCTGCTCGATGCGGTATTCGGTAGTCGCGCTCAGCTTCACTCCGTGGTGGGCCATGAAATGGAACAAGCGCAGCAACACTTCCGGATCCTGCAGCGCCGAAGGCTGCTGTAGAAAGATGAGCCCGTCCACGACAGAGAAATCCGCCGTGGTAAGCCGCGAGCGCCAGCTCTGCACCTGTCGGTAAAGCGCTGACCAGGCTTCAGGAATTTCTTCCAGCAGTTGCGTGACGGTGCGCTGCACGCTGCGGGCGTGGCCGAAATAAATCCGCATCCAGTCGGCGGCGGAAAGTTCAGCAGAATCGCTGACACCAGGCAGCGCGGAAACAGGTCCGGCTTCGTCAGGTGCTGTTTCGTCAGGCGCGGCTTCAAAAATCGTTGTTCCGACTTTGCGCGCGGCCGCTTCATCCTGCGCCTCCCAGCTCAGCGTGTTGTCATCGCGCCCATGGCGGAAGTGCAAAAAGCAGCGCGCCGACATCAGAAAATCCAGCGCGGAGTCGAGCTGCTTGCGTACTGGAGGGCGCAGCGGACTCGCGTCCGGCCAGTCATGCAGCTTATCGATGGCCGAAATTAGCGCAAGCCAGCAGGCCACGTTGCAGTCGCGCAATCCTCCCGGCGCCTCTTTCAGGTTCGGCTCCAGGTGATAGAGCGTCATGCCGAATTTGGAATGGCGCTCGCGCGTGACCTCGGCCAGTCCCTGCAGCAGAGCCTTGGACTCGCGCATGACCAGCTTGGGGATCACCTTGTCGTGAAGCCGTCGGAACAGGTCATGATCGCCGGCAAGATAGCGACAGTCGAGAAGAGAAATGGTGAACTCAGTATTGTTGGGGTCGTAGCGGTCACACTCAGCAAGCGTGCGCGACGCGGGACTCAGCTTCAGCCGCAGGTCCCACAATTCCTGTGAAAAGCGGCGAACTGGATCTTTGAAAGCTTGCTCCGCGTTGCGATCGCCGAACAGAAAAAGCAGGTCGATATCGGAATAAGGAAACAGCCACCCGCGGCCGAATCCTCCGGTGGCCAGCAAGGCAAAGTTGGCCGGCTTGGCGGGGTCGGGCGAAATGATATCGCGCCACAGCCGCCCCAGAATTTCTTCCACCAGCCGGGTACGTTGCGCCACGGCGGCGCGCCCGTCTCCGGATGCCTCAAACTCCCGCTGAATGCGCGCTGATTCGTCGGTGAGGGAGCCCCGTAATTCGCTGATCCTTAAATCGCTGATCCTTGATTCGCCGATCCTTGATTCGTCGATCCTTGATTCGTTAGCCAATGAGGACGCCGCCATCATGAAAGTTGTTCCCCCTGTGACCGGTGCCGCGGGGGGAAGGCCGCTACAACCGCTGCCGTTTCGATGCTTTCCGGCTGCGTCCCGGCATCACTTGCGATCGTGCCCTGATGAAAGCCGCCGCGTTAAGCGCGCTACAAAGCTCCCTCGCCGCGCTCATCGTTGCGGATGCGAATCGCCTCATCGACGCGGGAGCGAAAAATCTTCCCGTCGCCTATTTTGCCGGTGCGGGCCGCGGTCAGGATGGCCTGCTCCGCTTTTTCCACCAAAGCGTCGGGCAGCACCATCTCGATCTTTGTTTTGGGAATCAGATCGACGCTGTACTCACGCCCGCGGTAGACCTCGGTGTGGCCCTTCTGACGCCCGTGCCCCCGCACCTCGATCACGGTCATGCCTTCGACGCCGATTTCATGCAGCGCAGTTTTTACCGCTTCCAACTTGGAGTTCTGAATGACTGCCTCGATCTTGGTCATCATGTCATCAAGTCCTGTTTTGCGTTTTTCAGCTTGTCGCCGCGTTTATGCTCCAGCAACTTCTGGCGGCTTCAACGCGGGCGCTTCCCAATGATAGTCCTCTTCACCGTATTGAGAGGCTGGACAAGCATTTCTACTCCCAAGACAGGCGATTTTCCCCATTCCAAGACCGCCTCACTCTACCGTTCGCGGGCGGTCTCACGGAAATCGAAACTATTTATCGTGCCTATCAGGTTTTGTTATTGAATTGCTGGCCCGGCCGGCTTCGGCGGAGCAGCGGGCTTGGCGAACTTCGCATCGTCGACGGGAACGTTCTGTTTTACTTCGCTGACCTGGATCGTGAACCGTCCACTCGGCCGCGCTAGTGTCCAGCGGTAAGGAATCTTCACGCCATTGGTGTCACGGTAATCCGCGTAATCGATCTGCGTGGGAAGCAGGCCGAGCGCGGTATCGGCATAGCGCACCAGGCGCACCAGCAATCCGGACTGCTCGTCAAAATATAACAGGAGCGAAGGCTTTCCCTCGCTCTGGCCGACGACCTCGTAAACCTCGTGGTCGCCGATTTTCTCCGTGCCCTGAACCTTCATTTCTTTGAACATTGGCTTCAAATGGGTAGCCAGGTGCAGATCGGCATCGATTGCCGCCGCATCGAGTTCGCTGCCGTGCATCTCGCGCGCTCCTGGGCGACCCGGCGAAACCAGCCACCCGTCGTGACCATCGAATGCGGTGATGCTGTCACCGTCCGGCATGTGCGTGAACGATATGCGCTTGTCGGGATCCTTCGAATAAATATCGATGGGCAGCGACTTGCCGCCAAAATCAATCGTGCCTGTCATCACGCGGCTGGTCACCTTGTTGATCGCAGCGGCTCCGCCGACAGCCTGTACATATTTGTCGAGCAGTTGCTCGGCGGTTGGACCAGCGGTTGGTTCGACATTTTCTTTGGTTGTAGCCGGTGCTGGTCCCATCATTGGTCCGCCCGGCATTCCTCCGCCCATCGCCTCTTTAGGCTCATCGGTCATCACGGGCGGGATCGCCAGCGGCTTGGGATTGCCGTTGTGGCAGGAATTGCAAGTGACCATGCGGTGACCGTCGAAGTCATCCGCATTGATGGCGATCATCATCTCCATCATCTTCCTGGCGGTCTGCTTGTTCTTTTTGTCGTCCTTTTCAAATGCTCCCTGCACATGGCAAAAGTCACACTGCACGCCCAACGACGCGGTGACAAATTGCATGGTCGGAATGAGTTGCTCGGCTGGAATTCCCTTCAGCACCTGGATGTTCTTGAACTGCTCTTCGGCTTTCTTCGGTCCGGATGTGTTGGCAGACGAAGTCGCGTCGGGAGCGTGCCCGGTGCCGCCGGACTGCGCTCCCGCGCGAACTTTCACAAATCCAAACGCCGCGAAAAGCAACACTGCCGTCAGGACAACCGCCGCTTTTGACTTCATCGATTCTTAACCTCGCCAGGAATTTTCAGAGTCTAACAGAGCTGCCCAAACCGAATTGGCATCCCTATTCTTGTCGAGCATCCGGTTTCTGATCATGTTTTGGATCATCGTGCCGCACAAAGAATTTCCACTTATCCATGCCTGCCGCTACCGCAACGTCGAAGAATCCCACCATCATTTCGTCGGAAGTCTGATCGCCCCACGTCACCGTCTTCTCTGGATCGGGATTGTGAGGATTATTTTTCGAATTGTCGTACCAGGCAATCGCGCGCAGACGCGTCCCGGCCTTTAGCAGGCGCGGCTCGGCGAGCCGGTAACTCAGCTGCCAGTGAAAGTGATAGTTCACTCGCAGTAACACTTCGATGCTGCCATCGTCGTGCACAATGTCGTAGTCGAAGCGCTTGCCGCGCAGATGCATGTGCGGAAAAAGGCTGAGCAGCGTCGCATCATGGGGCAGAGTGCCTTGCACTTCCACGCGAAAATCGTCCGCACCCGGTGGAATGATCAGCGCGTGATTGTTCAACTGTAGCGTGATCACTCTCTGTCTGGGCGGAGTCTTGGCGAATACTAGCCCGATGCTGGTTTGATCCTGATCGGCCGTGCCATTCGTCGTGTAGTGCATCTGAAATACAAGATCGGATCCCGCAGGAACGAATTTGGCCATCCCGTCCGGCCATTGGTCGGGCGAACTTCCCGGGGCGTAGACCAACAGCAGATCGCTGGTAGTCTCGTGCGCCTCGCGCCGTTCCAGAGGATCGTTCAAGGTTGACGCGGTAAACGGCTCGCCGACAGGCGCATGCCGCAACCACTGCGAATCCGGCGGACGAATGTACACCACGGCGTGATGCACGTGCGCAGGACTTCCCGGCCGGAATTCCGACATCTGCACCCAGCGATCCTCGGCGAAATGCGTCGGCACAATTTCGTACGTATATTCGACCTCGCCCTGCGCCGGAATCTGCACTGCCCGGGGCATTTTAACCACGAGGTCGGGCTGAGGAATATTCCATCCCTGAGGCCACCTCCGCGGCGCGGGCGCGTAGTGCGCATCCCCGGCAGGCGCTCCCGCTTCAGACCATGCCACCATCGTCGCGATCTGCTGCGAAGTCAAGGAAACATCGTTGGCGAAGTGGCCGTAGCGCGGATCGGCAAACCAGGGCGGCATCATTTTCATCTGAACCGAATGCGCCATGGCGCCGGCCCAAGGGCGCGTCTGTTCGTAGGTCACCAGCGGCATGGGCGCGACTTCGCCGGGGCGATGGCAGGTCTGGCAGTGATCCTGCAAGATCGGAGCCACATCCTTATAGAAAGTTGGGGCCACAGGCGCTTTCGCTTTTTGAAAAGCAGTTCCGCGAATGCACAACGCCACGCCTGCAAGAGCCAGCGCTCCGAGAACCTTGTAGATCATGCGGTGATTCTACAAGGCTGCGGTCTTGCTTTCGTACGCCTGCGGTCATTGAGGCGCGCTTGATTTTCGCCATTCTCCGCTCACAACGCATCCCCTCGAAAAATGCTACATTCAACGTTCATGTCCGCGGCCAATTCCGAGTTCGTTCGAGCCTGCAAGTCGCTGCCCGTCGACCGCACTCCCGTATGGTTCATGCGGCAGGCCGGCCGCTACATGCCGGAGTACCGCGCGGTCCGCAAGCAGCACTCACTGCTGGAGATCTGCAAGAAGCCTGCGCTGGCCGCCGAAGTCACGATCACCGCGGCGGAGTTTCTCGGAGTCGATGCCGCCATTATTTTCGCGGACCTGTTGCTGCCGCTGGAAGTGATGGGCTTGCCCTTTCATTTCTCCGCGGGGGAAGGTCCCGTCATCGAGAAGCCGGTGCGGAGCAAGGAAGATATCGCGAACTTACGCACCGATCGCGCCGCCGAACTCGGCTATGTGTCCGAAGCCGTGAGCCTGGTCGCGAAACATTTCGGTGATCGGTTGCCAGTGATTGGATTCTGCGGCGCGCCCTTCACGCTCGCCAGCTACATGATTGAAGGCGGAGGCTCGCGCAATTACGTTCACGCCAAGAAAATGATGTACAACTCGCCGGCCGACTGGGACACACTCATGCGCAAGCTAGTCACGGTCACGACCGCCTACTCGGCCGATCAGGTGCGCGCCGGCGCCGACGTGATTCAGATTTTCGATAGTTGGGTCGGATGCCTTAGCGTGGAAGACTATCGCCGTTACGTGTTGCCGCACGTGACCGGCATGGTGAAGCAGTTGCAGAAAACGGGAGTGCCTATTATTTATTTCGGCACCGACAGCGCTACGTTGCTTCCCGCCATGAAGGAAACCGGGGCCGACGTCATTGGACTCGACTGGCGTATTCCTCTCGACGACGGCTGGGCGCGCGTCGGTTACGAACGCGCCGTGCAGGGAAATCTCGATCCAGTGTTGCTCTTCGCCGACTGGAAGGAACTGAAGTCGCGTGCGGAAGACGTTTTACGCCGCGCGGCCGGGCGCCCTGGGCACATCTTCAATCTTGGACACGGCATCCTGCCGGAAACTCCGGTTGACAATGTGAGGAATTTGGCCCGCTTCGTGCAAGAGTATTCGGCTCCGAAGGTCTAACAGTCTTGAAAGGGCTCGGCTTGGAGCCGCGCCGTGCGGTCGCAAACTCAAACCGGCTTTTAGCCGATGAGGAATACTACTGACTCGCATCGCCATCATCGGTGGAGGCATCTCGGGCTTGGCGGCCGCCTTCGCTCTCGAAGAGCAGCGCCGGGGCGGCGCTGATGTGGACTATGTTCTCTACGAAGCTTCGGCGCGTCTCGGCGGCGTGCTCCGCACCGAACTCATTGATGGATGCATTGTTGAAGCCGGCCCCGATTCCTTCATCACGGAAAAACCGTGGGCGAGCAACCTCTGCCGCGCGGTAGGCCTTGGCGACCAGCTGATCGGCTCCAACGATGCCGATCGCAAGACTTACATTCTGACGAACGGCCGGCTGGTCGAAATGCCCGACGGCTTGATGTTCATGGTGCCCACAAAAATTCTGCCTACGGGATTGTCATCGCTATTTTCGTGGAAGACCAAGTTGCGGATGACGCAAGAACTATTCCATCAGCCGCGCGATCAGAAAGACGATCACGACGAGTCAGTCGCAGACTTCGTGGAACGGCACTACGGGTCTGAGATGGTCGACCGGTTCGCCGATCCGCTGCTCTCCGGCATTTATGGCGGAGAAGCCGCGAACCTGAGCGTGCGCGCCGTATTGCCGCGATTCGCGGAGATGGAGCGCACACACGGCAGTCTTGGCCGCGCCATGCTGGCCGCGCGGAAGAAGATTTCGGCGGAGCCAGGCAAGCCCGCGCAGCCGCTATTTACTACGCTGAAGAATGGGATGCAGCATCTTGCTGACACCGTGGCGTCTCGCCTCACTCCTTCGGCTGTGCTGACGAATGCCCCAGTGCAAGCCGTTCAGCGCGAGGCCGAAAGCTGGGTGGTTTCTGCCGGACTGCAATCGGATCAGTTCGACTCCGTCATCATCGCGTTGCCGGCGCCGGCTGCGGCGCAAGTGCTGCGCATGGCTAGCCCAGATTTATCCAGCGAACTCGCTGCGATCCGCTATACCTCATCCATCACCGTGGGTCTGGGCTATGATCGCCACGTTCGAGAGCTGCTTCCGCCGGGCTTCGGATTTCTCGTGCCGCGCAGCGAAGGCAAGAAGCTGCTGGCCGCAACTTTCGTGCACAACAAATTCCCCCATCGCGCTCCGGAAGATCGCGCCCTGCTGCGTTGCTTTTTTGCGGGACGGACCGCGGAAGAAATCTGGGGCCTCGCCGACGATCAGATCGTTGGAATCGTGCGCAACGAACTGCAGCAGATTCTGGGTCCGCACATCTTCCCTCCGCAGGTCGGCGCTCCGCAGATCACCGGTCCGCAGATCACGGGCCTGCGCGCGGAGCCGCTTTTCGCGCGCGTTTACAAATGGAAGTCCGCCATGGCGCAATATGGCGTGGGACATCTTGATCGCCTCGATCGCATCGAGCGCTTGCGCCGTCAACTACCCGGCCTCGCGCTGGCGGGCAACGCTTTCCGTGGCATCGGGGTGCCAGATTGCGTGCGCTCCGGCACTGACGCGGCAAAGCAGATGGTTGAGATGTAGTTCTCAGAGAACAGCCGGTTCCTCACCGGGCCTTTCGCTCGATTCGGAATGACAAAATGAATGTCGCAGCCTGAACGAGTGCCTATGCAGATGAATGGCGCGGTCCTCTCAGCGAGAACATAGTCTAGGCGCTGACGTGAGATTCCTTCGCAGCCGCCTCGTCGTATGCGAGTTCGCTATCAAGTCGGCGCGGCCGCGGTTTCCGTCCAAAGACCGCTTCCTTCACCAACTTCGAAATGGTATGCCGGTTCTCGGCCACGACTTTCAGCCACGCAAACTTTCCCATCATGGGGAAGTAGATTCCGCGGAAACACAGCCGCGCCAGGAAAATGTTGATGCGATACCCCAGTGGCTGGTCATCGAGAGAATCGACAGCCTGGGTCAAAGCTTCCGGACTGTAGGCCTGCGCCCATCCGTGTTTGACTTCGGCGTGCGCTTCTTCGATGGTCATTTTCAGCGGGGTATGCGCCATAGCGAACGGGATAAATTCCTTCCAGTGCTTGGGGCGAGTGAGGCGACCGGCGACTTCCAGGCGCTTGTAGAGCGGCGTTGCGGGCAACGGAGTGAGCAAGCCAAAAATCGGAAGACCCGGCGGCCAGGTGCGCACTTGTGAGAGCGTGCGATCGGCCACGCCAACCGTGTCGTTGTCCATGCCAAAAATAAACGATGTGATGGCATAGACGTTGCGCTTGGCCAGCCGTTCGAGCACTTCGGCATATTCGCCGGGCTTGTTGAAACCTTTGTTCACATCTTTGAGATTGGTCGGGTCGATCGACTCCATGCCGATGAACACCCACTTGCCCCCGGAAGCTGCGATCAGGTCGATGAGTTCCTCGTCGCGCAGAAGGTTGGCGCTGATCTGCGCCACCCAGTGCACCTGCGCGCCGGCGGCAATAATGTCGCGCAGCAGCGACTTGGTGCGCTTCACGTTGATGGCAAAGTTGTCGTCGATGAAGAACACCGCCATCTGGCCTTTTTCCTTGCGGGCGCGGGCCTTCAGCAGCAGCAGCTCGCTCACCACACTCTCGTTGCTGCGGAAGCGAATCGAGTCGCCGAAAAATCCGGTCACGGTGCAGAACTCGCAGCCGTAAGGACAGCCTCTTCCAGACTCGACCGGAATAATTTGAAATGTCCCCCAGCCTTCACCGACTTTCTTCAGCAGCGGGAACGCGGCTTTCGGGACCAGGTTGAACTGGGTCAGGTCGATCGAATCCCAGGGAATCACGGGATACGGTTTCAGCGACGGTTTGCGCTCTTTGCCGTTTTCGTCGGCCGGTACATAGACTTCCTTGAGTTCGCCGCGCTCGGCGTCGTTCACAATCCGTGGCCAGGTTTCATCAGCTTCGCCCAGCGCTACCGCATCGGCGTGGCGAGGGCCGCCGTCGCGGCCCAGAGCCTCATCGGCGAGCTCAGTAACGTGCGGTCCACCCATGACAACTTTCACGCCGGTAGCGCGAATCGCATCGGCGATGCGGTAGGCCTTGGCGATCATGCGGGTCATCGCTCCAATGCCAACCAGATCGATCTTCTCGTCGCGAACATACTGCGCGATTTGGGCCTCGTCCATGGGCTTGGCGTTGCCGTCGATCAGCAACACTTCGTGGCCGGGTGGAGTGAGCGACTGGAGCAGAAACATCCAGAGATGCGGCATGAAGTTGCGAGTGACACCATTGTCGGGGTTATACAGCAGAATTCTCATGACGCCCTCCTTGAGGGGCAATCGTTCCTTGCCGTACGTACGAGTGTTACTCACCGCACGGAAGCGTCACGAGCGATGCCAAAAAACTTGGCAATTCTATTTAATTTTTGAGATGAAGTTTGACGGGAATATGAGCCCAAAAGATTGTACACCCAGTGAGCGATATCCGATGTTTATTACCCTGTCGTTTGTGTAAAGAAATCCATTTCGGTTCCCCTTCGGGAAACGCCCGACTATGCAGGAATCGAGGTCTTGTTCGTATTCGCCTCGCGCCGCAGGTGCGCCACTACCAGGCGGATCTCATCGTATGTGATTTCTGGAGGCAAGACGTCTTTCAGGGTCTTCAGGCGCTCGAGTCGTTCCAGACCGAGAGTCACGCAAGCCGCCTCGATCATCAATTGGCGGCTGCGATCAATCCATTCTGAGCGGAATTCCACTTCGCCTTTCTCCACCAGTCCGGCAACCGAGTTCACCACGGTCGCGATCTGCCGTCCGCGAATTCGAGCGATATCTTCAAAGCTCTTGCCTTCCGCCAGAAGTTGCAGAGTCTCGATCGCCGGGGCGGTCTTTTTTTCCGGCGGAGCTGCCGCCCGCGCGCCTTCGCGATACTGCCGCAGCGCAGACAGAATTCCCTGGCCGTACAGCTCGGCTTTCCGCTCGCCGATGCCTGTGATGTTCAGCAGGTCGGCAGTCGAGCGCGGCTGCGTCCGGCAAATCTCATCCAGCGAAGTATCATGCAGAACAACGTAGGCAGGCGTTCCCTGCTCTTTAGCCGTGATCCGCCGCCACTCGCGGAGATATTCGCGCAACTCCTGATCGGCGTCTGCCACCGGACTCGCGGCGACTCGCACTCCCCCAGAACCGGCGCTCGCTGCGCGGCGGACGACTGCCGGAGTAACTTTCTCGGTGAGCCATTCTGGCGCGGCCCCGCAAACGTCGCAGGCGCCGCATGTCGTCCACTTTGGCGTCTCGCCGAAGTGGGTGCAAATCTGGCGGTGGCGGCAATTCGCCGCCTCGGCAAACCCGCGGATCGTGTGATATCTCTGCCAGGCGCGGTCGCGCTCGGCCGCATCGAGAATCTGGTTGGCAAAATATCCGAGCAGGCCCGCATCCTGTTTGCGCCACAACAAAATGCAGTCGGCAGGATTGCCATC
This sequence comes from uncultured Acidobacteriota bacterium, assembly GCA_963758005.1. Classification (GTDB taxonomy): domain Bacteria; phylum Acidobacteriota; class Terriglobia; order Terriglobales; family Acidobacteriaceae; genus Sulfotelmatobacter. Next base: position 1,039,721 of record CAVWTR010000006.1, read on the forward strand.
GCGCCCGGCGCGCCCGGCCTCCTGATAAAACTGCTCTACCGATTTCGGCAGCGCCAGGTGGATCACCGCCCGCACGGTCGCCTTGTTAATGCCGAGTCCGAAGGCGATCGTGCCGACGAGCACGCGGACTTCGTCGGACATCCAGCGCTCCTGGTTGCGGCGGCGGTCGGTCGAGTCCATCTTGGCGTGATAGCCAATCGCGGCGATTCCCTGGTCTTCGAGAAAATCTACGGTCTCTTCCACTTTGTTAATCGTAGGTGAGTAGACGATGACATTGCCTTCGTCGTAATGGCGCAACGAAGCCACAAGCAGCGCGGTGTGTTCTACGCTCTCGCACTGACGGACCAGGTAGCGCAGGTTGGGTCGGTGAAAACTGGCAATGTATTTGTCAGGATTGCGCAACTCGAGTTGCGCCAGAATGTCGTGCCGCACATGGCGGGTCGCGCTGGCCGTAAACGCAGCGATGGGAAGCCCAGGAAACTTTCCGCGCAGGCTGCTCAACTGCCGGTACTCTGGACGAAACTCGTGTCCCCACTCGGAAATACAGTGGGCCTCATCAATGGCGAAAAATGAAATCGGCACCTGCTGAAGCCAACCCAGCGTGTCGGCGCGCTGCAGCCGCTCGGGCGACAAATAGAGCAGCCGGAAAGCGCCTTCCCGCGCCTGCCGCATGACGCGGCTTTGCTCTTCGCTGCTAACCGAGCTGTTGAGAACCGCGGCCGGGATACCCATTTGCGCCAGTTGTGCTGCCTGATCCTGCATGAGCGCAATCAGCGGAGAGATCACGACTGTTGTTCGCTCCGACACGACCGCAGGCAGCTGGTAGCAGAGCGACTTGCCTCCGCCGGTCGGCATTACAACGCAGGTGTCGTGGCCGGCAAGCAGGCTGCGCACAATCCGTTCCTGCAGCGGCCGGAACGAACTGTAACCCCAGTAGCGACGCAACGGGGTCAGCAGGTCGGCTTCTGAGGGCATGAGATCAGTATAGGACGAGTGGAAACGAAAAATGCTCGCGGCTCAGAGGTATCGGCGAGCGGACTCCCAAGGAGGGACATCGTGAGACGTGATCCAAAGATTTGTCATTCCGAGGAGCGCAGCGCCGAGGAACCTGCTGTAGCCGGCAGCGGAAGTGTCGCATGGTCGTCGCGCCCGCGAGAGTGAGGATAGACGCGGTCGAATGCGATCCAGACCGCCGCAATCACGACGAAGCAGAACACGCTGCCTTCCGGGCCAACCGAGCCACCGGTGAGCCAGTCAGGGCCGTGCAGGGATGAACTGAGGAGGTGACCGCGCCAGACTGTTCCGCTGTCGGGCACGGAATAGAAAAAAGTCTCTCCCCAATCCCAGGCGGCATGAAAACCTACAGCGAACCACAGATTGCCGGTGCGCCGCAGCGTGAGACAGAAGAAGAAACCGATGAACGCGGCCGCGAGAATCCCCGGCAAATGTTCGCCATCGTTGCGCAGGTGAATCAGGCCAAAGCCCGCGGATAGAACCAGCGCCGCCGGCCAGAATCCGATTCCGCGGGCCAGCGTAAACTGCAAATATCCGCGCAGCAGAAATTCTTCGAACAGTCCGACCAGAAGAAACATCACCGCCCAGAACGCCGCGAAGCGGGCCAAGTGCCCGTCATGCAGCACAACATGACCGAACGCAAACGCACGCAACCCATACAATGCAAAGATCAGCAGGCTAATCCCCGCAAATCCCCACAACGCGCCCAATCCAGAACAATCGCCCAAGCGCCTGCGCGGCCGGCAAGCCGTAGACTTTCCATGGCCGTTGCTCAACTCTCGAAAGCACCACCGTGAGGATCACAACCACTACCAGGTCCCCGAACTCCTCCAGCATCATCGACCACAAGCCGCCGACGCCGAAGTCGTGCGCCCACGCCCACTGCACGACGAGCCTCTGCAACAAGAAGAACATTCCGACATAGAAGGCGATTCCCCAACCCGGACGCAGGCCGTCCGGGCCGAGAAACAACGTGCGTGCGTAGGAAGGCTGCGTCGCGACGGCAAATGCTGGACTGGAGGGTGCAGATAGCAAATCTGGCGCGGGAGTCCGCGCGGGAATCTGCTCTGGACCGTTCTGCGAGTTCCCATCGAGTTCATTCATTGCACAAGTTTCGCGTAAACGACCTCTGACATGGTAAAACACTCGGCTCGACCTTATGCGTCCATATTTCACGCGCGAACGCTTCGGACGTCCGCAGTTTCTTGCCGGGCTGCTGCTGCTCGCGTTTCTGGCGCAAGCTTTATGGCTGGTGCATTCTGAGTTGCGAGCCTCTCAGCAACTCGACGGGTCGGAGTCGTTGCGCATCGAGGAAGGGTGGAAACAGCTCCATGGACGCGGCATTGCCGCGAGCACCGAACTCGAACCCGGACGACTTCATCGCAGTCTCCATTGACGGTTTCGATACCGAGCACTCGCCGCTCCTCGCCATTGTTACTGCCTCGCCTTTGCTCGCGTGGCCTCATGAACTTAGCCGTGAATCGGTCGAATATGGGCGGTGGTTGCCCCGGCTGCCCTTTTTGGCCTGCGGTCTTTTTCTGGGCGCTTCGTTATGGTATGTGGCGCGGCGCCTGTGCGGAAACACCGGAGGGTTCATCGCGCTCACGTTTTACTGTTTCTCGCCTTCGATCATTCAGTCGAGCGCGGTCTGGCATACCGAACCGGAGATCGTCGCGGCTTGGGGAGCCTTCGGCGCAATCTTCACGGCGATAGCTGTCGCGCACACTCTGTACGCTCCCCGCGAAGTCGTGTTGTGGAACTGGCGGCGCATCGTGCTGCTGGGGATTTCGCTGGCCATCGCGGTGGGATCGCAGTTTTCGCTGATCGTTCTGGTGCCCATGGCTCTGGGCTTTCTGCTCTATGTGGCTCCGGTGCGGCGCCTGGCGGGAGTGGTCATCTGGATTGCGGCCTGCGTCGTGGGATTTGTTTTGTTGTTCGCGATGTATTTCTTTCATTGGCACACGTTTGCCGAAAGCATGCGGCACGCGTCGTTCTGGGGAGCGACCTGGCGCGGATTCACCGTGTGGGGAGTCTACAGGCAGGTTGCGGTGCGGATTGGGCGCGCCTGTCCCGCGCTGGCACTCGGACTTCCGGTCGCGCTCGTGGCTTATGCGGCATGGCCCCGCACGCGTTATTTTGGCAATACGGCGCCGCTGCTGGTGGCCGTTTTGTTTTTTCTTTTGGGGATAGCGCATCCGCATGTTGCAGGCGCAGGATTTTTACTGGCCGCGATTCCGTTTGTATTCCTCTTCGTTTCGGGAGTGCTGGCTGATTTGCTGGAGACGTCGTACCGGCCGCTGGTGGCGGCGGGCGTCGCGGCGATGATGGCGGCTTACGTGGTTTGGAGCATAATCAATCTGGCGCAAGTACCGCAGGGATGACGCTATAAATGGGGGTGTTACATGAATGAACGACCCGCAGTCTTCGAGATATCCCGTAGTTTGGGGAAGTGGGTCGCATTTGTTGTCACGATACTAATCGCGACCGCAGGCGCTGGCTTTGCTCAGAAAGATGATCTGGGAATATTCACGAATCAGAGCAGCGTTGGGCAGACGCCGCCGGGAAGCATTGCGCACTACGATGCGGCCAAAGGCGAGTATCGAATAACCGGGGGCGGCGCCAACGTGTGGGGCACTGCCGACGCGTTCTACTTCGTGTGGAAGAAGACTTCCGGGGATGTGACTCTTACTGCCGACGTGCAATGGGTCGGCACCAGCAGTGCGGAGCATCGCAAGGCGCTGCTGATGATCCGGCAAAGTCTCGATCCGGGATCGGCATACGCGGACGCCGTATCGCATGGCAATGGCCTCACCTCATTGCAGTTTCGCGGCGCGGCCAATGAACAGACGTATCAAGTCGTCACGCAGGTTGAGGGCACGGTGCGCTTGCGGATCGAGAGGAAAGGAAGCCGGTTTACCATGTATGCGGGGAAGCCGAACGAGGAATTGAAGATGGTTGGTCCGGTGGAGTATGTGGGGCTGCAGGATCCTGTCTACGTGGGGCTCGGAGTCTGCTCGCACGTAGCGACTACTTTGGAGACGGCCGTATTCTCGAACGTGAAGATTGAGGAAGCCGCGGCGAAATAGCTGCGAGAGCAATGCGATGGAGATGTGAGCCGCATGCAAACAGCAGGTCCCTCCGCTGCGCCGTCGCTTTGCTCCGGCTTCGGTCGGGATGACAATTTTGGGTGCTTGCAATTCTTTTCCGCTTCCCGCCAACCCCTTGCCGCTCTCCCACGGCACCCTCCTACAAAAAAAATACGCCGCACTCCCTTCGCTGAATTGAAGAGAGTGCGGCGTGATTCGATCAGGCGCCTTCGGGTGCGTGCAGCACGCGGAAGGAATTTCCGCCGTTGGAATAGACGAGCAGCAGTGCATCTTCGCCCTTGGGCACATTCGACAGGGCTTGCTTCACATCCTCTGCCGATTGCACCTTATGGCGGTTCACTTCGAGGATGATGTCTCCCCGCTGCAGTTGGGCGTTGTCGGCGGAACTGCCCGGCTGCACCTGCTCGATCACGGCTCCGTGGATGTTGCTGGAAACCTGAAGCTGATCGCGCATCTCGGGCGTAAGGTTGCCGAGGCCGATGCCCCAGTGCATTTTGCCTTCGCCGTTGCTGGAATCATCTTTGCCGTCAGACGAACGTTTGCCGAGCTCTTCGAGGGTGACCGGAACCGTCATGCTCTTGCCCTCGCGCAAAACTTTGAGCATGATTTTCGAGCCGGGCTGTTTTTGTCCCACCAGCACCTGGAGTTCGCCGGCGTCGCTGACTTTCTGGCCGTCGATTTCGGTAATGACGTCGCCGATCTGCAAGCCGGCTTTGGCTCCGGGTGAGTCAGGTTCGACTTGCGTGACGACTCCGCCCGTCGCGGTGGACTCGTCGAAGAACTTTGCGTTCTCGGGAGTCACGTCGGCGATGCCGATGCCGATGTGGCCGTGGCTGACTTTGCCGTCGCGGATCAGCGTCTCGACCGTGGGCCTGACAATCTGTGTCGGAATCGCGAATCCCATACCGGAGAAAGTTCCTGACGGAGAGATCAGGAAGGTGTTGATGCCGACGACTTCACCGCGAGCGTCGACCAGCGGTCCGCCGGAATTGCCGGGGTTAATGGCCGCATCGGTCTGGATGAACTCGCCCGGCTTGCTGCGGTCGGAGGAGTCAGGATTCGCGCGATTCACCGCGCTCACGATGCCGCGGGTGACGGTGAACTGGAATCCGTAAGGGTTGCCGAAGGCGAGCACGGTTTGGCCGGGGCGGACTTCTTTCGAGTCCCCCCACGGAGCGCTGGCCAGGCCGGTAGCGTCCACTTTGAGGACTGCCAGGTCGGTCACTGGATCGGCGCCGATGAGTTTCGCTTTTAGCACGCGGCGATTGCTGGTGGTGACGCGGATGTCGACCGCGCCGTCGATTACGTGGTTGTTGGTGACGATGTAGCCGTCAGGCGAAATTACGATGCCACTGCCCATCCCGTGCTCGATCTGCGGCTGGCGCTGCTGCGCGCGCGGTCCAAAGAACTGGCCGAACGGGCTGCCCTGGCCGAAGAATTGTTGCATATCGTCCGGCACCTGCTGCCCGGCCGTCTCTGGCTTGGTGCGCGAGGTTACGGTGACGTTAACGACTGCGGGAGTGACGCGAGCCGCCAGCGTTTCCATCGCCTTGTCGAGAGCGAGTAGGGCGCCGACGCTGTCGACATCGAGGGGCGCTGCAGCGGCGGGTGCCGCTTCGGAAGCCCTCGCTGCGGCGGGCTTTACGCATTCATAGGTTGCGAATGAAGCGACCAATGCTAATGCGAACATGGGCACTGCGAGTCGCCGCATCCAGTTTTTCTTGCTGTTGTTTTTCTGACTGACTTCCTTCTGAAACATTCCTGCATTCATTTGAGTTACATCCTTTCGAGATTTGTACAACTAATTCGTTAGTTTCTAAAGTTGAACTTCCGTTTCTTGCCTGCTGCCTTTCATGACTCACTTACATGACTGGGTTTACTAAGTCTGTTTCGGTGGAATTCGGTTGCTGTTGGGATCGACTACGGGATGAAAAACCACGACACGCCACAACTGGATCTGAACGACTGGCTGGTCGAAAGCTACAGTCTCCGGACTTCCGATGACTACAAAGAAAGTCTCGGTGAAGGCGAGCGAGCCCGCATTCGTGTTTGCCAGATGGACCATGCTGGCGGCGTCGTGTTCCGCAGGCGTAGGCTTCAGCGCGGACTTCAGCGCAGCGGTTCTTTCTGGGACGCCGGGTTTGCGATGAGTCGTGAGCGTGGGCGCCTTCGCGGGAGTAGGCACCCATTTCGCGTTGATGGGACGCACGGAAAATGGATTATCGGGCGTTGCCCTAACGTCGCTGGGCGAAGCAGCTGCGATCTCAGAGTTGGCCGAGGGGCTAACGCTGCCATCATGAAATGCAATCAGCCGGGGCGCTCGCGAAATGCATAATACGCACGCGATGGCGAACGCGGCCACCAGCAACACAGCAGGCTTCCAGCTGCGCGCCCTGCTCGTGGGCCGGTTGACGTCGAGAATCTGCGCCACGCGCAGCGAGGTCTGCCGAACTCGCCCCAGCGCCGCTTGTGCCAGACCTACGCTTCGCTGAATCAGACTACGCTGGATCAGAGTCTTTTCGGCGAGGTGCGCCAGGCACTCCGCATAGGCGCGGGGGCTGGCGGTTTCTGCCAGCACGGCGTCGTCGCACGCCATTTCGCGTTCGAGCGACACTTGCTTCTCAATCCACCACACTGCGGGATGGAAGAAGAACAACGCCTTGACCAGCTTTTGGGCCAGGTTGGTCCAATCGTCATAACGGCGCAGGTGGGCCAGTTCGTGGAGCAGGATCTGGTTCAGTTCGTCCGACGAAAGCTCCTGCATCGCCCAGTTGGGGAGAATCACCGCAGGTTTGATAAGACCGATCGCCGTGGGCACATGCACGCGGTCGGAGGTACAAAGCGCCACCGGCCTAGCTAAGCCGTTGCGTGCCAGAGTCTGTTGCAGGCGTGCATCTAACATTGCGGGATCGACCGGAACGCAACTCTGGCGCAGAACGCGCAGGTGCCACAGCCCTCGGCCGACTCCGAGCAAAAACCATGCGGCGATTGCCGCCCACGCTCCGAACACATAGAGAGCACACGAACCGGGCAGTGTGATTGCCGGCCGGCTCAGAGTCTGCGTTGCAATGCCGGATCCCTGCCACCACGATGCGCCTGACAATGCGGGTAAGGCCGCAATCGCCATCAAGGCAGAGAACCATATTGCAAACTTGGCGCTCGAATTCTGGAGGCGCGGCATCCTGACGACGGTGCCGGCGAAGATCGCGATCAGGGTGCCTTCGAGCAGGCAATCCACGATGCGGAGCGCTGACATCTGGGCGATCGCGCCGGGCTCGAACGTCATCGTCATCATCATCATCATCGCGATCATCGGGTCACTTGCTCCTTTCGAGCAGGCGACGCAGGCGGTCGAGTTCTTCCGCGTCGATGCTGGTCTCTTCGAGGGCGTTCAACACCAACTGCTCATGCGAATCGCCGAAGAATCGGCTGACCAGATGCCGCACTTCGAAGCGAGTAGCGTCAATGCGGCCGACTTGCGCAATGTAGAAGTGGGCGCGCGTGTCTTTCTCTTTGACGTGCTTCACGTATCCCTTCTTTTCCAGAATGCGAATAATGGTCAGGACGGAGTTGTAGGCCAGCGCGGGCTTGGCGGGCAGCGCCTCCAGCACCTCGTGCACGGTGGCCGAGCTGCGATCCCAGAGCACATTCATGATGCGCAACTCAGCTTCAGTCAGGGTTGCGGACTTGCTGCGGGCCAATGGTTTCTCCTCGCCTCAGTAGTAAGACGTGCCTGCGATCAAAAGGTCAACTAATTTGTTAGTTGCGCGGAGGCGGCATCGAGTTGCCTGGAGGTGGAAGTGGTCAAACTACGCGACCTCGTGGAACCTGACTTGGTGTACCCTGTTGAATGCAAACGGTTTATTCCGGGAGGGGCAGAAACTTCCTTTACAAGCCAGTGGTAATGCAGGGTCGCATGGGGTCCTTCGCTTCGCTCAGGATGACAGGGTTCTCGAGGGTTCCCGACGATTCCTCGGCGGCAGTTGGAGGTAGTGGCGCGCGTTTTCATAGCAGACGTCGCGAACCAGCCTGCCCAGGAGCGCGTCATCATCGGGCAGTTCGCCGCGGATGACGTCTTGCCCGATGAGGTCGCAGAGGACGCGGCGGAAATATTCGTGGCGGGGATACGACATGAACGACCGGGAGTCGGTGACCATGCCGACAAAACGCGAGAGCAGACCGGCGTTCGAGAGCGCGTCGAGCTGCGCCGTGATGCCCTGTTTCTGGTCGAGGAACCACCAGGCGCTGCCGTACTGAATTTTGCCGGGCCGGGCTTCACTCTGTCGGTCACTACTTCTTTCGTCACGATCCTGAAAGCAACCGGCGACGGTCGCGAACTGAAAGTTATCGGCTGGGTTCAGGTTGTACAGGATCATTTGGGGCAGGGCGTTTTCGCGAGACAACAAATCGAGGTAAGCGCTGAGATGCCGGCCCTGAGGGAAATCTCCGATCGCGTCGTAGCCGGTATCGGCTCCGAGTTGTTGACGGGCTGAGGTGTTCAGGTTGCGTGCAGCGCCGAGGTGCAGTTGCTTGGTCCAGCCTTTTTCGGCATCGAGGCGGGCAAAGAACAGCATCATGAAGGAGGCGAACCCGGCGCGCTCATCTTCGCTGATTGACTCACGGGTAAGGGCCTGACTGTCTCGCGCTTTCGCGGCAAACGCCTTTGAGAAGATCCGTGCAGCCTCCCGTTCGGAACACGGCGTCGCGTAGCAATGCTCCAGTCCGTGGTCGGAGAGGCGGCAGCCCAGCGAATGAAAGTAGTCGTGGCGCGTTTTCAAGGCTTGCAGGAATCCATTTAGGTTTCGCACCTCGACATTCGCGACCTGCGCCAGCTGTTCGATCCACGACACGAACGCGGCGTCGCCAATGGCCAAGGCTTTGTCGGGACGGAATGCGGGAAAGACCTGCGCCGACAAATTTGATTTCGCGAGCGCGCGATGATGCCGGAGGTCGTCGGTGGGATCGTCGGTGGTGCAGACGACTTCGACGCGGAATTTCTGCAGAATGGCCTGGGCCGTCAAACCGCCTGCCAGTTGGGCGTTCGCGCGCTCCCAGATGGACGGTGCGGATTTCTCATCCAGCAATTCGGTAATGCCGAAGTAGCGCTGCAGTTCGAGATGAGTCCAGTGGTAGAGCGGATTGCGCAGCGTGTAAGGAACGGTTCGCGCCCAAGCAAGAAATTTTTCGTAGGGCGCGGCATCGCCGGTGATGTACTTTTCCGGAATGCCGTTGGCCCGCATGGCGCGCCATTTATAGTGGTCGCCTTCCAGCCAGATTTCGAAGAGATTTGCGAAGCGGCGATTTTCTGCGATGTCTCGGGGAGAAAGATGACAGTGGTAATCGAGAATGGGCTGCGCCGCGGCGAACTGACGATAGAGACGCCGCGCCGGCTCATTCGACAGAAGGAAATCTTCGCTGAGAAAGCCGGTCATGGGCGAGCGCTCGTCAGGTCGCTAGTGCCGTCACGATGCCGAGGTAAACGGCGATTCAAGGCATGAATCATATCAGTTCAGGGCAATATTGCATTTTGGCACTTGCAAAGAAAAACCGCCAACCGCAAAGGGAACGAAGGATCACGAAGAAATTCGTTCGTGTGGGTTTTTCGTGTGACTTCGTGTCGTTAATCATCCAGCTCAACATCGCCTTGACGGAAAGGCCTTGCGCAATGTGTAGTGATCGGGTCGCCGGCTTGAAATAATCCAGTGACCTTACCTCCATGCCAGCTGATGAAAAAATCCCGCCCGATCCCGCGAGTCCCATCGGCCACCGGCGCTGGTTGATCTGTGGTCTGCTGTTTTTCGCGACCACGGTGAATTACATGGACCGGCAGGTGCTGGCGCTGCTCAAGCCGACCCTGCAACTGCAGTTTGGTTGGACGGAAGTCGGATACAGCAACATCGTCCTCGCGTTCCAGTTTGCCTATGGAGCGGGATTGCTGTTCATCGGAAAACTGATCGACAAGCTGGGGACGCGCAAAGGATTCTCTGTGGCGGTATTAGTGTGGAGCGCCGCCGCGATGGCTCATGCGGCGGCAAGCTCAGTCTTCCAGTTCGCGGTGGCACGCGTCGGTCTTGGACTCGGTGAGGCTGGCAGTTTTCCGGCATCGATTAAGACCGTGGCAGAGTGGTTTCCGAAGAAGGAACGAGCGCTGGCCACAGGCCTGTTCAACTCTGGCTCGAATCTCGGTGCGATTGTGCCGTCGCTGCTCGTGCCGTGGATTACTTGGCGCTATGGATGGCGGATGGCATTCATCGCCACGGGCGCTTTGGGATTTGTGTGGCTGCTGGCCTGGCTCGTTCTTTACCGCCGGCCGGAGGACGACAAGGCGGTTTCGGCCGCGGAGTTGGCCTACATTAAAAGCGACCTCGAAGAGAATCCCGGCCCCAAGAATCCAGCACCGGCTCGCCCAACGACAGTTCCGCTGCGAAAACTGCTAACGCTCCGCCAGGCCTGGGCCATCGCGGCGGGCAAGTTTTTCACTGACCCGATCTGGTGGGTCTATCTCTTCTGGATGCCGGATTTCTTGAACCGCAATCTGGGATTGAATCTGGCGGGCACGCGCTTGCCGCTATTCGTCATTTACAGCGGAGCCTGCGTCGGCAGCATCGGCGGAGGATGGCTTTCGGGCTCCCTGCTGAAGCGAGGATGGACCGTGAATGCCAGCCGAAAAACCGCGCTGCTGGTATGCGCGCTGGCGGTGACGCCGATCCTGATCGCAGCCCACACTAAGACTGCGTGGCTGGCGGTCTTCGTGATCGCCATCGCTGCGGGAGCGCATCAGGGATGGTCGGCGAACATCTACACGCTGGTTTCAGACATGTTTCCTAAGAATGCCGTGGGTTCCGTGGTCGGTTTCGGCACCATGGCGGGATCGATTGGAGGAATGCTGGTGGCCAAGGCAGTGGGCTACATCCTGCAGGGAACTGGGTCGTATGTGCCCGTGTTTTTGATGGCTGGTCTGGCTTATCTGGTAGCGTTCGGCTTCATTCAACTGCTCGTGCCGCGGCTCAAACCGGCTGAGATCTGATGGGGCGTATTTAGACGCGGCCTTTTTGTATAATTTTCCGGCCTGCTGAGGGCGACACCTTTCCATGCTGCTCCGACTATTCCAGGACAAAGTTTCGATGGGCCGCGCTGCCGCCGAGCAGGCTGCGACTGCGATACGGCACGCGATTGCGGAGCGCGGCCGGGCGCGGATCATCGCTGCCACCGGGGTGTCGCAACTCGAGTTCCTGGACGCGCTCACGAGAGCGCCGGGGATCGACTGGGGAAAGGTTGAGGCATTTCATCTGGACGAATACATCGGCTTGCCGCCGACTCATCCGGCCAGTTTCCGCAAATTCTTGAAGGAGCGTTTCGTGAACAAGACTCGGATCCTCAATTTTCACTGGATCGAGGGTGACGCTGCTGATCCTTCCGCGGTGGCGCGCGAGGTGGGCCGGCAGTTGGCGTCGGCGCCGATCGACATTGCGTTTCTGGGCATTGGAGAGAACGCGCATATCGCGTTCAACGATCCGCCGGCGGATTTCTCAACCGAAGAGCCGTATCTCATCGTCAGTCTGGACGAGGCTTGCCGGCGGCAGCAGGTGGGTGAGGGCTGGTTTGCGAATATTTCGCAGGTACCGCAGCAGGCCATCTCGATGTCGCCGCGACAGATTCTCAAGGCTGCGGAACTGCTGGTGGTGGTTCCGGACAAGCGTAAGGCGGCAGCCGTGAAGGCATGCCTGGAAGGAGAGATCGGTCCTATGGCCCCGGCATCGATTCTGCGACGGCATGCGAATGCGATTGTTTATCTGGACCGGGATTCCGCGTCGCTGCTCAGTCCGGCCTTGCAGAGCGCGTTGAGCGCGGAGACGCGGGCAGAGGTTCGATTACACTCGGAGAAGTCATGAGTAATTTAAGTGATGGTCGAGAGATGCTGAGGAGAGCTCGTTGAAGATCACGGATGCCAGAGTATTGGTCACTTGCCCGGGACGGAATTTCGTCACCTTGAAAATTGTGACCGACGAAGGTGTGTACGGTTTGGGAGACGCGACTCTGAACGGGCGCGAGTTGGCGGTCGCATCTTACCTAAGCGACCACTTGATTCCCTGCCTCATCGGCCGCGATCCGTTTCAGACCGAAGATGTCTGGCAATACCTGTATCGCGGCGCTTACTGGCGGCGCGGGCCGGTGACCATGACAGCGATCGCGGCAGTCGACATGGCGCTGTGGGACATCAAGGGCAAAGCGCTGAAGACGCCCGTCTACAACCTGCTCGGAGGGCAAAGCCGAACCGGAGTGATGGTGTATGGGCACGCGAACGGGCGCGACATCGAAGAAACCGCAGAGGAAGTTGCGAAGTACAAAGAGATGGGATATCTGGCGGTGCGCGCGCAATCGGGAATTCCGGGACTGCCCTCCACTTACGGAGTCGCGCACGACAAGCTTTATTACGAGCCTGCAGAAAAAGGCTTGCCTCCGGAAAATGTGTGGTCGACCGAAAAATATCTTCTGCATGTTCCCAAGCTGTTCGAGGCTCTGCGGCTGAAGTTTGGAGACGACCTGCATCTGCTCCACGACGTTCACCACCGGCTGGCTCCGATTGAAGCGGCGCGGCTGGGAAAGAGTCTGGAGCCCTATCACCTGTTCTGGCTGGAGGACGCCGTCACGGCAGAGTTGCAGGAAGGCTTCCGCATTATTCGCCAGCACACGACCACGCCGCTTGCGGTTGGCGAAGTATTCAATTCGGTTTGGGATGCTCAGATCCTGATCCAGGAGCAATTGATCGACTACCTGCGCATGACCGTGGTGCATGGCGGAGGGTTGACGCATCTCAAGAAAATCGCGGCGCTGGCGGAGATTTATCACGTGCGCACGGGATGCCACGGTGCGACGGATTTGTCTCCGGTAGCGATGGCGGCGGCGCTGCACTTCGATATTTCAGTGAATAACTTCGGAATCCAGGAATATATGCGGCACACGCCGGAGACAGACGAAGTGTTCCCGCATGCGTACTCGTTTCAGGCTGGGTATCTGCATCCGGGCGAGGCCGTGGGGCTGGGCGTTGACTATAACGAAAAACTGGCTGCGAAGTTTCCGTACGAGCGTGCCTATCTGCCGGTGAACCGGAAACTCGACGGTACGATGTTTAACTGGTAGCCGCCCCAAGCGTGGGACTTTTTGTTTTTGAACGATTCGAGGAGATATGGGTTACAAGCCGCTGGATCTCGACGGTAAAGTAGCAGTTGTCGTCGGAGGCAGTTCTGGAATCGGTAAGACGCTCGCGCTCGGTCTGGCGCAGGCCGGAGCCGATGTGGTTGCTAGTGCGCGGCGCATCGATCTCGTGAAAGAACTGGCGGACGAGATTGAATCGCTTGGCCGGCGGTCGTTGCGTGTGACTTGCGATGTCGATAACCGGGAATCGCTGGAGAAACTGCTGAAGGCCTGTCTCGACGCTTTCGGAAAAGTCGACATCCTGGTCAACGCGGCGGGCATCACGAAGCGCGCACCAACGCTGGACTATTCCGAGGCCGACTGGAACCGCATCATGGAAACCAATTTGACGGGCGCGCTGCGGGCTTGCCAGGTTTTCGGACGGCACATGATCGAGCGGCGCTACGGACGCATTATCAACATCGCGTCCATGGGGACATTTCTGGCGCTCTTTGAAGTGGCGGCTTACTCAGCCAGTAAGTCGGCACTGGCATCGCTTACCAAATCGCTGGCGGTGGAGTGGGCGCGACATGGAATCTGCGTCAACGCGATTGCGCCGGGATATTTCCGTACTCCGCTCAGCGAAAAGTTGTTGGTGGGGACGGGGCGCGGAGATGAAGTACTGATGCGGACTCCGATGAAACGTTTTGGAGAACTGGAAGAACTGGTGGGCGCGGCAGTTTTCCTGGCCTCGGATGCTGCCAGCTTTGTCACTGGAACGATACTGGCGGTGGATGGCGGGGTTCTGGCCAGCGGCGTGAATCAGTAATTATTTCAGACGGACGAGATGCCGGTGAGCGAGAGGTTAGTGAGCCTTGCTCTCGCGGAGCGCGGTGCGCGCAGAGTTGACGGCTTGTACCAATTCCTGAGCTGCCGAAATAATCTTCTCTAAATTTCCTTCACGCAGCGCTTTCGTGTCCACGAGGTCGGCTCCTACTCCCAAAGCGAACGCGCCGGCGGCAATGAAGTCGGCGGCATTCGCAGCATTGACGCCTCCGGTTGGAATCAACAAGGCGCCCGGGAAAGGGGCTTTGAGCGACTTCAGATATTTTGGCCCGCCTAGGTTTCCGCAGGGAAAAATCTTGACCAGCCGAGCGCCCAACTCCTGTGCATTCATCAACTCGGTCGGGGTCAGCGCACCTGGGATCGCCAATTTCTCTGCGACTCGCGCGACCGAGAGTACTGGTGCCGACAAGCCGGGGCTGACCAGGAATTCCGCCCCCGCGCGCAGGCAAGACTCCGCCTGTTCGGCGGTGATGACCGTGCCCGCTCCGATGAGCACTTTGTCGCCGTGCTGCTGGGCAACCTCCCGGATGACCGACACAGCGTTAGGGACGGTCATGGTGATTTCGACGACGGGGATGCCGCCCGCGCAAATGGCTTCGACGGCGCGGGTTGCTTCAGCCACGCTCGCCGCGCGGACTACGGGGATGATTCCGACTTCTTCGATCCTGCGAATTACTCCGTCAATCGTCATCGTTAGGATTCGATCCTTATCGTTTGATCTTTACCGCTCGATGCGGGCGGTTCGCGATTTCATGGCCTGCAGAACTTCCGCCAGCGTCGCCATGGTGGTGTCGCCGGGAGTGGTCATCGCGAGTGCGCCGTGCGCTGCGCCGCATTCGACCGCCCACTGCGGATCTTTCCCGGAGAGAAATCCGTAGATCAATCCGGAAGCGAAGGAGTCGCCGCCGCCGACGCGGTCGTAGATTTCGAGATTCTCGCGCACCGGCGCTTCATAGAAGCTGCCATCGCTGTAACACAGGGCTGCCCAATCGTTGAGTGTCGCCGTCTTGGCGTTGCGAAGAGTCGTGGCTATCACGGCCAGCTTGGGATATTCCTTTACCACCGTTTCGATCATCTTCTTGAAGCCTGAAGTTTCCAGCGTGGAATGCTGCTCGTCGAGGCCGGAGACGGGGAAGCCTAGGGCGGCGGTGAAGTCCTCTTCGTTGCCGAGCATCACGTCGACGAACGGCGCGAGACGGCGGTTGACTTCCTGAGCTTTCGCTTTTCCGCCGATCGACTTCCACAGCGAAGCGCGGTAATTCAGGTCGTAGGAGATCACGGCGCCGGCGCGCTTGGCGGCTTCCATGGCTTCCTGAGCGACCAGCGGAGTGGTCTCCGAGAGGGCGCAGAAGATTCCGCCGGTGTGGAACCAGCGGGCGCCGTCTTTCGAAAAAATCTGATCCCAGTCGACTTCTTCTGGCTTCAGTTGGGAGACGGCGGTGTGCCCTCGATCCGAACAACCAAGGGCCGGGCGAATGCCGAAGCCACGCTCGGTGAAATTCAGGCCGTTGCGCACGGTGCGACCAACTCCGTCGTATGGAGCCCAGCGAACGTATTTCTGGCTGACGCCGCCTTGCAGCATGAGGTCTTCGACGAGGCGGCCAACGGGATTGTCGGCCAGCGCGGTGACGATTGCGGCGTCCATGCCGAAGCAACGCTTCAGGCCGCGGGCTACGTTGTATTCTCCACCGCCTTCCCAGGCGCGGAAGTGGCGAGTGGTGGAAATGCGCTCGTCGCCGGGATCGAGGCGCAACATGACTTCGCCCAGGCTGACCACGTCCCACTGGCAGTCGCTTTTTGATTTGACGTTCAGTTTCGGCATGATTCTCGGCTAACTCGTTAAACCCGAATATGATACAGCCTGTGGCCTGCGCTGCAAGAAAGACGCCCTTTTTCGACTCAAAATAAAATCGGGAGGAATTGTAATAACTCGTCCCTGTTGCCGTCTTTAGTGGTGAAAGAAAGCAACGGGGAGGCGTACCCTGCGAAGCGCATTGGCAGAGGAATCGGCAATCGTAGTCCCGAGCGAATTCGAGCGGGTATTTCGGGCGCATCATGGCCTGGTGTTCCGCACGGCGTACCGGATCACGGGCAACGCCGCGGATGCCGAGGACGTGTCGCAAACGGTATTTCTGCGCCTGTTCCGGCGGGACCATGCTGCGATGGAAAACGAAGAGAGTTATCTGCGGCGGGCGGCGATCAACGCCGCATTGGATGTGATTCGATCGCGGCAGAGCGATCGCACCGTGGAACTCACTGACCTTCCTGAGCCGGCGCGCGATGACCCGCGCGAGCTGCGCTTAGCGCTGGCGCGGGCGCTGGCTGACCTCAAGCCCAGACCAGCGGAAATTTTTGCTTTGCGCTTTCTTGAGGGTTTCACGAATCCGCAGATTGCGCAGATGCTGGGCATTTCACAAGTCGTGGTGGCAGTGATTGTGTTTCGCGCCCGGCAACAGCTTCGCAAGGCGCTTGGCGGGTATCGATTGAGGGGCGGGGATTAGCGGGAATTGATTTAGTTCACATCGACGAGCGGGTATTTATTCACGAGGTATTCAGGAGACAAGCCATGATGAACGAAAAGTTTGATCGTTTGCTCTCGGAAATTCGGAATGAGCAGGTGGACGACCAAGTGGTCGCGCAGGCTGGCGAGCGGGTCTGGAAATCGATTGCCGGGGCTGCTCCCGCCGCGGGCTTTAGCTCGGACGTCAGCGCGCGTACGCTCCGGAGCTGTGCCGACTTCCAGGCGCTGATCCCGGGATATCTCGAGAAGCAGCTTGCGCCGGCTCGGGCCATGCTGTTTGACGATCACGTGCATGGGTGCGTCGATTGCCGGCACGCACTGGAGCGCGCTCGGGATGGAGAACGGCAAACGGTTTTGCGGCTGGAGACGAAGCGTCCTGGTTCGATCTCCCTGCACGCCTCCGCCGGTTCCGTTGGCAGGTCGGGCTTTAGTTCGAAACCAAGTTCGAACGCAGGGTCGAACGCATGGGGTTGGGCCATGAGTGCTGCTGCAGTTCTCGTTGCGGCGGTCGGAGTGGCCGCGTTCAGCAGCGGACTGTTTCCGGGGCAGCACTCCGTAAGAGCTGCGGTTCAGACGGTGGACGGCTCGCTCTATGCTGGGTCGGGCGCGGAAATGCGGGTGATTCCGGTGGGTTATGAAATCAGGAATGGAGAAGAGATTCGCACCGCGAAGGGATCGACCGCGGTGGTACGGCTGCTGGACGGTTCGCTGGTGGAGATGGGAGAGCGCGCTGACCTTTCGGTGTCGCGGGCGTGGAAGGGCACGACAATTCATCTCGATGGCGGCCAGGTGATTGTGCAGGCGGCTAAGCAGCGGACGGGACGAGTTTATGTCGCGACCGACGATGGCCTGGTCTCGGTGAAGGGCACGATTTTTTCGGTGAATCACGGGACTAAGGGCTCGCGCGTGGCTGTGATTGAAGGCGTGGTGCACGTCGATTACGGCGACACCGCGACCGATCTGCATGCCGGGGACGAAGCAACCTCGAGCGCCAGCGTGTCGAAAGTTCCGATCCCGAGCGAGATCGCATGGAGCAAGAACTCCGCGAAATATCTTGCGCTGTTGGGCGACTTCGCGGTGCTGCAGAAACAGTTTGCGGCGATTCCGGGGCCGGGGTTGCGTTACAGCTCCGATCTTCTGCCCTACGTTCCCGAGCACACCGTGGTCTATGCGGCGATTCCGAATTTGACCAACACTTTGGGAGAAGCGACGCGGCTCTTTCAAGATCGGCTGCAGCAGAGCCCGGAACTGCGCAACTGGTGGAAGCAACAGCAGAAAGGCAACGGACCGAAACTGGAGGACGTGCTGAATCAGGTGAAAACGTTCAGCAGCTATTTGGGGGATGAGGTTGTGTTTGCCGTGGCGAAGGAAGGTAACGAATATTCCGCGCCGGTTGTGCTGGCGAGAGTGAAGCAGAGTGGGCTGGAGACTTTTCTGCAAACTCAGACTGCGCTGCAGACTATCCCGAACCCGGTGTTGGCTACGCCTGCGGCTGGGCGAGCGCTGCTGGTTTATGTGAGCAACGATCTGCTGATCGCGAGTCCTGATCTGAAGGAATTGCAGAAGGCGGCGACGCGGGCGCAGCAAGGCGGCACCAACTCTTTTGCCGGAACGCGGTTTTACGAGCAGATTACCCGTTCCTACCAGCAGGGGGCGGAATGGCTTTTCTGCGCGGACATGGAACAAATTGTTGCGCAGCACGTAGAAGCAGGTAGCAAACTGCCGCCGGGGATCGGGGATGTGCGGTACCTGACGATGGAGCATCGGGAAGTTGGCGGGAAGACTGAGAGCCATGCCGATTTGATGTTCGCTTCGGAGCGGCAAGGCGTGGCGTCGTGGCTGGCGGCGCCGGCATCGATGGGATCGCTGGAATTTGTTTCGCCGGACGCCAGCATGGTGACGGCGGCGGTGATTAAGAATCCGAAAACCATCATGGAAGAGATATTCAAGATGATTGGGAGCGGCAACCCGGACTTCGCGCAGCATCTGGCCGAGTTCGAGGCCAAGACTGGCGTGAGCGTGCTGAACGACATGACGGCGCCTTTGGGCGGCGAAGTTACGATGGCGTTCGATGGGCCGATGGTGCCCACGCCGCGGTGGAAGTTTATTTTGGAGGTGTATGACCCGACGACCCTGCAGTCGACGATCGGGAAACTGGTGGAGAGTTTCAATCGCGAAATTAAACCACAAGAGCAGTCGCTGCAGTTGACGCAGCGGCAGGTTGGGTCGCGGACTTACTTCGTGATCAGCAGTCCAAATAAGCCAAACTTCGAGATTGACTACACGTTTGTCGACAATTATCTGGTCGCCGCGCCCGACATGGCCACAATTTCACGGGCAATTCAATCGCGCGGAGCCGGATACACGCTGGCGCATTCATCCGGCTTTCAGGCGCTGCTGCCGAATGACGGCTACACGAATTTTTCGGCGATCTTCTATCACAACCTCGGCCCGGTCGTGGGTCCGCTCGCTGAGCAACTGAAGGCCAGCGGAGCGCTGAATGCGCGGCAGCAGCAATCCGTAGACGCGCTTACCGCAAACTCCGCGCCCGGCTTGATTTATGCCTACGGCGAGCCGGACCGGATCGTGGTGGCCACCAACACCGGGTTCATGGGCTTTGATCTGGGCACGCTGTTGACGATGGGCAATAATGGACCGTTCCTGCCACAAATGTTTCTGGGCGGCGCTCTGGACCATACGACATCACCGACTCAATGAGTACGACGACACAACTCGGAGTGGCAGCCGGCGCGAGTGAAATAGCGCCGGCTGCCGCTCCGCTCGTCCCGCTGATTGAACTGCAGGGTCTTTCGGTTCGCTTTGGCAACCGCGATATTCTGAACGGCCTTACGGCTTCGCTGCGCGGGCGTTCCATCGGGCTGCTGGGTCCGAATGGCGCCGGTAAATCTACGCTGATCAATACTCTCCTCGGCTTCTACAAATCATCTTCGGGCTCGGCGCGCGTGTTCGGCTATGACGTGGGAACGGAAATCGCAAAGATTCGCGGTGTTGTCGGATACATGCCGGAGAATGACGCGTTCATATCGAAGATGAGCGCGGTGTCGTTCGTGCAGATGATGGGAGAACTTTCGGGTTTGCCCGCGGACATGGCTCTCGAACGCGCGCACGAGGCGTTGTTCTATGTGGGGTTGGCGGAGGCGCGTTACCGGCAACTGGGGACTTATTCGCTGGGCATGAAGCAACTGGCGAAGCTCGCGCAGGCGATTGTGCATGGGCCGAAGGTATTGATACTGGACGAGCCCACGAATGGGCTGGATCCTTCGGCGCGGCAGCGCATGATCCGCATGATCCGCGACATTCGTGACGGCAAGGAGATGCGGATTGTGTTGTGTTCGCATCTGCTGCGCGACGTCGAGGACACGTGCGACGAAGTGCTGATCCTGAAACAAGGGCGGATCGCGCATTATTCGAATCTGGAAGAAGAACGCCGCGCGAACAAGCGTTTTCTGGAACTCGAGACTTACGGCGCGAACGGCGACTTTACGGAAGCCATTGAGAAGCTCGGCTGTGAATGCGCGGTGACGGCAAACCGCATGAAGATGATCCTGGCGGATGGAGTGGAGACGCGCGACATTTTCCGGCTGGCGGCGGAACGGCAGGTGCGCATCCGGAGGATGAATTTCCGGCGCGATACGTTGGAAGATATTTTTCTGAAGGCCATGGAAAGCTGAGATCTGATATATCAGACTCGACCCCATGGCAAGGAGCACGAGTGGCTGTCTACCGGCGTAACTACAAGCCGTATGCAGGGGCGCTGACTCCGGCGTGGTCGCGGTGTCTTGTTTTGTTCCGGTATTCACGGAGGAACCTGTTCCGCTCGAAGTTTCTGACTGCATTGTTTGTGATCTGTTTCTTCTATCCGGCGTTGTGCCTGATGATGATTTATCTGGCTCACAGCGCCAGCTTTCTTCAGGAGATGGGCGTACCTGCTGGCATCGTCTCGATTGACAACAAGTTTTTCTTTCATTTCATCAGCGTGCAGGGAGTGTTTGCGTTTCTTCTGACAGCGTTCGCGGGACCAGGGTTGATATCGCCGGATCTCGCCAACGGCGCTCTGCCCTTGTACTTCTGCCGTCCGTTTTCGCGGGTGGAGTACGTGCTGGGAAAATCATCGGTGTTGGCCATTCTGCTTTCGCAGATCACATGGGTGCCGGGGCTGATTCTTTTCGTGATGCAGGCCAGCCTGGCGGGAACGCAGTGGGCGTGGACGAATCTTTGGATTGCCGGCAGCCTGCTCGTTTCTTCCCTGCTGTGGATCGCGATTCTGTCTCTACTGGCAATGGCGCTCTCGGCCTGGGTGAAGTGGCGAATTGTGGCTGGAGCGTTGCTGCTGGGCGTGATGTTCTTTGGCGCGGGCTTCGCCCAGGCTATCAATGCGGTCATGCGAACCGAGTCCGGCCATTTCATCGATGTCGCTTATCTGATGGGGACGGTGTGGAATGGGCTGTTCCAGGTAGATGTGGAGCACGCGATTCCGGTCGCCCAGGCGTGGATCGCTTTGCTGTTCTATTGTGGCATCTGCCTCTGGCTGCTTATGCGCAAGGTGCGCGCGTATGAGGTGATCAAGTGAACGGTGATTCATTCAGCGACAACGAAGTGAACGGGATCAAATGAACGACCGCATCGTCTTTGAGGATGTGTCGAAGTTCTATGGCGAGATTCTCGGGGTGAACCGCGTGAATCTTTCGATTCCGCCGGGGATTACGAGCCTGGTGGGGCCGAACGGTTCGGGCAAGACCACGCTCATGAACCTGATGACGGGCCTGGTGAAGCCGACGCGCGGACGGGTTCAGGTGCTTGGTTATAAGACCGATGACCCAGAAAACCTGTTCAGAATTCTCGGCTACTCGACGCAATTCGATGCGTTCCCGAAAGGATTGACGGGATTTCAGTTTCTGTATTCCTATCTGCGGCTGTCGGGCCGGGATTCGCAGGAGGCGGAGCAGATGGCCTGGCGGGCCATTGAGCGCGTGAACCTGGTCGATGCGGCACGGCGAAACGTTGCGGCTTACAGCAAAGGAATGCGGCAGAGAATCCGACTGGCGCAGGCGCTGGCTCACGATCCGAAAGTGCTGGTGCTCGACGAGCCGCTGAACGGCCTCGATCCGCTGGCCCGCTCGGAAATGATTGCGCTGTTCCGCGCGACGGCGGAGCAAGGGTGTTATGTGATTATTTCCAGCCACATTCTGCATGAAGTGGATGTCATTTCAGATCAGGTGATCCTGCTGAGCAATGGGTATGTGGTGGCGGAGGGGCAGATATCCACCGTGCGTGGAGAGATTCAGGAGCATCCTACGCAGATTTTGATTCGCTGCACGCGGCCGCGCGAGCTAGCCGCGAAAATGTTGCAGGACGAGCATACGCTGGAAGTGACCATTCACAAAGACGAAAAAGGCTTGCTGCTGAAAACGCGGGATGCCGATGGCTTTTACCTGGCACTCAACCAACTGGCCGTGAATGGGAACGGGATCGACATTGAATCGATTGCGCCGGCGGATGATGATGTGCTTTCGGTGTATGAGTACTTGATCGGTAACGAAGAGGTCGTCAGATGACGCGAGAGATGACGAACGGGACGACGCGATTGACGGCGAAAGTCTGGTGGGCGCAGGTTAGGGCCGTGATCCGTCTGGAAATGAGGAAGACGTTTTTCGCGAAGCGCGGGCTTTGGATTTACGTGGTGGCGCTGCTGCCAGTTCTGCTTTTCATGGCCTACGCCGTGGCAACTTCCAGCCAGCAACTGCAAAGTAGAAGTGATGCGCGGCGCGGCGAGAAACCGTTGGCTTACCAGGATCTGCTGGCGGTTAAGCCGGGGATGACGCGTGAGGAAGTGGTCGGGATACTGGGCAAGCCTCCGGTCAATTTTCATTGGGGCGAAGATCGACCGCTCAGTCCTGGCGTAACTGCGAACGTGCTTCGTGAGGATTACCATTACTCCGACGGACAGAATGATCTGTTAGTCGGCTTGGTGGATGGGAAGGTCGAGAACGTCAACCTTCAAAATGGTTACAACCCTGGGCAGGACTCGATCATGTTCGCCGGAGTTTTCCAGTTCTTCTTTCTTCGCCTCGCAATTTTTTTCGGATGCCTAGGAATTTTCATGAATCTGTTTCGAGGAGAGATCCTCGACCGCAGCCTGCACTTCTATTTTCTTGCACCGATACGGCGCGAAGTTTTGATGGCGGGAAAGTTTCTTGCTGGGTTGCTGGCGACCTGCACGATTTTTGTGACCAGCGAAGTGCTGCAGACGGTCGCCTTTCTGTGGCACTTTCCTCCCAGCGCGCGGGAGATCTACCTCTACCACAACCATGGTCTTGAACATGCCGCGGTGTATGTGGGAGTCACTGCGTTGGCCTGCGTTGGTTATGGAGCATTTTTTCTGGTGGCGGGAATGCTATTTCGGAATCCGATTCTGCCCGCGGCAGCGATCTTGATCTGGGAAGCAATTAATCCGTTCTTGCCGGGGCTGCTGAAGCAGTTCAGCGTAATCTATTACCTGAAATCGTTATGCCCAGTGGATATTCCGGCGCCGCCGGGTACTTCGCCTTTTTTTGCTTTGCTGATTTCCAACTCCGATCCCGTCTCAGCCCCACTCGCGGTGCTGGGGATTCTGATCGTCGCGTTGATCGCACTCTATGCCTCGAGCGTTCAGGTGCGGCGGATGGAAATTAACTACACGACCGAATAAATACGCATCGCTGTCCTACCGTGGTTCGTGACGACAGGCCTCTTCCTTGTGTAGAGTGTTGTGCGGAACTTTTGCGGAACTCTTATGGGTACTGTTATCTATGTGGTAACCCGCGGAAGTGCCCGGCCCTGATCTGAGCTATCTGGAGGAAATCTTGAGAATTAAACTGACTTCGGTTGTCGTGCTGCTTGCGGTCATCTTCGTAGCTTCATTGATCATCAGTCCTGTTTCCGCCGCGGGCCAAACGAATCCCGCTCCGGCCCACAAGGCGGCGGTCGCGGGCGCAAGCGTCGACATTCCGATTCCCGACATTAAGTACACGAAGTTTGTGCTGGCCAATGGTCTGACCGTGCTGGTGCATGAGGACCACAAGGCCCCCATCGTGGCCGTGAACACCTGGTACCACGTGGGCTCAAAGAATGAAACTCCGGGCAAAACCGGCTTTGCGCATTTGTTCGAGCACCTGATGTTTAGCGGCAGCGACAACTTTAATCACACCTATATCAACGCCATGGAGAAAATTGGCGCGACGAACCTGAATGGCACCACCAACAACGATCGGACGAATTATTTTGAAAACGTCCCGACGTCGATGCTGGATTACGCGTTGTTCGCCGAGAGTGACCGCATGGGGCATTTGCTGGGCGTGCTCGACCAGAAGAAGCTCGACCTGCAGCGCGGCGTCGTACAGAACGAAAAACGCCAGGGCGAGAACCAGCCTTATGGTGTGACCGAACAACTCCTCACGGAGAATACTTATCCGGTCGGCCACCCGTATTCATGGACGGTGATTGGCTCCATGAAAGACCTGGACGCGGCTTCGTTGTCCGATGTGCAGGAATGGTTCAAGACTTATTACGGACCGAACAATGTGACCGTAGTGATTGCGGGTGATGTCACGCCGGAAGTTGCGCGCGAAAAAGTGGAGAAATATTATGGCGAGATCCCTCCCGGGCCGCCCATCGCCAAGCAGGAAGTATGGGTTGCGAAACGCTTTGGAACTCACCGCGGACGGGTGCAGGACCGCGTGCCGCAGGCTCGACTCTACCGGGTATGGAATGTGCCCGAGTTCGGATCGCCGGAAGAAGCGTTGCTGGATCTGGCGGCGGGCGTGCTCGGCCAAGGTAAGACGTCGCGGCTGTACAAACGCCTGGTTTATAAAGATCAGATTGCGACCAGCGCAACCGCGACAGATGACACGAATGAGATCGGCGGGCAGTTCGATTTCACACTCACGGCGAATCCGGGCGAGGATCTAGGCAAAGTGGAAAAGGCCGCGGATGAAGAGTTGCAGAGTTTTCTGAAGAACGGTCCCACTTCGGCCGAGTTGCAATTGGCCAAAACGCAGATTCTCGGGAGCTATGCGCGCATCGTGGAACGGATCGGGGGCTTTGGCGGCAAGAGCGATCTGCTGGCGCGCTGCCAGACTTATCGCGGCAATCCTGACTGCTACAAGGATTATCTGAAGTGGGTGAAGGCCGCGACTCCGGCCACGGTGAAAAAGGCCGCGGATGAATGGCTCAGTGATGGCGACTACGTGCTGGAGGTGCATCCGTATCCCACTTCTTTCAAGACCGACGCTAAACTCGACCGTTCTAAAGAGCCGGCTGCAGGCGCGCCCATGTCGCTCAACCTTCCTCCGTTGCAGAAAGCGACGCTCAGCAACGGGCTGAAGGTGGTGCTGGCGGAGCGCCACAGTGCTCCGGTGGTGAATTTCACTTTGATGGTCGACAGCGGATACTCTGCCGATCCAGCCAACTCAACCGGGACCGCAAGTTTTGAGCAACGCATGTTGGAGGAAGGCACGCCGACGCGCGATTCGCTGAAGATTGGCGAGGAACTGGAATCCTTGAGCGCTAACTTTAACGCCAGCGCCAGTCTCGACTATTCGCTGGTCAGTTTGAATACGCTCACCAGCACCATGGACCCGTCGCTGGATATTTATGCAGACCTGATTCTGCATCCGGCGTTTCCGGAGAAAGAGTTCCTGCGTTTGCAGAAGGAACGCATTGCCGGCATTCAGCGCGAGAAGGTTACGCCGCAGACCATGGCATTGAGGGTGGTACCCACGCTGCTCTACGGCGAGGGACATCCTTATGCGGTGCCTTTCACGGGAAGCGGAAGCGAAGCCAGCGTGAGCAAGATGACGCGCGAGGACCTGGCCAAGTTTCACAGTACGTGGTTCAAGCCCAACAACGCCACGCTGCTGATAGTCGGGGACACGACGCTTGGGGAAATCAAACCGAAGCTGGAAAAACTGCTGGCTTCGTGGCAGCCGGGCGAGGTGCCGAGGAAGACTGTGCCGCATGTGGATGAGCCGGAAAAAGATGTGGTGTATCTCATCGATCGGCCGGGATCGGGACAGAGCGTGATTTTTGGCGCGCAATTGGCCCCGCCGCAGAATGATCCGGACGCCATTGCTCTTCAGTTGGTCAATGGCATCTTCGGCGGAAAATTCAGCTCGCGGATCAATATGAATCTGCGCGAGGACAAACATTGGTCGTATGGCGTACGCGCCATCTTGCCGGCGGCACGCGGCCAGCGACCGTACATCAGCATATCGGCGGTGCAGACTGATAAGACCAAAGAATCCATGGTCGAGTTGGTGAAGGAATACAAAAACATCGCGGGCGCAAAACCGATCACGGAGGACGAACTGAAGGACGAGCAGGACAACATCACACTCGGCTTGCCGGGCACCTTTGAGACCGACCAACAACTCAGCGGGGCTTACGGCAACATCCTTCAGTACGGACTGCCGGAAGATTACTACAACACCTTCACTCAAAAAGCGCTGGCCCTGACTCCGGACACTGCCAATGAGATCGCTAAGAAGTATATTTTGCCGAACCATCTGATCTGGGTGGTGGTAGGAGACATGAGCAAGGTCGAGGGCGGCGTTCGCGATCTGAAACTGGGCGAAGTCCACAAGATCGACGCCGACGGTAACCCGGTGCATTAAAAACGGGGGACTGTCCGAGAGTCGAATGGTTCAAGCAACCTGCTGGAGCGCCACGTCGAGTGGCGCTCCGGGCGTTTTGGGGCCTGGGTCTTTGGGCCGAAGATACGGCGTGTTCTGAATCGAAAGGGCTGGCCTGCCATCTAAGTTGAGATCGGACTGCGCTTCCTGGCGCTGACTCTATGAGACTTCTCTACTCCTACACCAAGCAGTACTGGAAACTGGTGCTGGTCGCGCTGCTGCTGGCGGCGACCAACCAGATTTTCTCTCTTCTTGATCCGCTGATTTTTCGCCATGTGATCGATGGCTACGCCACCAAGTATCACCAGTACACGCAGGCACAATTTATCCGAGGGGCGGGCTTGTTGCTGCTGGCGGCGGTGGGAGTGGCGTTTGTGTCGCGCGTGGCCAAGAATTTTCAGGACTATTTCACCAATGTGATTGTGCAGCGTTTGGGCGCGAAGATGTATTCCGATGGCATCCGCCACTCGCTGGATTTGCCGTATCAGGTGTTTGAAGACCAGCGCAGCGGAGAGACGCTGGGCAAGCTGCAGAAAGTTCGTAGCGACGTGGAGAAGTTCATTACCGCTGCCATCAATACGATTTTCATTTCTCTGGTCGGCCTCGTGTTCGTGATGATCTATGCCGTAGGGGTGCACTGGTCGATTGCGCCCGCATTTCTGATCACGGTTCCACTGCTCGGGATCATCAGTTCCGTGCTCAGCCGGCGCATCAAGAAGATGCAGAAGACGATCGTCGCCGAGACCACCGCGCTGGCGGGTTCGACGACCGAGTCGCTGCGAAACATCGAGTTAGTAAAGAGCCTGGGTTTGGCGCAGCAGGAAGTTGTCCGGCTTAACGGAATCACGGGCAAGATTCTCAAGCTGGAACTGAAGAAGGTGAAATACCTGCGCAGCCTGAGTTTCATTCAAGGGACAGCGGTCAATGCGCTGCGCACCGGCATCATGTTTTTGATGCTTTATTTGATCTTCCGGCAGAAAATTACGATCGGGCAGTTCTTCTCTCTGTTGTTTTATTCGTTCTACATTTTCACGCCATTGCAGGAGTTGGGAAACGTCATCAACACTTACCGCGAGACAGAAGTGTCGTTGCAGAATTTTCAGGACATACTCGATACGCCGCGTGATCCGAAGCCGGTCGACCCTGAAGAGGTGAATGAATTGCTGACTTTGCAGTTTGACGGAGTCAGTTTTCAGCATCACAGTTCATCCGTTCTGGCATTGGACGAAATCAGTTTCAGCGCGGCGCAGGGTGATACCGTCGCGTTCGTCGGGCCGTCAGGAGCGGGGAAATCGACGCTGGTGAAGCTGCTGGTTGGCCTGTACGCGCCGAAATCAGGAGCGATTCTGTACAACGGGATCCCGTCGAATCGCGTGGATCTCGATGTGCTGCGCGAGAAAATCGGCTTTGTCACCCAGGATACGCAGCTATTTTCGGGATCGATTCGCGAGAATCTCTTGTTCGTAAATCCGAACGCTACCGATGCGGAGTGCATGAAGGTGCTGCAGCAATCCGCGGCTGACAGTTTGCTGTCTCGCGCCGATCGCGGGCTGGATACGCTGATCGGCGAGGGTGGAGTCAAAGTTTCCGGAGGCGAGAAGCAACGTCTTTCCATCGCGCGCGCTCTCTTGCGGCATCCGCAATTGCTGGTCTTCGACGAAGCTACTTCCTCGCTGGATTCACTGACTGAAGAGGAAATCAGCCGTACCATTCGCGAGGTCGCAACCAATCAGGAGGCGATTACGATTCTGATTGCGCATCGCCTGTCGACGGTGATGCATGCCGACAGAATCTATGTGCTCGAGCGCGGGCGGATCGTTGAATCAGGACGCCATTCCGAGTTACTGGACCAGAAGGGCTTGTACTACGCTATGTGGCGCCAGCAAGTGGGTGAGCGGGCTTTGGCAGAAAGCCGCTGATGATGCAGAAAATTGCAACATGCCCGAGCCTCCCAAGCTTCGACAAGGCCGCCTGAGTATGCAAGATACTGCACACTTGCATCTGTAGTTCGATGCGGTTAGAGTTTGCCAAGCAGGATTTTCCGACGCGATAAATGCGTTTGTTCGGTATCGGTTTTGTGAGATAATTTTTGCCTCCCCTCCTCCTCAATTAAGCAATCGCCTTTCTAAGGAGCAAGCCTGTGCGTGGTCGTTCAGCACTGTCCCGCTGCGTTCTGTCCATTGGTGTCCGCCGATCGTTCGCAGCTTATTTCCGTGCCAACGCAGGCCTATGGGTAGCGTTGAGTCTGGTTCCGTTGTGCAGCTTGGCCGCGCATGCTGGAACGCCCGCGGTCACTTTTTCTCCCACCAGCCTCACTTTTGGCACGCAGCTGCGGGGAACGACCAGCCCATCGCAAAACATTACCCTGACCAACACCGGCACGGCCAGCCTGAGTATTACCGGCATTCGAGCGAGCGCATATTATTCCGAGACCAATAACTGTTCGGCAAGTCTCGCAGCCGGCGCCAGTTGCACGATCTCAGTTACTTTCACCCCAGCCGCGAATGGCACGATCAGCGGCACGATTGCTGTGGCAGATAATGCGGCAGGAACTCCGCAAGAGGTCACCCTGACGGGCACGTGCACCGTCGCTAGTTTGACGCCCGCGAGCTTGAGCTTCGGCAACCAAACCGTCGGAACCACAAGCCCCGCCCAGGTTTTGACTCTTTCGAACGTGGGCGCGAATACGATACGTGTTTCGGGGATCACCATTCAAGGTGCCAATCCCTCAGACTTTTCCCAGACCAACAATTGCGGCTCGATTTCTGTCGGAGGGAGCTGCACTATTAACGTCTCCTTCACGCCCGCGACTACGGGAGTTTTCAACGGCACGGTCAACGTAACTTTCGCGTCGTCAGTTTCGCCGGTCCCAGCTACGCTCACTGGCACAGGCACCAGTTCGAGCAAGGTTGCACCCATTCCTTATCTGAATGGTCCTTTGGCTCCGATGACAGCTGCGCCGGGAGGATCGAGTTCCACGCTGACGCTGAACGGTTCCGGATTTGTGTCCGGGTCCTCCGTTCTTTTTAATGGCAGCAGCCGGGCCACGACATTTGTCAGCTTGACCCAATTGCAGGCGGCGCTTCTCGCCTCGGATGTTGCCACGGCAGGAACGGCTCAGGTGGTCGTAAGCAATCCCGCTCCGGGAGGCGGGCCGTCGAATCCGCAAGCATTTCAAATCACCAATCCCACGTCGACGATCTCGATGGGTGGTACTACTCTTTCGGTGGAGACCGACCCGCGAGGGACGATCGTGGCCGACTTCAATGGCGACGGCAATCCGGATGTGGCCATCGTCGATCGGGGCACGAACACCGTTACGATTCTGTTGGGCCATGGCGACGGCACATTTTCGGCCCCGGCCAGCTACGCCACTGGAGTCGACCCCATCGCGCTGGCAGTCGGCGATTTTAATGGGGACGGCAAACTGGATCTGGTCACCGCTAACCGGGCCGCCTACACAATTTCAATCTTGCTAGGCAATGGCGACGGCACATTCGGCAGCCACGTGGACTATACCGCTGGCACCGAACCTATGGCCATCACGACGGGAGACTTCAACGGCGACGGTGATCTGGACGTTGCCATGGTCAATAATGCTGACAATACTGTCTCTATTTATCTCGGGGTCGGAAACGGTACGCTGCAAAACCCGCTGACTTACTCAGTGGGGGCGAGTCCCATCGCAATCGTCGCCGGAAACTTTAACGGGGATGGAAATCTGGATCTTGCGGTCGCTGATGCCGGGGCCAACAACGTCGCCGTGCTTCTGGGCAACGGAGATGGAACGTTTCAAAATGCGGTTTTTTACGCGACTGACACCGATCCTTCAGGATTGTTTGCGGCAGATCTCAACGGAGATGGGAAGCTCGATCTGGTTACGGCCAATAACGGCGGCGATGACATTTCCGTGTTGCTGAACAGAGGCAACGGGACGTTTGCGACGACCGTTAATTATCCGGTGGGAACACTGCCCTTCGCTATCAGTGGCGGCGACTTTTATGGCAACGGGAAAATGGATCTCGCGGTCGTCAACTCCGGCGACAATACCGTCTCCATTGTGCCAGGCAATGGCGACGGAACGTTCAACCCTTCAGGATCGTTCACGTTTGGAGTTGGGAATCAGGCTCTCGGGATAGCAGTCGCCGACTTCAACCTGGACGGCAGAGCCGACCTGATCGTTTCAAATTCTCAAGACAATACTGTCTCGGTGCTGTTGCAGGTTCCCAGCGTCACATTTTCGACGCCCAGCCTGGCCTACGGCACGGAAGCCGTGGGCAGCTTAAGTCCGCCTCAGACGGTTGTTTTGACCAACTCGGGCAGCGCAGCACTTTCCGTTACCAGCGTTGTGGTCGGTGGTTTGAATAGCTCGCAGTTTATTCAAAGCAGCAATTGCACTGGCAGTCTCGTGCCGGGAGGCACTTGCCCCATCAACATAAGGTTTGAGCCGACGGTGCCGGGCACGGCCCAGGCCAGCCTCACGATCACGGATAGCGCATCGGGCAGCCCGCAAGCGGTCGCGCTGCTGGGAGAAGGCATCGAGCCGACGGTTGTACTCTTGCCCGTCAGTCTGACTTTCCCTGCTCAGACCGTGGGTACCACCAGCGCGCCGCAAGTGGTTACGCTCACCAATACAGGCAGCGAAGCGCTCACTGTGACTTCAATTGCTCCCAGCGCAGGCTACTCGCAAACCAACACCTGCGGATCTTCGCTTGCGGCGGGCGCGGCCTGCAGCGTTACCGTGACTTTCACGCCCACGACAACCGGCACGCAGGCTGGGAGCATCACCATCGTGGACAATGCCGGGAGTTCGCAGTTGATTAGTCTCACCGGCACCGGATCGGGCGCGCCCGGAGCGAGTCTCTCGCCCACTTCGTTGACCTTCAGCGGCCAAACTGTCGATACCACGAGCGCAGCGCAAACGGCAACCCTTACGAATACGGGCAGCGGACCGCTCAGCATCACCAGCGTGACCACCACCGGCAATTACTCACAGACCAATAACTGCGGAACTTCCCTGGCAGCGGGGGCGAATTGCGCGATCAGCGTAGTCTTTACTCCCACGGCCACAGGGACACTTCATGGAAGCGTGGTGGTAACCGACAATGCAACAAGCGGTTCCCAGAGTCTAACCACGACTGGCACGGGCAGCGTCTCAACGGTGGTCTTTGTGCCGGCCGATTTGAGTTTTGTGAACCAGGTAGTGCACACCAGCAGCGCAAAGAAAAACGTCAAGTTCAGCAATAACACCGGCGCCACAATCACAATCTCAAAGATTGCGGCTTCGGCGAATTACTCTGAGACCAATTCGTGCGGCACCAGTCTGGCCTCGGGAGCGTCCTGCACGATTGCCGTGACTTTCACGCCGACTACCACCGGCATTCTCCCCGGAACCGTCACCGTTACAGATAGCGCCAGCAGTGGCACGCAAACCATACCTCTGTCGGGAACCGGAATCGCAGCCTCAGTAACCTTCCTGCCGGGCAGTCTTACCTTTGCTGATCAAACGGTCGGCACTCCAAGCCCTGCCAGCGTAGTGACGCTGAGCAATACCGGCACGGCGGCCCTGACTATTAACACCATCGCGATTACCGGTGCGAACAAGGGCGATTACATACAATCCAATAACTGCGGCGCCTCGGTTGCGGTGGGTGCATCGTGTACCATCAGCGCCACCTTTACGCCTGTCGCGGCGGGCATTCGTACAGCGAGCATCTCAGTCGGCGATAGCGCCGCGGGCACCCCGCAGACTGTACCCCTGACCGGAACCGGTATCGCTCCGACCGTCACTCTCTCGCCCACGAGCACAACTTTTGCTAATCAGACTGTCGGTACAACCAGTCCGGCGAGTGTCATTACGCTCAGCAATCCGGGGAACGCAACGTTAACCATCACTTCCATCAACGTTACTGGACCCAATAGCGGGGATTTCACCGAGACCAATACCTGCGGGACTTCGCTTGCTCCAGGGACGAATTGTACGATTGGCGTGTTGTTCAGTCCGCTCGCGCCGGGAACGCGCCAGGCTGCCATCTCAGTCGTGGATAATGCCGCAGGCAGCCCGCAAACCGCTGCACTCAGCGGCGTCGGAACCGCGCCTTCCGTCACTTTCAGTACTTCGACGATCTCGTTTGGCACTATCTCGGTGGGCACGACCAGTCCAGCCGGCGGAGTGACATTGTTCAACATGGGCAATGCCACCTTATCCATTTCCAGTATCACCATCACGGGCGCGAATGGGGCAGACTTTGCCCAGACCAACACCTGCGGTGCTGCTGTAATGGCAGCAAACAATTGCACCATCAGCGTTACGTTCACTCCCAGCGCCGCGGGAACGCGCACCGCAGCAATCTCGATTACGGACAGTGCTACGGGAAGTCCACAATCAATAAGTCTTACTGGTACAGGAACAACGGGCGGACCCGCGGCATCAGTCTCTCCGTTGAAGCTGACGTTTGCTTCGCAGAATGTTCTGACCACCAGCCCGGCGCAAACGGTCACATTGAGCAACGGCGGCACGGCTCCGCTGAGTGTGATCAGCATTGTGGCCACCGGTGATTACGCGCAGACTAATAACTGCGGCACTTCTCTGGCAGCGGGAGCTAATTGCAGCGTCCAGGTCACTTTCTCGCCCACGGCCACGGGCACCCGCGCGGGATATATTACATTTGCTGACAACGCCCCAACCACACAACAGACGGTTACTCTATCGGGCACCGGCGCCGCGCCCAACACCACAGTTTCGATTTATCCGGTGCAAGCCTCGGTGACTCCTGGACAGAGCACACAGTTCCAGGCTTCCATCAGCGGGGTGGCCAGTTCTAACGTCACGTGGGCAGTCGATGGAGTGACGGGCGGCAACAGTACAACTGGAACGATTTCGTCGTCCGGTGTGTATACCGGAGCTTCCGCGGTGGGTTCGCACATTGTCAAGGCGACCAGCAATGCGAATACGACGCAGAGCGCAAGCGTGCCGGTGGTCGTGACCAGCTACGCGGGCACTTTGGTCTACCACAACGACAACGGACGCACCGGGCAAAACCTGACTGAAACGGTGCTGACCAGCGGCAACGTCAACGTAAACCAATTCGGCAAACTGTTTACGTATCCGGTGGACGGGCAAATTTATGCAGAACCGCTTTACGTTCAGGGTGTCGCGGTCGCCGGGGTGGGCGTTCACAATGTAGTGTACGCAGCCACGCAAAACGACAGCGTCTACGCGTTTGACGCCGACGGCACAACCACGACGCCTCTGTGGCAGGTGAGCCTCATCCCAGCCGGAGGCCAGGTGCTCCTCGACGCCGACATAGGCGGCTGCTCCAATATTTCGCCTCAAATCGGCATCACCGGAACCCCGGTGATCGATCCCGTGACCAACACTATGTTTGTGGTCGCGCGCAGCAAGATCGTCAACGGTGCCAACACAACGTACTATCAATATCTGCACGCGCTCGACATTACGACGGGGCTGGAACGCGCGGGCAGTCCGGTGAATATCCAGGCGTCCTTCACAGGCGACAGCGGACCGGTAGCCTTCAATACGGAAATGCAAAACCAGCGCGCTGGACTATTCCTGGACAATGGCGTGGTCTACATCGCATGGGGTTCGCACTGCGACATCCTGCCGTATAACGGCTGGCTGATGGGGTATTCGGAGAGCACGCTGCAGCAGACAGCGGTCTTCCTGAGCGCTCCTAACGGACAGCAAGACGGAATCTGGCAGAGTGGCGCCGCTCCGGCCGTGGACGAGTACGGCTATATCTATGCCATGATCGGCAACGGTACTACCGACGTGAATGTCGGAGGCATCGACTACGGCGAGGCTCTGATAAAGTTCAACGCCAGCAATCTCTCAGTTGCGGATTATTTCCTGCCGTCGAATTTTGCGAACCTCAACGATTCCGATCTCGATCTGGGATCGGGCGGACCTCTGCTGATTCCGGACCAGCCGAATCCTCCAACCCAGATGCTGGTTGCTGCCGGTAAGCAAGGGATGGTTTACCTGGTGAACCGTGACGATCTGGGCCAGTACAGCGCTGGCGGGAATAATGTTCTGCAAGTCCTGCCGGCCGGGACTGTGCCCACGGCGCACAGCATGCCGGCATTCTGGGAGAACAACGTTTATTTCGTGGGCGTGGGAGACTATGCGAAGTCCTACTTGTTGTCGAACGCCCTGCTCTCGACGTCGCCCACTTCCGAGTCAGCAACTCAGTTTGAATATCCGGGAGCGACTCCGGCGGTTTCGGCCAATGGATCGAGCGACGGAATTCTCTGGGTGTTAAGCACGATTAAGGGCTATCCGGCAATTCTGTATGCCTACGACGCGGCCAACCTTTCACATGCGCTTTACAACAGCGATCAGAATGAAGGGCGGGACCAGGCGGGCATTGCGGCGAAGTTTGCCGTCCCCACTGTGGCTAACGGAAAGGTTTACGTCGGGACCTCAGTCGAGCTCGACGTGTACGGATTGTTGCCTTATTAGAATCGGTCGACGCGCTTCGCGCAACCGCGGACGAATGCGTCCCGGCTACGAATTAATTTCTACTCCTTCGTGACGTCGATCATGTTGTCGTCGGCGTTGCGGTCGATCAGCTTGTTGAAAGGATCGATGCCCGCGAGAGTGGGTTGTTCGTCGACCGTGATCACGAAAGTCCGGTGTTCCTCACTGATTTTTTCCTTCTTCAGGTAGAGCGGCTTCTCCTGATCTTTCTTGCCGCTGAAGACGCCGATCTCGATGTAATCAGCCAGGGGCATGGGCGTTTCCGCGCCGTTACCATCGGCCTGCACCTTGCGTGCCTCCACTTCCAGCGTGACTTTATATTTGCCGTCCGGCTGTTTCTGCGAGGTTGCGGAGACGGCTTTGTTGTCGTAGAGAACGATGCGGTTGAAGCCATCATCCACAAGATATTGAAGTTCGGGCGGAGTTTGGGCGCGGATGGCGTCAACCAGCATACTGGTGTCGGGATAGGGACCGTCGACCGCGGCTGACGCGTTGGGATTGTCGCGGCTGTCAACTTGATTACCAGCATTGGCATAGCGATATTGCATCAGGAAATTGTGCAGCGCGAGATTGAGCTTGTCCTCACCAATGTAGTCTGCAAGCGTGTATAGAATCTGGCCGCCCTTCTGATACCAGACGTACGGTTCGCGCTGCACCAGCGCGAGCGGCGGCTCGTGGCGGATTTCCCCGGCGCGGCCGCGCAGATAACCATCGAGTTCGTGGCGTAAAAACCGGTGCATAAGATCGCGGCCGTATTTGTGCTGCATCACCTGCAACGCGGAATACTCCGCCAGGCTTTCCGACAACATGTTGGAACCTTCGGCGTCGGCTCCGATGAGTTGGTGAGCCCACCACTGGTGGCCTAACTCGTGAGCGGTAACAAAGTAGGTGAAGTCGATGTCGGTTGGCTTCACGACCCGGCTGATGAAGCCGATCGCCTCCGAGTATGGAATGGTATTGGGAAAAGACTGTGCGAAAGTGCGGTAGCGGGGAAACTCGAAAATTCGGAACTGCGTGTACTGAAAGGGGCTGTAGACGCGCTGATAATAATCGAGGCCCGCCCGCGAGCTGGCCAGCATGTCGTCGATGTCGTAAGTGTGCGCGGGATCGAAATCAACCTCGAGCGCGACGTCTCCGTTCGGCCCGTGGTAAGTCTCCTTCCGGCTCTGGTAGCGGGCAGAAATGTAGGAGAAGAAGTCGAGGATGTGGGTTGAGCCCATGCTGTACTCGTAGAAGTTTCTGCCGTCAGCCTGCCATGCGCGCTGCAAATATCCGGGTGCGATTGCGATTTGATCGGCGGAGGTGCTGACCACGGTGTGATAGGTAATCCAGTCCGACTCGCCGCGGAAAAAGACGTTGTTCACGTCGTGGACGGGGTCGCCGCGATGGGCCATTTCTTCGAGAAGAGGCAGATGCTCTTCGCGGCGTCGGCGGGGATCGTCCACTTCTACATTGGTGTTGTAGCCGACGTAAGGAAAGTAATCGGAATCGAAGAAGGTGCCGTTATAGGCGAACTCGGGAGGTTCGTTGCCGTCGCGGAAACCATGCGTCTGGTGGCCGACGTTGCAGGTGAGTGTGATGGTTTCGCCGGGCGCCAACGGCTGATCGAGACCGTAGATGGAATACATACCGCGCGGCGCGGAACTGACCAAATGATACGGCCGGTCGAACTTGAGGTTGCTGACGGATCGTTTCTGGTCTGTGATGTGAATCTGCGGGATGGGTTGGCTGGTTTTGTTCTGCAGCGTCATGCGAACGCTTCCGTCGAAGGAGCGTCGCTCAGGATAGATGTTGATGGTGGCATCGACGGCAGTGACCTTCGGCTGAGGAAGGTTTTCGTACTGTTTGAAATGGCGTTCGTAGTCAGCCTGAATGTCGCGGCGAGCCTTGGAGTCGAGATATTCGTTGAGAACGTGCGCATTGTAGAAGTACCAGGAGCCTGCGCCGACGGCGATGATTACAAAAAGCAGAAATGCCGGAACCAGCCTCGGGGCGCGCTGCAAGGCCAGGCGGGTGCGGGCTCGAAGGGAATCTTCGGCTCCGCGCCGGGCGTAAGCGATGGAGATAACGCCCAGCGCGGCGCTGATCGCAAGCCAGTACGTCGTCGACCAGAACAAGACTTGCACAAAGTGGCCGTAGCCGTTCATGTCAGAGTAGGTATAGGCGGGAGGATTGAGGATGAGGTAGAGAGTATTTTCCCAGCCAAAGCTGTAGAGGATAGGAACGATCACGAAGACGCCGATCAGGATGGCGTAACCTACGAACTTGTTCGACACAACGGTCTGCACGAAGAGTGCGAGCAGGATGAAGATGAGGATCTGCGGGAAGGTTACGAGATAGAGTTCCTTGAAGTATTGCAGGAATTCGTAGTGGTAATAGCCAAAGAAAGTCTGCATCGCAAGGCCGATCACCATGGCGAATGTGATGAGGATGAGTTCCACCACCACGACAGCAGTGAGGCGGGAGAACCAGTCGGTGGACTCTCGCATGGGCAGAGCGTCGTGAATGCCGTCAAAATGCGTGTCGCGCTCGCGCCATAGCAACTCAGCGGCATAGAGGACCGCGACGATCAGGAGGAAGAGCAGAGCGCTACCCTCGACCGATTGCACCATGAGGTAGGTCACCGGCCAAACATTCTGGTCCGCGACGCGCCCGGCGAAATAGTCGTTGTTAATGCCGAAGGCGACGATGAGGGCGACCAGGGCCCAGAACGGTACGTCGCGAAGAATGTTGCGGAGGCGAAGCCGGCAGAGCGAAACGTATTGCGCCCAGGTAGTCGCGGCGGTGAAAGATTGATGTGCCTGGGGAAGCCGGGCGGCTACGAGAGAACGGACGGGCAGAGCCTCAGCGAGTTCCTGCTCCTTGGCTTTGGCTGCGCGGCGCCCCTGAGAGCGGGCGGTGAGCGCTTCCACCGACATGGGAAAAAGTGCCCAGACTGAGACGAGTGACAGAACTCCGACGCCGGACCACAGAAGACGGTTGTAGAGGAAAACGCCACCGATGAGGCTGGGCGACAGCGTGACCAGCTGGGTGTTCCGTTCGATGACGGTCCAGTAGCGGGTGACATCGTTGATCAGGATGATGCCGATGGGATCGAAAATGCCGGACCAGAAACGTTCGAGCGAGCGGGTGGCGAAGAATACGGTGATACCGATGACATAGATCATGAACAGCGCTACACCCTGCAGATAAACGATAAAGATTTTGCGTGACAGAGCGCCGACGGCAAAGAATGCAGATCCCAGGAAGAAAATCTGAACCACCAACAGCGTCAGGAATGGCTGGAGGTAGGTCCAGAGATGATTCGGACCGATGCGTGTGTGATCAGCCCAGGGCGCGAAAGTTCCCAGGTACGTGCCCAACAGCATACCGGAGAAAACAAACACCGTGGTCACGAACGAGCCAGCCCAGCGTCCGCCTAGGTAGGCAAACTTGGAGATGGGTTGGGTGAAGAGAATCTGGTAAGTGTCACGCTGGAAGTCGCGAAGAATCGACGTGCCAAAGATGGCGGCGATCACGATGATGCCGAACAGTCCGGCAAGGACGTTGTCGAGAATGTTGGCATAGGGTCCGTTGAGCAGGACCTTGCCATTGCCGCTGCCCACCGGTCCAAAACTTTCCGACGCAACGCAAAGGAAAGAAAACGCAGTCCACCCCAGGAAATACATATAGGTGGAGAGGCTCTTGAAGCGGAACCTCAGTTCGAAGGTGAAGAACTCCCAAAAGAGTGCCACGTCGGATTCCTCCTGATGCGGGGCGTTAGGATCAATCGCCTAATTCGGACGCTGTTGCTTAGACTGTTGCGACAGGTTGAGGAAATACACATCTTCCAGACCGGAATCGACGTAGCGGAAGCCGTCGCCCGGCGATATGTCGGCGTGCACGCGAATCTCATGCTGTCCGCCAACCAGGTGAGTGGAAATGACGTGGAGTTGAGTTTCAATGGCGCGCACTTCCGCGTCGGTGGCAACCACCTTCGACCAGATCTTGCCTTGAAGTGCAGCGAGAGCCTCATTGGGAGCGCCCTCCAGAAGCAGTTCCCCATTCGCGATGATGGCCATGCGGGGGCAGAGCTGGCGAACGTCGTCCACGATGTGAGTCGACAGAATTACAGTGCGGTCGCTGCCGAGAGATGAAAGCAGATTGAGGAAGCGGTTGCGCTCGGCGGGATCAAGGCCGGCGGTGGGTTCGTCGACAATAATGAGCCGGGGATTGCCCAGCAGGGCTTGCGCGATTCCGAAACGCTGCTTCATGCCGCCGGAGAAAGTGGAGAGCGCTTTCTTGCGGACTTCCCACAAGTTGGTCTGTTGCAGCAGCGCGTCCACGGTTTCCTTCCGCTCGGACGACGAGGTCACACCTTTCATGACCGCCAGATGATGCAACATGTCGTGCGCGGATATTTTGGGATAGACGCCGAATTCCTGCGGCAGGTAACCCAGGATGCGGCGGACCTGGTCTTTTTGGCGCAGCACGTCGATGCCGTCGAGGTTGATCGTGCCGGAGTCGGGATCCTGCAGCGTCGCGATCGTGCGCATCAGGGAACTCTTTCCCGCACCATTCGGTCCCACCAGGCCGAACATGCTGTTGCCGATGGAGAGCGAAAGATTCTTCAGCGCCTTGACTCCATTCGGGTAAGTCTTCGAAAGACCACTAATCGTCAGTGCCACCACCACCTCCATACTTGAGAGTGCGTTTCAGATCTTATAAATCGCCAACCAGCCGGAATGGGGAGCTATTCTACTACCCTCGGTCATGGAAGATGTCTCGAATCCGGCAAACAGATCTCAGCCAGCTAAATTCGCCCTTTCTCCATTCAAGCCTGCGGCGTTATGTTTCGTTTAACCCGGCCGAACAGGTATACTGCTCCGACTGTTGCGCCTGCTCCCGCCGGCGCGCCTGCGGAAAGACCTATCGAAACAGAGCTCATGAACCATAGCGCCGGCTCTCATCGCGATACCGTGTCCCGGTTCCTCCGCTCATATCTGTGGAGATGCTTGCCGTGCCTGCTGGGTTTGCTGGCACTCAGTTTCAGCGGCAGGGCACAAACGTCTTCTTCGACGACCCCGGAACATCCCACGCAGGACTATCTGGTTTATGTGGTCTGCGAGTCGGCCGACAAGATTGTGCTCATTCGTTTTGGCCCAGGAGGCGCGAAGATTGAAAACCAGATGCGCACCGGACTCATGCCGATGGACGTGAATGGGCCGCACGGAATCGCGGTTTCTCCGGACAAGCAATACTTCTACGTTTCTGAGGGCCACGGCCGGCCTGACGGATCTGTCTGGAAGTATCGCGCGGGAACCGATACGGTCATCAAGTACACCAGCCTTGGCCTGTTTCCGGCCACCACTGACATCAGTCCGGATGGCAACTTCATCTATGTGGCCAATGCCAATTTCCACGGTGACATGGTTCCCTCGTCCATATCGGTCGTCGCCACCGACCAACTGATTGAGGTCAAGCGTATTCAAACCTGCACCATGCCCCACGGCTCGCGGCTGAACCACGCCGGAACAAAACATTATTCGGTTTGCATGATGGACGACATGCTGGTCGAGATCGACACCAGCAAGTTTGCCGTGGATCGCTACTTCATGCTGGCACCGGGCAAGGAAATGGGCATGACCGGCGCCCCTTTTCCGCAGGCTTCTCAGTCCATGGGCGATAGCAAAATGGCGGACCATCCAATGATGGATCACAAGCCCGTTTGCACGCCGACCTGGGCGCAGCCATCGAATGACGGCTCTGTGATTTATGTGGCCTGCAATCAATCGAATGAAATCGTCGCCGTCAATACCGACACCTGGACTCTGGCTCGCCGCTTTCCCGCCGGAACTGGCGTCTACAATCTCGCCATGACGAAAGACGGACGTTTGATCGCGACCAACAAGCGTGGGCAATCAGTGTCGATTTTCGATCCCGTCACCGGTCGCGAACTGGCCAATATTCCGACCAAGCGGAAAATTGTGCACGGGGTAGTGGTTTCACCGGACGACCGTTATGCATTTATTTCGGTGGAAGGTGTGGGCTCCGAACCCGGCACCGTCGAAGTGATTGACCTCAGCAGTTTGAAGACCGTCGCTACCGTCGATGTTGGGCCGCAGGCCGCCGGCATTGATTTCTATAAGACGGAACCGAATAAACCATAACTCGAGTAAACCATAGTTAATCGTTCGCAAGTTAATAGTCCGCACCAACATCACAGCTCATGGCAAGCTGGAGGTTAAATGTTTAAGCGTAATGCAGGTACCGTGGCACTGGCAGTTATGATTTTTTCTGCGCCGGTAGTGTTGTGGTCGCAGAATGCGGCCCCGGCCGCACAGGAAGCGGCTCCCACAACTTCCGTGGCTCCGGCCAGCGTCGAGATCACTCCCGGCACGCTCGACGTTCACGTGGGAGAAAAAGTTAAGTTCAGCGCTGCCGCCAAAGACGCTGCGGGCAACGCCATCGACGAGAAACCCTCGGTCTGGTTTGCTGCTCCGTTTGACTTGGCTGGCGCAGATGATTCGGGCCAGGTCACCTTCCATGCTCCCGGAGTGGTGACGGTGGGGGCGGTGATCGCGGGGAAAGCCGGATACGCCACGGTGAACGTAAAGAATACGAAAATCGCGAGCCTGGAATCTCGAAGCCTGAGTATCCCATCGTTGTCGGCGGAGCGGAGCAGATTACGGTCATCGCGCGCAGCCCTGACGGCAATCCTCGCAGCGACGCGGTGCTCACCTGGACATCGGAAAAGCCGTCGATTGCCAGCGTGGATGCGGCCGGACTGGTAACCGGACTCGCGCCAGGGGCGGTCACAATCAAGGCAACGTCTGAAGGCGTGAGCAACAGCGTCACATTTCAGGTGGCGCGCGATGCTGTGCACAAACTAACGGTCAAGCCCGCCACTGCTGAAGCCCGCACCGGCGATGTTGTCCACTTCAGCGCGGCCGCGCTTGATGGCGGCGGCGGCCATTTGAAGGATTCGTCCGTGCGCTGGTCGTTAAGCGGAAGCGGAAGCGAGAGCGGGAACGGGGGCAGTGCGACCGTTTATCCTGACGGCGCGTTTGTGGCCGAGAAGGCTGGCACTTATGTGGTGATGGCCAGCAGCGGCCAGCACTCGGCAGCGGCGTCGGTCGTGGTTCGGCCACGCAACGTGGAGCGCGAAGTGGACGTCGTGGCGCACGTGCCCATGCCGGATCTGCAAATGTCGGAGGAGTGGATCATCGGGCATCACGCCTACCTTTCCACCATCGCTGACAAGGTTTTCGTCTACGACATCGCCGATCCCGCCAACCCCAAATTGCTCGACACTCTCAAAGTCGACGCCCGGATAATTAACGACATCAGCACCACCCCGGACGAAAAAATCGGAGTGTTCACGCGCGAGGGCGCTTCCAACCGCAAGAACGGAATCGTGTTCCTCGACACTTCCGATGCGTCGCACTTGAA
Source organism: uncultured Acidobacteriota bacterium (assembly GCA_963758005.1). GTDB lineage: Bacteria > Acidobacteriota > Terriglobia > Terriglobales > Acidobacteriaceae > Sulfotelmatobacter. The sequence continues at coordinate 1,081,964 of CAVWTR010000006.1, forward strand.
AGTTCTCTCCGAATACACGGCGACGGTCACGGGCGGCGTGCACAGTGCTTACATCGACGGACACTATGTGTACATCACCGACGACGCCACTGGATCTCTCCGCGTTATTGATTTTCAGGACCCGAAGCATCCCAAGGAAGTGGCGCGCTGGCAGGCAGAAAATCCGACCGTATTCACCATCAACTCAGCGCATGGCTCGATTACCAGCGGCCGTTATCTACACGATCTGCAGGTGAAGGATGGCCTTGCCTATCTGGCGTACTGGAGAGACGGGTTGATTGTGCTCGATGTGGGCAACGGCATGGCCGGAGGCAGTCCGGAGAATCCGAAACTCGTCAGCCAATACCGCTTCAACCACTACGAGCTTTACGGCGACGGCTGGTTGGCGGGCACGCATAGCGTATTCCGCTACAAGAATTATCTTTTTGTGGGCGACGAGGTGTTTCCCGCAATTTTCGAACTGGATGATCGAGATCGCATTCCGGTCCGGGCCATCTGTCACGTCATGGATGTATCCGACATCAAGCATCCGCGCGAAGTGGCGCAGTATGAAGTGCCGGAGGGCGGCTCCCATAATTTCTGGGCGGCGAACGATATGCTTTATGAGGGCTATTACAGCGGCGGCGCGCGGGTGCTCGATATTTCCGGCGAACTGCGCGGCGATCTTTATCGCCAGGGCCGCGAGATTGCCCGCTTCTGGACGGGAGACGGCAAGGGATTCCGGCCGAATCTGCCGTTCACCTGGGGCGGACAGCCTTGCTCGGTGACTTGCGACAGCCCTCTGCTAAACAGTTTGATGTATTTCAACGATATCCATTCCGGTCTGTGGATCACGAAACTCGGAGAGCCGAAGTTCGAGGGTTCGACCAGCTCTCCGGCGGTGCGCAAGGGAGAACGGACTATTCATTGAGCAAACCGAGTCGTGCTACGGACTATCTGCGAGCTGGCAGTTGTTGCCGAAGGTAAACGAATGCAGCCCCAGGCCTGAACCCTCGGGCCGCAGTGAAATAAGATGTGCGGTGAAAGCTGGACTGCGCACCAGATAGTACATGCGCGCGTCTGTGACATCGATATAAGCTCCCTTGGCGTCGAACTTCACGTCTGCGCCTGCGCCTTCTTTCGGCATGGGGCTGCCATCCTGGAAGATGTCGACGCGGATTGCTTTCGCATCCTTCAGGCCGAGAACACTGTAGAGCGACCGGCCGTGGTAGCGCAGCTCGGCGGCCGCGCCGTGACCCTCGGAGATAACGCCATCGCGTTCGACTCGCCAGCGGCCCACCAGCATGACTCCGCCATCGGGAGGCGAGTGCGGAGGCTGGAAGTCGGCCTCATCGCCGGCGTGATGCCCGGACATGTCTTCGACTGCGCTGCGTCCGTAGATTTCGCCGACAAATGTCTCCTGAGTCGGGACGCCGCATGACGGCTTTAGGTCGTCCTCCTCAGGATCGAGATCGATCTTCATGACCTCAGGATGCGCAACCGCAAGCAGGTCACGGATCTTTGTTTCAAGCTCATGATTGTTGGATTCGCCGAATACCTTCATCACAATATTACCTTGCGGATTCACCAGATACCGATTGGGCCAGCCATCGGATGCGAACGCCTTCCACGTTGAGCCTTTCTGATCGGCAACCACCGGCCAGGGCAGGCGTAAGCGTTGCGCGGCGGCGCGTACGTTGTCCACGTTAAAACCAAAATCAAATTCTCCGTAATGCACGCCGATGACGTCGAAGCCGTACTGGTGATACTTGCCATACCAACCCTTCACCACGCCGAAATCGCGAATACAGTTGATGCAGGTGTACTCCCAGAAATCGATGAGCACAACATGGCCGCGGTAGTCGGCGATATGATGCGGAACCGGCGCGCCCTGGTCGAGCCACACATCATTCGCGCCAAAATCGGGCGCGGGGTGGACCTTCAGATCCATCTGCGCAACTGCCGGGATGGCAAGGCAGAACATCCATGAAAACATCAAGGCCAGTGGCAGACAGTTCTTAGAATTTCCGGCAGACATGGTGTGTGGTCGTGGAACCAAAAATAAACTCTCCCCGCCGTCGAAAGCACCGTTGCCAGCGCCTTCGACTGCGAGGAGAGTGCGTTGTGGCTTTCTCTGAACCAATTCCAGCCGTTTCTCCCCGTCTAGAAATTGAACTTTGCCGTCAACTGGATCAACCGCGGTGAAGCATCACCACCCAGGAACGATCCCAAAATGCTGGTGGGGGTATTCACGGTGTCCAATATATGGCCGAAGTTCCCGTTGTTGATGTCGTTCACCGGACCTTCAAAGTTCGGGTGATTGAACAGATTGAAGAATTGCACACCGACTCCGAGCTTCGCTGTCTCCCAGTGCGGGATGCGGGTGTACTTCATCACGGTCATATCCGTATCGAAGTAGTGAGGCCCGAAGAACTGGTTGCGCCGCTGATTGATAGTTCCCGTATCCAATTGTGCCTGACCTGGACCGTTGTTCCCTCCTGCGGCGATGTCCGGAAAGAGCGCGGACGACAGGCAAGGATCAGCCGTAGCGGTGCTCGGGCTGTTGCAGACCGGTACGGACGATGGGCCCGCGTAGTTTGCATAGGCCGCTGATCCGTAGCCGAAGCTGCCCAAGATATTCGAGGCGCCCGTATTCACTACGGTGTAGGGCAAGCCAGAGCGGGCAAACAGGGTTCCGGATAGCTGCCAGCCCTTCAATACCGCGGTTGGGCCTTTGGGCAATTCGTACACATAGTTCATGCTCAGGTAGTGCCGCGTATCGTAGTCGGCGCTGCCGTAGTTGTATTGGCGAATGTCGTTGTTGTTGATCGGATTGAGCAGGCTGCCAACTCGCCCGATGCTGCCGTTGTTGGCGATGAACCCGTTGAAACCTCCATTGGAGATTTCATCGAGCGCGTGGCTCCAGGTATAGTTCGCCTGAAGCTGCAGCCCCTGTGAAAAGCGGTGCTGCGCTGTGAGCGTCAAACCGTTGTAATTCGAGACCGCCGCGGTTTCGATTTGAGTAACTGTTCCAAAACGCTGATCAGGCTGGGTTGTGGGCAGACCGATGAAGCCATTCGGGCATGTGGATGTGGGGCAATAAGCGTTCTGATTATTTGCGAACGCGGTTTCATGGTAACCGTGGTTGCCGACATAGTTGACGATGAGCGAGGTGTTGCGACCAATGGCATGCTGCACCTCGAAGTTCCATTCCCAGTACTCGGGCGCCCTGATAGAAGTTACGTTGTTAAATCCCGGAGGAGCGAAAGCAGCTCCTGCCGCAGCCACCTCCGCTGTGATTGAGGCGAGGGTACCTCCGCTGGCGAAACCCGAGTTTAATGCAGCGTTCGAAGCAGCCGCGGCGCTGAAAATGTTGCCACCGTTCGCGACTTGCTGCGGCGACAGATTGCCGAAGATGTTCTCGACGAACGAATTGAGCACCGGCGTGTTGCTCGACAAACTGTCCGCAATTTGCCCGGGGAACGTATCCATGAACAGCCCAATTCCGCCACGCAAAACCGTGTTCTTCAATGCTTGTGGCGCCCAGGTGAAACCAAAACGAGGCTGCCAAGCGATGGTCGTGAAAGAAGGAATCGCCTGATGAACACCGGTCTGGATCACCTGATTGTAGGGGGTGTCGACGTTGTGATCGATGCTGTCGAACGTTCCCGCCAACTTCGCAAAACAGTTCGCCTGGCAGATAGGGATGGAGTTGTGATCGCCGCGCAGGGCAAACGTAAGCTTCAGATCGCTCCTTGCCTTCCACTCGTCCTGCACATACCAGCCAAGTTGATATAGGTTGATGTGCTGCACCAGGGCAGTGGGGAAATTCTGTTGGAACATCAGCGCCTGTCCGGAATAGAAGCCACTGATGTCCAAGGGAAGGGCAAGGCCGCTCGAAAATGGTCCGTAATCATGGTCACTGACCAGGTTGCGATGGAAGTACAAACCCAGCTTCAGAGTGTGAGCGTTGCCCAGGCTGTAGGAAAAGTCATCCACGGTCTGGTAGCCCGTGACGTTGCGTCCCTGCGGCCAGAGGAAGTCATTTCCGCCCATAGTCGTGAAGGACCCATCGCCGAGCAAAACCGTGGTCGGAAAAACCGACAGCGACTGGGTGAGGTTGGCGGTGGAGAAAATTGCGCTGTAGTACTGGTCAGAAATAACCAGGTTGTTGGCGGCCTTGGCCCCAAAAGCCCGGTTCCAGCTGACCTGCCCCTGATATTCAGGCTGAGTGCTGACTGCGTTGAAAATGGAATTGATCTGATCGGTGGTCGTGGCCTGAACGCCTTTGTCTTCCTGCAAACGCAAGAACACTTTGTCGTTGTTAGTAACGTTGAAATCAAAGCGGCCGGAAGTGAGGAACTCGTGCGTGAAGTTCGGCGCGGTACCGCGATAGGAATCGGCGCACGGAAGCCCAGTGCCCCCAAACGTGTTTCCCGTCGTAGGATCGGTAAACGTACTTCCCGCGCATCCAGTCGTGTCGCTAGCGTTGGCAACTCCCTTTACTGCGCGGGAGACTCCGATGGCGTTATTGTACAGGCCAAACATCTGCTGATAGAACGGCACCGACTGGCTTAGCCCGGTACCGGCGGAGTTCAGGTTATCGATGATGGCAGCCTGAAACAGCGGATCAGGAATCTGAACTTGCGAACTCGTCGGAAGAATGACCCGCAAGCCCTCATAGTTCCAGAAGAAGAACGCCTTGTCTTTCTTGATCGGACCACCAAAAGACGCAGCATATTGGTTGGCGTTGACAAAGGGACGGGGTGCGACTCCGCCGGCGTTAAAGAAGTTGTTGGCGTTCATGACCCGGCCGTCCCAGAAATAGTTGGCATTGCCGTGCCAGTTATTGGAGCCGGACTTGGTGATGTAGTTCACGTTTGCGCCGGCAAATCCTCCGTACTGCCCGGAGTAGCCGTTGGTGACTACCGTGGCTTCCTGCACCTCATTGTTTCCCAGGGTGAGATTCGTAGCGCCCGAGTTGTTTACGTTCAGGAACGGATCGTTGTCATACATACCGTCCAGCGTGAAGAGGTTGGAGGTCGCCGACACGCCAAAGCTGGAGAAATTGCCCAATCCCATGCCAGTATTCATGACCGATCCCGCAGCGGTCTGCGCCACAAAGGTCAGATCGTTCCCTGGGTTTGGCACTTCGGATATCGAACGCGCATTGAATGTTGTCGAAACGTCGGAGGTTTCTGTCTGCAGAAGTGGAGACTCTCCGGAGACCTCCACGGTTGTTCCCTGGGCCCCGACTTCAAGCTTCGCGTTCACAAGGGCAGTCGCGCCCACGCTCACTGTCGTCGTCGCGGTGGTGGTCTTGAATCCTGCGGCGGCCATGGTCAACGAATACGTGCCTGGCTCCAGCAACGGGAACTGATAGCCACCCTGAGCGTTCGTCTTCGACTCCTGGGTGAAACCTTTGTCGACACTTTTCAAAGACACGGACACGCCAGGAAGCACGGCGCCGCTGGAATCCATCACGGTTCCGCTGATTGTGCCGTTCACCGTGCTCTGAGCAAACAAACTACTCGCGAACAACAAAGTCATCGCCGCGATCGAAGCGAACAGTCTGTTAAGGATAGTCAAACGCATGTTCTCCTCCCAATATTGACAGTCATAACAGCAATCCCGTGACCATCTGTATTGGCATGTTTCGCGCGAATTACGGAACACAGAAGCGAGGTGCAGTCCTACATTTGTCCGACAACGGCCCGACGCGATTTGGATGTCTGTTGTGATTCGGACTTCTCGATCTACGCAGCAATCAGGTGCCGGTATCTACAAGAAACAGAATTTCCCTATTGAATCCTGCACAAAAGCGGAGAACCAGCCTAGAAGCCGCGCGCTGAGCTCGTTGTTCTTCCGAAATATGGAAGTTCCACTGGCTCACGAACGGTCGGAGCGGCTGCGAACGCAAGCCGAAACGATCTGTTTCGACCCAAGCATCCGCTGATCGAATGGAAGCATCCCACTACGTTGATGGAAGCCTCCCGACGATCGCCGACAGCAGCGGTGGCGGATGGCGCGTCGCCTCGCATGGCCTTCAAACTGAACGGGAGGATTTGCTTCGTTCAGCTGGGGGATGCGCTCGCCGTCGAGGCGAAGGGCAATAGTGTGCTGATCCGCAAGGAGGCGAACTCCTATTCACTGCGCGGGTCGATCTCCGCGGTGGAAAGACAGCTGGAACCCTACGGATTCATACGAATCCATCGCTCGGTTCTGGTAAACAAGTCTTTCGTGCAGGAAATCTGGGCTCGTCCGACCGGTGAGTATGGCCTCCAGATGAAAGGCGGACAAGAGTACACGGTCACGCGCACCTATAAGCCAAATCTCAAGTCCATTGCGGAATTATGGATTGGTTCGGTAACGCTTTTTGCGGATTAAGCTCTCTCTGAATGTGTCAGAGAAGAGACTTTAGTGATCGCGCAAACATGATCGCGAAGACTTCGCAGAACCTTTACTGCAGGATCTCTGCGTCTGCCGCCAAACCATGCGCGGAATCAGGACTGATCCAGACCTTCACCTTGGAAGGTTCCGCGGCGAATTCGTTGCGGTCGTTCCAGATCGCAAAAGCTTCCGGCCTTAGCTCAAACTTTACTTTTTTTGTTTCGCCGGGAGCTATCGAGACTGTTTGGAATCCTTTCAGCATGCGGACCGGTTCTGCCACGCTGGTCCCTCGTAGTTGAATATAGAGCTGTACAACTTCTTCGCCGGCTCGCGATCCGATATTGGTAACCTCGGCCTCGGCGATCATGGCGGCTGCCCCATCCTGACCAGCAGCCAGGCTCTTATTGAGTGCAGCCGCACTCAAGCGCTGCAGACTGATGGTGGTGGTTCCGTAAGCAAGGCTCGTGTATGAGCCTCCGTAACCAAAAGGAAATTGCGGCGTATTCTGTTCATCGATATACCGCGAGACATACCTTTCGGCAATGTTGGCGGGCGGGCGAGTGAGGTCGGTGTCGTAGGGAGGGCGCCCGGTACTGAGCGAGTTGTAATAGAGCGGCTCTTGTCCCACGCTGCGCGGCCAACTCACGACCAGCTTTCCGCTCGGATTCACTTCGCCGATCAGAGTCCGCGCAAGAGCAGGTCCGCCGGCGATTCCCGGCAGCCAGGCCGCGATGACTGCCGGCACATGGTCAAATGCCCAGGGCACGGTCAACGGGCGTCCGCTGAACAGAATCAGGACTATCGGTTTGCCGGTGCGAGCGATAGTTTCCAGCAATTCCTGCTGTCGGCCGGGAAGTCCCAGATGCGCGCGCGACGCCGCTTCCCCACTCATCTCCGGACTTTCTCCCAGCGCCAGAACAACGACGTCCGCCTTTTGAGCACCCGCCACGGCGGCTGCCATTTCCTGGTCGGTGCCGTCAAGAATGCCGGCTCCTTTGAACTGGAACACGTGGCCTTCGCCCATTCGCTCCGTCAGTGCGGCTGCGAGCGAGATGCGAGGGCCAGTTCCCTGAGGCGCTCCATTGGGATACGACGAATCTTCGGCGAGCGGCCCGATTACCGCGAGGTTCTGGGCTCTGCTCGTTAGCGGAAGCAGCGGTTTCCCGTCGGGCCCGTTCGCATTCTTCAGCACCACGAACGAGCGTTCGGCTGCGGTCTGGGCCAGCGCAATGCTCTCCGGACGGTAAAGCGCCTTCGATGCGGCCTCTTCATCCACAAAAGGATGTTCGAACAGACCCAGAGCCAGTTTGACGCGCAGCACATGTCGAACCGCTTCGTCTAATTCCGCCGGCGGCGCCTGACCTGAATTCACAATCTGCTGCAGGTTGTCGTGGTAAAGGCTGCTGACCATGTCCATATCCACGCCGGCCAGAAACGCCTTGCGCGCCGCCGTCGCGCCGTCGGTCGCAATACCGTGCGGGATCAGTTCGCCAACCGCGTTCCAGTCGCTGACTACCAATCCTCGAAAGCCCCACTCTTTTCGCAGAATACTCTTTAAGGTAAACGGATTGGCTGTCGACGGCACGCCATTCAAGGAATTGAACGCGCTCATCAGCGAGGCCGTCCCAGCTTCGACTGCCGCGTGAAACGGCGGCAAGTAATACTGACGCAAAGTATGTTCGGAAATCTCAGTGCTGTTGTAGTCGCGCCCAGCCTCAGCCGCTCCGTAGCCGACATAATGCTTGACGCAAGCCGCAATGCTGTCCTTTGCATTCAGACTCGAACCCTGATAACCCCTCACGTAGGCCGCGGCCATCGCGGAACCCAGAAAAGGATCCTCTCCTGCGCCTTCCGCCATGCGCCCCCAACGCGCATCCCGCGCGATGTCGACCATCGGTGAAAATGTCCAGCGGATGCCATCGGCGGATGCTTCCATCGCCGCCACATGGGAAGCTTTCTCTACGATCGATGGATCCCAGGTCGACGCCAGTCCGAGTGGGATCGGAAACTCCGTCTTGAATCCGTGGATGACGTCGAGCCCGAACAGAATGGGGATGTGCAGGCGCGATTTTTCCATCGCGATTTTCTGGTACCGGTTAATCTCGTGTGGATCGGTGACATTGAAGAGCGAGCCAATCTGCCCCCGGGCGATCATGTCATCGTAATCGGTGCGGCCGGTTCCTGGCCCGGTCGGCTGTCCGGCGGAGTATTGCACCAACTGTCCGACCTTTTCTTCCACCGTCATGCGGCGCAGGATGGATTCCACTCGGGTGTCGAGACCCGGGTCCGCAACGCCGGATGACCGGACGGGGTATGACCCGTCTGGCGACACTTGGGTAGATGACGCCTGAGCGAACGCAACCACACTCAGAACCATGCAAGTCAGAGCACAGCCGACTCCGTGGCACGACGAGAGCGCGGAAGATCGTGTCTACCTCACTCGATCTTCGATGCGAACGCGGAACAGCGATTCGGTTTGAGCTGAGAATGGCATGGGTAGCTACCTCCGTCGGGCGCAAGGGTCAAAGTTGATTAAGCTTTCTACTAAATCGGGTTAGTAGAGGGTTCCCGCAATGTATAGAAAACGTTTTTCCCGGCAAAGTCAATAAGTATTGCGTCGCCGGTCGTCTCCATGAAGCCAGCAACCAATGCTTGCTACGCTGATTCGTTTATGCGAGACTGCGCAGCGTGACGACAAAAGGGAAGGGCAAAGGCGCCGGCAAGGCGGTACGCATGGGAGCCAAGCCGGTGAGCCTGAAAGAGCTGGCGGAGCGCCTGGGACTTTCGCCCGCAACAGTATCGCTGGTGATCAATCGCTCGCCGGTCGCGGACACAATTCCCCAGGAAACCAAAGACCGGGTTCTTGCCGCCGCCAGCAAATACAAATACCGTCCAAACTTTTTCGCTCGCTCCTTGCGCGCCCAGCGCAGCTTCACCATCGGAGTCATCGTCCCCGAAGTCAGCGATGGCTACTCAGCTTCGGTCATGAGCGGGGTGGAGGACCATCTCTTGCAGGAGGGATACTTCTACTTCGTAGTAAGCCACCGCCATCGCGCCGACCTGATCGATGAATATCCCAGACTTTTTCTGGAGCGGTCCGTCGACGGCTTGATCGCGGTTGATACTCCGTGGAGCCTCTCGCTTTCGGTGCCCGTGGTCACTGTCTCGGGGCACAATCAGGTGAAGGGTGTAACCAATATCGTTCTGGACCATGTGCGTGCCGCGGAAATTGCGCTGAAACATCTTTGGCAGCTTGGCCATCGCCAGATCGCTTTTATCAAGGGCCAGGAATTCAGCTCCGATACCGAAGTCCGGTGGGCCAACATCGAAAAAGCTGCGCGGCAGCTGGGCCTTCGGATTTCCTCCGCTCTGGTTTCTCAACTCAAAGGCGATTCGCCTTCTCCCGAGCTTGGTTATGAGGCCACCAGGAAGTTGCTGGCATCCCACCGGCCTTTCACTGCCCTATTTGCGTTTAACGATATTTCTGCGATGGGCGCCATCCGCGCGCTGCGCGAGGCCAAGTTGCGCGTTCCCGACGACGTTTCGGTCGTGGGCTTTGATGACATCCAGAGCGCTGCTTACCAGAATCCGGCACTCACGACCGTGCGCCAACCGCTGCGCGAGATGGGCAGGATTGCCGCCGAGACTCTGCTGCGCCGCATCCGGCATCCGGGATCGGATTCACAAGGTGGCGAGATTATGGTCGAACCCAAACTGATGATCCGCGAAACCACCGGCCACGCCACAGAGAGCGTGCGTCGTTCCAAATAGCAACGCGCCTCTCATACATCTGCCATCTGCGGCCTCACTTTTCATTTTTTCATTTCTTCTTTTCTTCTTTGGTTGAGCATGGCGGCCAGGAAATTGGTCGATCGCAACATCCCCGTGTCGCGTCAATCGTTTTGGTAACGGACATTCGCCAAATCCTCGCAACAATATCGTTAAGGCGCTGTCCTCAAGAACTCGCTGAAGACGATGCGCTTGACTACGGAAAATCGCCTGTGCTATAAGCGGCTTTGTGTTACTAAAACGCTTTTGTAGAGTTTTAGTAAACACTGCAATGGGGAATACTGAATTCTAGGCAGCATTCCAGGCAACACAGGGGGCTTCATGAGCCGCACCGCTTCTTCCGCCGCCCGCATCGTTTCGATCGCCATCTGTATTTTCCTTTTCGCGGCCATAGCCCAAGCACAATATCGAACTTCCATTCAGGGAGTAGTGACCGATGCCACGGGCGCCGTGGTTGCGGGTGCCAATCTTACGCTGACGAATCCCGCAACCGGCGAAACGCAGAATCGAGTCAGCAATGATTCCGGTGTATTCAACTTCAATGCCCTGGCCACGGCGCGCTTCCGGTTGGAAGTGCAAAAAGATGGCTTCCAGAAGAAAGTTATCGACAATATCGACCTTGTTCCCGAGCAGGCCAACTCACTCACCGTGCAGCTGACGGTCGGTGCTGCCTCAACAACCGTGAACGTGGATGCTTCCGCGGCGCCGTTACTGGACACGGAGAACGCTTCCGTCAACGGCGTGGTTACGGCGAATCAGGTGCAGCACATGCCTTCGTACGGGCGAGACGTTCTTAAACTGGCGCAACTGGCTCCCGGCGTTTTTGGCGACGGGTCGCAGGGCGGCGGCGGGGCCGGTTACGACCTCCCAGGCACTGAGACTGGCGGGGGCGCATCGGGAGCGGATCAGGGAATCTTCAACACGGAGAATGGCGCACCAATCAGCGCCAACGGCCAACAGACCCCAAGCAATGGCGTCACCATTGACGGCATCAGCACCGCCAGTGCGGTATGGGGCGGAACGACGGTGATCACGCCATCGGAAGATTCCATTGAAAGCTTTAAGGTTGTCTCCAACGACTATGACGCCGAAGACGGCAGGTTCAGCGGCGCACAGATTCAGATCACTTCCAAGAGCGGCACCAACGAGTATCATGGCAGCGCCTTTTTTACCGCCCATCGTCCAGGCCTGAATGCGTATCAGCCCTGGAATGGCGGTGTCAGTCCTTTGAGAGACCCGAGCCGGTTTAATCAAATCGGCGGCAGTGTCGGCGGCCCCATCATAAAAAATAAGGTCTTCGGCTTTTTCAGTTATGAAACGATCCGCGAACACACCAACGTTCCAGGAAACCAATGGGGTGATACCGCAGCTTTCGACGCTTTGGCGCCTACTGGAACCATAGCCTCCACTTTGGTCAATTACCCTGGGAACGGCATTCTGAATACGGGCGTCAATACTGTCACCTGCTTGAGCGCCGGCTTGATCGAAGGGACGAACTGCCACGCAGTTACTGGTGGCTTGAATGTAGGCACGCCTTTGAACACTGCACTGTTCCCGAGCGGGCAGGTCATAGCGGGACAGGATCCTGGCTGGGTCAGTTCGACTTCCCCAGGCACGGGCGGCGACGGCAGCGGCGGGCCTGAGAACCTGGGTAACGTGGCTGATATCGCCAACTATAAAACTACCAACCCTACTACCCTCGACGAAGGCCAGTACAACATCCGCGTCGACTCGGACATCACCGCCAAAGACCGAATCGGGTTTGCCATCTACTGGGTTCCAATTTCGAGCGACAACTACAACGGCAACCGGGCCTTGGACATTTTTCACCACAACCAGATCAATGAAGCATTCTCTCCCATCTGGAACCATACCTTCTCTCCAACGTTCCTGAACGAAGCGCGCGTCAACGCTGCCGGATGGCGCTGGAATGAAATCAGCTCAAACCCGCAATCCCCAGTAGGACTGCCATCGGACGGCATCGATTATTCCATCGGCAGCGCTTCGATCAATAGCTTCGGGCCGAACGTCGGCAGCCACCTTGATCAGTGGACCTACAGTTTCAAGGATGTTGCGACCAAGATTATCGGACCCCACACCGTCAAGTTTGGCGGCGAGGTGACCCGGTTGTTCTATCTGAACGATTGTTTCGGCTGCGGCATTCCGGGCTATGGCTTCTTCAACCTCTGGGACTTTCTCAACGACGCGCCGCGCCGGGAGGGCTATACCACCTTTAATCCCACTACCGGCCAGCCGACAACTTACCGGCAGGATGACCGTGAGGGACTTTGGGGATTTTTCGCGCAGGACGACTACAAGCTGCGCAAGAATCTGACACTGAACCTGGGCCTTCGCTGGTCCTACTTCAGCCCCCTCAGCTCGAAGGAGAACAACCTGTTTGTAGCCCACCCTGGTGCGGGTAGCGCTTACCTCACGGGGCTGACGGTTACCGAGCAGCACAGCGGCTGGTCTGCTCAGAAGAACAACTTCGGTCCAGAAATCGGGTTCGCCTGGAGTCCGACTCCATTCCACGACAAGCTCGTGGTTCGCGGGGGTTATGGCCTGAACTACAACCAGGAAGAAATTGCGATTACCGCCAATATCAACGGAAATCCCGGGCTGGACATTGGCGAATACGTGACGATGTCGACTCCGACCTCGCCGAATCCGGGCATTAATCTACGGTGCTTCCACGAGTCCGAACGATCCCTACGGTTATGCGCCGAACCCAAACTTCACCTTAAGCCTGGGCCCGAATGGGCTGCCAACTGGGAATAACGCGGCTGGCGTCGTCATCTTTCCCAGCACCTTGCCCACCCTGCGAGTTCACCACTATTCGCTCGATGGGCAGTATGACTTGGGCTACAACTTTGTAGCATCGCTGGGCTTCCAGGGAAGCCAGTCGCACAATCTTTTGTTGCACCAGAGCCCATTGGCCGTTCCAGCGATCTCGGGTTATGCACTGAACCCTAATATCAACGGCGGGGATTTCTGGAATAACAACGGCAGCGGTAATTACAACGCCATGCTGGCCGAACTGAAGCGCAACTTCTCGCGCCAGTTCATGGCTGACGCCCAATTCACGTGGTCCAAGAGCATGGACAACACTTCTCGCCCCTACACGGAACCTTTCTACCCGTATGATCCCAACGTAGCTTACGGGCCTTCCGACTACAACGTCACCAAGGCCTTCAAGATTTTCGGCATGTGGCAGCCGATCATCTTCCGGGGCGAGCGTGGCTGGCTGGAGAAGATTGCAGGTGGCTGGTCGCTGAGCGGCATCTTCAACCTCCACTCTGGATTCCCCTGGAGTCCCCTGGTGCCCGTGACAGGCGGAAGCCTTTACTGCGAACAATGCGGTTACGGCAACCTTTACCCTGGAGCCTATTTGGGGGGCGCGGGAACCAGTACAAGCAACGACGCCTTCAAGACCGGTTCCAACTATCCACTGGGCGGCACAGCCTATTTCTCAACGCCCACCTACACCGCGTACAACTGCAGTCCGCTCTGCGCCGGGACGGCTCTTCCGCAAGTCGGCGTTACACGGAACTCGCTCAAAGGCCCGGGGTACCGAGACCTGGATTTGACGCTGGCCAAGGGCTTCGGCTTTCCGAAGATGCCCGTGCTGGGGGAAAATGCAAGGATCGAGTTTCGCTTCGATGTATACAACGTTTTTAATAATCTGAACCTCGATAGCCAGCAAATCGTGACCAACGTCATGCTTCCCAACTTTGGCCAGGTCTCCGGGGCAAATGCCCCCGCTGCCCTGGGATCTCGTACGGCCACGCTGGGGGCGCGGTTCAGCTTCTAAGACAAACGCTATCAACAGCGACGATTTCTCCCGTCCGCTAGGCTGCGGAATGAGCAAAGAAGCAAAACGGCTCACTCCGCAGTTCTGTTGAATTTGAAGTTCTCGGACGCGCGATCTCTGCTGCTTACATCCTCGGCTCGCATCTCGGATTACGTCTGAAATCCCACCTTCTCCATTCCGCGTTGTGCGTCTTTGTTTTTCATGAAGGTGTTCCAGATGAGGCCGGTACGCTGATTCTCTGCCATCAGCATCGTGATCCCGAGATCGATCCCGAGCACGTCGGGGTTATACCAGTTGGTCAGCGGGTTGAAGGCATCGACGAAGCCGTAGCGTCCCCAGGCCTTGGGATAACGCTCCTTGATCGCTCGCAGCACCTGCTTGCACTCCGCAGTTAGAAACGGCAGCGAGCCGCCTGCCGCGCAGGGGACCACACTGCCATCGAGATCGCCGATCCGCGGCGGCCCTCCCCAGGCCTCATAGCCCGTGACTGAATCGGACGACGTGATGCCCCAGAGATGATCGCTGTAATCGGGAAACTCGTCTCGCAGGGACAGACAGAATCGTTTGTGAGCAATTGTCGCCTTCACCGAATTCTCGTAATAGTTCGCGTAGGCGTCGCGCTTTCCGCGGAAATCGAACCAGGCCTGCGAATATTGATGGGTGAACAGCGGGTCATTTCCCGAGATATATTCGAGGCCGTAATACTTTACCGTGGGCCGCGTCCACGCCTTCCAGGTTTCCGCCGGGATCGGGTGCGTCGGAGATCCGATCGCCAGCAGGTAGATCATCATGAGTTCGCAGTACTGGCTCCAGCGGTCATTGAGGAATCCTGACTCAGGATGCCAACCCATCGACAGCGTCCTGCCGCCGTTCAACATCCACGGCCAATCGACGCGCTCGTAAATTTTGGTGGCCAGGTCTTGAATTTCGGAGTCGGCGAAATGTTGCCGCGCGGTCAATACTCCACAGAGCAGAAGCGAAGTGTCGATGGACGAGATTTCGCAGTTCCACTGCCGCTCGCCGCTGTTCATGTCGATGAAGTGGTAATAGAAGCCGTGCTCGTGCGGAAGTTCTTGCCACAAGAACCGCAGCGTTCCGCGGACACGCTCGACGATCTCTTGTTTCTTTGTGTAGCCGCGTGCTTCGGCGATGCACAAACCCGAAAGACCAAAGCCGGTAGCCGCAATACTGGCAACCGTCCGTTTGTCCTTGCCATTGCTACTCAGGTTATTGCCATTCAGGAGAGCGCGATCCTTCACCTGGCCGGTACTGCCGGCTTCGTTCCAGAAGAAATCGAACGCGGCACGCTCAATCTCATCGAGCAGCGCATCATCGGAACCAGGGTATGGGACGGGAGCGGGCTCGACGAAAGTCCGCTGCTGGCTCGCCCATCCCGGAAGAGAGAGGAGTGGAAGCCCGGCGATGCCCAGCATCGCACCGCGCAGCAAGTCACGGCGAGTAAGCTGTGTTTTTTCTTTTGCGAGGTCGGAACTCATCGCTGTCTGCTTCCCCTGAAATGATACAGGGCGGTTGCTTCACTCGGGTAAATATGCCAGATTGTCCAAGCGCAAGCCTTCTCCATTTTTCAATTCGAAGATGACGCTGGAGCTCGCGTCTCGCCATCCAGTCCGCAGGCGCTGCAGTTGCCCCGGTCTAATGGTGAATGAAACCTCACGGATCTCGGGAGAATGGATTGTCACTGTCGCATCCAATGTTCCGCTGTTGTAAACATCCACGCCCGCGAAAATGCGCGGAGAATAGAAGCGGAATTCCGCAGTGGTTAGTTTGGCGTCGACGAGAGCAAGGTTGAAAGTCCCGAACCTTCCCTCGGGTACATTGATCCTCCACTCGCCCTCGCCCCAATCGACCACGCCCGTAGGATACTGCCCGTTCAACACCGTTCCTGCGACAAGATGAGGGTCGTCGAAAGAAACATACTGTGGAGGAGTGTTTCCGCCCTTGCCTTGAATGTCGATGTCGCGGGCGTCGTCGTGCCGGATGCGCAGCACACGGGTCGAATCATCGAACGTAAATCCAGCTTGGTCGAGATCTTTATCTTTCCGCCGACTGAGAGGCTTGCCATTGGCCGTAACGAATTCAGGCACAAAATCCAGACGAAGAACATCGGAAGACTGCGGATCGAAAGTAGAATAAGTAACCGAACCCTTGCCGTAGCTAATCTTCGTGACCACGGAACTTGAGCCGAGCAAATGCGATTCATCCGCCGGTGCCCACTCCGGCACGGCCCAGAAAGCGTCCATCAGCCGTCGTGGACCGTCGGCAAATTGGTCGGTAAACCACCACTGAGTAGAAAATGGCGCGTGCGCGTCGCGGGATAGTCCCTGAAAATAAGTGACCCAGTTATAGGAGCGAAACGCCGCTTCCCGATAATTCTCGTCGCCCGTTTTTGCGAAATACAGCGCCTCGACGGCGGCGAGTCGCGATGTATGACTGTCACAGCACTGGTTCGGCTCGTTACAGCAAAAGTTGATCCCGTTGCCCTGTTCGGTCGTGACCGTAGCGCCATGCACAATATACTTGGGCCACTTCGGCGTGGTCTTGACCCATTCAATGAGCTGGCGGGCATGCTCGCGCCACTGCGGGTCTTTTTCCGGATGAAGGAGGACATAGCGGGCAAACTCCAGTGGAATGACCTGGTTCATGTTGCCCATGCTCGGCGAGACGTCCTCGAAATAACCCACCCAGACGTTGTTGGTCAACGGATATTTCTGAAACCACTCCCATGTGGCTGCCCGCACTCGCGTATAAGCGGCAACGTCGCCCTGCTGCAGACGGATGAGTTCATCGAACAGCATGATGGGCTCGATCACGTTCGCGGAATATGGACCCATGGGCGCGCCTTCGGCTCTTCCATCGCGCGCATACAACCGCACCGGCCACGGCGAATTGTTTTCATCTCCCAGCTTGTAATTCTTGACCAGAGCATCGGCGCAGCGAATCGCGGCCCGCAAATATTTGGTATTGCCCGTCATTTCATAGAGGCGGAGATAACCGTATCCGTCTTCGCCTACGACGTGCGGTTCGATGTAGTCTTCCCCATGCTGGCTCCAGCCGCTGTAGCGCTTTGCTCCCGGATTGGCGGATGCGTAGGGCACCTGCGACCACGCGTAGCCCTCGGGTGTGAGTCCGTTTTCCAGTTCGTAATCTACGAAATCCTCCAGGAAGGTGACAGTTCGTGCGTCTCCGGTGTAGGGATAAAGGCGTTCGATGAAACCCTGCATCATGGCTCGCAGATAGCCAGTCGAATTCACCCAGTGCAGGTCGGGCGCCAGTTCGAATGTGGTGCGGTCAAAATCGAAACAGCAATAATAATAAGGTAGGCGTTGGCGATTGTACTGATCCCACAGAATGGTCCACTGCGTGAGCACGTGCGACGAATAGGAATAGCCGATGTCGTTGGGCATCGGCCACGGCAGCAGTTTTCCTTGTGAATCCAACTGTACCGGACGACCCGCGATGGTCGGGGCATTCACCGCCGAAGTCACCGGGAACGTGCTCTGGTTCTGGGCGCCCAGAGTCGTGGCCAAAAGCAGCATCGCAAGGAGAACGTGCGCGATCTTTGGACAGACGAACCCGTCGTAGACGAACCCAGAAGCAAACAGCCGCTTGCGCCGACAACCGCACATATGCATCTCCGAAGCTCCGCACCCGTCAATCTCGTGCACACGAATCATCCCATGCCACACGGCTGGAGACTAACGGGTCCCGCTCACAGCGCGCGGCGGCGCATTCTTAACATATTTGTCGAACCAACGCAGCATCTCGTACACCAGCTGTTCATTCGACTCCATGGCGGTGTACCAGTGTGGCTCGTGGGGCAGCAACACCAGGCGAGTCGTACCGCCATTGCCTCGAATGGCTTCGTAAAGCTTGCTGGCCTGAATGGGCGTTGTGCCAGGATTGGCGTCCTCGGCGCCGTGCACAATAAGGAGCGGCGTCTTCAGTTTGTCGGCAAAGAAAAACGGAGAGACTTTCAGATAAACGTCGGTCGCCTCCCACACCGAGCGCCGCTCGCTCTGGAAACCGAATGGCGTAAGAGTTTTGTTGTACGAGCCGCTCGTAGCCGCGCCTGCCCGGAACAAATCCGAATGCGCCACCAGATTTGCAGTCATCAAAGCGCCGTGACTGTGTCCGGTGACACCAATGCGGTCGGGGTCGGCTACGCCGAGTCGCACCGCCTCATCGACTGCGGCCTTGGCGTCGGCGACGAGCTGTTCGAGATAAGTATCGTAGGCTTTCTTCGGATCTCCGATGATGGGGAACGAAGCGTCGTCGATGATGGCATAGCCGCCGAGAAGCAGAAGCCGATATTCGTATAGCTGGGTAAAGGTTTCCTGCGAACCCGTGACTTGGCCCGCAGTCGAAGCGTCTGCGTAGTCAAGAGGATACGCATAAAGAATGGTAGGGACGCGCGTGCCCTCTTGATAACCGGGCGGCGTTAAGAGCGTGAACGAGAGGTCAAGCCCGTCGGCGCGCTTGTACTTGACGAGACGTTTCTTGATCTCCCTCAGGACCGGGGTAGGATCGGGAATGTGAGTGATCGCCACGCTGGTCGAAGCAAAAATCGCTTCTCTGGTGGACGCATCCTCACTATTGCTCGCATCCTTATTATTATTACCGACGGATTTACCCAGCGTTCGGGCATACGCATTCGGCGGGTCGGTCGGCGACTGATGCCAAGTCAGAAATGTCTTGGTGTCGGGTCCTGTGAAGGAAAGGAATCTCTCGAAAGAAGTCTTATCACACCGAAACAGACGTTCGGACTTTAACGTGGTGAGACTGAGCCGATCGAGGAACGGCCGATCTCCGTCCGGCGAAGATCCCACTCCGGAAAGGTAAATCGAATCGCCGTCCTGGCGAACTACCCATGACCCGTTCGCAAGCTGCCGCCTCACTGGATAGCCGGGGTCCTTATAGTTCTCATCGGTCGAGAGATCCCAGAGCAAACGAGGCTTTTGCTGCTGATCATCGACATCGACGATAAAAGTCTTTCTCCAGTGCCGGTTGTTATCGTATTGCGTCAACAGAGCAGTATTCGATTGTTCGCTCCAGGCGA
This sequence comes from uncultured Acidobacteriota bacterium, assembly GCA_963758005.1. GTDB lineage: Bacteria > Acidobacteriota > Terriglobia > Terriglobales > Acidobacteriaceae > Sulfotelmatobacter. The sequence goes on from CAVWTR010000006.1 coordinate 1,101,010, forward strand.
AGCCAGCATAACGCTGCTCCGTACGCGTGATTTCCACAGCGGACGAGCTAAACGGCGCCTTGAGCAGCATGACCTTATCGCGAACCGGAACATTCACATTCCAGTCGCCGCCATCTAGCGCTTCTGCCCAGACCAGCGTCGCCGGCTCGGTAGCCCGCCAGGAAAAATTGCGAGGACCGACTGGAACGCCGTGGATGGGAACGCGATCCGCCAGAGGAAGCGACGCGATGGTATGCGTAACAACGTGGGCGCGCTGCGATACGTCCCAGACTTCGACTTCCTTCGGGAAACGATCATAAGTGGTGACGTAGGAGTAAGGCTTATGGATCGCCGTAACGAGGATGTGCTGACCGTCCGGCGCGGGATCAATCGAATCGTAATTCGCCGGCTTTCCAATGGGAGTGATCGCCATGGTCGCGGCATCGACCAACGCGAGTTGTGAGGAAGCAAAATAATCGAAAACATCCTCGTCGTGCTTATTGTTGAGCGTGTCGCGGTTTTCGTAAGTACTGCTCTGTCCCTTTTGTCCGTCGGTCTCCTGAATGCTGGGGCCAATCGGCACGATTGGTTCCGGCGGCGGCGCGCCCATCCCTGCGGGCACGAGCTTCACCAAGATCGTTTTCTGGTCCGGCATCCATTTCATCTCATCCTCGAACATCGGATTGAGACGGGCTCCGGGCACTTGATGCACTTCACCGGTCTCGGCCTCGCCAATCCACAATTCGACCGAGTTGGGAGCGATGTTCATGAACGCGAATCGTTTTCCGTCCGCGGCCCACACGGGCTTACCCGGGCACGCGCCCGCAGGAAGGGCGACATGAATTTGCGTGGCGTGACCTTGCGCCGCATCGGCGATGTGCACTAAATCGAAACCCGTGGCGCACCGCGTAATTCCGTAGCCGCCCGGAGTGTCGTGCTTGCTATGATTCTTCGGCTCCACGCGCACGCCCGCCAGTCGCAGGAAAGGCGTTGCCACCCGGGCAATCGATGGGTATTCCTGCCATGACACCAGAAGAATCGAGTCATGCGTCGGGCTCACGTCGGGCTGGGGCGGCATGGGAGCGCGCATTACATCGAGAATGTTTTTCGGCGGCTGGTTATATCCGGATGTGGTCTCGCTCGCAGCATCCGCCACGGCGGCCGCTTTCGCAGATGTCGAGGTTAATGTTGGGGTCGACTGCGCTGCCGCGGGCACCCACGCCGCACCGGCGACGAGCGCTCCCGTCAGCAGAAGTTTCAACGCATTCTGGATTGTCATAAATTTCTCCACTTCAACCAGCTAAAACCGGACAGACAGTGGCATGCGCCGTGGTGGGTCACGCGGGAATCGAATGTTCGCTTGCGGTGTTGGGTTGAAACCACTCTACAGCGCCGACGCGATCCCAATGACTGCTGCGAACAAGTATCTTACGAATAGCCCGAGTTGCTTGGTCTGAATGCGCTCGTCATTGCCGTGTACGCCCCGGCTCTCTTCTTCGGTCCTGGGAACGCCGATCCCGTACGCCTGAACGCCTTTGCTACGCAGGAACGAGGAATCCGTGGCGCCAGTCGTCATGGTCGGCAATGTAATCGCGTCCGGACTCACTTCCTTTTGCGCCCGTTCGAGTGCGGCAAACATTTCCGTGCCTAACTTGCTGGGAGGCGACGCCGGCATAGAAAACGAACTATCTTCAGCGACAACTTTAACCTGCGGATCGTCGATGACTTCCGTCAGCATCTCGCGAAATTTTCCCAAGTCTTCGTCGGGTAGCGCGCGCACGTCGAGCGTCGCTTCCGCGGACGGCGGGATGACGTTGGATTTATAGCCTGCCTTCAGCATGGTCGGTACGACGGAGGTTCGCACCATTGAATAGTACTGAGGCTTCTTGTGCTTCAGTTCCTCCTGTACTTTCGGGTCCAGTACATTGCGATACCACGCGGCGTCCTCTGGCGATGAAATAGTGGCCAGACGTTCGAAAAATGCCCGCGTGGTTTCATTGAGACGCGCCGGAGTATCCCAGGTCCCAGCCTTCGCGACGGCGGCGGCCAAGTGCACGACAGCGTTGTCGACTCGAGGCACCGACCCGTGTCCGCTGCTGCCCGTGGCTTCCAGGCGCAAGCCTCTCGGGAGTTTCTCGGCAGTTGCGACGCCGAAATACATCACTTTCCCATTCTCGACCAGCGATCCTCCGCCTTCGTTGAGCGCAAACTCGCAGTCAATCTTGTCCCAATATCGTTCGACGATGGTAGCCATGCCGGCGGACGAAGACATTTCTTCGCTGGCTTCGGAGAGAAAGATTACGTCTCGCTCAAGCGGCACCTTCAGGCGTTTCAATTGCAGCAGGATCTCCAGATTGGCGGCCACCATCGCCTTGTCGTCAGACGCACCCCGCCCGTAGAGCACGCCGTCGCGCTCGCTGGCGGCGAATGGGTCAACCGTCCAGTGTGATCGATCGACGGGAACAACATCCTCGTGTCCCATGAGCAGTAACGGGCGCTTTTTTCCGTTGCCCTTGAGTCGCGCGACAATACTGCCCCGGCCCGGCACGGGCTCAAGGATTTCCGATTCGATTCCTTCACGCTTCAGCACGCCTTCAAGATAGTGCGCGACCTTCGACTCATCGCCCGGAGGATCCTCAGTGTCGATTCGAACCAGATCGGCAAGAAAATGCACGGCCTCGGCCTGCGCTTGCTCCGCATTGAAGGAAAAGCGGCTGGACTGCGCCAGGCTTACGGTTGCGGTCGCAAGCGCATAGCTTCCTACGCACATCGCGAGTATCGCGAATCGAATCAAACGCGCCTCCGGCGAGTGATTATAGCGTAGTCCTAGAGCCCTCAAATGGGCCATTCGCGGCAACCGGATTTGCCTGAAGCAACCGGATTGGCGCGAAGTAGAGGGATTTGGATGAGTCTGATGGCCGAGGCCTCTTCGAAAAATCGAGAAAATTGTGGCAGACTCCCCCAGCGAGGTGCCGCCATAGCCACAGAAAACCAAATCGGGTGGAATGGGCACACGCGGATAAGACGTAAGCAAAGGGTCGCGCAAGTCTGCGTGACCGGAGCGGCAAAAGCCCTCATCTCAAACGTGGTAAACTGTAACTCCGCACGCCGGAGAGGTGGCAGAGTGGCCGAATGCGGCGGTTTGCTAAACCGTTGTACGGGCTAACACCTGTACCGAGGGTTCGAATCCCTCCCTCTCCGCCATGTTTTCACTCACTTGCGAGACCTGCGATCCGCTCTGCAATCCGTTAACCCGAACTGCTCAGTGCCAGCCCTACAACCTTGGAATGCGCCTGGGCCATTTCATCCGTCACTACGTCACCGTAGAGGTTCATTGTGGTGCGAATGTCGGTGTGCCGCATCAGTTTTTGCTGCACAGCAATTGGCGTTCCTACGGCGTCCAACCACGAGCGATAGCTGTGGCGTAACGTGTGCGTCGGCAGCTTGCCGATCCCCGCGCGTTCCGCCGCCTTGTGAATACCCGCAGGATTTGCGGATAGGACCACGGCAACCGCCCAAGCTGAGCTGGAGACGCGCATAGCCAATCCCCGTCAGCGGAAAACTGTGTCGTCTGTTTCCACGCTTTCAGGATTGTTAGCAGTTCACCGTCCATGCCCATCCGTTTCTGCGAGTAGATGGTCTTCACATCATCGACATGCTGACGGACAATTCCGCGTTCAATCCGCAACTTTCCGTTACCGTGCTGCCAAAGCCCGCAATGTGTGATTCTCACTTTCTGTAATGTTGGGACTCTCCGATGGTCGTTCGATAACATCGGGCTGGAAAGACTGCGCTTTTCGTTGTGCGGCTCCTTTGGTCCGGAACTTCTTTTGGGGGGCTTCTGGTTTGTTGGGTTTTAGCCTTTCACGATCTTTTTGGCTGCTGCGTCCCAGATGGCTACGTCGTTGTTGAAGTAGGAGAAGTTGGCCAGGTGGCAGCCGATGGCGGCGTTGTTGCCGAAGATTTCATTTTCGGCGACTGGCTTCCTTGTGCGGACGGCGTTGTAGAAGTTGGCCTGGTGATCGACGGTGTCGCTGTAGCCGGGCGGGTTGGCGTAGGATTCGCCTTCTTCGTCCACGACCGACTTCAGCGCGGGGGTTTCGGGATGGTCGGCGTACCACTGCTGCAGATATTCGTCCCTGAGCTTCTTCGGCCAGCCACCGATCGAATAGCCTTCGGGCTGGGGACGCGTGTCCTGCGGCTTGTAGCTCAAGGTTGCGTCTTTGATGATCATCGTGCCTTTGGTGCCGTAGAAGCCGATGAATTCTCCGCCGTCGTTGTTCAGGTTGCAGCGCAGAGTCACCTTGAAATTCGGATAGTCGTAGAGAGTTTCGATTAGGTCGGGGAACTCGCGACCGTCTTTGAAGTGGTAGAGGCCTCCGCTCGATTGCGCGCGCATCGCCGGCGCTGTGATGCCGGTGATGAACTGGATGCCGGAGAGCAGGTGGACGAAGAGATCGCCACCGAGGCCTTCGCCGTAGTCGGTGAAGCAGCGCCAGCGGAAGAAGCGGACGGGATCGAAGGCGCGCTTGGGTGCACCGTTGAGGAAAGTGGTCCAGTCGATGGTTTGGTCACTGGCATCGGGTGGAATGGGGTAAACCCAGGCTCCGCTCGGCGAGTTGCGGTCCCAGTAGGCGTTGATGGAGAAGACTTCGCCGAGTTTGCCGGAATCGTAAATCTCTTTGGCTTTGGCGTAGAGCACGGAGCTGACGCGCTGGCTGCCGATGCAGACCATCCGATTGTATTTGTGGGCGGTTTCGAGCATGGCGAACCCGTCTTCGACGGTGTGCGACATAGGCTTCTCGCAGTAGACGTCTTTGCCGGCGGCGCAGGCGTCCTCAAAAATGTGACGATGCTGGTGGTCCATGGTGGCGATGAGGACGGTGTCGACGTCTTTGCGGTCGAGAATGGTGCGATAGTCGCGGGTCGCGGTGACGCTGGGATTCTTGACGGCTTCCTGGGCGGCGATGTGGCGGCTGTCATACAAATCGCAAACCGCAACGCACTTCACGCCGGGGACGCTGAGAGAGGCTTCGAGGTGTTCACATCCGCGAATGCCGGTGCCGATGGAAGCGAAGCGAATGGTGTCGCTGGGAGCGACGGGACGCGTCGCGGCAGAAAGCATTTTAGGCTGCAGAATCGTTTTTGCGACCGTCGTGGCGGCAAGAGCGCCGGAGCCGAGATGCATGAATTGACGGCGGGACAGGGGATACTTGGACATGAGGTTCTCCGTCTCTTAAATTCCAGAGCTTTCGAATTTCAGCTTTGGGATGTCAAAGCTTACGGGGAGGAATTATTGCACAGGTCGAGAGAAATTAGTAAATCGATTTTCTAGAGGGGGTGGGGAGGTATCGGTTCAGGCAAGTCCGGCACGGGACGGATGTTTGCTCTTACCGGAACGCGAAAATGTGAGCCCGAAGCACCAGCGGACTCGTAAGGCGCGATACCGTCCACGGCCTTTGGTTATCTGGTGCTGGTTGATCCTTCGATGGATTCTCTTAAGAGACTCTTCTGTTCAGCATCCTGCTGAAACTCCATCGAGGTGTAGTAGATGTTTCGGCTCTTAGCTGGTTCGGCGGAACATAAGCATCCAGCTCGAACTATTGCCTTCCAATGCGCGGCGCTGGCTACCATCCTGTTAGCGCTGCTCTTGTGCAACGCATGTGCCGGCTTCTCTACGCCCGCCAGTGGCAGTTCTACCTCGACAAGCAGCTCAACTCCTAGCCTGACGATTTCATCTACGCTTCCTAGCGCCACGGTCGGATCGACTTACAACAGCACGCTCAACGTGAGCGGGGGCACGGCACCTTACGGTTTCTCAGTCGCGTCCGGCGCACTGCCTACCGGCCTGCTGCTCGGGTCGACGACGGGAACCATCGCTGGGACACCCACCGCGCCTGGAAGCTTCAGCTTTGCCGTCTCGGTTTCGGATTCCAAAGGATTATCGAAGCAGCAATCCCTACAGATAACGGTCGCCAGCGCTGCAGTGACGAACCCGGGCAATTCACTCTCGAACCTTCAACAGAGCGCGGGATGGGGAACCTACGGGCTGACCCCGCCAAGCTATGACACGTGTTCGCCGTCGCCCTGCGATGGAATCAGTTATTCGATGGCCCAGGGGATCAGCTCGCCTTCGATGAGCGGGGACTCGGCGCAATTTACTCTGGGAGGAACCACGGTTTATGCCGACGCCCTCTTCAATAATCACCTGATCGGTAACTTTTCCTCGCAAGGGATGCCCGATACTAACCAGACGCTGGTCCCGACTTACCACAACTTTACTTACGATGTGTATTTCTACGGCACCAACCTAGAACTTTCACAGGCGGTCGAGTTTGACATCAATCAGTTCTTTGACAATCTGGGATTCATCTGGGGCCATGAGTGCCGCATCGCGGGCGGCAATGAATGGGACATCTGGGACAACGTCAATCAGAACTGGGTTCCCACCGGGATTGCCTGCTACCCGAATAGTAATGCGTGGAACCATCTGACAATTCAGGTGCAGCGTACTTCCGACAATCAGTTATTGTTTCAGTCGATCACGCTGAATGGCGTGACCGGCAGCGTGAACCAATACTACAATCCGGGTTCAACCGACGGTTGGTATGGGATAACGATCAACTACCAGATGGACGGAAACTACGAACAGTCGCCGTATACGGTCTATCTTGACGACTTGACCTTCACGTACGAGTGAGAGACTCTGGCGCGCGAAACAGCGCTTCCCCTCTGTAAGAGTTCACATCCGCAACAGTCACGATGGTTGACTACTTCGGTTTCCTGACCTGCTTTTCGAGCTGCGCAATCTGCCCGCGAATCATTTCCGCGTCGGGTCCGTCGGGAACATAGGAAAGGCAGCTCCGCAGATGAGCCAGAGCATCGGCGTAATCGGTCCTTCTCGCCTGGATGACAGCCAGCAACTGTTCGCCGTTGCGGATGTTGTGGAGAGGATCCATGGCCAATAGTTTGTTCGCGCTGTTTTCGGCTGCGGCAATGTTTCCCAGATGGATATTTGACAAAGCGCTGTAATACCAGATGTGTATCGTGCCCTTGGGATCGAGCTGCAGGTAGTGGCCGACACTTGCCAGCGCACTCCGCCAATCCTCCTGTTGCACCGCGAGTCCGGCGAGTTGCTCATGGGGGGAAACGAAGGCCGGGTCCGCAGCGGTCGCTTTCCGCAGGCAGATCTGCGCCTCGCGAGGGTTCGACAGCAGCTGAAGGGTGCCGAGCTGGTACCACGCTTCGGCGAATCCGGGATAAATACGCACCGCCTGCTCCAATTGACGCCGCGCGCGATCGGGCCTATGGGCGAGGATTTCTTCACCCGCTTTGCTCCAGTACTGGGATGCGTCCGGCGGCACGGACTTGCTGGTCGCGCTCATGGCTGTGCCCCGGGCGGCGAATTCGCGAGTGAGAGTGAGCGTGCCAATCTTAGGAGTATCGCGCAGATTGCCTGCGGTGATGGTGAGCGCGGAAGAACTGAAACCGGTCAGGACCGCCTCCACAACGCAGCCCTCGAAGTGCACCGTAATCTGCCGCTCTCTGTCCCCTTGCTGGCTGACTTCTCCGGGAATTTGGCTAGGAAGAATTTCGAAGCGTCCTTTCGCATCGGTCACGGTCGTATATGCAGCTTTTCCGTTGCAATTGACGTTTACGGGAATGGGATCCCAGGGGAGCAGTCCGTCCTTGACTGTGACACTGCCTTGCAAATCACCCGCCGCCGATTGGTCCTCCAGCAACGCACGAGTTGGCGGAGGCGGATTTACGGGAGGCGGCAGGTGAAAAGTCGATACGTTACGCTGGGCGGGCGCCGAAATGGAAATAATAAGCGTGAATGCCAGGAGGGCTGGCCCGGATAACCGTTTCGTGAACATGTAGGACATCGCCGGGAACCGTCAGCCGGCAATGGTCTTGCTGCAGAACGAAACGCGCATTAACCGCCGGCAAAGATAGCCAGGATTATCGCACCGTATGGGCTGCGGTGGCGATGGTTGAAATGTAAAATCGCGAGTTCACTCATTGGCAGTTACACATCGACAAATGGTCGGCTCGTGGCTTGGGGAAAACCGAGAGCGGAAATAGAAAGGGCCGTGACGGTATGCTCTAGCTGCCGGCTCATGCTGGGGAGCCAACAGCGTGGATGCATGTACCGTCACAGCCCCTTAGGCACCACTCTTTTACTCAGACTAGCCGGCACTCAGCGTCAGGGTAGCCACGTTGACGTGCGGCCACAGGACGTTGTTGAAGACCAGGATCGATATCTGCGAGTACTGCAGTTGCAGGTACGTCTCCGTGGGCCAGAATGGTTCGATCTTCTGCAGGATCGGGTCGGTTGCCTGCGGTTGCATCGGCTGATTCGGGACGCGGACCCACTCAATCCAAAACGTGGCCGCCGACGAGTACACGAAGGCGTTTGGGGGGCCACCAGGATTACTCGGCTGGGTTGGGTTCGGAGAGCCTAGAAACGGGATATTGCTGAGGTTGGTCCCAAGGCCAGTCGAGAGCTTGATGGTGATCGTGCCGAGAATGGTCTGGCCGGCAATCGCAGACCTCAACAAGGAGTTGGGATCGTCGACCAAAGTCTGGAATTGTGGCGGGAACGGGCCGTTGCTCTGGGAGCCAGCACCGTCGCAGGCTATGACGACCTCCGGAACGGAGTGCTCGCCGCCAGGACCCTGAGGCAGAGGGATTTCGGTAGGCTGTATGCCTAATCCCTCGATGGGAGGGTTCGGAACCGCGGTGCATCCCGCAGGCGCTACTGGCGTGAACGTCGGAAGGCCGGCGATGGGGTATACGGGAGGAATGACGGGCGGGCCCGCTACGGGTACGGTACTGGGAGTTGGACCCTGCATTAAGAGCGAGACTCCGTGCGGGATGCTGGCCATGCGAACGATGGTGGGACCGTTGACGGGCGACTCGCTCGCGGGCACGTTCATGAAGAGCCCGGGCTCAATGTGCAGCGCTTGCCCCGCGGTCTGGAACGGCGGCGGGTCGGCATCGGTGACGCGCTGCAGATAGTGCAGGCCGTAGAGGCTGAGGTCGGTCTGCGGATCGAGGCCGCGGTTTGGCACGACTCCTGGGATCACACTGAATTCGAAAGTTTCGCTGGTGAGGTTAAGTTCGAGAAAGCGCTTGATGGCGCCACCCACGGGCTGGGATGAAGGGTTATCGGGCCGCCACATCGAATTGAAGCCGCGTCCTTTCCAGCTGCCCGCTAGGGGAGCCAGTGGACCGAGCTGCAGGGCCGTCTTGATTGGTCCTTGTTGGTATCGAGGTGGCACATACACACCAGCGTTGGCTGGAGGAGTGGGAGCAGAGGGCATGGTAAAGCCTCCTTAGCGGCAATTTTGGTTGCCGTGGGTATTTGGATCGCGCGGATCTTTTGGGGCCGATTCTATTGGGGCCGGTGCTGCTGGGGCCGTTACTAACGAGGGAAGGAGTGCTTTGCTGGAAAAGCATAGACACTTCCACTGGTGGGCGGCGAAAGTTTCCTGATTTCGTTACAAAATCCGAACATTGCGCTGGCCCGCGATGAGGGGTCGTCGCACGAAGCGTTTCGTTAAGTTGTGGCGTTTCAAGGGGCCTATTGGATTTGGCGGACGGGTGCTTCTTCGGAATGAATCGGGATGATGCGTTTCCATTATGTCGGTGGGTTGGGTTCACCGTGTCGGAAAACCGAACAACCTCTTGAAGCAATTACTGCGACAGCCCGGTTCGGCGCATGAGGTCGGCATAGCGCGGATCGGAGCGGATGTTGTCCAACATGGGTTCAACTTTCAGCCAAATAATTCCCTGCCGGGTTTCGTAGGCTTTTTCCAGGAAGCTGAAGGCCTGATCTTTCTCTCCCAGCATGGCCGAGTTTATGCCCGCCGAAATTGGAGAGTCACGCAGGAAGCCAACGTCCAGACTCGTGACGCTGGTGGTGTAGATCCCGGTAATTTGGCCCGAGCTGTTGATGCTTTGAGGTACAGTTTGTTCCGAACCAGGAGGGTCGAAGGAAGTGTAGTTACCGACTTTATCGCGCACGAAACCGCGTAGGCCAGATTTCCCCATCGCTGTACCCGCCCGCGATCTGACCTGCATCATTGATCCAGACGGCGTTTGTCTCGGTGGTGCCCTCAGGCGGGGCATACAGAGCCGTGAAATTCCCGCTGAGGTCCCTGATAAAACCGGGCTGAATACCGTCGCCGTTATTTTCCTGGTACCGACCGACCACCGTGCCCGAGGCGTTGATGGCCGAGGGCTGCGTTTCCGTACCACCGGGAGGCGCAAAGCTGATGATCTTGTCGCTGGCAGTGGCGATGGGAATCGCTATCAGCAGTCCGACGGAGATCAGCAGGGCGGTCGTCGAGGCATGGCGAGGCATGGTTCCTCCTCCGGGAGATTGCGCATATCGATTCCTTGCGGCATCGAATGCCCGTAGACACGAGAAGTGTTCGATCCTACGGCGCTGATTTTTTCCGAGTTCGCCATCGCGGCATGACTCCGACCCGGCCCGCGCTCAATCCTACGCGCACGCTACTCCAGTCGCTCCAGTGTGTAGTACAGCGAGTAGACGCTACCGTCGGGCGGACCATACTGGCTCACGCTGTAGGTAATGGCAGTTTCGGCCATGGCCTCGAGGACGATTGTCGAGCCAATCGTGTTTACGTTGCTCCAGTCAAACGATCCTTTAGAGCCGTCATTAGAAAATAGGATTCCGCCCGCGTTGGAAAGAACTCCCGAATCGTCGGTCCAGACAGGATTGTAAGACCAATAAGAGTTGGTATTCTCGGCGCCCGCGGTGAGAGTCGCATAAACCGACAACCGATAGAGTCCGGTCTGCTCGGGCGTGAAAATCGTTGTCGTTGGAATGGGCAAAGTCTGGTTTAGAACCTTGCCTCTTGCCACGATCACAGGCGACGGAAGTCCCGTCGCGGAGGCGTCAGCAGGTTTGCTGCCCGAAGTGAGGGCGAATATTGCCAAGAGAAGAGCCACTACGCATAGTGCCTTGTACACTGGCGTGCCTCCGGCGGGAAAGTTGGGGGAGGCGGGAATCTTACCAGTTGGCCGGGATTCGTCAAAAACATTATTCGTTTTTCTTATAGCCACTGAAACAACGCAATTTCAATGATCGACAATCAGTCAGCGTTTGGCTTGGGAGAAAACAGGCGGGAAAAAATTGAAAGGGCCGTGACTTTGGTTATGCTCTAGCTGCTGCCTCCTGCGAGGGAGCCAACAGCGTGGATGCATGTACCGTCACGACCCCTTGATGTGCTCACTGCTTTCGCAGTCCCAAACCCCAACTGCACCTCGCAGCGCCGTCGGTTTTTTCAGGTTTGGTTGCCTTGCAGGTTGCCCCGCCCGGCTGATCACCCAGTCTACTTCGGGACCGCAAATTTTACTTCGCTGTCCCTTTCAACCGTCGACGGAAACCACCTTAACAGAGAAACGAAAAACGTCAACGCAAACTATTGGTGCAACCGCTTGGAGCAAAGCTGTGCATAACAAGGAATGCAAATGGTTGCTGGGCGGCAACTTATCCACAGGCGACTTGAATTCTTCCCGTTTTTACACAAACGCTGCACAGCGCTGGGGCAGGCGGCAAAGTGATGATAGGGAACCAAATAATCGTCTTGACGGTGGATTGATATGGGCGCATGGTGCAAAGAGGCAGAAATGTCGAGGATGATCGGGGTTCGGAGATTCCCACGTCTCGCAAAAGACGCGAGACCCTTCGACAAGTTCGGGGCAGGCCATGGGACACCCTGTTCTTTTTCCCTTTCACCTTTTCAACCTTCACCCTTGGACTTTGGCACCCTTGGAGCTTTGATGGCTGAGCTGGTGGCTTATGTGGACGGCGGGTGCCTGGGGAATCCGGGGCCGTCGGGCATTGGGGTGGTGATCAACGGCTGCGCGAGCGGTCCGGTGCGCATCGCCAAATGGATTGGGCACCAGGATAACAACGTCGCCGAGTATGCGGCGTTGATGGAAGCACTGCAGTATGCGGTGGCGCGCAAGGCACGGAAGCTGCATGTGTATTCCGATTCGGAAGTGGTGGTGCGGCAGATGACGGGGGAATACACGTGCCGCAGCCAGCGGCTTTACTCTTTGCACTGGACCTGCCGGAAGCTGGCGCGGTCGCTGACGTTTTCCATTTCGCATGTGCCGCGGGAAGATAATGCCGAAGCGAACGGATTGGCGCAAGCGGCGCTGCGACGGCGGGGGGCGGTTACCGCGAAGTTTTAGGAACACCGGCGCTAAAGCCCTCGGATTGGTTCGCTTTTCGCGGCGCTGAAGCGCCGCTCTTCCACGGCCGCCACGGTCACTGTGGGCGTTCGCAGTGGGCGAGTTCTTGGTAGCTGCGTTCACGAGGCGATGTGCCTGCGGATGAAACTTTCGGCTTAGTACCTTTGCCCGGCGCGATTCTTGACACCTCCTTCGCTCCGAGCGAGACTCCAATTACTGCATCCTTATAGGTTTAGATGAGCGGCGGTGGCTGGGTCGAGGCTCGGCAAATCGCTTCCGATCTATTCCAAGGATGCTGCATGCTATGGAAGCGAACTCGACTCTCGATCGCAGGTCAGCCGCCGACACGAAGCCGGTTGGGGCAGCTGAGATTGCGGCGTTGCATCCGGAGCAGGCGGTAAGCCAGAACATCTCTGATCGGGCAATTTCTGATGGGACAACCCCGGCCAGTGTTTCGGCGGCCCTGGCGGCGGCGCGGGCGGAAACGACCGCTCGGTTGGCGTCGGGCAGCGTTGCGTCAGGAAGTCTTCCGTCAGCCGGTCGGGCTGCGAGCGTGCGTTTTCCGGGTGAGGACGGGGGACATTCGCTGGCGGAGATGGCGCAGCGCGATCTGGATGCGGCGCTGCAATTGCTCGCGGATCGCGCGCAATATATTACGGGTGCCAGCGGAGCGGCGATTGCGATTCGCCGCGACGGCAGGAACGACATGCTGTGCCGGGCCAGCGCGGGGATGAATGCGCCGGAACTGGGCGCGCTGCTCTCTACCGAGTTTGGACTTTCCGGCGAGAGCGTGCGCACGCGCCAGGCGTTGCGCTGCGATGATGCCGAGCGCGACAAGCGAGTGAATCGCGACGTATGCCGCGAGATGGGAATTGCCTCGGTGGTAGTAATGCCGGTGGTGAATGACGACGAGGTGCTGGGGGTATTCGAACTTTTTTCCGGGAAGGCGAATGCCTTCGGGGCGCGCGATGTCTCGGCGGTGCAGCGGCTGAGTGAGATGGTCGAAACCGCGGTGCGGCTGGCGCAGGCTGCTGAGAACTTCCCAGAACGCCTGAGGGGGAGTGCGATATCCGGGCTGGTAGTCGAGGAAGTTGATGAAGTTGAAGTTGAGGTGCAAGAAGATCAGGTCCTCGAAGAGCCGGCCCGCACAGACGTTGTCATGCAGGATCAGGTCACGCAGGATCAGGCCCTGCAGGATCAGGTTCGAAGGCCGATCCACGAGGAGCGGCCGGGTACCTCAGGGACTAAAGCCCTTACGGAAAAGAAAGACTCGATCGCGGCGCTGGAAGCGCGGCGCCAGCCAAAAACCTCTCCGGCGATTTCTCCAGAGACTTCCCCTGTGAGCTCTGCAGAAGCTTCTCCAGAGATCTCTCTGGAGAGCTCGGTGACGAAGAAAAAGTTGTTCTGGTCGTCGGCATTGAATCCTGTCGCCGAAGCGGGCGGAGTGGAAGAACCCGACCAGAGCCATGTTCCACCGGTATTGCGGAGTCTGCGGAAGTGCGCAGCCTGCGGTTTTCCGGTGTCGGCGGGGCGCATGCATTGTGTGGAGTGTGAAGAAAAAAAATGGCGGGGACAGCTGAAACCGATATCGCGACGGGAAGTAATCCCAGGTTCGGCGGCGGAGGCGGTTTCCAAGTCTGCTAGCAATCCCGTTCTGCCGGAAATGCGGGCGTTCGCAGCGGCGCAGTCGGGTGCAGTGAGCACTTCCGCGTCGACGACGCGGAGTGCATCCACTCCGCTTGCCGCCTCCGGCTCGGGGGTGGACTCCTTGCCTGTGGGAGCCAAAGAAGGCGCAAATCAGCCGATAAGTGGGGCACCGGCGAAACGGATCGAGAGTGCAGCCGCGACCGAACTTGTGGCCGAGACTTTGGAGATTCCGGCTTCGGTTCCGGCTTCACCTCTTTCGGTTCAACCTGTTCTATCTTCCGTTCCGGCTGTAGTTGCCTCCCCGAAGTTCGTCTTGAGCGCGGGCCTGGAGCCCTCTCAATCGTGGCTGGCGGCGAACAAGTATGTTGTGGGCGTGCTTCTCGTGATCGCCGCCGCTGTTGCCGCCGCATTCCTGCTGCGTTGAAGAGTGGGCGGATCTGTGCTTAGCTCCCATTGAAAGCTTCCCTTCAACCTCAATTTTCTATCCTCGATCTCCCATCCTCAATTCCTCACACTTTAATTTTTCCCCAGCGGCACCTCGGGTTCGTTTACAGTATCCGGGGTTGAATCGGCTGACGGCGTAATCACTGCAACGGGCGGACGATCGACGAAGGTCGGACGGCATTTCAGAGTGCGATCACGGAGGAGACAGTGAAGAATCGGCTTCGTTCGGGCAGTTTCGTGGGAAGCGCGGCGGTTTCACGGCGTGAGTTCCTGGGGCAGGGTGCGGCGGCGGCGATTGGTTTTTCGATTGTGCCGCGCCGGGTGTTGGGCGGGCCGGGCTATGTTGCGCCTAGCGACAAAGTGAATATCGCATTCATCGGCGTGGGCGCGCAGGGCTTGCGCGTGATGCTTCACTTCTTGAAAGAACCAGATGTGCAAGGCGTCGCGGTCTGCGACGTCAACCAATCTGGCGCGAATTATCCGCAATGGGATACGCATGAGTTCTGCAAGTCCGTACGCAAGTTGCTGGGCGTCGATAGCGGTTGGGATTGGCTCAGCCCCGATCAGCCGATTCGTTTGTCGCACACACTCGCTGTGACCAGTGGAGTGGCCGGGCGCGAACCGTGCCAGAAAATTGTTGACGGATATTACGGCACGCAGACGCGGTCGGGACAGTACAAGGGCTGCGCGGCCTACAGTGACTTCCGCGAGCTGCTGGAGAAGCAGAAAGATATCGACGCTGTTGTGGTTTGTACTACCGACAATCTGCATGCGGCGGTGTCTGCCGCGGCGATGAAGAAGGGCAAACACGTTTTCTGCCAGAAGCCGCTGACCCACACGATTTATGAGGCACGCCGGATTGCGGAAATCGCGCGAGAGACCGGCGTCGCCACTCAGATTGCCGTGGCCAACCAGGCGTCGGAGTCCACTCGCCAGCTTTGCGAATGGATCTGGGACGGTGCGATTGGCCCGGTGCGCGAGGTCAAGAATTGGTCGAGCCGTCCCTTTTGGCCGCAAGGCATCGAACGGCCCAAGGAAACTGAACCGGTGCCCGAAGGTTTGGACTGGGATATGTGGCTGGGTCCGGCGCCGCAGCGGCCTTTCAATCACGCGTATTTGCCGTTTGTGTGGCGTGGGTGGGCTGACTTCGGTTGCGGAGCGCTGGGAGATATGGGGTCCTACAGTTTCGACACGATCTTTCGCGTGTTGAAGCTGGACGCGCCGGTGAGTGTGGAATCGAGTTCGAGCGACCGCTACGACGAGACTTATCCGCTGGCATCGATTGTCCGCTACAGCTTCGGAGCGCGGGGCGATATGCCGCCGGTGAAATTCACCTGGTATGACGGTGGACTGAAGCCGGCGCGGCCCGACGAACTGGAAGAGAATCGTCCCTTCAAGTCCGAGGACGAAGGGGAAGAGGGCGAAGGGATGCTCTTCATCGGCGACCGCGGCAAGATTCTCTGCACGTTCAACGGCGGGAGCCCCAGGCTGATTCCCCAATCGAAAATGGACGCCTACAAACAGCCGCCAAAAACGCTGCCCCGTTCGCCCGGCAACGAGCGGGAGTGGCTCGATGCCTGTAAGGGCGGAAAAGTGAAACCTGGCGGGAATTTCGAATTCGAGGGCATGGTCACCGAGACGCTGCTGCTGGGAAATGTCGCATCCCGCCTGGGACAAGGGCTCACTTGGGATCGTTCGAACCTGAAAGTGAATTCGGAAGTTGCGCAGAAGTGGGTGCGGCCGGAACGGCGCAGCGGGTGGGAACTCTAGAGCAGTCCAAGGAGGAATCATGGGTGCAACATCAAGACGAGAATTTCTGAAGAGTGCGGCGACGTACACTGCTGCAGCTGGGTTTCTTTCCGTTGGTGCGATCGAACTGCGCGGCAATCCGCTGGGCATGCCGATTGGATGCCAGACGTGGCCGGTCCGGGAAATGATTGCCAAGGATTTTCCGGGCACGATCAAACAGCTGTCCACGGCCGGATTTCAGACAATTGAGTTGTGCTCGCCGGTGGGTTACGCCGACTCTGGCTTCGCAGGCCTCGCGAAATATAAGGGGGCTGAGCTGCGGAAAATTCTGGGCGATGAGGGGGTGAGTTGTGTGAGCTCTCATTTCGGCATCGACGAACTAAGATCGAATCAGCAGCGCGCCATTGATTGGGCGAAGGATGTCGGGCTCACGCAGATGTTGGTGCCGAGCCTCGATGGGCCCAAGAATCCGACGATGGATGACGTGAAGCGGGCGGCTGATGAATACAACAAGATGGGGGAACAGGCGGCCAAGGCGGGGATTCAACAAGGCCTTCACAACGAGGACTTTGAACTCACGATGGTTGACGGCAAGCGGACTTATGACTTGTTGTTTGGACTTCTCGACCCGAAGTTAGTCAAGTTCCAGTTTCAAGTCTCGACCATCAGCCGTGGCTACGATGCCGCCGAGTATTTCACGAAGTATCCGGGCCGCTTCATTTCGATGCACGTGCAGGGCTGGTCGGTACAAACGAAGAAAGTGGCGCCGGTGGGGCAAGACTCTTTGGATTGGAAGAAAATCTTTACCGCGGCAAAAACCGGCGGCATCAAGAATTACTTCGTCGAAATGAATCTGGACATGATGAAGGCGAGCGTTCCTTACCTGCATAGTCTTCAGGTCTGATTGAGCGACGAGCGAATCATGCTGAGTGAGTTTCCCTGGGACCAGAGCTACGGCGTGTCCGGCATCGACGACGTGCTGACTCCGGCGTTGGTGATATATCCAGATCTCGTTGCTGCAAACATCGAGCGGACCATCGAATTGCTGGACGGCGACGCCAGTCGCTGGCGCGTGCACATTAAAACTGCGAAGCTCGGCTACACTCTGCGCCTGCTGGTGGAGCGCGGCGTCCGCAATTTCAAGTGCGCGACTACTCTGGAGTTGCTGGTAGCCTGCCGCGAGCGGAGCTTCCGATGTGCTGCTCGCTTATCCGGCGATGGGCGCGAATGCGCGGCCGGGCGCGGGAAATCGCGGATCAGTTCCCGGAGGTCCGTCATCTCTGTTCTGGCCGAGAACGAAGGACAACTGCAGCAATGGCGCAAAAGCGGCGTGGGACTTTTTCTTGATGTGAATCCTGGCATGAATCGCACTGGCATCGAGCAGAACGATGGCCACAAGGTGCTTGCTATGGCGCGCGCGATTGCCGATGCCGGCCTCGAGTTCCGCGGGCTGCATTATTATGACGGTCAATATGGCGCTGTCGCAGAACCTCAACGGACGCAGGCGGCGCATCGTGGCTATGACCGTCTGCTTGAAATTGTGAGCGAACTCGATCGCTCTGGCGTGCGCGTGCCAGAAGTGATCACATCGGGGACGCCGACGTTTCCGTGCTCGCTTAGCTATGATGGTTTTCGCCGTGGCCAATTCGTGCATCGCGTCTCGCCCGGAACCGTGGTTTATTGCGATGCCACCAGCCTGCAGGAACTTCCCCACGGGTACAGTTACCGGCCCGCGGTGCTGGTCATGGCGCGGGTGGTGAGCCGTCCGCGAGCCGGGATCGTGACTTGCGATGCCGGCCACAAGACGGTTTCAGCCGATGCGGGTGTTCCGACCTGTGTGGTGGTTGGGCATCCGGAGCTTACTCCGCTAAGTCCCAGTGAAGAGCATTTGCCGATGGCGGTGGCGGAAGGAGCACCCGGTCCGCAGATTGGGGATGCGCTATTCCTGCTGCCACGGCACATTTGCCCGACCGTGAATAATTTCGATGATGCGCTGCTCGTGCGGAACGGGAAAGTCGAAGGAGTGGAGAAAGTTTCGGCACGCGGGCGGGAAGCGCCGCTGCTGCGGATCGCGGAGCAGGGAATCTAAACAGCGGCGTGCTGCATCCGTGTGACCGGTGTCACAAGCTCGCGGCGAATTCTGAGGATTCCTCAAATCACGCCCGTTCAAGGGCAAAATCTGCGTGTCAAGCGCCGATTGCTGCGCTTCCGTGATTGCGGACTGAGCGGCTCGCGGGCACTTGTTAAACTAGAAATCGACCATGCCCTCGCGCTACGCACAGTGGATGTACGACTGGGAACACCGGCTCACTTCGGTGGACAACAACCGCGTGGTGCGCCCGCTGGAGTGGGGCGTGGAATGGACGCGCGACTGGCCCTGCCGCAACGGCTATCGTCCCGGCTACGTGCCAGGTTTGAATCAGCCGGAAGCGGATCCGGCTGAGTCTGAGAAGTTCATTCTCGATTACAACCGCCGCATCCTGGCGGCGAGCGATGAATTCTATTCCTACGCGCGGCCCACGGATTTTCGACTAGAGACGCGCGAAGTGCAGGTGTTTTCCACCCGCGAAGTTCCTGACCCGAAGCTTGAGGCCAAAGTCAAAGGAACGTTCGGAGAATTCCTGCGCTTCACCTCGCCGGTGAAGACGCCTTATCCCGAAAATAATCTGGTGAATGCCCGCTGGTTCCCGGCGCGCGGCCGGCGCGCGGTTATTCTGCTGCCGCACTGGAATGCCGATGCGGTCGCGTACGTTTCGCTGTGCAAGCTGCTCAACATGCTGGGCATTGCCGTGTTGCGTCTGACCATGCCGTATCACGACATTCGCATGCCCGCCGAAATCAGCCGCGCTGATTACGCAGTCTCCGCCAACATTGGACGCACGCTCGACGCCGTGCGCCAGGGCGTGGTCGACATCCGGAGCTGTCTCGACTGGCTTGAGCAGCAGGGTTACAACCAACTCGGCATCGTGGGCACGAGCCTGGGGTCATGCTATGCGTTCATTGCCACGGCGCACGATCCGCGCATTCGCGTGGCGGCGTTCAATCACGCGTCGACTTATGTGGCCGATGTGGTTTGGCACGGGCAGTCGACGCGCCACATCCGTCAAGGCATTGAGCAGCAGATTGATCTCGATCGCTTACGGAAAGCATGGCTCGCGGTCAGTCCCATGTCATACTTCAAGCAATTCGCGCGCTGGCCGCGCAAGTCGCTCATCGTCTATGCGAAATATGATCTGACGTTTTTGCCGGAGCTCTCGCGCCAGGTGGTTGAAGAATTCGAGCGGCACGGGCTCGACCACAAAGTCGCCGTTCTGCCGTGCGGCCATTACACGATGGGCGAGACGCCCTACAAATACTTGGACGGTTGGCAGTTGGCGAGCTTTCTCCGAACGGCGTTTTGAAAAAGCGCAGTCAGCGGTCTCCGGATTAAAATGTGACCATGCAGTCGGCCAATCCCGAAGCGATCGTCGAGCACCGCCGTGGCGAGTTTCTGATCAGCACCGACCTCGCGCGCCTCGATCTCGATGTGATTCACGGCTACCTGACGAATTGTTATTGGGCCACGGGAGTCCCGCAAGAAGTTGTAGCGCGGTCGATCGAGCATGCGCTGTGCTTTGGCATTTATGATGGTAGTGGCGCGCAGGTAGCTTTCGCCCGGGTGATCAGCGATTTTGCGACCATCGCCTACATCGGCGATGTGTTTGTGCTCGACTCGCATCGCGGTCGAGGCTTGGGCAAGTGGCTGATGGAGGCTATAACGCAGCACCCCGCTCTGCAGGGCTTGCGGCGCTGGATTCTCACTACGCGCGACGCGCACGGGCTTTATTCGCAGGTGGGATTTACTCCGGTAAAGTTTCCGGGGCGTTATATGGAACGGCACGATCCGCACGTTTATGAGACTTAAGCCAACAAGATCAGGGAACGGCCGACGAGATCAGGGAAACCAAATGAAAACCTCCAAAATGTATCTTTCGCTTTACGAAAACGATCCGCAGATTGCGGCCGCCATCGACAATGAAACCCGTCGCCAGCACGAGGGCCTGGAATTGATTGCCTCGGAAAACTTCGTCAGCGAAGCCGTGCTCGAAGCGGCCGGCTCGGTGTTCACGAATAAGTATGCTGAAGGGTATCCCGGCAAGCGTTACTACGGCGGCTGCGAGTTCGCCGATGTGGTCGAGAACCTGGCGCGCGATCGCGCGAAGCAGCTTTTTGGGGCTGAACATGCGAATGTCCAACCCCATGCCGGCTCGCAGGCGAACATGGAAGCCTACGCCGCTATCCTGCAGCCGGGCGACACGATTCTTGGCCTGAATCTGGCGCATGGCGGACACCTTACGCACGGCCATCATCTGAATTTTTCTGGCAAGACATACAAGATTGTTCCTTACGGCGTGACCAAAGAGACCGAAACGATTGACTATGACGCGTTAGAGAAGATTGCTGTGACGGAACATCCGAAGCTGATCATTGGTGGCGGCAGCGCCTATCCGCGCACGATTGATTTTGCGCGCATGCGGCAGATCGCCGACAAAGTGGGAGCGCTGTTCCTGGTCGACATGGCCCACTTCGCCGGTCTCGTCGCCGGCGGCGCGCATCCTTCGCCGGTGCCGCACGCGCACATCGTTACTTCGACAACGCACAAGACGCTGCGGGGCCCGCGCTCGGGGATGATTCTTTCGAAAGCCGAATTCGCGCAGGCGATCGACAAAGTTGTCTTTCCAGGAATGCAGGGCGGACCGCTGGTGCACATCATGGCGGCAAAGGCGGTGTGTTTTCAGGAGGCCATGCAGCCTGAGTTCCGCGACTACGCGCGGCAGGTGGTCACTAACGCCAAAGTTCTGGCGCAATCATTGGCCGACGAAGGCTTCCGCATCATTTCCGGTGGCACCGATACGCATCTCATGCTGGTCGACGTGTTTTCGAAAGGCATGCTGGGCAGCGAAGCCGAAAAGGCGCTCGGCGAGGCCGGCATCACAGTCAACAAGAACGCGATTCCGTTCGACACCAACCCGCCGATGAAGCCGAGCGGCGTCCGCATCGGCACGCCAGCCTTAACCACGCGAGGGATGAAGGAAACGGAAATGACTCAGATTGGGTGCTGGATCGCCGAAGCGCTTTTGCAGCGCACGGACACTGGCGTGCTGAGCAAAGTCCGCAAGCAGGTGCTCGATCTCTGCGAGGCGTTTCCGCTGTATGCGGATCGCCGGGCGAAGGCGCAAGCGGAAGTGCGAACCTAATTCCATTGTGTTCCTGCGCGCCCGCTGTGTTTAAATGCCTTCGGTGAAGATCGCCATCGACATTCGGCGGATGACCGAGTTTGGCGTGGGAACCTACATCCGCAATGTGGTTCGCACGCTGGGCCGGCTCGACTGCGAGAACGAGTTTCTGCTGATCGGGTCTCCGGCCAAGGTCGAGGAGATCGGCGCGCTTCCTCCTAACTTTCACGCCGTCCCGCTGCTCGCGTCGGACCGCTCGGTCGCGGGATACCGCGAGTTCCGGGCGGCCTTGCAGGGATTGCGCTGCGACCTCGTACATATCCCGAATCTTTTTTCCGTGCCGCGGATGCTGCCCTGCCCGTATGTCATGACCGTGCATGACATGCTGGAGCACATGTCGCGAGCGCGGGAGCAGAGCGGGTTCTGGCGGTCTTTTCACTTTCAGATGACGAAACGGGTACTCGCCGGAGCGGCGCGCATTTTTGCCGTATCGAATTTCACGCGCAATGAAATCGAGAAGTTGTTCGATATTCCGTCCAACCACGTCGAGGTCGTCTACAACGCCATTGACGAACGTTTTCTCCGCGGCCACGCCAGCGCCGCCGACCGCGACCTGATCGCGCAGCGCTATCAGGTCACCTATCCATTTCTGCTCTACGCCGGCAGAATCAGCGCGCACAAAAATGTCGTGCGCATGATCGAGGCTTTCTCGGCGCTAAAAACGGAACTGGAGAAAGACCAGGCTTATCCCGATCTCAAGCTCATCATCATTGGAGACGACCTGTCGGGCAATCCTGATCTGCGGAGAACCGTGGTGCGCAGCGGGGTTCAACATGATGTGCGCTTTTTGGGATTCGTTCCCATCGAAGTGCTCCGCATTTTCTATGACGAGGCGAAGATTTTCGTTTTTCCGTCTTTGTATGAGGGTTTCGGCTTGCCGCCACTGGAAGCGATGGTGCACGGAACGCCGGTGGTGACGTCCAACGTGTCGTCTCTGCCGGAGGTGGTCGGGAACGCGGCCGTGCTGGTGAATCCTGAAAACATATTCGAAATCATGCGCGCTCTGCATCGCGTTCTCATGGACAAGCCTCTGCGGGACCGCATGAAGCAACGCGGCTACCAGCAGGCGGCAAAGTTTTCCTGGGAAAAATCGGTGCGACGAATTTTGGACGCCTACGGCCAGATCGCCCGCGGGCGTGCGTCATCCGGCCAGGCACCTGCTGCAGACTAAATTCTGCGTTGTCATCCCGAGCGAAGCGAGGGATGACACGCTGGGGCGATGCGCGGCCGCCAGCATCTGCTACTTGATCAGCGGCTGGCCGGGCGACAGAATTGCGAGTTTGTGCAGCTTGGCGGTGATGCGGGTTTTATCGGCGTCGGTTTTGGCGGCGGCCAGGCGCTTGCGCAACTGGACAATCTTTTCCTTGCGGGTACGGCGCCGGCGAATCTCCGGCCGGCGGCTGGGTGCTGACATGAATCCTCCTGAAACGAATCGTCCTGATTTGTGATCTGCGAACCGAGCAGACAAGAAACTGCCAGCCCACACGTACAAGCTATTGGAACGGAGACCGCGGGAACTGTCAATGCTCCCAACGGCGGCGGGCGCCTAATTCATGAGGAAGTCGTGGGAAGTCGCACCAGAGTTTCGAATAAAGTTACCTGCGTAATGATGAACTTTCCCTTTTTGCTGGAGACGCGCGCCCCATTGATTTATACATTGTAATGGTTACAGCGTAAACGTAATCAACAGACGAGCTGCAGATTGTTCTAATTCGGGGGCGCGGCGCTTCTATATTCGCGACCAACTTCGAAAGGCAGACATGGGCAGGAGGGTTGTTGGGGTGCGGCGAATCTCTCGCTGGATCTTAGGAGTGGGACTGGTAATCGCTCTGTTCACGGGCCTGGCGCTGGCCGATAACCGCAAGCCCGTGGCCAATCCCGACCCCGAGTATCCTGAGATCGCCAAGCGGATGGCCATCACCGGTTCGGTCAAGGTGGAACTCGTCATCGCGGCCGACGGGACTATCAAGAGCGCGAAAGTGCTGGGCGGACATCCTATTCTCGTCGATGCCGTGCAAAAAGCCCTGAAGAAATGGAAGTACGCATCCGGGGCCGCGGAAACTACGACGCAGGTAGAGTTCAAATTTTAGTCAGAGGAATCGACGCCGGCAAATGCGGCTTGCGGCTTGCAGTAGTCAAAGAGTCAGGATCGCAATCCAAAATATTTGCCGACGCGATACCGCCCGCTACGAAACCTGTCAGATGCCGGCGTACCAAGCATAGCCACCTTCTGGAGATGCGGAACCCAGACCCTTGCCGAAGCCTTTCAGACTGTCAGTAACCGTCATGTGCGTAATGAATTTCACGCTCTTGTAGCCGAGTTGGCGGGGCACTCGCAGGCGAAGCGGACCGCCGCTGCCCACGGGGAGTTCGCCGCCGTTCATCCCGTAGGTGAGGAACGTCTGCGGATGCAATGCATCGGCCATATCAATGCTCTCCCACCAGTCGGGTTCGATCGAGTAGTAGACCACGTATCGTGCTTGCGGGTGGACTTCCACAGCTTGCAGAACGCGCGAGAGCGGCACGCCGATCCACTCGGCAATGTATGACCAGCCCTCTTCACACTGCACCATCGTGATCTGGCTTTGAGACGGGTAGCTCTTCAGCTGGGCAAGCGAAAACGAACTCGGCTTGGCGACCATGCCGTTAATGTCGAGTCGCCAGTCGGCGAATCCTCCGGCCTGCAGGCGTTTGAACGCGTCAGGCGGGGGTGCGAGCTCGTTCGCGAACGGAGGCTTCGAAATCATGCTTCGAGGAAATTCGCGCGCCAAGGAATGTCTCGTCAGCAGCCGCTGAGAAGCGTAGGTCAGAGTTTCGCCGAGGCCGTATATTCCGCCATGATCGGGCGGGATCAGCCCATATTTCTGCGCAAGGTGCGCGGCCACGCCCAGGCCCGCTACGCCGCCCGCAGCCGCGAGTCCGGTGGTGATCAGTTTGCGGCGTGAGATTTTGCGGCTTGATTGTTCGCTCATGTGCGCTCCATCTGCGCGCCTGCGGTGACGCCAGCGCGATTTCCATCAGTGCTGCTCGTGATCATCTTTCCTGTGATCATCGTCCCCGCAATCATGGCTCGCATGCGAGTTTTGAATCCGGCCAGCCAAACCATCACGACGTGTACCAGTAGGAATAACACGAGCGCCAGAGAAACGAAGAAGTGAAGCGTGCGCGCGGATTGCTGGCCGCCGAGCACATTCACAGCCGCAGGCACGGCAGAAACGAACGCGGGGGACATCGCCAGGCCCGTCCAGATCACCAGGGGAAACAGGACAAAGATCACAAGCAGGTAAGTGAGCCGCTGGAGCACGTTATAGGACCAGGCTTCGGATTCATTCGGCCGCTCGAAACGCAAATGACTAGTGATCGCCGTCGAGAACGCCCGCCAGGAAAGATCGGACTTACCTGGGAGCAAGTTATTCCGCAAATATCCGTTTAACAAGATGGAGACTACATACAGCAAGCCAGTAAATATCACGACCCAGGCGGCAAGAAAGTGGAGATATCGGCTCCAGCCGTTCTGGTCCGGCAGCACGTACTTGTAGCCGGTCGGTACCAGATTCCTCGAGGCCGGGATCGGCAGTTTGAACAACGTTGGAGTTAAATCGTTGCCGGTTTCGCCCCAATAGAAGCGCGGGTGAGAGATCACGATTTCAACTCCGCTGACCAGCAGGGCAAAAAAGCAAAGCGTGGTGATCCAATGAGTGACGCGAACCAGGGCAGAGTGGCGCGAAGAAACCGTGGCGGTCTGAACGGTTGAGGCAGCACTTGGAATGCTAACGGAGGCGCCCACGCGGGAATGGTAGCATGGGGCGTGCACGCCTGCGACTCAGTTCTTTCCCGTCCCCGGCGCGCGCTGGATCTTAACCCCCGCCAGAATCCGCTGCATCTCCGGATCGTCGTGCAGATTACTGAACAAGCGGTTGCCCGCGAGGCCGACAACGTCATCCTCGTGCTGATCGTAAGCGATTTTCAGGTACTTCAAGGCGTCCCGCTTATTTCCTTCGAGCGCGCAGCTTCCGGCCAGTGCGAGGGACGAAAATTTTCCCTGATCGTAGAGCTTTTGCTGCTCGTTGCGTATGTTCTCGAACATGGCCTGCGCTCCGCCAGCCGCATATCCCTTCTCAGCGGCCGAGGCCACAACCAGCGCCGCGCTGTCATGGCTGAGCACCGCGCTCTTTCTTAACTCCACCAGATAGTTCGGATACTCGCCCATGTCCAGATAAATTCTCTGCAGGTAACGCGGTGGGGATACAAATTCCGGTTCGGCCTTTTCCATTTGCCGCAGGAGGTCAAGCGCTTCCTGCCGCCGTCCCATCTCGTACAAGATGATTCCCTTGTCCGCCAGCACCGACTTGGATGTGGGGTCGAGCGCCTGCGCGCGCTCAATTTCCGTCAGCGCCTCCGGGTAGCGGCCCATCGTGGTCAGCACCGGCGCATACCAATGATGGGCATTGGCGTTGTTGGGGTCGAGTTCAATCGCGCGGCGAAATTCGCGATCGGCGGTTGCAGCGTCCCACATTCCCCAAAACGAAACAAACGCCAGGGAAGCGTGCGCCTGCGATGATTTGTCATCGAGCTCGACCGCTTTGCGCGCTGCAGCCAGCGCCCGCGGATACGCATCGCTACTCTTCATCGCGCTATATTCGCGCAGCAGGTTGTAGCTGTCAGCCAGTCCGGTATAGGCGTCCGAGTATCCCGGATCGTGCACGATCGCCTGGGTGAAATAGTCCACCGCTTTTTGCAGATCGTCGGGCGTGCGTTTGTTCCAGTAGTAGCGGCCCTGCAGATAAAGATCCTTGGCTTCCTGATTCGCAGGATGCAACCCGGCATTCGCAGCCGAGTGCGGCGAATTGCCTGCGGCCTTTATGCCGCGAATCCCGAAGAGCATGATCCCCGCCAGCAACAACAGCGCCAAAACCAGCGCGGCATACTCCAACTTTCGCGACCGAAACGAAAACGCCGGTGGCGAAATCAAACGATCGGGAGCGGCCACCGAACTCACTTCCGAACTTGCTGCCGACACTAACTCCGCCTCACGCGCATCGGATGCAAGCAGCGGGACTGTGCTCGAAGTCGGGACTCCAGAACTCGGGACTGCAGAAGTCGGGGCGATCCAGCGGTACCCGCGGCGCTCGATGGTTTCTATAAAGATAGGATTCTCAGCCGGGTCGCCCAACGCATCGCGTAGCCGCTTGATGGCGCTGCTGATGGCACGGTCAAAATCGACAAAGACATCCGGCGGCCAAAGCGCCTGCCGGAATTCTTCGCGGGTCACAACTTCATTCGGCCGGCTGAGCAGGACTCCGAGCGCGCGAAAGGGTAGGTCCTGAATCTTTACCCTGGTTCCTTTCTTCCGCAGATCGCCCGCGCGCAGGTCCGCCTCGAATACACCGAAGCGCACAACAGTCTGGGGTTCGCTGGACACAGTCAGAGGACGTCGACACTGCCAGGGGAGGGCAGCGCGCAAGTCTATCATCCTCGAAAGCCTCGTTGGAATGGCACTTTCGAGCTCCTCCGCTCGGACAAGAACTTTCTGTAACCCATTGCAGATAAACACAATATCTCGTTGCTTCGATGTAGCCGAGCCGTCGCTTTACCCCAGCTCCAATTCAGGTGACAGTCGGCGTGCATTCGCGGTCGTCTCAGCCAGTGGGCGAGCGGCCCGCGCCGGAACTAAGCGGTTCAAACCATAGCAGCAGAAATTCGAATCAACTTCAGGAGAAAATAATGACTACAGTTCTCAGGGCGAAGCTTCTCGCCGGAATATTCCTGGTGGCGATGGCTATCGCTGCGCCGGCGCAAACGGTCAGCACGATTTACCAGTTCGGCAGCGGGACAAACCCAAATTATCCCTTTGGTGTAATGGCGCAGGGACGGGACGGAAACTTCTACGGAGTTACGCTATCGGGCAACGGATGCTGTCAGGGCGACATTTACAAAATCAGCTCCGAGGGAGTGATCACGAGCTTGTACTCGATGGCGCAATCGGACGGAACGACATGCAAAGGCCTGACCCTGGGCACCGATGGCAATTTCTACGGCACCTGTCAGAACGGGGGCACCAACAATTACGGAACTCTTTTCAAAGTGACGTCCGCCGGCGTCCTGACCGTATTGCACAACTTCGCAGCCCAGGGATCGACCAGCGACGGATGTATACCCTACGCGCCTCCAATCCAGGCCAGTAACGGCGATTTTTATGGAACCACCGCTTTTTGCGGGGCAAATAATTACGGGACGGTGTACAAGCTTACGCTGGCGGGAGCGTACACCCTGCTGTACAGCTTCCAAGGTCCGCCGAACGACACGGTATTGCCCTTCGGCTTGATCGAAGGCACTGACGGCGACTTATGGGGCGTGGGAAACGGCTGGATCATCAGCGGGGGCGGAGTATTCAAAATCACGCTCGCGGGTAAGGAGTCGCTGGTATACACGTTCGAGCCCAATGCGGATGGCGCTTTCCTGGATGGCGAGGGCCCGAGTGCCAATCTTATTCAGGGCTCCAATGGCGACTTCTATGGAACTACCGAAGAGGGCGGCAGTGCGAACCAAGGAACCATTTTCCAGCTCACCGCGGGCGGCCAGGAGACGGTGCTTTACAGCTTCCCGAATCAGACGGACGGCGCGTATCCTACTTGCCGTTGACGCAGGGGCCGAATGGCCTGTTGTTCGGCGCCGCAACGGATTGCGCGGGCGGCGGCTGCTCGCAAGCCGGACTCTTCGACATCACCACCAAGGGCGTGTACAAGAACGTTTATCTCTACCCGCTGGTTTGCTCGAACTGCGGCCAGCCTTTTGCTCCGCTCTTGCTTTCCACCAACGGCACGTTTTACAGCACGACCGAGCAGGGCGGGATCGGCGTGGGCTCGTTCTATAGCCTGAGCAATAACTACAAACCCTTCATCTCTCTCGTGAATGTGACGTCCGGGGCAGAAGGCGCGCAGGTTGGCATTCTGGGCCAGGGTTTCAGCGCGAAGTCTGTGGTTGAGTTCGGAGGCATAAAAGCCACGACCATAAAGCCAGCCGGCTCCACCTACATTCTCGCGACGGTTCCGACGGGCGCGCTCACCGGCGACGTCACCGTCACCACTGGATCGACCTTGCTGTCCACCCTCGCGAGCTTCAAGATCACGCCAACCTACAAAAGCTTCGCGCCCCCGAGCGGCCCAGTCGGAACCGTAGTCACATTCAACGGCACCGGGCTGACTCAAACCACGAAGGTGACGATCGACAACGTATCGGCGTCGTTCACGGTGGTCTCCGATTCCGAAATCACCGCGACCGTTCCGACCGGTGCCGCGACCGGCAAAATCGTGGTAACCACAAAAGGTGGCAGCGTTAGCAGCTCCACCAGCTTCACCGTGAATTAGGGTTTGATTTGCGAGGAGTTGCACCCATGGCAGGAAACGAAGAAGATTAAGGCAGCCGGACCTGTAAGCCGAATTCTGTCCGCGGGATTGCTCCTGCTGGACGGCCATTCCTCTGGGCCGCGCATCGCTGCGCGGCTCTAGCGACCTACCCGAAGGTTTGACGCACCGAGCCGGCACGTGTCCCGTCGTCGCTGCGGATTCTTGCATTGCCAAGAACCAGCGGCGACGACGGAACTTCCTTCCTATTTGGTCTTGCTCCGTGTGGGGTTTGCCCTGCCCGCTGCATTACTGCCGCGGCGGTGCGCTCTTACCGCACCTTTTCACCCTTACCCCGGCCGGTGAAGGCTGAGGCGGTATGTTTTCTGTGGCACTTTCCGTCGAGCGGACTTGAATCCGCCCTCCCGGACGTTATCCGGCACACTGCTCTGCGGAGTTCGGACTTTCCTCTCCCATCACTTGACGCGACAAGAGCGACCGTCCGGTCCGGCTGCCTACCGGATCATTATATGCGAGAGGGGTCTTGGGACACTTATTGGGTCACTGGTCTTGCGTGTTAGGCCTGGCAAAACGGAACTCCTCCGTCGGCCCAAGCGTCGAGCTTTGACCGAGACGGAGTCGACCCTCAGGAACTAGTTACCCCCAGTGAGCGTATATAGTGATGGGGCCTTTCCCAGTGCCGTCGGCCTTCTTGGCGTTGCCGGCGGAATGGTCCTGTTAGACTTGTGAGAGCCGAATCCGGCATCGGGCGGCGAAAGCCGCGAAAGCCGAAGACCGATGCACCTAAGGCCTACCCATGAACATCGCCGAGGCCATCAGAATCGCGCTGCGGTCGCTGTGGGCGAATAAGCTGCGCTCGGTGCTCACGCTGCTCGGCGTGGTGATCGGGATTGCCTCGGTGATTGCGGTGGTCACGTTCGTTTCCGGCATCAATGATTACGTGGCCAAGAAGATTTTCAACCTTGGAGCCGACGTTTTCATCGTTTCGAAAATGTCGACAGTCGAGACCAATGCGGACCATTTCCTGGAAGCGGAGAAGCGCAAGAACCTGGAGCTCGAAGATTACGAGGCCGTGCAAGAGGCGTGCCGTCACTGCGACTACGTTGGCGCTCTGATGAGCGGCAGTGGCAAGGTGAAGCACGACGAGCAGTCCATCAACGATACGACCATTCAGGGGCTCACGCCCTCGATGGCGACCATTCTCGATACGGACCTGACCGCGGGCCGCATGGTGAACGAAACCGACATGGACAATCACCTGCAGGTGGCGGTGGTGGGCACGGACATTGTGGAGCACCTGCTGGGCGGCGCCGATCCGCTGGGCCAGGAGATTCGCGTGGATGGTTGGACGTATA
The DNA here is from genome assembly GCA_963758005.1 of uncultured Acidobacteriota bacterium. Classification (GTDB taxonomy): domain Bacteria; phylum Acidobacteriota; class Terriglobia; order Terriglobales; family Acidobacteriaceae; genus Sulfotelmatobacter. The sequence continues at coordinate 1,131,055 of CAVWTR010000006.1, forward strand.
CGGTCATCGGCGTGGGAAAAAAGAAGGGAAAGACTCTGGGGCAGAGCGCCGATAACTACGTGATGATCCCGATCACGGTATACCTGAAGAAATATGGCTCGCATAACACGAGCATTGCGATTTGGGGGAAAGCGGCGGCGACCGGGGCTCCGCTGAATCAGGCGATTGACGAGGCGCGCGTGGCGTTGCGTGCTCATCGCCATGACCAGCCCGGGGCGGAAGACACTTTCGAAATTGAAACCAACGCCAGCCTGCTGGGAATCTGGTCCGGGCTCAGCAATACGTTCTTCATGGCCACGATCGGGATTGCGGGCGTGTCGCTGGTTGTGGGCGGCATCGTCATCATGAACATCATGCTGGTTTCGGTGACGGAGCGGACGCGGGAGATCGGCATCCGCAAAGCCCTGGGGGCACGGCGCGATGACGTGCTGATGCAATTTCTGATCGAGGCGCTGATTCTGTCTCTGATTGGCGGCGTCATCGGAGTGATTTCAGGTGTGACCTTCGCGGAGATCGTGACGGCGCTGATCGGCATGCCCTCGTCGATCAAGTTGTGGGCTGTGCTGGCGGGTCTGGTGGTGGCGGCGTCTGTGGGAGTGTTCTTCGGCGTGTATCCGGCGCGGAAGGCGGCGCGGCTGGATCCGATTGTGGCGCTGCGGTTTGAAATGTAGTTACATGCTTGTATGTAGCTACCTGCTTGTCATCCCGAGCGATAGCGAGGGACCTGGGTTCTTGCCTGCGTCGGCACGCACCCAGATTCCTCGCTTCGCTCGGAATGACAGAAGATGTTTATGAATCGCGCAGGCTTATGAATCGCAAAGATTTATGAATCGTAAAGACGAATTCGGCGAAATCCTCCGCATGGCGGCGGACACGATCCGCGGCAACAAGCTGCGGTCGGCCCTGACTGTGCTGGGGATCGTGATCGGAGTCGGCGTCGTCATTGGCGTATCTTCGATTGGGCGCGGGCTCGATGACAATGTCCAAGAGCTCGTCGCCAGTATCGGATCGAATGTTATTTTCGTGTTCCATCTGGACTTCTTCACCTTTGGCCGCATGACCGACGAAATGCGCATGCGCAAGGAGCTTACTTACGACGATGCGCTGGCGATGCGTGATCTGCCGCACGTCAAAGCCGTGTCGGCAGGCCTGCGCCTCTTCCGCCCTGAACTTGGGATTGGCTCCTACTCGGTCAAGTATCAGGATAAGAAAGTGAGGAACACGATCATCGAAGGGGACATGGCCGAGGCTAAGGACGTCTTCGACTTGCCCATGGCCAGTGGCCGATGGTTCAGCGACTTTGACGACGAGCACCACTCACCGGTGGTTGTGATCTGCTACCAGACGCAGCATGAGTTGTTTGGCGATCAGGATCCGCTCGGCAAAGAGATCAACATCGAAGGCCGGCTGTTTGAAGTGATCGGCACCGTGTCGAAGATCAAGTCGGTGTTCGGCGGGGGCAAGGATCCCAACGACAATCGCGTCATACTGCCGCTGAAAACTTTCAAGGGTCTGCATCCGGAAATGAAGCAGCACGTCATCAGCGTCAAGGCTACTTCGCACGACGATATGCCGAAGGCGATGGACGAGATTCGGGAGTTGCTGCGGCGCCGGCGGAGAGTTGCGTTCGATAAGCCGGATAACTTTGCGGTGATGACCTCGGACTCGATTTCGGATGTGTGGAACCAGCTTACGGGCGCGCTGTTCGTCGGCATGTTCGCGATTTCCAGCGTGGGCCTGGTCGTGGGCGGCGTGGGGGTGATGAACATCATGCTGGTGAGCGTAACCGAGCGCACGCGGGAGATCGGCGTGCGCAAAGCGATCGGAGCGCGCAAGCGAGACATCCTGCTGCAGTTCACGCTGGAGGCGATCATGCTGACCGCGGTGGGGGGCGTGATTGGCGTGCTGTTTGGAGCGCTTGTGGTCTGGATCATTCCCGCGGTGTGGCCGTCTCTGCCGGCCCGCATGTCCATGTTCTGGGTTACGTTCGGCTTTTGCTCGGCCGCGGGAGTCGGGCTGGTCTTCGGAATTTATCCGGCGTGGAAGGCGGCGAACCTCGATCCGATTGAGGCGCTGCGGTACGAATAGAGAAGCTGTCAGCTATCAGCCGTCAGCTATCAGCGGATTTGTGACGGTCTTTGTGACGCTCTCTTTTTGACGGTCCTGGCGCTCGCACTCGCTCATGATTCACTTCATCGTCATGGTATTCCAGCTCGTCGCAATCCTAGGGTGTATCTCCAGTTTCGCTTACTACATTCTCTGTTTGTGGAGCGCTGCGTCATTTCTGCGTCAGCAGAAAGCCGCAGGGATTATTCGCCCTGCACAGTTTGTGCCACCCGTTTCGATTCTCAAACCCCTGAAGGGCGTCGACCCGGAAATCTATGAGAGCTTCCGCAGTCACTGCCTGCAGGACTATCCGGAATACGAAATTGTTTTCGGGGTGAGCGACGCGGACGATCCGGCGATTGAAAGTGTGAAGCGGTTGCAGCGCGAATTTCCGGAGCAACGAATTCTGTGCGTGGTGTGTCCGAAGATTCTCGGCGCGAACGTGAAGGTCAGCAATCTCGCCCAGATGCTGGGCGCGGCGAGCTACCAACACCTGATCGTTAACGACAGCGACATTCGCGTGGAGCCCGATTATCTTCGCCGCGTGATCGCTCCGCTCGCCGAGGAGTCCGTCGGGATGGTGACGTGCTTGTATCGCGGAGTGGCGGCGCCGACCTTCGGCTCGCGATTGGAATCGCTTGGCATCAGCACCGATTTTTGCGCCGGCGTTCTGGTCGCGCGTCAACTGGAGAACGGCATTCGGTTTGGACTCGGCTCGACACTGGCCTTCCGGCGCACCGATCTGCAGCGCATCGGCGGTTTCGAATCGTTTGTCGACTTTCTGGCTGACGACTATGAACTCGGCCGGAGGATCGCTGGTCTTGGCCTGCGCGTCGCGCTCTCCGACATCGTCGTCGAGACTCACCTGCCGGCGTACGACTTGCGCGGATTCCTGGCCCATCAATTGCGCTGGGCTCGCGGTGTGCGCGACGCGCGCGCTGCAGGCTACATCGGCCTGATTTCTACTTATGGCCTAATGTGGGCGCTGCTCGCGCTAATTGCCGCTCGTGGAGCGCCCCGGTCGTGGACCGCACTCGCGGTGACCGTTCTGTTGCGTTTTGCAGTGGCGCTTTTGGTGGGCAAGTCCGTACTGCACGATAGCCAATTGCTGAAGAACCTTTGGTTACTGCCGGTTCGAGATTTGGTTGCGGTCGCAGTGTGGGCTGCCAGTTTTGCCGGCCACACGGTAACCTGGCGCGGCGATCGATTTGAACTGAAAAAGGGTCGCCTGATTCGCATTGCTTGATTCTGGAATTCTACCTAGAGCCTATGCGTGGGCAGCGCCGGAATCGGGCTCGCGCTCAAGGCGGCGCGAATCTTCAGCGAGAATTCTTTCAACGTGTAAGGCTTCTGCAGGAAATTCGTCTCCAGGTCGAACACTTTGTGGTCGATCACGGTTTTCCCGGCATAACCAGAAACAAAAAGCAGCTTCGTAGCCGGCCGCAGATGCACCAATTCCTCGGCCAACTGCCCGCCACTCATGTTCGGCATGACGACGTCGGTGACCAGCAGGTCAATGTTGGAGCCATGGTGATTGGCCACTGACAGGGCATCGACGCCGTCCTTGGCTTCGAGTACGGTATAGCCCTGCATGACAAGAAATTCCGCAGTGGCGCGCCGCACTGCCTGCTCATCTTCCACGAGCAAGACGGTTTCCGATCCGCGGGTGGCGGGTTCTGATTCCACATCCTCGATCTCGCTCAGGTGGTCTCGTCCCGCCACACACGGCAGATAGATCTTGAATATCGTGCCCATCTTGGGTTCGCTGTAGGCCCAGATGAAGCCCCTATTCTGCTTCACGATTCCGTAGACGGTCGCCAGACCCAAACCCGTGCCCCTGCCCACAGGCTTGGTGGTATAGAAGGGCTCAAAGATATGCGGCAGATGTTCGGGAGGGATACCCTCGCCGTCGTCGGTTACGGTGATCAGCGCGTAGCGTCCGGTGGGAATGAGAGCTTGTTTGCAGTGAATGTATTCATCATCCAGTCGGACGTTGGAATTTTCGATTCGCAAGTGACCGCCCTGGGGCATGGCGTCGCGCGCATTGGCGGCGAGGTTCATCAGAATCTGCTCGATCTGCAGCGGATCGACCCGCACCCGGCCCAGTCCCTCACCGCGCACGAAGGTGAAATCGATATCTTCTCCGATCAGGCGCGGCAAGGTGTTGGCAATGCGCGCGATCACCTGATTCAGATCCGCCACGCGCAAGGCTTGCATCTGCTTGCGGCTGAAGGCGAGCAATTGCCGGGTCAGCTCCGCCGCCCGCCGCGCCGCGAGCAGAATCTCCTGTATCTTGGACTCGAGCGGAGTGTTCCGCGGCACCGAATCGAGCGCCAGCTCCGCGTAGCTGGTAATAATGGTCAGCAGGTTGTTGAAGTCGTGGGCCACGCCTCCGGCCAGGTTGCCGATAGCGTCCATTTTCTGGGACTGCATCAGCTGGGCTTCCAAGCGCATCCGCTCGGTGAGATCGCGCGCATTGGAAATGAAGTGCGTAATGCTGCCCGCGGCATCGCGCACCGGGCAGACAGTTTCCTCGGCGTAATATAGCTCGCCGCTCTTTTTCCGGTTCACCAGAATGCCGCGAAACACATTGCCGGCGCGCATGGTCTGTAACATTTCCTGGTAGACCTCAGGAGACTGCTCGCCCGATTTCAGAATTCGCGGCGTCTGTCCGCAGGCTTCTTCGTGGGAGTAGCCGGTAAGAGTCTCAAACGCGGGATTGACGTATTCGATGATCCCGTTGCAGTCGGTCACCATCACCATGTCGGCCGACTGCTCAACGGCGCGCGAGAGCTTGCGCAGCGATTCCTCTGCGATCTTGTGTTCCCGTTGCAGGGAATACATGGCCAGCGTGTTGCGGATGGTGCGGACCAGCGTCACTCCGTCCAGTTGCGACTTGGCCACACAGTTCCATGCCCCGCCGCCGTCGATGATCTCCGCGACGGTTGCCTCATCCGCATTTTCCGTCAATACGATAAAAGGCACGGGGACTCCGGCGCGTTGAACGTGGGTCAAAAACTCGAGCGCGTCCGCGTTCCCGGTTTCATGTTCGAGCAGAACCAGGCCATAGCTCTTCTGCTGCAACATCGCCCGAGCTTCCTCCAGGGAGTGGGCATGCTCGAGATCGGCGGTGAGCAGGCTGCGCGTCCGCTCTAGGATCTCGCGGATCAGGAAGAAGTCTTCCTCTTTGTTGCCGATGAGCAGTACACGCAAGGGTGCTAGGGCGAGAGCGGGTTTGGCAGCAATTGACACTTGGGGGGCTCTGTTACCTACCATCGGGATATCAAGGGGATTACGTTGCGCTCGGGATACGCTTTCTTGCCGTGCGGTCCATCCGGGTTCCCGAATCGGAGAGCTTGACTGAATCGGGACTGGGGTTGCAGTCAGCCCGTTAACCAATCCGCATTTGCCGCGTCTAATCTCCCGAGGTACCGGCACACCTCGGGGATGCAGCTCCCTTCTAGAAATCGAGGGAACGCCGGAAGCGGATTCTGCGTATAGATTTTCAAGCGGGATTCTGCCCGCATGACGGTTTCTGCGTGGAGCGAGGGGAGTGGCCCGCAACCCTGCGTGCGGCGCGAAGAACACGCCAGCTCATTCGTGGCGTTGAAGTTGTGAGCTGAAGTCATGGGCTGAACTTATGAGCGATGAACTCGTTCGAAATTGGGGGGGAAGTATGGAGAATGGGCAGAAGGGGAACGGCTCGACCCTGCAGGCTGAACGATATGACGTTGGCCACGTGCAGGAAGTGATTCGGCAGGCGCATGGAGAGCTGCGCCAGTTGCTGCAACAGCGTTCGGACATCATGAAGCGCATCGGCACCGTCAAGCAGACCATCTCTGGCCTGGCCAATCTTTTTGGCGACAGCGTCTTGACCGAGGAATTGCTGGAACTGGTCGACCGCAAAAGCAGCGGCCGCCAGCCCGGCTTCACCAAGGCCTGCCGCATGATTCTGATGCAGGCCGGCCGCGCCCTGAATGCGCGCGACATCTGCGATTATTTCCAGCAGCAAATGCCCGCGTTACTGGCGCGGCACAAGGATCCGATGGCTTCCGTCACGACTGTGCTGAATCGCCTGGTGGAATATGGCGAGGCGCAGGCCGTAGTGGCAAATGGACGGCGCGCGTGGCGCTGGGTAGCGGAACCGCCGGTGGAAGTAGTAACGAGCCCCACCGCGAATCTGGCGCATGCCGGATAGCGGGAAGAAATATTGTCGATTGCTGATTATTTGATTGTTGATTAAAAGACAGCGGACCACAAAACTCTTAATCAACAATCAACAATTCCCGGCCTACCCGGGCGGCAGGAGCATGCCTTTTTCCAAGTGCCGCGTAACGTGCGCGTACGACGCGGCGTGCGGATCGTGTGTGACCATCACAATCGTTTTCTGAAAATCCTCGTTCAGTCGCTTCAGAATTTCCAATACCTCCGTCGCGGAATGGCTGTCCAGATCGCCCGTGGGCTCGTCGGCCAGCAGCAAAGTCGGATCGCTGACGATGGCGCGCGCAATGGCCACGCGCTGTTCCTGTCCGCCTGAGAGCTGCTTGGGCAGGTGACCGACGCGGTCTTCCAACCCGACCAGTTTGAGCGCGGTCAACACGTGGTCGCGGCGCTGCTGCGACGTTAGCTTGGTCAACAGCAATGGCAACTCGACGTTTTCAAACGCGGTGAGCACCGGAATCAGGTTGAACGTCTGAAAGACGTAGCCGATGTGCTCATTGCGCCAGCGCGCAATCTGCGCATCGTTGAAGCGAAAAATATCCTGCCCCTGCACCAGCAGTTCGCCGCTGGTCGGCCGGTCGATGGCCGCGATCATATTCAGCAGCGTGGTCTTGCCCGACCCCGACGGTCCCATCAGCGCGAGGAATTCGCCTTTGGCGATGTCGATCGACACGTCATCGAGCGCCGTTACCTGAAAAGCATCGCGCTTGAAAACCTTGCTGACGCCGCGAACCTGTACGACTTTCGTGCTCGTGGCCACATTCGTCTGTGCAACTGTGCTCATGATTACTCCTCTTCAGAATTGCTGATCTCGGGACTGCCCTTTTTACGACTGCCCCTTGATTTTAATTTTGTCTCCATCTTTCAAAGTCGCGGGCGCGGTGGTGATGAGGTTCTCGCCTCCGACCAGCCCATCGACCAGCGCTCCGTCGCTGCGCTGGCTCATGACATGAATTTCGCGGGCGACTGCCTTTCCGTCATAGGCGATCAGCACAATCTTTTTCCCGTCGCGATCGCGAATCGCGGTCGACGGCACGTACACACCCGCCGGTTCCTGCGCGGTTTTCGTCATTGATTTAGGCGCTTCGTCGGCCAGAAATTTCACCGTTGCATTCATCTCCGGGCGCAGTTGAATGTTGGGATACTTATCTGGATTCAGCACCTGCACCTTCACCTGTACCGTGGCCTTCTGGCGGTTGGCCTCGGGCGAAATCTGCGCGATCACGCCGTCATATTCCTTGTCGGGATACGCGTCGGTCGTGACCTTCGCTTTCTGCGTAGGGCCCAGGCGGGCGAAATCTGCCTGTGCGATATCGAGTTCCACTTGAAGATCCTGCAAGTCGGCCAGCGACACGACCGAACCCTGCGGGCCGCCCGCGGCTGCGCTGGCAAACTGCGCGGTAATCAACTCGCCTTTTTCCGCCGTACGGTCGAGAATCGTGCCGGTCACGGGCGCTCGGATCACCGTGGCATCGAGTTGCGACTTGGCATAGTCAAGCTGGCCCTGGGCCTGTGCGACCGCGCCCTTCGCGCGGGCAACCTCTTCCGCCCGCGGACCAAGCTTCATCAGCTGAAACACTCTCTCCAGAGAATTCACGCGCTGCTGGTCGGACTCAAATTTCGCCGTGGCATCGTCCAGTTGCTGGCGTGAAACCACGCCGCCGCCCGCGAGTTGCTTTGTGCGATCGAGAGTGAGCTTGTCGTTGACCAGCGTGGCTTGGGCTTCGTCCAGATTGTGCTGCGCCTCTTGAATTTCTTCCGGACGCGAGCCATGCTGCAATTCGTCGAGATACGCCTGCGCGTTTTCGAGTGCGCCGCGAGCCTGTTCATACGCCGCGCGGAACTCCTGATCCTCGAGCCGCACGAGTACTTGCCCTTCTTTGACTTTGTCGCCCTTCTCCACGCCGATCCAGCTCAAGCGGCCGGTCACCTTGGAATTCACGTTGATGGTGTGATGCGCCACGATATATCCCGTCGCCGAAAGCACGGTGCCGCCCACGTCATTGCCGCTGGTCTCCGCCGCGGCGCGAACGACTTCGACTTCCGGCGTGTCGGAGGAGAACGCGCGATAAGCCAGCGTGATTACGCCCAGCAACACCACTACGCCCACGCCGCCGAGGATGTAGCGGCGAGCCCAGGCCGGCGGCTCTCCGCCGGAACTGCCGCGCTCGGTGCGGTCAATGCGCAGGCTTTGCAGGTCTTCGTGCTTTGTGTCAATTGCCATAAGAATAATTACGCTCTAACTCCCCAAATAGTTTCGTTGCGCAACTCGAACCGTCTACCCGCGCAATGCGCTCAGAATATTCTGCCGCGCTGCGTGCCACGCCGGCGCCAGCCCTCCGACAAATCCCATGATCAACGCAAACAGCACGGCATAACCCGCCACCTGCGGCGTGATGCGCAACGCGAACACCACCTCGCTGAAGGTTACGGCGTTCGACGTGCCGGTCTGCATTCCGTTAAACGGAAGCATCAGCAAAATTCCCGCAGCAGCACCCAGCAACGCCAGCAGCAAAGATTCCAGCACAAACGAAGTCAGAATTGCCGGCCGCGAAAAGCCGATTACGCGCAGTGTCGCAATCTCGCGTCCGCGATACGACACCGCCGCATACATAGTATTCATGGCCGCGAAGATCGAACCGATCGCCATGATGAAGCCCACCACGATGCCGATCACTTTGATCGGCGCGCCCGAACTGGTCTGCTTGGCGTAATACTCCGTCTCATTGAAGCCTTCGAGTTTCAGACGCTGATCGTCGCTGACGCGGTTCTTGAGCGCCGCAGCGGAAATGGGATCGGTCGCCCGCAGGTAAGCCGAGGAATAGCCGTCGGTACGATCGAAATCCGATGCCATCTGGTGCACGTCACCCCAGACTTCGGATTCGTATGCCGAGCCCCCGGCGTCAAATACTCCAACAACTTTCCACGATCCTTTGCCAAACTCCATCGTGTCGCCAATGCCGGCGTGGGTGAAGCGATCGCGAATGGATTTGCTCACGACCACTTCGCGCTGCCCGGTTTCGAACCAGCGTCCTGCGGCCAGTTTCACACCGGGATGATCCTCACCATGTTGATCCTGGCCGGATAGTTGCGCGCATTTCAAGACCATCCGGCATCATGCCGCGCACGGTTACGTTGACTTCACCCGTGCCGTCTTTACGCGGCAGCACGATCACCACGACCAACTCACCCGAAGCCATCGGCTCGCCGTGACTGTCTTTGGCGATCCCTGGCAACGTCTTCAGCGTTGGGAATAGCGGGGCATCGAAGCCGCCCGACAACTCGGCCTCCGACCCTTTACGCAGCACCAGCACGTTCAGCGGATTGCCGCTGCTGACAAAAGCGCGGTTCAGCCCGGCCACCAGCGCCATCAGAAAAATTGCGGTCGTCACCGTGAGCGCGATGCCCAGCGCCGTCATGAGCGTGAGCCCTAACCGGAGCCGCAAGTTGCGAATGTTGTAACTGATCGGTATCGCCATAATGAATCTCTATTCCTTTAGTGCCACTAATACATAACGGCGCTACTTATCCGATGTGCCGCAAGCCGTCCACAATGTTCATGCGCGAAGCGTTGAAGGCCGGCAAGTAGCCGCTCACCAATCCCAAGGTCAGGGCTACCAGCAACGACAACCCCGCAGTCGGCGCATTCACTTTCATGGAAAGCGGAACTCCCAGCGCGATGAAGCCGCGAGTCAGGAACCAGATCACTGGAACCGCTCCCAGAACTCCGAGCACTCCACCCGCGACGGCCAAAGCCACCGACTCGCTCACGAATATCGAAAGCACTCGCCCGCGAGTGAAGCCGATGGTTTTCAGCACCGCAACTTCGCGGGTGCGGCTGCGCACCGACATGGCCATGGTGTTGGCTGAAACCAGCATGATGGTGAACACCACCGCCCCGCAAATGCCTAGAATGAACGCCTTGATGTTGCCCAGCGAGGCGACAAAGCCGAGCTGAAAAGCTTTTTCACTCTCGGTTTTTGTCTGCAGCGGCGAGTTGCGGAACATGTCGTCGACTGCTTGCGACACGCGCGATACATTTTCTGCCGAGTCGATCTGCGTTGAGTACCAGCCGGCCTGCCCTTTGAACCAGGGCACCGACTCTTCCAGATACTTACTGTTGAAATACAACGCGTTCTGGGGCGGGTCGCGATGGTAGATGGCGCGAATGGTGAGGTCGACATTGGCCGGAAAAATCGTCCCTTGCAGGGTGATGCGATCGCCAACCTTCCAGCCATATTTTTTCGCGAGCGTGATGTCGACCAGCGCTCCCGCACGATCCTGCTGCCAGGCTTTCAACTGATCCGGCGGGACAATCTTGTCAGAGGCCACTTTCAGATATTCGTCGGGATCGGTGGCCAGTTGCGCGAAAAAGTGTTCCGGACGTTCGTCGATGTAGCGGCCGCCGAACCAGGTCATGGGCGCAACGGCGGTCACGCCTTGAATGCTCCGAATTTTGTCGCGGTAGAACGCGGGAAGAAAAAATGCGAGGGACACGCGGTCGCGGGTAATAACGCGCCGCGAGGCTTCCGGTGCGACCTGATCCACGTAAAACGAGCGCCAGATACAGATCATCAAGGTGAGCAACAGCAGTGAGAAGCTGATGCTGATCATGGTCAGCAGGCTGCGCCGCTTATTGCGAAACGTATTGCGCACCACGAAACTGCCCAAGGTCATAAATTCATTCCGAAGCTCGTCTGCCAAATGCTCATCCGATGTGGCGGAGCCCATCCACAATATTGATCTGCGAGGCGTGATACGACGGCACGGCCGCACTCAACAGGCCTACCACTCCAGAGGTCAACAGAGCCGCAGCGGCAATTCCAAACGTCACCTTCAAAGGGAAAAAGCTGAAAAACTGCGGAGAATGCGTCAAGCCATAAACCAACACCCACCCCAGGCCCGCGCCAATCACGCCGCCCACCAGCGATAAAGAGACGGCTTCGCTGACGAACAATCCGAGTACACCGCGCCGGGTGAAACCCAGAGTCTTCAGCACCGCAACTTCGCGAGTGCGCTCGCGAATGGTCATCGCCATAGTGTTGGCCGATACCAGCAATGTGGCGAAGACTACTGCCGAACAGATGCTAAGAATGAACGCCTTCACATTGCCCATCATGGCCACGAATTCCAGCCCGAATGCCTTCTCGCTCTCCGCCTTGGTGGGCTGCGGCGAGTTGTGGAACATGTCGTCCACGGTGCTGGCAACCCGGCTCACATCGCCGGGTGTAGCGGCCAGAACGGTGAACGTTCCCGCCTGACCTTTAAAGAACGCCACGGCTTCTTCCACGTACTTCGTGTTGAAGTAGACTGACTTCGCGTCCGGGTTGGAGTGGTAGATGCCACGCACGATCAACTCCAGATTCACGGGATAGATCGTGCCCTGCAAAACGATGCGGTCGCCCAGCTTCCATCCATATTTCGTGGCGAGCGAGGCGTCAACGATCACGCCCTGGCGGTCGCGCTGCCAGGCGACAATTTGCTCTTGCGGAAGTTCGAGGTCGCGGTACACCTTGAAAAATTCATCGGGATCGGTGCCGAACTGCGCGAAGAAATTCTCCGGCTTCTGGTCCTTATAAATTCCGCCGAACCACGACATGGGTACGACCGCCACGACGCCGGGGATGGCGCGGATTTTATCCCGGTAGTAGCCGGGAAGACTAAACGTGAGCGAAACCCGGTGCCGGACCACGATCCGCTGCGACGACTCGGCGCTGCCCTGGTCGAGATAGAAGCCCCGCCAGATCGTCATCATCAGCGTGAGCAGCAGCAAAGAAAAAGCGATGCTCAGCACCGTCAGAATGCTGCGGCGCTTGTTGCGGAACGCGTTCTTGGTCACGAACCGGGTCAGGGTCATCGGCGAACTCCAGAGGGAACCGGGAACCGTGCGCAGGAGGGCACGCCCAAGCCCACCAAGAATAGACGAAGCAGTTCCCCATCGGCAACCGGGGCGGCTTCGATTTTTTTCATGGGGAGCATCGCGATTCCACGGAACCTGTCCAGTCCTTATCCTTTCGCGACGCAGCCTCGGCGACAAGTGGAGATCGTCATTCGAGAGGGGTGACAAATGTCACACCGGCTATACACAATCAAGCTGTGCGCAAAAAACGCAGCGCACACAATAATGACAACCGCGCTGCGACCCTAAAGTTACGCTGCGGCTCCGAGCTGTTCCGGAATGGTGGCAAACGGGCGCGCGGCCAAAGGCCACGAACGAGCGCCGGGTGTATGCCCATGGTCACTTCGCGATGGCTCTCAGCTTACCTTGGTAACTCGAAGGTTCGCCCAACCAGAGCTATGCTAACCCTACCCATTTCTGGGGTCTGCGCCCGCCGCGCCTGTGTCGTGGCGATGATGGCAGACTCGCGAGGGAGCGGGAAGAGAAAAATGTCTACGAATATTGGTCCCTTCGAAATTCTCAGCGAACTGTCGAAATCGCCCACGGGCGCGGTCTACAAAGCCAACGACCCCGATGGCGGGCAAACCATTGCTCTGAAGGTCATCCAGCTGGATGCGTTCGGCGACAGCGCCGCAGCGCTCGAACAGGCGCTGCTGGCCGAGGCCGAGAGCACCAAGGCTTTGAGCAGCCCCAACATTACGCCAGTGTTCGGCGCGGGCGTGTTCGAGGGACAGTTCTGCGCTGCCATGGAATATGTACAGGGCAACAGCATCGCCACGATGCTGGCACGCAAAGAAGGATTTTCGATTTGGGATCTGCTCGACATCGGACGGCAGTTGGGCGCCGGCTTCGATTACGCGAAATCGCAAGGTATCGTCCATTACAGTCTGGAACCAGCCAAGATCATGTGCGGCTGGGATGGCACGGTACGAATTCTGAGTTTCGGTGTTTCCAGCGCGGGTATTTTCGCGCAGCACGTTCCAGGAGCCATTCCGGCATGTCTGCATTACATGTCGCCGGAACAGATTCTGGGCCAGCCCACCGATGGCCGGTCGAATCTATTTAGTCTGGGCGCCATGTTGTATGAAATGGTGACCGAACGCAAGGCCTTCGATCGCGAAGATATTGAAAGTTTGCGGCAGTGCGTTCTTGAGAGCACGCCCGTCGCGCCAGTGCAGGTAAGTCCCAAGGTGCATCCTCTGCTGAGCGACCTGATCATGAAGGCGCTGGCCAAGGATCCGGCAGAACGCTACCAGACTGGCCGGCAACTGCTGGACGATCTCGAGAAATGCAAAGAATCAAAGCCGGTGGCGGCGAAGAAAGTGGAAGCGCCCAAGGGCATTTCCGTTCCCAAGCCGAATGCGGCGGCGCAAGCTAAGTTTGCGACCCCCGTTTCACCGAAGCCCGCAGCCAAGCCTGCTCCCAAGCCTGCTGCAGCTGCGCCGGCCCCAACGGCCTCGACTCAGGCGAGCTCTGGTCTGGCGCGGCCTGCTGTGAAGCCCGCCGAGAAGAAACTCGACTCATCGTCCTCACAGAGCGCGAATGCCCCGCCGATGGCTTCGGCTGTTTCTAAACTTGCCGTTCCGAAGGCCGCAGCGGCTGCCGCAGGTGCAGGCGCCGATGCGACACTGCCTTCCCAAGTGCCGGAAATCGATCTATCGAGTTCGTTCCTCACAGCTGACGCAAAGGCAACGTTTGAGGAGCCGCAGGTTGCGGAGCTCGAGATTTCGGACCCTGCGTCGGATTACCCGGCGTCGGAACACCAGCTCCCATCCGCGTCCATGTCGGCAGGTGTGCTTGATGAGCCGCAAGTCGAGAACGAAGAACCGGCGGTCGAAACTTTCGAGCCGCAGGTCGACGAGGACGCTCCGAGAATTGCGGTCGATCCCATGATGTCTGAGGGCGGCCAGAAAAGTGGTGGCGGCGTGAGCTTTTCCGAGATGACGGAATTGCCCCCGCTCAAGGAAGTTTATATTCCGCCTCCGCCGCCTCCGGCCGAGCCGGTTTCGTTTCGGCCGGCGCAGTCGGCAGGCACCAGTTTTGCGGGGAGCAAGAAAAAGAGGATGAGAAACCCAAGATCCAACCTCGCGAAGTTGCCCAGAAGGCCATTAAAGAAATCAAAGGCGTTCCTCCCAAGCTCATGTTTTACGCTTTGGGCGGCGCACTTGCGCTGATTCTGGCCATTGGCGTTGGGGTGACCATCTATATTCACGGTCTGAGCGGCGACGATGATGCAGGTTCGCCAAGAGCGAGCGCAGTAGCCGACACTCCTGCCCAGTCCGATGCCGGCCAGCCGGCGCCAGAAAAGTCGCCAGCGCCAGCGCCGGCCCGGGCCGCCAAGCCCGCCGAACCAGAACAAGAAACTCCCGTGGCTGAACCCGTCGCGCCGGTGCGAGGGCGAACCGCAAAGCCATCGAAGAAGGTCGTTACACCGGCACCAGTTATTCCGGGACAGATCGCGATCGATTCAACGCCGCAGGGCGCCCAAGTGCAGATCGATGGCAAGAGTGATCCAAGCTACGTCACGCCCTTTGTGCTGACGAATCTTGAGCCGGGGCAACATTCTATTACGGTGAGCAAGGCGGGCTACTCGACTGACACGCGCGCGGTAGCTGTAGCTTCAGCAAACCGCACGACGACGGTGATCCACCTGGCGCAGTTGATGGCCACGCTGATCGTCAAGAGCGATCCACCGGGGGCCAACATCTACGTGGATGGCCGCGACGTGGGTACGAAAACCCCCGCCCAGGTCAGTGTGGACAAAGGCCAGCATGTGGTGCTGGTCAGGATGTCCGGCTACATTGACGAAACCATGAATACGCAGTTTGTGCTGGGGCAAACTTTCAACTTCGCTCCTGCGCTGCGCTCGCTCGGCAACACCGACAGCATCAAGCCGGTTGGAAAGATGTCGAAACTGTTCGGCGGAAAGGGTGCAGATGCGGGGCAGGCGATACTCACCATCCATACCCAGCCGAAAGGTGCCCAGATCGCGATCAACCAGCACATGCTGGACAAAGGTTCGCCGGTGGATGTGGCCCTCGATCCCGGCAACTACGTGATTGACATTACGCAGAGTGGGTACGCACCCATACACAAGATCATTGCTGTCGACAAGGGCGGCAAGGCAGTAATCGACGAGGTGATGCAGCGGCAGTAGGGAGCGCGTTGGAACGCCGCGCTGCATGAAGCGCGGACGTTCCCGTCCCCGACATCGGCGGCATTGGACGACGTAAGGTCCCCTTCGACTTCGCTCAGGGCAGGCTCTCGCCCGGCTGTCGCTCCGCTCAGGATGACGTCAGGCTGGGTAGTGCTTCTTGTTCTCTTTTATTCTTTATATATTTATATTTCTTCCCGCTTTTTTCTTTCGCCCTCGGCCTATTGACCTGCCCCCAATTTTCGTTCACGTAAGAATACGACAACTTTCAGCTACTCCATCTCGGGTTTGAGCCGGGATGGGGGAGCGCGAGGGGCAAGGGACGGCGTTTGAGTCCCTTGCCTCTCGCTCAGCTGTGTAGAAGGCCGCTGCCTGCGCCGCCGCGAACTCTTTCGGTGTGCGGTATCCCAAACTGCTATGCGGGCGCTCCTCGTTGTACTCGATCCGCCACACCGCGATCTTCCGCCGCGCGTCGAACAGGTTCTGAAACCAGCTCACGGTCAAGCACTCATCCCGCAGCCGTCCGTGAAAGCTTTCCACCCGCGCATTCTGCGTCGGCTTGCCCGGCTGAATGTGCAGCAACTCGATCTGCCGCTCCACGCACCACGCCAGAAAATGCCGGCTCGTCAGCTCCGGCCCGTTGTCGCAGCGGATCGCCTGCGGCACTCCACGCTCCCCCACAATCTGCTCCAACACCCGCGTTACTCTCCGGCTGGCAAAGCTCGTGTCTACTTCCAAGGCCAAACACTCCCGCGTATAGGCATCCACCACGCTCAGTACCCGGATCGCCCGTCCACACTCCACCGCATCGTGCACAAAATCCAGCGCCCACTCCTGGTTCGCCGCAGTCCGCGCCAGCAGCGGCTTTCCCTCGCGCACGCAATGCTTCCGCTTCTTCCGCCGAATCATCAACCCTGCCTCCCGATACACACGATGCACGCGCTTGTGGTTCACTTGCTCGCCCGAACGGCCCAACAGAACATGCAGCCGCCGATACCCAAAGCGCGGTTTCGACCGTGCCAACTCCACCAACTGCGTGCGCAACGGCTCATCGCTGCGTGTCGTCCGATAGCGGTAACTCGCTACCGCCATCCCCATCAGCCCGCATACCCGGCGCTGGCTCGCTGCATACTCCCTCCGCAGCCAGTCTGCGTCCGCCCGCTGGTCTACGAGCTCCATCCGTTTTTTGCGATCAGCGCCTTCAACATCTCTTTGTCCAGGCTCAGATCCACCACCAGCTTTTTTAACTTCGTGTTCTCATCGCGCAACTGCTTCGCCTCCTGCGCTTCGCTCACTTCCATCCCGCCGTACTTCGCCTTCCAGGCGTAGATCGTGTGCTTCGACACCCCCACTTCCCGCGCCACATCTTCCGCCTTCCGGCCCGCTTCCAGTTGTTTCAGCGCCCCGATCATCTGCGCCTCGGTGTGATTGCTCCTCGACATACCCGCTTCCCCTTTCCTTCGCTGAAATCATACTCAGCTTTGTGCGGAAAATGGGGAGCAGGTCACTATCCGCCTGACTTTCCCGGGCTTATCTCCATTCTTTGCGGCATCCTTCCCAATCTTCTCTAACTTGTTAGCTTGGAAGTGATCACTCCCACCACAGGCGCCAGCCCTGGGTCATCCAGGGTGACCTATCTGTATAGCGCCCGCACAAGATGTCCCGCATCGTCACTCCCGAAGGTGCGTACACGGGTCCGCGAGGTGTCTAGAACTGCGCGGCTGAACATCTGGCCTGCACTTTCGACCGTAGAGGGAATAGAAATCTCAGTCACGGTTGTTCGTCACACTCCAGAAATATTCCTGTGGAAAACTCCCGGGAATACTTGCGGCCAGGCTCAATTCACACTATTTTCATCTGCCTGCAACCGCTTTGTAACGTACGGCAGCTATGGTTGCACTCCGACCCCGGTCCGGAAACCGGCGCGAGGGCTGTGGCAGGAAGGTCGCTGCCTTCAGGACACTGCCTTCAAAACAATGAACCGCGCGGGGCACAGGAGAACCTATGATAAAAAAGCTGAAGACTGAAGCCCCCAGAAAGACGATGGCTTTGCTGCTGGCATTGACCACCGCCCTGGGACCGAGCGTGATGCCCGCCTTCGCCGCATCTGACGTGAAGAAATCCGCGAAACCTGATTCAGTGAAAACTGGTCTGGTGCCGGCGACTCCGATTCAGCATCTAGTGGTTATCTTCGACGAGAACATCTCCTTCGATCACTATTTTGGAACCTACCCGATAGCGACGAATCCGAAAGGCGAATCAAAGTTCAAAGGCGCAGCGAACACGCCACCCGTAAATGGCCTGACCGGGGGATTGCTGACCAATAATCCCAACTTGAACCCCGCCAACGTTGGTATCGCATCGAATCCCTTCCGGCTTGATCCCTCGCAGGCGGTCACCACCGACCAGGATCACGCCTACACCGACGAGCAGTACGCCTACGACGCGGGATTGCTCGACCTGTTCCCGACCCATACCGGATATGGCACCAGCGAGGTCATGGGCTACTTCGACGGCAACACGGTTACGGCGTTGTGGAACTACGCTCAGTATTTCGCCATGAGCGACAACTCCTACAGCACGACTTTCGGCCCTTCCAGCCCCGGCGTTCTGAACTTAACCTCAGGGCAGACCAATGGAGCGATCAACATTCTGAACGGATTCGGCGACGTAACCCCCGGCGGGCCAGACGGCTCCTACACCGTGATCAACGATCCCGATCCAACCGGTGATGTTTGCTCGAACCCAACCCGCAACCAGGTGCAGATGGCCGGTCCGAACATCGGCGATCTGCTGAACGCATCCGGAGTGACCTGGGGCGGCTTCATGGGCGGATTCAATCTCACTCTGACAAACTCGAACGGAACCACAGGCTGCGCCCGAAGTTCAACCGGCCTGGCTGGCACCACGGCCGACTATGTTCCTCACCACACGCTGTTTGGCTTCTATCCTTCAGTCGCCAACCCCAACCACACCCGGCCGGCTTCCACGGCGGAGATCGGTCACGCCGGGCCGGCGAACCATCAGTATGACACTCAGGATTTCTTCACGGCGGTTTCGGCAGGCAACTTCCCGGCAGTCAACTTCCTGAAGGCTCCGGCCTATCAGGATGGCCATGCGGGTTACTCCGATCCGCTGGATGAGCAGACCTGGATCGTCAACACCATCAACTTCCTGGAAGGGACTCCTTACTGGAACAGCACGGCGGTTGTAATCATGTACGACGACTCCGACGGCTGGTACGATCACGTAATGCCGCCGATCATCAACCAGTCTGCTGGTGTGGCCGATGCCCTGACCGGGCCGGACGCCTGCGGAACGGGCGTGATGGCGCTGCCGGGAGTCAATGTAACCGCCAATCCACACGCCGTTGGACGTTGCGGCTACGGCCCGCGGCAGCCTCTGCTGGTGGTCTCGCCCTGGGCTCGGCAGAACTACGTCGACCACAGTGTGACCGATCAGACTTCGATCCTCCGCTTTATCGAGGACAATTGGCTGGGCGGGCAGCGCCTGGGCAGCGGTTCCTTTGACGGCATCGCCAACTCGATCACTCAGATGTTCAACTTCCAGGTCGTAAGGGCGAACGGAACGTTGCTGTTGAACCCGACTACAGGCGAGAAACAGTAACGAACGGGGCTTCGACACCGAGGCTTCGAAATCGAGGCTTCGAAATTCTAATCTGCAACCGGGCCCGAGCGCACACACGTGCTCTCGGACCCGGTTTCAATTTTCGCGTAGTTTTCTTGTGATAATGTGAGTCCGGTCTAGCCTCCATCTGCTGCATGAAAAATAAATTCCTGATGAATCGACGCGAGTTTCTGACCGCAGCCGGCGCACTCACGGCTGCACTTTCCAGCCGCCCCGCCCTCATGGGTCAAAGTGCAACATCAAAGGCCCGGCCGCTTGATGCCAGCACGCTGGCAAAGTTCGTTGACCCGCTTCCGATCCCCGAAGTATTAAAGCCGGATAGTTTTCGGCCCAGCCCGCTGGATTCGAGTGTGAGAGTCCCTTACTACCGTCTGCCGATGCGGCAAGCCGAAATGAGGCTGCATCGCGATCTTAAGCCGACCCGGTTCTGGGGTTTTAACTCGACTTTGCCGGGGCCTACGATCGAAACTCGCAGCGGACAGGGAGCCGTCATCGAGTGGGTAAACGAATTGCCGGCGTCACATTTATTTGCCGTGGATCACAATCTCGAAGGAGCTGAAGCCGACAAGCCTTTGGTGCGTGTGGTAGTTCACCTGCACGGCAGCAGGGTGCCGGCGGAGAGTGACGGATATCCTGAAGCCTGGTTTGTGCCGGGAAAGTCGAGCACCTGTTTTTATCCCAACCAGCAGGAGGCGGCAGCGCTCTGGTATCACGATCACGCCATGGGGATCAACCGTCTGAATGTTTATGCAGGACTGTTCGGACTGTTTCTGATTCGCGACGGCTTCGAAGATGGATTGGGATTGCCCGCTGGCAAGTTCGAAATCCCTCTGGTGCTTTGCGATCGTCTGTTCGATCAGGAGGGACAGTTTCTTTATCCGGTGTCGCCTGATCCAAAACGTCCATGGGTGCCTGAAGTCTTTGGCGATGCTGTGCTGGTGAACGGGAAGATCTCGCCCTACTGTGAAGTGGAAGCTCGACCTTACCGCCTCCGGGTACTCAACGGCTCCAACGGACGATTTTTCCATTTGGCATTCGCCAATCAATTGGAATTCCAGCAGATCGGGTCGGATCAGGGGCTGTTTGGCGGGCCGGTTACGATGAAGCGCCTGACGCTGGCGCCAGGTGAGCGCGCAGACCTGATCGTGGACTTTTCGAAAAATGGCGGCGAGAACATTGAACTAAAAAGCGATCATCTCTCGGCGTTGCAGTTTCGCGTTTCAGGGAAAGCGTCCGCCTCGGTTGCGGCGATTCCTAAGAACACTCAGGACAGTAGCGCGGACGCCCGAGTCGGAAGCAACCAAGACTCGCGAGTTGCTGCTGGAGGAAACCGTCGACGCCGCCGACAACCCGACCCTCATGTTATTGAACCGGACGCGGTGGGCAGATCCTGTCACCGAAAATCCTGTGCTCGGGTCCACTGAAATCTGGAGTCTGGTCAACGGAACCGAAGATTCTCACCCCATCCATCTTCACCTGGTGCGGTTCCAGGTGCTCGACCGGCGCAATTTCTACGTCATGAACTATCTGCGCAAGCGCGAACTCAAGTTCATGGGGCCACCCGTTCCGCCGGATGCGAATGAAATGGGATGGAAGGATACAGTTCGAGCCGAGCCGGGCATGGTGACTCGCATCATCGTTCGATTCGAGGGCTATGTGGGAAGGTATGTGTGGCATTGCCACATCCTCGAACACGAGGATAATGAGATGATGAGGCCGTTTGATGTGATTGCTGCGCGTTAGTTAGACAACAAGGTTTGCTGGGGCAAGGGTTACTCGGGCAGCTTGAAATTCACGGTGATCTGCGTCTGAATTTCAACCGGCTCGCCGTTGAGCAGGTACGGCTTGTACTTCCACTGCTTGACGGCATCGGCGGCGGCCTTGGTGAGCTGCGCATCTCCGCTCAGCACTTTCACGTGCGTAATGTCGCCGGTCTTGGAGATGGTCGTGGTCAACTCGACGGCGCCCTCGATGCGCATCGTCAGGGCATTGTGAGGATAGATGGGCGACACTTTCTTGATCAGCAGGCCCTGCGATACTCCTTGCGAAATGTTTACCGTCTGCAGCACCGGTTTAGGTCCACCATCTGCGCTGCTGCCCAGGTCCGGCGCACTCGCGTCGGCGACGGCGATCCCAGTCATGCTGGGCGCTGGAGCGTCAGCCGCTGCCGCTGACGGCTGGAGGGCGGGAGCCGCACCACCTTTGACCACCAGGGGCGCTGTTGGCTGCTTGCCTGAACCAAGCGCGGCAGAAGGCTTGGTCGAATCAGACTTGGGTGAATCAGATTTTGGTGAATCCGGTTTGGCCGAATCCGGCGAAACCGAGCCTGCGGCTTTGCTGGAGGCTGGCGGTGATGAAATCGGAACCGTAGGCGCCGCGGTCGGTTGAGAAGCACTACCGAAGTCATTCGGGCTGGTCGCTGGACCTGTGCCGGGCTGCGAACCCGATAAAGCTATGGAGCCCGCAGCGGCCCCGCCGGATGTCGTCGGTGCTGGATTGCTGCCTGGAGCCTTTGTCGGCGCAGGCGCTGGCTTCATCGACCCGGTGACGCCGACCGGGGCGGTCGTAGCCCCTTTGTATTGCGTCCAACCATAATAGAGGGCTGCGCCGACGAGGACGACTGCGGCGATTCCGACGAAAGTTTTCTTTCCTTTGCCACTCTTCTCTTCCGGAAGATTGGCCCCGCCAAAGGTGAACGCCGGCGACGCCCCGACAAAACCGGAGTCATTTTTTTCTGCCTCTGCCGGCTTGTCGGAGACGGCATCGGCGACGGCGGCAGAGTTTTCGGGCGATATCTCGGCGATGTGAGAATCCTGAGCTTCGCGGGCCGGAGCAGGCGCGCTGGCGGCTCCGCTACCTATTGAGGTCGCTGCACCGGCACTGAACGCCGGGTTTACTCCAGCGGAAGCAGAAGGAACCGGCAGCTTCGTTACGAATGAAGCAGGGGGAGCTATCTTGACCTCGGGCAGAACCAGAGCGGCGGCCGCAGGTGCGGGAATTGAATCCTCCGCGTTGACCTGGGGCAGCGCTTCATTGTGATTCGTATGTACAGCCGGCTTGTTGAGCTCAGCAGCGACGGGCGCAGTAGCGACAGGCGCAGCAGGCATTGATTTCGTCGCCACAACCGCCGGCATTGGCCGCGCAGGGATTGCGGTCGGCTTTACCACAGGAATCGCAGCCGGGCGTGGCGTTGCAACTATAGCCGGTTTAGCAGCAACGACTGGCTTTGCGGGCGCAACCGGTTTGGCGGCGACCGGCTTCGCGGGTCCGCCTCCAGTCGCGGGCCCAGGTGTAGCGATGGTTGAAGATAAGGTCGCAGTTCCAGGCGCGGATGCGGCCGCGGCCGGCTTGGGAGGTTCGCCCTTGCGCAGGAGTCCACGAGCTACGCGCAGCGTTCCCTTGGATTGTTCAATGTTGATGGGTTTGGTCAGGACGAGGTTGGCGCCGATACGAAACGCCTTGGCGACCCCGGCCTGACCTTCCACGACAGCTACGGCAAGCGACGCCTGGTTGGACGTCGAGTTCCGCGCGCTCTTGAATAAAAGTGTGGCATTCTGCTCGTTATCGCAGTCGACCACGACAGCGTCGAAGTGTTGGCCCATCAGCTTCTTGACTGCCGCAAAAGGTTCGAGGCAGGCCTCGACGTTGAACTCAAGCTCGCTCAGGACTTGCGTCACCGTGCGAGCGGTTTTTTCATCGGGACAGAAGAGAAGAGCTTGGTAACCCATACTTAAGTCATCGTAGGTACAGGCGTAAGCTGCGGCAAGTTACGCTGGTAATTCGCGATACGCGGAATTCTGTGGCGTTTCGGGAAAGGCGGTTCACCACAAAGGACACGGAGGATTTTCAGGTTCCTCCGTGTACTGTGTGTCCTCTGTAGTTCTGGATCGTCGCTTAGATCGTGGTTTCGCGCGGAGTCGTCGCATACAATGGCTGGCCATGCGCCAGGGGCTCCCTTTGTGGCTCAAGATCGCCTGGACCATCTGGCTGATGGTGTGGGCGCCGGTGTACTGGCGGCAATACGGGGCACAGAATTTTCTTTTCTTCTGCGATCTAGGAAATGTTCTGATCGGAATTGGTTTGTGGCTGGAGAGTGCGCTGATTTTTTCCTGGGTCGCGTCGGGATTGCTTCTGTTTCAGACGCTCTTCACGGTGGACTTTGCCGGCGCGTTGCTCACCGGCCACCACATCATCGGTGGCACGGAATATATGTTCGATCCGGGCCTGGCGCTTGTGGTCCGCTTACTCAGCTTGTTTCACCTAGTCACGCCACCACTGCTTCTTTGGGCAATCTGGCGACTGGGATATGACCCTCGCGGATGGAAGCTACAGACTCTGATGGCATGGATCGTGGTGCCGATCAACTATTTCTGGCGGCCCGAGCAGGATGTGAACTGGGCGCGCGGTCCGTTCTTTCATGAACAGCATGCGATGCCGGGCTGGGCATACCTGCTCGTGTATCTGATAGCGGTTCCGCTGTGCGTTTATTTCCCGACGCACTTGTTGCTGAACTGGCTCAGTCGCCGGTGGACGAGCCCAACGCGGTCCTTTCGGTAGATCCCATCAATCATCAATGCGCGCCGTCGGCTGGCGTGACCGTAGCAGCGGCAACGCCAGTCCCACTAACAGTGAACGTGACCGACGGCGTGGTACCACCACCGCTGCTGGTGACGGGAACGGTTACGGTGCCGTTATAAGCCTGTGCCGCGGTTGGGCTGAAGGTAACGTCGAGCTCGCAACTTGCCCCCACTGCGACGTAGGCCGTGCAGGTGCCGACACCAATGCTGAACTCCGGACTGGTAGAGACAGGTGTGCCGAAAAAACCGGAGTAGAGGTCGCCATCATTGGTGAGAGTTACGTTTTTCACCGGGCTGGTTGTACCCACCGTTTGGGAGTGGAAGACCAGCGACTTGGGCGAGGGCACGGCATACACACCGTAGACGAATCCGGAGAGTGCGACCGTCTGTTTCGTACTGGCGACGTTCAGGGTATTTGAAGTGTAGGTGACGGTCCCTGAGAAAGTTCCTGCGTGCGGCGCCTTCATCGTAACGCTACTCAGACAGTAAGCGCCGGGCGCGAGCACCTTGCCTGCGCTGCAGGGTTCGGTGGAACCACTCGCTATCGCGAAGGAGGCTCCGCTGAGGGTGATTGCGGACACCGTCAGGGATTTGTTGCCTCCGTTGTAGACGCCAACTTCCTGCACGGCGCTCTTCACATCGACAAACTGCTCGCCGAATGCGATCACGCCCTGCGAACGGTCCACTTTGTCGAGGTCATAATAGTTGCCGACATAAACGGTACCGTCGGAGGCGACGGATTCGCCGAGGGGCGACGCGGCGGGATCAAGATTTGCAATTGCAGTAGAATATCCCGACGCTGGCAGTTCTCCCACCCCACCGCCGGTGTACCTGGTGGCATAAACGGTGGAGGCTGCGTCCGCCGCGACGCCCTCGAGGCCGCCAACTGTGTTGATCTGAGTCTGGACGCCGGCGGGTGTCAGCTTGTTGATGGCATATCCGCCAATGAATAGGTTGTCGCTGGGGTCGAGGGCAATCTCGGATGGCTGAATCATCGCCGGATCAATTGCTGTCGTAATGTAGGTCCCATTGGGCTCAAGCTCGAAAATCTGGCCGCACAGAATCTCCAGGGTAAAGAGATTCCCCACCGGATCGACGGCCACCGAATACAGATATTCAAGGGTTCCACCATTGGAATTCGAACATGGAACGTAGGGCGGGGGCGGATAGACGGTAATCGTGCCCGACACTCCACTTGCCGTGTAGGTCACGATATCTGTGCCGTAGTTGTTCTGGGCGATGTAGAGCGTGCCCGCACCGTCAATGGCAATGGCATGCGGGGAGGTGAGGCCGGCAATCGGTAACTGGGTTAGAACCCCGGCCTTGGTATAGCTAAACACCGCATCACTGTTGTCGGAAAGAAAGTACACGGTCCCGTTCTCGTCCACTACAGACTGATAGATATAATCGGAGGCTCCGGCGTCGGTAACCGGGCTGGTCACGACCCCAGGCTGGATGAGCGACAACGGTCCTTGTCCGGTTCCGCCAACGAGCACGGTGGAAAGGATAGTGGTGCCGTCCATGAGGAGCAGAGCGTCTTTGCGGGCGCCTGGCAGGGTGGGGGTAAACGAGACCGAGACTTTGCAGGTCTCGGAACTGCCGCTGACGGAGCAATGCGGGGCGCTGAGCACGTAGTCGTGACCGTAATGCATGGTCGCCGTCGGCGTGAAACTGCCGCTATAACCGGAGACCGCGAAGCTTACCGTAAGCTTCTGCGCAGAGGACAACGCAATGCCGACTGCGGCGGCATGGAAGCTCAGAACCGTCGGCGTTGGGACGGCCACGACCGCGGGAGGAGGGATCTCGCCAGGCCGTGCAGCGTTCTCGGCAACGGCATAGCTGAATGAAACGCTGAGAGCGTAGGCCACTGCGGCCAATATCGTGGATGTGCGGGTCATTGGAAACTCCTAGATCTTTGAATTCTTCAGATCCGTGAACTTCTCAGATCATGAACTTTCAGATCAATGGTGACCAGAGCGGCGGGGGCGTTTCACGCCTGGGTACAAACGGCAGCGATCATACACCACCCTGCTCGTTCCGGCACGAGAAAAATGCCAGCTTATCCGGTCATGATTTGGGCTGAATTGCCCATGAAATATGGCCTTTTCAGCGCGGCTTGCCGGAATCATCCTGCGGCTTGCGCAGGGCCGACTCTGGCTGCGGGTACTCGATCGATCCCTTCAAGCGCTGCGATGTCATCCTGGTGAAAGTCCGGGAAGGGCAGCTGCTTGCCGTCGCGCAAGTCTGCGATTTTCTTGGCGGCGTTGCCGGCTTTTTCTTTTTCCACGCCGGAATCGCGGCTCAAATAAAGTGTTTGCGACGGAAGGGCCAGACCGCCGCCGGAGTCTTCCATCACATCCATGATGCGCAGCAGCAGATCTTCGCGGATGGCCGCGAATTCGTTGAAGTCCCGCGTCAGGATGTAGGCCAGCACCTCGATGCTGAGTGAGCTGCCTGAGATGTCGGTGAGACGCACGCGAACGGTTTTGCTTTCGACCCTGGCGTGGCTGTAGAGCAGGCGGCGGACTTCCGCGAGCACGAAGCGGACGTGGTCGGGCTTGCTCTCGGGGCGCAGGCCAAGCGTCGTCTGGAAAAGAATCTTGTCGCGGCTGCTGAGGTTCTCCAGGTTAATCGTGGCCACGGTTCCGTTGGGGATGGCCAGCAGAGTGCGCTCCTGGGTGCGGATTCGAGTCGAGCGCAAACCGATGTCTTCGACCACTCCAGTGCGATCTCCGAAGCGGCAAGTATCCCCCACGCGGAAGACTTCATCGCCAAGAACGAAAACGCCGCCGAAAAGATTGGCAATGGACTGCTGCGCGCCGAAGCCGATGGCGAGGCCGCCGATACCGAGGCCAGCGAGCGCGGTGCTCATGTTGAAACCGAGACTGCCGAATACCGCCAGCACGCCCGCGCCAAAAATAACTGCTTTGATGATGCGCTCGCCCAACAGCATGAGCGATCCAGTACCGGTGTGCCCGCGGGCCAGGGCGCGGTTGCGCACTCCGCGCAGCAGCCAGCGCACTACGCGCCATGCGATCCACGTGACGCTGACAATTAGGGCAATCGAGGTGAACTGAAAATAATAGTGCCGCGGTAACAGCGCGACGCCCATGTAGCGGATAAACCACTGATGAACCAGCGTACCGGCGAGCAGCCACGCCGGGGCCGAAACCGAGCGCCAGTTCGCGACCTCTAACTGGCCGCGACGCCGCGCCCACCAGCGCACAGGAACCTCCAGAATGACCAATAGGAGCCAGCCGAGACCTGCGGCGACGGGCACCGCCAGCAGCAAGGCCAGCCACTGCCACAGCGGCAGGCCGGCAATCTCATGTTTGACCAGCACCGTCGGAAGCTTGCTCTCGACTTGCCGCGCCTCGAATTGGTCGTAGAGTTCAGGAAACTTGGCCAGCGTGTCAGAAGAGATCAGCCAGATATGGCCCGCGCTCGGATCGGACACGCGCACCAGTTCGAGGTCGTCCTCGACATCGCCGGACGACATGGTGCCCAGTTTTTGCCGCCCGAGAGGCACGCCTTCCTGCGGAGTTCCTTCCGCCTGGTTGAAGCTCCCGATGCGCACCGTGGCCGCGGCAGGGCTGTTCAACACCGCGTTAAGCTGACTGGCGAGTTGTTCGCCTTCGGCTTGGCGGCGAGCAGCATTCATCTGCAGGTACTGGGCGGCGATGCTGTAGTTGCCGGACTGCGCTGCTTTAAGAAATCCAACGACAGAACCGGACGGAGTCGTGCGCCCCAGCGGATCGTTGGGCGAGCTCGAGTTGCTGGTTGATGTAGGGGAAGACGACAACACGCCACTGAGGGGCGACTGCGCAGGGGAAGAGAGCGCGGCAAAAAGAATAACAACCGGAACTAATATCGTCTTAAAGGAAGAGAATGGAGACGACAATGGGAACGAGAATGAAGATGAGGACATGATGTTCTCCAGTCCGCTTGCCTTATCCTCGCTTCGGACGGTAGATGTCGGTGCTGGTGCCGAAGAAAACCTCCGCGGATTCCATCACCGTTTCCGAAAGCGTGGGATGCGGGTGAATGGTGTGAGCCACGTCGTGGGCGAGCGCCGCCATTTCGATGGCGAGCACGCCTTCGGCAATCATCTCGCCCGCGCCCGCACCCACGATGCCAACTCCGAGGACACGTTCGGTCTGGGGATCGATGAGCAGCTTGGTCATGCCTTCGGGGCGGTCGATCGCGACCGCGCGACCGGAAGCCGCCCAGGGAAACTTCGCGACCTTGATCTCACGGTTTTCGTTTTGTGCCTGGGTCTCGGTCAGGCCGCACCAGGCGACTTCCGGATCGGTGAACACCACTGCCGGAATCGCGTTAGGTTCGAAGGCCACTTTGTGTCCGGCAATGGCTTCGACCGCGGTGCGGCCTTCATGCATGGCCTTGTGCGCCAGCATGGGCTCGCCGACGACATCGCCGATGGCGTAGATGGACCGGTCGTCAGTTTGCAGCTGCTGGTTCACTTGAATGAAACCTTTGGGGCCAACTTTGACTTGTGTTTTATCGAGGCCGGGAATTTCAGAATTAGGTTTGCGGCCGACCGACACCAGTACGCGGTCGAAAACTTTCTCTTGAGTAGCGCCGTCTTGTGCTTTGAGCGTCGCGCGAATTCCTATGCCTTCGTCTTTGACCGAAGCGACCGTGGTGTTCAGCAGGATTCCGTCGAACAGCTTTTCCAGGCGTTTGTGCAGCGGGAGAACCAGGTCGCGGTCCGCGCCGGGGAGCAATCCAGGGAGCATTTCTACGACGGTCACGCGCGTGCCCAGTGCGGCATAGACTGAGCCGAGTTCGAGGCCGATGTATCCGCCGCCGACTACAAGCAAAGTACCCGGGATGTCCGCGAGATCGAGGGCTCCGGTGGAATCCATCATGCGCGGCGTATCGAGCTTCAGAGTGGGAACGATCGCCGGTCTAGAGCCGGTCGCGAGGACGATGCGGTCGAAGCTGAGCGATTCCTCTGAGCCGTCGGGTTTCGTGACGCGCAGAGTTGTAGAGTTCTCGAATGCCGCGCGTCCTTGCACGTATTTCACCTTGCGTTGCTTGGAGAGAATGCCGAGGCCTCCGGTTAATTTCTTGACGACACCTTCTTTCCACGAGCGCAGTCGCGTCAGATCAATCTTCGGCGCGGGGAATTCGATGCCCCAGTTTTTGGCTTGCTCGGATTCCTCGATCAACTTGGCCACATGCAGCAGCGCTTTCGAGGGGATGCAGCCACGGTACAGGCAGACGCCGCCGGGGTTCACTTCCGGATCGATCAGCGTGACGGACATACCCAGGTCCGCGGCGAGAAATGCAGCGGCGTATCCGCCGGGACCGGCGCCGACTACGGCGATGTTAATGGTTTCGGACATAAAGGCTTTAACCACAGAGGACACAGAGGAACACAGAGGAAAAACAATCCTATCTTGATTTCCTCTGATTTTCTCTGTGTACTCTGTGGTTCATGATCTTGATTCTTATCCTTGCACCGAAAGCAGGAACGGCTGCTCGAACGCCTCCGCGATCCAGCGCAGGAAGCGGGCAGCGTCGGCGCCGTCGATCAGGCGGTGATCGTAGGAGAGCGAGAGCGGCAGAATCAGCCGCGGCTCGAACTTGCCCCCATCCTTACCTTGGATCCACTCCGGCTCCATGCGTGACCGTGAGAGTCCGAGGATAGCTACTTCTGGATGATTCACGATAGGCGTAAAACCGACGCCACCGATTCCGCCGAGATTCGTGATCGTGAATGTCCCGCCCTGCATTTCCTCGGGAGTAATCTTTTTATCGCGCGCTTTCTTCGAGAGCTGCGACAACTCAACCGCCAGCTCAACAATATTTTTCTTGTCTACGTCGCGAATCACGGGAACGAGCAAGCCGCGATCCGTGTCAGCCGCGACGCCGATGTTGATGTATTGCTTGTAGACGATTTCTTCTTTCTCGATGTCGATGCTGGCATTGAATTGCGGAAACACTTTTAGCGCCGCGGCGCAGACTTTCAACGCGATCGCGGTGACCGTCATCTTGCCACCGGCTTCTTCGGCCTTGGGAGCAAAGCGGGCGCGGAGCTGTTCGAGTTCGGTGATGTCCGCGCGGTCGTGCTGGGTTACGTGGGGAATCGTGTTCCAGGATTCGGCCAGATGCTCGGCAGTTTTGCGGCGAACGCCGCGCATCGAAACGCGCTCCACTTTGCCCCACTTGGCAAAATCAGGAAGCTTGGGCTGAGCGAAGTGCCCGGCCAGCGGCACTTGTACCGCGGCGGCAGCGGCTGAGAGCAGCGCCTTGGCGTAGGCCTTGATGTCGTCTTCGCTGATGCGGCCGCCAGGGCCCGAGCCTTTGACCTCGTAGATGTCGATACCGACTTCGCGGGCAAATCGCCGCACGTGCGGCGCAGCGGGAATGGGCTGGCGATGTTCGGTGCCGGCAACTTTGCCGAGTTGCGTGGGCATGCTGAATACCGGCGCAGCCATCTGCGGCTGATCCGGAGGGAGCGCCTGTTCTTCAGTCTTGCCCTCGGCGCGAATCGCCGCCTGAAATGCGAGACGCGCGCCATGCTGCCCCGTAACGTGTTCGACCGGAGCGTTGCGGGCCTTGGTGGATTCAGTTTGCGCCGGGGCTCCGCCCTCGAGCGTGAAGATGACCTGGCCGACCTTGATCTTTTCGCCTTCCTTCACTTTTATTTCTTTGACCACGCCGCTGACCGACGACGGCACTTCAACCACGGCCTTGTCGGTCTCCAGTTCCATCACGGGTTGACCTTCTGAAACCTTGTCGCCGGGCGCGATCATCAGGCGAACCAGATCACCTTGGGAGATGTTTTCTCCAAGTTCGGGGAGTTTGAATTCGCTGGCGGATTGTGCGGAGACCCGGCGATCGTGAGACGGAGTTGGAGCCGAAGTTTGAGCGGCAGGGGGTGCAGGAGCGGTTTTCGGCGCGGGCTCGGCGGGAACCGGCGCGGCGGCCTTTTTGGCCGGCTCGGCGGCGGCTTTCGCTCCGGAGCCGTTCTCGACGGTGAAGATAACCTGGCCGACTCTTATTTTGTCGCCTTCTTTGACACGAATTTCCTGAATGGTGCCGGTGACGGAAGACGGTACCTCAACGACGGCCTTGTCGGTTTCGAGTTCCATGACCGCCTGGCCGGCGCTGACACTCGCCCCGGGAGCAACCATGAGGCGCACCAAGTCGCCCTGTTCGATATTTTCTCCCAGCTCGGGAAGTTTGAATTCAATCACCGGGTCGGTTCCTCTTCTGTCTTGCTCTTAGATTCTGGCGCAGCGCCTGAAGGCGCGATTTCTATGTCGTCGCTACGGCACGCCTGAAGGCGCGCCCTGATACGAAACCTAATGCGCATATCCGAATACTGAAGTTAGCTCACCGCCGGATTCGCCTTCTCCGGATTAATTCCCAGTTCCTGAATCGCGCGTTTGACCACATCCGTGCCGATCTTGTTTTCTCGCGCCAACGCTCCCAGCGTAGCGAGCACAATGTGCTTGGCATCGACTTCAAAGAAATCGCGCAAAGCCACGCGGCTCTCACTGCGCCCGAAGCCGTCGGTTCCCAGCGAAACGAGTTGTCCCGGCACCCACTTGCCCAGGCTCTCCGGCAGCACCTTCATGTAATCGGATGCCGCGATGAACGGCCCGGGAGCATCCTTGAACATCTGTGTGACATAGGGAACTTTCGCGGCCTCGCCGGGATGCAACATGTTCCAGCGCTCGCAATCGTTGGCGTTGCGATAGAGTTCCTTGTAGCTGGTCACGCTCCAGACGTCGCAACCCACGCCGTATTTTTCTTCCAGAATCTGCTGCGCTTTCAGCACCTCGAACATGATGGCGCCGCTGCCCAGCAGTTGCGCACGCAACTTGGCGTCGTTCCTCGCCGTGGCCTTGAATCGATACAAGCCCTTCAGCACGCCTTCGCGAACGTTGCCCGGCATTTCAGGCATCGCCAGCGGTTCGTTGCCGACCGTCAGATAATAGAAGATCGACTCCTGATCAACGTACATCCGCTTGATGCCGTCCTGAATAATGATGGCGATCTCGTAGGCAAAGGCTGGATCGTAGCAGAGCAGATTCGGCACGGGAAGCGCGAGCACGTGACTGTGCCCGTCCTGGTGCTGCAGGCCTTCGCCGGCGAGCGTAGTGCGTCCGGCCGTTCCGCCAACCAGAAATCCGCGGCAGCGCATGTCGGCCGCGGCCCAGATCAAGTCGCCGATGCGCTGGAAGCCGAACATCGAATAATAAATAAAGAAGGGGATCGTGTTGATGCCGTGGTTGGCGTATGCCGTTCCCGCCGCGATGAACGAGCACATCGATCCCGACTCAGTGATGCCTTCCTCGAGAATCTGTCCGTTCTTGGCTTCTTTGTAGTAGAGCAGCGTATCCATGTCGACGGGTTCGTAATTCTGGCCGACGCTGGAATAAATACCCACCTGTCTGAATAAAGCTTCCATGCCGAAGGTGCGGGCTTCATCGGGCACGATGGGGACGATCAGCTTGCCAAGTTCGGGATCGCGCAGCAACTTCGCCAGCAATCGCACGAAGACCATGGTGGTGGAAACTTCGCGGCCGTCGGTGCCTTTGTGGAATTCCTCGAAGTGCGCATCGGGGATGGAGGGCAGCGCCGCGGCGCGGACCTTGCGGGTGGGCATGTATCCGCCGAGTTGCTGGCGGCGCGCCTGCATGTATTTGATTTCGGCGCTGTCATCGGCCGGGCGGTAGAACGGCGCGTTATGCAGTTCGTCGTCAGGGATGGGAATACCGAAACGCGAGCGGAACATCTGCAATTCGTCTTCGTTTAACTTCTTCTGCTGGTGCGTGATGTTCTTGCCTTCGCCCGCTTCGCCGAGTCCGTAGCCCTTGATGGTCTTGGCCAGAACGATGGTGGGTGCGCCCGTGGTGTCGACCGCCGCGCGGAACGCCGCATGAACTTTAATGGGATCGTGCCCGCCCAGTCGCATGCGCGAGAGTTGATCGTCGGAGAGATGTTCGACCATCTTCAGCAGACGCGGATCGGAACCGAACAAGTTCTGGCGAAAGTACGCGCCGCTCTCGACGAAGTATTTTTGATATTGCCCATCGCTGACCTCGCCCATTCGCTTCACCAGCAGGCCGTCGCGATCGTTGGCGATGAGGCTGTCCCAGTCGGAGCCCCAGATGCATTTGATGACATTCCAGCCCGCGCCGCGGAAAATCGCTTCCAGCTCTTGGATGATTTTTCCGTTGCCGCGCACTGGGCCGTCGAGCCGCTGCAGGTTGCAGTTCACCACGAAGATCAGGTTGTCGAGTTTTTCGCGCGAGGCCAGCGTGATCGAGCCGAGCGATTCCGGTTCGTCCATTTCGCCATCGCCCAGAAACGCCCAGACCTTGCCACCGGTCGACTGCTTGAGGCCGCGATTTTCCAGATACTTGATAAAGCGCGCGTGGTAAATCGCCTGAATCGGGCCCAATCCCATGGAAACTGTGGGGAACTCCCAGAACTCCGGCATGAGCCAGGGGTGGGGATAGGAACTCAGTCCTCCGCCGGGCTTCAGTTCGCGGCGAAAGTTCTGCAGCTTCTCTTTCGAAATACGACCTTCGAGATAGGCTCGGGAATAAATCCCGGGGGCGGCGTGACCCTGGAAGTAGACCACATCGCGATCGCCGCTTTCAGTTTGCGCGCGAAAGAAATGATTGAACGCAACTTCGTATAAAGTTGCGGCCGAGGCGAAGGTCGAAATATGTCCGCCAATGCCTTCCTGAATCTTATTGGCGCGTACCACCATGGCCAGAGCATTCCAACGAACCAGGCTCTTGATGCGGCGTTCCATCTCCTGGCTGCCGGGAAACGGCGGCTGCTGCGACGGCGCAATGCTGTTCTGGTAGGGCGTAGTCGCCGTAAAGGGCAGATTGATGCCGGCTTCGCTCCGCGCGTGCAGCGCCAACTGCTGCAGCAGCCGGCCTGCCCGGTCGGGGCCGCCTTCTGCAAGAACGTAGTCCAGGGAGTCGACCCACTCCCTGGTTTCCAAAACCTCTAAGCCGTTGGTTTCCGTCTGAGCCACGTCTGGTTTCTCCGTCGTAGAATGCGCAATACTCCATCATATTCAATCGCGCGGATTTTTGCTGGCGGCTTGGTTTAGAATCGCGGCGTCGGTGGTAGAAGGACCGTGGGAGGGCACATGTTGCGGATCATATTGTTGTTAGCGGTGGTGGTCGTGTTGATCGTGCTCGTCCCGCGCCTGTTGTCGCATTCGCCTACTCCTTCCGAAGGAAGCAACGCGCCTGACTTCACGCTGCCTTCGCAAGAAGGCTCGCCAGTCAGCCTAAAGGATTATCGCGGAAAGTGGGTGGTGCTTTATTTCTATCCCAAGGATCAGACCCCGGGCTGCTCGCGCGAAGCCCACAACTTTCAGGTGGATCAGCCGAAGTATGCCGAGCGCAACGCGGTGGTTCTGGGCGTGAGCCTCGACAGCGTGGATTCGCACAAGAAGTTCTGCGCCAAGGAGGGTCTGAACTTTAAGCTGCTGGCCGACACCGAGCACAAAGTCACCGACTCTTACGGATCGTTGACCAATCTCGGGCTCGTGAAATTCGCGGCGCGGCATACATTCCTGATCGACCCCAGCGGCAAGATCGCGAAAGCGTACACCAGCGTTGATCCGCTCAAGCACAGTGATGAAGTCCTGGCGGAACTGGATCTGCTGCAGAGATTGGCAGCGGCGAAGTAGGCTTTTGTGAAAATCTGGCCAGTTCGGGCTCGCAGTGCTGACTTGTCCCGGGACGCGGGACGCGAGCCGCCGACGTAAACTAACAACATGGCGACTGCGGCCAGCAACGACGTGAGCAATCGGCCGGGAGCACACGCGAACTTTCGCTTTCCGCCCGGCTTCCAGCGAAATCTGCTCTGGTTCGCCTTCCGCAGGCTTCGCCCGGCGAATCCCATCCTGCTGTTTCAGCATCTGGCCGACCAATACGGTGACATCGCGCACTACAAGATCGGGTGGAATCACATCGTCTTCCTGAACCACCCGGACTACATCCGCGAAGTGTTGGTGGTGCAGAACGACAACTTCATTAAAGAGCGCACGGTACAGCGCACGAAAATGCTGCTCGGCGAAGGCATGATCACCAGCGAAGGTGCGCAGCACCGCGCGCAGAGGCAGGTGGCGCAGCCGGCATTTCATCGGCAGCGCATTCCGGAATACGCGGACATGATCGTCCGCGACGCCAGCCGCCTGAGCGGCCGCTGGCACGACGGCGAGCAGCGTGACATCGCGATCGACATGATGCAACTTACGCTCAATGTGGTCGCGCAGACGCTTTTCGCCACCGATCTTACTGAGCAGTCGGGCGAGGAAGTGGAAGAGTTGGCCAGCGCCATCAACCGCATCATGGGCCTCTACAATTTTCTGGTGATGTTGCCGGCGGCGGAGTGGCTGGTGCATGTGCGGCCTCCCGGCCTGGCCGCCTTCGTGAGGGCGCGCAAGCGAATTGATGCGGTCGTCTATCGCATGATCGCCGCTCACCGCCAGCGCGGCTCCAATGGCGGCAGCCTGCTCGACCTGATGCTGGCCGCTTCGCCAGATGAAAGCCCCGTTTCCGAGCAGTCCCTGCGCGATCAGGTCATCACGATTTTTCTGGCAGGTTATGAGACGGTGGCCAACGCGCTC
This sequence comes from uncultured Acidobacteriota bacterium, assembly GCA_963758005.1. Taxonomy (GTDB): domain Bacteria; phylum Acidobacteriota; class Terriglobia; order Terriglobales; family Acidobacteriaceae; genus Sulfotelmatobacter. Next base: position 1,166,301 of record CAVWTR010000006.1, read on the forward strand.
TCCTGGACGTGGTATTTGCTCTCGCAGAATCCCGAGTGCGAACGCCGCTTCCATGAGGAAATCGACCGCGAGCTGTCGGGTCGATTGCCGACGTTCGACGACGTTCCCCGTCTGCGTTATGTGGAAATGGTGCTGGCGGAATCCATGCGGCTCTATCCGCCTGCGTGGGCGATGGGACGCTACGCCCGCCATGATTTTCAGTTAGGCGACTTTTTCCTGCCCGCGAAAACGACCGTACTGATGAGCCAGTTCATCACGCATCGCGACGCCAGGTTTTTCCCCGATCCTCTGCGCTTCGATCCCGAACGCTTCACGCCCGAAGCCCGGTTGCGGCGAACCAAGCTGACTTATTTTCCCTTCGGCGCCGGCGCCCGGCAATGCGTTGGCGAGTCGTTCGCCTGGATGGAGGGCATACTGCTGCTGGCGACGCTGGCCCAGAAGTGGAAGTTGAAACTTGTGCCAGGACATCGCGTCGAGCCCGAGCCGCTGATTACGTTGCGCCCGAAGTACGGCATGAAGATGGTCGTGGAGCCGCGGACGCTGCATTCGCCAGGCAGCGTGTAGCTGTCGATTGCGCTTTGCGCAACCCGGACGAATGCGTCCGGGGCTACACGAGCTTCGTGGGTTCCAAGTTATTTTTCTGCGAGATACATTTCTGCGACATGCTGCGTGATCTTTCCTGGTTCCGCACCTTCCAGATTCGAGAGCGCGACCACGGTCAGTTGGTCGTCCACGTAGCGGTCGATGGCGGTCTCAAAGCCTTGCCAGGCGCCGTCGTGGTGAATGCATCGGTGGCCGGCCCTTTGCTCGATGAACCAGCCAAAACCGTAGTCGCTTTTGTTTGGCTGGCCATCCTTCAGCTTCACTGGCGTCCACATGAGATCGAGGCTGTACCGCTTCAGAAGTTTCTCGGTGTAGAGTGCGGCATCCCATTTGGCGAGATCGAGAATGTTGAAATACAGGCTGCCGTCTGCGGTAGTGTTCACGATGGGCGACACCCACTCCTGATTTTTCAATTCACCTTTGACCAGCCGGTAGCCGGCGGCGCGATTGGGAACGATATCGGCTTCGCTGATGATCCGCGTGGAGCCCATGCCCAGCGGCTGAAAGATCCGCTGCTGCAGAAAATCGCCGTAGAACTCCCCGGTCACGCGGTGAATCAGAATGCCAAGCGTCACATAGCCGAAATTGCTATAAGCCCAATTCGTCCCGGGACGATACGCCAGAGGAATGCTTTCGATTAGCTTCAGTTCTTCTGCTTCGGTCCAGTCTTTGCGGTAGTCGAAGTTCTTGGGATAATCGCCGAAGCCCGCGGTGTGACTGAGCAACTCGCGCACGGTGACGTCCTTCCAGGCAGGCGGGGCGTCGGTAAAATATTTCGTCAGCGGATCGTCGAGCCCGATCTTGCGCTCCTCGACGAGCATCATCACGGCGGTTGCCGTGAATTGTTTCCCCACGGAGCCCGATTGGAAAATCGTCTCCGGCTTTACCGGCACTTGTAATTCCACGTTAGCGAATCCAAAGCCCTCCGACCGAATGACCTTGCCGTCTTTCACAACTAGTAGCGACAAGCCGGGGATGTGCTGGCGTTTCATCTCTGCCTTGACGTACTCGGTGACGGCAGAAGTGCTTGCGGGACTCTGGGCCTGGACGGCATGGATAGCGAAGAGCAAAATCAGACAACTGGCGGCGATCGAGAATCGGCGAAGGCTCATGTGGGCAGCGTGGTGATTTTCGCCCCCGAGTCTAGCGGCAGTCGCGATTCCCTGCAAGCGCTCCCTGCAAGCGCCGAGCCGCCTCCCGCATTCGACTGCGCGGCGTAGCTATTTCGGGCCTGCCGATGTGTCAGCCAGCCGGTGCACTCCGGAGCGGCGCATGGCGAACAGAATCGCCCATCCGATCATTCCCGCAGCGTAAAAGAATAGAAGTCCCATCACGATGCCGCCCAACAAAACAGAGTGCACCGGATGGATCGCCCCGATGGGGGGATCCACAGCGCCCTGCAGCGACGCCGAAATCGCTTCCCCCTGTTTTATGGCCAGCATCACTCCCGCCAGGATGACCGTCATCAGCACCGCGGTTGTTTTCGGAAAACGGAATTCATCTCGCATCGCAAACCTCCTCCTTGGAAACCATAGCCAGACCGGATCGCCCCCCAGCGCGCGCCAATGTTCCAGCAGCGCCCCGCTCACGACGCCCGCGGTCTCGCGGACGTAAAATGCGCCACGCGCGAGTATTCCTTTTGAAACATTCTCAGCCTGCAAATCGCAGAACACCGTAGCCATTTCCTCGCCGAACTGTTCTCGGTGGAATGCCGGATAGAGCCGCAACAGACGCCGATAGATATAGATGTTGATGCTGCGCATCGATCAGGCTCCCTTCCGTGCGATCCGCAGATTCGCCAGGTGCGTGAGTTGTTTCATGCGGCCCACTTCTAGTTGCAGGTTCCTTCGGCCCTTCGCGGTCAGGCGATAGGCTAGGCGTCCCCGCGAGCTGTCCCGCTCATCCTCATCAATGCGCTCAATCCATTCTTCTTCGAGTAGCCGGCGTAGCGCGCCATAGAGCGTGCCGGTGCTGAGGACGACGCGCCCATCGCTCATCTGCTCGACATCCTTCAGAATGGAGTAGCCATGCCGCGGCTGCCCCGCCAGGCTGAGAAGAATGAGCATCACAGGTTCAGTGAGCGGCAGGAAATCCATTATGGCCTCTGGCGACATGTCGCATGACGCCATATTGCAATAGAAGCCTCCCAATGTCAAGGCCCGAAGTAGCCCTCCGTATCCGCTGTGGTTGATTCAAAGGCATTCCCCGAGGACACAGGGGGCCCAGAGGAATATCCTACCCTCTACCCCGGAACTGGATGATGTGCCGACGGTCGCGCTTTGACGGTCGACCTTCCGGCAAGGTTTCGAACTCGCGCATGGCTTTTCGCTCAGCCGCGACCTTCTGGCGAAGCTCCCGGCTCTCGTCGCTTTCGCGGTAGAGTGTCTGCGCTACCGCGGCCGGACCGCGCACTTCACTGAGCAGCAGCACTTCCACCTGAAAGTCGCCGCCCTCGTTGGTCACGCGCAGCCGGTCCCCGACCCGCACTTCGCGCGCCGCCTTGGCAGGCTGCCCGTTCGACAGAATTCGCCCGAGTTCGCAGGCATGCTTCGCCAATGGGCGCGTCTTGAAGAACCGCGCCGCCCACAGCCAAATGTCCATCCGTACGCCAGTCATGAATCTATCTTCACTATAAGGCGGACCAGAAATACCCGGATTTCAAAAATGCCGGGTTCAAAAATGAAAGATCAAATCGCTGGCGACAGTCAGCTGATTCTGCCTCCGCCCGTAATCGTAAGCCTTTATATCCCACGCCCGCTCGAAGCGCAGTTCCGGACGAATCTGGACCGTCGTGCCGATCCAGTGACACCACATGAAGGTATTCTCGGAGTATCGAGTCGCGTACCCCGTGCGCTGGCCCTTTTTGTCGTTGAGAAAGTCGCTGCGAAACGAGAGGAAGTCATGCGCGGATAGTTCCTTCTGCAGAAAATTGACGATGGCATATTCCGGGGCGGTGCACTTCTGCTCTCCAGCGAGGCAGTAAGCCGCATTCGCGCCAGGTTCCGGAGGAATCGTCCCACTGAGCGCGGGCACATCGCGCTCGTACATGTACCAGGTTTCGGTCGCCATGTGCACGGTCTTCGAGAACTTGTGGTACCAGGTGGCGTCATACTGCTGCAGATTGTTGTAGGCATACTTGCCGTCATTGATTCCGTTAGCGCAAACGTAATAATTGTCGTTCACCGAAGTGGTCGTATAGCTGACGCAGGCCGTCCCGGAAGGCTTGGCATCCGGGGTCCACGGGGCAACATCGTGGCCGGCGGTAATTCCGAGTTGCACCAGCCAGTGGTCGTTTAGCTTCACGGTGGCAATCAGACCGGTATCTGTGAACGGATCAATTGCATACAGCAGAGAATGGCTGAAGATGTAGTTATTGGGCGCCAGTTGCGCCTCGATCCCGGGCAGGGAAATGAAACGCCCTACCCTCAGATTCATTCCCTGGGCCACTTGTGGAATGTAAATATCGAGATATTCGAGCGTGGGATCAAAGCCATATTGACGTTGATCGTTCACCCACTGGCCGCTCCCGTAGCCCTTTGCCGTCGTATAGCGATAGTCGGTGCCATAGAGCGCAGTCAGGTGATAGCCCCAGTCGACGTGATCGCGCTGCACGGAGTCGGGCAAACGCTCGGCATAGAGGACGAACTGATTCATCTCGAAGCGATTCGAGTAAACATCGTTCGCTTCAGGCGCGTTGCGGTTCGTCGAGGTGCTGAAGTTCAGCGTGGGGTCGATCCATCCATAAATCTTCGTGCGACTGGTTGCGCCGTTGATGGCCGTCATCAGCGGATAGCTGTTCGTGTCCGGCTCTCCGATCACAGGCGAGCCGCCATACGACCAGTCCGAGTTGGGAAAGGGCGGCGAATCCAGCGGCGAGGGAACTCCGCGCCGCGCTGGGGCCGGCGACGACGAGGGCGGCCCAAACCAATCCTGCCGGTAAAAGTCCGCCCAGCGGGCGAAGAAGCTTTTTGTAGTGTCCGGTTTCGGGGCTTCTGGGAGCTGGGGTTCGGACTGTTGCGCGGAACAGACATCGCAACTCAAGAACGCCACCATCATCGACGTAAAGCAAAGAAAGAGGCAGGCGTTGCGACGGGAGGAACTCTTTGGCTGTATTGATTGCACGCTGAGAACAAGACTGGCATGACCCATCGAGTTGGTATCGAGAGGACAGATGAAAATCGCTGGCAACTGCACCCGACTCAGGGAACCTTTAAGGAACTACGGGGAAAAATTTGGAGGCGCGGGTCGGAATCGAACCGACGCATAAAGGTTTTGCAGACCTCTCCCTTACCACTTGGGTACCGCGCCCCTGCCCCTACGTTAGCGGTCCGGCCGGAAAAAGTCCATTGGCGGAGAGCAGGCTGGAAATTTAAGGAATCTGGAGCGGGAGACGGGGGTCGAACCCGCGACATCGACCTTGGCAAGGTCGCGCTCTACCACTGAGCTACTCCCGCTCGACTGGAAAATTATACCGCATCCGCGGTGCCGAGCGCCTAGTTATGATGCCCTCCGACGTCTGGCCGAGGCCGATCGCCGCTCCGGACTATACGAACTCCAACTCGATCTTTTTCGCGGCGCGGTCCAGCTTGGCGATGCGAAAGCTGCGAACTTGTCCGGCACGCGCGGGTTCCGCCTTGGCGGTCGGACTCGAACCGCTTTTCCAGCGCGCCTGCAGCATCGAACTCAGCGAAGACAGATCCGCCTTCGAATCCTTGGGGGCCTCGGCCTTCGCCGGAGCCGCTGCCGCCTTCACTTTGCATGTGGCGTGAATCCCTTCGCCTAGCTCCACCCGAGCCGACCCTCCGGATTCTTCCATCATCCGCCCCGTGACCACGTCACCTTCATTGTGCTCGGCGATGTATTCGTCGAGACCAGTCGGAACGAGCTGCTTCATGCCTAGCTTCATCTGCCGCTTCTCGAGGTCGATGGCCAGCACCTGCGCTTTCACCACTTGTCCGACGCGCAGCATATCGTGAGGAGTATTGATGCGCTTTTCGGCTGTGATGTCGCTCACATGAACCATGCCCTCGATGCCTTCGGAAAGCTGCACGAAGGCGCCGAACTTGGTGAGGTTGGTGACTGGTCCTTCAACGGCTGATCCGACTTGAAATCGCTGCGCCACTTCGGCCCAGGGGTCGCCCAATGCCTGCTTGAGTCCCAGCGAAAGGCGATGCTCGGCAGCATTGACTTGTAGGATTACAACCTCGACGGTCTCGCCCGGCTTTACCACGTCGCTGGCTTTCCTGATCTTGCCTTTAGACCACGACATCTCGGAAATGTGAATCAAGCCTTCGATGCCGGGCTCCAGTTCGACGAACGCTCCGAATTCCATCAGGCGCGTGACGGTGCCGCGCACGCGGTCGCCGGCCTTGAACTTCTGAGCGACTGCATCCCAGGGATGCGGTTGCAGCTGCTTCAATCCCACGGAGATGCGTTTCTTGTCGCCTTCCGACCCGACCTTAAGCACCCTCACGTCGACTACCTGCCCCACGGTGAGCACATCCGCCGGCTTGTTGACGCGCCCCCACGCTATGTCGCTCACGTGCAGCAGCGCATCCACTCCGCCTAAATCGACGAATGCACCGTAATCGGTCAGGCTGCGCACGGTGCCGCTCACCGTCTCGCCTTCTTTGATCTGCGAATAGAACTTGTCTTTGGCGGATCTTTCTTCTTCCTCCGCCACCGCGCGCCGATCGACGACTACATCCTCGTCCGTAACGTCGAGTTTGATGATGCGGCAGCGAATCTCCTGCCCCACGAGCTTTTCCATGTCGGCCGCATCGCGCACTCCGCTGCGCGAAGCCGGCATAAACGCCCGCACGCCGACGTCGACACTGAATCCCCCTTTGATCACGCCCGTCACCGTTCCCAGCACGGTCGTCTTGTCGGCAAACGCCTTTTCCAGAGCCGACCAATCCATGGGACGTTCGACTTTGAAGCGAGAGAGCTCGTAGTAGCCGTCGAGATCGCGGCCCTTGACCGTGACCAGAGCTTTGTCGCCTGGCTTTAAGGTTTCGCCTTGCAGCGCGGACAGCGGCAGGATTCCTTCCGACTTGTATCCGATGTCGAAGAACACCGACTCGGCATTGACGGCGATCACCGTGGCCTGCAGCTGTCGGCTGCCTTCAGTCTTGCGGGAGCTGGTCTTCTGATACTGCGAGAGAATGTCGCCGAACGACTCGGCGCTCTCGACGGCAGGTTGATTTTCGGGATTGGAGGAAACTGGATTGGACTTAAAAGGTTCGGCCATGAAAGGTTACAGCCCTCGTCGCGGGATAAGATTCATTAGGATAACACCGCAGACGCCCGCCGCCTTTAGTGCCCCACCCACTGCGGATCATCTTCCGGCCTGACAATCTCACCATCGCGCATGTGGATGATGCGGTTGCCGTACTCGGCGGCGGCCGGATTGTGCGTGATCATCAGCACGGTCTGGCCCAGTTCCTGGTTCGACAGCCGCAACATGCCGAGCACCACGTCCGAGTTCTTGGAATCCAGGTTGCCCGTCGGTTCGTCGGCCAGCACGACGGCAGGCTTGTTGATGAGAGCGCGCGCCAAGGCTACGCGCTGCTGCTCGCCGCCGGAAAGTTCTGACGGGCGATGCCCCAGTCGCTTGGTCAGCCCGAGCAGGTCGGTGATGCGATTGAAGTGCGCCGGATCGCCGTTGCCATTACCGGAAATTTCCTGCGCCATCAGGATATTCGAGCGGGCGTCGAGCGTGGGCAGCAGGTTGAATTTCTGGAATACAAAGCCGATTTTGCGTTTGCGCATGCGGGTACGCTCGGCGTCAGAGAGCTTGGCCAGGTCGTCGCCATCGAGTACCACGCTGCCGCCGTCGGCTTTGGTGAGTCCGCCTAGCAGATAGAAGAGAGTCGACTTCCCGCTTCCTGACGGGCCGACCACGCTGACAAATTCGCCCTTCTGCACGCTGAAGGAAATGCCGCGCAGCGCCTCGACCTCAATTTTGCCGACGTGGTAAGTCTTGCGCAGGTCTTTGGCTGCAATGAATGCCACTTCGATAGGTGCCGTCTCGATGGATGCTCCGCCCATGCCTGCATGAATCTTACACGAAGGCTTGGGCCGGGCGCGGCACCCGCGCTGTGTCACTCAAGAAACTGTATGGGAGATTTACCTCAGGCTGCGCCGACCTGGCGGGAGATTGGCTCTGGCCGCTGCAGCATGCGCTTGGGCCCGCGCTTGCGGACCAACAATAATCGCACGCGCTCCAGCAGATCGACCGGCGCGTACATCCCCTTGGTGAGAAAGACATCCGCCTGCGAGTCGTGATCGTAAATGCGGACTTTGCTGGAGATGAGAATCGCGGGAGTGTGCGGCGCCGATTCTTTGATCTTGGCGATCAGTTGCGGACCGTCCAGTCCCGGCATCGCCATATCGGCAATCACCAGATCAACTCCGCCTTCCCGGAAGCGCGCCAGCGCTTCTTCTCCGCGGGTGAAACTGGCCACGCGGTAGCCACGGGTTTCCAGCATGATCTTACGGTGGGAAAGGGACTGCTCGTTGTCATCTACACACAGGATCGTGCGCTTTGGTTTCATCAGCCTTCCGCAATCTGTCAGGCGCGACCGCAGCAGCGGCTCGCAAAACCGACAGAGGTTTTTCTCTATATGAAGAATGTCAGAGCGAGATGAATGCTAACGGGAAGCACGCGCACTGTAAAGTAGCGCCGATGCTAATGGGACTTTCTGGCCATTGATTATTTTTCGCGTCAGTGCGCGGCTGTGTTTTCCGCAGCTTGCGCAAGCTCCGCTAGAGAAATACTTCGCCGCGCATTACTTCGATCGCGTTGCCGCCAACGCGTACGTTAACTATCCGGTTATCGCCGCTATCATTTTGGCGGGCAGCGCGCACGAAAATCCGGCTCGGCCGCCCCATTTCAATGCCCTGTTCGATCAGCACACGCTCGTCGGGCTCAGCCACTCCGTGGGCCAGCATCCACGCGGCTGTGCAGCCCGCCGCCGAACCCGTGGCTGGATCCTCGCCGTTATAGAACAGCATGCGGGCGTGCAAACGGGCCGCCGGATCGATGGTTTCACACGCCACGAAGTACAGAAATTTTCCACCCGTCTTCTCCAGATACTCGTTCGCGCGGTTCAAATCAACCCGCAACTTCTGGATGACCGCCAGAGATTTCAGCGGAGCGATGGTGTAAGCCAGCCCCGTCGACACCGTCTCGATCGGCAGCGAAGGATCGAATTCTTCCACGCTCAGTCCCGTAGCTCGCGCCACCGCCTCGCGGTCATGCTGCATACCGAACACGGGATCGACCTGGGTCATCTCGCCGAACACTGTTTGACCAGTAGCGTCTTCAAATCGCACCGGAACTCTCCCCACGTTTAGTTCGAGTGTGATCTGTTTCGCCCCCGTCTCGCCCCGCAGCGCGAACGCCGTCCCCAACGTGGGATGGCCCGCAAACGGCAACTCTTCCTGCACCGTGAAAATTCGTACTCGCACGCCGCTCTCGCGCTCGGTCTCGGCATCACGCGGCAGGATGAAAGTCGTCTCCGACAGATTCATCTCCTTCGCGATTGACTGCATCTCGGCGTCGCTTAACCCGCCCCCGTCGAAAAATACCGCCAGAGAATTTCCCTCCAGCGCTTTGGAAGAAAACACATCCCACTGCGCCATTTTCAGCCGCCGCTTGTCATTCATAAAAAATCCCCTGAGCAAAATGTGCTGCCAAATAAGAGGATGAAAAACGCCGCCATTGCGATGCAGAAAGGCTCGCGGTTCGTTTGACAGGGGTCGCTGGCGCGACCTATGCTAAACGGCATGGTTCGTCAGAGTACGGTCCGTCCCTTTGCCGCCACTACGATGGCCTGTTGTTGCCTCCGGTCGGCGTGTGGATAGGGACTTTGGCCTTTGATTTCCCCGACCCACCAGCCGACAAGCCGGTGGGTTTTGTGTTTGGACCCGATTCCCTGATTCGAGCGGAACCGGGCTGGAATTGGCGATTGCCCAATACCCGAGTAATACGATAGACTTTGAGTTAACTTGAGGAGAAAAACATGACAACCGCGACAGAATCCGAGACCTATAGCGTTCCCCGCATCAACGACATCGCCCCGGACTTTACCGCCGAAACCACGCAAGGAACGATTCACTTCCACGACTGGATCGGCGACGGCTGGGCTATTTTATTTTCGCACCCCAAAGACTTTACGCCCGTCTGCACCACCGAACTCGGCTCCATGGCAAAGCTGCAGCCGGAATTCGCCAAGCGCAACACAAAGATCATCGGCCTGAGCGTCGATCCCGTCACCAGCCACGGCAAGTGGGCGGCCGACATTGAAGAGACCCAGGGCGCAAAGGTTACCTACCCGCTGATCGGCGACCCGCAACTGAAAATTGCTAAGCTCTACGGGATGCTGCCCGCCGCTGCCGGGGAGACCAGCGAAGGCCGCACTCCCGCCGATAACGCCACCGTGCGCACCGTCTTCGTCGTCGGACCCGACAAAAAGGTCAAGCTGCAGCTCAGCTATCCCATGACCACGGGCCGCAACTTCGACGAAATCCTGCGAGTCATTGATTCCATACAGCTCACCGCGAAACACAAAGTCGCGACCCCGGCGAACTGGAAGCAGGGCGACGACGTAATTATTACAGCTGCGGTCTCCAACGAAGAAGCCGCACAGAAGTTCCCCGGCTTCAAAACAATTAAGCCGTATCTGCGGACCACGGCTCAACCGAAATAGCTGGAAGCTGAGAGCAGCAATTTGGAAGGAATAGGCACGGCTCTCGCCGTGCCTATCGCGTTTCGCCCTGAGTTCGAGCAATGTCGAGATGGTCACTCAGCTCAAACAGTTCAAGCAAGTCGTCGCCGTATCCCTTAGAGCCGCAGGTACAGAGATCCTTTTCGTCCTGAATGTGCTGGCGTGCCAACTCTAGTTGCTGGTGAGCCGCTTCGAGGTACGCATGGCCCTGCGATCGGTCCAGATAGGCCTTCGAGAAGGCAAATGTCATTCGATAAACGTGCTCCAGGGACCGGAGTCTGGCAGTCTCCATAGTCTCAATTCCATTGCTCGCACCGGCCGATGCACCAATTCGCTGTAGTTGACTTGCAGCATAAGACAGAACGTTGGTCAGACTTCTCAGGTCGATTGATTGATGATCGAGTGATTCATGATCGAGCGAGCAAGCGTCGTCGCTGCCCGTTGTTTCCGAATCATTCGAAGTGCACGCATCTGTCGTAATAGCGGAGAGAATGCGAGAAGACAGGCGGATCGAAGCGTTCTCAAGCAGTAAATCCGTTGCCTCGGAGTCTGGGTTCGCCGTGTCGCGTTTTACGGCGTTGCGGTAAGCGTTCTGCAAGGTTCGAATCAGATCAGGCACATCCGCATTGTCGTCGCCCGGGGCCTGTTCCCCATTCAGAACCTGGAGATTGATATTAAGGTCAGACATCATAAGATTTGCTCCCTGGCCCTCACTCGTCCAACCACGGTCGGTCGGCGCTCCGTTTGCGCTTGCAACGAGTGGCGCAAGTAATAGCAGGCATCCCCATGTCCACCGAAGTGGCATCGAGGCACATACTGCCATCCAATATTGGCTGTTGCGATTCAATGGACTTCAGATGTTATTCAAACAAAGAGGTTGGCCGGTCGCGAAAATCATAAGTTGCTAAACCTTCCGCCCTACACGGAAGATTCGTGCGACCTACAGGAAATACCGGATATATTTCGAGCGTCATGCTAATTGAATCGATATCCGGGTTTGAGCGCACAGCGATAAACATGGGCTTTATCTCTGGTCTCGCTATCGCAGTTGGCCCAATTCAGAGAGATTGAGGGCCCGAGAGGGAAGATAATCGTTTCTCCATCCAGGTCTGCCTCCATGCTCACGCTCTCCGCATCCGCGGGCAGAGTGAACGACAGACCATTGCCAAAAATTACAGGGTACGACCAGTGTTCGGTTGCGCTGACCATGAGGCGAGAGACCTCTGCTTCGAGTAAGAAAGTGGCCGTGTCCGACCAGTCGCGCGCACTTACGGTAATAGTCTGACCGCCTTTCGAAAAGTCATCCGATTCGATTCTTGTGAACGGGCAAGGTCCAGCGATACAGGAAACCCGGGCGTCGCGAAACGCTCTACCCGGGCCGGCATCAAGCGAACCGGAAGCTTGAGCAGCCTTCCACCGGCCATCCGGCGAGCACGGATTCTGCCCCTTGCACGGTACATTTCCCTTGTTCTGAATCTCAAAAGTTTTCGCCGCACTTCCGACATTCAACTCCGTCATGGCCTCGACCGTAAACCTCACACGCACGTTCGTGACTCGCACCAACGGTTGATTTTGCGGAGTCGCCTGATTCGCCAATGGAACGAGATGGAGGACGTATAGCCCGTCGTGAACAAAATCATCGAGATCGAGCGGGCGATATTGCGGATGGCGAAGGTGCAATACAATCGGGTGACCTCGACGGATCCGCTTCCACAGAGGAAGAACAAAGAGGCCCGAGGAAGCAGAGGAAACAGGACGAGGGGACAAATCACCGTCGGCGGAAATCTCGACATTAGCGATCGGCGTTTGTTTCCGCGGATCGGAATCCTGCACCAGGACGGCTCCCCGCAAGGAGAGCGGCTGTTGCCGATGCCAAAGGAGCACGACAAGAATCGCGATAAGCACGATTCCAACAAGAGCCACGCGCCACACCCGAGTTGTTGTAAATGGAGACACGCACAAAGGATTCGTTGCTAAGATGACGGCTAAGCCGGAATCGTTTGCCAGAAAAGATGGCAACAAAACAGGTTCCAGTCGCATCGTTAACTTGTCTGGCCGCCAGTTTGTCTGGACGCCAGGCACGAACCCAACGATAGAGCAATAAGCTTACGAATTGCTAATGATTCCCGATCGGCTCGAAATCATGCGCAATCCGCCCTTTTCAGAATAAATGCGAAAAGTCAGAACTAATCTGCTGTCGCGTCGGCAGGTATTCAGCCAAATGCTCGGAACGAGCATCTGTTTTCCGTTGCGCGGGATTTTCGCCACGCTTCCATTGAATGCGCAACAAGTCGATTCTCGCCAAATCGAATCCCATCTCGATGAAAACACCGCTTCGCCGGAAATAATGCCAGTCCTTTCCGCCGAAGACGACCACTTTCTCGACGAACTGGAACGAGCGAACTTTCAGTACTTTTGGGATCAGGGCAGCCCGAATACCGGGATGGTGAAAGACAGATGTGACGTTCGCAAGGGCCGCCAGGTGATGGCGGCGAGTATCGCGGCAACAGGCTTTGGATTGACCGCTTTATGCATCGGAGAGCATCGAGGTTTCGTCTCTAGAAGCGACGCGCTGCAACGGGTGTTCGCCACATTGCGTTTTCTCTGGAAAAAGCTCCCTAACCATCACGGATTTTTCTACCACTTCGGCAATGCGGAGACCGGAGAGCGAATGTTTGACTCCGAAGTATCATCGGTCGATACGGCGCTGCTGCTCTGTGGAGTCCTGATTTGCCGCGAGCACTTCCAGCACCCTGTGGTCACTCAACTAGTCGACCTGATTTTCAACCGTGTCGACTGGAGCTGGCTCCTGGAAGACACCACTTTGTTGACGCATGGGTGGAGTCCGGAAGTCGGCTTTTTGTCGTCCCGCTGGGACGATTACTCCGAGCTGATGGTGATGTACCTGCTCGGGCTGGGGTCGTCGACGCATCCTCTGCGCGAGGAAACCTGGACTGCGTGGAAACGCACTCCATTCGACTACGAAGGCATGCGCTATATCGGATCATTTGCGCCGCTCTTCGTGCATCAATTCTCCCAGGCGTGGTTTGATTTTCGTCACCAGCGCGACAAATTCGCCGACTATTTCTTGAATTCCGTAACCGCCACTAAGGTTCATCGGCGCTGGTGCGCGGAGCTAAGCAAGCAATTTCCTGATTACGGCGAGGATATGTGGGGCATTAGCGCTTCTGACTCGCAGCATGGATATGTGGCTTGGGGAGGGCCTCCGGCCATGGGGCCGATTGACGGCACCCTGGTTCCAAGCGCGGCAGCGGGATCTCTTCCTCTTCTGCCGGGACCTTGCCTTCGCGTGTTGAAGAATATGCGAAGTCGATTTCCTGGAGCGTGGTGCAAATATGGGTTCGTGGACGCGTTTAATCCCCTCAAGAACTGGTATGACACCGACGTAATCGGAATCGATACGGGCATCACCATGGTGATGACCGAAAACCTGCGCACCGGCTTCGTCTGGGAAACGTTCATGAAGTCCCAGGTAGCTCGTCGAGGAATGGAACGGGCGGGCTTTCACAAATACTAGCCGGCTCAGATCCATCAGTTCTTCAATCCTTTTGCTCAATCCTTCAGTCCAGCCAACTGAAATGAGGCTTTTCTCATCCAAAAGCAGCTTCTTGTCCTCGAAAAGAGATGTCATGTTTGCGGCGGCTCACCCGAAGGAGTGGAAGCTCTTCTTTCATTCGCACCTTCAAGGAGCGGAGCCGGTGAACCAAACTGAGGCCATGGGGGTGTGTTGTGCGCTGCGCAATGTGTGTTGCGCAGTGGCTGGGAAGGACAGATGAGCGAGAAACCTGAACCCCGGAGTGGGTGGCGTGAACGGATGGCGGCCCTTCGACAGGTGCCGACCGTGCTGGGATTCGTGTGGGCGTCGGGCCGCGCTGTCGTAGTTCTGGGAGTGGCTGCGCGAGTCGTGGCAGCGCTTCTGCCTCCGGCGCTGTTCTGGGTCTCGAAGCTCATTGTCGATACCATCTTCGGCATCCTGACAAACCATCAGCTAGTCGGATCCAGACTATGGTGGCTGGTTGCGGTTGAGTTCGCCTTGGCGATCGTGGCCGGACTGATCGGCCGCTTGATCGACTACCTGGATGCCCTGCTCGCAGGAAAGTACACGCATTACATCAGCATTCGGGTCATGGAGCATGCTGCCGGTCTGGATCTGCTCGCATACGAGGATCCCGTCTTTTACGACCGCTTGGAACGCGCTCGCGTTCAGGCTACTGATCGGCTGTACATGATTCAGGCAATCGGGCGGCTTATCCAACAGGCGATTACAACCATCACCCTGTCGATATCGATCATGGTGTTCTCGCCGTGGCTGCTCCTGCTGCTGGTGGTGGGCGTGATTCCCGCGTTTTTAGGTGAAACGCACTTTGCGTTTCTGGGCTACGCGAAGAATTTCCGGCAGACCCCTGTACGGCGCCAACTGGACTACCTGCGCACCTTGGGTGGCAGCAAGGAGGCTGCTAAGGAGCTGAAGCTTTTCGGCCTGAGAAAGTTTCTGACGGACCGATTCAGAAGCCTTTCCAGCGAAGTTTACGAGGAGGATGTTGCGCTCGCGCGCCGAAAAGCCGTTTCCGGGTCTTTCCTCTCAGCCATTGGCACCGCGGGCTACTACACGGCCTACGTTTTTGCAGTTTGGAAGACGGTCACCGGCGTCTTCTCGTTCGGCACTCTCACCCTTCTGGCCAACGCGATTCGAGAGGCCAGTTCGAATCTTCAGCAGACATTCTCCACGCTCTCCACCATTGCCGATCAGGCATTGTTCCTGACCGATCTGGTCGCCTTCTTCGAGATGCAGCCCAAAGTTACTTCGAAGCCGAACGCTCTGCCGGCGCCGCGGCCGATTATGCGCGGGTTTGAATTTCGCAACGTTTCCTTCCGGTATCCAGGAAGCTCGCGCCTGGTGTTACAGGGATTCAACCTTCATCTTCACCCTGAGGAGCGAATCGCGCTGATTGGTGAAAACGGTGAAGGCAAGACCACCATTGTCAAACTGCTCACCCGCCTTTATGACCCCGCGGAGGGGCAGATTCTACTCGACGGAATCGATCTGCGTGAATATGACCTGGAAGATCTCTATCGCGAAATCGGCGTGATCTTCCAGGATTTCATGCGTTATGAAATGACGGCGCGGGAGAACATTGGCGTAGGACTCATCGACGAGGTCGGCAATCTGCCGCGGCTGCAACAGTCTGCGCGGAAAAGTCTGGCTCATGACGTGGTGCAGAGACTTCCGTTCGGATATGAGCAGATGCTGGGCCGGCGGTTTGACGGCGGAGTCGACCTCTCCGGCGGCGAATGGCAGAAACTCGCGCTGGCTCGGGCTTATTTGCGAGACGCGCAAGTGCTCGTTCTGGATGAGCCTACCTCGGCGCTCGATGCTCGCAGCGAATACGAAGTCTTTCAACGGTTTGCCGAACTGACCACCGGAAAAATGGCTCTATTCATTTCGCATCGCTTTTCGACGGTTCGTATGGCGGATCGAATCGTCGTATTGGAGAACGGGCGGATTGCCGAAGAGGGCAACCATGACACATTGACGCGCCGGGGCGGCCGTTATGCGGAGATGTTCGAACTGCAGGCCGCCAGTTACCGGTAGAAGAATTCGCAACGCGCGAGAAGCAGAAGGCAGAAGAAGGAGCATCGGAGTATGGCGCTCGGCAGTCAAATCCGGAAGTTACTGGAAGAAGAGGCGCGTCGTCCCGTTTCAGTGGGGTTGAGCGACAAAGAAATAGTCGCCGCCGCGAGAGCGCTGGCCACCACTCTGACCTGGCTGCCATCGACGGCATCGAGTGAATTATCGACGCGCTGCGAGGCGCTTGCGACAACTCTCGAAGATTTGCGGCCGCGCGTGGATGCCGCTTTTACAAAATCCGCCAAATTGAAAGGGGCGCCTGACGAATCTCTCCTTTGGCTCAGAGATAATGCGCAGGAGTTTTCGTCCGCGACGCGACAGTTGTCAGACGAACTTGCTCCTTCAACCAATCTTCCGGTAGTCGCTGGAAAAGATAAGATCATGCCCCGCGTTTTGGCAATCGCAAAGGGTTTCGTGGACAAGTCTGGTCCTGGTTTTTCGAAGAAACACTTCACCACTTTTTGCACGGCATTTGAGGAAATAAGTCCGCTCAAATACCACGAAATTGGCGCTCTGGTGCCCGCACTTCGGCTGGTTCTACTCGAACAGATTGCAGTTCGTGGGAACGAGGTTGTGCGAGATCCGAAAAACGGTTCTTCGCAGCAGATCACCTTGTGGATTCAAAGTTATCGACAGGTAACGCAGACATCTTGGAAAGACGAACTGGAATCACTCATCCCGTTCGACAAGATTCTCGCCCAAGATCCCTCCCGCACGTATTTAACGATGGACCTCGAGACCCGGAACATCTATCGCGAGAAAATAGCCAAAATTTCCCTGCGCTCCGGGCGTGCGGAAACAGATGTCGCAGATGCCGCTCTTGGCTTGGCCCGGGAAGCTCGAAGCAAACATTACGGCGATCCTCGAATAGAGCGCAGAGAATCCCATATCGGCTTTTATCTGGTCGCCGAGGGAAGCGCACTGCTGTGCCAGAGAATGGGCTATCGCCCGACGCCCGGCGATCGCTTCCGGGAATTCTTGCGAAATCATCCAGATGATGTGCTGGTGGGCGGAATCGCCGTCTTGAGTGCCATTATTTTCGGCTTCTCTCTTTGGTGGCTTACACCGCCCTCCACTTCCCCGATCCTCGTATTGCTGGGCGTCCTGATTTTGTTGATACCCGCCTCGCAGGCGGCGGTCCAGTTGATGAACTACCTAGTCACGAACGTCCTGACTGCGGAGCCACTGCCTAAGCTGGATTTTTCCAAGGGCGTTCCTGACGATTGCATCACTATGGTCGCTATCCCGACGCTCTTGCTCAATGAAAAGCAAGTCCGCAGGCTGGTGGAGGACCTCGAAGTTCGTTATCTCGGAAATCATGATCGCAATTTACACTTCGCGATCGTTTCCGACCTGCCCGACGCGTCTCAGCCTTCGCCAGAAGATAGCGCGCTAGTGACGCTGATGTCGAAGCTGATTGAAGAATTAAATTCGCGCTACTCTCCCAAAGGCACGGGGAAATTTCTTCACCTCCATCGGCATCGTGTTTACAACCCCCAGGAGAGCGGATGGATGGGCTGGGAACGAAAACGTGGAAAGCTGCTCGCTTTGAATCAGCTGATGCGCGGGTCTTACGACAGTTTCCCGATCAAAGCGGGAGATGTCTCAATTCTTCCGACGGTCCGTTTCCTCATCACGCTCGACTCTGACACCGAGTTACCCCGCGGCTCGGCGCAGCGCATGATCGGAACCCTGGCGCATCCGCTGAATCAGGCCATTATCGATCCAGATCGCAATATCGTGGTTGCCGGCTACGGAGTCCTTCAACCGCGAGTCGGAATCAGCGTTCTCAGCACGACCCGGTCGCGGCTTGCTGCCCTGTTCGCGGGCGAAACCGGACTTGACCCCTACACGCGCGCAATTTCGGATGTCTATCAGGATCTGTATGGTGAAGGGATATTCGCGGGCAAGGGAATCTATGAAGTTGACACCATGTTCCGTGTTCTACACGGACGATTTCCGCAGAATTCGCTGCTCAGCCATGACCTGATCGAAGGCGCCTACGCGCGCTCCGGCCTCGCGACCGACATCATCGTGGTCGAAGACTACCCTTCGCACTACTCCGCCTACAACCGCAGGAAACATCGTTGGGTCCGCGGCGACTGGCAAATCATGGCATGGCTCTTCGACCGCGTTCCGGATGAGTCCGGCGCGTCTGTCCCCAATCCCATCTCGCTGATTTCGCGCTGGAAGATTTTCGATAACCTGCGGCGCAGCCTGGTGGACCCAGCCACATTGATGTTGCTCCTGGGCGGGTGGTTGGTAATGGAGCGTCCTGTCTACTGGACGCTGGCTGCGATCTGCATTTTGTTTCTTCCGGCATTCGCCGAGCTTCTGGTTGGATTGACGAATGCAGTCATCGGACGCAGCCTACAAGCCGCTCGCGGCGCATTCCGCGGTTTTCTCAAGAGCGGTTTCGCCGTTCTTGTTGCTTTGATCCTGTTAGAAGACCAAGCTTTGCTCTCACTGGACGCGATCGTGCGGGCCTTGGTGCGCCGCTTGATCACCCGTCGGCTCTTGCTGGAGTGGGAGACGGCGGAAGAAGCCGAGACTGGTGGTCGCCGGTCAGCCGTGGATCGTTATCTGGGCTGGACGCCGCTCGTGTCGATCGGGCTGGCTCTGCTGGTCTGGATGATCCATCCTGCAGCATTGCCTGTTGCGGCGCCGATTCTATTATTGTGGGCGTGCAGCCAGCCCTTGACTCTTTGGCTGAACGGCCTTCCGATCGAACCGGAACCCGAGTTGCGGCCTGAGGATGCGAGGTTCCTGCGCCGGTCCGCTCTCCACATCTGGCGATACTTCCTGGAGTTCTCCAGTGCAGAACACCACTGGCTCGTGCCGGACAATATCCAAGGTGTTCCGTACCGCGTCACGGCAACGGTGTCCCCTACAAACGTAGGACTCCTTCTGAATTCTCGCCAGGTCGCCAGCGAATTCGGCTATCTCACGGTTCCCGAAATGGCTGAGTTGACGCAGAAAACTCTTGACGCATTGGCTCAGCTGCCCAAGTATCGCGGCCATCTCATGAACTGGTACGACACGCGTACCATGCAGCCGAAGCCGCCATTCTTCATATCTTCAGTTGACAGCGGCAATCTTGTCGCGTCGCTTTGGACATTGGAGCAAGGCTGCCTGGATCAGTTGCGTCGCCCGTTACTGTCGCGGGCCACTGCCGAGGGATTGCTCGATCATTTGCGGGCATTAGCAGATTTACGAGCTCTGCCCAATCGCGTGTTACGACGCTGCGACATTGCTCTCCATCGAGGAGACTGGCTTGAAACTGTTCCGAATTTTCCCGATGACATTTTGGACACGAAGAAACCGCCGAAAAAGCACGCCTCTGACATCGAGTGGTTTCGCCAACAGACGTTGACGCGGCTGAACAGCGCTCGCAGCCTGGTGGGGCTCTACCTGCCTTGGAAGCTTCCGGAATTCACGGCGCTGCGTGCGAAGTTGTTCGAGGGTCATAGCGAACTGGAGGATGTGCCTCTGCAACGCCTGCCGGACTGGATCGCCGAAGTGGAATTGCGCCTCGACAAACTTATTCAAACGTCGCTGAATGGCGATCGCACGGCTGCGCTGCGGCTCGCGCTGCTCCTACCAGAGGCTCGTCAGAGTGCAGCCGCCCTCGTGCAACAGTTGCGGCGGATAAGCCGGCAAGCACACGATCTGGCGGAAGCCATGGATTTCAGCTTCTTACTGGATAATGAGCGAGTGCAATTGTCCGTCGGCTTCGATGCTGGGACGGAGGAGTTACAGCCGTACTACTATGATCTGCTCGTCACCGAGCCCCGCACCGCTGTGTTCATCGCAATCGCAAAAGACGATATTCCTCAGGACTCCTGGTTTCATCTGAACCGGCAGGTTTCAACCGATCATGGCCGCACCGTTTTGTTGTCCTGGACCGGGACCATGTTCGAATACATGATGCCATCGATCTGGATGCGCAGCTATTCCAATACGCTGTTAGAGCGGGCATGTGAGGCAGCGGTGCAAGCGCAGCAGGACTATGCTGCCAGCAAGGGCATCCCGTGGGGCATTTCGGAAGCGGCCTGCGCCAGAGTGAATGACGCTGGCGATTATCACTATGAAGCGTTCGGAGTGCCAAGTCTGGCCCAGAAGAAGAGCGAGTCTGATCCTATGGTCGTTTCGCCATATTCCACTTTCCTCGCATTGCCCGTCGATCGCAAAGGAGCGCTCGCCAATCTTAGAAAAATGAATTCACTTGGATGGTTTGGCTCCTACGGATTCGTGGAAGCGGCGGACTATACAGCCTCTCGCAAGTTTTTCCTGCGTCGCCCCGAACTCGTGCAATCGTGGATGGTTCATCATCAGGGAATGAGCCTGCTCGCGCTAGGAAATGTACTTTGCGATCAAGTCATTCAGCGCTGGTTTCATTCCGACCCGCGAGTCCAGGCAACGGAACTCCTGCTGCAGGAAAAGCCGCTCGCGGAATAGGAAGCGGAATCGCACGCGTACATCGCCGAGCACATTGTCGCGTGGCTGCAATGAATTTCCTCGACCCTCAACACGTTTCGTTACTTCGCGATAAATCTCAGTTACACTCAAGACCGCGCGGGCGTGGCTGATCTTCGGCGATAGGCCAATGCCAGCCTTTAGATCATGCCGCGTTGGTAGGTGTCTTCATACTGGCATTCTGCGCGAGCAATAGAACTTCAGCCCCGGCTGTAAGTTGTTTGCACCGTTACGGAAGCGCATGCGGTCCGGTGATCGTCCCGGTCTTCAAAACCGGCGGGCGGCAGGCAATCCTGTCACCGGTGGGTTCGACTCCCACTCGCTTCCGCCATTTATTTTTCAATACCTTACATCACCAGAGTTTCGGACGTTGCGTGATCCAGATCCTCAGAAAAACGAGAGGACGGCGGACCACCATCTGCATCATGGGGAATCTCCCCAAGAGATCTTCCAAGCTCTGTCGCCTCTGCGGAACTGGACTGGAAGTCAGTGACTCGCCGGCGCCGGTGCATCCGTTGCGGGCTCGAGCAAGCTTGGTTCAGAAATATTTCCGCCCAGCCATGCGAACGCTCCACGCACGATAAAGACGTTCAGCAATATCGAGATCAACGATGCAGCGATGGCCGTACTGAAAACATTTTCGCCCACCATCCCCGCCGACCGCGCGGCCTGCATCACCACGAACGAGAGCTCGCCAATTTGTGTCAGCCCAGCAGCCACCAGAATCGCGGTGCGGATCGGATAGTGGAAGGCCCACACAACCATGGTCCAAACTAGAAGTTTGGCGCCGACGATGAGCAGAAGCATCAGTCCGAGAAGTGGCAGGCTGTGCAAGACGACCATAGGCTCGACCAAAGTGCCGAGCGAAACGAAGAACAGAGCTACGAAGGCGTCTCGCAAGGGAACGAGCTGAGTATGGGCGTCGTGGAGGTCCGGCAGGTTGCTGATGGATACGCCGGCGAGAAACGCGCCAAGGGCTACCGAAAAACCGACGGCCTGTGCGAGCTCAGCCGTTCCGAGGCAAATAGCAATCGCAACCAGCAGGAGGAGTTCCGAGTTACAGGTTTTCTTGACCTGCCGCAGGAAAGGCGGGATCACTTTCATCGCCACGAGGACCAGCGGAATAAGCAATAGCAGAGCCTTGCCGAGAGCCCAGGCTGCAGCCAACAAACTGCCGTCCCTGGATTTGCCTAAGACCGGAATCACCAAAGTCAGGCAGATGACAGCGAGATCTTCGACGAGCGTGATGCCGATCATCACGCGTCCGTAGGTTGTCGCCAAGCTTCCCGTGTCGCTCAATACACGAGCCAGCACCATCGTGCTCGCCACCGAAACCGCCGCCCCGATGACGAACCCTTCCGTCAGGCTCCAGCCCAACAACTTTCCAGAGCCCATGGCGATGCCGAGTATCAGTAGAATCCCGATCGGGCCGCCGACCAGAGCAACCCATTTCACGCGCATCAGGTCTGAGACGGAGAACTCGGCTCCAATCGAGAACATCAGCAGCACCACCCCAACCTCGGCCAGCACTTCGAAACTGTGCAAATCCGAGAGATGCGGCCCCGGGGTGAACGGACTGATGGCGATTCCGCCTAAAACGAAGCCGAGAATCAGAGGAAGGCGAAGACGCCATGCCACCAAGCCTCCAAGCACTGCGGCCAGGAATATGTAACTGAGATCGCGGAAGAGAATCGGATTGGGTTCCATTTTCTTTATCCTCAAACATCTTCGAGATTCCTCAATAAAACTGGAATCTTATACTACGGGCTTCGGTCGGTGTGTTGAGCCTTCGTGTGTTAAGCCCAAGATCCTCAGTTTTAGAATCCAGATTCATCGCGGATTCACGGACATGCACCGTCCGTCTTAGGCCGGCGGCTGGACGCGCGGAAGTACCACTCTTGCCTGGCAGCCCATCTGGTCGGTACGGTTCAGGAGTTCAATCGACCCGCCATGAGCTTCCGCGATCTGCCGTGAAAGGACCAGCCCGATTCCACTGCCGCTCGGCTTGGTGGTGTAGAACGGAACAAAAACGTTGGCGGGATTGCCCAGGCCGGGACCGTTGTCTTCGATGGTAAGAATCAGGTCCTTCTCGGTCAACTCCCACCGTACAAAGACAAGTGGTTCACTTGCGGGTAAAGAGTCTGGTGTCGTTGCGCTACGAGCGGGCGCCGAATGATGAGGTTCCAGCGCCGCTTCCACTGCGTTGCGCGTCAAGTTGATCAGCATTTGCTCGAGCAGATCCGGATCAACCATCAATTCTGCTGCAGGACTCGGCAGCACCTGTACCGGCAAACTGGCCAGGGCAGCGACGCGTTGAACGATTGGAGCGAGCTGGGTCTTCCGCAAGGTGGGCGGCGGCATTTGTGCGAGTTGGCGGTAGGCCTGCAGAAAGCGATTCAGGGAGTCGGCCCGCGCCTCGATAATGGAAAGTCCGCGCTCGAAATCCTCCGGCCGGTCCGACTCTGGCGATGGGTTCGAAATCTTGGCTCGCAGCGTGCCTGCGATGGACTTGATGGGCGTCAGCGAATTGTTGAGTTCATGGCCCAGCACGCGAATCAGACGCTGCCACGCGCCTCGTTCTTCTTCGCGCAGAGCGCGGCTCACGTCGGACAAAACGATCAGCGTATGGGGCACGCCTTTCTGGCGAAACGAACTGCGCCGCACTAGCCAGCGCGCGTTCGGGCCTTGAAATGGGAGCGGGACGACTGTTTCACTTTCCGCGTGCATGCACGCAGCCAATCCGATCTCTTTGGCCGTACGTCCGAGGAGCCTCACGGAAGGCTGCTGCAGCAGACGTTCTCCGGCGGAATTCACCAGGCGCAGAATCTGGTCCGGATCAAACGTGAAGAGTGGGACCTCGATTTCTTCAACCACGCGACGCAAGAGTGCGGCCGCTTCAATGGCCCGAATCCGCTGGTCGGCGAGCAGGTCGGCCAAAGCATTTACTTCGAGGGAAAGTTCACCGAGCGCATCATCGGTGGCAGCTCCCCGCGCCCGGAACGAATAGTCTTCTTCGCGCAGGGCGGCGATCACATTGGCCAGAGTCTGCAATGGCCGCGTGGTCTGTTCCTGAAGCGCCATCGCCAGCAGCCACCACACGAACAGTTCGGCGAACATCAGAGCGAGCTTGGACTCCAGAGTCCAGGACTGCATCCAGATGAAAATGCCGCTGACCACGAGTGCGGGAAGCGCCACCAGCAGCGCATACAGATTGACTCTCCGCTCATACAGGAGGCGAACCCGTTTTCGTGGAGGCTTGCGCGCGCTGGGATGAGGAGTCCCTTGCGGGCTAGAGCCCATACTTCTCCATCCTCCGGTAGAGGGCGCCGCGGCTGAGCCCCAGAGTCTCCGCGGCCTGGCTTACATTGCCCTGCGAACGCTGCAAGGCCTTGCGGATCAGAATGGCTTCCACAGATTCGAGGCTGAGTTCTTCGAGGTTCTGGCTTTGTGGCCGAAGCATGTCCAGTCCCAGGTCGGCCCGCTGGATCTCGTTGCCGCGGCACATCAGCACCGCGCGCTCGAGCGTGTGTTCGAGTTCCCGCACATTGCCCGGCCAGGAATATTGCATCAGCAGTTGCAGTGCGGAAGCTTCGAAGCCCGTGATCGGCCGCCGGTAACGCGAGGCGTAACGCGTAAGAAAATGTACGGCGAGGGCTGGAATGTCCTCCCGGCGTTCGCGCAAGGCGGGCACGTGGATTTCGACCGTATTCAGGCGAAACAACAAGTCTTCGCGAAACTGTCCAGAAACGCAGGCTGCACGAAGATCGGCGTTCGTGGCCGATACCACCCGTACATCAACGCGCACCGCGCGTGATGAGCCGACGCGTTCGATCTCGCCCGCCTCCAGCACGCGCAACAGCTTGGCCTGCTGCCGAATGGGAATATTTCCAATTTCGTCCAGGAAAATTGTGCCGCCATCGGCCAGCTCAAAGCGTCCGATGCGGTCGTAACGGGCATCAGTGAACGCACCTTTCACGTGGCCGAAGAGTTCACTCTCAAAGAGCCCTTCGGGAACAGCTCCGGTGTTCACCGAAACCATGAGGCGCAACGCCCGCCGCGAAACTGCGTGCAGCGTGCGCGCCACGACTTCCTTACCCGTGCCGTGCTCACCCGTAATCAGCACATTCGCGTCGGAGGGGCCGATGCGGGTAATTGCATCGAGGACAGATTGCATAACGGGGGCGGCCGCGATAAATTCGGGGCGCCCATCGGCCTGCAGTAGACGGTTCTGCGCAGCCAGCCGCTCGGCGCGCTGCAAAGCTCGGCGAAGGTCAACCTGCGCCCGGAGGATGGTGAGCAACCGCTCGTTTTCCCAGGGCTTCTGGACGAAGTCCCGGGCTCCGCGGCGCATTGCCTCCACGGCCAGTTCAATGTTGGCCCAGGCAGTCATCACAATGACGGGCACAGTGTTGTCGAGAGCAACAATCTCAGAAAGGAGGTCGAGCCCTTCTTGTCCGGATGTCGTGTCCCTCGTGTAGTTCAGGTCGATGAGCAGTGCATCATACGACTCCGTGGCGAGCGCATTGCGAACCAGAGCTGGAGATCTTGCGGTCTCCACGTCATAGCCCTGAGGACGCAAGAGGAGTTCGAGCGCTTCGAGAACATGCTGCTGGTCGTCGGCTGCCAGGATGCGAGGCCGGTCGTAGCTGCCCTTGGTGACGGCGGGAAGTCCTCCGGATTTGGCGGAAGTTGGCATAGCAGAAGCCCGCACGACCAATTATGGGCTCGCGGGGCTGATGTTATCACTGACCATGCCGCTTATCGCATTTTGCAGCTGAATGCCATTATGTTCCAAAGTCACCCCGGTTGCGCGATCCAGTTCCACTTTCGCTTTTTCAAAAATGGTCATCGCCGTGACCAAGTCCAGCTCAGCCAGAGATAAATCGCGCTGAGCGGAAAGGGTCTGATAGCTCGATCCCGCCCCCAGGTCCTGCTCCTTCTTTGTGATATCGAAAGTACGCTGAGCCAGATCGCGGGCTTTGCGGGCGGCCTGCACCCGCGCTCCGGTTTGTTCCACCGCATATTGCGCATTGCGGACCTCGATGCGAACCTGCTTCTTCAACTGTTCCAATCGCAACTCGGCCTGCCGATACTCGAGCTCCGACCGGTACTGATCGGCCTTTGCCACACGATTGCGCAATGGAACCTGGAGGTTGAGTCCTACATAGTAATCCGGGGACGAGTTATTGAACGTGCTGGTCAACGCGCCTCCGAAGCCGGGCGGCACGTTTGCATTGCAGGCTTCAGTACAGATGGGATTGAGCTGACCCGCGAGCCCCGACCCCGAGTAAAAACCGACCAGCGAGAGCGACGGCAACAACGCATTGCGCGCGGCGCTACGGCTGATCTGGCGGTTCACCAGGTCAACGTCGGACTCGAGCAATTCCGGCCGGTCATGCAATGCAGCCGAAATCAAATCCTGAATCGGCTGGCTGCCCTGGACGTTATTCTGCACGACATCCTGCACGGCCTGCATATGGTCAGTGGGAATGACCGGCATGGCTTCCAGAGTGGGATCGTCCAGACTCTTGGTGACCGCATTCTTGATTAGAGTTTCCTGGAGTTGGAGACTGGTACGGGCCACCGTCAGGTCCTGATCTCGCTTGGAAACTTCCGCCTCGGCACGCAATACGTCCATCTCCGGAACGCTTTCGAGCTTCAACTGCTTCCGCGTATTGTCGAGCGTCTGTTGAGCGAACGCGGACGATTGTTCGTTCACCTGCGTCTGTTCGTATGCGCTGACCAGGTCCCAATAAATATTCTCGATCTGGGTTACGGTGGCAATCACCTGGTCCTTGAAGGCGATGTCTGAGATTTTCTTGTTATTTTTGGCGATGCGCAAATAGCGCAAGTTCGGCCCGAAGCCGAATCCCGCGAGAAGTTCCTGCTGAATGCTGAAGCGGTAAAAAGAGGTAAGGGTAGGAGACAACGTAAAGAACGGGCTATTCGTCGTCTGCCGTGAGCTGTTGAATGAGAAGTTGATGCTGGTTCCAGTGGCGAAGGCCTGAGAGTAGTTAACGTTGAATTGTCCAGTATTCAACTGCAGCGAAGGAACGCCATACACAGCCTGGTTCACCACCGGCGAGGTCTGATGCTCGTCTCCGCCATTCGCGCTGATGAGTGGATCGTAGGAAGATACGGACGTCCCGGCTCCCAGCGTGGACTGCACGAGTCCGGACGCGCCCGCTCCAGCGCCACCGGCGCCGCTGCTGGTGCCACCGGCGCCAGCTCCAGGAGCACCCGTGCCGAAGCCGCCAACGCCGCCGCCAGGAGTTCCCTGAACGACGCCGGTATTTACGCCGCGAAAAAATCCGCCGGCCTGGGTGCGCAGAATATCGGTATTCGCGATGGGGAGATTGTAACGGGCAATCGCGAGGTCCAGATTGTTCTCAAGGGCAAGGGCGATCGCATCTTTTAATGAGAGATAGAGCTTCCCGTCCCGGATGAGGCGATCAAGGCGAGATGAGTTCGCCAGCACGGGCTCGGGAACATAATCCGGCGCGTAGGCATTGAGTGGATTACGCGATTTCGGCATCTCAAACTGAACTGGAGAACTCGCTGGAGCTGCGCTGGTCCGAGTGCCGGCATGCTGCGGCGCAGGGCTTGCAGTCTGCGCGGGCATGGGCGAAACCAGCATTCCATAAATACAACTGATCGCAATTCCCCGCTGCAAGAATAAGAAAGTGGTCCCGGAAACATTCACGATGCGCTGACCTCCGCCGGCTGAGCGAGAGCCGGATTCGCCGTGTCGCCCACCAGCCAGCCGTCCCGCATTTGAATCGTGCGGCTGCCGTAGGCGGCATTCGCTTCGGAATGCGTGACCTGCACGATGGTCGTTCCCTGCTGGTTCAACTCGCGGAACAGTTCCATAATTTCCTTGGCTTGCCCGGAGTGCAGGTTGCCGGTGGGCTCATCGGCCAGCAGCAGCGGCGGTTTGTGGATCACGGCACGCGCCACACCGACCAGTTGCTGCTGTCCTCCCGAGAGCTGGCTGGGATACAGATCTTTCTTCGCGACGATCTGAAAACGATCGAGAGTGTCGGCGACTAAACTCTGCCGCTGATTGCGTGGAATGTCTTTATAAGATAGCGGCAAATCGATGTTTTCCTGCACGGTGAGGTCGTCGAGCAGGTGGTAGCTCTGGAAGACGACTCCAACATTCTTCTTCGCCAACTCGCTGCGCTGCTTGCGTTTCAGATCGTGAACGGCCTGCTCGCGAAACCAGTACTCGCCTTCCCATTGGTCGTCCAGAAGCGCCAGCACATTGAGCAGAGAAGACTTCCCCGCCCCTGACGGTCCCATGACGGTGATGAACTCGCCCTCGCGAATGTCGAGGTTCACGCGGCGCAACACCCAGGTTCGTCCAGCGCCAGTCTTGTAACTGCGGTCGATATTTTTCAGTTGGATCATTGCACTCTCGATTCATATAGCAAGATTTCTACTCGTATCTCAGCGCCACCATGGGATCGACCTTCGAGGCTCGGCGCGCCGGTATGTAACACGCCAGCAATGCAACGGCGACCAGAACCACCGCAACCACCGCATACGTCAAAGGGTCGATCGGTTTAACGCCAACTAAAAATCCGGCCATCAGACGGGTGAGGCCAATGGCCAGGCCAATTCCAACGGCCACACCGATCAGCGTGAGCTTCAATCCCAATTTTCCGACCAGGCTGATTACGTCGGAAGGGAAGGCCCCCAAGGCAACCCGGATGCCGATCTCATGGGTGCGCTCGCTGACGAAATAGGACATCACTCCATAAATGCCAATCACCGCAAGCAGAACCGCGATGCCTGCGAAAATCCCGAACAGGTTCATATAAAACCGCGTGTTGCCCATGTGACTCCTCCAGCGCTTGGTCCATGGTCATGACATACGTGACCGGAAGATTGGGATCCAGTTCTGTCACGATCTTCTTCACGGCAGCTGACAAGCCTGCCACCTGGCTCGTCAAGCCGGGAGCGGTCCGCACCATTAACATCGGAGTAAGGAGAGGCATCACAGCGCCCCCGGGAAACACTGCGGGCTGCTGAAGATAGGAGACATAAACAAATGGGGGCACTGGTCGCGCCGGGCCGAAATGCCTTACATCGCCCACAATGCCGACGATGTGGCGGGGCCGGTCCTCCTCGCCGATTACAGGGTAGGGATCGAAGCGCAGCAGCAACTGCTGTCCGATCGGATCTTCATTCGGCGAAATAGCGGCGCACGAAAGACTCATTGACGACGACGGTCCAAGGTGCACTTTGCGTGTCATTCTCATCCAGATAACGTCCCTTAATAAGCGGAATCTTCATGGTGCGGAAAAGGCTGGCACTCACTACGGACCGTACCGCATGCGGTCCCTTGTCTGGCGGCGGCGGCGATGACCAAGGATCGGAAAAACTGTTATCCTCCGGGCGTTGCCGATTAGCCCCGCCGATTCGACTCCCGGCAAGGTCGCGACTCTTTCGAGTACTCGTTGACAAAACGCCTTGACCAGTGGCAACGGCTTCTCCATATCAGTGCCGGGCACTCTCTCCAGATACTTCCCTCCTTCCGGAAGCTGAATGGTCATGGTCGTGACATTTTTCGGATCGTATCCAGGATCGATTCGATGCAGACGCAGCATGGTGTTGATCATGAGGCCGGCGCCCACCAGCAGCAGCATCGCAAGAGCCACTTCCGACACGGCCAGCGAGTGGCGCACCCAACTGCGCGAGGCGGTCGAAGTCCGGCCCTCGCCTTCGCGCAAAGCAAGGTTTAGATCGGGACGGGAGGCCTGAATCGCCGGCGCCAATCCGAAGAGGAACGCGGTAAGCATGGAAACACCGAGCGTAAATAGGAGCACTGGAGCATCTACGCGGATGTCCCCGGAATTGGGAAACTCGCCGGCGAGTTTGCGAAATAGCTCGATCCCCGCGAAGGAGATAACTACTCCAAAGCCTCCTCCGAGCAGGGCCAGCAGCCCACTCTCCGCGAGCAACTGCTGGATCAGCCGCCGCCTGCCCGATCCTAATGCTGCCCGCAAGCGCGTATTCTTTACGGCGAACTTCGGTTCGCGATTGCAGAAGGTTGGCGACGTTGACGCAGGCGATCAGCAGAACAAAAAACACAGCGCCAAAGAGCGGATATAGCGACTTCCCGATCCGATCGAAGAGCTCTTGATGCAAAGGCACAAGTTTCTTGCCGACGTCTTTGTTAGTCGCCGGATAGGCCTGCTCCAGTCGCCGCGCGATCACGTCCATCTCAACCTGCGCTTGTGCCAACGTCACGCCGGGCTTTAGACGCGCTACCGGCATCAGCCAATGATCCGTTCGCTCCGCGTACCGACTGCTCTCGGGATTGATCGGCTGCCACAAATCGATCCGGTCGCCGTAGAAGGGATCAAATCCAGCAGGCATGACTCCGACAACCGTCGAGACCACGCCTTGAACAGTGAATGTTTTTCCCAGCGCATTGGGATCGCCGTTGAACTTGCGTTTCCAGAAAGAATTGCCGATGACCACGGTTTGCGTGGTGTCCTGCATTTCATCCGCAGCGGAAATCCGTCCCAGAACCGGCTTTGCGCCCAGCAAGCTGAAAAAGTTGGGCGTAACGTTCTGTACCCAGATCGGCTCGGCCTCGCCCAGGCCAGATAAAGTAGAGCGCTCGGTCCAACTGGTCAGCGCGATATCTTCGAAGACATGACTCTGACTCTTCCAGTCATTCATTTCTGCTATGGGAGGCGGCTGTCCTCCATCCTCCGGCTTCCGCACCTGGGTGTCCCAGATCGACACCAGCCTTTCCGGATGGTCATACGGCATGGGTCGATATAGCACTGCGTTAAGTACGCTGAAGATGGTGCTGTTAGCTCCGATCCCCAACCCCAGCGACAGAACGACCACGGCGAGGAAGCCAGGACTCTTCCGAAGCTGGCGCACCGCATAACGAAAATCTTGACTGAGTCCGGTGATCATCATTATCAATCTCCTATTCGTAGCGCAGCGCTACCATGGGATCGACCTTCGCCGCCCGGCGTGCCGGAACAAACGCTGCGGCAACGCCAGCGAGCGCGACTGCAGCGCAAACCAGCGCCAGCACTACCGGGTTGCGCGAACCCGTGCCATACAACATGTCCTGCAACACGGACGCGGAAATCAGCGCAGCGGCAATGCCAAGCACAATGCCCGCACCCAGCAGGATGGCCGCGTCCCGCAACACCATGGCCAGCACCGCGCCGCGCTCCGCTCCCAGGGCCATGCGCACGCCAATTTCACGAGTTCGCCGCGTCACCGAATAGGTCATCACGCCGTAAAGGCCGACCACCGTCAGAACCAGTGCCAGCCCGGCAAATGTACTCAGCAGGATGGTTGCGAATCGCGGCTGCGACAGCTCAGTCGACATCAGCTCATGCATCGTACGGACTTCAGTGACGGGAATATCCTTGTCCATGGCCGAGACGATTTGTTGGACGCTCGTACCCAGGCTTGCCGGGTCGAGCGCTGTACGTATGACCGTGTAAAGGCAACACCAGTTCGGCAGCTGGGCGGCCGGAAGATACATGGCTGGACGCATTTCGCGTTGCGTCGCCTCCAGCCGGATGTCACCGACCACACCGACGATTTCCCGCCACGGCGCCCCGCCTGGCGTGCCGTTGTTCGCGCCCGGCTTCAGTTTCTTGCCCAGCACTTCCTCGCCGGGAAAGAACTTTTTCGCAAACGCCTGATTGACCAGCATCACTTGCGGAGACTTCACGTCGTCGCGCTCGGAAAAATCGCGTCCCTGCAGCACCGGGACCTGCATCGTGCGGAAATAGTCCGGCGTGATCGGGCTGAGGTCCGCGGCGGGGCGCTGCCCTTCGGAGGTGGGGTGCTCGGGGTCTTCGAAACTGATCGTGATGCCGTTGTACGTCATGGGCAGAACCATCGCCCCGGCTGCCGCCTGCACGCCCGGCAGCGCGCGCACCTTTTCGAAGTAGTCGCGATAGAACTGCGGGCGAGTTGTCTGATAGCGTGCGTCCGGCGTTTCAAAACGCAGCGTGGTGAGGTGATCGGAACTGAATCCCGTGCCTATGTGCAAGAGGTTTACAAAGCTGGTAATCAGCAAGCCGGCTCCTGCCGTGAGCACAAGGCCCAGCGCCACCTGCCCCACAATCAGCGACGACCGGAGCCAGTCGCGCCCGGTGATCCCGCTTCTCCCACCTTCCTTCAGAGTGGAAACCAGATCCGTTCTCGAGGCCGTGATTGCAGGAATGATTCCGAAGATTAACCCGGCGGCGAACGAAGCCAGAATCGCGAACGACAGCACGGGCAGGTCGACTCCCGCGTCGGCGGCGCGCGGCACGCTGTCGCCGATGAGCGAAAGTATCGCCGGCGTACACACGAAGGCCAGCCCGCAACCCGCGAGCCCACCCAATGCGCTCAAGACGAAACTCTCCGCCAGCAATTGGCGCACGATTCGCTTTCTTCCTGCGCCCAGGGCCGACCGCACCGCAATCTCGCGCTGGCGTTCGCGCATGCGCGCCAGCAGGAGGTTGGCAATGTTTCCGCACGCGATCAGCAAGACCAGAGAAACTGCACCCAGAACCACGAGTAGCTCGGTTCGCGCATCGCCAATGAGGGCGGCAATCTCACTCATCACTTTGGCCGAGTCATGCCGCGTGTTGGTATCCGGGTATTGCTTCGTCAGATTGGCTGCGATGCTTTTCAGTTCCTGGTCCGCCTGCGCAACCGTAGCACCGGGCTTCAAACGCCCGAACGCATTCAAAAAATGCATACCTCGGTTGCGAGTGGCGGGGGTGGAACTCGTACTATCGTCGTCCGCTGCCAGCGTGGTCCAAATACTGTTTCGAGCAGTCACCGGAAAGCGAAAACTCGAGGGCATGACGCCGACGACGGTGTAGAGACCGCCGCTCAGATGAACGCCGCGGCCAATGATTGCCGGGTCCGCGCCGAACTGCGTTGTCCATAGCGAGTGGCTGATTAAAGCTACCCGTGAGCCTGCCTTTTCGTCGTCCGGAATAAAGCCGCGACCCAGTTCCGGACGCGCCCCGAGCGCCGGCAGCAAGTCCCAGGAGACGATCTCTGCGTCGAGCTGGATCGGCCGCTCCAGCCCCGTCAAGGTAAATGTCTGGTCATGATAGGAAACCAGGTGTTCCAGCGTGCGGTTCTGAGTCCGCCAATCAAAGAAGTCGGGATAGCAGATGTCGCTCGTGCCCGGATTCTTTGTATTGATGGATTGCGCCTCGATCAGCCGTTCCGGTTGGTAGTAGGGCAGCGGACGCAGCATGACCGCGTCGATCACACTGAACACAGCTGTGTTCGCGCCGATGCCCAGAGCCAGCGTAATCACCGCAACCACGGTGAAACCCGGGCTCTTGCGCAACTGTCTTAGTGCGTAGCGAATGTCCTGAGACAATCCGGTGATCATCAATGTCACACTCCTATTCGTAGCGCAATGCAACCATGGGATCGACCTTGGCGGCGCGGCGCGCCGGAATATAGCTGGCCAGTAAACCTACGCTGGCGAGCAGCAGTGAAACGGTTCCCAGAACAACCGGGTTCGAAGGCTTCACCCCGTAAAGCAATGTACCGAGCAATCGGGTGAGGCCAAGTGAGCCCGCGATCCCTACGCCGACTCCTACCGCCACCCAGGTCATACTTCCGCTGAGCATCAGTTTCAGCACGTCGCCGGTGCGTGCACCCAGCGCCATGCGAATGCCGATCTCGTGCGTACGCTGCGCCACCGAATAGCTCACCACACCGATAATGCCAACCCCTGCCAGGGCAAGGCCGAGCAACGCAAACGCGGACAGCAAGAGCATGGGAAAGCGCCGCGATCCGACTGAGTCCTGCACAACGTCTTCCATGGTTTCGATACCGGAAACGGGCCGGTCCGGCTCAACCACGGCCATCGCTTTCTTGATCGCGGGCGTGAACGACGCGGGAGATCCCACCGTTCGCACCACAACACTCATCACCGGCCACGCAGCCTGGGTATATGGCCGAAAGAATTGTGGCTCGCTTTCGTTGTCCAGTCCCCAATGCCGCACATTGCCCACGACGCCCACTACCGTAAGCCAGGAATCATCTTGGAAAATGCGCCTGCCTACTGGACTCTCTTTGGGCCAGTACTTTTCCGCCATGGTGTCATTGATGATCACAACCCCTGGCGCGGCAACCGTGTCTTGATGAGTGAATTCCCGCCCCGCCAGTAAAGGCACGCCCAAAGCTTTGAAATAGTTGGGACACGCCACCGAATAGTGTGCGCTCGGGCGATGCCCTTGACCGGGATCAGGCTGTCCTTCGACGGCGAAACTTCGGCCGGCATCGCCTCGCATCGGCAAGTGGCCGACTGCTCCAACCGCAACGACGCCGGGAATTGCACTCACACGCTCATCCAGGTCCCGGCAAAAGAGTGGGTGACCCGGAGGGCCGTTGTAGAGATCTTCCTGCGGCAGCGACAGGTCCATCATGAGAGCGTGCTTCGGATTAAATCCGGGATCGACGCCCAGCAGTCGCGACATACTTTCGATCATCAGACCTGCGCCGGAAAGTACAACGAGCGCCAAAGCAACTTCCGATGCCACGAGTGCGTGGCGCAAACGGTTGCTACGCCCTCCCGTGGAACCGCGGGCGCCTTCCTTCAGAGGCTCGGTGACATCTCCGCGCAGCGCGCTCAACGCCGGCGCCAGGCCAAATAGAATCCCGGTCAGGCATGAAACCAGCAACGTAAAGCCAAGCACCCAGCGATCGACCGGAATGGTATCAACCTGCCGGAGAGGAATGTTGAAAGCGTCAGCGGGAAGAACGGATGGCAGCAAAGCCGTGCTCCAGACTGCCAGAACCAGACCACACACTCCGCCGAGCAAGGCCAGCAGCAGGCTTTCCGTGAGCAGTTGCCGTGCGATGCGAAATCCCGCAGCCCCGAGTGCCTGGCGGAGCGCGAACTCTTTCTGCCGGGCGGCGCCGCGCGCCAGCAGAAGGTTGGCGATGTTCACACAGGCAATAAGCAGCACGAAACCGACGGCGGCGAGAAGCGACCACACAGTTCTGCGCATACCTTCGAGTCCGTAACTACTCATTGGGACGACGGTCGCGCTCATGTCAGCGTCGTCGTTGGGATATTGTTGCGAGAGCCGGGTTCCGATGCCTTCCATTTCCGCGCGTGCCTGCGCGACGGTTACTCCCGGCTTGAGGCGCGCGAAAGAAACGAAACTATTGCCGCTTCGCTGTTTGTCGCCCTCGGTGTAGCCGACCGGGACCCAGAGTTGCCGGTGCCCGCTCCAGAATTCCCAATGAAAGTCGCGCGGCATCACGCCTACAACCGTGAAGTCCTCGCCATCGACTTTGATGGTCTTGCCGACGAGCGCGCGATCCGCCGCATAACGCAGTTGCCAAAGCCCGTAGCTCAGAATCACTTCATGGTCTTTCCCGCGGATTTCTTCCTCGGGCAGAAAGGTGCGCCCCAGAAAAGGCTGCACGCCGAGCACGTTGAAAAAGCCCGCGGAGACCCGCACCCCAGAAACCTGCTCCGGCTCGCGGCTGCTTCCCGTTGCGGAAAGGTTGTAGCCCCGGCCTCCGGAATCGAAGATGGCCATGCTCTCGAAGACATGGTTGCGCTTTTCGAAATCCCAGAAATTCGGCGCAGAGACAATGTTGTAGTCATTGTGGTTCTTGCCGAACGTCTGCCACACCAGCACCAGCCGGTCAGGATCAGGGAACGTAAGCTGCTTGAGAAGCGTTGCGTTCAGCACGCTGAAGATCGTCGTGTTGGCGCCGATCCCCAGCGCCAGCGTGAGCGCCGCGACCAGAGTGAAGCCGGGGCTCTTGCGCAGCTGGCGGATCGCATAACGAATGTCTTGCAGCGTTCCAGTCATTCCAGCCATCGTGATCTTCTCCTGATTATTCGTAGCGCAACGCAACCATGGGATCGACCTTCGCCGCTCTTCGCGCGGGGATGTAGCTGGCTAGCATGGCCGAGATTCCCAGAACAGCAGACACTGCGACCAGCGTCGCCGCATCCCACGATCGCACTCCGAAGAGCAGCCCGCGAATCAGGGTAGCAGCGGCGATCGAGCACAGAAGGCCCGCAACGATTCCCATGCCCACCAGCCATCCCGCCTCTTTCAGGATGAGTTGATAGACCGAACTCCGCTGCGCGCCGAGGGCCATTCGGACGCCGATTTCGCGGGTCCGCTGGCTCACCGAGTATGCAATGACGCCGTAAAGGCCGACCACGCCGAGCAACAACGCCAGCGAAGCAAAGCCCCCCACCAGCCAGGCCGCCGATCGGTGGAGATAGGCGGACGGGGAATCGTTGATCTTGGCCGTCATGGTGGTTTCGTCAATGGCGCCAATGCCAGGATCGACTTCATGAACGGCGGCGACCAGCGCGGGCAGCAGCGACGCCTCGTCCTGCGACGTCCGCGCCACCAGCGAGAAGTAAGTGTCGGTCTCCTGACCAAACGCATAATAGACTGCCGGCCAGATCTCGGAGTCCAGCGAGCCATCTTTCACGTCTTCGACAACACCGACGATTTCCTTGATCGACTTCGGCGTCAGCTCGGTGTCGCCAATCCGCTTGCCAATCGGATCTTCCCCGGGGAAATATTTGTTGGCCAAAGTCTGGTTGATCATCACAACCCCAAGCTTCGACATGCCATCCGTGTCGGTAAAGTACCGGCCGCGCAGCAACCTCGCATGCAGAGTCGAGAAGAAGAGTGGACTCACGTCCCGCTCATTCACTTCATTGTGCTCTCCGTTGTAAGGGCGACCCACAATCCGGATCCAGTCGGTGTTGCCATTGAAGCTCACCGGCAGAACGCTGGAGACTCCCGCCGATTCCACTCCGGGCAGGCTGGAAACACGGCTTATAATCTGCCGCTCGACCGCAGCGACTTGCTCGTCTTTCGGATAGGTCGTATCAGACAACGAAATTTGGACGGTGGCCAGATGATCGGGCTGGAATCCAATCTCCACGTGGAGCAAGCGATAGAGACTCTTGCCCAGCAGCCCGGCGCCGACCAACAGAACAACTGCGATCGCGAGTTCGACCACGACCAGGTTCATTCCAAACCGTCGCCACAAAGTTCCGGCGTAACCACGGCCGCCTTCCGTCAAACCTTCGCGCAGTTTGGTAAGTGGCAGGCGCACGATGGGCGGAAGAGATAAGAGCACCGCTGCAAAAACTGAAATGGCCGCCGCGAAAGCCAGCACGTGCGAATTCATCCGGAGGCCGCTTAAGTACGGCATTCCGTTCATCATCTGTTTCGAGATCAGCCGGGTCAGGACCTGCATCATCCCAACTGCCGCGGCCAGACCTAGCACGCTGCCTGCTGTGATCAGAACGAGTCCTTCCGTAATGAATTGGCGGATGAGCCGGCCGCGCGTCGCACCCAAAGCGCCGCGCACCGCAATCTCGCGCCTGCGGCTCTCGGAGCGAACCAACAGCAGGCTCGATACGTTCACACAGGCGATGACCAGCAATAGTCCAGCTCCGCCAAGGAGCGCGAGCAGGATGGGGCGAATATCTTTAACGATGAATTCAGACAGAGGCAGAACGGTTGCCCCCTGACCGCGATTGTCTTTGGGATACTGCAGTTCCAATTGACCGGCAATCGCCTTCATGTTGGCCAGAGCCATCTCAACGGAAACGCCATCTTTGAGCCGTGCGATTCCAACGAAGTTGTGGCAGCTTCGCCGCAGCGCACAGGAATCAGAAGCGTGCAGCGTCGTCCAGAACTCTTCATTGCCGCCGGGGGCGAATTGGAAATCCTGCGGCAGCACGCCGACGATGGTGTAGGGAACGCCGCTGAGAGACACGGCTTCGCCCACCGCATCTTTCCTTCCGCCAAACCGTTTCTGCCAGGTGCTGTAACTCAGAATCACGGTCTTGGGCGCAGAGGGCAGATCCTCGCCAGGATAAAAATCGCGTCCCAGCACGGGCGCGACGCCCAAAGCATGAAAGAAGCCATCACTCACGCGAAGGCCAGTCACCGGTTCGGTACCAGCAGGTGTGCGAAGGAGATGGCCGGTCCAGCCATAAACCTCCAACGAACTGAAAACCTGGTTCAGCTTCTTCCAGTCGAGATAGTCCGGATAAGAAAGGTTGGCGACCGGAATCATCGGAACGCTTTCCGTCACCAAAACCAGCCGGTTGGGGTTGGGGTAAGGCAACGGCTTGATCAGCGCAGCGTCCACAAAGGCAAAGATGGACACACTGGCGCATACTCCCATGGCCAGCACTAAAATTGCCGTGCCGGCGAAGCCGGGGCTCTTGCGCAACTGGCGCAGAGCATAGCGCAGATCCTGCAGAAAGCCGTTCATGCGTTCTCCTATCTCTTCACTCGTATCGCAATGCCACCATGGGATCGACCTTAGTCGCACGGTAAGCCGGAATCACGCAGGCCAATAAAGCGACCCCCGCCAATAAAATCGTTACTGTCAGAAAAGTAAGAGGGTCGGTGGGCCGCACGTCATAGATCAGGCTCGACAGAAAGCGCCCCAGCGCGAGTGCGCCGACCGTCCCGATTGCGACCCCCAGCAGGGTTGGCTTCATGCCATCGAACACAACTCCACGCAACACATCTCCAAGCCGGGCTCCCAAAGCAAGGCGTATGCCGATTTCTCGCACACTCTGCTTCACGCTATACGACAGCACGCTGTAGATGCCTACCGCGGCCAGCAGCAATGCGAGCGCGGCGAATCCACCCAGCAGCATCATGTTGAACCGCTGCTGCGAGATGGAATTCGCAACCACGTCATCCATCGTCAGAATGTCGCGCAGCGGCACATCCGGATCGACCGCATGCACGGCGTTCGACACAGCCGAAACCATTCCCGCCGAACTGGAGCTCGAGCGCACGACCAGCGTCATCGGAAACGAATTCCATCCGTTGGTCGACGGCCCGGACACCTGACCAAGCGGAAAATAGAGAGTTGCATTGGGACGGGTCTGATCCAGACCGTCGAGTTTCACATCGCCAACAACACCAACCACTTCTCGGACCGCGTCCGGGAAAAAAGTCATGGTCAGACGCTTGCCCAGTGGATCCTCGCCCGGCCAAAACTGCCGGGCCATGGACTCGCTGATCAGGATGACTTCCGGCCGGCCGGCGATATCAGCGTCGCTAAAGTCGCGTCCGCGCAAGACTGGGATGTGCAGCGCGCTCATGTAACCAGCGCTGACGAGGCGAACGTCAACCTCCGGCTGCTCGGACATCGGCACCAACGGACGGCCTTCGATCGCGATGGGCTGATGCGAGCCTTGATTGTCCAAAGGAACATCGTCAGCCACGCCGGCAGCTTCGACGCCCGGCAATGCCCGTACGTTTTGCAGTACTCGCTCGAAAAAACGGACTTCCTGGGTTGGCAACGAAAACTTCGCCAAGGAGATCATTGCGTTCATGGTCAGAACATTCTGCGAATCAAAACCGGGATTCACGCCCTGAAGCTTCTGAAAGCTGCGGATCATCAATCCCGCGCCCACCAGGAGAATGAGAGAGAGTGCGACCTCGGACATAACCAGAATGCCGCGGGTGCGATGTCCACCCGAATCCGCATCGGTACGTCCAAGACCTTGCTTCAGCGTCTGATTGATGTCGCTTCGCGTTAGGCGCATTGCGGGCAGCACACCGGCAACCATGCCGCTAGCTATTGAAACGACCGCGGTGAAGGTCAGCACCTGCCAGTCGAGGGCGATCTCAGCCGAATGCGGCAGTTTGTCGGCGAGAAAAACGACGATCAGCCGAACTCCGTAATGAGCGCAGGAGAGACCAAGCGCTCCTCCCGCAAGTGAAAGCAGTACAGTCTCGCTGAGAACCTGGCGAAGCACGCGCGGCCAACTCGCGCCCAGAGCTGTCCGAATCGCAATTTCTTTTTGGCGACTGAAAGTCTTTGCCAGGGCAAGGTTCGCCACGTTCGCACACGCAATCAGCAGAACGAAAGCCACGGCTCCCCACAGAACCAGCAGCGCCGGGCGAACATCACTCACCAGGTCGTCGTGCAGAGGCAGCACCGTCGCGCCCCATCCCTTGTCGTCCGCTGGATAGAGCTGCTGCAGCCGCTCCGAAATTGTGTTCATCTCGGCCTGCGCTTGTTTTATTTCAACCCCGGGCTTGAGGCGCGCGATGACCACATAGTGGTGCTCTCCGCGCACGGCGCGCTCTTTATCTGTCCACGCCATCGGTGTCCACATCTGCGCAAAGTCGGGGAAACGAAAGCTTGCCGGCATGACACCAGCTACCAGGTAACCTTGCCCATCCAGATTGATGTCGTGGCCCACGATGCCGGGATTCGATCCGAAACGCTCTTGCCAGAAGCGGTAACTGAGAACCACAACGCGTGAGTGGCCCACCTGATCTTCGTCAGGAGAAAGCGCGCGCCCCAGCATTGGTGTAACGCCTAGAGTTGAGAAGAAACCGGAGGACACTGCACTGGCGTCGATTTGTTCAGGCTTGTCGCCACCCGTCACAGTGAACCCGTGGTAGCTGTAAATCGCCATGCGATCGAATGCGTGGTTCTGATTTGCCCAGTCCGTGTAGTTCGCTGCCGACACTGAGAACGTCGTCATTCCAGGAAAGCTAGCAGGCGGAGGAACATGCCACACGCGGACCAGCCGGGCAGGATCCTGAAACGGCAGCGGCCGCAGCAAAACTCCGTTCACCACGCTGAAGATCGCCGTGTTCGCGCCGATCCCCAGCGCCAGAATTGCGATCGCAACCGCTGTGAACCCGGGGCTCTTGCGAAGCTGGCGCAGAGCGTAGCGTAGGTCTTGGAATAGTCCCGTCATCTCTTTCCCTCCTCGCCCGTTCCTCTCACTCGTATCGCAACGCGACCATGGGATCGACCTGCGCGGCCCGATGCGCGGGCAGATAGGCCGCGATGAGAACCACTGCGGAAATCGCGAGCACCGCCGCCGCCATCGTGCTCACATCAAACGGGCTTAAGCCAAAGAGTTGCGACTGCACGACTCGCGCGGCGGCTAGAGTGGCTGGAATGCCGATCGCAACGCCAATCCCCAGCAGCACCAGAGACTCTCTGAGGACCATCCAGAGAACGCGGCCCGATCGAGCTCCCAACGCGATTCTGATCCCAATCTCGTTGGTGCGGCGCAGGACGTT
Source organism: uncultured Acidobacteriota bacterium (assembly GCA_963758005.1). Lineage (GTDB taxonomy): Bacteria > Acidobacteriota > Terriglobia > Terriglobales > Acidobacteriaceae > Sulfotelmatobacter. The sequence goes on from CAVWTR010000006.1 coordinate 1,206,845, forward strand.
GTACGTCATGATTCCGTAGAGACCGATGCAGGCCAATGACAACGCAAGCACAGAGAAGAAACTTGCGAGCTGGGAGATCAAGCGTTCGTTCTGCATGAACAGATCGAGGTGATCACCGATCGTCCTGATCTCAAGAAGTGGCAGGGCAGGATCGACTTCGGCCACGGCCGCGCGGACTTCGTTTGCAATGTCCGCCGGATCGCCCTCCGCCCGCACTTCGATCGTATAAGCATAGCGGTCATCTCTGGTCATCTGTTCCAGCGGCAGGTAAATCATGCGCTTGGGTTGTTCGCGAGGATCGGTGTACTTGGTATCGCGGACAACACCGACGATTTGCCAGGGACCCGGAACACTGGGGTCAAGAACGGTGAATTGATGGCCAATGGCATCTCCCCGCGGAAAGAAATGCTTGGCTAAGGTCTGGTTGATCACAACGGCCTTTAAGGATGTTGGTGTATCTTGCGGACCGATCGCGCGCCCTTGAAGAACCCCGATGCCCACCGTCTCAAAGTACTGCGACGACACGCGGTTGATGCTGGTCGAGAGATCTTCATCCGGTGCCGCCGCATATCCCTGAATGAAAATCGGCGAGCGCCAACTCCCGAACGACATCGGCGGACTGCCCGACAATGACGCAGACGTAACGCCCGGCAGTGCGTCCAGCCTGTGGACAATGCGTTCGTGAAGGCTGGTCAGCTGGTCAGCTTTGTATCCTGCAAGCTTTTCCGCGAAATCGACGAGCAAGACATTGCGGCGGTTGAAGCCGAAATCCTGATTCTTCAGATTCGCAAGCGTGCGGAGAAACAGGCCGGCCCCCACTAGCAGGATCAGCGACAAGGCCACTTGCCCGGCCACAAGAATCTTGGGCAGGAGCCGCTTGGATCGCGCTCCCGTGCCAGAAGCTGATCGTGCGGAGGACGTCAGCGCTGCCGCCGACAGCTTCGAAGCTCGCCACGCGGGTGCAATTCCAAACACCGCTCCGGTCAGCAAGGACGCGCCAAACGTAAAAGCCAGAACGCGAAGATCCGGACTTGCATTCAGCGACGAACTCTTTGCGCCTTCGGCTAGGAAACGAACCAGCATTCTGGTGCCCACGAATGCCAGCAGCAAACCTGCAATTCCACCCAGCGACGAAAGCAACAATGCCTCGGTGAGAACGTGCCACAGAACGCGGGCAGGGCTGGCGCCCATCGCCATTCGAGTAGCGATTTCCCGTTCGCGCGCAGCCGACTTCGCCAGCAAGAAATTGGCGAGGTTGGCACAAGCGATGGCAAGCACCAGAACTACGACTCCCATGAGGATGTAAAGCGGCTTCGAAAACTGGTCTCGCAAGTGGGAGATGCCGCGGCCTCCGGGCAGCATATCGATGTAAATCTGCCGAATCTCGCCTTGCCGCTTGTCTGAGATTTGAGCGCCTTCACGCGCCAACATGAATTGCTGGATTTGCTGCGTCGCCCAAGCCTGGGCCTGCTGCGCGCCGATTCCTTCTTTGCGTCGCCCCATCATGTGCAACCAGAACAAGCCGTGAGGGTTCAGTAAAGAAGGCTGCAACATGACTTCCTGCTGCATCGTGATCGGCAGCCACATATCGGGAGTGTCCGGATTCACCTCCACCCCGAAGAAATTCGGGGGCGTCACACCGATTACCGTGAACGCTGTTCCGTTGATCGTGATCGATCTTCCAATCACGGAGGGATCGGCACTTAGAGTTTTCAACCAGTAACGATGGCTGATGACGGCAACCGGATTTCGCCCTGGAGCGTCGGCGTCTTCTGGCAGGATGGACCTGCCCAACGCGGGTTCGACTCCCAGCACACGAAAAAAAGTTCCCGAAACGAGTTGGCTAAGAGCTTGACTGGCCACTCCTCCGGGGCCGGTTCCCACACTCACGGTCACTGGATAGCTGCCGATGGCGCAAACATCCTGCAAGGGCTCGTGCTGCTGCTCAATCTGCTTGTAGAAATCGTAGGGGAGGATATCAAGTGCGCCCGGACCGATGCCATCGATTTGCCCGCTGTCGATTCCAGTGCCAAACGAGAGCAGGCGCTCAGGATTGCGTACCGGCAGCGATTTTAGGATCAGAGTGTTAATCAGCGTAAAAATCGCTGTGTTCGCCCCAATGCCCAGGGCGAGAGAAAAAATGGCTACCGCCGCGAACCCAGGAGACTTTCGCAATTGGCGCGCAGCGTAGCGGACATCTTGCATGAATCCGCTCATGCATGCACATCCGCCATCAGCTTTTTCAACTCTTCTTCGGCGACCACTTTGCCGTCGAACAAATGCACCTCGCGCTGCGCGTGCTTCGCAAAGCGCGGATCGTGCGTCACCATGCAGATGGTCGCGCCTTCGCGGTGCAGGTTCTGCAGGAGCTCCATTACGGCTTCGCCGTTGCGGGAGTCCAAATTTCCCGTAGGTTCGTCGGCCAGCAGGATGGAAGGTTTCCCGCCGAGCGCGCGGGCCACGGCGACCCGCTGCTGCTGACCGCCAGAAAGTTGCGATGGATAATGCCGCACGCGGTGGGCCATGCCGACGCGTTCCAGCGCCTCCATGACCCGCACCTTGCGGTCGGCAGCGGGCATTCTTTGACGATAAGTAAGGGGCAGTTCGACGTTTTCATACACCGTCAGATCGCCGATCAGGTTGAAACTCTGGAAAATGAATCCGATTTCCTGATTGCGGATGCGCGAGCGCTCGGCAAAATCGAGGTTCTCGACCGACTTGCCGTTCAGCGAGTAACTGCCCGCGGTCGGCGTGTCGAGCAGCCCGATGATCGAGAGCAGCGTGGACTTGCCGCAACCCGACGGCCCTGACATGGCTACGTACTCGCCCTTGGCGATCGAGAGGTGCACGCCCGAGAGCGCGTGCGTTTCGATTTCGTCGGTGTAGAAAACCTTGGTCATTTCCTGGATCTGAATCAACGGCTGCCCCACTTCAGTCATGGCTTCTTCCTCGTCATTGTGAATTTCGTCGTTCTTGATTTCGCTCCTACTGCAGTCTTTCGATTTCGCCCATCATTCCAGACGGATGCGATCCGTCTTATCCCAACGCGACATATCGGAGAGAATCACGGTGTCGCCCTCGCGCAGCCCGTCGAATACCTGAATCGAATTCACCGATTCGCGCCCAACCTTCACCGGCACACGCTCCGCTTCCTTGCCGTCCGCATCCAGCTTGAACAAACTGATGGTGCTGTTCTCCTGCCCAAAGGCCGGACGGCCCACATAGAGAATGTTGTCCAGTCGTTCCAGGTCGATGGTCCCGTCGACGCTCAAATCCGGGCGCGCGCCCTTTGGCAATGCGCTCGTTAGTTGGACGTCCACAGTGACGGTTCCGTTTTGTACTGCAGGGTCGACCCGCATTACGGTCCCACTGATGATTCCATTGTGCGTATCAATCGCCGCAGGCTCGCCAAACTGCACATCCCGCGCCGAGGTTTCGGCGATCTTCAATGACGCCATCAGATGATCCGGCTGCACCACTTTCGCGAGCATCGCCCCTGGCATAACGTGCTGACCGACCTGCAGCGGCAGATCCACCAGCACTCCGTCAATCCCCGCGCGGACTTTCAATGCGTCCAGCTGTTTCTGCTTCAACTCGGCCAGCGTTCGCGCCTCGTCGACCTTGGCTTGTTCCTGCGCCAGTTGAGTCTCGATGGCTTTCTTGTTGATCACCAGTCGCTGCTCTTCCAGATCATTTCGGGTGGTAAGTTCGTCAGCTTTGCCCTGGGACGATTTGTAGGCCAAGCCGGAGATCACGCCAAGGTCGAAGAGGGCCTTGTCCGTATCCGCCTGTCGTTTCGCCTGGCTGTAGTCCGCGTTCACGGTCGCGGCGCCAGCCCTCTGAGTCATGAGGTCGCTATCGAGTTTCACCTTGAAACTCTGGTACTCCGCTTCCGCGGCCTGCAGCTGCAACCGCGCGTCCACGGCCGCTTGCTCCGCCGGCGGGTTGCTCATTTCCAGAAGAATGGTATCGGCCTTCACCTGAGAACCCGGCAGCACGCGAATGCGCACCACCGTCGCTTCCGTCTCGGCGGGAATCTGGCGAACTGCTTCCTGAGTAGGAACCAGCGAGCCCGGTCCACGCACTTGCCGCAGCATAGACCCATGCTTCACCGTGTCGGTCCAAACGGTTCCCCGCTCCACCGAGGGCGCGGCAGGCCGCAGTCGCCAAACAAAAATCGTCAATGCCCCGATAACCACAATGGCGACTGCCGCCAGAGCAATCGTGCGGCGAAGTTTTTGGCGCTTGAATTCGGGCCGGGCGATATCCATCACAGGCTTAGTGGCAACTGGTCGGCCAAATCTCCTAAGAGCCTAAGTTACAGAAAAGATAACCAGATAGGCCTCCCCCGAGCTTCGGCCGAGCGACCGCGCCTGTCCACTGCCGGACCGGCCTGTTCACTACCGGACAGCACAAACCACAGGTTGGGAAAGTGTTTGTAGTGCGAGATAGCAGATCGGAGTTGCCGCTTAGCTGCTGTAGCGGCGCGGGACGCGTTTCGAAATGTTGCACAGAATTTCGTAGGGAGTGCTGTTGGCGAGTTCGGCATGCTCCAAGGCATCGACGCTCAAGCCTTCGCGCTCGCCCAACAGGATGACTTCATCGCCGACGGCAATGCATGGGATGCCGGTGACATCCACCAGCGTGAGGTCCATCGAGATGCGGCCCACGATCGGCGCGAAGTGTTCGCGCACAATCACGCGACCGCGATTGGAGAGCTGACGGTTGTAGCCGTCCGCGTAGCCGACCGGCAGCACCGCAACGTGCGCGGGAGCTCTGGTCACATAAGTCGCGCCATAACCCAGCGGCTGATTCGCTCCAAAATCGCGCAAGGATAAAATGCGCGTCTTCCAGGTCAGAATCGGCTTGACCGGCAAGCGCAAAGTGCCGCCGCTCACTTCGCGTCCGGCGCGCTGAAAGGGCAGGTAGTAACCGTAAAGCGCGACTCCGGGACGCACCATGTTATTCCAAGTCTCGCGCCGCGATATGACCGCAGCAGTGTTCGCCATGTGCACAAACGCTGGCTCCATGCCGGCCTCGCGCACCATGCGGCGCGCCGCGTCGAAGCTGCGTTCCTGCTCGGCGACCGAAGGCGCATCCATAATTTCGGAGGAAGCAAGGTGAGTTGAGAGACCTTCCAGCAGAAGATGCTTTGCGGCCTGCAATGCAGCGAGCACTCCCGGAAGTTGATCGACCGCGACGCCCAGCCGTCCCATACCGGTATCAATTTTCAAATGCACCGGATGCCGCGCCACGCCCATTGCAGCCGCTGCCGATTCGAGCGTCTCGATATGCCACGGTTCCCAGACCGTGGGCGTGAGATGCAGGCGGATGATCTCACTCTCTTCGCCCCGCCAGAAACCTGTCATCAATAAAATGTTGGCGCGAACGCCGGCCTCGCGCAGCGGAATCGCCTCATCCAGCGAGGTCACACCCAGCCACTTCGCGCCTTCGGCTTCGAGAGCGCGCGAGCACTCAACCGCGCCGTGACCGTAAGCGTCGGCCTTGACGACGGCGCAGACGGTGACATTCGCTCCCACGTGCTGCTGCACTGTGCGAAAGTTTTGCCGCAGCGCGGTCAAAGAGACTTCCGCCCACGTCGGTCGCGTCGCCGCGCGGCTCAGGATTTCTACAGTGGTCGCCACTTTCGCGATTATAGCGGGAGCAGCCTGCGCGCCCAGGTTACGCCGGGGCTACTCCCGCTTTGAACTGAAGCTGCCAGTTTCCCTCGAGAAGCTATCATCCGATTCGGGAAGGGTACGGCTTCAGCCGTACCGTTAGGGCCCAAACGAAATCGGGCTTTAGCCCCTGAGGTCTGCTGACTATCGCGTCGTGCGTTGTCGTACATTTGTGAAGTCAGACCTAGTTTCCGGATAGCGAGAAGTTCACCGTGATCTGCGTTTCTACCTCGATGGGCTCGCTGTTCAGAATATACGGACGGTATCGCCACTGACTGACGGCGTTCACCGCCGCCGGCACGAGCATTGGGTGCCCGGCAACAGCGCGCAGGTTCTCAATCGTTCCCGCTTTGCTGATGAGCGCGACCAATACGACCGAGCCCTGGATGCGCGCGCTTCGAGCCAAGGGAGGGTAGACAGGCTCGACGCGACGAATCAGATTGCCTTCCAGCATCGACGAAGTCCGGATGGCTCGGGTAATCGTCGGAGGGGGAGTGGGCAGGATCGGCCTGCTACCGGTCAAGGACGGTGCAAGTCCTTCCAGGCCTGGAGCAGATCCGGTTCCGGGAATGCCGATATCTGCCTCGGATCCGCCCGGCGGCTGCGGCGCGGGATCATCCGCAGTCATGGATATGATCCTTGGCACGCGCCCAGGCGACACTAATATTGGGCTGACTAAATTATTTTGCACGGCCGGAGCGCCTGTTCGTGGCATGGGAGCGAGCGGCTCTGGGGCACGTCGCCCCAGACTGATCGGCGTCGACACCGTGCGCGCCGACGGCAGCCCCACAGTTTTCAGTACAGGGAGCAAGAGCAGTAGACAAATCGCCAGCATTTGCACTCCGAACGAAGTTAACGTAGTCCAGCTGCGGCGTGCGCGTTGCGCCCATGAAGATTCCAGCATGCTGTCGGCAAAGATTGTCTCCTCCAACATTGAGTCCTGCAACATGGCGTCCTTGAACATGGCATCCTCCGGCGTGAAATTCTTGTTGCTGTTATGGACACCGCGAAGGCGCAGCTTGGGATAAAGAAAAAGACGATGGAGCAATTAAAAAAGGCCGCGTTTTCACGCGGCCTGCTGGAACTTTTCTAACACCGGAGGTGTCAGGCTCTTATTGTTTGGGTGCCGTCGGCGCTGCAGGCTTCGCAGCTCCCCCGGTGGAAGATCTCGGAGTTGCCGGCTTGGCGGCGCCCGCCGTCGGAGCTGCCACGCCCGACTGGGCGTTGTAGATGTCGACGATTGCCTTGGTGATGTCCATGCTATCGCCCGCCAGCAGGACCGGGCCCTGCGGCCATTGCTTGGACGTGTCAATGATCAGGCCATAGCCGTTGTCCTGGGAATACTTGACGATAACCGGCGCCACCTTTTGCAGGATGCGACCGAATATCTCCTGCTGTTGGTTGCCGAAGTCTTCCTGGGCATCCTGCACGGCGCGATCAAACACCTTTTGCTTGCTCTCGATCTGCTTTTTCAGAGTAGCGAGCGCTTCCTCGTTGAGCTTTTCCTGTGTATTGGTCAGTTGCTTTTTCAGAGCCTCGAGCTCGTCGTTCTGGCCCTTCAGTTCGCTCTGTTTGGGTTCAAACTTTTTTTGCAACCCCTCGAGATCGCGGCGGCCTTCGTTGCTCCCGAAGACAGCCCCTTCTACGTTGATGGCTCCAACCTTGGTGCCGATGTTGGGGGCAGGTGCGGCCGCGGGTGACGAAGCTGCAGGGCTGGATGGTGTGGCGGCGCTGCCGGTTTGGGCCAATGCGGAAATGGTTAGGGTAACCGCGCAGGCCAGAAGAACTCGCAAGAACTTGCTTTTCATTGGATCGATTGAACTCCTTGGAACATGTTTGTCAGAATATGGTCGTCAGACCATGGTTCCGGGAATGAACCTCAAAAACTTTCTCTGATAGCCGCTCTGATCGCTTCTTCAGTCAACGCTGGGCCGCACTGAATGAGGCCTCCGCTGCGGTAGCGGCCGCCCTTGGAAAGGCTCAAAGGCGGACTCGATTGCCAACCTGCCACACGCCGAAGCTTGCGGGGCGTGCCGTCCATCCCTCACCCTGACTTCATGGCGTGGATCGTTGACAATTATAGTGACCTCACTCCTAACCCGTCAAACGCATCCCTCGTCAGCCGATGCAGGGCCACTCGGTTAGAACGTGGTCGCCACGGTGAACCGGAAAGTCTTGCGCGGTTCTCTCAACTGAAAACTGGGAGCATAGGTATTCACAGCCAGATGATAAGTGTAGGCGCCCGCCGCCGTGTTGCAGATGGTTCCAGCCGGAGCTCCGGCCGGACACTGCGCCTGCGGGAACATGGCGGTCGTGATGGGAATCGGCGGGTTGGCCTGTTCGTCCAGCCGCAGCGGATTGTACGCCCAGTAGATGCGGAACGGCGCATTCACGACGGGCAGAAATACTTGCAGTTCGAGTCCGGTAGAAGCGCGGGGCTGCCAGTTTGTCGAACTCAGAACCTGCAGTTCATCGGAAGGACTGGGCTTCAGGACGCCTCCGCCCTGGCAGTTATAACCGGCATCGAGCGTCGGACATCCGAATTGCGTACCAATCAACTGGTCGTATTGAACCTGGGCGATCTGCAACTGCGAGCGCCGCAGGATCGGGTTGATGCCCATGTCCCAGAAAGGCGCGATCGCCACCGGCCCCGCGATCGTAATGCGGTATTCGAAGTTCGTGAACACACTGAGGTCGCCGCCGGGGAACACGATCTGATCGACCGGGATGGGAATCGTCCAGTTCCCCAAGCGCGGATTGGCCGGGTTCTTGGGAACCGGAGTTCCGTCCGGATTAGTCAGAGTGATCGAGTTGGAGCCGGGAAGAAACGCGACCGGAGACACAGAGCGGACGTCAAATCCGCGAAGATCGTTTTCGCCGCCCATGAAGAAGCGCTGGAAGGGCGGAGCCACCAGGCCGCCAAAACCGCTGATGAACGATCCCTGCACGTTGAAGCCGAACGTGTTCCGGCGGTTTTGCATGGGGATGAATTTCTTGTACTGAATGATGGGGCGGACGGACCGGACCGTGCCGCCGAGTCCAGCCAGCTCCATGCCCACGGTGAATTGATTCCCTTTGTGCGGGAAGATGCCGCTGTCGAGCGTATTGAATGAAAAATTGGGGAAGATCTTGCTGGTGATGATTCCATCCACCGCGTTCGGCCCCGAGATGCCACGGAAGGCGATGTATTCGAACAGATTTTTCGAGGCCGTGCTCAATGGCAGCAGGGTCGAGCGGTCCAGCGTGTACGACATTCCCACGCGCTTAAATGACCGGCGCAAGGGATAACTCAACGAAGTGGTAAAGCCCACGCTCGACTGCGAGTAGTTTTGCAGGTTCTGCAACTGCGCGTTCGGCAGATTCAAACTCTGCCCGCCGTGCAAGATGGAGAGCTGCCGCGCCTGGTTATAGCTGATCCGGTTGCCGAACACGTTAACACCGAATTGCAGAGGACGATCGAACATGTAGGGCTGCGTAAAGCCCAGGTTTATGCTGCGCGCCAGGTTGCCGAGGCTGACCTGGATTTGCACGGTTTCGCCGCGCCCCAGAAAATTGTTGGTGGCGTAGTTGAGCCCGATGAACGCTCCCTCCAGCCCGCTGACGCCGCCGTTGAGTCCAATGCTGTTCTTGCCTTTCTCGTGGACTTTCAGCGTGAGGTCCACCTGGCCATTTTTCTCGTCCAGCTTCTTGTCGGTTACGTTCGGGTCGTCCGGCTTGAGCTGATCGAAATAAGAGAGCTGATTCAGGCGCAGCAGGCTCAGTTCCCACAAATGGGAGTTGTAGATGCCGCCTTCTTCCAGAGCCAACTCGCGGCGGATCACCTTGTCGCGTGTGGTGGTGTTGCCCACAAACTCGATGCGGCGCACATAAAATTGCTTGCCCTCGTCGACATCGATTTCCAGAAACGCGAGTTTCTTGTCGTCGTCAAACGTCGTGTTGGGAACCGCAGTGTAATTGATATAACCAAACTGCCCGTAGGCCTTACGTAAAGCTTCCAGACCTTTGGCGATTTTGTCGCGGCCGAACAGGTCGCCGTCCTTGAGCGGGAACAGGGATCGCAGAGCTGCCACATTGGAAATGGCCTTGTTGCCTTTGAAGGTGATCTTGCCCAGCCGGTACTGGTCGCCTTCCTCGACCGGCATGGTAATGTCGACCGCCTTGCCGGCTCCCGCCTGGATGAGCGGAATATGCGGGCCCTTGTGTCCGGTGTCGTGAATTTCGGTCTTGGGGTCGGTCACGTTGGCCTTGAAGTAGCCGCGGTTCTGGTATTCCGCGCGCACGCGTTCGGTGTCTTCTTCCAGCTTGGTAGCGTCGTACGTCTTGGCGAAGATGTTTTCCAGGAAGATGGAATGGGGAACGCCGATCGGCTTCAAGTTCTTCATGGCGGCGCGCAGAATTCGCGACTTAATCGCCTTATTGCCTTCGAACTTGATTTTGCCGACTTTAACCTTCGGTCCTTCCTTAATCACGAAGGTGATGCTGACCGCAGCGGGCGGAATATCCCGCTTTTCGGTGCGGATGGTCGCGAACTGGTGGCCATGTTCCGCCAGCAAGCCCTTAATGGAGACTTCCGCCTTCTTGATGCGCGTGGGATCGTACTGACTTTCGACCACGAGGCCGACTTTATCCTGCTTGAAGCGGTCGAGAATGTCACTGTCAGAAACTGAACTGTGCCCGACGTAGAAGATTTCTCGGATCGTCGGCTTTTCTTTTACCTGGATGGTCAGCCGCCAGCCCCTGGGCGTCTGTTCGCGGAGGATTTTGATGTCCTCGAAGTAGCCCGTGTTCCACAAGGAGTTGAAGTCGCGCTCCAGGGCGGCTACGTCATAGACGTCCCCTGGTTTGGTAAAGACTCGCGCAAGAATCGTCTCCTTGGGAATGCGGCGATTGCCGCTGACGCCGATTTCCGAAACGATGTCGCTCTGCGCCCAGGTCAAAGTAGCCGCAGCCGTCAGAAGCAGGAGCACGGCGAACAACCTGGCCATCACTATGCCGACCCCGCGCGCACACCGCCCCACCCCTGGCCAAGGCCGTTGAAATGAAGAAGATGGCACCGACGCGACCCTGAAAAGGCAGGGGCGCTGGGGCACAACAAGGTTCTCCGAATGAAAGCGAAAAGGAATCGCTACGACCTCAGCCTCTTGGGATGTGAGAAAACTGTCATTATACGGTAGCGCAAGGGAAAGCGTCCAAGCTGCAACCCTTTCCAGCGCCAATCTTCACGGCCAAATCCTGTTGGGTTAATCGAAATCCAACCCACACGAGTCCTGACCCGATCGGAACCTGCGGTTGCTTCATGAGGATGGCTTGGATAACTCTACCTCAACCAAGACGGAATAAAACGTAGCCGAGTTGCCCATGTCGGCAAGTTTTTCTGAGGTGAGGTTATTGATGCTCTGGAAACCCGGGAGTCATCTTCGCCCAATTCAGGCTGGCGGAGACCACTCCGGGCTGAACTTTGCCGTCGACCCGCGCCTTCAGCAGGATGTCTCCCCGGTGGTTGAACACGCGAACCTTGTCACCATCGCCGATGCCCCGCGCCCGGGCGTCGGGCGCAGAAATCTCCAGCATGCCCGGCTCCTCCATTTCGCGCACGGAAGGCACATTCGAAAACGTCGAATTGAGAAAGTTATCGCTCTTGCGTGCGAGCAGCTCCAAAGGCAGCGCCCCCTGCTTCTTTCCATGCCGTGATTCCGTCGGAGGAGTGAAGTCGGCCACAGGATCAAGCCCCTGGGCCTTCACCGCCTCGCTGTAAAGTTCCGCCTTCCCCGAAGGCGTGCGAAAGTTCCCGTGGGCAAAAGGTAGAAAAGGAGTTGCTTGTGTGGGGACAGCCGCCCCCGGCTGTCCGGCAGAGCGAAGCTCCGCTACACCCTGATCTGAACCCGGCCCTGCAAAGTTCAACCGCACCTGCCCCAACTCCAACCGCTCGCGGCTAATCCCCTGCATCCACGGATCTTCCGAATCCAGCGCCAGATCAATCATCTCGTCCACGGTCTCGCGGAAGCAATCATCTTCAAAGCCCATGCGCTCGGCCAGCGCGCGGAATAACTCCACATTCGGCCGGCACTCGCCCAGAGGCGCAATCGCCTGATTCGAAACCTGCATATAGTAATGTCCATAAGCCTTCTGCAAATCTTTGTGCTCGAAGAACGTGGTCGCCGGCAGCACGATGTCCGCATAGTCGGTCGTGTCGGTGAAAAACTGCTCATGCACCACGGTGAAAAGATCGGGCCGAAGCAGTCCGCGCACAACTTCGTTATGCCGGGGAGCGACCGCGGCCGGATTCGAGTTGTAAACGAACAAAGCCTTCACCGGCGGATCGTTCTGCGTGTTGAGCACGCGGCCCAACTCCACCATGTTGATGGTGCGGGCATCGCGGCCCAGCGCAGTCTGCATCAGGTCAGGACGTTTCAGGGCTTCAGTGTTGAATGAGAACCCACCGCTGGTGGACATCTGCAGCCCGCCGCCGATTTCCTTCCACGATCCGATGACGCAAGGCAGCATCACAATGCTGCGCGTCGCCATCCCGCCGCGCTCGCCCCGCTGCACGCCATAGTTCAGCCGGATCACCGACGGTCTGACCGTGGCATATTCGCGCGCCAGCCTGCGAATATCGTCAGCCGCAATCCCCGTCCATTGCGCCACGCGCTCCGGCGGATACTCCTTTACCTTTTCGCGCAGTTGCTCAAAGCCCAGCGTGTACTTCGAAACATAATCGGCATCGTGCAGGTTCTCGCCGATGATCACGTGCATCATGCCCAGCGCGAGAGCCGCGTCGGTGCCGGGATTGATCGGCAGGTACCAATCGGCGCACTCCGCCGTTCTCGTTCGATAGGGATCGATCACCACCAGCTTCGCGCCCTTGCGCCGCGCCTCGGTAATGAACGGCCACAAATGAACATTGTTGCCGTGAATATTCGCCGCCCACGCGATGATGTACTTGGAATGGCGAAACTGTTCCGGCTCAGTCCCCAACTTCACTCCAAGAACCGACTCCAAGCCAGCTTCTCCAGCCGCCGAACAAATCGCCCGATCCAGTTGCGATGCACCCAGCCGATGAAAAAAACGTCGGTCCATGCACGCACCGTTCAGCGCCCCGAGAGTTCCCCCGAACGAATAAGGCAGAATGGCCTCGCTGCCAAACTCCGCGGAAATCGCGCGAAACCGCGAAGCAATCTCGTCCAGTGCCTCATCCCAGGAAATGCGCTGCCAGATCTGCGTGGAAGTAGTCTGTGTGGAATTAGTTTGTGTAGCGACAGCCGCCCCCGGCTGTCCATGCGGAGCGCAACTCCGCTGCCCCGCCACCGGCCCCTTCGGCCCAATCCGCCGCATGGGATACAGCACCCGGTCCGGCGAATACACCCGATCCAGATATTTAGCCACCTTGGCACACAAAAACCCGCGCGTCACCGGATGCTCCGGATCGCCTTGAATCTTCGTAGCCCGCCCATCTTCGACCGTGATCAGCACCCCGCAAGCATCCGGGCAGTCGTGCGAACACACGGCATGGACGACCTGCTTCATCGTCCTACGATTATACGGTGCCTCCCGCATCCCCGCGGCGCTGCAGCCGAAAACAAAAAGCCGGGCAGCTTGCGCTGCCCGGCTACAGTAAGGCCCTGCGAACTACTCCGTCGGAGGCAGAATCCGCACTCGCCCCGCCACCACGAAAGGCACGCCCGTCGTCGGATTCTTGAACACCAACCCGCGCGAAACCAGGTTCGGTGTTCCGGCTGCGGCCAGACCAGAAAGCCCGTCGATGTTTTCAAACACCGTCAAGTTTCCAGTCATCACCGTGAACGGCCCGTTTGCGGCATAGCTCATCAGCGCATCGTTCTGCATCTGGTAATAACCCAGATTGCTTCCCGAACCGCCGGTGACGTTCACACTATCAGCCACCAACGCTCCCCACACGCCCTGGCGCCGCAACGAAACCATGTCCGGCGTGAAGGTGGCACCGCTTACGGTGCCGCCGATAAATATCCGTTGCCCAACCACTAGCGATGAATTATTGAAAACCAGGTCAGTCAACAGGTTGTCGAAGAAGCAGATGTCGTACTGCGACACTCCGCTCAGGTTGATGGTCTGAACTGTATCCACCGGGTAGACAGCCGACGTGCCCAGTTCCTCGCCCACCCACATCGTCACCGACGTGACTGGCCCCGAAGTTGGATTCACCGCCAGAACGCGACCGGAGACGAACGCCTGATCGGTTGTGACCTGTTCGACCATGCTGGCCAGAATGCTGCCATCGGCTTGCATGGTTCCGACCACTGAAACGATGGCGTTCGTAGTCAGCGTCGCCAGCGTGTTGCTGCCGTTGTATTGCGTGCTCGAGTTCACATCAATCGTCCTGGGCATGCCATAGGGTCCCTGCATCAGAAACGAATTCCCCGTGGTGTTCACGGAGACCAGGTTTCCCGTGAAGTCGGTGATCTGGCCCACGTCGCTGGAAGCCGAGACTGCCGAGACGTCGATCACCGGATTGATCACACCCGTAATCTGCCCGTTCGTCGTGGCCAGCGAATCATGTACGTCGAAGTCGATGCGCAGCCCGGCCAGGCCGCTGCTGCCCACCACCAGCGGCGCTCCGGTCGGGAACGGAATCGTGACCGTCGTCTGCGAGAAGGAACCCGTCAGCATCTGCACGGATGGCGGAGTCGTGGTCAGGTCCACGTAGCTGATTACTGGAGCCGGATTGGTGTTCTCAAAAGTGAAGGTGATGCTGTTATAGGTGCCTGCAGGAATTGTGTTGAATCCCAGCAGCGTCCGCAGCCCGAGCAAGCGCGCGAAATCAACTGCCTCGGGCGATGAGATCGCGCTCACCGTCGTAGTCCCGTTGTTGAGCGTGAGGCTGTCGATGGTGACGTTGAATCCGACCACAGCAGAGGCGGGAGCATCTTCTCCCGTTACAAACACGCTGCCCTGTGCATTCGAACCTCCTGCAGAAGAAGAGGCGGAATTCGTCGATCCGCAACCCATCCCAATCATGCTGAGCGCTAGCAGTAACGCGATCCCAAAGAACTTTTTCATGGCAGACTCCGATGCGAGAGTTTTGTTTGTGAAGGGGCTTTCGTGGCTGGCCGTCATTTGCTTCACGACGATGGAAACCCGTCCCAGCGGGGAATGTCGCGTAACCAAGGAGAGGTTACCAGGGCGGTTGCGGAGCCCTATATTGAGCTAACTGATTGGATGCGAGGGGGTTGTAAGACGCTGCCCAAGAGACACAACTGCGGGGCATGTACTTCTGTGTAATTCATTTACAGGAGCAACCAGCCGAAACCAGTCTGCCGAAGCTCTTTCGGCGCGCGGATTTGGCGCTGGCAGGCAACTTTCGATGGCCTACTTCAATTCCGTGACTTCTTTTTCTTTACCCTTGCTCATCTCTTCCATCTTCTTGATTTCGCCGTCGGTCAGCTTCTGAATTTCGTCGAGTGAGCGCTTCTCTTCGTCTTCGGAAATTTTCTTGTCTTTCAGCGCCTTCTTGATGGCGTCGTTGCCGTCGCGGCGAATGTTGCGGACGGCCGTGCGATGCTCTTCCAGAATCTTATGCAGGTGCTTCACCATGTCCAAGCGGCGCTCCTGGGTCAGCGGCGGAATCGGCACGCGGATCAGCTTGCCATCATTCATCGGATTCAAGCCCATCTCTCCGGAACGAATCGCTTTTTCAATCGCGCCCAGCTGCGACGCGTCGAAGGGCTGGACAGTAATTAGTTGCGGCTCGGGCGCGTGCACCTGTGCCACCTGATTCAACGGCATCTGCGAGCCGTAATAGTCGACGCTCACGTTGTCGAGCATATGCACCGACGCGCGGCCCGTGCGCACCCCGGCCATAGCCTTGCGGAAGTCTTCCACGGCCTTGTCCATGCGCGTCTTCAGTTGGACATAAGTTTCTTTCAGCCCCGCGATGCCCGCCATTGTCGCTTGCGCCATAGTGGTCAACTCCGAATCCGTGCAGAATCGAAACGTCGAATTATAAACCCAATAAGAAAGCTAGCCACGGATTTACGCGGATCGGTAGTCGCGCAGTTTGAGGGGGCCTTTAACCACGAAGGACACGAAGTCACACGAAGGAAACCTATTCCACGGAAGTCCTTCGTGATCCTTCGTGTCCTTTGTGGTTGTCGGTTTTCCTTAAGTCGTAAAAATTCAATCCGTGAAGATCCGTGGCCAGCGTTGACGATTCTACGCGCCGACCCTCGATCCAATCTTCTCCCCCAGCAGCACCCGCCGGATATTGCCGTGCTGGTTCAGGTTGAAGACGATGATGGGCAGATTATTGTCCTTGCACAAGCTGATGGCGGTTGAGTCCATCACGTTCAGACCCAACCTCAGAACTTCCATGTAGGTAATCTGATTGAATTTCTTGGCGCCATCGACCTTCATCGGATCGGCGTCATAAATGCCGTCGACCTTGGTGGCCTTGAGAATCGCGTCGGCCTTGATCTCCATGGCCCGCAGCGAAGCGGCCGTGTCGGTCGAGAAATAAGGATTGCCCGTGCCTCCGGCGAAAATCACCACGCGACCTTTTTCCAGATGTCGAATCGCCCGCCGCCGAATGAACGGCTCCGCCACCTGCTTCATCTCAATCGCCGACTGCACCCGGGTATAAACTCCCTGCTTCTCGAGCGCATCCTGTAGCGCCAGCGCATTGATGACCGTGGCAAGCATACCCATGTGGTCGGCGGACACGCGGTCCATATCCCTGGCTTGATCGGCCACACCGCGAAAGAAATTGCCTCCACCCACCACGATAGCCAGCTGCACGCCCAATTTGTGAACGTCCGCCAGCTCGGCAGCAACCTCGTGGATGCGCGCCGTATCCACACCAAACCCTTGATTGGCGGCCAGGGCTTCTCCGGAAATCTTGAGTAGAACGCGTTTGAAGGCGGGGGTCGGGGTCGTCGTTGTCATGAGATCAGAGGTCAGTTGCCTGTTCCCAGTGGCCAGTTGCCACAAGAACACAATTGAAGCACAAAAAAGGCGCCCCGGAGGGCGCCGTCGAGATTATTCGCCTTTCGGCTCTGTAGGCTTCGTCACAGCGACGGTCTCGCCAGCATCGCCCACCTTGAAGCGCGCGAAGCGGCGCACCGAAATGTTTTCCCCCAGCTTGCCGATTTTGGCGGCGACCAGCTGCGAGATCGAAATGGTCTGGTCCTTGATGAAGGGCTGCTCAAGCAGGCAGACTTCTTCATAAAACTTTTCCATCTTGCCGTTCACCATCTTCTCGGCGATGTTCGCGGGCTTGCCGCTGGCAATCGCCTGCGCCAGAAAAATCTCCTTCTCGCGCGCGAAGTCTGCAGGCGTGACGTCTTCCTTGCGGACGTACTTGGGGTCGCTGGCTGCGATGTGCATGGCAATGTCGTGCACCAGCTCTTTGAAGTCGTCGGTACGGGCCACGAAATCGCTCTCGCAATTCACTTCGACGAGCACACCAATCTTGCCGCCGGCATGAATGTAGCTGGCCACCGAACCTTCACTGGTTGCACGCGTCGCCTTCTTCGCGGCAACCGAAACGCCCTTCTTGCGCAAAATCACAACCGCCTGTTCCATGTCGCCCTTGGCTTCCGTCAGGGCCTGCTTGCAATCCATCATGGGAGCCCCGGTCTTCTCCCGGAGATCTTTCACTTGTGTCGCGGAAATATTCACAGCAGTAGTGCTCATATCGGAAAATCCTTCTTCTGTTTTTTCTTTCGCAGGGACGCAGGTTACAGACGCCCCAAGTGATTAGATGCTGCTCTATAAGATTTGACCCGCGCCAGACGACCCGCGCGGGTCCAATTTCCTTCAAGCTTATCTGGCCAAGCTCTACCGGCAACTGGCCACTGATAACCGGCAACTGCTCTTAAACCGTCTGGCTCTCGACCTTCGGCAGTTCAGCTTCTTCAGCCACGACCGGCTTCTTGTGCATGCCCGGACCCAGCACTTCTTCCATGCTGATGTCTTCGGTAGCGTCGACCGCAGTTCCATCGCCGTGGTACTCGACGGCCGCACTCTCGGCGGCCTGCGCCGCATCTGACGCCGCCTGCATGTCGGCAACCTGCTTGTCGGTCATCAGCTGCGCGCCCTCGGCAATCGATTCCGAAATCTTCGAGGTAAAGAGGCGAATCGCCCGCAGCGCATCGTCGTTGCCCGGAATCACATAATCCACTTCGCTGGGATCGCAATTGGTGTCGACTACGGCAACCACCGGAATCCCCAGCTTGCGCGCCTCGCGAACTGCGATCTGCTCTTTATTCGAGTCAATCACAAAGATCGCATCGGGCAGCCGCGTCATATTCTTGATGCCGGCCAAATTGGCCTGCAAATGTTTGCGCTCGCGTTCGAGCTTGATGACTTCTTTCTTGGGGAGCAGCTCGTAGCGGCCATCCGTGGCCATCTCGTCGAGCTCCTTCAGCCGCTTCACCGACTTCTGCACCGTAACCCAGTTGGTGAGCAGTCCACCCAGCCAGCGCTGGTTGATGTAGAACATCCCGCAACGCTGCGCTTCTTCGGCAATCGCGTCCTGCGCCTGGCGCTTGGTGCCGACGAACAGCACAATACGGCCGTCGTTGGCCAGGTCCTGCACGAACTTCGACGCCTCTTTGAACATCTTCAGCGTCTTCTGCAGGTCGATGATGTAAATCCCGTTGCGCTCTCCGAAGATGAATTCCTTCATCTTAGGATTCCAGCGCTTGGTCTGATGCCCGAAGTGGACGCCCGCTTCGAGCAACTCCTTCATGGTAATAGTCGCCAATGAACCTCCTCTTTAGTCTGCATCCTTTGCGTCGTACTGCCGCTCCGGATTGCCATTCCCGCCCCGCACGCGAGGCACGGGAAGAATTGAACACCTGAAAACAAGCTATTAGCTTTTGGCTTTTAGCTCTTAGCTAAACCCGAACCGAAAACCCAAAAGCCGCCCTTGTCATTCCGAGCGAAGGCGCCTTTCAGCCGGAGCGAGGAATCTCAGTCTCCCCGGACCTGGCAAACTGCAGCGCACCTTACCGCTTCGAGAACTGGAAGCGCTTGCGAGCACCCTTCTGTCCGTACTTCTTACGCTCTTTGCCGCGCGAATCGCGGCTGACCATGCCCTCGGCCTTCAGCTTCTTGCGCAGTTCTGCATTGAACTGCATCAGAGCGCGAGCAATGCCCAGCTTCACCGCGTCGGCCTGACCGCGCACGCCGCCGCCCAGCACGCTGGCAATCACGTTGAACGTGGCCGCCATTTCCGATGACGCCAGCGGCGCCTTCGCCGCCGAACGCTGTGCCGGAGTCACGAAATACTCTTCAAAGGCGCGCCCGTTCACCTGGAAATCACCGCTGCCCGGACGCAAATAAACCCGGGCAATCGCCGTCTTGCGGCGTCCCGTTCCGTAGTATTGAACTAATTCAGCCATTTAGCTTCTAGCTCCTAGCTGCTAGCTTCTAGCGAAAACCTAGAAGCCGCGCTCTTTGATCTCGAATCAAAAAATAAAGCATTGTCATCCCGAACGGAGCCGTTTTTCAGGCGCAGTGAGGGATCTCGCGCTTATCCGCTCTCGCTTACGAAACGGCGACCTTGCGCGGCTTGTGCTCGCGCACTTCCAGCTTCAAATCCTGCGGCTTCTGCGCCTGATGCGGATGCTTGTCGCCCTTGTACACATTCAGCTTCGAAAGCATGTGCGCCGCCAGCTTGTTCTTCGGCAGCATCCGCCGCACCGCATCTTCAATCACCAGCTCCGGCCGCCGCACCAACCGTTTCTTGTAATCTTCCGTTCGCAGGCCACCGGGATATCCCGTGTAGTGGTGATACTGCTTCTGCTCGGACTTCATGCCCGTCGTCTTAATCTTCTCGGCGTTGATGACTACAACGTGATCGCCGGTATCGAGAAACGGCGTGTACTGCGGGTTTTCCTTGCCCATGAGAATGCGCGCGACTTGCGAGGCCAGGCGTCCGAGCGTCTGCCCGTTCGCATCCACGACGTACCATTTGCGCACAATTTCCCCCGGTGAAGGGAAATAGGTTGACATCAGAGTTCTCCCAGATTGAATAAAGGCTGCGAAAGAAGACCGCTCGTTGATTCCCTAGCGAGGACGCCAGGCCATCAGGCGGGCAACCACACGACCACCAAAGTCTTTACGATAGCGTAATCTGCAAAGAATTGTCAACGCCGTGTTACCGGCTGAATGCTGGTGGTAACCTGATCTCCGGAGGTTGTCAATGAGACGAGTCACCAATCCCCTTGTCGTATTCATTGCCTTGCTTGCTGCATCCCTGTTCCTTTCCCTTCCCGCTCTGGCGCAACACAGCGCCCCCAGTGGCGGCCACGCTGTCGGTGGCGGATATATCCCGAAACATGGCCCGCCAGCTACACCTACGCACGGGACAATCGCCCACCCTGCTCCCGGTTTCCACGATGAGCCCGGCCATCCGGAAGCCCCGCACGTCCACCACAACGGCACCTGGGTCGGTCACGACGGAGGACCGGATGACGCCCGCTTCCACCTCGACCACCCCTGGGAGCATGGCCACTTCACCGGCGGCTTCGGCCGCGGCCACGTGTGGCACATCGCCGGAGGCGGTCCCAACCGTTTCTGGTTTGGCGGCTTCTACTTCAGCGTCGCTTCCTTTGACCTCGGTTATTGCGGAGACTGGCTCTGGGATAGCGACCAGGTCGTAATCTACGAAGACCCCGACCACGTAGGCTGGTATCTCGCTTACAACGTGCGACTAGGCACCTATGTCCACGTGCAATACCTCGGCGGAGCGTAGCCCGTCGTCTTGGGTTTGCGGAGACGGTATCCGCAGCTAGTCAAACTTCGCAGGCGCCGGATCACGACTCCGGCGCCTGTCTTTATTTTCGCGAGATGTTTCGGCGAGGCTTAGGGCAACGTGGAAGAGCGGCGCTTCAGCGCCGCGTAAGAAGAGCAAGTGATCTGGGCTTTAGCCCAAGTGTTCGAGAAAAGCTCCCGATCACTCGTACGCCAGCGCGTCAATCGGATCGCGCTGTGCGGCCTTGAGCGCGGGATACAACGCTCCGGCCAGCGCCCCCACCATAGCAATCACCGCCGCGCGCAGAGCCCACTCGTTGCTCCAGAACAGGCGCAGCACCGGCTTTTCGAACATGATGGCTTGGCGCGCGACCAGGCTGATAATGATCCCCGCAACAATCCCCGCCACCGCCAGCAGCAAGGTTTCCCGCAGCACCACATTCACGATGTACCACTTCGAAGCGCCCAGCGATTTCAGAATGCCAATCTCGCGCGTTCGTTCCATCACCGCCGTATACATCGACTGAAAGATCACCAGAAACCCGACTACCACAGCCACGCCGATTACGATTCGGATGGCCAGATCGAAGCCCGGAAGATTGTCGGGCGTCATCGTCGAAAGAAATTCCGGCATGGAGCGCACCGAATACTTTTCCATGCCCGGTATCGCCTCAATCGCCTTTTCCACCTGATCAACATTCGCGGGATCATCGACTTTGATGTAGAACACCGACGCACGGCCCTGCGCGCTCACCAGATCCTGCACCGTTTCCAGCGGCAAACACTTACGGCAGCCCTTTCCGTGGGGAACAATGCCGGAGATGCGGAAATCGTGGTTCAGGATCTCGATTGAGTCTCCGACCTTTTTCTTACCCATGCGCGCAAGGAAATCGTCCACGATGACGTCATATGGCCCCTGAAACGGGCCGCCGGCGAGGTAATGAAATTTGGGCGGCAATGTGTCATAACTGGCCACGTCGATGCCGTAAATGATCTCCGGCGGTTTTTGAGTAAACCACCAGACTGCTGGAACAGCCGACGCCACGTGCGGCACTCGACGCAATATATCGCCGACCTTGATAGGGATTGGCGCGCCGGACAAACCGATTATCGACGCCGCTCCCGGCGGCATCACCATCAGGTCCGCTCCCACGCCCAGCTGGCTCTCTTTCGATCCATTCAGCAATCCGTAAAACAGCGCCACCACCAGCAGAATCATCGTGACTTCGAGCGCAATCGCGCTCATCGCGATGAACGACCGCGTCGGCCGATGCACCAGATTGGCGACCACCATTTTGTTCATCATAGGAAAGCCGTCAGCACTTGGCACTCAGCATTCGGTCAAACGGAGGTCGATTCTAAATCACGGGCCGCAACGCCCCCGGCGGGCTGAATGCCGAGTGCTGAATGCTACTTGCTGTCTTTCAGCGGCATGGCCAAGCTCGACTGCGGCCGGTCCAGATGGATCACGTCCGCCCCCGGCGGCTGTTCCAGCGTGAACTGATCATCCGTCAGCAGTATGGTTAATTTCCACTTTCTGCATGTTCAGTGTGAAGTCGTACTCTTCTTGCGGACGAGAAATTGCGATGCGCGACGGGAAGCTGACCCCATCGTAATCTTTGTACTCGGCATACCGCGCATCGGTGACTACTTTGCCATCCTCGCTGTAGATGTACTGCCGGTGCGGCTTCAGATCGGTGCGCCCGAAAATGATCTTGCGCGCTAGCCTCCAGCCCTGGTCGTACTTCTGAATCACCGTCAGTTCGTAGTCATCCTGCAGGATGCGGCGACCCTTCTCGTCATGAAGAATCTCGTAGCCGTTCTCCAGCACCGCGATCTCGTTGTTTGAGATCGATGTGATGGATCAGCAGCGCATCGTAAATATTCTGCGGGCGAATGTTCTCCATCGGCTGGTCGGTGTTGGGCGTCGCAACCCCATTCTTGCCGATCACGAACCGGTTCTTCGGAGGAATCGACAGCTTGAAATCCTGGCCGTCGCTGACCATATCAAACGCCGATGGTGCGCACAATGGGCATCAACCCTCTCATATGCAGCGCGCCCGGCTTTCGCGCCAGCACGATAGCCGCTGGATTTCCTTGTAATCGGTGACGTGCCCCTTCTTCATGCCGCCGACGGAACTGTCGATGTCCACGGTCGCCTTCAGGGACTGGATGGCCTCGGCCTGCCGATTAATGCGGTCGATCAGTCCCTGCTGCGTGGACGTCATCAGCGGGGCTTTCGAGTACCGATCTTCGACCGGACGCGTGTCGGAACATGCAGCCAGCCGTCGACAGCACGGCAAGAAACAAGGTTAGGGTCAAAAAGGGCCGAGCTACGTCTCATCAAGATATTATGATGTCCTCAGTGTCATTTGAGTATACCTTGCCCGAAAGGGTTCAAAAGCACTGGCCGGACGCTTTCTGAAGTGTCCACCTCGATTCCTAGCGGAACCCCCAAGCCTTCCCTCTGCTTCGATCCTCAAGCGAATCAATCGCTTACTTGGGACGCCTGCCTGGGATCGCTTAGCTGGCTCTTACGAAAGTCAGACACACTATCGTCAGCCGCAAGCGCCTTCGACATCGTCTAAACTACGCTTGTCGAATGGTGAAGATGGCGTTGTCAAAGTCGCCAAGTGAACGCCCTACTGTGAATACTGTGCGCAAGATTTTCTGGCTCATCCTGATCGCGGCCCTCGGAACTGCCGGATGGCTCTTCTGGGCCGCGCTAACGCCCATCGAGCCCTCCCGGCCGACGTTCGTCATGCTGCATCCCGGCTACTCGACCCGCCGCATCGCCGCCGAACTCCAGGGTGCCGGCCTCATTCGCAGCGAACAGGCCTTCGTGCTCTGGCATTACCTGCACCCCAAGCGCTCACTCAAGGCTGGGGAATATCTCTTCGACAAGCCGGCAACCATGATCGACATTCAGCGGCGTCTGACCCACGGCGACGTCTACTTCCGCACCGTGGTCGTGCCCGAAGGCTTCACCATGTTCGACATCGCCCGCGCGGTCGAGGCCGCCGGACTCGGCCCCGCCGAGGATTTCCTGAAAGAAGCCCAGTCCGATACTGCGCTGATCGCTGATATCGACCCCGGAGCGCAGTCACTGGAGGGATATCTTTTCCCCGACACCTACGAATTCTCCCGCATGATGACCATGCACGACATGGCCGCGGCCATGGTCAAGCAGTTCCGTGAAGTCGCCCACCAGATTGGGATCTCTCTAGATCCATCGGCAGGAATCGCACAGGGCATCCCTTCCCGTTCTCCGCGCGAGATCGTTACCCTGGCCTCGATCGTCGAAAAAGAGACATGCGGTGCCGGAAGAACGACCGCTGGTCGCCAGCGTGTACTACAACCGCCTCATCAGAAACGTCGCGCTCGACGCCGATCCCAGCATTATCTACGCAGAACTGCTGGCGGGAACCTACCAGGGAGCACTGCATCACGCCGACATGCAATTCAGCTCGCCCTACAACACCTACCGTCATCTCGGCTTGCCGCCGGGCCCCATCGCCAATCCCGGACGCAGCGCCCTCGAAGCATCCATGCATCCGGCAGAGAGCGATTACCTGTATTTTGTGGCCGACGCCCAGGGCCATCACCGCTTCGCACGCACCATCGAAGAGCACGACAAGAATGTAGCAGCGTACCGAAAAGCAATGCTGCGACGGTAATCCGATTCCTGCCGGGGGCGTTCGGGGAAACCGCCTCCCTGGAATAGTGCCGTAGTACAATCCCCACCTTAGATCAGCAGACCAGCTCAATCCTGCAATTATTGTGGAGGCTATTTGCCAGCCGCGCCGGCCGTTCCTTCCCCTCATGCAACCCTCGCTGCACCCGCGCCGGGCACCGGTTCTTCCGGCTTTCCCACTCGCCTCATGTCACTCGATCTATTCCGCGGCATCACCATTGCCGCCATGATCCTGGTCAATAACCCCGGAAACGATCACCCGTATTGGCCGCTGGAACATGCCGAATGGAATGGCTGGACTCCTACCGATCTTGTCTTCCCGTTCTTTCTCTTCATCGTCGGAGTCTCGCTCGTCTTCTCCTTCGAGTCCCGGCTTGACCGCCGTGATTCGCGGGGCAAGCTCATGCTCCATGCGTTTCGCCGCGCGGTCATCATCTTCGCCATCGGTCTCGCCATGAACTACAGCGCCGTTCTGGTGTTTCCGTCATCTTCCGAGGTTCGCATCCCCGGAGTTCTGCAGCGGATCGGAGTCTGCTATCTGGCGGCATCCGTCCTATTCCTCTATGTGCGCCCTCGAACCCGGGCCGTCGTGGTTGTCGCACTGCTCATCGGTTACTGGGTCCTGATGCGCTTTGTCCCTGTACCCGGCTTCGGAGTCCCCGGCCGAGACATCCCGTTCCTTCACCCTGACGCGAATCTCGCGGCTTATCTCGATCGCCGGTTCCTCACTACTCTCTGGGAGAAGACTCGCGATCCGGAGGGACTATTAAGCACACTGCCCGCCATTGCCACGGCGCTCCTCGGAGTTTTCACCGGCGAATGGCTGCGCTCAAAAAGCAGCCCTCAAACCTCAGCTCCACAAACCAAGGCTCTCGGCATGTTGTACTGCGGAGTGGTCGCTTTAATTCTTGGCAGGACTTGGGGAATTTGGTTCCCCATCAACAAGAAACTCTGGACCAGCTCCTATGTGCTCTTCACCGCCGGGCTTGCGCTGATTTGCCTGGCCGCCTGCTATTGGGCGGCCGATATTAAGCGCTGGCGGGAAGGCTGGATCTTCCGAGTTTGGACCAAGCCGTTTCTAATTTTCGGCCGGAACGCGATCGCCGCCTACATCGCCGCATGGCTCTTCGCCGTACTGCCATACTTTTTAACGTTCCAGGTCAACGGGAAAAACCGGCACGCGGCCGAGTACATCTTCCAGCGTGTCTTTGCCCCACTCGGAAGCCCGAGTTTTGCATCGCTGCTATTTTCCCTGGCCTTCGTCCTGCTATGCCTGCTGCCGATCTGGCTGATGGATCGCAAGAGAATATTCCTGAAGATCTAAAGTAGGGTTGCAGAGAAGATGAAGATTGATCACTAGCGCGCCGCCCGCCCTTCCATCCAACCCTGGAGAATCAGCACCGCAGCCATCCGGTCGACGGCTTTCCCGCGCTTCTCAATCGACAGATCGGTTTCACGCAACAACCGGTTGGCTTCAGCGGAAGTGAGCCGCTCGTCCCATAGATGGACCGGCAACCGGAATCGCTTGCGCAGCTCCTCGGCGAAGACCTGCATCTTGTCAGACTGAATCCCTTCCGCGCCGCTCATCCGCAGGGGTAAACCGACCACAATCTGCCTGACGTCGTACTCCTGAATCACCCGCTGCAGATGATCAAAATCCTGCCGCTTGGTTCTGCGCTGCAGGGTTTCGAGCCCCTGCGCGGTGATTCCGAGAGGGTCTGACACCGCCACACCGATTCTGCGGGAGCCCACGTCGAGACCAAGAATCCGTCCGGCAGGAAGCTCGCGGGCGGGACCGTTTTCGGAATGGCCGGGCCCGCGTTCGCCTGAGTCACGCTCGTTCAGATCTGACTCTCCGGAACCTGGTTCTCCTGAACCTGATTCGCGCGAAAACGAGTCTTCGGGGTCAATTCCCACGACCCGATTATATGCGCTGAATCACCGATCCCAGCTCTTCGCCTGCCGAGGCGCCAGTGCGTCGGCCGCTTCCGGCCGGGCGGATATCCGGCATAACGATATGTATTTAAATAAGTTAACCGTACTCGGCCAATCATCCTCCCCCCTCTCAGGCCGTCTTGCTTTCGACCCGTCCGCGGAGTAGCATAGTAGATAGGTCTAATTAAGGCTTCTTCCCCGCGAGCTTTTGCCTTCCTGAGCGTGTAAACATGAGCGGTATGGACTTGAATTTCCACATCGGCGACAAGGTCGTCTATCCCAATCACGGGGTTGGGGTTATCGAGCAGATCAGCAGCCGGTCGGTGGGCCCGACGGTGGAGAAGTTCTACCTTCTGCACATCAAAGCCAGCAGCCTTAAAGTGATGGTGCCCTGCCACAACGCGGGCAGCGTCGGCTTGCGGAGAGTGGTACGCAACGGCGAAATCCAGAAAGTTCTGGACGCGCTTTCCGTCGGCGAAAACGGCAGCAACGGCGATTGGAAAGACCGCTTCAAAGAGAACTCCGAACGCATGCGCACCGGTTCGCTCCTGGAGGTGGCTGGCGTCCTGAAGAGCCTGATCACCTTGCACCAGGCTAAGCCGCTTTCCTTCCGCGAGAAGAAAATGCTGGAACGCGCTCGCTACCTGCTGGTCAGCGAATTGGCCATGGCCCGCAACTGTGAAGAGTCAAAGGTGGAAGAGATCCTGACCACCGCCCTGGCCAAGTGCAAACTGCGTTTCCCCGAAGCCTCCGAATTCCAAGCCTAACAATGCAATGTCCGGGACCGCGACTCCCTCGGTTCGACACCTCGCTTCTGGACGCGTGACACGGAGTTATAATCCCAAAGGCAGTAGCTTAACGGCTGTGGGTGTCATGCATGACAGACGCAATCAAACGAAAACTGCAGGACGAAATCGACGCGCTCGAACACGAGCTCATCCACGAGCTTCCCAAAGAGATTAAGAAAGCTGCCGCCCTGGGCGACCTCAGCGAGAACGCCGAGTATCACATGGCCAAGCAGCGCCAGGAATTCGTCAAGGCGCGCGTCCGCCAGATCGGAAAGCGCCTCGCCGATCTGTCCATGGTCAACATGAACAATATCCCCCACGACCGCGTCGGTCTCGGTTCCACGGTGAAAGTCTTCGACAGCACCAAGAATGAAGAGATGGAATACAAGCTGGTGACAAGCGAGGAATCCGACGTGGCCGCCGGCAAGATTTCCACTACTTCGCCCATCGGCCGGTGCCTGCTCAACAAGAAGGTCGGCGACACCGTCATCGTGGACAGTCCCAAGGGCAAGCGCGAACTGGAAATCCTGAAGCTAAGCACCATCCACGACGAGATTGCCGACGAACCGAAAGAGGCAGGCGCGTAATGGCACGGTCGTCCGGAATAAGCTGGACCAGCGCCTTCGGCCGCGCCTGCGGAGTCCTGCTCGACACCATCGTCCGCTGGCTGGCGCTCTCCCGCATCAATCCCAACGTGCTCACCTTCATGGGATTGGTGGTCAACACCTGGGCCGCGATCCTCTTCGGCTCGGCAAATGCCTCGAACCAGAAACGTATGTTCTTTTACGCCGGCCTGGTCATCATCTTCTCCGGCTTCTTCGATCTGGTGGATGGCCAGGTCGCCCGCGCCACCAACCGCGTCACCCGCTTCGGAGCGTTTTTCGATTCGGTGGTCGACCGCTACAGTGACGCCAGCCAGTTCCTTGGACTGCTGGTTTTCTACGCCCGCGGCGGACGCTTCTTCTACGTCGTGCTCGCCGCCTTCGTCATGGTCAGCTCCATCATGGTCAGCTACACCCGCGCCCGCGCCGAATGCATGATCCCCTCCTGCCGCGTCGGCTTCATGGAACGCCCCGAACGCCTGGTCTTGGTAATCCTGGGAGCGTTATTCAACCGCATGGCGCCGGTTTTGTGGGTGATCGCCGTGCTGAGCACAATCACGGTAATCCACCGCATGCGCTACACCTGGACCAGAACGCAAGACCCGCCAATGCCCGCGAAAGCTGGGCAAGCCGCATAGGCCGCGGGAAGGGCTGCCAAACCTAGAAGCTTTTCGGCCATTTGCGGGCACCCTGCAGCACCGCGAGGATCTGAACGGATTCGCCTTTCAATCGGTAAGCCACCAGGAAAGGCGTCCCAGTCACCACCAGTTCACGGCTTCGGTCAACCCGGCCCGGGCGACCCATCTGAGGAAACTGCGCAAGCCTCTCCACGGCCGACATAATCCGGTCGATCGCGTCCCAGGCGGCCTTAGGGTTTTCAGCCTCCAGATAGTCCCGCGCTGCTTGCAGATCTTCGACGGCGCCGTCCGTCCAGCGCAGCTTCAACGCCGCCGCCAGCCCGCCACCATTTTCTTGACTTTGTCGTGGTCGACCAACTTGCCGGCATCCGCCTGACGAATACGTCTCTCGATCTGCTCCATATGCCAGCGCTGCACTTCCAGATAAGCACTCACTGCCTCGTTCAGCAGATAGGTGCGGTCGCGATCCAGCGCCTCGGATAGCGCTTCCAGGGCCTCAACTTTGTCCTCATCCAACCGAAAGCTGATGGTCTGCTTGTCTGCCATATTATGAAATAGTACAGCGTAAGCTACCGCACTTCAAGCCAAGAGGACGGTGCTCTCAACTCGTTCCTGCTATCCTATCCAGTCGCATCACTGATCTTTGGCCAATCGCAAACTGAATGCTTCTAAGGACACTTCTTGCCCACTGATCCGGTTCTGGTCATCCACGGCGGCGCGTGGGCCATGCCCGACGACATGGTCGACGCCCACCTCAACGGCGTGAACAACGCACTGGCTGCGGGATGGCGCGTGCTCGAGCGCGGCGGCACGGCGCTCGACGCCGTCGAGGAAGCCGTCGTCATCATGGAAGACGACGAGACTTTCGACGCCGGCCGCGGCAGCTTCCTGAATCGCGACGGCAAGGTCCAACTCGACGCCCTCATCATGGACGGCGCCACGCTCCGCACCGGCGGCGTGGGATGCGTCGAACGCCTGCGCAATCCGGTGCGCGCCGCCCGCAAAATTCTCAGCGAGAGTCCGCACGTTTATTTTGTGGCCGAGGGCGCCGAGCGCTTCGCCGCCGAGCACGGCATTGCACTCTGCAACAACGATGACCTGGTCATTCCCCGAGAGGTCGAGCGCCTGCGCAAGTATCAGGCCGCACAAGCTGATTCAAAGCGCGCCGGTTCGCAACCAGACGGCAATGATCTATTCGCGCCCGCCACTCACGATGCAACCATCTCTCACGACACCGTCGGCGCCGTCGCGCTCGACCGCAACGGCAACATCGCCGCCGCCACTTCCACCGGAGGCACACTGAACAAAGCTCCCGGACGCCTCGGCGATTCGTCCCTGATCGGCTGCGGCTGTTACGCGAACAACGAGAGCGCCGCCGTTTCCACCACCGGATGGGGCGAGCCCATCATGAAGCTGGTGCTCGCCAAATGGACCGCCGACCGCATTCAGGCCGGCAATCTGCCCGAGTGGTCCGCGCAGGAAGCCATGAACTATCTGCAGCAACGCCTCAACGGCCACGGTGGCATCATCGTGCTCAATCCCGAAGGCCACATCGGCATCGCCCACAATACCCCGCGCATGGCCTGGGCGTATAAGACGGTGAAGAAGCAGGAAGCCGGCGTGGTGCGGGAAAGCGCCTGAAATTCGATCATCACTCTGGCCGGTGAACCGACACCAGAAATGGAATCCCGAACGCTCCTCTATCGCGTTTCCACAATCGCCGGGTCTCCGGCTTTGCCTCCAGATACCACCGTTCGGAAACCATCACTTTTTCGTGGGTCCTTTTTGCTCGCCACGATGTAAGTTCGAGGTAGTAGTAAGTATCGCTTTTGCGGCCGTGTTCGAGAATCGTACGGGTGACGACTCTGGCGATGCTGCTCGACGGGGGAATGATCAAGCGTGCCATTCTAAAGACAGAATCCCGGGAGCACATAGACAGCCGAATGCCAACCAGAGTGTCGCGGGAAGAACGCATCGGGCATCCTCCCAGTCTCCTAGCTTTCCTCCACGCGATGTTAATGAGCAAGAATAATAATCATGCAGGGGGCTCCGCCAGTCCAGCACATGAGCAGGTCGTCGAGGGCGGTCGATACCCGATCATGACGAAGTCAGCGTGAATCATGCCGGCAAGCGGCCACAGCAAGAGAAGCCGACTTACCTTCCGAGGCGGCTCGCTGGAATCCGCAGAGCCAGGACCAAGCCGCCGATCTGAGATTGCTCGAATCTCATCCATGCCGTGGTTTATATCACGCGCATTCGAATCGCCGTGCAACATGCATGCCGTCGAGCTTCGCTCGACCGGACAGCCGAGGGCGGCTGTCCCCACATAATTCATGGTTACAGCCAGCCCTTAGTTCTCGCAATCCTCGCCGCTTCGACACGATTGCTCGCCCCCAGTTTGCTGATCGCCTCAGACAGATAATTTCGCACCGTGCCATCGGATAATCCCAGCTCGCCGGCGATGTCGCCGCTGGCCATGCCTTCGCCGGCCAGACGCAGCACCTGGCGTTCGCGGTCGGTGAGCGGATCCATTTCTCCCCAGGCTTCGGTCGCCAGTTCGGGATGAATCACGCGCAATCCCTGATGCACGCGGCGCACCGCGTCCGCGAGTTCTTCGCAGCGCATATCTTTCAGCAGATAGCCGGAGGCTCCAGCCTCAAGCGCGCGCCGCAAGTATCCCGAGCGTGCAAACGTGGTGACAATAACGACACGCGTCCCGGTGCGGCGCCGCTGCAACTCAGCCGCTACGTCGAGGCCGCTCATGTGCGGCATTTCAATGTCGGTGATGAAAACGTCGGGCTTGTGCGCCAGCACCGCTTCGAGCGCCTCTTTGCCATTGCGCGCCTGCGAGACGACGGAAATATCGCCCTCGATTTCGAGCAGCGCGGCCAGCGCCCCCAGCACCATTCCCTGATCTTCGGCCAGAACCACGCGGATCGTCTTACGTCCGACGCTCCTACTCTTATCTCTGCCACTTTCTCTTGCGCTGGCGCCGACGCTTTCTCTGGAGGTTTCCCTGCTGCCGTCTCTGCTGTCCTCTTTATATGCGGGGTTCAATTCTGCCCGCCTTCATCCTGTAACGCGACTTCTTTCAAGGGCAGCGTGATGGTCAAAGTAGTGCCGGATTCGGTCGAGCGCTGCAGCGTTCCGCCGAGCATTTCGACGCGCTCGCGCATACCGCGCAATCCGTTGCCTTCGCCGTTAAGCCCGCCCCCGCCGCGGCCGTCGTCGTGAATTTCGAGCCGGCAACTGCCGTTCTGCTGCTCCAGGCGCATCCGGCAAGTGTGAGCCTGGGCGTGCCGCACGACATTGGTCACCGCTTCGCGCACCGCGAGAGACAGCACGCTCTCCTGCACCGCCGGTAGCTTCACGGTGGTTGCCGCATCGCACTGCACGGTAAGCCCGGCGGTTTCGAGCGTGGATTTGGCTTGCGCCAGTTCCGCCGCCAGCCCCTGGGAACGGTAGCCGCGAATCGCGTCGCGCACGTCGGAGAGAGCCTGCCGCGAGATCTGTTCGACTTCGCGAATTTCTCTTCCCGCCCGCTCGGGATCGCGATCGATCAATTTGCCCGCGAGTTCCGACTTCAGCGTAATCACCGACAGCGTGTGTCCGAGAACGTCATGCAGATCGCGCGCGATGCGCTCGCGTTCGGCGACCTTGGCGAGATGCTCGATCTCTTCGTTGGCTTTGCGCAGCCTCCGGTTCATGCGGTTGCGTTCGGCGAAGAAAATGTTGCCCGCTCCGATGACCATGGGGAACAGCGAAGAGTCGAAGACGATCCACCCGTTCGTGTGCAGCCGCAGAGCATTGATCGCGCCGATACTTCCGATTGCGAGCAGGCCAACCACAGCGGCCTTCTGGGTTCGCACGGAAAACGGCAGCATGGCGGCCGCGAAGATGAAGAATGTGCAGGCGCCGGAATTGATGGGCTGGAATAACAACCCCAGCAGAACCATGCCCCCAATGTGGACGAGATTGAACGGGTTCTCAATCCAGAACATACCCAGATAGAGGACGAGAAACACCGCCGCACCCAGGCCATCGTAGAACCATAGTTTCGCGCTGGCGTGACTCAGAATTGGATCGACAAAAAAGAATCCCAGATAAAGGACCCAGAGCAGAGGGCTCCATCCGTGGTCTCTATCTTTGAATATGGTGCGCCACGGCTTCAATTTCCAGTGGCTGCCGTCTTCGCAGCCAATCTCACGCCCTACTGGCACTAGCGGCATAATTCTATTGTCACCCCTCCGGTCAATTCCGGCCAGTTCTCAATATTGAACTCGCGGTGTACCAGACGAAGTACCAGACCAACACAGCGGCAGGAATCAACACTACGAGCCATTTCGGTCCGGCGCACAGAGCGATCAGGCCGAGGAGGATTAAGACGCTTGTCCCGCCCATCGATTTTTTGGAATCCGCGCTCATGGTGGAAGCCTCCTGCCCTAGCCGTACAGTTTGCCCTGGTCGCGCTGAAAACCGATCCGCGCTACGCCGAGGCAAATGAGAGTAAAGGCCGCCAGCACTTCCCAGTGTGCCGCAGTCAATGTTTGGCTCCCCGCTCCCACAATGCCCAGACCCAGCTGTGCCAGGTGATAAGGCGGCATGAACTGCGCGATCTGCCGCATAATCTTCGGCAGAAACATGATCGGCATCCACAATCCGCTGCAGGCCGACATGGGCAAATAAATCAGATTGATCGTCGCAGGCGCGGAATTCGGCCCGGTGAAATATCCCAGGGCCAGGCCCATCGCCGAAAACGGAAGCGAGCCGGCCACCAGCGTTCCGAACAACGCCGCGAATTGCACCACCGGCATACGTACACCACCGAAAGCGATCCCTAGCCCGAACAGTGCGAGCACGATGATCGTGCTAAAAATCATGCTGCTCGCGACCTTGGCCGCGAAATACGCAAACGGAGGCATCGGGCTGGCGCGCTTCACCTGCAGCCATCCCAAGCCGCGGTCGGAGGCCAGTCCCGCCGCGGTTCCAAATAGCGACGCGCCCATCACGCCGAACGTGCCGTAGGTCGCGAGCAGATACTTCGGGACAGCCGCGCCCCCAATCGCATCTTTCGAATACAGCACTAACCCGTACAGAACGTAAAACATGATCGGAAAGCTCAGTACCGACGCGGTATACATGCGCAAACGCAGGTTCTTCAGGAACTCGTACTTCGCTTCTTTCAGATAAATCGTCGCCGTGTGCCGCGGTGAACGCTGAAATTGCGGCTTGCTGATTGCCAGGCTTCCGGTACTCATTGGTATCTCCTCGTGTGGTTGCACGTGCTTGGCACTTTGAATACTTACTTCGAATGATTCCCGTTTTGACTGTTGTCCTGCGTCAGCGCCAGGAACGCTTCTTCCAGCCCTGCGCTGGTAACCTCAAGGCCGGAGAGTTTCGCATCCCGCGCCAGCAGTTCGCGGACAATCGCCTCGGCCGCGACGGCCTGAATCTCAACCGCCTCGCGATCTTCTTTCACATCCGTCACGCCCGGAATCTGCCGCAGCGTGTTCAGGCTCAGGCTGGTAATGCAGCGGATCCGCTTGCCCGCAGTTTTCGCTTTGATCTCCGACGGCGTTCCCTGCGCAATAATTTCGCCCTGATTGATGACGGCAATGCGGTCGGCGAGGGCGTCAGCCTCCTGCAAGTAATGCGTCGTGAGCAGCACAGTCTTTCCACGATCGACCATCTTGCGAATCTCCTCCCACAACATGCGCCGTGCTTCCACGTCGAGCCCTACCGTAGGCTCATCGAGAAAAATCAGGTCCGGATCGCCGCAGATGGCCAGCGCGAACAGCACGCGTTGCCGCTGACCTCCAGAGAGATCGCCAAACTTGCGGCCGCTCAGTTTCTCGAGCCCCGCTGCGGCGAGTACTTCCGCGGGCGCCATGGGCTTCTCGTAATAACTCGAAAACAGGTCGATGTGCTCGCGCACGCGCAACGTTTCTGGAACGCGTCCCACTTGCAACATCGCGCCCGTTCTCATCCGGTTTTCAGGATTCGTGGGATCGCCGCCGAAAACGCGCGCTCTTCCTGAATTCGGCTGCAATAATCCCAATAACAGCTTCACGGCGGTAGTTTTCCCCGCTCCGTTCGGACCCAGCAACGCCACGACCTCTCCGGCACGCACCCGGAAGTCAACGCCACGCAGCGCCCGCACGCTGCCGTAATTCTTGTTCACGCCTTCGAGACTGGCAACAATCAGGTTCGACTGTGCCGCGTCCACGTACTGAGGCTGCTCGTTCTGGGGCTGCTCCAGGGTTGCGATCATCTTCATTCCTCCCGGCCACTTGCGCGCCGTCTGGCGGGAATCGACTTCCCGCCGATCACTGTGCAATCGATGATCGTGCGATCAGAGATTGCGCCATCAACAACTGCATCATCGCGGACGCGGGAGAAAACGCACCAGTGCCATCCATCACGCGCCGGGCGTGACAAATGTCATCCTGCGTTTTGTGCGTGAGCACCAACGAAACGGGAGTGGCTCCGACAGCGAAGCCACCCCCGGGCCGAAGATTCGCTACGTACGGCGAAGGCCGCCTTAATAGTAGAGGCGAACGATGTAAGCGCAGGTAATTGAAGTGGTGTCTGCGTTTTGCGTCATGACTAGTTGGCCGGCCGATGCGTTGGCGACCGACAGAGACGCAATCGTGCAATCGCTGCCACAGGTGATGTTGGCGATATCAGTACTTTGCAGTGAATTTGAGCCGAGGCTAGTGCCGTCACTGTTGGTACCGATCCACGTGATGTTGCCATTGCCACTATCCCTGTTGACCAGGGCCCACATCACTTCGCTGGGCTCTTGCACTCCGCCATTCGTGGTGGGAAAGCTTACTTCGATACGAATCGGACTCTTGACATTCGGCAACGTAAAGGTACGGGATCCGCCCGGAGCGAGCATGAAGGAAAGCTGCAGCTCTTTAACCGTGAGCGTTGGTTCTTGCACCGCCGAAGCAAGTGTCTGCAGCACAATGCCCACGGCTGCTCCCAGAATCAGCACAGCGCAAATCAATTTCATACGGGACATATACATTCTCCTTTCACGAAGTTCAGAAACGTTGCGAACAATCGCACGAGGCGTTGCGCCCCACGCAGGCAGGAGAGTGGCCCATTAATCAAAACGACGATGCTTGTCCGGGCAGAACTGGATTTGTTAGGCGCTTGAAATACCGAACCCCACCCGAGCGGCGGAGTCTTGATTAATAGGGTGACGATACACCCGCTCGCCCGCCTCCCGTAAGTGAAAAGTTCATGAAATTCTCTTGGTGTTAGTGGCGAACGGAGAGTCGCGCGCTGGTTGATTGCTCGAGCGAACGCAGTTTCTAGCAATTTCTGACTTAAGGCTGCGTTACGAATTCCGAACAAACACAGGAAATCCACAAGGCAGGAGCGAGCGCATAGTTTGGGCAGTCGGGAGGAGCGAACTCTTGATTCCTAGCATCGGGCAAGGCTTTGCGCGTGTTCGGATTTCGTAACACCACTTAGCCACTCAAAATTTCGCACAGCCATCAACAAATTCAGCCTTGCCTTTGGTATGATTCCTTCCACTTTCGCAGGAGGCGTACTGATGCTGCCGGCAGGAAAAAGCCTTCGCACGCTGCGCGAGAAACTCGGCCTCACCATGCGTGACGTCGAGAACTCCAGCGCGCGCGTGGCCGACAAATATCGTAACGAGGAATTTTCTATTCCTCCGAGCCGGCTGTCCGACATCGAAACCAAAGGCATTCTGCCCAGCATTTTCCGGCTCTACACGCTCTCGGTAATTTACCGCCGCGACATTCGCGAACTGATGTCGTGGTATGGCGTCGACCTGGGCAATCTCGCCGCCGATCTCGGTCTGGTTTCTCCGCCGAAGTCGCATGTCTCCGACGCGCTGGCCGGATCTGGCGTCGATGCAGGTTCCGCTGCGCCTCGATCCCGGCTTTGACGACCGCCGCACCACGAACCTGGGACGCATGGTTGAGCAGTGGGGATTGGTGCCCATCGCTTACCTCGCGCAATTTGCCACCAGCGCCTTCACCTACGGTTACGTCGGCACGCAGGACTTTACCATGTATCCGATTCTGCCGCCCGGCAGTTTCATTCAGGTCGACGAATCGAAGAATAAAGTGGTGGAAGGTTCCTGGCGCTCGGAATACGAGCGCCCCATTTATTTCGTCGAAACTCGCGACGGCCATACCTGCTGCTGGTGCAGCATGCGCCGCGAGGAAGTCATTCTGCAACCGCATCCTTTATCTCCGGTGCCGGTTCGCATCCTGCGCCACCCCCAGGAAGCCGAGGTGCTCGGCCAGGTGGTAGGCGTCGCTATGAAATTGACCGAGTGGCACGCCCTCGATTCTTCTCCAAACTCGAAAGCGCCAGCAGCACTGAACTAAGGTGACTCGCGGCGGGTGAGTCCTGGCGCTCGCCGGGCAATAAGTCCTCGAAGTGATCGCGCATGCCTTCGACATAAGCCTGCGCCGCAACTCCGTCGGCGCGGCTCGATTCCTCCAAATCCTCGACCAGCGACGGCAGCGGCGTGCGTAAAACCCTGGCCACAATCTCGGCATGGGCCGTTTTCAAAGCCCGTTCGGACGATTCCGGCCCGTGCACCAGTTCCATCCCCCAGTGTTCATAGCGCCCCTGAGCGCGCCGCAGGGATGCCAGGTACACCAGTTTCCCCAGCAGCCCCGAGACGGCCGCCAGGGTGGTCTCCTTTACGTCTTGTAGAGCGGATTTCAGCGTCATTTTGCCGCAGTCCTGTTACGAATTCCGAACGCTCAAAGGTTTACAAACCCTTTGCGCCTACCCCCGCGCCCATGAAATTATCACGCACCAATTCGCTGTAACAAGGAGAAAACAACCGTGAACCGTATCCTACTCATCCTCGCAGCAGCAATTCTGTTCGTGAACACGCTGGTAATTCCAACCGTAGTCCACGCCGATGGAACACCCACCAGCACTAATTGTGGTAATACATTGTGCAAGCCGTAACATCTGAAATTTTTCGTTTCTTACGAAAACGGAACAAGAATCATGCAAACGTTGCTGCCAGCAGCTGAGTCGCGGTATAGTGCCTTGCGACCGTCATGCTACAGCCGCACTCACTTACTCTGGCATTATCTCTGGCTCGCGCCGAACGTCCTGCTCCTTGTGCTCGCTTTCCTGATATGGAAGAGAGAGCTGCGCAAGACAGTTTCCGGCGTTTTTTGCTTTTGCTTTATTCAGCGCCCTCGGCGAGTGTCGCTCAGTTGGCTCTTACGTCGCCGACATGGTGCCCGTCCGTCACGGCCGAGAGTTTTTGGCGCGTAGATTGGGCCGGACTTTCTGATCGAAGGGTCGCTGAAATTCGTGCTGATTGCCGAGATTTTCGCGCGGGTTTTCGGCTCCTATGATTCCATGGCCCGAGTCGGCAAGATTCCTGATTCGCCCGATCGGCATCGTCTTTGGTGTTGGCGGCGGCGATTGGCTGCCGCCTACGCCCCGAAAAATAGCCTCTTCGGAATCGTCTCTGGTGCGCACCTCTTGGAGCAGACGATTTATTTGATTGAATCTGGGTTTCTGCTCTTCATTTTCGTGTTTTCAGCATACTTCAGGCTTCGACCGGCTCGCCGTGTTTTCGGAATTGCGCTCGGCCTTGCGATCTCGGCATGTATGCACCTCGCAACGTGGGCGGTCATCGCCAACGGCGGGCTGCGGCCGATTCGACGCGACGCTCGCTCGATTTCCTCAACATGGCCACCTACCACGTCTGCGTCCTGATCTGGTTTTACTACTTACTTGTCCCCGCGAAAGTTTCCACGAAAGCCGCGGTTCCGCTGCCTGAAAACGATCTCGACATCTGGAACCGGGAATTGAAGCGCTTAGCACAGCAGCGCATGGTACAACCATGACCTTAGCCATTATTCTCGTCCTCGCCGCCGCGCTCGCGCTGATTTTCATCCTCAGCGTCACGCTCTCCCGCAGCCTGCAGGTTTCTGCAGGCGCTGGTCTCGCCACACAAATTCAGCCGATTGACGTCGAAGCTTTCCGCAACCTCTTCGATCCAGTTGAGGACGATTACCTGCGCCGCCGCTTGCCCGCTTCGGAGTTTCGCCTGGTGCGGCGCGAACGCCTGCGCGCTACGGCCGCCTATATTCGCATCGCAGGAAGGAACGCCGCTGTTCTGGTCCTCATGGGGCAAAGCGCTTTAACTGCCGGCGATGCCACAACCGCGGAAGCCGCGCGCCAACTCGTGGACAACGCCCTGCTGCTGCGCCGCAACGCGGCTTTCGCGCTGCTCAGAATTTATGTTGCCCTGGCCTGGCCGAACTTTGATTTAGCGGCGGAGCCCATCCTTTATGGCTACGAGCGTCTAAACCGCTCTGCCATGCTGCTGGGCAGGCTGCAAAATCCCGCCGCCCCAGTCCGCATTTCAGCCACGCTGTGAGTCCGATTACAGTCCATAACATTCGCACTCTGTTTCGCCTCGACCGAACATATTGACCGAGCATATTCAGGACGTCACCCAGGGGTAACTGAGAAACGACCTTGCTCAATTCCTGACTTGTTTTCGGACCCCGATCTGTTATAAAAACCAGCGGGCAACTAAGCTGGGCTGCAAAGTAACGCGTTTCGCCCCATTTGTGATTACATCGGCAACCTGCCGTGGCCGTCAGTCCCGCCGTCTGCTCGCCTTCGCGAGCCCAAGGGAGAACCTTATGATCCGCACCGTGAAAGCTGTCTCTGTGTCTTTCCTCGTCCTGCTGCTTTCCGCCATTTGTTTTGGCCAGGGTGGTGCGGCCACGGGTGATCTGCACGTCACTGTCAAAGACGCCAAAGGAGCTCTCATCGCAAACGCGACGGTCACGGTGCGGGACACCGCGAAGGGCCTGGAACGCACCGCGACCGGCAACGGCGAGGGTGGCTACAGCGCTCAACTACTGCCGCCAGGGACGTACGCAGTAACCATCGACGCTGCCGGCTTCAGCGGGGTCCTAAGCACCGGCGTCGTGATCACGGTCGGCGGATTGGTGGAGCTGCCGGTTATGCTTTCCATCGCAACTGGAAAGACAGTGGTCGAAGTCAGTTCGCAGGCGGAGCTGGTGGAAACTTCGCGCAGTTCCACGACTGACACAATCGGCCAGCGCCGCATCGACAATCTTCCCATCAACGGCCGCAACTACATCAACTTCGCGCAGACCGATTCTCAGGTGGTGAGCGATAACGCGCCCAACACCGGCGCCGCTCCCACCTCGGGCCTCAATATCAGCGGCCAGCGCGCGCGTTCGAACCTGGTCAACGTCGACGGCGCCGACGCTACTGACAACTCGACCAATGGCGTTCGTTCCACGGTCTCGCAGGAAGCAGTCCAGGAATTTCAGATCATCACCAACAGTTACGCCGCAGAGTACGGACGTGCCTCCGGCGGCGTGGTCAACATCATCACCCGCTCCGGATCGAACGCCTTCCACGGCGATGTCTACGGCTATCTGCGCGATCGCGACTTCCAGGCGGTGAATCCTTTCAGCACAGTTCCGAACCCAGCCTATACGCGCGTGCAGGCCGGAATCGCTTTCGGCGGCGCGATCAAGAAAGACAAGACGTTCTACTACTTCGCCTACGAAATCACGCGCCGCCACGAAACCGGATTCTCCAGCATCGGGCAGGATTGTCTTACAACCGCCGGCCAGACCTGCTTCGGCCTCAATCCCTTCGATGCCTCCGCATTTTTTGGCGCCCCTGCCGGCAGCGTGAACCTTCAGCTCACCCCTGACCAGATTGGATTCCTCGCCAACCCGGCAGTCGACGCGGCTTTGGCCAATCCAGCCTATGCACAGGAAGTAGGAGAATATCTCGGCTTGGTCGGCGCTTCTTCTGGCATGGCAGTCAATGGCGCGTGGCCAGTCGGTCTGACCGGCGGATTTCCCGGCATCGCCGGATTTCCTACGAGTTGCACCGCCCCGCCGTGCTTCGTTCCCGGCTCCTATCAAACCCTGACCTCGCAAATGGGAAACTTCCCCGTCTTTGAAGGCACCAGTCTCTACTCACTGCGCCTCGACCATAACCTGGGTGCCAACCATCGCCTGACCCTCCGCGGGAACGTGAGCCCCAGCACCGTCACCGGCATCGAGGTCAGTGGCGAGGACCAGCCCTTCGGACAAAACGCCTACTCGCGCACTTCGCAACAAACTTACCGCGATGTCGCCGGCGTGTTTCAGGACACCTGGACCATCGGCAGCAACAAGGTCAACGAATTCCGTTTCCAATACGCCCGCCGCGGTCTTTCCTACTTCTACAACACGGCGATCCCCGGAGGCTCCGACCCAGCCGTCAACATTCCGGGCTACGCCTATTTCGGCCGTGAGCCGTACTCCTACATCCAACGCGTCGAGCAGCGCTACCAGGTCACCGACAATTTTTCCTGGTCGATCGGCCGCCACAATACCAAATTCGGCGTCGACTTCAACTATCTCCCGCTGACCGCCACCTTCACCGTCAACTACGGCGGCGTCTACGATTTCGGCGCCTTCAGCGCCTCCAGCCTGGGATTTGCGAACCCCACCGGCCTGCCCAGTTTTCCCGACCTGTCGCCCGTACAATCCTACGGCGCAGGACTTCCCGGAGATTTCGTACAAGGCATCGGCAGTCCGACCGATTCGTTCCACAACATTCCGATCGGCGCGTTCTGGCAAGACTCCTGGCGCCTCAGTCCGACCGTGACTCTGAATTATGGCCTGCGCTATGACGTTGAGATTCCGCCCACGTTCCCCCCGCCGCAAGGATTGGCGCTTCCCGCCTACCACCTCCTCGGATTGCAAAAAGGCATTCAGACCGACAAGAACAATATTCAGCCACGCATTGGCGTCGCCTGGGATCCCAGCGGTAGCGGCAAGAGCGTCATACGCGCTTCCTACGGCATGTTTTATGACCACCCGCTGCTCGGCCTTTACTTTCTCGGCCAGGCCTCCGACGGTTCGTCCAGCGGTCAGTTGGCATTTGCGGGAACGTCTGTCTGCTCGGGCCCCGGCAATCCCGGCAACCTCAACGCGATCACGATCTTTCAGGGCCTGCCGATTAATCAAGCGAGTGCAGCGAATCCCTGCGCGGCAACTCTGAATCCCACCACGGCCACCGCCCTTGGATTTCTGCCCAACCAGCAGCAGTTTCAGTCGCAGAACTTCCCCGGTTCGATCTTTCTCAACCAGAATTATCTGAACCCGTCGACATTTCTGCCGCTGGCATTTCAACCCTTCGGCTATCCGCAATCGAAGAATTTTGTTTACGCCTACGCGCAGCAAGCGAACCTGACCCTGGAGCAGAATCTCGGCGGCGGCTTCGCTCTCAGCCTGGCCTACAACTTCAACGGCGGACGCCATCTCAACCGCCCCATCAATGCCAACACGATTCGCGGCGACCTCATGACCGGCAACTTCCAGGCTGCCTACTATGACGCGCTCCACTCGGGACAAGCTCCTCCCGCCAGCCCCTTCACCGTCAGCGGATGCAACAAGGGTGGAACGGCGACATCCCCGTACCCCTATGTTGACGCGTCGCTGATGAACTTCTTCCGCCCCGGCGGCCTCAATCCCTCGATCATCGGCGCCTACGCTTCCGTCGGCGATCCGGCCGGCTGCATTGCCCAGGCCGCGGCCCTGGTTGCGACCATCCCCGGCTTCAACGCGAACTGCAATCCTGCCACCTTCACCGGCTGCGTCCCCTTCGGCGACATGGACGCGAACTATTCCAACGGCAACTCCAACTACAACGGTTTCAGCGCCAACCTGCGCAAGCGCTTCACCAACCACTACGAATTTCTTGCGTCCTACACCTGGTCGCACGCCATTGACGACTCCACCGATCTGGAGTCGACCCTGACCCCGCAAGATAGCTACTACCCGCAAAACGATCGTTCCACGTCGCTCTTCGACCAGCGCCAGCGCTTCGTCTTCAGCGGCGTCTATCAAAGCGGAAGGCTCGCCGGCCGCAGCTTCGCCGACGTGTTCTTCAGTTACTGGACCATCGCCCCGATTGTGGAATTTTCTTCCGGACGTCCCTTCAACATCATCACCGGCAACGACGACAACCTTCAGCTCTCTTCCCTGACCGGCCGGCCCAATACCACCGTCGATCCGGTTTGCGCGGCTTCCGGGTACGCGCCCGTCACCTCCAAGTACTCGAAGACCGGCACGCTGCAGGAGCCCTGCCTCAACGGCTTCATCGTCTCCGGCACCGTCCCCACGCTACTGCAACTCGACGGCAATCTCTCCCGCAACGCCGGCGTTCAGCCCTGGACCATCTTCAACGATATGCGCATCGCCCGCCGCATCCCCTTCGGCGAGCGCTTCAGCGCCGACCTCATCGTCGACATGTTCAACATCGCCAACCGGTTTAACGTGTCGGCC
This sequence comes from uncultured Acidobacteriota bacterium, assembly GCA_963758005.1. Lineage (GTDB taxonomy): Bacteria > Acidobacteriota > Terriglobia > Terriglobales > Acidobacteriaceae > Sulfotelmatobacter. The sequence goes on from CAVWTR010000006.1 coordinate 1,249,273, forward strand.
GTCAGTCCGCTCTTCACCAACGCTGGCCAGCCCACCGCCGCCTACGATCCCCGCCAGTTCCAGTTCGCGTTGAAACTGAACTGGTAGGGAATGAAGATTGAAGGATTGTGTATTCACAAAGGGTCCCGGAGGGACCAGTGACAATAGCCCGCCAGTTTCACTGGCGGGTCGCGTCCGGGGATTTCGGAATCTCGTGCCGTAGGCACGATTAAACACCGGCAACGCGTGGCGTTTCAGGCGTTCCTCCGGAACGCGATTCGATTCGTGCCGCAAGACCCGGCGTTGAAACGCCGGGCTACTGTCACATGTCCCTCCGGGACAACTCCTGAGCCTTGGGCGCGACCGCGTGACATGAACAAAAACCTCGGTAAAATAGTTTCGCGCTTCTGAAAGGCCACGCGAAAAAAATGCCCGATCCCGAAACTCTTCCTCCGCCGCAATCATCCGCTGCGCCGATGGCTACCCCGCCGCCCGACACCATCTTCCGCGGGCCCCACGGCATCCGCGCCGGCTGGCGCGTGCTGCTCTTCCTGGCGCTGGTCGTCCTCGTTACCCTAGTCTTCATGACTCCATTCGTGGTGATGCGCGCGCTCCGAGGCGGCCGGGCCACAAGTCAGCTTCGGAGTCGGTGGCCTCACTCCTCTCGGACTTGAGCATCTCGGAGGGGACGCTTTTCCTTATCCCGTCGATCGCCGCGCTCATCATGGCGCGCATCGAACGCCGCAAGTACGGCCAGTACGGCTTACCGGCTCGCTCCGCATTCGGAAAAGATTTCTGGATCGGCACTGTAATCGGCTTCTCATCGATCAGCGCCTGCCTGCTCGGGATCTTCGCGTTTCACGGCTTTCATCTCACCGGCCTAGCCATCCACGGCAGCACCATCGCATCCGCAACCGCCGCGTGGGCCGCGACGTTTGTTATCGTCGGCCTGGCCGAAGAATTCTCCTTCCGCGGATACCTCCAATTCACCCTAACCACCGGCATGGGCTTCTGGCCCACGGCAATCCTTCTGTCCGCGCTCTTCGGCCTCGCCCACTCAGGAAATCCCGGCGAGAGCAAGTTCGGTCTCTTCTCGGTGGTCCTGTTCGGCCTGCTGTTCTGCCTGTTCCTACGCCGCCGCGGCAATCTCTGGTGGGCCGTAGGATTTCACGCCGGATGGGATTGGGGCCAAACCTTCTTCTACGGCGTCCCCGACAGCGGCATCGCCCCCTATCACAATCTCTTCGGCTCCGCCTTCAGCGGCCCGCGCTGGCTCACCGGCGGCACCGTCGGCCCCGAAGCCAGCATCTTCACTCCTATCGTGCTCGGTATCGTCGCGATCCTATTCACAAGCGTCTACCGCGAAAGCAAATACCAGACAGGAACCGAGAGCCCTAGCTGAGAGCTGACAGCTAATAGCTGACAGCTCTTTTGCAGTGTTACACTTTTCCTTCACCCATCCTTGGCGCTTGCCCGGAGTTCGTCCCCCAATGTCTGAAACTCAAATGCCCAGCGCGCGCACCCGCGTGGTCCGCGAAGCTCATCGCGGCGTCTACGATCGCGAGTCCGTCTACCAGATCCTCGATGAAGGCTTCCTCTGCCACGTCGGTTTCGCCGTCGACGGCCAGCCCTTCGTCATCCCAACTTCCTACGGCCGCAAAGACGCCAGCCTCTACATCCACGGTTCCGCCGCTAGCCGGATGCTGAAGCAGATGAAGGAAGGGGTTAATGTTTGCATCACCGTGACCCTGCTCGACGGCCTCGTGCTCGCCCGCTCCATCTTCAATCACTCCATGAACTACCGCTCGGTCGTGATTCTAGGCAAAGCCATGCTGGTCGATGACGCGCAGGAAAAGCTGGAAGCGCTGCGCCTTCTCTCCGAACACATCCTGCCCGGCCGCTGGGATGACTCGCGCCAGCCCAACGAGCGCGAACTCAAACAAACCTCCGTGCTGCGCGTCCCCATCGAAGAATTCTCCGCCAAAGTCCGCCAGGGCCCGCCCATCGACGACGAAGAAGACTACGCGTTCCCGACCTGGGCCGGAGTAATCCCGCTAGACCTTATCGCAGGCACGCCCATCGACGATGCGAGATTGTCCCCAGGAGAAGAAGTGCCACCCTATGCGAGCAACTACACTCGCAAACGCTAAGCGCCGATAGATGATGAAGATGAATTATTCGAGCGTCATCGACAGTAGAGGACGGGGCACCGTGCCGCGCGAAATCCGCCGCAGATTAGAATTGTCCGCCGGAGATCGGGTCGAGTTCGTCATCGAGCCAGAGCGATCGTACTTCGGCCCGTGCATCAAAAAGGGGAAGCCGCGAAGCGGCAAAAGAATAAAGCCCACGGCGTAAGCCGTGGGTAGCGACGAAAAAAATAAGCCAGCCCCGAAGGGGCGTAATAATGCCAGCTTGATCGATCGCTCGAACGGTTCCGTGGGTAGCCGGGGCGGCTACGCCCAAATAACACGTAATCCTTACGGCACCAACAGCAACTTCCCCGCGATCTTCCGCGCTTCCATGTCGCGGTGAGCTTGCGGCGCTTCCGCCAGCGGATACGTCTTCGCAATCCTCACCTTGAGTTTGCCGTCGCCGATCATGGCGAACAGCGCCCCGGTGCGCGCCAGCAATTCCTCGCGAGTGGCAGTAAAGTGCGCCAGCGTAGTCCGCGCCATGTACAGCGATCCTTTCTCCGACAGCTTCGCCGGATCCACCGGCGGCACCGGCCCACTCGACATGCCGTAGAGCACGAGCATCCCGCGCGGACGCAGCACGTTCAGATTTTTCTCAAACGTCGCCTTGCCCACGCCGTCGTAGACGACATCAACGCCCTTGCCCCCGGTCAGCCGCTTCACTTCGCTTTCGAAATCCTGCTGCGTAAACACGATCACCGCATCCGCGCCCGCTTCGCGCGCCAGCCGCGCCTTCTCCTCGCTCGAAGCCGTGCCAATCACCCGCGCCCCAATGGCGCGCGCCATCTGCACCAGCAGCAGTCCCACGCCGCCCGCGGCAGCGTGCACCAGCGCCGTCTCGCCCGCTTTCAATTTATGCGCATCGTTCGCCAGATAGTGCGCGGTCAGCCCGTGCATCATGGCCGCAGCAGCCTGTTCATCGGTCACATTCGCCGGCACAGGCACCAGATGCTCCTCAGGCGACACCACGAACTCCGCATACGACCCCAACACTCCACTCCACGCGACGCGGTCGCCAACCTTCACCGTCTTCGCCTGCGCGCCCACCGCCGACACCACCCCCGCACCTTCCTGCCCCGGGATAAACGGCAGCGGCGTCCGCAAGCTGCCATCACGGAAATGCCCATCAATCGAATTCACGCCCGCAACGGATACTTTCACCACGGCCTCCGTCGCTTTTGGCTGAGGAACTGGAACGTCAGTAAGTTCCATCACCTCCGGCTCGCCCGTGCGCTGTACACGAATCGCTTTCATGGTTGATCCACAGATCCTAAACACCGATATTTTTCGGTTCGTATCTTCGGTTCGTATCAGGGCACGGCTTCAGCCGTGCGGCATCGGGCGAGAGGAATACTCCAGCTTTAGCCGCTGCGTTACCAACGCAGCGGCTGAAGCCGCTTCGATTCTCGTCGCGCCGACGGCATCGCTAAAGCGATGCCCTGATACGAATCGTGAATCTCCTGACCAAACTGCTAAGCCCCACACCTACGACCTAACACCCGCCCTACGGTATCAGCAGCAACTTCCCCGTAGTCTTCCGTCCTTCCAGCTCGCGATGCGCCCGCTGCGCCTCGGCCAGCGGATACAGATGGTCGATCCGCAACTTGAGCTTCCCGGCAGCAATCATGCCAAACACCGCGCCCGACCGCGCCACCAATTCCTCTCGCGACGCAATATAGTTCAGCAAAGACGGACGCGTCACGAAGAGCGATCCCTTCTGCGACAGCGTAATCAAATCAAACGGAGGCACCGCCCCGCTCGACCCGCCAAACAAAACCATCATCCCGCGCGGTCGCAGAACGTTCAGCCCCTTCTCAAACGTTGTCTTGCCCACCGAATCGTAAACCACATCGACGCCCTTGCCGCCGGTCAGCCGTTTCGTCTCCACTTCAAAATCGGATTGCGTATAAAGAATGACTTCATCCGCGCCGGCTTCGCGCGCCAACTTCGCCTTCTCATCGGTCGAGACCGTGGCAATCACGCGAGCGCCAATATTGTGCGCCATCTGCGTCAGCAACAGTCCCACGCCGCCCGCCGCGGCATGCACCAGCGCGGTCTCGCCGCGCTTCAACGGATACGTGTCATGCGAAAGATAATGCGCCGTCATCCCCTGCAGCATGGCCGAAGCCGCCTGCTGGTCGGTTACTCCGGATGGAATCGGCACCAGCCGGTCCGCAGGCACCGCTGCATATTCGGCGTACGCTCCCAGCGGCCCGCTCCACGCCACGCGATCCCCGGCCTTCACCGATCTCACGTCGGCGCCCACCGCCGTCACCACCCCCGCGCCCTCCTGCCCCAGCACCAGCGGCAGCGGAGCCTTGTAGCGCCCTTCGCGGAAGTACACATCAATGAAGTTCACACCCGAAGCGGCCAGCTTCACCACCGCTTCATTCGCCTTCGGCACAGGAACCGGCAACTCCACCAGTTCCATCGCCTCCGGCCCACCGGGTTGTTTGACTTGAATAGCTTTCATAGAAGTTTGGATTCGCCGTCGTACCAAATAGACTCGGCCGGATCGACTCCGGCAAAATGTGATTCTACACGCGCGGGAATGAATGCCGCCCGAGGCCTGTTTCCGGTACGGGTGCAGTTTGAAAAAAAAATTCGTATCAGGGCATCGCTTCAGCGATGCCAATAGCCCCTTAGGAGACAAAACGGCTTCAGCCGCTGCGAGATCAACTTCACGGCCAGCGGCTGAAGCCGGTTTTCAAAACTTCGCTCTGAGTCGGCATGCCCTGAAGCCATGCCCTGACACGAGTCTTTCCCCAAGCTGCACCACTACCTGAGGCTTCCATTTCCATCTCTGCTAAACTGGCACGTCTTTCCGCAAGGAGCCCGCAATGCCCGAAAATAAGCCCCAGAGCTTCGCCGATCACACCCGCTGGGATCCGCTGTTTCATTTCTTCCTGCTCCCCGTCTTCGGGCTTGCGCTGCTGATGACGCTGATCCATTTTTTGCGCATTTCGCGCACAGCGACTTCCGCGACAACTTCCACGCCTTTCTGCTGATCCTGCTAGCCACGGCCTGCCTCGTTCTGGTGTTCAAGGTGCGACTCTACTCGCTCAAAGTTCAGGATCGCGTCATCCGCCTGGAAGAGCGGCTGCGCCTGACTCAGCTTTCGCAGGAGCCGTTACGTTCCCGTATCCCTGAGCTAACGGTAGGTCAGCTCTGCGCCCTGCGTTTCGCCTCCGACGCCGAAGTCGCGAAGCTAGCCGAGCGCGCCTTAAACGAGAAACTGTCCCGCGCCGACATCAAGAAAGCGATCCAGACCTGGCGGCCAGATTACTGGCGGGTCTGAAAGACGGCCCGGGCGACAACCCAGGGCAGACGGCCCGCCATCCAACTCCTGAGTGCCGAGTGCGAGTTCCAGGTATCCCGGTAACGCGGGTAGGTGCCGAAAGTAACCTCGCGGGGCCCGTTTCGGCGATTGACCCGGCCCCGGTCGCCGCGTACGATTTGGTAGAATTCATGCGGCAGACACCGAGGAGAAGCGGGCATCTCATAGCAATACATGCGATTAGCTAACCCACAGATACAGATAAAGCTTCGGACAGCCGCGCTGGCCGCCGTGCTTCTCGGAGCCAGTGCCTGCCAGACAGCGCAGAAGCCGGTTTCCCTGCTGCCGCCCGGAAGCGCGCCCGCCCTAAAGTCGCCGCCCGCTGCGACGCCAGCGCCGGCGTCGCAAACCGCCGCTCGGGCGCAAGATGCTCCGCCTCAGAAGCCAGCCCCGGCCCAAGCCAGTGCACCTCAATCATTCGAACCGAAATCATCCGAATCCAGCCAGGCTTCCGCTCCGGTTTCTGACCCGGTCGCCGATCTGATCGCCCGGGCCGAGAAGGAATACCAGGCCGGACTCGCCAACTATCAAGCGGGCCAGCACGAGGAAGCCAAGCAGAACTTCGACAACGCACTGAATGCCCTGTTAAGCAGCAATCTCGACGTCCGCTCCGACGATCGCCTGCAAAAAGAATTCGACCACATCGTCCAGGGCGTGAACGAGCTCTATCCCGGCGGCCCACGCAGCCGATTCCGATCAATCGCAGGAAGCCCAGCAGAAGTCGGAGCCCGCGCCCATTGATGTAACCAACGACATGACTCCTGCCGCCGACGCCGGCGTCAAAGCCAAGGCCCAGGCAGAAATCAAGCACACCCGCTCCGACCTGCCGCTGATGATGACCGACCAGGTCGCCGGCTACATCACTTATTTCTCGGGTCGCGGACGCGGCCCTTTCGAGCGCGCCTTCGCCCGCTCCGGACGCTACCACGACATGATCGTGACAACCTTGAAAGAGGAGGGTGTCCCGCAGGATCTGATTTATCTGGCGCAGGCCGAGTCAGGATTCCATCCCCTGGCCGTGTCCCGCGCCGGCGCCCGTGGCATCTGGCAGTTCATGGCCTCGCGCGGCCGCGGATACGGCCTTTCCCACAACCAGTGGGTCGACGATCGCCAGGACCCTCAAAAGTCCACCCGCGCCGCCGCCCACCACCTGAAAGATCTCTATAACCAGTTCGGTGACTGGTATCTTGCCATGGCCGCCTACAACTCCGGCCCCGGCACCGTGCAAGCGGCCGTGAAGCGCACCGGCTACGCCGATTTCTGGGAACTCTACAACCGCAACGTACTGCCCAAGGAAACCAAGAATTACGTGCCCATCATTCTGGCCGTAACCATCATGGCCAAGAATCCATCGCAATACGGATTGGCCTCGGTCACCATGGATCGCCCCGCGGAGTCCGACACGATCACAATCGACTATCCCGTCGATCTCCGGCTGGTGGCCGAGTGCGTCAACTCCACGCCCGACGAATTACAAGACCTGAATCCCAGCCTGCTGCGCCTGACCACCCCGCGCGAAGGGCAAGTTCACGCTGCACCTGCCTGCCGGGACAAAAGATCAGTACGAAACCGCCGTCGCCTCCATCCCGCCCGACATGCGGCTATGGTGGCGCTATCACACGGTTCACCCCGGCGACACCCTGGCTACGCTCGCCCGCACCTACCACACCACGGCGAAATCGATCGCCGCAGCCAACCATCTTGAAGACCCCGAGCTCGAAGCCGACGCCAAATTGGTGATTCCAGTAGCACCCGGCAAGCACCCGGTGAGCGACACCGCGACCTACTCCCGCCGCATCACCCGCTACAAAGTTCACAGCGGAGACACTGTCGAAACCGTCGCCGAAAACTTCGGAGTTTCGCCACAAATGCTGCGCCGCTGGAACGGCATCCGCGGCAACAGTCTGAGCGGACGCCGCGTCTTAGCCCTGCACCTGCCAGTTTCCCCGGGCACGCACGAAACTGAAGTAGCCTCGTCGCGGACCAAATCCAAGCACCCGACCGCCGCTCCGGCACCCGCGGAGACGGCCACAGTGAAGCCTCCAGCCACCAAGTCGGCGCAGATCGAGCGAATAGAAACGGCGCAGGCCGCCGTCGTTCACCACAAAGTGAAGACCGGCGAAACCCTCTACTCCATCGCCAATCTCTACAAAACAACGGTGGCCGCGCTCCAGCGGGACAACCGAAACGTAGCCGTCATCCGCCCCGGCATGATCCTGACCGTCCAATTAGCGCGCTAAGAAAAACCACGACCTTCCACCCCAATCTTCTTTTTCCTCTTCCCTTTTCCCGGCCCGCTGTGATAACAGGATAGCCAGCAGTCTGTGCCCGCAGTCCTTGCAGGCTGCACGGAACATCGTGCTATAATCGCGCGCCGTTCCAGCAGAAGGTTCCGGTGGTCTTTTAAATTCTTTTGTGCCCGCAGCCAGGGAGCCCCATCCGCCCCCAGCCGCCACTGAATCAGGAGGAACAATGACGTTCGACGATCCCACTCTCTACGCCCGTGAAGAAGACGAAGAATTCGGCGACAGCGGCGCTTACAGCGAGTCGCTCGAAGAAGATTTCGAAGAGGAAGAGGAGGAAGAAGAATCCGGCCTGCCGGCGCCCGTAGCCAGCGAGCCGCCTCCCGTTCCCGCGCCTCCCGCCCCCAAGCCCAAGCCCGCGCCATCCGCCCCGAGCGGTGGTGGCGGAAAGCCCAAAGCAAAAAAGAAAGCTGCGAAAAAGAAACCGGCTGCGAAAAAGCCTGCCAAGAAGAAACCAGCGAAGAAGGCTCCCAAGAAGGCAGCCAAGAAGAAAGCCGCCAAAAAGCCGGCGAAGAAAGCCGCGAAAAAACCGGCAAAGAAGAAAGGCAAGAAGCGCCGCTAAGTTGTTGGTTGGTCGCGAGGCCCTCCCCCCAAACAACTCGCTCCAACGTCAAACCGCGCCCGGTACGGGCGCGGTTTTTCTCTTCCAGCCTTGTATAATTCCCGCGCCGCCCGGAGAGGCCCGCTATGCCGACCAAACGCCGTGCCCTGCTGGCTCTATCTGTCTGCTTGTCTTTCTGCATTCTCACCTTCTCCGCGGTCGCCCAGACCACATCCATCCCAAAGCCTCCCGAGACTCCCCGGCGCCCCGTTACCGACGAATATTTTGGGATCAAAGTCACCGACGACTACCGCTGGCTGGAAAATTGGGACGATCCCGCAGTGAAGCATTGGAGCGCTGCCGAAAATGCGCGCACCCGCGAATATCTCGACCACCTGCCGGCGCGCGCCGCCATCAAGACTCGTCTGAAACAGCTCATCTCCACCACCTCGGCGTCCTACTACAATCTGCAATCCCGCGCCGGAATGTTGTTCGCCATGAAGAATCAGCCGCCGCGGCAGCAGCCCATGCTGGTCGTGCTGCGTTCTGCCGACGATCCCGCCAGCGCGAGAGTCATCTTCGATCCCAACACCGCCAGTGCCAAGGGATCGCTCGCGGTCGATTTCTACGTGCCTTCTTTCGGCGGCATATACATCGCCGCCGCGCTGTCGGAAAACGGCTCGGAAGATGCCTCGGCGCACATCTTCGAAGTGGCCACGGGCAAGGAACTCCCGGACGTCGTCCCCCGCGTGAATTTCGCCACCGCCAGCGGCAGCATTGCGTGGAAACCTGACAACTCCGGCTTCTACTACACGCGCTATCCGCAAGGCAACGAGCGCCCGCAGGAAGACGCCAACTTTTACCAGCAGGTTTACTTTCACCAGCTCGGCACCGATTCCAAACAGGACACCTACATCATCGGCAAAGAGTTCCCCCGCATCGCCGAGATTCAACTCCACACCAGCGACGACGGAAACTGGCTGCTTGCGTCAGTGGGCAACGGGGATGGCGGCCAGTTCGCGCACTACGTAATGGATTCCGACGGCAAGTGGACCCAGCTCACCCATTTCGAAGACAGAATCGTCTCCGTGAAATTCGGCGTGGACCCGGCACTTTACCTGCTCTCACGCAAAGACGCTCCGCGCGGTCAGATTCTGCGCCTGCCGCTCTCGAAGTTGGACCTAGCGCAGGCCGCAGTAGTCGTCCCGCAAACTCCCGGCGGCGTCGCAGAAACTGAACGTGCCTCCATCGAAGATTTCGTGCCTGTCTGGGATCATCTCTACGTAATCGACATTATGGGCGGTCCCTCGCGGGTGCGCGTCTTCGGACGAAAAGCTTCCGAGCGCGGCCAGCGCGGCGTTGGGCCCACCTTCGACGCCATGGGAGAAGTGCCGCTGCCGCCCGTCTCCTCGGTCGGCCAGGTTGTGCCCACCGGTGGCGGCGATGTACTGTTTTTGACTTCCACTTTTCTCGAACCTCCCGCCTGGTTCCGCTTCGACGCCACGCAGGGAAAAGCGGTTCCTACCGCGCTGGTTCAGACCTCGCCCATTCACTTCGACGACGCCGAAGTGGTGCGCGACTTTGCCACTTCCAAAGACGGCACTCGCGTTCCGGTCAACATCATTCGGCTGAAGACCACCAAGCTGGATGGCTCGAATCCCGTGCTGCTCAACGGTTACGGCGGATACGGCATCAGTACGAAACCCGGCTTCATCGGGTCGAACGGCCGCCTTTGGCTTGACCAGGGTGGGGTTCTGGTGCGCGCCAACCTGCGCGGCGGCGCCGAATACGGCGACGAATGGCACCTCAGCGGCAACCTCACGCACAAACAGAATGTGTTCGATGACTTCCTGGCCTGCGCACAATATTTAATCGACCAGAAATACACTTCCCCGGCGCATCTGGCAATTCTCGGCGGCAGCAACGGAGGCCTGCTGATGGGCGCTGCCTTCACCCAGCGCCCCGATCTGTTTCGCGCAGTCGTATCGTACGTCGGCATCTACGACATGCTGCGCGTCGAACTCGATCCCAACGGCGCCTTCAACATCACCGAATTCGGCACCGTGAAAGATCCCGACCAGTTCAAGGCGCTCTTCGCCTATTCCCCCTACCATCACGTGAAAGACGGCACAGCCTATCCCGCAATCCTCATGCCCACCGGAGAAAACGATCACCGCGTCAACCCCATGCAATCGCGCAAGATGATCGCCCGCCTGCAGGCGGCCGACAGTTCTGGTCACTCCTCCGACCACCCCATCCTGCTGCGCACATCATCCAGCGCCGGCCACGGACTAATCGGCGCCTCCCTCGACGAAGCCGTCGAGCAAAACACCGATGTCTACAGCTTCCTATTTGATCAGCTGGGGATTCAGTACGCGGCCGGGCAGCCGAAGTGAAACGAATGCTGCCCTACCCGTGATTGACGGTCTTTGACTACTTCTTCGCGCCGACCGCGCCCAGGCACTTGCCGTACAGCTCGAGCAGATGCGTGGCGTAGTCCTCCGGCTTGGCGGCTGCGCCGCCGCCGCTGAAGCCGACGCCTCCACTGCTGGCGGTCTTGCCGTAGCCCGTGGTCATGGCGATGAATTTCATCAGATCGAGTGCAATGTCTTCATTCCGGCGCCCAGCGCCCGCGCTTGTGCCCGCGGCTTCGTCCATGATTCCCTCTCCTCTACCTGTAGCAGATATGACTGGTAGCTCGTCGTCTTCGAAATCTTCGTCGTCAAGGTGGTGCATGATGCGAAATAACTCCGCCAGCGATGATAGCAGGGACCGACCTTCGACGTCAGAGCTCGGAAGTCAGACTTCGGACCTCGGCTCGCGAGTGTTGAGTCTGAGGTCTGAGATCCGGGCCCGTAGCCTGCTATCTTTTTACCTCGCACATCAATCCCAACAAATTCCCCTCGCTGTCGCGAAAAAACGTCATCCACAAATCATGGTCGGGCATTTTCGCGATCAGGTGGGGCTCATCTTCAAACTGCACGCCTTTCTCTTTCATCCCGGCGTGCGCCGCTAGAATGTCGGGCACGACAAAATAAAGCACGGAGCTGGGATGGTCGAACTCCGGCTTCGACGGCCGAGTCAGCATAAGGCGCACTCCGCCGCAATCGAAAAACGCGAGCTCCGGCCCGGCCCTGAACAGCAACTTCAGCCCCAGCGCATCCTGATAAAAAGCGGACGCGCGATCCACGTCGTGGGCATTGATGGCAATCTGTCCGAGTCGCGAAATTCCGATTTCTGCCGCCATATTCGCTCCCTTCGCTTATTCGTTCGCCAGCGTGCTCCGGGATGATATCCCGCGAGGATCCGCTCGGCCTGTGGAAATCCTCCGGAAATCCTCGAACCGTGGCGTGAAGACTGCCGAGGATTTCGGTTGGGTAGTAATCCCGGCAGGGGTACTATGGTCAGGTGAAATAGCCCGCGGGACGCGGGACAATGGTGGGTTGGGGTCTCAGTCGAAGTGTGCCGCCCGTGAAAGTGACGAAGCCGAGTCATTCGCAATCCGGTTAACTCCTTCCTGCGACACGATCTGTAGAGATTGTCATTCAAGATTGTTAGCGAAGATTGTTAGCGAAGATTGTCAGCGAAAGCCGCTCTGAAGGCTGCTTCGGGACGAAAGGAACTGCATTGCCACGCACGCGCATTGTCGTGATGGTTACCGGCCTGTTGTGGCTGGTGCACGTTGGCGTGGTTGCGGCATTTGGCACGAAACCTCCCGGGCCGCTGGTGTCAGACGTGATTCAGCTCGCGTTGGGAGCGGTGCTGGTTTATGCCGTGATTGACGCCAGCCGCCGTTCCGAGGGAATTGCGCTCTCTTTCTGGCGCCTGACGGCGGTCGCCTACACGTTGTGGATGGTGGCGCAGATCCTTACCGTTTATAACGATGTGGTCCCGACTCCGGCGGTGGCGTGGACCAACAATCTGTTGTTCAGCTTCTGGTTTGTTCCGCTGGCCATGGCGATCTTTCTCGACCCGGACAAAGCAGCCGGCGAGGTCGACACCCTGGTCGCGCTCGACTTCGGGCAGGGCGTGCTGGTTTGCATCGCTGCCTACGTCTATTTCTTCTATCTGCCCAAGGCGGAATCGCCCGGTGAACTGGCGCACGAGGTTTGGGCTCCCTACTTCGTCGGCTATTGTTTTGTGGCGGGATCTTTTATTCTGCGAGCCGCCATCAGCCGCGTGCGCGACATCCGGGTATTGTTCGGACGCATGGGCATATTCCTCGCGCTATCCGGGACCGTGGATGCGCTCTACTACTACGGGCCGGGGCGCGGTCTGAATACGGGCGCGTGGTTCGACCTTTTGTGGAGCGCCCTGCTGGTGATCCCCGCCATCATGGCGGCCACCTGGAAACAGGCGGAGGCACCTGAAATTACCCACGATCCGCCGCGGCGCGAAAAGCGAATCTACAGCGAGATCTTCTATCTGCTGTACCCGCTGCTGGTGCTGTTCATGTCACTGCGTATTGCGCGCGAGCGCCTGGGACTGGCCGCGATCGTCGTGTTTCTGTCGTTCGTGTGTTCCAGCGCGCGCCTGCTGGTTACGCAAAACCGGCTGCTGGTGACCAAAGAAGCGCTACGCCGCGAAGCTTCGCGCGATGGCCTGACCAGTTTGTGGAACCGCAAAGCGATTCTGGCGATTCTGGAGCGGGACTTGCTGCGCTCCGAGCGTGACCACGAACCCGTCGGCCTGATCATGATCGATGTCGACCACTTCAAAGCCATCAACGACAGTCGCGGCCATGCCGCCGGCGATACCGTTCTGCGCATCATTGCCAGCAGCATTGCGGCCGTAGTCCGCCCGTACGATTCCGTGGGACGCATCGGCGGAGAGGAATTTCTGATCGTCGCGCCCAACTGCGGCCCAACCGAAACCTGGGAACTTGCCGAGCGCGTGCGCAGCCACGTCGCGGGCTGCAGCATCATGGCCGGAGGCACGAGCGTGCAAGTCAGTCTGAGCCTGGGAGTAGCCACCGGACAGACCGCCGTGGAAATTGAGAAACTGCTGCGCGCGGCCGACGTTGCCATGTACCAGGCCAAAAATGCGGGCCGCAATCGCGTCGAGCCCAGCATCGAACCGAATATGGGCCGCGCCGCCAGTGCCGCCCAAAGCCCATCCGCAGCGCCCAACCGCGATTTCTGGCTGTAAGTTCGTGGGGCGTCCGCCGCCTTTAGCCGTTTCAGGAACCCCGCCAGACCGAATACCCAATTCCCCTGAGCAACCCGGACAAGCTGTTGCACAACCAAGTTTGTAGGCCCTCTTTTATGAGCAATCGTATATGAGCAATCGTGCTCAGACAGTTGGCAAGTGAAATGCTACGGTCGGGGTGAAGTGGACGCGGCATCGGCCTTTTGCGATGGCCGCGCGATGATGGTGAAGGAGTTTGCCTCCGGGCAAATTTCAGTTATGGTGAAACGGATTGCACTTTTCCGGATCTTTTGTTTCTGCCTCTGCGCGGTATGCGGGGCTTCCGGTCAAGGTTTGCATTCTCGAAACGAAGTTCCGGCGACTTCTCCAAAATCGTCATCGTCCTCGTCATTGCCCGATGCTCCGTCAGCAATAGTTCTCGCCCCAGCCGCTCTGCTGCAACCAATTAGCGTGCAACGAATTAGCGCTGAAGCACACTCTCCGCTGGGTGTTGCTCCGTTGAATGTCGCCGCGGTCGGAATGCCGGTCGCAGCCGCCCGCTTTCAGGCCGTACTCGCTTTCGATACCGATCAGCACCCGGCTCAGTCAAACTCCAGCGCCCTATTTTTCAAGCGCTTATATCCGTCATTGAACAATCCGAATTTGCGCTACCGGCCGTCGGACAAAGACAGCGTGATGGGGCGGGCTACGGACGCGGCTTCGCGGATTCTGCTCACCCGTGACCAGACAGGAAAGCGCAAGTTCAACTCTACGTATTTCCTCCGGCTGGCGACTGCGGTCGCGGCCGACAGCGCCTCCCGCAAATATCGGGCGCGCTCGAAGACAGCGCCGCTCAGCGATTTCGGTTCGAACGTCGGCAACGACACGGGTATGAATCTTTTACACGAGTTTGGACCCGGCCTGCAGCAAGCAGTGATCAGCCACCTGCCGAAATTCGTCTCCCGGATTCAGGCGCGCTTCCTTCACTAGGAAAAATGCGCACGAAGATAGTCAATGGGAATTGGGTTGCGATGAGGCAGGGGATGGCTCGCCAGCTTTCGAGGCTATCAGCTTGCAAATGTCCTTCCCGGCATTGGCGATGTTATGAGTCGCTCCGCTTCCGAGTACGTCCCTGTTCGGGCTGTAAAGAGTGAACTCCTGCTGGTGCCCCGACCACGACGTCTGCTGCCAAGTTTTGCTTTCCCAGCGAACGATAAATTTAACGCCGGCCTGATCTTCCGTAATTACGATGGCCGGACATGAGCGGCTGAGGGCGCGGACCTGTTCGCTGTGGCTCGGGCCGAAATAAGTGCTTACGGTTGTGGCGGAACTGGAAGCGGGATCGGCCGTCTCGACAAACACACGCGGCTTGCCTTGCGCGACCGCAATTCCGCAGAGCAGAAGCCCCACCATTAAGGTCTTCATGATGTCGGCCATGTTGCCGCAAGAATTGCGGCTCGTCAATGGCGCTTTCGGGCTCTCGGAGACGTGCGGCCCGATCCCCTGCGTGGGCGCCTCTTGTTCGGTTTTCGTAACAAGTCTGGCTGCCCGGTTGAGCCTGCCTGGGTTCAGGGGTAACATTCTTCCCGATTTCTCCCTCAGTAACTCCTGTTCGCGAAGGCGTTTTCCGCGAGCGGCCGGAGCCTTGTTCGAAATATTGCAAAAATTCTAGACGTCATTCTGAACCATATTCTGAACCATCATTTCTGAACCATCATTCTGAACTCTCGCCAAAGGAGATTTCCAAATGGCTGTGAAGAAGCTCGAAAGCGAATTACCCGAGTCGCGACAAAGCGTCGTCATGCGATCGGACCGCAAGGCGCAGATCGATCCCCACAAGCTCAAACTGGGCAAAGGGACGGCGCAGCATGATCCGCGTGCCCTGCTGCTGGCCACCTACATGACGGCGTCGCTGTCCGCGCCGCCCGCCACTTTCGATCTCAGCAAGAAGGTCGGATCCGATTGGGGGATGATGGACAACGACCAGATCGGCGACTGCACCTGCGCCGCCGCCGGACACCTGCTCATGGAGTGGACCGCGAACGCGGGCAAGAAAATGTTCACGCCCACCGACAAGCAGATCGTCGCCGCCTACTCGGCCATTACCGGCTACAACCCTGTGACCGGCGCCAACGACAACGGCGCGCAAGAGGTCGATGTGCTGAACTACTGGCGCCAGAGCGGCATCGCCGGCCACAAGATTGGCGCGTACGCGTCACTCGAACCGGGCAACCATACGCACGTCATGGATTCGGTTTACATCTTCGAAGGCTGCTACATCGGATTGCAGTTGCCCATCAGCGCGCAAGCGCAAACCCAGAATCATCAGCCCTGGTCGGTGCCGCCGGGAGGAACCACCGGCAACGGCAAGCCCGGTTCCTGGGGAGGACATGCAGTTCCGGTCGTGGCCTACGACGCGCGCGGGGTCACGGTGGTGACGTGGGGAGCGTTGCAGGTGATGACGTGGACTTTCTGGGAAGCGTATTGCGACGAAGCCTACGCCATCCTAAGCACGGACTATCTGAATGGAAGCAAGAAGGCGCCCCAGGGCTTCGACATGGCGCAGTTGCAAGCTGATCTAAAAGATTTGAAGTAGGAAAACTGGCAGCGTCTTCAGCCGCAATTCTGATGCGGGTGAGTTGTGCGTGTTGATGCGGACGAGCTGATGGGGTCGCCCCATAGCTTGCCCTGCGCCTGTCGAAGGGTCTCGCCTCTTTTGCGAGACGTGGGAATTTGCCGGCAATGGCGCAGTTTAAAAAAGATTCGTATCAGGGCATCGCTTCAGCGATGCCGACAAAGGGTCAGGAACAAGCGGCTTTAGCCGCTGGGGGCTCGCCCCAACGGGCCGCAGCGGCTAAAAGCCGGCTATGGGATGGATGCTGAGACGGGATGCCTGAAGGTATCCCCTGATACGAATCTTTCTTCGTCACTTACCTCATCAATCCTGCTTCTTCAATTCCCCTTCTTCAGTCCTGCCGTGAAGTTCGTCACCACGGTGATGGAGTCGCTGACCTGCTGGGAGACGCGGTAGAGCAGGATTTTCTTGCCGTCCGGGCTGATCTGGTAGAAGGGATTGGGCGTGGACCAACTGCTCACCAGGGTTTGCGGAGCGCCGAATTGCAGGGCGCCCGCCACTTCTTTCACGGGCACGGCGTAAATTGAATTCGCGGTGTCCACGTAGTAGAGTTCGCTGCCGTCGTGGCTCCAACTCGGGTCTAGCCCTCCGTTGACCGAGACCTGCCATTTGCCGCGTCCGCCATTATTGCCGAAGGCGACAACGTAGTTCTCTATCGAACCGGACTCATTGGACGTGTAGGCAAGCCAGCGTCCGTTGGGCGAAAGCTTGGCTAGGGTCCGGAGAGTCTTGGGAGTGGTGGGTACTACCAGGAAAGGTTTGCGGTCGCCTTCGAGCGGCAAAGCCCAAATGTCCTGAGTCCCGGGCACTCCGCGCTGGTAAAAGATGTATTTGCCATCGTGCGACCAATCGCTGGGCATCACGATTTGGTCATCGGCTAACAGTTCTTCCTCCGCGCCGCTGCCATCGGAAGGCTTGCGGAAAATCTGGGACCTGCCGTTGCGCCCAGAGTTATAGACGATCCATTTTCCGTCCGGAGACCATTGCGGACCGTGATTGCCGGAGGTGTCGAAGGTGAGGCGGGTGCGGGTGCCACGGGCGAGATCGAACACCCAGATATCGCTTGTGCCGTTGATGATCTCGAGGGCGACGCGGTCACCTTGCGGAGAAACACTGGCCGCCTTCAGATTGCCCAGGTTGGCGGAGATGACGGAAAGCTGTCTGGTGGCGCGATCCATCCATAGGAGATCTACGCTGCCGGAACCCCCGGTGCCGTAAATGAGCAGGCCGTCGCTGGAAGCGGAGGCGTCCATGTGCCAGGTGACGGAATCGTTGATCACACCCCGGGCCAAGGGTTGAGGCTCGCCACTCACCGCGCCGGTGGAGGCATTGAAGGCCTGCGCGAGCAACTGCTCGTTGCGCGCAAACAGAATATATCCGTCGGCGTAAATGGCGTTCGATTGGCTCCTGAACAATGGCTTGTTTACGCTGCCATCCACGGAAGCGAAGTAAATGGCGTCGTTGGCCGGGACCTGGTGGTTGATGGCGAGATAGAGGAAGTGTTTGCCATCGGGCAGGAAGGACGGCCAGCGATGGGAGCTGTGCTGAGAGGCGTCCAGGGTAGTCAGGGGAGTGGGTGCACCGCCGTTGGCGCTGACGCGGTAGAGCCGGTCCTGAGTAGCCGGGGAGTAAATGATGATGCCGTCGGCGCCCCAGGCGCCGCCGCGTCCAAAGGGTGCGTCGGCGATGATCTGCGCGGAGCCGCCGGAGAGATCGACGGCTTTCAGTTTTCCCTCGGCGAAGAATGCGACCGAGCGGCTGTCAAAGGACCAAAAAGGAAAGATGGCGCCGTCGGTTTCGGGAAGCTGGCGGGCTTCGAGGGAGTTCGTCGGGCGCACCCAGATCGTGGTCTTGCCGTCGGCACCGGAGGCGGCGAAGGCGATCGCGGAACCGTCGGGCGAAAGAACGGGAGGACCGGCGTTGTCGCCCGTGAGGTCGACGCGGGCCTTCTCGGGCGGGTTGATGACGGTGCGGATGGAGGGCGCGAGCACCGTCCGCTGAAGAAGAAAAGCTCCGGCGATTGCGCCGAGAATAAGCGCCGAGATGATACTGATTGCCCTCAACATGTGTGCGCGCAGCTTCGAGCGCTGAGGTTGCTGAAGGGGCACGGCCGGCGCGGAGGCACTTTTGTCGGTCGCGATCCACTGCAGTTCCAGCTTGATGTCCGTCGCCGACTGATAGCGCTCTTCAGGATTTTTCTGCAGACAGGTGATTATGACGTGTTCGAAGGTGGGCGGTGTTTGTGGCTTGACTGTACTGACTGACGCCGGATCGCTTTCCAGAATGGACGACGCCAGCGAGATTTGACTCTTGCCGGAAAACGGCCGCTTTCCGGCCACCATCTCATAGAGCACTGCGCCGAAAGCGAATATGTCAGAGCGAGCGTCGGCTTCTTTGCCCTCGATCTGCTCGGGAGACATGTACTGAATCGTGCCGATGATGCTGCCCGCCATGGTCAGCGGAGTCAGTGGGCTTGGACCGCTCAATGTCGCTGCCGCGGTGAAAGAAGGCGGAGCTGCGGATGAGCCTGCTGCGCCGGAGCCTGACGCCGCAGTCTGCATACCCAGCGGTTTCGCCAGCCCAAAATCCATCAGCTTCGCGCCGCCCTGGGTCAGCATGATGTTCCCCGGCTTCAGGTCGCGGTGCACGATGCCGCTGCGATGCGCCACCGCCAGGGCTTCGGCCACAGCGATTCCTATTTTCAGGACCTCAGGAAGCGGCATCGCGCCTTTGCGCAGGCGCTCGGCCAGGGTTTCGCCCTCCAGAAACTCCATCACCAAATAATCGGTGCCGTTCTGCGATCCGATGTCATAGAGCTGGCAGATATGGGGGTGGTTGAGCGACGAGATGGCTCGCCCCTCGCGTTCCATGCGTTGCTTCAATTCCGGCGAGGAGGAAAGATGAGAAGCCAGAACTTTCACCGCGACGCTGCGGTCCAGGCGGGTATCGCGGGCGCGATAAACCTCTCCCATGCCGCCCGCTCCCAGCAGAGACTGGATTTCGTAGGGGCCGAGTTTTGTGCCAGAGGCTAGTGTCATGAGATTGGCGTCATGCGTGCGCGCAATTATAGCCTGCTGAAAGCCCTTCGCCGCAGATGCAAAACTCTGGGCGAGTGGTCAGCTGACCAGCGGCGTGTCCAGCATTTTGAAAGTTTACGCTTCCAATCCTACGTGGCAGATGCGGCCGACTACGTAATCGGCGGCCTGTTTGCCGGCGTCGTTGCCTGGTTCCAGCGCGACAACCTCGATCGGGGAAGACTGGTTGTGGGGACGCAAGATTAGATGATTTCCGGCGACTTCGACGTACCGGAGCACGCAAGTATCGTTTTTCAGAACAGCGTACATATTGAATTCGCCTTTGCGATATGGCCGGAGTGCGTTGTAATGGCGGTCGATCAAGAGCGTGGCTCCGGGCATGAGGCGAGGATACATGGTCATGGCTTCCTGGGCGTCGGGCCGGGCACCGAGTCGGGGATCGAGCCGAGTGTCGAGCCGGGCGTCGGGCCGAGTGTCGAGCTTGATGAGTACGAAACGCTGCCAGCCGGAGCGATCGCCTTCGGTGTCGGCTTTCAGCTTGTGCAGAAAGCTTTTCTTGAACTTGAGGATTTCTTTGACGTGCATGCTGGTGATAAGAGGCTGGGTAGCAGCGATGAAAGCGTCGGTGAGCACAACGTTTTCGAATTCGTCATCGCTAGGGGGCAGGATGGAGGCGCGCTTGTTGATTTCGGCGGGATCGAGCAGGTCGAGCACGGAAAGATGTTGCACGGAAAGAACTTTGTCCATGCCTTCGAGGCTGAGGCCGCGCTTGCGGTTGAGGAAGTTGGAGATGTGGGCCTGCTTGAATCCGGTCTGCTGGGCGAGGAGCAGGCCGCTGAGTTCGCCTGCTTCGATGCGCTCCCAGAGCAGCTTGCGGAGATTATCTTGCAGGATTTTGAACTTCATGGCGGCGAGTATAGCGAAAATCCCCACTTCTCGCGCAAAGAACGCGCGAGAAATGGGGCACCCGGCTCGGAATGGCAATTGAATTGAGGCGCGGGAAGATTTCCACAGGGCGCGTAGGTGTATCCAACCTTGACTGAGAAAATTCACAGTTATACGATCGCCGCATCCTAGGGGCCAATATGCTCGATGGTAAAGAGTCATGATGAGTCAAACAGATAACTCGAATGAGGAGAAGAACTTCGGCGAATTTCGCAGGAAGGTGAAGTCGGCTGAAGTGTTATCGGCTTCCATGGAACACCTGCTGTTGTCACTCGGCTTCACGGGGCGGGTGAGCGTGGTGATGCAAAACGGACGCGTGCTCAAGTCGGGATACGAGGAAGGCTATTTCCACCAGCGGCATGGCAGGCGGGGAGACGACGAGAGTGCGCGTTAGGCGCGGGAGTGGAGGGACGGGGCGGCGAACAGAAGTGGTCCGAATCATTTTGGTCGGGCGGCGATGGGGATTTTCATAGAACTCCATAAAACGAAATAGCTCAAGCAGGTCGTCGTAAGAGAAACGAGCCCTGCGTTTGGTTTCCGCGAGTTGGCGGGAATCAGCGCAGGGCTTTTTCTGTTTTGGGCTGACTGGATTTGCGGCATCTGCGCTGGTGAGACGACGCAGCACGGGCGGGCGAAGAACTTCTAATTCGAAACATTCGGAGGAGTGATGAAAAACGAGTACAGCGGCAAAGATGAGGACAAGAACGAAGTCGGCGTGGAATTGAAGTACTGCGAGCACTGCGGCGGGTTGTGGGTGCGGGAGCGCGGCGCGGGAATCGTCTACTGCGAGAAGTGTCAGCCCATGGTGGCAGACTTACCGGCTGCGAAGAAGAGGCCGCAGAGAATTGCGCTTCCGATTCGGCCACACACGGCAATCGAAGAATACGGGGTTGAAGTCGATGACGAAGACGTAAACGACTTTGAGGCGGCCGGCGGTGCGGCATGAGAGAAGTGATTGCGGGAATCGCGGCGGCAGTGGAGCGGGTGGAAATTGAGGCGAGCGCTGAGTTTCCAGAGCCGCCGCGACAGCCAGGGGAGCAGACAGCGGTGCAGAGCTTGCCTGCGCATCAGTTTCCGGCGAGAGAGCCGCAGATACCCGAAGGGACTGAAGAACGAGCGTCTGTAGCGGCAACGCCGGCGTTGCCGCTACCGGACGCAGAGCAGACAAGCGCTGCAACCGTTCCCGTCTTTCGAGTCGCGGAAGGAACAGGAGGATCGCGACCGGGCGCGGCGGATCTACCGGGGACGAACGGTCGCGATGTTGAGGCGCTATCTGCGTTACTCGATCGAAGCGGGGCGGCTGCCGTCGCTGCTGGGATCGGAATTCTTCCGGGCGAAGGTGACGTCGTATACGGTTGTCACGTTTGAGGATCGGGTAATCTTCGTGCATGACATGGAGACGTGTCTGGATCGGCTGGATGGATTTTCGCGGCAAATCATTGCGCGGCATATTCTGCAGGAGCATGACCAGGCAGCCACTGGGAGGCTGTTGGGTTGCACGGAGCGAACGGTGCGAACTTATGTTCCAGTCGTTTTGGATCTATTCAGCGAGATTTTGCTGGAAGTGGGACTGATGGAGAGGCTCGACTCGATTCCGAAAAATTCTTGTCAAGGGGGTGAAAACGACCAAATCGCTGCAAGTGATTGCGAAGAAGGGAAATATAAATTTTAAAATTTTTCCGGTTTACCCTTCGCAATTTGCTATTCTGGATATAGAGAGTAAGAAAAAAACAAACTCTAGCAGAGGGCGCGCCTTTCGGGTCGCGCCCTCGGTGTTTTTGAGGAAAATTTGAAATTGTACGGGGATCGAGTATGGGATGATCAAAAAGAAAGCAACGAGCAAGAAGGCAAAAAAGAAAGCCGCTAAGAAAAAAACGCGGAAGGGCAAGGCAGAGCTGAATCTCAAGGAAATTCGTAAGGAACTCGCCCAGATGGTGGGGTCAGAGGCCACGACTATGGCACAGGCGGTGATCGACGAGGGCAAGAAGGGACAACTGGCGACGGTGAAATATTTATTTGAGATGGCGGAGATCTATCCGGAATCGACGGATGGGAGCCAGGCTACGGTGGACGAAGACTGTCTGGCGAGGACTTTGCTGCACCGGTTGAATCTTCCCGAGGAACCGATCGCGCGGGATGAGGAAGACGATCACGGGGAAGCGGCAACTCCGGAGAAAGTTGCTGCGGAGAGCGCCGAGGGAAAAACGGGCGGCACGGAGTCGGCGGACGGGAGCCAGAATCCAGTGCTGGGGTGAGTGCGAGGGGAGATGCAGGTTCGCGAACAATTTCATGCTTCGGCTTTCCCACTTCTCGCGCAAAGAGCGCGCGAGAAATGGGGCACCCGGTTCGGAACGGGAAATGTCTGGCGAAGTGAAATGACGGGGTGTCTTTGGTGGTGGGAACGATACCGTAGAATGAGGCGAGGGTGTGAGGCGAGAAATCGAAAGTCAAAACCCCCACCCTTCGACAAGCTCAGAGCAGGCTTTCTCGCAAAGGACGCGAGAAATGGGGCACCCAGGGCGAAGAGAAACAGCGGTGTCGGTTTGGGTTGCGCAGAGAGTGGAAGGCAAAATTCCTTCGGCTAGCTCAGGGCGGGCTCAGTCGCGAAAGACGCGAAAAGGGTGGGGCACTCCGAAAAAGTCATATAGGACAGGGATGGATATTACATGGTTGACCGACCGGATCGCGGTCGGGGGCGGGATCTGGAACTCGGACAACATGGCGAAGGTGGCGCGGGCGGGGATCACGCACATCATCGACATGCAGATCGAGTTTGACGATACCGAATTGGGATTGGAGCACGGTGTCGAGGTGCTGTGGAATCCGACGGACGACGATTTCGAGGCGAAGCCGGCGGAGTTGTTTCGGCGCGGAGTGGATTTTGCGCTGGCGGCGTTGGAGGGAAGAGATGATGCGAAGGTGTTCATCCACTGCGCGGCGGGAGTGCATCGGGCGCCGATGATGGCTTTGGCGCTGTTGGGATCGATGGGATGGACGCTGGAGGACGCGATGCATTTGATTGAGGGGCGGCGGGCGGTGGCGGATTTTGCTGATGTGTATGTGCGGAGCGTGGAGGAGTTTTTGGGAGTGGGGGAGTAGGAAGCTGGTTTTTCCGGCGAAGACTGTGTCGTAGTTTTTCTTTCGCGGCTTCGCGGCTGGAGATGAGCGACGCGCGAGGAACAGCAGGTCCCTCCACTGCGCATGCTCTTCCCTTCGGGAAGAGCGTGCTAGGGTCGGGATGACAATGCTTTTTTGCGCACGATAGATTTTTTTCGCGGGGTAATTTTTTTCGCGTGGGATAAATGGAGGAGACGATGTTTGACGCGGGCCGCCGCCCTATGGGGCGGCTTTTTTATTGGGTGCTGATCGTGGTGGTTCTGGCTTCCGGCTTCCGGCTTTCAGCTTTCGGAGCGGAGCCGAGTCCGCAGAGCGGGCCTGCGACGACCACGGTTGCGGACACGGTTTATTTGGCGGATGGCACTACGGCTTCGGGAACGTTGATTGTTACGTGGCCGGCGTTTGTGACGGCGGGCGGGACCGCGGTGGCGGGAGGAGTGACGCAGGTGACGCTGGGTGCGAATGGGGCGCTCAGCGTCGCGTTGGTGCCGAATGCGGGAGCGACTCCGGCGGGGATGTACTACACGGTCGTGTTTCAGCTTGGGGCCCGATGAGGTGAAAACGGAGTACTGGCTGGTGCCGACGACTTCTCCGGTAAACCTCGCGGGAGTGCAGACGACGCCGGGATCTGGCACGGCAGCGCAGCCGGTTTCAATGCAATACGTGAATACGCAACTGGCGGGGGTGGTGCAGCTGACTGGAAGCCAGACGGTTACGGGAGTCAAGTCCTTTACTGTTTCGCCGAATGTGCCGACGCCGGTGAACACGGGAGATGTGGCGAGCAAGGGATATGTGGATACGTCGGTCGAGAATGTGGGAGCGGGAAATTATTTGCCAACTGTCGGCGGGACGATGACGGGGCCGATTACGTTGCCGGCGAATCCGGCGGCGGCATTGCAGGCGGCGACCAAGCAGTACGTGGATCAGGGAGTGGCATCGGCGGCGAGTCTGATTTCGGGATTGGTTCCGGCGAGCGAATTGGGGACGGGTACGGCAAATGCCGCGACTTGCTTGCTGGGCAACGGAACTTGGGCCGCGTGTGGAAGCGGCGGGGGAAATGTTTCCACGAATCCGAGCACAGGAGTCAACCAAAACATCACGCAGGCGGCGGGGACGCAGTTCTCGACCAACAATCTGGCGGGGATTTCGTTTGTAGTGTCGAGTTACAACTGGGTGCAATCGCCAGCGGACAATCTGGCGACGGCAGGAAACAACACCATTCACCTGACGCCGTGTCCGGCGGGCGTGGACACGTCAAATAATACGAGCGCGCAGTATGCGGTTTACATTGCGGGAACGGGGACTGCGGAAGCGGCGGCGGTTACGGGAGGAACGTGCGCATCGGGGGCATCGACGGGCACGATCACAGTGACGACGGCGCACGCGCACAGTGCGGGGTACACGGTGGGCGCGGCCAATGGCGGCAATCAGGAGGCGATCAACGTAGCGGCGGGCAGCGGGTTGAGTCATGCGGTGATTCAGGAGGTTCCGACCGGGGGGGCGAACACTGCGAACTACAACATTTACTGGCCGGTGTTTCTGAAAGCCTCCAAGAGCATGCTGAATGGGTACGGGGCGGAGTGGGCGTGTTATACGCGGTCGACCTGTCTGATGGTGGGGACGTATGCGGAGGGAGCGAATGCGTCGACGGTCGTGGGGTTGGAGTTGCAGTCGGCGGTGAACGTAACCGGCGCGCACATTTCTTCTGTGTCAGCGTCCGCGGGGACTTACACGATTACTACCTCGAGCAGTCACAATCTGATCGCGGGGGACTGGGTGATCCTCTATTACACGACGCCGGTGCAGGAACAAGAGGCGCGGGTGCAGGTGCTGGCGACGGGACTGACGGCCACGCAGTTTGAATACGCGCTGGGCACGGCCACGTTTTCTTCGTCCTCGGGATTTGGGTGGGTCGCGATTGAGAACGCGGCGATCGAGGCGGAGACAGATGGGGCGCGGCTGCAGGACATCAAGTTCAACGCCGGGTTGAGTGGCGGAATGTTTCACGAAGGCGTGGTGGTGGGTAACGATCAGAGCTTCAAGATTGATGGAATGACGAACGAGGGATCGGGCTCGGCGTTCCGCTGCGATGCCAATTTTTGCTCGAACATGGTTTACCTGCGCGGGGATCAAGGGGCGGCGCCGGTGGGATATCTGCACCATTTGGAAGCCTCCATGCAGTGCAGTGGAAACGGCGTGAGAAACGTGGCGGGAAACACGCTGGACGTGGAGGACAGCGTGATCCAGGGAGTGAACCAGTATGCGATTTATTACGGCGGAGGGTTGCAACCGTGGTCAGTGAGCAATGTTTATAACGAATCGGGATCTTGTAACAATCCTTTCTATCCAGGGTCGCTGGCGGCGGTCGCGGGATACATCGACAACGCGCAGGCTTTGACGGTGGTGGGAGATGCGCCGATCGGGGGAGTGTTCCCGCAATTTGCTTCTGGTGGAGCGGCGGGATCGCAGCGGAACTATTACGTGGTACCGGTCGACGCGAATCTGGGGATCGGACCGATGATGTTCATTGGGTCGGCACTGCCGGCGACGAGCGGGACGAGCATTCCGCTGTACTGGCCGAATCCTGATCTGGTGGGAGCGGGGAGCAGAAGCTTCTACATTCTGGTGACGATTGGGGCTGAGCCGAGTTCGGCGCCGTATACGGGGAATGCGTTCACGATTACCCCTTCGGGCACGAGCGGGAGTTGCAACAGCAGCGGAATTTGTACTTACACCGACACACAGGCGGCGACCACGGCTTATACAGTGGCGGCTGCGGGATGGGGGCCGACGCTGCCGTTCTGGCCGGGGTCGATTATTTTGGGGAATGGTGGCAGCGCGTATCTGAATCAATGCGGGCAGGCGAGCGCGATCATATCGACTTCTTATTTGCCCAAGGTGTTTTGCAAGCGCGGGGTCGAAGCTGGGGCATTTGCTTCCTATACGCCTTATTGGGGGGTATACACGGCGGGGGATTCGTCCGGGAACGGCAACAAGAATGTGGGAGCGCAGGTGGTGCAGATTGGTCCAGGGTCGGGGTCGTGGACTGCGGGCATCAGCGGAGCGCTCAATTTTAATCCGGGGCCGGCAGACAGCGTGGTGCCGCGGCAGATCATCACCATGATGGACGGAAGTCCGCAGCAGACGTTTGCGACTCCGGGGTATGTGAGGACGGGGAGCGCGCAGGACAGCTTTATTGGGACGGACAGTTCGAGCTCAGTCGGGTTGCAGGATCAGACTTACGGAGCGCCGGCGGGGCATTTCTTTTACGTCAACGATGCGGGGACGAGTGGAACGACCTGGCTGGAAGGATTAACGGCGACGCTGAAAACTTTCAAGGTTCCGGTGCAGTTCAATACGGGGATTACGTTGGCGGGAATTACCGGGGCGGTGCAGTGTCTGCATGTGAGCAGTTCGGGAGTGGTGACGGGGACGGGCGCGGATTGCGGAGCGGGATCGGGAGGATCGGGGACGGTGAACAGTGGCGGGGCATCGCAACTGGCGTTGTATGCGGGGAGTGGCGCGGCGGTGAGCGGGGACAGTGCGCTGACGGACAGTGGGACGGTGCTTACTTATGGAGGCAGTGGAGGGATTGCGGCGGCTTCGGGGAACTTCAGTGGGAATGTGACGGTGAACGGGCAACTGAATGTGGCGGGACCGTGGATGGTGAGTTCGCCGATTCCGGGGACGGCGATGGCGGCGGCGGGAGCGGGGATGTCGGCGCTGGGAATATCGAATGATGGGAATTTTTATATTTCGAATTCGTTGACGGGCGGAACTCCGCTGAAAGTGGCGACGACGGCGACGAGCTCGTTTTTTACGAACTTGTTCCAGGAAGATGCGAATGATCTGGGAGAGTACAACGGGACGACCCCGCAGAATCTGCATGTGTATTACAGCTATACGAACAGCACGACCTGGACGCGGGCTTCGCTGGGATTCGATACGACGGATAACTATGCGGTGGTGCGCAGTGAGAGCGATCCTTCGGGAAGCGCGTTGGGGCTGGGGTTCTGGCTGAACAATGGGTTGAAGTGGGTGCTTGATACTGGCGGGAATCTGAAGCCGTGGGCGGATGAGGCTTACAACATTGGGGCATTCAATGCGACGAGCGGGGTGGCGTTGCGTCCGGCGACGGTGTACGTGGCGGGGAGCACGAGTAGCGACAGCGGATTCGAGCTGGGGAAGTTTGCCAATGACAGTTATGAATTGTGCAATGACACGACGAATGGGACGGTGCTGAACGGGCTGGCGGTGCTGACTTCGGCGGGATGCGCGGTGAAGCCGACGAGCGCGGGGACCTCGGGAGTGATTGGGGTTGTGATTGCGAATCCGGGAACAAGCGGGACGGTGACGCTGGTGCGGACGGGATCGGCGTATTGCAGCTTTGATGCTACGGCGACCGTGGTGGGGGATTACGTGGTGGCGTCGCCGACACAGAATCCGACGAGCAGCGGGTTTTATCCGTTGTGTCACGATGCGGGAACTACGCAGCCTAATGGAGTGCAGGTGTTGGGGCGGGTGTTGCAGGCGACGGCGGGCGGGGCGACGGCGCAGATGTTTTTCGATATGCCGGGGTCGAGCGTGAGCGCGGTTGCGGCGACGGTGAGTTCGGTGTTTGGGCGGACGGGGGCGGTGGTGGCGGCGAGCGGTGATTATACGGTGGCGCAGATTACGGGAGCTGCGCCACTGGCGTCGCCGACGTTCACCGGGACAGTGACTGAGCCGGATGGGACGACCAACACTTCGAGTGGGTATACGTTTGGGCATGCGTTGACGTTGCCTAGCGGGAGCGTGGGGACTACGCAGGCGGCACCGGACAGCAGCACGAAGGTGGCGACGGATGCGTTCGCGCACGGGATTGTGCCGCCGGACAGCACAGCGACGGTGTGGATTCCGGTGCCGCATTCGAGCAGTGCGGGCACCGTGTTCTCGACCACTGCAAACAAAGCTGCGTTCTTTGGAGTGATGCTGGGCTTTCAGAAGACTACTTCGCAGGTGAGTTATTACGTGGCGACGGCGGACACTTCGTCGACTACATACGACCTGGGAATTTATTCGGGGACTTCGGCGGGGACTTGCACGCTGCAGGCGCATACGGGATCGATTGCGGCTAGCACGGCAATGACGGCCGGGGCGCATACGGTGAGTTGGACGGGTGGGAGCGTGACGCTGCAGCCGGGACGATATTACCTGGCGCTGACGGCGTCGGCTACTTCGGGGACCGCGATTTTGTATGGGGACAGCGCGGGGGTGACGTTTGCGGGCGGGACGGGGACGTCGAATGTGGGGAACGTTTCGATTACTAGCGGGGGGACGTTGCCGGCTACGGGGACTTGTCCGACGGACGCGGTGGTGGTGGCGGGGTTGATTCCGGCTTGGATGATGGATTAGGGGCGAGCGTTTGGGAAGTCAAAATCCCCACTTCTCGCAAAGAACGCGAGAAATGGGGCACCCAGCGATTTATGAATTCTTTTAAGGAGGAAGCGAATATGAGCAGCAAGATCGATCCAGAGGCGGGGCAGCCAACGACGGTGCAGTCGTTTGAATTTAGCAACCGGAATCCGGTGGTGATGGAGTGGGGTGGGGGAGGTGGGGTGATTGCGTCGCCTTCGGCGGCGGAGAGTCGGGTGACGCAGGAGAGTGCGGCGGTTTCGCCAGATGCGGGGATGGAGTATTAGGAGATCAGAATCCCCACCCTCTCGCGAAGGGCGCGAGAAGGGTGGGGCACCCGCGGTAGGGGCCATCGGCTGGAGCCGGTGGCTTTTTTATTGGCCGAAAACGAGATCTGGAGAAAAGTTGCCGTGAGAATTTCTATTCAAGCCTGGGATGACGTACGGGGACACGGGGTCCCTTCGGCAAGCTCAGGGCAGGCTCTTCGACTTCGCGGGCCGGAACGCTTTGCGGGCTGGCCCGCTGCGCTCAGGATGACAGAGCATGGGTTTGCTCGGGCAGTCGTCGCGGTTGCGATGCTCGTGTGCGGCGTGTCGGCTTGGGGGACTACTTATTACGTTAGCTCGAGTTTGGGAAGTGACGCTAATAACGGGACGGCGGTGGGGACACCTTGGCGGACTTTGGCGCAGGTGAATGCGCAGACATTTTTGCCGGGGGATTCGATTTTGTTGCGGCGGGGGGATGTTTGGAATGAGAGTTTGGTGCCGCCGTCGTCGGGGACTTCGGGAAATCCGATTTCGTTTGATGCTTATGGGACGGGGGCGGCGCCGAATTTGACGGGATATTATGCGGTGCCTTCTTCGGCGTGGGTGCTGGTGACGGGAAATGCCTGGAAGGCGGCGGTGCCGTCGACTTATTCGACGGTAAATTTTTGTTTGTTTGGATCGGTGTGGGGGCAGCGGCAGACAGTTTTTTCCATTTCGAGTTTGACGGCACAGTGGAATTTTTATTTTGCGGGTGGTTACTTGTACGTGTATTCCGTGGGGTCGCCGGCGAACTACTACTCCGGGGCGATTGTACCGATGGCGTTGAGCAATGTGCCGGTGATCAACATCAATGGGAGGAGCTGGCTCAGTTTTCAGCACATTCTGGTGAACTGGTTTGATGATTCGGGAGTGTATGTACAGGGAGCTAGCGATCATCTGGTGTTCGCGAACATGGAAAGTGATTCGCTGATTCCGGAGGGGACGCAGCCGCTGGGGTTTTATGTGAATGAGAGCGCACCGGGGCCGGGGGACATCAAGATTTATAACGCGGAAGCGCATATGAATTATGACGGGTTCCGGTTTGACGGGGCGGCGACTGCGATCACGATGGTGAATGACAAGGGGTATGCGAATCGCGATTCGGCGCTGGTGGATAACACCGGTGCGGTGACTTATTCGTATTGTCATTTTTATGCTTCGAGCCTGGCGGTGGCGGGATCGACGGATGTGCTGGCGACTACGGGTCCGGGACCAACTGCGGGTGCGGGAAATATTGCGGTGGACACGCCGGCGGCGGTGCAGGTGTGGCAGAGGTATCCGGCAGAGAACACTTTGACAGTGGATGATTCGGGAATGACGTTGAACGCGGATACGTATTACGCGGGGACGGTGCTGCCGATTGCGGATGCGGCGGGGATTCCGGTGGGAGCGGCGATTACGGTGGGATATCCGCTGGCGCAGACGCTGGTGTCGGAATTTCAGGGATGGATCAATGCGGGACGGGATGTGGCTTCGCACTCGATTTCGCACACGTACTATACGAATACCGATGCGCTCGATATTCAGTACACGGGTTCGGGGACGGCGGCCTCGTTGAGCATCAGTGGAAAGGTGCTGACGATTACGGTGACGGGAGCTTCGGACAGCGCGAGTTACAACCTGGCGCAGGGGGATGCGCAGGGGACGATTGGAAATTTGAACATCGCGCTGACCGGTACGGGGAAATTTACGACTTCTTTCTTGACGCCGTGCCAGGGGCCTTATGGGACGGGATGTTCGGCTTATACGTTTGCGGCGTTGCTGTCGCAGGATTTGGCGGACGTTAGTGGCATTGATGTGAAGACTTCGGTTTATCACATGCTGTTGAATGTGACGCGGCTGACTACGGATGAGATCACGCTGTCGCGGGCGTGGATGACTACGAACTTGACGGGGCTGCCGGCGACGCCGGTGTATGTGTATCCGGGGGGATATGAGACGTTGACGATGCAGGGGATTACGGCGGGAGTGCCGTATTCCGGGGCTCGGGGAGCGTTGAATGAGGATTTGGGAGTTAGCAATACGTACGCTACGGGGTTCGATGTGCAGAACGTTACTAGTTTTGGAGTGAATCCTTCATGGATGGGATCGGCGGGGGTGACGCCGGCGTTGTTGAATCAGAAGATCAAGGCGTTGGTTTGGAAGGAGCAGGTGTGGGGAGTGCCATGGGGAGTTTTTTGGCATTTGAATGAGCTGACGCAGACTGATCCGGTGGGCGGGACGGAGATTACGAATCTGATTCAGGATTTCAAGGCGAGCGGGGCGACGATTCAGACGAACACTAGTTTAGTGAACTGGTTGATGACGGGGACGCTGGAGACGGGGACCGATGGGAATTTTTATTACAAGGCTCCGGCTGCGAGCGTTTATTCGGCGAGCGGCGGGGTGGATTTTCGTCCGACGGTGAGTTCTCCGGTGGTGGATGCGGGAGAGAACCTGGGAGCGACGTATGAGATCGATATCAATGGGCTGAATCAGAATAACTTTGGGAGCGGGTGGGAGATTGGGGCGCATGTGTTTGCGGGGTACTCGAACTATGGGGGGGCGGGCGGGGGGACGAGTTCACACTTCTCGGTGGGACAGATTTCGCTGCTGCAGCCGTCTCCTTTTTTCGGTTTCTCGGAGTCGACTACGGGAAGCGGAGCTTGGCCGGTGGATAACTACGGGATGCAACGCTTTTGGGATTCTCCGCCGATGCAGTGGCCTTCGATTGAAACTGGGGCTGGAGTGTTTACTTTCTCCAGCCTGGATACGGATTTGGCACTGGCTTTCAGCGAAGGCACTTTTGAGGCTTTGTACACGCTGGCGCGGACGCCGCCGTGGATTACTTCGGATCCGACTGATACGACCTGCAATTATCAAGTGCCGGCGGTGGGCGGCGGGAATGGGGAGTGTTATCCACCGAGCGATTTGAATGCGGACGGCTCGGGGACTAATGCGACGTGGAAGGCGTGGATCACAAAGATTGCCCAGCACGCCAACGGGCAGGACGGCAACTCGGGTTACCTGACCAACCATGCGCACATCCGCTATTGGGAGATCTGGAATGAGCCGGATTCGACCGGCTTCTGGATGGGCACGTTCGCGCAACTGGCGCGGCTGACGGAAGATGCGCGGTGCATCATCCTCGGAAGCCAGGGCGGGCAGAATGTGATTCATCAGAGCGGGAACGGGACCGCGACCGCGTGCACGGCGACTGCGATTGATTCGACGGCGAAGATTGTGATGGCCTCGGGGCATGCCAGCAGTGCGGCTGTAGTCATCTATGCGCGAAACCAGTTGTATTGCAACAACACGGCGGGGGTTCCGTCGTATGAACTGCCGTGTCCGAACCCGGCGAATGCGACTGCGGCGGCCGTGGACATTATCAACATCCACATGAAGCCGGGGGATGCGACTGGGAACAATTGTCCGACCAGCACATCGACTCCGTGCACGGTGGAGACAGCGATGGCGCTCTACATTTCCAACATCCAGGGCATATTACAGACAGCGGAGAAGGCCAAGCCGTTGTGGAATGGGGAGGCGCAGTACTCGACTTTAGGGTATGTGGCGCCGTACACCGATCCGGATATGGCGGCATCGATTCCGCCGCGGTTTTACCTGACTAACTGGACTTATAACGTTGTCGGGGATGCGTGGTACACATCCGTCACGGATCCGGCCACGGCGGTGTCGTCTTATCAGCAAACTTACAACTGGCTGATCGGAGCGACGCTGGCTTCTCCATGCACTGCAACGGGGACCGTGTATCAGTGCACGATCGACCGGACCGGGGTCTTCTACGGAATTATCTGGGACTCGTCCCAGTCGTGCTCGGGCGGGGTGTGCACTACAGGGCAATCAAACTGTTTCAACGCAGTGGGGACACTATCAGGACATGACTGCCGCTAGCATGCCGGCGGCGATTGTGAGTAATACAGTTGCGGTGGGGATTAAGCCTATTGTGTTGTCGCAGTGATCGGTTGGCTGTATGGGGAGTGGTCGGAAGAAGGGTGCCGTCCCTCCGGGGCGTAGTTTTTTGGATGGACCGAGGCCCGGCGCTGAAGCGCTGGGCTTAATTATTGGAACCGCGGGACGTTGGGGCTGCGCGGAAGTCAAAACTCCCATCCTGTCGGCAAAGAGCGCGACAAGGGTGGGGCGCCCGGCGTCGAAGGGTTGAAGCGAGAGTCGAAAGAGATAACGGAGGAGACATGAAAAAGAGCAATCAATTTGGGCGGGCGGGGTTGGGGCTCGTTTTGTGCGTGACAGTTGTGCTGGCGGGATGTTCTCTGAATTGGATTACGGAGGCAGAGGAGATTTTGGCGGCGCTGATTCCCGCGGCGGCAAACATTATCCCGCTGGTGGCGGCGCTTGATGGGAAGAGCGTTTCGGCTGAGGATCTGCAGACGATTCAGAACGCGGGGACGCAGGCGGGAGCGGATCTGCAGCTGATCCAGTCGCTGCTCGCGGCTTACCAGACGGCGGATGAGACGGCGAAGCCAGGGATTCTGAATCAGATTTCTGCAGCGATCGACGCGGTGCAGGGGAATCTGCAGGGGTTATTGGCGGGGCTGCATATTCAGGATGCGGCGACGCAGGCGAAGATTACCGCGGTGGTGGGGATTGTGCTGTCGGAGGTGGAATCGCTGGCGGCGGTTGTGCCGGTGGTCGCGAGTAGTGAGGCTTCCAACTCTTTGGATCGGACGGCGACGGAAGGTCAAAATCCCCATCCTGTCGCAAAGAACGCGACAAGGGTGGGGCACCCGGTTCCTCTTACGGCTGGTGAGTTTGTGAAGTCTTATAACGCAACGTTGACGGCGAAGACGGGGAATGCGGACTTGGATCGGGTGACGGCGGGGTTGAAGATTCATTTGCATGGGAAGACGGCCAGGTGGGTGACGGTCGGGGTGCTGGATTAGGTGGAAAGACCCATGTCTCGCAAAAGTGCGAGACATGGGGCACCCTTCAAACTTCAAAATCCCTACCCTGTCGCAAAGAACGCGACAAGGGCGGGCACCCGGCAATCGAGGACACTTTGTTTACTGATCTGCAGCTGGTGGAACAATTCGGGCCGTTTCTGGATCGGAAGTTGGGGGAGCAGACGATGCGGGATCTGCTGATCCGGAGGCTGTTGAAGATCCGCGAGAAAAAATGTGGCGTGAGATATCTGAAGTTGAACCGGGCGCAGGAGGAATACTCGCGGCGGTGCGGGAAGCGGAACATTGTGCTGAAGGCACGGCAGGTTGGGATCACGACGTATATTGCGGCGCGGTACTTCATACAAACGATCACGAGGCCCGGGACGCTAACGGTGCAGGTGGCGCACAGCGACGAGTCGGCCCAGGCGATATTCAACATCGTGCACCGGTTTTGGGAAAAACTGCCCAACGCGCGGGTGCACCGGGGCGCGCTCGTGAAGTCGCGCTCAAACATTCGCCAGATCATCTTTCCGAAACTCGACAGCGAGTATCGGGTGGAGACGGCGGATGACAACGCGGGACGCGGGATGACCATCCACAACTTGCATTGCTCGGAGGTCTCCCGCTGGCCCCGCGGGGGGCTGGAAACGCTGGCTTCATTGCGGGCGGCGGTGGTGCCGGACGGGGAGATTGTGCTGGAGTCAACGGCGAACGGAGCGGCGGGAATTTTTTACGACGAATGGCAGAAAGCGGAGGAGACGGGATATACGCGACACTTTTTTCCGTGGTGGTACGAGCCATCATATAAAGAGGATGCAAAGAAACAGCCGGTGCATCCGGTGAGCGAGGAAGAAAAGCAGTTGATGGAGCAGCATGGGTTGAGCGAGGAGCAGATTGCGTGGCGGCGATCGCGGTGGCAGATGATGCAGGGACAAGCGGGGCAGGAGTATGCGGAGGATGCGGTGTCGTGTTTCCTGGCATCGGGAGAATGCGTGTTTGATATGGAAGCGATTGAAAGGGCCGCGGCACATGCGGGAGGAGTTTTGGAATCTCAGGATAATGGAAGGCTGCTGGTGTGGTTGCCGCCGAATAAGGCGGGACAGTGGGACTACATCATTGGGGTGGACGCGGCGGGCGGTGGGTCGGATGGGGATTACGCGTGCGCACAGGTGATCGAGCGGACGATGGGATTGCAGTGCGCGGAGTTGCGGGGGCATTTTCCTCCGTATGAACTGGCGCGGAGGGTGGCGGCGCTCGGACACGTGTATCACAAGGCGCTGGTGGCGGTGGAGCGGAATAATCATGGATATGGCGTGCTGGCGCACTTGCGGCATTTGCAGTACGAGAATATTTTTGCGCAAGGCGGGCAGGAGGGATGGTTGACGTCGGTAGTGACGCGTCCGGCGATGATTGAAAATCTGGCGGCGGTGCTGATGGCGGAGCCGGAATTGTTTCGCAGTCCGGTGCTGCTGGGCGAACTGAAGACGTTTGTGAGACATGCTGATGGGCATGGAGCAGGGGCTGAAGGGGCGCATGACGATTGCGTGATGGCGATGGCGATTGCGATGGCGGTGCGGCGGGAGGATGCGGGGCGGGTGGTGCGGAAGAGGCCGGTGGAGATGGCAAGTTTGGTGGTGGGGTGAGAGGCAGGGGTCAGTCGGCAGTGGGCAGTGGGCAGTGGCCTGGAGTCGGACCTCGGCATATGTTCATGCGTCACATCGAAAACGGGGCTGACTGGAGTAAGATGTTCGACCTTGGTGGAAGCGGTCCAACACGTTCGGCGGATGCGGGGTGGGGCGCAGGGGCATTTGATGCGCTGCGCGGATGGGAATTTTTATGTGGTGAAGTTTCGGAATAATCCGCAGCATCTACGGGTGCTGGCGAATGAGATGCTGGCCACACGACTGGCGGAGCGGGCGGGGCTTCCGGTGCCGGCGACGGAAGTCGTGGAAGTGGATGAGTGGTTGGTGGAGCACACGCCTGAGTTGAGCATTCAGCTGGCGCACAATACGATTCGCTGCCAGGCGGGACTACAATTTGGGTCGCGGTATGTGGTGAGTCCACTGGAGGGGCAGGTGTTGGATTATCTTCCGGTGGAAATGCTGGGGCTGGTGAGGAATCTGGAGACGTTTCCGGGAATGTTGGTGCTGGATAAGTGGACGGGGAATGCGAACGGGCGGCAGGCAGCATTTTGGAAGAAGCTGCGCGAGCGAAAGTATACGGCTTCGTTTATCGATCAGGGATATTGCTTTAACGCGGGAGAGTGGACGTTTCCGGATTATCCGCTGCGCGGGGTTTATGCGCGGAATGAAGTGTATGAGAGCGTGCGGGGATGGGAGTCGTTTGAGCCGTGGCTGTCGCGGGTGGAGAAGATGGAAGAGGATGTGGTGTGGAGTTTGGCGGGGGAGATTCCTCCGGAGTGGTACGGCGGGGAGTGGGACGAGTTGGAGAAGCTGGCACGGGCTTTGATTGCGCGGCGGGGGACGGTGCGGGAGTTGATTGAGGCGTTTCGGATTTCGCCGCGAAGGCCGTTTCCGGGGTGGAGGGAGCAGGCTTAGATCAACGGAAAGCGATTTACCCACAGAGGACACAGAGGAAGGGCTTGAACCACTAAGGGCACGAAGGTTCACGAAGGGCATGGCGGATCGACGACAACTTGAATTTTTTCTACTGCGGTATGTACCGGACGCGGTGAAGGGGGAGTTTGTCAATTTTGGACTTATTGCGATCGAGAATGGGGCGAACGGGGCGGAGTTGATTGACGTGCGGTTCACGCGGGATTGGGGCAGAGTTTTGTGTTTGGATCCGCAGGCGGATGTGGAGGTGCTGTCGGCGCTGCAGAGAGAGATTCAACAAGAAGTCGGGCAGAGGAAGGATGAGTTGACGCTGTTAAAGAAGATGGAGGATTCGTTCTCCGGCCTGGTGCAGGTTTCGCCGGTCATGCCGGCGTTGACGGAGAGGATCGCTGCCGTCGAAATCGCGGATGTGGCCAAGATGTTTTTGGAGACTGCCAAGGTGAGGCGACTGCGGGAACCGGTGGGGCGGCAGAGGATTCTGGAGACGATGAGGGGCGAGTTCGAGAAGGCGGGAGTGCTTGGACTCTTGAATGCCGTTCCGGCTGAGCCTTATACGAAACAGGGTGATCCCTTTGAGTTTGATTTTGGGTATCGTGTGGGGAGTGAGATCAAGTTGTTTCATGCGGTATCGATGAGAGCGAGCATCGATTCGGCGGTGATGCTGGCGGCGCGGTATCCGAAGATTATGCCGGCGATGGCACAGGTCACGGGGGCGGCGCCGATGTTGACTGCCGTGGTTGAGGACGGGCTGGACCGGAGCGGGAGTGAGATTAAGTTTGCGT
Organism: uncultured Acidobacteriota bacterium; assembly: GCA_963758005.1. Taxonomy (GTDB): domain Bacteria; phylum Acidobacteriota; class Terriglobia; order Terriglobales; family Acidobacteriaceae; genus Sulfotelmatobacter. Next base: position 1,286,442 of record CAVWTR010000006.1, read on the forward strand.
TGGAAATGATGGAGGAGAGCGGGATTCGGATTTCGAGTACGGCGGACATGGCGGGCATTGCGGAAGTGGCGCGGGTGGAGTTGCGGGCATGAATAGCGCCGGCTGAATTGTATAAGACCTTCGCTTGAGAAGATTAAGGGCAGGAAAGAGACTTGGCTCCGCTGCGGCGGGGCTTTTTTGTTGGGAAATGCATTTTTCTAACGGCTAGGATTCGCGGGCCGGGGGGCCCGCGCCACATAAATCTCTTGAACTGCGTTTGGCGGACGGACGAATGCGTCCGTCGCTACGCGATTTGTAAGGAATAAAACATCATGAACATTACAGAGGCGGTACGCGGCGCCTGGCGCCGGGTGGCGGGAGTGTCTGCGGGGAACTCCTCAATGCAAATCGAGAAGAGGCGGCGGACTTCGGCGCTGCCTTCGATTTTTAATTCTTACGGGCCGCTGAATGATGCGATGCCGAAGCCGACTCCGTATAACTTGCGGAGATTTTCGGAGATTCCGATTGCGCGGCGGGCGATCAACTGCATTAAGGACCGGATCGCGGGGATGCGGTGGAGGGTGCAGCCCCGGCAGGGGTACTCGCAGGAAGCGATCCCGAATGGGGCGGAACGGGTGCGGCTGCTGACGGATAACTTTCAGGCGCCGAATCCGGATGACTCGTTCCGGTCGCTGGCGGAGCAGGTTTTGGAAGACATTATTGTGGGCGGGTACGGGGCGATTGAGGTGCAGGCTACGGGAGATGCGGCGCGGCCGCTGGTGTTGTGGCCGGTGGATGGGGCGTCGATTCGGATGAATCTGGATTGGGATGGGTCGCCGACTTCGCAGCGGTATATGCAGGTGAACGATCAGTCGGGGGCGAAGTCGCAGATCAAGCTGGATGACGATGAGTTGATTTATATCCGGCTGAATCCGCGGACGCACACGCCGTTTGGGTTGGGGCGGCTGGAGGTGGCGTTTGAAACGATCACTTCGTTTATGGGGGCGCATCGGTATGCGTCGCGTCTGGCGTCGAATTCCGTGGTGCAGTATGCGTTGTGGCTGCAGGATCTGACGCCGGAACATCACGAACGGCTGATCCGGTGGTGGCAGGATGAGATTGAGGGCACGGGGAAGGTGCCCATCATATCGGCCGAAAGCAAACCGGAGGTGCTGAGGTTCGGTGGAGGCACCGATGCAGACTTACGACTGCAGTGGCAGGAATTTCTGCTGCGAGTCGTCGCCGATGCTTTCGACCTTCCTCCGTTTTATCTCGGGGTGGAGCGGGACGTGAATCGCTCCACCGCGGAGGAATATAACGATCTGGCGTTTCGGCAGGCGATTGTGCCGACGGCACGGCTGCTGGCGGAATCGCTGACGCGGGATGCGATTGCGAAGAAGCTGGGATGGAACGATCTGGAGTTTGTGTTTGCGGAGCTGGATACTACGGATCCGATGGAGGAGGTGCAGATCCAGCAGATTCTGGTGCAGATGGGAGTGCTGACGGTGAATGAGGTGAGGCGGATGCGGGGGTTGGGGGACGTGGAGGGGTAGGCGAGAAACTTTTCACCACGGAGGACACAGGGGACGCAAAGGCAATCAAAGTCCCCACCCGGCAGCGCCTTCGGGAGAACTCCCAGAGGCTGCGTGGCAGGGGAAAGGGTGCAGGGGTCCTTCGACTACGCCAGCGAGTCGCTTCGCGACTCGTCTGCTTCGCTCAGGATGACAGGGCTTTTTTGTGATGACGGGGCGCTTGATGATGACAGGGCTTTGACGATGGAAGCAGGGGACATGATGACGATTGCATTGGAGAGTATGGCAGTGATGATGCCGGAGGTGGAGGGGCATCCGAACCGGGCGGGGTTTCGGGGAGTATTGACGGTGGTGGATGTGCCTTCGCAGAGGGCGCCGGCGGGATCAAAGGGGCGGCGTGTGTTGCTGACACGAGGCGCGGCCGAGGCGGCATTGGCGTCGTTGCTGGGGATGGCGGTGGATTATGCTCCGTCGTTTGACCGGCATGATGTGCGCCGGAAGGTGGGAGTGATCACGAGCGCGGAAGTGGTGGGACGGAATCTTGAGGTGGGTGGGTATTTGTACGCGAAGGATTTTCCTGACATTGTCGAGGAGATTGCGAAGGCTGGGAGGCGGAAAGTCGACCTTGGACCTCGGGCCTCGGACCCTGGGCTGCGTTCGGCGGGCGACCGAGCACAGGGACTTGAGATCTTGGGGCAGCGGACTGAGGGAGTCAGGCTGAGAGCTTCGCTGGCTGCTGCAGTGGAACGAATTCGCAGTTTGACGGCAGCGATGCGGGGAGGGACGAGTGGTGATGCGCCCGTTCCTGTGGTGCGTGCGGAGGCTGGGGCTGGAGTTGCGGGTGGGCTTGGCATGTCGTTTGAGGTCACTGACGTGCTGGTGACGGACACTCGGTCGCGAGTGTGGACGCTGATGAAGGTGACATTTACGGGCGCGGCCATTTTGCGGAAGGAAAAGGCGGCATACCAGGACACTTGGATTGAGCTAGACAAGCAAGTCGTATAGCGAGCGGGAGGGATGGGCTGCAGATGTTTTGATGGCGCCTGCAGGGTTGTATAGGTCCTTCGCGGCGAAGAACGCCGCTCAGGATGACAAATCGTAGGCGGTGAAGATTCCGAAGGAGGAAAACATGAATGAGGAAATGGTGCAGCAGTTGATGGCGACGGCGGAGCGGCTGGCGAGTGCGGCTGAATCGTTGGATCGCGTGTTGGGGCGGCTGGACGCGCAGCAGGATGCGCTGAATGCGAAGGTGGACCGGATTGTGGCGGCGGTGGACGAGCGATCGCCCTATGAACCGGTGAATCATGACGCGACGCGGCAATTGCAGGAACGAGTGGCGGAGTTGGAGAAATCCAATACCGATCTGAAGGCGCAGGCGGCGCGGATGGTGCGGAAGACGCTTCCTCCGATGGTGTCGGCGATTTTGGCGAAGAGCGGCACGGACACCGGAGGCGAGAGGATTGAGAGGGGCGTGCTGGACAAGACGCTGCAGAGTTTGAGTGTGGAGCAGAGGATTGCGGTGAAGGCGGAACTGGCGCGGGCGGGGATGCTCGAGTAGTGGGATAGGCTCTGGCTTTTGGCTTGAGCCCAAGAAAGTTCAACATCCCCACCCTGTCGCTGAAAACGCGACAAGGGTGGGGCACCCGGTGGATCGGTGGCACGACATTCGTCGTGCCTTTTCTATTTTGTGGGGCAGGACGGCGGATTTGAATTCGAGTACGGGAAAAACTAATGGAGGAAATACATATGGCGGGACGATTTGTGGATTTGATGGCGGCGGCGGATTATATCGGGCCGGGCGCGGTCGAAGTTGACCGGTATCAGACGGAGATTTTCGACATCGTGCGGCGGCGGGGAATTTTTGGGCAAAGGGTGAAGCAGGTTCCGGCGACCGGGCATCCTTCGCGGTTCTTTGAGGAGGTGGCGATTGCGGCTCCGACGGCGGCGCAGGGGTTCATGGACCCGCGCAACATTGTGCCGACTTTGCAAGTGCCCACGCGGATCGAGCTGGCGGTGCCGCTGAAGGCGCTGGTGTCGCAGATCAACTACAACCTGTTCGATCTGGAAGTAACGGCGCAGCAGAGCCAGTTTGCTTATTTGCAGGCGAAGGACCTGGCGGATGCGATTGACGGGCTGATGCGAACTCACGATGTGGCGCTGTGGAACGGCACGGACACATCGCTGAGCGCTCCGACCACGACGCAGTATTTCGGCGTGATTGGGCAGATCGAAGCGGGTGGGAACACGGTGACAGTCGCGAAGAGCAGCAGCACGATTGTGCAGACGTTCAAGACCGCCGTCGCGCAAATGGTTTCGAATTCGTCATACCAGGTGCGTCCGACGGCGATTTATGCCAACCCGATGCTGCTCGATCTGATCGACCAGGAAATGAAAACGCAGTTCAACGTGGTGCTGAACACGGTTGAGATCACGGGCGGGTTCCGGGTGAAGGCGCTATCGACTCAGGCGGGCGATCTGCCGCTAATCCCGGAGTGGGCTTTGGGGTACACGGGGACGATTGGTTCGGGAGCGGTGCTGCCGGCGTACATCGTGACCGAGGATCTGATCGAGTATCACTGGCTGACCGATCCCAATCCGCGGGTGTTCAAACTCGGGTTGCCCAGCGCGTTGACGCAACAGCAGGTAGTGGTGAAGTTTGGGGCTCCGGTGGTGAAGGGGGCGAACTTCGCGCATTACGAAGTGAAGGTGACGGATTAGAAAGGCAGTGGCCAGGGGTCAGTGGCCAGTTGCCAGAGCGAGTCGTTGGTCGTTGGTCGTTCGTCGTTCGCCATGAACAGCCCAGAGTGATGGGCAGTTTGGGTTTGGCGTACGACTCACGACTGACGACCAACGACATTTTTGTGACGAAGAGAACTCATTATGAATTATCTCGCGACAACGGATTATTTGACGTACGGGCTGGATGCTACGACGGACCCATCGTGGGTGACGGCAGCGTCGGCGATCATCGACGCACACTGCCGGCGGGCGACGCTGGGAGTGAATCAGTATGAAGAGCGGCTGAAGCTGCCGCCGGAGTTGAATACGGTGCGGCTGAGTTATCTGCCGCTGGTGACGGTCGCGCCGGCGACGACGCCGATTGTTTCTTTGCAGGGACGGTATGGAATTCCGCGGCGCGGGGAGTGGCCGTTTCCGGAGTTGAGCCTGGAATTTGCGCTGGTGTTCGCGTTGCCGGGAATGTGGACAGTGATTGATCCGACGACGATCGATATTTGGGATGACGCGGGGGAGCTGACGTTTCCGGTGAATGCGCTGGGACTGTTCTTCAATGAAGTGGACGTGGTTTACAACGCGGGTTGGAGCACGATTCCGACGCCCGTGCAGGTGGCATGCGCACAGATTGTGAAGAATGCGCAGACTACGCCGGGGCTGAATGTGCAATCGAGCCAGATCAACCAGCTGCGGCTGCAGTATTTCGGGCCAACATTGGTGGATGACATGGTGCGCAGTTTGTTGGCGCCGTATGTAGCGTTTAAGGGGTTGTAAGAACGGCGGCGTGGGTTCGGACGGGAGGAATTATGGGAAGCGGGATTTGTGGGGCGGCATTGGTGCGGGCGGCGAATGCGATGTTGACGGCTTTGGGTGGCGACCAAGTGACGCTCTTGTTGCCGGCGACGGCTACGGCGAGCGACGCTGCGGGGCAACTCGGTCTGGTCGATCCAGGAGTGCAGAACGTGATTATTACACCCGTGGTGACACAGAACCTTCCGACCAACAGTTCGGGGCCGACGCGAAGAATTGAGTTTACGCTGCCGGCCTCGGCGATTGATGCGCAGTTGCCGGGGCTGGGGATGGGTTCGGCGGAAGATCTGTTTGATGCGTCGTTAGGGATGATTTATGACGGGGATCTGTTTCACGTGGCGGCGGTGGTGACCGAGAGTTTCGCGGGGACGGCGTATTTCTATGTGGTGACGGCGGTGGAGTGAGAAGAGGCTCTTAGCTCTTAGCTCTTAGCTTCTAGCTTCTAGCCAAACCACGTGGGAAGACGGCCATTAGTTCACGAGGGGCTTTCTTTCGTCCCTTCGGGGCTTGTTCCTAGTGGTTCGTCTGACCCACGGCTCGCGCCGTGGGCTTTAATCTATCGCCGCTTCGCGGCTGGAGTTTTGTTCTTATGCAATTTGCGAAGGACAGTTTTTTTCTGGCATTGCAGCAGAGGCTGGCGGCACTGAATCCGGCGCGGACGGTGACGCTGAATGGGGCTACTGTGCCGGCGGTGGTCGTGGTGGAAAATTTGCCGCCATCGTCGGTGGAACCGCAGGCTAACGCTTTTTACATTGAGTTCGGTACGGCGAAAGTCGTGGACGGGCGCGCGGGGGATGGAGCGCTGATGAGTCTGGAGTGCGTGATTTCGTATTACTCCTTGGGAACAGTGCCTAGCATGGTGGATCGCGGGCGGTTGTTGGGACAGCTCGATGACGAGCTGTTAGGGATTTGCCAGCCGCCGAACACGGAAATGATGGATTACACGCAGTCTCCGGCTGCAGACCTGGGCACTGCGGTGTTCTGGAGTCAGCCGGTGTTTGCGGGAGCGACTACGAGCGGACTGGAAGACAATACCACGGCTTATCAGGGACGCGCGGTTCGGAAGGCGATGTATGAGCAGGCTTATCAGGATGGGCGAGTGGAGCGGCGGGCGGGGCTGACGATTTTCTTCTTCTCGGAGGTAATTCTCTTATGAGTACGACTCCGTTACGCGCGGCGATGGTTCCGGTGACGCGGCAGATGCGGGCTTATTTTGCGCCGGTGAACCGGACGAGCGAGACGCCGACGATTTTCGATCCGGGACAGAGCGGAGTGTTTGCGCTGGACTCGCCGCCGGCGCCATGGCTCGATCTGGGATGGGTAGAAAACTTTGAACGGTGGTATGACACGCCGACTGACGGGGTGCAATCGGGAGCGAAGACGCTGCCGGCGCTGCAGTTTCGCGGTCCGCTGGAGGCGCGGGTTGAATTTGATTTTCGGCAGTGGGGCAAGCTGCAAATGGCGCTGGCGGGCGGGTCGGAGAACATGAACGTGCTCGCACCGGCGTCGGGGAGTACAGCGGCTGCGCCATCGGGTGGACCTCCGGCGCCGGCAGTCGCGGTGTTGGCGGGGTCGACGGCGAGCCAGGTGGTGTTTGGCGCGGGAGTGGGGACTGTATTTTCGGCGGGGTGCCTGATCGCGGTGGACCTCGACTATGCAGAGCAGATTGGATATGTGGGGTCGGGAATCTCCGCGGCGTATGTGAGCAGTGCGGCGGCGGTGAATTACGATGCGAACTATGTGCGGCGAGTGACGTTCAACGTGGCGCGAGTGGCGGAGGTGACGGCTACGTCCGTGGTGCTGGCGCAGCCGCTTCTGGGAGGAGCGCCGGCTTCGGGCGCCGCGGCGCAAGTGGTGATCGCGTTTGTCGACAGGGAAGGCGGGTCATTCTTCCAGGAATGGTCGGCGCTGTTTGTGGCGGAGCAGGAATCGGGTGGGCGGGTTTGTTTTTATTATCCGCGGTTGAGTCCGAATCCCGGGGCGGGATCGAGCGGGGTTAGTTGGGACGCTAGCGTGGGGGCGAGTCTGACGGCGGGAACGGGCGCCACAAAAGCGAGCGGTGCTGCGAGGAATTTGAAAACTCCTTCGGGTGCATTTGTGCGAGAGGAGTTTGCAGAGATTCAGAGGCCAATGTCGGCGGTGTCACTGCGAGCTTCGTTTCTGGCGCTGCCGTATACCGATACGAATGACGGGCAGACCGTGCTTTGTTATCGGAGTTATTTTCCGGCGGGGCAGGCGGGGGTGTATTAAAAAGAGCTCTCAGCTGTCTGCTTTCAGAAACATCTTTTCGCCACAGAAAACACGGAGGAAGGCTGGCTTTCGCGCGGAATAACATCTGCGCTGCTTCACAACGATATTTATTTCGAAGACTCTTATGAAATTTACGATCGACAATCTGCAGGGAATAGGGCCGGTGGATTATACGGCTGCGCTGGATGGGACGATTGCGCCTCGCGTGGAGAGAAAGATTAATCAGCCGGCTTCGTTGCGATGCAGCGTGCTGGGGAGTGCGGCGGGGTTTGTGGTTCCGGCGATGGGTGGGAGAGTGGTTCTGACGAAGGCGAACGGCAGTTTTGTATTTACCGGATATTTTACGCAGGCTGCACAGTTTGAATATCTGGGATGGGGCGAGCAGGGGGCGGTGTATCGCTATGACCTGGTTGCGGAGAGCGATGAGGTCCTGCTTGATCAGAAGGCACTACCCAACCGGGCGCCGTTTGTGGAGCGGAGTGCGGGCGCGGCGTTACAGCAATTAGCACAGGATTTACTGCCGGGATTTTTCAACACGAGTGCGGTGCAGGCTGTGGATACGCTGGCTGCGTACGAGGTGAATCCGCAGAAGAAGTTTTCTTATCATGCGGCGGAGATTGCGCTATCGGTAAGGGCGAGCTATCGAGCGCTGAATGGGGCGCTGGTGCTGGCTCCGGTGGGAGCGGCGAGCTATGCGATCAACGAGAGCGATGCGAATTTTTCGCCGATTGGACTGAAGTTGGTTTCTCCGAAGATGCTGGTGAACGACGTGACGGTAATCGGACTGGATGAGCCGCAGGCCTACGTTCGGGATTATTTTGTGGGAGATGGACTGAGCCTGGATTTCTATTTGTCGCAGACACCGTTTGCGCAGAGCAAGCCGGCTTTGATTGATGAGGAGTATTTGGGTCCGGGGCTGGATCCGACGACGTGGGTGGTGAGCGATCCGTCGTCGGCGGTTTCAGTGGTTGCACAGACCCTTGAGGTGAGCGGGGGCACGGGGCATTACGGACAGACGACGGTCGAATTTATCGACCAGATTGAACTGGGCGGCGCGCTGGAGTTGCAACATGGGTACGTGAGTTTTTCAGCGGCTTCCACCGGAGTCATTGGCGGATTGTATGCGGGAGCGGTTTCCGTGCCGGGATGCCTGGCTGGATTTCAGGTTGCGCCCTCGGGTACGGGATCGATCATACAGGCGCTGATTAGCGGAGTCGCGACGGGACCCGCTGTCGCAACGACTGCGGGACATCGATATGTGTTGACGACTTACTTGTACTCGATCGAAGTGTATCGATCGGAGGAGACGTTTCATTCTTCCTTGCATCCGGCGGGGAGCGGGTGGGGTGGAGCGGCGGTGGCAGCGGACGCGAGATTCGTGCTCGAGTTGCAGGATATTGATCCGACGAATCCGGCGACCAGTGTCGCGCCTGCGACGGTGCTTTTCGATGGTGTGATTGAGAACGCGCCGGGATTTTGTACGTACGCTCCGGTGAATGCAAGCAGCATGGAATGCACTATCGCGTACACCTATGTCGCACATATTTCGCTGGCCGAAGTGCGAACGGCATTGCCCGGCGCAAGTTATGTGACGCAATTGGTGGGATCGCTGTCGGATGGAGGAGAGTGCGAGATCGGGAGTTCCACGACGCTGGATTTCTATCCAGAGTATGTGCCGGCGTTGAATACGCTGATTGTGGCCAGCTATCGGGGATCGGGGCGCGCGGTGGCGGAGGTGGTGAACAGCGCCAGCGTGGCGAGCCTGCAGAGCGGGGCGGACAACGGAGTGCGGGGCGAAGTGAGGGCGATGAAGACTCCAAGCGCGCGAACGCAGGCCGATTGTGAGAATGCAGCGCTGGCGATTCTGGACGATGCGGGCGGGCTGGCGTGGATGGGGACTTATCAGACCTGGAGCGATTTTCTGCCGGGAGCGGCTAGCGACATTTTCCCGGGGGATGCGGTCGCGGTGAATGCGCCATCGAGGAGTGCGGTGTTCGGCGCGATTGTGCGGGCGGTCACGATTGACGTGGTGGATTTGCCCGACGATCGGGGGATGTACGCGATTGAGTTCGCGAATGACCTGGCTACGCCGCTGGCGTATCAGGATTCGAGCAGCGCAACGGTGGTTCCGTTGCAGGATATGCCACTGGCCCTTACGACTGCGCAGGTTGGGGTGTATTACCTGGAAAACCTAACCGAGGCGGAGATCACAGCGGTGACTTCGACGACAGCGTCGGTGGACGCGGGAATGGCTCCGCCCAGTGGCTGGGGTATAGAAGTACGCGGAAACGATTACGGATGGGGGATCGCGAACGACGCGAATCTGGTGGGGCGCTTCAGCACGGAGACCTTCACTCTTTCGCGATTGGCCCGCACGCAGAATTATTTCCTGCGGCTGTATAACAACGCTTCGCCGCCACAGTATTCGCGATATGCGGCCGCGCTGCATGTGGACTATCCGTTATGAACGAAGACACTCTGCTCAGGCAGCGACATCGGGCGGGCGGGGAAAGGCCGGCACCGATGGTGCAGTACACAGCAAAAGACTTTCAGCTGGAAGTGCTCGGCAAGTTAAGTGAGATGCAGAGCCTGACTGAGTCGTTGGATGAGTCCTGGAACGACAAGCTGGATGCGGTCAAGGAGCAGCGGCTGTTGAAGCTCGACAGCCGAACCATGGTCGCGTTGGGAGCGATTGCGCTTTCGATCACAGGCTATGTGATTCAAGAAGCGCGCAACACAGCCAGACAAGATAGTGAGATCGAGACGACCAAGGCGCGGGTGGTGCGTCTGGAGCAGATTTCGGCGGCCAACACGGAAGGCCGAATACGGATGGAAGTTCAACTCGGAGAACTACGAGATGGACAGGCGGAGATCAAGGCGATGATTGAGGCGCATTACGTGGCGAGCAAGAAAGTCGCTCCGGAAAATCAGGCCAAGCCGCACTAAGACAATTTTACGGCAGGACAATTTCACGGCAGGGCACTTTCACGGCAAGACATTTCGCAACAAAACATCTTCAGAAACTCAAGGAGACAGCTATGAGCACACCGAGCACTACGATCATTACCAATCTGAAAACTCTAACCTCACCCACCGCGAACACGCTGACGGACGCGGATACGTATGGGATGGATATGCCCGGCATGCTTTCGGATGCACTGCTGAAGGCCAATGAATTGAAGGCCTGCCTGACCCTGATCGTCGGAAAGACCGACAGTGCAGATCCCAACCTGGCAACGCTCAACAATATTCTGGCCAGCCTGACTTAATTCTGGCCAGCCTGACTTGAAAAGCGGCAGGGGGAGAGTTGAGCCCGTCTGCCGCCAATTTCACGGGGTCGCAAAGAATGGGAATTCTATGGTTAACTCCCTTTGGAGGTTGCAATGAATGACATCAGCGCCGCGTTGGAAACGGAACGTGAGATCGTAACTTTTGCCGCGTTACCGGACAGGATGTTTTGCATCATCTGTCGGGCCGCGCTGGATCCGGTGATCGTCGGAGGACAGTATAAGGTCCCGGTGGAAACCGGATTCTTCGAATACTCGCATCCGCAGACTCACGTAGTAGGAGCAGAGCAGAACTCGTACGGCTGCCCGCGCGCCGGTCAGACATTCCTGGTGAAGCTCCAACTTTATGAGGCGGTTCGCGTCGAGGGATCGATGACGACCGAGCAGTGCGTGCAGGTGATTGACCGACTGAAGGGAAGGTGGAAGAAGGTTGATCCATCGTGAGCGGTTTTCGGTTCGGGGACTGAACTATGCAGTCCTAAGGAATTTTTCAAGGAGAAGGCTATGAATTTTCTGAATCAGCTGTTGCGGGGGATTTCGTTTATACCGGCGTTGGTGAGCGGGATTGAGGGGCTGTTTGGCGGGAAATCGGGGGCGCAAAAGAAGGATGCCGCGATGTCGTTCTTGGAAAATGCGCTGTCTACGGTGGATGCGGTGGCGGCGCGGGAGATTGTCGACGCGGAGAAGTTCAAGAATGGGGTTTCGAAGATTATTGATGGGACGGTTGACTGTCTGAACGCGTCGACTTGGGCGAAGAATGGGGCGCAAGTGCCGGCTGGGAATACGCCCTAGCGGGAAGGGAACCGTCAAAGTGTCCCATTCTAGCCGCAAAGGACGTGGCTAGAATGGGGCACTCGATTTGTTTTATTATCCGATTCCTTTTTGTTATCCGACTTCTTCGCTCCAGGTTTCAAGATTCTTTTTTACCTGGGCCATGAATTGGTCGGCGACGGCGCCGTCGATCAGGCGGTGGTCGTAGCCGAGAGTGAGATGGACGACGGAACGGATGGCGATGGAGTCGGTGCCATCTTTGTCGGTGATGACCATGGGCTGCTTGGTGATGCCGCCGACGCCCATGATGGCGGAGTTGGGCTGGTTGATGATGGGCAGTCCGAAGACGGCGCCGAACTGGCCGGGGTTAGTGACGGTGAAGGTGGAACCGTCGACGTCGTCGGGCTTGAGTTTCTTGGTGCGGGCGCGTTCGCCTAGGTCGGTGATGCCGCGTTGCAGGCCGAGGAAGTTGAGGTCTCCGGCGTTTTTGAGCACGGGGACGATCAGGCCCCAGTCGAGGGCGACGGCGATGCCCATGTTGATCTGGCGGTGATAGCGGATGTTGTCGCCTTCGAGGCTGGCGTTGATGATCGGCCATTGCTGCAGGGCCATGACGGCGGCGCGTACGAAGAACGGCATGAAGGTCAGGCGGGCACCGTGGCGCTGCTCGAATCCGGCTTTTTGCTTGGCACGAATATTTACGATGCGGGTGAAGTCGACCTCGTACATACAATGGACGTGAGCGCTGGTGCGGCGGGATTCGATCATGTGCTTGGCGATTAGCTTGCGCATGTTCGTGAGCGGGACGAGGTCGCCGGGGAACGGAGCGGGAGTGGCGGTCCGGGGTGCTGGAACCGAGGGGGCAGCGGGCACGTTGGCGGAGGGCGCTGGGGCCTGAACTGTCGCGGCCGGAGCGGACGACTGGCTGTCGATGAAGGACATGATGTCCTGTTTGGTGATGCGGCCACCGAGTCCGGTGCCGGAGATCTGCGAGAGACTGACGCCGTGCTCCCGGGCGATTTTGCGGACTAGCGGGGAGGAACGGGCTTCTTCGTCCTCTTCGTTATGAGTGCCGGCCGCGGAGGGGGCGACTGCCGGCGGTGGGGCAGAGGCGGCTTTCTTTTCTTCGGCTTTTGCGGCGGAGGGTGCGGGCGCGGCGGGCTTGGCCGGAATGGCGGCGGCTTCGCCGTCGATGGCGATGGTTCCGACGACTGTGTTCACATTCACCGTGGTGCCTTCGGTGACTTTGATTTCCTGCAGGATGCCGGAGGCGGGGGCGGGAATTTCGGCGTCGACTTTGTCGGTGGAGATTTCGAATAGGGGTTCGTCGCGCTGGATTTTGTCGCCGGGCTTTTTCAACCACTTCGTGATAGTGCCCTCGACGATGGATTCGCCCATCTGGGGCATGATGATGTCAGTTGGCATGATTTCCTTCCTATGAGGCCCTACGGATCTGGAGTAGGGGCGGACGCAAACGGATATTATAGCGTTTGGAACCCGCAGGGGCTAAAGCCCGAAGCGCGTTGGGCGGCTAACGCGGCGCTTAAGCGCCGCTCTTCCACGTTGCGCTGCAGCAACCCGCTATTCCACGTTGCGAATGCAGCAACAATCCTTTGCAGCAAAAATCCTCTTTGAATCCTCGTTTGAATTCTAGTGATGGTCGTGCTTTTCTGCCCCTTCTTTTTTTTCATCTTTCTTGTCATCCCCGGCGGTGGGGGCGGCGTTGAAGTTCGTCTTCCAATATTCCTGGACGTTTGGTGGGAGTTTGTCGAGATGGGAGAGGAGCATGGTGATCTTCCACATGTCTGGCTCGGTGAGGGCTTTGTCCCAGGCGGGCATGCCAGTGTAACGGACGCCGGTGCGGATGGTGTAGAAGATGTGCCACTCGGGGTCGTCGGGGGGATCGGAGATGAAATTGGGCGGCGGGGGATAGAACGACGTGGCCAGCGGGGAGGGCTTGCGGTCTAGGCCTCCGTGGCAGAGGGCGCAGTTCATGGTGTAGAGCTTCATGCCGTCTTCGAGATTCTGGTCGGTTGGGGTGAGCGGGTTGGTGACGCGAGGGGCGTGGCGCTCCATGGATGCGTCGACGGCACTCATGAGCAGGTGGGTTTCCATGTGTGCGGGCTCGACGTTGGCGGTTGTGGGGAAGAAGCCGAGCATGCCGAAGCCGAGGACTCCGAGGATTAGGACTAGGAGCGTGACGATTATGCCGAGGATGAATTTTCCCATGGGTTCTCCGGACGGGATATTGTGGCAGATGGGCGGGGTGGGGCGCTAGTTGCCTTCCACGGGGGCTGAAGCCCTTTCGGTTTTCGAATTGTTAACGCGGCGCTGAAGCGCCGCTCTTCCACGGTGCTTCGCGGGTCCTTCGTCGCCGCCCGACGCACGTCGAGCTTCGCTCGACGGATAGCCGGGATGTTCGCGCATGGTGATTCGGACAGCGGGCGGACGACGGCGTCCGCCGCTACGTGAGTTAGTAGGCATTCAGGCGACGGGATTCGCGGATTACATCTTCTACTTTGGGCAGATAATGCGCTTCTTGCGGCGGGGAGAAAGGGATGGCGGAATCCAGGCCGGCGATGCGGACTATGGGACCGTCCAGGTCGTCGAAAGCTTCTTCGTTGATGATGGCGGCGATTTCGCCGGCCAGGCCTCCGGTGCGGGCGTGCTCGTGGAGGATGATGACTTTATTTGTCTTCTTTACCGTTTGCGCGATGGCTTCGCGGTCTAGGGGGGAGACGGTGCGGAGGTCGAGAATTTCTATTTCGATTCCTTCGTTCTTTAGAATCTCGGCCGCTTCCAGCGCGGTGTGGACCATCGCCGCGTAGGTAATGACGCTGAGGTCGCGGCCTTCGCGGACGATGTTGGCTTTACCGATGGGGACTACGTAATCTTCGGCGGGGACTTCGCCTTTGATGCGGCGGTAGAGATATTTGTGCTCGAAGAAGATGCAGGGATTGTTGTCGCGAATGGCGGCTTTGATCAGGCCTTTGGCGTCGTAGGGCGTGGCGGGGCAGATGACCTTGAGGCCAGGATTGTGGACAAACCACATCTCGGGGTTCTGCGAGTGGAAGGGGCCGCCGTGGACATATCCGCCGCTGGGGCCTCGGAGGACGATGGGAGCGGGCGCACCCCAGAGATAGTGCGTCTTCGCGACCATGTTGCTGATCTGGTTCATGGCACATGGGATGAAATCCATGAACTGGAATTCGGCTACGGGGCGCATGCCGGTGAGGGAGGCTCCGAAGGCCGCGCCTACGATGGCAGACTCGGCGATGGGCGTATCGATGACGCGCTCGGGGCCGAAGCGGTCGATGAAACCGTCGGTGACTTTGAAGGCGCCGCCGTAGATGCCGATGTCTTCGCCCAGGCAGAAGACGGAGGGGTCGCGGTCCATTTCTTCCCAGATTCCCTGGCGGATGGCTTCGAGGTAGGTGAGGAGCATAGGATTATTCCAACTTCAGTTAAGGCGAATCGTCATTCGACTCCGTACAAATTGTACAAAATGTGATATTATACGTTCAGTACATATTTCCAGAACAAATCTATGCCAGCCAAACTGACCGCCAGCCTCGCTAGACAGAACTTTTCCGATATTCTGAGCCGAGCCGAGTATCGTGGCGAAAGAGTTATCGTACACCGCGGCAAGAAAGCTGTCGCCGCCGTAGTGCCCATTGAGGACCTGGAACTCCTGGAAAAGTTGGAGGATGAAATCGATATTGCCGCGGCGCGCGTAGCTCTGAAAGACCCTCGCAACATTCCATGGGAGACCATTAAGAAAAAGCTCAAGCTGTAGGATCGGCGGCAGTTGTGGCCTATACGATTCAGTTCAAGCCTCTTGCGCTCCGGCAATTGGAAAAACTCCCTCGCGATGCCCAGAGGCGACTGTCGGCCAAGATTGAGCCTCTGCGAGACGATCCGTTTCCTTCGGGATGCAAGAAGATGGCCGGTTTGGCCGACACCTGGCGGATACGGGCCGGCGATTATCGAGTTGTTTATCAAGTGCATCGTGGAGTTTTGTCGGTCCTCGTGCTCACTGTTGGGCACCGCAAAGAAGTTTACCGACAATAGAATTTGCCATCCTGCGCTCATGTGCTACGCTGCACCGCATGGTTCGCGAGCCCAACCATCCTGACAATTCTCACCCAGCAGACCAGAAATTCCTCGCTCCGATTGATACTCATGGATGGAACGTGACCAACATTTTCCGACGTGAAGGCGAAGCGGGACCCGAGTGGTCGTTTTCCACGGGCTTGTTTCACTCCTACCAGCATGCTGAGATCCTGATCTTCGGACTCGAACTCGACAATATGCAAAAGATTGTCAACACCATAGGGTCAGGGATAAAACGGGGCCAAGTACGAGTCTGGAAACGAGTATCGCGACATCTTCGCCCGGTGTGGCTGTCAGTTTCGCGCTGTCGAAACCGATTACTATCGGGACTACTTGGGGTGGGCGATCTGGTTCTATAACGGCGAGCCTTTCCCCGTTCTGCAATGTTTTTGGCCGGACCTTCAGGGGCATTATCCCTGGGATCCGGAGTGTTCTCCTGGTGTCGTTTCCTTACAGCCGCTGCTTTTCAAGCCTTCTTGAAACTATTTCAAGTGAACAGCCGCTTCGGTTTGCTTGTAGCTGCCGGTTCCCTTCCTTACTTTTGGTATTCCGTACTTCGGTCTGATTTCGTGGCAGCCTTCATCGCAGTAGACGCCGCCTTCGGCGGATTCGGGCGTCGGCATTGGGGAGTTCACGGCGATTTCGCGTTCTTCTTCGATGATCCGTTCTACTTCTGAAATTAGTTCAGCGTTCTCTTTGCTGGTCAGCCACTTCTTTTCTTTCACCAAGTAATTTTCGAATCTTGCGATGGGGTCGCGCTTTTTCCAGAAGTCGAACATTGGTTTGGGGACGTAGGCGGCGGCGTCGTGGATGGCATGGCCTTTCATGCGCATCATTTTGGCTTCGATTAATGTGGGGCCTTGGCCGCGGTGGGCGCGGTCTATGGCTTCGCGGGCGGCGTCGTAGACCTGGCAGGCGTCGGTGCCGTCGACGATTATGCCGGGGATGCCGTATCCGATGGCGCGTTCGGCTAGGTCCTGGCAGCGGTATTGCATTTCGGATGGCGTGGAGTAGGCCCATTCGTTGCTTTCGATGAAGAGCACAAGCCCAAGATTTTGTACGGCGGCGAAGTTGATGCCTTCGTAGGTGACGCCGGTGGACTGGCCTCCGTCGCCGATGTAGGTCATGACGGCGACGTTGCGGCCTTGCAGGCGCGCGCCGAGCGCTACGCCGGAGAGCACGGGGATTAAATCGCCGAGCATGGAGATGGGCGAGACCATGTTGCGTTTTTCGATGTCGCCGAAGTGGCTGGTGCCGTCGCGGCCGCGAGTGGGTGAGTCGGCTTTGGCCATGTATTGCATCATGGTGTCGCGGGCGGCGAATCCGCGGACCAGGAGGGAGCCCTGGTTGCGGATCATGGGGGCGAACCAGTCGTCCTTGTCGAGGGCGTAGGCAGAGGCGCAGGAGCAGGCTTCCTGGCCGAGTCCGAAATAGACTCCGCCGACGACCTTGCCTTGCTTGTAGAGATTTTCCAGGGCGACTTCCATTTTGCGGTTGAGCAGCATGAAACGGTAGATCTCGATGGCTTGCTGCTTGCTCAGGTATTTCGAGTCGCGGATGGGGGGGACTGGGGCGTCTAGATTGCCGGTGACTTCGTAGCGGACGTGTTCGGTGCCGTCTTTATCTTTTTCGATGCGCTGGCTTACTGATAGGTCGGGGTGCTCGAGACGCGTGTCGGGGATGGAGTAGGTGCGGAGGTCGATCGAGTTGCGGCCGGGCTGGCGGACGAATGCGTCCGCCGCTACGTGGTTCTTGCCGGGCGCACGGCCGTTGCGCGGGCGGTTGCCGTTGGAGATGGATTTGGAGTGGGATTTCTTCTTGATTGCCATGTGAGGCGGCGCGGAAGGCGCGACGTATTGATGGTATCGCGAGTGTGGGGGGAAGGGCTAGCGCGCGCTGATCGTTTGGCCCAGGAGGGCATCGAGAGTTTCGAGCCAGAGGATTTGGCTGGAGAAAACTGTGCCGAAGTTGCGGGAAATTGATTCGGCGACTGCATTCATGTCGAGGGGCTTGCTGAGTTGCTGCTGCATTGAGGTGACCGGCTTTGCGGTGATGCCGCAGGGGATGATCAGGTTGAAGTAGCCGAGATCGGTGTTCACGTTAAGGGCGAAGCCATGCGAGGTCACGAAGCGGGAGATGTGGATGCCGATCGCGGCGAGCTTGGCTTCGACGTTTGCGGCGGTGCCGGCAAAAAGCAGGTCCCTCGACTCCAGAGAGCGATTCTTCGAATCGCTCTCTGCAGCTCGGAATGACAACGAATTAGAGGTTGACGAAATATTAGGATCAGTCCAGACGCCAGTCAGGCTGGGGATGCGCTTTGTGGGGATCGCGAAGTCGGCGTTGGTGCGGATCAGGACTTCTTCCAGGCGGCGGACGAAATCGACTGCGCCCAGATGCTTGCGCTGGGCGGACGGCGCGACCGCGGTTCCGCTGGGGTAGCTGCGGAGATCGAAGATGGGGTATCCGATCAGTTGGCCGGGGCCGTGGAAAGTGACGTCGCCGCCGCGGTCGCATTCGAAGAGTTCGACGCCGCGCTGTGCTAGGAGTTCGGGCGAGGCGATTACGTTGGCGGCTCTCGCGTTGCGGCCCAGCGTGATTACAGGTTTGTGTTCTAACAGGAGAATGACGTCTCCAATTTTCTCTTCTTTGCGGAGGGTGAGTAGCTGCTGCTGCAGGCGGAGGCCTGTAGCGTAGTCGATGGTGCCGAGTTGGAGGACGGAGATCAAATTCGTTGCCACGGATTTTGCGGGTTTTCGCGGATCAATATCAAAATCTTTACCACGGAGGACACTGGGGACACAGACGAGTTACATAGGTCCTTCGCGCAAAGGGCGCGCTCAGGATGACAGGGCATTTTCCCCGGCGTCTGTTTATTCGCGTTCATCCGTGCTGATCCGTGGCCGATTACGCGTTAATCGCGATTCCGTATACGCTGTTTGCGGCGTCCAACATGGCTTCGGCCAGCGTGGGATGGGCGTGGATCGTCCACATTAAATCTTCCACCGTGGCCTCGAGTTCCATGGCCGTCACCGCTTCGGCTATTAATTCTGTTGCTTGTGGGCCGATGATGTGGACTCCCAGAATTTCACCGTAGTCGGCGTCGCTGACGATTTTGATGAAGCCTTCGTGCTGGCCGACGATGCTGGCGCGCGAGTTGGCGGTGAAGGGGAACTTGCCGATTTTCACGTTGTATCCGGCTTCGCGGGCTTTGGTTTCGCTGAGGCCGACGCTGCCGATTTCAGGATGGCAGTATGTCGCGCCGGGGATGTGTTCGGGGTTGATGGGCTTGCCGGGCTTGCCGGCAATTTTCGCGACGGCGACCAGCGCTTCCATGGCGCCGACGTGGGCCAGTTGCGGCGTGCCGAGCACGATGTCGCCGACCGCGTAGATACCGGGTTCGGCTGTCTGCATCCAGGAATCGGTCTGGATGAATTCACGGTCGGGCTTGATTTTGGTTTTTTCCAGGCCGATGTTTTGCGTGCGCGGCTTGCGGCCTACGGCGATCAGAATTTTTTCGGCGTCGATCTTCTGCTGTTTGCCGTCGACAGTGATGGTTACTGCGACTCCTGATTTCGTCTTTTCAACCTTGTCGACTTTCGCGCTGGTGTGGAAATTGATGTTGCGCTTGCGGAAGACGCGGGCGAGTTCTTTGGAAACTTCTTCGTCTTCTACGGGAACCAGGCGTGGCAGCATTTCGATGATGGTTACTTCGCAGTCGAACGAGCGGTAGATGGAGGCGAATTCGACTCCCACGGCTCCTGCGCCCACGATCACCAATGACTTCGGAAGATCTTTCAGGCTGAGGATTTCGATGTTGGTAAGGATGCGGTCGCTGGCTTCTAGACCCG
Organism: uncultured Acidobacteriota bacterium; assembly: GCA_963758005.1. Taxonomy (GTDB): domain Bacteria; phylum Acidobacteriota; class Terriglobia; order Terriglobales; family Acidobacteriaceae; genus Sulfotelmatobacter. The sequence goes on from CAVWTR010000006.1 coordinate 1,305,765, forward strand.
GCAGCATGCGGGCTTCGGAGCCAGTGGCCAGAATCACGTTCTTCGCTTTCAGGTGGGTGGACTTGTTGTCGTTGACCAGTTCGATTGCGAAGACGCCGTTTTGCGCGGGGCCAGTGAGCTTGCCGTAGCCTTTCACGGTCTCGACTTTATTTTTCTTCATCAGGAATTCGAGGCCTTTGGCGTGTTTGGCCACGATCTTCCCTTTGCGTTCTTGGATCGCGGCCCAGTTCAGCTTGCGGGCGTCGACGCCCTCGATGCCGAATTCCTTCGCGTCTTTCAGGTGATCCCAAAGTTCGGCGTTGAACAGCAGGGCCTTGGTGGGGATGCAGCCGACGTGCAGGCATGTGCCGCCGAGGAATCCGTCTTTTTCGATGAGTGCGGTTTTCAGGCCGTATTGGCCGGCGCGAATTGCGGCCGTGTAGCCGGCAGGGCCGCTGCCGATGATGGCGATGTCGTAGATGATTTCGGGCAAAGTGGTGCTCCTATATTTGTACAGATGATGATGGGCAAACGTTTGATTCTAGAACAGGGGGATCGGGACGGGCAAAGCGCGGAGCCACCCGAACTGCTGGCGTGGAAGATGCGGTAGGTATCCTTCGACTGCGTAGCAGCTTCGCTTATCGCGAAGCTGCTACTTCGCTCAGGATGAAAAGTGAGGTTAGTTGCTTTCGTTGCTGGCGCGCTTCCAGTTGATGAGTTCGCCGATGGTCGAGCTGGTGCTGGAAACCGGCTGCTTGTAGGCTTCCACTTCCGAACGCGAGGCTTCTTCGCCGACGGCGCGGATGCTGAGTCCGACTTTTTTCTCTTCCGGACTCATCTTGATGATCTTGAAGTCATGCTCAAGACCCGGTTCAAGATGAAGCGGTTGGCCGTTTTCGTCGGCGGCTTCGGACTTGTGGCACAGGCCTTCCACGCCCTCCGCAATTTCGACGAAAGCGCCAAACGCGGCCACTCGGAGCACCTTGCCCTTCACAACGTCGCCGATGTGATGGGTTTGGAAGAACGACTCCCAGACGTCGGGTTGAAGCTGCTTGACGCCCAGAGACAAGCGCCGCTTGTCCGGTTCGATGGCGAGAATAATGGCCTTCACGCGGTCGCCTTTTTTCAGCACTTCCGAAGGGTGCTTCACGCGCTTGGTCCAGCTCAGGTTGCTCACATGGACCAGGCCGTCGATGCCGTCTTCGATTTCGATGAAGGCGCCGAAGTCGGTCAGGTTGCGCACGCGGCCTTCAACGGTCATGCCGACCGGGAACTTCTCGTGCAGAGAGTCCCACGGATTCGATGCCAGTTGCCGCATACCAAGCGAAATACGGCGTTCGGTCGGGTTCACGTTCAGAACCACGCACTCGACCTGATCGCCGACGTTGACCAGCTTCGACGGATGCTTCATGCGCTTCGACCACGTCATTTCGCTGACGTGGACCAGGCCTTCAATGCCCTGCTCGAGTTCCACGAACGCGCCGTAGTCGGTCACGCTGATGACGCGTCCGCCGACGTGCGCGCCCTCGGGATAGCGATGTTCGGCATCAAGCCAGGGATCGGGCGTGAGCTGCTTGAATCCCAGGGAGACGCGCTGTTTGTCTTTGTCGTACTTCAGGACTTTGACTTGAATCTGATCGCCCACGTTGACCAGATCTTCGGGATGAGTCAGGCGTCCCCAGGACATGTCGGTAATGTGCAGCAGGCCATCGAGGCCGCCGAGATCGACGAACGCGCCGTACTCGGTCAGATTTTTGACTACGCCGGTGAGCACTGATCCTTCTTCCAGATGCTCCAGCGTTTTGGAACGCTTTTCGTTCTGCTCGCCTTCCAGCAAATCTTTGCGCGAGACGACGATGTTGCCGCGTTTCTTGTTCAGCTTGATGACCATGACCTCGAGGGTCTGGCCCTTCATGCCGTCGAGATTGCGAATGGGCCGCAGGTCGACTTGCGAGCCGGGCAGGAAAGCGTGGGCTCCGAGAATGTCAACGGTAAGGCCGCCTTTGATGCGGTCGACGACGACGGCATTGATCGGCTTCTTTTCGTTGTACGCTTTTTCGATTTCTTCCCAGGCGTGAATGCGCTGCGCCTTCTGGTGCGAGAGATTGATGTAGCCTTCCTCGGCCTGGCCCTTCTCGCGCATCACGTCGATTTCGTCGCCGGGCTTGAACTTGGGCTTGCCCTCGTGATCGAGCACTTCCGCCAGCGGCAGCATGCCTTCCGACTTGGCGCCGACATCGACGACCACGTGCGTCGCGGTCAGCTTCAGCACCGTACCTTTGATGACGCGGTCTTCGCTGACCGCTTCTTCGGCCTCGGTGGTGAAGTTCTCCAACACGGAGGCGAAGTCTTCGGCGGCGGCAGTTTTGTCGTCGGCTGCCGATTCCGCGAGCGTGTCGGCGGAATCGTCGGTGGTGGTGGCGGCAGCCGGAATTAGTTCGGGCTGGTGCAGCTGCTCTGTCGTCGGTTCTTCAGTTACGACAGCGGAGTTGGATTCGGAGTTGTGGGCGGTGGTCTCGTCGAACAAGGTTATGCCTCTCTGATGACGGGATGCGGGGCCTGCTTTGCGGACTGCTGGACGAGTCGTTTGGTTGTGGTGGGCCCACCCTGGCGAGTGAGCTTGGACAATCCCAGCTGTCGGACGTTTTCACACGGAACCCGCGTCCAATGGGAACTCTTCGACTATAGCAACCGCTCGCGAACAGTGTCAAACGCAAATCTGGCAAATGTTACACGAAGGTTTCAATGCCGCGAAAGCCCTGCGGCACGGGCGAAGTGCTGAGCGCCGGATGCTGAGTGCTTCGTGAGTTTCCTCCGTTCGCGGCATCTGCTAACCTGCCCTCTTATGGATTACCTCTGGACGCCATGGCGCTATGCCTACGTCTCCTCCACGGAAAAGACAGGCGGGTGCGTGTTTTGCGATGCGCCCAAGGAAAAGGACGATGCCAAGACCCTGATCGTGCATCGCGGCGAGTATTGCTTCGTGATTCTGAACGCCTATCCGTATACGCCGGGGCATGTGATGATCGTGCCCTACGCGCATTTGGACGAACTGCAGAAACTGCCCCGCGAGGCGGCCAATGAGATGATGGCGCTTTCACAGCGGATGGAAACTGTACTGCGGGAGCTCTATCGGCCGGACGGAATCAATCTGGGGATGAACATTGGCAAGGCGGCCGGGGCGGGAATTGCCGGGCACATTCACATGCACGTTTTGCCGCGCTGGGTGGCGGATGCGAATTTTGTGTCAGTCATCGGAGAGACGCGCGTGCTGCCGGAGACGCTGGATGTGACGTGGAAGAGGATGCGGGACGCGATGAAATAGGTTCTGTTAAGCCCACTGTCATCCTGAGCGGAGCGAAGGATGACAGTGCATCTTAGCCCGCAAGTTTGACCATTTCTTTCTCGTCGATCACAGCGACTCCTAGTTCTTTTGCTTTATCTAGTTTCGATCCTGCATCCGCGCCCGCGACGACGTAGTCCGTTTTCTTGCTGACTGAACCGGTTACTTTCCCGCCTGCATCTTCGATCATCTTCTTCGCTTCGTCGCGCGCGTGATTGGTCAGCGTGCCTGTGAGGACGAACGTCTTGCCGGCGAGTTTCGTGCCGCGTTCTTTTTTCTTGCCTTTGAGAGTCAGCTCGGCCTCGCGCAGGCGTTCGATCAACTTACGATTGGCAGGGATGCTGAAGAACTCCACGATGCTTTCGGCGATGCGCGGACCGACTTCGTCTACATTCTGCAATTCTTCGACGCTTGCGCTCTCTAGCGCCTCCAACGAACCGAAGTGCTCGGCCAGAAACTGTGCAGTACGCTCGCCGACCATGCGGATGCCGAGACCGTAGATTACGCGCTCCAGAGGCAGTTTCTTCGAATTCTCGATTTCGTCCAGTATGTTCTGCGCCGATTTGTCGCCCATACGTTCGAGGCTGAGAAGATCATCTTTCGTCAGCTTGTAGATGTCGGCGACGTTTTTCACGAGGCCGCGCTCGGTGAGTTGCGTGACTAGCGCGTCACCCATGCCATCAATATTCATGACGCCGCGCGAGGCGAAGTGCAGAATCGTCTCGCGCAGCTTGGCGGGACAGTTGGCATTGATACAGCGGTAATCGACTTCGCCCTCGGTGCGAACGACTTTTGTGCCACATACCGGACAGTTCTCCGGCACCTCAATGTCCCCATTGCCGCGAGGATAACTTTTCTCGTCATCGTCAATCACCTTCGCAACTTTCGGGATCACGTCGCCGCCGCGCTCCACCTGCACCCAGTCGCCAATCTTCACGCCCAAGCGCTGGATTTCGTCCATGTTGTGTAGAGTCGCGTTCCGAACGGTCGTGCCACCGATCAGAACCGGCGCGAGCATCGCCACAGGCGTAAGTTTCCCAGTACGCCCCACCTGCCAGCGCACGTTCTCCAGCTTCGTGACTCCGCCGCGCGCCGCGTATTTGTATGCAATGGCCCAGCGTGGAGCTTTGCCGGTGAAACCGAGTTCATCCTGCAGCGCGATGCGGTCGACTTTGACCACGATGCCGTCGATTTCGTAGGGCAGCGAATCGCGCTTGGCTTCCGACTCCTCGATGAACGCCCAAACGTCGTCGAAAGAATGCACCAGCTTACGGTTGGGGTTGACTTTGAATCCTGCCGTGTCAAGCGCCGTCAGCGTTTTCCAATGACGATCAAAATAGGTGCGGCCGTTTTGCAGAAGAATGTAGGGGAAATAATCCATCCGCCGCTCGGCGGTGATGTTCGGGTCGAGCTGGCGGACGGTTCCCGCGGTGAAGTTGCGAGGGTTCGCGAAAGTGGGCAAGCCGTTGCGCTCGCGTTCTTCGTTGATTTTTTTGAAGGATTCCGTGGGCATCAGCAATTCGCCGCGGACTTCGAAGTCCACAGGCATGCCAGCCTTCTTCAACGTCGCAATAGGGATGAACAGAGGAATCGAGCGCACGGTGCGGACGTTCAGCGTGACGTCTTCGCCCACCGATCCGTCGCCGCGGGTCACGCCCCGCACCAGTTTGCCGCCTTCGTAGAGCAGCGCCAGTGACATCCCGTCGAGTTTAAGTTCGCAAACGTAGTCCACGTCGCTGCGCCCGGTGAGTTCGTGCACGCGCCGCTCCCAGTCGCGCAGTTCTTCCTCGCTGTAGGTGTTGTCGAGCGAAAGCATGGGCGAGGAGTGCGGCACTTTGACGAACCCTTCGCGGGGCTTGCCGCCGACACGCTGGGTGGGCGAATCCGGCGTCACGAGCGCGGGATGCTCGCTTTCCAGAGGTCTTCAGTTGCTGCATCAGCTTGTCGAAGTCGAGGTCGCTGATGTCGGGATCGTCGAGGACGTAGTAGAGGTGCTCGTGGTGGCGAATCTTTTCGCGGAGAGCGCCTATCTTTTTTTCGACGTCTTTTGGGGCAGGCATCGCAGGAAGATTATATGCAAAGAAGTCGCCGGAATTCGCTATCGGTCTGCACGAGATCCCTTCGACTGGCCTCTGTCGAAAATCCCCACTTCTCGCGCAAAGAACGCGCTAGAAATGGGCACCCGCAAGGCTGAGCGCTGGCCTATTCCGTGTCGGTCACGCCAGGAATCTGCACTCGGACGAAGCGTGGTTTGTAGTCATTCGCGCATACCAGGTCGGAGGAATCGTTCGCATTCACGTTGTAGGAAATGAGAATTCCATCCGCATCGGTGAATTCCGTGTGCGCTTTGGCATTGTAGGCGACCAGAGTGCCGGTCTTGCACCCGTTCGCGCCCGCTTCCGGCGCGATGTAAACGGTTGTTTTGTCCATCCACGGTCCCTGGGGCGAACACGAATACCAAGTCGTAACCGCATCCCAGAGCGGATAGGGAGGATTCTGCGGATCCATTCCGGCCATCAGGTAGAACGTCCCGCCGCTGTAACTCATCTGATCGACTGAATACTCGGGAGTCACCGCAGCCACACCGTTCATGGCCGTAGCGTTCGATTCGCCGGTCATCCACTTGCTTTCGGTTGCATTCCAGAATTGCCACTTCGATGCGTTCGTCAGATTGTTGATAGAAGCGGTCCGCGCGACGTAAGGCGTCTTCGTATCGGTTCCAGGATCTTTCAGACCGTAAATGTAGAAGTACTTCCCGACTGGAAGGATTTTCGTGCCCCACTCGAGACTGGTGTCGAGTCCGGTGACGGGAGTGATGGAACTGATCGCGAGACTCGGCCACGACAGCGTTGCTACTGAGTGCCCGACGAGCTTGAATGCGCCGGTCCACTCCAGCAGCATGATCTTAATCTGGTACGTGCCGGCCGAGGGTTGCGCCAAGTACCCGTCGCCTTGCCAGTACCAATCGTTCTTGTTCGTGGGGGCGAAATACGATGTCGTCTTAGGAGGATAGCCAACGGTGGTCCACGATCCCGTGGCCTGATTCAAGATTGTGAGCGAATTGTGCGCCGTGAACAGATCGCCTTTGCGCATGCGGGTGGTGGGATTGACGGTGCCGATGTAAGAGTCCGACCACATCCACAGATTCGTTCCGTCGGGCAGCGGCAGAGAATACGTCCCGTCCGCCCCGGTCCAGCCTGGGCCGTTCTGCGTGACGTAGCCGTCGAACGTCGAATCAATCGTGCCGGCGGACGGAATTCCAGGCAGCGTACACTGCCCCAGCGCTGGTAGAGCAGCCAGCAGGGGAAGGCAAAGTGCAATTTTCAGTGCGGCAATCGACTTCATGAGAGGGTCTCCGTCGAGGAAGTCACGACACGGGACAGCTTAACCCACTCGGTATCTCGCGTTATAGAGCCCATCTTCCCTATGCCGCGTCCGGTGCAGTTCTGCCCTGCTCAGGTACAATCCAGCTTCGACCACGCTATGCGTAAGGCCGCGTTGCTCTACAATCCGGATTCCGGCGGTAGCCAGCAACGCCAGCGGGAACTGGAATCCGCGCTCGCGGTACTCAGGGGCGGTGGCGTCGAAGCGGATCTCGTTCCCACGCAATCGCGCGATCATGGCGGGGAAGAAACTCGCCGCGCCGTCGCCTCCGGTTGCGACACCATCTTCGCCTGCGGCGGCGATGGCACCATCCATAACATTGCTCAGATCCTGGTCAACTCGCCCGTCGCTCTGGCCATCTTGCCCATGGGCACCGCCAACGCCCTGGCGCACGACCTCGGCCTTCCTCTGAATGTAGTGGCCGCGGCCAGTGCGTCACTGCGTTGCAATACGCGCCGCGTAGCGCTGGGCCGCGTGAGTTACGTCGACATGCAGGGCAATCCGAGCGCGCGTTATTTCGTAGTCACCGCCGGCATCGGCGTGGATGCTCATCTCTTCTACAAGCTTCACAGCGGAACCAAGCAGCGCATGGGGATGGCCGCCTATTACGCGAAGGCCTGGAACCTGTGGTTCACCTATGTCATGCCGCGCTTCGTAGCGGAGTACAACGAAACCGGCTCGACCGCGATCCGTCGCGCCGAAGTCACTGAACTGATGGCAGTGCGAATCCGGAACTTCGGCGGAGTTGTGCAAGAGCTCGCTCCGGGAGCGTCGCTTGACCGCGACGACAACCGTCTGGTCCTCTGTCGTAGTGCGAGCCGCCTGGTGTATCTCGCTTACGTAACTCGCGCCCTGCTTCGCGCCCGCTGGACGATTCCCGGCGTTGACCTCGTGCACAGTACGCGAGTGTCTTGCCAGTACCCGACTTCCACCGCCACATCCTCTGCCGCGCCTTCCGCCTCACCGCAAGAGCAAGGCAAGATCTACATCGAAGCCGACGGAGAATTGCTCGGAACCCTGCCTGCCGAAATCACCGCAGTCCCGGACGCCCTGACTTTGCTGGCGCCGCCGTGCTGAGCCACGTTTCGCTCCGAATTTCTATTGGTTGAACCTTTGCGCGAATTGCTTTGCGATAGAATTCCTCGAACCGATTGGAACCCGTCACTCACTTCCTGACCGGCGCGTGCATGGGTCGCGCCGGGTTGAATCGCAAGACCGCCCTGGCCACGCTCACGCTTACGCTCGCCGCCGAAGCTCCCGACCTCGATGTGCTTGGCAGCTTTCGCGGCTCGGCTTTCGGCTTTGCTCACCATCGCGGATTCACCCACTCATTCGTCGGAGTCCCGCTCGATGCGCTGGCCGTGGTCGGCTTCGTGTATTTGATCTGGCGCATGCGGGGCCGCAAAGTCAAAGATCCCAAACTCCCCCCGCGCTGGGGACTGCTGTTCCTCTACGCGTGCCTCGCTGGTCTCAGCCACATCCTGCTCGACTTCACCAACAACTACGGAGTTCGCCCTTTCTGGCCGTTTTCCGAGAAGTGGTACTCCTGGGACATTGTCTTCATCGTCGAGCCCATCATGCTCGTCTTCCTGATCCTGGGATTGGTGGTCCCATCGTTGTTCGGTATGATCGACAAGGAAATCGGGGCGCGCAGCCGCGGCCCTCGCGGCCGGGTGGCCGCAACACTTGCGCTCGTCGGCATTATCTTGGTGTGGGGACTGCGCGACTATGAACACCGCCGCGCGGTCAACGCCCTCGAAGCCCGCACATACAACGGAGCCGATCCGCTCCGGGCCTCGGCCTATCCCAAGTGGGTTGATCCTTTCCACTGGGAGGGCGTAGTCGAGACTCCCGCATTCTTCGCTCTCGCTCCCGTGGATTCCCTCGCCCCTGAGGTCGATCCCGAGGGGCGTCTCGAAATCCGTTACAAGCCGGAAGAGACGCCGGTCACTCTGGCCGCCAAGAATTCCTACGTCGGACGCGTGTTTCTGGATTGGGCACAATATCCCATCACTGAAACCGAGACCCTTCAACCCCCACAGCAGGGTTTTATCGTGTTTTTTCAAGACTTGCGCTACGCCGGGATCCCTCCCTCCCTCGCCAGACGCCCAGGTCGCGGCGGTCTAAGCAAAGCCGTGGAGCTCGACCAGAACCTGCGCATCGTCGGCGACGTGTATGAGACTGGCAAAGGTCAGATCGTTGTCCCCGAACCGGGCCAGCGTTAGCCGCCAACTGGCTGCGGGGAAGAACGAATTACAGCCTTCGCTGTGTTGAAAAATCCGCGCTTCGCGATCCTCTCTTGACGCCAGCCTCGCCAGCGCCCAGAATAAGATTTCGACTTCGAGGTGATGATGCTTCCCTATCTATTCGTCCTGCTGGCCGTTGCCATCCGCTTTCTGCCGCACCCGTGGCATTTCACGCCGCTGGCGGCTTCGCTGCTCTTTTTCGGAGCGCGCGGCTCGCGCCGCCAGATGTGGATTCCGTTGGTACTTCTGGCCGCAACGGATGTCGTCCTGACCAAGTACTTCTATGCCTACCACTTCACCTGGGACCAGTTAATCATCTGGGCTTGGTATGCCGCCATTCTGTGGCTGGGCACGAACCTGCGCGAAAAAGCCGGCTTCTGGCGTATCGTGGGCGCGGCGGTAACCAGTTCAGTCTCGTTCTTCGTGATCAGTAACTTCGCCGCGTGGGTCGCGATGCCGGGACTTTATCCCCGCAGTGTTGCCGGTCTCATGACCTCGTACGTCGCCGGAATTCCATTCTTCCGTGGAACCGCAGAGAGCGATCTATTCTGTTCCCTGGCAATGTTTGGAACGCCCGCGTTCCTGCACCTGCTCGCCGGATGGGCGCGCAAATCAGGCGACCACGCCGCGGCCGCCTAGCCGAAGACCCTTTCGATGGATGGGGCAGGTCTACCGGCGAGCCTTGGGGATGAGCCTGATCTCGAAGACTCTCGGCCACAGTTTTCCAGTAACAAACAGTCGTTTGCCAACTGGATCATAAGCGATGCCATTCAGTACGGCTTCTGGTTCGAGGCGATACATGGGGCTCAGAAGCCCTGTTAAGTCGATCCAGCCCACCACATTACCAGTCTGCGGGGAAATCCGGGCAACGCGATTGCTGTGCCACACGTTGGCGAAAATCTGTCCTTCCACAAACTCCAGTTCGTTGAGTTGATTGACGGGAGTCGACCCATCATGAACTCTAAGGCGACGTTTTTCTTGAAAAGTCTCGCCATCCAGCACACGAATCTCTGACGTTCCGTCGCTCATGAGGAGGTCGCGGCCGTCGGTCGCAAGCCCCCATCCTTCTCCTGAGTACGAAAACCTGCGCAACAAGCGGAAACTGTTCAGGTCGTATACAAAACCTATCTCCGATTTCCATGTGAGCTGGATTACTTTGTCGTTAAGGAGGGTGATTCCTTCGCCGAAGAGGTCAGGTTCCAGGTTCACCTGCCGGACGATCTCTCCCGTTTCGAGGCGGACCTTTCGAAGCGATGACTGCCCGTTGCGTCCCGTGCCCTCATACAGAAAACCGTCGCGATATGCGAGACCCTGAGTAAACGCGGTTGCGTCGTGTGGATACGCCGAAACGATAGTGAACGTGTACTCTTGCGGAGGATGCGCGGAAACCTGATGCGAGGTCTGTCCACACAGAAACGGACAACAGGCGCTTAGAAGGAACAGAGCAAGACGCGAAAACATTCCATCCATTTCACACCCAGCCTATTCCGGTAAAGAACGAATCGCAGGCGCGTCGAAACTCGCCGCATCATCCGTGCGGCGCCCCGGTTGCTCTCCTCCGGCGCAGCAACAACCACAAGCAGATTCCCGCGACGATAGCCACCACCGCCGAAATCCAGTGCCGCATCACCACAGTGCCAAACAGTTCCACAATCTGCGGCCCGAACCAAAGCACTAAGGCCGAAAGCACCAGAAACCGCACAAACCTTCCTGCAAAAATCGCCACCAGAAAATCCCGAAACTTCATTTCAAACACGGCCGCCGCCAGCACGAAAATCTTGAATGGCATGGGCGGCGGCAACATTCCTGGAAACATCAGCGCCCAGAACTCGTGTTGCTCAAACGAGCGATGAATCTTCAGGAAGCGTTCCTCCGAAATGCGCTTGCGCAGCACCTTTTCGCCACCGAGATAGCCGATGATGTACAGCGGAATGCTGCCCAGCGCCGACCCCAGCGAAGCCATCGCGACATATAGCAGAAGGCGCGCGTGATTTTGATACACATACGTGGCAACGACAAAATCTACCGGCATCCCCAACAGGGCGCTGTCGGCAAACGCGATCACAAACACGCCCCAGATCCCGAGCACTTTCATCAGCCCCAGGATCCACGCCGTATAGCGCGTCAGTATGTGTCCAATGGTCTTCAAGGGAAACAGTTAGTGTACGTGATCGAGAACGGAATGTGTCGCATCCAGTCCTGCTATTATCGCTAGCCTCGGAGCCCTCATGCGCAACCTGTTCCTAATTCTCAGCCTGCTGACCGCCACAGCCACGCTCGCTGCGGCGCAACAAGATTCGCAACCGGCATCGCTGCAAGTTCCTCAACCAGCCGCCGCCCAGCAATACGATCTCGTCCTCGAAGGCGGACGCGTCATCGACCCCGAAACCGGCCTCGACGCAGTGCGCAACGTCGGAATCCGCGACGGACAAATCGCTCGCATCTTGGCCGCTCCCCTCGGCGGGCGCCGTGTCATCCACGCCGCCGGCCTGGTCGTCGCGCCCGGCTTTATTGATCTGCACCAGCACGGCCAGGATCTTGCCAGCCAGCGCGTGAAAGCGTTCGACGGCGTGACTACAGCCCTTGAGATGGAGATTGGCGCTCCCGATGTAACCCAGTTTCTGAAATCAAAAGAAGAGCACTCACTCATTCACTACGGAACCACGGCCAGCCACGTCGCGGCTCGTTCCCTGATTTTCGGCGCACCTTTGCCAGAAGGAACCATCCTGCCAAAAAGCGGAGTAGCCACCGACCAACCCGCGACTCCCGAGCAAATCGCGCGCATTCAGCAACGGCTGCGCGACGAACTGGACGCTGGCGCCCTCGGCGTCGGCATGGGCATTCAGTACACGCCCGGCGCAACGCGGCTCGAAGTCATCGACATGTTCCGCGTTGCCGCCGAGCGCAAGTTGCCGGTCTATACCCACATGCGGAGCGCCGGCCGCGTCGAGCCGGGCTCCGCGATCGAATCCGTCGAAGAGGTAATCGGCGCGGCCGCGATCACCGGCGCCTCGCTGCACATCGTTCACATCAACAGCACCTGCCTGCGCGACTCGCTGGAGTGCATCTCGCTCATCGAAGGAGCCCGCGCTCGCGGCCTCGACGTAACCACTGAGGCTTACCCTTACATCGCCGGCATGACCGCCATCAACTCCGCCGTGTTCAATCCCGGCTGGCGCGAGAAACTGGGCATCGACTACGGTAATCTGGTCCTGCCCGACACCGGCGAACACCTGACCAAAGAGCGTTTCGACGAGTTGCACAATTCCAGCAAGCCGCAATGGGTGCTGATCTTTGCCAACACGCAGGAAATAATCGATGCCGTCATCCCCAATCCGCTGGTTATGATCGCGAGCGACGGACTTGAATCCCATCCCCGCAACGCCGGCACGTACGCGCGCGTCCTGGCACAATATGTTCGCGAGAAAAAGACGCTTACGTTGATGGAAGCGCTCCGCAAGATGACGCTGATGCCCGCACAGATGCTGGAGCGCTCCACTCCCGCCGGTCGCAAGAAAGGCCGCCTGCAGGAAGGCGCCGACGCCGACATCGTTATATTCGATCCTCAAACCATCGCCGACCGCTCCACCTTCGAAAAGCCCATGGAACCCAGCGTCGGCGTGCATTATCTACTGGTTGGAGGAACGGTACTGATTGACGAAGAAAAGCTCGTCCCCGGAATTTTTCCCGGACGCGCCCTGACAGGCCCCGGCAGGCCGACGGCCGGCAGCGGTCATTAACCGAGAGGTTTGAGGAAAAGCTGATGTGAGGAAATGCCGTGTGGGCAGCGGCTCATGTGGGGACGGGTCTTCGACCCGTCCAGGCCGCGACCGTGTCTGTCGCTCAAGCGCTCTTAGCCAGCGCTACTAGCGCTCCGTCGTCGAATGCTCCGTGTTCCCGCTCAACAACTCAATCGCATGCGGCACTAACCCCGCCACAGCTTCCAGCGATTCGACCGCCCCCGCAGGACTCCCCGGCAGATTCAGAATCAACGCCCGGCCACGCACTCCGCATATTCCCCGGCTCAGTGCCGCAAACGGAGTCTTCTTGCTGCCCTCGCTCCGCATCCGCTCCGCCATGCCATCCAGCAACCGATCGCATACGGCCGCAGTGGCCTCCGGCGTCAGGTCGCGAGCGGCAATCCCGGTGCCGCCGGTGGTCACGATAAATTGCACCTCACGCGCCAGCCGAATCAGCAGATTCTGAATTTGAATGGAGTCATCCGAAACAACTTCGCGCGCGGTAACCGAGAAATGAAGCCTCTGCAAAAGTTGCGCCACGGCCGGTCCGGAAAGATCCTGGCGTTCCCCGCGGGCGCAGGAGTCGCTAATTGTAATAACGGCCGACGTAAAGGCGATTGGCTCAGTCATTAGCGGCTCCGTCATTACTTGCTCACAATAACGGCTGGGCGTTCAGAGGCTCGACATTCAGCCGACTCAGCCGCCGACTCAACCATCGAGGAGGACATCTTCCTCTTCTTCCCTGCGTCCTCCCTCGGCAGCGCCGGAAGCCGCACTCGGCGCACTCGTTGGCGCACTCAGAGTAGGAGCAGGCGTTGTCTCAGCGGGCGCAGCCTCAGGCTCCGGTTCGCCACCGCCATCCCGCGAAGATTCGTCGAGCAAACGCAGACCCTCCATCAACAGCCCCTGGGTATTGAGCTGCGTGGTCTCCTTGTCCGTCTTACCCTCGAAGTCGAGCTGGAAATTTCCGCCAGTCCAGCGCAGCACTTTGAACACGGCCTCGTCGCCCACCAGCGCTCCGTAGGTCGCATGCTTCACCTGACCTTCGGCAAAAAATACTTCGCACTCATCGCCCTCGTTACTCAGCGAAAGCTGGCAGCTCTTCCGCCCCATCTCGAGCGACTGCATCAGGTCGATCACGTTCATCTGCGCCAAACTACCGCGCACCACGCCGTCTTTCGGCGCGGTCTTTGCCATCTTCTCGAGAGCGATGCGGTCAATGGTGCGCTTGATGCGGCGCGTAGCGTCCTTCAGGAAGAACGGTTTCTCCAGATAGTCGTCGGCAGCGTCCACCGGCGAGAGCCGCTCGGCGATGTCCGCCTTGCTCGCCATCAGCACGGTGGAGAAATTCGCGGTCGCCGGCCGGCTCTTCAGTTTCTCGACCAGCTGGCGCCCATCCATGCCCGGCATTTTGTAATCGCACACCAGCAAATCCGGAGTATCATCCACGGCCTTCAGCAGCGCGTCCGCGGCGTCCGTGGCCGTCGTCACCTGAGCCAGCGGATTCAGCGCGTGCTGCAACATCGCCAGCACCATCGGATTGTCGTCCACCACCAGCAGCTTGACGTTATTCGCCATGAAGTTTGCGGCCGCTACTTCGCCCGCCGATACTCTCCACTCTTCCCGCCGCTCTTGCGCTCCAGCGCAATCTCGCGAATCACAATGCTCTTATCGGCGCCTTTACACATATCGTATACGGTGAGCGCCGACACGCTGGCCGCGACCAGGGCCTCCATTTCAACGCCGGTCTCGGCGGTGGTGGCGACTTTGGAAGTGATAGCGACGCCATTCTCGCACAGCCGCAGATCGACATCAACGAGCGCGAGGGGCAGCGGATGACACAAAGGAATCAGCTCGGCGGTGCGCTTGGCAGCCATGATGCCGGCAATGCGCGCCACTTCCAGCGGATCGCCTTTCGGATTGTGGGGCAGCGCCGCCAGCACTTCGGGTTTGAGGACAACGAACGCGCTGGCTTCGGCCTCACGCCGGGTCGGGCTCTTACCGGAGACATCGACCATTCGGGCGCGCCCCGCGCGGTCGTAATGGGAGAGTTTCTTCGGCATGCCGTAGCTCTATCTTACATGGAGCGGCTGCTGCCGAGACGCCGCTGGCTGCTGACTGGGCGCGAATCCCTTGCGCGGACATTTTGATTGCTGATTGTCTGATTTCCGATTGCTGATTGAAAATCAGCGACGTGTTGCCGTGAGGTTTTCAATCAACAATCAGTAATCAACAATTCGAATCAACAATGGATCTTCATCACCGCTACCCATTCGCCCGCTGGAATGTGCTCGCGGTCCGCGGGGATGACGACGTAACAATTGGCCCGCGCGGTGGCGGCGATGTCTCCGGATCCTTGCCATGCGACCAGCTCCACTTCCGAGTTCTCAAACTCTCCCGAGAGGATGGCAGGAAGAAATCTCGTGAGCCCCGTCTTGACCCGAATTTCTGCCTTCAGGCGCACGTGCAGAAACCTAAGCTTGTGTTCACGCTGCCCCGCCAACGCCTCGATCATAGGCCGTGCGAACAGTTCAAAGGTCACCATGGTCGAAACGGGATTCCCCGGCAGTCCGAAGAAGTACGTACCTGGAGTTACGCCACAGTTGCCAAAGACGACTGGCCGTCCCGGCTGGATTTTCGCGCCGGTAAAGAAAAACTCTGCGCCCAGCTCCGACAAGGCTTGCTCGACCAGATCGTACCGGCCCATGGAGACGCCGCCAGTCAGGATCAGCAGATCAGACTGAAGGCCTTCTTCGATCAGTCGGCGAAGAGCGTGCAATTCGTCGGGCGCAACCGGAAGCAGGACGGGTTCGCCGCCGGCGCGGCGAATCTGGACCGCCAAGGAATAACTGTTCGAATTGCGAATCTGAGTAGGGCCGGGGGTTGCGTCGACACCAACAATCTCATCCCCGGTAGTTAGAACAGCCACTCGCGGGCGCTTGAAGACCTGCAATCGAGATTTGCCGACGGATGCCGCGAGCGCGATGGCGGCCTGATTCATACGTTCGCCGCGGTCGACCAACACGGAGCCGTGCCGCGCTTCTGCACCGCGAGGAACCACATTCTCTCCAGGCGCAACGCTCCTGGCAACCTCAACTCGTTTCTCCCGCAGAGTCGTGTACTCGACCATCACCACCGCGTCCGCGCCGGCGGGGACCGGGGCCCCGGTCATGATCGCCACAGTTTGTCCGGCGCCGATGCTGGCCGGAATCCGGTCGAGCCCCTCGCCCGCTTTAATTTCGCCGATTACTTCGAGTGTCGCCGGAAGCTGGGATAGATCAGCCGATCGCACGGCATACCCATCACGAGTCGATCGCGGAAACGGTGGCAGGTCGCGATCGGCCGTCACACACTCAAAAAGAGCCCGACCTGCCGCCGCAAGAAGATCGACGGATTCTGTCTTGTTGGCCGGAAGTCGGCTGGCCCGGATCAAAGCCGCCTGCTGTTCCACGACGCAGCGGGCGTCTTCAAAAGTCAAAACAGCCGAATCAAGAGGCGGTGCAGACATGGGGAAATCATACGATAGCGCGGAGACGGACGGTGTCGAGAGGCCACCGGGAGCGTCCTACCGCGCCAATTCCTGACCGAGAACGGCGGGATTGCTCGCAAACGACAGCCCGGTTTCGAGATCCACCAGGCGCTCCTGCACCAGCTGCGCAATTTCTCCGTCGAAATGCTGCATGCCGTCAGCGGTGCCGGCCTTGATGGCATCGAGTAAAGTTTTGTTCTCGCGCTCGCCTTTTTCGATGCATTCGCGGGTGCGCGCATTGGCTTTGAGAATTTCGAAAGCCGCAACCCTCCCGCTGCGATCGTGCTTCGAGATGAGCCGCTGGCAGATGATGTAGCGGAACGACTTGGCGAAACGCTCGCGCACTGACGCCTGCTCCGCCGGTGAAAATGAACTGATAATGCGCTCCACCGTCTTCGATGCATCCATGGTGTTGAGACTGGAGAACACGAGGTGCCCCGTTTCCGCCGCCTCCAGCACGATTTCGATGGTCTCGCGATCGCGCATTTCTCCCACCAGAATCACCTTCGGAGCCTGCCGCATAGCCGAACGCAGGGCGTGGGCAAAGCTGGGCGTGTCGCTGTGCAGTTCCCGCTGATGAATGGTCGAGCACTTGTGATTGTGCAGGAACTCGATGGGATCTTCGATGGTGATAATGTGGTAGTACTTCTCGCGGTTGATGGCGTCGAGCAGCACGGCCAGCGTGGACGATTTGCCCGACCCTGCAGCTCCCGTCACCAGCACAATTCCGTCTCTGAGCTTGGTCACTTCGGATAACTGCTGCGGCAATCGCAAAGACGCAAACTCTGGAATCGCGGTGGGAATCACGCGCATGACCACGGCACAACTGCCGCGTTGAATAAAAATGTTGACGCGAAACCGGGCCATGCCCGGCAACCCAAAGGAAATGTCGCAAGCGCCATGTTCGCGCAGCGTCGTAATCGCCTGCTTGTTGTCGCCAATCAGGTCGGCCGCGATGTGGCGCGTGTCATCGGGCGTCAGGAAGGTCAGCCCCGGCACCTGCACCGGGATCATCTGGCCATAGACCTGTACCTGTGGCGGACGGCCGGGGGAAAAAATCAGGTCGCTGATTTTTTCGGCGGCGCGCAACATTGCGCCCAGAAGAGCCGGAGTCGCGACTCTGCCAGTTCCAGAAAAATCTTCTAATGCAACGGAAATCGGAGCTGTGCTTGGTGCTGCCATTCGTCCTCACACCTCGGGAATCGCACGCACCACAGAAACGGGAAGAAAATTCAGATAGTTAACTGTACCGCGCCGCGGGCGAAGAGCGAAGGACAGTAAGTACCGAGACTTTAGTAACCACACGGCCCTGTCCGAACCCATATCCAGACAACGCTACAGACACAAAAAGGGCGGCCCGATTGAGCCGCCCTAAGATTCCCAATACCCAACAAGTACCCAACGGTAACTAATTCTTCGTAGTCTTCTTCTTCGTACCGTAGGTGGTTTCGACCTTGGCCCCCAGGCTGGCCAGCAGGTCCTTAGCGCTTTGCGCATAGGGGCCGGTCGGCGCAATTTCCAGGTACTTCTGGAGAGCTTCGACAGTGCCGGGCGCAGGGACGGTTTTATCTCCCTGGAGCGTCGCTTTGCCGAGCAGGTTCACACCTTTCTGATAATAGGCGTCGGCCCTATTCGGGTCCGCGGCGATGCACTTATCGAAAGCTGCGATGGCCTCGTCCACCTTCCCCGCATTCGTGAGCACCGCGCCCATATTGAAGTAAGCCTGTGCAGCCGACGAGGGGTCGGTCTGCGCCGAGAGTTCGTAGGTCTTCACCGCGTCATCGACTTTCTTGTCCTTCGAATACGCGTCTGCCAGGTTGTTGTAGTAAGCGGCCAGCATCTTCGCAGCTGCCGCTGGATCCTTGTCGGGCGGCGCGGCCTTCTTAAGATCCACCGCTTTTTTATAGGCCTCGACGGCTGAATCCAGGCGCTTCTGTTTTTCCGCCGGATCGGTCTGCTTGGGCACTGACATGCGGTAGTAATCGCCCAGTTTGAACCAGAGCAGGTCGCGGCTTGGGTCCAGCTGAGTGGCCTCAGTCAAGGCCGCGATGGCTGTATCATAGTCGCCCGCGTCGGCCGCGGTCTTGGCGGCATTCAGCTTGTCGTTGAGTTTGCCAACGGTGGACTTTTCCTTCTCCGCCTTAGCGTTCTGCTCCTGTTGCTGCTTGAGCTGGTCGGCAGAAATGCCCTTGCCCTTGGCGGCGTCCTCGATTTCCTTCTTGACGTCAAAATCCACGGTGTTCTCGTCAAGTTTGAGCACATACCCGTTGAGGTGGTCCAGCTCCTTGCCGGCCTTCTGGTCGTCGGCGCTCTTGTACAGCGTGATGTTGTATTTGCCAGGGGTAAGTCCGAGGGAGAAATATTCCCCTTTCTTATTGGTCTTGAGCACGGACTTCTGACCGTTATCCAGGTTTGCCCAGACCACTACCCCATCCGCGACGGGATTGCCTTGAGAATCTTTGCAGACGCCCTTAACCGTTCCTGAAGCCTGCGCGAAGACCGGAGGAACACACAGCCCGAGCGCCAGTATTACGAATAGAAGAATTGCGAAATGCTTTTTCATTTTGCCTCCCGGCAAAGTCGAATTTGTGCTGGCCGATTTCTGAAAAGCTGATTGAACTTGCATCTCCATGCCAAATGCCTATTTCGCCGCATAGGGAATTGGATCCTGCACACCCGCCGCCTCGAAGGCGCGCAGGCGCAACACGCAGCTATCGCAGATCCCGCAAGCCTGATCCTCGCGGCTGTAGCATGACCAAGTTAAATCGAAGGGCGCACCCAGTTCAAGGCCAAGCCGCACAATATCGGTTTTTCGCATGGCGATGAGCGGAGTGACGATTTCAATCAGCCCGTCCTTAGTGCCGGTCTTAGCCACTTCATTGAACGCCTTGTAATACGCCGGACGGCAATCCGGATAGCCCGAGCTGTCCGGCTCAACCGCGCCAATGTACACCTTTTCCGCGCCCAGCACCTCGGCCCAGCTGATGGCCACAGCCAGGAAATGCGCATTGCGAAAAGGAACGTAGGTGACCGGAACGCCCGGACCCAATCTCCCCGCCCGTGGGCACCGCGATCGCGTCGTCAGTGAGCGCCGACCCGCCAATCGCCCGCAGGGCCTCGTTGCGGACCATCAGCTTGTCGCTGAATTTTCAGGCGCTGGCAGATGGCGAGAAACGACTCTTGCTCGCGCTTCTCGGTCCGCTGTCCGTAGCTAATGTGCACCGCCGCTGCTTCATAGTCGCGGCCCGCCAGAGCGGCGCACACGCAGGAATCCATTCCACCACTCAGGAGGACGACTGCGCGGGATCGCCTCAAGTTTGGCATAGCAGATTGCTAATTGCTGATTGTTGATTGCCGATTGTTGATTGAAAATCGAAGCGTAGTTAGCTTTGGGTTTCAATCAGTAATCAACAATCCGCAATCAGCAATTCCTCAAACTCCCTTCACCGCCGGATCCCAAATGAATTTATGCAACTGCAGCCCGAGCCGCGCTGTCACGTTGTCGGCGAGCATCCACTCCGCCAGTTCCTGAGGATCGAGCAGGCAGTGCGAACTGTCGCGAGCGCCGGTTGCGTCTTTGCGGAACGCCGGAGAAAACAGCACAGCGTTCACCCGCTGCGCAAGATCGTACCGGCGGCTGAACTCCCGGGCAAACTCGTAGTCAGCCCGGCTGCTCAGGACGAATTTGATCTCATCGCGCGCCGACAAAGCCTCCAGATTCTCCATGCAAAACGTATCGGGCTCCCCCGACTCCGGACATTTCACGTCGACGATCTTAACCACTGCGGCCGGAACCCGCTCCAGCGGCCGTTCTCCGCTGGTCTCCAGCAGAACCTGATAACCGTGCGTTGAGCAGCGCCTGCATCAACGGCACAACTTCCCGCTCCTGCAGCATCGGTTCGCCGCCGGTAATTTCGACCAGCCCACCACCCGGACTCAAGCGCGAAACCTCCTCCAGCACTTCTGCGAGCGCCATTTTGCGGCCGCCCTGAAACGTGTACTCGCTGTCGCACCACGAACATCGCAGATTGCATCCCGTCAGGCGCACGAAAACACACGGCAGACCCGCATGAGTCGACTCGCCCTGCAACGATTTGTAGATTTCGGTGATTTGCATGAAAAATGAAAAGCTGTCTGCCAGCCGCCGGTTGCCGGTTCAGGCCGCAAGCTGGTTATTCACTGATATTTCGCCGTAGTGGTGTCGGTCTCGAAGACAGTCACGTCCTTCACTCGCACCCGGCCTGTGGTCACGGCCTGCAGTTTGGCGTTCGACTCATCGTAAAAATACTTTGCCAGATTCTCGGCCGACGGATTAATCACCGTGAACGGCTCGATATCGTTAATCATCTGGTGGTCAAGACGCTCGATGACATGCTTCATGACCTCGCGCAAATCCTTGAAGTCGAGAAGCAACCCGGCCTTGTCCAATTCCGCTCCCGCCAGCGTGACCCGGATCTTGTAGTTATGGCCGTGCGGATTCTCGCACTTGCCCTTGTAGTTGCGCAGGTAGTGGCCCGCCGCAAAAGTATCTTCAACTGTGACTTCGAACATGGTCCCCCGACAGCCCGCGCATGAATACAGTGCCGGCTGCGCTGTGTGGCGAAACATACTATTGTACCGCTGGAATTGCCACCGCGGCAGCAATCCCGCTTGACGCGCTTCACCCGCCGAATGTAGTTTGCCTACTCATGATTAAATCCCCAGGAGTACGCATGCTGCGTCGGAAAAACCCGATTTTATTCGCTTTCATCCTAAGCTTGACCGCCGGTCTCTGGGCACAGAACCGGCCCGACGCGCCCGAATTCGACGTCAAAGCGCACTACACAAAGTACGAATACAGCATTGCGATGCGCGACGGCGTTCACCTGTTTACCTCCGTCTACGTGCCGAAAGACAGTTCGCGCCCTTATCCATTCCTGATCAACCGCACGCCCTACAGCGTCGGCCCATATGGAGTCGACCTCTACCGCACGCAACTCGGCCCCTCGCCGGACTTCGACAAGGCGGGATACATCTTCGTGTTTCAGGACGTACGTGGGCGTTACATGTCGGAAGGGCAATTTGTCGAGATGCGTCCCCACATCGACCACAAGAAATCGAAACAGGACGTGGACGACAGCAGCGATCTTTACGACACCATCGACTGGCTGCTCAAGAACGTGCCGAACAACAACGGCAATGCCGGAATCTGGGGAATCTCCTATCCCGGTTTTTACACTTCGGCCAGCATCATCGATTCGCACCCCGCGCTAAAAGCCGCTTCGCCGCAAGCTCCCATGACCGACCTTTTCATGGGCGACGACGCGTACCACGGCGGCGCATTTATGCTGGCGGCGAACTTCGGATTCTACGTGTTTTTCACCCCGCAGCAGACCCCCCAACTCCCCCCAAAGAACTGGCCGTCATTCGACTGGGGCACAAAAGACGCCTACGATTTTTATCTAAACGTCGGTGCGCTCTCGAACTTAAGCAAGTACCTCGAAGGCAAGAGCGCCCTGTGGGATGACCAGGTCAAACACGACACCTACGACGATTATTGGAAGGTCCGAAATCTGGCGCCGCACATGAAGAACATCCATTGCGCCGTGCTCACGGTTGGCGGCTGGTTCGACGCCGAAGATCTGCAAGGCCCGTTCTCGACATTTCATTCCATCGACAAAAACAATCCCGGAATCTTCAATGCCCTCGTGATCGGCCCCTGGGTACACGGCGGCTGGCGTGGCTATGACGGCGAACACCTGGGGCGCGTGGACTTCGCCTCGAACACCGGCGAATACTACCGCAAGAACATTCTCTTCCCATTCTTTGAGCAGTATCTCAAGGGCAATGCCGACGCCAAACTTCCCAAGGCATATGTCTTCGAAACGGGCACGAATGTGTGGCGGCAATATTCCGCGTGGCCACCGAAAAATGCCGAGCCCAAAACCCTCTACTTTCATGCCAATGGAAACCTGTCCTTCGACGCTCCCACAGCCGAGACTCCAGCATTCGACGAATACATAAGCGACCCGGCCAAGCCAGTGCCCTTCGTGAATTATGCCGCGCTGGATGTCCCCCAGGAATACATGCTCTCCGACCAGCGCTTCGCCGACAGCCGCACCGACGTGGCAGTTTATGAAACTCCAGTTCTGCAGGAAGACGTGACCTTCGCCGGACCGATCTCGCCCCGCCTCTTCGTTTCAACCAGTGGCACGGATTCCGACTGGGACGTGAAATTGATTGACGTCTATCCCCCCGATTACCCCGACAGCAAGCAGGACGAGCCCAGGCCCGAAGACCGCGACAAGCCCGAAAAAGACGTGCCCGCCCCGTCGTTCACCATGGGTGGATATCAGCAACTGGTCCGCGGCGAACCCTTCCGCGGCAAATTCCGCCACAGTTTTGAAAAGCCGGAAGCCTTCACACCCGGAAAAGTCGAAGAAATCAATTTCACCATGCCGGACATCAACCACACCTTCCGCCGTGGCCATCGCATCATGGTCCAGATTCAGAGCTCCTGGTTCCCGCTCACCGACCGCAACCCACAAACCTTCATGAACATCCCCAACGCCAAGCCCGCAGATTTCGTGAAAGCCACCGAGCGCGTCTATCACACGAAAGCAGAACCGTCGGGAATTGTGGTGGGCGTGTTGCCAACCTCTGCAGCAGAGAGCAAGTAGATGCCGAACTTAATAGCTAGCTGTCATCCCGAGCAGAGCCGTTCTTCAGGCGGAGCGAGAGCCTGCCCTGAGCGAAGTCGAAGGGGATCTCGGTGCGAACGGCCGCTGGTGTCGCTGAAGTAAAACTAAACCCCAAAAAACCCCTCCACCACATTCATATCCGTAGTCCGCTTATACTTCGGCAGGCTCTCCACGAAAACGCGCCCATATTGTTTTTTCAGAATCCGATTGTCGAGCAGCACCAGCAGCCCACGATCATGCAGCGAGCGGATCAACCGTCCAAAGCCCTGCTTCAAGGTGATCACCGCAGCCGGGACCTGATATTGAAAGAACGCGTTCCCGCCGTCGGCATCGATCGCCTTCACCCGCGCTGCCACCACCGGATCGCTCGGCACCGCAAACGGCAAACGGTCAATGATGACGCAGCTCAACTGCTCACCCTGCACGTCCACGCCCTGCCAGAATGAGGATGTGGCAAACAGCACCGCGTTCGGGGTCAGGCGGAACTCCTCAAGCAGCGCGTTCTTCGGCGCATCCCCCTGCCGCAGCAGGGGGAACGCAACTTCGCCCAGCAGCCGCTGATAAACATCGTTCATCTGCGCATAGCTCGTGAACAGGACGAAGGCCCGCCCGCGCGTGATCTCCAGAAGTCTGCGAATGCGCTCCGCCGCCTTCGCCGTAAATTGCGGCGTGCGCGGATCGGGCAGGTCCGGCGGCACATAGAACAATGCCTGACTTTCATAGTCGAAGTGCGACGGCAGCACCGACTCCCGCGCATGTTCCAGCCCAAGCCGCTGCCGAATGTATTCGAAACCGCCGCCCACCGCCAGCGTCGCCGAAGTCAGCACAGCGCACTCCAATTTCGACCACAGGCACTCCCGAAGTATCGGCCCAACATCGATCGGAGTCGCCTGCAGAAAAACATTTTGCCTTCCACGCGCTGACGTCTCAGCGCTTTGGTTCGGACCAGATTTGTTCGGGCCACGCCCAAAACGCCCAGCGCGCCGTTCAATCCAAAACACAGTGTTCCGATCTTCGGACTCCATCGCATAGCCGAGCTGCATTTGAATTTCTTGCGCCCGCCGCACAAACTGAAAGACTTCCTCCGGCTTCTGCGGCAAGCCTTCGAGCTCGCCCGAAAGCCGCGTCAGCGCCTGACTCAACCCAAGAAACTCGTCCCCATTTTCCTCCAGAAATTCGCGACGCGTCTCAAATGCAAATCGCCCCTCGCCCGGAGGCAGCAAC
Source organism: uncultured Acidobacteriota bacterium (assembly GCA_963758005.1). Lineage (GTDB taxonomy): Bacteria > Acidobacteriota > Terriglobia > Terriglobales > Acidobacteriaceae > Sulfotelmatobacter. The sequence continues at coordinate 1,329,890 of CAVWTR010000006.1, forward strand.
GAAAAGAAAAATTGCGAACGTTCACGCAGACTTCCCAGCGCCCCCGAGAGCGACGCCGACATCATGCGATTATGCTGCAGCGACGATTCCACATCGCGCGCCAGATCCTCCACTCGCAGATTGCTCACCGAAATGCCGAAATAATTCCCCGCCACATCTTCCAGTTCATGCGCCTCATCGAAAATCACAGCCGCTGCTTCCGGCAGCACTCCAGCATCGGGCGCGCCATCCGCCTGCAGCTTGATGGCAAGATCGGCAAAAAACAGATGATGGTTAACAATGATGATGTCGCTTTCCATCGCCTTGCGCCGCATCTCGGTAATAAAGCAACGCTCAAACTCGCTGCACTTCTGGCCAATGCAGGCGTCCGCACGCGCATCCAGCTTGTGCCACAAGCAGGCTGGCCTCGGGCAGTTCGGCCAACTCGGCGCGATCACCCGTTCCCGTCGTCTTCTCCCATGCAGCAATCGCGCGATACTGCTCAATCTCTTCCAGCCCGCTCAGCACCGGCTGATCCGTCAGGTCGTACAATTTCTTGCGGCACAAATAATTATTCCGGCCTTTCATGTAACAGACAGAAAGCCGGCCGCCGGATGTCGATCCTCCATACAGCGCCTGCTCCAGAAACGGCACATCCTTGTAGAAGAGTTGCTCCTGCAGATTTTTCGTACCGGTCGAAATAATCACCCGCTTCCCCGAACGGATCACCGGCATCAGGTAGGCCAAAGTTTTCCCGGTGCCGGTTCCCGCTTCGACGATCAGATGCCGCTTCTCCTCCAGCGCCTGTTCGACCGCCTGCGCCATCTGCAGCTGCCCCCGCCGGAATTCATACGCCGGATGCGTGCGCGAGAGCACTCCGCCGGGGGCGAAGAATTGATGCAACGAAGCATCCTTCCCGCCAGGACCAGAGCGGTTGGGAGAAGCAGAAGGCACGGGCTGAGAGCTTAAAGCCACAGAAGTCTCTATAATACGAGTTCCGGACCGCATGCATTGCCACTGCTCATGTGGGGATGCTCATGTGGAGACAGCCGCCACATTCGAGCCTGATAAGACTTAATCTTTGACCCAGCCTACCTACAACTCGACCAGCACTCTCGCCACCACCGCCGCCGGCATCCCCACAGTCGCCATCGTGGGACGCCCCAACGTAGGCAAGTCCACGCTCTTCAACCGCATCGTGGGCTCGCGCCGCGCCATCGTCGGCGACGAACCCGGAATCACCCGCGACCGCCTCTACGGCGACGCCGAGTGGGAAGGCCGCCCGCTCCGGATCGTTGACACGGGCGGCATCCTCCCGGAAGAAAAGGATTTGATCCCCTCGGAGATCTATCGCCAGGCCCGCGTAGCGCTGAACGAGGCCGCCGCCATCATCATGGTCGTCGACGGCCGCACCGAGCTCGCCGGTCCCGACCTCGAACTGGTGCGCCTGCTACGCAAGGCCAACCGTCCGCTCTTCCTGGCCGTGAACAAAGTTGACAGCGACAAGCAATCGTCATTAGTGGATGACTTCCATCGCCTCGGCATCCAGAAAATGTTCCCCATTTCCGCCGAGCACGGCCGCGGCATCGACGACCTCCTCGACGCGGTAATCGCCGCCCTTCCAGAGGAATCTTCAACCACCGAGGACACTGAAAACGCAGAGGAGGCCAACGACCAACCACCAACGGCCAACGACGATTCTTCCGCCCACGAAACCAAGGTCGCCATCATCGGCCACCCCAATGTCGGCAAGTCGACGCTGCTGAACTGCCTGACTTCTTCCGACCGAGCCATCGTCTCGCCCATTCCCGGCACCACGCGGGACGCAGTCGATGAAATCGTCGAGCACAATGGACGCCGCTTCCGCTTCATCGACACCGCCGGCATCCGCCGCAAAGGCAAGACCCATCTGATGGCCGAAAAACTTTCGGTCGTAATGGCGCGCAAGCATCTGGAAGCCGCCGACATCGCGCTGCTCGTCATCGACGCCACCGAAGGTGTAAGCCAGCTCGACGCCTCAATCGCAGGATACGCGCACGAGAGCGGACGCTCCATCATCATCGTCGTCAACAAATGGGATCTCGTGCTCCATCCTGAGAACATCAGTGGTAAAGAGAAAGCCGCGCGCCCCACCAAAGCCGAACGCATGCGCGAGAGCAAGCGCCCCGGCGATCGCGACGCCTATGAACAGCGTCTGCGCTATGAACTGAAGTTCCTGAATTACGCCCCCATCGTTTTCATTTCCGCCCAGAGCGGCAAAGGCACAGAGAAAATCTTCCCGCTGCTCGAAGAAGTTGCCACCGAGCGCCGCAAGCGCGTCTCCACCAGCCAGATGAACCGCTTCATCGAGAAAGTCGACTTCGAACGCGCGTCCGTGCCCATGAAGTCACGCGTAAAGATTCTCTACATGACGCAGGCCTCGGTCGCTCCGCCAGTATTCGTGCTCTTCACCAACCGCGCCGTAAAGCTGCACTTCTCCTACCAGCGCTTCCTGGAAAACCAGATAAGAGAAGCCTTCGGCTTCGTAGGCACACCGATCTGGATCAAGAACAGGGCAAGAGATTCGTAGAACTCGAAATCCCCGTGCAGGAAAGGTTTATGTGGGGACAGTCGCCCAAGCCTGCCCTGAGCGAAGTCGAAGGGGCTGTCCGCCCGGGCGCAGCCCGGTTCTTGTTACGCAAGTCTAGCCAATCGAAACGGGAAGGGCACGACTTCAGTCGTGCCGTTAGGCTCGAAAAAGATGCTGGCTTTAGCCTCTGAGGGGCATTACCTGGCGAGGCTCTCGACACTCCTAGTTGACCAGAAGCGCGACCCGCATGATTCCGGCAGAGCACACACCATCCAGCGCTTCTTTAACTGTGCCCCCACCGAGCGCGCGCATCCGCGCTGATGTAAACCTTGCGTTCAACCTCGCGATCCTTCAGCCGCTCCTGAATCTTGGTCGACAGACTGCCGCCATAGAGTTGTTCGGCGCCGAAATAGACCTTACCATCGCGCAGGATCGTAACCTTCATCGCATCTTCCCGATGTGCGCCCGGCATTGAGGTTGCATGAAACGCCTCAGGCAGGTCAACGCTGATCCCGTGGTGGCCCGTGGGTATCGTCATGAATATAAGCAGTATGACGAAGACCACCATCCCCATGACGCTCGCGAACTGTAGCGTGTCGAAGCCGCTGAATAGTTTCGGCGGAGTTCGAGATTTTCGTAACATCAAAGTACCCGTCTCTGTCTTCATTCCAACACACGGTACGCATAGCAAAAGATCACGGCCGTAACCATGCCCGACGTGCGTTACCGCAGTGTGTTTGGATGATAAGATCACTCCCCCTCCACCATCCGATCGTCCGTCAGCAGTCCCACCCGCTGCACACCCGCGCTGTGCGCCCGGTCAATCACATCCGCGACATACTCAAAATCCACGTCCGCATCGCCCCGCACAAAAGCTACCTTCTCAACCCGACTCAGATAAATCTGCGTCAACCGGGTCTCCAAATCCTCCCAGCGCACGTCGTCCCGGTTGATCTTCACGCTCGGCGGTTGGTTCTTCGCCGTCCATACCACTTGGATCACGACGGTGCGTTCGGCCATCGGTTGCGACTTTTGATCCTTCGGCGGTTGCGGCAGCTGGACCTTCTCCTGGTACTGCTTGTCCATCGATACGACCAGCATGAACATGATGATCAGCGTCAGCAGCACGTCAATCAGCGGCGTGACATTAATCTGCGGGCCACGCACACCTCCGCCCGCGTTTGAGAAAGCCATGGAATTAGCTCCTATCGGCGCGCGCGTGCCTGCAACATCAGACACCTCTCGCAGCCCAGGAGTTCCTTGGGTCAATGGATTTCAGCCAGTGGATTTCGGGCACTGGATTTCAGACAGACCAGCGGACCTCAAGCAGCACGAGCGGGGGCGCGAACGGATCGTAAGCCGAAGCTCTATCCCGCCGGTTCCGGAGCAGGCGCAAGCGGAGGCGGCTGGCCGTCAGACTCTGACAGTGGACTCGCGGGAGGCGGCGGATACAGCGCCAGACTCAGCGTGCGATACCGCGCCGCAAAGAAATACATCGCGTACGCCGGAAAGAACACAATCGCTGGCACCGAGATCAGCGCCAACAGATAAAGTAAAATCGCCAGCAGAATGCATCCCACAATCACGGCGAGAGTAATCGTAAAAACATTCCACGACAGCCCCGCGGTCTTGCCGGTGAGCGCCGCCACAATCCCCAGGCCGACAGTCGGAATCGCAACCACTAAAACCAGAATTACCGACACAATAGCGATGACAATCGCCGCGCCGATCGCCAACACGATTTTCATCAGTACATAGACGGCATAGCCGCCTCGTTCCGCCAGCAGCATGGGCCAAAGCCGACGCCATCCTTCGATCGCGCCGATTCCTTCCAACGCCATTTGCGGGACCACAAAGTCTTTAGTCAGCACATGAATCACCGCCGCGGCGATGACGAAAACGGCAGCCACGGAAAACACCACGATCCCACCCAGTACAAGACCCAAAACATGTTCCCCGGGCGCTTTAAACCATCCCAGAGCAAACGCAATGCCAGCCGGAATTCCCACCAGCACCACAATGCCCGCGACCGTGAGGAACAGATACGCCAATTGCCACAAAAAATACTTCCAGCCCGCAACTTGCCGGCGCTGCCATCCCTGCCGGATGTGGCACTCCCTGACCAGCACGCTGTCAAACAATATGAACCGCATCACGCTGCTGATGTACGTCATGATGACGGCCAACACCAACCCGGTCACGACCAGCACAGCGATCAAGCCGGCATAGAGCGCCGGATCAATCGAGCCCAGACCGGAATCCAACAGGTGACGCGAATTCCCTGTCTGCTGGAGAAAGTTAGTCGGAACGTTACAGCCGCCAGATCCCATCTCCCCGGCCAGCAATCCGACCACCGCCAGCCGACTCCACTGCCAGAAGCGAAACGGCTGCACCAATTGCCGCTTGGTGTGCTGGAAGGCAAGCGTGATCGTATCAACGGCGGAAATCGGCAAGATTCACCTCGGCGGAATGCCTCAGAAGCAAGGTACTGCGAAGCCAGCCGCGACGCAAGGTGGCAACAAGTAGGATCGGATCATTTTCAATTGAATCGAGTTCGATGGAATCGTTTTTGGTCGCGCACCGGCCGCGCAACGTAGCAGGACAATCGCACCGGGCGCGCCCCACAAGTTCTCACTCGTAGCGCAGCGCTTCCACCGGGTCGAGCTTCGATGCCCGCATCGCCGGCACCATCCCGCTGATCACTCCCACCACAAGCAACACCATGCCAGAAAGAAATACGGTCATCAGCGAAATCCGCAGATGAATGTCCCCCTGACCGGAATCGTCTTCAAAGAGCGGCCCCATCATCGGCAGCGTCCCAACCGACCAGGCAATGAGATACGACAACAACACGCCAATCACGCCGCCAATCAACATGATCAGCAGAGTCTCCGCCAGGAATTGCAGCTTGATGTGACGCTTGCGCGCCCCCAGCGCGCGCCGCAGCCCGATCTCGCGAATGCGCTCGTCCACTGACACGAGCATGATGTTCATCACGCCCACGCCGCCAATCCCCAGAGTCAGAGTTCCGATGAAAGTCAGCAAGACTTGCAATCCGATCGTCAGCGCGTCGATCACAGGCCGAAATTCGTCGCGCCCGAACATCTGCAAGGCTTTGGGGTCGGTCGGAGAAAAATTCTGCCGCGTGGCCACAGCGGCCAGCACTTGCGCCATGGCCTTCTTCTCGAACTGCGGAGCAATCGGCTCAAAGACCATCACAGCGGCATAGCGCGTATTCCACAAATCACCAGCCGCCGAATACGGAATCCACGAAGACTCATCGTCGCTCGAGAAATAATTGCTGAGCTGGATCTTTCGCGCCATAACGCCGATAACAGTGAAGCGTATGCCGGAGACTTCCACCGTCTCGCCCACCGCCGGCCGCCCGCTGAACAGCTCTTCCTTCAATCGCCCGCCAAGAAAAATCACACGCCGCCGTTCAAGTTCATCTTCCGCGTCAATCCAGCGGCCCTCCGACGGAACTTCGTTCCGCATTTCGCCATACTCAGGACAAACGCCGCGGACAGGCGCCGTTCCAACCATGCGGTCACCATAAGAAATCCCCGGCCGCCGGACCGTTTCCAGGCAAACGTGCTTCACCAGCGAAGCCGTCTGCTTCACCATGTCGAGATCGGCCTGCTCAAGAACTACTTTCTTGCCCGCACGCTGCCCGCCCGGCTGTTCGCTGGTCTGCCCCGGCCAGCAAATGACCGCTCCCTTACCGAACGCGTCAAATCCATGCACCAGAACGCTCCGAAAACTGTTGCCGTACGCGATGAGAAGAGTAACCGTGGCGATGCCCCAGACAATCCCCAGCATAGTGAGAAAGCTGCGCGTCAAGTTCCGCTTGAGCGCAATCCAGGCCTCGATAATGATCTCAATCAGCATTTTGTCGGATCTGTGAACGAAAGGGCTTCCCTTCGTGGACCTTAGTGTCCTTCGTGGTTAAAGGGTTTTATCCGCCCGCTTCATACCTCAGCGCTTCAATCGGATCAATCGACGCCGCCCTCCGCGCCGGATACAGCGCCGCGCCCACCGCAATCGCTCCCAACAGTCCGGCAGCAATCAAACCCGAACTCCAACTCGGCACCAGGCCCGCAAAAAAATCAGGCATCGGCAACATGTTCACCAGGGCGCAGAATCCGAACGCTACTCCCAGACCGATCCCTCCGCTCAACAGAGCAATGATGAGCGCCTCAATAAAAAATTGCCGCAGAATCGTCCCCGCCGGAGCGCCGATCGCCTTGCGCACCCCAATCTCCCGCGTCCGCTCCCGCACCGCAACCAGCATCACGTTCATGACGCCGATGCCGCCCAGGAGCAGCGTCACAATCCCTACCGCCCCGAGGAAGAATTTCATCCCGTCGGTCATCGTCTTGAACGCCTGAGCCTCCTGCACCGTATCCCAGATCGGACAAGCTTCCTTATCGTTGGGATCGTAACGATGCATACGGGCCAGCGCCGTGCGCACCTCGCGTTTGCAAGCCGCATGCTGCTCGACCGACTTTGGAGTCACCAGTAGTTGGTCAAAGGTGAAATCCGTCCCCGGAGGTTTGTCCGGAAAGTCGCGACGCATCGCGGCAAATGGCAAAAATACTTTGTTCACATCCCAGCCGTCGTAGCTGGAATCCTGTTTCTTCTTGGCCATTACGCCGATGACGGTGTAAGGAAAATCGTTCAAATACACTGTGTCGCCCACCGGATTTCGCCCCGGAAAAAGCTGCTTGGCCGCGTCTGACCCGAGAAATGCCACGCGCCTGGCCTCGCGCATATCGTCCCAGTCATAAAAACGTCCGGCCCCGACGTCGAGGCTGCGAATATACGCAAACGGCGGATAGGATCCCGTCACGGTAAACGCAGCGTTATTGAAATTGCTGTGCACCCGAACCGTATCTTGCTCAAGCTCCGGAATTGCGTACTCGCAATCCGGCGACTCCGCCTGCACCACCGGAACATCAGGATCTTCCCAGTGCACCACGCGCCCGGCGTGAGTCCCACCCGCCTGCAAGCTGGTTCGTCCGTGAAAGACAATCATCACGTCCTTGCCCAGGTTCCGTGCCTGCGCTTCCTGCCCCTTGCGCAGCCCTTCGCCCGCCGCCACCATGAGCACAATCGAGACAATGCCCCAGGCAATTCCGAACATCGTAAGGAAGGCGCGAAGCTTGTGCGCCCATAAAGTCCGTAGCACATCGAAAATGAGGTCGCGCAGCGTCATGGCACTGGATTGGACGAAGCTCGGAAGAGAAGGTAATCCCCAGCCGACCTGCCATTTGATACGTCAGAAGCAAGGATTTTGTTGCAGGAAAAATCGACCGTGTCAGGATCGGGCCAATCTGGTTTGTGTGGGACCGGGTCTCTGACCCGGTCAGGCCGAGCTAAAGCTCGGCTGCGCCCTCCTCAACTCAGGCCTTCACAGCTATCGCTCCAACTCTGTCCACCCAGCCATCGAACTCTTTCAAAGCCAACTCACATTGCAACCGATGCCGCTCTTTGCGGTCGCGAATCTTCTTCTCCAGCGGAGGCAGCAAATCAAACGTAATATTCGCCGGCTGAAAGTTCCTGGCATTCGCGTGCGTCACATAGTAAGTCAGCGATCCAAATGCAGAAGCCCGCGGCGCAGGGGAAACATCAGCCCCGGAAATCAGCGCAGCCGCATGCATCCCGGCCAAGAGTCCAGTCGCAATCGATTCCACGTAGCCCTCGACTCCGCAAATCTGTCCCGCGAAGAAAACCCGCGGATGCGCCTTCATCTGCAGCGTCTCTTGCAACAAAGTCGGCGCGTTGATGTAGGTATTGCGGTGAATCTGCCCATAGCGCAGAAACTTCGCGTTTTCCAGCCCAGGAATCAACCGCAGCACCCGCGCCTGCTCGCCAAACTTCAAATGATTCTGAAATCCCACCAGATTGTAGGAATCGGCCCGCAGATTCTCCTGCCGCAACTGCACCACCGCATAAGGCATGCGTCCGGTTCGCGGATTGATTAACCCCACCGGCTTCATCGGCCCAAAGCGCAGCGTGTCGCGCCCGCGGCGCGCAATCTCTTCGATCGGCAGGCAGCTTTCGAAGTAGTTCAGCTTTTCCCAATCGCGCTCCTCCACCGACTGCGCCGCCACAAGCGCATCGTAAAAACTCCCGTATTCCTCCGGAGTCATCGGGCAGTTAATGTAATCCGCCGAACCCTTGTCATACCGCGCCGCCATGTACACGCGGTCCATGTCGATCGAGTCGGCCTCCACAATCGGGCTGATCGAATCATAGAAATACAAGTGCGGACTGCCCTCAGATGAACCGCGCCCAGATAAGCCGTGCGCCGACGAGCAGTCTGGAACTGGGCGACTCGCCCGCTCAGCCTCGGACTCCGCGGGTTGGCTCAGCCGAGCAATCTCCGCAGCCAGTCCATCCGAAGTCAGCGGCCCCGTGGCAATGATGGTGGCATTCCCGCCATCCAACTCGTCCACGTCCATAACTTCGTTACGCGTCACCGCAATGCGCGCTTCCCGTGAAATCGCCTCCGTCACGCGCGCTGCAAATGTGACCCGGTCCACCGCCAAAGCATGCCCCGCCGGGACGGCGCATTCTCGCGCAATCTCCAGCAGCAACGACCCCGCGCGCCGCATCTCTTCCTTCAGCAGCCACGGAGCCGTGTTCTCGCTATCCGATTTCAGCGAGTTCGAGCACACCAGTTCGGCAAAATCCGCCGTCTGATGCGCCGGGGTCGACCGCACCGGACGCATCTCGAACAACTCCACGTCCACGCCGCGTCGCGCACACTGCCACGCCGCCTCACACCCGGCCAGCCCCGCCCCGATAATTTTTACGATTGCCATTCCGATTGCCGCCCTGACTCTCTCGATCGATCTATCTCGGTCGATCTATCTCGATCGCGATCTATCTCGATCGATTACACCACATCCTCGTGGAGAGGCCCGCTTCTCCCTACTCTGCCATGGGCGCCGATCCCGCCGCGACCAGCACCCAGCCGCGCGCCTTGAACACCCAGGTATCAATGAACCGCCAGCGCCGCACTCTCCGCTTTCCGGATGGCCGATCCCTTTCCCGATAGGTCCCCACCACGATGGCCGTGCTTCCGAACGTATGCACAGTCATGGGTTCCATGACGATCTCGCTGAGCTGCGGGCTCGTCTGCTTGATCCTCGCCAGGTATTGCCCCTTGGTCACCAGGTTGCCGTACTCGACATACACCAGAGCATTGTCGAAAATCATTTCCAGGGCCTGGTTGTCATTGCGCGACTGCCCTTCGACCCACGCGTGCTCGAGCGCGCGAATTGCCGCCGCCGGCCCGCCTTCATTACTTTGCTGACTCTCCTGCGCGGAAATGGAGAGTGACAACGCGCATAGCCCGGTCAACAGCCAGCCTGTCGCCTTCATAAGACTTGCTCCCCATCCAGAAACGTTTCGAGCAAGCGTTCGTCGGCCGGCAGCACGCCTCTCAACCTCAACTCAACCTCAGTCGTGTACAAAAGTCACCAGGGACGAGATTGAGATCCATTGCCCATTCCTGAAAAGCCACGTATCCACGAACCGCTCCCGTCGCGCAAACGGCTTCCCGCGCTCCACTCCGGTAGTCCGAAACGTTCCGGTCACGATTGCCGTATCGCCATGCAGATGCACCACCATTGATTCCGTCAACAGCTGCAGCGTGTTCTCTGCCTTCACGTCGGCAAGAATATCCGCCTTGCTAAGCAATTTGCCATCCGCATTGACGCAGACAAATGCATCGTCGAGAATCCTCGCCAGCGCCTTTGGATCCTTGGCCAGGTAGGCCAGCGCCCACACATGCTCCATCGCCATTATCTTTGATTTCGCGTCGGCCTCAGAATCCTCCTGCGCGTAGCCTGCCGAAGTTCCTGCGCACACCAATAGCACAAATGCCAGCAACCTCCTCATCGCAGCAACTCCCTAATCGGTACTATCGTCCCCCGGCCTCTTTTCTTGAGCGATCGCTTCCCACCCTCTGCACAAAACCAGCCCATCTGCGATGATGAAGACGCAGAAATTTCACTCTCACTCGTTTCATTTCTCACTCCTGGAGAATTCGATGGCCCGCATCAGCCTGATCAGCACGGACTCGGCAAATGCCGAGGTAAAGGAAATCTACGAAAAGACTCTTCGAGGCAAGCCGGGCAACGCCCAGAAAGCGCTGGCCCATCGACCGGAGATGCTTAAGAACTTTCTAAGCTTCTACGCCAGCGTGGGACGCTCTCTCGATCGCAAGCTCTATGAACTCATCTACGTGCGAGTCTCGCTGATCAATCAATGCCACTATTGCATCCAGCATCACGTCGCGTCCTCGAAGCGGGTGGGGCTCACCGCGGAAGATTGGGCCGCGCTCAAGACAGGGGATTATTCGCGCTGCAGCGAGAAGGAACGCGCCGCCCTCGTCTACGTCGAAAAGCTAACGCGCACGCCGCACGACATCACCGATGGCGATGTCGCACTATTGAGCAAGCATTTTTCAGAACCGGAAATCGTCGACATCCATTTGCTGACGGGACTCGCCAACCTGACCAACCGCTTCACCGACCCGCTGGGATTGGAAGTGGAGTTTCCAGAGGAAACGATCTAACCTATTCGCCACGGATTTAAACGAATCTCCACGGATCGAAAAAAAACATGTTTCGTAATCCGTATTGATATTGATCCGCATTGATATTGATCCGCGCAAATCCTGATCCATGCAAATCCGTGGCTAAAGGATTTCCCGCGCATCCCCCACGCGCCGCGTCACCCGTTCCCTGTCCAGATATTCCAGCAGAGGGATGGCGTACTTCCGGCTGACACCCGTGAGTTCCTTAAACGTCGCCACATCCATTTTCGAAGATTTCGCCTTCTGCGCCGCCACGACACGCCGCAACTCGTCGAGCGCACTGCGATGAAATACCAGGTCGTCAGAAACCTTGATCAGAACTTTGTCGCGCAACAACAGCGTCACAATTTTCTGCGCCCGAGCCTTATCCACCTTGAGCCCGGCAAGCACTTCGGGGAGCGCGGGAACTTTCAATCCACTGCCCGCAAAGGCCGCCTCGATCTTCTGCTTTGATTCGGCTTCCTCGTCCTTCATCACCACGCCGTGACCGGGCAGCCGCAACAGGTCGCCGGCAACCTCGACTTTCTTTTCGCGAGACAGCATTTCAAGCGATGCAGCGAAGACCTCCGATGACGCTTTCACTTGCTCGCGCAACGCTTCCCGGGCGATCCCGCCCACCAGGGAGTTCTTGCGGTGAAAACCCTCCATCGTGCTCACGATGAGTTGTTGCAACCGGAACATTGCCGCCGCGTCGACCAACCGGTCGCCGATTCTCAGCAACCGCGCGTCTTTCACGGCCGAGGCGAGCCGGGCTTCGAGAAAGTTCCTGGTCCACCCAGTTTCGGCGATAAGCCGCGCCATCGAAATTCCGCCATGACCGCGCCGGGCGATGCGCGCTCTCAGCATGCTTTCTGGATCGCCGCCCTCCAGAATCTGCAAAAAGCCTTCGTGCCCTGGCATGCGTGGAATCGGAGCAGCATCCAGCACAACGCCGCCGCCGATTGTCACCACCGGCGAAAACTGGCGGATAATAAATCGGTCTCCGGGCAGCAACAGCGCCGGCTCGGGAAGCTTTAGCCGCGCGAAAGCCTGCGCGCCCGGAGCCAGCTGCTTCGAGTCATGTGTCGAGGTATGGAGCGAGGTATGGAGCGAGGTATGGAGCGAGGTATGGAGCGAGGTATGCAGCGCGATCTCCGCAACCGTTTCCATCGTGTTGGAATGGAAGTGAACCCTCGATCTGGATTTCAGTGGCCGCGGCGCGGAAGATAACAGGTTCAGCCGCACATCCACTCGCCGCGTCGTCGCAAACGTCGCGACCGGCGCCAGCGTCATGCCGCGCGCTAAGTCTTCCGTGCTCGCGCCCGCCAGATTCAGAGCAGTGCGTTGTCCGGCAACCGCGGCGTCCGCAGCCTGCCCATGCACCTGCACTCCACGCACTCGAACCCTTTGGCCAGTCGGGAAAACCTCCAGCTCGTCTTCGCGACGAATCGTTCCCGCTACCAGCGTTCCGGTCACCACCGTGCCAAATCCTTTCATGGTAAACACGCGATCGATAGGCAGGCGCGCCAAGGCATCGGCGTCACGCGTCGGCACTTCCGCCGCCGCCGCGATCATCGCTCGCTTCAGCTCGTCCAGCCCCGCCCCCGTCAGCGAGCTCACGGCAAGGATGGATTGCCCTTCCAGAAAGCTCCCGCGCAGGAACTCCTCCACCTCCATCCGCACCACGTCGAGCGTCTCTGCGTCCACCGCATCCGATTTCGTCAGCACCGTGATGCCGCGCTGCACACCAAGCAATTGCAGAATGTCGAAGTGCTCCCGCGTCTGCGGCTTGATCGATTCGTCGGCTGCGATCACCAGCAGCACCAGATCGATGCCGCCCACCCCGGCCAGCATGTTGCGCACAAAACGCTCGTGCCCCGGCACGTCCACAAAACCGATGTGAAGCGGCTCCCCGTTCGCGCCCGCCAGGTCCAGATGCGCGAAGCCCAGATCGATGGTGATGCCGCGGCGCTTCTCTTCTGCCAGCCGGTCGGCGTCAATCCCGGTCAGCGCCTTGACCAGCGCTGTTTTCCCGTGATCGATGTGTCCGGCGGTTCCGACGATCATCGATTTCATGTTGGGAGAAATCATACAGGGCCGCAAATTTAATCCGCGGGGCACCACATTTGCGGCGGTTATGTTTGTGCCGGAATGCAGTTCTACGGGATCGGAAATCTCAAGGCTTAAAAAGCCCCCGAGCGTTTTCAATAGCTTATAGATAATTGCAATAACTTGCAGACATTTTCAACAACTTACACGGATTTTGCGTTTAGAGGCGATTTAAGGGCCGCCTCGCAGCGGACCGACCTCGGCTTCAGCCGACAACGCGATCGTGCTTACACGGCGATTCTGTGCGCCCCGGAGCCATCCTATGTTCGTTCCTGCCTAGTTGTTGGCGACCTCGGCCCCGCTCCCGTATTCCATGTTTTCAGGGAGTTAGAGATTTCCACAATGAAAACAAACAGCGTTGCTACAAGCCGGCGTCGCGGTCGTTTCTGCAGACCTGTGTGTGCTTTCAATAGCTTGCAGCTAAGTCATTGAAAGCACGTCGCGACACTATCTAGCTTCCTCGGCGTTAGCGACTGATGGCCCGAATCTTTAGTCCTTGCGTCATCCCGAAGCGCGGCGTACTTCAGCCGCGGGAGGGATCTCCCCAGGCAGAATTTTCGGGGAGATCCCCCTTCGGCTCCGCTCAAGGCAGACTCTCGCTCCGCCTAAAAAGCAGCTTCAAACTAGCGACCACCCTAATCCTCCTACCCATCTTTCGCGCCAAATGCGACAATAGAAGCTCTTCCCATGGCTACTTCCTTAACCTCTGCCTTTTCTCCGGAGACTCTCCGGCAGCACGGCCTCACGCCCGATGAATACGAGAAGATCAAACAACTCCTCGGTGGTCGCGAGCCCACGATCACCGAACTGGGCATCTTCAGCGTAATGTGGAGCGAGCACTGCTCGTACAAGTCGTCGCGCGTCCATCTGAAGCGCCTGCCCACACGCAGCAAACTCGTGCTGCAAGGGCCCGGCGAAAATGCCGGCATCATCGACATTGGCGACGGCTGGGCTTGCGCCTTCAAGATCGAATCCCACAACCACCCATCGTTCATCGAACCGTTTCAGGGCGCGACAACGGGCGTAGGTGGCATTCTGCGCGACATTTTCACCATGGGCGCAAGGCCAGTAGCGGTAATGGATTCGCTGCGCTTTGGTCCCATCACGTCGAGTGTGGATGGGGAGCGGGCCGAGCTTCACAAGAATCATTCCATCCTCGAAGGCGTAGTCAGCGGCGTTGCCTCCTACGGAAACTGTTTCGGCGTGCCTAACCTCGGCGGCGAAACCAAGTTCGAGCCCTGCTACTCCGGCAACCCTCTGGTCAACGCATTTGCCCTGGGCCTGGTCCGGAAGAATGAAATTTTCTATGCCAAGGCTGCGGGCGAAGGTAATCCGGTAATCTACGTCGGCGCTAAGACCGGGCGCGACGGCATTCACGGCGCCACCATGGCCAGCGAAGAGTTCAGCGCGGCCTCGGAGGCGAAGCGCCCGAATGTGCAGGTCGGCGATCCGTTCCTCGAAAAACTTCTGCTCGAAGCCTGCCTCGAAGCCATGCAGACCGGTGCGATCGTCGGCATTCAGGATATGGGCGCTGCCGGACTCACGTGTTCCACTTGCGAGATGGGCGGACGCGGCGGCGTGGGCATTGAAATCGAACTCGACCGAGTGCCGCAGCGCGAAACCGGAATGACTCCCTACGAAATCATGCTCAGCGAATCGCAAGAGCGCATGCTGCTGGTGGCGGAAAAAGGCCGCGAGGAAGAGGTCTTCCGCGTTTTCGAAAAATGGGGACTCGACGCAGTCGAAGTAGGAACGGTTACAACGGACAACAAACTGCGCGTGCTGGAGCACGGCAAAGTCGTGGCTGAGATTCCGAACCCGGCGTTGACCGACGATGCCCCGGTATATAAACGTCCGCTGGCGCGCTGGGAACCGCCGGTGCCGCGCGAGATGCCGGAGAACCTTCCCACTTCTCGCGCAAAAGGCGCGCGAGAAATGGGGCACCCGGATTTCAATTCGCAACTGAAGCAGTTGCTCAGCAGCCCGAATATCTGCGGCAAGCGCTGGGTTTGGCAGCAGTACGATCACATGGTGCAGACCAATACGGTCGAAGCTCCGGGAGCAAGCGATGCTGGCGTAATTCGCATTAAGGGCTCGCAGCGCGGGCTTGCGATGGCGCTCGATGGCAACGGACGCTGGTGCTATCTCGATCCGCGTCTGGGCGCGATGCATGCAGTCGCGGAAGCCGCGCGCAAAGTGGCGTGCTCGGGAGCGACACCCGTGGCGGCGACGAATTGCCTGAACTTCGGCAATCCCGAGAAGCCGCACATCATGTGGCAGTTTTCGCAGACGATCGATGGGATCACGAAAGCTTGCGAAGAACTGGAAATTCCCATCACCGGCGGCAACGTCAGCCTCTACAACGAAACGCTGGGTGAAGGCATTTATCCCACGCCCGTGCTGGGAGTCGTCGGGATTCTCGAAGACGTGCACAAAGCCGCGAAGATGCATTTCGCCGCGTCCGGACGCACGATCGTGCTATTGCATGCCGGAGAGCCCGGCGATATCACGGATGCAGAGAGTGAATTTGGATCGTCGGAGTACGCGAAAGAGATTCTCGGCGCGCTCTGGGGATATCCGCCGCAGCTTGATCTGGAGAAAGAAGCCGGATTGCAGAAAGCCGTCATTGAACTGGTGCAGCATGGCTTGGTCGATTCGACGCACGACTGCGCTGACGGTGGCGTCGTGGTCGCGTTAGTGGAGAAGGCTTTGCCGAAGGGCGTGGGCGCGCGCGTGAACCTGGCCTCTGGCAGCCTTTTCGCGGAGTTTGCCCTGTTTGGGGAAGATGCCAGCCGCATCCTGATCTCTTGCGACCCCGGGAACCTGACGCGAATCAAAGAAGTAGCGGAGAAGCACGGCGCAACCGCAGATGCGATCGGAGAGACCATTCCGGACCGGCTCGAAATTTCGCTCGATGGCAAGGTGATCATCTCGGCAGCGGTTTCGGAGTTGAGCGCGGTTTACGAAGGCGCGTTGGAATCGGCGTTGCGGACGGATTCGGAGTTAGTGGCGGCGAATTGAGGGCAGTCGTGGCGTCTGCAAAAACCTCGGGCTGCACCCGAGGGACGGGCGATGGCGCCCGTCCCCACATAAAGTGTTGTCGCCTTCGGCGGTTTGGATTGAGCTAAAAGCCAAGAGCTAAGAGCCAGGAGCCCAATGTTTTCTTCCGACAAATTTCACGATGAGTGCGGCGTGGTGGCGATCTTCGCCCATCCTGAGGCGGAGAAAATGGCTTACCTCGGGCTGCACGCGCTGCAGCATCGCGGGCAGGAATCCGCGGGGATCGTCACGTCCGACGGCTTGACGTCGCGGGCGCACAAGGCTATGGGCTCGGTGGCCGACATCTTCACGGAAGATGTGCTTTCGAAAATGCGCGGCTCGCTGGCCATCGGCCATACGCGATATTCCACCGCGGGTGACTCGGCGCTGCTGAACGCGCAGCCGATCCTCGTGCAATCCAACAAAGGCTCGATCGCCGTGGCGCACAACGGAAACCTGGTCAATGCGGTGCAGGTCCGCGCGCGACTGGAAAGTCAAGGCTCGATCTTTCAGACCAACAGCGATACCGAAGTCATCGTTCATCTGATCGCGCTTTCGAAAGAGCAAACACTGCCCGAAGCCGTCGCCGACGCGCTGCGGCAGGTCGAGGGAGCTTTCTCGCTGGTGATGATGAGTAACGACCGAGTCTTCGCGGTCCGCGACCCACGCGGGTTTCGGCCGCTGGCCATGGGCCGCATCGCGGCGGCCGATTCTCCGAAAGGCGAGAGCCAGAAAAATGACACTATCGTCTTTGCTTCCGAGACCTGTGCATTCGATTTGATCGGCGCCGACTATGTGCGCGACGTGAAACCGGGCGAACTGATCGTTGTGGGGCCGGAAGGAGTCAGTTCGCAGTTTTATTCGACGCCCGCGCCGCAATCGAGCTGCATTTTTGAGCATGTGTACTTTTCGCGTCCCGACAGCGTCGTCTTCGGCCGCGCGGTGCAGACCAGCCGCGAAGAGCTGGGTCGCCAACTGGCGCGTGAAGCGGGCGTGGAGGCCGATCTGGTGGTTCCCGTACCGGATTCTGGAGTGACCGCTGCGGTCGGCTACGCAGCTGAAAGCGGGATTCCGTTTCGCTTTGCTCTGATCCGCAACCACTACGTTGGACGAACTTTTATTGAGCCTAGCCAGAGCGTTCGCGACTTTGGCGTGAGGCTGAAGCTGAATCCGGTGCGCTCGCTGCTGCAAGGCAAGCGCGTGGTGCTGATCGATGATTCCATCGTGCGCGGCACCACCAGCCGGAAAATTGTGCGCATGATTCGCAACGCGGGCGCGAAGGAAGTGCACATGCGCATCTCCTGCCCGCCGACGATCTCGCCCTGTTATTACGGCGTGGACACGCCTTCGAAAAAGCAGCTCATTGCCGCCAATAAATCAGTCAGCGAGATTTGCGATTATATCGGCGCGGATTCGCTGGCCTATCTCTCGCTCGAAGGCCTGAAGAAAGCTTGCGGCGAGGGCGAGAAGATTTCCTATTGCTCGGCCTGCTACACGGGGAATTATCCGACTGACATTATTGATGTCGAGGAAATTCTGCCGGCGGCCCAACCTGTGACAGTGCGGCGCTGAGAGTCTTTCCAAGAATTTGCTGGCGTAGCGTCGGACGCATTCGTCCGTTCTACCAGGCTTTGCGGGCGACGGCCACGCGCGGGATGGATTGCAAATCCAGCTTGATCGCAACTTCGCTCCAGCCCTTCAGCAATTCCTTCACGCGGTCCGCGATGGTTCCGCTGATTTCCATGACCAGCCAGCCACCAGGTTTGAGCGCCGCCCTGGCTTGCGGGATCAGGCGTTCGATCACTTCGATTCCTGTCGCTCCGGCAAACACAGCGCCGCGCGGCTCGAATTTGCGGACTTCGAGTTGGACCTGATCTTCTTCGGATTCGCCGACATATGGCGGGTTGGAGACGATGAAATCGAAAGAGTTGGCGGCGAGCCCGCTGAGCAAGTCGGCTTCGAGAAAACGGATTCTGTTCGCCAGTTGATGACGAGCAGCGTTAGCACGGGCGATTTCGAGAGCGGCCGTGGAAATGTCGACGGCGGTGATTTCGGCTTGAGGGAGTTCCTTGGCGAGCGCCAGGGCGATTGCGCCGGAGCCGGTGCCCACGTCGGCTAGGTGCAGCGGGCAAGCGGGCGAGGGCGCCCGCTCCACGCCAGCGAACTTCCCGCAGGCCAATACTGCTTCGACTATGTGTTCGGTCTCGGGCCGTGGAATGAGTACGGCGGGAGTAACAATTAAGTCCATGCCCCAGAACTCCTGATGCCCGGTGATGTATTGCGTGGGCACTCCGCGGGCGCGTTCGGCCAGAGCGGATTCGTATCGAGTTCGCTCGTCCGTCGTGAGTTCGCGCTCGGGATGCGCGAACAGATAGGCGCGATCGCAGCTCAACGTGAACATCAGGAGCAACTCGGCGTTTAGATGCGGAGATGGGACATTTTCTGCGGTGAGGCGTTTGATGGCGGAAGTGAGGGATTCTCTTAGCTGCACGGGCAATTTTAACGCGCAAACAATTCAACAACACAGAGGACGCAGAGGAAAGCAAGCAAACGCAAATGCCTGGCAGCTCCTGCCTGTGCTTCAGCCGGCCTTCTTCAGCTCGTAGGCAAGATAGATCATCTGACCAATATGATGCTGCATGTGCGCCGCGCATTGCAGAATCATGGCGAGGCGAGTCGTAGCGTCGGTGCCTGTGCCCGAGTATTCTGCTGACCAATCTTCGGGCGATTGCGTTCGAATCGTTCGTTGCACCATCGCGACCGCATCATCGAAGCGCTTCAGCGCTTCTTCTTTCGACGGTGGGTTCGGATCGTTGAATTCGCGCGGGCGGTCGCGCACATATCCCGTCTTCGCGATCTGCGCGCCGATGTAGTAGTTCAGGTTGCCGGTCAAATGAAGCACAAGGTGGCCGAAGCTGTTTCCGTAAGGAAATGGTTTTCGCCAGAATTGTGCATCAGTGAGCGGAGCGGCTAGTTCGTGAACTCGGGCGGCATTCGCGGTGTAGCGATCGGCAAGAACGGTTGCGAGAGTTGAGTGCAGGTTGGGCATTTTTCCTTTGTGGGACTCTAGGATGAGGCCGCCGGGCCGCACGGGGCGGCTGTCCCTACATAAAATCACACTACGGTGGCAGCTTCCTGCTTCATTTTTTCAGCCTGGTAATAAGTCGTGAGCGCCTCAATCAAGGGCTGGAGTTTGCCGTCCATCACGGTCTCGAGCTGGTGAATGGTGAATCCGATGCGGTGATCGGTGAGCCGGTTCTGCGGGAAATTGTACGTACGAATCTTCTCGCTGCGGTCGCCGGAACCCACCATTGCCTTGCGTTCTTTGGCCAGGGCCTGCTGCTGCTTATCCATTTCGATTTCGTACAAGCGAGAGCGCAGCACGCGCATGCCTTTTTCGCGATTCTTGATTTGCGACTTTTCGTCCTGGCAGCTCACCACCGTGTTGGTCGGAATGTGCGTAATGCGCACTGCAGAGTATGTAGTGTTCACCGACTGTCCGCCGGGACCCGACGAGCAGAACGTGTCGATGCGCAAATCTTTGGCTTCGATCTTGATGTCGACATCTTCCGCTTCGGGCAGCACCGCAACTGTTACCGCCGAGGTGTGGACCCGCCCTTGCTGCTCAGTGGCGGGCACGCGCTGCACGCGGTGTACACCGCTTTCATATTTGAGCTGCGAGAAAACTCGCTTGCCTTCAATGATGGCGATGACCTCCTTCAAACCGCCGGCAGACGATTCCGAAGACGAAAGCACTTCCACCTTCCAGCCCTGCGTTTCGGCGTACCGGGTATACATGCGGAAAATCTCGGCAACGAAAAGCGTGGCTTCGTCTCCGCCTGTGCCCGCGCGGATTTCCAGAATGATGTTCTTTTCGTCGTTCGGATCCTTGGGGAGCAGCAGGACTTTTAGTTCCTCTTCGACTGCGCCAACGCGGGCTTCCAACTTGTCGAGTTCTTCCTGCGCATAGGCGAGCATCTCAGGATCTTTTTCGTCGACGAGTAGGGCCTTGCTCTCCGCAATTCCCTTGGTTAGATCCTTGTACTCGCGGTACTTCTCAACCATCGGCGCGATTTCAGCATGGGCCTTGGCAGTCTTCTGGTATCGCGCCGAGTCATTGACGATATCGGGCGAAGCGAGAGCGTTGGTCAGCTCTTCGTAGCGGACTTCGATTTGGTCCAATCTTTCAAACATGGCAACCGGCCTTCGTAGAGACGTAGCTTCTACGTCTCGGTTTGCCCGGCGTCGATATCGGGCGCGGGCGGCAGAGACGTAACAAGTTACGCCTCTACGATTTTAGTTGTGGGAGACGCAGAGAGGAAGTGTTCGCGGCGGGACCGCTAGGCAATCACCAGCTCGCCGCCGCGTTCCTTTTCGAGCGACATGGCTTGATCGAGGGCGGTTATGGCGCATTGCGCCATTTCGTCCGACGGAGGCTGGGTGGTGATGCGCTGCAGCCACAGGCCGGGCGCTGTCATCAACGCAAAGAGCGAACCGCGGTGCTTGGCTGCGAAACGAATGATCTCGTACGAGACTCCGGCAATCACCGGCAGCAGCACGATGCGCGAGGCAAAGCGCGCCCAAAACGTGGTGTAGGGGACCAGCATGTAGAAGCCGATCGAGATCAGCATTACGGTCATCAGAAAGCTGGTGCCGCAGCGCGGATGATAGGTCGAATATTTCTGGACTTCCGCGGTTTCCAGCGATTTGCCGTCTTCAAACGCAAAAACTGTTTTGTGTTCCGCGCCGTGATATTGATAGACCCGGCGGATATCTTTCCAAAGAGAAACTCCCCAGATGAATAGCAGGAACAGCAGCAGGCGGATGCCGCCATCGATCAGGTTGAAAGCAATTCGTCCGCCCAGAGCGGGGTCCATCTTCTTGAGCTCGGTCGCCGCTACCAGCGGGACCCATTTGTACATGAAGATGAAGAATGCCAGAGAGATCACGATGTTTACGGCGGCCAGCCAGTTACTGACCGTGGCAGCTTTCTCGCGGGATTTAGGGCTCGGCAGTTCAGAAGGTTCCGCTGCGCTTTGCGCTGACGGGACAGCCGCCACATGAGCCGTTGTGGCGTCGTCGTTCTGCATGATCTCTTCGATCGCGACGTTGGCCGAGAAGCGCAGGGCGCGGTAGCCGAGATTCATGGCATAGCCAAGCGTCATTACGCCGCGCACGATGGGCCACGCCATCCATTTGTGTTTTTCGGACGGGCGCTCGAGCGGTTCGCTCAGGGTGACGACTTCCCCGGAGGGTTTGCGGCAGGCGATGGCCCAGGCGTGCGGGGAGCGCATCATTACGCCCTCGAGCACGGCTTGGCCGCCGACCAGAGTTTCTTCGCCGCTTTCAAGCGCGGGCAGAAGCTGCACGGCAACCAGGAATCGCAAGTAATTTCGCAGTGTTTGCAAGATAGCCACGGCTATTCGATGCTCCAGATGAACCCACGACGCACCTGTTAAGACTAACACAGGCCGCGAGTCATTTAGGATTGGGTGAGTGAGACGCTAAGTCGAACGTGGCGCGAGGGTTAGACCAGGGCAAGCGCCACGACAGGAGATCCATGCAACGGCTAGCCAGCGCTTGCGAAGCGATTGCCGGGACCACCAAGAAACTGCTGAAGACGGGGATCGTCGCGGAGTATCTGAAGTCACGCACGACCGATGAAGCGGCAGTGTCGGCGGTCTTCCTTTCGGGGCGGGCGTTTCCGGCCTGGGAGGAAACTACGCTGCAGATTGGCGGGCGGTCGTTGTGGCAGATTGTGGCCGAACTGTCAGGGAAAAATGAAGCTGACGTGACGACAGCTTATCGGCGGCACGGAGACTTAGGATCGGTTGCAGGGGAACTTCTTCCTGAACGTGCTGGGCAGGGTCTTAATATTTTGGAAGTGGAGCAGATCTTTCGGCAGATTGCAGCGGCCCGCGGTGCAGCGGCTAAAACGGTCATCGTGTGCGATCTGATCGCTCGCGCGACACCGATTGAGGCCAAGTACATCATCAAGATCATGACCGGCGATCTGCGCATTGGGCTCAAGGAAAGCTTAGTTGAGGAAGCGATTGCCCGGGCCTATGGCGGAACGCCGGCGGGGGTGCTTGAGACGGGTGTGCTGGAAAATGTGCAACGCGCCAACATGCTCTTGGGCGACATCGGGGATGCCCTGCGGCTGGCGGCTGAAGGCCGACTGGCCGAGGCCGAGATGCGGATGTTTCATCCTCTGGGATTCATGCTGGCGAGTCCGATCGAATCGGCTGAGGAGGGGTTGAGTTATTTTGCGGACGCGGCCGTCGAGGATAAATACGACGGCATTCGCGCCCAGGCCCACATAGCTGGTGGCGAGGTGAGGTTTTTTTCGCGCACGCGGGATGAGATCACCGAGTCGTTCCCGGAGTTGCCGGATGCGCTGGCGGGGCTGGCGCAGGATGCAATTCTGGATGGAGAGATTGTGGCCTGGGATCCGGCGGGGCGGGCACGGCCGTTCAGCGTGCTGCAACAGCGGCTGGGAAGAAAGAAAGTCAGCGACAGGATGCTGCGTGAGATTCCGGTCGCGTTTTTTGTCTTCGATGTGCTGTACGCGGGCGGGGAGTTGGTGATGGATCGTCCGCTGCGGGAGCGGGCGAGGATTCTGGATGAGCTGCTGGCAGCAGAGAGAAAAATCATTCACCACGGAGACACAGAGGCGCAGAGAAAAACGGAGCAAGGCAAGCTGGTGTTTGAAGATCACGATGCAGAAGAAGTGGAAGCCGCGGCGGCTCGCATTATTCGCGCACCCGCGTTTCGCGCCGCGTCAGCGGAGGAACTGGAAGAGTTGTTTGCGGCGGCGCAGGAGCGCGGGAATGAAGGGCTGATGATCAAGGATCTCAACTCGGCGTATACGCCGGGCAAACGCGGGAAGTCCTGGCTGAAGATGAAGCGCGAACTGGCCACGCTGGATGTCGTCGTGACGGCGGTCGAGTACGGACACGGCAAGCGTATCGGCGTGCTCAGCGATTACACGTTCGCGGTGTGGGACGCGAATAGGGAAAAGCTGGTGAATATCGGCAAGGCGTATTCCGGTTTGACCGACGCCGAGATCGCAGAGATGACTCAGTGGTTTCTGGATCACACGGTGGAAGATCAGGGATTCCGGCGCTTGGTTGAGCCCAAGATCGTGCTGGAGGTGGCATTCAACAACATGATGCAATCCGACCGGCATGAGAGTGGATATTCGCTGCGCTTCCCGCGCATCGTGCGCCTGCGCCCGGACAAGTCGGCGGAAGAGGCGGACACGATTGAGCGGGTAAGGGAGATTTATGAAAGTCAGAGTCGATAATCACACGGAAAGAGGGGAAGTGAGAGGGAGTTGACACTGCCGTCCCTGGTGCTAGGCTACCAAGAATGGATACGCCGGATAATCTGAACTCACGAGCGAAGTATGAGGAATGGTTTCTGCGCGAGGTGGATAAGGGCATCTCAGCGGCGGATCGCGGTCAGTTCGTGGATCACTCCGAGTTGCGTAAACTGATCGACGATCGGTATCCCGGTTGACTCGCGGCATGATCGTTCCGATCGTCGCCGTCGCAATCTTGCTATTGCCTTTGGCGTTGACGTTCCTTCAATACTTTAGCCTTCGAGGTCGCGGCCCGGATCAGGCAATTGTGTGGCAGAGGCATCGTCGCTCTAACCACGCAGCACTGCTCATCTCGCTGATTGCATGGTGCGCACTTTGGGAGCTGCCGACTGTGGCCTCCTTGCCTCGCCTCCTTTTCTGGATCGCTCCGATCTTCGGCACTGCCCTGCTAGAAGGAGTGTCGCGCTGTGGCGACAGAGCGGTGCTCATGCGAACTTGGACTACGACTGACATCCTGCGCCTGGCATGCTGGAGAACTGTTGCTCCTCCAATCGCCCTCCTAATGGCGGCTGCGGGCGTTCATGCAATCCTCGAAGGCTTCTGGGTCGGAACATTTTGGCTGATTGGCGTAGGTATGGCAGCAGTCGTAGGCCCCTCGCAGTTGCGTGCAGCTCAGGGGATAAAGCTGCGCAGAGTGAAGTCGGGCACGTTGTATAACCGCGCCTTTCGGTTGGCAAAAAAGGTCGGGGTCGATCTGGACCGAGTCTATGTGGTTCCGCCGGGGAGGGGGCATCTGACGAACGCCTTCGGTCTGTGGAGGGGCATCGCGCTGACGGATAACTTCGGCGAATACTTGAGCGGTCCGCAGCTCGATTTCGTGATCGGTCACGAGCTCGCGCATGTAAAGGGCAGGCACACTCGCAAAAAGCTCTCACTCGTTCTGTTGCTCGTAGTGATCTTATTGCCGTTGACATTCGGCTTTTCTCACGCGGCTCCGGTTTTCCGACCATTCCTGATGCTAATCGTTCTCTTCGTGCCTCTGCTGGCGGTCTATCGCCTCTCGCGCTTCTTTGAATATTCGTGCGATCGAGAAGCCATCGGCTTTACTGGCGATCCGGAATCCGGCTTGCACGCACTGGCCAATCTTTACCGAATGACCGGTTCTCCCGTAAAGTGCAGAAGAATCGTAGGACTGTTCATGACGCATCCATCTCTCACTAACAGACTCGAAGCGATAACACGGGCGGGAGACATTCCCACTAATCGGGCTCATGCCGTTCTGATAGAAGAGGGCCTACAAAGCCATTAGTGGCTGTGGTGATGATGGTGCTCTTCGCTCTCGCTCACCGGAATGACGCAGCCGTGCGCCACTTCGCAGACTACGTGCTCGAATTGGATGGTCGTGTGGACGATGCGAAAGTCATGCAGCAGGCGGTCTTTCACGTCGCGCAGGATGCGTTCGCTGACTGACGGGGGGATATCCGCGATGGAAACGTGGCAGGAGAGCGCATGGGTTTCCGATCCAATGCTCCAGACGTGCAGGTCATGCACGTCGTTGACACCCTCGACCGAACAGATGGCGGTCTCAATGTTCGCGAGTTGCATGCCGCGCGGCGTGCCTTCCAGCAGAATATTGAGGGTCTCGCGCACAATGCCGAAGCCCGACCACAGGATCAGCACGCCGATGCCGAAGGAGAGAGCGGAATCGATCCAGTAATTTCCCGTGACCAGGATGGCCCAGCCGCCTGCGATCACCGCCGCGGTCGAAAGCGTATCTCCGACTTCATGCAGGAGCGCACTGCGGATGTTGACGTCGCCGCCCGAGCCCCGGCTGGAACGGTATAGCAGCAACGAGATCACGCCGTTCATGACTACGCCCGCCGCCGCGACCCACATCATCAAACGGGCCTGCACCGGCTCGGGATGCTGCAGGCGGCGAAAGGCCTCGTAGAAGATGAAGAACGAAACCGCGACCAGCGACGTGGCATTGACTAATGCGGCCAGCACTCCGGCGCGATGGTAGCCGTAAGTTTTGGTGGAGTTGGCCGGGCGCGACTGAAAATAAACCGCGACCAGCGACAGCAGCAGCGCGAGAAAGTCGGAGAGATTGTGTCCGGCCTCGGAGAGCAAGGCCAGAGAATGGGCGCGAATGCCCGCCACGACCAGCAGCACGATGTAGGCCAGGGTCACGGCGAGCGAGATCTTCAATACCCGCGTAGGTCCGCCCGCGCCATGAACGTGCACGTGCATGTTTCCAGTGTAAGGGCGCACGGCGCAGGCTTCAAGCACCCGACCCGCTACCTAACCGGTCAACTCTTTAGTTCTTTGTCAGGCTATTGAGATATCGGTTGTTGTAGAACGTGGTGGTCTTCTGCACGAACTCAAGAATCTTGAACATGCGCTCGCGGCCTTCGCGGTTCATCTCGCGGAACTGGACGGCGACACCTGAACCAGGATCGAGTCTGGCCACCACACCCTCTGCCGACAGGCTGGGATCATCCATCGAGAATCCCAGTTTGATTTTGCTGCCGGGCGCGAGAATGGTGCTGGTTTCCACATAGCAGCCGCCCAGGCTCACGTCCGTAATGTTGGCAAATAGCGGGCTTCCTCCGACTTCGGTCTGCAGTTCGATCGTAACCCGGCATTTCATGCGGGGATGCGAACGACGGTCCTTGTAGGAGAGTTCCTTCTGCTTTTCCAGATACATGCGGCGGTCGGCCTGGGCCAGAAGTTGTTCGGCGTCCTGGCCATCTTCCGGATACAGCGCGCGTCCCACGCTGAGCGAAAGAATATCTTCGCCGCAAACTTCGGTGCCCGCCTGGCGGGCCAGGGCCCGCATCTGTTCGGCCTTCTTGCCCGCGGCGTCGGCCGAGAGGCCAACCGCGATCACCACGAATTCGTCTCCGCCCATGCGCGCGACGTAATCATATTCGCGGGAAGTATCTTTTAACGCCTGGGCAAAGAGGCGCAGCACGCGATTGCCCTCCAGATGCCCGAAGCGGTCGTTTACCTGTTTGAAACCGTCCATGTCAGAGACCATGACGGTCAATGTCGAATTGTCGCGTTTGCAGCGGGCCAGTTCGCGATCGAGTTGCAGGAAGAGCGAGCGAGCGTTGGGCAGACCCGTAAGGTAGTCGGTCACCGCGGAATTTTCCGCCTGCTCGTACTTGAGCGCGTTCTCGATGGACAGCGCCATTTTGCCGCTGACCGCAAGCAGAATGCGCAGGTGATCGGTGGTGAAGGCATCGCGTTCCCCGCGATAGAGCGCGAGCACGCCAATCACGCCGGAAACGCCTTCCAGCGGCACGGCCAGAGCCGAGCGCAACGTGCTGAACTTCGAAGGATCGTTCAGGTATCCCGGCTCCACCGAAGGGTTGCCGTTGATAATCGGTTTTCGATTGTGCGCTACCCAGCCCGAGAGTCCCTGCCCGAGGGGAATTCGCAACGAAGAAAACAGACGATAGTTGTCTCCATTCACATATTCGGGAACAAGTTCGGCCTCGCGCTTGATGTAAATGGCGATGGCATCGTAAGGCACCATCGGCTTGAGTTTTACGGAGAACACGGAAAGCGTCTCGGTCAAACTGAGGGAAGCGCCGAGATCCTGGCTCAGTTCGAAGAGCGATTGCGCCTCTTGCCGGGCGGCAGCGATCGAAGACAGAAATGTGTTTTCGCGACCGGCATAATCCTGCGCGGTGGCGTTCTCAAAACCGGCTGCCGGCTCCAGGCCACGCTCGATTTTGATGGCCGTGGAGAGCGGACCGGCGGGGTCCGACACCGACTTGGCCACAGCGAGCCTTTCCAGGTGTTGGTAGCGCTTCTGCAAAACGTCGACGACCCTGGGATCGAACGACTTGCCCGACTCGGCGGACAGCTTCTGCATGACGTCCTTCAGCGGCAGGGCCCGCCGGTACTGGCGATCGGAGGCCAGGGCATCGAGATAGTCGACCGCCGAGAGGATGCGCGCCCCGATCGGAATTTCCGCTCCCTTCAATCCCATGGGGTAACCGGAACCATCCCACTTTTCGTGGTGGGCGCGGACAATGGGCACGACGGGATACGGGAAGCGCACGCGTTCCAGAATCTCGGCGCCGACCAGAGTGTGAATCTTCATCTTTTCGAATTCTTCCGGCGTAAGGCGGCCGGGCTTCGAGATGATGTGTTCCGGCACTGCAAGTTTGCCGATATCGTGCAGCAGCGCTGCGGCGTGCAGGGCTTCCAACTCCGGGCCTTTCACACCCAATTCTTTCGCCACTTCGATGGCATATACGCGGACGCGCTGCAAGTGCTCGTGCGTGGTATGGTCCTTGGCCTCAATGGCCAGAGCAAGAGCCTCGATGGTTCGCAGATGCAGGTTCGCCATTTCCTCGACGTGGCGTTTTTCATCTTCCAGTTTGCCGAGGTAAAGGCGATAGGACCGGTAGATTAAATAAACCGCCGGCACCATGAGCAGCGACGTTTCCCAGTTGACGGTCTGGTTGAGCCACGCGACCGTGCCTGCGATCCCGGCTCCCACGAGGTAGTAGGGGAAAGACCAGAAATAGCAGTCCACCAGAATCCGGGTGAGCGGCCGGCGCTCGGTCAGCGAAATCACGGTCGCAATCGAGCCCGCGTTGGCGATGAAGTAAACCGTCGCCGACACGCCCAGCAGAAGCGGATGATTCGGGATCAGCGAGTTCGCCAGCGGGTGGTGATAGACCAGGTATGCCAGCGCCGTCGACACCGCTCCTGCGCAGACGTTGAACGTGACCTGCAGCGCCTTGGGGCGTTCCGGATACAGGCACTGGGCCAGCATGGAGACCGCACCCAGAATCAAAGTTTCAGTAAAGCTAAGTTCCAGAACGCCAATCAGGATGAACAGGAAATTCACCGACAGAGTTCCGGTGATGCCGGGCAGGTTCACCTTGAGCCGCGACGCCAGAATTGCGATTCCGAGGTAGCAGATGAACTCGGCAATGTTCTTGCTGCTCTGGTGCACTCCGCCGTAGATGAGCGTGCCCAGTCCTGCCATCACCACCAGCGTGATGAATAGCTTGGCTGGGACGGACAGTCCTCTCCACGAGCGCGAGTGCTCGGGCAGACCTATAGCGCCACTGGATGCACCAGTCATTTGAATAAAAAGCTTGAATAAAAAGCTTGAACAAAAAGCTTCGCGAAAACACACCGGGGCCAGGGGATGCCTAGCCCTTCTCATAAATACCAGCTAACACATTTAGAAACAACATCTTGGGGGATTATTGAAAAACTTCGGTAACCTTTTTCGAAACTGCTAGTGGTTGACAAACATGGGATCATGAGGCTCGGCGGAGGCGCAATCCAATGGACTCGTCGCTTAGAAGTAGTCATCTGGTGCGGTGGTGGGTGCTTCTGGGCGTGGCGCTCCTTCTTCTCCTGTCCCGCATGCAGGCGGAACCCATTTCCCTTCAGGCACTTGTGACGCCTTCGACCGTAGTTATGAAAGACGGGCAGCCGGTCACTTTTGCCGTCCACGGCTTCATCGAGTTCAAATCGCTGGCGGAGTTGTTTCCGTACATCGAATCACAGAGCCGACGCTGGAAAACAGGCGTGGACTTCGACGGCGCGGCGGGTCGGAGTCTCGGCCGCGATTTGCTGCGGCGCGGAATCGAGAGTCGCGTGATCTCGATGGCGGACGAGCGTCCGCTGGAGACGCTGATCACTCATACCCGCGAAGAACTCGAGCGAGCGCTCGCGAAAGTGAAGGAGCCGACGCCGCCCGGCTATGCCGAGGACTTTCTGGCGGTGCAGGAAAAATGGAAACACTCGCTGAATTGTTGGAGCACGGCTCCTTCGATTGCGGCGCGCGTGCTTTCGAACTGGTATCCGATTGAGGAGGGCATCAAGCTTTATGGCGGGACTTACGATTCCACGGAACATTTCTGGCAGAGCGTGAAGTATCACCCGGGCGTGACGGCGCGGGACGTCAGGAAATTGCTCGAAACGTTGGAGCATCGAGACTGGAGTCCGTGGCTGAAGCGGTTGGATGACGATCCTAAACTGTATTTGCCGAATGCCTACGCGGTCGAGTTTCTGCGCCACAATCTAGCGCCGGAACGGCTGCGCTGGTTTGGAGAAGAACTTGGGCGTCAAGGAGTGCAGGCCGGCGACCACGCGCGCATGATTCAGCAGCGTGGGACGACACCCTTCCGCTTCACGGCTTATCAGGAGAAGGTATTGTGGGGCGACCTGGCAGATTTATTTCATCTCGTCTATCTTTTTTCTCCGCCTGATGATCCCATTCGGAAGACGCTCGAGGCTCAACACTTTGATGGCATCTATCTGGGCGAACGGAAAATAGGATTCATCAGCGAAGATTTTCGTTCGCTGATGCTTGAGATTTGGAAGGTGAAATATCTCGAAATGCCACGGTTCGGCGAGGTCATCCGTTCCATTCCGGTGGAGATACGGCTGTCGCACTTCCTCAATGATGGGGACTCGCCCGACATTCCGATTCCGATTTACATTGAGTATTTGAATCAGATTCGGGCGATGGCTCGGGCGGCGAAATAGTCGCCGGGTCATCCCATTGCGATTTGCGGAAAGTCCTAAACCGAGTGCGAGACGTCTTCCTCGGCGGCGTCGTGATCCGAATTGTCGGTGGCCGACACTGGAACCGATCCCTTGCCTCGGCGCATGGCTACAATCCCGGTCCGCACCATCTCCAGCACGCCATAGGGACGCAGCACTTCGAGCAGGCCGTCAATCTTATCTTCCGCCCCGGTGATTTCAATCGTAAGCGAATCAGGCGCGACGTCCACGACTCGCGCCCGGAAAACGCTGGCCAGTTCCAGCACGTGCGATCGCGCCTCGTGCGTCGCCGCGACTTTAATCATCGCAAGATCGCGCACGATCGCTGGCTGGTTGGTAATGTTCTCCACCAGCAGGACATTGACCAGCTTATAGAGATTGGCCTCGATGCGGCGCGCCTGGTCATGGTCCGCCTCGGCTGTGATGGTCATGCGCGAAACCTCGGGCCTTTCGGTGCGGCCCACGGTCAACGAATCAATGTTGAAAGCGCGCCGGCGAAATAGCGAGGCCACCCGCGTCAGAACGCCCGGTTTGTTTTCCACGTACACCACGTATGTGTTCAGCATGTTTTCTCTATTCGTTTTCTCGACGGCCGCCTCTATTCGTCATTGCTGTTCGTCGGACTCTATTCATCCTCCGCGGTCTCGACAATCTTGCTGGGCCGCCGGATCATCTCATGCAACGACGCTCCCGCCGCCACCATGGGATACACCGTGTCCTCTTGTTCCACGCGGAAGTTGATTAGGACCGGCCCATCATGCTGGCGCGCTGCTCGCACCGCGGGCACCACCTGCGAGCGCTCCGTGACGGTCATACTGTGAATGCCGTAAGCCTCGCCGAGCTTCGCGAAGTCCGGATTCAGTAGCGGCGTGGCCGCGTAGTTGCGCTCATAGAAAAATTCCTGCCACTGCCGCACCATGCCGAGAAAACCATTGTTGATGATGGCGATATTAATCTTTAATTTCTCCTGCACAATGGTCGCAAGCTCGCACAGGGTCATCTGGAAGCCGCCGTCGCCAACTACAACCCACACCTCCGCTTCCGGACGCGCGACTTTCGCCCCAATCGCCGCCGGCAAAGCGAAACCCATCGTGCCCAGGCCTCCGGAAGTGATCAGGCTGCGCGCCTTTTCGTGTTTGTAGTATTGCGCTTCCCACATCTGATGCTGGCCCACGTCGGTTACCACCACGGTTTCGCCGTCGCGAGTCTCGCGCCACAGATCGTTGATCACGTGCGCCGCATACAGATGCCCGCTGTCGGGCAGGTTCTGAATGTCGCGCACGGCGGCGTCGCCTTTCAGTTTGTCGATGGAGTCGAGCCACTCGCTGCGGTCAACGGTTTCGACTTTCGGCAATAACTCGTGCAACACTTCGCGCAGATCGCCGACCAGCGGCACATCGACTTTGACGTTCTTGTTGATCTCCGCCGGATCAATCTCGATGTGAATCTTTTTCGCGTTGGCCGCGTAAGTCTTCAGATTGCCGGTCACGCGATCATCGAACCGCATGCCGAAGGCCAGCAGCAGATCCGCTTCTTGAATCGTGTGGTTCACCCAGGCCTCACCGTGCATGCCCATCATGCCCAGATTGAGCGGATGCGACGCCGGAAACGCGCCCAAGCCAAGCAACGTGAGTGCAACCGGAATGCCCGCCTTCTCGGCGAACTCGCGCACTTCGCTCATGGCTCCGGAAATGATGATGCCGTGCCCCGCGAGAATTACTGGCCGCTTCGAGTTGTGAATTAATTCGAGAGCCTGCTCATATTCTTTCAACTCCGGCGAGAGATCCGGCCGATATCCCGGCAGTTGCGGCTTGGCCGCTTCCCAATCGAACTCGCAGGTGGTCTGCTGCGCGTCTTTGGTGATATCGATCAAAACGGGTCCGGGCCGGCCGGAGCGCGCGACATAAAACGCTTCGCGAACCGTCCGCGCCACTTCGCTGGCGTGGGTCACAAGATAATTGTGCTTGGTGATCGGCAGCGTGACGCCGGTGATGTCGGTTTCCTGAAAAGCATCCGACCCGATCAGCTTGCTGCCGACCTGACCGGTGATGCACACGATCGGCGACGAATCGAGCATCGCCGTGGCGATTCCGGTGACCATGTTGGTCGCGCCCGGACCGGATGTCGCGACGGCAACGCCCACCTGCCCGCTGGCGCGAGCGAACCCATCGGCCATGTGCGTTGCGCCCTGTTCGTGGCGCACGAGAATGTGATGGATCTTACTGCCCTTCAGCGCATCGTAGGCGGGCAGGATGGCCCCGCCGGGATAGCCGAACACGACTTCCACGCCCTCACGTTCGAGACATTCCCAAAGAATGCTGGCGCCAGTCATGTTTT
The DNA here is from genome assembly GCA_963758005.1 of uncultured Acidobacteriota bacterium. Classification (GTDB taxonomy): domain Bacteria; phylum Acidobacteriota; class Terriglobia; order Terriglobales; family Acidobacteriaceae; genus Sulfotelmatobacter. Next base: position 1,362,380 of record CAVWTR010000006.1, read on the forward strand.
TGACGGGCGCGCTTTTTACGGGCACGGTTTTTTCAGCCATAGTTTCTTGTCCTTCATCTAAAACCTCGGTGGCTGCAAAAAGCAAAACCCACCAAGCCAGCGTTTCTGGCGGGGCGGGATTCGGGAGCTTTCAAGATTTCGCGCTGCTAGCTCACTGGTTCCCTCCACACCGGAGAGAGTGCAATAACTCCTACCCTCAAGACTATGACACGAATTCGGTGCAGATAGAAGTTATTCATGCTTATACCGCGAAGCGCCCTCGTTGTTAGAGCTGAAGAATGTTCTGCTTCAGATCCCGTGCCGCTTGCGAAATATTCTCAGGCTTGCCCAGATCGCGCCAATAAAATTCATCCGAGCGGAAGGCAAGTATCTTGTCGCCCTCGCCGGCCATCCGCAGATAGGAAGTGATAATCGAGAAAACGCCGTCTTCGATCATCTTCGTGAGAAGACGCGGAGAAATCACATGCACACCGGAAAACGCCAGAGGCCGGGTGTCTTTCGAAGGCCGGACCACTTCCGGCTTCTGATCGCGTCCCGCACGCCGTCCGCACAGCTGATTGCTCTCATCGAACAACAGATATCGTGACGTCTCACGCTCCTGCACCGCCAGCGTCGCGAGCGCCTGATTCTGCTGGTGAAATTCCGCCATGCGGCGAAAATCAATCGTGCTCAGCACATCAACGTTGTGCAGAAGAAACGGCTCGTCCGAATGGCCGTCTTCGAGAAAGAACCACGCAGCTTTCTTGAGCCCTCCCCCTGTGTCGAGCAAAACATCTTCGCGCGAAATTTCAATTCGCATTCCGAAATTGTCATGCTTCTTCAAATACTCGACAACCATGTCCGCGAAGTGATGCAGGTTGACGATCACTTCGCGAATCCCAAACTGTTGCAGGCGGCGGATCGTGATTTCGAGCAGCGTGTGGCCGGCCACTTCCACCAAAGCCTTGGGCCGATCATCTGTCAGGGGCCGCAGCCGTGTGCCCAGGCCAGCGGCCAGAATCATCGCCCTCATGGCGCGGCTTTCTCCGCCGCTTTATCTGCCACAGCGTTTTCTGCCGCCATCCTCTCCAGCTCGCGATGCTGCAGGACAACCTCAATTCCGTTTCTGCCTCTCAGCCGTTTCGCGACTTGCTCGGCCAGATACACGGAACGATGCTGCCCGCCCGTACACCCGAACGAAACCATCAGATGCTTAAATCCGCGACGCTGGTAGCTGCTCACACTGGCGTCCACCAGCGACATCACGCTGGCGAGAAACTGATGCACGCTTTCCTGTTGATTGAGGTAGTCGATCACCGGCGCATCTTTCCCGGTAAGCAACTTGAAGCGTTCCTCACGTCCGGGATTCGGCAGGCTCCGTCCATCAAAAATGAACCCGCCGCCATTCCCGCTCTCATCTTTCGGCAGCCCGCGATGAAATGAAAAGCTGAAGACCCGCACCACCAAACTATCCGCATCCGAGGCCAGACCCTGCAATTTCTCCGAAGCCAGCATGCTGTGGAAGGCGCCCATCAGGGTCGGCAGGGCAATCGGCAGCGTCACGTTGTGCAGCAGCCAACGCAGATTCTTCAGCGCATACGGGACGCTCTGCAGAAAATGCACTTTGCGTTCATAGAATCCACGAAACCCGTACGCCCCCAGCGCCTGCATGATGCGGATGTATACATACGCGTAATAATGCTGCATGAAAGCGTCGCGCTTCACATCCGCATAGCCGCCCAGGGTCTCGAGATAGTGATCGAGCAACTGTTGGCGGAGTTCCGGCGGCAAATCAGCTTTGGCGTCGTACAGAAGAGAGGCAACGTCATACTGCAATGCGCCCTTGCGCCCGCCCTGATAGTCCAGGAAAAACGGCTGTCCTGCGCGCAGCATGATATTGCGGGACTGAAAATCGCGATACAGAAAGTAATCGCGCTCCGCACTCAGCAGAAACTCGGTCAGGCAGGTGAAATCGTCTTCCAGCGCCTGTTCATTGAACGGAATGCCCGCCAGCCGCAAGAAGTAATACTTGAAATAGTTCAGGTCCCACGTGATCGACTGCCGGTCGAAACTTCCGCGTGGATAACACACTTTGTAATTCAGATCGCGCCCCGCCTCCACCTGAAACCGTGGCAACGTGGCGATCACCTTGCGATAAATATCGACTACCGGAGCATCAATCCTGTCGCCGGAGCGATGCTTCGAGAGAAACTCGAACAGCGACGTGTCCCCCAGATCCTGTTCGAGATAAGCGCCGTGATCCAGATCTTCGGCGTAAATCTCCGGCACGGGCAGGCCATGCTTGCGAAAATGCCGGGAGAATTCGAGGAAGGCTGCGTTTTCTTCGCGCACATCGTAGAGGATGCCGATAGCGCTGGCTTTCTCCCCGGTCAGCCGGATAATTTTGCGGCCGGAACCGCCGAGCTGCCCTTGCAACGGCTGCACCTGCTCGACGGGCGAGTGGAAGTGCTGCTCGAAAAGATTCTTGAGAATGTCCATGAAGAGTACCGCGGGTGTTGCTCGCGAAATCGCGCGCGCGCGCGCGCGCAAAGTCACGGTCGCCGATTTAGGTGCGCCGATTCACTCACGCGATTCACTTCGGCGATTCACGCACGTGATTCACTCACCTGACTTACTCACAAAGATATCATCGAAGAGAGCTGACGGCGGGGTAGGGCATCCTGAAGCAAAACACTCGAAAACCACTGAGTGGGTGAACCTGAAAGAAATGCGCGTCCGGAGAGCTGGAAATTGAAAACGTCTACCCATTAACCACTTAATCAATAGCCCGTTAGAGCCATTCCCCCGCAGCGGGCTAAAAGTTAATCTGTGGTTGAGCAGACTTCGGGGGAGGGCTGTTCGACATGCGTCCCATGACTCAAATGAGTCTGGGACGTTTTGTTTTGCGCCAAGGATTGCGATCGGGTGTTCGACCTATGTCTCCGGAACGGACAATTCCGGAACGGACATAAAGTCTTTGGTGGCGGCGGTAGGACTCGAACCTACGACCTACGGATTATGAGACCGTCGCTCTAACCACCTGAGCTACGCCGCCACTGCCTGCAAATCGGGAAGGGTGTGCGAAAGGAACTCTGCCGCCGGCACGGTCCTGGCACTCGCGGCACGGAGACAACCAGCGCATCGCTGCGCTGCGTCCAACTGTTAATTCCAAGTTCTAATTCTAAGAGCGCCCGCGCAATTGGTCAAACGTGACCGACCCGATGGTAATTGACCCGGTACCGCCGGCAGATCGAATCTTGTACAAGCCCAACTCCCGGGATAAAATCCGTGGGGTTTGACCGGAAGTGCGCGGAAAGCGGCGGGCGCTGGCTTCTACCTGACCCTTCTTACCTGACATAAGACACTGGGGAATTATGAAACGTCTTTTTACTTTAGCTCCGCTGGCTACTACTCTCATTCTGGGCCTCGCGGGTTTGACTGGATGCGGCGGCGGGTCGACAAGCACCCAGACACAGACACCCCCACCGCCCTCAATCACCAGCTTCACCGCAGGCCAGAAAACCATTACGACAGGATCGAGCGCGACTCTGACCGGAGTCTTCGCCAACGGCACCGGCGTCATTACTCCGGGCAATCTGGCTGTAACTAGCGGCACGGGCGTTACCGTGAACCCCACCACGACGACCACTTATACGCTGACCGTTACTCCCACAAGCGGGACAGCGGTATGCTGCGGCAACCGTCGTGACCGTAGCCTCCGCCACGGTTAGCTCGGTTACGGTGAACCAGGCGAGCAGCGGCTCCGCGGTGACCGATACGCTGCTGGGCGTGAACATGGCCGTCTGGTACGACCTGGTCGACAACCAGACTGGAATTGTGAATGCTTTCCAGGCTGCCGGCATCACCCAGGTGCGGTGGCCGGGCGGATCGACTTCCGACCAGTACCACTGGGCGAACAATTCTACCTGCGGTACCGGCTATGCCGATCCGAATGATACGTTTTTGAATTTCGTCAATGACATGGCCGTCCCCGCTAAGCTTGATGTTGCGTTGACGGCGGATTACGGCTCGGACCCGACATGCACCACGGGCGGCGAACCCAGCGAGGCCGCTGCCTGGGTCACAGCCGCGCTGCAAGACGGCATCACCCCGAGCCATATGACGGTGGGGAATGAGGAGTATGGGAGCTGGGAGTACGACCTGCACTCCATTCCGAACGACCCCACCACATACGCCGCTGCCGTGGTGGGATCAACCGGCTACTACCAGTCGATCAAGACGGCTAGCCCGAACACGCTGGTCGGCGTCGTGGTGGACGCGGGTAGCCCGACCACCGATTGGGACAGCACCGTGTTGGCCAATGCCAAAGGGTCGTATGACTTCGTGGAGTATCACTATTATCCAGAAGCTCCAGGCCAGGAAAGCGATACCTTCCTAGTGCAGCAGGCAGCGCAGCAGTTGACCACGAACATCAACACCATCAAGTTGGAACTGGCCGAATGGGGAACTCCGGACACGCCCATTTACGTGGGCGAGATCGGTGGGGCTTATTCCAATCCGGGCAAGCAGAGCTGGTCGATTACTCAGGGTTTGTATGCCGGCCAGGTGCTGGGCGAAATGATGAACGATGGAGTTTCGCGCCTGACCTGGTGGATTGGCTTTGGCAATTGCAACGGTACCAACGGAAACGATACTACGTCGGTCTATGGATGGCAGGATTTCGGAGCTTACAACGTTTTCTCCGATGGACCGACGGAAGATCCCACCTGTCCGGGCGCAGGGCCCATCGGAACCATGTCCCCGACGGCGGTGGCGTTTCAGCTGTTCAGCCAGATGGACGTCAACGGCCAGACTGTGCTGACGGCGACCGTCGCCGGCGACACGACGGATGTGCGCGCCTATGCCGCGACCAACCCCGGCGGCACGGCACTGCTGTTGTTCAACGACAACGAAAACCTTGCTCAGCCGGTGACGATCACGCTTTCGGGCGAGACCTCGTCTTCCAAGGTGACTGTCACCACCTACGACAAGGCAATCTACGATTTGTCGGGTTCGCCGACGGGCACTCCGCCGGACCCAGTAGGGACGAGCACATGGGCCCCGCCGACGACTACTAGCATGGGCATGCAGTCCCTGCCTCTGACCCTGACTCTCACTCCCTGGAGCATGAACATGGTCATCATTCAATGACCGGCCCGAGGTCGAGGAATCTCGGAGGTCGAGTGATGTCGAGTAATAAGGACCGGAACATTCATGAAAGCAATCGCCGTTATCCCTGCCCGTTTGGCGTCCACACGTCTGCCGCGTAAGATGCTGCGCGAAATTGCGGGCAAGCCGCTGATCGGCGTGGTCTATCAAGCTGTGCGCTCGTCGCCGCTGCTGGCGGAGGTTCTCATCGCCACCGACTCCGAAGAAATTCTGCAAGCCTGCCGCGACCATGGCTGGAACGCACAACTGACTTCCGCCGCGCATCGCAGCGGCACCGAGCGAGTGCATGAGGTGTCGGGGCGCATGGCGGCCGATATCTACATCAATGTCCAGGGCGATGAGCCCCTCACCCGCCCCGAGCACATCGCGGCCTTGCTGCACGTCATGGAAAATCCTGCTGCCCAAGTGGGCACGTTGATGACTGTCGCCGCCGAGACCGACATTCCGAATCCGAATGCCGTGAAAGTGGTCACCGATCTCGGCGGACGCGCGCTCTATTTTTCCCGCGCCACTATACCGTTTGATCGCGACGCCACGCGGCCTCGCTACTTCAAGCATCTGGGACTCTACGCGTATCGCAAAACTGCGCTGGACGGTTTTGTGAAATTGCCGGAGTCAGGCCTCGAAAAAACTGAGCGGCTGGAGCAGTTACGATTTCTTGAAAATGGCATCCCGATTTATGTTGGCGAAACGCCGCATGACAGTGTAGGGGTTGATACGGAAGAAGACCTGCAACGCGTAATCCAGATGATGAAGAAACGCTGACCTTCGCAACTCAAACCTGCAGTTCAAACCGTGCGACTCAAACCTGCGGATTCAAGTCCTGTTTTCGGCCCCATTCCTTCGCCGCCGCCAAACGCCGCGAGATAGCCGGATGCGAATGAAAAAACCATTCCACCCACTTCGAAGGCGTGCGCTCCGCCAGATTCTGCTCGGCCAGCTTGTTCATGGATGAAATAAAAGGCTCGACCGTGGCGATCGACTCGAAGGCATAGCGATCCGCCTGCCGCTCGTTGAAGCGCGAATACGCGTTGAGCGCCGGCATCAGCAAGAACGACAACACCACCGAAACCAGCGCCAGCAGCGGCAGGTTCGCGAAATCCGACATTTCCTCGAACCAGCGCTGATCCACCGCGTAGTGCAGGGTCCAGTTCGCCGCCCAGAAGCCGGCCAGCGTGATGACGGCCTGTACGAAAATACTTTTCAGAATATGGCGATGCACATGGTGCCCGAGCTCATGCGCCAACACCGCTTCAATCTCTTCCGGCGTGTAGTTGTCGAGCAGCGTGTCCGCGAGAATAATACGGCGAGTCGCGCCCAGCCCGGTCAAAGCCGCGTTCGCCTTCTTGCTTTTTTCCGATAACTTCCAGCGGTACACGCCGCGCACCCGTGTGCCGGCGCGTTCGCTCAGCACAACCAGACGCCGCCGCAGGTCTTCATCATCGAGCGCTTCGAACTTGTAGAAGATCGGAAACAGCACGACCGGCGCCAGTTGGGCCAGAAGAATGAACAACCCCATGAACAGTGCCCAGGCAATCACCCACCAATACTGCGGCCACTGCCGGATCGTGAAGTACAGGACCTCGACGACTATGCCCCCCATCACCAGGCCGACTAAAAAGCCTTTCGTCTCGTCCCAGATCCAGGAACGGAATTTCTGCGTCGAAAGCTTGAATCTTCGCTCGAGTGCGAAGCCATAGTAGTCGAGCCCGATGCCCAACCCTTTGCTGATCAACAGCAGCAGCAGCAGATACATGAAAAGTGACAGCGAATAATTCTGAAATCCCAGACGATACGCGCGGTTCTTCAGCCACTCGGACCATCCAGTGACGAGTAACACAATCAGAAACGCGAACCCAACCAGAAAATCCGCAACGCCCAGCCAGCGCCGGATGCTGTTGTAGCGGCGCGCCTCAGGCGAATCGGCCTGAACCGGAATGGGATCGTCAGCCATGATTTTTTCTTAAATCGAAATCGTTGCGAAGATTAGCACAAAACAGATCGGTGGCGACTAGCCACTAACCACGGTCCTTCACGAAGGTCTCCCCCGTGATCAGAAGTTCTTTCACCAGCTCCGGTGACGAAGCTTCCGCATAAAGCCGCAGCAGCGGCTCGGTCCCAGACGCGCGGAACAACACCCACGCCTCCGCTCCATTCCCTTTCGTCGGAGCATCAAGGAAGAACTTTATACCGTCGAGATTCTCTTTCTTCAGCACATGGTATCGGCCCAGAGTCTGCGTACTCTCCGCGCGCGCCCGCTGAATCGCATTCTGCTTCAAGTCTTCGGGAATGTGCAGATCGCGACGGCCATAATAATGCGGCCCAAATTCCTGCTGCAACTCCGCCACCAGCCGTCCCAGCGGCTTGCCTTCCTCGGCCATCACATTCGCGAGCAGCAGGCAGTTCAGAACGCCATCGCGCTCGGGCAAGAATCGCGAATACCCAATGCCGCCCGACTCTTCGCCGCCAATGAGAATGCTGCCTTCCATCATCAGATCGGCAATATATTTGAACCCGATGGAAGTCTCGTGCAGCTTCCGCCCATATTTCGCCGCGATGCGGTCGAGCATGCGCGTGGTATTGAACGCGCGCACCACATCGCCCGGCCATTTCTTGCGCTCCAGCAGCCAGCGCAACAAGACGCAAAAGATTTTGTGCGAATCCACGAAGCTACCATCTTCGGCAACCGCGCCGATGCGATCCGCGTCGCCATCCGTGGCCAGCCCGGCATCACACTTTTCACGAACGACCGTCTGCTGCAGCATCGCGACATGCGGTTCGATGGGCTCGGGATTAATTCCCGGGAACAGCGGATTCAGTTCCTGCCGAATCGCCACATACTGCACTCCGCGCTCGGCAAATATTCCACTCAGGATTCCGCGCCCGGACCCATACATGGCATCGACGGCAAACTTGAACTTCGTTTTCGCGATCAGATCCATGTCGGCGAACGCGCAGACCGCGGCGACATAGTCCTTCTTGAGATCGACCTCTTCCACCACCGCCTTGTTGCCTTTGGGCATCGCGCCGGCATTGAGCTCTTCCTCAATCTTCTTCATGATCGCCGGCGTAGCCGACCCGCCGAACTTGCCCTTGAATTTCACTCCGTTCCAGTTGAACGGATTGTGGCTCGAGGTGACCATCACTCCGCCCGCGGCCCCTCGATGCTTCACCGCGTAGGAAACCGCGGGCGTCGGCGTATAGTCGCTGGCCAGCTTCACCGGAATTCCGGCGGCAGCAATCACTTCGGCAACGATCTGCGCCGCTCGTGGCGAGGCAAAGCGCGTGTCGTACCCGACAATCACTCCATGTTGCGCCTCTTCGTACTTCAATACATACGAAGCGATCGCGCCCGCGACACGGCGTACATTTTCGAATGTAAAATCATCGGCGATGATTCCACGCCATCCGTCGGTTCCGAATTTGATCTCTTGTGCCATGGGATTCTGACTGGCCACCGGCCACTATGTCTAATCACTGCGTTCTTCACACCACGTATTTTTAACACCAGCTATTCTTCATACCAGCTTATGCAGCTTCTTTTCGTCCAGATGCTTCACAACTTTGCCTACATCCTGCGCGTGCTGGCGGGTTGTGATCAGCAACGCATCGGGCGTGTCGACCACAACCAGATCGCTCACTCCGACCGCCGCCACAAACTTCCCCGGAGCGTAAATATAGTTGCCGCGCGCGTTCATCAGAAACTCGCCCAGACCCGCGACCAGATTGCCTTCCGGCGGATTGCTTTTTGCGGTGTGATGCTCGTGCAGCGCCGTCCACGAACCCAGATCATTCCAGCCGAAATCGGCAGGCAGGCAGAAAATGTTACCCGCGAGTTCGCCCTTCGCCGAGCGCGGTTCCAGCACCGCATAATCCACGCTGATGTTTTCGCATTTGGGATATAGCTTTCGAAATGTCGTCGCAAACTTGCGAGTGCCGAATGCCGCAGCGATTTCTTCCAGCAGGGCAGCAGTCTTCGGAAGATGCTCCCGCTGCGCGTCGACGAGCGTGCGCGCACTCCATAAAAACATTCCGCTGTTCCAGAAATAGTTTCCTGCCGCCACAAACTCCGCGGCCTTCTGCGAGTCCGGTTTCTCGGTAAAACGGCGCACACGCAGGGCCTCACCCTGGAACGCGCTCCCAGCTTCGATGTACCCGTATCCGGTTTCCGCCCGATTCGGCCGGATGCCCAGCACCACGATGTTTGCGCCGGCCGCGGCGATCGCAATCCCGCGCTCGAGTGTCTCGCGATAGCGCTTCTCATCGCCGATAACGTGATCGGAAGGGAACAGCCCAATCACCGCGTCAGGATTCTCCCGCAAAAGCAGAAACGCCGCCAGCCCAATCGCCGGAGCCGTATTCCGTCCTACGGGTTCGGCTAATATCTGCGTCTTGGGCAGCTTCGGTAGCTGCTTCGCAATCGCCGAGCGCCCGTCCTCGTTAGTAATGATCCAGAAACTTTTCGCCGGAGCCAACGGCAAAAGGCGTGCCACGGTCTGCTGAATCATGGTCTGTTTGCCGTCGAGCGCCAGTAATTGCTTGGCGCGCTTCTTCCGGCTCAGCGGCCAGAAGCGCGTCCCGCGCCCTCCAGCCAAAATAACGGGATAGAAATTCAAATTCTTCATCGAGGATTTTCTCAGGACCGTGTGTAAGTCCTCTCGGACACGCTACATTCTCGTTTCCGGCTCCGGCAGCGGCTTTCCCGGAACATACGCCCGTAAAAACTCCAGCGTCCACTGCGGACGCACGCCGAACTTGTCGACGCAAGCGGGAACGATCACTGCGTCGCCTTTCGTAAGCGTCACTGGATCCATCCCGGCCACTTCGATGACCCCACAGCCTTCTACGGCGACCAGAATCTGAACCGAACTCCGCCCAGAATCGTCGCGCGTTGCAAGCTCCATCGGTTCCTTCGCCTCAAACATGTCGACCACAAAATACGGGGCTTCGACCAGCGGCGCATGCCGGCTCTTGCCGCCACGAATCTGCTCCGGCGCCGGCCGCACCACTTTGCCCGAGTTCACCTTCACCTTCACCGCCGCCATTCCGTCCTTCAGGTGCAACTCGCGCGGGCGCCCGTAGTCATATAGGCGATACGTGGTATCGGACTGCTGCTGCGTCTCCACCACGACCGACCCCGGCCCCAGCGTGTGCACCGTGCCCCCGGCGACGTAGATCATGTCCCCTGCATAAACATTCATCCAGTTGAGAACTTCCTCGGCCCGCTTCTGATGGATTGCCTCTTCTAGTTGATTCACGGTAACGCCCGGCTTCAGACCCAGAGCAATCTGCGCCCCCGGTTTCGCGTGCGCAATGTACCAGCATTCGGTCTTGCCCCACGGCTGGCCAACACGCTGAGCCTGCGCGTCATCGGGATGCACCTGCACCGAAAGTTTTTCGTGCGGGAACAGAAATTTCAACAGCAGCGGAAACCTGCCCGGATCGCGAGCCGCATCGCCTACCAGTTCGCGACCGTAGTCTTCGCTCAGTTGCGCGAGAGTTTTTCCTTTGAGGGGCCCATTCGCGACCTTGCAGTCGTCACCGCTCAACCACGCTTCGCCGATTTTCTCTTCAAACTTGTGATTGGGATAGATCGGCGACAAATCGAGAGTGCCCCACGGACGCGGATCGAATCCCGGAAGCATCAGCAATGGATAAAGATTTGCCATACAAAACCTGCGCCCACAAAAAAGACCGCTCGCAAACGGAACGGCCTCTGCCGAACCTGATCATCTACAACTCGGTCGTTTCAAAACCTCCGCCCATCGGCCTTACAATCCCGCAAAGAACTTTCGCATGCGATCTAACCCGCGATCGAGCTCAGCCTTCGAAGTAGCGTACGACACTCGAATATGTTCGCTTGTGCCGAAGCCTTCGCCGGGGACCGTTGCCACATGGACCTCACGCAACAACCCTCCCGCCACGTCTGACGCAGACTTCAGACCGCTCTGCCCGAGGAACGAAGAAATATTCGGATACGCATAAAACGCACCTTCCGGCAGTGTGCACTTCACACCCGGAATCGAACGCAGTCCGCCTACGACGTGATCGCGAAGATGGATGTACTCCGTCCGCATCTGCGCCACACACTCCTGCGGTCCGTTCAGCGCGGCCACCGCGGCCTTCTGGGCAATCGAAGTCGGATTCGAAGTCGACTGACTCTGCAGCTTCGCCATCGCGCTCACAACAGCCGCGGGCGCCAGCGCATATCCCACGCGCCATCCCGTCATGGCATAAGTTTTCGAGAGCGATCCCAGCACCACGATTCGTTCTTTGTATTCGCGCAGCGACCCCACCGAGAAATTCTTGTCGGTGTAATTCAGATACACGTAGCATTCGTCCGAAAGCACCCAAATGCCGCGCTGGTGCGCCAGACGAATGACCTCCGTCATATCTTCCGCACTCATCACCGCGCCTGAAGGATTCGACGGCGAGTTGAGAATGATCGCCTTGGTGCGCGGAGTTATCAGCCGCGCCACCATCTCCGCCGTTACGCGAAAGCCCTGCGCCTCGTCCGATTCGAGCAAAACGCAATTTCCGCCCGCATACCGCACGATATCTTTGAACGAAACCCAGTACGGCACCGGCAAAATCACTTCATCGCCGTGATCCACCAGAACCTGAATCGCGTTAAACAGCGCGTGCTTCCCGCCGGTCGACGCAATCGCCTCGTCGCGACGATAGGCCGAATCAAAATCCGCCGCATGGCGATGCACGATTGCATCGCGCAACTCGGCGGTGCCGGCCACGGCCGTATATTTCGTAAAGTTCGCGTTGATGGCCGCAATGGCGGCGTCCTTAATGTGCTGCGGCGTAGCAAAATGCGGCTCGCCCGCGCCAAAATCGACCACGTCGATCCCCTGCTGCCGCAGCTTGTCTGCCTCGGCGACCACCGCCATTGTCGCGGAGGGTTCAATCCGGTTGATTCTCTCGGTCAGTCGTAGCGCTTCCGTGGTTGCCGTCGTCATGCCTTCTTCTTTCTTTTTCTCGGGACTTCGATGAGTTCTCTGTCCCGAAGTTTGTATGCCGGATCTAATTTTTCACGCAGCTTCTGCTCCACCACTTCGGGGACAAGGTCTTTCACCGGCCCCCCGGCCTGCGCCACCTCGCGCACCAGGCGCGAACTGACGTACGAATACCTGACGGCCGGCATCATAAACACCGTTTCGAGCGTCGGCTCCAGCTTGCGATTCATCAGCGCCATCTGTAGCTCATATTCATAGTCACTGATGGCGCGAATGCCCCGCAGCACGCACATCGCGTCAATCGACTTGGCGTATTCCACCATGAGCCCGTCGAAGGTGTCGATGCGAACGTTGCCCCAATCGGCGGTGAGCTGGCGCAGCATCTCCAGCCGCTCGACCAGGCTGAACATCGGAGTCTTTTCCGGGTTGCGCAAAATCGCGACCACCAGCTGTTCGAACATCTTGCTGCCCCGCTCAATCAGATCGAGGTGCCCGTTGGTCGGCGGATCAAACGAGCCCGGATAAACCGCGATGCCCTTATTCAATCGTCCTCACAGGAAGGCCGTGGGTTTAGCACTTAGAGCAACTGAAATGCAATAGGAGATTTTATGCGGGTGGGAGCAACAATGGCAATCGGGGATGGCGAACCCAGCCGAGTGCGCGGGCCCAAAGACGAGAGGGAAGGCCGGGCGCAACGATGAATCGCCGCGCCCGGAGGCAACAAACTTACCGTCTGGCAGCCACGATCGGCGCTTTCACCGGCTCCGCTGCGGCGGGCATGGTCGTAACCCGAGCGCCTGTCGATGATGGAGCTGGCGGGGTCGCTGCGGCGGCCGGAGCGGCCGGGCCCTGAGTCAATCCCAGGGCCTTGCGCACTTCGGTGTCGAGTTTCGCCATCACGTCTTTGTTATCTTTCAGGAACTGCCGCGCATTCTCGCGCCCCTGTCCGATGCGCTCGCCCTTGTAGCTGTACCAGGAGCCGGATTTTTCGACGATGTTGTTGTTCGAGGCGATGTCGAGCAGATCGCCTTCCCGCGAAATACCCTCCCCGTAGAGAATATCGAACTCCGCCTCGCGGAACGGCGCCGCAACTTTGTTCTTCACCACCTTCACGCGAGTACGCGAGCCGGTGACCACGTCGCCATCTTTAATGGCCGCGATGCGCCGGATGTCAATCCGCACTGAGGAATAAAACTTCAGCGCCTTCCCGCCGGTAGTAGTCTCGGGATTGCCGAACATCACCCCAATCTTTTCGCGAATCTGATTAATAAAGATCAGGCAGGTGCGCGACTTCGAAACCGTCCCTGTAAGTTTGCGCAGCGCCTGCGACATCAGCCGTGCCTGCAGCCCCATGTGACTGTCGCCCATTTCGCCATCGAGTTCGGCCTTGGGCACCAGCGCCGCCACCGAATCCACCACCAGCACGTCGATGGCATTGGACCGCACCAGCGTTTCGGTAATCTCCAGCGCCTGTTCGCCGTAATCCGGCTGCGAAACCAGCAGGTTGTCGACATCCACGCCCAACTTCTTGGCGTAGCCGGGATCAAGCGCATGCTCCGCGTCGACAAATGCCGCCATGCCCCCGGTTTTCTGCGCCTCGGCAATCACCTGCAGCGTAATGGTCGTTTTGCCCGACGACTCCGGCCCAAACACTTCAATCACGCGTCCCCGCGGAAAGCCGCCCACGCCCAGCGCCGCATCAAACGAGATCGACCCGGTCGGAATCACCGCGATGGGGACGATCGCTTCCTTCGACCCCAGCCGCATGATCGAGCCCTTGCCAAACTGTTTCTCAATCTGCGCAAACGCCATCTCAATCGCCTTGCCCCGTTCATCCGCCATGGAAGTGGCTCCTTTAGAAGTGCAGCCTAAGCCTGCCGCGTGAAAATCAATCTGGCCGGATTATACATACAGATCGAAGCGAAGAAAAGGCGAATCAAGATAATAACGGTGGAAATCGTCCCGAATCGGGCGGAGCGGTTATGTGGCGCGGGCACTCTTGCCCGCGAAATCTATTCCCGAATATGAACGATGTGCCCGGCGATCCACTCGTGCAACAGCACAAAGCGGAACTTGCCGTCCTCCATCGTCTTGATCATGAATCCAAACGCAACGTTGCTGGAAACGCTCAGATCGAAGCCGTTCGCCAGGAGAAACGTGTGCATGGCAGCAAATCCGACCCGCTTGTTGCCGTCCACAAAAGCGTGATTATTAACCAGCGACTCGAACAGCGCCGCCGCTTCTTCGCTCAAGTCGTTGTAATAGCCGGTTTGAGGACGGAAGACCGCAGCCTCCAAAGCGCCCTGATCACGCAACCCATGGGCGCCGCCGTACTCCTCGATCTGGTGATGATGGATGGCGATGACTTCAGCCACCGTCAGATACAAGCGCTCGGCCATTACTTGGCCAGCTTCTTATACAACTCGCGATACTTTTCGTTCGACCGCCGATAAGCGGCCATGACCTCAGGTCTGACCATGCGCTGCGAGGGGACCACGTTGTGCAGATAATGCTCCAGGGCCCGCTCCAGCACAAACCTCTGCGATTGCCCGTTCTCCTTAGCTACGGAGACCAGTTCTTTGTAAAGTTCGGCATCGATTTCGGGAGCAATTTTGACGCTGCGCGGCATGGCTGTCTCTGGATCAGATTCTAGCCGCGCGGACTGGCAGTATCAAGATAAATCTAGAGGTTGCTACAGTCTCGGTCTAGGGACGCTGGTAGGGCTGCTTCGAACGGTTGTACCAGAACTCGGATTTCTTTTTGTCCTCGCGAACGCCTCGACCAGTCTCGTAGAAGCGCCCGACATTGTGGGCTGCATCGTTGTGCCAGCGCTTTGCTGCAAGTAAAAACCACTTGAAGGCCTGTCTGGGATCAGAGGCAACTCCTTGGCCTCGACTGAAACACACTCCTACAGAGAACTGGGCTTCGATCTCGCCTAGTTGTGCTGCCTGCAACTCCAGTTTGAACCCTTTCTTCTCATTTTTCTTTACCCCCCAACCGTAGCGATACGCCTTGCCAAGCGCATGCAGAGCGGTTGCGTCCCCGTGCCAACCGGCCCGACGAAACCACAACACAGCGAGGCGATAATTTTTGCGGACGGTAATGCCTTCGTGGTAGAAAACTCCTACATGATATTCAGCGTTCGCGTTGCCTGCTTCTGCCGCAATCATATAATGCTTGAGCGCGAGGCGCCGATTGGGCCGAGTTCCGTAGCCGTAATCGTAGACGTAGCCCAACCACTCGTGCGCTTCGACGCAGCCCAAGGCAGCCGCCTTCTTTAGAAGGGTGAACCCAGCCTTGCCGTCCTCCGGGCCCGAGCTCTCATTAAACTTGCGTTTAGCTGCAAGAAAAGTTCGCCTACTCAGGCGAACCTGCAGACTACTTGCCGACGAACGGGAACTTGTGATGCGGGGTGAGATCATTCCAATCTTAAGAGCGAAGACGCCCAGTTTACCGTTGAAGCAAATCCACCGGCGCAGTCACATCATGCACACGAAAATACTTGGCCAGCGCCGGATACTTCCGCGCCACCGCTTCATACATCGCATAAGCCACATTGCGATACGAAACATGCCCCGCCGGCGTAGTCCGCAACTCGGAAATGTAAACCGCTTCGGCAAAATCCATTTTGAACAGCGCGCGCTTGCGGAACGCCAGCGGAATCGCATACTGCGAATTCTCTTCCGCCTCGGGAGTCGTCCGCACAGCCAAACTTTCCACCGCCGCCTGCACCCGCAGTATGGCCGCATCGAACCGTCCGCGCACGCCCGCATCTTCCACGTCGAGCAACATCTCGTACCCGTGCTGCGTGGTAAATCCCTGCATGACCTGAATGCACCGCCGATGCCGATGCATGTCGCGGAACCCGCCCGTATCCATCAAAATGTCGAAGCGAAACTGCTGCCCCGCGCGGAATCCGCGCAGCAACTCATCATGCTTGCCGCGATGCCGCAGCCCCAGGTCGATAATCTCCCGCCGATATCTCTCCCCCGAAACCTGCAGCGCCTGCCGAATCTGCCGATAAGAATGGTGCGAGTGCTCATAGAGCAGCGTAGTCGCGATCTCGACTTCCAGCGGCTCGTCGTCGAGCAAATCGACGATCGCCTTCGACGGCGCCAGCGGCTCGTCGGCCATCAATTCGCGCGCCGCCTGCCGCAGCTCGCGCCGAGTGGCCATTTCATACTCGTTCGGATCGGCATACTTCACCAAAGTCGGCGCCACCCGCACTTCGCGCAGCAATTCCGCCTCGGCCCGCGCTCCCAGCTCCGGACTCACCGCCCGAATCTGCGAAACCAAATCCTGCAACGACTCCGCATTCACGTTGTAAGCCGCCCCAGTCGCCGCCTTCTTCAACGACTCGCCCAGCACCCTAACTTCTTTATGCGGTACGACTAAGAAGATGCGCCACCTGGATTTCCAAAGTGCGCGCATTGACGATCTCGCCCAGAGAGGTGTTGGTGGCCAAAGGCAAAAGATAGCGCGTGATATCAAATGCCCGCGCCTTCAGCGTCCGTTCATACGCCTCCTGCTTCATGTCCGCGGGCTTCGGCGTGATGTTGATCAAATGCTGCGTCATGTGCGCCGAAAGCGCTTCATACTCGGCGAACAGAAAATCCAGCGTCTCGCGATAGAGCTTCCGCGCTTCCTCATCCGAACCAAACTCGGGAACGTAATACCCACTCTTCTTGAAATCCTGATAGCGCGTCGACCGCTCCTGCCCATCCCAGCGCTGCTCGTCGGCCACTTCAATCGCCGCCAGAATCGAAAGCCTCTCGACCGCCAGCGCAATATGCGCCAGATCGGCAATCGACCGGTGCCCATACTGAAAATAAAAAGTGTTAAGAAATTTCTCCGCCTTCTGCGTGCTGATCTCGCGCAGCGACTCCTTCATCGACAGCGACGACCGCGAATACTTCGCCATGGCATAAGCCTGAATCTCCGGCTCCACGCCAAACACGGCGAATACTTCGGTCGAAGGCTCGGCTTGTGTGGCGCGGGCACTCTTGCCCGCGTCTGCCGGCAGCATTTCAATCGACATGGGCGCAGGATTTTCCGCGGCCGAAGCACGCACCGTCGACCGGTGCCCCGCGTCCGCAGGGGAAGAGTTCTTGTTAGAGGGATCGGGCATCGTGATCACATTCGTCGCAGTCTGTGGCATGAGTGCTGGAATGTTACGCGGCCCCCTTGTGGATTAGCAACGCGATTCGTAGCCCTTTTAATTCAATGAATATCCAGCCTCCACTTTTGCAGAGCTTCGTTAAGATTCTGAGCCTCTTTCTCAATGCCCTCGATCGCCTCTATGACCTCCTTCCTCAGATCGGGGTCTTTTATGCCCTCAAGTTGGCGACGCGATTCGGCAGAATACTCCAAGAGCTCGCGCATCGCCTCTTCCGCTTTTCTTATTCGGTCTATTTGATTGTCCATCGCTATGCTACCGGCACAATTAGTCTCCCTACGTCCTTCAGACTCCGCAGCTGCCCGAGTATAATGCAGCGTTCCACCTTGTTCCATAACACGATTTGGGAGAACTCATGTCCCTTTCAGGACGCGTAGCCTTCGTCACCGGCGCATCGCAAGGCATCGGACGCACCTGCGCCCTGCGCCTCGCCAAAGATGGCGCGACGGTGGCCGTCGCCGCCCGCAATCAGGAAAAGCTGAACGAACTGGTCGCTGAAATCGCCGCCGCCGGAGGCAAAGCCTCTGCCTTCACTCTCGACGTCGCCGACGAAAATCAAGTTAAGGAAACCGTCAAAGCCGCCATCGCCCAGTTCGGCAAAATCGACATCCTGGTCAACAACGCCGGCATCACCCGCGACCAACTGGTCATGCGCATGAAACGCGCCGACTGGGATGCGGTGCTGCAAACCAATCTCACCTCCGCCTACCTGTGTATTCAATCCGTCATCCCCTCCATGCTCAAACAGCGCTGGGGACGCATCATCAACATCACCAGCGTTTTCGGCCAGATGGGCCAGGCCGGCCAGGCTAACTACTCGGCCTCTAAAGCTGGACTCATAGGCCTGACCATGGCCATCGCCCGCGAGGTCGGCTCCCGCAACATTACGAGCAACGCCGTCGCCCCCGGCTTCATCGAAACCGCCATGACTGCGGTCCTGAGCGACGAATTCAAACAGACCGCCGTCAAACAGATCCCGCTGGGGCGGGTTGGAACGCCCGACGATGTAGCCAGTGCGGTAGCGTTCCTCGCGTCCGACGAAGCCTCCTACATCACCGGCCACGTCCTGAACGTAAACGGCGGCATGCTGATGGGATAACTTCGAGTTCTTAACCACAGAGGACACGGAGGGCACAGAGGAATGAAGAACAGGAAACCGAATCCCCTCATGCTCCCTCTGTGTCCCCCGTGTCCTCTGTGGTCAAGGGTTTTGCGTTCACTCAAGCAGAATCGCCGGCCCAGCTCGCCCAAGCCCGCGAACTCTTCCTCGAATACGCCCAGTCCCTCGGCTTCAGCCTCTGCTTTCAAAACTTCGACCAGGAACTCGCCAGTCTCCCCGGCGGCTACGCTCCGCCCGAAGGCCGCCTGCTGCTAGCTGAATACGAAGGCCAGGTCGCCGGCTGCGTAGCGCTCCACCGACTCGAACCAGGCGTCTGCGAAATGAAGCGTCTCTACCTGCGCCCTCAGCTCCGCGGCAAAGGCTTAGGCCGCGCGCTCGCCGACCACATCATCGCTGAGGCCCGCCAGATCGGCTATCAGCGCATGCGCCTCGACACGGTTGAACCAGTCATGAAAGATGCAGTCGCCATGTATCGACGTCTCGGCTTCCGTGAAATCGATCCCTACTGCACCAACCCGATCGCCGGCGCCCTGTACATGGAGCTATCCTTGTGAACAACCGGAGATTGCTCCTTCGAGTCTTCCTGGTATGGCTAATTGCCGACGTCGCATGTTTGGCGCTCGGGGCGCGGTGGAATTGGCTGCTTGACTTAGGAATGCGCGGACTCGGGATCGATTTCCTGCTCGGGATCTTGATCTTAGGTCAATACCTTTATGACAATGGAAAATTATGAAAACACTTTGGGCGGGTTGGATCATTCTTCTTTTGGCCGTCTCTAGTTTCGCCGCCGACGGCAAGTCTGTCTCCTACAAAAGCGGCGACGAAACCGTGCAAGGCATCGTCTACACGCCCGCAGGCAAAGGCCCGTTCCCCGCGCTGATCGTCATCCACGAATGGTGGGGCCTGAACGACTGGGTCAAGGATCAAGCCTCGAAGCTGGCCGACCAGGGCTACGTCACGCTCGCTGTCGATCTCTATCGCGGCAAAGTCGCCACCACCCCAGACATGGCGCACGAAATCATGCGCGGAGTGCCCGAAGACCGCGCCAAACGCGACCTGCACGCCGCTTTCGAATTTCTCGCATCGCAGTCCAATGTGAAGAAAGACCGCATCGGATCCATCGGCTGGTGCATGGGCGGAGGCTACTCGCTCGACGTCGCCCTGCAGGAGCCGACCTTAGCCGCGACCGTGATCAACTACGGCCATCTCGCCACCGACATCGAGGCGCTGAAGAAAATCAATGCGCCCATCCTCGGCCTGTTTGGCGCGCAGGATCATGGCATCACTCCGGACGACGTGAAGAAGTTTGGCGCAACCCTGGATCAACTCGGCAAGAAGATTGACGTCACCATCTACCCCGACGCCGGCCACGCCTTCGAAAATCCCAACAACAAAGACGGTTACCGTGCCGCCGACGCCGCCGACGCCTGGCAGCGCACCGTCGACTTTCTCGCGAGCACGCTGAAGAAATAAGAGCAAAATCGCCGTGCCTCGAAATCGCCTGACAGACGCGGCTTTCACTCGATCATTCCTTATACGCCGTCTAAGCAACCGCGCTCGTGCCCGTGAAACCCCGCTCGATCCCATTCGATTTTCGTATGGCACCAATGTCCCGCGCATGGCACAAATTTCCTACTTGCCAGAAGGTACTGATCTGGTTACTATGACCCATCCTGAAATGCTCCCAACAATGAATATCGGCGAGACCATCCGCAACTACCGGCTCCAAAAAGGTATGTCTCAAGGCGACATCGAAAAGCGGACCGGCCTGCTGCGCTGCTACCTGTCGCGCGTCGAAAACGGCCATACTATCCCGTCGCTCGATACGCTCTCCAAAATCGCCGGCGCCATGGAGCTCCCGCTCTCGCAGTTTTTCGCCGAGCCCGGCCACAGCAACGGCTCCAAGGGACTGCCCCAACTCTCCGACGACGAAGTCCGCTTCCTCAGCCAGATCCGCCGCTACTCCACCAGCCTGAACGACAGCGACCGCAAACTCGTTTTGGCCATGGTTAAGAAGATGGCGTCGAATTCGGGGAAATAGGCTTCTAGCTTCTAGCTACTAGCTTCCGGCTCAACACTTCGAAACCGACCTCAACCGCTCCGATCCAACCATCAGCCCGCAAACCGTTGGAAGTAAGGGTTCCAAAGCTAGAAGCTAGCAGCTAGGAGCTAGAAGCTGCTTACTTTCGTACCATGCCCTCCGTGACCCACAGGCACCTCGCCTCCATCCCTTCAGCTCATTAAACTGTGCATGGAGACCTCTGTGACCACCGACGAAGAACTCAACGTTCTCGACACGCAACTGCGCCGTCTGAAAATCGAGTACGAGATCTTCTTCAGCAATCCGGCCAAACGCCCGCCTACTGACGTCGAGTGGAAGGTCTTGAGCATGCTGCGCAAGTTTTCCGACGGCGGCCGCATGAACTTCTCCCAGCGCTACCGCTACAACGAAATGGCCCAGCGCTATGCCATTTACAGCGATCTGTGGCGCAAGAAGTCCCGCATCCGCGAAGAAGGCTATCGCCGTCCGCAGGACGCTTTGCTCTCGGTGCAGGGAGTGCGCGTCGCCGAAGATGAACACAAAGCTCAGCACCATCCCGTGTATGGCGTAAGTCACGCTGCCGCAGCGGCCGCCGCCGGTACCACGTCCCAGGCTTTCACCCTGCATAGCGTTGACCAGGCCGAGCGCGAGCAAGTCGAGCGCCTCTACAACACTCTGGTCGCTGCCAAGAAAAAAGCCGGAGAGAATGTAACCGGCAGCATCGACTCCTTCACCACATTCGTCCAGAAGAAAACCGACCAGATCCGCAAGCAGTACAAGTGCGATAATGTCGAGTATTCAGTAGAAATCGCCAACGGCCACGTCAAACTCAAGGCCAAAGCCAAGACGGAAAAATAATGCGGTTTGCTTGTCATCCCGAGTAAGCGTTTTTTTGCGCAGCGAGGGATCTAGGCGAGCCGCGCGGCGCGGCGCGTTCCTTGCGACGCAATAATCGCGCGCTTGGCTCGCCTCCTTTTCAAACTCAAAAATTGCCCGCGAATCGGTGCGGCCCCCGCTACCTGATAGCTGATAGAATTTTCAGTCACTCATCGTCATTCCACTTCATCCGAGGCCCCATGTCTTCCCGCATCCAGCGCGCCATCCTCAGCGTCACCGACAAGACCGGACTCGCCGATTTCGCCCGCAAACTCTCCACCCTCGGCGTCGAACTCATCTCCACCGGCGGCACCGCCAAACTCCTGCGCGACTCCGGCATCCCCGTCAAAGATATTTCTGAACTCACCGGATTCCCCGAAATGCTCGACGGCCGCGTCAAAACTCTTCATCCCAAAGTCCACGGCGGCATCCTGCATCGCCGCGACGATCCCAAACATGTCGCCGCCGTCGCCGAACACGGTATCGCACCCATCGATATGGTCGTCGTCAATCTCTACGCCTTCGAAAAAACAGCCGCCAAGCCCGGAGTCCGTTTCGAAGAATTGATCGAAAACATCGACATCGGCGGCCCGTCGATGATCCGCTCCGCCGCCAAGAATTTCCACGACGTCGCCATCGTCACGTCCCCCGCCGACTACGATTCGATCGCCGCCGAACTCGATCGCGAAGCCGGCCATCTCTCGCTCGCCACAAAATGGCGCCTCGCGCAAAAAGCCTTCGCCACCACCGCAGCCTACGATTCCGCCATCGCCTCCACGATCGAGCGCATCAGCGCAGATTCGTTTCAATTGCAGCCCGAAGCCGCCACGTTCCCAGAAACCCTCCGCTTCTCGTTCCACAAAACCCTCGACCTGCGCTACGGCGAAAACCCACACCAGAAGGCCGCCATGTACTCCGACGGCTCAGGCGCGGGCGTAGCCAATGCCCGCCAACTTCAAGGTAAGGAACTTTCCTTCAACAATATCGTCGACCTGCAAGCGGCCTGGGATCTCGCACAGGAATTCAACGATCCCGAAGCCGACCCTGCCGTCTGCGCCATCATCAAACACACCAACCCCTGCGGTGCCGCCACCGGCAAGACTCTCGCGGAAGCCTACAAGCGCGCCCTCGAATGCGACCCCGTCTCTGCCTTCGGCGGCGTAATCGGCGTGAACCGCCCCATCGACGCCGAGGCCGCCGAGGAAATGCACAAGCTTTTCCTCGAAGTCATCGCCGCCCCCGCCTTCGACGAAGCCGCCCTCACCAAATTCGCTACCAAGAAAAATCTCCGCCTCGTGCAAGTGGCTGCAGCCGATCAGAAGTGGGTCTTAAAAAATGTTTCCGGCGGCATGCTCATCCAAGACGCCGACATCCGCCCCCTGCAAGACGCCGACCTGAAAGTCGTCACCCAACGCGCACCCACGCCCGAAGAAACCCGAGCCCTGCTCTTCGCCTGGAAAGTCTGCAAGCACGTCAAATCCAATGCCATTGTCTACGCCCGCGACGGACAGACTGTAGGCGTCGGCGCCGGCCAGATGTCCCGCGTCGACGCCGCCAAACTCGGCGCCATGAAAGCCCAACTCCCGCTCCAGGGCACTGTCGCGGCCTCTGACGCCTTCTTTCCATTCCCCGACGGCGTCGAAGAAATCGCCCGCGCCGGCGCCACCGCCGTCATTCAGCCTGGAGGTTCGCAGCGCGACGCCGAAGTCATCGCCGCCGCCGACCGTCTCGGCCTCGCCATGATCTTTACCGGCGTCCGCCACTTCCGCCACTGAGTAAATTGTTGATTCCTTGATTGTTGATTGCTGATTGTAAAGATACCTGTAGCGGAACCGGATCAACCGCCCGGTTTTCAATCGACAATGAGCAATCAACAATCAACAATTTCCCGCCCGTCCCTGAACTTCCGGTTCCTCCGGCTTTTGTTAATCGCGCGTGTTTTTTCCCATCCCGGCAATCCGCGAGTTAGAATAAAGGCACCTTTTCCCCGGCGGCTTGGCATCTATACAGCCTGAGGTTTCGGAAACGCGCGGGAGCGCATTCGGGTCCAAATGATTAGGTTCAGCATGAATAGAATTCTTCGCACTTTTTCGATCATCTTAGTGACGATCTCGATAGCGTCAATCGCTGCCGTCGCCCAAACCAGCCCGTCAGCTTCCCCGGACTCCGCTGCACCCGAGGCCAAACCGGCCCAAGCTTCTCCGGGCCCGTCTTCGCTCGGCCAGTCTTCACCGCGCAAGTTCGACCGCGCCGCCGCCTATTACCACTACACCCTCGCCCACATGTACGAGGAGATGGTCACCGCCTACGGCCGCAGCGACCTCGCCATTAAAGCCACTGAGGAATACCGCCTCGCCATCGAGGCCGATCCCTCCTCGGAATTCCTGACGTCCGCCTTGGCCGAACTCTACGTCAAGACCGGCCGCATCGCCGATGCCGTCAAGGAAGCGCAAGACATCATCAAGCGCGATCCCAAGAACCTCGAAGCCCACAAACTTCTCGGTCGAATCTACTTGCGCTCGCTTGGCGATATGCCCGGCGGCTCCGGTTCCGACAACATTCTCAAACTCGCAATCGACGAATACGAGCAGATCGTAAAGCTCGATCCCGACAGCATCGACGACCACCTCCTGCTCGGCCGTCTCTACCGCCTGAATAACGACCTCGCTAAAGCCGAAGGCGAACTCAAGACCGCCATCAAACTCGACCCCAGCTCCGAAGAAGCCGTCACCACGCTGGCCATGCTCTACACCGACGAAGGCGACACCGCCCACGCGCTCAAGGTTCTCAGCGCCATCCCCGACTCGGCTCGCTCCGCCAAGCTGTACGCCGCCCTGGGCGCCGCCTACGAACAGCGCAAAGATTACAAGAGCGCCATTGATGCCTACCGTCACGCCATCGTTCTCGACCGCGATAATCTCGACGCCATCCGCGGCCTGGCAGAAAACCTGTTGAATGACGGCCAGCTCGATGCCGCCCTCGAACAGTACAAAGTCATCGCCGACTCCAATCCCGAAGACGCGCAGACGTATGTCCGCATGGCCGAGATTTATCGCCGCCAGGCCAAGTACGATCTGGCGCTAGAAAATCTCAAGCGCGCCGATACCTTGGTTCCCGACACCATGGACGTCCCCTACAGCATGGCCTCGGTTTATCAGGCGCAGGGCCGCTACGACGACGCCATCAAGCTTTTGCAGGACTTGTTGAAGCGCACCGAAAAGAATGAAGTCGGATCGAGCCAGGCCGATCGCAACAACCGCGCCATCTTCATCGAGCGCCTCGGCATGGTCTATCGCGAACAGGAAAACTACACCGCCGCCGTCGAAACCTTCCGCAAAATGCTGCCCCTGGGCGATGAAAACGCTCGCAGCGGCTATCAGGAAATCATCGACACCTACCGCGAAGCCAAGCAGTGGCCGCAAGCCACCGCCGCCGCCAAAGAGGCCGTGCAGCGGCTGCCCGACGACCGCGACATGCGCATGGTGCTCGACGCGCAACTGGCCGACACCGGTGAACTCGACAAAGCCGTGGCCGACATTCGCTCCATGCTCAAGGGTGGCCCCGAAGATCGCGATGTCTATCTCCGTCTCGGCATCATTTACACGCGCGCCAAGAGCTGGAACGAAGCCCTGGAAGCTCTCGCGAAAGCCGAGCAGCTCTCCACCAAGCCCGACGACAAGGCCGCCGTGCAGTTTCTTCGCGGCGATCTTTACCAGCGCGAGAAAATGTTCGACCAGGCCGAGATCGAGTTCAGAAAAGTTCTGGCCACAACCTCACCCAGCGATCCCCAGGCCGCCGCCACGCTCAACTATCTTGGCTACATGAACGCCGACCGCGGCGTGAAACTCGAGGAATCGCTCAATTACATCAAGCAGGCCGTGACCTTCGAGCCCAACAATGGCGCCTATCTCGACTCGCTCGGCTGGGTCTACTACAAGCTCGGCAAATACGATCAGGCGGAAGAAAATCTGACCAAAGCCGAAGCTCACATGAACTCCGACCCGACGGTGCAGGAACATCTCGGCGATCTCTACCAGAAAACCGGCCGCCTGAAACTAGCCGCCGCCCACTGGGAGCGCTCCGTCCAGGAATGGAACAAAACCGTCCCCGCTGAGCAAGACACCGAAGCCTTCGCCGGAGTCCAGCAAAAGCTAGACGCCGCCAAGGTAAAGCTAGCCAAAGAAGAATCCACCAAGCAGTAACGAGTACCGAGTCACGAGTGCCGAGCAGGCAGCTCTTGTCATCCCGAGCAACCTACGCTTGTCATCCCGAGCAAGTAACGCTTGTCATCCCGAGCAACGCGAGGGACCTGGGTTCTTGCTTGCAGCGTGTGCGCTCCCAACTCGCTACTCGCTCCTCTGCTAAACTGCGAACATGCTGGCCGCCCACGCGGTGCCCACCCACCACTCCCGCGGACGCCGCTTCCCCGAACCCCCGCATCCCTACCGCAACGACTTCCAACGTGACCGCGACCGCGTCATCCACGCCCGCGCCTTCCGCCGCCTCGAAGCCAAAACCCAAGTCTTCACGCGCCGCTATTCCGACCATTTCCGCAACCGCCTCACCCACACGCTAGAAGTCTCGCAAGTCTCCCGCACCATAGCCGGAGCCCTCGCCCTCAACGTCGATCTGGTCGAAGCCCTGGCGCTGGTCCACGACCTCGGCCACCCTCCCTTCGGCCATGCCGGAGAAAAGGCGCTCGACACCGCCATGCGCCAGCATGGCCTCTTCTTCGACCACAACCTCCACGCGCTCCGCATCGTCGAAGATTTCGAACAGCGCTACGCCGCCTTCCGCGGCCTGAACCTGACTTTCGAAGTCCGCGAAGGCATCATCAAGCACTCGCACGACTACGACGCAAAAGCGCATCCAGAGCTAGCCGAATACCTGCTCGACCAGCGCCCCCCACTCGAAGCCCAGCTGATCGACCTGACCGACGAAATCGCCTACAACACCGCCGACCTCGACGACGGCTACGAAGCTCATCTCCTCTCGCTAGAACAAATCCGCGAAGGCGTCCCAGCGTTCGAACGCTTCTACCGCGAAGTCGAGAAGATATATCCCGCCGCCCCCGCCAAATTAAAATTCAACGAGTCCCTGAAGCGCGTCCTAAACCGATTCGTCACCGACCTGATCACCAACACCCAGTCGCGCCTGCAGCAAGCTGGAATCCAAACCCTCGACGACGTCCGCCACCACCCCGACCGCCTCGCCGCCTTCAGCCCCGCAGTCGAGTCCGAGCGCAAGCAAAGCAAGAATTTCCTCTACGAAAATCTCTACTACAGCCCCTCGCTTGCCGAAGAAAAAGAAGATGCCGAACGCATCGTCAAAGAGCTATTCGCCTTCTGGATGACGAACCCCGAAACCCTCCCCACCAACTATCAGGAGAAAGCAAAACAAGATTCCCTCCCGCGCGTAATCTGCGACTACATCGCCGGCATGACCGACAACTTCATCTTTGAGCAATACGAGAAGCACTGCGGTGGTGTGCGCTGAGGGAGCACAGTACTCGCGGAGAGAGATTGGTCGTCAGCTTATCCGTAAAAATCCGTGGCGGAGAAGTGCTCACTTCCCCGCCACCCCCGTCACCACATCAAACAAAATCCGCGGCCCGCGCTGCACTTCCTCCACCCGAATCCGCTCGTCGTTGCCGTGTTCGGTGTTCCCCTCTTCATCCGTCGCCGTATAAGGATTAAATCCATACGCAATAATCCCCAGCGGCCGGTAGCGCTGATTCTCCGTGTACCCACTGGTAATGTGCGGCACCACCGGCGTCCCCGGAAAATATTTCGCTGACACTTCGCGGATCGCCGCCCACAGCGCATTATCCGTTCCCGAATAATTGGCCACGCGAAACTCTCCCTTCCAGGGTTCCACCGTGACATCGGGATCATTCACCACCCGCCGCACCGCCGCCAGCACCGCCTTCGGATCGCCTCCCGGCAAAATCCGCACATCCAGATTCGCCCACGCCTCGGGAGGAATCACATTCGTCTGCTCTGATCCTCCCATCATGGTCAGCGAAATCGTGTCGCGCAAAAGAAAGTTCAGCGACTCATCGTTCTCGAGCTCCTCCTGAAACTTCTTATCCTCAATCGCCTTCTTTATATTGCGATACTCCGCCGCCCGTTCTGGCGGTTCATACGGCGCCATGTCACGCAAGAACTCATCCACCACCGGCAGCACGCGCAGCGGAGTCTGGTACGCCAAAATCCGGTTCAGCGCCCGCACCAGCCGGTTCGGAGCCGAATCCGCAATCGGCCGCGAGCCATGCCCCGGCCTGCCATGCGCGACAACATGCATCCAATAAGTAGTCTTCTCGCCGACATCTACGCCCACATACTTGACCGAGCCGTCCTGCAGCAGGTTCTCGCCACCTTCGTTGATCAGAAACTCCGCATTCCCCAGCAAATCCCGCTCATGCTCAATGAACCAGTCGCTCCCCGTGTCATCCACTTCTTCATCCGCCACGGCCAGAAAAATAACGTCGCGATCCAGTTCCACCTTCTCGCGCTTCAGCATGACCATCACCACCAACTGCGCCAGCCCTTCATCCTTCATGTCCTGCGCCCCGCGCCCCCACATGTAGCCGTTCCGAATCTCCCCGCTAAACGGCGGCACTTTCCAGTGCGCAGCATCGCTGGTCACGACATCCATATGATTGAGAAGAATAATTGGCCGTGGGTGCCCCATTTCTGCCTCGCCCTTTGCGGGAGAAGTGGGGCTTTTCTCGCTCTCTGCTCCGCGGAATTCTCGCCCACAAATCCCCACGCCCCGCCGCATACTCAAACACCCGATTCTCAATCCCTTCCCGGTCGAGAATCTTCTTGTAGAACGCAACCCCCCGCATCTCATTCCCCGGAGGATTCGTTGTGTCGACCCGCAAATACTCCTGCATCCATTTCACCGCCAGATCGGAGTACTCGCGCAGATGCTCAGCCGAGATATGATCCGCAGGAAGTTGCGAGGATGAGGCCACTCCCGCCACCTGGCCCCAGCTCACTCCACACAATACCCACGCCACAATCCCTAGCCACAATCCGCCTCGGCACACACTCGATCGATGCCCCATCCGTCGATGCCCCACCCATTGAGCTGCCAAAGCAACCCTCCCCGGAAAGCCTATTTCCACGCAGTTTTTATATCAGGTTTGCCAAAATTACCCTGCCGCCGGCCCCAAACCTATCTTTCCGCCCTCAACGGTACTACAATGTCTATAGATATCAATCATTTAGCTCTTCAACCCTATCGCCGGATTTGGCATCCCACATGTATAGGCAATAGGGTCAGGCACTGCGATCTGGGTGCCTGGAGCTCAAAACCGGGCGTAGCGTCAGCGCCTTCTTCAGCGAAACCGCTGGGTTTGTTGCCGTTCAAGGACGCGATTAAATTTAAGCACGCCCCAGGCGTGCCTTTGGGCTGGAGCCAAACGCTCCCCCATCTTGGAGGAAGTTACTTATGAACAACCGTCTACTCTTCGCCCTGCCCTTGGCGGCCGTGCTCGCTTTCCCGGCCTTCGCGCAAACCACCGCTACTTCAGACCAGAGCCAACCGGCCGCAACACCGGCCGCAACGACGACCCAGTCGACTTCGACTGACACCGCGACCGGCAAAGCCCCTTTGCAGGTGCAATCCCGCGAAGGTTTCTGGGGACATCTGAATCCGTTCGCCCGCCGCAGCTACGTGAAGCGCCAGACCGAGCCCATCCGCGACCGCGTCAACGAACTCGATGAGCTGACCGCCGGCAACACCAAGGCCATCAAAGACACCGACGCTCGCGCCCAGGCTGGCATCAAGCTCGCCTCCGACAAGGCCGATCAGGCCGATCAGCACGCCGTCGACGCCGCCAACAAGGCCACCACCGCTCAACAGACCGCCCAGCAGGCTACCGCCCGCGTCCAGACCGTTGAGACCGTCGTCGGCAACATCGACCAGTACAAGGCTTCGAACCAGACCGAGATCCTGTTCCGCGCCGGCCAGAGCATTCTGAGCAAGACCGCGAAGGACGCACTCGACACCATGGCCAACACCGTGAAGGGCCAGCACGGCTACATCATTGAAGTGCAGGGCTTCTCATCCGGCCGCGGCCAGACCGCCATTACCAACTCGCAGAAAATGGCCGAGTCGGTCGTCCGCTACCTCGTGCTGCAGCATGAGATCCCGGTCTATCGCATCTACCTCGTCGGCATGGGCAACGCCCCCACCGCCGATGAAGCCACCAAGACCAAACGCAGCAGCGGAGGCCGCGTCGAAATCAGCCTCCTGAAGAACGACCTGGAGCAGCTCTCCGCCAACGGCGGAGCCCCAGTCACTACCACCGATCAAGCGCAGCAACCGAAATAAGTCCGTTGGCTCTCCCCCGGAAAAAGCCTCTCGCGCAAGCGAGGGGCTTTTTAAGTGTTGGCTGCAGTGCTTACGCTTCCACTATGCTCACGTCAATAGACCATGTACGACCTTAAGCTCGCGCTGCGTCAATTTCAAAAGTCCCCCGGCTTCGCTGCCACCGTGATCCTCACCATCTCGCTCGGCATCGGAGCCAACGTCGCCATCTTCACCCTGGTGCATGCGATCCTGCTGACGTCGCTCCCCGTCGCCGATCCCGCGAGCTTGTACCGCATCGGTGACCTCGACGACTGCTGCGTGAACGGCGGCTTCATCAACGACAACGGAGACTTCGACCTCTTCTCCTACGATCTCTATCGTCACTTCCAGGACTCCACGCCCGAGTTCGAACAACTCGCCGCCTTCCAGTCCGGACACAACACCGTGAATGTCCGCGCCGGAACCGCGACCGCCAAGGCCGAAACCGGCGAATACGTCTCGGGCAACTATTTTTCAACTTTCGGCCTGGGAGCCTTCGCTGGCCGCCTGCTTCAGCCCGCCGACGACGTACCCGGCGCAGCCCCGGTGGCAGTCCTCAGTTATCGGGCCTGGCAAGTTGCCTACGCGGCCGATCCCCAGGTGATCGGCGCCACGTTCTACCTCCAGAACCAGCCCTTTACCATTGTCGGCATCTCGCCACCCGGATTCTTCGGCGACCGCATCGACAGCAACCCTCCCGCGCTCTGGATTCCGCTCAACACTGAACCAGTCATCGAAGGCGAGACCAGCAAGCTGAAGCAGCCGGACACCAACTGGCTCTACGTTCTGGGCCGCATCAAGCCCGGAGTCAATCCCGGCAGCCTGCAAGCCAAACTGACCACCAGCCTGCGCCAGTGGCTGGCCACGCAGCCTGCCTACACCATCAACGGAAATCAAACGCAGATTCCCAAGCAGTACGTCGTGTTAGACTCCGGGCGGCGCTGGAGTCCAAAACCTGCAGACAGCAAACCGGCAGCGGCCTCCACCTGCTCGATGGCGATCTCCGGCCTCGTCTTGCTGGTGGCCTGCGCCAACATCGCGAATCTTCTCCTGGCCAAAGGTGCGACCCGCCGGGCCCAGACTTCCATCAGCATGGCCCTGGGCGCGTCGCGCTCCCGCCTGATCCGGCAGATGCTGGTCGAGAGTCTGCTGCTTGGCTGCGCCGGCGGACTCGTTGGCATCGCCGTCGCCTACGCCGGCGCCCGCATGATTCTGGCTCTCGCGTTCCCGGACTCACCCAACCTTCCCATCGATGCCAGCCCTTCTCTCGCCGTCCTCGGCTTCGCATTCGCTCTGTCACTGCTCACCGGACTCATCTTCGGAATCGTCCCCGCGTGGATCACTTCCCACTCCGATCCCGCCGAAGCTCTGCGTGGCGTGAACCGCTCCACCCGCGACCGCGCGTCCCTGCCGCAAAAATCTCTCATCGTGTTCCAGGCTGCGCTTTCGCTGGTTCTGCTGGTGGGCGCAGGCTTACTCACGAAAAGCCTGCGCAACCTCGAGCATCAGGACTTCGGCATCGCCACCGCCAACCGCTACGTCTTCCACTTCGATCCCGCGGGAGCTGGCTACACCATCGCCACCGTCCCAGCCCTCAACGAGCGCCTGGACCGCGAATTCTCGGCTCTGCCCGGCGTCCAGAGCGCCGGACTTGCCCTCTACAGCACGCTCGAGGGCGATAACTGGGGCGAGGGTGTCTATGTGGAAGGCCGTCCCGAGCCCGGTCCCGAGGCGCACAACGGCTCATCGTGGGATCGCGTGAGCCCGCATTTCTTTGAGACCATCGGCCAACCGGTGGTTCGCGGCCGCGGCTTCACCGACCAGGACACGGCCACCTCGCGCATGGTTGCGGTCGTGAATCAGGCCTTCGTCAAGAAATTCTTTCCCAACGAAGATCCGATGGGTCACCACTTCGGAACCTTCTTTCAGAAATATGCCGCCAGCTACGAAATCGTTGGCATCGTCGCCGACGCCAAATACAATAACCCCCGCGACCCGGTCCGGCCCATGTACTTCCGCCCCATGGCTCAGTTCAATGCGACGTTCCAAGAGCGCAGCTCGGCCACGGCCGAGAAGGGATCGCTCTTCCCCAACTCCATCACCCTCCGCTACGCCGGCGATGCTGCCAGCCTCGAACCGCTCGTCCGCCGCACCCTGGCGAACATCAATCCCAACCTCACCATCATCGACTTCAAATCGCTCGACTATCAGGTCTCCAGCAACTTCAATGGGGAACGCCTCATCGGCCGCCTGACCTCTTTGTTCGGATTGCTTGCACTCGTGCTCGCCTCGGTAGGTCTCTACGGCATCACGTCCTATTCCGTAGCCCGCCGCACCAGCGAAATCGGCCTGCGCATGGCTCTGGGCGCCAACCGCGGCAATGTTGTCGCGTCTCGTGCTGCGCGGCGCATCCTGGCAGGTAGGACTCGGCCTCGCCATCGGCATTCCCGCCGCGCTCCTGGGCGGCCACTTGATGGCCACTCAACTCTACGGCGTGAAAACTTACGACCCCCTCACGCTGGCCGGCGCAGTCTTGGTTCTGGCCGCCTTCGCGGCCATCGCCGGCTTCATCCCCGCCCGACGCGCCGCCAGCATCGAACCCATGAACGCCTTACGCACGGAGTAAAGAAAGATTCTCAATTCTTTAGCTGCTTGCACTACAGGAAATGGGGTGCCCCTCGATAAGAGCGAAGGCGGTGTCAAGGACAAAGATATCCTGTCGGTGTTTTTGGCACCGCTTTTTTGCCAGAGAGGTTGAGGACCAAGACTCTGGAAATCTCACGCTGAATCACCCATCGGTGGCGGATCTTCTCCCGAAGATCGTTCCACCAACCATCGATTCGGCCTAAACCGCGACCATGATTCTTCTATGCGAACATCCCGTCTCTACGGGATGCGAGAGCGCCCAATCAATTCTGCGGTCTAGCTTGCGCCGACCAGGGGCACCCGCGGGCTGCTCTCGATGCGAACGATCTCTGGATACGGTCTGTCGGTGCGTAGCATCCAGTAGAGTCGTACGGCTAACCTGCGCGCCGCCGCCACCTTGGCCACGCCTTTCGGCTTCTGGTGACAGCGATGCAAATACTGCTTACGAAACTCGGGATCGAAGCGCACCGCAATCTGCGCTGCTTCCACCAACAACGAGCGCAGCATGCGGTTGCCTTGCTTGCTGATCGCTCCCAGCTTCTGCCTCCCCCCCGAACTTTCCTCGCGCGGAATCAGTCCCAGATAACTGGCCACCTGCTTGCCCCGGGGAAAGCGGCTCACGTCGCCGATGGTCAGCACATACGCCAGCGCCGTGTTCGGTCCCACTCCCGGCTGCGTCATCAGCAACTTCGCCTGCGGATTCTCTTCCGCCGCCCGTTGCACCGCATCGTCGAGTTTTCCGATCTGCTGGTTTAACATCGCCAGCAGTCCCAGCAAATCTTCCCGCCGGCACGCCGCCCATGGTTTTAACGGCAGCTCGCGCAGCATCTTCTGTCCCGCCTGGCTCCACAGCGTCCGTTTCTTCTGCACTCCCTTATTCAGAGAAAGGTGTTGCAGTTCGTTTTTCACCCGGCTGCGAATCTCCACCAGCTTGTGCCGATGCAGCACCAGTTGCCGCAGGTCCCGCTGCTCCCGGTCCGGAGTCCATAGCCGCGGAAACCGCCCCTGCACCACCAACTGCAGAATGTGCGCCGCGTCTCGCTTATCCGTCTTCTGTTTGCGCACGTAACTGGCTCGGATCTGCGCCGCATCCCCGATCCAGATCTCGTGCCCCAGATCTTCCACCCACTCGATGAACCACTGACTGTTACCCGTGGCCTCCATGCCAATCAGCACTGGCTCCGCCAGTTGCTGATAAAACATCTTGGCCTCGCCCGTTGCATGCACCAGCTTCCGCTCGCCACACTCCCCAGTCCCCGTGTCCAGCCAACTCACTTGCTGCCAGCTGGGATGGAAATCACATCCTATAATCATCATCTGCGAAGGCTCCTTTCTTCCCAGCGTCTTTGTCCTCAAACCAAGACTACCGGGTCAATCGAGCCTTCGCTCTTATCCAATCAATCCTTTCGCGTTCTTTGCGGAAGGGTGGGAGGCAGACTGCCTGCACAATGAGTGTCTCTTTCTCCATTAGTTTGACCCTCGTTCCCCGCAATGACTAGAATCGCGTCACAACATTCGTGAGGCCTTCATGAAACGTCTTGCCTGCCTGCTGCTCTTCTCGCTCCTCTGCACCGTCGCCTTCGCCGCCGTTGCGAATGACGACGACCAGGATAAAGATCACCACCACCACGAAGACCTCACCGAGACCCAACTCGGAACCGTCCACTTCCCCATCTCCTGCGCCGCGTCCGTGCAGCAGCCCTTCGCCCGCGGAGTCGCCCTGCTGCACTCCTTCTGGTACGAAGAAGCCGAAAAAGAATTCCTCGACATCGCCAAAGACGATCCCAACTGCGCCATGGCCCACTGGGGAATGGCCATGAGTATCTGGCATCAACTCTGGAACGAGCCGGATGCCAAGGTAATTGCCCGCGGCCTGGAAGAAACGAACACCGCCGCCAAGTTAGCCGCGAAAGCCACGCCGCGAGAGCGGGCTTATATCGCCGCCATCGCCGCCTTCTACAGCAACTCGGAGAAATCCGACAACGCCGCCCGTGCCAAGGCCTATTCCGACGCGATGAAGAAGGTCTACGTCTCCTATCCTGACGACCACGAAGCCGCCGTCTTCTACGCGCTCTCGCTGCTCGCCTCCGAGCCGCACCACGACGCCACGTTCGCCAACCGCAATGCAGCCGCCGCGATTCTCGAAAAACTTTTCGCCACCGAACCCGACCATCCTGGAGTCGCGCACTACCTGATCCACGCCTACGACAAGCCGCAACTCGCCGAACTCGGCATCCCCGCCGCGCGCCGCTACGCTCAGGTCGCTCCCGCCGCGCCCCATGCCCTGCATATGCCGAGCCACATCTTCGCCCGCGTCGGCCTCTGGCAGGACGACATCAACTCCAACCTCGCCTCCGTCGCTGCGACCCGGAAAACTGCCGCCATGGGCATGGGCGGCGAGGGCCACCAGTTCCACGCCATGGATTTTCTTTTCTATGCCTACATGCAAAGCGGCCGCGAATCCGACGCCCGCGCGCTCATGGACGAAGTCAGCAAGATGCCCGAAATGCACGACATGTACGGCGTCGGATTCGATCCGCACCTGACCACCGAAGCGAACTTCGCAGCCTTGTATCCGATTGAAATGCGCGACTGGACCACGGCCGCCGCGCTGACTCCCATGAGCGTTCCCGGCACCGCCAGCGACTCCTTCGGTTATTGGGCGAAAGCGATCGGCGCCGCGCATCTTCACCAGACGGAGGAAGTCCGCAAAGATGTCCACGCCATCGAAATCATCCACCAGAAATTTGTGGATCAGAAGAAAGACTTCTATGCCGAGGGAACTGAAACCGATCTGAAGCAGGCGCAGGCGTGGCTGGCTTTCTCCGAAGGCAAGTACGACGATGCGGTCGCGATCCTGCGCCCACTGGCGGAAAAAGAAGAAGCGCTCGGGGATGAACCGCAAGGCATCCCCAGCCGCGAGATGATTGCCGAAATTCTGCTCGAGGCCAAGCGCCCGCAGCAAGCTCTCACCGAATATCAGGCCGATCTGAAGTTCAGCCCCAACCGCTTCAACGGCCTCTACGGCGCAGCCCGCGCCGCCGAAGCCGCCGGCCAGCAGAGCGAAGCGAACCAGTACTACGCCACCCTGGTGAAAATCTGTGACGGAGGAAGTTCAACGCGCCCGGAACTCAGCCACGCGAGAGAGTTATTGGCCAGGAAATAATCCGGCTACTTCTTCGGCTGCGCGCTCGGCGGCAGAATCCCATTGAGCCGAAGATACATCGCGGCCGCCGCGTAATGATCGGCCCATCCGCCGGACAGGATCAGCGCCACCATGGCGCGTGGCACCTGTCGTCCACCAAAAATCTCAACGCTATCTCCCAGCTTCGAGTCGTCCATCTTGCTCAGAGCGTCGCTGCAGAAGCTGTACGAAGCTTTCACCGCGGCCACCAGCTGATCTCTGCTATCGGTCTCTTTGGATTCCTCAACCTTGGGCGCGGGAACATCCGCCGCCTTGGCGCAGAGTCCGTTATTGAATCCAACAATGTGGGCGGCCAGGTGCGCGAAAGATATCTGGTCGGGCGTAGGCTTGTAGCTGAACTTATCCGCGGGCATCGCCTCAATCGCACCGACGGTATTGTTCTGCGAACGCTGCAACAGCAAACGCAGCGAAGTTGCGACCGGATCCTTGGTTGGAGACGTCGATCCCTGCGCCGACGCGGCCGCCGGACTCTTTGCAGTGGGACTCGGGCCTTGGGCAAAAGCGAGACTGCTGCAGACGAAGAAACAAGCGGCAACAACAAGGTTGCGTTTCATGGAAGACCCTCCTGAGGTCCTAAGGATATACCGGAATGGCTCGCAGAATTATTCGATTGCGCCGGACTGGGAACGATACAAAAGAACATGAACGATACAAAACATCCCAGAACAAAATGAACTCCCTCGTGAACCCCTGTGCCTTCAGTGGTAAGCGGGTTTCCTCGTGAAACAATGGTCGGCAATGTCCTCCGAGCAATCCGTCCCCGATTTCCTCTACGGCACCGCCTGGAAAGAAGCCCGCACTGCCGCCCTCACCGAACTCGCACTCCGCGCCGGCTTCCGGGCCATCGACACCGCCAACCAGCGCAAGCACTATCACGAAGCCGGAGTTGGCGAGGGCCTGGCCGCCGCCTATCGCGCCGGCATCGTCACTCGCGCTGATCTTTTTCTGCAAACAAAATTCACCTACCAGCGCGGACAGGACCACCGCCTGCCCTACGACCCCGCCGCGCCGCTCGCGGCTCAAGTCACTCAGTCGTTAGCCAGTTCACTCGAGCATCTCGGCACCGACCACGTCGACAGCTATGTGCTGCACGGTCCCTCGTCAAACTACGACTGGACAGACGACGACACCGAAGTCTGGGAGGCAATGCGAAAAGAGCGCGACGCGGGCCGCACCCACCTGCTCGGCGTGAGCAACATCTCATTGGAGCATCTGGAACAAATGGCTAACGCTGGCGCGGAGCTCCCCGCATTCGTGCAGAACCGCTGCTTCGCCAGCACCGGCTGGGATCGCGAAGTGCGAGCTTTCTGCGACCAACACAAAATCACTTATCAGGGATTCTCGCTGCTCACCGCGAACCGGGAAGTGCTGCAACATCCACTACTGATCGACCTGGCTGCGCAGATGGACGCCGGACAAACGCCCGCCGGACAAACGCGCGTCGGAGAAGCGCACCCAACTCCCGCGCAACTCGTATTCAGCTTCGCGCGCGCCGTCGGCATGCTGCCGCTAACCGGCACATCCAGCGCCGAGCACATGAAGGAAGATCTCGCCAGCCTTGATCTGAAGCTCCCGCCGGAAGTTGTGGAGGCAATCGAATCCATCTCCGGATGACCCTGACCCCGGTTGACCCGGGATCTCCATGTCACGGCCAGAATCTGCGCAAAACGGACGTACCGAATCCCTACGAGAACGCGGCAGCCAGGCTTGCCCCAAGCAGCTTGTAGACCAGATAGCACGCCGCGACGAGGATGATGGCATTCGAGCGCTTCACTTTGCTGGTACAGGAAAAGCCGATGCCGACCAGGATGATACTCCAGATGCTGAACACGTCGAGCGCTGATGCCATGCTGCGCACAAACTTGCCCGTGGTGTCGGGGTCGAGGAAGTACGCGAGATTTGTACCCGCGGGGTTGCTCATGTCAAAGCCTTCAGGATTGGTTCCTGCGAATAAAGAGATCGTCGCGAGAATCGCTTGCAGAATTCCGGGAAGCCAAGCGTACATCATGATGGCGTAAGCTTGAGAAAAGGTGGTCTCAGCTCCAGCCCCAACCTTGAAGACCAGCCACACGACGACGCTGCCGATTAGGCAATAAAGCAGGATGAAGGCCGGGCTGCCGTAGCCGAAGACAGCAACGAACTTCGCAGCGATGCGAAGGCGCGCCGCCTGCTGGTCCGGCGGTAGCTTGTCGAATTGCTCGGCCTGCTTGGGCGAGTGCGCGATGCCGTTGCGGTTCACCTGCTCGAAGGTGATCTGCTTCGCAACGGCGTAAACGAAGACGATCGAGAAAATAGAGATCAGAATCCACGGCGCCCACCAGCTCGCGCTGCGCCGCAAATCGGTAAACGTCTTCGACGGCGCAATGAACGTATTGATAATCCGCGCGCCTTGCGAAAGCGGCGCTGTTTCAGGCGTGGGAGCAGGCGATGTCGGCAGGACCGGAGCAGCGGCCATAAGTGCCTCCTGGCAAAGTTTCGAAGGAATTCTAGCCTGAGACGAGCACCTAGACAAGCAATCCGGTTCTACAACCGGGATTTAAGATAATCCGCAGGGTCGAACGCAATGTTGAACGCTACGCCGCTCGTGATTGCTGTCCTCGTGGCTGAACTCGCGCCCGCGGTCGCTTTCGGATGTGCCACCGAGCGCATTGCACAGGCCGTCGCGCGCTGGCCGCCGACATTGCGTGTGGCGGTTCCGACCGTACTGGTTGTGCCGTACGCCGTCCTCGCAACCACACAGCACATGTTTCGCTGGCAGTGGTTTGCCTTATACGCCGCGCTGCCGATTGTGATCGCCTGGCTTCTCGCGCGCGCCGCGGCTGCCGATCCCGAGCAGCGTGGCAACTGGCGCGATGCCGTCATCCTTCTCACCCTCGGCCTGACTGTCGACTTGCGCTGGTTCGACGCGGCCTGGCCTGCGGGCCTGCGCGGTCTGGCCAACCTGTTGCTTGTCGACGCCGGCCTCTACGGCTTTCTCGCCATCCGCCGCTTGAGCGGCACAGGTTTCGATTTCCACCTGCGGTGGAGCGATTGGAAGCGCGACTCGAAAACCGGCCTGCGCGAGCTCTTATTTTTCGCTCCCGCCGTGCTCGTGCTGGGATACGCGCTCGGATTTATCCATCCCCACGCCAACCTGCCCCCCGTGGGCAGGGCGGTTCTTTCCTGGGCCGGCATTTTTGTTTTTGTCGCCATCCCGGAAGAGCTCTTCTTTCGCGCCTGGGTACAAAATCTGCTGGAGCGCCGCGTCGGACGCCGCGCCGCGCTCGTGATCGCCTCCGTGCTGTTCGGACTCTCCCACTTCAACAAACGCTCCGCCCACTTCAACTGGCGCTACGTTCTGCTGGCCACCAT
This sequence comes from uncultured Acidobacteriota bacterium, assembly GCA_963758005.1. Lineage (GTDB taxonomy): Bacteria > Acidobacteriota > Terriglobia > Terriglobales > Acidobacteriaceae > Sulfotelmatobacter. Next base: position 1,401,269 of record CAVWTR010000006.1, read on the forward strand.
CGCCGGCATTTTCTACGGACGCGCCTGGCGCGAACACCGCCGCGTCGCAGCCTCAACCATCACCCACACCTGCGTCGATTGGTTGTGGTCGTGGTGGTTCTAGGGGCGGCCGCCGTTTGAGGGTTCATTTGAACTCGGCGTCCTCATCGATTCCAATATCAATCAGTTCCAATATCAATTCCAATTCGGTAATCCTGCCAAAACGAACCTCACTTTCCCCGTAACACCCAAAGTAACCCGATGCTGTAAGCCCGTCCTGCCGACAGTCAACTCAGGGAATGCCCCGCAGCCGCGGTCAAGGAGAGGTCTGTGTCGGAAATGACAAGCCGGACTCGCAACGGTTTCACGATACTCGCGCTGCTTCTGATTCCCGCCTCCGGGTGGTCACAGACGCAGGCGGGCGGCCCCGGCTCCGGCGATCCCACTCAGGAAACCATCCCCGAACTGGTGCAGCAGATCAAGCAACTGCAACAGCAGGACCGCGACCTGCAGGAGCGGATCAGAATTCTCGAGGGAAGGCAGGCGCAAGCCGCACCCGCGACTGTCGCCGATTCAACCTCACTGCCCGCCCCTCCGCCGGCGTCCGCACAACCTGCAGAACAAACTGCGCCCCCGCCGGTTCCGGCAGTCGAGCCCCGCGACTGGCACGATGTGCACGGCATTCACTTCCGCGGCTTCGGGGAAGTCGACTACCAGGCCCTCAACCAACGCAAGCCCGAACTGGGGACCTATGGATTCATCCCCGGTTCGGCGGGAGATTTCTACACCGGCGATTTTGGCCTTTTCCTTACTTCCAGACTTACCAACAAAACCAGTGTGCTTTCCGAGATTATCTTCGAGGAAGGAGACGCTCAAAGCTACAAAGTAACCCTGCGCCGGATGCTGCTTAAGTATGACTACAACGACCATTTGAAGATGTCCTTCGGCCGCTACCAGACCAACATCGGGTATTACAACTGGGCGTTTCTCAGCGCCGCCTGGCTGCAAACCACCGCCGATCGTCCGCTGGTAATGGAATATGCCAGCAATGGGGGTTTGCTCCCTACTCAAGCCGTCGGCGTCTCTATAACCGGCGCGATTCCCTCGGGCGGGCTGGGGCTGAACTACATTGCCGAATACGGCTCCTCTGACACCATTCGGCCGGACATTAACGGCGACGGCTTATTCACCGATGAGAATAACGGCAACGACTTTAACGTTGGATTGTTCCTGCGCCCGGACACCGCCCGTGGACTGCAAATCGGAGCCTCGTATTACCACGACAAGATCAGCAATAACCGCCTGCCCACGTTTTCCGGCGCTCCGCTTCCTCCGGCTCCAGGCAGTCCGGGACTCTCTGCCCGCTATGGCCAGACCATCGTCAACGGTTATGTAGTCTATGTGGCTCACGGCATCGAGTTCCTGAACGAAGGCTTTCTCATTCGCGATGCGCCCTTGCATTTCATCTGGCCGGTCTTCAACACGCCCGCGTTCTACACCCAGTTTTCCAAACAGATTGGTCACCTTCGCCCATTTTTCCGTTTTCAGTACGTAAACGCCAGCCCCAACAATCTGATTTACGACGACGTCAGCCTGCGCTACGGACCATCCTTCGGCGCGCGCTACGATCTGAACGACTACGCCGCCTTTACCGCTCAGTTGGATCACACCATCCGGCGCGGCGAGCCCGACCTGAACGGTCTGCAACTGCAGTTTGCCTTTACTTTCTGAGACAGGAGAGAGCATCCGGGTACCGAGCATGATCCTCAAGTCCATCGCAATTCCGCTCTTCCTGGGACTGACGAGTCTGGGACTGACAAGTCTGGGACTGGCCATCCTCTCGCTTCCTCCGCCACTAGCGGCGCAGGCCAGCGACATCGCTGTCATCGTCAACCCGGGAAATCCCGCCACTAATGTCAGCATGGCAGACTTGCGCAAGATATTCAGCGGCGCGAAACGCTCATGGCCAGGCGGACAGCCCATCAAGCTCATCGGTCGCGGCCCGGGATGCCCCGAACGGTTCCTCCTGCTGAAGCTTCTCGCCATGTCGGAAAGCGAATACAAGCAATACTGGACCGCCCAAGTCTTCCGCGGCGAGGCCGACGCGGAACCCCTGATCGTTCCTTCGGTCGGCATGCAGAAGGAAGCCCTAAAAGCCCTTCCCGGGGGCATCAGTCTGGTAATTCTCCGCGACCTCAAGCCGGAGATGAAAGTGCTCAAGGTCGATAACCTGTTGCCGGGCGCAGCCGGCTATCCGCTCCACTGAGAATCCCAGACCTTGCGATTTCTTTCCGTCCAGCTTGCCGCACCTTCCAAGAGAGCCAGGAATGCTAAAAGAAGTCATGAATTGTGATATTTACAATACTATACGTACATTTGCGTACAACTTTGCCGCGGAACGTCCCAGGAGCTGACTTGGTCGCTCCTAAAGCCACGGTACTCTTCCACCAGAATGCCTCGCGCGGGGCCGGAAACGGCCCTGCCGTCGACGATCGGTCTTGAAGATGAGGGAAGCTCCATCCGCGGCAAAATCGAGCCTCCTGCGGTCTGCCAGGGCCCTCCCACGACTTTTCAATCACTTACACGAAGACTCAACGACTTAGCTTGCAGAGAATGCGAGCCGGGTTGCTAAGCGTGGATCGCTAGGCGTGGCTTGCTACGGACGAGACTGCGTCGCTGAGTAACGCAAATATCCCAGCCCCACTCGCAGGTGGTGGCTGAGGGAGTCCGGCACGCAGACGGCGAAGCAAATTCCCAGCATCCCCTGCGCGAGGCCGAGAGCGTAAAGGTTGCGGTAGCGGCGGAACAGCAGGCACGCAATCGCTCCCCAAAGCAGCGTCGCCGCCGCAAGCCACACATTCGGCAGATGCGCCGCCGCGAATAACACCGCAGCCAGACCAACAGCCGCGTTTTCGCTGGCCAGCAACCGAGTCAGGCGCGGCATGAACAGGTCATTCAGCAGGAACTGCTGGTAAAGCGTCCACAGAACGTAACCGGCAATGTGCTTGAAGTCGCCTTTATACAGCGGATGCAACGTGCCGATGTGCTTCGCCGCCAGCAGGCTCACGACGACGAGGACGATCGCGGCAGGAAGAATCCACAGCGACGGCACCAGCCCGCGCCAACTCATGCCAAGGTCTGGAAGACTAGGCCGCCGCGCCAACACGATCCCGAGAGTCACCACCAGCGCCAGGGGAGAAAGAATGCGCTGTGGAAACTCCGGCATCCACAGCACGAAAAGAATTATCCCGAAGCCGACCATCAATTCGATCAGATCGCGTCTGGAACCCGGCACTGGACGGGACATCCGGAAAGTATGGCACAGCGACTACGCTCTGCGCTCGTGGCGCCAGCCGCCGTGCGTGATGGTGCAGGTTGGATTCTGACAGGCAGCATCATATGGGCGTCATCCCGAGCGGAGCCGTTCTTCAGGCGAAGGGAGGGATCTCGCGCGGATCACCACTCTCGTCAGGAGTTTCCCAACACCTGCGACCTAAACCGAAGACAGGTTTCCCTACGCCAGCAACTCCGGCGTGGCCTCGAGCAAACTGCGCGTATAGGCGTGCGCCGGCCGCTCGGTAATCTGCGTCGTGTCGCCGACCTCGACGATCTTCCCCCGGTACATCACCGCAATGCGGGTCGAGAGATAGCGCACCACCGGCATGGAATGCGAAATGAACAAATAAGTCAGGCCGAAGTCGCGCTGCAGTTGCGCCAGCAGATTGACGATCTGCGCCCCCACGCTGACGTCGAGCGCCGAGACCGGTTCGTCGCACACCATGAATTTCGGCCGCAGCGCCAGCGCGCGGGCGATTCCAATTCGCTGCCGCTGTCCCCCGGAAAACTCATGCGGATAACGCGTCCGCGCCGATTCGTCGAGCCCCACGGCCCGCAACAGTTCGCCGACCTGCGTGCGAATGTCGAGCTTGGCTCCGCCCTCCCGGCCTGCATTCCGACGAATGACCTGCCGATGAATGACCAGGGGCTCGGCAACGATGTCTTCCACCCGAAAACGGGGATCGAGCGACGCAAACGGATCCTGAAAGATAATCTGCAGATCGCCGCGCAGCCGCCGCATTTCGCCACGGCCGGCCGCCAGCAGATCGCGCCCTTCAAAACTCACAGCGCCCGAAGTCGGCTCGATCAACCGCAGAATCAGCCGCCCCAGCGTGCTCTTGCCCGACCCGGATTCCCCGACGAGGCCGAGCGTCTCACCTGAATAAATGTCGAGCGAAACGTCATCGACCGCGCGTACCTCTCCGCGAGCCTTTCCGCCAAGCGGCGTTTCGCCATGTGGAAAGACTTTCGTCAGATTGCGGATTTCAAGCAGCGGCATCGACTACCCTCTCAAGACCTCGAAAACCATAATTCTCTATTCTCGAATAGAGAATACCCCTACCCTGCCGCGATCATGGGCACCGCGGCCAGCGCCGCCAGCAGGCCAACGAATCTCCACCCGCTAAAATGCTCCTTCAGGATCAGCCACGCCAGCACCACGGTCACGGCTGGGTACAGGGACGTGAGGACGACGGCCTGGTCCAGGCGTCCGCGCTGGCTCGCGAAGATGAATAGGGCGCTCGCGCTGATGTCGAAGAATCCGGCCAGCATGCCGAGCATTGCGCGCGGACGGTCGAGCCTGAGCGGAGCGCGGGTTACAAGCACCGCAATGCCTGTGGTGGTGAGCGATCCAATACGGGAGATGGCGGCGATCCAGGTCGGCGATCCGGTGGCCTGGTGAACGCACAGATAGAAACCTGCGAATCCAACTCCGGCGAGCGCCGCCATGGCCACACCCGCCGGACGGCCCGAGGCGTCCGCCTGGTTGTCCGATGATTCTCTAGCTGAAGCGTCTTCGTGCGATGGTTCCGGACGCGTGATCAGCCAGATGGCCAGGATGGCCAGCCCGAAGCCGCCGACGGTCCAGCGACTGGGCGAGCCTTCGATCGCAATGTCGACCATGGTAGGGATGGCCGCACCCAGCAAGGCCGCGATCGGCGCGGTCAGGCCCATCTGTCCCAAGGCCAGCGCGCGATAGAAAATAGCCAGCGAGAATCCTCCAATCGCCCCGGCCAGCAGCGCCCAGACAATGCTCGCACTCGAAGGGAACGCTCCATGCTGTGCGAATGCGATGGCGAACATCAGCGCGAACGCGCACAGATGCGAAAACGCGGTCAGCACGAAAGCGTTGGCGCGACGCGACCCATAGCCTCCCGCAAAGTCGGCCGCGCCCCACAGAAATACCGCCGCAACGCTGTACACGGCAGGTGCGAATTGAGTAAGCGAGGTCACGCCCGACGAGGGTACCACGCTGCCGCCACGCGGAAAGAAAGACCCTCAACCACGAAGGACACGAAGTATCACGAAGGGTTTTATTTTGATGTGTTCCCTTCGTGTACCTTCGTGCCCTTCGTGGTTAGAGACCTTGACTTACTCGATCAGCCGCGCAATGGATTAAACGCGATCGAATCGGATAGTATTCTCCGTTTGCCGACGCAGCGACTTCGGACCATCGACATTTGTTTTCGCAGCTCATTCCGGCTGCTCGCGATGGCGGCAGGGACGATTCTGCTTGCGTATTGGTGGCAATCGGCGGGGCACAGAATTCCGGCCTCGGCGACCCAAACAGGGAACAAAGCCACAAAAGCTCCGCCATTGCGCGAGTCCCCTCCCGTACTGGGCCTACGTTGTGAACCCGCCAGCTGCGCGAGCGCCGTCCCCGCAAAAACGCCGGACACCACTCCGCGGCAAGTGCCCGGGCAGCGCAGCAGCGTTCACTGTCGCCCAAACTACAGACATGTTCACCCCGCCCGACTGGCATCCCGCGGATCATCCGGCGATGCCGGAAATCGTGTCCCGCGGCCGCGCGCCCGACGTTTTTGCCTGTGGCTATTGCCACCTGCCGAACGGACAAGGCCGCCCGGAGAATTCCAGTCTGACGGGCCTTCCCGCGGCCTACATCATTCATCAGCTAGCCGATTTCAAGAGCGGTCTGCGCAAGAGCTCCGAACCGAAGCACGGGCCCACGAGCGCCATGATCGCCTACGAAACCAAAGCGAACGAACGAGAAATCCGGGCCGCCGCCGAGTACTTCTCCGCGCTGAAACCGAGACCGTGGATCCGCATCGTGGAAACCGACGCAGTCCCCAAGACTCACGTTGCCGGCTGGATGCTGGTTGTTTCCGAAGACGCCGAGACGGAACCGATCGGCGAGCGCATAATCGAGACGCCGGAAAACCTGGAACGCACCGAACTGCGTGACGACCATTCCGGATTCATCGCATATGTGCCCGTGGATAGCATTAAGAGGGGCGAGGTGCTCACGAAGGCCAACCCCAACAAAGCTCTGCGCTGTGCCGCCTGCCACGGCAGCGATCTAAGGGGCCTGGCGAATGTGCCGGCGCTGGCGGGCCGCTCACCCAGCTACATTGTGCGGCAGCTTTACGACATTCAAAGCGGCGCGCGCGCGGGAGCAGCGGTGCAAAAGATGAAACCCGCCATCGCAAAACTGACCGTCGACGACATGATTGCCATCGCTGCGTACACTGCGTCGCTGCGCCCATGAGTTGAACTTATAACCTTAGTACGGTCCCTGACTTTTCGCGGGCAGGAGTGCCCGCGCCACACTCGGCAGCGTGATAGAATTTCTGCACGTTCCGAGCGCCCTGGTTCTAATGCTTCGTGTGAGCTCACCTCTGGTCGAGCTGGCATGCTGAATCAACATGATTGAATCAACATGATCGAACTGGCACCGTCGATTCTTTCGGCTGATTTTGCCCGGCTGGGCGAGCAGGTGCGGGCCGCCGGCGAGGGCGGCGGAAGCATCATCCACGTCGACATCATGGATGGCCACTTCGTGCCGAACCTCACGTTAGGTCCGCCGGTGGTGAAGTCGCTGCGCAAGGCCACGAAGTTGCCGCTCGACTGCCACCTGATGATCGAGAATCCAGACGAATTCATCCCTGCATTTGCCGACGCGGGTGCCGACTGGATTTCCGTGCATCAGGAAGCTTGCCGGCATTTGAACCGGACGCTGCATCTGATCAAGAGCCACAACTGCCTGGCTGGGGTGGTGATTAATCCGGCGACGCCGGTCGAGACTCTCGTGGAAGTGCTCGACATTGTCGACTATGTGCTGGTGATGTCGGTAAATCCGGGGTTTGGAGCGCAGAAGTTCATTCCGTCCACGCTGCACAAAATGCGGCGGTTAGCTGAGATTCGTCGGCAGCGCGGGCTGGCTTACCGGATTGAAGTGGATGGCGGCGTGGGGCTCGATACCGTCGCCGATGTGGTGCAGGCGGGCGCAGAAATTCTGGTGGCGGGCAACGCGGTGTTCGGGAATGGCGATCCAAGCAAGAATGCGCAGACGCTGCTGAAGGCGGCGACGGAAGCTGCGCTGCTGAAAGTCTAGGCAGGATAAATCTTCAACCACGAAGGACACGAAGTTACACGAAGGAAAACCGGACGAACGAATCCCTTCGTGGTGAATGGTTCTCTTTGATATATCCCGAGGTCTTATGTCACGTCGAATTCCGTTGATGATCGTGCTGGGCATGCTGCTGGTGATCACGATTGCCTGCACCAACAAGAAGTCGGTGAACCCGCTGGCCAATGTCGGCTCGAAGCAGCCGGATAAAGTCCTGTTTGACAAGGCCATGGATGCCATGCGGCACAACCGTTTCGACGTGGCCCGCCTCACCCTGCAGACCCTCATCAATACTTACCCGGATTCCGAGTACATTGCCCGCGCCAAGCTGTCAGTCGGCGACTCGTGGTACGCCGAAGGCGGCGCGGCGGCCTTGGCCCAGGCCGAGCAGGAATACAGCGACTTCGAAATCTTCTTCCCCAACATGCCGGAGGCGGCCGAAGCGCAGTTAAAGATCGCCAACATCCATTACCAGCAGATGGAAAAGGCCGACCGCGACTACACGCACGCCAAGCGCGCCGAGGATGAATATCGCAAGATGATTCTGCAGTATCCGGACAGCAAGCTGGTGCCTGAGGCTAAGCTGCGTCTGCTGGAAGTGCAGGAAGTGCTGGGCCAACGCGAATTTGACATTGGACGTTTCTACTACCTGCGCCAGTCCTATCCGGCGTCGATCGCGCGCCTGCAATCGCTGGTGGACCAGTATCCGCTATACAGCCGCGCCGATGACGCGCTCTATTTGCTGGGGCAGGATTATGAGGGGCAGATTGCGCGTCTGCGGCTCAGTCCGATCTGCGACCCGAAGGGTATGCCGCGAGGCTGCCTGCCCGGCGCTGTGAAAGAACGCTACACTCAGGATTTGACCAAGCACGCGGCGGAGCAATATTCGAAGATACTCACGCGCTATCCGCTGATGGATCGCTCCGATGATGCCAAGATTCGCCTGAGCGCTTTGCACCAACCGATTCCGCGGCCCACTAAGGGGGAGGTCGCGCGGAACCGCGCCGAGCTGGCCAGCCGGGGTGAGGCCACCACGGTGCAGCGAGTCATGGAGCTGGTGAAAAAAGGGCCGGACGTGTCGAATGCGGTTCGCGTGGGCGATCCGCCGCTGGCTGACCGCGAGCCGGTCGCCGCGACCTCGGTGGTTCGCAGCGAGACCTTCTCGGCCATGGGGCTGCCCGACAAGGGCTCAAGCTCCGGAGTGGTGGGAATCGACATTCTAAACCCGACCCAACCGGCAGCACCCGCTCCCGCGGCCGATGCGAACGCAACGGGCGGTTTGCCGTTTGGCCACTTGCCTGCCGCCGCGGCCGGCGGGTCTGATCCCAATGAACTGAAACCGAATGCTCCCGATCCCAACGAGCTGAAGCCCATCGACAGCGGCACCGATGCGGCGCTGCCCCCGCCCACGCAGGTCAACGAGATTCAGCCAGGGCAGGCTTTGGCGTCGTCCTCGTCATCTTCGTCTTCCGCCAAGGCAGGCTCTGACGACTCAGCTCCCGCTAGCGACAAGGATCTCTCCAGCAGCAAGAAGAAGAAAAAGAAGGGATTGAAGAAGCTGATTCCGTTCTGAAGATCAGCTCTCAGCTATCAGCCGTCAGCGATCAGCCAAGGTGGTTTCGTGCGTAGGCAACAATGAAGCTCAACACCTGGGAGTTTGTAAGGCGGGCGGATGGGACCTACGCGATTTTCCATCGCGATGAACTAGTCTCCGACTCCATTCCGGAGAAGTGGCTGGAGCAGGAACTGTGCTCGCGTCATGGTTTCTGCGGGCCAGAATACGCAAATATCCTTACGAAGCTCCGCGAATCCGGCAGATGCCGAGTCATACTTTAGGCCCCTTTCGCCCGACCCAGCCTCATCTTACGCGGTAGGTGTTGACCACTGGTAACGTGTTACTTCCCTTCAGGATCATTGACTTAGGGTGTGGCTCGGGTTACCTTCGGCTATCTCCCTCAGCAGAGGAAACCTTTGGCCCGGAAGATACTGCTCGCCGACGACAGCGTGACCGCCCAGAATATGGGACGGAAGATCCTCGCCGATGCGGGATACGAAGTCATCACGGTCAACAACGGGTCTGCGGCGCTGAAGAAGATCGCCGAACAGAAGCCCGACCTGATCGTGCTCGACGTCTACATGCCCGGCTACAGCGGGCTCGAAGTGTGCCAGCGGCTCAAGGACGCGCAGGAAACCGCGCGGGTACCGGTGCTGCTGACAGTGGGCAAACTGGAACCCTTCAAGCCGGAAGAAGCCAAGCGCGCGCGCGCCGATGGCTTCATCGTTAAACCCTTTGAAGCCAGCGAGTTGCTGAGCGCCCTGAGTAAGCTGGAAGACAAGATTGTGCCCCGCGCGGAATCGAAGCCGGGCCGCTTTGCCCGCGCCAACGCCGCCCTCGATGAAGGCCGCTACGACAAGACCGTCGCCATTGAGGAAGATTCGAGCTGGAAGAACCGGATCGCTTTCCCCAAGAAGAAGACGGAACCTGCGCCTGAAGAGACCGACGATTCCGAGATTTATAACCCCATCAATAAAGACTTGCGCACCGTGGTCGAGCGCAGGAGCGAGAAGCCCTACGAAGCAAAGGCGGATGAAGCTCTGGTCGATCTTGGCGCGCTCGCCGCCGAGGGCTTGCCGAAGGATGTGACTCCGGAGGAGATTGCCGCGCTGGCTGCGGCAGCGGCCCAGATGAAGGGCAAAATCGCCGAAGCCAGCATTGAAGAAACCAGGGTTGAAGAAACCGAGATTGAAGAACGCAAGACAGCTGAAGTGGCGGCTGAGGGAAAGACCGCGAGCGAAGTAAGCATCCCGCAGGAAAATGTGGCGGCGACTTTGGCGGCGCAGAAACCGGAAGACAAGATCGAAGAGAAGGCCGAAGAGACGCTTGCTGCGAAAATCGAAGCGGCTGGGGAAAAACCTGCTGATGCGGCGCAGGAAGTGGCCAGCATCGCCGCTCCCAGCATTGTCGCCCCCAGCCAAGCCGATCTGATGGCCGCGATTGCATCCCTGGAGACGGACGCGGTCACGACGGCAGGAAAAAGTTCAGGGAATCAGGATTCAGCATATCCGAATTCAGGCGCCGGGTCTTGGTCGCACAGCGGAGCCGAAGCTGACGAGCCTGTGACCATGGCGGTAGCGGCGGGAGCAGGGGAATCCTCTGCGGCAGCGTCGCGCTGGAGCGCGGTTGCTGTGGCGCTTGCGCCGGAAGAAGCTGCGATTTCCCTCGAAGTGGAAATGCAGAAGGCCCAGGCGGCGTTTGCTGTTGCTGATGCAAGTCAGTCGGGAGCGGTCGCGACGAGTCTCAGCCCGCGCGTCGAGACGCAGCCCACAACCCCGCAGAGCGAAACTTTGGGGGCCCAGTCTGCGCCGGCTTCGTCGGTGTCGGCATCGGAGTCAGCGTCAACATCGGCATCAGTGGTTGAAACTTCTTCCCCGGAAGTCGCAGTCGCTCCAGCCGCACCGACAGAAACACCGGCACTCCCGCTTCCCGCGACTCAGGTTCAGGAACATGTGCAGGAAGCGGAAAAGACTTCTAGCGCGGCGGCCAGCGTTCCGGCGAATGTTTCGGCCGATACCGCGACCGATGCCATCAGCGCCGCGGTACAGGAACTGGAAGCAGTTGCGGCAGCGTACGCCGAGCAGATGAAACCTGCTCCGGCGGTGCTCCAACCTTCTCCGGTGAAGGATTTCGTGATCGCCGGAACGCTTGTGCCCGAGGCGTTTCAGACCGCTGCCAGCGGCACCCCGACTGGGGTTCCAACCGGCACCTCAACCGATATCTCAACCAGTACCGAAGCCAACATTGAAAAAAGTTCGGTGGTGAGCGCAGCGCCTGCGCTCGACATTCCGCCGGTCGAATCGCCGAGTCCCGAGCCGCCGAAGCCTGCGGCCGAAGAGCCACAGATCGCACAGGCTACGTCCGACACGAAGATCGAAGCACGAATCGAAGAGCCCAAGATTGAAGCATCAAAATTCGCGCAATCCAAGATCAACGAAGTGAAGGTTGAGGAAGCACGGATTGAAGAAGCGAAGATCGAGGAAGTAAAGACCGAGGAAGTAAAGAGCGGGGAAGTAAAGAGCGGGGAAGTAAAGAGCGGGGAAGTAAAGAGCGGGGAAGTGAAGGCCGCGGAAGTGAAGAGTGACGACGTAAGGAACGAAATCTCCACGCCAGTTGTTGCCGCTGCGGCTGCGCTTGAAACGACGTCCTTAGCGGCCGCGGCGACGCCGGAGAAAACACCGGCGCCGGTCAGTGAGGCTCCTGCGGAAGGGAAGGTAGTTCGGCGAGTCCAGTTTCTTCGCCGTCGTCTTCTTCGGGCCCATCGACTTCTTCGGAGGTTGATTCCACAAAGTTTTCCGCTGCAAGTATTTTTTCTTCGGGAATTGTTTCTTCTTACATTGACATGGCAGCCGCTGCGTTCAACGACCTGGCTGCGGGAGGCATATCAGATATGGCGAAAAAAGAATCTGAAATTGCGGCCAACACGGCCGCCGCATGGGCCAATTGGCGGCGTATTCGCGAGACCGATCCGAAGGCAGTGGCGCCTTCGGGAGCGCCCGAGAAAGAAGATCCGACGGCGTCTGCTCCTCAGGATTCGGCGGCCATGGCCGTTGCTGCCGGCGCTGAAAAGGCTCCCGAAGAAGCGCGCGCATCGGATTCCGATTCGGATGACATTGCCAGCATCGTCGACAGCGTGCTCGCCGATTTGCGGCCCAAAATCGTCGAAGAGATTTCGCGCAAGATGGGCAAGAAGAAATAGGAAACTGCTGGCAGCCACTGGATCGATCCTCTCGTGGCGGCTCAATTTAAAGTTCAGCATTACGGACATTCGTTGTACTGATCCAAGGAGCGCCCGCGCTGCACGAAGCGCGGGCGTTCCCGTCTACAGAATCAATGCCTCACCTGTCGTAAGGTCCCTCGCCCGGCTGCCGCCGCGCTCAGAATGACATCGAGCTGAAATAACTTTGGAGATTGAGCCACGCCATCCTCCTATGCTCCGTGTCGTTTCTTTCCGGGGTGATCGGTGATACTCTTGCCCACGAATGAATCTCACTCCTGGCACGAAACTTGGGCCCTATGAGATCGTTTATCTGCTGGGCGCGGGCGGAATGGGTGAGGTCTATCGTGCGCGCGACTCGCGTCTCAAGCGCGAAGTAGCCGTCAAAGTCTTGCCGCAGGCGTTTTCTCTGGACGCGGACCGACTGCGCCGCTTTGAGCAGGAGGCCTTGGCCACAGCGGCCCTGAATCATCCCAACATTCTTGCCGTATTCGACATTGGCACGTACGAGGGCGCGCCTTATGTCGTCTCTGAACTGCTCGAAGGTGAGACCCTGCGTGAGCGCCTGCGCGGCGGATCGATCGCCATGCGCAAGACGCTCGACTATGCGCTGCAGATCGCGCACGGTCTGGCTGCGGCGCACGAAAAAGGAATTATTCATCGCGACCTGAAGCCGGAGAATCTGTTCATCACCAAAGATGGACGCGTCAAGATTCTCGATTTCGGTCTGGCCAAACTCACGCAGCGCGAGCCTGGCGGGCGCACCGCGCTGGCCACAGCCACGCAAGCCACCGAAGCGGGCGTGGTGATGGGCACGGCCGGCTACATGTCGCCCGAGCAGGTGCGCGGCGTCGCTGTCGATCCACGCTCGGACATTTTCAGCTTCGGCGCAATTCTATACGAAATGCTTTCCGGCAAGCGCGCGTTTCATGGCGACACCACTGCCGACACGATGAGCGCGATCCTGAGGGAAGACCCTCCCGACTTCAATGAAACCAATCGCAATGTGTCTCCGGCGCTGGAGCGCATTGTGCAACATTGCCTGGAGAAAAATCCGGAGTCGCGATTCCATTCCGCCAGCGACATTGCGTTTGACCTCGAACATCTTTCCGGAACTTCGGGAGCATCAGCCAGAGTTGCGGCGGTTGGGTCTGCGCCTCGGCATCGCAAGTTGCTTCTGGCGCTCGCAGCCGGTCTCGCGATCGCCGTAGTCATGCTCGCTCTGGGCTGGTGGCTGGGTAGGGGCAGCGGCACCGCGCCTCAGGCCAAGTATCAACAAATCACCTTCCGCACCGGCTCCATCGGGAATGCCCGCTTCACGCCCGACGGCAGCGTGGTCTACAGCGCATCGTGGGATGGCGGTGACGACCAGCTCTACATGTCGCGTATGGACGACCCGGGCGCGCGCGAACTGGCTCTGAAAGACGCGGAACTGCTTGCTATCTCGAAGAGCGGAGAACTCGCGATTCGCCTCAACACCGTGACTTACGGCGGCTACGCCCGCACCGGTACGCTGGCGCGCGTTCCCCTGAGCGGCGGAACGCCTCGCGAAGTCCTGGAGAATGTGCAGGACGCCGACTTTTCCGCGACCGGCGATGCTCTCGCTGTCGTCCGCTACGTTCCGGAAAATAGCCACTGGCGCCTGGAGTATCCCATCGGCAAGGTGCTGTTCGACAGCATCAACTGGATCAGCGATCCGAAGATTTCGCCGGACGGAAAATGGATTGCCTTCTCCGACCATCAAAATCCCGGCGGCGACGACGAAGGTACCGTGGCCGTCATCGGCGCCGACGGCAACGGCAAGGAAAAAATTCTTTCCTCCGGGTGGGTGTCGATCGAGGGTGTTCTCTGGTCCCCGGCGGGCGACGAGATCTGGTTCACCGCCAGCAACAACGGCAGCGCCCTGAATCCCATGGCGGTCACACTCTCCGGCAAGCTCCGTTCCATCACTAACGTCCCAGGCGGTGTTTGGCTGCAGGACTTGCACAATGGCGCCGCGCTGGTCATTACGCATCAGCAGCGTATCGGGATACGAGGCATGGCGCCAGGCGGAAAAGAAGAGTGCGAACTGGGATGGTTCGGCTGGTCGATCATCCGCGACATCAGCCGGGACGGCCACAAGGTTATCTTCGAAGAAGAAGGCAACGGCGGCGGGGAGAACTACACCGTCTTCCTGCGCGATACCGACGGATCGCCGCCCGCCCGCATTGGCGAGGGCGTCGCCGGGGCCATTTCCCCCGACAATAAGTGGGTCGTCACCAAAGCGGCCAAGGGCGGTCAGCTCATTCTGGTACCAACCGGAGCCGGCGAGTCCAGACCGGTCACGCATGACGCCGTGAGCTACAGCGGGGTCCACTTTCTGCCCGATGGCAAGCAGTTGCTGGCTGCCGGCATTGAGACCGGACACGGCCGCCGCGACTATATGATCGATCTGAGCACCGGCGATTCCAAACCGATCACGCCCGAGGGCGTGGCCGGCGTGGCTCTCTCACCCGACGGCCGCAGCACAGCCGTGCGAGGGCCCGATGGCAAAATTGGGATTTGGCCCCTCGACGGTGGTGGCTTTCGTCCCATCCCCGGCCTTGATTCGCTTTACTATGTGGCCGGGTGGTCGCCGGATGGCGGATCGGTCTATGTAGTCTCCAGCCGAAGGGAGAAGACCGCGAAGGTTTATCGGGTGAACATTCAGACGGGCAAAATGGAACTGTGGAAAATTTTTGGCGCGGAAGGCGGTGCGGGAGTCACCGAAACGGGCCCGCCACATTTCTCCGCCGATGGTTCTGCTTACGCCTACGTCTACGTCCGCGTGCTGTCGGAGGCGTATGTGGTCACCGGCCTGAAGTAGGAATTGCCCACTCCGGAAATAGCAACTGCTTATTGCACCTCTCCGCTTCGCTGAGTACCATTCGAGCTATCGAGGCTCGGTGCCGGAGTTGCGCCTCAGAGTTGTGCGCCCATGGACGACCAGAATGTACCGCCGATCGACTCGAAGACTGTCTCGAATAGTGTCGCGAAGACCGGCTCGCAGATTGTTTCTCACTATCGCATTCACGAGAAGCTGGGCGCTGGCGGCATGGGTGTGGTTTATAAGGCCGAGGACATTCGCCTTGGCCGTCTGGTCGCTCTGAAGTTTCTGCCCGACAGTTCGGTGCGCGATCCGCGCGCGCTGGAGCGTTTCAAGCGCGAAGCCCGCACGGCTTCCGCGCTCGATCATCCCAACATCTGCACCATTTACGAGATTGACGACGATCAGGGTCGACCTTTCATCGCGATGCAACTGCTCGAGGGGCAAACGCTGCGCGATCGCATCGGCGAGCATCCGGTTCCGCTGGGCACGCTGCTCGATTGGGCGTTGCAGATCAGCGATGCATTGCAGGCCGCGCATGCCAAAGGCATTATGCATCGCGACATCAAGCCGGCGAATGTTTTCATCACCGCCGAGCGCGGGCAGGCAAAGATACTCGATTTCGGCTTGGCTAAGTTGACGTCGGTCGATCTGATGGGTTCGGGCGAGGCGACTCTATCGGCGACCGGGCCGCTCACCCACACCGGCGCTGCGATCGGCACCGTCGCCTACATGTCGCCGGAGCAGGCGCGCGGCGAATCGCTCGACGCTCGCACTGATTTATTTTCCTTCGGCGTGCTGCTGTATGAAATGGCCACGGGCAGGCAGGCGTTCTCTGGGCCTACATGGGCCGTGACAGTTTACGCGATTCTCGGCCAGGCTCCGATGTCGCTGAATGAGTCGATGCCGGGGCTGCCGCAGCGCCTGCAGCAGATCATCGACAAATGCCTGATCAAGAATCGCGACTTGCGCTACCAGAGCGCCGCCGAGATTCATCACGACCTGTTGAAGTTGAAAAAAGACTTCGAGGCCGGCAAGTCGCTGAAGTCGGTGCGAGTGGCGACCACGTGGTCGCCGCGAAGAAAGTTGCAGCTGGCGATGGCTGCGGCAGCGGTGCTCGTGCTAGTGGCCGCAATCGTGTGGGGGCCGCGCATCCTGCGCCATTGGGCAACTTCCGTCGTAGGACCGGCCGCGCAATCCGCTTCCGGCGTACCAGAGCACGTCGTGCCGGAACGGAAGAGCATCGCTCTGCTGCCGTTCGCGACGGTCGCGGGGGGTACTGCAGGAGACGAAAAGCTGACTGCGTTCGGCAAGGGTCTTCTCGAAGACGTTGCCGCGAAACTTTCGCAATTGAGTGCCACGCATGATCTCGAAGTGGTTCCGGCGCGCACGCTCGAAGATAAGAAAGTCACAACTCTGGCTGACGCGCAAAAAGAATTCGGCGTCAATCTCGGTCTTACCGTATCGCTGGAGCAGGCGAACGATCTGTTCCGCGCCTCCTACAGCCTGACCGATGCCAAGAGCGGCAGGAATCTGGCGGGCGCGCAAATCACCGCGCCGGTGTCAGACTTGTTCACGATTGAAGATCAAATCGCGAACGGCGTGGCTGCGGCGCTGCAGATTTCTCTGCGCAGCGGAGAGAAGCAGGCCCTAGGTGCGCGCTCCACCAACCAGCCCGAGGCTTACCAGTATTTCGTGCAAGGCCGCGGCTATTTGCAGGACTCGGGCAAGCCGGAGAACTTGATCAGCGCGGAGATCGTTTTCAAGCAGGCGCTGAAGATCGATCCGAATTTCGGCGCCGCCGAAGCCGGACTGGGCCAGACTTATTGGCTGAAGTATCGACTGACAAAGCAGAAACAGTGGATCGCCTCCGCGCAGGAAGCCTGCACCAAGGCAGTGGATTTAGGCAATGCCGGCGCCGAGGGCCACATGTGTCTCGGACTGCTCGAAGACGGAACCGGCGAGTACGAGAAAGCCGCCGAACAATTCCAGCAGGCGGTACAACTCGAACCGGCCAACGATCGCGCTTATACCAGTCTGGCGGGAGCGTACCAGCATCTCAATCAGCCGGACGAGGCGGAGGAAACTTATAAGCGCGCGATCTCTGTGCGCCCGCAGTATTGGCGCGGGTATTCCTACCTGGGCGCATTTTATTTTGCGCAAGCGGAATACGAAAAAGCTGCAGCCGTATTTCGCCGCGCAACCGAACTGGCCCCCGACAGCTACGATGCCTTCAACAACCTGGGCGCAGCCTTACTCTATGACGGAAAGGACGACGACGCGGCCAGGGCTTTCGAAAGGTCAATCGCCATTCGGCCCAGCCTGAACGCCTACAACAACATCGCGGTCACGCAGTTCCATTTGCATCGTTTCCAGGATTCGGTTCGCAATTACAGAGAAGCTCTGAAGCTCGATGCCAGCGATTACCAGAAATGGGGCAACCTGGGCGACTCCCAATACTATGGCGGCGATACAGCCTCAGCCATGAACTCCTACCACAAAGCCATCGACCGGGCGGATCAGCAACTTAAAGTCAACCCGCGCGATGCCGGAGTTCTCGGCGACCTGGCCAGTTATTACTCGATGCTGGGTGACCGAAAACAAGCCGTGAGTTATCTGGATCGTTCGCTGCAACTCGGGCAGGGCGACAAGGAGTTGCTTTTGAATGCTGCCGTGGTGTACAACCAGTTGCACGAAACCGGGCCCGCGCTCGAATGGCTGGAAAAAGCGCTGGCAGCCGGCTATTCGCGGTCGGTGGTTGCCACAGGCGCGCCCTTCGACAACCTCCACGACAATCCCCGTTATCAGGCCCTGATGCAGCAGAAATAGCGGCCCCATCTCAAAATCTGGAGGAACCAAAAATGCCCAACGGAATTAACGTCGCAGACGGAAACCCGCCCACTGGCTACACCATGCCCAGCCCCGGAGAATCTTTCGTGTGGCTCAACTACGACACCACGACAAGCGTGAACATCGGCAATGCCGGAAACTGGTGCACCCCGGCTAACTGCACGGTCCCCGCAGCCACGGGAGATCCTGTCGTGCCGGGCCAGTATCAAGCAATCGTGATTAAACCGCCCAATACTCTATCCTGCGCATTCTCCGACACGGGATGGGATGCGCCAGGAATGCCCCACGTCGGGCTGAGTCCTTTTCAGGCGCAGAAGCAGGAAAAGGAAGTCGCCTAACCTGGGCCGCACTTCGATTTAAAAACGGGGCGGGAGGTTCCGCCCCGTTTTCTTTTCGCAATTTCCCGCGAGCAAGCTAGCCACGCCGTCTCGAAGCCCTCCTTCATTCGACACGCCCGAGCGCATAATCGACAGGCTGTTACGAAAGCCGAAATTCTTCCGACTTTCCTTCGCCTCGCACGGGTGGACCTTTTCTTCGAGCAGCTTGCCCCGGTTTATCGGTGGAAACCGTAAGGCCTGTGGATTTCTTTTCTTGGGGAATTCATTCTTGCGTCATCTGCGCGTAACCGTCCTCCCGCTACCTTGGCCTCTGTAGTTCGCGGTACGTCTGAGGAGGAAAGTCATGTCTTCACCTGGTTTACTGGCGCAAGCCAGACAGCATCTGGCAGTTGGCGCGAGCCTGTTCGCTTTGCTTGCCAACCTGGGAGCGCCGGCCCCGGCCGTCGCTCAGGAACATCCCACCACTGCGATAACTCCGATCCAGCACGTGATCGTGATCATCGGCGAAAACCGAACCTTCGATCACGTCTACGGAACCCTCAAACCAAAGAAAGGGCAGACCGTTTCCAACCTGCTCTCCAGAGGCATTGTCACGACCAGCGGCACACCGGGCATTAACTATGGGCTCTCGGCCCAGTACAGCGCGGTGGATAGCGGGGTCTTCGCCATCTCTCCGGGCAGCAAATTCGCTTACAGCAACATTCCAGCGCCTGAAACTGCCGGAGCTCCCACGGCAGCGAGTGACAGTGATCCGGCGCCTTTTGTGACTTTGTCGTTAGCCGTGCTCGCCGAGCCGGACTTGGCCCCCGCCTACAACAAATACCTGCTCACCGGTGCGACCGGACTGGCGCATGACATACCGGACACTCGCATCCCCAACGTCAGCACTCTGGGTTCAGGAGTATTTCAACTCACGTCCGCGACCCTGCCCTATGATTCCTATGCGGCCAGTCCAGTTCACCGGTTTTACCAGATGTGGCAGCAAACCGATTGCAGCGCGGCCTATGCCACTTCGAGCAATCCCAGCGGCTGCTTGAACGATCTCTTCCCCTGGGTCGAAACCTCGATCGGAGCGGGAAGCAATGGCAACCCGCCACCGCCGCCACCGCTGAACACCGGTGAGGGATCCACGGCGATGGCGTTCTTTAACGTCGCTGCCGGGGACGCCCCTTACTTCCATGAGCTCGCCGAGAAGTACACCATCAGCGACAACTTCCATCAATCCGTGATGGGCGGCACCGGAGCCAATCACATCATGTTCGGCTACGCCGATGCTCTTCCCTACAGCGACGGTAATGGCAATCTCGCGACGCCGCCAATCAATCAGGTTGAAAATCCCGATCCTCAGGCCGGCACCAACAACTACTACGATCAGGATGGCTACTCCGGCGGCAGCTACAGCGATTGCAATGACCTCACGCAGCCGGGCGTCCCGGCGGTCGTGAACTATCTGCAGTCGTTGAACCCTCCCATTAATTCCAACTGCGCTCCCAACGCGTACTATCTGCTCAACAACTACAACCCGGGCTATGTAGGCAATGGAACGCTGGACAGCCAATACACGCAGTTCACGATTCCTCCCACGTCGCAACGGCACATCGGCGACTCACTGACCGCGGCGGGCTTGACGTGGACTTACTTCGGCGAGGGCTGGGATCTTTACGTGACCGACCCCACCGGCGCCGACCCGTATGACCGCTATTGCAGCATCTGCAACCCATTTCAGTACGCGACCGACATCATGACCGTTCCCGCACAGAGCGAAGCCCACATCCAGGACACGACCTACCTGTATGAGGACCTGGCGGACGGAAATTTGCCGGCCGTTTCAATCGTCAAGCCGAGCGGATTCACCGACGGCCATCCCTCTTCCTCGAAGGTGGACCTGTTTGAAGGCTTCGTGAAGAACGTCATCAACAAACTGCAGGCAAACCCGACTCTGGCCGCGAACACGGCAGTATTCATCACCTTCGACGAAGGCGGCGGATACTATGACTCCGGCTACATCCAGCCAGTCGACTACTTCGGCGACGGCACGCGTATTCCGCTGGTCATCGTCTCTCCCTACTCGACCGGCGGCGTGATCAACCACAGCTACGCGGACCACGTTTCGATCATCAAGTTCATCGAGCGAAACTGGAGCCTCGCGCCGATCACCGCCCGGAGCCGGGACAACTATCCCAACCCCGTAACCGCGGCAGACAATGTCTATGTGCCGACCAACAGCCCGGCACTCGACGATCTGTTCGACGCTTTCACGTTCCCTAGTGCCAAGAAGTGAGGGCTCTTGGCTGACGCGATAAAGCCGTCGCGATAGGTCGCGTCAGACTGCCGCCAACCGAACCGGCCAGGGCAATTTCGCCTTGGCCGGGTTCATCCTGTGCTTCGCCGAGAAACCACGTTGGCTGAAGAACATTCGGGCCCGACGATGTTCGGTCGAGAAAGACGAATGATGAAAATGATGGAAGGAGTGACAATGATGAAAACCAATCGATGGCTGCGTGTACTTTTACTGTTGCTGACGTCCTGTGTCGCCGCCGCCAGTTTTGCCGCCGCACGAGAGAACGAGCCCGCGAATCTGACCGGGAAATGGCAATTATCCTGGGAGGCGCGCCTCGGCACAGAGAGCGGCACGATGCAACTCGAACAAGTGGACTCAACCCTCACCGGAAGCTACCACGGGCATCTGGATGCTCCCCGGATCACCGGCACTGTGGAAGGCAAGAACATCACTCTGAAGCTTCAGTTTCAGCGAGCCCATCCCTTCACGATTGTTTTCACGGGCACGATCGATGGCGACAAGATGGCGGGCAAATTTGAGATCCAGGAAGTCCCTGACGGTTACGACTGGCACGGCGAGAACGCCCGTCCCAGCAATTATTCGTGGACAGCGGTTCGCCAGGCTGATCCCGCACCAGCAGAGGCCAGCGCGGCGAAGCCATCCAAATCCGAAGAGAAGCTACAGCAGTGAGTAACCTCGGCCCTTCGCGCGCCGCGCGCCCCCGGCCCCGTTTGACCCTACTTTTCTCGCGACTGCTAAAATCAATTGTTAAGATAAAAAAGAGCACTCAACTCTCAGTACTCAGCCGCCGCTTGCGGAGTTCGCCGCAACTGTTGGCATTTTTGGCTGGCTGATTGCCGAGCGGCGGAGTGCTGACTGCTTTCTATGCCGCACGAATTGCCTAAATCGTATGAGCCGGGCGCGATTGAAACGCGCTGGGCCGACTATTGGATCAAGGAAAAACTTTTTTCCGTGCCCACGCCGCCGGAGGGCGAGACGCGGCCAGTGTTTACCTTGCTGCTGCCGCCGCCCAACGTTACCGGCCGGCTGCACATGGGGCACATGCTCAACCAGACGCAGATGGACATCATCGTGCGCTGGCATCGCATGCGCGGGTTCATCACGCTGTGGCTGCCTGGCACCGATCACGCCGGCATCGCTACACAAATGATGGTGGAGCGCGATCTCGCCAAAGAAGGTAAGAAGCGCAGTGACCTGGGCCGCGAGAAATTTATCGAGCGCGTCTGGGAATGGAAAAAGCTTTACGGCGGCGCCATTCTCGACCAGATGAAGCGCCTGGGCGCTTCCGTCGACTGGGACCGCGAGTATTTCACCATGGACGAAAATCTTTCGCGCGCGGTGCGCGAGGTATTCGTCCGGCTGTATGAAGAAGGCCTGATCTATCGCGGGAAGTACATCGTGAACTGGTGCCCGCGCTGCGAAACCGCCATCTCCGATCTCGAAGTGAAGCACGAGGACGTGACCGGAAAGCTGTGGGAGATTCGCTATCCTATCGTTGGAAGAGACGAGTTCATTACCGTGGCCACCACGCGGCCCGAGACCATGCTCGGCGATACGGCGATTGCCGTGAACGCGAAGGACGAGCGCTACACGCATCTCCACGGGAAGCACGCTATGCTGCCGCTGATGAACCGCGAGATTCCCATCATTACCGATGAACTCGCACAGCCGGAGTTCGGCACGGGTGCCGTGAAGGTGACGCCGGCGCACGATCCTAACGATTTTCAGGCCGGCCTGCGCCACCACCTGCCGCAGATCGACGTCATGGACGAGCACGCGCACATGAACCACAACGCCGGCCGCTACAAGGGCTTGGAGCGTTACGAAGCGCGCAAGCGCGTGCTCGCCGATTTGCAGGAGCAGGGATTTCTGGTCGGCGAAAAAGATCACGCGCTCTCGATCGGGAAGTGTGAGCGTTGCGGGACAATCGTTGAGCCGCGGCTTTCCGAGCAGTGGTTCATCAAAATCAAGCCGCTGGCCGAGCGCGCTAAACAGGCCGTCGAGAGCGGTGAGATCACGATTGTTCCCGACAACTACCGCCAGATTTATCTGAACTGGATGAACAACATCTATGACTGGTGCATCTCGCGTCAGTTGTGGTGGGGACATCGCATCCCGGCATGGACGTGTAGTAACGGCGAATGTAAAGAAATCATCGTGGCCCGCGAAGCACCCACGAAGTGCACGAAGTGCGGCGGCGCGAAACTCGAGCAGGTCACGGATGTGCTCGACACCTGGTTCTCGTCGGGACTGCTGCCGTTCACCACGCTGGGCTGGCCGGAGAAAACGCGTGATCAGGCTGTGTTCTATCCGACAACGCTGCTGATCACGGCCTACGAGATTCTCTTCTTCTGGGTCGCGCGGATGATCATGTTCGGCTGCCACTTCATGCAGGGGCACGAGCAGGATCCTGCGATCAAGAAAGCAAACGGCTGGTCCGGCTTGAAAGACGACAGCGTGCCCTTCCGCCACGTCTATATTCACGCGCTGGTGCGAGATGCCGAGCGGCAGAAGATGTCGAAGACCAAGGGCAACGTGATCGATCCGCTGGAGATCATTGAGCGCTTTGGCACCGATGCCACGCGCTTCACGCTGGCGGCCATGGCCGCGCCCGGCACCGACATTGCTTTCAGCGAGAGCCGCACCGACGGCTACCGCGCCTTCGCCAACAAGATCTGGAATGCCGCGCGTTTCATGTTCATGAACGTGGATAGAGTCGAGCCGGGCCTGCGGCCGGGGACCGGGTTTGAGACTCGGTCCCACACGAGCGACGGCGATGCCGGCGTTGTGGAGTTTCGAATTGACACGCTCGAAGATCGCTGGATCCTTTCCCGCTTCAACCGGGTTGTGTCCGAGGTGAATGATGCACTCGCAACCTACCGCTTCCACGAAGCGGCCAACCGCATTTACGATTTTTTCTGGGGAGAATTTTGCGACTGGTATCTGGAACTGATCAAGCCTCGCCTCAATTTCGATGAGGGCGGCGACAAAACTACGGCGCAGGCAGCCTGCACCAACCTCGTGAATCTTTTCGACGCTTCGTTGCGCCTGCTGCATCCTGTGATGCCGTTCATCACGGAAGAGATCTGGCAGGCAATTTATGAAGGCCAGCCTCCGCTCAAGTCGATTGCGCTGGCGGGATATCCACAGGCCAACGAGAAGCAATTTGATCTTGCGGCTGAGACCGAGATGGCGATCCTGCAGGACTTGATCGTGAGCGTTCGCAACCTGCGCGCGGAATTGAAAGTCGAAACCAAGGTGAAAGTTCCCGTCGAGATTTTCGTGCAGGAGCCGGCGATTCGTAAAATGATCGAGCAGAATCATGGCGCGGTCGAGCGCCTGGGGAATGTGGAGAGGATTACTTTCGTGGAAGGTTCCCTCGCCAACCGGGCTGGCGCCCGCGGTACGGCCCGTTTCGACGTGCACGTGATCTACGAGAGGAAAATCGACATCGCTGCCGAGAGCGAGCGCCTGAAGAAGGAACTAGAAAAGATCGAAAAAGAGTTAGGCAACAATCGGAAACAACTTGGGAACGACCAGTTTCTCGCCAAGGCTCCTGAGAAAGTAGTGGAAGGCCTGCGCCGTCGAGGCCAGGAACTCGTCGTGTTGCAGGAGAAGACGCAGAGCAAGCTAAAGGAGTTGAACGGTTGAATGTGGGGACAGCCGCGCCGGCTGTCCGTCGAGCGCAGCTCGACTAGGGGTCGGCAATCAAGCAGGCGGGTCTTCGGCCCGCCGGACAGCCGAGGGCGGCTGTCCCCACATGATTTGAATGGCCACCGCTTTTATGGACTGGAATTCAAGACGCCTCACCGCCATTCTGGAGAACGCGCTGCTCGAAGACCGGGCTACGCGCGATGCCACCAGCTACGCCTGCATCGATGCCAACCAGCGCGCGGCGGCGACCATCGTGGCCAAACAGGATTGCATTCTGGCCGGAATCGGCTGTGTGGCGCGCATTCTCGACGTGTATGCCGCGCTTGACGGCGCCGTCACCGCGCATTATGAAGTCACCACGCATCCCGAAATTTTCGACGGCGTGCGCTTGCGGGCGGGGCAGTCCGTGGCTGTGATCCGTCACAATGCCCGCGTGATTCTTTCCTGTGAACGCGTCATTCTCAATTTTCTGCAGCGCATGAGCGGCATCGCGACCTTGACTCGCAAGTTTGTCGAAGCCGTGTCCGGGACCAAGGCGCGGATTCTCGATACGCGCAAGACCGCTCCTGGCCTGCGCGTAATCGACAAAAATGCCGTGCGTTGCGGCGGCGGGCAAAATCACCGGCTCGATCTTTCCGACGGCGTGCTCATCAAGAATAATCACATCGCGCTCGCGGGCGGCATCGTTCCGGCCCTGGAGCGCGCCGTGCGTAACCGCCGCGGCTCGCAGATCATCGAAGTCGAAGTACGCTCGCTCGACGAACTGGACCTCGCGCTCGTCCACGGCGCCGAAGCCATTCTGCTCGATAATATGTCGGTCGACGATGTGCGCCGCGCCGTCGAGCGCTGCTCGCAGTCCGACGCTCAGAAGCTCGCGCAGAACGCCGCTCAGAACGTCTCTCAGAACGACACACCGCAGGAAGGCCACCACATCCCAGTAGAATGTTCCGGCGGCATTCGCCTCGAAAATGTTCGCGCCTACGCCGAGACTGGCGTGGACTTCATCTCCGTCGGCCTTCTCACGCACTCGCCCCAGGCCGTCGATATGAGCATGCGCGTGGTTCCCACCTGATGAATTCTTGAGCCTCGTACCTCTGAGGTGAGGCCAGCCTCCGTCATTCTTACTGCCGCAGTTACGGATTTCAGAACAGATGTACTTGTGTGCCTTCGCACCGTGCCGCGTCGGCGCTAGACTGGCCTCAACGGAGGTCCTCCCCTTATGTACCCCTTTACCCGTTCCCTCGCAGTTCTGTGCCTCGTCGAATTCGCGTTGACCGTTTTCTTTGCCAGCGCCCCCGAATCAAAATCGCAGATCGCCCCAGCGGCGACTTCTGCTCAATCATCGACTCCAGCCGCACCTGCCAAGAATTCTCGATCCACCAAAACCTCAGCCACCACAAGTATCAACGTGACCGTCGATACCCTCACCAACCGTCACACCATCAGTTCCTATGTTTACGGCGGCGCCTATCCGCAAGACGCGTCCACGATCACCGATAGCGGATTAACCGTGGTCCGCTGGGGCGGCAATGCGACCTCGCGCTACAACTGGCAACTCTTCACCTACAACGCCGCCAACGATTATTTCTTCGAGGATTTCAATTACTCCGAAATCGGCGACGCCGAGTCCACTCAATTCATCACCGATGTAAAGAACGCCGGCAGCCACCCTCTCATGACGATGGTCATGCTGCCCTGGGTCGCCCAAACTGCGGAAAATGGAAGCAACGGTCACTGGAGCTTTTCGGTCGCTAAATATGGCGCGCAATGCGCTGTAGATCCTTACAACACCGATGCGGGCGATGGCCTCGAAACCGATTGCGCCACCACGCTCACCGCAAATCCAAATGACGCCAACGTGCCCATCCTCGATCAGCCTGGTACCAGCGATCCTCCGGGCAGCGTATATCGCAACCAATGGGCGGCCGCGCTGGCCACGGCTTTCGGCACCGCGCCGCACTTCTACAACATGGATAACGAGATCGACATCTGGGGGAGCACACAACGCGACGTTCATCCCTCCCCTACGGCTTACA
Source organism: uncultured Acidobacteriota bacterium (assembly GCA_963758005.1). Classification (GTDB taxonomy): domain Bacteria; phylum Acidobacteriota; class Terriglobia; order Terriglobales; family Acidobacteriaceae; genus Sulfotelmatobacter. The sequence continues at coordinate 1,427,468 of CAVWTR010000006.1, forward strand.
ACGAAATGCGTGACACCTTCGTCACCGAAGCTCGAAACCTTAAGGGTTGGGATCCCGCGGCAATGCGTTTCGGTCCGGTCAGCTGCTGCTGGTGGTTCTACTGGAATGGTGCGAACAGCACGGACAAAGGCGCGCACGCCGGAGTCGATCTTCTGCCCTGGTGGCTGAACGAAGTTTATTGGGAGGACAAAGTCGCTGGCCTTCGTTCCGTCGATGTCCTCGACGTCCACGCCTATCCCGATGGACCCGACACATCCACCTGGACGCAAGCTCAAAAGCAGGCTCTCACCGCGCGCATTTATCGCGATTACTGGGATCCCACGTATGTCAGCGAGTCCAGCACGATCAATCAAGAATGGGCAACATTTATTCAGCCCAATAAGACGATTCCTTTCCGCATTCCCCGCATCCGCGCGACCGCCAACATGATTTATCCCGGAACGCCCGTCAGCTTCACCGAGTGGAGCGCCAACTTCGCCGGCGAGTCGGATTTTTCGACTGCCCTCGGTGACGCCGATGCTTACGGCATTCTGGGTCGTGAGCGCGTCTATCTCGGGTCGCGATGGGTCGCCCCCCTGCCGACGAATCCCAACTATCTCGCACTGAAGCTGTTCACCAACTACGATGGCCAGCATCACGGATTCGCTACAACTTCCGTCTCTGATACAAACAATGGAGATCCCGATCTTTTCAGCAGCTATGCCGCCCTCAGTTCGACAGGCAAGATTCTGACCGTGCTGGTCCTGAACAAAGATCCGGCAAATACCGTGCAGGCCCAGTTCACGACGACTGGGTTCACGCCGCAGAAAATGACTTCGTACACTCTGGCTTCCACGAATCCCACTCAGATCACAGTGTCGAAAGCCATGCCGTGGTCGTCCACCATCGCCGTTGCGCCCTACACGCTAACGCTTCTCGTGGTAACGGGAACAGCGCAGCTGCCCGGAGCGGAGTGGGACCTGAATCCCGACACGACCATGGTGGCTGCGGGCGGCGCAGTAGTGCTGCAGCCGAAAGTTACGTCGGGAACAGCGACTGTAACCTTAGGCGCTCCAACGTTCGACAGCGGCATCACGGTCGTCGTGTCGCAGCCCACTCTCAGCAAAGGCAGCAACGGAAAGATCACGGTGACCGCCGGAACGACGCCGGGCTTTTATCACTACAGCGTGCCCAGCACGGATACTGCGGGCGTTTCGCAGCAGCAAGGCGGCTACATTCTCGTCGGGAATCCGCCGGCATCGTTCACCAAAACCGGCGACAGGCAGAAGGGCGCGGCGGGCAGTCAGCTAAGTCTTTCGGTGACGCTGAATCCGGGGCAGTCGGGTGGAAGCGCTGCAGGTGGCACGGTGCTGTTTACCACCAGCGCGGGCTCGCTCTCCAGCCGTATCGTCGACACCGACTCGTCCGGGAATGCTGCTGTCGTCCTCACTCTGCCCTCGACTGCGGAAACTGTGCGCGTCACCGCCGAAGGCCAGTATGCGCTGGGACATCCTGTGGCCACGTTCACCGAGACGACTCAGTAGCGGATAGGAGTGCAGCGAGCGGATGTTTGTCGTTTCGCGGCGATTCGCGCATAATCTCCGCATCCGTAAGACCGCCACAATTCGAGCGAGTAAGGCTGGGGCTGCGTCGCGGGCCAAAATTCCCGGCGCGCGCCAACCGCAGTCCACCGATCTGCGGCTCGGGCGCATCGTACGCCTGCTGATCGACAACGCCACCGTCGTCGTCAGCGGCACGAAGATTGCTGAGGAAATTTCTTCCAGCCGCTCTGAAGTCTGGCGTCTGATTCAGCAGTTGCGAGCACTGGGCGTGGACGTGGCGGGGCACCCTGCAACAGGCTATCAACTGCGTTCGGTTCCCGATCTGCTCTTGCCGGAAATTCTCTGCCCGCTTCTGCGTGGCACCATTTTCGATGAACATATTCATCACTTCTATAAAATCGGCTCGACCAACACAGCCGCCATGGCTGCCGCCGCCGAGGGCGCTCCCGAAGGCAGCGTCTTCCTGGCCGAAGAGCAAACCGCGGGCCGCGGCCGTGGCGCAAATACCTGGCAGTCCCCGCAATCGACGGGGATTTATTGTTCGGTAATCGTCCGGCCCGTCCTGCCGCCCTCGGAAGTGCTGGTGTTGTCTCTCGCTGCCGGACTCGCAGTGTGTGCTGCCATTCAGCAAGTCGACTCGCGAGTGACCACTGACCTCAAGTGGCCCAATGATGTTCTGATCCTTAATAAGAACGGCAATAAGAACGGCGGTCCGAACGGCGGCGAGAAAGTCTGCGGAATTCTCACTGAGATGAATGCCGAGGCCACTCGCGTTCGCTACATCGTGGTGGGAGTTGGCATCAACGTGAATCAGACGAGTTTTCCCAAAGATTTACTCGCGACCTCGCTGCGGCTGGCGACCGGAAGCGAGTGGTCGCGCGTCGACCTGGTGGCGGCTTTGCTAAAATCACTCGACCGCGAGTATCGCCAATTGCAGGAGGATCCCGCGGCGCGGGAATCGATCCTGCGGCGTTTCACCGAGAATTCATCCTGGGTGCAAGGCAAGAATGTTCGCATCGAAGAGAATGGTTCCGCCTTCGAAGGAACGACTGAGGGGCTCGATCCGCGTGGATTTTTGCAAGTGCGTACCGCGAAGGGATTGCAAATCGTGCTAAGCGGAACAGTCAGAGAGCGGTAAGAAAAGCGCTCAGCCCATAAGGTTTAGCTAAAAGCCAAGAGCCAAAAGCTAAGAGCTACCATGCTTCTCGTCATCGACGTCGGCAATACCAACACGGTCCTCGGAGTCTTCGCCCGCGCCGAGGCGCACCCTGCCGGCGATCACGACGAGACTCCGCGCTACGAGCGGCTTGTGGCCAACTGGCGCGTCGCCACTTCCCGCACCAGCACAGTGGATGAGTACGGAGTGCTCTTCCGCAACTTGTTTTCCATGGCAGGCCTTGAGGCCAAGGGCATGCACGGCATCGTGATCTCCTCCGTCGTTCCGCCGCTCGATCCCGTGCTCCGCCAGGTCTGCGAGCGTTATTTCAATTTGCGTCCTCTCTATATCGAACCGGGCATCAAGACCGGCATGCCGGTACATTACGATAATCCGGCGGAAGTCGGCGCCGATCGCATCGTCAATGCGGTCGCGGCCTTCGAGAAGTACGGTGGTCCGTGCGTGATCGTCGACTTCGGCACGGCCACCACGTTCGACTGCGTCTCCGCCAAGGGCGAATATCTCGGCGGCGTAATTTGCCCCGGCATTGGCATCTCCGCTGACGCGCTTTTCGAACGCACCGCGCGGTTGCCGCGCGTCGAGATTCGCAAGCCTGCCCGCGTGATCGGCTCGAACACGGTCGGCAGCCTGCAATCGGGCCTCTACTACGGATATCTCGGCCTGGTCGATGGCATCCTCGAGCTGTTGCTGGCGGAATTAGGCGCGGCGACTCCCGTGATCGCGACCGGCGGCCTCGGCCCCATGATTGGAACGGGATCGAAATACATCAAGCACGTCGATGACTTCCTGACACTTGAGGGCTTGCGCATCATCTGGGAGCGCAATGCTCGGGAGAGGAATGGGGCAGCGCGCAAGGATTTCGCCTCGGCGAAATCCGCACCGCAAGTCTTATCGAAGCCGGCTCAGCCGAAGTCGGAACCGAAAGGGAAGAATGGAAGTGGCGCACCGGCTTCACGTTCTGCACGCTGACCTGCCTGCCGTGGAAAATCAACCCAACTACTTTAACTACTTTACCGAGATTGAAGATCGTTTCCTGCGCCGTCGCGGCGGTGGACTGTTGCTCTCGACTCTCGACTGGGCGCTCATTGAAACCTGGAAAGATGCCGGAATTCCGCTCGCGGCGGTGTTGCGCGGCATCGACGAAGCATTCGATCGGTATGACCAGCGTCCATCAAAAACCAAGAAGGTGAACAGCCTGGCCTACTGCTCGCAGCTCGTGTTGGCCGCGGCGGAGGACATGAAGGAAGCGGCGGTCGGTTCAGCGGACTCGCAGCCGACGCTCGTGGCGAAACCCGGCTCAGGCCAGGGATTTGAACCGGAAGTTGTCGCACCCTTTCTGCGTCGCAACGCAGATTTGCTGGACGCCGCGAAATTGCGAGAGGAAGGCGGAGTCCGTGCGCATGCTCTCGACACGGCGAAGAGTCTGCGCCACCTCGCGCAGGAAGTCGAAGAGAAACCTGCCGCTCGTCTGGAAGATCTGGAGCGCCGCCTTACCGTGCTCGAGGAAAAACTCTTCGCCGCGCTGCTGGCCTCGACCGCGGACGAGGAGATCGTAATGGTTCGCGCCGAGGCCGACACCGATCTCGCACCTTATCGTCGTAAAATGTCGGCACCGCAGATCGACCAACTGCAGAAACAATACGTGCACAAGCGCCTGTTGGAAAAATATCGCCTGCCGCGTCTGAGTTTGTTTTATATGTGAACCCGCTGGAGGCAGGTTTTCGAGAGAGGCGCGACTTCAATGCCACAAGGTTCGTATCAGGGCACAACTTCACGCTGTTAGCCTGCCCTGAGCAAGCGAAGCGCGCCGAAGGGTGCCGTAAGAGTTGCACCAATCTAACCGGCTTTAGCCGCTGAGGTAAGCAGTTCATTCCAACGCAACAAATCGTTTCGATGCACTCATCCTCGGCGGCGGTGCCGCTGGTCTGATGTGCGCCATCGAGGCCGGCAAGCGCGGACGCCGCGTTGCCGTGCTCGAACACGCTGACCGTTTAGGCAAAAAGATTCTCATCTCCGGCGGCGGCCGCTGCAACTTCACCAACCTGCACTGCCAGCCCGAACATTTCCTCTCCGCCAATCCGCATTTTGCCAAGTCAGCACTGGCCCGCTACACGCCCGCGGATTTCATGGCACTCGTCGAAAAGCATCACATTCCGTATCACGAGAAAACCCTCGGGCAATTGTTCTGCGACCGTTCGGCACGCGACATCGTTGCCATGCTCGAGGAAGAATGCCTCGCTGCCAACGTCAACATTTTCCTGAATACAAAGATTCAGGAAGTCAGCCGGCCTTCGCCGGGCGGCGGTCCAACAGACTTCCTGGTCCGCACGGCCAATGCCGAATTTCGCGCTCCTACGCTGGTCGTCGCGACTGGCGGACTGTCCATTCCAAAGATCGGCGCGACTTCGTTCGGCTACGACCTGGCGCGGCAGTTTGGCCTGAAGATTATCGAACCGCGCCCCGGACTCGTCCCTCTGGTGCTCAAGGCGGACGACCGTTCCCGCTATTGTGATCTCACCGGTGTTTCCGCCGACATCATCGCCTCCTGCGGCGGCCAGCAATTCCGGGAAAAAATGCTGATCACCCATCGCGGCCTGAGCGGCCCCGCGATCCTGCAGATTTCGTCCTACTGGGAGCGACCGCAGAATCTCGGCAGTGATGCTCTCAGCATTGACCTCGCTCCGGGCCGAGATCCGACTGCGATATTCCGCGATCCCAAAGCGCAGCGAACCTTGGCTACGCTGCGATCCGAACTCCGCAAAGCCCTGCCGTCCCGTTTCGCCGATCGGTGGCTCGAACTGCACCCACCCGCTTCATGGACGAATAGCGCGTTGGCAGATTTCGAGCAGCAGGCGCATGCGTGGATCGTCACACCAGCCGGAACCGAGGGTTTCGAGAAAGCCGAAGTCACTTGTGGCGGGGTCGACACCGACGATCTTTCGGCGAAGACGATGGGGAGCCGCAAAGTTTCGGGCCTGTTCTTCATTGGCGAAGTCGTCGACGTGACCGGACACCTCGGCGGTTTCAATTTTCAGTGGGCGTGGGCATCGGGTGCGGCGGCGGGCAGAGCGCTGTAAGCTCACTCGCCTGGCCGCGGCGACCAAGGCTGTTGGATTGAGATTGACTGTCGAGGCCGCAGGATAGAGCATTGCGGCGAATCGGCATTCCGCCTCGCTCTCCCCGATGCCGTAGAATCAAGTCTTGCTCCTTACAATCGAAAAGCTGATCTATGGCGGCGACGGACTAGCCCGTCTGCCCGCCGTTCCTGGCACCGCCGCTCGTGCCATCGATGATGCCTACGGACGCGGCAAGGCCGTATTCGTCCCCTTTGTTTTGGCCGCGGAAAAAATCGAAGCCTCGCTCACTGAACAGAAGCCGGGCTTCGCGCGCGCTCAAGCGGACGCGATCATCGAACCCTCTCCGCACCGCATCCAACCTGACTGCCCGCACTTCACCCGCTGCGGTGGATGCCACTACCAGCACGCCAGCTACAACCACCAACTCGAGATCAAGAAAGAAATCCTGCGTGAGAGTCTGCGCCGTCTGGCCAAGCTCGACTTGCCCTTCGACATCGAAGTCCATCCCTCGCCGCCGTGGAACTATCGCAACCGCTCGCGCCTGCAGGTAAGAATCGGGCAGGCATTCTCCGCCGGATATTTCAAACTCGCCTCGCACGAATTACTGGCTATCGAATCCTGTCCCATCAGTTCGCCGCTGATCAGCCGCGGCATCGCGTCGCTATGGCAGAGTGGACGCGCCCGCAAGGTTCCTGCCGGCGTGCGCGAAGTCGAATTCTTTGCCAACGCTGACGACACTCAACTACTGATCGAGGTCGGCTGCGCCCGCGAGGCCCGCCGCGCCGCCATCCGCGATTGGGCGGAAGACTGGCGCGCCGCCCTGCCCGAGATTGCCGGAGTCGTCGCCTTCCGCGAACCGAATCCCGGAGACCGTAAGGCTGGTGCGCCAGAAATCCTCGTCACCGTCGGCGCCGCTTCTCTGACATACCAGACCGACCGCGCCGCCTACCGAGTCAGCGCCGGATCGTTCTTTCAAACCAACCGCCATTTAATCGGCGAACTGATAAAGATCGTCACTGCCGACCAATCCGGAAAACTGGCCCTCGACCTCTACGCCGGCGTAGGTTTGTTTTCCACAGCCCTGGCCTGTGATTTTCATCACGTCGTTTCGGTCGAGTCGTCACAGACTTCCTCAGACGATCTTGCCTACAATCAGCCCTCCAATGGAGAAACGGTTCAGGCCACAACCGAGCAGTACCTGGCCCGTAATGAAAATCAGCGGCGACCGGGGCGCAACGCAGCTATCCCGAATCGACCCGACCTCGTCGTGGTCGACCCGCCCCGCAGCGGCCTCGGCGAAGGCGTTGCACGCTCACTGGCGAATCTGGGTGCGCCCAGAATTACTTATGTGTCGTGCGATCCGGCAACGCTGGCGCGCGACCTCGTTCCCCTGCTGGCCTCCGGTTATCGCATCGAGCAAGTGCACCTGGTGGACTTATTTCCGCAAACTTACCACCTGGAAAGCGTCGTGCACCTGGTGCTTTGAGACGGGCAAGATTTATGCCGGGACAGCCAGCCAAGCCTGCCCTGAGCTTGTCGAAGGGGGCTGTCCGCCGCGCGCAGCCCGGCGTTTTTTGTGATGTCTCCACCGGCTCCGGCCGCCCCTCGCCCCTTCACCTTCAAAGCCTCCCGCCAGCCCATGCTGTGGGCAGCCGCCGCCTACTCCTCAGGCATTGTCGCCGGAGTCTACCAATGGCGCCCCGCCCTGTGGTGGATCGTCGCTGGAGCCGCATTTATCGCCGCTGCCGCGTACTTCACCCGGCGTCGCCCCACTTTGGGTTGGGCGATCGCCCTTGCGGCGCTCTTTTTCGCAGGCGCGCTTCACATTCAGCTCCGCGGAGCTTCCCCGCGCCTCGACACCGGCATTCAACCCTACGCCGATCGCCGGAAGCTCCAGATCACTGCCCATGTCACACGCGACGGCCGCCTGCAGCAGGGAGGTTTCAACGAAATCAAACAGACGATAGACGTTGAAACAGAAAGCATCGAAACAAAAAAAGAAAACGCCGCAAACCAGCGAGTCGAGGGTGCTGCCAACCAGGGCCAAGTTGTTCAGTCCGGCATCCGCTTGAGCATTTACAGCCCGCACTCAAACGAGTCGGCTCCGGAAGAAATCTCCGAAATAATCCCGACCGGCTCTACCGCCCTCATGCCCGTCTTCCACTACGGCGACCGCATTCGCTTCTCCGCCAAGCTCAAGCTGCCGCGCAATTTCCGCAACCCCGGCGCATTCGATTATGAAGGTTATCTTGCCGATCGCGGCATCGCCGCGCTAGGCTCAACCAAAATCGAGAATGTCGAGCGCCTCCCCGGCTTCGCCGGCAGCCGGATCGCCGCCTGGCGCAGCCGCCTGCACCGAGGAGTAGTCGCCAAGGTTCACGAACTCTGGCCCCCGCGCGAGGCTGCCCTGATTGACGCCATGGTCATCGGCGAAGATGCCTTCCTCGATAGCGACACCCGCGCCGATTTCCAGCGCTCCGGCACCTACCACGTCTTGGTCGTCTCCGGCATGAACGTCACCATTCTGGCGTTCGTAGTTTTCTGGACGCTACGCCGCCTGCGCCTGGGCGACATCCCGGCCACGCTGCTGACAGTCGTGTTCTGCGTCGCCTACGCATTTGTCACGGAAGTCGGCGCCCCAGTCTGGCGCGCCACGCTGATGTGTGCCATTTATCTCGGTACCCGCCTGCTCTATCGCGACCGTGCCATGATCAACGCAGTCGGCGCGGCCGCGCTGGGGCTTCTCGTCTTCGACCCGCGCCAGCTCTTCACTGCCAGCTTTCAGATGACATTTGTCTGCGTGCTCATCGTGGCCGCAATCGCCGTACCCATCTTGCAGCGCACCTCTCAACTGCACAAACAGGCACTTGCTCATTGGGACTCCAACGACTATGCCGCCTTCCTGCCGCCGCGCGTCGCCCAATTCCGCGTAGATTTGCAGTTCATTGCCGCGCGCCTCGCCCTTTTCGTAGGAGAGAAGTGGTCAAGCCGCTTGGTGCGCGGTTTTGCATTCAGTTGTCTCGCCGCGTGGGAATTAATCTTCGTCTCCGCTGTAATGCAAATGGGGCTGGCCTTGCCCATGGTCTATTACTTCCATCGCGCCACGACCATCGGATTGCCCTCCAACCTGATTGTCGTCCCGTTAACGCAATTAATGATGCCCGCCGCAGTCGCCGCGCTTGCCCTGGGTTTCATATCGCCGTCGTGGCTCGGAGTCTGGCTGGCCAAAGTCCCGGTGCTGCTGACTACGTTCGCCCTCGACCGCATCACCGGCACGGTTCACGGACTGGGCTCCCTGCGATTCGGAGCTCTTCGTGTCGCGGACATCCGCGTTGCCATGCCGTCGGCTATCGTGATCGCGATGGCCGTGGCGGCGCTCGTCCTGGCCATGTGGTCGGCGCGCCGCCGCCCTGCCTTCGCAGCCGCCGGACTCGCGGCTCTCCTCGCCGCTTCGCTCGTTCTAGCATTCATCCCAGTCACTCCGCTCGTGCATCCCGGAGTCTTAGAGGTAACTTCGATCGACGTCGGCGAGGGCGACTCCACCCTGCTAGTCTCCCCACAAGGCCGCACCCTGCTGATCGATGCCGGAGGCCCCATCGGCCCCGGCAGCGGCTCGCAGCTCGACTTCGGTGAAGACGTCGTCTCACCCTATCTGTGGACGCGTGGCATCTCGCGCCTGGACGCCGTCGCAATCACCCACGGCCACTCTGACCACATTGGCGGCATGATCGCTGTGCTGAAAAATTTTCGTCCGAAGGAATTATGGGTAGGCCTGCTGCCGCCGAGCACGGCTCTGCAGAACGTGATCGACACCGCGCAGTCGCTCGGCGTGAAAGTCGTGCGCCACTGGGAAGGCGACGAGTTTGCTCTCGGCGGAGCCCACGTCCAGGTGCTCTTCCCACCGCGCGACTGGCCGGTCGGCCCCAAGCCTAAGAACAATGATTCCCTGGTGCTCCGAGTCAGCTTCGGCGGTTCATCGGTTCTGCTGGAAGGCGATGCGGAAAAGCAGGTGGAACGCCGCGTGGCCGCTCTCTATCATCCCTCTGCGAACTTACTCAAAGTAGGCCACCACGGCAGCGACAATGCGACCACGCCGGAGCTGGTCGCCGCAGCCAAGCCCGAGTTCGCCGTCATTTCCGTGGGATCAGGAAACTCTTTCGGGTTGCCGAAGTTTGAAATCCTCGGCCGTCTGGCCAACGCGGGAGCCCGCGTCTACCGTACCGATCTGGACGGCGCCGTCACCTTCTACTTAGACGGCCACTCCGTCATCCCTTCGGTGGCGGTTCTTCGATAATCGCGATCTCCGCCGTCGAGTCATCGTCGGGCGATTCCGCAGAAGAAGACTGCGCAGAAAAAGCCTGGCGCTGCTCCGCGATCAACCGGCTCGCAGCTTCCGCGTCCTCTTCCCGCACCCGCAAGATCACTCCTCCCAGGCCCGGAAACGCATCCTGCACTAGAGACGCCGAAGTGAGATCGCTGTCGATCCCCGCCGAATCCAGCAACCCCTTCACCACCAACGCCTCCGATTCCTGCTCCGACCCAAACACCTTCACCAGCTTTTCGTTAGGATTCGGGCGGGGATCAGGACGCGCCTGCGCATCAGCAGTAGAATTACCAGCCTCAGCCATGACATCTCCGATTCTGGAATCGACCGAGCGGAACGATTCCGTATGCACATCGATTTTACTCCCCTTCCCAAGAGCACACTGGATCCGAGGTGCAAACCGGAAGGTGCAAACCGGGAAGGGCACGACTTCGAGTCGTACCGCAAGCGCCGTCCTCTGGACGCCGGCTTCAGCCGCGGAGGGATCCCCGTCAAGGGACAGATGAGCCTCAAGCCACACTTTGTGTGATTGCTTTCTTACCCAGCTGCGAGAGAATGAGCGTAACAAACGCCGCAACGCCGGGCGTTGTCGCGTCATCCAAAGTCGTGGGGAAGAAAAGGGGATCCATGAACATTCATCGTCAGTCGGAGTCGCAACCGAGCTTTCCCATCGCGGACCAGCAATCCCGCGAGCGCGACGAAGAAGCCCGCAAAATCCGCCGCCTGCAACTGATGATCAGCATGGTCATGTCCGTCATCAGCCAGGACCCCAACCTCACCGTAGAAGAAGCCTCCGAACTGGCCGCCGGCGCCAAACGCGCCGCCCTCGCTATGTTCCCCGACAAAGAACTAGCCTACGATCTCCTCTACAAACCCCGCCTGCAACGCCTGATGAAGGAAAGATTCCGCCTGCAGTGAACGCCCCCTTCGAAATACTTCTTATGCTTTCGTGTTATTTCGATTCTGATGTACTATCTTGAGCATCGCGGGCTGGTTGCCGAACCTCGTTCGCGACAGGAACGCTAAAGCTGCCACGGGAGCTGCGGAACAGTCTTTCAAGCGAACGGGACCTTGAAGGCTCCCCGCGAGTCGAATCCGGGCACATATTACGGCATATCCGAAGCATCGATATCGGCTGCCACCAAAGATAACAGGAGTAGTCCATGCTGACCTCGGACGTCACTCGTCGCGAATTCGTGAAAATCGCCGCTGGGACCGGCGCCGCCTTGGCCCTGCCAACTTCAGGGAATAGCGCTGCCTCCTCCAAAATGATCGGCATCCAGGTGGGCGCAATTTCATTCGTGGATGAAGGTACCGAGAAAGTTCTGGACGTGCTGCAGGAACGCGGCGGCGTCAATACTTTATTTCTCGCGGTTTTCACCTACGGCCGCGGCATCGCCGGACGACAGATCCCCGGCCAGCCACTGCCCGATCACGGCAAGCAGGAGTACGATCTCAATTTTCACGGCGGCAACTTCGCCACGCCTCATCCGCAGTACTACAAGAACACGGTCCTCAAAGACACGCGCGCCCCTGACCACGGCAATCTGGACATCCTGGCCGAAGTGCTGCCGGCCGCCAAGAAGCGTGGCATGAGAGTCATCTGCTGGCTCGAAGACGTCTTCCGCACCGACCTGCCCAACATCGAGAAAGTTCAGGAGCGCGATCTGTACGGGCGGAATGCCGAGACGCTGTGCGTGAATAATCCGGACTACCGGAATTTCCTCACCGGCCTGGTCGAGGACTATGCCCGTTCCTACGACATCGACGGCATCATGTGGGGATCGGAGCGGCAGGGCGCGCTTTGCGACAGCCTGGGCGCCACGCATGACATACCCCCCATCGATCCCGGCAACGTAACCTGCTTCTGCGAGTTTTGCCGCGCCAAAGCGAAGCAGCAAGGCATCAACGTAGATCGCGCCCGGCAAGGGTTTCTGGAGTTAGAAAAGTATGTCCGCGCATCGCGCAGCGGCAAGCGCCCCGTGGACGGCCACTATGTTCAATTCTGGCGCTTGCTGTTGCGCTATCCCGAACTCGCCGCGTGGGAGATGCTCTGGACTGACAGCCTTCGCGACACCTATGCTGCAATCTACAAAACGGTAAAGACCGCCAAGCCGGCCGTGCCCGTGGGATGGCACATCTGGCACAACAATTCCTTCAATCCCATCTACCGTGCCGAGCAGGACCTGCACGAGCTCTCGAACTATTCGGATTTCATTAAGGTCGTGATGTACAACAACTGCGGCGGCGAGCGCATGGCGCTGTATGTCGACAATATCAGCCAGACACTCTATGGAGATCTTTCAAAGCCGAGTCTGCTCGATATGAACTATGCGCTGATGGGATACGGCCAGCCCAGCAAAGAAGGCAGCTACGATCAGATTCCTCACACCGGGCTCTTGGCGGATTACATCTCTCGCGAAACGAAGCGCTCTCTGGAGGGCGTCGCAGGCACGAACACTCTGATCTGGCCGGGCATTGATATCGACATCCCGACGGAACCGAACCACAGCAAGTGCACGCCGCAAAGCGTCAAAGAAGCTGTTCTAGCGGCTTTCCGCGCTGGTGCGCCGGGAGTGATTCTGTCTCGCAAGTATTCCGAGATGCGTCTCGCCAACCTGAGCGGCGCAGGGGACGCGATTCGCGAGCTGAAATTATAGCCAGGTGACGTCGGTTTGCCGATGAAGTTCGCTGATGAGGAACCGCTGCGGCTGCAGTAAGAGCAAGTACGTTACAGCTACTCATCCACTACCGAATTCTGCAAGGTCCCCACACCCGCCACAGTGACCTCGACCACATCCCCCGCCACCAGCGGCCCCACGCCCGCAGGTGTCCCGGTTGGAATCAAGTCCCCGGGAAACAAAGTCATGGCCTGCGCGATATGCCGAATCACCACGTCCAACGCAAAGAGAAAGTCGCGTGTGTTGCCGTCCTGCTTGATCTGACCATTCACCCGCGTCTGCACGCCCACGCCCGCCCAGGGATCGATCTCATCCGTCACCACCGGCCCCACCGGACAGAATGTATCGAACCCCTTGGCCCGCGACCACTGCCCATCTTTATTCTGCAGATCGCGCGCCGTCACGTCATTCACGCAGGTGTAGCCCAAAATGTATTGCCGCACATCCGCATCCGCCGCCGGCTGATAGCAAGTCTTGCCGATCACCACGCCCAACTCGCCCTCAAGATCCACGCGCTGCGAAATCTTAGGCCGCCGCACCACCCCGCCCGGCGCCAGCAACGCAGACGTGGCCTTCAGAAAAATCAGCGGCTCCGTCGGCACATCGTGCCCCAACTCCGCCGCGTGCTCGCGATAATTCCTGCCCACGCACACAATCTTCGACGGCCGCACCGGAGGCAGCAGGGAAGCTTCCTCCAGAGGAATCGCCTCAATCTTCCGCGTGCGCAGGCTTTCCATGTCCCCGTCAGCTTCTTCGGGAGCGGTGAGCAGCACGCGCACGATCGCGTCCCGCCCGCCAACGGACTCAACCAGGCCGTACTGGGCCTGGCCATTGAATTGAAATCGACAGTATTTCATCGCCCTCTATCTAACCATATCCAAGGAACTTGAGTGCGAAATTTGACGCGTAAGAAAAAATATTTCCGCTACCGTGGAAGAACGTCCCTTCAGGTACGCGTTAGCAGCTCGAGAATAACCGTGAGCTTCAGCCCCGCGTTATCACGGCACCGATTCCCCCGCCTTCTCCGACCGCGCACTCTCATTCCCCCGCACATCCACCGCCGACACCGAATAAAAATAATGCTTTCCTGCCACCACATTCACATCGCGATAAGCAGGCGTCTTCACCAACTCCACATTCACCTTCACCGCAGCCGCCCCCTCTTCCCGCCGATACACGTTGTATCCCGCAAGATCCACATCAGCCACCGGAGCCCACACCAGATCGATAAACGCCTTCTGTCCGGGACCAGAAAACACCGCCTGCAGCCCCACGGGAACCGCCGGCGGGAAAACATCGTCGGCGAAGACTCTCACCTCAGGCGTGTCGTCCCCCTCAACCTGCAATTCAGGCTGTTTTTCCTGAGCCACTCCCGTGACCGTCTCAGCTCGATACTCATACGTCTTTTCCCACTCGATGTTCGAATCGGTCAGTGTGAAATTGCCCTCGTTTTCCGCCGGGACCTCGCCGGCAAGAATCCGCTCCTGGCTGCCTTCTGCGCGCCGATAAACGCGATAAACATAGCGTAGAGATTTTGTCGAATCCGCCGCCGGAAGATCGCCTGTCCAGCTCAACACGACTCCCCGGCTCGTTACACGCGCGCTGAAATCGCGCGGCGGCGGAAGCGTGCGCACCAGCGAAACCCGTACCTGATTCGATAGCCCAGCCCCGCGTCCATTTGTATTCAGCACTTCGATGGCATAGGTAACAAGGCTGGAAGGATTCTCGCTCTCGATACTCGTAGACAACGAGTCAGTATACGAAGCGTCGGTTTTCTGCTTGGAAGATTTCCCTGCCGCAGGACGTGGGTGAGTCGGACTCGGCGGTATCGCCTCCGGCTGGGCCGCAGCTTCCCCCACCGGAACCCCGCACTGCGCAAGCTTCACGCCCAGCCCGCGGCAGACTCTGGTTACTCCCAACCCGCGAATCGTCTGCCGATCAGTCGTGACAGTGGGAACAGTCCAGGTGAGAATCACTCGATCGCCCTGGCGCACTGCCCGCAGATCGGAAGGCGGCTTCGGCAGCTCGAGCGATGGAGGCTGCGGCGGCCCCATCGTAGCGCACGCCGTAATAATCAGCGGCGCACAGAGAGCCAGCAAAGCAATCAGCGGGGAGCGTCTCATGCAGAAAGAACAGACTACCAGAGAGCCCAGTCAGCCCGGCGACTGACTACTGTCTACTAACCGATGATTTCCCCCACCGCCTCGCGAAATACCGCTGTATGCCGGTCCACATCTTCCGCTTCCGTCTGCGGCGACATCAGAGCCATATTGTGAAACGGCGTCAGCAAGATCCCCCGATTCATGGCGTAAAGGTGCATGAACCGTTCCAGTTCAAAATCCATCGCGTCGTGAGCCTGCGAACCATTTCTCGGCTCGTCGGCGCCAAAAAGATATTCTGCCCGGCACCCGAGACGCGTTACGTGCCACGGAAGATCCGCGTCGGCAATCGCCTTGGCCACACCTGCAGTCCAACGCTCGGCCATGGGAATCATCCGGTCGAACGCCTCTTTGGTAAGAACTTTTGTCAACGTGGCCCGCATCGCCGCCAGAGAAAGCGCATTCCCCGCCAGCGTGCCTCCAATGCCGCTCACGTCGCAGTTTTCGAGTTCCTGCTTCACAACAATGCGTTCGGCAACTTCCTGCGAGAAGCCATAGGCTGCGCCCGGAATGCCGCCGCCAATCGCCTTGCCAAACACCAGCACGTCGGGCTCAAGATTCTCCTCCCGCGTAAACCCGCCTGGCCCGGCGCAAATCGTGTGCGTCTCATCGATGATAAGCAGAACTCCGTGCTTGCGGGTGATTTCGCGGAGTGCCCGGTGAAATCCCGCCTGTGGATGCACGATCCCCACATTCGTCATCGCCGGCTCGGCCAGCACGCAAGCCACATCCCCCGCGGTCAGGGCCCGTTCCAGAGCTTCCACATCATTGAACTCCACGACTTTGGTCGTCATGGCGGGATTCACCGGCGGCCCAATGTTTCCCGGCCGCGGACCCGCGATTCCACCGGCATTCAGAGTGACGAACGTTTCATCCACGGTTCCGTGATAGCACCAGTTGAAGACCAGAATCTTCGGCCGCCCCGTGATCTGCCGCGCCAGCCGGATCGAAAACCGGTTCGCATCCGTAGCCGTAAGCGCGAACTGCCAGTAAGGCAGAAGAAATCGCTTTTGCAGTTCCTCGGCTACAAAAATCGAGTCTTCTCCCGGCAGCATCAGCGTGATGCCGCGCCGCGCCTGCTCTTCCACCGCCTCGACCGTGGCCAGCGGCGAATGTCCCGTCATCGCTCCCGTATCGCCCAGACAAAAATCTGTATAACGATGTCCGTCCACATCGATGAAGTGCGCCCCCTGCGCCTCTCGCACGAACGGCGGAAACGCTCCCGCCCACTTCACCATCCAGTTCATGGGAACGCCCGCCAGCAGCGACTTCCGCGCCCGCTCAAACAGCGACTTGGACTTCGGGCGCTCGTCCACAAACTTCTTCTGCTCGCGCGCCATTAGCAACCGCAGCCGATCACGGTCAATAGTTTTCATGCGTAAAAAGAATAAACCACAGAGGACACAGGGACACGGAGGAGTTCCTCCGTGTCCCTGTGTCCTCTGTAATTGAAGATTTTCCTACAGGATGTACCGCGACAAATCCTGGTCTTTCACAATATCGGTAAGCATCTTCCGTACATATTCCGCGTCGATGGTCACGTGCTCGCCCTTTTTCTCCGGCGCATCAAAACTCAGCTCGTCCAGAACCCGCTCCATGATGGTGTGCAGGCGCCGCGCCCCGATATTCTCCATGCTCTCGTTCACCCGAAACGCAAAGTGCGCAATTTCATCCAGCGCTTCCTTCGTAAACTCCAGCTTCACACCTTCGGTCTCGAGCAACGCCGTGTACTGCTTCACGAGCGACGATTTCGGCTCGGTAAGAATCCGCACAAAATCTTCCATGGTGAGCGACTGCAACTCCACCCGAATCGGAAATCGCCCCTGCAACTCAGGAATCAAATCGCTCGGCTTCGAAACATGAAACGCGCCGGCTGCTATGAACAGAATGTGATCGGTCCGCACCATCCCATAGCGGGTGTTCACGGTCGTCCCTTCCACGATCGGCAGAATATCGCGCTGGACGCCTTCCCGCGAAACATCCGGCCCATGCCCGCCTTCGCGGCCGGCAATCTTGTCGATCTCATCCAGGAACACGATTCCCGAATTCTCGACCCGGTCAATCGCCATCCGCGTGACCTGATCCATATCGATCAACCGCTGCTCTTCTTCCTGAATCAGATATTCGAAGGCCTCGTTCACCTTCATCTTCCGCTTCTTGGTGCGCTGTCCGAAGATGTTCGGCAACATGTCTTTAATGTTGACGTCCATTTCCTCAACGCCCTGATTGGTCAGAATTTCAAACGAGGGGAAATTTCGTTCGCGCACGTCAATCTCGACGCTGCGGTCATCCAGTTTTCCTTCGCGCAATTGCTGCCGCAATTTTTCGCGCGTCCGGCTCGACGACTCCGTCAAAGCCGTGCTGCCATCAATCACCACACCGCCCGCTGTCGAAGTTTGCTCAGGCCGCGGCGCAGGCGACGGCG
This sequence comes from uncultured Acidobacteriota bacterium, assembly GCA_963758005.1. Classification (GTDB taxonomy): domain Bacteria; phylum Acidobacteriota; class Terriglobia; order Terriglobales; family Acidobacteriaceae; genus Sulfotelmatobacter. Next base: position 1,444,852 of record CAVWTR010000006.1, read on the forward strand.
GCAGCAGAATATCCAGCAGCCGTTCTTCGGCGTTCAACTCGGCTTTGTCGGCAACGTCTTCCAGCTTTTCTTCACGCACGTTGTCGATCGCAATCTCCACGAGATCGCGCACCATCGATTCCACGTCGCGCCCCACATATCCGACTTCGGTAAACTTCGAAGCCTCCACTTTCAAGAATGGAGAATTCGCCAGCTTCGCCAACCGCCGCGCAATCTCCGTCTTGCCCACACCCGTGGGCCCAATCATGATGATGTTCTTGGGAATAATTTCTTCCGCGAGTTCGGGCGAAAGCTTCTGCCGCCGCATCCGATTGCGCAGTGCAATAGCGACGGCGCGTTTGGCGTCCTTCTGGCCAATCACATGTTTGTCAAGCTCAACAACGATCTCGCGCGGCGTCAGTTCATCCAGCGCAAGCTGTTCTTCTTCGGCAGTGGAGGGAAGATAGATGGCCATAAATCAGTCTTTCGTCGTGGGTCGCTCGTCGTTGGCCATTTCGGTCGCGAGCTGTGTTGGAGCCAACGACCAACGACTAGTGACCAACGACCAGCTACAACTCTTCAATCGTTACCTTATCGTTCGTATAAATACACATTTTGCCAGCAATCTTCATGGCTTCCTCGGCAATCTGCCGGGCCGGGAGTTGAGTATGCTCCGCGAGCGCCTGCGCTGCCGCCTGCGCATAAGGCCCGCCGCTGCCAATTGCGGCGACCGCCCCGTCCGGCTCAATCACATCGCCCTGCCCGCTGAGCAGAAATGTCTGTTCCTTGTCGCACACTAGCAGCAGCGCTTCCAAGTGCCGTAGGAACTTGTCAGTGCGCCAGTCGCGCGCCAGTTCCACCGCCGCCCGCCCCAGGTTCCCGTGATACTGCTCCAGCTTGGCCTCGAACCGGCTGAACAGCGTGAACGCATCCGCCGTCGACCCCGCAAATCCCGCCAGAATCTTTTCGTTGTACAACCGCCGGATCTTCTTCGCCGTATGTTTGATCACCGATTCGCCCAGCGTGACCTGCCCATCGCCCGCAAGCACCACTTTCCCCTCGCGTCGCACCGACAGAACGGTCGTCGATCGGATCAGTCGTTTCGTAGTCATAAGCGCAATTTTTGATTATAACAGCGCCCCATAACCAGCGCCGTGGCCCCGCATAACATCAGCATTTCCGCCGCTGATATTAATACCGATATTTACAGAGCCCTTCAGTAACCACCTCGCGGATTACCGCTGTGACATTTACCTGCCTCGCGCGAGCCCGTACTTTGTAGCTCATGCGCCAATCCGCCGCAGTCATGTGCCAGGACAAGCAATCGCTTCAAACCTTGAAAGCGACCCTCGAACAGCTTGAAATCGAGATGGTAAAGAGCCCCTCTGGCCAAGAGGCGCTGGAGTTGGTGATGACCGGCTGCTGCTGCACTCTGATTGTCGACTTTGATTTGCCCGGCGCTGAAGAGGTCATCCGGATGGCCGCGCTCTTGCCGCCCATCCAGAAACCCGAACTGCTCGCTGTCGCCAGCCGCGCGTGGCCGGGCACCGGCCAGGCTTTCCAATCCGGCGCCAGCCGCATCCTGTACCGGCCGCTCGAAGCGGAGCAGATTAAAGACGCCTTACGGTCGGGCAAGAAATCCAGAAAACCCAGCCGCCGCAAGACCGCGCGTTACGAATTAAAAACTCTGGTTTATCTCGACCTGAAAACCGGAACGCTTCCCGGACTCAGCATCGACATTGGTGAGCACGGCCTCGCGGTTCAAGCTACCGAGCCTGTGCCCGTGAGTTCGAATCTCGCTTTTCGGTGCGTGCTTCCCGGCACAAACGTCACACTGCAAGGACACGCCGACGTGATGTGGGCCAGCGACCGGGGCCGTGCCGGACTGTTTTTCTCCAAACTCGCCCCCACCGCGCGCAAACATCTCATGCATTGGCTCCACAAGCGCAGCGCTCACAACAGCTCGCACAAGAAAGACAATCACGCTCTCCGCGACCTGCTCCCGCCCGAAGACGCGCACGTCTCCTTCGCCGCTGCGGAATGAGGACTTGAAAAAACATCTGCCAGGCTCCAGCATGCGCCTCGACAGAGGCACAAGCCTCCCTGCGATAATTCCATTCCTAATCCAGGATGCGATAATTCCATCGTGCCCGACTCCCCGCCGATCCCGCCCCATTCCGCGGTCTTCCGTCGATCATTCCGCAAGGACTTCCCCGTCGCTGTCCGCGGCGATGGCGTTTACATCTGGGATGCGAACGGCAAACAGTATCTCGACCTGGCCGGCTCCGCCGCAGTCAACTTCATCGGACACAGCGTGCCGGAAATTTCCGCGGCCATGGCCGAGCAGGCCGCGAAACTCGATTTCGTTCACACCAGCCAGTTCACTACGCCGGTCGCCGAACAGTACGCCGAGCAATTGCTCGCGTTCGCGGGAGAACATTTCAGCGGCGGCGCCGTCTATTTCACCTGTGGCGGTTCCGAATCGATCGAGACCGCACTCAAACTCGCACGACAGTATCAAGTCGAAATCGGACAAACCTCGCGCTACCAGATTCTCAGCCGCCAGCAGAGCTATCACGGCTCGACGCTCGGCGCGTTGTCAGTGTCGGGCAACCAGCGCCGCCGCGAAATTTACTTACCGATGGTGAAAGAATTCGCGCATGTGGGCATGCCTTACTGCTACCGGTGCGCCTTCGATTGCTCAGACGGCTGCCGCAACTGCGGCCAGCAATATGCCGCTGAACTCGAACAAGCCATCGAGTCTCTTAACAATGAGAGCAGCAATGCCGAGGCCGCCGCATTTATCTTCGAGCCGGTCAGCGGGGCCACGCTCGGCGCGGTCGTCCCGCCGCAGGGATATTTGCAGTCCGTCTCCGAAATCTGCCGCCGCCACGGCGTGCTGACCATTGCCGACGAGGTGATGACCGGCATGGGCCGCACCGGTCGCAATTTCGCCGTCGAGCACTGGAAAGTGAATCCCGATATTCTCGTCGCCGCGAAAGGTCTCTCCAGCGGATACGCTCCGCTCGGCGCGGTCATCGCCAGCAAGAAAGTTGTCGACGCGATCGCCGCAGGCTCCGGCGCGTTTCTACACGGCTTCACCTATAACGCCCATCCCATTTCGCTGGCGGCCGGTCGCGCCGTGTTGCGGTATGTGCGAGAGAGGAACCTGGTCGAAGCTGCTGACTCCAGCCGGCCCGGCAGTACGGCCGCTCAATTCAAGCAAGCAGTCGAAACCCTGCGCCACGAAACAGTTGTAGGGGAATTAATAGGAGACGTCCGAGGGATCGGTCTGCTCTGGGCCGTGGAGTTCGTCGCCGACAAAGCCACCAAGCGTCCCTTCCCGCCCGCCCACAACTTCGCCGGACGCGTCGCCGCTGCCGCGCTGCAGCGCGGCCTGCTCGTCTATCCCATGCAGGGCTGCGTCAACGGCATCTCCGGAGACCACCTGCTGCTTGCGCCTCCGGCCGTCATCACACCAAGCCAGATCAATTGGTCCATCGAGCAACTGGCGGCTTCCATCCGCGAAACCAAGTAGCACTCTGTTTTGCCCGCCGCTCCGGCCCCAGTTGACTTGCTGGCGCACCCGCCATGTTTTCAATACCTTCCCGAATGATCTTCGTTTGATCCCCGCTTGACTCCGCATGCATTGCCCCGCGCGGCGGTCTGCGCGAAATTCGAAGCGTGCGCGACATATTGCGCAACAGGAAACGAAAGCGGAGGCAACATGGCAAGTCCAATCCCGACGATGACCGAATTCCGTGAGCCGCCAACCCCGCGCGTGCTCCGGGCTCTTCCCGATAACCAAACGCGTCCTTTCCCCGAAATGCTACGGCTGCAGCAAAGCTGGGTCGCGGCGGGGGAAAAGCGGGCACTCTTGTGGCTTGCGGCGCGCACGCCCGAAGGCATCAACTCCGACCATCTCACCGCGTTGGGATTCGTTGCGCAGATCGGCGCGGGAATGTCCTACGCCCTCGCCCCTCGGAATCGTTACGCGCTTCTCGCCGTGATTGCGTGCCTTGCGCTCAACTGGCTGGGCGATTCACTCGATGGCACGCTCGCACGCGTGCGCCAGCGCCTACGGCCGCGCTACGGTTTCTACGTTGACCACATGGTTGACAGCATCGGCGCTCTTGCCCTGATGGGCGGTCTGGCCCTGTCTGGCCACATGCAGCCGTGGATCGCGATTGGCCTGCTCATTGCATTTCTGATGTTGTCGATCCAGTCGTATCTGGCTACTTACACGCTGGGCGAGTTCCGCCTCTCGTTCTGGCGTTTTGGGCCGACGGAGCTGCGCCTCCTGCTTGCGGTCGGGAACTTGGCGTCGTTCTGGAAGCCGGTCGTGCATTTATTCGGCCGGAAATTTCACCTGTTCGATGTGGGAGGTGCGCTTGGACTCGCGGGCATGGCATTGATGGTAGCCGTATTCACCGCGCAGAACACGGTTCGACTCTATCGCGAGGAAAGGATCGGGCAATGACCACGACGACGCACCCATGCGACCGGAGAGTTCCGCCCTCCGGCCTGATGCGCTGGTGCCGGTTCAACCTGGTTGGCGGGATTGGGATTTTGGTGCAGTTCGCTGTCCTAGTTCTGTTGAAGAGTGTGATGCAGTTCAACTATCTCGCTTCCACTGTGATCGCCGTGGAAGCCGCCGTGCTACACAACTTCGTCTGGCATGAACGGTTTACCTGGGCCGACCGGACGAAAGCAGCTTTAAAGCGCTGCGCCACCCAAAAGCCTTCGGGAGCGACGTTCCGGCGGCTGCTGCGCTTTCATCTCGGCAACGGAGGCGTTTCCATATTCAGTAATCTGGCCCTGATGAAGCTGATGGTTGGCCTGGGACAAATGAACTATCTGCTCGCGAACGCGATTGCGATCGCAGTGTGCTCGGTCGCGAATTTTCTGGTGAGCGAACAGTGGGTGTTCGGGAGGGAGTAGGACTAGCTGCAGCGAGGGCGCTGCCACATGCTCACCCGACCTTCAGCACGACCTTGCCGTAGTTTTTTCCGTCCTGGAGGAGTTTGTAGGCTTCGGTGGCACGGTCGAGCGGGAAGACGTGGCCGATTTGCGGCGTTAGTTTACCGTCGCCGATCCAGGCGGAGAGCTGCTGCCAGGCGGGCTGCATGATTTCGGATTTCTGCGACAAATACGTCAGCCACAGGCCTTGCACGCTGGCGGATTTCGCGTACATGGCGCGGAGGTCGAGCTGCGGCTGTTTGCCGGTGGCGGTGCCGTATTGGATCACGCGTCCGAAGTCGCGCAGGCAGCGCGTGCTTTTCGCGGTGTGTTCCCCGCCCAGCATTTCGAAAACGGCGTCGACGGCTTCGCCGTGAGTGAGATTCTTGACCACTTCTTCGTAGTCATGCTGCTTGTAGTTGATGCCGTGCTGCAGGCCGAGGTCTTTCACGCGCGCGAGTTTTTCGGGGGATGAGGAGGTCCCGTACATTTCGACCCCGAGGAGTTTGCCGATTTGGACTGCGGCTGTACCCACGCCTCCCGCGACGGCGTGGATTAGAACACGGGGAGTGCGCTGCGGAGCTTCGCTCCGCCCGGCCGGGTCCGAGACCCGGCCCCACTCGGGCCGCGAAGCCACGGGCGGCTGTCCCCACGACGATCCTGGGGTCATGCCAGCTTGCCAGTAAGCCAGGTAGGCGGTGAAGTAGTTGACGGGGAAGGCGGCGGCTTGTTCGTCGGTCCAGCGATCGGGGACGGGCCACAGCATGTTGGAGTATGCCGCGGTTTTTTCGGCGAAGGCGGCCCATTGCGCGTAGCCCATGACGCGACGTCCCGGGTTTTCCTGGTTTTCCGCAACCATGCCGGCGAACTCGCGGCCGGCGATTAGCGGCGGAGGCGGGGTTCCGGGGTATCCGCCCTTTGCGGTCATGAAATCAGCGAAATTCAGGCCTCCGGCAGTGACTCGGACGATCGTTTGTCCTGCTTTCGCCATAGGCTCGGGAGCCTCCTGAATGGCGAGCGCGTCAGGGCCCGAAAGCGCGGTGATGACGAGGGCTTTCATAGGAAAAGTGTAGCAAGATCGGACCTTGGTCGTCGGAAGTTGTCGAACCGGCGGACGCCAGGCCTACGGAATGGCAAAATAGGGAATGGCAGAACAAGAACCCATCCTAGCCGCGAAGAGCAGCTAGGATGGGGTACAGATTTCGGAGCATAGACTTCGACTTCTTGCGCCCGCAACAAACTTACATCACGAGCTCAATCACGAACTACATCACAAACTTACATCACAACGACGATGGCGATGCGAACACCGGGATGAAGCAGGTCAAACAAGAAATACTCGCCGTCGATGTAGTCCACATAGCAATCGTCGGTGTAGGCCCAGCTGGCAGGCCAGGGATCGACGAAAACGAACGAATAGCCTCCATATACGAAGCCTGACTGTCCGCCGCTAACGGTCGTGCGCTGCACCGTGAAGTGGTGGCCGCGGCCGAAACTGGCGCGAAACTTATCGTCAGGAATACGGCCGGATCGGCCGGCGGGGCGCGCATTCGCTCCGCCTTGCTGTGCGGTCTTCATCTGCTGCTTTTCCTCTTGCCCTTGTTCCTGCTTTTCCTCTTTCGAGGGCTTAGCCTCGTCTTGTTTAGGCGGCTTCATTTCGTCCGGACGGCTGGATTCCGGCTTGGCCTGCTCCGGCTTTGGGGGCTTGGCATCGTCTTGTTTAGGTTCTGGTTTGGGCTCTTCCTGCTTCTCGTTCTTAGGTTCGTCCTGTGAGTAGACTGCGGCCGGGACTCCCAGGAGCAGAGCCAGCATTCCAACTCCAACTGATGTCGACAGTTTCATGAGCTGTGTCCTCTTTTCTTTCTTCTTTAGGGCTTTCTTGCACGCGCGGTGGCTTGCTGATTTCTGACAGCGGAACGGCCGACCCGAGCACAACTGGGATGCCGGCGCCAGCAAGGGGGACGGTACAGGAAAGTCCCTACATTCGAGGCGAATATGGCCGAGGCCGGAGTCGGTCTCCTGGTGCCTGGTAGCGCGCCTCGACTCCCATTCGGCCTATTCGCTAGGCGCGTCCGGCAGGTATATACTCTTGGCGTTGGATTACTGGGCTTAGATTATTGGTCTTCCGGCCGAGCCCCTGTACCGGCCGGGACGGGGCGCACATTTATACGTAATCGCATCCGGTTTCCCCTCATTCATGCGTGCCCCGCATACGAAAGGCCGTTTCCCGCCGGGGCGGCGACGAAGCGGCACGGGTGCATTGCCAGGTAGTTTGGGCATATGGGCAGAGTGCATCCGCGGAGGTTTACCGTGGATCTTATTTTTGTACGTCTTCTTTTTGTCATCGTAGTAGCGATTACTTGCTTCGTGATTGCGCCTTTCGGGCAACCCCGCAATATTGACGCGGGAGTTGGGGCGCTGATCGGGGCGGCGATCGTCCTGTTCGAATGGAAGCTGCGCACGGTCAGCCTGAAGCGGCTGATTGGGGCGGCCATCGGAAGCTTCCTCGGCATTTGTGGCGCCTACCTGTTCGCCCTGGTCATTCGCAGCAGCGTCCCTTCGGGGAGCAACTCGAGCTTTTTGCAGATCCTGGTCATGTTGCTGATGGCTTACGTCGGCCTTGCCGTGGGCGCGAATAAGGGTGACTTGCTGAACCTGGCGGCGTTGGGAGGAGTTTTCGGCGGCGAGAAGCAGAGCAAGAAGAGCTACAAAATTCTCGACACCAGCGTGATTATCGACGGGCGCATCGCCGATATTGCCGAGACCGGATTTCTTGACGGCACTATCGTGACGCCGCAGTTCGTGCTGCGCGAGTTGCAACTCGTAGCCGACTCGGCCGACTCGCTCAAACGCAATCGCGGACGGCGCGGCCTGGATATTCTGCAGCGGCTGCAGAAGGTGGCCACGTTGACGATTCAGATTGTGGAGGACGATTTTCCCGCCGTGCGCGAAGTCGATCTCAAGCTGATTGAACTGGCCAAGCTCTACGAGGGCAAGATCATCACCAACGACTTCAATCTGAATAAAGTGGCGCAGTTGCAGGGCGTGCAAGTGCTAAACATCAACGAACTTGCGAATTCGCTCAAGCCGATTGTGCTGCCCGGCGAGACCATGCGCGTATTTATTCTGAAGGAAGGGAAGGAATACAACCAGGGCGTGGCATATCTCGATGACGGCACCATGGTCGTGGTGGACAACGCCCGGAAAATGATTGGCAAGACGATCGATGTGTCGGTAACGTCGGTGCTGCAGACCACGGCCGGCAAAATGATTTTCGGCAAGTGGGACGAGCGCGCGGCGTATTCGCGGCAGGCGATACCGGTGCCCGCCTCTGCTCCGCTGGTACCTGTGTCGGCGCCTTTATCCGTGCCTGGGCCTGGGCCAACGGCGGTTCCCGCGCCGAGTGCGCTCGAGACGAAACAGGGGACGTCGTAAGAAGCAGGATCTGTGGCTCGCCGTCGAATGGCTTTTCACCGCCGAGCACGCCGAGGCCGCAGAGAAAAACTTATATTGGCCTTCCCCGTGGTAATTCTCTCGGCGCACTCTGCGTGCTCGGCGGTAAGCGATTTGAAGTCCCACCGCCGCCCTCGTATACTTGCAGCCCGCTATGAAGGTGATTGTGATAATTCCGGCTGCGGGGCTGGGGACGCGCATGGGTCCCATGCCCAGCGCTATGGATGCAAAGACGAAGAAGCCGCATCCCTCAAAGCAGTTCACCGACCTGGCGGGCACGCCGATTCTGATTCACACGCTGCGCAAGTTTGCCGCGGTCGATGCGGTCAGCGAAATCTGGATCGCGCTACGCGAAAATGAAATGGAAGACTTCCGCAAACGCCTGCAAGAGGAAGCGGGGGACGTACTGAAGAAGAAGGTTGAACTCGTCGCTGGCGGAGAACATCGGCAACAGTCGGTCGAGCACGCGCTCAACGCGGTTTCGGCGGCGGCCGACGACGTGATTCTAGTGCACGACGCAGTGCGACCCCTGGTAACGACCGAGATTATTCACGACGTCATCGAAGCCGCAAAAAAGTACGGCGCCGCCATCGCGGCCCTGCCCGCAGTCGATACCGTGAAGCAGGTGGAGCGAACCGCCGAAGGAGCCATCGTAAAAGCCACGATTCCGCGCGCCGGCGTGGTGCTGGCGCAGACTCCGCAAGGATTTCACTACAGTGTGCTCAAGAAGGCATTCGACGAGGCGGTCGCCGATGGATTCACCGGCACCGACGAAGCTTCCCTTGCCGAGCGCAGCGGACACGAAGTCGCTGTCGTGATGGGCTCGCCGAGAAATATCAAGATCACGACTCCGGCAGACATGGAGTTGGCGGAGTTCTATCTAAAGAAGTAAATCTTTCGCCGCCGATCGGCGCGGATATTCGCGGATCAGCTCAACTTCTCATGCCCAAGACCAAAGACCAACGACCCAAGACCCGCATCGGCTACGGGTTTGACTCGCACGAATTCCGCCCTGGAATTCCGCTCAAAATTGGCGGGATCACGCTGCCGCACGACAAGGGCCTGGGCGGACACTCCGACGGTGACGTGCTCCTGCACGCCATTACCGACGCGCTGCTGGGAGCGATAGCCGCGCCGGACATCGGCACTCTCTTCCCTCCGTCAGACCAGAAGTGGAAGGGCGCTGACTCCGTGATTTTTCTGCGCGAAGCGCTGAAGCGCGTATGGGACGCGGGTTACGGCGTTGCCAACATCGATGCCAGCCTGATTCTGGCCGCACCCAAGATTGGGCCGCACACGGCCGCGATTCGCACTCGCGTAGCGGAGTTGATGGGACTGCGGGGCGATTACGTGGGGCTGAAAGCGAAAACGCCCGAAGGCCTGAATCTCGACAATGCTGCAATCGCGCATGTCGTGGTGCTGCTGGAGAAAGGCGCTGCCGGGCGACGAACGTCGCGGCGGCCTAAGGCAGCGATGAGGAAGCGATGAGAGTGCGTGCTCCCCTTTATGCTATCGCCCTTGTCTTCCTCGTTGTTGTCAGTATGGGTGCGCAGCAGGATGAAAGCCGCATTTACTCCAACGTCGAATACAACCAAGAAGGCGGAGACCTGCTTGGGGTTGAGGTACAGTTGACCACGAACGGCGCCAAGATCAAAGGGCAGCTCAAGATTTATCAGGGCGGCTGCGCGGCTCCAGTGGCTGTGTCTGGTTCCTTGATAGAGGGGAAAATGGACCTTTCCGACAGAAGCGAGGAGTACGGCAAGGTCGAATTGGCCGGCACGATTCGGGACACTACGGTTGACGGCGTATTGCATAGGGAAAAGGCGGAGAAGCCCGAGAAGGTGCGGCTGAAGAAAATCCTAGAACCACATTGTTAACGTTCTATCGCTTTCGAGTCCTATTCATGTTGAGTGTGTCGTTTATTCGCAGCGTCGATCAACGCGCGGAAAATGGCGAGGGAAGCCGGGTCCTCTTCGACCGAGCGCTCGGGATGCCACTGCACCGCCAGCACGAAATGATCGGGCGCTGTACCTTCAAGGGCTTCGATGATGCCGTCTGCGGTGCAGCGGGCGACAATTTGCAGGCCGTCGCCGATTCTATCCGCGGATTGATGGTGCGAGGAGTTGACGGGGAGAATGAGTTTTTCGTCCGGGGCTGCGGTCGCAGTTCTCTCCGAGCCTTTTATGCTATCTGGGAAATCGCCGAACTGCGCTCGGGACAGCCGGGGGCGGCCGTCTCCACATAGAATCTCCGCCAGCTTCGAGGCTGCGTCGATCTCGACCGAGTGCGCGACTGCGACTTTCTTTCCTGCCTCGTGATCCACTTTCGTGCGGGTTGCTTCCGGCAGAAAATCCGGGATGTGCTGGACGAGCGATCCCGCGCGGTAGACGTTCAGGCTTTGCAGGCCGTAGCAGATGCCTAACACTGGCTTGTGCTGACGGTAGGCGTCCGCGAGAAGAAGATCGTCGACGGCATCGCGGCCCGGATCAGCAGGAGCCGTGTGGGGCGAGCGTGGGGCGTTGAAACGGGCGGGATCTACGTCGGCTTTGCTGCCGGGGAGCAGAACTCCGTCGCAGGTTTCCATCACTTTTATGACTTCGTCCGGGGGCTGGCCAAGCGCTATCCGCACCGGCTCGCCTCCTGCGAGCGTAACTGCGCGCTCGTATTGCGGAATCGAGCGTTCAGCATATTCCGGATCGGAGGAGTGCGGCATGGGGATGGCGATGCGGGGCGGCATGGCTTAGCTCAGCCTCTCGATCGCCGATAGCGTTTTCGACTGGCGGTGGTGCCGGATTTCCATGACCAACGCGAGTACAAAAACTATGCCTCCGGCGACCAGCGCCATGGGCAGCGCGATCTGCCGGTAGGCGATCCGCATGTCGGGATGCACGCCCCGGAGTGCGGCCACGATCACCGTGCCAGGATGGCGAGCAGCAAACTAACCGCGAAGCACAGCAACGTTACGATAAACGTCAGCAGACAGACGCGCACCGGAATCGTGTACCAGCGAGGGCGACCGCAATTTCATGGCGAGACACGACTCCTTTCGGCAACAGGCCTGCGCCGAGACGCGCAAAACCTGATGTTCGCTAGTGTATAAGATAGTAAGCATGTCGCAGGCAGCCCCAGCAATCACGCGCAGTCCAGCGGAAGTGGTCCGGCTTACCCCGGTTTCCCAGGCGGCGAACGGCATCTGCTATGCCATGGCCGGTGAGGTCGCGGTGAACTCGTTTGACCTCGAGCGTATGATCGCCGCCGTTCCCGCGAAAGTCGCAACCGCCCTCGAACGCAAGGCCTATTATTTTGTTCCCCTTGCGGTGAGCCAGGGAGACGAAACCGTGATTGCCGACCGTTATGACGTGGCACTGAGCGACAATGCGGTGTGCCATCGCAATTTGAACCTGGGCGACTCGCAGTGCGTGTTCATCTCAACCCGGCTCATGGACGACAAGTTTTCGGTCGCCTTTGAGTTTTATATCAACGTCGGACACGCTTTGGTCGAGCGCGCCGGCGTTTCCAGCGATTTCAGCGAGTTGGCGTGGAGCCAGGTGGAAGCGGGCATCCGCGGCGAAACTTCGCTGGACGCCTGGGACGCGCGCAAACTGGCCACGGCCGGCGGCCCGGACGCCGAGCGCTTCAAGAACGAATATCTGGAAGCGACATTCGCCGACACGGTTTCGATCTATCTGCTGTCGCTCTATCTCGACGTGGATTACTACGATCTGCGGGAGCGGGATTATCCCCTGCTGGCGCCCACCGCGCTGGCCGAGCGGCTGCGGAAGGTGGCGGGGTTGTTTCCGCCGAATACGGGATTCGAATTTGCCGTGCTGTACAAGCGGCGCGGGTAAGTCAGCTTCTTTTCGCCGCGGATTTGCGCCGATCACCCCGGAATCAAATCGAGGCCGAAAGTCAAAGTCCCCACCCACTTCTTTTACCTCGCCCAGGGCAGGCTCTCTCGCAAAAAGAGCGAGAAGGGAGAGGCACCCGCTTCCTAAATGATTGATCTAGAAAAGAGAAACTAGGTCGACAAGAAAAATCCCCACCCCGGCCGCGATGAACGGCGACCGGCGTGGGGTGCTCAGGAGTCTTACGAGGGAAGATTATTTGTTGTTCGAAATCACAAAGTTTACCGCGCTCGTTTGATTGCCGGTCACAGTTACTGATTTCTCCCACGTCTTGGCTTCGGTGAAGACCGGGCGCTGCACGCTGTGTTCGGTGAGCACGTCGTAGGCCTGCTCATTGCCGGCCAGTCCCCAGCCTTCATGCCAGGCCACGATCTGGTAGGTTCCGGGCGGCACGTTGGTGAACTCGAAGCGTCCGCTCTCATCGGTAACAGCGTAGTAGGGATGAGGCGCGACGAACATTTCGGCGTTCATCCATACATGGCCACCGTTGCAGCGCAGATTGACCAGTCCCGGTGTGGGCATGGTGCGCGTAGTGGGGCGGTCGGTGAACGGGAAGGGCAGATTGAAGGAAGCCGCGCCGTCCATGTGAATGGTGTGCAGGGTGGCGTCGGAACTCTTCATGTCCAGCGTGCCATTTTCCGGGACCAGAAGAATATGCGGAATGTAGCGGCAGTGCTTCTGGTCGAGGTGGCGGCGCTGTTCGGGCAAGTCCATGGCTTTGCCCTGGCTGATGTTCTTCAGATAGACGACGGTGTTGGCCACGCCGCCCTGGGGTCCGACGATCAGGCGCTCCAGGTCGGCCGTCTTCTTGGCCTCCGGGTCGCAGATCTGGGCGTCTTTGGTGATGGGAAACTCGAGGGCGTGCGGAACTGTCCCCGACCATTTCACCGTACCCGAAATGGTGCCCCCGTCGTTGACCGTGATGACTTTGTAGTCGTTCTGTGAGAAAGCCGCAGTAACCGCAGCAAGTAAAAACGTTAGTACGAAAAATCGTGAATCTACCCGGCGCATACCTGTCCCCTTAAGGCTCGTGGTGTCCGGCAACCTGGCCGGCTTTGTTTCACCCGAGCGTGATATTTGGCCGTACCCTTACTTCTGCTTCCCGCTCCCACCGACTTACATCCCAACTTGCGGGAAAATGCCGCACAGGGGCCCGGACGGAGTCCGGGGCAGCATTTGTGTTTGCAGGTTCTGCCTTACGGTTTCAATGGGGAGGCCGTATGGGGTTACGGTTTTGTAATTGAAATCACAAATAGAATGCACGTACCAGGGGGGGCGGGTCGAGATTACTAAAGTGTCATTGGGACGGGGGGAATGAGGATCGTTGCCGAGCTGCGGACAGTTGTCCGCTTGCCTGACGGGAGGCCTTAGCTTCGTAAATCCGCAATCGAGACCTTACAATCATTCGTTCATGACTGTAACGGTGCGATCGTTCGCGAAGATCAATATCGGGCTGCGCATTGGCGCGGCACGGGAGGATGGGTTTCACGAGTTGCTGACGGTGTATCAGACGATTGGGCTACATGATGTGATTCGTGTGGGCGTGGGGCGGGCCGGGGCGCGACGAGCGGAGATTGAGATTCGCTGCGCCGATCCTCGCGTGCCGAAAGACGAATCGAATACGTGTTTTCGCATCGTGGAAAAGGCGATGCGGGCGCTGGACACAAAGGTGCGCGTGGTAATTGAGATCGAGAAGCGGCTGCCGGTGCAGGGCGGGCTCGGCGGCGCGTCGGCGAATGCGGTGGCGACGTTGCTGGGGCTGGAGCGGGCGCTGAAGAAAAAGCTGCCAGCGGCAGAGAGGTTGCGAATCGCGGCGGAAGTGGGGTCAGACTTGCCGCTTTTTCTGGTGGGTGGAACGGCGCTGGGGGTGGGGCGGGGGGAGCAGGTGTATCCGCTGGAGGATTTACCGGCAATGGCTTGTGTGGTGGTGACGCCGGAGGTGGGAGTGTCGACGCCGAAGGCGTTCGCAGAGTGGGATCGAAGGATGTCCGAAGAAAGGTGGGGGCTAAAGCCCAGTTTCTTAACGGCGGCCCTTAAGTGCCGCTCTTCCCCAGGTTCGTTTGCCAGCACCAATCAATCCAGAGAATTGACGGTAGGTTCCCGCTCCGATAGAATGAATGAGCTTGGTCGCGGGTTGTCGGCGTGGCTGAGTGAGAGATGCTCCAGTGCTCCTTCTGGTTTGGCAGGAAGGGGTCGGGCCGAGAATCCGCTTCTCTGGCTTGTCCGGGCTGGGATTGAAAACGACTTTGAACAGGTCGTCTTTCCTGAATATCCCGAGCTGAGTGAAGGCAAGAGTGCGCTTTTGCGCGCGGGCGCGAAATATGCGTCGTTGTCGGGGTCTGGGTCCGCGCTGTATGGGCTATTTGGGTCGCGCGCGGCGAGTGCGTTAGCAGCGGCGAGGCTTCGGAAGCAAGGTTGGGCAGCGCAGGCAACGGCGACGCTGACGCGAGCGGCTTACTGGCGGCGGATTGTGGTGGGGTAGGCCACATGGTCCGTGCCAGACGCCACGGGGTCCGTGATTGGCCTTGAATTTTTGATTGTTGATTTTTGATTGTTGATTGAGAATCTAACTGTGCCCCGGTTTGGGGTTCAATCAGCAATCGACAATTAGCAATCAACCATGGCTTACTGGGCCGTCGACTAATGGTAGGTCAAGTGCCTTTGGAGCACTTTGTCTAGGTTCGAATCCTAGCGGCCCAGCCAGAAAAACCGCTGTTGGCTGTTAGCTTTTGGCTCTTGGCTCAAACCGGGCTGGGGCTATAAGCCAAGAGCCAAAGGCCAAGAGCTAAAAGCCAGGAGCCCAGAGACCAACCATGGCTACTTTAGTCACGCCGACCGACAAGGCTGAGAAGGTTGAAAAGAAGAATCCGCCTGTGACTGACGAGAAGACGGATCGGAAACAGCGGCCGCGTTCTGACGAGAAGTTCAAGATTTTCAGCGGCACGGCGAACGAGCATTTGGCCGATGAAGTCTGCCACTTTCTCGGGATGCAGCGCGGGCAGGCGCAGGTAATTCGGTTTCGCGACGGCGAATGTTACGTCCAGATTCAGGAGAACGTGCGCGGCGCGGATGTGTTCGTGATGCAGCCGACGTGCCGTCCGGTGGACGAGCACTTGATGGAGTTGCTGCTGATGATCGATGCGCTGAAGCGGGCATCGGCGCGGCGCATCACGGCGGTGATGCCTTATTTTGGTTATGCGCGGCAGGACAGAAAAGATAAGCCGCGCAGTCCGATTTCGTCCAAGCTGGTGGCCGATCTGTTGACCACCGCAGGTGCGAACCGGGCGCTGATTGTGGATTTGCATACGCCGCAATTGCAGGGATTTTTTAATATTCCGGTGGATCACTTGTTCGCTTCGCCGGTGCTGGTGGATCACTTCCGCAAGCTGGCATTGCCGAATTTAACGGTGGTTTCGCCAGATGCGGGCGGCGTGGAGCGGGCGCGGTTTTTTGCGAAGAAGGTCGACGCGGCTTTGGCGATCGTCGACAAACGGCGCGTCGAGATGAATGTAGCCGAAGTGATGCATGTGATCGGCGACGTGAATGGGCGCACGTGTTTGATCATCGACGACTTGATTGACACGGCAGGAACTTTGGTGAAGACCGCGGCGGCTTTGAAAGAAAATGGCGCGACTTCGGTGTTCGCCTGTGCGTCGCATGCGGTGTTGTCGGGGCCGGCGGTCGAAAACATTCGGAACTCGGTGATTCAGCAGGTGGTGGTGACGAATACGATTCCGCTGACGCCCGAGGCGGATGCGGCACGAACTGAAAAGGGCGGGAAGATCACGGTCCTTTCGATTGCGGGATTGATTGGCCGGGCGATTCAGGCCAATCACGAAGAGACTTCGGTGAGTAAGTTGTTTATTTAAGGATGGTAAGAATTTTGCAGGCGTTGGCAAGAAGCAGGTTCCTCCACTGCGCCGTCGCTATGCTCCGGCTCCGGTCGGAATGACAATACTGTAAAGGGAATTGAAATTTATGGCGACTGCATTGGAACAGAACACACTGGAAGCGCAACCGCGGGAAGCGGGAACCAAGAATGACGCCCGCGCGGTGCGGCGTGGCGGAAAGATTCCGGCCGTAGTTTATGGGGCGGGCAAGGATTCGCTGGCCATCAGCGTGGATCCGCGGCACGTCCAGCGGATTCTGAACTCGGAGACCGGACACAATACGATCTTCGATCTGGCCCTTACCGGCGGCGAACCGACCAAAGCCATGATCGTCGACTGGCAATATGAGCCCATTAAGGGGCATCTGCTGCACATTGACTTGAAGCGCATCGCGCTCGACAAGGTGCTGAAGGTCAGCGTGCCGATTTTCCTGGTGGGCGAGGCCGCGGGCGTGAAGCAGGAGGGCGGCATCATGGAGCAGATGCTGCGCGAAGTCGAGATTGAGTGCCTGCCGGCGGACATTCCGAGCCACATCGACGCCGACGTCAGTGAATTGACGTTTGGCAAGGTGTTGCGCGTTTCGGAACTGCCGCACTCGGACAAGATCAAATTCATTACGGATGCCAACCAACCCGTGGCGCACGTTACCTCGGTGAAGGAAGAAGTGGTCGCTACGCCTGACGCGGTGGCGGCGGATGCTGCTGCTCCGGCTGAGCCCGAAGTCATCAAGAAGGGCAAGCAGGATGCAGATGAAGAAGGCGCCGAGGCCGGCGACAAGAAGCCGGAGAAGGCTGAGAAGAAGGAGAAGAAATAGCTTCGTGGTGAGAGCAGCCGAGCTGCGCTCGGCACGACCGGGTCTGAGACCCGGTCCCACACAGGCTGATCCACGTGAAACTGATTGTTGGGCTGGGCAATCCCGGGATCGAATATCAGTTCACGCCGCATAATCTGGGCTTTCTGGCGATTGATCGGATTGCGAGCAGCCTGGGAGTGGACGTGAGAAACCGGCAGTGCCGGGCTTTAACGGCGCGGACGGTAATCGACGGCGAAACGGTGCTGCTGGCCAAGCCGGAGACGTTCATGAACTTAAGTGGCGTCTCGGCGCGGGAGCTGATCGAGGAATACGACGCGAAGCCAGAGTCGGACCTGATTGTGATTCAGGACGAACTGGACTTCCCGCTGGGCACGCTGCGGATTCATACGCGGCGGAGTTCGGCGGGGCATAACGGTATCGAGTCGATTATTGGGGCATTAGGCACGCAGGATTTCTTGCGCATTCGGATTGGGGTTGCGCCGGATCGCAAAGTTGGGGACGGCGCAGAGTATCTGCTGTCGCCCATGAAGAAGAAAGAGCTGGCGGTAGTGGACGGAATTCTTGACACTGCCGAAGATGCAGTGAAAGTGATTTTGAAAGAGGGTTCGGCGGCGGCGATGAATCGCTTCAACCGGAAGGAAGATTAGCCACGGATTTGCACAGATTCTCACGGATCAAGGTCTTTGAGAATCTCGGTTTATCCGTGAAGATCAGTGGCCAAGATTTGGAGATGACGAATGAATCGTACTTATGAACTGATGTTTATTGTGCGTCCGGATATGACGGAAGAGGATCTGGACAAACTGATTGCGACCTTGAGCGGCGTGGTGCCGGCTTCAGGCGGAAGCGTGCAGAAGGTCGACAAGATGGGCAAGCGCCGTCTGGCCTACACCGTGCGGCGGTTCCACGAAGGCATCTATGTGCTGATGGTCGTGGAGGGCGGAGGCGAAGTTATTCACGAACTGGAGCGCCGCCTGCGCGTGACCGAGCAGGTCATCAAGTTCCTGACCGTGCGCACGGATGAAGAGCAGAAGCGGCTGGATAAAGTCAAAGCCCTGCGCGACGCGCGTAAGAAGGTAAGCGCGCAGCCCGCTGCTCCGGCTCCGGCTGCCGTGGCGGCGGAAGCGCCAGCGGCGGCTGTTCCAGCGGCTGCGGAAACTCCGGCAACGGCGTAGCGAACAATGGCCAGTGCTCAGTGGGCAGTGGTCAGTTCTTGATGCGGGCAAAGGATTTGACTGGCCACCGACCACTGATCACTGGCCACTGACTTTAGAGGAGAATTATGGCTGAAGAAACGAAAGCAGCAGAGCAATCGACGCCGAGTGAGAGGCCGCGTTTCGGCGGCGGAGATCGTCCGAGTGGGGATCGTCCGCGGTTCGGCGGCGGTGGTGGCGGACGCGGGCCGGGTGGTCCTCCGCGCGAGGGCGGCGGCGGGCGCAAGTTTTTCCGGCGTAAGAAAGTTTGCAAGTTCTGCGTCGAGAAAATTGAAGACATCAACTACAAGGATTACCGCATGCTCGGCCAGTTCGTCGCCGAGAGCGGCAAGATCGTGCCGCGCCGCCTGACCGGCGTGTGCGCGCCGCACCAGCACCGGCTGTCGGCGGCAATCAAGAAGGCGCGCAATATCGCGCTGCTGCCGTTTGCGGGACGGGCATCGTAGACACAGCAGCTTCTAGCTCCTAGCTTCTAGCCTCTAGCTAAACGGGGCGGAAGTTTTGGTTGGCTAGAAGCTAACAGCTAGAAGCTAGGAGCTATTTCCATGGAAGTCATTCTGAAAGAAGATGTAGCGAAGTTGGGGTCGCGCGGCGACGTGGTGAAGGTCGCGGAAGGCTATGGACGGAACTATCTGTTGCCCCAGAAGCTGGCGATTCAGGCCGACGAGGGCAACAAAGCCGTCATTGTGCAGATGAAGGCCGCTTCGGTGCGGCGCTCGGCCAAGGAGAAGACGCAGGCCGAGGAACTCGCCAAGCAGTTTGAGGGCGCATCCGTATCGTTCACGCGGCGCACGGGCGAGCACGATCAGCTGTTTGGTTCGGTCACGTCGAGCGACATCGGCGACGCGCTGACCAAGAAGGGCTTCAACATCGATCGCCGCAAGATCCAGCTGCACGAGCCGCTGAAGACAGTCGGCGAGTTCACCGTTCCGGTGAAGCTGCATAAGGACGTGACCGCGCACTTGAAAGTGGTGATTGAGAAGGAAGCGGTCGCAGAGTAGGTCTGCATTTTGCTGTTTCAGGCTTCCAGCGATGTCATCTTGAACCCGGCGAAAGCCGGGTGAGAGACCTTACGAGAGTCGGCATCGTTGATACTATCGCCCGGCTGTAGTGCGGCCGACGCGGCGTTGGACGTACCCGCCGACGGCACTGTTCTTACCCGAGTAAGGCCGCTCGTGCCTTACTCTGTCAGCCGGAACTCCTCGTGCAGTTTGGCGGCGGAGTCTTCGCCGACCCACACGTCGAACTGTTCCGGCTCGACGGTCCATTTCTTTTCGATCGGACTCCAGAACTGTAGTTCATCCTTTGTCAGCGTGAAATGCACCGTGCGTTTCGCGCCGGGCTCCAGCGTGACGCGCTCGAAACCTTTCAGTTGCCGCACGGGGCGCGAGGCGCTTCCTGCGCGCTGGTGGATGTAAAGCTGGACCACGGTGTCGCCCGCGCGGCCGCCGGTGTTGGTGACATCGGCCGACACTTCCACCGTCTCTCCGACTCGTGCGGTTGCAGTTACTTTCAGATTGTCGAACGAAAACGTGGTGTAACTCAGGCCGTACCCGAATGGATACAGCGGTGTGCTGGGAAGATCCCAGTAGCGCGACTTGAAGTTGGGTGCCGTCTCCGGATTCTGTGTGAGGTTGTGATTGTAGTAAAGGGGAAGCTGTCCAGAACTGCGCGGCCAGCTGACGGGCAAATGGCCAGAAGGATTCGCGTCGCCGAAAAGGACGTCAGCGATGCCGTGTCCACCCTCGCTGCCCGGGTACCAGGCTTCCAGAATCGCTGGGACATGCTCCGCGGCCCACGAGATATCGAGTGGACGGCCGTTGATCAGGATCAGAACGACGGGCTTTCCCGTGCCCGCCACAGCCTCCAGCAACTCCTGCTGTCCGTTCGAAAGTCTCAGTGAAGATCGCGATGCGTACTCCGCGCTCATCAAGTCAATCTCGCCCAACACGACAACGGCCACATCGCTCCGGCGGGCAAGGGTGACCGCATCTTGTATCGATTGCTGCGCTTCCTGCGGAGTCTGAGCCGGCTGCTCCTTCATCGGGACGATAGGAATATTCTCAAACGGCGAAGGAAACTGCCGCGTGAGGTTGGGCCCGTGGGCATAGGCGACGTTCACTGCCGAGCCCACCTTTTCGCGAATGCCCTGCACGATGCTCACCGTCGGACCAGGCTTCGTCATCGCGCCCCACATCGACAGCAGGTCGGGTTCGGCATCGCCTAGCGGGCCGATCACAGCGATGGAATGAATTGTCTTTCCGGTTTTACCCAGGCCGTTTTTATCCAAAGGCAGCAATCCCCCATCGTTGCGCAACAGGACGGTTGAGCGCTGCACGGCAGCGCGCGCCATTTGCCCATGCGCGGGATCGTTCAGTACCTGTTCGAGGCGCGAAACATCTGTGTAGGGATGCTCGAATAATCCCATGCGGAATTTGGTTTCGAGTATCGGCAGTACGGCGTTGTCGATCTGCTCCATCGAAATATGCCCCTGCTGCAGTTCGAGGGGCAAATACTTGAGGTAAACGCCGCTGGCCATGTCCATGTTCAAACCGGCGGTGAAGGCTTTGTGGGCGGCATCCTGATTGTCGCGAGCGTAGCCATGCGTCACCAGGCTCCGGACCGCGAAAGCGTCGCTCACCACGAAGCCCTGAAAGCCCCACGATTTGCGCAACACTTCATCTAGCAGCCACGGATTGCCGCTGGCCGGCACATCGTTGAGATCCATATAGGCGCTCATCACGCTGCCGACGCCCGCGTCCAGCGCGGCTTTGAAGGGCGGCAGGTAGATGTTCCACATCTCTTCTTCCGGGACGTAGGAAGAATCGTAATCGCGGCCGCCATCGGCCGCGCCATAGCCGGCGAAGTGCTTCACGCATGCCAGCACGCGATCGGGAGCGCCCAATTCTTTGCCTTGAAATCCCAGCACCTGGGCCCGCGCCATCGCGGCTCCGAGGAAAGGATCTTCACCCGCGCCTTCCACCATCCGCCCCCAGCGCGCATCTCGCGCAATGTCGACCATGGGACCGAACGTCCACTGGATTCCCGCGGCGCGAGCCTCTTGAGCCGCAATCGCCTGGGCGGCTTCGACCATTTTCGTATCCCACGACGAGGCCATGGCGATCGGCGCCGGAAAAATCGTGCGGTAGCCATGAATCACGTCCAGCCCGAACAGGACCGGAATGTGCAGACGCGATTGTTCCACGGCCACGTGCTGCAACCGGTCGATCTCCCTGGGATCCGAGACCCACAGGACGGAACCGGCTCCGACTTTCTTTAATATGTCTTCCATGGGCTGGCTGACGCTCTCGCGAAACTCGGGAGCGGGAAAACCGGGAAGCTGGGAGAGCTGCGCAATTTTCTCGTCCGTCGTCATTTGCCGCAGCAGGGCGCTGGCTTTGTCGCGAACCTGCTGTTCCGTGAGGGGGCTAGCGGGGGCTTGGCCCGAAAGGTGCCGCGGCTGGCAGAGAAAAAAACCCACTAAAATCAAGAGGCAAAAATTCGATCTGACTGCGGGCCGCACGGTCATGTTGGTCTCCCGATTCGTCTCCCGGCTCGTCTTCGAGACGGAACTCAGCGCAACGCGAACGGGTGAGAGTATACACGCACTGCATTTGGGGCGTTTGAAGGTAGTGCTTCGGAGGGAGGCGGCACAGTAGCGGCGGCTATCTGGCTTCTTGCGTTCGAAGCCTATCATACACGCTGCGGTGGGCTACGCGGGTCACACTTACTAATTTGGCTGCATCGTTGACGATGTACACGATGCGCCAGTCGCCGATCTGGACGCGCCATAGATCCTTGTAGCCTTTAGCTTCTTGCATCCGGCGGGTCTCGGATCGGGTGCGAGTGATTCTATTTTGCGGATGACGCGCATGAGCACCGTATCGGGCAAGGATTCGAGTTCTTTTCGCGCGGAGGGTTTGATCTCCACAGCATAGCTAGCCACGAAGCCGCCCGTGCTTGACGAGGTCGGCCTTCACTTTCTCTAAGGGAATTCCCACCTCTCCACGGTGGGACTCGGAAACAAGACCGTCCCAAAAGTCCTGGAGCCGGGCTCCGTGCTTTTTCAGGTCGATGAGAACCGCGACCTTCCGACCTTTGCTGTCCGTGACGAACTGAACTCCAGTCATAGACACATTCTCCCATAAGATGCGTCCGAATACGATTGCACAAGAATCATGGCATTTTCCCTGGCAAATCCTCTTTCCGCGGTGTGTGCCATTGTTCTGTTTCCCCCTAAATCTTTGTCCCTGAGTCACCTAGGTCACCTAAAAATCCCTGTCCGGCCTATAATTTCTGCTCACGGTTCCGCGGACGACCCGTCTATTCCTGTGCAAGGCCCGGATAGGACTTCAACCATCGGGCAAGTAGAGGACACGACGAGACATGCCGGCCGGTGTTTTGGCATTTCCATTTGCGGTTGGCGGAGGGGCCCACTCGAAAGCGAAGAGCGAGCGGGCGCCGCGAGCCAGCGAAGACGGACCTACTGGGAACAAGATTCATCAGAACGAAATTACTAAGAATCAGATTCAGCCAAACCAAGACCCCTCGCGGGGCCGCATGGCAGCGTTAGATCGTCAAGCTCAAGATCGTCGCATCGATGACACGATGCTTATCCGGGAGGCCCAGCGCGGCAACCGCGCCGCCTTCGAGGAACTCGTGCGTCATTACGACCATGCGGTGTTGCGGCTGGCGCTGCATCTGACCGGGACCGAGCACGACGCGCAGGACGTTTATCAGGACGCCTTCCTCAAGGCTTATAAGAACATCGGCAGCTTCCGGTTTGAGTGTTCTTTCTACACCTGGATTTACCGGATCGTCACCAATTTGTGCCTCGATCACTTGCGCAAACGGAATGTGCGTAAGGAAGATGCGCCGGTGGCAAAGGATTCATCGGGTGGGGAGTACGATTTGCTCGACCAGGTGCCGGATGTGCGGGCGGGAGCGAATCCGGAGCGCGATTTGTTGCGGCGGCAGCTGGGGGCGCGGATTGCGGGGGCGCTCGAGAAACTGACTCCGCGGGAGCGCATGGTGTTTGAGTTGAAGCATTACCACGGGCTGAAGCTCCGGACTGTCGGGGAGATTTTGCATACTACGGAAGAGACGGCGAAGAATACTTTGTTTCGCGCTACGCAGAAGTTGCGCGGGGCGCTGGCGGATATGCGATGAGGGCTGGGTTCGGAGATGAGGTCGGCCGGGCTTTGCCCGTGCCGAGACGGGCGAAGGCGCCCGTCGCCACTTGGTTCGTGGTCGTGACGAGTGAGGCGGGATTATGAAATGTGAATGGGTTCGGGAAAATATCGTGCTACAGGTTTATGGCGAGTTGGCGGACGACGCTCGTCATGAACTGGAGCAGCATGTGGCGCGCTGCGCGGACTGCGCGGCTGAACTGAAGGCGGAGCAGGAGTTTCACGCACTACTGGCGCAGGATCGTGCGGCGGAGGCTTCGCCCAATCTGGTGGCGGCTTCGCGGATGCGGCTGCAGGAGGCGCTGGAGACGGCCAAGCAAGGCAGCTTCTTCAGCCGGTTGGCGTTTGATCCTGCGATCTGGTTGCGGCAGGTGAAGTTCTCGCCGGCGCTGGCTTCGGTGATTCTGATTCTTGGCTTCGCGGGTGGAGTAGGAAGCACTTACAAACTTTACGGGCCGCGCACCCCCAATACGGCGGGGATCACGAACGCCGCGAACCAGACTGCGGTTCCCACGGAGGCTTCGATCACAGGGATTAGTTCCGTGACTCCCGTGCCTGGCACCGATCAGGTCAGCATTAAGTACAACACGGTATCGACACAGGAAGCACAGGGCTCGCTGAACGACCAGCAGATCCAGCAGTTGCTGCTGTATGCGGCACGGAATAACTACAACTCCGGCGTACGCGTCGACTCAGTCGATCTGCTGGCGCAGAGAACTGGCGACACGCAGGTGCGCGAGGCGCTGATGTATGCGCTGCAGACCGATACGAATCCGGGAGTGCGGCTGAAGTCGCTGGGCGCGCTGGGCAATTACGTCAAAAACGATACGAATGTGCGCGACGCCGTGCTGCGGGCACTGGTGAACGATACGAATTCCGGCGTGCGCATCGAAGCGCTGCGGCTGATCGAGCCGGTGAAGGCCGACGGCAGCGTTCGCGGCGTGCTGATGGCATTGGCCGCGAAGGATCAGAGCACGTACATCAAGTCGCAGGCGCGGACGATGCTCGCTCAGTTGCCGGAGATTGATTAAGTCGTCTCAGCGGCTAAAGCCGCGGTTGATTTTGCGGCGCGGTCGGTATGCCTGAAGGAATACCCTGATACGAATCGAAGATCGGGATCAAAGAAACGTCGCTGAGATGCGGCGAGAATGAGGAGACTATTTTGAAACGTTCGCTACAAGTCTTTGGGTTGGCTGGAGTGCTGGCCCTGCTTGCGCCATCGGCGTTTTTTACGAAGAGCTGGGCGCAGGAAACACATGTATCCCGCGAAGGCGGAGACTGGGGTCAGGAGATCACAGGTTCGCTGGCGGCGGTCAAGAATTTGCGAGTGAAAGTCGACATGGGCGCGGTGGTGGTGCACGGCAGCCAGGCGCAGGGAATTAGTTACGTCATTCATACTCGTTTTGGTTCTTCTTCCGAGCAAGAGGCACGCCGGCAGTTTGAACAGTACAAGATCACCGCATACGTGAAGGGTGATACGGCATGGATCGTCGGGGATTGGCAGGGTGGACGACGGCCGCGGCATTCATCCGGCGAATTCAACATCACCGTACCGCGCGAAATGATGCTGGTGAAGCTGGAAACCGAAGGTGGTAACGTCGAAACGACAGGGGTCATGGGCCATCTGGAAGCGGAGAGCGGCGGTGGCAATGTGCGCCTCGATGACATTGGCGGAGGAGTGAATGCCGAGACCGGTGGCGGGTCGATTGATGTCGGCACGGTCAGTGGCGATCTCGGACTGCACACCGGGGGAGGTTCGATCGAGGTGCGCCAGGCCAACGGCAAACTGGTAGCTGAAACCGGTGGCGGGAGCATCGATATCCAGTCCTGTGCGCAGGGCGCGGTCGTTGAGACCGGGGGCAACAGCATCACCGTGCGCCATTGCAATGGAAAGGTTAAGGCATCAACGGGCGGCGGCAGCGTTGATATGAGCGATATTGGCGGTCCCGCGGAGATCGAGACCGGCGGGGGAAGCATCAAGCTGACCTCGGCCAAGGGCCACGTACACGCGGAGACCGGCGGCGGCAGCATTGAGCTTTACGGTGTGCCTTCGGCCCATGCCGAGACCGGAGCGGGCGGAATCACGGTGAAATTGGTGAATACCGGCGCCGAGCGCAACGACTCCGATCTGGAAACGGGCGCGGGCGACATCACGGTGTACCTTGCCGCCGATGTAGCCGTCAACGTGCGTGCCAGCGTGGATATGGGCAGCGGCCATCACATCACTTCCGATTTCTCGGATATCCACATCAGCAGCGAAGGCGACCAGTGGGGACCGAAGATGCTCACCGCCGAGGGCAAGCTGAATGGCGGAGGACCCACCGTGAAAGTGCGCACTTCGAGCGGCGACATCTGCTTCAGGCGCGCGAAGTAAAGCTATTGCTGATTGTCAGGAATCTAACGAGGGAATGACCATGCGCAAATACGCTATGACCGGCATCATGTTGTTGCCGTTGCTCCTCACATTTTCGCACGCGGCGCAGAACCTGTCGGATTCGCCGAACCGGGCGTGGATATTCTCCAGCGAGGACAGCGGCACCAGTTCCTATCTCGGCGTCGACATCTCGGACGTGACCACCGAGCGCTTGAGTGCCCTGAAGTTGAAAGAGGAAAAGGGCGTCGAGGTGACCATGGTCGACCAGGATGCTCCCGCCGGCAAAGCCGGCATCAAAGAGCATGATGTCATCCTCACCTTGAACGGTGCGACGGTCGAGAGCAAGGCGCAGTTACAGCGCATGATCCACGAAACGCCGGCAGGCCGCATCATTGCATTGGGACTGAGCCGCGACGGACAGCCGCTAACCATCAAAGTCCAACTAGCGGACAAGCACAAAGAGTTCGCGATGGCTGGTCCCGACATGAAGGACTTCCACGTGAATATTCCCGAGATCCACATCCCAGACATCGACATGCCCGCGATAAACATGGTGATGACTACCTCCTCGGCGCGCAGCGGTCTGATGGTGGAAAACCTCACGCCACAACTGGGAGACTTCTTTGGCGTGAAAAACGGAAATGGTGTTCTGGTGCGCTCGGTGGAGAAAGGCAGCCGCGCCGAGAAGGCAGGGTTACGCGCCGGCGACGTGATCGTAAAGATCAACGAGCAGCCCGTGCATGACACCAGCGACTTCGCCCACGCCGTACGCACGCGCAACGGAGGCTCGGTGAGTGTGGGCGTGATCCGCGACCGGAAAGAACAGAACCTCAATCTGACGCTGCCCGATCGCAAGGAATCAGGCGATCTCATTGAAGAGGAGAGCTCAGACGACCCTCTGATTGACGCCGAGTCAGTGATCGAGCTGAGTGACTTGCAGCAGGAAGTCGCCGAGTTGCATCCCCAGATGGAGCTTGTTGTCGAAGACGCTAAAACTTCGGCGAAGGAACTTCAAAAAGATCTCTGCGCGCAACATGGCAAAATGCGCCTGCAGTCCGACAAACTCAAGAACCAATCCAAGCTCCGCCAGAAGCAGCTCCAGAAGGACCAGAAAGATCTCGAGATGCAGATGCAAGTGCCCCGGGAGTTTCGGGGACGCTGGCTGGATATTTAGCGCTTATTGGCGCCGAATCGCCCGCTAGCGGCCGCGGGCGGCGCTACGGGCCTGGCTGGTAAGGCACACGCGGTTTCGTCCCAGCTGCTTGGCTGCATAGAGTCCGTCGTCGGCTGCCCGAATCATGTCATCGCGGCTCTTGCCGTGCGCCGGGAAAGCTGCCACGCCAGCGCTGATCGTCACCGTCCGGGGCACGCCTGGAAACTGGAAGCCCTCTACCATGCGACGCAGTTTTTCCGCGATGGTCAGAGCCTGTTGCTCATTGGTCTGAGTCAGCAGAATCGCGAATTCCTCTCCGCCGTAGCGGCACACTACATCGATCTTGCGCAACTGCTGGTGGAACAGAGACGAGACCTGCCGCAGGACTTCGTCGCCCAGCAGGTGACCAAACTCATCGTTCAGTCGCTTGAACTGATCGATGTCCGCCATAATCACAGCCATGCCGGTTCCGTAACGGCGGGCGCGCTCGATTTCCTCCATGATCCGCAGCTCGAAGAAGCGCCGGTTGAAAATGCCGGTCAGGCCGTCGAGGTACGCGAGTTGTTTGACCCGCTCCACGTAGTGCGCGTTCTGGATGGAATTGGCGCAAATGTCGGCCACCGATTCCAGCGACTGCAGTTCGCTCTCGCGAAATGCATCGAGCCGCAGGCTGTGCAGCGTGAGTACGCCGTGCGTCTGTCCGAATGAAATCAGCGGGATGCTCATACGCGAAGCCGATTCCTTGAAAAGCCGCAGGGGCTCAGGCGTAGCGCTCAGATCCTTTTCGATAATCGTGCCGCTGGTTGCGATCACCCGCGCCCAGGGGTCCTGAGTGGCGGAAAAACGTCCGCCCGCGGGAAAGCAGGGCGTCAGTGTCCCCTGATGGGCCCGCATAACGAGGTCGCCCTCCTCGCGCAAAAGCAGCGACACGTGCGACACCTGAAAGGCCTGCTGAATCACGAGGCAGACTCGGGTCAGCAGGTCCTCGAGTTCCATGACGGCTGTGCTTTGCTGCGCGATCGTGTTGATGGCTTCCAATTGGCGCGCCCGCTGCCGTTCCAGCGAATATAAACGCGCATTTTGCAGCGCGATGGAAGCCTGGGTGGAAAACAAAGTCAGCAACAGGATGGTCTCATGGTCGAAGTGATCGATGCGGTCGCTCTGGCAGTCGAGCACCCCGACGACTTCATCGCACACCATGAGCGGAATCGCGAGCTCCGAGCGCGTAGATTGCGCCGCGCAGATATAGCGCGGGTCCTTGGTCACGTCGGGAGCATAGACCGGCCGCTTCTTCAAGACCGCTGCGCCGGTGATCCCATCGTGGCAGCCCAGGGAAATCTGGTCCTTGCCCGCATCCCAGCCGATCTGCGAGCGGACGCGCAATTGCTGCTCCTCCTTGTCGAGAAGGAGGATGGCCACGTTCGGCAGCTGAAAAAAGTCGCGAGCGATGCCCAGGATTCTCTGCAGCACCTCATCTAAATCAAAGGTGGAGAGCACCGCCTGGCCCGCTTCATAGAGGACCGCAAGTTTCGGCATAGTCGAGAGAATTGTACGTTGGGCGGAGGCGGTTACCGAGGTTCCGAAAGTAACCGGTCGAGGCGTTGGTTAAACGAAGATTCGTATCGGGCATCGCTTCAGCGATGCCGTCAAGACGCGCGGCACGGTAACAGCTTAATCGCTGGAATCGCTCAGGCCCGCCGGGCGCTACAGTCTGTTGCAAAAAGCTAGCGCCACTTTCTAGCGGTGCGGATCAGCCCGTAGACCACCAAGCAAAGCCAGAAATCCAGCACCATACCCAGGTCCAAATGGAGAGGGCGATGCCGCGCGACTGGCGGCAGCGATGGAATCAGGGCAAAGTACACCACGTTGCCCAGGATGATCGCCAGCAATGCCTGGAGAAAATTAATGAGCACCGATGGTTTAGACACCATAAAGCGCTCCATCGGATGCCCCCTATTTACGAAGGTTCCCTCAAGACTCTTTCGTGCGCAATGGCTCCTTTTGGGGCCGATGTCACAGCGGGCGCTCGCCAGCTCCTGCTACCATTCTTTTGCAACGCCCACGGAATCCTAGCGCATGCTCGAACTCTCTACCCCCGTCCAATATGTGAAGGGCGTCGGCCCGCGCATCGGGGAAGTTCTTGCCAGCAAGGGGATTCACACGGTCGGCGACCTGCTCCATTATCTGCCTTTTCGCTATGAAGACCGGTTGAACCCGCGCGGGATTTCGGAATTGCGCGCCGGCGAGATGGCTACGGTAGTTGGCGAAGTGCGCAATTCGGGACTTTTTCGCACCCGCAGCAAGCCGATTTTTCAGCTGACCGTCGGGCAGGGACGCGCCCGCCTGCGATGCCTGTGGTTCAATGCGACCTACCTGCAGGATAAGTTCAAGCCCGGCCAGATGATCGCCCTGTACGGCAAAGTCGAGGAAGATCAGCGCAGCCGCGAATTGCAGATCGTTCAGCCGCAATTCGAGATATTGGGCGACCCCACGGACTCTGGCGACGACGGCGCAGGGAATGCTGCGGAGAAGAAAGCAGCCGAGTCTTTAGAGATCGGCCGCATCGTTCCGATCTACGAAGCGATCGGACGGCTTTCGCCGCGCTGGTTCCGGCGAGCGATTCGCACCGCTCTCGACAATCTGACGCCCGACCTGCCTGACCCCATTCCCGCCGCGGTGCGTGCCCATCTCGGCTTGATTTCACCGCGCCAAGCGCTGTGGAACGTGCACTGGCCGGAGCCGGGCGAAAGTTTCGAGGCCTTGCAGTCTTCGCGCACGCCGGCGCACATCCGCATGATCTTCGACGAGCTTTTCTTTGTCGAACTGGGGCTGGAGTTGAAACGCCGGGAACAGAAAGCGCAGACCGGAATCGCATTTCGCCTCGACGATCGAGCGCGGGCAGCGATCAAGAAAATCTTGCCGTTTCATCCCACGGCAGCGCAGAAGCGGGTGCTGAAGGAAATCGCGGCGGACATGGAAAAGCCCTATCCCATGCGGCGTTTGCTGCAAGGCGATGTAGGTTCGGGCAAAACGATTGTGGGCTTCGAGGCGGCGATCATCGCGATCGAAAACGGCTGCCAGGTGGCGCTGATGGCGCCGACGGAAATTCTTGCGCAGCAGCATTATTTTTCAGCGCGGCGGATTCTGGAGAAGGCTGGATATCGCATCGTACTGCTGACCGGTTCGCTTGAGGCCGACCGCAAGCGCGAGGTGCGCCGTCATATTTCGCAGGGGAATGCGCAGCTTGTCATCGGAACACATGCGCTGCTGGAAGAGAAAGTCGAATTTGCCCGGCTGGGGCTGGTGATTGTGGATGAGCAGCATCGGTTTGGGGTGTTGCAGCGGCTGAAGCTGATGCGAAAGTCGGGTGAGGGCGAGGACAGCCGAGCTGCGCTCGGCCCGGCCGGGGCAGAGACCCGCCCCCACACAAACCCTCCTTCTACTGCGCCCCGAGAGCCTGACGTGTTGGTGATGACGGCGACGCCGATTCCACGGACGCTGGCGCTTACACTCTACGGCGATCTCGACCTGAGCGTGCTCGACGAACTCCCGCCGGGGCGCACGCCGATTGTCACCCGTTGCGGGGCCGACGACGAGTCGCCGAAAGTCTGGGAGTTCGTTCGCAAGCAAGTGGCTGCGGGCCATCAGGCGTACGTGGTTTATCCCGTGATCGCCGAGAAAACAGTCGCCGAGAATGAAGAAAGCGAGCTCAAGGCCGCGGTCAAGATGTATCGCGATCTCAGCGGCAAGATTTTCCCCGATCTGAAAGTTGGACTGCTGCACGGCCGTCTCGACGCTGAACTCAAAGACCAGGTCATGCGCATGTTTCAGCGCGGCGAGCTGCAGATTCTGGTCGCGACCACCGTAATCGAAGTCGGCGTGGATGTGCCCAACGCCACCGTCATGGTGATCGAGCATGCCGAGCGCTTTGGCCTGGCGCAGCTTCACCAGTTGCGCGGGCGCATCGGTCGCGGCGCGGCTAAGTCCTATTGCATCCTGATGACCGGGGGGAAAGTCACGGAAGACGGTCAGCGGCGCCTCGATGCAATGGTGAAAACCAACGACGGTTTCAAGATCGCGGAACTCGATCTCGAACTCCGTGGTCCCGGAGAATTTTTTGGGACGCGCCAGGCAGGACTGCCTAGTTTCCGAGTCGCCAACATTATTCGTGATGGACAATTACTCGAGGCTGCCAAGCACGAAGCAGCCGCGGTCATCGCCGGGCCCAACGAAGAAATCTCTTCCGCGGAAATCAGCCGTGCCCTGGTACACATGCGGGCTTTGTGGCAGCACACCTACGGATTGGTCGAAGTGGGCTAAATCCGAAGTAGGCTAAATCAAGGTGGGCAAAGCCAAACCACGTTGTATGAATTTCGCCGCGAGTCTACGTCTCGAATTCGGTTTCGAATCCGCGCCCTGAACCCGTGAACTCGGAACCTAAGCGCCGGCCACAGCCGCCAGAAGTGGCGTCGCGGGCGCCTTCGCGACCTGGAACTTAATCGTTACGCGCGCGCCGTGTGGCTTCACATTTTCAATTTCGAGATCTCCGCCGCGTTTCTTGACGATTTCGCGGCAGACGCTTAGCCCGAGTCCTGTTCCTTTGCCCACAGGTTTCGTCGTATAGAACGGATGCAGAGCGCGGTTCAGATTGCCAAAGCCCGGACCCGTATCCTCGACTTCGATCACCGCGCGAGAACTATTGCGGTAAGCGCGAATGCTGATCCGCTTATTGCCTTGCATTCCCTCCAGAGCGTCGCTCGCGTTGTTGAGCAGGTTGAGCAGGATCTGCTTGATTTCGTCCTCGCTGACCGCGAGAAGCGGCAAGTCCGTTGCGATGTCGAGAGCAACCTGCACGTTGCCGATGCGGGTGTAATATTCACGAAGCGCGAGCACTTGCTGTACGACGGGGGCGAGGTGCGCGGCCTGAGCATCATGCGCACCCTGCCGCGAAAACCGAAGCACGTTGTCGATCATCCGATTCATGCGGCGGGCTTCGCCGACTAGTTTCGCGAGTTGGTCGCGAGCCTGCGGCGCAGCGACGGCTTCGTCGATGAGTTCGCCGAACCCCATGATCGCGGTCAGCGGATTGTTCAATTCGTGGGCGACTCCGGCCAGCAGTTGCCCCAGGCCAGCCAGCTTTTCCGAGCAGACGAGCTGCGCGTGCAAGGACTGCAGTTCCACGGCGAGGGCAATGTCGGTCGCGAGCCTTTCGATGTGACACAATTCGAGCGCATGAATAGTCCGCGCGTCCCGCGGCGAAGCCAGCCGGATGCAGCCTAGGAATGCGCCGCCGTCCGAGCACAGCGGAATCAATATTTCTTCGCCATCCGCCCATTGCGCGTCCGGATTTTCGTGCAGCGCAAACAGATTTGCCTCACCCGCAGGCAACAGGTACGAATTCTTGCCCATCGGCTGCGCAGTCGAACACAACTGCTTGACGTGATCAAGCGTCCAGTCCTGTGTGTGATGTTCCAGTCTCCGCAAGGCTTCCGGCGACAGTCCGCTGGCGCCGGCCACTCGCAATCCGCGGCCTGTGCCTCCGAAATTTTCATTCCCGAGTCTGGCGTTTTCCAGCTGAAGTACAGCCACGCTGAACGTACTGACCTCGGTGATCGCGGCGGCGACCGCGGGACAAATCGTATCCAACTCAGCGCCACTCAATAGCCGGGAAGTGATGGCTGAAAAACGTTCCAGACGGCGGTCGAGGCGCTCTGCCTTATGTTGCATGCCCGCGATCGATTCCGACTTGTCTTCCACCACCGCCAGAATCATTCCCAGAGCAACGAAAATTTTAGGAGTGTTCGACAGTTCCCCCGGAATAATCAGGCCCATCGTGAAGCGATCAATCAACAATCGGATGGGAAACGCCGCTGCCCAGCTAAAGAATCCGGCCGCGATGGTCAGACTCGCGGGCGACAGCTTTCCGTGGCTTCGGCCGTGGTTTCGAAAAATGAACATGCCGGCCAAGCCGAATCCGATTTCAGTGAATGCAATCGTGCCCGCCTGGAAAGACAGAAACAAAGATCCACGGAGCGCGGTAGCGATCACCCACGCTGCAGCGAGCGAGCACGGAAGCGTCGCAACTGCCAGCCCCAACGACAACTCTACGCTCAACTTCCCTCTCAGCTTTCCGCTCAGCTCGAAAAAGAAGCAGATGATGCCGCTGAGACAGGCCGCCAGGCACAGGATGTAAGGCCAGCGCATCGCTACACCGCAACTGGCGCACACCACGTACGCTACGGAGGGCACACCCAGCACCAGCAGCAGAAGTCTCCGCTTCGCGCGGTTCTCCGAAACCGAGGACACCGATACCAGAAACGCGACGACCGCTAATTGCAACGATCCGGCATCGACCGCCAGCAGAAAGGAACGGGCCGGGCCGTGAACCGGCTCCAGCAACTGGGCCAGGAAATGTGTGAAAACCAGCGCCCAGCCCACGGTCCAGAGTGTGAGGCGACCGCTGCGCGCGTGCCGCTTCAGACACACAAAGACGATGACCAGCACGCCTGTGATTAAAAATGTCGGTATCTTTTCGAGGACGCCCATTAAGTCTGCATAGAGGGGAGAAAATGTAATCTCAACAGTCACCAAGAGTAACCAAACGGAAGCGGTGGGACAACGCCAGAACGTGCCATTGCGATGGCACGAAAGTTAGGCTGCGCGCCCGCTGGTGCTATGACCGAAATTCGAGGGCAGGGTCTCTTTGCCTAGTGTTCAGGGCCTGAACTGATAGAATCGAAAATGATGGCTGGATCTTCCCAACTGATTCAGATTGAGCTCAGCGCTCCGTTGCGGGTGCCGAAGCCGCATTGGCTGCGGGCGAAAGCTCCCGTAGGCGAGAACTTCCACAATCTGAAGAAGCTGGCTCGGGGCATGGGCCTGCATACGGTGTGCGAGTCGGCGCAGTGCCCGAACATTGGCGAATGTTGGAACCACAAGACAGCCACATTCATGCTGCTGGGAGATATCTGCACGCGGCGCTGCGGCTTCTGCGCCGTGCCCAAGGGACGGCCAGAGCCGATCGATCTGGACGAACCGCGGCGGGTGGCCGAGGCAGTCGCGACGCTGGGACTGAAACACGCAGTCGTGACCAGCGTGAACCGCGACGACGACAACA
Source organism: uncultured Acidobacteriota bacterium (assembly GCA_963758005.1). Taxonomy (GTDB): domain Bacteria; phylum Acidobacteriota; class Terriglobia; order Terriglobales; family Acidobacteriaceae; genus Sulfotelmatobacter. The sequence goes on from CAVWTR010000006.1 coordinate 1,478,899, forward strand.
TTGGCAGCGCCAAAATTTTCGCCGAGACCATTCGCGAGATTCGTGAGCTCACACCGGATTGCCGTGTCGAAGTGCTCATCCCGGATTTTCAAGGAATAGAAGAATCGTTGCGTATCGTGCTCGATGCTCGACCGGACGTTCTCAACCACAATACTGAGACAGTGCCGCGACTCTATCGCGTGGTGAGATCCGGAGCTCGCTACGAGCGCACCCTTGCGCTGCTTGAGAATGCCAAGAAATTCTCCCCCGGCATGGTAACCAAGAGCGGAGTAATGGTCGGCTTGGGAGAATCGTCGGAGGAGTTGATCGAAGTGTTTCGCGATCTGGGAACGCGTGGCGTCGACATTCTTACGGTGGGGCAGTATCTGCGGCCGTCGAAAGATCACTTGCCCATCGCCCGCTTCTACGAGCCGGAAGAATTCATCTATCTGAAGAACCAGGCGCTGCGCTTCGGCTTCCGCCACGTCGAGTCGGGACCTCTGGTGCGGTCCAGCTATCACGCGCACGAGCATGCCGATGCCGCTGCGCTGCCGCGGACGGTATCGTAGCTTGCGGCGTCAGAACTTCCCCGCCAAAATTTGCCTTTCTGTAATCACGGCTTACGCGGTTAGTATCCCGATCGAGGAAATCGGCATCAGGAGGCTGCGCCGTCCGTGGTAACCGTTCTTCTCCTGATTCTTGGCTTCTTCGCCGGCTTGCTGGGCGCGCTGACCGGCATCGGCGGCGGCGTACTGCTCACGCCCATTCTAGCGCTGCACTTCGGCATTCCCATTCGCCAGGCCATCGGAGCAAGTCTGGTCGCGGTGATTACCACTTCGGCGGCGAGTTCTTCGGTTCATCTGCAGCGCCACACCACTGACATTCGTCTGGGCATGACGCTCGAACTGGCAACCGCATTTGGCGCGGCGGTCACCGCATATCTTGTGGGTTACTTCAATCGCAACGCTCTGGAAGGATTGTTTGCTGCATTTCTTCTCTATAGCGCAATCACGATTCTGACCAAGGGCGGCAAAGTGAAACCTCTGGAAGAGGAATCTGCGCTGATCGTTGACCCGACCGTGATCCCGCCTTACGAACCGAAGCGCTATCCGCTGGGACTGGCGGCGTCCTTGGTGGCAGGCGCGCTTTCAGGCTTGCTCGGCATCGGCGGCGGTCCCATCAAGGTTCCCGTCATGTACATCTTCATGAACGTGCCGCTGATGGTGGCCACGGCGACCTCGAATTTCATGATTGGCGTGACTGCGGCCGCCAGCGCCATCGTCTACTACCGGCGCGGCGATATTCTGGTAGAACTCGCTGCGCCGCTTGGCGGTGGGCGTGTTCCTGGGATCACTTCTGGGCGCGCGCATGGCTCCGCGCATTCACACCAAGGTCGTGGTATATCTGCTGGTCGGCGTGATGTTCTATCTTGCCGGACACCTCATCGTTCATCTCTTGCAGGGGTGGTTATGAGCCAGGTACGGGAGCCCGAGTTCGATCGCGCCGTGGCGCTGGGTGCTGCGCATCGGAGCGTTCAGCTGCTTCTTCATCATGCTGACGGGGCTGTTCACCGGGTTGTTTGTGAGCGGCCATATTTCTCTCGAGATTGAGCGCGCCGGAGTGTTGTTGATGCTGGCCACGCCGGTTGTGCGGGTAATCGTCGCGTGCTTCTTATTCTTTCGGGAAAAGGATTGGAAGTATGGATGGATTTCTTTGGGCGTGCTGGTGACTCTGATGCTGGGCATGGTGTTCGGAATCGGGGAACATTGAAGCGCGGGGCAGCAGCCTTCTGACATTCCGTGTCACCTAATATCGCGAATCAGCACAACGTTCGAGGTCACCCGTCCTCGGTTTATAACCAGCAACTTGCCGTCTCTTGACGAAGCGAAACCAAAAATCATGTCGTTGTTAAAGTGAGTGACCTGCTGAGATGGTCCTCCGGCAATCGGTTGCCTCCAAAGGTTCCCAACATCACCTTCGTTGTGGAAATACAAGAGCGAAGCGCCGTCGGCGCCCCACTCGATCCAGTCTGTCGGAATTGAGAGATATTTCGAAGGTTGCCCCCCCTCCCACGCCATGATCGCAACTCCGCGCGGGGGTTTCACTTGTTTGTCCCGGTAGATATAAGCGATCCATTTCCCGTCAGTCGAAACAACAGGACGCTTCGCATTGGCGTCGTTGAGCCGAAGGGGGACGCCGCCTTCGATCGGTACCTTCCAGATTCCCTGCTCGGGACCCCACTTCGAGTAAATCACCCATTTTCCGTCGGGCGATATATCCGGGTGCGAATCCCAGGAATCAAACGGGCTGGTTGTCAATTGCCTGGGATTCGCACCGTCCAGATCGATCCTCCAGATGTGATTGCTCCCGCCGCGATCTGAAACAAAAACAATGAAGCGGTCATCAGATGAGACGCGGGGGGAGAACTTCGTATTGCCGCTGTCGGCAGTCAGCTGCCTTGGGTTGCGTCCGTCTGCGTCCATCATCCAGACGTTTGCGCCGCTGCCTGCATACTTCAGGCAGACAACTTTGCCATCCGGAGTCCACGACTCCCATAAGCTTGCCCCGTCTGACGTGATGGGCTTGGCGGCGTCCGCTGCCGCTACCGGTGCAACCCAGGTGTCGAACGTCCCCTGTATTTGCGCAGTTGCCAAGAGCCGCGAGTCCGCCGTAACGCTCCCTCCTTCGTAGTTATTCAAATCACTGGTGATCTTTCGGAATTCGCCGCCTGGATAAGAGACATACCCGATTTGAGTGGTGCCTCCAACCTGGTCTTCCTTGCTGACAATCAATCCTCGCCCGTCGGGCGCCCACGCCAGGCTATGCAGGGCAGCCCACCGCTGCGGGCTCAGAGGACGCTCGGTCCCATCTTTGACGGATATTTGTGTAAGGCTCACATATTTGAGACTGCCTTCGGAGTAGCTGGCACCCGTTGCAATGGTTTTTCCGTCTGGTGACCAGTCAACCTCCCAGTAGGTATTCGGATACTTACGTGTAGCGAGTTGCCGCTCTCCAGTCCCGTCCTCGTTAGCCACCATCACTGCCGACTCATTCCTTTCATGGGAGTTCCGCACGAAAGCGAGGCGCGTTCCATCGGGTGAAAACGTTACTCCACTGTCCACGCCGGCAATTAGCTTTCTTGCGGTGCCTCCTAGCACGGGAATTTTGTAAAGAGAACTAATCGGCTCCTTAGCGTCGACTTGGACAAAATAGAGGAATTCGCCGTCACGCGAGAACCTGAGACTCAAGTAAGAGACTTCTGCTGGAGCAATAATCTGCACTTTGCTCCCCGTCGTGATCTGCCCAACCCAAAGGCTCATCGTGCCTCGTTCAGCCAAGCCCCCTATGGCATACGCCACGTACTTGCCGTCTGGAGAGATAGCCGTAAACAACACATCCCCGGAAGTGGTTAGCTGCGTGATTTCTGTCTTCTGGAACACCACCGGCTTTGGAGCAAGCCAGGAATAGACACCCCAGGTGATTCCGGCTAACACCAGCAAAAGGGCTCCCCCGCCAATCCATTGGCTTCGTTTGCGGCCACCTGAATATACTGCGGCTCCCACGGCCGAGATGCGGCTGGACTCCGTGTCCCGCTTCAGGCGTTGCAGATCAGTGCGAATATCCGAGGCGTGCTGATAGCGCAGGTTGCGGTCTTTCTCCAGACATTTCGTGATGACTCGCTCGAGATCGGCAGGCAAGTCAGGATTCAGACGCACCGCCGAGGCGGGTGTCCCATCCAAAATGGCCTTGAAGATTAAGCCCGAGGTGTCGCCGCGAAATGGAAGCAGCCCGGTCGCCATCTCGTACAAAACCGCGCCAAACGAGAACAGGTCAGTTCTGGAGTCGAGTTCTTTGCCTCGTACCTGCTCCGGGGACATATAGGCAACGGTGCCAAGGGTGCTGCCGGGACTCGTGAGATGTTCTGCTGACTCGATCGTGGGCGCGCTTAAAGCAGCGCTTTCCGACGCCGGAGACAATTTGGCCAGCCCGAAATCCAGAATCTTCGCTTGACCTCGATTCGTGATAAAGATGTTTGCCGGCTTGATATCCCGATGAACAATTCCCTTGGCGTGCGCCGCATCCAGGGCGTCGGCGATCTGAATTCCAAGATCGAGCACCGATTCGATCTCCAACGGCTTGCCCACGATCCGGTGGCGGAGAGTCTGGCCCTCCAGTAACTCCATCGCGATGAAAGTTCGCCCATCGGCTTCGTCGATTTCGTAAATGGTGCAGATGTTGGGATGATTGAGGGACGATGCGGCTTTGGCCTCGCGCTGGAAACGGCTGAGTGCTTGTGCGTCGTGGGCGGTATCGTCAGGCAGAAACTTCAGAGCAACATGGCGGCCGAGCTTGAGATCCTCAGCGTCGTAAACCACACCCATGCCACCGCCGCCTATCCTGCTGACGATGCGGTAGTGCGAGATCGTCTGCCCCACGGGTTGAGAGGGCGTGGACACTGGCTAGCCATGTTAGGGATGTCGCGCTGGGGAAGTCAACGACGCATTACCCCCTCGATGCGCGCTAGGCATTCTAGAAAATGTGCAGCTTGATGCTCAGGTACTTCTTCGGGTTTTCGCGGACAGCTTTCACTAGGCTGCGAGCCTCGGTGAGCACCTCGTTGGCGTTGTTGTAGAGAGCTTCGTCTTTGAAGAATTTGCCGGCCGTCCCCTGGCCGGCCTCGAGTTCGGTAGTCAACTCCGAGAGTTTAGTGATCGTCGTGTCGAGCTTCTTGGCCAGTTCTTCGTCCACGGCCAGCTTGCCAATGCTGCCTTTGCCGGCGTTGATGCCCTCAGTCAGCTTCTTTATGTTGGCGATCGTGTCGTTCGCGTTGTTGTAGAGCGACGGATCCTTCACGAACTTTCCGGCGGTGCCTTTGCCCGCCTGGATGTCATCGATCACGCCATTCAACTTATCCAGCGTGCCGATGAATTTATCGTAGGCATCGTTGCGGCTGATCAGCGCGCCCAGACTGCCTTGCCCGCTGCCCACCTGCTCCACGATCTTCTGCACTTCCGCGACCGTCGCGGAGAGGCGGTTGTACAGGATCGGATCGTAAATGAGTTTCCCGAGCGAACCCTTGCCGCTTTCCGCAAACGCCAGAATGCGGTCGGCGCGCTTCAACAACGCGTCCATGTTCTCGAGCGTGCCCTGGCTGGCGCGCACCACCTGGTTGAAGTCAGGATGTACCTGCGTGGGTAGCGTGTCTCCGTCCTGCACTGGAACGCCCACGGCCTGGGCGCTCTCAATCTCGAGGTAGGTTTCGCCGAGCACTCCGGCGGTGTCGAGCGAGGTCATCGAATCGCGGCGCAGATCGTAACCGTATCTGGCGCTGACCTTCATGGTGATTTCGACCGGGGTGAGTTGCTTGTCTTTATCAGCCACGATGCGGATATGGATTACGTTCCCGATGTCCACGCCGCTCAGACGCACCGGGGCACCTTCGCGTATGCCTTGAGCGTTGTCGAAATAAGATTTCAGGGTGATGCGAGGCGTGAAGAGTCCGGAAGTTCCAGACATCAGGAACACAAGAATACCCAGCGTCACACTGGCCGCGATCACCGTGATCCCAACCTTCAGTTGCGACCACTTGAGCTGCTTCTGGCTAGGCAAATGATTTCCTTATGACGCCAGTCTGAATTGTGTTCCTCTGACTGTGTTCCTCAGATGTTCCCCAGGATGATATCAACTTCGATCGATTGCGCAGGCCGCGCCAACAGCTCGGATTCAGAAAGATGCTCGCACCCGGCCATCGCAGCATGATAACAAAACCCGAGCGCCCGCCCTAGGCCGCATTCGTCCGCAGCGCGGGCATCAGCAGCAGCGCCGCAAAATACGCGACCGCACCACAGGCCAAAGTGACGGTCAGTCCGAACTGGATGGCGATGACCATCGCCAACACCGATCCGAGCACGCTAGCAGCCGCATTCATCGCCCAGGCCCACTCGACGGAGTTATCCGAGGCGGCTGAGCCAGCCGGAAATTCGGCAGCGGGCAGCGCCGCCAGAGCGCGCAGGCCGGTAGGAAACGGCATGCCCATAACGAATCCCAAAGGAATCAGCAGGACTCCGCTGACCAGCAGCCGGTAGCCGAAGTCCAGCCCGACCAGCGCCGCCAACCGGCCGGGCAGGAACAACAACATCGGCGAGCAGCGTTACGATCACCAGCGCGAGTGGGACCCAGCCCAGATTCGTGCGCGGCAGCCAGCGCCGCGAAAACAGGCTCCCCGCGCCGCTCGAGAGCATCAGCAGGAAAATCACAACGGTCAGCGCGTAGGTGGGATGCCCCAGAAACAGCACGAAGCGCTGGATGAATGCGATCTCAACGAGGATGTAGCCCAAGCCCACCGCAATGAAATAAAGCAGCGGAAGCGGCGACGGGCGGCACTGCCGGGTTTTCGCAGTCGTCCTCAAAATAAGGGGCAGAACCAGAAATACCAGCACCGCCACCAGGGAAATCACCAGCACGAGAAGAAGTACCAGCACTCCCAGGTTTACTTTCCAGTCAATGCCGGAGTGCAAGCCTTTCTCGCCGAGGATCTGCCCGGGCTTTAGGGTAAAAAAGAAGAAAGGAGCATTGTCGGTGACGGGTGCGACGTTGTAGGCATAGCCGCGCGCGAATGCGTAAGGGTCGTTGCTCGCAATCAGATCGGAAAACGGATTCTGACCCGGCCGCGATGGCAGATACAGCGCAGCGAGATGGGAATATTTATTGAGATGCGCGGTCACCGCCGCTTCTTCCGCCGCCGTGAAGGGAGTTTTCTTCGCCAGCACCACCACAGGAATGCCGTCTTCGTTGAGCGCTCCTTGCGATGCGACAATAAAGTTGCGGGCAGGGTTCGCCACACCCAATCGATGCAGCGCTTCCGTGGCCACCGCGACGATGCGCAGGGCTTCGCGCGGATGCCGGAATTCCCAGCGCGTAATGGCAATCATGCCCTCGGGCCTGAGGTGATCGAAATATTCGCGAAAGGCCTCCACGGTATACAAATTATTCTCGCTGAGCGCGAACGCCCCGGCCGCAGTCGAAGCCCAGGTGTCGACCAGCGTCATCTGCACCACATCGAATGTTTGCGGCGTGGAACGCAGAAACGACCGGCCGTCGGTGACGTGAATATGCACGTCTGGCCTCTCATAAAGATGTTGCGAATAGTCGGCGTAGCGCCCGCGCATGATCGTGGTCGCGATGATAGGGTTGATTTCGATCCCAGTCACGCTGGGACTGCCGTTCGCCACCGCGCGCAATACATCGACGCCACCACCCGGACCGATAATCGCGAATTCCCCGTGCGGGCGCAGCACATTAGCCAACGCAGGCGGCGCGGACATTAAGTCGTCTTCCCACTCGGTGTTGTGCCACTGAGCTACGTTTGCGTTCATGATGTAGGTGGACGCATCGGCGTCGATCACAATCGCTTTGGCCTGTCCCTGGCGATCGACCTCCACGCGCGAGAGCGCATTCCAGCGCGCAAACTCCACCCACGCGGGATCGCGGAACATGCCCTTGGCGTAGACCACATCGATCAGACGCCCGGAATAATTCGCGCCGATCAACACCAGCAGGGCGAGAGCCAGCAGCGCCGCATTTCTGCGCTGGGAACGAAATTCGGCCCAGATCGCGCCGCCCGCGGCCATGGCGGCGCCAGCCACCAGCACCACATTCGGTCCGCCCACAAAATTCAGCAACGGGACGACTGCCAGGCACGCCAGTGCTCCGCCGCACAGGTCCGCGCCGTAGAGCCGCGGAATCCGGCTGGTTTCACGCGCGAAGACTACGGCAAATAGAAGTCCCGTCAGAAAGAAAGGCACGGCCGCGGCAAGGTAGAGCGCCGTGAGCCGCCCGAAGTTCGCCCACGAAACCTGCAGCGCAACCGGAACATGCAGCACAATTTCCAACACCACGACCACGACCACGGAATTCGTCATGCACAAACGCGCGGCCAGCATGCGTGTGGGCGTGCCGGCCAGCCTGCTCTTCAGCAGATACGCGAACACACCTCCCGCGCCCAGCCCGAGCAGTGCAATCGAAATCGCCAGAAAGGCGAAGTGGTAGAAAAGCACGACAGAAAACAGCCGGGTCAGCGCCAGTTCCAGCAGCAGCGCAGCGAAGCTGGTGAGCGCGAGCCCAGCCAGCAGAGCCTTTTCTGAAATTTCAGTGCTTTTCGCGGTTGGCGTAAGGGTTTCAGTGGCGACGGGCATATTGGATTCGAGGCGACAGTCTAGCAGATACGGAGATTCAGATTAGTGGTCAGCACTGCGGCGCTTCTTAGCTTTCGAGAATGACTTGGGCTATAGCCTGTTCCTGAGTGTGCGACAGCGACAGCGCGACATTTTTCGTGCCCAGCCGCGCAGCGAATTCTCCGGCCCTGCCATGAAATGTCATGGTCGGCCGTCCCCCAGGCATGCGGGTGACCTCGCAATCGCGCCAGCGCACGCCGTGGTTCCAGCCGGTGCCCAGAGCCTTCATGGCAGCTTCCTTGGCGGCAAAACGCGCCGCATACCGCTCGAACCGATTCGCCTTGGAATCACAATAGCGAATTTCCCCCGCAGTGAAGATGCGTTGCAAGAAGCGCTCCCCAAAGCGCTCTATGGACTGGCGGATGCGTGGAACTTCGGCGATGTCGATGCCCGTGCCTACGATCATATTCAGGAGTACCTTTTCGCGAGTACCTTCGTTTGCATCTTACAGCAGGCGATCTCCACGATAGATCAGGCGGCCGTCGATGATGCGGGCCTCTGCCGTTAGCGCGTGCGGCCTCACCGGACCGGAGGCATCGATGTGTAAGACCTCATGCCCGTGCGCGACCAGCCAGTCGGAAACCAGCATGCGGTGGCAGCGGAAATAAGGGCGCTCCGCGCACATGTAGGCGGTTCGGGAATTTTCGGCCAGCGCGAGCAGTTCGGTTATCGACTGCTCGAACTCCGGCGAAAGCATGTGGTCGGCATAGTTGCGGAAGCTCTGATTGCGCAAGGCTATATTCGGCGACTCTTCGAGAATCTTTTTGCGATACCCTCCCAGCGCCTTCATCCAGCGATAGTCGATCCCCGCCGCAGGCAATGTCTGTTCCAGCGACTCGCGATTGAACTGCGGCAAACGGCGTGACATGGGAAACGCGCGGATGTCCACGAGAATCTGAATCTGATGCGCCGCCAGCGCGGCGATGAGTTCATCGATCGTGCGCGTGGAATGTCCGATAGTGTAGAGAACCGCCACAACAGATTTGATGCCGCGGCTCTAGGAGGCGATTCCAGCGAGCGCAGCCACAACCAGGCAATCCTGGTCAGAAAACACGGTGCGCAGATCCAGAAGCACTCGCCCTTGTTCGACGCGGGCAATAATGGGTGGATCAGAGGCGCGCAAACGAACGCATAATTCGTCGGCGCTGAGGCCTTCGCAAGTTAAAGCGAGCAGACGAGTCGGCAGGACCGACGATGGCGCTGCGCCTCCGCCGATTACTGATTCACCATCAACGACTTCGATTTTCAGTTTCGATTTTAGTTGCGATGCGCAGGCCAGTTCCGCCACCCCGTGGGCGCGCTGCCCGATTTCCTTTTTCGTCAGCCGCATCATCTTCAGCGTGGGGATGGCATCGTAGTCGCGCTTCACATAAGCCAGCAGCGTGGCCTCGAGCGCGGCGTAGATGAGCTTATCGACCCGGAGGGCGCGAAACAGCGAGTTGGCGCGCATACGAGCAACCAGATCGGAGCGGCCGCTGATCAGTCCAGCTTGCGGGCCGCCCAGCAATTTATCGCCGCTGTAGGTCACCACGTCGACTCCGGCGCGCAGGCTGTCGAGCACGCTGGGCTCGCCGCTGATGCCGAAATTCTGCAGCTCCACTAGCGCCCCGCTGCCCAGGTCTTCCATAAGGGGCAGGCCGCGCTCGCGAGCGAGAGTAACCAGTTCCGCAATGGATGCCTGTTCGGTAAATCCCGTGATCTCAAAATTTGAGCGGTGCACGCGCAGCAGCAGCCGCGTGCGTTCGTTGATGGCGTTCTCGTAGTCCGCGACGCGCGTGCGATTGGTGGTGCCAACCTCGCGCAACGTCGCTCCCGATTTCGCCATAACATCGGGGATGCGGAAGGAGCCGCCAATCTCCACCAGTTCGCCCCGCGAGACGATGACTTCGCCACCCTCAGCCAGCGTGTTGAGTGCCAGCAGAACTGCCGCGGCATTATTGTTTACGACGATAGTGGAAACCGTGCCGGCCGCGGCTGCCGCCACGTGAACCGTGGCGCTATCGTTGAGCAGGCTGCGGAACAGTCGGCTCACGTGCGTGTCGCGCTTGCCGCGCTCGCCCAACTCGAGATCAAACTCAAGATTGGAAAATCGTCCCGCAGTTTCGCGGATGTGCTCGAGCGCAACATCGGCCAGCGGCGCCCGGCCCAGATTGGTGTGCAGAATTACGCCGGTCGCGTTGATCACCGGACGAAGCGAGGGTTTGAGCGCCCCACGCAAATGTTCCTCAACCGCGCCGCCTAGCCCGTCCAGAGCAAGTTGCAGTCCGGGTCCATCCAGCAGTCCTGAAGCCACCGCTTCCCGCAGTCGCGCGAGCACCGCGCGGGCCGCGGCAGTCGCGGGCGCAATTCCCTGATCACGCGCGAGCGCTTCCACGGCGGGCATTCGCAGTACTGCGTCGACAGAAGGCAGTTCGCGCAAAAGCTCCGACTTCGACGTGCTTTTCATTTCAGGATCGCATCATTCCAGGATTGCCCATCTAAGGATTGCACCATCCGGATTATCCCATGAAATCCCCGCAATGCTTTTCGTTCGCCGCACCGCAGCTACAACGTATGCAAATACGCGAGCAGATCCTGAATGTCCTGCGAACTGAGCGTCTGGCTGTAGCCCGGCATTTCATTGCGGCCGAGGCGAATGATATCGGTGACGCGCTCTTCGTTAGCAGGCAGGCCGCTGAGAGAAAGATATTTGTGCTGGAAAATTCCCTGGAGCGCCGGGCCTTTCTTGCCTCGGGTGGAATACGGCTCATGACAGCGGTCGCAATGCGAGTCATAGATTTTGCGGCCCGCGGACTGTTGCGGGTTGAGCCCCAGTTCAGCGTCAGACTTGCGGCGCTCCACGTCGCAAGCAAAGGTCGCTGCCAGCGCGAGCAGGACGGCCAAGCTCCCAAAGGAAATTCCGGCACGGCTGTTCTGCAGCGACTGCTTTATTGCGCGCTTATCTTTCAATTGCACCACACAATTGCATCAGAAACCCCTCGATCGTGCCATACACCGCGCTGCCAGCCGCTTTACAATGATAGAGCAAAGCGGCAAAGCGAGGCTTTCCGTCCCAGATGGCAGTGTCGATCAAGCGAGTCTACGAAGCGGCATCGCGCACCGACGGCGCGCGAGTGCTGGTCGACCGGTTGTGGCCGCGCGGCCTGACCAAGGCGCGTGCCGCGATCGACGAATGGCTGCGAGACCTGGCCCCCTCCGACGAACTCCGCCGCTGGTACCATGCCCAATCGGATGATACCCGGCTAGACCATGTCGGGCCCCAGCGTCCGCAGGACTTTCAATGGTCGAACTTCCACAAGAAATATTTGAAGGAATTGGCGCAGCCCGAAGCGCAAGACGCACTGCTCCGGCTCTACCAACTGGCTCACAAGCGAAAACGCCTGACCCTGCTGTTTGCCTCGAAGAACGAGACGCATAACAATGCAGTCGTCCTCAAAGAACTCCTCGATGGCATGCGCAAGCCTCCCACCGGCACGGGCCCCGGCGCAGTTCACATCACGCGCAAGCGCGAGGCCGCGGTGCGCGCCGATAGCGCAGTTACACGACGGCTCCCACCAGAGTGCTTCAGTTAGAATCGTCCCGCGTAGAATTCGTGTCGCATGAGACCTGTCTTTCAATGGAACCTGGGGACGCGCGCGCTGGAACTGGGCAAGCGCACGCTGATCATGGGCATCCTCAACGTTACCCCGGATTCGTTTTCCGACGGCGGCCGGTTCATGGACCGCGACCAGGCGATCGACCATGCCGGCCGTTTGCTGGACGAAGGCGCAGACATTATCGACATCGGCGGCGAATCGACCCGCCCCGGAGCGCACGTCAACGCCGGCGTTACGCAAGTCGATGCGAAAAAAGGTTCGGCTGCGAATCTCAAGGAGGCGGCTAGCACACTCGCCGTCAGCGCAGAAGAAGAACTTCGCCGTGTGCTACCCGTCATTGCCGAGCTGAAGAGGAAGCATCCCGCGGCGGTCTTCTCCATCGACACCTACAAAGCAGCCGTGGCGCGCGCCGCCATGGGCGCCGGAGCCGAGATCGTGAATGACGTCAGCGGATTCCGCTGGGACCCGCAGATGGCGAAGACAATTGCCGAGCTCAAATGCGGCGCGGTTCTGATGCACATGCGCGGACGTCCCGAAGATTGGCGCTCGCTGCCGCCGCCCGGCGACATCGTTCTGCTGGTGAAACGGGAACTCAAGGAGTGGGCAGAAAAGGCGGTGCTGGCGGGCGTGCGACGCGAGCGCATCGTGCTCGATCCGGGTTTCGGATTCGGAAAGAGTTTCGAAGAGAACTATCCACTCATCGGGCGCTTCGACGAATTGCAGTCCGCCGGATTTCCACTGCTGGCGGGCACTTCGCGGAAATCATTCATTGGCCGCCTCCTCGCCCGAGACGGTAAAGACGCTCCACCGGAAAGTCGCTTTTACGGAACTCTGGCGAGTCAGACAGCGCTGATTCTCAAGGGCGCGCACATCGTACGCACACATGACGTGAAGGCGTCGGTCGAAGCCGCGCGGGTCGCGGATGCAATTCTGCAGGCGCGTTAGAACGGAACTGGGCCTGAAATCACTTCACCGCTTCGAGCGCCTTCGCCACTTCCTCCACGCCCGGCACCACCGGAATATCGTAATTCTTGTGCCACGCCAGTTTCCCATCGCGATCAATGATCGAGATGGCGCGCCCAGTGATGCCTTTGTCCGCCAGGAAAACACCGTACTTCTCGGCCACAGCGCCGCGCGGCTGAAAGTCGGCAAGCAGCGGATATTGGATGCCCAACTTATCGGCGTAGGCCTTGTGCGACCACACGCTGTCCACGCTGATGCCGAGCACCTGCGCGTCGAGAGCGTCAAACTTTTTCATGTCGTTGACGAAGCACGCGTGCTCCTTGGTGCAAACCGGGCTCCAATCCAGCGGATAGAAAACGATCACGACCCGCTTCTTGCCGCGGAAGCTGCTCAGCGAGACTTCCTGCTGATTCTGATCTTTGAGAGTGAAGTCGGGAGCGGTAGAACCAACGTTTGCGGACATAAAATCTCCTGAGAAATTAAACTCTAGATAACAACTTCCATCATAAGCGATTCTGATTCCGCGCAGCCTAGAACATCTTGCTCGAATCCAGCAGAATCGTTACCGGCCCGTCGTTCACCAGTTCCACCTGCATCATTTCCTGGAAGCGGCCGGTTTCGCAGCGCAGGCCCGCGGCCCGGATTCGTTCGACGAAAAATTCATACAGCCGCCGGGCATGTTCTGGCGGGGCAGCGGCGTCGAATGATGGACGCTTTCCGCGCCGTACGTCTCCGTAGAGCGTGAACTGCGAGACCACGAGCACGCTGCCGCCCGAGTCTTGCACGCTACGGTTCATCTTGCCGTCTTCGTCTTCGTCGTGATTCCCGTCGTGATTCGGGAAAACGCGCAGGCCGGCGATCTTTTCGGCCAGATACGTTGCGTCGGCTTCGCTGTCTTCGTGTCCTACGCCCAGCAGCACTAGCAATCCCAGGCCGATCTCACCGCTGGTCGAATTGTTCACGGTAACCTTGGCACGGCTGACGCGTTGGACAACGGCACGCATGGGGTTGTCGGGCTTGACCCATCACCCCGACCGACCATCATAACCCCTCCAACGTTTGACCCCGGCGACAGCCAGCCTTTAGGATTCAAGAGTGCGATCCCAAGTCAGCCGAGGCTTTGCCGGAAATGGCGCAGCCCTTCCTTTACACTAATTCAACCGGACAATTACACTAAATACTCGCCTTTTTTCGTATCGCAGTGTGTAAGAAGTGACGAGTTGTGGGCCCAGGGCTCGACCGCGAAATCAGATGAGCAGAAATTCGGATGTGAAGTAATTTAAAGAGTTGGCGATTTTCGCAGCCGAAGCACCGAATTCAAATCTAAACGAGTTAAAACGAGGAGAACCATGGCAGCCGTAGACGAGAAGGTAAAGCAGATTATCGTGGAGCAGTTGGGAGTGGATGAGGGCGAAGTCACCTCGAGCGCGTCGTTCGTAGACGACCTGGGAGCCGACTCGCTCGACACCGTGGAACTGGTTATGGCTTTCGAAGAAGCCTTCGACATCGAAATCCCCGACGAGGACGCCGAAAAAATCCGCACCGTGCAGGACGCGGTCGACTACATCGGCAAGCACGCGAAAGCGGGGAAATAGATTTGGGACGCAGGGTCGTAGTCACAGGCCTCGGCTTGATCTGCGGCGTGGGCAATTCCACCGACGTGGTATGGAAAGCCGTGCTTGCCGGAAAGAGCGGTGTGGCGCGCATCACCAGCTTCGACCCTACTGCCTTTGCCTGCCAGATTGCCGCCGAGGTCAAGAACTTCGACCCGCTGAATTTCATCGAAAAAAAAGAAGTCAAGAAAATGGGGCGATTCATTCATGTGGCCATCGCCGCCGCCGATGAAGCGCTGAAAATGTCGGGACTGAAGATTACGCCCGAGAACGACGAGCGCGTGGGCGTTCACATCGGCTCAGGGATCGGAGGATTCGACATTATCGAACGCGAACACGCCGCACTGGTCGAAGGCGGTCCGCGCAAGATTTCTCCCTTTTTCATTCCAGCAGCCATCATTAATCTTGCGGCTGGACAGGTTTCGATGCGTTGCGGGGCCAAGGGACCGAACGAGGCCACCGCAACGGCCTGCACCACCAGCGCACACTCCATCGGCGATTCTTTCCGCATCATCCAGCACAACGACGCCGATGTCATGATTGCCGGCGGCACTGAAGCTGCCATCACTCCCATGGGCGTGGGCGGATTTGCCGCCATGCGTGCGCTCTCCACCCGTAACGACGAGCCCGAGCGAGCCAGCCGTCCCTGGGACAGAGACCGCGATGGATTTGTCATTGGCGAAGGGGCGGGCATCCTGATCCTGGAGGAACTGGAATTTGCCCGCAAGCGGGGAGCCAACATTCTGGCGGAGATCGCCGGGTATGGCATGAGCGGCGATGCCTACCATATGACCCAGCCCGCGCCGCAACATGAAGGCGGCTTCCGCGTGATGCGCAACGCGGTGCGCGATGCCGGCGTGACTCCCGATGTAGTGGGCTACGTCAACGCTCACGGCACTTCCACGCCGATCGGGGACACGCTCGAAGCTCAGGCGATCCGCAATTTTTTCGGCGAGCGCAAAATCGCGGTCAGTTCCACCAAGTCGATGACCGGGCATCTATTGGGTGGCGCGGGAGGACTCGAAGCTGGCATTACCGTGCTCGCCCTGCGCGATCAGATCCTGCCGCCCACCATCAACCTGGAAAATCCCGACCCCGATACCGCCGGCATGGATCTGGTTCCCAACTTCGCTCGGAAGGCGGAAATCGAATACGCCATGTCGAACTCGTTCGGCTTCGGCGGCACCAACGGCGCCCTCCTGTTCCGCCGCTGGACTGAATAGTCAATAACGAATCGTCAATAACTTTTTCCCCGAAAAGAAATTCCTTCCCATTACGGCACTTGCCTAACCCCCTCATTTCACGACAGTTCTAGCTCGTAATGTCCTCTCTCGCGGGACTCGGAAAAAGTAACGACACTTTGGTACTTCGCTGCTTGACCCTTTGTGTCTTTTCAACCCCGCCGCCCGCATTCACAATGGTTTTGAAAGTCGAGTCTTCCCCTCAACATGGATAAAGCTTTCGCCACACCTCTCAACCTCGCTCCCCCTCCCCTCACGCGGAAAGCCGCCGCCCGCACCGCCCTTGTGGGCTTGAATGAGGCCGCACGCGCGCTGCTGACGGAAGGCTTCCGCCAGTTCGGTATCGAAACCGTGGTGGTGACCGCCAACGCGGCTGAGCGCCTGAAGAAAGAGAAGTTCGAGGCCTGCGTTCTGGCCCTGCATGACGGTGCCGACTCCGTGATGGAAGCCGCGCGATCCTCGCCCTCGAACAGCCGTTGTGTCATCTACGGCGTGGGCGGCAACGCGCAACAGACCATGAGCTATTCCAAGTACGGCATCAATGCCATGTTCAGCGACCCGCTGGAACGGCCGGCAGCTCTCAAGCTGATTCGGGCCACGCGCATGCTGGTGCTGCATGAATTCCGGCGCTACGTCCGCATTCCGGTGATCACGGAAGTTTCCATCGTCGCGGACGGCCGGCGCCTCAGCGCTTCCAGCATCGAAATGAGCTCCGGGGGCATGTCGATCAAGAGCGCGGAAGATTTTTCCATCGGATCGAACGTTGAGCTGTCTTTTTCCCTGATGACCTTGCCTCGCGTCAACGTGCGCGGAGTCGTCAGCTGGAAAAAGCCCCACTCGCTCGGAGTGCGCTTCGACGCCGCCGACGATCGGCGCCAAAAAGTTAAAACCTGGATCGACTCCTACCTCGAGAATTAGCCCGCAGCTTGACGTTACAATAGCTCCGTGCCCGAAGCCAGCACTCGCGACGCGCCCGCACCGGCGCAGACTTCAACTGGCGCGCACCGCTTTACGCTTCGCCAGCGCATCGTCCTGCGCATCATCATCTTCGTAGGCTACTGGATCATTCGTCTGATCGGCCTGACTCTGCGCGTGGCGGTTTCCTACGAAGATGGCGCACAGGAAACGGTAGAGCAGCGCCCGCTGGTCACTTCGTTCTGGCACTCCTGCATTCTCCCGGCAACCCACATCTGGCGTAACGAGGGCGTGCGGGTCATGAGCAGCAACAGTTATGACGGCGAGTACATGGGACGCATCATCCAGAAATTCGGCTTCGTCGCCGTGAAAGGTTCGAGCAGCCGCAACGCCGTGCGAGCCTTGCTCGGCCTGCGGCGCGCGCTAGGTGAAGGCTGGACAGTGGCATTTTCGCTCGACGGCCCCCGCGGTCCGCGCCGCCAAGTGAAGCCGGGGCCAGTGGCGCTGGGCCGGTCGGCCGGCGTCCCGTTGAGTATGTTTCACGCTGCAGTCGATCGCGCCTGGGTGCTGAACACCTGGGATCGCCTGATGATTCCAAAGCCCTTCTCGCGCGTTCTGCTGCGTTTCGGCAAACTCATCCCCGTGCCGGGCAAAGCGACGGACGAAGACGTCGAGCGCTACACGGCCGAACTGCAAGCCGCACTCGATCGATGTTGCGAATTTGCGGAAGCCAACGTGAATCGGGTGGGAACGACAGAATTTCCGTACTGGCGAGCCGAACAGAAATGAGTTGGGATCACTAATCACTGACCACTGGCCACTGATCACTGATCACTGATCACTGAGCACTGATCACTGAGCACTGAGCACTGACCACCGATCGAAAACGCGCTCAGCAATCAAAACGCAGCCATTCAACAACTTCCCTACTCCAGCGTCGACCCCAGCGCCTGGTACTTATATTTCTTCCCATCCCAAAAGACAACGGAGGCAGTGCCTTCGCCTTCGCCCTTCTCTTCCATGTAAACGCCCAGGACGGTTTTCTTCTTCAGCGCGAGTCTTTTCACGGTCAGAGTCCCAAACGGGAGATTGATCAGAAGAAATTTAGCCTTCGGCTTTTCCGCGCGCCACCCGTCTTTGTCCGCACCGTGAATAATGAGCAAGCTGATGCCGCGGCGATCGGGTTCGTCGGAAGCAAACGACGACGTGACCTTCACGTCACTGTAGCCCAGAGAGGCATCGAAAGGGTCGGCCACGACGAAGTTGTATTCGTCCTTGTCCGCCATCGGGTTCTTGCACCGGGCAGCGACCACTAGGTCGTCGATGCCGTCGCCATCAATATCGCCCACGAACTGCGGTGGTCCCGGCAGCAGCGAACAATTATCCCCGAATTGTTTGTGGATGAGTTGGTCGGTGACCGCGGGCGACGGAGACGTCGCGTGCGCCGGCGGCGGAGGCGGCAGCTTTTTCTCAGCGGACGCCATAACCGTTAAGCTGACCGCGAACCAGAGACCGAATGCTGTGAGGAGCAGTTTGTTGGACGACATAGTTTTACTCTAGTCCGGTTTCATGCGCGAGG
This sequence comes from uncultured Acidobacteriota bacterium, assembly GCA_963758005.1. Lineage (GTDB taxonomy): Bacteria > Acidobacteriota > Terriglobia > Terriglobales > Acidobacteriaceae > Sulfotelmatobacter. Next base: position 1,497,019 of record CAVWTR010000006.1, read on the forward strand.
GTAGAGGCGGGAGGTAACGGAAGTAATAGCCCGCCAGCGATTCAAAAACATGAAGATCAGCCCGCGCCGCCTTTCCAATTTTCACTTGTCATCCTGAGTGGCGGCAAGGCCGCCGCGAGGGACCTTACGTCAGCGGCAGGGCTAGATGCAGCTGTCAGGGCCGCCAACGCAGCACTCGGCGCATCGGAATCCACGGAGCACCCCTGAAGATGACAAGGGTCACTACCTCCGGAAATGCTCCCAGCCCTTCACGTCGAGCTTGCGCATCCCACCAGCCCCATCGCGCACAACCATCTCTCGGGACCGAGTGATGTAGCCGATATGGGTAAGGCCGACGCCAGCAATCTGCGAAGGAACGCGCTTGCCAGAGCGAACCGTGAACAGAAGTTCGTAGTCTTCCCCGCCATGCAGGGCCAAGTCGAGGTCGACTTCGCGCACCGGTTTCCCAACTCTGGCGCGGGGAACGAGTGACGCGTCTATTTCCGCCCCCACGCCGCTTTCTTCGCAAAGATGCGCCAGATCTGTAGAGAGGCCGTCGCTGACATCAATCATGGCCGAAGCCAGACCTTTCTCGCGAAGAATGCGGCCAATCGCAACCCGCGGCTCAGGATAGAAGTGGCGGAGATAATCCCGCGGATTCAGTTTCTTCTTAAGCCGGCCGTTCGCCCTGCTCATGCGCGCAACAGCAGCCGCCGATCCACCCAGTTCTCCGCTGACAAAGATGCGGTCGCCAACCCGGGCGCCCGATCGCAGCACAGACGTGCCTATCGGCGAGGCACCGACCACGACGATGTCCGCCAGGATTCCGTTGGGGGATTCCGCAGTGTCGCCGCCCGCCAGCGTGACGCCGAATTTCTCGCCAAGACCGATCAACTTCCGGAGAAACCTTCCGACCCAAGCCTGAGGCAGATCCCGTGGAACGGCTAAAGACAAGAAGGCCGCAACCGGCTCACCGCCCATCGCCGCAATGTCGCTCAGTCCCCGGGCCAGGCAACGATAGCCAACCGATTCCGGCGGATGCCAGTCGCGTCGGAAGTGAATCCCTTCCAGGCTGAAGTCGGTCGTGACCAGAGATTCCATTCCAGGTCGTATCCGCAGCACCGCGCAGTCGTCCCCGATTCCGGCAGAAATATATGTGGGGCGGACACTCCTGTCCGCCTTCCTGCCAGCCCGCTTTGGCTCGGCGGGGCTGGCCAAGCGGCGAATCTCGCTAATCAGCGCTTTCTCGGGAAGCGGCATAGCGCACCTACTATAACGCCCTCGGCGAGTTTGATTGAGCAGCTAAGCGAATCGCGTCTCCGTTCCCAGGAAGGCCAGATTCCAAACCGCCCCAGGCGTATAGCACGCTGGTAACCCCTATCCGGCGACCCCGATTACCCCCTCTTTCGTAACCCAAAATGGGTCTTGTCAGTCGTTGACAGGGGGAACCCAGTTTGTTACCGTTAACCAGTCATTCACAACAACTTTGGCCGAGCTAAGTGCTGCAGGCAATTGAGATTGCAGACGATCATGGATTCATGCTCAGGTCGCAGTTCCGGTAGGTGTAGGGCGCGAGTTAGTTTCCATTCCCAAGATGGGAACGTAGCCCGAAGGTCAGGCGGTCCGAACAGGCGTTTCTGCATCTTAGAAACTGGCCTCGGCGTTCCGGACCCGATGCTTCAAGGCCTGACGTCACGAATCTGCTGTCAAGAATTTGAAGTTTAAGAAGAAGAATCTGTGGTTCAGGATTTTCGAGGAGCGATTTGCGGAAACGTTTTTACATCCTTTTTGTGGCCCGCGGGGACGACGGCCAGCTACGAAAGATTTCCATTCCCGTCCATTACTTTTACGTCTTCGTTGTCGGGGCCGCAGTCGGATTTCTTAGCCTGACCGGAATTGCCAGCTCTTATACCCAGATCCTCCTGAAGGTTTCCCGCTTTAACCAGCTGCGCACGGAAAACGATCAGCTCAAAAACAATTATTCGCGCCTAGAGCAGGTCGCCAAAGAGCGTGACGTGCAAGTGGCGTCGCTGGGTTCGATCGCCGGGGAAGTTTCAGCCCTCTACGGGTTGAAGTCGCAGCCCACTCTGGTTACAGCGTCCACCGAGCAGATTCACGACGCCGACGTTAGCTCTTCGCTCGATCAGCTCCATGCTTTGCGGACTTCGGCCCTGACCGGTGCCACCATGGTCGGCCTGACTATGGGCCTGACCCGCAATGCCACGACCGCCGACTGGTTCAAAGCCAACTCCGCACCCAACCTTTGGCCAGTAGAAGGCCAGGTGACAGGCAGCTTCGGCGAGCGGATTGACCCCTTCAACGGTGAAGGCGCATTCCACAGCGGAGTCGATATTGGCAGCAGCTACGGCGCCCGGGTTATCGCCCCGGCCGACGGCATGGTCACATTCAGCGATCTGCTGGGCGGCTATGGCAAGGCGATCATGATCGATCACGGCAACGGCATCAGCACCCGCTACGGTCATCTTTCCGGCTTCGCCGTAACGGCCGGGCAGGCGGTGCATCGCGGCGACGTCATCGGCTATGTTGGAGAAAGCGGACGCTCCACCGGCCCCCATCTTCACTACGAAGTCCGTATCAACGACACTCCGGTCAATCCCTACAAATATCTCCGCATGACCGTCGCCCACAGCGGCGGCTTCGCCGCGGGCAGCTAGAACACTTCTTCTTTCAGCTCTCGCTACTCCTCAGTTTCTCCGCTAGGTTCTCAGCTTGAACCTTCAAGCGTGGCGTCATCCCGAGCGAAGCCGGTTTTCAGGCGGAGAGAGGGATCTCCCCGAAAATCGGACCTCGGGAGACCACTCTTACGCGAGCGGCATTTCCCGCTTGCGTTACCGGCGTAACGACCTACGTCCAACGAAGCACAGAATCAAGCCCCGAACAAGCTACGATGGGAAGAACTCGTACCCGGCTCTTGTAGCCGAGGGAACGATGCGCCCATTAAGGACGACTTCATGGAAAATTCCGACATCCGACAGTTTGGCCGCTACGAGGTTGTGGCTGAACTCGGCCGCGGAGCCATGGGAGTCGTCTACAAAGCTCGCGACCCGCAGATTGACCGTATGGTCGCGGTAAAGACGGTTTCGCTGTGGGGGCAAGAACTGGACGAAGAAAAGGAATTTCGCCAGCGTTTCTTGCATGAAGCCCAGGCGGCGGGGCGTCTGCACCATCCCGGCATCGTCGCCATCTTTGACGCCGGCGAAAATCCCGAGAACAACCATCCCTACATCGTTTTAGAGTACGTTGCCGGCGAGGCCCTGAACCGGATCCTGGCCCGCGAGAAAAAACTTCCCCTGCCAACCGCGTTGCAACTCACGCAAGAGGTCGCCGAAGCGCTCGACTACGCTCACGCCCAGGGTGTGATTCACCGCGACATCAAGCCCGCAAACATTCTTGTGACCGAGGAAGGTCACGCCAAGATTGCCGACTTCGGCATCGCCAAGCTCAATCTCGCCCATTTCACCGTGCCCGGACGCCTGCTCGGTACCCCGGCCTATATGGCGCCCGAACAACTCAGCGGTGAGGCTGCCGACGGTCGCTCCGATCTGTTCTCTCTGGGCGTAATTCTGTACGCCATGGTCACCGGTCATTCGCCGTTTCATGGAGACAGTGCGACCACGGTGAGCTTCAAAGTGGCGAATCGCGAACCCCTGCCGGCCAGCGCCCTTGACCTGACTTTGCCCCCGGAACTCGATGAAGTCATCTCGCGCGCCATGGCGAAGGATCCGCGGCAGCGCTACCAGAGCGGAGCCGAGTTCGCCGAGGATGTCAGCCAGCTGCAGCAACTGTTCCAGCAAGGGTCGCCGGAGACATCGTCCTCAACGGCCTCCCAGACCACTGGAATGCGCGGCGGAAAAACCGCAACAAAAACTGGGTTAACGAAAACTGGGTTGACGAAAACTGGGACGGCAAGAGTTGCAACCGTGGTGCCACCGCACCCCGCGTTGCTCGTAGCCCAGGCGGCCAGGTTTCTCCGTACCGCGGTTCTCAGAACATCGGTCCGGGACCTGATTCTGGGCGCGATCACGGTCGTTATATTAGTCGTCGCCGGGTTTGAGTCGAAATTATTCGTGACTTCCAGAGCCGACGTGAATCCCGTCACCCCCGCCGCAAATTCCGCAATGACAACGACAACGACAACGGCAATGACCGAGCCCGGCGCGGGGACGCCGACAACTGCGGCAATAGCCGCTGCCGCCCCGCCCGGTAAGGGTCACACCCCGTCCTTGCACTCTGCCCGGCAGATCGTCGTTCCGTCCTGCAATCTCGATCTGGCAGTGCAGCATCAGTTCAAAGATGCCACTCTTTTTGTCTGGGTCGACGGCAAGCTGGCCCTGACCCGCCCTCTACACGGAGGGACGCAAAAACGCATGGTCGTGTTCAGCGGAATCCATGGCGTCGACTCCGAAACTCTGAAGATCCCCGCGGGAAAACATGTGCTGCGCGTCCGAGCCCTATCGTCCGATGAAACCATCGACCTCTCGAAAACGATTTCCTCCGAGTTCGTCGGCGGCGGCAACAAGTCCCTGCAAGTCACCTTCGATAAGCGCAACACGCTGATGCGATTGGCGTGGGAGTAATTTTTGACGGAAGTCCGCGGAGCTTGCGCGACGAAGGTGTGGGACCGCGTCTGAGCCCGCCCTGAGCGAAGCCGAAGGGACCCGGTCAAGGCCGCTGCCGTTGCCTTTACTGACGCAGCCCCATCCAATTCTCCGAGACCACCAACGAGTTCCCCGGATTCTGCGGATCATACCGTACCGAAGTGTGCAGCCCCAGTCGGCAGGAGTGCAGATTAATCCAGTGCCGCAGGTAAGTAACATCCTGCGAGCACTCGTAAGACACCCCCGCCACGTCGTACTTGTAGATCAGCATGATGGCGGCATGGTAGTTGCTGGCCGCCGGCAGTTCCTGCACATCGATCACCGTACCGTCGGTGATGCGGCCCGCGCCCTCCAGCCGTGCCCTGCGTTCGCGCTCAATCTGGTTAGGCGTCTTGGGCTTGCGCCGCAACAGCGCATACGCGCCCAGCAATGCGACGCCCCCTGCCGCGACCAGCCCATAAAGTCGAAGTGAGTCCATATACAGGTGGGTTGAAGCCGGACGAGTGTTCCCCGACTTCCTTTCAGCATAAGCCGAAAGCCCGGCGCATGGAAGTAGTTCGAAGGTTACGGAGGTGACAACGCTGTGAAAAACTTCGCCCACGCGTTTGAGAACCTGGGATCGCGAACTCCAGCCCGATAAGTTCCGCGTTGTTCTAGAATCAGGCCCGCGGGATTACTCAGTGGTCGCACGGAGAAGCGAAATGAGATTCGCATTGGCACTAACAACGATTGGCGCTGCGATTTTCCTGTCGATGTCGATCACGATAGCAGCCGCGCCCTCCGCGCGAAAGGCCTCCAACAAGAACGAGGTTCACGACTGGCCGGTCTATGGCGGGACTTCGCAAAACAATCACTTCTCTTCTCTGACCCAGATCAACCGCAGCAACGTGCAACAGCTCACCGTCGCCTGGACCTTTGACTCCGAAGAGTCCGGCGGCCTGCAGACCAGCCCAATCGTGGTGGGGCGCATTCTCTACGGCATCACGCCCACACAAAAAATCTTTGCCGTGGACGCCGCCACGGGAAAGCTGCTCTGGAAGTTCGACTCCGGAATTAAAGGGACGCAGCCAGATCGCGGACTGGCTTATTGGTCCGAAGGAAACAGCAAGAATAACAACTACGCCCGGATCCTTGTCGGCGTGATGAACTTCGTCTACGCCCTCGACGCCGCGACCGGCCAGCCGATTCCGACGTTCGGTACCAACGGTCGCATCGATCTACGCGAGAATCTGGGCCGCGATCCCGCCGCGCAGTCAATTTATATGACCAGCCCCGCCGTAATCTACAAAGACCGGATGATTGTCGGCGGACGCGAATCCGAAACCCTCCCCGCATCTCCCGGCGATGTGCGCGCCTACGACGTCCGCAACGGAAAGCTGCGCTGGTCGTTCCACACGCTACCGCACGACGCCGAGTTCGGCGCAGACACCTGGCCCAAGGGCGCATGGCGAACCAGTGGCGCCGCAAACAACTGGGCCGGCATGACGGTCGATACCGAGCGTGGCGTAGTTTATGTTCCGACGGGTTCCGCCGCATTCGATTTCTACGGAGCCGACCGCCTCGGCAACGATCTCTTCGCCGACTGCCTGATCGCTCTGAACGCCGAGACCGGCGAGCGCATCTGGCACTTCCAAGGCGTGAAACATGATCTCTGGGATCGCGACTACCCCGCGCCGCCCGTGCTGCTGACCGTCAATCGCGACGGGAAAAAAATTGACGCCGTAGCGCAAACCACCAAGCAGGGCTTCGTGTTTTTATTCGACCGCACCAACGGTACGCCTCTCTTTCCCATCGAGTGCCGGAATTATCCGCCAAGCGATGTGCCCGGAGAACTGGCCGCCCAACAACAATGTCTCCCACTGAAGCCGTCGCCGTTCGCCCGCCAACTGCTCACCGAGAATCTTCTGACCACCCGCACGCCCGAGGCGCATCAGTGGGCGGTCGATAAATTCCGCACCTTCCGCAGCCAGGGCCAGTTCGTTCCCTTCACCGTAGGAAAAGATACCGTAATCTTTCCCGGATTCGATGGCGGCGCAGAGTGGGGCGGAGCCGCGGCCGATCCCGAGACCGGAATTCTCTACGTCAACGCCAACGACGTAGCTTGGACCGGCGCGCTTGCCGAAAACACAGCCGAGGGCACGCCCAAGGCCCTATACCTGAGTCAGTGCGCCGTCTGCCACGGCGACAAAATGGCGGGCTCGCCTCCCGCAATTCCCTCGCTGCTGGGCGTCAGCCAGCGCATGTCTTCCGAGGACGTCGCCACAACCATCAAGAACGGCAAAGGCCGTATGCCGGGCTTCGCCAACCTCGAAAATGACAGCGATCAATGGTACGGATTGTTGTCCTACGTGATGAGCAGCGGCAAAGACACCGGCGCAAAAGAAAACAGCAGCAAGGAATTGGCGAGTTCCGCACCCACGTCCCCCGCAATGAAATATCACTTCACCGGTTACCACAAATTTCTCGATCCCGAGGGCTATCCCGCCGTCGCCCCGCCCTGGGGCACGCTGAACGCCATCAACCTCAACACCGGCGAGTACGTATGGAAGATTCCGCTGGGAGAATATCCTGACCTCGCGGCCGAGGGACTGAAAAACACCGGCACCGAAAACTACGGCGGCCCACTGGTAACAGCCGGAGGCCTGGTTTTCATCGGCGCCACTAACTTCGACAAGAAGTTCCGCGCCTTCGACAAAACCACCGGCGCTCTGCTCTGGGAAACCACGCTCCCCTTCGCCGGCAACGCGACTCCCGCCACCTACGAAATAGATGGACGCCAGTTCGTAGTAATCGCAGCCGGCGGAGGCAAAGATCTGAAGTCAAAGTCAGGCGGCGTCTACGTGGCCTTCGCGCTAGGGAAATGATGGCCAGTCGGACTCCGGGAGAGCCCGCGGGTCGAGGTCAATCATGTGCCCTACTAGCTAATAGCTCTCTACCTCTCTGCGTCACGAGCCTGGTGAATCCCTCTAGAATCAGACGCAGAGAGGCCCCAAGATGAAGATGAGATGTCTCCTGCACATGGTTGTGGCGCTGTGTCTGGTGTCAGCAGCGTGGTCGGCCGAGAATGCAACCAAGGCTCAGGGTCGCGTAAAGTCTGCAGGCACGATTCTGCAAGAGATTCAGGCTGCGCCGGATCAGCGCATTCCAGAAAAGGTGCTGGCCTCGGCTGCGTGTGTGGCGATCGTGCCCTCCATGTTAGATGGCGGTTTTGTGCTTGGCTTGCGTTATGGGCGCGGAGTTGCTACCTGCCGCACCACCAAGGGCTGGAGCGCACCCGCTTTTTTTGTGGTGCGGGGAGGAAGCTTCGGCGCGCAGTTCGGTGGGGAGGCCGTAGATGTGATCATGCTGATCATGAACGATAAAGGCATGACGGAATTGCTCTCCAGCAACTTCAAGGTGGGAGTGCAGGCCAGCGTGGCTGCCGGTCCGGTGGGGCGCCAGACCGGAGCAGAAACAGATTGGAAGATGCACGCTGAGGTGTTGAGTTATTCCCGCTCTCGCGGCGTTTTTGCTGGGGCCACGCTCGAGCACGCAACCATCAAACAGGACAAGGACAGCACACGAGCCTTCTACGGACGCATGGTGCCTTTCAAGACGTCACTCCGGGGTGTCATCGACGCCCCCGTAACGACCTATCCATTTCTCAATCCTTTAGCCACCTGGGCGCGAGCTGCAGCAGACAAATAAATTCCAGGTCCAGCAATCCTGCAATATCGCTCCCGCTGAACAGGCTACCCTTCCCTCTCGATACGACTCTCGAATCGCCCTATACGAGCAATTTGTCGCTAACGGGGCCGATCGCGCTCATTGAGAACCGCCCGACCAAGGTCAATGCGTGAAATGGAGATTTTGCGCCAGCCACCGTTCGCCAACCACCGTCAAGCAACCGGTTCTTATGAGTCTACTCAAGTTTACTTGTGCGGGTCACGAGTGCCTGTGCCATCCTTTGCGGCATAGTCCGCCCATGCCGATGGTGCGAGTTCGTCGAATCTACAATTGCGAAAAGGGTTGTTGAGACAGCTCAGGTGGACATCAAATGCCCGTTTCATCGGTGCCGTGGCAGACTGCACAACGCAAGTCGCGAGCGCTTTTTGGGGAAACTTGAAGACGCCGTGACTAACCCACACCTGGTAGTCCTGACTGCTGCACGGGCCGTACTCAAAGCTCGCCGCGTCTCTCCGAGTCGCGACTTCATATCCGAGGGGAGCGAGGTGCCGGTACCCAGTGTAGTCTGGACTCTCCATCCTGTATTCCCCGACACCCGTGTGGCTTCTATCCAGCTTTCCGTTTCGTACGTCAAACTGCGCATAAACAACCCACGAACGGACCCCGATGTAAGGAAGAGTCGTATAAAAGAAGCTTGCTGTTCTGTCTAGCAACGGAATCCGTGGCAGCCGAGTCATGATCTGAAGTCGAAACGTGCAATTCCGTGGGTTGCACGTGGCCCCCGGCCTTGCCCCGTCCCGAATCATAATGTCCCGAACTTCAGCAAAGCCAGCGGTCGAGAAGTCAAGGGATCTCAAGTCCGCAAACAGGGACTCGGCGCGCCGACGCTGATAGACCGAGTCGATATACAAGAAAAGCCAGCTCCCCACAAGCGATATGAGGACGAGTCGAGCCATCCAGCGCGAGATGGCTCGAAATCGACGGCGGGCGTCCGTTCTCTTTGAGTGAGTGTCGATCACTTCAGACAGTCTAGACCCCACCGGAAGTCCCTGAGTTCCCTGCACAAGTGACGCTATCAGGCAAACTACGCTCAAAACCCTTTCCAGCGGGGTCACTCAGTAATATCGCGATCTTGCGCCAAACGCCCAGCAGCAATTTCCTCCTCATGACCTACCGGCTGTAACTTTTGACAGGTTCCATGACGGAACGAGCAGCTTAAGCTCGAGCGTAGGCAGTCAAAAGTCGTTCGGGCTCGGGTTTTTAAGAAGGATGGATTCAATGAAGAAACAAATCATGCTCGCAATCGCGCTGGCCTTCCTGTTGTGCGCGCCCGCTTTTGGACAAGCAGTGCAGATCTACGCCGGGGCCGAATTCGCCCATCTACAGCCCAACTATAACGCCGGTGGCTGGGACGCTTCACTGACCGGAAACTTCAAACACTTTCTGGGAATTACTGGAGACTTCAGTGGTGGATACACTTCGCGCCGAACCAGCTCGACAGTGTATACCTACACCGTTGGTCCCGTGCTCACCGCCCGCCTGCCAGTCGTCCAGCCCTTCGTGCATGCCTTATTCGGTGGCGCGACAATTACCGGTGGAGGGGCCAGCGACAATGCCTTCGCGATGATGGTCGGTGGAGGCTTGGATATCGGACTCCGAAAAGGGATCGGACTTCGCCTGGTCCAGGCAGATTGGCTGATGACTCAGTTCGGCGGTCAGACCCAAGAGAGACAAGGCAGGGCTTCGGCGGGTCTCGTTATAAAGTTCTGAATAAAGCTCTGTAGTGGTGCAGCTTAGATTCGAGCGGAATATCATCGCCGGCGTCATCCCGAGCGGAGCCGCTCTTCAGGCGAAGCGAGGGATCTCGCGTGCATCGCCATTTGTTGTCAACACGAAACGGCACCAGCACCTGAAGTTCTGAGACGGGGCCTCAAGGCCTACCCAGGCGACTGAGCTACTTGCTCTGCCCGCAGACATTCTGGCTGACCAGCCCCACGAAGCCGCCTTCGGGCATCTTGCCGAACTGGTCGTCGTGCGTAGCTTTCTTGCTGACCACGAAGCGTCCACTGTGGTCTCGGGAATAAAACCATTCGGTCGTCGGCGCGGCGACGCCGCTGGAGCAATTGAACCGCACGCGCGCCCGCATTTCGACGAACGGTCCGCCCTGCGGAAGTTCAGCCGGCTCCCTAAATTCAACGCGCACCAGCGCCAGCCGCTGATTATTCCCGAGCACGCGCACCGAACTGACAGATACTTTGTCGCCCGCCTCGGTCTGCCCGACCGTGCGCCAGTCCCCGGCGGCGAATGCCACCAGGCTCATCACCAGCACCGGTGCCAGCACAATCACACTGAGAACGATAAGGACCCGTTTCAACGTTGAGCCTTCCCGCGCATTCCGCACGCGAATTGCAACCGACACACTGTCGTCTAAAAAGGCGATTCTGTCAACCCGCGGTCAAAGTTACGCGTAACGAATCCGGCATCCAGAGGAAAACGCCCATGCTATTGTTATGGCGTTGGCCGCCTGATCGAAGGCCGCTAGCGATTGCAGGACTCTATGGAAACGCTTCATTCTACAATATTTACCTCGCCCGTAGGCCCCCTGTTCCTGGCTGCCTCCGAGCGCGGCCTGGTGGCTCTGGAGTTTGACGCTCGCCTGGCCGGGCAGCAGACCATCCGTCCCAACCCGCGCGATCTTCGCTCCGAAAACAATATAAAAAACAAACCGAGCTCAGAAAACGACCAGACCTCGGAAAAGCAGCAAGCCGAGCCGAAGACCGTCCACTTCGAGGAATCCGCAACCGCGATGCGGACGTACGTCCGCGAACTGGAAGAATATTTCGCCGGACAACGCCGCGCCTTCAGCTTCGCGCTCGATCTCCGCGGCACCGATTTTCAGCGCGCCTGCTGGCAAGCCCTGCTGCAAATTCCCTACGGCGAAACTCGCTCCTATGCCGACATCGCACGTGCCGTCGGCCGCCCCCAGGGATTTCGCGCCGTAGGCATGGCGAACAATCGCAACCCGGTCGCGATCGTCGTCTCCTGTCATCGCGTGATCGCATCGGATGGCAGCCTGTGCGGCTACGGCGGCGGCCTCGACATAAAGCGCAAGCTCCTGCAACTCGAAGGCGCGCTCACCGGAACCCTGGCGGCGTGAAGCATTGTTGATTTTTGATTGTTGATCGCTGACTGAACCGCCACGGCGCTGCTGCTTTATTACAATCGGCAATCAACAATCGGCAATCAACAATTCTCACTCGCACTGCGCAAGACGGAAATCTTGTCCACCAACAACAACTCGTCCCCACTCCGCAAAGCCGGCCTCTTCTATCTCGTCTTCGTAATGTTCTCCTACACCACGGGCGGCCCTTTCGGACTCGAGGACATGGTCACCACCTCGGGCCCCGGCCTGACTCTGATGTATCTCCTCGTGCTCCCATTCTTCTGGTGCATCCCGGTCTCGCTGGTTTCGGCCGAGTTGACCACCGCCATGCCCGTCGAAGGCGGCTTCTACCGCTGGACCCGCGCCGCCTTCGGTGACTTCTGGGGATTCCTTTCCGGCTGGTGGAACTGGTCAGCCTCGTTCCTGCTGGGCGGCGCTTACGCCGTTCTGTTCACCGACTACCTCGTCTATTACTTCCCCGGATTGAAGACGACCTGGTGGCAGCACTACCTCATCTCGGTCGCGCTAATCGCCTTCCTCACCTGGATCAACGTGCGCGGCATTCAAATGGTCGGTCAGGTCGCAACCGCGCTGGAGATTTTTATTTTCATCCCGGTCATCCTCATGATCGTAATCGGCCTCCTCCACTGGCATCACAATCCCTTCACCCCTTGGGTGCCTCCGCATCAGGCAACGTTCAAGGTGTTCGGCGTCGGGCTGGCGCTGGGGCTGTGGCTATATTCCGGCTACGAGCAACTCTCCACCGTAGCGGAAGAGGTCGAGAATCCGCAGCGAGCCTACCCGCGCGCGCTGGCGATGGTGGTCCCCTTGTCGATTGCGGCCTATTTTCTTCCCACCCTGGCAGGCCTCGCGTCCGCCGGCCACTGGGAGAACTGGCACACCGGATATTTCTCCGACGCGGCCGCGACCATCGGCGGCACATTTTGGGGAGCTTCGATTCTAGGAGGTCCGTGGCTGGGTACCTGGATGACCCTGGCCGCGATGGTCGGCAACGTCGCCCTGCTGAACAGCACCGTCCTCACCACAACCCGCATGCCCTTCGCCATGGCCGAAGACGGCTACCTGCCCGCCGCTCTCACTCGCAAACACGCCCGCTACGGAACGCCCTGGCTGGCAATCGTAGTGTCGGCCGCAATCTACGCGCTGCTGGCGTGGCAGAGTCTGGGACAACTCATCTCGGTCTACATCTGGCTGCGCTCCGCAACCACTGTGCTGACCGTCCTCTCGGCGTGGAAACTGCGCCGCACCCAACCGAACCTGCAACGCTCGTTCACCATCCCCGGCGGACGCATGGGATTACTCTACGTCGTCGCCGCCCCCGTCGCGATGGCCCTGGTAGCACTGCTAGGCAGCGACCGCTTCGGCCTGATCGGCGGCGCCATCGCGATCGCGGCCGGGCCACTGGTATATGGAATCATAAGGCGTTGGAATTCGAGGCCGAGGAGCACCAGCTGAATTGGTAGGAGCGGCTTGGTTTCCGTTGCCAGCAGGAACAGGAAGGGCACGATGTCCAGTCGTGCCACAAGAGTCTCACTCAAGCCACCCGGCTTCACCCGCCGAGGTTTTCGTGGAAGAGCGGCGCTTCAGCGCCGCGTAAGCGCTCGGGATGACAGTCTGATCGGTTAGTCCCTCACTCCATCCATAAACGCCCGCAACTTCCGCGACCGCGACGGATGCCTCAGCTTCCGCAGCGCTTTGGCTTCGATCTGGCGGATGCGTTCGCGGGTTACGGCGAAGCTCTGCCCGACTTCTTCCAAAGTGTGCTCGCTGCCGTCTTCGAGGCCAAATCGCATCTTGATGACTTTTTCTTCGCGCGGGGTCAGCGTGCGCAGAACCTGTCCGGTCTGATCCTTGAGGTTCACGTTGATCACCGCCTCGGCCGGAGAAACCACACCGCGGTCCTCGATGAAGTCGCCGAGGTGCGAATCTTCCTCTTCGCCGATCGGCGTTTCGAGGGAGATCGGTTCCTGCGCGATCTTCAGGACTTTCCGAACTTTTGCGACCGGAATGTCCATGCGCTTGGCGATTTCTTCGCAGGTCGGTTCGCGTCCGAGTTCCTGAACAAGTTGCCGCGAGGTGCGGATCAGCTTGTTGATGGTCTCGATCATGTGCACCGGGATGCGAATCGTACGCGCCTGATCGGCGATGGCGCGGGTGATGGCCTGGCGAATCCACCAGGTCGCGTAAGTGGAAAACTTGTAGCCGCGCCGGTATTCGAACTTGTCGACGGCCTTCATCAGGCCGATGTTGCCTTCCTGAATCAGGTCGAGAAACTGCAAGCCGCGGTTGGTGTATTTCTTGGCGATCGAAACGACTAGACGCAAGTTAGCCTCGATCAGTTCGCGCTTGGCCTGCTCCGCGTCCATATCGCCGGAGATGATCTCGCGCTGCGTGCGCTTGAGCTCGGCGAACGACACTCCGGTTTCGAGTTCGAGTTTTTCAACTTCGCCGCGAAGCGCGCGGGCCTGCCGGCGATATTCCTTTTTCTGCTCTTCGCTGCGGGTGGCGTCGGCCTTGCGTTCAAGATTCTGCGTCTGCCGGTCAAGCGAACGCATGCCGTCGACCGTTTTGTTCAGGCGTTCGATCAGCCGCTTGCGCTCGGCGTTGGTGAAGCCCAGCTTGCGCACCGCCTTCGAGGTCGCAATAATCGCGCGAGCCAGCTTGCGGCGCGCCCGCCGATGATCCTTCGGCTTCTTGGTCTTCGAAACTTCAAGATACTTCTCCTCGAGCAACTGGGCCTTTTTGTACAGTTTGGCCATGTCGTCGATCTTGCCCGTGAACTCGTTCAGCCGATTCTGCAGAATTTCGTCGGTGATCTCTTCTTCGTCGAAGGTGACCACTTCCTTGATCGAGCGCACGCCCTTCTTGAGGTCTTCGCCCATCGCCAGCAACTCGCGGATCACAATGGGTGAGCGCGACAGCGCCTTGAGCACGCGAATCTGGCCGCGCTCGATCCGCTTGGCGATTTCCACTTCGCCTTCGCGCGTGAGCAGCGGCACAGTTCCCATCTCGCGCAAATACATGCGAACGGGATCATTCGTTTTTTCCAGAGCCCCAGGGGTGAGGTCTAATTCGACGTCCTCGCCTTCTTCGGATTCATCGAATTTCTTATCGAGCGCAGCGGAAGGCTGCTTGGGCCCTTCCAGCACATCGATTCCCTGCGTACCGATGGTAGTCAGCAGATCATCCAGGTCCTCAGGAGAATGCACGTCGTGCGGGATTAAATCGTTCACCTGGTCGTAGGTGAGATATCCCTTCTCTTTGCCTGTGTCGATCAGCTTTTTAATGTCTTCGAACTTGTCGTCAAGAGCCAAAAGGTGTCCTCAAAACTGCTTCGTTCCGCTCCCACGGAGCGTGTGGTAAAGTTCTAAAAGGGTGGGAATCCGGGGTCTTGCGGGTCGTGCATCGCACAAACTTTCAGAGTTTAGCACATAAGTGCTGTAGCGTCTATCGCTTGCCCGCCTGCGCCCGTTGCTACTTCCCACGATTCCCGGCTATCTTCAACTTCCTTAAATACTTAGATGGTGGCAGAGGCTTTTTTGTTTCACGCACTTTTTCTTTCGCGCGTTCTTCGGTCCCCTTTCTGCCAGATCTGCCTGGGCTAGACAGCTATCGGCTAGACAGCTTCGGCTAGACCGGGATCTCTTAGCGCGCGGCTGATCCGCTCCAGCTCAGTCAGCAGTTCCCGCAGACGTTCCCTATCGGCAGCGAGGCCGGGTTTCTTGAGTTCGCGCTGCACGTCCTCCTGCTGGCGGCGCAGGTGAATGCGGCGCAGGGCGCGGACTGCGGCTTCGAGGACATCTGCCGTGAGCTCTTCGTCTTCCTTCAACAGAATCAACGCGAGCATGCGGCGATCTGTCTCCGTGGCCGGCACTTCCAGGACGTCTGAAATAACATCGGCGAATTCGCTGCCCGCATTCAATCGGGAATGGTTGAGTAGAGATTCGGCCAGGGATTCTGTCGCGAGGCCGCGGTGCAGAGCTTCGTTCTGTAACACGAACCGGGCCTGGCGAGCGGGGTCGAAATCTTCTTCTGCTCCGTCGCGGGCGGAAAGATGTTCGTCGCCGGGCTGCATTTGGCGCGCCGAGGCCAGGGCGCGGATCAGAATCTTTTCGGCGTCGGTTACCTGCGCTTCGGCAGAGGCTTTGACGGCGGACGTGGCGCGGGTTCCGGCTGCATGCCGCAACTCCTGGCGCAACACCGCGGAGTCAATGCCGAGTTTTTGAGCGATTTCCTGCGCGAGTTCATCGCGCACAATGCGGCTGGGGACGCGCTGGACGTGAGGCAATAAATAATTTACGGCGTTCTTCTTGCCCTCGGCGCTGCGAATCGGAAATTGGGCGCGGGCCCGTTCGATCAGGTAGTCGAAATACTTTTGCGAAGTTTTCAGCGCGACACCGTAGGCTTCTTTGCCTTTGCGGCGGATGTAGAGATCGGGATCGAAGCCTTGTTCGAGGGTGAGGACCTTGATTTGAAATTCTTCTTCGATCAGCAAGCCTAGTGTGCGCTCGGTGGCTTTGGCACCGGCTGTATCGGGATCGAAATTCACGACTACGTTCTTGCTGAAACGGCCTAGCAGCTTCGCTTGCAGCTCGGTGAAGGCCGTGCCGGAGCTGGCGATCACGTTGTGGAATCCGGCGGCGTAGACGCTGATACAGTCCATTTGACCTTCGACCAGGATCGCGTAGTCGAACTTCTTGATCCATTCCTTGGCTATATCGAGATTGAAGAGGACTTTGCTCTTGGAGTAGATCGGAGTCTCAGGGGAGTTCAAATACTTGGGGCCGGATTTCTCGTCGGCGGCGAGGGTGCGGCCGGTGAAGGCGATCACCTTTCCAGCTTCGCTGGAGATGGGGAACATGACGCGGTTGCGGAACTTGGAATACATGGAAGCTGTCGTTGGCCGTTGGTCGTTGGTCGTTGTCCCCTGCGACCCATCCGTTCGGGGTGACGATGCGGGGGAGTCGTCCTGCTTCCAGGAAAAGAGGCCGCTTTCGCGGAGGAGCTCTTCGGTGAATTCTTGTTTCAGGTGGTCGCGGAGGAGAAAGCCGGAATCGGGTGCGTAGCCGATGCGGAACTTCGCGATCATTTCTTCATTCAGGCCGCGGCCGGTTAGATATTCGCGGGCCCTTGCGCCTTCGGGACGGCGGAGGCATTCCTGGAAGAACGCGACGGCGCGCTCGTGCACGTCGAGTAACTGGCCGCGCAGGCGGGCTTCTTTGGCTTCGCCTTCGGTGGCGTAGCTGGCTTTGGGAAGAGGAATACCCAGCTTTTGCGCCACCATCCGGACGGATTCCGGGAAGGTGATGTTTTCGATTTTCTGGATGAAGCTGAAGACGTCGCCGGAGAGGCCACAGCCGAAGCAGTGATAGAACTGGCGGGTGGCGTGGACGGAGAATGACGGGGTTTTTTCGCCGTGAAAGGGACAGAGGCCAGAATAGTTTTGGGCTCCGGCTTTTTTCAGCTTGATGTAGTCGCCGATGATGCGGACGATGTCCGCCTGCTGCTTCACCGTATACGCGAAATCGCCGGGGTTCGACATTTATGGTCTACGTGAATTGTCGGGGAAAAAGGGGCTGATGGGAATATGGCTGGGGGGGATTGTTGTGGAGAAGCTGTGGAATTTGCGTCTGTCGCGTTGAAGTGGTTGGAAAAGCGGGTCCATTGGCAGGGCTGAGAGTCGCGACGCACGTAGGGATGCTTCGGCTGCGTGTGGGCATTCGCTTTGCGAATGTCCACACTTCGCTCAGCATGACAGGGTAATTGCTCTGGCTTGTCATGCTGAGCGGAGGAGGATCGTCTGAAGGACGATCTTTCGCAGTCGAAGCATCCCTACATTTACTGAACTCTTTTAGCTAGTTCTTTTCATCCACGGATACCAATCCTTGGCCAGGTCCAGCCAGTGGGGGTTTCTCGACTCGATCAATGCGATCTTTTTCGCGCGAGACCAGCCCTTCAATTGTTTCTCCCGGCCGATGGCTCGGTGCACTTCGTCGAACGACGCCCAGTATAGGAGGCGCTCTACGTCGTACTTGGCGGTGAAGCCTTCCATCTGGTGGAGCTTATGCTGGAATACGCGACGGTGCAGATTGCCGCTGAAGCCAACGTACAGCGTGCCCGATAGACTGCCCATGATGTACACGGAGTAGGTGCGGCGCTCTCGGGTCATCGTTGCTCTCGGGTCATCGTGAGGGGTAGGGATGCTTCGACTCGCGATTCCCCTTCGCTTCGCGAAGAGGAATCACTCGCTCAGCATGACAGGACGTAGGATGTGCGATCTGTGACATCGGTCACACGACAGCGCGGCCGGTTCCAGATCGGAACAACCGTCGATTAGATGTTCAACTCTACGAGGGTTGCACCGCCGCCGCCTTCGTTTTGGGGGGCTTCGACTACTGAGGCTACGTGGGGGTGGTGTTGGAGCAACTGACGCAGAGCCTTGCGGAGGATGCCCATGCCACTGCCGTGGACTACGCGGACGCGGGGAAGGCCGGCGAGGAAGGCCTGGTCTACGAAGCGCTCGACTTTAGACGAGGCTTCGTCGACGGTGTGGCCGATTACGTTGATCTCGTTGGGGACGGTTGCGCCTTCGTTTTCGAGGGAGATGGAGATGCCGCGGGAGCGGGCGGCTTTTACGGGAGTGTCCGCCGAATGTGCTTGGACGGTCGAGACAAGTTCGGCGATGTCATCGCGGGCGATTTTCATTTTCATTGCACCCATTTCGACTTCGAAATGGTTGTCGTCGAGTTTGCGCACGACGCGCGCGGAACGGCCGGTGGACTTCAGCTTGACGGTGTCGCCTTCGGAGACGTGTTTGACCAGTTGCGGCTGCGCGTTGGGGTCGTTCTTGTCGGCGCCAGTCGAGTGAGCAACTACCGTGGAGTCGAACTGCTCGCGGAACTCGCGGCGCAATTTTGCGATTCTTCTTTCGGCATCTTTTGAGAGCTTTTGGGCAGCGGCGCGATCCTGAACGGCGCTGACGGCTTCGCGGGCGTGATATTCGAAATCGCGGAGGAGAGCTTCGAGTTTCTTTTCCATCTCGCGGATTTTGGTTTGCTGGGCGTTTTTTCCTTCCACCGCTAAACGGTTCTTCTCGTCTTCGAGAGCCTTCTGGCCTGTTCGCAGGCGGAGGCGTTCGTGGTCGGCTTCGCGCAGGTCAGCGTGGAGCTTGTCGAGGAATTGGCCTACGTCGCGGGCCTGCGTGCCGAGACGCGAACGTGCGCTTGCGATGATGGCAGGATTTAATCCCAGACGCTGCGCGATGTTGATGCCGGCGGACGCGCCGGGGACGCCGATTTTCAGTTCATAAGTCGGCTGCAGCGTGGCTTCGTCAAAGCCTACGGAAGCGTTTATTACACCGGGGGTATTGGCGGCGTAGACCTTGAGCGACGTGTGGTGGGTGGAGATGATGGTCATGCATCCGATGCCGCCTGGGTTTCCTGAGAAGTAGCCGGCGATGGCGACGGCGAGTGCTGCGCCTTCTTCGGGGTCAGTGGCGGAACCTAGTTCGTCCAGCAGGACCAGCGAGTTTGCGGTTGCGGTGCGGGAAATGAAATCGATGTTGGTGACGTGGGCGGAGAAGGTGGAGAGATTTTGCTCGATCGATTGGTAGTCGCCGATGTCGGCGAGAACGGCGTCGAAGATGGGGAGTTCGGCTCGATCAGCGGGAACTGGAAGGCCGCATTGGGCCATTAGGGCCAGGAGGCCTACTGTTTTCAGGGTGACGGTTTTGCCGCCGGTGTTGGGGCCGGTGATGATGAGCTGACGGCGCTCGCCTTCCAGTTCTACGGTGATGGGCACTACAGAGATGGCTTTGAGTTTGAGGTTGCGTTCCAGCAGGGGATGCCTTGCGTTGTGCAGCAGGAGGCGAGCTGTCGTCGCGGCTCCCATGACCTCGGACGCGGTTTGAAGAGTGGAACTGAGCGTCACGGCCACGCAGTTGTAGTCTTCCGCAAACTTTGCTTTGGCGAATTGGAGTTCTAGTTCGGCGAGGACTTCGACTGCGGCTAGAATTTGTGCGGCGTGGGTGCCGATGCGCTGCGTCATTTCTTGCAGGATGCGGTGGATCTCGGTTAACTCTTCTTCCAGCAGGCGCACCAGTTCATTGTTTTGTTCGATGGTTTCGAGGGGCTCGACGAAGACGGTTTGGCCGCTGGAGCTGGCGCCGTGAACTACGCCTTGCACGCGGCGCTTTTGCTCGACTTTCACGGGGATGACGAAACGTTCGCCGCGGATGGTGACGAGTTCGTCCTGGACTGTGCCTCCGTCGGCCAGGCGGCGCAGATAGCCGCGCAAGGATTCCTGGATCGAGCGGCGCTGGCGTTCGATTTCGCGGCGGATGCGGGCGAGTTCGGGAGAAGCTTTGTCGTCGAGGGTACCGTCGGGTTGGATTTTGTTGCGGAATCCGCGCAGGAACTCGGCGAAGTCGACGATCTGGTTGGAGAGCGCGCGCACTTTGTCCCAATCAGACCTCATGTTCGCCGGTGGATGCAAAGCGATCTCGCGCCATTCGGCGGCGCGATCGACGACCAGGATCACGTCGCGAATCTCGGTGGTCTCGAGAGCGGCGCCGGCGATGCGCGATTCCTCGACGAGAAGAGTAATGTCGAGGAGAGCGGAGAAATCGAAGCGGCCGCCCACGCGGCGGAAGTCGCGGATTTCGTCGGCGAGTTGTTGCTGGGTTTCGATCCAGGCGCGGTCGGTGGAGGGGGTGAGCGCGGCGATGCGGTCGCGGCCTAGCGGCGATGCGGCGTAGGCGAGCAGGAGTTCGCGGAGAGAGTCGAACTCGAGGACGCGCGCGGAATTGTGGAGGAGATCCGACAACATTACTTTTATGTTACAGGAGCGGAACGGGGGGAAGGTGAATCGAGAAGCGAGCTGGAGGTCGAGGTCAGAATTGCGGCAGGCTCAGCGGGCGCCGGCGCTGGCGACTTGCGCTGAAGATTCTGCCGCCGGAATTCTTACCACGAACATCGCGCCGCCTTCGGGCTTGTTCTGGCAAGTGATCTGTCCGCTGTGATCCTGGATCACGCCATATACGGCGCTGAGGCCCAGACCAGTGCCTTTGCCGACGGGTTTGGTGGTGTAGAAGGGATCGAAAACCCGCAGCGGGTCGCGAACGCCGGGACCGGTATCGGAAAACTGGAGCACGGCTTCTTTGCCCTGGCGCTGGGCGGTGATTTCGAGGGTCCCTCCGCCGGCTTCTTCCAGGGCGTCCATGGCATTGTCGACGATCTCGACGAAGGCTTGAAAGAGCTGGTTGGCGTTGCCCAGAATGCGAGGACAATCGGGGGCAATGGACATCCCCACATGAATATTGCCGCCGGGTCGCCGTAATTCCAGCATCTGAGTGGCGCGCTGCAACAGCATTCCGAGGTCGACCTGAATTTGTTCTCCGGGTGATTGCTGGGCAAAGCGCAGCAAGTCGGCGACGAGATCGCGAGTGCGCCGGGCCTGGTTCACAATCTTGCGCACCAGAGCAGTCTGTTCGTCGCTGAGCCGTTGGTTGGCCCAAAGTTGCTCGGAGTAACTCATGACGGCGGTGAGGGGATGATCGATCTCCTGCGCCGCGCCTGCTACCAGGTTGCCGAGAGAAGCCAGCTTTTCTTTCTGCACGAGCTGGCTCTGCAAACGCTTCTGGCTTTCGTATCCGCGACGCGAATCCTCGAGGAGAGACATCAGCGCCTGGTCCTGGAAGTATTGGCGCAGGAACACGAAGGTTCCCAGCACTAACATCGCGGCCAGCACCGTGAAAAATCGGAATGTCCGGGAGGGCGCGCCTGATTTATCGAACAGCACCGTCCACACGCCCAGCACGGGCAGCGAGAGGATGGCCAGCATGGCGAGCTGCGGAATAACCCGCTTCCATCGCGGGTTCAGAGTGAAATCGTGACTTGGAAGATCCCAGCTCCGCGCCGAAAAAGCGGCAGCCGCCATCCAAGCCAGCGTACCGATGAGGGGCACATCATAGAGGCTGCCCGAGTAGTACGTGGCATCCGCGGCGGCCCGGTCGAGGAGTTGCGAATTAACGCCGTATAACACGCTGGCAGCGAGGAGATGCAAATACAGCCGCCGCCATCCGCCGGAGCTGGTCCAGACTGCGAGACCCAGCACTCCGATCAGCATTCCGTTCTCTAATCCATAAAGACGGTCGTAGTAGGCACTGTAAATCTGTGCATTGCGGGTCACGTACTGGTGGGGAAATACGATGAAGGCGTAAAGGAAGATCCACCAACCCAGCAGCATTAGAAAATTCAGCACACTGAGATGGACTCTGCCTTCTTTCTTGACCACATCAGGACGCCAGGCCACTGCGGCAATCATGGGCAGGGCATGGAAGAACAGGACGATATCGAACAGAAATGGATCGGGGATGGGCCGTCGCAGCAGAACCTCGACGTAGCACCAGGCCGCTTGATTGCCGATCCATAGCGAGAAACCAAGGGTCATCAAGACCCAAAAGCTGCGCTCCTGACCCGGCCGGGTCAGGGCGTTAGCCGCAGTAATACCGGCGGCGACCAGCATCAACGCCAGGCCCGCAAAGTCGGCGAATGCGGTCAGCGCGGGGCTGCGGTGCGCGAACAAAGACACCCCAGCAAAGGCCGCAGTGATTCCGGCCGCTGCGACAAACCAGCGATGGCGTTGGAGCCAACTCATCTTGCTTTAATTCTATGGGACCAAATCGGGGATTCCGAGCGTTTTGAACCTTGCAGGTTACTTCGGTTACCAGGGGGAAGGGATGCACGTAGAGGCGGACGCATTCGTCCGGCTGTCGATGCGGAGCGAGCGGAATCGGCATTTCGGAGGCAAAGATGTTCTAGAATCAATGCAGGAAGGCGCGATTGTGTGTCCATCCTTCCTCTCTGGTGACTTGCCATGGCATTCCCTGTGACCCGCCTTCGACGCCTGCGCCGCACGGCGGAGCTGCGTAACCTGGTGTGTGAGACCCGGCTTACGCCCGACGCGTTTGTCTATCCAATGTTTGTTTGCCCGGGAGAAGGCGTGCGCAAGGCGGTCGGCTCCATGCCCGGCGTGTTCAATCTGTCGGTGGACGAAGCGGTGAAGGAAGCGCAGGAAGCGCATTCCCTGGGAGTGCCGGCGGTGATTCTTTTCGGGCTGCCGGACAAGAAAGACGAAGTCGCGACCGGAGCCTGGGTCGACGACGGCATCGTGCAACAGGCGGCGCGGGCAATGAAGCGCGAAGTGCCCGGGCTGATTCTGATGGGGGACGTCTGCCTGTGCGAATACATGTCGCACGGCCACTGCGGGATTGTGAAAACGACATTCACGCCGCAGTCCCTGGGTGCCGCGGTTCGAGATGCCATAACTCCGTCGCAGCGCATACTGGCGGTGAAGAATAAGGCGGAAAAAGAAAAGGCGATCGAGACAATGGTGTCGGCGGCCGCGCACGCGGTTCAGTCCAGTTTCGAAATCGATAACGACGCCTCGCTCGAGTTGCTGGCGCGGACTTCGGTTTCGCTGGCGAAGGCGGGCATCGACATTATTGCGCCGTCCGACATGATGGACGGACGCGTGGGCGCGATCCGGCGCGCGCTGGATGAGGCTGGGTTTATCCAAACGCCTATTCTTTCTTACGCCGCGAAGTTTGCCTCCGGCTACTACGGACCGTTTCGCGAGGCGGCCGATTCGGCGCCGCAGTTCGGCGACCGGCGGTCCTATCAAATGGATGGCGCCAATGTGCGCGAGGCCATGCGCGAAATCGAAGCGGACATTGAAGAAGGCGCCGACATGATTATGGTCAAGCCGGCGATGCCTTATCTCGATGTGATTGCGGCGGCGCGCGCGCGCTTCGAGCTGCCGCTGGCGGCCTATCAGGTGTCCGGTGAATACGCCATGATTGAAGCTGCGGCACGGAATGGCTGGATCGAACGCGACCGCGTAATGATGGAGTCCCTGCTGAGTATTCGGCGGGCCGGGGCCAGCATTATTTTGACTTACTACGCCAAGGATGCAGCCCGCCTGCTGAGCTGACGTGGCTGGAATGTGCCCGCAGCCCGCGCGGGCAAGTCGCCCGCTCCCACACAGGCAGAAAACGCGCGAGCGGAACAGCAAATCCCTGTTTTTCCGACAACCCCACGACTACTCAGACGCATCCACTACAAGCCACTTCGCGCGTACAACTTCTCTGTTGAGCATTCTCTGTTGGCTGTTGAGCACTATTGCAGTCCCGCCACCATTGCAGTCTGGGCGATGGAAGCGACCGCATGCATCCCACACAAGTACCGATTCCGAAAAGCTGCGAACTCTCCGGTAGTGGAGTTGGAAACGAAGGTGTGGCCGGCGCGGCCGATAAAGTTTGGCGTCTTCCATCATTTTTCGTGATTGGTCCTCCGCGAACCGGCACGACGTGGTTGCACGGCGTTTTAAGTCAGGCAGCGTCGCTCTCTCATCCGACCAAAGAGACTCGCTTTTTCGACAAACATTTTCATCGCGGACTCGAGTGGTATCAATCCCATTACCGAAAAGCATCCGGGGAACGCCCCATCGGAGAAGTCGCACCGACTTATTTTGCGTCCTCTGAAGCGCGAGAGCGCATCGCCCGGACCGTTCCCAAAGCAAAAGTGATCTGCACATTCCGCAACCCGGTGGATCGGGTTCAGTCGCTTTATCGCCTGAAGCGCGCCCTGGGCTTGATTCCGTGGAAATTCGAGGATGCGTTGATGCGCGATCCTGAGCTGCTGGAATCGAGCCGCTATTCGGCACACCTCCAAGCGTGGCAGAGTACGCTGGGCCGTTCTCAGGTGATGGTGACTGTGTATGACGACATGCGAAGCGATCCGCAGGCCTATCTGGATAAGCTGATGGATTTTGTTGGAATGCCGCGCCTGAAGCTTGCAGACTCGCAGTTTCGTCCTGCATATGCCTCGGGGTTGCTGACTCAGCCGCGCAACTACTATTTGACGCGCGGCGCCCTGCTGTTGGCGGAATGGTCGAAAGCCAGGCGCCTCGACTCAGTCGTCGCAGCCGTCAAGAGGCTGGGAGCCGAGCGATTCTTCATGCGTGGAGGTTCAGCCTTCCCTGAATTGTCGCGCGCCCAACGAGACAAGCTGAAAGAATTCTTTCGACCAGAGATCGACCAATTGGAGATGATGTTGAATCGTGACCTTTCGGCATGGAAATAATTAACTCGCTATTTCGAGTATCGCCTTTATCGTTTGGGTTCAATGATGCTGCGGCGGGATGAGAGAAAAACGCAAGCCGCCGCGGCCTTCTCCTTGCTAAACAGTTGCGGAACAATTCGGTTTCGTGCCCTCAGGGGCTAAAGCCCGCGTCTCTATTGGCTCCGGACGGCACGGCTGAAGCCGCGCCCTTCCACGATTGATCGCAGCACTAGAAGCGCTGCCAAAACCGGCCGCTCAAAAGCCGACTATGAAAAAACCATCCACCAAGGCCGATCGCCAAAAAATATTACGCTCCGGAACTCTGGCTATTGGCGAATTTCACTTCTACCAGCTTGCGGTCTTCGTCGGAGACTTTGAAGAAGGCGCGGGGCTTCAGTTCCATGAAGCTGGCCACGAACACGTCGGGAATTTGGCCGATGCGGGTATTGTAGGAGTTGACGTCGTCGTTGAAGAATTCGCGGCGGTCGGCGATGCGTTCTTCGAGTTCGCTGATGCGGCTCTGGAGTTTGAGGAAGTTCTCGTTAGCTTTGAGCTGGGGATAATTTTCGGCCACGAGGAACAGTCCGTTCAGGGCGGTCACCATTTTCAAATCAGCTACGGCTTTCTGGGTGATGCTGGCGGCGTTCATCGACGCCGCGCGCGCCTGGGTTACGGCCAGCAGAGTCTGCTGCTCGTGCTGCATGTAGCCCTTAACGGTTTCGACCAGGTTGGGGATCTCGTCATGACGCTGCTTGAGCAGGACGTCGATGTTAGCCCAGGCGCGGTCGTTCTCGTTGCGCAGGCGTATGAGGCCGTTGTAGAGGATGATGATGTAGATGACCGCTCCCGCGAGGAACAGGACGAAGGCGAATCCCGTGATGGTGGTGCTATCCATTGTTGATGTTGAGTGGAGCTGTGCTTGCCTCTGCTTGACACCCTAAGGTGCCAGTAGAGCGGGTAGGGCGGCAAGTGCCAAAAGGGTTGCCCTGGAGAACAGGAGTGGTCACCGGGAAGGGCAGTGCCGGGTTATAGGAGAACGACGCTGACGGCCGCGGGGAAGAATTGGCGCCGGGCTTCGCCCTTCGACTTCGCTCAGGGCGGGCTCAGGCAGGACGGGCGAAGGCGCCCGTCCCCACATAGGCTATCTCGGCTTCGGCAATGGCAGATTTAGTCTCTGCTGGGCTTCTTGGGCGTCAGATCGCAGGACTTTTTCATATCGTCCAGGTTAAGGCCGGCCGGGGAGAACTCGGCGACCGCATAGCCGGTTCGTGTTTTAACTTCCACGTAGAAGAGCTGGGCTCCGATTGCGCCGCGAATTGTGCCCTTATCCATGGAAAGGAAGTGCCCGCGCCAATTCCAGCCTTTGCGGTTGGGGACGTCATCGGTGCGTACCCTGACTTCCATCTTGGGTTGGCCCCAAAAGCCGGGATAGTCGGGCCGACCCAGCTTGGCTCCAGGATTGAAGTCGGCATAGTCATACTTGCCATTGGTGCAGATGAGTTCGATTCTGGGCTTGTAGTCGGGGTCTTCCTTGAAATAATTGTTGGAGAGCAGTTCGAATCGGGTTTTCTTGGCGGCCGTCATTTTGTCTTCCGATTGGAACTTCATCCACTTGCCGCCGGCGCTGACGCCGTCTCTTTCACCCTGATAGGGGCTCATGGCGCCCTCCTGGGCCAGGGCGGATGCGGCACAAAGCAGGGTTACGCACGCCAAGACCACCTTCGCGGTCAGCGCGGTTCGATTGGGTTTACGAGTAGAAAACGATCCGTTCACAGTATCCTCCAGATGTATATCCCCTTATATTGAACCCGAGAGGGCACTGAAAAGTTGCACGAAAAGATGCCGATCCTGATCTGCCTTACCGGATATCCACTTTCAGGTCGAGGTAGACCTGGGAGCGGTCGTCGAACTGGCTGACCGATTTGGTGTCGCTTTTGTGGCCCTTATATTGGGCATAGACTTCGTAGTCGACGGCGGTGGAAAGCGAGGGGAACCGGTAGGTGCCATCGGGACCGACAATATAGGTCTTGACCGCCCGAGTGCGGGTATTGGTCACGTAGACGTCGGCGTCGGGGAGCGGGTTGTCCTGGGAGTCGAGCACCTTGCCGTAGAGCAGGCGCCCGACGGCTTTGTCTTTATTATCGAGATTATTGGGTCTCGCGCTATCGGGCGTCGCGCTATCGGGTGCGGCGTTTTGCGGCGCGGCAGTCGCGACCGCGACCAGAGCGAACAGCAGGCCGCAAGCCAGGATCACAGCTGTGAGTGCGAATGGTCCACGATTCATGCTGGTGCTATTGTCTCACGGACCTGCCGCAGCAGTTCCGGGAACACCAGCCTCGTCAACAGTCAGATGCAATCCCGTGTCTTCGCGTTCATCCTGATAGATGTGGACGGTCACTTCCTTGACCAGGCGCAACGGCCTGCCGTCGACGGTCTTGAAGCCTTTGAGGTCGGCAGAAAGAACATAGTCGGCTTCGCCGGTTGGAACGCGCTGCGCGAACTCGCCCATGTGGTCAGAGTTGACTTGCCAGCGGGTCTTCTTGGCTTTATCGGTAGCGCGACGGATTTTTACTGGGACGCCATAGACGGGACGGTCGTCGGGCCCCCAGACTGTGCCGGCAATGAGTGCGTAGGGCTTGCCTTTCTGATCAGCGGCGAGCAGCGGCTGCCGCGAACTGAGCGTGGGCAGGAAAAGCGCAAGAAGCAGCGCAAGAAGAATTACGATCAGAGGGGAGCCGAGTGCGGATAACCTGGGGAAAGCCCGCGCCGAGAGTTGTTGATTCGGGAACTGTTGATCCAGGCGTTGCGCCGGAGGCGGCTGCGCGGGAAGGCTAGGAGTAGTCACCGTCTTCGCTCTCCTCAGCCTCTTCGTCATCTTCTTCTACATAGCCTGCCTCGACAACTTTCAGTTCGAGCGGACTGGTAGTGATGACTTCGAAGTCGGTGCCACACTCGGGGCACGAAAGCATTTCCCCTTCGTCAACGCCTTCCTCATCGACATCGAGATTAGTTTCGCATTCGGGACAAAGAATCATAAAGCCTCCCTCGCGGATTAGAGCCTCCTGATAGTATTTAGATTCTTTTCGCCTGTTCGGTCAAGGGGCACACGCTGTAGACGAAAGATTTTTCGAAGAATTAAGGAATCGCTGTCTCGGGTGGGATTGTTCTGGACGGCGGCTATCAAAGCATGCTCCATTTCAGGGCAATTGGGCGCGGCGGGGGCCACGCTGCAGCTTTCGAAAGACAATGTGATTTTTGCGGTGCGGACGCCGATAATGCGGGGCATCGGAGTTTGGCAGTGGTGCCGGTGCCCGAGCGGTAAGGGGCTGGTAAGATATAAAACATCAGGCCGTTCCACCTCAACGGCTTTGCAATTATGGCCAGGAATTCTTCTTTCGAAATGGGGCTGCCACCGTTTCGAGGCGCGGTGCGGCAGATTATCCTCGGCAGTGCTGCGATCTACGTAGTCATTCTGCTGTTGATGTCATTCTGGCCGTCGATCGGGCAGACCGTCTTGGCGCTTGGAGTCCTTGATCCAGCGCACATTCGCTCGGGCTGGCTGTGGCAGTTCATCACCTACGCCTTCATGTATGTTGACCCGCTGGATTTTCTGCTGTCACTGGTCGGCATCTACTTTCTGGGATCCGCGGTTGAAGAGCGCATTGGCCGAGGAGCATTTTACGGCCTGTTCTTCGGCAGCGTCGCGCTTTCCGGAGTGGCCGGATTCCTGTTGTCGCTCACGCATGTGATTGCGCAAGGGCCGGCCATCGGATCGGGGGCGGCCGCCAACGCGATCCTGATGGTCTTCTTCCTGTTGAACCGGGGCGCGCCGATCATGCTGTTCCCGATTCCAATCCAGATCCCGGTGAAGTGGATCGTGATCGGTGTGGCGGGGATCGAGACCGCGTATCTGTTGCTCTCTCACTTCGCGCTGTTCTATTTCGTCATGCTGCTTGGTCTGGGCGCGGGATACATCTGGTACAAGGCATTCTTATCGAGCCGCTTTTCGCTCGGCCTGACCGAGCGCTACTTTGAAGCACGCAATTCCTACTATCGCTGGAAGCGGCGGCGCGCGGCGAAGAAGTTTGAAGTCTACATGTCGAAGCATGACCGCCAGGTTCACTTCGACGAACATGGAAATTACATCCCTCCGGATGACGATCCACGTAAAGGGAACGGCGGGGGGAAGTCGGGGTGGGTGAATTAGACGCCTGTCATCCTGAGCGGAGTGACTGGTTCGCGAAGCGAAGCAGCTACGCAGTCGAAGGACCCCTTGCAGCAAGCATCACCACCGGCACCTCAAGGAGCTTCTGTGAGGAAATTGGTGAGTTCAGACAAGATCAGATTGGGTAGTTCCTCCTGCTTCGTTTTTCCTTTAAATCCCAAGTCGTGACCAGCGCCTTCGATTGCGACTAACTTCGTCCCGGCGGGAATCATTTTCAATGCTTGCTCGAGTTCGGCGATGGAGCCGAAAGGATCGCGGGTGCCGTGAACAAAGAGCGTCGACGTGCGCAGGTCAGGAAGATGCTGAGTGCGCTGCTGCTCGGGTTTGCGCGGGGGATGTAGCGGGTAGGAAAGCAACAGCAGGGCTGCCGGCAGGTTCTCGGCCTCTTCTGGAGATTGTTTCGCGAGTTCGGCGCACAGCATGCTGGATTGGCGGCCTCCGTAGGAATGGCCGCCGAGGATGAGGCGGCCGGGGAGGATTTTTCTCATGGCGTCGAGGGCGTTGCTTAGACCGGCGCGGTCGCGGGCGGCGTCGGCGGGACCGGGCGGGCCGAAGGATCGCGTCTGGCGATAGGGGAGATCGCAGCGCAGGACGGTAAAGCCTGCGGCGGTGAAAGTTTCGGCAACGGCTACCAGCAGCGGAGCTTGGGCGTTTGAGCCGGCGCCGTGGGAGAGGACGAAGCCCATGCCGTTGGGCGTTTCGGGAGTGTGCAGGAAGCCGCGGACTTTTGGGTCGACGGATGTGTCAGTGAATTCGCGGATGGAGGGAGGGGCACGGGATCATTTTAAATCGTGCGGGCTCTGTGCCGGGCGCCCGTCGCCACACGAGCATCGTTACTGCACGAACATCGTTGCTACTTCGGATGGTCTAGAGGAACTTCGGTTAAGGTTTCGTAGACTCTTACGATTTGAATTTCGTTGCCCAGCCTTGCCCAGCAGCGGAGCATGTCGGGGTCTTCCTGGGCAGCGCGGCGGGCTTCTTCCGACTTCCAGTGGCGCAGCAGGACGTAATGCAATTCGCGGTCACGGTAGAGCTGGTCGTGTCCGTATCCTTTGGCGGTGACGATGGCGGTGAGTTCGCGCACCGTGGCCAGGGACGCGGCTTCCATGTCGGGCGCGGGCTCCCAGACGGCCACCGAGAGTATCTCTTGCGACATACGAGGGGGATTATAGCTTGCGGGGGTGGGCTCTCTATCGAAAATTCCCCACTTCTCGCGCAAAAGCGCGTGAGAAATGGGGCACCCCTCTCAAATCATTTAGAAAGCGATTTCTTTGTGCGCGGCTTCCTTCGACGAGCGATGCTTTCCGCTTCTTCGTCGGTGACGACGTGCAGACGCATCAGGTTGGTGGAACCGGAAAGCTGGCGCGTTCCGGCAACTACTCCCAAGACGTCTCCGGGTTTCAGCAGGCCGCGGCGGACGAGATCTTGCTCGGCCATGGTGACCATCTGTTCGGCGGAATGCGCCTGGCGGCAGCGTACGGGATGCACTCCCCAGTAGAGGTTCATGCGACGGACCACCGGTTCCGAATGGGTGAAAGCGTAGAGCGGGACTTTGGGGCGGTATTTGGAAATCATGCGCGCGGTGTTGCCGGTTTCGGTGAAGACGGCGATAGCGCCCATGGGCAAATCTTCGGCGGAGTGCGCGATGGATTCGCAGATGGTTTCGGCGACGGAAAGCCCGCTGTGTTCGCGGCGACGGCGGAACTGAACGAAGTCGCCCATGTTGCATTCGGCTTCGATGACGATGCGCGCCATGATGGAAACGGATTCGCGGGGGTACTGGCCGCTGGCGGTTTCAGCCGAGAGCATGACCGCGTCGGTGCCGTCGAAGATGGCGTTGGCTACGTCGCTGGCTTCGGCACGCGTGGGGCGCGGGTTTTCGATCATCGACTCGAGCATCTGCGTGGCGGTGATGACCGGCTTGCGCCACGCGGAGGCGCGGCGGATGACGTGCTTCTGAATGACTGGTACTTTTTCCGGCGCCATTTCTACGCCGAGATCGCCGCGGGCGACCATGACTCCGTCGGCGGCTTCAAGGATTTCTTCCAGATGATCGATGGCTTGGGGCTTTTCTAGTTTCGCGATGACCGGGACGTCGCTGTTGTGTTTCGCAATAATCTGCTTGACCATGCTGACGTCGGCGGCAGTGCGAACGAACGAAATTGCGACAGCGTCGACACCTTGGGTGAGGCCGAATTCGAGATCCTTGCGGTCTTTCTTTGTCAGAGCTGGAATCGACAATGCGATGCCGGGGAGATTGATGCCTTTGTGCTCGCCCAGCGTGCCGCCGTTGAGCACATCGCAGAACACGTCGTCGCCCCGGACGCCGCGAACCCGCAATTCGATCAATCCATCACTTAATAAGATGCGGGCGCCGGCGGTGAGTTCGCGTGCGAGATCGGGGAACGTGGTGGAGATTCGCGTGGCGGTGCCGGGAACATCTTGCGGGGTGATGGTCACGACCGTGCCGGACTTCAGCTGGACGGGCTCGTGGCGTTCTAGTTGGCCGGTGCGGATTTTCGGGCCTTGCAGGTCCTGGAGGATGCAGATGGTGCGTCCCTCGCGCTCGGCGGCGCGGCGCAAGCGCTGGATGTTGTGGGCGTGATCGTCGTGCGTGCCGTGAGAAAAGTTGAGGCGGGCGATGTCCATGCCGAGGCGGAGCAGATCGCGCATGGCCGGTTCCGAGCTGCAGGCGGGGCCGATGGTGCAAATGATTTTCGCGCGGCGGATTGAGGGTATGAGGCCGCCGGCGTTTCCGTTTGATCTAGCCTGTTTCAATTGCGCTCCGGACTGGAAACTCGAAATTAAGATGTTACTTTACTTACCAAGATCATCGGCAATTCGCGCTAATACCCCTAGTATATCTTCGCGAATTCTCTGTTCGTAGGATTGTGTCGGGCCTGAGGGTCGGCCGTCGCACTCACTGGCAACGGCCGAAATGAAGAGAAAATCCGAGCGTTGAATTTTCTTTTCGAGCTCTGGCAGTGCATACAGGATTCCGCTCAGCTTGGACACTGCCAACAAAAGACCCGTACCGCTTTGAATCGCCTGACGCGTCGTGTCGAGCGCACTTCCGAGTTCCCGCTCCACGTACTCCGCATGACTCATGTGAACGTGTTCAGGCATCGGGTGTCACCGTGGATCAACCTGCGGCCCTGGGATTGCTCACTGCGGTTAATTCCTTGCCCAGCATGGCTCGCGGGAATAACAGCGCGTTGAATTCCGCGCCCACCAACACGACCAGAGAAATAAGATACATCCATACCAGCAGGGCCATGGCGGCTCCGAGCGAACCGTAAATGGTCGCGAAGTCGCCGAAGTGCTGCAGGTAGGCGCGAAACGCAACCGTGGTCGAGAACCAGAGAATCGTCGCAAGCATGGCGCCGGGCATCACGCTGTGCCAGGGCTGGGTGCGCGGGACCGCGTGATGATAGATCAGGGCAATCACGGCGATGCTGGTGAGAGTGGCGATCAGCCAGCGGGTCGCGCCCCACAGCAGGAAAACGTAGAAGCTGAAATCAGGATCGATGTAGGGCAGGAGCCGCGCCTCGAACTTGCTGCCCACGGCTACCAGCAGCGTGGCGAACGTCATGGGAACCAGCGCGAAAACTACCAGCAGAAATGCGATGAGGCGTTCCTGCACGAAGCCCCAGGTTTTCGGCAGTTCGTAGCAGCGGCGAAAACCGTCCATCCACGAGATCATGACGCCGGAGGCCGTCCACAGCGTGATTAGGGAAGTCGTGGTCAACAGGCCAACCGGATGCTGCCCGGCTCCGACCTTCAAATACGTCAGCGCCGTGCTTCCGCCGGTGGGCAAGATACTGCCTAGGGCGTAGGAGATTTCGCGCAAATAAGGCGCGCCTTTGCGCCACGCGGCCAGACCCGATCCGATGATCAACAGGACCGGGAAGAAAGTAAAAATCGAGGAATAGGCCGCGGCCTTGGCAGTGGCGAAGGCGTCGTGAACAAAAGCCCGCCAGAAGGCTAGTCGTAAGAGGCGGAGGAAACGTAACATGCGCTGCTCTAGCTTAGGGCCTGGAGGCACGGGACGCAAAGAAGGAAGTTCGTAGCTGTCGTCATTGCGCAATCGCTGGGGGCTGGCGTGCATGTGTGGTTAGTAGGACTCCAGAAGCAGGTTCGGGGGCGAAATAAATTCGCCCCCGAAGCTTGCTTCAGATTTGACTACTCGGCCGCGGGGAGTTCCACGGGCAGATCGTCGGTTTCGCCCTCGTGACGCATCATTTCGAGAGCGCGTTCGGCTTCCTCGTAGGCCGCCGAAACTTCCGCCTGTACCTTGGCCGCGGCCTCTTCCATTTCTGGCGAGAGGCGCACGTTGCGGTAGTACTCCATGCCGGTGCCGGCAGGGATGAGGCGTCCGACGATGACGTTTTCTTTCAGGCCGCGCAGGTGATCGACCTTGCCGTTGATGCTGGCTTCGGTGAGCACACGCGTGGTCTCCTGGAACGACGCCGCCGAGATGAAGGAGTCGGTGGAGAGCGATGCTTTCGTGATGCCCAGTAGCAGCGGCCGGCCGGTAGCCGGTTTGCCGCCCTGCGCAATCACACGCTCGTTCTCTTCGCGGAAGGCAAACTTATCGGTCTGCTCTTCGAGCAGGAACCGGGTATCGCCCACGTCTTCGACCTTCACCCAACGCATCATCTGGCGAACAATCACTTCAATGTGCTTGTCGGAAATGTTGACGCCCTGCAGACGATAGACTTCCTGGATTTCGTTCACCAGGTAAGCCTGCAGTTCCTTTTCGCCGAGCACCGCCAGGATGTCGTGCGGGTTGAGCGGGCCGTCCATCAAAGGTTCGCCGGCCTTCACGCGCTCGCCTTCCTGCACGTTGATGTGAACGCCGCGCGGAACCGAATATTCTTTTTCGGTGCCGTTATCGGCGACCACATAGATTTTGCGCTGGCCCTTCGAAACCTCGCCGAATTTGACCGTGCCATCGATTTCGCTGATGACCGCGGTTTCATGCGGCTTGCGGGCTTCGAACAGTTCGACCACACGCGGCAGACCACCGGTGATGTCCTTGGTCTTCGTTGTCTCGCGCGGGATCTTCGCCAGCACGTCGCCCGGTGAAGCAGTGTCGCCGTCCTGCACCATCAAGTGAGCGCGGGATGGCATGAGGTAACGCTTGCTGGCCTTGCCTTTGACCACGATCGCGGGCTGGCGCTTCTCGTCGGGAGAATCGCCGACCACGTGACGCGACAGGCCGGTGACTTCGTCGACCTCTTCGTGCAAAGTGACGCCCTCTTGCAAGTCCTTGAACTGAATCGTGCCGCCGATTTCGGTCAGGATGGCGAAGGTGTAAGGATCCCACTCGACCATGACCTGGCCTTGCGTGACCGGATCGCCATCGTTGACTTTCAGTTTTGCGCCGTACACGACCGAGTAGCGCTCGCGTTCGCGATTCTTTTCGTCGACCACCGCGATCGAACCCTGGCGATTCATGACAACCAAGTCACCGGACTTCGATTTGACGGTCTGCAATCCGATGAAGCGCACGTTGCCGATGTTCTTGGCTTCGAGGCGCGACTGTTCGGAAACTCGCGACGCCGTACCACCGATGTGGAAGGTACGCATGGTGAGCTGGGTTCCAGGTTCGCCGATGGACTGCGCCGCGATGACGCCGGTGGCTTCGCCGAGTTCGACGAGGCGTCCGGAAGCCAGGTTGCGGCCGTAGCACATGACGCAGACTCCGCGTTTCGATTCGCAGGTCAGCACGGAACGGATTTTTACCCGCTCGATGCCGGCCGCCTGAATCGATCCGGCGAGGTCCTCAGTGATTTCCTGATTGATGTCGACGATGACGTTGCCGTCATAGTCTTTGATTTTTTCGAGCGACACGCGGCCGATGATGCGGTCGCGCAGCGCTTCGATGATTTCGCCGGCTTCGACAATGCCCTGCACGTAGATGCCGTCGACCGTGCCGCAATCGTATTCGCTGATGATTACGTCCTGCGCCACGTCGACCAGGCGGCGAGTCAGGTAACCGGAATCAGCCGTTTTGAGCGCCGTATCGGCTAGTCCCTTGCGGGCGCCGTGCGTCGAGACGAAATATTCCAGCACCGTGAGGCCTTCACGGAAGTTGGCCGTGATGGGCGACTCGATGATTTCGCCGGAAGGCTTGGCCATCAGGCCGCGCATGCCGGAGAGCTGGCGAATCTGCTGCTTCGATCCGCGAGCGCCGGAATCGGCCATAACGTAAATCGGATTGAGGTCGCCTTCCTTGTCGCGGCGCTGCATTTCACCGAACATTTCGTCGGCCACTTTTTCGGTGATCGCCGACCAGATTTCGATGACCTTGTTGTAGCGCTCGCCGTTGGTGATGGCGCCGTCGAGATATTGCTGCTGCACGGCGACAACCTGCTTCTCGGCGTCCTTGACCAGCGTTCGTTTGCTGTCGGGGATGACCATGTCGTCGATGCCGATCGATAGTCCGGAGCGGGTCGCGAACTGGAAGCCCAGCGTCTTGACTTCATCGAGCATCTTGACCGTGGTCTCGAGCGCGAAGCGCAGATAGCAATAGTTCACCAGCGCGCCGATACCCTTCTTCTTGAGCAGTCCATTGATGTAGGGCATGCGGTCGCTGCTGCCGGGGATGCTCTTCGGCAGATGATCGTTCAGAATCGCGCGGCCGACGGTCGTGTTGATGAAGGCGCGCTCGACCCGAACCGGCTCGGTGTGAATGATGTCCTGATCATCATAGGCGGTGGTCAGGTCGATCAGTTCGCCCGTGTAGCGCAGGCGGATCGGAGTCAGGGTTTCGACTGCGCCCGCGTCCAGCGCCATCAGCACTTCTTCAATGTTCGCGAAAGCGCGGCCTTCACCCTTTGCGCCGGGCTTCGCTTTGGTCAGGTAGTAGAGTCCGAGCACCATGTCCTGGGTGGGCACGGTGATGGGCTGACCTGAAGCGGGCGAAAGAATGTTGTGCGACGCCAGCATCAAGACGCTGGCTTCAACTTGCGCTTCCGGAGACAGCGGAATGTGCACCGCCATCTGGTCGCCGTCGAAGTCGGCGTTGAACGCGGTGCAGACCAGCGGGTGAATCTTGATGGCCTTGCCTTCCACGAGCACCGGCTCGAACGCCTGAATGCCGAGGCGGTGGAGCGTAGGAGCGCGGTTCAGCATGACCGGATGGTCTTTAATGACTTCTTCAAGAATGTCCCAGACGATCGGCTCCTGCTGCTCGACCATTTCCTTGGCTTGCTTGATGGTGGTGACGTTGCCGGTCTGTTCGAGCCGGTGATAGATGAACGGCTTGAACAGTTCGAGCGCCATTTTCTTCGGCAGGCCACACTGGTGCAGCTTGAGTTCGGGGCCGACCACAATGACGGAACGTCCGGAGTAGTCGACGCGCTTGCCCAGCAGGTTCTGGCGGAAGCGGCCCTGCTTGCCTTTCAGCGTGTCGGACAAAGATTTCAGCGGACGGTTGTTGGCGCCACGCAGCACGCGGCCACGCCGTCCGTTATCGAACAGGGCGTCGACGGCTTCCTGCAGCATGCGCTTTTCGTTGCGCACGATGACTTCGGGAGCGTGCAGATCCATCAGCTTCTTCAACCGGTTGTTGCGGTTGATGACGCGGCGGTAGAGATCATTTAGATCGGACGTGGCGAAGCGGCCGCCGTCGAGTGGAACCAGGGGGCGCAACTCCGGCGGAATGACCGGGATCACGTCGAGGATCATCCAGTGCGGCTTGTTGCCGCTCTTGCGGAAGGCCTCGACGACTTTCAGGCGCTTGGCGTACTTGAGCCGCTTCTGCAGCGAGCTCTCATTCTTCATTTTCTCGCGCAGCTCGACCGAGAGGCCGTCGGTGTCGACGCGCTTCAGCAATTCTTTGATTGCCTCGGCGCCCATCATCGCTTTGAAACCCGCAGGGCGATACTGCTGATCGAGTTCGCGGAACTTGGCTTCGTCCTTGATGACTTCGCGCTCTTTGACCGGAGCGTCGCCGGGCTCGACTACAACGTAGGCCTCGAAGTAGAGAACGGACTCGAGGTCACGCAGAGAAATGTCGAGCAGGTGCCCGATGCGGCTGGGCAATCCTTTGAAGAACCAAACGTGCGAGCAGGGCGACGCCAGCTCGATGTGGCCCAGGCGTTCACGGCGAACTTTGGACAGCGTGACTTCCACGCCGCACTTGTCGCAAATGACGCCGCGATGCTTCATGCGCTTGTACTTGCCGCAGAGGCATTCCCAGTCGGTGACCGGGCCAAAGATGCGGGCGCAGAACAGGCCGTCGCGCTCCGGTTTGAAGGTGCGGTAGTTGATGGTCTCGGGCTTGGTGACTTCGCCGTGCGACCAGCTCCGGATTTTTTCCGGAGACGCCAGGCTGATACGGATGGCGTCGAAGTCCGCAATCACATTTGCCATTTCGAAAGGGCTCGAACGAAACAAGGTAGTCCTCCGCTTCCTGCTCTCAAGGGCAGCTGCCAGTTGTCAGTGGCCAGTTGCCAGTTTTTGTGTTCCGCTGCGGCTGAGAGCCTTTGCCCCGCGGAACGTTCCTTCAAAAGTCTTGCGCGTGAATCGGTGCCGGTAGCCGGCGCGTTCCGTACTGGCAACTGGCAACCGGCCACTGGCAACTGAATTTCCTAGTCTGCGGCCGCGCTGGCCGTGGGCTTCTTCTCGCCTGCCTTGATCAGTTCCACATCGAGGCAGAGCGATTGCAGCTCGCGGATCAGCACGTTGAACGATTCCGGTACGCCGGGCTCCATGGCAGCTTCGCCCTTGACGATGGCCTCGTAAATCTTGGTGCGGCCGTATACGTCATCGGACTTCGCCGTCAGCAGCTCCTGAAGAATGAACGCCGCGCCGTAAGCTTCGAGGGCCCAGACTTCCATTTCTCCGAAACGCTGTCCGCCGAACTGCGCTTTTCCGCCGAGGGGCTGCTGGGTTATCAGAGAATACGGCCCGATGGAGCGCGCGTGAATCTTGTCGTCCACCAAGTGCGACAGCTTCAGCATGTAGATGTAGCCCACAGTGACCGGCTGTTCAAACTGGTCGCCCGTCATCCCGTCATGCAGCGTTGTCTTGCCCGAAGTCGGCAGACCGGCGTGCTCGAGCAGCGCCTTGATCTCGCCTTCCTTGGAGCCGTCGAATACCGGCGAACCCATGAACACGCCCTTGGTCAGGGTCGGGGCCACGGCCTCCAGTTCTTCGTCGGACATGTCCGAGATGATGTCCGCCAGCTGCGAGTCTTTGAACAGCGCTTTCAACTCGCGGCGGATGGCTTCGGTGCGCGTATTTTCTTTCAGCAGCTGCGTGATCTTCTCGCCGAGCACGAAGCCGGCCCATCCCAGATGGGTTTCGAGAATCTGGCCGACGTTCATACGGGACGGCACGCCAAGCGGGTTCAGAACGATTTCCACCGGCGTTCCGTCTTCGAGATACGGCATATCTTCTTCCGGCAGAATGCGGGCAATGACGCCCTTGTTGCCGTGACGGCCGGCCATCTTGTCACCGACACTCAGCTTGCGCTTCATGGCGATGTAGACCTTGACCAGCTTGATGACGCCGGGCGGCAGCTCGTCGCCCTTGGTGAGTTTTTCCTTTTTCTCGTTGACGATTTTCTTGAGCACATCGATCTGACGCGAAGTCATCTCTTCGATCTCGTCGATCTGCTCGTTCACTCGCGGATCCTTGTCGGCATATTTAATGCGCTTCAAGTTGCGGGTGGAGATGCGCTCGATCTCGTCGCGATTAAGGACGTTGCCCTTGACCAGCAGGCGCTTGTTGGTGCGCTCGTCGTGCAGGTCGGCCTGCACTTCCTTGCCGCCCAGAATGTTTTCCAGGCGCTTCAAGCGCTCGTCGGTCAGAATTCGAATCTCGTCCGAGAGGTTCTTTTCGAGCTTTGCGATCTGCGTGGCTTCGATGGCCTTCGCGCGCTCGTCTTTTTCCTGGCCCTTGCGCGAGAAGATTTTCACATCGACGATTACGCCTTCGATTCCAGGCGGGCAGTAGAGGGAAGCGTCGCGCACGTCGCCGGCTTTTTCACCGAAGATGGCGCGCAGCAGTTTCTCTTCCGGCGTGAGCTGAGTTTCGCCCTTGGGCGTAACTTTGCCGACGAGAATGTCGCCCTGCTTGATGCTGGCGCCGATGCGGATCACGCCCGCTTCGTCCAGATTGCGCAGCATGGATTCGCTGACGTTAGGAATGTCGCGCGTAACTTCTTCCGGCCCGAGCTTGGTGTCGCGGGCTTCTATTTCGTATTCCTCGATGTGGAGAGAGGTGTAGTAATCCTCTTTCACCATCTTCTCGGAGACGAGGATCGCGTCCTCGAAGTTGTAGCCGCGCCACGGCATGAAGGCCACCAGGACGTTGCGTCCCAGAGCCAGCTCGCCGTGATCGGTGCACGGACCGTCGGCGATGATCTCGCCTTTCAGGACACGCTGACCTTTTTTGACCACCGGCTTCTGGTTGATGCAAGTGTTCTGGTTGGAACGCTTGAACTTCGTGAGCTGGTAGATGTCGCTGCCGACCTCACGCGACAACTGCGTGGGATGGTGTTCGCCTTCGACTCGAACAATAATGCGTTCGGAGTCGACCGAATCAATGATGCCGTTGCGGCGGGCGAGAACGACTGCGCCGGAATCGCGCGCTGTGACGCCTTCCATCCCGGTGCCGACGATCGGAGCCTGAGCTCGCAACAGCGGAACGGATTGGCGTTGCATGTTGGCGCCCATCAGCGCGCGGTTGGCGTCGTCGTGCTCGAGGAACGGAACCAGAGACGCGGCGACGGAGACCAGTTGCTTCGGGCTGACGTCGACGTAGTCGACTTCATCGCGGCTGACCAGGACGAAGTTGCCGGCCTTGCGGGCGTTGACCAGTTCGGCAACGATCTTGCCTTTGTCGTCAAGTTCCACGTTGGCCTGCGCGATGGTGTGGCGATCTTCTTCCCACGCGGAGAGATAGAAGGAGAACGGCTCAATCGTCGCCGGCTTCTTCCGCTTCTCTTTCAGCTCGTTATTGATCTTCTCGATCTCATGTTTTTCCATGTGATCGCCGACCTTGTGATCGCTGTCGCCGACGTTGACGACCGTGACGTAGTCGATGACGCGGCCGCCCCTGATCTTGCGGTAGGGCGACTCGATGAAGCCGTAGTCGTTGATGCGGGCGTAGCAGCTCAACGACGAGATCAGGCCGATGTTCGGACCTTCCGGCGTCTCAATCGGGCAGATGCGGCCGTAGTGCGTAGGGTGAACGTCGCGGACTTCGAATCCGGCGCGCTCACGAGACAAACCGCCCGGCCCAAGCGCCGAGAGACGCCGCTTGTGCGTGATCTCGGAGAGTGGGTTGGTCTGATCCATGAACTGCGAGAGCTGCGACGATCCGAAGAATTCGCGGATCGCGGCCATGACCGGCTTGGCGTTGACCAGGTCGTGCGGCATCGCCGTCGACATTTCCTGGTAGACCGACATCTTCTCTTTGATCGCCCGTTCCATGCGGACCAGGCCGATGCGGAACTGGTTCTCCATCAACTCGCCGACCGCGCGAACGCGGCGGTTGCCGAGGTGATCGATGTCGTCGACTGCGCCAATGCTCTTGCGCAGCTTCAGCAGGTACGCGATGGTCGCGTAGAAGTCGTCAGGATCGAGCGTGCGCTTGTCGAGCGAAGTGAAGTCCTGGTTCTCGTGCAGCTTGATGTTGAACTTCAAGCGGCCCACGCGCGAGAAATCATACTTGCGCGGGTCGAAGAACATGCCGTGAAACAACGCCGTCGCCGTATCGAGCGTCGGCGGATCGCCGGGACGCAGCTTGCGGTAGATTTCGATCAGCGCCTCCTGCGGCGTCTTCACTGCATCACGCTTCAGGGTCTGGCTGATGACCGTGCCTACGTCATCGCGCTCGGGGAAGAACAGCGCCATTTCGACAACGCCGGAATCGAGAATTTTAGAAACCTTGTCGGCGGTGAGCTCGGAGTTGGCTTCGAGCATGACTTCGCCGGTGGTGGTGTCGACGATGTCGCCGGCCGTCCACGCGCCTTCGAGGTCGGTGATGTCAACTTCGATTTCGCTGATCTTCGCCTTTTGAATGTCCTTGAGAATCTGGGCATTGATCTTGCGGCCGGAGTGCGCGATCTCGTCGCCCGACTTGTTCTTGATGCTGTGGGCAAGCTTCATGCCGAGCAGGTTCGTCGCCTTCTCGCTGGCCGGATCGAGCGTCCAGTAAAGCTTTTTGTCGCGGACCACAATGCGGTCGGTGGTGTAGAACGCCTTCAGAATGTCTTCGCCGGAGCGCAGGCCAAGAGCGCGAAGAAAAATCGTGCCCAGGAATTTGCGCTTGCGGTCGATGCGGACGTAAAGCACGTTCTTCTGGTCGTATTCGAACTCAACCCACGATCCGCGGTAGGGGATGATCTTTCCCAGAAAGTAAGTCCGGTTGTTGGCGGTTTCGAAGAATACGCCGGGCGAGCGGTGCAACTGGCTGACGATCACTCGCTCGGTTCCATTGATGATGAAAGTCCCGTTCTGCGTCATCAAGGGAACGTCGCCGAAGAATACTTCCTGCTCTTTAATGTCGCGGATGGAACGGTTGCCCGTCTCAGCGTCCTTGTCGAAGATGGTCAGACGCATCGTGACCTTGAGCGGCGCGGAGTAAGTCATGCCGCGCTCTTCGCACTCGGCCACGTCATACTTCAGCTGCAGGCCCACGGGGTCGCCGCACTTGTTGCAAAAGTCGGGCGTGTTGGCGTTATAGGTGCCGCACTTGCCGCACAGCACTTCGCCAGGGTGGAACGGGTCGGTAATGACCGTGTTGCCGCAATTTTTGCAAGTGGTGCGGAGGTGGTGCAGGCCCTTGAGGTGGCCGCACTTGCACTCCCAGTTACCAATGGCGTAATCCACAAACTCAAGTTGTGATACGTTGCGAAAGTCGGTGATCGGAAACACGGACTGAAACACCGCCTGCAAGCCGCCGTCTTCGCGCTCGCTGGGCAGTTTGTCCATCTGAAGGAAGCGGTCGTAGGAACGCTTCTGAACCTCGATCAGGTTCGGGATCTGAATGGTGGCCGGAATTTTGGAAAAATCGAATCGTTTACGGAAGGCGTTTTTCATCGTCAAGAGACTCCCAATCTCGGGCGCAGCCGAAGGCCGCGCCAAAACCGCGGATAGTGGGGCGCAGGTTTTCTTGTCGAAAACCGCGCCGCGGTACCTACTTGTTAGAACCTGCCTGTTAGAACCTTGCCTGCTTAGAACCTTGCCAGCTAAAACCGCGACAACGTGGAACCAGAACCTGCAGATTTATCGAGCAGCCGGAAAAAGCGATGGGGCGTCTGCGGGGACAGTCGTTCCCGCTGACGCCAACCAAGGCGTTTCGCCCTTCTTGATTTGAATTCTTTCGCGCCAGTTCTCCGGCCTGTTTCCGCTTCGCCTGCCCGCGAAGCAGCCCGTCCAAAACTTCCCTTGCGAGCCCCTGCTCTTGCCAATCAGCGCTCGCGATTGAGTGAGGCCAAGGGAAGCGACGTTAGGTTAGATGTTACCATCGCCGCCCAGGACTCACAACTAAGAACGTAAAAGAATAACGATTTTGCACCGAGTTCGGTGCTTTTTCGGGAAAAATATGGAGCGGGCACTCTGGCCCGCTGCCCTTGGTCTTGTTTTTTTGACTTTGAACCTGCCGTCTCAAGTCAAAAATCAAGAGCAAGCGGACAGAAGTGTCCGCTCCACATAAACCGTTATTTCACTTCGACAACGGCGCCCGCTTCGGTGAACTTCTTCTTGATGGTCTCGGCTTCGTCCTTGGAAACGCCCTCTTTAATGGTCTTGGGCGCTCCGTCGACCAGCTCCTTGGCTTCTTTCAGGCCCAGGCTGGTGACTTCGCGGACGGCCTTGATCACGTTGATCTTGTTGGCGCCGACCTCTTTGAGGACGACGGCAAACTCGGTCTTTTCTTCCGCCGGAGCCGCTGCTCCACCTGCTGCTGCGCCGCCAGCCACCAT
The DNA here is from genome assembly GCA_963758005.1 of uncultured Acidobacteriota bacterium. Taxonomy (GTDB): domain Bacteria; phylum Acidobacteriota; class Terriglobia; order Terriglobales; family Acidobacteriaceae; genus Sulfotelmatobacter. Next base: position 1,539,758 of record CAVWTR010000006.1, read on the forward strand.
CACGGGGGCTGCTGCCGCCGCCGACACGCCCAGACGGGATTCGAGTTTCTTTACCAGCGCCGCTGCGTCGAGCAGCGACAAGCCTACGATTGAATCTTCGAGTTGTTGTAGATCCGCCATGTTAGTTCTCCAGTATTTTTGAATTCTTTGTCTTGCTGTTCCATGTTGCTATTCGCTGTCCGAAGATCACGGTTTCCAGTGCGGCTGGTCCGATTTCCTGGCGCCAGACAACGCCTGGATTCGAACCGCGCAACCCCTGATCCGCGGACAACCAAATCTTGTTCGCGTGAAGCAGCTTCTAGGCTTCTTTGAACTTGCCCTTTTCGACGCCCTGGCCCAGCACGACGGCCATATCGCGGCCGACTGCGTTCATCACTGTGACCAGACGCTGCGCCGGAGAGCTGATCAAGAACAGAAGCTTCGAATACAGCTCTTCCTTCGACGGCATGGTGGCCAGTGCTTCGATTTCCTTGATCGTGACCACGCGGCCTTCGACCACGCCGACCTTGAAGGTGAACTCCGGCGTATCTTTGGCGTACTTGATCAGGGCCTTGGCCATCGCCACCGGATCACCGGTGGTGTAGGCAATCGAGGTCACGCCGGATAAATCTTTCAAGGCCCCTTCGACCGGGGTGCCCTTGGCGGCCTTCTCGGCCAGCGTGTTCTTAACGACCTGATACTTCGCGCCCGCGCCGCGCAGAACCTTGCGCAGTTCGAAATCCTGGGGCACGGTCATCTTGGTGTAAGTGGCCACGACGACGTTGGAAACATTCTTCAGGTCTTTACTCAACTTTTCGACCTGCTCTGTCTTCTTCGCTTTAGTAACTGGCATTGTCCTATCCTTCTGATCCTGATCTCAATGTGGGGACAGCCGCCCTCGGCTGTTCGCGTCGCGTAGCGACGCTAAGCTTTTGCCGCAGTCTCGATGGGGGTCACATCCAGCAAAATCCCCGGCCCCATCGTCGAGCTCAAAGTGCAGCCCTTGATGTATTTGCCCTTGGCCACCGACGGCTTGGCCTTAATCACGCTGGTGATCACGACGGTCGCATTCTCGATGAGTTTGTCGGGCGCAAATGAAATTTTTCCTACCGGAACGTGCACCAGCGCGGTCTTGTCCGTACGGAACTCGACTTTGCCGGCCTTCACTTCCTGCACGGCCTTGCCCACGTCGAAGGTGACCGTGCCCGTCTTCGGATTGGGCATCAGGCCCTTGGGGCCAAGAACTTTACCCAGGCGTCCGACGGATTTCATCACGTCAGGCGTGGCGATGAGGGCGTCGAAGTCCGTCCAGTTTTCCTTGGTGATCTTCTCGACCATCTCTTCGCCGCCGAAGAAATCGGCTCCGGCTGCTTCGGCCTCTTTAATCTTGTCGCCGGTGGCGATGACGAGAACCTTTTTCGACTTGCCCAGGCCATGCGGCAGAACGACTGTGCCGCGGACCATTTGATCAGCATGCTTGGGATCGACTCCGAGGCGCAGCGTGATCTCGACCGTCTCGTCAAATTTGGCGAACTTCACTTTCTGCAAGAGAGGAACAGCGTCCTGCAGAACGTAGGGGCGCTTCTCGACTTGCGAGTGCGCCTTGGCGATGTTTTTTCCTTCTTTTTTCATTGCTTTCCTTTGTCTCCCACCGCTCGGCGATGATTTGCTGGGCCGTAGTGAATTCGACTTACAAACCTCAGGGACTAAAGCCCTGCAAAACCGGCGTCTCAACGGCACGGCCGAAGTCGCGCCCTTCCACGAAGCTAGCCGACTACTTCGATTCCCATCGATCTCGCCGTGCCGCGAATGCTCTTGATTGCGGTCTCAACCGAGGCGGCGTTCAGGTCGGGCATCTTCTGCTTCGCGATGTCCTCGACTTGCTTCGCCGTAACTTTGCCGACTTTGTCTTTGTTCGGAACGCCCGATCCCTTGGCGATGCCAGCGGCGCGCTTCAACAGAATCGAAGCCGGAGGCGTCTTGGTGATGAAGGTGAACGAGCGGTCGCTGTAGACCGAAACCACGACCGGGATGATCAGGCCTTCCATTTCTTTCTGGTTGGTTCTGGCGTTGAACTGCTTGCAGAACTCCATGATGTTGATCTGCGCCTGGCCGAGCGCCGGGCCCACGGGGGGCGCCGGAGTCGCCTTGCCGGCGGCGATCTGCAGCTTTACGTAACCTGTAACTTTTTTTGCCATAATCTCTCTTCTATCTGGCAGCGTGAGTCTAGGATTTTCGGCTCACGATCTGCTGACTTTTCGTTGAGACGCACATCTTGCGCCCTCAGGGGCTGAAGCCCGGTCTCGTTCGGGCCCTTACGGTACGGCTAAAGCCGTACCCTTCCACAAACCTGCACGGCTACAAGCCGCGCCCTCCACGAACTCGCAGGGCCGAAGCCAAGCGCTCTCACAGAACCTTACGCGACCTTCTCCACCTGGTTGAACTCCAGTTCCACCGGAGTGGAGCGGCCAAAAATTGTCACCATGACTTTCAGCGTCTCGCGGTCTTCGTTCACTTCGTCGACAATGCCGGTGAAGCTGGCGAACGGGCCTTCGGTGATGCGCACCGATTCCTGCTTCTCGAACTTGACCTTGAGCTTCGGCTTCTCGCGGCTGTCGGCCACTTTGTAGACGATGTGCTGGACTTCTTCTTCGGACAGCGGCGTCGGCTGCTGGCCAGTACCGACGAAGCCAGTCACGCGCGGCGTCGATTTGACGACGTGCCAGACGTGATCATCCATGTCCATTTCCACCAGCACGTAGCCGGGATAGAACATGCGCTCGGAGGTGTACTTTTTGCCGCCGCGCACCTCGGTGACGGATTCGGTGGGGATCAGCACCTTGCCGATCTTGTCCTGCAGCCCGAAGGCGTTGACCCGCGATTCCAGAGACTCTTTCACCTTGCGCTCAAAACCGGAGTAGGAGTGGATGATGTACCACTTCATGTTCGGATTCTTGGGCGCCTCGGCGGTGACGGCAGCGCCGTCCGCGCCCGCGGTCTGCGGCTCGCCTGCTGTGGTGGTTGCCATTTCGTTTTTTTCTTCGTCCTGCATAGGGTGCTTCTTCTGGGCCAGCCGTTTTCCTTATAAAACTTGCTTAGCGAACTTTAGCTTAGTGAACTTTGAAATAGCCGAACAGCGCGGTCACGCCGTGCTGAATGACGTAATCGATCACGGCAAAATACAGCGCGAAAATGAAAACTGTGATTACGACCACAGTGGTCGTCGCCTGAACTTCCTTCCACGACGGCGCGGTGACTTTGCGCATTTCCGAGCGCACGTCGTTGTAGAAGGTACGGATGCGCTCCGGCCAGGACTTGATCTGGTCGCCCAGGCTGCCCGCGGCCGCTAGATTCGCCATTTTCTTCGTCTCGACTGACATCGTTACTCCTAGCTGCTGCTCTCTCCAAAGACTCTGGCAGGGGCGGAGGGATTCGAACCCCCAAGTTCGGTTTTGGAGACCGACAGTTTAACCGTTGAGCTTACGCCCCTGAATCATTGTTGATTTCTTGATTGCTGATTGAAAACCACAGCCCCCGGCAATCAACAAGCAAAAATCAGCACTCAACAATTATTTCACTTCTTTGTGCGGCGTGTGCTTGCGGCAACGGTTGCAAAACTTCTTGAATTCCAGCCGCTCCGTCGTCGTTTTGCGGTTCTTGGTCGTCGAATAGTTCCGCTCTTTGCAGTCACCGCATTGTAATGTCACTATTTCTCGGGGCATCTCAACAGCTCCTAACTTAGCTGCTAGCTCCTAGCTGCTAGCTTCTAGCAATATCAGACATCAGCCAACCTAATTCTCGCCATGTCATCCGGCGTTCCACCTTGCGGCTTTAGCTAGAGGCTAGTAGCTAGAAGCTGCCTTACTGAATAATTTCCGCAATCGTTCCGGCGCCTACCGTGTGCCCGCCTTCACGGATCGCAAACCGCAGGCCCTTTTCCATGGCTACCGGCGTGATCAGTTCAATCACCAGGCTGACGTTGTCTCCCGGCATCACCATCTCGGTGCCCGCCGGAAGTTCCGCCACACCCGTCACGTCCGTCGTGCGCAGATAAAACTGCGGGCGATATCCCTTGAAGAACGGCGTGTGTCGTCCACCTTCTTCTTTGGTCAGAATGTAGACTTCCGCCTTGAACTTGGTGTGCGGCGTAATCGATCCCGTCTTCGCCAGCACCATGCCGCGCTCGACGTCTTCCTTTGCAATGCCGCGCAAGCAGCAACCCGGCGTTGTCTCCGGCCATGCCTTCGTCCAACTGCTTCTTGAACATTTCGACGCCGGTCACCACCGTCTTGCGGGTGTCACGGAAGCCGACGATTTCCACTTCCTCGCCGACCTTCACTTTGCCGCGCTCGATTCTTCCTGTCACGACCGTGCCGCGGCCCTGAATCGAAAAAATATCTTCAATCGGCATCAGGAACGGCTTGTCCAGTTCGCGCGCCGGTTGCGGAATGTATTTGTCTACCGCCGCCATCAACTCGTCGACTTGCGCCTCCGCCTTGGCTTCCCCGTTCAGCGCGCCCAGCGCCGACACGCGAACCACAGGAACGTCGTCGCCGGGGAACTTGTACGACTTCAGCAGCTCGCGTACTTCGAGTTCGACCAGTTCAAGCAACTCGGGATCATCGACCGCGTCAACTTTATTCAACGCCACAACCAGATACGGCACACCCACCTGCCGCGCCAGCAGCACATGTTCGCGGGTCTGCGGCATCGGACCATCCGTCGCCGCGACCACCAGAATGCCGCCATCCATCTGCGCCGCGCCCGTGATCATGTTCTTGATGTAGTCGGCGTGGCCGGGGCAGTCGACGTGCGCGTAGTGCCGGTTCGCCGTCTCGTACTCGACGTGCGCCGTGGCAATGGTTATGCCGCGCGCCTTTTCTTCCGGAGCGTTGTCGATCGAATCAAACGATCGGAACGTGTTCTTCGGATTATGCTTCGACAAAACTTTCGTGATGGCCGCCGTCAGCGTGGTCTTGCCATGATCGATGTGACCAATCGTCCCTACGTTGCAGTGCGGCTTTGTGCGGTCAAATTTTTCTTTCGCCATAACTCAGCTCTTAGCTCCTAGCTCTTAGCTTCTAGCTCAAACCCTGGTCCACCTAAATCTGTCGTCCTGAGCAGCGCTGTTTGCCGCGAAGGACCTGTGCAACTTCTGCTTTCAGTAATACTGATACAGCTTCTTAAACTTGTGCCGCAGCGCCTGGTCTACCGTTTCGAGCTTCGACAGGTAGAACTCCCGCATCTGCGCCTGGTCGGACACGGGCAGCGACTCATACAACTTCCGCGCGTCCAGTCCGGCTTCGGCGAAACCTTCGAGCACCCGCTTCGCCAGCACGCCGTCGAAATCCCTGACGCGAATTCCCTTGCGGTCCAGCTGCTTCAGAAAGCGCCCGGCCCTCTCCGGGAGGAATGCCTGCTCTACTGCCGCTTGCAGCCGGGCAAACTCTTGCTCCTTCTCAATCTTGATCGGAGCCCGCTCGAAAGTCACTGTCATCGTCGAAGCTTCAACTTCCCTCAAATCAAAATTCTAATGGAGCGGGAGACGGGAATCGAACCCGCGACCAACAGCTTGGAAGGCTGTGACTCTACCACTGAGTTACTCCCGCTTAAAACCAAGCTCTCAGCTATCAGCCGTCAGCTTTCAGATAAAATCAGCGGCTAAAGCCGCCAGCCACTCAACTCATGCCTCGTGTCGACGGCCATGATCTACGAGAAGTGCAATCAACAGCACATCAGCAATGGCAGCCACTACAAGGACCAGCACAGTTGCCGTTCTCGCGATCAACGACTGGGAACCGAAAATCAGATCCATCGAGAACGACGCAACTACCGCGACTAACATCGCCGCCCAACCCTTATCGGACTTCTGACGCTCAACACCCCGCAGCGCGTACCGGGCCGCAACCTGGAGCGCGATCCATGGAGCCCCGATGAACACAACCGCTAATCGCGCGCCGTCTGCGAAGTTCACCGCCCACCTCATCTCTGGAGCCGATGACCAGGATTGAACTGGTGACCTCTCCCTTACCAAGGGAGTGCTCTACCAACTGAGCTACATCGGCCCGAAAAACTCAGCTGTCAGCTCTCAGCCTTCAGCTCTCAGCAAAAGCCTATTCGGCATCGTCCGCGTGCAGCGCATCTTTGCGCCGGAGTACCGACTTCACCGCGAACAGCGCCAGGATCGCCAGCGTACCCGCCCGAAACTTCGGGTCGGTCAATGTGGTCCAAGCCAGCGCTCCCAGCACAGCATAGGCGACCAGCGCAATGGACAGGCGATTCACAAATCAGCGATTCACTAACAAATGACCCACAAAATCAAATGGTGCAACACAATTCTGGTGCACAGGGAAGGATTCGAACCTTCGTACCTCGCTAGGAGGGACAGATTTACAGTCTGTTGGCTTTAACCACTCACCCACCTGTGCAAACTTTCTCGGGCGATGCAGCCGTTATGCTCCGTCCAGCAGACCACCCGGCAGGCTGCCGGGAAACGTTCACGGGAAGCCCGCCGACCATAGCTACAGCTACACTTTACTTTCGCAACACAGGGAAACCAAGGCTCGCGCACAAGACATCGCGAAGATCACCACACGCCGGAAAAATCTCGAATGGAGTGCGTTTGGAAAAACCTGCTGCGCCGCTACCGCCGCCTGCTGAATTCGTTTCCTGGTTTTCGTTCTCTGGTTTTCGTTTCCTGGAGCTGGCGAAGGGATTTGAACCCCCGACCCCCTGATTACAAATCAGGTGCTCTACCGACTGAGCTACGCCAGCAATACGGGGGAAAAGACGCGCCTTCGCGCAAACCTATCCCACTAATCCCTGCCAGATGTCCGGGACAATTATTTAAGGTATCACATGGGGAAGTTTGGGCGCAACCGGCGGTGGGCGTTTTCCGGTCCGGCGGCCGTGCTCTCCTTGGAGGAGGCGGGCTGTTTTGCGATGTCATCCTGAGGGGCGGCGGCCGGCCCGAGGGACCTTACGGCAGTGGGCAGGGTTGGTGCTGTCGGCGGGAGATGCAGAGGATGGCGGCAGACTGTACGCTTCTCGACCTGCATCGTGGCTTATGCGGCCGTAGGGTCCCTCACCGCGCCTTCGCCACGGTTCAGGATGACAGCCGGCTGCTCTCGGCTCTTCCCATAGACGGTCGAGTGGTGTATCCTCTCCCCTAGACGTTCGAGGGGGAGGATCGTGGGCGATCGGACTAATTCTGAGATGGTGCAGGGCACGCTCGACATGCTCATCCTGCGAACGCTGGTCACCGGTCCGGCGCACGGCCACACGATCGCGCATGTGATCGAACATATGTCGGAGAACGTGCTCGAGGTCGAGCAGGGATCGCTGTATCCGGCGCTGCACCGGCTGGAGCATCGCGGCTGGGTCGGTTCGTATTGGGGCGTGAGCGAGAACAATCGCAAGGCAAAGTTTTACAAGCTGACAGCTGCGGGCAGAAAGCAGCTCACGGCGGAGACCGACCGCTGGCGGATGATGGTGGCCGCGATTGGACGCATTTTAGGCGAGAACCAGTGAGTGCGACAGGGGCTAAAGCCCGCATCGGTGCGGCTTCCCTGACGCGGCGCTGAAGCGCCGCTCTTCCACGGTCGCACCGGACGTTTGGGGCATGGTGACATCGCACAGTAGCACTGGCACGGTCGCGCTGGCCGACGCCGGGCGAGGAGGGACCACGATGAATCTCAGACGATTTTTCACACGATCCGCAGAAGATTCCGACTTGTCGGAAGAACTCGAATCGCATCTGGCACATGAGATTGACGAAAATGTCGCGCGCGGCATGACGCCGGAAGAGGCGCGGCGGATGGCTTATGTGAAGCTGGGCAATCCACTGCGCATTCGCGACCGGGTGTGGGAGACCAATCGCATCGCCTGGCTCGAAGATACCTGGCGCGACCTGCGCTATGCGGCGCGCACGCTGCGGAAGGCTCCGGGATTTACGGGTGTGGCGCTGCTGGTGATGGCTCTCGGCATCGGCGCCAACACGGCGATTTACAGTTTCCTCGACTCCTTGCTGCTGAGTTCATTGCCGGTTTCTGACCCCTCGTCACTGGTCGTCATCAACTGGCAGGCCAAGTCTATTGCGGGCGACTTCGTCACGCACAGCATGAGCGGGAAAATTTATGAAGACCCAAACGGAAGCGCTGTCAGTCCGATTTTCCCTTACGCCGCGCTTTCCGTTTTCCAGGACAGCGGGGCGGTCTTCTCCGATGTTTTCGCCTACGCGAACAACCGCGAAGTCCAAGGGATGAATGTTTCGATCAACGGGAAAGCCGAGTCTGCGGACGGCGAACTGGTTTCGGGAGATTACTTTCGCGGTCTTGGTGTAGCGCCGGCGGCAGGGCGGCTGATTTTCGCCGACGATGACAAGGTCGGCGCTGCCGCGGTGGTTGTCGTCAGCTTCGCGTTCAGTGAAAAGCACTTTCGCGGCACGGCGGACGCGCCCGGAAAGACGCTTTCGATCAACGGCGTTCCTTTCACGGTGGCGGGAGTTGCCCCGCCGGAGTTTTTCGGAGTCGATCCGTCGCGGGCTCCGGACATGTATGTTCCGATGCACGCCAACCTTGTGCTGGGGGCAAACAATCCCTTTCCGTTTACTGCCGCCGACTACCTGGACGAAAACTATTACTGGATGCAGGCGATGGCGCGCCTGAAGCCCGGAGTAACGCTGGCGCAGGCACAGGCGCAGCTTGCGCCGAGATTTCACCAATGGGTTGCAGCCACAGCGACGAATGACAAAGAACGGTCGGTCCTGCCCGAGATCTTGTTGCGCGAAGGTAGAGGCGGGATCGATTCACTGCGGCGGGAGTACTCCAAACCTTTATTTCTGTTGATGACACTGGTCGCTCTGATTCTGGTGATCGCGTGTTCTAATGTCGCGAACCTGCTGCTGGCGCGCGCCGCTTCGCGCCGCCGTGAGATTGCGGTGCGCCTGAGTGAGGGCGCGAGCCGCGCGCGAGTGATCCGGCAGTTGCTCACCGAGAGCATTCTGCTGGGTGCACTCGGCGGGGCGCTGGGCGTCCTGCTGGCATTCTGGGGGATTCGCTTGTTGTCTGCGCTTATCGCCGGCCATTCCGAAGATGCCGCGCTCCATCCGCATCTCAATTGGCACGTGCTGGCGGTGGCGGCGGGGCTCTCGTTGCTCACGGGCATCGTCTTCGGTCTGATTCCGGCGCTGCAGTCCACCCGGATGGATCTAGTCTCGGCATTGAAAGAGACGCAGACCGGTCAACCGCACGCGAAACCTTCCGGCTGGCGCGTCAGCCTGAGCCAAATCCTGGTGGTGGGGCAGATTGCAACCACATCGCTGATGCTTGTGGCCGCGGGGCTGTTCGTGCGCACACTGAACAATTTGCAATCAGTGAATCTGGGCTTCAATCGCGAGAATCTGCTGCTGTTCACCGTCGATGCCAGCAAAGTGGGATACAAAGACCCGGGGATCTCGGAGTTTTACGGCAAGGTTCTGGAGGAGCTATCGGCCGTTCCGGGCGTGCGCAGCGCGGGCATCGCTCGCGGCTCGCTGATTACCGGCGAGGACAGTATGCCGATCAGCGCGGTGGGCGCGCGGCCGAATCCGCAAAACCGCTACCTGCAAGTCGGGCCAAATTTTCTCACTACGATGCAGGTGCCGATTCTCGAGGGCCGCGACATCGATGAGCGCGACCGGCCCAATTCACAGAAGGTTGCAGTCATCAGCGAGGAGTTTGCGCGGGTCAATTTCCCCGGACGCAATCCGCTGGGGCAACATGTCATTTTGTCGGAAGACTCAGAGCAAAAGAAGCTGGCGCGCGACATGGAGATTATTGGCGTAGCGAAGAATGCGCGCTATGGCAACCTGAAACGAGAGACCTTGCCGGTTATCTATATCACTTATAACCAGGGATATCCGCCGCCGGATCAGATGATGTATGCGCTGCGTACGGCGGGCGATCCGCTGGGCTTTGTCAATTCGATTCGCGATGTGGTGCACCGGGCGGATGCCCGCTTGCCCGTCACTGACGTCAGAACACAGGCCAGGGAGATCGAGAGCGCAATGCGTCACGAGAAGGTTCTTGCCGAATTGTGTTCCGCGCTGGCTGTGCTGGCGCTGCTGATCGCCTGTGTGGGGCTTTACGGGACGATTTCGTACACGGTTGCACGGAGAACGGGCGAGATTGGGATTCGCATGGCTCTGGGCGCGCAACGCGGCCCGATCGTGTGGATGGTGCTGCGGCAAGTGATCGTGATGGCGGCCGTGGGACTTGCCATCAGCGTGCCGATTGCGCTGGGAACATCGAAGTTTGTCGGATCGCTATTATTCGGGATGAAGCCAAATGATCCGCTGGCGCTCGGCCTGGCGGTGATCATCCTCCTGTTCGCGGCGCTTCTAGCGGGAGGCTTACCGGCGCGGCGGGCGGCGCAGATCGACCCCATGACGGCGCTGCGGCATGAATGATGGGATGAATGATAAGGTGCGGCTGGGAGTGCTATCATTTCATCCCTGACCCGCACTTCATGCGAATAAGACGCGCATTCCCTCTCGCGCTGGCGGTCGTAATGGTGGCTGCGGCGGTGACGCTTGCCGTCCAGCTGCGCAAGCACGCTCCGCCGGAACCGGCTCGGCTGCTGCCCGGCGCGGACGCTTTTATCTACGCCAATTTTGGCTGGGTACGCAAGGTGAGTTCGGGAAAGTCTTTCTTCTCCGGCGCAAACGGTCCGGTCGCGCATGATCCGGAATACGACCGCTTTATTCAGGAAACTGGCTTCGATTTTGAGCGCGATCTGGACGCGGTGGCGTTCGCGGTCCATTATCCGCAGGCTTGGCCGGGCGGCGGGACCGGCGGCGCGGCGACTGAACCTCGTTTTTCCGAGGTCTTTACGGGAAGATTTGATCAGGGCAAGTGTGTGGCGTATCTGAAGCGCACGGCGCAGTCGGTCGAGAATTATCACTCGGTCGATATCTTTACCATCCCGATCTACGGACGGTCATTTCGCATCGCAATTCTGGGCGTGGATACGGTGGCGGCCTCGAATCATGACGATCCCGCCGTGATTCGCGACATGGTCGACCGGTCGCGGCGACTGGCGTCGCCGTTTGGAGGCCCGGCTCTGCTACGCCGCTATTACAAGCGGGTACAGTTCGCCAGTCCGGTTTGGATGGTGGCGCACGTGGAGCCGAAGTCGCCGGGGTTTGAGACGTGGTCCAGCCTTTTTCCGAAGCCCGCCGATCTAGTGATTTCCGCCAGCTACAACCCGCTGCATTTGCCGCTGCGTGTGGACGTGCTGCATCTGCGGGCGGAAGCCGAGGCGGGCAGCGCCGAGGACGCCCGCGACCTGACCAACAAAATCAGCGTGTTTCTGGCGATGTTTCACAGCGCCGAGGCTTCGGTCGGGTCGCCGGGCACGGATGCCGATGTGAAAACTCTTTTTGACAGCCTGCAGGTCCGCCAGGAAGATACGCGGGCGGTCCTCGTGGCGACGGTTCCGGTTGGCGTTTTGCATAAGCTGGCGGAATCTCCCGAAGAAGCGCCAACGGCCGCGCCCGCGAGCACGCCGATTCCAGCCCCCGCCGCGCCAGCTCGGGCCGGCAAATCCCGCTGATCGGGCACGCCGCTCATGGCGCTGCTGGGGGCTGAGACTAATTCCCATCTCGATCGTCTTAGTTCTAGGCAGTGGCTCAGTGGAAAACTGCACGACGGGATGTCATCCTGAGCCCGGTGACAACCGGGCGAGGGACCATACGTCCGCTGACGACATTGATGCCGTGCGCGGGATTGCCACTCTGCCTGCAGTGTAGGCGTTCCTTTCAAACTGCCCAGCACACAACCTAAGATGTAGCGTCTAATGATGTAGCGCCAGCAGGTACAATAAAGACGAATGTCCAGCTTCCTGTCAGGTCTTCCACTTCCGCTCGCCGCCTTCATCGCAGGGCTGATCTCGTTTCTCTCGCCCTGCGTGCTGCCGCTGGTGCCGGGATACGTGTCGCTGATTTCGGGCGCGGGAGTGGAGGAATTGAAGGCACGGCAGGGCCAGCTGATGCAGCGGGTCATGGTGAATTCAGTTGGGTTCATCCTTGGCTTCAGCGTCGTATTCATCACGCTGGGCGCCATCTCGACGGAAATCGGGCAGATGGCGGCGCGCTACAAGCACACGCTCTCAATCGTGGCGGGCGTCGTGATCATTATTTTCGGACTGCACCTCACCGGAATTTTCAAGATCAAGGCGCTTTATACCGACGCGCGGCTGCACAGCGTAAAAGGCAGTAGCACGCCGATTGGCGCGTTCGTAATTGGCTTCGCGTTCGCATTCGGCTGGACGCCTTGCCTGGGGCCGATTCTAACCGTGTTGCTGACTCTGGCCAGCGAGCAGGACACACTGGTCAAAGGCATCTTATTGTTGGCGGTCTATTCGCTGGGGCTGGCCGTGCCGTTTCTGCTGACCTCGCTGCTGATGGAACGCTTTCTGAAGTTTTACAGCCGCTTCCGTTCGCACATGCACGTGCTGGAAGTGGCTTCGGGCGGGTTGATGATCGCACTCGGCGTCTTGCTGGTGATTGGACGATTTACGCTGATCTCGAGCTGGTTGTCGTTTCTGAATCGGTTTGCTTTGTAGTGGGAGGATTCTGCTGTGAAGATTGAAGAATTTCAGTTTTGCCCAAAGTGCGGAGCGGCGTTAAATCAAAGCGCGGTCCTCGATCCGGGAGGCGCTCCCGACGCAGTAAGCTCGGTAACGTGCGGCGCTTGTGGCGCGACTTTTCAGCCGTCGGATATCGCGGGCGATGTATTAGCGCCGACATCAGAGGCGCGCGGGAATCGTAATCCTCTGGCCCTGGTGGTGGTGGCCGTGGTGGCTGCGGCCATGCTCTATTTCGGGATGCACATGTCGCGGCGCTCGGCGGAAACTCAGTCGCTCATTATGAAAGCCTCTCCCGCGCCCGACTTCACTCTCGAATCGCTCGACGGCAAGAACCTGCGCCTGTCCGACCTGCGCGGCAAAGCCGTGCTGCTGAATTTCTGGGCCACGTGGTGCGGGCCGTGCAAGATCGAAACTCCGTGGCTCGTGGAACTGCAGAATCAGTATGGGGCGCAGGGTCTGCAAGTCGTCGGCATCGCAATGGATGATTCCGGCAAAGACGACATTGCCAAGTTCGCCAAGGATATGGGAATGAATTATCCCGTGCTGCTGGGCCAGGAAGCCGTGGGCGATGCATATGGGGGCGTACCGGCTCTGCCAGAGACTTTTTTTATTGGCCGTGACGGGAAAATTGTCGACAAGATTATCGGGCTGAAGGGCAAGGGCGAGATCGAGGACTCGATCAAGAAGGCGCTCGACACGCAAGTGAACACCGCGACCGCATCTCCGACCGCAGCGTTGCAGGCTCAGAAGTGACAATAGGAATGCGGCCGCGCGGGCTCTACTATTGCTCGTAAGCTTTATTGCGATTATCTACAAATGACGTTACGCAGTCACAACTTGATGCTGATTTGGTTGCTCGCGCTGTTCGCGGGCACAGCTCTTGCGCAGGCCGGCAAAGCACCTTCAGTTTCATTCGCGGCTGTGCCGCTGGTCACGGCTCCGCGAGCTGCGCAGACCATGGTGAACTTGAATTTCCGAGTCGCGTCAGGATTTCACATCAACTCCAACACCCCGAAAGACGAGTTCCTGATTCCGACGGCTCTGAAGATGGACCTGCCCACCGACATCGTCCTCGGAAAGATTGCCTATCCCGAGGGGAAAGAATTGACCTTCCCTTTTTCGCCCGATCAGCAACTCAGCGTGTACAGCGGAGATTTCACGATAGCCGTGGCCGTGCATCCGCTGCTCTCGGTGACGCCGGGAAAATATGTGATGCACGGCGTGCTGCGCTACCAGGCCTGCGACAACGCACAATGCTTCCCGCCGAAGACCGTGCCCGTGAGTTTCGATGTCAAGGTCGTGAGAGAACCGGCTACCCACCACGCCAATCCTGCGCAGAGCCCGCACGTGCATAACTGAAAGCTCTCAGCCGTGAGCTTTCAGTTAAAACACAACAGCCTATGTTCCCGAATTGAACCTAGCTTTGAAATATGTGAGGCGCGATCGGCGTTCACTTCTGCCAGGAAATCTAAGCTGTTCGTGGGCCCGTGGTGTAATTGGTAGCACGTAGGCCTGTCCAGCTTAAAGGTGCGGGTTCGACTCCCGTCGGGTCCACAGCATTCCCTGTCTTTGGTAGGGAATCTGACGAGGGGTCTCAGGACAGGGAGACTCCTCAAGTAATCTTGACTTCCGATTCCTTTCTGCCATAATCGTCTTCGTAGCTGGACAGGCTTACGCCCCGAGTTGAATTCCGCTCGGGGCTTTGTTTTTGGGAGGCGAATCGCAGCGACATTTTAATCGGTGCGTGGTGTGGCGCCGGCGAGCGCGAGAATCGTTCCGCCAAACAGCAGCGTGTCGAAAAAGTAGTTCAGGCCTTCAACTTTGACCTCCACACTCGGGTCGGCGAGCGCCGCGATCAGAATCGGCCCATAGATGAGCACGACCAGCAGCACAATCCAGCTGCCGAGATACGTTGCTGCCATCCGCGTGTTTCTAGCCAGCAGAATAGCTGCGCCGGCGACGACAAGAATTGCGGCCGTCAGATACCCAATGAGTGGACGCGCCGGAATCCACACGGACATCAGTTTTTCGAGTGGAACGCCGGGCATTCCCAAGGGGTGCAGGAAAGTCTCCACGCCATAAAATATGGCGGCGATCCCGACCAGCACGCGGCCCACGAGAATCAGCGTGCTCTTGCCTCGGCCGGGGCGCATAGCGCCGGCCGCAAGCAGCCAGCCTCCCCCGCCAAATACCATCTCGCGGAGAGCCAACGTCCATGCGATTCTGTTTTTGGGCTCAGCGAGAACTCCCGGAATGTCCATCATCGCGACAAAAAGAAACATCATGATGCCGAACAGCAGGCCCGACCACTGCACCTGAATTTTTGTGGCAATGCTCAGGGACGCGGCCAGCAACGCAAAGCCGACGAAGTAAGCCCAGAACAAATGCCAAGGCACATACGAGGGCACGCCCATCTGGATGAATTTTGCGGCCGCGAAGTGCTCCGCGCCGAAGACCGCCAACGGCAGGGCGAAACACAAATTGCTCAAGGCGACGATTTTGTCGAGGCCGCTGGCCCGCCCGATGTCAGTCCTCGCAGTCCATAGGGCAATCGGCAAAAGCAGGATAGCGGCGACGCACATGGAGGCCGGCGTGGGAGAGAAATTAGGAAACGCGAGGAGAACGATTGGGTACATGGGGATGTGATGCATATGATCGCGCCGCAAATTGTACTACTAGAAAAGTAGGTGAGAATTTATTGCTTGCGAATCTCGAGTGCCCGAAACATAACAGTTGTTCGCTGGCCGTCGGCCATGACTTAGCACCGTAGCAAGCATCATTCCCGAATTGGACCCTGCGCCTAAATATTGCGAACACAACTGGCGCCGGGGCCACGTCTGAAATGTAGAGTATTCGTGGGCCCGTGGTGTAACTGGCAGCACGTTAGCCCGTCAAGCTATAAGGTGCGGGTTCGAATCCCGTCGGGTCCACGGCATTCCCATTCTTTGGTAGGGAAGCTGATGAGGAGTTCGTGACGGGCCGAACTCCTCAAAGTAATCTTGACTTCAAGTCCTAGCCTGCCGATACTATGTTCATAGCTTGACGGGCTGACGCCCCGAGTTGAATATCCGCTCGGGGCTTTGCTTTCTTGGTCGATCTCACAAAATCGTAACCAGTTCCTGCCTCAGTCTACCTGCAAAATATATCCTGAGGATTTATCTCTTTGTCGACTCATTGCCGCCTCCTTAACTCTGGCCGACTAACCTTTCTGCTTCTTCTCCACTCTGGCCCAGGCGTCTTTCAACGCCACGGTGCGGTTGAAGACTGGCTTTCCGGGCTTTGAGTCGGAATCGACGCAGAAATATCCCAGACGCTCGAACTGATATCTGGTTCCGGCCACCGCGTTGGCCAGCGACGGCTCCAGCTTCGCGTCAGTAATAATCTCCATCGAGTTCGGATTCAGGTTGTCAAGCACATCTTCGCCTTCGGCCACGTCGCTCGGATCTTCCTTGGCAAACAAATTTTCATAGATGCGCACTTCGCCATCGACGGCATGCGCGGCCGAGACCCAGTGAATCGTCGCTTTCACTTTTCGGCCATCGGGAGAGTTTCCGCCCTTGCTGGCGGGATCGTAGGTGCAATGCACTTCAATAACTTCTCCCTTGTCGTTCTTCACGACGCTGGTGCAGGTGACGAAATAACCATAACGAAGCCGAACTTCGCGCCCCGGCGAAAGCCGGTAATACTTCGGTGGAGGAACCTCGCGGAAGTCATCCTGCTCGATGTAGAGCACGCGCGAGAACGGAACCTTGCGCGTGCCTGCGCTCTCGTCTTCAGGATTGTTCACCGCATCCATGTCTTCTACCTGATTCTCCGGATAGTTGTCGATAACCACTCTCAGCGGACGCAGTATAGCCATTACGCGCAGTGCGCGCCTGTTCAGATCCTCACGGACGAAATGTTCCAGCATCGCGAGTTCGATGGAACCGGTGGTTTTTGAAACGCCAATCGAAGCGGTGAAATTGCGAATCGCCTCCGGCGTATAGCCGCGACGGCGGATGCCGCTCAGCGTGGGCATGCGGGGGTCGTCCCAGCCGCGGACGCGACCCTCCTGCACCAACTGCAGCAGCTTGCGCTTGCTCAGCAGCGTGTGGGTCAGGTTGAGGCGGTCGAACTCAATTTGTTGCGAAGGAAAAATTCCCAGCTGCTGGATGAACCAGTTGTAGAGCGGGCGATGATCTTCGAACTCCAGCGTGCACATGGAGTGCGTGACTTTTTCGAGCGAATCGGACTGGCCGTGCGCGTAGTCGTACATCGGATAGATGCACCACTTGTTGCCAGTGCGGTGATGTTCGGCGTGCAGGATGCGATACATGACCGGATCGCGCATGTTCAAGTTCGGGGACGCCATGTCGACTTTGGCGCGCAGCACGCGCGAACCGTCGGGAAATTCCTTGGCCTTCATGCGCTGAAATAAATCCAGATTTTCTTCGACCGAACGGTTGCGATGCGGGCTGTCTTTGCCGGGATCGGTGAGGGTGCCGCGGTATTTGCGAATTTCTTCCGCCGAGAGGTCGTCGACATACGCCTTGCCGTCGCGAATCAGCTGCAGCGCCCACTCGTAGAGCTGGTCGAAATAATCAGAAGCGTAGAAGAGCCCGTCCCAGTGGTAGCCGAGCCATTTCACGTCTGCTTTAATTGACTCGACGTATTCGGTTTCTTCCTTCGCGGGATTAGTGTCGTCGAAACGCAGATTCGTATGTCCGCCGAATTCGTCGGCGAGTCCGAAGTCGAGGCAGATGGCCTTGGCGTGGCCGATGTGCAGGTATCCGTTGGGCTCGGGAGGGAAGCGCGTCTGCACGCGGCCGTTGTACTTGCTGGCCTTCAGGTCGTCGAGAATAATGTCGCGAATAAAGTTCGATGGGCGGTGCTCGGGGTCGGAGTGTGGGTCCACTTTGGCCTCGGCGGGTGACGGATTCATAGCTCTTGATCTTACCGCAAGCAAACGGTCTGAGGCGGTGCGTGGCGGTTCTAGAGCGTCATGGAGGGGCGGACGCCTCGCCCGCCCGGGCCCCACAAGCTACTACGCACCCATGGGCGCTATCTGCCGCGGCGCCGAAGTTCGGTTCCGCAGATAGCGCAGGAACTCCCAGGTCTGCACGATCGCGGCGATGCTGAGTCCCAGCCACGCACCGCCAACGCTGATAAGAATCGACACATTCACGATGGCAGCGATCTTGATGTATTTTGTCGAGTCTCGCACCGCATCCTGTAAGACCACGAACGGGAAGGCGCTGGGCGCGTGGGTGATGGCTTGGATCATGTAACGCAGCAGGATCAGCATCAGTACCGAGTGCAATAGCTGGCTCAGGAGCGGGAACCATGCCCACTGCGGCCGCGCCAGAGTGATGCCCGACCTCACCAGGGCGAGAACGCTAAGCAAAACAAACGGAATGTAGAAGGTATGCAGGATCGGCCCGGCTTTCAGAAAGGCCGCTGCCGGACCAAGAATCAGGAACGGATATTTCGGCACGAGCAACAGCCAAACCAGACCGAAGATGTTAAATCCGAACTCGCAGACGGCTTTCAGCCGGGACGGTTTGTGTTCGTCCTTCCGCACCGGCGGCAGCTTCAGGGGATCCCATTTGCATTCGCTTCCAAGTTGCGCGCTGGTGCGTTCAATAATGGCAAAGATCAGCGTGATAATTCCGGCGGCGATGAATAGTCCGGACCACAAGGCGCCGAAAGTGTTCAGTATGGCCAATGCCCAGTCACCGCCGTTATTTGCCAGGTTGATCGGGCCGAGGATAAAGACGAAGATCGGAAGCAGAATCCACAGGAGCACCATCTTCAACACAAACTCGTAAATGGGGAACACAGCCGGACCGATCAGGTAGCGTTTCGGGCCGAGACGGCCGGCGACCATCATCGGACTGCCGCAGCGCCGCAGAATCTCCGCCATCTCCGGCTTGTCCAAGGGGTGGCCGACTTCCATTTCCTGGTCCTCGATCTGGGAACGCAGATCTTCTCCCAGCTCGGTAAGTAGATCCTCTTGCCGATGCGATTTTGGCAGCCAGAAGCGCACCGCCTGCAGGTAGCGATCGATCAGGTCGGCTGAATTGGCGGGCTGGTCGGGGCTGGATGCTTTGGTCATGCTCATAGCGATGCCTCTTGAAGAATTCTGTTGATTGACGCGTTGATGCTTTCCCACTCCTCGAGCAGTTGCTTGAGGATCAAATCGCCCGCCGGCGACAAGCGGTAGAACCGCTTGTTGCGTTTATCCTCTTCACGCCATTGGCTGACCAGCAGCCCCTGGGTCTCCAGCCGTCGCAGCAGCGGATAGAGCGTACCTTCATCGATCACCAGGCCATCCTCAGCCAGCGCCTTGCGCAGCGTGTACCCGTACTGCTCGGTCCGAAGCTGGGCCAGAACGGCGACGATCAGGCAGCCGCGACGCAGCTCCAGCTTCAGATTCTCGAGGATCTCAGGGCTGCCTGTTGTACCGTTCGTCATATAGTATGTGATACACACTGTATGACACACGGTAGTGATTGTCAAGGGCAAAATGCGCTTGGAACGGCGGACGCCTTCGTCCGCCGGAGAGCAGCATGACTTTGGATGGCGGCAATGGGCAATTTGTAACGCTGCTCCTCGGACGGGCGTCCGAGGCCGCTTCGCGGCTTTAGCCGGCGGACGAATGCGTCCGCCGCTGCGTGAGTCGTCTACTGCCCCATCATCTACTAGCCCATGGTCAGCACGACGCGGAATCTCGCTTTGCCGCTGATCATCTGCTGGTAGGCATCAGCCGCTTTTTCGAGCGGGAAGCGCTCGATCATGGGGCGAACACCGCTGAAGGCGCTGAACTCCAGCGCATCCTGCGAGTCGCGGGCCGTGCCAGAGGCCCATCCGCGGATCGATTTGCTTCCGGGAATAAGTTGGAGCGGCGCTACCGTCAGCGATTCGAAGCTCGCGCCCACAACCATCAATGTGCCGCGGGTAGCTAGGCCATTCACCAGAGCGGAAATTGATTTCGAATCGGGCGCTGTGGCGAGCACGACCTGGGCTCCGCCCATTTTCTGCAACGCCTGAGCGGGATCTCCGGCGCTGGTGTCGACATATTCGTGCGCGCCGAGTTTCCTGGCCAATGCCTGCTTGTCGCCGCCGCGTCCAATGGCGACGGTGCGAAACCCCAGCTGCCGGGCATACTGGATCCCCAGGTGCCCGAGTCCGCCGATCCCCTGCACCGCCACCAGATCGCCGCCACGCGCGCCAGAATTTCTCAGCGCATTAAAGACTGTGAGGCCGGCGCAAAGCAGGGGCGCAGCTTCGTCGGCGGGCAGGTCGTCGGGGATGAGTGCAACCGCATCGGCGGGAACGACGACATACTCGGCGTAGCCTCCGTCGAAAGTGATCGCAGTGACCTTCGCGAACTGGCAGTTAATAAAATCTCCGCGGCGGCACGGATCGCAGGTAAAGCAGTGTCCGCCGTGCCAGCCCACGCCCACGCGCTGGCCGGGCTTCCACTCTGTGACGTCGGCGCCGATGGCGTCAATGCGGCCCGCGATCTCGTGGCCCGGCACTCGAGGATATTGAAGGCCTGGCCAGTGGCCTTCTTTCACCAGAATGTCGCCGTGGCAAATGCCGCAGGCTTCGACTTTAATGCGTACTTGACCGCGGCCTGGTTCGGGCGTGGGTCGATTAACGACTTCGAAATTTCCGCCGGGCTTGCTGATTTGGACTGCTTTCATAGGAAATCTCATTCCATGGTTGCGAAAGTTGGCTGGGATAAGTGACGCGGCAGATCTGTCTTCTCACAGCAGCGTCGCAGAGCCCTATAGATCGTGCGCGATCGAATAGGGATGCAACAAATCGAAATTCGAGATTCCCGAACCTATCCAATCCGGGAAATCGCCTGATCGATCCGCGCCAGAGTGGTTTCTTTCCCGAGCACTTCCAGCGTCTCAAACAGCGGCGGGGCGTTTTTGCGGCCGCAGACGGCTACGCGGATCGGTTGGAACATCTGCCCGGCTTTCACGCCCAATTCCAGAGCGGCGGCGCGCAACGCCTGGTCGAGCGGGTCGTGTTTGAATTCAACGTTCGGCAGCACTTCCTTCGCGCGTCGAAGAACTTTCATCGCCATGGCCGCGTCTCCCTTTTGCGGGACGAGTTCGGATGGATCGTAAGGTGGCAGTTGGTCGACGAAGAAGAAGTCGGCGGCGGTGAGAACGTCGCGCAGCAGCTTGATGCGCTCGCGGATGAGCGGCGTGATGCGCAGCATTTTTTCCCGCGTAACGTGGGGATACGTTTCTTGCACGACCGAAAGCAGGCGCTGGCTTAGGTCTTCAATGGCAAGGCCGCGGATGTGTTCGGCGTTCAGCCAGACCGCCTTCGGGTCAAACGCCTCTTCCGGTGTCGTGGCGGGCTCCTTGAAGTTCACAACCGCGTTTGAGCGGTTGATGCCTTCCAGGGAAAAAGCGGTGGTAAGTTCCTGGAGGGAAAGGTTCTCGCGATCATCTTTCGGCGACCAGCCCAAAAGGCAGAGAAAGTTGATGAAGGCCTCGGGCAGAAATCCCGCGTCGCGATAGGTCGTGACACTCACGACCGGGCCGTGGCGGCGCTTGGAGAGCTTGGTCCCATCGGGCGCGACCAGCAGAGGCAGGTGCGCGAACTGCGGCGGAGTGAACCCAGCTGCCTCGAATATCAATACATGCTTGTACGTATTCGACAGATGATCCTGGCCGCGAATGATGTGGCTGATGCGCAGATCGGCGTCGTCGGCGCAGGATGCCAGGTGATAGGTCGGCATGCCGTCGGAGCGCAACAGGGCGAAGTCTTCGATGTCCGCAGCGGCTTTTTCTTGTGTGCCGTAAACGGCGTCAGTGAAGCGCACCTTTTGACCGCCATCGGGGTGCCCGCCTTCGCGAGGCACGCGGAAGCGCAACGCAAAGGGTTCGCCGGTGCCGGCGCGGCGATCGCTTTCTTCGCGCGAGAGTTCACGCATCCCGGGATTGAACAACCAGGTCCCTTGCGCTCCGGAGCGTTCGCTGTCGCCAGTGTGCGCGGGGGTGAAGTCGCGGTAGGCGAGTCCTTTTTGAAAGATCGATTCTGCCATTTGCCGGTGCAGATCGATGCGCTGGGACTGCTTGTATTCTTCGTCCCAGCCGAGGCCCAGCCACTTCAGGCCCTCGAAAATCGAGTTGACCGAAGCATCGCTGTTGCGCTCGACATCGGTATCGTCGAGCCGCAGGATCATGGTCCCGCCATTGTGCCGCGCGTACAGCCAGTTAAAAATAAATGTGCGGGCGCTGCCCACGTGGAGAAATCCGGTCGGCGATGGCGCAAACCGCACTCTTGGTTTGCCGGGCGAAAATGAATTCATGAGGTCAGATCGGAGGTCAGATTAAGTCAGATTAAAAAGATGACTACGCATCTGCAAGCCGGAGGCAGCGCTCGGCCTTCGATGTCTTCGATGGTACGGGCGCCGAAAAACATCGTCAAGCCGTGCATGAACCGCGGCTACAGGCGGGGTGGCGTCCCGCCCGTAGCCGGTCGGTTGAAGTACCGGGATTGAAGTATCGGGATTAAGGTGTGACCTCTAAGGCGTGACCTCGAAGATCGCTCCGCAGCCGCCCAGGCATGTAGGATCGCCGCCGCTCAAGGTTTCGCCGTAGAGATTACCGGCCTTGTCAAAGACAATTCCTGGCCCGGGATGATTTGGAGTATTCACGCCGTTGACGAAGCTATAGACAACTTGCTCGCTCCAGTCACCTCCCGCCGTGGGGGTCAATTCATACACCGATCCAGCTTTGTGCGCGCCGCCTTCCTCCGAAGCGCCATAAAGATTGCCGGAGGCATCGAAGGTCAGGGGCCCAATTGGGTAGACACCGTCCCCGGCCTGGTCGAAGGTATGCAGAGTAACTTCCTGCCATCCACCACCTGCCGCCGGGGTCAACTCGAAGATTGCGCCAAAGTTGCCCGAATTGCCGTTTGAGGCAGCGCCGTAAAGGTTGCCGGAGGAGTCGCGGATCAGGCCGCCGTCGAGATTCGCCCCATCCACGTTGTTGAAGCTGTGCACCACGCTTTCGACCCAGCTGCCATCGCCGGCCGGAGTCACCGCGAAGACCGTGCCGCATCCGTCGATGCAAGCGGAGGAACCGCCGCCCGAGTAAGTTGTGCCATAGAGACTACCCGAGACCATGACCAGGCTGGAGTAGGGATTGGCGCCATCGGCGCCGCCGGTGAAGTTATGCAGAATCTTCTCGGTGAAGCTGCCGTGGCCGTTCGAGATCAACTCGTAGACGATGCCATCCTTATCAGTGCCGCCGCCGGCGGCGGTGCCGTAGAGATTGCCCTTGGAGTCCACCATCAAGCCCCCATGGGGAAAGTTTCCGTCTCCGCTCTGTCCGAAGCTATGCAGAGTTTTGTAAGTCCAGCTTCCGTCTGCGTTGGGCAGGAGTGCGAAGACGATGCCAGTGCCGAAAGCGCCGCCCAGGTACGTGGTTCCGTAGAAATTGCCCTGGGAATCGACGGTCAATGTCGCGTTCGGCCAGAATCCGTCAGTGCCGACGTCGTTGAAGCTGTACAGCTGGGTTTCAACCCAGGTTCCGCCTTTTGGCGCGAGTTTGAAAATGTTACCGGCGCCGTAAGTGCCGCCATAGAACGTGGATCCGTAGAGATTGCCAGAGGCATCGATGATCATGCCGGCGATTGGGTCGAACCCATCATTGTTGTTGAACCAACGAATCACAGTTTCCTGGGCGAATCCGCTGCCCGCCATCGAAAGAGTTACGGCAATTACTGCCACTGCAAAAATCGTCCCCGCAAAAGAAAGTCTAATGCTTCGCATCACAGCATTCTCCCTGGCTTTTAGCCGGAATTCTGTTTGACTACGAAAGCGGCGCCGATTCTAACACAGGCGCCTCCAAAAGCCGCTCCAATACTGGGGAGTTGGGGCGATGGGATACTCCAGCTCGTCGCTGGAATAACGTCCCCGGCGCAGGAGGCACGACGATTTTGCCGTTCGGAATGCAAACTCGTACCCGCTATAACGATTTTGCACGCAACCCCTTGATTCAAAAACAAATCGAATACGTACACTGTCCTTAAATCCTGTTGTGTTCGCGTGCCCGATGTGAAAACATTAGTGTACTGTTTCCCGCCGCATACTCAGCCAGCATGCTTGGCTAGGGATGTCCTCAGCAACCCGTATGAACAATGAGTAGTTATGAACAGTAACGTAGTCATCACGACGGTCCTCATCCCCGGCTTTGTCTCGGTTCTGCTGTACTTCGTCTTTACTTATCTTCACGAACAGAGCCGGCAGCCTTACTTCCGCGCGTGGCAACTCGCCTGGGCCGCTTACTCAGTGCATTACGTTCTCGATATTTTTCCGACATCTTCGGTTGCATTTTTGGCCAGCGAGCTTTTGCTGGTCGTGATGGCCTTGTGCATTTTTGTTTCGACCCGTCTGATGCGCGGTGCGTATGGCTTCCGCTGGTATGACGCCGTAGTAGCAGCAGTCGGCGTCGTGCTCGCACTGCTCACGCTGCGAGGACACATCGTGAACGGCATGTTCCGGCCGGACGTCCAACCCACGATTCGTCTGGGCCTGGGGCTGGCCGCGATCCTGCTGTATTGCTCCGCCGTCTTCTACGTGAATAGCCACAAGCGAGGATCACTTGCGTTCCAGGTGCTCGCCATCTCGCTGGCATTGTGGGCCGTGCTCATGGCTGTGGGGCAGACGCAAAGTCCGTTGGGAGAGCTGTTCGGCAGCGCCAGCCGTCTCTTCGGCCCGGTGCCCCAGATGCTGCTGGGCATCGCCATGGTGATGGTGCTCTTTGAAAACCAGCGCAACGCCGTGCAGGAAAATACCCTGGCATTGTCCACTCTGGGCGTAGATCCCCGCCGTCTGCTGTTTGCCGACGACCTTGTGCCCAACATGCAGGCCGCGCTGGAGCGGCTGCGCAGCGCTCTGCCCATGAAACGCGCTGCTATCGTCATCACCGAACGCTGGCGTGGTCTTCTGCCTTCGGTGCAGCAAGGTTTTTCGCCGGAATTCCTTGGAGCTCTGGAAAAAACCGGCGCCGGCGATTACATCTGCGAACTGGCGTACCGGCAATCCGGAATTTTGACGGTGCACGATGTTGCCGAAATGACCGAACCTCTTCCCCTGGGACCGATGGGAACGTTCGCCGACTTCAAGAAAATTCTCACCGAAGCTGAAGTCCGCAACCTGACCGTGGTTAATCTGCAGACCCGCGAGCATAATTTCGGCGTGATTCTGTTTCCGCACGTGGAACGGCGCGGGTTCGGTTCGTCTGGCCCGCGGCTCATGGTTGGTCTGGCTCTGCAACTCGGCCTTACGCTTGAAAACTATGTGGTCAGTCACGACGCGCATCGCCGCACCAAAGAATACGAACTGCTGACTGATATCGGCAAGGCCATCAGTTCACGACTTAACCAGGATGAGATCCTGCGCACCATCCAGGCCGAACTGGGGCAGATCTTCGATACCAGCCATTTCTACATCGCATTCCAGGAGTCCGAACAGATTCGCTTCGAACTCGAGGTCCGTGGCAGTCGCGTGCTGCCCAAGCGCAGCCGTGAGCTGCGAAATGCATTTACCGAATATGTAATTCGCAACGGCGAAGCTCTTTTGATCCGCTCCGACCTCGAGAACACGCGGAAAAGTCTGGGCATTACGCATGTTCCGGAGCGCCCGGCCAAATGTCTGATTGCCGCCCCGATTTTTCTGGGCAGCCGCTCTTCCGGCAACCAGGCATCCGGAATCATGGTCGCGATGAATCCTGACCGGGAATTTGTCTTCGAGCAGCGCGATCTGGATGTGCTGGTAACAGCCGCCGGGCAAGTCTCGGTCGCGGTGGAGAACGCCCGCCTCTTTGCCGACGAGCAGCGCCGTTCCCGGCAACTCGCGTTCCTGAACAATGTGTCCCGCACCGCCATCTCCAGCGATGATCCGGTCCACATGCTGGGCGAGATCGCCAGCGAAATTCAAAAGAATTTCAGTTTCGATCACATCGGCGTCGGCCTGCTCGACTACGGAACGAAAGAGATCGAGATCAAAGCCGAGGCGGGCGTGACCGCGCATGCCATGGGACGGCGCATCCCGATCGGAACCGGAATTCTGGGCCGCGTGGCTCGCACCGGCGAACGCGCGCTGGTACAGAATGCATTGCCCGGCAATCTGACGGGAATTCTGCCCGATTCCCGCGCCGTGCTTTGCATTCCGATTACCTACGGAGAGTCGTTGCTGGGCGTGCTCAACATTGAGAATCGCAATGAGAATGCATTCTCGCCGCAGGACGTTCTGATTCTGAACACGCTGGCCGATTTGCTGGCCACCGCTCTTCACAATGCTTTCGTTTTCCAGAAGCTGCAGCAGCAATCCATTACCGACGGTCTGACCGGAATCAAGACGCGCCGCTTTTTCTGGGAAGCTTTATCGGCGGAGTGGAAACGGGCTTCGCGTTCCGGACGGCCGTTCTCCGTGGTGCTCATCGATCTCGATAAATTCAAAGAGGTCAACGACAGCATGGGCCACTTCGAGGGCGATCTGGTGCTGGCCCGCGTCGGCCGCCTGCTCGAACAAAAATCGCGGCAGTCGAACGTCGTAGCCCGCTACGGCGGCGATGAGTTCATCGTGCTGATGCCCGACACCGGTTCCGAACAGGCCCAGGTTCTCGCCGAACGCCTGCGCCAGTGGCTGGCCAGCGATCCCATGCTGAGCGAACATCACATCACCGGCAGCTTCGGAGTCGCAAGTTTTCCCATGCACGGATTTTCCATCGAAGACATCATCCGCGTGGCCGACTCCGGCATGTACGTCTCCAAGCGCTCAGGCGGAAATTCGGTCTCGACCGCGCACGAATTTGTCGAGGGCCAGGACTTCGCCCGGCAGCGCCAGCAGATATCGGCCTATATCGAGGGCTTTCTGCAGCGCGAGCACACCGGGCCCGAGCACCTCGAGGAATTGGCCGCCACGCTGATCAAACTCTGCGGCGGCGAGCACGACGGCCGGCACGAACACGGTCACGAGCACGAGCACGAGCACGAGGAAGACTGTAACGTGCCGCTGCTGAAGGAAGCCATCGAATCTCTGAGCCGCGCCGCCGAGTCGCGCGAGCTACAAACTGCCGGCCACGGCGATCTGGTGGCTCGCTATACCGAAGTCGTGGCTCGCGGCCTGGGTCTGGCGTCGGATGAAACCGCCGATCTGGTCTATGCCGCCCGGGTCCACGACGTGGGCAAGATTTTTGTTTCCGAGCGCATCCTCAACAAGCCGGGGCCGCTGGGCGAGGATGAATTTCTCCAGGTGAAAATGCATGCCCACGTGGGCGCGGCAATTGTTGGCACCCTCCCGCACAGCCGCATGATGCGCGAGGCCATCGAACATCACCACCAGCGCTTCGACGGCTCGGGCTATCCCGATGGCCTGCGCGGCGAGGAGATTCCGCTGTGGGCCCGCATCATCGCCCTGACCGACGCTTATGCCAACATGGTCACTGAGCAATCGTTCGCGGCCGCGCGCACACCGGAGCAAGCCCTCGACGAGCTATCGAAGATGAGCGGCATCGGCTTCGATGGGATGCTGGTGCGCCTGCTGCTGCGCGGGTTGAAGTCGGAGCGCATGTCTTCGGGCGCAGGAAGCTAACGCTATCCACTTGCAACAGCAGACCGGAAACCGGACACTAGTCTGTCATGTCCATTCCTCTTTCTCTATCCGGCAAGGTCGCTCTCATTTCTGGTGGTTCGCGCGGCATCGGCGCGGCTACGGTGCGGATGTTCACGGCGGCGGGCGCGAAGGTGGCCTTCAGTTATCGCAGCGCCCGTACTGAGGCTGAAAAACTGGCTGAGCAATGTGGCGCAGACGTCTGCTATCCCATCGCTTCCGATTTGAACAACTCTGAGGCGGCCCGCGCTCTGGTGGCCCAGACCGTGCGCCATTTCGGTCGCCTCGATATTCTCGTCGCCAACCACGGAGTCTGGCCAGAGCAGGACGTGCCCATCGAACGCATGACGGATGAGCAATGGCGCTCGACGATGTCCGTCAATCTCGACGGCGTGTTCGGCCTGGCGAAATACACGGTGGCACAAATGAAAGCGCAGATGAATCCGCCCCAAAAGAACGATCCAGCCGGACACATCGTGCTGATCAGTTCCACCAGCGGCCAGCGCGGCGAGGCTTTTCATTGCGACTATTCAGCGACCAAGGGCGCGATCATCAGTCTGACGAAAAGCCTGGCCAGCGAACTGGCCTCCTCGGGTATCTATGTGAACTGTGTCGCACCCGGCTGGGTCGATACGGACATGAGCGCCGGAGCGCTCGCGGATCCGACGACGGGCGACAAAATTCGCGCCACGATTCCCTTGGGCCGCGTAGGACGTCCCGAGGAGATTGCCGCTCCCGTACTTTTTTTGTGCACCGGGCACGCCGCCTTCATCACCGGGGAAGTGTTTAACGTGAATGGCGGCGCAGTGCTGGCGGGATAGCGGAGGCCGCGCGCAGCCGCATCGTGCAAGAGTGCAAGAGTGCAAGAGTAGAAGAGTAGAAGAGTGGAAGAGTGGAAGAGTGGAAGAGTGGAAGAGTGGAAGAGTGGAAGAGCGGAAGAGTGGAAGTGTCTTGGTTCAGCCTGAAATGGAGAAGCGACGTTCTCCGTTAGTGAGTATTCCGCCCTTCGGGCGGGGATTTTCAAGGCATGGGGTCTTTCGATCCGATGGAGGTTGGGGCGGCGCAAGAACGAATCCTCGCGCCCCCGTTCATCGTCTCGATGAGCCCACGGGCTATCCCTCGGCATGGTTGCGTCCCCGCAGTGCCCGCTTCCGTTTCGCCCGGCAAAATCATTGTAGCTCCGCAACGACCTGCCGTTTCTCAACATCCAGTTGGCCTGTTATTCCGCCAAAACCCAGACCGCGCCAGACTCAAATCGTGAGTGTAATTGCCTTGGTTACAACAGTTACCGTCGTAAGCCGCAAGTTTGGCGCTGAAATGCTCTAATCTTAATCATGAACCTGCGAGCAGAATACGATATTGCGTGACGAAGGCTCTTTGCGATGCGGCGACTTGAAGGAGAGTTTTGAAGAGACTTCCCAAGATCTTGCTGTATAGCTGCCTTTTCCTCGTGGGCCTCTGCCTTTTGGTTCCGGCTAGTTTCCGCATATGGCTCAAGTACGAATATCATCTTCCACCCGAGCAACGTGTGCGCAAACAATTTGAGAACGACCGGGCCGCTTACATCCAATTCGCTACACTGCTGCAAAGAGATCCATCCGCACATTATCGCGTTATCGACGGCGACGGTAGAGTTGATATTAATGGAGTGCACTCACAGCCAGTACCGGAATACGATCATCTCATTCGCAAGATTGGAGCCAAGTTCGTGACGATCCGGGAAGATGGCTCGGTTGAGTTCTCGCTCTATGGCTCCGGTTGCGCGATCTGTTCGGATTCTTACATGGGCGTGCGCTACGTCCCGAAGGTTCGTAGGACGGATGCTCCCTCGGGATGGGAGCAAACCGCCGTTACGTCTCTAGATAGCGCGAAACTTCCTCAGGAACATGGGGCCGTTGCTACCGGCTTGTATGTTGTGCCCATCGAGCCAGAGTGGTTTATCTACCGACTCGACTACCGAGAATGAGGTAGAGCACGCGGCTTGCTGGCGGTGACTCTGGCGCTGCTGTCTGGCGGCTTCCAACCTGCGGTCGCGTTCTGCGTGGATCTCCTGCTGACGCCCCGCCAGCACGTCCGTCGGCGTGATGTAGCCGGTGGCACTGTTCAGGCGGACGTTGTTGTAATGCTCCACGTAGCCCTCGACAAGACGCCGTGCGTCTTCCAGCGACAGCGGCGTTCCCGGCCGAATGCACTCGCTTTTCAGCGATTTATGCCAGCGCTCAATCTTGCCGTTCGACTGTGGATAATAAGGGGAGGTTCGGACGTGCGTCATGCCCGAGATGCGAATGAACTCCTTGAAGTCACGAGCAATGAACTGCGGACCATTGTCGGAGATGATTCGCGGCTTTGCTTCCGGGTACTTCTCCTTGGCTCGCTGCAGGATCACTTCGACATCAGCTTCTCGCATGGACTCACGCAGGTCCCAATGCACGAGGAACCGACTGAACCCATCCAGAACGCTGCACAAGTAATAGAAGGTGCCGCTCAGGTTGATGTAGGAAATGTCGATATGCCAGTGCTGATGCGGCTGCAGAGGCTGTTCGAAACCGGTTCCCTTGCGCGAAGGTTTGCTCTTCCACCGGGATAGTAATCCAGCTTTCTTCAACACTCGCCAAACACTCGCCGGACTGACCGCCACAACGTCAGCGTCGAGCATCATGAAGGTCAGCCGTCGATAACCATCCAGCGGATTCTGCAGGTGAAAACCGATGATCGCTTCCTTTTCCCACGGCTCCAACCAGAAATCACGGGGAACCCAACCGTTGTGCTCGTTGACGCACCCGTACCGCTGCCGCCAGTCATAGAACTTGCTGGCGGTCACGCCCAGCCAAGGGATGAACCGTCCGACGCCGATCTCGGCCTTCTCCGACCAGCGCCGGACGAAATCCACGACTAGGTCCCGCACATCATGCGGCACCCAGATACCGGTTAGAGTTCCCCAAGACTTTTTTTTAGCGCAATGTGCTCCGCCATCAGCTCAGCTAGGACCTCGTCCTTGGTCTGCACCTTCTTCTCCAAGAACTCGATACGTTTCTGCTTCTCTTCCACTTGGCGGTGGGGGCGCTCTTGAGACTGAAAAGCGGCGGCTCCGTTCTCGAACAGTTCTTTCTGCCAGCGGTAGAACACCGTTGGGCGCAGGCCCAGTTCTTCACACAGCTCCGAGACTGGCACCTTGTCCACCAGATGCCGCCTCAGGATGGCTACTTTCTCTTCCGGGGTGAAATGCTTCCGTTCCTTCCTCATACGTTCGCTCCGCTATCTTAACGGACGAACGCTTTCTCCATTTCCAATGAGGCAAGACGGAAGAGCGGAAGAGCGGAAGAGTGGAAGAGCGGAAGAGCGGAAGAGTGGAAGAGCGGAAGAGCGGAAGAGTGGAAGAGCGGAAGAGTGGAAGAGTGCAAGAGTGGAAGAGTGGAAGAGTGGAAGAGTGCAAGAGTGGAAGAGTGCAAGAGTGGAAGAGCGGAAGAGTGCAAGAGTGGAAGAGTGCAAGAGTGGAAGAGCGGAAGAGTGGAAGAGTGGAAGAGCGGCGCTTCAGCGCCGCGTTAAGCTCGGAGTGAAAAAGGGCTTTAGCCCCGGTGTCCGCTGCACTATTTCGCCGGACCCGGTTTCAAGCCGCCGCCGCCAAAGCACTCTCCATCTTCCGGGCAGCGGCCCTCTTCTCCCGCACCCGCAACATCGGCTGCTCCACAAAATAATAAGAAGCCCCAGCCAGCCCGACCGCAAACAACACGAAATACCAGGGCCGCGAATGCTCTCCATAAACAAACAACTGCTGCCACAAATAAAGGCTGTAGCTGATTCTCCCCAGCCATTCCACCGGCCGCACATTCAAAATCCAATAAGGCCTCTCGACTACATGGAGCAACAATCCAGCAATCGAAAGGTGCATCACCGGCCACAACACGAACAGCAACCCCACCGTCACGTGAAATCGCAACACACCCAAATAGACTGGAACCAAGATAACCGGCAAGATCATCGCCAACGCCCACGGCTCTCTAATCTTCGGCAACCGCGGCGCGAAAATCCCGAGCAGACACCCAATCGCCAACACATCCGCCACCGCCGGAAACGTCTCATCCGCCCGCCCGTGCAATCCCAGAAAATGACACGCCACCCGATACACCGGCGCGAACGCAACCACTCCCACCAGGATCGCCACCCGATGCCGATACCACCTCTTCAACACTCCCGGCCACAAAAAGTAAAACTGCTCCTCCACACTCAACGACCACAAATGCCCCAGAAACCAAGGATGCGAAAAATCAAAGTTCGCCAGATACAAAGCCGCAGCCACCATGTGATACCAGCGCAGCTCATGCCAGAAGATCACAAACACCGGCACCATAAACACAATCGCCGCCGGCAAAATCCGATAAGCCCGCCGCACATAAAATTCCCGCAATCCAATCGTCGAAGTCCTGCCATATTCCTTCAACAGCAGCGTCGTAATCAAATACCCCGAAATAACAAAAAAGATTCTC
Source organism: uncultured Acidobacteriota bacterium (assembly GCA_963758005.1). Taxonomy (GTDB): domain Bacteria; phylum Acidobacteriota; class Terriglobia; order Terriglobales; family Acidobacteriaceae; genus Sulfotelmatobacter. The sequence goes on from CAVWTR010000006.1 coordinate 1,571,477, forward strand.
ACCCCCAAATTCGCAAACGCCCCCGCCACATCCCCCACCGTCGAAGACTGATACCGCAACTCCGCCCAATGTCCTACGATCACCAACAAAATCGAAATCGCCCGCAACCCATCCAGCGACGGAATCCGCTTCATCCGCGCAGCCTACCAGCCACGTCCCCCATTTTTCAGTGACGCCCAACCAAGATCGAAATGATTTCCCGCACATTTCCCATGTTGGAACCCAAATCAGGGTGCCCCATTTCTAGCGTCCTTTGCGAGAAGTGGGTTTCTTGTCGGCACTCTTCGATGGAGAAAAACGTGGTACAATAAACACAGCTCCCAAGACACATAACGCCCTATAAATACAAGCAGTTACAAGATTTCTGCGAGGAATTGGCTGTTAGCTAGAAGCTAGCAGCTAGAAGCTGACCATGGCTGACGATCAAAACCCCGAACTCCCTCTCACTCCTCCCAACGGTAGCGGCGGCGACAGCCCCGGTGCCCTGAACATTCAACCCGTCAACATCGAAGACGAGATGAAGCGCTCGTATCTCGACTACTCGATGTCAGTGATCATCGGCCGCGCCCTCCCCGACGTCCGCGACGGTCTGAAACCCGTCCACCGCCGAATTTTATACACAATGGCGCAGATGGGGTTGCAGCCTAATAAGGCTACGCGCAAGTGCGCTCGGATCGTCGGCGAAGTGATGGGCAAGTACCATCCTCATGGGAACCTGGCGGTCTACGATGCTTTGGTTCGGCTCGCGCAGACGTGGAGCCTGCGGTATCCGCTGATTTTTGGGCAGGGGAATTTTGGTTCCGTTGATGGAGATCCGCCGGCGGCTGATCGTTACACCGAGGCCAAGCTGGCGCCGGTTTCTATGGCGCTGCTCGAGGATCTCGACAAAGAGACCGTCGATTTTCACGACAACTACGACGGCAGCGAGATCGAGCCTGACGTTCTTCCCGCGCGCATTCCGAATCTTTTGGTCAACGGCTCCGACGGAATCGCGGTCGGTATGGCCACGAAGATTCCGCCGCACAATCTTACGGAGATCGTCGACGCCACCATCACCCTGGTCAACAATCCCAACGCGCAGCTCGCGGAAATTCTGAAGTTCGTGCAAGGCCCCGACTTTCCGACCGCCGGCATCATCCACGGCCGCGCCGGAGTCTTCGAGGCCTATCGCACTGGCCGCGGCCGCTTCATGATGCGCGCCAAAGCCCTGATCGAGAACATCAACAAAGACCGTCAGGCCATCATCGTCACCGAAATTCCCTATCAGGTAAATAAAGCGCGTTTGGTCGAGCGCATCGCGCAGCTGGTCAACGACAAAGACATCGAAGACATTTCCGACATCCGTGACGAAAGCGACCGCGACGGCATGCGCATCGTCATCGAACTGAAGCGCGGCGCAGAACCGCAGATCGTTTTGAATCAGCTCTTCAAGCACACGCAGATGCAGGAAAGCTTTTCCATGATCCTGCTGGCGGTGGTCAACGGACAGCCCCGCGAAATGGGGCTGATCCAGACCATTAAATATTTCATCGAGCACCGCGTTGACGTCGTTCGCCGGCGCACTGCCTATCTGCTGCAGAAGGCGAAAGACCGCGAGCACATTCTCGAGGGCTATCTGACTGCGCTCGATCACCTCGACAACGTCATCACCATTATTCGCGGCAGCGCCAACCGCGCCGATGCCCGCGAAAATTTGGTGCTCTACTTCGGCGGCAAGAAGATCGACATCAACACTACCGGCCGGGCTCCCAAGCCCGACACCGAAAAGCCTTTCACCACCCGCCAGGCCGACGCCATCCTCGAACTGCAACTGCATCGCCTGACCAAACTTTCGATCGATGAGATCGCAAACGAATTGAAAGATGTCCGCGGCAACATTGCCGAATACGAATCCATCCTCGGCTCCGAGACCAAGCTGCGCAAGGTCATCATCAAAGAGCTAGAAGAGGTTAAGAAGTTATACGGAGATGAACGCCGCACCCGCCTCGAAGACGAAGCCGCCGAAATCGTTCTCGAAGATCTTATCGCCGACGAGCAGGTCGCCGTCACCGTCAGCCATTCCGGCTACATGAAGCGCACGCCCATCTCCACCTACCGCATGCAGCGCCGTGGAGGCACGGGTCGTACCGGCATGAAGACGCGCGACGAAGATTTCGTCGAGCATCTCTTCATCGCCTCGACGCACGCTTACATTCTCATCTTCACCAACAAGGGCCGCGTCTACTGGCTGAAGGTTTACGAAATTCCCGATGTCAGCGCCGCCGGCAAGGGCAAGCACGTCGGCAACCTGATCGGCCTGCAACCCGGCGAGACCGTCAAGACCATGCTCGCCGTGCGCAACCTCGAAGAAGAAAATAAGTACGTGTTCTTCGCCACGCGCAAAGGCCTAGTCAAGAAATGCGAACTGCGCGAGTTCATGCACGTGCGCTCCAATGGCATCAACGCCATCGCCATTGAAGATGGCGACGAGTTGGTCGCCGCCCGCATCACTAACGGCAACCAGATCGTATTCATCGCCAGCCACGAAGGCATGGCCGTCCGCTTCGACGAAAGCCACGTCCGCCCCATGGGCCGCGCCGCCTACGGCGTCTGGGGCATCGACCTGGAAGAGAAAGACTACGTAGTCGGCATGGCGACGACAACCAAGCCAGAGCGCACCCGGCGCCGTAAGTGCCGCGAAGGCGATAAAAGATCGAGGCGAGCCAGAAGCCATCGACGTGGCCGTCAAAGGCAAGCTGATTCTCTCCGTAACCGAAAACGGCTACGGCAAACGCACCCCCGCCGACGAATACCGCCTCACCAACCGCGGCGGCAAAGGCGTCATCAATGTGAAGACGACGGAGCGCGTCGGCAAAGTCGTCGCCATCGCGCAGGTCGACGAAACCTCCGAAGTCATGCTGATCAGCCACTACGGCAAAATCATCCGCATGGACTCGACCACGATCCGCGAATCCGGCCGCAACGCCCAGGGCGTCCGCCTCCTGAACATGGAACCCGGCGACCGGGTAGCCGCTGCCGTGGTTTTGGCCCCGGAAGCTGAGCCGAAGGGTGGACAAACGGAGGAACGCTGATTCAGTAGTGGGCCGAATACGACCGAGGCGGCCTTCGGCCGCTAAGCTGCGCGACAGTTGTCGAAATATTGCGGTTGCAGTCTTTGGCCCCGAAGGCGAAGGGGGTTGAGTGAAATCGCCTGATAGCCCCTGCCATCCGTGGGTACATCCATCTTCGTCTTGAGGCGGTTCGCGATCTCGCGGGCGATCTACCTCCAGCTAATTCGATCTCCGTTGATCAGGATCAATTTGCGCATCTCAGACAGGTTGCGGTCAAAACGAATCGTCGCATAGTTCCCGAGATATGGCCTTTGAACCGTGACGGTTTCCATCGCCTTTTCATACGTAGGAGTGCTGAGAGTGCCGATGACTTGGGCCAATGTTTCTCCAGGTGCGTAAAGGGCCGCACGCCCGTTGACTGTGACCGTCGATAGCAAGCTCGGAGTGCCCTCCGGAAATATGAGGCAAGCGGTGGCGGGAGAGCCTTGAACACACCCGCTTTCTCCGTCTCGCATGATCTTTCCTGCGAGCTGGTCAGAAGCCTCCCGCGTTTTGGCGCCAAGCAGCATCGCATGCCGCTTTTGGCTCGTTTCAGGCGACTCCTGCCAAAGGAAAAGGCGAAGGAACGGATACTCTGCGAACGTTTCGAGTACATTGGCGCTGATTGCACCGGCGTCGCCTCTGAGGTGTCTACGTGATCCCTTTAGAACGAGTGAAACGCCGACGGGAGATCGGTCTTGAACAGTAAGCAGCGCTTTATCGTTGCCAGTTGTCCTTCCCCCTGCAGTGGTCGAAGACTCGATCTCTATCTGCATGCCAGGATGAAGATCCACGAGACCGTACGAACCCAGAGAGTAGTAGAAGATCAGTGCCTCGTCGGCAGGAAAAGGCATTGCTGCTACTAAGCGGCCCTGTATAGCGCTGAGGGCTGCATCTTTGCCAAAGCATCCTACCGACGAACGTTCAGCCACTTGTTGTAGGAACAACGTCCATTCATTTTCGGCGCTCTCGTAAGCGGAAGGAGCAGTCCAACCCTCACCACTGGGAAACTGAAATATCCATTGCCTGTGGTCGGGTGACGGGGCTAGATCGAAGAGGGCACCGTGAATCGAGCAATGCGCGACGATTTCTTCTGGCGAGAAGTTATTTGGAAAGGACCCAAGCGACAGTTCAGAAATCTGTGTTTTACCTGTTGATGGTCCCAGCCCCGGTGGTAGAAGGAGCGTCAGACTAGAGTTCTCTTTGAGCCAGTATTGGCCTCCTGGAGAGGACGAATGCGTCCTCAGGCAACCGGAGAGCAGCGAAATTCCCACGAACAGGGCAATGCCCACGAAGAACTTTCGCGCATCGATCCCGAAGCGATACTCGAACGCGGGAGGCGCGGAATTCTCCTGCAATGACATGGGCTCCTCTCGACAAACCTTATGCATCAATCGGCACGCGAAGGAGCGACTCTCGAATTAGGGCCATGCCTATTGTAGACACCGGCGCCGACATGGCGGTTCCCACACGAGAACGTCAGTGTTGTAACATCCCCAGTACGCTCATTGGTCTACTCGCCTGTACGGGCGCTTCTGTCGTCCCTAAACGGGGCTCGTTACACTTTTTGGCGCTTACCCAGGACTTACGTCCTGGGCTACCTTATGGCGCCCCTACGGGGCTGGGAACGGACGGGGGAATCAGCGGGCGCACTGCGACAACTCACTGCGGGCGGGTGCCAGCCTCTTTCGCTGGTTTGTCTCCTGCCGACGCTATTCCAACAGAGGGTGCCCCATCCTTTCGCGTTTTGTGCGAAAGGGTGGGAGGCACGGAGTTCAAATTCCGTACCCTCAAGTGCAAGACGTATAGGTCCGAGGTTCCCACCCTTGCAAAGAACGCAAGGATTGATTGGATAAGAGCGAAGGCTCGATTGACCCGGTAGTCTTGGTTTGAGGACAAAGACGCTGGGAAGAAAGGAGCCTTCGCAGATGATGATTATAGGATGTGATTTCCATCCCAGCTGGCAGCAAGTGAGTTGGCTGGACACGGGGACTGGGGAGTGTGGCGAGCGGAAGCTGGTGCATGCAACGGGCGAGGCCAAGATGTTTTATCAGCAACTGGCGGAGCCAGTGCTGATTGGCATGGAGGCCACGGGTAACAGTCAGTGGTTCATCGAGTGGGTGGAAGATCTGGGGCACGAGATCTGGATCGGGGATGCGGCGCAGATCCGAGCCAGTTACGTGCGCAAACAGAAGACGGATAAGCGGGACGCGGCGCACATTCTGCAGTTGGTGGTGCAGGGGCGGTTTCCGCGGCTATGGACTCCGGACCGGGAGCAGCGGGACCTGCGGCAACTGGTGCTGCATCGGCACAAGCTGGTGGAGATTCGCAGCCGGGTGAAAAACGAACTGCAACACCTTTCTCTGAATAAGGGAGTGCAGAAGAAACGGACGCTGTGGAGCCAGGCGGGACAGAAGATGCTGCGCGAGCTGCCGTTAAAACCATGGGCGGCGTGCCGGCGGGAAGATTTGCTGGGACTGCTGGCGATGTTAAACCAGCAGATCGGAAAACTCGACGATGCGGTGCAACGGGCGGCGGAAGAGAATCCGCAGGCGAAGTTGCTGATGACGCAGCCGGGAGTGGGACCGAACACGGCGCTGGCGTATGTGCTGACCATCGGCGACGTGAGCCGCTTTCCCCGGGGCAAGCAGGTGGCCAGTTATCTGGGACTGATTCCGCGCGAGGAAAGTTCGGGGGGGAGGCAGAAGCTGGGAGCGATCAGCAAGCAAGGCAACCGCATGCTGCGCTCGTTGTTGGTGGAAGCAGCGCAGATTGCGGTGCGCTTCGATCCCGAGTTTCGTAAGCAGTATTTGCATCGCTGTCACCAGAAGCCGAAAGGCGTGGCCAAGGTGGCGGCGGCGCGCAGGTTAGCCGTACGACTCTACTGGATGCTACGCACCGATAGACCGTATCCAGAGATCGTTCGCATCGAGAGCAGCCCGCGGGTGCCCCTGGTCGGCGCAAGCTAGACCGCAGAATTGATTGGGCGCTCTCGCATCCCGTAGAGACGGGATGTTCGCATAGAAGAATCATGGTCGCGGTTTAGGCCGAATCGATGGTTGGTGGAACGATCTTCGGGAGAAGATCCGCCACCGATGGGTGATTCAGCGTGAGATTTCCAGAGTCTTGGTCCTCAACCTCTCTGGCAAAAAAGCGGTGCCAAAAACACCGACAGGATATCTTTGTCCTTGACACCGCCTTCGCTCTTATCGAGGGGCACCCTCAGTCGGGATGATTGTTAGTAGATGACAGGCGATCGTTCGCCCGGTGTTCCGGGGGCCGACCTCAGGCGCTGAAGCGCGAAAGCATGTTGGACGGCTTAACGGCACGACTGAAAGTCGTGCCCTTCCCGTTCGTTCCCAATTCCAGAGTCTCTCGATTCCAGAATTTCCCCGCAGCCTGTAAGCGAATGTTGATGTGATGCGGCTTTGTGTCGCGGAAAGCCGCGACCTTTCAAATCAGGCAGTGGCTGGGTTTCATAACAGTATCTTTTGTTTGGCCTTGTGGTGGGAACGCGCAGGCGATAGGGTGACATTGCATTGCGCCAACTCAGTACGGGTTCTGGTGAGCAGGTTCCAGGCTTCGCGGTAGCATTCGTAGCGGTAGCTGGCCTTTTTTGCGGGCGGGACTACTGGGCTTAGCATGGCCATGGTGAGTCGGCGTGGGCCCAGCAGCAGGGCTGCCGGGATCAGGTACCAGGCGTCCTCGGGAATGACGTAGGCGGCGAAGAGGTCGATTTGATCGAGGGAGTAGTCGCGCTTTTTCAGGTAGTTGGGTTTGAACATGCAGCGATAGCCTGCGCCGGACCTTGAGGTGGTGGACTTGACCTGCACGCGGAGAAAGTTTGAGCCGTGTTCGATGCCGACGTCATAAGCCTGCATGTCTCCCCAGGGCTTGCTGACGGCGAGGCGGCGCTTCGCGGCCTGCGCCATGAATTGCAGCTCGACCCATTCGCCGCGCTGTTTGAAGCTGGTGAAGCGTTCCCAATGTTTCATTCTGTGCTCACTCTTTTCCCCTGTGCTCGTCCCTGTGTGTCCCGTGCTCGAAAAACAAATCCCCACCCTTCGACAAGCTCAGGGCAGGCTTTCTCGCGCGGCTTACTAATAAACTTCCGCCCGAGAAATGGGACGCCCGGGCGGACCAGTTTGACCAGGCTTCGACCAATAAAAAGGCGCGACCCGTGGGCCGCGCCTGCTTGACCGGAAATTGTCTCTATACTTTTAGAATATCAAATTGGAGGGGGTAAACCGGAAACGATTCGTGACTTTATATCGTGATTGCTTTCACGGAGTTAAGCCTGATCGTGTATTTTCTGCCTATTGACAAGATTTGGGAGATCGCGCGATCTGGGCGGCGGAGGGATCACAGGCGTAATATCGCGAGGGAACTCATCGGCCTCATGGGGATAAATATGGCGGGTGTAGCGCGCGAGCCGAAATCATGACGCAGGACTTTTCCGTTCATCATCATCCGGTTGATTCGCTTTTCCTGCCCACGAAGCGGCGTGCCGCAGAGTACGAACTCTCGAAGGAGCAGATAGAGTTTTTTCATGAGCGTGGATACTTAAAAGGAATCCGCATTCTGTCGGACGAACAGGTTGAAGTGCTCAGGCGCGAATTGGCTCGGCTGCTTGACCCGACCGTCGAAGAGCGAGAGTTATTTTACGAATACAACTCGAACGAGTCGGGCGATCCGAATCACGTGTTGTTCCATGCTTTGGGCGCGTGGCGGATCGCGCCTGGTTTTCACGATCTGCTGTGGCATCCGGCATTCACGATTCCGGCGGCACAACTTCTTGGCGGAGCGGTTCGGTTCTGGCACGACCAACTTTTCTGCAAGCCGGCTCATCATGGCGGAGTCGTGGCCTGGCATCAGGATTATTCTTATTGGACGCGAACTCAGCCGCTGGCTCATCTCACCTGCTGGATTGGGCTTGACGATTCGACGCGTGAGAACGGGTGCTTGCAGTACATTGCGGGGAGTCATCGTTGGCCGGATCTGCCGATAACCGGACTCGCCGGCGACATGGATGCGATCAGCGCGGTTCTGGACAAGCAGCAAAGGCGCGAGTTTGAGCGTCCGGTCGCGGTGGAATTGAAAAAAGGGGAGGCTTCTTTCCATCATCCGCGACTGGTGCATGGATCGTTTGCCAACCATTCTGACCGATCGCGGCGTGCGACCGTCATCAACGTTATGAAGGATGGCGTGCGCTCGGGGAGCGATGAACCGCTGCTCCATGGCGTGCCGGTCATCCCGCCTGGGCAGAAGATTGAAGGGCGCTTCTTTCCGTTACTGTCGGAAAAATAGGCATTGATCGGCTGACCTCGAATGATCCTGCCCGAGACGGTCGAGTCCGCGTTCGGGACGCTTAACCATTGATCAGGTCCATCATGTACTCTGGATACCTTCCGCCCGCGGCGGCCTGCGCGGGAAAGGCTTCGTCGATCCTTCGCAGGTCTTGCTTCGTTAGACCGACCGCACTGGCTGCAACATTCTCCTCCAGATATTTACGCCGCTTGGTTCCCGGAATCGGAACGATGTCCGACCCCTGCGCCAGCACCCAGGCCAGGGCGAGTTGCGATGCTGTACACTTTTTCTCGCGAGCCATTTCCTCCACCTGCCGCAGTAGATCGAGATTCTTCTGGAAATTCTCTCCCTGAAATCGCGGACTATTCCGCCGATAATCATCCGCCGGCAGGTCGTCGAATTTCTTAAACTGCCCCGTCAGAAACCCGCGGCCCAGCGGACTGTAGGCCACAAACCCAATCCCCAACTCGCGACACGCCGCCAGAATCCCACCCTCCGGATCACGCGTCCAGAGCGAATACTCCGTCTGCAGCGCCGCAATCGGATGCACCTTCACCGCCCGCCGCAGGGTCGCGACCGAAGCCTCGGAAAGCCCCAGATAGCGCACCTTCCCGGCCTTCACCAACTCCGCCATCGCCGCAACTGTTTCTTCAATGGGCGTCGCGGGATCGACGCGGTGCTGATAATAAAGATCGATCGTCTCCACGCCCAGCCGCCGCAAACTGGCTTCGCACGATTGCCGCACATATTCGGGCTTGCCGCTGACCCCGCGCTTCATCGGGGTGCTCGGGTCGCGGACAATTCCAAACTTGGTGGCCAGCACGATCTGGTCGCGCTTGCCCTTGATCGCCCGGCCGATGAGCTCTTCATTTTTATGCGGGCCGTAAACATCCGCGGTATCGAGAAAGTTGATTCCGAGTTCGAGCGCGCGATGAATCGTCGCGATTGATTCGACGTCGTCGAAGCCCGTGTAAAACTCGGACATCCCCATGCACCCCAACCCTTGCGCTGAAACTTTCAGGCCGCTGCGACCCAGCTCTCGAATTTGCATAATTGCTCCTGCTTTGAAAAGAATCAAAACAAATGCTTCCTGACTAGATGAACGGACTGGCCTGGAGGGTGCGACGAAACGACGATGTGGCGCGGGCGTCCCCGCCCGCGTACACTAACGGCGCACGCGAATTCTAGGCTTCGCGTTCTCATGAACTTCACCAATCTGTATCGCCGCGACTCGTGCATCGCGAAGGGCGCTGGTTAGCGATGATCCGTCCGGCGTAGAGATCAGCAGTCCGCCGGCAGTCTGCGGATCGAACAACAGGGCGCGCAAATCGTCAGGCACGTCGGATTCGTACTCCACCAGGCACTCCGCAAAGTCCCGGTTGTTCTTGAGTCCTCCGGGAATGTGTCCAGCCTGCACGCATTCCAGGGCCCCTGCGAGCAGAGGCACGCTCCCCGCAGAAATACTGATCGATACGTCCGACGCCAGCACCATCTCACGCGCATGTCCGATCATTCCGAACCCGGTCACGTCAGTCATTGCGTGCACGCGGAAATCGCTTCCCGTAATCACCTCCGCGGCGCGCTTATTCAGCGTGGTCATCGACTGAACCGCAGCATCAATCCAGGCAGCATCGGCCTTGCCTTTTTTTAACGCCGTTGAAATCACCCCGGTCCCAATGGCTTTTGTGAAAAGCAGCACGTCACCGGGTTTAGCGCCCGCATTCGCGAGAACTTTCTTCGGATGGACCATTCCGGTGACCGAGTATCCAAACTTGGGTTCTTCGTCGCGAATGCTGTGGCCACCAATCACGGTGCATCCCGCTTCGATCATCTTTGACAACCCGCCGGCCAGAATCCGCTCCAGAATTTCGAGCTCCGCCTTTTCGGGAAAACAGACGAGAGCGAGCGCAGTCAGCGGCTTTCCGCCCATCGCGTACACATCGCTGAGCGCGTTGGTGGCCGCGATCTGTCCGAATGTGTAAGGGTCGTCGACGACCGGCGTGAAGAAATCGACTGTCTGCACCAGCGCCTGATCCGGCGCGATCCGATACACTCCAGCGTCGTCGGCATGATCGAAGCCGACCAAAACATTCGGATCATGTTGGCGGGCTAATTTCCCCAGCACCTGGTCGAGCGCCGCCGGACTCAGCTTCGACGCGCAGCCTGCAGCTTTCACCGACTCCGTCAGCCGAAACGGCTTGTTTTCAGGCATGGATTTATTGTAGCGGGAACACGTGGAAGAACAGCACGCAGCTACTTTACGGAAACATCCGTCACGCGCATCTCCGGATACTGCCGGTTCCACTGTGCCGAAATGTGGTCGAACGTCAGCCGGAAGGGTTGAGCCTGCCCGGGAGCCAGCGGAGAAACGCCGAGGTCTACGGGTTCAGGGTAGGCTCCGTTGGTTCTGACCACCTGTAGCGCCACTTCTTCCTGCTGGGCAACCTGCCCCATTTCGTCTTTAAACACAACTTCCACCACGGCATGGGTTACCGTCTTGTCACCGCCATTGGTAACGCTGCCGTCGACATAGCTGACCGTGGCGCCAATGAAATTCTCGGCCGCGCTCATTTTGAAATCGGAAAGCTTCAGGGTGGCGAGATAAGGCGAGGCCGGTTTCGCGACTTTGGGCGGCTGCCGCATCAGCAATGCGACCGCGAGTGCGCCTCCAATCATCACGGCCACGGCGATCCCGATAATCAAACGGCTGGAGTCGCGTTCCTCCATGACCGGCGTTGGTTGTCCTAAACTGCCCATGCAGGAATTGTAGGCTGTTGGATTTTGATTGTCGATTTCTGGCTGATCGGGTGCGGATTCAAGAGCTTAAACCACGAAGGACACGAAGGTGCACGAAGGAATCCATCCAAGCGAATTCCTTCGTGATCCTTTGAGTCCTTTGTGGTTGATGGGTTCTCTTTAAGGGTTAAGGTTTTCGCGCCGCCAGCAGTCGTGCCGCATTCTCGCGATACACCTGCTTCAGAATCGCATCACTCAGTCCGAATCCGTTCAGCGCCCAGTGATAGCCAAACTGTTCATTCTCATAAAAATGTTCGTCGAGAGATTCCAGAATTCTGAACGTCACTCGGTACATCGTTGGATCAAATCCCATGTCGGTGCCGTAGACCAGGCGGTCCGCGTGCTTGGCATAAAACTGAGCTGCGAAGCGCGGGATCGGTCCGGTCTCGGCATAGCGCGCGGAAATATCCGCATACAGATTTGGATTCCGCTCCAGCACCTCGCCCAGCCGCGCCAGATCGTAGTCGAGATTCATGAAGTGGCACGCGACGAATGTCGTCTTTCTGTGCCGCGCCAGCGTGCGCTCGAAAATGTCCACCATGCCTGACAGATCTACGATGCCCGGCTGATTGTCGAGCCGCCATTCATAAGCGTTCATCAGGCCGTCGTTATATTTGTCCATCTTCTGGTACATCCAGATTGGGTCGGCTACGTGAAGGCTGACGGGCATCCCCAGCTCTCCACACTTATCCCACACGGAATCCATGCGCGCATCGTCGGGATGCATCCCTGAGGCATTCGATTTTCCCGAACGCAGCCCCTTGCCTTTGTCGTGAATCTCGCCGACGCCGCGCGCCCCGGCTTGGTGACAGCGTTCCAGCTCTTTCGCGGCTGCCGCGCCGAAACCCGGCTTGTCGTAGCCCGAGAAGTCGAGGCCGCTCCACATCTCAAAGCGCTCGGGATGCTTCGAATATTTCTTGTTGATCTCGTCAAACTCCGCGCCAGTCGCCATGGTCAGGATGATGGTCTTCTCGACTCCAACTTCATCCATGGTGCCAACCCACGCGTCGATTTCGTTCGCCGTCTTCGCGTAAGGATGCGAGTGCATGTCGATGATGGGGGATTTCGCCTTCGCGATTTGCGTGACTGGAATCTTGTAGATCGATTTCGGGCGGTAGTCTTTCAGCAAAATAGTCTCGGGCGAACCGAGCTTTGCTGTTGAGGGAGTTTTCGCCGCGGCCGTGGAAACATCGAGTTTCGCCTCAGGCGCGGGGGTTCCAAACGCAGGTAGAGAAGTAAGCCCGGCCGTAAAACCTGCCAGTTCAGCCCACTTCAGGAAGGATCTTCGATTCATGGAGTCTCCTGTTCGATTTCACCGAACAGGAATGTTTAAGCCGAAGTTCGAAAGAACGCAAGCAGAAACAGCACGCCGAACAGCACATCCACTCCGCCAAATACGAGGTCTGAAGGATGAAGCCGGTGCTGCAGATACAGAACCAGGAAGGAAGCGCCGTAGCCGAATTTCTCCAGCATCGCCGGGATCATCATCAGCCGGAAGCGCACCGGATCCCGCGCGATTATGAAGAACGCAACCTGCCAGGCCAATCCCAAGCTGACGAAACCGTAATAGAAGCCGGGATGCGTGATGGCGGGAGGATCGTTGCGACTGATTGCATCGAACATGAAATAAAGAGGCGTAAGGATGAGAACGCCCCAGATGCCGGCAATCCAGAAAACCACCTTGGCGAATTTCATTCAGTTGCCTCTTGACGACGTGGGTTTGTCGCCGTTGAGAGCTGGCGGACAGAGCCTGCCCTGAGCTGGCCGAAGGGAGCGTCCGCCCCACAATTTATTCGCCGCCAACGGTCAGGCCATCCACGCGAATCGTCGGGGCCGCGACCGAACCACGGAACTCCAGATCATTGGCGATCTCGGAGATATTGAAAAACAATTCCTTCAAATTCCCCGCCACCGTGATCTCTTCCACCGGGTACGCGAACTCGCCGCCCGAAATCCACATCCCCGAAGCCCCGCGCGAATAATCTCCGGTCACCAGGTTCGCGCCGCTGCCGAGAAACTCGGTCACGTACAGGCCGTCTTTGATTCCGCCAATCAATTCTTTCGGAGTCTTCGTGCCCGCCTGCAGAAAATAATTTCCGGGCCCGATCCCGGGCGTTCCGGCCAGCCCTCGCGAAGCGTTCCCTGTGGTCTGCAAGCCAAGTTTTTTCCCGGTGTAGGTATTGAGTAAATATGATTTGAGCACCCCGTTCTCAATCACCACGGTACGCCGCGTAGGAATGCCCTCGCCATCGAACGGGCTCGTGCCGAAGCCACCGGGGATCGTGCCGTCGTCGATGATGTTGACGTTGTCGCCTGCAATCTTCTGTCCCAGTTTGCCCGCCAGAAAAGACGCGCCACGATAAACCGAATCTCCGTTGATGCCTTCGAAAATATGTTCGAGGATCGAAGTGGCCACCATGGGATCGAAAACAATCGGCACCCGCGCGGTCTTCGCCTTGCGCGCACCCAGCCGGCGCAGAGTGCGCTCGGCGGCAATCTTCCCAACTTTTTCCGGCGCATCGAGCTTGCTGAGCGTACGCGCGACGGAGTACCAATAATCGCGCTGCATCGCGCCAGACTCGGTCTGTGCTATGGGCACGGCTGAGACGGAACAGTAAGACCGGCGATATTCGCCAACGAACCCGTGCGAATTGGCCAGAACCTTGTGGCCGGTCGCCGCGTCGAACGATCCGCCTTCCGAGTTCTTGATGCGCGGATCAAAATCGAGCGCAGCCTTTTCCGCGCGCCGTGCGTAGTCGATGCGATCGGCACCCGCGAGCGAATAGACGTCGCTGTAATACAGATCGAGATCGCCCGTGATCGAGCCGAGTTGCGAAGCTTCCGGAATTCCGCCAAACGGATCTTCCGAGGTGATCTTCGCAAGCGTTAACGCCGACTTCACCATCCGGTCGAGACCCGCTGCGGAAAAATCGCTCGAGTAAGTGCTGGCCGCGCGCTGCCCAAAAAACACGCGCACTCCAATCGACTTCGACCCCGACTCTTTCAGGGTCTCCACTTGGCCGAGGCGGACGAGAGTAGAGAATTCATCACCTTCGCGGACCACGCACTCGGCGGCGGTTGCGCCACCAGCCATAGCGCGGCGGACAATATCCTGCGCGATTTCGCGGAGGTCGGTTTCGAGCTTCGGATTTCTAGTTTCGAGTTCTGCTGAAGGCATAAATCCATTATCCCAGCAATCGGGTGAGTTTGCCTTGCTAAGGCTCGATAATTCGTGATGCAAAAGACAATTTTCGATGCCATTGAGAATAATGCTGTTTTACCTTATACTTTTATCTAGCATTAGGGGTGAATCGTGATGGCCACATTGACCGTTACTGCCCGTGGACAAGTTACGTTTCGGAAAAAGGTCTTGCAGCATCTTGGCATCAAGCCGGGGGAGAAGATTGAACTGGACTTGCTTCCCGATGGACGCGGCGTGCTGCGGGCAGCCCGGCCCGGTGGGAAAATTGAGGACTTTTTTGGGGTCCTGGAGGGCAAGACCAGGAAGGTTGCAACGATTGAAGAAATGAATGAGGCCGCTGCACGCGGCTGGGCCGGCAGCTGGGCGAGAAAGATCCGAGCCGGCAGAAAATGAAAATCGCGGTGGACACGAACGTCCTGGTGCGGGCGGCCGTACGCGATCATCCCGAGCAGACCGACGTTGCGACCAGGCTAATGAGCCGAGCCGAAGTGGTCGCAATCGCAGTCCCGTGCCTGTGCGAGTTCGTTTGGGTCCTTCGCAGTGTTTATCGCATTCGCCCATCCGATATATCGAAGTCTATCCGTACCTTGCTTACTGCGGAAAACGTGGAAACAAACCGACCTGCGGTCGACGCCGGCCTTGCAGTTTTGGATGCTGGCGGAGATTTTGCGGATGGCGTGATTGCGTATGAGGGAAGGTGGCTCGGCTCGGAGATTTTCGTTTCGTTTGATCGAAAGGCGGTAGAGATGCTTGCGGCGCAGGGAGTCGCAGCACGGTTGCTTTAGTTAGCCCAGAGAACTCCGGACTGATCGATCGTTCACTTCCCTTATTCAATCGGACTTAGCGACAGCCTCGGCTCGCGACCGGGATTCTGTCGAAAATACATGCCTGCCGGACAATACTCCGAGTCCTGTTTGGAGATATGCTCCGCGTGGGGCGCTGCGGCGTGCGCAACGTGCTTATCGAACAGCTTCACTTTTTCCGTGGCAATCTTTACACCGGTACAAGGACGACTCTCTTTCGGGAATCACATCCGAGACTGGCCGCTCGACCCAGCGCAGAACATCGCCGCCTGGAATCCTAAATGTTTTCTTTACTTCGACCGTGTAGATTTTGGTCTGCCATGGCGAAGAATCTACTGCATGAATCCGCCCGGATCTTTCCTGGCAGTTCCGCCCACGGTCAACCGATCGATCTTCAGCGTCGGAATTCCCACGCCCACTGGTACGGCCTGCCCGTCCTTGCCGCAGGTGCCTACGCCTTCATCGAGCTTCAGGTCGTTGCCGACCATCGAAACTCGCGTCAGCACGTCCGGCCCGTTGCCGATCAGGGTGGCGCCTTTGATCGGGGCCGTGATCTGGCCGTCTTCAATCATGTAGGCCTCGGAGGCCGAGAACACAAACTTCCCGTTCGTAATGTCGACCTGGCCGCCGCCGAAATTCACTGCGTAAATCCCATGTTTCACCGAGCGAATAATATCTCCGGGATCATCCTGGCCTGCCAACATGTACGTGTTGGTCATGCGCGGCATGGGGATGTGCTCGTAGCTCTCGCGACGTCCGTTGCCGGTGCTGGCGATACCCATCAGCTTCGATGACAGCTTGTCACTCAGATAGCCTTTCAGGATTCCGTTTTCGATGAGCACGGTTTCCTGGGTCGATCCGCCTTCGTCATCGACGTTGAGCGAGCCGCGCCGCCACGGCATGGTGCCGTTGTCGACCACGGTGCACTTCTCGCTCGCCACCCGCTTGCCGACGAGGCCTGCGAACGCGGAAGTTTTCTTGCGGTTGAAGTCCGCTTCCAGCCCGTGTCCCACGGCTTCATGCAGCAGGACTCCCGGCCATCCCGGACCCAGGACCACTTCCATTTCTCCCGCCGGAGCCTCGCGGGCGTCGAGTTGCAGAATCGCCTGGCGCGCCGATTCTTTCGCAAAATACTCCGGAGTCTTCTCGCCGAAGAAGAAATCGAGGGCCACGCGTCCACCGCCGCCCGAACCTCCGCGCGCCGAGTTCCCTTCGGTCTTGGCGATGCACGACACGTTCATCCGCGCCAGAGGCTGTGAATCTTCCGCGAACGTTCCGTCCGACGCAACCACCAGAATGTTCCGCAGTTCATCGGCGTAGCTCGCCCGCACTTCTTGAATCCGCGGATCGTAGGCCCGCGCGGCTTTGTCCGCGCGCATGACGAGTTCGACCTTGGCGCTGATCTCCGCGTCCACCGAGGGCAGCGTCACCGGATACAAACTCCGCGCTGCCGCTTTCTGAAATCCTGCCACCGTCGTTTTCGCCGGAGCGCTTGCGATCAAAGCGGCCGTCCGCGCCGCATGCAGGATGCGCCCGCTGGAAAGATCGTCGGTATAGGCGTAGCCGGTGCGCTCACCGGAAACCACGCGCACTCCGCATCCCACCGAGATGCCCTGCGACGCTGACTTCACCATCGACTCGTCCACCATCAGCGACGTGGATGAAAGATATTCGAAGTAGAGGTCGGCGTAATCGCCGCCTGCCGAGAGCGCTGCCGACAGATAGCGTTCCAGATCGTGCTCGGTGAGGCCGTAGTGTTCGAAGAAAAAACGCTGCTTATCCAAAAGAGTTTTATCTAGAAGTTGTTTGTCCACGTGAATTAGATGCCCCCGACCTTAGCTAGGACTCCCCGCGAAAACCGCCCGTTCCCTTATTATCCCACACGGCGCTCGATCCACTTCCCCGGGCCAGGTCTTCCACAACTCCCGCCAATAACGATGGTCACTCGTCACAGACTGCGCCCCGCCCAATGTGGACAATTCACTCGTGACTCCAGACGCTCTCACGCGGACCGTGCAGGACTTCCTCAGCGAAGCTTCGGGCGCGGTCGTGCTTGAAAACGGCGCCGTGGCCTTCGACCTGTGCCAGTCCAAGTATTCGATCTCCGGCGATTACAAGAAATGCCTGCTGCACCTGTGGTCGGCGGAGCGCAACACGGTTCGGCGCGTCCTCGATGCCGAAGTGAAAAACGGTACCCTGAAACTGTTCGTGCAGCGCCTGGGCCAGGCTCGACCCACAAAGCTCGAAATCTGCCGCGAGCGTGACCGGCGCTCGCCTTCCGCCAAGAAAGTCGCCCGCGCCAGCTACGAACAAAAACTGCGGCGCGCTCTCGATCGCCACTTTCCCGGCTTTACGGTCGCCCGTCTCACCAGCGCCGTGGATCTGGAAAATTCTTTCGGCCCCATTTACGCCCGCGGACTCGTCCGCCAGGGCCAGTCCGCATTCGCTGTCCTTGGAGTCAACGCCTCGGAAACTCAGGCCTCCATCGATGCCTCTTTGACCTTCGCCATCCTCTGGCTCGAAGCCTGCCGACATTCCTCAGCCGGCAAGTTTCTCGTGGAGGGCCTGCGTCTGTTTGTTCCGCAAGGCTGCTCCGCGCTGGTGCGGGAGCGCATGGCCAACCTGAACCAAGCCGCCGCCAAGTGGAGTTTGTTCGAACTCGACGAACGGCATGATGCCCTTACCGAAATCGATTGCACCGACCGCGGCAACGTCGCCACGCGCCTGGTCCACGCACCCAATGAATCCGCCGCACTCGCCCGGTTCGCTGATTCGATCGCCAGAATCAACTCGATTCTGCCCAACTGCGAGGTCGCCGTGCTCTCCGCCGCCGAACTTGCCTTCCGCTGGCGAGGCCTGGAGTTCGCACGCGCCCGCATGGGCGCCGAAGCCGCAACCTTCCGCAGCAAACAGGAAATCGTATTCGGCGTCGGCGCCGAAGCCCAGGTTCTTGAGGAGTACAACTTCCCGATCTTCCTGCAACTGCTCACTGCCATCCGCGACACTCGCCATCCCTACGGCCCGCGCCAGCACCCGCTATTTCGTCTGCGCCCCGAACGCTGGCTCGAATCACTGGTCGTCGCTGACGTTAGCGTCATTGACGAGCGTCTGCTCTCGCAATCGAACGACTCATGCCTGCTCTATTCCCAGGTTCCCGCGTTTTCCGCCGCCGATCGCGCCATGCTCGACGTGTTAGCCACCACGCGCGAGGGCCGCCTCGCGGTCGTGGAACTCAAAGCCGACGAAGACATTCACCTGCCGCTGCAGGGTCTCGATTATTGGTCAAGAGTGGCGTGGCACCACGCCCGCGGAGAATTTCCGCTCTTCGGATATTTTGCCGATCGAGAGTTGTCGCCGGAGAAACCACTGCTCTACTTGGTGGCGCCGGCCTTGCACGTCCATCCCGCAACGGATGTGCTGCTCCGCTACATCGCCCCCGAGATCGCCTGGGAATTCGTCGGCATTGACGAGCGCTGGCGCGAGGGAGTAAAAGTCGTGTTCCGCAAACGCCCCGAAGCTCGCTCTCGCCAAACAGACACAGATGTGCGAACCACTCCGGAACCTCGATCGCGAATCGCGGTTTAATCGCGCCTAGCCGTTCCAAGCTCCTAACAGCCGCCGCACATCGAGCAACTGCCCCAGGTGATACGCGTTGTGATCCGCCAGCAGCAACGCCTCGCGCAAAACCGTCTGCCCGTCGCCCCACGGAATCCGCGCAAACAAATCCGTCTTCGGATTCGCCACCAGCTTCTGCATGGCCTTCAAATCTCGGCGAAACACGCGAACACTCTTCTCCCACGCTGCAGCATTCGCCGGACCTTCCGTCTTCGGCCAATATCCTTCCGGCCACTTCGGAGAGACGTACTTGGCATTGCGGCTGAACTCGAGAATGTCCCATTGCGCCATACGCATGTGTTCCAGCAGCATCCAGGGAGAATGCGGAAACTTCGCCGGCTTCTTGCCGCGCGCCGCCGCCGGCAAGTTCTTTACGACGTCGTCAAACTTGGCGTGAGCTTGCCCGCCTTCGAGAAGCTCAAGGAGGTGCTTACGCAACGACTGCTCGTGATCCTTTGTCATCCCATTCCTCCGCGCGGCACCCTCTAGGGAACACTCGCCATCGCCCCCTTCGGTCCCACCAGCAATACTCCACCTTCCGGATACGCACTCCCCGCATTCAATTCAATACCCCACTCCTTCTTCCCGTTAATCCGCCGCGGATCTTTCGGCGGCCGAAAGTCGAACACAAGATCCTGCCCCACAATAAAAATTCGTTCCGGCGCAATTCCTTTCACCCGCATTGCCTTCTCGACCGCTGCCTCCTGCACCGCCTGCGCATTCACTTTCCGGTCATAAGCCACCGCTGAAAAATACGGCAGCGGATGTATGGTCGAGAGCCTCCACGTCTTCCCTCCGTCTTCGCTAAACGCCAGGTTCGGCCCGTCGTCTTTGGGACGTTTGTAGTCCCCGCCCGCAATCACACCATGCGTCGCATCGCGGAATGCAATCGAGAAAATTCCGGCCGACTCCGGCCCATGCACGATGGGAGTTTCGAAAACTTCCCAGCTGACCCCGCGATCCGGCGAGTGAAACACGCGTGCCGCTTTTCCGCCGGTCGCGAACCAGATGTTCTGGTCGTTATTCAGGCCAACATTGTTCTGACCAGCGCCGTCCCGACTCAGGCCCCCGTTCAGAATCGCGATGCACGTGTTCGACGCCGCAAACGCGCCCTCGCCCTCCATCGCCGCGGGCAATCGCGCCGGCGGAACGACTCGCCAACTATGCCCATCCTCGGTCATCAGCACCTCGAACTTGAGTGTGCCGGACTCGTCCGCAATCGGGTCGCCCAGCACCATTCCATGCTGCGGATCCCAGAAAACCATGGAGTCGAAAAATCCCTTGGGATTGGTATTGGTAAATTGCAGCTGCCAGTTTTTGCCGCCGTCGCCGGTGTGGTAAATCCGCGACTGCTCTCCCGGCCCCGCCGACATCAGAAACGCTTCATCGGCGGAAAACGCTACGACGGCGCGAAAATCCAGCGCACTCGCATCCGGCACCTGCGCCGGAATCCAGGTGAGGCCGCCGTCAAACGTGCGCAGGTAAGTCCCATGCGTGCCGCTCGCCCAAGCCACTGCGCGCGACACGGCGCTCACTCCGCGCAAGCTTTCAGTCGTGTGCGATATCTGCGCCTTCGGACCGGATTCGGCCGCCGATGCGCCAAGAAAAACAGGGATAAAGAGGGGAGAGAACAGGAGGAGGCAGAAGATCTGCAGAAGCCGGCGCACGACCGCACTGCAGCGCCGGCATTTCGCGGGAGGTTCGAGGCGTGACATTACTTGAACATGGTACTTGCGTTACTTCGCCATGAAATCGGCGAAGGAAGCGGTCTTGCCAGTATAAATCCGCAAGGTGCAGCGCGCACCCACGTGGGCGAACGCCACTTCCAGTGCATCCGACGGCTGCTCCACCTGCGCCGTCTCCATTACCGACCGCGCGATGTCCTGCTTCTCGTCATAGGCCGCGCCCGCTGCCACGTTTTTGTTCACCACTAATGTCCAGTGATCTTTCGCGGGAATGGGATACACCGTGTAGGCGCCGATCGGAATCATCGCACTGCCCAGCGTCAGTCGCGCTTCCGTGAACAATGTCATGGGCGCGCCGCCCGGAGCCCATGGCTTGCCGTTGACGGGCTTCTCTTTGCTCGAAACCGGGTTGTACCGCACGTAGACCTGCCGCCCGTCATCCAGATTGCACGTGGTGGTGGAAGTTGGCGCACCGCCGGCCTGCGCGGCCAGCCACGGTGTCCACAGCAACGATATGAGTACAGCTCTCCAGACGAGTGTGCCCGGCATAGGTTGGAAAGCCTCCGCGCAGCAGTGTATAGCCGGAGAGCCTGCGAGGGGAAGCCCTAAGCCGTACCCCCCTGACCCCTGGCCCCTGGGCCCTGATTGCTGGTCCCTGATCGCTGGTCCCTGGCCCTTGGACCTTGATCACTGGCTTCGCGCCCCGCCTAGTCCCGTTCGTCGTGGGTCTTCGGTGATGTTTCCCGGACTCCCGCCGGTTGCTACCGTCATGTGCAGGTACCGGTGCGTCGGGTATCAGAAGATACGAAAAAAATAGAGGTCAAGTTATGGCGAAATCAAAACTAAGAATTCTTTATGGCGAAGGGGACAGGGAAGTTCTAGTCGCGCAGGCCGCGGCTATGGAAAAGGTCGGGCACATTGTCGCCCAGGCCATCGGACGCAAAGCCGTCGACGAAGCTCTCAAGAAGACTTCGTTCGACCTGGTCGTGCTGGGCGCAACCCTCACCCGCAACGATCGTCATCACCTGCCCTATATGGTGAAAAAGGCCAACTCCGAAACCAGCGTCCTGGTCATGCACGCCGACGGTAGCCGCCATCCTTATGTCGATGCCTGCACCGATACCGGGGCCAGCCTGGAATCGGTACTGAACCGCATTGAATCCATGAAAATTTCCGGCATGATGCCCGCAGCCGCAGGAGCTGCCGCCGGCCACTAAGGGCCTTTGCTTCTTTAGTTTGTGTGGGGACGGGTGTCTTCGCCCGTCCCGCCAAGCGCGGCGAGGCGTACCGTGCCACCATACCAACTCCGACCAGGTAGTGCTGCCTCACAGGATTGCAGATCCCTAGACGCTACGACTCAAGACGGTTAACAGGTGGAACGAATCCTAGCGAGATCCAGGAATTCTCGTCGATAGATTCATCTAAAAAAATCAAAGTGGAATTTCACACCAAAGGAAGGCTCTTCACGCCCAGTCCCGCCGCGAAGAGGTATCTGATAGCCTGCACCGAAAATGCCTGGGCAAGCAGGAACCAAGCCATTCACGAACCTGAATGGTAACTGTGGGACACTCCCACGCTCCCGAGGCCTCCCGATCAACCGCTTCGCCCCGGAAACTCGCCGAAGTGGAAACTAAGCCTTCCCCGCCGCCTGATAGTCCTTGGGATACACCACCAAACACCGCCGCATGCCTTCGCCCTCGCTCTCGGTGCGCAGGTCGGCCTCATCGCGCAGCGCCAGGTGAACGATCCGGCGCTCCCGCGACGACATGGGACTGAACTCGTATGGCGTCCCAGTGCGGCGCACTTTCTCGGCAGCCACGGTCGCGGCCGTTCTCAGTTCCTGAATCCGCAACGACCTCTGATTCTGGCAGTCGAACGAAATCTTCTCATGCTCACCCGAAGGCAGACGCAGCATCTCCAGCGCCAGTAGTTCCAGCGCCCGCAGCAGTTCGCCGCCGCGGTCGAGCAGCAGCGCCGAATCCGGACCGGCGAAATCCACCAGGATTTCCGGCTTCTCCCAGTCGCGGTTCTCGGGCAGCGGCGGATCGACAATGATCCTGTACTTCAACCGAAGTCCGCCGTGCGTCACCACGGCCTGCAGAAATTCGTTGATCTTGTTAGCGGCAGCGAGTTTGTCAGGTATGGACATGCGAATAGCTCCCGGCTTTAAGCTCCTAGCTTCTAGCTACTAGCCTCTAGCTCAAATCTCTCTCTGGGTACTGGGTGCCCCGTTTCTCGCGTCCTTGGCGAGAAGCGGGTCTTTGCTCTCCACGACTGCGTCCGGGCCGAGCCAAGCTAGTAGCTAGAAGCTAGTGGCTAGAAGCTTCACTTATCCCTCTTCCGGGCGCGCTTCGCCATCATCTCGCGCATTTCCTGCCCCAGGCGGGTGCGGTTCATCACCGCTTGCTGCGCCACCTGGATCAAGTTGGCTTCCGCATAATACAGATTCAGCCCTGCGGGCAACCGGAAGAAGAAGAAGCCCATCATCAGCGGCATCATCACCGTCATCATTTTCTGCTGTTGCGGATCCATGCCCGCCTGCGGCGTCATCTTCGACACCACCAGCATGCTCACCACCATCAGAATCGGCAAGACATACGGAAACGCCTCGGCCGCCGACAAATCATGGATCCACAGCCAGTGCGCATGGCGCAAATCCAGAGTGATCGCCAGCATTCTGTAATACGCGTACAGAAACGGCAACTGGATCAGCATCGGCAAACATCCGCCCGCCGGATTCACTCCCTCTTTTTTATAGAGCGCGCTGATTTCCTCGTTCATCGGCGCCTTGCGGGGATCGCGCAGGCTGTACTTCTTATATTTCTCCTGGATCGCCTTGATTTGCGGCGCCACGCGCTGCATCTTCAGCATCGACTTCATCTGCGTGATGCGCAACGGCAACAACAGCAGGCTCAGAATCAGCGTCTGCAGGACGATCGCCCATCCCCAGTTGGGGACGACATGAGAATACGTCCACTTCAGCCACAAAAAGAGCGGCTTGGCGAGGATCCCGAAGAAACCAAAATCCACCAGACCATTCAAGTCGCTGTCCGCGCCCGAGACTCCCGGCACTGCAATCTTCTGCAGCACATCGAGCTCTTTCGGACCCACAAACACGCGCTCCGCCGTTGCGCCGTGCGGGTTGCCGACCGCCGCTCCCAGCACGTCCACGTTGACCATCTCTTTCGAGTCGGCCTTCTGCGGATCGCGTGTAATCGCCATCGCATTCCGCAACGTGACCATCGACGCCGCGTTCGGATCGTCCGGAATGAACACCGCCGCGAAATACTGATCCGTCGGCCCCGCCCAATGGAAGGGACCTGAAATCGTTTTGCCGCCGCTGATGTCGGTGCACTTCGAGAAAACCGTAAACCCGCACTTGATGGGCAGGCGAACAATATCTTTGTTGAACTGGTAGTCAATGAATCCCGCGGCATAAAACGCGGGCGTGGTCTGGCTGCCGAATCCCGATGGCCACGCCGGAAGCGCCGCGACGGCCGTCCCTTTGGAAGTCACCGAAGTTTCGATGCCGACGCTATAGCTGTTATCGAAACTGAAAGTCTTGTGGACCGACACATCCTGGTCGGCGTATTCGAACGTGACCGTAGTCGGCGATGTCAGCTTGCCTTCGTGCGAAGAAACATAAAGCGCGGAGCTGAGTTTATCGCGCAGAGCTTCGTCGTAAGTCCACAGCGACAGCGGATAGCCGTACTTCGCGGCAGCGTCCTGATTTACCAGATCGAGCGGCGCGTTCTGCGCGTCGTTGTCAAACTTTTTCAGAATCCACGATTTCACCTGCGCCCCGCGGTTGGTGAACGTGATCCGGTAAACATCATTCTCGATGACCGTCTCGGTTTCGCTCGCCGCCTGCCTGGTTACGACACTGGATGGGGATCCGGAAGAAGCTCCAGCTGAAGTCGCCACTGGCGCGGCGTTCGCCATCGACGGGGCCGCAGTTTGCGGCAGCGCAGTCTGGCTCTGTTGCGGCGGAGGCGCAGCCGGCTGCGGAAAGTATTTCTTCATCAGCGGTTGCAATGCCAGCATCACAATGAACGCCAGCAGAAAGACCAGCATCAGCCGCTTCTCGCTGCCGGATTCGTGTTGTGGATTTTGAATTTCTGGCAAAGTTACCGTTTCCTTCGACCGCGCCGAGTAGAGCCTTACTCTATTGAGTGTCTTGTAGTCGCTTTGAAAGGGCGGGGCTTTCGGCCACGCCGTCAAACGCCGAGAAAAAGTTGGGCTTTAGTCCCTGATGGACCACCGGATCATACCCGCCACGCGACAACGGATGACAGCGCAACAGTCGCCCCAAAGCCATCAGCCCGCCGCGCACCGCACCGTATCGTTCCACTGCCTCTATCGCATACTCCGAACACGTGGGAACGAATCTGCAAGCAGGCGGAATCATCGGCGAGATCGCAAACTTATAACCCCGCAGCAGCCCCAGCACAACGAGTTGGCCAAGATGGCGCATTCTAGACCTTCGGTGGTGCGGCCTTGCCTGCAAGCTTCTGTTCAATCACTACGAAAGCTCGCCCGACTTCGTTCACGACGGCCGTAAAATCCACCGTCAGCAGCGCCTTCTTCGGATTGATCACCACATCCGCATTCGCGCCCGCAGCCGGCCACGTCAGCCGCACCGCCTGGCGCAATCGCCGCTTCATCCGGTTGCGCTGCACCGCCCCGCCCAGGGCGCGGCCTACGGTGAATCCGATGCGCAGCCCCGTTACCACGGGAAACTTGGTCGGCGACTTACCCGACGACTCAGCCGCTGGACTCTTCGCAACAGCCGCGTTGGGCTCCGGCCGCGGCCAGTAAAACACGGTCATACTCGCCGAGAAATGCCGCCGCCCCAGCTTGTACACGCGCTCGAAGTCGGCGTGACGCAACAGCCGCGCGCTGCGGGGAAAGGCGCCCGTGCCGATTCTCGATTGGCGGATCACTGATTCGCGGATCACCGATTGGCAGATCAATGTGCAGATCACCGGCACGTCAGCGGGTGCGCGGACGCTCCCGCCCGCGCCACTGGACTATTCGCGGAATCCTGGTTTTACCGAGACCCGTTTGCGCCCCTTGGCGCGCCGGCGGGAAATTACCTTCTTGCCGCCCTGGGTCTTCATGCGCTTGCGAAATCCGTGAACTTTCGATCGCTTGCGCCGGTTGGGTTGGAATGTACGCTTGGGCATGAAAAGTACTTGCTCCTGATTCGTTCGACAGTGTTATGGCAAACCTTAAGTATAAATCACTCCCCGCATTACCTCCAAACCCTTCTCCGGGGAAGTCACTGAGTCTAACTGAAGTTGAACACTTACGGATTAGCCGCGGGTTCCCAACCATGTCATCCCGCCAAATCGCGTTGCGCGCTATGGCGGGACCTTACGAAACCCGTAGAGGAGTTGTACCGGTGCGAGGAACTTCACTGCTGCATGAAGTGCGGGCACTCTCGTCGACGCCACGCAGACACCGTCCGACGTAAGGTCCCTCATGCCAGCTTCGCTGCCACTTGGGATGACACCAAGAAATCTCCGCGCTCCCGCGTCCTGCACCGTCTTCGCGGCAGTTACCATCGCGCCACTTGACAAACTCTTCCCGCGGGTACTGAATAATCATTCGCGGAAAAATTCCAGCCGAAGTTTTCCACACAACAAAATATTTTGTGCTAGTATGCCGATCTGATCCTGCTTTCGAATTTCTTTTTGCTTCGGCAGCCGCGCACTGAGAATCGAACGCATTCCGCAGTCAACTTAACGGTTCCGGCTACTTCGTAAAACGGCAGTTTTAAACAGGCGCTCTCCACCAGCCGCCGGAGCGCCGCGGTGAATATTTCATATATGTCAGTTCCCAGCACAACTCTCTCCCCGAATCCGTGGGCGCGCATCCTCGATGCGCTGGAAAAGAAAATCAACCGCCATTCCTACGACACCTGGCTCAAGCCCACCCGCTACAGCCACGCCAGCGGAGGCATTCTCTTCGTTCGCGTTCCGACCGTCGAGTTCCGCCACGCCGGCGACAAGTACGCGGACCTCATCCAGGAAGCCATCGACAATCTTGGCCTCGGCTTCAACGACGTGAAGTTCGTCACGCCTGAAGACGACCCCGCTCAAACTCCGGTTCGCCACGACGGCGGCCTCACCGCAGCGCCCACGACCGCTGGGCCGTCGCAGTCACGCTTCGACTGGGACGGCGCCGCGCAACTGAACCCGCGCTATACCTTTGACGCCTTCGTCATCGGCAGCGGCAACCAGTTCGCGCACGCCGCCTGCCAGGCCGTCGCCGAGCGTCCGTCCAAAGCCTACAATCCGCTATTTCTCTACGGCGGCGTCGGCATGGGCAAGACTCACCTCATGCAGGCTATCGGACACGAGATCAAGCGCCGCATGCCGCAGGCCGCCATCTGCTACACCTCCAGCGAGAAGTTCACCAATGACATGATCAACTCGCTGCGCTACGACAAGATGACGACGTTCCGCGACAAGTTCCGCAACGTCGACGTGCTGCTCATCGATGACATCCAGTTCCTGACGGGCAAGGAGCGCACGCAGGAAGAATTCTTCCATACCTTCAACGCGCTGCATGAGTCGATGAAGCAGATCGTTATCGCCAGCGACCGCTCGCCCAAAGAACTGGCCGAGATTGAAGACCGCCTGCGCAGCCGTTTCGAGTGGGGACTGATCGCCGACATCCAGCCGCCAGACCTCGAAACCAAAGTTGCGATTCTGCAAAAGAAAGCCGAGCAGGAAAAAGTAACGCTGCCCACTGACGTTGCTTTGTACGTCGCTTCCAATATTCGTTCCAATGTCCGCGAGCTCGAAGGCGCGCTCATTCGCCTGGTCGCCCATTCTTCGCTGATCGGCGCCGAGATCACTCTGCCTTACGCGCAGCAAGTCCTGAAAAACTTCATCGACTCTCAGGCCCGCAAGGTCACCATCGAGTCGATCCAGAAAATGGTGGCCGAACAATTTGGCTTGCGCCTGGTTGAAATCAAAGCCAAGAACAATTCTCGCGCTATCGTCTACCCGCGCCAGGTCGCCATGTATTTGGCCAAACATATGACCGAAGCCTCGCTGCCGGAGATCGGCCGCCAGTTCGGCGGTAAGCATCACACGACGGTGCTGCACTCGGTCGAGAAGATCGAAGAGCTTCGCAAGAACGACAAAGATTTGAACAGGCTGATCAATAAACTGACCGAGCAATTAGGCGGATGAATCGCGCATGCAAACAAGTTTTCCACTCGCGAGGCCAGTCTTCCTTCGTGATGCCTGTGCAAGCGATGTGGAAGTTGTGTAAGGCAGGGAAGAAATCGGTAGAACGGCTAAATTACACTACCGTCTCCGAATAGTTCGGGACCGATTTCTAACATCAAGGGTTGAGTGCGAACCCGGTGACAACAGGCGAGTTGCCCCCGTTTTCCACTTCTGCGAACGCCCTACTGCTACTGCTGGTTATATAGGTTTTGTATTTGATATAAGGTAAGTACTAGAAGTCGGGGGGACGGACTTTATGCCGGTGGAAGCCGCCGTTGCCGCGGGCACCATGGAGATCACGGTCAGCAAGCTCGAATTGCTGCGCGAATTAACTGCTACGCAGGGTGTGGTCGAACGCAAGACCACAATTCCAATCCTGTCCAATTATTTATTCGAGGCCGCCGGCGACCGCCTGTCGCTCACCGCCACCGATCTCGATCTCAGCCTTCGCACTTCGTGTAACGCCAAAGTAAAAAAAGAAGGCTCTTGCACCATCCCCGCGCGCAAACTTCACGACTACGTAAAACTCCTGCCTGACGCCGACATCACCATCAAGCTGCTGGAAAATCACTGGGTCAGCATTCGCTGCGGCCGGTCCAACACGAAGATGGTGGGCATGGCGAAATCAAATTTCCCCAGCCTGCCGGCATTTCCAACGGCGGGCGCGATCACGATTCCCGCCCAGGTGCTGCGTGGCCTGATCGCCCGCACCGGCTTTGCCATCTCGAATGAAGAGTCGCGCTACACCCTGAACGGCGCTCTCATGATGCTGAAGCCTGAATCCATCACCATGGTCGCGACCGACGGACATCGCCTGGCCCACTGTGAACGCGCCGGCGAAAAATTCGAAGGCGTCTCCGGTGAACTGAAAACCCTGGTCCCGAAAAAAGCCATGGACGAGTTAAAATCCCTGCTCGACTCCACCGACGCCGAAACTATCGAATTCGCCAAAGACGAATCGACGCTTTTCTTCCGGATCGGCAGCCGCCTGTTGACCTCGCGCCAGCTCACCGGCCAGTTTCCCAACTTTGAAGCCGTGCTGCCCAAAGACAACAGCAAAGTCGTCCCGCTCAATTCCGACGAACTCAACTCCGCCATCCTCCGCGTAGCCCAGTTCGCCGACGAGCGCTCGCGCGCCGTCCGCCTGAAATTGGAAAAAGGCGAACTAAAAATCTCCGCCTCCTCCACCGAAGCCGGCGAATCCGAAGATTCCATCGAAGCCCCCTACACCGGCGAAACGATGACCATCGGCTTCAACGCGCAGTATCTGGTCGAGTTCCTCAAAGCCGCTGGCACCAGTGAAGTCCGCCTGGAGCTAAAGGACGCCCAATCTGCCGGCCAATTCCGCCCCGCTGAAGGCGACGACTACAAATACCGCTACATCGTCATGCCGATGCGCATTTGAAATTTCCGTGACGAATGTCGAAAGAGCTGCTGTAGGGAATGAAGAGCTGCTGTAAAGAATTAAAAGAGCGTGGAAGAGCGGCGCTTCAGCGCCGCGTCGGCTTCGACCTATGCGGGGGCTTCAGCCCCTGAGGGCCCGCTGACAGCCCTCCCGGCCCCTTGACCTCCTGCCCTCACTGCCTTACATTGCCAGCACAGCAGTTCTGGAGGGTTCCATGTTAGACGGCTTCAAGAAATTCATCCTGCGCGGAAATGTTGTGGATATGGCCGTCGGTGTCGTCATCGGCGCCGCGTTTGGAGGCGTAGTCACCGAACTTACCAAGGCCTTCCTTACCCCGCTGATCGCGCTCATCGTCGGCAAGCCGGATTACTCGAGCCTCAGATTCGCCCTACGCGGCACCACCTTCCCGATCGGTGATTTCGTCAATGCCGTCATTTCTTTCATCCTGATCGCGGCTGCCGTATATTTCTTCGTCGTGGTGCCGGTTAACTGGTTGATCTCGCGGATGAAGAAAGAACCGCCGCCCGCCGATCCGACCACGAAAAAATGTCCCGAATGCCTCAGCGAAATCCCTATCGACGCCCGCCGCTGCGCCTTCTGCGCCCAACCGGTCCTGGGCCGGGCCGCCTGATAGCGCTCAGGACGGTGTGGGTCCGAGGATTGTGCCTGTCCGGGTCTCAGACCCGGACAGGCCGAGCAAAGCTCGGCTGCAGCCCGACCGCTTCCCTGATCTGAATCGCGTAACATTCTCGCGTAACATGGAACCATGATTCGGCACTGCTTGTTCTTCGCGTTCGCGCTCTCCGCCGCACTGCATGCTCAGACGAACCCGCAGTCTCCTTCCGCGAAGCAAATCAAAAAGCCGGCCGCACAAGATTCCATTCTCGACTCCGGTACCGTAACCAACGGCGTCTACCACAACAAATCCTTGGCACTCTTCTGCAAGATTCCCCCCGGCTGGGTCCTGCGCACCGACGAATTGAACGCCCGCCAAAAACAGGAAGAGGAAAAGAAGGAGGAAGAAACACAAACCAAGCCCGCTACCCCGGCCTCGAGCGCCGGCGCTAAAGTCCTGCTCGCCGCCTTCTCCCGCCCGCCCGAAGCCCGCGCCGAAGACGTGAACTCTTCCATCCTCATCGCCGCCGAGAGCGCCGCCGCCTATCCCGGACTAACCGAGGCCGCCCAATATTTCTTCCCGCTCACCGAAGTCGCCAAGGCCCAAGGCTTCACCCCCGACGAAGATCCCTACGAAATCGCCGTCGGCACAAAAACCCTGCCCCGCGGTGACTTTCACAAAGACGTCGGCACCCGCGTCATGCACCAATCGACCCTGGCCATGCTGTCGCACGGCTACGCCATCTCGATCACGGTAATCGGAGGAACCGACGACGAAGTTGAAGACCTGATCGACGGCCTGGGCTTCACCCCAACCGGCAAATAGCCGGCCCCCGATCCGTATGGGGATTTTGACTTCCAAAGTCCCCGCCACGTCACCACCGGCACGATGCCGCCCTCAAAAAAGAAAAGGCGTCCCGAGGGACGCCTAAAACTCTCACAGCCCGCGTTCTACTCCAGCGCTTCCGGATGCAAACTCAAATCCTTCTCCCCCGCCGCCTTCTTCTCCGCGTACTTCTTCATCCAAGCTTCCCAACTCTTGCCCGCCGCAGTATCGCGCCCCGAAAATTCGAGCGCCGCAATCTCCGCATACGACACCGCAACTTTCTCATTCGAATTCTTAGGGTAAATCCGAACCAGAGACTCTTGAAGCGAAGCCCCCGTCCGACGATCAAATAAATACCCTTCAATCGTCGTCCCATTTTTGCGCGTAATGGTCACATCCCCGCGATAATCAAACGCCTTCTCCAGCGCCGCCCGCAGCTCCTCTTCACTAGCCAGCTCCGGAATCCATCCCTCCAAGCGCTCATGCGCCGTCCCCGGCGCAACCTCTAGCGCGTCAGGATTCACCGCGTCGGCATGCGGAGGAATCGCCCCCGCCGTCGCATGATCGATATGCCCGCCTTCTTTTCCAGTCATAGATTCAAGGAGTACGGCGATTTAAGGGGTACCGTGGAAGAGCGGCGCTTCAGCGCCGCGTGAGCCGATAAAAAAGAAATGGGCTTCAGCCCCCGCGTACGTCTGCTGCCCTAAACCCGCGTCTCGTGCAGAGAATGCTCCGGCACTTCAATCTGCACCAGCGGATGCACCGCCGCCACCGGCTCCTCCAGCATGCGCAGCGCCTCATCATCCCGATACCGCGAAAACAAAGTCCCCTTCACGGTCGCCAGAAATCCGCCCAGAGAATTGAACGTGGCATGCACCGCCGAAGCCTCATACCCGCTATGCACCATGCAATTCGCGCACGCCGGATTCCCCGACTCCGTCCCGTACTTCGACCACTCGGTTGTCGACAGCAGTTCAGAAAAAGTCTCCGCGTACCCGTCCTGCAGCAAATAACAAGGCTTCTGCCACCCAAACACGTTGTAAGTCGGCATCCCCCACGGCGTGCACGGATACGTCTTCTTCCCCATCAGAAATTCCAGAAACAGCGGCGACAGATTAAACTGCCACTCTTTTTTGCGGTTGGAGAGAATCGCCCGAAACATGCGCCGCGTCCGCGCCCGACCCAAAAAGTGTTTCTGATCCGGCGCCTTGTCGTACGAGTATCCAGGCGAGAGCATCATGCCCTCCACGCCCAGCTCCATCATCTCGTCAAAAAACGCCCGCACCGACTTCGGATTCGCCCCATCAAACAGCGTGGTATTCGTGGTCACCCGGAACCCGCGCCGCAGAGCCTCGCGCACCGCGTCCACCGCAATGTCATACCCGCCCTCGCGGCACACCGCCAGGTCATGCTCTTCCCGCTGCCCGTCCAGATGCACGCTAAACGTCAAATACTTGCTGGGCTTGAACAGCCCAATCTTTTCCTTCAGCAGCAGCGCGTTGGTGCACAGATAAATGTATTTCTTCCGCGCCACCAGCCCCTCGACGATCTCCCCGATCTGCGGATGCATCAACGGCTCTCCGCCCGGGATCGAAACCATCGGCGCCCCGCACTCATCCACCGCCCGGAAACACTCTTCGGGCGACAAATCCTTCTTCAAAATATGCGCCGGATACTGAATCTTCCCACATCCGGCACAAGCCAGATTGCAGCGGAACAGTGGCTCCAGCATCAGCACCAGCGGATACTGCTTCCGCCCCGCGAGCTTCTGCCGCAGCACGTACGTCGAAACCGTCCACATCTGTGAAACAGGAACTGGCATGAATAGTAAGGAACCCCTTGTCCTATTATTTTATCAGTATTGCCACCCCACCGCCTCCCCCGGGCACCAACCTGGGCACGTATCAGGAAAAGTGCTGTCATCTCGAGCGCAGTGAGGCTACAGCTGAACGCACTAGAGAGACCTGCTGTTTTTCTCTCATGAGACATTAACCAACCCCCTCAAAACTCCCTAGAACCCCGCCCCCGTCCCGCTCCTCTAAAGGACATGTTCCTCCGCTCCCACCCCCGTCATAATCGGCTCTTGTCCCCGTCCCCGAAACCGGATACCCTTAATCCCAATCACCAGTCTTGAACCCATGTATGTTTAACCCTCACCCCAACCTAGCCGACGAAGTCAACCGCGGCATCGTCCAGTCGGAAATCGAAGGCGGAGTTTTTCTCGACGACCTCCCTCCTTCGACGGTTCTCGAAATCCAGACCATGCATCACTGTTACACCGCCGTGCTGCTCGGCGGCAGCGAAGCTTTGCTCTCGGGCCATCCCGAATTCTGCCCCAAGCCCGTGCAGGTCGCCATCGCCGGTTCCACCTGGGGAGGCTCCATGCTCAAGCTGCAATACGTCGGCCGCGGTATGCACCTCGAATTCCGTCACCCTGAGTACGCCACCCCCATCATTACCTCGCCCATCCAGGAAATCCGCGACAACGCAGTTCGCAACTCCCGCCTCGCCCCCCTCGAGCTAGATTCCCGCCCCCACGGCGCCCACTCCTAAAGATTTGTGTGGTTCCGGGTTTCATACCCGGACAGGCCGAGCAGGCTCGGCTCCCTCTGTGTCCTCAGTGTCCTCTGTGGTTATGTCTTCAAAGTGGGTGCCCCATTTCTCACGTCTTTCGCGAGGAGTGGGGATTTCGATTTATTCCCATCCCCGCACTTCCCATTGACACTCCCCTCCACACCCACTACCATTCCCGCCATCGGTCCCTG
This sequence comes from uncultured Acidobacteriota bacterium, assembly GCA_963758005.1. Lineage (GTDB taxonomy): Bacteria > Acidobacteriota > Terriglobia > Terriglobales > Acidobacteriaceae > Sulfotelmatobacter. The sequence continues at coordinate 1,604,829 of CAVWTR010000006.1, forward strand.
AAACGTAGACCGTGTTCCGATCATGCCCCTAACCATCGAAACCCGCGAAGTCGCTCACGTCACCATCCTCGACATCACCGGCCGCATCGTCCTCGGCGATGAAATCGGCGATCTCCGCGACGCCGTCCGCGACCTCATTGCCCGCGACAAAAAGAAAATCATCCTCAATCTCCAAGGCGTCGACTACATCGACAGCTCCGGCGTCGGAGAACTCGTCGGCAGCTACACCACCGTCCGCAACGCCGGCGGCGAACTCAAACTCCTCAACCTCACCCAGAAAGTCCAGGACGTCCTCTACGTCACCAAGCTCTACACCGTCTTCGACATCAAAGACGACGAATTCACCGCCGTAAGATCCTTTGATTACTTCTTCGCTAAATAGTCGTGGGACGGATACTCCTTCATGATTGTCATCCCGAGCAAGCGCTTTTTGCGCAGCGAGGGATCTGGGCGAGGCGCGCGGTGCGTCGCGCCCTTTGCGACGCAATCATCGCGCGTTTGGCTCGCTTCCTTATCGAATTGAGCACTACCAATTGTCCGCAAATGTACTTCCGACCCGTTGACCGAATCCCTCCTCCATCCTAGAGTTCTCCCCAATGTTCGCTCCTCTTTCCTCGCCTGAGGAAAGAAGTCCCAGGTGGGATTCCGCTCCCACAGCGCTGTTCCGCTCGCGGTAGGCACGGTACCGGCTAGTCTCGCCGGGCCGCAGCTCTAGCAGAGCAGCTAAGGCCCAACCCCGCGCTCTTCGTCGCTAATCCCCAAAACCGAACCCGAAGTGTGTCTCACCCTGCACGGAGGTGCACAATGAAGTCTCGCCGTCTTACCGTTACGGCTGTTAGTCTCGCGCTCGCGGCTCTCGCTGTCTCACCCCTCCACGCCCAAACCGATCCCGGACCTCGCACCGGCCCGGCCGCCGCCGGAAGTTTCTATCCCACCCTCAACGCCAACGAGCAGTCGTTTTTCACCCAGGCCCAGCTTCGCTTTCAGGAAGTGGATTCGGTTTCCGCCGCCATCGCCGGTGAGCCCGGATCCGGTCTGGGCCCAACTTTCAATGGCAATAGCTGCGCACAGTGCCATGCCCAGCCCACAATCGGCGGCGCCAGCCCCGGCCTGATCAGTCCGCAAATCCCAATTCCCAATCCTCAGGTCGCGCTCGCTACTCTCGATGGCGCAACCAATACGGTCCCGTCATTCATTACTACGACTGGCCCCGTGCTCGAGGCCCGTTTCATCAAGACTTCCACCGGCGCACTCGACGGCGGCGTCCACGACCTCTACACCATAACCGGCCGTACCGACGCCGCAGGCTGCAGCCTGGCGCAACCTGACTTCGTTACCGCTCTTTCTACGGGCAATGTGATCTTCCGCACTCCGACACCGGTGTTCGGTCTGGGCCTGGTTGAGGCCACGCCTGACGCCACCCTGCAGGCCAACCTCGCTGCCACGGCATCGGCCCGCGCAGCGCTGAAAATTGGCGGCGTCTTCAACACCAGCGGCAATGATGGCACCATCACCCGCTTCGGCTGGAAAGCGCAGAACAAGTCGCTGCTGATTTTTGCCGGCGAGGCTTACAACGTCGAGCAAGGAGTCACCAACGAGAATTTTCCCAACGAGCGCAACATGGTCCCAGGCTGCGCCTTTAACGGAACGCCGGAGGATTCCACCAACCTGCTGAACCAGAATGCCAGCAGCGTCAACTTCGGAACCAACATCGGCACGGAATCGGAAATGTCGTCCGACGTGGTGAACTTTGCCGCGTTTGCCCGTCTCTCCGCGCCGCCCACCCCCGCACCATCCACCTCATCCACGCTGAACGGAGCCACACAGTTCACCAACATCGGCTGCAATCTCTGTCACTCGCCGGCTCTCACCACCGGACCTTCCATCTTCACCGGAATGTCCAACATCACCTACAACCCCTATTCCGACTTCGCTCTGCACGTCATGGGAACCAGTCTCGCGGATAACATCAAGCAGGGCGCGGCCGCTGGCAACCAATTCCGTACGGCACCGCTATGGGGCCTCGGCCAGCGTCTCTTTTTCCTCCACGATGGCCGCACCTCCGACCTGATCGAGGCCATCGAAGCCCACGACAGCGCCGGCTCCGAGGCCAACCAGGTGATCAAGCAGTACAACAAATTGTCCCCCACAAACGCGCAAGATCTTCTGAATTTTCTTCGCTCGCTGTAAATCAAAACTGTAGTGGGTGCCCCACCCTTGTCGCGTTCTTAGCGACAGGGTGGGGATTTTGACTTAAGTGTGTGGGGCGGACACTCCTGTCCGCCAAAAGCGTGCGGCATAACCCGCCCGAACCGCCTTAGCCACGCCCAAAGCCCCTAACTTTTGGGTATCATTAACAACGACAGAAACATGGGCTACGCAAGTTGCTTGGGGCAGGAACCGTGTCGCTCGTGGATAACACCTCAGATCACTACGCACAAAAGAAAACAGCCAGAGAACTGATCTGGACCTCCACCCACTCCTTCCACGGATGGACCTGCTCCCAGTGTGAATGGAATTCGCCGCTTCCCACGCTGCTGAACGATCCCGTGGCCAAAACCGCCTTCGACCGCCTGGCAGCGGCCAAATTCAAAGATCACAAATGCGCTGACCATCTCTCGCGCCAAGGCTCCGCCGACGACGCCGACAGCTTCACCCCCCGCATCCGCAAACTCGTCGCCCAAGGCTTCAAGCCCAAAGACGCCGTCGAACTCTTCCTTCAGGAAGTCGCCCTCGAATACCGCAACCAGCCCAAAGTCCTGGCGCAAGCCAAAATCGATGCCGAAGATTTCCTCCGCCGAGTCCGCGCCGGCCTGATCTAAAGCGACCGTCACGTAAGTCGGGTGCCCCATTTCTCGCGTCTTTTGCGAGAAGTGGGGATTTTGACTTTATCGGTGTCAAATCAGAAATCAAAAATCAATTCCCAATCCCCATCTCCCCCAAGATCCAAGCATAATCAAACGCCGCCTCATGCAACCGGTCATATCTCCCCGAAGCCCCGCCATGTCCCGCCGGACTCAAATTCGTTTTCAAAATCAAAATATTATGATCCGTCCGCAGCGCCCGCATCTTCGCCACATACTTCGCCGGCTCCCAATACATCACCTGCGAGTCATTGAACGAAGTCTTCACCAGCATGTCCGGATAATTCTTCGCCACCACATTGTCATACGGCGAATAAGTAATCATGTAATCAAACGCCGCCTTCTCCTTCGGATTCCCCCACTCCTCAAACTCCCCCACCGTCAGCGGCAAAGTTTCATCCAGCATCGTATTCATGACATCGACAAACGGAACCCCCACCAGCGCCGCATGAAACAGATCCGGACGCATATTCAACACCGCCCCCATCAGCAGCCCGCCCGCGCTTCGCCCCTCAATCACCAGCCGATCCTTCGACCCGTAGCCAGTAGTCGTCAAATATTCCGCCGCCGAAATAAAGTCGGTGAATGTCGTCTTCTTGTTCATCATCCGTCCCGCATCGTGCCACGCCTTGCCCATTTCGCCGCCGCCCCGGATGTGCGCCACCGCCGTCACCACTCCCCGATCGACCATGCTGAAAATATTCGAATTAAAAAACATGTCAATCGACACTCCATACGACCCGTACCCATACAAATACAGCGCCTCTTTCCCGTCCAGCTTCGTCCCCTTCAAATACAGCACCGATATCGGAATCTTCGCTCCATCCGCCGCCGGCGCATAAATCTGCTGCACCTCATACTTCGTGCGGTCATATCCCCCCGGAACTTCTTTCTGCTTCAGCAGCGTCGAAGTCCCCTTCTCCATGTCGTACGCAAACACTGACGCCGGTGTAATCGGCGACTGATACCCATACCGAAACTCCGTAGTGTCATAAACTCGATTCACATACGAATAAGCCGCATACGCCGGCTCCGGAAACTCAATCTTCTTCGACTCTCCATTCCGCAAGTCCGTCACCCGAATCCGCGGCAGCCCATTCTCCCGCTGATACAACACCGAATAATTCTTGAAGAAATCCACATCGTCCAGCATCACATCCGGATTCTGCGCCAGCACCTCATGCCAGTTCGCGCTGCCCGGATTATCCACCGGCGCAGTCACCAGCCGGAAATTCCTCCCCGTATCATTCACTCGAAGATAAAAAAACTGCCCGTTGTGGTCGGGATAATATTCCACTCCCTGCTTCCGCGGCTCCACGATCTTCCATTCCTTCAACGGATCCTTCGCCGGAATATATCGCGCCTCGGTCGTCGTGTGACTCCCCGACACCAAGAAGATGTAGTCCTGACTCCGCGTCTTGTACGCCTCGACTTCAAAGCGCTCGTCCGGCTCTTCATACACCAGCGCATCCCCACCAGCCATCCCCGCCGTATGCCGATACAGCCGGTACTGCCGCTTCGCCACCGCATCTTCCTGCGTATAAAAAATCGTCGCGTTATCGCTAGCCCACACCACCGACCCCACCCGCTCCGCGTGATCCCCCAAAGTCTGCCCCGTTCGCAGATCCTTCACTGCCAGCGTGTACTGCCGAAACCCGGTATCGTCGTACGAATAAGCCAACAAATTCCCATCCGGACTCACCGCAAACGCCGCGATCGACATGAACGCCTGCCCCTTCGCCAACTCATTCTGATCGAGGATCACTTCCTCCTGCGCATCCATGTTGCCCTTCCGCCGGCAGCGAATCGGATACTGCTTCCCCGCCTCAGTCCGCACATAATAAAAATAATCCCCCTCGCGATACGGAACCTCAACGTCATTCTCCTTCACCCGCGAAAGCATCTCGCCATAAAGCTTCGCCTGAAATCGCCACCGTCGGCTTCATCACCGCATCGGTATAAACGTTCTCCGCCTCCAGATAAGCCCGCACCTCCGGATTCGGTTTATCCCGCAGCCAGAAATAGTTGTCCACCATCTTGTGCCCGTTGACCTCGGTCATGTGCGGCACAATCTTCGCCACCGGCGGCTTCGGCAACGACCCCGTATCCGCCGCCCCCAACACCATCACCGCCCCCAACACCACCCCGCCAACCTGCACCCGCCGCAGCAAAGAATTCATGTTTCCTCCAAAAGTGCGATTTGAAATAGATGACTCCACAGACAAAAGCGGCCATCCAGAATCTGCGATCATCCCAAAATGTGTGGGACCGGGTTCCTGACAGGTCAGGCCGAGCAAAGCCCGGCTCTCATCTCCGCCGCCCGAACTTCCCGAAGTCCCTGGGTGCCCCATTTCTCGCGTACTTCGCGAGAAGTGGGATATCACCGAACCAGCGAGCACAATACTCCGCCCCCACGGCAGTTTGCAACGCTAACAGCACAGAGGTAATGGCTTAGACTTTTTCTCTTGTCATTCCGAATCGGGCTGAAAGCCCGGTGAGAGCCTGCCCTGAGCTTGCCGAAGGGAACCTGCTGTTAGTTTTCGAAGACAGCTTTTCAAACTAACCCACCAGCACAAACTTGACTCCGCCGAGCCCAGCCCCTATCCTGACCCAGAGCGCGAAGGGCGCCTCCAGTCCGCGGAAAGGGCAGTGCCCACCTGATCGAAAATTCACGAAGGCGACGAACCTTCTTTCAGCCTGCTCGAGTGCGGACTCCAGGCGCATCGAAAGGAGCTTCGCCATGTTCCCCAACCCGCACGACGCCCTCCCCCTCCCGCCGAAACCCAACCTAGACCATTACAAAAAACGCGCCAAAGATTTACTCAAAGCGTCTCGCTCCACAGACCCGAAAGCCCTCCAAACCTGGGCCGCCGATTGGATCGAATCGCTAGTCTGCCTCAGCAATAACACCCCTGTCAGCAATAACAGCTCTGTCATCCTGAACGAAGTGGCAGCGCAGCGAAGCAGCGCCGCCACGCCGTCGAAGGACCCCATGCCTGCCGGCAGTTCCAACAGCCCGAAAAAGAGTTCTCCCAACTGGTTGATTCCGACCCAGCAAGCCACTCAACTAGCAACCTTCGCCCGCGAGAAATTATCACGAACCCCCGCCCTAACCGCCGCCCAATTCGTAATCGCCCGAGCCCACGGTTTCGAAAGCTGGCCACAACTGGTGAAGCACATCGAGTCCCTGTCCCGCGCCGATTCCGCAGTCGACCGTTTCGAACGCGCCGTCGACGCCATCATCACCGGCGACAAAACCACACTCGCCAATCTGCTGGAACAATATCCTGGCCTGGTCCGTGCCCACTCCACCCGCCGCCACCAAGCCACGCCTCTTCACTACGTCGCGGCCAATGGCGTCGAAGACTACCGCCAGAAAACTCCACAGAACATCGTCGAAATCACAAAACTTCTTCTCGACTCCGGCTCCGACGTCAATGCGGTAGCCGATCTCTACGGCGGAAGTACGACGCTCTCCTTGGTCGCGACCAGCGTCCACCCTGAACGCGCGGGAATACAAAACGCACTCATGCAACTCCTCCTCGACCACGGCGCAACCATCGACGCCGCAAACTCACGAACGCTCCTGATCAACGTATGCGTGGCCAACGGCCGCGCGAAAGCCGCCGAATTCCTAGCCAACCACGGCGCAAAATTAGACCTGGAAGCCGCCGCCGGCCTCGGCCGCCTGGACGTAGTCAAGACTTTCTTCAACGATTCCGGCGCGCTGACATCAGCTGCAACCAACATCCAAAAAGAACGCGGCTTCCACCGGGCCTGCGAGTACGGAAAAAACGAAACCGTCGAATTCCTTCTCCAGCGCGGTGTCCCCATCCAATCCCAAGCCAACACCGGACAGACCGCCCTCCACTGGGCCGTAATCGGCAGACAATCAGAAACCATCGCCCTGCTCCTGATCCCGCGGCGCTGACATGGAAGCCAAAAACGTCTACGGTGGCACTCCGTTAGGCCAAGCCCTCTGGTCCGCGGCCCACAGCGATTCCCCCACCGAGTACCAGGAAATCGCAGACCTCCTGAAGCGACACGGCGCAAAACCGTAAGTCGTGGATGGAAGTTTCAATAGATGGGGATTCGCGACAGCGCGTACCTGAGCTTGTCGAGGTAGTGGGGACTTCGACTTTGCATGTGGGGCGGACACTCCTGTCCGCCAAAAGCGTGCAGTACAACCGACCCGGTCGCCCTTCCAGATCGCCGTGCGGACGAAACGGCGAGAGAATGCAGCTCGCCCCGAACCAAACCAGTAAACCCAAAATCACTATCAGCTTCAATTTCCCACCTCCGGGCCAAATACTCGGTTTCAACGCCGTAGACCCAGCGAAAATGGATCCGAAAACCACGTCCCTACTCCACGCCCCTTAACCGTCTTGATTCCCCCAGCGCGAGATGAAAAGATACTGAGGCCGGAGAAAATCGAAACCCGCCTTCACCAGTTCCCGCAGGAACCAAAGCAGTAAACCCGCCGCGAAATCGTTACCCGCCTCCACAATCCCAAGAATTTGGGGCCTCACCCAATCGTGATCCAGGGAGAACGCTTCGAAAACTGTATCCTCACTCCACACCTGTACCATCTTGATTCCCCCCGCCCCAAAAACAAAAGGCGGCCGTCAGGCCGCCTCTGAAAGCTAGTGGCTAGAAGCTAGTAGCTAGGAGCTGCTTTTCCCCCTCAGCATCTCCACCACCCGCTCATAATCATCCACCGTGTGATACTCAATCACAATCTTCCCCTTACCCTTCCGATCCCGAATCCTAACCCTAACCCCCAACATCCGCTCCAGATCATTCTGCGCCGACCGCACATTCGGATCCACCCATCGCGCTCCGCTCTTCTTCACCACCTGCCCCGGCATCCCCGGAAAGGGATCCAGATCCCCATTCATCGACAACACCATCCGCTCAATCTGTTCCAGGGTCAGCCCCTTCTTCACCGCATAGAGCGCTCCCTTGGAAATCTGGTCGTCGTTCTCCAGCGTCAACAATTCCTTCGCCTCGGCGAACGAGATCTTTTTCTCCGCCAGCAGCTGCATCACGTCTCGCGGCAATTTCAGCAGCCGCATGTAATTCGTCACCGACGCCCGCGACAGGCCCACCCGCTCCCCAATCTGCTGCTGCGTCATCTTGAATTCCGTGCTCAACACGCGAAACGCTTCCGCCTGTTCGAGCGCGCTCAAATCCTCCCGCTGCAGGTTCTCAACAATCGTCATCTCCGCCGCCTGCTGCAGAGATACCTTTCGCACCATCGCCGGAATCGTAGTCTTCCCCGCCTTCTTCGAAGCCAGCAGCCGCCGCTCTCCCAACACTAAGATGTAGCGCCCCTCCTCATCCCCCGGCCGCACCAGAATCGGCTGCACCACCCCATTGGCCTTGATCGAATCCGACAATTCCTCGAGCGCGTCATTGTCACTGACATACCGCGTCTGAAACGGATTCTTATCAATATCTGCGATCTCCAGATTCGCGACCAGATTCCCCGGCATCCGCGATTCAGCCTGCGCGAAAATCGTAATGGTCTCCGCTTCGTCAGAAGCGGCCGGCGTACCGGTTTGCGTGGGTACGGGTCTCAGACCTGGGCGGGCCGAGCGCAGCTCGGCTGCTCCCGCCGCCTCATTCTCCACCACATCGGCATCGTCCACTACAGCCTGAATCACCCCAGGAATCGCCACCCCAACAACAGCATCACTCCGACCTTCAACAAAAGCGTTGTCATTCCGACCCTGCGCAACGCGCAGAGGAGGAACCTGCTGTTTGCCAGCATCCCCACCACTCTGCCCAGGAGCAACGGCCCCGCCGCCAGACGAAACCACCCGAGGCCCCGGCAACAATGACTCCAATCCCCGCCCCAAAGCCCGCCGCTTCTCCACCTTCTCTTTATCCACCGCAATATTCGCCATTCGGTTTCCTCACTTAACCAGCATCAACCACGACTCTAAACGTTTGTCATCCTGAGCGAAGTTGTCGTCCGCAAAGCGGACGGCAACGCAGTCGAAGGACCCCGCTCACCTCAATATCCCCCAGCGGCTCTGCTGGCAGTCCCTGTATATCGACCTTCATCAATCTAATATATCGACGATCATCAATATAACTAAGCAGTCTTGTCCATTTCCTCGACAGCCGGTTCTCCCCCGTGCTCCTCCGCGGTTAAGGTTTGCTCCGAAGGCCCAGAGCTGACGCCGGGCGTCTGCCTCTCAATAATCTCCTTCGCCAGCTTGATATAACTCTCCGCCCCCTTCGACCGCGGATCATAGACCAGCGCGGCCTTCCCATGGCTCGGCGCTTCCGCCAGCCGAATGTTCCGCGGGATCGTCGTCGCGCACAGCTTGTCGCCAAAATAATTCTTCAGCTCAGTCATCACCTGCTGCGCCAGGTTGGTGCGGTCGTCGAACATGGTGAGCACCACACCCTCAATCCCCAACTCAGGATTCAGCGCGGCGCGAATCCGCTCGATGGTGTCGAGCAGCTCGCTCACGCCTTCAAGCGCAAAGTACTCCCCCTGCATCGGGATCAGTACCGCGTCGGCAGCCACCAGCGCATTCAGCGTCAGCAGATCGAGCGCCGGTGGACAGTCCAGCACGATGAACTGAAACCGCTCGCGCAAAGGAGCCAGCGCTTCGCGCATGCGAAACTCACGCCCTTCTGCGTCGACCAGCTCAATGTTTGCGCCGATGAGGTTCTTGTGCGCGGGAATCAGCCACAGCTGTTCGAGCTCAGTGGTTAGCAGCGCCTCCTCAGCCGTGGCCGCGCCCATCAGCAGATGGTAGGAGCTGACGCGGTCGGGATCCTTGCGGAACCCCAGGCCACTCGTGGCGTTCGACTGCGGATCGCAGTCGACCAGCAGCGTGTTCACTTCGGCCGCCGCAAAGGATGCGGCTAGATTGATGGCAGTCGTGGTCTTACCCACGCCGCCCTTCTGATTGGCAACAGCGATGACGCGTCCCATTCGATTGTCAGGAGAAGCAGAGCTAAAGCCAGCATAATCCGCGCAGCATTTCAATTGCAATGAAGATTTGCTGTGGACGTGGTGAATCTGTGTGCAAAACGCGTCCAATGTTCCTGCAGGAACATTTTCACGCTTGGTCATCTCGATTCATCATGTCAGATTTGTGATTTCAAGCTGGAGCATTCGCACAGGGAGGCAAATCGACGAAGTGTTCCTGCAGGAACATTCAGGCGAGGGGCTAGGTCTTTGGGGTGCCCCGGCTCCTCCTTAGGCCTAGAAGATCGGACCGGCGAGGTGAAGCGGCACGAAAATGTTCCTGCAGGAACATTTCGCGGGAAGTGTGCCCTCGCCAAATTGGAGAAATGTTCCTGCAGGAACATTGTGGAAAAGCCAGTATATATCGCGTGAGCGGGGTTGACGCTACTGGCTACTTCTAGACAATTTCCCACTGTGATGGCTATCAGCCAACGAATCGCCGTATTTTACTGTATGTTTTGGCGAACATGCCTGAGTAATTTCCCACTTTTTACACATTTAGTTCGTGCCTAGACGATTACGATTTCGACGTTGCTTGATTCTTGTCCTAACGGCTTCTTGGTTTTATACGGTTTCGGAGGAACATGGTCCTATCTCGCTATAGCGGTGACTCTCTCCCACTTTTGCCGCATTATTATTATGAATGGCGGATAATTTCGGCCATTAGTATGATCGCCGCTCCACTTGTTAGATGTTTGGCTCCGCCTCTAGTTCCTAGTCTGCGCGATTGGCTACTAGGAGGACGCGGGAGCGGGATTGGGGGATGGGGACTGGGTTGGACCATTGGAGGTGCGGGAGGGTCGAGCGGGCCTGGTCCTGCTGGAGGGAGCTGATTAGGAGTGCCAAGCGGCCGACTGGGGCGACCAACGAGGCTGCGGTGGGGAGGATGGTTTCGAAGCGCTCGACGGCGCGGAGGGTTACGAGGTCGAAGGTGGTGGTTAAGGTTTCGGCGCGGGCGTTTTGTATATTGACGTCTGTCAATGTAAGGGCGCGGGTGACTTCGCGGAGAAAGGCGGCCTTCTTGTGGTTGGATTCGATCAGGGTGAGGGAGATGTGCGGGGCCCAGAGTTTTATGGGGAGGCCGGGGAATCCAGCGCCGGAGCCCAGGTCGGCTAGGGTGAGGCGGTCGTTGGTTCCTTCGCCCCGCTCAGGGCAGGCTACGGAGGGTCGTTGGTCGTTGGCGACGGCCTCGGGGGCTAAAGCCCCGGCTTCTATCTGGGGGTTGACGCGGCCCTGAAGGGCCGCTCTTCCACGGAGCGTCTCGGCAGCCGTCTCTACATGAGTCGTTCTGGGGAATAGGTGGCGGGCGGCGAAGAGGCTTTCGCCGAAGTGGCGGGTGACGATTGCTTCGGGGTCGCGGATGGCGGTGAGGTTGATGCGGGCGTTCCAGCGGAGGAGTATATCGATGTATGTCGATATATGGTCGAGGTCGTTGGTGGTTAGTCGGTGGTCGGTGGTGGCGGCCGGAACAGCAGGTTCCTCACCGGGCCTTCGGCCCGATTCGGAATGACAAGACGTTTTGAGCTCGGGATAACGAGAGGTTTTAAGTTCGGAATGACCAGGTGTTTTAAGTTCGGAATGACCAGAAGGTTTGAGTTCGTGATGAGAAAAAGTTTTGAGTTCGGAATGGTCAGGGTCTGCTGTCGCGGGTAAGTGGAGGAAGGGTTCGAGCAGCTCGGCGATGCGGGCGGGGCGCATGGATTGTGATTGTAGATTGCGGAGTGGTGATTTGGGAGGGGACCTTGGGGCGAGAGCGGAATGAACTTGTTTCGTTAAGGCCTGCCAAAACTTAAGTGGTTCCAGCTAACGGCTATTCCGACCTAGCGGCGGCGGCCCATTTTGCCCAGTAAATCTGTACTACGCTGGTGTCGCGCATTATAGCGAGGCGGCCATCGGCGGTCATGCTGGGGAAACCCTCCACGCCGTCGCGGTTGACCGTGAGTCCATCGAACTTGGCAGCCTGCTGCCACTTTCCATCCGCAATCGTCAACTGATACATTCCCGCTTGTTCACCGGGCTCGGGATCCCTCATGGCAAAGTAAATCGATTTGCTGTCGTTGGCCCATACCCAGTATTGCCACTGAGCTTTAAATATTTTCAGATCCTTCCAAGTGCCGGACGCCGCCGTGTACAGCACCATGCGCGAGGGATTCTGGGCGATTGCAACCATGTATTTTCCATCGGGCGACCACGAAGGCACGTAAAACTTTTCCGCGCCTGGCATGATTGAAATCTTTCGGGTTGCCAGATTGAGAACTCTGATTCCCAAAGCTTGCCCGGGCACGGGATAGTCGTTGAAGGCGATCGATTTGCCGTCGGGCGACCAGACTGGAGCGAGTTCGGTCTTGCCTTCTGCGGTCAGCTTTTCCGGGGTGCCTCCGTCGATTGAAACCCGGTAGATCTCCGCAAAGTCAGAAAACACAATCCACTTACTATCGGGGGACCATTTCGGCATCCAGGCGAAGGAATCCGTCAGTTGCAACTTCTCAGTTCCATCCAACCGGCTGCGCCAAAGACGACGTTGGGGGAAGTCTTTATAAGCCATCCATTTTTTGTCCGGAGAGATGACGAAGTCTGCCGCGGCCAGACCATCCAGAAACGGGACGAAGCGTTTCATTTTCGGATCGTAGACCTGCATCGCGCCCTGGGCGATTTTCCCGATCATAAACAGGCCGTCGTTGTCCCGGTCCGGCGTCGCATCCAGGACATCAATCTGTCCGGCCGTAAGCCGGACAGCGGTTGCTTTTTGCCAGAACTCGAACCAGCGGGGCTGAATGAGTTCGTAAATGTTATTCACGCCATCACGGTGCGACATGAAAATAAAATGTCTTCCATCCCGAGTCCACTGTCCATGGGTTTGATCGGCATCCTCCGGCCAATTGAACGCAAGCCGATGCGGATTGCTGCCGTCGACATTCAATTCCCATATATTTCGCGGACTGTCCTGCTTGGCTCCATTCACGGTGACGCGGATGCGACGGGAATCGGGTGAAAAATATGGGGCTGCGGCGTAAGAAGGCGCATCCCAAATCTTTTTAAGATTTGCGCCCTGGCTGTCACTTACGTAAATGGAGTTCAGGCTGGCATAGACAATCGAACGCCCGTCGGACGACCAGTGTGCATCCTGGACGATCTGATTGCCCAGCCTCCTGGGATATCCACCGAGAACCGGAATTGTCCAGATTGAACCTTGCGAGACTTCGTTATTGAGATCCAGCTTCAGTGCCAGCATTTCCGACGCATCGGGGGAAATATCCAGCATCTGCATTCCAGAAGCGGTTGCTCGCAGGGGAGCGATGGGGCCGCCCTTCACCGACATTTCCACCGGAATACCCTGACTCTGGAAATAGAGCCGGGCTCCATCGGTGACCAGCGGACGGTCTTTGAGTTCGGATGAAAAAGTAATTTGCTGCGAATTCAGCGCGCCTGAAATCCGGGAAGGGGCGGTTCCGGTGACGACCAAGAACGAGATGACCAGCAGCAAAAGAAAAGCGGCGATTGCTACGGACCAACGTGAACTTGCGCGCCGCCAACCAGGGCTCGGTGGAAAGGACCCTGACTTTTTTCCTTCTGCCGACGATCCCAGCTCCTGGCGTTTGAGTCGGCGAAGATCGACCATCAAATCGTTGGCGGTCTGGTATCGATCGCCGGGATCTTTTTCGAGCGCCTTATCAATGATGCGTTGTAACTCGGCGGGAAGTTCAGGGTTGAGGAGCTGAGCTGATTTGGGCTCGCCTTGTAAGATTTCGGCAATCACATTGGCGGCGGACTCTCCGGTGAATGCGCGGCGTCCGGTACCCATCTCGTACAAGACCGCGCCAAACGAAAAAATGTCGCTGCGCGCGTCAATATCCTTATCTTGCGCCTGCTCGGGGGACATGTAAGGAATTGTGCCCAGCAGTTGGCCCTGCGCAGTAATCGAGCCTGACAAAGTGGAAGCATCGCCGGTGCTTTTACCTTGCAGACGCAAACGTTTGGCCAAGCCAAAGTCCAGAAGCTTGGCGTCACCGCGGCTGGTGACAAAAATATTCGTGGGCTTCAGGTCGCGGTGGACAATGGCGCTCTTGTGCATGGCTTCCAGAGCGTCGGCAATGGGCAGAGCTAAATCGAGAAACGCGGGCAGCGGAAGCGGGCGTCCGCCGATTACGCTTTCGAGGGTGCGGCCTTCGAGCAATTCCATGGCAATAAAACATTTGCCATTCTGGTCCCCGACGTCATAGATGGTGCAAATATTGGGATGGCTCAAAGACGAAGCAGCCTCGGCCTCACGCCGAAAACGGGCAATGATTTCTGGATCGCCGGCAACATCGTCAGGCAGGAACTTCAGGGCGACGAAGCGATGCAACCGCATGTCTTCGGCTTTGTAAACGATACCCATGCCTCCACCGCCAAGTCTCTCCACAATGCGGTAGTGCTGGATGGTTTCGCCGATCATTCGGGATGCACCAAAAGTGGGCTATCGAGTCGATTCATCTTAGAGATGCGGCATCGGGGAGTCAACGAATGATGGCTTAATTCGCGGGTTGCGAGCCGGGCGACTTATTTTGATGGCCTCTCTGTGGAAACCAGGCGTTTCAACAAAACATTTAGACTCTATGTGGTGCGCGGAAGGGCTACTACTGGCGGGTGGGTTCTGGACTGGGAATTGACTCGCCATTAAGCTGCACCCCGTGTCAACATAATGCATCTAAGCTGATATGTCGAAATCTACCGTGGCGATCTTTGACGAAAAGTATCGGGTGGTTGCGGTGGAGAGCCAGTGTCTGGTGATCCGTGGGGTTCGCAGCGGGAAAGTGCTGACGATTGTGAATCCTGATCCGGAGACTCCGCTGTCGCCTGCTGAATATCCTCCCGGGAAGCTGATTGCGCTGACTGATCCTTCGGCTGCGCCCTTGAACTAGGCGTTGCCTCTTCTTGAATTACGTTTGCCTCCTCTGAATTAACTAGACTCCATTAACCAGATTCCGGGAAAAATTGAGTTACTCGCCGTTCGAAGTTTATCGGACGATGCCGGGTGTGTCTCCAGGTTGAGTCCTGTGGTTCCCACTTCTCGCGCGGCTTACTAATAAATTCCCGCGCGGGAAATGGGGCACCCTCATGATGCTTCGCTTCGCGAACTAGGGCGCGCTTGCGCTTGGTACGCTCGGGCTGGGTTCACTTGGGCTGGGCTCGCTTGGACTCGGTGCGGTCGGGACCGCGGGGGTGAGTGAGCGCGTCTCCACGATATGCAGTTTGAATCCGGGCTTGAGATTCACGTTTCCGCCACTCTCGAATAATGCGATGGTCAGAAATGTAACAGGCAGACTGACCCGAATCGAGAACTTGGCGAAGATGGCGTTGGTCCAGCCGTCGGTAATGTCTTTGGCGCCGATGCTTGCGCCGCCGGCCAGTAAAACGTTGGCGATCTGCTGCTTGCGGTTCGGCTGGAACTTGCCTTCGCCCTTCTTGGTGTTGCCGGTAGCGGCGACGGGCTGATCGAATTTCAACGTCAAGTGGCCGCGGCGGAACCAGCGTTTGGCTGGGACTGAGATCAGCGTGCCAGTGTATGTGCCGGAGGGACATTTCACCGCGAAGGGCGTGCCGGTGAGCATCCACGAGGAGGCGTAGGTTGAAAGTGTGCAGGCTTCCTGAGCTGCGGCGATTGAGGGGACGAGGGCGAAGAAGAGGAGGATGCGTCTCACGAGTGCAGGTCCTTTCGGTAAGCAGCTTAACCTAAATTTGCTGTTGGAATAAGGTTGAAAGAAGAATTTAAGAGTGGTGCGCAACGATCGCCGATAGTAGTGAAAGAACGGTGGGTGTGGGCTGCCACGCGTTGTGCTGGCAGGATCCTTCGGCTTCGCTCCGGGCAGGCTCGCGAAGGCGCCCGTCGCCACATGGTCCATCTGACCGTTACACCGGGGCTAGGGCGGATTCGGCATTTTTTCTTAGTGGGTCTAAGCGGGAGTGTTCGAGTCCGTCGCGATAGAAGAGGTTGTAGGTGTCAAAGGGGATCAGGCGGCCGTCGGGGTGGACGATGTGGACGCAGGTTTTTTTGACGCTGCGGACGTCGAAAGAGTGGGCGTCGATGAATTGCATGATGATGATGCGGAAGACGTTTTCGTAGGTGATAGTGTCGGGAACGAGAACCTGGGGGAGGCAACAGAGTAACTCGCGCAACGTGCCGGCGCTGCTTTCCGGGGAATGATTGGTGGCGAAGAGTTTGAAGAGGCCGTCGCGGACGGCTGGATCTTGCTCGTAGAGGATGGTGTTGGCTGCGCCGTTGATCAGGATTTCGGGGGGGATCATGCTGGTCAGGGGAATTACTTTTCCGTTTAGCTTTAGGGCGTAGGCCATGGCCAGGGAGTCGGGGTGACAGGGGACAGGGATTACGTCTTCGGGGCGGAAGACTGTGGTTTGTTCGAGGATTTTGCGGCGGACTTCGGTTAGGGTCAGGCGGTCGGTGGCGGGATTGAAGTTCTCCAGGCGGCCGGCGTCCTGGATGGGTTGGAAGGTTACGCCTCGCACGCAGGGTTGCTGGAGGGCGAAGTCGATGGTCTTGCCGATTTCGTGATCGTTTAGACCTTTCTTCAGGGTTACAACTAAATTCGTTGCGATGTTGTAGCGGTTTAATTTTTCGAGCGCGTCCTGGCGGATGCGGCGCAGGTCGGCGCCGCGGAGGTGCATCAAGGGTTCGCGCTCGAAGGAATCGAACTGGAGATAGACTTCGAAATCTTCTTTGTAGTCGGCCAGGCGTTTTACGAAATCTTCTTCTTCGGCGATGCGGACGCCGTTGGTGTTGACCATCAGATGCTTGATGGGGCGGGCCTTCGCCATCTCTACAATCTTGAAGAAATCTGGGTGAACCGTCGGCTCTCCGCCGGAGAGTTGGACTACGTCGGGATGGCCTTCGTTGCGGACTACTGCGTCTAGCATTTTTTCGATTTGCGGGAGGGTGCGGAATTGCTGGCGGTCGGGCCCGCTGGAGGCGTAGCAGACGGGGCAGCGCAGGTTGCAGTAGTCGCAGATTTCTACGAGCGTGAGGCAGGAATGCTGCTCGTGGTCGGTGCAGAGGCCGCAGTCGTAGGGGCATCCCCACTTCACGGGGGTGTTGTAGACGAGAGGCATTTCGGGGGGCTTGATGAAGACTTCGCGGGAGCGGCGGTAGTAGTCGATGTCGTCGGCGATCAGGACTTTTTCTGGGCCGTGTTGCGGGCATCGCTTTAGGAGGTAGACGTTGCCGTCCTGGAAGACCGTCTTGGCTTCGACTTTGCGGTAGCAGGTGGAGCAGATGGAGATGGCTACGTCGTAGAAGAGGTAGGGGCGGGTTTTGGCCATGAGTAACCTCGCGCTCAGGGTTGCTTCGCAACTATGAATTCCGGCTTGTTTTCACTATCTGCTTGACCAGGGCGACGGTGGCCGTCAAAAACAGGACGGCAAAGATTGCGCCTAAAATTCCAAGAACAGGTTGTGCACGGATCGCAACAACACATGTTGAAGAAAGCAAAAAGAGCAGGGACGTGATGATTGCCAGGAAGCTCATGGCGATAATGCCGAGTATTTTCATCTCCGGGTCACGGACGTCCTGCGGATGTCGCGGAAAATCATACAGGGATGTGGGAGGCGACGCCATCGGATCTCCCAAGGCGCGATTTTGGGGGATC
Source organism: uncultured Acidobacteriota bacterium (assembly GCA_963758005.1). Lineage (GTDB taxonomy): Bacteria > Acidobacteriota > Terriglobia > Terriglobales > Acidobacteriaceae > Sulfotelmatobacter. Next base: position 1,622,324 of record CAVWTR010000006.1, read on the forward strand.
CCCGCGCGACAGTCAGGATAAGGCGACGTAAGGTCGAATCGCTCGGACACCAACAAATCCCACTTCTCGCGCAAAGGGAGCGCGAGAAATGGGGCACCCACAGTTGCCTGGGTCCTTAAGTTCTTAGCGCCAGAAAGCGTTTAGGAGGAGGAAGATTACTGGCAGGGAGATGGAGTAGAGAAAGATGTCGACGGCGGAGAGGATCAGGCGGGCGGGAGTGGGTTCGATTCCGGTGAGGCGAACGGCTTTCCAGGCGAGATAGAAGATGAGGACGTCCAGGATCCAGGGGATGGCGGAGAGCAGGGGCATGCCGGAGTGAAAGGTTCGGAGGAAGATGATGACGCTGGCGGTTTGGCCGAAGAATCCGAAGACACTGCGGATGCCGGGAATGACAAGGCAAAAAGAGAAGGCGGTTGGTCCGGGGCGGCGGCGCAGGGTGTAGGCGAGAAGTAAATACGGGGCGATGGCGGCCAGGTTCCAGGCGAACAGAAGCAGGCCGTGCAGGCGGACGCGAGACATGACGATTTGGCCAGCCCACAACCATTCGATAACGCCGACGATCAGTTGGGCGGAGGCTTGCGCAGCAATGGCGAGGATGAGGCGATCGATGGCGGTGCGGCTGGCGGGAGAGAGATGCCTGGCGGCAACGAGGGCGGGGCGGCGGAGTGGTGGTGGAGCTGGCACGGGCGCGGAGGGCGGGACGATGTTGGGTTGGACCTTGGGCTTGACGACGTTGGGCACTACGACGCCGGGCTGCGCTGGGGCGGGTGGAACGAGGGAATAGGGCGGGAGCGGCGGCAGGTTTTGAACACGATATTGATTCCGCTCTTGAGCTTGAACCTTGGATTCGCGAAAGATGGCGCGGGCCATCGCACCGATTACGAATATTCCTCCAACCAGGACGGCGAGGGCGCCGGCAATCCCGAGGTAGATGAAATTATTGGTCTGCGGAGTCGCGCCACCGTGGCGATCGGCCGAGGCGAGGATTGCGAAACAGAGGCCGAGGAGAGCTAATCCGAGCGAGAGCACAATGACGACAATTGAAACGACGATGAGGCCGAAAGTGCGGAGCGTGTTGGCGGCCCAGCGTTCCATGGGTGTGACCAGCTTTCTCCGGCTCAGTTCAGAAATTACCGGGAGTGCGCGACCGTGATGGTTTCATTCAGGGGTCCGCTTTCGGTTTAAGTGGTTGATCGCCGACATGGCGGCGATCACTACGGCCAGCGAAACTACGGCGCAGATTACGAAAGAGCTTCGGTCTCCTCCGCTAACAACGCCGCCGGTGAACGCGCATACGGTCGAAAGTAGGAGGACCAGGGATGCCGCGATGGCGATGAGCGAGAGAACGACGGTTGCGAGCGTCTTCATGGTTGCGGCTTCGGCATCAAACTGGGACGAAGCCAGCGGGCGACGTCGCGGGAATAGTACAGCAGGAGGAGGACACAGGCCCACTGAATTCCTCCGAGGCCGAGGAAGATGCGGGGGTAGGGCTTGAGGAAATCGCAGAGCAGGCGGAAGGACAAGTAGGCGACCATGAAGAGTTTGAAGGCGTCGCCGGGGAGGAAGAGAGAGATTCTTGCGGGGGCGGTGGTGGCGACGGCGGGCACGGGGTCCTTCGACTGCGCATCAACTTCGCTTTGCGAAGCTGATGCTTCGCTCAGGATGACAGTTTTGTTTCCTACACTTTTTCGCGAGCTTTTATTTAGGGCTCGGTAGAGGAACGGGATCAGCGCCAGGAGGAAGAGGATTTCGTAGAGTTGGGTGGGATGGCGGGGGATGCCGTCGCCGAAGTTTACGGCCCAGGGGAGATTGGTGGGGGTGCCGTACGTGTTGTCGGAAAGGCCTGTGAGGAAGCATCCGATGCGTCCGATGGCGATGCCGAGGGCGAGGGGAATGGCGTAGAGGTCGCCGGTGGAAGTGCGGAGTCCGATGTAGCGTTTGATGAGCTCGACGGAGATGAGGCCTCCGGCGAGGGCGCCGACGATGGTTTTGCCGCCGACCAGGTAGGCGGGGTTGTTCAGGTTGTGCGCGGTAAGTTGCGGGTCCTCGAGCCAGAACAGGAGTTTGGCGCCGAGGGCGGCTCCGGCGACGGCGGCGGCAACAGCAGCCCAGCGGAACGGGGTGGCGATGGAATCTCCGAAGCGGCGGCGGAGGGCGAGATAGACGGCGAAGGCGATGATGTAGGAGAGAGACTCGAAGAACAGGTGAGGATGAATGGTGTAGGGGCCGAGGTGGAGATAGATCGGGAAGGTTGCGGGTTGGGGTGAGAGGGCGATGGGGAATTATAGCTAGGGAAGTCAAAATCCCCACCCTCTCGCGGACATCGCGAGAAGGGTGGGGCGCCCGGTTCAGGTTGACAACGGGCTCATTATTCTGTATGTTCAGTCTGTACTGAAATAAACATTATGGCGGAACTAACTAAAGTTCAGAAGCAGTACATCCTTCACTGGGGTGAGATGGGAACGCGGTGGGGGATCAACCGGACGGTGGCGCAGATTCACGCGCTGCTGTTTTTGTCGCCGAAGGCGCTGCCGGCGGAGGAAATTGCGGAGACCCTGAGCGTGGCGCGGTCGAATGTGAGCACATCGATCCGGGAGTTGGAGACCTGGGGGATCGTGCGGGCGGTGCATGTGCTGGGCGACCGGCGGGAACATTATGAGTCGATGAAGGACGTTTGGGAAATGTTCCGGCTGGTGATTGAGCAGAGGAAGCGGCGGGAGATTGATCCGACGCGGGAAATCTTGCGGACGTGTCTAGCGGATTTGGATCCTAAGGAACCAGGGGCGGACTATACGCGGGAACGGCTGGTGGCGATGGCGGGATTTTTTGAAGCGGTGACTGAGCTTTACGACCAGATGAAGCGGCTGCCTACGGGGACGGTACGGAAATTGTTGCGCATGGGAACGAAGATTCGGAAGAAGGCGGGGTAGGGCCCCTCTTTTGTGGAAGAGCAGTGGTCAGTTACCAGTGTCCAGTGGACAGTAGCCTGGTTGCCGCAACTCCAGTACTCAGTAGTCGAAGTGCGGCAGTTTTCGGAACGGAGGCGTGAGCGGAACCTGTACACTAGTGAACATTCCAGAGTGAACATGCCGGAGATGCCGGCGGGTTGCCATGACGCAGGAAAAGTCTCAGCGTAACCAGGGTGGGGAAGCCGGAGAGGTTTCCCACGAATTCGGGGAGCGCGGACTGGGCTCTTCTTCTTCTCTTTCTCCTGCCTCTTCTTCGGTGCGGGGCGAGTCTTCGTTCGCGATTCCTGCCGGATCTCTCAAGGAAAGCGCCAACGCCGAGTTGCGGCGGCTGTACCGCGCGCTGCATGCGCTGAGTGCGTGCAACCAGGCGCTGGCGCAGGCGGGCAGCGAGCAGGAACTGCTGGAGGAGATCTGCGACGTTATTGTGCGCGTGGGTGGATACCGGATGGCGGGCATCGCCTACGCAGTGCAGGACGCAGAGAAAACGGTGCGGGCCATGGCGCATGCCGGCCATGGCAGCGGATATTTCGAAACGATCCAGGTGAAATGGTCGGACACTCCGGAGGGTCGCGGGCCGGCGGGAACAGCGATTCGCGAGAACCGGATTTGCGTGATTGCGGACACGGCGGACGATCCGCAGTTTGCCTTATGGCGCGAACCGGCGCTGGAGCAAGGATACGCGGCGGTGATCGCTTTGCCGCTGCGGGTTGCGGGCAGGGCTTTTGGGGTGCTGGCGATTTATTCGGAGCAGGTGGGTTCGTTTGAAAGCTCGGAGGTGGAGCTGCTGACCGAGGTGGCGAACAATTTGTCATTTGGCATCACGGCGATTCGGTCGCAGGAGGAAGGCAGACGGGCGACGGCTGCGCTTAAGGACGCGGAGCGAAGATACCGGCAGCTGGTGGAACAGGTTCCGGCGATTTCCTACATCGCCGAGCCCGGCGAGTCGGGACGATTTCATTACATCAGTCCACAGGTGGAGTACATCCTCGGATTCACGCCGCAAGAGTGGATAGCGAACGACCGCAGTTGGGTGAACGTGCTGCATCCGGAGGACGTGGTGAAGACGATCGCTGCCGAACACCGCCGGGAAGGGGAACTCTATCGGGTGGAGTATCGCGCGCTCGCGCGGGACGGGCGGGTGGTGTGGCTGCGGGATGATGCGGTCTTCGTGCGTGATGTGGAAACGGGGAAGCTGCTGATGCGCGGGCTGCTGGTGGACATCACGGAGCGGAAACGCTCCGATGAAGCGCTGCGCCGCAGCGAAGAAGACTATCGCAGGTTCGTGGCGCAGAGCTCGGAAGGAATCTTCCGGCACGATCTCGACGTGCCGGCGCGGATCGACCTTCCGGAGGAGGAACTGGTTCGCCGCATTCTTTACGAATCGTATATGGCGGAATGCAATCAAGCCATGGCTCACATGTACGGCGTGAATTCTCCGGCGGAGTTGCTGGGGAAACGGCTGACGGACTTGATGGTGGTGGACGATCCGGAAAACATAGAACGAACCCGGGAATACATCCGGAGCGGATTCCGGGTGCTGGAGCGGGAGTCGCACGAAGTGGATGTGAACGGGAACCCGAAGGTGTTCCTGAACAGCATGTTCGGAATCGTGGAGAACGGGCACCTGTTGCAGACGTGGGGAATTCAGAGAGACATTACGGAACGGTTGAAAACGGAAGAAGCGCGCCGGAAAGCGGAAGAGGCGCTGCGCGAGAGTGAGGAGCGCTACCGGGCGTTTGTGGAGCAGAGCTCGGAGGGAATTTTTCGCATGGAGTACGACCCGGCAGTGCCGTGCCACCTACCGGCGAGTGAGCAATTAATCCTGGGGCTGAAAAACGGGTATTTGGCGGAATGCAACGACGCACTGGCGAGAATGTACGGCCGTGAGTCGGCGCAAGAGATGATTGGGAAGCCGCTGTCTGAGTTTCTGGTGCTTCACGATCCGGTCACGCAGGAATTCATGGAGGATTACATCCAGTCGGGATACCGGATTACCGACCAGGAGTCGCGAGAAGTGGACGCGCACGGGCAGAAAAAGATTTTTCGCAACACCATGATGGGGACGGTCTTAGACGGTCATTGGGTGCGGACATGGGGCATTTCACGGGACGTTACCGCGAGGATGCATCTGGAAGAACAGCTCAGGAATGCGCAACAACTGGAGGCGATCGGGCGGCTGGCGGGAGGCGTGGCGCATGACTTCAACAATATTTTGAGCATCATCATGGGACACGGCGAGTTGCTGCTGGCCACGGTGGGAAAGGATGAACATGCGCGCAACGGGCTGGAGCAGATTCGCCGGGCGGCGGACCGGGCGGCGTCGCTCACGCAGCAACTGCTGGCCTTTAGCCGGAAACAGGTACTGCAGCCGAAGGTTCTGGATCTGAATGAAGCGGTCGCGGATGTGCAGAAAATGTTGTCGCGGGTGATTGGGGAGGATATCGAGTTGATCGCGAGGCTGCATCCGTCGCTGGTGCCGGTGAAGGCGGATCCGGGGCAGGTGGAACAGGTGCTGATGAATCTGGCGATCAATGCGCGGGATGCGATGCCGCACGGCGGCAAGCTGACGATGGACACGTCAAACCTCGAAGTGGGCGAAGAGCTGGCGCGCAATCTCGAACTTATCCCGGGCCGGTACGTCATGCTGAGCGTCATAGATTCCGGGCATGGAATGGATGCCGGGACACTCCCTCACATCTTTGAGCCGTTTTTCACGACGAAGCCGATAGGCAAGGGCACGGGGCTGGGACTGGCGACGGTGTATGGAATTGTGAAGCAGAGCGGTGGCAGCATTCAGGTAGAAAGTGAAGCAGGACGCGGCACGACATTTCGCATTTACTTGCCGGCGGCGGAGGGCGTGCTGCGCAAGCGGCAGGAGACGAGGGCGAGCGAGGAAGTGGCAGGGGGAAATGAGACCATTCTGCTGGCGGAAGATGAGGCCGACCTGCGGGAACTGGCGCGCATTTTTCTGGAGGGCTACGGTTATAGGGTGCTGGAAGCGCCGAGTGCGGAGCAGGCGATTCGCACGGCAGACATTTTCGCGGGGCCGATCGATCTGCTGCTGACGGATGTGATTATGCCGGGGATGAGTGGAGCGCAGCTGGCGGAAAATATTCTGAGCAAGCGTCCGCGAACCCGGATCGTCTACATGACGGGATATACGGATGATATGGTGGTGCAGCATAAGGTGCTGGAGCCGGGAGTGAATCTGCTGCAGAAACCTTTTAACCGGACGGACCTGGCGCTGAAAGTGCGCTCGACGCTGGATGGGAAGTAGAGCGAGCCGGTAAAATTCCTAAGACACAGACTGATCCTCTATTCGTACTCCTTCAGAAACAATCTTAACCACAGAGGACACAGAGAACACGGAAGTCGGACGACAATTGCGGGTGGAGAAAAAGGAAGCATGCTTATGACGAAGGTGGAGAGCGGCGGAATTGTGGGCGAGGGGAGTACGGACGCCAGCCCGAAGATCTGGGTTACGCTGAAAGGGTTGCCGCTGAGTATTCGACTGGAATGGCCGTTTCATGGGTCGACCTCGGGCGCGGATTTTTTCGTGCTGCATGGGGACATCCGGCTGGAAGGTTCGGACGGGCTGCACGCGCCGGTGGCGGTGAATCTTTCACAAACCGTGCGCGAGGTGATGCCGTCGATGGAGCCGAAGGACGCGGAAGCTCCGGTCATCAATGCGCTGCGCAAGGAAGTGGACCGGCGGCAGATTGAGTTTGTGAAGTCTGGGAAACTCTTGCCGGTGCCGTTTTCAAGCCGGCATTACGACTTCAAGCGCGGGCAGTGGGTCTTTGGGAAGGCGACGGACGAGGCGATGGCGGAGTTTATTGAGAGGAAAGTTTACTGGGAGACGAAGCTGGGAACCGAGAAGCGAGTCTGGATTGGGGATCCGACGGAGGCGCAGTATTTGCAGACCGCGCCGTCGCATGTGATAGAGATCGCGGCGCGGCTGGTGGCCGCGCAGGGATTGCTGCGGATCGATGGGGAGTGGGCGGAGGCTACGCCGGGACTCATGAATCACGCGGAGCGATTTGAGAATGCGCGGCGCTCGGCGGTGGAAGAGTTGGAGAAGAAGCACGCGTTCGAGCGCGGCTAGGAAGCTTACTTCGCCACGAATTTAGATGGATTCAAGCGGATCGACCTCACCCGGTCATCCCCTCAGGGGCTAAAGCCCGCGTTCTTTCTTGCCTCGTACGCGGCGCTAAAGCGCCGCTCTTCCACGAAGCCCTTTACGAACATCTACCAGCCTGCTGCGAACATTCATTGCGATCATGCACGATCCCATCACGAAGACTTCTCATTTGACGACTTCCGCGAGAATATTCCCCAGCAGAATCTGGGGGCGATGGCGTAGTTTATCTGCACCAAAACAATGGCCGCGATGCTGTAGTAGGTGCTGAAAAAACACAGGGCGGCGCCGGCGGCGTAGAGCGATTGCGCGATCACGATGCGGCGGATGACGGCGGGATGAATTTCTGCCGCGACGTCCTCGGAGAGAAGGTGAGCACGGGTGGCGTAGCTCCAGCTCCAGTAGAGCGTCGCGCCGAGAAGTACGATGTTGAGCCAGTAGATCAGGAGCGCGATGCGGTAGTGGATGAACTCGGCGAGCAGCGACGTAGTGAACGGGGTCAGAGTGATGGCGCAGAGGAAGGCAATGTGAATCCACGCGAGGTTGCGGTCGGAGCGGGCGAACTGGTTGAGTTGGGTTTGTTGGCCGACCCAGAAAATGCCATTGGTCATGACGCTCATTAAAAATATGACGAGACGAGGCGAGAGCACGAAGAGGGCATGCCATAGCTCGTGCTCGGAATGAATGGCTTCGCGGGCGGGGACGCGGAGGTCGAGCACGAGCAGGGTCATGGACACAGCGAAGATGCCGTCGCTAAGGGCGGCGAGGCGCTCGACACTTTTTCCTGCAACGCGGTTGTAGAGCGAGTGCATCAAAGGGAGTCTATCGGGTTGCCGGAAAGCGGGCAAAAACCTGGCGATGGGTCGGCTTGGCGGTGCCGGGAAGAAGCATCGAGAACGGCGCCATCGAGCAAGGCGAAGTATCACGAAGGAAGTAAGGCCGCGAAGACCGGCCGGGGTGAGGATCTTGTGGACAGTAGGTTACGGGCACGGCAGAGTCGTTTCTATTGTTGTTCTGGTGCTCATTGGGTGGACGACTTTGTGCGGCAGCGCGCTGGCACAAGGTGAACCTGCTCAGCAGCAGTCCAATCCTCAGCCCACTCAGCAACCGCCGGTGGCACCGCCGCCTGGAAATCCCTCACCCGACCAACCATCTACGAATCAGCCAGCCACGAACGAGAAGCCTCAGGACGAAAAGCAGGATGAGAAAAAAGACGATGCCCCGAATCCTGCTGCCGAAGTCACGAAACAAGTAGTAGAAGCTACGAAGAATGCGGGTCAGGCGGCGCTGGTCAAGGCTGCCGATTGGGAGCGTGGATGGTTCGTTGGCGTATACGTGGAAAAGGGACGGCCGCTGGTTCCGATGACAGCGAAGCAGCGGCGTGAGATCTATTTACAAGGGACGCTGGCGACGCCGGGAGTGTATTTGAAACGCATGTTCGATGCGGGCATCGACCAGTGGCGCAACTCTCCGCCGCAGTGGGGCCAGGGGTGGGGCGCATACGGGGAGCGGTTCGCATCGCGCGAGGGACAGTTCGTAGCGGCCAATAGCCTGGCGGCGCTGGGCAATGCGGCGTTGCACTACGAAGTGCGCTACGACCAGTGCAATTGCCAAGGGTTCTGGGCGAGGACGCGGCATGCCATCATGCGCAACTTTCTTACCTATGATCGGAGCGAGCAGGAACTGCGTCCGCAGTGGGGATTGTACGCGGGGTCTTTTGGCGGGGGAGTGATTTCGACGGCGTGGAAACCGCATCCGCGCAATGCGTTTGCGGAAGGCGGACGCGCCATGGCGGGGCAGGTGGCGTGGGGCTCACTGCTGAATATTTTCATCGAGTTTTCGACGGACGTGAACCGCGCGATCGGCCGCAAGATAGACACGATGAGATAGGGGATAAGAATTCCCCCCTGCTCGTTTTGTCGTTCATTCCTCGATCGCGTGGGCCGGGTGAGGGCTAGGCGGGCGACGGCTTGCGGATGAATTGCGCCACTACGCTTCCGAGTGTGAGCAGGGACATCAGCGAGATGATGCCCAGCGAAATGACGCAGTAAATGCACCAGACGCCGAGAACGTTGGCTTCGATGTTGGCGAGGTGGAGGGAAAAGGCGAGCCCGGCGAAACTGGGGATGAGCAGCAGTCGATAGGAACGGAGCCATGCCAACGTGCCCATGAGAATGTAGCCGACAATGCCGAGGACGGCGACGGGAATTCCGGCGATCATCGCGTAGGGGCTGTGATTGACGACGCCGCAGTCCCAGCGCTCATTGATGCTGCAGGGGGAATCGCCGTAGGTGCGGTAGTGTTCGCGCAGGGCGAGAGAAGAAACGGCGATGCCGAGAATGGCTAGGATTAGGAGAAGATATTTCATGGTTTTTCCGCGGGGCTGAAGCCCCTGCAATTTTATCGTCTTTCTCGCGGCGCTGAAGCGCCGCTCTTCCACGAACCACCGGCACGGAGCACAACTACGACGCACAAGCACGACGCACAAGCCTGCGGTTTTGCAGCCAAGACATTCAGCTACCCTTGTGCGCACTCGTCTCGGTTACGTCTTTTATTAAATCAGAAACTTGCCAATCGCTGCCGTGGTACCACTTGACGATCCTGCCGTCGGGACCGATGACGGCGGTGCTGAGGGTGTGGGTAATGAGTCCACCTTCGGGTTTGATGGTGAGGGCAAAGAAATCTGCGATCTTCGGGAGGTCTGCGGCGGTGGGAGCGACGAACTCCCAGCGCTTGAAAAGCGCTGGGTCGTGAGTGTGGGCCACGGTGAAGGCGTAGTCGCGGAGAACTTTGGGCGTGTCGTGTTCTGGGTCGAAGCTGATGCTTAACAGGTGAGTGCCGGTCAGCGCAGGGTTCGCGCCGAGTTGCTTGTAGACTTCGGCGAAGTTGCTGCTCATGCGCGGGCAGAAGTCGGGGAAGGGGCAGCGTGTGTAAATAAAAGTGACGAGCAGAATGTTGCCGCGATATTGCTGAAGCGAAATTCGCTTGCCGCTCTGATTGGTGAACGAGAAATCGGGAACGTCATCTCCAGGCGCGGGTAGGCGTGAGGAGTTTGCGGCCGCTGGAGCGCCATGGCCGATGACTTTGACGTTTTCGAGCCAGTAGTCGGGAGCCGCGTCGTCGCTTTTGGGTTGGAGGATGACGACTTCGGCGGAGACGGCATCGCCGGGAGTCAGATGGTTCAGGGTTGAGTCCGGCTTGATTTTGTAGGCCATGGCCATGGCGTCCATGAAGCCGGGAATGGCGTCGCCATCGATTAGGGCGGACTGAGACTGGCTGTCGATGGAGATCACGCGGCCGGTGAAGGGGTAGCGCTTCGCCGCGGGTGGCGAGCGATGGCACGACGAGGAAAGAAATGCGCCGGCGAGAATGAGGGCGAGCAGGAAGGTTCGGCGGGTATGGTTGGTCACGCTGTAGATACTTTAACTCGGAGGAGGAGTGCGGGGCCACCAGAACGGGCTGGGGTGAGTTGGGACCAGCGCTGTCCCTGTCGTCACATGTTTCGTTCCGGCTTCGGCGAGTTTATTCAGGCTATCCCGATTTCCGCTAAGCTGGGTCAGGCTGGTGTGCATCTGTCGGGGCGGGGTTCGGAGCGCTCGGCGGTGCTGCCTCTTTGAGTGCGTGCTGGTACCGCGTCCAAAGATAGCCGTAGAGAAGGCCGCTGGCCGAGAAGAAACTCATGATGGCGAATGCGATGGCGGGGCTGCCTGGGTCTTCGTGCCGAGGAGCATCGACTCCGTGAGCCATGAAAATAGCAAGCTGCTGAACGGGCTCCTTCAGATGGGTCAACTCGACAAGGCCGGCTCCAAGAAATAACTTGGTTAACCAATCCGCGATTTCCTCAAGATTGGTATGGGGCGGCGTGGCCGAGTTCGATGCCTGGTCCTGGGTGGAACTGGCTGGGCGAAGGCCGAAGAGATAGCCGAGCAGCACTCCTCCGATGAAAAAGGCACCTGCGACCAGAGCCCCATATCCGATTGCCCTGGCTACGCCTCCATGCGCCCAGCGATCCTTCCGATTGGCGTTTAATATGAGCGCCGCGAACCCGATGGCAACGCACAGCAAGACTTTGTTTGTAGCGCGATCATAGGTGGTCGCCTCGCCTGGTAACTGACACGCAGGACGGTTTTCCTTCCACCAGACCCAAGCCATTAGCGCCAACAGCGACAGGATTATTACGAGGCTGGCCTGGGCGGTCACCCAGTCCTCGCGCTGCTCGGCGTGGACGAGCGGGATAACGATCCCTCCGGCCAGCAGCAGGCCGAAATAATATTTGCCTTTTATCCAACTGTCTTTTAGCCAATCGTTCCTCAGCGAATTGTCCTTGAGCGAGTCGTTATTTCGCGAATCGTCCATCACAATCGACCTCCTTACCAGCGTGTGCGGACGCAGAGAGATTCACGCAAAGTTTGCGTGAATCTTCGAAGGCCCTGGCCTGATCATGCCGACGCCGGGGATGTGCTACGGAAACCCGTGGGAACTAAATTGGGGCCTATAAGGGAAGGGCTAGCTGAAAGCCCAGTAACGATTCGAGAGCTTAGGGGTGGGTCGCGTTCTAGCGCGAACTTCGTCGAAATTGTTACGAAAGCCGAACTTTTCTCATCGTGTCTGAAATGCAAATCTATTTCTGGCTTTGCGATGCGGCGACCTTGGGGATAGAACAATCGCTGTTTGGCTCTCGGGTTTCTCAGACGAATGTTACAAAAACCGAACTCAGGAGATCTGCGACATCACGGTTTGTCCCGCCCAGAGTGTTCGACCGGATGCCGGGGCAACACAATCGCGACTATCCTCAGAGCTAGTAGTGGAAGCGGTAGCGGAACTCGGCGTAGAGTTGCCGGGGATCGTTCCAGTGAAATCCTCCGAAGGTCAAGCTGTTATCGAGCTGTACGCGGCGGTTGGCCACGTTCAGGGCGGTTAGGGAAACGGTGTATTTCTCGGCGAAGGTTTTTCCTACCGCGAGATCGAAGGTGGTGTGGCCGGGAAGATAATTGCCGGGATACTGCACGCCGGGCAAGCCGTTGGTGAAGCCCGAACCGTAGTACACATTGGTTGAGACATAGGACTGCCAGGGCAAATTTGTATTGAGGCCCAGGTTTAGGGTGTTTCTCTGGTCGTGATCGGCGGGGGAAAGTCCGGGAGGAATGTCGAGCCCGCAGGCCGAGGTTACGGGAACCGGGCAAACCAAGCCTCCGGTAATGGGCGAGGTTGCCTGCGCGATTTGATTGGCATATGCAAGGTGAAACTGGCTGCGGTGCCAGAGATTGGGCGAACGAAGAGTGAGTTCCCAGCCTTGAATTAAGGCATATTGCCAGGTGATGGGCCAGAAAAGATTGGAGTCTCCGATATTGTTATGGTCGAGCCAGTTCTTGGCTCTGGTTTCGTAATTATCGGCGCTGAGGTTCCAGCCGCGAAATGGAATGGTGACGCCGAACTGCCACTCGATATCGCGTTCGCCCTTCAGAGGAGAGAAAGCAACATTCTGGCTGTTGGCCAAATCGAGCAGCGCGCCGGTTGCCGTTACCAGTGGCGGAGCCTGATAGAAGTAGCCGTAGAAGCCGCGAAAAACCCAATTCAGGCGAGGAATTTTCACGGCAACGCCGAAGCGGGGATCGGTGGCGCTTTCGGAAATCGAGGAATCGAATTCAGTTCGGCGTAGGCCGGCAATCAGGGTTAGCCACGGAGTGACTTTGAATTTGTCGTTGATGAATAGGGCGGTGACGCCTCCATTCACACCGATGGAGGACGCGGGGAAATTTGTCTCGCCGTCGTTGAATATATTGTCGAAGTAGTTGTACTGGTGCTGGCCGAATCCGTAGACTCCGGCTTGCAGATCGTTTTTCCAGAGCGTAGCGTTGAAAACCGCTTGCGCGCCGATGTAGTTGGCATTCTCAGTCACGGTTGAGGCGACCGGATAATCGGTCGGGCTGCTTTTATAGTCGGCTCCGTTGTAGTGGTAGAAGGGAGAGACGGTGAGCAGCATGTTGGGATTGAAGGTGTGTACCCACGAGAAAGTGGCGTAGCCATCGGGCTCCTTCTCACCGTCCCGCAGGCCATAGCTGGGATAGTTCTGATTTCCGATTGAGTTGGGATCGGGATCGATGGGGATCTGGTAGTAGTCCTGCCGCAGGGATGCGACCACGCGATATTGGTTCCTGGAGTCGGGATTGAAGATGAATGAAGCGAATCCTCCGTAGCCGTTGTCGGCGTCGTGAACGACTTGCGGGATAGGCGTCTGAAGGCCGTAATTGCTGCGATTTCCGTTCACGCTGGCATAGTAGGCGAAGCGCTGGGTGTGTCCGCCGCAACTGAGCTGGTCGTTAGTTTGATAGAAGTTTCCGGCGCTGATTACTAGATCGCATTCGCGGTCGCGTTCGAAGCCGGTGCGCGGGGCAATGTTGAAAATGCCGTAGGTGCGGTCTCCATAGTCGGCGTCGTAGCTGCCTCGCTGAACCTCGAGATAGTCGATGTCCTTGGGATCGATCTGCGGCCCCAGATTGGTCGCGATATTCGTGTTGGGGATGGGGACGCCGTCGATCAGCCACTCGACCTGGTGGCCGCCTCGCATGTGCAGCATGTCGTGTGTCACATAGGCTGCTGGTACGTAGTCGGTGATCATCTGCATGCTATTGGTCCGGTCCGCTCCGGGGGTTTCCTGGATGTCCTGACGGTTTACCATCGTCGTCGGCGTCACGGTGTCCATCGGCGCTTCCACTGGAGCTCCCGAGACGACAACCGTCTCTTTCCCGCCTGCGACAGCCAACTCGAAATGCAACACCGGACTGGTGTCGGAGTGAACAATGACGGTTTGTTGCATTTGCTGAAAGCCCTGCGACGAGACTGTGACCGTGTAATTCCCCATGGGTACGGAACGGAATTCAAATTCTCCTTTGTCGTTCGAATCCTGGGACTGTGACCAATCCGAGTTCTGCGCTTTCAGCATGACCATGGCGCCTTGGATGGGGCGGTGCTGAGGATCGTGAACGATGCCGCGAACGGAACCGAAAATCGTGGCGAAAGCGGTGAGGGCGGAAAATAAAATGAGGAGTGCCAGCGAGATGCGGATTGCGCGCATAAAGTCTCCGAGTTAGGGTTGCGTCAGCGGCCAAGAGCGGCCGGGCTTCGCCTGGCGACCGGGTCTGAGAGCCCGTCCCACACGTGTGCTTAGGTGTGCGGGCAGGTTTGCAAGACGTCTAGGCGAGGGAGACTGGCGGGGGAGCGCGGGTGGATCGCGAGGAGAAGAATTTCGTGGCGGGAGAGTCGGGGTGCGATTCGACGATGCGGGCTTCGATATTCTGCGCAGTGGCGGACGCCGTCCGGGGTCGCGGATTGGCCCATTGCGACGTGGTTACGGCACGCCGCCAGTCGTGATTACAGCAGTTGGCATCGTAAATGGTGCGCTGACCGGATTCCGGGCGCGAACCGTGGCACTGATGAGCCGCCATGCGAAGGCAGCAGGCATGGGGCGTAGCAGCCGTCATCGCCAGCGCGAGCGGAGCAAAGGATCCGACAAGCGCGAACAACAGCAGGAATCTGGCGGTTAGGCGATGCATGGTTGCGTCAAACAAAACTCCAGCGTGGGGCCAGCATAGAACAGAATCGTTAATAGGCGCAAGGTTCTCCCTTCGCGTGCAGTTACGGGCGAGAGCGGGGAACAGATTTCGGCGCTTCCGCATCAACATCAAAATCCCCACCCTCTCACGAAGAACGCGAGAACGGTGGGGGCACCCAGGGCAAGAGCCGCGGACAGGAGTTGTCCGCGCCACACTTAGGCGCGGCCGCGGATTTTGGCCCACCACCAGCGGACGCCGACGAAGAGGAATCGCCAGTCGCTGAGGAATTCAGGTGGCTTGCCTTCGAAGGCGTGGCCGATGAACTGGAGGATCCATCCGAGCACGAACAGCGCCAGCGCGTAAAGCCACAGGCGATGGAAGAAGAATCCAGCGACGGCGACTGCGACCGAGACCAGGATCGTGGGAATGCCGAAGGTGTGGCAGGCGCGATTGATCGGGTTCTGATGGCTGGTCGAGTATTGGGCGATCCACTGCTCGTTGGTGCGGTCGCCTCGCATCGGTCGGGGATGATACTACGACAGAAATTTCTTTACTACGGTTCCGTTGCGTCATCGCGGATCGGTGGGACGCAGAGCAGGGATTTACTTGTACGGCATATTGCCGTACAATAAACGAGAGAGACTCTATTTATGGCTAGTCCACAATCAGCGAGGATCGAAGCACGGGTGAGCGCCGAACAGAAACGGCTGTTTGAACGGGCCGCTGAGATCGAAGGCGTCACGCTTACTGATTTCGCCATCTCAAGTATGCAACGCGCAGCCGTCCGAGTTGTCGAGGAGTACGCAAGCATGGAGCTCACTCAACGTAGTCAGCAGGCATTCGTGAAAGCTCTGATGAATCCTCCGGAACCGAAGCGGGCTCTGCGTGATGCCGCAAAGGCCTATTCAAAAATGAAGTAATCGACCGTGATCGCTGATAAATCCAAGTACGCCATCGAGCCGCTCGGCGATCATGACCGCGCGGCTTTTTCTTGCGGACATGAGTCCCTCGATCGCTACATTCGAGAGCAGGCATCACAGGATGTGAAACGAGGACTGGCCAGCGTGTTTGTGATTGCAGCCAAGAATGCCCCCCGGGAGGTCGTGGGGTACTACACGCTGTCCAGCCGAGAGCTGAGACTCGAGCAACTGCCCGCCGAGCTTGTGAAGAAGGCAGGCAAATACGGCTATGTAGGCGTCACTTTGCTTGGAAGGCTGGCTGTCGACGAGAAATGCAGAGGAACGGGACTCGGTTTGCTGGCTCTGATGAATGCGCTTCATCGCAGTCTGGTTGCAGCGAAAGACGTTGCGTCCTGGGCTGTATTCGTCGATGCCATCGACTCGGGGGCCGCGGCGTTCTATCGGAAATATGGGTTTCTGGAATTGCCGGAAGACAAGTTCAAGTTGTTCCTGCCCATGAGGACGATTGCCAAATTGTTCGCGGGAAGCAACGCGTAAGAAGCGTCGCCTCACCGCCTCAAATCTGACTCTGGAGGGATTGTCCCATGGTTCCGGGCCTGAGGCAGCCAAGGTTGAGGCGGTCGAGCTCCGCGTGGTAGCATCCTACCGTTTTGGCAAGGCGGGGCGAACGGAATAGGCCGAACGGGATCCCTCGGGCTGGCCCGAGTCACCTTTCCTCATCACTCGTCTTCTCTTAGTGGCCGTTTCCATCCCACGCCTGCCGAAGGGAGCCCAACTTGAAAGTCTATTCGGGAGCAAACATCAGAAATATTGCGATGGTGGGGCACGGGCATGCGGGGAAAACCACGCTGGTATCGGCCATGCTGTACACGGCGGGCGCGACTCAGCGCCTGGGGCGGGTCGACGACGGCACGGCCACTACCGACCACGACGAGGAAGAAATCGCACGCAAGATGTCGATCGCGACTGGCGCTGCCGTGGTCGAGTGGGGGAACACGAAAATCAATATTCTCGACACGCCTGGCTTCAGCATGTTTGTGCATGAGGCCAAGATGGCCCTGCCCGTTGTGGATGCCGCGATCGTGGTGGTTGACGGCGTGGCGGGCGTGGAAGTTGTGACCCAGCGGGTGTGGAATTACTGCGAAGAATACAAGACGCCGCGGCTGATCGTGGTGAACCGCATGGACCGCGACCGTGCCAACGCCGAGCGCGTGCTGGAATCGCTGACCAACGCCTTTGGCCGCGATGTGATTCCGATTGAGCTGCCGATTGGCGCCGAGAAAGGTTTTACGGGCGTCGTCGATTTGGTGCGGATGAAGGCTTATACCTATGAACTCGCGGGAAGCGGCAAGGGAAAAGAAACCGAGATTCCGGCCGGTATGCGGGCGCAGGTGCAGGAAGCGCACGAGATGCTGGTGGAGCTCGTGGCCGAGGGCGACGACAAGCTGATGGAAAAGTTCTTCGAGGCGGGAACGCTGGGCGAAGAAGATCTGATTCCGGCGCTGCACAATGCGATTCGCGAGGACAAGATTTTTCCTGTCATTTTCAGCTCGGGGCTGGGCAACATCGGGGCGGACCGGGTGATGGATTTCATCATCGACTACACGCCTGCGCCTTCCGAGCATGAGTGGGTGCAGGGCGAAGCCGGCGGGAATGGCGATGCGCCCAAGCGGCATGAGTCGGATGCGGAGCCGGTGTCGTTATACGTATTCCGGACGGTGTCGGATGCGTTCTCGGGACGGATCTCGTATTTCAAGGTTTTTTCCGGCGTGTTGAAGAATGATGCGACGCTGCTGAACTACGCTCGCGGTGGGCAGGAGAAGTTTGCGCACATTCAGGTCATGCAGGGGAAGACGGCGGTTCCGGTGCCGGAACTGCATGCCGGCGATATTGGCGCGGTGGCGAAACTGAAAGAAACGCTGACCGGCGACACGTTAGGGGATAAGGCGGCGCCGATTCAGTATCCGCGGGTGAAACTGCCGGAGCCGGCGATTACCTTTGCCATCGAGCCCAAGAGCCGCGCCGATGAAGACAAGCTGGGGCCGGGCATCCACAAGCTGATGGAAGAGGATGGCATGCTGCGATTCTTCCGCGATCCGCAGACGAAAGAATTTCTGATCGCGGGTACGGGGCAGCAGCACATTGAAGTGATTGTTTCAAAGCTGAAGAAGCGCTATCACACGGAAGTGGTTTTGAAGGCTCCGAAGGTGCCGTATCGCGAGACGATTCGCGCCAAGGCTGACGTGCAGGGGCGGCACAAAAAACAGACCGGGGGCCACGGGCAGTACGGCGACTGCAAGATCAGGATGGAACCGCTGCCGCGCGGCGGCGTGTTCGAGTTTGTGAACGATATTTTTGGTGGCGCGATTCCGAAGAACTACATTCCGCCGGTGGAAAAAGGAATTCGCGATGCGGCGGCGCGCGGGTATCTCGCGGGATTTCCGGTCGTGGATTTTCGCGTCGTGCTCTATGACGGGTCCTATCACGATGTGGATTCGAACGACCTGTCATTCCAGATGGCGGGCCGCATCGCCTTTAAGAAAGCGATGGAAGTTGCCAGGCCCACGCTGCTTGAGCCCATTATGGCGGTTGAAATTACGGTGCCCGACGACTTTGCCGGATCGATCATGGGAGATCTGAACAGCCGCCGCGGGCGCATCCAGGGCATGGACAATAAGGGCGGCAACACCGTGGTAAAGGCCGAAGTGCCCATGGCTGAGATGCTGACTTACGGCGTGGAGTTGACTTCGATGACGCAGGGGCGCGGCAGTTTCAACATGGAAATGCATCACTACGATGTCGTGCCGGGGCAGCTGCAGGAAAAGATTATCGAGAAGGCGAAGGCTGAGCGGGGCGAGGTGAAGGAAGAGGACGAGTAGTCGGTGCGCGGGGTGAACGCCTTGTGGCAGCTCCGGTCGAGTTAGAGAGTTAGGGATCCTTCGACTGCGCATGAACACCTTTCGGGCGCTCATGCTTCGCTCAGGATGACATTTTTTGAAAGTGAGGTTGTGATGAAAGCGATGCTGATTGCCGTGTGCTCTATTTCTTCTTTTCTTTTGTTTGCGGTGGCGCAGGCAGGCGCGCAGACCCAGCAGTTTCCCACTTCCGCAGGGCCGGTGAAGATTACGCCGCTTTACCATGCCAGCACGCTGATTGAGGCGGGCGGGAAGACGATCTATCTTGATCCGGCGAAGCCCGCGAAGCTTACGGGACTGCCGAAGGCGGACCTGATTCTTATTACCGACATTCATGGGGACCACATGGATCCTGATTCTCTTAAAGGCATCAGTAAGGCGGACACGGAGATTCTGGCGCCGCCGGCGGTCGTCCAGACTGTGACTACTGCGAAGCCCGTCGCCAACGGGGAGACGAAAACGTGGGGCGGATGGACGATTGAGGCGATTCCCGCTTACAACCTGAAGCGCGGGCCCGCTCCGGGAAAGTTTTTTCACGACAAGGGACGCGGCAATGGATACGTCCTTACCTATGGCGGGAAGCGCTTTTATTTTTCGGGCGACACGGAAGGAATTCCGGAGATGCAGGCGCTCAAGAATATCGACGTGGCGTTTGTGTGCATGAATCTGCCTTACACCATGCCGCCGGAAGAGGCAGTGGACGCGGTGAAGGCGTTTCATCCAAAGATTGTGATTCCGTACCACTATCGCGGGTCGGATCTCGCGGTCTTTCAGAAAGGGCTGGAGGGGACGGGGATTGAGGTGCGGCTGCTGGAGTGGTATCCGAAGTAGTTCGCAAGCGAGCCGCGTTCGAGCGGAGGGCACAGCAGGTCTCTCGACTGCGTTCGGCTGTCGCCTCACTCCGCTCGAGATGACAGGGCTTTCTTGATGCCGGATTATCATGACTTTTTCGTGGTAACATCCGGCGAGTGGCTACTGCGAAAAACAATCTCGATCTCAACGCGAGTCGCGAGCGGCTGGTCTCGGCTGCGCCGGTCGAGGACGATTCCTCGTTTGAGCTGAAGCTGCGGCCGC
Source organism: uncultured Acidobacteriota bacterium (assembly GCA_963758005.1). Classification (GTDB taxonomy): domain Bacteria; phylum Acidobacteriota; class Terriglobia; order Terriglobales; family Acidobacteriaceae; genus Sulfotelmatobacter. The sequence goes on from CAVWTR010000006.1 coordinate 1,641,893, forward strand.
AGCGGCTGGCCGAGTTCATCGGGCAGAAAAAAGTTAAAGAGAATCTGGCGGTCGCGATTGAGGCGGCACGGTCGCGGGGCGAGGCTATGGACCACGTGCTGCTCTACGGGCCGCCGGGATTAGGCAAGACGACGCTGGCCAACATTATTGCCAACGAGCTGGGTGTGCACTTTCAGCCGACGGCGGCGCCGCTGCTGCAGATCAAGGGCGATCTGACGGCGATCATCACCAACATGCAGGACAAGCAGGTGCTGTTCATTGATGAAATTCACCGCCTGCAGCCGGTGCTGGAAGAGCTGCTCTATTCGGCGCTGGAAGATTACAAGCTCGACATTATTATTGGGCAGGGACCATCGGCGCGTACGCACACGATGGAAGTGAAGCCGTTTACTTTTGTGGGCGCCACGACGCGGGCGGGGCTGATTTCCGCGCCGCTGCGGTCGCGGTTCGGCATCATGCTGCGGCTGGAATTCTATACGCCTGCGGATTTGCAGGTGATCGTGGAGCGCTCGGCGGAGATTATCGGAGTGCAAGTTGACGACGCTGGCGCGAGAGAAATTGCGGGACGGTCTCGAGGGACGCCTCGAATTGCGAACCGGCTGTTGCGGCGGGTGCGGGACTACGCGCAGGTGCGCGGGGCGGGCAAGATCGATGAGCCTACGGCGAAAGCCGCGCTCGAGATGCTGGAAGTTGATCGGTACGGGTTTGACGAAGTCGACCGGCGACTCCTGTTGACGATCATCGAGAAATATCAGGGCGGGCCGGTGGGCGTGAACACGTTGGCTGCGGTGCTGGCCGAAGAACCGGACGCCATTGAAGAAATCTACGAGCCGTTCTTGATGCAGGCGGGATTCCTGAACCGCACCCCGCGTGGGCGCGTGGCCACGCAGCTGGCGTACGAGTATTTCCGGATTACGCCGACGAGAAGGCAGAGTTCATTGTTCTAGAAACCTGTTCTAGAAGGCTGTTCTAGAATGAAGCAAGGGTGACCCAATGAAACGTACGCAGCAACTTACGGCAATCATTGAGCGCGAGGGCGATGCATACGTTGGACTTTGTCCCGAGCTCGACATTGCGAGCCAGGGTGACACCATCGAGGGCGCTCGTGCGAACTTGCAGGAGGCGGTCGAGCTCTTTTTCGAGACGGCGGATCCAACCGAGGTCGAGCGGCGGCGACACTCCGAAGTGTTTGTGACGCGACTTGAGGTCGAGGTTGGTTAGACTGCGGGTGCTTTCCGGACGCGAGGTTTGCGTAATCCTCGCAAGACATGGCTTTGTTGAAGTGCGCCAAAGGGGTAGCCATGTCGTGATGCAGAAAAGACTGGAAGCCTCCACGATCACGGTTCCGGTTCCAAACCATTCCGAGCTAAAGACTGGAACCTTGATGTCCATTATCCGGCAGCTCCAGCTGCCTCGCTCAATTTTCGAGACATAAGCTACCCAGTGATGAGTTCGAACGTTGGTTGAACCGGCCTTTTGGTTTCATCCAGAGAACCAGCGTCGATCCTGACATTCTGCGGCGGCATCCTGTTCGGCAATCCTCACAAACATTATTTTTCTGTTTTGTCTGGGCCCTCTTGGTGTATCTTGCTCGATTCCTCTTCGCGCTTATCTGTCCAGGAGGGGCAAGAGTTTCTGGCATCTGGAGCGGGATCTGGGGTTTCTACTCAAAATACGGCGGAAGTTTCTGTCTGCCATGGTCCTGGGGCTAATTGCGGCTTGTCCCTGGACTGGCGCGCAAACCGCTGTGAGGCAAAAGACTGTCCAGTCCCAAGGAAAGTCGACCCCTGCACAAAATCCTCCGGCAGCACCGAGGTCGCAGGTGGCGGCGCCGGCCCTGACGATTCCGCGGTTGGAGCGGCCTCCCGCGCTCGAAGATTTCCTCAACATGAAGCCGGAGGGGGAAATTGCGCTCGCAATGGCCAAGGTCACCGGGTTCATCCAGCGCAATCCGCATGACGGGGAGGCTGTTTCCGAGCCCACCGAGGCCTATCTGGGCTACGACCAGAAAAATCTCTATGTAGTGTTTGTATGTTTCGACGATCCGGGTCAGGTGCGCGCCCGTATGTCGCGCCGCGAGGATGTTTACGACGACGACCAGGTGGAGGTGATGCTCGACACTTTTCACGACCGCCGCCGCGCCTACGCCTTTCAAACCACGCCTCTGGGCGTGCAGTGGGACGCTATCTGGACTGAGGCTTCGCGCAGCGAGGTGAACGGAAATTTCGATACCTCGTTCGACACTGTCTGGAACTCGCGCGGCAAGGTCACCAGCCGCGGCTATGTGGTTTGGCTGGCGATTCCGTTCAAGAGCCTGCGCTTTCCGCCGACCAAGCAGCAGGTGTGGGGAATCATTCTGTATCGCGGCATCCAGCGCAAGAATGAAGATGCTTTCTGGCCGCATATTTCGCGGAGGATCCAGGGCCGGATGGGGCAGGCTGCGACGCTCCGTGGATTGGAAGGAATTTCGCCGAGTCGCAACATCGAACTGATTCCTTATGGCCTGCTGCGCAGCTTTCGCGCGCTCGACACGACCGATCCCACGAATCCTTATTTTCAACATGCCGACCTTCAGGGTCAGATAGGGATGGACGCGAAGTTCGTCATCCGCGACCACTTCGTTGTCGATTTGACCGCGAATCCGGACTTCAGCCAGATCGAGTCTGAAGACCCGCAGATCACGGTGAACCAGCGCTACGCGGTCTATTTTCCGGAAAAGCGCCCGTTCTTTCTGGAGAACGAAGACTTTTTCCGCACGCCGATGGACTTGATGTTCACGCGCAGCATTGGCGACCCTTCGGCCGGGGTTCGCCTCACGGGAAAAGATGGGCCCTACTCTGTAGGTTTAATGGCGACGGACGATCGCAGCCCTGGCCTGGCAGTGCCCGACTATAGCCCGTTCTCCGGCATACGTTCGTATTTCACGATTGCACGCGTGAGCCGCGACATTTTCGGGCAGTCGAACATCGGTGCAATCTATACCGACTGGGAGTGCCCGACGACCGGCGAATTCAATCGCATCGGCGGCGTGGACACTGACCTGAAGCTGAACCCCAACTGGACGCTCGAAGGCCAGGCCGTTACGAGTTCCAGCAATCTCGACCTGAACTGCGAAGCCAATCTCTACCCCTTCAGTTCAGGGAACGTCGGCAATGGCAACCACTACGCGGGTCCTGCCGAAAAGCTCGACCTGCGCCGCGACGGTTTGCACTTCTCTTACGAGGGCGCTTACAACGACATCACTTCGGGATTTGTAACCATTCCCGGATTCATTAACCGCGTGGACATTCGCGAGACCGTACAGGACGTGCATTACCGCTTTCGGCCGAAGAAAGGGTGGATTACGAGCTGGGGGCCGTCCGTTAATGTTCGTTACGACTTTGACCACGCCGGATTGCGGCTCGATACCTTCTATGCGCCCTACTTTGTGATTCGAGGCCAGGGTCAAACAGTCATAATTCTGAAGCCGTACGAAGAGTTTCGGGAGCGGCTGCGTCCGCAGGATTTCTGCTTTCTGGGATACGGTGTGTATTGTTCGGCGCCGAATCCGGGAAATCAGGATTATCACGAACATGAGAGTGGGGCCACATTTCAGACCGGCTACTTCAAGAAAGCCACGCTGGCCGCGAGCTATTACTGGGGAAATAGTGGGAATTTCGTTGCGGCGCCCGACGTTCCGCCTGCTCCTCCTACGCCATACAACCTGCCCTTTCTCGCGCGGCAAGACAACGCGGCGGCCAGTGTGACGTTTCGCCCGATCAAGCCGCTGAAAATCGAGAACAGTTACCTCTTCGAACGTTTGCGCGCGACGAACAGCGCCTATCTTTTCGAGCAGGCGTTATTTCCTGGCGCAGGCCGGGGAATCTTCAATGATCACATCGTGCGCAGCAAGTGGAACTGGCAATTCACGCCGCAACTCTCGGCGCGGGTGATCCTGCAGTACAACGGGCTGCTGGCCGGGACGCCGATAGCCGGAGGGCCGCTGGTTGTGTCTCCTTACACTTACCTGCCTACCGCGAAAGAGTTCAATGCCGATTTCCTGATCACCTACCTCGTGCATCCCGGGACGGCAATCTACGTGGGCTACAACAGCGACCTGCAGAACCTGAACGTGGTGCCGAACGTTGGCGTGTTCCAGGCGCCGCGGGGCTACATCAACGACAGCCGCCAGTTTTTCGTGAAAGCTAGCTATTTGTATAGATTTTGAAAGGAGCTGTCAGCTATCAGCTCTTAGCTCTCAGCTTACAGCCCCCGAAAACGGCTGATTCGATTGTGTTTGCTGAGAGCTGACAGCGGACGGCTGAGAGCTATTCAGGATTGCTGAATCCCGGCCATATCCGGTAGAATCTAATGATTCGAGTCGAGATAGGAACCTATATGAAACCGGCCATTCATCCTGCATACAACGAAGTGCGCGTGCATTGCGCGTGCGGCAACGCATTTGTGACCCGCTCGACCCATAAGGGCGATATCGGCGTCGAAATTTGTGCGGCGTGCCATCCGTTCTTCACCGGCAAGCAGAAGTTGATGGACACCGCTGGACGTGTGGAGCGCTTCCGCCGCAAGTACGCCAAGAAGGAAACGCCCGCGACTCCGGCGAAATAACTTTCGCGACGGACATTAGCGGATTGGCTCGGACAGACCCGAAATTCAGCCCTCGCCTCGGCGGGGGCTTTGTTTTGTGGTCGCAGGTAGAATAGGAGGGTGAAGAAGTTCTGGGATAACTCGGGTGGGGCAGGTTCTGTCCGTCAGGCAGAGCCACTGCAGCCAGTTCCCGCAACTCTCACGATCGGGAACGTGAGCATCTCCCCTGCGACCGTGCTCGCGCCCATGGCTGGCGTCACCGACACTGTCTTCCGGCGTTTTATCCGAAACCTTGGCGGATGCGGGCTGATCATGACCGAGTTCACGTCGGCCGACGGGGTTCTTCGAAAAAAAGATCAGAAGGCGAAGCGCTATCTTCATTTCTATGAAGACGAGCATCCCATCTCGGCGCAGCTTTTCGGTAGCGATCCGAATGTTATGGCCGAAGCTGCGCGCCTGGTCGAGGGTCTGGGCTTCGATCTGGTCGATTTGAACTTGGGATGTCCCGCGAAAAAAGTCGTGAAGTGCAATGGCGGCTCCGGCCTGCTGCGCGATCTTCCGGCGATCGGGAAGATTTTTGAGGCGGTGCGCGCGGCCGTGACGATTCCCTTCACCGTTAAATTTCGCGCCGGATGGAATGACGAAGAAATCGTCTGCGTGGAACTTGCGCGCATGGCGGAGAGTTGCGGCTTGGCAGCTGTCGCATTGCACGCTCGCACCCGCGAGATGGGTTACAGCGGCAACGCGCGCTGGGAGTGGATTGCCGCCATCAAAGATGCGGTGAAGATTCCGGTGATCGGCAATGGGGACATCCGAAGTCCCGAGAATGCCTGCGCGATGGTCACGCTAACCGGATGTGACGCCGTGATGATTGGGCGCACGGCGCCGTCGAACCCGTGGATCTTTCGGCAAATCGAGCAGTATTGCGCCACACAGATCTACGACTCCCCCAGCGAGGCCGACCGCTACCAGATGATCCGCACCTACTTCCAGATGCTGATCGAGGAGGAACTCCCCGACGCTGTCGGGAAGATGAAGCAATTCGCCAGCTGGTTCACGCATGGCGTCCCAGGCGGGGCTGGACTGCGCAAGGCGATTTACGAGTCGAAGAATGCACCGGAAATTCTGGCGCGAGTCGAAGAATTCTTCGAAGCCAGACTGGGCAGCGCGACCTCCATCCTGGGACAAGTTCTCGCGCACGGAGACTGAAGACATCGCAGGGCCGGCACGGTTCAGCGGTAAAAGTGAAGGTGGCGCACGCCGCAATTGCAGCGCACGCCACACTCAACCTTATGCTTACGCGATACCTCCCTCAGGGAAGCACGGTTACTGCGACTCGAACTCCAGGGTGCCTCAGGTTAAACAGAAAGTATCCGCCGTCGACGAAGTCGATATAGCAGTCGTCGGTGTAAGCCCAGCCCGCCGGCCAAGGCTGCGCTATTTCGAAATTGTAGCCGCCGTAGGCGAAGTGCGGTCTGCCTTCCACCACTTCGACGTGACGAACCGCGAAATGGTGATCCCGGCCGAAATGTGCGCGAAAATGTTCGTCGTCGATTCGACGCGCATGTTCGTCGCGCTTTACGTCATCGTGCCGCTCTTCCTGTCGAACTTCTTTGTCATCGCGGTGCTCGTCCTGGGCAATGACCGGGGTCATTCCTGCGAAAAGCAATCCAGCGCAGATGGTTCCAACCGCTACGAATCGTTTCATGTTGGGCCTCGCTTTATATGGTCTCAGAATGCCGGCGCACCTAGCGCCTTCGTCACAACATCAGGGTGACAGAATGAAGATGCCGCTGGGCAATTTGGCGTTGTCAGGAAAATGTCGAGGACTTGCGACTGGAGGATGACGCTACACTTTTCTTGCAACCATTTTCCCCAGATCGTCTTTTTCCACGTATGCCCAGGGCGTGTTCGCGTCGTGAGTGAAGACCGTGAGCCACTTTTCCGGCACTGCCTGCGCGTAGTAGTGCTTCTTGCTCTCGATGGTCTGCAGAGGATATAGGTCGAAGCCCATGCCCCAGGTGAGGTCGATGTGCGCCGTCGTGGGAATCAGATCGGAAATGTAGCAGGCGGTCCGTCGCTGGCTCTGCACCATCACGGCCTGCATATGCATGGTGTGGCCGGGAAAGGTCTTCACCGAAATGCCGGGGACGATTTCTTCTCCGCCCTTGAGCAGTGTCATTTGGCCGCTTTCGACCAGCGGATCATAGTTTTCGGAAATGTAGCTGATGGCGTCGCGTTCGCTGGGATGGCGCGCGTATTGCCATTCGCCTTCGGGCGCGTAATATTTCGCGCGCGGAAAAGTGGCCACAAACTTGCCGTCCCGGTCGCGCACTGTATTCCATCCGCAGTGATCGAAATGCAGGTGCGAGTTGATGACGATGTCGACGTCTTCGGGCGCGATGCCGCCAGCCGCGAGGTTGTCGAGCAACTGCGCGGGCTGCCCGTAAAACTTGGCCATGCGCGACGAGAGTTTGTTGCCCATGCCGGTTTCAACCAGAATGGTTTGTCTGCCCCGGGGGCTGTCCGTGCGAATGACGAGCGAGTTGAGGCCGGCGGTAACGTAATTTTTCTCGTCGGCCGCAACCTTGCGGGACCACATCACTTTCGGAACGACGCCGAAGAACGCGCCCCCATCGAGCGGGTACGTGCCGTCGGGAAAAATGCTGAGTTCGAAGTCGCCAAGCCTGAGGGAGTGCATGGCTCCAGTGTGCCACGCTCGCTGTTTACGGCACAAAGTTTGGTAGAGCGGTGAAGCGCCACTCTCCGCCGCAGAGTGAATCCTCCGGGCGGAAAAGCCATCTGACAATTGATTACTAAGTTGCTATCAACTCCTCGGTTACTCGGAGGCAACTATGATTCAGATTCGGGCGGGAAACGAACGCGGCGGCGGGGACCACGGCTGGCTCAAGACGCATCACACGTTCAGCTTTGGCGAATATTGGGATCCCAAGTGGATGGGATTCCGCTCGCTGCGCGTGATTAACGAAGATTGGGTCGCGCCGAACACGGGATTTCCGACGCATCCGCATCGTGACATGGAAATAATCACCTACGTTCTCGAAGGCAAACTCGAGCACAAAGACAGCCTGGGCACCGGCTCGGTGATTCTGCCGGGCGATGGACAGCGCATGACGGCGGGCAGCGGGATTCGCCACAGCGAGTTTAATCCGTCGACGACGGACGCGGTGCACCTGCTGCAGATCTGGATTCAACCGGAGAAAGCTGCGCTGCCGCCGAGCTACGAGCAGAAGTCCTTCGCCGAAAACGAAAAGCGAGGCCGTCTGCGGGTGATCGCGTCGCGAAATGCGAACGATGGATCGGTGAAGATCAATCAGGATGCGAAGCTCTATGTTTCGCTGCTGAAGCCGGGCGAGGAAGTCGCGCACGAATTTGGTCCGGGGCGGCACGGCTGGCTGCAGGTGGCGCGCGGCGCAGTGGAAGTGAACGGAAAAAAGCTGGCGCAGGGCGACGGCGCGGCCATCAGCGACGAGAAAGAAGTGAACATCAAGAGCGCGGACGACGCGGAAGTGCTGCTGTTCGATCTGGCGTAAAATCTTCAACCAGAGAGGAACGCACAGAGGAAGATAAGTGTGAGCCTCTGTGTCCTCTGTGGTTAAGGTGTCTCCCTCCTTATGCAGCGGCCCGCAGGGGTTACCGCCATTTCGATTCTCTTCGCGCTGGCCGCGATCTATCTTTGGACGATTGGTTTGGTGAAATTGGCCGCGCCCAACGCGGTCTCGCTGATGAGCGGAGCGCAGCTCATGTATGGGCTGGAACTTGCCGGGCCGTACATGGCGCTGCTGGTCGGTACTGGCTGGGCGCTGGTCGGCTGGGGATTATTTCGTCTGTACAATTGGGCGCGTTGGGCGGCGATGCTGGTGATGGTCGTGGGAATTGCTTGGCTGGTGCCGAAGATTTCGATGGCCGAGTTAGGCGTGCCCGTGTTTTGGTACGGGCTGCAGATTGCGTTGCGGGCTGCAGCGGCTTGGTACCTGGCGCAAGCGCCCGCGGTGATTGACGCGTTCGCCGGGAAATCGCAGACACTGTAACAAAAACCTTCGGGCGGACCCTTTGACTTCGCTCCTCGAAAATCCCCACTTCTCGCGCGGCTTACTAATAAACTCGCGCGCGAAAAATGGGGCACCCGCAATTTTCATCGGCTCCGATGGGCCAAAGGCCCATGTACACTCGGGGCAAGCTGCGTCCACCGCGACGTGGGCGGTTCTTAATCCTCTTCGTGCAGTTCGCGAATCCAAATGTTGCGATAGCATACGGGATCGCCGTGATCCTGTAACTGCAACGGGAGCTTTTCTGGTCCCGGTTTATAGGGCGGACGTTCGCCATGAGCGGTTGGGCCGGTGAGTGCAACATTATCTTGCACGAGCACTCCGTTGTGCAGCACGGTCAGGCGCGCGGGACGGCTCAACTTGCTTCCCGTAAAGCGCGGACCATGAAAAATAATGTCGTAGGTCTGCCACTGCGCCGGAGGACGCGAGGCATTCACCAGCGGCGGATATTGTCCGTACATGGCGGCCGCCTGGCCGTCAGCGTAAGTTTTGTTCTGGTAGGAGTCGAGAACCTGAATCTCGTAGAGGCCATGCAGAAAAACGCCGCTGTTGCCGCGCTCCTGGCTCTCGCCCTTGCCCGGTGAAGGCTCGGCGAACTCCACGTGCAGCTGGCAATCTCCGAAGGAATCGCGTGTCGCAATGTTGCCGGTATCGGCAACTTCCATGTAGCCGTTTTCGACCTTCCATTTCGCGGGCTTGCCGTCGAGGCTCACCCACTTCGACAGATCTTTTCCGTCGAAGAGGAGGACGGCGTCGGAGGGAGGGCGTCCGGGAGTTTCCTGCGTGCTCGCGGTGCCGGGATCGATGACCGGCGGCAGCGGGCGGTTGAGATCATGGATTTTCCATTTCATGGGAGCTTGCGCGGCGGAGAGTTGGATGAGTGAAATCAGAATGACGGCTGCGGTAAACGGGAAGAATTTTCGGGTCATGAGCGGCGGCCTCGCGCCGGAGAACATAATACTCGAAAGTCCCCGGCGCGCAAGGGGGCGATAACGCTAGACATCTTCGCGCGAAGTAACAACAAGGCGAACTCCGCTCGCGGGCTAGCCGAGGCCGGCTGTCTCCACATATAAGTCGCGATCAGCGTTTTGCCTTTGCGGGTTCTGTCTCGCCGACCCTCTGGCTGACTTCGAGCTTCATCTTCCCGGCGGCTTTATCTGCGTCGACGATGATGTGATCGCCGTGGAGCACTTCGCCGTCGAGAATCTTCAGGGCCAGCGGATCCTGCACCAGCTTCTGGATCGAGCGCTTCAGCGGGCGCGCGCCGAAATTCGGGTCGTAGCCTTGCGTGAACAGAAGTTCCTTCGCGGCGTCCGTCAGCTCCAGCGAAATTTTGCGATCGGCGAGCAGGCTGCGAACGTCTTCGAGGCGCAGCTCGATGATGCGCACCAATTGCTCTTTGCCGAGCGGGCGGAAGACGATGATGTCATCGACGCGATTCAGGAACTCCGGTTTAAAATGCGCGTGCAAGGCAGTCATGACCTGCTGCGAGGCCTCTTCGAATTGTTGCTCGTTGCGAGGACTCTCGGCTTGCAGGAACTGCGAGCCGATGTTCGACGTCATGATCAGGATCGTGTTTTTGAAGTCGACCACGCGTCCTTTGCCATCGGTCAGGCGGCCGTCGTCCATGATTTGCAAGAGAATGTTGAAGACGTCGGGATGTGCTTTTTCGATTTCGTCGAACAGCACAACCGCGTAGGGACGGCGGCGCACCTGCTCGGTGAGCTGGCCGCCCTCTTCGTAGCCAACATAGCCGGGAGGCGCGCCAATCAGGCGGGAGACTGAATGTTTCTCCATGTACTCGGACATGTCGATGCGCAGCAGGGCGTGCTCGTCGTCGAATAAGAATTCGGCGAGGGCGCGCGCGAGTTCGGTTTTGCCGACTCCGGTTGGACCGAGAAAAATGAAGGAGCCGATGGGACGCTTAGGATCGCTCAAGCCCGCGCGGGAACGTCGAATGGCATTAGCTACGCGCTCCAGTGCCGGATCCTGGCCGACGACGCGGAGGCGCAGGCGTTCTTCCATGGTGACGAGCTTTTTCACTTCGCCTTCCAGCATTTTCGAGACCGGGATACCGGTCCACTTCGAGACGATGCGCGCGACATCTTCTTCGTCGACTTCTTCTTTCAGCATGCGTTTGCCGCCCTGGCTCTCCATCTGCTTGCTGAGTTTGGCCAGCTCCTGCTCGGCTTGCGGAATCCGCCCATAGCGAATCTCGGCTACACGCTCGTTGTCGCCTTTGCGTAGTTCGGCCTGCTCTTCCGCTTTGAGTTTTTCGATCTGTTCTTTGAGGGTGCGAACGCGAGCGATGAGATCTTTCTCTTTTTTCCAGTTGGCTTTGAGCGTGTTGGCTCGCTCTTGGATTTCGGCGAGTTCTCTTTCAATTACTCCTAAACGATCCCTCGAGTTCGCGTCGTCTTCTTTCTTGAGCGCCTGCTTTTCGATTTCGAGTTGCGTGGCTTTGCGGTCGAGCTGATCGATGTCCGTTGGGAGCGAGTCGATCTGAATTCGTAGCGAGGACGCAGCCTCATCAATCAGGTCGATGGCTTTGTCGGGAAGAAAGCGGTCGCTGATGTAACGGTGCGAGAGCGTGGCCGCGGCGACAATGGCTGAGTCTTTGATGCGAACCCCATGATGCACTTCGTATTTTTCTTTCAGGCCGCGAAGGATCGAAATGGTGTCTTCGACATTAGGCTCGCCGACGAAGACAATCTGGAAGCGGCGTTCGAGGGCGGTATCTTTCTCGATGTACTTGCGATATTCGTTCAGCGTGGTTGCCCCGACGGCGCGCAGTTCTCCGCGGGCCAGCGCGGGTTTGAGCATGTTCGAGGCGTCAATCGCGCCTTCGGCGGCTCCGGCGCCGACCAGGGTATGCAGTTCGTCGATGAAGAGAATGATCTGGCCCTGCGAGTCTTCGATTTCCTTAAGCACGGCTTTGAGCCGGTCTTCGAATTCGCCGCGATATTTTGCCCCGGCCAGCATGGCTCCGAGATCGAGCGCGACGACGCGCTTGTTTTTCAGCGCCTCGGGCACGTCGCCCGAAATGATGCGCTGGGCCAAGCCTTCGACGATGGCGGTTTTGCCGACGCCGGGCTCGCCAATGAGCACTGGATTATTTTTCGTGCGGCGGGAAAGCACCTGGACAACGCGTCGGATTTCTTCATCGCGTCCAATGACAGGATCAAGCTTGCCGCGGCGAGCCTGCTCGGTCAGGTCGCGAGCGTATTTGTCCAATGCCTGGAACTTTGCTTCCGGGTTCTGGTCGGTAACTTTTTGCGAGCCGCGGACAACGGAGAGCGCCTTCAGAATCGCGTCGTAGGTTGCGCCGTGGCGGGCGAGCGTCTGCTGCGCGGCATCGCGCTTGCCCTGGGTGATGGCCAGCAGCAGGTGCTCGGTGGAAACGTACTCGTCCTTGAAGTTCGAGGCTTCTTTGAAGGCCTGCTCGAGCAGCTTGTTGACTTCGTTCGAGAACGTAGGCTGGGCAGCGTCGCCGGAGACCTTGGGGAGTTTTTCCAGCTCTTTGTAGACTTCGGCCAATACGGCTTGCGGGCCGATGCCGATTTTCTCGAGCACGGGAGGGACGATGCCTTCCTTATCTTCGAGAAGAGCGGCGAGCAGGTGAAGCGGCAGCAGTTCAGGGTTGCCGTGTTCGGAGGCGAGTTGGCTGGCGCGCTGGACGGCTTCCTGCGCTTTAACAGTGAATTTGTCCCAACGGATGGGCATAAGACTCCATTGTGAAATTGAGTGATTGAGTAATTGTGCAATTGAATGCGGCGGAGTTCAATTGCTCAATTATTTAATTTCTCAATTGTAAAAAATTACGGGAGGCCGGCATTTCTTCCGGCCTCCCGTGAATCTCAAGGGCTAAAGCCCGCATTCTTTATCGCCACTTACACGGCGCTGAAGCGCCTCTCTTCCACGAATACTTACGCAGCCTTGCTAGGTCCTTTGGCTTCCAAAGTCTTGTCGGTGCTGGTTGCGCTGCCGACGTTGACCTTGATTTGCTTAGGCTTGGCTTCTGCCTTTTTGGGCAATGCGATCTTCAGCACACCTTTGTCGTAGATGGCCGAAACGGACTCAGTGTCGACCGTGGTGGGTAGAGTGAAGGTGCGAGTGAAGCTGCCGTACCGGCGCTCCACGCGGCGGTAGTTCTCTTCTTTCTCTTCCTTTTCAATCTTGCGTTCGCCGTGCACGGTGAGAGTGTTGTTCTCGACCTGGACGTCGATGTCTTTCTCGTCGATTCCGGGCACTTCGATCTTCAGAGTGACCTGGTGCTCGTCTTCGTAGACGTCGACGGCGGGGGCGAAGCTCGAGGTGGTCAGAGAATCATCGCGGTCGCTGCCATTGTAGGACTCGCGGAATGCGCGGTTAATGCGGTCCTGCAGGGTGGAAAGTTCGCGGAACGGTTCAAAACGGGTTAATACTGTCATGGTTAAATTCTCCTTCGGAAATTGATGGCACAACCCATTAGACGCCATATCAGCGCAAAGGAAGCATAAAATATGAGTGTATCTATGTCAATGTCAATTGCGCTTCAGGCACGCGAGCCCGAGGTCCCTCCGCTGCGCCGTCGCTTTCGCTTTGGCTGCGGTCGGGATGGCAATCTGCATACTTGGTATAATCATTATTTATCAGTTACTTACCCTGGCTATCACACATTTCAAATAGGCTGTCTCTGGGACATTGATCAGAACTGGGTGGTCTTTGGCCTGTCCTCTAACTTCAACTAGGCGGAGGGTGCGGTGAGCGTCTAGCGCGGCTGAAGCGAGCATTTCGAGGAAGCTGGACTGGCTGACGTGGTAGGAGCACGAACCGGTGACGAGGATTCCGTCGGGCCGAAGCATTTTGAGGGCGCGGAGATTCAGCTCTTTATAGCCGCGGAGTGCGGCGTCGAGATCGCGCTTGGATTTGGCGAAAGCAGGTGGGTCGAGGACGATCGTATCGTAACGGCGAGCTTCGTCGGTGCGAGCCGCGGCGGAGTAATCCTTGAGCAGGTCGAAGGCGTTGGCTTCGATCCATTCGATCTCCTTTGCCCCCAAAAGCGCCTGATTGAGAGCGGCATTCTGGTCGGCGACCTCGAGGGCGGGACGGGAGCTGTCGACGGCCGTGACCTGCGAGCAGCGCGGGGCGAGATGAAGCGCGAAGCCGCCCTGGTAGCAGAAGACGTCGAGAGCTTCGCCGTGGGCGTACCGCGCGGCGGCGGCGTAGTTTTCGCGCTGGTCGAGGAAGGCTCCGGTCTTCTGGCCTTCGAGCGCGTCGTAGCGGAACTGGATTCCGTTCATGGTGAAGATGGTGGAGGTCCTGTCGCCTTGCAGCAAGCCCGAGGCGCGCGTCGGAAGGCTTTCCAGCTCGCGCACACGCGGGTCGACGCGCTCGATGATAGAAGCTGGATGCATGCGCTCTGTCAGTTCCGCGAGGATGGTCTGCCGCACCGGGTCGGCGTCCATGGCCTGGGTGAGGATTTGGAGCGAGAGAATATCGTTGTAGCGATCGACGATGAGGCCGGGGAGGAAGTCGGCTTCGCTGAAGATCAGGCGGTAGGCGTCGGTATCACAGACTAGAGATTCGCGATAGGCGAGGGCATCGGCGATGCGCTGGCGCAGCAAGCCAGGGAGATCGGCGACGGGGTCTTGCGAAAGCATCCGGATGGCGATTTGCGAAGAGCTGGAGTAAAGCGCAGTGCCGAGGGGCTTGCCACGATGATCGGAGACGCAAACCGGGGAGCCGGGAGGGATGCCGTCGGCGGAGACGATGTCGGAGCGGTAGACCCAGACGTGGCCGGCCTTGAGGCGCGTGGCGCCGCGCGGGGAAATTTTCACCGTAGGATGAATCGGGGCTGCGGGCTCTTTTGGCATGCAGCCATCTTAAACGCCGAGATCGATCAGCCGCATACAGGGTCGAAATCACGTTCGACGATCGGGTCAGAGATCCGGTCCCACACGAGCAAAACATCGGACACGCCGGGGCGGCCGTACAGCCTCAAAACCAAGACCTCTTAGCTAGCGGCTTGTTCGGTGGGGGCTGCTACTGACTGCTTGGCGTGGGAGCCGGTGGCGGCTTCGTGGCGGGCGTGGTCGAGATCGAATCGCAGCGAGTCCAGGGCTACCATGGGAAGTTCGTTGCCGAAGGCGTCGAGTTCGGCTTCGGTCCAGCTGCCGTTCAGGCGCATGGAGCCGGTAATGTCTTCGGGAAAGGCCTGGCGGTAGTCGCCTTCGCGGATGAGGATGTCGCCGATGAGGCGTCCGGTGTGCACGTCGTAGACGCGACGGCTGGACTGGCCGCGGGAGGTTGTCAGGCACAAGAATACTTCGCCAATTCCGCCGAATTCGGCACGGTAGTACCAGGCTTGGGGCGCATCGATTTTGGGATGATGGCGCTTAACGCGCGTGGTCGAGGGCTTTAGATCAAGCATCTCCTCGGCGGGATTGAAATAAAGAATGCGCTGGCAGGAGTCGCAAATAATGGTCTGCAGCCCGGAACGAATTTCGTTGTAGGTCTGCGGGCGGAGCATGACGCGGCAGGCCATACATTTCTGGTCGCGGACTTCGGAGAGGCCGCTGCCGCGAAATTTCGATACGCGTTCGTAATGGCGAAGCAGATCCTCGTTGACGCTGGTGCGAATCTGGTCGCGCTTGGCACGCCACTCAGCCAGAAGCTTTTCGTCCTTGGCGGTAAGCTGGCGGGCTTCTTCTTTCTCTTGTTCGATCTCGGCGGTTTCGGCTTTCAGTTCGGCCTGCGCGGCTTTGACTTCCTTGTCGCGCGCGTCAGCGTTGACCATCATTTCGAGAATCTTGTCTTCGTTGGCCGCGATTTCTTTCTCAGAGAACTGGATCTCGTGCAGCAGCGCCTTGTACTGGTCGTTGGTTTTTACGTCGAGAGACTGGTCGCGATACTTCGAAATCTTGCCGCGCAGGTCGGCGATGGCCGTGTCGTACTTGCGGCGGTTGGCCTCGTCGGCTTTAACGGCGGCCTGAGCCTTGTCCAGTTGAGCCTTGGTGCCGGCCAGTTTCTGCTCGATGACCGCCAGGCGCTTGGGGAACTCGGCGACCTCGTCCTGCAGACGGCGAATTTCCTTGTCGGTGTCTTGCAGTTTCAGCAGATTTTCGATGTCAGGAAGCATTGAATATGGATTGATTCTAGCATGCGCGGGGCGGTGTTTCCGGGGTTCTGGGCGAGTTTCCGGGAATGGGCGTGGCGTGGGTTTCCAGGTGCGTGATATCGTGTCACGGTTAAAGGCCCGCGACGGGGAGAAAGTCTCCAAACTATCCCATCGGAGATACCTTTTTCGCCTGCAGGCGTCGAAGAGATATTGTGACTTCCTTGCGGGGGCGCGACCGAGCGGGGCTCTCGCGGCCTGGAGCAAAATCATGAGTGCTGTCCTCGCTTCCGCTCCACTCGCGGTCCCTGCCGCGGCGAAATCCCGGGTCGCGTCCATCGACATCATCCGTGGTGCAGTGATGATCGTGATGGCGATCGATCACGTGCGAGTCTTTTCGGGGGTTCCAGCGGGAGGGCCGACCGCGGGAGTCTTCTTCACGCGGTGGATCACGCATTTCTGCGCACCCGCTTTTATCTTTCTGGCCGGGACGAGCATTTTCCTCTACGCGAGGGAGCACGCCGATGTGTCGCAATATTTGCTGATCCGGGGCGCGTGGCTCATCTTCCTCGAACTTACATTTCTGCGGGTGGCGTGGACCTTCAATTTTGATTTCATGCATTACGAGATGGCGGGCGTGATCTGGGCGATTGGGTGCTGCATGATCCTGATGGCTGGATTGGTGAAGCTGCCGCTGCCGGTGGTGGGCACGCTTGGCGTGGTGATCATCGCAGCTCACAATCTGCTGGATTCTCACATGGGCACGCTGCTCGACAGCCTCGACCAGAACCGGCTTTCGGGCCTCTGGAAAATCTTCTATGTCGGTTTTTTCGCCGGTCCGGTGCGGTTTGGTCCCAATGGGCCAAACCTGATCGTGCTTTATTCGATTATTCCGTGGATTGGGGTGATGGCGGCTGGCTATGCATTCGGGAAGATCGTCGATTCGGAGGCGGCGCAAAGAAAGAGGCTGTGTCTTGACGATTGGACTTTCGGCGATTGGACTCTTCCTCGTGCTGCGGGGATTTAACCTGTACGGGGATCCTCGCCCGTGGCATGTTGCCACTCTAGGACGCAACGGCTTTCCGCCGATGCCGGCGTTGTTCGCGTTTCTGAACACCACGAAGTACCCGGCGTCACTGTCTTTTCTATTGATGACACTGGGGCCGATCATTACGCTGATGCCTCTGATCGAGGGCTTTGCAGGTGGGATCGCCCGCCGCATCAGCCTCTTCGGGCGCGTGCCGCTCTTTTATTACATGCTTCACATTCCCTTGATCCACGCGCTCGCGATTGTAGTGTCAAAGATCAGACTTGGGTTTGTCAGCCCTTGGTTGTTTACGAACCATCCCATGGGCAATCCCGAGCCACCGGAGGGCTACGTCTGGAGTCTTCCGCTTCTTTATCTGATATGGGGGATCACCATCGTCCTGCTTTATTTTGCGTGCCGATGGTTTGCTGCTATCAAGGCAAGGCGAAACGATTGGTGGTTGCAATATCTGTAGGCAGGGCGTTGGGATGCCCGCGGTCCCTGATCGCGCTGGCGCGGTGTACACTCGATGGTTCGCGAATTGTGGGTCTTGCGGTTACTTCTCTTCCTGTGAGGTTGTTTGGTGAAAAGACAGATTTCGCTCGTCACTTATCTTGTCCTGCTCGTTTTAGTCTTCGGCGTTGTCGCTTCGGCGCCCGCGGGGGCGCAGACTGCGCCCACGAAACCACTGACCATTGAAACCATCTATCAGCCCGGAGGACTGGGCGGACGCGGGCCGGAGACGGTTGAGTGGAGCCCGGACGGGACCAAGCTCACTTTTGTGCAGCGCGACGAAAAGGGAGAGAAGGGCGAATTGTGGTACGTGGACGCGGCGACCGGCGAGAAGAAAGTGCTGGTGAGCGCGGCCAAGCTGGCGTCGCTTGATCCGGACGTGAATAAAGTGAAGAACGAGCGGGAGAAAGAGCGGCTGACGCGTTATCACGTAGCGGCGTACTTGTGGGCGCCGGATTCGAAACATTTAATCTTCGATTCGCAGGGGCAGTTGTGGCTTTACGACCTGGGAACGACGACGGCGGTGCAGTTTACATCCGCGAGCGATCCCAGCGGAGATCCGAAATTTTCGCCCGACGGCGCGCACCTGGCCTATATCCGCAAGCACAATTTGTATGTTCGTCCGGTGAGCGGCAAGGATGAGAGGGCGCTGACCAAAGATACGGCCGACGACTTGTTCAACGGCGATATCGACTGGGTGTACGCGGAAGAACTCGGCGTACGCAGCAATTATTTCTGGTCGCCGGAGAGCAAAGAAATCGTGTTCCTGCACATGGATGAAAGCAAGGTGCCGACCTATCCCATCACCGACTGGATGCCGACGCATCCGAATGTGGAGAACGAAAAATATCCCAAGGTGGGCGATCCGAATCCGGTGGTGAAGCTGGGAGTGGTGGACGCCGAGAAAGGGAAGACGCGCTGGATTTCGCTGGCCAGCGACCCGGAGGCCTACATCCCGCGGTTTGGCTGGGTGCGCGAAGGAGTGATTTGGGCCGAAGTGCTGAATCGCACCGAGGACAAGATGGACCTGTATTTCGTGGATGCGAAAACAGGAAAGTCGCGAATCGTCCTGACTGAAACTACGCCCGGGGCGTGGATTGACTTTGAGCATGTGGAAGTTCGGTTTCTGAAGTCGAGTGGGCAGTTTCTGTGGCCGAGCTGGCGCGATGGCAACATGCATCTGTATCTGTACAGTTTTGACAAACAGAATCCGATGGCAGCGGATGCCAAGCTGGAGCGGCAACTGGAAAAGGGCGATTACGAGGTGCTGGGAATCTCAGGTGTGGATGAGGCCGCCGGTACGGTGTTTTTCGAGGCGAACAAAGATGATCCGCGCCAGATGCATGTTTTCTCGGTGCAGCTGGATGGCTCGGGATTCAAGGCGCTGACCACCGAAGAGGGAATGCATTTCGCGAGTTTTACCGACGATGGGAAGCGTTATACGCACACGTATCTTGGACCACAGAGCGCTCCGGTCATCACGTTGTGCTCGGTGGGAGGGTCGTGCAACCCGGTGTGGGCGGCGCGAAATTCAATTGCTGAATACGGTTTGCGCGCGCCGAAGTATCTGGAATTCAAGGCGGACGATGGGACGACGTTGTACGGTCAGTTGTTGCTGCCTTCGGAAGCATCAGGCGGGGGGAAGATTCCGCTCATCGTGAACATTTATGGAGGGCCGGCGGCGCAGCTGGTGAGGAAGGGCACACCGGACGCGTTCGACGAAATTCTGTCGCGGAAAGGATTTGCGATTTTTACCGTCGATAATCGCGGGACGCCGGGGCGCGACCGCAAGTTTCAGACCGCGATCCGGCACGAGTTTGGCGCGATCGAATTGAAAGATCAGCTGACCGCGCTGGACCAGCTCTACGCACAATATCCGCAGCTGGATAAAGACCGGACCGGCATTTGGGGCTGGTCGAATGGCGGGTCAATGACGCTGTACGCCATGACCCATTCAGATCGCTTTCGCGCGGGCGTGGCGGTGGCTCCGGTAACCAGTCAGCTGAACTACGACTCGATTTACACCGAGCGCTACATGGGGCTGCTCGCCGACGACAAGGCAGGATACGAAATGTCCGACGTGACGCGGAACGCCGACAAGCTGCACGGGGCGCTGTTGCTGGTGCATGGCACCAGCGACGATAACGTGCACTTTCAAAACAGCATTCAGATGATTAACGCGCTGATCAACGCCGGGAAGCAGTTCCGGCTGATGATCTATCCCAACAAGACACACAGCATTGCGGGGAAAGACGCGCGGGTGCATCTGTTCACCATGATTGAGGATCACTTCGAGCGGGAGTTGAAATAAAACAGTTGCCAGTTGCCGGTGGTCAGTTGCCAGTGACGCAACAGAATCTGCAGCGGCTTCGGGGAATCCGGAGCCGCTTTATTTATGCCGGCCGGAGCCTTTGCGCGGACTTTCTTTCGAAGAGCTCTCTTTAGAGGAACTAGAGGAACTTTCTTTCGAGGAGCGTTCTTTGGATGAGCCGTCTTTGGACGAACTTTCCTTCGACGAACCTTCCTTCGAAGAACTATCTTTCGAAGCGCCGTCCGACTTGGATTTGTCGTCTTTCTTTTCTTTGGAGGAGGGATCTGAGTTGCCGGAGGATCCTGGGGAGGACGTCTTTTTGGCGTAGTCGGTGACGTACCAGCCTGTGCCCTTGAACTGGACGGCTGGGGCGGAGATCATCTGCTCGACTTGGCCGCCGCATTCGGGGCACTTCTTGACCATCCTGTCGGAGAACTTCTGGATTTTTTCGAAGCGGTGACCGCACTTCTTGCATTCGTATTCGTAAAGAGGCATGAGTATGAGACGGTTTGAAGGACAACTGCGTCAGCTTGATTCTAGTGGCGGCCTCAGGGCGGCGTCAATTTGGGCCGAGCTCGGCGGAATGTTGCGCCGACAGCTGTACATCCTGCTCAGGCGTCGTTCTTGACATAACGATAGAACCGAGCATGCCCTCGATTAACCCAGTAGGGAGCATCGTAGTGATCAATCCCAGGCCCCGCACTCATGAAGCTGAAGAAGACGTGGCGTGACGGTCGGACCACGATTCCCACATGCCCGCTCCACACGATCAGGTCGCCGGGCTGGGGGCGCGAGACCCGTTGAAACCCTTGGACGCCAGCGTAGAGGTCGTCGGAACTGGCGTAAGCATAGGGAAAGCCAGCGCGTTCGTAAATCGCATGCACCAGGTGAGAACAGTCGTGTCCTGCGTAGCGACGCACTTTCGGGTCGAGCGCAGCCGAGATCACGCCCAGACCGTCGTCTGGAGTGAATGTCCGATTCGTGCTTCGCCCGCGGGTTCCGCTAGCCTTCTGCTGCGTGGTGTTTGAAGTTTCGGCCGAGCTCGGCGCCTGCTGTGCAGAGCCGACAGAGAAAGCGAGCCCGCAAAGCAGGACCGCTATCACGAGTTTTGCCGGAGTCCGCATTGTCCACAGTTTGATGCACAATTCGCGGTAAAGGTGAGGTTCCGGTTGTGCAGGGACTGGTTCATCAGGAAAAGCGCTGCCGGTCGCGCTTGGGCCCGTCATTCCAGGGGGCGTTTTCGTGCGGCGAAGGAGTTGGAAGCGGGCGGTGGTAGACTCCGGCCATGAAGGACGCTGCTGCTGGGCCGGCGCTTTATCTCGTGGGCACGCCGATCGGGAACCTGGAAGACATAACGCTGCGGGCGCTGCGCGTGCTGAAGGAAGTCGACGTGATCGCCTGCGAAGACACGCGGCAGACGCAGAAGCTGCTCAATCATTATGCGATCACGACGCGCACCACCAGTTATCACGAACACAATGAGATGACGCGTTCGGCCGAACTTGTGAAAGAGATGCAGGAGGGCGCGAGCGTCGCGTTGGTGACCGACGCCGGGATGCCCGGTATTTCCGATCCCGGCTATCGGCTGATCGCGCTGGTCATTCGGCATCATGTGCCGGTGGTGCCGATCCCGGGGGCGTCGGCCTTTTTGGCGGCGCTGGTGGCGAGCGGTCTGCCCACGGATTCATTCCGCTTCAGCGGATTTCTGCCGGCGAAGCGCGGAGAGCGGCGGGCGGCGCTGGAGGCGGTAAAGAGTTCTCCGCGGACGCAGGTGTTTTATGAAGCTCCGCATCGGGTGGTCGAGGCGCTGGAAGATATCTGCGAAGTTCTGAGAGCATCTCGGCATGTGGTGATCGCGCGCGAAGTAACTAAGCTGCACGAAGAGTTCCTGCGCGGCCGCGCCGGCGAAGTGCTGGAGAACTTAAAGGCTCGCGAAGCGGTGAAGGGCGAAATCACGCTGCTGATCGGGAAAGCCGAGGAGAGCGATGCTCGCGTAGGGACGGACGCATTCGTTCGTCCTTCAGTGAAGCAACGAGTCGAGCAGATCATGGCAGAAGAAAAAGTGGATGAGAAAGCCGCGCTGAAGAAGGTGGCGAAGGAGCGAGGAATATCGAAGAGCGAGGCGTATCGGGAGTTGCAGAGGAGCAAGTGACAGGCAGTCGCGCTTCGCTCGACCTGGCGGTCGAAGGCGTCCGCCGCCCGCATGTTCCTACTTCCCCGCTAGCTCCTTCTTCACGATCTCACTAACCATCTTTCCATCCACGCGCATGCCGGCGGCGTTGAATTTGGCCATCGCGTTCTTCATTACCGTCCCTATTTCTTTCATAGTCGGCGCGCCCATTTCGGCGATGGCGGCTTTGACTCCGGCGATGATTTCCGCTTCGCCGGCGGCTTTGGGCATGTAGGTTTCGATCAGGATGATTTCGGCGGCTTCTTTGTCGGCCATTTCCTGGCGTCCGCCTTTGGTGAATTGTTCGACGGATTCTTTGCGCTGTTTGATCAGCGTGGTCAGTACGGCTTGAGATTCTTTGTCGTCGAGCGGGGCCATCTTTTCGACCTGGCGAAGCTGCAGCGCGCTCTTGACCATGCGCAGGGTGGAGAGGCGGGCTTCGTCCTTGGCTTTCATCGCGGTGACGATGTCTTTTTGGATCTGTTCGGTGAGGCTCATGAGGGGATTATACGTGGGCGAACGGTCGACCACCCCCAGGGGCTGAAGCCCCGATGAATCTGGGACGTGCGGACGCGGCGCTAAAGCGCCGCTCTTCCACGGTGAATCCGCGGCGATTCCCGCGATGAATCCCCGCTTCTCGCAAAGGACGCGAGAAATGGGGCACCCGTCGTGCTGGGACCCTGCGGTTCCGGTAAACTAGAAGACTATCTCTTTCATAAAGGACTCTGACTATGTTGCATAAGAATCGTCTTTTTACTCCGGGGCCAACGCCGTTGTTGCCGGCGGCGCAGACGGCTATGGCTTCGTTTACCGCGCATCATCGCACCGCGGATTTCAAGGCCCTGTATCAGCGCGTGCTGGCTGACATGAAGGAATTTGTCGGCACCCAGAACGACGTGCTGGTGCTGGCCTGTTCGGGCACGGGTGTCATGGAGGCGTCCGTGTCGAATCTGACGTCGCCGGGCGACAAGGTACTTGTGCTCACCGCGGGCAAGTTCGGCGAGCGCTGGACGGGGCTGGCCAAGGCATTCGGCTGCCAGGTGGACGTGCTGAGCGTGCCCTATGGCGAGACGTTTTCGTTGGACGAGATTCGCGCCAGGGTGACTCCTGATGTGCGCGCCGTGTTTGTGCAGGCGACCGAGAGTTCTACAGGAGCACGGCACGACATTGAAGGCATCGCGAAGATTGTGCGGGCGTATGGTGACAGCACTCTGCTCATCGTAGACGCCATCACGGGTCTCGGGACGACTCATCTCGATGTCGATGGTTGGGGCGTCGACGTGATTATTGGCGGATCGCAGAAGGCTCTGATGATGCCTCCCGGTTTGGCGTATTGCGCGGTCAGCGAGCGGGCCTGGAAGCGTATGGAGACGACGACTTCGCCGCGCTATTACTTTGATCTGCGGAAAGAAAGAAAGTCGGCGGCGAAGGGCGAATCGGCGTACACGCCGGCAACTTCGTTATTCGCGGCCTTGGGAGCGGCGCTGGAGTTTATCCGCGGCATGGGCAACGGCGATCTGGCCAAAGGACGTGAGGAACTGGTCAACAATGCAGAATTATGCGCCGAGATGACGCGAGCGGGAGCCAAGGCTCTGGGATTGAAGCTGTATGCTGCTTCGCCGGCAGCCGCGCTGACTGCGATCTGCGCGCCGGAGGGTATTGACTCGGGCAAGATTGTGAAAGAATTTCGCGAGGCCTTCGACGCCGTCGTGGCGAATGGGCAGGGCGAGATGAAGGGCAAGCTGTTCCGCATCGCGCACATTGGCTACTACGACTATCTCGACACCATCGGCATTCTGGGCGCGCTCGAACACGTGCTGGCCCGCGTTGCTGACAAGAATGTCGAATACGGTGCGGCGGTGCGGGCAGCCCAGGAAGTCTATGCCCGCACCCAGTCCGGGAAGCGACAGCTGGTCGGCGCCTGAAGGCCGCTTTAGTTAATCGTAAAGTTCATGGTGGTTGAGGTTTCGGCCAGCGTGGCGCCGGTTCCGTAGATGCCCGTGCCCGGGTTGCCGGGGTTGGTCACGGTCACCATGACAGTGCCGGAGTTCGCAATGGCTGTAGCCGGAACTGTGACGGTGAGTTGGCTGCCGCTCACATAGGCGGTGTTGGCGGTTTGCGCAACGCCATTCCAGTTCACCACCGCCTTCGCGCCGAAATTACTGCCGTTGACGGTAAGAGTAAAGCCTGCGCCGCCCGCAGTCACCGCGTCAGGATTGAGTTGCGAGATGGCGGGACTGGTCCCCGCGACGGGCGGAGTGGTTTTGGCGCTGTAGCCGCACGCGACGCTGATTGCGATCAGGATCACGAGGGTTGTGGTTGTGATGGGTTTCAGTGTTTGAAAAGGTTTCATAGTGTTCTCCCAAGGGCAGGCGCCCAGTGAGAGCGAGTGTAGAAAGTTCGATTATGGGGCGTGTCAGAGGGATGTCACTTTCCGGTCATTTTCCGGTCATGCTTCCGTCATGTTCTTGTCAATCAATTGTCAGCAAGACGTTTTTGAGAACAGGATCTTCATACAAAGGACATCATTCGTGAAAATTATCGTAGCGGAAAAGATTTCACCATCGGCCGTAGCGCAGTTGCAGGAGCCGGGATGGACCGTACTGACTGCGGATCAACTCGACGGCAAACTGGAGGAGCATCTGGAGACGGCGGATGCGCTGATTGTGCGCTCGGCCGTGCAGGCCGACGCGAAGTTGCTGGAGCACGCGAAAAAGCTGCGTGTGATTGGGCGCGCTGGGGTCGGCGTGGACAACATCGACTTGGAAGCGGCGACGCATAAGGGCATCGCGGTGATGAATACGCCGGGCGCGAATGCAGTCGCAGTCGCCGAGCAGACGCTGGGAATGATGCTGGCAATGGCTCGCCATTTGTGCCGCGCTGACGCGCTTATGCATGCGGGCAAGTGGGAGAAGAAATCGCTGCAGGGGACGGAGCTGCGGGCGAAGACGCTGGGGATTGTCGGGCTGGGACGAGTCGGGATGGAAGTGGCGCGGCGGGCGCGGGCGTTTGGCATGGAGTTGATGGGGCACGATCCGTTTGTGTCGGTGTCTGTGGCGAAAGAGCAGGGGATCCGGCTGGCAGGGCTGGATGAGTTATATGCTGCGGCGGACTACATTACGCTGCACGTCGGGCTGACGCCGCAGACTGCGGGGATGATCAACGAAGTGTCCATCGCGAAAATGAAGAAAGGAGTGCGGCTGGTGAATTGCGCGCGCGGCGAGTTGGTGAATGAAGTCGACTTGGCACAGGCGCTCAAGACCAAGCAAGTTGCGGCGGCGGCGCTGGATGTTTTTGTAGAGGAGCCGCTGAAGAACTCGCCGCTCACCGCTCTGGAAAACGTACTGCTCACGCCACACGTGGGCGGATCGACTTTTGAGGCACAGGAAGCGGTCGGCGTCCAGATCGCGCAACAAGTGAAAGAATATTTGAAGCACGGCGTGATTCAGAACGCAGTGAACGTGCCTTCGGTGTCGGCGGAAGAATATGCGACCATGCAGCCCTACATTGTGCTGGCGGAGCGCATGGGAGCATTTCTGGCGCAGGTTTCGGAGGGGTCGCTGGAAGAAATATCAATTCGGTATGGCGGGCATATTGCGGAATGGAAGACGGAACTCATTCGCAACGGGGCGATCAAGGGCATTCTGAATGAGGCGCTCGAGGAAAAAGCGAATCTGGTGAATGCCGCCACGATTGCCGAGGAGCGGGGATTGCGAGTGTTGGAATCGCATAAGGCTAAGGCTTCGACCGGAGGTACGGGAAGCGTCCTGTCGATCTTCTTGAAGAGCTCCACGGAAGAACACATGGTGAAGGGCGCGGTGCTGCATGGGGCCGCGCCTCGACTGCTGCACGTGGATGGCATCGATGTGGAAGCGCCGCTGGAGCGCAATCTGATCTACCTGCGGAACCGCGACGTGCCGGGCGTGATCGGCAGAGTAGGCACGATTCTGGGAGAAGAGTCGATCAACATCGCGGACTTTTCGCTGGGGCGGCGGAGTGCGGAGAAGGATTCAGAACAGCCGCGCGAGGCGATTGCAGTCGTCCACGTCGATGGGCTTGTGACCGAAGGAGTGCTGACGAAGTTGCGGACGATCCCGGCGGTGCAGAAGGCGAAGGCAGTCAGATTGTTCTAAACCGCTCAAAGCCGGGCTAGTACACGACCACTGGGGCTGAAGCCCTCATGAATTTGAACGCTTAACGCGGAGCTGAAGCGCCGCTCTTCCACGGTCGATCATACATCTGCCCTCGACCATACATCGAAAGCTTTCATCTGAGAGGTTTTGGCCCAGTCTGCTACGATTCCGCTTCGTCCCGCTGCAGTTTGCGGGTTTCGGCCAGTAGTGCCATGGAGTGCATCAGGTTCTGCAGCGTGACGATGCCGATCAGGCGCTGGTCTTCGACCACGGGGATGATGCTGGAATTGCGGGCGGTGAGTTTGCGGAAGGCGGAGCCCAGCGAATCCTGGCGCAGGGAAACTTCGAAAATCTTGTTCATCACGGCCTGGACGTAGCCGTTTCCTTCGGCGCGCAGAGCATCGAGAATGCGCTGCTTTGAAATCACTCCCACCATATCCATGCCACGAACCACGGGGAAATCGTCCTGCAGGGAATGGACGGCTTTCTCCAGCGCGTCCTCCAGCGTGTCGGCGGGCGAGAGCGTCGCGAAGTCGGTGAGCATGACTTCTTCGAGCCGGACATTGTCGAGCACGGACTGGAAAACCAGGGCGCGCTCCTCCAACTGGGCAGCGGAGAAAACGATGACGCCGACCATGGTGAGCCAGCTGTCGCTAAATAGGCCGGCAATCATCAGGACCATGGCGATGGCGTTGCTGATGGAAACGGCGCGGCGCGTGGCAGCAGAAGCGTCGAGCGTGCGGGAGAAAAACGCGCGCAGGATTCGTCCGCCATCGAGTGGATACGCGGGCATCAGATTCAAAATCGCGATCCAAAGATTCGCCCATACCAGGCTTTTCGGCAAGTTCGTGGCTTGCAGGAACGGCCATTTAAACAATTCGAATTCGTGCCCCGAAGAAGTAACGATGGCAGCGGTGAGGCAGGCGAGAGCGAAGCTCACCAGCGGTCCGATCAGAGCCAGGCGGATTTCCCGCTGCCACAACAGAGCCGCGGGCCGCGGCTTCTCCGAGCGCGATTCGTCATACAGTGCAACCCCGGTTAGCGGCAGCAGAATCACAGCCTTGGGGACGAGGCCGACGCGGCGGGCAGCCAGCATGTGTCCGCATTCATGGGCGGCGACACAGGCCAGAATAATTGCGACCAGCGCTAAATCGCGCGGTCCGGTGGCATTGCCCTGGTGAGCCTCATAGTCCGTCCAGAAAACAAACATGGGCAGGATCAGGAACGTAAGGTGAATGCGGACATCGACGCCGAACAGGCGTCCTATTGGAATGGACCAGCTTCGCATAATGGCTTCGCTATTTTTATTCTACATGGATGGATATAGTGAGTGCGGGAACCAAGCGTACAGAGCCATGCGAGTGATCGCGGGAAAATATCGAAGCCGGCCGCTGCGTTCGCTGCGCGGGATGGATGTGCGCCCGACATCGGACCGGCTGCGGGAGACGCTGTTTAACGTGCTGACGGCGGGGAATCCGGCGGCGCTTGAGGGCAGCGTGTGGCTGGATCTGTTCGCGGGAACGGGAGCGGTCGGCATTGAAGCCCTGAGCCGCGGGGCCAAAGAAGTGTATTTCGTGGAGCACTCGGCGACGGCGGCGGACGCGATCCGCGGCAACCTGGAGAGCCTGGGCATTGGCGATGGTTTCAAGATATTGCAGGAAGAATTGCCGCGGGCGTTTTGGCGGATGGAGCGGCAGCATGTGGCTGCCGACGTGGTGTTTATCGACCCTCCGTATCGCATGCAGGATGCTTATATGAAGACCCTGCGGGCGCTGGCGGATTCGTCGCTGGTGTGGGCGATGTCGGTGGTGATTGCCGAGCACGAAAAGAAATTTGATCCTGGCGAAGAATATGGGCCGCTACGAAGGTTCCGCAAACTGGCGCAGGGCAGCGCGGCACTTAGTTTTTATCGCATGGGCAATGCAGGGGAATTGCGGGTCTGAACGACGCCTACGCGGGCCGACGAGATTCGCTGGCGCGGGATGATCGATGCTTGACGATCGACGCTTGACACCTGAGGCCTACTGCATCAACTCTTCTCTTCTCTTCCTACATGATCAAATCGTTCGAGCGGCGAACGATGGGGTGCTGCATCTCTTCCAGATCATTCTTCACCATGTTCAGCCCGTAAACGCATTCCTCGAAATTCTTCGACAAAGTCGCGAACAGAGGCGCGACCTTGGCGTATTCGAAGTGCTCAAACTTGGAAACGATGTAGTAGCTCTCCTTTCCGGCCTTCACCCATTCGACAAAATTTTCCAGACGCTGGCGGCGCAACCGGAAATGATTGATGCTCTCGGGGAACATGCCCGCGAGAAACAACGTGTAGTCGCCGATGTGTTTGCGCACCTGCCGTTCGCGGTCAAATGAGGGCGCGGGACCGTAGACCGGATCGGACTCGAGCAGCATCTCGCCGACGTCGGCCAATGGGCGATCTGACGAGTCGTGAATTTTGTAGAACTGATCGGCTTCGCAAAACTCAGCCAGCAGATGCGAAACATAAGCGACGATCTGCGGATCGCGAATGCCGATTTCTTCGGCGTAGTGGCGTCCCACCAGATCCTGAAACAGCTGCTGCAGCGGATGCGATTCCGGAATCATGATTTTGAGCCTCCTGAACTCCGCAGCCCGCACGGAGTTTCAGCTACCTGCGTGTGTTGATACCTCAGTTCGATCATGCAAAGCAAGTGACTTTTGTTTATCGGCACCATTTGTTTTTCGGATTAGTTAGACGCGATGCGTTGCGAGTGCGTTGTGCAGCCAATCCGTTAGGAAAGTAAGGGTTCGCGAGCAAATGCGGGCGGATTTCGCTGTATTTGCTGGCACTCGGCGAAGGCGGCTGCCAATTCGCATGAGTGATCTTCTTGATTCTCCTTTGTAGAATGAGGCCTCGACCACCAGAAGACTGGAGGAATTACATGAATCGTCAGAACTTGCAGCGGCAGAACATTTCGAGCGGCACCGCCTGGGAACCGATCGTGGGTTACTCTCGTGCAGTGAAGATCGGCCCTTATGTACATGTCTCGGGGACAACGGCAACCGGGCCGGATGGGAAGATCGTAGGCGTCGGAGACGTGTATGCCCAGGCTGTGCAGACGTTGAAAAATATTGAGAGCGCACTGCAGAAGGCGGGGGCCAGCATGAAAGATGTCGTGCGCACTCGCATGTACGTTACGAACATCACCGAGTGGGAGAAAATTGGCAGGGCACATGGCGAGTTTTTCCGCGATATTCGTCCGGCCACGTCAATGGTTCAGGTGACTGCCTTAATTTCGCCCGAGATTCTGGTCGAGATTGAGGCGGATGCGGTAGTGGGAGGGTAGTTCCGCACGGCTGCCGGCCAGCCGCAAACCCATTCTCGATCCGAACTGAAAGCGGCGGATCCAGTTTTTCGCAAATTTTCTTGACATCCGCTTTGACGCGCTCATAATGCGTCCATCCGTTTACTTCGATGGAATTTGACCCCCGACCGCTGGGGTCAAAGGAGGGTTTATGAGTGTTCTGGACCTTTGTGACAGGGAGATTGCCGCGGTGGGCCTGGAAGCCACCGTAGCCGACGCGATTCACAAGATGCTCGACCACCATGTGGGAGCAGTCGCGGTGGTTGACAGCGAGTATCGCGTGGCGGGGATTTTTACCGAGCGCGACGTACTGCGAAAAATGGCGCTCAGCCACGTCGATCCGAGGACGACTTCAGTGCGCGATCTGATGACGACGCCGGTCGAAATGGCGACGCGGGGCACTGGCGCAGGCGAGGCCTTGAGCATCATGCTCGAGCAGCATTTCCGCCATCTGCCGGTGGCCGATGATAACGGAAAGCTGCTGGGGATTCTCTCCATCCGTAATCTGCTGGAGTGGCGCGTGGAGGATTTGAGTCACGAACTGGATTCGCTTGAGCAGTACGTTTCCAATGACGGGCCTGGGGGTTAAGGAAGGCCTCGCTTCGCTTCGGTACTTGATAGTCCGCTCCTGTTCCTACTATTGATCGTCGGTTGATCATCAGTTTTCTTCGCGGCTGACGCCGGAGCTGTCTCGTTGTGCGCAGTCGCTGTCGCCAACCAAACAATCCGTGGAAAGGGATATCGTGAGGAAGATCTGCACTCTCGTGGTTGCAGTTGCACTGTTTTGTTTGGGGACGCGAGGCGCCGCACAAACGCCGCGGCACGTTGCGGTTCATGCTGGGCATCTTCTCGACGTGAAGACGGGCAAGATACTCGCGGACCAGATACTGATGATCGAAGACGGCCGGATCATCAGCAGTGGTGCCGCGGCCGAGGCGAAGGTTCCCGGGGACGCGGTGCGCATCGAGCTGCCGAACTCGACCGTGCTGCCGGGGCTGATTGACGCGCATACCCACCTGACCATGGATCCCACGTTCGGTTATCAGGAGCTGGGAATTTCTGTCGCGCGCGAAACCCTCATCGGAGCCAAGAACGCGCGGCTGACGCTGCTGGCCGGGTTTACGACGGTGCGCAACGTGGGCGCGAGCGGATACTCCGACGTGGCGCTGCGAGACGCCATCAACGCCGGCGATGTTCCGGGGCCGCGGATGCTGGTCAGCGGACCGCCCCTGGGCATCACCGGAGGTCATTGTGACAATAATCTGCTGCCTTACGAGTATCACGCCGTGGGCGATGGCGTGGCGGACGGAATCGCGGCGGTGCAGCATAAGGTGCGCGAGAACATAAAGTACGGCGCTGATTTGATCAAAATTTGTGCCACAGGCGGAGTGCTCTCCAAAGGCGACGATCCGCAAGCGTCCCAGTACACATTGGAGGAAATGAAGGCCATCGTTGCCGACGCGCACCGTCTGGGACGAAAAGTTGCCGCCCACGCGCATGGAGCGCAGGGCATTCTGTGGGCGTCAGAGGCGGGAGTCGATTCGATCGAACACGGCTCCTACATTGACGATGCGGGAATCGCGGAGATGAAAAAGAATGGCACCTATCTTGTGCCCACGCTCTATCTCGGCGATTGGTTCCTGGAAAACGCCGAGCGAAATCACATACCCGATTTCTATCTCTCCAAGGCCAAGGCGGTCATGCCGGTGGCGCGCAAGAACATCACGCACGCCTTTGCCAGCGGAGTGAAGGTTGCCTTCGGCACCGACGCCGCGGTGTATCCGCACGGGCTGAATGCTCACGAGTTCGCCGTGATGGTGAAGCTGGGCCTGACGCCGCTACAGGCGATTCAGGCCGCGACCGTGAATGCCGCGGATCTTCTGGGCTGGTCCGGCAAGGTCGGCAGCCTGGAGCCGGGAGCGTGGGCGGACGTCGTCGCTGTGGATGGCGATCCGCTGCAGGACGTGACAGCGCTCGAGCACGTCAAGTTTGTGATGAAAGGTGGAGAAGTGGTCAAGAACGAGTACGGGAAGTAACAGCTTTGAGATTGTCATCTCGAGCGAAAGCGAGGGACCTGGGTGTTTGCGGCAGCCGGGAGAAGTGATGGCGCAAACAGAAACCCAGGTCCCTCGTTTCACTCGGGATGACAATCTGTCATTCTTGAAGCTGAGGGCGCTAGTGCCTTTCGCCTGCGCGTTCCGTGACCCAGTCGGTCCAAAACGACGATGCTCCGCTGGCGAGCAGCGGGGCTTTACCCTCCACGGCATCCACGAAGTTCTCCAGCATGGGATAGTGCAGGTTCGCATGCGGCGGAAGATTTTCACGACCGCCGGGCCCGCTCGTGCCGAGCAAGCCGAGATCGGGGCCGTTCAGCGGAGATAGTTCAATCTCGCCGTCGGTGCCTCGAATGCGGCATTCGTCGCGGGCCACTTTCGAGTGCCAGCGCACGTCGACGATGCCGCGCATTCCGCCGGCATACTCGATCATCACTGTGGCGTTATCTTCGACCGCATAGTGATGCACCACGTTCGAGAGCTGGGCGGTGACTCGCAGTGGCTCGCCGAAAAGAAGATTCAGAACGTCGATGCGGTGCGAGGCGATATCGAACAACGGTCCGCCTCCAGCCTTGGCGGGATCGACCAGCCAACTGCGGCTGCCGGTTCCATCGAACCACATGTGGTTCGTGAGCTCGGCGACTACCGGTTTGCCGATCGCTCCGGCTGCAAGCAATTCCTTCGCGCGCTGAATCTTGGGATAGCTGCGGCGATAGTAGGCGACTCCGAAACCCTTGCCGCTCTGCTCGGCAGCTTGCAGCATGGCGCGGGCCTCGGCTTCATTCATGGCCATGGGCTTTTCGCAGATCACATGCTTGCCGGCTCGCAGGGATTGGATGGTCTGTGGGGCGTGCAGAAACACGGGCGTGCCCACATACACCGCGTCCACAGCCGGGTCCGCGAGAGCTTCATCGAGGGTCGACCAGGCGCGGACGCCGTAGGGCGCGGCTTTCGCGGGATCGCGCGTGACGAGGCCGTATAGGTGACTCCGGGGCTCGGTCTGGATCGCGGGGATGACGCGACGGGTTGCGATGTCGCCGATTCCGAGGACGATCCAGTTGAGCATGGGAAGAAGCGCCTAGTTCTTCGATTTTACCAACCAGGCCGTCGAGCTTCGCTCGAACGGACAGCCGGGGGCGGCTGTCCCCACATAATTCGTTGTTATCGCCAAATCAAAAGGCCGGCCTGAGCCGGCCTTCGATTTTGATTTCAAAAAAGACTACGGCTTTTTGGGGGCGATTGCGTCCTTGGCAGCCTTGGCGACGCGGAACTTCACCACGGTCTTTGCCTTGATCTGGATGGGTTCGCCGGTCTGCGGATTGCGTCCTACGCGGGCCTTGCGGTGCGCCTTCACCAGACGGCCGAGGCCGGGCACAACGAAGATGCCGTTCTTTTTTGTTTCTTTGATAGCGGTGTCGGCCAGGTGCTCCAGAAACGCCGCCGCGGTTTTGTTGGGGAGCTCAGTTTTCTCGGCGAGATGCCGAATGAGCTGTGTCTTGGTCAAACCTGCAGCCATGGTTGTTCTCCTCTTAAAAAATCGGTTTAATACCAGCGGGGCCTATCTTATACCCTCTGGGCTGTGGAAATCACCTTATTTTACAAGGGTTTTCTAATTCGGGAACGCGGGATGGGCCATGTTTACAGGGCTCGCCACGCCTGTCGAGGCCAGAGTGGGCCTGTCATGCGTACCAGCGTGGTAACCGGGGAAGCGATTGCTGATTCTTGATTGTTGATTGCAGATTGAAAACCGGCCGCGCGCTGGTTCTAATCCTAGCCCTAATCAACGATCAGAAATCATCAATCAACAATTTTCGCCGTGCCGTTTCTGTCTCCGCGACGATTCCCCCAGCCATGCCATAATGCTCTCAGGGAGCCCGCGATTGAGTTGCGCCATTTGTGAAATCCGCAAAGAGAAACGCTTTTGCCCCGCTGTTCATGGGCGAATTTGTCCCCAGTGCTGCGGCGAGCAGCGCGAAGTCACGCTCGATTGTCCGAGCGACTGTACGTATCTTCTGCAGGCCCGGGAGCACGAAAAGCCGCGTTCTGCCGCCGAGGTCGATCCGGCGGGATTATTTCTCCAGATCGAGCTCTCCGACCAGTTCATGTATGAAAAAGAACATCTGCTCATGGGCCTGACGTACGCCCTGGCCAAAGCGGCGCGAGCCGATCGCAGTCTGCACGATCAGGACTTGATCGCCGCGCTCACAGCGCTGACCACGAGTTACGAGCGGCGCCTGAACTCGGGGCTGCATTACGAGCAGCCTTTGACCAGCGAGACGCAGCGCCGGATTACCGCCGAAATCGAGACCATGGTGAAGGAGTACCGCGAGGCCGAGCACAAGCACACAGGCTACACCAGCCTGCGGGATTCCGATGTGCTGAAGGCTCTGGTGTTTCTGCTGCGCCTGGCGCACGGGCGGACGTCAGGTCGGCCAAAGTCGCGGGCTTTTGTGGAATTTCTGTTTGCCCAGTTTCCCGAGAAAGAGGCTGCGGTGGTCGCGCCGCAGGAGGCCGGGAGCCGGATCATTCTGCCGTAAAACCGCGGCTATTTCTTTTGGATTTTCCGCACTTCTTGTCCTGGCGGCAGCGCCCAGAGCAGTTCGCGAATCGTTTTCTTGAACACAGGATGCCGCGCCTCTGGCGCGATCTCTGCCAAAGGCTCGAGGACGAAACGGCGCGCGTGCATCGCGGGATGAGGGATGGTTAGTTCGGGCGAGTCAAGGATCGCGTCGCCCGTAAACGCTCCGACGAATAGCAAGATGTCGATATCAATAATGCGCGGGCCTTTATTCTGGACGCGCTGGCGGCCCATCTCCCGCTCGATGCCGAGAATCGCCGCCATCAAACGCTCCGGGGTTTTGTCGGTAGCGAGAGCTACGGCGCAGTTCAGGAACCACGCCTGGTCGGTAAAATCAACTGGCTCAGTTTCATAGAACGAAGAAATCGACACGATTCGACCTTCGGTTTCGAGGCGCGTGATGGCCTCCCGCAGCTGGTCCTCGCGGTCTCCTACGTTTGATCCGAGCGAAAGATAGACGAGGTTGGGCATTTAGGACGCGCTGTTCAATTGTGCTCTGCGAATGTACGCTGCCAAACTACGAAGCACAACCTGGCCAGGCTGCGGAGCTATTGAGAAATACATTAGATTAGAAAATGGCTCGTCCGCACCGAACGGTCTATGACCTTGGTGACTATCGTGCCTCTTCACCGCGCCCTAGAATCTCAACTATGACGTTGGATTCCCTGCTCCTGAGCCAGGACCCGAACCTGGTACGCGTGATCCGGCCCACGCTCGAGAAACTGTCGATCGACGTGGAAGTCTGCCAGGAGGCGCGGGCCGGGGCCGACATACTGATTACCGATAAATTCGATGCGGTCATTGTGGATTGCGACGACCTGAACGGCGGACTGGCGGTGTTGCAGGGTCTGCGCAGCACGCCCAGCAATAAGAACTCGGTGGCTTTCGCCGTCCTCAACGGGAAAAGAACGACCATGCAGGAAGCCTTCGGCATGGGCGCAAACTTTGTTCTGCAGAAACCGATCAGCGCGCTTAATGCGTCCCGCTGTTTTCATGCGGCGCTGAATTTCATGGTCAAGGAGCGTCGCCGCTACTTCCGCCAGCCGGTGAAAATGCAAGTGAAAGTCGTATACGAAGGCAAGACTCTGACCGCGACCAGCACCAACATCAGCGAGGGCGGCATTGCGTTGCAGCTTCGGGAGGCACCTCCGAAAGGGGCTGCGCCTCATCTGAAGTTTACGTTGCCAGAGAGCAACCTCCACATGGAAGTGGAAGCTGAAGTTGCCTGGGTCGACATGAAAGGCCTGGCCGGGCTCCGGTTTCACAATGTTCCGCAGAGTTCCCAGGAACAGCTGGAAAAGTGGCTCGACGAACAAATGGAACGGGAATTTCCCGGCGCCAAAGAGCGGCTGACAGCGGCGGAATCCGAAACCGCCCACTAATTAATTTTTTTCTGCGTCGCACTCCTCGCCCCCTGAAGTCTGGCTGGGGCTAAAGCCCGCATCGAATGTGCTCGCTCCACGCGGCGCTGAAGCGCCGCTCTTCCACGTCACTCCCATGCCACTTCCACGTTACTTCCATGTCACCCCACTCGTTGCCTCCGACAAGTCTGCGCTTGCTCGCGCCCCGGAGGTATCTCTCTTTAGACTTGCGCGTAGCTGCACCCGTGGCAATCTAGAAGCTCACTCTTAAGAGGTCACAGGAGAGACTAAATGTTGACCAACGACTTCCGCATTGCCAAAGTGCAAAGAACCCTGCGCTGGTTCGAGCAGGACATCCCTCTGCTGAATATGCGGGTAAAAGAGTTATCGAAAGAACGGCAGGACTCGGCGCGAAAGTTTGCGGCCGCCGTGATCGATCAGACCAGGGCCGAGCTGGAACGGCTGCTGCGAGAGCAGCCGCAAGAGCACGACGTGCACGTTCATGGCAGCGAAATGCCCTGCGAGCCCGCGGACTGAATTTGCCCGCGCGGGAAAGAAACAGCAGGTTCCCTTCGGCTTCGCTCAGGGCAGGCTCTCCGCTTCGCCGTCGCGTGCGCTCCGGCTGCGGTCGGAATGACAATTTGATACGAAGGCTACAGCCGAGTTCAGAGCGAGGATCCCGCGGCGGCCTCGGCGCTGACGTGCGTGCTGCCCCGGTCCTCGTCTGGGAAGGTCACTTCCTCCCAAAGAGTTTTGTCGCGCAGGATGCGCGAGACCAGCGCGGTGTGCATGGCGTGACCCGCGCGATCAGCGACGACGTTGCCCAGAATCTGCTTTCCCAGCAGAGCCAGGTCGCCAACCAGATCCAAGACTTTGTGGCGCACGAATTCGTCGGGAAAGCGCAGCGGACCGTTCTCCACTCCGTCGCGAGTGAGCACGATGCAGTTCTCGCGGGACGCGCCGCGAATTAGTCCCATGTTGCGCATGGCCTGCTCGTCCTCGCGCGAACCAAAGGTCCGCGCGCCTGCAATGTGCTTTAAATAACTTCCGTTGGTGAGTTCCACCTGAAAGGTTTCTTTCCCGATGAGTGGATGCGGGAAATTGATGGAGTAGGAAACGGAATAAGTATCGGAAGGATAGACGGCGATGAACTTCCCGCCCTCGCGCATCTCGAACTCACGGCGAATCTTCAAATACTTGCGGGCGCGCCGCTGTTTGCGGATGCCCGCGTTGCGAATCATCTCCACGAACGGCCGCGCGCTGCCGTCGAGGATGGGCAATTCCAGGTTGTCGAGCTCGACGATGGCGTTATCAATGCCCATGCCGATGAACGACGAAAGCACGTGCTCGGTCGTCGAAATCAGCACGCCCTTTTTCATCAGGCTGGTGGCGTAGCTGACGCGGGCCACGTTGCGGCTGACGGCCTCAATTTCAAAACCATCCAGATCGGTTCGGCGGAAGACGATGCCAGCGCCCGAAGTTGCCGGCAGAATGCGCATGGAGACGGGAGCGCCGCTGTGCAAGCCGACGCCGCTGCACTCCACCGCGGAGCGGATTGTCTGCTCGTGGGTCAAGAATGGTTCTGAGAGGTTCGCAATGAGTAATGAATGCAGTAGACTACGCTTCGGTTAAGAAAACTGTCTGTGGCAAAAAAGCCACAGTCCGTGGTAGGTTGAGCGGGCCCGGCAGATGCCGAACTTGGCGTGGGAACGGAGTAACTTATTTACAAACAGTAGGTTGCGGGATGTTTAAGGGATGCTCGGATTAAGGACGAGCACTTGCTATCCTTTACCCTTCTTTACGAACTTCTTTACGAACGACAGCGTCTTTACGAACGCCGCTCAGCGTTTGCCGGTTTGTTTCCCGGGGGGTTTGTTGGGGTCGTAGCCGGAGTTAGGGTCGAACATCGCCTCGTCGAGTCCCTGATTCACGGTGACGGAGTTGAGGAAGCGCTGGCTGGCCATGTCGCCGTTGAAAAAGCGAGTCACGTTGTAAGGCGCCATGACGCCGGAAACGTCGCGGTAATTTTCGTAGACTTCTTCTTCCAGATTTTTCTGCCGGTCAAGTGGGTCGCGCCAGGAAAACGACTTCTTCACCGGCAGGTGGGTGTCGTTATCGAAGTAGAGCGTGACGCTCTCATTCTGTGCGTTGATGAGCGTGATGCGCTGCGCCGGATGCTGTGCCGCGATCGCGAAGCCTTCATACAAAAGCACGACGCTCGGATCGTTGACCCAAGTACGCAGGACAGTCTCCAGCGAGAATCGGCGGCGGCGCAGGTAGTCTTCAAGATCTTTTTTCTCGAGGGGATGCGCGCCCTTGTAGGTGAGCTCCCATCCCTTGTTACCGACGTAGAGTTCCGCAATGTCGCGCTCTTTGGTGAGTTCGACGCGCTCTTTGTCGGGGAACTCGCTGAAACCCCAAAACACGCCGCCGCCGCCGGGGCGCCCGTGATGGAAGCCGTAAATGCGTCCCTGCTGCTCGCGGTCGCGAAGGGTG
Source organism: uncultured Acidobacteriota bacterium (assembly GCA_963758005.1). Lineage (GTDB taxonomy): Bacteria > Acidobacteriota > Terriglobia > Terriglobales > Acidobacteriaceae > Sulfotelmatobacter. The sequence goes on from CAVWTR010000006.1 coordinate 1,679,627, forward strand.
AGGTAGGCCTGTCCGCCCAGCGCCTGAATGGACTGGTCGATGAGGGCTTTGGCCTTGCGCGCATTTTTTTCGTCGTCCGAGGCAGCCGGTGCGGCGGGCGCCGAACTGCCAGGCGCGGATTGGCCACTCGGCGATGCAGCCTGCGGAGCCGCCTGGGCTGCGATGGTCCGAGGCTCTCCGCCCACCTGGGACCAGGCCGATAGGACCAAAACCAGAATCGGGAGAAACTGTTTCATACCACTTGAGGAAGTGATCGCGTGCAATCAGAATTGTAGCGTTTCTTGTAGACTTTCTGCGCGCAGCAGGGAAAGCCTTTCTCCCTTGGATGCCGGAGATGGCTGGAATGCAAGCCCGCACAGGCGTTTTATTAAAGGAAGGCATCGCCATCTCTCGATGCGATTGTTTCAGGCGGGTTGCGACGAGAGGTTGATTTTTCTGTTCCAGTATCCGGTGGTGTAGTAGTGGCGCGAGTGTAGGGGGAGCGGTCGGCAATGGAGTAGTGGAGATTTCCTCGCGGTGGCCGTCGCGGATACTCCATCGAAAAGGCTTTGGAGCAACTGACAAATGCAGCGGGATTTTAGCCCGCGATCGGGCTGGTGGGACGCTGTCGCTACTGACGCGGCTATAATTCTGGAATGAAATCTGCGCTGCGATTTGCGCTGCTGGCGCTGGTGCTGGTGATTGTGGCGATGGTGTCGGCGCTGACGGCGATGCGGTTTGCCATTCACGGGCAAGAGGTCGCGGTGCCGCCGTTGCTGGGGCTGACGCCGGTGGAAGCGGAGCGGGCGGTCTCGGGACTGGGCCTGCAGATGTCGATTGAGCGGCAGTACTACAGTCCGCAGATTCCTGAGGGAAGAATCATGTCGCAGCTGCCGTTGCCGGGGACGAAAGTGCGGCATGGCTGGCTGGTGCGGGTGGCGCAGAGTCTCGGAAAAACGCGGGTGAAGATTCCGGATGTGACGGGACAGAGCGAGCATGCGGCGGAATTGAATATCCGGCGGCGAGGGCTGGATGTGGCATCGATGGCGGAGGTGCAATCGACGGGGATTCCGGCCGACCAGGTGCTGGCGCAGAGTCCCACGGCGAATGAAGCGCAGGTGGCGGCGCCGAAGATCAGCTTGTTGGTGACGGCGGAGGCGGATCCAGAGGCGTTTGTGATGCCCAGCTTTGTGGGGCAGCCGCTCGGGAGCGCCAGCCGCAACTTGCAGGATGCGGGGTTCAAGCTGGGAAATGTGGGAGTGGCCCCGTCGACGAATTCCGTTGCGAGTGATCCGTCGAATTTGGGGAATCCGGCCGCACCGTCTATGTTGCCGGCACAACCGTCACCGGCGAGCGTGATTGTGTCGCAAGTGCCGGGGGCGGGGCAGAAGGTGGTGGCCGGGACGGCTGTGAATTTTGAGGTGCGGTGAAACATTTTCGCCACGGATATCCACGGATAAAACCTGACATCATTGCTCAAGACCTTTACAAATTTCCTAAACTCTTTCAAGAATTGCGGCGAAGAAGCCGTCGCAGGGGTGGATGCCTGGGATGGTGCGAAGGTAGGGGCCGCTCGTGAGTGAGATTGGGGTAGGCCAGGTTAGCTCGCCGGATTCTTTCAGGTGACTGAGTTCGATGCGGCAGTCGAGCAGACGGAACGCATTGTTTTCCGATAGGGCTTGCTCGACTACGTTTTCGTTTTCTTCTTTTTCCAGAGAACAAGTTGAGTAGATGAGGCGTCCGCCGGGTGCGACCTGGGCCAGGGCGGAGCGGAGAATTGCCAGTTGGCGCTGCGCTAACTTCGCGAGATCGTTTGCGGTGAGACGCCATTTTATTTCGGGATTGCGGGAGAGGGTGCCGGTGCCGGAGCAGGGGACGTCGGCGAGGACGCGGTCGAAAAGGACCGTTAGCGGGAGATGTTGCGCGTCGGCGGTGATGATTTGAATGTGAGCTGCTGGGGACTGCGAATTCTGCTGCAACAGATTTTGACCTAGCAGATTTTGCAGCAGGCGGGCTCGGTGGGGATGAAGTTCGAGCGCTGTGATTGCGGATTTTGGGTTGCGGTCTGCGATGGCTAGCGTCTTGCCGCCGGGGGCGGCGCAGCCGTCGAGGATGCGAGAGCCTTCTTTGAGTGCGGAGGGGCTGACCAGGGCGGCGACGAGTTGTGAGGCTTCGTCCTGGATGACGATTTGAGCGGTGCGGAAGGCCTGGGTTTTCGTGATGTCTCCCGCTTGGACGCGGCGGGCGGAGGTGAGAAGTCCGCCGGGGATTAGGGTGATTCCTTCGTCGTTGAGTTGCTGTTCTGCGGAGCGGAGTCGAATTGCCGTTGTCGGAACGGATTGATTGTGCTGGCAGATCTGGTGAGCGGCGGCGAGACCGTAGGCGTGGGACCAGCGGTCGACCAGCCACTGAGGATGCGCAAGGGCGCGGGCCAGAGCTTCGGGGGACGAAATATCAGCATCGGTAGGAGTGCGGTTTGGCGTCGCGGCGGAAAGTTTGCGTAGAACGGCGTTCACAAACGGGGCGGCGGAGCGTTTGCGGGCGCGTTTGACGAGTTCGACACTTTCGTGGAGCGCCGCGCGCTGCGGGATGCGATCGAGCCAGAGGAATTGATAGAGGGCCAGACGTAGGGCGATGAGAATTTCGAGATCGAGTTTCGAGAGAGGTTGCGAGGAAGCGGTCGCGATGTCGACGTCGAGGCGCGAACGCCAGCGGAGCACGCCCATGACGAGTTCGGTGGCCAGAGCGTGGTCGGGAGTGGAGAGGTTCGCGTGGGCGGCAGCGTGCAAGAGTTCGGAGGCGTAGGAGGATTCGCGTTCGACGCGGAGGAGGATGTCGAAGGCGGCGGCGCGGGCGGGAGAGACTGGCATTTATCCCAAATTGTAGGCGGGAGAGAAGGAACTCACCACCCTTCGGCTTCGCTCAGTGCAGGCTCCGGACACCGAGGACGCAGAGGCTTTAACCCAGTTTCTCGAGTGGTTCGGGGCGATAGCCGCGGACGAAATCGGCAGCGGAGGTGCGCCTTTTGCCTTCGAGTTGGAGTTCGAGGAGTTCGAGCGAGGTGTTGTGGGCGCAGCCGACTAGCAGGCGATTGGAATCGGCGCGCAACTCGGCTGGCGGTACTGCGTCGATCGTCGGGCGCGCGTGGATAATCTGCAGGGTTTTGCCGCGGAATTTTGTGTAGGCGCCGGGCCAGGGTTGGAAGCCGCGGATGCGGTCGAGGATGTCCGAGGCCGAGCGGGAGAAATCTACCAGGCCGTCTTCTTTCTTCAGGATCGGGGCGAGGCTGGCCTGCGCGTTATCCTGTGGGCGCGGCTGAATCGATCCGGCTTGCAGACCGCGCAGGGTTTCGACCATGAGATCGGCGCCGATGGCGGCGAGGCGCGGGGCGAGGGTTTCGGCGGTGTCGTTGGGCGCGATTGCGAGTTCGTGCTGTTGGAGGATGTCGCCGGTGTCGAGGCCGGCGTCGATGCGCATGGTGGTGACGCCGGTGACAGTTTCTCCGTTGGCGATGGCCCATTGGATGGGCGCGGCGCCACGATATTTCGGGAGCAGCGAGGCGTGCAGGTTGAGGTTGCCGAGTGGAGGGAGATCGAGCATCCACTGCGGGATGATGCGGCCGTAGCCGACGACGATGATCGCGTCGGGCTGGAGGGCGGCGAGTTGGGCGCGGAATGCGTCGTTGGTCTTGATGCGGTCGGGCTGGGTGATGGGGAGATTCAGTTTTTTGGCTGACTGTTTGACCGGAGACGAGACGAGTTCGAGGCCGCGTCCTTTGGGGCGATCGGGCTGAGTGACGACGAGATGGAGGCGGAATCCGGCGTCGACCAGCTTCTCGAGCGTCGGGACGGCGAATTGCGGCGTGCCACAAAAGATGAGGTCGAGAGACATTGGGTAATTGCGTAATTGAAAAGCTGTTTACGCCGCGATGACCAGCTGCGATTTGCGAAAGAGATATTCGCAGCGCCTGAAGGCGCATTGTCTTCATTTTTTACGACTGACGCGACGCCTGATACGAATCGGAGTTTCTCGGATACGAATCTGAATTTCTCTGATACGAATCCCAATTTCTCATTTACTAAATTTCCCAATTTCTCAATTCTTTACCACTCTCCGGCTTTCATCATTTTGCGGATTTTGCGTTTCATCAGGTCGCGTTTCAGGGCGCTGATGTGGCTGATGTAGAGCTTGCCGTTCAGGTGATCGGTTTCGTGGAGGAAGGCGCGGGCCAGCAGGTCTTCTCCGGTTTTTTCGTAGACCTTGCCGTGGGCGTCCTGGGCGCGGACGGTGACTTTGTTGGGGCGGCCCACGTTCTCGCGGAAATCGGGGATGCTGAGGCAGCCTTCGCTTTGGGTGTGGCGGCCTTCGGTGTGAAGGATTTCGGGGTTGATCAGGACGAGTTTGGCTTTGGGATCTTCTTTGAACGTTACATCGATGACGGCGATGCGCCGGGCGATGCCGATTTGCGGGGCGGCCAGTCCGACTCCGTGGGCGGCGTACATCGATTCGAACATGTCTTCGATGAGCTTCTGCAGTTCCTCATCGAAGACCGTTACCTTTTCGGAAGGCTTCTCGAGAACTGGATTGCCGAATTTTACGATGGGATAGATCATCAAAGTTAAAACATCAGAATTAAATCATTACGTTTTAGATCATCAGAGTCTCGATCGTCGTATTTGGATCAATAATTTTTTAGCTGCTGGCAGTAGCCTTCGAAATTTCTCAGGGTTTCAGTCATGGAATCGCCGCCGAATTTCTCCAGAGCGCAACGGGCGAGCGTGAGGGCGACCATGGCCTCGCCGGCAACTCCGGCTGCGGGAACCACGCAGACATCCGAACGCTCATAGGCGGCTTTGACGGGCTCACGAGTGGAAAAATCTACCGACTGCAGAGGGCGGCGCAGCGTGGAAATTGGTTTCAGATAGCCGCGGACGCGGATTTCCTGGCCATTGGAAACGCCGCCTTCGATGCCGCCTGCGTTGTTGCGAGTACGGGAGAACGCGGTGAAACCGGACGTGGCGGAGTAGCCGATTTCGTCGTGGACGGCGGAGCCGGGAGCGAAAGCGGCGGCAACACCCGAGCCGATTTCGACGGCCTTAACCGCTTGCAGCGACATGACGGCGGCGGCGAGCAGGGAGTCGAGACGCTCGTCCCACTGGACGTAGGTGCCGAGTCCGGGAGGAGCGTTGTACGCCACGACTTCAAAGACTCCGCCGAGAGAGTCTCCGGTTTTGAGAACTTTGTCGACTTCTTCCTTCATGCGCTGCTCGGCTTCGGGGTCGGCGCAGTTGAGCAGGACTTCTTCGCGGGAATGCAGCGCGCGAATCTGTTCCCACGCGACCTGCCCGGCGAAGGAGACGTTGCCAGTGGCGACGACGTGACTGAGGACTTCGATGCCGAGTTCGCGCAGGAAAAGTTTGGCGATGGCTCCCAGGGCCACGCGGGCGGCGGATTCGCGGGCGGAGGCGCGTTCGAGCACGTAGCGGGCTTCCGAGAAGTTGTACTTCAGGGCTCCGGCGAGATCGGCGTGGCCGGGGCGGGGCGAGGCCACGCGTTTGTGTTTCGCAGGATCGCCTTCGCCAACGGGCAGGGATTCCTGCCAGTTTTTCCAGTCGCGGTTCTCCAGTTGGACCGAGATGGGCGATCCGATGGTCATGCTTTGGCGGACGCCGGAAAGGATGTGGGCGGAGTCGCGCTCGATCTTCATGCGGCCCCCGCGGCCATAGCCCTGCTGGCGACGCCAGAGTTCCCGGTCGAGGAAAGCCTGGTCGATTTTCAGACCGGCGGGCAGGCCGGAAAGGAAGGCGACCAAAGCCTCGCCATGGGACTCTCCGGCAGTGAAATAGCGCAGCATAAACGGTCGATTGTACCTGATGGGAGGAGGAATCTGGGTTCCAGAACGGGAATCCAGCGCATGTATTCCGAAGAAAAGGCACGGGAAACTCGATTTTAACCGGGCAAAAGGCGGCGTCAGACGGTACAATTGAGGCAACGCCGTACCCGTCTGGGGTTCGAACCGAACCGCCGCAAAACAAATCTCTCTGGCCATAATTAGGAGTTGCCCTGTGTGTCCTCAGGAGCAGATCGACCGCGAGGAAATTTTCGGCAATCAGGAAATTGGTTGCGTGGTGGCGCATGACCATGTCCTGCTGCGCCAGGGATTACGGCGCTTGCTGGAAGACGAACCGGACATGGAAGTGGTGGCGGAGGCAGGCAATGCTGCCGAAGCGCTGCGGAAGGTATTCGATCATCGTCCGGAAATCGTGATCGCCGATGCGAACCTGTTCCAGTGCGCCGCCGATCAAGCGGAACGGTTGCTTCTAAGGGAGTCGCCTTATAGCAAAGTGCTGTTCCTGACTTCTCATGAAACTTCGCATGAAGAGAGCGACAGGCCGCGGGAAGAGCGAGCCAACGCGACGCATTGCCTGGTGCGGCAGACATCGGCGGAAGAGCTGGTGGAGATGGTCAGGCGGACGCACGCTGCGCAGAAGAAGATCGTGATGCGGGATGTGAATGAAAGACACCGGGGAGAATGGTTTCCCGACGGTCTGGCTCCGCGAAAGCGGGTTTTGACGGCGCGAGAGCGTGAAGTGCTGAAGCTGTTGGCGGAGGGCAGGACGGTGCGGTCGGCGGCCGGCGTCTTGGGACTCAGCATCAAGACGGTGGACGCGCACAAGTTTAATCTGATGCGGAAGCTGGGGATTCACAACAAGGCGGAGCTGGTGATGTGGGCGATTCAGAAGAGAGTGGTGAAGCTGCCGGCGAATTTCTAAACGGGTAGGCGCCTGCCTACCTGTGCCGTCCCCTTCGGGACTGGTTCGACATTCCTGTTTCTTACCCAGCGCTGGAAGCGCTGGGCTACCTATATTCCGCCCTCCGGGGCTTGGCCTTCTAGTCGTGAACGGCTGCCGTGGCGAGTTCTGCCAGGCTCGTGACTGTGAGGTCGGGCTTGGCTTCTGCGGCTTTGACGGCGCCGACACCGGGGCGCGCCGAGGGGCGGTTCACCCATACGGTGGCTAGGCCGAGTGCTTGCGCGGGGATTACGTCGTGATAAATGCTTTGACCGACATGCAGGATGCGGTGGGCGGGAGCTTTGATGCGGCTCAGAGCTAACTCGAAAATTTTCAGCGAAGGCTTGTAGGCCTGGGCTTGCTGCGCGGTGATGACTTCGTCGAAGTCGATTTCAAGTTGGGGACGCGTGAGGGCGAAGAGATCGTCGTTGACGTTGGAAAGAATGGCCAGGCGAAAACGAGACTTGAGTTGGCGAAGGGCGGCGACGGTATCGGGCCACGGCTTCCAGGTGGAGAGAGAATCGGGGAGTGAGCGGACTTCTTCGGCGGTGGGAGTGAATTTAAGTTCATTCGCAAACTGCCGAACCACTGACTCCAGGACCCCGCGATATGGACGAAATTTGCCTTGCTCGGAACGCTGCTCGAAGTCTCCGTAAAGCTTGAGGAGAGTGGCGTCGTCCATCTTTTTTCCGTGAGCGGAGAGAACGCGATGCAGCGCCGCGAGAATTCCGGCTTCCCAGTTGATGAGTGTGCCGTAGCAATCGAAGGTGAGGATTTCGTAGCGCGAGAAGTCGAGCATGGGTAGCAGGATCCGGTCAGGCGCTGGCGGTGTCGAATTGCCAGCGAGTAGCGTTATTGGGGAAATCTTTTTCCGTCCAGGCCAGAACTACACGCGGGCGGACGGAGTATAGGACGTTCTCAGGTGCGATCGCCATCGGCATCTTGTACTTGCCGCGGGATGCGGCGTCCAGTTTCTTGAGTTGCGGCTTGTTGGTGAGGTCGACTTCGACGGCGGTGCCTTCGAGGATGACCACGTCATCGCCGGAGTCGAGATGGATGGAGACGGCTGGGTTGTGAACCAGATTGCGGGCCTTGCGGGACAAGCGCCCGGTGCCGAAGTAGAGAGCGCCGTCGATCCAAAAACCCCACACGGGGATGGAGTGCGGGCGGCCGTCGGGGCGCGTGGTGCAGATCCAATAGTTGCGGGCCTTCGTGAGGCGATCTTCGGCGTGGGTGAAGGGCAGGTAGTGCTTCCGAGGTTTCAGTCCGTAGTCGGACGGAATGTGGGGCAGGCCGACACTACAGTTGGCGGGATTTCCGGCTTGCTTGTTTTTGGATGTCTTCTTGGGAGCTTTCGTTTTCGACATTGCCACCTTGGGAAATCAACGTCCCCACTTCTCGCAAAGTACGCGAGAAATGGGGCACCCTCTCTTTTCGGATGCGGATGACTACTTTACCGCCGCGGGTCGAGGCCGGGCAAGGTCGGAGTTGGAGCGGTTAATTCGTCGAGTTCGGCGTCGAGGGCTGCTGCAGGGTCTTCTAGCGGCGCTGGCTTTTTCGGGGCGAGAAACTTTTCGGTGTTGAGGAGCGGGCGGGCGAGTGACGAATTGTAGCCGGTCCAGGGGCTGTCGAGGCCGGCTTCGCGCTCGAACTGGGCGCGCATGGCTTCCATTTTTGAGTCGAGGTCGTCGAGATAGTGCAGCATGAGCGCTTCGGGGAACATGGGCAGCTTGGGCGAGCCGAAGTCGTACTGGCCGTGATGGCTGATGATGAGGTGCTCGATCATCGTCTTCAGTTCGTCGGGGAACTCGGGCTGCAGGGCGAGCTTGGCCTGTAACATTTCGAGTTCAATGATCATGTGGCCGAGCAATTGGCCCCTGGTTGTGTAGGAGAACGACCGGTTGTAGGTGAGTTCGTGAATCTTGCCGATGTCGTGCAGAAAGGCGCCGGTGAGCAGAAGATCGCGATTGATCTGGGGATAGTTCTGGCACATCAGATCACAGGAACGGAACAGAGAGACGACGTGATCAAGCAGGCCGCCTATGTAGGCGTGATGCAGGGTCTTGGCGGCGGGGGCGTTGCGGTAGGCCACGGCGATTTCAGCATCGGCCATGAAAGCCTGAACCAGCGTTTTGAGATGCGGATTCTGAAACGACGCGACGAAGCTGGTTAGAGTCCGCCAGAGTTCGTCGACGTCTTTGGTGGTCTTGGGAAGATAGTCGGCAAAGTCGACTTCGGATTCGCCCAGCTTGCGCAGCTTGTGGATAGTGAGCTGAAAGCGATTCTTATATTTGTTGACGAGGCCTTTAATCTTGAGGAAGTCATCCTGCTCGAAGGCGTCGAGAACTTCTTCGACGTTGTCCCACATTTTGGCTTCGAGCTGGCCGCTGCGGTCGCCGAGAGTGAGCGCCAGGTAGGGCTCGCCGGTCTTTTTGGGCTTGATCTGCTTGCCGACGACCACAAAGTTTGAAGTGATGACCTTGTTCTCGTGGCGCGAGCAATCGCCGATGTAGAAGTCTTTCATGCTGGGTGGCATCTGTCTGGAGTTCGGCTACCTGAGTATAAAGCACGCGCCGCGCGCGCAGGGCAGCGAGGGCCCGAAAGATAGAGGAGCCCAGATTCGAAGATCAGAGGAAGCCCAGCTTCTTATGCTTCTTCTTAAGCTTCTTGCCGTCGGACTCCTTGTCAGAAATGGTTTCGATGGGCTGGGTCTGGTTGGGGCTCATGCCGGTATCGACGTAGCCGGTTGCATATTTGATGTAGGCTTCTTCGCGCAGCTTGGTGAGGTAGGCGCGGAGAGCCGGCTGCAACTTCTGGTAGTAGAGCGCATCCTGAATTTTGCCCATGACATCTTTCATGGGAGGAATGCCGGCCATCTGGTGATCGTCGACCTTCAGGATCACATAGCCTTGCTTGGTGCGAATGACGTCGGTGACTTCACCGGACTTCATGGCAAACGTTCTGTCTTCGAGCTCCTTGGCCAGCTGGCCGCGCTTGAACATGCCCAGCGCGCCACCGTCGGCGGCGGAGGGGCCGTCAGAATTTTTCTTGGCGATGTCTTCGAAACTGGCCCCGTCGTGAATCTGTTTGAGGAGGTCGTTGGCTTTGGCTTCGGCGGCGGCCAGGGCGGCTTCATCGGCAACGGGCGGAGTCGCGGCTGCGGCTGCGCCGGGGTCAGTGCCCGCAGGAACTGGGGCTGTGGGAGCCGGAGCGGCGGCGACTTTGGGCGCCACCAGAATTTCACTTAAGCGGATGAACTCCGGTTGTTCCATCTCGCTCTTGTGCTCGTCGTAGAACGTCTGCTCTTCTTCTTTGGTAACCGCGAGATGGGAGCTGACTTCCTCGCCGATTACCTTGCGGGTGATGATCTGGTTGCGCTGAGTCTGCTTGAAGTCCTCCCACGAGATGCCCTGTTTGGTGGCTTCCTTTTCGAGGTCTTCGAGGGAATCGAGCTTCATTTCCTTGCGCATCTGGTCAAGTTGCTTGACCAGCTCGGTGTCGCCAGTAATGTCGAGGTCTTTGCCTTTGTCGAGTAAGAGCTGCTGGTCGACGAGATCGCGGAGAACGTCTTTCTCGCGCTCGGCGAAGGCCTTGTCGGGATCCTTGGAGTCCTGCTGTTTGACTTCGTCGCGGAGCTGGTCCTTGCTGCGCTCAAACTCGGAACGAGTGATGATTTGATTGTTGACGCGAGTGATGATCTCTTCCACCACCTGGCCGGAGGGCTGAGGCGGACCGGGTGCGGCGGCAGGGGGCGCGGCCGCGGGTTGTGCCGCAAGCTGGCCGGGGGCCTGCGCGGCGGCTTGTCCGACCGCGACGGAGGGCAGGCAGGCGAAACCAATCAGAAACAAACCAAGCAGAGCGAAATCAATTCGAACCAGCCAAAGTTTCTTCATAAATGTATTGGGCCACCACGCCTCCTGAGTCCTTGCTTCCTGGGCCTTCGTGCAAAGGGTGGGTACCGGCCGATGGAATATTTTACTCCTTCAGAACCGAACCTGCGGGGTTCAACTCTGGTTTGGACGCACTAAGTTTGAACCCATTAAGTTTGGACGCATTAACGGGTCGTGGAGTTGGCCGTCCCGCCGGTCAGGCGGTACGTACCAGGGCCAGGGCGGTTCGGTCGTCGCAGCGGGGACCCTCGCCACCGAAGGTATCGGCCGCATGAAGGACGGAAGCGCATAGGTCGCCAGCGTTGCCGATCGCGGCGGCCAGCAAAAGCTGCTTGACGCGTTCCAGGCCGAATTCCTCTCCGGACTCTTTGTGGTGGCCCGGACAGCTTATTACTCCGCGAGAAACGAGCAGCAGCGCGGCACCTTTCGGCAGGCCGACGGTGGGAGCGTCGCTGGTGGCGTGGGAAAACAGTCCCAGAGGCAGGCCGGTCGAGGCGAGTTCGGTGAAGCCGGTGGAGTCGCGGAGAAGGCCCGGCGTGTGGGCGGCGTTGGTATAGCAGAGCGTGCCGAACTCCTCGTGGTAGCAGGCGATGAAAGCCGGGCAGGGGTGAACCGTCTTGGAGGTTGCGATGAGAGCGCGATTGATGCGAAGACTGAGCTCTGTCATAGCATCGGATTCATTGATGTCGGCGCCGGAGAAAAGCTCGACTCCTCCACTGCGAAAGATTTGTTGCGCGGTCCCGAGGATGCTGCGGTTCTCGTCGCCGCGGCCGGCAACGTCGAGCAGACCAAAAAGCACGCGCTGGGGGCCAACCCGCAGGGAATCGTAGAAATCTCCGGCAACGCGCTGACCCACGAAGGCGGCGGCGATGCCGGCTCCCTCGATCGCAGGAAATACGGTCGCGACGGGCTCGGTGGTGGCGGGGACGGGGTCGACGGAGTGAGAGTGGAAGAGAGACATAGAAGCAGGGCCAGAGGCGAAGCTAGCACAGGAATGGATCGCGGGCAAACGGAAGGTAGTGGGAACGCAGCGCCGCTATTCCAGCTATCGCGACGGGCTGACCCTTCGACTTCGCTCAGGGCAGGCTGCGCCCGCCGCTACGTGGGGCTACTCGCCGTACTTATCTGAAAGGTACTTGGCCAGGTCGGACTCGAACTGGCCGTAGTCGGAATGGATGGTCGCGCGCAGGGCGGCTTCGGTGGACGTGCCTTGGCTGAGAAGCTGGAGGATGCGCTGAATATCGCTCATGCCGTAGGTATCGTTGATGTAGGACACGGCGGCCAGCGATTCGGCGTAGGCGACGTAAGCCTGAGCGCCGGAAAAACTCTGGAAGCTGCCTTCGAGGGCGTTGAGCGGAATATTTTGCTGCGCTTTGAACAGCAGTGCGAGTTGGCGGCCTTCGCTGCCGAGGCTCTTGGGTTCGAGGAACTGGGCGATGCCTTCGTGCAGCCAGGGCGGGCATCGGCCGCCGGAAAGCTGCGTAATGAATGAATGAGCAAGTTCATGCTTTAGCACGTGCGCCAGTTCCGGCGTCATGGAACTTAGGCCACTGATCGGAATGCGCAGCTTGCCGTCATTGATCGCGCCGGACCAGGTGGGGGCGTGCGTGACATCGAAGAACGCCTGCTCGGTGTAGAGCGTTACGAGAATGTTGTCGCGCGGCGGATTGCCGAGATCGCGAACCAGGTCGTCGTAATCGGATTCGAGCGCGGTCAGGATTTGTCCGCGTAGTGCCTCGGAAGTTTGTTTGCCTTCGTAGTGCAGAACGAAATGACTGCTCTCGCCCTGGGCGAAGTCGGACTCGACCGTCTGCTCGCGCTGGGCTTTGGCCAGGAATTGCTGGACCGCAGGATCGGGGCGCAACTCGAGAGAACGTTTCCAGCTGGTGACCGCGTCCTTGGTGCGGTCGGATGCGAACTGGGCGTAGCCGAGCATCGTATAGGTGTCGGGCGAACTGGGCGCAGACCTGACGGCGCGCTCGGCATAAGGCAGCGCCTGGGCCGCGTTTCCGGTGCGGACCAGCAGCGCGGAGTAATAAATCAGGATGGTGGAATTGTCTGGCTGAAAGCGCAGGGCGCTCTCGAAATACTGGTGGGCCTGAGCGATGTTGCCGTGTTCGAATTCGAATTTGCCGGCGATAAAATCGGCGGTCGCGCTGAGCTCGGGGTTGCCCTTGGTTTCGAGGCCGGCGAGAACGTCCTGGTTAACTTTGCCTTCTTTGATGATCTTGGTGACCAGATCGCCCTCGTTGGCAAGGCTATCGGTGGGACTGAAGGCGGGGAGGTCGCCGACCTTGGCGGTTCCCGATGCGGCACGAGCGGGCATACCTCCGGCATCGACGTGGTCCACTGATGACTTAGGAATCGCATAGGAATCGTCGCCGATGTCGTATTCGTAATGATTACCGTTTTCGCGGACGTTGTCGGCTACGATGGTGCGACCGTTTTTCAAATGGATGGTGTCCGCCGACGCGACGGCGAGGGCTAGCAACCACGCGAGTGCGAGTTGGCCCACAACTCGGCCTATAAAGATGACACGAAGACGCATTCAGGCGCATTCTAGCAACTGAGGACGGCCCCACCCACGTGACGAAGGTACTAGTGAGAATGCTGATGCAGGCACTTATGCCGGCAATCATGAAGAAACGCGGCTTGCGCGTCGCGGCGGCAATCTGTCTGGCGGTTGTCCCGTGGGCGTCGGCATATGCGGCTGAGAGCCCGGCTGAAAAGCCTGCCGAGGCGCTGTATCTGCAACTGCGACAAGTGCGGCTGGACCCGGCGCGGGTCTATCGAGTGAGGGGCGCGTCACTGGACCGGTCGGCGATCCACATTAGCTTGGAGGACGGCACCATCGCGTTCACCGAGGATGTGATGGGCCGGATTACGGGAGCTTTTTTTGAGGGCGACGGCGAGGTGCTGCTGACGCCTAAAACCAGCGTCGAGCGGAACTCGATGAGTCTGTTCACTGGGATGGCAATTCTGGAAGAACATTTTGCCACCGCTTATTTTCGCTTCAACTATGATGCCGCGGCCGATTTGCGGCCCGACTTGCGGGCAGCCGACAACCAGAAGGATTTTATTGAACGCTGGGGCGCAACCGCGCAGAATCTGGCGAACGCCGATGCGATGAGATTGCTCCTGACCTTTAGCCGGATGCTTCCGGTGGCCGGAGCAACTTCAGCAGCAGAGCTGGCGGAAGGACCGGAAGCTATCGATCGGTTCCTGCATGCGCGGCTGCAAGGGACGAAGCTTGGAGTTTTCGACATTTACTTTGACTCGGCGGCGGCGGAGCAGGTTCAGGCGGGACAGATGAAAACGGCCGATCATGGCGATCAGTATTACGATGTCTGGACATCATTTTCACCGGTAGATTACGAGTCAGCGCAAACTCGTACGACGGAGAATGGGAGTTCGACGACCCGGAGTGCCATAAGAAAGCGCGACGAAGTGTTGCTTTCGGCTGAGGGGACAGAGCATGAGAGCGGGGTAGTGGTTCGACGCTACATGATCACGACTGAGGTGCGCCCGCCGGAAATTCATGCGCGTGCCCGGTTGCAATGTGACGTCAAGGAAGGCGGGGCTCGCTCGCTGCTGTTTGAGTTGTCGCGATACCTGCAGATCGAAAGCGTGAAGCTCGACGGCCAGCCGGTAGAGTTCATTCACAATCCCGCAGTGGAAGGCACCCAGCTTTCGCGCCAGGGCAACGACTTGGTGGCGGTGATTCTGTCGGAGCCGGCGCGGGCTGGACAGAAATTCGACCTGGAATTCGTCTATGGCGGCGAAGTTCTGGCGGAAGCCGGCGAGGGATTGCTTTACGTCGGGGCGCGCGGCACCTGGTACCCGAATCGCGGGATGGCGATGGCGGATTACGATCTCGAGTTCGAGTATCCGCAGGGCTGGACGCTGGTGGCGACTGGAAAACCGACGCCCTTGTCGACCGGCCCGGTGGCGAGGGCAGGTGGTCCGCAGAGCTCCCGTTGGGTATCGGAACGGCCGATTCCTCTGGCGGGATTCAACCTGGGTAAGTACAAGGAAGCGACCGCGCAGGCGGGGAACGTTACGGTGGAGACATACGCTACAACCGGGGTCGAGCGGAATTTCCCAGCTGCCGCGGTTCAGGTGGTAGAGCCGCCTTCTAGTGCGACTTCCGGACGACGGCAACTGGTTGTGCCGAACCGGCCTTCGCCGGTGCAGAACGAACTGACAGTTGCAGAGCTAGCGGCGCGGGCCATCCAGTATTACGCCGAGCGCTTTGGCCCCTATCCCTATAGTCATCTGGCCTTGACGCAAATTCCGGGACGCGACAGCCAAGGCTGGCCCGGCCTGGTGTTTCTTTCGTCCTATGCATTTCTCAGTCAACAGGAACGCGAAGAGCTGCATTACGAGCCGTATAAGATTTTGCTTCAACAGTCGATACCAGCCCACGAGACGGCGCACCAGTGGTGGGGCGATCTCGTCAGCTGGAACAGCTACCGAGACCAGTGGTTTTCCGAAGGGCTGGCGAATTACTGCGCCCTGATGATGCTGCAGGAAAAAAATCCCATGGGCTTTCGGCAGATTATGGAGGTCTATCGCCGGGATTTGGTCCAGAAAAATAAAGATGGAATGTCGGCGATGGATGCTGGGCCGGTCACTCTGGGGCCGCGGCTGCAGTCGTCGCGGATTCCGGAAGGTTACCAGGAGATTCTCTATGGCCGGGGAACGTGGCTGTTTCACATGCTGCGGACCATGTTGAACGACGGTGCCTTGCAGGAAGGTGGCCGCAAGGGGTCGAGCAGCAGTGGTGCGGATGAGCCCTTCGTGCGGGCACTGCGAAGAGTTCGGCAGCGCTACGAGGGTCAGGCGATCAGCACGCGTGAATTGCTAGACGTGTTCGCGGAGGATCTTCCCCCGGCGCTGCGTTATGAAGGCAAGAGTTCGCTGGACTGGTTTCTCGAAGGCTGGATCAATGGCACCGCTCTGCCCAAGCTGGAACTGAAGTCGGTGAAATTCACGGCAAAGAGCGCAGGCTCCGCGGGCGGAACAGGCGCGGGCGGAACAACGGTGAGCGGAACAATCCTGCAGAAAAACGCGCCGCAGGATCTGGTGACCTCGGTTCCGGTGTACGCGGTGATGACGGGAAGGCAGCCGGTGCTGCTAGGGCGGGTATTCGCCGACGGTGAGGAATCTTCGTTTCACTTGCCGGCTCCGGCGGGGACGAGCAAGATCGTGCTCGATCCGAACGAGACGATTCTGACCAGTCCGAAGTAGAGGCCCTGGTTGACCTAAGCGCTCCCGATTGGCCATGCCGAGTCGATGTGCCGAGTCGGTGTTCCGAATCGGTGTTCCGAATCGACGTTCCGTTTTGCCCATTATCGAGACAGGTCAGTGCTCAGGAGGGAAAAGCCGCGCGGGCACGCCTGCGGTAGTGGGTAGCTTTGAGGATCTGGTCCGGTATCTGGGAGAGCGGGACTACGCGGGTGAGGATACCGAGTTCAGCGCAGGCGCGCGGCATACCGTAGACGGTGCAGGTGGCTTCATCCTGGCCAATGGTGAAGCCGCCCTGGCGGTGAATGGACTGCATCCCGGCAGCGCCGTCGGAGCCCATTCCAGTCATGATGACTCCGAGGGCAAGTTCTTTGAAGGCTGCGGCGATCGAGTTCATCAGCACGTCGACCGACGGAATGTGCAGGGAATCTTCCGGCTGAGCGTCGAGGCAGATGACGGTTCGCGAAGCCGAAACCCGATCCACGCTCATATGCTTTCCGGAAGGAGCGAGGTAAACCACGCCCGGCTGAATGCTTTCACCGTGCGTGGCTTCCCGCACGGTGACGGCGCAAAGATTGTTCAGCCGCTGCGCGAAAGGCGCGGTAAAGCCCGGGGGCATGTGCTGCACGATCAGGAGGGGCACGGGAAGATCACCCGGGAACAGAGGCAAGATTTCCTGGAGTGCTTTCGGGCCCCCGGTGGAAACTCCGAGAGCAACGATTGCCGGGGTCGAAGTGAAAGGTCGATCGGGAGTCTCGGAGGAAGAGGACTGAGGAGGCTTTCTGTCTAAGGCGCACTCAGGAGGCGACATTCGGGACTGCGCGGCGGCACGGATCTTGGTTACGAGGTCGGTCCGGATGTGAAGAATGTCGAGCGAGGTGGGCGAGAGTTGTTTCGGGACGTAGTCGAAAGCGCCGGCGGCGAGCGCGTTGAATGTGTTTTCTGCATCTCGCTCGGTTACCGAACTAACCATGATGACGGGACGGGGGAAGCGTTGCATGATGTAACGCAGAGTTTGCAGTCCATTGAGCCCCGGCATTTCGACGTCGAGGGTGACGACATCGGGATCAAGAGAAGCAATTTTGTCGAGCGCCTCCGATCCGTCGCAGGCAGTAGCTGCGACCTCAAGGCCGGACTCGGAAGAAATCATGCGCGAGAGAGCGGTGCGCATGAAAGCGCTGTCGTCGACGACAAGCACGCGGATGGGCCGGCGGGTTGCGGTGTCGAGGGTCAGGGTGTGAATCATATTTAGCGAATCATGTTTGGCGATCGTGTTTAGCGAATCATGTGCGATAGATCGCGCGAACGAGCGCATGCACACCGTCCATGTAGGTATCCATTTCAAAAGTGAGGCGGGCCCAGTCCAATTGCTTGAGGCCCTGGCACTCCCGCGATAGCACGGCGAAGCCAGCCTGTTCGAACAGGTTGACCTGGCGGTTTTCGATGTAGCCGTAGTTCAATCCACTCATGCGGCAAAGCAGATCGCTCAGTTCGACCAGAGCAACCAGGCCGGCGTGATCGTGGGATTCCTGCAGGCTGTGGTGCAGTGCCACGACATCCTTCAGGTCATTGGAGAGTTCCCACTTATTGGCCAATAAACGGCCGCTGTCGCAGTGCGTGAATCCCAGGACGGCTTGTTCCGCTTCATGAAGAGGGATTCCCTGGGCCCGCGCCAGTTCGTAGGCTTCGCCGAATTCTTTGGGCAGGACCCACAGGTTCACGATGATGCCCAGATCATGCAGCAGGCCGGCGAGATAAGCCTTGCCGGGGTCGGGGTAGGAAATCTTGCGAGCAAAATGGCGGCACACCAGGGCGCATCCCAAAGAGTGCTCCCAGAAGACGACGGGATCGACCGCGCCGCTGTCCTTGGGCATCATATTGAGCACGCCGCAAGACATAGCGATGTCGCTGACCCGCTGAAATCCGAGTCCGACGATGGCGCCGCGCAGCGAGTTAACTTTTTGCCCGCGTCCGAACAGCGGGCTGTTTGCCATTTGCAGACACTGGGCGGCCAGGGACTTGTCCTGGGCGATCATGTCGGTGACTTTCTGCACATCGAGCTGCTCAACCGGTTGGTCCAGGTAAGTGAGCAGAGGCGCCAGCACCGCGGGGATGGTGGGAATGTACTGGAGTCCATCGATGCGGCTGAGCAAGGTTGCTTTGGTCGCTGCCGTCTTCATATGCGCCCTACTTTCCCGCCCTGCGTGCGATCGCTCTTGATGTATGCCGTCGCTCCCGGCAGGTGGACCAGCCGGAAATCGTCGGATACTCCGTAGAGCGATTCGGAATGCCCCAGGAAGAGATATCCGTGGGGCAGAAGGTTCTCGTAAAAGTGCTGAATCACCCGCCGCTTGGAAACCAGATCAAAATAGATGAGCACGTTGCAGCAGAAAATGACGTCGATGCCTTTCATGAACGCCATGCGAGCATCTTCGGAAAGATTCAAACGGCTGAAGGTGATGCGGCCGCGAACCGCAGGCTGAACCTGCAGCTGTTCCGCGGCCGCGGTGAAATATTTCTGGCGGTAGTACGGAGTCAGATTGCGGGTGCTATAGCTGCCATAGATCGCATTCCGGGCGTGCGCGAGGGAGCGCTCATTGAGGTCGGTGGCGAGAATCTCGATGGTCCAGTCCTTGAGACGTCCTTGCGCTTCTTCGAGCAGCAGCATGTTGAGTGTGTAGGGCTCTTCGCCGGTGGAACAACCGGCGCTCCAGATGCGCAGCCGGCGCAGCGCCGATGTCGATTTCGCCTCCAACACTTTTGGAATAACGATCTGGCGGAGCGCATTCAGTTGGGGCTGACTGCGAAAGAAGCAGGTTTCGCCAATCGTGATTTCGTTCAGCAGTGCGATCAGTTCGGTCTGCCGGACCGCCTTGGTGGTAAGACACTCGAAATACTCGTGGAGAGTTTGAGTATTCAGTTCTTTCATGCGCCGGGAACAGCGGTCCAGCAACAGGCGCAGCTTGTTGTCGGGGTGGAAGATGCCGGCTACTTCATATACGACATCCCGGATGTGCACCAGGTCAGGATCGGGCGGACCTTCGAGAGCCACAGCGGAATAAGCTACAGCCGTTCTCATGCCGAGACCTTTCCGATCGCATTGGAGGGCAGATTGAATGACACCGCCAGCTGTACTTGCAAAATGACTGGCCTCAAGCTGTGCGCTCTTAGGGAAAACAAATCTCGATCCGGTTCCCAGCGGTAGCTTTAGATTTCATCGGCCCGCGAACGGGACGACTTTAAGGAATCGTCTTTGAACGGATCCTCTCGATGCGCAGGGGCTTTCGCTAAAGCGGTGCAGGAAGTTGCCGATGGAGAGGGAAAGAAATCCGGCTCCAGGGAGTGGCCCAGTCCGCTAAGCCGCTGGCCCGGCAATCATGTGCGCGAGGACTGCTCCGGCGACCTCTTCTGGACTGGACTGATAGCGCCCGCGCTGAATTGCCTGCCTCAGCACCTGCACGCGTGCCTCGCGAACTTCGGGCAGCTGGGAGGCCTCGTCCACCAGGGCCTGCACCACCAGGGCCTGCGCCTGGACATGCACTCCGGAAAGCTCGACTTGATCGGCTCCGGCCGGGACGTTGCCGGCCGAAGAACTTCCCGCAGTCGCAGGGTTCGCAACGCTGCCGCCGCTGCTTTCATGCAATGATTGCGTTGCTGGTTTGAGATCGATTCTCATGGCTCAGCTCCTCGCCTTAGATTCTTGCCCTGAAGTTGTCTCGAAATTTCTCTTGGAATCTCCTCTTGTTGGATCTCCCCTTGCAATTCAAGTATCGACCGGAGGTTAAACAACATTAAATTCCGAAATCTTCGTCCCTTACGATATGTCGACAGGAAGCTCCTCGGCACCTCATCTCGTTCTATCGGCAAGGGTTGCCGCAACCTTAGCGGTTCCGGCGGGCATCGATAAAGATAAACAGGTCTTCCCTGTTTGAGCTTCAACGTCTGATCTTCGATCCCCGGTTCCTTGGCCCTGTTTCCATCCATGTCAGTCTCCCGCCGTGGAGGCGGCGCGGGCCCGTCCGCCACCGGGGGCCATCACCTCTTCGAGACGCGCGCGCAGGCGCACCACCGCCAGAGAGTGAATCTGCGAGACGCGGGATTCTCCGATGCCGATAACCGCTCCCACTTCCTTCATGGTCAGCTCCTCGAAGTAATAGAGAGCCAGCACCTGCTGCTCCTTCTCCGGCAGCTCGCCAATGACGCGGGTGAGCAGCTGTTTCATCTCGGAATGCAGGCAGCGGAAAAACGGCGTGTCTTCGGGAGCATTGGGAAGGTAGTCGCACAAGTCTTCTTCCTTGCCGTCCCAGGGCGACTCGATGCGCAGGCTGCCCACTTCGAGGCTGTCCAGCTCGCCCAACAAGTGCTGAAAGTCTTTCAGAGCCATGCCCAGTTCCGCCGCGACCTCGTTCTCGGTGGGAGCGCGGCTCAGTTCCAGGCTGAGCTTGCGGTGAGCTTCCTCGACCCGGCGCGCTTTGCGCCGCAACTCGCGCGGGCCCCAGTCCATTTCCCGCAGACTGTCGAGGATGGCGCCACGAATGCGAAACTTGGCGTAGGAACCGAACTGCACGTGCTTGGAACTGTCGAATTTGTTCAGCGCGTCGATCAGCCCGATTACTCCGGCATGCACCAGGTCTTCGAGTGGCACGTGTCGGGGCAGCCGCTCGTGAATGCGGCGCGCCAGATAGCGGACCTGGGGCAACTGCTCGAGCAGGACGCGATCGCGTTCTTCGTTGTCCAGCCATTCCACCCAGGCGGTGTAGGCCTTCGCGGTATTCTTGCTCATGGTGTTTCAACTTCCCGTGAAACCTCAGAATTTGAGCACCGGCGCAGGCGAAGAAGTCATGCTCTCTGGAGGAATTGCACGGTGCGTGCCAATCGCCGATGGGGCGGCCTAAGATTTCCCTCAGGATTCCAAAGGCCGTTGTTTAGTGTTCTGTAGATCAGTGTTCTGTGGATAAGGGTTTTGTGGATATGAAAAGTACAGGTGCTCGGCGCAGACCGTGTCGCCCTGTTCCACCAGAATCGATGCCCGCTCCATGACGTGCTGCAGTTCGCGCACGTTGCCTCGCCAGGGATGGCCCGCAAGCATTTGGATCGCGTCGTCCCGCAAGCGCGGACTGGGCACTTGCATGGCCGCCGACATACAAGCGAGAAAATGCTCGGCCAGCGGCACAATGTCGGCGCGGCGCTCCGCCAGGCTCGGCAACTCAATGGGAAAAGCCGAGAGCCGATAGAAAAGGTCGGGGCGAAAAGCTCCGCGCGCAGCCCGGCTGGCCAGGTCGGCATTGCTGGCGGCGAGAACCCGCACATCTACCCGCGTCACCTCGGAGGTGCCCAGGCGCTGAATCTCTTTTTGCTCGAGAAAGCGCAGCAGCTTGGCCTGCATCCCCAAAGGAAGTTCGCTGACTTCGTCGAGAAACAGCGTTCCGCCGTGAGCCGCGGGGATGCGGCCGAGTTGAGACTGGACCGCGCCGGTGAAGGCGCCGCGGTTGTAGCCAAACATTTCCGACTCCAGCAGGGCCTCGGGAATGGCGGCGCAGTTTACTACCACCAGTGGCTTGGCCGACCGCGGACTCAAGCTGTGCAGCGCGCGCGCCACCAGTTCCTTGCCGGTCCCGGTTGGCCCGGCGATGAGCACGGTGGTGGAGCGTGCAGCTACCAGGCGCACCATGCGGTATACCCGCTGCATGGCCTCGCTCGTTCCGATCATGCCGGGCAGAGGCCTGCCTCTCACTTCCCCGCTTCCACGCTGCTCCGCACTCAAAAACAGCTGCGGGCGTGGGCCACTCGGCGTGACGGATCTGTTGCTTTGGACGACTGACCTGCTGTAGTCGTTGCCCTCATCGTTCCCGTCATCGTTGTGCTCATCAATGCCGCGTGCCTCGTCGGAATCGAGTATCACCACTTGAGTGGCGGGGAAACGGCGCTGGATGAGGGCCATGAGTTCCTCGGCATCAAGGTCGGGAAGGCGGCGGTCGAGAAACAATACCTGCCAGTCCCCTTTTTCGAGCTTAGCTAGCGCATCGGCGCCGCCCAGGACCTGCTGCACCGGGCGGCAGCGGCCGTTCAGGCGGTGCAGCACCTGTTCGCGCAGGGCGCTGTCCGGGCTGGCGATCAATGCTCCGCGGATCAGTGCTCCGGCAATCAGTGCTCCGCCGAGCAATGCTCCGCCAATCACGGCTTCGCTAGTCGTTGGTCTGGAGGTTGTTGTTCCGGCCGTCAGTCTTCCAGCAGTCAGTGCGTTGCTGGCGTGGTTGAACCATGGAGTCGTGGGCATCGTGGGCGGAGCGCTCATGTCAAATCTCCAAATCTCGCACGGCTACTGTGCGGCCAGAGGGGGAGCCAGGGGCAGTCGAACGGCGCAAGTCTCGAGTGATTCCGTCCGGGTATGGATCCATTCCGCGCCCGCCCGCTCCCATCCCGCGCGGGCGATCAGCAATCCCACTTCGGGCCAGGAAAAAGGTGAATGCTCAGGGGGCGAGCCTTGATTCCAGGAGACGACCAGATTGGCATGTCCCAGTTCCGCGGTGGCCGCGATCCGCAGGTCACTGCCCTCCCGCGTCAGGCTCAAGGCCGACTCCAGAAAGCGAAACAGCAACGCTTCCAGGGCGCGGCGATCAGCCTGCAAGGGCAGCGCCCCCAGCTTTTCCAGCACAAGTCGCACGCCCCTGGCCTCGGCAACGGGCAACAGATCGGCGGCCGTGCTGCGCAACAGTTGATCGAGCAAAAGCGGTTTCAAGTCTTCCCAGCCGGATGGCTGCGTGTCCGCCACTTCGCGGATCGCCTCCACCAGAATGCGCATCCGTCCGGTGAGTTCCAAGCCTTCGCGCAGCGCGCGGACGTACTGTTCGATGGGCCGCGGACCTGCCACGGCCAGTTCCAGCGAACATTGCAGTCCGGTCAGTGGCTGGTTCAGAGCATGCAGCAGGTGGGCCAGCGGGCTGCGGCCTGTCGGAGTTACTCCGGCGAACTGGGGCGCGGGTTGAGCGGAAGCTCGAACCGAGGCTTGCGGGTTAGCACCAACGCCGCTCAAAGGTGCGCCTCGGTTCGCGGCGTGGTTGCGGGTAATTCGACGGGACCGCTCAATTCATACCCCACGCCGCGTACTGTGTGAATCAGCTTGCAAGCGTGACCGTCATCGATCTTGCGGCGCAGATAATTGATGTAGACGTCGACCACGTTGGTGGTGGTATCAAAGGTGAGGTTCCAGACGTGCTCGATGATCATGGCGCGGGTCACGCGGCGCCCGAGATTGAGCATCAGGTATTCCAGAAGAGAGAATTCCTTCGAGGTCAGCTCGATCCTAAGCCCGGCGCGTTCCACCAGGCGCTGCACCCGGTCGAGCCTGAGGTCGGCGGCCAGCAGTACCGACTCTGACGGCAGGTGGCTGCGCCGTACCAGCGCCCGAATGCGTGCGGAAAGTTCACTGAATGAAAAAGGTTTGGCCAGATAATCGTCCGCGCCAGTGTCGAGACACTGCACCCGGTCTTCGACCCGGGTGCGCTGGGTAAGCACCAGCACAGGCACGCTAGGTTTTTTTGAGCGCAGATGCCGTAGCACGCTGACTCCATCCAGCTTGGGAAGATTCAGGTCGAGAATGACCAGGTCGTACTCGAACTCCGTGGCCGCGTTCCGCGCCTGTTCGCCATCTGGGAAAACGTCGACCGAATAGTGTTCGCTCTCGAGGCCCTGGCGGACGAACTTGGCCAACGCTTCGTCATCTTCCGCAATGAGAATTCGCATACTCTGAACCGTCCTTAATCCAACAGCCCCAGTCTAGTTAGAAACGGCTCAAGCGCAGCCAAAACTGTGTCCACACAAAAGTATGTAGGTGCAGAAACGGGGTTCGGTTTCAATTCGGGAGGCACGGCTTGCACTCTGGATCGCGGAGTTTTCAATCTGACATGAATCGTTCTGCTCCGCCCCTCCTCGATCCGAGCCGTGTGGTCCGAACCTTTGCGGCCAATTCCTTCCCTCGCGCCCGCCAGAGATAATTCCGAAGGAAGTTTTTCCGAACTGGAGTCACGCTTTGCGGATGTGGAGCAAAACGATACTGAAGTCTCTGCTGCTGCCGGGCGGAGTTCTGCTTCTGAGCGTCGCGGTGCTCATATATTCCGGTTGGATGACGCTGGCTCTACCCGCGCTTAGCTTTCTCGCCTATTGCGCAATCGGCGGCGGGATGCTGCTGGCGTGGCGATTCCATTCCAGCCGCATCTTCTTTGCATTGCTGGTGCTGTTTCTGGCCGAGGAAGCGATTGCTCTTTTTGGAGGTGGGCACATCTCACCCGGAACGCCAGGCTGGACGGCCCTGCAGGCGGTGGCTGTGCTCGTGCCGTTAGATTTTCTTCTGATCGCGCTGATGCAGGAGCGTGGCTTTACCGTCCCTGCGATTGCACCCGTCGGCATGTTCTTATTCGTGCAATCGGTGATCGTAGCGGTGCTTTGCCGAGCGGCGCAGGGATTGCCCGCGCCTTCTGTCCGTGCGCCGCACCACCTCGCGACGGCCGTCGTTTCGCCGGTTTCCATACCAGGGTATGCTCTGTTCGCATTCGCCGGCGCCGGCGTCCTGCTGCTGGGGCGGTTTCTGCTCACTCGAAAGCCGGTCGACAGCGCTTTGCTGTGGTCGCTCTCCGCCTTTTTCCTCTGCCTGCGCTTCTCCGGGACGGCGCGCGTGTCGATCGTCTACCTGGCCACTGCCGCATGCATTCTTGCCGCTTCAATCATCGAGAACTCCTACCTGCTCGCCTATCACGATGAACTTACGGCGCTGCCGTCACGCCGCGCCTTTAACGATGCGCTTCTGCGGCTGCAACATCCCTATTCGATCGCGGTAGTCGACATCGACCACTTCAAGCGCTTCAACGATACCTACGGTCACGAGACCGGCGACCAGGTCTTACAGTTAGTTGCGGTGAGCCTGTCGCGCGTGACCGGTGGAGGCCAGGCATACCGTTGCGGCGGGGAAGAGTTCAACATCCTGTTCCCGGGGAAAACAACTTCCGAAGTGGCGGATCATCTCGAGCAGTTGCGGGCAACGATTGCGTCCTCGGAGTTCCGCTTGCGCAGTGGAGACCGGCGCCAGGCTCCGCGCGGACCGGATCGCCGCAACGAGCGAGCTCGCGGGCGGAAGCGCACTGGGCAGGCGATTCGAGAACTTGTGCAGGAAAAATCCCCGGCGGCGCTCTCGGTGACGGTTAGCATCGGGGTGGCGACCTCCGCCAGGGAAAAGTCGCAACCCGAGCTCGTACTGCAGGCGGCCGACAAGGCACTCTACTGCGCCAAAGACAACGGACGGAATCGGATTGAGACGGCCGGTTCGATCCGGCGGAAGAGTCGGGTCAAAGCGGCTGGGATTGCCTGAGCGGCCGACCGATCTGGGGCGAATCCAAATCCAGAGAAAAGATTTAAAGATAAAGCTGAGGCCAGCCGGAGATCAGCTTCCGCTTGCGCTCGTCCCGGACCGTCAACCGTAGGACGGGAAGTATGACGGCCCGGTTCCGAACGCTTTCGCAAGCACCGCTAGCCGTGCGGTCAGCCGGCGGTCGAAGGCAGGATGGGGCTTTTCCGTCCGGTTCCCGCGCAAGCAGGACACTTCAAGCGGATGAATGCTACGCCGTCGGACTTTCCGTTCATGTCCACCGGCTTCGCAACATATCCACTACCGCCGCAATTCGGGCAGTCGTCCGGAGCCACTCCTCTCCCCCCTCAATGTTGAGAGCATTGTCCACGACGTGAGCGCGAAATTTTCAGCAGAGTGTTTTGCGTTACGAATCACGAACAAAGATTGGACAGGACGACTAAAACTCCTTGGCTCTTACCTAATCGGTGTGCGGTTAGAGTCGAGAACCGCGACCGGGAAAGTTCCAGCATTGAGCTCGACTGTCGGGATGGGAATTAATTCACGCGTACCACTGCCCACGGATATACAATTCCTCATCTTTATCGATCTTTTCGGTGGCTGAATAGATCGTGCCGTTCCAGCTCTCGCTCGTTCTGAAAAGGAGTTCATCATGATTCTGGGCATGACGACCGCGACGTTTACGCTGGTACACGTCTTACTGAGCCTCGCGGGTATCGCTTCCGGGTTCATCGTGGTTTACGGACTGCTGACCGGGAAAGGGCTCGACGGCTGGACCGCAATTTTTCTGGCGACCACCGTCCTGACCAGCCTGACCGGATACCTTTTTCCCGTCGAGCACATTCTGCCCTCTCACATCGTCGGTGCTATTTCGCTGGTGGTGCTCGCGATTGCGATTGTCGCGCGCTATGCGTTTCATCTGGCCCACTCCTGGCGATGGATTTATGTGGTCTGTGCTGTCGTGGCTCTTTATTTGAACTCCTTCGTCGCGGTGGTGCAGTCCTTCCTGAAAGTGCCGGCTCTGAAGGCGCTGGCTCCCACCCAAAAAGAGCCGCCATTTCTGGTTGCGCAACTCGCGCTCATGGTGGTCTTCATCGTGATTGGCATTCTTGCGGTGAAGAAGTTCCACGTCGAGCCGGTCGCCGCGTCACCATCGAATAAGGATTACAAGAGCGGCACCGCTGCTTAGGCGTTGCTGCCGGCGTTGGGTCCGCGCGAACATCCGAAATCGGCTACGTTGGTGTTCGTTTTCGCTCTGGGGTATCCTTCTGGTTCGTTCGGGGAGATACCTCATGCACAACTCGCTGTTTTTCTCCACACTGCTGTTGGCCGTTTCGATTGCTGCCGGCGCCCAAAGCACGGGCCATCCCTTCACCCTCGACGATGCCGCGACTCTCCGCAGCGCGGCGGCTGTCGCGGTTTCGCCCGATGGCAAAAACGTGCTCTACCGAGTGCATTTTGGCGGCTCCAAGGGCCCGGACAACACAGAATGGCAGTTGATCGCGGTCGCGGGCGGCGAGTCCCGGCATCTCACAATTCCAGAAAAGTTCAAGCCTGCTGGATTCACTCGCGCCGGCGCAGCTCTCTACGGAATGTATGAAGTCAACAAGTCGCCGCAGCTGGCCACGCTGGCGCTCGCGCCGGCCAACACTCCCGCGGCCGCAGCAGCCACTCCTGTTCCGCTGACCGCCTTGCCGAGGGGCATTCACTCGGCCGTGATATCTCCCGATGGCTCACACTATGCCATTCTGGCCGATCCGCGACTTCCCGATCCTCTGGAGGATATACACAACGTCATCGAGGCCGAGCCCACCAGTCTTTACGTGGTTGGTGCCGATGGTTCCGGCGGCGCGTGGTGGTGTCCAGCATTGCGAGACGCGGGTGAGGTAGCGTGGTCGCGCGACGGCGCTTCGTTGGCCGTTCTGTCGACGACTCCGAAGATCGGTTTTCATTATGTGCGCTCCTTTATCGACGTGTGCAGCGCCACGGGTCCTCGTCATGTCGCCACCGTCGACGAGGCGACCAGCGGAATTGGCTGGATCAACGGCGGCAACGACCTGGCTTTCCTGAGCACGACCTCCCCCGTGCTGACGCCGGACCATGTATGGACCGTCGCGGCCCGCGGCGGAACTCCGACCGACCGGACACCGAAGCTCGAAGGCTCCGCGATGCAGTTGTCGGTGGATGTCAGCGGAAATGCCTGGGTGACTGTGGCGCGCGGCGTGAAGTCGGAAGTAGATGCGTTTCAGAATAACTCGCTGACCCCGACCTACCAATGGCCCGAGGGGATCATCGCCAACGGCCCGATCGCTCCGCAGATCGCTTCCGCTCCGCAGGTGCAGGCTTTTTCTGTGGCTGATCCAAAACACACATCCAATGTTGCGATCGCCCACGGCAATACGCTGCAGCGGATTACTACCGAAGGCGATGAGCAGTTGGCAAAGGTTGCCTTGGGCGATGTCCGCGCCGTTCACTGGACCAGCAAAGAAGGAATTGCACTCGAAGGCATCGCGACATTCCCGTCCGATTATCAGGCGGGGAAGGCCTATCCCTTTCTGGTGCTGCCCCACGGCGGACCGGAAGCCAACGACGAGCTTCGGCTCGACATGTTTTCGCGGACAATTGCGGGCATGGGCTACATTGTGCTGCAGCCCGAATATCGCGGCTCAACCGGCTATGGCACCGACTTCTTGAATGCCATCTACCAGCACTTCGGAGATCGCGCCTATCGCGACGTCGACAGCGCGACCGACTATGCCATCGCCGAAGGCTGGGCCGATCCGAATCGGCTGGCCATATTCGGCTGGAGCGCCGGTGGCTTCATGACTTCATGGACGGTCACGCAGACGCATCGTTACAAAGCGGCGGTCGAGGGCGCGGGCATCACCGACTGGCTCAGCTTTATGTGGACCAGCGACGTGCAGCAGATCGACTACGACGCTCGCTGGCCCGAGAAAGATCCCGAAGCGTTTCTCGTGTTTTCCGCCGTCATGCATTCCGAGAACGTGACCACACCGCTGCTCGTCCTGCATGGCGCGGCCGACGTTCGCGTCCCGACCTATCAGGGCCGAGAGTTCTTCGAAGTCCTGGCCGCGCACGGCAAGACGACGCGTATGGTCACCTATCCCGGTTCACCGCACTTTCCGACCGTGTGGGAGCAGCGCCAGGATGTGTTTCGTGAAATCGCAGGATGGCTGGCGCGCTATAACCCTTAAACCCTGGGATGACGACGCGATACCGAGGATGACGCTGAACGGTCAGGGATTTTCAACCGTCCGCTACGTGGCCTGAGTCTTCAGCGCGAGGCATGCATCTAGGTAGGCATGGCAAGCTTGACGGAATTCAATCTGGCCGAGGCCGTCGCAGTTCTCAGCCGCACACCCGCGACCCTCAACGCAATGTTGCGCGGGCTGCCTGACATTTGGGTGCTCCGCAACGAAGGGCGTAGCGAGCAAGCAAAAGATAGCTGGAGCGCGTTCGACATCGTCGGCCACTTGATCGTGGGTGAGCGCACCGACTGGATGCCGCGAGTGCGGATCATCCTCGAGCACGGCAAATCGCGCCCCTTCGATCCCTTCGACCGCTTCGCTCAGGTGAAAGAGAGTCAAGGTAAGTCCCTCGAACAACTCCTCGACGAATTCGCCCGCCTGCGAGCGGAAAATCTCGCGACGTTACAGGCCCTAAACCTGGCGCCCGAAGATTTGATCCGGCGCGGAAAGCATCCCACCCTGGAAGCGGTAACGCTGCAGGAACTTCTGGCGACGTGGACGGTTCACGATCTCACTCACCTGCATCAACTCTCCCGCGTAATGGCCTACCAGTATCGTGACGCAGTCGGCCCGTGGAGCGCTTATCTGGGCGTGCTGCACTGTCCGGGTCACAGCGCATAGGATACAAAACTTCCGTCGAGGTCGAAGGACGCTTTCCTGCGCAAGTTCTCGCAGGTCCAAAACAGTTAGCGAGAGCGATGCCGCAGTCGCCGGTGGAGGATCACTTCTTGAGATTCGCGGGCCAGTTTGTCAGCAGAGTGATGGAGGTGGATTTGGTGTGGTCGGTGGTTTGGACTACGAACTGTTTTTCGTCGGGACTTACGTCGAAGCTGATTCCGGTGAAGTTGGGCAGATCGAGCTGGAATAGTGGCTCGATGGAATCGACGTGGAAATTGGGTTGTGTGGAAGTGTGCGCGGCCATCAGGCGATTTCCCATGGAGACGAAAAACAGCTCGTGGCCGCGGCCGAAGATGGTGTTCCATCCGCCGCTTGTGGAGACCTGGGTTTTGGCGCCCGCTCCAAATGGCACAACGTAGACTTCGGGCCTGCCGGTTTCGTAGGAGAAATATGCCAGCCAGCGGCCATCGGAAGAGAAGCGTCCGTCGTACTCGCTAACCGTCATGTGCGAGGCGGCAGGCGGCTGGAAAATCTTGCCGTCGGCGGTCTTTCCTTCGGCGGTTAAGGGAAGAATCCAATTGGAAAAGATACCTTCTTTCGTTTCAAGATCGAGGGACAGGTACTTCCCGTCAGGCGACCAGTCGATGGGCGAGCCATTGATATAGGCATCGTTCTGATAGAGAACTTCTTCAGGCTGGTTACCGTCGAGAGAGCGGCGGCGGATCGTGAACTTACCACCTTCACGGACACCGTAAGCGATTTGCTTTCCATCGGGCGACCACACGGGCCAATAATCATTGGGTCCGAAAGTGATGCGCGTGGGCTGGCCGCCTGCGACGGGAAGTACCCAGATATCGCTTGCGCCGGATCGTGGGTCCTCGATGGTGACGGCGATGGATTTACCGTCGAGAGAAAAGCGCGGATCGGAATAAACCGCCAGCGGCCCGGGCGTGCCGATCAGGTTTCCGCTGCGATCAAATAACTTGAGCTCAGACTGGGCGGAACTCTCGTGGTAGGCGAGAACGCCGTTTTGGGAGACGGAGAAAGTGCGGGCTTCGCCGATGGTTTGAGCATCGCCGGAGAGCTTGAAGGTGCGCGGGTTGAAGGGTTGAGCCTGAATGTGTCCGGCGCGGACAAACAGGAGATGATTGGAAGCGAAGGCGGGATGACTGCCTGGGGCAATGTCGATTCCATCCTGTTCGGGTTTGCCCAGCACTCCCAGTTTGATTCGGTCTGGTTGAGACAGCTGACGGGAGACGTAGAGAAAATGTTTGCCGTCGGGGAGGAAATATGGATCTTCGTGCGCAGTTTCATTCTTGTCGAGACGAGTGGCGGGCGAGACCTGGCCACCCGAGGTTGCGATCTGCGAGAGCGGCCCAAAGTTTTGTTGGCAGAAAAGAATGATGCCGTCGGGACTCCAATCGCCGCATCCGCTATAAACCTCATAAACATCGGCGGTGAGGGTTTGAGCATCTCCTCCGGAGACGCTGATGGTTTTTAGTTTCCGGTCGGCGACGAAAGCGAGGTAATGACTGTCGGGCGACCAGAAAGGAGTGGTGGCGTCTTCGGTGCTGGGAAGCATGGTGGCTTGCGGGGCGTCAAGCGGTCGAAGCCAGAGGTTGGTGCGGCCTTTTTCGTCGACGGCAGAGAAGGCGAGGGTTTTACCGTCGGGCGAGACGACGACCGGGCCAGCATCGAAGCCGGAGGCGCGGAAGGCAGTGCCGGGCGGTGGCGGAATGTAGGCGCGAACGGAAAGCGTGGGAGTGGCGGCGCGCTGTGAGAAATAGAAAAGGATTGCGGCGACTACGAGTAGAAGAACAGCGACAGTCAGGAACGCGCGCGGGATGAACATGCGCGGGGACTGGACTGGCGTGACAGCGGCTGGGGCTTGCGGGGCTTGCGAAATGGCTTTCAGTTGCAACCGGACGTCGTGCGCAGACTGGAAACGGTCTTCGCGATCCTTCGCGAGACAGGCAGCAACGAGATAGTCGAAAGCTGGTGGCGTGGAAGGCTTGGAGGCGCTGATGGGGTCAGGATCTTTTTCCAGAATGGACGAGGCTACGCTGATCTGGCTCTTGCCTTCGAATGCGCGCTTGCCCATGGCCATCTCATAGAGGACTGCGCCGAAGGCGAAAATGTCGGCGCGGGCGTCGGCCTCTTTGCCTTCGATTTGTTCGGGAGACATGTATTGGATGGTGCCGACAATGCTGCCGGCTGTGGTCAGCGGGCTGATGGGAGTGGCGCCGGACATGGTTCTGGCTGCGGAGAGAAGCGGAGCTGAGCCCGAACCGGCTGCGCCGAGTGAGGCGGGCTTCGCCAGGCCGAAATCCATCAACTTGGTTCCGGACTTGGTCAGCATGATGTTGCCGGGCTTAAAGTCGCGATGCACGATACCCGCGCGGTGGGCGATCTCCAGAGCTTCAGCGATTTCCATTCCAATCTTCAGCAGCTCTGCGAAGGGCAGCGCGCCCCGGCGCAGGCGCTCGGCCAGCGTCTCGCCGTCGAGGAACTCCATCACCAGGAAGTCGGTGCCGTCCTGCGAACCGACGTCATAAAGATGGCAAATGTGAGGATGATTCAGAGAGGAAATGCTGCGGGCTTCGCGCTCGAAACGCTGTTTGAATTCGGGATCGGCCGAGAGGTGAGTGGGAAGAATCTTGATGGCGACGGTGCGATCGAGGCGCGTATCTTTGGCGCGATAGACTTCGCCCATGCCGCCTGCGCCGAGCGGCGATTGGATTTCGTACGGCCCGAGTTTTATGCCCGAGAGCAAGGCCATGCGTGGGCGCAATTATAGCCTGCGCGGCAACATTGTCCGGCCCAAACTCCGGGCGGCCTGGGTCTTCGAAAAAAGAGTCCTAACCAACGAAAGAATCATCTCTTTCCGTAAGTTGTGTATTCGGAGTAGACCCGATGGCCGCCAGTCCAAATTTCACCGCACTGCCTCCCTCGAACTCTCCCCTGCTCAATCTCGATCAGGTGGAGGATCTTCTCAAGCTGCAAAAGGCCGCTCAGAAAATCAGCTCCATTCTTGACCTCGATCAGCTGGTCGATAAGGTCGTAAACGAGGTTGCCCGTTCTTTCGGATGTCTGGATTCTGACATCTACCTGCACAACCAGGAGCGCGGCGAACTGTCGCTGGTGTGCGCTCATGGCTGCGGTGGCTGCGACCTCTGCGGCGCCGGACACTGTCTGAAAATTGGCAAAGGCATGGTCGGATACGTCGCTTCCACCGGCCAGATGCACTACGCGCCCGATGTGCGCCAGGACCCCTATTACATTGGCTGTGAAGAATCCACGCTCTCGGAGGTTGCGATTCCCCTGCATGTGGAAGGGCAAGTTGGTGGGAGTATTCACCGCCTCCCACAACGAACTGGATGCCTTCAACCCTTGCCAGCTGCGGCTGCTGCAAGCCATGTGCAGCGATGTGGCAGTGGCCGTCCACAACGCGCGCCGATTTCAGCAGGAACAGCGGCAGCGGGAGCAAATGACTAGCGAGGCTCGGGAAGCCCGCGTCATTCAACAGGCGCTCTTTCCCAAGGCGGCTCCCTCCATTCCTGGCTTTACGGTGTCCGGACTTTCAATTCCCGTGGGGGCAGTGGGCGGCGACTGGTACGACTTCATTCCCATGGACAAAGGCCGTTGGGGGCTGGTGCTGGCCGACGTTTCCGGCAAGGGAACCGCTGCAGCGCTGCTCATGTCCGCCACTCGTGGCATCTTGCGGTCGCTGGCCGAGGCCGCTTGCACTCCGGGCGAAGTGCTGACGAAGCTGAATCGCTTGCTGGTCGAGGATCTTCCTGCTGGCCGTTTTGTAACCATGGTATATGCAGTGCTCGACCCTGCTCAGCGGACCCTGACCTTCGCGAATGCGGGGCACTTGCGGCCACTTCTGATCACGGGTGCTTCATCGCAGTTCCTCGATGTGGAGCGAGGAATTCCTCTGGGACTGGGACCGGGTGATTTCTCGGAAGTGGAAGTGAAGCTTCCCGTGGGCTCTCGTGTGGTGTTTTACAGCGACGGCATCACCGAGGCGGAAAATCATGCGGATGAAGAGTACGGGGGGTTGCGTCTTCAAGAACATTTTTCGCGAACGGACGCCTCTGCCGAGAGCCTGCTCGATGACGTTCGCTCGTTTGCCGATAGCTCGGGTTTGCGCGATGATGCCAGCGTTATCCTGGTGAAGGGATAACTTAAAGGGCTAACATAAAAGAGCTGAGCGAACTCTTGCGCTTCGCCAGTGGACCTGTGCTTCGAAGTCAGGGGAACATTTCGGTTGACACCCTTCCCGATAGTTTTATAATCATTCTTATCCGATAATTATGTTCGCCATCCATGCGCCTCACCCATGCACAATTTCGTGAGCTGGCCGCGAAGCACGGTTTGGCGGTCACACACCAGCGTCAGGTTGTGTATGACGCCGTCGTCGCATCCCACGGGCACTATTCTCCGGAAGATATTTATGCCGCGGTCCGGCGCCGCGTTCCATCGATTTCTTTGGCTACGGTCTACAACAATCTCCGACTCTTCATCGAATGTGGGTTGTTGCGGGAGGTCAGTCCTCGTGCGGCCACGTTGCGCGTGGACGGCAATCTCAAGCCTCATCACCACCTGGTCTGCTCGCGCTGCAAGTCGGTGCAGGACATCGAAGGAGAGTTCATCGATTTCAAACGGCTATCCCGGCATCTGCCGGATGGCTTTGATCTGACGCAGCCGTTAGTCGAGGTCTTTGGCCTCTGCCGCCGCTGTAGCACCAAAAACTAATTTGTTCACGCACTACTCAATCAAAATTCGAAGGACGGAAGCACATGGAAAATACACTCGCGAATTCATCAGGAAGTGTTTCTCCCGAAACCAAAAACAAAAGCACCTTACCTGAAGCCAAGTGCCCGTTTAACCACGGCGCTTCCGCGCCCACGAACCGCGACTGGTGGCCGAAGCAGTTGAACTTGAAATCCCTGCATCAGCAGTCTCCGCTGTCCGATCCGATGGGCAAGGAGTTCAATTACGCCGAAGAGTTCAAGAAGCTTGACCTTAATGCCGTGATCAAGGACCTGCATACCCTGATGACGGATTCGCAGGAGTGGTGGCCGGCTGACTTTGGCCACTACGGACCGCTTTTTATTCGTATGGCCTGGCACAGTGCGGGTACGTACCGCATCGGCGACGGTCGCGGCGGCGCGGGGGCCGGTCAGCAGCGCTTTGCGCCCCTCAATAGCTGGCCGGACAACGTGAACCTCGACAAGGCTCGCCGGCTGCTGTGGCCGATCAAGCAGAAGTATGGGCGGAAAATCTCCTGGGCCGATCTGATGATTCTCGCCGGCAACGTTGCCCTCGAATCGATGGGCTTTAAGACATTCGGTTTTGGCGGCGGGCGCGCGGATGTGTGGGAGCCCGAAGAAGTCAACTGGGGTCCTGAGGGCACGTGGCTGGCCGACGAACGCTACAGCGGTGATCGTTATCTCGAAAATCCTCTCGGTGCGGTGCAAATGGGTCTGATCTATGTGAATCCAGAAGGACCGAATGGAAAACCCGATCCGATTGCCGCAGCGCGC
This sequence comes from uncultured Acidobacteriota bacterium, assembly GCA_963758005.1. GTDB lineage: Bacteria > Acidobacteriota > Terriglobia > Terriglobales > Acidobacteriaceae > Sulfotelmatobacter. The sequence continues at coordinate 1,714,331 of CAVWTR010000006.1, forward strand.
GATATACGGGAGACTTTTGCCCGCATGGCGATGAACGATGAAGAAACGGTTGCGCTGATTGCCGGCGGACACACCTTCGGCAAAACACATGGCGCCGGTATTCCCGCAGATTATGTCGGCAACGAACCGGAAGGCGCCGCCATCGAGGATCAAGGCTTCGGGTGGAAGAACAAGCTTGGCAAAGGTCACGGTGGTGACACCATTGGCAGCGGCCTGGAAGTTACTTGGACCACGACGCCTACCAAGTGGAGCAACAACTTCTTCACGAATCTGTTCAGCTACGAATGGGAACTGACGAAGAGCCCGGCCGGCGCGCACCAGTGGACGCCGAAAAACGGTAAAGGCAACGGCACGGTGCCGGATGCGCACGATCCTTCCAAGCATCATGCGCCATCCATGCTGACCACCGACCTCGCCTTGCGGCTCGACCCGGCTTACGGAAAGATTTCGCGGCGCTTCTACGAGCATCCCGATCAGTTTGCCGACGCGTTTGCGCGGGCGTGGTTCAAGCTGACTCACCGCGACATGGGACCGATCGTGCGCTACCTGGGCCCGTTCGTCCCGAAGGAAACTCTGGTGTGGCAAGACCCTGTTCCTGTCGTGGATCATAAATTGATCGAGGAGAAAGACATTGCCGCTCTCAAAGCGAAAATCCTCGCGTCCGGACTGTCGATCTCGCAACTGGTCGCGACAGCCTGGGCATCGGCGTCGTCGTTCCGCGGCTCCGACAAGCGCGGCGGGGCGAACGGGGCGCGCATTCGCCTTGCGCCACAAAAGGATTGGGAAGTGAACCAGCCGGCTGAACTGGCGAAGGTTCTGGCGAAGCTGGAAGCGATCCAAAAGGAATTCAACAGCTCGCAGTCCAACGGGAACAAAGGAAAGAAAATCTCGCTGGCGGACCTGATCGTTCTCGGAGGCGATGCTGCGATTGAAGAAGCTGCGAAAAAAGCCGGGCAAGAAGTGAAGATTCCTTTCTTGCCGGGACGCACGGATGCTTCGCAGGAACAGACCGACGTGCATTCATTCGCGGTGATGGAGCACAAGGCAGACGGGTTCCGCAACTATCTCCGCAGCGGACAGAAACTGTCAGCTGAGGAATGGCTGCTCGATCGAGCGCAGTTGCTGACGCTCACGGCTCCCGAGATGACCGTACTTATTGGGGGCATGCGCGCCCTGAATGCGAACTTCGGGAAGATGAAACACGGCGTCCTCACCAACCGGCCCGAGACGCTGACCAACGATTTCTTCGTCAACCTGCTCGACATGGATACGAAGTGGGAGCCATCCTCTGCATCCGAAGGTGTATATGAGGGGCGCGATCGCGCGACGGGCAAGGTCAAGTGGACTGGCACGCGCGTCGATCTCCTTTTTGGTTCGAACTCCCAGCTTCGGGCAATTGCAGAAGTCTATGCGAGTAACGACTCGAAGCAGGCGTTTGTGAAGGACTTCGCGGCGGCGTGGAATAAGGTCATGAATCTTGATCGCTACGACCTTGCCTGAGCTCGGCGGCAGCTGAAGCGAACGTCGGCGAATCGCGCCGGGGCCTCGGCCCTGCGCATTCGCCGGGTGATCTATTCCACCAAAGGTAAGGCCACGGTCAGTGGCGTAAGCCCTACCGTTCCGAGCGTCACACGCTCTTCATACGCCGATTCCTCTAATCGCTGTCATTCGGGAACAAACACCCGGGCGGGATGGCGCCGCCGCCTACCGCCAGGGGTCTACGAAGATTTTCGTTGACACTACGAATGCCTTCGTAGTAGTTTCCTTTGTATGACATCCTCTCCGCAAAAACCAACGGCTTCCGAGCTCGAGATTCTTCGCGTCCTCTGGAGTCACGGGCCTTCGACGGTCCGAGAGGTATATGAAGCGCTCAGCGAAAAGAAAGCCATCGGCTACACCACCGTCCTCAAGCTGCTTCAAATCATGACGACAAAAGGCTCAGTTCGACGAAACGAAACCCAGCGCGCGCACGTCTATGAGGCAGGCCTGCCGGCAGAGCAGACCAAGCGCCAGCTCGCTGGAGACATCTTGCAGCGTGTCTTTGAGGGATCTGCGAGCCAGCTCATGATGCACGCCTTGGCCGGAGGTAAGGCCTCGCGGGAAGAGATTAAAGAATTGCGCGGCATGCTGGACGAATACGAAAGAAACGACAGAAACGACAGGAACGAAAGGAAACGCTGATGACTGTGCCAGTCACTCTGATGAAGGTATTGTCACCGACCGCCATGCAATCTCTGGCGTGGGCGCTGTTGCACTTCTTGTGGCAGGGGACGGCTTTGGCCGCCCTGGGCGCAGCTTTGATGGCTCTCTCGCGGCGTGCGAGCGTGCGCTATGTGACTGGCGTCGTGGTCCTTCTGCTGATGCTCATCGCGCCGATCGCGACTTGCGTCCTTTCCTGGCAGCCATATTCCTCTCTTGCAGAACGTTCTCAGCCGGTCGCCTCTGCTTTGACCAAGGCGAGCGCTAAACATCAGGCAATTGCTTCCCCTGCATCTTCCGCAGCGACACCTTCCTCAGGTGAATCATCGCTCGGCGCCGTTCCCTGGCTGGTGGAAGCATGGCTTTTGGGGGTGGCTTTCTTCAGCCTGCGTTCTGCTGGCGGATTCCTGCTGCTGGAGCGTGAACGCCGAAAACAATCCACAGTGGTTGGGATCCGATTGCTCGAGATCTGCCACAGACTGCAGGATCAGCTGGGCATCACTCGCGCGATCCGCTACTGCGAGTGCGCGTGGCTGCAGGCTCCAGCGGTGATTGGATGGTTCCGTCCCGTCGTTTTCCTGCCGGTCACCGCTCTCACGGGACTCTCCGAAGAACAACTTGAGGTGGTAATCGCCCACGAACTGGCGCACATTCAGCGCTTCGATCCTTTTGTGAATGTCTTCCAGGTATGCGTCGAGACGCTGCTCTTCTATCATCCCGCAGTCTGGTGGCTGAATAAACGGATTCGCGCAGAACGCGAGCATTGCTGCGACGATGTGGCGGTCGCCCTCTGCGGCAACGCCGTCGAATACGCGCGCGCCCTCACCCTGATGGAAGAATGGCGCAGCGCGCCGGTCCTGGCGATGGCCGCCAACCGCGGTCCGCTGACCGAACGCGTCGTCCGCGTGCTTGGACTGAAGACGCTCGGCGCAGGAATGCGCGGGATCGGACTGACAGGCAGCGTCCTTTGCCTGACCGCGGCACTCGTCGCCGGAAATGCATTGCTGGGAATGGCGCATCTACCGTCGGCTCACGCCGGTTTCAGTGCGCAAGCGATGCCCATGCCCAAGCCCGCGTCCAACTCTGCGCAACCGCAGGCTTCCCAAAGCGCAGCGACTCCCGCGCTAACCTCTGCTCCAACTCCCAAGCCCTCCGCAGGGCAGAGCGCCAGTCCGACCTACACCGGCGGCTCATACATTGAAGCCATGAAGGCCGCAGGCCTCGCCGATCTCACCATCGACGAGTTAATCGCTCTGAAGACCGAGGACGTAACACCGGAGTATGTACGCGCGATGCACGAACTCGGTCTGCATCCCGATGCGGATGGTTTCGTCGCCCTGCGAGTACAGGGCGTCACTCCGGAATATATCCACGACCTTCGCGCACTGGGCTTTACTCCCGACGCGGACCAGATCATTGGGCTCAAGGTGCAGGGAGTCAATGCGGACTATGTGCGGGGCCTGAAAGAAGTCGGAATTCAAGGTGACGCTGACCAGATCGTCGCGCTCAAGGTTCAGGGAGTGAACGCGGACTACGTGCGGGGCCTGCAGGCGCTGGGTTTGAAACCCAACGCAGACGAAATTGTCGGCATGAAAGTTCAAGGTGTGACGCCGGAGTACATCCGTGACATCCGGGCGCTCGGCCTCAATCCCAGCGCGGACGAAATCGTTGGCATGAAGGTGCAGGGCGTCACCCCGGAATTGATCAAGGCCTTGCAGTCGGCCGGATTCAAACCCGATGCGGACGAGATTATCGGCGCCAAGGTGCAAGGCATTACGCCTGAATTCATCGAACGAGCCCGCAAGCGCGGCTTCAAGGACCTCACCATTGAAAAGCTGATTGAGCTGAAGCGTCTGGACTTGTTGGAAGACAAGGGCGACATCTAGGGCTGACTACTAACTTTTCTGAACTGGAGAGATTCATGAGAATGAGCCGAACGAGAATGCGCCGAACCCTCGCTTATATAGTTTTCGCGTCCTGCGTTCTTTCGATCGTAGTTAAGAATCGCGCCGCAGACATGCGCAGCGGCGACTGGACGATCAGCAAGTCCGACAGTCCAGGCAAAGTGGAGTTTTCGCTGATCGAACATCATCATGGCGGCACTTCCAGCCATCAGTCGGACTGGCCTGCAACTTCGTTTCAGGGAATAGATTTCTCAAAGCCAGAAAGACAAGACGTCCGTTTCACAATCATGCGCGACGCGGGCAAGATCGAGTGCGAGGGATTTCTCAATAATGGCGAAGGCGCGGGACTGTTCCACTTCCAGCCGGACCCGAATTATCCGCGCGCCATGCAGTCGCTCGGCTTCACGGTCGACGAAGAGAAGCAGTTCAGCATGGCGGTGCAGGATGTGAGCCTGGAATTTGCGAAACAGATGAAGAATGAGCATCTCAGCGACCTCGATGCTGACAAGTTGATCGCGTTTCGCATATTCCACGTGGACTCGGCGTTCATTGAAGCCCTGCGCGCCGAGGGCCTAAAGATTACCGACAGCGACAAGCTGGTTGCCTTCCGCATTCATGGCGTGACACCGGAGATGGTTCGCAGCCTGCATCAGGCCGGTTACGCGCCGGACGAAGATACGCTGATCGCAATGCGGATTCATGGCGCAACCCCGGAATGGATGGCGCAGCTCAAGCAGCGCGGCTACGATCACCTGGATCTCGAAAAACTGATTGCATTTCGCATTCACGGGGTTTCGCCGGAGTTCATCGATAAACTGCAGGGGCTTGGTTATTCCCATCCAGATCCGGACGAACTGATCGCGATGCGAATCCACGGCGTCACGCCGGAATACATCAGCGACATGCGGTCACGCGGAATACGAGACCTCAGCATCGATCAGCTCGTGAGCATGAGAATTCATGGGATCGATTAGGGAATTACTCGGGTCGCACTTCCTGCAACCAACCCCCAGAGATCTGCTTGCCGTTCACGAACATCGACTCGCTCACCATAAAGAGCCAGCTCACAGTCCGATGTTCGAGCGAGCTTAGATTCCCGACCGTGGCGTCCTCCTGTCTGTTCTGATTTCGTAACAAGCCTGAGTTAGCAGTTGACAACCCTATCAACTGGGCGGACAATCCGCCGCATCTACAAAGACCGTCACCGAATTGCTAGTCCCTGGTCTGATACGGGGCCTCCGAACAACAACTGTAACTTTGCAAGCAGAACCTAAAGACGAACCATAAGTGCGAAGCTCGATTCCAAGCACTAGGACTGATCGACTGCTGTTTTGCGTTCCACGTTTTGGGGAATCCATCCGACTTGCAAAGAGCGGAGTGGAACCACGGAGTATGGCTAGCCTTCGGCCCCTGACCTCTCGGAGTTGAAACCATGGCGAAGAACATCGTGATCTGTTGCGACGGGACAGGCAATGAATTCAGCGAGAGCAAATCCAACGTCGTAAAGCTGTACAAGATGCTGGTCTGTGACGCCTCTCAGGTGACCTACTACCACCCAGGTGTGGGAACGATGGGCGCCCGGAATGCGCTGAACGGACTGAGTAAGTGGTGGACGAAAGTGATCGGTCTGGCATTTGGGTACGGCATCTCCGACAACATCGCGGATGCCTATCAGTTCCTCATGCGGACATTCCAGCCCGGCGACACCGTGTACGTTTTTGGGTTCAGTCGGGGAGCTTACACTGCGCGGGCCCTATGCGGGATGCTGCACATCATCGGGCTGCTTCGCGAGGACAATGAGGGCTTGATTCCGTATTCGATTCGGATGATCAAGCAGAAGAAGATCGACTTTGCGGTCGCTGCAGACTTCAAGAAAACGTTTTGTCGCGACTGTCCGGTGCACTTCGTTGGAGTGTGGGACACGGTCAGCTCCCTGGGTTGGATTTATAACGTTGCACATTTCCCGGGCACCAAAGCCGCGCACAACCCAGACATGCGCGTCATTCGGCACGCGGTGTCCATTGATGAGCGCAGAGCGTTCTTTCGGCAAAACCTGTTCGGCCCGCCGCATGATCCACAGCAAGACATAAAGGAGGTTTGGTTTGCCGGGGTGCATTCGGATGTTGGAGGCAGCTATCCCGAGTCAGAGAGCCAGCTCTCGAAGATTGCTTTGCAATGGATGGTCTGTGAGGCCGAGCCTGCGGGACTTCGAATCGATCAGAATCGGAAGGCTGACATTCTTGGAGGGAAACCGCCTTACGTGGCGCCCGACCCACTTACAAAGAATCAGCATGAATCGCTGCAGGGTGCGTGGTGGATCGCCGAGCTGTGGCCCAAGATGTTCTCCTATCCGGTACCCGTAGCGGGACAATCCGAGCCCAAATGGAAGCACGGCATCACGATTAACCTGGGCCGCAGCAGGCTGATCCCAAGCGGCATCCATGTTCATCAAAGCGTTGTTGATCGCATCCGCGGCGTACCGAGCTACAAACCGAAGAATCTACCGCAGCAGTACTTCCCGCAACCTGAGACGCCCTGCGAACTGGCGCCCCGACCAGCTCACGGGCAGCCGATCGCAGCACCGACAAAGCGACCCTTGCTAAAGCGACCAAGCATCGTCGGAGGGTTGGCGCTACTGGCGGTGCTCGGCATCTGCGCGGCAATCATAGCGCTTTTTGCCATACACAACAGCCTGGAGGTGCCGAAGATCGAAAGACCGGGTGCAGTCGCATGGCTTCCGCAGAACTGGACGGAAGATCAGCGACGCAGCTATTACCACATGGCGCAAGGAAGTGAACTCATGCCGTATGCCTGGTTTCTTGCGATTGAGCAGCCGCGATTCACCATCACGGGTGCACCTCCCTTCAGGGAAAACTCTTACCTGCAGGGCTTCGGTTTCATTCCAGACTCCGCCTACCTGCAAAATCCCGATGGCTTGCCCGTTGGATTCGCGCGCGATGATCATTTCGTCGATCCTTACACCGGGCAGAAAAATGTCGTGCTTGGCGTTACGTGCGCAGCTTGTCATACCGGAGAGTTGTTTTTCGCCGGAAAGGCGATCCGGATCGATGCTGGCCCATCCTTGATCGATCTGCAGAAGTTCACGGAGGCGTTGGGCCTGGCCGTGACCTGGACTTATTATGATCCGCTCCGCTTCCACAGATTTGCCAACAGAGTGCTTGGCCCCAATCACTCGCGAGCAGATCAAGTTCTCTTGCGTCGATCGCTCAAATATTATCTCGATACCAGCTTTACGGAGTTCAAAGCGACGCAGCATCTGTTCCCTACCCCCGAAGGTTATGGCCGCACCGACGCACTGGCTCGGATTGGCAACTTCGTCTTCGGAACCGAATTGAACAACGATAAGAATCTGGTGACCGGGGATGGCCCGGTAAACTTCCCACCAGTTTGGGACGCATCCTGGATGGACTGGGTTCAGTACAACGGTTCGATCCAGCAACCGATGGGAAGAAATGTCGGCGAGGCCCTGGGCGTACGCTCGCGCATTAACCTTCTAGGCTATCCGGGAGAGCAATTTCAGAACACGATTCACGTCAAGAATCTGCACGAGATCGAGCTTCTGCTTGGCGGTACTCAACCAGGCGCGGGTGTGTGGTCGCCAAAATGGCCGGAAGACATCCTCGGAAAAATTGACCGCGTCGCTGCAGCGAAAGGCGAAAAGCTATACAACGAATTGTGCCTGCACTGCCACCAGCCGCCCATACTTTCCGACGAAGGCCGCAAAGTCGAACACTGGACAAACAATACGAACTCCGCTGGAAGACAATTCTTCAAAGTAACCATGATTCCGCTAGGCGAGATCGGAACTGATCCCAAGGAAGCGCAGAACTTTTTTAACCGTGTTGCCGATAGTGGGCCACTTGGAAAAGGAATCGTATCGGCACGCGATGGGCTTAAGTACATTACCCAGGAACTGATCGATCAGTCATACGCTGAGCTGAAACTCTCGCCGCAACAACAGGAGGAATGGAACGGCTACCGGGAAAACGAGTTGCTGGCGCCTCTGGCATATAAAGCGCGGCCTCACAATGGCGTTTGGGCTACGCCTCCGTATCTTCACAATGGTTCTGTTCCCAACTTATTTTCACTGCTGTCACCGGTTTCGGAGCGGCCGAAGGTGTTTTATCTGGGGAACAAGCAATATGATCCCGTCAAACTCGGCCTCAATACCGAGCCCCTCAAAGGTGCCACCGAGTTCCGCACCGACATGCCCGGGAATTCGAATGCCGGGCACGAATTCAATGACGGTCCAAAGGGCAACGGCGTGATCGGCCGCAAGCTGTCCGAAGAGGAGCGCATGCTGATTATCGAGTATCTGAAGACACTGTAACGCGGCGGGCTCCGTCGGGGTGTGGAAAATGGTTTTTCGGTGTGATGCCGCCATAGTCCCAGGTTCAGCGGTTCGTCTTGCAGGAGAATTCTATGTCTCGTGTTCAGCTCGGATGTGTCCTCTCAGCCGCCGTCCTTGCCTTTCCGCTTGTAAGTTGCTCGACGCCTGACGCGGTTTCAAGATTCTGCGGTTCTGCAAGTATCACGCTGACCACCTCATCTCTGGTTTTCGACGACATGAAGGCATCTTGCCTCAGAGAGATTGACTCCAGGATTGAGTTCGGAGCATTCAAGCCTCCGGTACAAAGCGATCCGAATTGCACCGCGATTGGTGACCAGGCCGCTGGCGCCGTCGCCGCTGCCAAGATCCTATCGGATTACTTCCGCGCGATAAATTCGCTGGCTTCGTTTGGAACGGCGAAAACAGGCACCGACGCGGAAACCTTGCTTTCACAGACCGGCGCTGCAGTCGGAGCAAGCTCCGAAGCGCAGACGGCTTTGGGGTCCATTGCGAAATTCCTTGTCTCCGCTGCTACGTCGGGGTACCAGCGAAAGCAGCTGGAGAAAGATCTTCCGAAGGTGAGTCAGAACGTGTCGTCGGTGGTGAGTGCGCTCGTCACTATCATTCAAAATGATTATATCGACCGACAACTAGCCAGCGAGGAGCAGAAGCTTGCGGACCGATATCGGGAATTTGCCAAAGGCCAGTCGTCCGAGGTCAAACTGTTGCTCGACAACAGATGGTATAGCGACGAGCAAGCCCTAGCGGCAAAACGCGCGTCCGCGCAGAGCCTCATTGCGGCCCTGCAGGCTCTTTCCAAAGGATTCTCGGACCTGGCGACGAATGCGAAAAAGCTCACCGGAAAAGATCTTCCCGACCTGCTTGGGCCATACGTAACCCAACTGCAAACGCTCATACCACAGATCCAGAAGGGATTTTAGTTCACGCACCCCGGAGGTTCACAATGGCACCCTCGACGGCACCCGTTCCTATTGATCCGGCCGCTGCGGCTGGACAATTGGCGGATCTCTTCAACAGTCTGTCTCAAGCTCTCGATGACTTCCGGCTCGAGGATCATGTTCCGCCCATATCAGCCGATCAGTCGGCTCGACTCAAGGACGAGGCGCAAGCACTCGAAGATCGCGCCCATTACTTCACAGCTCAAGCAATTAGGGCAACGTTGGAATCGATTCAATCAGATCTGGCGAACATAAAAGCTGTTACGGCCGAGGCGAAGGCTCAATTGGAGGTTTTGAATGACGCGTCGAAAGCGATCTCGATTGCCGCGTCTGCCTTGAGCTTGGGGACCGCAATTGCCGCAGGAAACCCCGCCTCAATCGCGGCTGCCGCGAACGCGTTAGCCCAGACACTAGCCAGTTAACTTCGGGATCAGGTAACTCGATGCAGAAGCTTTGCAGCAATGCAGAATTCAAGACCGCGATCGACGCCGCGCTTGGTGCGGGAGGGGCATCCGACACGATGCGCCGCCCTCCGTAGTTCAACTGATTTCAGGAATTCTCGCCCGGCAATGGGTCCGATAGGAGTTGCGAACCATCGGGCGGCAGGGCAACGGCCGGTTGGGCCATGAGTTGCCGCGATGGATCCACGACCAGCCAACTCGCGGCACCGACCACGCACAACCCAGCTGCCACTAGGAACGAGGTCGTCCAACCGAATCGTGCCGCGATCCAGGGAGTAAGAGATGCCGTGAGCGCCGCTCCCAACTGGTTGCCCATATTCATAAAGCCCGATACCGAGCCCGAGGACGCGCCTGCAATGTCGGCCGTCACTGACCAGAAGGAACTCTGCGACAAATAGAGCGCACCTGCCCCCCCGGCGAGCACGACGCTGGCGAGGCGCGCACTTTGAACCTGTGAGCCGAAGGCAATAAATATCCCGGCCACGGCGATCGAAAATGCCGCGAGTCCGCAGCGTCCAACGCGCAATCCTCGCCATTTCGTGAGCCGGTCGTTGAGGGTTCCTCCTAGCAGGCAGCACACCAGCATAGCCAGAAAGGGCAACATGGTGTAGAAGGCGCTCGCCTTCAAATCCAGACCGCGCACTTTGGCAAGATAGCGATAGAACCAGCTAAAGAAGATCCACGCAATGTAGCCGTAGCAAAAGTAGCTTACCGTGACCGCCCAGACCTCTTTGCTTTGCACGACGCGCACCCAGGGCACGAGCGCTTTCGGGTCATTTTTCGGTTCCACCTGCCTCGGGTTCACCTGCGTAAGCCCGGAGCGAATCAAGGCCAGCTCCGACGGCGATACTCCAGGATGCTCGCCGGGCGTGTCGCGGGCAGCGAGAAACCAGACTGCTCCGGCAGCAAATCCGATGATCGAGCAGACCCAGAACGACGACCTCCAGCCGTAATGGACCATGATGTAAGTGATGATGAGCGGCGTAAGGCCCGCGCCCGCGCCCACACCGGCGAAGATCCAGCCGTTAGCGATGCCCCGTTCTGAAATCGGAATCCAGCGAGCGACGAATTGATTGGCAGAGGGATAGATAACCGCTTCGCCGGCGCCCAGAAGAAAGCGGATCGCTGCAAAAATAAATAGCGCTCCCGCAATTTTCGATGGGACTAGAGCGGTCAGGGCAGTGAAGACTCCCCACCATGCCACGCCACAGGCCAGTACGCGCCGGGGTCCAAAGCGGTCGGCCAGCCTTCCTCCAATGGTTTGGAAGAGTGCATAACCGACCAGCATGGCGCTGAACACTTTCCCCAGTTGCACATCGCTGAGTTGGTAGGCGTCAGCGATGGATCCGCTGGCGATGGAAATGTTCACCCGGTCGAGATAAGAGACCGCGCTCAGGATGAACAGCCAGAACACGAGAAACCAACGTACACGGCTGGTTCCGGCACCTGTCATCGCTGACTCCTTCCCGGGCGCGCAAGAAACATCTCTTGTTTGAAAACACTCCCGCTCACGGACGGGCGTTTGCCTCTGCGACCGCTGTGTGATATTTTCGCGGTCGCAGTGAAGCTGAGGTTCAGTCCCGATATTCTTCTCGCAGTCCTATGACCAGAACTGCTTTTGTTGCCGGACTTATGGGTTGGCTGGTGCTGCCGCTGGCGGCGCCGGCCCATGCGCAACTGGATCTCTTTTCGAGAGACCAGCGCATCGAATTCACTCCGGAATGGCACGGTGACCGGTTTCCCGACGGTCGTCCGAATGTTCCGGATTCGGTGTTGACCCGATTGAAAGGTGTAACCGCAGACGAGGCCTGGGACGTCCTGCAAGATGCCGGCTACCGCAACCAGTTCGAAGGCGGCTGGAAGGTGATCAATCCCGGAGAGCGACTCGTGGGCCGCGTTATCACCGCTGTCTTTATGCCGCAGCGGCCCGATATAGATTCGGTGATTCACAAGAATGGCAGGAAAGAAAATCGCATCGGGGACGAGAACTCCTGGATCATCGATATCTTGAAACCAGGTGATGTTCTGGTCGTCGATCTGTTCGGGAAAATCCGCTACGGCACGATCGTCGGGGACAATCTCTCGACTGCCATTTACTCCAAGAGTCATAACGGATTGATCGTCAACGGAGCGGTGCGGGACGTGACCGGCATCCAGGAAATCCCCGGCTTCCAGGTTTACACGCGTGGAGTGGATCCATCCGCGCTGGAGAACGTCATGCTGACCGGAATTAACGTCCCTATTCGCATCGGGGATGTAACGGTCATGCCGGGTGACGTAGCCATCGGAGATCCCGAGGGTATAACTTTTGTTCCGCCGCAACTGGCGGAGAAAGTAGCCGACGACACCGAAATGGATCACTGGGTCGACGACTGGGGTCACATGATGCTCCGCGAAGGCCGGTACACACCCGGCCAGATCGACGCCCAATGGACGAAGGAAATGATCGAGCAATTCAATGCCTGGCTGGAGAAAAAAGGATCCAAGCTCCGCATGCCGGAGCGCTAAAGCACTCGACCCAGCCTGGTGAGCCCTTAGTTTCGTGAGTCCCAAAGATTCTCCTGAGTCTGTTCCTCGATGTGCTTTTTTCTCATTACGCCGCGTGAGCGCGCAAAATTCTCGACAGTTGCTCGGCGACGACCTTATCTTCGCCCGGTTGCAACATGAATGAGTTCATGGCCAGCCCAGGCCGGTCTTCACCGGCTCCCAGCACAATGGACGGTTTTGAGCTGCGAAGCAGCTTTGATGCCTGCTGAGTTGTTAAGGAGATACGGGCCGCGTCCCACGTGATGCTCATGTGCGGCACATGATTGGCGATGTCGGGCACAAAGAATGACGTACTGACCCCCGGAACCTTTTTGATTTCGCGGGAGATGACTTCCAGGCGATCCTGCCATTCTTTGGCAAGAGCGTCGTGATCTTCTGCGAGAAAAAGTTCGAGCGCCTTGACCATTCCGATGATTTCTTCCTTACCTACCTTCTGGCTTCGGCCCAATGTGTCCTCGTGCGGGCTGTTGTTGAGCAGCGCGTTTGCCACCATGTCTTTGCGTCCGATCAGAAGGCCTGCACACTGCGGACCGCGAATCGCTTTGCCTCCGCTGAAGGTCACCAGGTCGAAGCCCATGTTGGTGTAGTCCCAGAGATGAGAAACCGGTGGCGTATCAGCCGCCGCGTCGTTCATGCAGGGGATTTTGTATTGCTTCGCCAGCTTGACCCATTCGTCTACCTTGATTTGGCCGGCGGCATTGGCGAAGTTGGAAAAATGCATCATCGCCGTGCGTTCATTTACAGCGGCTCGAAATTGATCAGGCGTTTCAATCTCGACGAGTTTGATTCCGGTGGATCGTAACTGGTGATCGAACGGGTTGCGATGCGACTTCTGGATGATCACTTCCGACTTCATACCGGTCAGATCGGGCAACTGTCGAATCAGCGCCTCGTTGCCGCCAGTCAGAATGCCCGCTAGTCCCGATTGAATCGCTGCCGCCGCGCCCGAAGTCACCAGCGCGGTGTAACCATCCGGCAACTTGAGCATTTCTGCGATGCGCGTGCCTGCGGCGACCTCCAACTCCGGAATGCTGACAAAGTGGCGGCCGGCCATAGTCATGACCGCTTCGAGCTCCGGGTGGGGAAGAGAACCGCCCAGCATGGTCATGGTGCCCTCACAATTAATCACGGTTGTAACCCCAAGCTCCTCGAAGGGATTGCCGGTCTGTCCAAAACCGCTCACCGGCGGACTGGCAACCACTGCACGAGTTTTGCCAATAAGCTTGCGTGGCGCGAGGACCGAACTGGAGAAAATCGAGCCAGAAAAGATCGAGCCGGCGATGGCTCCGGCGCTGCCGAGAAAACTGCGGCGGTTCCACTTCGAGTTGAGTCGCATGAACGAATCTCCCTAGCCGGTCACTTGCCGGGGTTACTTGCCAACGACTGCGGCGATGCAATTGATTTCCACCAGCGAATCCCCGGGAAGCGCAGCCACTGCCACGGTTGTGCGCGCCGGGCCGCCATGGGGGAAATAAGTCGAGAATACTTTATGCATTCCGTCCCAGTGTTCAATCTTCACCAGATAGACATTCAACTGAAGAATGGCGTCCATAGTCCCCCCGCCGATTTCCACGTGCTTCTTGATCTTATCCATGACCATGGTGGTGTGGGATTCGATCGTCCATTCCTTGGAATCTCGCGAATCATGGGCGCCCTGCCCGGAAACATAAATCAACCCACGATGGATAATCACCGGCATGATTGCGTCTTTCTCGCTGCCCGGCTTGCCGTCGCTATTCAGCTTCCGGATTTCACCTGCATCCTGTGCAGCGGGACTCTTAGCCAAGGCACGGTTGGGCAACACGGCCGCGGTTACCCCGAAAGCGGAAAGGGCGGAAGCGAACCGTGTGGCAAACGTTCTGCGAGTGACAGTTAAATCCATATAGGTCTCCTTTCAAATTGGACATTTCAGGTTGGTCATTTCAAGTTAGCCATTTTACGTTGGCCAGTTCAAAGTTGGCCATTTCAAGTTGGCAATGGAAATCCGCATGCGATCGCCTGTTTTCCTAGTTTAGAGTCTGCCAAACTTCTTGACCGCCTCTACGATCGATTTCATCTGTTCGATCACGGGATACATCGAATGCTCCTTGAAATCCATCTGTTGCGCCAGGGCGAGTACTTCCAGAGCCTTCGCTTTGGGAACAACTACCACACCATCGCTGTCTGCCGCGACAATATCGCCTGCATTGACCGTTACGCCGTCGCAGACTACCGGAATCTGAGCTCCTGCGAACCGGTAGTGATGTACCGAAGTGGAAGGCACGATGCCGGTCGCGTAGACCGGGAATCCGATCTTGCGCAAATAAGCTACGTCGCGAACTCCACCATCGATCACAGCGCCCGCGTACCCGCGTGCCGCCATGGCCGTGCCCATGAGTCCGCCCATTCCTGCGATGTCCTCACCGTCCTCGACCACCATCACATAAACGGAATCGGTGGAGCCCGCATCGATGGCTGCGAGCATTCCGTTCAAAGCAGCGGGATCGCTGTTGCCCTCGTCCTTCTTCAACTGGACCGTCCGCGCAAAGCCGGCAAACTTGGTGGTGAAGAGGGGATGCATGCGGTGACTCATGTACATGCGCTTGCCAGTCAGCTGTTCCAGCGCATCCGAAACCGAAGCCACTTCTACGCGACGATAATCTGCAATTAAAGCGCTGTCCGACTGCGACACGGTTGTACCGTTGGATTGCGCCAGGACAAGTTCGGCTCCGCAGAAGATGGCAGACAAGGCCCCGACGGAGAGAAGAGTTGCTACAAGAGAGTGGGATTTAGCAAACCGGCGAAACTTGTTCATTCCGTCCTCCAGGCTGTATATATGTTCGCGGACTCTAACATGGTTTTCCGCTGTGCGGAAGAGCCAATCCACTGATCTGCCGATCCATGTCACCGATCCATGATCACCAATCCATGATCGCGAAAGGGAAACGAAATGAAAAATACGATACACACGAGAACCGCCCGGTTGCTTATGTCGGCCATCGCCATCGCACTGACCGTAGGCGCTGTCGCGCGGCCGGGTCTTGCCCAGGAACGTAAGGCAGTGAATTTATCCTCGACCAGAGGACTTCCTTTCAGTGATGGAATCGTCGCCGGAAGCACGCTGTATGTCGCGGGCCAGGAGGGTACGGATGCGTCCGACAAACTGGTTGCGGGGGGAATTGGTCCGGAAACCACTGCGGCGCTCGCGAATATCCAGAAGGTGCTCCTGGCCGCCGGCTTCGAACTGAAAGATATCGTCAGCGTAACCGTCTATCTCGCCGACATTCACGAATTCCCAGATATGAACAAGGTTTACAAGGGCGTGATGCCCGATCCCAAGCCAGCTCGCGCCACCATCCAGGCAGCGGCTTTGGTCAATAACGCTCGAATTGAAATCTCGGCGATCGCCGTGAAACAGAAATAGGCAGGAGGACGAGAGGGGCACTTATGAATCGCAGCATGAAAATTCTGCGCACCCTGGTCATCGCCATGGCGTCGCTGCTGGCAGTTGGAGCGTCAGTTGTTCTGGCCGCACCACGCTCGCCGCGCGAGTTTAAACTGCAAGCCGAATCGCCCCAATTCTGGGATGTGGTGGATCCCAACGCCAAACTCGGCGTTGTGGGCACAGGGTTCGGCTTCACCGAAGGCCCGGTGTGGGACGAGGCCGGGTTCCTCTATGTGAGCGACGAAACCATCAACAAGATCTTCCGGCTACATCCCGATGGCAAGAGGGAGGAGGTGATTGCGCTCGGCGATCCCGACGGCAATACTTTCGACCGGCGGCATCGGCTGATCGACTGCGCCAGTGTGTTGCGTGCGATTATCGAAGTGACTCCCGATGGAAAATACAACATCCTGGCAGATCACTACGACGGCAAGAAGCTGAATAGTCCGAACGATGTGATCGTTGGTCCGGATGATGCGGTTTATTTCACCGATCCAACCATGGATCTGGTGGCCGGAGAGAAGCAGGAAATCCCGTATCAGGGAGTCTATCGCCTGGACGCCAAAGGCAATGTGAAGTTACTCACCCAGGACCTCACACAGCCGAACGGCCTCGCATTCTCGCCCGATGGCAGGCACTTCTATGTCGACGACAGCGAGAAGAGGAACATCCGCGTGTACGACGTCGCTGCCGACGGAACCCTCACCAACGGCCGCATCTTCGGTGAGGAGCCCGGCGGGAAGGGCGATGGCGTGCCCGATGGAATGAAAGTGGATAAGAACGGCAACGTGTTTGTGACCGGGCCAAAAGGCATTTGGGTCTGGGACGCCAAAGGCAACCATCTGGGAACTATCGTCATGCCCGAGCAACCCGCGAATCTGGCCTGGGGCGACAAGGACTATCGCACGCTCTACATCACGGCCACGACCTCGGTGTACCGGCTGGAGATGAAGGCGCAAGGCTTCGTGCCGTATCAATGACGAAACTGCAAGTCGGTCAGATTCGCCTGACCAATCCTTGGTTGGTTGCCTCGTTGTTGCGAACCAGCAGCAAGACCAGAATCATGCCGCCCAAAGGAACCAGACCCGCAATAACAATAATGGGGTCGAAAGAATGAGTGCCGGTGGCCAGTCGGGCATCGGAAAAGTAACCGATCAGTTTGAAGGCCACAATCGTCCCAATGCCGGCTCCGGTCCCGCTAAACCCGCTCACTGACGCGACCGATTCGCTGTTGTAAAGATCTGACGGCAAGACATTGGCCATAATCGTGAAGCCTGCGTAGGTAAAGGTCGCGATCGCGAACAAAAGTGCAATCAAGTAGACGTTCGTCGTGAAAATCGTGGGGATGAGCATGGTCATGCCGATGCCGCCATAGACCATGGGCATTTTGCGCGCCCAACCCAGTGACCATCCCCGCTTAATCAAGTAGCCGGACATGCCACCGGCGAAGAAGCTCCCGAGATCAGCAGCGATGAACGGAATCCATACGGCAAGCAATCCACTCCTCAAATTGATGCCTTTGGCGACCAGGTAAATGGGGAACCATTCTGTGATGAAGAAAAACACTGGGTCGGTAGACGCCTTTGCAATGATGACGCCCCAGGTCTGCGGAATCTTCAGCAGCTCACTCCACCGGGCGGGAGATTTAGCTTGTCCAGGCGTATTCGAAGCGCGCCTGTCGGCGACGATCATTTCAAGTTCAGCGTGGCCGATGCGCGGATGCTGTTCGGGCGGATAGTAAAGCCATCGCCAGACGATCAACCAGAGAAACCCAAGAATGCCCGGGATCGTGAACGCCGGGCGCCATCCCCAGCGGAAATAAATCCACAACACGATAAACGGAGCGACGGCTCCGCCAATCGAGGAGCCGCTGTCGAAAAGCGCAGTCGCGAGGCCGCGCTCACGCTTGGGAAACCATTCCGACACCGCCTTCGTCGCGGCCGGCCAATTGGCCGATTCACCCGCGCCCAACAAAAAGCGGAAAGTAGCGAAGCTATAGAAGCCGGTCGCCAGCGACGTCAACATCGAGACCACCGAATACCAGATCACGGTCAGGGTCAGGCCGCGGCGTGTGCCGACGCGATCGATGGTTCTGCCGAAGACGGTTTGTCCGATCGAATACGCTACTCGGAAGGCGATCGCGATATTCGCATAGTCCGAGTTAGTCCAGTGGTACTCGAGCTTCAGATAAGGCGACAGAAGCGAAAGAGTCTGCCGGTCAATGTAATTGATGACTGTGGAGGCAAAAAGAAGGCAGCCGATCCACCAGCGCAGTGAACTGATCGGCTTTCGGGAGGTCATGTGTGCCTGTTGAAGAGTGCCCGTCGGAGAACCAGTGCTAAGAACCGATCATGATCTGCGATTGTTCATCGAGCGCGTTCCGTAGCGCCGAGCTCAGGAGCGAAGCCGAGTCTTTGTCGAGATAGATGGTGGCGTTAGCATGCGTGCGCAAAATCGATGCCGGGGCCATCGGTCTGATTGCGTCTTCAAAGCAAGCCTTCACGGCCTGAGCCTTGCGCGGGCCGGGCACGACGGCCAGAATTTCGTTGGCCTTGAGAATCTGGCGCGCCGACATTGAGATGGCGCGCTTCGGCACCTGGGAGATATCGGCAAACCAGGCTTCCCCCACCTGCTGCTGCCGGCAAGCTTCGTCGAGGTTCACGATGATGTAGGGATCCTCAACTTGGAAGTCGGCTGGCGGATCGTTGAATGCGATGTGTCCATTCTCGCCAACGCCGAGGAACGCAATGTCCACTGGCGCGGAGGCCAGATGTTTGCCCACGCGGTGCACTACTTCCAACGGATCAGTGGCATCACCGTCGAGCAGGTGGTAATTCACAATTCCGGTTTTCTGCACTAGTTGCTCCAGCAGCATTTTGCGGAAGCTTCCGGGATGGGTAACCGGCAAGCCGATGTATTCATCGAGATGGAAAACTTCCACCTTGTGCCAGTCAATCCCCGGTGTGTTCGTCAAAGCATCCAGAAATTCAAGTTGCGAGGCGGCCGTTGCGGCAATGATCCGGGCGTGGTCACGCTCGGCAATGGCACGACGAATCACGGCTGCCGCCTGTTGGGCGGCCGCATCGCCTAGCGCCGCGCGATCATTGAATATCTTAAGCAGCATGAAGAATGCTCCCCACTCAGAGCGTAGGATTCTGCTTCTGAATCGGCAAATTATACAAAGAACCGAGTTTCATTCCGTGAAAGCGGCCTGCTTGCGTATCGCCGGAAAGTCGTTTCCGACATCCTGTTTCCCAAACTCATTAATGAGGAAGCGAGAAGCTGATAATGTCGCTTCCCGCGGCGATGGCCACGTACTGCACTCCATCGACCGCGTAACTCATCGGCGAAGCACGGATGCTCTGACCCGTATTGAATTGCCAGAGCGCACGGCCGGTTCGTGCTTCAACCGCCTCGAAACCTCCGGTATCGTTTGCGAAAAACACCAAATCGCCTGCGGTGGTGAGTGTCCCGCCCCAGGAGTTGCCGTGACCGACTTGAGGATAGCGCCAAACAATCTTTCCCTCTGGCACGGAGTAGGCCAGCAGAACTTTTTGCGCGTGGTCATCAGTCGCCTGCTTCGTGCCCGTACCGTAGTAGGTTTCGCCTGGAGTAAACGGTTGCGGACGGGCGAAGAAGACACTACAACTCTCCAGCGCCATCACATAGAAGAATCCGGTGTCGGGATTGTACGAAGGCGAAAACCAATTCGTGGCGCCGTCGATGCTCGGGCAAATGTCGGTGCCGGATGCGCTCGGTATTCGTCCCGACAATATGGGGCGACCGGAAGAGTCGATTCCTTTCGCCCAGTTCAGCCTCTCCACAAACGGCGTTGCTTTGAGAAATTTTCCATCGGTCCGGTCGAGAACATACAGAAACCCGTTACGGTTAGCCTGCACCAGCAGGTGACGCGTTGCGCCACTCGCTTCAAGGTCCACCAACACTGGTGTTTCATTGGCATCGTAGTCGTACAAGTCGTGGGGTGTGAACTGGAAGTACCACTTCAACGCACCTGTAGAAGGGTCTAGGGCGAGCACACAAGCGGTATACAGGTCGTCACCGGGGCGAATGTCTCCCACAAAATCAGGAGCTGGGTTACTGGTTGTCCAATAGAGTGTGTCGAGTTTCGGGTCGTAGGTACCGGGCATCCAAGTCGTGGCCCCGCCATGGAGGTAAGAATCGCCGGGCCAACTGGAAGAGCCGAGTTCTCCTGGTCCGGGGATGGTCCAGAAGCGCCATTTCAGGCGGCCGGTAGCGGCATCGTACGCGGCCAGGAAACCGCGCACACCGGAGTCGCCGCCGGACGTCCCGACGATGACTTCGTCCTTCACAATCAGCGGAGCGCTCGTTGCGCCATAGTGTTTTGCCTTGTCGGCATAGGTCACATCCCACAGTAGGCGTCCAGAACGTGCATCGAGACAAAGCAAGTGGGCATCGTCAGTTTCCATGTAGACGAAATTCTTCCAGACTCCAACTCCGCGGTTGTGATGAGCCGCAGCATCATCCAGCAACCCAGTGCTCACCGGCCGCGCGTGATGCCAAATAACCCGCCCCGTCCGCGCATCCAGCGCAAACGCATCGTTGGCCGAGGTGACATACATCACGCCACCCACGACCACAGGCGTCACTTCCAGCCTTTCGGAATTCGAAGGATGGAATATCCACGCGGCCCGAAGCTGCGCAACATTTTTCGGTGTGATTTGGTGCAAGCTGCTGTAACGTCGCCCAGTGTAGTCGCCGTTATAGGAAATCCAGTTGGCTCTGGGAGGCTGCGTAAGCAGATCGTCCGCGCTGACGTTTACATCGGCGACTACGGGAGCTTGTCCCTGTTGTCCCGCGGTGAAACTCACAGACAGGAAAACTGTCCATGCCAAGACGCTGACCATTCTTGGGGACGATTTCATGTCAGTGGGTTTCGCCGGGACCGACTGAGACTTCCTGAAGAGAACCGCGGTCCAGCCCGTTCGCGTCTTCCAGATGGAGTGAAATCCGGGCGGGCTTCCCAGAAGGGGTCAATTCTGTCTCTAGTTCGACCAGGCCGGTAGGGTCAACTTGCGTGAGAGGTATATTTCCCAGGCTGCCACCGTGGTCGTCGTAGAAGTGCGCGACCAAACGTCCTGCGAAAAATACTCCAAAAGAACCTGACAGCCGAACACCGCTGGTCTCCGATCGGATCGCTCGAAGCGGACGTACGACGATGCCCGCATCTTCCACGCCGTGAAATTCTCCGCCGGTACGGGTGGGAAACCACTCCGTATCGAGATCGCGCGTTTCACCCGGTTGCAACTGAACCAGAGGGCTGTTGATCTCGGCCTCCAGATAACGCGGCACTCCATCGCCTCCGGAAGTCAGCGAAGGCTCGCCCTCGGGAGTCAATCTGGTCTCGGGACCATTCATCCAAAAAATAACCGACGCCTTGCCCGGATAGGTTTCGTTCTTTTCGTAGCGGAAACGCTCGACCATAGCGTAGTGGCTGTCGCCATCCACGACCGCCAGCCAGCCGGGCGTCGAGTCGAGCCACAGTTCGGCGGCCATGTGCGCATAGTGCAGCGCAAAGAGACCGTCGTCCCGGACCGAGACTGCTGGATTCTCTGCCTGGCCAAATCTCACATGGTAGCGATTGAGATAACTGCTGGACGGATTCGCCGGGGTGAAGGTCCAGAAATTACTGTTGTTTCGCGAGGGATTCGTCGGGTCGGCAGTGTTGTACTGCGAAACAGATTGCATCGACCACTCGATGACATGCCCGGTTTTGTTCTGCATGGTTGCGTGAAAACGGATTCGCGGCGAATCGGCGTCCAGGTGAATCGTGCGCCGAATCTGAATCCCGGTTTGCGGATCGGCGGGGCCAGTCAGTTCGATCTCGCATTCTCGTCCTTCCGAAACCTTTCGAAAGGCGTAGGGCGCATCGTCGATCAAATCGGAATTGCCCACCCAGTGCTGCTCATCGTCGTTTCCCTCAGGCAATAGCCAGAGCTTGTCCCCGCCATAGTTAAACCATCGGGTTGGGTCGGGCGGCAAGTATTTTCCTTCGTACTTAGGGTTCACGAAGAGGAAAGAATGCCCCGCGAAAATCACCTGCATGAGTCGTCCGCCATTTTGCGGCACGACCTCCAGTTGTACCCAGCGGTTCGAAAGTTGTTGGGCACTCCAACCCTTGTAATTCGTGGCCTCGACGCGGCAAGACGAACTGGCCTGATTCGGCTGGCCTGCAGCCTGGGCAGGAGCAAAGTTTAAGTTCAAGAAGCAAGAAAGCAAAACGATTGCGAAACGACCGCATCATGCCCTCACCCTCGGAATCTGCACCCCATGATACCTCTGCCTTGAATGATAGGTACTTTTCGCCCGTCGCGGGTTCCGTTGAAATCCGCTGCCGCGAACTGCCAATCGCGACGAGACTTCCAAAACGAAATGAAAACCAATGAAACGAAATAATTTGATTTGCGTCAAGCAGATTCTGTGATATATCAAGTTCTCGGTTATGAGAAGCGCGACATGACTTGGCGAGTCGTCCCGAGGGTCGGATTGGTGCTGATGTTTTTCGCATGCAGTCAGCGCTGCTCGTTTGCCAAAAGTCGAATAGCGAACAGTCCGCGCCCACCTCACAGCAGGAACTTAGAGGGAAAAAGCGTTTTCGAGCTGAGATGCGCGACTTGCCATGGACTCGACGGACTCGGGGGTGAGCATGCGCCTGACATCATCCGCCGGACCGAGGTGAAAACGCTGTCAGATCAGGCACTGCTCAACCTGATTCATGACGGGATTCCGCAACGCGGAATGCCCGGATTCAGCGACATGGGTGCGGAAGATAGTCGTGCGGTGGTTGCTTATTTGCGCTTCTTACAAGGCCCTCCCCAAGGTAAGAATCAAGACGACTCTGCCGGAACCTCTATGCGCGGAGATCCAATCCGAGGCCGGGATCTTTTCTTCGGAAAGGCGGGCTGCTCCGCTTGTCATCAGATAGTGGGGCGAGGACAGTTCATGGCCCAAGACCTCGCAGAGTTTGCACGAACTCATCCTGCCGGTGAGATTCGTAAAGCGATTCTCATCCCGGCCGGAGGTCAGCAGGAGGCCGCGACCGCAGTTGCGCGTGATGGTCGAAAGTTTTCCGGCATGATCCGCAACGAAGACAACGCCTCTCTGCAATTGCAGGATCGAGATGGCCGACTTTACCTGCTCATGAAATCGAGTCTGGTGTCTGTCGAGCGGAAAACAGGAGAGCCCATGCCTGCCGACTACGGGCAGCGACTCAACGCCACGGAGCTTGATGATCTGATCGGTTACATCCTGCGCGAGGCTGGCGTTCCGGATGTCCCCTCATCAACAACTGGAAAGTATGAGGCGCCTCATGTTCAGGATTGAATCGCGGGCGGCGAACGTGAAAAAGCTCCTGCTGTTCTCGCTGTTCCTGGTGCCGGGGCTCCGCGCACAAGACCGGCAAACAGATCCCACATGGTTGCATCGCTACGTTCCGGGCCTATCAGAGACCAATGCAGGCCTTACTTCACCAACTTGCCACTACCGGGCTGTTGTTCGGGGAGGGTGATAAAGAGAGCCGATCCCTCCAAACCGTAACGCGATTCGGGGAAGTGACTCTGGATCCACGTGGCAGTTGCCAGACCGTAAGCTACGACCGCCAGGAGGAGATTTATTTCGTCGTCGACGGCGGCGGCACGCTGCAGTACGAAGATCAGGCACAGCCGTTACGCAAGCATGACTTCATGTATTTGCCGCCGGGAGCGAAGCATTCACTTTCCAACAATACGGTCCAGCCGCTGCGCGTGCTCGTCATGGGGTTTAAGATTCCGTCATCGATTTCCATCGGTACGCCGGCGCCGCATCCGAAGATCGCAAACCTGGAGGAATCTAAAGAGGAGACCGTCAGCGGCCATCCCAACTCAGTTTTGTATAAACTTCTGATCGGACTGCGTACCGGCAAGCGAGACTTGATCGATCAAGCTTACGTGATGGACAGTTTCTTCTGGATGGATTTTGCTCCAGGAGGCACGAACTGGCCTCACCACCACGCGGCAGCAGAAGAAATCTACCTGGTCATAGACGGCCAGGGAGAAATGGTAGCGGGCAGCGGAATGGACGGCGTCGAAGGCCGTTATCCCGCCAAGCCGGGGGACGCTTATTATTTTCGTCCCAACTGTACGGTCGGCTTCTATAACCAAAACAAACCGGGGGCCAATGCCTATATCCTGGCCGTTCGAGCCCGCGTCCCGTTGCACGAAGATGAAGAGTAGGTAGTCAAGAGTAAGTAGTCAGGAGTAGCTAGTCAACCCTGGTTGTTAACCCTGGAGGTGTCGAAGATGCATTCCCTGAATTCGAGCCGGCGATCGTTTATGAAATATGTCGCAGCCGCTCCGTTGCTGAGCCAGATTGCCATGTCTGACCTTTACGCGAAGGCGGCCAGCGCCGTGGGCAGAGACCTTCGGCAAAATGTCTATACACGCCTTGGGGTAAAAACCGTGATCAATTGCCGAGGCACGTGGACCTACCTGAGTGGATCTCTGGAGTTTCCTGAGGTTCGTGAAGCCATGATCGAAGCGGGCCAGTATTTCGTAAACATGCTCGATTTGCAGCATGCGATTGGCCGCCGTTTGGCCGAACTCACCGGCGCCGAATCTGGAATGATCACCTCCGGCGCCGCCGGAGCCATGGCGGTCTCAACCGCGGGATGTATGGCTGGCACCGACGACAAGCTCGTCTGGCAACTTCCCGACACCACCGGCCTCAAGAATGAAGTAGTCATGTCTGGCGGCCGCAGCGCTTTTGATAGTGCAATCCGGCTGACGGGCGCGAAGCTGGTGCTTGCCTATTCGCCGGAAGAACTTGCCAATGCCATCAACCAAAACACGGCCATGATCTACACCACTCACCTGGGCGATGAACTACAAAAGGAACTCGCCATCGCGAAGGATCATAAGGTCCCACTGCTGCTCGACGATGCGGCGGGCATTCCTCCGGCTGACAACGCCAAGCTTTACGCCCGCATGGGAATTGACCTCTACACCTTTTCCGGCGGGAAGGGGCTGCGCGGGCCGCAGTGCAGCGGCGTGCTCCTCGGACGAAAAGACCTGATCGAAGCGGCCATCATGAACGCCAGTCCGCGCGAAGGAGCCGTGTGCCGTCCCATGAAGGTTGGAAAAGAAGAAATGATTGGCTGCCTCACCGCCCTCGAGACATGGCTCAAGATGGACGATAAGAAACTGTACCGCGAGTGGAATGATCGCGTAGACAGCATCAGGAAGCTGGTCGAGACCGTGCCCGGTGTGAAAACCGAAATCTACATTCCGGACGATGGGAACCGCTATCCCACGCTGAAAATCTCCTGGGATCAGCACGCTTGGGGATTTACCATCGCCGACTGCGTGCAGGCCCTGCGTGCGGGCGACCCGGTCATCGAAGCGCTCGGTGCCGATAATCCTAGCCTGGTAAAAACGGTTCGCGAGGGCAAACCGAATCCGACCCGTAAGGAGCGGCCGGAAGCCACCCACATCGAATTAGTTTCGATGACCATTCAGCCCGGCGAAGAAGTGATCGTGGGACAAAGACTGCGCAGCATTCTGGGAGCAGCGCAAAAGAAGGCGCCCGCAGCCTAAAATCAGGGTCTGTCTACGCGTTTCCTTTTCGATGACCGAGGGTAGGCTCAAATGAAATCACTGCTGGTTGGATTGTTGCTGTGGTCCGCCGTCGGCGCACGAGCACAGGCAGGCGCGAAAGTTCCTTCCCAGGAAGCTCCTGCGATTCACGGCGCCGGCCCATCAAGTGTAGATGCTGGAGATTACCTCTACGTCTCCGGTCAGGGGCCTCGCAGTCTGGATGGTGCGTTGCCCGCGACTTTCGCGGCCCAGGTGCGCCAGTGTCTCACGAACTTGAAATCGGTGGTCGAGACCGCAGGATTGACGATGGATCACGTCGTCTACACGACGGTATACCTCACCGACGTCGGCCAATACGATGAGATGAATCGCGTCTATGGAGAGTTCTTCGGGAAGACTCCGCCAGCTCGCGCCGTTCTCGGCGTTGCCGGGCTGCCTGATCCCCCAATGCAGATCAACGCTGTCGCGGTGCGCAATCTGTGGGAGAGGCGGGCCGTCTATCCGCCGAACTGGAAGTCGGACGAACCTTTTTCGCCCGGGATTCTCACTCACGATCGTTTATTCGTTTCGGCTATGCCCGGAGGCAAAGCATCAGACGATCCGGAAGCCCAGGTAGACTTCGCACTCGACCAAATGAAAGCAGTCGCTGAGGCAGCCGGGTTGGACCTCGCCCACATGGTTTTCGTGAACCCCTACCTGACCACGCAATTCCCCTCCCGGATCATGAACCAGCATTATGCCCAGCGATTCGAGTTCGGCAACACGCCGGCGCGGGCTACGATCGAAGTGTCGAGCTTGCCCCACGGAGCGCAAATCGAGTACACGGGCGTTGCCGTCCGTGATTTGAAGGACCGTCGAGCCATCCGACCCAAGAACATGCCGCCCAGCCCCACGGCAAGTCCCTGTGTCTTTGCCGGCGATACGTTGTACTGTTCCGCGAAGAGTGGCTTCATCCCCGGACCGAACGGAGGAGTCTTCACTTCGACGACAGCCGTCCAACTCCGTCAGACCATGCGCAACCTTCTGGATAACCTCGAGGAAGCCGATATGGATTTCTGCCAGGTTGTGTCCACGAATGTTTACCTCGATAACATGGCCGACGTGCGGGAGTTCGACGAAGTGTATGGGAAGTATTTCCGCGGTGAGTTACCTGCACGAACAACCGTCCAGCAGATCGCGCCTGCCGAGCGCAGCCCCGACAAAGACGGGCACTACCCCGACCTGGAGCAGGTTTCCCTCATCGCCGTCCGACGCGACTGCCATCGGTGATGAACTCGAGTGATTCACAGACAAACAACTGGCATCACTGTCCGACCGGCTGCTTTGCACGAATTCTGCCGAGGAATGTGTAGTGCTGTTGCACTTTCAACACTCTCTATCGAATCCCGATCTTGCCTGACTTGTAGTCATCTGCTACGGTGTCGTAAATGGGATGGTCGTTAGTTGAAGAATGGCTTTCCCGGATCGTTTGTGATTTCCGCGATGTCTGAACAGGCTATCGACGCTGCGCAAGGGCCGGCTGATCCCGAACTACAACAACGGTTGGATCAATCCGAAGCTGTGATCGTGGGCGTGGTTTCATCGATCAGTCTCTTTTCGCCCCAACGTCCAGGTGCGGAGCATGATCCGGGTTGGCAACAGGCGACCATCGAAGTTGAGAGCGTTGAGAAGGGCAAAGCCACGACCAAGACGATACCAGTCTTGTTCGCAAACAGCGCCGACATTGCCTGGAGCCGCTCCCCCAAACTCAAGAAGGGCGACCGCGGAATTTGGCTTCTCCAGAACCGCGATCCATTCGGGAGAGCCGTTCCTGGTCTGGCGGTCGTTAATCCTGCCGACCAGCAACCGATCCAGGAACTGGCAAAGATTCGGACGCTTCTACAGAACCCTGCTGGGCGCTAGGAGGGTTTGGAACGCTGATTCTGAGTTGAGGTTGCGGCCCACACCTGAAGAACGTCAGCCAATGCGATAGCACATCACTGACACGATCCGTTCCTGGCTTGGCAGCATCGGCGTAACCTCATGCGGAACGAAGCCGCCGAGCAGCGCGACGCTTTCTCCTCGGCTGATCGGCACCCGCGTCGCCTCGGCTTTACCTGCGCCCCGCGCTCTCGCTAGCGGTGCATTCATATGATTGGAATAGACGAGCAGCATTCCTGAGCCGAGCATTCCTGCACCCAGCATTCCTGCATCAGGCTCCGCACCATCCGATCTCACGCACG
Source organism: uncultured Acidobacteriota bacterium (assembly GCA_963758005.1). Classification (GTDB taxonomy): domain Bacteria; phylum Acidobacteriota; class Terriglobia; order Terriglobales; family Acidobacteriaceae; genus Sulfotelmatobacter. The sequence goes on from CAVWTR010000006.1 coordinate 1,742,006, forward strand.
TAACCACGGTGAGTTCGCAACTGACAATATCGCGATGCAGGCCGAGAAAGTCGCCGGACTCCTCGTAGTAGCTATACGATCCGCCTCCCGTGATGGCTAGTTCCAGCCCGCAAGCCTGCGCCAGACGGGCTACGAGGTCCGGGGCCGCAAGGAGGTTATATTGTGTCTCGGCGCCGGGACCGGTATTGAAAGCGCGATCGGGATTGCCGCCCCGTTCGTCGGCTCCGCCGGGGAGCGACCACACGTTCCGTTGTCCTCTGGGTCTCGCGCGCTTAGCCTCGGCCTCGAGTTTGTTCAGATCTTCGGGCGGGAATAGGTTTGGGAGAAGCAGGAAACCACCATCAACATATATTGTTGAGCGCGAGATTTCGGGTGACGCCTTGTACGTACAAGAGTCGCTTGGCATGGCGATGTTCAGAACGTAGCGATTTCGGCAGTACCGTTTATCGCGCTACGCCGATCGCAATTCACTGCCAGACTTAGGTATTGATTGCCTTCGCGCAACATCAGCTGTTGCGTCAGCAGTTGCGCAAGGAAAGGATCGATCATATCGGCGCGGGCGCCGCGGGCGGCGGCGAATTCCGCGATTGCTGAGCCGCTCTGAATCTCCTCGCAGAAATCATAGATTTCGCGGTGTACGCCATTGAAACGAAAAGACTGCGGAGCCTGTGCCGTTCGCGTGTCCTCAATCAGCAATTCAGGGTCCGTGCCATAGCGTTTGGTCAGATCGCCACCATGCTTCCGCCATGCTGTCACCTGATCGATCACCGGTTGCACGTAGCTGGTGGGCTCTCGGCCATCCGCATACTTGTATTCAAAAAAATATGCGAGATTGGCCACACTCTCCAAGGGGAGCGGATACAGGAACTCATACATCGAAAAAGGCCGGATCTCAACCAACCCCAAAAGTTGCGCCCCGTCATAGTTTGGGCTGAACCTGTCCAGGCGGATGGGAGCCGTGGTCCCCGGGGATTTCAAGTGAGTGATGGCAGCGATCACGCGGCCCATTTCTTCGTAATCTTCGGCCGTTTCTCCCGGAAAGCCATAGAGCAGATTCCACGCGATCTCGATGCCATATTCCTGGCACAGGCGGAGAAGCTGGACATTTTGAATGGCGGTTACCCCCTTGCGCATGAGCTGCAGCACACGAGTGCTCAGGCTTTCGATACCAGGTTGCAATGCCAGTACACCGGCATCGCGCAGTAACTCAACCTGACTGCGCTTCAGGTTCGACTTAATCTCATAGAACAGCGACACTCCAGGATTACGCTCCTTCAACATGGGCAGAAGGTCGCGAAAGTATTCGTAGGAAAGGATGTTGTCCACCGCTAAGAAGCGCCCAATGCCGTAGCGCTTCTTTTGCCGCTCCAGTTCAGCAAGCACGCGATTCGCGCTCTTGGCACGAAACGCCATCGTGGAGCCGTTCAGGCCGCAAAATGTGCAATGTGCCTTCGCTCCCCACCAACAACCGCGCGCACTCTCGATGAGCAAAGAGGGCCGGATGCTTGATCCCAGGCCGCTGGAACGGAGTGCGGCAAAATAATCGTCGTAGTCGGGATCGGGCAGCCGATCCATATCTTGCACCTTGTCCGGTGGGGCCGACAGCTGCGAATTCCCGCCTTGTCGGTGAATCACGCCGGGGATGGAGGCCAGAGTTCCGCCTGCCCGCAACCGTTTCACCAACTCCGTAAAAGTATTGTCAGCTTCGCCGGAACAGACTATATCGATCCACGGAAATTGCTTATGGAGTTCGAGCCCCATCACTCCTTCGCAGTTGGCGCCGCCGAAGACAATTATCTTTTGAGGAAAGCGCTCCTTAATCAGACGCGCCAGTGCCAGCGAGGCCAGATTCTGCTCAAAGGTAGAGCTAAAGCCGACGATATCGAAAGTGGTTACCCGAAAACGGTCAAGACACGCTTCCAGGAACGGGCCGACCTTGTCCCGTATTGCCAGGATGGTTTCGAAATCAGCCTGGTCTTCGCCTAATTGGCTGCGTAATGTGGCTAGGTAAACGGAGTGATCCCGTCCGGGAAACAACCACTGGGAGAACATCCAGTCCCCGGCAAACATCGCGGGACTAATCCTCTGGAGAAGGAATTCGTATGCTGCTAACCCAATCCATTCAGCAAAAAACAACGACCCATAACCGACCGTGCAGGGGAGCCCTTCCTCTGCCATGCGAGCTTTGAGCAAGCTCACCCCGATCGCTGGGCGGGCCAGCGATACAAGTGGCATATTGAGCAAAAGGACCTCTGGCAACCATCCTCCCTTCCCAAGGCTACTTGGGCTTGTGCTTATGCGTAGACGAGCGCTCAGACGCCTTGACGGCCTTGGTAGTTTTGGCCGGACGAACTGGTTTGACCGGCTCGATGGGCTCGATGGGTTTGACTGGGTCGATGGGCTCGATGGGTTGAATCGGTTTGATCGGGCTGATCGGCACGATCGGTCCGATGGGCCGGACTGGAGTGATCGGGCTGACCGGAAAAATGGGCCTGATCGGTTGAATGGGTTCGATAATCTCGATAGTGCTCGATACAGAAAGGAAAAATGGATCGATTGAGATCGCTACCGGCGTTTTGTTGTCGATGTTGAGCAACTGTTGCGTTGTGAAATTGGCGTTGCGCTGGTACTTGACGCCGTTCGGGAAGTTGGCGTTATTGGGTGTATTGTTGGCGCTAAAAACGCCATAAAAAGTCCAGGGCGTGAAGAAAGAGGTTGGTCCGGCCGCGAGATAAATGTAATCCCCCAAGTAAGGGAGAAAGGTAAACGTGGGCGCATTAGAGGGGACGCTGGCGAGGACGAGGGGGGTTGGTGCGGTTGAAAACCCGGTGTCGGAGACCTCCAAAGCTGTCTGCCAAGTGGCTCCGTTGTTGACCAGGGTTTGGTACAAGAATCCCACAACACCATTGGCGTTCACGGCCAGCGCAGGATTAATCCCATTGGCGATGGCTCGAAGATCAGCCGACCAGGTGACGCCGGCATCGTTAGATTTCCGGAGGTGAATTGTGTACGGAGGATTCCCGCCCGGATAGTCGGCCCAGGCAAGGTAGACGTTGTCACTGTTGGAGGGATCCACAGCTATCGATAAGTGCGATCCAACACGTTCCTGTCCAAGGAAGCTGCTGTTTTCCCAAGGTATCGTGACGCCTGCTGCCACGCGGACTCCCGCGAGATGGTCTCCCGAGTCGATCAGCGCTTGATACGGGGATCCGCCTTGCCCCCAATTGTCATCCCGGCACACGACAACGTCAGCTGTAACGATTGATTCCGCGGAAAAAGCCGTCCAATTGAAATATGCCACGTAAATTCGGCCGCTGGAGTGAATTGTGGGACGGATGGAGGGCGCGTTCTGTCCGGCCCCCGGCGTCCTGCTGGCCACAGTGATCGGACCAAAACCCGCCGGCGGCGCAGCCGTGGCAGCGTCTAGCGACTGATCAATGGTCGCGCTCTTCGGTGTGGTATTGAAATCATTGTTGCCCACGTACACCCGATCCGGAGTGCCAGTAACGGCTGTCGCCGTAGTGGCCTGAACCCAGGGCTGATCCTCGCTCGCCCGGCTCACCAATACCGTCATCGGAGCGCTGCCAAGATAATTGCTGGTCCGCAAAATGTTTAAGGCCAGGGTGTCGGCGCGCAGGATGCCGCCGTACAGCACATTCGAAGTACCACCAAACTTCACGGTGATATCTCCCGTCGGGAAGCCGGTGGTGGCCCCCGGGACGATCGCATTCAGAGCCCAGCTCTGTCCGCCGTCACTGGACACATAGATTGGAGCGTACGATCCACCCGAGGGATTGGGAGTGAATGCCGTGGCTGCCATTTGGCTGGTGTTGTTTGGATTTACAGCGAGATTCGGTTCGCTATCCTGATTCGTTTCGCCGCTCAGGGAGTTGGGAATCATATTCACAACGGTAATGATTATCGACATGGGAACTCCTTGTAGGCAGAACAGATCGGACTTTCACAATCCCCCAGAACCCTGTGAATGGATGAGTGTTTACTTCAACAAACTGCGGACGTGTTCCAGGTCTTGCGCTGGTCGAAAATCAAGCGGATGGCTTAGCGCGCGACCAGGCACAGCTCTGCCGTAGATATCGCGGTTATGAAGAAGCCAAACTCCGCGGTCTCCTTGCTTTATCTTCCGCACGCGGTGCCAGGCAATATCCATGCTGTTCGGGAAAAAGGCTTCCGTCGTTTTGTCCTTGTACACGCCCTTTTCAACGGTTTCAATCGTGATGGTCGAGACCCACCAGTCCGGATCATGCTCAGAAACCGGGCGTGAAGAGACTGCTTTCGCCGTCTTGGGTTCGTGCCGCCTGGGAGCGGAAGCAACGCCGGAGACCACCAGATCAGCTTGCGCCAGCCGTTGCACTATCTCAGGGACCTCACTGGATTGCACCGCTGCTGACAACTGTCCAGCAATGTTGGACGCACCTCCCGCAATGTGGCCGATCTCCGCCACCACCAAGCCATCGCCGTAGTGAGTGCCGTGAGTGAAGAAGACTGCCTGCTCGCCCTCCGTAAGTGTTACTGGCGCTCGCAGCTGCACCGTGACCTCCAGACCTTCGTAACCGGCCAGGGCTGGAGTACTTTTGATGATTCGCGTGATGTGAACGATCGCGGTTTCAGGGGTTGCTGGATATTGCGTCGCCGTGGAAGCGCCAAGTCGCTCAAGCTGGCCTTCGAAGACGAAGCCTGACTGGTGAGTCAAATCGTGAATAGAGGGCATGGTTGCGACCGCCCTTTCATTTAAAGATTCCGCACCCTGGATGGTCCGAAGATAGCCCGACAGCAAATGGAACCATTACTGATATCTAGCCTTGTTCGGCGACACTAAGGCACCAACTCGGGTGACTCCGACAATCGCCGTTCACCACTGGAGGAACAGCCGCGATTAAAGAAGCAGCCGCCGCACACGCCTCCGACGAAATAGGGTAACGACAAGTGAAACCACCGTGAAACCCGCCAGAAGAATTCCTGCTTCGAGCAGTCCGCTGCCGTGATCAGGAGCCAAGTGGAAGATACTCTCGATAAAATTCATACTCACCTCATCAAACTTCTGCACATCAGAGTTCAAATCGATTGCTAGGGGGCCTCGCCCGCCTGGCTTAGCGAGCGCATGGGACACTGTACTTCTATTGTTCCAGGGGAAGGCGGGAGGTAGCGGGTGCGAAACCAGGCAGCTTCACGCTTCTGCTCCGCCGATGCGGGGCAAACTACTCCCAATAGTTGGAATGTCAGCAACCTTTTTATTTTGTCCTGTTTTTAGTAAGAAAAACATCTTAAGGACGCAGTCGATGCTTATTTTCAATTAGATAAAAGCACACTGCATAAGTCACTAACGCAGTGGAAATCGCGCTTTGTGTTACGTTTCGCGAACAAGTAAGGTGGCTTTTTCGCAGAGTTACAAAGACGTACTAAGAAGTATTTGGCGAGATATTCGCCTGAGAGATCATAGGTTGCTTTCGATTGATCTGCGAAGGAAGGTAGTCTGCCAGGAGTTGCTTGTCCATCCACTGAAAGGTTGCGTCCGTTCCACTTGTGGAACAGTGAACCAAATCCCGTCCCAAACCATTTTCCGTAACGTCGGCAAACGGCGTCGGCGACGGTCTCACGCCGCGGGCAGAACTGTCCCGGGCCTCGGCAACGGATCGCTGTCGCCGGGCAATCGCAGGCTGCACGAATGGTTCAACACCGCTGCGTTTGCGAGCATTCCACTGACCGGGCCGCTGGACTTTGCCTCTCGCGCTGGCCGCGATCGGCAAGATTATCCCTGGGGCAATGAGCTCAAGCCAAACGGCAGGTGGATGGCCAACACTTTTCAGGGACATTTTCCCGACAAGAACATTACTGAAGACGGATACCCCGACATCGCTCCGGTCGCATCCTTTCTGCCCAACGATTTTGGTCTGTACGACATGGCAGGAAATGTTTGGCAGTGGGTCTCGGACTGGTATCGCCCAGATTACTATGCGCAGCTTGGGCGCGATGAGACCGCCATCGATCCGCAAGGCCCCTCCGACAGCTTCGACCCGCAAGAACCGGGTGTGACCAAGCGCGTGCAGAAAGGCGGATCGTATTTTTGCACCGATCAATATTGCGAACGCTACATTGCCGGTGCGCGGGGCAAGGGCGATCCGGATACAGGAACAAACCATTTGGGTTTTCGCTGGTGCGTGTGCAGTGAAGGCCTCGAAATAAGGTCTGGTTAGCCCGCAATCCGGCCCGGGCAGTGATTCCAGCGCAAAATCTCCACCGGATCAATCCCTCCTACGTTAAACTGACACCGCATGCCCGGACCCGAAAGTGAACATGCTACAGCGCTGAAGGCATCGATCCGCGCGTTGTCAGGAACCTCCGGGCCAAGTGCGACCCAAATTTCCGCAAGCCCGCGCGATGCGTATCGGGCAGCGGCGACAGCTTTTGTGGTGCTCTTCTGTGTCGTTGGAATTTCCGTCTGGGGCCTGCCTTTTTACTACGACTTCATGGTCCAACAGTTCGGTTGGACGCGCGCTCAAGTGACATCAGGCAACGCGCTGAGCAAACTCGTCGTTGGCCCCATCTTTGGTTTCCTCGCAGGATGGATTGTGGACCGCTTTGGGCCCCGTCGTTTGATGATGATTGGAATATTGATGGCGGGTGGAGCATTGGTAGGCCTGGGCTCGATCTCAAGCCTCGGCCTGTTTTACTTTTTTTACTTGTTTAACGCTCTGGGTTACGTTTGCGGGGGCCCGCTTCCCAATCAAGTCCTCTTGACGGAGTGGTTCGATCGATCGCGCGGAAAGGCGATGGGGTTCGCCTATCTCGGGATCGGCATCGGAGGTGCAACCGTCCCGTGGATCTCACATGCGCTCGCACAGCGTTTCGGATGGCAGACCTCTCTGCGGATTCTCGGCCTGTTGATCGTCCTGGCGTCATTACCTCTCGTACTCTTGCTAAAAGAACTCCCCGCGAAAACGACCGTTGGCAAGGCCACGTCCCCGAGTCCGATGGCGGCATTCAAGCGATCGTCGTTCTACCTGCTTACCCTGGGGAGTATGTGCTCGATTGCCGCGGTCAGCGGCACGCAGCAGAATCTGAAACTCTTCTTGAGTCTCGACCGGCACTTCACACAGCGGGATGCCGCGAGTGTCCTGTCTCTGGTGTTGGCCTTCAGTATTGCTGGCCGGCTACTCATTGGTTGGCTCGCTGACCGCTTCTCCAAGAAATACGTCATGCTGCTGACGTATCTGCTCGTCACGACGGGAATCCCACTGATGTTCCTTGGGACTACGCGGCTGACGCTCTACGTTTCCGGTGCGATTTTTGGGATTGGTCTTGGTGGCGACTACATGATCATTCCGCTCATGACAGCGGAAATCTTTGGGATTGAAGTCCTTGGAAGATTGCTGGGTGTGATCCTGACTGCGGGCGGTATCGCAGAAGCTGCGGCGCCCTGGTTGATCGGTCGCTTACGCGACTCCACTGGAAGCTACCGCGAAAGTTGCTTTGTCTTGGTTGGCATCGCGTTGCTGGGCGGAGTTGCCGTTTTGGGCTTACCAGTCCGACGGAGGCCAGCATGACCACTGGAGCAATCCTTCGCCTCGGAAGCCTGAAAAGCGTTGAGCGCTTTCAAGCTCACGCGCAGGCCCTCGATCTACAGATCCCCTGCGATCCCCAGATCGTGACGGGAGCGCAATCTCCTCTGCGCTGGCCGCTGAACCGCGGGCCATTCAAAATTGGCAACCGCATCGCGGTTCAACCCATGGAGGGCTGGGACGCGACTCCGGATGGAGCGCCTTCGGAGAGTACGGTTCGCCGATGGCAGCGGTTCGGCCGCAGCGGCGGCAAGTTGATCTGGGGTGGAGAGGCGGTTGCGGTTTCCCACGAAGGTCGAGCGAACCCAAACCAGCTTCTCGCGGCTCCGCACACGCATGAGGCGCTTGCACACCTGCGAGATGTCGTAAGACGCGAGCATATTCTGACCACCGGTTCCGACGATGGTTTGATCGTCGGTTTGCAATTGACACATTCCGGCCGGTACTGCCGTCCGAATGAACACGCCCGCCCAGAACCGCGCATTCTCTATCATCATCCCTTTCTCGATCAGCGCCTGAAACTGCCTCCCGACTATCCCCTGCTGACTGACCAGGAGATTGAGTCGATCATCGAGGACTTCCATCGGGCCGCACTTATGGCTTGGCGGTTGGGTTTTGATTTCGTGGACATCAAACATTGCCACGGCTACCTGGGTCATGAATTTCTAAGCGCTCACACTCGGGAGGGACGTTACGGTGGCACGTTCGAAGGCCGCACGCGCTTTCTTCGCGAGGTCGTGCAAGGCATCCGCTCGCTCTGTCCAGGATTGCATATCGGAGTGCGGCTATCGGCGATCGACACGGTTCCATTCCGCAGTGATCCAACTCAGAGCGTGAACGGAAAATCAGCCACTGGAATTGCAGAGACGCGCCCTGAGCTACTTCCCTACCGCTGGGGGTTTGGCGTGAATCCGCTCGACCCGACGGATAGCGACTTGAGTGAGCCGGAGCGTTTTTTATCGCTATTAGAAGAGCTTGGAATTCATCTGGTGAATATCACCGTCGGCAGTCCTTACTACAATCCGCATATCCAACGTCCGGCGCTGTACCCACCTTCCGACGGATATCTGCCCCCGGAGGACCCGTTGGTTGGAGTTGCCCGGCAGATGAAAGTCACACGTCAGCTAAAGCGGCGGTTCCCAAACCTGCTCATAGTTGGGTCGGGGTATACCTACTTGCAGGACTTCTTACCTCACGTAGCGCAGGCTGCTGTGCGCGAAGGATGGGTCGACTTCGTGGGCCTCGGCAGGATGGTATTGACGTATCCCGAATTGCTCTGGGACGCGTCGGAGGGGTGCGAGATTCAACGCAAGCGCCTTTGCAGGACCTTCAGTGATTGCACCACCGCACCACGAAACGGACTGCCCTCCGGTTGCTATCCACTGGATGAATACTACAAAGACTCCGACATGGCGGAAAAACTTAAGGAGTTCAAGAAACGCTGACATTGGTTCTGTCGCGCGCAGTGCCGAGCCCACGATCGAAATATGGAATCAAGGATGAGAACGGGATGACAGTTGACGAGCTGCTCGCGCGCCAAAAACCACGACGCAAGCCACAGGGCATTGCCGCAGTCTTGTTGCCATACGAGGCAGACGGCCGCGTCGCTGTGGACGCGTTTTCGCAACAGTTGACGTCCATACATCGAGCTGGGCTCATGAATGCCGTCAACATGGACACCGGCTACGTGAATTACCTAAGCGACACAGAAAAACGAGAGGTGCTGAGCTGGACGCGCGAGGTTCTCGGGAAAGGGATTCCGTTTGTGGCCGGCGCGTATATTGAGCATCTCGCCGGCGACGACATCGTATCGCTATATCGGCAACAGATCGACACCATTGTTCGTTTTGGGGGGATTCCGATCCTGTTCCAGACCGCTCGGCTGCACGGCAAGTCTCCGGCAAAGATCGCCGAAGCTTATCGAGACATATGCAGGGACTATCCGCACGTGTTGGCGTTCGAGTTGGGTTCGATGTTCGCGCCCAACGGCGAGATATGGAACTCCGAGACTGTGCGGCGTTTGATGGACATTCCAGAGATCAAGGGAATGAAACACTCTTCCCTCGACCGTCTTCGTGGAACTCGAACGACTCGCCGTTCGCGATGCGCACCGGCCCGACTTTCGCATTTACACAGGAAACGACCTGGGAATCAACATGATCGAATATGGATCGGACTACCTGCTGGGACTTGCCGCCTTCGCGCCGGAGAAATTTGCTGAGCGAGACCGGCTGTGGGCGGCCGCGGACCCGCAGTACTACCATCTTTCCGACGCTTTGCAGTACCTGGGAAATGTCGCCTTTCGACACCCCGTTCCGGCGTACAAACATTCTGCTGCAGTGTTCCTAAATCTCATCGGACGGATCCCCAGTGATCGGACGCACCCCAGGAACCCTCAGCGTCCTCCTTGGGACGCAGAAATCATGCTGGACTGCGCCCGCCGGTTATCTCTGCTCTAGCCGCTGACTCTTGGCGACGCCCAATGCAAACTTTCCGCTGCAGGACACGCCTCAATAGATGACCTTTAGCGAAAACTGAATCTGCCGCGAAGTTCCCGCCGTTTTGCTGATCATGCCAAACCCTGTACCCTCGATGGTGTTCGCGGGCAGCCCCATGTTGACGATGTTAAACAGATTAAAAAACTCTGCGCGGAATTGCAGGTCTGCTCGCTCCAAACCGTTTTCCCGGTGGCCAATCGGAGTTGTCTTGATGAGCGCAAAATCGAAATCATAATAGGCCGGTCCGCGAAAGGTATTACGGCCGAGTGTTCCAAAGCGCCCGGAGTTTGGTCCGGTCCCGCCCGCGACCCCGATCGGAATGGAAAAGAAACTTGCGTTGTTCGCGCCTCGCCCAAAATAATCGTCGCGCGGTCGCGTGGAACTGCCGGCGCTCGAGAGGTCCGGTATCCCAATCTGGTCGGGCCGGTCCGCGCCAATCGTTCCCGCACCCGTCTGTTGTATCCCCGAATAGACGGTAAACGGCGAACCACCGGTGATCGTCGAGATGCTCAGCAACTCCCAGCCTTTCGTTAGCAGGTGCATCCGATCCGACTGAAGTCCAAAATGCTCGAAATGCAAATCCTGGGCCGCACTCAAGGTGAAGGCGTTCGTCACGTCAAAGCTCGACGGCCCTCTTTCCGCTTGTGTGTCGAACGGGTTTTGCGGACTAAACAACGTCGCAGCGCCGGTGGATCCTGCTCCTCCGATAACGCCGCTGACGTCATCCAGCGATTTGCCCCAGGTGTAGCCCGCCTGTAATGACGGACCGCCACGCCCAACATTTCCCGACAATGAGGTCTGCAGTGCGTTGTACGACGAGTGCGACGTCGCGGTCATCACAGACTCGTATCCGAAACCGCCTGTCACCGCGCCGCTACCGTCGAAGTTTGTAAACCGCGCAAATTCTGGATCCGCTCCGGGATACGCGTTTGGATATGACATTCTGGGAAGTCGAAATGCCGATGTTCCAACATACGCGACGTCGGCCGTGAGGCCGCCGAAAGCCCGTTCCAGCCCCAGCGTCCAAGTCTGCAGGTAGGCATTGCCGAAACGCCGGTCGATCCCGGCCAGACTCAACAGTGAGAGCTGACCACTCGGCGACAACGCCGCCAAATCCTGTTGGTATCGATTTACGTCCATCACCGTATTGGCCGGCACTTTTTTCGAATCACCGCTGGCCAACACGTTCACGCCGGCGGTGTTGTAGACGGGCGGCAACTCGTCCGGTGTAATTTGGAATCCGTAGGCAATCTCTCCGTTCTGCGCCGCATTGACCCGGGGATAAACAACGTAGGGCGTTGATCCCGTAAGAAGATTGTCCTGCCAGATATTGGGCGGAATCACTGTGATCGCCCCGCCCATGTGCATATGCACCGCGTGGGGCGCATTCCAGTCCACCTGCACACGCGGCCCCCAGCCGTTCCAATCGGTCCGATAAGTAGGCTGCGGATTGATCAAATATTCCTGCCCTACGCCCGCGGGTGGGAACGAATTCAGAAAACTCGACGTCCGATTTGCCCGCTCCGAAATCGGCGTATAGAGCTCATATCGCAACCCATAATCGAGCGTCCATTGTGGATTGATCTTCCATGTGTCCTCGACGTACGCGTTCACGTCATTCCGGTTGATGGCCGCGGGCCCAATGTGCGCGCCGTTCGACGAATAAGGTGGGGCCACAGCGATCGTGTAACCATACGGATATCCAATCAGCAGACTGCTCAGCGTGTCCGGCAGAGGTTGACCCGGCTGTACATCATGCTGTCCGCTGGCGGAAGGAATGAACACTGGCGAATAAACCGTCCCGCCGCCAAAATCGTATTCGCCATTGGGACTGATTCCGAAGTATGTCGTGTCGCGATTCAGTCGCGCCTCCGCACCCCATTTCACCGCATGCCGCGCAGTGGTCCAGGTAAAATTCAATTGTCCCTGGAATAAATTCCCAAACGCAGACATCACTGAACCCGCAGCGCTGTTATACGCCTCATAGAGGCCATCGATGAACTTCAACGCCGGATCGGTGTGGTTCGGCGTGACGAACGACGGGGTCGTCCGCGTGAAACTCAGCGATGACGACCACAGAAACCGAGGCGACACAGCGTGCGTGTAGGTGATCACCCCGTTGCGCTGCCGGTCTACATACTGGACGCCGAAGCTCGGGTCAAGCAGTGTTTGATCCGGATTGGTTGTCGGGCCCGTCAGATTGTCGTAATTGAATCGACCAAACAATTGTCCCTTTGCGCCAACTTTCTGATCGATGCGGATAGAAAACTGATCCGTGTCGGTGTTCACGTTTGAAGGCGCCGCATAGGTTCGCGCGCCGTACGCGCCGGTTGGGTTATTGGGGAGTGGATAGCGGGCGAGCACTGCCGCAATTGCCGGATTCACCGGCACCTGCAGCGTGTCCGTGCTGCCGTCCGGGTATGTCACCATGTCCTGACCCGCGCGCTCGGCTGCCGTTGGCACGGCCAAAACCTGGGTCGTTCCCAGCACCTGCCTGAACCCTTGATATTGCACGAAATAGAAAGTGCGGTCGCGTCCGTCATACACATGTGGCAACACGACCGGCCCGCCATTGGTAAATCCGAACTCGTTTCGGCGGAACGGAGGGATCCGGCCCGGGTCTGCAATCGACGGGTGATCGAAATAATTCCTCGCATCGAGGGCAGAGTTCCTCAAAAACTCGAAGAATGAACCGTGAAAACCGCTTTTCCCAGATCGTGTCACGATATTGGTAAAGCCGGCCGCGCCGCGCCCGACGTCTGCCGGCATCCAACCTGAGCTTGATTGCAATTCCTGAATCGCGTCCACATCAAAATTTGTGAACGTACTCCCGCCCATCTCAGGATCACTAATATCAGCGCCGTCCATCGCGAAGACAGCCTCAACCCCGCGCTGTCCGTTGATGGCAAACTGCTGGGTGAAGTTCGTCTGCCCGTTCACGTCGGTCATCGTGCCCGCTGCTAATAGCAACAACGCGCTGAAGTCGCGTCCATTCAACGGCAACTCATTTACCTTTTGGCTGGAGAGTTTCGCTTCGCTGGCTGGGTTCGAAGTTGCGCCCGGGTTCCCATTCGAGACTCCTGCTGCGGGAGTTTGCGGGATGGCCGCAATCGACAGCACGTTTTGATCGGACACCGTCAGCGCAACTGCTATGCCGGTAATATTCACTGGCACCTGTCCTGTGGGACCTCGCCCCGGCAGTTGCACGCTCACGTTACTTAGCCCGAGTCGAATGTCCGCAATCGCAAACCTTCCATCGGTTCCCGTAACTGCCGTTGGGTTTTCTTTGGCGGTCGGTGTGTATACGGTTACCTTCGCTCCGGCCACAGGTTCACCGGCAGCCGTGCGGACGACACCAGTCCAGGCCGGCGACGACGGAGCATTCTGTTGTGCCTTAAGCGAGGCCGCGACCATCAGTCCCAACAGCAAATACCTGACCGTCAGTCGGACGGCCTTGTGAAGAACTCGAGCGATGGCGTGTTCCTTTGCGTAGCGGTATTTAGGCATGAAAACTTTCATCGAGCGAATACGGAATGCAATCGAAGGCATGAAGACTTCGACGAGCCAGCAGACTTCTTGCAAGTGGGCGTGTTGTCTCGTTTTGTAGGAAGATACCATTTCTCGGAACAAGCGGAGCTATCGAGCGCCCCACCGCTTCGGCTTACGTACGTGTGACTTCTATGCCTTGGGAGCGGTAGGGATTCAGAACATCTTCTTCGGATGCATCGGTGATCAAACGTGTCAGTCCGGAAGCAGGACCGACCCGGTACGGCAGAGATGTCCCCATTTTCCCAAGTGAAATCAGGCCAACCACTTCCGTTGAAGCCCCTATCATCGCTTGCTTCACGTACGCTTCTTCTCGGTTGCCGACGGTTATTCCGACGTGCGGGTGCAAACTGCACATTCCGAGAAAACATAGATCAGCGCGAATGGATTCGATTTGGCGAATGGTCTCGATGCCTGTCGTGACCCGCTCCTCTTTAAGAAACTCTCCTCCGAGCATCAGCACGCTCAACTTCGGATGATCCGCCAACGCCAGCGCAAGCGGTGGGCTGTTGGTAACAATCGTCGCCGAACGCTCTCTTGAAAGGTAGGCAGCAATTCTTAGATTCGTGGTGCCTCCGTCAATCAGCACCACTTGACCGTCGCGGATCATGTCAGCCGCCGCCCGAGCAATTCCGACCTTGCTCTCCATGTCGATTTGCTGGCGAGATTCGAAAGGAACGGCCTCGGCACGGCGAGCCAGGGCGCCGCCGTGTACCCGTTGGATCTTTCCCGAACTCGCCAATTCGCGCAGATCTCGACGAATCGTGTCTTCAGAGACCCGGTATCGACTGCTAAGGTCCGTGGCGAGGACTCGGCCCTTACTGCCAAGCAGCTCCAGGATGTACCGGTGGCGCTCTTCCTTTAGGGCGATTTGGCCTGCTTCCCCTTCTGGTTTCATTATGCCTATATGCACGAATACACTTGGTTATGCATGTATATACGCGTATTATCCGACTTGTGCATGATACTGCCAAACCTAGCGCCACACAAGGTCTTTCACAAAAGCGTTCGGTTCGGGCCGTTGTCTTCGATTACGGAAACGTTCTTTGCCTCGAGCAAACGTTGGAGGATATGAAAGGTATGGCGCTCGTGTGTGGCATTCCCCATGAGCGATTCTCGGAACTTTACTGGAAGCTACGGCCACCCTACGACCGGGGTGATATCGATGGACCCGCCTACTGGACAGCGGTCGTTAGCCAGCAAGAAACAGGCCAGCAAGAACTGGGCCAGCAAGAACTAGGTCCGAGCAGAGATCAGATCGCGACGCTAATCAAGCTGGATAGCGAAAGTATCACTCGACCAAATCAAGCCGCCGTGCAATGGGCAGAGCTGCTGCACCATGAAGGCTTTCCCTTAACCCTTCTCTCAAACATGCCGCTCGAACTCAGTCGCCATGTGACCAAGTCCTTTCCGAGCCTGTCTACATTTGAATACCTGATTTATTCCTGCGACTACAGATCCATAAAGCCGGAGTTGGCGCTCTTTCGAAATTGCCTCGAACTACTCAAAGCGGATCCGCAAGACATCTTGTACATCGATGATCGCGCGGAAAACATCGAGGCGGCAGCTGGCTTAGGAATTAACTCTGTACTGTTTGACACGGTCGAGAAGACTGCATCCAGAGTCGAGAGCCGATTCGACATCCCCGTCCCGAATTATGGCCGACGTCGCCAATAGAGTTGACAGTACAGCTCAACAATCAGCGAGCGTGTTTTCCGTCTCACCAGGTTGAAGAAAATAAAGTTTCCTCGTACTTCGCTGACCCGTTCATACCTGCCGAATACGAGATTGTGATTTCCTATACGTCAAGGCTTGCACACTGGATTACAGGCCGTATTTGGTTTAGCCGTGGGTAGTCCTGTGAGCGAACCCTGTTGCTGGAACGATCCGAGAAATACGCTGCTGGGATCTTCGTTGAGCCAGAACAGTAGTCCACCACTACTTTGATAGAGGACCACGTCGAACGTTGTCGTGACCTTGTCGATGACTACCTTCAGAGGATTAGGTTTCGTATTTGTCGAGAAAAGGGTGTAGCGTCCGACATTATCCGGGTCTGCCAGTGGAGTTCCTGAGAACTTGACGCCGGAGTTCGTCGCATTGCCATTCAATGTGATGAATGGATCGCTCACAAGGCCAGTTCCGCTGAAGGCCCCGCTGGTAACGGATCCCTGCCCGACAAAGTCGAATTCGAAGAAAGTAAAGAAGGACTGCGCCGCAAAGGCATAGTTACCCGCAAAGCCGGTTGTTGAAGTGTTCGTTTGCGGGATCAGCAATCCCGTTCCGCCGGCAAGAACGCCGTCCATGTCGGAAACAAGAGCGCCTCCCAACCCACTCGTCGTATTATTCGGATCGCTCAGGTTGAGATTCGGGTCGGTCATATACACGCCCAGTACGCTGACATCTCCCAAATCTCCGGCCACCATTGTCAGGCTCCCGTATCCGTCGCTGGCAATGGAATAGGTGCCTGAGATCGGGGCTGCCGGCAACTGGAAGCCGACCAGTTCGCTGTCATCCGCTACCCCCGAGAAATCTGCGAGAGCGGACGACGTGTCACTCGTTGAAAACATACCCGCCGCGGCGTAGTTCGACGGGTAGGGGCTGCCGTTCAGAGCGAAGACGGATTGCCCGAGCGAGGCATTGTTTGCCCCCGTCGCGTTTACTCCCTGCCCGAACGCCGAACCCACCGCCGAATCGTCGAGATCCACATCAATAATCCGGATGGCCTCGGGACCAACCACGTAATAGTTGAGCGCGATCGGAACACCACCGTAATTGAGAGTGCTCGTGATGGTTCCGCGGCCGAAGGAATCAAACGTTGAGAGCGTTCCGCTCAGTGCCGTTGCTGTCGTCACAGTTCCGTAATCATTCTCGTCGACTAAGCCGTTCTGCAGGTTAGTTCCTCCGGAGATCGAGAATACGCCCCCGAATGCAACCGGGCCGTAGCTATCGTCCACTCCGGCGAGAGTAAACGCGTAGCCTCCGCTCAGAGCCGATGGCAGAGTCTGCAGGTCCATGTTCCCGCTGGAAGTTGCCACTCCATCGAACTCAATGATCACCGCATGATTGCTGTTCACGAACTGGACTCCGAGGGTTTCGACTCCTCCAACGCCGAGACTAGTGTTGTTGGTGATAAGAGTGAGCGTTCCCTGGCCAGTGGTGAGATTTACGCTCAGCGTTCCACCGGTGATGGTGTCTCCGGAAGGCTCTGGAGACGCGAAGCCAAAACCGCCGTCATTGTAGTCTTGCTCGCCGGCCACGACACTTCCGCTGTTGTTGATCTCCACTGACCCGGCGAGGGCGTAAAAGTCCGGCCCGAAAGTTTCCTGGCCGCTCAAGTAAAACACGTAGGTGTTCGAAGTTCCCCGGTTTGTCAGACTGAAGTTGGCCGGAGCGGACACACCCGCCACCGTCGCTGCCACCGCATAAATGCCGGTTGTTCCATTTGCGGTGAATACCGGTGAAGTTGCCACGCCACTCGCGTTGGTCGTTGCCGTGATCGCATTGGTGCCGCCAGCGAAAGTTCCGCTGGCCCCCGTTGCCGGAGCGGTGAAGGTCACGACCACGCCACTTGTCGGCGATCCGTTGGTGGTTACGGTGGCTACCAGCGGCGCGGCAAATGCCGTATCGATCACCGCGCTTTGCGGCGTTCCGCTGGTGGCCACGATCGTCTCCACCGCGGTCGCAGTGTTGGTCAGGCTGAAGTTGGCCGGAGTGGACACTCCCCCTACCGTGGCCGTTACCGTGTAGGCACCGGCTGTTCCGTTTGCAGTGAATACCGGCGAAGTTGCCACGCCACTTGCATTGGTCGTAGCCGTGATCGTATTGGTGCCGCCGGTGAACGCGCCACTGGCTCCTGTCGCCGGAGCCGTGAACGTCACCAGCACGCCACTCGTCGGCGACCCGTTGGTAGTGACGGTGGCTACCAGCGGCGCGGCAAATGTCGTATCAATCTCCGTACTTTGCGGCGTTCCGCTGGTGGCCACGATCGTTTCCACCGCGGCCGCAGTATTGGTCAGACTGAAGTTGGCCGGCGTGGACACTCCTGCTACCGTAGCCGTCACCGTATAGGCGCCGGCTGTGGTATTTGCAGTAAATGCCTGTGAAGTTGCCACGCCACTGGCGTTGGTCGTTGCGGTATTGGTGCCGCCAGCGAAAGTGCCACTGGCTCCGCTTGCCGGAACGGTGAAGGTCACCAGCACGCCACTCGTCGGCGATCCGTTGGTGGTTACGGTCGCAACCAGAGGCGCAGCAAATGCTGTATCGATAACCGTACTTTGCGGTGTTCCGCTCGTGGCCACGATCGTCTCCACCGTGGTCGAAGTGTTGGTCAGACTGAAGTTGGCCGGAGTGGACACTCCCGCTACCGTAGCCGTCACCATATAGGCGCCGGCTGTGGCATTTGCCGTGAATACCGGTGAAGTCGCCACGCCACTGGCGTTGGTCGTTGCCGTAGTCGTATTACTACCACCGGTGAAAGTACCACTGGCTCCGGTTGCCGGAGCGGTGAAGGTCACCACCACGCCACTCGTCGGCGATCCGTTGGTGGTTACGGTGGCTACCAGAGGCGCCGCAAAGGCTGTATCGGTCGCGGCGCTTTGCGGCGTTCCGCTGGTGGCCACGATCGTTTCCGTTGACCCGCTGCCCGCTCCCGGAATGCCGGCCAGTGATCCTTGTTGCTGCAATGATCCAAAAAATACGCTGCTGACATCTTCATCAAGCCAGAACAACTCTCCGCCACTTGCCTGGTAGATCACCACGTCGAAAGGTGTTGTGTTGGCGCCGATTGTAATGTTTAGGGGATTCGGCGTCGGATTCGTCGAGAACATGGTGTAGCGTCCAACGTTAGTGGGATCTGCAAGCGGAGTCCCCGAGAATGTAGCGCCGAAATCTGTCGCGCTGGTTCCCAGGATGTCGAAGGGATCGCTCACCAGCCCAGTTCCGCTCAAAGCCCCGCCCGTAACCGATCCCTGACCGACAAAGTCGAACTCAAAGGAATCGTAGAAATCCTGCGCTCCAAAAGCATAGTTGCCTGCAAAGCTGGCACTCGAAGTATCTGTTTGTGGGAGCATGACCCCGATGCCGCCGGCGAGGAGACTATCCATGTCGGTGAGCAGTGCGCCTCCCAATCCACTCGTCGTATTATTCGGATCGCTCAGATTGAGATTCGGGTCGGTCATATAAATGCCCAGCGTGGCGACATCTCCCAAATCGCCCGGCGTGATCGTGAAGTTTCCGTATCCGTTGCTGGCAATCGAATAGGTGCCGGATATTGCATCAGCCGGGAGCTGGATGTTGTAGTTGAACAGTTCGTTGTCATCCGCCACTCCGGAGAACGTGCCGAGGGAGGGCGACGTTGCAACCATTCCCACCGTAGCGAAGTTCACCAGGAAGGGGTCGCCCTGTAGACCGAAGACGGAATTCCCCAGGGATGCATTGCTGGAACTGGTCTGGTTTACGCCCTGCCCGAAAGCCGAGCCTATAGCCGAATCGACAGGATCCACGTCGATGATCCTGATCGCTTCCGGACCAACGACGTAATAGTTGAGAACGATGGGTACGGCCGAATAATTGAGGTTGCTGATGATCGTGCCGCGGCCAAAAGAATCGAACGTGGAAAAAGTTCCGCTCAGAGGCGTCGCTGTGGTTAGAGCTCCATTGTCATTCTCGTCGACAGAACCACTCAGCAAGGTGCCGGCGGTGACCGAGAATACGCCTCCGAACCCAACTGCGCCGTAGACATTATCCACCCCACTGAGAGTGAAAGCATAACCGCCGCTCAGCGCCGGCGAGGTCTGCAAGTCCATGCTCCCGCTGGAAGTCGCAGTTCCATCAAACTGAATGATCAGGGCGTGATTGCTATTCACGAACTGGACGCCAAAAGTTTCGACTCCATTCAGGCCGAGAGTGGGATTGTTTGTGGTCAGCGTGAGTGTTCCCTGACCGGTGGTGGTATTTACTGACAGCGTTCCTCCACTGATGGTGTCGCCCGAAGGCTGGGGAGAAGTCGCCGCAAAACCGTCGTTATAATCTTGTTCACCGGCAAGGACGTTGCCATTCGGACTGATTTCAACTGATCCGGCAAGGGCGTAAAAATTGGGCCCGGAAGCTTCCTGGCCGCTGAGGTAGAACACATAAGTGTTCGCAGCGATGCGGTTGGTCAAAGAGAAATTGGCTGCCGTTGACGATGCTGCGATTTTGGCTGCCACCGTGTATGGGCCGCCGGTTGTGCCATTGGCGGTGAATGTTGTCGAAGTGGCCAGGCCGCTTGCGTTGGTCGTGTCAGTTTCTGTCGCTGTTCCGTTTGCGAATGTGCCAGTCGCGCCCGTGGCCGGCGCCGTGAATGTGACGGCCACGCCACCCACCGGGTTCAAACTACTATCGAACACCGCCGCCACCAGAGGCGCAGCAAATGCCGTGTTGATCGCCGTGGATTGTGGAGTTCCGCTCGAAGTCATGACCGTTGCCGGGGCCCCTGCGGCATTGGTCAAATTGAAGTTCGCCGGAGCGGACACTCCCGCCGCCGTGGCCGTCACCGTGTCGGCTCCGGACGTCCCGTTGGCGGTGAAGGTTGTCGAAGTGGCCAAGCCGCTCGCGTTAGTCGTATCTGTTTCTGTCGCAGTTCCGTTCGCGAACGTGCCGCTGGCTCCGGTCGCCGGAGCGGTAAATGTCACTACAGCGCCGCTTACGGGATTCTTACCGCTGTCCACAACAGTGGCAACGAGCGGGGCAGGAAACGCGGTGTTGATAGACGCAGATTGAGGAGTTCCAGCAGTGGCCGAGATCGCCGCCGGCGCTCCTGTCGTATTTGTCAAAGTAAAAATAGCCGGCGTGACCGCTCCAGAAACGGCGGCGGTGATCGCGTAGATGCCCGCGGTTCCATTCGCTGCAAATACCGGTGACGTGGCGACGCCGTTCGAATCAGTAGTTGCGCTAGCGGTGATCGCGGTGGTGTCAGAGAACGTGGCGCTGGCTCCCGACGCCGGAGCCGTAAATATCACCACCAAACCACTGGCCGGACCTCCATTGGTCGTTACCGTCGCCACCAGCGCAGATGCGAACGTCCCGTTGACGGAATGGCTCTGAGGCGTTCCACCTGTCGCAGCGATCGCTTCGGACGGAGTCACGTTACTGGAGCGAAGGGTGGGATAGGGTGTAGCGCAGCTCGTAAGCCCCATCAGGCAAGCCGCCGCCAGCACTTCACGCCAGGCATTTCGGTTCATCGTGTCTCCCCGCTCTCGGCGTCTTGGCGAGCGCGTGCCTGCGGCGTTACGGGTATCCCGTGCTTGTTTCGTATCGCATAGGTATGGTCGCCAACCACCACGGCTCTGGCGAAAAACACTTGCTTGTCCTTAAATGACTTCATGACGCCGATGACTTCAACCTGTTGGCCTGCCGCGACGGAGAGCGCGCCCGCGCCCCGCAGACCAGACACCCCCAAACTTATGTCCACCTCACCCGACGGAGTGGTGAGCAGCAGGTGGGAACCAGCGACCGTTCCCGGAGATGCTTTAGTCAGCACGCTCGAGACCGTGCCACTCAGCGTAACTTCCTGTGAGAGGTCGTAGCTGAACGGCCCCACAGAGGTTGGTGTCGTTTGCCCCTGAGCAAGCGGTAGCGCAAGTACCAGGACCAACAGAGATCCAATGCACATTCCTGTGAATAGCCGTTTCATCACCTGTCTCCGAGTTGGATTTGAAAACCTGAATATGCACATCAATACGCACACCGGCACGCGCATGTTTTTTAGTCCTTAGGTGATCGAATATTGGCGGTCGAGGGGTAAGCATCCGGCAACGCTTGAAGTTCTTGTCGAATCCATTCCAGCTCCGTCTGGCTTCGTACCACGGCGTTGAACTCTTCCGGTGTCTTATAGATCTCCACGGTCGCACCCGCCGGAACAGCTGCCCGCAGCTTTTCCTTTGCCGCCTTGGGTGTAATGGGTTCAAAGATCGCATCCTGAAGGCGAAACTTCTTCGCCTGCATCTTTGGCAGCCAGTCAACAGGATCGAGGGCGGCGGCCTTCTTTAAGAATTCCGGCGTGACATAATTCGCGCGTTCATCCTCGGGCGGGAGCGGAGAACTTGCCAACCAAATCGGCCACACACCCCACGGGTCGAGCGCATCCAGCACTTTGATTCGCGGATCCGCCGCCGAAGCCAGGATCCCGATGCTGGCTCCCGACCCTTGCGTAAACATTCCTACCCGGTTCATGTCGAGATCGTCGCGGGTGGCGAGATAGTCCAAGACCATCTGCACGTCGTGGGCTGAGGTGGCTAGGCACTCTTGCAATTCGCTGATGAACCACTCCCGCATTGGCCGGTCGTGATAGCGATGTCCGGTGAGAGCGGATACGAAGCCGACGGCCGCAAATCCGTTCTTGGTTACGGTTTTCTGAAAAGTTTCATCCTTGAAGCGGTCGGTCCCAGCGGGATAGCCATAAAGGTAAAGAATGACAGGAGGCTTCCTGACAGCTTTTGGCTTCATTACATACAGATCGAGTGGATCGCCGAATCGCCACTGCACTTGAAGCAGTTCCACCGTGTAGCCAGGGTAGTCATTGATGTAGGCGGGCAGGGGCTGGGTGGGCTTAAGATTGCTCGTTTTCAGAGCGGGTGAGGTCCAATCTTCCGTGACGTCCACGAAACGTCTATCGCTGAGATCGGCGATCGGCGGGGATGCTTGTACAAATTGGGCAGTGCTGATTTGCGATAAGAAAATCTGCGACGCGAATAAAAGTCCAAATTTGAGTGAGATTTTTATGAACCGTAACATGGTCGTGCGACGCATTTCCTTCCTTATGCCGAAGAGCAGAGACATATCGTCAAACGAAGCGAACTCCTGCTTAAGCAGGAGTTCGCCCGGGCTTCTTGACGCTTACGAAAGACGAGCCCTCAGCAAGAACTCGTCCTTCGGTATTTCTGTTAAGAGGCGAGCCATGCTACGGGACAGAAACACAAGAATTGCCCGGAGCAACCTGCGCCAGCTTGGTGGTGGTGTCGGAAGTCGATGCGGTACCGGAGCTGGTCAAAATGCACCCACCCGCATCGCCGCCCCTATCCCCGGTGGTTGCAATGTTCACCGGAGCGATCCCTTCCTGGGTGTAGTGCGAGCGCAAAAGTGCGAGGCCCGGATCCGTAGCGGCCACTTTCAGAGCAGGCACGAAGTCGGGAACAGTATCAGCCGCGTAGGTCTGAGCTGCAGTTACCAACAGATCGACATTGGCGAGCGAAGTTCCGTTGCTCACCACGCGCAGAAGCGACCAAGCCCGGTAGGAGCCGTTGCGAAGATTCGGGAACGACAAGTTGCCGCTCCAGATTTTGGACTCCGCGCAAGGGAAGTTACCCGCGCCGCCAGCGCAGGTTGCGGGAAGATTAGCGCTCGACGGTAAAGCGCCGGCGATGGAGGGCTGACCGGGATCGATGGTCGTTCCATACTTGTGGAAGATGCCATCAATTCCATTCAGGGTTAAATATCCATAGCTGGCGCTATTTGCAATAGACGAAACGTTGCCATAACTGAAGAAGGTGTAGCCGATCCCGTCAGTGCCATGATTCACGCCTGAGTTTTGAACCGATTCTACCTCTTCACCGGTTCCGATGGCGCGGTAGCGTGAACCGCCCGCCGTGCAAGGGCTAGCCAGGGGATTTACGGCAGCAACCCCAGTTTCCTGGCTCGTGCCGGAAAAGTTCGGGTAGCGGAACACGCTGTATTCAGTTGTGTTCATCGTGCCCGAAAGAGGCTCGCGCAGATACGCCTGAATGTTCCCGGAGGGCGCTCCGAAGGCATCGGCGTTGCAATTTGCACCACTGAATACCGACTGCAGCTCAGCGTCAGTGGCGTTGGTTACAGTCGCTAATGCGCCAGAGCGTTGTGTGATGAAAACGATTGGAGCCGCGCCCACCGCTGTTGTAGTGGCGATGGGGATGGTCGTCCCAGTGAAAGGATCTTTCCCGCTGAGCGCGAACGCTAAGACATGCGCAGTGGATGTGCTAGCTGGATAACCACTGAGTATGTCGCTTCCTTGCAGGTCTGCCAGCACAGCACCAAACTTAGGGCAAACGCCAGCGCTGTTAGCGCCGTAGCCGAGGCCGGCGAGCCCGTCCGTTCCGCCACCGAGCTTGGAGTTCGCACGGCAAGTGGCAAATAGAGCATCTTCCGGACGAATGTCGGTGGCTGCAGCGGTCACGAGCGTGCCGGTTGTGAACAGGGCGCTGATTGACGTTGGCGGAGTTGAGTCGGAGGAGTTGTCACCCCAGAGGGTCGAACTGATCAGATTCGCCGCCACTGGGAAACTGGCGATATTTACGTTGCAATGGGGTTGGGCGAAGTAGCAGCGATCTCCCACCGCGGAGTCCACTTTGATGTAGGCCCAAACATTCGTCGCCGTGGTATTGCTATCCCAGACGATCCAAACGTTACCCAGATCGACTGCGGTCGCGCCACCTTTTGTCGTCGGCCGTCCGTCATTGAGGTTGAAGTTTTTCGCTGTGTAGTGGAAACAGGGTGCCGTTCCGCCCGAGACACAGGCCCCACTCTTGTATGCGGCCAAAGCCATAGACTGCCACAGAGCGGAAGAGCCCGCCAGCACGACCTTGACGGTCTGTGCGTGTGCCTGTGGCGCTACGCTTGCGATTGCGGTAAGCAGCAGCACCGCGAAGACTGATTTCATGCGCGTCATAAGATATTCCTTTCTGAAGTTGGATCTAAGTTTGGAGAGCATCACTTTCAGTTCACGTGCGGCACACTTTCGCCGCACGCCAAGGTCGGCATCGAAAACAGCCGCTGGTTCTTCAGTTCTCGTGATTCGTTGATTCAAGTTCAACGCCCCATACATCGAACTTGCGTGGAAGTTCAGGCGGGAGCATACCTGTTTGTCTGTTACGCCAAGATGAAGAGTTTGTGAACACTTCGTGACAGCAATTCACGCGGCAGATCGCGGTGGTCTTCACACTCTGTTCACAAAACTTTCATGTTCTTTTAATCTGGCACCGCTTTCGCTTCCTGTACCATCCGCCTTCGTTCCCAGAACCCTGCCCAGCGATTCATCGGAGAGGTGTGTTCGTGATCGTGGTCCTGTTTCGCGATTTCTGTCGCGTCAGTCTGTTCGGCGGAGCCGCGGTTCTGCTTCTGTCGCTGGCTGCTGTAGCTCAGGAGAACAAAGCGAACGACAAGGCGGCGATTCACGGGACTATCACGGATCAGACACAAGCGGTCGTGATTGGCGCGACAGTGGTCTTGAGCAGCGATACGGGTGTCAACCAAGACGCGAAGACAGATGACAAAGGCACATATTCCTTCACCGGACTGGTCGCAGGCACCTACAAACTCACGGTCGTCGCGCCCAAGTTCGGTCAAAAGACAATGGATTACATCGCGCTTGCCGCTGGCCAGGAATTGACGGTCGACGCCTCGCTGGAACCGGCAGGCGAAAAGACCGAGGTGAATGTTGAATCCGGTGGTGTCGGGACAGTAGAGACCGAAACCGCCGCCGTCTCAGGAACGATCACGGAAAAAGAAGTAGTGTCGATTGGTCTCAATGGCCGAAACTTCACGCAGTTGGTTGCGCTCGCGCCCGGCGTCAGCAATCAGACTGGACAAGACGAAGCCAAGGTGGGAGTCGTCGGCAGCGTCAAATATAGCGTCAACGGTGGTCGCGTCGAGTACAACACGTTCGAAGTTGATGGCAGCGACGTCCTCAACACCGGCCTCAACGGCGCGTCCAGCACACTCATGGTGTATCCGAGTCTTGACGCCATTCAGGAAGTTAAAGTTCTGACCTCGAATTATGGCGCTCAATTCGGGCGCACGGCGTCAGGCACGGTGCAGGTAACCACGAAGTCAGGAACAGAGAGCTTGCACGGCGGCGCGTATGAATTCATCCGCAACGAAGCGTTCAATGCACGCAATTATTTCGATCCTCCCGGCCGTGCGCCGCTCTATCGCCGGCAGGATTTCGGCGGAACGATCGGCGGCCCATTGACCATTCCGCATTTTTACAACACCAAGAGGGATAAAACGTTTTTCTTTTTCTCCGAAGAAGTCCGTCTGGAGAAAACGCCGACAGATTACAACCAGGCGGTCCCTTCCCTCAAAGAACGTGGCCTGGTGATGACGCCCCAGGGAGTTCAGAGGAACCTGGGTCCGCCGAATTCGAGCGGACTTGTCTCCC
Source organism: uncultured Acidobacteriota bacterium (assembly GCA_963758005.1). Lineage (GTDB taxonomy): Bacteria > Acidobacteriota > Terriglobia > Terriglobales > Acidobacteriaceae > Sulfotelmatobacter. The sequence goes on from CAVWTR010000006.1 coordinate 1,767,796, forward strand.
AGGTATTCGACTTCAGCGACGTATGTCCCCTGCCAGGAACTTCCGCGTCTCTCGGCTTTAATCGCCAACAATTTCCAGATTGTCCGGCGCGGCTGGGAGTTAATCCTAAAGACCTCCAACCTTTTCCGGGAAACGATCTGGAAGGCCAACAAACGCCGAACGGACCGGCGACCTTCGGCATAGACAAGAACGCCTTGGCAATCCTGCAGGCGAACCTCATACCACTCCCAAATTCCCCCACGGGCTGCAACTTTGCAGTGGCGAACTTGGACCCGACCGATCCGAACCATTGCTATAACGCCGCTGTTTCTCCTTCGACATATTGGCGGGAAGAATTATTTCGCTTCGATCAGATGGTCACTCAGAAGATGAGGGCATCCTTTCGCTACATTCATGACTCGTGGGACACGACCGTGTTGACCCCGCAGTGGAGCTACCTGCACAGCACGAACCCCCAGGCGGCCAATTTTCCGACGATACAAAACAGTTTCGTCGGTCCTGGAACGAGCCTGGTAGCTCGTTTGACCGACACCGTTTCATCCACACTGCTGAACGATCTGGTTGTGAGCTACGTCAACTCGAACATTACTCTGGTCGATGAGAATGGCCCGGGAAATGCACAGTTTCAGCGCAATCCGACTCTCGATCAACCTCTGGTCCCAGATCCCTCTGTTCCGGGCCAGTGCAATCCTCAGCTTAGCCTTGACCCCTCGACGGGCATTCCGCAATGTGCAATGGGTTACATCTTCAATAACGGTTTCGGCGGAAAGATGCCCGGGGTTGCAATCCTGGGCACGAACGCGGCGTACGGTGGCAGAGGTTTCGCGGAAGATCCGTCGTACATGCCCTGGAGCCATACGAATCCAACCTATGCGGCGCGCGACGACATTGGCAAATCGATCGGAAAGCATACGCTGCAGTTCGGTGGGCAATACGTACTGGCTCAGCGAAATCAGACGAACAACGCGATTGGAGCCGCCTCTGGCGAGCTTCAGGGCTTGTTGACTTTCAACAATCTGGCGCGAAGCACGGGGAACGCCTTCGCCGATTTCCTGGTGCAGTCGGTAAATGACGGAATCACCACGAACTACATACAAAGCTTCACCCAGGATTCTGCCCAGCGCCGCTACTACCAGACCTATCAGATTGGAGAACCTTACTTCCAGGACGATTGGAAAGTAACTCCCCGCCTGACGCTGAACCTGGGCATCAGAGTCAGCCTATTCGGCACTTACCGCGAGAAATATCACAACGCGTGGAACTGGGAAGCGCTGGCGTTCAATTCGAAAAGATTCGCAGTGGATCCGTTCTATGGCGTGCTCCTCGACAACAACGCCGGCTCAGCCCCAATAGCATTCAACCCGAGCACGTTCCAGTTGCGCCCAGGCGTCGTGAGCGACCTCGGGTTGGTTCAGTGCGGCGTGAACGGAAGCCCGGCAGGCTGCATGACAGGGCATCTGTTCAATCCCGCGCCCCGCGTCGGTTTTGCATGGGATCCGACCGGCGATGGCAAAACCTCAATTCGCGGCGGCTACGGGATTTTCTTCGAGCACGGCACCGGCAACGAAGCCAATACCGGCTCTCTCGAGGCTAGTTCGCCTCTGGTTCTCAGCATGACGCAGTCGTTACCTGTCAGTTATCCATGCATCGGCAATGTCGGCCAAGGCGCTGCATTCGATCCTACCAACGTCGCATGCGCATCGCCGAACTCGCCGAATGCCGCCCCACCTGCGGGCACAGCGTTTCCTCTCGACGTAACCGGAATTCCGACAAAGGCAATTTGGCCCTACGCGCAACAGTGGAGCTTCGGAGTACAGCGGGAACTCCCTCACGATGTTGTCGCCAATGTTGCTTATGTAGGCAGCAAGGGAACGCATTTGACCATCGAGCGCCAACTCAACCAGCTGCCACCGCTGCCGTTGAGTGAAAATCCGTTCGGTCCCAATGAACCATTGACGTTGGCAGATTGCACGGTTCCAGCTTCAGGAAATGCAGCCGATCATCCCGGAAGCAACGGGTTTCCCTTCTTACTGCAGAGCGGGACGATCGTAACTGCTCAGAGCCCGGCTTATGTGCACTTACAAGCGGCCTGTACAAATCCCAACATCCCTAACGTCAATTCGCTCGCGCGTCCGTATCCGGGGATGGGGAGAATATTTTCTCTGCAAAATGTGGCTGATTCGAGCTATAACGCGTTTCAATTCACACTGCGGCGATCACGCGGACCCCTGACCGCAGGGCTTTCCTACACCTACAGCCACTCCCTGGATAATGCTTCCGACCGGAGTGATCCGGTATTGGTCAATTCTTACAATCTGCATCAAAACTGGGCGAGCTCGAATTTCGACGAACGCCATCTGCTCACCTTCAGCTACCTGTACCAAATCCCGACTCTTACGCGCTGGTTCTGGAATGCTGCGGTTGCACCTCCTAAGGTGGTACCTCCAAAGGTTGAACCACCAAAGCAAGATGGGACTGATGCGTCAAGCAGCGCGACGTGTTGTTTAAATGCGATGAACCAGATCTTCGGGGGATGGGAGATCTCGGGCGTAACACTCTTTCAATCGGGCACACCATTTACTGTCATTAACAGTGCCGGTAATACTGGCATTTCCCTCACCGACAATGCTGGCGTTTCGAGCGGGCTCGGAATCGCGGCCTCATATCCGGACGTGGTACGTGGGTTGCCCGAGCCGGCGGCACGGAATGCTCAGAGTTTTGGGCCGCTATTGGGGAATCCGTCAGAATTTGTGGCGCCCCGGGGACTGACGTTCGGCGATGCCGGTCGCAACTTTTTCAATAATCCCAGCCGGTTGAACTTCGATCTCTCGCTTCTCAAGCATTTCAAGATCACAGAATCCCAGGAGATCGAACTGCGCGCGGAATTTTTCAACATCTTCAATCACACCGAGTTCAGAATTTACGATCCCGACAATCCCGGCAGCAGCGGAAACAACGTCGTCAGTTGTTACGCCGGACCCGCATATTCAGCGGGCTTTCAGGGCAGCGGGGCAGATTGCGTGACTGGAGCGTCCTTTTTGCATCCGCTCGATGCGCATCGTCCGCGAACCGTACAGTTTGGTCTGAAGTGGAGTTTCTAAGTCTAGGCAACATGAAGAGATTCAAAACAATCTGTTTCGGCGCCCAACTGTTGCCTCTCTCGTTGGCCGGTCTAATGGTCTTGTCGGCGTGCGGCGGTGGAACTTCGAATCAGCCGCAAAGCAGCGGGCAACTTGCCGGCAATTGGCAGTTCACCATGGCAAGCCCCTCTGACAATTCGTTCCTGGGCGGTATCCAGGGCGGATTTCTGTTGCAGAGCAATTCCGCCGTAACGGGAGCAGTCGTCTACTCGATTATGTTGCCGGCGCAAGCCGGGGGGACTCCAACCATCTGCAACAGTGGGTCGGCTCCCATGACCGGCACAAGCAACGGCCAGAGTGTGACCCTGACCGCGGTGGCAGGTCCCCAGACTTTCAATCTGACGGGAGCCCTGAGCGCGGATGGCTCGACGATGATGGGCACCTACACCTCAACCGACGGCAAAGGCTGCGGAACCGCTCAAGCAGGGCTGCAATGGAGCGCGACCCTCGTGCCACCGTTGACCGGAGCGATTCAAGGGAATTTTCACAGTACGCTCAACCCGACTCTTAGAGATCAGGATTTCCCAGTCTCCGGGTTCCTTACGCAAGGAGCAAATATAGGAGCGAGCAATGCGACGGTAACCGGCACGCTGACCTTCCAAGTCTATCCCTGTTTGTCGACCGCCTCCGTGAACGGTCAGATCAGCGGCAATTCCGTCTTGCTCCAGATCATCGCTGCAAACGGATCGAACGTCGGCCAGATCGGAGCTCCGACCGGATTCACAAATCCTTCACCCGTCACGGTCGTGACCTCCGCTGCTGGAACTGTTCTGGAAGGCACCAACGGATATGGAGTGAGCACCGGCGCCTGTCCCGGAGGGAATCTTGCCGGAGATATTGGCAACGTCTGTCTTGCGTTGGGAAACACACCCAGCTGCACGCAACCAATAACCTTGTCTCCAGCGCTGCTTAGTTTTCCCGCTCAACAGGTGGGATCCGCGCCCACGGCACAGACGATCACACTAACCAACACCGGTCTAAGCGGCACTCCTCTTTCCGGCTTAACTTTATCGTTCAACCCACAGTCGGGGGCCACGAGTCCTTTCGGCCTAAGCGATTTTGACGGAATCGCGAATTTCACGGAGCAGGATAATTGCGCAAGTTCTCCTGGATCATCCTTCTCTCTCGCCCCCCAGCAGAGTTGCTCTATCACGATCGCATTTTCGCCACAGCAGAGCTGTCCCTGGTTGCCGTCGACGGCACTGGGAGGAAAGCCGCCATCTGCCTGCCCAGTTCCGCTCACTGCGGCGTTAACCGTTAACAGTCCAGTGAGCGCGGACAACCTCACGGCATTTGCGGTGCCCGTAAACGGTCTGGGTTTCAGCGCCATCATACCGTCGACTCCCGAACTCGACTTTGGAGCCGAAGCAGTGGGCGAAACCAGCGCTCCTCAACTCTTCTCCTTTACCAACCAAGGTGCAGCTCCCGTACAAATTCTGCCCGCGCTGAGCAGTACGTGCGTGAACCCTTCAGTGGGAGTTCTTACCCTGCCGCGGCCGCCGGCTCCGGGCCTGATTGCAGGCCTGCAAGTAGACACCGGCGTCATCACTCCGAACGGTTCGACCATCAACTACAACTGCGACAGTGATCTCACCAGCAAGCTGCCAAACTTCCAGATTTTTGCTGACGATTGCTCGGGAACATTGCTCTTGCCTCTGTCTTCCTGCAGTCTTCAGATCACATTTGTTCCCCAGCCCAGCACCCCATTGACCCCCGCGCTGGATTATTTCCTCCAACTGAACACGCAGCAATGCAACGCCACCACAACTTCGAACTGCGAAATCGATAGTGGCCGTTTCCCCGTGGAATTGATCGCCAACGTGCCCAGCCCCCTGAGAATGACTCCGGGTGCGGGATTGAATTTCGGCATTCAGACGCGCGGTCAGGCAAGCGCACCCTTGACGATCACGCTGTTCAACGATCCGAAAGATCCGAAGGCCGGAACCATTAACTTCACCGGCAATCTGGTAGTAGGCGACTACACAGAAACCGACAACTGCGGCTCGAGCCTGGCTTCTGGAAGCAGTTGCACGATGACAGTTTCGTTCCTGCCCAGGATCGTGGGATTCGATCCAGGCACCATCACCATTACTTATACGGTTGGCCAAACCCAGACCATTCATTTACGGGGTACCGGGCAATGAACGGGTCAATGACTTTCAATGCTGGAAGGCTGGCTGCGGCGATGAGTCGATGGATCGGGCTGCTCCTTGCCGCAGCGATGAGTGTGATCCTTGCAGGATGTGGAGGAAGCACTGCAAATATACAAAATCCTCCGGCGCCGATTTCAACTCCGGTCTCGATAGCTTTTCAACCAGCACCTCCCGGAGCTATTCCCCTTGGCACCACAACCGCACTGACCGCGGTCGTGACCAATGATTCAAGCAACTCTGGAGTGGACTGGTCTTTGATCTGTCAGAGCAATCCCAGTTGTGGCACCCTGCTTCCTTTGCACACGGCGAGCGGTGCTGCGGCGACCTATGCTCCGCCCACATCCATCTCTGGAAACAACCAGACCTTCACGATTGAAGCTTTCGCGACCGCCGATCAAACCAAGAATGTTGTTGCTGCCATCACGGTCACCGGCTTTGCCAACAACCTTAAAGGCACATACGTATTCGAGACAAAAGGAATCGACGGTAACGGACCGTTTCAATTGGCGGGCGTAGTTGTCCTCGATGGCAACGGCGGAGTCACATCCGGAGAGCAAACTCATAACGACCCCTTGCTGTCCGTGTCGGATTCCATCACGGGCGGGTCATACACCATCGGACCTGATGGTCGCGGCACCCTAACCCTCAACACCGCGGATCAGAACATCGGCCAGCAAGGGATAGAAAATCTGAGTCTCGTCTTCCTTTCCAATTCCCAAGCCCTGCTTGCCACGCTCGACAATCCTAACCTTGCACCCAGCTTCGAGGTTTCCTCCGGAGCGCTCGACTTGCAGACCAGTGCCACTGCACCCACCGGCGGATACGCCTTTGCCGTCAACGGCGTCGACATCAGTTCTTCACCCATGGCAATCGGCGGCATTCTGAAGATTGATTCCCCAAACACGATTTCAGGAACGGGTAGCGTGGCTGATCAGGACGACGCGGGCATTATTTTCCCAACAGCAACAATATCCGGCACTGTTACTACCCCAGACTCACTCGGATCGCTGAAGTTCGATCTGACGGCCAGCTTTACCCCGAGTCCCATCCAGTTCACGGGATACATTGTCGACGCGCAGCACATCAAGCTGATTGAAAGCGACAACACCGGGTCAGGCGTGGGCGTCGGTTCTACTGCAGGAATTGCCATTGGTCAGGGTTCTGCCACCGGCACATTCACCAGCGATCAATCATTTGTTGGAAACTACGTATTTGACGTGCTCGGTCAAGACCTGAGCTACCTGCCGACCTCATTAGCAATGGTGGGAGAATTCACCGCCGACACCACCGGCAACCTGAACAACGGATATGCGGACGAGGTTCTCAACGGAGTGCAGCAATATCTCAGCAACTCGTTCACTGGAACTTACAGTCTCGACACGACGGGGACCGGCCGCGTCGATTCATCCACCAGGTTCAGCAACGGCGCAGGACCGGAGCTCATTTTTTATCTCACGGGCAATGGCAATCCTCCGCTGGTGCTCGACGCCGAGAGTACCTTCGGCTCGCTCGGGATCGGGCTCGCCAATCCACAATCAGCCGCGCCATTTTCGTTCAACGGAAACTATGGATTGTATTTCACCCAGAGCAGCGGCCCACTCGAAAATGACGGCACCGGGCAGATCACGGTAAACGGAACTTCCAATACTTTGTCCGGGGTCATCGACGTTACCTTGGGGTTGGTGGGCTTCTCCGCCCAACCCGATACGCCTCTAACCGGCACATTTACTGCCATCCCCAGCAGCGGTCGTTTCACGGGCACGTTGACCAACACCTTCTTTCCCACACCAGGGACGACCGATAACACAATCGCAGTCGCGTTTTATCTTGTCGATTCCGATCATGGATATTTTATCGAAACAGATTCCTTAACTTCGGACGAACTATCTTTCGGCTACTTCGCAACACGAAATTCGGCCTGCCCAAGTTGCCAGGAGATGAACTCCGCGCTGGACCACGCGACCTTGCCGGGCAACGTGGGTCGCAAAAGTGACGGAGGCCATTAAGCGCGTCATATAGGCCTCCCGCAACAACCGAACATTGTTCATTCGTCGCAGGACAAAAAAGGAGAGAACATGAAATCTGCGTGGAAGCTGTGGGTAATTCTTTTTCTGGCGACAGCACTGGTCGCGCAAACCAGCACTCCGCCCAAATCCAAGAAGACGAAGCCCGCGACCATAACGGCGGCTGACGTGCAGGAGTTGAAGGACGCGCTCGCAGCGCAACAGGCGGCACTGGCGCAGCAGCAACAGGAGATTCAGCAGTTGCGCGACGAACTCCACCACAAGGATCAGGCAGTACAGCAGGCCCAGGCCGCCGCCACCGATGCTGCCACTAAAGCGGATGCGGCACAGACGCAGGCCACTCAGCAGCAGCAGGCCGTCGGAGTACTAACGGCCGATGTGGCCGACCTGAAGACGAACATGGGTAACACGGTTGTGGCCCTTCAGGATACGCAGACAATTGTGCATAACAACGTTGACCCACTGGCTCTGCACTACAAAGGCATCACCATCACTCCCGGTGGTTTCCTGGCGGGCGAATTTGTGCGCCGCTCGCGTGCCCTGGGGTCGGACATCAATACCCCCTTCAACTCCCTGACCATGCCCGGCGCTTCGGCCAGCAGCACCTCAGAATTCTTCGGCTCCGGCCGTCAATCCCGAATCTCCATGTTGGCGGAAGGCCGACTGTCGGATGTGAAGTTATCCGGATACGTGGAAGCCGATTTCCTCTCGGCGGGAGTAACCTCCAACAACAACCAGAGCAACAGCTACACTCTCCGCCAGCGGCAAGTCTTTGCTCAAGCCGCCTTCGACAGCGGATGGACCATTACCGGCGGACAGATGTGGAGTCTGGTCACCGAAACCAAGCATGGTACCGACAACCGCACCGAAGCCACGCCGATGACCATCGACCCGCAATATACCGTGGGCTTCAGCTGGGCGCGCCAATATGCCTTGCGTCTGGCCAAGAACATCGATAACAAAGTCTGGGTTGCAGTTTCCATGGAGAACTCCGAGGCAACGCTCACCACCCACGGCAACGTCGCCAATTATCTGCTCGGTTCAGCCGGCGCTGGTGGTGGGCTCTACAATGGCGCGGTGACCGCTTGCGCGACCAGCAGCACCTTCGTTACTACATGCACCAACGCAGCCAACTACTCCTTCAACCCGGCCCCCGATGTCATCGCGAAGGTAGCTTTCGAACCAGGCGTCGGACACTATGAGCTCTTCGGAGTCTACGCCCGTTTCCGCGACCGAGTCTTCCCCTGCGAAGATGTCTCCTCCTCTGCGACCGCTCCCTGCGGCACCGGTACAACTGCCGGCGTCGCCAACGCTTCGGATGCATTCAACAGTTCCAAGAACGGCGGCGGAATCGGCGCCAACGCCCGCTGGTCGCTTCTCGACAAGCACCTCGACCTCGGGGTGCATATCCTTGGCGGCAGCGGAATCGGACGCTACGGTACCGGAGGACTATCGGACACCGCTGTGAAGCCCGATGGAACGCTCGCACTGATCAAGGGCTATCAGGGATTGGGCACGATCGAATGGCACGGCCCGAAGTTGGACGTCTACCTCAACGCAGGAGCGGAGTACGCCAGCCGCACCGCCGACTACGACCCCATCAGTGGCAAGTACGTCGGTTACGGTTCACCGTTCTTCAACAACACCGGCTGCTTCACCGAGACCGGTCCGAGTTCCGGCGGATTCCTCCCCGGCGGTCTCTCCAGTTGCACCGCCGATACACGCGCTCTGATCGAGGGAACGGCCGGCATCTGGTACAAGTTCTACGACGGCTCCAAGGAGAAAGTGAATAAGGGCCGTGTGCAATTCGGCCTACAATATTCTTATGTGACGCGGAACGCGTGGTCCGGTTCGTCGTCGCCCAACGAGCCCCATGGGATCGACGGCATGGTCTTCACGTCGTTCCGCTATTACCTGCCGTAGACGGGCTCGTCGCGTCCGTCGAAGGCGGGTGAATTTCTCTGCAGTTGAGACTGCGTGGCGGAGAGGGAGGGATTCGAACCCCCGGTACCCTTTCGGGTACGCCGGTTTTCAAGACCGGAGCCATCAACCACTCGGCCACCTCTCCGACCGTTCCATTGTTTGCAAAAAGGGCCTGGTTGCGAAAGGCGCGCTCCCGAGCCGCTTTTTGTTAGTTTACAACACGCACGATGAATCTCAGTGCGGCGGGAGCTCGCCGAACGCCCTGGAATGAAATTCCATGACCTCGTCGAAATGCGACATGAAATATGCCAGCCCGTGGTCGCCGGGATAGGGATGATATTCGTGTTTCACATTTTCTTTTTGCAGTTCGTCGTGCAGCGCTGCGGCTCCTTTTTCAAAGCCGTAGTTGTCATCTTGGCCGCAGTTGAAATAAATGGCAAGCTTGCGCAGCGCGGTGGCATTCTGTTTCGCGAGAACGAACGGACTGTTGGCATTCCAGTGGGGCACGTTGATCGGCCGGCCAAAAACTGCGCCCAGCACTCCCGCCAGAGGCGCTCCGGCTTGTGAAGCGGAGTCCAGGGCTTGCGGCGAGGCGGTAATCAGCGCCGCGCTTTGCGCACTGGCGGCTGAAAACAGTTCAGGATGCGCAAATGCGAATCGCAAAGCGCCGTAGCCGCCCATGGAAATTCCGCTGATGGCGCGAGCCGAGCGGCCGGGGCGAATCCTGTATTTGCTTTCGATCTGCGGTAGAAATTCCTGCAGGAAAAAGTCGCTGTAGCGCACCGCACCGTCGGCCGAGTTGATGTAAAAGCTGCGCCGTCCCTCGGGCGCAACAATGAGAAAGTTACCCATCTTATGCTCGCTGCGCAGGTCGTCGAGCAAGGTCCATCCACCACTATTGAAGAGCGTTTGCTCGTTGTCGCCGAGGCCGTGAAGAAAATAGAGTACGGGATAGCGCTGTGCAGGATGTTGCGATGCGCCCGCGTCGTAACCTGGGGGTAAGTACACGCAATAATGGACTATCTGCTTAAGGATGCGGCTGTTCAGCGCGCTGCAGTCGATGCGGCTCTGCGCCGCTGCCAAGCCCCCGGCGATTAATACGAAAACGCAAACCAGCCTGAAGGCGCGAGTCATGAAGGCGCGAATCGGGAAGGCGACGATCGTGCAGGTGACGATCATGCAGGTCAGTTTACTCGTAGCGCAGCGCCTGCACGGGATCAAGCCGGGCAGCGCGTCCCGCGGGATACAGGCCAGACACCAGGCTGACGAGGAAAGAGAATCCAATCGCCAGCGCAACCAGCCACCACGGCACTGCCCAGAAATGTTCGGGCGGAACTGACTGACTCTTGAGCCAGAGATTCGTGCCAAAGTTGATCAACTGGCCGATCGTCCAACCCAGAACGACTCCGATGATGCCTCCAAGAATTCCCATGGCGCCCGCCTCGGCGAAGAAAAGCTTTTTCACATCTCCATCGCTGGCGCCGATGGCTTTCATGATGCCGATCTCGCGGCGCCGCTCAAGAATAGCCATCACCAGAGTATTGACGATGCCGATAGAAGAAACGATCAGCGCAAGGCTGCCGAAAATTCCGAGGAACGCGTACAGTACTCGGAAAACCTGCTGCAGACCGCGGCTCGCATCGAGAATCGAGAACGTGCCGAACCCCATTTTCCTGATTGCGTCTTCCAGAGCCTGAATCTGCGCAGGATTTTTCACGCGCACGCTGACCGAGGAATAGACCGGCTGATCACTGGCTGCGCGCGCAATCTCACGCAGGTCGGTGAGTTGCATGACGTGCAGGCTTTCGGCCAGCTGTAAAGGCAGAAATACTCGGGCGCGCGTTGGCCCGCGCATGCTCTCCGGGTCAAGATCGGCAACACCGACAATCTTGACTTTCTGTTCGCGGGAAACGACTGAATACGCAGCTCCGGCGAGGGAGCCGTCGTTAGAATTAGAGCCGGAACTAGAACCGGAATTGGAATTCGCCGCGTCGGCACTGGGCAGCGAAGGCTGGTTAGCGCTGACCGAGCGTTGCGCGTAATGAATGGTCAATTCCTTGCCCAGCAACGGTTTTGCGAGGTCGGCCACATTCGGTTCTTCGCCTCCACGAGGGGGCGTCTTGCCCAATAGTTCTTCAGCGAACGCCTTTTGGACGATGACTTCCGGTGCCGTATCGGAGGAAAAAAAGCTGCCCTGCATGCCCTCGAAAGCGTCGTTGGATTTCGCCGACTCGGGCAGGGCGGAAATCATCGCGAGATGCGGCTTGTCCTCGTAGCGGAGTTCCGCGCTGAAGCGAATGTCAGGATAAGCCTCGAGCACGTTAGGCAGATGTTCGAGTTCGACGCGCGCCGCTTCATCGAGGACGCGGCTTTCGCCGGGGTTGGCCCCGCTGCGGTCATCGTCGCGCTCGCGGCCCATGGCGCGCATATCCCGGTGGGAGGTGACCAGGACCGTGTCAAACAGCCCCGACTTCGCCAGGCGCCGCGAAAATAACTGCTGCAGGCCAATGCCCAGCGAAAGCATGGCGACCAGCGACGCTACGCCGACCGAGATGCCGACCGTCGTCAGGGAATTCCGCAGCAACGACTCACGCAGATTCCGAAGAGCGAGTTCGGCGAGATCTGGAATCTTCACAGCTGTCCTCCCTGTTTGCCCGAATCGGCAGCGGCTGTGTTTGCTCGGTCGTTGTTTGTCAGATCACTGTTGGCCCCGTCGTCAACCAGCTTTCCGTCCGCCAGGAAGATCATGCGCTGCGCGTAGCGCTCGGCCAAAGCTCGTTCGTGAGTCACCATGACGACTGTCATTCCCAACTCGCGGTTGAACTGGCGAACCATGTCCATGATTTCAGTTCCAGTGTGGCTGTCGAGATTTCCCGTGGGTTCGTCGGCCAGCAGAAGCTGCGGGCGGTTGATCAGAGCGCGCGCCAGCGCCGCCCGTTGCTGTTCGCCGCCGGAAAGCTCGCTGGGACGATGATCCATGCGTGCCCGCAAGCCCACGCGCTCCAGAGCCTCGCGCGACAACCTCGCGCGCTCGCCACGATCCACCTCAGCGAAACGCAGCGGAAGCTCCACATTCTCCGCGAGCGTCATGCTGGCGATCAGATTGAACGACTGAAAAACCATCCCGACAACGTGCAGCCGGTATTTGGCAAGTTCCTCGCGCGAAAGTTTGGCCAGATCACGATTCTGCACGATGACACTTCCCGAAGTTGGACGATCCAAGCCCGCAATCAGATTCAGTACCGAGGATTTGCCCGAGCCGGAACTGCCGAGGAGTGCGACGAATTCTCCAGCGTGAATCTCAAGCGAGACGCCATCGACCGCGCGGATCAGAGTCTCGCCCATGCGGTAATGCCGGCAAAGATTCTCAACCTGAATCGCTTGCTTACTGTTTGCGGCATCCACTACGGGAGTTGTGCTGGTCGTCATAAGCGCTAGCGCATTTCTCCTCGCAGCACGCGCAGCGCGTCGCCTGCTTTCACGTCACCGCTCTTCGGTTGAGCACCGTTGCCGTTTACCGTCACCGCGTCCCCCTCGCCCGGTGCCAGAAATAAATTCTCCTCTACTCCGTGTTGCCGGGTGTAGAGGTCGTAGTATCGGCCGCGCGCGGCATAAAGCTGCGCGTGCGTGCCCCGCTCCCCGATCTGCCCCTGTTCCATCACCATAATCTGGTCCGCCCGGCGAATGGTCGAAAGCCGGTGCGCGATCACGAACGTGGTACGCCCCTGCATCAGATAAGAGAGCCCCTGCTGGATCATCTGTTCTGATTCAGAGTCAAGGCTGGACGTAGCTTCGTCCAGAATCAGGATGCGCGGCTCGGCCAGAATGGCGCGGGCAATCGAAATCCGCTGCCGCTGGCCCCCCGAAAGTTTCACGCCTCGCTCGCCGACCACCGTATCGTACTTATCGGCGAACGACTCGGCGAACTCGTCGACCCGGGCGATCCGGCATGCGCGCATCACATCTTCCTCGCTGGCATCCGGCCGCGAGAAGGCGACGTTCTCGCGGATCGTCCCGTCGAACAGAAATGATTCCTGCAATACGACTCCCAGGCGCGTGCGGTAGGAATCGAGCCGCACCGTGCTCAAGTCCACACCATCCACTCGGATCACGCCCTTCGAAGGCACATAGAAAGCCGAAATCAATCCGATCGTCGTCGACTTTCCCGATCCCGACGAACCTACAAGCGCAGTCACGGTTCCCGGCTCGGAGCGGAAAGAAATGTCGCGCAGAACATCGTGAGCTCCGTCGTAACTGAACGTGACGTTCTCGAACTCAACCGTCCCCACGATGTCGCGAAGCTGCACCGTTCGCTTGGGATCCTGGTCCTCAGGATGCTCCTGCATGATCTCCTGGGTGCGCTCCAAACCGGCCATCGCCTCGGTGAGTTGCGTGCCGATGGACACAACCTGCATGACGGGAGCGATCAGAAACACGAGCAGAAAGTTATAGGAAAAATAACTGCCTGCTGTCAGAGTGTGAGCTGTCATCTGGCGGCCACCGACATACATCGTGGCAGCGCCGACCACTCCAAGCAGCACGCTGGCGGAAAGGCCCATCAGCGACGTCGCCGTCAACGTGCGCATCACGTTATCGAGCAGCCGGCGCACGCCCACGGCGAAAATCTTCTCCTCGCGTTCTTCCGCGTGATATCCCTTAATCACCCGCACGCCACCCAGCGATTCCGTCAGGCGCCCCGTAACTTCGGCGTTGATTTTGCCGCGCTCGCGGAATATGGGCCGGATGATCGCAAAAGCTTTATTCAAGGCGAATGTGAAACATCCCAGAGAGCCGACGGCGATCAGCGTAAGCGGTGCGCTGATGCGAATCAGCAATACGAGCGCGATGCCGGCCGCGACCAGTCCCCCGGCGAAGTCCACCAAGCCCGTTCCCAGCAGATTGCGAACGCCTTCCACATCGCTCATGATGCGCGACACCAAAGCCCCGGCTTTATTGGCATCGTAGAAGGCTACCGGCAGACGGGAGATATGCGTCTGCACTTGCTCACGCAGGTCGGCAATCAGCCGCTGGGCCGCCTTCGATAGCAACTGGGTCAGAGAAAAAGAAGTCACGCCCTGCACCAGCGTCGCCAATAAAACCGCCAATACCAAGGGCCGCAGCAGTCCGGTCTGATGCTTCGTCACCACGTTATCAATGAGGTATTTCGAGGAATACGGCAACACGAAGCCGGCGACCTTGTTGATCACCATCAGGACAAAGCCGAGGGCGAGCAGTCCGCGCCGCGGACGCATCAAGTTCCAGACTTCCGGCCAAATGGCCTTCAGTCGCTCGATCTTCGGTGGCTTCGCGGTTTCTTTGGCTGGAGAACTCAATCTACTGTTTGACTCCGTCGGGAGCGGTCTGGCTTCATTATTACTGCATTGTCGCATGCGCATTGCCACATAAACCACCGCAGCCCTGTGACACGCGCCCTGCCCTCGTTGTATGCTCGGGGCGTGTCCCGCCCGTCTTCGCAGGACCGTTCACCGACGCTCGGCCTGTTGCTGGGCTTGTTCATTACGCTGTCCGCAGTGGTGGCGTATTCCGCCTACCTCACATGGCAGGTGACCGGACTGCGTCACCTGCAGGTTGAAATGGTGGACCGCAATCGCAAGGATTCCCTGCAGCTTGCTGCGAATTCAAAACGATCTCAACCTGCTCGCCGTGGCCATGCGCGACATGGTCAGCAGTGACGAACCTTATCCTTTGACCGCCTGGTCCGCGCAGTTCCAGCGCATTCGCACCGATCTCGACGACGCCATGCGCCTGGAGTCGGGGTTCGCCGCGGCCAGCCGAACCCCCGAACAAAGCGCATTCCTCGCCGGAAACGTCAACCAGTTCTGGGATGCTGTCGACCGCGTCTTCGCCCTGGCACACGACGGCAAAGAGAAAGAGGCGCGCGAGCAGATCCAGCTTTCGCTGCAGGAGAGGCAAGCGGCGCTGAGCACGGCCGTGGCCCGGTTGCTAGTGCAAAACAGCGAGAATGAGGAGCAAGCCGGTCAGCGCATCGTGCAGATCTATGACCGGGTGCAGAGACAGGTCTACGTTTTTCTCGCAGCCACTCTTCTGGCCATCCTGCTCAGCGGCCTTTCTGTAATCCGCTGGAACCGCCGATTATTCGAGCGTTTGGGCGAAGTTTCAGAACGCCGCAGCGAACTGGCGCAGAAGCTGATTGCCACTCAGGAGTCCACCCTGCGTTACATCTCGCGCGAACTGCACGACGAGTTTGGCCAGATTCTCACCGCGGTCGGCTCGATGCTGCGCCGCGCCGGAACGCACGCGCCCGAGGGTTCTTCCCTGCGCGCAGACCTGCAGGAAGTGCTCCAAACCGTGCAGACCACGTTAGAGAGTGTTCGCAGCCTCTCGCAGGCGCTCCATCCCGTTATGCTCGACGAAGCCGGACTCGAGAGCACGCTCGACTGGTACATTCCTACTATAGAAAGACAGACCGGAATTACCATATCCTACGAGAAAGCGGGTGTGCCTTTTCCCGTGGACGGCAACGCCGGGGTGCATGTCTACCGCATCGCTCAGGAGGCGCTGAACAATGTGGCGCGGCATTCCGGTGCTAAGCAAGCGTGGGCGCGTTTGCGTTTCCTGGCCGATGCGCTTGAGTTGGAAGTGGAAGATCATGGAGTCGGGTTCGCGGAACGTCCGAACAAGCGCGGCATTGGATTGGTAGCCATGCGCGAGCGTTCCGAATTGATGGGCGGGCAAATTGTTTTTTCGCGCCCGCCAGAGGGCGGAACCCGCGTGCATCTGTCCGTTCCGAGGGAGAAAGCGGAGTCTTATGGAAAAGAAGATCACAGTGTTGCTGGTGGATGATCACAGCCTGGTGCGCCGCGGGTTTCGCCGCATGCTGGAAGATGAATCCGATATGGAAGTGGTAGGCGAAGCGGGCAACGGCGAGGACTCCATTAAGCTGGCGAAAGAATTGCATCCGCAGGTAGTGGTCATGGATTGCGCGCTCCCAGGCATGAACGGTCTTCAAGCCACGCGGCAGATCATCGAAGATTCTCCCGACACGGCGGTTCTTATGCTCAGCATGCACACCGAGAACACCTGGGTGCGGCAGGCGATTGAAGCCGGGGCCAAGGGATATATTCTCAAGAACGCAATGGATCTGGAACTCGGGGCCGCCATCCGCAAGGTTGCCGCCGGAGAAACAGTATTCGATCCGCAGGTCGAGCAGCGATCGGCGCTCAAGGGAGAGCGCAGCGCGGCACTTACGCAGCGGGAACTGGAAGTGCTGCAGATGATTGTTGACGGCAAGTCAAACAAAGAAATCGCCGCCATCCTCGATCTCAGTGCCAACACCATTGCCGTTCATCGCGCCAACATTATGAATTCCCTGGGAATTCATAAGACGGCGGAACTGGTGGTCTATGCGATTCGCGCCGGGTTGGTGAGCGTTCCGTGAACTGTTCCTTGGACCGTAGGTCTTTCCTCTGGGGACTGGCGGGACTAGCATCGGCGTCCGCGTTGGAACTGCAGCTGCCTCGCTTGCAGGCATTGAGGTCGCGGGCGCAGACCGGAGCTGCCGCCTCTCCGGGATTTCGCTTCACCGACGTGACTCGTACGGCCGGAATCCATTTCCAGCACAACAGCGGAGCGTTCGGCGGCAAATTCCTGCCAGAGACTCTCGGCTCCGGATGTGCCTTTCTCGACTACGATCGCGACGGCTGGCAAGACATTCTGCTGATCAACGGCACGGACTGGCCCGGCCATAAGAAACGCCGTTCCACGCTGCGCCTCTATCACAACAATGGCAACGGCACATTCACCGATGTAACGGTGAGCGCTGGGCTCGATGTCGAAATGTACGGCATGGGCGTCGCCGTCGGCGATTACAACAATGACGGCTACCCTGACATTCTCATCACATGCGTGGGACAAAACCGCCTGTTCCGCAACACTGGGAAAGGCACGTTCGTCGATGTCACCGGCACGAGCGGACTAGGAAAACGCGAGGGCTTCAGTACCTCTGCTATGTGGTTCGACTATGACCGCGACGGCTTGCTCGATCTTTTCGTGTGCAACTACGTGAAGTGGTCGCCCGAGCACGACGTGTTCTGCAGCCTCGACGGAAAACATAAGTCATACTGCACTCCGGAAGCCTATCGCGGGGCTACCTGCTGGCTCTTCCACAATCGAGGCAACGGAACATTCGAAGATGTCACCGCGGCCAGCGGAATTTTCGACAGCAGTTCCAAGTCGCTGGGAGTTGCATTATTTGAAGGCAACGAAAACAGCGAAGGCAACCACCACTTCTGGCCCGATCTGCTCGTGGCCAATGACACTCAGCCGAATAAGCTCTATCGCAACCAGCGCAACGGCACATTCAAAGATGCCGCCGTGGAAGCTGGACTGGCTTTCAGCAGTGAAGGCAAGGCGCGCGCGGGCATGGGAGTTGACGTGGCCGACTTCGATAATTCGGGCCAACCCGGAGTCGCGATCACCAACTTCGACAATGAAATGATCGGACTCTACCGCATGAGCGGCAAAAGTTTTGAAGACATCGCGCCACAATCAGGCGTGGGCCTGGCTTCCAGAAATAGCCTGGGATTTGGCTGCGCTTTTCTGGACGTCAACCTCGATGGCTGGCTCGACTTCGCCGTCGCGAACGGACACATTGATGAAACCGTGCGCAACATTCGCGGCAACGTGGGATACGCGCAGCCGCCCCAGCTTTTTCTCAACAGCGGCAAGGGAAGCTTTCGCGATGTAGCGGCGGAAGTTGGCGGAGACTTCAATCAACCGAAAGTCGGCAGCGGACTGGCCTTCGCAGACTTTGATCGCGACGGCGATCTCGATCTTCTGCTCACGACCAACAACGGACCAGCGTATCTGTATCGCAACGATCAACTCAACGGAAACCGCAGTATCCGTTTTCGTTTGGTGGGAACGAAGTCGAATCGCGACGGGATCGGCGCGATGGTGCGAGTCTTTGCCGGTGGCGTAACCCAGTCTCGAATGGTGAAGGGGGGCTCCAGCTACTTGTCGCAGTCCGAACTTCCGGTGACGTTCGGCTTGGAGAAGCGAGACCGCATCGAGCGCGTCGTCATCGATTGGCCCAGCGGACGAACCGAAGAATACAAGAACCTCGCGGCGGGCCGCTGCTACGAGTGCACGGAAGGAAAAGGAATCGTCCCGCAGGATGGATATTGACTCGATGGCTCATGAGTAGGAGTTATTGAGTAGGACTGGCGGCAGACCCTCGCGCCACACTTCCAGCTGCTACTAAATCAATCTCCACCGAATCATTCACCCGCAGGAACAGCGTGCTCGGATTTTTCATGCCCCACTTCTCGTAAGGAACGGTGAAGTGCACGGTTGCGGTCCAATGATCTGCCGAAATCGCCACCTCGGCCGGTACCAGGATTTCGCGGTCTACTCCGTGAATGCTGAACATGCCGTGCACCTTGACGGAAGACTTTCCCGTATTCGCAACGGCGCCTTCAATTCTATCCGGACGAAAAGCAATTTCAGGATATCGATCGCTCTCCAGGATTTCCTTGTGCATCTTGCGGTCGCGCATGCCGCTGCCGCTCTCGCCGCTGGTGGCGTCGACTACGATGTCGCCCGAAATCTTTCCCGAGTTTGGATCGAACTGCAGTGCTCCGTGCTTCAAACGAAACGTCCCGTGCACGGTGTGGAGAACATCTCCCAGAGTGAACTTGACGGATGTTTGCGCGGGATCAAGCTGGAACGCTGCAACTTGCGCCGCCGCATCCTGTACTGCTGAAAACGCGAACACCGCCAGCAGAATAAGGACTGCTGGTCCGACTCTGCGGCCGGCAACATGCTTATAAGTCCCAGGGTTCGCGAGATTCATGAAGTTACGCAGTATGTTATGCGATATGTCATGCGGTATGTTACGCGGTCAAGAGCCCCCATCCCAGAGTCAGACCGTCTCGTACCGCCTGCAGTGGCGGCAGCGCTCCCACATGCAGTTCGAGGAATCGCCGGAAAATTTCCGGCCGCCTCTGAAATACCTGCAGTGTGCGGTGCTGCAGCCAAGGACGTTGATCGAGAGTCAGCAGTAGCCGTGCCATCCACATGGGACGCCGCGCCAGCCTGCGATGTTCAGTCTGGTAGCGCGCCAGGTCGCCGGACTCGAAGCATCTCGCAAGCACGACCGCCTGGCTGAATGCGAGCCCAAGCCCTTCGCCCGTAATCGCGTCAACGGTTCCGGAGGCGTCGCCGATCAGCGCCACATTGCCTCGCGACACTTGGGTGAAGATGCGATTGCCCGTGAGCGCCCCTCGCTCGGCAGACACTGCTTCGGCGCCGGCCAGTCGCTCCTGCAGCCTGGGCAAAGCGCGAAGCCCTTCCTCGACCCGCAGACTGGGATCATGCGAAGCCAGCGCCACGCAGACTTGCTCGCTGCTCACTGCCGTGGCATAGCCCTGACAGCGATCGCCCCAGTAGACCTCCATATGATCGCTCCATGGAGCCACGCGATAGTGCCGCCGAAATGTGTAACGGAGCCGAGGCTGTCGTCCACGATCTAAGCCAGCCCACCGCCGGACGCGCGAATTCGAACCGTCCGCGCCGACGATCCAGCGCGCACGAACCAAGCGATCATCAACACGACTGCCCGCACGATTGCGAAGGTGAACTCCTTCGGAAGAGATACCGGTAACCGCCGTTCGCCACAAGAGGCCAGCACCAAGCTGTTCCGCACGTTCGGCCATAAGGCAATGCAGCGCGGTCCGTCGGACAGCGAGGCCGCAGCCATCTCGAGGGAATCGAGCCTCGGCCGACAACGTAGCGCTCACAAAACGAATGCCGCGGAAGGGATGAGCGTCGGCCAGGGGCACGTGAATCCCCAACTGCTCCAGCGCCGCCCGTCCGTCGGGAAGCAAGCCTTCACCACAAGCCTTGTCGATAGGCGGCTGTGCGCCGTCGGCCACCAGCACGCGAAAGCCTCGCGCTCGCGCCGCAATGGCCGCCGCCAGTCCGGCGGGGCCGCCGCCGATCACGAAAACGTCCGTTGCGTCCGGGATCCAGTCTGGCGCGCTGTGACTCATGCTTCCGACCTTATTTTTTTGACCCTTACCACCGCAGCAGCAGCAGCTCCGAACAGAATCCCGGACCCATCGCAGCCAGCACCCCCAGCGTGCCCGGCTCCGGACGCCGGTTCTTCATCACATCTTCCAGCACTACCAAAACTGACGCAGACGAAAGATTCCCAACTTTTTTCAGGCAGTCCCAGGAAGCATCAAGTTGGCCGTCGTGCAGATCGAGCGCCGCCGCCGTCGCCTCCAGCACTTTCGGTCCGCCGGTGTGCAGCACCCAACTCCCAATGTCGCTGCGCTTGTGCCCGTGCTCGCCGAGGAATGCGTCCATGTCGTGGCCGAGATGCTCGCGAATCAGCACAGGAACCTCCGGCGATAGCGTGATGCGGAATCCCTTCTCGGTTACTTTCCAGCCCATCATCTCTTCGGTGTCGGGATAAAAGACAGACCGAGTGGCCAGAATTTCCGGTCCGGTACTTTTCAAATCGTCGCCCGTCACAATCACCGCAGCCGAGCCATCGGCAAACAGTCCGGAGGAAATCAGATTCGCCACCGAAAGATCGTCGCGCTGAATGGTCAACGAGCAAAGCTCCACTGATACCAGCGCCGCCGCCTGCGATGGATAGGCGCGCACATAATCCGCCGCCCGCGCAATTCCTGCCGCTCCCGCTACGCATCCCAGTCCAAAAATCGGCACGCGCTTTATATTCGGCGGCAGACCCATGCGGTTGATCAGCAGGGCATCGATCGATGGACTCGAAATGCCAGTGACCGACGTAAAAAACAGCGCCCCCAGTGCGCTTGAGTCGAGCCCGGCATGGTGCAGTGCGCGGCAGAGCGCCTGCTCTCCCAGTTCTTGCGCGACCTGAATCCAGACGTCATTGGCCTGGCCCCAGTTCGTAATCTCGTAATACTTCTCCGGAGGCATCGCCAGATGGCGGCCTTCGACGGCGACATTGCGGTGCAACCGCGCCAGTAGTAGCGGATTCTTGAGCTGGGCGCCCCAGTATTCCTGGAGTTTTTCCAGCAGGAATTTCTGAGAATAATAATGCTTGGGGAACGCGCTGGCGGCGCTGGCGATTTTCATTCGTATGGGCCCTCGTCTCGGCGCGCGGCTAGCTCCAACCCCGGCCACCGGTCTTACCGACCTATCTTACAGACCAATCTTACAGACCAAGGCTCGCAAATCTTTTTTATAAGCTGGTTTGCGAACGGGATCTGCAAGTCATGATGTCTGAGCGCTGCTTGCCGTGCACCCGCGCACTGAATACCTTGTCCACATATTTTCCCAATGCCAGTGGGCCGAGTTGTCACCCGCTTGTCAAATGAGATTGTCAAATGAAACTGTCAAATAAATGCCACCTCGGGCCATCGCTAGTACGTTGTTGCAATCGAAGACGGCGCGCCCGGAACCGCGTAACTATGGACAGAAGTGAGCGTGCCGTCACTGGTGTTGAGACTGAAAGATTGAATCTCAAAAGGGCTCTTCTGGTTCCCCACAAACAAATACTTACCGTTTGGGTCGCTGGCGAGCACACTGGGATTCGCCCCCGTGGAGAACGGCGAAGTAGTCAGCAGGGTGAGTGCGCCTGCGCCAGTCGTGGAGCCGATCGAGTACCCCGCAATATTCGTGGTGCCTTGGTTGGCGACGTACAGGTAACTGCCGGATTTGTCGATCAAAAGGGCAACCGGCCCCGAATATCCCGTTTGCTGACCAATCGGGGAATTCGAGAGCGGACTCAGAACCCCTGAGGTAACTGCGAACTCTGAAATCGAATTATCGACATTGTTGGCGGTGTAAAGAAAGCCGCCGCTGGGAGCAATCGCCAGCCCATAAGGGCTCGTTCCAGTGGTGAAGGGCGAGCCCTGAATCGCGGTAAGAACTCCGTTGGTCAGGCTGAAAACCTGTATATAGCCAGGATATCCCCCACCCGTGACGTAGAGAAATCCTCCCGATGGCGACACTTCGATGTTGATCGGAGTAATGCCGAGCGGAGTCGTTGGACCTGAAAGCTGTGAAATCGCCGTTAGATTGCCAGTGCTCGCATCGATAGAAAACGCCGAAATGCTCTGCTGGCCAGTATTGGCGACGTACAGGTATGCGCCTGCCGAGTCCATGGCGAGCACCGTAGGATCCGTACCCACCGGTGTACGCGTCCCCTGTTCCGCGATTGCGCCACTGCCCGGGGAAATCGCATACAAAGAGATGTCTCCCTCGCCCGCGTTCGCGGCGTACATGAATTTGTTGGAGGGATGAATCACCAGAGACTGAACCGCCGGCCCGGCCGTGATTGGACTTATCGCCAGTTGCGTGAGTATGCCCGAATTCGGGTCTTCGCGAAAAGCGACAATCTCATTTGATGTGGGAATTGCCGCGTACAAATAACGGCTGGTAGCAGAGCTGCAACTCAAACATATCGCTGCGCTCGCGCAAACCAGAAACAGGGCCGCTGCCTTCTTTAGCATCCGTTACTCCTGGAGGAAATTGTCGAAAACGAAAAATTGGAGAATCGCTGGCTCCCGGCAAGCCCGGGACGAAAGTGTCTCTCAAGCAGTACTTGCTAAACCTCTATCATACGGGACAAGGCATCCCTTGCGCACGCGGCAGGCACTCTCCCCACTCTGCGATGCAGGATTTCTCCCGTCAGGTTGCACCAGCCCGGCTGCACAGGCGGGAAGTACGGTCCAGTCAGTTTGCACAAGTTTCCTAGTGTAGTCGACTTGCCGCTTCGGAATGCAGGATTTGGCGGTTTCTCTAATTGCTGAGTTTGAAAACAGATTCGTATCGGGGTATGCCTTCAGGCATGCCTGAAGGCATACCCCGACACGAATCTCCTTCAGACTGCACAAGTACTTCGATGTCCGGGACGCGACTGAATCGTTCCCGCCCACCGTTTCAGTGAGCCGGACTTGGCCGAGGAGTCCCTGGTGATGCGGTCTCAGGAAGAGTTTCGTCCGCACCACCTCGAAAGAACAGTCGCACGCGATCGAGATACACATAAACCACCGGCGTGGTGAATAACGTCAGTAACTGGCTTACAGTCAGCCCGCCAACAATGGTAATCCCCAGCGGCCGGTGCAGCTCCGAGCCGGTCCCCGTGCCCAGAGCCAGCGGCAGCCCACCCAGCAGCGCCGCCATAGTCGTCATCATGATCGGCCGGAAGCGCAGGATGCACGCATCGTAAATGGCTTCGGCAGGCTTTTTCCCCTGAGTGCGCTCGACGTCAAGAGCCACGTCGATCATCATGATGGCGTTCTTCTTCACCAGGCCAATCAGCAGAATGATGCCAATCATCCCAATCACGTTCAGCTCATTGTGCGTCAAGAGCAGCGCCAGCAGCGCGCCCACACCGGCCGACGGAAGTGTCGACAAAATCGTGATGGGGTGAATGTAGCTTTCGTAAAGCATCCCCAGCACAATATAGACGGTGACCAACGCGGTCAGAATCAGAATCTTCTGACTCGACTGCGAGTCCTTATACGCCGCCGCCGTTCCCTGAAAACTTGCCTCGATCGATTCCGGAAAGCCGATCGTGCGCTCGGCCTTCTCAATCGCCAGCGTGGCCTGGCCGAGAGAGATTCCCGGCGCCAGGTTAAACGATATAGTGACCGACGGCACCTGTCCCTGGTGATTTACGGCCAGAGGGGTATTGGACGGCTCATAGTGCGTGAACGCAGCCAGCGGCACCGGGGTTCCGGTAGTGGAACGCAGATAAATATTCTGCAGAGCTTCCGGCGTCTGCTGGAATTGCGGCGCCACTTCCATTACCACGTGATACTGGTTGAGCGGCCGGTACATGGTCGAAACCTGGCGCTGTCCAAAGGCGTCATAGAGAGCGTTGTCCAGCGTTTCTGGAGTAATTCCCAGCCGGCTGGCGGTATCGCGATCGATGACCAGATTAGCTTGCAGTCCCCGGTCCTGCTGGTCGGAGTTCTGATCGCGCAACTCCGGCAGGGTTTTCAGCTTTTCCAACAAGCGAGGGGCCCATTTGTTCAGTTCCTCGAAGTTAGAGCTCTGCAGCGTGTACTGGTACTGCGCGTTGCCAAAGCGACCGCCGATGCTGAGGTCCTGGGCAGACTGCAAAATCAACGTCGCTCCCGGCACCACGGCCAGTTTGGGGCGCAGCCGATTGATCACATCGTCCGCAGTCACCAGCGGGCAGCGCTGCCAGAAATGTTTGTTCGGGCAAGGGCTGCGCTGATCCAGCGGCTTCAGCATCATGAAGAACCGCCCCTGGTTCAGCGCGGTATTTCCACCGGCAAATCCCACCACGGTGTCAACCGACGGATCCGTCATCACGATGTTGACGTAACTCTGCATCTTCTCCTTCATCGACTGGAAAGAGATATCCTGCGCGGCCATCACACCGCCCATGATGCGCCCCGTGTCCTGCTGCGGGAAGAAGCCCTTGGGCACGATCCCGTAGAGGTAGACGCTCAGGCACGCCACCAGGATGGTCACGGTCAGCGTGACCGCCTGGTGCGCCAGCACCCACCTCAGACAGTAACTGTACGTTGCCAGGAGCCGGTCGAAAACCCATTCACTCCAGCGGTAGAAGAAATTGTGCTTCTCGTTTTTCGCCGGTCGCAGGAATTGTGCGCATAACGTTGGCGTGGTGGTCAGCGAAACCAGCAGCGAAACCCCGATCGCGATGCTCAGCGTCACCGCGAATTCGCGGAACAGGCGTCCGACAATCCCCCCCATCATCAGCAGCGGAATAAATACGGCCACCAGTGACACGCTCATGGAGACCACGGTGAATCCAATCTCGGCCGCTCCCTTGAATGCCGCCTGCACCGCGCCCATGCCGTGCTCTACGTAGCGTGTGATGTTCTCGAGCACGACAATCGCGTCATCCACCACGAAGCCGGTTGAAATCGCCAACGCCATTAACGACAGATTGTCGAGGCTGTAGCCCAGCAAGTACATGCCGCCGAACGTCCCGACCAGCGAGAGCGGCACCGCAATGCTCGGAATAATCGTGGCCCGCACCGTGCGCAGAAACGCAAACACCACGAGGATCACAAGAATGACCGAGATGATCAGCGTGGTTTCAATGTCCTTGACCGAAGCGCGTACGGTCACCGTGCGGTCCATCGCAATCGTGAGTTTGATCGCCGGCGAAATCGAGGACTGCAGATAAGGCAGCAGCCCCCGCACCCGGTCCACCGTTTCGATGATGTTCGCGTCCGGCTGCCGGAACATGATAATCAGAACGGCGATTTTGCCGTTGGCGATGCCGATGTTGCGCACGTCGGCGACCGCATCCTGCACATCGCCCACATCCCCCAACCGCACCGGGCCGCCGTTGTTGTACGCCACGATCAGCGGCCGGTACTGGTCGGCCGTAAAGAGTTGGTCGGTATCGCTGAAGGAATAAGTCCTTGCCCCGTCTGAGACCTCACCCTTTGGGGCGTTCGCATTCGCCGCGTAAAGAGCGTTGCGAACCGTGTCCAATCCAACGCCAAGTTTATTCAGCAGGGTCGGATTTACTTCCGCGCGCACCGCCGGTTGAGCCGCTCCAAACACAAATACCTGGCCTACGCCGTTCACCTGCGCCAGCTTCTGCGAGAGAATGGAATCGGCCGCGTCGTACATCTGCGGCACGGTCTGCGTGTCGGAAGTCAACGCAAGAATAAGAATGGGCGCATCCGCCGGGTTGATCTTGCGGTAGGTCGGATTGCTGGGCAAGTTTGCCGGAAGCTGGCTGCGGGCAGCATTGATCGAGGCCTGCACATCGCGCGCCGCGGCATCAATATTCCGGTTCAGATCGAACTGCATCGCTATCGACGTTGTGCCCAGCTGGCTTGACGAAGTCATCTGGTTCACGGCGGCGATGCGTCCGAACTGCCGTTCCAGCGGCGTGGCCACTGCTGAAGCCATGGTCTGCGGATCGGCGCCCGGCAAACTGGCGCCCACGCTGATCACCGGGAAATCGACTCGAGGCAGCGAAGCCACCGGAAGATAGTTGAAGGCGAGAATTCCCGACATCAGAAGCGCCGCCGCCAGCAGTGACGTGCCAATCGGGCGCCGGATAAATGGAGCTGAAATACTCATCTGTGTAGAAGTTCTTCTAATCGGCCGACATTAATCGGCCGACATGGGTTCCTGCGGAATCGCATTGCCGATCCGGTAACGCGAAAGCCGGTGCGCCAACCGGTCGAACCACAAATAAACGACCGGCGTCGTGTACAGCGTGAGCAACTGGCTCAACAGCAGTCCGCCCACAATCGTAATGCCCAGGGGCCGGCGCAGTTCCGCGCCTGTGCCTGATCCCAGCGCCAGCGGCAGTCCGCCCAGCAGCGCCGCCATCGTCGTCATCATGATAGGGCGAAAGCGCAGCAAACACGCCTGGTAGATCGCTTCCTCGGGCGGCTTATGTTCTTCGCGCTCCGCCTCCAGCGCGAAGTCAATCATCATGATGGCATTCTTCTTCACAATACCGATCAGCAGAATGATGCCGATCAGCGCCACCACAGTCAGATCATTCCTCGTAATCATCAGCGCCAGAATCGCGCCCACGCCCGCCGAAGGCAGCGTCGAAAGAATCGTCACAGGATGTATGTAACTCTCATACAACACGCCCAGCACGATGTAGACGGTGATGACCGCCGCCAGAATCAAATACGGTTCGGAGGCCAGCGAGTTCTGAAACGCCGCCGCCGTCCCCTGAAACGCCGCATGAATGCTGGGCGGTAACTCGATCTCTTTCTCCGCTTGCTGAATCGCCTTGGTCGCGTCTCCCAGCGAAGCTCCCGGGGCGAGGTTGAATGACAGCGTCACCACGGGAAATTGCCCCTGATGATTATTCGACAGAGAAGCGTTGCTCGATGTCAGATGAGTGAATGTCGAAATCGGAACCGGAGCTCCGCTGGTCGTGACCGAGGCGCCATTGGCCGTGGGCGCGCCCGAGTTCGGCGTCACCGCGCTGGGACGGATGTAAATGTCCTTCAGCGCCTCGGGCGTCAGCGCGAAACTCGGAAGCACCTCGAGAATCACGTGATACTGATTCAGCTGCGTGAAGATAATCGAAACCTGCCGTTGTCCGAACGCGTCATAAAGAGTGTTGTCGATGGCCTGCGGAAAAATTCCCAGCCGCGATGCCGTATCGCGATCAATCGCAACGTTGGTCTTGAGCCCGTTATTGAGTTGGTCGGTGGCCACGTCCGTCAGCGCCGGAAGAGTCTTCAGCTTCGCCACCAGCTTAGGCGTCCATTGCGCGAGTTCCTGCGCGTCCGCATCCTCAATCGAATACTGGAACTGGGTGCGGCTCACGCGGTCTTCCACCGTGAGGTCCTGCACCGGCTGCATGTAAAGAGTAATGCCATTCACCTTTGCCAGTTGCGGTTGCAACCGCCGGATGATCGCCGAAGCGTCGTCGGAGCGCTCGTCGCGCGGCTTCAGGTTGATTTGAATGCGGCCCTGGTTCGGTGTCGTGTTCGTGCCATCCACCCCAATGAACGACGACAGGCTCTCCACCGCTTTGTCCTGCAGAATAATTTTCGCCAGCTCCTGCTGCCGCTGCGCCAGCGCATCAAAAGAAATAAAGTCGGGCGCCTCCGAAACGCCCAGAATCACTCCCGTATCCTGCACCGGGAAAAATCCCTTGGGAACGATGACATATAAAAAGAGCGTGAGAACGAGAGTTCCGAACGTTACGAATAACGTCGCAGTCTGATGTTTCAACACCCATTTCACGGTCCGTCCGTAAAACGCGATGATCCGGTTGTAGTAGTCCTCGGTGACGTCGTAGAACCGCCCCTTCTCGCCTTCCTTGCGATGCTTCAGCAGCTTCGCACACATCATCGGCGTCAGCGACAGTGAAACTCCCGCCGAAACCAGAATCGTCACCGCCAGCGTTACTGCAAACTCGCGAAACAGCCGCCCGACAATGTCACCCATAAACAGCAGCGGGATCAGCACCGCGATCAGCGAAACCGTCAGCGAAACAATCGTGAACCCAATCTGCCCCGCGCCTTTCAACGCCGCATCCAGCGGGGAATCTCCCTGTTCGAGATAGCGATCGATATTCTCGATCATGACGATGGCATCATCCACCACGAAGCCGGTGGAGATAGTGAGCGCCATCAGCGTCAGATTATTCAGGCTGTACCCCAGCAGGTACATCACGCCAAAAGTTCCGATCAGCGAAAGCGGCACCGCGACGCTCGGGATCGCCGTCGCGGCCAGGTTCCTCAGAAACAGGAACACCACCATGATCACCAGGCCAATCGAAAGCATCAACTCGAAATAGACGTCTTTAACCGACGCGCGGATCGTTGTAGTCCGGTCGGTAAGAATCTGCACCTTTACAGCAGTGGGCAGCGACGCCTGCAACTGAGGCAAAAGCGCTTTAATCCGGTCCACCACGCTGATGATGTTGGCTCCCGGCTGCCGCTGCACGTTGACGATCACCGCCGGAGTCAAATTCATCCAGGCAGCGAGGTGGGTATTCTCCGTTCCGTCGATGACGTTGGCGACATCCTTGATGCGCACCGGAGCGCCGTTGTGATAGGCGATCACGATCGGCTTATATTGCTCGCTGCCGAAAAGCTGATCGTTGGCGCCGATCGTATAAGACTGCCGCGCGCCGTCGATCACACCCTTGGCCTGATCCACGTTCGCCTGCGCCAATGCCGCGCGCAGATCTTCCAGGCTCAGCCCGTAAGAAGCGAGAGCCGTTGGGTTAGCCTGTATGCGCACCGCCGGCTTCTGCCCGCCGCTGATCGAAACCAGTCCCACTCCGGGCAGTTGCGAGATCTTCTGCGCCAGCGAGGTATCCGCCAGATCCTCCACCTTCGACAAAGGCAGAGAATCGGACATCAACGCCAGCGTAAGAATGGGCGCGTCCGCCGGATTCACCTTGTTATAGATGGGAGGATTCGGCAGGTCCACCGGCAGGTAGGTCGCAGCTGAATTAATCGCAGCCTGCACCTGTTGCTCTTCTACGTCGATGTTCTGATCAAGTCCAAACTGCAACGTGATGACCGAGCTGCCAAACGAACTGGTCGAGGTCATCTGACTCAGCCCCGGCACCTGGCCAAACTGCCGCTCCAGCGGAGACGTCACCGACGAAGCCATCACGTCAGGATCCGCGCCGGGATAGAACGTCATCACTTGAATGGTTGGATAGTCGACCTCCGGCAGCGCCGACACCGGCAGCTGCGTGAACGCAACCCAGCCCACCAACAGCACGCCGACCATGAGCAACGTGGTCGCGACCGGACGAAGAATGAATAAACGTGAAGGACTCATGAACCCGATGCTACTGAGCGTGACGTTGCTGAACCTGATTTTCCCGAAGATGTTCCCGAACGGGACTCGCCAGAAGCTGTTGCCCCCGAAGCCGTTCCAGAACCCGAGTTATCGGCGCCGTTGACATTCACATTGACCGGTGACACGCCGCGCCCACCGCTGACGCCACCCCCCGGCAAAGTCGCCGCACGAATATTGACGGGACTACCTCTCTGCAGTTTGTCCTGCCCGTCGGTTACGACCATGTCGCCCGGATTGAGTCCACTGGTGATCACGGTGGTGTCGCCCTGCGTGAGCGCGACCGTAACCGCGCGATCCTCCACCGTCTTATCGCCATTCACCGCATACACGAACGTGCCCTGCGGACCCCGCAGGATCGCGGCCGTCGGAACGACAGTGCTGTTCTTTCTGGTTTCAAGCAGCAGATTAGCGTTCACGAACTGGTTCGGCCAGAGCTGGTTGTCAGTATTGCTGAAGACAGCCTTGAGCTTCGCCGTGCCGGTTGTCGGGTCGATCTGATTGTCGATGGTCAGCAACTTTCCCGTCGCCAGCTTGGTTTGATCGTCGCGGCTGAACGCGTCGACCTCCAAAGTTCCCTGCTGCATGCGCCGCGCAACCGTTGGCAGAACGTCCTCCGTCAGGGTGAAGATCACCGCAATCGGCTGCAACTGCGTCAAAATCAGCATAGGATTCGTATCCGCGGCGTGAATGATGTTGCCCGGGTCGACCTGCCGCAGTCCCACGCGCCCGGTGAACGGCGCAGTAATGTGGCAATAAACGATCTGCAATTTTGCGGTGTCGATCTGCGCCTGGTCGGTGCGCACCGTTCCATCCAGCTGATCGACCAGCGCCTTCTGCGTGTCGACTTGCTGCTGGGCAATGCTGCCCGAGGGAATCAGCGACGTATAACGCTCCAGATTCAGCCGGGCATCGCGCAGTTGCGCCTGATCGCGAAAGAGCTGCGCCTGCATCTGCTCCAGTTGAACCTGATACGGGCGCGCGTCAATCTCGATCAGTAGATCTCCCTCCTTGACGTTCTGCCCCTCCTGGAAATTCACCCGCATGATTTGTCCATCGACGCGGCTCTTGATATTCGCGGTATTGAACGCCGTTACCGCACCCAGGCCCGTCAGGTAGACCGGCACATCCTGCCGCTGCACCTGCGCGGTCGCCACCGACACGGTACGGGAAACGGCCGCCTGCGCCTTCTGCTGCTTCGAGTCGGCGCCGCTGCTGCAGCCGATCAAAAATGCGCAACCCGCCAACAGGACGAGGGCCGCCGTGACGCGCGAAATTTGCACGTTCGTCGGTCGAGTTCTTCCTTCCGACGCTTCTGCAAAAAACTGGTTCATAGAGCAATCGTTCATAGAAAAATTAGTCATAAGTTCACAGGTCAGTAGTTCACAGGTCAGTGTACGGCCTTTGTTTTCGGGTACCGGATCGGCAAGAGTTCCAAGTATTAGACGTAAACATTGTAGGCTTGGTTACAGTTTCGAGAAGGCAGATTTTTCCATAGCCACCAGGGCCTCCAGTGAAAGAACTCAGGCAGGAAACAAAGCGCGGTTTGTGCAGCAAAACCGCGTATATCCAGCATCCGCTGTGGCTCGGCGCAGGTCAAGACCAAGGGCGAATGTTTTACAAATCTTTACTCGCCTTGACCGTCTGTTTACGCCCGCCTGTTTATGACGGTCGATTTGCGGTTAGGACGCTCTTAGAAAAGCCGGCGCAGGATGCGCAGTTTCGTACGCTGCAATCTCCGCCTCATGCTGCAGTGTGAGCCCAATGTCGTCCAGTCCATTCAGCAGGCAGTGGCGCACGAATTCATCCATGGAAAATTTCGCACGAAAGTTTTGCCCATCGCTTACTTCGAGTTTCTCCAGGTCGATCGTGACCTGGTAGTCGTCGATCTCTTGCGCCCGCCGCATCAGCAGTGCCACTTCGTCCTCGTTAAGCTGCACCGCAAGGAAACCATTCTTCGTGCTGTTGTTAGCGAAAATGTCAGCGAACGAAGATGAGATCACCGCCCGGAATCCAAAATCAGCCAGCGCCCACACCGCATGCTCCCGCGACGATCCACAGCCAAAATTTCTTCCCGCAATAAGAATGCTTGCGCCCGCATAGCGCGGCTCGTCGAGCACAAAGTCGGCATTCTTCTTTCCGTCCGCGTCAAACCGCCAATCGTAAAACAGGAACTGCCCAAAGCCCGTGCGCTCAATCCTCTTCAGAAATTGCTTCGGGATAATCTGGTCCGTATCCACATTGACCCGATCCAGCGGCGCCACGCGCCCGCGATGCACAGTGAATGGTTTCATGCCCTAAACCCCTTGCCATTTCGAGCGGAGCAGAATTGCCCGGCAAGGGCAATTCTGAGCAGTCGAAAAATGCTCTTGCCTTTGCCTGTTGCAGCCTCTCGCGCTACTGAAATTTCCAATTCCGAATATCCGTAAAATGCCCCGCAATCGCCGCCGCCGCTGCCATCATCGGACTCACCAGGTGCGTCCTTCCCCCGCGTCCCTGCCGCCCTTCAAAATTGCGATTGCTGGTCGAAGCGCAGCGCTCCCCCGGCTGCAAAATGTCGGGATTCATTCCCAGGCACATCGAGCATCCCGACTCGCGCCACTCGAACCCGGCCTCCTGAAAAATCCGATGCAACCCTTCCTGCTCCGCCGCCCGCTTCACCGTCTGCGATCCCGGCACCACCATTGCCCGCACTTTTGTGCTGACGTGATGTCCCTTCGCCACTCGCGCCGCCGCCCGCAAATCTTCGATCCGCGAATTCGTGCACGATCCAATGAACACACGGTCAATCCCGATCTCCTCAATCTTCTTCCCCGGCTCCAGCCCCATGTATTGCAAGGCCAATTCCGTAGCCCGCCGGTCGGAGTCCTGTAATCCTTTGACTTCCGGCACGCGCCCCGTGATCGGCGCCACCATCCCCGGATTCGTTCCCCAGGTCACAAACGGACAAAGCTGCGCTCCATCAATCTCCACCACCTTGTCGAATAAAGCCCCGCCATCAGTAGGCAGGCCGCGCCAGTACGCGACAGCCTTCTCCCACTCCGCCCCTTGCGGAGCGAATCGTCTCCCCTTCACATACGCGATAGTCGTCTCATCCGGCGCAACCATTCCCGCCCGCGCTCCTGCTTCGATGCTCATGTTGCACAACGTCATGCGCCCTTCTATCGAAAGCGCGCGCACCGCCGCGCCTGCGTATTCAATCACGTGACCGGTAGCGCCGTCGGTCCCGATCTGCCCGATAATTCCCAGCGCCAGATCCTTCGCGCCCACGCCCTCGGCGAGCCGTCCGCGCACCTCGATCTTCATCGTCTTCGGCGTCTGCTGGGCAAGACATTGCGTGGCCAGCACATGTTCCACTTCCGACGTCCCAATCCCGAAAGCCAGTGAGCCGAACGCGCCATGCGTGCTGGTATGGCTGTCGCCGCACACAATCGTCATCCCCGGCTGCGTCAGACCCAGCTCCGGACCGATCACATGCACGATCCCCTGCTCCGGAGAATCCATGTCAAACAGCCGGATGCCAAACTCCTTGCAGTTCGCCTGCAACGCGGCAATCTGCTTCGCTGCAATGAGATCGGTAATCGGAGTGCCGCGCGGCTCGGTAGGAATGTTGTGATCCACAGTTGCCACGGTCCGCAACGGCTGCCGGACTTTTCTTCCTGCAACTCGTAACCCATCAAACGCCTGCGGCGAAGTGACTTCGTGCACCAGATGCAGATCGATATACAAAATGGGCGATCGCCCCGCCGGCCGCGCCACCAGATGCGCATCCCAGATCTTCTCGAATAATGTTCTTTGCCGTGACATGAATTGTCTGTCCGCTGCCCACTAGCCACTGCCCACTGCAGTCCTACCGCGGCGTAGTAATCGCCCCCTGCGAAGCCGACCATACCAGTGCCGCATACTTCGCAAACACGCCCGTAGGATACCGCGGCTTCGGCGCCTTCCACTCCGCCATGCGCTCCCGCAGCACGTCGTCGCTAACTTCCACTTCCAGAACGCGCTTCACCACATCGAAGTGAATCATGTCTCCATCGCGCACCCCAGCAATAGGTCCGCCCAGCGCCGCCTCCGGAGAAACGTGTCCCGCCATCAGCCCGCGGGTCGCGCCGCTAAAGCGCCCGTCGGTCAGCAACGCCACCGAACCGCCGAGCCCCTCTCCCACGATCGCGGCCGTCACGCCCAGCATCTCGCGCATCCCCGGACCGCCCTTCGGCCCCTCGTTGCGGATCACGACTACATCTCCGGCCTGAATCTTCTTCGCCGTGACCGCAGCCATAGCGTCTTCCTCGGAGTCGAACACTCGCGCCGGCCCACGCTGCTCCAGCCGCTCATGTCCGCTGATTTTCGCAACACAACCCTCGGGCGCAAGATTCCCCTTGAGAATGACGAGACCGCCAGTCGCCTTGAGGGGCTTGTTCAGAGGAACAATCACTTCCTGCCCCGGAGTCTCAACCGCCCGCTCGGCCTCGGCGCCAATCGTGAGCCCGGTAACCGTCTTCGCTGAAGCATGCAGATACTTCCCGTCAAGCAGACGCTTCGCCAGCAGCCCAATGCCGCCGGCACGGTGCATGTCGGAAGCCACGAATCGCCCCGAAGGTTTGAGATCAGCAAGCAGCGGAGTTCGCGCACTCACAGTTTGAAAATCCTCAATGTCGAGTTTGACCCCCGCCTCGCGTGCAATCGCCAGCAAATGCAGAACCGCGTTGGTCGATCCGCCCGACGCCGCCACCGAAGCAATCGCATTCTCGAAGGCGTCCCGCGTCAGAATGTCGCGAGGTTTGATTCCGTTCTGCAGCACGTTCATCACGACCTTGCCGCAGTCAAACGAAACCTGATCTTTCTGCGCGTCCATCGCCGGCACGCTGTTGAACCCCATCGGCGAAAGCCCAATCATCTCCATCACCGTCGACATGGTGTTCGCCGTGTACTGCCCGCCGCAAGCACCCGCCCCCGGACACGCCGCATCTTCCAGTCCGCGCAGGTCGGCGTCACTCATCTTCCCTGCCATGTTCGCGCCAATCGCTTCATAAACATCCTGAATGGTCACGTCTTTCCCGCGAAAACTTCCCGGCGCAATCGTCCCGCCATAAAGCACCATCCCCGGCAGATTCATGCGCGCCAGCGCCATAGCCGCCGCCGGAATCGTCTTATCGCACCCCACCACGCACACCACCGCATCAAACATTTGCCCGCGGCAGACCAGTTCAATCGAGTCGGCAATCAGCTCGCGGCTCACCAGCGACGCCCGCATCCCCTCGGTGCCCATAGTCTCGCCATCCGAAATTGCGATGGTGTTGAACTCCATCGGCGTGCCGCCCGCCGCGCGAATCCCTTCCTTCACCTTGGCCGATAACCGCCGCAGATGAAAGTTGCACGGCATGGTTTCGATCCAGGTATTCGCCACCCCGATCAACGGACGGCTCAGATCCGCATCCGTGAACCCAACGGCCTTGAACATGGAGCGCGCCCCAGCCCGGTCGCGTCCCTCAGTAATTCCTCGGCTAATGTGCTTGACATCCATAATCAGAGATTACAAGATGCGCAGTGGAGAAGTGAACCACGCCCCGCAGCTTTCAAGGGATTTCCTTCGTGAACCTTCGTGTCCTTAGTGGTTCAAGCTTTTTCGGCAGAGAGAACGAAAATGGGGAACCCGCTAAGCAGCGAGCTCTCCCAGTTGCATGGTGCTGCCCGGGAGCCGTCACGCGTGCCCAGCTATCCCAAGCCTACGCCCGGGCCGCAGCGCGCGATTCTTCCATCGCCACGCCCGCCGGAGGATGCGCCGCCGTCCACACGGGGGCCAGCGCCGCGCCGGAACTGACTTTGATGACATCCGCGATCCCATACCATTCGCGGTGAAGCTGGCCCACCTGCTTCTGATTCACCTCGAGCGCCAGCGTGACCAGGTGATCGTGCTCCGAGGGCTCAGCATGCACCACAGGCAAATCGAGCGCGCGCCGCGAAGCCGCATTCAGAATCCGCATCAACGTTCCCTGCGTATTGCGATAGCGAATGTGAAAAGTCTGCATGTGTCTTGCTCTCCTATTGTGCCGGTTCTTCTTCCAGCAACATCTCCGAAAGCGCCGCGCCTGCCGGAACCATCGGAAAAACATTAGCCTCCGGCGCGCAATCGAATACGAGCAACTCCGGCTCCGGCGACCGCAGGAATCGGTCAATCTCGTCTCCGGTTTCCGCCGACACCGGAAACTCCCGCATGGCGTCTTCATTCAGCCGGAAGCTGTGAATCTTGTATGCCTTCGCGATCTCGACGAAATCCGGATTGTCGCTCAGGTCGGTCTCGGCATAATTGCGCTGATAAAAAAGCTGCTGCCACTGCCGCACCATGCCCAGATATTTATTGTCGACAA
Source organism: uncultured Acidobacteriota bacterium (assembly GCA_963758005.1). Taxonomy (GTDB): domain Bacteria; phylum Acidobacteriota; class Terriglobia; order Terriglobales; family Acidobacteriaceae; genus Sulfotelmatobacter. Next base: position 1,803,699 of record CAVWTR010000006.1, read on the forward strand.
TGACCATCTTTACCGGCAGCCCGAGCCGCCGCACGGTCGCCAGTTCCTGGATGTTCATCTGAAATCCGCCGTCGCCGGAAACGCAGAGCACGCAAGTGTCCGGCTTGGCAAGTTGCACACCGACCGCGGCCGGCAGAGCAAAGCCCATGGCCCCCAGCCCGCCCGACGTAATAAACCCCCGCGGCGAAGAAGACCGATAACGCTGCGCCGCCCACATCTGATGCTGCCCCACGTCAGCAATAACCACGCTGTTCTCCGGCAACCGGCTGAACAGTTCGTCCAAGAAACGAATCGTCGGCTGTGCCAGCCCGCGCGGATCAAGCTCAGCCCGCTCCGGCCCGCAAGCGACCGCCCGCCATGCGCTGAAATCAGGTAGTTGGGTGCCCCATTTCTCGCGTTCTTTGCGAAAAGTGGGGATTTTGCTCAACTCAGCATGAAACGCCGGAATCGTATCTGCCAGATTCCCAATGACCGGAACTTCGCACGGACGCACCCGATCCAGCTGCGCCGGATCAATTTCAAAGTGCACGATCTTCGCGTGCGGCGCAAACCGCGTCGGTTCGCCGGTCACGCGATCATCGAGCCGCGCTCCAAATACGAACAACAGATCAGTTTCGTTGAGCGCCGTGTTCGCCGCGCGCGTTCCGTGCATGCCCACCATGCCCAGGTAATACGGCGCATCGGGAGGAACCGCGCCCAGACCATGAACTGTGGCAAATGTCGGAATATTTAAGTCATCGAGCAGCCGCCGCAACTCCGGAACCGCTCCCGACAACTTCGCTCCCGCGCCGACCAACGCGACCGGCTTGGAAGCCTGCTGAAGGAGAGCAACAATGGTGTCGGTGAATCCGCCGTCAGCCTTCGCATCGGCTGCCCGGGCATGCGGCGTAAACTTCACCGGCCCGGAAAATTCCTTCTTCGCCTTCAGCATGTCAGTAGGGATATCGATCACCACCGGCCCCGGCCGCCCGCTGCGCGCCCAGTAAAACCCCTCTGCAATCGCCTCAGGAATTTCGTCAATCGTGCGAACCAGCCGGCTCCACTTGGTGAGCGAAAGCGTCACCCCAAAAACGTCAGTCTCCTGAAACGCATCAGTCCCAATCAAAGCACTGCGCACCTGCCCCGTGATGCACACCAGCGGAACCGAATCCATTTTCGCGTCAGCAATGCCCGTAACCAAATTCGTCGCTCCCGGCCCGCTGGTCGCCATGGCTACGCCAACTTCGCCCGTGACCCGCGCATAACCCTCCGCCGCAAACACAGCGCCCTGCTCGTGCCGCGTGAGGATGTGCCGCACCCCGCTCCCCTCCAGCGCGTCGTACAGCGGCATGATCGCGCCGCCGGGATAGCCAAACACGAGCTCCACCCCTTCGGCGCGCAAGCACTTTAGAACGATGTCCGCTCCCTTAAGCATTCACCACCTGTTTGGGCGCGGGCGCCTCTGCCGGCTTCTTGCCATCTTTCGGCAGCCAGCTCATCATCCCGCGCAGTTGCGCGCCCACGATCTCGATTGGGTGCTGCTTCTCTTTCTCGCGCAAAGCATTGAACTTGTGTCCGCCGCTCTTGTTCTCCGCAATCCACTCCCGCGCGAACTCGCCACTCTGAATGTCGGCCAGCGTCTTTTTCATCGCCGCCCGCGTGGCATCGCCCACTACCTGCTCACCGCGTGTCAGATCGCCGTATTCCGCCGTGTTCGAGATGGAGTACCGCATCCGGCTCAGCCCGCCTTCGTAGATCAAGTCGACGATCAGCTTCACTTCATGCAGGCACTCGAAGTAAGCAATCTCCGGCGCGTACCCGGCCTCGACCAGCGTTTCGAACCCTTTCTTGATCAGCGACGTCAGCCCGCCGCACAGCACCGCCTGCTCGCCAAACAAGTCGCTCTCGGTTTCTTCTTTGAAAGTCGTTTGCAGAACTCCCGCGCGCGTCGAGCCAATGCCGTGCGCATAAGCCAACGCAAGTTCATGCGCGTGCCCACTGGCATCCTGCTGAATCGCAATCAGCGACGGCACTCCACGCCCTTCGGTATAAACGCGCCGCACCAGATGCCCCGGACTCTTGGGCGCGATCATCACCACGTCAACGTCAGTGGGCGGAACGATCGTCTTGAAATGAATGCTGAAGCCGTGCGACACCCCGAGAACCTTCCCCGGATGCAGATACGGTTTGATGAACTGTTCATACGTCTCAGCCTGCGTCTCGTCCGGCGTGAGAATCTGGATCCAGTCCGCCCGCTTGGCAGCCTCATCCGGCGCCACGACGACCATGCCGTCAGCCCGCGCCTGTGCAGCGCTCTGCCGGTTCGGGGCCAGCCCGACGATCACTTTGTTTCCGCTGTCACGAAGATTCTGCGCCTGCGCGTGTCCCTGGCTGCCGTAACCAATAATGGCGATCGTCTTGCCCTTCAATACCTCGGGCTTCGCGTCGCGTTCGTAGAAAATAGTAACCACCGAGTGCTCCTCTCGAATCACATATTGCGATACACAAGGGAGAACAGAGGCCCTTGCGGGATGTTCAAACTGCAAACCGACCGGTCGGTCGGTATATGGAAATGCTACCTGCCCGGCCCGAGGGTGTCAAGAGCGAACTCTGGTTCGAGATTTGTTGTAAAACTTGGAAGAATCACCTGGAGATCCAGCGATGAACGACTTCCAATGCGTAATCCCAATCCTAAGCGTCGAGAATTTCGCCGCCTCAATGGACTACTACGTGAACAAGCTGGGTTTCACCAAGAAATGGGACTGGGGCGATCCCCCATCCTTCGGCTGCGTCGCACGCGGCAAGATCGAAATTTTTCTCTCGGAAGGTGGCCAAGGCCAGCCCGGCATGTGGATGTCGATTTTCGTCGACGACGTAGACGCGCTTCACGAAGAGTACAAGAAAAGTGGCGCGATCATTCGCCAGCCTCCGACCAATATGCCCTGGGGCGTCCGCGAAATGAACATGCAGGATCCCGACGGCCACCGTCTCCGCATGGCCAGCGGCCACGAAGTCCCAGTCGACGAAGAAGGTTGGAAGCGCTTCGGCGAAATACAACAGTTCGGTAAGTGAAGAGCACATTAGCCCCGAGTCCGGGTACAACAGGGTGCCCCATTTCTCGCGTCCTTTGCGAGAAGTGGGATTCTTCGACCGATGCACCTCAGTGATGTTCCCAGTGACGTTCCTCAGTGATCTTCAATCCCGCTCGACTCCGTTGGCATTCTTCCCCGCAACTATTTACCATGTCCCCCGATGCCCCGCGAAGCCGTCGTCGATTCCCGGCAGGAAATCCTGCGCACCGCCGCACGCCTGTTCCAGCAGCGCGGCTACGACGCGACTTCCATGAACGACGTCGCCGCCGCGCTCAAACTCAGCAAAGGCGGCCTCTACCACCACTTTCAGAGCAAAGACGAAATCCTGTTCGAGATCATGAACCACGCTATGGAGATCACCGAGGAGCGCGTGCTCGCGCCCGTGCGCGCCATCGGCGATCCTCAGGACCGCTTGCGTGCCCTGATCCGCCTGCACATCGAAACCGTACTGAGCCCACGCGACCGCGAAATCACGGTCATGCTGCATGAAAACCATCCCTTGCCCCCCGCGCTCCGCAAGCGCATCAACCATCGCAAGAAGGAATATGTGCACTTCGTCGAAAGCCTGATTGCCGATGTACAAAAAGAAGCGCAAAAAGAAGCGCAAAAAGAAGCGCAGAAGGGAACTCAACGAACCACACCGGAAAAGTCTCCCGTCAGTCCACGCGCCGCCGCCTTCGCTCTGCTCGGCATGATCAACTGGATTTACCAGTGGTACAAACCAGAAGGCGATCTGCAGACCCACAACCTGATTCCTCAATTCACCGCCCTCGTCTTCGCAGGGATTCTCGGATGAAGATCCTCGGATGAAGATGAAGACGTTCTTCGCAAACCTCGGCGAGATCGATCAGCAGCGCATTCGAAGCGCCAAGCTATACCGGGAATTTCTGCGCGTGCCCACCATGAGCGCAGGGCTCTACGTGCTCGCCGCGGGAGCCACTGACGCACAACTCCCTCATCACGAAGACGAGATTTACTACGTCCTGCGCGGAAAAGCGCGTTTCAAAGCCCGTGACGAAGACCGGGAAGTTTCCGCCGGCAGCGTACTCTTCGTGGCCGCCAAGGTCGCACACCGCTTCTACGACATCACCGAAGAACTGGCGGCGCTGGTCTTCTTCGCGCCTCCGGAAAGCTAAATCTCGATCCCCGCACCTACTTGTGAGGCGGAATCCAGTAAACCTCTTCCTTAACCGCGCCCTTGTCGACGAACCCGCGCCGCTTCAAAATCGCCTTGCTGTGCTCGATCATCTCCGGATGTCCACACAGGTATGCCATCGTGTTGCTCGCATCCAGTTCCCAATGGTCAGCATACTTGCGCAGGATGTCGTCCGCTCGCCCGATTTCCCCGGCCCAGTCTGCATGATCCCACGGCCGGCTGACCGTCGGCACATATTTGAACCACGGCAATTCCTTGTCAAAGTGCTTGAGCTCGTCGAGATATCCGAATTCCCAGGGCCGGCTGGCTCCGTTTAGCAGAAACAGTTTCTGCGTGCCGTCGAATCGGCCTTCTTTCCAATCTTTCGACAACATCCGCACCATGCTCACAAACGGAGCCACGCCCGTGACCGTCGAGATCAGCAGATGATTCGTCTTGCCATTCTGCGTATCGAGGGTAAATCGACCCTTGGGCACCTTGCGCATCAGCATCTGGTCGCCCGGTTGTAGCTTATGCAGCAGCGGCGTAAGCGCACCTTCCGGCACCAGTTCGAAGAAAAATTCCAGTTCATCCTCTGCCGGCGACGAGGCAATCGAATACGGCCGCTCCACGCGCTTGCCCGCGGCCTCAACTCCAAGCGTGGCATACTGCCCCGGCACAAAATGAAACTCTCCTCCGCCGCGGACGCGGATCATCCACAGATCGGGAGCGAAATCGACCCGCCGGGTAATCTCCGCGTGGTAAAACTTGTCGTCAGAAATAGTCATTTCCCCTCAACAAAGCCTCAACCGCTCAAAGTTGTGCTCTAAAAACCTCGAAAGCGTCCAGCAATACTGGACGCCCAGCAATCGATTCAACGGGATTCATCTATTTCATCGTACGCTCAAGGTTCTCGGCCGAATGCACCAGCCGAACGGTCGTACGATCCACCTGAGTTGCGATATCCTAGCGAGAATTAGCTTTTTTGTGAAGCCCTATCGTCGCCAGGTATTCCTGGAAAGATTAAATCCCATCCCCTGAAGGCTCGAGAGCTTCCCAGTGGAAGTTGTTATCGACAGGATATATGGGTACCAGCAACAGATTCCTCGTGCTCGATGACGTCGCCGGGGTCGCGACCGGCTGTTGTGTTTTCAACAGGTCCAGTTCTTCCATCGTCTTTTTCCAATCGTCGGCGTTTCGTTTCGTTGCGATGGGCGCATTCGGATCGCTATAGAAAGTCAGAATGTTCTGCCGCAACTGCGGCTGTGAGGCCCTCGAACTTGTCCTTTGTCAACTGGCTCAGAAGGCGAGCATAGGTATTGTCGGTCAAGACATACTCTCCAGCATGAGTATCTTTTCCGGTATCGAAATCGGTATTGGTCAAATGCAGTTGCCCCGCTCCAACGTCGTGAAGAAGCTGCCGGTAGTTCTCAACCGTTAGATTTACGCTCGCAATATAAAGATCTTCCGTTTGAGGGGTCGGAATCTTGAAATCCACCGCCTTGAACGGGCCTACCTTCGGAACAATTTTCAGGAAGAACGCGAGTAGACGCGTTCCGAATCCGGGCTTGCGATAATCCTTGCCCCACTCCCGCTGATAGTTCGCCCGCGAAAGGTTATAGCGAAACTTACGGGCATTGAAATTCGGCGTTTCCTTCACCAACTCTTTCTTCCTGGACAGCAGAGCGACGCGCGTCATCTCCGGAATGATGGTGCTGATGGCCCGGCGAAAGCTGCCGATCGCAAGGTCTTCGTTCGAGACCACTTCTTTCAGCGGAATGCTGTAAGTATCCTGAAACGCCCGCTCCAGTAGCTCTTTCGATATTTGAAATCCGATGAAGTCGTGGTAACTGTCTGAGGTGTAGCGGTTCCTCGCCACCTGTGCCATATCGAAGCCGAACTCCGTGCGAATGTGCGCCTTGGGATTTTCGGCGTACGTGACCGAGTTTCCGTATTTTTTGTCCAGCTTGGGAAACTCAATTGCTACCGCCCGATTGATGGTCGGGTGCCCGCAATTGTCCGCCGAGTAATGCGCCAAGGCTCCCAGCGCAAAGGCATACTCATTCAGGTCGGAAGACTCACGAATCAGGTTGACGATGAAGTCGCCGCTACGAACATAGTGGGTCAGATCGCTGAAATACTTGCTGCCAAACGGATAGTAGCCCATGTCCTGCGCCACCGAACCGCCGTAGGCAAAGGCGTGGGCCTTCTTCAAATCATCATCCGTCGCCGCGGGAAAACGTTTTTTCAATAACGGAAGCAGGTCGTCTTTCCACAACAGGTCCACAACTTCTTCATGGGTGAGCACCGAGTATGCCGCGCCCACCTGCGTCAGGGCTGTCACCAGCCCGAACCCGAGCAGTGCGCTCCACCAGGCAGCCTTACAAGAAATAAACCTGCGCCAAACAAACCTGCTCCAAGCAAACCTGCACCAAATCCGGCTGACTGACCGGCTCGGGTACGGATGATGCAGATCGCTCATTTCCCCACAACCAGCACCACGAAGCTGTCGGGCAGAATGGCTGGCCGGGGATGCGGATTATCCGCCGTAGGCTCAGGTTTGGGTCCGAACTGTGCTGTCACCACGAACACGTTGTGCGTCTTGGCATCGAGCGCAAGCGTGCGCGCGCCTTTTTGCGTGGGAACGTTTTCGGCCACGGTGAACTTGTCCGGCGATTCTTCTTTCACCACCGTGAGCACCGCGTCGGCGCCGCAGGAAGCGAACGCCAGTCCGGTCACGGGATCGAACGTAGTCGCATCCACGCCCTCGCCAATCGCGGGCGTAGCCAGGACCTTGCCGCTGTCCGCGTCCACCACGGCCATCATTTTGTTGCCGCAGCCCACAAACAGACGCCGGTTCTTGCGATCGATCGAGAGCCCGCTCGGCTCCTCGCACGGCGCCAGCGGCCACTTGGCTTTTATTTCCAGCTTGTTCGGATCAATCGCCACCAGTTCGCTCTTGTCTTCGATGTTGACGAAGATCTCGCCCTTGGCGTCGCTGGCCGAAAACTCCGGCTTGCCGTCCAGTTTGATCGTGCCCAGCACTTTTCCTGTGGCCGCGTCGATCGCGGTCGAATCCTGGCTGCGTCCGTTGAAAGTGAATACCCGCTTGGTCGCTGGATCGTAAAGAATGGCGTCAGGATTGTCGCCCACTTTCACTTTGCTGCTCGTCGCCAGTGTCTTGATGTCGAAAATGCTGACCGTGCCTTCCCGCCCGTTGCTCGTAAATCCGCGTCCCAACTCCGGCGCCAGTGCAATGCCATGCACCCCCGGCGTGTCCGGAATATCGCCAACGGTCTTACCCGAATCCGCATCTATGACCATCACATGCGTTCCGCGAGTAATGTAGATGCGCCGCGCGTCGGAATCGGTGGTCAGGTAATCCCATCCGCCGTCGCCGCCCACTTTGTACGTCGCCACCACGTGATAGCCCGGACCAGCCGCGGCCAAAGCCACCGTTGTCACAATCGCACTCGCCACGAAGATAGCGACAACCGATATCCACATCCCCGCCTTCATTCGCATTACTTTCTCCTTGGGAAATTCTGTTGGAATCGAAGCGCGCCCTGCATTCAACCGCTCCGCAAGTTTGAAAATCGGCGCATTTTTCACCGCACCGGTAGGGATTCGACCGGAAGTAACTTTACCGCATTTCGCCAGTGACCCTAGACTCATAGTATATGGATGTGTCTCTTATGGAAGTAACTGAGCCAGCTTTGGCCGGGCAGGGCGCGCCGCCGGAATCCGTGCGGAGGTCCGTCGGGATGTCCGTGCGGATGACCGATTCTGATTTGCAGCCCACTCTGAACTTTGCCGCACTGCCTCGCGGTTGGGAGGTCGCGTCCGGCGTGCCGATATTGATTCCCGCATCTCTTCGCCCACCTGCCCATGCGAATCGCTTCGCCCCGGCGTTCGCCGTCGCATTCGGAGTACTATTCGCAATCTTTGCCGTAAACATCGGCACTGCTCATGCTGCCTGGTCAAGGGTTGCTAATCTTTTCTCCGTGCGCGCGGGCCAATCCCTTTCTGCGCAAGACTCCATCGAGATCGATCGCATGGAGCCGCAGAAGCAAGCGGAAGCCCTGCTGGAACTCGCAGTCGGCCGCAGCGACGGCGCCGCGGAACAGATTTCCTCCCGGGTCGAGAATTGGAAGGGGAAAGTAAAGTGGGACTCGCAGATCGCGATCCTCACCACCGCCGCGCTGAACTCCAGCGATCGCCGGGTGCGCGAGTCCGGCATCGAAGTCGAACTCGCGGCTTACGGACTGGCCAAGAACTCCGCCAGCCTCAACTACCTGCTCGCCACCGCTGAGTCTCGCGACCACGCGCAAAAAGTTTGGGCGCTGTGGGCGCTCGGTCTCATGGCGAACCGCGGCGTCGGAACCGACCGCGTCGCGCAGATCTTGACTGCGCACCTGAAAGATTCCAACGAAGATTCGCGCCGCTGGGCCGTCGAAGGCCTGGCGCTGGCCGGCTCTGCTCAAACCATCGAGCCGCTCCTGAAGACAATGCATGACGATCCTTCGCCCAATGTGCGCGACAGAGTTGCGTGCGCTCTCACAGAATGCGGCATGTTCACGCGCCAACAAACCCTGACCGCCGTCCCGCAACTATTGAACTACACCGACGATCCTTCTCTCGACGCCCAGACGCACGCCCTGGCTTTCCAGGCCTTGGCTGATATCACCCGCCTGCGGCTGCCCAACGACGCCCGCGCCTGGCGAAGTTGGTACGATTCGACCAGGGGCGACTCCTTCTGATGTATTCAAGCTGATGTATTCAAGCTGATGTATTCAAGTTTTGTTCCCACTGAAGAAGTTTTTAGGTAAACCTTTTAGTCTGTGAAACAATCCAACACGCCGGGCACTCCTTGTCGAGTCCCCGTCAAGACCCCATGGACAAATTGAATGTAGTTGTTGCTCTCACCACCCGAGAGAACGATTACCAGGCCGAACAAGCAGTCGCGGTAACAGAAATGGCCGCGCGACTCGGGATCAAGATTCAGATCATCTACGCCGATAACGACGCCGTCAACCAGACTCAGCAACTCATCAAAATCATTCAAGACCCCATACAGCGGCCCTCCGCCATCCTGGTCGAGCCCGTCGGCACCGGAATGCCCCAGGTCGCGAAAGCGGCCGTCGGCGCCGGTATCGGCTGGGGGATCATCAACAGCGATCCCGACTACATCAGCGAACTTCGTCGCGGCGGCGCCGTTCCCGTTTTTTCCGTGAGCACCGACCAGTCTGAAGTCGGCCGAATCCAGGGCCAGCAACTCGGCATGCTGGTTCCGGAGGGCAACGTCCTCTACATCGAGGGTCCCTTTACCAGCACAGCCACTCAACTCCGTTCCAAAGGAATGCTTTCCACCAAGCCGACCGGAGTCCAGCTGAAAGTGCTCAAGGGCGACTGGACCGAGCGCAGCGCGCACAACGCAGTGAAGTCGTGGCTGGCGCTGGGTTCCTCTCGGCAGCTGCAGATTCAGGCCGTCATCTGCCAGAACGATGCCATGGCCATGGGCGCTCGAAAAGCGTTTGTCGACCTGACCGAGAAAGATCGCGAGCAGTGGTTGAGCATTCCATTCACCGGCTGCGATGGCGTCACCAAAACCGGCCAGGACTGGGTGCGCCGCGGCATGCTGAAAGCCACGGTCATCACCGCCCCCGCCGCGGGAACCGCACTCGAAATTCTGGCGAAGTCCGTCAGCGCCGGTTCCATGCCCAAAGATCGCACCCTGATCCCGCCCCAGTCCTTCCCTGCAATCGAAGCGCTACGTAAAAGAAAAACCGATCACTGATCGCTAAGCACGACCACCAATCACGCCACTGACCACTGACCACTAACCACTGATTCCTACCACCGTGCTTCATTCCTCCCGCTCCCGTTTCCCCTGTAAAATTGAACCAGCGATCCCGGAGCCACTTCCGCATTGTCTTTTCTCGACCAACTCAACCCGCAGCAGCGCGAAGCCGTCGAAACCACCGAAGGCCCGGTGCTGATCCTCGCCGGAGCCGGCAGCGGCAAGACGCGAGTCATCACCTATCGCATCGCCTACCTGATCGAGCAGAAAGGCGTGATGCCGGAATCCATTCTCGCGATGACCTTCACCAACAAAGCCGCCGCCGAAATGGGCGAACGTGTCGAAAAGCTGGTGGGCGGCCTCAGCATCGCCAAGCCGGTTATCTCGACTTTCCATTCCTTCTGTGTGCGAGTCCTGCGCCGCGACATTGAAGCGATGCGCATTCCCTCGAGCGTCCCAGGTCAGCCGCCGATTGGGCACACGAAAAACTTCGTCATCTACGATGAGAGCGACCAGCAGTCCGTAGTGAAGTCTGTGATGAAGCGCCTCGGCCTCGACGACAAGCAACTCACTCCGCGCACCGTCCTCGGCCGTATCTCCTGGGCGAAGAATCACATGCTCGATCCTCAGGAACTCTACCTGCAATCGGCCGATCCCAAGACTGAAAAAATCGCGCACTTGTACGAGGAGTATCGAAAAGAACTGCGCAAAGCCAACGCCCTCGATTTCGACGACCTGCTGCTCGAAGCCGTCCGCCTGCTGAAGTCGGCGTCTCAAGTGCGCGAGTACTACAACCGCCGATTCCAGTATCTGCTCATCGACGAATATCAGGACACGAACCGTCCGCAGTACGAACTCATGCGCATGCTCGCCGGCGAGCGCCACAATGTCTGCGCCGTAGGCGATGAAGACCAGTCGATCTATTCCTGGCGCGGCGCCGACATCCGCAACATCCTCGAATTCGAGCAGGATTTTCCCGAGGCCAAAATTATCCGCCTCGAGCAGAACTACCGCTCCACACAAAACATTCTGCAAGCCGCGTCAACGGTGGTCGCGAACAACCTCCGCCGCAAAGGCAAGAATCTTTGGACCGCGCGCCAGGGCGGCACGAAAATCGGCTACTACGAAGCCCCCGACGGCGAAAACGAAGCCCTGTTCGCCGCCGACCACATCGCGAAATATCTGCGTGAAGCCGGTCGTAGTGAGAATTCGCGTGGCGAAACTCCCCGCGCTGCCGTGCTCTACCGCACCAACTCGCAGTCACGATTGTTCGAAGAAGCCATGCGCCGCTACGGCTTGAAATATCACATCGTCGGCGGATTCTCCTTCTACGACCGCTCCGAAATCAAAGACCTGATCTCCTATCTAAAAGTCATCCTGAATCCCGACGACTCGATCTCGCTGCTGCGCGTAATTAACACCCCCACCCGCGGCATCGGCAAAGGCACCATCGACACCCTGGAAAATCTGGCGCTGGAAACCGGCCTGTCGCTGTGGGGCGCAGTCGGAGAAGCTATCCGCCGCCAGTTGCTCCCGCAGCGAGCCCTGGCGTCACTGAAAAGCTTCCAACAGCTAATCGAAGACGGACGTGCCATGCTCGCCGGGTCGTTTTCCGAAAGCTTGGAAAAAGGTGTGGGAGCGGGCGACTCGCCCGCTCACCTGCCAGCCCTCGTCGCGCAGGCTGACGCCGAGGACGAAGACTCCGTCGCCTTCGATCCCACCGAATTCGGCAACTTCTCCTTCGATTTCGGCGCAGCGGAAATTACCGAACCTGCAAACGGCAGCCAAGTCTCTCCCGCGGAGAGTCTCGATGAGCCAGAGCGCGAAAGCGCTCCACCAGAACCGCAAATCGGCGCCACGCCCGCTGAATTCCCCACTCCCACCGTCACCGCCGCCGACCTCCTGAAATTCCTGATCGATCGCACCGGTTACATCAAACTGCTCGAAGAAGAGGACACGCCCGAAGCTTTCTCCCGCATCGAAAATCTGCGCGAACTGGTCAACGCCGCCATGGACTCGCGCGACCGAGCCGAAACGCTCGACCAGTTCCTCGACCACGCCGCGCTCGTTGCCGACGCCGATGACTACGATGCCCGCGCCCAGATCACGCTCATGAGCCTGCACGCCGCCAAGGGCCTCGAATTCCCCTTGGTCTTTCTCAGTGGCCTCGAAGAAGGACTCTTCCCGCACTCCCGCACCATGCTCGTCCCCGAAGACATCGAAGAAGAACGTCGCCTCTGCTACGTCGGCATGACCCGCGCCATGGACCAGCTCATCCTGACCCGCGCCGTCTACCGTCGCAGATACGGTACCGACCTGCCCGAAGCCAGCGTCCCTTCAAGATTCCTGGAAGAAGTCCCCGCCCCCTTGTTTGAAGAGCTAGGAACCAGCAAGGCTCGGGTAGGGACGGGCGCCTTCGCCCGTCCGGCGGGGCGAAGCCCGGCCTATGCCGAGAGCACCCATTATTCCTACGAAGACGAAGACCAAAGCGCGACCTGGCACGACTCACGTAGCGACGGACGCATTCGTCCGTCAGCCGGAGCCAAACCCACGTCCCCCGCACGCCCCTACAACTCCATCGAGAACATCGCCGAGTTCTTTGCCAGCCGCGGCAAGAAATTCTCCGTCCCTAAAACCCCCGTCGAAGAGCCCACCGGCAAGCGCGGATTCCGCCCCGGCCAGAAGGTCCGCCATCCCAAATATGGCGAAGGCACGGTCTATCTGCGCGAAGGAGAAGGCGAAGAAGCCAAGATTACTGTACAATTTCCTCGCTTCGGCTTGAAGAAGCTGGTAGAGAAGTACGCCCAGCTGGAGAGAGCTTAAACATGTTTGGGCTCTTGGATCTCGCTGTTCTTGTGGTGAGCTGCCGCCGTCACTGTTTGCATTGTGGAACTGTGTTCTGGTCCGACCCGCCGCCGACTCACGGGGAGTTGAGCGTGGGGAGCGAGTACCACGTCTGTTGGTGCGGCACTCGCTATGAAACAGGAAATCGAGAATGGGCACATTTGACGCGTGACGAGCGAAGGAAATATCTGTGGTCGCGAACGCTGTTAGTTCCCGCGGTCACCACCATCCTCGCTGCGCTGGCTGGCTACCTGGTCCGATGGCACGAGCCGTATTGGACGATGGCGGCGTTCTTCGGAGCCCTGGGATTCGTAACCGGAATGATTTGTTCGTCATTCTTATGGCTGAGGCGGGGACTTCGAATTTGGGCGTCCCTGCGTCGGACGCGAGATTTGTCGCCGCCTCTGGCGATACCGAATTAAATTGATTAAGGAGTAATACAGCATTTCATGGCAAATACAGCAAAGCTAACCAAAGAAGAACGCAAGAAAGCCAAACGCACCGCCCGCAAGAAACGCAAGGCGGAAAATCCGCTCAAGCCCCGCGACTATGCTCGCGGATCGAAAAAGCCCAAGGTCAAGAAGTTGGCCCGCGGCCAGGCGAAGCGGTAAAAGCAGCAGTCGAACTCGTGGAGGAGCGGGCGCCCTCGCCCGCTCCCTCGCGAAGCGACGCAGGTTTCGAGCTAAAGGCCAAGAGCTAATAGCCAAGAGCTAGTTCTCAGGAGCCCACAACCGCTTGTCACAACCCACGGAACCCGCTGCCGTCATCCGTACCTCCGACAACCAGCTGTTCTGCTGCAAATCCATCGACAAGCTGATCTCCGATTCCGAGAACCCGGAACATCGGCTCAGCAAATCGCTCGGTCCCTGGTCGCTGACCGCGCTGGGCATCGGCGCCATCATCGGTTCAGGCATTTTCATCCTCACCGGAACCGCTGCCGCTGGAGAATACTTCCAGGCCCCGTCCCTCCTGCATGCGCAAGCGCTGGATGTAATTATCAATTTCGTGCGCACCGGCAGCACCGCGGGAGCGCTCATGCACGGCCGCCCCCCCGCCGGACCGTCGATTGCGATTTCATTCTTGTTGGTGGCGATCGCCTGCAGCTTCGCCGGATTGTGCTATGCCGAGCTGGCCTCGATGATCCCCATCGCCGGCAGCGCCTACACGTACTCCTACGCCACGCTCGGCGAAATTTTCGCCTGGATCATCGGCTGGGACCTCATCCTCGAATACGTGGTCTCAAACGTCGCAGTCGCGGTCGGCTTTGCCGGCTATATCAAAGCGCAACTCGCGGTGTTCGGCCTCAATCTGCCGGACAAATGGGCCAGCCCGGTCTGGGCCGGGGGAGAATGGACGGGCAGTTATTTCAATCTCCCCGGCTTTCTCATCGTTTTCTTTCTCACCTTGCTGCTGGTGCGCGGAGTGAAGGAGTCGGCGGAGACCAACAACATCATGGTCACGGTCAAGATCGGCGCGATCCTGACCTTCCTCGTAGTAGGTGGAATGCTGGTCAAGCCCGCAAACTGGGTGCCCTTTGCGCCTTCCGGCTTCGCCGGAATCGTCACCGGAGGAGCCATCGTTTTCTTTACCTACATCGGTTTCGATTCCGTTTCCACCGCCGCCGAGGAATCGCGCAATCCCCAAAAAGATTTGCCCTTCGGCATCATCATGTCGCTGGTGGTCTGCACAGTGCTCTATATCGGAGTTGCCGTCGTACTGCTCGGCATGATGAAGTACACAACCTTCGTTTCCGGTGCCGCCGCTGAAGCGCCCGTGGCCTACGCCATGAAGTATCTGGGCGTGCACCCGTTCTTCCGCTCGGTCATTGTGATCGGCGCCTTGACCGGCATGATCTCGTCGTTGCTCGTGTTTCAGTACGGACAAGCGCGCATCTGGTACGCCATGTCGCGCGACGGCCTGCTGCCAAAATTATTCTCCGCCGTACACCCGAAATTTAAAACGCCCTACTGGTCCACCTGGATCGCCTGTTTCGCCGTCGGAATCCCCGCTGGCCTCGTCGACATTGGCGATGCCGCCGACCTCGCCAACATCGGAACCCTGTTTGCCTTCGTTCTGGTTTCCCTGGGAGTGATCATCCTCCGCCGCCGGCAACCCGACCGCAAGCGCGCCTTCCGAGTCCCGTTTGTGCCCTGGTTCCCGCTGATTTCCGTGCTGCTCTGCGGCGGCCTGATGCTCGGCCTAACCCTGATCACCTGGCTGCGCTTCGTAATCTGGCTCGCCCTCGGCCTGCTCATCTATATCTTCTACAGCCGCCACAGAAGCGAGTTCGCAAAGTAAGCTATCAGCTCTCAGCCGTCAGCTAAACCGCCTGCCATCGCGGCCCGCAAGAAACGCTCTGTCATCCTGAGCGGAGCAGTCCGATGAGCAAAGCGAATCGGCCCGCGCAGTCGAAGGACCCCTTGTTCCAGTGCACCGCCTCTGGCCTCAAGGGGTGTTCCTACTCCAAATTCACCGCTGCATCACCCGCTGCCGCAAAATAATTTGACGCGATCCTCAAAATACGTCAAGATTCGCGCCACATGAGTCGACGACTCACAATCCTCCTCGCCTTAATTCTGGCGCATACCGTATCAGCAACGGCAGCCGAGAAGACATGGACCGAGGTCCGCAGCGCCCATTTCCGCGTGCTCACCAACGGCAGCCAGAATGACGCCCGCCACGTCGCTCGTGAGTTCGAGCAGATGCGCTTTGTGTTCGCGGAAGACAATCCGAAGTACCGCCTCGAGGGCGGTGCCCCCTTGGTTGTTTTCGCCGCCCAGGACGAGTCGACCGCGAAGGCTCTTGAACCAGCTCTCTGGAAAGAGAAAGGCGTTAAACCCGCTGGCGTTTTTAACCACGGTTGGGAACGCGACTACGTCCTGTTGCGAACGGACGAGTGGAATGAAGGCGCCCAGGAAATCGTGTATCACGAATACACTCACTCCATTCTTCATCGAAACCTACATTGGATCCCCCTTTGGCTCGACGAAGGGTTGGCCGACTTTTATGGCTTCACCCGCTTCGAGGGGAACAAGATTTACGTTGGTGCCCCGCCCGATCGTTACCGGATGATGGCCAACCAAGCCATGATCCCGATCGAGACCCTGATTTCGGTGGACCAGAGTTCGTCCTATTACCACAGCGAGGACAAGATCTATCGCTTCTACGCGGAATCATGGGCCCTGGTTCACTTCCTGACGTTCGGCCCGGGCATGGAGAACAGCCGCCGCCTCAGCCAGTTTTCCGCGCTCCTGCAGCAGGGGATGGAACAGAAGAAAGCTTTTCAGCAAGTTTTCGGCGACTTCAAGTCGCTGGATGCACAGCTGCAAAGCTACTTGTCGAATCGCTCGTTCCACGTGGCCGTGATTTCGAATCCGCCGCAAATCGACGAGAAAAGTTTCACTTCTCGCACTCTTAGCCTCGCCGAAACAAAAGCCGAACTGAGCGGCTTTCACCTCTGGACTCATGACCCCAGTGGCGCCCGGTCGTTGGCTGAGCAGGCCATCAAGGACGATCCGAAAGTCGGCCTGGCCCATGAAGTCTTGGGCTTCGCGAATTTCAACGAAGGGAAGGACGCCGAAGCGCTCAACGAATTTTCGCAAGCCTACGCCCTGGACCCAAGGCTTTCGCTCTCACTTTTCGCCAAGACGATGATGTCGCCGCTCGCCACCTCGAATGTGCCCTCGGATCAGAATGCTCTCCACGACGCTCTCACCAAAGTGGTGGGATTGAATAGCGAGTTCGCTCCGGCGTACGTACAGCTTGCCAGACTAGCCTGGCGGCGAAATGATCCCCAACTTGCTTACCAGCTTTCCCGCAAAGCGGAACAACTGGAGCCCACGCGCGCTGGCTACCATTTGCAGAGCGGCCAGTTTCTTTTGCACATGGGAAAGGGAGCGGATGCCGCCGTCTTCGCGAAATACGTTGCCGATCGCTGGCCCGGACCAGATCACGACGAGGCGGTAGAACTGTGGGATGCGATTCCCGCTGACCAGCGTTCCGTCGCAGGTTCGCCCGCGGGCGTGTCACTCGAAACCACGCAAATCGAGGAGACGTGGATCAAAGCGACGCAAATCAAAGATACTCAAATCATGCAGGGCCGGCTGACGGCGGTCAGTTGCTCGCCGACGGGACAGTCGTCAGCCGAACACTCATCGCCAGAACCAGGGATGATCTTCACCATCAGTCACGATGGAAAACTATCGAAGTTTCGTCGGACCGGACCATTCGGCGCCGGCTTCTCGGACACCATCTGGTACGGCGAGGACCACTTCAGCTTCTGCCATCATCTCGAAGGAATGCGCGCGGTTATTCACTACAAGCCTTCGGCGGACCCAAGCTATGCCGGCGACGTCGCCGAAGTCGATATCCGCGATGACCTTCCAGAGCCGTTGCCGAAGGCCCCGGCAGCGGCGTCAACGTCTGCACAGCAGTAGCCCGGAAGCCACCTGAGCTTTATTCGTCCAATCAAGTTCGTCCGGTTGAGTTCGTCCGCTTAGCTCGGCTACTTCGCCCACGCCCCCGCCAAAAACAAATACCTCTCCCGCAACTCATCCTTGTGCGCCGCCGCCGACGCATCCAGAAACATTACCGGCCATCCCTCAGCAGACGAATACACCGGCCACTTCGGCAGTCCCGGCCCATTCGGATCCCCGCTCCGCGCAAAGTTCGCCCAGTATTTCTGCATCTGTTCGCTGAGCTGGCGATCCTCCGCTCTCCACGCGACCCCCGCTTTGGAATCGAGCTGTCCAAACACATACTCGATCTCCGCCGAGTGAAACGCTCCCAGCTGCGGCCCTTTCGGGTCAGCCGGCGGACCAAGATCAAACCGGAAACGATAGATCGGCTGCTTGCCCGTCTTAGCCTGCGACTCCATCCAGTCCCACGTAGAGAACGCAATAAAACGGTCACCCGCAAAATCCTCGGCGGACCGCAGCGTCTGTTCGGGAGTGTCGGAAGGATAGAGCCGCAGAAACTCCGCCGCCTTGTCGCCAAATTCCTTCAGCGCCGTGGCCTTCAGGCTGTCAGCCGTCGGCTTCTGCGGAGAGAACGCGATCTCGAAACTTCCCTCGTCGTGGTTCCATCCCGCGAGCAGCGGCACGTCATTCTGTTTTCCCGAAGCAAAAATGGCCGGAACTGATTCCGGCAGAAAATATCCGTCCACGCTCGGTCCGAAATCAAAGCCCTGGGATTGTGGCGGGGCAAAAGCCTCCAACAATTTCTGCGCCGGGATTGCCCGCAACTCGGCCAGCGTGCTCACTCCCATTTTCGCGCTGACCGTCTTCACATCCTGTTCTTCCCGCACCGCCAGTGGATCAAACGTCAGGCCCGCACTGAAGAACGCTCCTCCACTCTCGCCAATCGCCTTCTGAAACAGCCCCTTGGCCAGCGGCGAAGCCATCTGCGCGCTCACCGAAAACGATCCCGCGCTTTCCCCGAAGATGGTCACGTTCCCCGGATCGCCGCCAAACGCCGCAATATTTTTATGCACCCACCGCAGCGCCGCCGTCTGATCGAGGAAGCCGTAATTACCGGCCGCATTGTGTCCCGACTCTTTCGCCAGTTCCGGATGCACAAAAAATCCGAAAACGCCCAGCCGATAATTCATGCTCACCACGATCACGCCCTGCTGCGCCAGATGCGTGCCATCCTGCCGAGCCTCCGACGTGGAGCCGGCGGCGAATCCTCCGCCATAAATCCAAACCATCACCGGCAGCTTCGCCCCGGAAGTTTTCGTCGGAACCCAGACGTTCAACGTCAGGCAGTCTTCACTGCCTCCTGCATCGCGAAAATTCATGTCGCCGTAAACCTTCCCCTGCATGCAGTGCGCGCCGAATTCCGTAGCCTTGCGTACCCCGCTCCATTTCACCGGGGCCGCGGGCGGCTTCCAGCGCAACTCGCCCACCGGCGGCGACGCATAAGGGATTCCAAGAAACATGCGAACCGCTCCGTCCTCCTTGCCCTCGACCTTGCCCGAGGCAGTTTTCACTTTCGGCCCCGACGCACCAAACGAGGCAATCCCCACAACCAGTAGCGCCCAGAGAACCAACATTCCGCGGACGATCTTTGCGACCATACGTTCTCCCTGAAACCCGAAATGACGAGCCTGAAATAAGAACACCGGATTGTAACGGAAAAGAATTGTCGCCGCGCAGGTCGCTGCATTGGGCAGATTGGATTCTGCCGGGCAACATCACCGGCGGCGTCATCCCGAGCGGAGCCGTTCTTCAGGCGAAGCGAGGGATCTCGCGCGGTTCGCCACTTGCCTTCGCAGCCGAGTCCTACCACCACCGAGCTCGCCCCTCCCTCGCAAATCCTCCCCCAAGAATCTACAATCAAACAAATGACTTCCGTGCCGCTCCGCCCGCCCAACGCCTTCATCCGTCAACTCCCCAAGGCGGAACTGCATTTGCATCTCGAAGGCGCGGTCGAACCAGCGACGCTTCTCGAACTCCGCAAACTCCACGGCGATCACGTCACCCTCGCCGAAGTCGAAGCCCTCTACGGATATACCGATTTCCAGAGTTTCCTGATGGCATTCAAGGCCGTCAGCGCCCACCTGCGCGGCCCCGACGACTACGAACTCATCACCTATCGCCTCATGCAGCGCCTGAAAGAAGAGACCGTGCTGCACGCCGAGGTCTACGTCGCAGTCGGCGTCTGCCTTTTTCGCAAGCAGGATTTCCCCGCCATCTTCGAAGGTCTCGAACGCGGACGCGCCCGCGGCGCGCGCGATTTCGGCGTTTCGCTGCTGTGGATTTTCGACGCCACTCGCCACTTCGGAGTCGAGGAAGCACAAAAAGTTTTCGAACTCGCAGCGCGCTACCGCGACCGCCACGTCGTCGCTGTGGGCATCGGCGGTGACGAGCAAAAAGCTCCTCCCGAACTTTTTCGCAGCCCCTATGCCTACGCTGCCGAGCAAGGCCTGCGCCTGACCGCCCATGCCGGCGAGACCGGCCCGCCCGAATCCATCTGGGGAGCGCTCAACCTCCGCGCCGAGCGCATTGGCCACGGCTTCACCGCCAGCCAGGATCCCGACTTGATCGAAGAACTTGCCCAGCGCCAGATTCCCGTCGAGCTCTGCATCACCAGCAACGTCCGCACAGGAGTGTGCAAAACGGTTGCCGAGCATCCTGCGAAAAACTATTTCGATCAGGGCGTCATGATCACCCTCAACACCGACGACCCCGCTCTTTTCGGGACCACGCTCTCGCGCGAGTACCAGCTCGCCCAGGAAACCTTCGGATTCACCGACGAACATCTCCGCGAACTGGCCCGCAACTCGTTCGAAGCCTCGTTCCTGCCCGCAGAAAAAAAGCTAGAGCTACTCAGCCTGTTCGACGCGGCCGCAGCCCGGTGACGACTTTCGCGACTCTGGATGAAGCCGCTTTTGGGTCGCGCAGCCCTTCCGGCGCTCCGATAGGCCAGGTATTATCGAAGGGATTTAGCGCCTGAAGGACCTCGCTGCCCATGCCGGTTAAAACCATCCTCCAACTCGGCAACCCGCTTCTGCGGCAAAAAGCCGCCCCAGTAGACGATCCCCGATCGCGCGAAATCCAGGATCTCGTCCGCGACCTCGCCGACACGCTCGCCCACTGGCGCTCCAAAACCGGCTACGGACGCGGCATTGCCGCCCCTCAGCTGGGCGTCCCGCAGCGCGTCATCTTTCTCAAACTCCCCGAAGCCGATCCCTGGCCACTCATCAACCCGGAAATCATCGAACGCAGCCCAGAGAAAATCATCGTCTGGGACGCCTGCCTGAGTTTCCTCTCGATTTTCATGCAGGTCGAACGCCACCTCCAGATCACAGTTCGCTATCAAACGCTCGACGGCGACACGCTCGAATTCGAAGCCGGAGACGACCGCAATCTCTCCGAACTTCTGCAACATGAGATCGACCACCTAGACGGCATTCTCGCCATCGACCGCGTCCTCGATACAAAAACCATCTGCACCCGCGAAGAATTCGAAAAGCGTTACCGCGACGCCAGCCCGTACGCCATCGCGCCAGCTACAATCAAGGGCTGAGTCGTATCGGCCCAAACTGGCCACTACCCACTGGCAACTGATGTTACACATCGGCATCGTCGCATCCAGCGCGGAAGGCGCCGCGCTCTGCTATCGCACCATTTGCGTGGAAGGCGCCGACCTGCTCGGCCCCTACAATCATCCCGAAGTGTCGATGCACGGCCATCCCTTCATCCTCTTCAAGAACTGCATCGATGCCAATGATTGGGTCGGCATCGCGGAACTCATGGTGTCTTCCGCCGAAAAGTTAGCCCGCGCCGGTGCGGACTTTCTCATCGCCCCCGTCAACACCGTCCATCAGGCTTTCGATCTGGTCGAGCACCGCTCTCCGCGCCCCTGGCTGCACATCGCGGTCGAAGTTGCGAACGAAGCCAAGCGGCACGGATACAAACGCCTCGGAGTCCTCGGCACCCGTTCGCTAATGGACGGCCCGGTCTACCGCGAGACTTTGAAATCAGCAGATATCGAACACCGCGTCCCCGCCGCCGAACAGCGCGAGCGCATCCACCACATCATCTTCGAAGAACTGGTGCAGGGAAATTTCCAGCCGCGCACCCAAGCCTATTTCACCGAAGTCATCCGCGGCCTGAAAGACGAAGGTTGCGACGCCGTCGCCTTGGCCTGCACCGAAATCCCCCTGCTGATGACGCAAGAGCAGTCCCCACTCCCCATGCTAGACTCGACCCGAATCTTGGCGAGAGCCGCCCTGCGCAAGGCAGTCGAAGGATAGAGGCGAGTAAAGAGAATAGGCCAAAGAGAATAGGCCAAAGAGAATAGGCTAAAAAGAATAGGTTCAAGAGAATAAGTAAAGAGAAATTGTCATTTCGAGCGAGCCGGAGCGAACGCGACGGCGACCCGAGAAACCTGCTGTTTAGCTTCCGCTATTTATGACAGCCGCAAATCGAAAACCCGACCAGCCTCCTAATCATCAACTCAAATTCCGCCAGCTCCCCAACCCCTACGCGATCGTTCGCCTCGCTCCCGACGCCTCCATCCCCGCGTGGGCAACAAAAGGCGATTTCACCTCAATCACCCGCACCGCCGAAGAGCTCTCCATCGTCTGCCCGGCCGCCAACCTTCCCGCGGACGTGCACTCGCCCCACCGCTGGATCTGCCTCAAACTCGAAGGCCCGTTCCCCTTTTCGCAAACCGGAGTCCTGCTTTCCTTCATCGAGCCACTCTCGAACAACGCCATCCCCATCTTCGCCATCTCGACCTACGACACAGATTACGTCTTGATCCAGGAAGAATTCTCGGAAACAGCCATCAGCAAGCTGCAGGAAGTCGGACACGAACTCCGTCTCCCAATCCGATGACGAGTCATCCATGGCCGTAAGCACCAAGGAGCCACCCCAAAATGAAACTTGCCGATGCGTTGTTCAAAGAACCGTGGCGTGCGTATCAAGTCGTCGACGACCTCGCAGTTGACGAACCAGAAAATTTCAAGGAGTGGGAACTGAAGCCGTTGCCGGGTCCGACGCTGGCTGCTGAAGATCTCGGAGGTGAGTTTCAAGGTCTGTTCATCATCGCTGCGCAGTTAGTAACGGCGGAGTCGCAACCGCAACCCTGCTATTTGGATCTGGTATTGCCGGAACGCATCGCGGAGCATCATTTCGTGCAAGACAGCCTGAGCCTTACGCGAGGAAGAGGACGCCGGGTGCGCAACGGAACCGTGATTCCAGCAATCGGAATTGAGAAGCTTGGAAACAGCGCGCTCTTCTTTGCCAAAGAGAATCCATCCGCCGGAATCGACGTTCTGAAGAGCGGACTTCCAGTTGCCCGCCACAGAGACTACTTGGCATATGACCTAGCTTTTCTCCTCAGGGACCAGAAAAGATACGAGGAAGCCATCGATGCGTTCTCTATCGTCATTGAGGAAAGTCAACCTGCCGAAATCTCCCCAATACTCCATTCGCTTTACCGCGAGAGGGCCCGGCTGTACGCCGCGATTGGACAGCCAGAAAAAGCGGAAGCAGACATACGTCAACACGCAATTCAGTTCGAGAGAAAGTACGGTCATCTTCCCGGCCCGCATGAAATCTGAGCTCCGTATGGCCGCGCTCTCCGACCGTTCGCCCCGCAAATCCGTCCAAACGCTGTCGCCGCACATGCGCTAAGGCCGCAGCCTGTGCTGTAATAGGAAGGATCTAACTCTCATGCCCTCGGTCCTGACAACCCTGCGCCGCCGCGCCAAAGCTCTGCACCGCAATATCCGCGGAGCGAACATGGCCGTCCGCGCGCTCGCCTCGACCGACCACCCCCTGCTGGCGCACATCATCCCTATGCGCCGCTGCAATCTGGCATGCACCTACTGCAACGAGTTCGACGATTTTTCCAAGCCCGTGCCGATCGACGAAATGTACCGCCGCATCGACAAGCTGGGCTCGCTCGGCACCGCGGTCGTAACCATCTCCGGCGGCGAACCGCTCATGCATCCCGAGCTCGACGACGTGATCCGCCGCATTCGCGGCAATGGCAGCTCTCACAGGATGATCGCCGGGCTCATTACGAACGGCTACCTGCTGGTAGCAGACCGCATCCAGCGCCTCAACCGCGCCGGACTCGAATGGCTGCAAATCTCCATCGATAACGTGAATCCCGACGAGGTCTCGAAGAAGAGTCTGAAAGTTCTCGACAAGAAGTTACAGCTGCTGGCCGAGCACGCCGACTTTCACGTGAACATTAATTCCGTGGTTGGCGGAGGCATCGCGCATCCTCAAGATGCACTCACCATCGGCAAGCGCGCCATCGAACTCGGATTCACTTCAACCATCGGAATCATTCACGACGGCAGCGGCCAGTTGCAGCCGCTCAACGACGAAGAGCGCCGCATCTACCACGAAATGCAGGCGATGGAAAAAAGCAGCTTCACCCGCATCCACGCCTTTCAGGACAACATTGCCAAAGGCCAGCCCAACGACTGGCGCTGCCGCGCCGGCGGCCGCTACCTCTACATCTGCGAAGACGGCCTGGTCCACTACTGCTCGCAACAGCGCGGATACCCCGGAGTCCCGCTCGCCACCTACACCCGCGACGACCTGCGCCGCGAATATCTCACCGAGAAATCCTGCGCGCCGCACTGTACCGTTTCGTGCGTACATCAGGTTTCGATCTTCGATTCCTGGCGCTCCCCGCAGCATCCCGCCCCAGCAGCACCAACTGCGGCGTCGCCAAGCGAACTCGTGCAGATCGACTCCTAAGTTTCGATTTTATTTCGGAAAGAACATCATCTTAGCGATCAGCGCTGCGACCATGGCCAGTGCTCCCAGCAGCGCGTTGTATTCGCGATGCTTCAGGTACAGATCGAAGGAGAATCCACCGCCCGTCTTTTCCTCGCGTGAACTCGGACCGATCTTCGGAAACATCCTCGGCACCCGCCGCGCATATTCCTCGAACTCCGGGAACTTCTGCCGCAGGAACACTTCCTCGTCGCGAATCACCGGGAGATAAATAGCAAAGAACATAACCACCAGAACAACCCCTACCCACCAACTCCGCGCCGCCACGGCAAACCCCACGCCCATCAGCAACGACCCAAAGTACAGCGGATTCCGTGTGTAACCATAAGGCCCGGAAGTCGCCAGCGCCTCATTCTTCCGCACATGCCCCGAGGCCGAAGCACGAATCAAGAGTCCCGGCAGAACTACGATCGCGCCGATCGCAAGAAAGCGCCATGACGGCCGCGCCAGCCAGAAGTAGAGCACCGCAAACACAAATCCCAGCGGCACCCGAATCCGGCGCGCCGTCTTTGACCAACTATGCTTTGACCAAATATGGCGCGGCCACTCAGCCATGCGCACCTTCTATGTGGAGCGGACACTCCTGTCCGCCGCTCTTGCCGGTTGCCAGCAACGTGCGCGCAGCCTCCGCGACCGAATCGACGCCAATCCCCAGCAGTCCCTCGTCCGGTTGCGCACGCCGCGCATGCGTGGTCGGGCTGCTCGGATTGCGCAGGACGATGCTTTGCGTGCCGTAAGGCCCGTTGCGCGCCGGATCCGTCGGCCCGAAGATCCCGACCACCGGCACCTGCAACGCCGCTGCCAGATGCAGCGGCCCCGTGTCCCCGCCAACAAACAGCCGCGCCCGTCGTGTCAGCGCGATCAACTCTGTGATCGAACATTGCATCGGCCGCGCCGTGCCCTCGCTTGCAGCCTCCGCTTCTCGTGCGAGCTTTTCTTCACCAGGACCATAATTGAGAATCGCGCGCACTCCATCCTCCGCCAGAGCGCGCGCCACGAGCCCATAACGCTCCGCTGGCCAGCGCTTCGCTCCCCAGCCTGCGCCCGGGTTCAGAATCGCAAACTCCTCGACTCCTTCTTCGCTTAACCGCTGGCCAATGCGCCGCTCGGCCTCGATATCGCGCGGCAACTCAACACGCGGCACACCCATCTTCTTCGCGGCGACCGCCGCAGCGACAGAAAGATTCTGCTCGATCACATGTGCTCCGCGAGCAATCACTCCTCGCGTGTACCACAAACTGGCAGGAGACTCGCGCGCCTCACTCGCGCCGTACACCACGCGCGCGCCCGACCAGCGAGCCAGCAACGCGGACCGCATCGCTCCCTGCAAATCGACCGCAACGTCATAGCGCGCCGAACGCAGATCATTCCAGACTTTCGCGATCTCCTGCAAAGTCGAAATCGTAAACAGCGACTTCCTCCACCCAGTCAGGTTGACCGGATGAATCCAATCCGCGAGTGGCCGCTGCGCCGATCGCGGCCCGCGCCGCGGCGTTCCCGGCGCGCACAGCAGCTCAGCCCAGCGCTCCTCAATTAGCCACCCGATCATTGCGTTGGGAAACGCCTCGCGCAGAGCCTGGGCCGCGGGCAAGGTGTGGATCACATCGCCCATCGCGCTCAGGCGAACAATCAATAGGCGTTCAATTTGCGCATCGCCAATCTTTGATCTGCTGTCTCCGCCGTCGCTCAAGATTTCCTCGGCGCCAATCGCGAGCGGATCAGCTCAGTAGTGGAATGATCTTTCGCATCGCCGACAATCTCAACCCGCCCGCCGCACTCCGCAACCACATCGCGCTCCGGGACGGAGTCCGCGGTGTAGTCGGTGCCCTTGGCCTGAACATCGGGACGAATCTCGCGAACAATAGCGCGTACGTCGAGCTCCGGAAAAATCACCACCGCATCCACATCAGCCAGCGCCGCCACAATCTCAGCGCGCTCCTCCGCCGGCATGATCGGCCGCCCTTCGCCCTTGAGTGCCCGCACCGACTCGTCGGAATTAATCGCGACCACCAACCGCCCGCCGAGCGCCTTCGCGCCGTGCAGGTAGCGCACGTGCCCCACATGCAGCAGATCGAATCCGCCGTTAGCCAGCGTGATCCGTTCGCCCGCGCGCCGCCATTCGTCCACGCGCCGGCGAAGTTCCTCGCGGCTCAGGATTTTGTCGTGAGAGTTCAACGGGGCGCTTTCAATTGCCTGAGTTTAATGATGACGCTCAACCAATCCGTTTTAATGCAGCCGAGTCGCCGGCGGCGTTCGCTCAATTGCCTGCAGCAACTCATCGCGCGAAACCGTTGCCGTGCCTCGCTTCATCACCACAATGCCGCCCGCGTAGTTGGCCAGTTGCGCTGCCTCTTCCGAGCTCGCCCCCGCAGCCAGCGCCGCCGTGAATGCCGCGATGACCGTGTCGCCCGCCCCGGTCACATCTGCCACCTGGTCAGAACCGAAAATTGGAATGTCCACTGGCTTGTGCTTGTGATCGAACGCGACCATGCCATCGCGCCCGCGCGTGATCACCAGTGACTGCAATTTCATCCGCGCCATCACCTGCTCGCCCGCGGCGATAACCTTATTCCAGTCCTGTCCGATACGAACCCCGAGCGCCTCTTCGACCTCGGGCTCGTTCGGAGTGGCCGCCGTGACTCCCGAATACTGCGTCAGCCGATAGCGCGAATCGACGACGATCGGCACCGTCCCTAGCTTTCCCTTTTCTTGTAAAGTGCTGACAATCGCAGGCGTAGCCGCGCCGTATCCGTAATCGGAAACCAGCAGCGCATCCGAAGCATGCGCGTAATTTCTCGCCGCCAGATAAAGTTCCCGGGTCAAATGCGCATTCGGCGCCTCCTGCGGTTCGCGATCCACACGCACCACCTGCTGCCGCGCCGTGTGTGTCATACCCGCCAGAATGCGGGTTTTGGTGACCGTGGTGTAACTTTTATCCTTGAGCACGCCGCTGACAGAAATCCGCTTGTGGCGGAAATATTTCAGCAGCATCCGCCCCGGTTCATCGTCGCCCACAATGCCGACAGGCAGAACATTCACGCCCAGATCCGCCAGGTTATTCGCCGCGTTGGCCGCGCCACCCGGCACGACAGTCCGCTCGCGATGCTTCAAAATCAGCACCGGAGCCTCGCGCGACACGCGCGAAATCTCGCCAAACACAAACTCATCCGCGACCAGATCGCCCAACACGGTGACCGTAATGTTAGGGAATGCCTCGACAATCTTCCTGAGACGATCGGCTTCCTTGGGATGCTTGATCATGGTCGAGACAAGTTCGCCGTGGGTGCCCCATTTCTCACGCAGGAGTTTATTAGTAAAGCCGCGCGAGAAGTGGGATTGCCGCCGCGAAACCGATTCTCTCACGTTCCCCGCTTTCGTTCGCGGATCTTCTGCAGCATGGTATCGACAGCGTTAGCTGCGTCGGCCAGCTCCATCTTCACCGGCACGACCGCCAGCGGCCCGAGCGCGGAAAGATATGCACCCAAATTCACCGCATCTTTCTCTGTAGTAACGAAGCCCCCCGCCTCGCTCCGCAGCTTAAGCGCAAGCAACTCACGAATATCTTTCTCAACGTAAGCATGGTGATCGCGATAGAACGCTTCCGCGACCGGTTCAATGTTCGCCGCCCGCAGCTGCAACACAAAGTTCTGCGGCCGCGCAATGCCGCAAAACACCACCGGCCGCGGCGGAACATTCTCCGGCACAATTCCGCGCCGCACTCGCCACACCAGTTTTCCCTCCACCGGAAACGCCTCCGCCGATGCGCCGCTGGCCAGCACAATCTACATCCGCCCGCCGCAACGCAGACAATGGCTCGCGCAAGTCGCCCCACAGGAATCAATCGGTCTTTCGCATCCTGCGGAGTAACCAGAACAATATCGAAATCCCTCGCCAGCGCGCGATGCTGAAAGCCGTCATCGAGCAAATGAAGCTGCGGCCCGAATTTCGCCTCGGCAAAAAACCCGGCTTCGTACCGGTCTTCTCCCACGATCACCGGCGCCTGCAGCTTGCGCGCCATCAGCAGCGGCTCATCGCCGAACTCCTGCGGCAGCCCTGCCGGATCGACCAACCGCACGCCCGTGGACTGTCGCCCGTATCCCCGCGACAGCACATCAAATTTGATTCCGCGCGCCTTGAGCAACTCGCCCAGCAGCATCACAAACGGAGTCTTTCCCGATCCCCCCGCCGAAACATTCCCGACGCTGATCACGCCGCCCTGCAGCCCGCGCGCCCGCAGCACTCCCCGGTCATAGAGCGCATTCCGCGCGCTCACCACGCCGCCGTAGATGGCTGAGAGGGGGTTCAAGGAGGATTTAATGGATATCCGCGGCTTGCACCGGAACCACCGTAGAATCACGATCGTCCGCAACCAATCGAATCAGCGCCTCCAGCGTCCGCGCCGTCGCTCCCATCTGCGACCGCATTGTTTGAAGCGCGCGCCGGCCCAGAGCCCGCCGTTCCGCATCGTTCGCCAGCAGCTGCATCAGAGTCAGAGGCAGCTCCGACAAGCCCACAATCCGCACCGCGTCGCGGTTTCGAAACAGCGCCACGATGTCGCGAAAATTTTCCGTATGGTTGCCGGTCACGATGGCCACGCCGTATTGCGCCGGCTCGATAATATTGTGCCCGCCGCGCGGCACCAGACTGCCTCCCACAAATGCCACATCCGCCAGCGCATACAGCGCGGCCAATTCTCCAATCGTATCCACCAGCAATACCCCGCCCGCCAGCGACTCTCCCTGCCACAGCGAACGCCGGAACGATGGAATGCCCAACTGCCCCAACAGAATCGCAACCTCATCGAAGCGCTGCGGATGCCGCGGCGCAAGAATCATCACCGCGCGCGCATGTCCCACGCGCAGATTTTCAAACGCCTTTAACAGTGGCGGTTCCTCGCCTTCCACGGTACTGCCGCACACCAGCACCGGCCCAACCCGCTCCGCCACGAGCGCCCGACGCAAACTCTCCACAATGGCCGGCGGCGCCGGCAAGCTCACATCGAACTTAAGATTCCCCGTAACCTGCACGCGCCCCGCTTCGGCTCCAATCGATTGCAGCCGCGCGCTGTCCTCCTGTGTCTGCGCCAGAAAAAGATCGATGTGTTTCAACATCCTCCGTAGCGCCCAGCGAAAACGCCGATACCGCGGCCACGACCGGTCGGAGATTCGCGCATTGACTACCGCGACCTTCGCCCCGCTAGCATGCGCCAGCCGTAGAAAGTTCGGCCAGAATTCCGTCTCCACCAGCACCACCAATTCCGGCCGCAGAGCCCGCATATACGGCCGGATAGCAAACGCAAAGTCCATCGGGAAATAAAACACGTTCTCTTCGCCAAACCGCTTGCGCGCGAGTTCCTGTCCTGTATCCGTCGTGGTCGAAACCAGCACGCGATGCCGCGGAAAATTCCGCCGCATCTCCTCCACCAGTCCACTGACGGCCAGCACCTCGCCCACCGAAACCGCATGTATCCAGATGATTCGACCTGGCCGCGAGCCCAGGCCGGCCAACAGCCGTGCCGGAACCTTTCCCATGCGTTCGGCAAATCCGTCGCGGTATTTCCCGTGGCGCAAAATCTGGTAAAGCCAATACGGCAAGCTCAACAGCATTGCCAACGCCAGCGCCAGACTGTAGACCAGACCGTAGAGAAGATAGCTCAAGTTGAGCCATTCTAACCCGCCTCATCGGCGGCGGACTCGCTCTCACTTCATAATCCGCGCTATATAATCTGCCCATGCGGTGCCTGCGATTCACCCATCGCCCCATCCTCTTGGCGCTCTGCGCCGCGTTATTCCCGCCCGTCATGCTGGCAGCTAAGAATTTCGTGAAGCCGGAGGCGAAAGCCGCCACCACGTATCCTGCCCACGATTCCCATCGCGACGAAAAAGCCGCCATCGCCGCCGATCCCTACGACACTCCCGAAAAAGCAAAAATCTTCTCCACGAATTTTGCCGAGCACGGCTTCCTCCCAGTTTTCTTCGTCGTAACCAATGACGGCGACCAGCCCATCTCCATCGCCCACATGCAAATCACTCTGCGCACTGCCAATCGTTCGAAGCTCACGCCCGTCACCACCGACGACCTGTACCGCCGCCTTTCCAATCCGCAATCCAGCACCCGGCCAAGCCCGATCCCTCTCCCGCACAAAACAAAAGGTGGGATCAGCAAAAGCGAAGCCGATGAGATCGAGACTTCACAATTCGCCGCCAAAGCCGTCGAACCCCACACCACGCAATCCGGATTCCTGTTTTTCGACATCGGCGACATCAGTTCTCCCCTCCCCGGCGCGACCATCGACATCACCGGCGTCACCGACGCCAAAGGCCAGGAACTACTCTTCTTCGAAATCTCGCTCGACAACTATCTAAACCCACCGCCAAAAACCAACTAGAGCCGATTTCATAGAGGGTCGGGAAGGGACGGCTTCCAGCCGTGCCGTTAGCGTCGAAAACAAATCAGGGCTTTAGCCCCTGGGGTATGCTCGGTTTGAAGCCGCCACGCAATCCGAATTGACCATTGGATTCCACCCACGATCGGCGCTAATCTAGACACGTTCAGCCGGAGGTCCTCATGAGCAAACTCAAAAGCAATCGACGCACTTTCCTAAAGACTGGCGGCCTCATGACCGCTGCCGCCATCGGCTCGGTCGCGCTCCCCGAAGTCGCCCGCGCCCAGCCCGCCCAGCCCTCAAACTCAGCAACCACCGAAGCCATGCCGACCCGCAACCTCGGCAAAACCGGCTACAAAGTCGGCATCTTCAGCCTCGGAGGCCAAGCCGCGCTCGAAAAATCCAACAACGAATCCGTCGCCGTCCCCATCGTCGAGCGCGCTCTCGACATCGGCGTGAACTACATCGACACCTCTTCGATCTACGGTGGCCCCGAGCGCTGGAGCGAGCAATACGTCGGCAAGGTCATGAAACACCGCCGCAGCGAAGCGTTCCTAGCGACCAAAACAAAAGAGCGCACCCGCGACGGCTCCATGCAAATGCTCGAAACCTCGCTCAAGCTCCTGCAGACCGACCACATCGACCTCTGGCAACTGCACGACATCGGCACCATGACCGACATCAACGAAATCTTCGCCAAGGGCGGAGCCATGGAAGCCCTGCTCGAAGCCCGCGACCAGAAAATCGTGCGCTATCTCGGCATCACCGGCCACTACCGCCCGGACGCCTTGATTGAAGCCATCCACCGCCATCGACTTCGACACCATCCTGATGGCCGTCAACGCCGCCGACCCGCACCACTACAGCTTCTCCGAGCAACTGCTGCCGCTGGCCGTCGAAAAACAAATGGGCATCATCGGCATGAAAGTCCCCGCCCGCGGCCGCCTTCTCTCGTCGTGGACCCCGCCGCCCATCGAACAGCAAAAGCATTCCTGGGAAGGCATGGCAATCCAGGCAACAACCGGCGGCACGCTCGATATGCGCCAGGCAATGTACTATTCGCTCTCGCTCCCGGTCAGCACGGTAATCATCGGCTGCGATTCGATTCCGCAGCTCGAAGAAAACGTGCAACTGGCCCGCGAGTTCACTCCCTTCAACCAGCAACAACTGGCCGCACTCACCGAGAAGGCGCAGCCGGTGGCAAAGCAGTCGCTGTTCTTCCGGTTTTACGAACGGGCGTAGTATTCCAACATATGGATGTCGACTATACCAGATGACGAGTATTTGCTGCGACTACGACGCGGGGTAGAAACAGAAATCGGGGATTATGTTTACGAATTTCCCGACAACGGGATGATTGGCAATCGCATGCCCGACGCTCGGGTGGAAGCGGGCCTTGCCCAAATGCGAACTTCCCTTGTAAACCCGTACTGGGTTGAAGTCGAAGTTCGGGACACATTAAATCAAATCGGCATGGACCCTCCCATTGTTCGAAAGTGCGCGGTGGTTGCTGACGATGGCAGAGGAACGGTGCTATTGTTCGACCCCGTCGAAGGAGGATTCGTACTAGCTCAGCCGGGAGCGAAGCGACTGGGGACGATCGGTGTTCGCGGGGACGCCGTCGGATGCTTCTTAGCAATATGAGTCGGACGGGTGGGCCCGTCCGTCGGGGCGCCGGCCTTTATAATCACTCCCTATGGTCACCACGCCGGCCGATTCCATCGCCGCCCACGCCACCTATGAGCCGGTCATCGGCCTCGAAGTCCACGTTCAGCTCCTGACGGCGACCAAGATTTTCTGCTCCTGCTCGACGCGCTTCGGAGCGCCGCCGAACTCGAACGTCTGCCCCGTCTGCCTGGGGATGCCCGGCGCCCTGCCCGTCCTCAACAAGAAAGTCGTCGAGTTCGCCACGCTGGCGGCGATGTCGCTGCAATGCCGCATCAACGAAACTTCCATCTTCGCGCGCAAGAATTATTTCTATCCCGACCTGCCCAAGGGCTACCAAATTTCGCAATATGACAAGCCGCTGGCGGAGCTCGGCTACATCGAAATTCCGCGCAAGGCGGGGCAGCGGAAAAGGAAAAAACAATAGGCATCACCCGCGTCCACCTCGAAGAAGACGCCGGCAAGAGCCTCCACGAAGGCTTCCCCGACGCCGCCGAAAAAACCGCCATCGACCTCAACCGCACCGGCGTCCCGCTGATCGAAATCGTCAGCGAGCCCGACCTCGCCTCGCCCGACGAAGCCTACGAATACCTGACGCGCCTGAAAGAAATCATCCTCTACACCGGCGTCAGTGACTGCAACATGGAGGAAGGCTCGCTGCGCTGCGACGCCAACGTCAGCGTCCGCCCCCGCGGCCAGAAAGAATTCGGCACCAAGGCGGAAATCAAAAACGTGAATTCCTTCCGCTTCATCCGCGAAGCGCTGGAATACGAAATCGCCCGCCAGATCGACGTCCTCGAATCCGGCGGCAAAATCACACAAGAGACGCGCCTCTACAACTCGAACGAAGGCAAGACCTACAGCATGCGCTCGAAAGAGCAGGCCCACGATTACCGCTACTTCCCCGAACCCGACCTGCTCCCGCTAGTAGTCGACGAAAAATGGCAAGCCGAAATCGCCCGGTCCTTGCCCGAACTCCCCGAGGCCCGCCGCGCCCGCATGGTGAAAGATTACGGCATCACCGAATACGACGCACAAGTGCTGACGTCCCCGAAATCGCTAGCCGATCAATTCGAAGAAGCCGCAAAAGCCGCAAAAAATCCCAAGCGCGTAGCCAACCTGGTACAAAGCGAACTCATGGGCCGCCTCAAAGCCAAAGCCATCGCGATCGAGCAATCCCCAATCTCGATGCGCGGCGTAGCGGCCTCCGCCGATCTGGTCGAAGCCGGCACCATCTCCGGCAAGATGCTCAAAGATCTCTACGACCTGGCCTTCGAACGCGCCAAAGATTTCCCCGCAGTCTACGATGAAGAAGGCCGCCCCCAACAATCCACCGACACTTCCGCCCTGGAAAAAATCATCGACGAAATCCTAGCCGCCAACCCCAAGCAGCTAGAGCAGTACCGCGCCGGCAAAACGACGATGCTCGGCTTCTTCGTCGGCCAGGTCATGAAAGCCTCCAAAGGCCAAGCCAGCCCGCAGATCGTGAATGAACTGCTGGCCAAGAAACTGAAGTAGCCCACAAAGTCACCAGCGGCACATCACTTTAGTCATCTAAAAACGTCCCCATGATCCCGATACGATGGAAGACGGGATCGAATCGCCATGAAACTCAAGCTCGACCGAATCATCAGCCTCGCGACCCTGGTGGCATCCGTGCTGGCCATTGTTCTGGTCTTGAAGCGGCCTGCGCCCGTAGCGCAGCCGCAAACTCCCGCGACCATCGCCGACCACGCCGCCTCGCCCGATCAAAAAAGCGTCCAGCCCCAGCAAATGTCCTCGCTGTCATCCGCGAGCGGGGCCACCGGAAGTCGAACTCCTGAAGCCGGACCGTCCGCATCGCAGCCCGGCTCGGCCTCGACCAGCGCCAAAGCCGGCCCTCAAGTCAACTCCGACGAAATCAGCTCCGCAGTGGCGCGAATGCTGGGCGACACCGCCGGAAGCGCCGCTCTATCTCCAGACTCTAACCTTGGCAGCGGCACGCCCGACATTAAAGACCAGCAGGTCACCATGGACGGCGACACCGTTCACGGCAAGTTTCTTACCGAGATTGCCGGCAAACAAGTCTGGGTAACGATCTCCGGTCACATGGGCGAAAAAGATGGCTTCGCAACGTTCGACCCGACAGAGTTCAAGGTCGGAGATATGGATGTTCCCGTCTCACTGGTGAATCCCGCTCTGCAAAGAAAGCTGGCCGAAGAGCGCGACCGGATGAAGATTCCGAACAGCGCCGCCTCGCAGTAAGACAGCGACCGTGTGGGACCAGGTCTCAGACAGTTGCCAGAGACTGATTGTCAGAGTTAGTCAGGCGGCCTGAAAGGCCCCTGCAGTTTGCCGCCGGCGCCAGCACTCAGCCAACCCGATTCTCA
Source organism: uncultured Acidobacteriota bacterium (assembly GCA_963758005.1). GTDB lineage: Bacteria > Acidobacteriota > Terriglobia > Terriglobales > Acidobacteriaceae > Sulfotelmatobacter. The sequence goes on from CAVWTR010000006.1 coordinate 1,838,235, forward strand.
GCCGCCACCTTCGCATACCACCGTCCGGAATCCTTAATCGTCCGCTGCTGCGTCTTGAAATCAACATAAGTCAATCCAAACCGCTGGCTGAACCCTTCCGCCCACTCGAAATTATCCAGCAAACTCCACGCATGATATCCGCGCACGTCCGCCCCGTCCGCGATCGCTTGCCCCAGCGCCGCCAGATACTCGCGGTGATACTCAATCCGCCGCCCATCATGAATCGCCCCGCTCGCGTCCGGGCCATCGTTATAAGAACATCCGCTCTCAGTAATCTCAATCACCGGTCGGCCATAATCGCGCGTGATGCGCATCACCATGTCATACAGCGCCTTCGGCCATACTTCCCAGCCAAAGTCGGTCTTCGGCCCCTGCTGCCCGCCATCCATCTTCACCGGAAACAGCCAATCTTGCGCGTGCGAGACTCGTTCCATCGCGCCCGGCGCGGAAGCGATGGTCCGGTAATACAAATTGATCCCCACGAAATCCAGCGCAGCCCGTGTCTTCTCCATATCACCCGGCTGAATCCTCATCGCCCGCTCCGGCAGAAACGTAAGCGCCTCCGGATATCGCCCGCGCAGTGCCGGCTCCAGAAACCACGTATTCGTAATGGCGTGCGCCCGCTCGGTCGCCAGCTTGTCTTCCTCGGAATCCGTCGCCGGCTCGCACGCCGACATGTTGAAAGCAGTTCCCACGCGGGCTTGAGGACGCGTCGCCTTCAGCGCCCGAAACCCGGCTCCCTGCGCCAGATTCACCACATGCGTGGCCCGCAGAAAATCCAGCAGACTCTTGTGTCCCGGCGCGTGCTCTCCGTCAAGATATCCGCTATAGGTGAAGACGGAAGGTTCGTTGAACAGGATCCAGTCGTCGACGCGGTCGCCCAGGGCGCGCGCAGCAAGCTCCACGTAGTCTGCAAAGCGCGCCGCCGTATCACGGCTGAGCCACCCTCCCGCATCGTCAACCGCCTGCGGCAAGTCCCAGTGATAGAGCGTGACCAGCGGCCGGATGCGCGCCTCCAGCAGCGCATCCACCAGCCGGCTGTAGTACTCGACGCCTTTTGCATTCGCCGCGCCCGCCCCAGACGGCTGAATCCGCGGCCACGAAATCGAGAACCGGTGGCTGTTCAAGTGCATCGCCCGCATCAGCGCAATGTCCTCGCGCCATCGATGATAGGAATCGCAAGCCACGTCGCCTGTATCACCGTTCTTGATCTTCCCCGGAGTATGCGCGAAGTGGTCCCAGATGGATTCACCCTTCCCGTCTTCGTTCCACCCGCCTTCAATCTGGTAAGCAGCCGTAGCCGTGCCCCAGAAAAACCCCTTCGGAAACACAGTCTCAGCGGAGGAACCGAATTGCCGCACCGTGGCGCCCGCATTCGCCGCGGTGATCGCCTTGGAAGACCCGCTGCACCCAGAGAATAAAACCGGCAGCCCCGCGGCCGCGCCGGCCCCGAGCATCGATTGCACAAACCTGCGCCGTGTCAAACGCAACTAGACGGGATCTCCTCTAAAGATTGTTCCGGTAAAGATTGTTCCAGCCGCGGCCATGTACGTACAACGAACCGACGATCGCAGTTCCCGGCCTGCGTCATCCTGACCGGAGCCGCATTCCAGGCGAAGGGAAGAGCCCGCCCTGACGAAGCCGAAGGGATCTCGCGCGCAGACCGGCATGCCCGTACCGACTGATATTCTAAGCTGCGGGATCCAGCGCGAATAGACTCAATCAAGATGCGGGACCAACGCCCGCCATTTAACAGCCCCCCCGCACTTCATTCCGGCTTCAAACTGTCAAACATCTTCCACAACTTGTCCGCCGTCGGCCGATAAATCACCCACCCGGTCCCCCCATCCGTAATCTCGCGGAATAGCAGTTCCCCGCGCCCGTCGCCGTCCGCATCCACTGCGTCAATCAACTCCAGTCGCGGCGTAAGGTCGAGATGGAATTTGTCGGTCACCCCCGCATAAACCTTATGCAGGTTGTTATAGATGTCGGGATAAACCACCAGCAGTATCGAATACTGCAACTCCGCATCGACGTCCGCGTGCGTACTGCCCGCAGCCGGCGGTGGCATATGCGCTTCCGCGCTGTACACGATCATCGGTTGGTTGGAAACCCAAACGTCGAACGTGGTCATCTTCTCGTTCTCCAGAATCGGGTCCTTGGTCTTCGCACTAGCTTTCGTAGACGCTCCCGCAGCCGTCTTCCCAGATGAAGTCTGCCGTGCCGCCGACCCCGCTGGTTTTGGCAGGATCTTGGCCCGGGCCCGAGCCTCCACATAAGCGCGCACTTGTTCCTTGGCCAATGCCACCACCTGCTGCCGTCGCTCTCCCTCTTCGTCTTTCAGCCACTCGTACGCGAACGACTTAGGCGTGGGGCCGCTTGCATCGGAAATTGCGGGAACCGTTTCCACCGGAGCCGTGTCGGCCGCTGCCGCAGTCTTTCCTGCATCCGCCGCTGCCGATGCACTCGGCGCTCCCGCGCCCGGCTTGCTGTACCCCGGCATGTCATCCTCGGGCAACGGGTCAACGGGCTTTCCGCGTCGCAGTCGCGGCCGGGCGTCTTCACCCGCTCCACTGTCAGACGCCGGTACGTTCGCAGGAGGGGCAACTTTGTTATCCGCTGTTTTGGAATCGCCCGCTTTCGCTGCTCCCGTCGCCGGCGCGGAGCCCGTCTGCGTCGACCCCGCCGGACTCGAGCTCGCCGCCGGCGCGGACTCGGGCGCCGCATCGCTCCTCTTCAAACGCGGCGGTTCATCCCCCGAGCCAGAATTCCCTGTGCTCTGGGGTGTAGAAGAAGCCGTAGAAGAAGCTGTCGAAGAAGACGCAGAGGAAGGAGTCGAAGCCGGCGCGGTTACTTTCGTCGGATCCCGCGTCAGCCGCGGCGGCGCATCGCTGGTGTCGATTCCCACCGGCACCGTCCCCGCCTTAGTTGCCGTCTTCACCGGTTCACTTCCCGCCGGAACCCACTTGCCCGTAGCGATCCACGGACTCACCACATTCACCGCTTTGCTATGCAGCGCGTTGTTCACCGTGAACAGCCCCAGCGAACTGCCGGTTCGTTCCGCCTCGTAAACCGTGCCCGGCTCCAGCGCCATCGGCACTGGATCAGCCTTGTACTCGGTTGCGTCCCAGAACTTCCCATCGACCAGAATCGCGATCGGCACCAGCATCGTCTTGCCGCTCGCCGTCATTTGCAGCACGCCCACCGCCCGCGGCCCCGTCTCTTTCTTCTTGGCAACCTTCCGCTCTCCGGGAATAATCTGCGGCCGCGTTTCCTGTGCCGCCGCGAAGCCGGCCCAGCCCACTAAACCGCCGAGCAACGTAGCCGCAAACACCCCGCGCCGAAAAATTCGATAGTTGCGCGCTTGCTCGACACCCTGGTCATCCCGAGCGGAGCCGCTCTTCAGGCGAAGAGAGGGATCTCCCTTTTTCCCGGCATCAAACGAAAGCGAAACTGTACCGCCGCCAAAAATCCCCCAGTCTAGAACCAAGTCCAAAAACGAGTGTAAAATCTGGCGGGTACTCAGCTGGCCGGATGCCGCTGCCACGGCATTCCCAGCGTTCGACTTCGATTCCGGAGAAACTCCCATGAACATCCCCATTCACATCAATGATAAGGCTCCCGACTTCACTTTGCAGGACGAGAACGGAAAAGAAATCGCGTTGAAGGATCTGCGCGGCAAGACGATCGTTCTCTACTTCTATCCCCGCGCCGACACGCCCGGCTGTACCATCGAGGCCTGCGAATTCCGCGATACCTACAAAAAGATGCAGAAGACCGGCGCCGTGCTGCTCGGCATCTCCCCCGACACGCCGAAAGCGCAGAAGAAGTTCCAGGACAAATTCAGCCTGCCCTTCACCCTGCTCGCCGACGCCGACAAAAAAGTCGCCGAAGCCTTCGGCGTCATGAAAGAAAAAAACATGTACGGCAAAAAAGTCTGGGGAGTCGCCCGCACCACCTTCATCATCGGCCCCACCGGCAAAATCCAACACATCTTCGAAAAAGTAAAGCCCGAAGGCCACGCCGAAGAAGTCCTGGCCTACCTAAAAGAGTCGGCCAAGGGCGCAGCCTGAGGCGAATACAACGGGAGCGGCCCGTGTCCGCATCACCTCTCCGAAGGAGGAATCGCAATGCTGAACCTGGTAAGAGCTATTTGCGCAGCAGGAATGCTGACCGTGACCGCGCTCGCCGTCACCCCCAAACCAGCCCAGGCCCCGTCGGATGCGCAGGTCTCAATCGTGATCATCTTCAAAGATGGCCACCAGCAAACTTTCTCCATGTCGGACGTCGCCCGTATCGAATTCACAGGCGCTAGCGACTCCACCGTCGGGGCGGATTATTTCCTGGGCAAATGGGAAGTGGGCAACGGGGGCAGCGGAACCTTCTTCATCAAGCTCGAATCGAACGGTGAAGCCAGCCGGTCCTTCGGCGCCACTCATGGCATCTGGAGCGTGGTCGGCGACGAAGCCCGCATCAGCTGGGACGACGGTTGGCACGACGCGATCCGCAAGGTTGGCGAAGCGCATGAAAAATTTGCCTTCGCCCCCGGCGCCACGTTCTCTGACAAACCGGACAATGTCGGCGACGCCAGGAAGCTCGAACCCTAGTCAGCCTTAGATCCATACCCGAGATCGATCCCCGAGATCGATACCCGCAGGAACTATTCCTGCCGGGTCTTCGTATCATGACACGGGGAGCATGTATCGTAGAGTCCCGCCCGTCCTTTGGAGGAAAACGATGCGCGATCTAGCCCGAGGAGTCATGGCTGCTGTAACCCTGCTTTTTGCTTTTACCGCCACTGCCAAACCAGCGCCCGCCGACGATCGCGGCTCCATCGTCATCGTCTACAAAGACGGTCACCGCCAAAGCCTCGCCATGGCCGAAATCGCCCACATCGACATAAAGCCCCCGGCCGCAATCGTCTATAAAGACGGCCATCGCGAAAAGCTTCCCGCCGACATCGATCGAATCGAATTCGCCGCATCGGACTTCACCATGATGCCCACCCGCGCCCACTTCATCGGCAAGTGGGAAGTCGGCGAGGGAGGCGGCGGCGGCATGTTCTACATCACCCTCGACGCCGACGGAACCGCCCGAAAGACGCTCGGCCCTCCCCACGGCACCTGGACGCTCGTCGATGGAGAAGCCCGCATCACCTGGGAAGATGGCTGGCATGACGCGATCCGCAAAGTGGGCGCCAAGCACGAGAAGGTTGCCTTCGAACCAGGCAAGTCCTTCGACGACACCCCCTCCAACATCACCACGGCCAAAAACACCGAGCCCAAGCCGATCTAGTGGTTGTGCAGCGCAGCGCTTCGAGCGCTGCGATAAACCGTGCTTCTATCTCACAAGGGTGGGTACCCCAGAGTGGGTGCCCCATTTCTCGCGTCCTTTGCGAGAAGTGTGGATTTGGCCCGGCCACGCCGCCCGTCTCGATTTCGCACAAGGACCGACTCAGCCGCCTGAGGACTTCGCCCGCCGATACAACTTCCTCCCGCAGCGTTTAAGATTCCTTCCACATGCCTAAATCGCAAACTTCAGCCGTCACAAAGATCCATCCCCTGGCTCGCGCCTTCTACGCCCGCGACCCCCGCCGCGTAGCCCGCGAACTCCTGGGCAAAGTGCTGGTTCGTAAACGCGGACGATCCCCTCTCACCGCCCGCATCGTCGAAGTCGAAGCCTACCTCGGCGAAAACGATCCCGCCTCCCACTCCGCTGCCGGCAACACCGCGCGCACTTCCGTGCTATTCGGCCCGCCCGGATACGCCTACGTCTATTTCATCTACGGCACTCACTACTGTCTCAACGTCTCCTGCGAACCCGACGGTCAAGCCGGAGGCGTTCTGTTCCGCGCCCTCGAGCCGATCTCCGGCATGGAAGAAATGGCCCGCGACCGCGGCCTCGAGATTCATGGCCTCAAGGATCCGACCGTACCTACTAAAGACTTGATCAAACTGACCAGCGGTCCCGGTCGACTCTCCGAGGCCTTCGCCATCACCCGCACCCGCGACAACGGAGGCGATCTCACCTCCTCCGCCAGTAGCCTCTGGATCGGCGACGATGGATACCGCACCCGCAAGATCAAAATCACCCCCCGCATCGGCATCTCCAAAGCGACCGAAGCCCCCCTGCGCTACCTGATCGACGGAAACCCCTTCGTCTCCGGTCGAAAGTAAGAAAGGATTTATGTCGGACCGGATCCCTGACCCGGTCAGCGGTCGCAGATCGCTTGCCTTCCCCGCCAGTAGCCGGATTTGCCTTGCCACGGAAGCAGCGCAGAGAGAGAATCAAACAAGCAATGCCACTCCGCTCCTTTCTCGCCGCTCTCATCCTCCTGGTCGTAGCGTCGCCCGCACTCACCGCCGCCGATGCCGCCGTCGCCGTCTCCCACACACCTCCCACAAACTCTTGCATCCTCATCGGCTTTGCCGGCGGCTTTGAACGTCACGACAATCCCCGCCACGGCCCGGTGCAACTCGCCAAACAAATTCAGTCAGATCTTCCCAGCGGCTCCTCCATCCAGGTCTTCGAGAATCGCCACCGCAAGGACGCCTACAACACGATCCTTCGCCGCCTCGACGCCAATCATGACGGCGTCTTAAGCAGCGCGGAAAAATCTCAGGCGCGCATCATCCTGTTTGGCCATAGCTGGGGAGCGTCCGCCGCCGTCATGCTGGCTCGCGAACTGAACCGCGCCGGAATTCCCGTGCTCCTGACCGTCCAGGTCGACAGCATCGCCAAGCCCTGGCAAAACGATAAGGTCATCCCCGAAAATGTCGTGGCCGCTGTCAATTTCTACCAGCCCCACGGCCTTCTCCATGGCCGCGAACGCATCACCGCCGCCAACGATTCGAAGACCCAGATTCTCGGCAACTATCGCTTCGATTACCGGAAAACGCCCGTCTGGTGCCCCGGAGCGACATGGTTCCAGCGTAACTTCTCTCGCAGCCACATGCAGAGCCAATGCGATCCCGGGCTGTGGTCGCAAGTCGAAGCCCTCATGCGTCAACGCCTCCAACCTCAACTCGACCCTCAACCCGCCACCGTCGCAGCTCTTCCCCAACCCTAAACCAGCCGAATTCCTTCGTGATACTTAGTGTCCGTCGTGGTTAAAGATCTTCCTCAACGACTCAACCAGACCCTGATCAGACCGCTCCCTTGGGCAACTCCCCTGCAAGATTGCGACTCCAAATAAAGTAAGCAGGAGTATGATTACCAAATGCGGGGTTGCCCTCCCAGGGCCCCCGCCGATTTTCCAGGACGTTTATGGCATCTTCAAAAGGATGCCCGGCGGAGGGAACCCAATGACTACGCCCACCTTGCTGAAAGCTCTTCTCGCAGGAATCGCTTCTTTCACCCTCATCGTTTCGCCTACGCCCGCACTGGCCCAACACGGCGGCGGTGGTCACGGCGGTGGCGGAGGTTCCCACGGCGGCGGCTCATACAGCGGCGGCGGAGGCTACCACGGCGGAGGATCCTCCTACGGCGGTGATCGAGGTGGCAGCCGCGGCAACTATGTCGGCAGCAGCCGGGGCAATTACAGCCGCGGCAACGCAGGCATGCGCGGAAACTCCTCCTCTGCGTCTTCATCCCGCAGTTCCGCTTCATCCAGACCCTGGACCTTCGAAGGCGGAGGCTCTCGCAACAGCTCCGCATCTCGCGGTGCGGGCGCCTCATCAGCTCGCCAATCCACCATCGCCGACGGTCAATTCCATTCCTTCGGCAGCGCCCACACTGCCGCTGCGTCTCTGCACTCGGGTGCTCACTCCGCCGTAAGCACCACAGTCAGCCACTCCAGTGTCGTGGTAGTGGGCGGTTGGCACGGCGGTTGGGGTTACGGCTGGCACGGCGGCGGTTGGGGATGGGGTTGGGGCGGCGGTTGGGGTTGGGGATGGGGCGGATGTTGGGGTTGCGGTTGGGGCTTCGGTTTTGGCTGGGGTCCCTTCTGGGCCTGGCCGTCCTACTGGTATAACCCGTGGTGGAGCTACGACTATCCTCCACCCGCCTACGTCTACCCGTACCCCAATTAGAAAAGTCGAGGAGTCTCGTGAATATCAGTTGGGAAAAATTCGGATTCACCGTCACAGAAATTCACGATCATGAGTTTTCGAGCAAAGCTTATTTCATGAATTAAGCAAAGTTTGCTCATCAGTTCAAGCAAATTTTTGTTCCTGAACTTGAGCAAAGTTTATTCGTGAGTTTCGAGCAAAGTTCATTCTTGAGTTCGAGTAAAGTTCATTTTGTCATTCCGAACCGGGCCGCAAGCCCGGTGAGGAACCTGCTGTTCGCCGGCACCATCTAATTTCTTCGGATAGCGCGACCTCACTTCGCTCTCGTGATCCCCGGTCGCGCGCCACCCAGCAAAACGTTATCAATCAGCCGCGTGCTCCCCACAAAAGCCGCAACCGCCACCAGCGCGCCGCCGGAAACATCCGCTACCGGATCCAGCGTCTCCGGATCCACAATCTCAAAGTAATCGAGACGCGCTGACTCCTTCCCACCAAACTCCTCGCGCCCTGCCGCCACCAAGCGGCCTGCGTCCCGCTCGCCCGAATCCACCAACCGTTGCACCCGCAGCAGCGAACGATGCAGCACCAACGCCCGCTTCCGCTGCTCCCCATCCAGATACGCATTCCGCGAACTCATGGCCAGCCCATCGGCCTCGCGCACAATCGGACGAACCACAATCTCCACCGCCAGATTCAAATCGCGCACCATGCGCCGGATGATCGCCACCTGTGCCGCATCCTTCTGCCCAAAAAACGCCGCATCCGGCTCGACCACATGAAACAACTTGGCCACCACCGTGGCTACTCCGCGAAAATGCCCCGGCCTCGAACGCCCATCCAACTTGTCGCTCAACCCTTCCACCGTCACCCAAGTCACAGCGCCAGCCGGATACATTTCCTCCACCGCTGGCGCGAACAGCAATTCCACCCCTTCGCGCTCCAGCAATTCGCAATCCCGCTCGAACGATCGCGGATATTTCGCCAAATCCTCCGATTCGGTCCAAACTGTGTCGGGTTGACGAAGATCGAAGCCGCCACCACATCGGCACCCGCCCGCGCCGCCCGCACCAAAGATAAATGTCCCTCATGCAGCGCGCCCATGGTCGGAACAAATCCAAGTCGTTGGCCCGCGCGCCGCACCGCGCGAGACGCAGCCCGCATTTCGCGAATAGTTGTGAAGATTTTCAAAGCAGATTTTCGAGGAAAGTGGGTGCCCCATTTCTCGCGCGCCCTTTGCACGAGAAGTGGGGACTTCACATAACGCCCTCGTGAAGCAGTTCAAGAAGTCCAGAACTTCAGAACTTCAGAACTTCAGTTACTAATCCGTGGAAATCCCCGCGTATCTGCGGTCAAGAAGTGAACCGCCGAACCTACCTCACCACCATCGGCACGTCATTCTTCGCCGCCCACACCAACGCCACAATCCATCCAATCACACTCCATCCCAAAAACAGATTAAGCAGAAAGATCGCCAGCAGGTCCCGCTTGCTGCGCGCCAGCGCAATAATCGACGGCAGAAAATACATCACAAACCCAAATCCAAAAAACGGAAAAAACAAAAATGTTGAGAGAATCATGGTCCCCTCCTCTTCCCTGGCTAACACCTAAGCATACGCAATGGAGAGCGTTTTTGTTCCTGGGCCTAGCCGTGTGAATGCGCGCCAATCCGTGGCCAAGAAGCTCGCTCCTACCGCCCCATCGCCCGCTTCCGCTCCAGCACCATATCCAGCCCCGCCCTGGTCTCCGCGGGCAGATGATAAGACTCTTCATCGGAAGGATACTGCCGCGACCGCACGTCCGCCCGAAACCCCTCGACCGCGCCAGTGATCAGCCCTGCCGCATCCCCATAACGCCGCACAAACTTCGCCGCCGGCCCAAACGTCAAATTCAGAATGTCATGAAACACCAGCACCTGCCCATCGCAGTCCGGCCCCCCGCCAATCCCAATCGTCGGAGCGCCAACCTCGCCAGTAATCATCGCCGCCACTTCCCGCGGAATCCCCTCCAGATAAAGACACGCCACACCCGCGCGGTCAAGCGCAACAGCATCGCGCATGAGCTGTTCAATCCCGCTCAAACTCTTCCCCTGTACCTTGTACCCGCCCATCACATTCACCGATTGCGGCGTCAGCCCAATGTGCCCCGCCACCGGAATCTCCGCGTCAATAATCTGCCGGATCAACTCCGCCCGCTTCTCCCCGCCCTCAATCTTCACCACCTCGGCGCCGCCTTCTTTCACAAAGCGAGCCGCATTGCGCACCGCGTCTTTAGGGTCAACCTGGTAAGACCCATACGGCATGTCCGCGACCAGCAACGCGCTCTTCACGCCGCGCCGCACCGCCTTCACGTGATGCAGCATCTCGTCCATCGTGACCGAGAGCGTGTTCTCGTACCCCAGCATGGTCTGCGCCAGCGAATCCCCCACCAGCACCATGTCAATACCGGCCTCATCCACCAAACGCGCGGCGGAGTAGTCATAAGCAGTCAGACAAGTAATGGGTTCGTGGCGGAGTTTCTGTTCCCGCAGAGTTGCGGTCGTAATCTTCGGGTGCGATTCGTCAATGCGGCGCCCGGTGATCGGGGTCAAACTCATGCTGTCCTCCAGTGCCCCTCCAGCCCAGCCGGATAGAGCCTGTACGCATCATGGCGTCCACAGCTTTTGGATGACGCTGGGATTATTGTAGCCCCAAACAGCGTCGGAGTCGATGCGGTTATGAGTCAATGTTCTCAGCCATTTAGCAAGATAGGCGTTGGCTGCTGCCTGTTGATGGATTCGCCCGGACAACCGCTTCTTTTTCTCAGCACCTTCTCAGCATCTCGAAGCACGTAAGACGTCAGATCTTACGTCTTACTCTATGGTAAGATTTTCACATGGCAACGTATCGCACCGTAATCAGCTCGAAAGGCCAAGTAGTAATTCCCGCCGAACTCCGCGAGCAATTCGGCCTCGAAAAAGGCACTCCCGCAAACTGGACTGAAGAAAACGGCCGACTCATATTGACTCCAGTTACGGAGCGTCTTCTTGACGAGATACAGGGATTTCTCAAGCCCCGTCCGGGCGAGCCTTCGATGTTTGAAGAGCACTTCAAGGACCGGGAGCGCGAACGTCAGAGAGAGAGAGAGAAGTGGTGATCTCCACACTCGCCCGCAGCAAACCCAGACGATATGTTCTTGATGCCAATGCCCTGATTGGGTTCCTGGAAGACCGTGCCGGGACGTCTTCGCGAGTCCGGCGACTGCTGGAGGAGGCCTTTCGCCACGACCTTCCTCTTCTCCTCTCGGCTGTAAATTGGGGAGAGGTTTTCTATGTTTCGTGGCGTCAACACGGCGAGGCCAATGCTCGGCAGGCAGAATCAAAATTGCGGCACTTGCCGATCGCGGTCATCCCAGTCGATATCGACCGCGCCACTCGCGCCGCTGCCCTCAAACAAAAACACAACCTGGGCTATGCCGATGCCTTTGCCGCGGAACTCGCCTTGGAGCGCGGCGCATGGCTGGTCACCGCTGACCCTGAATTTTCCAGGATGGGTAAGACCCTGTCTTTGTATCCTCTCCCTCGGCACGATAGAAAGCGCTGAGGTCACCCTCAAACTCCGGCTTCATCCCACTCCTAACCAGTGGTCCTGACCACCGACAACTGATCACTGACAACTGATCACTGACCACCGACCACTGATCACCGACCACTGATCACTGATCACCGACCACTGATCACCGACCACTGACGACTACCCTAAGCCCCCGCCCCATCCCCGCCCAGCGGCAAGAAGTACTGCGTCCCCTTAATCGGCTCCGTCACCTTCCGCAGCAACTCCTGCAAGTCTTCATTCCGATCGACGAAGTCGATCTCAGATGTATTCACAATCAACAAATCCGACGACGTGTAATGAAAAAAGAAGTGCTCATAAGCCTTTACCACTTCCTCCAGATACTCATCACTCACAGCTTTTTCTGCGGGAGCATTCTTCTTCTTGAGCCGCTTCTTCAGTACCTCGGGCGTGGCCTGCAAATAAATCACCAGGTCAGGAGTAGGCAACTGCTCGCGGAAATGGTTGTAGTACCGGTTGTAAGTATCAAGTTCCTGGTCGGTCAGATTGAGGCAGGCAAACAGCTTGTCTTTCTCGAAAATAAAATCCGACACCACAATCTTCTGCGACTGCGGCCCCAGATCCAGCGCCCGCAACTTCTCGAACCGCCGCACCAGAAAAGTGAACTGCGCCTGAAACGCCGCCCCCCGGTCTCCTTCATAAAACGAATCCAGAAACGGATTCGCCTCCGCCTCCATCACCCGCTGCGCATTCAGCCGCTCCGCCAGAATCCGCGCCAGCGTGCTCTTGCCCACTCGGATGGGCCCTTCCACAGCAATATACCGGGGGAGTTCGAAAAGATTAGCCATGGTTTTAGTGCAATGAGTTTCGTGCGATGTTCTTGGAATTCAGAGGATATCTCGGATAGCCCTGAGTGGCAATTGCGGGATGAGTTAACAGCGATCGAAGGGTTGAAAAGTAATTGGGAAATGGGCGGAGCCGCAAAATTTTCACGGGTCATCCTGAGCGAATCCGTTTTTCAGGCGCAGCGAAGAGCCTGCCCTGAGAGCGCAGCCGAAGGGACCTCGCGCGGACTAAACCCAAACCGCGACGGCGCAACGTTCCCCCATTGCTCGATCCATTACAATCCCACCGTGTTCGGAATCCTCGCCGCAACGGCCGCCACCGCCGCGTTAACCGCCGCCGGCTACCAATCCATGGCGCCTACCGGACAATGGTACGGCCGCACCTTCATCGGCCTGCCTCGCGGCACCAAGCAACTCGCCCTCACCTACGACGACGGCCCCAACGACCCCTACACACTGCGATTACTAGAAGTCCTTGCGAAGCATGAAGTAAAAGCGACATTCTTCCTGATCGGCCGCTACGTCCAGCAACGCCCCGACCTCGTTATCGAAATTGCGAAGGCGGGCCACGTGATCGGCAACCACACGTTCAGCCACCCTGTGCTGACTTTCAAGAGCACTTCAGAAGTTCGTGGAGAACTCCTGCACTGCCAGTCCATCTTGCACGATGTGATCGGGAAACATTCCAATCTCTTCCGCCCCCCCTTCGGCGGACGCCGCCCCGCAGTCCTCAGCATCGCCCGCGAACTAGGCCTCGAACCCGTAATGTGGAACGTCACCGGCTTCGACTGGACCGCCCCGCCATCCGCAATGATCGAAAAGAAAGTCTCAAGACAAATCCGCGGCGGCGACGTAATCCTCCTGCACGACGGCGGCCACAAACAAATGGGCGCAGACCGCTCCCAAACAGTCCAGGCCACAGATCACCTGATCACGAAATACAAATCCGAAACCTACGAATTCAAAACCATCCCCGAGATGATAAAAGAGAACAAAATAATTCGAGATGCCCGAGGGGGATAGGAGCGACCAAGAACGACTTCAGCAGGGGTGCGTTTCCTTCGTGAAACTTCGTGTCCTTCGTGGTTAAAGTCTTTGAATTTCTCAAATTGCCAATCATCATCCGCGCACCGCCGCAAACGCCACCTTCGCCGCCGCCACCGTCCGCGCCACATCTTCCTCCGTATGCGTCGCTCCCACAAACGCTGCCTCATACTGCGAAGGCGGCAAATACACTCCACTATCCAGCATGCTGCGAAAGAATTTCCCGAACGCTTCCGTCTTCGACTTCGACGCCGAATCCCAATCCGTCACCGGCCCCGGCTGGAAGAACCAGGTAAACATCGATCCCACACGATTAAAGCAAAGCGCAACTCCCGCCTCCCGAGCCGCCGCAGCCACGCCTTCGACCAACGCCGCGCTCAAGTTTCTCCAGCCGCGGATAAATCTCTCCCTTACGATCCCGCAACTGTTTCAGCATCGCGCATCCTGCCGCCATCGCCAGCGGATTCCCCGACAGCGTTCCCGCTTGATACATCGGCCCCAGCGGCGCCACCAGATCCATAATCTCCTTCGGCCCGCCATACGCGCCCACCGGCAGCCCGCCCCCAATAATCTTCCCCATCGTCGTCAGGTCCGGACGAATGTTGTACAACTCCTGCGCTCCACCAAACGCCACCCGAAATCCCGTCATCACCTCATCAAAAATCAGCACCGACCGTTCCCGCTCCGTCAGCATCCGCAGCCCTACCAGATAATCATCCGCCGCCGGAACGCATCCCATATTCCCCACCACCGGCTCCACAATCACGCAAGCAATCTGGTGTTTGAATTTCTGGAACGCATGTTCGACTACCGAAAGATTATTAAACGGCAACGCCAGCGTGAACTGTGTGAACTCCTCCGGCACGCCCGCCGATCCCGGAATCCCCAGCGTCGCCACGCCCGACCCCGCCTTCACCAGCAGCGCATCCGCATGCCCGTGATAGCACCCTTCAAACTTCACAATATATTTTCGTTTCGTATAAGCCCGCGCCAGCCGTATCGCCGACATCGTCGCTTCCGTCCCCGAACTCACAAACCGAATTTTCTCCACATGCGGAAACGCCCCAATCACCAACTCCGCCAGATCGGCCTCCGACGCCGTCGAAGCCCCAAAACTCGTCCCGTTACAAGCCGCCGCCACAATCGCGTCCAGCACATTCGCTTCCGCGTGCCCCAGAATCAGCGGCCCCCACGATCCGATGTAATCGATGTACTCATTCTCGTCCGCGTCCCAAATGTGCGATCCCTTGCCCCGCACAATAAACGGCGGATCTCCTCCCACCGCGCGAAACGCCCGCACCGGCGAATTCACTCCACCCGGAATCATGCTCTCCGCCCGCTGCTGCAGCCGCCGCGACGCCTCGGTCTTCCGCGATGAAGATGCCATTGATTCTCCTCAACTCACGTAGAGGCGGACGCATTCGTCCGCCTCCATTACCAGGATCGATCCCGTTGGAACCGACTACTATAGCAGCGCTCTCATTCTCGACCGCGCGCCCGAATTCATCAGATATTCATCGTTCCGCAATCCCTTTGCAACATCGCCGCACTACCCTGAATCCATCAAGTTACCCTTCTAACCGGGAGGGTTTTGAGGGACAGTCTCGGGGGCTCCGGACTGTCCTTTTTGTTTTTGTACCCGCGTGCGGCCAAAGATCAAAGATCCAAGATCAAAGACCCAAGATCAAAGATCCGAGGGTGCCCCATCCTTTCGCGTTCTCTGCGAAAGGATGGGACACGATGAAGCCTGCCGTGCCGTCTCTTCTCGCTACCTCACTCCCTCCATTAACCACAATTAACCCCGCATCGTATAATCACCCCCATGATCACCGTCTCCAAGGAGGACTACCTCAAGTCAATCCTCGAAGCCGAAAGCGAAGGCGAAACCGTAATCTCCGCCCGCCTAGCCGACCTTCTGAAAGTCTCCCCACCCGCCGTAACCATGGCCCTGCGCCGCCTGAAAAAAGATGGCCTCGTCCGAGTCGAGACCAGCGGCGAAGTCCGCCTCACCGCCGCCGGCCGAAAAATCGCCCGCAAACTCACCCTCCGCCATCACTTGATCGAACGCATGCTCTCCGAACTCTTCGGAATGGAATGGTGGAAAGTCCACGACGAAGCCGAGCGCCTCGAGCACGCCGTCTCCCCCGACTTCGAAGCCAAGCTCCTCGCGAAACTCGGCTCCGGTGCCGCCTGCCCGCACGGCAACCTAAGTGAACTCGAAGGCCCCGCCAGTCGCCGCCGCCGCGGCCTGGTCCTCCTCGCCGACGCCGAACTCGACAACGCCTACACGGTCAGCGGAATCTACGAACGCGACCGCCAACTCCTCGAATTTCTAGAACACCGCGGCGTCCGCCCCGGCGCAAAGCTGCGCCTCTTAGAACGCAACTACGACCAGACCCTCACTCTCTCCACTCCCGCCGGAACCGTCTCCCTGGGCCCGGCCGCCTCCGAAAGAGTCTGGCTAACCCAAGCCAAACCCTCAAAACGCTGATATTGGCATCCTCTGTGGGAAGTTGGGTGCCTGCCCTCCGTCCCGGCGACCGCGTGGCGTGCTCCGCGGGGAATTACAAACATTTCACAAAATAGTTAACCATAGTTTATCTTCTCCTATATACTTACGCTAATATCGTGAGTAGCTCCAAAAGCTCCCCCGCTTCTTCCGCATGAACGAGGCCACCACAACATCGAAGCCGCCGCGGGAATTGCCGTCGCACGCCCTCCTCGATCCCAACACCGTCGTCATCACCCACGAAGATATCGACCGCGCCCACGACCGCGACCGCGTCTCTGAAACCCGTGCTCAGCACGGCCCCTGGTCGCGCGCCCGCCTGCTTTGGCTGCTGGTCGGCCCCGGCATCCTCGTCATGCTCGGAGAAAACGACGGCCCCAGCATGCTCTCCTACGCCGCCACCGGCGCGCACTACGGCATCGGCTTCTTTCTCCCATTCGTCGTGCTCACCTTCGTCATGGCCTGCGTCGTTCAGGAAATGACGGTCCGTCTCGGCGCCGCCACCCACCGCGGCCACGCCGAACTCATCTTCGACCGCTTCGGCCCCTTCTGGGGATGGTTCTCCATGATCGACCTCATGGTCGGCAACTTCCTCACCCTGGTCACCGAATTCATCGCCATCCGCGCCGGCCTCGGATTCTTCGGCGTCCCCCCCGCAGTCTCCGTCCTCGGAGCGTGGCTAGTCCTCTTCGTCGCCCTCATGGCCCACCGCTACTGGACCTGGGAGCGCATCACTTTAGTAGCGGCCATGTTCAACCTGGTCTTCATCCCCGTCGCCCTGCTCACCCATCCTCACTGGCGAGCCATCGGCAGTGCGTTAATCACCTGGGGACCACGTCCAAGCCTGACCCAGGAAACCGTCCTGATGCTGCTCTCCACCATCGGCGCGACCGTCACCCCCTGGATGCTCTTCTTCCAGCAAAGCGCCATCGCCGACAAAGGCCTCACCACCAACGACATCCGCTTCGGCCGCATCGACACCATCCTCGGCGCGACTCTAGCAGCCCTCGCCGCACTGGCCACCATCATCTGCACCGCCCCGCTCTTCGCTCACGGCATGTCCACCGGAAATTTCGAAGCCGCCGAATTCGCCCAAGCCCTCCAACCCTTCGTCGGCCACTGGGGCGCCGCACTCTTCGCGCTAGGAATGTTTGAAGCCGGCATGGTCGCCGCCGTAACCATTTCAACGTCCTCCGCCTACGCCTTCGGAGAAGTCGCCCACCGCCCCCACAGCCTGAATCTTCCCTTCCAGCAGGGAAAATCTTTTTACCTGGTCCTGATTCTCGAAGCCGCCGCCGCCGCCGGCCTGGTCCTGATCCCCGGCATCCCCCTGGTCTACATCGTCCTGCTGGTAAACGTAATCGCAGTTCTGGCCATGCCGCCCGCATTGCTGTTCCTGTACATGCTGGTCAACGACCGCGAAATCATGGGCGACCTCGTCAGCCCGCGATGGGCCAACGCCCTCGCGCTAGCAGTAGTCGTAATCCTCGTCGCCGCCGGCCTCCTCTTCGGCATCAGCGTAGTCGCCCCCCACGCCCTATCACTAGTCGGAGGCAAGTAGGTGAGAATGAGGAATAAACACACGCAGCCTGGTCATCCAGAGGCCGCGAAAATCCCTGGCTCTGCATTAGTTCTCCCCAGCCCGGTCATCCCGAGCGAAGCCGCTTTTCAGGCGGAGAGAGGGATCTCCCCTTTCTCCGGCCATGCGCGAAAGCCAAACTGCACCACTACAGATTTTGCCCGTTGCCGTTACCTCACCGTTGTCGTTGTTTCGAAAGGGCGCGGCTTCAAGCCGCGCCGCAAGACTTATCAAATGGATTGCGGCTTTACCGCTTGCTGAAAAACTCAGGAAAGCGCCTGGCGACCGTGGAAGAGCGGCGCTTCAGCGCCGCGTAGAGCGTTCAACATCGGCGCGGGCTTTAGCCCCGGTTGGTCGCTTCTGCGCCCGCAGCGAGTTTTTCCGCGGCCTGTTTAGCCGCTGAGGATTTGTTCTATCCGTCTTGAGGGTAATTCATCATGACAGCATCACGCTCTGCGAATCGCGACGAAGTAACCACCGCCGACCTCACCTCCGTCGTCGCATCCCTCGAACCCGATCAACTCATCTCGGAAAAAGAAAAGCATCACTGTCCCCGCCGCCGCCTCACCCGCACCGAAATGATCATCTTCTGGGCGCTCCGTTTCTATCTCGTCTTCATGTTCGGAGTCGCCATCTATCAAATCCTGACCAGCGCCCGATAACTGGCCCGAAAAAGAAGTCCTGAATTATGGTTCGCAGAGTCCACATCGCGCTCGTTCTTGCAGTAGTCGCATTTCTTCCCCCCCGCGCATCCGGCCAGGGAGAGACCACCAGCGCCATCGTAGGCCAAGTATCGGATGCCTCCGCCTCCGCCGTCCCCGGCGCAATCGTCACCGCCGCCAATCTCGAGACCGGCGCCGTGCGCAGAGTCACCACCGACGAAACCGGCCGCTTCAACTTTCCCCAACTCAAGCCCGGCACTTACTCCGTCCGAGTCACAGCGCAAGGCTTCGCGCCGCAACAAAACGACAGCGTATTTTCCAGTCTCGGCCAGAAGCAAACCGTCGACTTCCGCCTCAAGATCGCCCAAGCCCGAGAAACCATCGAGGTCAGCTCCGAGCCTCCGCTCATCAACCCGGAAGACGCCAACACTTCCACCAACCTGAATGCCCCCGCTCTGGAAAATCTACCGAACCCCGGCGGAGACTTGACCTACCCCCTCCAATTCGCCCCCGGCGCGCTCATCAACACGGCGGGCAGCGGCAACGATTTCGTCGGCGGCAGCAACGGCTACGGCAACGTCGAGTTCAATGGCCTGCCCGCCCTCTCCAACGGTTACATCGTCGATGGACTCGAAACCAACGATCCCCTCACCAATCTCAACAGCGGACTCTCCACCAACCTCGTGCTCGGCCTGAATTCCATTTCCGAAGTTACCGTCAACACTCTTTCCTACTCCGTCGACCAGGGCCGCTACGGCGCAGCCCAGGTCAACTACGTCACCAAATCCGGCACCAATCAATTTCACGGAAATCTCTACGAACTCTGGAACGGCGCGATCCTGAACGCCGCGGACTATTTCACCAACGCGACTCCCGGCAATCACAAGCCCGGAGCGACGGTGAACCACTTCGGAGGAAGTCTCGGTGGCCCGATTCTTCACGACAAGCTCTTCTTCTTCTTCGACAGCGAATGGGTTCGCATCGCCTTGCCCATCGTCACCGCGACCACGGTTCCCAGCGCGGCCTTCGAGCCCTACGTCTTGCAGCAGCTTCCACTCGGCGGCATCGACTCGGTCACCGGATCAACTTACGCCGCGGAGCCTCAACTGGTCCCGTTCTATCAACAGATGTTCTCGCTCTACGGCAGCACGAATGGATCGCCCTTAGCCGTACTCGGTTGTCCGTTCGATGTTGGAGGAGGGTCGCCCGCGATTGCCAATGACGGAAACGGGTGCGCCAATCGCCAAAGCATCTCCCACTCCAGCGATGATCATGAACAAGTCCAGACCCTTCGCATCGACTACAACATCAATGAGAAGGACATCGCATGGTTTCGGTTTCAGTCCGACACCGGAGTGCAGGCAGCCTACACCGACCCAATCAACCCACAGTTCAATGCGATTTCTCCGCAGCCTCTCTACTCGTTCGCGGCCGGATACACGCATATCTTTTCGCAGCATGTAGTCAACTACTTCAATCCCGCGTTCTCCTGGTACGAAAGCCTGTTCGGCCCCAACGACTTTCAAAAAACGCTCGCCGCATTCCCGATCGTGTTGCAAGGCAGCGGCGCGAACGCCCCCTTCACCCCCGTCGGCGGACTCGACAACACCTGGATTCAGGGCCGACGCGCCTCCCGCTTCTTCCTCAACGACAACCTCGCTTGGAGCCGCGGCGCCCACGAACTGCGCTTCGGAACCAACACGCGCATCTTCCGCTTGAACGACTACGACTTCGGTGAAGGTTCGGTCCCAACCATCACTTACACCACCCTGCCGCAATACATTTACGGAGTAGCATCGACCGCGACCAAAACCTTCCCCACCTCCGCCAACGAGCCCTTCAACTTTCTGAACCTTGACCTCTACGCGCAAGACACCTGGAAGCTGACTCGCAATCTGACCTGGACTTTCGGTCTCCGCGACACCCTGAATTCCAATCCACTCAATCCTCATCGCGAGATCGCCCGTCTTCCTGGCTCCTTCGCGTCCATCTCGCACGACGTCAACCAGCCGCTGAACGCCGCCATTCAGACCGGCCTCGGCAATGTTTTCTCTTCGACGTCCCTGGCGATCCTGCAACCCAGAACTGCAATCGCCTGGCAGCTCAACCCCAAAACCGTGCTGCGCACCGGCTTTGGCCTCTTCAGCGACATTCTGCCCGGCAGCGTTGCCGACCTGGTGGGCGTCAACCCTCCCTATGTCCAAACGTTCCAGGGAGGTCTGCTCGGAACCGTCGGCGGCACAGCAATTGCCCCCGGAGTACCCAACAGCGCAGTCGATGCGACCGTAGCCGCCAACCAGAAGTTCAGTTCCGGATTTCCCACCGGCCAGCTTTCCTGCGCCTCTCCGCAGGCATATCTCACAACGTGTCTTCCTCCGGTCGCAATCACTGCCATCCCAAGCGGCGAACTCCACGCGCCGTATTTCATGGAATGGAGCCTGGGACTAGAACATCAATTCGGCGCAACCGCGAGTCTGCAAGCGCAATACGTCGGCACTCGCGCCGTGAACCAACCCTACCTGACGCAAGTGAACGGTTATCAAACGGTATGTCAGGGATGTTTCGCGCCCTTCCCTTACCTCCAGCCCACCGACGCGCGATTCGGCGCAGTCACCCAGCTCTCCACCGGCGAGAACAGCCACTACAACGGCCTGCAACTCACCGCCATGAAGCGTCTAGGCCACGGCCTGCAAGGTCAGATCAACTACACCTTCAGCCGTTGCATGGACACAGTTTCGAACGGAGGTTTCCTGCAATTCTCCGCCGGAGGAATTCTCTCGCCGCTCCCCGCAGACTTGGCCCGCGACTACGGCCCCTGCGATTACGACATCCGCCACAACCTGAATGCGCAGTATGTTTATCAACTGCCAATCAGAGTGCACAACCACGCATTAGGCTACGCTCTAAACGGCTGGCAGATTTCCGGCACCGCGTTCTGGCACAGCGGAATTCCATTCTCCGTCCTGAGCACGCCCTACTCCGCGAACGGAAACGGAATCGTTCAAGGCAGCGGCCCGCAATTCGCCAGCGTCGTTCCCGGCGTCCCGCTCTATCAGCACGGTCCAATCCAGGGCGTCACGCAACCGGGCACAATCCAGTGGCTCAACCCAAACGCGTTCACGTCGGCCGTCGATCCGAGCACGGGCCAGTGCTACGGCGGCGACAGCCCGCAGAATTGTCAATTCGGCAATCTGGGCCGCAACGCCCTGCGCGGTCCCAACTTTGTCTGGAACGACTTCTACCTCACAAAATGGTTTCCGCTAACCGAACACGTGAAGCTACGGCTGGAAGCCCAGTCCTTCAACCTCTTCAACCATCCCAACTTCGGCCTTCCCAGCATGGCACTGGCCGGAATTCCCGCAAAGCCCTCCACCCAAACCGGATTCGGCGCCCTCACCTATACGACCTCGCCCCCTACCGGCCTGCTCGGCGTCGGCCTGGGCGGCGACAGCAGCCCTCGCATGATCGCCTTTCAAGCCCGCCTGGAATTCTGAAGCTCCGATAAGGGGTGCCCCATTTCTCGCGCGCCCTTTGCGCGAGAAGTGGGAATCACCGCCCAAACGAATTACACTAGTAAGTCTGGAATTCTAGATGTGGGGACAGCCGCCCAAGCCTGCCCTGAGCGAAGTCGAAGGGGCTGTCCGCGGAGCGCAGTTCCGCCGCCGTAATTCATACCGCGAAGGAAGGCCATCATGTCTGTTAACAGTTTCAACAGCAAGTCCACTCTCAAAGTCGGCAGCAAAGAATACGAAATCTACCGCCTCGACGCCCTCGACAAACAAGGCATCTCCACGCAACATCTCCCGTTCTCCCTGCGCATCCTCCTCGAGAATCTTCTCCGCACCGAAGACGGCCGCAACGTCACCAAAGAAGAAGTCCGCGCACTCGCCAGCCTGGAACCGCAACTGCAAGCCGGAAAAAGAAATCGCCTTCACCCCCAGCCGCGTCCTCCTGCAGGATTTCACCGGCGTCCCCTGCGTAGTCGACCTGGCCGCCATGCGCGACGCCATGCAAACTCTCGGTGGCGATCCCGCGCTCATCAATCCTCTGCAACCGGTCGAACTGGTCATCGACCACTCCGTCCAGGTCGACGAATTCGGCACCTCCACCGCCTTCGACATGAACGCCCTGCTAGAATTCCAGCGCAACAAAGAGCGCTACTCCTTCCTCCGCTGGGGCCAGACCGGCTTCCGAAATCTAGCCATCGTCCCCCCCGACACCGGCATCGTCCACCAAGTCAACCTCGAATACCTGGCCCGCGTAGTCTTCGTGAACGAGACCCCCGGCAAACGCCAAGCCTACCCCGACACCCTAGTAGGCACCGACAGCCACACAACCATGATTAATGGTTTGGGGGTTTTGGGGTGGGGGGTGGGTGGGATTGAGGCTGAGGCGGCGATGCTCGGGCAGCCTGTTTCCATGCTGATTCCGCTGGTGGTAGGGGTGAAGCTTACGGGGAGGTTGCGCGAGGGGGCGACTGCGACTGATTTTGTTCTTACTGTGACTGAGATGTTGCGCAAGCATGGGGTCGTTGGAAAATTTGTGGAGTACTTTGGGCCCGGCTTGCGGGATCTGCGGCTGGCTGATCGTGCGACCATCGCCAATATGGCACCTGAGTATGGCGCGACTTGCGGAATTTTTCCGATCGACAAGGAGACGCTGCGCTATCTCAAGCTCACCGGGCGCAGCGACGATCAGATTGCTTTGGTCGAGGCTTACAGCCGCGAGCAGGGAATGTTTCACGACGAGAAAACTCCCGAGGCGGAATATTCTGAGCTACTCTCGCTCGATCTCGCGACCGTCGAGCCGAGTTTGGCTGGCCCCAAGCGCCCGCAGGATCGCGTGGTGCTCTCGCAGGCGGGCGAGTCATTTAACAAGGCTCTGCCCTCGTTGATCAAGCCGAAATCTGCCAAGACTGTGGGCGCGCCGGTTCTCCCCGATGTTGGTAGAGATGTTGGCCGAAGTGGGCCTGCCGCCCCGAACAGCACTGCCAAGAGTTGGGAGTCCGAAGGCGGCAGTCCTGCCGCGATCGGCGTCGAAGATCCCAACGTCCACGAACATGTCTCGGCATCGGTGAAAGATTCTCTGAAACACGGCAGCGTAGTCATCGCGGCGATTACTTCCTGCACGAACACTTCGAATCCTTCTGTGCTGATCGGCGCCGGACTGCTCGCCAAGAAGGCCGTTGAAAAAGGCCTGACCATGCCGCCCTGGGTGAAGACGTCGCTGGCCCCCGGGTCGAAAACGGTCACTGACTATCTAGCCAAAGCCGGCCTGACGCCGTATCTTGAGAAGCTGAAATTCCATCTGGTCGGCTACGGATGCACGACTTGCATCGGCAACTCCGGTCCGCTGCCCGATGAAGTCTCGAAGGCCATCGACGAGAAGGAACTCGTGGTCGCGTCGGTGCTCTCCGGCAATCGCAATTTCGAAGGGCGCATCAATTCTGAAGTGCGTGCCAATTATCTGATGTCGCCGCCGCTGGTCGTTGCGTTCGCCCTGGCGGGACGCATCGACATCGACTTGCGCAAGGACCCTATCGGCAAAGGCCGCGACGGTCAGCCCGTTTACATGGCCGACATCTGGCCCTCGCAGCGCGAGATCGAAGAGACCATGCAGCAGTCGATTACCTCAGAAATGTTTGCGAAGTCCTACGCCGACGTCTTTCAGGGCGACGAGCGCTGGCGCAGCCTGGCCGTGCCCAAAGGCCAGACTTACTTGTGGGAGCAGGATTCCACCTACATCCGCCGCGCTCCGTATTTCGACGACATGACAGTGAAACCCGCGCCCGTCGCGGACATCAAGAACGCGCGCGTGCTCGCCGTTCTCGGCGACAGCGTTACCACCGACCACATCTCGCCTGCCGGGTCAATTAAGAAAGATGGGCCCGCCGGAAAATATCTGCAGGAGCATGGCGTGAAGCCGGCGGATTTCAATTCCTACGGCTCGCGCCGCGGCAATCACGAAGTCATGGTGCGCGGCACCTTCGCCAACGTCCGCCTGCGCAACAAGCTGGTCGCCACCGAAGGCGGATTCACCCGCCACCTGCCGACCTCGACCGAAATGTCGATCTTCGACGCCTCCGAAAAATATCGCGCCGCTGGCGTTCCGCTCGTTGTGTTGGCAGGAAAAGAATACGGCTCCGGCTCCTCGCGCGACTGGGCCGCCAAAGGCCCGGCCCTGCTGGGCGTGCGCGCCGTGATCGCCGAAAGCTACGAACGCATTCACCGCTCAAACCTGGTCGGCATGGGCGTCCTGCCCCTGCAGTTCCCCGCCGGCCAGAATGCGGAATCGCTCAAGCTGACGGGAGAAGAAGCGTTCGAGATCACCGGCATCCGCGATTTAGTCGAGCACTTCGCCGCCGGCCGCGAAGTAAAAGTGCGCGCCACGGCGGACGGGAAGACGACGGAGTTCAACGCGCTGGTGCGCATCGACACGCCGCAGGAAGCGCTCTACTACGCCAACGGCGGGATTTTGCAGTACGTGTTGCGGCAGTTGCTGGCGACGAAGGCGCAGCCGGTAAGCGTGTAGCCGAGGTTGTGGCCAGAGGCCAGGTTTTAGCTGGCTAGAGCGCCGGGGAACTCCCGCCGAAAGTCGCTAATGATCTGCTCGACTTCTAGCACTGCTTCCCGCGCTTCCTGTGCCGCGATGTGCGGCTTTAAGCTCATCAATCTGTCGGCTACATTGGTTTGATGTGGTTCCCTCAAAGTGATGAAAAGGGCAGTTGACGTCCTTTCCAGCTCCGCCACCGTTTTTGCGCCGAATCTTTGGGAAACGAATCGGGTGGCAGGCAAGTACTCTTCGGCTGAGGATCTGAACGCTCCCATCAGGAGTTCGCTTTTTGCTCCAGCGACTAGACTCGGGCCATAAGGGTACTGCGGTTCTAGTCCCAGGAATCCCCGCGCCCGCATGAATGTGAGTTCATCGCGAAGGTCAAAAGAAAAAGGTCCGTGCTTGTATAAGACAAAATCGAAACCCAGCGGTGCGTTCATTAGATCCTGCAGAACAAACGTTGCCTTCTGCATATGTGTCTCACCTGCCCAGCTCCCGGCTTTCTGCAGCTCCTCGTTCAATTGCAAAAGGATGCTAGCTCTTTGAAGACGCTCCATTTGAGGACTCCTGTCCACTCGCTCTAGTAAAAATCTTATCCCTGTTTGCTGAAACCCAACGTTCGGCCTCTTCGCGGGCATCCGTGCTCACATAAACCCTATCGACAGAGAATGTCGGAACCTGAGATAGGGTGGTCGAGAGTCGGAGGGATCCGTCAATTTCGCCAGCTTTGGTGTACACGGGGAAGTCGTAGCTGGCACCCTTTTGGGCATAAGCATCTCGTCTGACGTGGTCTGCTCCGAACTTTTCGACGAGCGCTTCAAAGATGGTTTTCCCGGGCTCCAGTGCACTAGCCTGATCTGTCGAGGTTGGCTCGTAGACCTGCCGAAAGTGCTCGCGCGCCACAATCCGCCTCGCTAGGACGTAATTCCGCTCCGCCGGGTCCGCCGCGGATTTCCACATTGCTGCGGTGACCTCGTTATCGGTGATGTTGACGTGCTTTTCTGTTTCCGTTGGGAACCGTCCCTCCGGCAACCATGCTTTAAGAAACTCCTTAAGGTGAATGTCATAAATCCGCCTCGTCGGATGAAAGTAGAGCTGTGTGTACATGAAATATCGTGCCCACAGAAGTGATTCAGTTGATTCCAGCCCGCCTCGTTCAATGCCTAGCTCAGGTTCCTGCGAACCCTTGTGGGACGCCGGGAGGATTCGCAAAGTATCAATCAGGCGATAGTGGTCGAAGCGGCCGTAAGACACTCCTGCGTGGTATGAATCGCGAAGCAAGTAATCTATTCGGTCGGCCCCGAAAACGTCGCCGACAATTATTTCCGACAGAATTGTTTCCCAGTCTGAGAACTCGAGTTTGCATTTCTTCTTTCCAAGCGCGAGCTTTGCCACATCCTCAGGCTGGATCTTAAGCTCCTTCCACAGGGCCTGGAACTCACCGCCCATGATTAGTTCCTGGCTCAATCGCTCATGATTCCAACCGTCCGGAAAGAGATCTTCTGCAGCGTGTGAAAATGGCAGATGCCCCAGATCATGGCACAACGCAGCAAAGCGCAAGACCTGACCCCAGTATCCGTGCGCGCGATCATCGGGGTTCGGCACGAACTCCCGAACGGAGTCGTGATAGATATTCCGGGGGTTCGTGACAACGTCGTAGATTCGGCTCGCAACCTCCATTACACCCAGACAATGCTCGAACCTTCGGTGCGTAGCACCTGGGTACACCAAGTATGTCAGAGCGAGCTGATGAATATACCGCAACCTCTGGAACGCACGGGAACCAATGATCTTTTCTTCGTCCGGTCGGAACCGGACGAAAACATGGATTGGATCCCGTATCTCACCCATTCGGCGTCAAAAGACGTTTGTCAAACAACGTGGATTTGCGATCAGACAAGGACTCACCTCGCATCGGATCTCACTCCATTTCTATCCGCAGTCACTAAGTGTCGCAACCGAGAATTTCTCGGAAAAACAACCCGTTATGTGGAAATTTCTCGAAAGGACAAAATCCTTACGCTAGCCTCGTCACCCACTAGGGCGAATATACGGCGAAGATGAGGCTATGTCAACTAAAGCGGCATCTCTGCCGGCTGGTTCCAATTATTTCTGGCTTACCCCGGACTTGCGTCTGGGGCTGCATTCTTTCGCCGCTTTGCGGCTGGAGTTAGCGGCGCTGGTTGCGGAGGGACAGGGCGCTTCTGGATTTTCCTAGTAATCCCCAGGCTTCGCGGTAGTGTTCGTATTTGTAGCGGTCTTGTTTGAGGGCGGTGACGGGATAGATGGTGAGGGCGACTTTGAGGGTGGGTTTGAGGATTATGGCGGCGGGGATGAGGTACCAGGTGCGGACGGGGATGATGTAGGCGGCGAAGAGGTCGACGTCGTTGACGGTGTAGGGGTCTTTGACGAGATAGTTGCGGCGGAACTGGCAGAAGTATCCGGTGCCGTTGCGGACGGTGGTGGATTTGACTTGCACGCGGGTCAGGTTGCCGCCGTGTTCGATGGCGACGTCGTAGGGGAGGGAGTCTCCGGAGGGTTTGAGGACGCGATATCCGTGCGAGGCGGCGGCTGCCATGAATTCGAGTTCGACCCACTCGCCGCGTTCTTTGAAAGTTCTGAACTTCTGCCAACGCTTCAATTCCACCCCAAGATTCGGCCCAACGTCCTAGTCCCATCACGCTCGACCCAGTCAGATTTGGCCCGAAAACACGAAAGGCGCGACCGGTGGGCCGCGCCTTTCTGAATTTTTACTCTATATATCCAGAATAGCAGGTTGATGGGGGTAAACCGGAAAGGGTTGGGACATTTATATCGTGAATGCTTTCATCGGGATAGGTGCGATCGTGTAGATTCTGCCTATTGACAAGATTTGGGGTGAAACGCGTTTTGGGGTGGAATTTGTGATTCGAGGGCCTCAGGGGCTAAAGCCCGGATAATGCCGCTCGCTTTACGCGGCGCTAAAGCGCCGCTCTTCCACGGTTGTGCATACGCACCGGTCGTACATACACATTCGTACATGTTGGCGGCGAAGATTTCCGCGTCTCAAAAGCGAGACGTGGGGCACCCAGTTCGAATCTCAGTCTTGAATCATCTGCGTTCCTAGAACTCTACGTGGGCACGGAAGGTGGGGACCACGACGGGGCCGCGGTCGCGGTTGTAGCCGGGGTCGTTGATGTGCTGGACGCCGGGGGCGAGATAGATGCCGCGCCATACGTGCATGGTGTAGTAGGTCTCGAAGATGTTTTCGCGGCCGTAGTTGAGGCCGCCGTCGCCGAGGAGGAAGCCGAGGCCGCCGTCGGCGAGGTAGTTCTGGTGATCCTTCTTGATGGCGTTGGAGACGAAGGCGATGCCGGCGCGGTCCTGCTTGCGATGCCACCACGCGCCGTTCGCGCCGATGCCTTCGGCGAAAGTTTGGTCGACTTCGGTGTAGGCGAAAGATTCGGTCTTGCCGTTGTCCCATCCGAAGCGGGCGAAGGCGGTGAGGTAGCGCGTGAGATTCTGCTCGGTGTTGATACCGAATCCGTATTTCCGAGTAATGTGCCAGGGGTGGTTGGTGATGTCGGGCGTGGTGTCGGCCTCGGCGGCCTCGATGACCTGGCTCCGGTATATGCCCATGTTGGCGTAGTTGGTGTAAGCGAGCAGGCGGACCACGCCGGCTTTTTTCGGGAGGATGCCGTGGCGGAACTCGTATTCGTAATTTTCGGCGTGGACCTGCCACGGCCTCCAGACCAAGTCGATGCCGTTGGCGACTTTGGGCATGAGGGCTTCGGCGAAACGGAATCCCCAGTTGCGGTCCTCGAAGTCGGCGGTGAGGCCAACGGTGTAGCCGCGGGTGTCGGCGGCATAGTCGTAGGCGCCGTTGTTGTCGGTCGTCCAGTTGAGGAACTGGAGGTGCGTGTCGGAGCCGACTGAGTTGACGTCGAAAAAATCCGGCATACTGAATTTGCCGAAGCGGAGTTCGAGGCGGCGGCGCGGGAGTTCGTCGAAGAGCGAGAGGAAGCTGCGCTGGTTCTCGACTTTGTCTTTGCTGAGCGCGAAGACTTTGTGGATCATGGCGCGGCCAAGATAGGGCGCTTTGCTGAGCAGTGGGTTGCGGACGATATCCAGGTCGGTATTGCCGGCCAGGCCGAAGCCCAGGCTGAGCGCCGATCCGCCGGCTTCTTCGATGTCGACCAGGAGTTCGGTGGAATTGTTGAGGCGCATGCCGGTGTAGAAGGTCATGACGCGCGATGTGGCTTTTTCGTAGTTGGGGCCGAGACTATGCGGGCCGCTGTAAGACGCGGGGAAGCTGGGCAGGGCTTGAAAAACGAAGTTGGCCTGGCCGGAGAGCCAGAAGCGTGTGTCCTTGAAATTCGGGAGCATGGATTCGGTGCTTTCGTCGGGAGCGGGATCGGGTGGATTAGGGGCGATGGCGGGCGGTGTCTGGGCGGCGTTGGGTGGTTGCGGGGATGGGGTGTTTGGCTGTTGCGCGCGAGCGGTCGGAGCGGAGAACGTCGCGGCCGCCAGAGCAAATGTCAGGAGGCACAGAAGATGGGCGGGTTGCAGGCGCGAGAATGCCGGGAGCGGGGCGGGAGCCTGGCCTTTCGCCGTATTGAAAATCAATTTCGATTCCCCGTGATTCTAAGAGTTCTGCGCTGCGAGAGGCTTTATCGCGGACGGACGTGACGGCGATTGCACGCTTTTATTTGTGTCGGCTTCGTTCGGTTCCTAATTCAGTAGTTAACTGTCTTATACCATATTATGTTAACCATAGTTAATAACAGGCCCTGACAAGCTGTCAATGGAGCGTCCTGATTTTTCTGATGCCACGAGCTTACGTATGGTTAATTACGGGAATGTCACAAAGTGCGCCCACGGGTTACAGGATCTGGCGTGATGCGGAGCATCTTCCAGTTCCTGTTTTCTGCTAGTATTCGTAGATCTTTTTCATTTTATATCATACCCCCCTAGGGTATATGCAATTGAAAAACTGGTGCGAACGTTATGAAAGAAAAGCCGACGGACATTTCCAAAGAGAAACAGAAACTGTTCTCGCGCATTAAGCGGTTGGGTGGACAGATCGGAGCTGTGGAGCGTGCGGTGGCCGATGGGGATGAGTGTGCGGACATCCTGATGCTGCTGGCGGCGATTCGCGGCGGGGTGAACAGCCTGATGGCGGAGATTCTGGAAGATCACATTCGGCTGCACATTACGCATCCGGAGCGCGGGCCGGACTCGCCGGAGGAATTGACCGAGGATTTGATTTCGCTGGTGAGGGCGTATTTGAAGTGAGTGGGGCTGACGTTGGTCCCGTGCAGCTTGGCGGGACGGCAAGTGACGATGTGCGGGAGATCCCTCTCTTCGCCTGAAAAACGGCTCCGCTCGGGATGACGCCGACGGGTGGGATGATGACCGGTGGGGTTACGCTGCATCACCGTCACTCTGTTTACTCTTGAGCGTTTGACAGCTTTCCTCGTCAACACCTAACCTTTATTTTAATTTTCTCTCTCGTATGAAAATTCTGGTTCTAGGAAGTGGCGGGCGCGAGCATGCGCTGGTGTGGAAGCTGCGGCAGTCGCCGCGGGTTTCGCAGGTTTGGTGTGCGCCGGGGAATGGCGGAATTGGTGACGATGCGGAGTGCGTTGCGGCGGACTTGAAGAATCTTGATTCGATTACAACGCTGGCGGAGCGGCTGCGGCCGGATCTGACGGTGGTTGGGCCGGAGCTGCCGCTGACCTTGGGCGTGGTGGATGAGTTTGCACGGCGAGGTTGGCCGGTGTTTGGGCCGACGCGAGCGGCAGCGCAACTGGAGGCGAGTAAGAGCTTTGCCAAGGAATTTCTGCAGCGGCATCACATCCCGACAGCGCATTTTGCGATTTGCGATGGGATGGAGCAGGTGCGATCGGCGTTGAGTCACTTTCATGCGCCGGTGGTGGTGAAGGCCGATGGACTGGCGGCGGGCAAGGGAGTGGTGATCGCCAGGAGTAAGGAAGAAGCGGCGGGCGTTTCGGCGGAAATGCTGAGCGGTCGGATGATGGGCGAAGCGGGCGCGCGGGTGGTGCTGGAAGAGTTCTTGACGGGCGATGAGCTTTCGTTTTTGGTGTTCAGCGACGGCGAGCGCGTGGCGCCGCTGGTGGCGGCACAGGATCACAAGCGGGTGGGCGACGGCGATAGTGGTCCGAATACGGGCGGCATGGGAGCGTATTCGACGGCTGAGATTGTCGATGACCAGATGCGCGACTGGCTGGTGCATCACGTAGCGCAGCCGGTGGTTGCGGGGATGAAGGCCGAGGGCGCGGAGTTCAAGGGCGTGCTGTATTGCGGGCTGATGATGACGGCGCGGGGGCCGATGGTGCTGGAGTTTAATTGCCGCTTTGGCGATCCGGAGACGCAGCCGATTCTGATGCGGCTGGAGAGCGATCTGGTCGAGGCGCTGGAGGCTTCGATTGGGGGGCGCGTGAGTGCTGGGAATTTCCGGTGGTCGCGGGATGCTTCCGTTTGTGTGGTGATGGCGTCCGGGGGATATCCGGGGACGTATGAGGTGGGGAAACGGATTGATGGACTCGATGAAGCGGGCGTGGTGGAGGGCGTGAAAGTTTTTCATGCGGGGACGACGCGGCGTGACAATGTTTACTATACGGCGGGCGGGCGCGTGCTGGGGGTTACGGCGCGGGGCGCTTCCCTGGAAACGGCTGTGGTGCGGGCTTATGAGGCTTGTGGGAAGATTTCGTTTGAGGGGGCGCATTACCGGAAGGATATTGCGGGGAGGGCGTTGAGGAAGTAGTTCGTTGCAGAAACTCCTCTCGGGCCGCAGAATCTGTCGGCATTAAAGGGGTCCTTCGACTGCGGTTTTGCTTGGCATTCTGCGAAGCAAAATCCTCGCTCAGGATGACAACTCTTGAATACTATTGTGATGACAATTTCATAGGAACTGAACATAAGGAGCGTGAATGAGTAAGACATTGGTTTCGATTGTGATGGGGAGTGATTCGGATTTGGAGATTATGCGGGAGGCGGGGAAGGCTCTCGATGAGTTTGGGATTGGGTATGAGATTGATGTGACTTCGGCGCATCGGTCGCCGGACCGGACGGCGGATTTTGCGCGGAAGGCTGCGGGGCGCGGGATTCAGGTGATTATTGCGGGGGCGGGCGGGGCGGCGCATCTGGCGGGTGTGATTGCGGCGCATACTACTTTGCCGGTGATTGGCGTGCCGATTCCTTCGACGGCGCTGCAGGGGATGGATTCACTGCTGGCGACGGTGCAGATGCCGGCGGGGATTCCGGTGGCCACCGTCGCGATTGGGAAACCGGGGGCGACGAATGCGGGGATTCTGGCGGCGCAGATGATTGGGTTGGGGGACGCCGGGATTGCGAAGAAGTTGGTAGAGCATAAGGAGAAGTTGGCGCGGGGGGTGGAGGAGAAATCGAGGAAGTTGCGGGAGAAATAGCGTTCGATCCTGGTTTTATTCACGAGGGCGCATTCGAAATCAAAATCCCCACGTCTCAAAGGCGAGACGTGGGGCACCCGGTGCGCCCGGCTTTGATCCTCGTGGGTCGGAATCACAAATCAGAATCACAATTTAAAGCCCCACTCTAGCCGCAAAGGACGCGGCTAGAATGGGCCACCCGGAATTCTGGATACCGGTTCTTATCGGGAGGTCCCGACGCGGCGCGGCTTTCTTGCGAAGGGGGAGAGGCTCTCGAGGTAGCGGCGGATCTGATCGATGTCCTGGTCGGAGATCTGGGTGAAGACCAGGCCGACGCCCATGCCGGGAGTGCGGTGGGCGACGCGGGCATCGGCCCAGACTTTGGTTTGTCCGAACCAGATGCCGACTTTCAGGCGCTTGCCCAGTTCGAGGGGGATGGGGATTTCGACGTAGCATCCGCCCAGGCTGAGGTCGGCGACACTGCCCCAAAAAGAGGCGCCTTCCTGAACGTGAATCTCGATGGAATTCTGACAGCGGTAGCGGGTGTGCTTGCGGTTGTCTACTGCGATGGGATCATAGTCATCGACGGCGTCGGCGGGGAGCGGGAAATCCCATAGCGGTTTTTCTGGAGCGATGTTGAGGAGGCCGAGATATCCGGCTCTAGGAGTTCCGGGTTCGCCGATCCACTTGACGCGGAAGTGCACTCGATTCGTGCCGTAGGTGAGGCCGACGATTTCGTCGAGGCCGAGGTCGGGGCGGACTCCGGCGAGCTGTGCGCCTTTGCGGCTGACGTTGACGGTGGAAACTTTTTCAGAAAAAACCTGACCGTGACTGTCGGTGCCGAAAATGCGTACCGGGACTGCGTTGTTGTTGCGAGGCTGGCTGCGCCTGCCCATCCGTGCGTGCAACCTCCTTCAGCGTAAAAGCAAAAAAGGCTTCAACCACTAAGGACACGAAGGATCACGAAGGAATCTTGGGGGCTTGAGGTCCGCTGATCCATCTTCGGCTGATTCATTTACAGTTGTAAGCCTTTCAGGTATTCGCGGAACGGTGCGCCCAGGTCGGTGCGCTTGAGAGCGAATTCTACCGTGGCCTTCAAGAAACCTAGCTTGTCGCCGGTATCGTAACGCTGGCCTTCATAAACATAGGCATACATTTTTTCCTGTTTGAGCAACATGCGCATGCCGTCGGTGAGTTGGAGTTCGCCGCCGGCGCCGGTGGGGGTTTTGGCGAGGCACTCGAAAATTGCGGGGGTGAGGATATAGCGGCCGATGATGGCGAGGTTGGATGGAGCTTCTTCGGCTTTGGGCTTTTCCACCATGTTGCGGATTTCGAAGAGGCGGCCGTTGAAGCCTTCGGCGGGCTGGGCGTCGAAGACGCCGTAGGAGGAAATCATTTTGCCTTCGACGACTTGTGCGGCGATGACGGAACATTGCTTCTGGTTGAAGACGTCGACCATCTGCTTGAGGCAAGGGACTTTGGCGTCGATGACGTCGTCGGCGAGGAGGACGGCGAAGGGCTCGTTGCCGACGAGCTCGCGGGCCATGAGTACGGCGTGGCCGAGGCCGAGGGCTTCTTTCTGGCGGACGTAGGCTACGTGCATCATGTCGGAAATGCTGCGGACAATTTTTAGCAGGTCGGTTTTTTTTCGGTCGTCCAGCATGCGCTCGAGTTCGTAGCTGACGTCGAAGTGATCTTCGATGGACTGTTTGCCGCGGCCGGTGATGATGAGGATTTGGTCGCAGCCGCTGGCCATGGCTTCTTCGACGCCGTATTGGATGATGGGCTTGTCGACGATGGGCAGCATTTCCTTGGGCTGGGCTTTTGTGGCGGGCAGGAAACGGGTGCCGAGGCCGGCGGCGGGGAATACGGCTTTGCGGACTTTCATCATGGCGGTCGTTGGTCGCTTGTTGGCCGTTCGATTTTGGTTGACCAGCAATTGTACCTGCTTGAGTTTCGGGCTGGCGACTCACGGGGGGTGAAGCCCTCTCGTTTGGAAATCTGACGCGGCGCTGAAGCGCCGCTCTTCCACCCTCCCTGGACGATTTACGGCTGAGCTGGTTCGCTCGTGGAGCGCACTTCTGATGCTGTTTCTTCACTGGATAGTTGCTCTAGAACTGTGCGGAGGGCCCGGAGGACTTCGTCTGCGGCCGTGGCTTTTAGGACAAATTTCAACATTCCATCTGGGGTGAATTGCGCACCGCGCTGGGCGGAGACGAATCTCGCGAGCTGTTCGGGATCGACGGCGGCGTTTTGGCGGAATTTGAAAGTTACGGAATCGCGTTTGCGCTCGATTGCGTTTACGCCGACGCGCATGCAGAGGAGCTTTAGACTGGCGTAGTCGAGCAGGTTGCGGACCGGCGCGGGCGGCGGGCCGTAACGATCTTGCAGTTCGGCGGCGACATCGTTCAGTTGCGATTCGGTTTCTACGCGGGCTACACGCTTGTACATTTGCAGGCGCTGATTTTCTTCGGGGATGTAGTCCGAGGTGATGCGGATGTTCAAGCCGAGGTTGAGTTGGGTCTCGGCTTCGTCGGGGGCGGACTCGCCTTTCATTTCGCGGACGGCGCGTTCGAGCATTTGCGTATAGAGTTCGAAGCCGATGGCTTCGATGTGTCCGCTTTGCTCGCCGCCGAGTAGATTGCCTGCGCCGCGGAGCTCGAGATCGAGGGCGGCGATTTTGAATCCGGCGCCGAGATCGGAAAATTCTTTTAGAGCTGCGAGTCTTCGGCGCGCGATTGGTGTGAGTTCGACTTCTTTCGGGATCAGAAGATAGGCATAGGCGCGGCGGTTGGAGCGGCCGACGCGTCCGCGGAGTTGATAGAGCTCGGAGAGGCCGAGGCGGTCGGCGCGGTTGATGAGAATCGTGTTGCAGAGTGGGATGTCGAGGCCGTTTTCGATGATCGTGGTGGCGACGAGGATGTCGGCTTCGTGGTGCATGAATCCGAGCATCACTTTTTCGAGTTCGGTTTCGCCCATCTGGCCGTGGCCGACCATGATTCTTGCTTTCGGAATTAATTCCTGCAGCTTGGCGGCGATTTCGAAGATGCTGTCGACGCGGTTGTGGACGAAGTAGACCTGGCCGCCGCGTTCCAATTCTTGTTCGATTGAGGATTGAATTAATTTGTCGTCCCAACTGGCGACGATGGTTTGGATCGCCATGCGATCTTTGGGCGGCGTTTCGATGACGCTCATGTCGCGCAGGCCGACCAGCGACATGTGCAGGGTGCGCGGGATGGGCGTGGCCGACATGGTGAGGACGTCGACTTGTTTGCGCATCTGCTTGATGCGTTCTTTGTGGCGGACGCCGAAGCGCTGTTCTTCGTCGACGATCAAGAGGCCCAGGTCGGCGAATTTTAAATCTTTCGAGAGGATGCGGTGGGTGCCGATCAGGATGTCGATTTTGCCGGCTTCGGCTTTTTGCAGAATTTCTTTTTGCTGCTTCGGGTTGCGGAAGCGGCTGATCATTTCGATAGTCACGGGGAACGGGCCGAAGCGCTGCTTGAAGGTTTCGTAGTGCTGGAAGGCGAGGACCGTGGTGGGGGCGAGCACGGCGACTTGCTTGTTGTCGCCGACGGCTTTGAACGCGGCGCGCATGGCGACTTCCGTCTTGCCGTAGCCGACGTCGCCACAGAGCAGGCGGTCCATGGGCTGAGTGGATTCCATGTCGCGAGTGACGTCGGCGATGGCTTGGGCTTGGTCTTCGGTTTCGTTGAACTCGAAGGCGTCTTCGAACTCGCGCACGAATTCGTTGCCTGCGGGGAAGGAGTGGCCTACGGCCATTTTGCGTTCGGCGTAGAGCTTGAGGAGTTCGTCGGCCATGTCTTTCATGGCCTTTTTTACGCGAGCTTTCGTTTTGGCCCACGACTGCGTGCCGAGATGGCTCAGGGCGGGCTTGGCGCCTTCTGATGAGCGGTATTTCTGAATCAGGTCGAGGCGGGTGAGCGGGACGTAGAGGCGGGCGCCTTCGGCATATTCGAGCAGCATGAATTCCGCGTTGCCGTCGCCTTGATTGATTTCTTTCAGGCCCTGGTACTGGCCGATGCCGTGTTCGACGTGGACTACGTAGTCTCCGACTTGCAGGTCGCGGAAGTCGGAGAGGAAGGCGGAGACTTTTGATTTCTGGCGCTGCGGGCGTGAAGTCACCGTGTCGGACTCGTCGAATAAATCTCGGGCGCCGAAGATGGCCAGGTGGGCATCGGGGAACATGACGCCATCGGGGACGTAGGCTTTGGCTAGCGTGGTGGTGAGAACTTCACCGGCGAAGTAGCTGGTTTCGTCGGCGTAGCTTTCGCCGCCACGAGTGCGGCTGCCCAGGCGGAAGCTCACGTTGTATTCGGTGAAGATGTCGGCCAGGCGTTCGACCTCGCCGGTATTGGGGACCGAAAACAAAACCTGGTTTCCTTGGCCGGTGAGTTTTTGGACCTCTTCTAACATCGTCGGAACGGCGCCGTGGAAGCGGGGAGTGGGCTGGGTGAGGAAGGTGACGGAGTCTGCGTCTGCGTCTTCAGTTCGCGTGATGCCGAGATGCTCTACGTCGGCTCCGGTGAGGGAGGCGACTTTCTTCCACCACGCGTCTGGCGGAACGTAGAGGTCGGTGGGGCGCACGAGATTGCCGACGCCGCTGCGCTCGTGGGCTTCTTCGACGCGGGTCCAGAAGCGGTCGAATTCGGTGCGCAGCAGATCGGGTTCGTCGAGCAGGACGGCGGAGTGGGGAAGTAAGTCGAAGATGGTAGCGGTCGGCTCCGGCGACGGGGGCGTAGAACTCCCAGCCGGGGAAGACGGTGACTCCGCCGGAACGCACGGCGGCTTCGACGATTTCTTCGCTACCGGGTTGGCCTGAGCCGACGATGCGGTTGCCTGACAGGCGGGTGTGGATTGCGCCGAGAATTTGATCGCTGACGGGAGTTTCGGTGAGCGGCAATAGCAGGGCTTCATCCAGGGGATTCGAGGAGCGCTGCGACGTGGGATCGAAACGGCGGATGGAATCGACTTCGTCGCCGAAAAATTCGATGCGGACGGGGCGCTCGGCTTCGGGGGAATAGACGTCGAGGATGCCGCCGCGGAGAGCGTATTCGCCGGGCATTTCGACGACATCCGCGGAGTTATAGCCGACGGTGTTGAGGTGAGCGAGCAGATTGTCGACATCGAAGGATTCGCCGCGGCGGAGGATGCGGGCGAGGTCAGTGTAGTAGTCGGCGGAGCGGAGAAGGATCGCCGTAGCGGCTACTGGAGTGACGACGATTGAGGCTTTGCCCGTGGCAATTTTCCAGAGGGCGGTGGCGCGTTCCTCTTGCAGTTCGGGATGTGGGGAAAGATTCTGGAACGGGAGGACGTCGCGGGCAGGGAGGGGGACTATCCCCTCGGGATCGCAGGCGGCGGTGAGTTCGCAGAAGCCTCGCAGGATGGGGACGAAATCTTCGACGGCGCGGTTGTCATTGACTACGAGAATGAGCGGGCGGTCGGCTTGGCGGCGTAGAAGCACTAGCAGCAGGGCTTTGGCGGTGGGTGAGAGTCCGGAGACACCAATGCGGCCCGTGCCCTCCCGCAGGTGGGAGGCTACACGCGTGAAGGCGGGAAGCGTTTCTACGTCCGCGAAGAGTTCGCGGACGAAGGGAAGAAGCATGCTCCTTAATTTTAGCAGGAGCGGGGCAGCCGAGCTTGCGTCGGCCTGTCCGGGTCTGAGACCCGGACCTACACTTAGTCCAACTGCGCTCGACGGAAAAATCGCTTGACAGGGCACCAGCTTCGATAGTATTTAACGTTGTAGTTAATTAACCGAACAGTTTAATGAGATGAATGATCGATTGAGTGAGACTTTTGGGGCGCTGGCGGATCCGACGCGGCGGGCGATTCTGGCGCGGCTGGTGGCGGGGGAGGCTTCGGTGACAGAGTTGGCGTCTCCGTTTGCGATGAGCATGCCGGCGATCTCGAAGCATTTGAAGGTGTTGGAGCGCGCTGGGTTGATTGCGCGCGGGCGCGAGGCGCAATGGCGGCCTTGCCGGCTGCGGGCTGGTCCGCTGCAGGAGGTTGCGGGGTGGGTGGAACACTACCGGCAGTTCTGGGAGCAGAGCTTTGACCGGCTGGACGATTATCTGCGGGAGCTCCAACAAAAGGACTCCAGGAATAAAAAGAAGGAGAAGAAGCATGTCCGCACAAGACGCAAAGATTAGCGCGATGAATGGCGCCACTTCGGAGTCCTCGAAATGGGATCTGGTGATGACGCGGGTGTTCGACGCACCCAGAGAACTGGTATTCAAGGTATGGACCGATGCGCGGCACATGGCGCAATGGTGGGGGCCGAAGGGATTCACGAATCCGGTGTGCGAGCTGGACGTGCGGGCGGGAGGCGCGATTCGCATTCACATGCGTGCGCCCAATGGTGTGGAGCATCCGATGACGGGCATGTTCCGGGAAATCATTCAGCCTGAACGGCTGGTTTTTGTGAGCAGCGCGCTGGATGGAAACGGCAACTCCATGTTCGATGTGCTGAGCACCGTTACTTTTGCCGACCAGCGCGGGAAAACTCTCCTGACGCTGCAACTTCGTGTAATCAGGACGACGGCGCAGGCACCGCAATATCTCAAGGGAATGGAAATGGGATGGAGGATGAGCCTGGATCGGCTGGGCGAACATCTGGCGGAAACCCTGGCGGAAACCCTGGCTGAAACCCTGGGGAGCGCGAAATCGTAGGTACGCGCGTCTTCGACGCACCTGGGGATCTGGTGCGATTCGAGTGCAATACAATCTGGAGTGAGCGGTGGCTCGCGGCTCGGTTGTGAGAAACGCTTCCGGAGAATAATCATGCAGACTCAAGCAGGCGCGGTTTCGAAGGCGATGGTGTGGACGGGGCGAATCATGAGCGCGGTGCCGGTTCTGATCGTACTGATGGCGGCTGTGATGAAACTGGTTAAGGCAGCACCGGTAGTAGAGGGTACGGTTCGCGCCGGGTTTGCGGAAAGACTCATCGTGCCGATCGGGATTGTTGAATTGATCTGCGTGGTGGTTTATTTGATTCCGCGGACAGCGGTGCTGGGGGCGATTCTGCTGACTGGGTTGCTGGGTGGGGCGACGGTCACGACTTTGCGGATGGGCGATCCGACGTTTCCGATGCCGGTGGTGCTGGGGATGATGGCTTGGGGAGGGCTGTACTTACGGGATCTGCGGGTGCGGGAGTTGATTCCGTTGCGGAGAGACTAGGGGCGGTGTCCGAATGTCAGGTTAAAATCCCCACGTCTCAAAAGCGAGACGTGGGGCACCCGGCTTGGGTTCGAAGACAGGAGAAAACCTAGTGAAGCGACAGATTGTCCAGACGATCCTATGTGGAGTTTTCGCACTGCTTTGCTTGCTGGGCGCGGCGCGGCAGGGACACGCGGAGGACGCCAAGACGAAGTATCAGAGCATGGCGCCGATCGGCCAATATTCGATGGAGCGAAGTGCTGAGATCGCGATGGCACGCAGTGCGGCGCCGGAGGCCATCTCGGGGGACGCGAAGATTCTGGTCCTCGGGTCGCACGGCTATGAAACCGCCGCCGAAGGCAAGAGTGACTTCGTGTGTATGGTGCAACGATCGTGGGCCGCGGGACTCGACGATCCGGAGTTTTGGAATCCCAAGATACGAGCGCCGATCTGCTTCAACGCGGCGGCCGCACGATCGAACGTCCCTTTCGTGATCATGAGAACCCAGTGGGCACTGGCTGGGCAATCCAAAGCTCAGATGTCGGACAGTATGAAGACTGCCTTCGATAAGAAGGAATTGACGACGCCGGAAGCTGGCGCGATGTGCTACATGATGTCGAAGGCGGGATATTTAAACGATCGGGATGGGCATTGGCGCCCTCACTTGATGTTTTTTGTGCCTCCAACGGAGCCTAAAGATTGGGGCGCGAACTTGACGGGCTCCCCGATTTTGGCGGCTACGGACCCACAGGACCGACTGACTCTATTTCTGATTCCGGTCGGCAAGTGGTCGGACGGAACGGCTGCGCCGCCGTTGGAGTAGCGCTGGTGGTACTCACCACTCCTCACAACTTCCTTGCAAACTCCGCGCGACTTCTCAACCTCGCAACAGAGGGCGGGTCAGGCAGGTGGGGCCGCCGCTGCCGTTGATGCAGAGTTCGCTGCCGGGGAAGGTGCGGACGTCGAATCCGGCTTGGCGAAGGCGGGCGTTGGTTTTGTGATTCTCTTCGATGGCTAGCAGGCGTTTTCCGCCTAGAGCCAATACGTTGCAGGCCAGGGTGTCGCGCTCGGAGGAGTCGATCTCGATAAAGTTGTAGCCGCGGGATTTCAGGAGTTCGACGGTTTCGACGGCGAGCCAGGGGAGATCGACCAGCGCGGTCTGTTCGTCGAGCAGACTGATCAAGGACATCAGGTGCAGGCAGGCCGATGGGCCGGGACCGTGGGGGAGCGGCGCGGAGAGAACTTCGATTCCTCTGGGCGCGAGCAGGGTGCGGAGCTGGGCGATCCCGGCGGCATTGGTGCGATAGCCGTGGCCGACGAGCAGCGTCTTGGGTTCGAGGGTTATTCCGGTTGGCGTTCTTCCTTCTAACTGTTTTCCCTCCAGCCTTTTTCCTTGTGGCATTTTTCCTTCCAACCAGAGGATGTCTCCGGCTTCGGTGGTGCCGGGGGAGACGATCTTGGCCAGCGTGGGGATGCCGAGGTGCGTGCAGAATGAGCCGTGGTTGCGGCCTTCGGCGATGCGGTTGGGTTTGCCGGGACGCATGACGATCAGACCGAAATCGGTGGCCAGCGAAGCGTCATGGGTGTAGACGGCGTCGAGGGAAAGATCGGGGGCGGGAGGGGCTTCGATGACTTCGGCGCCCGCGGCTTCCAGTTCGCGGCACAGGGCTTCGTGCTGGGCTTGAGCAGCGGCGAAGTCGGGGGCGTGGTGGAAGCCGAGATCGCGCCAGCGCGCGGCGTGTTCCGGCTGATTCCATCCGGCGAGGCGAGGTGAGCAGACCAAGACGCGCTGAAGCGCGCCCACCATGGAGTGGCCGTTGAAGGCGAGGGCGGTTTCGATGGTCAGGGGGAGCCTCCTGGGACGAAGATAATTCTAAGTCATGGCGGGCACATGGAAAAATCGAACTCGCCGGTTATTTGTGCGGGGCAGAAGCCGCGATGCAACGCTTCGAGAGCGGTTTGATCTTTCCGGAGCCTTCATTGCGGTTTTTTCTTTCGCCCCTTCGGGGCTTGCCCATCTTCTCATTTTTGCTTACCCACGGCTCGCGCCATGGGCTGCATTCTTTCGCCGCTTCGCGGCTGGACTGGTCGAATGTCCCACCTTTTGCGCTTCTTGAACATCCAAGTAGTTAGGATGTTTGCTGGAAGGAGAAAGCATGGACACATATGGCTTTTTGACTAGGGCGGTATTGGGTTTGGCGGTGTGTGGATATGGCGCCGCGAATCTTTCTGGAAATCTTTTCGCACAACAGGCTGCGGAGGCTAGCGGAGTTTCGGCTAACGGAATTCCGGTGCATATGGTGGTGACGGTTGAACCTCATCATGGGTCCGACGCGCCGGTTGTGAATCGCGAGGATGTCATGGTGTATGAAGGGAAGACTCGCGACATGGTGACGGAATGGATTGCGGCGGAAGGCGACCGCGCGGGTCTTGAACTCTTTATTCTGCTTGATGACGGATCCAGCGATAGCCTGGGGACGCAACTGAAGGAGATTGGGCAGTTCATGAGTGCGCAGCCGGACTCGGCGAAGATTGGCGTTGCGTACATGCAAAACGGCATTGCCAAGATCGTGCAGGATCTGACCAGCGATCATGCCCAGGCGGCGAAGGCTCTGCGCCTGCCGATGGGAATGCGCGGCACCAATGGCAGTCCTTATTTTGCGCTGGGCGACCTGATCAAGCACTGGCCGGCGAGCACGGCGCGCCGCGAGGTTTTGATGATCACGGATGGAATCGATTTGTATTACGGCACCGGTGACTTGTCGGATCCGTATCTGGCGGAGGTTATCGACAATGCGCAGCGTGCCGGCATTGTGGTGTCTGCGATTTATACGCCGGGAGTCGGCCACATCGGGCACAGCTACTGGCAGACTTATTGGGGACAGCTGTATCTGGCGCAACTGGCGGAGAGAACTGGCGGCGAAGCCTACGGGGTTGGGTTTAACGGATCGCCGGTCTCTTTCAATCCTTACCTCGATGACTTGACGCGACGGCTGAGCCACCAATATTTGCTAACGTTTCTGGCCAAGCCGCCGAAGAAGGCGGGATGGCAGGCAGTGAAACTTCGGACGGAAGTGTCGAGAGTGGATTTGGTATCGGCGGACAAGGTTTACGTTTCGCCGGAGGGGAAGTAGGCAAGATAAAACAAAGCAGCGGGCAGGGACGTGTCCGATCCGCAACTGTCTGATGACTTGAGATTCCGATAAGATTGAACGTTCCTGATTCGAACGTTCCGGCTCGGGCATCCCGATCGGGTCTTAATGACGAAACTGCTGCGCTTTTTCCGGCCATCGCATCAACACACGGCGTTCTCGGGGACGCTGTTGTTCATGACGACGGTGATGCTGTCGCGCGTCGTCGGCTATGCCCGCGAAGCTTACATTGCCTTCGCTTTCGGCGCGGGATCGCAGACCGACGCCTATGTCGCGGCATTCACGCTTCCTGATTTTCTCAACTACGTTGTGGCGGGAGGCGCGGCTTCGATCACATTCATCTCGATCTACACGCGTTTTCTGGCCGAGAAGCGCGACGACGAGGCAAAGAAAACATTTTCCATCATCATCACGGTGATGACCGCGGTCCTGCTGGTGGGAACCATTCTGACGGAGATTTTCACGCCTCAGTTTGTGCGTTGGTTCGTAAAGGATTTCAAGCCAGAACAGATTGAACTCTGCGTTCATCTCACGCGAATTCTGTTGCCGGCGCAGATCTTTTTCTATGTGGGCGGCGTGGTTTCGGCGGTATTACTTTCGCATCGACTGTTTCTGCTTCCGGCATTCGGCCCGCTCATTTACAACGTGTTTATCATTTTAGGCGGGGTTGTCGGCGGGCGGCATTTCGGGATTGCTGCGCTGGCCTACGGAGCAGTTGCTGGAAGTATTGCCGGTCCATTTCTCGCCAGCGTGATCGGAGCGGCGCGCATCGGGACGGGATACAAACCGTCGTTCGACGTGATGAATCCGGCGTTTCGCGAGTGGGTGAAACTGTCGGTGCCACTGATGCTGGGCGTATCTCTGGTGACGGCGGATGATTGGATCCTGCGACACTATGCCTCCAGCATCGTAGGCGGTATTTCCCGACTCAACTATGCCAAGCGGTTGCTGGCGGTGCCGATTGCCGTGCTGGGACAGGCGACGGGGCAGGCCTCGCTGCCATTTTTTGCGCGGCTCTTTAATGAGAAGAAGCTGAAAGAATTCGCCGTCTCGGTGAATGATTCGGTATACCGCGTTTCGGCGGCGTCGTTGCTGGCAACGGCGTGGATGGCGGCTGCCGCGCTGCCTTTGATTGACCTGGTTTATCGACGGGGAAAGTTTCTTTTCGACGATACGCAGCCGACGGCGGTTTATTTTTTCTGGTTTTCACTGTCGCTGGTGCTGTGGTCGGCGCAGGGGCTCTACGCGCGGGCGTTCTACGCTGCGGGAGATACGCTTACGCCGATGGTTGCGGTCAGCGTGATTACGGTGGTGTCGTTGCCGATGTATTCGATCCTGTTTCATGCCTTCGGAGTGGTGGGGCTGGCGTGGGCGTCGGATATTGGGATTGGGATTAATTTGCTCGCGCTCGCGTTGCTGTTGCATTCCAAGAAACTGGTTTCGCTGGGCGAGTTTCGCTGGGGAGAGCTGGCGAAAGCGGCGGTGGTTGCCGTAGTGGCGGGAGGAATCAGCTTTGAAGTGGCGAAGGTCGTGCCGCTGGCAACTTCTGGCCGCGGCAGCCGCGTGGCTGATCTGACGCAACTGGCGCTGGTGTCGCTGACGTGGGCTGCGGCCGTGGCAGCAGGTTTGTGGCTGCTGAAGTCGGAATTGCCGGGGGATTTGGGGCGGCGCAAGGGAGCGGTGTATCCGGCGGTGGCGCAGGGAGAGGCGAAGGAGATTTTGGGCGCCGGGCGTGAGCCCTAGAAGGAAGACAACGAGGCAGGGCGAAGCGGGGTTGCCTGTCGAACCGACTAGTTGATAGACTAGTTGTATGAAGACAGTCGGCGCATTTGAAGCCAAGACGCACTTGAATGAACTGCTGCGTCAGGTTTCGCAGGGGGAAACTGTCCGGATCACGCGGCGCGGGATTCCTGTAGCCAAGCTCGTTCCACCTGAGGATGGACAGCACAAGGACTTGAAGCAGATCGTGCACGACATTCGAGAGATTCGAAAAGGAGCCAACCTGCGAGGCCTGACCATTCGCAAGTTGATTGATGAAGGTCGCCGTTACTAAGCGCCTGGTGCTCGACGCTTCGGTGACTCTGGCTTGGTGTTTTCCGGACGAAAGCACGGCCTACACTGAAGGCGTCCTCGATCTGTTGGCGACCGGGGCTGAGGCGGTGGCTCCCGCGATTTGGCCCTTTGAAGTGGCGAATGCCTTGCTGGTGGCGGAGCGGCGCAAGCGCATCACGATTGCGCAGGTGACGTCGGTGTTGCAGCGTAT
Source organism: uncultured Acidobacteriota bacterium (assembly GCA_963758005.1). GTDB lineage: Bacteria > Acidobacteriota > Terriglobia > Terriglobales > Acidobacteriaceae > Sulfotelmatobacter. The sequence continues at coordinate 1,882,986 of CAVWTR010000006.1, forward strand.
CGTCGGCCTACCGATCAGCGTCGATCCTCTCCGAGTGGATCGCGCCTTCGGGCAAATCCTGGCCGCGGCGCGGGAGGAAAAGCTCACCGAGTATGATGCCGCCTATCTGGAACTTGCGATGCGCGAAGGGTTGCCGCTGGCCAGTCTCGATGAGCAGTTGAAACAGTCTGCACGGAGTGCGGGCGTCGCCTTGGTGAGAATCTGAAACGGCTCTCGTGGCTGCGCTATACTCATTCTCCGGAGCAGATGCCGGAGTAGAAATGATCACCGCTGCGAAGCCAGTCTCTATACAGAAGTTTGTTGAAGGCTTGCGGCAACTGCCGGGGTCGGTGTTCGGACCGACTGAGCCGGTTCGCCGCTTTCTGCAGGACACGCCGGTTGACGGCGACTCTCTCGCTCCTTACCTCAACTGGGATCGGCAGCACTACACGCGCAACCTCATTGACCGGACTCCGCTGTATGAATTGATGGCCATCTGCTGGGAGGTCGGGCAGGCCAGTTCGGTACACAATCATCGCGACCAGAATTGCTGGATGGCGGTTCCCATCGGGCGCTTGCACGTGGAAAATTTTCATCTGGTGCATCAGGATCTGCAGGGCGGGAGTTGCCGGCTCGAAGCCGCCGACACGGTCGAGATGAATATTGCGCATCCGTGCGCGGTCGATCCCGCCGACCCGGTGCATCGTGTGGTGAATCCTCGAGAGTTCGATCAACGCGCTGTCAGCCTGCACGTTTATTCGCGGCCTTTCGATACCTGCGTGGTGTACTCGCCGGAGCAGGGGACGTGCGGGGAAATTAAGCTTCACTTCAACACCGAGTTCGGAAAGACGATCCAGGGAAAGACTGTGGAGCGCTGATCGCGATGCCGCAGCGCCGACATCTGGCCGCCCTGATCGCGATCGTCCTTCTGGCGACTGGAGCCTGCACGAAAGAGCCGGCGCCGGTAACGGCCGCAGAGCCCCAGCATCGCGTGCCGCCGACGCCGGTAGGAACGACTCAATCCGTTCTGCAGAAAACTTTCAATCTGAAGGATTCGGCGACATTTCCTTTTGAGATTCCCGCCGACGCGGTCACGCCGCATCTGCACGGACTCTTCGAGTCATTCGCCGGCCACGCGCACGGGGCGTCCGACGATAGCGCGAACATCGACTTCCTGGTGCTGAACGAGGACCAGCGGACCGCTGCCGAGAACAATCGCGCCAGCGAAGCTATGTTCTCCGTGGAAGCTTCCCACAACCAGGCGGTCAATCTCGACCTGCCGCCTTCGATGAATCATGCGGTGAAGTATTACCTCGTCTTCCGCAACCCCGAAACCAAGAACAGCAAAGTGGTGGAAGCTAACTTCCGTGTGGATTTCTAACGCTCGATTCTGTTGCCGGATTTCCTGCGTGGGGTACTCGCCGGAGCAGGGAACATGCAGGGAAATTGAGCTTCACTTCAACCCTGATTACTGCAAACCGAAGTAACTCGCCGATCCGTTGCGAGCTAGCCTACCCGCATGCCTCTCGCTACTATTCTCATGGAGGAGTGGAGTGGTTATGAGGCGGATGTTCAGTTGGCTGGTGACGGTTCTTGTCCTAATCGTAATGGCTTCTTACGGGCAGACGCACTGGCGCCAGATGGCGAACGCAGTGGCCGTCCCGGCTGGGCCGGAGGGCGAAACGGAAAAGACCTATGCCGAAGTGCGCGAGGCGCAGCGCATGATCGGGGTCGCTGGACCGCTCGCCGGCTATACGGCGCGTCAGGAGCAGTCCAAGGAGCAAGCCCAGGAACAGCCCAAGGAGCAAGCCAAGGAGCAGGCCAAGGTTGAAACGGTTCGAGGAGCTACGCGGCAGGCAACGGCGCTTGATGATGGAGAAGGATCGGTGGTGGGTACCAGCAGCGCGGTTCTGCACTCGACGTTTGCAGTGAAGAGCATCGTGCATTTGCCGTTTGAAGTTCCGGCGCATGCAGCCAATCCTCAACTGCGGGGAACTTACCGGTCGTTCGCGAAGCGGGCGGGAAGCACGGAACCGAGTGAAGCGGCGAATGTGGAATTTCTCGTTTTGAATGAGGAACAGTACGCTGGCTTTCTCCAAGGACGCGACAGCGAGGTCATCTTTTCTGCCGAGGCCGCTCACGACCAGGAAGTGACCACCAATTTGCCGCCAACCATCACTCGGCCAGCCAAATACTATTTGGTTTTCCGCAACAGCGCGCACGAGACCGGAGAAAAGCTCGTGCAGGCGGACTTTCACCTCGAGTTCTAGAAGCCAGCGTTGACACTGCGCTAAAGCGTCGCTCTCCCGCGTTACGCGATTGGCGCGACTGCTAAACTAGGCGGGTTGCCTCCGCGTAAGAAATCATCGGAATCCACTTCGCCCGCTGCGTCATCTGCGGCTCAGAGCTCGGACGTCAAGGTAGCGGCCGACGCCATGTCGCGGGATGCATCTGGACTCGGCCGCAATCTGCCCGGCCGCGATCTATCTCATCGACACGATGTCGTTTATTTTCCGCGCCTACCACGCCATGGCGCGGCAGCGGCCCATGACGACCAAGACCGGGCTGCCGACTGCCGCGACTTATGTGTTCGTGAACATGCTGCGCAAACTGCGCGAGGATTTTTCTCCGGAGTATCTGGCTGCGGTGTTTGACGTCGCCGGGCCAACCTTCCGCGATGAGCAGGCGGAGGCCGTGACCACCGTTAAGAAATTCGATATCAAGACGCAGACTTTTACCGAGGTGGAATACAAAGGCTACAAAGCCAACCGCTCGGCCATGCCGGAAGATCTGGTGCAGCAGGTTCCTTATATTCGGCGGGCGCTGGAGGCGTATCGCATTCCGATTCTGGAAGTCGTCCGCTTCGAAGCGGACGACGTGATTGGCACGCTCGCTCGAAAGGCGGCCGAGGCTTCGCATCCCGTATACGTCGTTTCCAGCGACAAGGACATGATGCAGCTGGTGAACGACCAGGTGCAGATCCTGAATCCGCCGAAGGACAATTTAATTTGCGACGCCGCGAAGGTGGAAGAAATTCTGGGCGTGCCCCCGGAACGCGTGGTGGATGTGATGGCGCTGCGTGGTGACGCGATCGATAACATTCCGGGAGCGCCGGGCATCGGGGACAAAGGGTCGGTCGAAATCATCAAGAGGTTCGGGAGTGTCGAGCAGGCGCTGGAGCGGGCTGCCGAAGTGGAAAAGAAAACTTATCGCGAGTCGTTGCAGAACAATCGCGAGGCGATCCTGTTCAGCAAGAGCATGGCGACCATCGACACAAATGTGCCGATTGGGTTGAATGTGGACGCCATGCGCGCCGGAGAACCCAACGCCGACGACCTGCGCGCGCTGTTTACGGAGCTCGAATTTACTTCGCTGCTGAAAGAACTGCTCACCGTGGTCGAAGTGAGTGAGACGCGTTACACGGAGGCGAAGTCGGCTGCGGATGTGGAGAACGTGGTGAGCGCGGTCGCAGCCGGGGGTGTGCTCGCGGTTGCGGTCGAGCAGCAAGAGCGGGTAGCTGCGCTTGAAGTAGAGCCGAAAGAAGAGGAGAAGAAAGGAGAAGAAGAGGAGACGCGGGACGCGCAAATGTCGTTCGGGGGGGGCATGTTGGCTCTGGAGGAGTCGCCGGACAAGGCGACGCCTGCGCCCCTGGCCCTGCGCGTTGCGATTTCAGCAGCGGCAGGATCGGCGACGATCGTCAAGCTTGACTCCGCGGACGCTGCCGAAAAACTGCTGGCGATATTGACAGATGAGGGCGCGCCGAAAGCGGTGCACGATTACAAGGCGGCGATTCACGCGCTGAGTTCCGGGCGAACTACTTTGCTCGGGATCACGCTAGCGGGCGTGCGGCACGATCCGATGCTGTATTCCTATCTACTCGATCCGACTTACTCATCGCATCGTCTCGCGGACGTGGCTCTGCGCCGGTTCAACCTGAAGCTCGCTGGGGAACTGGCCGAATCCGCCGACATTGCGGGGCGACTGGCGGGAACACTTCGCACTGAAGTCGAGCAGGCTGGCCTGAGCAAGCTTTACGAAGAAATGGATCTGCCCCTCGTGCCGGTGCTGGCACGCATGGAGCGGGCGGGAGTGAAAATCGACACAGTGGCTCTGGGGAAGATGTCGACGGAACTCGAACGCGAGATCGCGGCCAAGGCCAAAGAAATTTACGAAGTTGCGGGGATGGAATTCAACGTGGGCTCGCCGAAACAACTGGGCGATGTGTTGTTCAATCGCATGAATCTTCCGAAGCCGGTGAAATATGGCAAGGGACGGATGATATCGACCGCCGTCGATGTGCTGGAAGAACTCGCCGAGAATCATTCCATTGCGCGCATGGTGCTCGATTACCGGCAGCTCACCAAGCTCAAATCCACCTATGTGGACGCGCTGCCCGCGCTGATCAATCCCGCGACCGGACGGTTGCATACAACGTTCGGGCAGACTGGAACCGCGACGGGGCGGCTATCTTCGGCGAATCCGAATTTGCAAAATATTCCGATTCGTACTGAACTTGGGCGTGGGATTCGCGCGGCTTTCATTGCGGAGCCTGGACACGTGCTGTTGACCGCCGACTATTCGCAGATCGAGTTGCGACTGCTGGCGCACTTTTCGCGCGATCCGCTGCTGGTCGAGGCCTACCGCCGCGGCGACGATATTCATACGCTGACCGCTTCGCAGGTGTTCGGCGTGCCGCCGCTGATGGTCACTGCCGATCATCGTCGGCAGGCCAAGGTGGTGAACTTCGGCATCGTGTATGGGCTGTCGGCTTTTGGACTTTCGCAGCAACTGGGCATTGAGCCCGGCGAAGCCAAGCAGTTCATCGCGGCTTATTTCGAAAAATATAAAGGTGTGCGTGCCTTTATCGACAAAACTTTGGAAGAAGCGCGGCGTGACATGAAAGTGCGAACGCTTTTCGGGCGCGTGCGGCCCATCCCAGACATCAACAGCAAGAATGCCAACCAGCGCGGATTCGCCGAGCGTACGGCCGTAAATACTCCGCTACAGGGCACGGCGGCCGACCTGATCAAGGTCGCGATGATTCGTATTGATGCCGCGCTGCGCGAGCGCGGGCTCAAATCCAGAATGACGTTGCAGGTGCATGATGAACTGGTGTTTGAAGTCCCCGAGAACGAAGTGGAGATCATGCAACCGCTGGTTCGCGAGCACATGGAGAAAGCGCACGCACTGAGTGTGCCGCTGCAGGTCGACATGGGGGTGGGGACGAACTGGCGAGATCTGGAGTAGAGGGCCTGTTTGTAGTGTAAGATTATTGGGTAACCCCTCCGCTGCACGGTAGCGGAATCCTTCCTCGTCGGGACGTGGCTCAGCCTGGTAGAGCACTCGCTTGGGGTGCGAGGGGTCGGCAGTTCAAATCTGCCCGTCCCGACCATTTTCCTCCGCATTATTCCTATCGCATGCTTGTCGGCGGACGAAGGCCTAGACATTGGCACGCAAGATCTGACGTCCAAGAAGTGGCCCGCCACCGGTCTCGGCGACTAATCTTCCGCCTCCATCTCTTCCGCGATCGCCAGCAGTTTGGTGATGCTGTTCCAATTGCGGGCGGTGCCCGAGACCTTGGTGAGTTTCTCGACTTTCGACCACGGGAGCTTGGATTTGCCTGCGCCGTTGGGGAAGTAGATGTAGAGTTCGCGGCCTTTGAGATGCAATTCCTCGGGATAGTCCTTGAAGCTGGCGAGCGTGGCGCGGGTTTCGGGGGCGGGATCGGCGGCCAGGAAGGTTATCAGGATTTTTCCCGGTTCGAGGTCGCGGCCGGTGAACGGGTTGGCGACGATGGCGCTTCTCATTTCGTCGGGGGTGCGGAGGATGACTTCGGGGCGAAAGCCGAATTTGCCTTCGATGGCGTTCTGGATTTTCTTCGCAAGGGCTGCGGAGTTTTTTTCGTTCGTGACTGCTTTGGTGCGGAAGATGACGTTGCCGCTTTGTATGTGAGTGCGCGGGTCTTCCAGCTTGAGTGATTCGTAGAGGGCGCGCAGGGCGTCCATCTTGATTTTGTTGTGACCGACAACATTGACGCCGCGAAGCATGGAGATTAGTACGGGCATGACGACTTGGGCAGTATAGCTCCGCCGCGGGATGGCCTACCGAGTATATGGAACCAAGAAAATCACTTTGACTTCGAGCGTGAGGGCTCGGAGAATCAGAGAAACTCTGCAAGAGATCTGGCCAGGTGTTTCTTTCCAGTGTTCGGCTCATGACTTAGGGCCCTGCGGGGTCCAGGAGAGTGATATGTCGGGACAAGTGGTTTTGTATTTCGAAGATCAGGCAGACGCATTGCGATTTGCGCTGGCGGCGGGTTCGGTGATGGCCGGCGAGCGTGCGAAGTTCTCGAGCGATCTGGTGGAAGAAACGGCACGGGTCACACGCATCCGGTTGGACGCGGTGAATGCGGGGAGTTCGAAGAAGGCTGGTTCGGGGCGCGCGGCGTGAGGTCGGCGGGCTGATTTTGTGCAGATTTGCGGATGGAGCGCCGGGCTTCACACGGCGGACAGTCGGATGCGGCTGTCCCGATATAAATCCTTTATTCCCCTTAAACTTTATTGAGGTTTCAATATTGCTTAGGCCGTGCCGGCGTTGGTGAAGGCTTCCAGCGCGTCGGAGAGTGTGGGGAACATCAGGAAGATTTGCTCGACGCGGGTGATTTCGAAAACCTTGAGCACGCGTTTATTTACTCCGGTCAGGGCCATGCGGCGGCCGGCTTTGGTGCAAGTGGTGCAGGCGCTGACCAGCGATCCCAGGCCGGAAGAATCGAGATAGGGAACGCCGGTGAAATCCAGAATCATGGTGGGAGCATCTTCGCGGCGGACTGCGTTGAGGAACGGGGAAACGTTCTCCATGGTCAGCGGGCCACGGAAGCTGAGCACTCCCCGATCCAGACGTTCGACTTCCAGCGGTTCCGATGCCATCGCGCAGCGATTCTAGGCCTAAGGGCAAGCCGGGTTCAAGTGGACCGATGATTCGGTAGTGCGTCAGTCAGCGCCAGCGGCTGAAGCCGTTCTCAACGAGCGCTTGGTCGGCATGCCTGAAGGCATGCCCTGATTACGAATCTTTTCCGAACTGCACCGCTTCAAACTGCACCGCTTCAAACTGCACCGCTTCAAACTGCACCGCTTCAAACTGCACCGCTTCAAACCGCACCGCTTCAAACTGCACCGCTTCAAACTGCGCCGCTGCCTTTTCGCAGATGAATCGATCCGTCGCCGGTGTGGATGACCAGCGGTTTGCCGCCGCCGTTGAGCTTGCCGTGAATTTCGCCTTCGCGAATCTTGCCCTCGGTGGTGACGGGCATATCGAGATCGATGTGGCCGTCGCTGGTGTGCAGGTCAACGTCGGCCGCGAGTTCGCCGGGGATTTCGAGGGAAACGTTGCCGTCGCCGGTCTCGAGGCGCCAGCCCATGGCCAGCGTGGATCCTGATCCGGCGCGCACTTCGAGGTGACCATCGCCGGTCTTGAGTTCGAGCTCGTCAAAGCGCCCGTGGGCGCTGATGTGGCCGTCGCCGGTCGAGGCGTGCAGCTTGCCGTCCACACCTTCGAGGTTTTCCGAGCCGTCGCCCGTGTGCAAATCCATCTCGCCTTTGAATCCGGCGAGATCGATCTTGCCGTCACCGGTGCGCAGGTCGACCTTCCCCTCGCGCGGCATCTGGATGATGATGTCGACGCGATGATTGCCCCAGCCGATGGTGATGTCGTGGTGCGGGTAACGCACATCAATCTCGACCGCATCGCCATTCTGATGCTCTTCGACGCGGATGCCGCCTTCGCCGATCTTGTAGCGTTCGGTGACGACCTTGGCTTCAATCGTATTCTGGTCCCAGGTGGCGACCCGGATGTTGGCGTCGGAGGTCTCGATGCGCAGTTCGGGCTTGCCGGTCAGGTTGTAAGTCTTCGACCATTCGTCGGCGCGAGCGGTTTGTGCGGAAAGGACGGAGATGACGGCGACGGCCAGGACAGCCAGCGACAGGCGCTTCACGGCAGCACGTTTCATGAGATCCTCTTTTATCTGCATTTGCATCTGACCCTCCGGCGGGCACACTCGCGCCTAGCTTCTTAGACGTGGTTACGGATGATCGGTGAGTTCGGTTCCATCGAAAAGAGAATATAAAAAGCCTAGCGCGCGCGGGAGCCGGCAAACGGCCCGACGTAGGCCATACGAATCAGTGTTCGCTCGGAAAACGGCAGGTACAGCAGAGCCGCGCTGACGGCGAACGCAGCGCCCAATCCGATCTGTTCGATCAGTAGAAATGGAGCGGCCGCCCACAACTGGTCCAGCGCCAGAATGAACGGGAACATCTGGCGGAACTTCTCACCCAATCGCTGGTAGTCAAAGCTCACGGCCGAAAGCAAATACAACCGCAAAGGGATGCCGACACCTGCCGTGATCAGCACTGCCGCGGCCAGTAGCGTCGCGCCCCAGGGGCGGCGAAGCGAGTCGCCAATCTCCTGCACGTAACGCAGAAGGAATAAAGCCGAGAGATAGAACGCCAGGTACATTACCTGAATCAGCGCGAAGAGTCCGCGAGTGATGGCTCGACGCGGGATGGGGACTTCAAGTTCGGGATGCAGTGCGAGCGAGGTGACGGAGTCTGAAGATGAGCCAGGCGGAGTGTGTCGGGATGCGCTGGATGTCGCCGTCGTGTGGATAATCTCTGGCGAAGGTTCATCCGGTGCGCGCGCTTCAGGTGGAGACTGGACGGGAGCAATGAAGCGGTATCCGCGGCGGGCCAGGGTTTCCACGTAGCGCGGACTGGAGGCGGAATCTCCCAGCGCCTCGCGCACCTTGTTGATGGCGGTGTTCAGACTGTGGTCGAAGTCGACGAAGGTGTCAGAAGGCCAGAGCTTCTGCTGCAGCTCTTCGCGCGTGACCACCTCGCCGGAGCGCTCCAGCAGCAGCGCCAGTACCTGAAAGGGCTGCTCCTGCAGGCGCAGCTTCACGCCGTTCTTGCGCAGTTCGCCCGCGCTGAGATCGAGCTCAAACACTCCAAAGCGCGCGACTCGGGTGCTATTTTGCGCCACGAGGCAGTAGTGTAGCAGGAGGGGCTTGGGTGTTAGGTCCTCGGTGTTAGGGCGGAATGATTCCAGAGAGCCGGGCTTACACCTGACGTTCAAGACTTAAGACCTAATCTTTCTCTTTATCAGCTATCTTTATCAGCGGCGCTACAATATCCGCGTGCCTGATCGCACTCCCCAACACGAGGACGAACCCAAGCATCGCCGCCACGCCGTCTACGCGTCGGAAACCACTGGCCTGCTGCTGATTGTGTTTGTGCTGCTGGTGCTTACGCTGGTTCGCTACTGGCGCTACATTCACTGGAGCCTGCGCTGAGCTTGAAGTTTAAATTGTGAACCCAGGCCCAGCCCATCCCGAAGACCTTTCTGAGGATCAGCGCGAAAAGAATCTCGACCCGCACGAGCTCGCCGCTCGCCAGCCGCTGCTGGTGGTGATTCTCGGTCCCACGGCGAGCGGAAAGACGGCGTTGTCTCTGGCGCTGGCGGAGAAGTTTGCAGGCGAGATCGTCAACTGCGATTCGGTCGCGATGTACCGCGAGTTCGACATTGGAACCGCTAAGCCCAGCATCGCGGAACAGGCGCGCGCGCCACACCATCTTTTCGATTGCGTCGATCCTACGCAATTTATGACGGCCGGCGAATATGCGCGGCAGGCGCGGCAAGTGCTGGCCGAGATCAATGTGCGCGGACGCTTGCCCATCGTGGTCGGTGGCACCGGGCTTTATCTGCGGGCACTGCTCGAAGGACTCTTTCCCGGCCCGCAGCGCTCGGAAGAATTGCGCGAGCGCTTGCGCGAGAGTGCGGCGGTTCGCGGGTCCGGTCACGTGCACGGAATTCTCCGTCGTCTTGATCGTGTTGCCGCCGAGAGAATCCATGCCAACGATACGCCCAAGCTGATTCGCGCCATCGAAGTTTGCCTGGCTTCGCGGAAACAAATGTCTGAACTCTGGCAACGAGCCGGGCGCGATCCGCTGCAGGGCTTCCGCATTGTGCGTATCGGTCTCGATCCGGATCGCGCCGCGCTTTATGAACGCATCAACCAGCGCGCGCGGCGGATGTTTGAGAGTGGACTGGTTGAGGAGACGAAGTCTCTGCTGGAAAAATATGGCACGACCGCTCAGCCACTTGCGTCACTCGGATATAAGCAGGCAGGGCAACTTCTGCGTGGAGAGGTCAGCCGCGAACAGGCTATCGAGTCTACCCGACAAGCCCACCGCAACTATGCCAAGCGGCAGATGACCTGGTTTCGCCGCGAACCGCAGGTGCTATGGCTGCGGGGATTCGGCGATGACGCGGGAATCCAGCAGGAAGCTGGGAAGCGCGTGACGGCTGAGCATTAGGGGATGCTCATGCGGGAGTTGCTGATCTGGGGGCGGCTGTCCCCACATAAAACTTGAGCCACCTGCGGCCTTCCCTTCTGCTATCGTTTCTGCATGCCGCGATTTTTTCCTGTCATCTTTCTTGCCCTGACACTGGCCGTGCCAGCCTTCGCGAAGGATAAAGAGAAGCCCACACGCTCCGCTCTAGCTGCCACGCGCGGCGACCGGTGGGCCGAGAGGACGTTGCGCAAGCTCACCATCGAAGAAAAAGTCGGCCAGGTTTTTATGATCTGGTGCCGCGCCAGTTTTCTTAACGTGGAGAGCCCCGAGTACCTCGATTGGCTTGAGTCCATGCGGAAATATCACGTGGGCGGGTTCGCCATGACGGTGCATGTGGACGGGCCGTTCCTTCTGCGCAGCGAGCCCTACGAAGCCGCCGAGTTGCTCAACCGCATGCAACAGCAATCCAAGCTGCCGCTCTTGTTCGCGGCCGACTTTGAGCGCGGCGTCTCGACGCGCCTGATGGGCACTACGAATTTTCCTCATGCGATGGCCTTTGGCGCCGACGGCAAAATCGAGGACGCGGAAACTTTCGGCCGCATCACCGCCCAGGAATCGCGCGCGATCGGCGTGCACTGGAATTTCTTTCCTGACGCCGACGTGAACTCGAATCCCGCCAATCCCATCATCAACACGCGCTCCTTCGGCGAAGATCCCAAACAAGTCGGCGATCTGGTCGCGGCTTATATCAAAGGCGCACACGAGGCGGGGATGTTAACTACGGTTAAGCATTTTCCCGGCCACGGCGACACCGCTACTGACTCCCATCTCGGCGTCGCCGCCGTCAACGTCGATCGCGCGCATCTCGACTCAATCGAACTTCCGCCCTTTCGCCAGGCCATCGCCGCAGGGGTCGACTCAGTGATGGTGGCGCATGTCACCGTCCCCGCGCTCGACCCCGACCCTAATCACGTCGCCACGATTTCGCCCTTGATCGTCACTGACCTGCTCGAAAAGCAACTGGGATTCCAAGGCCTCATCGTGACCGACGCCCTCGACATGGCGGGCCTGACCCATCTTTTCGCCGACGACATTGGCCGCGCCGCGGTTGAAGCCTTCAAGGCTGGCAACGACCTGCTGCTCATCCCCGCCGATCTTGGAGCGTCCTACGAAGCCATGGTAAAGGCTGTGCGTTCAGGCGAGATTTCGCGCCAGCGCCTCGACCACTCCGTGCTCAAGCTCCTGAAAATAAAAGGCCAACTCAACCTTCAGGAAAGGCGCACGGTCGATCTCGGCACGATTGCCGCGAGGGTTGGCAAGCCCGAAAACATCGCCTTCGGCCAGCAAGTGGCCGACTCGGCCATCACGCTGGTGCGCGACAATGGCAAGGTACTGCCCTTGAAATCAAAGGGAACCGCTAAGGCCGGCCTTCCGTATACCAGCAGAGAGGAGACGCATAATCAGGTGGTCGCCGTCCTTTTTAGTGACGACGTGCGCACCGATTCCGGACGCGCCTTCGGACGCGAGTTCCGCACTCGCATTCCGGATGCGCGCGTAATTTATGTGGATCCTCGCATCGCCGCAGGCATGAGCGATGAAGTTCTGAAGGCAGTGGACGAGGCGCAAACCGTGGTCGCGGCAGTTTATGTGATTCCGACGGCGGGCAAGGTCGGCAACTCGGTCGCTATGGCCGACTCGACGGGCACGCTGCTGCAGAACGTGCTCGATCACGCCGCTGCGAGGACGGCGATCATCGCCATGGGAAATCCGTATCTGGCCAGCGATTTCCCGAAAATCGAAAATTACATGTGCACATTTTCCAACGCGACGGTTTCCGAAATAGCCGCGATCAAAGCGCTGTTTGGCGAAATTCCGATTCGCGGCCATCTGCCTGTCACCATTCCAAATGTTGCCCAGCGCGGCGCCGGACTCGAACGTCCGGCGCAAGTCGCCAATGGAGGGCCTCAACATGCGCAGAATTAGAATTAATGTTCAAGCCGCCAGCAAGTTCGCCCTGGGATTCGCCACCGTCGCCGCTCTGCTGCTGCCCGCCTGCAGCGTCAACGTAAAGAAAGAACAGAACGGCGAAGACAAGCAGGTCGATATCAGCACGCCCGTCGGCGGCATTCATGTCAGCAAGGGCGCCAATGTGGCTGACGTGGGCTTGCCAGTCTATCCCGGCGCTCGTCTCAAACAGAGAGATTCTGACGGCGATGACAAGAGCGCCAACGTAAATATTTCCGGCTTTGGCTTCGGATTGAAGGTCGTTGCCCTCGAATACGAATCCGACGATTCGCCATACAAGCTCATCGCTTTTTACCGGGACCAGCTCAAGAAATACGGCAACAACGTGCTCGAATGCCACACCGCCCACCTCGATGTGAATACGGACCTCAAGGACTCGGATCACTCGTCTCACGATCTCACCTGCCAGGGAGCGAGCGGCAGCAACATCGAACTGAAAGTCGGCACCAAAGAAAACCAGCACATTGTCGCGGTCGAGCCGGATGGGAAAGGTTCCAGCTTCTCGCTGGTGTACGTCCGCACCCACGGCAAGGACGCGGAGATCTAGTAATCGAGATCCAGCAATCGCTCGTAGAGACGCAACTGGCCTGCGCCTCGTCACTGGTTAAGGAGGACATTATGTTTCGCCATCTGACACTCGCAGTCGCACTATCCGCAGCGCTGACGTTCCCCGTTTTAGCGCAGGATTCCAGCTCGCAAGACAAACCCTTCGACGTTCGCAGTTCAGTCGGTGACATGCACGTTGGCAAGGATGCCGACGCCGCGAAGCAGGGACTGCCGCTGTATCCCGGCGCCCGCGCCAAAGTGGAAAAAGACAACGACCCACTCAATTTCGGAATCCTGACCGAGAGCTTTGGCATGAAACTGATCGTCGCAAAGTACGAGTCCGACGACGCGCCCACCAAAGTCGTCGACTTCTATCGCGACAAACTGAAGAAATACGGCAAGGTTCTGGAGTGCCATTCCCAGAAGCACGGCGGCGGCGTGAAGGTTAACGACGACGACAAAGATTCCAAAGACAGCAATAACAAAGCGCTGAAGTGCGATGAAGATTCCGGCCCCGTCACCGAACTGAAAGTCGGCACCGAAGATAACCAGCACGTCGTGGCTGTCGAGCCGAGCGATGCCGGCAAGGGATCGACCTTCGCGCTGGTCTACCTGCGCATGCAGGGCAAGCGCGGCGACATCTAGCAGTCAGAAAATTGGTTGTGCGCCACTCGAAGTACGCATCGAAGTACGCACAACCGTGGCAGAGCGGCGCTTCAGCGCCGCGTAGGTCGAGCAAAATAAGCACGGGCTTCAGCCCAGTGGTCGCATTCCGCGCGCCAGGAACACTCGTTTCTTGACCGCCCTTCGCCGTGCGATACTTTGAGAGCCAATCCCTTTCTTGGCTTCCCATGGAGCAGCCCTGCTACAAATGCGGACAAACGGTGGAAGAAGGCGTCCCCTTCTGTCCGCACTGCTCGGCCCCGCAGATTCGCGTAGTGATGGCTGAGCCCGAGCCGCCACTGGCCTTCGCCGCCGCCGCCGCTTCGCAAGACGCAGCCGCTCTCCCGGCATCACAGACCGTGCCCGTCCTCGCCCTGCCAATGCAGTGGTCGCAGGCCATAAAACCGTGCGCACTAGCGGCGTTGGTCGCGTCGGTATTGATGTCTCTGGGGCTGAATCCGTTCGTAGCCATGATCAGCGTCGGATTTCTCGCCGTCATTTTCTATCGTCAGCGCGGCCCCGGAATCAGACTTAAAACCGCTTCCGGCGCTGCTTTAGGCGCGCTCGCTGGTTTGCTCTGGTTTGCCATATCTTCGATCTTCGAGACCTCGATCGTGCTCTTTCTGCACAAGGGCCCAGAACTCCGCACCGCCCTTATCGCGAAAATTCAGGAAGCAGCCACTCAAACCAGCGACCCGCAAGTGCTGGCGATTTTTGACCGCTTCAAGACCCCGGGAGGCCTTGAGTTCCTGATGGTGATGGGTTTAATTTTCGCCTTTCTCGCATCGATCGTCCTCGGAGGTCTGGGCGGTGCATTAGGTGCCGCCATCCTGGGCCGCCGCGATCGAACCTAGCTGTTTTCGCTGCCCTTGCAGCGGCCAGCGCCTGCCACGTATGATGCTCCGTTTGCACATTGTCTGGTTACACACTCGCCGATGAATAAGCCCGCACGCGGTTCGCTGCTGGGGATCGAACACCTCGACGCGAGGGATATCCTCGGCCTGCTCAAGCTGGCCCGCAGGATGAATCCGCTGAAGGCGCGTCCGCTGCTGCGGGGCAAGCGCATCGTGCTTCTGTTTTACGAAGCGTCGACGCGCACTCGCTCTTCCTTCGAATTCGCCGCAAAGTCGTTAGGCGCGATCACTACGCTGGTGCAATCCTCGGGATCGAGCATCGAAAAAGGCGAATCGCTTCTCGACACCGGCTACACTCTGCGCGCCGTGGGAGCGGATTGCATCGTGATCCGCCATCCTTCCGCGGGCGCGCCGCACTTGATGGCGCAGCATCTCGATATCCCGATCATCAACGCCGGCGACGGCATGCACGAGCACCCATCGCAGGCGCTGCTCGATGCTTTCACTATTCTGAAACATAAAAAGTCGCTCAAGGGTCTGCAGGCCACAATCATCGGCGACATTTTTCACAGCCGCGTCGCCCGCAGCGCCTGCCACTTGCTGACCAAGTTCGGGGTAAAGCTCACGCTCTGCGGCCCGCCCGAGTTCGTGCCCGAAGTCGCCACTACACTCGCGCCCGGCCTGCGCATCACGCGGCATATCGAAGATGCGCTCCGCGGCACCGACGTGGTGATGCTTCTCCGCGTGCAAAAAGAGCGCCTGGCCGGCCAGAAGATTCGACTGCAGGATTACATTGCCCGCTACCAGATGACGACGGCGCGCCTGAAGTTGGCCCGGCGCGACGCCATCGTCATGCATCCGGGCCCGATCATCCGCGGTCTGGAGCTGACCGCCGAAGTCGCCGACGGGGCGCAATCGGTGATCGTTGACGAAGTTCACAACGGCGTGCCGACGCGCATGGCAATCCTGGCGCGGGCGCTAGGGAAGGCGAAATGAGCCACGCTTCTTGTCGTCCTAAGCGAAAAATTGCGGGAGCAGCGCGATGACACGGTCGGAAATTAAGAGCCTGCTAATCAAGGGTGGCCACGTAATCGACCCCGCGTCAAAGATCAACGCGCCCATGGACATCCTCCTGCGCGATGGCCGCGTCGCCGAGGTCGCCCTCCCCAACAAAACCCGCGGCAGCGCCGACGAAAAATTCGATGCCCGAGGACTCATCGTCGCGCCGGGTTTCATCGATCTGCACGTCCATCTCCGCGAGCCCGGCCAAAGCTACAAAGAGACCATCGCCACCGGCACCGCCGCCGCCGCCGCCGGAGGCTTCACCTCAGTGTGCACCATGCCCAACACCGCGCCCGTGGTTGATACGGCAGAGTGGGTCGCTTGGCTGCGCAATCCAGAGCGCGCCGCCGTGGTCAACGTGTTTCCCATCGCAGCCGCCACGCGCGGCAGCAAGGGCGGCACGCTCACCGACTTCAGCGCCCTGCAACGCGCTGGAGCCGTCGCCGTCACCGACGACGGCAAGCCCATCCTCGACGATGACATCATGCGCATGGCGCTGCGTCTCGGCGCGGAACTGAATTTTCCAGTGGTGCAGCACGCCGAAGACACGCGGCTGACCGAAAATTGCTCCATGCACGCCGGACCCACAAGTTTCCGCTTGGGCCTGCGCGCCATGCCCGCCGCCGCCGAATCCGCCATTGTCGACCGCGATGTAACGCTCGCGCAGCAGATTCGCGAATCGCGCCTGCATGTCGCCCATCTATCGACCTCTGACGCGCTCAAGGCCGTACGCCGCGGCAAGCGCGCGAAAGCCCGCGTGACCTGCGAAGTCACGCCGCACCATTTCACTCTCATCGACGAAAACGTCGGCGAATACGACACCAACTTCAAGATGAACCCGCCGCTGCGCTCCGCCGCCGATCTCGAAGCCATCGTGGTCGCGCTCTCCGACGGCACTGTCGACGCCATCGCCACTGACCACGCCCCCCACGCCCTTCACGAAAAGCAAGTCGAATTCGAGCGCGCCTCCTTCGGCATCACCGGCCTCGAAACCGCGCTGGCGCTGGCTATCACGAAGCTGCATCGTGACCACAAAATTCCGCTGACGCGCATCGTCGAACTTTTCACCTCAGGCCCGGCGAGAGTCTTCGACCTCCCGGGTCGTGGATCGCTCGCGCGCGGTAGCCACGCTGACGTAACCATTTTCGATCCCAAGAAGCGCTGGACCTTCGAAGCGTCGAAGTCGCATTCACTCTCGCACAACACTCCCTTCGACGGCTGGCAGTTCACCGGGAAAGTCGTCGCAACGATCGTGAGCGGAAAGGTTGTTTACGGACCAGCCTGAGACAAGTTTCGATTGGTAGCAGCGGATCGTGTTGGGAACGGATTGTGTGGGGACGGGTCGGAGCCTGCCCTGAGCGAAGTCGAAGGGACCCGTCCAGGCCGAGCAGGGCTCGGCACCGCAGTTTGCGACAAACTCCTCAGTTGTTCAAAATCCCCATCCTCTTTCCAACGCCCTTCAGCACCTCCAGCGCCCGCTCCAACTCGTCCTTAGTATGCGTCGCCGTCATGATGGTGCGGATTCGCGCCTTGCCCTCAGGCACTGTCGGAAACGCAATCCCCGTCCCCAGCACGCCTTCTTTGAATAGCTCCCGCGAAAAGTCCATGGTGAGCTTGCCGTCGCCAATAATAATCGGCGTGATGGGAGTCTCGCTGGCTGGAGTTGTGCGCCCGCCGATATCGAAGCCCAACAGTCCGAGTTCTTT
The DNA here is from genome assembly GCA_963758005.1 of uncultured Acidobacteriota bacterium. Taxonomy (GTDB): domain Bacteria; phylum Acidobacteriota; class Terriglobia; order Terriglobales; family Acidobacteriaceae; genus Sulfotelmatobacter. The sequence continues at coordinate 1,900,167 of CAVWTR010000006.1, forward strand.
TTTCCAGAAGCGCGTGTTCTCCCAGAGTTTTTCCATGCGCTCCGGTTCGTCTTCCAACACGTCGAAAGCCGCGATGCAAGTCGCCGCCACCGACGGCGGATGCGACGTTGAAAACAAGAACGGCCGCGCCCGGTGATACAGAAAATCGATCAAGTCGCGCGTGCCGCAGACATAACCACCGAGCGCCCCAATCGCCTTCGACAGCGTACCCACTTGAATGTCCACGCGACCGTGCACATTGAAATGATCAATCGTCCCGCGCCCGTTCCGCCCCAGCACGCCGGAAGCATGCGCATCGTCGACCATCATAATGGCGCCGTATTTCTCGGCCAGGTCGCAGAGCGCAGGCAGCGGGCCGATGTCGCCATCCATCGAGAACACGCCGTCAGTAATCAGCAGCTTCTTGCCCGGCTCATCCTTGATGCTCGCCAACTGTTCTTCCGCATGCGCCGTGTCCTTGTGCCGGAACACCAGAATCTTCGCTTTCGACAGCCGCGCCCCGTCGATGATCGACGCATGATTCAACGCATCCGAAATAATGAAATCATCTTTGCCTAACACCGCCGACACCGTTCCCGCATTCGCCGCGAACCCTGACTGAAACACCACGCACGCCTCTACATTCTTGAAGCGCGCAATCTTCTCCTCGAGTTCCATGTGGATCTTCATCGTGCCGGCAATGGTGCGCACCGCGCCCGATCCCACGCCGTATTTGCGCGTCGCCTCCAGCGCGGCTTCGCGCAGCTTGGGATGCGTCGTCAGCCCCAGATAATTATTCGACGCCAGGTTGATAACTTTCTTGCCGTCGAAAGTGCAGACGGCGGCCTGCTCGTCATCCAGCACGCGCAGCCTGAAATGCGTTCCCTTGGCCTTGAGTTCGTTGAGTTGGTCAGTCAGATAAGAGAGCGGATTAGTGCGGGTTGCGGTAGTCATGGGAAACCCTCAGAAACTTCTTTGCCACGGATCTACGCGGATTCAAGACAGCTCAGTCTAATACCTCGAGTGGAATGAAAGGAACGCTTAGAAAACAATCGGATTGCCCGTTTCGATGCTGGCCCTGCAGAGCTTTTTCATGCTCAAGAAGAATTCTTTTTCCGAATCGGCCAAAATGTCTTTTGAATGGAGGACAGTTTCGACTTCCTTCAATAGATCGACCGTCCGTTCGCTGGGAATCCAATCCCCGCTGTGAGTGCCGTCATACAGAACCTTTTCCAGCAAGATGGGAAATCGCGGGCGGGGATGCCCTTCTAGAGGGCGGAGAAATTCTCGCAAATGCGACGCCATCGAGATGTTGCCCAAGCGCTCGGAAAGAAGATAGCCACTGTGTTCGCATGAATCAGCGAACCAACGGTCATGCACGAGCCAGTCTTCTTCGGAAGGGTCGCCCGTCAAAACCGGTTCGGCTGTCTCATCGAGGGTAAGCCTGTCCGGAAATGGGTGCGATTTCGCTAGGCCGTCTCGTATACACGCGCACCGCACATGTGCATCGAGGCCCATCTTTCCTCCCGCACGTTCATCCGCGTAAATCCGTGGCAAAGAAACTTGCCGGCATCGGCTCACTGCACGCCGTTTGGATACACCAGAATCTTGCTGGCCTCGCCGGTCTTCAGCCGTTCCATCGCCTGGGAAAAATCTTTCATCGGAATGCGGTCGGTAATCACCGGATGCAGGTTCAGCTTCCCACTCTTCAGCAGCGCCGTCATCTGATACCAGGTCTGGTACATGCGGCGGCCGTTGATTCCCTGCACTGTGATGCCCTTAAAAATGATGTCTTCGGAAAAGTTCACTGAGATCGGCTTCGAGGTCAGTCCTAGCAAAGAAATCCTACCGCCGCGCCGCACGATATCAAATGCGGTGCGAATCGAATCCGGATGCCCGGCCATTTCCAATACGACATCCACTCCCAGGCCGCCGGTTTTCTCCATCACGATCGCATGCACATCCTCTTTCGCGGGATTCAAAACATAGTCAGCGTTCATTTCCCGTGCAATCTTCGCGCGATGCTCGTTGACTTCAATCGCGAACACCGAAGTCGCGCCCACCGCCTTGGCCACTGCAATCGCGAATAGTCCAATCGGCCCGCAGCCCGTGACGGCCACGCTCTTGGCGGCGATCTCTCCGGCCAGCACCGTGTGCACGGCATTCCCCAGCGGATCGAGAATCGACGCGTACTCCTGCGGAATCGCCGGATCAAGCTTCCAGATATTCGTCTCCGGAATCACCACGTACTCGGCGAAGGCGCCGTCGGCGTCCACTCCAATGATTTTCACGTTCTGGCAAATGTGCGCCTCGCCGGTGCGGCACTGCAGGCACTTGCCGCAAGCCACGTGCATCTCGGCGGAAACAAAATCGCCTTCCTTCACACTGGTGACTTCAGAACCAAACGCCGCCACTTCCCCGCAAAATTCATGCCCCGGAATCAGCGGCGGATGAATGCGCTTCTGCGCCCACCGGTCCCAGTTATAAATGTGCAGATCGGTGCCACAGATCGACGCGACTTTCACCTTCACCAGCACGTCGGCGGGCCCGAATGAGGGAATCTTTACCTCGCGAATTTCGGCGCCCGGCGCCGCTTCCGGCTTTACCACCGCCAGCATGGTTCCACCTGTAGCTGTTTGGTCTTTTGTTGCCCCAGACATCATCGCCACCTATGAGTCGACGCCAACACTGAATCAAACACAAAACGTATGATTTTAGCACCGCGCCCGGCGGAGCTTCTCCCGGCCGTATCGATTGGTAGTGGCCAGTTTGAATCTTTGTCCTTGCGTCATCCCGAAGCGCGGCGTGGTTCAGCCGCGGGAGGGATCTCCCCAAACACGATTTTCCGGGGAGATCCCTCGCTCCGCCTGAAAAGCGGCTCCGCTCGGGATGACGCAACCCGTGGAAATTCAAACTGAGCCACTAACCATCGATTCATCGCACGCGCAGCGCTTGCACAACTGCAACGCCAGCAATCGCATCAAAGCCCCATGTCATTCCTAGGTTGGCGACACGAATCAGTGCGAACCTCTATGCGAACGTCAGTCCGAACTCCGGTTCGAACTCGGGCGCTTGCGATCCTGCTCATCTGCGTCTGCCTTTTTTACGGCGTACCGCCGCTCACGGCCTCCCCGGTTGCGGTGCGTTATAAAGTGGGCCTGCTTCACGGCTTTCTGGTGCTGAGCACGCTCGACGGCACGCCCATCGCCGAAGGCGATCTCACGCAGATCCCCCACGGCGATCGGATTACCAGTCGGCTGACATTCCATTTCAAAGACGGTTCGCAGCAGGAGGAAACTACCGTCTTTTCCCAAGGCGGCTATTTCCGTCTGATCAGCTATCACCTGGTGCAGAAGGGCCCGGCATTCCCGCACCCCATGGACGTTTCCGTCACGGCCGCAACCGGGCAGGTGACGGTGCAGTACACCGACAACGACGGCAAGCAGAAAGTAGCCAACGAACATCTCAAGCTGCCACCCGACCTGGCCAACGGCCTCGTCCCCATGCTGCTGGGGAATCTCCGGCCGGATGCTCCGCAGATCGAATTTCCCATGGTGGTGGCTACGCCCAAACCCCGTCTCGTGAAACTCGTGGTCACTGCCCAGGGTAGTGAACCTTTCACCGTCGCGGGTTCCGGTCGCGAAGCCATTCACTATGCAGTAAAAATTGACATCGGAGGCGTCGCCGGTGCGGTGGCGCCGATCGTAGGAAAGCAGCCACCTGACACGCACATCTGGATTCTTGGTGGAGAAGCGCCCGTCTTCGTTAAGTCCGAGAGTCTGTCCTACTCGGGCGGCCCCATCTGGCGCATTGAGCAGGTCGCGCCCGTCTGGCCTAGATCCGCGGCATCCGATTCGAAGGGTGGAGGCACGGGGAAACACTGAGGGCTTGATGTGGGGACGGCGGCCCACGGCCGTCCGCCGGGCGCCGACCGGCCGCTCTCATCTCCGCGGCGTCAAGACTTGTGCGGCTTCGGCGCCGCCGTTTTGAACTCCTCCGACTTCCCTCGCGGAATGGTCAGGGTCTTCCACTCGCTGGATCGGAGATGCTTCGCCAGAGAGACGATCTGCGCCACATGCCCCGCGTAGTGCGCGATCTGCCGGTTGATGGCCTGAAGCACGGTGTGCGGCTCATTGCGGATCGTAACCGTACGCATGACATCTTCCGGCTGGAGAGCTTCGATGGCGCCGAAAACGCACGCCCAGCCCTCTTCCCACCATTTCATAATTTCGGCGCGCGTGGTCGCTGCTGTTACTTCAAACTCGCGATCCCGAAAGCGATCCGGCTTTTCGCCGTCGCTGGACAGAAAGTCGGTGAAGCGCGAGCGCATATTGCCGGCCAGGTGCTTGACTAGAATTGCCACGGAATTTGATTCCGGATCGAGCGTGACGAAAAAATCTTCATCCCGAAGTTGCGCCATCGCGCCTTCGCCCATGCGTTTCTGCCCGCGCATTTGCCGGCGCGCTTCGTCGAGATAGTGAGCAGACAGATCGGCATTCATTGTTGTTCAGCTCTTGCCTGATTACCAATTTAGATGCCGCTCACTGGCGGAATGCTTCGATATCGAGCCGTTTGAGTCGTCGGGCTTCCTCCAGTTCCAATTCCAAGCCTCCCATCCATTTCGCGCAGAAGTTATAGAGCAGTGCTCCGATCGCTCCAGAAAAGAATCCTAGAGTGCCGTAGATCAGCGGCAGGGCCATAGCCCCACGATGCTGAACAGTCCCGCAAACGGTACATGTGACTGACCAGCAAAGGACCCGGCTGCTCCGATCAGCAGGACAACCGGCGCGAAAATCAGCCCGAAACACGCGTAGATCAAGCCCATCATCTTGGCCACCGACAACACCCCGACCGATTTTGTGATGTACATAAAGTCCTATCCTTCCAGATAAAAGCTGAGAAACGATGCGGATTTCCTAGCGTTTACCCCAACCGCCGCCGCCGGGAGTTTCAATCGTAATGCGCTCGCCCTTGCGCAGCCGGGTGCTGAACTTCGCTGGCATTGCCTCGACCGAACCATCGCCACGCGTGATGAAAGTTTTCCCGGGCGCGCCGTCCGATCCTCCGGAGAGTCCCCACGGTCCACGCGATCGCCGGTCGGCGAGTAGCGTCACTTCGCAGTCGGTGAGCACTTCAATCTCGCGGATAATGCCGTCGCCGCCGCGAAACTTTCCTTCCCCGCCGCTGCCGGCCCGCAAGGAATACCGCCGCACCCGCAGCGGATACGCATATTCCAGAGCCTCCGCCGGAGTGTTCAGCGAATTTGTCATGTGCGTGTGCACCCCTGAAACGCCATCCTTTCCCGGACGCCCGCCCATCCCGCCGGCAATGGTTTCGTAGTAAGCAAACGGCTCGCCCGGGTGCAAACCGCTTGTGCTGGGATGCATGCCGCCAATGGTTAGATTGTTCATCGTCCCCGAAGCCGCGGCAGGAATGCAATCCGGAATGGCTTGCGCGAGCGCTCGCAGCAGCACGTCGACAATACGCTGCGAGGTTTCGACATTCCCTCCGGCAACGGCTGCGGGAGGCCGCGCATTCACGATGGTTCCCTCGGGAGCGATCACTTCGATCGGGCGCATCAAACCTGCCGCGGCTGGAACATCCTCCGCCAGCAGGCAGCGAAATACATAGAAGCAAGCCGAATACGTAATCGCGGCGACCGCATTCACACTTCCTTCAACCTGCGGATCGCTGCCAGTGAAATCCACGGTGACCATGCGGGAGCGGGCGACTGGGCGGCGATTCCCCGGTGGATGAACCTTGATCGTTACTACGATCTTGATCGGCCGATCGCCAATTCCATCGCCATCCAGAAAATCCTCTGCTCGATATTCAGCCGCCGGCACGCGCCGCAAAAACGCACGCATCAACTCCTCGGAATACTCGAGCAGATCGCCCGCCGCTCGTTGCGCCCGCTGCACACTATAGCGCGCGCAAACCTCGCGCAAGCGCTCGGCGCCGGTGTTGCAGGACGCGATCTGCGCTCCCAGGTCGCCTTCGCGTTCCACGGGAGTGCGCACGTTATTGAGCAGCATGGCGAGCACATCGGCATTCATCACGCCCCGCCGCATCAACTTCACGGGAGGAATCCGCACGCCTTCCTGGTAGATTTCCCGGCAGAGCCCCATCGACCCCGGATAAGCGCCGCCCACGTCGGCATGATGCGCCCGCGAAGCCACATAAAAATCAGGCGCCATGCGGGGGCGGTCAGCCTTCATGTTGCCGCGGGCGCCTCGCCCGCGCAAGTGAGGGAGATGCATCCGTTTCTCGGCGCCTTCGCTGCCCGCCGCGCGGCTGTTCACAGGCTCCGCCACGTACACCGGCGCGACCAGCGTAATATCCGGCAAGTGCGTGCCGCCACGAAACGGATCGTTCAGCATCACCACATCGCCCGGTTCCATTCCGTCGGCACTCATCGCGCAGGCATCAATCGCGGCTCGAACCGACATCGGCATCGAACCCAAATGCACCGGCATGTGGTCACCCATGGCAATCACTTCACCCGCGCCGTCAAACACCGCGCACGAGTAATCGCGGCGCTCCTTGATGTTCGGGGAGAATGCGGTGCGCCGCAGGGCCGCCCCCATCTCCTCGGCAATCGAGTGATAGAGGTTCTTGAAGATTTCCAGTTCCACCGGATCACGCCGTGCATTCCTGGACATGAGGCGCAGTGTACTAAAAGTCATTGGTCATTGGTCATTGATCGTCCGTCGCCGGTCATTAGTCGTTGGTCGTTGGCAAAAGTCGTTCGCAAACTCCCGCGACGAGCATCGCCGTCATGGTTTTCGCCCGCGACGAACGACCAGCGGCCAACGACGTTCTTAAAGATTTCCTCGTAAAACTGCAAAATTCTGTTGACACTTCATTCATACTGCCGCAATATCTTGTGATATAGGACCTTCTCCTACTACACGTAGGGTTGGTCTTTCAAGAACAAGGGCCCTAGTCAGGAACCTTTGCAAGGGAAAATCGTTCAACGGAGGATCCTTCATGGCAACGAAAAAGAAGGCAAAAAAGAAGAAACATTAACCGTCGGCGAGGCGAGCCTCGCTTACACCACGAGTTCTCACTGGCCTCTTAAGAGAAGCACCTCTTAGGAGGCTTTTCCGTTGGCCGCGAAAATGGCGTGAAAATCTGCTGTCCCCCGGCGCACCATGTGTCACAATATCCAGACCACGCGGGGCTGGCCGCGGGTCCCACAAAAATGCCACGCAAGAAAAGTACAGCGAAGCAGAAAAAAGAGGATGCAGTCCTCATCCCCGACAAGCTCTATTTCCGCATCGGTGAAGTTGCTACTCTGTGCCATCTCCCCGCTTACGTGCTGCGTTTCTGGGAGTCCGAGTTTCCGCAACTGAAGCCGGTCAAAAGCAGCACGGGGCAGCGCATGTATCGCCGGCGCGATGTGGAAAGTGTTTTGCGCATCAAGCAACTCCTCTACGAACAGGGATTCACCATCTCCGGCGCCCGCCAGCAACTGCGCGCGGAAACCAAGTCGGACAAGTCGCAGGCGGCTATCCAATTTCCATCGCAGTCCGCGCCGGAGATTCAGCACATCCGCCAGGGCCTGCGCGAAATTCTTACCCTGCTCTCCACCCGCAGAACAGGGTAGCTTCCCGTGAAGGGCAGACGTCGGCGGTTTACTCCTTATCGTTGTTTGTGAGATACCTTCTTGTTTGCATTTGCATGCCTACGACTCCGATCGGACGGAAGGATGTTTCATGCCAGCCAAAAACGCGTGCATTCGGGCAGCCCTACTGACTTCATTCCTGTGCTCATTCCTCGTGCCGGCCCAGGCACAGCAGCCCGCCGCCGACTACACTCCTGCGCTCGATGTAACCTCGATGGACCGCAGCATTGACCCCTGCGTCGATTTCTTCGCTTACTCCTGCGGCGGCTGGATCAAGCGCAATCCCATTCCTCCCGACCAGTCCTCATGGGATACCTATTCCAAAATGCAGGATGAGAACCTCGGCCGCTTGCGCGGAATCCTGGAAACAGCAGCCACGCCCGGTTCCAATCGCATCGTGGTCGACCAGAAAATCGGCGACTACTATGCTTCCTGCGTCGACGAGAAGGCGATCGATGCTCGCGGGGCAGATCCACTTAAGCCGGCGCTCGATCGAATCGCACAAATCAATTCCAAGACAGATCTCGCCAGCGCAGCCGCTGCGATGATTGACGACAATGTGCTCTTCCGTTTCGATTCGATCCAGGATTTCCGCGACGCCAGCCAGGTCATCGCTAACACCGATCAGGGCGGACTCGGCCTGCCCGACCGCGACTACTACACCAAGACCGATTCCAAATCGATCGAACTGCGCAAAGGCTACATCGCGCACGTGCAGAAAATGTTCGAACTGCTCGGCGACAAGCCCGAAGCCGCCGCAACCGAGGCGCAAGCTGTGATGCGCATCGAAACTGCTCTGGCCAAGGGCTCGATGACGCGGGTCGAGCGCCGCGATCCGAAAGCTCTCGACCATAAAATGACCACCGCGGAGCTGGAAAAGATTTCTCCCGAGTTCGAGTGGCAGGTTTATTTCGCCAAGGTCGGGATACCTTCTCTGTCGTCGTTAAACGTCAGCTCTCCCGCCTTTTTCAAAACGCTGAACTCAACCCTCGAATCCGAAACTCTGGCGGACTGGAAGACCTACCTGCGCTGGCATCTGGTGCATGCCGATGCCGCCCATCTTTCGGCGCCATTCTTGAACGAAAACTTCGCGTTCTATAGCAAGACTCTGCGCGGCCAGCAGGAACTTAAGCCGCGCTGGAAGCGTTGTGCGGAATATGTGGACGATTATCTGGGTGAAGCTCTCGGCCAGGCCTACGTCGCAAAGTATTTCAGCCCCGAAGCCAAACAGCAGGCGCTGAAAATCGTAAAGGAAATTCAGGCGGAGATGGAACAGGACATCACCGGTTTGCCTTGGATGTCTGCCGTTACGAAGCAGCAAGCCCTGGCAAAGCTGCATGGCATGGCCAATAAAATCGGCTATCCCGACAAATGGCGCGACTACTCGAAACTCGAAATCATCCGCGGGGACGAACTTGGCAACGTTGAGCGCGCCCGGAAATTTGAATTCGACCGCGAGCTCGCCAAAATCGGCAAGCCCGTCGACCGCGGCGAATGGGGCATGACTCCGCCCACCGTGAACGCCTATTACGATCCGCAGATGAACGACATCAATTTCCCCGCCGGCGTGCTGCAGCCTCCGGCGTTCGATCCCAAGTCTGATGCCGCTCCCAACTACGGCGACACCGGCGGCACCGTCGGCCACGAACTCACGCATGGCTTCGACGACGAAGGCCGCCAGTTCGATGCCCAGGGAAACCTGCGCGACTGGTGGACTCCCGAGGACGCGAAAGAATTCGAAAAGCGCGCCAGCTGCATTTCAACTCAATATTCCAGCTACACGATCATCGACGACATCAAAATTAACGGCAAGCTCACCCTCGGCGAAGATGTCGCCGACCTCGGTGGCTTGCTCCTGGCCTACATGGCGTGGAAAGACGACACCAAAGGCCAAGCGCTAGAGCCCATCGACGATCTCACTCCCGACCAGCGCTTCTTCGTCGGCTACGGCCAGAGTTGGTGCGGCCAGTCGCGCGACGAAACCAAGCGCCTGCGCGCCACCGTCGATCCGCATTCTCCCGAGAAATATCGCACCAACGGCGTGGTTTCTAACATGCCGGAATTTCAGCAAGCCTTCCACTGCAAGGCGGGCGCGCCCATGGTGAACGAAAACCGCTGCAGAGTCTGGTAAGAAAAGTTTTGTACGTAAAGTCTGCTAAGAAAAATATGACAGCAAAGCTCGATCGAAAAAAGGAGCTCTTTGTTTATGATTCCTCGCGTTGCCCTCTTACTTTTTCTCGCCAGCGTCGCGCTCAGCGCGCAAACATCGAGCACCCCGTTTATGCCTCCAGTCACGCCGCAGCGGCCAGTCACAGATGAATACTTTGGCACAAAAATTGTCGACCCCTACCGCTGGCTCGAAGACCTTAAGAGCCCCGAAGTTGCTGCGTGGATGAAAGCGCAGAACGACTACACGCGGTCCGTTCTCGACCGGATTCCTGGCCGCGAGAAATTGCGCGCACGCATCGCCGAACTCGACGACACCGGCACCCGTGTGAGTTCGTTTCAATCCTTCAGCGGACACTGGTTTTATTTGAAGCGCATGCCCGGCGAAGATAACGCCAGAATGTACACGCGAGACTCTCCTGACGCGGCCGAGCGCCTGCTGCTGAATCCAGAGTCTCTCACCGCCAACGGCGTTCACTACTCCATCGACTACTATCAGGCATCGCTGGATGGAAAGCTGGTCGCGGTCGGCATCTCACCGGGTGGTTCCGAGAACAGCGTGCTGCATGTGCTGGATGCGGCCACCGGCAAGGATCTCGGCGAACGCATTGACCGGGCCCAGTTCGGGGCCGTTTCGTGGCTGCCCGACAACCACTCGTTTTTCTACAATCGCCTGCGCAAGTCAGGCGCCGGTGAACCTCGCACCTCGTACTACCTGAACAGCCGCGCCTATCTCCATCATTTGGGCGATGACCCGGACAAAGACGTCCCTCTATTTGGCAACGGACTCTCGCCCTCCGTCGCCATGGTCGACACCGATTTCCCGGCGGTCTCCGTGCCTTCCGGATCGAAGTACGCCCTCGGAGTTGTGGCGCATGGCGTTCAGAATGAAACTACGGTTTATGTCGTTAAGCTTTCCGACCTGCACGACGCCAGCGCGCCCTGGCGGAAGCTCTTTGATGTCGCCGATGACGTCACGAATTTTGATATTCACGACGACCAGTTGTATCTCGTGTCGCATCAAAATGCGTCGCGCTTCAAAGTCCTGCGACTAAATTTGCCGGATGGAGACATCAACAGCGCCCCGGTGGTCATGGCTCCCTCGGAAGCGGTCGTGATTGCCGTCTCGGTGGCGTCCGACGCCGTGTATGTACAGAAGCTGGATGCCGGTCTCGGCCGCCTGTGGCGTCTGCCGTTCGACGGCGGTACGGCCAGCGAGGTTCCCCTGCCCTTTGACGGTGCCATCCAGGAGTTGTTCACCAATCCCGCCGAAGCCGGCGTCTACGTGCGCGCTGCTTCGTGGACGAAATCGCCCGTCTACCTCCACTACAATCCCAAAACAAACACGGTCGCCGATACCAAAATCGTTCCTCCCTCCCCGGTTGATTTTTCCGCGATCACGTCGGAGGAAGTCAAAGCCAAATCTTCTGATGGCACGCTTGTGCCTCTCTCCATCATCCATCGGCGCGACCTTAAGCTTGACGGGTCTCATCCCACGCTGCTGCACGGCTATGGCTCCTATGGCGTCACCTATGACCCCGGATTCGATCCCTCTTCACTGGCATGGCTGGAACGCGGCGGCGTGATTGCCGTGGCTCACGTGCGCGGTGGCGGCGAGTACGGAGAAGACTGGCACAGTGGCGGACGCAAAGCCACCAAGGAAAACACCATCCTCGACTTCATCGCTTGCGGGCAGTATCTGGTCGATCGCAAGTACACCTCGCCCGGTCATCTCGCGGGCGAAGGAACCAGCGCTGGCGGTATCACAATTGGTGGGGCCATCACTGGGCGTCCCACCCTGTTTGGCGCCGCGCTCGACAACGTTGGGATGTCCGACGATCTTCGCGCCGAACTCCAGATCAACGGCCCGGCCAACATTGTCGAATTTGGCACGGTCAAGAATGAACACGACTTCCGTCACTTGCTGGCGATCAGCGCCTACCATCGCATCAAGGATCACATCGCGTATCCCGCTGTGCTGCTCACGACCGGCATCAATGACCCGCGCGTCGATCCCTGGCAGATGAACAAGATGACCGCTCGCCTGCAAGCTGCTACGACCAGCGGGAAGCCAGTTCTCCTGCGAGTGGATTACGACGCCGGACACGGCGGCATCGGCGCCACCCGCTCCCAACACACCGCGCTGCTGACGGACCAATTTTCTTTCCTGCTCTGGCAACTCGGCGACCCGGATTTCCAATCCGTTGGGAAGTAGCACGGGCACGCGGATGCACGCGGAAGAGTGCCGCTGAACAGCCCCGTGGAAGAGCGGCCCTTCAGGGCCGCGTAAGTCGGCGATTAAATCACTTGGGCTTTAGCCCCGGCGATCGCCGAGGGCACGTCGACGCCCCTTACACATCAAGCCCGATCGACCGCATCAGTTCAAGGCCGTTACTCTTCGTAACGACGCCGTCACGCAACTTGTAATCGAACGTCATTCGTCCGTTCGCCAGCTCATCCTGGAAATGCACGTTATGCAGATGGCCTGCGACCGCACCGCCGATGTCGGTCAACGCCAGGTCATGCGTGCTCGCCAGTCCGATTGCGCCGCGACTCACCAGCGCATTCACGATGCCCTCGGCTCCGAGGCGGCGATCGTTGGAATTCGTACCCTGCAACAGCTCATCCAACAGAAACAGGAGCGCGGGATCGCCGCCCGACAAATCGCCGCCCGATGAATCCCCGCCTGTCAAATCAAGGATCTGTCTCAGCCGCGTAATCTCGGCATAAAAACGCGAGCTGCCTTCCTGCAGGGAATCGTTGACGCGAATGCTCGCGCCCGCCTGCAATGGCGTGAGCCGGAGATGCCGGGCTCGCACCGGCGCGCCCGCCATGGCCAGCACCACATTCATCCCCACAGCGCGCAGCAGCGTGCTCTTCCCCGACATGTTCGAACCGCTGACCAGCAGAACCCGCGTTTCTCCGCAGATGCTGACGCTGTTACGAACGCACGTCGCCGCAGACACGATCGGATGTCCAAGCTCCTCGCCGTCGAAACAAGCCACGCCCTCCACAAACTCCGGAAACGGATCGGCAGGATGCTCGAAGCTATAAGCCGCCAGCGAAAGCAGCGCCTCGATCTCTCCGACGGCGTTCACCCATAGGCGCAACCCACTGCCGTGCGCCTGCCGCCAGCGTTCGGTCGCGAATGCCAGTTGCACCGAATACATCAGCGGAGCGTCGAGGAGCCGTACGACGAAATCATGACGCGAGTTGATCAGATCTACCAAAGTACGCAGCCGAGCAATCGCTTCCGAACTCGGCAGGCCGCTGGATGCAAGGTCCCGCTGCAAAGTCTGCAGCCGCGGCGCTTGAAACCTGTGCGCTTCCATTCGCGCCAGCACGCCCGAAAGCAGATCCAGATCGCGAAATGCATGCTCGGTTCCGTGCAGAACTTCCTCGATGGGCTTCTTCAGGCTGTAAGTGAGGATCGCCTCGATCACGATGACCACAACCAGCGGCGTTGCGGTTCCCCACACAGCCCAGACCACCGCGGCCAAGACTGCCAGCGCTACCAGAATCGGCGCCAGCCATCGAATCCACAACGGCTTCATGCGGTTCGGAAATTCCGCCCACTTCAACAGCGCATCGGGATGCAAGCCCACGCCGGCGTCGTCACCCAGCACCGCCAGATCCTCCCGCAGATCGATCTGGTCGCGCAGTTCGTTCACCGCCGCGTGACGCTCACGGATTTTTTCTACGCTTGAGGGAGCAAGCAGCCACGCCGCCAGCGAGTCTTCTCCCATGCGGGTGCGCGCGGTCGAGAGAAGTTGGAACAAGCTGCCCTTGCCGAACAGATCGAGATCGGCGGCGTAGACGTGATGGGGATCGTCGAAGCGCTCGCCCGTTTCTCCTGAGCCTGCCCAGCGATCTTCCACGCGGGCCAGGGCTTTTTCATAAAAGGCGACGGCGCGCTCGGCCAACTCGCGCGCCCGAAGAATTCGTGAATGATAAACCGAGATGCCCACGAACGCAGCGATCGGCACAACCAGCTTCCAAGGCGAGAGGTAATGCGCCCGAAATGAAGCCCAGGCCAAAATCAGCGTGAATACAAACAGGAGAAGCCGGGCGTTGCCGAGGCGGATATGAATTCGTTCGTAGTGTGCCACGCGCGACTGCCGGGCATTCCGGCGCTGCACGTACTCTTCGGAGGGAACCACGCCTCAAAATGTAGCAGGTACTTTGAACGCGAGGAAATGTGTTCTCTATGGGGGCGCGGCTGAGCGCTACTCGATCTCGCCCTTGTCCGGGTTGTAGTAGAAGCGAAAACGCAGCGCGAGATACGGTCCCGTGAATTCGGTCGGCAACGGCGGAAATGGATCCGATCCGGTGATGCTGCCCCACGCCGGGCGGTCCAGCGCCGCGTCGCCGGAAGTTTGTCTCAGCATCAGGCCCTGCACATGTCCATCTTTCATGATGGCAAACTCCAAGGCCAGCTTGCCCTTCTTCATCTCGGCGGATTCGGGAATCAGCTCGTACCAGTGCTCCCGAACCTCCTGCAAGACGCGCTGCAGATAGGGCGCAAAATCTACTCCCTGGGTATCGCTGAGAATCTCAAGATTGCCGTACTGCCTTCCGTGCGCGGGGCTGTTCAGACCGAACCCGCCCTCCTGACCTCCGCCGGCTGCGCGGTTTTTCGCCACGCCCTGTGTTGCCTCTTGAATCGCCTGGCCTGGAGTCATCGCCTCATATTTGCTGAAATCATTCTTAGGCCGAGCCGGCATCTGCAGCTGCGCCGTCTGGTTGTTCTCGAACTGCGGACGCGGCGCCTGCTGTTGCGGCTGCGGTGCCGGCGGCTGGTTCTGCGCTTGAGTTACTGGCGCTGGCGCCGGTTGCGGCGCGCGCGGACCATTCATCCCGGGAGCGCCCGGAGGCGGCGACACCAGAGTCTTCCGCAGCTCTTTAGGATCAAGTTCAGGATGGCGCGACATGGCAATGCGGTCTTTATCCGACGCAATGTTCGTGTTGGGCCGCCGCGGGACCTTCTGCAAATCCGGTGGCAGCGTCAGAAACGTCAGGTTGTTGTCTTTCGTGTTCAGCGGCACCACTACCGCGGTATGCCAGCCCATGTACTTCCCAATCCAATTGAAGTTCCACAACACAATCCCGAGAACCAGGTGGACAATAATCGAAATCCAGATCGCCTCGCGCCGCCGGGAGCGCGCCAGATCGTCCTGCAACTGGATCAGCAGATGAGGTACTGCGTGCGCATTCTCAGCGCTGTCCGGGGTATCCCAGTCCTGCGTGTCGTAGAGGCCGAGTTGCTCCGGTTGCGGCTTCTCGGGCGGAGCCACCGGATCCTGGAATGGAATTTGCGTGATCGGCATGCGCTGGGTTTAGCTGTAAAAGCCTAGCTAGAGCTTAGACGCTTCAATGCAAAAAAGTAGCTGGGTCCGTCTGTCTTTAGACACCGAATCCAGTCCAGGCGTTGCATCCAGCCTTCGGTACGGGAAGCGACGCGCGAACTGAGTTCGATAACCAGTTCGATAATCAACTCGACGACTAACCTTCCCTCTATTTTCGCATCTTTTACCCGATTCCGCTCAGCAACAAATTGCCACTGACTTAAGCATGTAAACATATGTAAATGAAGAGTATGGCTCGGAAGGGTTATTGTAGGCACAGGTGGGAATTTAAAATTGTGAAGTTACAAGGACTTATGTGGGGGATAACCGCCCGAGCCTGCCCTGAGCGGAGTCGAAGGGGCTGTTCGTCGGTAGCGGCCCGACGCTCTTAATGCTCAGTCTTCGCGATCCCCGCGAGATCCACTTTTTTCCCGTGGTCGCAAATGGCCGCCACAATCTCCAGCGCCAGCGCCAGGGCGCGCCGGCCGTCTTCCAGCGGAACAACTGGAGTCGAGCGCTCCCGCACCGCCTGAAGAAATGACTTCAACTCAGCATGCAGCGGTTCTTCGGAGGCCACCGCGAGGCTTGGTCACTCCGATCTGGGGATTCACGGAAGGCGCTGCCGACGCCGCGCCATCCTGACCGACGGTAAACACCAGTACTTCCTGCCGTCCGTAGTCGAGCGAGACATATTGCCGCGGCTGAAAAAATCTCAGCTTGCGCACGCGCTCGGTAGAAACGCGGCTGGCAGTAAAGTTCGCGACGCAGCCGGATTCGAATTCCAGCCGCACATTCGCGATGTCGACTTTCCCCGACAAAATCGGCAGGCCCACCGCCCGCACTTCCTTCACCGGCGACTTGGCAAATGCCAGCACAATGTCAAGATCGTGGATCATCAAATCGAGCACCACATCCACGTCGAGCGATCGCGGACTAAATACGCTGAGCCGGTGCACCTCAAAAAACATAGGCTGCGTCAGCAAAGGAATCGTTGCGCGCACGGCGGGATTGAAGCGTTCGAGATGCCCGACCTGCGCAATCCGTTTGTGCCTGGCCGCGAGCGTCACAAGTTGTTCGGCTTCAGCCAGCGTGGCCGCCAGCGGCTTCTCGATCAGGACATCGACTCCTGCCTGCATCAACTCCTGCGCCACCGCCAGATGATGCACCGTTGGAGCCGCGACCGACGCGGCTTGCAGCTCGCTATGGGTGGTCAGCATCTGGTGCACGGAGCTGAAACCCTTGCAACCGAACTCGCTGGCCACGGCATCGGCCCGACTCAAGTCCGGATCAACCACGCCCAACAGCCGCACCGGCTCCCCTTGCTGTTCAAGTTCCTTGTAAACTCGGGCATGATTGCGCCCGAAAACGCCTACGCCCACGACGGCGACGGAAATCGGACTTTGCGATGGCGAAGTCTGCGATGGCAGGAAAAATTCTCGATGGCCGGTTGCCGGAAAAGAATTGTAAACGGAATCCAGCCAAAGAGCATCTGCCTAAGCGCCGGGACGGATGCCCCACGTCTCACTGGTTTAGACGTGGGATCCCTCCATCGGCTTGTTGCACTCGGCAAATCAACCCCGGAAAGGACCCACTCGCTCCATGAAGACGATCGCACTCCTAACCATCTCCAACATCTTCATGACCTTCGCCTGGTATGGACACCTGAAATATCGCGACGTACCGCTCTACCAAGTCATCGTGGTGAGCTGGCTGATCGCGTTTTTCGAATACTGTTTCCAGGTCCCGGCGAACCGCATCGGCTCGTATGAGTTCACGGCAGCACAACTGAAGACCATCCAGGAAGTCATTACTCTTACAGTCTTCGCCGCGTTCTCGGTGCTCTACCTGAAGCAGCCGCTGCGCTGGAACTACCTGGCCGGCTTCGCGCTGATAGTCGCGGCAGTGGCCGTAATCTTCAAAAAGTGGTGATGCAGAGGGTCTAGGCCGACATCGCCCGCACGACCGTGGAAGAGCGGCGCTTCAGCGCCGCGGTAAAGCCTCTGTTTTCAGAAGGGGCTTTAGCCCCTGCCGGAACACGCCTTCTTCAAAATCGCGATCTGCCCCGCGTGATAAAGCTCATGCTGCGCAATCCCGTGTAGCAAGTGATAAAAATCGTACCGCTTCCCCGGACAGCGCTCCGCAAGCCTCGAGTCCGGCAAATCAGCGACGGTCTTAACGAGAATGTCGTGTGTCCGTTTCGTGGCCGCGACAGCCTTGCGCCACGCGGCTTCCGTCGGCTTCGTCACCCGCGGAAAATTTGCTAGGCCGGTGGGCTGCCATTTCTTCCCACTCAGCCGGCGCAACCCCGCGTCATCCCATACCGCAATGTGCAGCACCAGTTCCCAGATGCTGTGAGCTTCGGGCACCGGCCTGGCCGCAGCCGTAGCCGCGTCGACATCAGACAGGAGTTCGAGCAGCGCCGGCCCATGCCACGCGCTGCCGTCAAACGCACGCCGAAGCTGGTCGGCAATGCGCGCACCTTCCGATTCCGTTCCCTTCTTGGCTGGCATGTTCCCTTAAGTTCCCTCTGCGACTACCGCGATACCCGCCTCGTTCGCCGCGTCAATAACCTTTTGCCCATCCAACAACAAGGATTTTCCCGCGTCCAGAGCCAGACAACTCGCCCCGGCCGCCCGCATTACTTCAATCGTCTTTGTCCCAACCACCGGCACATCGAAGCGCATATCCTGATTCGGCTTCGCGATCTTAACCACGGTTAAAGCGCGGCTGAGCGTCGACGCATCCCCGTGCAAAGACAAAGACCGCATGATCTGTCCCGCACGCTCAATCGTCGCGTCAGTCCCCTCCATGGCCTCGACCGCCACGCAAGCCGATTCGGCGATCACGACGGTCTGGCCAATGTCATGCTGCGCCAGCTGCCGGGCCACGCCTCGTCCGTAGTCAATATTCTTGCGTTCCTGTTCGTTGGGCCCGCGCGCGGACAGCACGCCGGATTTCACCAACAGCGGCTCCAAAAGCCCGGTGGAATTTTCCAGCGTAATGCCTTCATCGGCCAACACTTTGGCGATCGCCCCAAGCAGCGAGTCAGTATTCCGCGTCGTCAGCGAGAGCAAGAGCTTGGCCAATCGCCAGTCCGGCCGGATGCTCGAAAAAATCTGCTTGTGCCGTACCTGCCCCGCCATGACGGCGCGCCGGACGCCCTCGCGCTGAAACATCTCAATCAGCCTCGACAATTCTCCGAGCGAAAACCAGTGAACCGCAGCCGCACCGTGCGATTCGATCTCCGGAAAAGTCTCTTCCTTGATTGCAGCTACCACGACTTCATAACCCTGTGCCCGCGCCGCGTCCAGCACAAGAAACGGGAACTTGCCATTCCCCGCGATGAGGCCAAGTTTTTCGTTCGGGATGGGCATGAATAGGCGCTGCTGATTTATACCGAGATTGGTGCCGACAGTCGAGTCAGTCTAGCATTTAGCATCAAAAGCGGACTTCCACGCAACAAACGGCGAACGAAGCTACAATGTCTGAGATTTCTGATTCTGAGTTTCCTGATTCAGCTTCACTTTTATCTCACGGCCCGTCTAACTGCGAAGGAGCGTCATCCATGCATCTTGATCTTGCCATCGTCCTGCGCCACCTGCCCGCCGCGCTTGTGCTGTTCGCGTTTGCAACCGTCGTTTCGCAAGCTCAGGAGCACGATCGCAGCAAAGTTCCAGACGAATACAAATGGAATCTCACCGACATCTATCCGTCCGACCAGGCTTGGCGTGCCGCGAAAGAAAAACTCGCGTCTGAATTGCCGAGCCTGCGGAAATTTCAAGGCACGCTGGCTTCGTCGGCGTCCCGTCTGGCCGACGCTCTGGAGACTCAAAGCTCCTACGACAAAGAGCTCTCGCGCTTGTTCGTATACGCCAGCCTGAATTCTGACCAGGACACACGCGTCAGCTCCTACCAGGCCATGCAGCAGGAAATGATTCAGCTCGCATCCGTTCTGGGCACCGAATCAGCCTTCATTGAACCCGAAATCCTCAAGATGGATAACGCGACCATCGAGAAATTCCTGACGCAAGAGCCGCGGCTCCGTGTTTACCGCCACTACCTCGATGACATTTCGCGCCGCCGCGCCCACACGCTCGGCAACGCCGAGGAGAAACTTCTCGCCGCGTCCTCCGTAATGGCGAGTGGCCCATCCAGCGTCTACGGCATTTTTGCCGATGCCGATTTCCCTTACCCTTCCGTCACCCTGAGCGACGGCAAAACCGTCAAGCTCGACAAGGCCGCTTTTTCGCTCTACCGCGCTTCCAAGTCCCGCGAAGACCGCCAGAAAGTCATGGAAGCCTTTTTCACCGCGCTGGGAAAATATCGCGGCACCTTCGGCTCCATGATGAATTCCAATGTTGAGACTTCAGTCTTCTACGCGCGTGCACGCAACTACGATACCGACCTGCATGCCGCGCTGGACCAGCCCAACATTCCGGTTTCCGTCTATTCGAGGTTAGTCGAGGGAGTGAATCGCAATCTGCCAACGTTTCAGCGTTACCTGAAACTCCGCAAACGAATGCTGGGACTTCCGGATCTCCATTATTACGATCTCTATGCTCCTCTCGTATCGTCGGTCGACACCAGATATACGGTCGACGTGGCAGAAAAAAATATTCTGGCAGCTCTCGCCCCGCTTGGTCCCGACTATGCCGCGGGCGCGAAGCGGGCTTTCACGGAGCGGTGGATCGACATGTATCCCACCGAGGGCAAAACTTCCGGGGCGTATTCCAACGGCGCCGCCTACGACGTTCACCCCTACATGCTGCTGAACTACAACGGGAAGTACGACGACATGAGCACGATTGCCCACGAACTCGGGCATACCATGCACAGCTACTTCTCCAATAAAACTCAGCCCTACGCTTTGTCTTCGTATCCGATTTTTGTGGCGGAGGTCGCTTCCACCTTCAACGAGGCTCTGCTCATCGATTACACGCTCAAGCAGACCAAAGATGACGCCACCCGGCTTTCCTTACTGGGAAACTATCTGGAGGGCATCAAGGGCACCGTTTTCCGTCAAACTCAGTTCGCGGAATTTGAACTGCGCATGCACGAGATGGTTGAAAAAGGCGAGCCGCTCACCGGCGACTCTCTGTCCAAACTCTATTCCGAGATCGTAAAAAAGTACTATGGCCATGATCAAGGGATATGCATCGTTGACGATTACGTCGCCAACGAGTGGGCCTTCATCCCCCATTTCTACAATTCGTTTTATGTCTTCCAGTACGCCACCTCGTTCACCGCGTCTTCTGCCTTGTCGGAAAAAGTGCTTTCGGGTGAACCCGGAGCCACCGAGCGCTATTTGAAATTCATCTCGTCAGGCAAGTCGAAGTACCCAATCGACCTGCTGAAAGACGCCGGCGTCGACATGACCACCGACGAACCGCTGGAGCTCACCGTCAAAAAGATGAATCGCGTAATGGACGAGATGGAGAAGTTGCTGGACAAGAAGGGAACGTCGTCGCCAGGAAAGTAGTTTCCAATCTGAACGAAATGGCTGATTGAGAAACCGAGCCAGGATTATGAGTGCTATAGCCTGTTCTCGACACCTGCGGTAGATTGCCTCAGCAGACGCCTGCTCGGACGGTCCTCCTAGGGATTTCCCCAGTGGAGCATGGCTTGCGAACAGCGCATATTTTGCATGGGGAGTCCTCGCTAATGAGGAACTCCCACATCCACGACGACGGCGACCGCAGCCTTAGCATTGTCGCATGGGCCCTCCTTCGAGAAGGCCATTGCCCTGTGATCTCCAAACTCACCAGAGTGGATAGTCGGGGTTTTAATATCACTCCAAGAAGTTATCCATACGCTCGGAGGCTCTCCCATGCGCGCCTACGGCAAATCTGTTCTCGGAACATTAGTTGCCGGGTTCCTTGTTGTCGCTCCGATTTACCTCACCGCCTTGTTGCTACTCAAAGCGCTGAGATCTTTGACCAGTCTGGTGCAGCCCATCGCGAAGCTGCTCCCGGCAGGGTTACCTGCAGAACAGCTACTTGCTTTGCTGCTCATCTTGATTCTCTGCTTCCTTACTGGGGTCGGGATCCACACTCGGATAGGGCACGCGATTTGGGAGCAAATCGAGAAGTCCTCGTTCCAGAGAATCCCTGGCTACGCCCTGTTTCGAAGCTTCGCGCAGCGAATGGCGGGAGAGAGCGAAGAAATAGCGTGGAAGCCGGCATTGGCCGAGATTGAAGAGGCTTTGGTACCTGCTTTTATCATTGAGGAACTTGACGATGGGCGTCTCACAGTGTTCGTTCCCTCGGTCCCCACGCCGTTCGCTGGAGCCATCTATATTCTCAACCCGGATCGCGTTCATCCACTGAACGTTCCGTTTACGCAGGCGGTCAAGGCCATTTCGCGGTGGGGTTTAGGTTCCAAGGATCTTGTCGCAGCAATGGAACAGAAAGCCCGCTGATTTTCACGATGGGTTACGGTTGCAACAAAGATCTGTTGTTTCTTGGCTCGTGGGGAAGGGGCCACTAGCTGTTGTAACGTCGCTATTACGTTCATGAAGCCCAGAAGCTATGTGCGCTCGCTGGCTGCTTACTTAATAATCCCTCGCTCCGCCGACTCAATAAACCGGATCAGCGTGTCGACATCCTCTCCGCGATCCGCCTCAGCCTTCAATTTCTCCAGCGCCTGCGAAGTATTCATCTTCGAAGCCAGCAGAATCTTATAAGCGTGATGAATCTTCGCAATCCGTTCCTTCGAAAACCCGCGCCGTTCGAGGCCAACTTTATTCATCCCATACGCGTGCGTATTGCGGGCCGCCGACGTCATTGAGTAGGGCAACACATCCTGCGTGATGGTTGTCCCTCCGCCAATGTAGGAGTGCGCCCCAATCCTCACAAACTGGTGCACCGGGCACAGCGCTCCCACCACCGCCCATTCTTCCACCGTCACATGCCCGCCCAGCGTCGCGCCATTCACCAACATGGCATGATCCTCGATCACGCAATCATGCCCAATGTGCGTATACGCCATGATCAACAGATGGCTGCCAACTTTGGTCAGTCCTCCGCCCTTCACCGTCCCGCGATTAATGGTCACGCACTCGCGGATCTCATTGTGATCGCCGATTTCAAGCCGCGTCGCTTCGCCCCGGTAAGTCACATCCTGCGGCGCCATCCCAATCGCACAAAAAGGGAAGAACACATTGTCAGCGCCAATTTTCGTCGGCCCCTCGATCGCTACATGCGACAGCAGGCGGCAATTCTCCCCCAGCACTACGTCCGCGCCGATCACGCAATACGCCCCGATCCTGCAGGACGCAGGAACCTTCGCGCCCGGATCGATGATGGCTGTGGGATGAATATTCATGAACGAAAAGCAATCAAGAAGTAAGCAGGACGCCCCACGGCTCGCGGGTTTTGCGAGACGTCGGAATTCTCAACAGTTGTCGCAAGTCAGCAATCAGGATTCCGTGTCGCCGCCGCCCGCTCCCCGCCCGCGGGCGCTGTCAATCAATTGGCACGAAACCAAAGCCTCCGCCACTCGCTTATCCCCAACATACGCATATCCCTGCATCTTCGCCGCCGTCATGCCGGGCACCGAGCGCCATCCTCGTACTTCCACTTCCAGCCGCAACTGATCCCCCGGACTCACCGGCTTCCGGAACTTGGCCCGCTCGATCCCGGTAAATACCATCAGTTTGCCGCTGCGATCTTCCATCTCGGTCAACAGCAGCGCCCCGCCCGCCTGCGCAATCGCTTCCACGATCAGCACGCCGGGCATGATGGGCAGCTCAGGAAAATGCCCCGCGAAGAACGGTTCGTTGATGGTCACATTCTTGATGGCCACGATGCTCTGCCGGCGTTTCAGCTCAAGCACGCGGTCAATCAACAAAAAAGGATAGCGGTGCGGCAGGATTTTCAGAATCTCGTGGATGTCGAGCCCGGTCTTCGTCGAGCCCGGCGAATCCGGCACAGGGTTGCTCTCATTCATGGTCGTCTCAAACTCGTTCTTCTCAAAACGGCTTGAAGATTATACTGTACGACTTACGCCCGAAGGTGCCCCGCTCGGCACGCACCTGAGAGCAGAGGATAAATGCCGACCAAAAAAGCAGCCCGTCCGAAGCCCATCCGGACCGAATCAGCCGAGCCGGACTTATCTGCGTGGGGCCCACCATGGCCCGAGCGCCTGCGCTACTTCGAAGCCCGCCAGGAAAAAATCATCCAGACCATCCGCGAGTTCGTCGAGATCGAATCTCCCAGTGACGACAAGCCCGCCGCCGACCGCATGGGCGCATTCCTCGCCGGCTATTTCGAAGCCCTCGGTGGACACTTGCAGGTGCATCCCGCCACCGATTTCGGCGACAGCGTGCAAATCGATTTCCCCGGCCGCGAAAAAATTCCACCCGTTCTGCTGCTCGGCCACTTCGATACCGTCTACCCGCTCGGCACGCTCGCAACCATGCCCTGCCACGTCGCCCACGGCCGCCTCGCCGGCCCCGGCGTGCTCGACATGAAATCGGGCATCGCGCTCATGCTCTACGCCATCGAGGCGCTGCAAGCCTGGCACTCCGGCCTGCCCCGCCCGGTGACCGTATTTCTGGTTTCCGACGAAGAAGTCGGCAGCTATTCCTCCCGAAAAATCACCGAAGCCTTGGCCAAAGAATCCGCCGCCGTCCTCGTCCTCGAACCCGCCGCCCCCCGTGGCGCAGTGAAGACTGCGCGCAAAGGCGTAGGAGAATACATTCTCAATGTGAAAGGCGTGGCCGCCCACGCCGGACTCGATCCCGGCAAAGGACACAGCGCCATTCTTGAACTTTCGCGTCAAATCATCGCCGTCTCCAAGCTGAATGATTTATCGAGCGGCCTCTCGGTGAACCCCGGCGTCATTCGCGGCGGAACCCGCACTAACGTGGTCGCGGCCGAAGCGTCGGTCGAAATCGATGTCCGCATAAAAATAGCCAAGCAGGCCGCCGCCCTCGATCGCAAATTCCGTGCCTTGAAGCCCTTCGACAAACATTGCTGCCTCACGGTCGAGGGAGGCATTAATCGCATGCCCATGGAGCGCACCGCCGGCGTAGCCGCGCTCTATAAAAAAGCGCAGGCCATCGCGAAGCAGATTGACTGGAAACTCGAAGAAGCCGCAGTCGGCGGAGGCTCCGACGGAAATTTCACCGCCGCCCTGGGCATCCCCACGCTCGACGGTCTGGGCGGGTCCGGTCAGGGAGCGCACGCCCTCCACGAACATATCCTGATCTCCGAGTTGCCGCGCCGGGCGCTGCTTCTGGCTGGAATGATCGAGAGCGCCTAAGATCGATCACACGCTCAAGTTCATGGTGGTCGCGAGAGGTTCGTTACGACTTGTCTGACTTTGACTCTGCCGACGGCGTAGCCTAGACTTTTCTCGGGCCTTCCGCTGCTTCACGCAGCGCTCTCGGAGACCGCCTTGATTGGAGGAGTTAATGGGGGAGTTTTCGCTCTGGCATTGGCTGTTGGTGATCGTCATCGCCTTCCTGCTGTTCGGCACCAACAAACTGGGCGCCGTCGGCAAAGGCCTGGCCGAGGGCATCCGCAACTTCAAGGCCGGAATGAAAGAACCCGAGGAAGAGAAAAAAGAACCCGCGAAACAGGAAGAGATTAAAAAGGAAGAAACGAAAAACTCCTAACTCTCTCTTCGTCGCCGGCGCAGCATCTGGTAAACCAGCGCCACCGGCAATCCGACCACATTGCTGTAGTCCCCTTCAATGCGCGGAATCCACCGCGAAGCCATCCCCTGAATCGCATACGCCCCCGCCTTATCCATCGGCTCGCCGGTCGCAACGTACTCTCGAATCTCCTCGTCGGACAATTCGTTCATCGTCACCAAAGTAGTTTCGGAAGCAGTCAGCGGCGATCGATCGGCGGCCGAATCTTCATGGATTCTTCCCGAAACATTCAGTGGTCCGATCTTGCTGGCCACTGGCGACTGACCACTATCCACTGGTCCAACGACGCATACCCCCGTAATCACCCGATGCACGCGCCCCGAGAGCAGCCGCAGCATGCGGATGGCGTCCTTCGCGTCAGCCGGTTTTCCGAGAATAGTTTCATCGACCACCACAATCGTATCCGCCCCCAGCACCACATCCTGGGGTTGCGCAGCTTGGGGTGGCGCGGCTTTGGCCCGCATCCGCCAGACCGCCAGCGCTTTCTCCCGCGCCAATCTCTCCGCACACTCGCGCGGCACTTCGCCCGTCCGTCGCG
Source organism: uncultured Acidobacteriota bacterium (assembly GCA_963758005.1). Taxonomy (GTDB): domain Bacteria; phylum Acidobacteriota; class Terriglobia; order Terriglobales; family Acidobacteriaceae; genus Sulfotelmatobacter. The sequence goes on from CAVWTR010000006.1 coordinate 1,925,480, forward strand.
TCTCGTCAATATCCGCCGGCTGCACAACAAACGGAATCCCCGCATTGCGCAGAAGTTCCTGACGGCGCGGCGATGCGGAAGCGAGCACGAGCATGGACTTTGATTCTATCGAAAGCAGAGCGACTACTCGCACACAGAGTCTGCCATCGGATTTCCCTCGAGTCGGCTTCCCGGTCGGTTGCATTACCGTAGAAGAGCGGCGCTTCAGCGCCGCGAAAAGCGTCTAAGAAATTATCTATGGGCTTTAGCCTCGGAGTTGCGCTCAGGGCTTCGTGCTCCCTAAGCAGAAAAGCCTCGTGCAAGTCCCTGCTAGAATTAAAGATCGCCCGCATTCATCATGGATTCCCAGCACATCCGCAACTTCGCGATTATCGCGCACATCGACCACGGCAAATCCACGCTAGCCGACCGCCTCCTCGAACTCACCGGATCCCTCACCGCCCGCGAAATGCAAGCCCAGGTCCTAGATTCCATGGACCTCGAACGCGAACGCGGCATCACCATCAAAGCCCACGCTGTCCGTATGGCCTACACCGCGGAAGACGGCCAAACCTACCAGCTCAACTTAATCGACACTCCCGGCCACGTAGATTTTTCCTACGAAGTCTCCCGCTCGCTGGCCTCCTGCGAAGGCGCACTGCTAGTAGTCGACGCCTCGCAAGGCGTCGAAGCCCAAACCCTTGCCAATTCCTATCTTGCCATCAATCACGGCCTCGAAATTATTCCCGTTATCAACAAGATTGATCTGCAAAGCGCCGACATCCCGCGCACCAAAGAAATGATCGAAAGCGCCGTCGGCCTCGACGCGAGCGATGCCGTCCTCATCAGCGCCAAAACCGGCCAGGGCGTTCCCGATGTCCTCGAAGCCATCGTGAAGCGCGTCCCTCCACCCAAGGGATCGCCCGACAACCGGCTCCAGGCGCTGGTTTTCGACTCCTGGTTCGACCCGTACCGCGGCGTCATCGTGCTCACTCGGGTATTTCAAGGGACATTGAAGAAAGGTGACCGCATCCGCCTGTGGTGGAACGGCACCACGTTCGACGCAGAAACCCTCGGCGTGCTCACGCCGAAGCCCGTAGAGATCGAGCAACTGGTGGCCGGCGAAGTCGGATTCATCATCGCCAACATTAAGAATGTCGCCGACACAAAAATCGGCGACACCATCACCCACGACGGCGCTCCCGCCCTCGAAGCCCTGCCCGGCTTCGAAGAAATCAAGCCCATGGTTTTCGCCGGACTCTACACCGTCGACTCCCACGAACACACCCGCCTGCGCGAAGCCCTGGAAAAATTACGTCTGAACGATTCGTCCTTCTTCTTCGAGCCCGAAAGTTCCGTCGCCCTCGGATTCGGCTTCCGCTGCGGTTTTCTCGGCCTGCTGCACATGGAAATCATTCAGGAGCGCCTGGAACGCGAGTTCTCACTCGCCCTCATCACCACCGCGCCCGGCGTGCGCTACAAGATTTACAAAACCGACGGCACCATGGTCGAAGTCGACAACCCTTCGCGCTGGCTCGATCCCAGCGAGATCGCCAAGATCGAAGAGCCCATCATCCTCGCCACCATTCTCACCAACGAAGAATACGTCGGCGGAATTCTCAAGCTGGTCGAAGACAAGCGCGGCAAACAAAAAACTTTCGAATACGTCAGCTCCTCGCGCGTCATGCTGCACTACGAATTACCGCTGAACGAAATCGTCCTCGACTTCTACGACCGCCTGAAATCCGTCTCCCGCGGTTACGCGTCCCTCGACTACCATCTCGCCGACTACTGGGAATCGCCCATGGTCAAAATGGACATCCTCGTCGCCGGCGAACCCGTCGACGCCCTCTCCATCATCGTCCACCGCGACTTCGCCTACGACCGCGGCAAAGCCCTGGTCTCAAAAATGCGTGAACTCATCCCCCGCCAAATGTTCGAAGTCGCGATCCAAGCCTCGATCGGCGCAAAAATCATCGCCCGCGAAACCGTCTCCGCGATTCGCAAAAATGTAATCGCCAAATGCTACGGCGGCGACATCTCCCGAAAACGCAAACTCCTCGAGAAACAAAAAGAAGGCAAAAAGCGCATGAAGCGCATCGGCCGCGTCGACATCCCCCAGGAAGCCTTCTTAGCCGTCCTAAAAGTCGGCGAAGACAGCAACTAAGTTCTCGGCGCATTCTCAACCTGACAAGGCGATCGCGGCAGGCAACTCACCGACCACCGGCTCCATCTCACCACTCGCTGTGCGCCGCAAGGCCCGCCGCCAGCTCGGTCGCCATGAACCACATCCTTCGCGCAACCCTCGTCGTGACCGCCATCTCGGCTTTCGCTTGTGCGGACTGCCAGCCCGCCAAAGATCATCGGAACAATACGAACAAAACCTCCGGGACCGGGGTCGAGGTCGTTGACGTGGTTCTCTCCGGCGCGAGCTCAGTTGATCTGGCAGAGTTGGCAGAGATCAACAAAGACATGATCGGATCATGCTTCGACGACAAACCGAGTCTCGCGACCAACCTCGAAGGCCTATTTCGTGAGGTGGGATATTTATCCGTCCGCATTGAGGATTTGCAACTCGAAGCAATGAACTCAGAGATTACGCCCTCACCCGTGCTGGTGAAGGGAAACGTCGTAGAGGGGGAAAAATGCCCTCCGGGACTTAAGGCGGCGTCTCAATTCCTGCTCGATAATCGGGCTAAGAGCCTCGAGGTCGATCCGAACTGCGTCGATGGCACATTCGCTGCGATGGGACTCACCGCTCGCACCAACCATGATCGTTTCTACATCAAGACCTTGGTGGATTTGCTCGATTTCGAGCGCATTGACGAGGATCCTAGAATTAGTCATCACTTTGTAAGGTACCCAGCACCCGAGGTATTACGATTCCCCGCTGCCATTCCCTTCCTAGTCAGCGCAATCAAACAAACTGGTAGCGAATTGGTGCAGACCAATGCCGTCGAGACGGTTCTGTGGATATATCGCGAATGCATGCCCGCCGCGGTAGCCAAGCTCAACCAAGAGGCGGAGAAGCCGGAGACTACGACGGAGCAGAGGACTCTCCTGCAGATGGCGACGGAACACGGAGAAGCATACATAGAGAAACTTTATGGCAGGTCTGCCTCGTGTAAATCGCCCGACGGGAAGCCGAGCACTGTACAGCAGGTGCAAAGAGAAGTTGAAAAAGAAATCGCACAGGAGCCAACCGGACATTTTTATGGCTTCCGTCCCTGACGGGTGGCCCAGCCTTTGAACTGCCCAAGCGACCGCAATGATGGGTGCCCCGTCCTTCGCGCACTTTGCGAAGAGACTGCCCTGAGCCTGTCGAAGGGGCGGGCACTCGACTGCCAAGAGTGATTGTTTTGGTTCGAAGGACTCAAACGAGCCGGATAGCACCCGTTCTATCGGCAGCATCGTACCCGCCCTTGCACAGAACGCAAGGACGGGGCACCCGCAGTTCTAGAACTGGAAAAAGAACGGGGCATGAAGGACGGGCCACCCGCCGCCGCTTCTTTGTTGATGAAAAGTGGCTATCTCACCCTCTCTCCGGCTCCCCTTAATCTCTCCACCCATCTCCCCCATCGGGTGTATCCTTTTCCAGCTACGCGCCGCCTAACCACTGGCGGGGGTAGCCCGGGCGTCGCCGGCGGCATGGCGAACCCGTCAGGAGTTAACGTGCTATGAATTCGACGACAGTTTCGGATTCTCTTGTGAAGCATTTAGATGTCATCGAGAAGTCATTATGGTGGGCGCTCGGAATAGCCGTCATCATAGGATGGGCGGGAATCAGGAAAGCAGATCCCATCGATATCTTGGGGATGAAAACGACACGGAGCGATGCATATTTTGTCGCCTCATGGGCTTTCGTGTTAGCGAACCTGGCAATTGTCATAGCACTGTTGAGGATGGCCGATTTACTGAAGTTGCTGAGTGACGCTGACTTTTCTGACGCTGTCCAAAAGATTATGACGCACTCGTTCCTGTTCAATCCGTTTTCATATTTCGGGACTGGTCTTTGGACGCGGGTTCAGAGTTCGATCGGATATGGACTCCTGATCGTCTGCTGGTGGACCTGTTACACAGCCATTGCTACGCTCGGGAATTTTTCATCGATGCCAAGAGGGCTAGAGGTCTCATTCCTCGGAGCCGGCGCCGTGGCACTTACAACGGTGCATCGATGTCTCGCAACGATCCAAGGCAAGTTATATAAGAACGACCCGCAGCTGGCAGTTGGAGTCATTGCAATGAATCGAACCCGAGGAATCTGCGCGGTTATCGGGGCGCTGGGGGCGGAACTTTGTTTTTCGTGGTTCAGCACGCGATGTCAAAATGAGTCGTAATCGCGGGTGGCCCAGTTCTTTGACTTCGCGTGAATGACCATACTTTCAACGAATCTCTCTCCCTCGGGTGTATCCTTCTCCCACCATGCGCACCCTAATCCTATCCCTGCTCGCATTCACGCTTCTCGCCGCCACCGCCTTCGCCCAGCAACCGGCCCCCAAACCTGAAGACACCGAAGTCTGGACACCCGAGCCCAAAGTCGTCACCCCCGGCGCAACGCCAACCGCCGCACCCTCCGACGCCATCATCCTCTTCGACGGCAAAAATCTCGACGAATGGGTCTCAGCACAAGACCGCAACGCGCCCGCCAAGTGGACCGTCGCCGCCGGCATCCTCACCGTCAACAAACCCTCCGGCAACATCGAGACCAAACGCACCTTCAAAAACTATCAACTGCACATCGAATGGAAAGTTCCCGAGGACGTCACCGGCTCCGGCCAACTCCGCGGCAACAGCGGAGTCTTTCTCGCCTCCACCGGCCCCGACGACGCCGGCTACGAACTGCAGGTGCTCGATAACTACAACAACAAAACCTACGTCAACGGCCAGGCCGGCAGTCTTTACAAACAGTCCATTCCGCTGGCCAACCCCAACCGCAAACCCGGCGAATGGCAAACTTATGACATCGCCTGGACCGCTCCCGTCTTCAACTCCGACGGCACCCTGAAATCTCCTGCATACGTGACGGTTTTCTTTAACGGAGTGCTGGTCGACAATCACTTTGAATTAAAAGGCGAGACCCGTTACATCGGCGCGCCTTTCTACAAAGCCTTCGACGGCGCCCCTATAAAACTCCAGGCGCACGGCGACCCCAGCCCACCCCTCAGCTTCCGCAACATCTGGGTTCGACCACTGGATTGATCCTGCGGCCCTCAGCAGGACCGCATTCGCAAAACCGTTTCTGTGGATTCAAATTCAGAGGGGATCGCGCTCCAATCGTAGGGCGAAAAACCGTGAAAATGGCCGAAAAACCGCTAGGCCAAAACCCGAAAATGTGCAAATCTCAAAATCGAAAGGAATATTGCCTAGGCCAGCCACTCGCGATGTTAATGTCTGATGAATTGCATAACTGGTTACTACTCATGGCTTTAAAGGTAGGGAAATATTCTTCGCTCTGCCGACCGACCGGTCTTTTCTTGCAGCAATTTTGAATTCGGTTTTCAATTCCACAAGCTTTTCCACAGGGACGCCGCTGTTGTTTTGTCTAGCGATGCAAGCCCAACTTCCTAATGGACTTACCGGGCGTTTCTACAGGGATTCCTGTAGGCCAACTTCACTCCTCGCCCCCCACCCCGCCCTCAGCCAGTGACTCAAATCTGGTGCTATTTTTCAGGAATGCCATCCTGACTTTCCCGATGGGACCGTTGCGTTGTTTAGCAATAATGATCTCCGCTTTGCCCTGCAATTCCATATCGTCCGGCTTGTAAATTTCTTCGCGAAAAATGAACATCACCAGATCGGCGTCCTGCTCAATCGATCCCGACTCGCGCAAATCCGCCAGCTGCGGACGATGATCCCCACCGCGGCTTTCCGGAGCGCGGCTCAACTGCGAGAGCGCAATCACCGGCACGCTCAACTCTTTCGCCAGCGCCTTCAACCCGCGCGAAATCGCCGACACTTCCTGCGTCCGATTCTCAAAGCGCTTGCCCCCGCCCGACATCAACTGCAAATAATCCACAATGATCAGATCGAGCTTTCCGCCCTGCGCCTGCTTCAATCGCCGCGCTTTGGCCCGCATCTCGCTCAAAGAAATCCCCGGCGTGTCATCAATAAAAATCGGAGCATGTGCCAGCTGCTCCATCGCCCGCACCACTTTTCGAGTATCGTCCTGCCACAGCGACCCGGTCCGCATCTTGTGCGCGTCCACCCGCGCCTGCGAACACAGCAACCGCATCAGCAGCGCCTCGCGCGACATTTCCAGCGAGAACACGCCCACCACCTGCTGATCTTCAATCGAAGCGTTCTCCGCGATGTTCATCACAAACGCCGTCTTGCCCATCGAAGGCCGCGCCGCAATGATTACCAAGTCGGACCGCTGCAAACCAGAAGTCATCTCATCCAAATCGGTGTAATGCGTCGCCAGCCCCGTAATCCGCTGCCCGCGCTGCAGCAGAGCATCGACGGACCCAAACGACTCCTTGACGATTTCCTGGATCCCCATGAACCCGCGCCCAATGCGCTTTTCCGAGAGCTGGAAGATCGCCGCTTCCGCATCGCTAAGAACATCCTCCGCCAGATCGGACTGATCCGAGGCCCGCGCAATCGCGGTGCTCGCCGCCGTAATCAGCCCGCGCAGCAGCGCCTTATCGCGCACAATCTTGACGTAGTGCTCAATGCTGGGCCGGTCGGGCACGCCATCGACCAGGCTCGAAACGTAGGCCACGTCGCCGATCGGCTGCAGATCCTTGTGCCGGTCGAGTTCCTCGATCAGCGTGATCATATCTATCGGCCGGGACGACTCGGCCAGATCGACCATGCGCGAGTAAATCCGCCGGTGCGAATCGAGCGAAAAATCCTCGATGCGCAAATGCTCCGCCGCCTGGTTATAAGCAAAGTTGTCGAGCAGGATCGCGCCCAATATCGAGCGCTCGGCCTCCACATTCGCCGGAAGCGTGCTGATGCTGTAATCGGTGGTCGCCATAATTTCTATAGAACTTTGTCCCATTCGCCATCCCAGCATAAGCGAATAGAAAGCGAATCGCAAAATGAATTGTGCAGAAGCTGTGAAGCCCTCCACTATCCTGTGGAAGCCCTGCGAAAACAGGACCTAAACCGAAGTCCGCGCGCGGATGAGTGAGTTAAGTAGTTGGGGTGTCCGATCAATCAGCGTCGATCCGGGGCGAACTTCCTCCAGTGCAGGAAAAAACCTCGTGCAGAAAAGCAAATGCGGCCGGGCCAGCCACCCGACCGCATTCGTTCGTGGGTTCCTGTGCTGCCTTGTCACCGCATGGCGGCGGATGACCGCTTCAGCCCGACAGCACTGCCGCTTTCACGGCAGCGCCGCATTTGCCAAAGCCAGTTGCCAGTCGTGATCTTGAGATCGATCGATCTTAAGATCAGTCGATCTTGCGATCAAAAGATCCTGCGATCACGAACCTGCGACTGCCGCGGCGGCCAGCGGCCCTTTCCTGCTCGCTGCTGTCTGCTCCCAAGAGCAAACTGCGCAAAGCAAGGTGGGGGAGGAGGCCGCAACGCCCGGGCAACCAGTCGCGCTCGCGCGCGTTTTCTGGAGTGTCCCCCGGCGATTCACCCTCGAGAATCGCCGGTTGCCGCTGGCTCTGCCGCAATCATCCGGCAAGCTCAGGAACTCTCACGTTTCGCTGAACCCACTCTGAGTCAGTTTGGTGCGCCTCGCAACACAAAAAACTTGCAGCCTTGTGCAGAAACTGTGGAGGAAGTGTCTTCCCTGTGGAAGCCGGAGGAAAACTGAGAAGATATTTACGCTGGCGATATGCCTTCCCAGGTCAGCTCAATAACTTATACGCCGTCATAGGATCATCCGATCATGGAAGCATCCCAGGAAGCAATGGCGGTAGTGCAGTTTGGCATGCACATGAGGCCGGTTAAGCGGGAGATCCTTCGCTACGCCTGAAAAACGGCTACGTTCAGGATGACGAAGTCGTGCGAAGCCCAAACCTGCACCACTACCGAAGCAATCAACTCACCCAGTCCAGAAACTTGTACCAAGCTCCGGCGAAGGGCAGGAACCATGGATTGCCGCTGTACAGGCCGAGGGGCGCGCCGGGGAACTTGATTCCTACAAATGGATTCTCGACTTTGTCGCCCGCCATGAGTTCGGCGATTTTCTGGCCTTGATAGGTTGCCATGGCCACACCATGCCCGGCATAACCAACAGCGTAGTACATGCCGTCGAGCTGGCCGGCGTGAGGCATGATGTCGAATGCGAAGTCGAGCGTGCCACCCCAGACGTAGTCGATTTTGGCGTCGCTCAATTGCGGATAAACGTCGATCATGCCGCGGCGCAGGATGGCCGCGCTCTGCCGGATGGTCTGATCGGTCTCGGGAAAAAATGCGGCGCGTCCGCCGAACAGCATGCGACGGTCGGGAGTGAGGCGATAGTAATAGAGATAGTTTTTCGAATCGTAGATCATGCGGTTGCGCGGGCTTAGTTCGAGGGCGAGCTTTTCCGGCAGAACCTCCGTCGTAATAATGAACGATCCAATGGGGATGAGCTTCTTCTGGAGCGCGGGAGTGGCGCGGCCGGTATATCCACTCGTGCCCACAAAAACTTCCTGTGCCCAGAGTGCGCCGCGTGAGGTGGCGATTTTCCATCCTGCTTCGCCGTTACGAGAGCCGCGCTCGATTCTCTCGACCCGGGTGTGTTCGAAAATTTCCGCTCCGGCTTTCATGGCGGCGCGGGCAAGTCCGGCGACGTAGCGCGCGGGATTGACTCCGGCGCTGACTTCATCGACCATTCCGCCGTGATAAATGTTGGAACCAATTTCTGCAGCCAACTCGTGCTTTTGCACCACCCGCAGCGTGTGGTTAAACTCGCGGGCAATCACCTCAGCCTGGCGGGCATAGTCGTCGAAGTGTTTCGGCTTGCAGGCGACTTCGAGATGTCCGCAGCGGGAGAAGTTGCAGTCAAGCGCTTCGTCGCGGACGATTCGTTCGACGCAGTCGATGCTCTCCAGCGAAGCAGCGTACATGCGCTGCGTGAGTTCGCGGCCGTACATGGAAGTGAGTTGGTTCACACCCAGTTTCATGCCGGTCAGAACCATGCCTCCGTTGCGGGAACTTGCGCCCCAGCCGATGGTTTCGGTTTCCAGCACGGCGACCCTTGCGCCGCGTTGGGCCAGGGTGCGAGCTGCCGAGAGACCGGTGAAACCGGCGCCGATCACGGCGACGTCGACTGTCTCGGGAAGCGGGCGTGAGGCATCAACTTCAGGGAATGCGGTGGTGGTAAGCCAATAGTTACGTTCTTGCAGAGGCATAAAGTGACGGTCCGACTCAAAAATTGAGACTGAACCACAGGGGGCACAGAGGTCGCGCGACCGAGCATTTTAGCAGTGTGCCTTCCAACGGTACATGTACCGTCGCCCACTGGATCGCCGGATACCTCCCCCTCGGTAATCTTGCCGCAGTTACTGTCTACCCCTACTCTCAGAGAGATGGCGCTGCGCTGCCTTTTGTTTTCCTCGGACGAGGGAACGGCTGAACCTATTCTCCAGGTGCTGGCTGGTCTCGATGTGGAGGGAGAGCTCTGCTCCGAGGCGGTATCCGCCGTGGAGAAGGTTTCCCACCAGAATTTTCAGATCGTCATTATTGATTGGGATAAGCAGCCGGAAGCGGCGCTGTTGCTGACCTCGGCCCGCGAACGCAAGGCCAACGAACGTCCGCTCACGCTGGCGATTGTGAGCAATGACATCAGCGTACCCAAGGCTCTGCAGGCGGGTGCGAATTCGATTCTCCGCAAGCCGCTCCTGGTCAACCAAGTCAAAGATACGCTGACCACGGCACGCGACCTGCTGCGCGCCAAGCAGGAATCAGCGTCCAACGCGCAAGCGGCGGCCGCCGGAATTTCCGCGACAGGCGCCCTCGGATCAGGACCTGCTGCCGTTCCAATATCAGCACTCCCGGCCAACCTGGAACAGAGTAAAGAGAAAAATCTGCGCGCGGGAGAGTTCTTGCAGTCTGCGCCTTCGGCTCCGGGAGGGCAGTTCGTTATCGACTCGGAGGTAAACGAGTTTCGAGTCTCATCGTCGATGGAGAAGGACCTGGAACCGGTGGCCGCTTCGGTGGAAGAAAAGGAAGAGAAACCGGCTCCGCCGCCACCGGAAACGGGCGAGGTCCGCGGACTCGAGTGGTACTTGAAAACCCGTGCCGGAATCATGCCCCAGGTGCCGGCGAACACCGCTGCGCAGGCATCTGCGCAGGCTTCAGCACATGCCTCGGCCCATGTCTCGACACCCGCGGCGCCGGCGAAACCCGAATTGCTGGGCTTCGACCAGACGCCGTCGTTCTCACCGACGCCTGCGGCGAATTCTGTTTCGTCGAGGTTTGCGGCAGCGCCGGAAGACTCGGAAGGATCGCTTGCTTCCGAGGCGCACTCGAATCCGTCCGCGATCCCGGCCAAGAATAACGAGCAAAGTAACGAGAAAGAAAAAGAAGCGGAACTCTTTGCTTACATCACCCACGGGAGCGGCGAGTCCGGCGAATCCGAAAGCTCACCCCGGCCGCGCTTCCGCTTTAAGGGCGCAATCATCGGAGCCTTGGCGCTGGCAGCCTGTGCAATTGCGGCCGCGCCGCAAGCGCCCTGGCATGCCAGCATGCAGACGGCGTGGGCGCGGGGACGATTGAACCTGCATGCCTGGCTCAATCCGCAACCGGTTACCACGCCGCAGGCGCCGATTGCTCATGAAGACTTTGGCCGCGCCGGAGATGAATACAAGCTGCCGGCGACGGAGACCATTCCCGACGCCACCACCGACGCCTCGCAAATTCAGGTGGTTCCGGCGGTCGAACCGACAGCCCCGAAACCGAACATCATGGGCGGAAATGTGATGCCGCCGGGGACTGTGGAAGCCGGAAACGCGGCCCCCAGCGACCCGACCCCGGCTTCTGGCGTGCCGGTCGCCGGAAATCAGCCGCAGCTATCCCCAGTGGCCGCCCAGCTTTCGAACGGATCGAGTACGAGCGGAACTGCGTCCCCAGCTTCGGCATCGCCAGCTTCATCGAACCAAGGCTCAACTTCGCCCAGTTCGCCGGCTTCGACTCCGCCATCCGGTCCGGCGCCAACTGTCCCAGCCGCCTTGCCAACTCATTCAGATCCGCCGACTGTGTTCCCGTCAGCGTCAACGTCTGCGCCGGCACAACCCACGCCACAAAAAACTCAGCCGCCTTCGGCCCCGGCCAACGTTCCCTCGAGCCTGAAGTCGCAAATGGCATCGAGCACGCCCGAAGCCAGCGGAAACCGGCAGGCCGAGTCGGCAATGCAATCCATTGAGCCGGTCAAAGTTGACGAGGCCTCTGAGCGCGCACTGTTGACCGATCAGCCGGCCCCAGACTATCCCGCCAGCTCCAGTGGGCAACCCGGGATGGTGGTTCTGCAGGTTCTGATTGGACGTGACGGCACGGTGCAGGATGCCAAGTTCCTGCAGGGGTCCCTCGGATTTGCCCGAGCGGCCATCGACGGCGTGAAGCGTTGGAAGTTCAAGCCCTACACCATGAACGGGCGGCCGGTTTCGGTGCAAACCTCGCTGACTATCAGCTTTAAGCCGGCATCCTGAAACGAGCCCGGTTGTTTTGTTGAGAACGGTGGACCCGTCGTACGCCCCTGAATTACCGAAGCCCCAAAGCAGGCACCCGGACCGCCAAAATCCGCATCTAGAGTGTAGACAGAGGGATATAATAGCAACAGTTTCTCAGGAAGCAGTTCCTTCCAGAAGAAGATCAAAAAACGATGTCCATGAAAACCAAAGCCGCAATTCTCGTAACGTCTTTCGCCGTATTGCTGTTCGTCGTTGTGGGTTCCATGGGAGGCGTGCACGCCTCGTCCAACGACGGCTCTTACCGTCAGCTACAGGTTTACAGTGAGGTGCTCTCGCGCGTGCGCAGTGAGTACGTTGAAGAGCCGAATATTCCGAAGGTGACGGACGGCGCGCTGCACGGGCTGCTGGAATCGCTCGATTCCAACTCCAGCTACATGACGGCCGATGCCTATAAGGCGTTCAAGACCCGCAAATCGGAATCCAAGGGCGGCATTGGCGCGGTGGTGTCGAAGCGCTTCGGTTACGCGGCGGTGGTCGCAGTATTACCGGGATCTCCGGCCGAGAAGGCGGGGATTGAGCAGACCGATATTTTCGAATCGATTGAAGGGCAAAGCACGCGGGAAATGTCGCTGCCCGAGATTCGCAATCTGATCGCAGGCGCTCCGGGATCTACGCTGAATGTTTCGGTGGTGCGCGCCCGCAAGGCCGAGCCCCAGAAGGTTTCCATTACGCGCGATGTGGTCGCGATTCCAGCCGTCGCCGACAAGATGATCGACGAGAGCATCGGCTACGTGAAAGTTGAGGCCCTGACCAAGGGCAAGTCGCAGGAGATTGCCGCGAAGATCAAGACCCTGGAGAAATCGGGCGCGAAGAAGATTTTGCTCGATCTGCGCAACTGCGCCGAAGGCGATGAGAGTGAAGGCGTCGCGACGGCGAATCTGTTTCTGAACCACGGCACGATTACTTATTTGCAGGGCCAGAAATTTCCGCGCGAGGCCTTCAATGCCGACCCCGCGAAGGACATTACCAGTCTTCCGGTGGCGGTTCTGGTCAATCGTGGAACATCCGGTGCGGCCGAGATTGTTGCGGCTGCGATTCTAGAAAACGCCCGCGGCGACGTGGTCGGCGACAAGACTTTCGGCGACGGCTCGGTGCAGAAGACGATCGATCTGCCGGATGGTGGCGCGCTGATCCTGTCGGTGGCGAAGTATTACTCGCCCAGCGGCAAAGCGATTCAAGATGCAGCGATCACGCCCAACGTTTTGGTAGCCGATGCCTCTGACGAGTCTGTAGGTCCGGACGACGAGGATTCCACCCCCGCTCCCGACCAGGAAGCCGCACCCAAGAATCCAGTCGATGACCAATTGAATAAAGCCGTGGAAGTGTTGAAGAGCCGCAGCAGCTAGGAAGGGCCGCGACACTTAAATTTAGCTTGTCATTCCGAGAGCCGCCGGAGCGCAAGCGACGGCAACTGAGGAATCTGCTTCTTACCTAAGGAGTCTGATCGCGCGCCGCCTGGCGCGCGATCGTTCTTGCGCCGTCGTTCTTAGTAATCCCGGCTTAGTAGTCCCGGCCTTAGTAGTCCCGGTTCGTCTGGTATAGTCAGTCCGATCCATTGACCGAAAAATCCCCAGCCGTTTTCGATGGAGGCTGGTTCCTCACTGTGGAGACGATCACCCACTCGCCGGTCTCGCTCGCACTTCTGTTCCTGATTTCCGCAGTCGCCGTATTCATCGTCCACGCTGTGTTCAAGCACTTGCGCGCAACTCCGGCGATGCGCCGTTTTGAATTTCCGGTTGAGGAACTCGGCGGCTTCAGCTACCGCCAGCTCGTGCTGGTCAGCTTCCTGGGTATGTTTGCGGAAATGCTGATGATCCGCTGGGTATCCTCCGAAATCAGAATTTTTGCGTACTTCAAGAACTTCGTTTTGGTTGCGTGTTTTCTCGGCTTCGGCCGGGGCTGTTATCTTTGCCGGCGCCCGCTTCAGTTGAGGGTGATCATTGCTCCACTCCTGCTGCTTACGTTTCTTCTGAAGAGTCCCATCGCACCTCTGCGGTACGCCATTGCTGGGTTGCCGCAGTTGCTCGGAGGGGGCGTCGAAGTGCATGTCTGGGGTGTGCCTGCTGCGCCCGCCAGTTGGGGCGGGATGTTCCTGGCGATAGCGGTGGCCGTCCCGCTGTTTGCCGTGATCGCCACCACGTTCGTCCCTTTCGGCCAACTCGTGGGATGGTATCTGGAAAATGCCCCGGATGGTGTGGCCGCATACAGCGTCAATGTCCTGGCGGGTCTTGCCGGAATTGCAGGATTCACCCTGCTCTGCTTTCTCTATCAGCCGCCTTGGGTATGGTTCCTGGTGGCGGGCATTTTCTCTGTGCTGGTGTTCTGGCGAAATCCAGCAGGCCGCAACGCTCTGGGCGCGACTTTCCTCGGATGTGTGGCGTTGCTGGCGATCCCGGATCAAGGCAAGACTGCCTATTGGTCGCCATATCAAAAACTGGTGGTACAGCCGGTCTACCGCAACGGTAGTGCCGAGGTGGAGGCCTATTCTCTGGCGACCAACGACTCTTTCTATCAGCGAGTGTTGAATCTCTCGCCGGCCTTCGTCCAGTCGCACCCGGAACAGTTTCTTCACCACCCGCCGGAGCTGAACTCATATAACTTGCCGTACCGTTTTTGTCCTGTCCCACCCGCCGTGCTGGTGCTGGGCTCGGGGATGGGCAACGACGTTGCCGCGGCCTTGCGCAACGGAGCTGGCAGGGTGGTCGCCGTTGAAATCGATCCGTTAATTCTGCAACTCGGCCGTGAGCTGCATTTCGAACATCCGTACCAAGACCTGCGCACCCAAGTCGTGATTGACGACGCCCGCAGCTACATTGAGAACAGCCACGAGCAATTCGATCTCATCGTTTTTTCTCTTCTCGATTCGCACACCACTACATCGCACTTCACCAACATCCGCATCGACAACTATGTCTATACCCGTGAGGCTTTTCAGCGGGCCACGCGTCTGCTGAAGCCGGACGGTCTCTTGATCGTAAAGTTTCAGGTCGACACCCCCTGGATCGCCGGCCGCCTCTTCAAGCTGATGCAAGACGCCTTCGGGCAGGATCCGATTCAGTTCCAGAGCGATGTTGGAGGATATGACACCGCCGGCCGGTTCTTCGTCGGCGGCTCGCGCCAGCGCCTGGCGCGGGCCACTGCTGATCCCGCGCTGGCTGCTTATCTGGCCTCCCACTCACGGATCCCCATGCAGGATGCGCGCTTGACCACAGACGATTGGCCATACTTCTACCAGCATGAGCCCGGTCTTCCCATGAGCGTGATTCTGATTTCCCTCGCAGTGCTGATTATCTGTGGCCGGTTCCTTCTTGAGACCGGCGCAGAACGCGGCGGCGGCGAAATTCATTTCACCTTCCATTTCCTGTTCCTGGGAGCAGGTTTCATGCTGTTGGAGGCACAGATCGTCAGCAAAATGGCGCTTCTGTTCGGCACCACCTGGGTGGTCAACGCCATCGTCGTGTCCGGCCTCTTGTGCCTGATCGTCGCGGCCAATTTTGTCTATCGCGCATGGCCGCGACTTCCCTTGAGCCTCGCATATGCCGGTCTGTTTCTGTCGCTGGCCGCGATGTTCGCGGTTCCCCTGGAAAAGCTGTTCGTGGAGTCCTGGGCGCTGCGCGCTATCACGGCCACCCTGGCTCTCTGCCTTCCGGCGTTCTTCGCGGGTATCATTTTTGTTTCCAGCTTTGCCCGGGCGGGTTTTCGCGGAAGTGCTCTGGGCTCGAATTTGTTCGGCGCCCTGCTGGGCGGCCTGCTCGAATCGTTCTCGCTATGGTTCGGCCTGCGCTCGCTGACGATTCTTGCCACCGCACTATATGTGGCGTCGGCAATCTTTCTTCGCCGCACTGGAACCGGCACCGGCGCTGCCTCCGCGGCCCCGCGAACCGATTCCGCCTGAGGTGCTATCCTGACCTCAACTCGCGATGAAGTCTTTCTACGAAAATCTTCCCGAGGTTGAAGTCGGCGGCCGCAGACTCGTGGGCCGCGTCTTGTTCGGCCTGCTCGTGCTGATTGCGGTCGTCGTCGGAGCGACGGCGGGTCTGTTGCTCGTTTATACCACCGACTTGCCGCAGGTCGACGCGCTGGAAGCCTACCGGCCCAGCTCGATCACGGAACTCTATGACGATCACGGGCGAGTGATTGGCTCGTTCGCGCTGCAACGGCGCGTGGTGGCCAGTTACGACGATTTTCCTCCCGTGCTGCGCGATGCGCTGGTCTCGATCGAAGACAAGGATTTCTACAAGCATTCCGGTATCAACGTCATGCGCATCGTAGGCGCGGCGTCTCGCGACATCGAATCGGGCGGCAAGGTGCAAGGTGCGTCAACTCTGACCATGCAACTGGCGCGCAATCTTTTTCTCTCGCCCGACCGCCGCTGGCAACGCAAAGTGCAGGAGGCAATGCTGGCCATTCAGATCGAGCGCCGTTTCACCAAGTCGCAGATCTTTACGCTCTATGCGAACCAGATTTTTCTCGGCCACGGTGTGTACGGCTTCGAAGCGGCGTCGCAGTTCTACTTCAGCAAGCCTGCCAAAGATCTGACGCTGGAGGAAGCCGCGCTGCTCGCGGGTTTGCCGAAGGGGCCTACGATATATTCGCCCATCAGCCATCCCGACAAAGCCCAGAAACGTCGCAATCTCGTGATCAACGCCATGCTGGAAGACGGCAAGATCACGGCAGCGCAGGCCGCCGACGCGCGCTCCGCGCCTCTGGTGCTGCATCTGGCGCATGACCCCAATTCGCTGGCGCCTTATTTTGTGGAGGAGATTCGCCGTTATCTCGAAAGCAAGTACGGAGCCGACCAGGTTCACGAAGGCGGTTTGAAGGTTTACACCACGCTCGATGTGGAATTACAGCGGGCGGCGAACCAGTCGGTGCTCGACGGCGTAGCCGCGTACGAGCGCCGGCATGGCTGGAAAGGCCATCTCGAAAATGTCGTGGAGGAAGGCGTGGTCCTCGACAAATATTTTCATCCTGATTGGGACGATGAACCCGAAGTGAACGGCTACATCCACGCGCTGGTGACCACTGCGGGCACCGGAATTGCCACACTGAAGTTTGGCCGATACACCGCGGCTCTCGCGCAGCCCGACGTGGCCTGGACGCAACATAAACTCGCCGACATTCTCAAAACCGGCGACGTCTGTTACGTGAAGATTCTGAGCCTTGGGGCCAACGGCGCGGCCCACGTCGGCCTGGAGCAGGATTCCGGGGCGCAGGGCTCGCTGCTGGCCATCGACAATGCCACCGGCGGCATCAAGGCGATGGTGGGTGGGCGCGATTTCAACGATTCGAAGTTCGACCGCGTCACGCAGTCCTTGCGGCAGGTAGGATCATCGTTCAAACCGTATGTGTATACGACGGTGATCGACCTTGGCGCCAGTCCGGACGATACCATCCTCGATGAGCCGGTCAGCTTTGAGACCTCATCAGGGCCGTACACTCCGCACAATTACGACGAAAAATTTGAAGGCATCATCACCCTGCGGCGGGCGCTGGCCCAGTCGCGCAACATTCCCGCGCTGAAGCTGGCGGACAAAGTTGGCATCCGGAACGTGATCGACTATGCGGCGCGCTTTGGCATCACGTCAAAGCTGCCGCCGTATCTGCCGGTGGCGCTGGGGTCGGCGGAAATTACGCTGATCGAGCAAACCTCGGCATACAGCGTGTTCCCCAACGACGGAGTTCGCGTGATCCCGCGTTACATCACGCGCGTGACGGATTACGAAGGCCGCGTATTGGAGGAAGATTTTCCCGACGTGAAGGATGTGATCAGCGAGCGCACGGCCCGCATCATGACTTCGATGTTGCGCGAGGTGGTGCTGCATGGGACAGGGATCGCCGCGGCGAAACTGCCGTTTCCTGTCGCCGGCAAAACGGGGACGACGAATGACTTTACCGACGCCTGGTTCATGGGATTCACTC
Organism: uncultured Acidobacteriota bacterium; assembly: GCA_963758005.1. Classification (GTDB taxonomy): domain Bacteria; phylum Acidobacteriota; class Terriglobia; order Terriglobales; family Acidobacteriaceae; genus Sulfotelmatobacter. The sequence continues at coordinate 1,943,011 of CAVWTR010000006.1, forward strand.
CGACCATGACATGCGGAGTCTGGGTTGGCTACGACGAGAAAAAATCACTGGGCGCGAAAGAAACCGGAGCGCACGCGGCCTTGCCCATCTGGATGAACTTTATGACGGTGGCCATGGCCGGCAAAGATGCAGGGGAGTTTGAGCCCCCGCCGCTGACGCCGCATGCGGTCATTCAGAAGTTGGACACCCCGGATGCTGCGCCCGCCGCCGAAGAAACACACTAAGCGCGGCCTGAAAGAATGGATCTCGAAAGAGAATTGGCGAAGGAGAATTATGAGAAAGACAACGATTCTTCGCGTCTTGTTTTCGTGCGGCTTGGTTCTAATGCCGCCGCTCGCGGCGATCGCCAGTGCACAGGCGCAATCTTCGGATGACAGCAGGGCCGCAGTCGAACAGGTGCTGCGCACCCAGCAGGAAGCCTGGAATCATCACAACCTCGATGCCTTCATGGCCGGTTACTGGAACTCCGCAGACCTGACTTTCTTTTCTGGCGGCAAAGTAACCAGCGGCTGGCAGGCGGCACTGGATCGTTACCGGGCGAAGTACGAAGGTCCCGGAAACGAGATGGGAAAGCTGGAGTTTTCCGATCTGAGGATCGAGATGCTAGGGCCAGACGCGGCTTTCGTGCGAGGAGCTTTTCATTTGACGATGTCTGATGGCAAGACTCCGCATGGAATTTTCACCCTCGTATTCCGCAGATTTCCCGGCGGCTGGAAGATTGTGCATGACCACACGTCGGTGGAATGAGGGCATTAGACTCACTTCTTCACGCGGACTTGCACTCGCGTGCCGTCCAGTAAGTTTGCCGTTGGTCAGTTCGACCACTCCATTGCGCACGATGCCTTCAAACTCCTGCTGTGCCGGTTGGGTCGCGGGCCGCGCGGGCGAGAGCGAGGTCGAAGGGTCGCCCGCGCCAGCGCGCGATGTGCTCACACTCGCCGCTCTGCGCCCCATGCCTTTATCCATCGCTTCGTTGGCCAGGCGGTCGGCATCCTGATTCTGTTCGCGCAAGGCGTGGCCGATGGAGAACCAGTCGAGCTGCACGATCAACTCTTTCGCCCGCGCGTGCAAATCCTGCAGCACGGCATTCTTTACTTTGTAAATGCCCTTGATCTGCCGTACCAGCAACTCCGAATCGCTGATCAGCTTGAGCGCCTTGGGGCCGTGCTTGATGGCATATTCGAGGGCGGCAATCAGTCCCTGATATTCGGCGAAGTTATTCGTCTGGTGGCCGAGATATTCGCTGAGGGCGGCGACAGTGCGTCCGGATTCATCTTTGATGACGACGCCGTAACCTGCGGGGCCGGGATTGCCGCGCGCGCCGCCGTCACTGTGGGCCAGCAGATAATGCTCGGGAGGATTCTCGCGCGCTTCGAAGAAGTGCTTCGTCGATGAATGAAGAGGCATGAATTCGAGTTTACAACGGAGAGATTCCAGCCGGGGCTTTCAGGTCAGACGATTAGCGCCCCGCCGCGAGCCGAGTGGCCAGGCGCGGCGGAAGTTTCGCGGCGAAGATGCGATCCTGCGCGGCTTTCAAATTGTAGGGTGTGCGGTGGAAGTGCACGACCTGAGCGTCAGTGTCATACAAAGCGAATGCGGCGCGCCAGTCGCCGTCGCGGGGCTGCCCGACCGAACCGGGATTGATCATGTAGCGAGTGTTGGGCTTCAGTTGCAGCGGAACCGATTCCGCCTGACCTACGGTGCGGTACTCCGGACGAAAACCATCAGCCGCGGAGCCGTTGGCAAAAAATCCGCCCTGCAGATGCGTGTGGCCAAAAAAAGTTAATGGAATCGTCAGGGTGATCAGCGGCGCCAGCGCGTCTCCCAACGAAACCACGTATTCATCTTCGTCGTTCGGAGAGCCGTGAACCAACTGCACTTGGGGAAAATCCGGCACGGAAACCGGACCCTGCGGCAGGGCGCGAAGCCAGTCGAGATTTTCCGGCGTCAATTGATTTCGCGTCCAGATCGCGGCAGCGGCCGCCATGGGATTGAAATCATCAAGGTCCATGACGCCGGTGGCGGCCTTGTCGTGATTGCCGCGCACGAAAGTTTTGCCCAGTTTGCGGGAATGCTCGGCCACTTCGTTCGGGCTGGCGCCGTAGCCCACGATGTCGCCCAGGTTCACTACCACGTCGAATGGTGGAGCGCCGGCCAGGGTTGCTTCGAAGGCTTCGAGATTAGCGTGAATGTCGCTGAGCAGCAGTATGCGCACGAATCACCGGACAAACAGGCGATTATAGACTAATGGCTGGCACCTAGGAACGGAGACGACATGGAAGGACGCGGAGTATTGGGATGGCGGTTCAAGCGCCGAACGCCGTTGTGGTTCAAGCTGATCGTGGGACTGCTCATGGCCGATGCCACACTTCATTTTGGTTTGCTGTTTACGGTTTCGAGCTGGGCGCAGAAATTACCGGATGCCATCCATCCTTATCGCGTGCCTTTCCGCGATGGCGTCATCTATTTTGTCCAGCCATGGCTGGGCCGGTATCTGGATGAGAAGTGGATCGCGGTTGGACTGCTGGTGCTGTTGATTCTGCTGCTTGTGCTGAAGCGAGGGCAGCTTGAGCGCGATGTTAGGACTTAGGAACCCTCAGGCATTCACCACCGGGCAACGCGCCCAGTGTCCGGCCGCGACTTCGATCAGCGGCGGAAAGTCACGGGCGCACTCTGCAATGCGAAATTCGCAGCGAGGCTCGAAGCCGCAGCCCGAAGGCATGGCGTGCAGCGCCGGGACCGTGCCCTCAATCGTTTGCAACGGGCGCGTGCGGTCAGTTTTCAAATCGGGCACGGCATGCAGCAGGCCGCGCGTGTAAGGATGCGCCGGGGCCTGGAAAATATCGTGCCTCGCACCGAGTTCGACAACGCTGCCGGCATACATCACGGCAACGCGATCGGCAACTTGCGAAACCACCGCCAGGTCGTGGGAAATGAAAAGCATCGCGAGTCCGAATTTGGCGCGCAGTTCCGCCAGCAGATCGAGAATCTGCGCCTGGATTGTAACGTCGAGCGCCGTGGTGGGTTCGTCGGCGATCAGCAACTGCGGGCGGTTGACGATGGCCATGGCAATCATGATGCGCTGTCGCATCCCGCCGGAGAGCTGGTGAGGATAGTCGCGCGCACGGCGCACCGGCTCGGGGATGGCAACGTCATTTATGGCGTCAACGGCGCGCTGCCAAGCTTCCTTTTTCGAAATGGAGTGATGCGCGCTGACGGCTTCGGCGATCTGATCTCCAACGCGCATGACCGGGTTGAGCGCGGTCATCGGCTCCTGAAAAATCATGGCGATCCGCGAGCCGCGCAACTGGCGGATGGAATCGTCATCGAGCGCCGGCAGATTGCGCGCGGCTGCGCCGCTCTCGGCGAACAGGATCTCGCCCGAGACCCGCGCCTGTGGCGGCAGTAGCCGCATGATGGCCAGAGAAGTGATCGACTTGCCCGATCCGGATTCGCCGACCAAGCCGAGAACCTCGCCCGGTGCAATGGAGAAACTCAGATCGCGCACGGCAAGTAAAGATTGTGTAGCGAGAGCCGCCTCTGGCTGTCCGGTTGCTCCCAGGGCAACGGAGTTTGCCCGCTTTACGGGAAACTCAATGCTTAAGTGCCGGACGTTGAGGAGAGGCTGCACGCGTTTATGGTAGCAGCGCAAGCGAAAAACCGTCGCTTTAGCGAGAAATGCGGAGAAGCCAAAAAACTTTGTCATTCCGACCGGAGCCGGAGCGCAAGCGACGGCGTAGTGGAGGAACCTGCTGTTCGCTGGAAATAACGGCGCTGTCGGTCAGCGCCGAATCCCTATTGTCCCAAGATCAGCGGCAAGCCGTTCTTATTGTTGCCGATGACAACCACCTTCGAGTTGGGACTCTTAGCCAGGTTTTCCGTGGCCTCGATTCCCTTCCACTCGAGCAGCGATGGCGTAATGCCCTGAGCGACAATCTGCTGAAAGTCGCGCACACCGGCGGCTTCGATGCGTTTGCGCTGCGCTTCCTGGGTTTCTTTCTGCAGCCGGAAGTTCATGGCCAGCGATTCCTGCTCGGCCTGCTGCTTGGCTTCAATCGCGGCCTTCAATGTCGCAGGCAGCTGGATATCGCGCAGCAGAACGCTCTCTACCGCAATGCCGCGTTTGCTGAGTTCGGTCGTGATCTGGTCCGTGATCTGTTTCGCCACCATTTCCCGTTCACCGGTATACAGGGCATTCGCGGTGTGCGAAGCCGTAGCCTCACGAATGGCGGAACGCAACGTTGGTTCGACCACGATGTTTTCATAATCGGCTCCGATATGCTGGAAAACATCGGCCGCGCGGTCGGGGTTGAGATGGTAGATCAGCGAGGTATCCAGGCTCATCATCAGGCCCTCGCTGGACGGTACGCTGGCCGATTCCTTGATTGTCTGCGTTTGAATCGACATCTCATTATTCGTCTTCAGCGGATTGATGAGGTGAATGCCTTCGCCCAGAGTCTCGTCCGTAACTTTGCCAAACAGCGTAAGCACGCCCACATGTCCGGTGCCCACCCGCGTGACTGAGCTGAACAATAGAATGACGAGCAGGAACACGGCGATCCCCAAGCCGATCAGGCGAAGAAAGTTGCCGCCGTGGCCGCCTCCTCCGTCAATGATTCTGCTCCGAGCTGGATCAAAAATCGTCATCGCAATTCTCCTGAAAAGATTCTAGGGCGGGGCGGGGCGCGCGATAAGTGCCTTGCGAGGGGCGGATCGGGCCCCAGCTTGAATCTTGCCGCATACCCGCCGCATCTCTTACAGTACGTCTATGAGCAAAATTCACATTCCTACTCCTTTGCGGCAATATGTGGGCAAGCAGGCTTCGGTGGAAGTGCAAGGCGCGACGGTCGGCGAAGCCATGAACGCGCTGGTGGCGCAGCATCCTGACCTGCGCAAGCATCTTTATACCGAGGAAGGTAAGTTGCGGGCGTTTGTGAATGTCTATGTCAACGACGAAGACATCCGCTACCTGCTCAAAGAAGCGACCGCTCTGAAGGATGGTGATAACATTTCGATTGTGCCTTCCATCGCTGGAGGCGCCGCCTGACTGGGGATTCGGCGAGAATAGTCATGACATCTGCCGCTAAAATGCGCTGTTGTATGTGTCGCCCTTCCTGTTGTTAGCGTTTTGTCCCGTCGCTGCGCTAGTCTTTATCGAATCCCAGTGAGCAGAAGTTCAACCGAGGAAATTATGGCAACAATAACGACCACGGAAATTCCAGTCACGCTCAACAAAGACGAAATCCTGCGCTACTCGCGCCATCTCATTATGCCCGAGGTCGGCATGGAGGGTCAGCAGAAGCTGAAAGCTGCGCGCGTGCTCTGCATTGGCACCGGCGGCCTGGGATCGCCACTGGCGCTATATCTGGCGGCCGCCGGCGTAGGCACGCTCGGCCTGGTTGATTTCGATGTAGTCGACTACACGAATCTGCAGCGGCAGATTATTCACTCCACTGCCGACGTGGGACGCAAGAAACTCGATTCCGCCGCCGACAAATTGAAAGGGATCAATCCCTTTCTGAACCTGCGAACCTTCGACACCATGTTGAACAGCTCGAACGCGATGGAACTGTTTCGCGACTTCGACATCATCGCCGACGGCACCGACAACTTTCCCACTCGCTACTTGGTCAACGACGCCTGCGTCCTATCCGGCAAGCCAAATGTTTACGGATCAATCTTCCGCTTCGAAGGTCAGGCCAGCGTGTTCGCCACCAAAGACGGCCCATGCTACCGCTGCCTCTATCCTGAGCCACCACCGCCGGGACTCGTTCCGTCCTGCGCGGAAGGCGGCGTGCTCGGAATTCTTCCCGGTCTGGTCGGTGTGATGCAGGCCACCGAAGTCATCAAGCTGATTCTTGGCATCGGCGATCCGCTGATCGGGCGCTTGCTGCTGATTGACGCGCTGAGCATGAAGTTTCGCGAACTGAAGTTGCGCAAGAATCCCGATTGCCCGGTGTGCGGCACGCATCCCACGGTTACGAAGCTGATAGACTACAACGAGTTTTGCGGCATTCGTGGGGAGGAAAAATCGGTGAGCAACGGAGTTCCGGAAATTCAGGTGGAAGAGTTGAAGCGGCGTTTGGACGCGAAAGATGATGTGTTTGTGCTCGACGTGCGCGAGCCCCACGAATATCAGATCTGCAACATCGGCGGATACCTGATTCCGCTGAACGACCTGCCCAAGCGCGTGAGCGAACTCGACTCCAGCCGCGAGATGGTCGTCCATTGCAAAATGGGCGGACGCAGCGCCAAGGCCGTCGCATTTCTGCAGCAGGCGGGATTCACCAAAGTCCACAACCTGGCGGGCGGAATCAACGCGTGGTCGGAGCGCGTGGATCCGAAAGTACCGAAGTACTAGAACAGTTGCCCGTACTCAGTTGTAGTTCAAAGGGAGCGCTTGCGCGCTCCCTTATTGTTTGCACACGATTATTTGTACATAGATTTGCAAATCCTTTTGCAAATCTGCGTCTGCAACTACGCTGCCTGCTACTCGCCCGATTTACTTGCTCGATCCGGACTGCATTCCATCGCTCATCTCGCCGATTTCGAGTGCATACTTCTTGCCTTCGAAGCGAGCTCCAGTCAGGGTGGTGGTTCCGTCATCATTGCGCTTCACCACGGCTGCATTGTTAGCCGAGGGAGAGCTCATGTCCACAACTTTCCCGGGCACTTTCGCAACCACAGTCTTGCCCTGCAGGATGCTCACTTCCACGTTGGGGCCGCTGCCATCCCATTGAAGTTTGTAGTCGCCGGGCTTGAGTTTCGCTCCGTTGATGCTCGTCGGGTTGCTCAATACCAGGTTGGCCTTCGTGGCCGCGAACGCGCTCGAGGCCAGCAGCAGAGCCAACCCCATGACCAGACTTTTTGAAACTGTCGCGAACTTCATAAGCTGCTCCTTTTTCTTTCCCAAACTAAAGTCGGGAATTGGTTGAGGCGGCCCGGCTCGCGACCACCGCGAGAAAACACTTGTGTTTCCCCACGAATCGCATAGAATGCTGCCGCCGGGGTTCAGCAGACATGCTCAGCAGAAATGCTGAGCAGACAAAGTTGTGGCCCTCAAGTCACAAGCTTGCTCTGCCGTCAATGGGGGTTTTCTCATCTGGGCCGCCAAACCGAGTGTGAGAGAATCCCCAAACCCCGCAATAATTTCGCTTCAACGCTGGCCAGCGTCACCTCTGCGCTGGCCTTTACTCACTTTGACAGTTACGCATTCCCTTCCATCAAAGTTCCATTCGATTGTGATCGTGCCGTTCTTTCTTGGATGCACTCTCTTGGACGTTGGACGCAAGCTTCCGATAGCAGTATCGTCGCGAATTCATGACGAATTCACGACCAATTCATATTGCGCAACCGGATGTAGATGGGGGCACAGCAGGCGGCTGTTTTGTGAGAGCGCGTTCATGTGGCGCGGGCACTCTTGCCCGCGAAAGCCGCCAGAGAATCGATCGCGGTATATTGTCGAAGTATATTGTCGAATTGCGACCCTAAGTTTTTCCCCATCACGCCGGAGCGCAACCTGCGATCTTGCTCGCAGTTAGATTTTCGCAACGAGACTTCGTGGGTAGATTTCGCAGGCAAGAGTGCCCGCGCCACGCTCAGTCGGCGTCTCCATGCTGTCGCTCGACCGACCAAATCTTTGCCGGATCCGTCTCGAACGGATACACGTGCACCATCCAGTTAAAGACCACGGGAATGAACGTGCCCCCGGCCGCGTCGCAGGCTTCCTGCGTGCTGATGGATCCGCGCATGCCAAACTGCGGATGCGCCGACAGCCCTTCCCCCCTCTTGTCCGCGGGAGCTCGGCAGAAATTCACGTGCTCGTGCCACTGCCCCACGCTGAGCGGGACGCGCTCGTCAAGCTGATCTTCCGTGAGACGCTTGGGCGCGGTATACATCACGCCAATCAACTTGTAGTCGTCGCCGTGCTTTTCGTAGAGCAATGACGTGGGGTGTTCCGGATTGAAATGAAAAGCCGCCTCCATACCGTATCCGTAGTTGGTGAAGTGGTACATCTTCTGCGGGAAGTTCAGGATAGAAAATCTTGAAGCCGTCGGCCAGAGCGACGCGGTAATCCATATATCTCTCTGAAGCTTTTCGCGCTGCCTCGACAATTTGTTGCGCGCGCGCCGCGTCGCCCTGCCTCGGCGGGCGCAGAGCCGTCATCTTCATATGAGGGCCCATGTTCATGTGGCCCTCCATCGAATTCATGACGTGCGCGCTGGCATCGTTCTCGGCGTCTTTATCATTGCCGGACGCGCCGCCCATGTTCATGCCTTTCGTGTTCGACATGTCATGACCGGACTGCCCCGACATGTCCATGCCAGGCATCGACTGCTGGCTGCCGGATTGCGCGGCGCTCGGCGAAGTGCTCGACGCTTGTCCCCAGGCCACACTGCACAGGACGCCGCAAACCATTACGGTGATGACGCTCACGATTCGATTACGCATAGGAAATCTCCCCACGATCCCAGCGAACTGAAATCTCATTTGATACTAACCCTGCCGCAGCACCGATGTTTCTGCAAGAAATCTCCGGTTACCCGCGATTACAGAGGTAATCGGCCGTTGGCGGCTCCGCGCGATTTCTGATACACCTAACTGCTTGACTCTCGAATTCGCCATCCTCCTTTTTCTTGCCGGAGTGCTCGGCGGAGCCCTGAATTCCGTCGCCGGAGGCGGCAGCTTCATTGCGTTCCCCGCGCTGCTGTTCACGGGCGTGCCTCCCATTCCCGCCAACGCCACGAATACCATCGCGCTGTGGACCGCGGCCGCGGCCAGCGGAGGCGCGTATCGCAAGCAGTTGGATGTTCCGCGGCGCGTCATGATTCCGCTGCTCGTCGCAAGTCTGATCGGCGGATTGATTGGCGCTCTGCTCCTGTTGAAGACTCCGGCGCAGACCTTCATGCGCGTCCTGCCGTGGCTGACGTTAGGCGCGACTCTGCTGTTTGCCTTCGGCAAGAAACTGGCCCGCGGACGCCAGTCGGTAATTGAGCACGAGACTTCCAACGCCGCTCTCGCCGCGACAACTCTGTTCCAGTTGGCAGTAGCGATCTATGGCGGCTACTTCGGCGGCGGCATGGGCATTGTGATGCTCGCCATGCTGGCCGTGCTGGGCATGACGGACATTCACGCCATGAACGCGCTGAAGAGCGTGTTGGGATTTGTTATCAACGGTGTCGCGGTGGTCACTTTCATTGTGGCGGGCGCGGTGTATTGGAAACACGGCATCATAATGATCATCGGCGGAATTCTCGGCGGATACCTGGGCGCACACTACGCCCTGAAGATTCCACCGCTCTGGATCCGAATGTTTGTGGTGCTGGTGGGCGCTGGCATGACGGTGTATTTCTTCTGGAAGTCGTATTGAATATTTCACTGAATATTTCGAAGGCCCCTTCCTCGATGTCATCGGTCCCTTCTCGTTGTCATCCCGAGCAACGCGAGGGACCTGGGTTCTTGCTGACGCCACCAGTTCGCAGGCGTCCCGGCAGAAACCAAGGTCCCTTGCTTCGCATGACAACCGAGCGGTTTTACTGAATCGGCTCGGAAACGTGTTCGTGCACAATGAGCCACTTGCCGTCGATGTTCTCGAATATCACAGTCCAACGGAAATTCCCCATCTCGACTTTCCCTGATTTGGTGGTCATCTGTTCGGCGATGGTGGCCGTGGCCCACACCAAATCTCCGTGGGGATGGATGGCAAGGTCGTCGTTGAGCGTAAACTTCGCGCTCCTGTAGGCGGTGATCAGCGCCTGCGAGCCCTTGGAATATTCGTCCCAACTGCCGTATTTCAGCGGAGCGATATCGAAGAAGACATGCGGGCCGGTGGCGTAATACTGGGCGGTGTTGGCGGGATCGAGCGTGGACCAGCCATCCCAGATCTTCTGCATGAAGGCTTTATCCGGAGCGGGGCCGGCGGACTTCGTCATAGTCGACTTCTTCGTCTGCGCGAAGCCAGACAAAGTCAGGGCGAGCAGACACAGCGAAACGGTAAGAAAGCGCTTCAGCATTGGGTTCCTCCGAAGATTCGGCGAGATTCTCGCACAGAAGACCGGAAACCACAAAGGACGCTAAGGCTCACGAAGGGCACAATCAATTAGATCCAGCAATACTGTTTGACCGATTTCCACAGCGCACGTTAGAATAGTGAAGTTTGCCTGTACTGGCCGACCCGTTCTGGGGACGCCTGCTTTGGCTGCTAACGCGCCGGAGCGGAAAACACAGCAAGCACAGGAAAGTCAGCAAGCCCATGATTGCGCTCGTGTGCGCTCTGGGTTCCGTAGAATAGATCCATTTTCAAGCGGCAATTTACGGGCTGAATTTCAACGACATTTGACGGAGGCAGACGTATGCACGCGGTTATCCGCGCCGGTGGAAAGCAGTACCGGGTGGCGCCCGGCGATGTGGTTCGAGTGGAGAAACTTGTCCCCGGCACCGACGGACTGGTGGAGTTTCCGGTTGTCGCCGTATTCAACGAAGGCCAGGTAGGCAAGCAAGGGGACGGGCGCGTGGTCGGCCAGGTTGTCGAACAAGGCCGCGGCGCGAAGATCCTGGTGTTCCATTACAAGCGCAAGAAACAGTACAAGAAGCTGCGCGGACACCGGCAGTCGTACACGGCCGTGCGCATCTCTGAGATCGCGTTTGGCGGGCAGAGCTTCAAGGCTCCGGAACTGCCGAAGAAGGAAGCGAAGCCGAAGAAGGTGAAGGCTGCTGAGGCGGAGACCGAAGCGCCGGCGGCGGAAGCGGCGGCCCATAAGAGTTCAGCCAAGAAGAAGGCTGCGCCGAAGAAGGCCGCGAAGAAGTCGGCTTCGAAGAAGAAGTAAAGAGTAAGAGATACAGGGAACGACGGGCGGGTGGCCCGTCCCCACACGATCTAACTGGCAACTAGCCACTGACAACTGGATTCCTATGGCACATAAAAAAGGGCAAGGCACTTCACGAAACGGCCGCGACTCGAACGCGCAGCGGCTTGGATTCAAAGCATTCGGCGGGCAGATCGTGCCCGGCGGCACCATCATTGTCCGGCAACGGGGCACACCGGTGAAGCCGGGGCTCAACGTGGGCCGCGGCAAAGACGACACTCTCTTCGCCAAGATCACCGGCCGCATCAAGTTCCTCAACAAGGGACAGATGGGCAAGTTCGTGATGGTCGAACCCATCGAAGTAGCAGAGTAGCCGTTCCGCTGTCGGAAGGTTCGCGTGGCGGGAACGCCCGCCCCACAAAGCCTCGCCTTCGGGACGAGGCTTTTTCTTTTTGAAAGGCTACTTTGAAAGCCGACTCCGCGAATTGTCATCCCGAGCAACGCGAGGGATCTCGGTGTCTGCTTGCGGCGACGACACCGGTGGCGTAAGCAGGAACCCAGGTCCCTCGCGTTGCTCGGGATGACAAATGTTCTTTCACGCAAGCGATTTATTGAACCGTGTTTATGTGAACCATGTTCATCGATGAAGCCAAAATTCGAGTCAAGGCCGGCGACGGCGGCAACGGCTGCATGGCCTTCCGGCGGGAGAAGTTTGTCCCCCGCGGCGGTCCTTCGGGCGGCGACGGCGGCAAAGGCGGCGACATCGTCATGGAATCCAGCGAGCGCCACAACACGCTGGTGCATTTCCGTTTTAATCCCGAGCACACCGCGCAGCGCGGACGCCACGGCGAAGGTTCGAACAAGACCGGTCACGACGGCACTGGTATCGTTCTGAAAGTTCCAGTCGGCACGATCGTCTACGACGACGAAACCGGTGACAAGCTCTTCGAGTTTTCGAAGCCCGACCAGAGTTTCGTGATCGCCCACGGAGGCCGCGGCGGCCGCGGCAACGCGCGCTTTGCCACCTCGGTCCATCAGGCCCCGCGTGAGCATGAGGCGGGCCGCGAGGGCGAGGAACATACATACCGGCTGGAACTGAAGCTGCTCGCCGATGTGGGCCTGGTGGGATATCCAAACGTCGGCAAGTCGACGCTGATCTCGCGTATTTCCGCGGCGCGGCCGAAGATTGCAGATTATCCCTTCACCACGCTGCAGCCGAATCTCGGAGTAGTCGCGGTGGGCGACGCGAAAAGCGAAGTCAGTTTCGTGGTCGCGGATATTCCTGGGCTGATCGAAGGCGCGCATGAGGGCGCCGGACTCGGCACGCAATTCCTGCGGCACATCGAACGCACGCGCCTGCTGGTGCATCTGGTAGACGTATCGGATTCCAGCGGCCGTCCGGATGTCGTGAAAGACGTCGAAGTGATTCTCGGCGAACTCAGCAGCTTCGGCGCACATCTCGAAGAGAAGCCGATGATCATGGCGGCCTCGAAGATCGATGCCGTCAACAAAGACAAACTCGCCGCGCTGAAGCGCTATTGCAAGAAACACAAACTGAAGCTCTACGAGATCTCCGCCGTGACAGGCAAAGGGATCGAGGAGCTGAAGTACGCAATGGCGGCGGAAGTGCAAAAGTTCCGCGAGCGGGAACTCAGCGCGGTGGTCGGGGAAGAGTCGTAGAGGAGGACGCCCCGCGAAAAAGGGGTGCCCCGTTTCTGGCGTCATTTTCGAGAAGCGGAAAGTTCACCGGCAAGACTCGAATCGGAGAGCCGAAACCGGGAAGGGCTCGACTTCAGTCGTGCCGCCGAAAGACGGCTTTTTCAAATGTCGAGTCTTACGAGTCTTGCATTCATCCTGTGCTCAACGAGACGCTTATCCCGCGCTTCGTTCCTCCGCTTTTCCGAATCAAGGACAACGATCATCGAACAGAGAATGGCTGCAAAAATGGGTACAAAAATGGCTATCAAAATTCCCAAAATTCTCGGTTCGATGTCAGTCTCCTACAAACAGCTTACAGCAACGCGCTCTTTAGACACTACCGGGCACGCCTCAATGTTTTTCCACAGATCTCCACAGCAATAAACCCCAATCCTGTGACGAACAACCTTGACCGAGAATACGAAAGGCTCACAATGGTTTCATGCGCGAGAAATCCCGCAACTCGACAGGCCGCGAAAATCTACCGATAACCCCTTATTCCGTAAGATTTTACGTGCAAGTCATTTCGGCTCAAGATTTTGCCGGGAATGCCGTCGATCGATTCGCCTAACGCCAATGAAATGAGGATTTTGCGAACCCGTAAGAAAAAAAATCGAGGGTACCCTGGCTTATGCCCTCGGTAACGGCCCGTGCTGGAAGTGGTATTGCAAGATGCGCGCGGCCAGGGCCGGGCTCAGGCCGTTTCCTACGTGCTCGACGGTGCGCACGACTTCTCCGCGGCAGACGACTTCTGTCTCTGACAGGCCCGCGATTTCCTGCGGGAGGACGAGATTGATTTCCAACTGAGAGCTGGGCTGCAGGAGTTCGTCGGCCTGGAAGAGCATGCCGGAGCGGCTGATATTTTCAGTCGTGCCTTCGTGCCAGTCGTTTTCACCGAGACGGCGATAACGCAGCGGCAGGTGAAGCTGGAATCGTTGGGCACGCGTGGGAGGGATTTCACGGGCTCGCACGGGACGTGCCATAGCCGATTGCGTGGACATCGATGTGGACATGTCGACCTCCGAGGAGTTGGGAGTGGCGTCGAGCACTTCGCGGACTTTGCTTTTCAGGTCGCGAAGGTTGAAGGGCTTCTGGAGGAGGCGGATGCCGGCGTCCAGCATGCCGTTGTGTCCGATCACGTTTTCGGTGTAGCCGGACATGTAGAGGATTTTCACGTTGGGGCGAATCTCGGCAATGCGCTGGGCCAGCTCGCGCCCGTTCATGCCGGGCATGATGACGTCGGTGAGCAGGAGATGGATCACTTTTTCGTGGGCTACGGCAATCTGCATGGCGACTGCACCATCGGCAGCCTCGATGACTTTGTAGCCCTGCTTTTCCAGATACTGGCGCGCAAGGTAGCGCAGGTTGGCCTCGTCTTCGACCAACAGGATGGTTTCGGTGCCGGGCTCGACAATGCTATTGCGGACGTCAGTATTTCCAGCATCGCTATCGTGAACGCCGGCAGCGGCGAACTGGGCCGCGGTTTCGCCGGTCGAGGCTATGCGTGGCAGGTAGATCTTGAACGTGGTTCCCCGCCCGACCTCGCTGTAAACCCAGATGTATCCGCCGCTCTGCTTGATGATGCCGTAGACGGTCGAGAGGCCGAGGCCGGTGCCTTTGGTTCCCTTGGTGGTGAAGAACGGTTCAAAGATGTGCGACTGCGTGTCAGTATCCATGCCGGCGCCGGTGTCGCTGATGGCGATCATGACGTAGTCGCCGGGCCGCGAAGGTGCGTGAAAGCGGGCGTATTCCTCATCGAGGGTGACGTTTGAAGTTTCGATGGTGAGCTTGCCGCCCGACGGCATGGCGTCGCGGGCGTTGACGGCGAGGTTCATGATGACCTGCTCGATCTGGCCGGCGTCGGCGCGCACAGGCCAAAGATTCGGGCTGGGGACCAGGACCAGGTCGATATCCTCGCCGATCATGCGGGTCAGCATTTTGGAGTTTTCCGTGGCCACGTCGTTCAGGTTAACGATTCTGGGAGCGAGCATCTGCTTGCGGCTGAAGGCCAGCAGTTGGCGAGTCAACGACGAGGCGCGCTCGGCCGCGCGGGCGATCTCCTGAGCCGGACCGCGGAGATGCGGCTCCGCCCCGAGCCGTTCCAGCAGGAATTCGGAGTAGCCGGAAATCACCATCAGAAGATTGTTGAAGTCGTGCGCGATACCGCCGGCGAGCCGGCCAACGGCTTCCATTTTCTGCGACTGACGAAGCTGCTGCTCGAGGGCGCGGCGTTCGGTTACGTCTTCGGCAAACAGTTCGAAGACGACCCCTTCCGGACCGTTGGCCACGGAGCGGCCCGAAATGCGGACCACGGTCGTCGTATTGTCCTTGCGTTTCCATTCCGCGGCCAGCCCCTTGAAAGGTTCTGAGGAGCGCAGAAAATCGGCAAGATCGAACCACTGGTCGTTGTCGGCATAGAGGCCGAAAATGTGCTGGCCGATCAGTTCGGCGGAAGTGTCGCCGAGCAGTTCGAGGAAGGCGGGATTCGCGTCGAGAATCTTGCCGGTGGAATCGCAGCGGCAAATGCCGTAGGGAGCGTTGGTCACCAGCGAGCGAAAATTCAGCTCGGAGCGGCGCAGGTTCTCCTGTGCGGCGCGCAAAGCCGCATTCAGCCAGCAGATCAGCATGGCGACGAAGAAGAACAATGACAGGCGGAGAATGGCGGTGCGCAGCTGCTGCGGGGTATGTTCTCCGGCGAGCGTGAAGTAGGCGCTTACGGTGAGGGCGAAGGCGGTGGCGACGACTCCGGGCTTCCAGCCTCCATACCAGGCGCTGACCATGACGGCGACGCCGAACAGGGCGAGGCGGCTTTCCGACACGTCGGCCAGCAGGACCGTGGGAATGAGCGCTAAAGCGGTACTGAGCACGGCCACGCCATAGCGCAGGATTGGAGCTCGCGCGGGAGGAATGCCGAGTAGGGGGAGGGTTACTCGCATGTAAACCATCCTAGTTCCGAAAAGGGAAACAGGATAGTTACAGGAGTACATTTGGGCGTGGCGAGCTGGGCGCTGGGGAAGGATTATTGGCCGGACGGACATGGGCCGGTTGGACATGCTCCGGATTGGATAATGGTCCGGCTAGACAATGCCCAGGTTGGACAATGGGCGGACGGGAGCCGGCGTTTTTTCGGTAGGCCGCGCACTTGCATCGGGAGCGGTAAATCGCGACACTAGCCGGGGCTAATCCACTTCATGAATATTGGACTTTTTGGCGGAACCTTCGATCCCGTGCATCGCGGACATCTGGCGCTGGCTCGGGCCGCGCTGGAGCACTGCAAACTGCATCGCATTCACTTTGTTCCGGCAAACATTCCTCCGCATAAACAGCGGCAGCCGCTTTCGCCGTTCGTACATCGCTTTGCCATGCTGGCTCTGGCGACTGCGGCGGAGAAGGCGTTTATGCCGTCTTTGCTCGAGGCTCCGGAGGAGGGTGCGGCACCAGCTCGAACGGGCGGTCGAACAAGCTCTCGAAGAACGAAAGACGTTTTGGAAAAGCCGAACTACACCATCGACACGGTGCTCCGGCTGAAGCGGTCGTTTAAGGCCGCCGATAGGCTGTTTCTGCTGATTGGGATGGATGCATTTGCCGACATTGCGAAATGGCACCAGTCCGAAGCGCTGTTCCGAGAGTGTGAGTTCGTGGTGGCGAGCCGGCCGGGATATTCGCTGGCCGACGTGGCGAACGCGCTGCCGGAAAGTTTGCGTCCGCGGCCGGAGGTGACGCGGCCGTTCCACAAGCAGCCGGCTACGGGAGATCTGGTGCTGCCGGGGGCGACCATCCACCTGCTGGCGGATTTGCATCAACCGGCGTCGGCGACGGCGATCCGTCAGGCTGCGGCGGCGGGCAAGCCGCTGGGACGCTTTGTGGATGCGCCGGTGGCAGAGTACATCCGGAAGATGGGGCTTTATAAATAGTGCGCGGGCGGCGCGAGAGTGCCGCTTGAACGACATCTGGTTTAAGATCGAAGACTGGCAATCATCTACAACTTACAACTAAGGGCAGGCGTCCCGAACCGCTGATGGAATGAGGGGTGGAAGAATGGCGCAGAATCACTACACGACGAAGACCAAGCGACGGCCGAAGAGCGGCAGTCGAAAAGATGGGGCTGCGGCGACCATGGCGAAGATACGCGAACTGGCGGCGGCTGAGGCGAAAAAGTCAGGCAAGTAGGGGCGGCTCGAGTCCCGCTTTAGTCCGCGCGAGATCCCTCGCTCCGCCTGAAGAACGGCTTCGCTCGGGATGACGCCCCTTGAAGATTGGGCCACTCCACTTTGAAAGGGAGCTGCTGCTATAGGCGGCGGCTGCCGGCTTGGTCAATACCGGTCGGTTACAATTGAAGGCGATTCAAAGTTGAAGAAGGAAACGTTTACGACTGAATGACGAAGAAGAGCGAACTTAAACAGCAGATTTCGGCAGCCATCCAAGCCTGCCTCGAGAAGAAGGCCGAAGAACTCAGCATCCTGGAAATGGAAAAGGGGTCGGGAGCGTTTACCGACTACTTCGTGCTGTGCAGCGGGACCAATCCGCGGCAGGTGCAGGCCATTGCCGACGAAGTGGAGCTGCGCCTGAAGGCCGCGAACTTACGGCCGGCGCATGTTGAAGGCTACAAGCAGGCAGAATGGGTGCTGATCGACTACGTCGATTTTGTGGTGCACGTGTTCTCGGAGAAGGCGCGGAAGTTCTACGATCTGGAGCGCCTGTGGAAGACGGCCAAGCGGCTGGAACTCGGTGACTTGAAGGCCGAGGTGAAGGCGTCGCCGAAGAAGAAAAAGGCGGCTGTGCCTAAACCGGCGGCGGCGAAAAAGAAGAAGAAAAAGAAGGCCTAACCTCAGGGGCTGAAAGCTCCGGTTCGAGAGCAGGGCTTGATCGCAGCGCTGGAAGCGCTGCGCCACCCCAAAGCCAAACGCCTCGCATGAAGATCAAAATTGCATGGATTGGGAAGACGAAAGAGCCGGCGATTCAGGCTCTGACCGAGGAGTATCTCAAGCGGATCGGCCGCTACGCGCAGGCGGAAGGCGTTACGCTGCGCGATGAAGCGGCGTTGCTGGAAACGTGTGGCCGGGCTTCGATGCAGGCGGGAAAAGCTAAGGCGAAATCCGGAGTGAAGTCGACGCTGGTGCTGATGGATTCTCGGGGTAAGGAATTCTCGTCTCAGCAGTTCGCCGGGTTTCTGGGGGATTATCAGGACCGCAATCCATTGCCGCTGGTTTTTGCTGTCGGTGGCGCGGATGGGTTCAGCGATGTCGCGCGGGGCGCGGCGCAGCATACGATTTCACTGGGGAAGATGACGCTGGCGCATGAACTGGCGCGGGTCGTGTTGCTGGAGCAGGTTTATCGGGCGTTTACGATTTTGAAGGGCCATCCGTATCATTCTGGGCATTGAGGCTGCGGATGGGCCGTTAGCGAAGAGACGCTCATTCACCGTGATTTAGGCGAAGTCGCCGGATTTCGACCACAGTCACTTTCCAGAGCTCCAACTTTTCTTTGCTGCTTTGCGAGAGAACTCTAAGCTTATAATCTGCGCGGGAAGAGCTTAAATATAGGTTTAACCCGGGGGCGCTAAATGCAAAGCAAGCGATTCGTAGCGGCGGCATGTTTTTGCGCTGTGTTGGTGTTTTCGTTGACGGTAACTTGCGCCCGCGCCTCTGACGCGCTGACCGTATTGCACACGTTCGATGGCGCGGACGGTGAATCTCCTTTCGGGGGAGTAGTGATGGACTCGAAAGGCAACCTGTACGGTACGACGATGATGGGTGGGACCTACTATGGCACCAACTGCGCTCTGAGTTGTGGCACGGTTTTCGAGCTTTCGCCCGCCAGCGGGGGCGGTTGGACGTTCCAGGTAATCTACAACTTCACCGGGGACGCAGACGGTGGCAACCCTCGGGGCAATTTGATCGTTGATAACTTGGGGAATATTTATGGGACCACTACCGTCGGCGGAACCGTGAACTCGAACTGTTCTGTTGGCTGCGGCACCGTGTTTGAGCTTTCTCCGTCTTCTGCCGGTGGCTGGGTGTTGAAAACGCTGCACAGCTTTGACTGGACCGACGGAGCGCATCCCTCGGCGGGTGTGATTCGTGACAGCGCGGGACGCCTCTACGGCGTAACTTCCGAAGGAGGGTTGTCAGTAGGCAACGTATTTGCGCTGGCACCCTCCAAAGGCGTTTGGAAGTTCTTGACCCTGTATACCTTCGGCAGCGACGGCAACTCGGGTGGATCCTACCCAAACTCAGGTCTAGCCATGGACGTAGGCGGCAATTTGTATGGTACGGCGACGATGGGAGGCTCCGACGCTGCGGGATGCCCGAGTAACGGCTGCGGTACCGTGTTCGAGCTTTCTGGCCCTTTGGGCAGCGAGAAATTCACCGTCCTGCATAGCTTCGAGGGTTTGACGTACCACGATGGGGCCTGGCCCGAGGGACAGTTGCTCATCGACGGCGCGGGCGACCTTTATGGTACGACGGTTGCTGGAGGCGTGGCATGCAGCCAGTGCAACGGCTACGGCACGGTCTTCAAACTTTCCCGCTCGTCCGGCACGTGGAGGGAGCAGATTCTCCTCAGATTTAGTGGAACGGATGGCGAGAACCCCGCTGGTGCTCTGGCGATGGATAGCGCTGGCAATTTGTATGGCGCGACCGGCGGCGGCGGAGCGTATTACGCCGGTACGGTTTTCACGTTGAAACCGAGTGGGAGCTCGTGGCAGTTTGCGTCTCTTTATAGCTTTACGGGGGGCCCGGATGGACTCGGAGTTTCGGGCGGCGTGATCCTCGACGCATCAGGAGACATTTTCGGTACCGCCACGTATGGCGGCTCACCAATCATCGGTAACGGAACTGTGTTCGAGTTGTCGCCGCAATGAGCAATTACGCACCTTATTGCGTCACGGTAGCCTGGTAGCTTACGGCTTGCCAGTGGCCGGTGCGGCGGACCCAGATTCGGGTGTAGCGATAGGGGCCGCTGAAGTCTTCGCCGAGCTGGTGGCCTTTGACGTCGGCGCGGGCGGTGACCACGGCGGTGTCTCCGTAGATGCGTACGACCATGTCACTTACGTCGATGGTGTCATAGCGGAGCTGGCCGTTTTTGCGGGCTGAAACGGTGTCTTGCTTGGTCGTGACCTGGCCGAGAGGGGTGATGGCGACGTAGTCCTCGGCGAGGGTGCGCTGGGAGAAGTCGGCGTCGCGGCGGATGCTAGCTTCGCGGGCCTGCTTTTCCATGTCGACGATCTCTCGAATCGTGGCCTGGTCGGCGGGATCGAGAGAAGTCCGCGGATGCACGGCTACGTGCTGGGCGGAAAAGGCTGGAAGCGCCGCGAGCAGAGATAACAATAACACTGGACTTTTCTCGGCGACCTTCTGGGCAATCTTTTTGACGATCTTGTTGACTGTCTGGTTGATCACGATGAGACCTCCGCGGTTTGCGAGGGGACAGAGATCCGACTGACCGAGCTACGCAACTTTGGATGCTATAGTTCCGTGGAAAAGTTAGCTAGCGCTGCTTTTATCTCGATACGTTCGTTGCTGTACGCGATTTGCTCTCTGATGCTTTACTGCACCTATACATACAGACGGTCCAAGACACGGAATCATTTCATTTTTTTTGGAAATATCCTGCGGTCCCGTGTGTACTGTGAGTCTGGCCGAGCCTCGGCATACCCACGGTGAACACGGTCTTGCAACTTCCCTTCCATGTACACGTCTGGGCAAGTCCTTGAAAAATTGAGACCGTGGGGTTCGGGGGCGGATTCTGATTGTCCACTTCGAGACTGGATTGTCCGGTATCGGACAGGAACCAATTCCCGAGTTAGCCCGCGAGTCGTGTCCTTCTTTGGTAGCGATGCACGCGAGATCCCTCGCTTCGCTGAAGAACGGCTCCGCTCGGGATGACTCCGGCAATGATGTTCCGCTGCCCAACGGCGGGGTGGTGCGCTGGTTTGGGGCGGCTTCTAGTAGAATCAAACGTCCCGATCAGTTCGGATCGGAAGCATGGCTGACATCCGTCGCGGTCTGATCATCGTGAACACTGGGCCCGGCAAAGGCAAAACTACCGCTGCCATGGGAACGGCACTGCGAGCGGTGGGGCAGGGGATGCGGGTGCTGATGCTGCAGTTCCTGAAGGGCTCGTGGCACTATGGCGAACTTGACGCTGTGCAGGCCTTCGGCGACAAGTTCATCATGAAGCAGATGGGTCGGGGATTTGTGAAGGTCGGCGCGGAGAAGCCGGACCCGGAAGACATCCGCATGGTCGAAGAAGCCTGGGCCGAGGCCGACACGGCGATTCAGTCGGGAGAATGGGATCTGGTGGTTCTGGATGAGATCAATTATGCCATCAGTTACGGCATGCTCGACCCGGCCAAGGTGGTCGAGAGCTTGAAGAAGAGGCCGGAGATGGTGCATGTCATCTTGACGGGCCGCAACGCACACCCCACAATTGTCGAGGCCGCCGACACGGTCACCGAAATGCGCCAGGTGAAGCACGCGTACGAGAAGGGCGTGATGGCGCAGAGGGGAATCGAATATTAACAATTGATGATTGTTGATTTTTGATTGCTGATTGGAAAGCGGTTTTGCTTCAGGGGTCTTAATCAGAAATCAACAATCAAAAATCAGCAATTTCTTTTTATGGCTTGGTTTAAGCGCGAATCCGGGGAGCTGGACAATTCGGGGGAGAAGCGCGTCAAGACCGAAGGCTTGTGGGTGAAGTGTGAGGGCTGCCGGCAGATTATCTGGAAGAAGGATCTGGAAGAGAATTTAAACGTCTGTCCTAAGTGCGACAAGCATTTCCGGATTGACGCCCGTATGCGGCTGGCGCAGTTGCTGGACGACAACCAGTACGAGACTTTTGATAGCGACATTTCCTCGACCGATCCGCTGAAGTTTGTCGATTTGAAGCCCTACTGGTCGCGACTGAAACAGGCCCAGGAAGATACGGGGCTGAACGACGCCGTTATTAACGCGCACGGCAAGCTGCAGGGGCGGCCGGTGGTTGCGAGCGTGATGGAGTATGCCTTTATCGGCGGGCAGCATGGGCGCTGTAGTGGGCGAGGCGATTACGCGGGCTGTGGAGCGCTCCGCGGATACGCGCATGCCACTGATCATTGTTTCGGCTTCGGGCGGTGCGCGCATGATGGAAGGCGTGATCAGCCTGATGCAGCTGGCCAAGATTTCGGCGGCGCTGGCGCGGCTGGATAAAGCCAAGGTTCCCTTTATTTCTCTGCTTACCGATCCCACAACTGGGGGCGTGACGGCGTCGTTTGCCATGCTAGGCGACTTGAATATCGCGGAGCCGGGGGCGCTGATTGGCTTTGCCGGGCCGAGGGTGATTGAGCAGACCATCCGCCAGAAGCTGCCGGCAGGCTTTCAGCGCAGTGAGTTCTTGCTGCAACACGGCATGCTGGATGCGGTGGTTCCGCGCAAACAGCTGAAGCCTTATATCGCGCGGGCGCTGGAATTTATGACGTAGGAAGCTTCTAGCTTCTAGCTCCTAGCTTCTAGCCAAACCGAGGGCGTCGGCCTTCTGCCTCTTCGCGGATTCCAACAGTCTGACCGCTTGAATCCAATATCCATTTTGATAATCTGAAATCCGAGAACGGTCCTATTCCTTTGGTGGATAGCTAGAGGTTCGTAGCTAGAAGCTAGGAGCTAGCAGCTAGAAGCTTCCCCATGTCCTACGAAACCGCAGTGGCGAGAATGTTTGCGCTGGGGCACGAGCTGGCCCAGACGCCGTCGAACAAGTTCGACTTGGCGCATATGCGCGTGCTGCTGGGGGCGATGGAGCATCCGGAGCGGACATTTCCCAGTGTTCTGATTGCGGGGACGAATGGGAAGGGGTCGACCGCGGCGACTCTGGCTTCGATCTTACGCGCGTCCGGGTTGAAAACCGGACTCTACACGTCGCCGCATCTGGTGCGGATCAACGAGCGCATACGGGTGAACGGAGAAGACATCGGCGACGATGATTTTGCGCGGCTGCATGGGGAAGTGGATTGCGTCGCCGGGCGGCTGGTTGCGGCGGAAGAGTTGCCATGGCATCCCAGTTTCTTTGAGATGATGACGGCGATTGCGTTCGTGTACTTTGCGCGCCAGCGCGTGGAGATTGCGGTGCTCGAAGTTGGGATGGGCGGACGGTTGGATGCGACCAACGTTGTGGAGCCCCTGGTCAGCGTGATTGCCGACATTTCGCTCGACCACCAGAAATTTCTGGGCAATACCGTGGGCGAGATCGCGCGGGAAAAGGTGGGGATCATCCGGCCGGGAGGGGTGGTCGTGACTTTGCCGCAACAGGCTGAGGCGAACGACGTGATTGGCAATACGATTCTGGAACTGGGAGCGCGGGGAGTGAGTGCGGTGCAGTATGTGCCGCCGGTGTCGCCGGGGAGTCCCGAGTACCGGGTCCCGAGTACCGAGAAAAATTCGGGCTGGGCACGCTATCCGCTGCAGGTTATGGGGAAGCAGATTCTTGTGGAGACACCGCTGGCGGGGCGGCACCAACTGCGGAATGTGGCTTTGGCTGTGGCGGCCGCGGAGGAGTTGAACAAACTGATTCACCCCAAAGTGGAGCCCCGGACGCCCTTGTCCGGCGAGGGCGCCATCACGCCGGAGTCGATTGAGCGTGGGATTCGTGAGACGCGCTGGCCGGGAAGGTTTCAGGTGCTGCCGGCGCGGGACGGCTGGCCGGAGATCGTCCTTGATGTGGCGCATAATCCGGCGGGTGCGTGGGCTCTTCGCTCTGCCCTTTCGGAGCGCTATGACGGCCGTCCGCTGATTTTCGTTTTCGGGGCGATGCGCGACAAGGCAATCTCAGAGATGACGGAGATTCTGTTTCCCGTGGCCGAGCGGGTGATTGCCACGCGGCCGGAGAATCCGCGGTCGGCTTCGCCGGAAGAGATCCAAGTGGCTGGAAACCGCACGGGGGCTGAGATCGAGGTGGCCGCTGAGATTGGCACTGCTCTGGAGCGAGCACGTGAGAGGGCGGGATCGGAAACTGTTGTTGTCGTGACGGGTTCGATCTATCTGGTGGGGGAAGCAATGCGGATTCTCGGGGTCAGTGCTTGAAGTCAGCGCTTGAGGCCAGCGCCTGAAGGTGCAATTCAGGCGTGGCGCTTGCGCTATGCCTGAAGGCATAGCTTGATACGAAGCGTCATTTCAGCGATGCCATCAGCCATGCCATCGATGACCCGAAGTGCGGCGCCTTTGCGGCGGTTATAGCCTAGAATGAAAGTGTGGGCGAAGTGAATTCATCGGTGAATGAGCTCGAAGATGGCCGTCTGGAAAACGGCCAGATGGAGAACGGTTCGGCCGGCCGAGTTGCGCCTCAGGCGGCGCAGGCCGCGGTTTCGTTAGCTGCGCGCCGGGGAAGCCCGCATGCCATTCCAGGCCTGAATCACGGTTGGCTTAGCCGGCTGCGTTCTTATTTCATACTCGATCCGTTGATCTGGTTTTACACGCTGGGGATGGGGCTGCTCGCCATCCCGGGCGGCTCGTTTGACCGCAGTGGACGGCGGTTGCACTGGTTCTCGTACGCCTGGTCGTGGCTGATCATGAAGACGATCTTTTCACCGGTGAAGGTGACCGGGCTCGACAAGATCGATACTTCGAAGCCGCATGTTTACGCGGTCAATCACGGATCGGCACTCGATATTCCGGTGCTTTATGCCTATCTGCCGTTTCAGTTTCGTATCGCGTTCAAGAAAGAGTTGCTGTCGTACCCGATCGTGGGCTGGCAGTTGAAACGCTCGGGGCAGGTGTGCATCGATCAACAGAATCCGGCGCACTCGATCAGCAGCATTCGTGCGGCGCTGAAGGGATTGAAGGCGGGACTGCCGCTGGTGATTTATCCCGAAGGTGGACGCACGCCGGATGGCGAGATCAAACCTTTCCTGCCGGGAGCGTTTTTTCTGGCCATCAAGGCGCAGGTGGATATAGTTCCGATGGCTTTGATTGGAACCTATGAATTGCTGCCGATGAACACCTACCACATTAAATGCCGTCCGCTGGAGATGCGGGTGGGCGAGCCGATCTCGACAGCGGGGCTGGCTGGGAGAGATTTGGAAGCGCTGTCGGCGAGAGTGCAGAAGGCGGTCGAAGATCTTTATTACGAGTGACGCCGCGTCTGCTTATCCTGTCCCGCTAAGCGGCCTTCTTGTC
Organism: uncultured Acidobacteriota bacterium; assembly: GCA_963758005.1. Taxonomy (GTDB): domain Bacteria; phylum Acidobacteriota; class Terriglobia; order Terriglobales; family Acidobacteriaceae; genus Sulfotelmatobacter. The sequence continues at coordinate 1,967,660 of CAVWTR010000006.1, forward strand.
ATCGCAAAGGTGCTGGTAGTACTCCCGGCCGCGCTGGTAGCCGCGGGTGAAGGCCGGTTCGACTTCGGCTCCGGGATGTTGACGCTGGACATCTTCGAGGGCCGCGTTCATTGCGCCGGAGACCTGATCGAATTCCATGCATCTGGTTCGCGCGTGGAGTGCCGCCTGGAAGCCGAGACGATAAAATTCCTCGTCGGTTGCGAAGCTCTTGCCCGACTGTGAATAGTGGCTTTCTTCGGCGCTGCGCAGGCCGATCCACCACTGCTCACGGGCGGCGTCGACTGACTCGGCACCTTGCATCTTCAGCAGTTCCCTTAGCAGCGACGCCGAATCTTTATCGCCGGCCCCGATAATTACCACGCTTCGGCCTTGGCGAAGAGCGTCTTCATAGACGAAGATTTCGTCTTCGGGAAGGCCTTCGGTGGTTGATTTCTCCAGTTCATTGCCGGCCGCTGCGCCGATAGTCGCGCCCGCGGCACCGAGAATCGCGGCACCAAGCAGTCCAACTGCGGTGATGGGCCCGAGTCCGGGCACAAGCGCCATCAGGAGAGTACCTCCGGCGAAGCCGACACCTCCACCGGCGACTGCGCCCATGGCTTTGCCCATTCCAGGCTGTTCGGTGGTATCGACGGCGACGGATTCGATTTCTTTATTCACTTGGTCGACCGAGCCGGGGGTGAGAAGGGTAATCCGATCGGGTGAAATGCCGGCTTTGAGCGCCTCGGTCACGGCGTTTTCGGCTCGCGCCCGCGTTTTGAAGACTCCGCTGATTGCTTCCATAGGGTTACCTCGAAGAATTGCCTTGCTAAGAATGCATTGCTTGAATTCTAGAACGCTTTGATGCCGAAAATCGAGACGCAAGCTGCCACAAAAATGTCTGCTTTCTTTTTATCTTTAAGTATTTACCGGTTATTTTTTATCCGGCCGTAACCTTTTCGTTTGCCGGCGCGTTACCCTTATGTAAGACATCACCGCGGAGAATTCGTTGAAGGCTCTGAAGAAAGAAGCGGACGAGCGGCTTCTGATCGAAGCTGCGCAGAACGATCCCGCCTGCTTTGCCGAGCTTTACGAAATGAATTTCGAACGGGTATACGCCTACGTTGTGAAGCGCGTACAAAACCGGGCTGAGACGGAAGACGTCACGGCGGAAGTATTTCATCAGGCACTGGCGAATTTGAAGCGGTTTGAGTGGCGCGGGATTCCGTTTGCGGCGTGGCTGTTTCGGATTGCGGCGAATCTGATTTCGGACCGGTGGCAGCGCTCGGGGCGGGAAGTGGCGGATGACGCTGCGATCGAGTCGGCACAGGCGAGTCCGGCGGAGATTGAAGAAGTCGAACGGCGGGCGACCTTGTATCGACTGGTGGATACGTTACCTGTCGAGCAGCGGCGAGTGGTGGTGCTCCGGTTTGTCGAGCAGAAAAGCATTAAAGAAGTGGCGCAGGAAGTTCGCAAGACTGAGGGTGCGGTGAAACAGCTGCAATTCCGCGCGCTCACGAATTTGCGGGCGCGACTGGAGGGTGCCGATGCCTAAGCGCTCTCTTTCAGGAAGCGGGAATCCGGGGAATGGTGGCGAGGGAAAGATCGACCAGAAAAAGGTCGAACAGCTGAATAAGGCTGTTGAGGTGATGCTCGCTCGCAATGACGGCAAGGCGCCGAGATTGGATGCCAGCATTGAGCCTTTGGTACGTATCGCGGCGGACTTGCGCAATCTGCCGAGTGCGAGTTTCAAGGCAAGATTGAAATCCGAATTAGGAGGAAAGAAGTCTATGTCTACCGTTGCTGAGCCTGTTGCAGCCGTTCGCGTGAGTGCATCACCCAGGTTGGCTTTCCGAGATCCTGGCAAAGCGATTGAGTTTTACAAGCGTACTTTGGGCGCGAAGGAAACGTTCCGTTTCGAGGTGGGCGGGCAAATTCCGCACGCCGAGATCATGATCGGCGATTCGGCCATCGACATCACCGGCGAATGGCCCGAGGGAGGCCGATTCAGCGCCGAGACGCTGGGTGGTTCGCCGATTTCGATTTCCATCCAGGTGCCGGATGTGGATGGATTTACGGAGCACGCTGTGGCTGGTGGGATGAAGCTGGTGCGGGAACCTAAAGATCAGTTCTATGGGCACCGCGATGCGACGCTGGCGGATCCTTTTGGTTATTCGTGGGGCGTGTTCACCGTGAAAGAGGAAATGTCGGGCGAGGAAATGCACCGGCGCATGCAAGGGATGACGACCGGACCCGAGGGCGGCAAGATGCCCGGTGGAAAGGAAGAAAAGGGCGTGAGCCCGATTCCTCGCGGATTCCGCATGGTCACGCCCTATTTGGTTGCAGAGGACGGGTTGGGGTTGCTGGAGTTCGCCAAGCAGGGTCTGGGCGCGGAAGAGATCATGCGGGCGATGATGCCTACGGGCGTGCATTCCGAAGTGCGTCTCGGAGATACAAGGCTGATGATTGGCGGCGGCATCGCGGGGAAGAAATTTCCGGGCACGCTGCAGCCGAATGCACTGCACATCTACGTCGAGGACGCGGATGCGGTCACGCAAAGGGCTGTCGCGGCGGGCGCGACACTGATCGATCCAGTGCGCGATCAGGAATATGGCGAGCGTTCCAGTGCGGTACGGGACAAGGCAGGCAACTATTGGTACATTGCCACGGCCAAGGGAGAGAGTTTTGTTCCTAAGGGGCTGCACAACGTGAATCCGTATCTGCATCCGCGGCGCGCCGAACCGCTGATCAGCTTCCTGAAGCGCGCTTTCGGAGCGGAGGAAGTGGCGAAGTACGCCTCGCCCGATGGCGTTGTGAACCATGCCGTGATTCGCATCGGCGATTCAGTACTGGAGATGGGCGAGGCCCACGGCAAGTACGAGTCGATGGAGGCGATGTTCTATTTGTATGTCCCGAACATGGAGGCGGTGTACCGGCAGGCGCTGGCGGCGGGGGCGACCTCGTTCCAGGAGCCGATGGATCAGCCCTACGGTGATCGCAACGCCGGGGTAAAGGATGCGTTCGGGAATAAGTGGTACATCGCGACGCACGTCAAGGATGTGACGATGTAGTCCGCTTTTGCGCCGGAGCTTTCACCGTGGAGGCTCCGGCGCCATTTGCTGGTTAGGCGTTTGAAACGTTGGGCGGGAATGTAATGCCCCAGAAAGTTTGCGCTCGTTCGTCCTGTTCGACAAACTCGATCGCGTAGGTTGAAACGCCCTGTATACCCGCCAACTGAGCCACTACGCGAGCAGCGAGCTGTGTGCCGCGCTTGTTATCCACGCTGAGGACGGAGCCCACCAGAAGCTCACGACCGAGTTGAACGGCAGCGCCGTGCTTGTTCAACTTCGTTGCCTTCGCCGGCATCGTGAAGGAACATTTCTGGCGATCTTCCCCGGACAGCCCGATGGACGCGTGGAGCGCCATACGATTGCTGCGGCGTTTTGCCATCTGGCTGCGGCCGATGGTGGCGTGAGCGGGGAGATCCGGATGGTGCGACTTGGCGTGGGGATGCGCAGGTTTTAGATTCATTCTGATCGCGACAGTAGAACGCGCCCCTGCTCGTGGCAATGTGCCGTTCGTCACCTCGCCAGGTTACCCCGCAGAAGTCCTTGATTCTTCAACGTAAGATACGCGTTGCGTCACGCCAGGAAATAGGACATGTACCAGGCCGGTGTACGCATGGCGGAAGACCTGTACCTTTGGCCACGGTTTGACCCTCTGGAATCCCTCCAATAAACTGAAAGATTCAGTTTCCCTGCGGTTCGATAACTATGGCTGACAGCATTCATGTGAAGCTCCCGGATGGGAGTATCAAGGAAGTTCCCAAGGGCACGACTGCGCTTGATATCGCGAAGTCGATTGGTCAGCGGCTGGCGGATGCGGCGCTGGCGGCGAAGTCGGACGGCGATCTCATCGACCTGACTCGGCCTCTTGAGAAGGACACCGACCTGCGCCTGCTCACGGAAAAAGATCCCGAGGCGCTGGAGGTTTTTCGGCATTCGTCGGCGCACCTGCTGGCGGCGGCGGTGCTCGAGTTGTTTCCTGAGACCAAGCTGGGCCACGGTCCGGCGACCGAGAACGGTTTCTTCTACGACTTCTACCGGCCTACTGCATTTACGACCGAGGATTTGGAAAAGATCGAAAAGAAGATGCAGGAACTGGTGCAGCAGAATCTGCCGTACGCGCGCGAGTTTCTGCCTCGCGACCAGGGGCTGGCGGAGTTCAAAAAAGAGGGCGACTTCATGAAGTGCCATTTCATCGAGCAATTCACTAAGCCCGATGAAAAGATTTCGATCTATCGAACCGGCAAGTTTATTGATTTCTGCCGCGGGCCGCACATTCCGTCGACGGGAAAAATCAAGGCGTTCAAGTTGTTCAATATTGCCGGCGCTTACTGGCTGGGGGACGAGAAAAATCCGCAGCTGCAGCGTATTTACGGGACTTCCTTCTTTTCGAAGAAAGACCTCGACGATTATTTGAAGCACGTTGAAGAGACCAAGAAGCGCGACCACCGCGTGATTGGCCAGCAGCTCGATCTGTTTTCGATTCAGGAACTCGCGGGACCGGGGCTGATCTTCTGGCATCCCAAGGGCGGGATCATCCGCAAAGAGATGGAAGACTGGATGCGCGAGCAGTATATCAAGCGCGGATATTCGCTGGTGTATACGCCGCATGTGGCGCGGCGGCAGCTGTTCTATACCTCGGGACACGAGGGCTACTATTCGCAGAATATGTTCGACGCCATGGAGCTCGACGACGCCGAATACCGGCTGAAGCCGATGAACTGTCCGGGACACATTCTGATTTACAAAGACTCGCTGAAGTCGTATCGCGATCTGCCGGTGCGGCTGGGCGAGCTGGGCACGGTTTACCGGTATGAACGTTCGGGAGTGATGCACGGGCTACTCCGGGTTCGTGGTTTTACCCAGGATGACTCGCACATCTTCTGCACGCCCGAGCAGGTCGAAAGTGAGATTACGGGTTGTCTCGACTTCGCCATGGATGTGCTGAAGGATTTTGGCTTCGACAAGTATCAGATCGAGCTTTCCACCTGGAATCCGGACGATCGCAAGAATTTTGTGGGCAGCGAAGAGCAGTGGCTCCACGCCATTCAATCGCTTGAGGATGTGCTGAAGCGCAAGAATGTCGAGTACAAGACTATCCCAGGCGAAGCGGCGTTTTATGGGCCGAAGATCGACATCAAATTAGTCGATGCCATCGGGCGCCTGTGGCAGCTCTCGACGGTCCAGGTCGACTTCAACCTGCCGCAGCGCTTCGGGCTTGAATATGTCGCGGAAGATGGTTCGCGCAAACAGCCGGTGATGGTGCATCGCGCGCTGTTCGGGTCGGTGGAGCGATTCTTTGGCGTGCTGATTGAGCATTATGCGGGAGCGTTTCCGGTGTGGCTCTCGCCGGTGCAGGTGGCGATGATTCCGATCAGCGAGCGGCATGCGGAGTATGCGAAGAAAGTTGCTTCAGAGCTCAAAGCAATTGGTGTGCGCGTCGAAGTGGATGCGCGCAACGAGAAGATGAACGCGAAGATTCGCGAGCATGCCATGCAGAAGGTGCCATTCTTGCTCGTGGTCGGGGATAAAGAGGCTGAGGCGGGGAAGGTGAATGTACGCTCGCGCGGGAAAGAGAAGACGGAAGATATGCCGGCGGCGGAGTTTGTGGAGAAGATTGGCAAGCTGATCGCGGAGAAGAGTTCGGGAGTGTAGGTAGATTTAATGTGGGGACCGCCGCCCCCGGCGAGCGCCAGCTCGCCGCGTTTGCATCATTCCCAGACACAACCGGCGCCGGTTGCGCAGGCAGCGGAGCTGCGCTCCGCGGACAGCCGGGGGCGGCTGTCCCCACATAAAACCCTGCTGTACCATGATTCGGTGCATTCTCTGGCGGAGCGCGTGCTTTCCCACATTCGGCGGCACGAATTGTTGAAGGCCGGGGATCGCGTCGGTGTGGCTGTTTCTGGGGGGATTGATTCGGTCGCGTTGTTGCGGGTGCTGCTTGAGCTACGCAGCGAACTCGGGATTGTCCTTTTTGTTGTTCATTTCAATCACAGGCTGCGCGGGGCGGAGTCTGACGGCGATCAGGAATTCGTTGCGGGGTTGGCTCGCGAGTACGACTTGGAATTTCATTGTGACAGCGATGACGTCGCGCAGCATGCGGCGGAAGAGCATCTCAGCGTAGAGACCGCTGCGCGGGAGTTGCGGTATGGGTTCTTTCACTATCTGTTAGGCACGGAGGGGAATCGCTCGGGGGCTGAAGCCCAGGCTGATAAGGGAGTGGATGATCGCAGCGCTGAAGGCTCTGCGCCACCCAAAGGCGGCCCTCAGGGGCTAAAGCCCGCGTCTCTCGTTGCGCTTAACGGCACGGCTGAAGCCGTGCCCTTCCACGAGCCTGCCTTGCTTCGCTCGGCCTTGCAAGAGTCTCATCCGATGAGCCACGCTTGTCTCGACCTGATCGTCACCGGACACACGCTTGATGATCAGGCTGAGACTGTGCTCATGCGGATGATTCGCGGGGCGGGGGTGCGGGGGCTGGGGGGGATTTATCCGCGGATTCTGGTGGAGGATGAGGACGGTGAGGTTTCAGGGGAGATTGTGCGGCCGCTGCTTGCGGTGCGGCATCGCGAACTGGGGCAGTATCTGACTGACATCGGCCAGCGCTGGCGGGAAGATTCGACGAATACGGATGAGAAATTCACGCGGAACCGAGTCCGCAAACTGGTCGTGCCGCTGCTGGAGCAGGAGTTTAATCCTGCGGTGGCGGAGAGTCTGGCAGAGTTGGCGGAGATTGCGCGCGGGGAAGAAGATTACTGGGAGAACGAAGTCGCGGGTTGGATGGGAACGACGGTGCAGTGGTCGGAGCCGGAGTGGGCTCGTGATGTGGCTGGCTCGAATGAACTTGTTCAAATCGGCGGGCTGGAAAGGGTCAGCAGCGGGGCGAGTTCCGGCGAAGTCCCAAGTTCTGATTCCGCCGCGATTCCCATTTCTCGCGCAAAGGACGCGCGAGAAATGGGGCACCCTGTTGGAGAAGCGGCGGGCGAAGATCTGCGAGCGCGAATCGAGGGTGCGCCCTGGCTGGTGATGAATGCGGTGGTGAGCCGGATGTGGTTTCTGGGCGAGCCGGTTGCGGTGCAGCGGAGGCTGGTGAAGGCGATTGGCGAGAATGCCGGGATTCCGCTGGAGTTCAAGCATGTGGAGGAAATCCTGCGGGTCGCGGGCGAGGAAGGCGCGTCGGGCAAGGCAGTATCGTTGCCGCTGGGGTGGAATCTCGTAGTCGAAGCAGAGGAACTGCGGTTCGTTACTCCCGATTTGCGGAAGCCGGTTTTGCCACGCGATTTTGATCATGACTACGACCACGACTACGACTACGACTACGACTACGACTACGACTACGAGCTTCCCGTGCCGGGCGTTGTCGTGGTTAACGAGGCGGGCTCCTCCATCGAGGCGCGGACCATTCCAGCGGGTGCGGAGGCGGCGTATAATCCTGATCAACTTCTGGATGCGGCATCTCTGCCCGGATCGTTACGGGTGCGGAACTGGCGTCCGGGCGACCGATTCTGGCCGGCCCATACGAAGTCCCCTAAGAAGATCAAGGAATTGCTGCAGGAGCGTCATGTGGCCCAGCCGGAACGCAGGTTGTGGCCGGTGGTAGTGAGCGGCAATGAGGGCGAGATTGTGTGGATGCGAGGGTTTCCGGTGCCAGCGAAACTACGGGCGACGCCGGGGCGAGCGGCGATAGTGATCCTGGAGAAACCGCTCGCGGAAGTGCCGCGCTGAGGTCCCTTCTTTGACCGGCGGGCGACGTAGAATTAGCAGTGATGTGCCGGGAGGCACACTAACTTCATGAATGGTCCGCGAATCGAGCCCCCTCGCCCGGTCATCAGCTCGGATCAGATCCAGAAGCGCGTGAAGGAGCTGGCCCGGCAAATTTCTGACGACTACAAGGGGCAGACCGTCCAGATGCTGGCGGTGCTGGAAAACGCATTCATGTTCCAGGCCGACCTGGTGAGGGCGATCGAAGTACCGGTGGTGTGCCAGTTCATCAAGCCCAGATACACGCGGCCGCCGAGCGGCGCTTCCAGCGATGTGATGGAGATTTTTTTCAGCCACGAGCCGGACATTCGCGGGCAGCACATTCTGCTGGTGGAGGGGCTGGTGCATTCCGGCGTGACCAGCGAGTTCCTGATGAGCGATCTGCGGTCCCGAGGAGCGGCTTCGGTGAAACTGGTGACGCTGCTCGACCGCCAGGCGGCGCGGCGCGTGCCCTTACAGCCGGATTATTTCGGATTTCTGGTGGATGAGACCTTTCTAGTGGGCTATGGCCTGGGAGCGGTGGAGCAAACGAACCGAAATTTACCCTATCTGGCGGCGGCAAATCCAAGAATTCCCGTGACTTAAGTTATAGAGGTACCAACGCGCCTTTTTGCCGCAGAAAAGGTAGAATAGGACGTTAGAGATTTTGCCAATCGAAAATTGCGCCAAGGCATCTAATTCGCTGTAGGAGCCTCGGGGGGTTTGCTGTAGGCGGCCACCCCGTTTCGAATTCAGGAGTCCTCTAGGTGAACTCAACCGTAAAAACCGTGCTGTTCTGGTTGCTGATTGGCGTTTCGGCGCTATTGCTGTGGCAGGTGGTCAAGAGCGCGCGCGATGGCCAGAAAGACGCAGAACTCAAGACCTCGCAGTTCATGAATGAAGTGGAACAGAACAACGTTCAGGAATTCGTGGTCAATGGAATGGAAGTCCGCGGCAAGCTGCGCAACGGTTCCGCGTTCCATACCACCGCGCCTCCCACGTATTTCACGCCCGAGATGCTCAAGAGTCTGGATAGCAAAGGCGTATCCAACGATTTCCGCGACATCAACGGCGGCAACTGGGCATGGGTGATTCAGGTGGTTCCGATCGTGCTGATCGGCGCGGTCTGGATTTTCATGATCCGCCAGATGCAGACCGGCGGCAATAAGGCGCTGTCGTTTGGCAAGAGCCGGGCGCGCCTGCTCTCGATGCAGCAGAAAAAAGTCACGTTCAAAGACGTGGCGGGGGTGGAAGAGGCGAAGGAAGAGCTGCGCGAGATTATTGAATTCCTGCGCGAGGCGCAGAAGTTCCAGAAATTGGGCGGGCGCATTCCGAAGGGCGTGCTGCTGGTGGGGCCTCCGGGAACGGGCAAGACGCTGCTGGCTCGGGCGGTTGCGGGCGAGGCGAACGTTCCGTTCTTTTCGATTTCGGGTTCCGATTTTGTGGAGATGTTTGTGGGCGTGGGCGCGAGCCGCGTACGCGATTTGTTTGAGCAGGGCAAGAAGAACGCTCCGTGCATTATCTTCATCGATGAGATTGACGCCGTTGGACGGCATCGCGGTGCTGGTTTGGGCGGTGGACACGACGAACGCGAACAGACTTTGAATCAGTTGCTGGTGGAGATGGACGGCTTCGAATCGAATGAGGGTGTCATTCTGATGGCGGCGACCAACCGGCCTGACGTGCTGGACCCGGCGTTGCTGCGGCCGGGGCGTTTTGACCGGCGCGTGGTAGTCAGCCGGCCGGACGTGCGCGGGCGCGAGGAAATCCTCCGCGTGCATACCCGGAAGATTCCTCTGGCTGAAGATGTTGATCTTTCCGTACTGGCTCGCGGGACTCCGGGATTCTCCGGCGCCGATTTGGCGAACATGGTGAACGAGGCTGCGCTGGCGGCTGCCCGGCAGAATCGCAAAGCGGTTTTGCATTACGACTTTGAGTTGGCCAAGGACAAAGTGTTGATGGGCGTGGAGCGCAAATCGCTGCTGCTCACCGACGAAGAGAAGAAGAATACGGCGTATCACGAGGCTGGCCACGCGCTGGTGGCGGCGAAGATGCCGAATTCCGATCCGCTGCACAAGGTCACAATTATTCCGCGTGGCATGGCGCTGGGCGTCACTATGCAGTTGCCCACCGACGATCGGCACAACTATTACAAGAATTACCTGGAGACCGAGATCGCGATTCTGATGGGCGGGCGCATCGCGGAGGAGTTGTTCCTCAACGTGATGAGCACTGGGGCTGGCAACGACATTGAGCGGGCTACTGACATGGCGCGCAAAATGGTCTGCGAGTGGGGCATGAGCGACCTGGGACCGATGACATTTGGGAAGAAGGAAGAGCAGATCTTCCTGGGCCGCGAAATCGCTCAGCATCGCGATTACAGCGAGGACACGGCGATCAAGATTGACCAGGAAGTACGCAAGCTGGTCAATAAGGGTTACAGCACGGCCAAGCAGCTCATCTCGGACAATCGGGAAGTGCTCGAACGAATCGCGCGCGCGTTGATCGAACGTGAAGTGCTGGATGCGAACGAGATCAAGATGCTGGTCGAGAACCAGCAACTTCCTCCGGTGCAACCACCGCCTTCTTCAAAGGACGATGGAGTGCAACATGTCATCAAGCCGGAGTTGCAGCCCGGACGAGCGAAGGGTGGAGAGCGGCCAGCTACGGCGTAAGAGCAGTTGCCAGTGGTCGGTGATCAGTGTTCGGTTTGGGGCGGCCTCACGGGCCGCCCCTTTTGTTTATAGTGCCGAAAAAGGGCTTTTACTCACTCGATTCGGCGCTTTTCACGGGGTCCGAAAAGTGTTGATTTGTGGTATAATTTTCAGAGTTACAGGATGACCCTAAGTATTAGGAAATTCAATAACTTGAGGTCCTTTGCAGGGGGCTTCGGGGCAGTCGAGTCGGGGCGGAATTTCCAGCCGAATTCCGGGGCTCACAGAACCTGAATTCAAGACAAGAAATCGGGACATTTTCGCGGAGCGGAATGGCCACCAAAGAGATCAATACTCCCATCGCTGACACCAAAACAAAAAACGGAAAAGTGACTCCCATCGACACCGTCAATGGTGCGATCACGAACGGCGCTGCCGCGGGCGGCAACGGCAACAGCGACGCTAGTTACAATGCCGACTCCATCAAAGTGCTGGGCGGGATGGAGGCGGTGCGCAAGCGTCCCGCGATGTATATCGGGTCGACGGGAGAGCTGGGCCTGCATCATCTGGTGTACGAAGTTGTCGACAATTCGGTTGACGAAGCGCTCGCCGGATTCGCCACCAAGATTGAAGTCACGATTCATCTCGACAACTCGATCACGGTGACCGACGATGGGCGCGGCATTCCTTGCGACGACATGGTGATCGATGGCGAGAAAGTTTCCGCGGCGCAGGTGGTGATGACGACGCTGCATGCGGGCGGGAAATTCGATTCGTCGACTTACAAAGTTTCTGGTGGACTGCACGGCGTGGGCGTGTCGTGCGTAAACGCTCTGAGCGAAGACCTGGAACTGGAAATCTGGCGTGACGGCTCGACCTGGCAGCAGAACTATTCAAAGGGCGATCCGACCAACAAGCTGCGGAAAACGGGCGCGACCAAGAAGCGTGGGACGAAGGTTCACTTCCTGCCCGACCGCTCGATTTTCACCGCGACCGAGTACAACTACGACACGCTGGCGCAGCGCTTGCGCGAACTTGCATTCTTGAATAAGGGATTGCTGATCACGCTGACGGATGAGCGCAACACCGATTCGAAGACGGGCGAGCCGAAGCATACGGAATTCAAGTACAACGGCGGCATCGCGGAGTTTATCAAGCATCTCAATCGCGGCAAGCAGGTGCTGCACGACAAGCCGATCTACATGGAGGACGACCGCAACGGCGTCCACATGGAAATTGGGCTGCAATACAACGACGCTTATTCGGAGTCGGTGTTCAGCTTCGCGAACAACATCAACACGGTAGACGGCGGCACGCATCTTTCGGGGTTCCGCACTGCCCTGACCCGCACGATTAACTATGCGGGACAGCAAATGGGGTTGTTCAAGGACGTCAAAGAAAATCTGACGGGCGACGATGTGCGCGAAGGACTGGTGGCGGTGATTAGCGTGAAGCTGCCGCAGCCCCAGTTCGAAGGGCAGACCAAGGGCAAGCTCAATTCCGACATCGCGGGCACGGTCACGCAGTTTGTAAACGAGACGGCTGGGCGCGTTCTTCGAGCAGAACGCCACGGTGGGACGAAAGATTATCAACAAGGCGGTCGACGCGGCGCGGGCGCGTGAGGCTGCCCGAAAGGCGCGCGACTTGACGCGTCGCAAAGGCGCACTCGATTCTGGCGGGTTGCCGGGGAAGCTGGCGGACTGTTCGGAACGCGACCCTAACCGGTGCGAATTATTTCTGGTCGAGGGCGAGTCGGCCGGCGGGACGGCCAAGCAGGGGCGCGACAGGCGATTCCAGGCGATTCTGCCGCTCAAGGGGAAAATTCTCAACGTCGAAAAAGCACGCTACGACAAGATGCTGGCGCATGAGGAAATTCGCGCCATGATCACGGCGCTCGGGACAGGAATCTCCAAGGAGGATTTCGATCCGACGAAAGTTCGCTACGGCAAGATCATCCTGATGACTGACGCAGACGTGGACGGAAGCCACATCCGCACGCTGCTGCTGACGTTCTTCTTCCGGCACATGCAGGAACTGATCAAGCGCGGGAATGTGTTTATCGCGCAGCCGCCGCTGTTCTCGCTGAAGAAAGGCAAGTCGCAGCAGTACATCAAAGACGAGCGCGAGTTTGTCAAAGTGATGGTGAAGCGCGCGGCCGACGGGTTGAGCGTGCGTTACGGCGAGGGTGCGGCCAAGATCGAAGGCAAGGATCTGGCGCGATTCATGACGGTGCTGGACGAGTATCTCGGCTTCTTCGAGAAGCTCGACAAGCGCGTGCGCAACGAGCGCGTCACCGAGCTTATTCCGAAACTCGATCTGGCCAAGCGCGCGGATTTCGAAGGCGACAAAAACACGCCGCCGAAAAAACTCGAGCGTCTTGAAAAAGAATTGAAGAAGCTACAGAAGGACGAGGGATTCAAGAGCGTGGGATCGCGATTCGACGAAGAGCACAACCTGTGGGAAGTGAACTTCGTCAATAAGCACGGGGCCGAACACGTCATCAACTGGGTGCTGGCCTCGAGCGCCGAGTGCCGGCAGCTGATTTCGAAGTATAAGCAGATCGAACCTTACATGGAGCCGCCGTTCGTGGTGGAGACCTTAGCGAAAGCCGCTCCGGCAGCCGCTGAAGGCTCAGAGGACGAGGCCGCGTCCGGCGACGGAGAAAAAGGCGAGAAGAAGACTGCCAAGCCTGCCAAGCGCAAGACGGAAATTGAAGTCGTGGAGAAAACGAATGTGCGCGATCTGCGCGATTATGTGATCAACGAAGGGCGCAAGGATTTCACGATCCAGCGTTATAAGGGTCTGGGCGAGATGACGGCTCCGCAATTGTGGGAGACGACCATGGATCCCGAGCGGCGGACTTTGCTGTCGGTGCGACTGGAGGACATTACCGAATGCGAGACCATCTTCACCACACTGATGGGCGAAGATGTGGAGGCGCGGCGCAAGTTCATCGAAGAGAATGCTCTGGATGTGAAGAACCTGGATATTTAGAGCACTTGCCGCGGATCTTCGCGGATTGGCACCGGCAGGGCAAAAGAACTAATTTTTCGGGCGGCTTTCGGGTCGCCCGTTTTCTTTGCTGCCCTTCGCGGGTGGGATTTTGGGGGCTTTAATAAACTCCCACTTCTCGCGCAAAGAACGCGCGAGAAATGGGGCACCTCATTTTCCTTTACTGGGAACCTTCCGTGATTCCGTCAGCCTCAGGTAGCGCGAGAGATGCAGGTTTGTTGGCCTCCGCTTCCGGCTTTTCGCCGCGGAATACTCTTGAGATGCCGCGAACGATGCGGCGCATGGGGAGTTCACCCTTAGAATCGGCAAAAAAGATTTCGCCCGTGCGGCTTCCGCGATAATACCAACGCCTCAGCAAGGCCAGGTGCTCCATGGTTTCGAGAGCAGACTTCGCCCTCTCAGCTTTTTCTGGTGGGACGGATTGCAGAGCTTCCTGTACTCGCGCTTCCATTGACTGCGATTTTGCTTGCTCGGCCGGCTGAATGCTGAACGCGACCGGGTCAGAGATGCGGCCGCGCTCGATACGCAGGAAGGCCACCGAACCTGCCACCGCGCACGGCTGAATCATGAGCGCGGAGAGGCGGTCGAGGCGCCGCACGATTTCGGGAAGCTGGCTTATGATGGGCTTGAGTTTTTCTACGCGGGCGTGAATTGCCGCCGCGTCTTCGAAGGCCAGACGGGCTGACGCGGCTTCGCGCTCGGCCGAGAACTCTCTTAGAAGAGAATCTCCGGCGGAATCGAAGTAGGCCTGCACCCGGTTCACTTCCGCAACATATTCTTCGTCGCTGCATCCCTTAAAGCAGGGCGCGAGACACATTTTCATTTCGGAATAGATGCAGCCGGGGAATTTGGGGTCGGGATGCAGATCGTCGACGCAGCGCCGCATCTTGAAGAAGTCGAGTGAATCGTTCATGAACTTCTCGGCGGCGAGGCGCGAAATAAAGGGGCCGTAGTAGAGAGTGCGTCCGCTGGGCCGGCCCGGGCGCGTGGTGATGGAGGCGCGGGGGTATTCGTTTTCGAGGTGCAGCTTCACGAGGGGCGCGAAACGGAAGCGCATGCGAGCCGAGTAGGTCTTGGGAAAAGCGATCCGCAGAACGCGGTAGAGCAGGAAGCCGGATTCAAAGTCGGAACCGGTCGCGGAATACTCGATCAGACGGACTCGATCACGCAGGTTGAGTTTCCTCGTGCGCTCTTCGATGGGCCCGAGGAGCCGCTGCAGACGTCGTCGCAAATTCGCGGTCTTGCTGATGTACGGCTCAGCGTGGGTGTCCTCTCCGCGCAGAAGGAAAACCGCCGGGGCTGCGGGGACGGCGGAGAAGATTTCCGCATCTTGCTCTGGCGCGAATTCGAGGTGCTCGGTCAGCACGAATTCATTCTAGTTTGCAATCGGCAGGGAAAACACTCGGGGGAACTTCATTTGCCACGGCTTTTAGGCGGATTGATACGAAAAGGGCTAAATCGAGAATGGGTGTTGGTTCAGTTTGATACTATCCACGCGAGATCCCCTTCGACTTCGCTCAGGGCAGGCTCTCGCCCCGCTGGTGAAAACGCGGTGCTTCGGGATGACGCCCCGTTGAAAGGGACTCACGCGGAGCCACAACTAAGAATGCAGTCTAGTTGGCGAACGGAAGCGAGACCTTCATCGAAAGCTGGCGCTCTTGACGCGCTCGCGGTAATCCTGGCCTTCCATGGTGACGATGCGGCACATCTCGAGGAGGCGGGAACGCATGCGGTCGCCGATGCGATCGCCCAGAGATTCTTTCTCGGCTGCGTACCTGGCAGCTTCGGTACTGCGGCTGCTGACGTGGCTACCCAGCCGGTCGCGTTCCGCAAGATTGGGATAGTTGGTGGTGATAATCGTAGTTCGATTGTCGTTATAGCGCGTGTTGAGGATCAGACTCACGGTGTCCCATACCCACTCCGTGGGCCGGACTGCGCCTAGTTCGTCCAGCACCAGGACCTCGGTTTCAAATACGGGGCGAAGCACGTCCAGTTCGGTGGTTTTAACCGAATCGTTGTAGGAGTTCTGGATCTGCTTCAGTAGTTCGCGGTAATCGTAGAAGAGGCAAGAGATGCCTTTGCCGAGGATCAGTTCCTTGATCATTCCGACGGCTAAGTGAGTTTTGCCTACGCCGATAGTTCCGATTACCAGGAGGCCCGTCTTGTCGATCGGATATTCTTCGACGAACTTGCAGGCCGCCATGCGAGCCGGAGCCAGGGAGCGATAGGGGCCGTCGAACTCGAAGTTGGAGAGTTCACAGTGCTCGTAGCGGCGGGGAATGCGGGCGGCGGACAGCAAGGATTCCCCTCGGGCGCGCAAACGGCAGTCGCAGCGGGTGACGCGGCGGTCGTTACTTATGCCATCGTTACTTATGCCATCGTTGCTAATGCGAGCGGTCGCACTTCGGGCGCCGCTGCCAGTCCCCACCGTTTTCCATCCGGTACCTTCACATAGCGGGCAAACGTCCGCGGCAGTCTTGATCGGCCGGGGCGCTTCCATCCGGGGGCCACTTATCTTTTCGCCAATCATTTTCTGGTCGATCATTTTTTGGTCAATCATCTTCAAACGAAATCTCCTCTTTGACTTTGCACCTAAGGGGCGCCTCTGCGCAAGCTGCAAACCTTGTCTGCCTGTGTACATCCTGTGAAGGAAGGGGGTGGGCTGTGGAGACCTTAGGAAAACCGTGCCGGGACCACCCGAAAGCCGCTCAGACAGCCCCAATTCGGGCCGATGAGGTGTGAAACAGGCTTCCGGCGCGGATTTTCACAGTTGACTTTCGGCGCAGACGGAGGAGAATACAAGCCGTCAGGTTTCCCAACTCAGCCGGAGCCAGTTTCCTCCCGGTAGGCTGGGCACGAAAGAGACCTGCGAGGAGAGACTATGAATAAGGCCGATCTGGTTGACAAGATCGCAGGCGCATGTGAAATCAGCAAGGCGCAGGCTACGACTGCCATTGATACCGCCGTCGACAGCATTACGGGTGCGCTCCGCAAAGGAGACAGAGTCGCGTTGATAGGCTTCGGCACCTTCTCGGTGTCGCAGAGAAAAGCGCGGAACGGACGTAATCCGCAAACCGGTGCCACGATCAAGATTGCCGCGCGCAAGGTCGCGAAATTTAGTCCTGGGGCCGAACTCAAGAAGTCGGTGAACAAGAAGTAGTTTGCGGCAAAATTGTAGGATAGCGAAAACGGCAGGGGGTCGGCCCTGCCGTTTTTTGTTGCCGCAATTCGGTATAAATTATTATCGGAGAAATAATATGTGGAGAGCCCTCGTGCTATGCGTGCTTGCGGCAACCGCCGGGGCACAGGAGACCCATCACCCGATCCTCGCACTCGGATCACCGGCGCCGAATTTTGAACTTCCCGGCATCGATGGAGCGATCCATAAGCTCGCCGACTACTCTTCCAGCCCCGTCCTGGTGGTGGTCTTCACTTGCAACCATTGCCCGATCGCCCAAATGTACGAGCGCCGCATTGCGCAGCTCGCAGCGGACTATAAAGACCTCGGCGTCGCGGTGGTTGCGATTCAACCCAATGATCCGCAGGCCATCAGGATCGATGAACTGGACTCCTCGGACATCAGTGACAGTTTGGAGGAGATGAAGATCCGGGCCGAGTACAAGCATCTGACTTATCCGTACCTTTACGATGGCGAAACGCAGACGGTCGCGGACGCCTATGGCCCGCAGGCCACACCGCACGCATTTGTTTTCGATCGCGATCGCCGTTTGCGCTATGAAGGCCGCATGGACAATAGTTATCGCGTAGAACTGGTGAAGACCCACGAAGTGCGCGATGCCATTGATGCGCTGCTGGCTCATCAAGAAGTGACTGTGAAGCACACCGGCGTATTCGGCTGTTCGACCAAGTGGAAAGAGAAGCAGGCATCGCGCCTAGCGGCGCTGGGGAAGATCGAATCTCAGCCCGTCCAGGTTGAGTTGGCCTCAGCTGCGGACCTGAAGACACTGCGAACCAATCCAACGAAGAAAACTTTGCTGATAAGCTTTTGGGCGACGTGGTGCGGCTCGTGCATTCACGAATTCCCGGATTTCGAAGATACGTTCCGAATGTATGGTGTACGCGACCTGGAATTAGTTACGGTCGCGGCCAACATGCCGGACGAGAAGAGCTCCGTATTGCGTATGCTGGAGAAGATGCATGCGACGAGCCGCAATTTGCTATTTTCGTCCGATGATACGGCCGCATTGCAGGCCGCTTTTGACCCGTCGTGGGAGTCAGCCGTGCCTTATACAGTTTTGATTGCTCCTGACGGCAAAGTGCTATATCGGAAACAAGGGTCAGTGGACATGCTGGAACTGAGGAGAACAATTCTCGCGAGCTTGCCGTCAGATTACGACGGCTTTAATAAGTACTGGTCGGCGCCATAAAAGGCAACGGCTGGAGATCGGCTATCTTCGTTTGAAGCTGTTCGCGAACTGCATCGTGCGTATAATCCCTTCGCCCTCTTTGACGTAGATCAGCTGATTAGCCTTGATATCTTTCAGCGTATCGACGTGCCCACTAGGCCAGCGAATCTCCAGCACACCTACTTTCTCGGCCTTCCCCAGGCCGAAATGAATCCGCAAATCGTTCTGTGAAAGGTAACCGCCGCCGCTGCGGACTTCATCGATCTGGCGATGCGGCTGCGACTCTCCAGAGGGGTGGGTCACGCAAAGAAGGCGCGCTCCTATTCCGCTGCGATTCGATTTGGTTCCGATGGTGCGAATCTTGATCCAGTTGTTGCTGAGCTTGGAATCGCAGCGGAGCAACTGTGGATAGTCGTTGACGGTGTTCACGACCACGTCGATATCACCGTCATTGTCGAAATCGCCGAAAGCGGCGCCCCGCGAAGCCGTTGGCTCGGAGATGCCGGGGCCGGCCTGCAGAGAAACATCGGTGAAGTGGCCGTTGTGCTGGTTGCGATAGAGGAGTTTGCGCTGCGCGTAACTGGCTTCCGTTTTGAGCTGTTCGACTTCCGGATAGACGTGGCCATTGCAGAGCAGAATGTCGGGCCAGCCGTCGTTGTCCATATCGAAGAAGCCGCAGCCCCAACCCAGATATTGGGTGTGCGTGCCCAGGCCGGCTGTGAACGTGGCATCTTCGAAATTGGCGGCGCCTTGATTGTGGTAGAGCGACGGCGTGTCGCCGGCGAAATTTGTCTTGATAATGTCGAGATTGCCGTCCAGATCATAGTCCGCGGCGGAGACGCCCATGCCGGCTTGCAGTTTGCCGTCGGGACTGAGGGCGCATCCGGCTGCCATGGCGATGTCTTTGAATGTTCCGTTTTTCTGGTTTTGGTAGAGAGTGCTGGGCGCGGAATCGTTGGCGACATAAATGTCAGGCCAGCCGTCGTTGTCGAAATCGGCAGTCAGCACGCCGAGGGCGTACGTGCCGCTGGTGCTGAGAATTCCAGACGCCTCGGAAACGTCAGTGAATGTGCCATTGCCGTTGTTGCGGAAAAGGATGTTCTTGCCGCCCTGCAGACCGGGCGGTCCGCAGGCGACCATGACACTCTTGTAGAGGCACGGACCGGATTCAGGCAGCGGTGCGGTCGCTAAGTCGAGATCAATGTAGTTGGCAACGAACAGGTCGAGGCGGCCGTCGCGATCGTAATCAATGAAGGCGCAGCCCGTGTTCCAGTTCATTCCCTTGCCGGCTACGCCGGCTTTCTGGCTGACGTCAGTGAAGGTGCCGTCGCCGTTGTTGTGATAGAGAACGTTCTTGCCGAAGTAGGTGATGAAGAGATCGTCCCAGCCGTCGTTGTCGTAGTCTCCGACGCAAACGCCCTGTCCCCAGCCGGTATGTGCGACGCCGGCTTTGGCGGTGACGTCGGTGAAAGTGCCGTCGCGATTATTGCGAAACAGGTGCGAGGTCGGTTCGCCGCCGGCGGGAAAACCTTCGAGGCGCGAGCCGTTCACCAGGAAAATATCCAGCCAACCATCATTGTCGTAATCGTAGAAGGCCACGCCGCAGCCCGTCGTTTCGAGTAGATACTTGTTCTTATGCTCGCCGCCGAAGATGGTTTTCGCATTCAGCCCGGACTCGCGGGCAACGTTGAGAAAGCTGACGCCGAGATCATTGCTTTCGACTTGCGATTCCTGCTTTGGCGGCGTGGCTTTCTGCGACAGCGCATGGCCTCGCATCCAGGGCGGTCGAGCCATAGCCAGCACGCTTTCGAACGAGAGCACCAGTGCCGAACGGCTGAGAGATTTCAGAAAAATGCGGCGTGACGGGAACAAGAGGTTGATACCTGGCTCACTGGGTGCGTGCTGGAGTTCGCGCCTACTTCTTATATTCAGAGAATCGCGACTTTGCAAGCTGGCCACTTCTCGCCAAAAACGCGAGCAATGAGCACCCTCAGTTCTCTGGATAGTCCTGACGTCAGCTAGAAGCCGTACTTGGCGACAATTCCTTTCTCTTTTTTTCCTACGACAGCAATCGCGGCGTGCTCGGCCGGCAGAAAGAACTTGAGCGGCGCGCCGGTGATTTGATCGCGCAGGTTGATTGGGGCGTCGGTGGCGGAATCCGACACAAAGACGTAAAGCACGGAGTCCGCGAGCACTGTGGGGAACACAAGGACACCAGGAGGAATCGGAGATTGCTGACTGAACATAGGAATGAAGTTCAGGCGGGCCGCAACGTAGGCGTAGAGTTCCGAAGCTGATTGTGGATCTTCGGAGAGTTCGACCGGGTAGGAAGTCCAGAAGATGCGGCCTTTGCCGTGAGGAATCTCCTTGAGAGTCGATAAGTCATCGAAGCGCAACGAGTCGAGCCAATTCTGATCCTGCTGATTGAATGCCAGGGGAATCGAACGTTCTCCGATGCGAACCGTGGCATCGTGATACGTCAATGGTTCGGTATGTGCCGCGACGCCAAGTGCGGAGACTCGGTCGACGATTTGCGAGTGCTCGTCGCGATTGACGGGACCGGTGATGAGGAGATTGCCTCCGGCGTCAACGTACTTTAATAGCATCTGCCATGCGGATTCGCTGAGCGCCTGCGGAGATGGCAGAATAGCCAGTTTCGGTGTGCCCAGTTTCTCGATCTGATTTTCTGCGATCACATAAGCGGGCAAGTGGACGTCATAGGCTAGGGCGCGAACTGCGCGCTGCTGTGCCGCCAACTGAAAATCCGCGAGCGCCGAGTACTGGGCTGCCTGCGAAGTAATGATCGCGATCGAAGGCAGCTGTGGGTCGTGAAGATACGGCTGCAATGACGGCGCGAACTGAGCGTAGGCGCGCAGGACCGTGGCTTCCGGCTTCTCGGTGTAGTCGGTGCGGACGGCGCCGATCGGAGTTTCGTTGCTTTCCGTCATGTCGGAATTCGTGTTCCAAAGCCATTCGATTGCGCCGGCGCCTTGAATAAACGAGGCTGCGATCTTTCGTTCGAAAAGAGCGGCCTCGCTCTCCGGAGTGCGGCGGGCGACCTCGTCGAGGTTTAACTCACGCTGCAGTCCGGTTTCCTGAATCAGCATGGCTTCGCCGGGCTGCTTGGCGGCGAGGGAATCCCACAGGACGTTGTCGTTGAGCCACCACGAATGATTCGTGGTGAAGTCGACCGATGCTCCCCAGAATGCAGGTGAGAGGCGGTCTTGAATGCCTCCTTCGTCCTGGCCGATCGTAACGAGTTGTTGCGAGCCGGTGGCGCGGATGGTGTCGTGCATGGTGCGCACCCAGTGCGCGAACGATTCCTGCGCAAACAAAAAATAGTCATGCACGCGAAGCGAGTTGGTTCCGGTGTACATGCCGCGCGGCGAAAACTCATCTTCGCGGGGAAGAGGGATCATGCCTGAGACGGAATCGGGAGGAACATTCCAGAGTGCGGCGAGTTTCGCGCGATCGGGATAACGCTCGCTCAGCCAATGATTCCAACTGGCGAGTTCGATTGCGTCGCCGTTGGGGCGGGTTCTCCAGAGGTGCTGCGAAAAGCTGGGTTCGTTAATGAGATCCCAAGCGAGGTAAGGAATGTCGTGGAAGCGCGCGACTACCGACGAAATTAAAGTCTGCTGGCGGCGAACCGCTGCGGGGTCGAGGAAAGCGTTCGCGCCGCCGAGAACGTCGGGCAGGAAGGCGAAGAAATTGAACTGCACCGGAAGGCCGTATTTGCGGGCGGTCATGAGGTAGGCTTCGAGCGTTCGAAGAGTGCGCTCGTAGGGCTGACCATTTTCGTCGCAGAATTTGTCCCAGCCACTCCACCAGCCGGTGCGGATCATGTTCAGTCCGGCATCGTGAATCTGAGCGAGATCCTGATTCCATACGTACACGTTGGGATGCTCGAAGTAGAGGCGCTGCACTTCGCTCGACATGTAGGTTGTGCCGACGACCGCGAGGGGATGACCATTGAGCTCGAAATAGTCGTGGTTGACGGCGAGGTGCGGACCGGAGCGCAGGAAAGATTCATCGCGGATCCAGAGGGCGGAATGGTAGACGGCGCGGACGCGGTCGCCCTCGAGTAGTTGCGCCTCGATGATGTAGAGGCCTTTGCCCTCGGGAGCGGGCAAGACGACGCTTGTATCCGGCGCGAGGGCTGAAGTTACGGTTGTGCGATTCGAGGGCTGCGCTTCGGGGAAGGACGTGATTTTAAGAGAGACGGGCTGTCTGGGTTGTACTGACGCGTGCCATTGCACTTGCAGTTGTATGGGCTCGCCGTTGAGGTAGAGCGGCAGCACGGGGCGGACCGTGAATTCCTCGGCGCCTTGAAGCGCTCGTTCCGCAAGGGATTGGACGAGGCTGGGATTGTCGAAAAATTCGGGCGAGAGTTCTGCGTTTACGAAAATCCAGCGTCCGCCGTCGAAACCGTTGCGGTAGTGATCGATCTGGATCACGGGTGCGGAAAGCTTGCGGCCGTCTTTTGTGCCCCAGGCGAGCGAGTCGAGGCGTGCATCGATGGAGCCGGCAGCGCCGCCGCGATGGTAAACGTCGACCGCACTGAGTCGTACCACGGGGCTGAAGGCGCGCTTCCATGCGAACGCGGGAAGCTGCAACGGCAGTTCGGGATTCGGCTGGAATTGCATTCCGTTGGAGCCCGGAGTTTCCTGATACTGGTCGATCATGAGCGGGCGGATGAAGCGGACACTGTAGGGGCGAAGATGCCAGCCGCTGGGATCGCGGTAGGCGGCGCGGGTGAAGGGCATGCCGCCGAGGACGAGAAGATTGCCGCCGCGATCGAGGAACTGCTTAATTGCGGGCCAGGCTTGCTCGGGGAACGACGAGCCGTAGGGGAGAACCAAGAGGCGGGTCGATGCTGCGGACAGGGCATCGCGGAGGTGGTCGATGTCGGCCAACCGAGCATCGGGCAACGTCGTGGCCAATCGTTGGGCGGAGGGGGTGGCAGAGTCGGCTGCGGGGAAGCTGGGTTCGCTGAACACGACCGCGGCGGACATACTTGTAGGCATGCCGATGGGCGTAGAGTTTTGCGCCAGGAGTGCCGTTTGTGTCAGCAGGAAAAACGAGGCGGCGGCTGCGAAGACAGTATATTTGCGCATGAGTGTGGCCTGACGAAGAGATCCGACAGGCGGAAACGATTGCAGTCTCCGGCAAGGGCGCTGGAATGTCAAGGCTAGAGAAACGATTTTCTAGGGCATGAAAACGAGACACACCGAAGAAAAATGCATGGACTCGCAGGCCGACGATGCTATGATGGCGCGTCCTTTGGTTCGGAACTCTGGTCCATACAATCTCTGGAGGGATGGGTAGAGTACTCATGGCGATCGCAACCCCCAACACTTCTACGACAGCCACGGCGCCGGGCACGGGGCAGAGCTACGGCGCTCCGCTGGCCACGGTGACCACGCTTTTCTTCATGTGGGGATTTCTTACTTGCCTGAATGATATTTTGGTTCCACATCTGAAATCGATATTCGATCTGAATTACCTCCAGTCGCAGTTAATCCAATTTGCATTTTTTGGCGCGTATTTTATTTTCTCTTTACCTTCCGCCAAGCTCGTCGACTGGATGGGCTATCAGAAGTCGATGGTCGCGGGTCTGCTCATCATGGGACTTGGGGCGTTCTTGTTCGTGCCGGCGGCCAGCGTTCCTTCCTATCCGTTATTTCTGGGCGCGCTGATCGTTCTTGCGGCAGGGATCACTTGCCTGCAGGTGGCCGCGAATCCTTATGTCACGGTTCTGGGAAAGCCTGAAACGGCTTCGAGCCGGCTGAATCTCACACAGGCATTTAACTCACTCGGTACGACCTTAGCGCCTTATTTCGGAGGCGCGCTGATTCTGAGCGCAGCTCCGAAAGCCATTGAGGAAATAAGAGCGATGGCACCCGATGCCCTGCAAGCCTACCGGTTGCACGAAGCCGCGTCAGTCAAGGCGCCATACGTTGGCCTCGGGATTGCGTTGGTGGTGCTGGCGGTTGCTATTGGCAGCTTCAAGCTGCCGACCATCGCACATGCCCAGCATAAAGTCGGCGAAAAAGTGAACGACTCGATCTGGAAGCACCCGAGTTTGATTTTCGGGGCGATCGGTATTTTTGTGTATGTTGGCGGTGAAGTCTCGATTGGAAGCTTTCTGGTTAACTATTTCACTCAGCCCGAGATTGGCGGTCTGACAGCGAAGGTTGCGGCCAGCTTCGTGACATTCTACTGGGGCGGCGCGATGGTTGGGCGCTTCATCGGTTCGGCGCTCCTGCAAAAAGTGAGTACGAGGGGCCTGCTGGGCATTTGCGCTGTTTGTGCCGCTGCACTGGTTGCGATCTCGATGCTGACTACGGGACACTTCGCGATGTATAGCATTCTTCTGGTCGGCTTCTTTAATTCCATCATGTTCCCGAGCATCTTCACGCTGGGGGTGGCTGAACTGGGTCCGCTTACGGGAGATGGATCTGGCGTGATGATTATGGCGATCGTCGGGGGCGCGATTATTCCGGTGGCGCAAGGGTGGATTGCCGATCACATCGGCATTCATCACGCGTTCTTTCTTCCGGTGATTTGTTACTTGTACATTTTGTTTTTTGCTTTGAGCGGGTCGAAGCCGAACAGCCAGCGGTACGCCAAGGCGTGACCTCACGCGGGCTTTTGGCCGGGGCTTCGTTGATGTATCGCTCTGAGTTACGGTTATTGAACTAAGCGATCTAGAAAGATCATGGGGCAAATTAAGAAGCCCGGCCAAACACCAGAAGTTATTACGCTCAAGGCCGTTGCCCAGCATGTCGGACTTACCCCGGGTACGGTGTCTGCGGTACTGAACGATTCGCCGTCGGCTCGATCCATTCCGCAGGAAACCAAGAACCGAATCCACGCGGCCGCCAAGGAGCTCAACTACCGGCCGAATTTTTTCGCCCGCACCCTGCGCAACAAGCGTACTTATACCATCGGGGTGATTGCAGAAGAGATCGGCGACTCCTATAGCTCGCCCATCATCAGCGGCATTGAGCAGTATTTGAGGACGCGCGACTATTTCTTCTTGACGGTGGTGCATCGGCATGATACCGAGTTGCTGAATCGGTATTCGCAGTTGCTGTCGGAGCGGGGAGTCGAGGGCATCATCACTGTGGATACGACCGTTCAGGAAGAGCCTGCGCTGCCGACGGTCGCAGTTGCGGGTCACAAGAAGCTGAAGGGAGTTACCAACATTACGCTCGATCACGGCAGGGCTGCGGTTTTGGCGCTGCATCACTTGCAGGAGCTGTCCCACGAGAGAGTAGCGTTCATGAAAGGCAATCCCTTGAGCTCGGATGCGAAAGAGCGCTGGGATGCGATCTGCCACGTGGCGGGTGACATTGGGATGAAGATCGATCCTGAGTTGACGGTGCAGATCGACACCGACGACCCGACGCCGATGCTGGGCTATCCGTTTACCAAGCAACTGCTCGCGCGCAAACAGCCGTTTACGGCGCTGTTTGCCTACAATGACATCTCTGCGATCGGCGCGATTCGAGCGCTGCAGGAACAGGGCCTGCGTGTGCCTCAGGATGTTTCGGTATTGGGGTTCGACGATATTCCGGGAGCGGCGTTTCATACTCCGAGTTTGACCACCGTGCAACAGCCGTTGAAGCGCATGGGAGAAGTGGCAGCGCAGGTGCTGCTGGAACGCATTGAGGGAAAGAAGGAATATCTCTCAGAGATCGCGATTGAACCGATGCTGGTGGTGAGGGAATCTACGGCGAAGGCGCGCGGGTCCTCCTAGCGCCGCAGTTCCGATATAGTAGCCGCAGAGTGCGTCTGTCTTGATGCTCTCCTCTGATCATGTCCCCGTCAGACTCACCCCACGCTTCCGCCTCTGCCAAAGCCCTTACGCTGGCGGCTTACGCGTCGTTCGTTCCGATCGGGATTGCAACCGTGCTGCTCGGTCCGATGCTGCCGATTCTTTCGGCAAGATGGTCGCTGAACTATTCCCAGGCAGGCGCTCTGATCAATGTTCAGTATGTGGCGTCGACCGTGGCCGTCGCGGTGTCGGGGATGTTGGCTGCGCGCTGGGGATTTCGATTCGCGATCAAGACTGGGCTTCTGCTGATGAGTGCGGGAGTGGGATTGCTGTTGGTAGGTCCGAAGGGGATGGGGATTTTCTGCATTGGGGCGTACGGCGGAGGACTGGGCTTGGCGGTGCCTGCGGCGAATTTGATGGTTGCGGAGGTGAATCCGGGACGGCGCAGTGCGACGCTGAATCTGCTCAATTTTTGCTGGAGCATGGGTGCGGTCGCTTGTCCTTTTCTTGTGGGAGCGGCAGCCCGGAGTCAGCGGGTACCGCTGTTGCTCGGGGTGGTGGCTGGATTTGCGCTTTTGATGGCGATTGGAATCGCGGCTATGCCGGCTTCGATTGTTGAACCGGCTGCAGCGCCGGTTGTTGGCTGGAAGGTGGCCCTGGCGATTCCGTGGAAGAACGGAACTCTGTGGATTTTGGCGGCGCTGTTTTTTCTGTATGTCGGGGTTGAGAACGGATTCGGATTTTGGCTGGCCACCTACTCCAAGAGTTTGGGAAATATGTCGGCGACGATGGCGATCATGACGTCCTCGTTTTTCTATGCGGCGATGATGCTGGGGAGATGGGTGGCGCCGCTGCTGTTGCGACTAACTAACGAAATTCGACTGGTGCAGGTTGGGTTGCTGGCGGCGTGTACGGGCATGGCGGGGCTGGTTTTTTCGCGTGGCCTGAGCGGCGTGGTGGCGAGCGCTTGCCTGGCGGGGCTTGGGCTTTCGTATGTTTATCCGATCACGATCTCGCTTCTGTCGCACGAATTTGGGTCGGAGTCTTCGCGGCTGGGGTCCATTTTATTCACGCTGTCGAATATTGGAGGTGGACTGCTTCCGTGGATGGTGGGAGTTTCGTCGAATCATTTCGATAGTCTGAAAGCTGGGCTGGCAGTGCCTTTGATCGGATGCGCGGGGATGTTAGCTCTATATGTAAGAGAGTGGAAGGGGACTGCTGCCGCGGTCTAGGATCGGATGAGCCTTGCCGCGAGGCGCGAGAGGCGGACCAGTCGGTAGAGTGGGAACAGCGGTTCGGGGAGACGCACTGCCTGCCATTCGCCTGGGCCTGGGGTGAAGACGAGGCGCTGCAGGAATCGGCGGCGATCGGCGGGACGTTCCCGCAGACGCATCATGAGACGAAAATAGGCCGAGGACTCAACGTTGTGTGCGGACTCGCTCGCAATGTGGATTTGAATTTCGTTGGCCAGCGAGATTGTCGCCGCCGAGATCGCGGGATCTTCGGGGAGACTTGCTTGGGCTGCGGGCGGGATTGCGGTGCTTAACAGCCGGTTCGCCAGGAGCATGGTGACGCGCAGGATGCGCACAATTCCCAAGGCTTGCGCCTGAGATGCGATCCAGCTCCAGTCCAGAGTTGGCAGGTTCATCAGCCGGGCGATGTCGCAGAGCCAGACGAGGCGTCCCCAGACATGCTTGGCGGCGTGCGCCGACAGAACTAGAAGCAAATCTTCGGGAGACGGCGTCTTCATGGGGTGGCCTGCTACCGTGACTTTGATTGCCCGGCGGAACAATTCCTGCATGTCAAAATCAATGGCATAAAAACGGGGATGAATCGCCCACTGGACTTCGAGAAGATTGGGGCCGGCTGTGCCGTCGAAGGCGTATTCGTATCCCGATTGCAGGTAGGCGCGTTCCTGCGCCTTGGAAAAAATCATGTGTGGCGTGTAGCCCAGTTCGCGGACGGCCTCACGGATGCGCGGCAAATCCTGCGGATGGATGAGCAGATCGATATCGCCCGCCTGCCGGAGAGCGACGTCGCGGTAGATCAGTTCCGCCAGCGCCAGGCCTTTGTAGGGCATGACTTCGACGCCGAGCGCAGACATGCGGTCGACCATGCGAATCAACTCGCGCGAGAGAAATAACGCCTTATGCAGATTGGTCTGGTAACCCTGCTCGATCGCGGATATTTGCTCGCGAGGAACGGCATCTTTGATTTCAACCCCGATTTCCACCAGAGACTGGTAGAGCAGAGGCTGCGTGCCATGACGTGCGGCGAGGTCGAAAAGAATTTTCCAGCGAATTGGTTCGCGCAACAGGAGGCGAAGGCGAGCGATTTTTTCCTGGCGGGGGATTTCGGAGCACGCGGTTAGCAGTAAAGACCACTCGGCATCGAGTGTGGCACTAGTCGCAGACATGTTTTCGGTTGGAGCGTTCTTGATGGAAGCCGCAAACGCGACTCCGAATCACGCAGTGGCGCCTGCCAGATTTGGTAGCGCTCGAATCTGCACCAGATTTGCTTGCCCAAAATTGGTCTTCGCAAGACTTCCCGCGGTGGCTTTCTTCGCCAGCATATTGGCCGAGGGAATTCCAGTTCGGGCGAATGATTTCTCGCAATCCTGCGTCGATGGCCCGCGCATGTTGCCTTCCATGAAAGCCAGACCCGGACAACGCGTGCAGGTGCTAACGTGGGAGCATGAAGTGCAAGTTGTAAGATCGTTCACGCGGATGGAGCGAACTTCGTTCATCTGGTCGGAATGGCGCCAGATGTCGACGAAGCGCTGCTGGCGCACGTTTCCCGTGGGAAGAGGAAACTGGACGCAGGGGAAAACGTCGCCATATGGCGAAACGTAGCAGGCCGTGTGACCGGCGCTGCAGGGTATGGACTCCAGTTCGCTCTCACCCGGTGCTGCTGGTATCGCGCAAAACTCGTCCACGTCGCCTACGAGCGCGGCATCGCGGAAAACCTGGCGCAGCGTGTCTTGGTCGACCGCTAGGTCAAGGACACCGCGGTTGCCGTCCATCATGGGAGTCACGGTCGGATCAAGAGTGCATTCGACGTCCAGTTCCGCAGCCAGAGCGCGAACTCCGGGATAGTCCTGCCGGTTCTGCGTCATCAAGACATTGGCGATGATGACTTTCAATCCCTGAGACTTGAGGAAGCGGATGGCATCGACCGAGCGTTGCAGTGAGCCCGGGATCAGTGTGATGGCATCGTGAACTTCCGGACGGTGCGAGTAAATGCTGATCTGGATGGACTCGACGCCGAGATCGCGAAGGCGGGCGGCCTCGCGCTCGCGGATCAGCACGGCGTTGGTCTTGAGCTTCACGCAAAACATCAGACGGCGGGCGTGTTCGAGAAGGTCGAAGAAATCCTTGCGCAGGAAAATCTCGCCGCCGCTGAGGGTGAGGATGAAGACTCCGGCGTCGGCCATCTCGTCGAGCAGGTGTTTGATTTCGGCCGTGGTCATCTCGCCGTGATCGTCGTGATCGAGATAGCAGTGGACGCAGCGTTCATTGCAGCGATACGTCAGGTCAAGCTGCACGCTGAGCGGAATGTTCAGCTTCAGCGCCTTCTCCGACATTTCCTGCAGGAGCAGGCTCATTGCGACTCTCCGGGCGTAACTTCTCCTGCTGCGGGATTCCGCGGCAGAATGGGTTCTTCTGAGATTTGCAGTATCTCACGGCTGGCCAGTTCGCGCGCCAGAACTTCGGCGTCTTGCAAGGCCTGGGCCGGCTCGACCGCGAATCCTGGAACGATGCGCAGTTCGACGATTTCGTCGAGCGGAGTGGTGCCGTCGGCCGACTGCCACAGGATGGTGGCCGTCTTGTTCAGGGTGAAGAGCGTGGAATCGCGGCCGGACATGATCATCATTTCGCCGCCGAGACTGCGGGCTGCGACCCGTGGATTGCGTGCCATATAAAGTCTGCTCATCCGATCAACTCCCAGACCCGGGCGTCGGGCACAAAAGTAAGCCGGGAAACCGGAACCTGGCTTACGAACTCAAAGGCGGAATGAAAAATCGCTTGCACTAGATCTTCATCCTCCGCGAAAAAGAGAAGATTAGCAAGCAGAGATCGAGCGGCCTCCCCGGGCGGAATGGGGTCGATGCGATTCTCTGCGCCTTTGGCGAGCAGGTAGAGAGCAGCAATCGGAGCGGAAACATTTTCGCCTAGCTTGGCCAGTTCGCCGGTAAACGGAGTGCCGAAGGCTACATAGCCGGAAGCTTGCGTACGGTCGTCTTCTTTACGAACGTAGGAGATCTCGTCGGTGAGAAGGGTCGCGTCGGGAGGAGCGAGGCGGGAGATCGTCGTCTTGCCCGCCTCTGAGGCGCCGGCGAACAGGAATGCCTTGCCGTTGCGAATGGCGCTGGCGGAGTGAAGCAGGAAGCCTCCCTGGCGAGCTAACACGAGGCTGTGCACAATGCGCAGGACGGTGTCGATGGAATGGGGATTGGCGCTTTGACGAATCCAGCCGGTGCGGGACGCGGGTTCCCACTCGGCGCGAAAGTCGCCGCGCTCCAGCGCCCAGCGGCCTTTGCGCTGGGTCACGCGCAGGGGGGCATCGAGATCGGCGAAGTGTGTCAGAGTGAGGTGCACGTCGAAGGAAATCTCTGCATGTTCAGAGGAGGTCACAAACCCGGAGTAGCGGTTCTGCAGCATGGCAAGAAAGGCCGGGTCGGTCGTATGCACGCGTACGGGCATGCCCCCGATTTCGATCACGAGGCTGAGACGCTCGACATCGGCGGCTAATTCGGGCAAGAGAAGACTCGACATCCTAAATGTGGTTTACAGCTATTGCGTTTTAACCTGTGAAGTCTGCTCCCGCGATTGACTTTGCGAGGCGTGGAGCAGGCCGTGCACCCCTACAACAACGCGGGCGGCGAAGGTGGAGCGTCGAAGCACGGCAGCGAGGGCGCGCTCAGAAAATCGCGGACGCCGACTCGGCTCGATGCATTTCCCATTCCGCAGGATGAAGGAAATCCTTCCCAGCAGATCGCTTTCAGAAACAGGCGGATCGGGAGCGGGCATCGCATCCCCGCGGGTCAAAATCTCCGAACTTTGCGATTGGTCCTTATGTACGATGCCCCGGGTCACAATGCGGTGAGCGAAAAAACGCTGGTATCGGCCGAATAGTACGATGTCTCCTGCCGATACGGCATCGCTCGGGATGCGGTCAATCACGAGCGTATCGCCGGGAAACACGGCGGGCAGCATGCTCCAACCCGTGACCTGCAAGCGCAACCTGCCGGACGAGCGCAAAACCTCGCGGGCCAGTTCGCACTTCAGAGCATGAGAATCGCCCGGCACTGTTGCGGATGAATTCATGACACCTTTCGATTGAAGTTGCAGCTGCTTTGCGTCGCGCTGATCTTGCCGCACGACAGGGCGCTGGTCACGAAAACCTTTTCGCAGCGAAAGGACGGCTTTTCGTACGGCTGTTTGGTGGCCGGCGTACGCGGACTATCAGAGGTCGAATCGTTCGTCGTCATAAGAGTGCACCCTATCTTTTATTTGCTATCTGGCTATTGTAATGCTGATTGCGATACCTGTACCGCGCATCCGCCGGTGCCCGTGGAAGTTGTACAGGTCTGATTGGTTTGCGTCGAGAAATACACCTGGGACGCGCCGGCCAGAGTGCCCGTGGGGACGTCGTTATCCATAATAATTCCGCTGGTGCCTCCAGCGGCGGCAAAGCTGTAAGTGGCGACTGGGCCTACCATGCGCCAGCTGACGGTACCGTCGGCGGTCGTGCCGGCTACGACCAAACTCCAGGTGGGATGGCCCTGCGCTGCGGTTCTGGAGGTTCCAGGCGTATGCACCCACTCTACGGCTCCATTGCTGTCGAGAATCTCCTGACCGACGGTGTAGGTGTGGCTGGGCAGCCAAGCGGGGTGGGAAGCCAGATGGGGACCCTGGTTGGTCCAGCGTACCGTGGCGTCCGTTGTGCTTCCGTCGATGTTTGTGTTCCAGGTAGGGTGGCCCTTCACGGCAGTTCTAGACGTGCCCGCCGTTCTGACGACTTGAATGTTAAGGTTGGTGTCGAGAACTTCCTGGCCTACGGTGTAAGCGGTCGATGGCTGCCAGGGCGTAACCTTAAAGTTCATGATGCAGCCGCCACCCGTGCAGCTATTGCCGGACGCGCTGGCCTGAGCGCTGGCGAAGATCCATTCGGTGGCGCCTCCAGTGGCGTTGGGGTTGGAAATGTCGGTGACCGGGGAGCAGCCGGTGGTAGCGCTGGTTAGCACTGGTCCGGTGAGTACGCTTCCCATAATCCCGGTGTTGACCGGAACCTGATAGAGCGTCGGAGAACCTGCCGTGTTGCCGCATACATAAAGGTTTCCGGTTGCGTTAGCGGAATTCAGGTAAGTATTGTCAAAATTGCCCTCATACAAGGGCTTAGGGTTGGGAGGCGCGGGCTGGCTGTTGCCGACCAAAGCTTCCGTACCCGTCGCTCCAGCGGCGAAAGTCGGGACGAACTGAAAGACCGCCGAGCAGGGGACGCCTCCAGTACAGGTCGTGCTGCCATCGCTGGAGGAAAAGACATAGATCTTGTCGGCGGTTGAA
Source organism: uncultured Acidobacteriota bacterium (assembly GCA_963758005.1). Classification (GTDB taxonomy): domain Bacteria; phylum Acidobacteriota; class Terriglobia; order Terriglobales; family Acidobacteriaceae; genus Sulfotelmatobacter. The sequence goes on from CAVWTR010000006.1 coordinate 1,999,820, forward strand.
TCCACAATGGGCGCTGCCACCAGACCAGCTCCATGATCTATTTTCGCCGACGCGGTGACTGCTCCGGTCGCGCTGACACGATAGAAAAATCCGCCGTAATCGCCCACAAACACGTTTCCCGAAGTACTGTCGCGGACCGGGCTGGAGAGGGAGGTCGGATTGGTCGAATTGACTTGAACCGGGAAACCGCCGGTGGTGACTTCGCCAGGGGTACCCTTAAACACTCCAGTGATCTTGTGAAGCCAGCCCAGAGCTCCGCCCACCCAAATTGTGTCATTGGTGTAATCGGGAAAAACGGACGAGGTTATATCGTTGACCTGAACTGAGCTGCTGGTTTTCAGAAGGATCCCAGTCATGCAGGGCGCGACGCAGCTACGATATGCACTGGCGGCGACTGGCGTTAAAGTCAGCGGGGAACTTACAGTCTGAGTGGTGGAAGCGGTCCATTTCAGAAGGACCAATACGCCGAAGCCACTGTTGGTTTGGACAAACGCGACCTGGGTGCCGTCCGCAGAGACCGTGGGAGATGTCAGAACCTGACCGCCGGTGTTATAGGCCCAGTAAACCAGCGGTTTCGTTCCGGTGCAGCCGGAATAAAGATTATCGTAGGCGACCACGCTGGCTTGGCCGCTCGAGCCTGAAAGTCCGGTATTGAAGACGACATAATCGGGCGAGGTTGCACTGGCACAGTTCGCGGTGGTGATTTGGAACGAATACTTAGCGGGATAGTTGCCGGCGCCGACGCTGCCGCCACTGCCGAGATCCACAGACCAAGCTCCCTCCGAGTTGAGCTCGCTGCCAATGTTCACGCCGCGATCCATGTCGGAACCCATCGAGGTGTCATCGCCGGACGCTGCCGGGTCCACCAGGACTCGCCTCACGTTCTGCCGGAACCATTGCTGCCAGTAGCGTGGATCGCTGGTAACATTCTCGACTTGCTCGTAGGTCGAGGGTTGGGAAAAGATCACGTGGCGGTGGGACCAATCCGTAGGCAGCCCCTGCAGAACCGGTTTGGCCGCATGGCCCGTCAGCACCCACCCTAAAACTATTAATCCGGATAAGCTGACACCCAAGCGGAGAAATCGAGCGGTAGCAGCATTCATTATTCTGACTCCAAGGTTCTGATTCCAAGGATCGCGCGAGATGCAAAAGAAATTTGGGCGGTGCTCAAAAGCTTTTCCGTCGTCAAATCGGTCTCTGGCTTAGCGGAGCCGACGTCTGTGGGACTGATCTCGATCTCAACCCTCACGCTGATCGAATTCCCAAGCTCGTATTCTCAGGCTCGCAAGCTTGAATCCCAACGAAAAGTGGACCGATGCTTCCCGTTGGTTGGCTGGATTGCCGGTGATTTTACTCTTTACTCGCGGCGCAACGCAAACAAGTTTTGCTTAGCAAACCTGCGCGAAGAATGCTTCGTTCCCGATTTGATGCGCACAGCTTACAATAGTGGAACCTTCGACCGGCCTGTCACATCTTCAGGGGTCAGTCGATTGAGTTCTAAGACCCCAACGGAGGCTACGAATCAGATTGGAAGGATACGAACAGGCAACTGGAGACGTGGAGCAAAGTATGCAGGCGAGCAAGGTCAGCAACGTACTGACGATGGAAGAGATTGGGAACCTCGCGGCAGAGGGTGGCCAGCCCGCGGAAACGCTGATGAATGTAGTGGCCCTCATCGCCAAGAGATTTCGCACCGACGTGTGCTCGGCCTACCTGCTGGAACCGGATCGCGCCAATCTTGTGCTGGCGGCAACCGTGGGACTGCGCAAGGAATGTGTCGGCAGTCTGCGGATGGCGGTGCATGAAGGACTCACCGGCCTGGTGGCGGAACTGGTGCGGCCGGTTTCCGTCGAACAGGTGAAGACCCATCCTCGGTTCAAGTATTTTCGGGACGCCGGCGAAGATGCCTACCAGTCGTTTCTGGGAGTTCCGCTGATCGATCGCGGAGTTCTGCAGGGTGTTCTGGTGGTTCAAACCGTCGAGGCGCGCGTTTTCAGCGAGGACGAAATTCGTATGCTGACCGAGGCGGCCACACAGGTCGCGCCAGTGGTGAGCGAAGCCCGCACGCTGGATCGTTTTATCGCCCCGCTGCAGGAGCGGCTGTGGGCCCTGGCGCGTAATTTGTGGTGGAGCTGGGACCACAACTCCTCCAGTCTTTTCCTGGATCTTGATCCGGCGCGATGGAACGAGCTGAATCACAATCCGGTTGCGCTGCTGGGAGAACTGCCACTCGCCAAACTGGAAGCCCGCGCCGCCGAGCTGATGCTGCACAGCCGGGTGAACTACGCGTATCGCCGCATGCTGGAGTATCTGGAAGCCGATCGAACCTGGGGCGCGAAGAACGCCGGCGTGCTGCGGCCTCATCCGGTGGCATATTTCTCGGCGGAGTTTGGGGTACACGAATCGTTGCCGGTCTATTCCGGAGGCTTGGGAGTGCTTGCCGGGGATCACATCAAGAGCGCGTCGGATCTGGACATTCCGCTGGTGGGCATCGGCCTGTTTTATGGCCAGGGTTATTTCCGGCAGAGGCTCGATCTGGCGGGATGGCAGCGGGAAGAATATTTGAAGACCGACGTCAATCAAATGGCGATGGAAGTGGCGATCGGGAAAGACCGCCGGCCAGTCGTCGTGGAAATCGAAACCCGCAGCGGGCGGATTCAGGCGAAAGTGTGGCGCGTGAAAGTGGGGCGCCGGGATTTGCTACTGCTTGATTCGGATGTGGAAGGGAATGCTCCCGAGGACCGGGAACTCACGTCGCGGCTCTACGGAGGGGATCTCCGCATTCGCATTCGTCAGGAATTACTGCTGGGGGTGGGCGGATTGCGAGCGCTGAAAGCTCTAGGAATTTCTCCGGGTGTGCTTCACCTGAATGAAGGACACAGCGCTTTCGCAGTGCTGGAAGCGATTCGGATGCGGATGGAGGAGGAAGGTCTGGCGTTTGATGCCGCGATTCCGCGCGTCTCCCGCGAAGTGGTGTTCACCACACATACTCCGGTGCCCGCCGGCCACGACCGCTTCGATGCGGGATTGATTGAAGAGCACATTGGGCCGCTGCGCGAGTCACTAGGGCTTTCCAATGAAAGTCTGATGGGACTTGGGCGGGAGAATCCTGGCAATTCCGACGAACTGTTTTGTATGACCGTGCTGGCGTTGCGGCTGTCGCGGCGTGCGAACGCGGTTTCGGCGTTACATGCCGAGGTGTCGCGTGCGATGTGGACCGGGCTTTTTCGCGACAAGGTCGAAGACGACGTTCCCATTGGACACATCACCAACGGAGTCCACGTGCCCTCGTGGCTGGCGCCGCAGATGTTCCGCCTCTATGATCGCCATTTGGGCACGGACTGGCACCAGCGCAGCAGCGAAGCGAAAATCTGGCTGGGAATTGAGGACGTGGACGACGGCGAGCTTTGGGAGACACACCTCAACCTGAAGTCGCAGCTCATCGAGTTTGTGCGCCGGCGCGCCGTGGAGCAAGCGCAGCACCGCGGAGAATCGCGGGAGGCAGTGCAGCGCTTCGGGCGCGTGCTCAGTCCTGACGCTCTGACCATCGGATTCGCCCGCCGGTTTGCGACATACAAGCGGGCTAACCTGATCTTGACCGACATCGAGCGGCTGGCCTCGATGGTGAATGACCCGAACCGCCCGGTGCAGTTCGTGTTTGCCGGCAAAGCGCATCCGCTCGACGAACCGGGCAAAAAGGTGCTGCAGCAGATTGCCGAATTGATGCGGGACCCCAAGTTCCGCGACAAGTTTGTATTTGTCGAGGACTATGACATCAACGTGGGGCGCCGCTTTGTGCAGGGCGTCGATGTCTGGCTCAACAATCCGCGCCGCCCGCTCGAGGCTTCAGGCACGAGCGGTCAAAAAGTGGTGCTGAACGGCGGATTGAATCTTTCTGTTCTGGATGGTTGGTGGGCGGAAGCCTTCGACGGCATGAATGGATTTGCGATTGGAACGGGACGCACTCATTCGAATATGAGCATTCACGACTCGCGCGACGGAGAAGACTTGATGCGCACGCTCCGCGAGGAAGTGATTCCGTTGTATTACCTGCGCGATCGCGACGGACTGCCGCGGGGCTGGATCAAGCGCATGAAACGGACGATCCGCACGCTGGGCTGGCGATTCAATGCCGACCGTATGGTCATGGACTACACGCAGAAATGCTACGTGCCCGCGGCGGGAGGGACCTCCAGCGACATGAGAGCCGGTGGTTAGGAATCGGGGAATAGGCTGCGCGTTCGTTTCGGTAGAAATAGCCACTACGGCCCGGTGATCAGTTCTATACCGAGCGTCGCCAGGGCAACGTCTTCATTCGATGACAGGCCGCTGACGGCTACGGCTCCGACCACTTCGCCGTTCTTCCACACGGGAAGGCCGCCGCCCCATCCGACATATTTCGGATCGCCGTAGTAGGCAATGTCGTGGCCTTTTTCCGAATGTTTGACTTTGTCTCCGATTTCACGCGTTGGCTTGCGTTCGCGGGCGGCGGTCCAGGCCTTATTCGTCGCAATGTTGATGGAGGAGACGGGAGCGCCGTCCATGCGCGCAAGGCAGATGAGGTCGCCGTGTGCATCGGCGACCGCGACGGCGACCGCCTTCTGCATCTGCGAAACTTTTTCAATGATGAGATCGACCGCTCTTCGGGCCTCGGTGTAGTCAATCGTGTGCACTGTTCTCATAAGTGGGAAGGATACAACGGTTGGGCCATGGGCGACGTTCTATGTAACAGTCTGCTGCCCAACCGCGGGCAGGACCGGGAAGTTTAGCGCTACCAGTTCATCTTTGAGCTGAGAGACGGATTCGAATTGAATCGCGCAAATGCCAAGCGCGCGGGCTGCCTCAACATTGGTTTCGCGGTCATCCACGAATAGAGCTTCTCCCGCCGCAACGCCGAGGCCGTTCAGAGCGTGCTCATAGATTGCGGGGTGCGGCTTGATTAGCTGCAGTTCGGCGGAGAGCGTGTGGAAGGAAAACCTTTCCATCCACGCGCATTTTGTTCGCACATGGGTAACCATGTCCCAGGGCATGTTCGAAAGCAATCCGGTCTTGAATCCCGCCGCCTGCAAGTGGCTCAGCCAATCGAGCATGTCAGGATCGATATGGGTCCAGATCTCAACCTCCACCTGCCGCAGGGTCTCGATTTGCTGGTGGTCGATTGAGCTGTTGGTCTGCGCCGCCAGCTTCAGCCAGTACTCCTCCGCCGTCACATCGCCGCGATCGTACACGTCTCTGCCGCTCTGCCAGTGCTCGCAAAACGAATCGAAACCTACATTAAACATTTTCGCCATGTGGCCGAACTCTTCCGCCGCGGGCGAGCGAGAGAGAACCTTGCCATAATCCAGAATGACCGCTTTGGTGCTCGACTGTATCTTGGTCATGCCTTCTCCCCCGTATTAAGACCCGACGTGCAAAAACAACAAGGCAATGCGGCAGTTCAACTTCGCCGATCTTTGGGCACGCGTGTGTTTGCACTTTGTTGAAGCAGCTTGGTAACAAGAGCGGTCCAGCCGGTTTGATGGCTCGCGCCGAGGCCCAGTCCGGTATCGCCATGGAAATATTCGTAGAAGAGAATGAGCTCGCTCCAGTTTGGATTGTTGGCAAATATTGGCGTGCCGCCGTAAGCAGGGCGCTGCCCTCGTTCGTCTCGCAGGAAGATCCCGGTCAGCCGGTGGGAAAGTTCGGAGGCAACTTCGGCGAGCGTGAGCATGTTTCCAGAACGCGAAGGAAATTCCACTTTGAGGTCGTCGCCAAAATAATGATGGAACTTCTGCAGTGCCTCGATTAACAAATAATTCATCGGGAACCACACCGGCCCACGCCAATTGGAATTACCACCAAACAGGCCGGTTGTGGATTCGGCGGGTTCGTAGTCCACGCGGTAATCCTTGCCATCGATCGCGAGGATGAAGGGATGATCGCGGTGATGGCGAGAAAGGGCACGAATGCCGTGAGGCGACAGAAATTCCTGTTCGTCCAACATGATTTGCAGCATTCGCCGGAGTTGTTCGGCGTCCACGATCGACAGAAGTTTTCTTTCCGCCATCCCGGACTTTCGCATGCTGGCTACATTCTTAGTAAGGTCCGGGCGATTGTCGATGAACCAGTCCATGCGGCGCTTGAAGCCGGGGAGTCGCTCCAGGAGCCCAGGCTCAAGGGTTTCGACCGCGAATAATGGGATCAACCCGACCATGGATCGAACCTTGACCGGAAAGTGGCTGCCATCGGGAAACTTCAGCACGTCGTAAAAAAAGCCGTCCTCCTCGTTCCACAGGCCCATGCCATCATGACCGAGATGGTTCATCGCGTAGGCAATGTAGATGAAGTGTTCCCAGAACTTGCTGGCGACGTCTTCATAGGCTGAATCCTGCATGGCCAACTCCATGGCAATGGCCATCAGGTTCAGCGTATACATGGCCATCCAGCTGGTTCCGTCGGATTGTTCGATGTGTCCGCCGGTCGGGAGGGGATCGCTGCGGTTGAATACTCCAATGTTGTCGAGCCCCAGGAATCCACCTTGAAAAATATTCATACCCTCGGCGTCTTTGCGGTTGACCCACCAGGTGAAATTCAACAGCAGCTTGTGGAACACGCGCACCAGAAAAGCCCGATCGCCCTTGCCATTCCGCTTCTTGTCAATCTTGTACACACGCCAAGCTGCCCAGGCATGCACAGGCGGGTTTACATCTCCTAGGGCCCATTCATACGCAGGAAACTGGCCGTTGGGATGCATGTACCACTCACGAAGCAGGAGCACCAGTTGCTCCTTGGCAAAATCAGAATCGACCAAGGCCAGAGACACGCAGTGAAATGCTAAATCCCATGCTGCATACCAGGGATATTCCCACTTGTCTGGCATGGAGATGACGTCGGCGTTGTAGAGGTGGGGCCAATCATGGTTTCGTCCCCTGCTTCGTTCGGCGGGCGGCGGGGGATTGCCGGGGTCGCCATCCAGCCACTGCTTTACGACGTAGTGGTAGAACTGTTTGGACCACAGCAGACCGGCGAAGCCCTGCCGCATGACATTTTTGGCATCGGGCGAGAGATCACTGGGAATAATCGTGGCATAGAAATCATCAGCCTCACGTTTGCGGGCGGCAAAGAGGGCGTCGAAGGTATTGAAAGCGGCAGCCGGCTGATGCTCGAACTCGAGATTTGTCAGCCTCAGCCGGATGGTGACAGTTTCCCCGGCGCCGATGTCCATTGCATAATGAACCGCCGCCTTCGTACCAGAGGCTTCGGTCGAGACTGCTTCTCTTGTCCCATTCACGATGAAGTCGTTGATGCCGTCCTTCTTGCAGAATCCGTCGTCGGCAGCGTTGAAGAGCCGCCGGCGATTGGTCTCGTTTTCTGTGAACAGAGTTTCCGGGCTACCGTTGGAAGAGCCCTCATAATAAAGCCAGCGCTTGCCGAGCGCAGGATGTTCCAGTTCGATGGCGGCTGGCACTGCACGCAAGTTCGGACGAACTTCAGCACTGTCCCACGACCAGGTGTTGCGGAACCAAATCGTCGGGAGCAGACGCAGGGGCGCTGACTCCGGACCACGGTTGGTGGCCGTGATCTTAATCAGGATGTCTTCGACATCCCCTTTTGCGTACTCGACAACAACATCGAAATAACGATCTTCGGCGAATACTCCAGTGTCCAGAAGTTCGTACTCGGGATCGTTCTTGCTGCGGCGGCGATTTTCTTCCACGAGTTGCGCATACGGGAAAGCGGCCTGCGGATATTTGTACAGATATTTCATGTACGAATGCGTGGGAGTGCTGTCGAGGTAGAAGTAATATTCTTTGACATCCTCGCCGTGGTTGCCCTGGTTGCCGGTCAGGCCGAAGAGGCGCTCTTTGAGGAAGGGATCGCGCTCGTTCCACAGCGCCAGGGCAAAGCAAATCAACTGGCGGCGATCGCAAATGCCGGCAATGCCGTCTTCATTCCAGCGATAGGCTCGGGAGCGCGCGTGATCGTGCGGAAAGTAGTCCCAGGCATTGCCATCGGAACTGTAGTCCTCGCGCACGGTGCCCCAGGCACGCTCGCTAAGGTAGGGTCCCCAGCGCTTCCAGTGCCGCTTGCGCTCGCCGGCCTCGGAGAGCCTGATCTCCTCGTTCGTCATAGGAAGATTCTGGGGAAGGGGACCAATAGATTTTGTGTCCGAGTCTTGATTGATGGCGCCGTCGGAAATTGCCGTCATTATAGCCACTTTGCGCCATCGATCGAAAGGCGCAGGCAGAGCTTACGAACGACCTTCCTTTACTAATTCGTAAGCAACAGATGCGGGAGGCCCGCGGCGGGGGGCCGGCTAAGGCGCTCCTTTGCTCTGTTGCTCTGTTAAAATTGCGTATCGTGTGACAACATTTTGTCCTCGTCTAAATAATGAAGATATCCCTACTCATGCGCCTTTGGAGACCCATTTGCTTTCGGCGCGAGCGCAATCGCAGGCAAGACTTTTGGCAAGGATTTGTACCGCGTGTATGGCTGACGGCGATTGTTATTGCAGCTTTCTTCTTAGCCTCAGCGCGGGCCCAGCAGGCTGATCCGGCGAAACCTGCGGTGGTGCAACCGGGTGCGCCGGGCACGCCCAGCAAAGCGCTTCCGTCGTCTACGAAGGGAATCCTGCCGCCGCGGTCGCCGGCGGATGTAGCGTTCATGCAGGGCATGATTTTCCATCATTCGCAGGCGGTGGAGATGACGGCGATGATTCCGTCGCATACGCAGAACAAAGAACTGCGTTCCCTGGGGGCACGCATCAGCAGCTCGCAGTCGGACGAAATCAAATTTATGAAGCGCTGGCTGGCAGCCCGGGACGAGTCCGTTCCCAAGGCGATGCCGGACATGCAGGGGATGGACATGCCAGGCATGGACATGCCGAACCAAAATATGGCGCTGATGCCCGGTATGCTTACGGTGCAGCAGATGGAAGCACTGCGGAAGGCGAAGGGCGCCGGGTTTGACCACTTATTCCTGGTGGGGATGATTCAACATCACAATGGCGCGTTGACTATGGTAAAAGATCTATTCGACACTGCGGGCGCTGGACAGGATGCCGAGCTGTTCAACTTCGCGACCGATGCCGACAATACGCAGCGCGCCGAGATACGCATCATGCAGAACATGTTGGAAAAGAAACAATAAAACAACGGAGAAACGATGAACCGAGTGTCCAGTTTTATCCTGTGGGTAGTGGGAGCAATACTTCTTTCTAATTTTGCAGTGACTCGAACGCTGGCACAGTCGACTTCGCCCGCGACTCCTCCCGCCGCTTCTCAACAGGAACAGGCGCAGAAGCCCGCAACTCCGCCGTCAGGCAAGGACGCAGAGAAAAAAGATCCTGAGGAGGCAAATCCATTTGCTCCAGAGCCGGCTCCGGAGCTACCGCCGGGGATGACGGGGTCAGATGTAAATGATCCCCGCTTCAAGCTGACGCCGGGACTTTTCGACGCGGGCGAAGCTTCGATGGGTATCCAGCACCTGCTGTTGGTCAAGAAGCCGGATGCCTTTCAGCTCGGATCCGCGGATGCCGATGACCCGAAAGTGCAGCAGACGCTTGGACAGCTGGGCGTGGGCAACAGCGCGAAGATGCCGAAGCCGCTCCAGTTGGTGATTGCGCAGTTGGCGTTTGCGAACTCCGACCTCGCCTTCGAGGGCAGCCACCTTTTTCAAGGAAATTTTTATGGCGTGAATATTTTCGATATCTCGAATCCGGCGAGTGCAAAATTGCTGACGTCGATGGTCTGCCCGGGTGGGCAGGGTGATGTGTCGGTGTACAAGAATTTGCTGTTCATGTCGGTCGAGATGCCGAATGGACGTCTGGATTGCGGCGTGCAGGGATTTCCGCCGGAGCCGCCACCACCCGCTGAAGAAAAAGACAAAGATCAAAGCGATAAGAAGCCGGATGCCGATAAAGGTTCCGATCAGGCGAAGGACGGAGACAAGACTGCGGATGCGGATAAAGCGAAACAACAACCGAGACGACGTCCGCTTCCGGTTGCGCAGAAGGATCGTTTCCGCGGTGTAAGAATTTTCGATATTTCCGATATCACGAATCCGAAGCAGGTTGCGGCGGTGCAGACGTGCCGCGGATCGCACACGCATACGCTCGTTATCGATCCCAACGACAAGAACAATGTCTACATCTATGTGTCGGGGACCTCATTTGTGCGTCAACCGGAGGAGCTGGCCGGGTGCTCCGGAGAGAAACCGGATAAAGATCCGAATACGGCGCTATTTCGCATCGATGTCATCAAAGTCCCCGTGGCTGCGCCGCAGGACGCGAAGGTCGTGTCGAGTCCGCGAGTATTTATCGATCCGCGCACGGGCGCGATCAACGGCCTGAATAACGGCGGCACTCACGGCAAGAAAGGCGCGGAGAAGCCTGCCGACACCAACCAGTGCCACGACATCACTGCTTACTCGGCGATTGGGCTGGCGGCGGGCGCGTGTTCCGGCAACGGAATTCTGTTGGATATCAAGGACCCAGTAAATCCCAAACGCGTCGATGCCGTGAATGATCCGAATTATTCCTACTGGCATTCGGCTTCGTTCTCGAACGATGGCAGCAAGGTTGTGTTCACCGACGAGTGGGGTGGTGGGCTGGGGGCGCGTTGCCGTCCGAACGACCCGAACAAGTGGGGCGCGGACGCGATTTTCCGTCTGAAAGATGACAAGCTGAGTTTCGCGAACTATTACAAGCTGCCCGCCGCGCAGGGCGACACCGAGAACTGCGTGGCGCACAATGGCTCTTTGATTCCCGTGCCCGGTCGCGACATCGAAGTGCAGGCCTGGTACCAGGGAGGGATCTCCGTTATGGACTTCACCGACCCAGCGAACCCATTCGAGATTGCCTACTTCGATCGCGGGCCGATTGATCCGAAAATGCTGGTGCTCGGAGGCGAGTGGTCAGCGTACTGGTACAACGGCTACATTTACGGTTCGGAGATTGCGCGCGGGCTCGATGTGTTTCAACTGACGCCCAGCAAATTTCTCACGCAGAACGAAATCGACGCGGCCAAGACCGTTCAAGTGGCTGAGCTCAACGTACAGAACCAGCAAAAGCTCGAGTGGCCGGCAAAGTTGGTTGTGGCGAAAGCGTACCTCGATCAGTTGTCGAGGTCGCAGGCTCTGCCCGCAACCCGAATTGCAGAGTTGCAGACGGCGATTCAAAGCGCGGACGGTTCGCACCTGAGCAAGAGCAGCGTGGCGAAGTTAAAGCGCATGGCGCCCTCGTTGGAAAAGAGCGCGGCCACCGCGAAGACGCCGGCTGACGCAGTGCGGATGCATGCACTGGCGGACGTTCTGAAGCATCCGTCTGCTTGAACTCTACATTTAGCTTCAGCGTCAGAAAAGAAATTTCAACGCCACCTGAATTACCCGCGGACTTACATCCGACTGGACTTGCCCGAAAGTAGGCGATTCGATGTCGCTGACTGGCAGTCGGAAATTGGTATGGTTCAGCAAATTGAACAATTCACCGCGGAATTGAAGCTCTTTTGATTCCGTCAGACGAATGTTCTTAAAGGCCGAGGCGTCCCAATTCACGTATCCCGGGCCCTGGACCACGTTGCGGCCTTCGTCTCCGAATACCTCAAAGCGTCCTAGAGGATCCGGTTGGAGTTGCTGAAAGGCGCTAACGTTGAACCATTCCTGAGGCGTGCGTGGGCCTGAGTTTGGATTGCCGATCAGATTAGGACGGTTCGCGGAAAATCCAGTGATCTCCGGCGCCTGCCCTTGCAGCGAAACGTCGTTCGAATCGAATACCGTAAACGGCCCACCACTCATCGCTGTGAATATTCCGTTCAGCTGCCAGTTGCCGAGAACTTTGGCGTACCAGCTACTCGAATGCTGTAAGAACGGAAGGCTCCACTGATAACTCAAAACTAGACGATGGTGGGAATCGAACATGGACCGGCCTCGTTCGGCAGCGAGATCGAACGGATTCTGCGCAAGGTCATTTTCTCCCGCGACCGGTTGCGAGGCCGAGCCGGTAATGTTGAAGGAAGAAACGTCATCAATGGCATGCGACCAGGTATAGGAAGCAAGGAACGAAAGGCCGTGACTGAAGCGTTTCCGCAGGCTGGTTTCCAGCGCGTTATAGCTGGAGTTCGCGATGCTGGCGATTTCACCGACCGAACTGTAAACGCAATTGTTTGGGTTCGCCAGGGTGCATCCGGAATAGAGGCGCCGCTGGTTCACGTTATTTTCGGTGGAATTCAGACACGGGCTTGCCACCGAACAGCCTGGGCTGGTCGTGTCCGCGCCGGGGATAAAGACTGGCGGATTGCCTTCAATGAATCGCGGCAGCCTTATACCAGTGGTGCCGACGTATCCAACCTGAAAAAGCCAGTCCTGCCCGAAGGACTGTTGAATGTTTAGATTCCAATCTTGCGCGTAGGGCAGGTGCAGATTGCGCGCGACTACAAGCAGGGTCATCGGCTGGGGGAAAGCCTCACTGAAAGGATCCGGCGTATAAAACGGATTGGCGAAGGAGTTAACGGGGAAGCTAATCTGCTGAGTCTTGAGATACGGAGGGGCGCTCACAGGATCCTGCAGTGGGCCGCCCTCGCCGGTGTAGTACGGTTCATAGAAAATTCCGTAGGCTGCGCTGACTACCGTTTTGGAATTGCCGCGGGGGTCCCACGCCACGCCGAATCGCGGAGCGAAAGCAGTTTTCTGAGTCGGTATCAATCCCGCGGGTACGCCTGGGTCGCCGGGATAGAGCAGTCCTGCTGGAGCGTTGGGAAGCACTTGCGACTGCGCTCCGGGAACGAAGAGATTGACCATGTTGTTGTTTTCGGTGGAAGGGTATGGCAGCTCGTAACGAAGTCCCATGTTCAATGTCAGGCGAGAATTGACCTTGTACGTATCCTGACCGTAGGCGTCCAGGGCGCGGCCACGGATTTCGCGGCTGAAATCGCCGCCGCCCTGCAGAAAGACCACCGGATTGCCGGACAGGAAGCTGGCGAATCCGTCGCTGTACGGGAAGTTGGCGAACACGAAGAAGCCGTTGGTGGCGATACCCTGCAAGGCATTGATCTGATCGCGTCGGTAGCCTCCGCCAAATTTCAGTTCGTGACGGCCGTAGATCCAGCTCAGAGAGCCAGAGAGGCCGAAAGTATTCTGATAGGTGTTGCGCGGTCCAGTGATGGGATCACCTACCGAAGCGTATCCCCCGACCTGAATAAACGGCGGTCCGGCGGCCGACGGCAAAGTCGGAGCGTACTGAAATCCAAGGTCCGATGGCGATTCGTGATTCAGGTGTTGGTCAAGCAGGAAAGTATTGCGCAGAAATGAGAAGCGCGCGACGCCGATGGTGGTTGGGGAAAAAATGTGCGTCTCCTGCGTCACGAAATTCTGTGCTCGGTCATATTCGCCCACCGGGAAACCGGGGACGTTAGCTCCCACCGGCGAAAGCGGATCTGTGGTCGGGCCACTGCTGTACATGTAGCGGAAATTCAGAGTGTCGGCGCGGGAAAGATAATGGTCCAGGCGCACGCCGAATTGATCGTTATTTTCGATCAGGGTCTGCGTGGCGATGAACCCATTCTCGCCGACGTTTGGCAGAGGGAAGAGCGGCAGGACATTCGTTGCAGTCGGATCGATCGGAGTGAAAATCGTCATCTGGTTGAATGGTACCGGCGTTCCGAAAAATGTGAGTTGGCCATTCGGGTTGCTGCAGAGACCGGTGGTCGGATCGATGGTTGCGTTCAGGTCCGTACACTCCTCCGCAAAGTTGCCTTGTCTTTCCGCGGCAGAAGGAACGGTTGCAGGCACGGTCTCTCCCTGCCGGTTGCGGAAGCCTTCGTAATATCCGAAGAAGAAAGTCTTGTCCTTGCGAATCGGGCCGCCGAAAGTGGCGCCAAACTGGTTCTGCTTCAACGGTTGCACACTTTGCGTAAAGTAATCGGACGAGTCCATGGCGTCATTGCGCAGGAACTCCCAGGCGGCCCCATGAAACGAATTGGATCCTGACCGCGTAACGATATTGGTCGTGGAGCCGGTGTTGCGCCCGAACTCTGCGTTCGCGTTGTGACTAAGAATTTTGAACTCGGCAATCGCGTCGATCGGCGGCTTGAGAACAAATCCGCCGTCGACGGAGCTGACATTGTCGGCGCCGTCGATCATGAAATTGTTTGATTCCGGACGTTGGCCATCGACGGCATAGCCCTGATTCTGCCGCGCTGGGCCGCCGGCTTCGAGCAGTCCGGGCGTCAAGGGCACGACTCCGGGCTGAAGAAGTCCTAACTGAGAGAAATTACGCCCATCGAGCGGGAGATCGAGAATCTCGCGCTCCATGACGGTTTGCCCGAGACTGCTGACCGTGCTCTGTACCAGAGCAGCATCCGCGCTCACCTCAACCTGCTGCGTCTCCGACCCGAGTCTGAGGCGAATGCTGACCGTCGCAGTCTGGTTGACGTCCAGCGAGATTCCTTGCTGCAAGTACTTCTGGAAACCTTTCGCCTGAACCTCCAGCTGGTAATGCCCGATCGGGAGTTCAACCAGAACGTACTCTCCCTGGCGATCCGTGACGACAGCGCGCGTCAAACCGGTCTCGGTCTGCTTTGCATTGACCGTCGCGGCCTGAACAATCGCGCCGCTCGGATCGCTCACAGTTCCGCGGATGCTGCCTGTGATTTGTTGTCCAGCAACATTCACACTTACAAGAAGGGTCATCAGAAACGTCAGAGTTCTCGCGCTAGGCATGCTTCTCCCCATTTATCCTCACGAATTGATTTCGCGAAACAATATCTCGTCGAGCGTCTTCGAGAACGCGTGCGAGAATTCGCCCACAGATTGAAGTGCGCCGACTATAGGGGCGCTTTGCGGCGGGGTCAATAATCTGAAAGAAGTACTTGGGGCGATTTGCGGTTAAAAGGAAATCTGTCCGCGGATCCGTTCTTGGATAGGCCTTAGTGCGCTTGAGGGAGCGCCCATGCGAAAAGCACTCCGCCGCTGCTGGTCAGTAAGTACTGGCGACCGTCGAGTTCGTAAGTAATTGGAGAACTCACGATGTTCGAGCCCGAGCCGGCGTGCCAAAGGGTTTTGCCGTCGCTCGAATCGAGCGCTAGGAAATTGCCCATGCCATCGCCGGTGAAGGTGAGGCCGGAGTCCGTGGTTAGTACCCCTGCGCCGGACTCGGGCCCGAGTTCATGGCTCCAACGGATTTTGCCGGTTTGGTAGTCGATGGCTTCGATTAGGCCTTTGCCCCAAACGCCGTGATCGGCGCCCGCCCAGCCGTAGACACCGTCCGCGGGCTTGGCAAAGTAGATGCTCCAGCTGGGGTGGGCGTCGACGATGAACAAACCATTCTTCGTGTCGAAGCTGGGAGAACGGTAGTTGGTCATGCCGCCTTCGTCGGGCGCAATCAGGCGTCCGTCGGGAGCGGGTTCCTTCGCAGGATTTGGAATCGGACGGCCTTGCGGATCGACACCGAGCGACCAATTCACGCTGCCGTATGGAACGGTCATCAGACTCTTCCCGTTGGTGCGGTCGAGAACAAAGAAGTAGCCGTTGCGTGAAGTCTGCATGAGCATCTTCTTTGGTTCTCCGTGAAAATCTCCGTCGACGAGCACGGGAGTTTCCACGGCATCCCAGTCGTGAGTATCGTGCGGCGAGACCTGGAAGGCCCACGCAAGTTTGCCTGTGTCTGGATTGAGCGCCACGATGGAGCAGGTGTAGAGATCGTCGCCGGGCCGGGTTGAGCCGTTCAGGACGGGAGTCGGATTTCCGGTTCCCCAGTAAACAAGATTGAGATCGGGATCGTAAGTTCCCGTCATCCAGGTCATCCCGCCGGTGGTTTGATTCGGGGTTCCGGCCGGAGGAGTGGAATTCCATTGCCATTGGGTTGCGCCAGTTTCCGGATCGAACGAACGGATATAGCCGCTCAAGTTATCAAAATCTCCGGAGACGCCGACGAGCACGTGGTTCCCAACGACGAGTGGCGCCATGCTGGTCCAATAGCCCTTGCCAACATCTGCGACATCCACTTTCCAGCGCACGGTTCCATTGTTGGCGTTGAGCGATACCAGATGCGCATCCGGTAAGAGGAAAAATAGGGAGCCTTTGTACATGGCAACGCCGCGATTTCCGATGTGTTCGCCCTGGTTTGTTGGCTTGCTGTAGTGCCAAATGGGGTGGCCGGAGCGCGCGTCCACCGCCCAAATATTGTCGGGAACCGTAAAGTACAGAATGCCATCCACCAGCAGCGGCGAAGATTTGATGGGCGCGGACTGGTTCGTCTGGAAAGCCCAAGACAGGGCCAGATCCTTCACGTTTTGCGGCGTGATCTGGTTCAGCGAACTGTGGCGCCTTCCGGAATAGTCGCCATGGTATCCGGGCCAACTGTCGGCGGGCGGATGCAGAAGCATTTTCTCATCCGCACCCTGGGCCAGCAGGATCTTGGTAGAGGCGAATGTAAATACGATGACGGCAATCAGAAATGCATGCCTCGCAAAATTCATATCGATCGGAGTCCCCTGGAGTTCGTTCAACAGAAAGTCGCCTAAGAAACTTTATTCAAGAAACTTCATTCGAGAAACAGGGCTTCGCGCCTAGCGCAAAGTCTGCAAATACGCCATCAGATTGTGGATGTCAGCGTCGGTGTATTTAGGAAACTGATCCACATGCGCGTTCAATGCCGGATCCAGTTTGTACTGCACATCGCGGGTCTGCCACGATCGATATGCTCCCGTGGAGTCGATGATTCCAATCGTAAACTCATCCCGATACACCAAAATGCCGTCGATGGTTTGGCCGGACGCGATAGTTATCGAGACCTTTGATTTCGTGTGTTTGGGAAAGAGCATCTGCTCCTCCAATTCGAGGCCGCTATAACGCGAGGCAAGTCCAGCAAGATCGCCGGTGGGTGAATGGCAAGCCGCGCATCCGCCCGCACCTTCGAAGTACTTTTTGCCCGCCTCGACATTTCCGGTTTGTAGATCCGATGCGTCCACGCCTTTTCGTCCGCCGCTGCCCGGACGTCCGCTGGCATCCGCGAGCGCATTGTTTTGTTGAGTGTGGATGAAGGCCACCAAGGCGGCTATTTGCTGATCAGAACGGTCAAAAGGCGGCATACCTTTTTCGGGCCGGCCATTGCGCACGATTGGACCTATCTTGTCTCCGTTCACGTCCGTGCGCACCAGCCTGGATCGGGTCAAATCTGGCCCGCTCTCTCCGCCGCCCGCGTCGCGACCATGACAAAAGGAGCAGTCTTGCCGGAAGAGGGCGCTGCCTTGCAGAACCAGATCTGGCGAGTAGGATTTGGACGCGACCGGATCTTGTTTTGCCCCGGTGTCTGATTGCTTGATGTCGGACGTTTGCGCCGTGGAGGCTACAAGGCTGACCAGCCATGCTGCCGCCAGCAGAGCGCTGCCACGCCGAATCGAGAGTGGAAAGTTCATCATTGCTATTGCCATCCCGGCCTCAGTGCTGATCAGCGGACGCCTGCGGCCGCGGATGAGTTGCCGTATTGCCCTCGGTCATGCCTAGAACCCACTTGATCGCTTCAAAATACATCTTGCGAATGTCGGGATCATTCCAGGCTTCCTCAGTGTGGCCGAGAGTGGAATAGAAAACTCGTCCCTTGCCGTACATTTTGTCCCAAGCCACGGCGAAATCATGGTCAGTTCGGTGGACGCGTGGATTGTTGGTGAAGTTCAGTTTCGAGGGATCGAGACTCAGCAGGACGTTGACCTTTTCGCGTGACCATTCCTTGGGCTGATAGATTTCGTCATACTTCACGAAGGCTTTGGGAAAGTGGCGCACCGCCGGGAAGGTCGGATCTTCGTTGATGATCGGTGCGTTGAAGGTGGACCACGGGTGCTGGTCAAACCATCCACCAATCATTTCGCCGTACTCCGGCCATTTGTAATTGGTGTCGAGGGCGGCGTGAACGCCGACGAACCCCTTCCCGTCATCCTTGATAAATGACATCATGTCTGCCTTCTGGCTGTCGTCGAGATCGAGCTCGCCGGTCGTACTTACGAACACGATGGCGTCGAAGTAGTCGAGATTTTTCGCGTTCTTATCCAGCTTCTTCTTTGTGATGGAGCCAACATCGGTGCGCAGCATGGCGTCCCACAGGCCGCTCTCGCGGCCCATCTCATAAATGGCAACCATTCCGTCGGAAACCGAGTCGTGTTCCCATCCCTTGGTTTGACCGATCACCAGAATGTGCTTGAGGTGGATTTGCTTTTCATGTGGCGGAGGCGGAAGAGAGGGATCGACCGCTGGTTGATTCTGTGCGGTCACGAGAGCCGGCAAAAACAGCAAAAAGAATAGAGCGATTCGAGATAGGGGCAAGCGATCTCCTTCAAACGAAATTGGCTCTGTGAGCCTGTCCGGATCGGAGGCCGGTTTGGACGGGCGCCGAAAGCCGTCAAAGTCTAAAAGGTAACATAAGGCGGCTGCGATAGAATGATGGCCGTTCGGTTCAAGGAGAAAACAGCGTTATGCGCGTTGGAGTTTTTACTCCCCTGCTGTCTCAACTACCGCTCACCGTGGTTCTTAAAAAGCTCAAGGCCCTCCATATTGATACAGTGGAACTGGGCACGGGAAATTACGTTGGCGACCCCCACTGCAAGCTTTCGATGCTCGACGAACCTGCCGCGCTTTCTGATTTTCAGAACGTTCTGGCGGATCATGGCGCGAAGATCAGTGCTTTGAGCTGTCACGGCAACGCCCTGCATCCGGATAGGGATCGGGCAAAGCACGATCGTGAAGTGAGCCGCAAGACTATTCTGCTGGCTGAAAAGCTTGGCGTGCCGATGATGGTGGACTTTTCCGGATGTCCTGGCGACTCGCCGAATGCAGTACGGCGCCGAACTGGGTTACTTGCCCATGGCCGCCTGATTTCCTTAAAGTGCTTGACTGGCAGTGGAACGAGGTCGTCGCACCCTATTGGGTGGAGCATGCGAAGTTCGCCGCCGATCACGGCGTGAAGATTGCGGTTGAGATGCATCCTGGGTTCGTGGTCTACAACCCGGAGACCATGCTGCGGCTACGTTCGATCGCTGGACCAAACGTGGGATGCAACTACGATCCCAGCCATCTGTTCTGGCAGAACATCGATCCGGTGGCCGCGGTACGCGTGCTGCAGGACGCCATCTTCCACGTCCACGCCAAAGATACGCAGATCTATGCCAGTAATCTTCCGCGTACCGGCGTGCTCGACACCAAACCCTACACGCAAGAGCGCGACCGCAGCTGGATCTTCCGCACCTGCGGGTACGGTCACGGTGCCGAGTTCTGGAGTGAGCTCATTTCAACGCTGCGTATGTTTGGCTACGACTACGTTCTTTCCATTGAGCACGAAGACAGTCTGCTTTCGCCCGAAGAGGGTCTCACCAAAGCAGCGAACTTCCTGAACGGAATTGTGATTCGCGACCAGCCTGGGGCTGCCTGGTGGACTTAATCGAATGAATCGATGTGGAGTTGAGAAATTCATAGACGGCACGAAAGAGACACTACGATGAAACCGATCAGAACGGCAATCTTCGGCACTGGCTTCATGGGCCGCGTGCATCTTGAAGGGGTACGGCGAGTGGAATCCGTGGAAGTGGGCGCAGTCGTCGGCAGAACCGCCGAGTCGGCGAAACGTCTGGGCGCCGGTTTTTCCATTCCTACACTTGCGACCGATTACCGTGAAGTCCTGCGCGATCCGACGATCGACGCGGTACACATTTGCACGCCTAACGCCCAGCACTTTTCCATGGCCAAGGATGCGCTGCTGGCGGGCAAGCACGTGCTCTGCGAGAAGCCGCTGGCTACGAGTGTGGAAGAAGGCGAGGAACTCGTTTCTTTAGCCGCGCGGCAAGGCCTGCGAAACTGTGTCTGTCACAACCTGCGGTATTACCCCATGGTGCAACAGATGCGCGCCATGCGCGAAGCGGGAGATCTGGGCGAAATTCTCGTGGCGCAAGGCACATATTCCCAGGACTGGCTCCTCTACGACACGGATTGGAACTGGCGTGTCGAGACCAAAGCTGGAGGCCCCTCGCGCTGCATGGCCGACATCGGGTCGCACTGGTTTGATATGGCCGAACACATCACGGGGCTGCGCGTGAAGTCGCTCTGTGCCGACCTTCAGACTTTCCATCCAACGCGGAAGCAGCCGAAGCATTCCGTCGAGACGTTCGCCAATAAGCTGCTGGGGCCGGAAGACTACGTTGAAACGCCGGTGAACACGGAAGACTTCGGAGCCGTGATTTTTCGCATGGGCACGCGTACGCGTGGCAGCATGACTGCCAGCCAAGTTTCGGCGGGACGAAAAAACGGGCTCAGGATTGAGATCTACGGCACACGATCTTCCGTCGCATGGGATCAGGAACGGCCCGACGAACTCTGGGCTGGTCATCGCGACGCCGGCAATCAGATTTTCATCAAGGATCCTTCGCTTCTAAAACCTGCGGCGCGCGGATTCGCCGACCTCCCTGGCGGACACAGTGAGGGCTATGACGACACATTCAAGCAAGTCTTTCGGAGGTTCTACGCTTCGATCGGCACCCCCAACTCCGCGCCCGAGTATCCGCAGTTCGTCGATGGGCTGCGACAATTGAGGATCCTCAACTCTGAGATTCAAAGCAATGGGAAGCAAGGTTGGGTCGATGTTCCACCTCTCGAAACCGCGAAGTGAAACAAGCCCCGCTTAAATTACTAGCCGAGGGCTAACGGTTAAAGGCTCCAGATGGCTCGGCTCGACGGAAGCCATCAAAACTCTGCACTTTGACAACTGATGAACCTGTGGCCTCGCTCTTTTAGCAGAGCCCGCTCGATTTTCATCCCGAGGGCAAAGCGGAAGCCCAGCAATATCGAGCTCGCCCTTTTCGGAAATAATGCGTCTTCGGCTGGCTTATTGAGCTTTCGGCTTTGCCCTTCTCGGGGCCGCCGACCCAGTCGTTTTCTTGGTTCCCGCCTCCTGCAACAGTGTCAACGAATCCGCCGCGTTGAAGGGGAACTCGCGGACAGACTGCTGCGACGCCTGGCCGGCGGTGCTCAGAGTGATGTCCACTCGGCGATTGCTCGCCAGGATGATTGTCCTCATATTGTTGAGTACTCTCTGCCGGTCTTCGGAGCTCAACTCGGGATTCCGTTCGACTGCGTCTCTTACCTGGCGATCGGTGAGGTTAGCTTGTTCGCCGAACGCCTTGGTCTGAAGGTTCGCGGCAGGTACGCCCTTTTCAACCAGGAAGCGTCTGACACGGTCGACCCGCCGCTCGGAGAGAGCTTGATTGTATTCGACGGAACCGCGCGGATCGGCATGACCTTCCAGCGTCAGGCTCGCGTCCGGCTTGCTTTGCAGATAGGTCAGAAAATCACTGGCGAGCGCATTGAGAGTTTTCTCCTGGCTGGCCAGCAGGCCGGCGTCGGGGTTCTCGAGCGAGGGCTTTGCCGTTGCAAAATAAACGCTGTGCAGAGCAAGTCTCTTCTCGATCGCTTGAACATCCGGCGGGGGCGGCGGTGGCGGTGGGGCTTGCACCATCACCGTGGCCATAGAGGACGCAGTGAGCGGTGGATTGCGATCGTCACCTACATTGCAGGTTATGGTAATCGTCCCGGGTTGCGCCGAAGTGGTGTCCAAAACCGCAGTGGTGGTGTTGCTGGCAACAGTCCCGGAGCTAGTGGTGTAGCTGTAGGTCAGCCTGCGGCCATCGGGGCTGCTGGCGTTTGAAGAGATGGTCGAGGTTCCACCCATCGGCACACTCGCAGGATCGGACGAGCATGAGATCACCGGTGGACGCGCCTCTTTCACCGTGAGGCTGGTACTGCAAGAGGCAACCCCATTCTTGCTGCCATCGCTTAAATTGCCTGTGATCTGATATGAGCCGGGCTGCAAGCCGGTCGTGTCAATCTGCGTGGACGCACCGGTGGAGCCCGGTTGCACTCCGGACCCACTCCATTGGTACGCAACGCTACGCTTGGGAGTGAAATTAGATCCACTGGCAGTCGCGGTCACCGGCTCGCCGGCAAAGACCTCGGTTGGCATTACGGAGCATGCTGCGCTGGGGGGTGTTACAGTTTCTTTACCGCCCCACATAAATACCAGACCACTTTGCAGCCTTACGCCCCTCACATCCGTGGCAGGGACAATCGCCGACGGGCCGAACTGATGATTCGAAAATACGAAATCGGCTCGGAACACACGCCAGGCGAAGTGTCGACTGAAGTTCAGATCGAGGCCGCCGCCCGCCATGAACCCGACCTCGCGATCGCTTCCGAAGACCTCGGACGCCAGGCGATGCTCGCCCACCAGAGCTTCCAGAAACGGCGAAAAATAGTGCGAGCGAAAAGTTATCTTAGGCCCAGCCGAGAGGTTAAAGAATTCGACTTGGTCAATTCTGGCTGCCACTCCGCTCTGACCGCTGCCCCACTGCCCACTGCCGTCGACGGTCAATCCGAACCAGCGGTTAAAGTCGTAGGTGACACTGGCGCCCGCGCCCCGCGGATCCCACTTCACGCAGCTGCTCACCGGGGTCACTCCTCCTGGAAGCAGGCCGTGTATACCGCAGTCTGGATTAAAAGCGGAGTATCCGCCGTAGAGTTCCCATTTGGGGGCAGGCTGATCCTGCGCTGCCGCGAGCGTGGCAAACGCACTCAGGACAGCAATCATTACCGGCAGTATCGCCAAAGCCCGACCGGGATGGCTCTCTGATTGAGATGACATGCGAATATTCCTCCGAACTTCGATAACGGAAATCATGCTTCTCCGGCCTGTCCGCGAGTGGGCCAGCTGCAAGCTGACCTCACTTCCGAATGCCTTACGGACAGGGAGGTACATTCACCGGATTACTTAACAATGTGACTGCGCCGGTACGGGCCAGTGCTCTGCCATTCAGCGTCGCCCCGGTGTCGAGCGAGACGGACGCTTGCGCCATAATGGTTCCTGCGAAGATCGTGGTGGTTCCGAGCGTCGCTGAACTGCCGACCTGCCAGAACACGTCTTCGGCCGTGGCGCCGCCACTTAGAATCACGTCGCTGTTGTTGGCTGCGGTGGTCAGTGTTGATACGATCTGGAAGATGTAGACACCATTGCCCGCAAGCGTAAGGTTGCCGGTAATTCCCAGCGAGGGCTGCGCACTCGTCGTCTTATAAACACCGGGGGCAAGTGTTTCCCCTCCTATATCCGCGGGAAGGATGGCTCCTCCGGCTGCAGCAGCGGCGAAGTTATACGCTGTAGTCAAGTCACCCTGCGCGGTCGCGGCGACCGGATCCCCCGCGTATTCCGTGCCCGTCAGAGTTCCCGGCGGAAAGCCGGTAATTGAGGCGGATGGATAGATTCCGATATCTCCCGTAACGATCGTAGGGCCGCTGTTGGCGACGGCCGGGGTGGCAGCGAGAATTCCAAACATGCAGGCCGTTCCCATCGGCACCATGGCTTGACACGCAGTGGCCGATGTCGTGAACGTCCATACATAATCACTCACCAGCGAATCGCCAGCGAGATCCTGCGCTCCCGTGGTAATGGTGGCGGTATAGAGCGTGTTCAGGCCGAGCGGGTTGGTCGGGGTGAAGGTCGCGGCATCGCTTGCCGCATCGTAGGTAACGGTTCCTGCCACTACGACGGGTGGAGTGCCCGGCGCGGTCAGAGTAAACGTTGTGCTATTGATCGTGGCCGGATTCATGGCCACGCTGAAGGTGGCAACAACGACCGTGTTCTGGCATACACCGGTAGCAGCAGTGGGCGGAGCTACGGAAATCACAGTGGGCGGTGCGCATGCCGTGGCAGAGGTGGAAAAGGTCCATACAAAGTTGTTTGCCAGCGCATCGCCATTGAGGTTCCGAGCCCCCGTGGTGATGGTGCCGGTATAGACGGTGTTCAGCCCGAGAGCGCTCGCGGGCGTGAAGGTCGCGGTCGAACCGGTAAAGGTAACCGCTCCCGCCACGGCCACGGGAGGAGTGCCGGCTGTCAAAGTAAAGGTTGTGGCATTGATGGTGGCAGGATTCATCGCTTCGCTGAAAGTGGCGGCCACTACGGTGGCGGGACAGACGCCGGTTGCCAGGTTGGCCGGGGCTTCGGAAAGCACGCGGGGCGCAACACAGGCTTCACCGGAGGTTGTGAAAGTCCATACAAAGTTACTGGCTAGCCCTATGCCGTAAGCGTCTAAGGCGCCGGTCGTAATCGTGGCGGTATAGGCGGTGTTTAATGCGAGCGCGCTTGACGGCGTGAAGGTCGCGGTGTTGGTTGACGCAGCATAGGTGACTGCTCCTGCCACCGGGGTGGTGCCCGGCCCGGTCAACGTAAATGTCGTGCCCGTAAGCGTGGCAGGATTCATTGCCAGGCTGAAAGTGGCAGTGACTGGAGCGTTCGAGCATCCTCCAGTCGAAGCACTCAGAGGGGTTACGGATGTCGTTGTGGGCGGGACTAGGCCGGGGTTGGTACCGGGATTGCAGCATCCAGGACTGAAGATGAGCAGCAAGAATGCTGACAACCAGATCTTGACATTGTTGTATTTATGCATGACCGTCAACCTTCTTTTTCCCGGCTCAAGCGCTGCCGCGCGATGGAATCGCAACTCTGGCAATCTTCGAAGAAGTTAGCAAACGATCATTTAGTGAAACTGTTCAAAATTGCTCAACGATTGTTTTTTCAAACTTGTCTGTTTTATTTCGGGAAACTGCGCCGGACGGGAAAAGCTAGTCGTCGAAAACGATGCCGAGCAGTTCGGCGTGGCTGCAGTGAGCACAATTGCTCAGACCGTCTGCTGCTGATTTGTTAACGTCGCTAGTGACCCTGTTCGCCTGAATTTGTATCCGAGATTCGTGCTCGAGAAATGGCACGACGCTGGGACGGGCGGCACAGAGGATTACAGAAATGAGGCTGTCCTAATGAAGAAAGTAATATTTGTACTTGCGATGTTAAGTCTCGGCACTCTGTGCTGGGCAGGATCGGCGCGCGAAGATGCCACCGACCGCCTGGATAACGCCACGATGGTGTTGCACGAAATTATGGGGATGCCGGACAAGGGAATTCCGGACGAAGTGCTGCAACATGCCAAGTGCGTGGCCATTATCCCGCACATGGTGAAAGGCGGATTTGTTTTCGGAGCTGAAGGAGGCAAAGGAGTTGCCACTTGCCGCACCGCGGATGGCTGGAGCGCGCCCGCATTCGTCACGATCTCGGGCGGAAGCTGGGGTTTGCAGATCGGGGTGGAAGCGGTCGACGTGGTCATGGTTTTTCAGAATGACGTGGCGATGAAAAAACTGCTCGAGAGCAATTTCCAGGTTGGCGGAGATGTTTCCGCGGCTGCGGGTCCGGTTGGACGCCACGCCCAGGCCGGTGTGGATTGGAAGCTGGACACGGGAATTCTGACTTACTCCCGCGCCAAGGGCGTGTTCGCTGGCCTCACGGTGACCGGGGCATCGTTCCGCCAGGATAACGATTCACGGCGTGCGATTTATGGACGCGACGTCACGACTCGGGAATTACTGTCGGGTAAGATACCGGTTCCAGTCGTAGCCCAGCCGTTTGTCGCGGAAGTGCACGGAGCCAAGGTGCAGGCCATCGTGGAAAAAAACTAAGAATCACAGAGTCACAGAGTAGCGAGTAACGATCGAACAGTCAGAAATTGTTACTTGCTCAATCCGGCTGGCGCTGTTTTGTGATGCAGCGCTGGCTGCGGTTGTGATCCGGCTTTGGTCTCTCCTCCGTTTGCGCGACGCCGTTCTCGCGCGAGCGGGATGAGATTCATTTCGCGAGCGCAAGAGGAGATTGCTATGCTTTGGACAATTTTTGTTGTTCTTTTGATTTTGTGGCTCCTGGGCTTCAGTCTGCATATCGGGGGAGCGCTGATCCACTTGCTTCTGGTGGTGGGACTGGTCGTCCTCGTCATTAACCTATTAAGTGGCCGTCGGGGCTAAGTTGTCCGCATTCAAAGAGGACTGAAAGGCTGCCGGCAGTCTTGTAAGTCTCGTCCAGATTACTTGACTTCAAAGGTGTGGGATCCGGAACCAACCTGGACTATGTAGGATCCCGCTTCCGGCTGAAGTTCCACCCGGCTTCCATCTTCCGTCAGAGATGCTCCCGCGATCGCGGGGAGAAAGACCTTGGCCGTGGTATTTGCCGGGATTGTAACCTGCAGAGAAAACGGACCCGAACGACTCCCTTTCCAATCGCTGATGATCTTGCCATAGATCGAGTCATATTCCGCGCGTGCCGAAGTCATTTGCGCGTCGAGATGCGGATGAATGACGATCTCTTTGAAGCCCGGTCCATTGAGAGTGGTATCGATGCCGGCGGCGTAACGGTAAACCCAGGCGATGACTGAGCCGAACGCGTAATGGTTGTAGGAATTCATCGAAGGATCGCCCGTATCGCCGTTCCAGCGCTCCCACCAAGTCGTCGCACCTTTCGACAGCATGTATCCCCAGGATGGGTAGGTATCGTTCAGCAACAGGCGATACGCGACGTCGCTACGCCCGTGATCAGAAAGTGTGAAAAGCAAGAATGGTGTTCCAAGGAATCCAGTCGAGAGATGCCAATTGCGAGATTCGATGTCTTTAACGAGTCTGTCGACGAGGAGTGGTTCTAAAGTTGCGGGAGCCATTTTGGTGTAGAGCGCGACCACGTAGGAGGTCTGCGTTCCCGTTCCCACCTCTCCGTCATCTTTGATGTAGGCCGTCTGGAAAGCTGCGCGGATGTTCTGAACGACGCTTTCGTAGCGTTTAGCGTCGGCCTCTTTGCCGATGGCATGCGCCATCTCCGACATCATGTTTGCAATCAGGGACCAGTACGCGGTTGCCAGCAGATCCTTATTGGTGTGTTCGTCGGGGGCCAGCCAGTCGGCGAAGTTGGGGCCGACTGCGTTCCTCCGCAGGAAATCGGGATTGCGGCTTTGGATGAAATCCATCCAGCGCTGCATCGCGTTCCAGTTTTGTTCAATGACAGCCTTGTCGCCGTACTGAATCCATGTCGTCCATGGCACGATCACTCCCGCGTCACCCCACCCGGGCGCACCTATCCTGTCGCTGTCTGGAGAGGCGGGCTCAGATTCATCCACACTGGAAGGAAGAGTGTTCGGAGAGACATTTCGGAATGCGCCTTGCGCACTTTGCGCGTCGACAATGTCCTGAATAAATTTCTGCGAGAACGCGGCGATATCGAAGTTATAGCTTCCGGTTCTCCAGAAGACGCCTGCGTCCCCCATCCAGCCCAGACGTTCGTCGCGTTGGGGACAATCGGTGGGGACGCTTAAGAAATTCCCGCGCTGACCCCAGATACCGATCGACCACATCTTGTTCACCAGATCGCTCGAAGTGCTCAATGTGGCCGCAGGTTCGCCGCTCACACTGCTGACCACATTACCCTTGATCGCACCCAGTGGTGACGCTTCGGGGTAGCCAGTTACTTCGACGTAGCGAAATCCATGGAACGTAAAATGTGGAGCGAAGGCTTCTTCATCGCCACCGCGTAGGATATAGACATCCGTGGCGTCGGCATTGCGCAGATTTGCCGTGTAGATCGTCCCGTCCGGATTCAGAATTTCAGCAAATCGCAATTTGACTTTGGTGCCCGCTGTCCCTTTCACCTTAAGGGTGGCCCACCCCACCATGTTCTGACCCATGTCGAAGATATAGGTTCCGTTTGTCACAGAGGTGACACTCTTGGGGTCCAGGGTAGCGATCACTCGAGCCGGCGAAGCAATCTGGCTGGACACGTCGATGGCAGACGCATCGGCGACTACCGCCGACTTCCACTTTGAGTCGTTGAAGCCGGACTTATCCCACCCTGTTTGTTCCAGGCGCGCGTCATATACTTCGCCGCCGTAAATATCGGATCGCACAATTGGTGATGCGGACGCCTTCCACGATTCGTCGGTCACAAACGTGTCATGGCTGCCGTCTGCGTAGTCGAGTTCGAGTTGCGCCAGAAAACGGTCCGGGGGAGAAAAGAAATGCACGCCTTCCCAGGT
The DNA here is from genome assembly GCA_963758005.1 of uncultured Acidobacteriota bacterium. Lineage (GTDB taxonomy): Bacteria > Acidobacteriota > Terriglobia > Terriglobales > Acidobacteriaceae > Sulfotelmatobacter. Next base: position 2,027,716 of record CAVWTR010000006.1, read on the forward strand.
CAACCCGCTGCCGTACCAGCCATCCCCCAACAGAGCGCCGATTACATTGTCTCCGTTGGCCAACATGCTGGTGACGTCGTAGGTCTGATACAAGACGCGCTTGCGATAGTCGGTGAAATCGGGCGTGAGGACGTCGGTGCCCACCCGGCTGCCGTTCAAAAATACACGGTAGCTGCCGAGTGCCGTCACGTAAAGCCGTGCACTTTGGACTCTTTTCGATAAGGCCAAGTTTCTCCGCAGGTAGGCAGCAGGCTGCGGCAGTTCCCCTGGGTCCCCGAGTCGCTGGTCGGTCAGATCAGCCACAACCTGGGCGGATTTCCAATCGGGATGTCTTCTCGAGATTCGCTTTCCATCGCGCGTTTGTGGGAAAGCGCATCACAGAACCGTTGGTGCGCGTGATCTTCACCAGCGCTGCCAGAGCCGCTTTTGTGGCTTTAGCACCGGCGTTTGGCCCCCATTCCGGTGATGGGGGAGCGGTCACTGTGATTTCAATCAGGTTCTTGCCCACGATGAGCTGACCGGAAATATCCCGCCGATCGAACGTGGTCCACCTGCTCTTGGCATCCACTTCACGGCCATTAACCTTCACGATGAAGTCTCCTCGCGTTGCGAGGAAAAGGACCGCACTCTCTTGCTTTCTCGGAAAGATTGACGGTCAGGCGAAATGTGGCCGCCGTCTTCGGAACGGCCGCGAGCGCATCTTGATTCGGCGCCCAAATCCAGCGAATCCCTTTGCGGTCGGCGTCATCCTCGGGATTCTTCCAGCGAATCCACTTGGCCTTCCAGTCCCCTGTATGCAGAAGGCCCGTCTCCCACCAGGCTTCCTCGGAGTCCGAAACTCGACCTTGGGCATCCCACACGCGAACTTTCCAGTGATATCTCCTGCGCGATTCCAGAGCCGGGCCGCGATAGGTGATTCCAACCGATTCATCGGAATCAACTTTGCCGCTGTCCCATACATCGGCGTTGCCCGACTGCAGGCGGTCGGCGCTGCTGGCCACCACTATCTCGTAGGCTATTTGCTTCCAGTCGCGCTCGGTGCTGTCGCTCTGCCACGACAGGTGAGGCGCAGCCACGTCGATGCCTAGAGGATTCTCCACATACTCGCAGCGCAGGTGAACCGATTTGGCGCCGGCAGCCGATACAAGGATGACCATTGCCACAACCACACCCAGTAGCTTGCGACGCTTCACTTAATCCTCCCGAGTCGAAGTGGCTGAACGCCCCGACTGCTTGGCTTGACCTATGACAATGCTCGTTATCCTCGGCAAAGATATGCCGAAATGCGCTGGCCGACAACCAGCCGCAAATGACGGGAAGTTTAGTGGCAGCCTAGTTGGTGGTTAAGTTTTGGCCCTACAAGCGTTACTGATTCGCGGGATTGCCGCCTTCCAACTCGACCTTGGGCCATCCATTCACCCACGCGACGGTCGAAATCTGAAGGAAGGCGTGGCCAGTTGTGCCATCGTAGGCGTGATAGACGATGATGTCCCCGTCTTTTTGCTGGAGCAATGACTCGCCACCCGGACCGATCCAGCGGCTGTTGGCGAGCAGTAACGGAGTGCCGCCGCCTTCGAGCATCGGCGTGCCACTCGCGTCGATGTAGGGGCCGGTAACACTGCGCGAGCGTCCGACCATGGTTTTGTAGTTGCTCTTCGTGCCGCGGCAACAGAGATCCCAGGAAACGAACAGATAAAAATAATCGCCGTGATGGATGATGAATGGCGCTTCGACGGCCTGCCAATCCCCGGGCAGACCAGGCGGGTTCGGCGGTGGATTTAGCGGACGCTTGCGGCTGGCCAAAGAATACAGCTTGGTATCGGTGGGGGAGAGCAATCCTGTCTTGGGATCGATCTGGCGCATTTTGATGCCGGACCAGAAACTTCCAAAAGCCAGCCAGGGCTGCCCTTTTTCGTCGATCACAAGATTGGGATCGATGGCGTTGAAGTCGTCTTCGAGACGAGAGCGCAGGACGAGTCCGTGATCGGCCCAGTGGAAATTGGGGCTGGAGGGGTTGAGCGTCTTATTGGTGAGCAGAGCAATTCCCGAGGTGTTCTTGCCGAAGACGGAGAATGCGTAGTACAGATGAAACTCTCCGTTGAAGTAGGAAATGTCTGGCGCCCAGAGTTCCTTCGTGGCGGGACTCTGCTGCGTGATCCAGTCGGGAATCTTTTCGAAAACTGAACCGCAGAGACGCCAGTGATGGAGGTCCTGGGAACAACGGATGGGGAGTTCTCCTTTTCTGTTCGGGCCGTTGGCAGTTCCGAACAAATACCAGGTATCGCCATCCTTGGCGATGGAAGGATCGTGAGAATATTCGACGTCGCCTTCGAGCTTCAGGGCTTGAGCAGTTTGGGCGGCGAGGTTGTCACCGGCGGCAAAAACGGCGGCGACGCAGGCCAAAGTAAAGCAAAACGCGATTGAGCGGATGGGGAAGGTTGCGAGAAAAGAGCGCGGTGGACGATTGCCGGAGTGGGTTTCACATCGATTCATTAGCAAACGTTTACTCTCGGTGCGCATAGGGTTTATCCTTCCTCAATCGCTGCAAAATAGTTGAATGAAATTTATGGCGTCACGATGTCAGGTGTCTGCCGGCGACGATTGCGTGAACGAGTATACTCCAAAACACTTTTTGCCGAACGCGGCCGATTGAAGTGAAGATTTATTTCTTTGAGACGGACTGGTTCGACCGCTCAAGAAAAACCTTGATGCAGAAGACGAAAATTACCGGCGTGTGGCTGTTCGCTCTGGCTCTCGTTTTGCCGATGGCGGCGCAGGACGCAGTGCGCATCAACGTAGATGCCGCAGTGAAAGAAGGTCCTTATCCGCCGGTGTGGGCGTTTTTCGGCTACGACGAGCCCAACTATACCTACATGAAAGATGGTCGAAAACTGCTGAGTGAGTTGGCGGCGCTGAGTCCGGTTCCAGTGCAGGTACGCGTGCATAACTTGCTCACCTCGGGCGATGGAGAAGCCGCGTTGAAGTGGGGCTCGACCAATGCGTACACAGAAGACGCGAACGGAAACCCGCAATACGACTGGACGATCGTGGACCGCATCTTCGACACTTTCATGGAACGGAAGATGAAGCCGTTGGTGGAAATTGGCTTCATGCCGGAGGCATTGTCGAAGAAACCTGAGCCTTACCGGCATCACTGGGATCCGTCGCAACCTTATACGTCGATCTTCACCGGATGGGCGCAACCACCGCGCGATTACAAGAAATGGTCCGAGCTGGTGTATCAGTGGGTAAAACACTGCGTGGCGAAGTACGGCGAAAAGGAGGTAGCGAGCTGGTACTGGGAAGTCTGGAATGAGCCGGATATCCCTTACTGGCAAGGGAGCGCCGAAGAATATCAGCAGCTGTACGACTATTCGGCGGACGCCGTGAAGCGAGCGCTGCCGGCAATACGGATTGGCGGCCCGACCAGCACGGGGCCGGGCGGCGAGAAAGCGGCGGAATTCCTGCGTAAGTTTTTGGAGCATGTGGTACGTGGAACGAACTACGCCACCGGCAGGAAAGGATCGCCGCTGGATTACGTTACGTTTCATGCGAAGGGGCGTCCGAAGGTCGTAAATGGACATGTGCAGATGGGAAGTGAGTATCAACTGCGCGACGCAGAAAAAGGATTTGCGATTGTGGCGTCGTTTCCCGAACTGAAGAAGCTGCCGATCATTATTGGAGAATCGGATCCCGAGGGATGCGCGGCCTGCTCGGTGAAGTACAACCCGCAGAATGCCTATCGAAATGGCACGATGTATGCGACGTACACGGCGGCTACGCTCGCGCGCATTCGGGAACTCGCGGTGAAACACGGGGTGAATCTGGCGGGCGTGGTGACCTGGGCATTCGAATTCGAAGATCAGCCGTACTTCGCCGGATTTCGCGATCTCGCAACCAATGGCATCGACAAGCCGGTACTGAACGTGTTTCGCATGTTTGGGCTGATGGAAGGCGAACGGGTGCACACGGAAAGCTTGGGCGCGGTGGCGCTCGAAGACATGGTTGAAAAAGGTGTGAAGAATGCAGGCGATGTGAACGCGGTTGCGACGGAGCGGGACGGACTAATCAGTGTGCTGGCCTGGAATTACCACGACGATGACGTGCCTGCGGCGGACTCGCAGGTTGCAATGGCGATCCGAGGCATTCCGGCGGGAGTGGTTCGTGTATTAGTGCGGCGCTATTGCGTGGATCAAACGCACAGCAATTCCTACACGGCTTGGAAATCCATGGGGTCGCCGCAAAAGCCAACGCCTGAGCAATACACTGCGCTCGGAGGAGCCGGGCAACTGGAGATGGGGGGCTCTCCGCAATGGGTGGACGCCAATGACGGAAGGATTGAAACGAAATTCGCGCTGGCACGACAGGCAGTGACGTTGGTTCAGGTGAGCTGGTGAGCGGAGGGACCGGGAGAATTGCAATTGCTTGATTTTGTAATCTGAAGGCGTAAGTCTCGTCACCTCTTCAGAAGCCCTCAGCCATGTGGTGGTAGACGTCATTCCAGCGAAGCTCCTTCTGGAAGTGGGTGACGTTGGTGTTGTGATCGATGAGCAGATATTCCATCCCCGCCATGTCGGCGAAAGACTCGAGGTGTTCGGATTTGAGGGCGCGGCTGAGGGCGGTGTGATGGGATCCGCCGGCTAATATCCAGGCCGTCGCAGCGACCTTGAGGTTGGGCTCGGGTATCCAGACTCCGCGTGCGACGGGGAGTTTGGGAAGGTCGTGCTCGGGTGGGATCAAGGTCACCTGGTTGACGATCAGTCGGAATCGATTCCCCAGATCAACCACGGTGGCGTTCACAGCCTTTCCGGTGGCGGCGGTAAAGACGAGACGAACGGGATCTGCTTTCCCTCCGATCGACAACGGATGAATTTCCGCAGCGGGCTTTTCGTCGGTGATGGAGGGGCATACCTCGAGCATGTGGGCGCCCAGGACTTGTCCGGCACCCTTGAGGTGATAGGTGTAATCCTCCATGAATGACGAGCCGCCGGCGAGACCTCGGCCCATGACCTTAACGGCGCGCACGAGAGCTGCGGTTTTCCAATCTCCTTCGGCGCCAAAGCCGTATCCGTCGGCCATCAGACGCTGGACGGCAATTCCCGGAAGTTGCGGAAGGCCATGCAGGTCTTCGAAAGTGTCTGTGAAAGCGTGCGCTCCGCTGTGTTCGAGGAAGTGTCGCAAGCCGATCTCGATTCGCGCCGCGTCCTGTAGCGATCGATGATGGCGGCCACCTTGCCGCAGGGATTCGGTGACGCGATAGGACTCGTCGTACTCATCGATGAGCTTATTTACTTCCGCATCCGACACTTGCTGAATGGAATCGGCGAGATCTCCCACGCCGTATCCATTCACGGAATAGCGCAGCTTAATTTCAGCGCTGACCTTGTTGCCTTCGGTGACCGCGACATTGCGCATGTTGTCGCCAAAGCGGACGACCTTCAGCCGTTGCGCATCGTGCCACGCACAGGCGGCGCGGAGCCATGCGCCGGTCTCTGCTTGAACCTCACCATCCTGCCAAAAGCCGACGACGATCTTCCGTTTCAACCGCATGCGGGCGCCGATGAAGCCGAACTCCCGATCGCCATGAGCGGATTGGTTCAGATTCATGAAGTCCATATCGATGGTGGACCAGGGCAACTCCTGATTGAATTGCGTGTGCAGGTGGAGCAGCGGCTGGTTGAGTGATCGCAGGCCGGCGATCCACATGCGGGCGGGTGAAAAGGTGTGCATCCATGCAATCAGGGCGACGCATTTGCCGGAGCTGTTGGCTTCGAGGCAGAGCTGGTGAATCGAATCGCTGCCAGTCATAACCGGCTTCGGCAGAATCTTCACCGGTATCTCGGAGGAGCCGCCGAGCGCTTTGGCGATCGTGTCGGCGTGCTGTTGCACAGTCTTGAGGACATCAGGGCCGTACAGATGCTGGCTCCCGGTGACGAACCATGCTTCCAGATCTCCGAAGTGGACCATACTGTCCTCCTGGGCCGTGCAACTCATTTTGATCCGAGGGTCGGCACGAATCAGCCTCTCGAATCGCATGAGCAAACGTTTGCCAAGATTGTACCCCAAGAGCTGCCGGATGCAATGGAACAGTGTTGTAAGACCGGACGGCTCTGGTAAGATACTGCTTCGTTCCCAGAAGTTTTCTCAGTTTCCAATGGACATCAGAGAGATTGCGCGGAGAGCTAAGGTTTCTACCGCGACCGTATCGCGAGCCATCAACCGAATTCCGACGGTTGATCCGCAGCTTGCCAAACGTGTCTGGAAGGTGGTGGACGAGCTTGGCTATTATCCGAACACGCAGGCCAGAGCTCTGGTTTCGGGCCGGAGCCGGATTTTCGGGTTGATTGTTTCCGAGATCACCAATCCTTTTTTCCCCGAGATCGTGCAGACTTTTGAAGATCTGGCGGTCGAGAACAATTACGAAATCCTGATCACATCGACGGTGCACGATCCCAAGAGGATGGAGACTGCGGTACGCCGGATGATTGAGCGGCGGGTAGACGGAGTCGCCATCCTGACGTTCGGCATGGAAGAGTCGCTGATTGAACACCTACGCTTTCGGAAAGTACCTCTGGTGTTCGTTGACGTCGGGCCGGACGCGCCGCTCGTGGCCAACATTCGAATCGATTATCAAAACGGAATCCGGCAGGCGGTGCAGCACCTTGCGGCGCTGCGGCATAAGCGCATTGCGTTCGTTACTGGGCCGCTGCGCCTGAAATCGGCTTTGGCCCGGAAAGCAGCATTTCAGCAGGCGATGGACGAAATTGGCCTGCCCTCGGACGTGATCATAGAGGGCGACCACACGATGGAGGGCGGCAAAGCTGCGCTGATCAAGTTGATCGGTTTGCGTCCACATGCGACGGCGATTCTGTGCTCGAACGACATGACAGCGATTGGCGTGATCCGCGAGGCTTACGATCTCGATCTGTCGGTTCCTTCGGAGCTATCCGTTATTGGCTTCGATGACATCCGGTTGGCGCAATTCACCACGCCGCCACTGACCACAGTGCAAATGTCTCAGCGTGAACTCGCCAAACTCGCATTCCAAGCATTGATGAGCAAGATGGGAGCGGACGGATCGAGCCATCGAATCGAGTACAAGTTGGTGACCAGCCTTATCTTGCGGGACTCCACCGCATTGGCGCCGCCGGCGAACGAACGTAAGAAATCTTTTCGGTAGCTCGAAATCAGAGCAGCTCGTGGGTGATGCTACGCGCAGATTTTGACGCGGTGGTTCCTCGTGGACCTACTCGTGGCCCGCCGCTTCCGGAAGCGAATAAAAAACAATCTGATCGCTCTCTAGAACCGCCAGGTGACGACTATCGGGGGACAAAGCGAAGGTTTGCACCGTGGGCAATGGGTCTTGGATTGTGACGCCCGTCACCTTTTTTCCATTTTCGACGCGATAGACGCCGACATGGAGGGATTTCAAATCAGAAGAATGGAAAGGAGAAGAGTCGTCCATGGCTTTGGCGAGTTCCGTAATGCCGACGGCGAAGAAGTTGCTGCCGGCAGTTCCGTTGGCGGTGTGGCCCTTCTCCGTGGACTGGGACTCTCCTTTCAGAACGAGTTTGCCATCCGGACGCAGCATTCGAAACCATTTGCCGTTACCGAGACGGTCGCATCCGGTAATGAAGAGCAGATTGGGCGGTACACTTGCCGCCTCCGGTCGGCAGGTGGATGCCACCTGCGCGAGAATGCGGCGCTGGCCCGTCCAGGAGTATTCGGCGATGCGCCAGCGATTTTTCCCGATCATGGGGATGCGGATCTCACCATCTTCCGATAACACGGGCGGCACATCCCGGGAAGATCGCATTACGCTGGCCAGCGGGCGAAAGTTCGAATCGAGGACTTTTACTTCGACGTCTTCTTCCGGTTCGCGATCTTCGGCGTCGCGAAGCTCGCGATGGATGGCTTCCGTATGACGCTCGCGAACCATGCCGACGGCCATGTATGAGCCCGACGGAGCCACTGCCACGAAGGCGAGCGGCCCGTTGAGGGGCAACTTCTGTTCCACTTTCAAGTTGAGATCGTAAAGGCGCAGTTCTCCACCCACGTGAACCAGCACATGGTCGGTACCGATCGACCACAGATACTGGCGGGTGTCGTGGACCCGCCAATCGACCGTTCGCAAGACCTTCATGGTGGGCAAATCGATCAAGGCGGCCCGCACGAGATGAAGTTTCGTCAAGGTGACGTCGGCGGAAGTACGCGGCACTAACAGGTGCGGATTAAACGTAAACAGCAGCCGGTTCGAGCCCAGATACGAAACGGTGTCAGCATGATCCAAGTCATACATGGCTTGATCCGCAGATGGGGCGAAGCCAAGCGGCGTAATTGGTAGAGTGAAGTCCGTGGTCTTGAAGCTGGTTTCTGGTTGGCTCGCATTGAGCGCAAGACTGCACGCCGGCGGAACGCAGATTTCGGCCTCGTCGATACCCCCAGCATCGCTGGAAGGATTGGAAGATGCCGGCGCTGCGCCAGACGCTGGTTCGGCGGGGCTCGGCGCAACTCCGTCCGCTTTAAGGGTGGGTACCAGGACAAGTCGGGAACCAGATTCGAGCCGGAGGTTATGCCTCTCCGAAGTCAGTACAGAGCTCCCTTCGGGACCACTGCCGACGGCTAATTTCATATCACCGATGCCGATGACCTGCCCCGGCATGACGAGTTGTGGTGGCTTGTTGCGTGGAGGCTCGAGGGTAACGGTTTGGGCAGCGGCCAGCATGCTTCGCATGCCGCCTCCCCCGCCTTGGCCAAGGCCGAGGCCCACAGCTTCATTCAGAGGCTGGTTCTGTCGATCGCCGTACAGGCTCGATGCGCCGCTTGCATCGGGCGCCAGCACGGCCGCAACTGTGAGCGGCAACGGCTTCATTTCGCGGCCACTGCATTGGCCGCTATCGAATAGAAAAGCGATGGCTGAGGATCCCGCAGCCTTCGAACGAGGAGTCTGGGTAACGATGTGGCCCTTGAGAATGGCCCCTTCGCGCAGCTTGCATCCGGAATTGCTCCAAGCCAAATTGACCTTGGCATAAACCGCATCGCCGACTTGCACATGTCCGGCTTCAATCGACTTCACCAGCTCGGCTTGAATCGGGGTGCGATCCGCAGCCGGATCTGCGGCGGAGCAGGAAGCGTGGACGAGCAACGCCAGAGACCCGGCCTGGACGAAGAATAGGGCGGCTTTGACGATGAAGCGGCTTGAACGATGCGGAAACTTCTCGGGCGGCGGACTTTGATTTGCTGCGTCGGACGAGTGCTGCTGAAAGGGCCACATGGCGCGTCAAGTGCCGAAGATCGCTGTTCAACGTGCGTCATTGTATCACTTCAGAATACGTTTGCTGAGATTCCCGAGTCTGAACTTTTTCGTCCATCATTCACGCATCGTTACTCCTTAATTCTCATTCTTTGTGTTCTGCGAAAACTTCGACCAAGTCCCCAAGCTGCTGAGCGGTGAAGTTGTTGCCTTCGAGGTTGGCGGCCAGGCGTCCCTCAGGGCTGATGACAACGGTATGGAAGGAATGGACGAACAGGGCTTCGTCGGGATAGAACGAGATGTCGAAACCGCGGCATATCCGCTGAATGTCGGCCGCCGGACCGGTGAGAAAATGCCAACTGCGTGGGTCCGCTTTCCAGGTGCGTGCGTAACTGTTCAGCTCCGCTGGTTGATCGTGAACCGGGTCGATGACGACGGTGAGCAGAACGAGGTCTCGTCCCATGCGGCTTTTGAATCGCCGTTGCAGAACTCCGAAATTGTTCGAAAGCCGCACACAATAATCCGGGAGAGGGCAGCGGGTGTAAATAAACGTCAGGGCGACGATCTTGCCGCGGAATTGAGACAGAGAAACGGCCTGCTGATTCTGATCGGTCAGCCGAAAATCGGGCACCGAATCGCCGGCGTGCAGAACGTCGGCGGAAGGGGGATGGGCGCTCGATGCATTTTCGATCAGCTTGAAACGGCGGGCTTGGGCTGGATCGAGTTCCAGGCTCTCGAACGGACGAACGTGAATGTCTTGCGCGAAAGAAGTGTCGCGGTTAACAACTAAGCTGAAGTCCACCATTACACCCGGCTGCAGATCCTGCGGCAGAGTTGAATCTCTCACGCCAAACGTCATCACCATGGCTTCCATGTAGCCGGGGATCTCTTTGCAAGAGACGGTGATGGTATGGCGCGAGGGGTCGACGGCAAGCAGCAAACCGGTGACATCACGTTTCGGCGGAGTAGCGAAAGAAATCGCTTCTAGGAAAAAAACGGCGAACAATGCTGCGGCGAAACCGAGGGGAATCCGCTTGTGGGTCACGGCGCGGTCGCCTCCTTTGGTTTGCTCGCGCCGCGCGACAACGGATCGGCTGCGGAAAGTTTTTGTTCCCGCTGCGGACCGCCAAGGTGGAACGCGGGCCTGCTTAGTTTCTCGTAGTCCTTCGCAAATTCCTTGATCTCCAGGAACTGATCTGGCGGGACGTTTGAGAAGTGCTGCGTCGTTTTGGTGACGGGCCAATCGATTTCCAGGTCGATGATGCGGGCAGATTTTCCCAATCCGATGTGTTGTGTGAGTGGGGAAGCGCCGAACGATCCTCCGCTGCCAACGGTTCGAAAAATGAATCGCGGTGGCTTTTCCTCGTCTTGCACCGTCACTTTGATGCGGGCGCCGATGGCCGCGCGGTTTGTTTTCACGCCGGAGAGGTGAAGGCTGATCCAGTCGTTGCCGTTGCCCGGATTTTCGAACAGGCGAAAAGCGTGGCTATCGCCGGGCACTGCGCCGCCGATCTCCGTGAGTAGATCTTCGTCTCCGTCGTTGTCGATGTCGGCGAAAGCGACGCCGTGTCCTTTATGAAGTTCTCCTGTACCCGAAGACGCGGTGACGTCGGTAAAGAACTTGCCTTCTTTATTGTGCAGCAAAACGTTTGGCAACATGGACGCGTAGCTGGGATTGCCGGTGCCGAGATAAATGTCGAGGAACCCATCGTTATCGATGTCGCCGAAATTTGCGCCCATGGGCATGAAGACGCGATCGAGACCGACATCGGCGGTGACGTCGCGAAACTTTCCGTTGCCAAGATTCTTGTAAAGTTTGAGCGTCTCGGCATTGGAGGGAAGGCCGAGATAGCTGCGGATCGATTCATCGACCGAAACGTAGTAGCTGGTCACAAACAAATCGGGCCAGCCGTCGTTGTCATAATCGAAAAACCATGCGGCGAAACTCTGCCATGGTTTCTGCACGCCGGCTTCAAGAGCGACGTCAGTAAAAGTTCCGTTGTGATTGTTGTGGTAAAGAAAATTGTCGCCGTTGAGGTTTGAAACGTAAAAATCGACATAGCCATCGTTATCGTAGTCGCCTGCAACCACGCCCTTGGTGAAAGCGGCGCGATCGATACCGGCGGCGTGCGAGATGTCTTCGAACGTGCCGTCGCCTTTGTTGCGAAAGAGATGGCTGGGCCCATTTTCGTCGCCGACGAACAGATCGAGATAGCCGTCGTTGTCGATGTCAGCCCAGACTCCGGTTTGCGTCTGCATGGGCAGGTTGAGGCCGCTGGCGGCGGTTACGTCGGTGAAAGTGCCGTCGCAATTGTTGCGCAGCAGAGAGGGGCGCTGAGGAAATTCCCAGGCGCCACGCAAGACGAAGATGTCGAGACATCCGTCATTGTTGTAATCCGTCTGGATGAGATTCAGTCCGCCGAGCTGGTCGGCAAGGCCCGCGTGCGTGGTGTGATCGGCGAACGTTCCGTCGCCGTTGTTGTGGAAATAATGCATCGGCGCGCACTGGCCGTAATCGGAGGTGACAATGTCGAATAGACCATTGCGTTCGAAATCGTCGACGATGAGGCCGCCGGACATGGAGTAAAGATTGATGCCGGCGGCGGGAGCAGCGTCGACGAAGCGGCCGACATCTTCTGCGGAGTCAAAGTTTGTGGGCGGAGTCAGGTACTGAGGAGGAACGCCCGCCGGATATTTTCCTAACGTCATGTAGGCAAGATTGAGCATCCAGCGGACGTCGAGCGCGTCAGGCTTGCGCTGCAGGTACTTGAGCAGATATTCGATGGCTTTCTCCGAGGACGAAGGCTTGGCAAAACTTTGGTTCGCGGGCGGTGGGAAAATGCTGGGCGGAAAAATACACCGATCGCCGGGGTGACGATAAATGTCGTTGTCCATTTCAGATTTGTGCAGGTAGGCGATGCCGAGGACTTCTTCTAATTCGGGCATGGCGCCGGGTAACTGCGCTTGCGCGATTTCATAAGCCGTTTGCCACTGCTCGATGGACTTGTCCATCTCTCCGTCGTAAGCATAGAGATTCGCCAAGGCGTAGCGCATCTGAATAATATCGAGCGGGCGGCCATGCGCAACGCCATCCGGATTGGCAGGATTGAGGCTTTTCAAAACGTTGTCGATGACGGAAGCCATGGATTGCTTACGGATATCGCACATCATCTGGAGGTTCTGATTCCATCCGTTGGGCTTGGGGAAATTTCGGAACGCCAGGTCGGCTTCCCCTTTGCCTCCGACGTTGGGAGCATAGCGAATTGTGCCGGTGGCAGACGAAGGAAGAATTCGAGCGGGAGCAGTGTTTTGCAGAGGCTTCGCATCAGCGGGCGAAATCATTTTCAGGATGGCATAGCCCGAACTGGTATGAACGACGGGGCTGATTTCCCCCACGCTCAGGCGCTTGACCGCATCGCGAAGTTCGGGGCGCAAAGTCGCGGGATCGACTCGGCCCATGGAACCGCCATCGGAAGCGGTGGGATCGATGGAAAGTTCTTTGGCAAGAGCGGCGAAGTCTTCGCCGCTTTTCAGACGCTGCAAGACTCTATCAGCCTGGGTAGGCGAATCGACGACGATAATCAGCAAATCGACTGGTGTGGGAACGGCACTTTGAGCGGGAAGAATCGCTGGCGCAGCGAAACAGAAAAGCAAGAAAACGGAAGTAAAAATGCGAAACATGGGGCTCGGCGAGTGTAAGTGTATAAGTGCGTGGGCTGTAAACGTCGAACGCCGAGTGGAATACGGCCTGGACATAAGACAGTCCTGCCTCGACCGGTAGGGCGTGCGGGCAGGCGATTGAAGAAACTATAGCATTATTGCTGGGAAACGTTTGCTCGAAACAACGATATTTCTTACCCGAATTGACAAACCCTTTTTGGTTGGTCTACTTTGCCGAAGGCAAGCAAACGATTACTCAATCCTCGTGCTTAGTCGAATGGAGCCTGCTGATGGCTGTTGTAGCTGGCGTGGATTTTGGAACTCTCAGCGTTCGTGTCTCGCTGGTCGATAGCGAGCGGGGACTGCTGGAGTCGGCCGTCGCCGAATATCCCCTGCACCGCAAGCGGGAAGATCCCGAGTACGCCACGCAATCGCATGAAGATCATCTGCGGGCGCTGGTCGCCGCGACCCGCGAAGTCCTAAAAAAAGCCAACCTCCCTGGAGAGCGCGTCGACGCCATTGCTCTTGATACGACTGGCTCGTCCGTCATCCCTGTCGGACAGAATCTGGAGCCGCTCGGCGAATATTACCTGTGGTGCGATCACCGCGCGAAGGACGAAGCGGCTGAAATTACCGACGTTGCTCATCGCGAGGGCCTTGAGGCCATCAACTGGTGCGGGGGCGTGTATTCCTCCGAATGGGGCTTCTCGAAACTGCTCCACTGGCTGCGTCACAATCCGGAGAAGCGGTCAAGGTTCGTCTCTGCATTTGAGCACTGCGACATGATTGCCGCAACGCTTTGTGGCATCACTGACGCGAAAAAGGTCAAGCGCAGCGTGTGTGCCATGGGCCACAAGTGGATGTGGAACGCAAAGCTTGGCGGTTTGCCGTCGGAACAGTTTCTGGTGAAGGTTGATCCACTGCTCGCGGGTGTGCGCGAGAAACTCGAGGGCGAGTATGCCACCTCGGATCGGATCGCAGGGCGGCTTTCGCCTGAGTGGGCGGCGAAACTCGGACTTAAGGCGGGCATCCCAATCCCGGTCGGCGCGTTCGACGCGCACTGGGATGCGATCGGCGCCGGTTGCCGGACGGATGACATTGTGAATGTCATCGGTACTTCTACATGCATTATTGGAATCACGCCGTCGGCGAATCTGGTGCCGGGCGTGTGCGGCGTGGTACAGGGAAGTGTTCATCCCCAGCGCACCGGAATTGAAGCTGGGCTTTCGGCCGTGGGCGATATCTTCAGCGCCATTGCGACGCGCGCCGGTACTGACGTGAAGACATTGAGCCAGGGGCTCGATAAATACCGCGCCGGCCAGACCGGCCTGCTGCGGCTCGCCTGGGACAACGGAGACCGCACCGTGCTGGTGAACCCGAATCTCCGCGGAGTCACGTTCGGCTGGAATCTGCAGAGCACGGCGCAAGATGAGTTATTCGCGGCCATCGAGGGAACGGCGCTGCATACGCGGGTGATTCTTGACCGCATGGCGGAACATGGCGTGCATATCCGGCGCATTATCAACGCCGGCGGCATTCCTCAGAAAAATGATGTACTGAATCGCGTGTACGCCAATGTGTTGGGACGGCCAGTGCTGGTTCCGAGCAAGAGTGTCACCAGTTTGGGGTCGGCTATTTTCGCTTTTCTGGCGGCAGGAATTTTTAAGACTGTGGAAGAAGCGCAGGACAAGATCTGCCCGCCCAACAAAGTTTTTGAGCCGGACAAGTCGGAGCAGCGGGTCTATGCTGAGCTCCACGGGCTCTACAGCAAACTTTATTTTGCTTTGGGACAGCCAGGAGGGGCGTTTGGCGAAGTTCTGCCGAAGCTGATTCAACTGGCGGCGAACGCCTCGGAGAAACATGATGCCTAAGGGACTTCATCGCCGGACGTTTCTGAAGACATCAATGGCCGTTGCTGCCGGAGCGTGGGCTGGACCTCTGATTCCTGCGTGGGCATCGCCTTCCACCGCTCCGCTCGCGACTTTTGCCTACGGCGATGTTGAATTGCTGCCAAGTCCGCTGAAGGCGCAGTTCGATTACCATCACAACCTGTTCTTTAAATCTGGACGAGGACCGCCTGCTGAAAGTATTTCGCCAGCAGGCAGGGATGCCGGCTCCGGGCGAAGATATGGGCGGCTGGTACGACCTTACCGGATTCAATCTGCAGACCAACGACTTTCACGGCTTTATACCGGGACACAGTTTTGGCCAGTACGTCTCCGCCCTGGCGCGGTCCTATGCAGCGACGGGCGACGAGCCGACTCAGGCGAAGGTTCAAAGACTGGTGAAAGGTTATGCCGAGACCCTCGATGCCAAAGCGAGTTTCTTCGCCGGCTATCGCCTGCCTGCTTATACCTACGACAAGATTTCCATCGGGCTGATCGACGCACACCAGTTCGCCCAGGACCCCATCGCTCTGAAAGTACACGAGCAGTTGACGCGGACGGTTACGGCCTATCTGCCGGAAAAAGCGCTCTCGCGCGCCGAGCAGCGCGCCCGTCCGCATAAAGATGAGTCCTATACATGGGACGAGAGCTACACTCTGCCCGAAAATCTTTTCCTGGCTTATCAGCGTACTGGGAAAGTTTTCTATCGCGACATGGCAGCGCGTTTTCTCGAAGACGACACCTACTTCGATCCGCTGGCGAAGGGAATCAACGTCCTCGGGGGCGAACATGCTTATAGCCACGTCAACGCGTTCAGTTCCGCTATGCAAGCGTACTTGACGCTGGGCAGCGAAAAGCATTTGCACGCTGCCCGCAATGGCTTTGCCATGCTGAGCGAGCAAAGTTACGCCACCGGAGGCTGGGGGCCGAATGAGGGCCTGATCGAGCCCGGCAAGGGACGGCTGGGAGAGAGCCTGAACAAGACTCATGCCAGTTTCGAGACCCCATGCGGAGCCTACGGGCATTTCAAGATCACCCGCTACCTGATGCAAGTGTCACAAGATTCCCGCTATGGCGATAGCATGGAACGAGTGCTGTACAACACGATCCTAGGGGCGAAGCCGATCTTGCCGGATGGAACGTCGTTCTACTACTCCGACTACGACGCTGGCGCCCGTAAGGTCTACCACCCGGATAAATGGCCCTGCTGTTCCGGAACCCTGCCGCAACTGGCCGCCGATTATCACGTCAGCATCTATTTGCGTTCTCCGGCGGGTGTTTATGTCAACCTCTACGTGCCTTCAAAGCTGCGGTGGAATACGGGCGGCGCAGTCTGTGGGCTGACGCAACAGACGAAGTATCCGTTGGATAGCGACGGTCAGGTTCAGATACAGGTAGCGGCATCGCGGCCGACGGAATTCACCGTGTTCCTGCGGATACCAGCCTGGGCGGAACGGAGTCCGTTGGTCAGTGTGAACGGGCTGCGCATCAACAGCCCGGTGCAGGCTGGGAGCTTTGCCGCCATCCGCCGCACCTGGAAAGATGGGGACCGCATTGATTTGGAATTGCCGATGGCGCTACGTTTGGAGGCCGTGGATCAGCAGCATCCCAATCTGGTGGCGCTGTCGCGCGGACCCGTAGTGCTTAACGCTGTGTCAAATGCACGTCCGACCTTCGAGAGATCGGAATTGCTTCGCGCCCAGGAATCCCGCGATAAGAATGATAAAAGCGGGGATCATGTCGCGCTGGCAACTGATGGCACGCGGATCATCCTGCGTCCGTTCATGAGTATTGGAGATGAAAACTACAACACGTACGTCTCACAGAAGAGTTAGCTGGTAACCCTGTACCATGCGGCATGCGAGCACGCCCGATAATTGATAACGTTCCTTCTATGCGAAAGATGAGGGTCTGGTCATGATGAAACGCCGGCGGTTTCTTCAAGCAGGTCTGGCAGTTGCGGGAGGCGCTCTGGCCTCCAAAGCGCCGTTCCCGCGCGCCTGGGCGCAATCGAGTTCGATGGATTCTCGCATTGAAGTGCTGACCGGCGAACCACTTGGGACCATTTCCCCGAATCTCTATGGCCACTTCACGGAGAATCTGAGCGGAGTGGTATACGACGGAATCTGGGTGGGTCCGAATTCAAAGATCCCCAACGTGGACGGAATTCGCAAGGAGCTCATTGACGAGATGAAGAAGATTAAGTCTCCGGTGGTGCGTTTTCCGGGAGGCTGTTTCGCCGATAGTTACGACTGGAGGGATGGAATTGGTCCTGCCGACAAGCGTCCGCGCCGCACCAATTTCTGGAATGGGGGTGAGACGCCGGAAGCTCCGGCTTCCCACCGTTACGATCCGAACGAGTTCGGCACTAACGAGTTCGTGCATTTTTGCAAGCTGATCGGCAGCGAGCCCTATCTGGCCGCGAATCTTCGCAGTCTTCCCGCGGAAGAACTCTATCGCTGGGTCGAATACTGCAACTCTCCGGCGGGCAGCACGACCCTGGCGGATATGCGCGCGGCGGCCGGATTTAAAGAGCCCTTCAATGTGCGCTTCTGGGGCGTGGGCAATGAATCCTGGGGCTGCGGAGGCAACTTTACCGCCCAGGAATACGCTGTGGAGTTCCGGCGATTCACCACGTGGGTACCGCGCTTTCAGTCACGGTCCGCGCCAGAGAGCCGTGAGGAATTGTCATTCATCGGATCCGGCCCGAATGTGGACGACTGGGCCTGGACGCGCGGCTTCTTCGAGGAGATTGCCAAGAAAGGGCGCTTCCAACTGCGCGGCGTCTATGGTTGGGCGCTGCATCACTATGCGTGGAATCTGAGCCGCGGCCGCACGCAGAACTGGGTGCAAGGCAAGGGTGATGCGCTTAAGTTCGATCCTGTGGATTGGTACGAATTGCTTCGCGAAGGTGACCGGATGGAAGGACTGATCAACGGCCACTGGCAGATAATGGGCGAAGAAGATCCGGAACACTGGGTGAAGCTGGTCGTGGATGAATGGGGACCCTGGTACAAGCCGGGCAGCGAGGCCACGCCGGGAGATCAACTGGAGCAGATGCCGACTTTGCGAGACGCGGTTTTTAGCGGCATGACGCTCGACATGTTCAATCGTCATCCGGAGAAAATCGCGATGGCCAACTGCGCCCAGTTGATCAACTGCTTGAACAGTCTCTATCTGGCGCACGAGGATCGCTTCGTGGTGACCCCGGTTGGTCACGTGTTCGCCATGTACGCCGCGCATCAGGGCGGGCAGGCGCTGCGCACGATTTTCTCGGCCCCGACGATCAGCTACGACCGCGACGGCAAGCCCGCGTCCTTTTGGGGATTGAAGGGGTCAGCGTCGCTCCAAAACAAGGAACTGACTCTGACAGTGGTGAATCCTGATGTAAACGAAACGAGAGATGCGCAGGTAATGGTGCGGGGTGCGAAACTCAAAGCCGCGACCGCTACAGTTCTTACCAACGCTGACATCCACGCTCACAATACGTTCACTGAGAAAGACGCAGTCGTGCCGCGGACTCAAAGTGCGGAGGTCAAGGGAGACGTATTGAACTTCCGATTTGCGCCAGCGTCAGTCACCAAGCTTGCCGTGCAGTTAGCATAGGCAGTCAATCTAGAAACGGCAGCTAGAGTGTTTTGTGAGAAGCCTTTAGTGGTCTGCCTGCCTTATCCTGATTCTGGTGGCCACAAAACTTATGCTCAAAAGACTGCCTGCGATTCAAAGATTGCCTGCGATTCTAAGATTCGCGGGGATTGTCCTGATTGTTTCGGTGTTCTGCGCCGCTTCAGATCAGCCGTGGACGACAGAGCGCGCGAACAGTTGGTATTCTCGGCAGCCTTGGCTCGTGGGAAGCAACTTCGCTCCCAGCACGGCGATCAACCAGTTGGAGATGTGGCAAGCCGACTCTTTCGACCTGCCCACCATCGATCGAGAACTCGGCTGGGCCGAATCTCTGGGCATGAACACTATGCGGGTCTTCCTGCATAACCTGCTGTGGCAGCAGGATTCGGCGGGTTTTCTGAAGCGCATGGACCAGTTCCTGACGGTGGCTGAGAAACATCACATTCGAATTATGTTCGTGCTGCTCGATTCGGTGTGGGACCCGAATCCACATCTGGGTAAGCAACGTGAGCCGCGGCCGCACGTTCATAACTCAGGCTGGGTGCAGGCCCCGGGAGCACATCTCCTCAAGGACGAGTCTCGCTGGAGCCGGGAATTGAAACCGTATGTCGTGGGAGTGATTGCACACTTCCGCGACGATAAGCGGGTTTTGATCTGGGACCTGATGAATGAGCCGGACAATGACAGCCCTCAATACAAAGATCAGGAACTTGCCAATAAAGCCGAAGTAGCTCTGCGACTGCTGAAGCAGGAATGGAAGTGGGCTCGCAGCGCTCATCCTTCGCAGCCTCTCACCAGCGGGGTCTGGAAGGGAGATTGGTCTGAAGCGGGCGTCAGCGAGATGGCGCGCTTTCAGCTCGAGAATTCCGACGTAATCACCTTTCATTGCTACGACCCTCCCGAGGCCATGAAAAAGCGGATCGCCTCCCTGCGACGCTTCAAGCGGCCGTTGATTTGTACGGAATACATGGCGCGTCCTCTGGGGAGCACTTTTGCTGCGATTCTTCCGGTCCTCAAACAGGAAAAAGTCGGGGCTTACAATTGGGGATTCGTCAGCGGCAAAACTCAAACCATCTATCCTTGGGACTCGTGGGAGAAAACGTACACGGCAGAGCCGCCTCTGTGGTTTCATGACATCTTTCGGCCTGACGGCACGCCTTATGATTCCCGGGAGACCGAGTTCATCCGGCAAATGACGCAAAGTGCGAAGGCCAGCAAGTCGTAGCCAGCAAGTCGTCGAACGTACGGCCTTGAAAGATGGAATCGAGAATGAATTGGGGCAGGTCGAGCGCGCGGACGTTGCTGGTGGTTTTGTGCGCAGCCTGTGCTGCCGCCCAGGAGAAAACCGAGCCTGCACCGGCCGTGCCGCAAACTCCCGGCGTGGTCTCGACGGGCGGGGCGCACGCGGCGGTGCTGGACAGCGAAAAACGTCCCATCACAGCCGGCGGATTTGTAGACAGTGGGCCCATCGTTTTCCAGGACTATTCCGAAAAGGCAGGCCTCACGCGGTGGCGGCATACGATGGGCACGCCGGACGACACTTTCATCATTGAGACGGTAGGTTCGGGAGTGGCGCTGCTCGATTATGACAATGACGGCTGGCTCGATATCTATCTCGTAAATGGGTCGACCTATGATGCGATGTCGGGGAAAACTTCTCCGCCCCGTGCGGCGCTGTTTCATAACAATCACGACGGGACCTTCACTGACGTTGCGCAGCAGGCCGGCGTAACCAATGAACGCTGGGGCTTCGGCGTGGCTGTCGGGGATTACGACAACGACGGCTGGCCTGATCTTTACGTTACTAACTTTGGCAAGAATCGTCTCTACCACAATAACCACGACGGGACGTTTAGCGATGTTGCGGAGAAGGCTGGAGTCGCACTGGGCAACTGGTCCACGGGCGCAACCTTTGGTGATTACGACGGCGACGGACGGTTGGACCTTTTCGTTCCCGGCTATGTGCACTACAACATGGACCATCCTCCCGTGCCTGGTTCACCCGTTGTAGCTTTTTCGTCTTGCGAATTCCGCGGGGTGAAAGTGATGTGTGGGCCGCGCGGACTGAAAGGGGAGCCGGATCATCTTTTTCATAACAACGGAGACGGAACGTTTACCGATGTCAGTGTGAAGGCCGGGGTCAGCGATGCGAATGGGTATTACGGTCTAACAGCCGTTTTTGCGGATGTGAACAACGACGGGAAAGTTGATCTCGTAGTCGCCAATGACTCAACACCAAACTACTTGTACATCAACAAGGGCGACGGAACTTTCGAGGACGCGAGCTACGCCTCTGGCTATGCCCTGAACGAGAATGGGCGCGAGACTGCGTCCATGGGGATCGCGGTGGGCGACTATCTCAACAATGGCCAGCTCGATCTTTACAACACGGTTTTTTCCGACGACTACAATCCGCTCTATCGCAACGATGGCGGCGGAAACTTCACCGATGTGAGTTATCAAGCGGGAATCGCGGAAGTGACCATCCCGTTTCTGGGATGGGGAGCGGGGTTCCTCGATTTCGACAATGACGGATGGAAAGATTTGTTTGCTGCGAACGGACACGTGTATCCGGGCGTCGACAAAAGCGATTGGGGCACGACGTTTGCCGAGCGGCCCCTTTTGTTCCGCAATTTGCACAAGGGGAAATTCGACGTGGTTCCGGCGGTGAAGAATACGGGGCTGGCGTTGCTGCTGACGGCACGAGGCGCCGCCTTCGGCGATCTTTTTAACGACGGGAAGATCGATGTGGTGATTAATCAACTGGACAAGACACCGGTACTGCTCCGGAATGTGAGTCAGGACCAGAATCACTGGGTGGGACTCAGCCTGGTGGGCGGGGCAAAGAGCCCGCGGGATGCGGTGGGAACAACGGTCTACCTTACGGCAGGCGGTATACGGCAACGCGGCGATGTAATCAGCGGAGGCAGCTATGCTTCCTCGAACGATTTTCGCGTTCATTTCGGGTTGGGGAGTGTCGCGAAAATCGAAAATGCTGAAATCCATTGGCCCAGCGGGGCCGTCGAGCATGTAAATCTGCCGGGGGTGGATTGCTTCTACAGGGTCGAGGAAGGTAAAGGCGCGACCCAAATTCAGTCGAATCGAAAGTGAAAAATGGCAGGCCGGAACCGGAGACCTGAATGGTCCGGGAATGCATGGTCCGCTAAAGTAATCGTTTGCTCAAAATGGGACTCCGGTCAGAAAACTTCTTGACAGTGCTAATTGGTTCGTATTACAGTCAGGCCGTTTTAGGGACGGGGAACATTCTCGCAAAAACGATTTTCGCAAGACCGAAAGGCACGGGTGCATTCGTCGCCCTTGGCGCATTGCTGCTCCTGATGGCCCCCTCGTCCGTGCTCGGTCAGAATGCCAGCTTCGAGAAATCGTTTAACCAAGGCGCTCAGGCGATGAGAGCTGGCGACTGGAACGGCGCCGTCAGTTCCTTCACGGTTGCGACCGGAATCCTCCCCAGCTCTGCGGAAGCTCAGTTCAACCTGGGACTTGCACAACTCCAGCAAGGCCATCCTCAGGAGGCGATCCCTGCGTTGAACCGTGCCATCGAGCTGTCGCCCAGACTAAGGGGAGCCCACTTGTTTCTCGGTGTGGCGCGCTATCGCCTGAACGATTACTCTGCCGCGATTACAGCTCTGCGGAAGGAAACCCTGATCGATGCGAGCAATGGAAAAGCTCTGATGTGGCTCGGCGTGGCGCAACTGGCGGCGGGCGACAATGCGGCGGCCGCAGCGTCGCTCGATAAAGCGGCGCAGCTGGATCCGAGCGACGTGGATATCCTCTACCACCGCGGACGCGCCCACATGTTGGTGTCCAAGCAGAGCTACGAGGAAATGTTCAAGGCGGACCCCAACTCGTGGCGGGTGCACCAGGCGTTGGCGCAGTCGTTCGTCGAGGCCGACCGGCTGGAGGACGCGGTTCACGAATGCCAAAATGCCCTGAATTTGCGCCCTCAGGAACCAGGGTTGCACGAGGAACTGGCCGACATTTATTGGAATCAGAATCAACTGGAGAAAGCGGAGGCAGCCTTTCAGGAGGAGCTGAAAGTAGATCCGGAGAGCGTCTCGTCCATGTACAAGCTGGCAGTAGTCAGCCTGGAGCGCTCAAAACCTGAGGTGACGGTGGCGCTCCTGAATCACGTTTTGCAGCAATCTCCCGGATACCGCGACGCACACTACCAGAAGGGGCGGGCCGAAGCGCAGCTTGGCCAAGTGAGCGAAGCGATCAGCGATTTCAAGGCTCAGGTGGCCGTAGGGGATCGGGGAGACGCCGAGTCCTTACGGCAATCGTACTATCAACTTGCCCAACTCTACCGTAGGGCGCAGCAGCCGGAAGAATCGAAAGCGGCGCTGGAAGCGTTTTTGCGCTTGAAGCAGAAGGAAGATGCGTCGCAGGCGCAGAAGCTGCAGGATAAAGTGAGCCGGTCGGCGGAGGTTTCGCGGTAGAGTTTTTTTAAGTTTGTTGAGTAAACGTTTTCTGCACCACGTTCTGTGCGGGGCTGTGTAGTTCGAGTTTCGGTTCGGAGGATGACAATGCAGCGTTTGCAGGGTTTCGCGAATCGAGTTGCCACCAGCGGTCTTCTGCTCTTGACCGTATTGTTCCTGCTGTCTGCCCTGGCTGTCGGCCAGCTCAACCAAGGTTCCATTGCCGGCAATGTCGTCGACCCCACCGGCGCACTGGTCGCCGGGGCCAAGCTCACTGCGAAAGGACAATCCACGGGAACGTCCTATCAGGCTATCTCCAGTAGCGCGGGCTCGTTTCGATTTCCGAACGTCAACATCGGAGTCTACGACATCTCCGTAAGCGCTTCCGGTTTCAAAACGACAACCCTAACTGGCGTTGTGGTGCAGGTGGCCACCACCTCCGTCCTGGATGTGAAACTGGCGACCGGTTCATTCAATGAGAGCATTGTGGTGAATGCGGAAGCGCCTACGGTGCAATCGGAGAGTTCCGATATCGGCACCGTGGTTGGAGAAAAACAGATTCTCGATCTGCCTCTTGCCCTGGGCAGCACAGTTCAGGCCATGCGGTCGCCGGAAGCATTTGTTTATCTGACCCCCGGCGCGGTGGGTCCGGGCTCCGACTCGGGCAATGGCGGCACGTTTGAATCCAAGATCAGCGGCGGCCAGAACTACGGGACAGAAGTGCTGCTGGATGGCGCGTCCATGACGCGATCTGAAAACGGTTCTTCGTTCGACGAGACCGCGCCCTCGGTGGACGCGCTCAGTGAATTCAAAGTGATCACCTCGACCCTGCCTGCCGAGTTCGGCATGACTACCGGCGGAATCGAGAGCTTCAATACGAAGGGTGGAACGAACTCGTATCACGGCGAGGTCTATGACATTTTCCGCAACGAAGACCTCGACGCCAACACCTGGGGCAACAACTTTGCGCTGTCGCAGGGGCAGCCTTACGCGACTTATAGAACTCCGCTCGACAAGCAGAACGATTACGGCGGGACGTTTGGTGGCCCCGTCAGAATTCCGCATCTCTACAACGGGAAAGATAAGACCTTCTTCTTCTTCTCCTGGGAGCAATACCGGCAATCGGTGGGTGGGACGCAGACCTCGACCGTGCCGACAGCAGCGGAACTGGGCGGCGATTTCTCTGCCACTCTGGACACTGCAAATGTGTTGGGCACGAACCCCTGCGACGGAACACCTATCTATCAAGGGCAGGTATTCGATCCTGCAACGACGCGGACGGTGGGTGGAGTCGAGTGCAGGACCGCGTTCATGAATGAGCCCGGAAGCACGGGGAACGTGGTCCCGTCCGCTCGCTTTTCGCAGGTGGGGCTGAATCTCCTCTCCTACTACCCCGCGCCGCAGACCAGCGGCCTAGCGAACAACTACACATTCGCCTACAGCTATCCGATTCTGGATACGACGATGACGTTCCGCATCGACCAGAATATCAATGCGAAGAGCAAGGCTTACTTCACCTACTCGTCGCGCAACAATGTCCGCCTATCCACTGTGCCCGAATGGGACAACGCGGCCGGAGCCGGACGAAACCAGTTCTTCGGCACCCACTACATCCGTTTTGGCTACGATTACACAATCACTCCGACGATGCTGAACCACCTGAGCCTCGGCTACAACCGCACCAACAGCAAGAACGTCGGAGCGGGAGTGGCTTTCGGCCACGGTGACACGGATTGGAATGCAAAACTGGGCATCACCGGTGCGAGTGGTGTGATGTTCCCGGCAATTACCCCTGGGGAAGCCTCGACGGCGGGATTTGGCGACAACGTAGACGGGGACACCATCGACAATGGATTCCGCGTGGCCGACACGCTCACCTGGATCCACGGCAAGCACGACTTCAAGTTTGGATACGAAGAGTGGTATCAACAGTTTAACCCGCTGAATTTTCAAAACACCAGCGGGTCGTACCTCTTCGGAAGAGGACAGACGGCAGGTACGGCCGTCACCAGCAACCTGAGCGGCAACGGCATCGCCAGCATGCTGCTCGGGGAGCTTAACTCAGCCAATGTGACCTCCTATGCCAGCCAACCTCGCTGGTTGCGAAGTTATTTTGCCGGCTTCATAGAAGACAACATCAAGGTCAGTCCAACGTTCACTTTAAATCTTGGTTTCCGGTATGACGTGGACCAACCCGAAAGGGAAGCGAATGGCAATACTTCCAATATCGGCGTGACAACTCCCAACCCCGGGGCCGGCAATCTGCCGGGCGCGTTGGTATTCGCGGGTGTAGGCGCGGGGCGCAACGGAAATGTGAATACACGCTGGGCCAATATTTGGATGAAGGATTTTGGCCCGCGCGTCGGGTTCGCCTGGGCGCCAGCCGCCTTCAACAACAAGATGGTGTTTCGTGGAGGCTACGGCATCGTCTATGGAAACCTGCAGTATGCCGATTTCGGCGGGTTCAACCGAACCGGATTCCAGGCCAATCCAGCCTTCAACAGCGTCAATGGTTTTGATCCTGCGCTGCAGATCGACGCGGGATTGCCGTCATACCCGGCTCCGCCCAATCTGGATCCCACGCAGTTGAACTTCGCCGGCCCCCAGTACACCGCTCCGACGTACGGGCGGCCTCCGATGTCGCAGAACTGGAGCCTCGAGGTACAACGGGAACTCGCGCCTGATCTGATTGCGGACGTAGCCTATGTAGGTCAGCACTCCCAGAATTTGCGCTCGAATTACGACGCGGTGAATACTCTCAACCCGAAATATTTCTCAATGGGAACTTCGCTGCTTACTCCAATTTCAGCGCAGACGGCCGTGGCTCCGCCTTATGCTGGATTTCCAGGTGGCGCGATTGTGGCACAGGCGCTCGTGCCCTTTCCGCAATACTACGGATTCAATACCGACGGGGCATTGGAGAACCTCGGCCAGTCCACCTACAACGCGCTGGAAGCTCAGTTAACCCGCCGCTTCCACAACGGCTTAAACCTCATGGCTTCCTACACGTGGTCGAAGACGTTGACGGATGCCGACTCGGCGTTACCTTATTTTGCGACCCTGCACCAGGGAGGCGCGCCGCAGAACGTGTTCGCCAAACTGGGCGACAAAGCGATCAGCAACCAGGATCTTCCCCAGAACTTCGTAATCAGTTACATCTACGAGCTT
The DNA here is from genome assembly GCA_963758005.1 of uncultured Acidobacteriota bacterium. Lineage (GTDB taxonomy): Bacteria > Acidobacteriota > Terriglobia > Terriglobales > Acidobacteriaceae > Sulfotelmatobacter. The sequence goes on from CAVWTR010000006.1 coordinate 2,053,743, forward strand.
CCCTTCGGAAGGAGCAAGAAATTCCTCAACAGCAGCAAGGTCTTGGATAAGGTTGTCGGCGGCTGGTCGATCAGTGGTATACAGCGTTACGAGAGCGGCCAGCCAATCGCCTTTGGCTGCGCCACGGGCGTTCCTGCTTATGCCGACTGCATTCGCGTCGATTACATCCCGGGAGCATCCCAGTTCAGTCCAGCGTGGAAGGGCAAAAACGGGAACTTCGTTCCCATTACAGCCGCAACCTATGCTGCGGGCGACCCGGGCATTCCAATCTTCAATCCTCTCGATACAGCGTTTGGCGCCGTTACTCCGGCATTCGATGATCCAAACTCGCCCCAGAACCTGGCCTCCAGGGGCACATATGCTTTCGGCACATCGCCGCGCGTTGACGGGTCACTTCGAATGGGCGCCTATCTCAGCGAGGACTTCAACTTGCTCAAACGAACGAAGATTACCGAAACCAGCGACGTTCTGTTACAGGTGAACTTCCTCAACGCCTTTAATCGACACGTTTGGAATCGTCCAGGGGATCTCGGGCCGGGTGACAGCTTCTCTCCGTCGAACCAGCCGAACGGAAACGGGCTTGGCAATACTTTTGGGGTCGTAAACTGGAACGACTATTCCACCACAGGCGGTGGTGGATACTTGCTCTTCCCAAGGCGAATCCAGCTGCAACTCAAATACGAGTTCTAGTTGCAGGCTGGGATTGGCAGGAATTCGTGGGCCGTCGCTTCGGCGGCGGCCTTTTGTTTTGGAACAAAATGATGAGCTCAACCAAATATCGTGTTTGCGTCTCGTATTAGACTGAGACCGTGGAGAACGCAATTGGGGGCAGATGGTCGTGCGTAAGTAAGAGCGGAAGTAAGAAGGCTCTGACGTTTTTCGGTTATCTGTGGCTAATTGTTGGGCTGATTCTTGCCGAGAGTTTTGGACAATCAAGCCATCCTGCAGACTCGCCTGCCCATTCGTCAGAGCCTAACGCGGTTCCGGGAAGATTCGTCGACGTCACGGAAAAGGCCGGCATTCACTTCAAGCAACAGGCTTCGAAAACATCCAGAAAATATCTTCTCGAAACCATGGGGTCGGGGGTCGCCGTTTTTGACTATGACAACGACGGACGTCTCGACATTTTCCTCGCGAACGGGGCGCGGATCGACGATCCCACGCCGAAGGGAGCGGTTCCGCAGAAAGATGTCCCGAACTATTGGAACCGCCTATACCATCAGAAACCAAACGGGACGTTTGAGGACGTAACCGTAAAGGCCGGCCTCCAGGGCAGCAGCTATTCGACGGGCGTGGCGGTCGGCGATTATGACAACGACGGCTTCGACGATCTGTTCGTCGCGGGCTACGGGCACAGCACGCTGTATCACAACAACGGCGATGGAACGTTTACTGATGTGACGGCGAGCGCCGGCGTTGCCGGTTCGGGCTGGGCCACGAGCGCAGCCTGGGTAGATTACGACAATGATGGTCGACTCGACTTGGTGGTGGCGCGATATATGGTCTGGGATTTCGACGATATTTACTGCGGCCATCGTGAAGAGGGCTTTCGCTCCTACTGTCATCCCGACCTTTTCAAACCAGCGTCGGTCTTGCTCTATCACAACGACGGCAACGGCAAGTTCAGCGAAGTCTCGGCGAAAGCCGGCATCGACAAGCCCGGCAAGGGACTGGGATTGGCGATTGCCGACTATGACCACGACGGGTGGATGGACATTCTCCTAGCCAACGACTCGATTCCAGAATATCTGTTCCACAACAAAGGGAATGGGACCTTCGAGGAGATTGGCTTGCCTTCGGGCGTCGCGCTGGACGGCGGCGGAGCTTCCTTCGCGGGGATGGGCGTGGATTTCGAAGACTATAATAACGACGGCTGGCCCGACGTGATCATCACTGACCTGGCCAATCAGAAGTATGCGCTCTACGCGAACGCGGGCGACGGCAGTTTTGACTACACGACGCTCACCACGGGACTGGGAGCGATCAGCTTGCTCCATTCAGGATGGGGCGTCCGCTTTCTCGATTACGATAACGACGGCTGGAAAGATCTCTTCATCGCGCAAGGGCACGTGATGGACACGATCGAGGTGAACGAGCCGCATCTGCGGTACCGCGAAACCCCATTGTTGCTGTGGAATGACCAGGGAAAGCGATTTAAAGATGTTTCGGAGCAATCGGGACAAGTATTCCACGAGCAATGGGCGGCCCGTGGCCTGGCGATCGGCGATCTAGACAATGATGGGCGAGTCGATGTCGTGGTGAACTCGCTCGACGGGCCCGCCTACGTTCTGCATAACGAGACGCAGACTACGAATCATTGGATTACTTTCAACCTGGTCGGGGTGAAAAGCAATCGGGACGGCATTGGCGCGCAAATCAGAATCTCGACGCCCGCCGGCAACCAATATGCGACAGTGACGACCGCCAGCAGCTACCAGTCCTCCAGCGACAAGCGCGTGCATTTCGGTCTGGGTCCGGCACTGTCGGTTGCTCGAGTCGAGATTCGTTGGCCCAGTGGCGCAAAGCAAGTGCTCTCAGATGTGAAGGCGGATCAGATTCTGACCGTAACGGAAGCGAATTCGCAGCAAAAATAGGAAACGGATCATGGGGCGAGCGTTCGGTGCAGTAGCGCTGCTGGTTGCGATGATATTTCCGCTGGGAATATCGAGTCAGAGCGCTGCCTGCCCGGCCGCCATGGACTTATTTCGGCACCGGCGTTGGGCTGATGCGGCTGCGGGTTTTGAACAATGTGAAAAGCAGGATCCGGGAAAAAGCGACGCGCTTTTGTTCCGCGGCAAAGCACTGGTGAATCTACAGCAATTTGAGAGCGCCGCGATTGCGTTGCGGACCTACGCGAAGTCGAATCCACAATCTGCCGACGCAGTGTACTTGCTGGCCTTCATTGCATTTCGCGAGGACAAGCCTGCAGAATCTCTGCGGCTTTTTTCTGATGCCGGGAAGTTGAATCCTCCCACGGCGAATGACTTGACCATCGCCGCACTGGATTATGTTTTGCTCAACCAATACAGCGACGCGGCGCATTATCTGGATTTGGCGTTGAAGATGAATCCGGACGATGTGGAGGCGCGTTATCACCTGGGACGAGTCCGTTATCAGCAGAACCAGTTCGATTTGGCGATTGCCGCCTTTCAGGAAGTGATCAAGCGCGACCCGCGGAACGTGAAAGCGTTCGACAATTTGGGGCTGACTCTAGAGGCCAAGAATCAAGTTGATGCAGCCACTGCGGCTTACAAGCGAGCCATCGAACTCGATGAGGCAACCGCGACGCATTCCGATCAGCCGTACCTGAACCTGGGTGCGCTGTTGTCGAAATCGAATCGTATTGACGAGGCCATTCCGCTCCTGGCGCGCGCGGCCGAAATCGCTCCGGCGGAATTCAAAGTGCATTATGAGCTGGCGAAGGCGTATTTTGATTCCAGCCAATGGGAGCCCGCTCGCCAGCAGGCCGAAGCAGCAGTTAAGCTCAATCCGAAAGAAAGCTCCAACCACTACTTGCTGGGCCGCGTCTATCAGCGTCTGGGGCGGAAGGAACTGGCGAATCAGGAATTTCGAGCGACTGCCGAATTGATCCACGACAAAGACGCAAATTCACCAGGGGGTATGGCGTCTGGCGTTACTTCTCGCTAACGGCTGGAAGTTTTCTATGCCTTGCCGCAAGTCGGTCAGCATAACTTTGCAGCACAGCCAGTTCGTGCTCTGTCTGGCTTGGTTGACCTTACTTATTCTGTTCTCTGCCGTCGTTGTGGGAGCGCAGGGCTCGTCTACAAGTCAAAGCGTTCCGACGGTCAGAGGAGCGGCTGCGGCGCTCGCCGCGGGCGACCTCAAACGAGCGGAGAGCGAGCTGCAGGCAATCTTGCAGGCAGCTCCAACCGATGTACATGCCCTGAACCTTCTGGCGATCGTCCGGGTGGAACAGAAGCGCGAAGGCGAAGCGGAGGCGCTTTTCAGACAAGCGATCGCGATTCAACCCGATTTCGCGGGCGCGCACGCGGGCCTGGGGTTGCTCTATGCGCAGATGGGGAAAAACGATCTGGCGATTCCAGCGCTCGAGGAATCGGCGAGACTTGATCCTGGCAGGAAAGATGTTCAGGCCGTTCTGATCAGCATTTGGCGCAGGCAGGCGCATGACGCGGCCGAACACGATGAGTTGGAAAAGGCTCTCGCACTGCTGATCAAAGCTCGAAAACTGAATCCAGCCGATGCCGACGTGCAATATGAATTCGGTATGGTTGCGCTTAGGATGTCGCTGTTTCCAGACGCAATCGACGCATTCGATCAGACGCTGAAATTGCGCGCCAACGATGCTGCCGCACTCTACGGGTTAGGGCGGGCCAAGATGTCGGTCTCCAAATTTGACGAGGCGCAGCAGGCCTTTGAGCGCTATGTTCAAGTTCGCCCGGCGGATGCCTCCGGACACTATGCCCTCGGCTTCAGTTTGCAAGCTCTGCAACGCGCATCCGATGCTCGAGCGGAATACGAAAAATCGATTGCGCTGCAGCCGCTGCAGACTGAATCATATTTTCAGTTGGGATTGATGGAGCTGGAGGCGGGAGATTCTAACCAAGCCGCGAAACAATTCGGACACGTCCTTGATCGTGCTCCTCAGCATGCCGGGGCGCTGACTGGGATGGGCCGCGTGCGGTTTCAGGAAAAACACTACGCCGCGGCAGCAGCAATATTCGAAAAGGCAATCGCATCGAATCCCGAACTTCGAGAGGCTCATTATTATCTCGGTTTAGCGGACTCGCGCCTTGGCCGGAGGGAAGACTCCGAGAAAGAGCTCCAGATCGCCAGCCGCATCGAACATCAAGAAGTGGAGAAGCATCAGACCGTGCTGAAGATCATCGATCCCGACCAGGCGCCAGCGGTTGAAACTAAACCGAGCCAGTGAACGTGCCGACGTGGACATGATGTCCTCGTGCGAGTTCGGACTAATGCGTGAGGTGCTCCCAGTTGAGCACGAAGTCGATGGGGACCGGAGCGCTGTCACCGCTGGGGCGGACGGCGAGAATCCGTTTGTCGTCGGGGAGAAGTGCAATGTCGATGATGTTGGTAGGCAGCGATAGCAGTTCTTTAGGAACGGAGAAGTCGGGTTTGCTCGCGCCGGAGTGCACTTCCACGTTAAAGATTTTTTCGCCCTTGCGGTAACGCAAGTTCTTACCGTCGGCCGACCATTCGCCGGGACTGGTCGTTCCTCCGCTCGAAACCTGCCACCGCGAGCCGGGAACCGGGAACGACGTGACGAAAAGTTCGTCGGTGCCGGTCTCATTCGAGATGTAGGCCATCCACTTGTCATCGGGAGAGACGTGGCCGTTGCGTTCGGCGGAGAGACCGTTCAGCACTGGGACGAGCTTTTTCTCGCCCTGAAGATCCATCGTGAAGATGTCGAAATCAGTCTTCGGATCCTGGTGATTGAACAGCAGGTAACGGCCATCACGCGAGATGTCGAACAGGATCATGTTTCCATTGAAGTTATCCAACACTTTTTCTTCCGTGCCCGAGGCGCTCAACGACTTGCGCGTGAGACTGCTGACGTAGCCGGTGCTGGTGGAAATCCAGACGTCCTTGCCGTCGGGAGAGACCACGCCGGTCGCGGACCGTTCCGAGTCCTGGGTCAGCCGGTTCACCGTCTTGCGCGCCACGTCGGAGATCCAGAGGCTATACCCGTTGCCGCCGGAATTGGATCGCAGCAGAAGCGCGTTTTGTGTCGCAGGAAAGAACTTGCCACCGAGGTAAGGAGCGGGCTCGCCCCAGTGGTCGAGTTCCTTACCCGACAGATCGAACCAGACGAGTTCGCGATCCACCACGGAGGTGTGGCGATAGAGCAGCACATTGTGGCTCACGGAAAAATTTCCCTCGTTGCGCGCGGGGGCGAACTCGACGTTCGAGGCGATGGAGATGGGCTTGCCTTTGAAGGTCAGGCTGGAGGGATCGAACTCTTGCGCGGTGAGCGCGCCTTCCTTCACGTAGAAAAGATACCCGTCACTGTAGGCGACGTTCGAGCCGTTGGGGAGGATCTGCTTAATGTCGTCGCTTTGCTTTGTTCCGGAAGAATCGAGCGAACCGGCATAGACACTGCCCGAGTCTTTAGCACGCCGCACGAAAAGGAAGTGCTTGCCGTCGGGCAGGAAGTAGGGGTCGCGATCGGTGTATCCCTGGCCGCTATTTTCGGGCTTGGTGATTTCGAGCGGAGTGCCTCCGCCATCGGAGACGGACTGGAGCGACCCGGCAATGCGCGGCGCGAAGATGATGGTGCCCTGCTCGTTCCAGCTGCCGCCGCGGCCATCGGGCGCATCGCACAGAACCTGCACCGTACCGCCGGTGACGGGAACCTTTTTGAGCTTGCCCTCCGAGAAGAAGCCGAGATACTTGCCGTCAGGCGACCAGAAGGGAAACAGCGCTCCCTGCCCACCGGCCACGGGCGCGGATTCGCCGGTGGAGAGCTGCAGCAGATAAAGTTGTCCGCCGCCTGGCGTGAAGGATGTGCCTTTCTTCGCAGCTAAGAATGCAACCTGCTGGCCATCCGGGGACAGAACTGGGGCGCCGTCTTGGACCGAGAAGAAATCAAATCCGGCGGGCGGCTCAATACTCGTGTGAACTGGCTGTCGCGCCGAGGTGAGGCGCCCGGCGTAGATCAACAACAAAACCCCGAGAGCCACGGCGATGAGCCATCCCGCAACAGTTGCTGCCATAAGAGCTGTGGCAGCTTTCTTGCGGCGCGACGAGACGACTGCGGGCGCGCCAATTTGGCTGCCTCCAGCGGAGATCCACTGCAGTTGCAGTTTGAGATCGTGTGCGCTCTGGAAGCGATCGTCGGGATCCTTCGCCAGGCAGATGCGGACGACTTGTTCGAGGGCCGGCGGCGTCAGCGGCTGAATCGTCGCGATGGGGTCGGGATCCTTTTCCAGAATCGCGCTGGCCAGCGACAGCTGGCTCTTGCCCTGGAAGGCGCGTTTGCCGGAAAGCATTTCATACAGCATGGCACCGAAGGCAAAGATGTCGGAGCGGGCGTCGGCTTCTTTGCCCTGAATCTGTTCCGGGCTCATGTACTGCACGGTGCCGATGAGTGTACCGGCAACGGTCACGGGCGAAGCGAGATCGGCCATGGTGGCGGCCATGGTTGCCATCGACGAGATATGCGCCGACCCGGACTTCGACCCGGGTCCAGCTGTCAGGCCGAGAGGCTTGGCGAGACCGAAATCCATGAGCTTGGCGCCGCCCTTGGTAAGCATGACGTTGCCGGGTTTCAGGTCGCGGTGCACAATCCCGGAGCGATGCGCTTTGTCGAGAGCGTCGGCTACTTCGGTGGCGATTTTCAGGGTTTCATCAGTCGTGAGCGGCTTGCGCGCAAGCCGGGCGTAGAGCGTCTCACCTTCCAGATACTCCATGACCAGGAAGTCGACATCGCCTTCCGAACCGACGTCATAGAGGACACAAATATTGGGATGCTGCAGCCCGGAAATGGCTTTGGCTTCGCGCTCAAAGCGAGCGCGAAGTTCAGGGTTCAAGTTGAGGTGGGTAGGAAGAACCTTGATGGCGACGGTGCGTTCGAGCCGCGGGTCGCGGGCACGATAGACTTCTCCCATACCACCGGCGCCAACTGCAGATTGGATTTCGTAGGGTCCGAGCTTGGTTCCGGGAGTGAGAGGCATGGGTCCGAGGGATTATACGCCCGCTCTCAAGGCGAAGGGAGTAGAAACTCGATAGACTTATTCAGAACAAGCACGCTGATAAGGAGAAATGTTTATGCCTACAATTACCGTAAAAGATGGCACACAGATTTTTTACAAGGACTGGGGTTCAGGTCAGCCCATCGTGTTCAGTCACGGCTGGCCGCTCACGGCCGACGACTGGGACTCGCAGATGTTGTTCTTCGGCCAGCATGGGTATCGAGTCATCGCGGCTGACCGGCGAGGACACGGCCGTTCCACTCAGACCTGGGATGGCAACGACATGGATACTTACGCGGATGATCTCGCAGCCGTGACCGAGAAGCTCGACCTCAAGAACGCGATCCACGTGGGCCACTCTACCGGCGGAGGCGAGGTTGCTCGCTACATCGGTCGCCATGGTTCAAAACGCGTTGCCATGGCCGTGCTCATCAGCTCGGTACCGCCTCTGATGGTGAAGACGGACAAGAATCCCGCCGGCGCGCCGATCGAGGTTTTCGACGGCCTGCGAGCCGCGTATGTAGAGAATCGGCCGCAGTTTTACCGGGACATCACTCTTCCGTTCTACGGCTACAATCGGCCGGGCGCGAAGATATCGGAAGGCATCCGGGACAAGTGGTGGCTCCAGGGCATGATGGGCGGGATGAAGGCGGGCTATGACTGCATCAAGGCTTTCTCCGAGACGGACTTCACTGAAGATCTGAAGAAGTTCGACGTGCCAACTCTCGTCCTTCACGGCGACGACGATCAAATTGTTCCCATCGGCGCTTCGGCTCTGATGTCCTCAAAAATTGTGAAGAATGCCACGCTCAAGGTGTATCCGGGCTTTCCGCACGGAATGCCGACAACCAACGCCGACCAGATCAATGCCGATCTGCTCGCATTCATCAAACACAGCCAGGCTGTTGCAGCGTAAGCGCGCTCCGGCCCACGCTCCCTCGGCCACTGCCGCAATGCGTGCGTCATCCCGAACCGCGACTCCGCTCGGGATGACGCCGCGCCCCTATCGTAGAGCGAAGAGAGACTATTATTCCGCAGGGTCGTAGTTCAGGTTTTGCCCGAGCCAGCGCTCGACTTCAGTTACGCTCATTCCCTTGCGTTTGCCGTAGTCGGCTACCTGGTCGCGGTCAATTTTGCCGAGGCTGAAATAACGCGATTCCGGATGAGCGAAGTAAAGGCCGCTGACACTCGATCCTGGCCACATGGCAAATGACTCGGTGATCAGCATCCCTGTATTAGCCTCGACATCGAGCAGACGCCAGAGCGGACCTTTTTCGGTGTGGTCGGGGCACGCCGGGTATCCCGCCGCTGGCCTGATTCCCCGATACTTTTCCTGGATGAGGTCCGCGATGCTAAGGCGTTCTTTACAGCCGTAACCCCATTCTTCCCGCACTCGCTTATGCAGGCATTCGGCGAAAGCTTCCGCGAGGCGGTCGGCGAGAGCCTCTGCCATGATCGCGTTATAGTCGTCGTTCTCGGCCCTGAACCGGTCGCACAGCTCCTGCAATCCGATTCCGCTGGTCACCGCGAACGCGCCGATGTGATCGGGCAGGCCCGTTTCTCGTGGTGCGATAAAGTCAGCGAGAGACCGGCAGGGTTCGCTGCCCTCTCTGTTTGACTGCTGACGGAGGAAGTGGAACCGTTCGAGCACTCTCTCGCGTTTGTCGTCGGCGTACAACTCGACATCATCGCCCACAGCGCCGGCAGGGAAGAATCCGTATACGCCCCGAGCTGTAATCAGTTTCTTCTCAATGATGGCATCGAGCAGTGCAGTTCCCTCGTTGAAGACCTGACGCGCCTGCGCACCGTGCTCCGGGTGTTCGAGAATTCGGGGATAAATCCCTTTCAGTCCCCAGGTATGAAAGAACGGGCTCCAGTCGATGAACTCGCGCAACGTCGCCAGCGGAAAATCATTCAACACGCGCACGCCCGTAAAAGAGGGCACGGGCAGATCTTCCGCGCGCCACTTGATCGGGGTGTGCTTTTTTCGAGCGGCTTCAAGCGAGACGATACTTAACTTCGGCGCGGAGTGAGCCTTGCGCAACGCATCGTAATTGGCGCGATGCTGTTCAACGAAGGCCGTCTTGCCTTCGTCACTGAGCAGGCTCGTGGTAACAGGCACTGCCCGGCTGGCGTCGAGGATGTGGACCACCGGTTCACTGTAATGGGGCGCAATTTTGACGGCCGTGTGCGTGCGGCTGGTGGTTGCCCCTCCGATCAGGAGCGGCAACTTGAATCCCTGACGTTCCATTTCGCGGGCCACATGCACCATTTCGTCGAGAGATGGAGTGATCAGGCCGCTGAGTCCGATCATGTCGGCCTTTTCCGACTTGGCTCGTTCGAGGATTTTTTCGCATGGGACCATCACTCCCATGTCGATCACCTCATAGTTGTTGCAGGCGAGAACGACGCCGACGATATTCTTGCCAATATCGTGGACGTCACCCTTGACCGTCGCCAGCACGATTTTTCCCTGCGCCTTTACTGTTTCGCCCGCCGCGGCTCTCGTTTTCTTCTCGGCTTCCATGAACGGCGTCAGATGCGCCACGGCCTTCTTCATCACACGCGCAGACTTTACCACCTGGGGCAGGAACATCTTTCCGGCCCCGAACAGATCGCCCACCACACTCATACCAGCCATGAGCGGGCCTTCGATGACTAGCAGCGGGCGGCCGAGTTTGACGCGAGCTTCCTCAGCGTCGATCTCAATGTATGCGTCGATGCCCTTGACCAGCGCGTGAGAAAGACGTTCCTCAACCGTGCCGTTGCGCCACTCTTCGGCCTTCTTCTCACTGACTGCTGCGCTGGTGCCCTTCAACGTTTCGCCGTATTCAACCAGCCGCTCCGTCGCATCAGGGCGCCGGTTCAGCAAGACGTCTTCGACCAACGCCTTCAACTCCGGCTCAATCTCTTCGTAGACTTCGAGCATTCCGGCGTTGACGATACCCATATCCATGCCGGCTGCAATGGCGTGATATAGAAAGGCGGAGTGAATGGCTTCGCGGACCTTATTATTGCCGCGAAAGCTGAACGATATGTTAGAGACGCCGCCGCTCACCTTCGCATGCGGCAGGTTGGCCTTGATCCATCGCGTGGCATTGATATAGTCGACCGCGTAGTTGTTGTGCTCCTCCATCCCAGTGGCAACGGTGAGGATGTTGGGATCGAAAATGATGTCTTCGGGTGGAAATCCGACTTCGTCAACCAGAATGCGGTAGGCGCGCTCGCAGATGCGAATTTTATCGTCGTAAGTGGCGGCCTGACCCCGTTCATCGAAGGCCATCACCACTACGGCGGCTCCGTATTTCAGAACTTTCGCCGCATTCTGCCGAAACTTTTCTTCGCCTTCTTTCAGCGAAAGCGAGTTGACGATGCCCTTGCCCTGCAAACACTTCAGGCCTGCTTCGATGACCTCCCATTTCGAGGAGTCCACCATGAAGGGCACTTTGGCTACTTCCGGCTCACTCCCTAGCAATTGCAAGAAGCGTGTCATCGCGGTGACGCCGTCGATCATGCCCTCGTCCATGCAGATGTCGAGGACGTTCGCGCCACTCTCTACTTGCTGCCGGGCCACGCTTACCGCTTCTTCGTATTTGCCATCCTTGATCAGCCGGGCAAACTTCGGCGAACCGGCGACATTGGTCCGCTCCCCGATCATGATGTAGACGCCCGGCTGCTGGGTGAAGGGCTGCGAACCTGAGAGACGGAGTGGTTTCGTCTTCGCGGGTTCGGCCGGGCTTGCCTGGTTTAAATTGATTACGTTTGACTCGCTCACGCGCGATTCTCAATCCCAGTTGCAGCAGTCTCGGTTGGCCCAGTCTCGATTTGGCGAGCGAACAATTCCTCGGTCGGCTGCGTCCCCAACTTTCGCGGAGGCAAGCCTTCGAGTGCCTTCGCGATCGCCGCGATGTGTTCCGGAGTATTACCGCAGCAGCCGCCTGCGATATTGATCAATCCTCCGCGTGCGAAGTCCCCGAGATATCGGGCCATGTCCGGCGGCCCAAGATCAAACCCGGTTTCCGACAGCGGATTCGGCAGCCCGGCATTTGGATAGCAGGAGATCGCCACGTCCGCCTTTTCCGAGAGCTCCTCGAGGAACGGATACATCAGATCGGGGCCGAGAGAACAGTTGAGGCCCACCGACAACGGCTTCACATGCGCCACCGCATTCCAGAACGCTTCAGTCGTTTGCGCCGAGATCATCGTCTCGCCGCCACGCCCCACCGCAGCCGAGATCATTACGGGCAGTTCCTTGCCATCCTTATCAAATACTTCACGGATTGCGACGAGCGCGGCCTTGGCATTGAGCGAGTCAAAGATGGTCTCGACCAAAAGCAAATCCACGCCACCCGCGATCAGACCACGCACCTGCTGAGCGTAAGCCGTCTTAACCTGATCAAACGTGACAACGCGAAAGCCGGGATCGTCGGCATCGGGCGAGTTTGAAAGCGAAACAGTCAGCGGTCCGATGGCGCCAGCGACAAACCGCTGACGCGAAGTTGCAGTAGCCACTCGGTCGGCCCATTCGCGGCATTGTCGCGCCGATTGCTCATTGATATCCCACGCTAGGCTGCCGAGAAACGGATCGTCAACGACTTTCTGATAGAACGCAGGATCCTTGCGGCCGCCGCGCTCCCGCGGATCCTCGACAAAGAATTCGCTCTGGGTGATGCTGGTGGCCCCGAACGTATTGGTCTCAATGATGTCGGCTCCGGCCTCGAGAAATCGGCGATGGATGTCCCCAATCATCTGCGGCTGAGTCAACGAGAAGAGGTCACCGTTGTTCAGCAGGCTCTTCTTCGAGTCTTTAAATCGCTCTCCTCGGATATCCGCTTCGGTCATGCCATAGGTGCGGATGGTCGTGCCCATCGCCCCGTCGATGATGGCAATCCGACTCTCAAGGATCTTTTCCAGAGGATGTTGGCGAGCTCTTTTCATATCCTTTTGATGCCCTTTAGCGGCCTTCGATTCGGCCTAGGCTTGGCGACATTCCGCAAGAGCAATCCTCATTGATTATAGCGATTTGGCCGGAAATCCAAGCGAGGGCGTGTGGTCTCTGGCCGCTGAAGAAGCGGTACACGATGGCGTTCTTAATCTTTCCCCGGGTGTTCCGTAAGAAGCACAGGTTTCCCGTGGCGGAGATTGGCGGATTCGAGGCGTCCCTTAGCGGCAGCCAGAGACGGGAAAGCCCCACTTCTCGCAAACGACTCGAGAAAATGAGGCTTTCCAGTCCCAGTTGGCAGAGTCGACTCCCGAACGGAATCTAGTTCGCCGAAACCACCGTCAGGGTCACATTGTTCGAGTTGTAGGTCACGGTGAATTGCTCGCTGCTATTGATCGTGGTCCCCTTCACAGTGGCAAAGGTGCCCTTCACGCTTTTAGCCGTCAGAATTTCGAAGGTAGAGCCAATCACTGGCACAAAATCGTTGAGCAGGGTGATGTTCAGGGTTCCGCCCAGAGTGGCGGTGCTCGTTACGTTTAGCAAGTTGAACTCGCCGGATTCGGCGCCGCTAATGTTGGCATCCAGCGCACCAACGGCAGTCTGGGTGTAAGCACCGCGGATCGTTAACTTGCCCACCGTGGTGGCCGAACTTGCCGGGGTTAACGTTCCGGCACAGGAGACGCCAGCCACAATCGTACCTCCGTTGCCAAAGAGCGTGCCTTTGGAAATCTTGACGGAGGCGGCTGCGGCATCCACTTCTTCCGAATCGTCAGTAGTGGAGAGGGTGAGCTCGCCATTGACCGTAGTCTTGCCGCTATTCTGAACGTACGATCCGCCCTCGCCCACCGTGAAAGTGCTGCCCTTTGAGATGGTGATAGTACCCTGGTTCGTGAATGTTCCCGCCGAGGTGAAGCCCTGGTTCCCGGCAATGGTAAAGCTGCCCTTGGCGGCATTGGTGAGAAAACCTTCCAGTGCGTTGGTGTTGGGGTTCAGGATCTGGGATTTCGTCCCGGTAAGCGTGATCTTGGCCGCGTTGGTGGTGATGTTGGCCGGAATCTGGAGGGTTCCGGTGACTGCGTAGGTGCCCCCCGTCAGTGTGCCGTTGATGAGATTGAGGAACGGACCGTTGCCATTGACGTTGATGGTGCTGCTGGCCGCAGCATTCAGCGTGCCGGTGTTGTCAAAACTGGTGCCAGCAGAAATGTTGAGCGTGCCGCCATTCGAGGCTTCCATGGTTCCACTGTTGACGATTCCCGAACTTCCCTCGCAACAGATCTCAAGCACAATCCCGGCAGTGCCCACCGGCACGTTCGCGTTGATAGTGCCACTGTTGACGAGGCCCTGAGTACCCGATGCGATGACACCAGTGCCCTGGATGGTGGACTGGTTGGTCAAGACACCGCCGCCGCCAAAATCGTTGCCCAGCACAGCTTGATTGTTGTAGCCATTGTTGGTGCCATCCCCCATAGTCACCTTACCGCCGCCGGTGAGCGTGAGGTTCTCGCCGCTGGCAAGCTGCAGGAATAGGGTGTCCCCATTGCTTGCCGCGGGCAAAAGTTCGATGGTTCCCATGTTGTTGAGCGTCCCGCCAGCATTAATATTTGGGGGGTTGCCCACGGCATTTATGATGAACGTCCCGGAGTTCGTAACCGTGCTGGTGGTTCCGTCAAGCGTCGTGCCTCCCTGGCCGTAAATGACGCCCCCGCCTGAAGTGGTGTAGGTGCCGCCGCTGATGGTCAGCCCAGATGTCCCCAAAGAGCCAACCAGGGAGACGTAAGAGTTCGCGCCTACGGCCTTAATGGTGCCGCCTGTATTCGTGATCGAGGTGCTGCCGATGAGGAGCACTCCGCCGTTGGTGGCTTCGATGGTTCCGGTGTTGGTGCTGGCGCCGGCACGGCCCAGCTGAAGCTCGAGGTTATTCGTACCCGTGGGAATGTTGGCGTTGATGGTGCCGCTGTTGGTGAAGCTGGTGAGATTTTGAATAGCCCCTGTCCCCTGGATGGTCTGCTCGTTTACCAGCGTACCGCCGCCGATGCCGTTCAGATTGTTATAGGAATTGGAGGTGCCATCCCCCATCGTCAGGTTGCCTGTGCCCATCAGCGTAAACGTCTGCCCGCCCGGGATACTCAGTCCGACGCCGGTGTTGCCCGCCGACAAAATCGCGATGGTTCCCGTGTTGTTGACGGTTCCCTGAAAGTTGCCGCCCGGGTGCGCCGCTCCGGTAGCCAGCTCCATGGTTCCGGAGTTGGTGATGGTGTTGCCATTCGTGCCGTCGAGGGTCGCGCTGGTGTCAACCACCTGGATCACTCCTCCGCTTGCGGTTGTCCAGGTGCCTCCAGTGAAGATTTCGTTGCCCTGACCTTCGCCCTCAAGTTGGACGTAGGAATTTGCGCCCGACGCCTTAATTGTCCCGCCAACGTTATTCAGCGTAAGGCTCCCCATCGCGAGCTGGCCGCCATTGGTGGCTTCCATCAGGCCGGTATTGGTTGAGGCGCCCGCGTTCTGGTTACGTCCTACGATCAGTTGAACTCCGGATTCGTTGGCATTGACCACACCAAGGCTGGCATTGTTGATCGTCATGTCGATACTGCCGCCGCCCTGGATCGTCGACTGATTCAGCAGCGTTGCGCTGCCTCCGATAAAGTCGCCGCCGAACGAGTTGGACTGCAGGGTAATCGCTCCGGGACCGGATACGGTCACCGCCCCGGTGGCTGAGAACGACAAACCCGTTGTGCCAAACGACACTGGAGCGGACAAGATAATCTGGCCGCTGTTCGCGATGGAGGAGCCACCGATGTTGAGGCTAAAACTCCCGTTGGTTATGGTTGGGATCGTCAGGCTGTCGGAGCTGCCAAGAGTGAGGTTGGCTATGCCGTCGCCAACGTCCAACAAAACTGCCGCTCCCGATTGCTGAATGCAGACGTTGTCGCTGTTGCCCGGCTCACCGCCGTCTGACCAATTTAAACCGTCGCTCCAGTAGGCCGTCGCCTCCTGCCCCGGTCCAGCTGTCGGTGCAGCTCTGGGCGAGCGCTGGAGTCGCGCCAGCGAGTGAAAGTACAACCATGGCGGCCACAAAAGCCGCCAGCATGAGGGACGATTTGAATGGGCTAGGACTCATTGAAATTTTCGACCGACTCAATCCGGCGTCTCGCCTCGGCATAAAAAGGGCGAGCAATGCGGCTTTAAACAACGTCTTAACTTGGTGGCGAATGCAATTCATGAATCGTCTCCTGGGAGTCTGATTTTTCGTGGTGCTTTCGGGACAATGAGCCGATTAGTGTGGTGCGGTGACCGTCGTGCCTCCCCTGCGTTCGCCTGGCGTAGCCTGGCTGCCCTTCGGGGGCAGCAAAATTGCGCTCGCGATCAGCACCAGAAGGGTTAAAAGCAGCACGATCAACGCCCGGACTGCCGGACTCTCTGAAATCGAACTATTTCCATTTCTGGCCAATGGAATGTCCCTCCAGAACCAGCGCCACTGTGCCAGGGCGATGGCACGAACAGGTGATTCCGGGCGTTGTCGCGCAGGGCTATACTTGTCCGGCTTTCTTCCCGGGGCAAGGGATACAACGGGACACAAACGGGCAAAACCGGGCATTCATCGCTCATTTACCGTGCGGCTGGGAGTTGAGTGGCACAAGGCGCGACCAGTGACCTGGACCGTCGTCTGGATTCGTGGAAGGAGATTGCTGCCTTCTTCGGACGGGACGAGAGGACCGTACGGCGGTGGGAGAAGGACAGCGCCCTGCCGGTGCACCGCATTCCCGGCGGGGCCAAAGGCCGGGTCTTCGCCTACGAGCGTGAGCTCGGCCAATGGCTCAGCACTCCCCAGGCCTTGCGGACCACAACTTTACCCTTGGAGCCGCCAGTCAGCCCCTTCCAACCAGTCAGCTCCTCTCAAAAAGAGGTCCAGGAAGCGGTTCCGGACGAGGTCCAGCAGCAGCCCGCGCCGGAGGTTGAGCCCGAGGTCCGGCAAGCGGATGAGCATGGGCACTTCGGTTCGGCTGCGATATGGCTGGGAATTCTGGCGATTGGCGCCGCCCTGGCTGCCGGAATCTGGGTCTATCGCAAGAGCCATCGTTTCGCCGCATACGCCTCAGCCCCGAGTGCGTCCCGCGTCAGAACTGAAGATCTGCGTTCGACCACGGCAGGCGCCCCCGAGGCCCACTTCGGCCCCGATTCCGTCGCCGTGCTTCCCTTTACCAACGCACGAGGAGATGCCAACTCCGACTATCTGAGCGACGGTATTACCGAGTCCTTGATTGGCAACCTTGCCCATGTGCCCCAGCTTAAGGTGAGATCTCGTGACTCGGTCTTTCGCTACAAAGGGAAGGATGTTGACGTTCAGACGGTCGGCAGCAGCCTCCAGGCGTCGGTCCTGGTGAGCGGGCGCGTAATCGTAAAGGGTGACAGCATTGAAATAAGCGCCGAGCTCACTAACGTTCGGGACAATACAGAAATCTGGGGGCGCCGCTACCAGGGCAAAAGAGGGGACCTCGTTTCGCTGCAGCAACAAATGGCAGGCGACATTGCAAGCAGGTTGCGTTCAAGCATCAGCGCCGCAGACAGGGAGCAGGTCACGAATCAGGGCACGCAGGACGCAGCGGCCTACTCGTTGTATTTAAAAGGCCGTTACGCCTGGAACAACCGGACGCATGGTGAGCTCGAGAAGGCCATCTCCTATTTCAACCAAGCCATCGCGAAAGATCCCGGCTACGCTCTAGCCTATTCGGGTCTGGCCGACGCCTACGCGGTGCTGCCGAACTTTGGCGGCAATCAAAACGAAGACTTCCCGAAGGCCAACGCCGAAGCCCGCAAGGCACTGGAGTTGGACCCGACGCTGGCTCATCCGCATGCCGTTCTGGGCAGCAATGAGATGCAGCACGACTGGGATTTTGCGGGAGGAGAGGCTGAGTTCAAGAAGTCTTTCGAACTCGACCCCAACGACGCCACCGCGCACCAGTGGTACGGCGATGAAATTGGCCAGATTGGCGGCCGGGAGCAGGAAGCCTTCGCGGAAATTGATCTCGCCCACGAACTGGACCCGCTGTCTCCCACCATCACCAGAGTAGTCGGAGGCGTACGCGGATCGGCTCGAAAGTACGAGGAAGAGATTGCGATTTGCGGAAAGCTGGCGAATGACAATCCCACATTCGCCATCGCCCACGATTGCCTGGCGCGCGGCTATTGGGGAAAGCATATGTACCCGCAAGTCATCGAAGAATGGAAAACCTTCGGCCGGTTGTCCGGGTACCAAGTCGATGCTGACTTCGCTGCCGCCGCGGATCAAGGCTTCCGTGCGTCGGGATGGAAAGGCGCTCTCACTAAGGCCATTGAATTCAGGCAGGCACAACGGAAAACCGGCTACTTCTCAGCCTTCGACATTGCCGCCATGTACGCCGACTTGGGGGACAAAGAGCAGGCCTTTCATTGGCTCGATATCGCTTATCAGGAACACGATTGGGAGCTCATAATCTTAAATACAAACTGCGCGTTCGATCCCTTGCGCTCGGACCCGCGGTTCGCCGAAATGGCGCGCAAAGTCGGACTGCCGCGGTAATCAACTCGAATCGCGATTGATGTCGTGCGCTTGATCGGAGTTTTCGTCAGTTTCATTTTCAGTGGCGGACTAAGCAGCCACGAGGTGGTTCCTGACGGCGTACTTAACCAGTTCAGCGCTGGTTTTGGCGCCAAGTACTTCCATCATCCGGTACTTGTGATACGCAACTGTCCGGGTCGACATGTTCAGAACAGCGCCCACTTCCTTCATCACTTTTCCTTCCGCCAACAACTGCAGTACTTCACGCTGCCGGTCGGTAAGGCGCTCGTCTTCCTTGACCAACTTCTTATTTTGCCAGCGCGCGCAATCGATCGCGTCGCGCGACAGACCTTGTGACAGGTACGAGTTGCCCCGTAAGGCTTCGTGCACCGCGTGCACCATTTCAGTAGAAGCGCAAGTCTTTAGCAGATAGCCCGAGGCTCCGCGCGTGAAAGCTTCGGCGGCCACGTCAACGTCGGGATTCATGGTGAGATAGACCAACTTGACGGCGGGGAACATGTCCTTCAGTTGCCGGCCTGCATCCAGACCATTCAGAATGGGCATGGCGATATCGAGAACGATAACGTCTGGCTTCAATTTGCATGCAGCAGTCAGCAAGGCGCGACCGTCGCTCACCACTCCGATTACATCAAACTGGGTTTCGAGAAGTCGCTTGCACAACTCCGCCACAAGGGTGTGGTCGTCAGCAATCAAAACTCGGGGGCGGTTAATCATAAGCATGACCCTCTCTCACAGACGCACCGTATTGCCGCGGCACAGCCCAGACGCTCACTCGGGAAGCTTTCTTTCGAAGGTTCCATCCGGGGACGACTCTTTACGGACTGAATCCAGGGACTCAAGCAAAACTCTGAAAGCGGCGCCAGGGCCAACACCCTACCGCCCGACAGGTTCACTGATCGGAATATCAACTTCCGCCAGCAACGACAATTCTGGTTCGGCGATGGAAAACCTTGAAAAGCCACAATCCAGGCACACCGCAATCTTCGGGAAGGCTGGAACGCCGGGATTATCAATATTCGGAAGGCCGCTGAAATGGATCATCATCTCGGCGGTAAACTCCGCCTGACTATCCGACTGACATAGTTCGCAATACATAACGCAACCCCATTTCGGGTGAAACTCCGAGATTCTGGGACAGATTCTCGTACATGTATGCAACCCTGCGAGGGATTTTGTGCCAATCCGAAAAAAATACACCTCCGGGGTCTGTCGGGCCGGCGGGAAGCACCACTTTGGGGTAGTTGACAATTGTTGCCGAGGGGACGATTCTTCTGCTTGAGAAAACGTTTCCTCTCCGGCGCTAAGTCCGAGGGAGCAATTCGATTGGGGAAGGGCTAGCGCCGAAGTGTCATCAATTCGTGTTCTCATCGTAGACGATTACGAACCGTTTCTGCGTTTAATCCGCTCCACCTTGGCGACAAGGGAGAACACAGAGGTCGTCGGCGCCGTGTCCGACGGATTAGAAGCTGTTCAGAAGGCGGAGGAACTGAAACCTGACTTGATTCTGCTCGACCTCGGGCTTCCAAAACTCAATGGAATCGAGGCGGCTCGACAAATTCGCAAACTTGTCCCCGAGTCCAAGATAATTTTCCTGAGCGTTGAATCCTCTCCTGATGTCGTGAAAGAGGCTCTCGGTTTAGGGGCGCTGGGCTACGTTGCGAAAAGAAGGCTCGGAAGTGACCTGCTAGTTGCCGTCGAAACGGTTCTTGAGGGCAGACAGTTTGTCAGCAGTGGGTTGGTTGGCGGTGGCTCTGGCTAAGCAGTTGCCATGCGAGGCGAGAGCATAAGCCGACTCAATATACCGTAACCCCTTCCCGTAACGTACCCAACTCATCTTTTGTAAGCGTACACTGCGTAAAACCGCAACTTAGGCAGATGGTCAGCCTTGGGCACGCCAACACGTGGGGCTGGTCCAGACCTGTCTGGCCAGCAAAATGAATGTTTACCTCAGCGTCGAGCTCTGTTTGATTCTCTGACCGACAGGATCTACAGGCCATAAAATTCCACCCCAAGCGCTCTGTTTTCTGCGATTTTGCCCCGGGAAACGTCTCTGAAGGGGTATGCCACTCTTACAGGGATTTTGTGCCATAGCGTCCAAAATTTCATTTTCGGGCGTTTGGCTGTAAACTTCCTGAAAGTTCCGTTCGTTCGTAAGCTGTAGAGGGCGCGTATCTGGATTCCATCAACCCAAAGGATCGATATACTCAGCCGTTGTCGATGGCGCAGCTACAGCGTCTGTCTGACGAACAGCTCATGGCCTACCTCCAGGAAGGGCAAAGTGACGCCCTCGCCGTTCTCTTTGATCGCTACCAGAAGCTAGTCCTGAGCATTGCGCTGAAAATTGTCCGCGACCCTGGGGAGGCGGAGGACGTCACCCAGACGGTTTTCCTGGATGTTTATCGCGCGGTGGCACAATTTGACCCTCACAAAGGCAATACTAAAGTGTGGCTGATGCAGTATGCGTACCATCGCGCCATCAACCGCAGACAACATCTTCAAGGCCGGGAGTTTTATAAGAACAACGAACTGCAAGAAGAAGAACTGGAAACTCGGCCTGAGGAGGCTCATGCAACCTTTGGTCTGAGTTCACCCGAAACCAAGGCCCTGGTTCGACAAAGTATGAACGCTCTATCAGATACGCAGAAGTCAGTCATCGAAATGGCCTGCTATGAAGGCCTTTCGATGCGGGAAATTTCGGAGCGAACCGGGGAGTCGTTCGCAACAGTTCGCCATCATTATTATCGCGGGCTTCAAAAGTTGCGGTCTTTAATATCAGGTGACACCGAGAGAAAACCCAGTGCCCAGGGAGGAAAGTGTGCCTGAGCAACCGCGGAGAGGATCGCCCGACCACGGGCAGCCTGGGCGTGAGCAGCCCGAGCATGAGGAGTATGCGGCGCTTTGTGCGCTTGCCGCCGGAGGGCTTCTCGAGGGGGCGGAGTTCGCTGATTTCCAGGCTCACATGAAGGAATGCAGCGCTTGCCGCGCCGACTATCAAGAGATGTCGAGTATCGTGACTCATGACTTGCCACAACTCGAAGGGACTTTCCGGCAGAAGCTGGGGGAGATGAGGGCTAAACCTCTGCCCTATTCGCGGCAGCGCTTCCTTCGCAGGGCGCGATCCGAAGGCGTGGCTTTCTCCAGCGAAGTTGAGGCTCCTGCCCGATCGGGTCGGTGGTACGTCGGCTCCGTCGCCATGCTCGCCCCTCTTGCTGCGCTGGTTTTGGTAGCGATCAGCTTTGCTATCTATCACTTCCGCGTGATCCCGAACACGGCCCGGGCGAACGATTCAGCACAGGCGGTCGCCGCGCTTAAGCGGCAGAACTCCGAACTCGCCGCGAGTCTATCCCGGCTAAACGAATCGTTAGCGGCGGGGCAGAGCGAAATTAGGAATCTGCGTTCACAATTAGCCACCGAAAACTCGACCGGCAAAGAGGCTCAGTCGCAACGAGACTCCGCACGATCCGCCAGCCAGACTGCGCAATTAGTGGAGGAATCCCGCAACCAGGAGAAACTGCTCGCGGAAGCAAGAGGCGAAGCTGCTCGCAGTAGTCAATTGCGGCTCGACGACGAAGCTTCCATGGTGGAGCAGCAGTCGCGCATTACGGAGCTCACCAATAAGCTGCGAATCGCCAGCGCTACTCTCGATCAGGAACGGCAACTCGCGGCTGCAGGTAAGGATATCCGGGAGCTGATGGCATCTCGTCAGCTGCATGTCATCGACGTCCGCGACACTGACCCCAATGGCAATTCCAGACCGGCTTTTGGGCGCGTTTTTCTGACCGAAGGCAAGTCGCTTAGTTTTTACGCCTTCGATTTGAATGAAGACGGGAGAGCCAAGCGCCAATCGTAGTTTCCAGGTCTGGGCGGCGGGCACCGGAAACAACTCGGCGCGCAGTTTGGGCTTCCTGCGCGTGGATGCCAAAGCGCAGGGGCGCTGGGTGTTGAGAGTGGAGAACCCGGAGCTTGTGAAGGAGATCGGTTCCGTATTTGTTACGGTCGAGCCTGCGGCCGGCGGCAAGGAACCCAGCGGACAGAAGATGCTCTACGCCTACCTTGGCGCCGCCAATCATCCCTAGCGAGTGCGGGGCTGTCCTGCCCGACCCTGCCAGCCTCGTAGTTTGCCCCTGCTTGCAAAAACACGCCGGTCGGAATAGCCTTCATTTCGCCCCACACAGGACAGAACTGGGTGCGCTAACGCACAAATGGGGAGATCTAATGAAGTATCTCCTGATCTTCCCGATTCTCCTGGCGATCGCTGGGGCAGCCTTTGCGCAAACAGAAAGCGCCCGAATTTCTGGCAGGGTGACGGACCTTTCCGGCGCCGTCATCGTCGGCGCTGAATGCAAGATCACTAACATCGAAACCGACGTTTCCACCACCACCACTACAAACGAGGACGGGATCTACGTCATCCCCGATCTGCATCCAGCTATCTACCGGCTGACCATCCAGAAGGTAGGCTTTCGCACCGTTGTGCAGCCCAAACTGCAGTTGTATGTGCAGGATGCGGTTAACGAGAACTTCACACTTGCCATTGGCCCGGCGTCGGAGAGGATAACCGTTGCGGATTTCGGGTTACAGACCGACTCGGCGTCGGTCAGCACCGTGGTGGACGACGTGTTTGTGCAGAATATGCCGCTGAATGGGCGCAGCTTCCAATCGTTGATCTCGGTGGCGCCGGGGGTGGTGTTCACGGCGTCATTTACCGAGGGGCCTGGCCAGTTCAGCGTGAACGGCCAGCGCAGCGATGCGAACTATTTCACGGTGGATGGTGTCAGTGCGAATTTTAGCTCCGCGCCGCAAGCTGGACTTGGTCAGAGTCTGGGCGGGGCAATTCCGGGATGGACCTCCGGAGGGGGAACCAACGGACTGGTATCGGTGGATGCGATGCAGGAATTCCGCATCCAGACTTCTTCGTATGCGCCGGAGTTCGGACGCACCCCTGGGGCCCAGATATCGATTGTCACGAAATCCGGCAGCAATCAGTTCCACGGGACGGCGTACGACTATGTGCGAAATGACTTTTTCGACGCCAGGAATTATTTTGACAATCCGCCGCAGATCAAGCCGCCGCTTCGCCAGAACGACTTTGGCGGGACGGTGGGCGGCCCAATCATAAAAGACAAGACTTTCTTTTTCTTTTCTTACGAGGGGCTGCGACTGCTATTGCCGGACACGGAGGAAAGCGCGTTTTATACCGCGTCGGCCCGCGCAGCGGTTGCGCCGGTCTTTCAGCCGATCGTCAACGCCGCGCCGCTCCCGACTGGACCGCCAATCGACCCAACCTGCGACAACATCACCAACCCGTGCATGGCCAATCTCTCCTCTGTCTGGTCCAACCCTTCAACGATCAATGCAACCAGCATCCGTGTTGACCAAAACCTGAGCGGGAGAATTACTTTCTTTGCGCGCTACAATCACGCGCCATCCTCTGACGGAGTCCGGAACTGGGAGCAAGTAACGTACGACAACGTCAATACCAGCACCCTGACCGCAGGCGCAACCATCGCCTTCACTCCTACCAGGTTGAACGATTTTCGCGCAAACTGGAGCCGAAGCACCGGCACGACCACTCAGGTGCTTAGCAATTTCCTCGGAGGCGTGGCGCCGCCGGTTTCGGTCTTTTTCCCGCCCGGATCTCCCTACAGTTTCGATCACAGCCAGGCCGTCATCGCTGGCGTCTTCGACGGCACGCTTTATGCCAACGTCCAACGGCAGCTCAATTTCGTAGATACCTTCTCCTGGGTCGCCGGTGCGCACCAGTTGAAGTTTGGCATCGATTATCGCAGCCTCAACCCGACCGGAGGGCAGAGTACCAACTATGTTGCTGGTCTCGGCCAGGGTCAATCCGAATTCTCGAATCTGGTGCTGGGGGACGTGAACCTTGCCTTCCTGGGCGATAAGTATCCTCTTTCGGTCAACATCGATAATTACTCGCTATTTGCTCAGGACTCGTGGAGGATGACGAATCGCCTGATGCTGACCTACGGGTTGAGGTGGGAGATCAATCCTGCGCCGGAGTCAACCACATCCGGCAAGCCGCTCTATGCAGTGCAGGGAATTTTCGATTCAAATCCGCTCGCGCTAGTGCAGGAAGCGCCCTGGCAGACGAGATTCACCAATTTCGCTCCCCGCATCGGTGCTGCCTGGCAGGTCACTCCCCAAACAGTGGTTCGCGGAGGCTTTGGCCTCTTCTACGATCTGGGCTATGGAAATATCGGCGATGCCGCAGGTTCCGTTCCGTATTTTCTCAACGGGTTTCGGTTTCTACTACCTGGAACGCCTTTCGATCTAAGCAACGCAGCCTTTCAGCCTATTCCATTTTCGACGACAGTCACTGCGAGCACCGGCGGCCTCATTGCCGTCGATCCAAACCTACAGGTGCCGGTCACGACGGAGTGGAATGCGGCCATTGAGCGGGAGCTCGGACCGAACCAGCGATTGACCGCAACCTATGTCGGGGCGGATGCCCGGCGGCTGCTGCGGGAAGACACGATTGCTCCGGAGGGTTTACTCAATGGCCCGTCTAACTCCGCGATATGGAATGGCGGCTATGGGCACTATGAGGCTTTGCAGGTACAGTTCCAACGCCGCATGTCGCGCGGCCTGCAGGCGCTGGTGTCCTACACTCTTGCGAAAGCAGGCGATGTCTCCTCCAACGATGGGACCGGTTTCGTGGCGGCGAGCGTGAGCCAGATCGTACTGCCACCACTGGCGCCCTCCGACTTCGACATCCGCAATACCATCGCTGGGGCCGTTTCTTACGAGATACCAGCGCCCGCCTGGGGACGCGCAGGCAGCGCGATCCTGAAAGGATGGGCCCTAGACGGATTGGTGCGTGCGAGTTCGGGGCCGCCCATCACTGTAATCGTCGGCAATCAGGACGACGAAGTCGGCTACTACCAGATTCTGGCTGACGTTGTGCCCGGTCAACCCTCCTGGATTCGCGATCCGACGCAACCGGCTGGTAAAGCCCTCAATCCGGCTGCCTTTTCATTACCACCAAACGGAGTGCAGGGAGACTTCCCCCGGAACAGTCTGCGCAGCCCATACGGGATTGACCAGACCGATCTCGCGCTGCGTCGCCGTTTCAGCCTGACTGAACGGGTCAAGCTCGACGTACGCGCCGAATATTTCAACGTATTTAACCATCCCATGTTCGGAGCACCAGGGAGCCCCGAACCATACAGCGCGTTTGATGGGTTCGTGGCTTTTGGTAAGGTAGTTGCCACAACGAACGAAGCCCTGGGCGGCGGCGGCACCGTCGGCGGGCAGAGCACACTGTACGGACTGGGTGGTCCGCGCTCCGCACAGTTCACGATCAAACTGCTGTTCTAGGTGATATGCAAATTCGTCGAAGCTCGATCAATCCTTACTCCGACTTCTCGTGGGCACTCAGAGCCAGGGGAGATTATCCGCAACCGGTTTCATGCCGTCCATTGACCTGCTGCTTAACCGGACGGATCCGCGGATATGCCGACTCGCTTCATCGCGCCCCATTGCAGGTCGCCTCTTAAATATTGCCACAAGCCTTGCAGTCGCCAGACCATCGTCATCTGCCGGTAAGGGAAGTGCTCGAACAGACAGTAGAGCAACAAACGCGCAACCTCGCGCCAGTCTGAGTAACGACGAACCGTCATTTCCTCCAGCAGAACCGAACCGATGGAAATCAAAGTGGCGAATGCGTAACCGAATAATAGAAACTGCATAAAAAAAGCCCTGCTCAGAACTCCCAGATACCATTGCCAGGATGATCGTGATATATCCGACCAGCTCGATGACAGGCGCTAAGAATTCAAATATCCACATGTAGGGAAGGATCAACCAACCGACACGACCATAGCGAGCGCGGAACAGCATATCCCGGTTAGGCCAGAGTGCGTCAATCAGACCTTTGTGCCAGCGGGCTCGCTGCCGCGCAAGCGACTTCAAGTCAGTCGGCACTTCGGTCCAGCAAGTTGGATCGGGAATGAAGTTAATGTGATAGGGGAGGTGTTCGTCAAGCAAGTGGCGGTGCATCCGGAGCACTAAATCGAGGTCTTCTCCAACGGCATGAGTACGGAAGCCTCCCACCTGCTTCACCAAATCTCTGCGGAATATCCCGAACGCACCGGAAATAATGGGCAGCATGTTGAAGGTCGCCCAGCCCTCGCGCCCCACCAGAAAAGCACGCAGATATTCAATCACCTGCAGGACCTCGATCGGCCGCTTAGGAAGGCGCACCTGTTCGATCTGATTGTTGACGATACGGGAGCCGTTTAAGACCCGCACAATTCCGCCTACCGCTACCACGCGGTCGGGATCAGATAACACTCCCACCATGATCCGGACCAGGGATTCCCTCTCCAGAATCGAGTCAGCGTCCACGACGCAAACGTAGGGGCTGGTGGCGGCGTTGATGCCGGCATTGATTGCATCTGCTTTGCAGCCTGCGCCTTGCTTATCGAGAACGAATAAGCGGGGTTCCAGCGGGCTACGGTAAATCGCGCGAACTGGCGCGGTCGCAATGTCTGCAATATAGAGTATTCGAGCCGTCCGCAGATCATAGGCTTTCTGTAACTTTTCCACGGTGGCATCGCTCGATCCATCATTCACGACAATCACTTCGAGAGCGGGATAGTCGAGGCCGAGCAGGGCTCCTACGCTACTCACGATGGATCGTTCTTCATTGTGTGCCGGAACGATGAGAGTGATGGGCGGCGTAAACGGTGAGGCTTTAATGAGTTCGAATCTGAAATTACCGAGGCGATGGTGATGTCGAACATTTCTCGAAATAGCAACAATCAGGAGGCCCAGATAGATGATATTGGAGAACACATAGTAGATGAACAAGATCGCGTTCGATATGGCGAGGAAGCGCATGGTTAGTGTGTCCCCGCCGCGACAGCGACAGCTTTCCCGCTTAGCTCCACACTTTTCTTGGCTCTTTCCACAACCTCGCGCAGCGTAGTCTGCACGGAACCGTCGCCAGATCCGGCTATCAGGCCGGCGATTTTCTCAATGGCGCCGGAGCGCTCAAGCTCGGAGATAAACGACTGCAGCGCGTAGTCGTCATTAGTCGCGACTACATCTTCAAGGATCTGCGCTAGTTGCGGTTCCATGCGCGCCAGCACCCACGCGGCACGTTGCCGCACATGGCGGTTCGTATCGCAGAGGGATCGCAGCAGAATTCTGATCTTGCCAATATTTTCGATTTCTCCAAGAGCCACGACCGCCCGCAGGCGTACAAACCACTCGGGATCGTTGGCCAAACTGTGGAGTGCCGGCAGGGTGTACGAAGTATTGGTATTCCCGAGGGCTCTGGCAGCAGATGCTCGTACTTCCGGCAACGTATCGGCCGCCAGCACCAGCAGTTCCTCACCCAACTCCGGCGAGGCCAACTCAGACAGCACCCGTGCCAACAACTCCCGCACTGGTCCACGGGCCTGCTCAAGATACCTGACTAGTATCTCGGGTTGAGTGCGACAACAATTTGCCAGGGAGTTCTTGAGCGACCGTTCCGGAGCATCGAGTTGACCGTCCACGATGCGATCCAGAATCGGGATCGCCGCCTCCGTGATGGCGGTGCGCCCCAGCGCACGAATCGCGGCAATTCGAGTCTCTGCCGAGCCGGAATCTAATCCAGCCACCAAGGCAGGGATGGCTTCTCTGGCCCGCGTGCGGCCCAAGGCGAGTAAAGCAGTTCTTTGCTTCCAACTGTGCGCGGTTCGCGCTTCATAAATCAGCATGTCGAGCAATCCGCTGACCCGAAGACAATTCAGCAATGGCGGCAGGCCGTCGGGAGCTGACATTTCAATGTTGTCGAGCAGAATGGATTCCACGATGTCGCAATCCAGCGGGTCGAAGCGCCAATCGAGGGGCGGAATTTTCCCGGAAACTATCTCGTCCCAGCGGGCACGCAGGGCAACGGTTCGCTCACTCCTTCTACGAAAATAGCGCGCCCGATACCAGCGTCGCAGAACAATAAATCCCACCAGCAGGAAAATTCCCAGCAGCGATCCGAGGATGGCTCGAAGCACCAGCCCCGCGGGTCCGAGTTTTTCAATCGCTCTAAAAACGGATTCCATAACTAAGTCCCAGTGTGGTGTCGGTTTGCCCTTGGCTCCGGTTTTGGCGAGCTACATAACCCTGCACATCCTGCCGGTCAAGGAACTGATAGCGCAGTCCACCGCCGTAGGTGTGCGCGGAGAATTGCCCAACCTGGTCGATCTGAGAAAAGTTTTCGCTGCCCATCCCAAAGAGGACACTGCCGCTGACGCGGCGATACAAGGGAAATCCAATCTTGGTCCAGCCCGATGGCTCCCAGGCGACAGGCGTTCCGACAAACCCACTGCGGGCGCCGGTGACGTCAATCGACCAGGTCCACCCCTTGGGCAGATACACGATCTGGTTGGTCGAAAAAGTCAGAACATGCGCACCTTGATACCAAAACCAATGTTGCTGATAGGAGCTCTCCAACCCTTGCACCCAGCGGTTGTCGAGCCGGAATCCGCGCCCCAATTCGAAAGAAAACTCATGCGTCGGCACCACGCTCTGATCGTTGGCTACCGCGGTACCCACGCTGGCCCAGGTATGAGCACTAAGATGAAAGGCTCCGCTCGCTTGAAGCTTCACCGCATCCTGACCAAATCTCTGATAGGTGCTGACGCCAAAAACTGTTGACCATCGGCCGTTCCAGCGAGAACTCAGGCTTACGCTTTCGGTTTGAGCGTCGCCCGTGTAATTGAAGAAGTCGATGTCGTCCCCCACCCGAAGCTCATGCTTGGTGTTCTCCAGGAGGCTGGCCCTGGCTTCTTTGTTTTCCGGATCGAACTGGAGGACCTGCTGATATTCCAACTGTGCTTCGCTTGTGCGTCCCAACAGAGACAGCACCCGCGCCTGCCGACTCAGAATTTCAGGGTCAGATGGCGCGATCGTTCGTGCGTGGTTCAGAACCTGGAGAGCCTCGGGATACTTCTGCTGCCAGAGCAGGACGTCGGCGAGGCCGGTCAAAATGTCGATGTCATTCGGGACTCTCTCGAGGACAAGCTTGTATTCGGCTTCTCCTTCGGGCCAGCGGCCTTTCCATGCCAGCAGGCGTCCACGCCAACCGTGAGCTTCCAGATCGTCTGGCGTGTTCGCCAGCCGATCATCGACGACAGTGAGCGCAGCATCGAGATGCTGGGCGTTGACTTCATTTTGAACTTGTTGCTCCCACTCGCTTCCAGTCTGTCCGGCGAACTGAGACGCGGCTGCTACCAACAATGCGCCGATAGCGCCTGCCCGAATCATCCTGCGCCGCAAATCAGTTAGCGTTTTATCGATCACTCTCACTGCAAAGCTCCGAGGGGAATCGGTGGGAAACTGAATACGTTCGGGAGAATCCAGTCCGTACATAGGAATGCACCGTCGTCAGCCCCTTAGTGATTGTGATCCTGCGGGAGGTGTTACGGTAAGTTACTCCAGTTCAAAGGGCTTACGTGTGTTCAATAAGACTGAAGATTAGAAAAACTAATAATGCTGGTAGGACGCAACCTAAGTGCCTCGACGGAATATTTATCCGTGTGCTAGCTATGGTTACACTCAGTTAGAGGTAGAGTTAGAGCCAGAGTTAGCGATCGAGACTAAGATGGAACAAAGTGGCTTGCCTTGGCTTGAGTTCCGGCAGAATTAGACGATGCTTATCGGGAGATAGCGTGGCACCGTTTGAAGCTGCAGATATAAGGTGCTGAAATTCAAACGTGAGGCCGCCGACGGATTCTTCGGCCGTCACTTGCAGCACGACTTCGCCCGGCAGAGAGGCTGGAGTCACGCTCCATGTGAGACGGTCGCGAGCGCGCCAGAACTTTGCAAAACTCAACATATCTGTTTTGCCGATGTCGCTGGGAAGCTGGCGAAGCAATTCCTGTTCGGCTGCGGCCTTTTGCGTGGATTCATTGGAGTGAACCAACACCACGTTCACGGCTCCGTTTTCCGCATTCGCCAGAATCACTTCCAAAGCCTGCGGCACTCGTTTGGCGAAACCAGGAGCTTCTTCGTCCTCAATCGTCACCGGGAACTCATAGATCTGGCTGTCCTCATCGAAGCCGAGACTCAACGGCAGGGCATAAGGAAAGTTGCTCAGAACGTCGTCCGCAGTGAAAGACGAGTCAAACTGATAGCTCGAACGCTCCAGCGCCTCAGGCAGGGAAACGGGAACCCGCAAATGTCCGGCCCGAAAAAATATCGTATCCTGATCCGGAATTTCCCCGTCCAGCAATTCCTTACTGACGCGTACTTCGCCGAACACCGTGGCTCCCGAGGCCGTGTCGAAGCCGAGTCCGCGCGGACGATAGGTGGCGTATGCCTCGTGACCCGATCCCAGTTCGAACTTATTGAAACCGCGCGAGTGAATAATAGAGTGACTGCCGATGCTTGCTCCTCCTGCCTTCAGTTCTCGGAGAATCCCGAGGTTAGGCTCGAAAAAGAATGCTTTGCTGTTGGCGTCGTCCACATACTTCGTCTGAATAAAAAAGGTGCTGTTCGCCTGATTTGCTTTTTCGATGCGCGCAAAGTCACGGCCGGGCGCGAAAGAATTTTCCCAATCGACATCGTGAGAGAGCAGCAGGACCGACCGCTGGCCCTGGGGAATTGTCGCCATCCGCACCCAGTCGTTCGCATAGGTTTCGTACCAAGCCCTCAGAATCAACAGCCACACATCGGCGCCCGGTTCAAACGCATTCACATAATGGCGCTCGGCCTCGAAATCTCGATTGCTCTGACTGCGCAAAACAACGTCAAGCAGACTCAGGCCGAGAAGATAAACCCTGCCCTTGCCAACCGTATTCGTGAGCAAAGCCGCAGTTCCGTCGTCAAAGTGAGCCAGCACGACCGCGCCGCTGCGCGGAACATATCCGTTACTCCAAATAATTTCGGGATAGCTCTCGCTTCCCAAACGAGTCTCACGTTCCTCGGGCCGGTTGAGATATTTAAGGACTGGATCGGTCCCTGCAAATGCCAGGTGATAACGCTTGCGTGAAGGCTTGAATTCGCGGAAGCCAAAAAGCTCCTGAAGGCCGCCCCAAAATACATTCTGAGCGAAGACATATCCGCCGGCTTTTACGAATGTCGCTAGTTGCTCCGCCTGAGCCTGATGAAACGTATGCGAATCCACGCTCGGATAGAGAATGACGAGTCGATGTCTGAGGGCTTGACTCAGGTCGCGGGTTACAAAGAACGGTATGCCCATTTCTTTCAGCGAGTGTACGAGGGCCAGTGGAGTCTCAGGATTCGTATCCGGACTGGTCCAGAGAACAGCCACCTGAAGGGGGAAGCGATCAGGGAACTCAGCGGCTGGGTCCGCGTGCTCGTGAATAGCGGGAAGGAGAGGCACTTCTTTGGTGTGTAACGCTGGCACAGTTATCGAGGCTGACTGACAAGATAGAACCCCCACGAAACCGAGCACCAGCAGCACCACTTGCAAAGATGATTTCAAAACCCACTTCCCCTAGCCGAGCTTATCAGATGTAAGGGCGTGGGTACGGCCATAACTACACTTGGAGATGGCCCGCATTCCCGGCCCGGTTCTTGATCCAAATTAGTACTGACAAATGGGCCCTGGGTCGCGGAATCATTTCGTTTGCTGCCGAATTCGGTCTAGACCTGCTGACGGAGGTTGGGACGCAGTGTGAGCGAGCCGTCATCGTTCAGTTTCTGATGGCACGCCCACCGCACCGGATAGCGCATTCCCTTTACCTCGATCTCGGCCTTGAGTTTCAATCCTTTCCAGTCTGTCCCTTGCGGCAGCACAAACTGCGCTTGCCGAATCTTGCCCGGTAACGGATAGCCGGCGTCCAGACAACCGCTCTTGAGCACCTTTCCATCCGGTCTCTCCACCGTCACCCTCAATACGCCCGGCACACCCGCGATGCCGTCATTGGCGAAGCCAACAATTAGCCCCAGATAACTATCGTCTTTATAGCTCCAGATAAAAGATGGCCGCACCCGATATCCAATGCGCCGATTGATCCGGTCGAACGCCGCCGGATAAGCCTGATAGTAGCTCATTAGATTTTTGGCGTTGATCTGGTGGAAATTCCAGAGCGAAAAATAGTTCGCCCCTATATCGATTACATGATCGATCATGTTCTCCGCGGGAGATATCCCTTCCTGTGCGGCATTCGGATCGGGAGGCTTCCCCGGCAGCCCTTGCTCGAGTAATGCCGCGATCCAGGGCGGGCGGTTGCTGAGCGCTTCAATCTGTTCGTTCTCAATAAAGATGGTGTCGCTGCGAATCCAATTGTTGCTGCGGACCGTGCGGTCCAGCAACTCCGAATTACCGACCCGGCTGTAGTCCGGTTGCGTGTTGGTCAGCAGAGGAGTCTTCTTAAAGTTTTCGAGTTGTACTTCGAGCATGTTGACCCAGGTGCGCTCCGCGGTCAGGTAGTCAGGAAAAGGATTGTTGGGAAATGGCCAGGTGTGCCCTTCACCCCAGAAGCCGTACATAAAGGTGTCAATAAACTCGACGAGTGGATTGCCATCGAATTCCGCGGCCAGTTGTCCAACCAGCTCTTTGAAGGCTTGCTGAAAGAAAGGATCGTCATACCGAGGCTGGTAACGCGAGTGCGGGTTCTCCAAAAATCTCGTTCCCGCAGCGATGTCCTCCTTATCGCTAGGGGTCACAAGATCAACTTTCGGTACTTTTTCCAGAACAAAATCTGGCAAGGCCGCCGCGTGCTTATAGTCTGGAGCGCACATCTGAATTCGCAATCCGACCCGCTTGTTGTTGGCCTTCGCCAATTCAAAGACTTGCTTTACATACGCGGGCAATTCCAGGCGTCCGGGACGCGGCTGCACTTCCCTCCACGTCGGACGGATGTAAAGCTGCTGACTCAGGGGAAATCGAACCAGCTCTTCGATCGCTTGTGGAATATTGTCCGACTTGATTTCTTCCGTGCCACTGTCTGCCGTGACGTAGGTGACCAGTCCCTTGCCATAGTTCGGCACGGCACCATCCGAAGAAGTCGTGGTCATTACCACATCGTCGGTGGGGATCACCGCATCCGGCGGATATTGCGGGAACGGCCCCTGATTGAGCCGATCGGTCACCTGCGGGCCAGAGCCGAAGTCGTAGTTTCCCCAATTGTGGGCGGGAACCTTCGCCTGCGCTTTGCCCATTCCAAGTTCTGCGGCTACGGCAACAGCGACAGTGCTCTTTAGAAAGTCTCTACGCTGCATTCAGAATTATCTCCTCACGCGTGATTCCATCGCACTTGGCAGACCGCCGGAAACCTTAGCTTCGTAACGCGATTTCCGCGTTTTCAGTGACTTGCCGGAGAATTACTATTTATATCGTTTTATTTCGTTTGTCCAGTACCGATGGCAAATATATTTGGAGGATCGTGTACGGAATGTTTTTCCGACAAACGGCGAGTGGCGTAGATCGATTGGGCGAAACGCAATAAATATCGACGTGCCCGACGGGTTCTCTACCTGCATACTCTCCAAAAAGGATTGACTTTGCACCTTTTTGCTTGTATTACGAGTGGTTACGTTTTATTTCGCGAACAAAGAGAGCGATTTTGTTATCTGACAACCGCCTAATCCGGAAACTGAGCGTCACCGCTGCGGCCATGCTTTGGATTGTTCTCGGCACTGCGTTTACCTTTTGTGCATTTGCAGCGGCCAAAGATGTTCACGACGGTAAGCCGCAGATTCAAGGTGGCAATATTCGCGTTGAGTTTGATAACCATCTGCAGAGCCGGGTGGTTGCACGTTTCGACAAGATGGAGACCGTAATGGGGCCGTTCACGGCCTCTGAGACAGCGACAACCGCCGACAAGCCATGGACTGAATTCCTGCTCACCTCGCAAAAACACGATCGCACGAAGGATACTTTCGGTGAAGGCGAGCGGCTCACGGTCGAAGGGAAAGCGGGAACGCTCACCAAGACGGTTTCCGTCACCGTATACGACGACTTTCCTGCGATGGCGTTTTTTGATGTCCAGTACACCAATACGGGAACATCCAAGCTCGCGATCAAGAGTTGGACCAACAACGCGTACACGGTGGATGCTCCACGCAATAACGCTCAACGCAATATGGGCGCGCCAGCTTTCTGGTCCTACCAGAGTGGCTCCTATGAGAAACGCCCCAACTGGGTGTTGCCACTGCGCGCGAACTTTCAGCAGGAAAACTATCAAGGGATGAATGCCAGCGACTACGGCGGCGGTACGCCGATTGTCGACGTTTGGCGCCGTGACGTTGGAATTGCTGTAGGACATGTCGAGCCGCGGCCGAAGCTGGTCTCCCTGCCGGTTTCCATGCCCGATGCTGCGCACGCCAAGCTCTCGGTGCGCTTCACCAAAGCTATCTCGCTCGGACCCGGCGAAAGTTTTCATACGTTTCGAACGTTCGTCGCTGTCCATCAGGGAGACTACTTCCGCGCGCTCACCGATTACCGGCGCTTCATGATGAAGCAAGGTTTCCAAATGGCCACCGCGCCCGATGACGCTTTCGGCGCAATCTGGTGTGCCTGGGGATATGGACGAAAGGTTCAGCCGCAGCAGGTGTATGACACGCTTCCAACGGCGAAGCGCCTCGGATTTAAGTGGGTCACGCTCGACGACGGCTGGCAGAACAATGTCGGCGATTGGCAGCTTGATCCCAAGAAATTTCCCAACGGCGACGCTGACATGAAGGCCCTGGTGGACCGCATTCACCAGGAAGGATTCAAGGCCCAGCTCTGGTGGTCGCCGCTCAGCGCAGTGCCGGACTCGGAACTGCTGCGAGAACATCCCGACTACGAGTTGCTGAACCGCGACGGCTCCACGAGAAAAGTTTCCTGGTGGGATTCTTACTATCTGTGCCCCGCCGACCGTCGCGTGGTCGAGTACCACAAGGCACTGGTGCGAAAAATCTTAGTGGATTGGGGATTTGACGGACTGAAGCTCGATGGCCAGCACATGAACGGCGTCCCCGCCTGCTACAACCCGGCTCATCATCACGCACAACCGGAGGCATCGGTCGAAGCTTTGCCTGATTTCTTCAAGGCAATTTATGACACCGCACAGTCGGTAAAGCCTGGGACACTCGTGGAATTCTGCCCCTGCGGCACTGCGTTTTCTTTTTTCACCATGCCGCACTTCAATATGTCAGTGGCTTCTGACCCGGAAAGCTCTTTTCAAATTCGTTCCAAGGCGAAAACGCTAAAGGCCCTGATGGGCGACGACATTCCCTTCTTCGGCGATCACGTCGAAGAGAGCGATGGCGGCAACGACTTCGCGTCCACTGTGGGCGTGGGCGGCGTCGTGGGAACGCAGTTTGTTCTGCCGTCTTTGGTCACAAAGCACGGCAAGTCCGACCTGACTCCAGCGCGGGAGAAAGAATTCGAAAAGTGGCTCAGCATCTATCGAGAAAAGATGCTGTCAAGAGGACAATATCTCGGGCAGCTCTATGACATCGGCTTCGACGTGCCAGAGACTCATGTCATCCGCAAGGATCAAGCCATGTACTATGCCTTTTTTGCAAAGCGGTGGAAGGGGTCGGTCGAACTGCGAGGGCTCGAGGACCGCAACTACAGCGTGGTGGACTACGTCACCGGGAAAAGTTTCGGAACCGTGTCAGGACACAATGCGCGGCTGCCGGTTGAATTTGATGAACATCTGCTCTTGGAAGTGCGGCCCCAATAAAGTGCGGCGGCAATGAGGACTATAAAGTGAAAGTGAATCTGAAACTCGCAAGCCTTTTTCTGCTATTCGCAGGTGTCAGCGGAGCGTTTGGCCAGACCAATTCCTCCTTCTACGTGTCGACGACCGGATATGATTCCAATCCCGGCAGCCAGTCGGCACCTTGGCGGACCGTTCAACATGCCGCCGACACGGTGCGCGCAGGCAGTACCGTCAACGTGCGCGGCGGGGTCTACGAAGAGCTCGTGAGCATCAACGTGTCGGGCAACGCGACAGACGGATTCATTACGTTTCGGAGCTCTCCCGGCGAGACGGCAATCCTGGACGCGGAACATTTCACTCCCTCCGGCAGACAAGGCGTACTCACGATTCACAACCAGAACTACGTTCGGATCGAAGGTTTTGAAATTCGCAACTTTCGCACCGCCGAACATCGGCTCGCCCCATTGGGCATCAGCGTGATGGGAGCCGGCTCGCACATCGAACTGCTGAAGAACAACGTCCATCATATTGAACAGACGTTTAACGGCCGCGATCGTCCGGGCAGCGGGGGCAACGGGTTTGGCATTGCCGTCTACGGCACCGACGCTAAGACTCCGATCAGTGAGCTAGTGATCGACGGCAATGAGGTGCATCACCTCCAGACCGGATCGAGCGAGTCGCTGGTGGTAAACGGGAACGTTACCAACTTTCGCATCACGCACAACACGGTCCACGACAACAACAACATTGGAATCGACGTCATTGGTTTTGAGCGCACCGCTCCCGACCCTGCCGTTGACCAGGCGCGCGACGGCGTGGTCAGCGGCAATCTGGTTTACAACATTACTTCGCGCGGCAATCCGGCCTACGGCGATGATGTTAATTCCGATGGCATCTACGTGGACGGCGGCACCAGGATCCTGATCGAGCAGAACGTCATGCACGATGTTGACTTCGGAATTGAGCTGGCCAGTGAGCACAAAGACCGTGCCACCAGCTACATCACCGCACGCAATAATCTCATCTATCACTGCCATACCGCGGGTGTTTCCATCGGAGGTTATGCACCGGAGCGGGGACACACCGAGCACAGCATGGTGGTCAACAACACGCTCTACGACAACGACACGTCGAACACGGGGTCAGGCGAGTTCCAGATGCAGTGGAACATGGCGGGCGATGTGTTTGCGAATAACATCATCTATGCCGGACCTCGCTGCCTTATCGCAGTGAACAAATCGCAAGTCGACAAACAACATCCGCCAGTCGCTATCGATCACAATCTGTATTACTGTGCTTCCGGATCAAAGGCGAGCAAATGGCAGGGGCTCGCCGCAACGATAACCGGATTCGACAATTATGTTCAGTCAACAGGGAATGACCTTCATTCCCGTTTTCTGGATCCACATTTTGTTGACGCTGCCGCGAACGACTTTCATCTGAGACCAGATTCGCCCGCGATCGCTGCTGGCGCGACTGCGGGAGTGCCTTTAGGAGAACTGGACCTTGAAGGCTCACCACGAGTCAAATCCGGAAACGTCGACATCGGCTGCTACCAAAGAAAATAGGAATGGTCCATGTCGAAAGTGGGCCTGGATCGGCGTGAGACTCCTGAAGATCACCGCTGCCAGCGCGACTCGGACTAATGCCGGTGGAACGTCAGCCGCGAGCGGTCGCAGCTTTGCGGGCGATGAGGTTGTAGCCTTTGGCTTTGGCGTCCGCCTCGATCGTGGCGAGGTGCGCGCGTCCGGCGGCGATTTGTCCCGCCTTCATTTCAATTTCGGCGAGCGCAAGACGAGCGTCGAGTTCGATGCCCATGTAACCCAGTTCCCGCGACTTCGTGATGATGGCGGCCAACTCTTTGCGTGCCGCGACCCCAGCAGCGGAGTGGGCAGCGTCTTTTCCGGCAGTGTCGATGCGAGCGGCAGCAATGGCGGTTCGCCAGCGAATTTCAGGGTTCTGGCTCTTGGCCGCGAGGGATCGCGCGTGTTGCATCGCCTCGGCCGCCGGCGCCACTTTGCCCTGTGCCAGCAGCGCTCTAGCGAGGACGCACCAAGTCAGAGTTTCATCGTCACGGGCTTTTTGCTTCTGAAAAACTTCGAGTGACCTGTCGCATCGCCGCTTCTTGCTCGACGGGAGAATGCGACTCCTCCAGGGACAAATCTGCGAGCCCGAGCTGAGTCTCAGCAATGGTGAGCTTGTCGCCTGCCGAGGTCCGTATCGCCAGCGCCTGCTCGTACATCTTACGGGCGCCGGAAAAGTCGGCCTCCTGGAGCTGCAGACTTCCCAACCCCCACATGGCATAGGCAGAACTAATCCTGATCGCCGCTTTTCTGCCAGGTCGCGAGAGATTGTTCGAATCCCTGCTCTGCGCCTGCCAGGTCCCCCTGCAATTGGTGAACGAACGCGATGTTGTGACCGACGAGGGCAGCATATCCGGTGTCCGCTGGGTCCCGGCCCTGCAGTGCCTCCTCATAGAGCTGGATCGCGCCTTGCAGATCCCCCTGATCCATTCGTTCGTCGGCAAGATTCCCGATGGCCGCAGTCATGTTGTGTCTTGTCGTCGAGGAGTCGATAGATGGCCAGGGCCTGGCGCATGCATTTTCTCGGCGGTGGCGGGGTCGCCCTGTGCTTCATAGACAGGCCGAGGTTGTTGAGCACATGGGCCACATCGGCCTCGGATCCATTCCTGCGAAAGATGGCTTGAGCCTGCTGGATACAGGCGGATGGACTCGGGTGCATCGGTTTCGGATAGCCACGTCTGCCCAGGTCGCGCAAAGACCTGGCTTCGCCCTCCTGGTCCCCGGCTGCGGCGAAAATGTCCCTCGCTTCGCGGCAGGCGGCAACCGCATTTCTGTCGACTTGCCCGAAAATCGCTCGAAAACCTACACTGCATCTCCCGCGCTTCTGCCAGGATCAAACGGGAACCCTGCGCCCTTGCCTTCTCCACCGCCCGCGCCAGAGGCTGTGCTTCATGCTTAGAGATCGCCCAGCAGATCCCACGCCTGTGCCTCCTCCAATTCGATACGGGGATCTTCAGAAGCTGGAGGCGAAAGCTTGCGCAGCGACTCGACTGTGGCCAGAGCATCATGCCCTTTGCCGCCGCGGGTCTGCACTGCTGCCAGCTTGAGCCCATAGTCGAGGTTGTCGGGGAACAAGGTGAAGAGCGCGCGATAGACTTCGATCGCCTTCTCGTATTCATGATCGATGTCGCGATAGCGGCCTTCCACGACCAACCGTTCTTCGCGGGAAAGATTGGCGGACAGGTCGTAGGCCTGCCGGGCTTCCTGTTGGGCTTTCTTGTCGTAGCCTAGCCGTGACCAGGCCTCGGCCAGAGCGGAGTGAGCCAGGGAAAACTTTGGATCGGCGGCTATAGCCTGCTGCAGAAGATCTCGCGCTTCCAGAGCATC
This sequence comes from uncultured Acidobacteriota bacterium, assembly GCA_963758005.1. Classification (GTDB taxonomy): domain Bacteria; phylum Acidobacteriota; class Terriglobia; order Terriglobales; family Acidobacteriaceae; genus Sulfotelmatobacter. Next base: position 2,092,970 of record CAVWTR010000006.1, read on the forward strand.
GAGTACACGCAGCCGGCCGAGTCCCTCCGAATAAAGGCGGGCGGCCTCACGATTGGAAGGCGAAGAGGCGCGGACGCTCACTGCCTCCACCGGAGAAACGGCTTCCACGCCCAGCTTTTCGCGCAACCGGGAACCAGCCTGCGACACCATGTCGAACAGGTCCGCTTCGCTTCCAACCACCGCGACGTCTGCGATCGTCTCCCCGGCGGCGGTATCCTGCAGGCGCAGGTCGAGACGGATTCGGGTGCCAGGTTTTTCGCCGAGCGCGGTGTAGGAGCCCAGCACGATCAAGTCGCTGTCGAGGTCTTTGTGCAATCTTTCCAGCGTGTTGCGGGAGAGACTGTCAGAGTCGGCCAGAGCCAGTGGAAGATCGAGTTTGGTGCGCGCGATGTCTTCGCCGGAAACCAAGCGCAGCTTTTCTCCGGCCTCCAGTTCGGTGCTCAACATCTCCGACAGGGCCGTGGACAGCCAGCCTTCTTCGGGACGGCCGGACAGGTTGCGAAAACCAAGAACTGCGATGGAACGGCGGGCCACATGGGATGAAGTCGAAGTGACGGCCGCTGGACTCATCGCCGGCTGGACCTGCTGGAATTGTTTCCATGTGTAATACCCCGCAACCGCGATCACCGCCACGGCTAAAATCGCTACCAGCCTCACCGCCACCTGATTTCGGTGGGCCGGCAAGCTCAGCTGTTCTTTTTCTTCGGTAACGACGCTGGTCCGAATGGTGCGTTCCTGAAAAAGTAGCCCGGGAGAGCGATGGGCGGTTTCGGCGGGCGCATCGGCGACGATACTCAGGTTTTCGGGGGCAACGACCTGCACCGGCGAAACGAACTGATACCCTCGCCCCGGCAGAGTGACGATATAGTTGTTGTCGCCCGGCTTCTCCTCAAGTGCCCGCCGCAGCGCGGAGATACTTTGCGCCAGGCTGTTCTCGTCCACAAAGGTATCGGACCAGACATTCTTTAGCAGTTCGTCCCGGCTGACAACCTTTCCCGGGCTCTGCACCAGGTAGAGAAGCACATCGAAAGCCCGGCGGTTGAGCGTGACAATCGCTTCTTCCCTCCGCAAGGTGCGTGCCAGGGCATCAATCTGAAACTTTCCGAATTTAAATATCCCCTGTGTTCGCATTGACATAGAGGAACTTCAGAACTTGTCAGAGCTTGTCAGAACTCGTCACTGGCATTTTCTGTGCGACTGCCCCAATATTCGCGGCCAGTGAATCCAGTGCAAAAGGACGGCGGCACGAACCGACTGTACCAATGGCTGAGCCGGCGGGCAAGTTTCTTCCGCTCTGACATGTCCGGTCACGGCACCAGCCGCACCGTCCGCACTGAGGTCACGGTGCAGCGGGAGGGGATCACTCTGCTGATGGGTGACGCCGCGGCGGCCTTCGATACTTGCCCGCTTTGCGGAAGCAACCTGGCCCCGGCACAGGCGGAAGAGGCACGGCTTCGTCTTCAAAAGGGTTCGACAAACCGGGACTAACGACGAACGAGATTTGGGACAAGCTTTCCCCAAAGAAAACGACAAATAAGGAGAATCGAAATGAAAAAGGTCCATGTGTTGATGTATTCGGCGCTGCTGATGCTGCTCTGCAGTGCGCTTAGCCAAGCGCAGCAGAGCTCGGCGTCAGCACAAACAAGCGGATTCAACACGGGCAGTTCAGCCAGTAATGTGACCGGCACGGGCGCGAAAGATTACGTTCCGTTGTGGTTGAGCAAAACCGGGCTTGGAAACTCGAAGATCTTCCAGAGCGGGGGATTAGTCGGCATCGGCACAACCACGCCCGCGGCCGCGCTGGATGTCAATGGCACGGTCAACGCGGCCAATGGTTATAGCGTGGGAGGCATTCCCTTTGCGTATGGGTCCTTGAGTTACAACACCTTCCTCGGCTTCTACGCGGGGAACACAACGATGACGGGCGGCTCTAACACTGCCGTCGGCCTGTTGGCGTTTCCTCACAACACCACGGGCACTTTCAATACCACCATCGGCGAGGCCTCGCTGAATGCCAACACGACGGGAACCGAAAACGCCGCCATAGGCTCGGGTGCGCTCGAACTCAACACCACGGGCGGCGCTAACACCGCCAGCGGCTGGGCGTCGCTCATCAACAACACTATCGGCAGCTACAACACCGGTACGGGCAACGAAGCGCTCTACTTTAACACTACGGGCGGCTTCAACACTGCCAGCGGGACGTCTGCGCTTCAACAAAACACTACGGGCAGCAATAACACAGCCAGCGGCTACCTTTCGCTCCTGTGGAACACCACGGGCAGCTTCAATACTGGCTTGGGAACCGGTGCCGGCCCGGACAGTAAATCGAACAGCCTGAGCTACGCCACCGCCATCGGTGCGGGCGCAGTCGTCAGCCAGAGTAATGCCCTCGTGCTCGGAGGTTCACTGGGCAGTGGTGCGAATGTCAACGTCGGCATTGGCACCGCCACGCCCACCAATGTCTTAACCATCGCTCAAGGCGCAGGCCAAGCTATCGCCGATGGCTGGTCTACCTACAGCTCGCGCCGCTGGAAGACCAACATTCACACGCTGGACGACGCACTTGCGAAGGTCGAGCAACTGCGCGGCGTCTCCTATGAACTGAAGGCCAACGGGAAGCGCGAAGTGGGAGTGATTGCCGAAGAAGTTGGAGCGGTCGTCCCCGAAGTCGTCACCTGGGACAAGAACGGCACCGACGCGCAGGGCGTCGATTACAGCCGCCTCACCGCGCTGCTGATCGAAGCCACCAAAGAACAGCAAGCGCTGATCCAGCAACAACAGGAGCAGATCGCCCAGTTAATGTCGCAAGTGAAAACCATCCAGGCCTCACTCAAAACCAGTGATCGAATTCGCTCGGAGATTCGCACCGTCAAGGCTGATCTGACCACGGTCCGGCAATAACCACCATGCGGGACTCGGTAACCACACTCCCTGGCCGCTATCGCAGGGGGATTCCGACAAACAAAGTTCAGGGCCTACGAGATTCAGTACAAGCTGTCCAAAAAAACTAAGGAGAATCAAAATGAAAACCACGAACCACACCACGCAGTTCAACCACAACCCTAAAATGACACGGCTTGCTGTTCTGGCCGCGCTCGCGTTCATCACTTTTGTTTCCGCTGTAACTCCAGGCGCAGCTCAAGAAGCTACCACCCATCCGGCGGTTACCCTCGCTCAATTGAAGGGAACATGGACGGCCGGAATCGAACTCAACGGCGGCTGCGGAATCGGAAGCAAGCAGGTCACCTTCACCCTGAACGCCAAAGGCACGGGAACCGCCGTCTACACATACAACACGGAAGAATGCGGCTCCTCCTCCGGGACGGGGACGATGACGATCACATCCCTCGAAGCCGACGGCTCCGGCACCGCTGTTCTGAGCATTAATTTTGTCGGCAACTTCAACATTCAGGTGTCCCCGAACGGCCAGGTCATGGGCCTGGTCGAAATCGTTGACACCGGAAACTACGACGTAGGCGTGGCCGTTAAGCAGTAACGAGCAGGCAGGCGCAGCATGAGTGGCGGGGAGCCGCAAAAGCTCCCCGCCAATTTTCGCACTCCACGAGACTCGAGGAGCCAAGTGCAGGGAAAGCTGGGTGGGTCATCCCTTGCCCTATACCTTTGTTCCTCCCGGGGCCACGACATCGAGGACGGCGGCGGAAGTGGTGGAAGCGGGCAGAGCACAGGATCCGGCCGTACTTCATGACGGCCTTCTCGTAAAGTACGCCGAGCGCCGCGCCGTAATCGAATTCTTCCCAACTAAAGAAGCGCTCGTCACCCCCTCGGGGCCGCCGAGCGCTTTCTACTGCTGGCCCTACTTCGATTCCTTAATGATTGCGTCCGCAGCGTTGCCGGCTACGACCCAGCTTGCCGAACCGGCGACGACGGCTTCATCCTCGAACCAGAGGAATCCGAAATCGTCGATGCACTCCGGAAAATCCGGCTTGATGATGATGTATCCGGGAATCACGGCGCCCGGAATGTAAGCGTTGTCGGCGCGGTTGTTGCTGTACGTCTTCGTCTTCGAGACCGTACCGACGCCAGCGACATACGAAGTGCTGGATACCGGGTGCGTCCCGAGAATGTAGTTGACGGCGCGAAGCGTGTATTCGGGGCCCACGAGATCCGGAAACGCCTTGTGCAGGAAGTACATCCGAATAGCCATGTCGACCACGGCGCCCGATCCGCCCCAGGTGCCCAGGCTCGGGGGCACGCCGAACGGGGTGACGTCCAACTGCTTGTCCAGACCTGCCATGTATGTTTTCACCGCTTCCCGCATTTGATCTTTCGCACCCGCGTCCAGGTAAGGCAATGCTCGGACTGCAGTCCAACCGCGGAGGTCCATCTGTTGCGGAGTGATCATCTGAGGGAACAAATCCTTCAGACGGGACTTGTAGGGCTCGGCACCATTGGTGGCAATGGTCAATTCCAATGCCGCAGACCATTCCAGTCCGGCAACGAAACCATTGCGATCGAAGCCGGGCTGCGGAGCTATCGACGCAGAACTTGTCGAAGCACCCGCGCTGCCCGTTCCGTTACGACCGGCTTGCCCGCCAGACACCGCCCCCTGAGACGCAGCCAGCACGCCACCTCCGGGAGCACCCGCCGGAGCCGCTCCGCCTAAGCCACCGCCCGCCGGATTCTGCGTTGGGTGAGCCTTCTCGTCGTTCCAGGCTTTGATCGCTGTATCGAGGCAGTCTTTCGCTAATGCGTCGTCATAGCCTTTCAGCACATCGGACGCTGCAGCCAGCGCCGCGATGGCATTCCATTGGAAACGCGGATTGTTCGTAGTGAAAATCCAGCGGTCGTCCGGCTTGCCGGAGTAGTCACCCTTCACTTCGTTCGGACCGAGCTTCGGGTCATAGATGCGGCCGTCGGTTTTCGAGGCTCCATCGCCCAAGTGCGTATACTGACGCAAATCTGGTTCGTGAGTTCCGCGGATCGCGTGGCCGATGTTGTGAAACTGCGCCAGGATGAGCAGCGCGCCGTGCTTGACTTGCTCGACGGTATCCGGCACGCCATCGGGACGGTGCATCTCAACCTCACGCGCGACTTCATCCACCGTAAGTTCGTCGTACTTGAGATTGAATTCGCGATACGCCAAGGCCAGACTCTGAATCACGCTCAGTTGCGCAGGCTCCTCCAGGTCGTAGTCGCCGGCATCATACCAGCCACCCACATTCATCCCGGGAATGTGATCGCCACCTTTCCACTTCCCGTCGGTTGCCGTAGCCTGATTCCAGCCGTCGAATTGCTCCCCAACTACGGGCGCCATGCGGCCATCATCCAGGTGCGACGCACCGTGCCACACGCGGTAGCCTTCGCGAACGGAAACATGATCCATCTGCTCCGCAAGGTGATGGTCCAGGCTGTCTTGCCAGATGTTCGCGTAAGCGTTCTTGGAGATAGGGAAGGGCGCCGTACGCTGGTCTGCGTACTCGATGACATATAGGCCGGGGTCCTTGACCGGGGTGAAGTCGAACTTTGAATAAACGTAGCGCAGCCAGAGCGTAGAAGGCGTGATCGGGCCCTCGAATGCCTGCTTGTAAGATCCGTCCTCCATCAGGCGCAGCACTGTGGCCGTCTTCGGGCCGTCGTAGTTCGGGTCGAGTTCGAGCACCGCCACCTTAGAGAAACCTGGTGCATAACCGACCTGGCTGTGCGCGATCATCGGCGGCCGCGTCCAGTTCGGAATCACGTCCGGCCTGATGTGCCATACGATGGCGCCGGTGGTCTTGCCCGAAGGGATGAGTGAACGCAACACGAACCAGCCGTTCTGCGCGCGGTCGCGTCCATCGAACAGCATGAGATTGGCCGTATCCGACGTGACGTTGATCCTGGCCAGCGCGTCGTCGACTCCCAAGGTGATGCTCTTGCCCTCGGCGAACGGCAACGGCTGAGTGTATCCCTTGGCCTTATCCCAGTCCTCCAGGTAGTACGCCTTTTTCGGTTCGTCGGGTAGGGGCATCACCTTGACCATCGGATCGTTAGGCGTTCGCGGGAAGATGCCGGCCGTGGTTCCGTCCACCAGATAAGTCTTGCCCATGTAGATCGAGGGCAGGAACTCCAGGTTGAACCCTGCTCGCCCGGCTAGTTTCTGCGGTAGCGGCTTGTCGAGATTGATGCTGACCCTCACGCCGCCTGGTTCCGCGGCGACTTCCAGCGTGTAGCTGAAGTCGAACGTCGGGAACGCGAGGTCGGCGGTGAGCCGGCTGTTCGCTTTATCAGCATGGCGACCTTTGAGGGTTGCCACCAGGTCCCACTGCTCCGGCGTTGGCATCAGGCGTACGTCGCCGTTGGTGGCGATGCGCTGGCCGTGGAGGATCATCTCCATGGCCGTGTTCTTTTGGTCCACAAAAACGGGATGGTACGTGCTGTCGTAGAGAAATACGCTGAAACCTCGAGTGTCGAGGTAATTCTTGTCGGTCACCTTCATGGCAAAATCGGCGCCGGACAGGTCTGTGACCGAGATCAGGGCCAAGAGGAGACAAATTCCGATGCGCGTGAACATAGATTGGGATTGATACTGCTCCTTTGCCCCAACATGATATGACAGAAAAATACTACAGACACGCGATTGCACCCCCCTTAGAATTTTCGCGGTACAGCTTCTGTGTGCCGGAGTACCACACTGCGATCCGCCCTCCCACAAAAGGAGTTTCCGCGCATGTTCAGGACGGTTCCGAGATGGCTCTGGGCGCTTCCGGTCTCATTCATGGCTTGCAGCAGTTATTCCTTGGCGCAATCTTGCGCGGCCCAGCCGCACCCGCATTTCAGGATTGAGGTCGGCGCTGATCGCCCGGTCTCCTCGCACGACTTCATAGATGCCCGGAAAGTTCAGAGCCTTCGCCAGCGCATAAGCGCTGACGCCCATGGGTTCCATAAATTCGGTCTTGAGAATCTCTCCCGGGTGAACCGCAAAGATTCTTCTCGATTTCGTCATCGTTGCCCCGCTGAAGAGATTCTAAGCCAATTGTCGGATGCTGACGACCCTCTCGTTTGCTGCGCGTAAAACTCGCTGCACCCCTGCCCGTTTGCCCCATTCACGTAAAATCGCTCTCATGCAGAAAAAGATCTTCTGGACGGTCTTCATGCTGCTCGGCCTGCTGGCCGACGTCCTGCTGCCCTTCTGGTGGGCCTGCGCCGCCACCATCCCCATCCTCTACGCCGCCTGGTGGATCGCCTACCGCAGCGATTGGTTCTAGCTGCGAGCAGTCCAGGGAGTTCAGTATGTTCTAAGTGATTTCATCTTGACCTCACGGCGTTCGCAAATCACAATGAATCTCTTGAAGCTGCCATCGCCCGGCGAGAACACCCCGAGAGGAACGTATGAATTCACACAAAACAGGTGCTGCATTCCTCGATCGCATAATCAGAGTCGGGCGATTTTCAGCACTCAAATTTCTACAGCGCGCAATCGTGACCTTAAGCGGCAGTTTATTTTTCGGATTCACGGCCGCGATATTGCTCGTGCGCCCTCAGGTGGCGCTGGCGCAAACCGAAACTGTGCTTTATAGCTTCTGCGCCATGTCCAACTGCGCGGACGGTTCCGTTCCAGTCGGAAACTTGATCGTGGATGCGACGGGTAATTTGTACGGGATGACCGGGTCCGGAGGCATCGGTGCGCGAGTCTGGGTTGTGGCGTAATTTTCAAAGTCACTCCCGCTGGCCAGGAAGTCGTTCTTTATAAATTCAAGGGAGGAGTTGATGGGCAGTCCCCAATGGCTCCTTTGATTCGGGATGGAAAAGGTAACCTCTACGGTACGACTTCGACCGGTGGCGATGTCAGTAACATCTGGTGCACTGTGCAGCAAGACGGCTGCGGCGTGGTTTTTGAGTTAACAGAAAAGGGTGCACTGCGAACGCTTTACACCTTCAAAGGCGATCCCAAGGATGGGCAGCATCCTATCGCAGGCGTGATTCGTGATACGCAAGGCAATCTCTATGGCACTACCGACTGGGGTGGCCCGTCGAACGATGGCACGGTATTTAAGGTAACTCCGAGCGGTGTAGAAACGGTGCTTCATGGCTTCACCGGAGGAACGGACGGCCAGAATCCTTACAGTAGTGTGGTTCTAGATGCAGAGGGCAATCTGTATGGCACTACTCTTTACGGTGGCGCTTTCGGCAAAGGGTGTTGTTCAAAGTAATCCCGTAAGCATTCGCCAGCCCCGCAACTTGGGGTATTCGATCAAGCCGTTGGTCAACTGCTAATAAACCGCAATTATGTCTCGGTGACGTGTTCGAGCGGGAATTCTAAGAGCCAGATTTTTTCCTCCGCGCGTAGAAGCGCTGGCCCTTGGCGCGGTTGCCGCAGCGTGTCATGTCGCACCAGCGGCGTCGACGGCCCTTGCTGGTATCCAGAAAAAACCATTCGCAGGTTTTTGAGGAACAGGCGCGAACATAGGGCAGTTGATCCGATGTCAGAAGATCAGCGGCGGCGCGCGCAATCGGCCATAGCACTCGGTCGAAGGCGCGCCGGTCGTCGTATTTCCATACGAAGCTGCCCTTCGCGCCTCGAGCCGACGGAACCAGGCTCATACGTTGGGCTGCGCCCTGCGCGTCGGCATTGAGCCGGGCGAGCGCAAGCGGCGGGTACTGGGCGCCTGTGCAGGATCGCCCAAAAAACATCGTGAATCGCCTCGCGCAACTCTCTGCCCCAGAGGAGCACTTCCTGCGCGCGATCGGGCTCCATGTAGCTGCGCTCGTAAAGCTGGTTCGCCCGGGTTGAATCGAGCAGCCCGGCATCTTCGCCGAAGCGCGCGAGATCGAAATAGGTCTGCAGTAATTCTTTCGGCTTCGTATATCGATCGTCGAGCGTGTTGATGAAGTCGAGACTGACATTGCCTGCGATCAGCTCGAATCGCGGCGGCAAGCCGCGTGCATTTTTTTTGGCTTCAGTGGTCTCAGTCAGAGGGCTGTCCTTAAACTCAATGATTCCAATATCAACGCGATTCCTGTCACTATTCTAACCGCTAAAAGCATCTTTACAAGTTAGAACGAATGGGGCTACTATTGGCCTAACCGGTAAAACAATGTTTACAGGTTAGATTATGAGCAGCCGCAAGTCGTCGCAAACGATAGCCCGGATTCTCCAACGGAGTTTGCCGAAGGAAAAGCTGCCGAACGAAAAAATGGTAAACATAGGAGGCAGACCCGTGCTCACATCCAATCCATACCGACCCGCAAGCGGGCGCAACCGGAGCGACTCGATCAAACTCGCGCTGGCCTTCGCGGCCATCTATCTGGTATGGGGATCGACGTACCTTGCCATTCGTTATGCGGTCGAGACCATTCCGCCACTGGTGACGGCCGGCATTCGGCACTCGATTGCGGGCGCGATTCTTTTCGCGTGGGCGTGGGCGCGCGGCTTTCGTCCTACGCGGGCGCATTGGATTTCGGGATGCGCGCTGGGCGCGTTATTTTTTCTGATCGGTCACGGGTCGCTGCACTGGGCGGAACAATATGTGGGCTCAGGTCTGGCGGCGCTGCTGATTGCTACCGAGCCCATGTTCATCCTGGTGCTGGCCTGGTCGATGGGGCAGCAAAAAATCAGCCGGCTGAGCGCGCTGGGCCTGGGTTTGGGCGTGCTGGGCGTGGCCATGCTCACCGGCGCTGAGTTAACTGTGAAAGGTTCGAGCTTGCTCGGGCTGCTCGCGGTGCTGGTGGGATCGTTGTCGTGGTCGGTGGGTGTGGTGATCACTCCGAAGCTCAAGCTGCCTGAAGACGCGTTGGGACGCACCGCGATCCCGACTCTTTGCGGCGCGGCGATGCTGCTGGCGGCCGCGGGGCTGACCGGCGAGTTTCACGCTACGCACTGGGCGAGCATTTCGCTGAAGTCGTTCCTAGGATTGGGATATCTGATCGTATTCGGTTCGGTGGTGGCGTTCACTTCCTATACGTGGCTGTTGCAGCGGTGTCCGCCGGCTCTGGTGGCGACACATACGTATGCGAATCCAGTGGTCGCGGTGTTTCTGGGATGGCTGTTGGCTTCGGAAGCGCTGAGTCTGCGGGTGGTGCTGGCGTCGCTGTCGATCCTGGCGGCGATCGTGCTCATCCGTAAGGGCGAGCAAGTGACTAAAACTCCCGTGGCGGTTTCACTGGCTGCGGAAGCGCGGGCGAGGGAGTGCGCCTAGGTAGATTTAAGTGATGGTCAGGGTTAGCGCGTGGCTGGTTCCACCGCTGGTGCAGCCTATAGAGGATGAGTTTCCGCCGGGGGTGTTGACGGTCACGGAGGCGGTTCCAGCAGCGGTGATCACGGCATCGGAGAGGGCGACTTGCAACTGCGTGCTGCTCAGGACCGTTGTGGTTTGCACCGTCCCGTTAATCTGAACGACCGAGGACGCAACGAAGTGAGTGCCATTCACGGTCATGACCAGGCCTTGCTGGACTTGAGCGAAAGTCACGGAGCTGGGCGAGAGAGACGCGATGTCAGGAGCGGGGCGGGCGCTGCCGCACAGGGGATCCAAGGAATTGCACGCCTGCAGGATTAGCATGGCGCAGAGAAGCAGGGCGAAAGACGGAAGGTAGGTACTGATTCGCTTCATAGGCCATCCTACACCCTGGGGTTTGGCGAGTGGCCTTTGAATGATGTCTAAGTGTGACCTAGGTACTGGGGGTGCTCCGTGCGTCCCTGGCGCTCTCCGGGATTTATTCCTCCGGCATTCATTTCCGCGAGTATCCGCGGGAGATCCCTCTCTCCGCCTGAAGAGCGGCTCCGCTCGGGATGACGCCAGCGAAGAATGTGTACGACATTCACTTCCCGGGCATTCATCTCTCTGCGATTCATTGACTTGGTGGATTCGGCCACGTAAGATTTGCCACGCATGATCGGCCGGACCATTTCTCACTACAAGATCGTCGAGAAGCTTGGTGGCGGCGGCATGGGTGTGGTTTATAAGGCCGAGGACACGCGGCTGCGGCGCTTTGTGGCGCTGAAGTTTCTTCCTGATGATGTGGCACGTGATCCGCAGGCGCTCAGCCGGTTTCAACGCGAGGCGCAGGCTGCGTCGGCGCTGAACCATCCCAACATCTGCACGATTCATGACATTGGCGAGGAGGACGGGCAGGCGTTTATCGCCATGGAGTTTTTGGATGGCGTGACGCTGAAGCACCGCATTGCGGGGCGTCCGATGGAGAACGGACAGATTCTGCTGCTAGCTATTGAAATTGCCGATGCGCTTGATGCGGCGCACGCCAAGGGCATTGTTCATCGCGACATTAAGCCGGCAAACATTTTCGTTACCGAACGCGGACACGCGAAGATTCTGGATTTCGGGCTGGCGAAAGTTGCGCCTGCCGCGAGTTCATCGAGCCAGATTGCTTCGGAGAACACTGTAACCGGCGTGATTGAAGAAGCGCATCTGACCACTCCGGGAATGGCGGTGGGAACGATTTCCTACATGTCGCCGGAGCAGGCCAAAGGGAAAGAACTGGATCCGCGCACCGATCTTTTTTCATTTGGCGCTGTTCTTTACGAAATGGCGACGGGGACTCTTCCGTTCCGCGGGGAAAGTTCGGCTACGATTTTTGAGGCGATTCTGAATCGTGCTCCGGCGGCGGCGATGCGGCTGAATCCCGATCTGCCGGCCAAGCTGGAAGACATTATCAACAAGGCGTTGGAGAAGGATCGCGACCTGCGCTACCAGCATGCTTCCGATATTCGTACGGACCTGCAGCGGCTGAAGCGGGATACGGATTCCAGCCGGCAGACACCGGCGGCCGGAGGCGCGGAGGCTGCGGCCGCGACCGCGTCTAGCGATTCTGCGAAGACCCAACCCGCGCATGCCTCCGGCAGTTCCGCAGTTGTCACCGTCGCGAAGCAGCACAAACTGGGAATCGGTATCGGCAGTGTGGTTGCGATTCTGCTGGTCGCGGCGTCGGCTTACGGAATCTACGCGTTGTTTTCGCGCAGCCGGCCAGTGCCGTTTCAAAATTTTGCCGTCAGCAAAGCGACCGTGACCGGCAAGGCCACGCTGGTCGCCATTTCGCCGGATGGGAAATATCTGTTGCACGTGATGGATGACGGCGGCCAGCAGAGCTTGTTGCTGCAAAACATTCCCACGAACAGCACGACTCAGGTCGTCGCGCCGGGTCCCTTCGGATATCAGGGCCTGCGCTTTTCGCCGGACGGCAATTACTTGTACTTCCTGCGTACTGAGCCGGGGAGTCAATCGCTGAAATTCCTGTACCGGGCACCGGTGCTAGGCGGAACGCCGCAGAAGCTGGTCACCGACATTGATTCCAACATTACCTTCTCGCCGGACGGCAAGAGATTCGCGTACCTACTGGCCAACAATCCGAAAGTCGGTGAGTACAGAATCATTATCCGATCGGCGGAAGGCAATGAGGAAAAGACCATTGCGACTGGGCCATTGAATGAAGCGCAATTCGATGTGGCGTGGTCTCCGGATGGCAAGAGTATTGTGATGCCGCTTGCGCAGCCGGGCGATGCGCTGGGCGGAATGGCCGCGTTCGATGCTGTAACCGGAAAGCGCAGCGAATTCCTGATTTCGAGGGACCTGTTCTTTTCGAAGCCGGTCTGGCTGCCGGATGGCAGCGGGCTGCTGGCTTTGGCAGTGCCACTCTTCTCCAACCAGACTCAGATTTTTCATGTCGGGTATCCGTCGGGCAAAGTTTCTGCGGTCACGCGGGACACCAACTCTTATGTTGATCTCAGCCTGGCGGCTGATGGCCACACAGTGGCGGCGGTGGAACGACTAACTCACGACACTGCCTCTGTGATGCCCGCCGGCGCCAGCAGTACGCAGGCCCGGCAGTTCGCGATGGAGGGTTCGCCGAGCTATGAAGTCGGCTGGACCCGCGATGGTCAACTGCTGGTGTCGGTCGCCAACACCGGGGTCACGCTGCTCAATCCCGAGTCGGGCGCAAAGACTCCGCTGTTTTCACAAATCCGTTTCCCTGGGTTTGTACACAGCTGCCCGGACGGACACCTTGTTTTCATGGCCATGGCGTCGACCAAGATTGAGGCCCACATTTTTCGGGCCGATGCGGATGGCGGAAATGCGAAGGAACTCAGCAGCGGGAAGTTCGACTTCGCGCCGACTTGTTCGGCCGATTCCAAGACTGCGTTCTACCAGGACGCGGACGCAAAGTTCGACCGAGTAGCGCTGGAGGGAGGCGCATCGCAGCAGTTCGCCGATTACGCGTCGTTTGGGCGGATCGCGGTCTCGCCGGATGGGAAGCTGGTGGCGATCGTCACGCAACATTCCGCCACTGGAACAAACGAGAGGCTGGGGTTGTTGTCCCCGGATTTCAGCCAGCCGATCCGGTTCGTCGATTTCGAACGGCCACGTGCCGAATATGCCGTCATGTTCGGCGATGGTCCGATTTTGTTTACGCGCGACAGCAAGGGGATCATCTATCCCGTTCGCGACGGCAGCGTCGACAATCTCTGGCTGCAGAATCTGGACGGGTCGCCGGGGAAGCTGCTCACCGATTTCAAGTCGGAGTTCATTATGGATTTCGATTATTCGGGGGATGGGAAGCAGCTGGCGATCATTCGCGGATATAGGGAATCGGATGTGGTGTTGATCCGCGACTCGGAGAAGTGAGAGCGCGGCAGGCCGATTACAATAAGTACGAACGAGCGCCCAGGAGACGTCCTTGGGAATGGGCTACCGATTTGAGTTCGACGCGGTCAACAAGATCCTGCTGCTCCGAATCGAGGGGCCGCTCACGGATGAAGTGATTACCAAGGCTTACGCGGCGATTCGAAAGCACTCGATCGCGAGTGATGCCCGGGGGGGCATTTGGGACCTTTCGGGAGTGACAGAGTTTCCCGTATCCTCGCTGCGTGTCCGCGAGTTGGCGAGTTACGAACCAGCCATGCCGGATGCGAGCCGACGGCCTCGTATTTTTGTTGCTCCGAGCACGGTGGGATATGGGTTGGCACGCATGTTTCAGCTCATGGGTGCGAAGGATCGTCCTTTGTTGCAGGTGGTGCGTACGATGGAGGAGGCGTTGGCGGCTCTGGGGGTGGAATCGGCGCGCTTCGAGGCGCTGGAGTGAGGGTCAACCTCGGGGGCTAAAGCCCTCATCGGGAGAAAAGCTCGATCGCAGCCCTGGAAGCGCTGCGCCACCCTAAAAGCGCCACAGGGGCTAAAGCCCGCTTCCCGAAGAGCCACGGATGGCACGGCTGAAGCCGTGCCCTTCCACAAAACCTTTTTCCGCGAAGCGTCTTCCACCAAGCTCCTTCGACAGAACCCTTCCTGCAAAACCTTTCCCACGGAACTTCCCTTCGAAACTTCTTCCACAAACTTAGAAATGTCTGTTCTAGCTTTTGTGGTCGCGGCGGCGGAGGTAGTCGATGAACATTTGTTCGACGGGCTTGTCGTAGGCGATGAGGACGTGGCGGACGGTGTGTCCGCTGACGAAGTGGCAGACTTCTTCGGCGAGATTTTTGGCGTGATCGCCGGCGCGCTCGAGGGACTGCGTCATGAAGATGACTTGCAGGCTGGCCTGGCGGTGAACGTTTTCGGGATTCTCGATGTGGCGAAGGAAGATCAGGTTGCGCAGGCGGTCCATTTCGGCGTCGGCGCGGAGAACATCGATGGCCTTGGCGATTTCGCGGGCGGAGAAAGATTCGCCGCAGTCGGTCAACATTTTTTCGAGGATGGTGGCCATCTGGGTGAGGTCGCGAGTGTCTTCGGAGTCGATGCGTCCGCTGACCGAGAGCGCGCTGTTGGCGAAACTGAGCAGCAGGTCGCCGATGCGCTCGAGGCCGATCATGAATTTCATGCAGGCGAGAAGTTCGCGGGCTTCGGCGGGGGCGACTTCGGTGATGGCGGCTGTGACGCCGCTGTCGATTTCCATGTCGAGGGTGTCGAGTTCGCGCTCGCGCTGGCGCAGGGAGTTGAGCAGGGTGCTCGAGCCAGTGGCGATGCCTTCGGCGGCCGCGCCCGCGGCTTCTTTCGCCATGTTGCAGGCTTCGACGGTACGGCGCACGAGATAGTGATGGGCCGGTTCGGGGTCGGGAGACTTGATCGCGCTGCTCATGATGACTTCCGCCGATGTGTCAGCCGGGCGAGAACGCGGACGGCGAATGGGTCTGAGGGAACCGTCGCCGCGATTCTGCCGTTCATTCTTCCGGTCATTCTGCCGTGACTGGGATGGGATGGCCAACGGCTAAGGATAGATTTTCTTGTGGAAGGCATGGTTAATACGCTGTGAATTTTCCGTCATTTTTCGTAGTGCGAGTTGTGTGTGTTTGACGGTAACTAACTTCATTGTCGGACAAGACAGAACAAATGCAAGGGGAAAGTGAGAGGTGCGATCAAAGTCAAAGTCCCCACTTCTCGCAAGGTACGCGAGAAATGGGGCACCCGGTCGTCGGCTTCTCTATGCGCTGGGGAGGGTGAAGAGGAAGGTGCTGCCGTGGCCCAGTTCGCTTTCGGCGCGGATGGAGCCGCCGTGGGCGAGGACGATGTGTTTGGCGATGGCGAGGCCGAGGCCGGTGCCGCCGGATTCGCGGGAGCGGGCTTTGTCGACGCGGTAAAAGCGTTCGAACAGGCGCGGGAGATGTTCGGAGGCGATGCCGGCGCCGAAATCCTGCACGTAGAATTCGACTCCGAATTCGATGCCGCGTTTGGCGGGGCGGGCGCCGAGCCGGATGCGTGCGCCGGAGCGGCCGTATTTCATTGCATTGTCGATTAGGTTGGAAAAAACCTGGTGGATGGCTTCACGGTCGGCGCGCACGGAGGGCAGGGACTCGACGGTTGCGTTTGCGGCTTCCACGATTTGCAGGTCGACTTCCTGACTGCGGGCGATCTCGCGGAAACTTTCTTCGGCGTCGTGCAGGAGTTCGATGGGAGGGACGGGTTCGGTTTCGAAGCGAGTCTCGCCGGATTCCACGCGGGCCAGAGTGAGCAGATCTTCGGTGAGGCGTGCCATGCGGGCGGCGTTCTTGCGGATGATTTCGAGGAACTCGCGGCTGGAGTCGTTGTTTTCGGAACTGAGGTCGAGGAGAGTTTCGGAGTATCCCTGGATCGAAGTCAACGGGGTGCGGAGTTCGTGGGAAACGTTGGCGATGAAATCGCGGCGGGTTTTTTCCACGCGCTCGGTTTCGGTGAGGTCGCGGAGCACGGCGACGGCGCCGCCATCGGGCAGGGGCGCGGCGGTGACGTCGTAGGCGCGGCCGGGAACGATGGAAGTGGCGCGCGTGGTCTTGACCTTCTTGGTGATTGTGGCTTCTTTGACGGCGGCGAGGAAATCGGGATCGCGGATGGTTTCGACGACCGGAGCGTTGAGGCGGGTGTGCTGCGGGACGAGGCGATCCATGGGCTGGTTGGCCCACTGCACCAGGCCGTCGGAGCTGATGGCGATGACGGCGTCCTGCATGCTGTTGAGCAGGGTTTCGAGTTGGCGCTGGCTGGAACGCACGGCGGCGAAGCTGCGTTCGACCTGGCCGGCGGTTTTGTCGATGGCGGCGGCGACACGGCCGATTTCATCGAGTGGAGAGTCTTCGACGCGGGCGTGGAGATCGCCCTGCTCGATGCGGGCGGCGACATCGACGATGCGTTCGAGGCGGCGGGAAGTCCAGACAGACGCGGAAGCCGCGATCACTAGAGCGATGAACAGGGCGAGAGTTGAGCCCCACAGCAAGCGTTTGCGGACCTGCGACTGAACGGCTTCGACATCGGAAAGAGGATAGGCGAGTCGCACTGCGCCGCCTGACACGGGGACGGCGACGTAGAGAAATGGGATGCCGAGCGTGGCGCTGCGGCGCTCGGTCTCGCCGGTTTTGCCGGCGAGGGCGGCGACGAACTCCTGGCGGGCGGCGTGGTTCTCCATGTTGGCGGGATTGGATTCGGAGTCGGCGAGGACTTTTCCGGAAGCATCGATGACAGTGGCGCGGGCGCCGGCGGCCTGGCCTTCCTGGGCGGCGATTTCGGCGAGAGAGTGGGTGCGGTCGATTTCCACACGGTGGGCGAAGAGCAGAGTTTTCTGAGTAAGGTTGCGCTCGATTTCTGAGCGCATGGAGGATTCCCAGGCTCCGCCCAACATGACGTCGAGAATGGCGGCGGTGGCGGCGATGACGATCAGGAAGACGGCCAGGAGTTTGAAGAAAATGCGGTTCTTCAATGGGCCCTCGTCGTTTGCGGGAAATGCTTGAACCACGAAGGGCACGAAGGTTCACGAAGGAAACCGGTAATGCCTTCCCTTCGTGAACCTTCGTGTCCTTTGTGGTGAATCGGGTTTGGCATTTATTTCGGAGACTCGAAGCGGTAGCCGGCGCCGCGGACGGTTTTCAGGTAGCGCGGATTTTCGGGGTCGGGCTCGATTTTTTCGCGGATGCGGCGGACGTAGACGTCGACCGAGCGCGGAGTGACGTAGGCGGTGTCGCGCCAGACGGAGTCGAGAAGGTGGTCGCGAGAGAATACGCGTCCCTTGTGGCGGGCGAAGTAATCGAGCAGGCGGAACTCGGTGGCGGTGGTGGCAACCAATTTTCCGCTCACGGTGAGAGTCATGGCCGAAGGGTCGATTTCGATTTCGCCGACTTTCATGGGACTGGGCGGCAGGGGGCGCTCGAAGCGGCGCAGCACGGCTTTGACGCGGGCGACCAGTTCGCGCGGGCTGAAGGGCTTGGCGATGTAGTCATCGGCGCCGAGTTCGAGACCGAGGACGCGGTCGGCTTCGCTGCTTTTTGCGGTCAGGAAAATTACCGGTACCGAGGCGAGGCCAGGGGTCTGGCGGATGGTGCGGCAGATTTCCAGACCGTCTTTGCCGGGGACCATGATGTCCAACACGAAGAGCGCGGGGCGTTGGCGTTCGGCGTCGGCGAGCACGTTGGTGCCGCTGGGATAGACGCGCACCGTGAAACCTTCGTTCTCCAGGTGATGGCGGACGAGGCGGGAAATGTCGGGATCGTCTTCGACGACGAAGAGGCTTGGTTTCACGAGGATTATTGTAAATGGAAAGCAGTGGGCAGTAGCCAGTTGTCAGTGGCCAGGCATGGTGTGCGGGAGGGAATTTCATCGGATTGTAACAATCAGGTTGGCGGTGCGGTCGAGGTGGAAGATTGTTCTGGGCGGGATGACTGTGGTGGCGCTGTATTCGGTGACGATGGCGGGGCCGGAATATTTGTTGCCGGGGTGAAGGTCGTCTCGGGAGTAGATTTTGGTTTCGTGTTTCTTGCCTTCGAATTGGACTGGGGCTTTGACGGGGAAGGCCTGCCGAGCTTTGCTCGGCCTGGAGGGACGAATGCGTCCGTCCCTACACGACCTGTGGTGGTTCGCAGGGTGGCTCTAAGGCGGAGGGTTACTAGCTCGACTTCGCGCGTTCGGTGTGAGTAGCCGTAGCGGCGGTGGTGTTCTTGGTGGAAATCTTGCAACAGATTCTTCGTGAGCGGGAGATTGAGTTCGTATCCCTGGCCGCGGTAGCGGAGGTCGACACTGCGGTGGTATTGCGGCTTCCCCGGCCACGACTCTTCGCGAAAATCTTTGGCGGCTGTGTTTTCCAGCGCGGCGAATTCTCGATTCAACTGTGTCGCGGGAATCTTCTTCGAGACGCGCCAGAGGACCGTGCGCGAATAATCTTTGACGACGTCGCTCGATAGAATGCCGAGCGCGGAGAGCGCGCCGGGGAAGGCTGGGACAATGACGTGCGGGATGCTGAGAGCTTGAGCGAGGGCGCAGGCGTGCAGGCCTCCGGCGCCGCCGAAGGCCACGAGGGCGAAGTGGCGGGGATCGCGGCCGCGTTCGATGGAGACGACGCGGATGGCCTTTTCCATGGTCGCATTGACTACGCGAACGACTCCTGCGGCGAAAGTCTCAAGTGCGAGTTTGGAGCCTTGCTGCTTCAGCCATTCTTGCGTGACGCGGCGGGTGCGGGCAAGATCGAGAGTGAAATCTCCGCCGAGAAAGCGGGTGGGCTGGAGGCGGCCGAGAAGAAGATTGGCGTCGGTGACTGTGGGCTGCAGGCCGTGGCCGTAACAGATGGGGCCGGGATCGGCTCCGGCGGATTCGGGGCCGACGTGGAGGACTCCGGCGGCGTCGAAGCGGGCGAGCGAGCCTCCACCGGCTCCGACGGTGTGGATGTCGAGCATGGGGACGCTGATGGGGAGGCCGGCGATTTGCGCGTTGGTTGCGGTTTTGATTTCGCCTTCTGCTAAGGAGACGTCGGTGGAGGTGCCGCCCATGTCGAAGGCGATGATTTTGTCGAAACCGCTGGCGCGAGCGGAGGCGAGGGCGCCGACTACGCCTCCGGCGGGGCCGGAGAGGACGGTGCGGACAGGTTCGCGGGCTGCGGTGGAGAGCGCGGTGATGCCGCCGCTGGATTGCATCACGAAGATGCGGGGGGCGGGGGCTGAAGCCCCATTTCTCTGAGCGGCTTTCGCGGCCCTAAAGGGCCGCTCTTCCACCAGTGCCGTTTTCGCGGCGCTGAAGCGCCGCTCTTCCACGAAATTCTCCAAATGCGTCCCAACCCTGGCGGGTAAGTCGCTCGCGCCCACACGAGCCGCCAGACTTTCCAGGTAGCGCTGCATTACTGGTTGCAGGTAGGCGTTGATGACTACCGTGGAGGTGCGTTCGTATTCTCGGAATTCGGGGAGGATTTGGTGGGAGATGGAAAGCGGGACAGCGAGGTGCTTCAGGGCTGCGGCGACGGCTCGTTCGTTTCTTGGATTTGCGAATGAGAAGAGGAGCGAGATCGCGATGGATTCTGGTTTCGTGGCCGCGACGTCTGTGGCGAGGATGCGCAATTCTTTCGGCGTGGAAGCTGTGAGGATTTCTCCGGTGCTGGCGGTGCGTTCGTTCACGCCGAAGCGGAGATGTTTCGGGACTAGCGGCGCGATGCGGTCGAAGAAGAAATCGTAGAGCTTGGGGCGGGCCTGGCGTCCGATTTCGATGGCGTCTTCGAAGCCGGCGGTGGTGATGAGCGCGGTGCGGGCGCCTTTGCGTTCGAGGAGTGTGTTGGTGCCGACGGTGGTGCCGTGGAGGAGGATGAATCCGTTTGCGGGGGCAATTTTATTAATCACTTCGACAATTGCCTGCGAGGGATCGGACGGTGTGGAGAAAACTTTCAGCATGCGGAGGCGATGAGTTGCGGGGTCGATCCAGACGCAATCGGTGAAGGTGCCGCCGGTGTCGATGGCGATGCGCAGGGGATGGGGTCGGCGGTGCATGACGGAAAGCTAGATTAGCACTTAGGTCGATCTATCCCACGTTTCGCAAAGTGCGCGAGCCCCTTCGACGAGATCGGGGCAGGCAATGGGGCTTGGGAGTCGCGGGCTCTATCGCAAGCCTAGCCTCGCTGCGCTTGGTGGGGTCGGCTTCGCTCGGCGGCAGTCTTGCGAAGGCGCCCATGCCCACGTGGATCCTCTCCAGACGGACCGCCTTACTTGCTGGCCACGGAGGAATCGGTCTTGGGATGCGGGAGCAGCTCTTTGGCGGGGAGCTTGGCGTCGAAGACCAGGTTGAAGAAGCCGACCATCATCTCGTCTGAGTTTTGCTGGCCCCAGATTACCGTCTTGGTCGGGTCGGGATTTTCGGGGTTGTCGGGAGAGTTGTCGAAGTGCGCGGTGCACTCGATTTTTGTGCCTTTGGGCAGAGCGATGGGCGCGTCCAGGTTGTACCAGAGTTGCCAGTGCCAGTTGTAGGCGGGAACTTTCAGGAGCGTTTGGGTTTCGCCGGTGGGGAATACGAGACGATATTCGAAATCTTTGCCGCGAGTGTGCATGTGGGGATGAAGTGCCACGAGGCTCACGTCTCGGGGGACATCGAAAGTTGCGTCAACCCGGTAGTTGGGATCTCCGGGGGGAATCTTGAAGGTGCCATTCACGGCGGAGAGCGTGAGCACGCGCTCTTTTGGCGTCTCTTTCGCGAAGACGATTCCCAGCCTGGTTTGATCCGTCGTGGCTTTGCCGTTAGGAGTGTAGTGGACTTCCAGGACGATGTCGGAGCCGGCTTTGATCAGCTTGGCCTGGCCGGGGCGCAGAATTTCCGCGTTCTGGCCGGGAGCGTAGCCGACTAGGAAGTCGCTGGGGAGAGCGCTGGTGTCGTTTTTGTCGTCTTGCTTGGGTGGCGGAGCTTCGAAGAAGACTCCGGTCTTCTCGCCTTTGAAATAGTTCGATCCGGGTTCGCGGACATACGCAATGATGTGATGGACCACGGAGCGATCGGTGGGCCGGGCTTCGGCGGCCTGTACCCACTTATCTTCGGTGAAGCCGGTGGGCAGGATTACGTATTGATATTCGATCATGCCGGCGTCGGGAACCGGGAAGGGATGCGGCAGCTCAAAAATTTTGTCGGGCTTGGGAATGCCCCAACCTTCGACGAAAGTTGCGGGGGCGGGCATGTCCTTGGGATCGCCTTGCAGAGCGCCGGAATTGGCCCAGGCCAGGATCGTGCTGATTTCTTTTTCGGTGAGCGAGCGGTCGTTGGCGAAGTGTCCGATGGTGGGATCGGCGTACCAGGGCGGCATTCGTTTCTGTTTTACGGCGAGTTTCATGGTGGCGGCCCAGGGGCGCGCCTGGTCATAGGTCATCAGCGGGAAGGGCGCGGCTTCGCCGGGGCGGTGGCAGGTCTGGCAGTGCTGTTGAAGGATGGGGGCGACGTCTTTGGTGAAGGTGACGGCGGGGGTCTGGCCAATGCAGTATGTGGCCAGCATTATTAGTGCGAGCGTCGAAAAAGTTCGGCCCATGGGTTCTCGTTCCTCGGAGAGATGTGCTTCCGCTTTGAGGAGAGAGTATATCGCGATCTGTTCGGGCGAGCGGTCACATTTTCGCGGCTGCGGCAAACATCAAGAGCGCCTCGCTGGCGCGAGGCGGACAGCCGGGCGGCTGTCCCCCTGCTTACTTCGTGGTGAAGGCAAGCGTCAGCAGCGTTTTTTGTTCTACTTCGTGGGCTTTGCTGCTGCCGGTCGCGGGGCTGGGGCCGGAGCTGCGTTTTACGCTGAGCACGGGGCGGTCGCCGGCGATGCGTTTCAGGCGCGGCAGCATGTTGAAGAGGGCGCCCATGTTGGCGGGCTCTTCCTGCACCCAGACGATGTCGGCGTTTTTGCCGTGGCGGTCGAATTCGGCGACGACTTCCTGTTCGGGGAATGGGTAGAGCTGTTCCAGAAATACGATCGCGGTGGTTGTGTCTTTTCTCTTCTTGCGTTCGGCCTGGAGTTCGTGGCCGATTTTTCCGGTGCAGATCAGGATGCGGTCGGCTTCTCCGACTTCGGTGTCGGGGATGACGTTCTGGAAATTCTGGTGGGTGAAATCGTCTTTCTGGAAATGCTGGATGGGCGAACTTGCGTCGGGATGGCGCAGCATGCTCTTCGGCGTGAACACGATCAAGGGCTTGCGCCAGTGGCGCATGGCCTGGCGGCGCAGGAGATGGAAATACTGCGCGGCGTTGCTGGGCTGCGCGATCTGGATGTTGTGTTTGGCGGCGAGCTGGATGAAGCGCTCGATTCTGGCGCTGGAATGTTCCGGTCCCTGACCTTCGTAGCCGTGAGGCAGGAGCATGACCACGCCAGAGAGCAGGTTCCACTTGGCTTCGCCGGCGCTGATGAACTGGTCGATGATGGCTTGCGCTACGTTGACGAAGTCGCCGAACTGGGCTTCCCAGAGGACGAGGGATTCGGGATAGTCGCGGCTGTAGCCGTATTCGAAGCCTAGAACGCCGGCTTCGGAAAGTGTCGAGTTGTAGATTTCGCAGCGGGCCTGGCCCGGCGCGATGTTTTCGAGCGGCACGAATTCGTTTTCGTTTTCTATGTCGATGAGGACGGAGTGGCGCTGGTTGAAGGTGCCGCGGCGGGAGTCCTGTCCGCTGAAGCGCACGTGGGTGCCGGCTTTCACGAGACTGGCGAAGGCCAGGGCTTCGGCCATGCCGTAGTCGACGGGGCGTTGGCCGGCGCCCATTTCGGCGCGCTGCTCGAGGAGCTTTTTTACTTTGGGGTGGATGTGAAAGCCTTCGGGATAAGTGGTGAGGCGAGCGCTGAGTTCGGATAATTCTTCGGGAGCGAGTCCGGTTTCGACTTCGAATTCTTGGCGGTGAAGGCCACCGAAATAATTATTCCAGTACTTCGGAAGCTCACGCATCAGCGGCTTGTGCTTGGTGCTGGCGGCTTGTTTCTGCGCGGCTTCGAATTCGGCTTTTATTGCCGCGGCCTGGGCGGGGGCATCGGTGGCGCCGATGTCGTCGGCGTAAATTTCCCAGAGTGGGGGATGGTCTTTGATTTTCTTGTAGAGCAACGGCTGCGTGATGGTGGGGTCGTCGACTTCGCTGTGACCGTGGCGGCGATAGCCGATCAGGTCGATGACCACGTCGGTGCCGAATTTGTAGCGGTACTCGGTGGCGATGCGGGCGACGCGGACTACGGCATCGACGTCTTCGCCATTGACGTGGAAAATCGGAATCGACTGGCGACGCGCGATGCAGGCCGCGAAACGCGTCGAGTGTTCTTCGGTATAGCTGGTCGTAAAGCCTAGAAGATTGTTGACGATGACGTGAACGGTGCCGCCGACAGTGAAGCCTGGGAGGTCAGCGTAGTTCATGGTCTCGGCGAGGATGCCTTGTCCGGCGAATGCGGCGTCGCCGTGGACCAGGAGCGGGAGATATTTTTCAACTCCGCCTTCGCCGGTGCGGTCTTGCTTGGCGCGGGTGCGGCCGACGGTGACAGGATCGACGGCTTCGAGATGGCTGGGGTTCGAAACCAGGTGGATGTGAACTTTTCCGCCGCTGCGCGTCGTGTATTCGCCGGTCGCGCCCATGTGATATTTCACGTCGCCGGAGCCGAGGACGCTACGCGGGTCGACGTCCTCGAAGCCGGCAAAAATTTCCTGGGGCGGGCGTTTGGTTACGTGGGCCATGACGTTGAGCCGGCCGCGATGGCTCATGCCCATGACTAGCTCGATTGCGCCGAGACGAGAGCCGGTGTCGAGAACTTCGTCGACCAGCGGGATGAGAGCGGTTACGCCTTCGAGGGAGAAACGCTTGCTGCCGAGATAACGCTGCTGCATGACTTGCTCGAAAATGTCGGCGCGGGTGAGGAGATCGAGGATGCGGGTGTGGTCTTGTTCCGTGACCTCGAAACCCTGAGCTTCCGATTCCATGCGGTCGTAAATCCACTGGCGACGTTCGGGGGAATAAATGTGATTGACTTCTACGCCGATGGTGCTCGCATAAATCGCGCGGGCTTCGTGGGCGTACTCGCCTTCTTTTTCGAGTTCGGGGGTTTCGCGGGGGCGGAGGAAACCGAGGGGGTCGAGGTCGGCCTCCATGTATCCCCACTGACGATAGGCGGCGAAGACGCGCTCGCGGTCAGGGTTGGAGCCGTTCTTGGAGGCGCGGTCGAGAACGCCGGAGGGCTTGGATTTCTGGGTCATAAGGTAGTTACAAGAATAACGGATGCGGTGGGAAAGGAAAAAGGTTCAGAGGGCGGAGGCGTGACTGCAGGGGCTAAAGCCCAGAACCTTAGCCGCCGCTGACGCGGCGCTGAAGCGCCGCTCTTCCACTGGACCAAAAGCGCGATCGAGGCTTGCTTACGCAACGATTTTGTAGGGGCGCATCATTTCGTTGTCTTCGTGTTCGAGGACGTGGCAGTGCCAGACGTAACGGAATTCGTCGCCGGGTTTTGCGATTGTGCCTAAGGGGAGGTCGAACTTGGCTATGACCCTCGTGATCAGGCCGCCGTAGGTTTTCACGGTGTCTTTCCAGGCGGGGCGTTCGTTCGATTCGGGCGGCATGGGGATGCCGACGTGGTTTAGCTTTCCCGTTGTCATGTAGGTTTTTACGTCGAAGGGCTGGCGGTTTAAAACCTGGAACTGGACTAGATGAAGGTGCATGGGATGCACGTCGCCGGTCGCGTTGGCGAAGGACCAGATTTCGGTGGAACCGGCTTTGGGATCTTCGGTGATGGGGTCGTCCCAGTGTTTTTGGTCGAGTAGGCCGATCATGGTGTAGCCGTCGGGCGGGCGATCCATTTCGGTGAGGGCTAGGATTCTTTCGCGGACGGCGGTGGCGGGATTCAGCGGAGTCCAGGGAACGAGCGTGTCGGGGAGCGAACTCGAGTCTTTGGCGGCGAGGGGTTTAGTGACTTTGAAGAGCATGACTTCGGCGGGGACGATTTCTCCGCCGCGGGCGTAGGGAGCTTGGGCGTCGTTGACCAGGGCGAGGTTCATGCCTTTGTGCTCGGAGAAATCGATGATGAGATCGAAGCGCTCGCCGGGGGAAATGATCAGGTAGTGCAGGCTGATGGGCGCGGGCAAGAGGCCGCCGTCGGTGCCGATCTGGCGGAAGGGTGGGGCGTCAACAGGACGCCCGTTGCGTTTGCCGGTCTCGTCGGCGGGGACGAGCGTGAGGTGATAGAAGCGCGAGTTGGAACCGTTAATCAGGCGGAAGCGATATTTGCGGGGTTCGACTTCCAGGAACGGGGTCGCTTTGCCGTTCACGCAAATGGTTTCGCCGAAGAATTCCTGCATCCACATGGGATGCGTGCCGTTTCTTGCGGGAGGATAGAGCAGCGTGCCGTCGGCGGCGAAGCTGCGGTCCTGAATGAGGAGGGGAATTTCGTAGGGGCCGCTGGGCAGGTTCAGGGCGTCTTCGACGTCGTCGCGGATTAAATACATGCCCGCCATGCCGGCATAAACGTTGAGGCGAGTGATGCCGAGAGCGTGGTCGTGATACCAGAGCGTGGTCGCGGCTTGATCGTTGGGATGACGAGTTGGATTGGCGCCGGGGACCGCGCCGAACTTTCCGTCGGGCGTAACCCAGGAGTCGGGATAGCCGTCGCTTTCGGGTAGGACCTGCGCGCCGTGGACGTGGGTGACGGTGCGCACTTCGGGAACGCCGGGCTCGCTGCCGTGGATGGTCGGGTCGATGGGCAGGAAATGTTTCAGCGGGAGTTCGTTGGTCCACTTTACTGTGAGCGGCTGGGCGCGGCGAACTTCGAAGGTTGGGCCGGGCCATGCGTTGTTGTATCCCCAGAAAGTTGTGGGCGGCAGATCGCGATGAACTTTTTGACGGAAGGGGCGGATGTGAATGGGGACGGCGGCTCCGGATTGCGGGGGACGGATCACGGGCGGGACGGGCAGCGGATCGACGTAGCACGCGAGGGAGGCGGGCTTTTGCAACTGGGCTGGGTCCACGGCGGCGGCGGGGGCTTGGGATGCGGGCATGGACATTTGGTGCTGGCGGGTGAGCACACTTGTGCCGGCGTAGACTCCCATGCGCAGCAGATCGCGTCGGCTCAGGATCAAAAGAAGAATCTCCTTGGGTGATGGCGCGTCTCGATAGGACTGCTCATACCTGCTTAGAATTCTTGCACTGAACCCAGAGCAAGAGGGCCGTGCTTTGTGAAAATCTGATGAAAATCCCACGGGGGCGCTAAGTTTTCGTGCGCGGGAGATCCTTCACTTCGCCTGAAGAACGGCTCCGTTCAGGATGACGCCCCTCGGGCGGTGATCAAGAAAAACCGGCCGGGATTGGATCCCTGGCCGGTCTTATCTGGTTGACGATTTCGGTTAGCGGTTTGTCGCCTAATGTTTCGACGAGGCGACCGCTGTACCGAAGTTGAAGGCGTCGAACAGATCGTCGATCGCCGGGCTGTTGGTGGGGACGTACGGGTTGCCGGCGGCGGTCGTCGGGTTGGGGTCATTGTCGCGGCTGCGAGCGGTCAGCGGAGACAGGCCCCAATTCCGTTCGATGAATTTAATGATGGAGACATGGTCGCCGTACGAATGGTTGACGATGCCGCCAGTGCTGTAGGGCGAGACGATCAGCAGCGGGATGCGGGTTCCGTCGCCGAAGAAGTCGACAGGCTGGATGTAGCCGGAATCATAGTAGCCGCCGCCTTCGTCCCAGGTGATGAATACCGCAGTGGTGGCCCAGAGGCTGGGATTGGCCTGCAGGGCGTTGATGATGTTCTTGCTGAAGGCCTCAAAGACATCCAGTTTGGAAGAGGCTGGATGTCCGTCGGAGGGCCAGCCCGGCTTCACGATGGAAACGGCCGGAAGCGTGGACGCCGCGATGTCCTGATACAGGATCTTTGAATCCTGAATGTGCTCGTTGCGCAGCTTGGCGTTGGTCATGATGTCGGTGGCGTAGTTGAACGGGTTGCAGATGTTGCAATAGGTGTCGAACGGGTTGGTCTGGAAGGGGTCTTTTATGTAGTGGTCCCAGCCATCGCCGTAGTACTTCCAGGAAACGTTGGCTTCCATCAGGGCATCGCCGATGTGGCGAACCGAGGTTCCGGGGACGACAAACGGGCCATTGCCCAGAGCGGAAGTGCCGTCACCGTTGTAGCCGGGGTTGTAGTTGTTGAGGATGTAGTAGTGCCCGGTATCGCAATTGGCCGCGATGGGGCGGGGCAGAGCTTCCAGATAGTTGACGATGGCGGGGACGCCGGGCTGGGTGAGATCGGCGCAGTTGACGTAGCTGCCGCCGCCGGTGCCGCCAGAGCCGCCGTAACCGTCGTCGTCATACCAGTTGTTGGTATTGGGCTGAGGATTCGGGTTTTCAATCTGATTGGACGGGGGCGCTAGAGCGTTGCCGTTGCCGTCGCTGTACCAGATGGAATCGGCGTAGCCGAATTCGATGTGGTTGGCCATGGTTCCACCCATCACCGACTGGTGGAAGTTGTCGCTCAGCGTGTAGTTGTCGGCCAAGCTCTTCATATAGGGAGCATCGCCATGCTGCACGTTGAAGAATTCCATGGAGGTGGAACCTTCCCCGGTGGAGAGGTAGCTGGTGGGAGGAGTGGTGTAGCCGCTGGAACCATCGCTGCCGGCGCCAATGGTGACTTCGACCCAGGGGAACAGGTCGCTCAGGCAACCGCTGGGGTTGCTGGTGGTGATGTAGGCCGTGCTGCAATCCGCTTGTTGCCACATCTGATAGAAGCGGTGCACGGGACTGTTGGCGTAGGCACTGTAGGGAACTGACGGGGTCAATTGGAACGTGCCTTCTGGCAGATCAAGGACATTGGGGATGCGCGTGTCGGGCACAGTGTAGGCGGAGAGTCCAGTCCCGCCAATGCTCAGATCGTAGTAGCCGGACGCGGCAAGCTGGCCTGGTTCGGTCACGGCTGCCTGTTGAGGCGATGCGAAGTAAGGGGTGGTCGGGCCGCCGGCGACTACGGGCGGAATGTTGGTGTAGAGGCTCTTTCCGCCGGGGCTGATGGCGTAAGTGGTGCTGTCCACAGCGCTGTACTGGGCGGAGAGAGAATAGTTCGGTCCCTGGCTTCCGTCGGCGTTGACGATGCCTTTCGACAGGAGATTCGAGACAGTCTGTCCATTCTTGGGCTGGTAGGTCGCGAAAATGTGATCGAAGCTGCGGTTTTCACCGATGATCACGATGACGTGCTGGATGGGAGATGCAGTTTGTTTTTTTTCGGCTGGGGGTTGAGCAGCCGCGGGAAGCGGTGCTCCGAGATTGGCGGTGAGTGCAACAAGGCTCACGCCAACGGCGAGGTGCCGCCTGATTTCGGTCAGCAATCCTGATTTCGACATAGTTTCTCCTCCTAGGAGAGAGCTAGAGGTGAAGGTAGTCGGGGAGGGGTTACAGGAAGGTGACGCGACGATGAATTACGGATTAAAAATTGTCCACAGGGGTCGGGATCGAGCGTGGCGGGCTTTGGGTTCATTTTCAGCGGGATGCGCGGAGTGTGAAGAAAGGTAAAGGTTAGGTTACGAAGTTTGCACAGGCGAAGTCGGGACAGGTGATTCCTCCTGTCTCGCTGCGCTCGCGCGTCGGAATGACAAAGTAGGGCGCGCCGATCTCATCGGCGCGAGCGTTTATGATTCTCAGGAAGAAAATTATGGCGACTGCGGGTGTTCCGACTTTGTTGGGGATTCCGTTTGATGGGCACTCTTCTTACCTGCGCGGGGCGGGGGACGCTCCGGCGAAGATCAGGGAGGCGCTGCGCTGTGATGCGTCGAACTCGTGGTCGGAGTCGGGCGTGGACTTGGGCGTGGCGGGAGTTTATGAGGATGCGGGGGATCTGGAGTTTTCTGAAGCGGGTGCGTTTGCGGCGATTGAGGCTGGCGTGGGCGCGTTGATTGATCAGGGGAAGCGACCTGTGTCGCTGGGCGGGGATCATTCGATTACCTATCCCATTGTGAAGGCGGTGGCGCGGCAGCATCGGGAGCTGACGATTTTTCATTTCGACGCGCATCCGGATTTGTATGACGAGTTTGAGGGGAACCGGCTGTCGCATGCGTGTCCATTTGCGCGGATTATGGAAGCGGGGCTGGCGAAGCGGTTGGTGCAGGTGGGCATTCGCACCATCAACCGGCATCAGCGGGAGCAGGCGCAGAGATTTGGAGTGGAAGTGGTGGAGATGCGGGCGCTCCCGGCTTACGAGAAACTGAAGGCAACGGGGCCGGTGTATATCAGCTTCGATATGGACGTGCTCGATCCGGCGTTCGCGCCAGGAGTTTCGCATCAGGAGCCGGGAGGCATGTCGGTGCGGGAGGCGATTGCACATTTACATGCGATCGAGGGGGAAATCGTTGGGGCGGATGTGGTGGAGTACAACCCGGTGCGGGATATTGCGGGGATGACGGCGACCGTGGCGGCGAAGATGGTGAAGGAAATTTTGGGGAAGATGATCGCGGGATCTTGAGCCTGATGCCGAGATTAGGGGGTCTTAACTCGGCTAAACCGCAGAGGACATAGAGGACGCGGGGGAAGCCCTTCCGGGGCCCGGCTGCGATTATTTTGCGTCCATGGCGGGAGTTGAGGAATCTGTAAACAAACGTATATCGACTTATGGCAAACATTCAGCAGTTCAACATTCAACATTGGGTAACAAAAGGCTTGCTGGCCGCAGGTTTGGCGGTAAGCGCGGTGGGGCTAGGTTGCTCCTCGAACGCGGCGCAGAATCCCCACGCGGGTGCGCCCCAGGGCATGCCGGTTAAGGTGCTCGAGGCCAAGGCGATGCCGGTCGATGACGCGACCGAGTACGTGGCCACGATGAAGTCGCGGGACTCCGCGGTGATTATGCCGCAGGTCGAGGGGCAAATTACGCAGATTCTTGTGCATTCGGGCGATCGCGTCGAAGCCGGGAGCCCGATGATCGAGATTGATCCGCTCAAACAACAGGCTACAGTGAAGAGCCAGGAGAGTGCGCGCGCGGCCCAAGAGGCGAATCTGATCTGGGCGAAGAAGCAGTATGAGCGCACGCAGGGGCTTTCCGCCGCCGGTGTGGTGAGCAAACAGGATCTGGATCAGGCGAAGTCGACCCTGGACGCAGCCCAGGCCCAGATGGATTCTCTGGCTTCGCAGGTAAACGAGCAGGAAGTGCAACTGCATTACTACAGAGTGGTTGCTCCGCGGAGCGGGATTGTGGGAGATATTCCGGTGCGCGTCGGAGACCGCGTAACGACTTCCACGCAGTTGACTACGGTCGACCAGCCGGGAAGCCTGGAAGCCTACGTGTATGTGCCGATCGAGCACTCGGCGCAACTCAAGATGGGTTTGCCGGTGCAAGTGATTGATGCCGATGGCAAGGTGCTGGCCGATTCGCGGGTCAGCTTTATTTCTCCGCAAGTGGACAACACAACTCAGACCGTCCTGGTGAAGGCGCGCATTACCAATGGCAACGATGCGCTGCGGCAGTCGCAGTTCATTCGGGCGCGGGTAGTGTGGGGGACGCATAAAAACCCCGAAGTACCAATTCTCGCGGTGTCGCGGCTGGGGGGGCAATATTTTGCGTTCGTGGCCGAACCCCAGAATGGCGGCTCGTTCGTGGCGCGGCAGAAGCCGCTCACCATCGGGCTGACCGTGGGCAATAACTACGAAGTGCAGGACGGCCTTAAGAGTGGGGACAAAGTCATCATTTCCGGGACGCAGTTTC
This sequence comes from uncultured Acidobacteriota bacterium, assembly GCA_963758005.1. GTDB lineage: Bacteria > Acidobacteriota > Terriglobia > Terriglobales > Acidobacteriaceae > Sulfotelmatobacter. Next base: position 2,123,774 of record CAVWTR010000006.1, read on the forward strand.
TGCTGGACGGGGCGCCGGTAATTCCGCTGAGCTAGGAGCTTCCGGCTTTCGACTTTCAAGACTTCAGATCAAGCAGTTGGCAATCGGCATTGAACACTTCGCGGTTCCGGGTGTAATGCCGAACACCTGCAAAAACGCGGGGCGGCCAAATGCTAAGTGCTAAATGCTGGCTTCACCTGCTGTGAGGGGCACGCGTTCTCATGTTCGTTAGGTTCTTCATTCAACGCCCGGTGTTTGCGTCGGTGTGCGCGCTGCTGATTGTTCTGGCGGGCGCAGCCGTCATTCCTACTCTTCCCATCGCGCAGTTTCCGAATCTGGCGCCACCGCAGGTGGCCGTCACCAGCGTCTACATTGGAGCGAGCGCGCAGACGGTGGAAAGCGCGGTCACGATTCCCATCGAGCAGCAGATCAACGGCGCGGAGGGGATGAAGTACGTCACCTCCACCAGCGGCAACGACGGCACCAGCACCGTTACGGCAACGTTCGACCTAACCCGCGATCCCGATCTGGCGACCGTCGACATTCAGAACCGCGTCAACACGGCGCAGGGCAGGCTTCCGGCCGCGGTGAAAGCCGTCGGCATCACGACGGCGAAGACTTCGCAGAATTTCGTGTTTGGCGCGGCCGTGTTCGCCGATAAGGACAAAACCGGTAAGCAGCTCTACTCAACGTTGTTCCTGAGCAATTATCTCGACGTGTACGTACGCGATTCGCTGAAGCGCATTCCGGGAGTCGCGGATGTGATCATTTTCGGCGAGCGCAAATATTCGATGCGGCTGTGGCTGGACCCAGGGCGACTGGCGGGACGCTCACTCACCGCGGGGGATGTAGTCAGCGCGCTCTCGGAGCAGAACGTCGAAGTTGCCGCCGGACAGGTAGGACAAGAGCCGGCGATGGCCGGACAGCAGTACCAGATCAGCGTGCGAGCGGTAGGGCGGTTGAGCGAACCCGCGCAGTTCGACAACATTATTCTGAAGACGAACTCCGATGGCACGCTGGTGCGGTTGAGAGATGTTGGTCACGCGGAACTGGGAGCGGAGAGCTACGCCAACGACCTGCAATTCAATGGGCAGGATGCGATCGGAATGGCGGTCACGCAACTCTCGACCGCCAACGCGCTCGACGTGGACCGCAAAGCCATTGCCGAAATGGACCGGCTGTCGAAGAGTTTTCCTCCGGGCATGCACTTTAAGGTCGCCTTCGATACGACGGACGCGGTGGGCGAAGGGATTCGCGATGTTGTCTACACCGTAGGTTCGGCGATCCTGCTGGTCGTCCTGGTCATCTTTATCTTTCTCGGCGACTGGCGGACGACGATGATTCACTTTATCGCCACGCCGGTTTCGCTGATCGGCACCTTCATATTTGTAAAGCTACTCGGGTTCTCCATTAACACGCTGACGTTGTTCGGCATTACGCTTGCCGTCGGCCTGGTCGTGGACGACGCGATCGTGGTGATTGAGAATATCGAGCGCCACATTCAGGAAGGCGAACACGACTCGCACAAAGCGGCGGCGGCAGCGACTGCCGAAATTACCAGCGCGGTCATCGCAACCTCCCTGGTGCTCTGTGCCGTGTTTGTGCCGGTCGCATTCTTCCCCGGGACGACGGGTATTCTGTTTCGCCAGTTTGCGCTGACCATCGCATTTTCCATTGCGATTTCCGCCTTCAACGCCCTGACTCTGGCACCGGTGCTGGCGGCGATTTTTCTGAAAGATTCCCACCACCAAAAATGGTGGTGGCTGCGGAAGTTTGACGATGGCATCGTCGCCATGACCCGTGGATATCAGCGTGTGCTGCATATCGCGCTGGATTACAAAGTGGCGATGATGGTGGTGTTTTTCGCCGGGCTCGGGCTGACTTATTTCATCTTCACCCGGGTGCCGACGGGATTCGTGCCCGACGAAGACCAGGGATATTTCATCATTGTGATTCAGGCGCCGTCCGGGGCGTCGCTCGACTATACGAAAGCGATTGGCAAGCAGGTTGCGGCCATGCTGGCGAACGAGCCAGAATTGGAAGGGACGTTCTCGATTGCGGGCTTCAGTTTCTCGGGAGCGGCGGCGAATCAGGGACTTATTTTTGTTCCATTGAAGCCTTATTCGCAACGCAAAGGCGATGCCCACACCGCGTCGGCGATTCTGGCTCGAGTGCGTCCGCGGCTGTTCGGGATTTCTGGGGCCATCGTGTTTGCCACGCTGCCGCCGCCTATTCAGGGCCTCGGCCAGTTTGGCGGCTTTCAGTTTGTGGTGCAGGATCAGGCCGCGCACAAGCTTGAGGAACTGGCAGCAACTACGTACGGGCTGATCCAGCAAGCCAGCCAGAGAAAAGATCTGGTGCGGCTGTTTACCTCTTTCACTGCGAACGACCCGCAATATCTGGTGACCATCGACCGCGAGAAGGCGAAGAGTCTGCACGTGCCACTCTCGCAGATTACGGACACGCTGGGCGTGTACATGGGGTCATCGTATGTAAACGACTTCGATTTCAATAACCGGTCGTATCGCGTGTACGTACAGGCAGATAAACAGTTCCGGGCGACCTCGCAGGACATGAAACAGTTTTATGTGCGCTCCGACAACGGGGCAATGGTGCCGCTGGATAATTTGATCAGCATTACGCAGACCACCACGCCGCAGGTGATCAGCCATTACAACCTGTTCCGGTCGGCGGAAATCGATGGCTCACCGGCTCCGGGATACAGTTCCGGGCAGGCGATTGCGGCGATGGAAGAACTAGCGAAGAAGATGCCGCAGGGATTTACCTACAGTTGGACGGGGTTGTCGCTGGAAGAATTGGCGGCGGGCGGAACTTCGCTGATTCTGTTTGGTTTGGGTACTCTGGTCGTTTACCTGACGCTGTCGGCGCAGTATGAAAGCTTTGTGCTGCCGTTCATTGTGTTGCTGGCTGTGCCCATGGCGCTGTTGGGGGCGTTGGGCGCGCAGTGGCTGCGCGGGCTGCAAAACGACGTTTATTGCCAGGTGGGACTCGTCATGCTGGTCGGGCTGTCGAGCAAGAATGCGATTCTGATCGTCGAGTTCGCGGAGCAGTTGCGCGGGCGCGGAGTCCCGCTCGTGGAAGCGGCGGTGCAGGGGGCAACGATTCGTTTGCGGCCGATTCTGATGACTTCGCTGGCGTTTATTCTCGGCGTAGTGCCTTTGGTGTTTGCCACGGGCGCGGGCGAAAATGGACGGCACTCGGTGGGCACGACCGTGTTTGGCGGGATGATCATGTCGACCATTCTGAATTTGTTTTTCATCCCGGTGCTGTATTTGATTATTGAGGGATGGCGGGAGCACGGGAAGAAGCCGGTGGTCGTTGCGGAGCCTGCGACGTAGGTTTCTTTCGCCCCTTCGGGGCTTGTTCTCTTTTCCGGTTAGCCACCCACGGCTTGCGCCGTGGGCTGCATTCTTTCGCCGCTCCGCGGCTGGGACCTGATCGCGATGGTTTTGCCGCCCGGCTTCTTCCCGTCAATCTTGCTTTGCGATGCGGTCGCCTCACGCTTCTTCTTGCGCGCTTCCTTCCTCCGCATGTTTGCCATCCACTCTCTTGAATACATGGTGCCGCGGCATTTGCTGGAGCCGCAGTGGCAGGGGGCGGGGTCGTCGTCGTCGTAGAGGTTGTAGTCCCACAGGAGTTCTTCGCCGGCGGCAATGTCGCGGATGGCGAAAATCCAGACGCGGCCTTTGATCTCGTCGACTTCGCAGTTGGGATCGCAGGAGTGATTTAGATACGCGCCCATGCCGTGACCGTCGATCACGGTCTTGCCGTCGTCCAGACCATACAGGTAAGTGCGTGAGACGCCGTTATAGCGGCGGTCGGCTTCTTCGGCGGTGATGCGTTCACCGTCATACTCGACCACGCGCGTTTTCCTGCGGATGGGAGTTGAGGTATAGACCCCGACGGAATGAATGGGCGAAGGGCGGACGACCAGAGCCATGAACTAATTTCGCATGACCGGGCAGTTTTGGGGAATGCGAAAGATTGGGAAATCGAAAAATTTTGTAATTTGGTAATTCGAACCCGAGACTGCCCGACTCTCGACGGAGAATACGCGGCGCGGGCATTCGCTCCGTGGTAGACTTTCGCGGCTGACCAGGCTGAGTCGAATTCGAAGGGCAAAAAGGGGGATTTATATGCTTAGGGCTCGAGTAATTGCGGGTTTGGTAATGATTCTGGCGCTGTCCGGAGCCGCGTTCAATGCGGCCGCACAAACTGAAACGAAGAAGACCACGAAAGCGCCGGCGAAAGTCGCGCCCGAGGCGGCTTATTGCACGTCGACGGGAGGACTGGTGGAGGTTCGCTACGCAGCCTATGGCACGAACAATGCGCAACAGGACTGGCTCTATCTGGCGGGCGTCGAAGCTTTTTGCCAGTACACGCTGGCGGCGGACGGGTCGCGTATTCACCTGTCACTGGATACGTTGTACGCGACCAAGCCGAGCCTAGCGGCGCTGGCTTATTACGCGGAGGTGCCGTGGAACGGTCAGGGCAACGGCAATCCAGCGTCGTACTATTGCACGCAACTGGGCGGGGCCGAGATTGGAGCTACCGACGCTGCTGGCGGAGGTTGGGTGTCAGTCGGTGGTATCGACGAGATTCTTGAAGCCTGCATTTTTCCGGATAACTCGACCATTGATTCGTGGGGGTTGTTCTACCACTCGGACGGCATTATTCGCGGGATCGACTTGTCGACGGTGTTGAAGTATGCCGATCCGTATCCGGCGAAGAAATAGGAAAGTCAAAAAAGTCAAAAGCCCCACCCTTCGACAGGCTCAGGGCAGGCTTTCTCGCAAAAACCGCGAGAAATGGAGCACCCGCTTTTTCGGGGACTAGGGTTCGTAGACGGAGCTGCCGAAGCCCTGTTTGCGGGCTGATTCCTGCAGGTCTTCGAGGTGCTTTTGCTCTTGTTCGAGCTCGCCCTTCATGGTCTCAACCTGATCCTGCTTTTCTTTCTGGCGTTCGTTCCACTGCACGCAGTTGGAAACGCAGTTTCCGCCGGCGTAGTGGATGGAGTCGTTCAGGCTGGCGATTTGGCCTTCCAGCGAAGCGATCGTGCTCTTCTGCGCCTGAATCTGGGACTTCCATTGCTCCGCATTCGCGTTTGCATTTGCGGAACTGGGCTGCTCGGCTGAGTTGTTCTCGGAAGAGTTGTTCGAAGTTTGGGGAGTGCTGGCTGAAGTCCAAGTCGGCCCGACGTGCGAGGGGAGTTCCTCGTTGGTGATGACGTGATGCGCCTTGAGCCGGGGTAGCATCCTTGGCGGTTCCGTCAGAGCTGGATGAGTCGTTGCTCTGCCCATCTTTGCTCTGCCCATCTTTGCTCTGCGCATCTTTGTTCGGGGTGTCACTGCTGGGCGCGGATACATCCTTCGCTTGTGCGTCCTTCTGCTGTTTTTGCAGGCGGGCCTGGCGCGCTGCGTCTCCGAGAGATTGCGAATCATCCTGGGCGTAGGCCAGGGAGGCCAGGAAGAGAGCGGAGAAGAGGGCGCTGGCTGCCAGTAGAACGAAAACTCGCGGCCTCGGCATGGGATGACCTCCGGCAACAATCGGTTCGAATACGAAGCTCGAATCATGGTATATCCCGGTCGGCGCGATCCCAGATTACTTTCGTACCGGCGTTGCAGATGACCGCCGGAAGGGTCGCGGGGCCGTCGGTGTGGGCTAGAGACTGGGACGGCTTTTGCGCTCGGGTTTGCACTACTGGCCCTGCTGAAATCCTTGACAACATAGGCAACTCTGCTAGAGTGCGGAGAAGGGTTTGTAAACTTCGACACAACTGGGCAGGTGCCATGGTCATGAAGAATGTTTATGAAGTATTGCGGCAAAAAGAGATGGAATTGACCCGTCTGGAGAAGGAGGTGGAGGCCCTGCGACTAGTGGCTCCGCTGCTCTCCGAGGAAAAGGAAATGGGGATGGACATGGGAAAGCCGGCCTTAGCCACGGCCGTCAACGGACCGCAGGCGACGGCTCGCCTATCGGTTCCGGCGCCCTCGTCGATTCCCGCGCCGCAGCCGGTGCGCGCCGCCGGATGGGAAGACACTGCGAAGCGCTGGCCGTAGGGATTCAATCGAACTGGCGCCATCCCCCACGCTGGGTGGAGCGAGGATAATTTCTTTCGCATAATTTTTGGTGCAGCCCGGGACGCGTCCCGGGCTGACGTGTATGGCGATGAAGTTAGGGCGATAAGGAAGAACATCCGTGCTGAACATCTCATGCTGAACATCTTGTGCTAAACATCTCGTACTAAACATGGGGAGGCGTATATGACGAGGACGAAAACGATTCTGCTATCGGCGGCGCTACTGAGCTTGAACCTGACGGCTGTCGCCAAAGACAATGTGATGCAGGGAACGATCGTTTCGGAGAATTCCGTGGATTGCGGCACGAAGGGCAACGGGAAGAAGAAGCAGCAGACAACCGATCTGATGTGCCAGGAATATGTGATTCGTACCCAGACGACCGAGTATCACGTGCGGCAGGAAAAACAAGCGCACAAAGAGATGCTGCCGGTGAATGCGCCGGTCGAGCTGACCATCGACAAAGACAAGATGAAGTTCAAGGTGAACGGCAAGGGTTACGAGATGCTGGTGGTGTCGGAGGCGGCCGCGCCGGCGGCTGCGGCTCCTGCTGCTGCGCCCGCGCCGGCTGCGAAGCCATAGGCGACCACAGGGGCTGAAGCCCTCATTCATTCCTTTCGCTTTACGCGGCGCTGAAGCGCCGCTCTTCCACGGTGCTGCATGGGTTTGGGGTGCTGCATGCGTGGGTCTGGAATTTGCGCCACGGCGCTCACGCGCTGACAATCTCTCCTAGTGCGGCCAGGAGGCGGTCGACTTCGTCGGCGGTATTGTAGTGGACGAGGCCGATGCGCAGGAAGCCGCCGGATTTCTCTACATCCAAATGCTCGGTGAGGTTGAGGGCATAGTAGTTGCCGTCCCAGGTGAAGAAGCCGCGCTCGCCGAGTTTGGTGGCGAGTTCTAGCGGCGTGTGATTTGGTATGCGGATCGCGAGAGTGGCGCAGCGTTCGTGGAAGCGGGCGGGGTCGGTGATGCCGTAGATTTTCAGGCCGGGGATTTTTTTCAGGCCGGCCATTATTCTTTCGAGCAATCCGCGCTCGTGCTCGTGGATGACTTCGTAGGCGGCTTCGATGGCGGCGCGTCTCTCAGTTACCTCACTTGCGTCGGCAGCATCGTTCCCACCCTTCGAAAACCGCGAAGGGTGGGGCACCCTTTTATTCTTTTCTTCATTCGTTACCCCATTCGCTAATCCACGGCCTAAATCGGCGATGTATTCCACGCAGGCGGCGATGCCGGCGATGCATTCGTGGTTCAGCGTGCCCCACTCCCAGCAGTTTGGAATTGCGTTTGTGTTGGGGCGGACTTTGTATGGGCGCAGACGCTGGAGGTGCTCGCGCTTGCCGAAGAGCACGCCCATGTGCGGGCCGAAGAATTTGTAGGTTGAGCACACCAGGAAATCGCAGTCGAGGGCGGCCACGTCGATCAATCCATGGGGGCCGTAGTGGACGGCGTCGATGTAGGCGAGGGCTCCGGCGGCGTGGGCGAGGCGGACGATCTCCTTTACTGGATTGATGGTGCCGACGGCGTTCGAGGCGTATCCAGCAGCGACCAGCTTTGTGTTGGAATTTATTTTCGACGCCAGGTCGGCCATGTCGAGGGTGCAGTCGTCGTCGTGGATTTCGGCCCAGCGGACGGTCACGCCTCTGTCTTCGGCCATTTGCAGCCACGGGGAAACGTTGGCGTCGTGGTCGAGGCGGGTGACTACGATTTCGTCTCCGGGCTTCAGCTCACGGCCGATGGCGCGGGACATCGCATAGGTCAAGGTAGTCATGTTGGGGCCGAAGACGACTTCGTCGGCGGCGCAGTGCAGGAAGTCGGCCATGGCGCTGCGGGCTTCGGCGATCATGGCGTCGGTGTGGCGGCTGGTCGCATAGGCTCCGCCGGTGTTGGCGTTGTCGCGGCGCAGGTAGTTGGCGATGGCGTCGATCACGCGCTGCGGGACTTGCGTTCCGCCGGGGCCATCAAGGAATGCGGCGGGGTGTCCGTTGACGGTTTGGGCGAGCGAGGGGAATTGGGCGCGGACGTGGGTTAGGTCGAGGGCGGGAGTGATGGTCTGTTCGGTGATCGGCATGGTTCCTTACTTTTTATCATGGGAGCGCCGCAGCGCGGCTGGAGCATGTCGGTCGGACCGAATCGCTAAGGGCAAGTTAGCGAGGCTAGGCCGAGTACAGCTTGTTTGCTGGTGAGCAGGTTCTGCGGGGTTTGAGAGGCTGAGGGGTTGCTCACAGCATAGGCCTGCACCGAGAAGGTGCCTGCCGCACTGCCGCATTGCGCCAATCCATTCTGAGTGATCGTGGGAATATTTTGGGTGTTTTGCGGCTTGTAAATGCTCCATAACGCGGGCTGCACGGGCCCGGTTAATGGGTAAAGATTGTACGTTCCCGAAGCGGTGAACTGCACCTGGCCGTTGGGATAATTCTGCGCATCTGCCACGCTCGGGCTCAGGTTCATCGCGACCAACTCGCGCAGGCTGTTACCGCAGCTGAGTGTAACGGTGAGGGCAACCACAAGAATGGCGAGTTGAAAGTTGCGCAGGAGCGTCATGTCAACCTTCGGCCTATTCCGACCTGACCATTGGGCACATATCGCATGGATTCTACCATCCCGAATTTACGCTGCTGCAGTCGAGATTTCTTGTTCACCGAGAGAATGGGTTTTGGATGATTGCTCTGACAAAATCGGCGAGCATCCCATACGCCGTGGCGTAAAGGCCGGGATTTTCTTCGGTGATCGCCAGGCCGGGGAAGATATCGGTTTCGAAATGGAGATAGGATGACGTGCCGGCGATCTTCCCCATCGGTGAGGTCGCGAGAACTTTTTCGGGGGCGACGATTGCCTCTACACCGCCGCTGACGCGTTGCGCGCGGCAGACCAGTTTGAAGGGCCAGCCGTCGCGGCGGGCGTTGCGCAGGGCTTGCGGAGGTTAGGTCACGGATGCCTTCGCGTTCGATGTCGGCGAGGCGCACGGGGATATCCATCAAGACCGTGATCAGGGCGGCGGTTTTGACGGCGGCGTCCCAGCCGTCGATGTCGTGAGTGGCGTCGGTTTCGGCCACGCCGAGGGCCTGAGCTTTTTTCAGGGCTTCGTCGAGGGTGAGTCCGTCTTCCATTCCTCCGAGGATCACGTTGGTGGTGGAGTTCAGAATTCCGTGGAAGCCTTGCACGTGAACCGTGGGCAGCTGGTCGAAGAAAGAAAAAATTGGGACGCCGTCCATGACGGTGGATTCGAAGAGGAATTTCTTTCCGCGGGCGGCGGCCAGGTCGCGCAGTTCACGGAAGGCGTGGACGATGGGGCCTTTGTTAGCGGTGATGGCGTGGGCTCCGTGTTCGAGGGCGGCGCGGATGTGGTCGGCGGCGGGCTGGCCGGTTTCGACGTTGAGGGACGTGGCTTCGAAGAGGATGTCGGCTTGGGCTTTTGCCAGCCAGTCGCGGACGTTAGCTTCAGTTTTAGCTTCCGGCTTGGCACGGGCGCCCGCGCCACATTCCTCGATCGGGTCGAGGCCAGCGGGATTCGCGATCCAACCCAGGCGGCGGGTGGCGACGCCGGTGAAGCGGAAGGCGATGCCGTGGCGATCGCGCAGTTCCTGGGCACGATCTTCGAGGAGACGGACGAGGGTCCGGTTGACGTTGCCGAAGCCGAGGAAGCAGAGATTGTAGGTATGGATGATTTCCTCGCGCAGGGGCTAAAGCCCGATGGATTTTAGGGCGGCTGACGCGGCGCTAAAGCGCCGCTCTTCCACGGTGCTGTATAGGTCGTTTTTCCATGAGGCCGCAAAGGCCCTCTCCGACAACGCGGTGAAGCTTATCTCGCGGCAGTTTGCCGGCCGCTCTCGGCGTTGGCGGACAGGATCCGCCCCACAAGAAACCTAGCCCATCACCGTGGTGTGCTCGGGCTTGATTTTGTAGATGACGCGGGTTTCGCTGGGCTGGGCGTAGGGATATTTGTCTACGCCGAGATATTTCTTGGCCAGCTTATTGATGCTGTCGTCGGCGCCGTCTTCGGTGATTTCGACCACGCGGCCGCGAATCTCGAGATAGCGGTAGGGATTTTCGGGATCGATGATGGCGAGCGAGACGCGGGGATCGCGGCGGACGTTGCGGTCCTTCTGGCGTCCTTTGGCGGAGTTGAAGATGACGTGCTCGCCGTCGAAGTCGACCCACACGGGCGTGACTTGCGGGCGGCCGTCAGGCATCAACGTCCCCAGGCTGGCAAAGGCCCGCTTCTGAAATAAATCGCGGTACTTCTCGGGGATGGGCTGCGACATTGGAGTCCTCCGTGAAATTTGGATTGCAGGAGCATTATAGACCGCGAGGCGTGGATGCGGAGAAGGCCCGGATTGTGGATATGCGCTCGATCTTTCGGTTTCGGTAAGCGCAATCTAGTTCGGGGCACCGTCCCCAAATTTGCAATTTCTTAGTTAGAATTGTGTCCCTATGGAAGCTAAGAATGTGACCTTATCGCAAGCCATCCGAATCTATTCGTTCGGCTCGATCCTGCTCTGTATTGTCCTTCTCTTGGTGGCGAGCCCACTTCTCGCAAAGGACACGAGAAATGGGGCACCCGCGCTCGCGAGTGATGCGGCGCAGAAATATCCGCCGACGATTGTGTTTATGACAGATTTTGGGGTGGTGGACGATTCGGTCGCGCTTTGCCGGGGTGTGATGTATTCGATTATGCCGGACGTGCGGATTGTCGATCTGACGCACGATGTCACGCCGTTTTCGATTCTCGACGGGGCGCGATTCCTGTATGGCGCAACGCCGTACTATCCTGCGGGAACGGTGTTTGTGGTTGTGATTGATCCCACCGTCGGAAGTACCCGCAAAGCGATCGTGGCGCGATCGAAGCGTGGGCAATATTTTGTGTTGCCGGATAATGGGCTGCTGACGCTGGTCGAACAGCGCGACGGGATCGAGGCGGTGCGCGAGATTACGAATCCGGAGTGGATGATTGGCACCAAGATGTCATCGACGTTTCATGGGCGCGACATTTTTTCGCCTGTAGGCGCGCACATGGCGCGGGGCGATGATTGGACGAAGGTTGGTCCGGAGATGTCGGTGAAGGATCTGGTGCGGCTGGAGTTGAAGGCGGCTACGCTCGATGAGCGCGGGCTGAGTGCCACGGTGATTGCGACCGACGGGCCATTTGGAAACTTGGTTACGAACGTGGATGCCGAGGATTTTCTAAAGCTCGGCTACCGGCGCGGGCAGGAGGTGCCGGTGACGGTTGGTGGCAAAGAGATGCGGATCAAGTTCGTGAAGACATTCAGTGATGTGCCGGTCGGGCAGGCATTGCTGTATATCGATTCGCGGGGACATTTGGCGATGGCAGTGAATCAGAATAGTTTTTCGGCGACTTATGGAGTGAAGCCGCCGGCGGCGCTGTTTGTTGCACGGGCGAAGTAACATACCGCTTTATCGTTTCGGGGGTGTGGAGGAAGCTTCTTCGAGTCCTTCCGGCAGAAAAGCAGGTTTTTCGCGCCAGAAACAAGGCGCTCGGAATGACAAGGAATTTTTTGAAGGTCAGGTTGTCGAGCTCAAGACTGCCGGACCCAAGACTACCGGACCCAAGACTGCCGAGAGAATCATTCCGAAACATCGGCGCTAATTCTCGGCAGGACGGCTCGTAGGAGCGCCTCGAATGTGGTCTTGACGCGCTCGCCGGTTTCCAGAACTTCTGCGTGGGAGAGTGGCTGGTCGAGGATGCCTGCGGCCATGTTGGTTACGCAGGAAATCGCGAGCACTTTGATTCCCATGTGACGCGCGGCGATGACTTCGGCAACCGTCGACATGCCGACCAGGTCGGCTCCCATCCTTCGCAGATATTCGATTTCCGCGGGAGTTTCGTAGCTGGGGCCGAGCAGGCCGGCGTAGACGCCTTCGTGCTGCGGGATGCCGAGCTTGGCGGCTTCTTCGCGCGCGATCCGGCGATATTCTTTTTCGTAGGCGTTGGTCATGTCGGGGAAGCGGACGCCGAAGCGGTCGTCGTTGGGGCCGACCAGCGGGTTGGCTCCCTGCAGATTGATGTGGTCGCGGATCACGACCAGCGCGCCTTGTGAGTAGCTGAGGCTGATGCCTCCGGCGGCGTTGGTGAGGATGACGGCGCGTATGCCCATGCGCGAGAAGACGCGAATGGGGAACGTGACTTCCTGCGGTGAATATCCCTCATAAAGATGCACGCGGCCTTGCATGGCGGCTACCGAAACCTCGCCGACATTGCCGCTCACCTGGCCAATGACCATTTGACCGGCATGGCCGATGGCCGTCGAACGCGGGAATGCGGGAATATCGGCGTAGGGGACGCGGACGGTGTCAGTGAGCGAGTCGGCGAAACCGCCGAGGCCGGAGCCGAGGACGAGGGCGATCTGCGGACGCAGCGACGTACGTTTCAGGATCAGTTGCGCGGCGGAGTCGGCGAGAGAATAAATTCTGTTTTCAGACATTTGTGTTGGGAGAAGGTACGAAACGTTTAGAACTTACTCTCAAACTCTGCAAAGGCCTTCTCAAGTTCATACTGCTTTGCCGCCCGCTCGTTTTCTGCCAGGAACTCCCCGACGCAAGTATAAGAAGGTCTTTCCAAGGATCCAGAATCACATTCTCCTACGCGAACAAAGGTCGGACTCGTTTGTTTCCACAAGCTCTTTCCGGGCAGAAAGCTGTGTTCCAGGCTTTGCCTCACGATGCGCTTCAGTTCTACGTATGGGAGCCGGTAGCCTTCGACAGCACGCAGATATTCGTGCGTCATGTTGGAGCGGGAGACGCCTTCGTCGTCGGTTGAAATCGCGACCGGGACGCCATATTTCATGTACACGGGCAGAGGATGGTCGTCGCCGCTGACGTCCAGGATTTGATCGTTCGAGGTGAGGTTGATTTCGACCAGCACGTTGCGCGCGGCCATTTCTTTGAGCAGGGCGATGGGATCTTTCTCGAGCATAACGCTGACGCCGTGACCGATACGTTCGGCGTGGCCGCGCTCGATTGAGGCTCGGATGTGGAAGGAGAGATCCTCCGGCTTAACTAACCCCATGGCGAGCTCACCGGCGTGCAGACTGATGTGCACCTTGGGATAGACACCGTGCAGGTAATCGAGCATGGCCATGTGCTCACTGAAGTCGTGAATGGGAACGTACCAGTCCTCGGGCATGACCAGATTTAATCCAACGAAGCGCGGATCGGACGATGCGAGTTCAAAGCCGAGCACGGTCTCGGCGAATACGGCCTCATGAGGCAGGCCGCGCAGCACCTGATAGAGGTAGCGGACGGTGACGCTGCATCCGGGCTCGGCGTTCGGAGTTCCACATTTGAGTTCGGTGCGGGCGCGGGCGGTGTCTTCCTCCAACTTTTTGCTGGTGGCCGTGGCGATCTGTTTCAGGCCGCCGGCGAGAAGTTTGTCCCGCATTTTGGCGAAATCATTCTCATTGTTATTGCTGTCCCAGCCAAGGCGGGTGCCGAGGTTGGCGGCGGCGTATCCGTCGGCGGTGTGCATGAGTTCGATGTACTGCACGTGCTCGCGGGCGGCGCGGTTAACGACAGTGGCGATGGCCTCGGCCGTGTGGTTGTCGGCGGCCATCTCGAATTTGTCGAAGGTCGCGAAAAAGTGATCGTGGCCGGACTCATCGCCGGGACGCCAGTTGCGCATGGACCAGGCGTCGATGATCTGGTTGTAGAGGATGTGGTCGTCATAAGCGCAGCGGATGCCGGGTTTGGGCGTGTAATGCTCGCAGGAATCGCAGGGCGGGGCGATCAGTTGAGAAGTAGTGCGGTCGATACAGAAATTGTCGGAGGCCGCCCAGTCGATCAGGTCTTCGGCGTAGATGGCGCCATCGATGTGATTGTGCAGGTCTCCCCCTTTGGGCATGTCTTGCAGGAAGGCCAGCAGCAAAGACGGCTGGTGCAGGATGGAGTCGAGATAGCGCGCGGTTTTCTGCTCGGCGGTTTGAGCGACGGCTAGCGTGGAGAACAGAATGATTATCGGATAACAGCGCATGACCGCTCGGCTCACGGGCGCTCCTTTAAGAGTCAGGAAGGGATTGTAATTCGCGGGTTGGTGCGGGCGCCAATTCGGAGGACTCCAAATCCCCACCCTGCGACTTCGCTCAGGGCAGGCTTTCTCGCAGAGGAGGCGAGAAATGGGGCACCCCCGCCGGTGTGCACTCTGCTAAATTGTTTTCTTATGCCTCAGGTTCCGAAACAGCCCACCCGCAACTTTGCCAGCGACAATAATGCTGGGGTGCATCCCGAAGTTCTGGAGGCGATTGCGCGGGCTAACCAGGGGCACGTTGTGGCATACGGCGACGACCCCTATACGCGTTCGGCGATTGCGAAATTCGAAGAACACTTCGGCGCTGGGATCGACGTTTTTTTTACCTTCAACGGAACGGGCGCAAACGTGCTTGGGCTGCAGGCTTTGAACCGGCCGTATCACGCGGTGTTGTGCAGCGATTACGCGCATATCTATACCGACGAATGTGGCGCGCCGGAGAAGCATACGGGATGCAAGCTGATCCCGCTGCCGCACCAGGATGGGAAGATTACGCTCGACTCGGTGCGGCACGCCTATCACGGGATCGGGGACCAGCATCACGTGCAGGTGCGGGTGATCTCGATCACGCAATCGACCGAAATGGGGACGGTTTACCAGCCGGAAGAAATTCAGGCGCTGGCTCGGTTTGCGCACGAGCGCGAAATGTTTCTGCACATGGACGGCGCCCGTATTGCCAACGCCGCGGCCAGTCTGGGCCAGACGCTGCGGCAGGCCACGCGCGACCTGGGTGTGGATGTGCTCTCATTCGGCGGCACGAAGAATGGAATCATGGGCGGGGAGGCAGTAATTTTTTTCAGTCCGAGCCTCGGTTCTGATTTTCTTTACCTCCGCAAGCAAGGGATGCAACTGGCTTCGAAGATGCGTTTCATCGCGGCGCAGTTCGAGGCGCTGCTCAGTGACGGCTTGTGGCTGCGGAGTGCCGAGCGTGCAAACCGTATGGCGCGGCTGCTGGAGGCGGAATTGCGGCGGATTCCGCAGGTTAAAGTAATCTGGAAGGTTGAGGCCAACGGGGTGTTCGCGCAGATTCCGCGGCAGGCCGTCCAGAAAATCAAAGATCGCTATTTCTTTTATATGTGGATCGAAGAGGAGTGCATCGTGCGCTGGATGTGCTCATTCGATACCACAGAAGACGACGTGAGGGAGTTCGCGAAAGTGGTGGAGGAAGCGGTGCAGGGGTAAGAAACGAGGCCGCGAACGGCTATTGCTTTTTGCTCCACTATTGACTAAATTGGCCCATTCCCTCGCCGGAAGCCCGGTGCCGCGGTGTTGAGCAAATTCAGGAGTCGTTCATGAACGGAAAGTTGTTGAGCGTCGTGGTCCTGGTCGGCGTTGCGGCAGTGCTGCTCGGAGTGAACAGCTGCGGTCACAGTCAGCAGTTGGTGTCCATTCAGATCCAGCCCGCGGTCGAGACCATCGGTACGTCGACTACTCCGGTGATTGACAGCACGGGAGCACAGGTACAACTGAGGGCTCTCGGTTCCTACATCCATCCGCCCGTGACCAAAGATGTCACTACTCAGGCAACCTGGTTGTCAAATACACCTCAGATGTTTACGGTAAATTCGACCGGCTTGCTCACGGCAACGGGACTGTCGTGCGGGGCGACGCTGGTCTCGGCAACAGTGAACACGAACACTAGTGACGGGGGCATATCTTCGTCAGGAGCGGTGGTAACCGGTTACATGACTGCCGAGGTTGTCTGCTTCACCGGCACGGGGCCAACGGTCACGGTAGATTTCGCAGGTACAGGCAGCGGCACAATATCCAGTTCGCCGCCAGGTCTAGGCTGCTCGTCAACCGCCGGATCGTCTTGCACGGGAAGTTTTCCGACGGGCTCCAGTGTGACTCTGACGGCCGTCGCGAACGGAACGTTCGGAGGATGGGCTGGCTGCTCCATTGCTGCTGGGACGACCTGCACTCTCCAGAACCTGACCAATAACGTAACTGTGACAGTCACGTTCAATTAAGGCGCCGATTCCTGCGAAAGCTACTCGGACTCCAGCAGCTTCTCCAGCGTGGGCTTGTGTTTTTCCGGCTTCTTTTTTTTCTCGACCACAATCTGTCCGGCGGGGGGCGCGCCGACGCGTTCGCGGGCTAATTCCTTGACCGCGGTTACGGCGCGAAAGCGCTTCAATTTTTTCTTTCTAGCCATGCGAATCTCCCCTTCAGTTTAAAGGTGAGGTCGGCAAAATGTGCAATAATTCATGGTTGGCTGGGTGCGAACCCCACTTGCCCGGCCTCGAAACTTATGGAAGAGCGCGATTTTTTCGACGAGAAACAGGAAAAAAAAATTGCTTCGCTGAATTGTCCCCATTGCCAACAGGCGGCGGAGTATGAGGTCACCTGGGTAGTACGCACGAAGAAACGTCAGTTGTCAGGCCGCGCCGACGAGCGCGATCGCGCCCGCTTCGCCAAGTTCCGATCCTACATGGTGCGCAAGGACGACATGATGGCGTGCAAGAACATGCGCTGCCGCAAACGGTTCGACCTTACCGGCCAGTCGACGGTGATCACCGAGTAGTGCTGGCAAATGTCGGCCTTTTTTCGTTCTTAGCAGTCTTCCCGCCCGCGGTTTCATTTATACTGACCAGTTTCCCTATCGCCGTCCAAAGCGGCGGAATGAGGAGTGATTGCCTTTGAAGATCCTGGTCTGCATGAAGCAGGTGCCGCAGAAAGACGCACCTCTTAAGCTCAACGAAAGCGGCACGTGGATTCGCGAGGACGTCTCGTATGAAGTCAACGAGCCGGACGCTTACGCGCTGGAAGAGGCCCTGCGGCAGAAGGAAAAGCACACTGGAGAAGTAGTAGTGATTACGAGCGGCCCAGCGCGGGCCCAGCAGGTGCTGCGCGAAGCGCTGGCCAAGGGCGCGGATCGCGCGATTCATCTGGAAGACGACAAGTTCGTGGGCCTGGATGCATTCAACACCGCCAAAGCGTTTGCCGCCGCGATCAAAGACGAAAAGTTCGATCTGATCTTCACAGGGCTGCAATCTGACGATTACGGCTACGCGCAAACCGGTGTGATCCTCGCGGAATTGCTGGGATTGCCGCATGCCACCATCATCATGCACATCGAGAAGACCGACAGCGGGATTCGCGTGAAGCGCGAACTCGAGGCGGGATATTTTCAGTTTGTCGACATGCCGACGCCGGCCGTGCTGACAATTCAGTCAGGTATCAACAAGCTGCGCTACGCCACGCTCATCGGCATCAAGCAGGCGAAGAACAAGCCGCTGCGGAAAGTGGCGCTGGCGGAAGTGCAGTCGGCGATCGGTGAGAATCTGCAGAAGATCGAGCGGCTGTATGTGCCGCAGAAAACGAAGAAGACGGAGCACATTGAAGGGTCGCCGGGAGAGATTGCGAAGAAGCTGGTGGACAAGCTGCGGAATGAATTAAGGGTGCTGTAGGCCGGTGGCGAGCTGTACTCGCCAGTTGGGGCGGTGGTGGCAGAAAGCAGGTTCCTCGGCGGGCTTCGCCCGCTCGGAATGACTGAGTGATTTTGGAAGCGGAGTCTTAATGGCGGATACGATTTTAGTCGTCGTCGAACAGCGCGAAGGAAAACTGAATCGCGTCTCGTGGGAAACCATCACAGCCGGTCAGGCGATCGCAGCTGCCACGGGATGGGCGCTCGAAGCGGCCGTGGTGGGCGGCAGCGCCGCGTCGATCGCCGCTGAGGTTGCGGCCAAGAAGGTAGCCAAGGTGTATGCGGTCGAGTCGCCGAAGCTCGAGCCCTACACGCCGGATGCGTTTGCTGCGGCGCTGAAACAGTTTCTGACGGCGAAGCAGCCTAAGCTGGTGCTGATGCCGCATACCTATCAGGTGCGCGACTTTGTGCCCAAGCTGGCCACGGCCATGGGGCGGACCGTGATCAGCGACTGCATCGGGTTCAAGTACGAGAACGGCGAACTGGGCTTCACGCGGCAGATGTTTCAGGGCAAGCTTGCGGCGGACGTGAGTTTTGCCAGCGACGCTCCGTGGTTCGCGACCTTTCAGAATGGTGCTTTTCGCGGAGATAAGGCTGAGGCCGCTGCGAGCGCGGCTCCGGTTGAAACCGTGAGTGTTGAAATTGCGGATGGCGTTATCCGAAACCGGCCGCAGGAAGTTTTCAAGGAAGCCAAGCAGGCGGTCGATCTGACCCAAGCGGAAATTATTGTGGCCGTGGGTCGCGGAATTAAGGAGCAGAAGAATATCGAAATCGCGAAGCAGTTGGCCGACGCTCTAGGTGGAGATCTTGCAGCGTCGCGTCCGATTTGTGATTCCGGGTGGCTGCCGATGGATCGTCAGATCGGGTCGTCCGGGCAAACGGTTGCGCCCAAGCTGTATCTGGCGCTCGGCATCAGCGGGGCGATTCAGCATATTGTCGGGATGAAAGGTGCGCGAACCATCATTGCAGTGAATAAGGATGCAGAGGCGCCGATTTTCGAGATTGCAGATTACGCGATCGTGGGGAATTTGTTCGACATTGTCCCGCCGCTGACTGAGGAAGTGAAGAAGGCGAAGGCGAGCGGGTAACTTCTTTGCCACGGATTCACACGGATTTTCACGGATCAAAATCGTTATCGTGATTTATCCGTGATGATCCGCGTAAATCCGTGGCAGATTTTTTCTTATGCTGATTTTCCGCAAACCCGTCGAAGGCATTGAGCGGCCGCAGATGCCAGCCGATGTCGTGATTGTCGGCGGCGGGCCGGCTGGGATGGCTTGCGCACTACGGCTCGCGCAGCTCATCGACGCGCACAACGCCACGCATCCTGAGAATCAGCTCAGCAAAGAAAATATTTACGTGCTCGAAAAAGCGCGCGAGATTGGGCAGCATTGTCTTTCTGGCGCACTGCTCGACCCGCGCTCGATCCGCGAACTGCTTCCCGACTTCGAGAAAGACGCACCGCTCGACGCCAAGGTCACGAAGGAGGCTGTCTATTTCCTCACCGAAAAATCCAAGTTCAGGTTTCCCATCACGCCGCCGTTTCTGCGCGACCACGGCAATTATGTGATCTCGTTGAACCGCTTTGTGAAGTGGCTGGGCGGCAAGGTGGAGGAGACCGGCATTACTGTATTCACTGGATTTGCGGGGTCGGAATTACTATTCGACGGCGACCGCGTCACCGGCGTCCGCACCGACGACAAGGGCGTCGACAAAGAGGGCCATCAGAAATCCAACTTCGAGCCCGGGTACGATCTGAACGCAAAAGTCGTGATCCTCGCCGAAGGGCCGCGGGGGTCGCTGACCAAGCAGCTCATCTCGAAATTCGATCTCGCGAAGGACGCCAACCCGCAGACTTACGGCGTCGGAGTGAAAGAACTGTGGGAAGTTCCGGCGGGGCGCATCGCGGCTGGCGAGGTGATTTACACCATGGGCTGGCCGCTGACGACGCACGAGTACGGTGGAGCGTGGATTTACGGCTCGAAAGGCGATGGATCGAATAACGTCGTCTCGCTCGGATTTGTGACGGGGCTTGACTATGCCGATCCGCGGCTCGATCCGCAGCGCGTGTTGCAGGAGTTCAAACGGCATCCGTTTGTCACGAAGCTGATCGAGGGCGGGGAGATGATCCGCTACGGGGCGAAGTCGATGCCGTACGGCGGCTGGTGGGCGATTCCGCCGGTAGCGGGCAATGGCTGGATGATCCTCGGCGACTCGGCTGGCTTTCTGAATTCGGCGCGGCTCAAAGGAATTCATCTCGCGATCAAGAGCGGGATGCTCGCCGCCGAGACGGCGTTCGAAGCGCTGATCAAGGATGATTCGTCGGCTGCGATGCTGGGCCAGTTTCAGAAAAAAGTCGAAGCGAGCTGGATCAAGGAAGAACTCTGGAAAGTCCGCAACCTGCATCAGGGGTTCGAGCATGGCATGTTTGCCGGGATGTTCCACACCGCGCTGCAGATGATCACGGGCGGACGCGGGTTGCGGAACCGTTACCCGGCGAAAGCTGGATATGAACAGATGCGCAAACTCGCAGACTTGCCCGCCGATGGCGGCGGGGAAGCGCACCTGCTCGGGCCGGCCAAAGGCGATGGCAAACTCACTTTCGACAAGCTTACCGATCTTTACCACTCGGGCACGAAGCACGAAGAAGATCAGCCATCGCACCTGGTGATTCACGATACGAACATCTGCAACACGCGTTGTGTGAAGGAATTCGGCAGCCCGTGCCAGAATTTCTGTCCCGCGAACGTCTACGAAATGGTCGACGATTCAACCCAGCCGAACGGCAAGCGCATCAGCCTGAACCCGTCGAACTGCGTGCACTGCAAGACGTGCGACATTGCCGACCCGTACCAGATTATTACTTGGATTCCGCCGGAGGGCGGAGGCGGGCCGAATTACGACGGGATGTAAGGTCGAAACTTCTTCGCCACAGATTCACACGGATTTTCACGGATCAAACAAAGCGAGATTAAGACCAGGGAATTTATGCGCGTCCGCAATGCAGCAAAGTTAGTCTCGGTGTGCTGTTTGCTTTCCTTGGCCGCGTTCACCCAACAGCCCGCTCTCACCATCCCCTCGACCGGCGCTCCCGGACTCGATCAATACCGCGTCTCGCGGATTGCCATTTACACCGATGATTTCGGGGAACTGAAACGCTATCGCGAGGCTGACGCCGCGCTAGCTCTGCCCCCGGCGAAGGAGAATCGAGTTGTGTTTCTCGGCGACTCCATTACCGACTATTGGAAGCTGGCTGATTATTTTTCCGGCAAGCCTTATGTCGTGGTTAATCGCGGCATTGACGGGCAGACCACGCCGCAGATGCTGGTGCGCTTTCGCCACGATGTGATTGAGCTGCATCCGGCGGTGCTGGTCGTGCTGGCCGGAACCAACGACGTTGCCGGCGTCACCGGGCGCACGCGCAACGAGGACATAGAGGCCAACTACGCGTCCATGGCCGAGTTGGCGCGCCTGCACCGCATTCGCGTGGTCTTTGCCTCGCTGCTGCCGGTGAACAATTACACAGACGATGCGAAGGAGTCGTTTGTCCTGCGTCCGCGCGAAAGAATCCTGGCGCTGAACAGCTGGCTCAAGGATTACTGCGCGCAGAACGGTCTGGTGTATCTCGACTATTTCTCGGCGACAGTGGATGACAAGGGCATGCTGAAGCGCGAGCTGTCCGATGAGGGGCTGCACCCGAATGCGGCGGGGTATAAAGTCATGGCGCCGCTCGCTGAGAAGGCGATTGCGGAGGCGATCGCGAGTCGACCGTAATTGAGGGATCGGCCCGACTTTTTCAGGAGCAGACGCTCCAGAGTTATTCTGCACCCAGGGGAACCAGATGAAATCAACTCGTGACCTACAGAGGCTCGCGTTTGTCATTTTCATTGTCATTGTCGTATTCCTGGCCGTTTCCACGCTGGCTGAGCAACCCGCACAACCCACGCAGTCTGCGCCACAAGAACCGCCCGCCATTCCCACCACCGGTTTTCCCGGCCTCGATCAATACCGGGCGTCGCGGATTGCTATGTTCACCGACGACTTCGGGCAACTAAACCGCTACCGCGCCGCGAATGCCGAGCTCAAACGTCCGAAGCGCGGGGAAGACCGCGTCGTGTTCTTCGGCGACTCGATTACCGACATTTGGCATCTCGACGAATACTTTCCGGGCAAGCCGTACGTCAACCGCGGCATTGGAGGGCAGACCACGCCGCAGATGCTGGTGCGCTTTCGGCAGGACGTGATTAATCTGCGGCCCAAAGTCGTTGTGATTCTCGCGGGCACCAACGACATTGCGGGTAATACCGGGCCGATGCGACTGGAGGACATTGAGGCTGATTACGCGTCCATGGCGGAGCTGGCACGCGCGAACAATATCAAGGTGATCTATTCGTCAGTGTTGCCGGTGCACAATTACACCGAAAAAGCGAAAGACTTTTTCGCGCAGCGGCCGCCGGAGAAGATTCTTGTGCTGAACAATTGGCTGCGGAGCTACTGCGTACTCCCGGCGAACGGCTGCACCTTTCTGGACTATTACAGCGCCATGGTCGACATCAAGGGAATGCTGAAGAAGGACCTCGCCGATGATGGGCTGCATCCGAACGCGGCCGGATTCAAGATCATGGCCCCGATGGCTGAAGAGGCGATCGAGGCGGCGCTAAAGTAGGTGCTCAATACTCAGCATTCGGCATTCAGCAGTCAGCCAGTACAATGAAGAGTCGTCCTCAACCAGCCCACTGGCTGACTGCTGACTGCTTATGTCTCTCCACGACAAATTCGGGCGTGCCATTACGGACCTGCGGATTTCCATTACGGACCGCTGTAACTACAAGTGTGTCTACTGCCGCACCGGAAACGAAGGGGCACTGTATGGCGATCTGCCGTTCGAAGATTATTTGCGCATGGCGCGCGTGCTGGTCGGGATGGGGATCACAAAGATTCGACTGACCGGCGGCGAGCCGCTGTTGCGTAAGGGCGTGGTTGAGTTTGTGCGCGAGTTGGCGAAGCTGCGGCTGCAGGGGCTGAAGCCCTTGTCTTTTCCACATAATGGCTCGGCTGAAGCCGAGCCCTTTCAAATCGGAGAGCCGCTCGACATCGCTCTCACCACGAACGGCCACATGCTGGCCGAGATGGCGCAGCCGTTGAAGGATGCGGGGCTGACTCGGGTTACGGTGTCGATGGACGCGGTCGACCCCGACCGCTTTGCGCGGATCACGCGTGTGCCCAATGGATATGATCACGTGCTGGCCGGCATTCGAGCGGCGCGGCGGGTGGGATTGTGGCCGCTGAAAGTGAACTGCGTGCTCATGCGCGGCTTCAACGAGGATCAGATCATTCCTTTCGGCATGTTCGCGCGCGAAGAAGGCGTGACGGTGCGGTTCATCGAATTCATGCCGCTCGAAGAGGGACGCACCTGGGCGCCTTCGACCGTGGTCACGCTCGATGAAATTCTGGCGCGCATGGCGGAGTACCGGCCGCTGGTCGAGATTCCGCACGCGCGCTCGGAGACGGCGCGGCGCTACCGGTTCGAGGATGGGATCGGCGAGATCGGAATTATCGCGCCGGTGTCGCATCCGTTCTGCGGACACTGCAGCCGCATCCGCATCACCTCAGACGGGAAGATTCGTACCTGCTTGTTTTCGGTGTGGGATCACGACCTGCACGCGCAGATGCGGCGTGGGGCATCGGACTATGAGTTAGCAGAATTCATTCAGGGCGTCGTAGCGAAAAAAGAAGAGCGGCATCATATTGGCGAGCCGGACTTTGTGCCGGCGTCAAGAACGATGGTGCATATCGGGGGATAGGGATTGAGCCTCATCCGCATGGCTTCGTGGCGTTCGCTTCTGCCGCACCCTCTCAAGGAACCCGGGGAGATCACATCCGCCTTCGCGCGAGCGGGTGTTTACGATTATCGTGCCGCAGCGAGACATGTCAGCCATCTGGCATACGGCCGAAACCATGACGCGAGCGACGCTATGGTTGTCTTAAGCGAGCAGCGCGGAACGTGTAGCACAAAACATGCCCTTCTTCGCAGGCTGGCCTTCGAGCAGCAGCTACCTGTGAAACTCATGCTTGGCATCTTTGAGATGAGCGGCAAGAATACACCGGGCGTCGGATCCGTTCTGGAGAAGCACGGGCTGGAATCTCTGCCCGAAGCTCATTGTTATCTTCGGGCCAATGCCCGCAGCATAGACGCGACCCGGGATTTCGATAGAGAACTCGTCACGGTCAGCTTTGACTTCTTGCACGAAGAAGAAATCTCCGTGGAACAAATCGGTTCGTACAAAATGAGTGTCCACCAGCAATTCCTGAGTCGATGGCTCGCGCAGGGTGGCGCCGGTCGTGGCTGGAGTCTGGATGAGATCTGGAAAATTCGTGAGGAATGCATTCGTGCACTGAGCGTTGAGGCGGTCGCCCTGTGATCCGAACCGTGCTAGCCCTGGCTGTCGTGCTGGCCGCAACCTCTCACATCGCAGCCGCTCAGCAGAACCCATCTGCCGGCCAGACAGGCGCTTACCTCGGCTTCGACGCTAACGAGTATCCCGGCGACGCCAAGCTCAAGACTCTTCATCAGACTTTTGGGTATACGGGATACTGGCTCAATCGTCCCCCCGGCGAGAAGACGAACACGTGGGTCGGGCACCGGGCTGCGGTCGAGTCTGCGGGATTTGGATTTCTGGTGTTGTTTAACGGGCGGCTTTACGCGCAGTTGAAGACCATGGCCAACGCCACTCGGTTGGGGCAATTGGACGCGCGGGCTGCAGCGGCTGCGGCGCGGCGCGAGGGGTTTCCGCGCGCGACCATTATTTTTCTCGACCAGGAACAGGGCGGGCGCATGCTGCCGGAGCAGAGCGCTTACATCTATGCCTGGGTCGACTACGTGATCGCCGCCGGATTTCGCGCAGGCATTTACTGTTCCGGCATTGCTGCGGCGGACGATGGAAACGTAGTCACGGCCGAAGACATTCGCCAGCATGCGGGCGGACGCGAGATTGCCTACTGGGTCACGAACGACGCTTGTCCTCCCGCCCCGGGATGCGCGTTTCCGCAGAGTGCGCCCAGTCCAGCGCAGAGCGGAATTGCATTCGCGGAAGTCTGGCAATTTGCGCAGTCGCCGCAGCGAAAAGATGTGGCCGGGCGCTGCACCAACTACAATCGCGACGGGGACTGCATTGCTCCGGGAGTCGCGGCGTTGGCGATCGATGCGAACTCAGCCACTTCGGCCGATCCTTCCCACGGGAGAACGCGGTAGATATTGGCGCCGGGCGGATCGCCTTCACGACATTTACCACCCCTTGATCAGGCGAGACAGCAAACGCGCGCCTCACGCCTCGTATATTGACGAATGCTTTAACCCGTAACACAAAGTCGGTAAGATGAGGTCGCCAGGAGGTAACGACAATGGCCCGCTTCAGAGTCGCCGTGCTTTGTCTTACGCTCGCGATGCTGCAACTCCCGCTTTCGGTGGCTCAGAGCAAACCGACGGTCGCGCCGACTGCGCCCACCCCACCACAGATTCTGACCGCAAAGAAAGTTTTCATCGCCAATGCCGGCGGAGATGAAATGACGGGGGACGATCGGCACTTCAGCGGAGGACCCGACCGAGCCTACAACGAGTTTTATGCCGCAATGAAAAGCTGGGGCCGATTCGAGATCGTGAATTCGCCTTCGGATGCCGATTTGCTGCTTGAAATCAGGCAGTACGTTTCCGCCGTCACTCCGACGGGTGGAGGCAACTCTTCGTTTATCCCGCAGTTTCAATTGAATATCCGCGATCCCAAAACCAACGCGATGTTATGGGGCTTTAACGTGCACAGTCGATTTGGTGTGGGGCAGGCGGATAGCGACCGGAACTTCGATTCCGCGGTCGGCCGGCTCGCGACCGATTTGCGCATCCTGATGGCGCCGCCGGAGCCAGCGGTGCAGTAGAATGGAAGCATGTCGGACCGCACTTTTACTCTCGAAGAAGCGCAATCTCTGCTGCCGGTGCTGGAGTCGTTGCTGCGCGCCGCGATTGCGGGTAAGAAGGTCATGGAAGAAGTCGAGGCCGAGCAACAGGCGCTCTCCCACAGGATTTTTCTGAACGGCGGTATGTTTGTCGATGTGGTGCCGCTGGCCCGGCGCAAAGCGGAGAAGATCAAGGCCGAACAGCGCGCCAAAGATGCGTTGGCGGAAATCGATTCCATTGGCGTGCAAGTGAAAGACATCGACACGGGCCTGCTCGACTTTCCCTGCGAAGTCGAAGGCCAGGTAATTCTGCTGTGCTGGAAGCTGGGAGAGAAATCCATTACCCACTGGCACGGAACGCAGGAAGGATTCGCCGGGCGTAAGCCCATTGACGAGCGGATCACGCGGGCGCGGAAGATTAACTAGGGCTTAGCTCTTAGCTCTTGGCTTTTAGCTCTTGGCTTTTAGCTTTTGGCTCTTAGCTCTGGGTTCCCGACGTCACGACTGCTAGGCGACTCGATTCGGTTTCCTTTTCGACCACCGGAATCCTATAGGGTCTTCCTTCATCACGTTAGTTTTCGGATAGTTCCTGCCTGAGCAACATACTCCAAGATTTGGTGTTTACAGAGTAGAGCGAAATCAGGCCGCGGAGCGGAGCTCCGCTTGGTTTTGCCTGAGCTGAGAAGGTTCGTGCTGCCTCCATCAAAAGCAGGCCGGGCTTTGCCGCGCCGGACAGCCAGGGGCGGCTGTCCCCACATGAGTATGCGGAAGTTTAGCGCCCTTCATTTTTCTGCAAGTCCGATCGGGATAGGCGTTCTAACCGGGAAGCAGACTGCGCGGCCGGATGAGATAGCACGATTGGCAGGGGTGGTTCCGCGCCTGCGGTTCAGGTACCGCGGTGTGCGCCGGTCAAAATCATCTCTGCTACAATTTTTGCAGATGGATATCATAAATGAGCTTGGGAACTGACCGGGGCGCGCCGAAGGAGTCTTAATCAACATGTCATCCACGAAGTCCAAACTTCGACTGATGGGCGCCTTTGCCGCGCTGGCGACCTTGGCTCTGGCGGTGAGCTGCCGGGGATTTTTCGTGAATCCGACGCTGACCGCGCTCGCGGTCGGGCCAGTTTCGCCAACAATTTATACGGGAAACATCAGTAACACAGTCCAAATGTTTGCCGTGGGTACGTTCAACGATGGTTCGAATGGTAGCACCCCTGTGACCTGGAGCATTTCAGGAACTGGCACCGACGGTACGGCTATTGCGACCATTTCCTCTGGAGGCCTGGTGACGGCGCAGTCTTCGGGCTCAGGAACAATCACGGCATCCTCCAACGTTCTTCCGTCCATCACTGGAACTCAGCCTCTTACGGTTGCGGTAGCCTGCACCAGCGCACCGGTCATAACTCCTACCAGTACCAGCCTTACTCCCAACCAACCGAGTTTCGCTTTCACCGCAACGTGTAACGGCGGGCAAGACATCACGTCCGTGGCTACATGGGTATCGAGCAATACGGCTATCGCCACGGTTTCCGCTGGCTTGGTGACTGCAGTCGCCACAAGTCAAGACAACGGGACCCTCACCATCACTGCTTTGGCTAACGGCTTTACGAGCGCGGCAGCGACGGTCAACGTTAGCGGCTTCTGATCGATGCTTGGTATCGATGCTTCGTGAGCTATAGGCGAGACCGGGAGATCTGAAGTAAAGGCTTCCTATCCCAGCGTTTGGACTTTCTCGGCTTTCGCGGCACGGCGCAAGTCGTCATCCAGCGTGGCCAACGGCTTCTTGCGACAGTCCTACTCGTAGACATTGCCCTCCAACTGTCCGGAACCGTATCATCATGGCTGCCCATGACGGGCTTCCTGACATGTCTGACATACGCTGCATCGGCATTGCCACTGGAGGCGGGGATGCGCCCGGCCTGAACGCTGTGATTCGCGCCGCTACCCGGGCTGCGATCCTCGAACATCAATGGAAAGTCATCGGAATTCCGGATGGCTTCGACGGGCTGATCTGGCCGGAGAAATCTTTCGAGCTCACGCTCGACAGCGTCAGCGGCATCCTGCCACGCGGCGGCACCATCCTCGGCACCACCAATCGTGGTAATCCTTTCCACTACAAGTCCGAGGAGAACGGGCAGGAAGTGGTGCGCGACATTTCCCAGCAGGTCATCGCCAACGCGGCGAAGCTAGGTATCGACGCGATCATCTCCATTGGCGGCGATGGCTCGCAGACGATCGCCCACGAACTTTTTCACAAGGGCCTGAAGATGGTGGGAGTGCCCAAGACCATTGACAATGACCTGTCGGCCACGGAACTCACATTCGGTTTCGACACGGCACTGCACACGGTCACCGACGCTATTGACAAGATTCACACCACGGCGGCGTCGCATCACCGCGTGATGGTGGTGGAGGTGATGGGGCGCGACTGCGGATGGATCGCATTGGCGGGCGGCATCGCTGGCGGAGCGCACGTGATTCTGATCCCGGAAATTCCATTCACCATTAAGAGTGTCTGCGATTTTATTGCGCAGCGCGAGCGCGGCGGCCGGGACTTCACCATTGTGGTGGTGGCGGAAGGGGTGAAACCGCCTCCAGAACTGAAAGAGAATCGGCGCGGCGGTTCCGTCGGCATCCTCATCGGCAACGCGATCGCCGGCGGATCGAAGAAGGAAGTGCGGATCAGCGTCCTCGGGCACATTCAGCGCGGCGGGTCGCCCTCGCCGTTCGATCGCGTGCTGGCCACGCGTTTCGGCGTAACCGCGGTTGAGTTGATTGCGAAAGGCGATTTCGGCAAGATGGTGGCGTTGCGCGCCAGTCGAATCGTTGCAGTCGACATGGCCGAGGCCATTGGGAAGTTGAAGACAGTGCGTCCCCATGGCGAGCTGGTGCGGACGGCGCGAGCGATCGGGATCGGGTTTGGAGACTAGGAAGAATTCCTGATTGATGATTTTTAATTGCCGATTGAAGTGCCTTCGGTTAGGGGCGGCAATCAACAATCCGCAATCAAAATCAAACAATTGCTCCGCCTACTCTTTCATCACCGCGTCGATCGTGGAATAAAGCTGGTTGTTGTCCTTGACTTCCACATAAGGCCGGCTGGGATTGCGGCTGCTCACAATGTAAACCGTGGGAGTGTGGTCGAGTTTGATGGCCTTTCCCAAATCGCGGTCAGCATTCACCAGAGCGGCGAGTTTTCCGCCGGGGTCGACAACGTAGGGCAGATCGACCTTATGCGCGGCGGCGAATTTCTCGGCGTAGGTGCGCAGGTTCTGGAGATTGATTTCCAACTGGCTGGCGAACACATAGTCGCGGAATTCATTACCCAAGTCCCTGGAATGAGTGTCGAAATAGCGTGCCATGACGGCTGCCTGATACGACCACGGGTGCATGGGCAGCGGAAAATCGTGCCGCACAATCGGAATCTTGTAGGTCTTCGAAGCCTGCTCGATGAGCGGCGACATGCGCGCGCACATAGGACACTCCAGGTCTTCAAAGATGACAATGGCAACCTGCGCTCCCTTGGGAGGGCGCAGTACGGTATCCACCGTGTCTTGCGCTGAAGCGCCGACCGCGGCTAGCGCGATCAGACACGCGATGCATAAAACGAGGAACTTCATAAACCGACGATTGCGGAATGTGTTTTTCATGGGCGTTTCAGTATTGAGCACGGCCTCCACGCCTCCATTTCGAGGCTGGAAATCTCATCCGGGCAACCTGCGCCTTACGTACTCTCGACGCGCGGAACTCCCCTCTCTATGGTAACCGAGGCGGGTTGAGTATGTCTTGCACTCCGGCCCTGGGGGTTTACGAAGCGTAAACCTTATATGTCGGGATATGTCGGGAACTCGTGCACGCACGCGCTATATTAGAAAGTTCCCGTCTTAACTCGTACAACGTTCACTCAATCGTGAAACTGTTGGGCTCATTCCGGATTCGCCGGCTGGTTCCGGCGTTGCTGACGGCCGCCATGCTGTTGCTTCCAGCTTGCGGGCGCGGGCGTCACCGCGTGCTGGAGGTCGCCTACGTGTCGGCGCCGCAGGCAGCATTGCGGGACCAGGTTTCGGCCATCTTCAACCGCATCGGCAACGTGAAAAATGGGGAACGCGTCGAAGTGCTGGAGCGCGAGAAACGTTTCGCAAGGGTCCGCACCGCTGCGGGAATTGAAGGCTGGATTGAGCAAAGGTTCCTTGTAGATCAGAAAACTTTTGACGCCATCCAAAAACTCACCGCGGACAATCTGAACGATCCGGTGCAGGCGCCGGGAGTTCTTCGGAATGAGACGAATCTGCACGTTACGCCCGGCCGTGATACCGAACATCTGTACCAGCTTGCGTCGGGCGCGAAGGTAGCTATTCTGAAGCGGGCTACGGCCGAGAAACAGGCAGGCGCCATGCCGCTCAACAGGCACGCGGCTTCCGAGGTGGCGAAGTCCGGAGCAAAGCCAGGGCCCGCGCTGGAAGATTGGTGGCTGGTGCGCGACGATCAGAACCGCGTGGGCTGGGTGCTCGCGCGCATGGTGGACGTGGACGCTCCACTCGAGATCGCGCAGTACGCCGAGGGCCAGCGTTTCGTCGCCTTCTTCGCATTGGACCAGGTGCCCGACATCGACAAAGGGGTGCAGAAGCAGGTACCGCAGTATCTTTGTCTGCTGACCGATCCCCGCGACGGCCTGCCTTACGACTTCGACCAGGTTCGGGTTTTCACCTGGAATACTCGGAAGCATCGCTACGAGACCGCATATCGCGAACATGGCCTCGACGGGATCCTTCCGGCCACGCTCACGAAAGAGGATTTCGGAAAGGAAGGTGTCCTGCCGGTATTTATCCTCCGGGTCAAAGACGACGCGGGAAAAGTCACTGAGCGAAAGTACAGGTTTAGCGCGCCGATCGTAAGGCGAGTGCTTGCACCAGGGGAACTGCCCTCCAAGTCGTCCCGGAAGCGGCGCGGCTAAGATCTTAAGATCGATCGCCGCTGTTAAGCCGAACGCCCTTCGGAGGAGACGCGAACTTCCAAGTTTCATATTGTTTTTCGGTAGAACATACCGATTCTGGAATTACTTTTGAGCGCATTTATACTATGCTATTGAAAACAAACTGTTTGTAACAATCATTGTTTGGTTTGTCAGTTGCATTAGCTCTGTGTTCAAAGTGTACGGGGCGTTGCTTTGATGTTTTAATTAAACCCGCTTAGACGGGTGAAATACGCAGTTCTTGCAATCCCAGCTCTCACAAATTAAAGGTCTCAAAAAGCTTTGCAATTCATCGGGTCGCGCGATTGTGCCCAGGAAACTGGCCAAGGCGCCAGAGCCCGGTTTTGAATCAGAAAAGTTCCAGGAGGATAGGCGATGCGATTTACAACCTTGAGCAGGCTATTTGCGGTGTTGGCGGTGATGGCCCTGTTGGTTCCGGGCGTGGTATTGGCCCAGAGCACAATCACCGGCGCCGTGGCCGGAACGGTAACCGACCAGAGCGGCGCGGTTCTGCCGGATGTCCCTGTGACCATCAAGAGCGTTGACCAGGGCTTCTCGACGTCCACCAAGACGAACGCCCAGGGCTTCTACCAGTTCCAGTTGATTAACCCCGGTACCTATGCGATCACGGTGGCTGCGGCGAACTTCAAGACCTTGACGACCACCACGACAGTGAGCGTGGGCCAGAATACGATCGTGAACGCGAAGCTCGAAGTCGGCTCGGCCGGAACGACGGTCGAAGTTTCCGGCGAGGCTCCGCTGCTGCAGACCGAGAGCACCGAAATTTCAACAACCTTCAACGAGCGGGCAATTTCCGAAGTCCCGAACCCCGGCAACGACCTGAGTTTCATCGCGCAGACTGCGCCCGGGTCGGTCATGAATACCGGATCCGGTTACGGCAACTTCTCGAACTTCGGCGTGTCGGCGAGTTCGAACCTGTTCACCCTGAACGGCATGTACGACAACGATCCGTTCCTGAACCTGAACAACTCCGGCGCCACCAACCTGCTGCTCGGCCAGAACGAGGTCGCTGAAGCGACGGTTGTGACCAACGGCTACTCCGGCCAGTATGGCGGGTTTATTGGCGCGAACGTGAACTACATCACCAAGTCCGGCTCCAATAATTGGCACGGCAACGCCAACTACTTCTGGAATGGCCGGGTCATGAACGCCAACGACTACTTCCACACCAACTACCAGGACCATTCGCTCGACCAGCCTCGCGGCTTCGTGAATGCCAACCAGTATGCGGCGTCGTTTGGCGGGCCGATCATCAAGAATAAGGCGTTCTTCTTTTGGAACTATGAAGGTCTGCGGGTCATCATTCCGGTTTCAAACACCAACCTTCATGCTCCCACGCAGGATTTTCAGAACGCGATTATCGACAATCTGAACAACACGGGATTCCAGCAATCGGTGCCGTTTTACCAGAGCA
This sequence comes from uncultured Acidobacteriota bacterium, assembly GCA_963758005.1. Classification (GTDB taxonomy): domain Bacteria; phylum Acidobacteriota; class Terriglobia; order Terriglobales; family Acidobacteriaceae; genus Sulfotelmatobacter. The sequence continues at coordinate 2,155,672 of CAVWTR010000006.1, forward strand.
TGTTCGGCTTCTACAACAACGCGCGCGGAATTTCGAAGGCAACGCCCGGCTATGCTGGCAACACCGGCGATCCGACAGGGTGCCAGAGCCAAGTGTATACCGACACCACACCGGGCGGCTTGGAACCGTTAGGTACGGTTTTTGGAAATGTGCCCGGCGGCATGAACTGCGTTAACACCTTTGCTAATACGGTGGGCAACTTCACCCACGAATACTTAACCTCCGGACGGTTTGACTTCAACGTCACTAAGAACGACAAGATTTTCATCCGTTTACAGGAAGATGTCGGCACCCAGGCAACCGCTACCGATGCTCTGGACCCAATCTTCGATGCTATCAGCTACCAGCCTGAATATCAGGGACAGGTCAGCTGGAATCGTCCGATTGGCGCCAAATCGGTCAACAGTCTGCTGTTTGCGATGCAGTACTACCGCGCGATCTTTGGTCCGCCCAATTTGAATACCACCTTGGCGGCGTTCCCGACCACGGTGGAACTGGGAGATGGATCGTTGAGTACTGTAGGCGGCGAAGATTATGTCTGGCCGCAGGGGCGCAACGTCACCGGCTATCAGATCGTCGATGACTACTCTTACAGCATGGCGAAGCACACCCTCAAAGCTGGGATCTACTTCCATCGCAACCTGATCAGCGACCACGATTATGGCCTCTTCACCAGCGGACTTGCCATTCCGTTTACTCTGGATGACTTTTACGGCGGCGGTCAGGGGCCGAACTTCGCGACGAGTGGCGGCGGTACCTCCGAGCTGCTTCAAAACTTTGCTAACGCTCTCAGTCAGCCCATCAAGCTGTACCAGCTCGGCTGGTATGTGCAGGATGACTGGAAAGCGAAGAGCAACCTTAAGCTGACTTTCGCCTTGCGCATGGATCACAACGCCGTACCTGAGTGCGGGACGAGCTGCTTTGCACGTTTCAGCGGGCCATTCGCCAGCGTTGCCGATCCAACCGGGACTGTGCCATACAACCAGCAGATCCTGACTGGGCAAAAGGAAGCGTTCACCGGCTTCACTCCCGTTGCCTTCCAGCCGCGTTTTGGATTTTCATGGTCGCCGGAAAAGATGAAAAACACCGTCATCCGGGGCGGCATCGGCATCTTCATGGATACGTTCCCAGGGCAAATCGCTGACAGCCTGTCGAGCAATCTGCCTCTGGTTAACGGCTTCACCCTCATCGGAAGCAACCTGTCTCCTCAGGAAAACAATCAGGGCAACTTGTTTTCTCTGGCTGCCGCGTCGAATGCCGCTCTGCTCACAGGATTTCATAGCGGCCAAAACTACAACCAGATCAACACAGCTGTAATCAATTCAGGAAACATCCTTGGCTTCTTCGCGCCGGGTTTCAGCAATCCTGGTCACATCGTTGCTCCGACGACCCAGGAATGGAATATCGAAGTCCAGCAGGGAATCGGAAACAGCACCGTGTTCACCCTTAATTATGTGGGCAGCCACGGTATTCACGAGACAGCAGGGTTCAACGGAGTGAATGGCTTCTGCCCAACTTCATTTTGCCCGAATGGGTGGCCCGGCCTGCCGGCGACGGCGCCTGATCCAGCCTATAGCACTGTTACCGAATACAACACGGTTGGCATTTCGAACTATAACGGCCTCAACGCCAGCATCCAGCACCGGTTCAGCCGTGGCCTGCAAATGCAGTTCAACTACACTTGGGGGCACTCAATGGACGAAGTCTCCAACGGTGGATTTAACCCATTTATCGATGTTTCGGGAGCCAGCATTCTGAGTCCGGCTAACGGCCAGAATCTTCGCCAGTTCAATTACGGAAACGCCGACTATGACACTCGGCATTCCCTCAACGCCAACTACGTGTACGAGCTTCCCAAAGGGCCGACTGCTCTTCTGAAGGGCTGGCAGCTTTCGGGCACGTTCTTCTTCCGCACAGGGTTCCCGTACACAGTGACAAATTCGGGCGTAACGAATACGTTAAGCGGGTTTGGCTTCGGCGGCCCGGCGTTCGCAAATTATTCCGGTCCCAGCGGTCATCAGGTCTGCAGGGGACCGAGCGGTAGTTTGGATGGAGGCCCCGTGGCTTGCATCAACACCGCTGACTTCCCAGACTCGATTCCCAATGGAGGCAACCCGGCCAATCAGTTAGCCGAGGGGACCATGAACCAAACCCGCAACCAGTTCTACGGCCCTCACTACTTCGATACGGACATGACGATCATGAAGTACACGAGGATCCCGCACTGGGAGACGGCGAAGCTGGGAATAGGAGCGCAGTTCTTCAACCTGCTCAACCATCCCAACTTCCAGTCGCCGATCAACAACATCAACAACGGCTCATTCGGCACCGTGCTCGGAACGGTGAACCCACCGACCAGCATTCTGGGCTCGTTCCTGGGTGGCGACGCTTCGACCCGGCTGATCCAGCTGACGGCGAAGTTCAACTTCTAGGTCTCGACCTTAACCCGGACCAGCGGATACTGGAAAGGCGGTCTCGAACTTCGAGACCGCCTTTTTATTGTTTGTGCCAGCAAATCTGAGAACGGGACTGATTCTGGAAGTGGCATCTGCTGTGCTTTGCCGTGGGTCAGCTCGACCTTTCAAGCGTAGCGCCATCCCGAGCGGAGCCCGGCTTCATCGAAGAAAAGCCCAGGCGGAGACAGAGCCGGGGATCTCCCCTGGAAATCGTGCCTCGGGAGGATCCCTCCCGCGGCTGAACTGCGCCGCGGTTCGGGATGACCCATCGACAAAGATTCAAACTGAGAGGGGCGGAGCGGAGAATATACCCTCCACTCCGGTCGAAAGCGATACGGCTAGTCGTAGGAGGGGGCTTTATTCTGCGCGCTCTGCGGGAACTCAAAAGTTTGAGCTCCAACCGGGCAGCGCACAATATAGTCGGCCGCCTTCTTTTCCTTCTTGAAGACAACCACGCCCTGCGCCTGATCTCCGGGGGCGAGAGTCGTCTTGGCAAACGCGTTGTCGCGAATCCACTGTGCCTGCTGGGCGGAGTAAGCGGCGATCTGCTTTGCTACTTGTAGTTGAGCGTTGTTGGGCTGGCATTGCTGGGCGATCATGTTTTCGCACTTGGCCGACGACAGTTCCTGCGACTTGGCCTCGCCGTATTTCACGACCGCGTTGGCGGCCTTGGCGGCAGGTTCAGCGGACAGAGTCTTCTCTTTGCCGACATTCACCAGGACCACCGATTGCGGATCGAACTCGATGGGGGTCTTGCCGTGGTTTGCAATCTGCATCCAGACCCGGTTATATTCCGTGTCCTTGATTTCGATCAGGCTGACGTAGACATGAACGTCGTCGGTTTTCAGGCCTTCGATCTTCGCGTCATTCTTGACCTCGGAAGTGGCGTTGGGAGCGCCTTCCACCCAGCGCAAGGGATTTCCTGGAGAGCGCTGGGAAAGGTTTGGATCCTGGTACGGCAGCAGCGCGACTGCTAGTGTGGCGCAAGCGAGCAAATTCCTCATCTCTTAAGTCTCCTTGTGTGTCGGCCTGTCTCGGCCGGTTGATGCAGAAAGCCGAAGCGATTTCTCAGGATGCTTTCAAACTGTCTGTTGCCGCCGCCCCCTAATCGTAGGACGGTGGTTTGTTCAGAGCGTTTACCGGGAACTCAAATGTATCGGTGCCGACCGTAATGCGCAGGACGTAGTCGGCCGACTTCTTATCTTTCTTAAAAACGATTGCGCCAAGCGCTTCTTCGCCAGGGGCCAGAGTTTTCTCCTTCAGGCCGTTATCTCGGACCCATTGAGCCTGTTGAGCGGAGAATGCGGCGATCTGTTTCCCCATCTGCATCTGAGTATTCGTGGGCTGGCAAGCACTCGAACCCGTTTTTTGCTGGCCTGTCGTCATCATGTTGCAGTGGGCGGAGGACAGTTCCTGCGATTTGGCCTCGCCATACTTCTGGATCGAATTCGCGGCCTTTTCGGGAACTTCGGCGGATACAGTCTTGCCCTTGCCAGCGATCACCAATACCGCCGACTGCGGGTTAAAATCGATCGGCAGCAAGCCGTGGTTCGCGACCTGGATCCAGACGCGGTTGTATTCGGTCTCTTTGACCTCCGCCAGATTGACATAGACGTGAATGTCGTCCGTTTTCAGGCCTTCGATCTTGGTATCGTTCTTGACCTCGGACGTCGAGTTGGATGCGCCCTCGGTCCAGCGCAGGGGAGTGGCGTTTTGGGCGATGGCGGCAGACGATGCCAGCAAGAGGGTCGCGGCTAGCGCAGAAGATAGAGCTCTCATTTATGCCTCCTTGAACCTTACTTTCTGAACGTAGGTCGGGGCCGAAACTTGCGCGAAGAAGATTTTACACCTTTCCGCAATTCCGAACCCAGTGCGCCCACGATAGTTTCGGCCGAACGGCGAAAATTCATCTGAATTTCACGAAAGGCGAAGGCTTAGGAGATGAAAGCAAAAAAGCCCCACGCCGCAGCGCGGGGCCGGATCAATGATCATGTTTATTTCCCGAAGATGACCGTGCTGGAGAAATGGGAACTGGCTGCCATGTAGAAGATCAGTGGCACGGATAGGAAGAAATTTGTGCGCGAGGCCAGGAATGCCTGGCGCGCCATGATCGCGGCGTTGGCGGGAGGAGTGCCCGCTAGCGTCCCCCGAATGATCTTTTTGTTGCTGGGCCAGATGATTCCCCAGACATTGAACAACATCACGATCCCCATTCCGCCGCCCACTCCAATCGAAATGACGTGGATATCGTCCCCGCCGACCGGAGTGTGGTTCACGAACAGCCAGGCCGCCGCATAGACCAGAATCGCGGTAATTACGCCCAGAACATATCCGCTAGGCGTCATTTTCTTGATCACCATGAAAAGAATGAACCAGACGGCGATCCAGAGCAGCAGGAAGAATCCGATCGCAGAGGCGGCGTTGGTTCCGTCGCGATGCGCGTCCGGCGCAACGTAAAACTGTGCCCAATACCAGAATCCGATAAACACGGTGACCAGCGAACTCCAGCGAAACCAATTCAGGGCAGGCAGAGTCAGATACTGGAAAATCTTGGGTTTCATGGGAGCGTCCACCTGCTTCATGAAGGGGACGTTGATCAGGTTGAAGAAATACAGCAGGCCGACCCAGGCGATGCCGGCGATGATGTGGAACCAGCGCAAAATGAGCTGCGTGGCCTGGCTGCCGGTGACGGTGGGCATGACCACAGACACAGCCACAGCGACAAAATGGTGCATTCGAGATTTCCTCCGAAGGAATCCAAAGTCGAGGCCAGTCTGCACTTTGCCGCGGGTGCTGTCAACTTGCTTGTCAAACCATGTCGTCAAACCATGTTATTGTCAGCGCGCGACCTCCTGGCAAGTTCCAGTTGAAAAGCGGCGAAGATCGCCGTATGGTACAGACATCCACCTGCTGAAGGCGCGATCTGCGGAATTGGAGCGCGTCGCCGGCGGGGTTGTCCCCCTTTGTTTCCGATGACAGCGGGAAGGCTTCCGGGAACATATTGATGCATTGAGCCTGTCCATGGGCGCCTGTGGGCGGGTAGTTGGCAATCGCAGCTCAAAAATCAAGGAGATCGGCTATGGACAGCAATAAGCCGGCGCAAAACATTCAGGATTCCTTCCTTAACACGGCCCGCAAGGAGAGACTCAGCATTACGATTTACCTGCTGAGCGGCGTAAAGCTGACGGGCCGCATCCGCTCTTTCGACAAGTACTCCGTAGTGCTGGAGGCGAACGGTCAGGAGCAACTCATCTTCAAGCACGCCATCTCCACCGTGGTGATGGGCAGGGTGGCGTCGACGCATGTCGCCCATGTGGCGCATCCGGAGAAGGTCGCGGCGGCGACGCCCGTCCCGGCGGCGGCAGCGAGCGCTTCGGGCACCGACGGATAGGAATAAGGCGTTTTCGGTTTGGGAAGCCCTCATACCAAGAAATCTCGCGACGCGGCGCGTGCGGGCGGGTCTGCGCCTAGACGTATGCCTCTCGGGGCTGAAGCGGTTCGCCAGGAACCGGAGCGCGAACGCGCGTTTCTGGTGGGGCTTGAAGTGCGCACGCGCGGACGCAGTGGCGTCAAGGGAACAGTCACGGCCCAGGCGTCAGCCGCGCGCGATTCGGCCGCGATTCAGCCTACCGCGGCCGGAACCTCGATAGGGCTTCCGGCGGCTGCGGCTGGGGCTTCCATTAAGTCCAACGGCAAGCCCAGGATTCCCGAGTTCGACGCGGACGAATCGCTGGCCGAACTGCGAACGCTCGCGGAGAGTGCCGGCGCGCAAGTGGTCGGCGAGATTCTCCAGCGGCGCGACCGCCCCGATCCTGCAACCTTGATTGGGGCGGGCAAGCTCGAAGAAATCGCCGGTGCGGCGGCATCGGCGAACGCCGACGTTCTTCTGTTCGACCACGATCTCAGTCCCTCGCAGCAGCGCAATATTGAGAAAATTATCCAGCGGCGGGTGATTGACCGCACTCAGCTCATCCTCGACATTTTTGCGCGTCATGCACGCACGCGCGAAGGCCAGTTGCAGGTCGAGCTGGCGCAGCTGCACTACATGCTGCCGCGGCTGGCCGGACATGGGATTGAGATGTCGCAACTGGGCGGCGGCATTGGCACGCGCGGTCCAGGAGAAACTAAGCTCGAAACCGATCGCCGGAAGATAGCCCGGCGCGTGCGGAATGTAGAAGTGCAAATTGAAAACGTCCGACGCATCCGCACCCAACAGCGGCAGCGGCGCGAATCGGCCCCGGTTGCAACCGTTGCGTTGGTCGGCTATACGAATGCCGGAAAGTCGACGCTGTTCAACGCGTTGACGCAGGCGAAAGTGCTGGAGTCGTCGCGCATGTTTGCGACGCTCGATCCGACGATTCGCGGTGTAACGCTACCGTCGAAGCGCAAAGTGCTGATGTCTGACACTGTGGGATTCATTCGCAATCTGCCGCACACCCTGGTCTCGGCCTTCCGCGCGACGCTGGAGGAAGTGCAGCGGGCCTCGCTGATTCTGCAGGTATCGGACGCCAGCAGCAAGCTCTCGGCCGAACAGGACGCGCAGGTGGAGATTGTCCTGAAGGAACTGGAAGCGGAGAAGAAGCCACGCCTGCGGGTGATGAACAAGATCGATCTGCTGGATGACGAAGTAGCCCTGAGCCTGCAGGCTGACGCCATGCGCGAAGGTTCAAACACGGTTTACGTTTCCGCCGCCGAAGGCACGGGCTTGGATAAGCTTCTGGACCGGATCGACGCGATGATCGAAGAGGATCCCATCAGCCGAGTGCATCTGCGCGTCCCGCAGAAGGAAGGCAAGATCCTGGCCATGCTGGAAACCAAGGCGCGGATTTATTCGCGGAAGTATAAGGGTGGGGCGGTGGAGTTGGAAGTGGAGGCGCCTGCGTCGGTGGTGCGAAGGGTGAGGGAGTGGGTGGTGGGGTAAGGCGATAGATTTTCCTTGACAAGGGTTTATCTGGCTCTATATAAATATGAATGCGGTGCTATTTATCCGCTTATCCTAAAGCGGTTTAGAGGTGCAATGATGAGCGTCAGAATCGATCAGCTTGAGCCCGAGCTTGCTCAAAAGCTAGTTAGTCCCCTGAAGGAAATCCTCAACGAACTTCGCTACGCCCTTCCTGGACAGTACAGACTTCGTGTTTCACTCTTGGACGCAAACGGACGAAAGAAGCGCAGTGATGCGTCCGCCGCCAACTGGTCGCCCGAATCCGGTCGGATTGAGATCCGGTTCGAGCCGACGCCACAGGAACTGAAAACGGCTACGCCGGAAGCTGTCCGCCCGGAAGGCAAGGCCCTCCCCCCAACCCAGACTGCGAGCTTCTCTGGCCCGAACGGTGTGTCTTCGCTAGAGATCGAATTGCTCAGGGCTTTGGACATCGCGGAATCTACGCCAGGTTGGAGCTTCGTCTCGTTAAAAAAATTTCGCGACGAAATTCTCCCTTGTCGGCCCTTTCCGCCAGGTGCGTTCCAGCCGGCTGACGTTCACTGGGAAGCAGCGATTCGAAGTGGCATCGACAAGAGGCTGATCCTCACTGGCAAGGTGCCAAACCCGAAGTCGCCTCAGTTTCCGGTTACGAGCATCCGGCTAAACCGCCTAATGCCTGAAGTCCAGGAGGTTCTGGGACTTCCGAAGAAGAATCTGGATTTTCGCCCAATCCACATCAAAGGGGAACCGTTGTCCGCCATTATTCTCCGCGAAAGGCGATGAGACTTGGCGCTCTACTATCTCGAGACCAGCGCTCTGGTTAAGCTCTACGTGTACGAGTCTGGCACGGAGCGCTTGGTCCGCCTTGCCGCTAGCGACGCTGGCCACAGATTCGCGATCCTTTCCCTTGCGCAAGTCGAACTCCGATCGGCGATTCGTGGTCAACAGCGGAGAGGGGTGGTCTCTAAATCAGACGCAGACGCATTGATCGACTCTTTTCGCCAGCACGCAGAGGGGCGGTTTGTAGTTCAGCCGTTCACCGATTCTTTGTTAGATGTGGCATCTGCGTTGATCGATGGTTATCCCCTTCGAGGTTTCGATGCCATGCAATTGGCTGGGTATTTGACGCTTCGGTCGATTTCAGGTGCGGAAGAGCCTATATTTGTTTGCGCCGACAAGGCGTTGCTGTCGGCGGCTCGCAACGAAGGATGTCCCATCCTTGATCCCAGCGCCGCTTGAATGTGCGACACCAAAATTTAAATGGGCCGACAACCAAGAAGCGGTGACATTCCTTGGCTATCGGCCCATTCGATCCTGAATTGGATCGGAGGTGATGGTTCAATGCTAGTCCTCTTTCCGCCGAAGTCAAGCGCTATGTGCAGAAATGTGCGAGGTCGCACGATGAGAAGTTCCTCAGGAGCTAAATCCAGTATTTCTAGCAAGTTAAATGTGGCACGGCTGAAGCCTGCGCCCTTCCCGCAAAGTTCTCAAGCGGAAGCTAAAACGATGTTCTTCGCGTTGACATAAATTCGTTAGGACGCTAGACTTAACAGTTTTCATAGCCCTCATTATTCCGGTCTATATCAGCACCACATGGATCAGACGCTTCGACAACTAGGGGAATTACTGCTCGGATCGGTGCCGACAGTCATTCTGCTGTCGCTGCTGTACGCGCTCTACACCACGATCGTGCACAAGCCGTTGCAGCGCGTGCTGGCGGAGCGGCGCAGCAAGACGGAAGGTGCGGTGGAGAAGTCGCGAGCCGACATCGCCGCAGCCGAGGCGCGGACGGCGGAATACGAACAGAAGATGCGTGAGGCCCGGGCCGTCGTATTCCGCGCGCAGGAAGCGAAGCGGCAAGCGGTGCTGCAGACTCGAACCAATGCACTGAACGAGGCCCGCAGCAAGGCTCAGACGCAGGTGCAGGCGGCGAAGAAAGATATTGAGAATGATCGGGCCGCGGCTGAAGCGGGATTGCCGGCCGACGCGGCGGCGCTGGCGCAGGAAATCATGCGGCGCGTGCTGCAGCCCGCGGGGGCGGGGCGATGATGTCCGCAACCACAGTGCCTTCATCCAAGAAAATCGTGCGGGCAGGTCTGCTGGCGTTGCTGCTGGCGATCTGTGTGAGCGTTACGCCTCTGCGGGCTCAGGAATCGCCCGCGTCTCCCGAGCAGAAGCAGTCCAGCGGCACTTCCGCGGAACAACCTCCGAGGCAATCTCCGAACCAGGCCGGCGGGCCCGGCCGGCAACTCGTGCATGAAAGCAAGGAAGCCGCCGGCGAGGAAAAAGACGAGATGGCCGAGTTCAAGCAGTCAGCCTCGGTCCGCGGAATCGCACGGTTGACCGGCTTGAACCTGCAGCAGTCCTATTGGCTGAGTGTTGTGCTGAATTTTGTGGTAATCGCTGCGGTCATCATCTGGGCTGGGCGCAAGTATCTGCCAGGGATGTTCCGCGACCGCACCGCCGCGATTCAGAAGGCGATGCAGGAAGCGCAGAAGGCCAGCGAAGACGCACGCCGCCGGCTGGCCGAGATCGAGTCGCGCCTGATGAAGCTGGATGTTGAAATCGGTACGATTCGCGATGAAGCCGAAAGAGAAGGCGCGGCCGAGGCTGCACGCATCCAAGCCGCAGCCGAAGAAGACGCGCGCAAGATTGTGACTGCGGCGGAGCAGGAAATTGCATCGGCAGCCAAGGCGGCGCGGCGCCAGTTGACCGCCTACGCGGCCGATCTCGCGGTGGGGCTGGCGCGGAAACAGATTCATGTGGATGCCACCACTGACCAGGCCTTAGTGCGCACGTTCGGCGGAGAGTTGGGCGCCTCAGCAAGCGATTCCGGATCTGGAAAGGACAGGAACTAGAACGTGGCTTCTGTCGCCAGCACGTATGCTCGGGCTTTCGCAGATGTGGTCCTAAGCGCGCATCTCGATGCGAATCGGGCCGTGGGCGGGTTGAGCCAAATTGTTGGGCTGCTGGCCGAGAGCGAAGATTTGCGGCGAGTGTGGGAAAACCCAGCAGTGCCCGCCGAGCAGAAGCACAAGCTGCTGGATGCGATTGTGCAGCGCGAGGGAATTGAGCGCCACGTCCGAAATCTGGTGGCAGTGCTGATCGATCACCGGCGGATGCCGTTCCTGGCGCGGATTGTGGAGCAACTCAAGAAGGAACTCGATGCCCGCATGGGATTCGCCGAGGCCCACATCACCAGCGCCCGCGAGCTGGGCGATTCAGAAAAGCGCTCGCTGGAAGCACAGATCGAGAAAGTGACAGGCAAAAAAGTCCGCGCGCAGTTTGGACTCGATCCGGCGCTGCTGGGCGGCGCAGTAGTCCGCGTCGGCAGTACGATTTACGATGGTTCGGTGAAAGGGCAGTTGGAGAAGATTCGAGAGGCAATCAGCTCTTAGCTATTAGCTTTTAGCTCTTAGCTTGGAGCCCAAGGGCTTCGAGTTTGGTTTGAGACGACAGTGTCGCGCTTGTCGACGCGCCACACGATAGATTCCGGATTGGGCTGTAGCTAAGAGCTAACAGCCAAAGGCTAAGAGCTGATTTTATGGCACAAATCAAGGCAGACGAAATCACGAAACTGATCCGCGAGCAGATCGAGAACTACGAAACCAAGATCTCCGTGGACGAGACCGGCACCGTCATCACGCTGGGCGACGGCATCGCGCGCGTCTATGGGCTCGACAAGGTCATGGCCGGCGAACTGCTGGCCTTCCCGCACGGCGTAGCTGGCATCGCCATGAACCTGGAAGAAGATCAGGTCGGCGTGGTACTGCTCGGCGAATACACCGAGATTAAGGAAGGCGACGAAGTGAAGCGCACTGGCCGCATCATGAGCGTGCCCGTGGGCGACGCCATGATCGGCCGCGTAGTGAATTCGCTCGGCGAGCCCATCGACGACAAGGGGCCGATTGCCAGCGACAAGTTTATTGCACTGGAACGCATCGCGCCGGGCGTCATTGACCGGCAGCCGGTGCGCGAGCCGATGGCGACCGGACTGAAGGCCATCGACAGCATGATCCCTGTTGGCCGCGGCCAGCGCGAATTGATCATCGGCGATCGGCAGACCGGCAAGACCGCCGTCGCGCTCGACACCATCATCAATAGCAAGGGCAACGACCTGATCTGCATCTACAACGCGATCGGGCAGAAGCGTTCGTCGATTGCGCAGGTTGTCAAGATTCTCGAAGACGCTGGAGCGATGGAGTACACGATCGTCGTGGCGGCGTCGGCTTCGGAACCGGCGCCTATGCAGTACATTTCGCCGTACGCGGCGACCGCGATGGGCGAGTATTTCCGCGACAGCAAGCGGCATGCTCTGGTCATCTATGACGATCTTTCGAAGCACGCGGCATCGTATCGCGAAATTTCGCTGCTGCTGCGCCGTCCGCCAGGACGCGAGGCTTATCCCGGAGACGTTTTCTATCTTCACTCGCGATTGCTGGAGCGCTCGGCAAAGTTGAGCGACAAGAACGGCGGCGGATCTCTGACCGCGCTGCCTATTATCGAAACGCAGGCCGGCGATGTTTCCGCATACATTCCGACCAACGTGATCTCGATTACCGATGGGCAGATTTATCTTGAAACGGATTTATTTAACCAGGGCGTGCGCCCCGCAGTGAACGTGGGTTTATCCGTAAGTCGCGTGGGCGGGAGCGCGCAGATCAAAGCCATGCGTCAGGTCGCGGGTACGCTGAAGCTCGAACTCGCGCAGTACCGTGAACTGGCGGCGTTTGCGGCCTTCGGCAGCGATCTCGACAAGGCCACGCAAGCGCAGTTGAATCGCGGACAACGCCTGGTGGAACTGCTGAAGCAGAATCAGTTTTCGCCACTGCCGTTCTCCAAGCAGATTCTGATCATCATGGCGGGCACGGGTGGATTCCTGGATGATCTCCCTGTGAATCAGGTGCGTGACTTCGAGGCGGAACTTTACAAGTACGTGGATTCGACCCATCCCGCCCTGCTGCGCACGATCATGGAAAAGAAAATTCTCGATGACACGTTGAAGGGCCAGTTGCAGGGCGTGATCAAGGAAGCGAAGCAGCAGTTTGTGGCGTCACGGCAAGCGGTTGCGAAGTAGCGAGGCCTGTGGTGGATGAGATCCTTCGCTTCGCCTGAAGAACGGCTCCGCTCAGGATGACAGGACTTTGATCTTGCAAACGACCAACGACTAGCGACCAGCGACTGATGCCTAACATTCTCGACATTCGGCGGCGGATTCGCAGCGTGATCAACACGCGGCAGATTACCAAGGCCATGAAGGTGGTCTCGGCGGCGAAATTGCGTCGCTCGCAGGAACGGGCCCTGGCGGCGCGTCCTTACGCGCAGATGCTGACGAATGTGCTGAAGTCGCTGGTGGCGCGAACTGAGATTTATGATCCGGAGACCGGTGAGCCGAAGCATCCGTTGCTGGCGCATCGGGAAGAAAAGAATATTCTTCTGATCATTGTCACCGGAGACAAAGGTCTGGCAGGCGCGTTTAACGCGAACATTACGAAAGCGGCCACGCGGTTTCTCGAGTCGAAGGCGGGCAAGAATATCGACATCGAAGCCATCGGCCGCAAAGGGCGCGATTTCCTGCGCAGGCGCTATCCCGCGGCGAAGGTCCAGACGCAAAGCTTGGCGGAACTTGCGGAATCGATCGAGACCGAACCCGAAGAAGGCGCGCGCGCGGCGGCGACGCAGATCACGGGCGAGCACGTGGGCGTTCTCGGAAAAGTTGAATTCGCGCAGGCTTCGGCGCTGGCGGAGAATGTGATCGAGCGCTACAAGCGCGAGGAGATTGATGCGGTCTACGTAGTGTTCAATGAATTCAAATCGGTGATCGCACAGCGCCTCATCGTGGAACAGGTTCTCCCGATCGTGCAGATCGGCGCGCAGACAGTGCGTCTGGCCGAAGAGATGACGGAAGAAGAGAAGAAGAAGGCCAAAGAGGCAGCAGTGAGCGCGGGCGTGGGCATGCGCGGTCCGGATCGTCAGACGGAAGAAGCAGCGTCGCAATTCGGCACGGCGCAAGTGGACTACATTTACGAGCAGCCGCCGGAAGAGTTGTTTCGCGCGCTGTTGCCGAAGTATGTAAGCATCCAGATTTTCCGCGCGCTGCTGGAGTCGGTCGCAGCGGAACACGCAGCCCGCATGACCGCGATGGATTCGGCCACCAACAACGCAACTGACATGATCGATTCGCTCACACTGGTCATGAACCGGGCGCGGCAGGCAAAGATCACGAAAGAAATTATCGAGATCGTCAGCGGCGCGGCGGCAATGTGAGAAGAAGCTGCTAGCTTCTAGCTACTAGCTTCTAGCAAAACAGATTTGAGGAACGTTGAAATTCAGCGGGATTGCGCCGCCGGACGTGCGGCCGTTGATCCAAGCCAGGAGCTAGCAGCTAGTAGCTAGAAGCTAATCTATGCCAGAGAACGTAGGACATGTCATTCAAATCGCGGGGCCGGCGGTAGACGTGCAGTTTCCCGAGGGGCACCTGCCGCCTATCTATGAGGCCGTGAAAATTGTCAGCGACGGCTTCACCGTGCCCAGTCCAATCGACGTAATTCTCGAAGTGCAACAGCATCTGGGCGAGGGTCGCGTGCGTTGCATCGCCATGCAGCCGACTGACGGCATGGTGCGCGGCATGAAGGCCATTGACCAGGGCGGCCCGATTTCCGTGCCGGTGGGCCGCGGCACGTTGGGACGTGTGATGAACGTGATCGGCGAACCAGTTGACCAACTAGGTCCGGTCGAGTACACGAAGCGAATGCCCATTCACCGTCTCGCACCCGCGTTCGACGAGCAGGCAACGAGCGCGGAAATGTTTGAGACCGGCGTGAAGGTCATCGATCTCATCCAGCCGTTCTTGAAGGGTGGCAAAATCGGATTGTTCGGCGGCGCGGGTGTCGGCAAGACCGTCGTGATCATGGAGCTTATCAACAACGTCGCCAAGAACCATGGCGGCTACTCCGTGTTTGCCGGCGTCGGCGAGCGCACCCGCGAAGGCAACGACTTGTGGCTCGAAATGACCGAGTCGGGAGTGATCAAGCCGGGCGATCCGGCTCACTCGAAAGCTGCGCTGATCTATGGGCAGATGACGGAACCTCCTGGGGCGCGTCTACGCGTGGCGCTGACCGGGCTCACGGTTGCGGAATATTTTCGCGACGCCGAGGGCGCTGACACGCTGCTCTTCATCGATAACATTTTCCGATTTACACAGGCCGGCTCGGAAGTTTCCGCGCTGCTGGGCCGAATGCCCAGCGCCGTTGGCTACCAGCCAAACCTGGCAACGGAAATGGGCGAACTGCAGGAGCGCATTACTTCTACCAAGAAAGGTTCAGTCACGTCGGTGCAGGCGATTTACGTGCCTGCCGACGATTTGACGGATCCGGCGCCGGCGACCACGTTTGCTCACCTCGACGCGACGACCGTGCTTTCGCGCGCCTTGACTGAAATCGGAATTTATCCCGCAGTCGATCCGCTAGCTTCGACTTCGCGCATTCTCGATCCGCGCATCGTGGGCCAGGAGCACTACGACGTCGCGCAAACCGTGAAGCGAACCCTGCAGACTTACAAAGATCTACAGGACATCATCGCGATTCTCGGTATCGACGAGTTAACCGAAGATCAAAAGCTGACCGTGGCTCGAGCCCGCAAAGTTCAGCGCTTCCTGTCACAGCCGTTCCATGTGGCCGAACAGTTTACCGGCGCGGCGGGACGTTACGTGAAGGTAGCCGACACCGTGAAGGGTTTCAAGGCGATCGTAGAAGGCAAGTACGACGACATCCCCGAGCAGGCGTTTTACATGAAGGGCCCGATCGAGGAAGTGCTGGAAGCGGCAGAGAAGATGAAGGCAGCAGCGTAAAGAGCTGTCAGCCCTCAGCCATCAGCTGTCAGCTTGACCCGTCAAGATGGGTCGAGTCTGCACAGTACTGATGGCTGACAGCTGAGAGCTGATAGCTGGTTCATGGCAGAAACTTTCAAACTCGAGATCGTCACGCCGGAAAAGAAAGTTGTGGACACGGCGGCCGAGGAAGTTCAGATTCCCGGGAAGAACGGGTATCTGGGCATCTTGCCCGGTCACGCGCCGCTGATTACGGAACTGGCGGTCGGTGAGATTACGTTCCGGGGGAGTTCGGGTTCCAGTTCCGGTTCTAATTCAAACGAGCAGCGGCTGGCCGTGGCCTGGGGATTCGCGGAAGTTCTGCCGGATAAGGTTACGATTCTGGCAGAGACGGCGGAGCGTCCGTCGGAGATCGACGTGGAGCGCGCGCGAAAAGCCAAAGCCCGCGCCGAGCAACTGCTGGCCAGCGGCGACATCACTGTTGACGTGGAGCGCGCGTTGGACGCGCTGCGCCGTGCCGAAACCAGGCTGGAAGTCGCCGCAGAAAAATAGCGCCTGAAGCCAGGGAGTAAGCGCCAATCGGGCAATGCCGACTCGGACCAAGCGCGAGAAGATCCCGACAAACCAGATCCCACCCCTTCGGCTTGCATTCACACTCATTTTACTTCTGGGCTGTTTCGTTTTCTTCCCTGGCATCAACGAGAATCCTCGCCTCACGTGGTCCTTTCTGGGTGCTGCGGCCGCTTTACTCGTCTTTCTTTTTTTCCTGAGGCGGCAAGTCGTTCGAGCCGGGCGCGAACTGAGCTACGAGTTCCTGCCGAAGCCGGTGCACTATGTGCAGCTCACCATGCACTCGTGCATTTTCGCTTATTGGGGATGGTATTGGCGCGAGGTGTACCACCAGATTCCACTGATCGTCGGCCAAATCGTATTCGTTTATGCCCTCGACATGCTGGTGTGCTGGTCGCGCCGCGATCGCTGGATCCTAGGTTTCGGAGCGTTTCCAATCGTACTGAGCACGAACTTATTTCTCTGGTTCAAGCCGGACTGGTATTTCCTGCAATTTTTGATGCTGGCGACCGGCGTTCTGTGCAAAGAGTTCATCACATGGACACGCGACGGCCGCCGCACCCACATTTTTAATCCGTCTGCGATTGCGCTCTTCGTATTTTCCGTTGGTTTGATCATCACTCACAGCACGCAGATCAGCTGGGGTGAGGAGATTGCAGTTTCATTCGACCGGCCGCCGCATATATATCTGGAGATTTTTCTGCTCGGCCTGGTGGTGCAGGCGCTCTTCTCGGTCACGCTGGTCACGCTTTCGGCCGCGGCAGCTTTATACGCTATGAACCTGGCTTTCACGCACCATACCGGGCTCTACTATTTCGTCGACACCAATATTCCTGCGGCGGTGTTCCTCGGCCTTCACCTGCTGGTTACCGATCCCGCGACTTCGCCGCGAAAGAACTTTGGCAAAATCGTCTTCGGAGCGGGTTACGGCGCAGGAGTGTTCGGTCTCTATTGGTTGCTGGGCTGGCTGGGGGCTCCAACTTTCTACGACAAGCTGCTTTGCGTTCCGCCGCTCAATTTGACCGTGCGCGCGCTGGACCGCTGGAGCGTGGCTCTGGCAGCTCGCTTCGGGAAAATGCGCATTCCCGCGTGGACTCCGAGGCGAGCCAACCTTGCTCATATGGCAGTGTGGATTTGTCTTTTTGCAATCATGCTCGGCACCGGCTTCTTGGGTGGGCACCAGCCCGGCGCCGATCCTGAATTCTGGCGCAAAGCGTGCGTGCAAGGGAACGGCGCAGCCTGCGAGTCATGGGTTCGGCAAATGAAGATCGGCTGCTATCACGGCTCCGGCACAGCGTGCATGGTGTTGGGAAGTGCCTTGAATGATGGACGCATGGTGCCGGCCAATCAAACCGAGGCAGCCAAGAATTTCGCTCATGGATGCGAGTTCGGGATGTCGAGCGGCTGCGCCAGCGTTTTCCGCATGGTGGCCGGAAGTCAGGGCGAAGTTTTCCAGGGCGCCTGCGATCGCGGCGACACCGAGAGTTGCTTTCTGCTGGGATCGCTGTATTATGCCGGCCAAGGTGTCGCCAAGGATGCGGCCCGCGCTTTTCAGCTTTTTCAGAAGTCGTGCGCCGGCGGCTGGTCGCGCGGCTGCAGCGGGCTGGCGGAGTGTTATCGCTCTGGGCAAGGTGCGGCGGCGGATATGGCTATGGCGCTCGAGAACTACGACAAAGCCTGCCGTGCGGGCATCGCACCCAGTTGTTTCTCGGCCGCTTCCATGTACCGTGCTCAGGACAAGGAACACGAGGCAGAGACAAAGTTGCATGAGGGATGCGAAATCAGTACGGGAAATGCCGAATCGAGCGCAGCCTACTCTGAGATCGGATCGCAGCCAAAGGCGGCAAACGTACCGGCAATATGTGCTTCAGAAGTCAGGTGAGATTCGAACCTGGTTTTTAGGGGTCCTGGTTTTCTAGATTCTGTCAGAGGAGACGACACCATGAAATTTCAATCGAGCTTTCTCGTTCTCTCACTCTTCACTCTTTGCGCTCTGGCGTCGGCGCAGCAAGCCCAGCCTGCGCAGGCTCCCGCTCCGGCTCCGCAAAGGCCGCCGTGGGTAAATACTCCGGAAGTGCACTCCGACAATACCGTGACCTTCCGCTTCCTTGCTCCGAACGCGCAGGAAGTGAAACTCGCGCGGGAGGGCACCGAACCCGCGGCCATGCAGAAAGACGACAAGGGCGTCTGGAGCGTGACCACCGCGCCGCTGCCCCCGGATTACTACGGATATTCCGTCGTCGTCGACGGCGTGCGCATGCTTGATCCCTTCAACCATTTGCTCGTGCCGAATTTGATCACGCCTGCGAACGCGGTGCATCTTCCAGACTCGTCGCTGCCGTGGGAAGTGAACGATGTGCCGCACGGGGAAATCCATCATCATTTTTACAAGTCAGCAGTTTCGGGTGACGATCGCGACTACTACGTCTACACGCCGCCGAACTACGACCCGAAGGCGAAGAAGACGTATCCCGTACTGTATCTGCTGCATGGATTCAGTGACGATGCCAGCGGATGGACGGCGGTCGGCCACGCGAACGTGATCTTCGACAACCTCATCGCGCAGGGCAAAGCCAAGCCCATGATTGTCGTGATGCCGCTCGGCTACGGCACTATGGAGGTGGTCCGCCTCGGTTGGGGAGGCATCGGGAATCATCCCGACGTGCGCGAGGAGAGTTTTCGGAAATTTCGTGACGGACTTTTGACCGAAATTATCCCCAAAGTTGAGATCGACTACCGTGTGATAAACAAACGTGACTCCCGCGCCATCGCCGGGCTTTCGATGGGAGGCGCTGAATCGCTCAGAATCGGACTGAACGGCCTCGACAAGTTTGCCTGGATCGGCGCCTTCAGCGCCGGAGGCATGCCCGACGACTTTGAAAAAGACTTTCCAGGACTCGACGCAAAAGCGAACCAGGAAATTCATTTGCTCTGGATTGCGTGCGGCACTGAAGATCGTCTGATTACTCCCAACCGCAACTTGCGGGAGTGGCTGAAGACCAAGGGCGTGCAGCATACTGACATTGAGACGCCCGGGATGCATACCTGGATGGTGTGGCGGAGAAATTTGGCGGAGTTTGCGCCGCTGCTATTCCGATAGGAGGCCCGCGCGCTCGTGGAGAGAGAATTCCTGCCTGCGCGTAGGAGAGTTTGGGCAACTAGGGGTCCTTCGACTCCGCATTTGCTTTCGCTTCGCGAAAGCAAATGCTCCGCTCAGGATGACAGGGTGGAAGGACAGACGACAGTGTGGAACTCCTACGGCACGTTGACGTGGTCGTGGTTCTCGGTCGGCACGTAGCTCACCGCGGCCGTGCGCTCTAATTTGTCCCAGGCGAACTTGCGGCCTTCCAGGGCCCGCTTCAGCGTTTTGAACAAGACGATCGAAAATAGCTGGCGATAGGCGAAGCGCTGCAGCCAGACCTGGCTGAGCAGCCAGACGTCTTCTTTTTCATCGGGACGACGGCGTTCCAGAGCGAAGGCAATCGCCGAGGCGATGAAGTCGATCACCAGAAACGCAAAGAAGAACAATACCAGCTTGTGGAAGTCGGCGGGATCGGTCGAGTCCGGGTGGAAATGCTTCTGGATGTAATACCAGATCGTACCGACCACAAACATGATGTCGATGAGCGGCGACACCAGCGGCAGCAGAATCTGGAAAATGACGATGTTGGGCAACGCCACCCATCCCAGCGCGCCCTTGCGGGCGAAAACTCCGCGATGTTTATACACGGCTTGCAGGATGCCGAAGGACCAGCGGAAACGCTGGCGCATCAAGGCATTCGCGTTGGTCGGTGCTTCGGTATAGGCCAGAGCCATGTCTTCGTATTCGACGCGATATCCGCGGCGCAGCAGGGCCATGGTCAGATCGGCATCTTCGGCGACGGTATCAAGGTGGTAGCCTCCCGCCTCGCGCACGGCGGATACGCGCCACGCGCCGATCGCCCCGGGCACCACGCTGACCGCGCCAAGGACGTCGAGGGCGCGGCGCTCGAAATTCTGACTTGTGATGTATTCCAGGGCCTGCCAGCGTGTCCATAGATTGACGCGGTTGCCAACCTTGGCATTGCCTGCCATGGCGCCGACTTTCGGATTGATGAAATGCGGCACCAGGCGCGCGATGGCGTCCTGCGCGATGATGGTGTCGGCGTCGATTCCCACAAAAAGCTCGGCGTCTCCGATGTGCTCGATGCCGAAGTTGAGCGCCTCGGCTTTGCCGGCGTTTTCCTTGGTGAGGATCAGAACCTTTCCCGCTGCGGCCTCCGCGGCGAAAGCGCGTCGCGCAACCTCGAGCGTGCGGTCCTTGGAGCCATCGTCAATCACAATGACGCGCAGGTTGGGATAATTCGAGTTGAGCGCGGCGCGAATGGTACGCTCGATTACTTTTTCTTCGTTGTAGGCGGGGATCAGCACCGCAACCTTCGGCTTATAGGACGCAACTTCGGCGGGCCTGCCTAGAAATTTTTCGCGCGCGCGGTCGTAAACGGCCGCCGCTCCAATGAAGATGAGGCGTCCGGTCATCAGCAGGTCGCCCACCAGAAATATCCAGGTGATGAAGACGATGCTGGCGTCGAACACCCAAAAACCGAACCGATCAAGTCGGGCCGCCCAAAGCTCGCCGGGTGGCAGGGGCGCCATTACGTCGGCGCGGGTCTTGCCGATCAACTCGTACACCGGCGCAATTTCGTATCCTCGGGCCCGGACGCCGTCAATAATCGCGGGCAGCGCTTTTACGGTTTCGGCCCGGTTCCCGCCGCCGTCGTGCATCAGTACGATGTTGCCGCAACGCAGATTTTCCTCGCGGCAGGGCGGCAGATGCGCCAGCACATAGGAAGATATCTGCTCGGCGGTGTGGCGAGGATTATCGTTCCAGTCATCGGGATCGATGCGATTGCCGACGGTAATGTAGCCCATGTCCTGCGCGATTTTGAGCGGGCGCACCTGGTCGGTAGTGTCCGGTTCCTCGTCAATTGCGTAGGGCGGCCGCATCAGCGTCGCGCGAACTCCCACCAGGCTGCCAAAGAGGCGTTCGGTGAGATTGAGTTCCACTTTTACGTGCGCATCGGAGATGTTGCTGACGTCGGGATGAGTGAAGGTATGATTCCCGATGGTATTGCCTTCCTTGTAGATCCGTTTCGCGATGCTGGAAAACTTGTCGGTCTGAATGCCGATCAGGAAAAACGTTGCCGTCGCGTGCTTCGCCTTGAGAACATCGAGAATCTTCGGAGTCCACTCGGGGTCGGGACCGTCGTCAAACGTGAGCGCGACTTTGTTCGGACTATAGCCATAGCGTCCGACACGGTAAGGTTCTGGCAAGGTCTGAAAGACCTCGTCAGTAATCATTTTGCTGTTGTCATCGATGGTTAAATCGCGCGTACCATGGGCGGGCGGGTCTTCGATTCGCAGAATCTCGCCCTGACCCTCCATGTCAACATCGGCGCCGGGCGGCACGTCTTTCAGTTTGTCAGTCGCGCCGGCATCTCCGGGTATGTCCCAAACCTTCCACAGAGAGCGGTCTTCGCTTCCCAGGCGCCACAGGGCAAAGGTCTGAATGCCTAGGTTCTGCGCCGACCGCATGTGATTCAACGCCGTCACCCCGTCGAGGAACCAGACGTCGTGCTGTACGCTGCGCTCGTCGAGGTAGCTGAAATGCGGGTTCATGGCGTCATCATCGAAGTTGACGTCCACATCGGAATCACGCGCCGCTAGCCAGGCATCCTGAACGCTGACGATGTGGTCGTGTTCCTCAGGAGGCAGGCTGCCTTTCTTGGGTTTCAGCACCCAGTCGTAGCCATAGTTGGCGATGGCGCAAATGATTTTTTCCTGCGGGATGACGGTCTTGGCAAATGTAAGGTTCTGCAGGAACCAATCCTGCGACGCTACGGGGCCAGACGCGGCGCCGGGATAGTGCTCGTCGTAGTTATTGAGCACGACGCCGTCGGCTGCCGCGGCGATCGCCGGATAATTGTATTCACTACTGTGCGCCGGCACCGCCACGTAAAGTTTCATACCGCGAGCGTGCAGATCGCCCGACAATTCCTGCAGGAGCGCGACATAGCCGGGCTGGCCAGATGGAGGAAACGCCTCAAAGTCGATCATCAGCCCCCGGTAGCGGCCGGACGAGAGAAACTGCGCGGCTTGCTGGCGAAAGCGCGCGCGGGCCTCGGGATTATTCATGAACCCGACAATGTCTCCCATCCAGTTCGCACCGTCGGAATTGTTCACCATGGGGAAGACTTCCATGCTGGGGTCTTCCGTCTTCAGAAACGGCATCACCCGGTCATCGACCGGAAGTACGGTGCTGCCCTGGGCGTTGCTCTGTATCACATCAAAGTATTTATTGGTTTGATCGTCGACACCCTGCAGCCTTCCGTCAGCGGTGAGTACGTGCAACCAGTCAGGATAAAGAATGTCGATTTGGTGAGCATAAGAACGCAAAGACGAGAAACTGGCTGCGTCCCAGGGCACATAGAAGGCCGCGCGGATTCCTTCCTCTTGATTGAGCTTGACCTGCGACGCGGCAAGTTTCGATTTTCGGTGAGAGCGGGCTGCAGCCTTTTTGAGCCGATCGCGGGCTTTCTCCTTCTCACTCTCTTTCAGAGCCTTGAAGGCGCGCTTTTGCGGTGAGAACAAGAGTTCGGGCAGGGGCTCGTCCCGCAACGCCGTGTAGACGAAGAAAAGGATCAGCGCAGAAACCAGAACGGCGGTAGCGTCGACCAAGCGCCGCAGGCGTTTCCACCGGGCGCGTCGAGGATCATAAAAGACGGGCTGGGCCATGGGTGAGCGAAGAGTAGTGTCAATCGTATGCCGCGGAGGGCACAGGGTCAATTCTCGTCGTCATTATTGAAGGTCATTATTGACGATCGCTAATGAAGATCGTTAATAATGACCGTTAACGACGACCGATTATCGACGAAGCCGGGCGACTAGTTGAATTACCTTGTTGGATGCACTTTCCCGACGCCAGGATTGCCGCAAACGCGCTATGATTCGCAGCGTGCGGCAACTGGAGCGGACGGGTTTCGAAGGAAAGCACATCGGAAACTTCGTGCGAAAACGGGCGCGGTTCTTCGCATGGGCGAGCCTGGCGGGCCTGGGCTTGCGGGTGCTGCTGGTGGCGCATTTTCCGGGCGTGACGGACGACTCCCGCTTTTACGCAAACATCGCGGAGAACTGGTTACAGCACGGAGTTTACGGCATCACGAACTCTGGCGTGGTCGTGCCTACTCTATCGCGTCTGCCGGGCTATCCGGCATTTCTGGCGGCGATCTTCGCGCTGTTTGGAATGGGAAATTTCCGGGCAGTCCTGCTGGTGCAGGTGCTGTTCGATTTGGCAACCTGCTTTCTGATTGCCGATCTGGCGCGGCGGCTGTTCTCCGAGCGAGCCGCGCAGGCCGCATTTCTGCTGGCGGCGCTCTGTCCCTTTCTCGCCAATTATGCAGCGGCAGCTCTCACCGAGACTCTGGAGATTTTCTTCACCGTCTTAGCTCTCGATTTGGCTTTCCGCGGCCTCGCCGTCGGCGAGACAGAGACGCGCGCTCCTCTGCCACGTGCTCGCCCAAATGTCGTCTGGCTCGGCTGCGGACTCTCGGTGGGGGCCGCGATTCTGCTGCGGCCGGACGGCGGAATCTTACTCGCAGCGATCGGCGGATATCTCCTCTGGCTTTTATTACGCATGCTGCGAATCGATCGAGGCCGAGCTCGAACCATCTTCTGGGCGGGCGTGCTGCTCGGGGCCGGAGCGACGGCTCCGTTGATTCCCTGGACCTTGCGGAATCTGCACACGCTGCACCGCTTCGAGCCTCTGGCCCCTCGTTATGCGACTGACGCTGACGATATCGTCATGACTGGCTTTAATCGCTGGGTCAAGACCTGGATGGCCGATTACGTTTCCGTTCAAGAAATCTACTGGGCCATCCCCGGAGCGGAGTTGGACCTCACGCGCTTGCCGCGGCGGGCCTTCGATTCCGGGCAGCAGCGCCAGCAGACCAGCGAACTCGTGGCCGAATACAACAGCGATCACGATATGACTGCAGAACTCGATTCCCGTTTCGCAACCCTGGCCGCCGAGAGGGTTCACGCCGCACCTCTGCGTTATTACATTGGGCTTCCGGCGGTGCGTATCGCCGATATGTGGCTGCGCCCGCGAACCGAGCTGTTTCCGTCGGACCCGCGCTGGTGGGAATTTAACGACGACAGCTTCTGGCTCGCGATCAGCCTCGGGTTTGGCTTGCTGAATCTGGCCTACGTCGCATTGGCGGCGGCCGGTCTGATGCCCGGGCGCGAATTTTTCGGCATTGGACTATTTGTTTTATTTCTGCTGCTGCGCTCCGCATTTCTCGGAACCCTGGAGAATCCCGAGCCTCGCTACACCCTGGAATGCTATCCCTTGGTGATCGTTCTTGCCTCGGCGCTCTTCCACCGGCGTGCATAAACTTCCAATTCTGGAAGTGCCGCCGGTGAAATGCCGTAGTTTATCGTTTCAGGAAGCCATAAGTGCCGCAAATTCCGCTTGAACATTATGGCGGTGAAGTTGCACAATAGCGCCCCATCAGGGCCCCAGGTTCTTCTTTTGTCTCTGCTCTCCTGGGTACGACGTAATCAGAAAACCACGCCCTTTCGGGTGAAGGGAGCTTTCTATGCGTTCTGGCTCATGGCTAGTGGCGGCAGTGACCGGTTGTGTGCTCGCGTTTGGCACCTTGGCGTTCGCGCAATCTGCGACGTCTTCTCTCCACGGCACCATTGCAGACGCTAAAGGAGCCATGGTCGCCGGAGCTGCGATCACTCTCAGCAATAAGTCGACAGGCTTTTCAAGAACCGTCAAAACAGATGACCAAGGGACATATCAGTTCCTCGAAGTTCCTCCTTCGACCTACGTGATGACCGTGACCGCTGCCGGTTTTGCCACGACGAAGCGGGAGAACGTGGTGCTGCAGGTAAGCAGTCCGGCGACTGTAAATATGGCTCTGCAGGTTCAGGGCGGCTCGGTGGTCATCGACGTCACCGGTGAAGCGCCCCAGGTCAACACCCAGGACGCGACCCTGGGCAATAACTTCAATTCCCGCCAGTTGACCGACCTGCCTTCCGAAGGCCGCGATCCCGTCGCCATTCTCAGCCTGCAGCCCGGCGTCACCTACATCGGCAAGACCACCGACGATCAGCAGATGTCTGACAGTCGCGGGGGCGCGGTCAACGGTGCTCGCAGCGACCAGACCAACATCACCCTCGACGGTCTGGACGACAACGACCAGCTCGAAGGCTTCGCCTTCGAAGGCGCCATGCGCACCACGCTCGATTCACTCCAGGAATTTCGCGTTACGACTGGCAACTATGACGCTGACTCCGGCCGGTCCTCGGGCGCGCAGGTGAATTTGGTTACCAAGAGCGGTACCAACGCATTCCACGGTTCGGGCTACGAATACTATCGTCCTAACTTCACCGTGGCCAACGACTGGTTCAACAAGCAATCGGAGTTGGCGAACAATTTGCCGAATGTTCCCGGATTTGTTCTGCGCAATACTTTTGGCGGCACGTTCGGCGGCCCACTCAAGAAAGACCGGCTCTTCTTCTTCCTGGCCTACGAAGGCCAGCGCACCTCTGATCAGGAACAGGTCACGCGCGAAGTGCCGACGCAGAGCATGGCCGACGGAGAACTGAAATATCTCTGCGATCCGGGAAGCGACCCGAATTGCTCGCCCACGAACTCAATCATCAGTGTGGTTGGAGGCGGTCAGACCTTCGCAGGCTTTGACATCGCAACCCTTACGCCCGCACAGGTTGCTGCCCTGGATCAAGGCAACCCTGCCGGGACGGGCTGTGCTTCCTACGGAACCTGCCCGGCCACGCCAGGGAACCTTTGGGGCGGACCGGGACCCAACGGGCTGATCACTAACATCGGCGGCGCAAATCCTGCCGCCTTGTTCACAAAGTACCCGATCCCCAACTCCAGCAGCGAAGGCGACCTGCTGAATACCGCCGGCTACACCTTCCCGGGCGCAGATCCGATCAAACACGACACCTACATCGTCAAGCTCGACTACAAAATCAACGCCAGCGGCTCTCACTCGCTTTTTGTGCGCGGCAACCTGCAAAACGACCACGAGAAGCAACCGCCGCAGTTTCCCGGACAGCCTCCCTACGCCTTCGTCACCAACAACAGTAAAGGAATCGCTGCCGGCTACACCGCTTTGATCTCCAACAACGTGATCAATAACTTCCGTTATGCATTCGTCCGCCAGGGCCTCGGAACCGGGGGCGTCAATAACCAGGACTTCGTTAACTTTCGCGGCCTCGACGATACGCAAGCTTTTGGCAGCCAGACCATCCTGACCAACGTTCCTGTGAACAATTTCGCGGACGACGTATCCTGGACCAAGGGCACGCACACCATTCAATTTGGCACCAACTGGCGCTTCATCCGCAACAATCGTCAATCCAACGCAGACAACATTTCTTTCGCGCAGACGAACTTGTACTGGCTAAATCCGTCGTTCATCGCCAACGAAGGCGTCAGCCTTGATCCTTCGCTCATGGACGCCAACCCGAACAATGCAGGTGGCGCCTATCCTGATGTCGACACCAACTTCGGTACTTCCTATAGCTTTGCTGCCATGGATGTGGCTGGGATCCTCAGCGAAACCTTCACCCAGGCCAACCAGAATAAGTTCGGCCAGCAAATTCCCAACGGCGAGCTGGTTCCACGTCACTTTCAGAACTTCGAAGGGGAACTGTACCTGCAGGACAAATGGAGCATGACCCCCAACCTGGTTGTGACCTATGGGGTTCGCTATTCCCTCCTGCAGCCTCCCTTTGAGAACCGGGGAAACCAGGTGTCTCCTACAGTGGATATGGATCAGTGGTTCAAGACGCGCGGGCAAGAAGCCTATGCGGGCAATGTGGATCAACCCGATTTGACATTCAACCTTTCCGGGCAGGCCAACCACGCCAAGCCCTACTGGGCCTGGGACTATAGGAATCTCGCGCCCCGGTTCGCGATTGCCTATTCGCCCCACGCGGCCAGCGGCTTTTGGCACATGATAGTTGGGGACGCCGGCAAGAGCTCCCTTCGTGCCGGTTACGGCATTTACTTCGATCATTTCGGTGAAGGCGTGGTCAACACTTTCGACCGCAACGGATCATGGGGACTAACCTCGACGTTCAGCAATCCAGCCGGTCTTTCCACCGTGGACGACTCACCGCGCTTCACCCAGCTGACGGGGCCGGGCAGCTTACCTCCTGGTCAAATCTCTCCTTCCCCCAGCGGCTTTCCCTACACTCCTCCCAATAATCCCAATACCTACGGCTTGGCAATCGCCTGGGGTATCGACGATCACTTGAAGACACCTTATTCGGAAGTGATCGATTTTTCTTTCACGCGCGAGTTCGCTCACGACTTCGTGCTGTCGACGACCTACACCGGCCGTTTCGCGCATCACCTGCTGCAGGAAGTCGATCTTGCGCAACCCCTCGACCTCGTGGATCCCAAGAGCGGGCTTGATTACTTCAATGCCGCGCAGCTGTTCTCCAAAGCCGCCGCCGCGAACACGCCCCTCAATAGCATCCAGCCGATCCCCTACTGGGAGAATCTTTTCCCGCAGGCGGCAGGTCCCGGCCTGCTCTCTGGCAACAACTCGAACACGCCGTGCTCGCCGACCAACGGAGCCGTTCCTGCGAACCCGACGGCGACGCAAAACCTGTATGACGAGTTCTACTGCTTCGCGGGCAACGAGACTACCGCGCAGGAGATTATGGACGTGTTTTGCTACCCGGCGTGTGCGGGTAACGCTGCCGGCGGCACCTATTATGGGCCCGGCACTCCTTATAGCTACTACCAAGACCAGTTCTCTTCGCTCTATGGCTGGCAGACCCGCAGCAACAGCAACTACAATGCGCTGCAAGTCACGCTGCGTCATGCCATGAGCGCGGGACTGCAGTTCGATTTGAATTACGTATATTCCCATTCCATTGACGCCAGCTCGAATGCCGAACGCGTAAATGGATTCGAAGCCGCCGGGGGCGTTGCCTATAACAATCAGGCAATCAATGCCTGGTCTCCTGACTTGTGGCGCGGAACTTCGGACTTCGATACCACGCACCAGTTGAACTTCAACGTGATCTGGGATATTCCCTATGGCAAAGGCCGGCGCTGGAGCACGGGAAACCGCGTCCTGAATTCCATGTTCGGTGGTTGGGGGTTGAGCAGCTTGGGCCGCTGGACCAGCGGTTTCCCTTTCAGCGTTTCAGCCGGAACGGGCTGGGCGACCAATTTCGAACTCGAAGGCACGTCGGTTCTGGTTGGGCCCAAACCAAAGACCGGCGTATACATCGACTCGAGCGGCATTCCCAATGCATTCAAAAATGCTCAGAGCATCCAGTGTCAGTGCCCCTATCTTCCGAGTTCGGGGACGGTTACATTCCGCGACACTTACCCCGGCGAAGCGGGCCAGCGCAACAACTTCCGCGGACCTGGCTTTTTCTCCATCGATGGCGGACTCAACAAGAGTTGGATGTTCAGCGAGACTCGGATGCTCAGATTCTCGTGGGAAGTTTTCAACGTCACCAACTCAGTCCGCTTTGACGCTGCCAACGCCGTGGAGACCGAAGACCTGGTCGACATCACCGGTTTCGGCAAGTTCCAGCGCACGCTCACCACGCCTCGCGTGATGCAATTCTCGATAAGGTTTGCATTCTGAGATCTGCATTAGCGCGTTCGGAAAATAACCACACAGGGACGGCGAAAGCCGTCCCTGACCTTTTCACTGCTGCATTGTAAGAGGTTGAATCGGACGGTCGATCGGCTAAGCCAGCAATCGGCCTAACCCAGAGGTGAGTCGCTCATGCGGAAACGCGTCCGGACGTGTTCGGAAATCAATTCGATCGCCGGGCGGTTGCTGACCGGGTCGGCCTGCGCCAGATACTTCATGGCTTCCACCAGCAGTCGCTGCCCATCCACATAGCGTGGATCTGAGGTACGCTCCCTGCGCTTGTTTCCCAGCTTAGGCGGGACTGTAATCGTGAAAACCTTGGCCATGAATAAATCCAAATGCTCAAATGCCCAAAAGAAGGAGCGGTCAGTATAGCTTGCCAGTGTGCAAAACTCAGCACATTTCTTGCCCTTTCAATTCAACAACTTAACCGCGAGGTGAAACTGTCTGAGTCTTGCTCGTGGTCTTGAGCTTGAAAACGTCGTCCGAGATCTTTTCGTTGACGCGAATGTTGGAGTACTTGGCCAGGCGGTAATCCTCTTGCGGCGTAAAGAATTGCTGCTGCACCGAGATTCCTCTCTCGAGATCGATCCAAAGAAAAATTCGATGGTAGGTGTTGCGCACCTTGTCAGACTTGGGAACGAGTTGTAGTTTGGCCGTGGCCACGCCGGCAATGCTCTCCGGACCGACATAAGTCACGTCGAAGGATTTGAGCAGATCCTGTCCGCTGCCGCCAAAGCCAAGAACCAGATAGCTTTCGACGGAGCGGTCCTTGCTGAGATCGATCTCTGTCACCTGGTCCGGTTTGGGTTGATAGACGCGAATCTTGCCTTGGCTGAACAGCACATACTTTGGCTCGGGTTTCAGGCTCTTGAGATCGGATCCTTCGGTCTTGACGTCGGCCTTCATTTCGATTTCTTTGCCGGAGCGGCGGTAGTAGATCGTGCCGGTTTGAACGTTGTCGACCTCATCGATGACTTTTTCGTAGAAGTCCCATTCGAAATCGGCATGGGTGGAGCGAAAGCTGGCCGCGGCAGTATCCATCTTTTTCAACGCCGCGTTCAGTGGGCTGGAGTCGACGGGTGTCTGCCGAGCAAGGCCTAAAGGCGCGAAATGGAGAAGACTCCAGAGGAGCGCGATGGGCAGGATGAGCGCGAAGCTTTTCATTTCAGTATCCGACTTCAACATCCAACTGCGGGGCCGTGGACCGCTAATTCGTAATCCGGTCAGTCCCGCTTGGCCAGTACCTTGTAGCTCTGCACCTGTCCTTTGGGGTCGGAAATCCGTTCATAACTCACGATCGAAACCGCACCTGAAATCGGCTCGATAATCTGCAGCAACTGCTCGCGTACTGACTGGTCATCGCCTGGCGAAATCGCGCTGGCCGCGACCTGGTAGAAAAGATGGCCCTCGGCGTCGGCCGATACAACCACATCCGTCGGATGCGGATTGCGCGCAATGGGTTTGTCGTTGAAGTTGATCACCTTCGGCGAAAACCACAAAAAAAGAATGATCAGCGTGACCATGATGTCGTAGTGCAGCGTGCCCCGCTCGTACTGCCACAGAATGTATCCGCGAATTGTTCGCCACATGGCGTTCATTGGCAGGGGCGCGCTGGGCGCGGTAGTCGTGATTTCCACTCTGTGCAAGTGTACTAGCTCCTAGCTTCTGGCTACTAGCTTGAACCCCTCACTCCTGCAGTTTAGCTAGAAGCTAGCAGCTAGAAGCTCTTCGGCGTAATCCGATCCGCCCCGATGTATCCACGCAGCGCCTCCGGAATGATTACGCTCCCATCAGCCTGCTGGTAGTTCTCTACAATGGCAACCCAGGTTCTGCCCACCGCGAGCCCGCTGCCATTCAGCGTGTGCACAAACTCGGTCTTGTTCTTGCCTTCGGGCCGGTAGCGAATGTTGGCGCGACGCGCCTGATACGCCTCAAAATTCGAGCACGACGAAATCTCGCGATACAGTTGCTGCCCCGGCATCCAAACTTCAATGTCGTATGTCTTTGTCGAAGCCGCCCCCATATCCCCGGTGCACAGCGCCATCGTGCGGTAATGCAGGCCAAGCTTTTGCAAAACTTCCTCGGCGTCGCGGGTAAGTTTTTCGTGCTCTTCGTAGGAGTGGTCCGGATGCGCGAACTTCACCAGCTCGACTTTCTGAAACTGATGCTGCCGGATGATGCCGCGCACGTCCTTCCCATACGATCCCGCCTCGCTGCGGAAGCAGGGTGTGTAAGCGGTGAGCGAGACCGGCAGCCGCGCCTGATCGAGCACTTCGTCGCGATAAAGATTCGTGACCGGAACCTCCGCCGTCGGAATCAGCCAAAGATCCCTCTCGCCGTGCGGCACGCGGAAAAGATCGGCGGCAAACTTGGGCAGCTGTCCGGTGCCATACATCGACTCGGAATTCACCAGATAAGGCGGCAAAACTTCGGTGTAGCCGTGCTCGCGCGTATGCAGATCGAGCATGAAGTTCATCAGCGCGCGTTCGAGCTTCGCCCCCAGATCCCAGTAGACGGCGAAGCGCGCGCCCGTGAGCTTGACCGCCCGTTCCAAATCGAGGATGCCGAGTTCAGCGCCCAAGTCCCAGTGCGCCTTAGGGACGAAATCAAATTTGGGCGGCGTGCCCCAGCGGCGCACTTCAACGTTGTCATCGGCACCATGGCCGACGGGCACACTGGTGCTTGGTAAGTTGGGAATGCCCAAGAGAATATCGCGCAGTTGCGCATCAAGATCGGAGGCGGTTTTTTCCAGCGTCTGAATCTTCTCGCGCAGGTCCTTGGTTTGTGCGATCAGGGTCTGGGCCATGGCGGCGCTGGCGTCCGCGCCGCTCTTTTTCAATTTCGCGATCTCTTCCGACGCCTTGTTGCGCTGCGCCTTGCTGGTCTCCGCCTCGGTAATGGCCTGGCGGCGCTGCGTGTCAACCTCGCGAAAGTTCCTCAACACGGCAGCCGGATCCATGCCGCGCTGGCGCAGCTTCTCTTCCACCAACGGCAGATTTTCGCGTACGAAATTCAGATCAAGCATGATTCAGATCAAGCACGGGAACTAATAATGTATCGGAAAAGAGGCCAGCAATGCACGCTCGGCGAGGCGGTTCGGAAGAGTCAGCCAATCCTCCCGGGGGTCACTCTGTTTCTAACATCCTGTTCATCACATCGCACGGCTGCGGAATCAGAATCCGTTCGCTTAAATTCGTGATCTTCAGCCTTCTTTCGTACCCTGCTAGACTCGATTGTTTGGAGGTGCGGTTTGCCGGGGATCTATATTCTTTCGGGTGTGCGGACGCCGATTGGGAAATTTGGCGGTGCGATGGCTTCGCTGACCGCGGCCGATATGGGCGTCGTCGCAGCCAAGGGAGCAATGGATCGCGCTGCGATCGAACCGGCGCAGGTGGACGAGACCATTATTGGCTGCGCGCGGCAGGCTGGGGGCGGGCCGAATGTGGCGCGGCAGGTTTCCGTGCGCGCTGGCGTGCCCGAGGGAGTTCCGGCGTTTACGGTGAACAAGGCTTGCGCGTCGGGGATGAAAGCGATTGCGCTGGCGTATCAGGCGATTCTGGTGGGAGACGCCACCTGCATTCTGGCGGGCGGGACCGAGTCGATGTCGCGCGTTCCTTATTATCTCGACGGGGCGCGCTGGGGATACCGGCTGGGTAATCAGGAAGTGGTAGACGGGATGTATCGCGACGGATTTTTCTGTCCGTTGGCCAAGATGGTAATGGGCGAGACCGCCGAGGTGTTGGTAGACCAGTACAAAATTACTCGTGAAGAGCAGGACGAATTTGCGCTGCTGTCGCAGTCGCGCGCCGCGCGTGCGATTGCGGCGGGGCGGTTCGACGCGGAAATTGTTCCGGTGACGATCGAAGGAAAAAAAGGGGCGACTGTGTTTGCACGCGACGAACATCCGTTCGCGGACGCGAGTATGGAGAAGCTGGCGAAACTTCAGCCCGTGTTTTCGAAATCTGGGAATTCGAAGGCCGGAGAAACAACGGGGACAATCACTGCCGGAAACTCTTCCGGAATCACCGACGGTGCGGCAGCGGTGGTCGTAGCCAATGAACATTTCGTACGAGCGAACAATCTGAAGCCGCTGGCGCGGATCGTCGCGGTCGCGTCGGCGGGCGTAGATCCGCGGACGATGGGGATTGGGCCAGTTCCGGCGCTGCGCAAGCTCGAAGACAAGCATAATCTTCGGCTGCATGAGTTTGGACTGATCGAATTGAACGAGGCCTTCGCGGCGCAGGTACTGGCTTGCGACCGCACGCTGAATTTCAATCGCGACCGGCTCAATGTGAATGGCGGGGCAATCGCGCTCGGACATCCCATTGGGTGTACGGGTACGCGCATCACGGTGACGCTGCTGCACGAAATGCTGAAACGCAATACGAAGCGCGGAGTGGCCACGCTGTGTGTGAGCGGCGGCATGGGGATGGCCCTGGCGCTGGAAAGTGTGGCCTAAACGGAAAGCGGCACGCTTCTTCTGTTATGCTTTCCCCGCTCTTTTCTCGGGACGTTCACTCGAGATGGAAACACCCGGTTTACCTAAAGGAGACTGCATGTTGCAACGGACGATGCGAATGACGATGCGAAGTTCGTGCTTGATTGTATTTCTACTGGCTGCGAGTTTTGCGATGGCGCAAACCGAGTTTTCCGCCGAGATGGTGGATATGCAAAAACCCGACCATCCCAGCAACGGGAAAATGTATTTCTCCAAAGATAAGGTGCGGGTCGAACCGGCCAAGAAAGATCCCAGGGGCGGCGCCGTCATTATCAATATGACGACGCAAACCGTCACTATTTTGATGGATCAAATGCACATGTACATGGAAATGTCCTCGCAAACGGCTGGCCAGCGGAGCGCCTACAATTTCTTTCGCACCGGCGACGTCGAGGCCGCATGTTCGGATTGGACGCAACTGCCGCAGAATAAAGGCGGGAGCTGCCATAAAGTCGGCAATGAAACGGTGAATGGCCGCAGCACCACCAAATACGAAGCCACGAATGCGAAGGGTGACACGAGCGCCTTCTGGCTTGATCCAAAGCTGCGCTTTCCCGTGAAATGGCAGGGCAAGAACGCGGGCTGGGAACTGCAAAACATTCAAGAGGGGCCACAAGCGGCGAGTCTGTTCGACGTTCCCGCGGGTTATACCAAGATGGATATGGGGAATATGGGCGGGATGATGCAGAAGCCGCAGTAGCAACACCGGGGCTAAAGCCCAGACAATTAGTGGCGGCCTACGCGGCCCTGAAGGGCCGCTCTTCCACGTTCGCTCACTGCGTTGCTACTGGGAAATCGAAGCACTATACTCAGTTCAGGCATCTGCCGGCGAATCCCATTTCTCGCAAAAACCGCGAGACATGGGCCACCCAGAGCCCGGTCCGGGGTAACGTAATGGCTTTGGCTTTATCCGCAGTGATCGTGGACGACGAGCAACTGGCCCGCGACGAACTCGCCTACCTGCTGAAAAATACCGACGACGTGAATGTCGTGGCCCAGGGCAAGAATGGGCTCGAAGCCGTCAACCTGATCAAAGAGCACGCGCCTGATCTAGTTTTTCTGGATGTCCAAATGCCCGGGCTGGATGGGTTCGGAGTCATCAAGAAACTGCTCGACCGCAAAATTACCCTGCCCAAGATTGTCTTTGCCACGGCGTTTGATCAATATGCGGTCAAGGCGTTCGAGGTGAATGCGGTCGATTATCTGCTGAAACCGTTCGACAAGAAGCGCGTAGCGCAGGCGATTCAGAAAGCGCGCGCCAAGCAGGACGCGGGCGGGCTGCCGGCGGAGAAGATCGACACCCTGGTGCGGATGATCGAGTCGCAGAAACAGCCGGCCGCGAAGATTCTGCTCAAAGCGCTGGGGCGCATGTTTCTGGTGGACCAGCGCGAGATCTGCTACGCCTGGATCGAAGATGGCGTGATCACGGTGGTGACCGGCGGTCCGGTGGGGATGGAGGGACAATCCAATTGCCGGACGCTGGAGGAACTGCTGGCCAGCTTAGATACGAATCTGTTTTGGCGAGCCCACCGCTCCTACCTGGTGAACATCAACCGCATCCGCGAAGTCGTTCCGTGGTTCAAGAGCTCGTACCAGTTGCGCATGGACGACAAGAAACAGACAGAGATTCCAGTCAGCCGGGCTCAGACCAGACGGCTGCGGGAACTTTTCCGGCTCTAAGCTCTTCCCGGCGCACTGACAGGCAACCGGTTCCGCGTGAGGGGTGCGCGAATCCCCATGAGCTCGTACAACCTGAGTTTGCTCTATCTGGGGGCGTTCTGCGTAAGCTCGTTCTGCGTAAGCTCGTTCGACCACGGCAAAAAGATCGTTGATGAGCGTACCCGAATACATAACTTCTACGTTCCGTGATCTCCGCCCGAAAACGCTGGCAGAGCAGTGTTGCGGTGTTGCGATCTTCATAACAACTCCGGAGGACGGTGAGAGAGAGCGACCGTCCTCCGGTTCCCAGGGGGGGAAGGCCTAAACTGCCAGGGCTTTCAGCGCCGTGCGATCTCGAATCACCAGCGTCGAACCCTCCAGACGAATCAACTGCTTTTTCTTCAGATCACTTAACAGCCGGGTCACGGTTTCACGCGACGAACCGATGCGCTGGGCCATTTCTTCATGCGTCATCGCGCCATGGATGCGGCTCTCGGAGTCCTCGATTCCCTGAACCGGCGGCTTCTGAATCGGCGAATTGGAGAGTAATAATCTCGCCAGCTTGCCGGCCGAGGAACGGGTGAGCACCAGATCGTGTATGTCGCGATAGGCCGTCTGGTAGTCGCGGCTTAAACACTGCGCCGCGTGCGCTGCGACCTCGCTGTAGGACTCCATGAGTTCAAGCAGGTGCTTGCGATCCACAAAGTTCAACTGGCATGGAGTACAAGTCTCGGCGGTCGATTCATAACCCACGCCCGAAATGGCGGCGCTCAGGCCGAGAGCTTCCCCGGCTTCAGCGGTTTTGAGAATCAGAATCTTGCCTTCGCGCGAAGTTGTGGAGAGGTTCACTCTCCCCGAGCAGAGAATGAACATGCCCCGCGGACTTTGACCCTCGACAAACAGGATCGCTCCGGCCGGCAGAATGCTCTTGTGGCTAACCTCGTTCAGCGATTGCCGCGCCGCTTCGGAAAAGCTGCAAAAAAAGCCGGAGGTGGGATTCATGCACTCAGCGCAGTCGTCGGCGATCTCCAATCCATAGGGCCCCTTCATGTTTGTCTCCATAGCGGCGGACCGCTTTTTCTTGGTGATGAAGCTCGAACCCGCGCCGACGGCTCCCAGATGGTGTGAACTGCAGAGCAAAGCGCGGGCATGGGCACGAGTATCGGCGTGCAAACTTTGCGCAGCAGCCAGCAGTTCCCAGGCGGCGCCGGAATCTTCCCGTTGCTCCCACTCGAGGTGACAGGCAAACAGATAGAACGGGTCGATTTCCTTCGGCTCAGTATGAGGAGTGGATTGAATATCGGGGCGGTGCGTGCTCCTGAATCGGGACAGCGTCTGTTCCCGCAGCCACGGAGTCCATCCCGCAGGGTGATTCGAGTGATCGCCGACTGCGCTGGCCTGGGATTGAGACGAGGGGAAAACTTGGACCAGGCAAGGAGGAGCGACGGTATGCAACGGTTGACATCGGTTGGTGACTGGCACTTCTCTCACCCCACAGAACCGGCTACGTCTGCCCGCCGGGAGCCTGCTGGTTTGGAACCAAAGCCTGCTGGGGAGGTGGGGAAAAAACGCTCGCCGGCCAGAGGCCGAATCAGTCAGTCTTGTGCACGTCGGGTTCCGCAAATGGGAGGTGATGGGAAATGGTGGAACTTACCTGTTTGGAACAAGTTCCGAAATTAGGCAGATGGGCTCGTTGCGGGAAGATGTCGACTATTGGGCATAGTTGCCGATTAGCCGTCACGTCGTCACTTCAGCGATCTCTATCACACGAACTAGAGATCACAAGGACTAGAGCTCATATAGAGCTCACCAAGGAGAGAGAATTCCTATGCTCGCCAAAAATGCGAGACATGGCCCTCAGACAAGGGCTGACCGAGTGGTTTGGTCAGGCGCCCGTGTAGTCGTTGCGGGTAATTTTGAGGCGCTGCATTTTCGATTGCAGAGTGGTGCGCTTCAGCCCCAGGCGACGTGCGGCGCCATCGGGTCCGGAGAGCACGCCATGGGTTTCGCGAAGGATGCGCAGAATGTGCTGGCGTTCGGCGGTATCCAAACTATGATCCGCGCTGGGAGGAAGCGTGGAGCTGCGGGCGTGGGTTTCGCTGCGCAGTTCCGACAGCGGCACACGCAGGGCATTGCCGTCGCTCAGAATCACGGAACGTTCCATAAGATTCTCAAGTTCGCGAACGTTGCCCGGCCAGGACCACTCCGACAGCGCTCGCATGGTTTCCTTGGGAATGGTTTCGATCTGGCGATCCATGCGCAGGGCGAACTTGTGCACGAAGTAGCGAACGAGCAAGGGGATGTCCTCGCGCCGCTCACGCAGCGGAGGCACGCGGATGGGGAACACGCTGAGCCGGTAGAAGAGGTCGCTGCGAAACTCATGCTCCGCCATGCCTTTGGCCAAATCCCGGTTCGTTGCCGCCACCAGGCGCAGGTCCACTTTAATCGTGCGGTTGCTGCCCAGCCGTTCGAACTCCTGATCCTGCAGCACGCGCAGCAGCTTGGGCTGCAGCTCGAGGGGAATTTCGCCGACTTCGTCGAGGAATAAAGTTCCGCCGTCAGCCAGTTCCATGCGCCCGACCTTCTGGCTGATCGCGCCGGTAAAGGCTCCCTTCTCATGGCCGAAAAGTTCGCTCTCCAGCAGGCCGGTAGGGATCGCGGCACAGTTGACCTTGATGAAGGCGCCGCCCTTACGGCGGCTCAAGCGATGCACGGCACGGGCGACCAGTTCCTTGCCCGTGCCGGTCTCGCCCAAAATCAGGACTGTAGCCTCGCTGGGCGCTACGGTCGCAACCTGGTCCAGTACTTGCTTGAGCGCTGAACTGTCGCCCACAATTTCCGTGAAGCGGCCCTCGGAGCGGATCTCGCCTTCCAGGTACTTTCTCTCTTCGGCCAGGCGCTCCCTCAAGGCTTCGATCTCCGCCGCAGTTCGATGATTTTCCAGGGCCACGGCGAACTGGGTGGCGACTTGATTCAGCACGGTCAAGTCCTCGGGTTGAAAGGCGTGGGCCCGGGTACTGCCCAGCACGAGAACTCCCAGTGCGCCCTTCGGACGGACCAGCGGGACGCAACACAGCGATCGAAAACCTTCCGCAAGAAAATTCTTGGCAATCTCGGCTTCAAAGTCCTGAATTTGGTGTTTCGAGAAAATCATGGGCGCGCGCTCCCGCAAGGCGCGGCCGGTCGGACTGTTGTGGGGACTGATGGGAAGGGATGAGAGCAATCCTTTTCCCAAGGGAAAGTCTTCAGCCTGGCGGACCAGCAGTCCGGTATTGGGATCGTGCAGCTCGAAGCCAGCGTACTCGTGGCGCAGGACGCGGCGGATGCGGGCGGAAATCTTCGGAAAAATCTGCTGCAGGTTCGGGTTCGAGGCCATGATGCTGCTCAAGTCCAGTACCATCTGCAGCCGGTCCATTTCATGGCGCAGTTTCCGCCCGACATCTTTCAGCCCCATTTCCAGCTGTTTCTGAGTGGTAATTTCCACCACCACGACGCCGATACGCGTGACCTCTCCGGAAGCATCCTGGATTGGGAGGTAGTGCACGATCCAGTGGCCGGCTTCGTTTCTCGTGGTGAGCGTCCCAGAGACCTCGAAGTTCACCGGCTCGCGCTCGTGGAATACCCGTTGAAATTCGGGCTCGAGCCGATCGGCGACCTCTCCCAGAACTTCACGAACCGTCTTGCCCAAGTGGTCGGCCGCGGGAATGCCGTTGATTTCCGCAAGAGCGCTGTTGATGGCGATATAGCGAAAGTCACGATTCAAGATGCACAGGCCCACGTTGGAGGAACTGAAGTAGGCAGCGAGCAACTTCTCCGGATCGGCGAGGGCTTCGGGACGCGCGAAGGGAATCAAGTTGTCTGCAGCAAAGTCGGAAGGATTAGTCGCCATGGCGAAACCTCCACCGCGCGACCAGTTGATGGTCCCGAGCCATCCCTGCAACACGATAGGTTAAAGCAAGCGAGAGGCGAAACACGGCGCGAAGAAAGTGCGAGAAATCGCCGTGTCGATCGCAGTGAGAGCTACGCGGATGCGTAGTCCCAGCCACATTTGACGGTGTGAACCGTCCCGGCAAATCGAAGTGCAAGCGCGGAGCGCTTGAGGGGTACACGAATACTACTCCCCGTCGCCGCCTCCCCCTCAAAAGGCGGACCAGTACGAATCGGGGAGCATTATAACCACAGAATCGTTGGGATTTAATGTTTTTTCTGTCTTGATACGTTTTCAGGAACTGTTTTGGGAATCGAGCGGCAGAGTCGTGTTACGTGGGGCCGATTGCCGGCCGGAAACAGAGAATCGGGAACTATAATCACCGCATGGCCAGAGGGTGGGAAAGCAAGTCGGTGGAATCGCAGCAGGCCGAGGCGAGCGATAAGTCGGCCAAGCCGCACCCGGCGATGAGCGCTGAAAAAGCCGCACGCTGGCGCGAGCAAGAGAGCCTTCGACTGTCGCGCCAGAGAGTTCTGCAGCAGATGGAAGCCAGCCAGAATCCGCGGCACCGCAAGCTGCTCGAAGATGCGCTCGCTGATTTGGATGAGAAGTTGCGGACGTTTCCGGTCTGAGGTCAGAACGCTATCGTCACGTATAATGACTTTTTCCTAAAAGACTTTTTATGACAGCCTACGTTTATGTCTCTCTCAAGAAAAGCGTTCTCGATCCGCAGGGCAAAACCATTCAGGGTGCCCTGAAAAAGATGGGCTACAAGGGTCTAGAGAGTGTTCGTCAGGGCAAGTATTTCGAGCTGACGATCGATGGGGGACTCTCGCGCGAAGAAGCGCAGGCCGAGGTCGAGCGGATCGCCCGTGAAGTCCTGACCAATCCCGTGATTGAAGAATTCCGTTTCTCCCTTGCCGAGTAAATCAGGGCCGATTGAGCATGGCTCGATTAAGCATGGCTTGATTAAATCTGGCCGGGGAATCGTTTGAGGTCTCTCCATGTGTGGCATTGTCGGCTACGTCGGTAAGAAGAGTGTGGTCCCCATCATCATTGAGGGGCTGCGGCGGCTGGAGTATCGCGGCTACGATTCGGCGGGCATTGCCGTCGCCGGCGGCGCAGACGGGCTGCAGTTGCGGCGCGCCGAGGGCAAGCTGCGCAACCTGGAAGAAGTGATTCGCCTGAAGCCGCTCGAGGGCACCTACGGTATTGGTCACACCCGCTGGGCCACCCACGGACGTCCCACGGAAGAAAACGCGCATCCCCATCGCGACTGCACCGGAAAGATCGTAGTCGTGCACAACGGTATCGTGGAGAACTATCTCAGCCTGAAGAAACAGCTGATCGCAGAAGGCCACAAATTTACCACCGAGACTGACACCGAAATCATTGCGCACCTCATCGAGAAATATTCCGCAAGCTCGGGTGACGGCCGGCGGCCTTTGCTGGAAGACGCGGTGCGGCTGACGGTGAAACAGATCACCGGAGTTTTCGCTTTGGCCGTGATATCCAGCGACGAGCCCAACAAGATTGTCGTGGCGCGCAACGGACCTCCAGCGGTGATCGGGTTGGGGAACGACGAATATTTCGTAGCCTCGGACGTGCCCGCGATCCTGAATCACACGCGCGACATTTTCTTTTTGGCGGACGGCGACTTGGCCGTCGTTACCCCCGACGGCGTGCATCTTTCCGATTTTGACGGCAGGCCGGTCCGGCGGCAGATCCAGCACGTCACCTGGGATCCGATCCTGGCAGAGAAGGGCGGCTTCAAGCATTTCATGCTCAAGGAGATTTATGAGCAGCCGCGCGCGGTTCGCGATACCGCGTTGGGGCGCGTGTCGCAGGACACCGGCCACATTTTTCTCGATCAGATGGAAATCACCGAAGCCGAGTTCCGGGCCGCGCGCAAAATCAACATCATTGCCTGCGGAACCAGCTGGCACGCCGGGCAGGCCGGCAAGTTCATGATCGAGTCACTGGCGCGCGTGCCGGTGGAAGTGGACTATGCGAGCGAGTGGAGATACCGCAATCCCATCGTCGAGCCGGAGACGATCACGCTGGTGATTTCGCAGTCGGGCGAAACCGCGGACACGATCGCCGCCCAGCGCGAGGCCAAGGCCAAGGGATCGAAAACGCTGGCCATCTGCAACGTGGTGGGATCGATGATCACGCGCGAGGCCGCGGGCACGATTTACACCCATGCCGGGCCCGAGATTGGCGTAGCTTCAACCAAGGCGTTTAGCGGGCAACTCACCGCGCTCTACATTTTCGCCATGTATCTGGCGCAGGTGCGCGGCACCATGACCGCCGAGCAGTCTCAGGCGGCGATGCTGGAACTGACGCGCATTCCCGGAAAGCTAGAAATTGTTCTCGCTCAAGACGCAGCCTGCGATGAGTTGGCTAAGCGCTATCAGAAAGGTCCACGACTTCTTATTTCTGGGGCGCGGCATTCATTATCCGATTGCCCTCGAAGGCGCGCTCAAGCTGAAAGAAATTTCCTACATTCACGCCGAGGGATATCCCGCGGGCGAGATGAAACACGGCCCCAACGCCTTGATCGACGAGAACCTGCCCGTGGTGGTGATTGCGACACGAGACCTGAACAACCCCGGCTCGGTGCAGCGCTACGAGAAGACGACGTCAAATTTGAAAGAGGTGAAAGCGCGCTCCGGAGTTGTGATCGCACTGGCCACCGAAGGCGACGAAGAAATCAAGGAAGCCGCCGATCACGTTCTTTACGTCCCACCGGCGCCGGAAGAGTTGTCGCCGATTCTGGAAATCGTCCCGCTGCAGTTGCTGGCGTATCACATTGCCGTGCGGCGCGGCTGCGACGTGGATCAGCCGCGGAATCTGGCGAAGTCGGTCACGGTGGAGTAACGCGAGAGTTCAGATCTTCAGGTCTCTGCAACTTCTACATCGGTGCGGGCGAAGTCAGTTCCCTTGAACAGCAAAGGTTCGTCCATTTCTTTCGCTAGCGCATAAGAGAAGCAGTCGCCAAAATTCAGGCCCGCTTTATGCCGCCCCTTGCCGAAATCGCGGTAAGCTTGACGGGCGATCTCGGCTTGCCTGGGGGTCACGGTTTCGACCACAACGCCTGACGTACGGAAAAAATCGTCGAACCGCCGGCTTGAAATGGCGCTCCTGCTGCTGTCAATGACAATGGCTGCTTCCACATAGTTCGCCGCGGAGACGCGGCACTGCGCTGCGGATGCGATCGCCGCCGAAAACTCAGGCGCCTCCGGTTCGGCACGCAGGACCGCAACGATCGCTGACGAGTCCAAGATCATTTAGGCATTCCTTTTTCGTCATAGAGCAGTTCATCAATGTCGATGGATTTATAGGGCTCCTTGAGGTGGGCCGCGCACTCTCTTCCAATCTTGAGAATCCGCTCTGCCAGATCTCCTCGGGAGTTTCCGCGAACCCGCTCCAAACGCTCCCGAATCGCCTCACTCACCGCGACAGTCATGCTTTCGCCGGTGAGGCTGGCCAATTCGCGCGCCTGTCGGTGGGCTTCCTCATTTTTTATGTTCAGGCTCATATTCCACCTGTCTACCTCAGGCGTCTACCATTCTACCACAGGGGCCCAGCGTTCAATGCCTTGCCGAAACTGCCTGCAGTATTCCACGCAGCCGCCACAGCACTGCGCCGAGCCCGGCGAGTCCCGCGGCCCACACCGCGAACGC
This sequence comes from uncultured Acidobacteriota bacterium, assembly GCA_963758005.1. Lineage (GTDB taxonomy): Bacteria > Acidobacteriota > Terriglobia > Terriglobales > Acidobacteriaceae > Sulfotelmatobacter. The sequence continues at coordinate 2,197,922 of CAVWTR010000006.1, forward strand.
AGTCTTCACTACCCAAGCCGGAGCGGCTCCGACTCTGCGCAGCAAAAACGGAAAGAAATTCCACGTCGTGATGTGAACGTAATCCCACGGGTCCTGGGTCATGGCTTCGGTGTTAAGGCCCCAGGCATCCATCTTGCCCAGGGCGAAGGCGGCGATGTTCCTGAAACGCAGTGCGATCACAAACGTGGGATGGCCGAGGGTTTCCATCTGATAAATCTCGAGCGGCAACCAAAAAGCCAGCGAAGCAATTTGAATGACGAGGCTGGCAGCGATGAGGACGATCGCGCCACGCCAGATCCACGCGCTCAGATTGGCCCGATAGCGCAGCAGCAAAGGCACGGCCAGCAGCGCAACCATTTCCACCGCGGTCGAAACGTAGCGATCTCCCCAGGAGAAGTCGCCAGCCCAATAGGTGTAACGCGCGTAGAAGCTGATGTAACAGGTGAGCAGCAGCAGCACAGTCACGGCGTAAGCGCGGACCTCGGGCGCGAGACGCTTCCACAAGAGCACAAGCAACACAAGAGTCAGCGCCAGCAGCGGGTCGAACAGGAAGATCGATTTCTCCGGCTTGAAGAATGCTCCTAGAACGCCTTCATGAAAGGGCGTGTTCCAGGGGAAGTTTGGGGGCAGGGTTGGATCCTGCAGGCGCTGCTCTTTGGCGAAAAGCGAGACGTAGGTATTCGTGAACGAGCCAAAGCGGTAGAACTGGTAGAGGCGATCGGCAGCCAGAAAAAAAACGTAAACCGGTGCAGCAATTTTGCAGTATTCGAGGAAGCGCCGAGCCAGGTCCCGGCCGCGCACTTGCTCAAACCACAGCACGGCCAGCAGAAAGATGCCGCCGCCAATCAGGTCGAGACCCGTAGTCAGGCGGGTCAGCAGGTTCAGGCCGAGCGCGGCGGATCCTAAAAAGAGCGCCCGCGAGCTGCCGCTGCGCAGCCATTCATACTGGAAGGAAAACCCCGTCAGCGTCAGCAAGAGGATGTAATTGTTCTCCTGCATGTTCTGCGTGTAATGCAGATGAGTGGTGCAGAACAGCAGCGCCAACACGCCGGCCACGGCTTCTTTCACCGTAAAGCGAAACTGGCGCAGGAGACGAAACGCGATCAGCGCCGTCAACACGTTCACCAGGATGCTGGTGCTGTAACTAACCACGATGCTGCGCACGGCCGGATCATCTTCATATTCAGAAAAGACGGGCCAGTGCGCGATCCACGTGCCGACCAGATCGGCGGGCAGCATGAGCAGCGATTGGCCAATGCCGTACCAGCTATAGAGCTGGCCGCCGCGGCCGTGCAGGCCAAACTCAGGATAGTCGCTGGGAAACACCTGCGGCTCGGAAGTCCAGAGCCAGTGTGTGGCCTGCAGGCGGTGCATGGTATCGGCGGTGCCGAGTTCGCCGGATTGCACCACGAAAGCCAGCAGTCCCGCCACCAGACACAAGAGAAATAAAGGATCCCGAAGGCAACGGCCCAAGCGTGAAGTCATCGCTTTGGATGTTAACAAAACACCCTCGTCTGATCTTAGAGGTCGGGGCGTAAGGTCTGCGGTAGACTGTAGCGGGAAAATTCAATGGCCAGGTGCTTAGCTTGCGGGACTGAGTTATCGAACAACGTTCGCTTCTGTTCTTCCTGCGGAAGGCCAGCGTCGAATACGGGCGCGGACGACATGGCTACGATTGATCTTGCCGCCACCGCGACGTCGCCACTGCCCCCGCGGCCGCCCTCGTCGCGGAGTTCGTCCTCTCGACCTCCGAGCTCTCGACCTCCCAGTTCCGCGGAGTACTTGCTGAACGAAGGCCGGTTTCTCCCGGGGCGCTTGGTGGCATCGCGCTACCGCATCATCGCCCTGCTGGGAAAAGGTGGTATGGGCGAGGTCTACCGCGCCGACGACCTCACCCTCGGCCAGGCCGTCGCATTAAAGTTTCTACCTGACGAGGCCACGCGGGATGAAGGATTGGTCGAACGCTTCCGCAACGAAGTGCGGATGGCGCGGCGGGTTTCCCATCCAAATGTTTGTCGCGTCTACGATGTGGGCGACGTCGACGGCCAGGTATTTTTCACCATGGAATATGTCGACGGCGAAGACCTGGCTTCTCTCCTGCGGCGAATTGGGCGGCTCCCTCCGGACAAGGCGCTGGACATTGGCAGGCACCTGTGTGCCGGACTGGCGGCGGCTCATGCCAAGGGCGTTCTGCATCGCGACTTGAAACCCGCCAACATTATGCTCGATGGACGTGGGCAGGTCGTGATCACAGATTTCGGTCTGGCCGGAATAGCCGACGACATTCGCGGCCAGGAGGTGCGTAGCGGGACTCCGGCATATATGGCTCCCGAACAATTGGCCGGGAAAGAAGTCAGCACACGCAGCGACATTTACGCGCTCGGGCTGGTGCTCTATGAAGTGTTCACCGGCAAGCGGGCCTTTGCAGAAAAAGCGGTGGAAAAAACCGCGGGAGTTCTGCAGGGACGCGGCGACCGGACCCCGAGCCGGCCCTCGTCGGTGGTGAAAGATCTTGATCCGATCGTAGAGAAAGTCATTCTCCGCTGTCTGGAGACGGAACCATCGGCGCGTCCAGCGACGGCGCTGGCAGTAGCGGCGGCGCTGCCGGGCGGCGATCCGCTGGCCGCTGCTCTGGCCGCGGGCGAAACGCCATCACCGCAATTGGTGGCGGCCTCGGGCGAGACGGAAGGCCTGCGGCCGCGCGTCGCGATTGCTATTTTGGCTGCAATCCTGCTCGGCTTGGCGTTCACCGTGGGTTACTCGATTCACTACAGCGCCTACGAGAAGATGGGGCTGGAACTGACTCCGGAGGTTCTGGTTCAGAAGGCGCGCGAGACCATTACGCGCCTCGGATACGAAGGCCGCCCGGCCGACTACGCAGATGACATCGATCTTGACTCAGATTTACAGGATGCGATCGAGAAGAATGACAAGCTGCATCCTGACTGGAATGCGGTGCTGCCGGGTCGGCCAACCCTGCTGCATCTGTGGTACCGGCAGAGTCCGGACACGTTGGTGACGACCAATTTCCGGGACAATCTGCTCACCCCTGGAATTGTCGGCGAGCAGGACCCGCCGACTGTGGTCTCGGGCATGATCAACGTACAGGTCGACATGCAGGGGCGCCTGATTTATTTTCAGGCGATCCCGCGGCAGAAATTGGAGAATGCAGCGGCTTCGGGTCCGGCATCGGCCAAGGCGCCTTACGACTGGAATATTCTTTTCACTGCTGCCGGTCTGGATATGACGAAATTTCAGGCCGCGACACCAGTCTGGAACTCGCTCGCCGCTTCCGACACGCGCATGGCGTGGACTGGAACCTGGCCGGGAACCACTCGCCCGCTGCGGGTCGAGGCCGCGCTGTTTCAGGACAAGCCCGTATTCTTTTCTCTCATCGGCGACTGGACTAAGCCGGACCGCATGATCAGCACCGAGAAAAAATCGCTGGGAGAAAAGATGAGCAAGATTGTTCAGATCATCTTGCTCCTGGGAGGGCTGAGCGGAGCGGCGCTTCTGGCCCGCAGGAACTATCGTCATGGGCGCGGCGACCGCAAAGGCGCGCTGCGGCTGGCGATGGTGTTTTTCCTCATGGAGATGGGCCTGTTTTTGTGCCGCGCCCACTTCCCCAGCTTTGGGGAAACGATCTTTCTTTCGATTATCGCCATGAGTACGGCACTGTTTGTCTCGCTCACGATATGGACGTTCTATATGGCCGTCGAGCCCTGGGTGCGCAGGCTATGGCCGACGACCATCATTTCCTGGAGCCGGCTGCTGGCCGGGGGCTGGCGCGATCCTGTGGTCGGGCGCGACATACTTCTCGGCGTAGCGCTGGGCATGGTGTGGATGCTTGTCTTCCAGATTCACTCCATCCCCATCATGCGCATGGGAGCGTTTCCCGCGTCCGGTTCGACCGACGCGCTCATGGGCGGGCGCATGGCCCTCGGCGGCTGGCTGCGGCAGTGGCCGCAGTCCATTCAAACCACGCTGGTATTTTTTCTGCTTCTCCTGGGATTAAGGGCTCTGCTGCGCAAGGAGTGGATCGCAGCCCTTGTTTTTGTCGCGATCTTTGCCGTGCCCCGCGGCATCAGCAGTTCGTATATGGCCATCGAGCTTCCCGCTCAGATTCTGGTCTACGCTATTGCCGTGGTCATCGTAATCCGTTTCGGCCTGGTGCCGCTGGCGGTCGCAATCTTCACCATCGACATGCTGGCGGGAGTGCCTTTCTCTGCCGATCTCTCCACCTGGTACATGACCACGTCCATTCCCGCCCTGCTCAGCGTCGTGGCCATCGCCGGCTGGGGCTTCTACCACTCGCTGGGCGGGGAACCGCTGTGGCGCGTGGAGATGGAGTAGAGGGGAATGATTGGCAATTCAAAATAGCTCGACGTTCACGCCACGGCCGGAAGCCGAGGCCAGACGGGCGTCCCTTGTGATGAGGGTGGCTCCGAGTTTCTCGGCGAGCTCAAAATAGGCCGCATCGTAGGCCGAGAAGTTGTGCCGGAGCCGCCAAATGTCCGGGAGAAAGACGAAGTGAGGATAGCGCGTTACGCGAAGACTCAGTAAATCCTCGATCGCCTGGTCAGCCCGCTGAGCGGTAACGGTGAGCTCTCGCACCAGCCGTCGCAGAACCTGCGCCACCTCCAGGTCGAGCAGGTGCGGGGCATGCAGAGATTCACCGCGCAGGTAAATTCGTGCCTCAATTCGTTGTCCCACGGCGGTCTGAAGAAGCCAGTCCACCGCAGCGGATGCGTCCAAAACGATCACCGCGCCTCGCGCTCTTCCCGTTCTTCGCGCTCTTCCCGCACCAGGCGAGCCGTGTCCAGTGGAACCGTAACCGGCTTACGGGTTCGTAGCCGGTCCCGCAGTTCCGCCAGCGTCGGCCGCTCGGCGATCTCCCTGATCTCGCTGAGCAGGTAGTCCGAGAGGGACATACCCGCCATGGCGGCGCGGGCTTTCAGGCTGCGATGCAGGGCATCCGGCACGTTGCGAAGCTGGATCATCTTTGACATGTGGATAGCATACTTGCATGTGGATCACATGTAAAGGGAAACTACTCTTGCGGCTCCCCGGACCTGCCCCTGGGCCATCGCCGTCTCTTCACATCAAGCTGAACGCTTTTTTCATCGCATTGGAAGCCGTGGCGCAGGCCTGTTCCAATGGCAGCGCACGCAAGGCGGCGTTGAATGGTTCGGCCTGGATGGGTCCGTCGTATCCGATCTGGAGCAGGGCATCGAGAAACTGTTTCACCGGGATGACTCCTGTGGCGGCGGGCAGTTCGCGGTGGTCATCACGGTATTGATCGAGCGTGAGGCCGTTGGGAGCGTCGTTCAAGTCCACGGTGATCACATCCTGCCCGCGCAGTGTCAAAAGATCCTGCTGTGTTTCCTGCGCGTTGAACCAATGCCAGCTGTCGAGCTGGATGCCCAGGTTATCCGTACCGATGGCGACGAGCAGCTCTTTCATTTCGCTCAGCGTATGAATGAACGGGTGCTTCTGGCTTCGCCACAACGTGCGCGGAGAGACATATTCCAGCCCGAGTTTCTGGCCATGGCCGGCGAGAACCTCCGCGCACAGCCGCAGGCGCTCGGCATGCTGGCGAAAATTCTGTAAATAGGTGAGATCGTCGCTGCAGGGCAGCACCCAGGTGTTGACCCGCCAAATTCCTGCCCGCTGCAGAACCGCTGCAGCATCCGGAAGTTTTTTCAGGTCGGAATTGAAGGTGTCAGAATCCTTGCGGAATTCGACTGGCAGGCCGGCCGCTCCAAACTTCAGATTTCTCTTCTGCAGTTCGTCGAGAAGCCGATGCAAGGCGTCGTCGCTTAACGAAGAGAGGTAGCTGATGTCGGGATCCAATCCCTCGAAGCCGTGCTTAGCAGCCAGTTCCACCGATTCAGGGAAGCTTGCGTGAAAGCCCAACCGCCCCAGGCTGAGGATCGCGTAAAACTTGCGTTCCTGAATGGAAGTTGCAGCGGCGAAAAGCCTGCCCGCCGCCGAAAGTGCAATGCCGTTTGCAGCTCCCGCGACCAGAAACTGACGCCGGGTAATTGAGTTGGACATGGCGGGATGATTGTAGTCGCGGAAGCCGATCGTTGCAGGGTCAAGCTTGGGGCAGAGCGTTTGCGGTGGCACCTTTGGGTGGCTCAGCGCTTCCAGGGCTGCGATTCAAGCAGTCAAGCTGGGACGGCTTCAGGCGCTGCGGGGCCTCCTTCATTGCACATTCCGCCGGCGCGACCGTTGACCCCAGTCGCAGTTCGGCATAGCATTTCTAAGACCGCAACGGAGGTTCGCCATGCGGACTGCGATCGTCACAATCTTCGTCTTAATCAGTTTGCCGTGTGTCCTGCAGGCGCAAGAGCCGCAGCCAGATCAAACACCGCCGCCGCAACAAACTCAGCAGCGCCAATACCGTCCGCCCGCAACGGACGGAGGCGTGCGCGAAGTCCTCGAGAGTATCGTAGTTCCTCCCATGTCCGGCGCGCCTTTCACGGCTACGCTCGACACCGAGTGGGTGAAGTATGCGGCCGATGGTGTGACCATCACCCTGGCCAATGAACGCCACATCGCCCGCGACGGACGCGGGCGCATCTACGAGGAACGCTGGTTCCTCGTGCCCAAGAACGGCAAGGCCAAGTCCGAGATGAACTGGATTCAGATCGCCGACCCCAAGCTGCGCACGCAGTACAACTGCAGCACATTTAGGCACATTTGCGAGCTTCGCACCTACGACCCCACTGACGACCTTACGGCGGCTGCGCCGCTCAAGCCTCTTCCTACCGGTGCGAGGTCGGCGGATAACGTTTCGGTCGAGGATCTCGGAACTCGCAACATCGCTGGAATCGATACCATTGGCCGACGCGAAACAATTACGGTCGAAGCCGGGACAGTCGGCAACGACCAGCCGTTCACTACCCTCAAAGAATACTGGCATTCGCAGGAACTCGGCCTGAATCTTCTCTCCATCCGCTCCGGCCCCATGGTCGGAAAGCAGACCTTCACCATCACCGAATTGACCGCAGCCGAGCCAGACCCGCAACTCTTCGAACTTCCCACGGGCTACAAGGTGACCGACCTGCGAAAGAATCCGCCGATCTCGTGGTAGTTAAGGGCGACGGATTTTGAATGCCGGTTGATTTTGGCCTGGGCTCGTGGAATCCGACGTCTCGCAAAGGACGCGAGACATGGGGCACCCGGCAGAAAAAGCCGGCTGTCGCTCGTAAATTCTAGTTTGCTGCTTGCAGCTTTTGCAGATCGGCCAGGACTTCGTCGCTGTGACCCTGGGGGCTCACCTTCAGATATACCTTCCGAATCACGCCCGTGGGATCGATCAGGAACGTGTTGCGGGCAGCGATCGTCATGCCGTTGTATTCCGCCACCGAACCGTATTTCGCCACAACCGCATGATTGGGATCGGCGAGCAGTTTGAAGTTCAAACCTTCTTTGGTGCAGAAGCTCTTGTGCGAGTCGACGTTATCGACGCTCACTCCAACGATGACGGCGTTCTTGGCTGTGTACTTGTCGAGGTCGCGCTGAAAGTTGTGCGCTTCAATCGTGCAGCCCGAGGTGAAATCCTTGGGATAGAAATAAAGCACGACCCATTTCCCCTTGAATTGATCGAGCGCAACTTGCGCGCCCTCCTGGTTGGGCAGCGTAAAGGTTGGGGCTGGCGTGCCCTCGGCGGGCGGCGCAGGCTGATCAGCGGCAATGGCGGCGAGAGAGAAAAGCGTGAAAGCCAGGAAAACCAGTGCGAGGGATTTCATAGTGCTCCTTTACTAACTGCGTCGAAGAATATGGCAGGGGAGATAAGGATAGAGATTGAGCCTGCCATTTGGCAAGTTTTGGCCACGTAGGAGAATCCCCCCTTAGGCTTAGCGCCGATCCTTCAGAACTCGTCGCACATTCCGGCGGCCTTGGAGGATGGCGACTACGTGCAGCGGTTTGGTATCGGGCCGGTAGACAATGAGATAAGAATAGACTGGGAAGAACTTCACTGCCTCGTCCGTGAGATCCTTTCGCCAGTGACCGATGCCCGGTCTTTTGGCTAGCGAAACGATCTGGTCGCGAATCGCCGCTTCAACACGATCTGCGATCTTCAGGCTGCTTTCTTTCTCGACGTAGCGCCAGATTTGGACAAGATCGAGTGCGGCTTCCGGCGCAAGAACGTAACGCCTTCTCATTCCGGCTGGGCCTTCAGTTTCGCCATGTAGGCGTCGAGCTCGTCTTCTGGAATCCCCTCTCCGCGGTCGAGTTGTGCGATGCCGCGGCGAATCTTGGCATTGATCTCGTCGCGGTTCTCTAGAAGCCAGCGGTCCTGTTCTTCCTGCGTGTCCAGTAAGCGGAGCAGGACCTCCTCGACGCTTCTGGAGCCGGTGGCTTGGATCTGCTTTTGGAGTCTGGCCTCCAATGATGCGTCGCGGATTTCGATGGTCATGGTTGACTCCTTAGGTTTTAAGGGTACGGGAACGCGTGCGGTGAATCAACAGAATCTCGGGAGGGATGGGGTGGTGCCCCGCGCTTTGCGGCTGCTGGGCGCCCGCCACACGACAAATAATCCTACCCAGTAAAATGAAGCAATGGCACCCCCTGACGTCGTTCTTGATCGGTGGCTAAAGGCCCAATCACGCGAACGCCCGAACTGCCGAAGCTATGTTGGTAAGCTGGACCTGGATAAGGTAAAGCCACCTTCTTTTGCAGCCTTCCTGCAGTTCGTGCAAGGGGCGCTGAATATCGCCCTTCAATCGGAGAACGCGAACGCGTCGGGTGGCGCAGCGCATCCGCCGTTCCATTTCGATTACATCGAAGTCAATGACGGCACGAGGAACGCCCATGCATTTCAGCATGGAGGCTTCTCCTTCATCGCCATAACCTTTCCGTTGGTTGAGATGCTGTGGGACCTATCGCAACGGCTCAGCCGGTCACCACTTGTTCTGAGGCTGCTCGGAATTGACCGTGATGCAGTCAGGCTCGATGCGTTGCAAGCGCTTCTATTCCAGTTCCAACTGACCTTTCTCGTCTCTCACGAATATACCCACCACGTGCATCGCCACTGTGGCGGCCTCGCCGGCGGGGAATGGGACGAGTTCAATGAAGGCAAAGCAAGGGGAGGCTTGGACGATCAAGCTCAGGAGCTTGATGCGGACGGGTACGCTCTGTATCTAACGCTGGCCAACTATGTGCGTGATGCTGCGCGACGAAATGCCCTTGCCCAAGTCGGCATGGAGAAGGTCACTGGCGTCGAGGGTGACGAATTCCTGCTTACCGGATTCTTCGTTGCTCTGACAGCCTTGTTTTGTTCTTTGTGGACCGAGAATGTGGCGCTTTCCTCGATACGTCAAGCCCAGCACCCCCCAGCGCCGGTAAGGATTGATTACGCAATCCGCGTCGCGACCATGTGGTGCAACCAAAATGCATCCGTTGCGGAATCGTGGTTCGGGGCAGAGCGATTCCGGGCGATATACGTCTCGGCGACCGATGCGATTGCGGGCGGTGCGCGGCCGCAGTGGGACGCACAGATCGCATTCCTGAAAAGCGATGAGGGGAAGAAGTACGACCAACAGCTTTCCGAACGATTCGAGGCAACACGGAAACGGGGAGAAGTGACGAGCGGGTCGATGACGGCCGACTGAGCTGGCATCGCACGCGGCCCTTGCGCCCTCCTCCGTGGGCACGAGGCGTTCCCGACGGGTGCCCTTGATGCTCGCATCCGTGTAGCCAGTTCAAGCATCTAAACCTTGACAACGATTCACTCAGGTCTTAGCATGGTCCCGAGCGCAATCACACCGACATTGATTACAAAGTACTTAGCTGGTTCACAAGGAGCATCTTATGGGAAAGATTATCGGAATTGACCTGGGGACTACCAATTCCTGCGTGGCGGTCATGGAGGGCGGCGAGCCCAAAGTGATTCCCAATGAAGAAGGAGGGCGCACTACGCCCTCGGTAGTTGGATTTACGAAAACTGGAGAGCGGCTGGTCGGGCAGGTGGCGAAGCGGCAGGCCATCACCAACCCCGAGAACACGGTTTATTCGATCAAGCGGTTCATGGGGCGCCGCTACGACGAAGTCACGGAAGAGATCAAGATGGTGCCCTACAAAGTCGTCCAGTCGGGCGATCACGTCGCCGTGATGGCGCAGGGCAAGGAATATACCCCTCCGCAGATTTCGGCGCTGATTCTGCAGAAGCTGAAGAAGGCGGCGGAAGACTATCTCGGCGAGAAAGTCACTGAGGCAGTTATCACCGTGCCGGCATATTTCAACGACGCCCAGCGACAGGCTACCAAAGACGCCGGGCAGATTGCCGGGCTCGAAGTGAAGCGCATCATCAACGAGCCGACGGCGGCCGCGCTCGCCTACGGTCTCGACAAGACGAAGGACGAGATGATCGCGGTCTACGACTTCGGCGGCGGCACGTTCGACATTTCCGTGCTCGAAGTCGGCGAGGGCGTGATTGAAGTCAAAGCCACCAACGGCGACACGCACCTGGGCGGCGACAACCTCGACCAGCGCATCGTCGACTGGCTCATTGACGAATTCAAGAAGGACGAAGGCCTTGACCTGCGTGGCAAGGGCAACGAAATGGCATTGCAGCGTCTGCGTGACGCGGCCGAGCGGGCGAAGATCGAGCTCTCGACCACGATGGAGACTGAAATCAATCTGCCGTTCATCACGGCGGACGCGAGTGGGCCGAAGCATCTGGTGAAGAAACTGACGCGGGCGAAGCTCGAGGGGATGGTCGAAGACATCATTCAGCGCTCGGTGGGTCCGTGCAAACAGTGCTTGAAGGACGCAGGCGTCGATGCCAGCAAGATCAACGAAGTGGTGCTGGTCGGCGGGCAGACACGCATGCCGCGCATTCAGGCGCTGGTGAAGGAATTGTTCGGCAAGGAAGGCCACAAGGGAGTGAATCCCGACGAAGTGGTTGCGATTGGCGCGGCGATTCAGGGTGGCGTGCTGGGCGGCGAAGTGAAAGATCTGCTGCTGCTCGACGTGACTCCGCTGTCGCTGGCGATTGAAACGCTGGGCGGCGTGGCGACGCCGATGATCCCCCGCAATACGACGATTCCGACGAAGAAGACGGAAACGTTCTCGACCGCGGCCGACAGTCAGACCTCGGTTGAAGTGCACGTGTTGCAGGGCGAACGCCCGATGGCGGCGCAGAACCGGACTCTGGGCAAGTTCCACTTGACCGGGATTCCGCCGGCTCCGCGCGGCGTGCCGCAGATTGAAGTGACGTTCGACATTGACGCCAACGGCATCCTGAACGTGACGGCGAAGGACACCGCCACTCAGAAAGACCAGAAGATTACGATCACCTCGTCTTCCGGCCTGTCGAAGGAAGAAGTCGAGCGCATGGCGAAAGAAGCCGACGCGCATTCGGCCGAAGACAAGGCGCAGCGCGAGTCGATCGAAGCCAAGAACCAGCTCGACAGCATGGTCTACAACATCGAGAAAATGCTGCACGAGCAGGGCGACAAGATCTCCGGCTCGGATCGCGGAGATGTTGAGAACTCCCTGGCCGACGCCAAGAAGGCCCTGGAGTCGAACGACAAGGCGCAGATGGACAAGGCACGCGAGACGCTGACCGCGGCTTCGCACAAGCTGGCCGAACAGATGTACAAGGCAGCGCAGGCGACACCGGCAGCGGGCGCAGGCCCGACGCCATCGGGTGATGCGGGAGCATCGTCCAACGGCGGCGGACAGAAGAAAGACGAAGGCGTAATCGACGCCGAATACGTGGACGTAGAGGACAAGAAGTAAGTCACAAGCGCACTGTCATCCTGAGCGGAGCGGGTGCTTCGCAAGGCGAAGCACTCACGGAGTCGAAGGATCCCTACTTGCTCCGAGGCGCTCGGGATGCTGATAGGGATCCTTCGACTGCGTTGCCGTCCGCTTCACGGACGGCAACTTCGCTCCGGATGACAATTGAATAAGGGGGATCGAAGTGGACTTTCAGGTGAATGGTGATACCTATTTCTTGAGCCTCGCCGAGGATGAGCGGCGATGGCTTGTTTTTGTGGAGAGCGCCACCGGCTCGCGGGACGTGCCCGTCTATGTGGACGAGGCGGAGTCAGATGACTTCAAGCTCGTGGTTGACGATAAAGAGAGGCGAAAGATTCTGAATTAGACTCGGCTGTCTGTTAGTCGGATTTCAGATTGCGCTCAATGGCAACCACTCCCAAGAAGGATTACTACGAAATTCTCGGCGTGAAGAAGTCGGCTTCGGCGGACGACATCCGCAAGGCGTTCCGCAAGCTGGCGCGGAAGTACCATCCCGACGTCAATCCTGGGGACAAGTCGGCGGAGGAGAAGTTCAAGACGCTCTCCGAAGCTAACGACGTTCTCAGCGATCCCAAGAAACGCAAAATCTACGATCAGGTGGGGTTCTACTCCGACAATATCGATCCCGCGACCGCGGAAGCTTATGCGCGCGCCGGCGGCGCATCTGGAGGAGCCGGCGGATTTCCCGGCGGCGCTCCGGGCGGGGCGCAGGATGGCGGCCAGGGCGTTCCCTTCGATTTCGGAGGGTTCGATTTTTCTGATCTGGTCGACAGCGCGAACCGGGGACGCAGGACCGGCGGGGGCAGCGGAGGCAGCAGCTTCCGCGACATTTTTTCCGGAATGTTTGGCGGTGGGCGCGGGGCTCAGCAAGAGGAAGGCCCAGAACCCGGCACCGATCTCGAATATCAGGTGAACGTGCCGTTCTGGACAGCGATCCGCGGCGGCGTCATGCGGCTGAATATTTCCCGCCATGACACTTGTTCGAATTGCCATGGGCAGGGAACGCTCGAAGCTCCGGGTAAATGTCCGGAGTGCAACGGGACCGGACAAATCACGCAGACCGGCGGACGCATGAAGTTCAACGTGCAGTGTCCGCGATGCCACGGTACCGGCAAGAATCTGACGACCTGCCCCGTCTGCCACGGCGAAGGCACGGTCATGACCACCGAACCACTCGAGGTGCGCATCAAGCCTGGAACGCGCGATGGCCAGCGCATTCGCGTGCCGGGCAAGGGCAACGCCGGGGCGCACGGCGGGACGGCGGGCGATCTCTACGCGATTATTCGAACCGAGGAGCATCCCGTCTTTCGCCGCGATGGGGACGACATCTATCTCACGGTGCCGGTGAGCGCCACCGAAGCCGCGCTGGGAGCGAAGATCGAAGTGCCGACCATCGACGGGCGGGCGCTGCTGAAGATTCCCCCGGGAACCCAGTCAGGACAGAAACTGCGGCTGCGCGAGAAGGGCGTGCCTTCCGCTACGAAAGAGGGCGTGCGCGGCGACGAGATTGTCGAGATCACAGTAACCGTAACCATGCCGCGCGACGAACGCACGAAAGAATTGCTGCGTGAGTTGGCTAAGCTGAATCCGGAGGATCCGCGGGCGGAGCTGTGGAGTAAAGTCTAACCGCAATCCCAAGCTCCAGACGATTCTTGTCATCCTGAGCCCGGCGCTAGTCGGGCGAGGGACCTTACGACTTCCGCAGAAACGATGCGGTTGCTGGGTCGACGAAGCTGGGTCGCCGACGCCGCAACAAGCTTGGCTGTTCCCGTCCACCGCATCGGCCGCTTCAGCCGACGTAAGGTCCCTCGCGCCGGCTTCGCCGCCGCTCAGGATGACAATTCTTCTCACTTCTTCTTGCTGGGATCGTCTGCCGGGTTGATCCAATTGAACTTCACCGGCGACTGCCCGTGGATCTGAATGATCGTCGCTCCCGATGCGGCGGCGTAGTGATGCACACTAGGGTCGAGATAGGCGAAGCTGCCGGCGCCGAAACTCATCATCTTGCCGGCATCGAATGTGTCGCCCATTCCGACTTTCAGTGTGCCGGAGATGACTGTCACGTTTTCCCGAGTGGGATGCGTGTGCGGTGCGATCTTGTAGCCATCGGGCAACTTCAGGCGAATGGTGTAGTCGCCGGAGTCCGCCATCGGATTGCCTTCGAGGACGGCCAGTTGTGCGCCGGACGGAATGAACGGCGGAGCCGGGCCCCACTTGACTTGATCGGGCGTGAAGGCGTTTTGTGCCTGCGACGGCTGCGCGATAAAGAGCGCGGCCACGGAAAGAGCAACAGCGAGAAGCGGTAGTTTCATCCAATCCCCTCCAAACGGTCGGCGGCATCATAAATAGAGTTGACGGGGACGGCAAGTGGCAACGGAAGTTAAAACCGCGAATCTCTCGGACCGTCATTGCTTATATGACAGCTGGGACGGGGTCAGGGCGTTACCTCGGTCACGCCGCGCGCTGACAAAATTCTGCCAAAAACCTCAAAAAAAACTTGCATCTGTGGAAAATTCCCGTAATCTCACAAATGCGAACTAACTTCGCCGAAATGCCCGGGAATCGCTGCGACCCGGGAGCCGCGAGCATAATGTCATTCGTTTCCGAAGATCAGATTTCAAAAGATCCGGTTGCGAAGACCAAGGGAGACGCGGTGGTGAGAGTGAGTCGCTTGAGGAGGAATACATAGAAATTGGCAACAGCTAGCGCCCCGCGTCAACAAACCGAAAATCCCCAGCACCTCACCGCCGTCCCCAACCGGAAGAAATTCGTCCGCCTCACGCTCTGGCCCCTGGTCGCCGCCACCTTTTTTATGGTGTCAGGAGGAACCTATGGCACGGAAGAAATCGTGCATGGCGCCGGCTACGGGCGCGCGATTCTGATTCTGCTGCTCACCCCGCTGCTCTGGAGCCTGCCTACGGCCTTCATGATCGGCGAGCTTTCGAGCGCGCTGCCTTTCGAAGGCGGCTACTACGCCTGGGTGCGCCGCGCCATGGGCAACTTTTGGGGATTTCAGGAGGCCTGGCTCTCGCTGGTTGCGTCCATTTTCGACATGGCGATTTATCCCACGCTGTTCGTGGCCTACCTGACCCGGATGTTTCCGTGGTTTCAGGAAGGCAATCGCGGATGGTGGGTTGCGCTGTTCGTTGTGGTCGCTTGCGCCTTGCTCAACATCGCCGGAGTGAAGGTCGTTTCGCTCACTTCGCTATGGCTGTTCGTTGCCTTGTCGGCGCCGTTCGCGGCGATCGTGATTCTGGCGCCGTTCAAGATCCACGCGCTCGTCAACGCCGTCACCAAGCCGACCACCTCGACGGTCGACATTCTCGGCGGCCTGCTCATCTGCATGTGGAACTACATGGGATGGGACAACGCCTCGACCATCGCCACAGAAGTAGAGAAGCCGCAGCGGACTTATCCGCGGGCGATGCTGGTCGCGGTCTGCATTGTGGCCGCCAGCTACATTCTACCTTTCGCCGCGATGTGGATGACCGGCCTGAAACCGACAGCCTGGGAAACCGGCTCATGGGCTGACATTGCCGGCCTTCTGGGCGGTCCGCTGCTGCGTATCCTGGTTGTGGTCGGCGGCATGTTCAGTGCCTTCGGCATGTTCAACGCGCTGGTGATGAGCTATTCGCGTCTGCCATTGGCGATGGCGCAGGATGGCATGCTTCCCGGCATCTTCGGCAAGTTGCAGAAAAAGTCGCGGGCGCCGTGGGTTGCGATCATTGCTCTCGGCGACGGATGGGCGATGTGCCTGGACTTGGGCTTTGAGCGGCTGGTGACCATCGACATCCTTCTCTACGGCGCCAGCCTGCTGCTGGAATTCGTGGCGCTGGCAGTGCTGCGGTTCCGCGAGCCAGAACTGGCGCGTCCCTTCCGCGTGCCGGGCGGCTTGTTTGGAGCCATCGCCATCGGCATTCCGCCCATGCTGCTGGTGGGGTTTTCAGTATTCCGCAGCGAGCATGAACAGATCTGGAACATGAGCTTCGTTCGCCTTCGGAATGATCCTGATTGCCGCGGGCTTCGTCGTTTACTTCATCAATCACGCGCTGAAGCCGTCCGGATGGACGGCGCGAGTGCGGCAGAAACCGGAACCGGCAGCCTGATCGCGGTTCGCTGATCGTGCTTTGCTAATCGTGGTTCACTAAAGCGTCACGCAAAAAGGAGGACCGATTCCGGTCCTCCTTTTTGCTGTGTGGTTCGTTTGCAGCAAACTGGTTCTGCAACAAGCTTGCGCCTGCAACAACTAAGCGGCAGCTTTCGCAGCGTCGCGCAGGCTCTTTACTTTGTCATGCGCGCGCTCCACGCTGGCACCTTGGCGGCGAACGATCTGAGCGATATTTTCCGGCAAATCACCGGCAACCGCCTTCTCGTAAGCTTCTTTGGCAGAATCTTCGCCCGCCTCCACTGATTCGAGGACCGTCTTGTCGCCGCCGCCCAGACTGACTTTGGTGTCGATCCAGGCGCGGCGAAGCGCTCCGCCGACAGAACCGGAAACTTTCTTGTCGGGCTTGCCCAAGCGGATGAGTTCCGCCTCGAGCTCTCCGGCGAAACGCGCCCGCTCCAGGCTTTGCTCATTAAAATACGTTTTCAGGTCCGCGCGCTTTACGTGCGTGGCGGCGTCCTGGTAGCCTTTCTGCCCATCTTTGCAGGTTTCAATAAGATTCTCGATCACGCTAAGAGCATCATTTTCATTCATAATAGCCTCCGTGATTTGGATGCGCCTGGGAGCTCAGGGTTGGCAGGAATTCTTAGCAGCGAAATTAGGAAGAAAACTGAGCATGCTCTAGAATCAACTTTAAAATCAATCGTGACAAACCGTGACTAAACGCAAATCCAAGGGCGCATACATGATCTCGGCGGTGGCCGAGATGTATGGAATCCATCCGCAAACGCTGCGACTCTACGAACGCGAAGGACTGCTCAAGCCGTCGCGCACCGAGGGCAACACCCGCCTTTACACCGACGAAGATTTGCTCCGGCTGGAGTTCATCCTGTCGCTGGCGCGTGACCTGGGAGTGAACATCAGCGGCATGGCGATTATTCTTCAGATGCGCGAGCGCATGGAGGAAATGCAGCGCCAGATTCAGGAATTTGTGCAGTACATCCAGCAGGAAGTGCTGACCCGCGCCAATGCCGCCGCCGACCCAGCCAAGGGTGCAATTGTGCCGGTGAGAAGGTCGATGATCGCGCCGACGGTAAACATTCAGAAAAAACGATAGGTCCACAAGAAACAATTCCCAGTTCCCTGTCATCCTGAGCACCGGCAAAGCCGGTGTGAGGACCTTACGTCGGCTAAAGCCGTGATGCAGTTTACGGGAACGCCAAGAACGCATGCGCCGAACCCAATCCGAGCGACGCCAATTCCGCCGCACGCGCATCGTAAGGTCCCTCGAAGGGCTTGCGCCCTCCTCAGGATGACAAGACAGAAAGGCCAGAGCGCATGGCGGTATCATGAGAAAGCGCCATGCTTCCCTTCAAGCTCGTCTACAGCGACGCATATTACCTTCCCATCGGCGACCACGTATTCCCGGCCGAAAAGTACCGGCGCGTTCGCGACCGGCTGATCGCGAATGGAATCGCCGAGGAAAAAGATTTTCTGGAGCCTCAGCCCGCGACCGATCTCGACATCCTGCTGGTACACACGCCCGACTACGTACAGAAGTTGAAAACCGGAACGCTCAGTCCCCGCGAAGAAATGGAATTGGAAGTCCCGTTCTCGCCCGAACTGGTCAAAGCGTTCTGGCTGGCGGCGGGCGGATCGATCCTGGCGGCGCGGCAATGTCTCACGGACCGAGTGAGTATCAGCATCGGCGGCGGCTTCCATCATGCGTTCCCCGACCACGGCGAAGGATTCTGCATGATCCACGACGTGGCCGTGGCCATTCGCCGAATGCAGCGCGACGACAAAATTCGCACCGCGATGACTCTCGATTGCGACGTGCACCAGGGCAACGGCACGGCGGCAATCTTTGCTGGAACGCGCACCGCAAGCGCTCTGCTGCCGTCGTCGTCGACCTCAACCGTTCAACCCCCAGCAGGCGCACTACAGAGCAAAATGCGTGGAGCGCGCGCCGGCGATGTCTTTACCATTTCACTACACCAGCACAACAACTATCCCATTTATAAGCCGCCGTCGTCGATTGACGTCGACCTGCCCGACGGCACCGGCGACGACGACTACCTGGCCTGGCTCGACAACGCGTTGAGCTCCGGCCTGCGGCAGTTTGAGCCCGATCTGCTGTGCTACATCGCAGGTGCCGATCCGTACAAGAACGATCAACTCGGAGGACTGTCGCTAACGATTGAAGGATTGAAGAAGCGCGACGAACTGGTATTCCGCGTGGCCCGTGCGAAAGACATTCCGGTGATGGTGACCTTTGCCGGCGGCTATGCGAGGAATGTAGAAGACACGGTGACGATTCACAGCAACACGGTCATCGCGGCGAAGGAAGTATTCGTTTTGTCGAAGTGATCGCTAACCGTAACTTCATCCTCTAGCGCGAGGATATACTCGATAACATGGATGTCAGTCCTTCCGAGCTTTTGCACAGCGAGCTTTACAGCATCCTATTGAATTCCGTGGCACCGCGCCCGATAGCCTGGGTATCGACCATGAGCGCCTCGGGACAGCGCAATCTTGCTCCTTTTTCCTTCTTCAATGCGGTTTGCGTCGATCCTCCATTACTGGCGTTTGCTCCTGGCTTCCGGATGCCCCGGCAGCTCGACGCTGGTCAGGACGAAGCCGGACAGGGCGAAGCGAAAGACACGTTGCGTAACATTCGCGAGACCAAGGAATTTGTGGCAAACATTGTCACCTACGAACTCGCCGAGGCGATGAATCTAACCAGCGGCGAATATGACGCAACCGTGGACGAATTTGAACTGGCGAAACTTACTCCCGAGCCGTCGAAAGTCGTTCGGCCGCCGAGAGTTGCGGAATCGCCGGTCAGCTTTGAGTGCAGGCTTCATCAGATCCTCACCTTTTCGCCAGCCCCCACCAGCAGCAGCCTGGTCATCGGTAAAGTCGTCTCGATTCGCATCCACGACGCGAATCTTAAAGACGGTCGGCTCGACCGCAACTCCCTCGACCTGATCGGTCGCATGGGCGGCCTGCAATACTGCCGGACCACGGAGCGATTCGAGATGGTTCGGCCAAAGGTGGAATAGATTCGATCGGTCGCTGCTAAAATAATAATCATCCATGTTTGAGAACCTACAGGAAAAACTCCAACGTGCGTTCAAGTCCCTTCGCGGGCAGGCCAAGCTCACCGAAGAAAACATTGACGAGGCTCTGCGCGAAATCCGCCTCGCGCTGCTCGAAGCCGACGTCAACTTCAAAGTAGTCAAGCAGCTCATCGACCAGATTCGCGCCAAGGCCGTTGGCCAGGAAGTGCTGACCGCGCTGTCGCCTGGCGAGCAGGTCATCAAGATCGTGCGCGATGAACTAGTCGAGATTCTCGGCAAGGACACGGCGCGCATGAAGTTTGCGTCGCAGCCGCCCACGGTCGTGCTCATGGCCGGCCTACAGGGTTCCGGCAAGACGACGACTTCCGGCAAGCTGGCGCACTGGTTCAAGGCGGGCGGCCATCGTCCGCTCCTGGTTTCGGTGGACGTGTACCGTCCCGCGGCGCGTGAGCAATTGAAAGTTGTGGCGCAAGCAGTGAAAGCGCAGATCTACGAAGGCGAGGTCGGCGAGGCCAATACCGCAACGGTTGAGCGGTTGGTAAAAGAAGCGCGGCGCGAGGCCATCGTCTCCGGCTGCGACGTGCTCATCGTCGATACTGCCGGCCGCCTGCACATTGACGACCAGCTCATGGACGAAATGCAGTCGCTGAAGAAGCTGCTGAATCCGTCGGAGATTTTGTTCGTCGCCGACGCTATGACCGGACAGGACGCAGTAAACTCGGCGGACGAGTTTCACAAGAAGCTTTCGCTCACCGGCATCGTACTCACCAAGATGGACGGCGACGCCCGTGGCGGCGCGGCGCTCTCAATTCGCCAGGTCACCGGTCAGCCCATCAAGTTCATCGGCGTGGGCGAAAAATATGACGCGCTCGAGCCGTTCCATCCCGACCGCATCGTCTCGCGCATTCTCGGCATGGGCGACATTCTGTCGCTGATTGAGCGCGCCGAATCGCAGATCGACAAAAAGAAGGCGCAGGAAATGGCCACCAAGGCCCTGACCGGCGACGGCTTCTCGCTCGAAGATTTCCGCGACCAGTTGCGGCAAGTAAAGAAAATGGGATCGATGAAGAATCTGATGGGCATGCTGCCGTCGATCGGCCCGTTCTCCGGCCTGCAGAAAGCCGCCGACAATATCGACGAGAAGCAGATCAACCGCGTCGAGGCCATCATCAATTCGATGACTTCGCACGAGCGCAACCATCACGAAGTCATCAACGGCAACCGCCGCAAACGCATTGCCCGCGGCTCGGGCACCACTGTGCAGGAAGTGAACAATCTTCTCCGCCAGTATGCCCAGATGAAGAAAATGTTCAAGCAAATGGGCAAGCCAAGTTTCGCAAGAAGACTGGCAGGGATGAAGCTCCCGGGGATGTAGAGGAGCAGTTGCCAGTAACCAGTGGTCAGTTGCCGGTACAGCCCTTAACCATTTGTCATCCTGAGCGAAGTCGCCGTCGCGAAGCGAACGGTGGCGTAGTTGAAGGACCCCTATCACCTCTGTGGCATCACGACTATGAAATGGCGTTCTCTGGAAGAATCCGGCCCGGACACCGACACACGCTCGTTGCGCGAGATCTTCGCCGAGCGTAAGGAACTGATCGCGAAATACGTTCCGACGGAAATGCAGGCGATTCACGCGCAAGCGGTCGCTGAACTCAAGGCACGGAATCTTGCGGC
Organism: uncultured Acidobacteriota bacterium; assembly: GCA_963758005.1. GTDB lineage: Bacteria > Acidobacteriota > Terriglobia > Terriglobales > Acidobacteriaceae > Sulfotelmatobacter. The sequence continues at coordinate 2,218,559 of CAVWTR010000006.1, forward strand.
AAACATCCTGCGGGTCGGCGCGAAAACGCCCGCATTCGAACTTCCCGACCACAATGGCCGGATGGTCTCGTCTTCCGACTTGCTCACCAAAGGACCTCTGGTTCTCTGCGTCCTTCGCGGACGATGGTGTCCGTTCTGCGTGGGGCAGATGGAGGCGATGAATCTCGTTCTGCCGCAGATCGAGCAGACCGGAGCCATGTTCCTCGCCATTTCGCCGCAGACCGTAAAACAATCGTTCTTCATGCACGACCAGCACAAGCTGCGATTTCCGCTGCTCTCCGACGCCGGCAACAAAGTCGCGCGGCAGTTTGGGCTGACCTACCGCGTGCCGGAGGCTCAGGAATCGGTCTACCGGCGTGCCTTCGTTAACCTGCCTTTCACCAACGGCGACGAAAGCTGGGAATTGCCAATTCCGGCAATGTATATTGTCGACCGCGACGGCACAATTCTTTACGCGTCGGCGAACGAAGATTACACCTCGCGTCCGGAACCGGCGGATGTTGCGGCATTCCTGCAGGAGCGGAGCCAACCCTGACGTTCGCAGGCGGGAACGCCCGCGCCACACTTTGCGCTACATGCCTCGAATACGCATCGACAACTTTCGGTACACTGAATACTCATGCACTACATCTACGGCATCAACTCGGTTACCGAAGCGTTGAAGGCACGCGGGCGGGCTTTCGAATGGGTCGGCATGGCCAAGGAGCGCCATGACATCCGCCTGCAGCGCCTGATTGAAGATTGCCGCCGTCTCAAAGTGCCGGTGCGTTTCCTGCAGCGCACCGAACTCGACGAACTGGCGGGCAACGCCGCGCATCAGGGCGTGGTGGCCGTCACATCGGCCAAACAATATAACGATCTCGAAGACGTTATCGCCGCCAAGCGCGCGGAATATTCGCTGCTCGTCGTGCTCGATGGCGTGGAGGACCCGCACAATCTAGGCGCAATCCTGCGCACCGCCGACGCCGCCGGCGCGAACGGCATAGTGATTCCCGAACGCCGCTCGGCAAGCGTCACCGGCACCGTCACGAAAGTTTCGGCAGGAGCGAGCGAGCACATGCCCATCGCCAAAGTCACGAACATCGCCCGCACGATCGAAGAACTCAAAGATCACAATGTGTGGACGGTCGGCTTGGACGAACGCAGCAAACAGACTTACGACGCCCTCGACTACAACATGGACTGCGCGCTCGTGCTAGGCGGAGAAGGCAAGGGCCTGCATGACTTGGTAAAGCGAAAATGCGACTTCCTGGTTTCGATTCCGATGCTCGGGAAGGTGCCATCGCTGAATGTTTCAGTGGCCGCAGCGGTCGTGCTCTATGAAATCGTCCGGCAGCGGCGCGCCCGCGCCGCGTCCCAGCAAGCGGTATGAAGCTGGAAACAAAATGAAGTGCCGCAAGAATCTGCGCAAAATGAAGTCTGTTTACCAGATATTGGGTTCTCTCTGCGTCCTCTGTGCCTCTGTGGTGAATTGTTTTTCTCTCTCTCTCGACCGCGAAGCATTCAGCATCACCAACTACGACCTGAACGTCCAGATCGAACCGGAACAGCATCGCCTCGGAGTGCGCGGCAAAATCACGCTGCGGAACGATTCGCAGACGCCGCAAAAGATCGCTATACTGCAGATTTCATCATCGCTCGACTGGCGGTCCATCAAGGCTGGAGACAAGTCGTTGCAGTACGTCACACAGCCGTACACTTCGGACATCGATCACACCGGCAGTCTTTCCGAAGCCATCGTCACTCTGCCGCAGGCGATCGCGCCCAAAGGGACGATCGAGTTGGAGATTGGTTACGAAGGCGTCATTCCGCTCGATGCAACCCGGCTCACTCGCATCGGCACGCCCGAGGATGCAGCCAACAGCACGGACTGGGACCAGATCAGCTCAGGCTTCACGGCCGTACGCGGCGCGGGCTACGTGGCGTGGTATCCGATCGCGACCGAAGTCGCCAATCTTTCGGAAGGCAACAGTTTGTTCGAGGTTCTGGGCAGATGGAAGGCGCGGGAAGCTAATTCACGAATGGAGATCGGGTTCAATTTTCAAGTCCTGCCCAGCGATGCTTCCGTCCCAACCATGTTATGTGGCGGGGAACAGCAGTGGATTGTGATTCGCGGAGGGAGCCCGAAATGGCCCGTCGAAAAATGCTCGTACGCGACACTGGGTCTCTCGGTCCCAACGTTTGTATCTGCCGACTTCCAATTGGTGCAGCGGTCTTCCATCGACGTCCATTACCTGCGCGGCCACGATGTGGCCGCTACAACCTTCGCCGATGCCGCGGATAAAATTCTCCCCTTCATCACCGACTGGTTTGGACCGCAGCGCGAGAAAGCGCAAACCGCCGACCTTCCCGACCCCAACGCCGCTTCCTTCGAGAGCGGCGCGCTTTTGCTCACGCCGCTGATCACCGACGATCCTAAACTGGCTGGTCTTGCCGCGGCGCATCAACTCACGCACGCCGCGTTCCAGTCATTCCGTCCGTGGATTGAAGAAGGCCTAGCCCACTTCGCCCAGGCGCTCTACGTCGAACACGAGAAAGGACGCCCCGCCGCGCTCGACTACATGGCGCAGCACAAATTTGCGCTCGGCGAAATCGCGCCGCAGACTACCGCGCCCCGCTCCGAAGATGAGGTCAACCGCTCTCTGGTCAATACCACGAGCGAGGAACTGTATCGCAGCAAAGCGATGTATGTCTGGTGGATGCTGCGCGACATGGTGGGCGAACCGGCGCTCAAGAAAGCTCTCGCCGCGTACCGTCCCGAGCAGGATAACGACCCTTCCTACATGCCGCGGCTCATCGCCGCTCAAACCCAGCGTAATCTGGAGTGGTTCTTCGATGATTGGGTCTACCGCGACCGCGGCCTGCCCGACTTCAAAGTGGAATCCGTCTTCCCGCGCAAAACCATGAACGAATCGTTCATGCTGACCATCACCCTCGACAATCTCGGCACAGCCGGAGCCGAGGTGCCCGTCATCGTCAAGTATTCCGGCGGAGAAATCCAGCAACGGCTCGAAGTTCAGGCAAAGAATAAGGCAGTGATTCGCGTGCAAGTTCCCGCTGCTCCGCAGGAAGTCGTGGTCAATGACGGCAGCGTGCCCGAGAGCAACAAGACGAACAATACTTTCAAGATCGAAATCAGCGACTCTCCCAAATAATACTTACACTCATTGGCTATCTGCTCTAGTTTTAGCCCAGCGTAAACTCAACCAGTTTTTGTAGCTTCTTCGCTGCTGCGCCGGAATCGATCGACTCGGCGGCGAGCGGGACTGCATCGCCGATGCGATCTGCTCTGCCGGCAGCCACCAGGGCGGCGGCGGCGTTCAGCACCACCACGTCCCGCCGCGGGGACTTTTCTCCGCCGAGAATCGCGCGAATGATGGCGGCATTCTGTGCGGCATCGCCGCCGGAAATATCCTGCAGCGTGGCGCGGGTCATGCCGAACTCTTCCGGCTCCACTTCATAGGATCGCACCGAACCCTCGCGAGCCTCGGCCACACGTGTCGGCCCGGTGATGGTGATTTCGTCGAGGCCATCGAGCCCATGTACCACGAGCGCCCGATGCAGCCCCAGCATGCTCAACGCTTCCGCCAACTTCTCGACCAGATCCAGCGAGTACACGCCCACCACCTGTCCAGAGGCGCGCGCGGGATTGGTCAGTGGTCCGAGCAGATTGAACATGGTGCGCATGCGTAGCTCGCGGCGCACGCCCTGCACCTGCTTCATCGCAGGATGAAGATTCGGCGCGTACAAAAAGCAGATGCCGACCTCGCGCAGGCATTGCGCGGCACGTTCCGGCGAAAGCTGGATGTTCACGCCCAGAGCTTCGACCACGTCGGCCGAGCCGCATTTCGAACTGATACTGCGATTGCCGTGCTTGGCCACGCGGACGCCCGCTCCGGCGACGACCAGTGCGGTCGCAGTTGAAATATTGAATGTGCCGCTAGCGTCGCCGCCGGTTCCGCTGGTATCAACTAAGCTGGCATCAACTAAGGAAGAGCCGACGAAAGGCTCTCCAGCCAGTGCGTCGCGTCCCGTGCCACTGACAGCTAGGGCGCTGCTCGCGCCGTTCTCCGTTCTCGTCCGCTCAATCGGCAGTGGCGCGGCGGCCGCGCGGATGGCCTCGGCGAAACCTACGATTTCCTCCACCGTCTCGCCCTTCATGCGCAGCGCAATGAGCAGCCCGGCAATCTGCGCGTCGGTGCATTTCCCTGTCAGCACTTCGGACATCACCTCGCGAGCCTCGGCGCGATCAAGCGACTGGCTGTGGTTCGCGATGCGATGGAGTGCGTCGACGATCATGTTCGTTCGATGATGTTCGTTCGATGCAGTTCGATCATTGCTGTTCGATCATCGCCGCCCCGTCGTGGCTGGCGAGCGGCGTGGCCATTAGCCTAGCATCTTGCTTCCGTTCTGGCACGGACTGGCGGCTAAATTCGCGCGGCAGGTTTGCCCTAATTCCCCGGCCTTCTATAGAATAAAAAGTTTGCTGCCCGCAGAGCGACGCTGCAAGCCGGGCCCTTCCGATTTCTAAACTGATTCTTAAACTGACGACCCTAACTAAAGAGCCGCACTATGAAGATCCATGAGTACCAGGCCAAAGCGATTCTCAAGAAGTATGGTGTAGCCGTGCCGCGTGGGGCGATGGCGGCCTCACAAGCGGAGGCCGAAGCTGTCGCCAGAGAATTGCTCGATGCCGGCGCCAGCGGCGTGGTCGTGAAGGCGCAGATCCACGCCGGCGGCCGCGGCAAAGGCGGCGGCGTAAAGATCGCCAAGTCGGTGGACGAAGCCGGCGAACTCGCCTCCAAAATGCTCGGCATGAAGCTGGTGACGCATCAGACCGGCCCGGAAGGCCGCATCGTGCGCCGCCTGCTCATCGAAGAAACGCTTCCAATCGAGAAGGAACTCTACCTCGGCATTCTGGTGGACCGCGCCGAAGGCAAGCCGGTATTCATGTCTTCGGCCGCGGGCGGCATGGATATCGAACAGGTCGCGGCTGAAACTCCGGACGCGATTCTGAAGCAGCACATCGATCCCGGCATGGGTCTCGAAGCGTTCCAGGCGCGGAAAATCGCTTTCACTCTGGGCCTGAAGGCGCATCAGATCACTCCTGCGGTGCAGTTCTTGACCAGCCTTTATAAGGCCTTCCTCGACACTGACTCCTCGTTGCTCGAGATCAATCCTTTCGTTACAACTACCGACGGCCGACTATTCGCGCTCGACGCGAAAGTCACCTTCGACGACAACGCGCTGTTCCGCCATCCTGACCTGCGCGAACTCCGCGACATTACCGAAGAAGATCCGCTCGAAGTGGAAGCCTCGAAGTACAGCCTGAATTACATCAAGCTCGACGGCAGCGTGGGCTGCATGGTGAACGGCGCGGGCCTGGCCATGGCGACCATGGACATTATCAAATACGCCGGCGGCATGCCCGCAAACTTTCTCGACGTGGGCGGCGGCGCCAGTTCAGAGCAAGTGGCGCACGCATTCGAAATCCTGCTCAGCGATAAGAGCGTGAAAGCCGTGCTGATCAACATTTTCGGCGGCATCCTGCGCGTGGACACGCTGGCTACAGGCGTAGTCGAGGCCGCGCGCAAAACCAACATCAAGTTGCCCATTGTCTTGCGCCTCGAAGGAACCAACGTCAACGAGGGCAAGAAGATCCTGCAGAACTCCGGATTCAATTTCCTGGTCACCGATACGATGAAAGACGCGGCCGACAAGGTGGTCGCGGCGGCCCGTGGCACTCTCGGCGTAACGGAATGGCGGTAACAACGCGTGGAAGAGCGGCCCTTAAGGGCCGCGCAAGAGACTCGAGTAAATGCGGGCTTTAGCCGCGGTCTCATCGAAACTTGTAAGCGAGGGATGATGTCAATCTTAGTCAATAAAAACACGCGCGTCATCGTGCAGGGCCTGACCGGCCGCGAAGGCACGTTCCACGCGAAAGCCAGCGCCGCTTACGGCACGCAAATTGTTGGAGGCGTGACGCCGGGCAAAGGCGGCACCACGCACGAGGGCTGGCCGATTTTCAATACCGTCCGCGAAGCTGCCGATAAAACCGGCGCCAACGCCACCGTAATCTTCGTGCCTCCACCCTTTGCCGCCGACGCGATCATGGAAGCCGCCGACGCGGAAATCGACCTGATCGTATGCATCACCGAAGGCATCCCTACCCTCGACATGGTAAAGGCCTGGGAATTTTTGCAAGACCGCAAGTCGCGCTTGATCGGGCCAAACTGCCCGGGAATCATCTCGCCGGGCAAATGCAAAATCGGCATCATGCCGGCTTCGATTCACAAAGAAGGATCGATCGGAATCGTCTCGCGTTCTGGCACGCTGACCTATGAAGCGGTGCATCAGCTCACGCAGCGCGGCATTGGACAGTCGACTGCGATTGGGATTGGCGGCGATCCGATTATCGGCACGAATTTCATCGATGCCCTCGACCTATTCAATCGCGATTCAGAGACCGAAGCCGTGATCATGATCGGTGAAATCGGCGGCAACGCCGAAGAACTGGCCGCCGACTTCGTAAAGGCGCACATGAAGAAACCTGTGGTCGGCTTCATTGCCGGACAGACCGCTCCTCCCGGACGCCGCATGGGTCACGCGGGAGCGATCATTTCCGGCGGCAAAGGCACCGCCGCGGAAAAAATGAAAGCTCTGGAAGCGGCTGGAATTCGCGTAGCCAGGTCGCCGGCGGCAATAGGCGAGACGCTGGCAGCGGCGATCGGAGTAAATGTTTAACACGCCGGAACAACCGTGGAAGAGCGGCCCTTAAGGGCCGCGTAAGCCAGCAAGAAATGACGGGGCTTCAGCCCCCGTGGGCCTCATATCTAAACGCGACCGAGGATCATCAACCGAACCTATGAAAACTCTGCAACGCACCTTCACCATCGTTAAGCCCGACGCCGTCCGCAAGAACGCCGTGGGCGACATCATTGAACAATTCGAGAAGAACGGATTCCGCATCCTCGCCATGAAGATGCTGGAAATCTCGAAATATCAGGCCGAGCAATTTTATGCCGTGCATGCCAGCCGTCCGTTCTTCGGCACGCTCACCGACTTCATGTCGAGCGGACCGATCGTGGTGCTGGCCCTGGAAAAAGAAAATGCCATCGCCGACCTGCGCACGCTCATGGGCGCCACCAACCCGGCCCAGGCCGCGGAAGGCACGATCCGCAAGAAGTGGGCGGCCAACATCGAGCACAACGCGATTCACGGCTCCGACGCCGAAGATACGGCGCGCTTCGAGCTGAGCTTTTTCTTCGCGGGATATGAATTAGCAAAATAGGCCACGGATCTTCACGGATTCTCGCGGATAAAGCATCAGGCTGGGTCCGAGAGCTCTGCGTCTTAACTGGCCACTGACTACTGGCAACTGACAACTGGTTTTCATTATGCCCATGGTTCAAATCACAATGCTGCAAGGCCGCACCGCCGATCAGAAGCGAAAGATCGCCAAGCGGATCACCGACGCCCTGGTCGAAGAGGCCGGCGCCCGCCGCGAAGGAATCATCGTCGCCTTCAACGAAGTCTCCAAGGAAAGCTACGCCTCGGGCGGCGAGTTGATGATTGACAAGAAATAATCCGAACACACCGTGTAGGTCAGGGTCATCCCCTGCGGAATCGCGTAATGGTCGATCAGACTCCCGATTTTCGTCCAGGACTCCTTCATGTCCTGCGACTACTTTCTTCGCCGGAGATGCAGCTAGACTACGAGCAAAGAGTTCCCGGGATATCGATCCTGTCTGAATTGGTCTGTCAGTGGTTCGATGATCTATACCTTCCCGAGAGCACTGTCTTTAGGACGTCCTTCTCTCCGCAGGAGCTCGAAGCCCTTTCTGCTTTCAATACTTACTTTGCTGACCAGGAAGAAAGTCTGCCTGATCCACGAAATGGAATAAGGAATTGGTTGGAAGATAAGATTTGGAGTGGGATCATGCACGAAGCAACGCGAACTCTTGCGGCCTTGAACGCTGAGCCCCGAATCAGCGAGTAGCCGGCCCGCTCTACCCCAGCGGTTCGAACAAATGCCCTTCCACGCGGTCGGCGATTTTAGGCAGATCTTTCTTGGCGTGTTGCAGGAAGTGCGGCGCGGTGCGGTGGGCTTCGAGCGCGGCGTCGTCCTTATACTGCTCGTAGATGAAGTAGCGGCGCGCCTCCGTTTTGTGCCGATGCACCTGGTACATGGCACAGCCCGGCTCCTTGCGGGATTGCTCGGTCAGCTTTTCAAACAGCGCGGCCACTTCGGCCTCGTGCCCTACTTTCGCCATCCAGGTAACGGCCAACACCACCATCGTTTTCGCTCCTTCCCCGCTCGCGGTAGGTCGGGGAAGCGATTCTAAGCCTTTTTCGCGGCTGCCTTCAACTCCGTAACGAATTCGTCCACCAGAATCGTGTGGTTGCGGTCCGGGCCGGTCGAAATCATGCCGACCTTGGCTCCCGCTTCTTTCTCCACGAACGCCAGATAATCCCGCGCCTGTCTCGGCAACTTCGCGTACTCCGTAATGCCCTCAGTCGAGGTCCGCCAGCCCGGCAGCATCTGGTAAATGCACTCGATCTTGTCGTAGCCGCTGGCCTGAGCCGGCACATCGGGCGTAGTCTTTCCGTCGATCTTGTACCCCACGCATACAGGAATCTCGGCCAGTTCGTCGAGCACGTCCAGCTTGGTCACGACCAGCCATGAAGTGCCGTTGATCATGCCCGAGTAACGCAGCAGCGGCATGTCAAGCCATCCCGTGCGCCGCGGACGCCCGGTGACCGCGCCATATTCGTTGCCGCGCTTGCGCAGGTTATCGCCCGCCGCGCCTTTTTCTTCGCTGGGAAACGGCCCTTCGCCCACGCGCGTGCAGTACGCCTTGCTGATTCCAATCACCGAATTGATGGCATTGGGAGCGACGCCCGTGCCAATCACCGCACCGCCCGAAGTCGCGCTGGACGAAGTCACAAACGGATAGGTCCCGTGATCGATGTCGAGCATCGTCCCTTGCGCGCCCTCGAATAGGATCGATTCGCCCTGGTTCAGCGCCTGGTTGAGCAGCACGGCCGTGTCGCAGACGAACGGCGCGATCTTCTCGGCTGCCTGCGCGTATTCCGTATACATCTTGTCGGCGTCGAGTGGCTCCGAGTTGAACAGCGCGTGCGCGATCATGTTTTTCTCATGCACCGCATTCGCGATGTGCTTCTTGAGCAGGTGCAGATCGAGCAGATCGGCGACTCGAAGCCCGCGGCGGCCCATCTTGTCTTCGTAGGCCGGACCAATGCCCCGCGACGTGGTGCCAATTTTCACTCGTCCCGGCGCGTTCTCCGCCGCCAGTTCGATCATGCGGTGATACGGCAGAATCACATGCGCGCGATTGGAAACGAACAGATGACCGTCAATCTTCACGCCGGCCTCGCGCAAAGAACCGGCTTCTTTCAGGAACGCAATCGGATCGAGCACCACGCCATTGCCAATCACACTGCGGCAGCCCGCGCGCAACACTCCGCACGGCACCAACTGCAGAATGAACTTCTTGCCGTTGATGATGACCGTGTGGCCGGCGTTGTGGCCTCCGGCATAGCGCGCCACCACCGAGAAGTTCTCCGACAATACGTCGACGATCTTCCCCTTGCCCTCGTCGCCCCATTGGGCGCCAACAATCACAGCAGTCTTGCCTTTTTTCAAGTGCAGCTCCGTCAGGGAAATTTCGAGCAGGCAGATATCTGCGCTGCGCCCGAGGTCGCACAGTCCTTGCCCGCAGGAATGCCTTCACAAAAAATTACTGGGATATGAGCGGAGAAGACGTGTACGGATTATTTTATCGCGTCCAGATGCCGAATACAACGCAGCGCGGGGCACAAGCGAGCCATGATCTCGGGCAGGCACGATCTCCGGTAAGATTGATTGCGGAAGAGAAAGCTCGTACCACCGCGATTGTCCAATGCCCAAATTCGAAAAGCATATTTTCATCTGCGGAAACCAGCGCCCAGCGGGCCACCCGCGCGGATGCTGCGATCCTCTGGCAGAGGCGAAACTGCAAAAGCTCTTCAAGCAGAAGCTCGCCGAGCGTGGCCTGAAGGGAACAGTTCGTGCCAATCAGTCCGGCTGCCTCGATCAGTGCGAACACGGCCCCACCGTCGTGGTTTACCCAGACGCAGTCTGGTACGGCCACGTCACCGACGCCGACGTCGAGGAGATTATCGAAACCCACATCTTAGGCGGCGAGCCGGTGGAACGACTCCGCCTGGCAGAATCGTGCCTGAACACCGCAAGCTGCGAACACCGCCCGGGGAAAGCCTAGAGTCGTAGCCGGATTGCCTCTCCTCTCGAGATTATGATGTTTGCTTCAATTCGTTTGAGAGACTCGTCGCGGTGGTTGGAGCCCCACCTACCATCGGCGTTATCGATGGTGCGACGAATGCAGTGGTGAACACGATCACTGTGTCCAAAGGACTATCTCTCGCGGGAGTGGCGGTCGACCCGTCGCTGAATCAGATTTACGCCAGCGACATCTCAAAAATGGACCTGTTTGTGATCGACGGCGCGAGCGGCAGCGTAACCGCAACCATAGACCTTACCGGAGCTGGAGACCCAAAATATGTGGCCGTGGGAACGGGACATCAAGTACTCGTGTCGGACTCCGCACCCGGCCGGGGAAGACTTTTCTTCGTCAACGGAAATACAAAAACTCTCACGTGATCGATTCCGTTACTGTATGACCCTGGGGGCACTGCAGTGAACTCGGTCACCGGGGGAATTTATGTTGCCCTGTCGTCGGGAACCTTCGTCGCTGCCATTGCGCGTTAGCTTAACCGGGTTGAACGATTAGAAGCAAAGCCCTTTTCGATGCAAGGTTTGGGATCGCGCTCTCTGCAGGTAAAATGAAATCTGCGTGGGCGCGTAGCTCAAACGGATAGAGCATCGGATTTCTAATCCGGCGGTTGCAGGTTCGATTCCTGCCGCGCCTACCATTCCACCAGCCTTCTGACGCGTTGTCCTGCCAGAATCCTCACCGCCCGCAAAGCGGACATTCATCTGCTATCTCACATCTGCTATCTCAACCGCACATATCATGTGCTACCGACACAGTTCTTCATTATTCTTGACACTGTGTTCTTTTTGAGTCAGAATCGGCTCAATTTTCGACCCTGTACGAGTATTTGACCTTTCCCCGTTACGCCGGGCCCCTTCCAAAGGTTTGAAGCCAGAGAGCAAGGACCAAAGACCAAAGCCTTTCCCCATGTGAAGGAGAACTCACCATGAAAACGAAGAAGCGCTGCTCATCTTCCCTTTCCCTGCTGGGAGCGTTGCTGTTGCTGGGGTTTGGAGTTACTGCTGCGCATGCGCAGACGTATACGGAGAGTATCTTGTACAACTTTCCGCTATCGCCCGCCGGCTATTATCCGCACCCCGGCAGTCTCGTGATCGATTCAGCCGGCAACCTTTACGGTACGGCTGACGGCGGCGGCAGTTGCAATAACAACCAATCCTCTTGCGGCACTATCTTCAAGGTGAGTGCCAGAGGTGTTTTCTCCACTCTCTACACTTTCCAGGATGGGCTTGACGGATTCGGTCCCTGCTGTTTGGTAATGAACGGCGCCGGGAACCTCTACGGGACTACCGAAGGCGGCGGTGACGGGTGGGGAACAGTATTCAAGTTTGCAACCAGAACCAACACGTTCTCGACATTACACGAATTCGGTAAGTTAACCACGGATGGTCGAAATCCGTCAGGACCTTTGACTTTGACCGCGGACGGAAATTTATATGGCGCGACGCAAGAGGGTGGTACGAGCGATGACGGAATACTCTTCGAGGTGACCCCGACCGGGGCAGAATTTGTCTACTACAACTTTGGGCTGGGAAGGCCCGTCTTTGAGGGGCTTACCGACGTCCTGCGAGACCCTGAGGGGAACCTCTACGCCACAGTGGGTTTCTGCTGTTTGATTAAGGTCACTGCGGGAGTCAAAACAACTCTGGCTACTTTCGGCGACGACGGCGGATCTAATTTCCTTCAGGGCACCATGGTCCGTGACACGAACGGCAATTTCTATGGTGGCTTTGAGGATGGCACTGCCAACGATGGGCTGTGGGAAGTCAACGGTACCACCTACGCAGTGTCATATTACAACTCGTTTGGCGGCTACCCCACTGGTCCGCTAAGGTTCTTGGGTGGGAACCTTTATGGCACGGTCGATCCCGGTGGGGCGCACGGCGACGGTTATGTTTACGAGTTCTCGCCGGGAAGTGGCGTTCGAACCGACTTATACGATTTCGGCGCTTATTCAACCGACGGAGTCAACCCGTTTAGTGGCATTGTCAGTGACTCAGCGGGAAATTTGTATGGCACCACTGATGTCGGCGGCACGTACGGCTACGGAACGATATTCAAGCTTACTCCGAATTAATCCGAGCGACCAGGACGATGCGCCAGAAAAGATCGTAGGAGTGGCCTGAACAGCAACCGCTGCCCACCCCTTCAATGCTCCCGAGGACGAGCGCAAAGGGCTGAAAGCAAACGAACAAGATGGTGGGCGCTATAGGATTCGAACCTATGACTTCCACCGTGTGAGGATGGCACTCTACCGCTGAGTTAAGCGCCCGCGAGAGTTATTTCATTCAAACATTTGCGCCCGGATTATGCAACCTCCCCAGAAACCTCCCCAGAAGGTGGATTACGGAGTTTCAGCGGGGTGGCCATGCGTGGTAGCCTATCGACTACGGGGCGAAAAGCGGGCTTGGGCCCGGCGTGCGCTCCGCCTGCTTCTTCCTTTTGATGGGGCTTGACTCCAAACCTCCGCGGACACCGCTATCCCCCTCATCCAACGGGACTTCCATGGCTCCCTCGGAACCGCCAGAAGCGCAACTTTCGGGCGACGACGGGGTTGAAATAGATGTGAGCACCGCCGCACTCGACCGGGGCATGCTGATGGCTGGGATGACGCCGACGCCGGCGCCGCAAGCGGGCATGTCCGCGGCGTTCTCGCCTGCCGTTGGCGGAGAGGCGCCGTCTGACGCCGAGATCATGCTGCGCGCCAAGGCCGGCGACCAGTCGGCGTTCGATTATCTGGTGCAGAAGTATCGCCGTCCGATGGTGAGTTTCATGTACCGGATGGCGCGCAATGCGGCCGCGGCTGAAGATCTGGCGCAGGAAGTTTTCCTGCGGGTGTATCGCTCGCGAACCAGCTATGAGGCCAGCGCAAAGTTTACAACCTGGCTGTATCGTATCGCGACTAATCTGGCAGTCAATCATGCGCGCGATACGCGCCACGAACGGCCGGAAGTTCAGGTCAGCCTGGACGAGCCGAATGAGGAAAGCGGCACCACGCTCGAGCTTCCCGACACCGGTTTAACCGCCGAACAGGTGATGGTGCGTCGCGAACGCATGCAGGCCATTCGAAGTAAGGTGGAGGCGCTGCCTGAGCAACAGAGGCTGGCGGTAATCATGCACAAGTACCAGCAGATGGATTACAAAGAGATTGCCCAGGTTTTAAAGAAGAGCGAATCGGCTACCAAGTCGTTGCTCTTCCGGGCGTATGAAACTTTGCGGGACCAGTTAAAAGAATTTGTCTAGTTGATGATGGTTTTCTGTTGATGTTCTGGTGAAGGTAGTGGCGAAGAGAGTAACAGAGCGAAGGGGAAGTGGTTATGAACTGCAACGAAATTCGTGAACGGATGCCCGACGTGGCCGCAGGCTTCAGCGCCGCCACGCCCGACGATGGCAAGCATCTGGAAACTTGCGGCGCTTGCGCCGAACAATTGAAAGCCATGCGCGCCACCATGGCGCTGCTCGATGAATGGAAGGTTCCCGAGCCGTCGCCGTACTTCGACGTGCGCTTCCAGGCTCGCTTGCGGGAAGAAATGGCGAAACCGGCCGCCAGTTGGCTGTATTATTTTCGCCGGCCGGTCATGGCCGCGGCGCTTACCGTGATTCTGGGACTTGGCATTGGCATGTATGTCAGCAAGGGCCGCTATGTCCGACTCAGGCCAGCCTATGGCTGAAATGGAACCCGGCACTGCGGTGAGCGATCTGCAGGCTTTGGAGAAGAATCACGACATGTATTCCGATTTCGACATGCTCGACGATCTGACGGTGCAACAGGATGTCGCAGCGAATCCGTAAAATGCTTTAGCCTGGCGAAGGGCAACACAGGGGAGGACGATGCGGTGGGGACAATATAGGACGGATTGGCTGGCGGCGGCCGGTCTCGGCGTTATTGTCTTAGTGTCCCTTCCTTGCTTAGCGCATCCAAGTTTGGCGCGCCCAAGTCTGGTGCACTCAAGTCTGGCTCACCCCACACGATTCCATCAGGCCGGGTACCACGGTATCGCTTCCTACCGGACTTCTTATCGAAACTCTTCTCGGATGAATGCTTTCCATGCCGGCATTTTCCATGCGGCTCAGGAGCGCCATTCCGCGCCGGCGCCGGCCTTCCAGCGGCCACAGGCTCCTCGGACGCAGCCGGGGCATCCGCAACAGCGCGGCCACGCGGGCGACTGGCTGCGGCGCTACAAAGACCTGCCGCCGGCCGAACAAGAGCGCGAACTGCAGAAGGATCCTGGCTTCCGCCGTCTGCCGCCGGCCCAGCAGCAACTACTGCGCCAGCGGTTGCGGCATTTCTCCAGCCTGCCGCCGCAACAGCAGACGCGCATGCTGAATCGCATGGAAACCTGGGAGCACCTGACGCCTGAGCAGAAACAACAGGCGCGGCAGATTTATGGCCAGATGCGGCAACTTCCTCCCGATCGCCAGCGCATGGTGACCACGGCGGTGCGCGAACTGCGTTCGATGCCGCCCGACCAGCGCGAAAGGATCATCAATTCCGATCGCTTCAAAGGCGTGTTCACTGACCAGGAGCGCGACATGATGCGCGGCGCCACTCGCCTGCCTCTGGCTCCGGCCGAAGGCGGCGAGGCTGGTCCGCAGCAGTAGGGAGCAATCCCTAGCGCTATCGGTATATGTCTTTCCTTCCGCCAACGCGTACAACCAATATGCGCACCTGCTGGTCGAGCACTTCGCAGATGACGCGATACTCTCCCACGCGATAGCGCCAGAATTCTCCCAGGGGACCACCCAACGCCTTACCCAGGCTGCGGACGTCTTCGAGCGATGCGATACGTTGATCCAGGTAGTCGACAATACGACGGGCGGAAGTCTTATCTAGTTTGCTAAGCTGACGGCGGGCAGTATCGGTGTACTCAATCGTCCAGGCCAAGGTTCTGTCTCACTTCTGGCGCAGTGAACGTACGTTCCTGACCTTTACGCAGACGCTCAACCACATCCGCCGCAAGATAGTAATCCTCCATTTCGTCGAGGTGGGTCAAAATCATCTCGCGAATATAGAAGGCCTTGGTACGCCCTGTCTTTTCAGCCAGGGCATCGAGTCGGCGCTCAACGTCTTCGGGAAGTCGAATGGAAGTTGCCATAGGCGACCTTAGAATACATGTACTTGTTGTATTCAGTGTATCACAAACGGCGGGGCTTTAAGCCGCGACGCTGACCATCACTGCCGCAGCATATTCCTGGCAATGAAGAACACGTTCGCCGGGCGCTCGCCCAGTCGCCGCATGAAGTAGGGATACCACTCTGTGCCGAACGGGACGTAAACGCGCATCCCCCAGCCATCGCGCACCAGTTTCTGCTGCAGGTCGCGGCGAATGCCGTACAGCATTTGAAACTCAAAAGAATCGCGCGCGATCTTTTCCTGCGTGGCAAACTCTTGCCCGGCGCGGATCATATTCTCATCGTGTGTGGCCATGCCGTGATAGATGCCGCTCTTCATCAGGATCTTCATCAGCCGGACGTAGTTCGCATCGACGTCGGCTTTGCTTTCAAACGCAATGCTGGCCGGTTCCTTGTACGCTCCTTTACACAAGCGGATGCGGATGCCCTCGCTCAACAGCTTTTCCACGTCGCTCTCGGAGCGCTTCAGGTACGCCTGAATCACTGTGCCTACGCTATTTTGATTTCCCGGCATGCGATGCAGTTCGTGCACGAAATCCAGAGTGCGCTGGGTATAGGGCGAACCTTCCATATCGACGCGCACAAAACCGGGTGGGTTCATTGATGAAGCTTTCGCCACCAGTCCGGCGACAATGTCGCGAGCCAGTTGCTCGTCGACGTCCAAACCCATGTGGGTGAGCTTCAGACTGATGTTGGCGTTGAGTCGATGGGCCGCAATGGCGTCGAGAATCTGATGGTAAAGTCTGGCGCTCTCGCGGGCTTCGTCGGGATTGGTGACGTTCTCGCCCAGATTATCGATGCTGACGCTCATGCCGGCGCGGTTGACAGCCTGAGTAACGCGCACCGCGTCGGCAATTTCTGTGCCGGCGACGAAACGCCCGGAAACGCGGCGTCCGATCGCGGAGCGTTCGGCAAA
The DNA here is from genome assembly GCA_963758005.1 of uncultured Acidobacteriota bacterium. Classification (GTDB taxonomy): domain Bacteria; phylum Acidobacteriota; class Terriglobia; order Terriglobales; family Acidobacteriaceae; genus Sulfotelmatobacter. The sequence continues at coordinate 2,234,921 of CAVWTR010000006.1, forward strand.
GCCACGCAGGGAACGGTTTTCCGAAAGACGGACGAAGAACGTCCTCAGCATGCGCCAGGCCTCATTTGCCGTGCTCTTCGAGGAACTTCTCCACTTCAATGGCGGCCATGCAGCCGGTGCCCGCGGCCGTGATGGCCTGACGATAGCGGCGGTCTTGCACATCGCCGCATGCGAAGACGCCATGCACGCGGGTGAGCACGTAGTTGTGAGTCTTGAGGTAGCCGTCGGCGTCGGTATCGAGCTGACCCTCGAACATTTTGGCGTTGGGAACGTGGCCGATGCCGAGAAAAAGTGCGTTGGTAGGGAAGTCCCAGACCTTGCCGGTCTTCACATTGCGCAGCTTCAGACCTGTAACTTCCTTGTGGTTCACGTCGTAAACATCTTCCACGACGGTATCGAGCAGAAACTGAATCTTCTCGTGCTTCTGCGCTCGCTCGAGCATGATCTTCGATGCGCGGAAAGCGTCACGGCGATGGATCACCGTCACTTTGGTCGCGAAGCGAGTGAGGAAGAGCGCTTCCTCCATAGCAGAATCGCCGCCGCCCACCACAACAATCTCCTTGCCGGAAAAGAAGAAGCCGTCACACGTTGCGCAGGACGACACACCGTGTCCGATGAGCTGCTGCTCATGGGGCAAGCCCAACCACCGAGCCGAGGCTCCGCTGGCGATGATCAATGTCTGGGCGTGCACTTGATGAACTCCCAGATGCAGCAGGAACGGGCGCTTGCTGAGGTCGGCGCTGGTGAGATGCGCCATGCGATATTCGGCGCCGAAGCGTTCGGCCTGCTTGCGCATGTTTTCGACCAACTGCGGGCCGAGGATGCCTTCCGGGAATCCGGGGAAGTTCTCGACCAGCGTGGTCATGGAGAGCTGTCCGCCGGGCTCGTGGCCTTCGACGACCAGGGGTTTCAGGTTAGCGCGCGCCGTGTAGAGCGCGGCCGTGTGTCCGGAGCATCCGGACCCGATGATGACAACGTCGCGAGTTTCGCTCATGAATGATTGCCTGGCAATTCCTTGACTGCGAATTAGATGGCCGGATTCAGATTTTGATGCATGACCCTATTCTGTCATCCTGAGCGAAGCGAAGAGCCTATGCAGTCGCCTCAGCAATTGCATCAGCCTTTCGCTTTTCCGATTCATTTGGTCGGCGCCGGCTTAGTCGCTTTGGGCTTTGCGGTGCTCTTCGGTTTGGACTCACCGCTGATTTTGTCCAACTCCCCGGGCACAATTTTCTTAACGTCCAGCAACGCTCGATAATTCGCCAGCACGTCCGACGCTCCGCGGAAAAGCGGTTCGTAGGCGCTCTGGTCCGGCGCCGGCGCGCCCTCGGCGGCCTGACATCGCGCCAGCGCCACGGAAGATTTGCCGAAGCGCTCCAGGCGCACCCGGCTGGCCGGAGAGTTCGACCCCAGCATGGCCTCAGAACTGGTGACTGAGGAGGCGCTGTCTTCCATCGAGACCTGAATCAGATCCTTGGGATCGCGCACGTGCAGCACCAGCGTCTCCACCATGTTCTGCCCGTCGTCGCTGAAGGAGTACTGCACGCTCGAAAACAGAGCCTGCACCGAAAACTCGCGGCGAATGCGGACGTAACTGGCCACAGATTTTTCGTCGGAAAAGTGCGTGCTTGTCCCGGGCTGCAACAGGTTCGGCATGTCGCTCAAGGTCGAGCGCCCGCGGGTGATCTCGAAATCGGAGCCGAACAATGGCTGCTTGGGAACGCGAGCCAGCGCCGCGGCAATTTCCTTCTGCTCCTCGGCCGACGGCGAACACACGTTCAGCATGTTGACCTTCACCTGGGGCTGATTGGATGGCGGGTTGGCCGCAGGTTGCTCCTGGGCAGCCATCGGTTGCGCCAGGGCGAGAGCGCAAATCAGAAACGGGAGAACGGAAGTTCTGGGCACAATTTTCGGCACGGCGGAATTCTAAATGAGAAGCATCGAAAAATCTTGGCCTGAACGCGGCAAAGGATTTCGCCAAGGGCACGGAAAAAAGCCTTAGAATTCCATTATGGCGAATCTGACGTTGGTCTATGGCATGCGGCTGTTGCCGTCTGAGGATGTATCCGAAGTGGGGCAGGCTCCCGTGAAGCTCACGAATGGCCGGGAAGCCCACGTCACCATGCACGTGCTCGAAGGCAGCAAGGAAGAAATCGAAAAGCAGTTGCGCACCAGTCTGGAAGCGTTCTTCGATCTTTATCCCGAGATTTAGGGACCTAAATACGGGATCACGCGGCAGCCCGGCGTGGAAACTCCCTGCAAGGCTGTTGCCCGGCGCGAGCTTGCAAGAGATTCTTCACTTCGCTCAGAATGACAAATCGGTAATCCGAACGAACGACATGCAATGGTCCTATCCAGAATTGCGGCGGCGGTTGATCACAGCCGGAGTGTGGCCGGAGGGCCGCGTGGCGCGACTCGCTTGCTATTTGGCGGGCATGGCGGTCGTTCTGTTCGGGCTGCAGAAATTGCTGGGACTGTTGGCCAGGTCCTGGGGCGAGCACTTGGGCGGATGGGTTGAATTCCTCGCGTTCGTCTCCGGTTTGCTGTTCTTTGTCCTTGGCTTCCGCTGGGTGAGGCGCCGAATTCTGTGGCGGCTGCGCAACCGGCTGATTGTCACGTATGTTTTTATCGGCGTGATTCCTGTGGTGCTCCTGGTGGCGATGGCGGGCTTCTCGCTGTTTTTGTTTGCCGGGCAGTTCGCCAGCTACGTGGTGATTTCGGAGCTCAACTCCCAGCTCCGTAGCGCGGAGGCCGTCAATGCGGCCATCAGCAACGAACTGGCCGCGGGTCTGGCGCGTGGAAACACGGCCACAGCGGAGTCGCTATCCGGCTTGAAAAAGCGTGATCGTGCCTGGGAGCGACGGCAGGTGGAGGCTTGGCAGGGAAGCAAGGCGCTGCCGCTTTCCAGCGAGGCCCCCGCAACATCCGGTTTTTCTTATCCCGCTTTTTTCGATAAGAAAGACAACCAGTACGCCAAAGCTTTGCGCGAGGGCAAGCCATTTCGTGAGATTGTGAGCGACCACGGGAAGCTCTATCTTCGCGTCGTGTCGGTTCTTCCCGTAGGCGAAACTTCGCTGACCGTGGTCACGAGCGAACCGCTCGACAAGGCGCTGATAGGGAAAATCGCCGAGGACCTGGGGGAGATTACTCTCTACGCGGATGCCGCGCCCGAGGAGCCCGCCGGGCCAATCGCACCAGCCCCAGCGGGTTCGGGCGTGAAAACGACGTTCTCTTATAACGGAAGCAATCAGAACGGTGTGGTCATCACTCACGGCTCCGGCAGTCAACAGTCATCTGAAGTGCTGTCTTCGACTTTCACCGTCGGCACGTCCCCGCAGCCCACGAGTTTCATGGATCAGGAGATCCCTTTCGTCACGCCCCTTCAGGCTGTCGATTGGGGTTCGGGAGCCGCCGTAGGGCGAGACATATTGCTGAAAGTCAGAACCCGGCCCTCAAAACTCTATGGCCATTTGTTTGCAGCTCTCGGCGAATTTGCCGGGTATGTGGTGGATGCTCTGATCTTCGTGGCGATTTTCTTCGCCATCATCGAGCTGATCGCACTCATCATCGGCATGCGCATGACGCGCACCGTAACGGCCGCCGTGGCGCAGTTGCACCAAGCCACCACATACATCGACCGCGGCGATTTCAGCCACCGCATCCCGGTGAAATCGAGCGACCAGCTGGCCGACCTGGCGATCTCGTTCAACTCCATGACCGCTTCGATCGAGAAGCTGATCCAGGAGCAGAAAGAAAAACAGCGGCTGGAAAACGAACTAGCGATCGCGCAGGAAGTGCAGGCGCAGTTGTTCCCGCGCCAGGTTTCGGAACTCGAGTCGCTCGAAGTGCACGGCTTCTGCCGCCCTGCGCGCACGGTCAGCGGAGATTATTACGACTTTCTGACGGCCAGCTCGCACAAGCTGATTCTGGCCGTCGGTGACATCAGCGGAAAAGGAATTTCCGCCGCGCTGTTGATGGCAACCATCCACTCGGCGGTGCGCGCCTACAGCGTGGAGAATTTGCCACAGATGCGGGAGCCGGTCGCCGTGGGCGCGGTTGCCGGCGCAGGCAGGGTGATGGCCGCGTGGCCCGAGGGCGTAGAAGTTTCTCCCGGAGCGCTGCTCAGCCTGCTCAACCACCAGCTCTACGAAAGCACTCCGCCGGAGAAATATGCCACGCTGTTTCTCGGAATCTATGACGGACGCTCGCACCACCTGACCTACAGCAACGGCGGACATCTACCGCCGATTCTGATCGCGAGAGACGGCAGCATCCGCAGGCTCGAAGCGGGCGGAACGGTGGTGGGCCTATTCGACAATATGACGTATGCCGAGGGCTCGGTTGAAATGCATCCCGGCGAGATTTTTCTCGCCTACAGCGACGGAGTCACAGAGCCGGAAAACGACTTCGGAGAATTCGGCGAGCAACGGCTCATCGATCTGGTCCGCGACAACCGCGAACTGCCTCTGCCCGAGATCAGCCAGATCGTCACTCTGGCCGTGGATAACTGGATCGGCGATCATGAGCAGCCCGATGACGTCACCCTGGTTCTGGCCCGGGCGCGATAATTATTGTCGAGCACCAACCACTCAGTGCCAGAATGGCAAGCTTCAGCGCGATAGAAGGCGAGCTATATTGACAGAATAGGTACCATGCAATACCTTTGGTGCCTCAGTCATCCAGTCCGTTCCGTGCGCGGGAGTAGCATAACCACGGCAATGCGCCGGGGCTCCATCCCGGAGATGACGGTTCGAAACCGTTCCTCCCGCCCCACTATTTCCCTCGGTTGAGGGGGTAGCGGGTTCAGATTTTCCGCATTCTTTACCATCGCGGAACAGGATGGCGTCGTCTATCTCCCATCCGCGTTCATGGTCGCCAGAGACGGCCCTTCGACTCGCCGAGAAGCGCAAAACATTTCGCTCGCCCCAACAATCGCTCTTGACAGGCTGATCCTCCGCGAGGATAATCCCCGCGCCCGGTGTGTTGACTCACCTCGAGACGTGAAGGGGAATTATGCGCTCACGTAGTGATGCCTGCCTTCGCAAACTCAATTTAGAGAGCAGAATCTACGGTTTGGTCCTTCTCTGCCTGATTACGGCGGTTCCGTCGCAGTCGCAAACCTTCACCGCGCTGCACAGCTTTGACATGACAGACGGATTCGCCCCCTACGCAGGGCTGGTCCAAGCCACCGGCGGGCTCTTATATGGGACAACGTACGGTGGCGATGGCGACGGAAGCGTTTTCGAAATCAACGTGAGCGGCAAGTTGACGACGATACACAGTTTCGACGGCACGGACGGCGTGGGCCCCCACGCCGAGCTATTGCAGGCCACCGATGGAAACATCTACGGAACAACGAACAATGGTGGGGCCAATGAGCTTGGCACCGCCTTCAAAATTACCCCAGGTGGTGTGCTGAAGACGCTTTATAGCTTTTGCTCGCAAAGCAATTGCGCGGACGGGGCATATCCCCAGGCGCTAGTCCAAGCTACCGACGGGAACCTCTACGGGACAACCGACCAAGGCGGCGGAGCCAGCAGCGATGGGACGATCTTCAAAATCACCCCCGGCGGCACCTTGACCACGCTGCACAGTTTCGAGGGCACGGACGGCGCCTTGCCTCAAGCCGGATTGATCCAGGCCACGGACGGGAACTTCTACGGGACAACATCGGGCGGTGGCGCTAACGGTGGGGGAACGATCTTCAAAATTTCTTCACGCGGCGCGTTCACATCGCTTTACAGCTTTTGCTCCCAAGCGAATTGTACAGACGGCGAAGCCCCGTACGCGGCGCTGGTCCAGGGCATGGACGGGAACTTTTACGGGACGACCCTAAATGGCGGTGTGGTCATCAGCAACGCCGGGACGGTTTTCAAAATCACTCCCGGCGGCAGGCTGACAACCCTTTATGCTTTCTGCCCGGCGAGCTCTTGCCCGGACGGCGAGAGCCCCGAGGCCGGACTAATCCAAGCGACAGACGGGAACTTCTACGGGGTGACCTACACAGGCGGGGGCGAAGCCGCCGGTACGATTTTCAGAATCACGACTGGTGGGGCGCTGACGACGCTTTACGCTTTCTGCTCGCAGAGCGGTTGTACGGACGGCGCTAACCCCTCCGGCACGTTGGTCCAGGATACGAACGGTAAGTTCTACGGGACGACATACCAGGGCGGCAACAGCGCTTGTTCGTCCGGCTGCGGAACGGTTTTCAGCCTATCAATGGGGCTGGGACGGTTTGTGGAAACGCAGGTTGCTTCCGGCGAAGTGGGAGCGGCCGTAAAGATTCTGGGCACTGATCTGATGGGCGCGACCAGCGTCACGTTTAACGGTACCGCAGCGGTTTTTACGGTAGTCTCAAGCTCTGAAATTACCACTACGGTTCCGGTGGGCGCAACCACGGGCACGGTCGAAGTGACAATTCCGACCGGCACGCTCAAGAGCAACAAGAAATTCAGCGTTACGCCATAAGCAGATCACGTCTGCCGCAGATTACTTCTTGGGCAGAATCAGGACCCGCGCCGTGGCCGCCCCATTCTTCAGCATGCCGCCGAGAATTACTGGGCCCAGCGCGGTGTTCAGGATTCCTCCGCTATCGGCGCGGGCGTCAGAGGTATCCTCGGCGATCGTCTCCCAGCGGGCGCCGCGCACTTGAAAGTCAAATGTCACGGGAGATATCTCGGCGAGTTTGCCGCCGGAATCCAGGCCCTTGACGTTATGCGGGCTTACCGTTCCACCGGAGAAAAGAATTCTGCGACCTTCGCCTGGCCCCGCGACGATCCCAAAGCGCCCGGGCCCGGGATGCGGCGGCAGCTTACTCCACTCGATCTTGTTCGGATCTTTCTTGTCGATCTTGCCCATCCAGCACTCGTCGGACGCGACATAAGGGGCGCCATCTGCCGGATTTTTGCGGGCGCCATCGACGTATACGATGGCATCGTCAACCAGACCACCGGCATGACCGAATACCGGAGTTCCGGGCAACGGCGTGGCTTGGCTCCAGGTATTTTTTTCGGCGTCGTAGACTTGCACGTTGTTCACCGGCCCGTTCTTCGATCTTCCGCCCACCAGATAGATGTAGCGATCGTGATTCTCGCCGATCACCGCGCGGTCGACCGGAACCGGAATGTCCTCGCCACGGTACCATTTGTGTTCATCGGGCAGAAAAGCGTTCACGTCCCCTACGGTAAATTCGTTTCCCTGGCCATCCACCACATAGCCGCCGAAAAGAAATACTTTCCCGCGAGCCCCGATCGCGGATGAACCCAGGCGTCCGGCAACTCCCGGCACGGCGCGGCCTTCGGTCCACTTGCCGGTCTTGAAGCGCAGTACGTACATTTTGTTGGAAATGTCGTCCCAGGTTTTCTTGGTGCCGATTCCCATCAGCGAATAAACTTCGATGCCATTCTTGAGCGACGCAACCGCGTTGCCCGACACCTCGGCGGGCATGGGCGGGATCTTCTCTTTATCGGCCGCCAGCAGGAAGACGACGCATAGCAGCGGCAGAAGGAGCGCCGGACGAATAAAGACGCGACGTTTTTTCATTGCTGAGATATTACGTCTTCGCCGCGGCGGCGGCAAAGGATGACGGGCTGGCAGTGGCTCAGTCCGGATCTTGAGTCCCTGCGTCATCCCGAAGCGCGGCGTAGTTCAGCCGCGGGAGGGATCTCCCCAGGCACAATTTTTAGGGAGATCCCTCTCTCCGCCTGAAAAGCGGCTCCGCTCGGGATGACGCCGCGCTTGAAGGTTCAAGCCGAACCACTACCCTCGCTTGCACGCCGACAGCAGGCGGCGATGCTACGATGTCAACTGCCGTTCCTCCGTTTAATTTTTTCTAACCACCCAAAACGATCGTGCTGTTGTCAGAAATAATGTCAGGACCAATGTTGAGGTGCGTATGCGATTGAAGCCCTTCCTGCTGGATATGTGGCTGGACACCTACGAGCATGACATTGAATTCAACCTGGCATCCAGCGAGGGGCCAAGATGGACGGTAAATGCTCTGTTGAATCTCGCGGGCGAGGAAGAGCGCCAGCGGTTCCTCAATCATGAACTGGTCTACGGCCATCCGGCAGGGGCCGACCGGCTGCGGGAAGCGATCGCCGAAATGCACGGTGTGAGTGCGGAGTGCGTGCTGGTCATGACCGGCGCCTCGGAGGCTCTGGTCGTGCTGATGTGGCTAGGGGCTGAGCCGGGAGCCAACGTAATCATGCCTCGGCCCGGATACCCGCCGTTTTCTGCTCTGCCTGAATCGCTGGGGATTGAGATTCGCTTTTACGGGATACGCAAGGAAAACAACTTCAGCATCGACGTAGAAGAGATCATCAAGCTAGCCGATGAAAAGACGAAGCTGGTCCTGGTGAATAGCCCGCATAATCCGACAGGCGCGACCATGAGCGACGCCGAGATGGGCAGATTGCACGAGTTCACCTCAACACGGGGAATCCAACTTATAAGTGACGAGGTATATCACCCGATTTACCACGGACGAAAAACGCAATCGGCGTCGCGACTTCCAGGGGCGACTGTAATCCACGATTTCTCGAAAGCGTTCGCTCTGGCCGGCGTGCGTACGGGATGGATGATCGAACATGACCGAAAACGCCGCGAACGCTACGTAAATGCCCGAACATATTTTTCGATCTCAAACAATTCTGCGGGAGAGATGCTCGCTGAAATCGCGATGCGCAAACGCGACGTGGTTCTCGGAAAAACGCAGGAAGCCGCATCCTTGAGCCTGGAGCACCTGGATCGCTTCATGGCCGAGCACCGCGAAACGCTGGGCTGGATTCGCCCGCAAGGCGGAATGACGGCATTTCCCTGGCTGCTGAGCGGAGAGGATGCCAGACCATTCTGCCAGGCTGCCGCTGAACAAGGAATTCTGCTCGCCCCAGGGGATTGCTTCGATTCTCCGTCGCATTTTCGACTTGGCTTCGCGGCCGCCGGACACAAGTTCTCGCTGGCTCTAGATCGCTTGGGCGAATTCGTGGCGAATTGGCCAGCGAAGTCGCGAAACAAAGTATCAGCGTAAGGGCTCTCAGATTATGTAGATCAGATTGTGGGAATCAGATTGTCCGGATCACTAGCGGCCCAACCGGCAGAGATTTATCCAGCGCCAGTCTTAATCTTCCTAACGGCGTCTAGGACACGGCGCCTAGAGCATATCGTCTAGAACATATCGTCTAAAACCAGGTCTTGCGCCGGTATTCCCGGTACTCATCGCCGAACGCAGCTTCCAGGACGCGCGCTTCCCGCCGGGCACGGATGCTCTGCCCGATCACAACAATCACAAGGAAGATCCACAAAACCGGCCGCTGCACCACCAGGATCAGCCCCGTCACAAACAGGGTGCCGAACACGTAAATCGGATTACGAATCTTCGAGTACAGGCCGTTGGTGACCAAGGCATGAGCCTCAGGCTTCAGGGAAAACGACTTGCCGAGCTGATAGCGGGCTACCACGATAAAGCTGATGCCAGCTATAGCAAGGACCGTCCCGATGTAGCGTTCTATGTTCCAGGGGGTGGGATAGGTGACCAGCACCCAGGCAAAAACACACGCTCCCACCAACTGGAGGGCGGTGAAGGCGTATTGATGTCGGGCTTCCATGCCGGATTATCCTATTTGAACAGTCCCTGGCGCACACCGTGAATGAAGTCGGTGTAGGCGGGAGTTTCTCCGCTGGCGCGCATGTGGGTGGCGATCTGCCCGCGATGATAGGCGGAATGCATCAGCACATGAGTCAAGACGTCGACAATTGTGCTGGTCCACTCTTCTCCCTTGCTGTTTTTGTACGAGATGGACTGGGAAACGTCGCCGGCGGTGATGAGGTCGAGGAATTCGAGCCACAGCCCGCCCATTTTTGCGGCTTGCGCCTCGCACTGCGCCAGATCGGGTTCCGGCCACACGGGAACGCTTTGAGGTTCCTGTTTCAGGCGCTCCAGCCACACCAGTTCGGCGGCCAGAATATGAGACATGAGCTGCAGCGAGCGTTGATTCACCGAGAGTTGATTCGCAGCGCCGGCGCGTCGGATCGCGGCCAGGACTTCCCGGTTCGCCCATTCGTCGTAGGCAAACTGGCGGCGTAAATAGTCAGCAAGATTCACGAAATCGTCCTCCGTCGCATGGCTTCATGCGATTCACCCCGCGACTCACCCATGTAGTCGGTGGTACTGCCGCAAGCAATGTTGTAACCATACTTTCACATTTCAGGGTTAGACTGCTGAGTTGAATTGCGCGGGAGTATCGGGTGCGGCCGCGACGCACGATTCTCAAATCTCCACTTCTCGCAAAAACGCGAGACATGGGGCACGCACTTCTTCTTAGTCTGATCTCTTATGCCACGGAAAGCGCCAGACTCTCGCAAAGCTGCAGCCGAGGAAAACATGTCAGCTCCGCGTCCCGGCAAGGCCGCAGCCGAACCGAAACTAACCGGCTCGGACGATCTGACTCGCCTCGCCTTGAAGGCCTGCCTGATCGCCCGCGATGCCGCCTTCAACGTTCGCGACCTGCTCACCAGTAATTCGCGCATGGCGTTTCTCGCCATCAAGGATTGCGAAAAGGAACTCGACCTGATCGAGCGCCAGATCGACGAACGCTTGCCCGCAGCCATCACGCGCGTGAATGAAGCCCGCGCCCGCCAGTTGCTTTCCACGCTGAAGTCGACCACCGACCTCGAGCGCATCGGCGACCTGGTCATGAGCGTGGCTATGCGAGTGCAGGCCCGAACGTCAAAGATGGCCGCAGCGGACGTGCGCCAGTTGGTGGAAATGTCAGCCGTGCTGCGCGAAATGCTCGACCTGATTCACCAGGGCTTTTCGACTCTCGATCTGGAGTGTGCCCGGAAGGTCCTGCAGATGGATAAAGAGATCGACCGCGTCTGTCACGGATTGTTCCAGAAACATCTGGCGGAAACTGTAGCCCAGGGCGATACCACAGGTTTCGACGTGCTGCTCATGGCGCAGGCTCTGGAACGCGCCGGAGATCACACCACCAACCTCGCCGAAGATCTCTACAGCCTGATCGAAGGCCGCAGCCTGCGGCATATGCCGAAGAAGAAGGCGGCGAACTAGGAGTTCTCAGCTGTCAGCGATCAGCTTTCAAGAAAAGCCCCACAAATTCATCGTTCATTAACACGCGGGAAACATTCGCGCAACATTCTCCCAATAGAGTCGTGTATGCGTGCCCTCCCTTTAGGAAGTCCTCTGACTTCGTGGGCGCTGAAGCGCATAAATGCATCAGCCAGGCGAATTCCACGAACGGATCGACAATGTGGGCAGCCCCGCTACGTTCCGTCCGGTGATCTTTGTGGTCGAGGACGACGAGGACATCGCCCGCCTCATCTCTCACCATCTGCAGGCCTCCGGATTCGAAGTGCAGAGTTTTGTCAGCGGCTCTTCCGTGCTCTCCGAAGCGCTGCGCGAAATGCCCGCGCTCTTTCTGCTCGACGTGATGCTGCCCGGGACTGACGGCTTCGAACTCTGCCGCCACATCCGGCAGACTCCGGTGCTTTCCGCCACTCCCATCATCTTTCTGACCGCGAAAACGGCGGAAGCCGATCGCGTCAAAGGACTCGAACTTGGCGGCGACGACTACATCACTAAACCATTCAGCCCGCGCGAACTGGTAGCTCGCATTCGCAGCGTGCTGCGCGGATTGGGCCAGGTTCCGGCGGCGGGCGAACTGCTGCGCCTGGGTGACCTGGAAATCGATGTTTCTTCCATGACCGTGCAGATGCAGGGCCGCAACGTCATGACTACGGTGCGCGAATTCCGCCTGCTGGAATACCTGGCCACGCATCGCGGCCGCGTCCTCACTCGCGACCAACTGCTCGATGCGGTGTGGAAAGAAACTCCCTTCGTTACCCCGCGATCGATCGACGTGTACATCCGCCGCCTGCGCGAAAAGATTGAACTCGATCCCCGCCATCCCCAATACTTGAAAACCCTGCGCGGCATCGGCTACCGCTTCGAAGTGCCGAAATAGCGCGGATCTGTCGCAACGTTTGCAGTGTCATTCCGCGAATTGTCATCCTGAGCGAAGTTTTCGTCCGCGAAGGCGGATGAAAACGTAGTCGAAGGACCCCCTTTCCCGCGTTTGGTGAGATAAACCTGGAAGGGAGTTCTTTCGATGCTGCCAGCCTTGTGATTGAAACACCCTGACCCGTTCGTGCTGAAAGCTTGTGGCATGAGGTCCTTCGACTGCATTGCCGTTCGCTCCGCGGACGGCAACTCCACTCAGGATGACAGACACGAGTGGTTCTGAACCTCCACTCTTTTCATCCGCAATATGGGCGACCCGTAAGTCCGGACATCCCGGTGCCAGAATGCGTCAGTCCTGCTGCGCCTCCTCGCGTCGTTGGGCAACGTGCCAAAGCACTCCGGATGGATCCCAGACGTAGGAGATCCGAAGGCCCCACGGCTGCATAGCTGGCGCGCTCGGCGGCTTGACTTTGAATTTTCCCGGCAGATCAAGCCCATCAATGTGCGCCCACCAAGCGTCCAGATCATCGACCATGAGCTGCATCATAAAATTTTCCGCCCACTCCTTCTGATAATAGTTCTGAAGGATGAAGCCGCCGGAACCTACCCTGAAAATCGCCACATCTTCGTCCAGAAGTTTTTCGAAGCCCAGCGTCTCATAGAAAGTCTTGGAGAGAGCATAGTCTTTCGCAGGTACGAATGGGCGGGCAATTTCTGTTCCGCTCGGAACTCGGTTCATCTCGATCTCCCTTCAAATCCGGACCGGTCTTGCGCTGCCATTCCTTCCCCACAATGACTCTGATTGAGTCGGACCCAAGGTCCGCCTCGCGATTCGGCGTGATCTACTCTTTTCATCCCACCGTTTCGCCCGCGTCGTTTATTCTGCCTACATCCTTAGATGGCGTCAAACAAACCCAAGCCGTTGTGGAAAGCCGACGACCAGCAGGCCCGCCTGGCTGAAGTGATTGCGAGTTCGGACGAGCCCGCGAAAGACAACCCACTGCGCCGCGACGTGCGCTCGCTGGGTGCGATCCTCGGGCAGGTACTGGTGGAGCAGTCCGGGCGAGAGCTGTTCGCGTCGGTCGAAGAGTTGCGGCGACTGCTCATCGAACATCGCGAAGCTGCACATCGCGAAACGTCGCGTCGCGGTCCAGAGCCGGCCTCTTCCTCTTCGGCGTTGCCCGAACTCACGCTCAAAGCGCGGGAAATTGTCTCTGCGATGGACCTGCCGCGCGCCTATCAGGTGACGAAAGCCTTCGCGACATATTTCGAACTCACCAATCTCGCCGAAACCAACCACCGTCGCCGCCGCCGCCGCGCTGGCAAATTAGACCGCGAACACGCCCCGCAGGCGGGTTCATTTCGCGGAACGCTGCTGCGCATGAAAGCCGCCGGAATTTCGGCCGAGGACGCCGTCGCCGCCCTCAGCCAGATCGTGATCACTCCCGTCTTCACCGCGCATCCCACCGAGGTCGCCCGGCAGACCGTTCTGCTCAAGCGCCGTCGCATCGCGAAACAACTCGAGCGTCTCGACCGCCTCCCGCTTACGACCGAGGACGCGGAAGATTGCGAAGACAATATCCGCGCCGAAGTTACTTCGCTCTGGCAGACCGACGAAGTGCGTCTCGCGAAGCCGACCGTCGATGACGAAATCCGCATGGGTCTGCGTTATTTCCGCCTCTCGCTGTTCGACGCTCTGCCCAAGATTTACGCGGAAGTCGTAGAAAGCTTCCGCGATGTCTACGGCATCGATCTCGACGCCAACCAACTGCCCAACCTGGTGAACTTCGGCTCCTGGATTGGCGGAGACCGGGACGGCAACCCGCTGGTCAAACCCGACTGCATTCGCGACGCGCTGGCCATGGCGCGCGCGCTGATCCTGCGCGAATATCTCAATGACGTTGAATCGCTCAGCGACCGCCTAAGCTCCTCGCGCCGCCAAACCGATGTTTCGGAAGAGTTGCTCTCGCGTTTGAAACTCTACGAACGCACCACGACCGGCGTGCACCTGGCGTGGGGTGCGCACAACACGACCGAGACTTATCGCCGCTTTCTTTCCTACATGTTTCACAAGCTGCAGCAGAGCCGCCTGGCCGTGGACGCTCCCGCCGCGTACGGCAACGCCGCGGAGTTTGAAGCCGATCTTCTCCTCGTGCAAAGCAGCCTTGAATCCAACCGCGGCGAACGGCTTGCACGAACCTACGTAAGTTCTCTTCTGCGCAAGGTGCGCACTTTCGGCTTTCACCTGCACACCCTCGACATTCGCCAGCATGCGCAAGTCCACGCCCGGGTCGTCGAGGAACTTGGTGACACTCCCGAGCGCAGCACCAACTCCGCCGAGAGTCGCGACCTGCTCGACACTTTTCGCGCCATCGCCAAACTGAAGCGTACGTATCCCGCGCAGTCGATTCGTCACTACATCATCAGCGGCGCGGAATCCGAGAATGATGTGCTCAATGTGATCCGCCTGGCGAAGGCCGCGGATATTCAGGTTGCGGGATCAGGCCATGATGGATCAAATGACGACCCCGGCTTAATGCCGGTGCCGCTGTTCGAATCCATCGATTCACTCCGCGCTTCCGGCGCCGTCATGCGCCGCCTATGGAGCAATCCCGAATATCAGCCGCTGCTCGATTCCTGGGGACGCTGGCAGGAAGTCATGCTCGGCTACTCCGACTCCAACAAAGACGGAGGCATGCTCACCAGCACCTGGGAACTTTATAAAGCGCATCGCGAACTGCATCAAGCGGCGAAGGAACACGGAGTAAAGCTACGCCTCTTCCACGGCCGCGGCGGAACGGTCGGCCGCGGCGGCGGACCCACCCATGCCGCCATCCTCGCCCAGCCCCCGGGATGTTTTTCCGGCTACATTCGCATCACCGAGCAAGGCGAAGTCCTCAACTGGAAATATGCCGACCCCGTGCTCGCGGAATGGAATCTGGAACTGATGATTGCGGCCAGCCTGGAAACGCTGACGCTGCATGGAGAACAACAGTCCCAGCATCCCCCACGCTGGGAAGAAGCCATCGAAGAGATGTCGCAAGAGGCCTACCGCGTTTACCGCAAGGAGATCGCCGACAGCCCCGACGTGCTGGAATATTTCGAGCAGGCGACTCCGGTGAATGAACTGGACACGGCGCGCATCGGATCGCGGCCTTCAAGGCGCACTAAGGGTAAAAGATTGGAAGATTTGCGCGCGATCCCCTGGGTCTTCGGCTGGATGCAGAGCCGCCTCGCCGTCCCCGCTTGGTTCGGCATAGGACACGCCCTCGAACAATTCGCCAAGAACGGTCCTGGACACGAGCAACTTCTACGCCAGATCGCGCGCGGCTTTCCCGTATTCTCCGAACTGCTCCGCAACGTAGAACTGGGGATGGCCAAAGCCGATCTCGGCATCGCGCGCGACTATTCCGGGCTGGTCAAAAATGTGACGCTCCGCAAGCGTGTTTTTTCGATGCTGGAAGAAGAATTCCTGCGCTCCCGCCGGATGATTCTCCGCATCACCGGACAGCGCGAACTGCTAGGCCGTAATCGCGTGCTGGCGCGGTCGATCCGGCTTCGCAATCCTTATGTAGATCCCATGAGCCTGATTCAGGTAGAACTGTTGCGCCGCAAGCAGCAGGGCCAGCAAAGCTCGGAGCTCGAATATCCCCTGGGCGCAACCATCAACGGAATCGCCGCCGGCCTGCACAACACAGGCTAGAAAGCGGCGAATGACAGAGCTATTCTTTTGTTGTTTCTTTGGCAGGACTAGCCGCAGCTTTACCGGCGTCTGCGTTCGCAGGTTTCTTCGTGGCGGGTTGCTTGGCAGCCTCAGCCCGTTTCCGTTCCTGATACCGGCGGTCATGAAATTGTTGATCGGACGCTTGTTTCTTCATCCCTCCATCATGTCACAGATCGTAGTAAACACGCATGTGGGGACAGCCGCCCTCGGCTGTCCGGTCGAGCGTAGCTCGACCGTCTATCAGTTGCGGCCGGAAACTTAAGAAAGCCCTCATCTTTCCAGACTTGACAAAACCCCACCCCCAGAGCAAAATCTTTAAAGGCGAATAAAAAGCGAAACAGCCTCCGCGGCTTCAGTCGATGAACCCCAGCCCCGGCGTTCCCTGAAATCTTCCGAGGAATCTATATGTCTTCCGCAGTGGTTTCCACTTCGGCGGCCCTGGGCCGCCCTTTTGTCTTTGACGACGAAACAGTTCCGGAAGTGTCTTCACCTGCCGGCCTGCATCGTGGTGATCAGGCGCACGCTCAGGAATCTCCCATCGCCCGCATTCTTCGATCAGCCATCAGCAATCAAAAATCAAAAATCCCCCCCGCGCGCGTCACCCCCGCTTCGCAGCTCGAAATTCGTCCCGCGCCGGAGATGGTTTCGTGCGGCATCCCCGCCCTCGACGCCCTGACCGGCGGCCTACCCCGCGGATGTCTGACCGAAATCTGCGGCCCCGCCTCCTCGGGCCGCACCACTGTACTTCTCGCCGCTCTAGCCGCCGCCACCCGCCGCGGAGAATTCTGCGCAGTGGTCGATGCCAGCGACGCGCTCGATCCCCACTCGGCAGCAGCCGCTGGTATAGAACTGGACCGGCTATTGTGGGTGCGCTGCGGCGAAGATCCTCCAAAACCGCACACCCGACAAAAAGGGTGCCCCATTTCTCTCGCGTCCGTGGTGCGAGAAGTGGGTGTTTCCTCTCAGGCTGCCTTCAATTTCAGCCGCACTGGGTTGAAGGGAAATAGGTCAAAGAAAAACGAGTTGCAGGAAAATGGCGCGCGCCAATCCGAGCATCGTATGGAGCAAGTGCTGCGGGCCACCGACTTACTGCTCGAAAGCGGCGGCTTCGGCCTGATCGCGCTCGATCTCAGTGATCTGCCACTTCAGGCCGCGCGCCGCATCCCGCTGACTACCTGGTTCCGCTTTCGCCGTGCGGTCGAGCCCACACCGACCATCCTGCTGGCCATCGAGCCCCACCCCATCGCCGGAAGTTGCTCGTCGCTGCTGCTGCAGCTGGCCCTGCCCAATAGTCAGGAAGCGACGAGGATGCTTGATCACCCAGAATCCAGTCGCGTAGCGGCAGCATGGGAAAGCCCGGCACGGCAGTGCCGGGTAGGCGTGGAGAAAAAGGCCGAGTCCCGCAGGGATGGCATTGCCACGCATGACTTGCACGTCACCTATCCCACACATGCGCATTTACTGACCGGGATCGATATCACTGCGGAATTAATTCGTTCACGTATAGACCGCAAACCCGCGCGCTCCGTCGTATTCGCAACCAAAACCGCCTGGGCCGGATGAAGAATTGAATCATTTAGAGATTGAGTCACTGACTCATTGCATAGCAGCTCAATCTCTCAATGACTCAATCACTCAATGAGTCAATGGTTGTCATGCCGTTCGCCTGCATCTATGTGCCGAATTTTCCCGTGGCGGCCGCACTCCGCGCCGAGCCGGAATTGCAGGCGCGAGCCCTCGCCATTCTCGAAGGCAAACCTCCACTCGAAAAAATTATTGCAGTCAACGAAAAAGCTCGCCGCATAGGCATTGCGCCAGGCATGTCCAAGGCCCAAGCCGAACTGTGCGCGGAACTCGCATTACGTCCGCGTTCTGCGCTGCGGGAATCTGCCACGCACGCCGCCTTGCTCGATTGCGCCCAGTCGTTCTCACCTTGCGTGGAAGACGCCGCCAGCGATACCGCTCTGCTCGATCTCGCAGGTCTGGAATCTCTTTTCGGATCGCTGCCGGAAATTTCTCGCGCCCTCCACGATCGCGCGGCAATGCTCGGACTCTCAGCCAACGTCGCTGTAGCTTCCAATCCCGATGCGGCCCTGCTCGCCGCTCGCGGCTTTCCCGGCGTCACCGTCATTCCTGCAGACAAAGAAGCCGAGCAACTGGGCCGCTTGCCGACGGAAGTTTTGTTTGTAACTGGACTCGCAGGAGATCGTCTGAAAGAAGACGAGAAAAAATCCACCGCCCGCCTGCTCGAAATCCTCGACCGCTGGGGCATCCGCAACCTGCGCGGCCTGGCCACGCTTCCGGAAGTTTCGCTCACAGAACGTCTCGGACAGGAAGGCCTCCGCCTGCAACAACTGGCCCGCGGCGCCGCCTCGCGCACTCTGGTCCCAGTGGAAGTACCGCCGATATTTGAAGAAACAGTTGAACTGGAGCACCCCATCGTCCTGTTAGAACCGCTGGCTTTCCTTCTGAATCGCCTGCTGGAACAAATTTGCGCCCGCTTAGGTTCGCGCGCCCTGTGCACACAAGAATTGCGCTTAACTCTCGAATTAGAAAACCTCTCCGCGCGCAATCAGCAACCAAAAATCAACAATCAGCAATTCGTCCGCACTCTGCGCCTGCCTCTTCCTATGCTCGACGCCAAAGTTTTCCTCAAGTTGCTCCAGCTGGATTTGAATGCGCATCCTCCCGGCGCGCCCATCATAAAAATCCATCTGGCCGCCGAGCCGGCACGCTCGCGCTCGGCCCAGGGAGGTCTATTTCGGCCTCCCTCGCCGGAACCGGAAAAACTGGAACTTACTCTCGCCCGCATCGCCGGCATGGTCGGCGAAAACAAAGTTGGAGCGCTGGAGTTGCTCGACACGCATCATCCCGATGGTTTTCGCATGCAACGCTTCGTGGCCGAAGCCCCGCAGAAAAATGGCCGCGAAAAAGCTCCCACGCCTAATGAAGAAAAATCGGCCGTCACAGCTCTGCGACGCTTCCGCCCCCCGCTGCGTGCCCATGTAACTCTGGAAAATGGCCAGCCTATGCATTTGGTTTGCAGAAATAATATCCAGGGCGACGTGCTCTGGCGCGCCGGCCCCTGGCGCTTTTCCGGCGACTGGTGGGAACGCGAGGCCTGGTCGCGCGACGAGTGGGACATTGCTTTGCAAAACATTGCTCTGCGGAACAACGCTTTACGAAACGGCGGGTCCGTCTCTTTCCACCGCCTCGTGCACGACCTGCTCGGCGGTGGCTGGTTCGTGGAAGGCACGTATGACTGAAAAACAAGTTGCCAGTGGTCAGTAATCAGTCTGATCTTCTGATCCCAATATTTTTACTGGCCACTGGCCACTGATCACTGGCAACTGATGTACATCGAACTCCACGCCCGCTCTGCTTTCAGTTTTCTCGAGGGCGCGTCCCTGCCCGAGGAACTGGCCGCCGTCTGCGCTCAACTCAACCTGCCCGCGATGGCGTTGCTCGATACCGACGGAGTCTACGGCGCCCCGCGCTTTCACCTTGCCGCGGAAAAAGCAAAAATCAAAGCGCATATCGGCGCCGAAGTCACTTGCGCATCTCTACACACTGTCATCCTGAGCGGAGCAAGTGCTTCACGAAGTGAAGCACTTGCGCACTCGAAGGACCCCTATTCCCCAAAAGCCGCACAGAGGATAGAGATTTCTCGCTCCGCTCGGAATGACAAGTCCTTCTATCTTCCGGCATTCCGCCTTCCCCTCCTTGTCTCCTCGCGCACCGGCTATCAAAACCTCTGCCGCCTGATCACCAAAATGAAGTTGCGCGCCAACAAAGGCGAAGGTGCAGTTTGCGCCAACGAGCTCGAAGAGCACGCCGACGGCCTGATCTGCCTCACCGGCGGCGCCGAAGGCCCGCTGGCCGCGGCCCTGCAGCAAGGCGGCATCGAAGAAGCCCACCGCCAGGTCGATCGACTCATCAGTATCTTCGGCCACAAAAATGTCTACGTCGAACTGCAACGCCATTTTCAGCGCGAAGAAGAATCCCGCAACCGCGCCGCGATCGACATCGCTCGTTCCCTGAATCTCCCTCTGCTCGCCACCAACGGAGTCTGCTACGCCACTGCAAAATCTCGTGAACTGTGCGACGCCTTCACCGCGATCCGAAGCCACCGCACGCTCTCCACTGCGGGACGCCTGCTCTCCCGCAACTCCGAACGCTTTCTGAAGTCCGCACGAGAAATGCAGCAACTCTTCGCCGACCTGCCCGAAGCCATCAGCAACACACTCGAACTTTCTTCGCGCCTCGAATTCTCGCTCAACAATCTCGGCTACGAATTTCCGCGCTATCCTGTGCCCGAAGGCGAAACCATAGATTCGTTTTTGTACCAGCGCGCGTGGGACGGCTTTCACACGCGGTATGGGCACGCCAAACCTGAGCTGCAACTTCGTGCGCGCGCTCAGATTGAAAAAGAACTCAAGCTCATCGAAAAACTCAAGCTCGCCGGATATTTCCTCATCGTCTGGGACATCATTCGCTTCTGTGCCCAGGAAAACATTCTGATTCAAGGCCGCGGATCGGCCGCCAACAGCGCCGTCTGCTATGCGCTCGGCATCACTGCAGTCGATGCCGTCAGCATGGAGCTTCTTTTCGAGCGTTTTCTTTCCGAAGAACGCGGCGAGTGGCCCGACATCGACCTCGACCTGCCCAGCGGCGACGAGCGGGAAAAAGTAATTCAGCACGTTTACCAAAAATACGGTGAACGCGGCGCCGCCATGACTGCAAACGTCATTACTTATCGCAACAAAATGGCCGCCCGCGAAATGGGCAAGGCACTGGGCTTCGATCCAGAGACGCTCAATAAAATTTCCGCCGCCGTCGCCACCTGGGAATTCCGCGATGAAAACGACGCCCTCGACCGCCGCTTTCGCGACGCCGGACTCGACCTCAACCATCCCCGCCTGCGCAAATATTACGAACTCTGCCTCGCCGTGCAGGACATGCCGCGCCATCTCGGCCAGCATTCCGGCGGCATGGTCATCTGCCAGGGCCAACTCGATTCCGTCGTGCCGCTCGAGCCTGCCTCCATGCCCGGCCGCGTGGTCGTGCAGTGGGACAAAGAAGATTGCGCCGACATGGGCATCATCAAAGTCGATCTGCTCGGCTTGGGAATGATGGCCGTGCTCAAGGATTCCATCGAACTCATTCGTGACCACTATCACGAAGAAGTCGACCTGGCCCACCTTCCGCAGAACGACCCGCCGGTGTATTCCGCCTTGCAGCAGGCCGACACCATCGGCTTGTTTCAGGTGGAAAGCCGCGCGCAAATGGCATCCCTGCCGCGCCTGCGTCCGCTGCGCTTCTATGACATTGTGGTGCAGGTCGCGATCATCCGTCCCGGCCCGATCGTCGGCAAGATGGTGAATCCTTTTATTCTTCGTCGCCAGGGACGCGAAGACGTTACCTACCCGCACCCTTCGCTGGAACCCGTGCTCAAGCGCACGCTCGGCGTTCCGCTTTTTCAGGAGCAACTGCTGCGTCTCGCCATGATCGCCGCCAACTTCACCGGCGGCGAAGCCGAAGAACTGCGCCGCGCCATGGGCTTCAAGCGCTCGCTGGCCCGCATGAAAGAAATCGAAGCCCGGCTGCGTTCCGGCATGACCCAAAATAAAATCCCGGCGAAAGCGCAGGAAGAAATTATTCTCTCCATCACTTCGTTCGCGCTCTACGGATTCCCCGAATCGCACGCCGCCAGTTTCGCACTGATCGCCTACGCCAGCGCCTATCTGAAGTGCCACTACCTGGCCGCGTTTACTGCCGCCCTGCTCAACAATCAGCCCATGGGATTTTATTCTCCCGCAACCATCGTCAAAGATGCGCAGCGCCATGGCCTGAAAATGCTTCCCGTGGATGTAACGTGCTCGGGATGGAACTGCACGCTGGAAGCTGTCAGCTCTCAGTCTTCAGCCGTCAGCAAAATCGCGCTGCGCATCGGCCTGCGCTATGTCCGCGGCCTGCGGGAAGAGGCCGCCCAGGCGCTGCTTCGCGAGCGCTCACGCACTCCCTTCACTTCCATCCACGATCTCACCCGCCGCGTTCCCGAACTGCGTAAGGACGAACTCAGCACGCTGGCGGAAATCGGGGCGTTGAACGCAATCTCAAAAGCCCTTGTCATTCCGACCCCCGAGCGAACGCGAGGGGCGGAGGAATCTCGGTACTCGGCAGCCGCTGTTCGCAACTCGATTCACCGCCGCGACGCCCTCTGGCAAGTCGAGCGCGCCGTCCGCGCCTCCGGTCCGCTGCTCGAACAACAGCCGGAACCCGATTCCTCCTCGCCGCTCCAGCCCATGAATCACGAAGAGCGCCTGGTCGCCGATTTCCACGGCACCGGACTCACCGTCGGCCCGCATCCCATGGCCTACCGCCGCGCCTGGCTCACTGCCATGGGCATTCGCCGCGCCAGCGATTTGCGCGACCTTCCCAGCGGCAAGCGGCTGCGCATCGGAGGCTGCGTCATCGTCCGCCAGCGTCCCGGCACCGCCAAAGGTTTTGTGTTTGTCAGCCTGGAAGATGAAACAGGCGTGGCCAACGCCATCATCACACCCGACCTGTTTCATCAGAATCGCCTGCTGCTGGCCAGTGAGAAGTTCCTCGCCATCGAAGGCATCCTGCAAAATCAGGACAATGTCATCTCAGTCAAAGCCGAGCACGTGCTGCCGCTGTTCGTCACGAAAGCCGAAACCGTCTCACACGATTTCCACTAAGAGCTTCTAGGGACTTACTCGGAATGCAACGCTGCTCTTGAGCGTACCGCCCGCCGTCGTCACTTCGACCGTGCCGCCGGTCGCGCCGGCCGGAACTGTAGCTGTAATCTCAGTACTCGAAATGACTTTGAACGTCGCCGCCGTGCCGTTGAAGTTCACGTTGGTCGCGCTAGTGAGTTTATTTCCCAGGATAGTGACTTTCGCTCCGACCTTGCCGGAAGTTGGCCTAGTTACCACGAACGGGCTAAGCCCCACAGACAAGCTGAAGATTGTGCCACCACCAAATCCCGCTCCGCCGGCTCGCGTTGTCCCGTAGAAACTGCCGTTAGTCCCTTGCAACAGCCCGGTGAGCGGGGTTTCGCCGTCATCGCAGTTCGCTTGAGAGCAAAAACTGTAAAGGGTAGTCAGCTCGCCCGCCGCGATCTTGAAAATTGTGCCGCAGCCTTGACCGGAGGAGCAACTGACATTGGCTCCGCCAATAAAGGTTGTTCCATAGAAGTTGCCGTCCGTGCCTAGAACCAGCCCCGCTTTCGGGCTCGCACCGTCAGCGCAGTTTACCTCAGAACAGAAGTTGTACAGCGTGGTGAACTTGCCGGCTGCGGTAATTTCGAAAGCCGTGCCCCAATTATGGGCCCCGAAAGACATAGTTGTCCCGTAGAAGTTCCCGTCGCGTCCCTGAACAAGGCCCCCGTTGGGAGAAGCACCATCGGAGGAATCGAAGCTGTGCAGAGTAGTGAGTACGCCCTTCGACGTTATTTTGAAGACGGTACCGTAGTACACATAGGTGCCACCCCCATAGGTTGTGCCATAAAAATCGCCATCGCTGGCCTGTACCAGCACGCCCGACGGAAATTTGCCGTCAGTGCAGTTCGTCTGCGCGCAAAAGGTGTAGAGCGTGGTCAGTACGCCCGTGTATAGTTCGTGGTGTTCTGGCGTTGGATTTGATCCTCAGACGGCCCGCAAAGTATGGGCGCCTACGCCACCCATTGCGCAATCGGTTACGTCCTGCTTGAGGTTCTCGTCGTTTCGCAATGGCATCTGCTTCCTCACCTCCCCACGTAACTCACCCTCCAGATCGAGCCCGACCCATCATCGCTCACCAGCAACGATCCATCGGGCGCAACCGTGATCCCCACCGGACGCCCCCACACATGCCCATCCGGCAGCACGAAGCCGGTCAGGAAATCCTGATACTCGCCGGTGGCATGCCCCGTCTGATGCAGCGGCACGCGGATCACCTCATATCCCGTGCGCGCCGCCCGGTTCCACGACCCATGCTCCGAGGCAAAAATCTCACCGCTGTATTCCGCCGGAAACTGTTTACCTTCATAGAACGTCAACTCCAGCGACGCATTGTGCGGCTGCAGCAGCACATCGGGAACGATCACTTTATCTTTCAATTCCGGATGCTTGCCCGCATGCCGCGGATCCTGGTTCGCCCCGATATACCACCACGGCCAGCCATAGAACCCGCCCTCCTGCACATGCGTGATGTAGTCGGGAACAAGGTTGTCGCCGAGCGCGTCGCGTTCGTTCACCGAGCACCACAACTCGCCCGTCTGCGGATTCACCGCAATCCCGCCTCCGGCGTTGCGAATGCCGTAGGCGTATACCTTCAACTGACAATTCGCCGGATCGCACACCAGAATGTCAGCGCGATTTTTCTCGCCGGGATGGGTGTCAGTGTCGTCAACGTTCGACGCCGAGCCCACCGCCACAAACATCTTCTTGCCGTCGGGCGTAAAGTCAACCGCCCGCGTCCAATGGCCGCCCCCGCTGGGCACGCTGGCAATATGCTCCGACGCGCCGGAGGCCTTCATATCTCCATTGTGATAAGGGAAGCGAATCACTTCGTTGGTATTGCCGATGTAAATCCACTGCGGGTCGGGCCCGGGCGGATAAAACGCGATGCCATACGGATGCTTGAGCCCGCTCGCGAAAACCTGCATCTGCTCCGGCTTGCCGTCGCTGGTCATTCCCCGGAACACGCGAATGCGCCCAGCATCGCTCTCGGCCAGGAAGATGTCGCCGTTGGGTGCGGTGCGCAGCCATCGCGGATTGTTCAGTCCCGTGGCATACAGTTCCACCTTGAACCCCGCGGGCGCCACTGGCCAAGCATTCTCCGGACGCGCCACCAGCTCCGCGCCGTTATTCGACGACTGGGTCGCATAAGGCTGCGGAAGATCTTTGGGCGTGATCTTGCGAGTCGTCCCCGGCACCTCGTAGCGGAAATCGGTAAAGGGCGCGGTCGGCGAGGCATCTTTGATTTTTCCGGTATCGACTTCCGCCATCGCGGTCGGCGCAGCGCCGGCGCCCGCCTTGCCCGATGCCATCGCCTCAACGTACGTCACAATCTTCCACCGCGTCTCTTCCGGCAGCCCATCCCAGGACGGCATCCCATTATCTTTGTCGCCTTTGGTGACGAACCAGAACACCTCGCCCGCAGTTACCCCCTTCAACTTGCCATCCACCAGCGAAGGCACGTTGCCCGTGCCCTGACCCGCCTTGCCGTGGCAAGCCAGGCAGTTGCGAGCATAAAGCGACTTGCCGGCATCGGCCGCAGCCTGCTGGCCCGCAAATGGATTCTTCTGGGCTTTCGCCGAGGCGGGCGCGTCATGAAATGGCTTGTCGTCCGCCTGCGAGCGTGCAGTAAAGAGAACAGCAGTAAAAAGAGTAGAGAGAAGAAATGAGAGAACTGCCGGGGCGATCCTGCTGGCACTCAAACGCATAAGCATCCTCGCGAGAAAATTTTCCAATCTAGATTAGACGCTTCAACCGAAAGATGCCAATCCAGCACCCATCGAGCAGGCAGATTTTCGTGGCACCGGCGTCTTGCAATGCCCTACCGATTCAAACTGCCCAACTGCCATCGAAGATGGTCGAAAGAACGACGATTCAATCACTTGTGAGAAACGAAGAAAACTCCTCGGCCAATGTTGCAGATTTTTTCATCTTGTCAGGAATTTTCCTGCTGATAACATTGCACCCCGGTTCCATTCCCGCTGGGCACTCGAGGTTCCCAACGTACCGCAATATCTTCTCTCCCCGGAGCGCAGCAAAATCGTTTGGAGGTTTCATGACGCACCGTAAGCTGACTCTTGCCCTTGTTTTCCTGTCCTCGTTCGCTTTCTCTCAGACAGTGAATGTTTTGACTCGTCACAACAATAACCAGCACACGACTCAAAACCTGCAGGAAACCATTCTAACCACGACGAACGTGAACTCCAGTTCGTTCGGCAAGCTGTTCAGCTATCCCGTAGACGGCCAGATCTACGCCGAGCCGCTCTACGTGCAGGGACTGACCATGGCGACAGGCGGCGTCCACAACGTGGTTTTCGTGGCGACGGAATATGACAGCGTTTATGCCTTTGACGCCGACAGTGCCGCGCTCAACCCGAAGCCGCTCTGGCACGTGAATTTCCTGAATCCGTCAGGCACGCCAACCAAAGTAACCCCGGTACCGTGCTCCTTCGGATCCGGCATCTGCCAGCTGTTTCCCATTGTCGGCATCACCGGCACGCCCGTCATTAATCTGGCGACGAACACGCTGTATGTGATCGTGCGCACCCAGGAAACCACCGGTACCACCGTGAACTGGGTCATCCGCCTGCACGCTCTGAACATTACCAGTGGCGCGGAACAGACTGGAAGCCCGGTCGTGGTCTGCTCGGCCAGTGGAAATCTCGGATGCGAGCTCAACGGAGGCGGTGTGGTTTTTGGACCGGGCCATCAGCAGAGCCGGCCGGGCATCCTTCTGGTCCCCGAGGCCGGGTTCCCGCAGGGAGTGGTCTTCGTCGGCTTCGCGGGGGATTCCGGTTGGGTGCTGGCGTATGATCCCACGTCTCTGGCGATGTTGGCGGCGTTTTATACGGACACGCAAAACCATACGGCCGTCACCGGCGCCAAAACTCCAGGCGTTCCGCCTCCGGGGGTTCCGGGCGAAGGGCACAGTGGCGTCTGGGGCGCCGGCGGTGCGATCACGGCGGACACGAGTGGGAACATTTACGCCATTACCGGGGACGGCTATTGGGACGGCGTCCTGAACTGGGGCGACAGTCTGGTCAAGCTGGCGTTCGCGGAGGTCGGCACGACGGGCACTTATTCACTGACAATGGCGGACTACTTCACCACCAGTGATTATGCGTGCCGCTATTCTCATGGTCTGGACTATGGCTCGGCAGGCCCCATGCTTCTACCTACGCAGACCGGTACAACCACCCCCAATCTGATCTGGACCACCGGCAAGGCCATCACCACCTGCGAGAACCCGTTCAGCGGATACATCATCAATGCCGACAACATGGGGCATGTGGGCGGCCAGTATGCTCTGACGGCTGCTTCCAACGGTGGCGGCGAACAGAACTCCGCTTTCTGGGCCACGACCACGAAACAGTATATTTACAACGGCGACGACGGCGATCCGATCCGCGCTTTCACACTGACCAGTTCAGGTGTGAGCAAGTCCGGAGTTATGGCTACCACTCACGTGTTTGACGACGGAACCGCACCGGCGATTTCGGCGAACGGAACGACAAATGGCATCGTCTGGGCGATCGAACAAACCGACGACGGCGACCATCAGCCGACATTTCAGCCCGCCGTGCTGCACGCCTTTGACGCCACGAATTTGACCTCTGAGTTGTACAACACGACTCAAGCGGCTTCAGGGCGCGACACCGCGGGTCCTGCAGTCAAAATGCAGGTTCCGACGATCGCCAACGGCAAAGTCTACGTGGGAACGCAGACCGAACTCGACGTCTACGGTCTGTGTCCTTGCGGACTCACCAAGTAGCTAACCGATTTTGGTCTTGAATCGCAACTGAGTCCGAGAAAACTGTGACCCTCCGGCAGATTAAGCCGGCATCGCTCAAGGAGACATTATGTCGGTTCGGATATTGACTCTGAAAAACGCTCTGCTGCTCATGATCCTGGCGTTGAGCGTGGTGGCCGCCGCACAGACCGAGAGCACACTCTATACGTTCAGCCAAAACACGACCTTCTGGCCGAACGGCACTCTGCTTGAAGACTCGAAGGGAAACTTCTACGGCACCACTCGCGGCGGCGGCACCTACGGAATGGGGACCGTGTTTGAGTTTTCCCCTCCCGCAAAATCGGGCGGAGCCTGGACCATGACGACTCTCTACAGCTTCGTCCCCTACGGCACCGGTGGCTGGCTGCCGATTTCGGACCTCGTACAAGACAAGAGCGGAGCCTTCTACGGAACTACTTTCAACGGTGGCAACCCAACCTGCAGTTGCGGAACGGTCTACAAACTCACCCCGCCCGCTGTGGCCGGCGGCACTTGGACCGAGTCCCAGCTCTACGCCTTTCCTTACGACGACATCCACGGACGTCTCCCCGCGAACGCCGCACTTGCCCTTACTTCGAACGGAACCCTCTACGGCGTGACCGTACAGGGCGGAGCCTGGAATTCCGGTGTGATCTACGAACTTCAGACCAAGAACGGCAAAAGCTATACCGAAACTGATCTGTATTCCTTCGGCGACGAGGCCGACGGCAACACGCCCAACGGTCCGATCCTTCTGGACTCCGCTGGAAATCTTTATGGAGTGACTCTTTGGGGTGGCGCCTTCAATCAGGGAACCGTCTACAAGTACACGCCGGCCACCAAAACGACGGCGGCTGTCGAAACCATCCTCTATTCGTTCGGTACTTCTTCCACCGACGGAATCAACCCGACCGGCAATCTGGTCTTCGACTCCGGCGGGGACATCTATGGCGTCACTAACACTGGAGGCGACCAGTACGGCGATGGAACGGTTTTTACTCTCCAACCCAGCAAAGGGGTCTATACCGAGAGCATCATCTTCGACTTTAGCCGGCCCAACCAAACCGGAACCAATCCAGTAGCCGGACTCTCCTGGAACCCCACCAATCACTCGCTGTACGGCACCACCAGTCAGTACGGTGCGCTCATGGTGGGCAACGGAACCGTATACCAACTATTGCCTCCGGCGACCAAGACCGGAACCTGGACCGAAACGACGCTGTACGATTTCACTTATGACGTCGTCGGCGGCTACCCGACCGCCATTGTTACCCGCGACCCCACGACCGGAACTCTCTACGGTACGGCGCAGAACGGCGGCATTGAAGGCTGCGATCTGTATTGCGGCACCGTCTGGCAGATCGTGAATCCGTAAGCGTATGGACCACAATCGCTGGGTGGCCCATCTTTCGCGTTTGTGGCGAAAGGTGGGATTCCACACCCCGTAATTCCATTGAGATTGTGACTTTCGAACAGAACGCAGCGAAACGATAAGAAGGTTCGGAACGCAAAAAAAACTTTGGTAGCGCTGACGGGAATCGAACCCGTATACCCGCCTTGAGAGGGCGGTATCCTAACCGTTAGATGACAGCGCCACGGGTCGGTTGAACGCCTGATTATAACAAAGCCCTCGATTTTCCCGGCGCGCGGCATCGCGTGAGTTCGTCTTTCGTACTCGACTCTGCGATCTCGTTCCGAAAAACCTTCTTTCGGAATTGCGCGCAGGAATTCCGCATAGCCCCATCATATTTTTCTATACAATTTTTTATACAAACCGACGCCTTTCACCGCCCGCAAGCGTTATATTTATATGTAACTCCGCAAACCTAGAACTCATAGCAGCCAGAACCAGGCAAGGATGTGCATGTTGTTCATTCATCAACAAATCCAATCATTCCTACATTTAGGAGAGTGCAAGGAGTATCCGATCATGGCAAAACCGAAATCCCCCAACACGAAGAAAAGCGCCGCGCTGAACCCACCAATCTCTACCAGCAGCCCGTCACTTCCCACTAACGGCGGTGCGGCGGCAGCCGCTGCACCTGCGATGGAAGCGAACACGGCCCCAGCCCAGAGTGCAACCACAGCCAGTAAGGCAGCACCGCGAAAGACCGCTCGCAAGCCGGAACTCGTAAAGCCCGAAGCCCGGGCCAATCTCGTTCCCATCAGCCTGGAAGAGGAAATCCGGCAACTCGCTTACCTGTTCGCCGAGCGCCGTGGATTTCAGTCAGGCCACGAAACCGAAGACTGGCTGGCTGCGGAGGCCGAGGTTCGCCAACGCTACCACCAGCAGAGCGCGTAGCCGTTTCCTGACTCCCGCTTTCGGCGGCCGAGCCCCGGCCGCCGCTTCTCTCCAAACCTGCCGTTCCCACCGCCCTTGCCGCCGATGTCCTTCTGACCATCATTTCTGTTTTCTTCCGGTTGCCTGTATGGTGGGTTTCTGAAAAAATACACCGGGGTTCTTCCTCATGGCGCAAATCGGTAGTTTCGCCTTGCTCTTCGCCTTGGCGCTGAGCATGTATTCGTTCGGAGTGGGCCTGATCGCCCTCTTTTTTCCGGGCGATCCGAGTTGGGAGCGCCTGGGCGAAACCGCTCGCCGCGCCGGCATCGTAGTTTTCGGCGGAGTTCTTCTCGCCGCCATCGCCCTCGTCGTCGCCGCGTTCCGCGACGACTTCACCATCGCCTACGTTTTCCATCACAGCAATCGTGATCTGCCCGGCCCTTACAAATTCGCCACGTTGTGGTCCGGACAGGAAGGCTCGCTGCTGTTCTGGTCGCTGCTGTTGGCCGGCTACGGCTTCGTTCTGCGCCTGCGTTACAAAACCGATCCCCGCCTGTTCGCCTACGCGTCAGTCGTGCTCGCCGGAGTGCAGATATTTTTCCTGCTGCTGGTGAATTTCGCTGCCAACCCCTTCGGCCTGCTCGAAGGCCCGCTGCGCGTCGATGGCAGCGGCCTCAACCCGCTGCTGCAATATCCCGAGATGGTCATTCACCCTCCCATGCTCTATCTCGGCTACGTCGGATTCACCGTGCCCTTCGCCTTCGCCTTGGGCGCGCTGATCATGAAATATCCCGGCGAAAAGTGGATCCACATCACTCGCCGCTGGACCATGGTCACCTGGGGATTCCTCACCTGCGGCATCTTCCTCGGCGCACACTGGGCCTATTCCGTCCTCGGATGGGGCGGCTACTGGGGATGGGACCCCGTCGAGAACGCCTCGCTCATGCCCTGGCTCGTCGGCACCGCGTTTCTGCACTCCGTCATGATGCAGGAAAAGCGCGGCATGCTGAAAGTCTGGAACATGTGGCTGGTCTTCGCCACCTTCTGGCTCGCGATTCTCGGAACATTCCTGACCCGCAGCGGCATCATCGCCTCGGTGCACGCCTTCGCGCAGTCGTCGATCGGCGACTGGTTCGCGTGGTTCCTCTCCATCACCCTAGTAGTCTTCGTTTTCTTCTTCTTCAAAAACAAAGACCACCTGCGCAGCGAGCACAAACTGGAATCGCTCATCTCCCGCGAATCCAGCTTCCTGTTCAACAATCTTCTCTTCGTGCTGCTCTGCTTCACCGTTCTCTGGGGCACGTGGTTCCCGAAAATTTCCGAACTCGTCCAAGGCAACAAGGTCACGGTCGGCGGCCCTTTCTATAATCGCGTCGCCATCCCGGTCGCGCTGCTGCTCCTGATCCTTACCGCCGTCGGCCCCTTGCTGGCCTGGCGCAAAACTTCCTTCGACAGCCTGAAGCGCAATTTCATGTGGCCCAGCATCGGCGCCCTAGCCGTGATGGCCTTCCTCATGATCACGCCGGTAAGCTGGGGATCGCCCTTCGGCCTGCGTCCCTGGCAGGACGTCGCATATTTCTATTCGCTCATGGCCATCGGCCTCTGTGTCCTGGTCACGCTCACCATCGCCAGCGAATACTACCGCGGCGGCAAAGTCATCGCCGGACACACCGGCCAGGGCATGTTCGCCTCCATCGTCCAGCTCACGCACCGCAACACGCGCCGTTACGGCGGCTACATCGTGCACTTTGGCGTCGTAGTCGTCATCATTGGATTCGCCGGCTCCGCCTTCAACCAGGACAAAGAATCCGACAAAGGCCTCGGTTACGGCGACAAAATGCAGATCGGCGCCTACACTCTCGTCTGTCGCTCCTTCACGCAGGAGGACAAGCCGAACTACGCCAGCGAGTGGGCCATCATCGACATCTTCAAAGGCGGGCGTCAGATCGACACAATGTATCCCGAGCGCCGCTTCTACAAGGCCAGCCAGCAGGCCCAGACCATCCCCACGATTCGCTCCACTCTGAACGAAGATCTCTACCTGGTCTACGAAGGCCAAAACGAGAAAGGCGAGCCCATCATCAAAGCCCATCTCAACCCGCTGGTCATGTGGATCTGGCTGGGTGTGTGGATCATCCTCGGCGGCACCGTGCTGGCCCTGATCCCGAACGCCCCGGCTCCGGTCCGCATCCCGGCAGCGAGGCTAGTCGCCCAGCAACCGGTGCCAGCAGTCACGGGAGATTGAAAGCGCAGCGTTAAAGCCGCGAAGCGGCGAAAGCATACAGCCCACGGCGCAAGCCGTGGGTAGCCAGCACGAGAAATGAACCAGCCCCGGAGGGGCGAAAGATCTTAGCCCAGCGCTTCCAGCGCTGGGTAAGCAAGCCAATAAGAGGAACGAGTCCCGGAGGGACGGCACAACTCCGCGAACTCGCGAGGCCAGAAAATAATAATGACGACCAGACCCAACCCGCTCCTCCGCCGTCTGCTGCACTGCAGCCTGCTCGGTCTCGCCGTCTTCACCCTCCTCGGCGCCGGCGACCCGGCCACGCGCTTCAACGAAATCGGCCACCAGATGATGTGCATCTGCAGCTGCAACCAGATTCTTCTGGAATGCAATCACGTCGGCTGCCCCGACTCCGACGGCATGCGCAACGAACTCATGGCCGCCGTAAGCCGCGGCGACAGCGACAGCCTGGTCGAACAAGCGTTCGTCCAAAAATACGGCCCCACGGTTCTCGCCGCCCCCACCACGGCCGGTTTCGATCGCACCGCGTGGATCGTCCCCTTCGTTGCCCTCGCCCTCGGACTCATGCTGGTCGTCCTGGTAATCCGCGCCTGGAAAAATCGTCCAGCACCCGCCATCGCCGACGGCCTGCGCCCCGTCCGCGGCGCCGAGCTCGAACAATTCCGCGACCAGGCCCGCAAGGAGACTGACCTATGACCATCGAACTGGCCGCCTGCCTTCTCGGGGCCGCCGCCACGCTCTTCTACATTTTCTATCCCGGCACGTTTTTCGTTGGCCCGAAAAAAACGCGCGCCTCCTACCTCCGCGAGCGCAAAGACGCTGTCTACGAAAACCTGCGCGACCTGAACTTCGAATTCAAAGCCGGCAAAATGCCCGACACCGACTACCAGTCCCTGAAAGCTTCCCTGCAAGACGAAGCCGCCACCCTCCTGGCCGAAATCGCCAGACTAGAAGCCAAAGCCGCCGCGCCGCGCAGAGCCCGACCATGAAAGGAATTCAAATCTTGCCCCCTGTCATCCTGAGCGTAGCGGGAAGCGCGCAAAGCGCGCTTCCCGCGAAGTCGAAGGACCCCATGCCCCCTCGCACCCTAAGCCGGCTCCGCGAGGAGTTCCCTCCGCGCATTGCCAGATCGCGCTACACGATCGTTCTAACCCTCGTGCTGCTCCTCCTCACCACCCTAGCCTCCGCCCAAACCCTGACCGGCAAAGTAAAAAACTCCACCACCGGCAAGCCCTCCGCCGGAGACGACGTCATCCTCCTCAGCCTCGGTCAAGGCATGGAAGAAGCCGGACGCACCAAGTCCGACGCCAAAGGCAACTTCACCTTCAAACTCGACGCGCAAGGCCCGCATCTCGTCCGCGTGGTCCATCAGGAAGTCACCTACCACCGCATGGCCCCTCCCGGAACCACTTCGGTCGAAGTCGAAGTCTTCGACGTCAGCAAAAAAGTCGAAGGCATCGAAGTGGTCGCCGACATCATGACCTTCCAGGCGAGCCAGGGCCAGCTCCACGTCCAACGCACCTTCGCCGTGAACAACACGTCCAAACCGCCGCGTACTCAAATGAACGAGCACAACCTCGAGTTCTACGTCCCCGACGGCGCGGCCGTCAGCGAAGGCCAGGCCATGACCGCCGGAGGCCAGCCCGTCAACTCCGCGCCCGTCCCTGAGGGCGAGAACGCCAAGAATCGCTACGCCTTCCTCTTTCCGCTTCGCCCCGGCGAGACCCGCTTCAGCGTCGTCTACACCGTTCCCTACACCGGCAGCGTGAATATCGATCCCAAGAGCGTTTATCCTCTGGAGCATTTCGTCGCCATCGCGCCCAAGTCGATCGAATTCTCCGCCGCGCCCGGAACCAATTTTCAAGTCGCGCCCTATCCCGGCCAGCCCGACGCCAATGTAGAAGTCGCCTCCAACACACAATTAGGCGCGCCCCTGGCGTTCAAGCTCAAGGGCGAAGGCACGCTCGCAGCGCCTGCGGAAGAAGGCGGTCAGCCCAGCCAGAGCGCGTCCGCGCAGCCCGAAAGCCGCCCCGGCGGCGGCCTCGGACCACCCATCGACGCACCGCCTCCCTATCAGAAATATCAGTGGTGGATCCTGGGCGGCTTCGCCGCAGCCCTGATCATCGGCGGAGTTTACGTGGCCTCGCGCCAGCAAGCGACCAACCGCGCCGCCCGCGCTACGGGCAAGGGCACGACAACATATGAAGACGAAGGCGAAGAAGGCTACGCAGTCGAGGAAGTTCCCGCAGCGCGTGTGGGCGTGAGCTCTCCGCGCGCCGCCTCTTCGTCCATGCTTCTGGAAGCCCTGAAAGAAGAACTCTTCCAGCTCGAAGTCGAACGCCAGCAAGGCCGCATCAGCCATCAGGAATACGAAAGCGCCAAGTCCGCGTTAGATCAAACCCTGCAGCGCGCCCTGAAACGCGAGTCGCAAAAAGCCTAAAGGTTTGTGGGGGGACGGGCGCCTTCGCCCGTCCCCCCAAGCGCAGCGAGGCGAGCCGCGACCACGGCTCTAGCAGGTTCTCTCCAATTTCCAGCCAACTCAATGATTCTAATAGGCCAGAATGAAACCCTAGCTGCGACCAGGTTTTCCCCAAACTAAGCCCTCTGCATCTCTCCACTCGGCGTAACATCACAATAAGTTAGGTACACTCAAACTTATGGGAAACATGTTTAAGACCGCGTTCCTGCTGACCGCGATGACGCTGCTCCTGATGGCCATCGGCCGCGCCTTCGGCGGCCAGAATGGGATGTTCCTGGCGCTGGCCTTCGCCGCCGTCATGAACTTCGTCTCGTATTTTTACTCCGACAAGATCGCGCTGGCTATGTACCGCGCCCAGCCGGTCACGCGCGAGGAACTGCCGCGCGCCTACGCCGCCGTCGAACGCCTGACGCAGAAAATCGGCATTCCGATGCCGAAGATCTACGTGATCCCGACCGAGTCGCCCAACGCCTTCGCCACCGGACGCAATCCCAGCCATGCCTCGGTCGCCGTGACTCATGGCATCCTGGGTTTACTGAATGACGACGAACTCGAAGGCGTCCTCGCCCACGAACTCGGCCACGTCAACAACCGCGACATCCTGATCAGTTCCGTCGCCGCCACACTCGCCGGCGCCATCACCATGATCGCCAGCATGGGACGCTGGGCCATGATCTTCGGCGGCTACGGAGGCCGCTCGCGCGACGACCGCGGAGGAGGCGGATTAGCCGGGCTCATCATGCTGTTCGTCGCCCCGATCGCCGCGACGATGATTCAACTCGCCGTCTCGCGCTCGCGCGAATATCAGGCCGACGCCACCGGCGCCCATTTCACCGGCAATCCCTACGCCCTGGCCAGCGCCCTGCAAAAACTCGACGCCTACTCGCGCCGCGTGCCCATGCAAGCCAGCCCCTCGACCGCGCACCTGTTCATCATTCAGCCGCTCCTGGGAATCAACTTCGGCGGCCTATTCTCGACCCATCCCCCGATCGCGAAGCGCATCGAGCGGCTGACGGGAAGGCCCGCGGAGTTTATGCAGTGAGAGAGCTTCTAGCTACTAGCTTCTAGCCAAACCCTACACGGAAGCGGCGCAAAGCTTTCGCAAGACGACGTGTAATCGACGTTCCTTCAACGTGCCTTCACTGGGAGGCACGAACATGCGCGAGTCTTGGCTTAGCTAGAAGCTAGCAGCTAGGAGCTAGAAGCCGCATGACGTACGTAACTCCACGGCTCTCCGAAGCAGATAGTAGAATCGAAAACAATGTCGCCCGAGACCGCCATCGCCGTTTCCCACAAAGCCGCCGAACTCGAAAAAGCCCTGCGCCGCGTGATTCGCGGCAAGGATGACGTGGTCCGCCTCGCGCTGGTCAGCATTTTCGCGCGCGGCCACTTGCTCATCGAAGGCGTTCCCGGCGTGGGCAAAACCACGCTCGGCCAGGCTCTCGCCCGCGCCATCGACTGCAAGTTTCAGCGGGTGCAGTTCACCAGCGACATGCTGCCGTCTGACGTGGTCGGCATTTCGATTTATTCGGCGGCTGAGCAGGAATTCGAATTCAAGCGCGGCCCGGTATTCACCAACGTTCTGTTGGCCGATGAAATCAACCGCACCACGCCTAAAACGCAGTCCGCGTTGCTAGAGGCCATGAACGAAGGCCAGGTCACCGTCGACTCACATTCTTACGAGTTGCCGCAGCCGTTTCTGGTAATCGCTACGCAGAATCCGGTCGAACATCATGGAACGTATCCGCTACCCGAATCACAACTCGATCGCTTCCTGATGCGCGTGCGCATGGGATACCCTGACGCGCAGGCCGAGCGCCAGATTCTGCGCTCTGAAGCCGGCGCCGCCCACCTGGACGAACTCCGACCCGTACTCACCGGCGCTGATGTCCTCGAAATGCAGCACGCCGTAAAACAGATTCGCGTCGACGAATCTCTGGTGAGCTACGCCCTCGAAATCGTGCGCCGCACCCGCGAGTCAGAATTCCTCTCGCTGGGCGTCTCGCCCCGCGGATCGCAAGCTCTCTACCGCGCCGCGCAAGCCATGGCCTTCCTCGAAGGCCGCACATTTTGCACACCGGAAGATATCAAGCCGCTGGTCGTTCCCGTCTTCGCCCACCGCGTGGCAGTGAGCGGACTCTACGCCTCGACCCTGAAAAAGTCCGAGCAGTCGGACCAGGTGCTGAAAGAGATCATCGAGAACGTTGCCGTGCCAGTATAAAAACAGCTGCCAGTAGTTAGTTGCGAGCGCTTAGTTTCCTCTGTGCCCTCCGCGTCTTCCATGGTTAGCGCTTCTTGAACTTGTCAGAAGCTATAATCCTCCCGTCATGTCCCTGCTCCGTTTCCTAATGCTGCTCTCGCTAGTCGCCTGGATCGGCGGATTAATCTTCTTTGCGTTCGTGCTCGCGCCGACGGTCTTCGCTCCGGGCGTTCTGCCCAACACGCATCTCGCCGGAAACATTGTCGGACGCGCGCTCAGCAAGCTGCACTGGATCGCCATCGTTTCCGGAATCGTCTTCCTCGCCAGTTCGCTAATGTACAGCCGCCTCACCGAGGGCACTGAACATGCCTTCGCCGCGCGTCACGTGCTGATCTGTCTCATGCTCGGCCTCACCTTGCTCTCGCAGTTCTGGATCATTCCCCGCATGGACACGCTGCGCGCGCAAGTCACCGACTTCGCGACAGTTCCACTGGATAATCCCGCCCGCGCCGAATTCGACTCACTGCACGCGTGGTCGACGCGTGTGGAAAGCGCGGTTCTGCTACTGGGTTTGGTGGTGATTTACTTGACCGCGAGTGCTTTCATTCGGCGATGACGAACTCAGGGGCAAACAATCCCGGGGCTAAAGCCCTTATCAATCACGCGCCTTGACGCGGCGCTGAAGCGCCGCTCTTCCACAGGTCTCGCTCCCGGTCATGCCTTGTAACGGAAGCAGTCCACAACATGGTCGTTCACCATCCCCACCGCTTGCATGAAGGCGTAACAGATGGTCGATCCCACGAACTTGAACCCGCGTTTCTTGAGATCTTTGCTCATCACATCGGACTCCGGCGTGCGCGCCGGAACCTGTTTCATCGACTTGGGCGAGTTCACGCGCGGCTTGCCGCCAACGAACTGCCAGATATAGCGGTCGAAGCTGCCACACTCTTTCTGCACTCTGAGAAAGGCTTTCGCGTTGCCCACGGCCGACGCAATCTTCAGTTTGTTGCGGACGATGCCGGGATCGCGCATCAACCGCTGCCTCTTGCGCCCGTCGTAGCGTGCGACGCGCTCCGGGTCGAATCCGTCGAAAGCTTTGCGGTAGTTCTCGCGCTTGTTCAGAATCGTATCCCAACTCAGACCGGCCTGAGCGCCTTCGAGAATGAGGAATTCAAAGAGCGTGCGGTCATCGTGCACCGGCACGCCCCACTCTTCGTCGTGATAACGAATGGAGAGTTCGTTGCTCGCCCAGGGGCACCGCGTCGGCTGAATACGATCTTTAATCGCAGAGGTCACGGAATGTCACCGAAAGAGATCCATCTAAACCTCAGTTGCAAAATCTACTCCAGCGACTTCGGGATCCGACTTGTTCTCCGGCGACTTGGTGTTAAGCAGAGTCACCAGTTCATGCGCGCACACCGGAACCGGGACTTTGCCTAGGCGGATAATCTCTTTTGCAGTCAGCTTTTTTCCGTAGAGGCTTTCGTTGGCGCCGCCGTCGGAACGCAGAGTCGAGCCTTCCAGCGAGATGCCCGCGAACAAGCCCTTGTTGCGCGAGTAGGAGAGGATTTCAGCGTTCATGACAATGTCGGTTGCGCCTTCCACGGTGCGTCCCTTAGGACCGGCAGCAGCCGAAGCGTCGGCCCCAAGCTTCACTTTGCTGTAGAGCAGCGACTCCGCGCCTTTGGGATTCATCACCAGCAGCACAAAGTCCGTCGCCTGGCCGCCCAATTGAAATCCGATGCTGACGCCTTCGAGCGCGTACATTGCGGGAGCTCCCCACGGGCCCGTGTAGTGCTCGCCGCCGCGGCAAACCATCACGCCCCGTCCGTAGCTGGCGCCAACGCCGAATGCGCCCTTCTTCACGGACGGCAGAATGATCACGCACTCGGCCTTATCCAGCAGGTCCTGCGGGATGTCGTCGGGGATGTTCAGAACTTCTTTCATGACCACGCCGGCATCTTTCACGCGGTCCTCTTCGCGTTCGTCATCCGCGAATACGGCGATGCTCAAAATGAGGGCAACGATCACGCCCGCGACGAGTTTCTTCATCATTCATTTCCTCCAACGAATATTCTAAGGAAAAAGCACCCTCTTCGTGAGAGTATGTTAGCCCCTGCATCCGATTGGCTAACGCAATTGCGTCCGACTCGATACGAGGAATCGGGCCATGGGCGCCGCAAGTCATAGAATTTGCACGCCTTCTACTATGACCAAACGTGTGCTCCTTTTGTAACTTGGAACTTTGGCCGCGCGCTCCTAAAGTCAATCAGACAGAATCAGGTCCGACAAAGCAGGTCCGACAGAGTTAAGTCAGACAATGGATTCAGAGACCCTCCTTCGGCATCCAGCGTGCATCCAAGGTGTTGGAAGTGCGTTTGGAGCCCGTTTAGAGGGAAAAAAGTGGGTTTGCAGGGCATGAAGTACACGAACTGGACTCTTCGGCTTCTGGCGTTATTGTTGGCAACCTTTCTTAGCGTTGCCCAATCGGAGGCCCAGTCCGCCTACACGTCGAACGCGCCCAGCATCTCCGCGTACAACAGCGCGTACAACGCGGGAAGTGGCCTGACTGCCGATCCTGCCTCGAATCCATCCGCGGATTCTGACGACCCGCAGAGTTCGATCCTCACTTTGCACGCACGGGTGAACGAGGTCAACGTGCTGTTCATCGCGACCGACAAACATGGAAAGTTTGTGCGCGATTTGAATCAGGCCGATTTCAACATACTCGACGACCATAAGCCGCCGCAGGCAATTCTGAATTTCCGCCGCGAGACTGATCTGCCTCTTCATCTTGGCCTGCTGGTCGATGTCAGCGGCTCAGTGAACGGCCGGTTTGATTTCGAGCAAAGCGCCGCTACCAGTTTCCTGGAGCATACGGTGCGTACCGGTTTCGACAAGGCTTTCGTAGTGGGCTTCAACAGTCATAGCCGGATGGCGCAGGATTACACCGACAATGTGCAATTGCTTTCGGCAGCAGTGCACACGCTGCACGATGGCGGCGGGACCGCCCTCTACGACGCTGTGTATCACGCGTGCAAAGAGGAATTCTTAAAGGACCGCCCGGACCATCCGGTGCGGAAAGCGATTGTGATCGTCAGCGACGGCGAAGACAACCAGAGTGAGATGTCACGAGCGCAGGCCATCGAAATGGCGCAGCGCTCGGAAGTCATCATTTACGCGATTTCGACCGACGACAGCGGCCTGGTGATGCGCGGCGACAGAGTGCTGCAACAACTCGCCGAAGCCACTGGTGGACGCGCTTTTTTCCCCTTCAAGATGAAGGACATCACGCGCTCATATGCGGCCATTGAAGACGAACTGCGCAGTCAGTATGTCGTTTCTTACAAGCCCGCCAATTTTGACGCCGATGGGCGCTATCGCTCGATCGAAATCTCTACGCTGAAGAAAGACCTGCAAGTGCGGGCGCGCAAGGGATACTTCGCGCCCCAGCAGTAATAGTTCTTAGCCTCCTGTTTCAAGTCCTCCTTCATCGTCTGCAAATCTCTTATTGCAGAATGCAAAAATCAGGCGTTCCCTCGCGTTTGCTCGTGCGCTCCCACTGTGTTAACGTCCCATTGATTTCCCGTTCATCCGTCGGACTTCGCGCTAGCTGAGGAGACGCTCATGGTTGGCATCATCATTCTGGTAATTCTGGTCGTCATCGTCGTGGTGCTGATCGGCATGTACAACAGCCTGGTGCAGCTGAAAGTGCGCTGCGATTCGGCGTGGTCCGACATCGATGTGCAGCTCAAGCGTCGGCACGATCTGATTCCGAATCTCGTGGAAACGGTGAAGGGATACGCCACGCACGAGAAAGGCACGTTTGAAGATATCGCCAAGTTCCGCTCGCTGGCCATGCAGGCGACCACGCCGGAAGGTAAGGCCGTGGCCGAGAACCAACTGACCGGCGCGCTGAAGAGCCTATTTGCCGTGGCCGAAAATTATCCTGAGCTCAAGGCTTCCGAGCAGTTCACCCAACTGCAGGCATCACTAAGCGAGACGGAAGATTCGATTCAGAATTCGCGCCGCTACTACAACGCCGTGGTGCGCGACCTTAACACGAAGATTCAGTCGTTCCCAACGAACATTCTGGCCGGGATGTTTAACTTCACACCGCGGCAGTTCTTTGAAACCACTGACGCCGACCGCGAGCCGGTGCAGGTAAAGTTCTAGAGAGTTGAATAATCCAAGCGATTGAGTAATTGTGTAACTGGGGAATTGTGTAATTTTGAAAATCCCACAGACGATTCGCATCGTCCTTCTCGCGCTGTTACTCTGCATCCTCACGGGCGTTGCCCAGGCAAAGTCCTGGCGGGTCGCCGATTTTCAGGACACCATTACGGTCAATCCGGATGGCACCGCCGTCGTCGAGGAGCGCATCTCGCTGGCCTTCGTAGGCGAATGGCACGGAATCCATCGCACGATCCCGATCGAATATCCTGGGCCGAATGGAACGAATTATGAACTCTTCCTCGATGATCACCAGCGTTACCGACGGCAGCGGCGGAAAACTTAAATATGATTCGTCGACGTCCAATGGCGCTCGTGATCTGAAGATTTATATTCCCGACGCGGTCGATGCGACGCGAACAGTTGAGATTACTTACCGGGTTCGCAATGGCACGCGCTTCTTCGACAGCTACGACGAATTTTATTGGAACGTTACGGGCAACGACTGGCCGGTACCGATCGATCATGCGGCCGCGACCATACGTTTTCCACTTGCCGCCTCGGGTTCACTGCGGGCACAGGCTTTTACCGGTGTGTATGGCTCGAGCCAGAGCGATGCCACCGCGAAAGTTGCGGGGCCGGAAGCAGTTTTTGAAACCAACAATCCGCTGCCCATGCGTGGCGGCTTGACCGTTGACGTTTATATTCCGAAAGACATTCTCAAAGAACCCAGCGCATTCACCAAGTTCTTCTGGTTCGTCGGCAGCAATCCCATTGTCTTTCTTCCACCGGTCACGCTGTTAGCGATGTTCGCGCTGTGGTGGCTCAAGGGACGCGACCCCGATCCCGGAGTCTCGGTTGCGCCCATGTACGCACCGCCGGCCGGGATTTCTCCAGCGGAGGCGGGCACGCTGCTCAATGACAGCATTCATCCCCGCGATATTACATCGACCATTATCGATCTGGCGGTGCGAGGCTACATCAAGATCGAAGAGACGGCAGACAAGGCTCTGGTCTTTACCCACAAAGACTACATCTTCCACCTGCTCAAGCCGCGCGAGCAGTGGGGCAGCGATCTGGCTCCGCACGAGCGCGTGATGCTGGAGAATGTGTTCGCCTTAGGACCCGATACGCGGCTCTCCAGCCTCAAGAACCGCTTCTACGTTTCCGTGCCGGTCATTCGTCAGGACATCATGGCGGCGCTGAAGACGAAAGGAATTTATCTGCTCGACCCGGATTCGGCCAACGGATACAGCATCGGGATGGCTGTCGCGATCGTCGCCCCATTTGGCATTTTGCAGTACCTCGGCTGGGCGAACTTCTTCAACTCCCCGGTGTTGCTGGTAGTGTGCGTGGCGCTGTCGGCGCTCATCTGGTGGCTTTTTGCTCGAGTCATGACGGCCAAAACCGTCAAGGGAGCGCAGGTTCGGGTCGAAGTGCTCGGATTCCAGGAGTTCATGAATCGCGTGGATGGGGAGCGGCTCAAGATCATGCCCCCGACCACATTTGAAAAGTTTCTGCCCTACGCGATGGCGCTGGGCGTGGAACACCACTGGGCGCAGGCGTTTGCCGGGATCGTGAAAGATCCTCCGCAGTGGTATGTGGGGCCGGGCGGATATGGCGTCGGCGTTTTCAATCCGATTTTCTTTTCGAGTTCCATGACCAGCATGGCAACGGATATGCACCAGGTTTTCGTTTCCGCGCCGCGCGCGAGTTCCACCGGGTCGGGCTTCGGTGGCGGCGGCGGTGGTGGTGGCGGGTTCTCAGGCGGAGGATTTGGCGGCGGCGGCGGCAGCGCGTTCTGAGCGCCGGAAATATTATCGGGAGCTATTATCGCGAGTTATTATGAGGTCCGTTCGTAGGCTAACTCTCCTTGTTGCCCTAACTGCAGTAGGTCTATGCGCTCAACAGAATGAGCCCGCCCAGCCTCCCTTAGCCCGGCCTCCCTTAACGGTACGCTCCACTTTGGTGATGGTTCCTGCGCTGGTGACGAGCAAAGCAGGAACGGTAGTTTTTGAACTCACCGCTGACGACTTCCTGGTCACCGACAACGGAGTGTCGCAGCACGTCGCACTCGATCCGGAAACTGATTCACAGCCCCTGGCACTGGTGATTGTCGTCGAGACCGGCGGTGCCGGCGCGCGTCACCTCGACGACTATCGGCAACTCGATTCGATTCTCGATGCGCTGATCGGGAACGTTGAGCACCGCGTTGCCGTTGTCGGGTTCGACAGCGCACCGCATCTGGTGATGTCTTTTTCATCAAGAGCATCCGACGCTTCACAGCAACTCGCCAATCTGAGTGAAGGCGATCAAGGGGCAGCGATTTTAGATGCAGTGTCGTTTGCTGTGACGCAACTGCGAACC
The DNA here is from genome assembly GCA_963758005.1 of uncultured Acidobacteriota bacterium. Taxonomy (GTDB): domain Bacteria; phylum Acidobacteriota; class Terriglobia; order Terriglobales; family Acidobacteriaceae; genus Sulfotelmatobacter. The sequence continues at coordinate 2,277,878 of CAVWTR010000006.1, forward strand.
CAGCCAGCGTCCTACCGACGCGCGATTCTGCTGCTCAGCGAAACCATTGACCAGGGCAGTAAGACTACCCTCAACGAGGCTCTGCGCCTCATCAGCAACACGAATACGGCGATGTACAGCTTCGCATTCTCAAGTACACGCGCGGCGGTCTCGCACGAGGCGTCCAAGTTGACAAACGACACTCCGGGCCCCGCGCACGGATGCTTCAGCCGCGAGGGCGCCGATACGGAATATGAAGGCCATTACAGCAAGCAGGTGCTCGACTGCATAAGTCAGCTGGCTCCGCCGTTGCGCCTGGCTACAATGACGTTTCTGGCGGCACGGAGCTCGCTGCGCAACAAGACGGCTGAATCCATCGCGCAACTAGCCGGTGGAGAATTTTTCCCCTTCCACAATGCCAAGGACCTGAAGGCAAATCTGATCACGGTTTCAAACGACGTGCCCAACTACTATGTGCTGAGCTTCCGGCCAACGTCGCTTACGCCTGGCCTGCACGCGTTACACGTCGAGATCAAACATCGTCCACACCTGGTGGTGAAAGCGCGACGCGAGTACTGGATCGACGACGAGTCCGCGCGGTGAACGGCTGGATGCCACGTTCTCTCAGGACAATAGTGAATCAAAAAAGGGCCGCGAGTGGATCGCGGCCCGTTCAAGTGCTTGCTCAGGAGATTTTATTGTTCGCCGGCGGAGACATTGCTTCCCCAGAGGACATTGCTCCCCCACAGCACGTTGCTCCCCCAGAGCACGTTGCTTCCCCACAACACGTTGGAGCCCCATAGAACATTCGAGCCCCACACCGCGCTGCTGCCCCAGAGCACGTTGCTGCCCCACAACACATTGCTGGCCGAAACATTGCTCGCCGAAACATTGCTGGCTGCAACGGCCGAGCCCTGAGCTGTGCCGACAAACTGATTGCTGCCCCACACGGCCGTCTCCGACCAAGTGGACGATGTATTCCAAACCGCCGAGGGGTTGCCCGTCATGGTCACCTGATTGGTGGACGAATTGAAGGTCGCAATCGGCGACATCGCGGTTCCGCTCGCGACGGCAGTGCTGTTCAGCGCAGCTTCGACATCCACGTAGCCGGCCCCGACAGTGAATACGTCATATTGATCGGTGTAGGTGATCCCGGTAGTGGGATCGGTTGTGCTGCTCGACTGCGGGAAAGTCTTGTAAGCCGTCAGCATCAGCCGGGCCTTGACCTGATCGGGCGTGAGCTTCGGACTCTTCTGCAACAGGTCGGCGACCACTCCGCTGACGATACCCGTCGCCATGCTGGTTCCACTCAGCGTGAAATAGCTGGAAGAAGATGCGCTGCTGCCCCCGTTGACGTAGTAGCTGTAAGGCACCTGGTTACCCGGATAGTCGTTGTAGAGTGTAGAATTCGGAGCTTCCAGCGAGGTCAGCAGGTTGCCCGGTGCAACGATATCAGGCTTCACCACTGCGTCGACCACGGTCGGGCCTTTGGAGCTGTAGCTGGCGATCAAGTCGTCCGTGCGCGTAGGCGTGCCCATGGGCTTCATGGCACCCACGGTAATCACATAGGGATCGTTGCCGGGCGAGGTAACCGTGGCGTAGCCATCGGTCGGCTGATAGCGCCCGTTATTTCCCGCCGCCACGACGACGACGATGCCGGCCTTCCAGGCCTTCTCGACCGCCTGGCACAGCGGGTCCAGCGTGTAAGTCTCATACACCGCGCGCCCCAGCGAGAGGTTGATCACGCGAATGTTGTATTGCGATTTCAGCGAGATGGCCTGGTTGATCGCCGCGATCACCAGACTGTCGGTCCCGGCGCCGTTCTGATCGAGCACGCGCAAGTTGACGATGCTCGCGCCGGGTGCAATCCCCTTGAAGGTCTTGGTATAGAAAAAACCGGTGGAACTGAGGCCATCGCCGGCGATCAGACCGGCAACGTGAGTGCCGTGTCCGTATTGGTCACTGGCGGAGGAATTTCCCGGCACGAAGGACTGTTGATACACCACTCGTGACAGAGGAAGAATGCCAAGATCGAGATCCGGGTGATTGCTCACGCCGCTGTCAATTAGCGCCACGCCAACGCCGGCGCCGGTATAGCCCGACTCCCAGGCAAACGGTGCATTCACCGCCACGGCGGCATTGCTGAGCGAAGGCGTTAACGGCCGGTCGGTGCTGATGTAAACCACATTCGATTGATTGCGAGAGGCTCTGGATGCTGTTGCCATCGAGCAGAGCGACTACTCCATTGATCAGCGGCAATTGTCCTAGAATCGTGCCAGTCAGACTCGTAACGTCGTTTACCACGCAGCCCACCAGGCCAAGCAGCCCGCCGCAGTTCGCTGGCGCAGCGGGCGGAGTCGTTCCGGGCGCATATTGCACGATGACCTGCACCGGCGTGGTCGACGTATAGCCCTGCAGTTCGGGCGAGAGTTTCGAGTTGTTGACTTGGGCCGCCGTCAGCGTCGACGTGACGATTATCAGCAAAAGCAATAGCTTCTTCATTTTCCCCCACTCAGAAGCGCCCACAGGCGCGTAACTCACCCCAAGTGACCTCTACGTGTGCAGGTGCAGGTCCAAAAGCCTGGCACGATGTGTCTTGTTTATCAGCGAGTTAGACCGGGGTCGCCGCGAAAACCGGGTGGACAGTTTGTCCCACCCACGGGCCATGGGACAAGTTGTCTCGGTTAAGGGATCAGACTGCTGGGGATTTCCCGGTGAGCTTATCGAGGCCTTCATCGAGCGAAGCGACTGATTTGACTCGAGAAAAACCATGGTAATGACGAGAGCTTGTTTTGGGCGGACAGGCTCCCGCAATTCGTTGAGAATTTAAGTACTTATGTCGTGGATTCGATCCCTTGGAGCACGCGCGTTCATCGCCGGTCTGGCGCTGGCGGCGTGCCTTTGCTTTGTGCTGGCATTCTTGCACTGGCAATCGAGTGATCCCCTCAAGTTCATTTGCTACGTGATCGCCGCGGCGCTGGCGTCGTCGCTAAAGGTCAGCCTGCCCGGCATTGAGGGAACGCTGTCGGTGAACTTCCTGTTCACTCTGCTGGGAATTCTGGAACTGAGTTTGCCGGAGACGTTAGTGATTGGACTGGCCAGCACTCTGGCGCAGTTCTACTGGAGGCCGGCGCGGCGAGTGAAGCTGGTCCAGCTGGTTTTCAATCTGTCACAGGTGACAGTTTCGAGCGCGGTAGCCTACGGCGCTTATCGGCTGATGGTCGCTTATGTTCTTCACGCTCCTGGGCCGCTCGCGCTTCTCGTAGCCGCCATCATTCACTTCGGCTGCAATACGGCCGCGACATCGACCATCATCGGTCTCACCGAGGATAAGCCCATTGCAAGCGTGTGGGCGGAGTCGCATCTCTGGTTGTTTCCGTACTACATGGTGGGAGCGGCAGTGGCGGGCCTGGTCAACTTCCTGAATAAACACATCGGATGGCAATCGTCTCTGCTGATTCTGCCGCCGATTTATCTGATGTACCGGTCGTATCGCCTATACCTCGGCAAACTCGAAACGGAAAAGCAGCACGCCGAGCAGGTTTCCAGCCTGCACCTGCGGACGATCGAAGCGCTCGCGCTGGCCATTGAAGCCAAAGACGAAACTACCGGCGAACATCTGCAGCGGGTGCGGGTCTATGCCATGGAACTGGCGAAGGAACTGGGATTGACCGAGGACGAAACTGAGGCGCTGAAGGCGGCGTCGGTGCTGCATGACATTGGCAAGCTGGCCGTGCCCGAGCACATTATTTCGAAGCCGGGAAAGTTAACGCCGGAAGAATTCGAGAAGATGAAAATCCATCCCATTGTCGGGGCCGAGATTCTGGAGCAAGTAGATTTTCCGTATCCGGTGGTGCCGATCGTCCGCGCGCACCACGAAAAATGGGATGGCAGCGGCTATCCGAACGGCCTGGCTGGAGAAGAGATTCCGATCGGTGCGCGAATTCTGGCCGCAGTCGATTGCCTCGACGCGCTGGCTTCAGACCGGCAATACCGCAAGGCACTGCCGCTCGACGAGGCCATGGCCAAGGTAGTAGCGGATTCAGGCAAGAGCTTTGATCCGAAAGTGGTGGAGATTCTGCACCGGCGTTACATTGAACTGGAGAAGTTGGCGAATCAGCAGCCGTTGCAGGCTCCGCCAAAATTGTCGACGGATATTAAAGTCGAGCGCGGACTGGCGCCAGCGGCGGGGTTCGCGGAGTCGGCTGAACCAGACGCAGCTTCATCGGCTTCCAGCGGAAGCTCGATTGAGTTGATTTCATCGGCTCGACAGCAAGGTCAGGAAATCCTCGACCTCAGCCGCCAGACCGGTTCTTGCCTGAGCACCGCAGATATACTTTCTCTGCTCGCGGTGCGTTTGAAAAACCTGGTACCGCACGCCTCGATGGCGGCGTACTTGCCCAAAAACGGATCACTCGCGGCAGAATTTGTGAGCGGTGAAAACTTTCGCTTGTTCTCTTCGCTGAGAATTCCAGATGGCGAAGGCCTGTCGGGATGGGTCGCGCAGAATCATAAGGCGATCCTGAATGGCAATCCGTCAGTCGAGCCGGGTTATCTGAACGATCCCACGAAGTACAGCACGCTGCGTTCTGCGCTGGCCGTGCCCCTGGAAGGTGCGACAGGAGTAGCCGCCGTCCTGGCCCTGTATCGAGCCGATCAGGATGCGTTCACCGCCGACGAGCTGCGGGTAGTGGAGGCGATCGGCGCGGGTCTGGGAGTTGCCATTGAGAACGCGGGCAAGCAGAGGGCTTCGGCGATCAGCGCAGCATCGGGAAGCTAAACTCTACTGCTGCGAACCTCGAGAGCCCCAAGACGCGAGCTCTTCCGGCGGGAGGGGCTCAAAGAATTCAGGCCCGACCACCAACTTGCCTTTCAGAATGCCGAGTTTTCGACGGCCCTTGCGCGACGCGACCGGAATTAGCCGGACCGACTGATCCTTGCCGCGCGTAATGATGATCTCCTCTCCCAAGCATGCTTTTCGAATAAGCCGGGAAAGTTTGGCCTTTGCTTCGCGGATGCCGACGGTCTTCATTGCGGTTCGACAATCATAGCTTAGCCGCCGGTGATCTTCACTTAACAATCTCTTAGCTAATGCCAGCCCTACTCCAACTCGAAGCTCACCCACTGCAACCCGCCATCGCGTTCGACCTGAAGCACGACAGCGTCTCCACTCTTCAGCGCCGCGACTGCGGCGCGCAGAGTTTCCATGGAATCGATGGACGTGGTGTTGAGCTGGTGGATGATGTCGCCTGCCTGCAGGCCGGTGTCAGGCATGATCAGGTCGGCGGCGCGGCCCACCACGACAACTCCAGATGGGATTCGCAGATCGCCCAGCCGGGAGCGCAGGTCAGGAGTGAGATCGATGGCCAAAACTCCGAGGCGTGAAATCAGACTGTTCTCGGGGTTGACCGCATCGAGAAGCTCGTCCATGTGATCGTGCTGCTCGATCGCCGGGACGTAGAGCGTCTTCTTTTCCGTGCCGCGGAGAATCTCCAGCTTCACCACCTGATCGAGACGGTGCAGGTACAGAGCGGAGGAAAGAGACGGCAGGGTTTCGATGCGCCGGTCATCGGCTGTGAGAATAATATCCTGAACCTTCAGGCCGGCGGCAGCGGATGGGCCGCCCGGTTTCACATCGTCCACGATCACGCCCCAACGCTGCGAAAGATGCAGACCCTCCGCCAAAGTGGGCGTAATCTCCTGCGCCCCGGCGCCGATTTCGACGCGATGAACGTGTCCGTATCGGCGCAGGCTGTGGTAAACGAAATCAACCACGCGCGCCGGAATGGCGAAGCCCAAGCCTTCGCTACCTCCACCTTCCGACAGAATGAAGGTGTTGATCCCGAGCACGGTACCGTTCATATCCACCAGCGGGCCTCCGCTATTGCCGGGGTTGATGGGGGCGTCGGTCTGTAGGTAGGTGAGAGCTTTGGCGGGATCGGGCTGGCGCGCCAGCGCGCTCACTACGCCCATGGTCACCGAGTTCTGCAGACCCTCCGGGCTCCCGATGGCGAACACAAGCTGTCCAACGTGAGGCCGCTGCGGGCTGACGAGGGGAAGCGTGGGCAGATCGGTCTCCTCAATCTTGAGCAAAGCGAGATCGGTTTCCTTGTGCTGGCCGATGAGTTTCGCCTCCAGGATACGGCGCTTCCCAACCGGTACCTGATCTCCCATGGGCAGCGGCAGGGCGACGCGAATGCGTTGTGCGCCTTCCACCACGTGCGCGTTAGTGATGATGTAGCCGGTTGAATCTACGATCACTCCCGAGCCGACTGCGTGCTGGCGAACGATAAAGGCAGTCTGCGATCGATCGTCCTCGCGTTCACGCAGCGGCCCGTATCCCGTGACGAGAATCTGCACTACTGCCGGAGAAACTCGGGCAGCCAGGCTTTCGAGGGCACTGTTGAGCTGCACTAGAACTCCGGGCGGCTCCGCAGGTTTGGCCTCGGTAGCTCCGGGGCTGGCTTTTTTCTGCAGGGGATCTTGAACGGATTGAACGGCCGGCTTTTGGGAGCTTTGCGCCCATGCGACTGGCAGGCCCGCGCATAGCGATGTTGCGCAGAGAAACATAGGAACTACGATCGTGAAAGCGAGACTGCAGAGAGTCCGGGCCGTGGCCCTGCGGGTGGCCTTGGATGATTTCGCCATACGAATACCGCTCCTGAACATTAGATCGAAAAACGCACTATTAGGACGCCTGTTAGAACACTATCACGCGAGTTTCGGCCTCTTTGTAAAGGGACGTCGAGCGGGCCAGAGGGCCTCCGGAACGCTCTTTGCCGCCAGGGGGAACCTAGTTGCTACCGTTAACGAATGGGTTATCAGGCTTTTACGCGGGTGCCTTTCGTGATATAACCGCCCCTGAGCACAAAAGCGGGCCTGCGCCCCGCCAGGAGCTTGGTTTGACGACGTTGGCCCGATTCGCAGACGAGAAGCAGACAACAGGCCAGCCTAGAGGAGGCACTGTGGGCGAAGAAGCACGGACCGGAAAACGGTTCCCGCTGGAATTGCCGATCAAGATACACCAGGGCGACACCGGCGGAGACGCCAAAGGAATCACCGGGAATCTGAGCGCGGCTGGAGTGTACATTCGCGCCGATTCCTCGATGGAGATTGGTTCGCCCGTGGAATTTGAAATCACGCTGCCCCCAGAGATGACGGGCGGTCAGGAAAATGTGACCATCCAGTGCAAGGGTCGGGTGGTGCGCTCCGACGAAACTGGCGAGGGCGGCGAAGGCCGCGGCGTGGCCTGCGTGATCGACTCCTACGAGTTCGTGAGGAACTCTTAAACCGTTTTCAAGCGATCGTTGTGCGGTAGACGTTTTTGAAGTGCATTATCTTGGAGCGTTAACAACATGCTCAAACTGATATTGGCCGATAACCAGGCAATCTTCCGGGCGGGCATCGCCAAAGTGCTCGCCGTGGAAGATGAGATGCGCATTGTGGCTCAGGCCCAGACGCCTGAACAGATGTTCATGGCACTCGACAAATTCCGCGCTGCGGTGCTGGTGGCGGCAGCCGGATTCCACAATGACTTTGCCGCGATCGTGCTGGCGGCCAACAAGGCGAAGACGCGCGTGATTGTGCTGGCCGACACCGGCGAGAGCGCCCAGCGTCACATGTCGAACGGCGCCCATGGAGTGGTCTATCGCAACGTAACCAGCGCGGCGCTGGTCGACTGCGTGCGCAAAGTCGCGCGTGGCGAAACCTGGGTGCAGGACGTCGCCGTGCCCAGCGAACTCACCGAAAATGATATGGTCGGCCTGCGCGTGCGCGACCGTCTCACGGCAAAAGAACTGCGCATCGTGGCCTTGATTGTGCAGGGGTACAAGAATAAAGAAATCGCCACTCAGCTCGGCACGACCGAGCAGGTCATCAAGAACTATCTGCGCAACGTGTACGACAAAATCGGCGTGTCAGACCGGCTGGAGCTGGCGCTGTTCACTATCCACCACCGCATTCTGAACGAGGCAGCGGCCGCGACTACTACGGGTGCGGTGCCGCAACCGCCGGCAGGGGTCGCCCAGTAATCTCATCTTCGTGAATCAGGGCCGCCTGCGGGCGGCCTTTTTTCTTTGCAGCCGTAGTAAACAACGCTACAGAATCGTCACGGACGCGAGTTGCATCTATTGTTGATATGGAATTCCGAACGCTTGGACGATCTGGTTTGAAAGTTCCAGTGTTGAGTTACGGCACGGGCACTTTTGGCGGCGGCACCGAATTCTTTAAGGCGTGGGGTGCAAGCGATGTCGCCGAGGCAACTCGCTTGGTGGATGTCTGCCTCGACGCGGGCGTGAATCTATTCGATACCGCGGATGTTTATTCAAACGGACTGTCCGAGACCATTCTCGGGAAGGCGATTGCCGGACGCCGTGACAAAGTTCTGATCTCGACCAAGGCGACATTCAAGATGGGGCCCGGGCCGAACGATCTGGGATCATCGCGCCATCATTTAATCCCGGCCTGCGAAGCCAGCCTGCGGCGGCTGGGAACCGACTACATCGATATCTATCATCTGCACGGCTTCGACGCGCTCACGCCGGTCGAAGAAGTTCTGAGCACGCTGAATACTTTGGTGACCAGCGGGAAGGTGCGCTACATTGCCTGCTCAAATTTTTCAGGCTGGCACCTGATGAAGTCGCTGTCCGCCTCGGATCGCTATGGCTGGGCGCGCCACGTTGGCCACCAGGTTTATTACTCGCTGATTGGCCGCGAATACGAATGGGAACTGATGCCGCTGGGCCTCGATCAGGGAGTGGGCGCACTGGTCTGGAGTCCACTGGGATGGGGACGGCTGACAGGCAAAATCCGTCGCGGCCAGCCGCTTCCGGCGGAAAGCCGGCTGCACAAGACTGCCGACATGGGGCCGCAGGTTTCGAACGAGCATCTGTACAAAGTTGTCGACGCGCTGGATGAAGTTGCGAAAGAAACCGGCAAGACAGTTCCGCAGGTCGCACTGAACTGGCTGCTGCAACGACCCACGGTTTCAACAGTGATTTTCGGTGCGCGCAATGAAGAGCAGTTGCGCCAAAATCTCGACTCCGCGGGATGGAATCTTTCGCCCGCGCAGGTCGCCAAGCTCGACCGCGCCAGCGAGGTGCCTCCGATTTATCCTTACTGGCATCAGCGGCAGTTTACGGAGCGGAATCCGTTGCCAATTTCCTCCACCGAGAAAGCCTAGCCCCTGCTTCGCCGAAAACTGATTGACTGAAAACTAAAAGAGGAAAATATGTCGCGCGTATTCATCACAGGTTCTTCCGACGGGCTGGGTCAAATGGCCGGGCGCCTGCTGATCGAGCAAGGGCACAGCGTAGTCCTGCATGCCCGCAATCAGCAGCGCGGGCAGGAAGCTCTGTCGGGCGTTCCTGGGGCGGAGACCGTCGTCATCGGCGATTTGACCAGCATCACTCAAACTCGCAAAGTGGCGGAACAGGTAAACGCGCTCGGAGCCTTCGACGCGGTAATCCACAACGCGGGAATCGGCTACCGCGAGCCTCGACGCATTGCCACCGAGGACGGCTTGCCGCATCTATTCGCCGTGAATACTCTCGCGCCTTACATCCTGACTGCACTCATCAAGAGGCCGAAACGCCTGGTATACCTGAGTTCCGGCCTGCACCGGGGCGGCGATGTCAGCTTGCAGGATCTCACTTGGGAGCATCGCGCGTGGCAAGGGCAGCAGGCTTACTCCGACACCAAGCTGCATGATGTTCTGCTGGCGTTCGCAGTGGCGCGTCACTGGCCTGACGTTTTATCGAATGCCGTGGAGCCCGGCTGGGTGGCCACAAAAATGGGCGGCGCGGGCGCGACCGATGACCTCGATGCCGGACATCGCACGCAAGTTTGGCTGGCAGTGAGTGACGATCCGGCCGCCATGGTCACGGGCGACTACTTCTATCACCTGCGGCCTCGCACGCCGATTCCGGCCACTCGCGACGTCGAGAAGCAGGAAGCGCTGCTGGCCGCCTGCAAACGCCTGTCGGGAGTCGAGCTGTTCAGCTGATCTCGGGTTCGGGATCGCGGATTCATCTAGATTTTCTCGCCCACTACTTTCGCCTGCGTGAACAGATAGAGATAATCCGGGCCGCCGGATTTGGAATCCGTGCCTGACATGTTAAAGCCGCCGAAGGGATGCGCGCCCACCATGGCGCCCGTACACTTGCGGTTGATATACAGGTTGCCAACGTGAAATTCGCGAATGGCGCGGTCGATCTTATCCCGCGACTTTGTATAGATGGCGCCGGTCAGACCGAACTCGGTGTCATTGGCGATTTCGAGCGCATGGTCGAAGCCGTGGGCCTTGATGACGGCCAGCACCGGGCCGAAGATTTCCTCCTGCTCCAGCCTCGACTTCGCAGGGATGTCAGCAAAGACCGTGGGCTGAATGAAATAGCCTTCGCCCATTTCGCTGACGCGTTCGCCGCCGGTGAGGAGGCGCCCGTCTTTCTTGCCCTGCGCGATGTATTCGAGGATAGTATTCATCGAGCCTTCGTTGATCACCGCGCCCATGGCGGCGTTCTCGGTGACATCGCCGACATGAATTTTTTCAACGCGGGCTTTGAGCTGTTCGAGAAACTTGTCGTAGACGCGCTCGTCGACAATGGCGCGCGAGCAGGCGGAACATTTCTGTCCTTGAAACCCAAACGCCGCTTGTGCGACGCCTTCGACGGCGGAGTCAATATCAGCGTCCGCGTCGACGATGATCGCGTCTTTGCCCCCCATTTCTAGAATCGTGCGTTTGATCCAGATCTGGCCAGGAGCCTGCGTGGCCGCAACTTTGTTGATGTGCAGTCCAACTTCGCGCGATCCAGTGAAAGCGATGTAGCGCGTCTTGGGATGCGCCACGACCGCATCGCCGAAGCTGGCGCCAGCGCCGGGGCAAAAATTCACCACGCCCTCGGGCACGCCACATTCTTCAAGAAGATCGACAAACTTCGCCGCGATCGTGGGTGAATCGCTCGACGGCTTCAGAATCACCGTATTGCCGCTGACGATCGAGGCCACCGTCATCCCGGCCATGATGGCGCAGGGAAAATTCCACGGTGGAATCACCGCGCCCACCCCCAGCGGAATGTAATGCAGCGTGTCATGCTCGCCGGGCAACTGGATGGGCGTCTGCGCTTTCGCAAAGCGCAACGCCTCGCGCGCGTAAAATTCGCAGAAGTCGATGGTCTCAGAGATGTCGGCATCGGCCTCAGCCCAGTTCTTGCTGACCTCGAAAACCAACCACGCCATATATTCCATCTTGCGCTCGCGCATCAGATCGGCCACGCGGAACAAAAGCCCGGCCCGCTCTTCGACCGTAGTGCGGCTCCAGCTTTCGAAGGCTTGGAGCGCAGCCTGCATGGCGGGCTCGACGTGATCCTTGCCAGCTTTCTGGTGGATGCCGACAATCTGCGACGGCTGCGACGGGTTCAGCGACCTGATCTTTTCGGCAGTCTTGATCCGCTTGCCGCCGATGATAAGGTCATACTCGCGGCCCAACTGAGAGCGCACCTTGGCGATGGCGGAACGCATCTTGCGCGCATTCTCTTCGTTGCGAAAATCATAGAACGGTTCGGTCACGAACGGACCTTGATGCAGGCTGGTGCGCGGCCGCACGGGGGCTTCTAGAGTTGCCATGGGGGATTATCCTTCCAAAACTGCGAAGTTAGGTATCGAAGTTATCTTTAGGGTTCGCAGAGATATTTTACACCCTGGCCTGGAGGCAATTCAGACCGCGCGAGCCTCTGCGTCAGAACGACGACGATCTGCCGACCCGGCTTCGCAACCCTGCTCTGAAACCCCGATCGCCGGCCCTACTTGGCTTCATTCCATACGTACAAGAAATCCGCGTCGCTGGCGGTAGCGACTTTGCGCGCGCCTTTGTGAATGGCGCGGTTCAGCGCCGAACGCACCTTTTCCTTGCTCTCCGCCAATTCCGACAGGGGCACCTTGAGGGCAATCCCGGCGGGTAATTGATCGAGATCGGAAAGGATCTGGGTGACCACCTCTTTGTGCTTCCCGTTTCGGCCCTGGGGAACATCGACCTGCGCCATCGTCGTAAAGTTCATAGGAGATTTGTTAGCACGCTGGGACATTGCGGAAACTCCTTACTGGATCGGTAACGATAAACGAACGTAAGATTATCGTAACATGACGTAACGAGGTCTGCAAGTAAAAAACAATACGTAAAACAGCCTATTCACTTGCCAACCGAAGGTGGCGGCGCAGTAAAGAATTTCAACGCGGGCGCTGATTGCGCTCGTGCTATCGCCAAGCACGCGTCGTTCACGCCTCTATTCACGCCTTTAAAGATATGACCCGTACGAAACTTGATCTGCTACGGTTTCAGTCAGTGAAGGAGCAATCCCCCATGCGCAACTCGCAGACTCATTTCGAACAGATTCCAATCCAGAAGGTAAAGGACGCGATCGTCGCCAATTCTGAAATACAGATTGGCGCGGGAACTCCACGCGGTCAGCAAGCGCTGCTGCGTTGCCGTATCTGCCGCAAGCCCGTCCCGGTTGAAATCGCGAAGACGGACGGCGAAGGTCAGGCCATTCACGAGGACTGTTACATCCTCGCGATGAAGCCGAAGCCAACAGCATGGGGGCGACGACCGGCGGGAATCTAGCAGCTTAAGTTCGCCCTGCGGTTCGCGACGCGCCGAAAGTCGCACCACGGAATTCTCAGCCAGGCATTCTTGCTCTCGCAGTTCCGTCGCAGGCATTGATTTGTCGCCCCGTTGCTGGCTACATCATTCCTTGCCGTTACTCGCCTAGCCATTCCTCGCGCCGCCATTCCTGCCGACCACCCACTTTCCACACCGAAACCCAGAGTAATTCTTGATTCTCCAGCGTGTTTTTCTGTCATAGCCAGCCAGGTGGTAGACTCGAACGTTTTCGCGAGAGGCAAAGGCAAGGTTATGGACATTCGGCGAATCGGTGTAGTGGGCGCAGGCACCATGGGCAACGGCATTGCGCATGTATTCGCGCGCAACGGATACGACGTGGTGCTGTGCGACGTAGAACAACGTTTTCTTGAGCGCGCGCTCGCAACCATTGGCAAGAATCTCGACCGCGAAGTCGCCAAGGGCAAGCTTACCGCCGAAGCGAAAACTCAAGCCCTGAGCCTGATCCGGCCAATGACCGACCGCGGCCAGCTTGCCGATTGCGACTTTGTCGTAGAGGCTGCCACCGAAAAGCTCGAGATCAAGACGGAAATCTTTCGCGACCTGGACCGGGTGACGCGGCCCGAGATTATTCTGGCGTCGAATACTTCGTCGATTTCAATCACCAAGCTGGCGGCGCAGACCAAGCGGCCGGACAAAATCATCGGCATGCATTTTTTCAATCCCGTGCCAGTGATGAAGCTGGTGGAAGTGATTCGCGGGCTGGCCACGTCGCAGGAGACATTTTCGGAAACTCGCAATCTGGCTTTGAAGCTCGAAAAAACTCCGGTCGAAGTAAACGACGCTCCCGGCTTCGTTTCCAACCGCGTGCTCATGCCCCTGCTGAACGAGGCCATGTTCGCCGTAATGGAAGGCGTAGCCACACCTGAGGCGGTCGACGAAGTGTTCAAGCTGGGGATGGCGCATCCCATGGGGCCGTTGACCCTGGCCGACTTCATTGGCCTCGACGTTTGCCTCGACATCATGCGCGTGCTGCAGAGCGGCCTCGGTGATCCCAAGTACCGGCCGTGCCCGCTGCTGATCAAAATGGTGGATGCAGGCTGGCTGGGCCGCAAGAGCGGGCGGGGGTTCTATACGTATTGAAGATCGATGATTGACGAATGCCGATTGCTGATTGCTGATTGAAAAGCAGCTTCCACGACAGAGTCACAGAGACACAGAGAAAAGCGAATTGAGAGAAAGCGGCAACCGGTTTCTTTGCTTTTTCTCTGTGACTCTGCGGTGCAAGCGCCTTGCCCAAACCAAAAACCCTTGCCCAAATGAAGAACGCCGAACAACCCGGCACAGGCGACGCCTGGTTCTACCTGCTGGCGGCGCTCTGCGGCATCGGTGCTGGCTGGGCGGATGTTGCGGTCAACGACCTGCTATTCACGGCGCTGCTGGTGTTGTCGGCGTGCATGCTGCTTGGGCTGCTGCGGCCGCGCTGGCCTTGGCGCTGGGTCGTGCTGGTGGGAGCCTCGATACCGCTGACCGAACTGGCCGCCTTCACGATTCTTGCCGTCAAGCCCACCCGGGCGCAGGTCTACGGATCGTTTCTGGCATTTCTTCCCGGAATCGCGGGCGCGTATGGTGGCGCGGTCGTGCGCCACGCGGTAGACAATTTGCGGCAGGGGAAGTAAGAGCGGCTTCCGCGTCTTCGATGCTCCAGCAATCTTCCAATTTTCCAATCCTCCAATTTTCCAATCCTCCAATCCTCCAGCCGATTCGCGGAACATTTGCGAGCCCATGACCGTATGACACTTCGTCATCGTCGCTACCGACGTAGCCGGGGATAAGGAAAAAAGCGGGGCATAATGCATCGGCGTGAATTTTTGTTGAGCTCCATTGGTGCGGGGATCGTCGCTTTCGGAGGCGGTGCTCTTAGCGCTGGTGCTCTTGGAGGCAATTGTTTTGCTGAACCGGCAACGGATCCGATTCGCGATGCGCTGAAGCAAGCTGTCGGGACGCGCGACCAGGTCGCCGGCATGATTGCGGTCGTCGTCGACCAAGCGGGCACACGGATGACTTCCTACGGAAGTTCCGGTGTGCCCCATCTCGCGATGGATGGCGGTGCTGTTTTTGAAATCATGTCGATCACCAAGGTGCTGACCTCGCTCCTGCTGGCGGACATGGCTGCGCGCGGCGAGGTGGTGGTGGACGATCCCGTGGCAAAGTATCTTCCGCCTTCGGTGACACTGCATGAATTTGAGCGTGAGCATAAAAAGGCCCGGCCGATTACGCTGCTGGATCTCGCCACCTACTCTTCCGGCCTGCCCAACATGCCCGGCAATTTGCCGCCGGACTGGTACGCCGGTCCCAAGCCGATGGCAGACTACACCGAGGCCAAGCTCTACGAGTTTCTCTCCAGCTATGTGCCGAAATATGAGCCCGGCACCCATTACGAATACGCCAATCTCAGCTTCGGATTGCTTGGCATCGCGCTCGCCCGCCGCGCGGGGAAGAGCTATGAAGAGCTGTTGATCGAGCGAGTCTGCGGTCCGCTGGGCCTCACCCACACTCGCATCACGCTGACCGGCGAGATGCGGCGCCACCTGGTGCAAGGACACGACCTCGACCTGAAGCCCACGCAGCTGTGGGATTGGCCGGCCATGCCGGGAGCGGGCTATGTCCGCTCCACCGCTGACGATCTCACAGTGTTCCTCAAGGCCTGCATGGGGCTCGCGCCAACCCCGCTCAGCACACCTATTGCGCGGCTGCTGGCAACGCGAAAGGCGACGCCCCTTGCGGGAACGGATGTCGGGATGGGCTGGTTCATCTCGTCATCCGATGGAAAAGCAGATGGAAAAGCTGAGGGAAAAGCCGATGGAAAATCGGACGGAAAAGAGGAAATTGTCTGGAAGTCGGGTTTGTCCACCGGCTGCAGCACCTTCATTGGTTTCTCGACCAAAAGACGCCGCGGCGCAGTCCTGCTCTCGAATTTTCTGTGGCAACCCATCGATGCGGGGACGATTAATATGGGCCTGAAGATGATCAACCCTGATTTCCCCTCGGTTGACTTCCATGCGCTTTACGTATGAGCTGATTCTTATCGCCGGTGCCCGCGGCAATCGCCCCTGCCCAAGACTTTCTTCCCAAAGTATCGGATAACCAAAAAGTAACTCCCGAATCCACAGGGTGGACGCGTATGCTGCGATTATGGGTTCGCAAAGATGGGAATAAGCGTGACCATGCTGGCCTCAGGGAGCCGCGGCAACTGCGCCGTTGTGGCCAGCGCGCGTACCCGGATTCTGGTCGATGCCGGCATCTCCTGCCGCGAGACTTTCAAGCGCCTCAAGGCGCTGGGCGAGGATCCGCTCGCACTCTCCGCCATTGTGATTACTCACGAGCATTCCGATCATGTCTACGGATTGGCAACGCTGGCCAAGAAGCTGCGCATTCCAGTATTTATGACCGGGGCCACGCACCAGGCCTGGGCGCGCGCCTTGCGCAACGAAAAAGGCGAGCGTCCGAAACTCGAAAAACTCGAACCGTTTGAGTCCGGCCGCCACTTTCAAGTGGGCGATATTGAGGTCAGACCGTTCACTATTCCGCACGACGCGGCCGATCCGGTGGGATTTACCTTCCGCGCCGAGGGCATCAAAGTTGGCGTGGCCACCGATCTGGGCTATTTGCCGGCCAGCGTGCGCGATCATCTGCGCGGCTGTGATGTGCTGATCATGGAATCGAATCACGATCTGGAGATGCTGCGGGTAGGGCCGTATCCGTGGTCGGTGAAGCAGCGGGTAATGAGCCGCGTGGGGCACCTTTCCAACGGGGCGCTCGCCGATTTCCTGACCAACGACTATGATAATAGTGCAACGTTTGTCGTGCTGGCGCATCTCTCAGAGCAGAACAATCATCCGGAAATAGCCCGGAGAGAGGCTGAGAAAGCACTGGCCACGCGCGGCGGATTGTTTCGCAACCGCGTGCTGCTGGCGCCCCAGAGCGAGGCGCTGCAGCCGATTCGCCTGTAGCCGGATTCGGTTTATCGCTCCGGTGGGCCCTGATTTATCTGGGCTTGGTTTTATTTGGCTCTTAACCCCATGAGTCAGTCGTGCATCGATCCAATCGTAGGCAAGATTCTGGCGGGCTGGCGGTATGATATTTCCAGCCTGGCGCCGGAGATGCGCGGCGACTACGAAGCCCATTTTGCCGACTGCGAACGCTGCCGCACCCGGCAGCAAATTCATCGCTTCATCGATGTGGGACTGATCGCGCTGGCCTCGATTTCGGCGGGCATTTTTCTGCTGGCCTTTGGCGTGATCTGGCATCTTGGGCCGCGGCACGCGTTCTGGCTGGAAATCGCGGCTTTGGCGGGATTCGGCCTTTCGGCCTTGATCTGGCTGGGCGTGGCTGTGGCCACACCGGCCCCGGTCACAGTTCTCGACGCCGCGAAATTAGGCGCGCGGCGCGTGCATGACCGGCTGCCCGAGGAAATTCGGCAACGGCTCCCCGAAGAACTTCGCATCAAAATTACCGGAACCTAGACGCAAATGATTCCTCCGCTGCAAGTCTAGATGGCTTTTCTCTTTCCTTTGCCGCTCCCGAATTCGACCGGCGCATTCCGGGGAATGTCGCGGTTCTTGAAGATTCGCAACGACTACGACTTCGTTCGGGGGATGACGTTTTTTGTTCTCTGTTGGCTAGTCTTCGTTTGGCTAGTCTTCGTTCCAGCGCGGGTCTCGGCACAGGAAAACACTCCAACTGCGCCCCAGCAAGACACATCCGTGGCGGGAATGCATATGCCTATGCCTATGAACGTAGAGAACGGGCTGCAGCTGCCGTCGCCCCATGAAGGTTCCGGGACAGCATGGCAGCCGGCGTCGGTATCAAGCCCCGAATGGATGTGGATGCGCGGCGGCTGGATGCTGATGGCTCACGGCGTTATCTTCATCGATTACAACCAGCAAGGCGGCCCGCGGGGTGAAGGCAAAGCAGAGTCGGTCAACTGGGGCATGCTGATGGAGCAGCACAGCCTGGGCAAGGGCACGATCCTGTTCCGGCAGATGCTTTCTGCTGAGTCGCTGACCTCGCCGCATCCCGGATTTCCCGAGCTCTTTCAGACGGGAGAGACTTACCACGGCGAGCCTCTGGTCGATCATCAGCATCCCCACAATGTGTTTGCGGAACTGTCGTTGCTTTACATGCGGCCGCTCGGGAAAAGATTTTCATGGGAGCTTTACGGCGGCCCGGCGGCCGAGCCGGCGCTGGGGCCGGTGACTTACATCCATCGGGCTTCGGCTGCGGAACTGCCGCTGGCTCCCCTGGGCCATCATTTGCAGGATTCTACTCACACCAGTTTCGGCGTGGTGACCACGGGATTCGTGATTGACCGCGTCAAGCTGGAGGCTTCCGCCTTCAACGGGCACGAGCCCAACGAGGAGCGCTGGAGCATCCAGCTGGCGGCGCTCGATTCCTGGTCAGCTCGGGCCTTTGTGGCGCCCGCGCGCAACTGGGCCGCGCAATACAGCATTGGACGTCTGGAGCACCCGGAGGCGCTGGAGCCGGGCGATCAGATACGGCAGACGGCGTCGGTGGAATACAACCGGCCCCTCACTCGCGATAATGGGGGTACCGGGAGTTGGGCGACGACGCTGGTCTGGGGGCGCGTGCACGAGTTCGCCACCGGTACCAACGTGAGTGCTACGAATCTGAATGGCTATCTGCTGGAATCGACGCTGAATTTCCAACGCCGAAACTATGCGTTCTCGCGCCTGGAGCTGGTCGACAAGGACGAACTGTTTCCCGAGGCGCCGGTGCATCCGGCCTACCGGATTGGGGCATACACGTTTGGCGGCGAGCGCGATTTGATTCAGCATGACACAACTCAAGATCATTCATGGCGACTGGGGCTGGGCGCGGATGTGACGATTTACTCGAAACCAGCCGTGCTCGATGCCAGCTACGGAAATTATCCCGTGTCGTTCCAGATTTTCCTGCGACTGCGGCCCGGACGGCCAGCCCAGCCAGATCAGCAACCTTCGCACTGAGGTTCCTGAAAAACGGTGGCTCCGGCGGGTATCATGCTCCTGAGGAGATTTCATGTCCATCAACGAACCGGAAGAACTGGCGGGAATGCGCGCGGCGGGCGCGGTGGTTCGTCTCATGCTGGAAGCCATGCGGAACGCAGTGCGGCCGGGAATTACCACGGCTGAATTAGACGAAGTAGGCGGAGACGTGATGCGGCAGCAGGGCGCGCAGTCCGCGCCCGCGCTGGTCTATGGATTTCCGGGTGTGAACTGCATCAGCCTGAACGATGAGGCGGTGCACGGCATTCCGGGCCCACGCGCTCTGCAGCGGGGCGATTTGGTCAAGCTCGACGTCACCATCGAAAAAGATGGATTCATGGCGGACGCCGCCGTAACCGTTCCGGTCGGCGAAGTAACGGTTGAGCGCTTGAACCTGATCGCATGCGCGGAGCGCGCCTTCGCCAAGGCCATGCTGGTGGCGCGCGCCGGATTTCGAGTCTGGGAGATTGGACGCGCCGTCGAGCGCGAAGTCCGGCGCAGCGGCTTCTCCGTGATTCGCGAGCTGGCTGGCCACGGCATTGGGCGAACCATCCACGAAGCTCCCCGGGTGCCGAACTATCCCGATGCGCGCGACAATCAGATTCTCACCGAAGGCTTGGTGATTACGGTCGAGCCGATTATCGCTGCCGGTTCCGGCAGGATCTTCACGGCACCCGATAAGTGGACGATGATCACTGCGGATCACCGGCCTGCAGCGCACTATGAACATACGCTGGTGATCACGAAGGGTGCGCCCATGCTGCTGACGG
This sequence comes from uncultured Acidobacteriota bacterium, assembly GCA_963758005.1. GTDB lineage: Bacteria > Acidobacteriota > Terriglobia > Terriglobales > Acidobacteriaceae > Sulfotelmatobacter. The sequence goes on from CAVWTR010000006.1 coordinate 2,297,287, forward strand.
CAGCATAGAACTGATTGGAGAAACAGTTGGGTCGCTGGTGTAATGGCGATTTTTTACCAACAGTCATCGTTTCCAGCCGAGCCCGCTCCCATTCGAGCGACACCGGCGGTAGCTGCGAAGTCTTCCCTGAGCACGTGGTACCCATTTGCCAGTATCATGCCGTCGACTGAATGCACGTTGTATCCGTTCATTTTTCCGAAGGTGCTGAATGTGTCATATTCGACCGTGACAGGCTGTCCATTTTTCATCGACAAGTGGTCGTGGAGGTCTTTCGAATGGAAGGCGTCGTAGCAAATAACACCGCCGCGTCCTGTACGGTACAGAACAACTCCATCTGGCCCATCCCAGGGTGGGCCAGCAATTCCCAACGGTCCTTTTCCATTCAGAGCGACCTTGACCTGGTAGGTTTTCCTGCTGACCCTGTCGCAGCCAACGACTAGAGAAGCGATTATTACAGTCAAGATGAACCCCCAGTTCTTCGCTCGCTTCATGCCAATATTGTGCTGAAGCGAACCAGCTGGTGTAAAGAAGCGATCGCGCTCATTGAGCGCTTGTCGGGTAAGTCGTTGAGTCTTCGTGCAAGTCATTGAAAAGTCGTAGAGCGGCTTTGGGAGGCTCCAGGACGCGCGATTTTGCGCCGCATGGAGCTTACCTCGCCTCGGGCAGTGATCGTCGCAGCAAGGGCCGTTTCCGGCCCCGGAAGGGCCATCCTGGGGAACGGGAGATGCGGGTTGTCTCGACTTGAGATTGTGCGCGCATCACCCAAGTCTCGAATTACGTACCCCAATGTACATACACTGGCGTATGTAAACTCTATGCCGGTCGATCCACACTAAATGCCAGCCGATGCGACAGCTCGACGTGCCGCTCTTCACGGCACCAAAGTAGCCGCGAGCACAGCGACGTCTTTATCATTGGGCAGACTTACGCTCTGCACAATCTTTTTCGGATTCAGCGTGAACTGGTACTCATACAGATTAAACGTGCGCTCATCCTTGGTGCCGTTGTCGAAATTCCGGTAGGCCATGGCCACGCCTTCCGACTCGTGGGGATATTTCTGTGGGGTGTACCAGTCGCTGAAACTTTGCGTGAATTTCGTGGTGCTTCCGTCGGTGTAGGTGACGGTCAGGGTCTGGGACGCCTGATTCCCCTCGATGCCGGTCGCCAGCAGCGCGAGAGAAGCGAACTTTCCCGCTGGCAGTGCGACCGACTGGCCGCTGCAAGCGACCGCGTCCAGTTCATTGGCGGGGCCGAACTCGAACAATGTGCCGTCGAAGACGCGCGACGCGGTGAGCAGGTTCGCGGAGTAGGAGTAGCCGTCGCCGTCGAGGCCTCCGGTAGTATAAGTTGTGCCGTCTTTGTAGATTCCGTTCAGACTAAATTCTGAAGACAGATTGACCGCTTTGCCGATTCCCGTCTTGCCCACGCCTGCGCTTACGGCCAACGTTAATGCGACGGACTGGGTGATGGTGCCGGAGGTGCCCGTCACGGTGACCGTGGTGAATCCAGTGGTGGCAGTGGAACCGGCTTTGAATACCGCTTTGCGCGTGTTGCCCGTTCCCTGGAACGATACCTGCACGCCTTTCGGCAGACTCGACGCTGTCAGCGTTACCGTGCCGGTGAAACCGCCGAAGTCGGTGATGGTGATCGAGGCGTTGGCGGTGGAACTCTGGTTCAGGAAAACGCTCGTTGGTCCGGCGAGTGTAAAGCCCGTGCTGCTGACGGCGTTGTTGATCGCGGTGGCATACTGTGCCGCGAGGCCGGTACCGACGAAGTCGTCATAGAGCCACATGAATCCGCCGAGGATGCCGCATTGGCTATGCCAGCTCGTCATGGTGCTCTGAACCTGGGCCGGGGTGTCGTACAGATCCCACAGGCCCGGAAATACCGGGACGGTGCCGAAATTCCACCCTGTGCACGGATTATTTCCTGAGCCGCCCGCGTAGGCCTGCAGGTGTACGCCGTCGGCGGTGCCGGGAAGCTGGCTATTGATTTGCGAGACGACGTTGGTCCAGTAACTGCTGTCGTCGAAAGCGTCGGGCATGACGTGATAACCGAGTTGGCCGAGCATCACGCCAAACGAGATTGTGGTCGGCGAATTGAAGCTGTTCTCGTCGTCGAAGTCGATGGCATCGAGTGCGGGGATGGCGGCTTTCAGAGCCGCAAAATCCTGATAGAGAATGCTGGTGGGGCCGGTGCCCTGCGCGTTGACCAAGGCGGTAATGTCTTCCCAGTCGCCGTAGTTGGAGGAGCCGATGCTGAAGGTGACGCGCTTGACCGTGCCTTCTTTCAACTGCGCCATGTCAGCGGCGAAATCAGGATAGTACTGGTCGCCGACATAGACGCCGCCGGAGGTCAGCGGGAACTCGCCGTTGAAATTCAGGTCGCCGGTACTGCTGACTTCGACGCTCCAGACAATGGCTTCGGTGAAGCCGGAGTTTTCAATTTCGGTGATGTTGTTGGCGGCGTTTTTATAGAACGGGCCGCCGCCGAAGATTCCGGTGTATCCGGTTTGGGCGGAGGCCGCCTCGACGGAAAATGCGACGGCCAAAAGCACGAGGAGAAAAGTTGCTGCAGCGCGGACGCGAGATGACAGTTGATGAGGGTATGAACGTATTTTGATTGGGTGCTCCACGGGATTCTCCTGGTTGAGTGATCTGGAAGAGTTGCGGCGCTGGACGCGGGTTCTGCCGTTGAGCCGGGATTATACACGTTGCGGGGTTCCGTATGCAGCGGGTGCTATATCGAGACTTGCCAAAGATGACGCCGACAAAATCCCCACGTCTCAAATGCGAGACGTGGGGCACCCGCTGCAGGCGCGAGATCGGTTCTAGGTTTTAATGTGGCAGCTGGCCATGCCGCGCTTTTCGAGATACTGCTGGTGGTAATCTTCGGCGGGATAGAACGCCACGGCCGGAACGATCAAAGTCGCGATGGGCTTCGAGTAGCGGTGCGCTTTGTCGAGCGCATCTTTCGAGGCCTGCGCCTCTTTGGCCTGCTCCGGCGAGTGGAAGAAGATCGCGGTGCGGTACTGCGAGCCCCAGTCGGGACCCTGGCGGTTCACCTGCGTGGGATCGTGGTTCTCCCAGAAAACTTTGAGCAGGTCGGCATAGCGCACTTTGGCGGGGTCGAACTCGACTTCGACCGCTTCGGCGTGGCCGGTGCGGTCGGTGCAGACCTCTTTGTAGGTCGGGTTTTCGGTCTGGCCGCCGGTGTAGCCCACCCGGGTCGAGGTCACGCCCGGCATCTGGCGGAAGGTGGCTTCGACTCCCCAGAAACATCCGGCTGCAAATGTGGCTTTCTCCGTCATTGTGATTCGCTCCCTGGACTTAACGATTGCGTTCCTGTCGATTACGTTGGTTTCTTAAATTGTCGTTGATTTGATGACTTAATGCCAGAAAAGTCACAGACTTGTAAAATCCGGCAAGGTCAGCCCTTCGGGTAATTGACGCTCGTTCGGAATCACGATAAAGTCCGGATCAGAGCTTTCGCAAGGATACTTCGCAATGAGCAACGAGCAACGATACTAAGGATAGACGATACAAGGATAAAGGATTTCTTCCGTGTCTTCCTCGACCAGCCGCCACCGAGCCGGATTCAGCGCTTTGCAAAGACTTGCACTGGCGCTGTTATTTACCTTGGCCACAACGGCGGCGCTGGCAGCCTCGGGATTCACGCTGCAGAAGCGCCTTGGCTACCATAACGGCGATCAGTGGGAACCGGCCATTGCCGCCGACGGGCGCGGACATGTTTATGTGCTGTATCCGCAGTATGGTGCGGTTCCGGATTGCGCGCGCTGCACCGCACCGAGTATTGCTCTGCTGATCAGCAGTGACAACGGGATTACGTGGCAGGACTCAAAGGCTCTGCTGCCGTTTTCGACGGGCCAGTTCGATCCGCAGATCGTGGTCGATCCTGTGGACCGGCAGACGGTGTATGCCTCGTGGCTGCAGAATGAGAAGCGAGACGTTGTAGTCGCGCGCTCGCTCGACTTTGGCCGGACCTGGTCGTACTCATGGGCCGAGCGCGGCCAGGAAGATGCCGACAAGCCAGTGCTGACGGTTCGGGGAGCCGATGTTTATATCGGCTTCAATCACGACGAAAACTTCTTCGTTGCCGCTTCGCATGATGCGGGACAGACGTTCAGTTCGGTGCAGGTGAATCCGAGCCCTGAAGCGGGATCGTCGCTGGCGGGTGGCGCTACGATCGATTTAACAGGCAACGTTTATTTCGGCTGGACGGCCTACGCCCGCCACGAGGTGCCGACGCGTCCGGTCAGCGTGAATGTCAGCCGCTCGGCTGATGGGGGACGCACCTGGAGTACGCTGCTGCTGGATGTTTCCGGCGCGCCTCCGGGCTGTGCTGCGCAATCTTGCGAGACCGGATTCCTGGGCGCGCAGATCGCGCTGGCATCCGATGCTTCGGGAGCACTCTATGCCTTATGGAACTCGGGCAACGCGAACGGCGGACCGGAGCGCATCTATTTCTCGTCTTCGACGACGGCAGGAGCGAGCTGGAGCGAGCGTGCAGCCGTGTCCAATGCCGCTCCTGGCATCGAGCATGCCTTCCCGGCCATCGTAGCGGGAGCATCGGGCGACGTTCGCATTGCGTGGATGGATGCGCGGGCGACCGAACCGGCCCATCCCAAGCGCCCGCTGTGGAATACGTACTACCGCAGTTCCACGAACGGCGGGGCTAGCTGGAACGGCGAAACCCGGCTCTCCGGGCCAGCTCAGGGCTACGACTACATTCTGCCGGAAGGCTTCCGCTTTCCCTTCGGAGACTACTTCGGTCTGGCCATCGACAGCGACGGCGCCACCCACGCGGTCTGGGGCGAAGGCCGCGACTACAAGTCTCCGGGATCGATCTGGTACACAAACGGACGTTAGGCGGGATCGCAGCCGGGATCACTTACTCCACGACTCATTGACTTGCCTTATATTGACTTGCCTTATAAAGACCTCGCCTTATTAAAGACCTTGCCCTAAAAGGCAATGGCCAACTCTGCCAGGAACTTCTGATCTTCCTGGGTCAGCTCTTGCTGGAAGATCATTTCAGGTAAAGGCGGAGTCAGCTGCAAGAACACACTTCGACATCCCGGGCACGAGGCGGCTTTCGCTGCACTGCTTTGGCAAAAGGGAAGGTGCTCAGGTTTGTGATTCATATCGACCGCCTCCTTTCGCCCGTTTCGGGGCCACGCGCGAACTATGATGCACTTTAGATCGGCATATGCGAAAAATAGAGGCAGAGATTTCTAAACTTAGGTAATTGCCCAGGTGACTCTACAGTCGAGGCCTAAAGAAGACTAAGCTTTTCGGCTCCGATGGCCGATTGGAAAGGTGGAGACTTCACCATGGCATCGCCAAGCAACCACCAGAGTGACCCACGATCCGTTTCCGAGCGGTTGAAAGCGGCCACGGATGAACTGCAAGAGTTGGAGAAACTGGTGGTCTCCGGGTGTTCTCCGCGGGTTCTGAGCGAATTCCGCGACGCGGTCGACAGCATGCGCCAAACCGCATGGGCGGTTCAGCAATGGACGGAGCTGCAAGGGCAACATCGCGACCCGTACTCGGTGCTGGGAGTGCTATCGCAGGAGCGGGTTCGACGTGCCACGCAGATCGCCAAAGATCTGAGGATGGACCTGGAGTCACTGGAATTGGGCCTCGAAACCGAGGGACTGGCGAACCTCTATGAGGCGGTGGAAGGTCTCTGCGAGCGCATGGCTCCGCTGTTCAAGAAAAACTTAGGCTAGCATCCGGCAGCAGATTTTCACTCGGCCCCGCGCTGAAGCCGAGTCCCCGTCTGGCTGGCTTGTTGTAGCCAATTTGTCTAGCCAGCTTGTTCAATCCCTAGAACCTTACGGGCTTCAGCCATGGTTCGGACCACCGAGACTGAGGGCCTGCTTCGCTCCGCGAACGCCTGGCCCATGCGGGCAAGTCCGAAAAGGTGATCCTGGGAAGCGATGATTACGCGCCTGGCGGTCGGGACGAAACTGGTCTTACGTTGCGCCGCCGCGGTAATCGCAGCGGTTGACACTGTGCCGGCGGTGACCGCGCTGAAATCCAAAAGTTCTGAGAAGGTCGGATCGAAATCCGGGTGGGCACGGACCTTCGAAGGGAGGTCCGCAATGTCCTCATCACAGAGCACACCGGAGAAAGTGTGAACCACCAGCCGCTGCTTTACGTCTATGGTTAACTGGGCTGCCACGGCCTGCAGTATGTCATAAAAATCACCGGCGGGAGCATCTGGCGGCGGAAAACTCTGATTGCCGAACATGACGGCCGAAAATGATTGACGAAAACGATGCTACGCCAACTGCGCCGGCGAGCCAGTACTTCGCGACTGCGACTCCTGGACCCACCATCACACCATTTGTCAGAGCCTCCCGTGGATGGTGGCCTACTCCAGCTGCATTCCGCCGATGAGATCGGCGAGCTGGGCGACGCGGTGTTCGCTGCACCATTGTTCTAACTCTCCCACGATTTTTTCCGTGGCGCAGGGGTCCCAGTAGCTGGCGGTGCCGATCTCGACTGCCGTCGCTCCGGCCAGCAGGAATTCGACGACGTCTTCCGCGGTGGAAATCCCGCCCATGCCAATCACGGGAATTTTCACGGCGTGGGCCGCGTCATACACCATGCGCACGGCGATGGGCTTGATGGCAGGGCCGGACAAGCCGGCGGTGACGTTGGCGATGCGCGGCTTGCGCGTCTCCGGATCGATGGCCATGGCCACGAAGGTGTTGATGAGCGAAAGCGCGTCGGCGCCCGCTTCCTGCGCCACATAGGCCATTTGCGCGATGCTGGTCACGTTGGGTGAGAGCTTGACGATCAGGGGGCGCTGCGACACGCGCTTGGCAGTGGTGACAACTTCGTCGAGCGAACGCGGATCGCTGCCGAACTGCAGGCCTCCGTGCGCGGTGTTGGGGCAGGAAACATTCAGCTCGTAGGCCGCGATGCCCTCGCCTTCGTTGAGTATCTGGATGGTGTGTTCGTAGTCCTCGCGGGTGTAGCCGAAAACATTTGCCATCACGATAATGTTTTTGATTTCGCGGAGGTGCGGCAGCTTCTCGTCGAGGAACGCGCGGGCGCCGATATTTTGCAGGCCGATGGCGTTCAACATGCCGGCCGCGGTCTCCCACAAGCGAGGCGGAGGGTTGCCGATCATCGGCTCCTTCGACAATCCCTTCACTACAAAACCGCCCAGCTTGCTCAGGTGCACCACATCTTCAAATTCGACCCCGTAGCCGAACGTGCCGCTGGCAGCGATCACAGGATTCTTGAGCGGAATGCCGGCAACGCTTACGCTGAGGTCGGGAGTCATGGCTGGCCTGCTCCCGAGGGCGTGACTGGGCTTGCGCCTGGCTTTGTGGCTGGAGTTGTAACGGGGTTTGTGCTTGGGTTTGTATTTGGGTTTGTAGTTATGTGCGTCAGCGCTTCGGTCAGCACGCGGCCCACGGAGTGCGTGGGAGCGTTGATGCCCAGCAGCGAAGCGAGTGTGGCGACCATGTCCACCGGTTCCACATTCGTTCGATACGTTCCCGCCTGAAACGGCAAGCCGTAGAAGGCCAGCGGGACGTGCGTGTCGTAATTGTAGGGGGACGCGTGGTCCGTACCGCGCGCCCCTCCGACGGTGTAAATGTCGGGGACGCCAAGCACGTACCAACTTCCTTCCGGGGAATAACTGTTCAGGTATTTTCGTCCCAGGGCAGTGTTGGGAACCTGGCCATCGGCGAGTTGCGACTTCGTGTAGTAGTCGCGCAAGCTAGTTTGCTTCATGGCTTCGCCGACAGCTTTCTCCGCGTCGGCCTCGTGCACGTGCGCGGCGGCGAAAGCATCCTGATCAAGCCAGGCCACGGGATAATCGAGCTTCACGTATGCCGCGGAATGGCCGGGAGAAAATCTCGCGGTGAGTGTGCTGTTGAGCTGCCCCTCGATTTGTTTCGCATCGAGGTTCGCCGCGGGAATGTGCAGCTTCTTTACCGCGTCGGGCAGCGAGGAGACACCGTGGTCGGCCGAGAGGGCAATCCACACGTCGGCCAGGCCGATCTGGTGTCCGAGGAAATTGATGAAGTCGGCCAGTTCGTGGTCGAGGTCGAGGGCCATCTGGTGCATCTCGGGAGAATCCGGCCCGACCTGGTGGCCAAGAATATCGTTGGGGGAGAGGCTGATTGAAATGAAGTCCGTTGCCGGACCGCGGCCCACGTTCTCGTAAACCATCAACTCTTTGGCGAACTCGAATTCGTACTCGTTGCCGAAGGTGGTCGGGCCGACGACTTCGTAGAAGCCGGCGTCGGAACCGTCTTTACTCTTACGATGCGCGGTCGAGCGCAGAGCGTTCCCCTGATCATCTTTCCATTCGCGATCCCAATATTTCTGGGGGCGGCTCGAATTGAAATCCTGCGCCCACTTGGGCAGGTCGTCGCGGTAGTACGTGGATGTGATCCACGCGCCGGTTTTGGGCTCGATCCAGTAGGCGGCATCTCCGGCGAACCCGGCGGGCAGCACGGCGGCGCGGTCTTTCAATGACACTCCGAAGACACGAGCTTTCCCTTGCGTGGCCAGCTTGAGTTCATCTCCGAGAGTGTCCGCCAGCAGATTGTGCGGAGACGAGCCCGTTTTATCTCCGCCAACGCCCACCAGCTTCGTGGCGTCGTCTTCCACGGACGTCACCATGCGTTTCTTTTTCTGGTCCCACCATTCGTTGGCGACAATGCCGTGGCCGTTGCTGTAGGCGCCGGTAAACAGCGTGGCGTGTCCCGGAGCGGTGCGCGTGTTGGCGTAGTTGTAATTGCAGTTCGGGAAGTAGGCGCCATGGTCGAGCAGAAAGCGGAAGCCGGAGTCGCCGAACTGGTCGCGGTAGCGCTCCAGGTAATCGCCGCGGAACTGGTCAATCACGATGACGACGACCAGCTTAGGATGTCCGTTGTAGGCGGAGGCGAAGCCGCGGATTGGGAGGGTGATGAAAAAACCGAGCAGGGCCAGCGGCAGGAACCATTTCACAGCGGCAGATCTGGGGGAAGATCTCATCGCGAAGGTAGTTTACACAGGCGGACCGCATTCGCCAAAACTGGTTCGTCGCGTGCTCTGGTCAGTTTGAGTTTCAGTTCGCGCGAGACTCTTCGGGTACGTCTTGTGGAAATATGGCAGGCTCGCGATGCAAATCTGCGCTGCTGAGCGAGGTCTGAGGCCACCCCTTGCCATTCGGCCTAAGCTGCGGCATAATAAGAGTTTGCCTCGATCTCGCCGGACTCTTCCGGAACAAGGATATAAGACCTGTGTTAATGATTCGTCTGGCGCGCCGCGGTGCGCGCAAACAACCGCACTATCGCATTGTGGTCATTGAGAAGGAACGCGCCACCAACGGCCGTCCGGTGGAAGTGGTCGGGACTTACAATCCCCGCACCAATCCTGCCAGCGTCGAACTGAAGCGCGAGCGCGTCGAGTACTGGGTGTCGAAGGGCGCTCAAATGTCGGAGCGGGTGCACAAACTGTTTTCGAAGACTCCGGCTCCGGCCACTGCCGGCTCCGCCGCCTAGGCCTTGAGGCCATCGATTCCCATTCTTTCGCAAAAGGCGCGAAAGGATGGGGCACCCTCATTCCGAGCACACGCGAGAATTCGAAGCCTATGACTGAGCCCTCTGGAGATGTCCGCGTTCTTGTTGAGCTGATTGCGAAATCGCTGGTTGACGCTCCCGACGAGGTTTTTGTCGAGAAGTTCGACGACGACGTCATCGAACTCGAAGTCGCCGAAAGCGATGTGGGCAAGGTCATCGGACGCCAGGGCCGCACCGCCCGCGCCCTGCGTGCTCTGCTGAGCGCCGCCGGACACCGCGCCCGCAAGCGCTATACGCTCGAAATCCTCGAGTAGGGTCGCGGACCTTGAGTCCTGAATCAAACGGCGAGTGCGAATTCATTACCCTGGCCCGCGTCGTGAAGACGCAAGGCCGGCACGGCGAGGTCGCCGCGGAAATGCACAGCGACGTGCCGGGGCGCTTCGCGGTCGGCACGAAACTTGTGGCTCTGCCGAAGACAGGGGACGCGCGACGCGAACTGGAAGTGGAAGACCTCTGGCCGCACAAGGGCCTGATCGTTCTAAAGTTCCGCGGCGTCGATTCCATGTCCGACGCTGAGTTATTGATCGGATCGGAATTGCAGGTTCCCAGTGCGGAACGCGCGAACCTGGAAACGGGCTGGACCTACGTTAGCGATCTGATCGGCAGTAGAGTTCTCGACCGCGGTCGCGAAATTGGTCGCATCGAAGATGTTCAGTTCGGAGCCGGCGAGGCCCCGCTGCTAATCGTGGCCAACGGCGCGGGAAAAAAGTTTGATGTGCCTTTTGCGGAAGCGTACTTGGAAGGGATCGATCAGGAAGGTACCGACCTGGCGCAAGTGCGCATGAATCTTCCTGAAGGCATGCTGGACATTAATGCGCCGGTCACGGCCGAAGAAAAGCAGGAGCAGCAGAAGGAACCAAAGAAGAAGCGCTAAAGACTTCCTTCGTGAACCTTAGTGCCCTTCGTGGTTAACGCTCTTAGGTGTTTAGGTCGGGTGTTCAGGTCCAATGAAAGCCGATATTCTAACGATCTTCCCCGGCTTCTTCACTGGACCGCTGGATCACGGCATCACCCGCCGGGCCTGCGAGTTGGGCCTGGCGAAAATCGAAGTTCACGACTTGCGGCAGTTCACGCACGACCGGCACCGCACCGTGGATGACCGCCCCTTCGGCGGCGGCGAGGGCATGGTGCTCAAGCCGGAACCGATCTTTGATTGTTTGGAACCGCTGCGGTTGGCTTCGCGAGAGCAACGGCTAGCTGGTACTGTGAAGGAAAGCCTGATCCTGCTTTCGGCGCAAGGTCAACGCTTCACGCAGCAGGTCGCCGCGGAACTGGCCACGCTCGATCGCATGGTTCTGATCTGCGGCCGTTACGAGGGCGTGGACGAACGCGTAGCAGACCATCTCGCCGATCGCGAGCTTTCGATTGGCGACTATGTGCTCAGCGGTGGAGAGCTGGGCGCGGCTGTAATCGTAGAAGCCGTCATGCGGTTGTTGCCCGGTGCGGTGGGTAACGAAGCTTCCACGCGGCAGGAATCGTTCAGCGCGCATGTGGAGTCAGCAACGCCGGGCGCAGCCGATTCGACCTGTGGTTCCGGCGGATTGCTCGACTATCCGCACTACACGCGCCCTGCGGATTTTCGTGGAATGCCTGTGCCGGAAGTTTTGCTGAACGGCGATCACCAGGAAATTCGCCGCTGGCGCCGGCAGCGGGCCCTGGAAAAGACGCTGCGCAACCGTCCGGATTTGCTGGAAGGCGTGCAGCTGAGCGACGAAGACGCAAAGATTTTGGTGCGCATCAAATCCGGCCGCGAATAGGCTGTCGCGGATGCGCTGTCCGCGCCGAAGAATAAAGATTCGTATCAGGGTATGCCTTCAGGCATACCGAACGGGAACGAGAATCAATCGCGCCTTCAGGCGCTGCGAAAGACGAAGGATAAACGACAATGTCAAACTTAATCATCGAAAAGCTGCTGGCCAAACAGAAACGCACAGAGGTCCCCGCGTTCCACCCCGGCGACACCATCCGGGTTCACGTGAAGATCAAGGAAGGCGAAAAGGAACGCGTGCAGGCCTTCGAAGGCGTGGTCATCAAGCGCGATAACGGACCGCAGGCCAGCTTCACCGTGCGCAAGATCAGCTTCGGCCAGGGCGTGGAGCGCATTTTCCCCGTCCATGCCAAGGTCATCGACAAGGTTGAAGTGCTGCGCTCGTCCAAGGTGCGCCGCGCCCGTCTGTTCTACCTCCGCGGTCTGCGAGGCAAAGCCGCCCGCCTGCGCGACGTGGAAAAGAGCTAGCGTTCCTTTGCGGTCTGGGGCTTGCGTAGGGGCCGAAGGTATTTGCCCCGGCCAGGCCGAGCGAAGCTCGGCTCGGTCTAGGAGCTCGTTAGCTGCCGAAGGGGCGAAAGATGCTGCAGGGCGCATTGTCGTTTCTTGCGCGGCTATCGCTGAAACTTATCCCGCCACCGCCAACGATTCCCGCACCACTTCCACTTCAACGAACTCTTCGACCCGCCTGCTCCGCAATTTGCTCAACACATAGCTGAGCAGGGGACGGTCGCCGCGGCGAATCTGCTGAAACTCCACGCCCATGCCGAGATTGTCGACCAGATACTTGACTTGCGCCTTCACCGCCACGCTGATGTCGAACATGTTCAGCATCAGCCGGAAGTCGGTGCCAGGCCGCAGGATTTCCGTGGCTGCGATGCGCGCGCCATATTCTGAAATCTGCTGTACCTCGCCTTCCACGCGCTGTACGCCGTCGATTACTTCCGCCTGCCCTTCGACGTAGAAGCGCGGACGCCGCCGCCGGTTGGGGTTCTCCTGACCGCTAAACCCGCGACCCGCGCGGCGCTTCGGGCCATTCTGCGAGCCATCGAGAATGACTGGCTGGTACTGTTCTTCTGTCTCTATCTGCATCTGCCGCAACTCTTCGTCCCAGGGGGTTTTGCCTTCGATGCACTGCACCGAAAACTGTCCGCGCAGTGGTGACTCGGAATCGCCCGCCCACACTACCTGACAGATGGCCTTGTTGCGTCCGCGCTCCACCATCACCAGTTCGCCCACGTTCACCGTGCGCGCGCTGAGCAGCCGCGCGCCGTGGGGATGAATGTCATAGGTGCAGGCCATCTCCGCCGGGCCGCGACCTTGCTGACCCACCAGGCTCCAGCGCACGGGCAGCGCCAGGTGTACGGCCTTGCCTGTGAGCAGGCCGTCCTCGGGAGACGCGTTGAGTTTGGTTTCCACGATGCTTCTCGAGCTTTTCAAGAGTCCCTAAGACGCTCAACTCAGATGAAGTTACCAGTGCATGTCCGAACGGACAATGTACGTACGTACTCAAAGTCATGGTTACTGCCTGGCGTTACCCGCGTGGGGGGGCGTGGCACGCGTGTGTCATAGCCGCGGGACAAGTGGATTCCTCCTTCTTCGCTCCGCTCAGAGTCGGAATGACAACGGATTAGGAGACCTCGTGGAAACTTCGCTTGCCTGAATTCGCGCTGTCGACGAAGATGGTGAGCAACTCCGTTCACTGTGATGAAGTCAGCATCTTCACGAACGCTCTCGCCCTCCGCGGCTAAGCTGCGGTTGCTGAAGAAGTTGCGCTGCACGCTGCGCTATGAAAAAAAAGCCTGGGCAACGGGGGCGCGGCTGGTGGCGGGCGTGGATGAAGTGGGGCGCGGCTCGCTCTTCGGGTGTGTGGTCGCGGCGGCGGTGATTCTCGATCCGGCGTACCGGTTGCGGGGGCTGCGCGATTCGAAGCTGCTGCCGGCGGAGCGGCGTGAGGTGCTCGCGGAACGCATTCGCGAACATGCCGTCGCCTGGGCCGTTGCGGCCGTGGACGTGGCTCGCATTGATCAGATCAACATTTATCATGCGTCGCGGCTGGCGATGCGGGAAGCGGTGATGCGGCTTGCGCCTGCGGCGGATCATCTTCTGGTTGACGCCATGCGCCTCGACTGTGAGCAGCCGCAAAATCCGATCATTCATGGGGACGCGCTCTCGGCCTCGATTGCGGCGGCGTCGATCCTGGCGAAAGTCGAACGCGACTGCATGATGTGCGAGTGGGATGCGGTGTTTCCTGGTTACGGGCTGGCTTCGCACAAGGGATATTGCACGCCCAAACATCTGGCCGCGCTGCGCGAGTTTGGTCCGACGCCACTGCACCGGCAGTCATTTGCGCCGGTGTGGCAGAATCCGGTGCCGCAGAAGGCGTTTGCTTTTATGGACGAGGACGTTCAGGAGGACGTAAGGCCTGAAGATCTGGCAGGTTAGGGCGGGCGAAGTAAAAATTACCCAATGTTCCTGCAGGAACATTTTGAGGTACAATGTCGTACAGACATTCTAATGCGTACGTAGCTAAATTCAATGGAGACAATAGGTTATGAAGACTGCATCTTCCCGTTTGAAGCGACGCCGGGCTCAGGCGGCAGGCCGGCGGCGTAAACCGATCAATCTACGCGCTTTAAAGGACGAGAAAAAAAGGGTGTCGGGAGCATTGCACGCGATGAAGATCGCGGATTTTTACCGTCCGCTAAAGAAGCCGGTCACGCTGCGGCTGGATGCCGACGTGATCGCGTGGTTCAAGAAAGACGGACGGCGGTATCAGACTCGCATCAATCAGGCACTGCGGAAGGTGATGGAGCGAGAGTTGAAGGGACGATAGCCAGTGATGAGATTTTTACCGGGTGCACGCCTGCTCACGCTGGCGATGGTGACATTGGTTCCTTGCTTGACCGGGAACGGTAAAGCGGTCGCGCAGGCGGCGAGCAGCGCCGCCGCGGCAAAGCCCAGAGAAATAGCGATCCCGGGTGCGTCGATTCCAATCCGCGTCCTGGTGCAGAGCCCGGCGGAGACCGACGCTGAGTTGCAAATCATCTGCCTGTTTCGGTCCGACCCGTCCAACACGTTGCACGGTTCGCTGGTGGAGACGAACGAAAAGCTGAAAGGTCTTCTCGATCGGATTCGGAAGCCTCCGTTGTTTCGCGGCGAACTGGGCGAGACCCTGTTGATTGATCCGCCCGCCGGCAGCCTGGGGGCAAAGCGATTGCTGATGATCGGTCTTGGCGATTCTGAGACCTTTGCGCCTGAGCGAATGGAACCGGTGGGCGCGATCGCCTATCGCGAGGCTAGTCGACTGGGTGTGGCCCATCCGTTTTTTGCGCCGACTGTGATCGATGGAGGGGTGACGACTTCCGCTGCTGGGCAAGTTGCGGAGCAGTTCATCCGGGGCTTCTTGCGCGCGGCGCGTACGGAGAAAGTTGTGCAGGACGGCGGGGCTTCGCGGGGGGCTTCCCCAGGACCTGTGATTCAGGAGCTTACCTTTCTGGCCGGGCCGCAGCATGCCGCCGACGCACAGAAGGGAATCGAAAAGGCTATCGCGGATGCAGGTAATTAAAGCGCAACCTCGGTGCGAGCCTCCGAGAAAAGCGGATTCCTCGCTCACTCTCGCCGGTTTCACCGGCTCCGGGTGGCTCGGAATGACAATGGTGAGGGCGTGCGCGCGATTTACGGGGTGAGCGCGGAGTTGAGTTCGTTCAGTAGTTTCGTGTTTTTCTCCAAGGAGCGTTCGAGGATTTCGGCTTGCTGTTTCGCGACTGGCCAGTCTTGGGCCTCGACGGCTTCGGTTAATCCCGGTAATTCGAGGTGGGCGTAGGTGAACCTTGCGCCGTAGAGAATGTGTTTGAACCAGGGGCGACCGGGGATGCCGTCGGGGTTGAGCCAGTTGCGTTCGACTTGCATCATGCCGTGATTCAGGGTGAGGGCTAGCTTGGGGTCGATCGCGCCCGTGGCAAGTTTGCGCGTTAGGGAATTGTTCAGGCGCTGGCCGGCGGCTTCGAAGTTGTCGATGGCTTTTTCCACGTCGCTCAGATCGAGAGGAGAGGATTGCAAGCGTAGGCGGCCTTCATAATTGATACGTGCGGAACTCGAGGGGGTATCAGCTGGCACGGGGTCCTTCGACTTCGTGGTGGCTCCGCTTCGCGAAGCCGCCACTTCGCTCAGGATGACAGATTTGTTTTTGCTGGCGAGCTCATTCACAAACTGGCGGACGTTTGTGGCGTAACTCGCGAAATCAAACGGGAGCAGATCGGCGTTGGCGAGGCGCAGGGCCGTTACTCCCCATAGCTGGCTCATCAGCGTGTGATAGTGGTAGCCGGGGTCGCCGAAGTGGTTCATCCAGTAGAAATCGTCGTAGCCGGAGTGGTAGACGCCGTAGTCTCCGTCGAACTGCAGGCCGATGACGGGCATGCCGACGAAGTTCAGGAAGACGGTGTGGTCGCTGCCGCTGCCGATGCGGGTGTCGGCGAGAGTTCCGTCGTTTATGCCGGAATCGTTCATCTGGCCGGATTGATGGCCTTCTTCTTTTTCGCGCGCCGCCGTTTCTTTCCAGGCTTCATACAAACTCTTGCCCGAGGGATATTGTAGTGTGCGTGTTGCCTCCACCAGCATGGGTGCTAGCGAGGCGACGGCTTGGCCGTGGAAGTTGGGGCCTGACGTCGCTTCGTCGACGTTGATGTAGGCCACGGCTTTGGCGCGGAGCTCGTCGGCGAATTGTTCTCCCCATTCGGTGGAACCGGTGAGTCCGACTTCTTCGCCGTCCCAACTGCAGATGATCAGCGTACGGCGCGGACGCATGCCTTGTTTCGCGAGCTGGCCTAGGGCGCGGGTCATCTCCATCATGGATGCAGTGCCGCTGCTCGGATCGACGCCGCCGAAGGCCCAGGCGTCGCGATGGTTGCCGAGGACGATCCATTCGTCGGGCAAGTCTGCGCCGCGGAGGCGGCCTTCGACTACGTAGTAGGGCTGGATGCCGTTGTCCATCTCGATTTTGAGATGGACTTTTTCTTTTTCACCCCCAAAGCGATAGGGAAAACCGAGGCCACCCTGCCAGTTTTCTGGAGCGACAGGGCCGTCCATGTTTTCGAGCAGAGGCTTGGCGTCGTGCCAGGAGAGTGGGAGCGCCATAATCTTCGGCGCTGATTCTGCCTGCTCGATCGGAATGCGTTTTGCGCCGGGGACTGAGGCCCATCCGGGAGTTTGCGGGTCGCCGGGGACCATGAAGTCGTAGGTGATGGCGCCGCGCTGAATTTTATATTCGGGACCCCAGGGGCCGTCGGGATCGACCTTGCCCTTTTTGTAGCCGTCTTCTTGCGGGTCGCTATAGACGAGCATGGCGGCTGCGCCTTCGCGTTGCGCGGTGAGTGCTTTGAATCCGCGATAGCTGTAGGGATTGGAATAGCGGACGAGGACGATTTTGCCTTTGACGCTGATGCCGTTTTTGCGGAGGAGATCGTAGTCGTCGGGATTGCCGCTGTGAGCGTAGACGACGGGCGCGGTGACTTCGCCGGAGATCGACATGCCGAGCCAGGCGCCGGAGATCGCGGGATTCTTGGAATCGTCGTCACCGGGGAGCGGGGTTTCGCGGAGGACGGCTGTGTAGTTCGTCGGGGCGATCATTTCCAGCGAGGCGAGATTTGGGATTGGTGCCGTAGACGTCGTAGCGGCGGATGATGACGTCTTCGAGGCCTTGCTTTTTCCATTCGTCGCGAATGTATTCGGCGAGTTCGTTGTTGCGTTTGGAGCCGGCGACGTGGGGTTCGGCGGTGAAGATGCGGTGCTGGCGGCGTTCCTCGTCGGGGGTGGGGATGGATTTGAATTTGGTTTCGACGGCGGTTTCGCGGGCGGCGGAAGTGGGGGTGAAGCCGAGGATGGTTTGGGCGTGGGCGGACGCGCAGAAGAGGGTGAGAAGCGCAATGGCTGTGTGGCTAGTGGCGTGGCGGAGTTTCATAGAATCCGATGTGGATTTTCGATGCAAAGACTACCACAGGGGCTGAAGCCCGGCGATTGCCGGGAGCTAACGCGGCGCTGAAGCGCCGCTCTTCCATAGTTGCGTCGGCGAAAGGCACGGGGCTGCGCACCGTGACCGGGCCGGAGGGCCCGGTCCCACGCGATCGAAACCGATCCTTACTTTGCTTTCAGGATTTCTGTCAGCAAGTCGGGTTTGGAGTTGTCGCGGACCAGGTGGGGATATTTTTCGCCACCGTGGTAGTCGATCTTGTAGGTCTTGTAGTAGTCGGTGTTTTCGACCAGCAAGTCGATGGGCGTGGCATTGTTCTTTGCGGCTCGCAGAGCTTCGCGCAGCACGTCGGGAGAAAAGCGGCGGCTATTGACCGCGATCAGTTTCATTCCCGGGCCAACGCCAGCCTTGGCTGCGGGCATGCCTTCGACGGTATCGGCGATGCTGCCATCGCTGCTGAGCACCAGGCCGAGCGAGTAAATCGACGTTTACGGAACGGCGCGATGCACTGTCCATATCGGAAGGAGTTTCGTCGTAGACGACTTTCCATCCGCTGCCTTCGATTCCTCCGAGAGGTGCGCCGGGGCCGTGATTGGTCAGGCGCTCGGTCCAGAAGGCGCGCCAGTCGTAGGTTGCGACCTGGTTGAGAGTGTTGAGTACGTCGTCGAAGGTGTAGGGCTTGACCATCGGGGCGGTGCTGGGCGCGCCGTGGAAGAGGTGGCAGAAATCGTCGATGGTCTTTGCGCCTTTGGTTTGCTGGCGGATGATGACGTCGACCCAGAGCCAGTTCAGCGTATCTTCTTCATAGAAGTCGGTGCTGCGGCGCCAGGATTCCCAGGCTCGCGGAGAAAAATAAAGTTCGGGCGCGGCGTCGGCGGTGTCCTGCAGGTTGCGCCATTCGCGGCCGGGAGTGTGATCGAGTGCGGCGGCGGTGAGGGCGAGATCGTCGCGGTCCTGTTCGGCGGTTAGCAGACCGCTGCGGGACGTGAGCACGAAGCCGAGATAGTTGGTGAGGCCTTCGTAGACCCAGAGCAGATCGTCCTGCATCGGCTGCTGGTAGTCGGGTGTGGCCAGGCCGGCGGGGCGGCGGAATTTTCCATTCCAGGAGTGGACATACTCGTGGGGCAGGAGGCTGGCCGACTGTTTGCGGGAGGTGTCATCGACGAGATCGCGCTCGCCCACGCGGCTGTCGTCGGATTCGTGGTGCTCGAGGCCGAAGTGGGCGACGTGATCGCTGAGCGTGTAGAGGAAGTGGTAGTCGCGGTAGTGGTGAGCACCGAAAAGTTTCTGCGCCTGATCGACCAGACTCTTGTAATGCTCCCAGACTTCGGGTGGGGCTTCGAGGGCGGCGGCGCTGTCGGCGGCAATGTCCATTTCAGTGACGGGATCCTGGGCGAGCGGGACGACCTTCAGGAATTCTCCGATGATGACGGGAGAGTCGACCAGCGTGGTAAGGGAAACGGTGGCGAAGTGGATTTCGTTGCCGCTCTGGCTGGTGACGGGAAGCGGGGTGCCGAACTTCCAACCTTCGGGAAGTTTCAGGCTTGCTGAGTAATTGATGTCGTCGGACTTGTAGCCTTTAGGGTACAGCAGGACCTGGTTCCAGCTGATGATGGCCAGCTTGTCGGTGGCGGAGGAGCCGGCGGAGAATCCGCCTTCGAAGGTTGCGGGAGAAAGAAAGTCGAGTTCGGCGGAGACTTCAGTTATGCCTACGGGGACGTCGACGTGTAGGGTGAAGCCGTCGAGCAGGTCGCGGCGCCATTTCAGAGGCTTGCCGGCGGCGAAGAATTTCAGTCCGGCGAGATCGATCACGGGGCCGTCGGGGGCGTGCTCGCCGGGAATCCACTTGGGGTAGTAGAGGGTGAGGTCTCCGGGGCTGGCGGGGATTTTCAGCGTGGCATGGAAAATCTTGCGGGGTGCGGTGGTGGCGTCGACGGCGATGGTCACGGTGGGCGGAGTTGCGGGTGACGACGTGGGCGTTGTTGCGGCTAACGCGGAGACTGTCAGGATTGCGACGCAGACTGCTCCCAAGATTCCGGAGAATTTCATTGTGCTGGGGCCCTCATGTTTTTTGATGAAGCGAATGCACTCGATGCGAATTGGAGACTATAGCAGCCGGGGAGTGCGATGGTACAGGGAAGCGCACACGCTGCTATGATTCCGCAGATGTCGCGGCGCGGAAAATTCATTACGTTCGAAGGGCTGGACGGGACTGGCAAGAGCACGCAGATGCGGAAGCTCGCCGCGGTGGTTCGCGCGGCGGGGCACAAGGTGGTGGAAACGCGCGAGCCGGGCGGGACGCTGACCGGGGAGAAGATCCGAAAGGTGTTGCTTGATTCCGGGACTGCGGGGCTTTCGCCGCTGGCCGAGATGGCGCTGATGTTTGCTTCGCGGGCGCAGCATATTGCGGAGGTGATCGAGCCGGCGCTGGCCGCCGGGACCGTCGTTTTGTGTGACCGGTTCACGGATTCGACGGAGGCATACCAAGGCGGCGGCCGTAAGTTAGGCAGCGATGCAGTGCGCGAGTTGCATCGCATTTTGTGTGGGAATCTGCAGCCCGACTTGACCATTTTGCTGGATTCGGACGCGGCGGCCAGCGTGGGGCGGGCGCGCCGGCGGAACAAGCGGGCGTCGAAGGCATCGAGCCACGGGCACGGCGACGAGAACCGGTTCGAACAGGAGACGCGGGCTTTCTTTGCGCGAGTGCATGACGGATATGTGGCGATTGCGAAGCGGGAGCATGGGCGCGTTGTGACGGTGGAGGCGCGCGGGACGCCGGGGCAGACACATGCGCGGATCGTGGAAGTGGTGCGGAGGAAGTTGAAACTGTAGGAAAGTCGAAAGTCATTTCACCACAGAGTCACAGAGACACAGAGAAAACCGCAAATCATTGTTAAGAACCAAGAATCCGGCAGTCTGGCATTTAGCGTTCTGGCCTTTCTCTGTGTCTCTGTGTCTCTGTGTCTCTGTGACTCTGTGGTGAACAAGTTTTATGCCTTTTTCTGATTTTCACGGCAACGCGGAAACTGTCCATCGCCTGCGCGATATGCTGGCGCGCGACCGCTTTCCGCATGCGGTGGTGCTTTCGGGCGGGGCTGGATCGGGGAAGTACACGCTGGCGCTGATGCTGGCGCAGGCGTTGAACTGTCTTGCACCTGCTATTACTGACGGGCTGCCGGATTTCTGCGGGAAATGTGCGAACTGCGTACGCATTGGTCAGGCGGCGGATTTAGACGCTCGATTCGCCGAAGCTGTGGAGGCACGCGAGAATCTGCGCGACGCTGACAAGAAAGAGACGCGGCTGTTCGTTCAGACGCATCCTGATGTGCTGATCATTCCTCCCGATCCGCCGCAGATGATGATCAAGGTTGACCAGGTGCGCCGGGTTATCGAGACCATTTATTACCGTCCGGCCGAGGGCAGGGAACGGGTTTACATTTTTACCGACTCAGCCTTCATGAAAGAAGCCGCGAACTCGCTGCTGAAGGTGCTGGAGGAGCCGCCTGAGTTTGCGACGATTTTTCTGCTGACGGAGAATCCGGGGGAACTGCTGCCGACGATTCGCTCGCGGTCGATGGTGTTTCCGCTGGCGGCGTTGCCGGCGGAGGAAATTGAGAAGTATCTCGCGCAGCATCGTCCAGAGTGGAAGGCGGCGGAGCGGGCGCTGGTGGCCCGGCTGTCGGAGGGAGCGGTCGGACGTGCTCGCGGTTTCGATCTGGCGGCTTATGTGGCGGCTCGCAGTCATGCGCTGGCCATTTTGAAGTCAGCGTTGCAGGGCGGGGAGCACAGCGAGCTGTTCAAGGTAACCGAGTCTTACCGTCCCGGAGCGGAAGGGCGCGAGAAGACGGAGCAGTTGATTCGGACTCTTTATTCGTTGCTGCGTGATCTGGCGTCGATCGAGTCGGGAGCGCCGGAGTTGATTCGCAATACCGACATTGCTGCGGAGTTGAAGCGGTTGGCGGAGTCGGCCGACTTCGAGTGGATTACAGCGGCTTCGGACCGGCTGGCCGAGGTGGAACGGGGGATGCGGCGGAATCTGTTGCGGTCGTTGTCGCTGGACGCGTTTGCGGCGGCGCTGGAGAAGTGAGTCGGCGTATTGACATGCGGAAACCGGCTGGCAGTGCATTTTGGCGCTCGAAAAGAAAACCGCTAACCACGAAGGGCACGAAGGATCACGAAGGACTTCGTTTTTAAGGGTTTCCTTCGTGCGGCTTCGTGTCCTTCGTGGTTAAAGATTTTCAAACTGCGCTACTACCGGAAACCGCGTCGATTGCGGTGCTTGCGTCGATTGCGGAGCGGGCGTATAGAGTAAGAAAGATCTCTGTTACGAGTCATCCGGTTTCGGAAAGTGCCTTTGGAGGTTCTCGAATGATCACGCTCAACGTGAATGGGGTACGGCGCGAGGTTCAGGCGCCGGCCGACACTCCGCTGCTCTATGTGTTGCGCAACGATCTGCAGTTGATTGGTCCGCAGTTTGGCTGCGGGCTCGCACAATGCGGGGCCTGCGCGGTTCTGATCGACGGCAAGGAAACGCGGTCCTGCGTT
Organism: uncultured Acidobacteriota bacterium; assembly: GCA_963758005.1. Classification (GTDB taxonomy): domain Bacteria; phylum Acidobacteriota; class Terriglobia; order Terriglobales; family Acidobacteriaceae; genus Sulfotelmatobacter. Next base: position 2,319,178 of record CAVWTR010000006.1, read on the forward strand.
ACGCCGGTCGCGAGCGTCGCCAGCCAGGAAATCACCACGCTCGAAGGGTTGCCCGCGAGATGGGCGAAGCAGAAAGGTCTCTCGGCTGAGGCTGCGAAAGATACGCTTCATCCGGTGCAGCAGGCCTGGATCGAGGAGCAGACTCCACAGTGCGGATTTTGCCAGAACGGGATGATGATCAAGGCGACGGAACTGCTCGAAAGCAATGCGAATCCTTCTTTGACCCAAATCAAAGCGGCCTTCACCACCTCTAGCCTATCGCCTAATCTGTGCCGCTGCGGGACCTACGTTGCGATCATTGAGGCCGTAAAACACGCAGCCGAAATCATGGCGAAGGGGAGGTAAGCGATGGCAACCATGAGCGAAAAACCAGGGAACGTGCTCGGACCGACGCTATCGCGCCGTCAATTCATGAAAGCCGGTGGAGTTCTTGTGGTGGGGTTCAGCTTTGCCGGCACCGAACTTCTGAAGGGTGAGACCGAAGCGCCCGTGGTTATGCTGAACTCGCTCGATCCTACTCTGGCGAGTTCGTGGATTGAGATTCACCCGGACAATACGGTGCTGATTCGCACCGGGAAGAGTGACTTCGGCCAGGGCACAACCTTTACCGCCTACCGGCAAATTGTGGCCGACGAGCTGAGCGTGCCCTTCGAAGCTATCACCACGGTGGTGGCGGGAGATACCGATCGCACGCCGGACGGCAGCGGCGCCTTCGACTTTCTTGGCCATGGGACGCCGAACATTCGTAAGGCGGCAGCCTATACGTATCAGGCTTTGCTCGATCTTGCGTCGGAAAAACTCGGCGTGGCGAAGGACAAGCTTTCCGTCAAAGACGGCATTGTCTCCGGAGGCGGCAAGACTATTTCCTACGGCGACCTCATCAAGAACCAGCAGTTGAAGCTGACCATCCCCGTCAAGGGGGACCTCACCAGCATCATGGGGTTAACCATCGAAGGCAATCCGCCGATGAAGCCGGTCAGCGAGTACACGGTCATCGGCAAGTCATTCAAGAACTCCATCATCAGTTCGAAAGTGGCTGCCAAGGAAACCTGGGCGACCGATGTGCGCCTGCCCGGCATGTTGCATGCGCGGGTGGTGCATCCGAAGACGCTGGGATCGACTCTGGTGTCGGCCGGGCAAGTGGACAAAACCAAGTTCCCGAATTCGCAAGTCATCGTGAAGGGCAATCTGGTGGGAGTGGTCGCGCCTACAGAGTGGGAAGCGATCCAGGCCGCCGATCAGGTCGCCGACGCCACGAAGTGGACTGAGTGGAAGGGCCTGCCGGGCAATGCCAAGCTCTACCAGCACCTGAGAGAAGAGTCAGATTGGACCAGCGCGCCCGTCTCCAAGGGCGATGCCGGCAAAGGCGATGTTGGCCCGCTGCTGGGGTCCTCACACAAGAAGCTTTCGGCCACGTATCAGTTGTCCTACATGAAGCACGCGCCGATTGGGCCGACCATGGCCGTCGCCGATGTCAAGGCGGACGGCACGGTGCACATCCATGTGCATAACCAGAATCCGCAGGCGCTTCGCGGCGAGATCGCAATGATGCTTGGCATCACGCCCGATCATGTGGTCGTGCATTCTTATCCCGGACCTGGCCACTACGGCAGGTCGAACGGCGGAAACTCGGGCGCGGAAGACGAAGCGGTGCTCTTGTCGCAAGCCCTCGGCAAGCCGGTGCGGGTGCAGTGGATGCGGGCCGACGATATGCAGTGGTCCACGCAAGCGTCGGCTGCTTTTTCCGACGTGCAGCTGGCCGTCGATGAAAAAGGCAAAATCGCGGCGTATCAAATCGACCACTACATGCCCGCTATGCAGGATGACCGCCCGATCGGGGCGGTCCTCGCGGGGCTGCCCACCATGGCGGCTCCGCAGGTGCATTCGGATGGGGTAACTACCACAGTCAACGGCATTGAAGATCCGTGGGTTTACGCTCAGGTGCCGAACCTGATCGAGAATGGGCATGGCACCTTTCAGGTAGGGCAGAAAGCTTCGCCGCTCGCCGTCGGTCTGCGCGATCACAGTATGCGCACGCCGGGGCAGTTCCAGCAGAATTATCCGCGTGAACTCGCGATCAGCGAGGCAGCTGCGCTTGCGGGTGCGGACGCTCTCCAGTTCCGCATCGACCACGCAACGGAAGAACGGGCCATTGGGGTGCTGAAGGCGGTTCGGGACGCCTCCGGTTGGGATGCTCGGCCATCACCACGTCCCGATGCCAAAGCAATAGGCTCCTCGCCTCTGCTTGGGCGCGGAGTTTCGCTGATGTTGCGCAGCGGAACCTACTGGGCTTGCGTTTGCCAGATCGCCGTCACTCCCAGTACGGGCGTGATCGTCGTAGAGAAGTACACTATCGCGGTCGATCCCGGTATTGTCGTAAACCCGATGCAGTTGAAACGGAATGTCGAGGGCGGGGCGGTCATGGGAATCGGCCATGCGCTCTTCGAAGAGGTTGCGTTTGATGAGAGCGGCATCACGACCGAGGACTGGCTTTCCTATCCCATCCCGACCATGGCGGATATACCGGAGATCAAAGTCGTGCTGATCAACAATCCGAAGGTCGGCGCTTACGGCGGCGGTTCGGAAGCCGCGAATGCACTCGCGGCGCCAGCCATCGCAGCGGCCCTTCACGATGCAACCGGAAAGATGATTCGGCGGCTTCCCATGAAACCCGCCTACGTGCAGGCGCTCTTGAAGACTTAATCGAGCCGCGCATCGGGGTCGGCGGGAAAGGCAGAGCGGAGCTCGCTCCGCGAACAGCCAGGGGCGACTGTCCCCAGATGAACCTGGGTTCCCCAACGTCGGCGGAAATCGACCAGTAACCTGCCTGGTGGTTACTACGGGCTGCCTTGGGCCGACTCTAAGACTGCGCTAATGATCATATTTTTCAATCGGTTACCAAGATTACTCCGGTGGTTCTACTCCCTTCTGGGAGATTGCTCACCTACCCCCTCCCGCCTATAATCGTCTTAACTCTGGTAAGGGATTCTCCGTCAGGTTCCGGGTAGGACACGCGGAGGGCGCAGTCTGTTTGAACGCCTCTCCAGCGAAGGTTTGGTGAAAGGGATAACGCCCGGATTATGCGAAAGCGCCTGCAACTCGCACGGATGTTGATGCTGACGAGAACCACGGCACTCGCGACCTCCTTAGCTTTTTTGTCTGCGCTCCTAATTACATTCATCGCCCCCACTCGCGTGTGGGCGGCGGACGGCGAGGATTCGCCCCAGTTGATTACCCCTACTGACGAGCACGGACACAAAGTTTATGTGAACGAACCTGCCCCGGCGCGGCCGCGGCACAGCGACTCTCAGCAAGGCGAGGCTGCGCAGCCCAGGCGGTCGTCTCTGGTCTATTGGAGCAGCAAAGAGAATCGTTGGAAGCCGGTGCCGCCGGCAAATACGGCGTCGATGCAGGCGGCGCGGTCGGCCGCGGCTGAAGTCAGCCAATACCAGGCCAGCCAGTATTACGCCCACGATTCAGCCCGGTCGGCGAATGCGAAGATTCTGGCCGCCAATTCGCGCGGACATCAGGCTTCGCAGGAAGAGATTGATTCGTCCATCGCGATGGCTGCGGCGCGCCACAATGTGGATCCGAATCTGGTGCGCGCGGTGGTGAAAGTGGAGTCGAACTTCAACTCCAATGCGGTTTCGCGCAAGGGCGCGATGGGCCTGATGCAGCTCATGCCGTCGACGGCGCGGGAGTTGAAGGTGAATAATCCGTTTGACCCGGACCAGAACGTGGACGCCGGAGTGCGGCATCTGAAGCAACTGCTGGAAAACTATCGTGGCGATGTGAATCTGACCCTGGCCGCCTATAACGCGGGTTCGGGAGCGGTGGCGCGCAGTGCCGGCATCCCGCACTATGCCGAAACTCAGAACTATGTACGGAGGATCACCAATCTTTACTACGGGGGAGTCGATCTTTCTCCGTCCGGGCCGTCGCATGAACCCGTGCGGGTTCAACGGGATGCGAGGGGCGTGCTTTACATCAGCAACACCGATTAGGTTTAGGGCATCAGTTTTGGATGTGATGGGTATCAAAATCCCCACCCTGTCGCAAAGAACACGACAAGGATGGGGCACCCTCAGGACTAGAATAGGATCCTTAGTAAGTTTTCCCAGTAAGTTGTATTGATATCTCTCAGGCACCAATGTAGTTCAACCAGGTTGTTCAACTGTAACGTTGGATCGAGACGGTAACGGACCGACGACTTTGAAAATGAGATTGAGCCAGCGCGGTCTGCGCTGGGCGGCGCTGCTGTTGCTGGCAACGCTTCCCTTGGTGCCGGACTATGCTCATGCCCGGGTGCTTCACACCGAAGCCTGGGCGCGCGACCACTTTGCCGCTGCCGAGCGCATGCGGGAAGCTTTGAACGGCCGTCCTCCGGCCGACCGCACACGGCACGACTACCAGCGAGTCATCAACAATTATCGGAACGTTTATTTTGGGGCGCCTACCTCGACCAAGGCGGACCCCAGCGTGGTTGCCGTGGCTGAAACGCTGGTGGAGATGGGGCGGCGCTTCGACGACGACAAGATTCTCGATGAGGCCATTGCCCAGTACAAGTTTCTGCGCCGGGAATATCCAGGCAGCAAGTATCGGGCCGACGCCTTGTTCACGATCGGCGAGATTTACAAGGACGACCTGAACGATCCCGAGCAGGCGCGCGGTGTTTTTCAGGAGTTTCTGCACCGTTATCCGCACAATCGGCTGGTAGGGGATGCCCAGCAGGCAGTGGCGGAACTCGACCGCGACGCCGCAGCTGAGAAAAGAGCTGAGGCGCAGAAGAAGCCGGGGAAAGAAACCGCCGACAAAAACAAAGTCGGCAGGCAAACCCTGCCGACCAAGGACGCTGATTCGCACCTTGCTTCGCACCCCGATCCGCACGCCGATCAGCACCTCGACCCGCACGTCGACCCGCACGTCGATTCGCACGTCGATCCGCGCAGCGATGCTAAGGCCGACGATTCCAAGACCGACGGCACTAAAGCCGATTCCAAGAGCGAAGCACCCGGGCAGGAATCCTCCGAAACCCATTCTGGACATTTACCGCGCGTGACCGGAATCCGGCACTGGTCGACGCCGGACTATACGCGCGTCGCCATCGACCTGGAGGGTGACATCGAGTTCGGATCGCAGCGCATTGCCCATCCTGACCGAATTTTCTTTGACCTGCGCGGCACCAAGCTGGCGTCGACGCTGGTGGGCAAGAGCTTCGATGTGGACGACGGATTCCTGAAGAAGATTCGCGTGGCCCAGTTTCAGCCGGGGCGCACGCGGGTTGTTCTCGAAGTAGCTGACCTCTCGGACTACGAAGCCTTTCTGCTGCCTAACCCTTATCGACTGATCGTTGATATCCATGGCAAGGATATTCACGGCAAGGACAACCACGGCGCAGACAGCACGATGGCGCGCGCGAGACAGCTAAAGGAAGCGGATACAGAGACGGCCGACGTGGAAGCGCCGCCGAAGGCAGGATCGAACGTTGCCGTTCCGAAGGATGCTTCGAAAGATGTTTCGAAAAAGGTTCCATCGGCTGAGTTGAAGGCTGACATGAAAGCCCTCGCTGGGAAGCCGGCCAGCAAGAGTGAGCAGATTCATGCCGATCACAACGTTGCGTCCGGGAAGCCGGAAAGCTCGAAGGCACGTCCTTCAACAGAGCCGCTCAAGCCAGTTGCCGCGGATGAGAAGACCGCGCCCACTGTCGTGAAGAAGGTCATTGTGGAGTCGGGCGGGGTTGACGGCGATGACGACGATGCTCCCGCAGTGAAAGTCGCGAAGGGCGAGACTCCTGTAGGTCATTCGCATGCGGCGTCGGGCATTTCCACTGGTTCTCACAAAATGGATAAGCCACTAGATCCCGACGACGCCTCAGACGAAGAGAAGCCGGTAAGCGATTCTCCGTCCACGAGCTCTGCGCGAGGCAAGTCGTTGCCGCGTCTCAGCGCCAGCCGGCGCTCAACAGAATTGGATATTCACGAAGCCAAGCCGACGGCCAGCGGCGACCGGTCGCTGATTCGCGCCCTGGGATTGAAGATCGGCAGGATTGTGATCGATCCCGGCCATGGCGGCCACGATACGGGGACAATCGGTCCCGATGGTCTGCAGGAAAAAGATCTGGTGCTGGAAGTAGGGCGGCGGCTGGGCAAACTGCTCGAGACGCGGCTGGGCGCCGAAGTGGTTTACACCCGCAAGGACGATACCTTCATTCCGCTCGAAACACGCACTGCGATCGCCAACCAGCAGCGCGCCGATCTGTTTATTTCGATTCACGCCAACTCGAGCCAGGATTCGGCCGCGCGCGGTGTGGAAACCTATTACCTGAACTTCACGTCTTCGCCGGAAGCGCTGGAAGTCGCGGCGCGGGAAAACGCGGTCTCGGAAAAATCCATTTACGAGCTGCAGGATCTGGTGAAGAAAATCGCGCTGAAGGAAAAGATTGAAGAATCGCGCGAGTTCGCCGGCGACGTGCAGGAGTCGCTGCACAGCAGTCTGGCGGCCAAGAGCCCGGCGATTCGCGATCGTGGAGTGAAGAAAGCGCCGTTTATCGTGCTGATCGGAGCCAACATGCCGTCGATTCTGGCGGAGATTTCGTTTGTCAGCAATCCCGCGGACGAGCATCGGCTCGAAACCAGCGAGTACCGGCAGCGCATTGCTGAGTCGCTCTATCGCGGAATCGCGAAGTATGTGGATGGATTGAGCGGAGTAAAAGTGGCCAGCAAGTTGGACAAAGCGGCCGGGCAGTAACCACCTTCGAAGTTAGTGGTATCTCATCGCAGCAAGCCAGGGACCGCCTCACGACAATAGTTCTCGCCGGATCACAGACAAATTCCCGCTTCAGTTCGAAGTCACTGCCTATGAGGGCAAGGCTCCCCGGGGCTCTCGGAGGCAGAGATTCGCGCCCAAGAATCCCTCATTTTTCGGAGAGCGCTTCGGCGAGAGACGGTCTGATCCCACGATGCGGACCGTTTTGAAATCGGGAATGTTGGAGACGGACGAAAGCTAAGGCTGAGCAACTCTTAACGTTCACAAGTCTGCGGCAGCCGTAGGATCCAACCTAAGGTCAACCGCCAGTCCCGCGCGGAAGAGTGGACGACGGCCCTCAGGAGAGTTCAATGCACAGTTTCAAGTGTCTTACGCTAGCTGCGGTTGCTGCAGTTTGCCTCATGGTGACGGCTCCCAGAATAGAGGCTCAGGTCAGCATCGGCATCGGCCTCGCGCCGGGATGTCCTTACGGCTACTATGACGCTGCTCCGTACAGTTGCGCCCCTTACGGCTACTACGGTCATGAGTGGTTTACGGGTGGCGTTTTTATTGGCGCTGGCCCTTGGTTCCATGGCGGGGAAGGCTTTCGCGGTCAGGTAAATAACCGGTACCATCCCGAGCACGGCTATCACGGCCCAAGGCCAAATGTCGGCGACCGACCCGAGCCGGGAAGGCGTCTTGATCGGGTTTCAAACTTCAAAGGAAATGAAGTGCGCGATGGACGCGGCCACACGGTTGGCAGACATTGAGAAGGTATGAACGCAAGAACCGTCTGAAAATGTCTTCGTGAGAAAGCAAGCCGACGCCTAGCAGGGACGAACGCTACGGAGGCCAAAATCAAAAACCCCACCGTGTCGCAAAGAACGCGACAAGGGTGGGGCACCCTGATTTGGCCGGGATTGCGGCTCTATTGGATGGCGCTGCCGACTTGCGAGAAGACGTTGCTGGCGTTCGAACCGATCAGGCGCACGGTGCCCACGACAATGACGAGGATCACTGCCAGCATGACCGAGTATTCGGCGATGTCCTGACCGGCCTCATCGGACCAAAGCTTCATGCAAAGATTGCGGTATGAATTATTCATAGACTGAGCCCCTGTCCTTATTTACGTCCCTTCGCCTTTCTATTTTCTTCTCTACTTTTCCTACGCGATACCTGAAGTCTGCGGCACGGCCGGCTGCGAAATGGGCTGGCGTTTATAGTCGGCAAAATTCAGCCCGAACGCTTCAGCGTCTTGCGCCATCGCCTGCAACCCGACATGGAACTCGGAAGTTCCCTTCATTTTCTTCGTCCAGATAACGCGAAACTGGATCTTGCGCTGGCGATAGAAAACCGTGAGTTCCTCTTGCAAGTTCAATTCATGATGGACTGACCCCAACCGGATTCCGTCCGGGGTGACATCCAGGGTGACTACCAGCTCTTCAAAAGCTTTTCCGTTACTATCCTGGCCCTTAACTTTCACGGGAATCACCGCCTTGGTGCGATTTCCGCGGCGATTGTTCTTGCTTACCTCTAATGGCATTCCATCACCCACAGCTAGTTTGATCCCAGAATCATCCGGCGTGAATGGCCCGCACGGGTAGGAGCGCTGCACAAAGGGGCTACGCCCTAGGTAACGTGCTCTCAAGGCCCAGTTAAAACGTTGCCAGATTAGGCATTTAGGAGGTAGTGGAAACTTTTCTGCCCGCTCTGTGGTCTAATTATGACGTGGTTCGCAAGTCTCGGGGATACTTATGAGTTTTTCCCGTTCTGTCGGTGTTGTGCTTTCTCTCGCAAGCCTGTTGGGCATGGCATTCGCGGCGGATAAGCCAGCGGCTCGGACTGCGGTTCGGGCTGTGGAGCAGGCTCCTGCGATTCTTCCGCAACAGTTTGGCGGATGGCAGATGCAAGGCGCGGCCAAGATCAGCACCGACCCTGCAGTCGCGGATGCTACCAATGCCGCAGTGATGAAGGAGTATGGCTTTTCGGACCTGGCCGTCGCCACCTACACTCGCGACGATGGGCGCACGCTGAAGATTCGCGCCGCCCGCTTCGCCGACGCTTCTGGCGCGTTCGGCGCCTACACCTTTTATCTGCAGCCGCAGATGACTCCGGAGAATGCGAAAAAAGAAGACAAGATCGGCGATCAGGCAGCGTTTCTGGGACAGCGCGTACTTTTCTACCGCGGACATGTGTTGGTGGACGCGCAGTTCAGCCAGGAATCGGCCATGTCAGGTGAGCAGTTGCGCGAACTGGCAGCGGCGCTGCCGCGTCCCAATGGAAATGCCGCCAACCTGCCCCCGTTGATTGGATTCATGCCGCACCAGAGCGAAGTTGCGAACACGCGGAAATATGCCATGGGACCAGCCGCACTGGGCGCGCTGGCGCCGCCAGTTTCCGCGGATCTGGTGGACTTCGATGCCAGTTCGGAAGTGACTCTGGCGCGCTACGAAACCTCGAGTGGCGAAGCGACGTTGATGCTGATTTCTTATCCCACGCCGCAACTCGCCGCGGAGCATTTGCGCCGCATTCAGGCCGCGCATCAGATGGCGCAGCCGCAGGCCGCGGCTTCAAGCGGGGATAACTCAGGTTCGTTTTCCGCCAAGCGCACGGGGACGATCGTCGTAATTGCGAGCGGAGGCATCACGAGCAGCGATGCGAAAGCTCTGCTGGACCTGGTGAACTACGAGGCCAGCGTCACCTGGAATCAGCCGACCGAGAATGCGCAGGCACGCGACCTCTATATGCTGATTCTCAACATCGTCGTGCTCTGCGGGATTCTTGCGGGACTGGCGGTGGTGGCGGGTGTGGCGTTTGGTGGAATCCGAATTTTGATGAAGCGCTGCTATCCCGATAAAGTATTTGACCGCCCCGAACAAATGGAATTCATCTCCTTGCGGCTGACGGAAACGGTGGTCAAGGGGACCTCCCACGGCGGGCCAGACGCGGTTCGTCCGGCGCCGGAAAACCCCGCCTGAGGCGTTCCAAGCTTCGCCCCAAATTGGTCTGAACCTCATCCGAACCCGTGTGAACCGAGGGTAAGTGGCTTTAGATAGATCGGCTTAGGGCCATCCTCGGCCGCATTTGTCTCAAATTGATCCATTCCCCGCCTCTATTGATTGATTCTGTATCTAATTGAAAACAAAGACATTTATTTCACAAAAATCGCTTGACACCCCTGTTTTTGGACTCATAAGATTTGCGCAGAAAGTTTTGACGGATTTCAAAGCTCCGTTGGAACTATTCTCCCTTGAAGAAGAGGCTGCCCTGTTGCCGGGTGGCCTCTTCGTTTTTTCGTTTCAAACCTTTTTTCATCTCGATTCCTGCGCCCGAGTAAACTGGCGGTGACAGAGGGATGCGGAAGATGGAACTTCGCAGCGCCTCCTGCGTATCTCTTGTTGATGGTGTTGGACGGTGTCTTGTGAATGCAGGCGGAGTTTTAGGAATCGGTTTTCGGAAATCACAGCGGAGGGTGTCAATGTTCTGCGATGGATGCGGCGGCGCAATTCAGCCGGGACAAGCGTTTTGCAGCAAGTGCGGCAAACAATTCGTCGGCCCAGTCTCATTCCTGCAGCCGGTCCCTGGTCGCGTGCAGTCACACATGCATCTGCTCGGAATCCTGTGGCTGGCCGTGTCAGCCTTGAACGCGGTGGGCGGATTGGTTCTGATCGTCGTGGGTAATACGTTGTTCCCGCATCTTCACGAAATGGGAGCTCCGGCGAACGTGCCGACACCGTTTCTAAGCGCGATTGTGAGTACGCTGGGAATCATCATCCTGGCGAAGGCGGCGTGCGGATTCATCGCGGGCTGGGGACTACTTCATCGCGAAGGGTGGGGTCGCATCGTGGCGCTGGTGCTGGCATTTGTTTCGCTATTCAATATTCCGTTCGGGACCGCGATCGGGGTGTACACGATGTGGGTTCTGCTGCCGGGCGCGTCGCAGCGGGAATATGAAGAACTGGTGGAGAAGCCCGCCGCTTAGGCATTCCGCAAGCGCAGGTCGGGAAACTCTGGCGTGCGGGGATCCCTTCCGCACGCGCCTTCAGCGTATCGAACTCAAAATCGAAATCGAACTCGAACTCGAACTCGAACTAAAAGCTAACAGCTGTACCTTCCCCTCGGCCTTACCTCGATAGCCTAGCCGCACAACTGGTATTTCAACCGTTTGACAGGCTGCGGTCCCGCAGTCGACAATCGGCCCTCAAACTAGTGAATCCCGCCTAGTTTTCACCACGGAATGTCTACCGCACTCATCCTCGGCCTGGTCGGCGGTTTGCTGATGCTGGCTTTCTTGGCGAACCGCGTCTTCCGCGTGACTCGCGTGCCCGATGTGCTGGTGCTGATGGCGCTGGGATTGGTGGTGGGCCCGGTGCTGGGGTTGGTAAATCCGGCGCACCTCGGTTCGACCACCAATGTACTGGGAACCCTGGCCATCATCCTCGTGCTGTTCGAGGGCGGCCTCGAGATGGACTTGCGGCGCACCTTGCGCCATTTTGCCGGCAGCCTGGTTTTGTCAGTGCTGGCCTACGGTTTCAGCATTGCGCTGGTCGGACTGATCATTCATAAGGGTCTGGGCATGCCGCTGACCACGGCATTGGCGGTGGGAGCGGTACTGGGATGCACCAGCAGCACGGTTGTGCTGCCGGTTCTGCAACAACTGGGGGCGCGTGAGCCGGTGAAGGTCACGCTGATGCTGGAAGCTTCCTGGGGAGATGTGCTCGCGGTACTGACGGTGGGTCTGTTGCTCGGCGTGGGCAGCCAGGGCGGCGCGGTGGCGCGGCATCTTCTGCAGGCGGTGCTCACGCAAGTGGGAGTGGCCGTCGTGTTTGCCACGGCGACAGGAATTCTATGGTCGCGTCTGCTGCCCGTGCTCTCGGACGCCCGCTTCTGGCAGGTGATGACCTTCTCGATTGTGCTCGTGTTGTACGCGGGCACCGAGGCGCTGGGCGCGAGTGGGTTGATTGCAGTGCTGGCCTTCGGACTGACGCTGGCCAACTTTCCAGGAATGGATCCCCGGCTCCGTCTCGCGGAGGAGGAAGCAGTATCACTTCAATCGCAGGAATCGCTGCTGAGTTTTCACTCGGAACTGGCGTTCCTGGTGCGATCATTTTTCTTCGTTTTGATTGGAGCGATTGCCGACCTGGGAAGTTTTCGCGGCCACACTGTCCTGATCGCCGGTACGCTGGGCGGGTTGTTCCTGGCGCGCCTGCTGGCCATCCAAGTCAGCCGGTGGGCATTCAAGGACGTTTCCTCAAAGGAGCGGGAGCTGATGTTGTGGATCATGCCCCGAGGCCTGATCACGGTGGTGCTGGCACTGCAAGTAGCAGCGGCGCGCAGCGAAGTAAACTTCCTGTCGGCGCTGGCTTTTGCCGTCATCCTGGTGACGAACGTGATGGTGGTGATAGGGAGCCTGCGAGCCAGTCGCGGCGCGGTCGCGGCGCCGGCGGCTACAGGGGCCTCAATGGGCGCCCCACAAGATGAGATCACGGAAGCCCAACCTGAGAACGCGCCGGTTGTGCCAGCGGCTTCTCCCACGGCAGTCGTGTCCAAAAAACGCTGGATACTGGACGCAGCATTGCTGGTTTTGCTGGGTCTGGGCGCGTGCATTCTCTGGTACGGCAACGAGCCCGTGGAACAGCGTCCCCGCAGCTTGCAGCACTGGATTCAGCTGCATCTGCACCGGCCGCATTGACTCCGCGCCCCGAGTGGGCCGTCGCTCCCGCTGAACAAGGCATATGCCAATGCGCACAAACCTGTCATTGACGGGGTATTACGCGCTGAGGGGATTTTGCTACACCCCCTTCCCCCAAAGGGGGGTGACCTGCTCCCCTGTTTCCGCACAAAGCTGAGTATGATTTGTGCGAAAGAAAGGGGAAGAGGGTATGTCGAGGAGCAGACACACGGAGGCGCAGATGATCGGGGCGCTGAAGCAACTGGAAGCGGGTCGCAAGGCGGAGGACGTGGCGCGGGAAGTGGGCGTATCGAAACACACGATCTACGCCTGGAAGGCAAAGTACGGCGGCATGGATGTAAGCCAGGCGCAGGAGGCGAAGCAGTTGCGTGACGAGAACACGAAGCTGCGGAAGTTGGTGGCGGATCTGAGTTTGGACAAAGAGGCCCTGCAGTCGGTGATCCGAAAAAACGGCTGGAGCTCGTAGCCCTGAAGGCGGCTGTCGAGCAGGTGCGCGGGGAGTACGCCTTCAGCCAGCGGCGTGCGTGCGAGCTGGTGACGATGGCGGTGTCAAGCTATCGCTACCAAAGCAGGCGCTGCGATGAGCCGCTGCAAACGCGGCTGGTGGAACTGGCGCGGGAGAAGCCGCGCTTTGGGTATCGGCGGCTGCATGTGTTGCTGGGCCGCTCGGGAGAGCATGTGAACCACAAGCGAGTGCATCGAGTGTATCGAGCGGCCGGACTGATGATCCGGAGGAAGAAGAGGAAACACTGCGTGCGCGCGGGAAAGCCGCTGCTGGCGCGGACTGCGGCGAACCAGGAGTGGGCGCTGGATTTCCTGCACGATGCGGTAGAGTGCGGGCGAGCGATCCGGGTGCTGAGCGTGGTGGATGCATACACGCGGGAATGTTTGGCCTTGGAAGTGGACACCAGCTTTGCCAGCCGGAGAGTGACGCGAGTGTTGGATGAGATCGTGGCCGAGCGCGGGCAGCCGTTGGCGATCCGCTGCGACAACGGGCCGGAGCTGACGAGCCGGCATTTTCTGGCGTGGGGCGTAGAGCGAAAGATCGAGTTAGTGCATATTCAGCCGGGCAAGCCGACACAGAATGCGCGCGTCGAAAGTTTCCACGGACGGTTGCGGGATGAGTGCTTGACGGTAAGCTGGTTTCAAAACCTGTTTGATGCGCGGCGGAAGATCGCGGCGTGGAGGATCGAGTACAACGAGGAGCGCCCGCACAGCAGTTTGGGATACTGCACGCCGAAAGAGTTTGCGGCGGCGCATGCAGCAGGCTTCTACACGGCTGAGCGAGAGGCAAGGGACTCAAACGCCGTCCCTTGCCCCTCGCGCTCCCCCATCCCGGCTCAAACCGAAGATGGAGCAGCAGTAAGTTGTCGTATTCTTACGTGAACGAAAGCAGGGGGCAGGTCAGGGGGATGCGGCGGCGCGGAGGAGGGAAAAGCGTGAACGTGGATGTGGAGTCGGCAGTGAGCGGGGCGTGCGACCATGCATGGATCACACCTTCACCACAATAGTCACACGCGACTTTTCAGTTCTTATTGAACTGTTAAAGTAATCGGCACGTTATGCGAAATTGGACCGTTCCCTGAGGTTGCGGCGGTGACTGTGACCTGGATTGTGCCCGTGGGTGTACCTGGATTTGAGAGAGTGGTGGGATTGCTATTGCCCCCACTGCATGCGACCCAGACCGAACAGCAGCCCAAAGCCAAGCTTAGCAAGAACAAACGTGTGCCGCGCAGCCTAAGTTTGCAAGTGCCTCCGCAAAATAACCCGAAAATCCCGAACAGTGTCACGGCATAAAAGAGCGTCCTGCCGTGACTTGCTGGTTCTCCGTGCAGAAGTGCGCTGGAAGAGGTCGTGGAAATGGTCATCGTAGCGCCGTCCGAAGTGCTCGCGAAGGAACAGTTAGCCTCAGACGGAAGGCCCGAGCAAGTGAAAGTGACGGCCTGACTGAACCCCCCGAGCGGAGTTACCGTTAGGGTCGAATTACCGCTCTGCCCCGGAGCACTTATTGTGACAGTCGTGGGGTTCGCAGCAACGCTGAAATCCTGGACCGCTAACGATATTGCCGAGGCATTCGATGCCAGGAACGATCCGCTTGGATTGAAGTTTGCTGTAATGGAATAGGTTCCACCACTGAGTGAACTAGTATTGTAACTTAGTGACGCTACACCAGAGGTTAGAGTCGCGGGATTTCCTGTCTGCGATATCTGGCTGCCGTTCGCGTAGAAAGTAACTGTTCCTGCAGGTGTGCTGCCTCCCGAGGTTGCCTTAACCGTTGCAGTTAAGCTTACCGTAGCTGTTCCGACGTTGATAGTGGATGAGGAGAGCGTCAATCCGGTGGTGGTTGCTACTGACGCGGAATTCCATTCGGTGATCAGTTCATTTGTATCCGGAGAGCCCAACCCCGTCACAAGATTGTTCGGAATGCAAGTACCGCCATCGCAGGTACTGCTGTAACCAAATTGAAAAGGCGGATTGGTGGGACAGTCCGGTGAGCCTTGCTCGCAAGGCACCATGTTGTTGCCGGAGTAACCAAAGACGTGGAAGGGAAAATTGATTCCTGAAGCGTGAGAATATGAGTACAATTGTGGATTAATGTTGCCCAATCCGGGAGTACTCAGCACTCCATTCGTAACGAGGTATTGATTAAGAAGGACTACAATTCCCGCAAATACTGGTGAAGCAGCTGACGTTCCCCCCGTGATGGAGTTGCTCTCAACGGCACTCACAATCCCATTAGTGCAGCTGCCATTGCTGCAAAAAATATATCCATCGTGATCCGCTGAGGCCGCGATCGAAACGTCGGGAACTTCTCTGCTGGTTTCGCAGGGCAGCGCCCCTGGCGGTGCGACAGGGTCAACAGGGTTACACAACTGTTGCCAAGATGGCAAGTCAAAATACGAACTCAAGCCACCCCCACTCGCAGCGAGCCCGCCGCTTACAGCCGTGTCATTCCACGGTTCTTCGCTTATGTACTGCAGCGCCGAACCGAAATTTGGACCGTTGCTACCCCAGTATTGACTAGGATCTATAGTATCCGCGAACAATTCAGTTCCCCCGACGCCTGTAACCTCCGGGATACTTGCGGGCAGGTTTACGGCGATGCCGTATATTGCCTCGGCACTACCAGTCGAATCGCATCCTGCCGCGCCGGTATCCCCGGAAGAATTAACAACCGTTATTCCCTGCGTGTTAGCCTGCTGGATCGTGCTCTGTAGAGCTAAGGCATTCGCTTGAGTCCAGGATGTTTCGCATCCGCTATAGCTCATGCTAATCACTGGCGCATAATTGTTGTTGATCGCGTCCTGCAGCGCGGTCGTCGCGCCGCCGTGATTGTAGTCGCAGATGTCATAAACGATCGTGGCATTGCGTGCGACTGCACCGGACCATTCTAAGTCTAAGTCCGCTTCCGATAGGAAATTACCTCCATTAGGGCCAACCGTCACTATCCCAGGATCGACACAGCCAACCGCCAGATACTGCTGCAGATTGATCGCTGGCAGGTTGAATCCGCTCCGAAAATCGGCTATATCCGACGTGTAAATATCACTCTCCCCGACAATGGCTAGGCTCATGCCCGTTCCGTCGTACCCGCCCGCGTACAGCGGGCCAATGTCGTATATAGTGGCGATGTCGTCAGGCGCGAGGAAATTCGGCCCGCCATTTCCTGTCGAATGTTCCGGCTGCGGCGTACCAACGTGCCTGTGGACTGTCGAGGATGTCCACCGAAAGTCATCTAGACCTTCAACGCTCGCCACTACGCCCGCCAAGGCTTTAGGCACAAACACGTCAGTGCTGTTTGCGTAGTGGAGCGCACCGCCCACGTTGTAATAGTGGATCGAGCAGTGCAGCGCTTTTTCGACCTGTGCCGCGGTGCCACTGAACGCGAGCCAGTTGCGCGAACGAGCCACATCAACGATCACGAAACCTTGCGACCGTAACCAGCTAACGATCTTTGCTATATCGTCACTCGTCGCACCAAAGCGTTCCGCGAATTGGTCAGGAGTGAGCCATTTGTGGTAGTTAGGGGACGAGCGGTCTTGTTGCTCGGTAAGAAGCTTGTTCAGTGCTGCCTGCTGAACTGGGGATGGGATTATCCGGAGCGAAATGTAACCCACCATCATGGCAGGATCGACGGGCCCACGATCGATCTGATGCTGAATTCGAGGCGGTACACTGTTCTTAAGTATGACGGTCTGACTGTCGTCAATTGCGCCGAGAATCCGGTCTGGCTGGGCTGCAAAAGCAGAACAGGTCGCCGCGAGCAGCAATACTTGAAGCATTCTTGCCATGAGTCTAAAGCCTCCCCAAAGAGACATCACGTCGGAATAAGGAGTCCAGTTTTTGCAGGAAAGCTATTGAATACTAATTCGGCACGTAACGGCTGATCTGCACCCGTAACCGAACGCCAAAAGTGATTCCTTAGCACTCCGATTCCTAGCCGAGAACCCTAGAGCCAGAACTGTTTTCTTGTCATCACCCAAACGGGTGAAGCAGGGGAAAGTTTTTGTTGACTCTCAAGTTTGGTTCGGAGACAATCTCTTACTCTTGGGCCCTCCATTTGCGTCCAGCAACCTCCCTACACTGGACGCATAAGTCAGCTGTAAAGAACGTCTGGTCTGTATTCGCCATTGCAGGAAAGCCTCTACTGGATTCTTTCGAAAACAAAAGAGGCTTTTCCGTTCGGAGGCGCGACTATGTTACCCAGCAAGGCGGTGCTGTCAGAATTGATCGGCAGCGTCTACGACGCTGCCGGAGATGTGACCCTGTGGGAAGCGTTTCTCGGCAGGCTCGCCCGGACATCGCGCGCTGAATCGGCTGCCTTGGTGATTCACGAGTTAGGTCCTGAATTACACACGCTGGCTGCCTCGTGGATGGTCGACCCTGAGGCGTCCCGCCTTTACCAGAAGTATTACGGTTCAATGGATGTTTGGGCGATGCGAGGACGGTCGAAACCCGCTGGCTACGTGTGCACCTCGGAGTCGCTTTGCCTGCCTCAGGAACTTGCAGCAACTGAGATATACAACGACTTGTTGGTGCGGTATGGGATCGTACACGGAATGTTTGGTCTAGTAGAGAACACAGCATCCCGACGGTGGGGCAGTGTGAGTCTTTACAGAGGCCTGCCCTCCGATGAGTTCCATGTTTCTGACCTAGATACGCTCAACTTTCTGATTCCCCACATACGACGCGCTTTCATGCTGCACTTCCGGTTTTCTGATCTGAAGGTGCGTACTGATGGGTTCGAAGCTGCACTAAATATGTTAGCCACGGGGGTGATCTTTTTGGGGGCAGAGGGCGATATTGTTCTCATGAACAGGATGGCTGAGGACCTATTGCGTGCCAAGAACGGGTTGTCCCTAGTTCAGGGAAAATTGTGCGGGGCGGTTGATGCCGAATCTAAGCGCTTGCGCGGACTGATCGTTGGGGCGACGGAAACGAGCAACGGCAGAGGTCTGAGTCCGGGAGGAACGGTGTTTATTTCTCGCTCGACCGGGCGACCGCTTTCTGTGACAGTGGCTCCTCTGCGGAATGTGAGGATCGGCATTGTTAAGCAGCCCAAGGCCGTGCTGTTTGTAACTGACCCTGACCAGAGCGTCCAATTGCCCGCCGACCTGTTGCAACGCTGCTACGGCCTGACCGTGGCAGAGGCACGCCTCACTATGGTGTTGCTGGAAGGGCATTCTTTGAAGGAAGCATCGGAGTTGTGCAGTGTGACCCAGAACACTGCTAAGTCACAGCTAAAAAGCGTTTTTGCAAAAACTCATGTGCAGCGTCAGGCACAATTGATCCGCCTCTTGTTGAACACCACTGGCGTCGCTCGTCCGCAAATTGAAGCGAGCTAGTTATCTTCCCTGCGGCACCCATGTAAGTTCGGACCCGTACCTTCAGTCTCGTATCGTTCAAGAGTTCTCAAGCAGTTCATCAGCTTATGTGCGCGCACAGGTTTTCGCGTGGAGATTTTCTCCAGTGTATGCTGATTGATCCCCCTACGCATGAATTCCCGCTTGGGAACCTTTGCGATTCGCGCTAGTTGTTCATCGGAAGCAACCGCGTTCCCTTTTCGCTTATATTCAACTGCTTTGAACTCCAACAGACTCAAGTCTTCGCCCTCTTCCCAGTGCTTGTCGGACTCTTTGCCGATGTAGATCGGCGGCCAGTTCGCAACGATGCGCGCACGTTGCAACAGTCCGCGCGTGTCGAATTCGCACGGTGCTCCGTCTGGCCCGAGGCTCTTTGCTTCTGGGTGGTTCTGGTACGAGTCCATCAGCATGAAGAAATTCTTGACGACTGCCCTGCGACCGTCGTATTCGTCAGCGAGTTCGTTTCGATCTGTGCCCGGAATTCCGATAGAGGCGTGTCTTCGACTGATGAAAGATTGCCATATCCCGCATTGTTAATGACCACATCCAGCGAGCCAAATACATCGACCGCAGCCATTACCGCGTTTGCTGCTACTGCTTCGTCGGTCACATCCATTGCGAAGAGCTGGACCTGATCTCCATATCGTTCCGAGAGATCAGCCAGCGACTTAATGTCCCGAGCTGTCGCCAACACTTTATTGCCCGCAGCCAGGCCCGCTTCAACAATTGCGCGACCCAGACCACGAGAGCTGCCGGTGACTAACCATACCTGCGCCATTCATCCTCCTCTATCAAGCCACCCCGGGATATTCTGGAGAAGCTTCTCAAACTCAGGATTGGATGCGCGATGGGTATACGAACGGACTTGTTAGTTAGGGAGGAAATCGCAGAATCTTCAGACCTCAGAGCGACTCTTTGAGTTCGAGAGTGAGTGACTATCTTGCCGCACCGCTAGCTCTTGCGAGCTCCTGGAAATCTAAGCGCGCGGCTCGGCGCATTGTTAAAGATAAGGGCTCCAGACTTCATCAAACCCATCGAAACCCGCCGAAAAAGAACTGACCAGTGCAAAGAATTGGAAGGATTCTGATGCGGCGGAAACAGCGATCGCCCGGCCTGTGTCGCGACAAGGGCAGAGGCAAGACCCCGAAATCATCTCTCCTACGCAGATGATACCGCCCGCTACTGGTTCTTCTCCGCTCTGCTAATGTGGGGCGCCGAAAAGAATCGGGCTCACCATAGTTTCAATCCTGGCAGCCATCTCCTCGGCGGGGATGCGATTGGGAGTCTGGAACCAGCGGCGTGCGGCTCCAAAAACGGCCCAGGCAGCGGTGGTTGCGGGTAGTGACGAATCCGTACCGGGAGCCGTCCCATGATGGGCAAGTCCTTCCTTGAACATATCCTCAACGATAGGAATGATCGAGCCTTCGAGCGCCATCCGCGACAACTGAGTAGGACAGCCTGTGCTCTCTGCAAGATAGTCGCAGACGCCGAGTGCAATGGCGCGCAATGCTCCGTTGCAGTCGGTAAAAGTTATCGCTCGGCGCTCGATCAGATCTCGGAAACGGGATTCGGTCATGGCCTGCAACAACGCGTTCTTGTCTGCATAATGCAGGTAAAATGTGGCCCGATTCAACGTGGCCTCGTCAGCGATCTCCTGCACAGAGACGTCTTCGAACTCCTTCTTGATTAGTAGCCTGGCCAGCGCCTCCATGAGCATACGGCGGCTGCGCAGGATGCGCGGATCCGTCGCTTCTGTCTCGGGTTGGAGAAGCCGTGCCATTTCTATATTGATGAAAGCATACCCCTTTACGGACTAAAGCGACACTTGTTTATTTTCTTGAATCGACATATGTCTATTATTCATCATATGTCGTGCAGGAGGAATTCTCAATGTCGACACTACTCCATATTGATTCCAGCCCGCTCTACGGCCGGTCAGTCTCCCGCGAGCTAACCGCTGCGTTCGTCACCCAATGGAAGGCTGCGCACCCGGATGGAACGGTCATTGACCGAGACCTCAACGCAACGGTCATGCCGCCAATCAATGCGGAATGGGTCGGTGCCGTCTACACGCCGGAACAGGCGCGCACTCCCCAGCAGAAGGAATCGCTTTCGCTCTCCGACTCTCTGCTCGCCGAATTGGAGCAGGCCGATGAGTACGTCATCGGAGTGCCGATGCATAACTTTGGCGTGCCTTCGGTTCTCAAGCTCTGGATTGACCAGATCGCGCGCGTGGGCAGGACCTTTTCCTACAGTGAGAAAGGGCCGAAGGGCCTGATCACCGGCAAGAAGGCAACCTTCATCATCGCAACCGGCGGGATCTACGATGCCCAGACGCGGATGGCCTCGTTCAATTTCGTGGAGCCGTATCTGCGGTCCGTATTTGGTTTTCTTGGCGTGATGGACGCGATCTTCCTTACCGCAGGTGGGACCAGCGCGCTGAACCAGGGGAAGGACCGGAACACATTTCTCGCACCACACCTTCAAGCCGTGCAGACGCACGCGCAGACCTTCTAAGAGAGGACACTCATGAAAACTACTTCAATTGTTGCTCGCTATTTACTGGGCCTGATGTTTACGGTCTTTGGGTTGAACGGATTTCTCAACTTTATCCACCAGCCGCCGCCCACGAATCCGCTGGCGTTGCAGTTTTTTGGCGCCATCGTCGCATCCCACTTTGCCGCGTTCTTCTTCGCGGGGCAGGTGTTTGGTGGGCTGTTGCTGCTCTTCGGCCGATTCGTGCCGCTTGCTCTGACACTGCTTGCCGCGGAGCTCTACAACATCCTGGCGTTTCACCTGACGATGTCACCGGGCACTATCGCGCCGGCTCTGGTCGCTTGCGTGTTGTGGATTCTGGTTTTCCTGCCGTACCGCAAGAGTTTCAAGGGCATCCTTAGCGCGAAGGCTGCGACGCAGGCATAAATTGCGTCGCAGTATAAGAGGAACGGTACTGGCGTGCTCGGTGCATGATCGGCGATACGGTACTCGAATCGCGCAAGGGCCCATTCAGCAAGCGTTTTGAGTGACGGAAATTTGATTTCAGAAGGAGAAAGACATGTCGCAAGAACGCGGTATCAGTCGCATAGTCAACGTTCCTCCAGCGGCACCTGGATTCGTCGGTCCGGGACATCTAGCGGCACCTGTAGTGTCTCCGGAGAACTTCGAGATGACCGACCCCTTCATCTTGTTGATGGACGATCATCTTGACATTGGCAATCGGCCGGTTGGTGGTCCTCACCCGCATGCAGGTTTTGAAACTGTGACCCTCATTCTCGACGGCGCGATCTTTGACCGCGACGAGGGCGGCACACTCAACGCGGGCGAAGTGCAGTGGATGACGGCAGGCAGCGGCATTATTCACAGCGAAGACGTCAGGACCAGAGGAAAGGTCCGCCTGCTTCAGCTATGGCTTACTTTACCTAAGAACAAACGGTGGATTGCCCCCGATTTTCAAACAATTAATGTCAATGAGGTTCCGGTGCGCCGCGAAAACGGCGCTGAGATCCGAGTTTATAGCGGTTCCTCCGTCGGCCTTCAGTCAGGCACGCGAAACCATGTATCAGTCACACTGGTCGAGATCAATTTAGAGCCAAACGCAAAGGCCGAGTTGGACGTTCCTGCATCCTACAACGGCTTTGCATTTGTCATTGATGGTTCGGTTCGAATCGGCGACACCGAACTGAACACTGGGCAGGTCGGTTGGCTCGATCGGCCGACTGACAGCGGTATGAGCGTTTTGCGTGTGGTCGCCGGCAAATCCGGAGCGCGGCTGGTGTTATATGCGGGACAGCCCCAAGGAGACCCAATCGTATCCTATGGCCCATTTATAGGAGACTCGAAGCAGGACATTGCCAGGCTTTTTGCTGAGTATCAGTCGGGAAGATTTCCCCGCCTTAGCGACTTGAAAAAGGAGCAGGCCTAACTGTTGCACGGCCGGGTCCTGGCAAAGCACCAGACAAGGATAGTGAACCGCAGACCTGAGCAGTACATACCACTTTTTCCACGCGGTGCACCAAGAAGCGAGAGGAGTAAATCCTGCCGGAACCCTTTCGTGGCTCATGGTTTTTCTTTCTCCATCCATTAAAAGATTGATCGGGCAGGGTTAAAAATTAACCTATAATGTGCAGCTTAACTTGCGCATCGAACTCTGGCGCGAGTGAGAGCTGACATGGTCTGGCAAGGACTCCGCTCTGACGGAACCCAATACTCCATCGCGATCATCTCCGACGAAGAGTCTGTCTTCCCGGAGCTCGGCCGCTTCCTGGCCGATACCTTCAGCACGGTCCTCGCCAAGAACGAAGAACAGATTCAGTCTCTGGTCAACAATCCGCAACTGGACGGCATCGTACTCGATCTCGACAGCATTGGGGACGGCACCGCCGATGGGCTCGAAGTACTGCAGGAGCTGCGGCAGGTTCGGGAGGACATCGTGCTGGTGGCGATGACCCGCTCCACCGACCGGCGCGTGCCGCTGAAGGCGAGTCAGGCCGGCGCCGACGAGTTCTTCCTGGTTCCCGTGAACCTGCCCGAACTGCAAGTGGTTCTGGCGCGCGCGATTGAAAAACGCAGCCTGCTGCAGGAAGGGCGCCGCCTGCGCGAACAGGTGGAAAGCAAGTCCGCCTTCTGCGGCATGATCGGCTGTAGCGTGCCCATGCAGCGGGTCTACCAGGCGGTGCAGGCGGTCGCTGACAGCAACGCAACGGTCCTGGTACGCGGAGAAAGCGGCACTGGCAAGGAACTCGTAGCGCAGGCCATCGTGCAGTCCGGCGACCGCCGGGATAAGCCTTTCATCTGCCTGAACTGTTCTGCGATTCCCGAGAGTCTGATCGAGTCCGAACTGTTCGGACACGAGAAAGGTGCATTTACAGGGGCTGAAACGGCCAAAGCTGGCCTGATCGAGGAAGCCCACACGGGAACGCTATTCCTCGACGAGATCACCACTCTCGATCCGAATCTGCAGGCCAAATTGTTGCGCGTGCTGCAGGAGCACGCCACCCAGCGGCTGGGTGGGAGAGCGGTGAAGAAAATCGATTTCCGTCTCATCGCTGCGACCAATGACGATCTTGAGGACATGGTTCACAAAGGCCGCTTCCGCGAGGACCTTTTCTATCGCATCAACGTGGTCCCGATCATGATTCCGCCGCTGCGCGACCGCGAGGGCGATCTGCCCCTGCTTCTGGACCACTTCCTACGAGTCTACTGCGCGGCCAACAAGAAACCTCTGAAGCAGCTGCAACCGGAGGTGATTGGAATCCTGGAGGACTATCCCTGGCCGGGAAACGTGCGCGAATTGGAAAACATTGTGCAGCGGATGGTGGTGATGAACGACAGCTCGTTCATCGCCGCCCATCACCTTCCGCAACATCTACTTTATTCGAGCGCGGCCAGCCAGGAAGCGATCCTCATTCCGGAGGGAGGCGTGGATTTCGACGCCGAGATGCAGCGGATCGAGGTCGCTTACCTCAATGCCGCCCTGCGGCGCACCGGGGGGAAGAAATCGGCGGCGGCGAAACTGCTGCAGCTCGATTCCCAGCGCATGAAGTATCTGTGCCGCACTCTTAAAATCGAAACAGATCCTTCCGGCAAGGGGAAAAAGGTTAATAAATAACCCATTGATGGTTAATTATTAACCCAGGTGCAGAAATTCACCTGCAGCAACTACGGCGTGAAGCGCGGTATTCTTTGTATCTCATTGATTCTACGAGAGCGAGGCCTTGGTGGGATACTTCCGCGGAGTTTGGCGACTCCCTTGCTGTATAGAAGATCGCGCGGTAGCAGAAAAAATCCGGCTCACAAAAAACTAGGAGATTAAAATGTCGATTCAGAAAAAGTCCCTGATCAGCAGCCTGAACGCAACCAAGAAGGCCAATGTGGCCAGCGCAACTCTGGCCGATGTGACGCCGGCAACCGCCAGCGCCAAAACCGAGAAAATGGCGAAGATGGCCAAGCTGGCGAAGTTCGCGAAGATGGCCAAAATGGCGAAGTTTGCGAAACTGGCCAAGCTGGCGAAGCGCTAAGTTCGAACGCAGCAAAGATCGAGGCCGCCTGGGGAGGCGGCCTTATCTTTTTTAGGAGGCCATTAGGGCTCAGGATGCTCGACCTCGGACTGTCGGGCTTACCAGACTTTGCGGCCGAAAAAGTTGGCCACATCCTGCGCGACGAGTCCGGCCAGACTGCGGCGGCTTCCGTAGAGCCGGGCCGTACCGGCCATTCCCGGTCGCAATACGCCATCCTCATTCGGAACCAGCAAATCGACTACATAGAAGTTGGGCGGGCGCGTGCCCTGATATTGGCCGACGTCTTCCAGCCCCGCCGCCAGTTGCGAGTTCAGCGGAGCGATGCTGACGACGCGAGTATCCCGCTTGCTTGCAATGCCATCCACCTGCAGGCGCGCTTCCGACCCTACCTGAAATTTATAGATTTCATGTTCGGAAACGTAGATGCGGACTCGCAGCGTGCGGAGATCGGCGACTTCCATAAGTTCAGTCCCGGCAGGGGCGTACCCACCCACGTGATCCCGAACGCGCGGCGTAACCACCACGCCGGAGATTGGGCTGAGGAGATTCAGGTGGGCCGCTTCCGACTCGAGTTCTATCGTCTGCTGGGTCAAGCGATCGCGCTCCTGGGTCGCGGCGGCGAAGTCGGCGTTGCGCAGCGCGGCGAACGTGGCCCGTCCCGTGGCCAGTGCGAGTTCCGCTTTGCTGTCAGCCAGCTTCGACTGCAAGGGCAGGTTGCGTAGCTGAACCACCGAGGAGCCCGCCACGACCGGCTGACCTTCATCCGCATAGACCGCGACCACGGTGCCCGGCACAGCAGTGCGCAGGACGGCATGCTGCGCAGCCTCAAGCGCGAAGCGGCCTGAGGCGGACTCATGCCACAACGGAAGAAGAAGCGCCACGGTCGCCACGGAGGCGATGGCCAAAGTGCGAGTCGGCTTGAACCACGCCCACACGCGATCTTTCTTGTCGAGATAGACGAATTTCATAAAGTTGAGCAGCACGCGGATGCGCGACCTGAAGATGAGTCCGGCGGTGACTAGCTCCGGAATGAACGACCAATCGGGATTGAAGTTGCGAAACACATTGCCCACGAACCGGGCGACTACGTAAAGCACGGTGTAGCTATACAGGCCGGAAAGAATCGCATAGATGCCATAGCCCAGCCGGCGTTTCCGGGGAACGTACGGCACGTCCACGGGCAGGCCCCAGATGTGGTGCTTCACCCAGGCGGATACGAATGCAGTGGACGCCTCCTTCAAATCCACGATCCCGAGGATTTCGCAGACCATGTGGTAACCGTCGAGCTTGATCAGCGGATTCCAGTTGATCAGAGCCGCGGAGATTCCCGTGATCAGCATCAGGACGTAGGCAGCATTGTGCAGAGCTGTGTCGGGGGGAGTGCCCCACCACAGCGGGGTGGCCACGGCATAGATCATTAGCTCCGCCCACACGCCCGCCAGTGCAATAATCAGCCGCTCGTAGCGCGTTCCCTTGACGTCACCCTCAGTGGTGTCGGTATAGAAAGCGGGCGCAAGAAAGATGAGCGCGAAGCCCATCGCCGGGACGCGCCCGCCGTAATGTTTGCAGGCATGACCGTGGCCGAGTTCGTGAAATCCCAGCACGCCCACCGCCAGCAGGTAGAACTGGATCACTGCTCCCCACGATTTGTCGGAGAAGTTGTAGAACTCGAGGGTATCGCGGCCGATCTCTGACCAGTGTGTGATGGTGATTCCGGCCGAGATCCCAAAGGCCACCAGGGTCAGTAGCGTGAACCATGGCGTATAGAAATAGCTGGTGTACTTGTAGACCCAGTCGAGAAACTTGTCAGGATTGACGGCGGGAAAAAGAATGAGCGACAGATCGCCGTACCGGCTTTTCTTTTTGAGGAGCTTGCGCCGTTCTTCGACGCTCTTCTGCATCAGGACGATATTTTTTTCCTGTGGCGTCTTGTACCAGAAATCCATCGCCTCCAGTTCGGCGGCAAAGTCGCGGACCTGCTCCGCGCTGTACTCCGAGCGCGTCTGCTGCGAATAGAGCTTGGCGATTTCTTCGTAATTGCGTTTGCCGTCGAAGAGTTGAATGAGCGCCCAATTTTGTGGGGGGAACTTGTACATGGCCTCCGCGCTCGGAACGTAGACGCGGAACACGGCCTTGCCGTCCTCGACATGCTCGCGGAAAACCATGTCGCTGGCGATCCGGGGATAACGCTCCGCGACCATGCGCGCGGGCATTTCGGGCAGCGCCGCGTTGAGGGCTTCGGTAATGTTCATGCTATGACGTTCATCCTAGGGGCGCCCATTGCATGACACTCATTGCATGATGTTCATGGCATGACGCTCATCGCGAGATATTCATCAAAAGAAGACTCATTGCAGGTTGTCGAGGCGGACGCTGGCCGCCATTCCGGGGCGAAGCTGGCCGGACGTACCCATCACTTCCACCAGGATCTCAACCGTGCCGCTTGCCGGGTCGACAACCGGGCTCACCTCAATCACTTTGGCAATATGCTTCTCCTCGGGAACATCGGGAGAAGACAGCGGCACCTCCTGACCCTTGTGCAGGCGGCCGAGGTACTTCTCAGGCAGAGTGAAACGAAGGCGCAGCGGCGCTTCAGCAGTCACCCAGAAAAGGCGATCACCCTTCGCCACCTGCTGCCCCGCGCGCACATAGCGGCGCGCGACCAGGCTGTCAAAGGGCGCCGAGATTCGGGTCTTCTCCCGATCCAGTTCGAGGGAGCGCTCGGTCTGGCGGGCATCGTTGAGCAATTCCTTCACCCGCAGAATGTCCCAGGTTTCCGATTCCGCTTTGAACTTGGCGTGTTCGAGTTGCTCTTTAGTAATGATCTCCGCGTCCCACATTTTCTGGGCGCGATCGTAGTCGGACTGCATGACTTTGGCTTCGGCCTCCCAATTCTTCAGGTCTGCCTCAATACTGCGGGTGCGGGCGCGGGCGGCTTCCAGGTTGGCCGTAATCTGGCGATCGTCCAACTGCGCGAGCAATGCTCCGGCGCGGACTCTTTGTCCCGGTTCGACTTCGATGCTGGCGACGATGCCGTCGTGCTGCGCGTCGACATCCACTTCGTGCTCGACCACCAGTGGACCCGAAACCACAATCGGCTCCGCCTTGGAAGCAGGCGGGGGAACTTGCGCCGCGACCGGATCTGCCGGGGCCGCACTGGCAACGCCGGGTGCACTCTGGTTGCAACCCGCGCCCAGCAAAGTGAGCGCCAGCACCAGCACCGAGGCAAAATTTCTACGAACCATTTTCTCCCCCGACATTTACAGACCGAACCAGTCCCAGACGTGCGAATAAATCCAGATTCCGGCGTGTCGAAAAATCACGTAGCCCGCGGGAAACCATCCTGCGCTGACCTTGCCGCGACCTTCCATCCCGGCGCGGATCGCACCATCCGCATTGGGGATCGCAACCCGCGCGAAGAAAACTCTCGACTCGCCCTGCACCACGCCGACCGGGCTGACCACCTCGACCACGCCGCGAAACGTTCGCGTGGGATAGCTGTTCAACTTAACCGCGCCGGCCGCGCCCACGCGCAGCAGGCTGGTATCTGTGTAGTCGATGGCCACGTCCGCCAGCACGCGCGCAGTGTCCACCACCTCGGCAAAGCTGTCGCCATATTGCAGGCGGCGTCCGATCATGTCCTCGACGTGCGGAGTCGCGATGGTGCCGTCGATCGGCGAACGCAGCTTTGTCTGGTCGAGCCGCGCGCTCGCGCGGTCCACTTCCGACTTCCAGTAATCGGCCTGCACGCGCTGAATCCCCGCCTCGCTCCCGTCATTGCCGGCGAGAGCACGATTCATGTGCAACAGCGCCGTCTCGTATTTCGCTTGCGCCTCGCCTAGGGCCGAACGGTATTCCCAGTCCTGCAGTTCGGCAATGACTTGTCCCTGCCTGACTTTTTCTCCTTCATGCACCAGCACGCGGGACACGACCCCTTCGACCTCGGGCTGCACTTTGCTCGAATGCGCGGGAGCGATGACGGCGTCGCCGTCCACGCGCAGAGGCAGAGGAAACGCCGCCAGAAAGATGACCGCCGCAGCTGCCAGAATCATAATCAGGGTGCGGCGGCGCTTTTCGAGCGCCATGAACTTGCGCTTGCGCTCGAGCACCGGCTCCAGCACGGAAATGAACGGCACTTCCTTGTACATCTGCGCGTTGCGCAGGGCGACGGTGGCCTGGCCCGCCAACACCTGCAGGATCTCCAGATGAGCGGTCGAAAGAAAATCCGGGTCACTGCTTTCGAGTCCCAGGATCCCGACCCTGCCGGTGTCGTCGCTGAGCGGCGTGGCGTAGAAGCCGCGCATCCCGGTTTCTTCAAAATAGGCGCGGAACTTGGCCTGGGTTTCCGGCCGGAGATCGGAAATTTCGTCGCCGTGTTGCTTTACGTGGATGACTTCCTCGGCCAGCAGAGCCCAGCGCAGAATGTTGTTGAGCGGCGCAATTTCCGGGGCATTGGAATCGAGTTGCGTGACCCCGGTAACCGCGCTCAGTTTGTATTTGCCGTGATGTTCGAGCGCGACGGCCGCGCGTTCGTAGGGGATGACCGCCTGGGGTGCATTGACGATGGTTTGCAGCATGCGCTCCAGATTCAACGTCGAGGTGATCTCGTGACTGACGGTGACCAGAGTCTCCAGAATTTCGACCTTGCGTTCGGCCGCGAGCAAGCTGGCATTATGCAGCGCGATGGCCGCCGACTCCGTCAGCCGGCTGAGGGTGAATAATTCGTCGTCGTCGAAAGCGCTGCCATCTAGTTTATTGATCGCTTCGATCACCCCTACCAGCGATTCCTGGTCCATGATGGGGGCGACGATCAACGACGTCACGCCGCCCGAACTCGCCGCAGCTTCGTCGATGCCCGCGTTCGGCGAGACAAGGTCAGGCGAGACAAGATTCCGCCGCAGCAACCGCTCGTCATCCGAGCGCTCGATCAGCACCGCTTCGCCGTTGTCCGAGACATCGCCGGCGACGCCTTCCCCCGGCCTTTGCAACGCTCCCACGCGGACCGTGAAATCGTCGCCGGCCTGGTGCATTAGGCGCAAGCTTTCATCCGCCTCCAGCAGCCATAGATTGACCGCCTCGCACTCCAGCATCTCGCGCACTTTGGAGCCGATGATTGGGAACAGCTGATCCATCTCCAGCGTCGAGCTGAAAACTTTCTCGATATCGTAAAGTTGAGTAAGCCGAGAGATTGACTCGAGCGTATTGTGGTGCTCGTTCTCATACATCTGAGCCCCATAGAGCGCGGCGCTGAACACCTCTCCCACCGCGCCCAGGTCGTCCATTTGCGCCTGGCTCAGCGTGTTCTCGAAGCTGAGGATCTCGATGGCCCCGATCAGCGCCGCATTCTCACTTACGGCCTCGGCTAACGTCCGCGTCAATGGAAGATACGCCAGTGAGTGCAGCGTCCGGCGGACGCTGACGTGGGCATAATCTTCCCGGCTCAGGCTTCTGCCCTCAAACAGCAAAGGCTTCGGGTCTTGCGCCAAAATTCCCAGCGTCCCGGTCTGCAGCGGAATCAGGGCCTCGGGCGCGGCGGCTTCGCCAGCGGTTACCATCACCGTCCAGGCGTCGCCCTCGGGCAGGGATGCGACGGAATATACGTTCACCGCGCTTCCGGGCAGAGCGCCCGCTATGACTTGGGCGGTGATTCGGGCGCGCGGGACAGCTTCCCGTTCCTCCA
Source organism: uncultured Acidobacteriota bacterium (assembly GCA_963758005.1). Taxonomy (GTDB): domain Bacteria; phylum Acidobacteriota; class Terriglobia; order Terriglobales; family Acidobacteriaceae; genus Sulfotelmatobacter. The sequence goes on from CAVWTR010000006.1 coordinate 2,349,175, forward strand.
GCAACCGGGCGGACAACGCCGCCATGTTAAGCGCAAGACCCGAACTGTGAATTGCCATGAAGTGGCCTAAATCTTGTGTTGTGGCCGCGCGGGGGAGCGTTTGCGATTTGCAAATTCGCGGAGCTTCTTCTAAGTTGGAACGGCACTCTAGCAGACGCTCCGTCGAGTGTCAACCAGCGCCAGTCGTGCCCGCGCAGCGAAAATTGAATTGGACTAGCATCAGCCGCAGAAGGAGAACAGTTGGACATCGAGCTGCGCAGTCAATCCGGCGTGAAAGTCCTCAAGCTCCGCGGCCGCCTGAATCTGGGCGACGCGGTGGACAGCCTGCGGCAAAATTTCGACGATCTGCTGGCCAATGGCGACGCCAGATTTGTGCTTGATCTGGGCGAAGTCACCATGCTCGACTCCAGCGGTATCGGCCTGCTGGTCCGCTGCCTCACGGCCGCCAAACAAAACGCCGGGTCCGTCAAACTCCTGAACCCTTCCAAGTTCGCCGTCCAGACTCTGAAAATGACCGGACTGCTCAGCCTGTTCGAAGTCTTCGACAACCTGGACCGTGCGGTGGCCTCGTTCGGTTAGAGTGGGAGCGCTCGTCTTCGCGCCGCTCGCCGCTCGTGCCTCGTTTCCATAGGCCGTCTATTTCTCTTGATGTATAGGAAATACAAAAACCGAGTTCAGAGCTCGCAGTCGGTATCGATCTAGCCGGGACATCAAGGATTGGTCATAAGATCCGGCGACACGGCGCATCGGGTCGTCGCGTTTGATTCTCGTATGGCAACTTTCGCAGTATGTCGTAAACAAGCGTTCCCCACGAGGCTTTTGCGCCTAATCGATGGGTCCTAAGATATCATCACCGCTAATCGACCCGCTCGGGTGTTTTCACACACTACATGGTAGTGCCGCCGCGGTTCAGACATGCAGACACTAGAGAGGTCCCGAAACGGGCTTATGGGAATTATTGTCGGCTAGCCGGAAGTCGTAAGTCTTCTGTGAGTTGGGTGAGAAATCAGATGGCAGAAAATCGAACCACGAAGAACGGTCACTGCTTCGGCAGGCAGTGGCCAACGCTGAAGCAGCCTCACTCCACCGCTTCTCGTCACGGGTCACGAATCCTCAATATTAAATTATCAAAGGATAACTATCCTTTAATGGCAAGCATCGTTATCAAGATCATCTGGGTCATGTTCAGCTCGGAAGATCTCGATGCGGCGCTGGAACATAGCGAGAGCGTTTTCGAACCGAGCAATTGTGAACATCACACCGTCCTCTGCAAGGCGCATCATCTCTGTAAGATAAGAACCGGCCGTGGCAGGAAGTTGCAACGGCGTAGCTGATTGCGGCAACCGTCGGAGTGGCCACGGCATCTTCATGTTGGACGAGAATGTTGGACGAGGCCGTTCGGTCGTAACTTGAGTCAGCACATCATTCGGTCTTCGACAATTGAACGCTTTTTAGATCTTGTTTGAGGGAATCACGCATGTTGATTCAGGTCGGCTACGAATTAGTTTTTTACTGCCCCCAAGAGACGCCGATGATCCTTATGGTCAACGTCCATTATTCTCGCGCCTTGGATCTCGTCACTCCCGATCTCTTGATCACAGATCCGCAAACGCCAATCACGGCGTACAGGGACGGCTTTGGAAACTGGTGCACGCGGATTGTTGCGCCTGCCGGAAGAATTCGTCTGACCAGCACCGGAGTGGTTCGAGACTCGGGAGAAACCGACGTGCTGACGCCCTCCGCTCAACAGCACCCTTTACAGGAATTGCCGGAAGATACTCTGGTTTTTCTGCTGGGGAGCCGGTATTGCGAGACCGATCTGTTGTCCGACGCAGCGTGGTCGAGATTCGGTCAGACGACGCCGGGATGGGCGCGCGTCCAGGCGATCTGCGATTTCGTCCACAACCATATCGTCTTCGATTATCAGAAAGCGCGTCCCACGCGAACCGCCTGGGAAGCGTTCAACGAGGGTGTGGGCGTCTGCCGCGACTTCGCGCATCTCGCGATCGCGCTCTGCCGCTGCATGAATATTCCGGCGCGGTACTGCACGGGATACCTTGGCGACATGGGGACGCTGCCGCCTTACGGCCTGATGGATTTTGCCGCATGGATTGAAGTTTATCTCGGCGGCGCCTGGCACACGTTCGATCCGCGGAACAACGTGCCCAGAATCGGACGAGTGCTGATCGCGCGCGGCCGCGATGCCACCGACGTAGCCATCGCCACCACGTTTGGCCCATATACCCTGGAGGGCTTTAAAGTCTGGACGGATGAAATCGCGGAGAATGTGGCACAGACAGGCTAGTCTGCGAATCCGATTATCGAGGTACGCGTTCTCATCGTTCGGCGCACGACGCATCACGGCCTTCTCCTAATACCGGGCCCTGGCCGCCAACGCTGCTCTCGTCAACGGACTAGGGCAGCGTTCGCTGGAAGCTGCATCCTGCCGAAATCAACTCATCGAGATCACAACCCAATCAATGAGCGATATGTTTCGCCAAATGCCGGTCAATCGCCTTCATTTACCTGCACTTTATAGGAGTGTCCCTTCGGAACCAAAATCCACGTATTGTCGCTCTCAAAAGGTCCGACAACAATCCGATAAGGTTTCGGCCGTGGTGGACCGAAAGACATGCCTTGTCCACTCAGGTCTAGCCGAGACTCGACATAGGCGGGTGCTGTTGGTTTCGAGCCGAATGGCCCATTGAATATCAGCAGCGTAAAAGCGTTCGCAGATTTTGAACGGTCGATTACGACAACAGCAAAATCTGTCGCACCATCGCCATTGAAGTCCCCAGTCACAGCATACGGATGGTAATCAGGGTACGGCGTCCAGTTCCCACCATATCCCGTCCTCATTTGCTGGATGTCGTCCGAACAGTTGCAGTCTGGATCCGTGGCCGCACGATAGCTAGGACGCTGTGATAACCAGGCGTCCAAAATCTTTTGTTGCTGCTGCGTCAATGTGTGGCCACACCACGCAGGCAACGCTGAAAACAATGTTGCGAGGAGAGTGAAGTGTTTGAACGACATAAGTCCTCGACGCACTAGCCTAACATAGCGTTTATCCGGGGCTGGGCCGGGTTACGGATGGTTAACTGACGTGAACAGGAGGCAACTACCCTCGTTGAGACCGCAGGTGTACCGTTGCCAAGGGCTTGGCTCTGCGGCAACTAGGAATCGACTGGCTCCATGTCGACGGCGACGGTGAGCGTATGAGCTCCACCGCCCAGGATTAAGCCGCGCAGTGGACTGACGTCACCGTAATCACGGCCCCAGGCGAGCGTCACGTGGCCGTCCGAGGGGACAATATTGTTGGTGGGGTCGAGATCAATCCAGCCGATTCCCGGACAATAAGCCGACACCCAGGCGTGGGATGCGTCGGCGCCCACCAGCCTCGGCCGTCCGGGAGGTGGATAGGTTCTAAGGTATCCACTGACATAACGTGCCGGGAGATTCAGGGAACGGAGGCAGGCGATTTGCAAGTGTGCGAAGTCCTGGCACACGCCCCGCCGTTTCCGGAAGACCTCTTCGGTTGGGGTGCGGACGTTGGTCACTTTCGAATCGAAGCGAAAGTCCTTATGGATGCGCGCGGTCAGATCCAGAAGTGCCTCCGGCGTTGGCCGCCTAGGCGTAAACGACTGGAGGGCATAGGAGGCAAACTCCGGCCGTACCCGGATGCGTGGCGACTCAAATCCGAACTGGTAGGCTTCAAGACCAGCTGGGCTCTGACCGTCAGGAAGCGATCGGGCTACCTCTTCCCACGGTAGCGGCAATTGGGGCAAAGGCTTCGCATTTGCTCCCATGATCACCTCGCTCCGCGCCTCTACCACCAACTCCCTGTGCGGCTCCTGAATAGTGAAAAAGCAGAGAAGGTTTCCAAAGAAATCCACACGCTCGGTGCGCGTTGCCGGGCGCGGCTGGATGTGCAGCTCGCTGTGCGCCACCTGGTGATGCGGCAAAGCGCGCGGCTTCAGGCACGCCACGTGAGTTCCGGCCGCCACGGGGTATTTATATTTGTACGTGGTCCGGTGAACGATTCTATAGATCATTGGGCTAAGGTCGTTAAAGCGAAGATCGCTAATGTGAAGATCATGGAGCGAAAATCATTCAGCGAAATCATTGGCCGATGGTGATGGGCAACGTCCGCGCATGACTGAAGTACCTGTTCGACAAGTTATTCGACCAGGAAGGCAGTAACCCTTCCAGCTCCCGCAGGAACCCTGTAAGGCGAGCGAGACCATCGGAACCATTCGCCGCCGCGCCCGGTAACGGATACTTTAGCTTTCGCAAATCGAAACTGCGTAACAATGCCAGAGCAGCCCGCATCGCTTTTAAGTCAGCCGGAAGGTGCCGGGGAAGCTTTTGATAAAGATCGGCGAGATGGCTCAGTTGAAAGTCCAAAGAGCGGGGATTCGTCTCATCCGCCATGAGCACGTCCAGCACGGCTAAGGGCTGAAGGGTTGTGTAATAGCGAGTCCGATAAGTCATGGAGCTATCCGCAACCTCGAGCAAGCAGTCCAACAGCAACCAATCCTTTTCGGTCAGACGCGTAGTGATCTCGCGAAGTTGCCGGGTCAGATAGATCGCTCGCTCCAGCCGCCGACCGATGGTCATGAACAGCCAGCCCAAACCGCGGTTGATGTTTTCCCGCTCCATTCCAGAAAATGCAGAGAGTAGTTCCAAGGAGTCGGTCAACATCGCCGGATACTCGAGAAATGGTATGCCATCCCCGATCCGAATCGAGTCTCGCAGTTGGCCGATAAGGAACATCATATCGGCCGACAAGCGCTCGCGAATAGCACCGCCCGTCCGGTAGGCCTCGGCCAGAGTGCACGCCAGACTGTCAGGCCGCTTGGCATCGGCCAACAGTGAAGTCATCTCTTGTTCAAGTTCAAGCGAGGTCGGCCGGCGGCGTTTCGCTTTTGGCAACTTGCTGTGCCTCGATTCCAGGCAGCTGTGCAGACGGATCAAGCAGCCTAGTTCGGCCTCCTCAGAGCGCCGTATGCGAGGGATCATGGCCCGTAAGATCCGGGCGACATTTTCCGCTCGCTCGACATATCGGCCCAACCAGAACGCATTGTCGGCAACACTGCTCGGCACAACCCGCGATACCCGGCACAGCTCCACCGGCTCATGCCGCGGACGCAGCATACTGAATGTATCGACGGGTCTATCCCATAGCACCCATGCGTCCTTACTGTGGCCGCCGCGCTGCATCGAGACGACCGATCCTTCCGCTTCGGCGACCCGGACCAGACCTCCGGGAATCGCAATCCAGCCGCTGCCAGTATTGAGCACGTAAGTGCGCAGCACCACGCTGCGCGAGTTGAGACATCCGTTATCCCACACTGGCGCAGTGGACAATGCAACCTGCTCCTGCGCAACATACTCGTGCGGACGGGCCCGCAAGCGCTCGGCAAACTTGCCCTTTTCGGCGTACGGGAGGTCGGCCCCAAAGACCGGCTCCATACCGATGGAGGGAAAAGCCGGCTTCACCACCACCGAATCGAGATGGTCGAGCACCCAATCGAGCGCGTACGGCTGCCCGCACCACCAGGTAGCGACGGACGGAAGCTTAAGCTTCTCGCCAAGCAGCTTGGTCGACAGGCCGGGAAGAAAGGGCATGATCGCAGATGTCTCAATCAGACCGCTCCCCAGTGCGTTTGCCATCTTCACATTTCCTGCGACAATAGCGTCGACGAGGCCGGGCACGCCCAGAAGCGAATCGGCCCGCAGTTCGAGAGGATCGCAAAAGCTATCGTCCACACGGCGCAAAATCACGTCGACCCGCTCCAGTCCCTCGACGGTCTTGAGATGTACGCGGCGGTTGCGCACCGTCAGATCCTTGCCCTGAACTAGAGTGAACCCCAGATAGCGCGCGATATAGGAGTGTTCGAAGTATGTCTCGTTGAGCGGTCCGGGCGTCAGTAATACGATGCGCGGATTGTCGCGCTGGGCGAGGTTGGTGAGCGCTTCACGTTGCGCGCGGAAAAACGGGGCGAGGCGCAACACATTCGAAGTGCGAAACAGATCGGGGAAAACATCGGAGACGATGATGCGATTCTCCAGCGCATATCCGCTGCCCGAAGGCGCTTGCGTGCGATCGGCCAGCACCCACCATTGGCCGTCGAGCGAACGGGCGAGATCGACGGCCAGCATATGCAGATAGCTGTGCGCGGGAACGCGCACGCCTACGAGCGGCCGAAGAAATGCGGGGTTGGCGTAGAGAAGTGCGGCAGGAAAATGGTTCTGCGCGAGCAGTTCCTGCTCTCCGTAAAGATCCTCGAGCAGCCGACTGAGCAACTGTGCGCGCTGAATAATGCCGGCTTCGATGTGGCGCCACTCCTCCGCCGGAATCAACAGCGGAACGATATCGATCTTCCAATCCCGACTCGCCCCGAGTGGATCGCCGTAAACGTTGTACGTGATCCCGTTCTCGCGAATGCGGCGCTCGGCACGGGCCCAGCGGCGTCCTAGTTCCTCGTGGCCGATCGCCCGAAGTGACTCCATCAGGTGGGTCCAGTGCGGGCGAGGGGCAACGCCATCTGCCGACAACTCGTCGTAAGCAGCTCCGTAGCGAAGCGGAGGCTGATATAAATCCACCGTCATGGGACGAGCCCCGGCTTCTCGATGCGGGTCTGCTTTCCGGGCTGAGGAAAGCGCAGGTCAAGAGTCATGGGGAAGATCAGGTTGGTCTCTTCCTCCGGCACCGCGATAGTCTCGGAGGGCGGATCGGACACTTGGAAGCGCTGCCGGCGGCGTTTCGCAGCCTCCGTTGCGTTTAAAGGGCGCGCGGTATAAGCGCTGCCGTCGGGCGATCCCACATAGTAGGTGCATCGGCCTATGGAACGCTCTTTCCAGCGGTCAATGATGTCGAAGGTTAAGGGCGCATGCACAGGAACGGTCGGATGCAACACCGCCAAGAGTTGGCGGGCGCGAAACCGTACGCCACTAAGCGCCTCTCTTGGTTGACCAGAAGCTGGTTGACCAGAAGTTGGTTCACCAGGAGAATGCTCGCCCGTGGAACAGAGTGGAACTCTGCGACCGTTGCATGTAACTGCATAGCGAGATTCCGCGGCGAACCCTGATACTTTTGCCTGAATCCGCTCGAACGATGAGTCCACGGCGCGAACGGTTCGGCCGGAGGTAGTCTCTTCCGCGAGCACATTCCAGGGCTCGAGGGCGTGCCGCAGTTCGAGTTCGAATCCCTCAGCAGTGATCGATCCGATCTTCGGAAAGCGAAACTCCAGGTGCGAGGCAAACCACGTCTCTTCGAAATTGTAGCCAGACCCGCGCAAGCAGGTGAGCACATCGGAAAAGTCGCGCCTGACAAAGTGCGGGAGCATAAAACGATCATGAAGCGCGGTGCCCCAACGGACCAGCCTTCCCTCGAATGGACGTTTCCAAAACATGCTTACCAGCGCGCGGACGAGGAGCATCTCGATAAGACCCATTCTCACATGCGGAGCCATTTCGAAGGCACGTAATTCGAGCAACCCGAGGCGCAACCCGCGACCTTCGGGTGGATAGAGCTTGTCGATACAGAACTCGGCGCGATGCGCGTTTCCCGTGACATCGACGAGCAGGTTACGGAACAGTCCATCCACCATAGGGGGCGGGCAGTCGTCCGCCGGCAGATTGCTAAAAGCGACTTCCAGTTCGTACAACGCATCCATCCGCGCCTCGTCTACGCGTGGAGACTGGCTCGTCGGGCCGACGTACATGCCGGAAAACAGATACGAGAGCGATGGATGGTTCTGCCAGAACGTCAGCATGCTGCGCAACAGATCTGGACGGCGTAAAAAAGGGCTATCCAGCACCATCGCCCCGCCGATCACGATGTGGCTGCCGCCGCCGGTAGCCAGATGGCTGCCGTCGTAGGCGAATTTTTCGGCGGTCAGCCGATTACGGCGTGCTTCCTCGAACAGTACTGTGTTGACCTGTTCGAGTTCGTCCCAATCGCTCGCGGGAGGCAGGTTCACTTCCAGAACTCCGGGATCGGGTGTGAGGCTGAAAGATCGCAACCGCGGATCGGAAGGTGGAGCATAGCCCTCCAACCAAACCGGCTTCCGCAGATACTCGCACGTGTCCTCGACCGCTGCCACCAAGTCCAGGTAATCCGCCAGATTTGACGCATACGGCAAGAACACGTGCAGGCGGCCTTCGCGAGCCTGCACGCAGAGGGCTGGCCGGATCAGCTCGGGCGCAGTTTCAGCCATGCTCGAAAGAGCCGGTAGCGGATCGGCCACGGGACTTTTCTGAAAGAGATCCATCCGTCGGCTCGGGCGTGATGGAAGTTTGATTCGAGCGTTAAACTGCTCGGCGGCCGGCGCAGCCTCGTGCTCGTATTCGAGTTCATCCGGCGCCACCCAGGGAATCGACTCGGTCGCAATGCGGTAGCCGATGGGGGAATCGCCTGGCGACAATAACAGCCATTCGGGGCGCGGGAACCACAACTGGCTCGACCAGAACAACCGGCCGGCCGATTGCCGGCGACGAATGGGCAAAATGTATCCGACCGGGTTCGTAGTCTCAGCTGTGTTGTTGTAAGCCGGCAACACGTTCTCGAAGCTTACCTGAAGGCGGCGCGTGAGCGCTTCTATGAACTTGAAAGCATCGGCCGCGCCGACTGTGTAGGCCTGATCCTTATTCTGATCTTTATTCTGATCTTCATTTTGAACTTCGCGAGCGATGAGATCAATATTTTCCCAAATCGGGACGCCGTCGGCCCGCCAACAGCAACTCAGCGCCCAACGCGGCAACGGCTCGCCGGGATACCATTTTCCTTGTCCAAAGTGAAGCAGTCCGCCGGGCGCGACTTTCTCGCGGAGGCTTCGGATGAGAGCCAAGCCGCGGGTTCTCTTCATTGGTCCCAGAGCATCGATGTTCCACTGCGGGCTCTCGGGCTCGTCGATGCCTACGAACGTAGGCTCGCCGCCCATGGTCAGGCGCACATCCTGCGCCACCAGGTCTGCGTCGACGCGGTGCGCTACCTTTTCGACCTGCAGCCAATCCTCTTCCGTGAAGGGCTTGGTCGGTCGCGGCGCGTCATTCAAGCGGCGAATGGACATGGAGTAGTCGAATTCCACGTTGGCCAGCTCGACCGTTCCCTCAATGGGAGCGGCCTTGGAAGCGCTCGGGGTGCAGACGAGCGGGATGTGACCCTCACCCGCGAACAGACCCGAGGTCGGATCCATCCCAATCCAGCCCGCACCTGGCAAAAATACTTCCGCCCAGGCATGGAAATCAGCAGAATCATTTTGCGAACCGCTCGGGGCTCCCGACTCCGCCTCGTCCGATGCTCCCTCTTCCGCGGCCAACTGAATCAAATACCCGGAGACGAAGCGGGCAGCGATTCCCAAATGTCGGAGAACCTGCACGAGCAGCCACGCCGAATCACGACAGGATCCCGTGCCCGTTTCAAGGGTGCGCTCGCATGTCTGGACGCCCGGATCCAGCCGGGTCACATATTCAATTTCGTTTCGCATTCTGCGATTCAAGTCAACCAAGAAACTGATCGTTCCTTGCGTCTCGCGGGGGAGCTTCTCAAGAAAAGCCTGGAGTAGAAGGCCGGCCGGCTCGACCGAACAATAGGGTTCGAGATCCTTGGCCAGCTCCGGAGCATACTCGAACGGGTAGTCTGCGACTCCTGGTTCGAGAAAGAAATCGAACGGATTGAAGGGAGACAGCTCCGCTACGAGGTCCACCTCAACCACAAACTCGTTGGTCTTGTTTGGGAAAAGAGCTCGTGCCAGATAATTGTTGTGGGCATCGAGCTGCCAGTTTAGAAGGTGCCCGGCGGGAGTAACGTGAAGCGAGTAGCTGAGGATCGGCGTTCGACAATGCGGCGCCGGACGCAGGCGTATGACCTGGGGACCGACTGAGACTGCTCTGTCGTAACGGTACCGTGTCCAATGACTGAGAGCAACTTGTATGCTCATCCACCCTCATGCGGCCATGCCTGGAGTTTCTGGTTGTTTCTTATTTTGCTACTGCTGTTGCTGCTGCGCAGCGACCAACTGCAATTGCTGGGTCTCGTCAAGAAATTGGGACCACTCTTGGTCCGCCGCAAATTCCTCATCGGGAGGAAGCAAGGCTTGGGACGGCGTAACCCGAACTCGAACTTGAAGCTGCGTGTCCGCCTTTCCCTTCATAGCACCCATTGTGGGCGGAACGTCGGCAGAATCGCGGCCGATCGCGGCGCGAATGTGCCTCTCCCCTACGAGCAGGTTCGTCGTCGGATCGAAACCTATCCAGCCCACACCGGGGAGAAGAGCTTCCACCCATGCATGCGAAGCGCCCTCCGCCGAGGGCACATTTTCGCCGCCCTGGTAAATGTATCCACTGACGTAGCGACAGGGAATGTTGGAATTTCGAACCAGTGTGATCATGACATGAACGAAATCCTGACATACAGCCTGTCTCGAGCGAAGGGCATGCTCAATCGGCAAACTCGCCGTACGGCTTTGCTTCAGGTAGCTAAAACTGCGATGCACACCGGCGACAACATCTTGCAGAAATGCCAGAGGACTCCGTCCGTCCCTTTCCGTCGCGCCGATCTCTTTTGCCAACTCTTCGAGCTCCGGCGATGGGCGCGCATAATGACTCGGCATCAGCATGTCCCAGTAATCTTTCTTCTCGACGATCTGTTCCAGATCAGTCCACCCTTCGTATCCCACGGTTTCGGGAAGGGCGGGCTGAGCGTCAATATTTACCAGAGCGTCCGCGATGATCGTGAGCTGGCCATGCCGGGAAGGCAAGTCGAAGTGGTGCACCAGGTTGCCATAGGAATCGGTATAACCAAAAATGCGGGCTCGCGGATTGACCGACAGCTGAAAAACAAAACAGCGCTGGTTAGCTTCGCTTCTGGGGTGCATGCGAACTTCCATCATGCTCTGCCACACGGAATGGCTGTAGCGATAGCGCGTGAAATGGCGAATGGCATAGAGCATTAGCTTGGGAAAGCAACCTCAATCGGGTATTCGATATAGAGTTCTTGCACAGCCGCATGCAGCTCGCGGCATTGTTCGGTTATCGCCGCAAGATATTGGTGCAATCCGGCAATGATTTCGCCAAGCTGTGCGTAGGCGACCATCGATCGCAAACGCCCGATTAATCTTTCGACCTGTTCGGTCCTGCGGCTCAAGGAAAGATTGCTGATTGACGTCAAAGCCTCGTGCATTCGGTCCAGCGAATAACGGACCGAATAAGGGAACCCAGGCTTCAACAGGAGGAAATTCGCTATCCGATCCGGCCTAAGTTCGGCGGTGCATGCCTTGCAATAAGCTTCAAACGCAGCGCAGCTGCTTAAGAGGCCCACCCAATCTAAATCATCCGCATGCTTGTCGACGACAAAATAAGCTTCCAGCAGGACGCAGAGATTGCAGGCCCTTTCTATATATTTGCCGAGCTGGATAAAATGCCAGGCCTCGTCGTGATTCAGGGTGGCAGCGGTAATTCCATTAAACCTATACGAGCCTTCGCGAACCAGAGTCACCACTCGCATCGCCCCTGCATCATCGCCCGGCTGCAGCTCAAAGCCAGTCACGTCGTTGAAAAGAGTATTCAGGTGTTCCCACATCTCCGAGCTGATTTCCTCGCGAACTTGCCGGGCATTTTCGCGGGCCCCGCTGATGCATTTCACAATCGAGAAATCTCCTTCCGGATCAGCTACCAACAAATACAGAGCGCGCTGCGGGGCGACGTTGCTGGCAGCCGCGCCGGGGGCTAGCGAGGAGACCGCGCGAAACCAACGCTCTTCGGTGGAGAACTTTGCGGGATTCAGAATCAGGCCGTAAGTCGCCTTCAGCACACGCGAGGCATTGTCCGCCCGCTCGAAATAACGGCTCATCCAGTAGAGACTGTCGGCTACGCGAGAAAGCATGGTATCTGGTATCCCACTTCTTCAGAATCTCAATTCTGCAAGACCCACGTGTCTTTCGAGCCGCCGCCTTGAGACGAATTGACCACCAGTGATCCCTTTCGCAGCGCCACTCGCGTGAGGCCACCGGGAACAATGGTAATCTTTTCGCCGTAGAGCACATAGGGTCGGAGATCGACGTGACGGGGCTCGATGGTTCCGTCCACCAAGCACGGCGCGGTCGAAAGATTGATGGTCGGTTGCGCAATATAGTTTCGTGGCTGCGCGTTAATTTTCTCCCGAAATTCCGAGCGCTCACGTTCCGTGCTGTGCGGGCCAATCAACATTCCGTAACCGCCAGACTCGCCCACAGCTTTTACCACGTATTCCTCCAGGCGCTGGCAGACGTGGTCCCGTTGCGCTGGATCGGACATCAACAGGGTCTCGACGTTTTCCAGAATCGGGTCCTGGTCCAGATAGTAACGAATGATTTTGGGCACATAGGCATAGATAGCCTTGTCGTCGGCGACTCCCGTCCCCAGCGCATTTGCGAAGGCTATATTTCCGGCCCGATAGGCATTGAAGAGACCCACGGCACCGAGCGCCGAACCGCTTTCAAAAACCAGAGGATCGAGATAATCGTCGTCGATTCGCCGATAGATCACGTCGACGCGTCGCAGGCCGAAGGTGGTTCGCATATAAACGACATTATCGTGGACCAATAAATCTCGTCCTTCTACCAGTTCAATGCCCATCCGCCGAGCCAGATAAGCATGTTCGAAGTAAGCGGAGTTATAGGCGCCCGGAGTCAGCAAAACGACGGTGGGCTCGGAACGGCCCTCCGGGGCTAGAAATCGCAACGTCGATAGAAGCGCCTGGCTGTACTGCTCAATCGGCCTCACCCGGCATTTTTGAAATAGCCCGGGGAATATTTGCTTCATTACCCTGCGGCTCGTGAGCATGTAAGAAACCCCGCTGGGGACGCGGAGATTGTCCTCCAAAACCACAAAGTTCCCCTCCGGAATTCGTATCAAATCCGAGCCCACCACTGTGAGGTAAACGTCGCGAGGCACTTTGATACCGCGCATTTCCCGGCGGTAATGTTTGCAGGTATAAACAATCTTACCGGGCACGACGCCGTCTTCGATGATCTTTTCCTCACTATAGACATCTTTGAGGAAGAGATTCAGCGCCGTGATCCGCTGAATGAGTCCGCGCTCGATCCTTTCCCATTCTGCCGCAGTGATGATCCGGGGAAGCAGATCGTGAGGAAAAATCCGCTCTGTGCCTTTGTCGTTTCCATACACAGTAAACGTGATGCCCTGGTTGAGGAACGACTGGTCAGCTTCCTGTTTGCTGCGTCGCAGCTCGCCCGGACTCAGGCTCAAAAGCAGGTTGTAAAGTTGGCGATATTGTTTCCGCGGATGATCCACGGCGCGGAACATCTCGTCGTAAGCGCCATCGAGTTCGTACTGGTGGAGGGTTTCTGCGCCGCCGCGATCCGACGCATCCGTTTCTATAATCATGATTACAGCGTTCCCCTTCAGAATAGCGCATCAGGCGGTGAATCGATGACCGGAAAAGCGATGCGAGTCATCGAAGAACCCACGCGAGGCGCGCACTGGAAATGTCAGGCGCCGAAGGGACTGCTCCCGGCACGCTCGGTCGCAAGGTGTTGGCTCCGCTAGTCTCGTGCGCTCCCGGTGCTCGGATTAGGAGCACTCAGCCTGTCAAAATTGGAATAACGTTCTAGCTCTGTCCAGCACTTAGTTGTTCGCGGAATTAGTATATTAGGTCATGGAAGTGACCTGACAGCATGAACGCGATATGTGAGTAGCAGTTTGTTAGCGTCTCAACTGACGGTCCTCGGACGGGCAAATTTGTCTTCAACAACGCCCCAGAAGTCTTAGTGCTGTATCTGAAGCGCCCCACGAGGGAAGATCTATCGTTCCGATGCGCTTTGAAGGGGCGCTTCAGATACAGCGACTTGAAGGAAGCCGCCCCGGGGGACTATGGGATTTGTATCCCGATGAGCCGGTCGTTGTCGTTTGCGAGATGACGCTGGCTGTTGGTGCGCTTCCGTTTCAGTTGCAGGTGGCAGAGAGAATGATCGTGGGGCGGCACGTTAGAGAGTCTGGAGCGCACCACCATACAGCATTCTGAGGAGAGGGAGACAGAGAACCAGTGTGCGCGCCGAAGCACGAGCGAGATTCGAGGCTGGAAATGTGGATTCAAGCGGCTCCCAGCTCAACAGAATATTCCCCGTCTTCGCGGACTTGGACGGGAAGAGTTTCGATCCAGAGAGCGTCGCCGCTGCGGTCTGCATTGTCATGAATGTAAAAGGTGACCAGTTGGAATCCGCTCATGGGCTTCCCGTCGTCGGTGAGGAGATTGGAACTGAAACTGATATGGGAATTGGTGGCGGCCCAGGCCGGAAGCGCCAGCCCGCAACACAAGAGAAAAAGCGCGGGAGCGTAACTAATCTGTTTCACGAGTTTTCTCCCATGCGGCACACCTGCAGGTCGGCTTTCAACCTGACCTGAGAGTTGTGGCGGTTAATGCCGCTGCAAGTGGAATGGGCGCAATGAGCCGCGCAAGCAACTATACGGCATCCTGACCACCCAATTGTTGTAAATCCCCATAGCGCGCGTTGACGCTTTTGTATCTATCGAGCGTACGGAATCGAGGTCCCGCTATTGCAAACGGTATTGTGGGTTGTTGCTTGCCGCGACGGACTCTTCTAGATTGTCCAGGTCTTCTGTAGCGGCTGTACGAACGCGGCTTTTACCACCGCCCTGGTGAAGTGGCTCGCGACGTTCTCAGCCACCAGCGGCTACTACATTGACGATGAGTATGTGAACATGGCCTCGCAGGGTGAGATTCAAAATTACGAAGGAAAAATCATCTCCGAGTCCACGATCGAAAAGGATATTGCAACCTTCTATAGCGCTATCCACGCGGCCGACCCAAACCACAGGATCTATGGGGCCGAAACTTGGGATAGCGTCAACACCGCCGACGAGCGCCAACTTGCAGGCTTTCTCGATCCCATCGCGGCCGCCCTCGACGTGATGGGCGCCGACTATTACCCCATCGGCACGGGTGAAGCCGCCCGTACCGAGGCCTTGGCCTCCAGTTGGCTCGATACGATTGCCGGCGGCTACAGCAAGTCCACGTTCATGAATCTCCAGGCATTCAGCTGGGAAGACTTCGCTTCTGGTGCCTGCGCCTCGAAGTCAATCTGCGTCTACCCTACGGTCAGCCTCTTGCAGACCATGCTGACGGAGGCTGCGGGTGCCAGCATGGCGCCCTCGGTCCTTGTGTGGTACGACTACGGAGATACGGTTGCAAACGGCCAGTGGAGCAACTTCGTCGCTGCAGCCAACCCGCAGTAATTGCGCCGCGACTCGGAAGTGACGGGTGCTACAGACCATTTCACTCATTTGAGAGGTGGCCGACTCAGGTCGATGAGTTCTATAAAAAGGGATGTCAAGGAAAAACTTCTCCCTCGACCGGAGGTCGAGAAGATTTTAGTCTCGAGATCCAGCCCACTGTCCGTAAGTGCCCATCGATTGCGCTCGAAGGGTTTTGCTCTGGCTTGTCTGCCCTTCCTGGGGGTTTCATCTTTCGGTGATGACGACGCCAATCGAGTCTTGAGACAGGGCAAGCGAAACTGGTCTTGGAGTGTCAACCATGGTTCTATCGGAGGCTCGTGGCCTATCGCTATTTCTGGTTATCCGAGGAGGCATAACGTGTAATGGGTGACTCGGTGCCGAGGCACACAGGGCCGATCTCATTGACTGATACTCACCTCGAACCGAGCGTCTCGAGAACCCGACCGACCACCACCAGAGAGAATCACCGGAGATGGAAAGGCCTCTTACCAGAGACGCTCAAGCGGCTTGCCGATGCAATTGTTTGGCGTCGAAACTGACTCCTTTCTTCCAAATCGTTAAGGTGATCGCGGCAATCTTTCTGGCTAGGGTGAGACGCGCCATCGTCGGCCGCATCCCTTTTTCAAGCAGCGCCCCATAGAAATCGTACAACGGCCCAGGGTGAGTACTCGCAGATAGAGCAGCGCCCTTGAACAGATTCTTCAGATCATGATTATGGTTGCCATTCAGACCGCGCACGGTGATGCGCTCCCGATTTCGTTGTACCTTCCCTCTCACATAGCGGTACTCGCCGCTGTCGTGCGTCTCAACCGCAAAACCACTGTAAGCCCATAGTTGGCGCTTGGTGCGGAAACGATGAGGTGTCTGCAGCAACGCCACTAGCATGGCCGCTCGGATCGGGCCGATGGCAGGAATCTGGCGCAGTAACTTCACAGCAGAATGCTTCCGGCTCTCGCTCAGTAGATCCCGCCGCGCTTCTTGTCGTACCGGTTGCAGCAGATCCAGTTGCTGATAGAAACGTTCTGCCCGCAGGCGAACCCCGGGCTGCGGGATCTTGGCCAACCACTCTGCCCGATATCGCGGGGCATACACGGTTGTACCGCTACACGGAATGGCCCAGCTTCGATAGAGAGCTTTGATCCGGGTCATGACTCGGCTGACATCTTGGGTGAGCGTTAGATAGCTGCGACCCAGTTCCTTTAACGTTCGCACCCCGTGCTCGCCGTGGTACACCGGATGGAGCTGGTTGCCGCGCAACAACTCCGCCAGCTTCCGCGCATCAATCCGGTCACTCTTGCTGCCGTCTTTCAGCAGCGCGTTCTTTCGCGGATCGCAGACCACAAGACGGGTGACGCGAGGTTTCAGCAGGTCATGCAACCAGGCGGCGGAAGTTCCTTCTTCAAAGGTCACCGATAGACTTCCGCGTAGCCCATCGAGGAACTCTAGAATCGTGACTGCTTTCGTCTCCAGGATGCATTCCATGATCAGCTTGCCCGAGCTGTCCATGACGGCAACCGAGATCGTTGCCTGGTGAACGTCCATGCCAATATACTTTTCTTGCTTCATGACGGCGCTCCTTTTGCTAAGTGTGATCCGAACAATCACAACCTACCGCAAAGTGGGCGCCTTTTTATATTGCGTGTAATCGGGAGTGGCTGTTGAAAAACTCACTCCCCGGAAAATCGCCGAAAAAACTTTGCAATAGGAAGCCATAGGAACGACGATCTCCATTTTGGTAGACATTTTCTATGTCCCAACCCCAGAAAGCAAGGCTGTCGTCCCCGTCATCAGCCCATTGCGGAAGATGCTTGATGCTCACCGCAAGCGGAACGCAGACAGCACTTGGATTTTCAGCGGGGAAAAGAAGGGGTTCGCCTTGAACTTGGACAACCTCGCACGACGTTCTATAATTCCAAAAGTCGGAGAGCGCTGGCATGGCTGGCGGCGCGGGCTAGCAACGATCTTGTTCGACCTGGGGGTTGATCCTGAGATTGCATCCAAGATTCTCCGGCACGCTGACAGCGCGGTCACGCGCAGGCACTATATAATGCTGGAATCACGCAAGCAGGGGCGCAAGGCCATGCGGAAACTAGAGTCTCTCGTGACTAAGACGGTTAAGACAAGAAAGAAGCGCTCCAAGTGACCGTCTGTGACCTTTTTGTGACACAAGCCGTGCCGCATGAAGTTACTCAAGCCTCATAAACACTGCATAAGCCGACGTAGCTCAGTTGGTAGAGCAGCCGATTCGTAATCGGCAGGTCAGCGGTTCAAGTCCGCTCGTCGGCTCCATTCTTTCAAGCACTTGCGATCAGTTCACTGCGACTTGCTGCACAACTGCTGCACGAGCTGTTGCTTGCTTCCTGGCATATTCGGCGATGTTCGGACTGCCGAGATCCTGATTTAATCTGCGCACCGCAACCTTGCGGTTTCTGTCGTTTACCCGCACAAGCCCGTCCTCCTCGCGAATCGCGGCAACCTTGGCTCGGCTATCGCTCATCGAAACCGGGCCCAATTGATGGAAAGAGTTGCCGAATGAGTTGCCCCTAATGTTCAGCCTGAGAAACTGTGCCGCCTTTTGCTGTTGGAGTTTGCTCTCCCTTGTGCTTAGCGGTTGTGGGGGAGGGGCGAGTGTTGGCTCTGGTACCGGGCCACAATCGGTTCAACTCACTGTTCAAACTGCCGGCAGTGGTGGGGGAACGATCAGCAGCACTCCGGTGGGCATCAATTGCGGTCAATCGTGCAGTGCCAGCTTTGCGAGTGGGACTCAGGTAACGCTTACCGCGACCGCTGGCGCGAACTCATCTTTCGCTGGATGGACTGCAGGCGGCTGCAGCGGCAGCAGTTCGACCTGCACGTTGACCCTCACCGCGAGCCAGCAAGTCACTGCCAGCTTCAACACAATCCCGAACCCAGCCGTGCTAGCCGTGAGCCTGGCGGGAACGGGCACAGGCACCATCGCAAGTACTCCTTCTGGAATTAACTGCGGCACCACTTGCACCGCCAGCTTTGCGAGTGGGGCTCAGGTAACGCTCAACGCGACCGTCGGTGCGAACTCAACGTTCGCCGGATGGACAGGCAGTTGCAGCGGTACCAGCCTGACCTGCACATTGACTCTTGCCGCGAGCCAGCAAGTCACTGCCAGCTTCAACCCGATCTCGAACCCTGTTGTGCTGACCGTGAGCTTAGCGGGAACGGGCGCAGGCACCATCGCAAGTACTCCTTCTGGAATTAACTGCGGCACCACTTGCACCGCCAGCTTTGCGAGTGGGACTCAAGTGACGCTCACCGCGACTGCCGGTGCGAACTCAACTTTCGCCGGATGGACTACAGGCGGCTGTAGCGGCAGCAGCCCGACCTGCACATTGACGCTCACCGCGAGCCAGCAAGTCACTGCAACCTTTAACACCATACCAGCGACGCTGACCGTGATCCTGGCAGGAGCCGGCACGGGTACGATCTCGAGTGCTCCCTCTGGAATTACTTGCGCCCCTACCTGCTCTGCCAGCTTTACGAGCGGAACTCAAGTGACGCTTACGGCGACTGCCGGTGCGAACTCATCGTTCACTGGATGGACCGGAGCATGCACAGGTACCAGTCCGACCTGCGCGCTGACGATGAATGCGAGCCAGCAAGTGACGGCTACATTTGGCGTCACCGTCACCGTTCTCAATCACATTATTTTCCTGGCACAGGAGAACCGCTCATTCGATCACTACTTCGGCGCACTGCGAGGATACTGGGCTCAGAACGGATATCCCGACCAATCGTTCGATGGCCTTCCGCAGTTCAATCCGACCTCAGGCATAGCACCGCTCTACGGACCGCCGCCGAGCAATCCAGGTTGCGATCCCGCATCGCCCCCGCCCAGCGATTGCGTCTTTGATACCAACAACCCGGTCGCTTCGTATCCTCTGATTACGCAGTGCATTGAAAATCCGAGCCCTTCCTGGAATGAAGCCCACGTGGATTGGGATTACAACGACCAGACTGGTCTGCTGCCTCCCACTTTGAATGGGTTTCTCTGGAGCGCGGCGCATGATGCCAGAGACATAGTGCCTCCGTTCAACGACGTCGACGGTATCCGGGCCATGGGTTACTACGACGGCAGCAGCCTGAACTACTACTATTTCATGGCTTCGAATTTCGCCACTTCGGACCGGTGGTTCCATCCGGCACTGACACGCACGCAACCGAACCGCGAGTATCTTATCGCCGCTACATCCCAGGGATATGTCTATCCAATTGGCACTGACGCCGACGACACGGCGCTGCTTACGGCCCCGACCATCTTTCAGGAGCTGCAAACCGCAGGAGTCTCCTGGAAGATTTACGTAGACCCTGCGGGAAGCGCTTGCACCGGGCCGCCCTACGATCCTGCCTGCCTGCTCACATTGAGCTATGTTCAAAACTTTGCATGGGGTCAGACGATCCCAACGCAATATCCTCTGAACATTGCGCCGATATCGCAGTACTTCACCGACTTGGCGAACGGAACTTTGCCGCAAGTCGCTCAGATTGAACCGGCATCAGACGCTGGGTTCGATGAGCATCCATCCGTTACAGACTCGCAGCCGAACGACATCCAGTTGGGCGCCAACTACGTGTCCTCAGTCATCAACGGGCTGATGACGAGTACTTCGTGGGCAGACTCAGCTTTTATTCTTACCTACGATGAATTCGGAGGTCTCTACGACCACGTTTCACCGCAACCGGCGGTGAGTCCCGACGGCATCAAACCAGTGGATATGCTTCCGGACGATGTTTGCACGGAAACGACCGGGCCGACTTGCGACTTCGTCTACACCGGTTACCGCGTGCCGCTGATCGTGGTCTCGCCGTATGCAAACAAGAACTACGTCTCGCATACCGTGGCCGATACGACCGCGATTCTGAAGCTCATTGAAACTCGTTTCAATCTCCCGGCTCTCACCAACCGGGACGCCGCTCAAATCGACATGACTGAATTTTTCGACTTCAACAATCCGGCCTGGATGACCCCTCCGAGCCCACCGACGCAGATCATAAGCGGCGCCTGTTATCTGAATCAGTTGCCTTGACCCAGGTGCGGGCAAAGGTGCGGGCAAAGTGAAACATGTGTAAACATTTCACCTGCAAGTTAACTAACTGGTACATATTCTTGCGCCCGAGACCCATCGTTTCAGGCACTTACGGCCTACCTACCCATTCGTGCTATATATGGCACTGGTGAGCCATTTACCGGGTCTGGGGGCAGAGTTAGATTGTTCTTGAGCAGCACTTGGGGGAGGGCTGATCAACAAACGTCCCGAGACTCATATCGAGTCTGGGGCGTTTTGTTTTGCGCGCAAAACATGGTTCGGACTCGCGCCATTCGTGTGGGTCATAGCACGAGAGAGCCATTTACCCGACTCGGGGACACCGTTAGGATTGTTCTTGAGCAGCACTTGGGGGAGGGCTGATCGACAGACGTCCCAAGACTCAAATTGAGTCTGGGGCGTTTTGTTTTGCGCCCACGCTCTTGGAAGAGAGGCCCTTCAGGGCCGCGTTAGCGATACACAGATATTCTGGGTTTAGCCCCAGTGGTTCGTTTCAGCGGTGCGTCATCAGCACGGTCTTCGACCCACGGCCATGCAGTCGTTTCCCATGGTCGCACGGCTGCATCCCACGAGAGCAGTCAACAGTCACTGCGTCGCTGCCCCAACCCAAACCTGACCGGCTACCCCTTCATGGATTTAATGGTGTAGATTTGTTTGCGCCTTTCGTTGTCGTGGAGCGATGCGCTATCGAGGAGCACGTCATGCCGGTTCAGTTTACTCGCCGCGAATTTCTCGCCGGAATGGTTGCCATGACGGCCACGTCCCAGTTTGCCTCAGCTTCGCGGTTCAGCCTCGCCGGCACTGGCTCGCCGTTCCGGGTTTCTGTCATCAACGATGAAATTTCTCAGGACTTCGGCCACGCCTGCGAAGTGGCCGCGCGCGAATTCGGCATGGGATGGATTGAGCTGCGCGGCATGTGGAAGAAAAACATCATCAAGCTCGACGAGAAGGAAGTCGCGGAAGCCCGGCGCATTCTCGACAAGTATCAGCTGAAGGTGACCGACATCGCCAGTCCGCTGTTTAAGGTCGACTGGCCGGGTGCGCCAAAATCCAAGTTCAGCGAAGCCAAGAGCTTTGGGGCGGACTTTACGCTCGCGCAGCAGGATGAAGTTCTCGATCGCGCGCTGGATCTGGCCAAGGCGTTTCAGACCGATCGCGTGCGCTGCTTCGATTTCTGGCGGCTGGAAGATCAAGCTCCCTATCGCGCGGCTATCAACGACAAGCTGCGGGATGCTGCCGCCAAGGCCGCGAAGAAGGGCATCATTCTAGTGCTCGAAAATGAGCCATCCTGCAATACGGCGACTGCGGCCGAGTCTGCCAAGGTTTTGAGTGCGGTGCAATCTCCCGCGCTCATGCTGAACTGGGACCCGGGCAACGCGGCCGCCGCTGGTGAAACGCCGTATCTATATGGTTATGATCTTCTGCCCAAAGACCGCATCGGCCACTGCCACTGCAAGGATGCCGTTAAGACGGGCAAGGGTTATGATTGGGCGCCGATGGGCGGAGGGTTCATCGACTGGGCGGGCCAGTTCAAGGCGCTCAAACGTGACGGCTACCGCTTCGCCGTGAGCCTGGAGACGCACTGGAACGGGGGCGGCTCGCCCGAGGAATGCTCGCGCACGAGTTGGGCCGGGATGAAGAAGCTATTGCAACAGGCGGATGCGTTGTAAATCATGCGCGGTGAATCTTCCAGAACGCAGGACGCGAAGGGGGAAATATGGAAGCAAATTAAGTTTGCACAGACTCGGCGCACTTTTCTGAAGCAGGCCGCGCTGGGAACGGCCGCCGTGCTGGCGTATCCAGCTTCGAGCGTGCTGGGCGCGAATGACCGCGTGCGCGTTGGCATGATTGGCGTGGGCGATCGCGGCAATGATTTGCTAGGTCAGGTGCTGCCTTTGCATGGCGTCGAACTAGTGGCGATGGCGGACGTCTACAGCCGCCGCCGCGACCAGGCGAAGAGCAGAGTGCCGGGCATTCAGACTTTCGACGATCATCGCCGCCTGCTCGACATGAAAGACATCGATGGCGTCATCGTGGCCAGCCCGTTGCACATTCACATGCGGCACTTTCTTGATACGCTGGCCGCCGGGAAAGATTTGTATTCCGAGAAGACCATGACGTGGTCGATTCCGGAGGCCGACAAATGCCTGGCCGCGGCCAAGGCTTCCAACCGTGTCATCCAGATCGGATTGCAGCATCAAAGTTCCGGCGCGCAGACCGACGCAAGAGCTTGGGTCAAAGATGGGCGCGTAGGCAAGGTCACCCAGGTGGAATCCTGGATGAGTCGCAACACTCCCCACGGCAAAGGCCAGTGGGTGCGCCCGGTGCCATCGGATTGCACCGCGCAGAACGTCAAGTGGAATGCGTTCCTGAATGGCCGGCCTGACCGGGCTTTCGATCCTTACAAATTCATCAACTGGCGATTGTTCTGGGAGTTTGCCGGAGGCAATTGCGCGGAGAACATGGTCCACCAGATCGCCTGGATCATGGGCGCGCTCGATCTGCCTCTGCCGACCGCGGCTTACATGTCGGGTGGCGTGTTCTCAGAAAAAGACGGACGTGAAGTGCCAGACACCATTGCCGTAACTCTTGATTTCCCCGGCACTGTTGTGACCTGGCAGTCCACGTTCAGCAACAAGCACTACGATATGGCCGACCGTATTCTAGGCAGCGACGGCACGCTTGAACACCATTTCGAACAGGCCCTTGAGTATTGGCCGGAGAAGACGAATCGTCCCAACGGAGAGTCGACGCAAGGCAGCAGCAAGAATCAAGACCACA
The DNA here is from genome assembly GCA_963758005.1 of uncultured Acidobacteriota bacterium. GTDB lineage: Bacteria > Acidobacteriota > Terriglobia > Terriglobales > Acidobacteriaceae > Sulfotelmatobacter. The sequence continues at coordinate 2,372,289 of CAVWTR010000006.1, forward strand.
TGGCGAATTGGATCGAGTGCATTCGCAGCCGCGGCGTTCCAAATGCGCCGCCGGAGATCGGCTACCGTTCGGCGATTGCCGTCCACATGTCAAATTTGTCCTATAAACACAAGAAGCGTCTCACGCTGGAAGAAGCGCGGGCCATCGCACCCGAGTATTCATGATCGGCGCGGTCGATATCGGCGGAACAAAGATCGCGGTCGGCATAGTCGATGATAACGGTAAGGTGCTCGCACGCACACAAGCTCCGACCGATCCGGATCGTTACGACCGCGGCATCGAAACGATTGCTCGCATGCTGCGCGAGAGCGCAGATCAAGCTGGCGTGGAACTCACGGGAATTGGCATCGGATCGACCGGCCCGGTCGATCCCATCCGCGGCGAGTTCGGCGACGTTGATTTCCTTCCTGGCTGGCGCGGCAAGAGTCCGGTCAAAGATCTGGCGCAGATTTTCAACGTGCGCGTGGCCCTCGAAAACGATGGCGACGCTGCCGCCCTGGCCGAAGCGGGATGGGGCGCAGGCCGGAACCGCTCACGGCTGATTTATGTAACCGTCGGCACCGGCATTGGCGGCGGGATGGTTTTCGACGGCCAACTCTACCGCGGCGTCGACGGCGCTCACCCCGAGGTCGGTCACCACGTGGTCGATCCCGCCGGTCCGGCGTGCTCGTGCGGATTCCGCGGTTGCTGGGAATCGCTGGCTGCCGGTCCGGCGATGGTGGCTTGGCTCGAAAGAAGTGCGCCTGAGAGCTATCAGCATCGCGAGGGTATCACCGCGAAGAAGATCTGCGAGTTGGCGCAGCGAGGCGATGAAGTTGCGCTCCAGGCCGTCGAACATGAGGCCTACTATCTTGGGCTGGGACTCGCCAATCTGATCAACCTGTTTACACCCGACGCAATCGTGCTCAGCGGTAGCGTCATGAAGAGCGCTCCGCTCTTTCTCGACCGCATCCGCGAAGTGATTCGCAGCGGCTGTCGGTTCGTCCCAGCCGAGAAGACGCAGCTCACGCTCGCCTCGCTCGGCGATGACACGAATCTGATCGGCGCCGCGCGAGTGTGGCACTATCGATTTGCTAAGTAGCAGCGCTCTCGCGTGCTCACTTCATCTTTCAGTTCCTCCACCAATCTGTTAGTGTTTTCAGTTCACTGTTGCGGTGCTGCGAGCGAAAGGATTACTCCGCGTGATCGTTGGAGTCCCGAAAGAAAGTTATCCCGGAGAGCGCCGCGTGGCGCTGGTCCCCGTCGCCGTTCCCAACCTCGTCAAGGCGGGACTCGAAGTCATTGTGGAATCCGGAGCCGGCGAGCAGGCCGGCTATCCGGACGCGGTCTATGTAGAGAAGGGCGCGAAGATTGTTCCTGATCGCGCTGCCGTATTCGGCGCTGCCGATATCGTAGTGCAAGTCCTGTGCTACGGCTCGAATGACGTCACCGGCAAAGCCGACCTTCCTCTCATGCGCCGCGGGCAGGCAATCATCGGTTTTCTGCGGCCTCTCGGTTCGGCCGAAGTAGTCCAGCAAATCGCGCAGGCGGGCGTCACGTCGTTCTCAGTCGAACTCATGCCGCGCACCACGCGCGCCCAGAGCATGGACGCGCTTTCTTCCATGGGCACGATCTGTGGCTACAAAGCTACGCTGCTCGCCGCCGAAACTTCGCCGCGCATCTTTCCCATGATGACCACTGCCGCGGGAACGATTACACCGGCGCGCGTGTTCGTGATCGGTGCAGGTGTGGCTGGATTGCAGGCCATTTCCACCGCTCGCCGCCTCGGCGCCGTTGCCTCTGCCTACGACATGCGCCCTGCCGCCAAAGAGCAGGTGCAGAGCCTCGGCGGACGCTTCGTCGAACTTCCCCTCGAGGCCCAGAACGCGCAGGACGCTCGCGGGTACGGCACCGCGCAGGACGAAACTTTCTACGCCCGCCAGCGCGAACTGCTGACCCGCGTGGTCGCGGAAAGTGACGTGGTCATTACCGCCGCCGTTATTCCCGGCAAAAAATCGCCAGTGCTGATCACCGAAGACATGGTGAAAGGGATGGCTCCGGGCTCGGTGATCGTCGACCTCGCCGCCGAACGTGGCGGCAACTGCGAACTCACGCGCACCGGAGAAACGGTGAAGGTGCACGGAGTCACCATCATCGGCGCCATCAACCTGGCCACCAGCGTCCCGTATCACGCGAGCCAGATGTACGCTCGCAATCTCACGACGTTCCTGCTCTACATGGTGAAAGACGGCAAGCTGCAACTGAACCTGCAGGACGAGATTATTCGCGAGACCATGATCACCAACGGCGGCGAAGTGGTGAATGCCCGCGTGCGCGATTTTTTCAAGATGCCGGCACTGACGCCTGCGGGCGGATAGGGTTCGCGGGCAGTCTTGCTTTGAAAGGACGCGGCTTCAAGCTGCGCCGTTGTCGGCTCTTTACAAAATTGTCATCCTGAGCGCAGTCGAAGGACCCCAGCGTCGCATCGACCATTCGGGGCGCCGCGGGGAGTTTCACGATGCTCTGGGTCACGGTGAGAACGCCGAGCCGTGATTGGGGCACTACACGGGTGCACGGGTTCCTTCGACTCCGCGGCTGCTCCGCTTTGCCGAGCAGCCACTGCGCTCAGGATGACATATGAAATAGGAGTGATACATGGGTTCCAACCTGATCGACGCGCTTTTCGTATTCATGCTGGCGGCCTTCATCGGATTCGAAGTCATCCGCCATGTCTCGCCGCTGCTGCACACGCCGCTCATGTCGCTGACCAATGCCCTCGACGCCATTGCCGTGGTCGGCGCGATTGTTCTGGTCGGTGAGAAAAAAAGCACGTTTGCGACGGTGCTGGGCGTGATCGCCATCGTCGCCGCCACCAGCAATGTGGTCGGCGGTTTCCTGATCACCGACCGCATGCTGAGGATGTTCAAGACCAGCCGTCCCACGAAGCCGTAACACGAAGCCATACTATGACCGAGTTCGCCGGAAGCCAGTACCTCATCGAGATCATCTACCTCATCGCCAGCGCGCTGTTCATTCTTTCGCTGAAGTGGATGAGTTCTCCCGCCACCGCGCGCCACGGCATTCTGGCCGGCGAAGTCGGCATGGTGCTGGCCATCGCCGGCACGCTGCTGCATCACGGTATCGTCGACTACAAGTGGATCATCATCGCGCTGGTCATCGGCTCGGGCATCGGTGTTCCGCTCGGTATGGTTCAGATGACCGCTGTCCCGCAGCGGACCGCGCTCAGCCACGCTTTCGGCGCGCTCTGCGTTACGCTGGTCGGTACTGCCGAGTTTTATCTGCGCACTCCGAACGTTCCCAGGTTCATGATGTCGGTGCTGTCGATGGAAGTCATCCTCGGCGGCCTGACTTTCACCGGCAGTTTGATGGCCGCTGGGAAGCTGCAGGAAATCCTGCCACAGCGGCCGATCACTTATAAAGGACAGAACCTCGTCAACTTGCTTCTGTTTCTCGTTGCGGTCGGCAGTTCGGTCTACCTCGTGCTGCACCCCGAAGCGAAAATATTCTTCCCGCTGATCGTCGGCGTGTCGCTGATCTTCGGCGTGCTGCTCGTGATTCCGATCGGCGGCGCTGACATGCCGACAGTCATTTCGCTCTTGAACTCCTACGCCGGCCTCTCCGCCGCCGCCATGGGATTCGTCATCAACTCGAAACTCCTGATCATCGCCGGCGCGCTCGACGGATCTTCCGGCCTCATCCTCTCCATCATCATGTCGAAGGCGATGAATCGATCGTTCACCAACGTGCTCTTCGGAGCCTTCGGTCAAGTCCAAGCCGCGGCCGCTGGCGGAGAAGAAGCGAAGCCCGTGCGCAGCGCCACGCCCGAAGAGGCCGCTGCGATTCTGTCGGCGGCCAACAAAGTCGTCATCGTCCCTGGCTACGGCATGGCAGTAGCGCAGGCACAACACAAAGTCCGCGAACTCTACGACATGCTCACCAAGAAGGGAGTTGACGTCCGCTTCGCCATCCATCCAGTCGCCGGACGCATGCCCGGTCACATGAACGTGCTGCTGGCCGAAGCCGACATTCCCTACGACCGCCTCATCGAAATGGAAGAGATCAACGGCGACTTCCCGCAGACTGACGTGGCCCTCATTATCGGCGCCAACGACGTGACTAATCCCGCCGCTCGCACCGACCAGTCGAGCCCCATCTTCGGCATGCCTATCCTCGACGTGGACAAGGCCCACACCGTTATGGTCATCAAGCGCGGCATGAGCCCCGGTTTTGCCGGTATCGACAACCCGCTGTACTATCTCGACCGCACGCTGATGCTGTTCGGCGATGCGAAGCAATTCGTGGGCGGCATCGTGCGCGAGTTGGGCGGTGGACACTAAGATGAGAGTGAATCGGCGGTTGGTGTTCGTTAAAACCTCGGAGTAGACTTAGCAGGGTAGGGCTCAACACTCATGGCGTCATCGTTGTCCAACAACAACGTCATCACGCGCGACCCCGACGTGCTCGGAGGCACGCCGATCTTCTGCGGAACGCGGGTCCCCTTCCAGGCCCTGCTCGATTATCTCGAAGGCGGACAAACGTTGGATGAGTTTCTCGAAGACTTTCCAACCGTAACCCGTGATGCTGCTGTGCATGCCCTTGAGCATGCCAAGTCGCTCGTTGTCGGCCAATTGGGATGAAGCTGCTACTCGACGAGTGCGTCCCCAGAAAATTCCGGAACATGCTGCCCGGACACGACTGCCGCACCGCGCCGGAAGAAGGGCTCGCCGGCAAGAAAAATGGAGAGTTGCTGTCACGCGCGGAAAAATCCGGCTTTGAAGTCTTCCTGACGATCGACCGCGGTCTCGAGTACGAACAAAACCTGCAGGGAAGAAATATCGCAGTAATCTTGGTCCGTTCAAAATCAAGCCGTTTGGCGGACTTGTTGCCGCAGAGCCCCGAAATTCTGCGAGTGCTTCGTTCCATCCGTCCCGGCGATCTTGTCAAGGTAGGTTGAAAAGGAATTGCATACTCTTATGCGAACTTCATTCGTTGCCAGCACGCTGCTCTACCTCGCGTCTTTTGCCACTGCTCAAACCCAGCCTCAACTCAACCTGATGCCCATGCCTGCTAGCGTTCAGCCTGGCGCGGGTCTACTGCCGATCACGCAATCGTTTTCGGTCGCAGTCACTGGCGCTCATGACGCCTCGCTTGACGAAGAAGTTCAAAGATTCCAGGCCCAGCTCGCGCGGCAGACCGGAATTCCGTTCCGCCCCAAGCCCGGCGCGGTCGCGACATTGCAGATTCACGCCGACCACGCCCGTCAAGCTGTACAAAAGCTCGGCGAGGATGAAGCCTACGAGCTAACCGTCACTGAATCCGGCGCGAACCTCACAGCGCCAACCACGCTCGGCGTCGAGCGCGGCCTGCAGACATTTCTTCAGCTCGTCGAGATCACTCCCGCCGGATTCGCCGTACCCGCCGTCACTATCAAAGATTCTCCGCGCTTTCCCTGGCGCGGCACCCTCATCGACGTCAGCCGCCACTTCATTCCCATCGACGTGCTCAAGCGCAACCTCGACGCGATGGCCGCAGTGAAATTGAACGTCCTGCACTGGCATCTTTCCGATGACCAGGGATTCCGCGTCGAGAGCAAAGTATTTCCCAAACTCACGGGCGCGGGTTCCGACGGCATGTTTTATACGCAGGAAGAAATTCGCGACCTCATCGCCTACGCGCACGATCGCGGCATCCGCGTGATCCCCGAGTTCGACATTCCCGGACACAGCCGTTCTTGGTTCATCGGTTATCCGGAATTGTCGAGCGGTTCCGGCCCCTACACACTCGACGGAGGCGGCCCAGGGTACATCGATCCGGTCATGGATCCCACGCAGGAATCGACTTACAAGTTCCTTGAAAAGTTCATTGCGGAAATGGCCCGGCTCTTTCCCGATGCCTACTTCCACATCGGCGGCGACGAGGTCAACGGCAAGCAGTGGGACGCCAATCCGAAGATTCAAGCCTTCATCCACGCCCACGGCATGAAGAACAATCAGGACCTGCAGGCCTATTTCAACCAGCGCCTGCAGAAAATCCTCGCCAAGAATCACAAAACCATGGTGGGCTGGGATGAAATTCTGCATCCCGATTTACCCAAGACGATCATCGTGCAGTCCTGGCGCGGCCAGGCGTCACTGGCCGAGGCCGCGAAACAAGGCTACAGCGGCCTGCTTTCATTCGGCTACTACCTCGACCTGATGTGGCCGGCGGCTCGGCATTATGCAGTCGATCCCATGGCGGATGCCGCGGCGAACCTTACTCCCGAAGAGAAGAGCCGCATCCTCGGCGGCGAGTCCTGCCAGTGGGCCGAGTGGGTCACGCCCGAAAATATTGATTCGCACATCTGGCCGCGCAATGCGGCCATCGCCGAGCGGCTGTGGTCCCCGCAGAATGTCACAGATGTTGCGTCGATGTACGCGCGCATGAACGCCGTGAGTCTCGACCTCGAATTTCTCGGCCTCACGCACCGCTCCGCGCGCCTGCGCATGCTGCATCGCATGGCGGGCACGGCCGACATTACCACGCTGCGCAATCTTGCCGATGTCGTCGAGCCAGTCAAGGACTACGACCGCTGGGACGACGCCAAAGGCCCCATCGACTTTCACGCGCCGTTGACGCGAATGATCGATGCTGTCTATCCCGAGAGCGACGCGGCACGCCACCTCAACGATCTGGTGCAGACCTTCATACAAAGTGGCTACAAAGACCAGGCCGCAGAAGCGCAGATCCGCTCGCAACTCACAACCTGGCGGGATAACGATGCCCGGTTGCATCCCTTGCTCACGCAAACATTTCTTCTGCAAGAGGATGTTCCGCTATCACAGAATCTGACTGCCGTCGGCGCTGCGGGTCTGCAGGCGCTCGATTATCTCGACAAAGGCCAAATAGCGCCGGATTCGTGGAAGACTCAGCAACTCGCCGTGATCGCTCAAGCCAAGACGCGCCAGGCGGATCTCTTGCTCGTGGTTGTCGCTCCGGTGCAGCAATTAGTGGAGGCCAGCGCCGCCCCACACAACTGAGAGCGCGACAAACGGAAGCCGAAATCGCAGACTCCGGCATTGCCCTTGCGCCCCACACTCTACAGTGATATCATGATATCAGTTGAAGGCGGTCGGAGATGGCGCAAATAGTAGTTCGTAAACTCGAAGAAAGCGTGAAAACTCGCCTGCAGCGCCGTGCCCGCCGCAACGGCCGCAGTATGGAGGAAGAAGTGCGCGATATTCTGCGGAGTGCAGCACACGAACCGGAGAAGCCCTCTGTGGGACTGGGCACCGAAATCGCTGCGTTGGTTCGAGGTACTGGGCTGAAATTTGACGCCGAAGAATTTCGCGGACATCCTGTAAAGCCAGCCTCATTCGATCAGTAGCGGCTGTATCCATGACTATTCTCGATACGAATGTAGTGTCGGCACTGATGAATGACCCACCCGAGGATAGGGTTGTCGTCTGGCTCGATAGTCAGGCTCGGACCTCGATCTGGACGACCTCCATCACCGTTTTCGAAATTCGGTCTGGATTGGAGGTCATGCCCGCTGGCAAAAGGCAAGCAAAGCTATCCGAGGTCTTCGAGCGAATCCTCGACCGTCTCGATCAACGCATTGCTGTTTTCGATGAGGAGGCAGCCCGGCTGGCGGCTAATCTTACGGCGTTCAGGCAAAAAAAAGGGGGAGTCGGAGAGCTGCGGGATACCATGATCGCCGGCATCGTCTTGGCGCATCGCGCCAGCTTGGCGACTCGGAATGTGACGCATTTCGCCGACATCTCCGCCACCGTCCTCAACCCCTGGGGCGCATAAATAGAGGCGCCGCATGATATTCTATTAACTCCAGCTGCGTACCGTCTTGGCGGAAATTCCCCGCAGTTCCTGAAGAAGCTTCCCCGAAGAAGCAAGAAGCTTAAAAAGAAGAGAAACACTAAACCATGCTTTCAGTCAGCAATGTGTCCATGCGCTACGGCGCCAAAATACTATTTGATGAAGTCTCCACGGCGTTTACGCCGGGCAAACGCTACGGCCTCACCGGGCCCAACGGCTCGGGTAAATCGACTTTCATGAAGCTGCTCAGCGGCGAACTCGAGCCGCAAAAGGGAACCGTCGTTCGCCCCCGTAAGGTCGGAGTCCTGAGCCAGGACCAGTTCGCGTTTGACGCCTATTCCGCGATTGACACCGTAATCATGGGCAACAAACGCCTGTGGGCGGCCATGCAGGAGCGCGACGCCATCTACGAGAAGCCGGAAATCACCGACGCCGATGGCATGAAACTCGGCGAACTCGAAGGCATTGTCGGCGAAGAAGACGGCTACACCGCCGAGAGCGATGCCGCGATTCTGCTGCAGGGCCTCGACATTCCCGACGAAGTGCACACTCGTAAGATGAGCGAACTGCAGGGCGGACAGAAAGTTCGCGTCCTGCTGGCGCAGGCGTTGTTCGGTCATCCGCAGGCTTTGCTGCTCGACGAACCCACGAACCACCTCGATCTCGATTCCATTCACTGGCTGCAGGGATTTCTCAACGTCTACGACGGCGTCGTGATCGCCATCTCGCACGACCGCCATTTCCTCAACAGCATTTGCACTCACATCGCCGACATCGATTACGAAACCATCATTACGTACACCGGCTCCTACGACGACATGGTCGTGGCCAAGACCCAGGTCCGTTCGCAGATCGAATCCCAAAACGCCCAACGCGAAAAGAAGATCTCCCAGTTAACCGAATTCATCGCCCGCTTCGCGGCTGGCACGCGGTCAAGCCAGGTACAGTCCAGGCGCAAGGAAGTCGAGCGCCTGCAAGTTACCGAACTCGCCCGATCCAACATCGCACGCCCCTTCATCAAGTTCGAGCAGAAGCGCCCCTCGGGCAAACACGTCCTCGAAATCGAACATGTGAGCAAGGCCTACGGAGACAAGTCGGTCATCCGCGATTTCACCGCCAGCATTATTCGCGGCGAAAGAATCGCGCTCATGGGTCGCAACGGCGCCGGCAAGACCACGCTCCTTAATGCCCTGCTGGCGAATTCTCCGACCACGCCCGAAGCCGAACTCCGCAAAGTCAGCGGCTACGACGGCCTCTTCGTCGATTCCGGCAAAGTGATCTGGGGACACGAAGCCTCGATCGGCTATTTCGCGCAGGATCACCGCAGCCTCATCGAAGGCGGCATGACCGCAATCGAGTGGCTGCATCAATGGGATGGCATGGCCGTCACCGAGGAACTGCGCGGCATCCTCGGCCAGATGCTGTTCCAGCGCGAAGAAGCGACGAAGTCGACCAGCGTTCTTTCCGGCGGCGAGGCTGCGCGTTTGCTCTTTTGCAAACTGATGCTGCAGAAGCCCAACGTGCTGGTGCTGGACGAGCCCACGAACCATCTCGACCTCGAATCCATCAACGCCCTGAATATTTCCCTGCAGCGCTATCAGGGAACGGTATTCCTGGTCACGCACGATCACGATCTGATCGACGAGGTCGCCACCCGCATCTGGCACTTCGAAAGCGACCACAAGATCACCGACTTCAAGGGCACCTACGAGGACTACCAGGCGGCCACGGTCGCGGTTTAGCGTTTCCATACGAAGGCCGCTAAATACGGCGGCTAATACGTGAACGTGAACGAGAATGAGAACGTGAACGCGAGCGCCAAAGCGAATTTGAGCGCTACCGTGGAAGAGCGGCGCTTCAGCGCCGCGAAAAGCGAGTAGAATCAACTTGGGCTTTAGCCCCGGCGGGGCATTTGCACCATTCCCGCTGCATGTAAATCAACCAGGTTCTCCACAGCTTTTCACAGGATTTCCAGTTGCGTTTACTGCCGCAAGTTGAAGATAATGGCGGCGAACGTTAGTTGTACTTCAGTTTGAGTATTGCCGTGTACAGTCGAACCGATCTACTGAGGATCCTCCACGTAACCCCGCGCCAGTTGGCCAACTGGGAGCGGAACGGCTTGGTAACGTCTGCCGAGGCCTATTCTTTTTCCGGTCTCCTCGAAATCAAAAAAGTTCGCGATCTCTGCGCCATGAGTGTGCGGCCGGCCGTAATTCGCGAGTCGCTCGACGCCATGCGCAAGCAAGCTTCGGGCGTGGAGAAGCCGCTGGTGGAAGCGGGGACATGGTCCACCGCCAAGCACCGCGTCGCATTCCGCCACCAGGGCAGACTGCTGGAGCCGATCGCGGGCCAGTTCCTGATGGATTTTTCCGAGCGCGAGAAAGTTCTGACCAGTACGCCGGTGCCCAGGCCAGAGCCCACTCCCCGCGAGAATGAGGCCGCATCCTGGTTCGCGCGCGGCATCGCTCTCGAAGAAGATCCGGCCACGCAGCCTGACGCGATTGCCGCCTATCATCAGGTGCTCGAAATCCAGCCCACGCACGCGGCCGCACACATCAACTTGGGCACCCTCTACTACAACCGCCAGGATTTCACGCTCGCGGAAAAACATTACCGCCAGGCCATCGAAGCCGACCCGCGATACTCGCTCGCCTACTTCGATCTCGGCAACGTGCTCGATGAAACCGGCCGCGTGCTGGAAGCCATCCAGACCTACAAGACAGCACTGCAACTAGCTCCCACCTACGCCGACGCGCACTACAATCTAGCGCTGGCCTTCGAAAAAATCCGCGAGCCCCGCAAGGCCCTCAAACACTGGCAGTCCTACGTGAAGCTCGACACCTCCGGTCCCTGGTCGGTCCACGCCCGCAGCCAGATCAAACGCATCCTGCAAGCGGATGGTTTGAAGCTGGTATATTCACGCCCTCGCGTCTGATTTTCCCCTTATTGCCTCCGTTTGGCGTCATCCTGAACGGAGCCGTTCTTCAGGCGAAGTGAAGGATCTCCCTGACGGATCGTGGCGTGTCTTAGAAAGCCCCTTTTTCTTCCCCCCGCAAGAATGTGCAGGTCACATCCGCGGACTCTCGTCTGACCGATGACGGTTGGAGTCCGAAAGAATTGATGAGATCATGAAACGGCGTCGCCATGATTAAACGTACTCGCATCATGTACATCGAATCGAAGGCTGAGGGCCTAAACGGCCCCGCTCGAATAGGTCGTGTCACTTTTAATAAGACTGGGCGCACCCTCTCCTACAGGGGCCACTCGTTTCAAAGTCTGAAGGGGAGCGGCTTCAAAGCCAACTACCGTGAAACCCAAACCGGGGAACAATACTGGATTTCAGGCCCGCATCGTGATGGACTGGACCGCCTCAACGGAAAGAGCGCGCTAGCCGTGGAAATAGATGATGACGTTCGGGAGGAGTACTGGACGGAGGTCCGGAAGAAGCCCCAGCTTAAGTCGCGGCGGACAACTTGAGCTTAACGGCAGCGCGGGAGGGAAAAATCGCGTCCCCCGACCAGCACACGCACGGTGCTAAAATTAGCGGTTTGCCATCTCAGAAGTTAAAGGTGCTCCGATGTCCGACACCATGTTGCAAGCCGCCGTCCCCGCCCCTCTGACCACCCTCACCGAAGACGAAATTCTCTTCCGCGACAACATCCGCCAGTTCGCCGACGAGAAGATCCGTCCGCTAGTGAAAGAAATGGACGAGAAGGCCATCTTCGACAAAGATCTGATCGGCGATTTCTTCCAGCTGGGCCTGATGGGCATCGAAATCCCCGAGCAATACGGCGGCGGCGGAGCCAAGTTCTTCGAAGCGATTCTGGCCGTCGAGGAACTCTCGCGCGTGGACGCTTCCTCGGGCGTAATTGTCGACGTGCAGAACACGCTAGTGAACAACGCCCTGCTGCGCTGGGGCAACGAAGAGCAAAAGAAGCGCTTTCTGCCCCGGATGGCCGCCGACACCGTGGGAGCCTACGCCCTCAGCGAAGCCGGATCGGGCTCGGACGCTTTCGGCCTGCAGACGCGCGCGCAGCTCAAAGGCAGCGACTACGTGCTCACCGGCCGCAAGCTCTGGATCACTAACGCCAAAGAGGCAGGATTGTTCGTCCTCTTCGCCACGATCGATCCCAGCGCCGGATACAAAGGCATCACCGCATTCCTGGTCGAGAAAAATTTCCCCGGCTTCACCGTCGGCAAGAAAGAAGACAAACTCGGCATCCGCGCCTCGTCCACGTGCGAACTGATTCTGGAAGACTGCCGCGTCCCCCAAGAGAACGTTCTGGGCGAGCCCGGCAAGGGCTATAAGATCGCCATCGAAACGCTGAACGAAGGCCGCATCGGCATCGGCGCACAGATGATTGGCCTCGCTCGCGGGGCATGGGAATACGCCTGTAAGTACGCCGTGGAGCGCAAGCAATTCGGCAAAGCCATCGCAGAGTTCCAGGGCATCCAGTTCCAGATCGCGCAAATGGCCACCGAAATCGAAGCCGCGCGGCTCATGGTCTACAACTGCGCCCGGATGAAAGACGCCGGCGTCAACTTCGTGAAAGAAGCCGCCATGACCAAGCTCTTCGCCTCGCAGGTCGCCGAGCGCGTGACCTCATTGGCCATCGAAATTTACGGCGGCTACGGATTCACCAAGGATTATCCCGTCGAGAAATACTGGCGCGACGCTAAGATCGGCAAGATCTACGAAGGCACGTCGAACATGCAGCTGGCGACCATCGCCAAGCTCGTGCTGAGTAAGTAGCTCGGCAAGTAGCTGGCGAATCGCACGCCACCGATCCCTTCTCCGGTTTCTTAGACCGGCAAGCGGCAGGCAACCGCGGGGCGGATAGCACGAGGGGCCGCAATTAAGCAAATCCAGCTTACTCATAATGTGCATTGAATTGCACATCTCGCTGCTTACCTGCCTGAAGCGTGATCCCATAACCATCCTAATATCAGCCGGTTAGCGGGATTCCTCCTATTGGTTCCTGGGGTGCAATTCCTCAGGTGTGCCTGCCAACTCAGGGCAAAGACCGGGGTGCCATTTGACGACTCTATTCGGGACCGACGCCTCAATGATCGTAACTGATGCCTCACCCGTCGTATCTCCGATGGGCGCGCCCGCAGCCATTGACGCGCCTGCAGCCTCTAAGAAACGGAGCTGGCTGCCGGTGCTCACGGTTCTGTTTCTGATCTCCTACGGACTCATGACGATGCTGATCGTGGAGCAAGGTCAGACGATCGAATCGCAGCGCGCCCTGATTCGCGAACTTTTTCGGGACAGCACCGAACTGTCGGCCGCTCGAATGAAGTCCGCTCAGGAACGTGCCGAATCCCTTTCCACGAAAACCCAGGTTCCTCTGACCCAGAACCCGTCATCCCAGAACTCGTCGACCCAGGATCCATCAAGCCAGTACCCGTCTACCCAGTACCCGTCAACCCAGGCTCCAACTCGTCAGTCCCCGTCTTCCCAGGCAGGACCGCAAAATCGCGCGCAGAGTCAGTCGGCCAAGCAGAAACCCGACTTCCGGATGCCATCGAAGCCAACGTTAGATTTGGTGGATGACAGCCGGGTGTTGAACACGATCTAAGACTACGATCACGATTTTAAGAATCGCGACACAAGATCGCGAGTCAGAAGCAAGATTTCGGTTCTGTGGGTAAGAAGTAAGGCAGCAGGAAGCCAAGCAGTCAGCAGAGAGTTGCAGGTAAAAAATGAAGGTTCTGACCCTAGCCTTGATGTTCAGTCTGCCGGTGGCACCGTGGTCTCCGCAGAAACCCTTGCCCCAGCCTACCAGCCAGATCGCCAAACACTCCAAGAGCGGACGCTGGTATTTCGCAGCCACCGGCCACGCCGTGTACTGCTACGGTCCGGTGATGACCGTGCCTAGCGTCAACGGAGACCTGCAGAGGGTCGCCACGTTTTGTCGCGATGGCAGCGCCGTCGTCCCGCTCAAAGATTAGTGGCATCCCGCAAATCCGATTTGTGAGTGGATCGACTTGTGGAAGGGCACGGCTTCAGCCGTGCCGCCCGCAGCCAACAAAGACGAGGGCTTTAGCCCCTTGGCCTGTAACCCTCGTCTCGATTTCTAGATTCGCTCACAAGCTGCATCCACCTGCCTCAGAATACGAACCGCAACGCGAACTGCATGAAGCGCGGCGTAGTTAGCGTCGTAAGATATCTGCCAAACTGCGACGGATCATACGACAGAGACGGTTGCGCGGCACGCACGTCATAGCGTACCGAGTTGGTGGCATTGAACGCCTGCCAGCTGAACTCCAGACGCCTCGACTCACCCAGAGAGAAATTCTTGCTCACTCCGGTATCGATGTCGAACATGCCCTGACCGATCACGTTGTTGCGCACTCCGGATTCGCCCGGCCACTCCGGCCGGAACGCGGCCTCCGCCGCCACAGGATCTTTGAAAATGTCCGGCCCGCTGACCCCGTCCACCACCACGTTCTTAGGATTGGACGCTATCGGGGGCGGGCCGTTCGGTTCGGCATCGCCTTCGATGTTCCAATTCGTCGCCCAGGTGAATCCGTTGTCGATGGTGATGGGGAAGCCGCTGGTCCAGCGGAATACGCCGGAGACGTGCCAGCCACCGATTAATTCCTGAAGCAGCCTGCCGGCGCCTGCCGCGAACTTCTGGCCTTTGCCGAAGGGGAGAAGATAGACAACGTTCGCGTTGAGCTGGTTGTAGGCGTTGAAATCAGAGAGCCCGCGCAGCGACAGCGGATCCCAGGAATTGATCACGATGCCGCCGCCGTTCAAGTCGTCACCAGTGCCGCCAGTCCCTTCATATGGACCAATGCGCTCGGCAGCCGAAGCCTCATCGAACGATTTCGAAAACGTGTAATTGAACTGTCCCTGCAGGTTCGCTCCCCAGCGTGCGTTGTAGGTTACCTGCAGCGCGTTGTAGTCGGAAGTGCCGATGTTGCGCCACGAGTACAGCGACGCGAACTGATCATGGTAGAAACTGTACGGCCCGTTCTTGCTGTTCGAAAGTGGCGAGCTAACGCCCGTAATCGACGCGGGCAAATCCAGTTCGAACAGAGAGAAGGTTTCGTTGTGGGTGTAACAGTTCCAGAGTTCGTACACATTCTGAGTGGCCGATGGATTCGTGGGTGAAGTCCCGGGAGCACAATTTTGCCCGTTGTTTACAAGTGCGGCGGCCGTGGCTGCACCCGCCATTCCCGGAAAGATGTTCTCCCAGAACGGTATCGGCTGGATCGACTGGACGCTCGTGCCAGCGGCAGCGGCCTTTGAGAGCGTGGTGCCCGACTGAAAATAAGTGGTCTTGCTTTGAGGATCCGTCAAATTGGCCGGCATGGCCAGATCGACTTGCAGAGGCAGACGTCGGCCAACGCTACCCACGTAGGCGATTTGAAGTGAGGAGTGGGGAGTGATTTGGCGCTGGATCGAGACATTGAAGACGTGCGCGTAAGGAGTCTTTAAAGTCTGGTCGAGCCCCCAGTTGATGGCGAACTCGCCATTGCTGGGAGTAACCGGAAAAGCGCCCGATGGAGTCGGACCAAACAGGCAACTCGGGCCGCTCAGAGTCGGGCAGGGTGCAGGCAAGCAGGATTCGCCGGATGTCCCCGGCGTAAGGCAAGTGAAGCGTGGCGCGCCTTGGACGGTTACTACGCCCGCAGGATTTCCCAGATCGGTGGAGAGGCCGAAGGAACCGTGCTGGTCAAACGTATTGACAATGGGAATGCCGAAGTGGTCGTACGTGATGCTGTAGCCGGCGCGGATGGAGAACTGGTCTCTCTTCCCCAAAACTTTTGAGACCCAGCCCTCGCCGGTGTCCGGAGCCCAGGCCACGGCGATGCGCGGCGAAAAATCCTTGTGGTCCCAGTTCCACAGGCCCGGACCGTGGTTCTTGGGTCCGCCAAGGATGAAAGAAACTTCTCCCGCACTGTTGGCCGCAAGACCCTGCGAGGCTAAGCTGGCCGTTTTGTTGAACCAGTCGGCGAGATTTTGATTGGTGCAGCCGCCGCTGGCAGCCTGCACGCACGGCGCGACCTGCAAGCCGTTGGTTTCGTACGGCGGAGCTTCCAGCACCCAGCGCAAGCCGTAGGTGAACGTCAGCCGAGGCGTGGCCCGCCATGAATCCTGCCCGTAGAACTCGTAGTCGTTGATCGCGAAACGCCGGTCGATTGCCGTGCCCTGGGGCAGCGCGGCGCCGTTGCGAGTGAAATTGTAGATTCCATCCCCCTCGGCGAAAATTCCCGTGGCGATCGCGATTGCGGTGTCATAGTTCGGACCGAAGTTGCTATCCACGACTGGATACGGGTTGCCGGTTGCTGGATTCGTGTTGTTCGGCGGATTCAGCGGGCTGGGGCTGTTAGGGAAGGCGATTCCTCCGGTGTTGAGATAGACCGGGTTGGTCTGAACGTCGGAGAACGAGTTGGCGTAGCTGGTGTGGTTGTTGCGGATCAAAAATATATCGCCGCCGAACTCAAACGTATGATTTTTGTGCGTCCAGTTCAAACTGTCGGTTAACTGGTTGCTGGGCACAAAAGCGATGGTGGAACGAGTGAAAGGAGTGAGGTTGTCAATTCCATTCAGAAGAACCGCAGGATCCTGCGAGGTGCCAGCGTTATTCACTCCCTGACGAATCCAGCCCCAGTGAAAATTGTTGATGAGCGTGGGGGAAATCAGCGAAGTGAGTCCCACCGTGGAACCTTTGCTGTCATCGAGCAGGCTGGTAGAGGCGGCCTGGCCGGGAAACTGTTGCAGCCCCGGCTCTTTGTAATATTGCAACTCTCCGCGCCAGAACAGGGTTTCCGAACCGCTGGAGTTGATGTGCCAGTCGCCCTTGAGAATGTAAGTATTGAAGCTGGAATCGGCGTTCGAGGAAAATCGGTACCCCAGCGTGTTCGATCCGTCGCCTCCATTTTCGTTGGCCGCTGGGTACTGGTTGAGGACGCCGAGGACCGCCTGATTGAGACCGATTCCGTTTGGATCGATCTGTTGGATTTGGGTCGGCCCCATCAAATAGTAGCCGGCGGGCGCCGTATAGGTCTTTCCGTCGGCTCCTACTACGCTATTTCCTGAGCAGGTCGTTGTGTCCTGACATAAATACTGGACTACGCCCGCTCGCAGAGTCGCGGTGGGAACGGTACGCAATACGCTGGTCCCTTGCGCGTCCCGCCGCCCTTCATAGTTGGCGAAGAAGAAGATCCGGTTCTTCTTGACCGGCCCTCCCAGGGTGACGCCGAATACGTTGCGCAACAACTTCGGTGCGGTGTTGGATTCGCCATTGCTTATTTGGGACCATTTCAAGAACGGGTCGTTGGCGCTGAACACAGTATTGCGGTTGTACTCATAGGCCGAGCCGTGAAAACTGTTGCTCCCGCTCTTGGTCACCAGCGCGATCTGCGCGCCGCTGGAATAACCAGAGTCCGCATTGGCATTGGCGGTGGTCACCCTGAATTCCTCCACCGAGTCGGGCGGCACATTCAGAACGCTGGTAAAAGCGTACCCATTATTCTGGTCGTTCACCCCGATGCCATCGAGGGTCACGTTGGATTGATCGCTGCGCAGGCCGTTCACCGCGCCGCTCCGTGTATCCGTATCTTGATTCAGCGCATTGCCCAGGTACGCCACACCAGCCTGCAGACTCAGCAACTGCACCACGTTGCGGTCGGCGATGGGCAATTCATCAATTTGGTTTCCCTCGACAACGTTGCCCAGCGATGCGTCCGTGCGATTGATGAGTGGCGCTTCCGCCTGGACCTCCACGGACGTCTTCATGCCCTCCACCTGAAGCTGAATGTTTAAAGTGGATGGCGTTCTGACCAGGAGAGTGACCTTCGACGCCACGTAGGGTGCGAATCCGCTTGCCGTCGCTGAGAGCTGATAGTTGCCCGGAGGCACATCCAGAAACTGGTAGAGCCCCGACCCATTGCTGGTGGCGCTGCGTTGCAGCCCGGTCGCCGAATCGGTCAAAGTGATCTTTGCTGCTGCAACCGCTGCACCAGACGCGTCGGTGACGCTGCCATTCAGCGAGCTGGTAGATTGCGCCGCCAGGGGCGAAACCAGAAGTGCCAAGAGCACTATTGCCGAGGCCAGGAACGCCAGGCTCGCCCCCAAATCAGAAGTAATACCAAACTGATACCCCGCGCTCTTCCTGCCACTCGCCTGCTGATGGATTCGTGTCATCCCGTAGCCCTCCCAGGAAGAAGACAACGCTAGGCGAAGACGCGTGAGAATCAATCCCACGTGTGCTCTTCGTGCGCCCGCTTGTGTCTTGCGTTTCCTGCGCCTGTTCTGGGTTGGATTCAAGCCCCTCCCCGTCCGAGTGCCGCGGATTATACCCGAAGATAGCGCCCACTATCATGCAGAAAAATGCATTCGCAGAACGGTTTTCCCGGTCGGACCGCCCGCTTGCGTCCTGTACGCCCTTGAACGCATCAAATGCCTACCCGAGAAAAAGGGCTGACCGCACCGCCCGCAGGTTGCATCTCGATACCGGAGATCCAATGTCCATTCGTCCAGTTAAGCGCCTCATCAAGTCCAAGCCCACCCTCGAAGGCGCAGGAGTGCATCTCCGCCGTGCCTTCGGCTTCGGCAACACTCACGACTTCGATCCCTTTCTGCTCCTCGACGATTTCAGAAACGATGTCCCCGAGGACTATCTGGCCGGGTTTCCCTGGCACCCCCATCGCGGCATCGAAACCATCACCTATGTTCTCGCCGGAACCGTCGAACATGGCGACAGCATGGGCAACCACGGCGCCATCGCCGCCGGCGACGTCCAGTGGATGACCGCCGGCAGCGGCATCATTCACCAGGAAATGCCCAAGGGCGACGAAACCGGCCGCATGCACGGCTTCCAGCTCTGGGCGAACCTGCCATCAGCGCAAAAGATGACCACGCCGCGCTACCAGGAAATAAAGACTGGAGAAATCCCGCAGGTCACCGACGACGACGGCACCCACGTCCGCGTCGTCTGCGGAAATTTCTGGGGTAAGAAAGGCCCCGTCGACGGCATCGCCACTGATCCCACTTACCTCGACGTGTCAGTACCCCCCGGCAAAAGAAAAACGCTGCCGGTCGAGATCACCCGCCACGCCTTCGCCTACGTTTTCGCCGGGGACGGCAAGTTCTGTAACGCTTCCGGCCCGCTCGCCGTCCCCACCGAAGGCGTAGGATGGGCCGACGTCAACCCTCCCGCCGACGCCGAGAACCGCTCGCTCGTCGTGTTCGATCGCGGCGATGAAGTCGCCGTGCAGGCCGGCGAAGACGGCATCCGCTTCCTCCTGGTCTCCGGCAAGCCGCTCGAAGAGCCGGTGGCGTGGTATGGTCCCATCGTCATGAACACGCAACAGCAACTGCAACAAGCCTTCCAGGAATTGGAAAAAGGCACGTTCCTGAAGAAGTAAAAGCATCTGATTCGTCTTAACCTCGGGCCTGGTAGTCACCGTGGAAGAGCGGCCCTTCAGGGCCGCGTTAATCGTTTAAAATCGCGAGGGCTTTAGCCCCGGTGGTCGTCTTTTAATGCCCGAACTCCCCGAAGTCGAAACCATCGCCCGCGGCCTCGCCAAACGAGTCACAGGAGACATCATCGAATCCGTCTGGCTAGGCCAGAAGAAAGAGCCGCTAAAATCCCCCGCATCCGAAATCGCCGCGACGCTGGAACGAAGCCGCATCGCCACAGTCCGGAGAATGGGCAAACACATCGTCTTCGACTTGGAAAAAGAATATGTGGGGCGGACACTCCCTTCGGCAAGCTCAGGGCAGGCTCTGTCCGCCAAAAGCCAGGAACCAAAACCGCAGAATCGGGTATCGAAATCGGGGCGTCGTCCACCGCCGCCGCAAGCAGAGCTGGGCGGTAGCGCCCGCCCCACAAACGCCAAAGCCCAATGGATCGTCCATCTCGGCATGACGGGACGCCTCCAGGTCTGCGAGCCCGAAGCCGAAGTAGCCAAACACACCCACGCAATCCTCAAGCTCAAGTCCGGCCGCGAACTGCGCTTCGTTGACCCTCGCCGCTTCGGCCGTCTCAGCGTCGCGCAAGCCGGAGACTTCGACGCCACCGGCATCGAGCCCCTGGAAGCTGATCTCGACCAATTCCTGAAGTTATTCCGCGGCCGCAAGACGCCCATCAAGAGCGCGCTGCTCAACCAAAACCTCCTGCGCGGCGTCGGCAACATTTACGCCGATGAGTCTCTGTTCCGCGCCGCCCTTCGCCCCCGCCGCCGCGCCTCCACCATCACCAACGACCAGTTCGGCAAGCTCCTCATCGCCGTAAAAGAGGTTCTGAAAGAAGCAATCGCGCTCGGCGGCTCTTCCATCTCCGACTACGTGAACTCCGACGGCGAAGAAGGATTCTTCCAGCTCCAGCACCGCGTCTACGGCCGCGAAGACGAACCGTGTCTCGTCTGCAAAACCCCCATCAAGCGAATCGTAATCGCCGGCCGCAGCAGCCACTACTGCCCGAAGTGTCAAAAGTGATGTCTGTCATCCCGAAGCGGGCCCACTTTGCCCGCTGAGGGATCTGGGCGAGCCGCGCGAGGCGTCGCGCAGCTTTTATTTAGAAAAGGCGCGACGCAATAATCGCGCGTTTAGCTCGCTTCCTTATTCCTCAATCAACGCCGCAATTCTGCTAATCTCTTAGCCCATGCCCGATTTTTCCATCGGAGTCGATCTCGGCGGCACCAACCTGCGCGTCGCAGCCATCACCATCGACGGCCAGATGCTGGAAAAAATAACTCTAGGCGTGAAGCTCGCCCTCGGACGCGACTACGTCATCGGCGAAATGTGCGACGCGATTCAGCGCCTCACCGAAAAATATCGTGCTACCGGCAAATTTATCGGCGCCGGCATCGGCGTCCCCGGCATCATCGACAAGGAAACGGGAATGATGCGCATGTCGGCCAACCTCCCCGGCTGGTCTGACTATCCCGTCCGCGACGAAATTGAACGCCGCCTCGGCACTCGCGTCTTCCTCGACAATGACGCCAAAGTCGCCGCCCTCGGAGAACAGTGGCTGGGCGCCGGACGCGGCGTCGACAACATGGCCATGATTACCCTGGGCACCGGCATCGGCGGTGCAATCATCCTGAATGGAAAAATCTTCTACGGCATGAACGGTATGGCCGGCGAGTTTGGCCACGTCACCATCGAACCCAACGGCATCCCCTGCGGCTGCGGCAATCACGGATGCGCCGAGCGATATGCTTCGGCGACTGCGCTAGTGCGCATGGCGCGCGAAGCGATTGAATCCGGCAATGCCCCTGCGCTTGCCAAGCTGGCCAGTTCCGATGCCGAGTTCAGCGCCCACTCGATCTACAATCTGGCGATCCAGGGTCACGAAGACGCGCAACGCATCTTCGACCGCTTCGGCGAGGTCTTGGGGATACTGCTTGCCGATCTCGTCAATGTTCTCAACCTCAATATATTCGTGATCGGTGGCGGAGTGGTGAGCGCATGGGACGCCTTCGCCCCGCGTATGTTCGCCGAGTTGCGCGAGCGCTCGCTGATTTATGCCGCCACCGCTCCGGAAGATCCTCTGGGAAAAAAGGAATGCGCGCCAGCTCAGATGGTTCCCTACACGCACAAGAAAACGATTATCACCCGCGCCCTGCTAGGCAGCGATGCCGGCCTCTACGGCGCCGCCAGAATTCCCTTGTCGTAGAAAGCCGCCAGAACGAGAGGACAGCTGGAATGGGTTGGCCTTTGGGTGGCGCAGCGCTTCCAGGGCTGCGATAAAGGCATCCGAAACGATGGACCTCAGCACCTGCGTGGGAAAAATGCTCTGTCATCCCGACCGGAGTCGGAGCGCTAGCGACGGCGGAGTGGAGGGACCTGCTGTTTCTCAGTTTCCTCACGACTTCCCTGCAATCTTCCGCGCCGCACCCAGAAAAATCCGATTCTGCTCCGGCGTCCCAATACTCACACGAACACAATTCGGAGCGCCCCACGCACCCAACGGACGCACGCTGACTCCCTCGCCGCGCAGTCGCTGCGCGAAGTCGAAAGCATCTTCCCCCAAATCGCAGTAAACAAAATTCGCCGCGGTAGGAGCCACGCGATATCCCAACTTCGACAATCCCGCGTCCAGAATCTCTGCCTGCTCCGCGTTGTCCGCAACGACTCGTCCAACCACCTCGGAATCGTCAAGGGCGGCCATCGCAGCCGCCTGAGCCACGGACGAAACCGAAAACGTATCCCGCATGCGCGCACAATAAGCCAGCAACTCGGCCGGCCCCAGCCCGTATCCCACGCGCAACCCGGCCAGCCCGTGAGCCTTTGAGAACGTTCTCAGCACAATCACGCTCGCACCCCGGCGCAGATAATTCAGCGATCCGGAATACGCGACCTTCCGGACGCTGGCGAAATGCATCGCATACTCGTAGTAGGCCTCGTCGAGAACCACCACCACGTGCGCAGGAACTTCCGCAATAAACTTGTCAACAGCCGCGGCATCGAGCACGCTCCCGGTGGGATTGTTTGGATTCGCCAGAAACACGAGGCGGGTGCGTTCGTTGATCGCCGCGAGAATCGCATCCAGATCGAACCCATCATCGCGCATCGGAGCCTCGATCAGTTGCGCTCCCGTGGCGTGCACCGCCATCGCATAAGCAATGAACGACCGTTCGCTGGTTACCGCATTGAGGCCGAGTGCAAGCATCGTCTGGCACAGCAGGCCCAGCAGCGCGGTCGAGCCCGCCGTCACTAGAATTTGTTCCACCGGCACATCGTGATGCGTGGCTAACTTGCGCCGTAATTCGCTGCAATCGTCATCAGGATAGAAGTTCGCCGCCGGCAACGCCGACTGCATGGCTGCAATCGCGCGCGGCGACGGACCAGAAGGATTTTCGTTGGAGTCGAGCTTGATGAGCCGCGGCCGGGCGTCGACGGGAACTCGCTTCGGTATTGGAGCGGGAACGTAGTCGCCCATCTCGCGCGCCGGCTTCGAAACCAGATCAAAGAATCGGCTCATTCTCGCCGCAGACTACTTCAACTTCACGGATTTCTTGCCGGTTGTCGCCACACCCTTTGCAAGAGTGGTGCTGGCGGATTTCAACTTTTCGACTTCCCGCAACGTCAACGAGCGAAACTTTCCCGGAGGTACATCGAGCGTGAGCGGTCCATAACGTACGCGCTTGATCTTTTCCACGTGATGTCCCACCGCCTCAAACATGCGCCGAATCTGCCGATTCCGCCCTTCAACCAGTGTGATCTCATACCACGGATTCGCCGCTTCCTTCACCACGCGCACCAGCGCGGGCCCAGTCTTCACCCGCTTGCCGTCGTCGGTGGCAATGGAAACTCCCGCCCGCAGCTTGGCAATTGCTTCTTCCTTCGGCGTCCCCGCAACTTTCACGACATAAGTCTTGGCCACATGCGAAGCCGCTTTCATCAGCCGATGCGCCAGTTCGCCGTCGTTGGTCAGCAACAGCAAGCCCTCGCTGGCATAATCCAGACGGCCAATGGGATACACGCGCCCCTTCACGCCACGAATCAAGTCCATGACGGTCGGCCGCTTTTCCGGATCGCTCATGGTGGTGACGAAACCCTTGGGCTTGTTGAGCAAGAGATAGGTGTGCCGCTGCGCTCCGTGCAGGAGTTTTCCATTCACGCGGACGTGGTCCGTTTCCGGATCGGCCTTAGTGCCCAGTTCGGTCACGACTGTCCCGTTAACCTGCACGGCTCCCGAAGAAATCAGTTTCTCCGCGGTACGGCGGGAAGCCACTCCAGCAGCAGCGATAATCTTTTGCAGCCGTTCCATCGGCATAAGAGAACTCAGGGCCCCGGAGGGGCGAAAATAATTTAGCCCAGCGCTTCAGCGCTGGGTCAGAAAACGAAAAGACGAACAAGTCCCGTAGAGCCTGCCCTGAGCACGCGAAGCGTGCCGAAGGGGACGACACAACCGAACCTTATCCCGCGTTCTCCGCTTCTGAAACGCTCTCGCTCGCCTCGGGTTCCGCTGCCCCCGAACTCTCCGCCGGAATCAATTCCGCCTGAAACGACTCCGCCACTAACTTCTCGAACTCCTCCATGCTGGGCAGTTCGCCCACATCCTTCAACCCAAACCGCATCAGGAATTCTTTCGTCGTCTTGTAAAGAATCGGACGCCCGATCACCTGCTTGCGCCCCGCCGTTGTAATCAGCTTGCGATCAAGCAAAGTCCCAATCACGCCGCCAGAATCCACTCCGCGAATGTCACTTATCTCCGGAACGGTAACCGGCTGCTTATAAGCAATCACCGCCAAAGTTTCGAGCGCCGGCAGCGACAGCCGGATCGGCGGCTTCAGACTCTTCGCGAACGCCCGCACCACTTCATGCTGCTCCGGCTTGGTCGACATACGATATCCGCCCGCAACCTGCCGGATCTCAATGCCATGATCGGGCCCGCCGTATTCCGCGACAAGCTCTTCCAGACAAGATCGCACGCGTGACTTCATCTCGGCCTCGTCGGTCGCCCCTGCCGCGACGACGCTCTCCTTCACGAGTTGTGTCATCTGCTCCAGCGTAATTGGCGTCTCCGCCGCATAAACGATAGCTTCGAGTTGGGCTTTCAAAGACATAATCGGTTGTTGGTTGTCAGTGAACACCTACCGGCAACTGGTCACCGGCCCACTGATCACTGATCACTGATCACTGATCACTGATCTCTGGCCACTGACAACTGATCACTGGCCACTGCTCTTCACTTCCAGTCGTCACGAACCGCAGACTGCTCGGTCAGAATCTCGTTGAAGTGCGTGTGCTTGCGCACCGCGATCTCGCCAAACAATTTTTCCTGCCGAACCTGGATCGCCTGCAACCGCACCATCTCGAGCAACGCCAGGAACATGCATACCAGCGCCTGCCGCGACGGCACCCGCATCAGCAGTTGCTTTAGCCGGATCGGCCGGTCCTCCAGCGACAGCCGCCGCCGCAGATAATCAATCATCTGCCCCACCGTGACGGTCTCTTCATCGACGTTGAGCACGGGCCGCGTGCGCACCCGCTCCAGCACCTGCTGAAACGTTTTGACCAAGTCAATCACGTCGGCGGCGATCTCCGGCTCGGCGCCTTCCGCCTCCATGAATTCTTTCAGCGAAGGATTCGACAACACCGCGTCTTCAATCTGCTGCTTCTGCATCAACATCTGCGCCGCCGACTTGAACTTCTCATGCTCCAGCAGTCGGTTGACTAATTCACTTCGCGGATCTTCCTGATCTTCCGCCGCCGCATCCGGATCGCGCGGCAGCAGCATCTTCGACTTGATGTGAATCAGCACCGCCGCCATATAAATAAAGTCAGCCGCGACGTTCACATCGAGTTCGCGAATCTTCTCCACATACGCCAGATACTGCGCCGTGATCTTCGCAATCGGAATGTCATAAATATCAATGTCCTGCTTGCGGATCAAATCCAGCAGCAGGTCAAGCGGCCCTTCGTAAACATCACTCACCGCGACAGCAAATGGCGAATCGCTCTCTTCCTTCTTCGAGGAGCCTTTCACGGAGTCCGAGTTCGCACGCGAAACGATCGCCGGCGATAACGGCGAGACCGCTTCATTCAGATCGAGTTTTGCATTTTCCGTCATCACTTCGCCTACTGCCGGGTGCCCCATTTCTCGCGCGTTCTTTGCGAGAGAAGTGGGGAAGTTGACCTACTTCCGCCCCCCATACCCCAACGACATCCCCATCGCAGCCCGCACCTCGTCCATCGTTTCGCCCGCCACCTTGCGCGCCTGCTCCGTGCCCGCTTCCAGAATATCCCAGGCGAGCCGCGGATTCTCCTCATATTTCTTGCGCTTCTCCTGCATCGGACCCAGCAGCTTCACCATCCCATCGGCGGCCCAGCCCTTGCACTCGATGCACCCAATCCCCGCCGACCGGCAGCCTTCATTCACCTTGGCCATTGTTTCTTTGCTGCTGAAAATCTTGTGCAGATCGCCAACCGGACAAACATCCGGATTGCCCGGATCCGTCCGCCGCACCCGCGCCGGATCGGTCACCATCGTCTTCAGCTTCTGCCGCACCACCGGCTCCGGATCGGTCAGCATCACCGTGTTCCCGTATGACTTCGACATCTTCCGCCCATCGGTCGCCGAGCAGTTTGGCTGCCGGCGTGAGCAAGGACTGCGGCTCGGGGAAGACTTGCTTTCGACGCACCGTAGAATCCGTTGAACCTCCTCGCAATCTCCCGCGTCAGCTCCACGTGCGCCACTTGATCTTCACCCACGGGCACCACATCAGCCTTGTACATCAGAATGTCCGCCGACCTGCAGCACGGATACCCAAGAAACCCATAGGTGGTTAAGTCTTTGCCCTTGATGTTTTCCTGCTGCTCCTTGTACGAAGGCACGCGCTCCAGCCAGCCCAGCGGCGTAATCATCGAAAACAGCAAATGCAACTCCGCATGCGCCCGAACATGCGACTGGATGAAGATCACCGACTTCTCCGGGTCGAGCCCCGCGGCCAGCCAGTCGATCACCACCTCGATCGAGATTTCTTTCACCAGCGAAGTATCGGCGTAATCGGTGGTAAGCGCGTGCCAGTCCGCCACTTCGAAGAAGCATTCGTACTTTTCCTGCATGCCGACCCAGTTCTGTAGCGCCCCCACATAGTTCCCAGGTGCAGCTTGCCGGTCGGGCGCATGCCACTGAGCACGCGCTTGCGGGATTGTGACGAAGCTGTCATTTATCGCTGAGGCCCCACGCTGGGAAATAGGTCCGGTAATGTAGGGCTGCCTGTACGAATCAGATCTAGAAGTGTCATGCAGGGCTGATTTCGATACTAACATGCGAAAACCAAATTTTGGCTAGCCCAGCGGAGTCGCGATCCTGTAAACTGGCCGTGTAGAGAGGCTTCCATGCGAATTCTACCAGTTCGTTCCTGCGCAATAAGGATGGCGATTCTCTTGTTTCGGTCGCGGCTCTCTAGACGTTGCAGCCGCCTTTCTCATCGCTAAGCCCCAAATCTGGTGCGCGGTCATTCCGGCGCTAATCCCCATTTTCACGCCCCTCACGATCCTGAGTTTCCAGTCAGCCCAAGAGCTGAAGAACGATCCGTTCACTTCGGCGCGGCCACCGGCGTGCAAAATCCTTTATAATTCGCGCCGCTTCTTTCTTTCATCGAAGCCCCGCGCCCAGTGTCCACTCTCGCCCGCCAACTCCGCGCCACCGACTTCTTCACTCTCGGCTGGGGATCCATGGTCGGCGTCGGATGGCTGGTCATCATGGACGACTGGCTTCTCCGCGGCGGCGCACTCGGCGCTCTTCTCGGCTTCGTGATCGGTGGCGCGCTCCTGCTTCCCATCGGATGGGTCTACGGAAAACTCGTGGTCGCCATGCCCGACGCCGCCGGAGAAATCGCCTACACCTCCGCCGTCTTCCCGCGGTCCATCAGCGTCGCCACCGGCTGGATGATGACCCTCGCCTACTTCATCGTGTGCCCGTGGGAGGCCGTCGCCGTCGGCCGCATCGCCGGCTACATCATCCCCGGCCTCGATTCGATCGAACTCTACCGCATCGCCGGCCGCCCGGTATATCTTGCCGCATCTCATCATCGGCCTCGCTCTGACCGCGCTGCTCACCTCCTGAATTATCGCGGCATCCGCCTCAGCGCCACATTTCAAAACTGGACCAGCTTCGGTACACTCGCCCTCTTCGTCATCTTCGTCGCGCTTGGCGTCAGCCGCGGTTCCCCTGCCAATATCCAGCCACTGTTCACGCACACTCCCGCTGATCTCGATTCTGCTGGTCATCCAGATCGTCCCCTATTTCATGACCGGCTTCGAATCGGTGAGCAAAGCCGCCGAAGAAGCCAGCCCAAACTTCGGCGCCCAGAGGATTTTTCCGCGCCATCTGGATGGCAATCTTCATCGGCATTCTCTTCTACGCCAGCATCGTCGCGGCGGTCGCGTTCGTCGCTCCGTGGCGATGAGTTGACCAGCCAGAAATTCATGACCGCCGTCGCATTCCAGCAAGCTGTCGGGTTCGAGATGGATCGTTAACATCATCCTCGCCGCCGCCCTGCTGTCCCTCTTCAAATGCTTCAACGGAAATTTCGTCGCCGCCAGCCGCCTGCTCTTTGCCCTCGGACGCCGTAATATGATCGACTCCCGCGTCGGAACCATCCACGCGCGATACCAGACTCCTTCCGTCGCGGTTCTCGGCATCGGCCTCGCCACCGCCGCGTGTATGCTGTTGGGCGATGCGATTCTAGTTCCCATCACCGAAGTCGGCTCGGTAGCCTGCGCCATCGGATGGTCGGCAGCCTGCGCCGCCTGCCTGGCGCTCGCGCGCGCCCGTCCAGATGTGATGAAGCTCTCTGCGCTAGAACGCGCGGTCGCCTGGTTCGGCCTGACCGTCGGAATCGCCATGGCCCTGATGAAACTAATCCCAATCATCCCCGGCCATTTCACGGAATACGAATGGCTAGCCTTGGGAATTTGGATTGCACTGGGAGTAGCCGCGGCCAGTTCTGCAACGTGGAAGGGCAGCCCCGAAAGCCGCTTGAAGCGTTAAGAAGTGGAAGAGCGGCCCCAAGAGCCGCTTGAAGCATTAGGAAGTGGAAGAGCGGTCCTGCGGACCGCGTAAAGCGTCAAGAAGAAGTGGAAGAGCGGCCCTTAAGGGCCGCGTAAAGCGTCAGACAGATTCTAGGGCTTTAGCCCCTGAGGGTACGAACGATGAACAACAACATCAAGATCACGCTGCCGACCTTAATCCAAATTGCCGTCTCGCTCGCATTCTTGCTGCTGACCTCGCTCGCCTCCGCCCAAACTCCAATTTTCGACCTGGTCATCACCCACGGCCACATCATCGACGGCACCGGTTCCCCGTGGTACTCCGGAGACCTCGGCATCCGCGACGGAAAAATCGCCGCCATCGGCAATCTCTCCGCCGCCCCGCGCAAGCGCACCATCGACGCCGCCGGCAAAGTCGTCGCCCCCGGCTTCATCGATATGCTTGGCCAATCCGAGCTCACAATTCTCGTCGACCCGCGTCTGCCCTCGAAAATTTATCAGGGGATCACCTCCGAAATTACCGGCGAAGGCAACTCCATCGCTCCGGTCAGCGACGCCCTCCTTCAGTCCGACCACACCTATGAGCACTACAAGATCACGCCCGACTGGCGCACCTTCCGCCAATATTTCGCGCGCCTCGAAAAGCAGGGCATGGGCATCAATCTCGCGAGTTATGTCGGTGCCACGCAAGTCCGCCGCATGGTCCTCGGCGACGACGACGTTCAGCCCACGCCGGCGCAACTTGACCAGATGAAGACTCTGGTCCGCGATGCCATGAAAGACGGCGCCGCCGGCGTTTCCACCGCGCTCGAATACGCTCCCGCGCCCTATGCCAAGACAGAAGAACTGATCGCGCTCGCCAGCGAAGCCAGCAAAGCCGGCGGCATCTACTCCACCCACATGCGCGACGAGAGCAACTCCGTTCTCGAAGCCATCGACGAAGCTCTCCGCATCGGCCGCGAAGCCCACATTCCCGTGGAAATATGGCACATCAAAGTCGCCGGCAAAGCCAACTGGGGACGCATGCCGGAAGTTGTCGCGAAAATTAACGCCGCCCGCGCCGCCGGCGCCGATGTTTCCGCCGACACCTACGCCTACACCGCCTGGTACAACGATTTCTCCGCCTTCATCCCGCCCTGGGCGCACAATGGCGGCGACGCTAAACTTATTGACCGCCTCAAAGATCCCGTCACCCGCGAAAAAATTCGCAAAGACCTGCTCACTCCCTCCAGAGATTCGCACAATGAAGACTGGGACAACGAATGGCAGGAGATCCCCGGCCCCGACGCCATCATGATCGGTGCAGTCGAGAATCCCGCCTTGCTCTCCCTGCAAGGCAAGCGCCTCTCAGAAATTGCGAAACTCTGGAATAAAGACCCCATGGATGCGCTCTTCACCTTTCTAATTGAAGACCCGTCCACCGGAGTGGCCGTCTTCGGCATGTCGCAACCCGACGTGACCCTCGCGCTGCAACAACCTTGGGTCGCCATCGACAACGATTCCGAAGGCACCTCGCCCGAAGGAATTCTCGGCCAGGCTCATCCCCATCCCCGCGCCTACGGCACCTTCCCGCGCATCCTCGCCAAATACGTCCGCGAAGAAAAAGTTCTAACCCTGGAAGATGCCATCCGCAAATTCTCCGCGCTGCCCGCGCAGCGCATGCGCCTGACCGATCGCGGCGTCCTCAAAGCCGGCATGTGGGCCGACGTAGTCATCTTCGATCCCGCAACCGTGCACGATCGCGCCACCTTCGACAATCCCAATCAGTTTTCCGAAGGAATGGATTACGTCCTGGTCAACGGCACGCCCGTGATCGACCAGGGCAAGATGACCGGCGCTCTGCCGGGAAAAGTCCTGCGCGGCGCAGGGTACGTGCCGTAGCCGCGGCCTCGGCGAGAGTTCAATGGAGATCTAAGGCGAGTCGGATACCTTCTTCGATGTGCCGGAGCGTCGCCGAGGAAAGCCGGCCCAATGGAGGGTAGACTACGACTTGTTTGTCCACGGTCGTGACCTGGTCGCATTTTGCCCACGAGTTTCGAGCGAGTCCGCCGTCCCCTGCTGCAATGGCGACTCGCAATGCGAAGCGACCGTGATGAACCGACGTGATCGGTACGACGCAGACATCCAAGGCGTGGCGGTTCAGTGCGTCATTCGAAATAATCAGGGATGGCCGGTTTTTGTCGAGGCGCAGCCAGTAGACCTCACCCCGCTTGGGGTACCATCCTGCCGGAACTTTCGCCATGGTTCAGCCTCATAACAGCTCAGCCTTGTGACAGCTCAGCCTTGTGACAGCTCAGCCTTGTGACAGCTCAGCCTCAATGACAGCTCAGCCTTTTGACAGCGTCTCTTTCGAGGCTTTCCGATATGCCGCCCTCTCACGAACATCGTCCACATTACTCGCGTCGTTCGCAAAGAACTCTGCAGCTTCCCGTTCGAGGCGCTCGGAACGTTCCAGTTCGAGAGCTCGCTTCAGCAGTTCGTTGACGCGCTCGCTGGTCGACCCCGTCCCCTTCGTGCTTGCAATATCAGCCAGGATATCGTCGCTGATCGTAAAGCTCTTAGCTTGTCTCATATCATTGATATTATCATTTCGAGTAGGCCATGCGCCAGAGGCGAAAAGCGCTACGGCTTCAACCGTGCCTGGGTCTCTGGACCAGTCAACTGCTCTACCCGTGGTTCCGCCAGCGTCCCGCTGATCGCGAACCCCGGTGCCGTTCCACTTGAATTTCGTGTCAATCTGAAATCGAGCTCACCCTTCAGCGACGCAGTGCCGCTCACCTGAAATTTTCCGTCTGGTAAATCCAGCGTGACGCCGTTCATCTCCGCCTCGCCCGCGTGCAGCTTGGCTTGTCCCACAAAGCGCGAGACCTTCAACGGCCCCGCATCCTCCCCGAGCGAGATGTTCGACAAAGTTCCGTTCTTCAGATCAAACTGCAGCGTGCCTTCGGCCGATTTCCAGAACTCCGCCGCGCACGCTCCCTTTACTTCATAGCTCGTGTTCGCAATGCCCGCGATCCCCTCGTCCTTCATCGCCTCCGCGAGACCCGCCAACGAAATTCTAGCCAGGCTCCCGCTGCCCTCGCACTCCGCGGGCTTCACGCTGAAATCTGCCTGCCATTGCCCGCGGTGCTTGCCGCCAAGAAAATCCGCGTTCAGATCGGAAATCTGCAGCTTCCCGCTGTCGAGAATTACCTTCGCGGAAACCCGCGTCGCCGCCAGACCTCGTGACTGACTTTGTGCCCGCGAGCCCTGCAGCTGCAGGCGATCTACAGTCAGCTGCCCCGACGCGCGTACGCTCGCGAAGAACGATGGTCCTGCTTGTCCGCTCGATTCCAGCACTCGATACCACGGCGTCGCCTTCGGACTCGGGCTCACCCACTCGCTCAGTTCTCCGAGCGCAATCCGATCCGCATTCAAGATGAATCGCACCTGGCAGGCCTCCGGAGTTCCGCATCCACGCGGCATCTCCAGCGTTCCCGTCCACCAGGTCTCTCCCGCTTTCGCATTCAGCTTTGCGACCCGAACTTCGTCCGGCAGGAGCTGCAGGTCCGCCGATATAACTTCGACCGGAGCTGCCGCACCCCGCACGCCGACGCGAACATTCCGCAGCTTCGCCGTCCCCGTCACTTCTGGACGCGCGAAGCCTGAGGACGTCCCATTGCTACGCCCCGCCCATGATCCCGTGATCTGCAGGTCGACCTGAGCCGTACCCTCCGCGGTTGATTGCAGCGCCGGAAGTCCAACCATGCGGCCCAGGCGCAAAGCTTTCGCGATCTCGGTTTCCCCGGACAGCGAAAAGCTGTAACCGCCACGCTGTACCCATGCCCGCGCCGTCGGAGCCAGCGCCGGCGGATCCACCGGGCGCCCGATCGCCACTGGAAATGGTCCAAACTCAATCCGTGGACCATTCGCGAACCGCGCATCAGGCGCACGCTTTTGCATCGTCTGTCTTCGCGAAGTCGCGCTCGTGGTTCCGACGCCAGCGGTCAGCAGGAAGGGAATGGTTTCGGGTCCAAGTCCTGTTTTATTCGTCGCCGAGGCCAGATGAAAATCAGCGATCTCCCCTCGTCCCTCCAATTGCAACTGCGATCCAGCGCCAGCGCTCTTGATGCGCACACTCCCGTCCACCGTTCCGTCTGTGACCAGATCGTCGGGCAGATCCTTCTTCCCGCGCTCCACCAGGAGCGCCGCCGCGCTCGCCGGCACACTCTCCGCTGTCAGCGTCAGCGCATAGCTGCGGCTCCCCGGCAGCCCCATGTCCCCCTCTAGCGTGATCAGTCCGCTTCCCACCGGACCACGGCACAGAACCCCATGAAACACCTGATCGAGCGAACTGTATTCCGCGTTGCAGCGGGCCGCCAACCGCAGCGCTCCGCCGCTCGTAATGTCGTAACGCCGGAAATCCTGAATCGACCCGCTGCTCGTGACCGCCAGCTTCGCCGGAGTTCCCGCCAGCGTCACATCGAGCAGAACCTCTCCCCGCCAGCCCTGGTCGTTCCCGGTGAAGAATTTCGTGAACTGCCCCAGTTGCGCCCGGTTCCACTCCACAATGAACTGCAGCGGCGTGTCGCGGAGCACATCCGCTCGCCGCCACGTGCCACTCACCTGCAGCAGCCCCGTGTCATTCAAATCCGAGATCGGCGCGGAAGGGTTGCGCCTTCAGACCGCACTCCCCAGCTATTTTCTGAATCCTGCCACAAGGAAAAATCGGCGTTGGTCAACGCGTAGGGTGTTTTCTCGAGTCCACTCTTGAAATTAATCCGTGCCGAGGTGGCCTCGATGTAAGGGAATCCCGGCCGAGGCTCCGATTTCGCTTTCGCTGTCGGCGCCAGTGGGTTGTGAGCCGCGCGTTCCAGCAGTGCTTCCAGGTTCCAGCGTCCGCCCACCGCGTGCACCAGATTCAGACTGGGCTCCGTCAGATCCAGGCGTGCGATTTCCAGCCGTCCCCGCACCAGCGACGTCAGTCGCAGTGCCGCCGTCACTTCGCTCGCACGCAACATGGGCTCGGTACCGAACGCAGGATCGTCATACACCACCAGATTTTCCAGGTCGAATCCCGGCCGCGGCAGCAGCCGGAGATGCACCGAACCAATCTCCACCGGACGGCCCAAGGCCGACCCGATCGAAGATGCAATCCGCGATTTCAAACGGGAGGCGCCGGGCCGAAGAAGAAATAACGTCAGCACGATCAATGCTGCCACCGCTACGATTCGCCGCTTGGAGGTGGGTAGCTTCACCGCGCCCTTAGAGGAACTTCGAGGGATTGATCATGTTGATCTTGCGGACAATCTCGCGAGCTATCTTGCGAACTATCGTACGAACTGCAGCGTCCGATTCCATCGGGTCTCATCGAAAAAATGCAGGATCACCTGTCCCAGAAATAAAATTCGATCGCTCCAGGCAGTTTTCCTCACCTGATCAGCCGGGGTCTTAAACGACCAGTAGATGAACATCGGTCTCCCGATCACATTTTCCTTCGGAATAAATCCCCAGTAGCGGCTGTCGAGACTCACGCCGCGATGGTCGCCCATGGCGAAGTAGTGACCAGGGGGAACCACCAGATCGTCACCGTGAATATAGGACGGTAAGTCCACCATCCAATTCGCCGACATGTTTCCATCATCCGCTGGCGCGACCGAAGGAAAATCATTACGGTAGGGATCAAAGGTGTCCGCATCATGGTCGATATACGGTTCATCCAGCGCCTCGCCGTTGCGGTAAACCACGCCGTTTCGCAGATGAATGCGGTCTCCCGGCAATCCAATGATCCGCTTCACTACATACATCCCGGCTTGCTGCGGGTCAGGATGCAGAAACACGACTATGTCGCGAAAATGCACGTCACGATAGGGAAGCAGCCTCCCCACCCACGAACTCTTGGGCGCAAACTGGACCCGGTTCACGAAAACGTGGTCGCCGATGAGCAGCGTGTTCTCCATCGAACTCGACGGAATCTCAAACGCCTGCACCACAAACGTGATAATGAACAGCCCCGTCACCAGCACCGCCGCCAGCGACGACAGAAACTCAACCGTCGTCTCCTTCGGCTTCTCTTCCGCGACGTCTCTCTTCGACGATGATTTCTTTTTTCGCCACTATCGTAGTTCCCATATCGATTCAAGCTCTGCCGCCCGATCAGATTTTGGGTGGCGCAGCGCTTCCAGCGCTGCGATAAGGCCCCTTGATTAAAACAATTGTGAATCCAACCCGTAAGCCCCTCGAAATCCGTTTCGCGTAAACCGGATCGAAATCCGCTTCGTGTAAAACGAGTCTAAATCCGGTTGCGTAAACCGGTTCGAAATCCGCCCCCGGCTGGTTCGTAAAAGGGCACGGCTTCAGCCGTGCCGCTAACACCGCAAAACACGAGGGCTTTAGCCCCTGAGGAAGCCTGATTCAGTGTACCAGCCGCAACGTGCGGTTCCACCGCGTGATCTGAAAGATGTGTGTGACCGCGTACGCCAGATGAGACAGCCTCCCCGCGATTGAAGCCGACGGATATCGATCCCAATCCC
Organism: uncultured Acidobacteriota bacterium; assembly: GCA_963758005.1. Classification (GTDB taxonomy): domain Bacteria; phylum Acidobacteriota; class Terriglobia; order Terriglobales; family Acidobacteriaceae; genus Sulfotelmatobacter. Next base: position 2,407,080 of record CAVWTR010000006.1, read on the forward strand.
GCACCGACCAATAAATCACCAGCGGCCTGCCAATAATATTTTCCCGGGGCACGAATCCCCAATAGCGGCTGTCATCGCTGTTGTCGCGGTTGTCTCCCATCACGAAATAATGTCCTTCCGGAATAATCAGCTGGCCGTCGACCACCAGTTTCTTCATCTCCAGCCACCAATCACCCTCCAGTCGTTGCGCCGCAATGTCCATCCGTGGGAAGTCGTCGCGGAAAAGATTATTTCGTGGCTCCAGAAACCGCACGTAGGGTTCGTCGAGAGGCATGCCGTTAATCAGGACCTTCTTGTTCACCATCCGCAAGTGATCTCCCGGTACTCCAATCACGCGCTTCACAAAGTGCTGCTGCGGATCCACCGGATAATGAAACACAACAATGTCCCCACGCTTTATGTCCTGATACGGCATGACGTGATTGCCCAGTCCCGCCCCGCCATAGCAGAGTTTGTTCACCAGCAGATAATCACCGACCAGCAGCGTATCCTGCATCGATTCCGAAGGAATCTGGAACGCCTGCACAATGAAAGTAATAACGAAGATTGCAATCACCACCGTCCCCATCAACGACTGCAGCGAGCCGATCATGTCGGCGGCAGGAGTCACCACGATTCGGCGCGGGGCAATAGCGGCCTGTAGCTCAGGCGCGGCGACGGTCAGTTCCGGCGAATCCCCCTGATCGTTCACACTCACACCCGACGAATTGACCGGCATGTCTACTGGCATGTCTGAAGAAATGATGTCGGAAGAAATGACGCCGTCCCTAGGCGAAGGGATGGGGTGGTTTGGCATGGACTGATCGGGAACGAGCTGATCTGGCGAATTCATGAAATCTACTTATCTGCCGGGTCCACAACCCGCGCCGCGGATCGCGCATCCGCCGCTCTCGGACGGGAAGCCAGGAACGTCAACAGTTGCCGCGCCGCATCCTGCTCTGCCGTTTTCTTGGTCGAACCCTGGGCGCGTCCCACAAACTCTCCATCCTTGCTGTTCTTTGTGAGACGGGCCTCGACCGTAAACGTCTTGCTGTGCTCCGGCCCCGCTTCATCCACCAGCACATACGCCGGCTGCGGCAGTCCCAGGCTCTGCACCGCTTCCTGCAGCGCGGATTTGAAATCCGTCAGCGGCAGCGTGCCGCCGCCCCGCTCCATACGCTCCAGTTCGGGCGCAATCACGGTGCGCAGAACGAACTCCCGCGCCACTTCCAGCCCGCCATCCAGATAAATCGCCGCCAGGATCGCTTCCAGCGCATCCACCAGCAGCGCCGTCTTGCCCCGCCCGCCACTCTTTTCTTCACCGCGCCCCAGCCGCAGATACTCGCCCAGTTGCAGCTCCTGCGCCACGCGAATCAAATGCCGCTCGCTGACCAGATGCGCCCGCAGCTTCGAAAGTTCGCCTTCGCGGAATTGCGGAAATTGCTGGAACAATTCTTCGCTCGTCACCAACGCCAGAACCGCATCCCCCAGAAATTCCAGCTGCTCGTTGTCGCTGACTTTGTACTTACTTTCGCCCGCCTGTTGCGATTCCTGCTCGCGCGCCTGCGAACTGTGCGTGACCGCCTGTTCAAGGAACGCCCGCCGCCGGAAATGGTAGCCCAGCCCCTCTTCCAGCGCCGTGATTTCCCGTTCTTTCATAACCAACCGCCGACTTACTTCTTCGCCGGCGCAGCGCTCTGTCCCGGAGCCGTGCCGCTACTCAGCTGCACCAACCGACTCTTCTCATCACGCGCCGCTTTACCGACCCCGGCGTCGGCTCGATCCTTGGTCAACTCCACGACCTGGTCGACGTATTTCATCGCCTCCGGAAGTTTGTTCTGCATATCCAGCGAGATCGCCAGCTCCAGGATCGTGAACGCATCCGGCTGCTGCGGAAAAGCCTCGACGGACTTTCGCAGATTCACTTCCGCGTCCGCCCAGCTATTGGCCTTGAACGAGAGCATGCCCAGGACGAAATAAGCGTCCGACCGAACCGAGCTCTTGAACGCATTCAGCTGTTCCGGAGGATAACCCGCAGTCGGAATGTCCGTGTCAACCGTTACCAGAGCGCGTTCCGCGTACTTCCTGGCTTCGGCAACCTTCTGGTCCTTATCCAGATCCGTGTCGCGCGTCGTGTCGGTGATTCCCTGCGCGAGCCGCACCAGCGCAGCGGGATCATCCGGATCAATCGCCAGGATCTTCTTCGCCACATCCATCATCTTGACATTATCTCTCCCCTGATAATGCTCCATGACCACCGTATACAACCCGGTCCGCAACTCGCTGTCGGGAAACTTCGCGGCGAAATCGTCGGCCGCTTTATCCAATGCGGCAGGATCGGTCAGCGCGATGGCCGCGTTGTAGGCGTCAAACTCCGGTTTGGTTTTAGCCGCCGGCTTACGCTTTCCCGCCGGTGCCGCGGGAGCCGTTCCAGGGGTTTGTCCCGCGGCCGGTGCAGCCTGTCCGGTCGCAGGTTTGTCGGTACTCTGCCCGAAACTCCTGGCACCCATACCCAGCACTGCCACCACCACAACGACGACCGCTGTTCGCTTCATGCGTTCTCCTCAACCCTTAACTCTTCTGATTTGAAACCGACGGCCAGATCCGCAACCGTGCATTCTATCGCAGCCACGAACCTAGGCGAACTTTGCTGAAGGCTGACAGCTGACAGCTGACAGCTGATAGCACGACAGCTCACTGCTGCGGTTTCGCCGGAGGCTCATACGCCTGCAACAGTCCTCGCTCCGCCGCTGCTTTCACCTCAGGCAGTTCCGCCCCAGGATTCACTGCCGAAGCCAGCGCCGCGCGATACTCGACCAGCGCCGCCTCGCGATCTTCTTTCATATCCAGAATTCTTCCCAGGTACACATGCGACCACGCCACCACCTTCGGATCTTTCGTCTCCTGAATCGCCTTCTGGAAATTCTCCAGCGCCCCTTCCCGATTCTTATTCATCACCGCCACCTGCGCCAGAATAAATAGCGCCCGCCCCTGATCACCGATTTTTTTATCCAGCGCCTGCTGCGCCAGTTCCTGCGCCCCCTTCGGATCGCCCGCCGCCAGCCGCTTTTCGGCCGTCACCAGCATCCGCCGGTCTTCCAACCGCGACAACTGCACCAGCTCCGGCGCCGACACCTGCACAAACTGCACTTCATTCGCCGCTTTCGCCTGCGCCTTCAGGTCGATGTTGTCCAGAATCGTCGCGTACTCGGTCCGCAGTCCCGCAGGATCTTTTTCCAGCGCCAGCAGCGAAGTATAGAAATACTTGGTCAGAATGTACCCTTGTTTCACCGCGTCATCCACAGCCTGCAGCCGCATCGCCTCCGCCGTCTGCTTCGTGCCCGTAGTTCGAATCTCGATCGCCCGTACCCAGCACTCGGTCACCAGCAAAGAAATATCCGTCTGGAAGCTCTCCTCGAGCGGCGCCCGCTTCACCGATTGCAGCAGCGGCTCCAGCCGCTTGATCGCACTGAAATGTTTCTCCGCCATCGGATCGAGCAGATAGTGCAGGTAGGCATGCCGGATCTGCGGCATCTTCAGCGGATCCACCGAACTCGCATCCGGCGATGGAAACACCACCACGTCGTAATCAGTTCCGTAATTGCGGGCGTTGGCTTCATTCGGATCGCCCATGAAGTCCAGGTACACCGTGAACGTGCGCCCCAGATATCCTCCCGACTGCAATTTCAGGTAGATATCCGTATCAAAAACCATCTTCGCCAGCGGCACATGATAACGCTCCACCAGCGCCGCATAATTCGCCCGATGCCGCTCCCAAATCGAGTGCAGCCCGGCCTTATCGTAGAACGGCTCCAGAACCTTGCTGAACCCGGCAATCAGCACCGCATCCGGAGGCAGATCATCCTCCTTCACCCGCGGAAGAAACTGCGGTGGCCCCTCCATATACAACGCCAGCGACACATATTGCGAAAGATCGTGCGCCTCATCCCGCCCCCGGTTCCCCGCGTACCACGCACACATCGAGGTCATCGCCGTCTGCGCGTCGCTCGAGTTCTTAAGATTCTTCTCCACCTCAGCCCGAATATTCAGCCGCTGGGCGTCGGAAATGTTCAACCCCACGTTGTAGCCGCAGGTATTCATCGCCGTCAGCACGGCAAACAGCGTCTCGCTGGTATCCAAAGTGATGGGATTATTACCGTCCGCCAGACACACCGGCCCCAGCAGCCCCAGCCCGGCCGCTACCACCAAAGCTCGAAACCAACCTCGAACCCCAAACCCCAGAACACGACTCAGGAAGAAACGACTCAGGAATCCCTCCCGCAAGTTGGCAAATGCGTTATTGCCGCGCCGACATCGGCCACTATCACGATTAGAAGATAGGCGGAGAACACTTCCAGTTTACGGTCTTAAAGCAGAGGGTCAAACCGCTTTGGGGATAGTATATACACGCGGGAAAAGTCCTACACCCCCGCCCCACGGCCACAGAACCGGGTTTGACCCTGGCCGGGCCCGGCCCGCCCGCGCGGGGGGCTCGTGCGCTTGTGCGTTCGCGCGTGCGCAGGAATCGCTCGACGACTGTCCAGTAAAACGAAAAGATGTGGACTTAATCGAAAGAAGTCGAAATTTGAGTGCTATGGCCTGATAACGTAAACTGCAGCGCGAGACTAGGCTATACTGTGGCCGCTCAGCCCACGAAAGGTGTGCATGAAGAGGCTATCAATACTGTTGTTTGGGTGTGTTCTTGCGTACGGGCAGAGTACTTCGACTCCGCCTGAATCGAAAGCTGGACCTACAGGTAGTTCGCCTGAGCAAAAGGTGCCAAATCAGGATTTTGGGCTTGGGGTTGGGACGAACGGCCATCCTCTTGGGAATGTCGAGATTCTCAGCGATACGCAGGGTGTGGATTTCGGTCCCTATCTGAAGCGCATCTTGGCAACGATCCGACAGAATTGGCTCCGTCTGATTCCATCATCTGCTGAAATGCGGAAGGGAAAACTGGCGATTGAGTTCGCTATCAAGAAGGAAGGTAACGTGGCGGACATGCGGTTGGTCGCTACTTCAGGCGATGTGGCCCTCGACCGTCCGGCGTGGGGCAGCATCGCTGGGTCGAATCCTTTCCCCCCGCTGCCAAGCGAGTTTAGTGGGCCATATCTTGCTCTGCGTCTGCGCTTCTACTACAACCCTGATAAGAGCGACCTCACAGTGATAGAGGTCAGTATTTCGGCACCTGCCAGCCTGCAAGTTCCGGTTGGAGGTTCGGAGGTATTCACCGCCACTGTGAAAGGAACAAAAGATAGAGCCGTGGAATGGATTGTCACCGGATCAGGCTGTTCGGGTGCGGCATGCGGCAAGATGACGGGCGATTTGTACGTAGCCCCAAGTGTCCTGCCAGACCCACCAATCGTGACCTTGACGGCCGTTTCGAAAGTCGATCACAAGGCAAAGGCTTCGGTCGCCGTTCACATCATTCAGCCTGTTCCTTCGCATTAGGGATACTGGAGCAGACTCAACTGTTGCAACATCGCCATTTCACTCACTGACCTGGTGTTCGAGGCTTGAAGCAAGGCCCGACCGGCTCATCCAGTACTGGCTGAAGGCCCATTACGCCGCATCCTTAGGCAGGGGTGGTCAGGATGATTCTGCTGAAGTTCCACCGATATGTCATTGACCGCTCTGCGTAACCCTCCTTGTTTTTATAGGACGTAAAACCGGGGACAGACGGGACGTACCCCATTTTTTGAGTCCCCTCATCCGATGAAGAAAACTAGTGAACGTCCTTTCTGTCCCCATTTTCCTCCGCTAACGCGCGCTTCGGATTCCTAAAAAGCCTATAATCGCCGTGCCCGGGACGGGTGAGCATCAGGAATTACGCCATGGGCGTGCAGTTCACGATCGACGTCAGCTCGAGACTGGTAATCGTCACATTCGAGGGCCAAAACACTGTGCAGGAGATTGTGGGCCTCTCTTCCCAGCTCCGCTCCCATCCCGACTTTGACCCCGAGTTCTCAGAAATTCTCGATTGCACCCGCATCACCCAGAGCAGCATGCCCTCCGGCGCTATCCGTTCCCTCGCGCGCGGTGAGAGCATCTACAAACCTACCTCCATGCACGTGGTCGTCGCTCCCCACGATCACATCTTCGCCCTCGCCCGCATGGGTCAAGCCTTCGCCGAGCAAACCGTACCCAATATCATCGTGGTGCGCACCATGGCCGAAGCTCTGAACGCCCTCAACGTCAAGAAGTAGCCCCCTGAGCAAATCATTTGAGCTTTGACCAATGACCAACTCATTCCTGCCATCCACTCGCGCATTTCCGCGATTCAATTCATCCCCCGGCATCTAGGGTCAAAACCGATTGCGTCTCCCGGAGGGGTCTGATAGCCTTTTTATAGGATTTCTTCTCGATGCGTCGCCCAGCAGCGACCGCGTGGATTTCCCCCCGGGTCCCGCCCGATCCAGAGTTCATAAGTTCGTTTAGGTTTTGAGTGAGTCCAGTTTTTTCGGTACGGCGCAGTACAACAAAATGCCTGCAGTGAAGGAGAGACACAACTTGGCATCAAAGAACCGATATTTATTCACTTCCGAATCCGTAACCGAAGGCCATCCCGATAAGATCGCCGACCAGATTTCCGACGCCATCCTCGACGCCTGCCTCACCGACGATCCCATGAGCCGCGTCGCCTGCGAAACCCTCACCGCCACCGGCCTCGTCGTGATCGCCGGAGAAATCACCACCAAAGCCTACGTCGATTTCCAGCAGGTCGTCCGCGGCACCGTCCAGACCATCGGCTACGACAACGCCCTCCACGGCTTCGACTGCAACACCTGCGCCGTCATCTCCAGCATCAACAAACAGTCCGGCGACATCGCCATGGGCATAGACACCGGCGGCGCCGGCGACCAGGGAATGATGTTTGGGTATGCGGTGGATGAGAATTTGGAGTTGATGCCGACTCCTATTGCACTGGCGCATAAGCTGACGATGCGGCTTTCGCAGGTTCGGAAGAATGGGACGCTGCCGTTTCTGCGGCCGGATGGGAAGTCGCAGGTTACGGTTGAATATGACGCTAACGGGAAAGTTCTGCGGGTTGATGCGGTTGTTATTTCTACGCAGCATTCCGAGACTGTGGCTAATGATGAATTGCGGGCGGGGATTTTGAAGCATGTGATTCAGGCGGTGATTCCGGCGCATCTGCTGGATGAGGATACGAAGTATCACATTAATCCGACGGGGCGGTTTGTGATTGGCGGGCCTATGGGCGATACGGGGCTTACTGGTCGGAAGATTATTGTCGACACTTACGGCGGGATGGGACGTCACGGTGGTGGGGCATTCAGTGGCAAGGATCCGACTAAGGTGGATCGCTCGGCGGCTTACATGGCGCGGCATATTGCGAAGAATGTCGTCGCGGGCGGACTGGCTGGGCGCTGCGAGGTGCAACTCGCTTATGCCATCGGCGTGGCTGATCCTGTGAGCGTGCTGGTCGAGACGTTTGGGACGGCGAAGGTTGATCCGGAGATTATTCCGGATTTGATTCGGGCGCACTTCAAGCTGACGCCGCGGGGAATTATCGAGTCGCTCAACCTTCGGCGGCCGATCTACAAAAAGACTGCGGCCTATGGTCACTTTGGGCGGAGCGATGCCGACTTCACTTGGGAAGCGACGGACAAAGCTGCGAAGCTGGCTAGCGATGCGGGGTTGCGGGAGCCGGCCGCTGCTGCTCGGAAATAGTTTTCGTGGAATCCCACCCTAGCCGCAAAGGGCGCGGCTAGGATGGGGCACCCGGCTTAAGGGCTCGGGATGACAATTATAGGGTGAACCGAAGTGCCATTCTGGGCATGGGTCGAAAGGCCAACCCCTAATGAGCATTTGGAATCCTAACTGGGCCGACAACTTCGTGTATTCTTGCGAAAACGTTACGAGGCTCGAACCATTCGTAAGGTAATTAACTTAGCTTTTGCCGCTTCAAAGCGCGCCACACAGGAGAAGCATGTCAACAGCAGCAGTGAATTGCGACATTAAGAACGTAGAACTGGCCGACTTGGGGAAAAAGCGCATTGAGTGGGCGAACCAGTCCATGAAAGTGCTGCAAATCATCCGCAAGGAATTTATCAAGAACCAACCTTTGAAGGGCATCCGGGTGTCGGCTTGCCTGCATGTGACCGCCGAGACTGCAAATCTGGCGATTTGCCTGCGCGATGGCGGAGCCGACATGGTCCTGTGCGCCTCGAACCCCCTGTCCACACAGGATGACGTGGCTGCCAGCCTGGTCCGCGACCACAATATTCCCGTCTACGCTATCAAAGGGGAGGACAACGACACTTACTACAACCACATCCTGGCCGCGATCGACCACAAGCCGCACATCACAATGGACGATGGCGCCGACCTGGTCAGCCTGCTCCACACCAAGCGCACCGACGCCCTCACCGATGTGATCGGCGGCACGGAAGAGACCACGACCGGCGTCATCCGTCTGCGAGCCATGGCTAAGGAAGGCGTGCTCAAGTTTCCGATCGTCGCCGTTAACGACGCCGACACCAAGCATCTTTTTGATAATCGGTATGGGACGGGACAGTCGACGATCGACGGCATTATCCGCGCCACGAATTTTCTTCTGGCCGGGTCGAAGTTCGTCGTGGCCGGCTACGGCTGGTGTGGCCGCGGGCTGGCTTCGCGGGCACGGGGCGCTGGGGCCGAAGTCATCGTCACCGAGGTCGATCCCACCAAGGCGCTCGAGGCCGTGATGGACGGCTTCCGCGTCATGTCGATGGGTGAAGCCGCCAAGCTCGGTGACGTATTCTGCACCGTTACCGGCAATAAGAGCGTGCTCACCAAGGAACACTTTGACCTGATGAAGGATGGCGCGATCATTTCTAATTCGGGGCACTTCAACGTCGAGATCGATATCCCGGCTTTGGAGAAGATGTCGTCGTCGAAGCGGACCACTCGGACCTTTGTGGAAGAGTATTCGCTGAAAGACGGACGCAAGATCAATTTGCTCGGCGAAGGACGGCTGATCAACCTGGCTGCTGCCGAAGGACATCCGGCGTCGGTTATGGATATGTCGTTTGCTGATCAGGCGCTGTCGGTTGAGTACATGGTGAAGAACTGCAAGAAGCTGGAGAAGACGGTCTATAAGGTTCCCGACGAACTCGATAAGCGCGTTGCCAAGCTGAAGCTGGAGTCGATGGGGATTAAGATCGACCGGCTTTCGCCGGAGCAGGAAGAGTATTTGGCGGGGTGGAGCGAGGGGACGTAGGGGCGGTCGTTGGTCGTAGGTCTTTGGTCGTTGGCGGGGCGGCGTGAGCCGCCCCGTTTGCTTTTCTCAGCGAAAGTATCTCATCGCGGATCGTAATCACCCTCGAGCGCGCGAGGTGCGGCTCGTGTTCTCTAATCGTGGATTTGTTGCAGATCGTCCGCGGCCGCGAGTGTTCAGCGGATGCGCATCAGGCCTGGATCGTCCGCTCAATGTGGGATTGCATTTCGTGCTCGTCGACAAAGTCTCCGCGATCAGCCTGCTCCAGGCCTTTGCGCACGGTGGCCCGAAATCGTGCATCCCGTTCCAGCAGGCGTAAGGCGGCCTTCTTTACCAGGTACTCGGCATCGATGCCGGCATGGCTGGCGATCTCTGACAACTGGGCTTCCTGCTCGGGGGTGAAATGGACTTCCATGGCCGCAGTCTAGCAGAGGGGATGACCGTGCCAATGTGGATGGATTCGCTCAGGGCGTTTGAAAAAGCCCACGGGGGAAATGACGGTGGAATCCCACCCTTCAAAGAACGAAGGGTGGGGCACCCGGCATTTCTCCCACTGCCCGTAGTCCTGGGCTATTATCTTGCGCCGCTCCGCGGCTTTGTTGGTTTTCGTTTCACGGTTACGCGGCCCTGAAGAGCCGCTCTTCCACGTGGCTGCCTGAGCCGGACTAGATTCCCGAAATGGGAATTTCTGGGGATTTATTTTGGGTAGGTATTTCTCTTCGTGCTTGGAGTATGGGATAGTTGGGATGGTGGAAAAGACAGACGCGGCCTTGCGGGCCGCGTTTCTATTTGGCGGTGCAATCCGGGGAATTTTCGCCCCACCTTTCGGTGACGGAGGGTGGGGCGGAGTTTGTGCGGGTAAATTCGGGCACGAGATAAGGGAGTGGGGCTGATGAAAAATCGGGGGATGGGGATTAAGCATCCGAAGTTGCGGGGGGAGTGGGTGGAGTTGTGGTTTATGTTGCGGGCGACGGAGTTGGGGCTGCATTTGAACAAGCCTTGGGGAGAAGCGGTGCCGTATGACTTTGCGGTGGAACATGAGGGGCAGTTTGTGCGGGTGCAGGTGAAGTCGACGATGTTTAAGGATCGGGGAGGATATTCGTGCACGGTGCGGGGGAGCGATGGGCCGTATGAGGGGGATCCATTTGAGTTTCTGGCGGCGTATGTGTTTCAGGAAGATTTGTGGTACATCATTCCGGCGGAGATGGTGGTGGGACAGGGGAGCATTGCGTTGTATCCGAAGCTGAAGAGGGCGAAGTACGGGCCTTACAAGGAGGCCTGGCATTTGCTGCGGAACGAGGAGGCGAAGCCGAGCCGGGTGGGGTGGATCGAGGCTAGTGTGGAGGAGGTGCCGTGGGAACGGGCAGTGGTTGGGGGAGCGGGTTTGGCGGAGGTTGTGGGCGGCGGGTAGGCGCATGGTCGGTTTGCGTGGGGTAGAGCTGCTTTAGTCGGTAGGAGGGGAAGGGGGAGTGGTGCAATTTGGCTTGCGCGTTAGGCCGGTTAATCGGGAGATCCTTCGCTACGCCTGAAAAACGGCTACGCTCAGGATGACGCAGTCGTATAAAGGGCAAACTGACCCATAAGGGCCAAACTGACCCGCTACCGGGGTAGGGCGCAAAGAAAGAGGCCGAGGGGCTTATTGTGCCGCCGCGGCCGCCTTTGCGCCTTTCCTGAGGAAAGGTGCGATAAAAGGTACCTTGGATATGAATGGGGAGGGCTTGTATTTGTAGATATAACAGTGTTATGTCTACGACGTCAATACATATTGCGAGCAACTGATTCCAAGAGGGGCGCAACCCATTCCAGGCGTAATGAGGAGCGACCATGCCGCGGCACCCTGATCCCGGTCTCGAAGAACGCATCCTGAAGGCTGCCCAGACGCTGTGGAAGCGCGGAGGCGATAAGGCGCTCACGCTGCGCGCGGTGGCCAAGGCAGCGGGCACGAACACGCCTGCGGTCTATCGGCGATTCAAGGACCGTCGAGACCTGGTGCGTGGCTTGCTGCTGCGCACGGTGAGCCGCGTGGGAAGGACCTTCGACACTCACGAGACGCTCGAAGAGATGGCCGAGAGTTATGTGAACCTGGCGCTTGAGGAACCGCACGAGTACGAACTGTTTTATACCTACGGGCGCGAGCTTTCGCCGGCCCGAGGGTCCGGAGCCCCGAAGGCGATCCGGGAATCGCGGCCTAACTTCGCCCTGTTGGAAAAGAGGCTGGCGGCGCGGCTGGGCGGCTCGCCTGAAGATCAAACTCGGTTGGCGCTGGCACTGTGGGCCCTGTTGCACGGAAATACCATGCTCCTGCTGTCGAAGTCGATTCCGGCCGGGCATGAGGAGGAATTGCGTGCAGCCTGCCGGGCGGCGGTGAAATCGCTGCTTGAGGGAGCGGAAAGAGTCTCCGGATCGAGTAACGGGAAGCGCGGCGCCCACTCTCAGGATTAGCCAACTTACTGGGTCTGCCTCTACCACTGCGTCTGTATTGGAACGGATTGACGCAGACGGGCAGCAGACTCAGGCTGCGGCTGCGACCTAAGAAACTTTTCATCCTCATTTACTCCCTAGCGCTTTTTCTGCTGGTCCATTCCACAAACTTGCCGATAAGGAAGGAGAAGGCTCTCGAATCCCAGCACCAGGTTTCCGTCGAGGTTCGGCTGGGCTACGGGAAAGAAGGAAACAGTTGGGAAGAGCGACGAAGATCCTGCTGGTGGATGACAGTAAGTTTCTGCGGCTGGCTACGGAACGCGCTCTGACGCGCGCCGGTTACGAGGTCAGCACCGCGGTGGATGGGGAGGATGCGCTGGCGATTGCGAGAGAACGAAAGCCGGATGTGATCCTGCTGGATATGTTGCTGCCAAAGATGGCGGGGCCGGACGTGTTGAAGGCGTTGAAGAATGATCCGGAAACGGCGGGGATCGCCGTGGTGGTATTGACGGGGTTGTCGCAGAAGAATGCGGCACGCTTGCAGCAGGATGGAGCCTCCGGTTTTCTGGAGAAGTCGGCTCTGGGGCTGGAAAAAGGAAGTCAGACGTTGCTCGCCGAGTTGGCCCGAATCATAGAGACATTGCATTTGGAGGTTCCAGACGGCCCGCTGGTGGCGAAGTGAGAGCGCTGCCCGGAGGCAATCGCTGGTAACCCTGGAAGGTTACGTTTCCGATCTTCTGATCGTTCCCCTAGTCGTTCCCTTGATCGTCGCCTGCTGCAGACTTGGCGACCTGTGGCTTGTCTTTCCGTTCGGTCGATCGTGACCTGCTGAAAATAAATCACTTACAGACGGGAACTCTTGACCCCCAAATGGAGTCTATGTGAGCAGTAAGGACCCGTTCGTAGTGGGACCGGGTCGTGGACGGGATTGCGGCTTGAAGGGGTGAGGCAGCAAATATTCAGGGGCGCGGTAGGGTGGAAAATCCTATAATCATGTTTTAGGTAGCGGATTTAGGAAAAAGCGGGGACGCCGATATGGCGGGAGCAACCACCTTGGGTGATTTGGCGAGTGCAATCGGAACACGGTCGCAGGAAGAGGCGGCGATCGTTGCCGAGCTGAAGGCTGGGTCGGAAGCGGCGTATGCCTGGCTGATTGGGGAGTTTCAGCAGCCGGTGTATGGACTGGTGTATCGGATTGTGAATGATCCGGCGGACGCGGCCGACACTACGCAGGATGTGTTCCTGAAAGTGTTTCGCGGGATGAATCACTTTCACGGTGGGTCGAGTTTGAAGACCTGGATTTATCGGATTGCGCTGCATGAGGCGGCGAACCGGCGGCGGTGGTGGTTCCGGCATAAGGCGAAGGAGACGTCGATTGAGCCGGTGGAATCGGATGGGCCGAGCGCTGGGGAGAATGCGATGCAGGTGGCGCTGACTGATCATGCGGATTCTCCGTTTGACAGCGTGGCGCATCACGAGGTGCAGCATCGGGTGGATGAAGAGTTGCGGAAGGTTCCGGAACCTTATCGAACGACGTTGATTTTGCGCGATCTGGAAGACATGTCTTACGAAGAGATTGCGGAGGTGCTGGAGATTTCACTGGGCACGGTGAAATCCCGGCTGACGCGGGGTAGAGATGCCTTGCGGCAACGGCTGGCGCCGTATGTGCGCGAGGTGGGGAATGAATTGGGATTGACGGCTCCGACTCAGGACAACAAACACGACAACAAAAGACAAAGAGACGATCGGAGTTTGCGGCAGGTTGCGGGTGGGGGTAGAAGGGTCGAGGTGAGTTCATGACGGGCAGAGGCTTGATCGACAGAGGCATAAAGGGCACGGGCTTGAAGAGCACGCAAAACACGGGACTACGGTGCGCCCGGGCGAAGCGCTTGTTCTCGCCGTATCTGGATGGGGCGGTGACGGGGACGGAGATGCTCGCGCTGCAGAATCATTTGTCGGAGTGCGCGGCATGCAGTGAGGAATATCAGGCGTTGCGGCGGACGCAGCAGTTGTTGGTGAGTGTGGGACGTCCGCGGGTTCCGGAGGATTTGGGGCTGAAGTTGCGGCTGGCTATTTCGCGCGAAACCGAGCAGGCCCGGCGCGGACGGTTCGACGGATTGATGGTGCGCATGGAAAACACTTTCCGGGCATTCATGGTTCCGGCTACGGCGGGGTTTTTGAGCGCGTTGATTATTTTTGGCATTGCGATGGCGTATTTCGTGGTGCCGTCGGCGCTGCGGGCGCAGAACGATGTGCCGCTGGTGCTGGTCAACACCGCGCCGGAGTTGCAGCAGAGTGCGTTTGGCATGACCCTGGACACGATTGACGCGGATTCTCTGGTGATTGAAGCTTACGTGGACGCGAATGGACGGGTGCAGGATTACCGGATTCTTTCCGATCCGAACGACTCGAAGGATGTGCTGCCGCAAGTGAAGCGGATGCTGATTTTCACGACGTTCCGTCCCGCGCTGTCGATGGGGCGTCCGACGGCGAGCCGGGCGGTGCTGTCGTTTTCGAAGATCAGCGTGCGGGGGTAGGGAGCTGGCAACTCTTGGCTTTCAGGCGAATGGCACGACCTGGAGGCGAGACGTTCGCTAGTTTTTCTTTCGGCTCGGCACGGTGAAGAAACTGGGGTACGTCCCGTCTGTCCCCATATTTGTCCCGCCCGTCTCTATGAGATGCAGGGAGTTCGTAGTCAATGAGACCCGCACGGCGGAATCACATCCGCAGAATCTCCTGAACGCATCGGCGTCGCGGCCCACCCGTGAAAGTGCCACGGGTGGGGCATCCAACTCGTCGTAGACTGGACGAGATACATCGGCTGGGCCAGCCCCCTCGGTTGCCCCGCAAAAAGCAACACAGTACAAGCGAAGCCCGAAATGTCACAGCAATAAAGGTTTGTGGTACCAAGACGTCACGCTCGTCCACCAGTTATCGTTCCGACGGTGCGCCTTTGCATGGGCGAGGCCCGAGATGCTCGCTGATATATTTCTCGGCATCTCGAAGGCGTACTTGCTGCTCGGCCACGGTTTCAGGTTTTTTCGCCTTACTTTCCAGCATGGAAATGGCCGTCCGAACACATGTACGGTAAACCAGATCAATTGCCTCGGCGGCATTCATCCTAATCACTTCATTCTCGTTCTCCTTGATTGCCCTAACCAGGTAAGACACCGCATAGGAACGCGCTAGGGCGTCAATTGCGGGATACCGAGATGATCGCGCCCGTAAACTGTTATCGTTTTTATCGTTTCGCTCGAAGTCGAGTAGTTGCACCAAAGCTTCAGTGTAAGACTTATCGTGTGACAGGGCGGCAAAGGCGCGATCAACGCATTCCGGATCTGCCTCAACCCCATTTGATCGGTGGTCTTGCAAGAATTGGAGTAAAGCTGCCTTGTCAGAATACTCAGGACACGGCTGCTCCTGCCCAAATCCTGAAGAAGCGAGAAAACAAATAATCGTCGCTACATACAAGCATTTGAAACGCACAAAACCTCCTTTGCCTCAATTGCAACTTCCGCTGAGATCGACCGACGTGGGAGTGCAGTTCGCTCCGTTCGTGCGAGTTGGCCCGATTGCACCGCCGACGGAATTGTCCCCGCTTCCTTGGTAGCTCGGATCAAACACAAATGTACTTCCATTGAAAGAGTCGCATGAGTCCCTCGCAAACCAGAAGAAATCTGGCGAGGGCTGCTCAGCCAAAATCTCGGGATCACCCCGGTTCCAGTTTCCCAACTGCGCGTACTCTCAGGACAAACCGGGGACGGACAAACCGGGGACAGACGGGACGTACCCCATTTTCTGAGTCCGCTCATTCAACGAAAAACTAGGGAACGTCCCGTCTGTCCCCGGTTGCTGTGCAGTTGCTGGCAGCAGCCGGTTGAATCCGTCGTATACCTCTGATGGAGATTCCGATGCGCCTAGTCCCACAAAGCTTCTCCAAGCTTGGTTTCATCCGCGAGCGCCACTCATCGCCCGAAACTTAGCTTCTTCTAAACTGCCGTTGGGGTCAAGCTCTTGCACGCATTTGAGCAGTCCCGTTAGGGCCTCCGTATTGACGGATGCCTGCGGGGACGCCAGGGACAGACGGGGCGCTCCCCGATTATTTTCTCGCGATATGGGCAATTGGGGAAAATATCAAAGCCCAAGGTGTCGGTAGATCGGATCATGTCTGCTATTTTCTGATTATGGCCCGGCTGCCGCGCGTTGTTGTCGCCGACGTTGCCCATCATGTTACGCAGCGGGGGAACGCGCGACAAGTAATTTTCGCCTGCGATGCGGATCGCGTTATCTATCTGGAATTGCTGCGGCAGTATTCCCGGCTTAATTGTCTTTCCGTGCTGGGTTACTGTCTGATGTCGAATCACGTGCATTTGATCGCAGTTCCGCAGACCGGCGACGCTCTCGCGCAGACCCTCAAGAACGCCCACGGACGCTACGCGTCCTACTGGAAATGCACGGCAGTCATCGAACGGGCACGTGTGGCAGGGGCGATTTTACTCCTGTCCACTGGACGAATCCCATCTGTGGGCGGCGCTTCGCTACGTGGAGTTGAACCCGGTGCGGGCGGGTATGGTTGCGTCGGCTGAACTGTGGAGATGGTCCAGTGCTGCGGCACATTGCGGAGCTGCCAGCCCAGACCCGATGTTAGAAATGGAGCGGTGGAGGAAGCGATGGACGGTGAGGGAGTGGGGCCAGTTTTTGGCGGACGAGCAGTCGGCGGCCGAGGAGAGCGCACTTGGCCAGTCCACGCACACGGGCCGGCCGCTGGGAAGCTCCGAATTCGTGGCTGCTTTGGAGCAGTTGACGTTACGCCCGCTCGCTCCTCGTAAGGGGGGCCGTCCCAAGAAACCTGCTATGGATTCGCGCCAGCCCGGGTTCACGTTTGTGGCTTAGTCTGGAAACTGGGGAACGTCCCGTCTGTCCCCGGTTTTATGTGTGTCCCCGGTTTTATGTGCGGTCGAAGACGATTTGTTTCCCGTCGCTGGTGAGGTCGAAGGTACGCATGGTGGCGCGGTTTTTCAGCCCGAGCGCCATCGATGCGCGCAATTAAAGTCGGTACCTGTCCGCACTATTGCGTGGGGGGTGGGGTTGCGGAGGAGGCGCGCATGCCGTTGGAGTCGAAGACGAAAGTTTTGACTTCGGCTTCGGCGCCGGTGGGGGGAATTTCCTGGCCGTTCCAGAGGAAGGCCACTCCGGCGGCGTTGCCGACTTTGACGATGATTTCGCTGCTGGCGCGGACGGAAATGCGGGCGGGGGCGATGAGGGTTTCGTGGCTGACGGGTTGTCCGTCGGCGAGGATGGAGATCCAGGAATTTTCGGTGGCGTGGACGACAAGAGTGAGGGCAGCGGGGGATCTGTCTTTCTGTGAGGGCGGAACGGTCGTGGCATTGTTGCCGGAATCGCGGTTGCCGGCATCTCTGACTTCGGCGGGCGAAGGAACGGAGGCGGGGGCGAGGGCTGGGGGATGAGTTGCCGAGGTGGATGCGGAACGCAGCAGCGGCTGGGGAGTGGAAGCAGATTGATGGGGCGAGTTCGCCGTCTGGCTGGCGGATGGAGAGGTGGACGAAGGAGTCCTGGGTGCTGGAGCGGCGGCGGGCGCGGACTGCGCGGGGCTAGCTGGAGAGGAAGTGACGGTCGTGCCGGTTCTGTGAGATCGGCGGGTCCAGAGAATGGCTCCGAGCACAATTACGACGGCGGTAATCGCGATCAATCGCCAGGGAATTTCGGGGCCGGAGTTCCCAAAATCTCTTCGCCGCGGGCGTACGTCTTCGGCGCGAGGGAGCTGCAGTTCGGGGAGTTCCTCGACCTGCGTTGGCGCTTGTGATTTTGCGGCAGACTGGTTCGCGCTAATTTTATTGGGTTTGCTGGGCGTGGGTTTGCCAGACTTAGTTGAGCCAGGCTTTTGCGGAGCGGCGGCGCGGGATTGGCCGGGGCGGCGCTCTGGTTCACGGACTTTCTGGGCATCAGTCTGGGCTTCAGTCTTGGCAGTGGCATCGATCTCAGTCTGGCGCAGGCAGGCGAGATAGGCGGCGATGGCTTCGTCGTCGTTGAGTCCGAGGTGCTTGGCGTAGGTGCGGATGAAGCCTTTGTTGAAGACGCCGCCGGGGAGGCGATCGAAGTGTTCCTCTTCGATGGCCTGGAGCATACGCGAGCCGATCTTGGTGACGTGGGAAACGTCATCGAGCGAGAGAGATTTTTTCTCGCGCTCTTTGCGAAATTTATTGCCGAATTCGCCCACGGAGACCCCGTTTGAACGAAGCTGTTCGCCCCGATGATACCGGGAACATCATAGGACAAGCGGCTGGGGGGTGCCACTGTCGAGAGGTCTAGATGGAGGGTAACCGTCTCTCGGGTGGTCCTGAGTTAGGGGCACCGCTGGCGGCGCGGAATCCCACCCTTCGAAAAGCGCGAAGGGTGGGGCAGCCTTTGTCGTGGTGGATTCTTGAGAGATCAGAATCTTAGGATCAAAATCTCCACTTCTCGCGCAAAGTTCGCGCGGGGAATGGGGCACCCACATCTTCAATTCCTCTAATCCCACCCGGCCCAGGGGCTGAAGCCCATTTTTAATTTGCTTTTGCTGGACGCGGCGCTGAAGCGCCGCTCTTCCACGGTTGCGCGCGCTTCTCTTCATTCGCGCGCGCTTTTCTTCATTTGCGTGCGCTTCTCTTCGGTTGCGTGCGGTGTGGCGAACGATTGCTAAGGTTTCTTGCGGAGGGTTACGGTGAATTGGTTTTTGCAGGTGGTGGCGGGATCGTTGAAGGCTTGGGCGGTGCGGTCGCCTGAGGAGGCTTCGAAGAAGAGGCCGTTCTTGGTGCGGGCGGGGAGGCCGGTGAAGCGGGCTTTGCCGTCGGCGTTGGTGCCGACCTGGAGGTCGAGTTTGTGGAGGTACATGAATCCGTAGGCGATGTGGACTTTGATGGTGGCGGCGTAGACGGGGGCGCCGTCGGGGTCAGTGACGGTGAAGTCGACGGAGCAGGCGCCGATGGCGCCATCGATTACGGGGATGGATTTTGGGTCGGGGGCCGTGGTTTGCGAGAAGGCGGAGAGGGACAGGGCGAGGGAGAAGAGAGTCAGGGTGTAGGGGTTCATGGTTGTCGTTTCAAGAATACGCCGGTTGAGGGTGGGGGTTTGGGAAGTGTTGTTTTTTTTTGCGACTGCGGGGAAAAGCAGGTTCCTCTGGCCCTCGCGTTCGCTCGGTTGTCGGAATGACAATGAGTTGGGGTGGGGAGCGGATGGAGGGGTGAGGTCGGCGGGATGGACGCTTGAGATTACAAAGTCGAAGGCGAGAACAAAGGCAACGGCAGCGGACAGGAGTGTCCGCTCCACATGGGGTCTACCCCTTCTGCAACATGGAAAGGGTTGATCTGGTTGGCTTTAGGGGTACCAGTTACCAACGTTCATTGCCCCTACACGAAAGTGACGAATATAATTTTTTTTAACGCCACCCTTCTAGCGAGGAATACGAATTTTCATGCCTGAGGCCGGCACTCAATTGACGCGCCAGAACCAGGAACTCACGATCTTTCACGACGTGGCCAAGGCGCTCACGTCGTCGCTGGACCTCGACTCCATTCTGCAGACCATCATGGACAAGATGGCGGAATATTTCCGTCCGGATACGTGGTCGCTGCTGATGGTGGATGAAGGGCGCGAGGAACTTTATTTTGCGATCGCGGTGGGGGATAAGGCTGAGGCGCTGAAAAATGTCCGGCTGAAAGTGGGCGAGGGGATTGCGGGTTGGGTGGCGAAGCACGGTGAGGCGCGGGTGGTGCCGGATGTGGCGGCGGATCCGGATTTTGCCAGCCGGGTGGATCAGACGACGCAATGGCAGACGCGATCGGTGATCTGCGTGCCGCTGCGGTCGAAGTTGCGCGTGCTGGGCGTGATCCAGCTGGTCAATGTCGACATGGAGCGGTTTAAGGATGCGGAACTTTTCTTTCTGCAGTCACTGTGCGATTACGCCGCGATTGCAATCGAGAACGC
The DNA here is from genome assembly GCA_963758005.1 of uncultured Acidobacteriota bacterium. GTDB lineage: Bacteria > Acidobacteriota > Terriglobia > Terriglobales > Acidobacteriaceae > Sulfotelmatobacter. Next base: position 2,426,683 of record CAVWTR010000006.1, read on the forward strand.
GCGCTGGGTGGAGAAGATTCAGGAGCTGACGATCACGGATGACTGTACCGGCTTGTATAACGCGCGGCATTTGTATAAGACGCTGGAGACTGAAGTTTACCGGTCGTCGAGATTTGGATATGAATTCAGCATTCTGTTTATTGATCTCGATCATTTCAAGTCGGTCAATGACACGCACGGGCATTTGATTGGGAGCAAACTGCTGGCGGAGATTGGGTATCTGGTGAAGGCGCAGCTGCGGTTGATTGATTTTGCGTTTCGGTATGGCGGAGATGAGTTTGTGGTGTTGCTGCCGCAGACTAGTAAAGATCAGGCGCTGGTGGTGGCGAAGCGGCTGCGCGATGGATTGCGGGCCAGTTCTTTTTGCCGCGATGAGGGGCTCAATTTGAATGTTCGGGCGTCGATTGGGCTGGCGACTTATCCGCATGATGCGCGGACGGCGCATGATGTGATTCGGCAAGCGGATGGGATGATGTATGTGGTGAAGAATTCTTCGCGGGATAATATTGGGATTGCGCAGAGGGGGATGTTGAAGGAGTAGGAGGGCAGCTTTTGGCTCTTGGCTTTTGGCTTTTGGCTTTTGGCTCTTGGCTTTTAGCTCTCAGCACTCAGTTCTCAGTTCTCAGTTCTCAGTTCTCAGTTCTCAGTTCTCAGTTCTCAGTTCTCAGTTCTCAGTTCTCAGTTCTCAGTTCTCAGTTCTTCAACACCTTGCGAGTGTGGAAGTTGTTTTTCTTTTGTCCCTTCGGGACTTACTCCAATTTTCATGATGCCTACCCAGCGCTGAAGCGCTGGGTTATGTTCATTCGCCGCTCCGCGGCTGGCGACTGGTTTGGGCTTCCGGCCTCGGACCCTCAGAATTCAGATTTCAGATTTCAATTTGGCTTCGGTACAAGTTCTGGCTTTGGGTCTGCTTTCGGGTCTGCCTTCGAATCAGGGGGAGTGGGCTTCCAGGGGTTGGCGTTGGCGGGGGCTTTGGGGTTGACGCCGAAATCCCAGACGTAGAGGTTCATGCCTTCTTTGCCGAGTGCGCCTTCCTGGCCGATGATTTCTACCAGGGCGTATTCTCCGGGGGGTAGAGGTTCGGTGGGGGTGAGTTTCAGCCAGCCTCCGGTGACGGCTGTGATGGTGGTTTTGACGATGTGCTGGTCCTGGGTGACTTTGCCGGTGGGCTGGCGTTTGACGTCGGCGAGGATGCGTTTGTCGCCTTTCACGTCGGCGTGAACGATGCGGAAGCGGTTGAAGGGGACTAGTGGCTGCTGAGGTTGTTGCGGCTGCTGGGGGCTTTGTGGAGCGTGCGCGGAGTCTTTGGTTGTGGCGGTGGGATCGGGGTGGTCGGGAGCATCGTCGATATTGATGTAGAGCGATGGAACGTCGACGTGGGAGTGCACGGCGGAGTGGGCGCCGGGGAGTTCGATGGATTGCTTGACGCCGGTGATCGGGGTGAGGGCGCCGTGGAAGATGTTGGCTTTGGTGTTGCGATTGACGTCGCCGGCGGTTTGCTGCACTTCGACGATTTGGGGCTCGCCCTGAAAATTGTCGAGTAGAAATACGCCGGAATCTTCGGGGAGACGGAGTCCGGGGGCGACTTGCGGGAGTTTGGCCTCGGCGACTTCGCTTTCCTTTTCTATTTCCTTGTCGAGTTGCACGGCTTCGGGAGCGGATTCTCCGGCGGCGCGGTCTTTCTCGTACTTCTCGGTGGCGGGCCAGTCGACCAGCGAGGTGGGGAGTTCCTCCCAGTCATCGCGTTCGGCGCTCATGTAGCGGACGCGGTCGCCTTTGACTTCATATTTCGTGATGAGTTGGAAGGATCCGTCTTTGAGGATGAGGCGGCGGGCGAGTTGCTGGGCGGAGAGTGCGGGCAGGGCCAGCAGGAGTAGAAGGGCGATCGAGAGCGCCGTTCGCCAAGGGAACGGTTGCCGGGAATGGCTTTGGAGTTCCGGGAACATTCGTCTTTACCAACACCATTCTTTAGTCTTAACGATGACGGATCGCTTTAAATTATCGGCTATCGTCTGGCCCGCAGTCGAATCGTTCGCTCGTGGTTGTTGATGCGGGATTCGCGCCGAACAGTTGGCCGGTCGTTGTAGTATGCTGTGTTCGCGAAAGCCAACGTCCCAAACAATGAAACGTAATTCTCTCTTTTCGTTATTACTATCTCCTTTAATGTGCATGCGCCGCGCTGGGGCAATCTGGTCCGGCGGTGGCTGCGGGTCCAGCGAACGCCGCATCTGGTGGGGCATCTGGTCAGGGCGCGGAGCCGGTCTCGTATGCCTCGGTGACGCAGCTGAATGGAATGCTGGCGCAACTGGAGGCGACGTCGAAGAGCGCGCAGGCCGACCTGGGGAAGCTGCGCATTGAACGCTGGAAGACCGACGGGGCTACGAAGAAGCAGTCGCTGGCGAATGTGGATTCGATTCAGCGCAACCTGCAGGACGCGCTGCCGGCGATTATTGCCGAGTTGCGCGCTGCGCCGGAGGATTTGGCGGCCACGTTCAAACTGTATCGCAATCTCGATGCGCTGTATGACGTGTTGGGGACGGTGGTGGAGGGGACGGGCGCGTTCGGATCGAAAGACGATCTGCAGGCGGTGGCGAACGATCTGAACGGTTTTGAAAGTACGCGGAAGCAGCTGGCGCAGCGGATGGAGAGTTTGTCGTCGGCCAAGGAAGCGGAGATTGTGCGGCTGCGGACGGATTTGAAGACGGCGCAGGCGGCGATTCCGGCGGCTCCGCCGAAGAAGACTGTGGTGGACGACAACGCACCGCCCGCGAAGAAGCCGGCGGTGAAGAAGAAGCCGGTGGCGAAACCGGCTGGTACGACTCCGGCGAGCGCGAAGCCGGCGGCGGGACAGGGTCAGGCTCCGGCGGCGGCTCCGGCGAACCCGCAGTAGATTGAAATCCGGTGATGGTGCGGTTTGGCTTACGTATTAGGCCGGTTAAGTGGGAGATCCTTCGCTACGCCTGAAAAACGGCTACGCTCAGGATGACAAAATCGTGTAAAGGCTAAACTGCACCACCACCGGAAATCCCCACTCTAATCCGCCAAAGGACGGCGAGATTAGAATGGGCCACCCTGCTTCCTGATGCGCCACAGGCGTCCCGCTCAGAATCTGGTAGTCTTTCCGACGCATCTACAATTGCATTCATTTATGCATTTCCATGACAGCATGGTTGCGGCGGTGTTTGGCGTCATCATTATTGGGGTGGTGCTGCTGGATGCGTTTGAGACAGTGGTGCTGCCGCGGCGGGTGCTGCGCCATTTCAGGCTAACAGCCTGGTTTTACCGCAAGACCTGGATTCCTTGGCGGAATGCCGCGCGGCGCATCAAGACGACGGCGCGGCAGCAGAATTTTCTGGGATATTTCGGGCCTTTGTCGCTGATTCTGCTGCTGGGGTTTTGGGCTTCCGGGCTGATTCTTGGTTTTGCTTTAGTGCAGTACGGCATCGGGGGGCACGAACAGCTCAACAAAGAGCCGCTCACGTTCGGCAAGATTGTTTATCACAGTGGAGAGACTTTTTTTACGCTGGGGTATGGCGATATTGTGCCGACTTCTCCGGCGGCGCGGGCGCTTTCGGTTTTCGAAGCGGGGATGGGGTTCGCCTTTCTGGGAGTGGTGATCGGGTATATTCCGGTGGTGTATGCGTCGTTCTCGCGGCGCGAGATTCAGATATCGATGCTGGATGCGCGGGCGGGTTCGCCTCCGTCGGCGGCGGAATTGCTGGTGCGGCTGGCGGGACGGTCGGACGATCCGGGCGTGGATCAGAAAGTTCTGGATGAGGTTTTGCGGGATTGGGAGCGCTGGTCGGCGGAGTTGCTCGAGAGTCAGCTTTCGTATCCGGTGCTGACGTTTTTTCGCTCGCAGCATAGTAACCAGTCGTGGCTGGGAGCACTGACGACCATGCTGGATGTGACTTCGTTGATCGTCGCCGGCATTGAGGGAGTGCATCCGGGGCAGGCCAAGCTGACGTTTGCCATGGGGCGGCATGCGGCGGTGGATCTGGCGCAGGTGGTGAATGCGCGTTACGATTCGACGGCGTCAGAGCGCTTGCCGGATGCGGACTTCGATGCCTTGCGCGAGGCGCTGGCGGCGGCTGGGTTGCGTTTGCAGAGCGACGAAAAAGCGCGCGACAAACTGACGAAATTGCGGGCGATGTATGAACCGTATGTGCATGCGACGGCGCGGAATTTGATGCTGACGCTTCCGCCGTGGCGGTTCGTGACGAAGTCGCGGGACAACTGGCAGGCGGGGCCGTGGGATCGGGTGATTCAGGCACGGGGGTTGGCGATTCTGGGACAGAAGGTGGTGACGCCGCCGGCGGACGAGCATTTTTGAGGATCAGTTGTTAGAGAGTGTTGCGTAGGACGTTAGGCGAGTTCAGGCGTCCCTACGGGACGCGGTTTGCTTTTATGGTTGGCTTACCCGCCAGTGAACTGGCGGGCTATTATCATTGGTCCCTCCGGGACCGTGCTGAATTCGTGGTGCGTGCTAACATCCTCCTGCTGAATTCCTATTGAGATGAAAAATACTGGTGAGAATGTGGTGCGGATTGAGGCGGACGCTTTGCGTGCGTTGGCGGACCGGATTGCGGGGCCGATGGCGGAGGCGTTTCAGCGTGCGGTGGAGTTGATGTATGGGTGCGCGGGGCGGGTGGTGGTGACGGGGATGGGGAAGAGTGGGTTGATTGCGCGGAAGATTGCGGCGACGCTGAGTTCGACGGGGAGTCCAGCGTTGTATCTGCATCCGGTGGAGGCGCTGCACGGGGATTTGGGGATGGTGGTGCGAGGGGATGTCGTGCTGGCGCTGTCGGCTTCGGGGGAGACGGAGGAGATTTTGGCGCTGCTGGCGACGATTAAGCGGCTGCGGGTGCCGTTGATTGCGATGACGGGGGATGAGATTTTTGGGGAGCCCTCTCGGGGGTTACTCCCTTCCTCTGCCGTAATAGGGAACGAGAAAAATCCCCACTTCTCGCGCCAAGGACGCGCGAGAAATGGGGCACCCGCCCGAAATCTCGACGTTCGAGATGCCCACCCTTCGAAGAGCGCGAAGGGTGGGGCAGCCGTTGCGTTGCCGGGTGCCGGCAAGAAAGAAAAGTCCAAGGCAGCGGACAGGAGTGTCCGCTCCACATTTTCTACTTTGGCGGCGGCGGCGGATGTGGCTTTGGATTGTTCGATTGCGAAGGAGGCTTGCGCGCTGGGGCTGGCTCCGACGGCTTCGACTACTACGATGCTGGCGTTGGGGGATGCGCTGGCGGTTACTTTGAGTGAGAGGCGGGGGTTTAAGGAGGAGGACTTTGCTGATTTGCATCCGGGGGGAAAGCTCGGGAAGCGGTTGGCGCGGGTGGAGTCGCTGATGCACGCTGGGGACGCGTTGCCGCGCGTTTCGCCTTCGACGAAGATGCCTGACGTGATTTATGAAATGTCGCGCAAGAAGCTGGGTGTTACGGCGGTGGTCGAGGGCGGGAAACTGGTGGGGATTATCAGTGACGGGGATTTGCGGCGGCTGCTGGAAAAACGTGGGAAGGATGTGATGGATCTTTCGGCGGGCGAGGCGATGACGCGCAGTCCGAAGACGATTGGGGCGGGAGAATTTGCGGCGACGGCGCTGGCATTGATGGAAGAGAAGAAGATTACTTCGCTGATGGTGGTGGACGGAAGCGGGAAGCTGGAAGGGATTGTGCATTTGCACGATTTGTGGACGACCGAGTTGGTTTAGGAATTGAATCATTGAGAGATTGAGTCATTGAATCATTGAAGAGCGATGAATAAGTTGGAGCAGGCCGAGGCGATGAAACTGCGGACGAAGCAGTTTGCGATTCGGATTGTCAGCGTGGTTCGGTCTTTACCACGAACGCGCGAGGGCGATGTGATTGGGAAGCAGCTGCTGCGTTCGGGCACGGCAGTTGCGGCAAATTATCGTGCGGTGTGTCGATCTCGATCGAAGGCAGAGTTCATTTCAAAGATTAATATTGTGGTCGAGGAAGCCGATGAGACCGTTTTCTGGCTCGAGTTCCTTGTGGACACAGGAGTTGTTTCATCAGAAAAGCTTTCGCTTCTGCTAAAAGAGGCCAATGAACTGCTCGCCGTTTGTGCAGCGTCGCTGCGTACGGCCAAACAAAATAAAGGAGCTTGAGAGTTGGGTCTGCAATGTGTCAATGATTCAATCTCTCAATGAGTCAATCCCATGTATCACTACGATCCTAATACGGCGCTGGAAGAATTGACTGAGGATGCGACGCTGCCGAACCCGGTGCATGTGCGGGATATGATTCTGCGCAAGCATCCGTCGACGGATAAGGCGTTGGAGTTGAACCGGCTGTTTGTGGAATATCAGAAATTTTTTGGCGAGGCGCAGAAGTTGGGGAAAGAGATATTGCAGCAGTTGGCGGGATGAGTGCCTAGTCGCCGGATTTCATTGTCCCGCTAGGAAGTCGAGCAACTCTTTGTGTTTGCGCAGGCTGGCGATGTAGCCGGAAATGGCGTCCTTGACCATTTCCCGGGCTTCGTCCACAGTGCGACCATAGGTGACACAGCCCGGCAGTGCTGGAACAAGAGCTGTGTAGCCGCCCTCGGGTTCCGGTCTGAGCATGATGTTGTAGTGGTAGCGGGCTTTGGGCATTGGACTGGAAGCGATTCTAGACTGCATCAGATTGCATAATCAAAGATCGTGGGCGGGCGAAAAAAACTGACGAGCTGCGCTCGGCGGACAGCCGTGGCCGGGCGTCCCTTAAGCCTTTTCGCTCCATCATTTAGAATTACCACTTCTACTTTCCACAGAGAACTCAAACTATGCGTCGATGGTCTGAAAGTTTTATTCCTACATTGCGCGAGGCGCCGGCGGATGCTGAAGTCGCGTCGCATAAATTTCTGGTGCGGGCGGGGTATATCCGGCAGCTGGCTGCCGGGATTTACTCCTACCTTTTTCTTGGCAATCGGTCGTTTAACAAGATTATGGGGATTGTGCGCGAGGAGATGGACCGGATTGGGCAGGAATTTTATTTGCCGGCGCTGCATCCGCGGGAGCTTTGGGAGGCGTCGGGACGCTATGCGCTGATGGGGGAGAATCTTTTTCGTTTGAAGGACCGCAAGGGCACCGACATGGTGCTGGGCATGACCGAAGAAGAGGTCATGACTTCGATTGCGGTGAAAGAGTTGCGCAGCTACAAGCAACTGCCGCAGATCTGGTACCAGATTGCGCCGAAGTTTCGGGACGAGCCGCGGCCGAGGTCGGGGCTGTTGCGGGTGCGGCAGTTCATGATGAAGGACGCGTATTCGTTCGACATTGATGCGGCGGGGCTGGATGTTTCTTACAAGAAACATTTCGAGACTTATTGCCGGATTTTTGACCGGTGCGGGTTGAAGTACATGGTGGTCGAGGCCGACTCAGGGGCGATGGGTGGGAAAGAGTCGCATGAGTTTATGGTGCGGACTCCGGCGGGGGAAGATCAGATTGTGAGCTGCGATGGGTGCAATTACGCGGCGAACATGGAGAAGGCAACGTCGAAGCTGGAGGCTTGGGGAGATCTTGCGGCGGAGGGGGATGGGACGCCGCTTGAGGTGCATACGCCGGGGCAGAAGACGATTGAGGATGTTGCGAAGTTTCTGGGAGTGTCGCCGAAGAACAAGATCAAGACGTTGGCGTTGATGGCGGAGGAGAAAGACGAGAAGACGGGGAAGGTGAAGCTGCGGGCGATTGTGGTGCTGATGCGTGGGGATCATCAGCTGAACGAGGCCAAGCTGAATGGGGCTGTGGGCGCGGTGTCTCGGCCGATGGATGAGGCGGAGATCAAGGCGCTGTTTAAATCTCCGGCGGGATATTTGGGGCCGGTGGGGATTGAGTGGGCTCGGGATCGGAAGAAGGACGCGGATAAGCCGGTGCTGTTCGTCGATAAGGCTCTCGAAGGACGCGCGAATCTGATTGCGGGGGCGAATAAAGAGGACTATCACCTGAAGAATCTGACGCCGGGGAAGGATTTTCATCCTACGGCTTATGTGGATCTGCGGGCGGTGGTGGCGGGAGAGGCTTGTCCGAATTGTGGCGCGGCTTTGCGAATTGATACGGCGGTGGAGATTGGGCACATCTTTAAGTTGGGATATCGATATTCGGAATCGATGGGGCTGCGGGTGCTGGACAAGAATGGCAAGGAAGTGATGCCGATCATGGGGTGTTATGGGATTGGGATTGAGCGCATTCTGACGGCGGCGGTGGAGCAGTCGAACGACGAGAACGGGTTCTGGCTGCCGGCTTCGATTGCGCCGTTTGAGATTGTGGTGGCGCCGGTCAATGTGAAAGATGATGCGGTGCGCGCGGCGGCAGAGGACATTGCGAAGCGGCTGGAAGCGGCGGGATTCGATGTGATTCTGGATGACCGGAATGAACGGCCGGGAGTGAAATTCAAGGATGCTGATTTAGTCGGTATCCCCTTTAGAATCACAGTGGGAAACAAGGTTACCGAAGGTACCGTGGAAGTGGTTCCGCGCTCGACTCGCGAAGTTCGCGATGTTAAGATCACGGCGATCGTGGAACATTTTCAGGAGTTGCTCGGCCGGACGAGGTAAGTTTGCCGTCTTAGGTCGAGCAGATTGTGGGACATGGGAACAGTCAAAGCTATCGTCGGGTTTCTGGTAATCATTGCTGTAATTTATGTGCTGTTTCAGGTCGCGCCTCCGTATCTGGGCAATTATTCGTTTGAGGACGATTTGAAGACTGTGGCGGTGACGGGCGGCTCCAATCCGCACACCACCGACGACGAGCTGGTGGCCCAGGTGATCAAGAAGGCGCAGGAACATTCGATTACGCTGGCGCCGGAGAATGTGACGGTGCAGCGCATTGGAACGCCGGGATCGCTTGCGGTCTATGTGGCGGCGGATTACAGCGTTCCGGTGACTCTGCCGGGATATTCTTTCGTTCTGCATTTCACTCCATCGAGCGGGAACAAGGGCTTCTAGAGGGCGAGCGGCATTCGGCAGGTTGGATTTTCGCCGCGTTCTTCGCCGGCTTGCTCAAGGTTGCGCTCGATCACTTCCTGACAGTTTGAGTTCCCTGGGCGGATTAGAGACTGCGGCGGGGTGGTGGCTTCTTTTCGCCGCTCCGTGGCTTGCTCATTTCCGCTCTGGCCCTCCGCGGCTTTCCAGGTTGCGGTAAGAAGTACGTCGTCCGGCTGAGACTCCCTCAGTGGCTAAACAGCCTGCGGAAAAGCTCGCTGCGGGTGCAGAATCGACCAACCGGGGCTAAAGCCCGCGCTAATGGTGAACCCTTTACGCGGCGCTGAAGCGCCGCTCTTCCACAGCGCTCTTCCACAGCGCTCTTCCACAGCGCTCTTCCACAGCGCTCTTCCACAGCGCTCTTCCACAGTGCTCTTCCACAGCGCCGCTCTTCCACAGCGCTCTTCCACGTTGCCACGCACCTGCAAGACTCCGGGGTGATCGTGCTGGGAATCATGGCAGCGGGAGCAAAAGAGAAAGTGCAGCCCGCGGAGGGGCTGCACTCTGGTGAGCACGATTCTGTGATGGCGACTCGGTTCGACTACGAGGGACCGCAGCCACCGCTGGGAGAGTTCTTGCTGGCCTGCACTCCTACGCCGATGCCTACGGGCTGTGAGGTGAAGTTGCGGTAAGTCGCGCTGACCTGATAGTAGCCGGTGTACTCCCATATAGGAGGGTTCCAATACACGTTAGGAACCACTGTTGTGTCCAGAGTATCGGTCCAGGTACAGATCGATACGATACCCGTCATCAAGCCGCTGGGGTCGATGGGGACGGTATTCGGACCATAGGGCGGCAGAGCAAACCCGTATTGGTCGACACCCGTCGGCGTGACGTTCCAGGTGGAAGCTTTGGTTACGTCGAGAAGTTTGCCGCTGTTGTAGACGGCCATGACCTGAAGCTGGAGGGTGCCATCGACGCCCGCAAGGTTGTAGAAACCACCGCTCAAAGTGCCATTGGAGCTGAGGGTGAGCGACTTAACGTAGTCTGAGGTGCCGCAACTGGTGGACAACAGCGTGATGGCGGCAATGAACAAGGCTAAGACTGTGAATGTACGTTTCATACAGGGAAAACTCCTCCGCGAGATTTCAATTGGCATGTTGCCAGCTGGCAGGGGTGGAGGCAAGGAACGACAGTGTAGGTACGATGGTCACCGCCGGGGGGCCTCGGCAAAGGAGGAAAGTGCGCCAGGGCGCATGAACACTGGATGGAAAGGTCATGAGAGCCTGCACTCAGGGCGCGTTGGGAGAGCTGTCCGTGGGGTTACCTTTGGCATTGAGGGCTGGTTTGCGGGGCCGCATGGACACATTTTTAAAGGGTGCAGGCATAGCGCTGCAGTCATAGAAATACGATAGCCATCGCGGAAGGGTTGTTCTTCTTCTTCATTTCTTCTTTTGTTTCAATCCGTCATGGTTCTTCGTTACTTCTTCTGCTTTCACTTTCTTCGCGGTTGGTTTGGACTCGAACTGCGCTCACAACCCGCAGAAGCTGTACTCGATATTCGCGCCCGCGCGCGTTTGGTCCAATGACATTCGTAACGTTGCCATCACGTTACTGTCGCCCTACTATCGCGAGTGGGTGAGAGTGTTTTCCCGGGGCTCGTGGCGGAAGGTTCGCAATCGCCGCGAGGAAATCCTGCAGCGGTGGGAAGTCACGATCATTTCTGACGAGTGCAGTCCTGGGGCGTGCAGCCCTGACGCGTGCAGCAGGCCGTCCGCGCGGCAAAGCTCAGGGGGAGGCAGTTCATGAAGACTTTGTATCGAGTGCTGATCAGTGTGCTGATGATGCTGGCGATGTTGCTGCTGGCAAGCTGCAACGGTGCGCCGGGATGCCCGCAAGTAGGATTCGGCGGCTCGCCGGCATGCCAACCTGGGGGCGGCGGGACCCTGGGCGGGGGCGGCAGCGGCGGTACAGGCGGTGGTGGAGGCGGCGGGGGTGGGGGCAACGGCACGGCTGCGGCTTACGTCTATGCTGTGGACCAGAACGGAACGGTCGATGGCTACAACCTGAGCACATCCGGGGGGACGTTTGAGGCGATTTCTGGTTTCTCTGCGCCGGTGATTCCGACGGAAGATCCGGGCGTTGGTATGGTCGTGGTGAAGCAGCAGTTTGTGTATACGCTATTCCAAGATGCAACTGCGGAAGCAATTTATGGCTGGTCGATGGATTCCACGACTGGGGCGCTGACCGCGTTGAATAATTTTCCCGTGGGGCTGACGTTAAGTCTGCCGGTGGTGGATTTCAATCAGTACAACGTGACGACTGATCCCGGGGGCAATTACCTGTTCATCGCCGATAGCTTGGCGAATGAGATTCTGGTGTATTCGATTAACGCCACGACGGGCGCACTGACGGCGGTGGGATCTCCGGTGGTGACTACGTTTGAGCCGGGAAATCTGGCGACGGACGGGCTGGGGCATTTCCTGTATGTGTGCGTGCCTGGAAGCGGCCACGTCGGCACGACCATCACGGGTTATTCGATTGGGAGTGGCGGCGCGCTGACGGCGATTGCGGGTGGGGCGTTCGCAACTCCTGCTGCCGGCATTTGGCAATTGCAGGGCGATGCCAGTGGGCTCTATATGATCGGGACTTCGGGGAGCACTGCGTCCCTCCAAGTTCCGGATGACAACCACCTGTACGTGTTCAGCATTAACCAGACTACGGGAGTGCTCACGCAGGCGGCCGGCTCGCCGGTCACGACTGTGTACTCGCCGTTTACGATCGCCATGCAGCCGCCGGCGAGCGCAGGCGAGTTTGTTTACTCGTTCAGCATCAACGACACGGCCACGGGATACAACCCCATCGAAGGTTTCCAACTCGACCCGACGACCGGGACGCTTACAGCGCTTTCGACTTCGCCTTTCAGCGGCGTGTTCCTCGGGCAGTGGGCGCAGTTTGACCAGTTGGGACAGAATCTTCTGGTCTACAGCAACGTTTTTAACGGTACGACAACCACGACCCAAATCGGGGCTCTGGCGGTTGATTCCAGCGGGAACCTGACGCAGCCCATTTCGCCGGCGACGCTGATCACACCCGGATATTGGGTGGTGACTAATCCGTAGGGGCCAGCGCCCGATACACGGAAAAAAACGTTGTTGACGGCTTGGAGACCCGCGTGGATTGCGGGTCTCTTTTCATTGATGGGGCAGCGGTACAATGGGGATTCCGGTATAGGGATTCTTGGACGTGGGTTTGTATGCGCGAGGATTAGGTGGGCGAGTTTGGTAATTCCCACTTCTCGCGCCAAAGACGCGCGAGAAATGGGGCACCCGGCGCGTCGTCAGGAATGGGGCACTCGGGCTGAAAATGATGTTGAGGCCGAAATCGGGCGCTTCTCCAACCTTTTGGGTGGGTGAACCGTCTGAGTAAGAGTGTCGAGATGAAACCGTGACTATCAAGATCAAAATTCCGAAGGGGAGTGGGGAGAATGCGGGGAAGAGAATCCGCTGGATTCCCCGCGATCCGGTGCTGCGGGCAGGGTTGGCGGCGTTTTTGATTCTGGCGGTGTCGTTTACGGTTTGGTTTACCTACTACTACGTCAAGTATGACCGGATCATCGAGAAGCGGTTCCGCTCGCCGGTGTTTGCGAATTCCGCAAAGATTTACGCGCTGCCGAAGACGGTGCGGGAGGGCGAGCAGATTGAGGCGCGGGAGATCGTGACGGAGTTGCGGCGGGCCGGGTATTCGGATGGGGCTTCGGATAAAAAAGGGCAGTCTGCCCTGGGCAGTTTCCGCCTGTTGAATGAAGGCGTCGAGGTCACGCCGGGACCGGAGTCCTACCACAGCCCGGAAGCGGCGCGCATCATCATTCACGACGGGCAGGTGGAGAAGATCAGCAGCAACGGGAATGACCTGTCGGCCTATGAACTGGAGCCGCAGCTGGTGACTTCGCTGTTTGATTCGGAGCAGCGGTCGAAGCGGCAACTGGTGAAGTACAGCGAAATTCCTCCGGTCATGGTGCAGGCGGTGCTGGCTATTGAGGACCGGAGTTTTTTTGAGCATAGTGGAGTGAATTTTGTCCGGTTCTTTGGGGCGGTGCTGGCGGACCTGACGCGGCGGGTGGGGTTGAGCCACCAGAAATTCGATCAGGGCGGTTCGACGCTGACTATGCAGCTTTCGCGCGGATTCTTTCTGAATCCGGAAGACAAGACGGTGAAGCGGAAGCTGACGGAGATGCTGATCTCCGAGGAGCTGGAGCGGAAGTTCTCGAAGCAGCAGATTTTCGAAATTTATGCCGACTGGGTGCCGCTGGGGCAGCGTGGGTCATTCGCCATCAGTGGACTGGCGGAGGCGTCGCAGTCTTATTTCAATAAGGAGTTGAAGGACGTCAGCTTGCCGGAGGCGGCGCTGCTGGCGGGGATTATTCAGCGGCCGAGTTATCTTTCACCTTATCGGCATCCGGAGCGGGCGCTGGATCGGCGGAATCTGGTGCTGGAATCGATGGTGGAAAACCATGCCATCACGCGCGAGCAGGCCGACAAGGCCAAGGCTGCGCCGCTGAAGCTGGCGCCTCCGAACGTTGAGGCCAGCGACGCGCCTTATTTTGTGGATATGGTGCGCGACCAACTCATCAGCAAGTTTAATGAGAACGAGTTGAATGACCAGTCGTATCGGATTTATACGAACCTCGATCCCGACCTGCAGAAGGCGGCGGCGCAGGCGGTAGAGAGCGGCGTCAGGCTGGTGGATGACCAGGTCAAGAAGTTGCGGACCAAGCGGGTTAAGGTCGGGAAGAAGTTTGAGACGACGGTGATGCCGGGTCCGCAGGCGCAGGTGGCGATGGTGGTGCTGGATCCGCATACGGGAGCAGTGCTGGCGCTGGTGGGTGGGCGGGATTACGGCTGGAGCCAGTTGAATCACGCGGTGGCGAAGCGGCCGACGGGATCGATATTCAAGCCGTTTGTTTATGCGGCGGCCATGAACACTGCGCTCGATGGATCACAGACGGTGCTGACTCCGGCATCTACGGTGACGGACGCGCCTACGAGCTTTGCTTACGGCGATCAGATTTATGAGCCGCGCAACTACAAAGAGGAATACAAGGGCGAGGTGTCGTTGCGGTATGCGCTGGCGATGTCGCTGAACAACGCGACCGTGAAGGTGGCCGAGCAGGTGGGCTATGACAAGGTGGCGGACCTGGCGCGGACGGCGGGAATTGCCTCAGTAAAGCCGACGCCGGCGATGGCGCTGGGATCGTATGATGCTTCGCCGCTGGATATGGCGGGTGCGTACACCTCATTCGCGAACAATGGAGTGCGGCTGTCACCGATCCTGCTGCGCTCGGTGCGCGATGGCAAGGGCGACGTGATTGCGAACTACACGACTGACCAGCGGCAGGTGCTTGATCCGCGGATTGCTTACGTCATGACCAACATGATGGAAGGTGTGATTAACAATGGGTTGGGGTATACGGCAGTCCGGCTCAGAGGTTTTACGCAACCGGCAGCGGGGAAGACCGGGAGTTCGCACGACGGGTGGTTTGCGGGGTATACGTCGAATCTGTTGTGCATTGTATGGGTAGGGTATGACGACTACAGCGACTTGCGCTTGACCGGCGCCATGACTGCGGGGCCTATCTGGGCGGAGTTCATGAAGAAGGCGGCCACACTGCCGCAGTACTCGGGCATGCGGGAGTTTCAGCAGCCGACCGGCGTGGTGGACGTGCAGTTGGATAAGATCACCAACCGGCTGGCTACTCCAAACTGTACTGACGATTATGTTTCGGCGTTCGTGGCGGGTACGGAGCCGCACGATACCTGCGACGCGCAGGCGGGAATGAAAGGATTCTTCTCGCATATGCTCGGGGGCGATAAGGTGGTGCAGCCACAGCAGGCGGCCTTGAATGGACAGGATCCGAACAATCCGCAAGACGCCAATCAGGATCGTAATCAGGACCCTAAGAAGAAAAAAGGGTTCCTGGGCAAGATCGCGGGGATATTTAAGGACGACAAGACGCCGGCTCCGGTGTCTAAACCTCCAGATGGGCAGACGGCGCCGCATTGATGTGGCGAACGCGCCAGAAAACAGCAGGTCCCTCCACTCCGCCGTCGCTGGCGCTCCGGCTGCGGTCGGGATGACAGGGCGGCGGGAGGGCCTACAAATTCCTCGCCGGATGCCTAAAACTGTGCCAGAATGTGTCCACTAGCTGGGGGTGGCCTATGTCGTCCTGCCCGAGAATTTTGCTGGTTCCTGTCTCGCTTCTCACCATTTGCGTCTGTGCCCTGTCGAGTGTGTCGTGGGGGCAGGCTTCGCATTCCGAACAAGTGCAGATTAAACCGCCGATGCTGCGGCTGACCGATCCTCCGGCGCCGGATGCGACTGCGGCCGTGCTGGAGGCGCGGGCGGATCAGTTGCGCGCCGAGAAGCTTTTTCTGGATGCGCTCGACTACTATGACGCGGCGCTGGCCAAGCAACCGAACTCCGCGGGGCTGTTCAACAAGGTGGGCATCACCAACTTGATGATGCAGCGCAATCGCGAGGCGTTGAAGGCGTTCCAGCAAGCGATCAAAGCCAATCACACATTTGCCGATGCCTACAACAACCGGGGTGTGGTGTATTACGAGGAGCGGCGCTACGGCGCGGCGGTCAAGGAATACCGCAGGGCGATCGCGTTGGATGGGAATTCGGCGTCGTTCTTCAGTAATCTGGGAGCGGCGCTTTTCGCCAAGAAGGAATTCGATCCCGCGGTTCTGGCCTACGAACGAGCGGTGGCCATTGATCCCGATGTGTTTGAGCGGACTTCGCGCGCGGGTGTGCAGGCGCAGCTGCCCAGTCCGGGAGATCGCGCGCACTACGATTTCACGGTGGCGCGGCTCTACGCCAAGATGGGCTACTCGGACCGGTCGCTGGAATATCTGAGGAAGGCGATGGAAGAGGGATACAAAGATTTTAATCGCGTGTACAAGGACGAGGAATTCGCCGGGTTGCGAAAAGATAAACGCTTTGCGGAACTGATGGCGACGAAACCGCCGGTATTGCCGGAATAAAGTTGTTGGATGAGTTTTGCTAATGTTCGCAGGTTGATGTGCATGGCCTATGGACGTTCTTGCCTGAAGATATCTTTTACAAAGGTTTACAAAAATAGACGGAACGACGCCGCATTCCGGTGTTTAATTTTGTTACATACTCCTGAAAACAACAGGGTGAGTAAGGAGAAACGGTAGCCCATCGGATGCTGACCCGAGCACGCCCCAAGCAAGCATCCGATGGGTTTTTTTCTTGAGCTGCTGGCTCCTAGCTACTAGCTTAAACCCAAAATCAGGAACCCTGAAGCCAGAAGGTTCTCACCCACCGAGATACTCTTCCACTGCTTTCTTCCATTTGCCCTGGGCTTTCAGGATGAACTCGACGGCGTCGCGGAGAGCGCCTTCGCCTCCGGCGTGGGGAGTGACGTAGTGTGCTTCTTTCTTCACTTCGGCGCGGGCATTTTTTACGGCGATGGCGAGGCCTGCGGCGCGCATGGCGGGTAGATCGATGACGTCATCGCCGACGAAGGCGGCTTGCTCGGGCTTGAGGCCTTCTTGCTTTGCCACCTCTTCAAAGCATGCGCGCTTGTCCTGAATGCCTTGATGGACGTGGTCGATCTTCAGGTCGCGGGCGCGGAGAGCGACGGTTTCGGAAGCGCGCCGGGTGATGAGTCCGGTCTTCAGTCCGGCGATGCGAGCTAGTGAGTTGGCGACGCCGTCGTGGGCGTGGAATCCTTTGACTTCGATCTGGCCTTGCGCGGTCTTGCTGGTCTTGTCGGCGGAGTTTTGGTTGGTGGGCGATTGCGAATCTTGCGGGACGAAGAAAAGTTTGCCGTCGGTGAGGACGCCGTCGACGTCGAACATCAGGAGTTTGATTTTGCGGGCGCGGGCCCGGGCGGAGAGTTTGGGCATCGCAGGAATTCTAGCAGCCGTGCGACAGGTGCCGAGGCTAATGCCGCGGGGCGAGAGTAGGAAGGTGGCTACTGAGTCACTGTGATCGAGACGAAGGTCTTACCGACATTACCGCAGTTGTCCCAGGACTGAATTACGGTGTTATACGTTCCCGCCGAGAGGGTGAGCGAGGTATTCAAGCTCGAGGCGTCGACGGTGTAGGCCGCGACTCCTGGTGCGGTGTAAATGCGCATGGAGGCAACCCCCTTGGAACAATTCGGGCTCGCCGCCGACGCGGTGAACTGAACTGGTGAGGTTACCGTGGAGCCGTTGGTGGGCACGCTTACTATAACTGCCGGCGCGGGGGCGAAGTCATACACTTTATTGTTCGCGGTTCCGGGAGGGATGCGGTTATATCCCGAGCCCCAAATTACATTGCCGGCTACAATCGACGGGCCATCGACTACCGAACCACCTGTGGCGTAACTCCAGAGAATCTGGCCGGTCGCGCTATTGAGCGCATAGACATGACCCGTGGCGTCGTAGGAGCCGGCGTAGACGACGCCGTTTGCCACACTCACCGCGCCCGGCTCGATCGTTCCCTGTGTGGGATCTGGTACTTGCCAGAGGATGCTGCCGCTTTCGGCATTCACGGCACTCCAGAAGCCCCACGTCACTTCTTGTCCTGACAGCAGCGTGTATGGAAGCTGATCTGAGTTCGCGCTCGCGATGTAAATATTGGTTCCATCGCTGGCGGTGCCCCATTCGATGCCGCCGATGGAGCCGCCGGGGCCGACGGACAGAGACCACACCGTATCGCCCGTGTCTGCGTCCAGAGCCCAATAGACGCCGCTCTTCTGCGCGAAACCAACCGTGTTGCCAATAAGGTTGGGGCCTGACCCGGAAAGATCGTAATCCGGTCCTACGGGATTCGGACAATATGGGCCTTGGGTAAAACAGTCCTGGTTCCAGGCATCATAGCCATAGAGGCTGCGATACCACTTGATCGCGCCGGTTGTGAGATTCAAAGCCAGGGCGGAATCGAAGTGGTCGCTGGCAGCGTCGCATGAATTGTCGTTGGGATACTTTAGCCGGCAGGTTTCGACATTCTGCGGGACTGTGTAGTTGTTGCCGGTTCCCACGTAGAGAAGATTTCGGGTCGTGTCTACCGCGGGCGGTTGCCAGATCGGTCCGCCGCTGTACTTGCCGGGAACTCCATCGTTGTCGGGAATCGTGTACCTCTTCCAGAGGATCTTGCCGGTGGCAGCATTGAGAGCGACGATGCTTCCGCGAAAGGTGCAGCACGCATAGCCCGATTCTGTGGCCATGCTTTCTTCGGCCGATGAAACGCCCTCGTAGACGACGTTTCCAACGACTACCGGTGAACCGGTAATAATCGCGGCGGGGTGGGACTCAATCTGGGTGATCCAAAGCAGTGCGCCGGTTTGCTGATCGATCGCGATGACGTGGGCGCCGTTGTGACCCGGACCCGTAAACTCGCTGTCGCCGATGATCAAAGTGTTGTTGTAAAGAGCAGGGACTGACTCGCGTCACCGCACCCGCCGAACCGTCGTAATCGGATATTTGATGTGACCAGAGAGTTTGTCCGGTGGCCAGGTTGATGGCAAAAAGATTGCCGGCCCAGTCGGGGACGAAAACCGCCGAGGCGCTGACGGTGGGAGTCGCTGAGACGTCGCCGCCGGTGGTGAAAATCCATTTCGCGACTAGCGTACTTGCGTTCGCGGTGCCGAGAAATGATTCAGCCGGCTGGTCGCGAAGGTTGGCTGCTCGCTGACCTGCGATTGGCCATTGGACGACCTGTGCTCTCGACTGAAGGGATACAAAGCAAACGGCTAGAAGAAGCAGCGATATTCTTGATGATTTCATGGGCGGCTCTGTTGAGACGATGGCGCGAAGCCAGCTGTTCTACTATCGGGCGAATACGGTACCGTTGCTTAGGCTCGTTTGTTGTTGTTGGGGTAGTAGTGCAGTTTGGCTTTCGCGCGCGGCCGGAGAAATGGGAGATCCCTCTCTCCGCCTGAAAAGCGGCTTCGCTCGGGATGACGCCGACAATAATATGGCTCGCTGGAATTCAAACTGCGGCCACTTTATTGGGCGAATGGTTGGCGAAAGTATGGTTTCGGGCTTAGAATATTTGGATGCAGTCGCTTCCTGACTCGCTGGCCTGGGCTCACCCTCTGGTGGCGGAGTGGTTTGTGCGGAAGTTTGGCACTCCCACTGAGCCGCAGGAGCAGGGGTGGCCGCATATTCTGGCCGGGCGGACCACATTGATTTCGGCGCCGACTGGGTCGGGGAAAACTCTGGCGGCATTTCTGGCTTGCATTGACCGGCTGGTGCGCAAGGCGCTGGCTGGGGATCTGACGGATCGGACTGAAGTGCTTTATGTTTCCCCGCTCAAGGCACTGGGCAATGACATTCAGAAAAATCTGGAAGGGCCACTGAGCGAGATTCTGGCGCTGGCGGGCGAGCGCGGGTTGCTGATGCCGGAGATTCGGACGGCGGTGCGGACGGGGGACACTCTGCAACCGGAGCGGCGGGCGATGCTGAAACGGCCTCCGCACATTCTGGTGACCACGCCGGAGTCGCTTTACATCCTTCTGACTGCGGATAAGAGTCGCGCGATTTTGCGTGATGTTGAGACTGTGATTGTCGACGAGATTCATGCGGTCGCGGATGACAAGCGGGGGGCGCATCTGGCGCTGTCGCTGGAACGGCTGGAGGCGCTGTGTTATCGGGCGCCGGTGCGCATTGGGCTCTCGGCGACGCAGAAGCCGATTGAGGAAGTGGCGCACTTCTTAACCGGCAGCGGAAGCGAGAGTCCCGTGATTGTTGACATCGGGCACAGGCGGAAACTGGATTTGGGGATTGAAGTGCCGCCGATGCCGCTGGGGCCGGTGGCGTCGAATGAGTTGTGGGACGCGATTTATGACCGGCTGGTCGTGCTGGTGAATGAGCATCGGTCGACGCTGGTGTTTGTGAACACGCGGCGGATGGCGGAGCGGCTGTGTCATGAGCTGGGCACGCGCATGGGCGAAGAGAATGTTGCGGCGCATCATGGGTCGCTTTCGCGCAAGCTGCGGCTGGCGGCGGAGAAGAAACTGAAAGAGGGCCAGATACGCGTGCTGGTGGCCACGGCCTCGCTCGAACTGGGAATTGATATTGGCACCGTGGATTTGGTGGTGCAGATTAATTCGTGCCGGGCGATTGCGGTCGCACTGCAGCGCGTGGGGCGGTCGGGACACTGGCGCGGGGCGGTGCCGAAGGGGCGATTTTTTGTTACGACGCGCGACGATCTGATGGAGTGTGCGGCTTTGGTACGGGCGATCAAGCAGGGGGATCTGGATCGGTTGATCATTCCGGAATCTCCGCTGGATGTGCTGGCGCAGCAGATTGTGGCGGCATGCGCGGCGGAGGAGTGGGACGAAGAGGCGATGTTTGCGCTCGCGAAGAGAGCCTATCCGTATCGCAATCTGAAGCGGGAGGCTTTTGACTCGATTCTGGAAATGCTGTCGGAGGGGATTGCTTCGAAGCGTGGGCGGTACGGGGCGTATGTACATCGCGACCGGGTGAACGGGAAATTGCGGGCGCGGCGGGGAGCGCGGCTGGCGGCGATCACCAGCGGCGGAGCGATTCCGGATAATTCTTTGTATACAGTGGTCGCTGAGCCGGATGGCGTGGTGGTGGGAACGGTGGACGAAGATTTTGCGGTGGAGAGCAATCGCGGCGACATCATGCTGCTGGGAAATACGTCGTGGATGATCCGCCGGGTCGAAACGAATTCAGGGCGGATGCTGGTGCAGGATGCGCACGGAGCGCCGCCGACGGTGCCGTTCTGGCGGGGTGAAGCTCCGGCGCGGACGCAGGAATTGTCGGCGCATGTGGGCGAGTTGCGGGAGAAGATCAGCGAGATGTTGCCGCGGACTTCTCCGGTTGGATTTTCCGCGACTCAGCCTGATGTGGCTGCGTCCGTTTCGTGGCTCAAGGCGGAATGCGGGCTGGATGACTCGGGAGCTGAGCAGGCGATTGAATACATTCTGCAGGGGCGGGCTGTGCTGGGCGCGGTGCCGACACAGAAGACCATCATCGCCGAACGATTCTTCGATGAAGGCGGAGGGATGCAGTTGGTGATCCACGCGCCGTTTGGCGGGCGGATCAACAAGGCGTGGGGGCTTTCGCTGCGAAAGAGATTCTGCGTGGGGTTCAATTTTGAGTTGCAGGCGGCAGCGACTGACAACGGGCTGAACATTGCTTTGGCGGAGCAGCATAGTTTTCCGTTGGCTGACGTTTTTCATTTTCTACAGGCGGAGACGGTGCAGCCGATTCTGGAGCAGGCGGCGCTGGATTCTCCGATTTTTGGGACGCGCTGGCGGTGGGATGCGAATCGGGCGCTGGCGCTGTTGCGGTTTCAGAATGGCAAGAAAGTTCCGCCACAGATTCAGCGGATGCGGTCGGACGATCTGCTGGCGTCGGTGTTTCCGGACGCGGCGGCTTGTTTCGAAAATATTGAAGGGGAGCGGAAGATTCCGGATCATCCGCTGGTGGGCGAGGTGATGAAAGATGTGCTCACCGAGGCGATGGATGTGGAAGGGCTGAAGTCGCTGCTGCGGGGAATGGCGTCGGGGGAGATTCGCGTGATTGCGGTGGATACGCCGGTGCCGTCGCAGTTTTCGCACGAGATTCTGAATGCGAATCCGTATGCGTATTTGGATGACGCGCCGCTGGAGGAGCGGCGGGCGCGCGCGGTCAACATGCGGCGGGTGCTGCCGGAGTCGGTGCTCGAAGAAGTGGGAGGGCTCGATCCGGGCGCGATTGCGCAGGTGCGGGAAGAGGCTTGGCCCGATGTGCGCGATGCGGATGAGTTGCATGATGTGCTGCATACCTTGGTGGCGCTGCCGGAGGGATTTGGCCCCGCCGGAAGGGCTGAGAGTATGCCTCCGTCGGAAAGCCGAGCGGTGCCCGGTTTGGCTGGGCTCGGCCTGGCTGGGTCAGAGGCCCGGCCCCACGTGGGCATCGCGGAGAACGAATGGCACGCATTCTTCGAGAGACTGGTGGATGAGGGGCGGGCCGGAGTGGCTTCGGTTCACGGGCGGCGTTACTGGGTAGCGGCGGAGCGGGCTCGGAGTTTCGCCGCGCTGTTTCCTGTGGCGATCTTTGAGCGGACTTTGGCGGACGTGGAGACGGCATCGGTTTCTCGCGATGATGCTTTGTTGACGCTGGTGACCGGATGGATGTCCCATCTGGGGCCGGCTACGGCTTCGGAGCTTTGGGGGATGCTGGGGATTTCCGCTTCTGATATTGAGAAGGCATTGCTGCGGATGGAGGCTAGCGGGACTGTACTGCGGGGGAGATTCACGACTGGTGTCGGCAAGCGGACAGGAGTGTCCGCTCCACATGAACCGGAGACGGAGTGGTGCGAGCGGCGGTTGTTGGCGCGGATTCATCGGCTGACTGTGGGAATGTTGCGCAAGCAGATTGAGCCGGTTACAGCGGCTGGGTTTATGCGGTGGCTGATGCGGTGGCAGCATGTGGCTCCGGGGACTCAGGTGGTGGGCGAGCGCGGGACGTTCGAAGTGTTGCAGCAGTTGCAGGGGTTTGAGATTCCGGCGAATGCGTGGGAGCGGCAGGTTTTGGGGCGGAGGGTCGCGGATTATGATCCGGCGTGGTTGGATCGACTTTGTATGACGGGAGTGGTGGGGTGGGGCAGGTTGTCGCCGCATCCGGCGACGGTGGATTCGGGAGGGGGAGCGAAGGGAAATGGCTCTTCGGAAAATGCGCCAGTGATCCGGCAGCGGCGGGTGATTCCTACCAGCGTGGCTCCAATTACTTTTTTTGTGCGGGAAGAGGCGGATTGGATGGGTATCCGGCAATATCAAAATCCCCACTTCTCGCAAAAAGCGCGAGAAATGGGGCACCCGGATTCTGATTCTTGCTCTGATTCTTCCGAGGGGCGCGGGTTGAGTCATGGGGCGCAGCTGGTTTTGGAATTTCTGCGGCAGCGGGGGGCTTCGTTTTTTGCCGACATTGTGCGTAGCACGGGAAAGCTCAAGGCGGAAATTGAGACTGCGCTGTGGGAACTGGTCGCGGCGGGTTTGGTGACTGCCGATGGGTTCGACAACCTGCGGGCGCTGATTGATCCCAAGCGGCGGGCGGGGCAGGGCAGTGGGCGCAGCACGCGTCCGCGGCACAGTTCGGGGCGGTGGGCGCTGCTGCATGCGGATGTGGCTGCGGAGCGGCCGCGCGCGGTTGAGGCCGCGTGCTGGATGCTGTTGCGGCGGTATGGAATTGTGATTCGCGATTTGCTGGCGCGGGAGTCGAACCTGCCGACTTGGCGCGAGTTGCTGATGGGCTTCCGGCGGCTGGAAGATCGGGGAGAGATTCGCGGTGGGCGGTTTGTCGATGGATTCCTGGGCGAGCAGTTTGCGCTGCCGGTGGCCGTGGAGTCGGTGCGGGGCATGCGCGGGCTGCCGTTGGGCGGAGAGGCGATGACGCTGTCGGCGGCTGATCCGCTGAACTTGGTGGGGATTCTGGTGCCGGGGGAAAGAGTGCCGGCGATTTCAGGTCGGACGGTTAGCTATCGGGATGGGATTGCGGTGGTGGCTGCGGAACTAGGTGCTGTGAGGGAGGCGGCGGCGAGCTAGATCTTTCAGGTGTGGTTGAGTTCACGACCTCAGTCGCGCGCTGCCTCAGGAGTCTACTCGCCTGGCTGCGCTTGGCGGGACGCTTCGACTTCGCTCAGGGCAGGCTTGCGAAGGCGCCCGTCCCCACATAAGGCGAGCGAATACTTCACTCATTTGCCAGGAACTGGCGCGAAAAGAAAAAAGTCAGAAGCTCGATGAGGGGGTCCCCCGAGCTTCTGACTGCGATCTCAGCTAGAACTGATCGAAAGCGCTTCCCCCGTCGCTTTTGGCCGAGCATCCGCACTAAACACGTGTGCATGCCGGATTCCAATCCTCCAACGAAAGTGGTTCACGTCGGGTAGGAGGGTCCAACTCCTTTATTTACAGATCATTGAGTCTCTCTTCGAATCTGTCCAAGCGCGCCGCTCCGGGCACGGAGGAGCATGGAACGCTATCTAATCGGATAGTCCTGCTAACCGTTCGGATATCGCGGATGGTTTGCGCGGCGCATGCATTTCTGCCCTTACTGTGATAAGAATTCTGGACGGAATGGGAGACCCTGATTGCGCCCTAGACTCTTGGTGATAGCTGGACCCTCGAAAGACTCGACCATTCCGTTGCCCGACGGAGAAGCCACGCTGGGACGCGATCCGGCCAACGCGGTGGCAGTGGCCGACGCGTCGGTATCACGAAAACACTGCCTGATTCGCCGGGATGTAGATCTACGTTTTCAGATCAAGGATTTGGACAGCCGCAACGGGACTCTTGTAAACGGGCTGCTGGCGAAGGAACAGTGGCTGCGGCATGGGGACGAGATCGCGACCGGCGATTCCGTGTTTCTTTTTCTGCTGGAAGATGAGGATCAGGGCGTTCTCGCCAGCCGGGTTGAGTTCGATGACAGCCATCCCACGGCTGAGACCAAGCTGATTCATCCCAGAGAAGTGGTTTACTTGCAGCCCGACCGGTTGCTGCGGGAGTTGCCGGCGTCGTCGCAGGTGGCGCGGAATCTGAATGCTCTGCTCAAGATCAGCCGCGTGGTGCATGCCATTCGCGATCTGGAGGAGTTGCAGGCACAGTTACTCGATCTGATTTTTGAAGTAGTGCCGGCCGGCCGGGGCGCAATTCTTTTGGCGGAAGGCGCAGAGCAGGAGTTCAACTGCTTGTACGCGCGGACGCGGCAGGCCGGACAGCCGCAACTGGTGCGGGTGAGCCGTACGATTGCGCGGCAGGTGATGAAGGACAACGTGGCGCTTCTGGGAGTGGACGTGGCCGCCAGCGAGGCGCTGCGCGATGTGGAAAGCCTGGTGAAGTCGGAAGTGAGGTCGCTGCTGTGCGTGCCCCTGGCCGTGTTTGAGCGGGTGATTGGATGCATCTACCTCGACAGCACCAGCACCGCGCACCGGTTGCAAGAAGATCACCTGCAATTGATGGCGGCGATCGCCGGGATTTCCGGCGTGGCGCTGGATAATGCGCGGCGGCTGCAATGGCTGGAGCAGGAAAACCAGCGGCTTACCACGGAAGTCCGGCAGGAACAGAGTCTGGTGGGAGAAGGCGCGCGGATGAAGGAGGTTTTTCAGTTTCTGGCCAAGGCCGCGCCCACCGAATCGACCGTACTCATCGAGGGCGAGAGCGGCACCGGCAAGGAACTGGCCGCGCGGGCGCTGCACCGCAAGAGCTCCAGGGCAAACAAGCCGTTCGTGGCGATCAACTGCGCGGCGATTCCTGAATCTTTGCTGGAGAGCGACTTGTTTGGTCATGAACGCGGTGCCTTCACGGGAGCGGTGGTGCAGAAGAAAGGGCGGCTGGAGGTGGCCGATGGCGGGGTGGTGTTCCTGGACGAGATTGGAGAACTGGCTCCGGCGCTCCAGGTGAAACTGTTGCGCGTGCTGCAGGAGCGCGAATTTGAGCGCGTGGGTGGGACGCACTCCATCAAGGTAGACATCCGGTTAATCGCGGCTACCAATCGCGACTTGAACGAGGCGGTTCGTACCGGTGAGTTTCGCCAGGATTTGTACTACCGGCTGGCGGTCGTGAAACTGACGATGCCTCCGCTGCGGGAGCGGCGAGAGGACATTCCGATGTTGACGCGGCATTTCTTGCAGAAGTATGCCAAGCGCAGCAACGTGAAACCGAAACCGCTGTCCCGGGAAGCCATGGCGGCTTTGGTGAACTACGAATGGCCGGGCAATGTGCGCGAACTGGAAAACGCCGTCGAGCGGGCGCTGGTGATGGGATCGTCGGACATGGTGTTGCTGGAGGATTTGCCGGAATCGCTGCTGGAGCAGGAATCGGCGGCGGAGATGCACGAGGGGAAGTATCACGCCAGCGTGAAGGAGTTGAAGAAGCAACTGATTATTGATGCGGTGTTGCAGGCTCGGGGGAATTACGTGGAGGCGGCGGGGATTCTTGGAGTGCATCCGAATTATCTGCATCGGTTGATTCGCAATCTGGGGTTGAAAGGGCCGCTGCAGGATCGGTTGAAGGGGCGCTAGGTATTGGCGTAGGGGGCGCTCGGTGTTGAATCGGTCCACAGGGGCTGAAGCCCCGACCAATGTCGAAACGCTAACGCGGCGCTTAAGCGCCGCTCTTCCACGGCTGCTCGCGCGTTTGTTGCGGAAATCGACTTCTCCATAATTCGCCGCGCCACATCGTGCCGATTCCCCGCGCGACATCGTGCCGCGATTTCAGGGCAGGGGCAATTGCATCAGGCGGGCGGGGTCGAGGTAGGTGCCTTGCCAGCGGACGGCGACGTGGAGATGAGGGCCGGTGGCCCGGCCGGTGCCTCCGCTCAGGCCGACGATTTGCCCGCGCTTCACCAGGTCGCCTTCCTTCACTTTGAATTCCGAGAGATGAAGATAAAGAGTCAGAAAGCCCTGGCCGTGGTCGATCACGACGAAACCGCCCTCGTAGTAGAGGAAGCGCGCCAGCAGGACCGTGCCTGAATTCATGGCGGCGACGGGGGTTCCCGTGGGGACGCGGAAATCGAGGCCCTGGTGGGGACTCTGCGCCTTGCCATTGAAGATTCGTTGGGAACCGAAGACGTCGGAGATAGCGGCGTCAGCGGGCGCGCTAAAGTTTCCGTCCCACTCGCGGGCCGGAGTCACGCGGCTTAGATAGTCCTGCTTGACCTTTACGCCTTCCGCGATTTGCGCTTGCTGTTCGGGAGTGGGTTCGGTGAATTTTTTCTCGACCGTGAGTTCTACTTTAATTTGAGGATACTGGGCGCGAGCCACGGCGAAGGTGTGCGTGACGGTGAGAGGAGTTTTGGTGGCGGCGCGTTCGGCAGTCAGTTCGAGCGGGTACTTGCCGGGGTTCGTTTCGATGCTGACGCCGGCCAAGGTGAACCAGGTTTTCGTGGAGGCGTCGTAACTGAAGGTGAGCGGATGGCCGAGCCACGTGGCGGAGAGGGATTCGAGTTTGGCGGGGGGCTTGACTTGAAACAGGACTGGAGCGCCGTTGACCAGGTGAGTGGGTTTAGCCTGGATGGTCCAGGTGGCGGCTGAGGCGGGGAGTGCGGCGGCGAGGAGAAAGGCGCAAATCGCTATTGCGGTGGCGGTGGTTGCGCTATGCCGCCGGGCTTCGCCCAGACGGGACGACCGAGGCGGCTGTCCCCACATGAGTTGGGATGGTTTCAGGGATTTCGGAGCCGGCATTTTACCAGCGTAGCACTTTGCGGAATTGCGGCAGTCCTAAATTATCTACATTAATTCGATGGACATTATGGTATATTGACTGCTTCTTGGAGTAGTTGTCAGTCGGCCCTCCCCTAAGGGCGCCAAATCACGGAATCGGAAGCTCGCCGTATTACCCGCAGATGCCGGCTTCCAACACAAAGGCCGCGGCCCCCCCATTCCCCGCGGCCTTTTGTGTGTCCGCTGAAGAGGCCTACTTCTTCGTGAGTGCGGCCGCGGTGGACTTCGTCCCTGACTTGATTCCGAAGATTTTCAGTTGCGCGTGGCTGGCGACGAAAACTTCGCCATCGGCGACGACGGGAACGAGGTTAGAGTTGCCTCCGGTGTTGGGCCAGGTGCCGGCCTGGGCGCGGAATAGCGCCTTCATTGTGCCTTTGCTAACGGACTCGGGATTGAACGCGTAGAGGTAAATCGGGTTGCCGGTTGCGTTGGTCGGCCGCGATAGCGCCCAGATGATGGGGCTGGCGGTTCCGTTGGACGAGATCGTGGTGAAAAAGCCAGGATCATTCACGTTGCCGACAATCGCTGGGGCTCGGGAAACGGCGATCAGCGCGGGCTTCGGCGAAGTTTGTACCTTGAAAACCTCGACGGTGTTTCCGCCACTGGTGACTACGCGGCCGATCCCGTCGGAGGGGTCGACGAAGTACGACTGGCCGCACCAGCATCCGCCGATGTTATAGGTTCCGAGCACGTTGTTTTTCGTGGTGGAGTATCCGCCCAGGTTGTCTTCGTTCATCAGGAAAAGGCTTCCGGCTTTGCCAGCGGCGACGGCCATGTGTGGTGTGGAACCGGGCTGGTCGGGCAGGACCAGTAATCCGCCGGAACCGAAGTCGGTGTCGGATTGATCGAGACTGGCCTGATTCTTGGGAGTGAACACGGAGAGTACGGTCGTCAGGTTCGATGACACTTTGATGGCGCTTTCCTGAATGTTGCTCACGCCGTCGTAGGTGCTGCCGGAGGGATCGGAGTTCCCGGTCACGAACAGAATGTTGCCGGAGTCGTCGACGGCGGGGCCGTAGCCGGACATCCAGATCGAAGAAAGGAAGAAACTGTAAGGCGACGAGGCCTGCGTGTCGAAAACCTGGTTGGCTGGGAGCGGGGTGAGCGAGCCGGTGGACCAGCCCAGCAGCCAGCCGCGGGAAACGTTGGCGGCATAATCGCAGAAGCTGCCGAAGCCGGCGTAGATCGTGCCGTTGGTGAGCAGCAGGCCGGGACGCTGGCGCTGGTAGGTGGCGTTGAAATTGAAGGTGCTGCCGTCGATCAAGGTGTGCGAGGCCACGACCAGCTGCGGAGAAACTTTGTCGGTCAGGCTGCCCAGATCGAGAGCGTGAAGGCGGAAGGCAGGGCCGGTGGAGTCCTGCGTGTAGATCATGACATACAAAGTGTTGCTGGTCAGGTCGATGACCGGAGTGGAATTGATGCCTACGTGCGGTCCATTGTTGTTGCAACTCAGCGGCCAGCTGACGGGCGTTCCGAAGTTTGGGTTAAGCAGCACGGTGCCGGCTTCGGCGTCGATGGCATAGACCGTATTGTTCTCCGAGGCCACGTAGACCACGTCGTGCACGCCCTGATTCGATCCTGCGGTGATGGTCACAGCGGGCACGAACAGAGGCTGACCGTCGGCCTGATCGTCGAGTGCGATCGTCTTCAACAATCCGAAAGAAGATGTCCCGACGTTGGCCGGTGTGAGCACCGTCTCTTGGGAATTCCACCCGGTGCGGTTGTTGTCGACATGATACGTGGTGATGGCGGTCTGACCTGCAGCGAAAGACGCGGCGAAAACGAGCAGGCCCGAAAACGTCAGGATGGCGTGGGCGGAGAAGTTGCGAGAGTGATATGACATAGTCTGAAATTCCTTTGTTGTGAGTTTTTTCTAACTGATTGCCGGAAGCACGCCGCATGCGACGAGCTTTCGACAGTTAACGTGCAAACCCGAAAATCAGCTCCGGAAATCTGCCGGCAAGCTTTCGAGAATCCTCATGACGGAAGCAACGCCGGCATGAAGTTTCCCGATCACGGTTTTTTGTTGGCTTCGGCGCCAATAGGCGCAGGAGCCGTTTGTCCCTTCTTGGCGGCAGTCGCGAGTCCGAAGATTTCCAGCTCGCCTTTGCTGGCTACGAAGACCTCGCCGTCAGCGACGACTGGAAACAGGTTAGAGTTGCCATTTCCGGCTTCGATTACCATGAGTTGCTGCATGGTGCCGCCGGATACCGATTCCGGATTGAATGCATAGAGGTAAAGCGGGTCCCCGGCTGCGTTCGTGGGGTGCGATGCCGCCCAGATGATGGGATTGGCGGTGCCGTTGGAGGAGATGGTGGTGAAGAATCCCTGATGGTTCACGCCCGCGATTGTCGGCGAAGTGGAAACTTTGGCCAGTACGGTCTTCTTCTTGCCTGCTTCCACTTTGAACACTTCTACGTTATAGCCGCCGCTGGTCACGATCCGGCCGATTCCATCGGAGGGATCGACATAGTAGGAGGGACCGCACCAGCAACCGCCGATCGGGTAGGTGGCAAGCACATTGTTCTTGGTGGTTGAGAATCCGCCGAGGTTATCTTCGTCCATTACGAAAAGATTTCCGTCTTTGCCGGCGGCCACTGCCAGATTTGGATACAGACCCCGCTGATGGGGCAAGACCATCACTCCCCCCGCACCGAAGTCAGTGTCGGTAGCATCGAGATGGGGCTGGTTGAAGGGGGTGAACACGTCGAGCACGGTGGTGAGGTCCGAAGAAATTTTCACCACGCTTTCCTGAATGTCGGAGACGCCATCGTAAGTCGTGCCCGAGGGATCGGAGTTTCCGGTGACAAACAGAATGTTGCCGGAGTGGTCAGTGCTGGGGCCATAGCCGGACATCCAGATCGAGGAGAGGAAGTAGTCGTTGGGCGAAGTGGCCTGGCTGTCAAGCGTCTGGTTGGCTGGCAGGGGGGTCAGCGACCCGGTCGACCAGCCGAGGAGCATGCCGCGGGAAACACTTACGTTTGAGTCGCAGAAGCTGCCAAAGCCCGCGTAAATGTTGCCATGGGCTAACAACAGAGCGGGACGCTGGCGCTCGTAGGCGGCATTGAAGTTGAAAGTTGTGCCGTCGATCAGGGTATGGGATGCGACTACCATCTGCGGAGCGACTTTGTCGGTCAGGCTACCAAGATCGAGGGCGTGAACCCAGTAGGCGGGACCCGTCGTACCCTGCTCATTAATGACGACATAGAGTGTATTGGTGGTCAAGTCGATGACGGGGGTAGCGTTGATGCCGACCTTCGTTCTGGGATTGTTACAAGCTGTGGGAAGGCCGCCGGGCGTTCCGAAAGTGGGGCTGAGGAGCACTGTGCCGGCTTCAGCATCGATGGCATAAATGATGTTGTCTTCCGTTGCCACGTAGACGACATCGTGCACGCCCTGACTTGATCCGGCCGTTATGTTCACGCCGGGAACGAACAGTGGCTGCGCGTCTATCTGGCCGTTGAGCGTGATTGCGTGCAGCAAGCCGAACGAGGAACTCCTGACATTAGCCGGGGTAAGCACGGTCTCGTGGGAGTTCCAGCCGGTGCGGTTATTGTCGACGTGATATGTCGTGATGGCGGTTTGACCGGTGGCCAGAGACGCAGCGAAAAAGATCAGAGCGGTAACCGCAAGAGTGGTGCAGAGTAAGAAATTATTCGAGCGAAGTGGCATGGCCTGAGAGTCCTTGGGACATTGGTCCTGGGTCCTGCTGGGATGCAGTGCCCGGCTGATCGGGGGTATCAGCGCGAGGGCCGAAGGAGCTTATAACATCGGTGATCAGGTGTAAACCGGAAAATTAACCTCGGGAGATCTTTCGCGTATGTGGTGCGACGACCACCTGTGGGGCGGCCTTGTCGGCCGGGCGGCTGAGCCCTCAAGGGGGGTGAATCACCCGACCACTTTTGCCTTGACAACTTAGCGGGGCTGCCTCAGACTTTCGCAAGATTTAAGGTTGGCTCGATAACCCCTTCCCTCAGTGTTCCAGTTGGATCGCGGCTCAAACAAGGGTCGTCCGTCCGACAGTTAGTTAAGTGTATTTGTTCCGGCTGACCCAGGCTCAGGTTTCATGAATGCTCGATTCGCCGATCGTTCCGCGATTGGCTGCGCAGGAGACGTCATGAAAAATTTACTTTCCTTGCTATTGCTTTCCACCTCTCTATTCGTCGGGACGTCGGTGGCGCAACTGGTGATCGTGACTCCACCACAAGTTGTCCTCGCCAAGGGGCAGAAAATGCAACTGCAAGCCTATCTCTACCAGAATAGTGGCGCTGCAGAAGTCGTAACCAACAAGTCGTTGTGGACAAGCGTAGAACCGTCGGTAGCTACTGTGTCGAAGACGGGGTTGGTGACGATGAAAGCCACCGGGTCTGCGCTCATCATAGCCAACTACAGGCAAATCCTGGGTTACGGAACGGTCTGGAACCAAACGACGCCGTTTATCAGCGTTCCGCCGAGCAACACTTCGTTCGGGAACATTGAGCATGTCATTTTCATCGTCAAAGAAAACCGCAGCTTCGACGAATATTTTGGAACCTTTCCGGGTGCGAATGGCGCGACTACTGCCACGCTAAGCACGGGTGAGGTTATCCCTCTCGGTCATACTCCCGATCCCCCGAAACACGATATGGGCCACGAATGGATCGACAGCCATAACGATGTGGATGGCGGCCGTATGGACCGGTTCGATCTCGAGAGCCTGTGCTCGGTGAATGGAGATATGCAGTGCCTGACCCAGCTGTATCAATCGGACATCCCGAATTACTGGGCGTATGCGCAGAACTACGCGCTGG
This sequence comes from uncultured Acidobacteriota bacterium, assembly GCA_963758005.1. Lineage (GTDB taxonomy): Bacteria > Acidobacteriota > Terriglobia > Terriglobales > Acidobacteriaceae > Sulfotelmatobacter. Next base: position 2,458,641 of record CAVWTR010000006.1, read on the forward strand.
CAGATGCGGCGTTCAGCAGCATCGAGTCGGGATCCTATCCGGCGCATTTGATGTTGGTCTCGGGTAACTCTCAGACGGTGATCGACAATCCGCGCAGCTCGCAGCGGGCGCAATGGGGATGCGACGCGGTTGTCGGCACGAACGTCCCAACCATGACCACAGATTATCTGGTGTCGAGCACTTTTCCCTGTTTCGGTGCGACAACCCTGGGAACCTTGGCAGATGAGGCTAGCGTGTCCTGGAAGGCCTACACAGCTATTAATGGAACGCCGGGTTACATTTACAACCCGTTTCGTAGTTTCAGCACGATTTTTGACAGCACGGATTGGACTACGAACGTGGTCAGCGAAACCGAGTTCGTGACCGACGCCCTGGCGGGGAATTTGCCAGCCATCAGCTGGGTCACGCCGCCGGGCGACGAGACCGATCACCCACCGGATGGCGCTTGCGTGGGAGAGAACTGGACCGTGCAACAAATCAACGCTGTGATGCAAGGGCCATCCGAGCAATGGAACAGTACGGTCATCTTTCTGACCTGGGATGACTGGGGCGGATTTTACGATAACGCCGCCCCTCCATACCGGGATGAATATGGGCTCGGCCTACGGGTACCACTGATCATCATCAGCCCGTGGGCGATTCAAGGGGTGTATCACACGGAAGTTGAGTTTGCGAGCGTGTTGCGGTTTATGGAGGAAACATTCGCGCTGCCGAACCTGGGGGGAGCGGATACGATCGCCAATGATTTGCAGGATTCGCTCAACTACGCGCAATCGCCGTTGCCGCCGCTGGTGTTGACGCAGCGAACGTGTCCACCTCCCGACAAGGACGCGCCAGCTTTCGACCCGGATGATCTGGACGATTAGGCGTGCGAGATAGAAGTCCTAAGCCTGGTTTGTGGGAGATTTGGTGGACCTGGTCGGGATCGAACCGACGACCTCTTCCATGCCATGGAAGCGCGCTCCCAGCTGCGCCACAGGCCCACTGTTGGGGGACACTACGAGCTATCCGTTGCGGACGGCCCTAAGTATTCTCGCTGAGTGAGCGCAGATAGTCAACGCGCGTACTAGCGCTATGGTCTAGTGCTGGGCGCTTTTGGATTTCTTAGCTGCTTTTGAATGCATGTGAAATTATTGAGGCTGAGAAACTGCGGGAGCAGCGACGTGAAATACCGAATTGCGATTTGGGCGAGCGTGGGGTTTTTAGTAGCGGGCTGCTGGGCAGTTTATGCTTTCGCCAGCACGCCTCCGGCGCTGGACTTCGGTGATCCGATGGTGATTCTCGTCCGACTGACTTGCCCAATCGCGATTCTCGGCGCTTCTTATCCGATTAGTCTTTATTGGGCTCTGGTGGCGAATGCCGCTACCTATGGCTTAGCTGGCCTGGTTGTCGAAAGCTTGCGGCAGCGGCTGCATCACGCCAGATAATTCACGACGGCCCGCTCCGGAAATTCTTCCGTTTCTTTCCACAGGGGACTTCTGGCATAATTGATCGTGCACCCCACCTGCACCAATTTTCAAACACAATTTAAAGCGAGGAAGAGATGCCAGCGAAGTACATCTTTGTGACGGGCGGAGTTGTGTCTTCCCTGGGTAAGGGATTGGCCGCGGCATCCATCGGCTGCCTGCTGGAGAGCCGGGGGATGAAGGTCAACATCATGAAGTTCGATCCTTATCTCAATGTGGATCCGGGAACGATGTCGCCGTTTCAGCACGGCGAAGTTTTTGTGACCGACGATGGAGCGGAAACCGATCTCGATCTTGGCCACTACGAGCGTTTCACCCACGCCAAACTTTCTCGCGACAATAACTGGACGACCGGGAGGATCTACGAGCAGATTATCGCCAAGGAGCGGCGCGGCGATTATCTGGGTAAGACGGTGCAGGTGATTCCGCACGTGACCAACGAGATCAAGGCGGCGATGAAGAAGGTCGCGCAGGATGTTGACGTTGCAATTGTGGAAATTGGCGGGACGGTGGGCGACATCGAGTCGCTGCCGTTCATGGAAGCGATCCGGCAGATGCGGCAGGAGTTGGGACGCGAGCATACATTATTTGTGCATGTCACGCTGGTGCCGTTTATTGCCGCGGCGCAGGAATTGAAGACCAAGCCGACGCAGCACTCGGTCAAAGAATTGCTGAGCATTGGAATTCAGCCGGATATTTTATTGTGCCGCACCGACCGCTTTCTGGCGAAAGATATCAAGTCGAAGATTGCGCTGTTCTGCAATGTCCCGGATGAGGCGGTGATTACGGCCAAGGACGTGGCTTCGATTTATGAAGTGCCGCTGGTGTTCGCCAATGAAGGTGTCGACACGCTGGTGCTCAAGCTGCTGCACATGGAAGCGAAGGAACGCGATCTGTCGAAGTGGGAGGACATTGTCCACCGGGTTTACAACCCGAAAGATACGGTCACGATCGGAATCGTCGGCAAGTACGTGGAGTATGAAGATTCCTACAAATCGCTGAAGGAGGCGCTGGTGCACGGATCGCTGGCGCACAACCTGAAACTGCAGATCAACTGGATTGAGGCCGAGGGCTTGGAATCGGCGGACGGCGACAAGAGCTACGAGGCGCAACTCGAGGGCTATGACGGGATTCTGGTTCCCGGCGGATTTGGTAAGCGGGGCATTGAAGGGATGCTGCTGGCGATTCGCTACGCTCGCGAAAATAAAGTTCCATACTTCGGCATTTGTTTGGGCATGCAGACGGCGTGTATTGAATTTGCCCGCAACGTGGTGGGGCTGACGGAGGCGAACTCGAGCGAGTTCGATCCGGCGACGCCGCATCGCGTGATCTACAAGCTGCGCGAGTTGCGTGGCGTGGAAGAGTTGGGCGGGACGATGCGGCTGGGAGCGTGGCCGTGCAAGATCGAGCCTGATACGCTGGCCAACAAGATCTACGGGAAGCTGGAGATCAGCGAGCGGCACCGGCATCGTTACGAATTCAATCGCGAATATGAAGAGCCAATGACGGCTGCGGGACTGCGCATTTCAGGATCGACGCCGGATGGGACCTATGTCGAGATGGTGGAACTGCCCGACCATCCGCATTTTATTGGCTGCCAGTTTCATCCTGAGTTCAAGTCGAAGCCGCTGGAGCCGCATCCGCTGTTCAGCACGTTCGTGGGAGCGGCGTATGAATATGGAGTGAAGCGGCGCGCGGAGAAAGAAACGGCGGCGGTCGAGATGTTTCACCGGCCGGAAAGAACCAGAGTCTAAGACAAGTCGCCACGGATTGACCCTGATCTACACGGATTTTTCATTTGTCTTATCCGCGAAAATCCGTGGCCGTCATTTTGTAATGCACACTTCCTTCCAAGTCGGCGACATTCACATCGGATCGGGCGATCTGTTTCTGATTGCGGGGCCGTGCGTGATTGAGAGTGAAGAGCACGCCATGCGGATGGCGGAGATCATCAAGGGCGTTACCAAGGCGCTGAATTTTCCGTTCATTTTCAAGGCCAGTTACGACAAGGCGAACCGCACGTCCATTCGCAGCTTTCGCGGGCCGGGATTGAAGGAAGGTCTGCGCATTCTGAAGAAGATTAAGAACGAACTACAGCTGCCGGTGCTGACCGATGTCCACGAGACCGCGGATGTGGGCAAGGTCTCCGAAGTAGCGGATGTTTTACAGATTCCGGCGTTTCTCAGCCGGCAGACCGATCTGGTTGTGGCTGCCGCGTTGAGTGGACGGCCAGTGAACATCAAGAAAGGGCAATTCGTTTCGCCGTGGGATATGCGGCATGCGGTCGAAAAGTGTCGCGACGCGGGCAACAAGCAAGTGTTTCTTACCGAGCGCGGAGCGAGTTTCGGATACAACAATCTCGTGGTCGATATGCGCTCGCTGGCGATCATGCGGAAGTTTGCGCCGGTGGTTTTCGATGCGACGCATTCGGTGCAGTTGCCGTCGTCGCAATCTGAGGGAAATGGCCCGGCGGTGAGTGGCGGGCAGCCCGAGTTCATTCCGTTGCTGTCGCGTGCCGCAGTCGCGGCGGGCGTGGACGGAGTATTCATGGAAGTCCACGACAATCCGAAAGAAGCGAAGTCGGATGGGGCGAATGCGCTGGAGTCTACCAAACTGCGCGGAGTGCTGAAAGAGTTGCTGGCAGTGAAGAAAGCATTGGATGTGGCGCGCGCCACGCCGTAGATTGAGACGCCTGGTGGGAGAACCGCAGATCCTCCGGGCTAGAGCGAAATCCTTCCATGAAGCATGTTGCCAACTGGGCTTTGAATATTGCCGCGCTGCGCGGGGCTAGCTATGCGGACGTGCGCGTGGTCGCGCAGCGCAGCCGGTCTCTCACCACCAAGAACGGGAAGGTCGGAAGTGCGTCCGACGCGGATTCGGTGGGCATGAGCGTGCGGGCGATTGCAGATGGGGCCTGGGGATTCGCCGCTTCTGCGGAGCTTGGGCGCGGCGCGGTGGAGGCGACGGCGGCTCGCGCGGTCGAGATTGCGCGCGCATCGGCGCGGGTCAAGCGTGAAGATGTGCGGTTGGCGCCAGAGAAAGCTGTCGTTGCGGAATGGACTACGCCGTACAAGATTGATCCCTTCACGATCCCTGTCGAAAAAAATATTGAACTGCTGCTGAAGATTGACGCGGAGTTGCGTTCGGTTGCGGGGATCACGCTGGCCGAGACAAATCTGAACTTCAATCGCGAGGAGCAGTGGTTTGTGTCGTCGGAGGGGGCGGACATTCATCAGACCAAGCTCTCGACCGGTGCGGGATATGCGGCGTACGCGTTTGCCGGGAATGAAATTCAGAAACGGTCGTATCCCAATTCGTTTGGCGGGCAGTGGCAAAACAAGGGCTATGAGCTAATTGACGAATTGAAGTTAGTGGAAAATGCCCGGCGCATCGCGGAAGAGGCGGTGGCGCTGCATACGGCTGATCAGTGTCCGGAAGGGAAGTTCGACATTATTCTCGACAGCTCGCAACTCGGGTTGCAGATTCACGAGTCGGTGGGACATCCGATTGAGCTTGATCGCGTGCTGGGCATGGAAGCGAATTTTGCCGGGACTTCATTTCTGACTTTGGACAAGTTGCGCACGCTGCGCTACGGCAGCGAACTGGTGAATGTGGTTGCCGACGCGCGGCAGGAACACGGTCCGGGGCTGGGGACTTTTGGCTATGACGATGAAGGCGTGGCGGCGCAGTGCACGCCGATCATCTCGAATGGATTATTCACGGGGTATTTGAGTTCGCGCGAGACCGCGCACACCATCGAGGAGAACCGATCGGGCGGAACGCTACGGGCCGAGGGTTGGAACCGGCTGCCGATGATTCGCATGACGAACATCAGCTTGCTGCCGGGAGAAAAGCCGCTGAGCCTTGAGCAACTGATCGCTTCGACCGACCATGGCGTTTTGCTACAGACGAACCGTTCGTGGTCGATTGACGACAAACGCTACAACTTTCAGTTCGGTTGCGAGATTGGATGGGAGATCAAGAACGGCAAGCGTGTGCGCATGGTGAAAAATCCATCGTACTCCGGAATCACAACCGAGTTCTGGAACTCTCTGGATGCGATTTGCTCGCGCGACGAGTGGACGTTGTGGGGAACTCCGAATTGCGGGAAAGGCCAGCCGCAGCAGGTGATGGGAACGGGGCACGGGGCGGCGCCGTCGCGGTTTCGGGGAGTTAAGGTGGGTTCGGCATTTAAGAGCTAATTCACCACCGAGACACAGAGGGCACGGAGAACTGCAGGTAAGGCTGAATGCTAAGCAAAGAACAAGCCGGTGGAATTTTCGATCGCATCAAGAAGCTCTCGACTGCGGATGAAGTCGAGGTGCTTTTCTCGGGCGGACATTTTGCGCTGACGCGCTTTGCCAACAACACGATTCACCAGAATGTGGCTGAGGAGAACTATGTTGTCTCGGTGCGCAGCGTGTTTGCGGGGCGGACGGCGCGGGCCTTCACCAACAAGTTTGACGACGAGAGCTTGCGGCAAGTTGTAAAGTCGGCGGAGAGTCTGGCGAAGGTGCAGCATCCTGATCCGGATCTTTTACCGATGCCCGATTCGCGGGAGGCTTCCGGCACAGCGGACAGGAGTGTCCGCTCCACACAAGCACCGTCGCGGCATTTCGAGGCGACTGCGGCGATTACTCCCGAACTTCGTGCCGACGGCGTCAAGAAGATTGTTGGCGTCGCTGAGAAGCACAAGCTCACTACCGCCGGAGTTTTCTCGAGTGCAGAGTCTTTAGAAGGCATCCTTAACTCGCGCGGGTTGAGCGACTGGCACACGCAGACATTGGCTGAAGTTTCAATCACCATGCTGGACGCGGATTCCTCGGGCTGGCAGAAAGCGAATTCGCCGGATTTGACGAAGCTCGATCCGTTGCGACTGGCCGAGGTCGCGGCGCAGAAGGCGGTGGATTCGGCGCGTCCGCGAGAGATTCCGGCGGGGAAGTACACGGTGATTCTGGAGCCGGCGGCCGTGCTCGACATTGTGGGATTCATGTTCTGGGATTATTCCGGCATGGCGATTCTTGACCAGCGCTCGTTTCTTACCGGACGCATCGGCACGAAGTTGTTCGGCGACAACATTACCATCTGGGATGATGTGGCGCATCCTCTGCAGACGGGCGCTCCGTTTGACGGGGAAGGCGTGCAGCGGCAGCGAGTCGCGCTGGTGGAAAACGGAATCGTGAAACGCGTGGTTTACGCGCGGGCAACTGCGGAGAGGATGAAGCGCTCGGAACAAAAAGATAAAGCAGGTCCGATCGCTGCCACCGGCCACGGCTTTGCGTTGCCGAACGAAATGGGAGAGATGCCGCAGAACATCGTGTTCGCGCCGGTGGGCGATCCGCAAACGGTGGAGCAGATGATTGCGTCCACGGAACGCGGTGTGCTGGTGACGCGGCTCTGGTACATCCGCGAAGTCGAGCCGTTTGAAAAGATGCTGACGGGAATGACGCGCGACGGCACGTTTTACGTGGAGAACGGGCGCGTGCAAGGCGGAGTGAGAAACTTCCGCTTGAATGAGAGCCTGATTCACATGCTCTCGAACGTCGAGGCCATGAGCATGCCGGTGAGGTCGTGCGGCGAAGAATCCTTCGACATGGTGGTTCCCGCGATGAAGGTCAAAGAATTTAACTTCACCGAAGTGACGAAGTTTTAGAAGCATTCGGCGCTCCGCACGCAGCGTTCAGGCAACGGCCTTTGCTCCGTTTCTCGCTTCCGTTTTCTCTCCGCTAATCGCCTGAAATTGACCCGGATTTGACCGGAAATTGTCGGGTTCAGACCGTCTGTTTCAGGCTTAATTCGACCATCGCTGATCCCTCCTAATCCGTTCAAAGAAAAGCAGTTAGACCCCATTTGTTCCATGACTTCGGTAACTTTGTTTGCACCATTTGCGGGTGTACGCTGCCCTTGAGTTGGATGAGGGTCCGGAAAGCGGAAAGGGCGCTGCCGGAAGGAAGGTTCTCTCAGCGTGGCAGCCGAAGGCACAGCAGCGATGACGATGACCGAGAAGGCGAGCAAGGGACACTACGAAGACTTGCAGAGTGCACCGCGCTTTCCGCTGCATCTCTCCGCGTCGGTGGAGAGCCAGGGCAGCAAGTACTCGGCGGAGACGGAGAACATCTCGGCCAACGGCGTGCTGTTTGCCATGGACAACGATGTTCCGGTGGGTTCGATCGTGGACTTCACGATTATGCTGCCCGCGGACATTGTAGGTGCGCGGCGGAATGTGCAGATCGACTGCCGGGGCCGGGTCGTGCGCAGCTTCGAGGATCGAGGCCGGCGTGGCGTAGGCGTTGTGATTGACGAATACCATTTCGAACGGGCGTAGGCGCAAAGGACTATGGCGACCATTCCGGTGAGCACGGAAGAAAATTTCGGAGCAGGCGGAGACAGCGGCAACGGCCAGTTCCTCCGAGTGATCGTGGCCGATACGCAGGCCATCTTCCGCGCCGGACTGCGCAAAGTGTTCGCGCTGGAAGATGACATTCGCGTGGTGGGGCAGGCAGAGACGCTGGCGCAAACTCAGTCCGCGGCGGCGAAGTTCAGCGCGGATGTCCTGATTTTCGAAGCGGCCCTGACTCCGAATCCAGTGGAGGCGGTTGCCGATCTGCTGCGCCAGAACACACAGCTGCGCATCGTGGTCGTGACCCCTGGCGCCGACGAGGATTTGACATTGGACTTATTCCGGCGAGGCGCGCACGGCATCGTATCGCGGGAAGTGGAGCCTGAGTTATTGGTGGATTGCCTGCGCAAAGTGGCGGGCGGGGAAACTTGGCTCGACAGCCAGGGCACGCACTGGGTGATGGAAGCGTACCGCAACCAGAACAACCGGCCTGCCGGTGCGCGTCCGAAAGTGCAACTCACTCCCAAGGAGACGCTGATCGTTTCCTGCGTGACGCAGGGAATGAAAAACAAAGAGATTGCGTTGCGCGTGGGCACCACCGAGCAAGTGGTAAAGAACTACCTGCGCAAAGTTTATGACAAGCTTGGAGTGGCCGACCGTCTGGAGTTGGCGCTTTATTGCTTGAATCATCACGTGGTCGATAATACGAAGGTGCCCCCGTTGCCGGTTTCTCCGACGAACGGTCATGCCGCGAGCGCCGCAGCGGCTGGTGCGTCAGGTGGGAATGGGCTGGCGACTGGTGTGCCGGCGTCTGGTGGATCGTCCACGCCGGATTCCGCGCCGTCCGTTGGAGCAGATGCTGCGGTAAAACCTTCCTAAGATTTTTACGCCGCCAGTTGCAGCCCCCCTGGTAAGTTGCGGTTTCAACGACTTCACCCATAGAATTACAAAGAAGAAAACAGCCGGAGGATCGCCACGATTTACGGCTGAGCAGCAAGCTTCTTCGGGAAGCTTCTTTAGGAGTCGGAGTCGTTTCTTCCCACCGATTTCACGACGGAGAGATGGCCGAGTGGCTGAAGGCGCACGCTTGGAAAGCGTGTTTAGGGGAAACTCTAACGTGGGTTCGAATCCCACTCTCTCCGCCATTCCTTTAATCACAATCACTTAGGGGCATGGCTACCACAGGTGGCTACCAATATTCATGATTTGTCTCTGATGCTCAGTATTGGGTTGGGCTTCAGAGGAAGAAGTCATGACCGTGAGCTTGTGGATTCGGCAGACTGTAGGTGGTAAGCGCACCTACAGGAAACCCAACAAGAAAAAGCTTTACCCCAATAGCACCGTCTTTTGCCTGCGCTATTCCATCGAAGGAAAGCCGCGGTGGGGAGACTCTCGACGTCACCAACCTGAATGCTGCACTCGCGGCGAGGGCAACCAAGGAAGCGGCACTGCTGTCAGCAGGTCTCACCGTCGCATCCGCCCGTGCAAAACGGATCAGCGTGGACCTGCGATGGGCACCTACCTGCGCACCGTTGCCGCGACGCGGGCGCACAAGACGTGGTTGGCATACAACCTAATCCTGAATGAATTCCGCAAGACCTGCGCCAAAGAGTATCTCGACCAGATCGACAAGAGTGAACTCACCGCGTTGGTCGTAGCGCAGAAGAAAGACGGACAGGATGACCGCACGGTCGCGAACCGCGCAAACCCCTTGATTGACTTGCATAGATAGACACTCCTAAGATACGCGGAGAATGGAGTCCCCACCGACGCCCCCTAACAGTCAGACGGCAACGTCGCGATACCGCATTGTCGAGAAGCTTGGCGCTGGAGGAAATGGGGTGGTGTATAAGGCCGAGGACACCCGGCTGGGACGTTTCGTGGCCCTCAAGTTTCTTCCACCTGAAACACAGCAGGATGCCCATGCGCAGACGCGGTTTCAGCGCGAGGCGCGGGCGGCGTCAGCGCTAAATCATCACAACATCTGTACTGTCTATGACATCGGCGAGCAAGATGGCCAGACGTTCATCGCCATGGAGTTGCTGGAGGGGCAGACACTAGAGCTGAAGATTGGATCGCGTCGGCTGCCGCTCGAGACATTGCTGGACTATGCGATGCAGATCGCCGCAGCGCTGGAGATTGCGCACAAGAACGGGATCGTCCATCGGGACGTCAAGCCATCCAATATTTTTGTGACCAGCCGGGGTGAAGTGAAGCTGGCTGACTTCGGCTTGGCGAAGCGTGCGATTCCGGATCGCACGCTAATCGACGAGGCGCCAACGGTTTCAGCTTCGATCACAGAACGCGGCGCTATCGTCGGAACCGTGGCGTACATGTCCCCGGAACAAGCGCAGGACAAGGACATCGACGCGCGCAGCGACATTTTTTCGTTTGGGATTGTGCTCTATGAGATGGCGACCGGGAAACGAGCGTTCCCCGGAGAATCACCCGCAACGATCATCGGGAAAATTCTGCACAAAGAGCCGACACCGATTCGCGAGTTGAATCCCGAGATACCCGAGGAACTCCAACGAATCGTTGCGAAGTCTCTGGAAAAGGACCGAGAGGATCGTTATCAGACGGCGCATGAACTGATGGTGGATTTGCGACGGCTGATGAAGAAGGAGACGGAACGATCACAAAGCGGATTGCGGGCAGTGCAGCCCAAGCGGGAGAAGTCGAGGAGGTGGATCTGGATTGGGGCCGCGGCTGTGGTCTGTATCTGCGCCGCCGCGTGGGTTGCGCTTAGCGGCCGCGGCACGCTCGCCGATTCTGCGCCACTGTCGATGGAGCAACTCACCTTTTCGAGCGAAACCAAAAATCCCTCGATCTTCACGGACGGATCGCGTATTTATTTCGTCAGCGGACACGATCCCGTAGAAATGTCCATAAAAGGAGGAGCTACTGCGCCTCTCCGTGCCGCAATTGGCGCCATGAGTATCCTGGATATTTCGCCGGATGGATCTGAGTTTCTGTTGCTGCAGAACAATCTGAACGACGAAACCCAGCGCGGAACAATCTGGACCATGCCTGTGCTCGGAGGAACGGCGAAGCGGTTGGGAAATATCACTGCGCGTGGCGGAAGTTATGCCCCGGATGGGAAGCTGATTGCGTTCAATGAAAAGGAATCCGTCTATCTGTGTGACGCCGACGGGCAAAACGTAAAGGAACTCTGGAACACTCACCATATGGTGCCGGGCAATCCCGCCTTTTCGCTGGACTCCAAAAAAATTCGTGTAACGGTGTCGAGAAGCACGCTGGAGGAGGATGTTACGAGAATATGGGAGCTGAATGTGGACGGCAGTAATCCACATCTACTTCCTCTTCCTCAGCATTGGTCAGAGGACGCTGCCACTTATAACGGAATCTGGACGCCGGGCGGAAAGCATTTTGTCTTTAGCTCGTCCAAAGATGGCTCCAACAATCTCTACGAATACTTCGAGCCACGGTGGTACGAGTTCTGGAAGAAGCCGCAAGCGGTGCGATTGACGCCGGGCCAACCTGAAGTGACCGCCATGGCGCCGAGCCGGGATGGCAACGGAATGTTTGTCGTCGGGCGCCTAGCGCAGGGATCGATGCATTTCTACGACGAAAAGGAAAAGCGGTTTTTGCCGTACCTGGAAGGACTACCCGCGACGCAGCTTGTAGTCTCACCAGACCGAAAATGGATGGTATACACGGATTATCCGAGAGGTTATCTGTGGCGCTGCAAAATCGACGGCAGCGAGAAGTTGCAACTCACAGACACTTTCACGCAGATGCCCACGTGGTCACCGGACGGTAGGTGGATCGCCTATACCAACTGGCATGAGCTGTATCGCGTCAGCGTCGATAGTGGCGCACCGGAAAAGCTGACGTCGGAAGGTTTCACGGAAGTATTACCGAGCTGGTCGCCGGATGGAAAATCCATCTACTTTAACGATTACCCAATCCCGGGGCACCTGCGCATCCGTATTCTGGATATGGAGACAAAAAAAGTGTCGACCATGCCGGGATCGGATGGCTACTATGCGCCCTTGTGGTCGCCCGATGGGCAGTACCTGGCAGGAATTCAGAATCCACCGAAGAGCGTAGCGATTTATTCCGTGAAGACAAAGCAATGGAAACAGTTGAAGGTTTTTGAACACGATTGGGGATTTTTTGTGTGGGCTCCGGATTCGAAATCGCTTTATTTCATGCGCGGCCCGTCGGAGGTGGGAACCGGCGAGCAAACCGGAATCTACCGGCTGACGGTGCCAGAGGGAAAGTGGGAGTTATTCACAAAGTTTACTGGGCTGAATCCGCTCCTGCAGGGAGCGCAGGATTTCGTATCCATCACGCCAGAGGGCAATATCGCAACGATGAGCGATACGAGTGTGACCCAGATTTATCAGATGAAGTGGAAGAACGCGCAGTAAGGCTTCCAACGCGTAATCTGATTCGCGGTATTTGGATTCAAGGGAATCTCATGGCAAAGCGCACCGCTGCCGGCTCTGTTTGTATCCCACCTTGCGACCCGATATCAGAGTCGTTGCAGCACTAGGGTGGCATTGGTCGCGTCGCGTTCGCGCGTATGTGCCGGGCCCGCGCCAAGGAACTGGAACGTCTCATAAGTTCACTCAATTCTGCAGCGCTACTTCTTAGAAGCTGACTTCTGGCCCAGAATAACTTCCGCGTTGCCCGTCCCTTGGGACCTGTGATGTCCAGGTGTCGTGGGGTCACTCAGCGATGGAAGACTGAAACCTCCATGGATAATTCGTCCCTGCGCTATTATTGGTCGCTGTCAGATTTTTCTCGACCGAAGATTCAAGGGAGGATTCTGTGGGAATCAATACTCGACGCAACTTCTTTGGCAAGATCGCGGCAACAGCGGCGCTCGTAACCGGCGCGCCGAGACTCTTCGCTGCTCAGCAGGCTGCCCCTTCTGGCGCACCCACGCCCGCCGGTTTGGCTGGCGGAGAGGCACCTCGTCGCTCCGGCGGCGGTAACCACACACACGATGGCATCTACTATTTCTCCGGCACCGGTTCCAATGACGGCTATCCAAAAGAGGATCATGTCCTCGTAACCGACCCCTTCGAAAAGCACGTGACCCGCACCATGGACGCGCTCAAGAAATCGGTCGAGCACGCGGGCTGCACGATGGACAGCATCATTCATCTCCAGGTCTTTCTCTGTCTGCCTCTCGCGGACAGTATCCCGATGCCCACTGGCAAGGCGCGGTTCGATGCCCATAAAGCGCAGTACGACGCATTGAACAAAATCTACGGAACCTATTTCTCTCCGGGGAAAGCTCCGTCCCGCGCCTGCATGGCTCTGGAATGGATTCCGGGCGATTCGCTGATTGAAATCGTAGGCAGCGCAATGGTGGTCACTCCTCCGGTTTCTGATAAATAACTTCGCCAACGACCCTGAAAGGACACTACGCGTGAATTTGAAGTTCGGTTGGAATCGCCGTTCATTCCTAGCCGCGCTGGGGGCCGTCAGCGGCACCGTGCTCGCTCCGGCGAAGTTAAACGCTGCAGGCATCTTTGGCAGGAAACCCAGAGTGCCCAGGGCCATTGTCGACGGCGACCCCATCGTGCGCATCACCACCGGCCTTGGTTCCACCGGCGACATCTATGCCGAGCTGGGAATAACCCCGCTCATCAACATCAACGGCACAGTAACCGTGATCGGTGGGTCGGTGATGAAGCCAGAAGTCATGGAGCTGATCCGGCGAGGCAACGAGCACTTCGTTTTGATCGATGAGCTCGAGATCGCAGCCGGTAAGTTCATCGCGAAACTGTGTAAATCCCCCGCGGGCTATACCGGACTGGTGACGGGTGGCGCAGCCGCAGCTATGGTCGTCGGCTACGCCGGCATGATGACGGAAGATCTTGAGCCTCGCATGCGCGACATTCCCGACGTAAGCGGTTTCCCCAGGAACGAAGTCATCATCCAGAAAAGCCATCGCTATCCGTTTGATCACCAGATCCGGCAGACCGGAGCGAAGCTGGTCGAAGTCGAGACTCGCGAAGAGATGATTGCTGCTATCAATCCGAAGACTGTGGCGATTCACTTCACCAATATTCTGTCCGACAAGGGCAAGGTAAGCGGGCCAGAGACGGTCGAAATCGCGCGGGCACACAACCTCTACAGCTTCAACGATGCGGCCGCGGACGTGCCACCAAAGGAGCGGCTCTGGGAGTATCCGGCTCTCGGCTTCGACATGGTCACCTTCAGCGGCGGCAAGGATATCCGCGGACCGCAGGCCGCGGGCATCCTGATCGGCAAAGAAGATCTGATCCATTATGCCCTGCTCAACATGAGCCCGCAGGAAGACCGCATTGGCCGTTGCTGCAAGGTCGGCAAAGAGACTATTTTCGGCATGCTGAAGGCGCTCGAGCTATTCGTGAATGAGGACTTCGACGCCTCGTTGAGGATGTACGACGAGCGCGCACAGGTTATCACCGACGCTGTAAAGAAGTTTGGAGTGACGGCGCTCCCGCGGCAGTTCAACCCTCAGGCTCTCGGCAACGTGACGCCACGTTATAGCTGGCAGATCGATCCCTCCAGGCTCAAAATCACCGGATGGGAGGTAATGCAGAAGCTGGCCGACACACGGCCAACAGGCATTGGCAGCATGGGTGCTGGCGCAAGCGGCATGCGGGGACGCAATCCGGACGCGCCGGCAGGTGACGATCACAGCCATCATGGCCATCCCAGCGATCATGATCCCAACAGCTTCGGTTTTGCTGTCTGGCAGCTCAAGGACGGTGAGGACAAGATGATCGCCGACCGCTTGGTCGAAATATTCAGCGCAGCGCCAAAGGCCTAGTCTTTCGAACGAAGAAATGACGGCAACCGATTGCGGTCCAACCTTACGCCTCGGCCAACGAAAGACTGCGGAATCTCCGTTCGTTGCGCTCCCAAGGCCATTCGTACACCGACCTCATCGTTCTAACGGTTGGACTGTCTCTGCCACAGGAATGTGCGCGCACTTCTGTTAAGGAATACCGGTGTTAAGGAATTACCGGCAGCACCATCGCCGATGGATGCTGCGCATCATGAAGAATCGTGTTCGTGGCAGAAACATTCCGGTGCGCGAATCTGATTTCTTCGCCGGTGTTGAGATTGCGATCAAATCGAGGGAAATTGCTGCTGGAGATTTCCAGACGAAGCGTATGCCCGCGAAGGAACACATTGCTGGTGGACCAGAGATCGAGCGTAATCTGATAAGTCTGGCCTGGATTGATAAGCGATGGGTGTTCCCGTGAGTCCCGGTAGCGCATGCGGAGAATTCCTTCCGCGACATCCATTGCAGAGCCATCGGGCGCAACATCGACGAGTTTGCCGGTGAAATCCGTATCCACCGCCGACGACTTTACGAATAGACTCGCGCTCACCGGGCCAGTGACTTCTAAATTTTGCGCCAACGGCCCTGTGGAGTACACCAGCACGTCGTCACGGTTCTCGACTGAGCGCTGATCGCGGGGTCCAGGCTCAATGAGTTCCTGGGCGCAGCATAATGGGCCGCCTGTCGTCGGAACAGGATTTCCGGGATCGTAGACATACGAGTCCGCGGGTTCGGACTTTGGTGCCGAGGTAGAGAGTGAACCTTGGCCGCGAAGCGAATTGGATTTCCCATCGGAGTGAAGGAAATACTTGACGGACTGAGCTTGAGGCGGCGGCCAGTCATCCTCCTGCCGATATTCATTCACACCCATTACGAAAAGCTTGACTGGTTTTTCGGTAGCGAACTGATTGTGAATGCCTTTGAAAAGATAGTCGTACCAATCGAGAATCACGTCGACGTAAGAATTCTCCAAGGCATGTGGGCCAAAATCGGTGTCTCCAATCCGCCGCCCGAAACCTGCATGGCCCCCGATCTGCATCAGCAGATGCTGTTGAGTACGGGCCGCCTCGGTAGCTCCATGGGCTTTGACGCCCATATAGTTGCGTAGCGTACCGTCGCTGAAAATGTCATACCAGCCGCCCACCTGAAGCATGGGCACGGTGATGTCGGAAAAATGTTCTTCAATCGACCACTGCTTCCAATAGTCGTCATAATCCGGATGCGCCAGCCAATCAAGGTAATACGGTGCAATGGATGTCGTGAGCTGGGCTTCCGCGGGTAATTGGCCGAAATTGAATACCGGATAATTGGTGAGAGGAAGCGTGGACGCGCCCACCCGCGCATCCGTGTTCTGATCAATCAAACGATCGAGGGTGTTGCGCGCCAGCTGCGTGGTCCAGTTCTGATCGAACCATTGCTCAAGCGCTCCGCCCTGATACGTCCAGTTATCATGATAATTGCTCGCTGTTACCTCCGGCGCGATGCCTGCGAGATGCGGAGGGGCGCCGATGGCGGCAAGCATCTGCGTGGCTCCCACGTAAGAACCACCCATCATTCCAACCTTGCCATTTGAGTAGGGGAGCGAAGCCGCCCACTCCACGCTGTCATAGCCATCAGCCTGCTCGTGTCTAAAGGGATACCATTCGCCTTCGGATGTATAGCGCCCACGAACGTCCTGAATGATGAAAACGTAGCCCCTTGCGGCGATCTTGACAGCCGGCGAAACGGCCCAGCCCACGCTCTTGTCGTACGGGGTGCGCATCAGAATGACCGGAAGTTTCTCCGAAGATTTGGGTCGATAGATGTCGGCGTGGAGTGTGACTCCATCGCGCGTCTTCATCGGCACGCCCCGCTGGATCGTGATGTCAGTGGAAGCGATAGCCGAAGTGCTTTGCGACCGAAGCACTGGCCTGGGCAGGGCAAACCAACCGATGCAGATGAGGAACATCAGGCGCACGACATTACGGGGAATTCTCATCCTGGGCAATCTCCCTGTTGCGTTGGGGATCGCGGGGGCGTCCTGTTGCCGGGCTTGAGCAAGTGCGAACGGAGAGCCCCCGGCAAAGATGATGTGACAGACAACCGCCAGACGCACCAGCTTCGAGCCTCTGTTCATTCCGGCCTCTTTCTTCACGGGGGGGTGGAGGGAACTAGAATCCCGTGGCAGACACTATAACTCAGGACGCTCGTCCAGTTGGCCTTTGACCGTGCGGCCAACGGCGCGTAGGTGGTCTTGCTTCAGTTCTGGTCGCAGAGCCGGGTAACATCAAAATTGCGCTCATTCCGAGTTGCGGTGGGCCAGAAATGTTGTCCGCAAGGCGAGCTTGCACGCCCCCACTCTTGACAAGATTCCATAGAGTGGAATATGTTTTCGCGCCATGGGATGTGATTTGGTATAACGCTGAGAGCAAATTCAAGTCTTAAAGCTGCCCGCGGTGAATCAGTAGATGTGGAACCACAAGAGCAGGGTTTGTTTGGGCAGGCGTGTCGATGGAGGCTGCCGCCCCGGGAGATGAGTAATGAGAAGGAATTACGGCTTCTGCGTTCCGATTCTCGTAGTCGTATCGGTGCTGTTGCTGCCCGGTATGCTGCTCGCTGATGTCACCGGGTCCATCCTGGGGGTAGTGCACGATCCATCGCAGGCTGTGGTCAAGGGAGCGCAGGTCACAGTCACGAACACTCAGACCAACCTTTCCCAACAGACGGTTACGGCCGACGATGGCTCCTATCGTTTTCTGGCGTTGCCGGTCGGGAGCTACAAGGTGAGCGTCACCACTCCTGGGTTCCAGCAATTCAACGCCACCGACATCGTGCTCAAGGTAAACGACGAACTTCGCATCGACATAGCGCTCCGGGTCGGAAACGTTAGGGAAGAAATGAACGTTTCCGCCAACTCGGTGCAGGTCGAAACCGAGAGCACCCAACTGGGCGATGTGATCGATTCGAAAAAGATGCTGGCATTGCCGCTGAACGGGCGCAGCTATCTGGATTTGCTGGGCCTGCAGGCCGGTGTGGCGCCGACGACGGCTGGGACAATTGGCGGCGACCGGCCGGTTTCGGGCTACATCTCAAACGCCGGCAATATCTCAGTAAATGGACAGCGCGAGACGGCCAACGCGTTTCTGGTCAATGGGGGCGACGTCAGCGAAGGGCGGAATCTGGGGGCGGGCCTGGTTCCGAATCTTGATTCCGTCGAAGAATTTCGGCTGATCACCAACAGCTTCGATGCGGAATACGGAAAGTTCAGCGGCGCGGTGATGAACGCCATCACCAAGTCGGGCACGAATGGCTTTCACGGCGATGCATTCGAGTTCCTGCGCAACGACGCAATGGACGCCCAGAACTATTTCTTCTCCGGCCAGCCTAAAACCGAACTCCGACGGCATCAGTTCGGTTTTACAGCCGGAGGCCCATTCTGGAAAAGCAAGCTGTTCTGGTTCACGGATTATCAAGGAACCAGACAGGTGCAAGGCGCGGAAGTCAGCGAAGTAGCCGTGCCGAGCGCCGCTCAACTTGGAGGCCAGTTTGATCCTTCAACCTTGACCGGCGTAGTCGATGGCGTCGCCGGCGGAGCATGTCCGGCATGCGGCTGGCCGACCGAGCTGTCGCAGCGGTTGGGTTACGCGGTTACAGTAGGTGAGCCGTACAGTTTCACAGGATGTACTTCGACGGCGGACTGCGTCTTTCCCGGCGGCTTAATTCCGAAAACTGCGTGGGCGCCACCGGCGGCTGGAATCCTCCCTTACATCCCGGCTCCCAACAACCCCGACGGCACATACTCGAACAACAGTCAAAAGAATACAGTTAGGGACGATAAGATCGGAGAGCGCGTCGACTTTAATAATCAGAAGACGGGCAATTGGTCCTTCTATTACCACTTTGACG
This sequence comes from uncultured Acidobacteriota bacterium, assembly GCA_963758005.1. Classification (GTDB taxonomy): domain Bacteria; phylum Acidobacteriota; class Terriglobia; order Terriglobales; family Acidobacteriaceae; genus Sulfotelmatobacter. Next base: position 2,477,149 of record CAVWTR010000006.1, read on the forward strand.
ACTCTACCGTTTTAAGCGCCCTGCCCAGCGGCGGCGCTAGCGTGCCGGGCTTCCCGGCGGTAACGCCAACCCGCGCACAAGAATTCGTCATCAGTAATAACAAGGCCGTCGGAGCCACCGCCGTGAATGAGGCGCGGCTGACTTTCTTCCGTACGTCGACTCACCTCGACAACCCGAGCGGTGGAAAGGCGTCGCTGGCTTCACTCGGCTTCGTGACCGGGGTCGGTACTCTGGGCATCATTCCCGATGCTACTCCCGGGTTTCCGGAGTATGTACCGCAAGTCTATTTCAATAACTTTGCCATCGGCACCCCTTCGCTGATTACATTCCAGCCCAATAACACCTACACGGTGTCGGACGGATTCTCCAAAGCCATGGGTAAACATACGCTGAAGTTCGGTGGAGAATTCCGCTACTTGCAGGTGAACGAACGCAACCTGGCCAGCCAGGACGGGGCCTTTGTTTTCGATGGCACGGCCACTGGCGTCGATTTCGCTGACTACCTGCTTGGAGAGCCTACGGGAGGCGGGGGTGGGTACACCCAGGCGGCGTTACAACTCCTGGATTCGCGCACACGCTATGGCGGCGCTTATGTGCAGGACGCATGGAAAGCAACTCCCAATCTCACGGTGAACTTGGGTCTTCGCTGGGAAGTGAGCATGCCTTGGTACGACACTGAGGGAAGACTCCAGACCTGGGTTAAGGGACAGCAATCAACAGTCTTTCCGCTTTCTCCCCAAGGTCTTGTATATCCGGGCGATGCGGGCATTCCCAAGACGCTGGCCCCGACCCGATACGACAATTTCGGACCTCGCATTGGCATTGCTTACTCTCCGAGTTTTAGCGATGGAGTGTTGGGCAAAGTCTTTGGCGGTCCAGGAAAGAGCAGCATCCGCGCCTCGTACGGCTTGTACTACACCTCGGTCGAGGATTTGAACCTCTTCTATCAAGTGGGAGACGCTCCCTTCGGCTTGTACTGGACCAGCCCTGGTCCCGTCAGCTTTGCCGAGCCTTTCCGAAATCGGCTGGATGGAGGAACCGACGGCGAGGGACAGCGCTTCCCGTTCACCATCCCGACTCCGGGCAGCCCGGCAAATAAAACGCTCGATTTCTCGGTTTACGAGCCGATGTCTTATTTCCCGGGATACGACATTAACAATAGGCTTCCGTACGCTGAGCACTTCAATTTCTCGATCCAGCGTGAGTTGAGCAGATCCACCGTCTTGACTCTGTCTTACGTGGGCACCGAAGGACATCGACTGATCGCGCAGACCGAAGCCAACCCAGGCAATCCCGCGTTGTGTGCGCAGCTTAACGCGGAAGGGTATACCGATGCATCCAGCGGGGCCCCCGGGTGTGGACCGAACCTTGAGCAGGACACGTTCACTCTTGGCGCAAATACGGTTTACGGGACCAGGAATACTCTTCTAAATCCGAATTACTGCCCCGGAGCCCAGTCCCTTTGTTTTGGTTTCGGCAACACCTTCACCAAGCTGGTTGCGAATTCCGTCTATAACTCTGGACAGGTGACGGTTCAGCGTCAAGCAGGGGATATAACCTTTTCGGCTTCGTATACGCTTGCGAAAGCCATCGATGACTCCTCTGCCTTCGGCGAACTGATCAACTTCTCCAACGCCAAACTTAGCCGTGGCTTGTCGTCGACGGACGTGCACCAGAACTTTGTGGTTAGCTATGTCTGGGAGCTGCCGTTCTTTAAAATGTTTCACAGCTTGCCAAGGCTTACGAAAGGATGGCAATTGCAGGGCATTACCCGATTCGCGGAGGGATTTCCGATCCAGATGGGTGAAGGGAATCCCGTGGCTCAAGGGCCACTATGTCCGTCGGGGAACTGCCCAGGAGATGCCTCCCTGGTCGGCAGCCCCTCCACCGATATGCCAAATCTCGTGGGACCGATTCATATTCACAACCCTCGCGATACTCCTAGCAGGACATATTTTGACCAGAGCGCATTTACCGGAACCGTGTGCGCTCTAACGCCAGCTGGGGTCCTGACCGGTGCTGACTGCGGACTTTTTGGAACGGCGAACCGCCGATTCTTCCACGGCCCGGGATTCAACAATACCGATTTGGGCCTATCGAAGATGATTCCCCTCAATGACGCAATGCATTTCGAGATTCGAGGTGAATTCTTCAACATCTTCAACCATACGCAATTTAACAATCCCGCCGGGGACATCAGCAGCGCAACTTTCGGCAACGTCACCAGTGCCCACGATCCGCGCATTGGTCAGGTCAGTGCGAAATTCGTCTGGTGATGCAGTGGCAAAGTTTTGCGCATGGGGACGGCGAGCTACTCGCCGTCCCCTTCTTAGTTTGAGTTAGAGTGTAGGCATGCGGCGCAACGGGTCGACCCTTGGGAACCATATGATCCGAACTTGCGTGTTGACGGCCTCCCTGGCGACGAGCCTTTGCGTGCCGCCGCTTTTTGTGCAGACGCTCGGTGCACAAAGCGCAGAAAGCTACCGCCAGCATGCGGACGAACTCTCGCGTGCCAAGTCCTGGGACGACGCGATCGCAAACTACCGCAAGGCGTTGGAGCTTGCGCCGAACGACGCCGCCACGCACTACAACCTGGCCCTGGCGCTGAAGTACAAGGGAGATACCAGAGAGGCTCTGAAAGAATTCCAGGCCGCGCTCAAGCTCCGGCCGAAGTGGGCGGAGGCACACTACGGAATTGGCGCCATCTGGTACGACCTGGAAGACAAAGACGCCGCTCTCAAAGAGCTGCGCACCGCCGAAGCCCTCGATCCCCTCAATGCGGCGACGCATCGTTTGTTGGCCCGCATCCTTGCGCAGCAGAACAGTCTTGCCGACGCCGAGCATGAACTGAAGCTGGCGCTTCGATTGAAGCCCTCAGCCGATATTCACCTGGAACTTGGGGTGGTCGAGGGACAATTGGGCAACCTGAATGAAGCTGCGGTGCAGTTTCGTCAAGCGATCCAGCTGGATTCAGGGATTGCTTCCGCGCACCTTATGCTCGGCCTGGTTTTGCGGCGTCAGTCAAATTTTAAGGGCGCGCTGGATCAGTTTCGCATTGCCGTAACGCTCGATCCGAATAATGCCGATGCTCAGTACAACCTGGGCCGGGAGTTGAAGACCGAGGGCGACACAGCCGGGGCCATTGCCGCCTTTCGCCGTGCCATCGAACTGCAACCGGATCTCGAACCAGCCCACTACAATCTCGCCCTCGCCTTGCGCCGTCAGGGGGACGCCGGCGATGCCAAGAAGGAACTGGATGAACTGGCCGGGCTGCATGAGTTTCGAACTCGCCTGGCGCAATCGAAGATGCTGATCCTGCAGGGGGTCGATGCCCTGAAAAATCAGAAATTCGATGACGCGCTGGCGCTATTCCAGAAGTCCGTGGAGGAAACACCCGAACTTCCCACCAGCTACTACTACCTGGGGCTTGCCTGGGAAGGCAAAAACGATTTAGCTCGCGCGAGAGAAGCGTATGAGAAGGCGATTGAGCTGAAACCGGACTACGCGCAGGCCCACACGAGCTTTGGACTGTTTCTTTGGAAGTCAGGGGATCGAACCCGAGGGCTGGAGGAATTCCAGCGGGCCGTCATGTCTGATCCAGATGTGGCCGAAGCGCACTACAATCTGGGGCTCGCGCTGGCCCAGCTGCAACGCCTGCCGGAAGCCATTCGGGAATTGAACGACGCGGTCAGCCTCGATCCTCACAATGTCGATGCACGAGTGCAACTGGGGCTGGTCCTGAGCCAAAACAACGATACAACGGCCGCAGCCAATGTATTTCGCGACTTGATACGACGCGATCCGAACTTCGCCGAGGGGCACAACAACCTCGGGCTCGTACTACTGCAGGCTGGCGAAGTCCGTAAGGCCGTGGCGTCGTTTGAAGAAGCAGTGCGGCTGAAGCCCCAGTACGCCGAAGCGCACTACAATCTCGCCTTGGCGCTTCGTCAGGAAGGTAAGAAGGCGGACGCACAGCAGGAATTCGAGAAGGCCTATCAGCTCGCACCGGCGTTGAGAAGCCTCCCCCTTCCATGACGGGAGTGAAATCTGGCAATCAAGGTAAAGCAAAAGTGAAGATGTCGCTCCCGGCGGCGATGGCGACATACTGCTTTCCGTCGACCGCGTAGGTCATGGGAGAGGCGCTGATATCCTGCCCCGTATTGAAGTGCCAGAGTGGCTTGCCCGTGGTCGCGTCAACGGCTTCGAGCGACCCGGCATCATCGCCAAAGAAGACCAGACCCGCTGCGGTGGCTAACGTCCCGCCCGAGGAATGGCCTCTGCCGATCTGTGCATATTTCCAGGCCAACGAACCATTGTCCAGACTGTAGGCGACCAGCGTCTTCTGCGGAGTCTCTCCGGGGATGCGTTTCGTTCCGGTGGAGTAGTATTCCTTGCCTTCGCGCGCGGCCTGCGTGGGCTGCGAGAAGAAGATCTCACATGCCTCCAGAGTCATGAAGTACACCATGTGCGTGGATTCGTTGTACGACGGGGAGTACCAGTTGGTGGCTCCGGCAAAGCCGGGACACATGCGGGTTCCCTCTGGCGAGGGTCTCATGCCGGATCGAATCGGGCGGCCCTGCGCATCGATTCCTGTCGCCCAATTGTGTTTTTCAACGAAAGGAGCGGCCGAGAGGAATTTACCGTTGGTGCGATCCAGCACATAAATAAAACCGTTGCGATTTGCCTCCACCAGTAACTTGCGAGGCTGTCCTTGATAGACAGCATCGATCAGTATGGGAGTCTCCACCGCATCAAAATCGTACAAATCGTGGGGAGTGAACTGAAAGTACCACTTCAGTTTCCCGGTATCGGGATCCAGGGCGAGCACGGAGTCCGTGTAGAGATCGTCTCCCGGGCGCACATCATCATTGAAGTCCGGAGCCGGGTTGCTGGTGCCCCAAAAAATCAAATTCAACGAAGGATCGTAAGTGCCCGGCATCCATGTAGTGCCTCCACCGTGTAAATACCCGGTGCCTGGCCAACTGTCAGAGCCGAACTCACCTGGTCCGGGAATAGTCCAGAAGCGCCAGACCAGTTTGCCGCTCATCGCGTCGTAGGCGGCGACGAAGCCCCGGACCGCATCATCGCCGCCGGAAGTTCCAACCAGCACTTTGTCTTTTACCACCAGCGGAGCACCGGTTGCGCCGTAGTTCTTGTTCCAGTCTGCGTAGGCCACATCCCAGATCTGGTTTCCCGAGCGCGCATCCAGGCACAGCAGGTGGGCGTTGTCGGTTTCCATGTACACGCGGTCGCGCCAGACCGCGACTCCGCGGTTCAAGTGCCCCGACGCATCGTCGATGAGCCCTTCCGATACCGGTCGTGCATGATGCCATAGCACGCGGCCGGTACGAGCGTCGAGAGCGAACGCATCGTTGGACACGGTCACGAACATGACTCCGTTCACCACCACCGGAGTGCTCTCGATCCGGTTCGTGTCGCGGGCGTGAAACACCCACTCGGCGCGCAATTGGGGGATATTGGCCGCGTTGACTTCGGATAGGCCGCTGTACCGGCGGCCGGAATAGTCGCCGTTGTACGAAATCCAATTGGCGGTTGGTGGCTGAACCAGCAGGTCCTCGTTCCGCACATCGATCTTCATGGGAGCCGAATCACTCGCGCCGGCCGCAACGAGACAGATCAGGAGCATCGCAAACTGCACGGAGGCACGCAGGGTCGCGAGCAGGCGCAGGGAACGGTTCCGCCGTCGGGTCCGCTGGTCCTGTTTTGCTCCCTGATCTGGTCCGCCCTTACAGAGCCACTCTGTCAAGTCTTGCCTCCGCTGTGCCGTTCTTGCCGGCCAAAGTACGCGGTGCCGGAGTTGCATGCGGTTGGTAGCCCAGTTCGCGCGAAATTTCCAGGCCGGCCGCCTGAATCAGGGGCGCGAGCTGTCGCAGCCGCATTACCGGCATGCGTACCACGGGAGCCGTGAGGCTCAGGCTGGATTGGACGGAGCCAGTGTGGTCCCATATCGGAGCGGCCACGCAGCGGATGTGCATCTCGTGTTCTTCCAGATCACAGGCATATCCGTTCTTGCGAACCCGGTACAGCTCGGTCTTGAGTTCCTGAAGATTACCCACGGTGTTCGGCGTGTGCCGTTGCAGTTCCAGTTCGGGTAAAACCCGCTCCTGCTCCTCCGCCGGCATATACGCCAGCATGACTTTACCGACCGCGGTGCAATAAAGAGGAACCGGGGCACCGGTGCGGGAATAAATGCGCAGCGGCTCCGGCGAGTCGAGTTTCTCCAGGTACACGGCGGACAACCCGTGCCGGACGGTCAGATGAATCGTTTCCCGAGTTTGCTGGTTCAATTCCTGCAAATACCGAAGACTCAAGCGACGAATATCAAGTTGCCCCACAGCCGCCTGTCCGATGGTGAAACACGCGATGCCCAGGTGATAGCTGCTATCGCCATCGCAGCTCAGAAAGCCTGCGGTTACCAGATTCGCCAGGAAACGGTGAACCGTGCTCACCGGCAGGCGCGACAGGCCGGCCACTTGCTTTGCGGTCAGCCCGAGTGGAGATTCGCTGAAAAGATGCAGCAACCGCAAACCACGCTGGAGCGCTGTAATGTCGTACGTACGTTTGGGGCGAACCGGCATGGACAAGATTTATTTCGAATCAAAAATGAAAGCTGAGATTATCTGATGAAAGTCGGTTCTAAGCAACTGAATTCCTGGCCATGCGGACGAGCGGGCTCTAACACCGTTGGTCGGTGGTTGGGCAGGTGGAGCAGGATGGTTGACACGTGCCCCTTGCTTGGGATACACCCTCGTTCCATCAGCGTTTGCCTCTCACGACGATGAGGAGACTTTCATTTACTGAAAATGGCAGGCTGAATTGAAATCGCGTTCAGGTTCAGAAAACACTATGTGGATATCGCGTGGAAAGCGGAGTCTGTTGGTTGTGCTCGCCTGCCTCTGGTGGGCAGGAACCGGTCAAAACAGCGCCTCCCAAGTGCAACAGCCGGATTCCGTCCCGGAGAAAACACGGACGGCGGAAGCGAGCGGGAATCCAATCTTCAGCACGACGTGTGCCGGTTGCCACGGATTAGATGGACGCGGCGGAGAGAAGGCTCCAGGTCTCGCGGGCAATGCTCAAGCGGAGGGGCTGAGCGATGCCCAGATCTCCAACATTATTTCGAACGGAATCAGCGGGGCCGGCATGCCAGCCTTCCACTCCCTGACGGACGAAGAGGTGCGCGCTCTGGTCCGCTACGTGCGCACGCTGCAAGGCAAAATCGAGACTCGGACGCTCCCCGGCGATGTAACCCGGGGCAGGGAGGTGTTCTTCAACAAGGGTGGGTGTTCCGCGTGTCACATGATTTCGGGTCAAGGCGGATTTCTTGGTCCGGATCTTTCCACCTATGGCGCCCAAGCCTCGGCAGAGAAGATTCTGGGCACGATTGTGAATCCGGACAGGGTGGTGCCTGCCGGCTACAGGTCGGGCGTGGCGACGACCCGGGACGGAACTCGCGTCGCGGGCGTGATTCGTAACGAGGACAATTTCTCCTTGCAGATGGTGTCCGCAGACGGCAGTTTCCATTTCTTTAAGAAGTCTGACTTGCAGAAGATGGAGTATCCGAGCGAACCGCTGATGCCGACGAACTATCAAGGACGCCTCAGCCCTGGCGAGCTCAACGACCTGGTGAGCTATCTGATGAGTGTGAGCGCATCCCCAAGCAAAGTGAATGCACTCAAAAGGACGAGCGAGGATGCCGAGGAGGTTACTGAGTAAGAAGTTTGAGTAAGACGTTATTGAGTAAGGCGATGATTCGGTTGGCTACCTTCATTTTGGTCCTGGTTGCGGCGCAGGCCCAAAGTGCTCGCCCCCTCTGCATTGTTGGTCTATACAACTCCGCGCGTTCGACTCTACTTTAGGCATCCGCGGCGACGGTGGGCTTCACCTCGATGATGCTGCCCGCACCGGCCACCCGTCGATACGACTCGAGCCTGTCCTGGTGCTCATAGGTATCAGTCACAACGATCACTTCGTTGGCTCCCGTATCTCCGACGAGCTTCTCCAGCCCTGCCTTCACCGTTGTATCCGATCCAACAATCGCTGCTCCCAGCCTGTTTTCCACGGCCGCCCGCTCCCAGTCCTGCCAGAGCAGTTGCATAGAATCCACGGGAGGCAGCAACTCCACCGGTTGGTTTCGGATCAGGCGCAGGAAGCGCTGCTGCGGCGTCGTGAACAACCGCCGGGCTGCAGCATCCGTCTCCGCCGCAATCACCTGCACCGCTACCATGAAGTACGGCTTCCGCAGTACTTCGCTGGGGCGGAATTCCTGGCGATACAGCTCAGCCGCCGCGTATAAGTGTTCAGGAGCAAAGTGCGCCGCAAACGCGAACGGCAAACCCTGCATCCCTGCCAGTTGCGCACTAAAGCCGCTCGACCCAAGCAGCGTGATCGGCACGTTGCTTCCCTGGCCGGGAATTGCTCTCACTACCTGTCCGGGGCGCTCCGGCCCCAGGTATGCGCGCAGTTCGTCGAGCAGCGCCGGGAAGTCGTCGCCACTCTGCCTCAAGTCCCTTCGTAGGGCCCGCATCGTTTGCGGGTCGCCGCCCGGAGCGCGTCCCAGCCCCAGATCGATTCGGCCCGGATACAAGGCCTCCAGCGTTCCAAATTGTTCCGCCACCACCAGCGGTGCATGGTTTGGAAGCATTACTCCGCCACTGCCCACGCGAATCGTCTGGGTCGCTGCCGCCACATGCCCAATCAACACGGGCGTTGCTGAGCAAGCTAATCCGGGAATCGAGTGATGCTCCGCCAGCCAGTAGCGCTTGTATCCCCACTGCTCCACGTGCTGCGCCAGGTCTACCGACCGTGCAATTGCGCTGCCCGCTGGCTCACCGGCTCGCATCCCTACAAGATCAAGTACTGAAACAGCTAACTCGTTACGCATGGCTGGTTAGATGAATCAGCCGGGAAAGCGATTCGACCCTGACATGTTCGACCCTGACACGAAGGGGCCTCTCAGCGCCAACCGAGAGCCGGGGCGACGGTAGTCAGAATTGCCTCCATAACATGCGCATTGTAGGCAACACCGAGTTGATTTGGAATGGTTAGCAATAGCGTGTCGGCCTCCGCGATCGCCTCGTCTTTCCTAAGCTGCTCGATGAGAATATCTGGCTCGGCGGCATAGCTGCGGCCGAAGATCGCGCGCGTGCTTTCGTCAAGGAACCCGATTTTGTCTTCTTCCTCAGAGCCTCGCCCGAAATACATACGATCACGGTCATCGACCAAGGGAAAAATACTGCGGCTGACGGAAGTGCGCGGAGCGCGAGTGTGACCCGCTTCCTTCCAGGCAGCTCGAAAGGCGCGAATCTGGGCAGCTTGTTGGATGTGGAGCGGCTCGCCGGTCTCGTCGAATTTGAGGGTTGAGCTCTGCAAGTTCATTCCCAGCTTCGCGGCCCATTCTGCTGTCGCATTGGAAGCAGACCCCCACCAAATTCGATCACGCAATCCTGCCGAGTAAGGCTCAAGACGTAGCAGCCCAGGCGGATTGGGAAACATTGGACGCGGATTCGGCCGAGCAAAGCCCTTGCCGCGCAGCAGTTCGAGAAATTCTTTGGCATGCCGCCGGCCCATCTCTGCGTCATCCTCGCCTTCAATCGGGAGGTAGCCAAAATAGCGCCAACCATCGATGACCTGCTCGGGGGAACCGCGGCTGATTCCCAACTGCAGTCGGCCACCAGCGATGAGATCCGCGGCCCCAGCGTCCTCCGCCATGTAATGAGGATTCTCATACCGCATGTCGATTACTGCGGTGCCGATTTCAATCTTTCGCGTTTTAGCGCCAACCGCCGCGAGCAGCGGAAACGGCGATGCCAGTTGCTGCGCGAAGTGATGAACCCGGAAGTAGGCTCCGTCCATTCCCAGGCGCTCGGCCTCCACGGCGAGATCGATGGACTGCAAGAGCACGTCGGTCGCCGACCGAGCTTGCGACTGCGGTGAAGGTGTCCAATGACCGAATGAGAGGAATCCGATTTTCTTCATGCAAACAATACGCGCTGTGCCGATTGCCTCAGTCGCCTTCGTTCGTGACAACCTCCGCCGGCTTGTTATGCTTCTTCAGGATTTCGTCCACCAGGAACAAGTCGGTGAGCAGTGCGCGGAGGTGAATGGAAGCGTTCAGATTGTCAATCAACTGAGAACTGATGACGGGTTGGGCGAAAACCAGCTCGATGGAGGCAAGAGAGTCACGAGAATCGCGATCGAGCACCGCAAGAAACGCCGTGTATTTGTCGGCTGGCTCAAGTCCTTCCTCTCTGACTGCTGCTGCACAAGCTTCGGCCAGCCCGGTCAACGCCTGGATTGCGCGCCGCAGGAACTCACGGACTTGTCCACCGTGTTTGCTGCCTTCGTCGCTCGCTAGCCCCTGGGCTGCATAGGCCAGCATAAACTCATAGCACTCTTCCACGGCCTCGCAACGACTCCCAATTTCATTCAGCATCGGCTAGACCTCGGGCCGGCAATCCCTTGGACGTTGATGGTGAAGAAGAAGAGGACGACGATGTCTCAACCACCCATCGCTTGGGATCGTGTTCTTCCAAGTAAAAGTCGCGGCTCATCCAACCGAAGATCATCGATTTCGTGATCGGACGTTTCTCCGGGCGGAGTCCGAAGTAGACGTGCACCATGATCAAAGCAATCAGTCCCACACCGGCGAGTCCGTGCAGTACGTACATCATGCCCCAAGTCATGTCGCTGAACAGGTACGGATTGCGGGGAAAGAAGATGGTCCGCACGCGAGACATCATGAATACACCAGTGATGATCGCAGAGAGACCCGCGGCGAGGATGGCACCGTGGTAGAGCTTGTTCTCCAAAGGATATTTGGCGAACTTGTCCGGTGGTGGCTCAGGCTTGCCGACGGCCCGCAGCGTTCTTCGCCATGCGTCCCGCAGGTCAATGCGGTCCGGCCAGATTGCCCAGAAGTCCATAAAGAACGATGCGTGGACGATGTGAAAAATGATCGAAGCCGTCAACACCGTGCCGGCGATCCAGTGATAGGTCACCCAATTGAATTGCACGCCGACCTTCGGCAGGAAAGCTGTGAACAGCAATACGAACATGGAAGCTGCCATGATCCAGTGGAACAAACGCGCAGCCAGCGAGTGTCTGGGCACATGTTCGGGGATGCGCGCCGCTACCGCCGGCGAAATACTGCCCGCAAACTCGCGTGGTTTAGCAAAATATCGCAGGTAGATGGCATGCCCTATAAAGAAGAGGAATCCGGCGATCACCGCGACCCAGATCAAGAACCAGGCAATATGAATCGGGACAACTTTACCCCACGGACTCGTCGCCCACTCTAAGAGGCCCATGTTGCTTCCTCCACTCCCGCTCCCTGTCCAACGATGGCGCGCTTCACGAGATTCCGCATCAGTGGGATCTTGTAGGTATTGAACTGCAATGGGACTGCTCCCTGCACGGCCAGTTTCCCTGCCATCTCCCCAGTGGCGGCATCGCGTGGCTTGCCCCGAACTGCATCTTCGACGGCTTTTAGCCTTAAGGGACGTGCGGCCGCGCCGTTCACGGCGATTCGGATGCGGTCAATGCCGTTGTTCGACGTCACCACGGCTGAGGCGACGTTCATCAGCGGGAAGTCCCAAACGTTGCGGTCCCGAATTTTCTCAAAATAAAATTGCGCACCCGCCCATGTGGAGGGAATACGAATGGCGGTAAGCAGGTCGCCGGGCTGCAAAATGTGCAGGCGGGTAATATCAATGTCAGGGCCGACGAAGTAGTCTTCCGCGTCCACAACCCGCTCACCTTTTCGCGTGCGAATGACAAACTTGGCGTCGAGGGCAATCAGCGCCGGGGCTGAATCGGAGGGATTCACCGCCACGCAACGGTCGGCGTGCAGGATCGCGTGCTCGCGGTTGCGGCCCTCTGGCGTATCGGCATAGCAAATATTGCCGCCAGCGCGGTAACAAGGCCAACCGCTGCGGTAATACCAGCAGCGCGTATCCTGGGAAACATTTCCGCCAATGGTTCCCTGGTTGCGGATCTGCGGTGAGGCTACTAATTCCGCCGCCTGCGCCAGCAGATCATACTTCTGCTTGATGATAGGATGGTTCACCACTTCGGTGAGAGTGGTCATGGCACCGATTTCGATGCCGTCGCCATTATTGCCATGAGCGCGAACGCCGCGCAGTTCGCCGATGCCGCTCAAATCAACCACAGCCTTCGGCTTCTTGATTCTATCTTTCAGCCAGTCGAAGCTGTCGAGCCCCCCGGCCAGCACCCAGGCATCGGGACCGTGCTGTTCGAGAAGCTTCTGCGCGTCGGCGACGGAAGTCGGCTGAAACAGTTCGAAAGCGGCCATTACATCTCGTATGACAGCCATGACTCTCCTTCAGATTCGCATCAAAATATCGGCCATCAAATCTGGGCCATCATATATGCGCCATGAGCGGATGCTGCATCGGCCGGCCCGCTTCGAGCGAGGTTAGAATCGTGTCGGCGTTCACCGGAGCGCGCTGAAAAATTTCGTCTCCCAAGGCATCCGAGAGAGCATTCAGGATAGACGCGCACCCACCTCCAACCGGGGGCTCGCCGACACCGCGAGCACCGACCGGCGTCTCTGGGTCCGGAATATCCAACGCACTCCATTGCATGTCAACAGGCACATCGAGAATTGTCGGCGGCTTGCTCTGGTAGAAGCGCTTGGAGAGCATTTCGCCGTAGTGCGGATCGAAAACCCATTTCTGGCCGATCGCATGTCCGATGCCGAGCGTTGAACGCCCGAGCACCTGACCGCCGAGGGCTCGAGGATGGATTACCGTGCCGACATCGGCGGAGGCGAGGAAATCGACGATGTGATACTTGCCGGTTTCGACATCGACTTCAACCTCGGCGAAACTGGCGACATAGGAATACGTCGAGCCATCGCGCGGGTAGTTGTCCTTGGCGGCCACAACCAGGCCTTGGCCGGCCAATGCCGCGACCGACGCCTTCGTCAATTTGTGGACATCGGCTGGCGCCTCGTGGCCATCGTAGATGCCGCCGAGTTCAATCGCGTATTTCGCGGCTTGCGCGAAAGTCATGCCGCCGCCACCCCCTTTGCGGAAGACGCGTTCGTTCGCTACCACGTACTGCTCTGCCTTGCCGCCGAGTTTTTTCGCCGCGATCTCCTGCAGCTTCTGCCTGGCAGCCATTGCCGTGGCATAGGCCGCCCGAGTCATGGCGTGAGTTGTCTGGCTTCCGCCGGAGACACAGGTGAACGGAAGATCACTCGTTGTGTTGCCCCAGACTACGTCGCATTTTTCCCACGGCACTCCGAGAACTTCTGCGCCGGCGCGATGCACATCCATTACTGACTCGGTTCCCAGGTTGCCGATTCCAGACTGAAAAGTGACCCGGCCGTTCGGCTTGATGACGAGAAGCCCGTCGAATCCTATGGTGCCGCCAACGTAGCAGCTCAGCGAAACGCCAACGCCCCGGACTTTCGTGCCGATTTTCTTCTGTGTGCGCGCAACCCGTTCGCTCCACTTGAACTGCTCCGCGCCACGGTCGAGTGCTTCTTTCAGGAATGCGCTGGTGGCATACTGGCGTTTCCCCTGCACTACTGGCCCCAACAGCGCTTTGCCCTCGGGGCAGTTGATGCGGCGGATCGCCACCTGGTCAACTCCGAGCTTGCGTGCAGCTTTCGCGATGATCGGTTCTATGATGACAATACCCTGCAGGCCGCCCGGGGAGCTCTGCGCGCTGCGCGGAGGGGTGTTTGTCAGCACCGTCAACCCGCGCCAGCGCATGGCTTGAGGTTGGTATAACAGGGAAACGATGCGTCCCGATGAAGGAGCATCGCCCACGGCGTCGTAAGGACCGTTGTCGCAAATAACGAACATATCGAGCGCCGTGATCCGTCCCTCTTTCGAGAAGCCGACTTTCATCCGTCCTTGAAAGCTCGGACGCGCGCGTCCGATAAAGGTCTCCTCTTCGCGGCTGATGCGCATCATCACCGGAGCATTCGTTTTCTTCGCCAGAAGCGCCGGGATGATCATCGTCACGCCGCCGGTGATCTTGCTGCCGAATCCGCCTCCGGTATATTCGCTGATGAAAACGACCTTGTCTGGATCGATGTTCAACCATCGTGCGATCGCAGGCAGTGTTTGTGCGGTGCTTTGCGTGCCCGTGTATATGTGGACTTTGCCATTCTGCCAGTAGGCCATGGCGCTGCGGGTTTCAAGAGTCTGATGGCTGGTGTCCGGAGTGACGAAGGTTTCGTCAAGAACGAGAGCTGCATTCTTGAAGCCTGAATCGAGGTCGCCATACGTCCATTCGTCGGGACTCTTACCCATCGGAAGACGGCCGTGCTTTTCCTCCTCGAAGTCAGCCTTGGTCCACTTGAGTTCCGTGACTGCAGGTGCGCCTGGACCTTGGGAACCGGCCGCCGCCGGCCGGGTCCAGACGTTGCCATCCGTCCGCGGATTCGGACCACCGGGTCGCAGCGTCTCGAGTGGATCGACCACGAAAGGAAGCGGTTCAAAATCGATTTCGATTTTCTCAATGGCTTCCGCGGCCGTGAGTTCGTCGTCTGCCGCCACCGCAAGAATCGGTTCGCCCTGATAAACCGGTTCCATCGTCAGACCGCGCTCGCCCCACTTGCTGGCCTTGATCACGGTGCCATTGTCGGTAAGCGTGTCGGCCGGCTGGGGAAGATCGTCCGCTGTGAGAATGGCCTTAACGCCGGGCATGGCAAGCGCTGCTTTCGCATCGATGCGTCTCACCCGCGCATGCGGCATTGGGCTGAGCAGCAATTTGCAGAACAACATGCCGTCCGCGCGAAAATCCTCCGCGTACTTTGCGGTGCCCGTGACTTTTGCGTAAAGGTCAGGGGTCTCGTAGTTCTTGCCAATCAGCTTGTACCCGGCGCCGTAGGTGCGCTCGGCAGGCTTGGTGGGATCAGCGGGCTTTTTGTTATCGACGAGTTGATTATTAGCCAAGCGACGACCTCCGCATGTTCTCCGCCCCGCGCATCAACGCCGTCAAAATCTTGTCGTAATCCTGGCAGCGGCAGAGATTTCCAGAGACACCGTGTGCCAGTTCCAGGCGCGTAGGATTGGGATTCGTTTTCAAGAATCCGACCGCGGTCATGATGAAACCAGGCATGCAGAAGGCGCACTGAAATCCCTGCTCGTCGATAACGCCCTGCTGCACCGGATGCAACGTGCCGTCGTTGCTGGCCAGGCCTTCGATCGTCATCACCTTCCGGCTACGCACGGTGTGCGTAAGCACCGAACACGAATAGTGTGGAATGTCGTCGATAAGGACGCTGCAGGATCCACATTCAGCACGGTCGCAGCCGAGCTTGGTGCCGGTCAATCCCAGCTTGTAACGCAGCGTCCATGCCAGCGTCTCTTGCTTCATGACATCGACGCGCCGTTGCTGACCGTTCACATTGAGAGTGATGAGGCGCTCGCCCACGCCGCCGGCCAGCGGCTGTGCCTGTAGCATCGAGGAGGCGCGAAAAAGATAACTAGCGGAGGAGACGGCCACACCGCTGCTGATGACGCCCTTGATGAAGTTGCGCCTGGTGACAGCTTTCGGCACGCCTTCCTCGGGCACGGCTTGAATTGCCTCCGAAATTATTTTCTCTGCCATGCTCGGTCACCTTTTTATCCGGATCCGGGCCGCCGCGGTTCGAGTCTCGCGCCTAAACGCCGATACGGGGGCAGACATTTAAACAGTTCGATTCTCAGAGAGAATGCCCGGATTCGGAAATTTTATGCAGGTAGTATAAGCCCGTCACCCGCCGGCGAGAAAATTCTATCGATCGCCGTATCCAGCCCGAGTGGTGCGCTTTTGCTAATTGACGGGCCGATTCCTGGAATGTCAGTTCATCGAAAGTGATCGCAATTGCTCCCGGCTGACGGGCTACGCTTACCTAATCCGATAAGGCAGGGTTTGCCGACCGTCCGGCCAGAGCGTCCTCTTCTGTTTTTCTCGACAGCGTTTCTGATCACCCTGGACACTTGTTTATCAAAGTTCTCACCCCTAGACTAAAGCCCGAGATATTAACCATCATTCCGGGTTCGGCATATCCAGGATTTTTGCAATCGATCATGCGTCCAGTCATTCAGGTTTCCGCAATCCGAAGAACCTACGGCTCTACGACGGCGGTCGACGATGTGTCGTTTGAGGTCAACGACGGTGAGATCTTTGGATTAATCGGGCCCAACGGCGCGGGGAAGACCACCACCATGGAGTGCATTGAGGGTCTGCGAACCCCCGACCGGGGCGCCATCTCGGTGCTGGGCCTTGATCCCTTCAAGGACGTTTACAAGCTGCAGAAGCGAATTGGAGTTCAGCTGCAGCAAGCACAACTGCAGAAGCGCATCAAAGTGTGGGAGGCGGTCGACCTTTGGGCATCGCTTTACCGCAGGAAGGCGATCGACGGCGAGCGGTTGCTCGCTCAGCTTGGCCTTATCGAGAAGCGGAATGCCTGGTTCATGACCCTATCGGGCGGCCAGAAGCAACGATTGTTCATTGCCCTTGCGCTGATTAACGATCCAGAACTGGTGTTTCTGGACGAGCTGACCACGGGGCTGGACCCGCAGGCGCGGCGCGCTATCTGGGACCTGGTGCGCGGAATCCGCGAGCGCGGCAAGACGGTTTTTCTGACTACACATCTCATGGAGGAAGCTGAGCGCTTGTGCGACAGGGTG
>CAVWTR010000007.1:0-585288 GCA_963758005.1 uncultured Acidobacteriota bacterium
CTGGAAGCGAAGTCGCAAACTGGATCAAGCTGGCCGGCAGCGGCGCAACCCTCGTGATTTATATGCCCGGTCAGAACTACTCGGACGTCGCGGCAAAGCTGAAAGCCGCGGGCCTTGCGGGCGAGACTCCTTGCGCCGTCGTCTCGCGCGCAACCACACGGGAACAGCATACGCATCGATCCACCATCGCCGAGTTGCACCGGTCGCCGAAGCTCTCCGCTCCCACTCTACTGGTTGTTGGAGAAGTTGTTCGCTTCGCCGATCCGGTAGCACTGGCGCAGCAATTTAGCGTCCCGGTTGCCGCGGAAGCAGGCGCGGTCCCGGCAGCACTGTTTGCAGATTCCGCTTCAGTAGCCGACTTCCAAACGAACGAGGAGCCACTCGCGTGAACCCCCAGATTCAAATCAATATCAACGACGCTAAACAGAAGATCGCAGAGGTTCAGCCAGTGGCCGAGCACTGGAGCCCGCAGCGGGTTCTGACCTGGGCGTTCGAGACCTTCGGCAACAGCGTGGCCATTTCCTCCGCGTTCGGCGCGGAGGGAATGGTACTGATCGATATGGCGTCGCGAGTCCGCAAAGATTTCCGCCTGTTTACTATCGACACCGAATTTCTTTTCCCCGAGACCTACAACCTGATGGACCGGATCGAAGAGAAGTACGGAATCGCGATCGAGAAAGTGTATCCCGTGTTATCGCCGGAAGAGCAGGAGCGCACTCACGGACCCGCGCTGTGGACGCGTGATCCCGACCGCTGCTGCAGCTTGCGGAAAGTCGAACCACTGCGCCGCAAACTCGGCGAATTGAGCGCGTGGATCACCAGCATTCGCCGCGATCAGACTTCAGTCCGCTCAAGCGCCCACAGAATTGAGTGGGATAGCAAGTTTTGTCTAGTGAAGATCAATCCCATGGTCGACTGGACGTCAAAGCAGGTGTGGCGCTACATCCACGATCATGACGTACCCTACAACGCGCTCCACAATCAGGATTATCCCAGCATCGGCTGCACGCATTGCACGCGCGCCGTCCGTCCCGGAGAAGACCCGCGTGCCGGACGTTGGTCGGGATTTGCCAAGACCGAGTGCGGCTTGCACATCATCGAGCCCGCTCCATCGACTGAGGCATCGAAAGCTGCCAAGCTCGGCAACTAACACCGACTCCGGGCTGCGGGGAAACAACTCGCGTAAGAATTCCTTCGTGAAACTTCGTGTCCTTTGTGGTTGAAGGTTTTCCAGCTAGCCAGCCTGGCAGTACGCGCTGGAGAGTCCTCCCCAGTCGCGCGCGGGTTCGCGCCGCGGGAAAAATATTCGGTGCAGCCTTTGCACCGACTCTTCGACCTTCGACTCTTCCACCAACAAAGAGATCGTCCGGTCGGAAGCCTCCTGGCAAACCACGCGCACGTCCAAATCTGACAGTGCTGCGAACACCTGGCTGGCTACCTCCGGTTGTCGTCGAATGTTTTCGCCCACGAGGCACACCAGCGCAGAGACAGTATTCGGCAGCTCTGAGTTAGCCCCTCGCGCCGATTCGATCTCAACTGCCGTTACGTTTCTCCTCACGGTAATCGCGCTCACGACGCCGCTTCTTCTCGTCCGGCCAACAATTTCCGTGCCCTGACCTTCGGGCCATCTGGAATTCAGAACGTAAACTGGAATATTCTGCCGCATCGCCGGAGCCAGCGTCGCCGGATGCAGCACTTTCGCACCGAAGTGCGCCAACTCCGCCGCCTCCTCAAAACTTATCCGGCGAATCACGCGCGCGTCAGGACAGAGCTTAGGATCGGTCGTCATGATTCCGTCCACGTCGGTCCAAATTTCGATGCGAGAAGCACACAAGGCCGTCCCAATGATCGCCGCGCTGTAGTCGGACCCCCCGCGCCCCAGAGTCGTGGGTACCCGATCGCCGGTCGAGGCGATGAAGCCGCCCAGCACAGGCACTTGCCCGCGCTCCAAGAGTGGACTCACCGTCTCCTGAATCCGTTGCTCAGTCACGTCCCACACCGGATTCGCCTGCCCGTGGCGCGCGTCGGTGAGAATGCAAGTCCGCGCGTCGACGTGCGCGGCGTCGATTCCCGCCTGGCATAGCGCTTCCTTCACCAGCCGGCTGGAAAAGCATTCCCCGAAGCCCAGCAGATGGTCCTGCGATTTAAGATCCAGTTGACCCGCGGCTTCGAGACTATGCAGCAGCGCTTCCAGTTCCCGAAACTCGCCGCGCAATTCGCGATCGAGCGCGCTGTAAGCGGAATCGTCGACGAGAGAGTCCGCCAACTGCTCATGCCGCACGTAGATACTCCGCACCATGGCGAGAGCCGAACCAAGATGTCCCGCCGCAGCCGCGGCTCCGGCCTCCAGCAGTTGATCGGTGACCCCGGCGAGCGCGCTGACCACGACCACTGGCTGCGAGCCAATCCTGCTGCGCACGATGCTGATCAGTCGCCGAATCGCGGCAGCATCTTCCACCGACGTGCCTCCGAACTTCATCACCACCACGTCGTCGCTTCGGTCGAATCTGCTTTGCCGCTCGGTTCTAGCTCTGTCTCCGGCTCGATCTCCGCTCATATCCAGCTCCATTTCTCAAGTTCTCTACGCATTCTCGCCCCAAAAGAAAAACCCACCGCCAGATCGCTTCTGGCGGTGGGTTCGGGTGAGTCTTTTAAGATTGCTTACTTCATCCGATTCCGTCCTCCAGAAGACACGTAGTAATTCGTGTCGACATGCCTGTGCCTGTCGATGTAATTCGCGCGTCCTTCTGGATGAGGGTCATCATGAAAGTTTTGTGCTCGTAAACAAGCCTATCGGACAGCGCCGCCTGGGAGAAACTCAAAATTCTGATTGCTGCAATCAGGTTCTTGGATAGTGATTGGGGGTGGATGGAGGGGTTTAAGTGGGGACAACCGCCCCCACTGTCCCTCGAGTGCAGCTCGAGGTTTTAGGGCCCGGTAAGCTACTCGTCCGTCTTTTTCAGATTTGTGGCAAACTGCCTCAACAAAGCCACGAAAGCAGTGGAAGCCACCGACAGCGTCCGGTCCCGCCGATAAGCCAGTCCCAACTCCCGATACAGCACCGCATCCTCAATCTCAATCAGTTTGACCCGGCCAGACTCCACTTCGTCGCGGGCGAACGACGCGCTGATCAGCGACACTCCCAAATCCGCCGCCACGAAGCTCTTGATCATGCCAATGCTCGGCAGTTCCATGCGTACTTGCAATTCGGCCGCGTGCGGCCGAAACAGCTTATCCAGCAGCCGGCGGGTGTGTCCCGTCTTCGGGAACAGAAGCGGATGTTTCACAATCTCGCTGACTGGCACCACCTTGAATTTGGCCAGCGCATTCTTGGGGCTGACCATCAACATCAGCTTGTCGCGGAAAATCGGCTGAATCTTCAAGCTCGGAGACTGAATCGGCAAAGTGAGAATGCCCACTTCCACCTGCCCGTTTTCCAGCTTCTCCACGATCTTGTAAGTAAAGTTCCGGTAGATGCTGATCTGCACCGGCGGATAAAGCCGGCAGTATTCGCCAAAAACTTCGGGCAGAACGTACAAACAAGTTGCCTCGTTCGCGCCCACTCGCAGCGTGCCGCGCGGCGTACCGCTGTGGTCGGCCACCGCCATCAGCGACTCATCGCGCAGGCTCTTTAGCTTCTCGGCGTACTCGAAAAACACCTGCCCGGCCGGAGTCAGCTTTACTGTCTTGCCCGAGCGGTCGAGCAACCGGTCGCCATACTCCTGCTCCAGTTGCCGTATCTGTGCGCTGACTGCCGACTGGGATCGGAAAACCTTCTCCCCGGCGCGCGAAAAACTGCCTTGACGGGCCACTTCCAGGAACGTAATGAGTTGATCGAAGTCCATTTTGGTTGCAGCGAATTATAGCGAACTTACCCCCCATTCCGAGGTTAATTCACCGGTGTCCGCGGGCCAAGCCGCACCCTGAAATTTGCATGACTTGCATCGAAATTCTGCATTGTACTTTGCCCGCCGCCAGGCAAGAGAATACCAAAGTCTGTTCCTGAGCTAGAGGTGTGCGACGCCCCGTCGCCCCAGCAGGCCACGCCCAAGAACACGTTGCAGAACATACTGCAGAGCAAGTGATTCGAAAGGAATTCAGTCCGCTGGACGAAGTCGGACTCCGTGATGAGGGCGACGATGAGGAAGACGCGTCTAAATTCGAGCCATGGCCTGCCGCCCGCCCAGGGACTTTACAATCCCGCGCACGAGCACGATGCCTGCGGCATCGGTTTCGTCGCCAGCATCAGCGGCCATAAAAGTCACCACATCATCCAGAAGGGAATCCAGGTGCTGCTCAACCTGGCCCATCGCGGCGCCTGCGGCTGCGATCCCGAAACCGGCGACGGCGCCGGCGTCTTAATCCAGATTCCGCACAAGTTCTTCGCCCGCGAATGCGAGAAGCTCGGCTTCACGCTGCCGAAGCCGGGAACTTACGGCGTCGGCATGACCTTCCTGCCTGTCGAGAAACATCAGCGCCTGCAATGCGAAGGAATTCTCGAGCGCATCCTGCGCGAAGAAGGCCTCACCCTTCTCGGCTGGCGCGACACTCCGGTTTACGCCTCCGCGATTGGCCGCGTGGCCCGCGCGTCGCAGCCTTACATC
Organism: uncultured Acidobacteriota bacterium; assembly: GCA_963758005.1. Classification (GTDB taxonomy): domain Bacteria; phylum Acidobacteriota; class Terriglobia; order Terriglobales; family Acidobacteriaceae; genus Sulfotelmatobacter. The sequence goes on from CAVWTR010000007.1 coordinate 4,605, forward strand.
CAGCAGATTTTCATGCGCTGCGCTCCCGGCATGGACGAAGACGCCTTCGAGCGCAAACTCTACGTGGTACGCAAGCGCGCAGAGAATGAGATTCGCGAGTCCGGCATCGAAGACGCCGAGATGTTCTACATCCCCTCGCTCTCTTGCCGGACCATTGTCTACAAAGGTTTACTGCTCGCTCCGCAGATCGAGAATTTCTACCGCGAGCTCTCCGATCCCGATGCGGTCAGCGCGCTATGCCTGGTACACCAGCGCTTCTCCACGAACACGTTTCCCAGTTGGCAGCGCGCCCACCCGTACCGCTACATCGCGCACAACGGCGAGATCAACACGCTTCGCGGCAATGTCAACTGGATGCAGGCCCGCCAGTCGCTGCTCGAGTCTCCGCTGTTCGGCGACGACATAAAAAAGCTGCATCCCGTAATAGCGCCCGACGGCAGCGATTCGTCAAACTTCGACAACGCCGTCGAGTTGCTTCTCCAATCCGGCCGCAGCCTCCCGCACGTGATGGCCATGCTGATTCCCGAAGCCTGGTCCGGCAATCCGCATATGAAGCCGGAAAAGCGCGCCTTCTACGAGTACCACGCTTGTCTGATGGAGCCATGGGACGGCCCCGCTGCAATCGCCTTCACCGACGGCCGCGTCATCGGAGCCACTCTCGATCGCAACGGCCTGCGCCCCGGACGATATGTTGTAACCCACGACGGTCTGGTCGTCATGGCGTCAGAAGCCGGAGTGCTCGACATCGCACCCGAACAGGTCAAGAGCAAAGGCCGCCTGCAGCCAGGAAAAATGTTCCTGGTCGACACAGTCGAAGGCCGCATCGTTTCCGACAAAGAGATCAAGGAAAAGCTCGCTTCGCGCCAACCCTACGGGCAATGGGTGAAAGAAAATCAGATCACGATCGACGAACTCCCCGAGCCCTCGCGCATGCACAACCCGGACTCCGAGACGCTTCTCCGCCGCCAGCGCGCTTTCGGCTACAGCGATGAAGACTTGCGGATGATCCTCGGCCCGATGGCCACGAAAGGCGAGGAGCCAATCGGTTCCATGGGCACCGACACGCCGCTTGCGTGCCTCTCCGACAAGCCGCAGTCGTTATTTAATTATTTCAAGCAGCTCTTCGCGCAGGTCACCAATCCGCCGATCGATCCCATCCGCGAAGAGATGGTGATGTCGCTCATCAGCTACATCGGCAGCGAGCGCAACATTCTGGACGAAGCGCCCGAGAACTGCCACATGCTGAAGCTGGCGCATCCGCTACTCTCCAACCGTGAACTGGAAAAGTTGCGTCGCGTGTCGAATCGCGACCTGCTGGCGACCACGCTCCCCGCCCTGTTCCGCGCCAGCGACGGCGAAGCCGGACTCAAACGCGCTCTAGACGAACTCTGCCAGCGAGCCTCACTAGCGGTGAAAGCGGGCTACTCGCTGATGATCCTTTCCGATCGCGGTGTGAACAAAGACTACGCCCCCATCCCCTGCCTGCTCGCGCTGGCGGCGGTTCACAATTTACTTGTACGGGAAGAAACCCGAACCCAGGTAGCGCTGATCACCGAATCCGGCGAACCGCGCGAAGTCATGCACTTCGCCTTGCTCAGCGGCTACGGCGCCAGCGCGATCAATCCCTACCTCGCACTCGAAAGCGTCGAAAACCTTGCCCGGCGCGGCGAGCTGGGTGACGACATCACGCCCGAACTCGCAGTCAAGCACTTCATGAAAGCCATCAAGAAAGGTTTGCTGAAAACTTTCTCGAAGATGGGCATTTCCACGTTGCAAAGTTATCAAGGCGCGCAGGTTTTCGAAGCGATCGGTCTGAACAAGGAGTTAATCGACGCATACTTTGCCGGCACCACCTCACGCATCGAAGGCATCGGACTCCCGGTTCTCGCCGCCGAAGCGCAACTGAAACACGAATACGCTTTCCGTCCGCTTACCGAGTTTGAAACCGAACTTTCGGTCGGCGGCAGCTACCACCAGCGTGTGAACGGCGAATATCACTTGCTCAACCCGCAGACCATCAGCAAGCTGCAGCAAGCCGTAAGACAAGATAGCTTCAAGACTTTCCAGGAATATACCGACCTCATCGATAACCAAAACGCGAACCTCTGCACGCTGCGCGGCCTGATGAAGTTGAAAAAGAGCCGAGCAGCCCGTTCCTCTCGAAGAAGTCGAGCCCGCGAAAGAAATCGTCAAGCGTTTCACCACTGGGGCCATGTCGTTCGGATCGATCAGCAAGGAAGCGCACGAGACCCTCGCCATCGCCATGAATCGCATCGGCGGCAAGTCGAACACTGGCGAAGGCGGAGAAGATGAAGCTCGTTTCACTCCCGACGCGAACGGAGACCTGCGGCGCAGCGCCGTGAAGCAAGTAGCCTCGGCGCGTTTCGGCGTGACGGCCAACTACCTCGTCAACGCCGACGAATTGCAAATCAAGATGGCGCAAGGCGCGAAACCCGGCGAGGGCGGCCAGCTCCCCGGCCACAAGGTCGACCAAGTCATTGCCCGCCTGCGGCATTCCATCCCCGGCGTTGGCCTGATCTCGCCGCCGCCGCATCACGACATTTATTCGATCGAAGACCTCGCGCAGCTGATCTACGACCTGAAAAATGTGAACCCGCAGGCGCGCATCGCCGTGAAACTTGTAGCGGAAGTCGGCGTGGGCACCGTAGCCGCAGGCGTCGCGAAAGCGCACGCCGACGTCGTCCTAATCAGCGGCGACACCGGCGGCACTGGTGCGTCGCCCTTGAGTTCGATTAAACATGCCGGGATTCCGTGGGAGCTTGGCCTCGCGGAAACGCAACAAGTCCTACTGTTGAACGATCTGCGCGGCCGCATCCGTGTGCAGACTGACGGCAAACTGCAAACCGGCCGCGACGTGGCGATTGCCGCGCTGTTAGGCGCCGAAGAATTCGGTTTCGCCACCACACCACTGATCGCAATGGGCTGCATCATGATGCGCAAGTGCCATCTCAATACCTGCTCGGTGGGCATCGCCACGCAAGACCCCGTACTGCGCCAGCAGTTCAAAGGTCAGCCCGAGCACGTCATCAATTTCTTTTTCTTCATCGCCGAGCAGCTTCGCCAATACATGGCCGACCTCGGCTTCCGCACGGTCGATGAAATGGTCGGCCGCGTCGACATGCTCGACGTGGAGCCGGCCGTCGATCACTGGAAAGATCACTGGAAGGCCAAGGGCCTCGATTTCTCGGCGATCCTGTACAACCCGCCCACACCCTCGCGCGTTGCCCGCCGCCGCGTGCAGGCGCAGGATCACGGCCTGGAGCAGGCGCTCGATCACAAAATTCTTCTGCAGGTGCACGACACGCTCACAACTCTCTCGCCCATCGAAGTGAAGTTTCCCGTGCGCAATATCCACCGCTCGGTCGGCTCCATGCTGAGCGGTGAAATCGCCCGCCGTTACGGTTCTGCTGGATTGCTCGACGACACCATCCGAATTCACCTCACGGGCTCGGCGGGCCAGAGCCTAGGGGCATTTCTGGCCAAGGGAGTCACGCTTTCGCTCGAGGGCGAAGCCAACGACTATGTTGGCAAGGGACTATCCGGCGGTCGCATCATTGTGTATCCTCCCCGTGCCTCCGGTTTTGCGCCCGAAGAAAATATCCTGATCGGCAACGTCGCCCTGTATGGCGCGACCAGCGGAGAAGCTTTCTTCAACGGAGTTGCCGGTGAGCGCTTCGCGGTTCGCAACTCCGGCGCGACCGCTGTTGTCGAGGGCGTCGGCGATCACGGCTGCGAGTACATGACGAACGGCATTGTGCTGGTGCTCGGCTCCTGCGGCAGAAATTTCGCCGCCGGCATGAGCGGAGGCGCTGCCTATGTTTTTGATGAGCGCGGAGACTTCACCGAGAGGCGTTGTAATCTTGATTCTGTCGATCTCGAGCCTTTGCTCGAGGAGTCGGACATACAAATTGTCCGAGATCTTCTCTTGAGCCACCGGGAACTGACCGCGAGCCGCCGCGCCAAATGGATTCTCGACAACTGGCATGAGGCGTCCTCGCGCTTCATCAAAGTCTTTCCCCATGAATTCAAGCGCGTGCTGGGCGCGCCGCGCAGCGAACAGGCCTATATTCCGGGTCGATCCGTTTCCGATATGGTAGAAGCCGGGCAGTCACTGCATGGGCGAGTGCCGCATGGGCAGGTGTTACATGGGTAAAACCACCGGCTTCATGGATTACTCGCGCGAACTGGCTCCGCGCCGACCGGTCGCCGAGCGGGTCAACGACTGGTTCGAGATCTACCAGGATTTCCCCGAAGAAAAACTTCGCACCCAGGGCGCCCGCTGCATGGATTGCGGCGTCCCCTTCTGCCAGACCGGATGCCCGGTCAGCAATCTCATTCCCGACTGGAACGATTTGGTCTATCACGGCCGCTGGAAAGATGCGGTTCGCCAGTTGCACGCCACTAACAATTTCCCCGAGTTCACCGGACGCATCTGTCCCGCACCCTGTGAAGCCTCGTGTGTTCTGGGGATTAACGCGCCTCCGGTCACGATCAAGCAGAACGAAAAAAATATTGTGGAGCGCGGATTCCTCGAAGGCTGGATCCATCCCGAGCCCTCGAAACTTCGCACCGGAAAGAAAGTTGCCATCGTCGGATCAGGGCCTGCGGGTCTCGCAGCAGCGCAGCAACTCTGCCGCGCCGGCCACACGGTCACCGTCTACGAAAAGGCCGACCGTATCGGCGGACTGCTCCGCTACGGCATTCCCGAGTTCAAGCTGGAGAAGCACATCATCGATCGCCGCCTCGAGCAGATGTCCGCCGAAGGCGTTAAGTTCGTGACCAATGCCGACGTGGGCAGCAAAATTCCAGTCGAAGACCTGCGCCGCGACTTCGATGCCATCGTGCTGGCCGGAGGATCGGAACATCCGCGCGATTTGAAAATTCCGGGCCGCGAGCTGAAGGGAATTCACTACGCCATGGAATTCCTTCCTCAGCAGAACAAGCGCTGCCACGGCGACACCCTCGAACCCGCCGCAGACATTCTCGCCACCGGCAAACGCGTGGTCATCATCGGCGGCGGCGACACCGGTGCCGACTGCCTGGGCACCGTCCACCGCCAGAAGCCGATTTCAGTTCACCAATTCGAAATCATGCCGAAGCCTCCCGACGAGCGCTCGCCGCTGACTCCGTGGCCACTGTGGCCGATGCAGCTGCGCATCGAAGGCGCTCACGAAGAAGGCGGCATCCGCGACTGGAGCATCGCCACCAGCAAATTTACCGGCGACGAAAGTGGAAACGTCAAACAGCTTCACGCCGTCAGGGTAGGCCCTCCCCCGAAGTTCGAGCCAATTCCCGGCACCGAGTTCGCCATGGATGCCGACCTGATTCTCATCGCCATGGGATTTCTTGGCCCCGTGCGCCCTGGGATGATCGAGCAACTCGGAGTTCAACTCGACAACCGCGGCAACGTCGCTACCGACCCGAATTACATGTCGTCCGTCCCGGGAGTGTTCGCCGCCGGCGACATGCGCCGCGGCCAGTCGCTCGTCGTATGGGCGATCGCCGAGGGCCGCAAAGCCGCCGCCTGCGTGGATGCCTACCTGAAGTCGCAGGATGCACGTCCGCTCACTCCGCAGATTGCCGCCGCGCGGCCCATTGCATTCTGATCGAAAGAAACATCATTAACCACGAAGGACACGAAGTATCACGAAGGCCCCCACTACTTTCTGCTTTCCTTCGTGGACCTTCGTGTCCTTCGTGGTTGATGGTTTTTTAAGCTAAGATGACTGCTTCATCGCCATGATCCAACTTTCCGACATTCAATCCGCGCTCGAAAGAATCCGCGCCGACATTCGGGTCTCTCCCTGCACCCACTCCGAAACATTCTCCGGCCTCACGAACAATTCCATCTTCCTGAAGCTCGACAACCAGCAGCGCACCGGCGCATTCAAAGAACGCGGCGCGCTGAACAAACTGCTGACTCTCAGTCCAGAGGAACGCGCCCACGGCGTGATCGCGGCCTCCGCCGGAAATCACGCGCAAGGCGTTGCCTACCATGCAGGACGCCACAAGATTCACGCCCGCATCGTCATGCCGCTGCCCACGCCGCTGACGAAAGTTTCGGCGACGCGCGCCTACGGCGCAGAAGTCCTGCTGCACGGTACCAATTACGACGAAGCCTACGAGAAGGCGGTTGAGCAAAGCAAGAACGATCACCTCACTCTGATTCATGCCTTCGACGACGACGCCGTGATCGCAGGGCAGGGAACTCTGGGCCTTGAAATTCTACAGCAACATCCCGGCATCGAAGTGATCGTTGCTCCCATCGGCGGCGGTGGACTGATCGGCGGAATCGCCTGCGCGGTCAAGGAAACAAATCCTGCTGTGCAAGTTTTCGGAGTGCAACCCTCCCGGATTCCTTCTATGAAGGCTGCCGTGGCCGAGGGCAGGCCCATCACACTCGCCTCCGCCAAGACGATTGCCGACGGCATCGCCGTGCGCCGCGCCGGAGAACGCACCCTTCCCCTGGTTCAAAAATATGTCGATGACATCGTCACCGTGGAAGAGGAAGAGATCGCGAACGCGATTCTCCTATTACTAGAACGCGAAAAAACTCTGGCCGAGGGCGCGGGAGCGGCCGCCATCGCGGCCGTGCTGAACCGCAAGCTGCCGCTGCAGGGCAAGAAAATCGCGGTGCTCGTCTGTGGTGGCAACATCGACGTGACCTTACTCGCCCGCATCATCGAGCGAGGTCTGGTGAAAGACGGACGCCTCGTGCGCCTGCGCGTTCACCTGCCCGACTATCCCGGCGCCCTGCATCGCCTTACCGGAATCCTCGCCGATCATCGCGCCAACATTGTCGAAACCGCCTACGACCGCGCCTACCACGGCGTAAATCTCGGCGACACAGCAATCGACATCACCATGGAAACCCGCGGCCCAGACCACATCGCGGAACTTCTGGCCGCTCTGGGCTCCGCCGGTTACACGCACGAAAGAATTTTATAATCGAGAATTGGCCGCGGCGCGTATTGGCTGGCTCGGAGTGAGTCCTGGTGCGCTCTCCCGAAGGGCTATGTAATAGTTGTTATGTCTGGGTAAAACTTTGTAAACCATGCCATTTTGCGGCTCGCAGCCATGTAAATTATAAGGTGGGGCGTATGAAGAACGACAATACAAACATCAAAATCAACAACCAGAAGCGCGCCAAGAAGCACGCAGCCGTCGTGAGTTTCCTGTCTGCAGTCGCAATTGTAGCCGCAACTTTCTCGCCGATGTCGTTTGTAACTGCGACGAGCCAGGCTCAAGCTGCTGGCCAACCTGCAGGTCAGCCAGAAATTGCCCGTCGCATCGGCGCCATTAAAGCGATTACTGCAAACAGCATCACACTGGCGCCGGATACTGGCGCGGAGATCACGGTGACCGTGCAACCCAATGCTCGCCTGCTGCGCATTGCGCCCGGCGCGAAGGATCTCAAGGACGCCGCGCCCGTGCAGATGCAGGATCTGAAGGTTGGCGATCGCATTCGGGTACGCGGTCAGGGATCAGCCGATGGCGCCTCGATCGCGGCCTTGGAAATCATCGTCATTCCGCATTCCGACCTCGAAGCCCGCCACGAGCAGGAGCGCCAGGACTGGCAGAAACGCGGTCTGGGAGGCGTGGTCAGCGCCGTCGACCCAGCCACCGGCACGGTCACGATTTCGGTCACAAGCCTGGGCGCAAAGAAAGATATCGCGGTGCATATCTCAAAGGCGACCGTGCTCCGCCGCTACGCTCCCGACTCGGTGAAGTTTGACGACGCCAAGCCCGGCACTTTGCAGGATATCCAGCCGGGCGATCAGCTCCGCGCGCGTGGAGACCGCAGCGCCGACGGCTCCGAGCTGACGGCGGAAGAAATTGTCACCGGAACTTTCCGCAATGTCGCCGGCCTAGTCAACTCCGTGGATGCAAGCGCCGGCATCATCAGCGTTCAAGATCTATTGAGCAAGAAACCCGTGCAGGTGAAAATCAGTTCCGACTCCCAGCTTCACAAGCTGCCTCCCGAGATGGCACAGCGCATAGCGATGCGACTGAAAGGCTCGATGCCTCCGGGAACGCCCGGCGCGGCCGGTGCTTCCGGCTCCGGATCTGCCCCGGCTGCAGCGAGCGGCCAGCCTTCTGGCGGCGCGGCTCCGAGTGGTGCAGGGGCGGCGCCCTCTGGCGGAACAAGCTCCGGCGCAGCCCCCGCAGGAGGAAACTATGGCGGCATGCGCCCGGGCGGCGGTGCGCCTGACTTCCAACAGATGTTAAGCCGCATGCCGGCGGTCACCCTCGCCGATCTTCACAAAGGAGATGCTGTACTGGTCGTGACCACCCAGGGCACGGCAACCAGCGGTGGCACGGCGATCACGTTGCTCAGCGGCGTGGAACCGATTCTTCAAGCCGCTCCCTCGGGCAGCCAAGCCATGATGCTGGCGCCCTGGAGCTTAGGCGGCGCCCCGGGCGGCGATGCCGGTCCATAAGGGTGTTCCTCTTGCAAGGTTCATGGCACGGCTCATGTTTCGATGAACATGTTTTGATGAACATATTTTAGTAAACATACTTTCGCAAACCAAAGAGACTCATCTAGAAACGGAAAATAATAATGAAGGTTAAGAAACACGGAAGTTCTGTTTTTATAGTGCTCTTGTTCGTGCTGTCGCTGATTACATCGCTCGTTGCATCAGGCAGTCCGTTGCAGGCGCAGACGCAGGCGGTCACTGGCGCTCTTCACGGACAAGTCACCGATCCCTCCGGCGCGGCCATTGCAGCCGCCAGCGTGATCATGACCCCCACGACCGCAGGATCTCCCATCGTGGTCCAGAGCGATGCTCAAGGTTTGTACGACTTCAAGAGTCTACCGGCGGGCAAGTACACGCTCACCGTCGCCGCTACCGGATTCACTCTCTACGAAAACGACAATGTCGTGATCGCAACGCAGGCTCTGCGCCTCAATGTCACGATGGCGATCGAAGTCGAGACCACAAAAGTTCAGGTTTCCGATACCGCGCCGACGGTTGACGTGAATCCCTCCAACAACGCCGGCGCGATCGTGATTTCCGGCAAAGAGCTCGAAGCGCTGCCCGACGATCCCGACGAACTGCAATCCGATCTCGAAGCACTCGCCGGACCTTCCGCCGGCCCCAGCGGCGGACAGATGTACATCGACGGCTTCACCGCCGGCCAGCTCCCGCCCAAATCGTCCATTCGCGAAATCCGCATCAACCAGAATCCGTTCTCCGCCGAATATGACCAGCTGGGCTACGGCCGCATCGAAATCTTCACTAAGCCCGGCACCGACAAGCTCCACGGGCAACTATTCGCCGACGGAAATGACTCGTCTTTCAACTCGCCCAATCCGTTTGCCGGACCCGAGCAGCCCTACTACTCCACTCAATTCAACGGAAACATCGGCGGTCCAATTAACAAGAGCGCGTCTTTCTTCTTCAACTTCGACCGCCGCGACATCAACGACCTGTCCCCGATCAACGCCATCGATCCCACGACCGGGGCGAGCTTCGCCGAGACCATCGCCAACCCGCGCCAGCGCACCAATCTCAGCCCGCGCCTCGACTGGGCACTGAGCAAGAACAACACGCTGACCGCGCGCTACCAGTATTATCGCGACACCGAAACCGGCAACCTGAACAGCCCGCTCAATCTCGCAACGCAGGCCTACTACTCTCAGTCCACCGAGGACACCGTACAGATCAGCGACACGCAGGTGATTGGCGCGAAGATCGTCAACGAGACCCGCTTTCAATATCTTCGGGATAACAGCATCCAGAACCCAGTCGATACCAATCCCGAAGTAAACGTGCTCGGCAACTTTGTCGGCGGCGGCTTCAGCGGGGGCAACCTCAACGATCTGCAGAATGCCTACGAGATTCAAAACTACACCTCGCTGATCCACGGCAATCACATCCTGAAGTTCGGAGCCCGCGCCCGCATCACCCAGGACACCAATTATTCCTCCGCGGAATTCAATGGCACGTTTGTCTTTCCGACCTACAATGCGTACCTTAACTCGACGCCCACGCAACTGTCGATCATCACCGGCTCGCCTCACGCCTCCGTCAACTACTACGACTTCGAACCCTATCTCCAGGATGATTGGCGGGTAAAGCCCAATATCACGCTCAGCTTCGGACTGCGCTTCGAGGCGCAGAATGAAATTCACGACCACAGCGACCTGGCGCCTCGCGTGGGCTTTGCTTGGGGAGTGCGCGGCCGCAGTAAGCCGCCCATCGTCGTGATTCGCGGCGGCTACGGCATTTTCTATAACCGCTTCCAGGTCGCGCAAATGCTGCAGGCCGACCGCCTGAACGGCATTACCCAGGAACAGTTCATCTTCACCAACCCGACTTGCTACCCCGGGGCGCTGGATGCACCGCTAACCGTCCCCATCTCGGACTGTGGCACGCCCACTTCCACCGCCTCGACGACTTATCAGATCAGCCCCAGCCTGCATGCGCCTTACACCGGGCAGGGCGCGTTTAGCGTGGAGCGTCAGCTCACCAAGGCCGCGACTCTCTCCGTTACTTACCTGACCTCACGTGGCTTCGACCAGTTCATCACCGTCAACGCGAATGCGCCCTACCCCGGGACACCGTGCTACCCGGATTGCGTTTCACCCACTCAGAACCTCTACCGCTATGTTTCCGAGGCCAATTTCAAGCAGAACCAGCTCATGGTGAATACCAATGTGCGGATTGGCTCCAAGGTCCAGCTATTCGGCTTTTACTCGCTCGGCCACGCCAATAGCGATACTGCCGGAGTCTCCACTTTCCCGTCGAACTCCTACGACATCAGCCAGGACTGGGGCCGCGCCTCGTTCGATGTCCGCCAAAGAGTCTTTCTCGGCGGCAGCATTTCCTTTCCGTATCTGATCCGCCTGAGTCCTTTCATGATCTTCAGTTCCGGTTCACCTTTTAATATCACTTCGCCCCTCGATTTGAATGCGGATTCTCAATTCAACGACCGCCCCGGCCTGGTCTCGACCGCCACTTGCCCTGCGAACACGCCTCCGCAAGGCACGATCTACTGCACTCAGCTCGGCACTTTCGACGCCTCGGGAGCCACCGGCAAACTTCTCCCCATCAACTACGAGACCGGCCCGAACCATTTCGTCATGAACTTGCGTCTGACCAAGACAATTGGCTTCGGACCGAAGGTCAAAGGCAACGCCGCACAGGCCGGTGGCGGCCCCGGTGGTGGAGGCGGAGGCCGTCGTGGCGGTCCTCTGTTCGGCGGTGGTCCGAGCTTCGCCTCATCCAATTCGGATCAGCGTTACAACCTCATGTTCGGCATCAGCGCGCGCAACGCGTTCAACAACGTCAATGTCGCCAATCCCAACGCAGTGATCGGTTCGCCGCTGTTTAATGTGTCGAACTCTCTGCAAGGCGGTCCGTTTTCGCCCGGCAACGCCGCCAACCGCCGCATCGATTTGCAGGTAACCTTCAGCTTCTGATAACCGAGCGCACTGCTGACGGTGGCACAGTTTGAACGTGGCGTCATCCCGAGCGAAGCCGCTTTTCAGGCGGAGAGAGGGATCTCCCTGAAAATGGTGCCTGGGGGGAATCCCCCGCGACTGAACTACGCCGCGGTCCGGGATGACGCACGGACAAAGTTCAAACTGAGTCACTACCGCATTACTCCCGACATATCGCAAATCGGCAGACTCGGGTTATTCTGAAAAGGCAGACCTCGCGTCGCGCAATCCAGCAGCGTAAAAAGGCCCAATCCGATTGTCTCTTCTTCCAATTCCAACGATCAGTCCGAATACCGGGCCTGCCGCCGAGCCAACGACCCGGCGCACAATCCGGCCTATAACCCGGCGGAGATTTATCCAGCTCGCTGCGACCGCCGGCGTGGCCGGGTTGGCCGCGGACACCACGCTCCTCGAACCGAATCGTCCGCGAATCGTGCGCCAGGAAATCGCTCTCCGGCGCTGGCCCGCGCGGCTGGACGGCTTCACTATCGCGCTGCTCAGCGACTTCCACTACGACCCTTATTTTTCCGTCCATCCTCTGCGCGCCGCGATCGGCATGGTCAACGGTCTGCAGCCCGAACTGATTGTGCTGACCGGCGACTTCGTTTCCACCCCTTTGTTCGGCGATCCGGCAGCGGGCGCGGCTGACGCCGAACCCTGCGCCCAGCTCCTGCGGCAATTGAAGGCTTCTCATGGCTTGTGGGCAGTGATGGGAAACCACGATTGCTTCACCGATCCCGATCGCGTAACCGCCGCCCTGCGCGCGCAAGGCATTCAGGTTCTGGTGAACCAGTCCGTCCCCATTGAACGCGATGGAGCCCGCTTCTGGCTCAGCGGCGTGGACGACGTTCTAGTCGGCAGTGCTGATCTCGACGCGACGCTGCATCCCATTCCCACCGGCGAACCCACGGTCCTGTTGGCCCACGAACCCGACTACGCCGACCACGTCGCGCGTCACCCGATTGACCTTCAACTTTCTGGCCACTCCCACGGGGGCCAGGTGCGCCCGCCATTTCTCCGCCCACTTTATTTGCCGGACCTGGCCAGGAAGTACATTTGGGGTTTGTACAAAATCGGCGCTCTCACGCTCTACACCAACCCCGGCCTGGGCACGGTAGGCGTACCAGTCCGCTGGAATTGCCCGCCCGAAATCACATTGCTGACGATGCGCCGCTCCGCCAGCTGATGTTGGCCCCAATAGAAAGTAGGAGTTCGGCCCTTACACGACTGGGTCATCCCGAGCGGAGCCGGTTTTCAGGCGAAGCGAGGGATCTCCCGCTTAACCGGCCCAATGCGTAAGCCAAACTGCACCGCGATTGTGAATCGGCTGCAAGTTCGGGCCGCAGCTATGCAATCTGTTTCACCTTACAGCGTTTAATTTGCCAGAGCCAGCCCGTAACTCCTTCCAGTGCAATAAAATGCCAGCCTCACAGATTGGTCCTGCATTTGCCACCTAAACCTGTCCAAGCGATCCGCGCCCCAGGAAGGCGATAGACAATCATGGTACGCAGCATCATGGAACGTCGCATCTGGCCCGCGAGTCCATTTCCGCGGATGCTAGTGTTATTGTTCGTGCCCGCACTCGCTCTAGCCGTCGGCACTCCAGCCTCGCGCCCGCTGTCGACAACTCTGTCGGCGAGCCTGGAGCAGCGCGAAACTCAGGTATCGCGGACGCTCACCCGCGCTTCCCAGTTCGTCGATGTGCCGCACTCGAGCTCACAGACCGCCTGCGATGCGGTTCAACCCCCCGAGGCTCTGACTACGCCCGACCCGCTGTTCACCACGTCGGCCCGCGGCCAGAAAATAAAAGTCAGCTTCATCATCGGAACCGACGGACGCGTACATAGCCCGCTGATTCTCGAGAGCGCCGGACTCCAGGGTGACCGCCACGTCCTGCAGACCGTACGCAGCTGGAGATATCGCCCCGCAACCTGCAACGGCGTCCCCACCGAAACCGAAGGCAAAATCGAATTCTCCAGTCGATAGTGTTAGAAAGCCGTTACCACGAAGAACACCCTTCGGCTCCGCTCAGGGCAGGCTCCGGGTCACGAAGAAATTCTTGTGCTTCCTTCGTGAACCTTAGTGCCCTTCGTGGTTAACGGTTTTCTCTCTCATAGCAAGAGGGCAACCCGCTGGGCTAGAATGAACCCGGCGGTCGATAGATTCGATTCATAGATTCGATTCATGGATAAAGACAAAAAACATTCCAGACCTTCCGGTTCGCCTTCGGACACGCCCATCCGCAACGACGAAATGGACGAACTCTATCGCAGGCTGCAACCCGAACTGCGCCGCCCCAAACCCAATCCAGACGCGCTTGCCGCGGCACTCGAAGCCGCGCAGCGCCTGGCCACGGAAACGGACGCGGAAAACGCAGCGGATGATGTCGCGCCGGAACTTTCCGGCGATTCGACGCTGGTTTGCCGCGTCTGTGGTCATCGCAATCGCGAAGGCAACAAATTCTGCGCCATGTGCGGCATCGCCGTTCCAGCTTCGGCAGGGTCGGGAGAAGCGAAATCCGCATCGTCCGCGTCTTCCAGCCCGCAGCAGGATGCTCCATCGCACGCTCTGGAGCTTTCGCCGAATTTATTTCTCGATCATGAACCCGAGCATCTGGCACGTCCGGCAACGACGCGGCCTTCGGGACAGGAAACCCACCACTACCATCATCACTATCACCACCACTATTTTCCCGGCGGAGAAGCCATGGCCGCGCGCTCGGCGGCAGAGCCCATGCGCGATCCAGCGCGAGATCTGGCTAGAGAAGACAAGCTGCGGCCGACCGCTGCACTGCGTGGCGATATGTCCCGCGCCGAGGCTGCAGTACGCCGCATCGCGCACGAGTGGGTGCTGGCCTGCAATACCAAGCATCTCGACGATCTGCTCGATCTTTATGTTTCCGACGCACTGGTGCTGCGGTCGAACTGTCCGCCAGTGCGCGGTGCCGCCGCGGTTCGCGAATTTTTCTTCGGCGCACTCGACGCTGGACTGGGCGAGGCTGAAGTGGAACCGCTGCGCGTGGAAGTGGTCGGCGATCTGGCCTACGAAGCAGGACGCTGCAAGGCCCTGATTCCCGGCGCAACCGGCAAGCGCCGCGAGGAACGCGGCAAATACCTCTGGGTATGCGCCCGGCAGCCGAACGGCGAATGGAAACTGGCCGCCGACTGCTGGTCCAGCGATCTGACGCTAAGCCAGCTGGAATCCGATGTCCCGCAAAACGCCGGTGTCAAAACCACCCCCCCGCGCAAGAATCCGTAAGCGAATCTCAGCGACTTTGGGTGGCGCAGTGCCCTTCGACTCCGCTCAGGGCAGGGTTTTCAGCGCTGCGATAAAGACCTTCTCCTATAATTCAAGGGCTTTAGCCCCCGAGGTCATCTCAAACTCTCTACAAGGCAACGCCCAGTTTCCCCAACTCGGCCCGCAGTTGCTCCAACCCTTTCATTTCGATAGTATGCATCCCCATCTCGCGAGGGCACTCTAGATTGCCCGCCCGATCGTCGATGAAACAACACTCCTCCGCGGGAACCTGCGTCACCTCTAGCGCCACTCGATAAATATCGCGCTCCGGCTTGCGCAATCCCACGTAGCAGGAACTGACAAACAGCCGAAAGATCTTCCGCAGCCCAAACTTTTCAATCCGATAGTTATTCAGCTCGCGCGACTCGTTGTTGATCGTCCCGATGAAGTACTGGCCAGAGTCGCCGAGCGCCTTCGCGAACTCAAGCACCTCGGGAAACGGCCGTGACAGAGAAAACATAAATTCACGAAACGCGTCCTTCGTGAACGGACGATCTCGGTAAAAGACCGTGCGGTCGAGGTACTCATCAAGTGTGATCTGGCCGCGCTCGAACGACGAGACTAGCGGTTCGTGCCGATCCTGAAATTCCTTGGCGTCGAGTTGAAAATGCTCGATCGCTTCAGCGCGCTCGGTGTGGTCCCAAGCATTGGTAAGCAGCACACCGCCGACGTCCCAGAAAATGGCGCGAATGGCAGACAAGAGGTCCCCCCAGCGAAAACGTTCTGGAAAAAAGTGTAGACGAGGCGACCCGGCCCCGGCTATTTCACGGTGCTATTTCACGAATAACAGCCCATGTGGCACCGCCGCCCGGAAAACATAGGCATACAGCATCACGATGATCCCCACGATGGAACACAGAGCCACCGAATGCCACGCCACGTAGCGGAAAATAATTCCTTCGTTGCCCACCTGCTCAGTGGCTGCAGTGGCGATCGTAATCGACTGCGCGTCCACCATCTTCCCCATCACCCCTCCAGCACTGTTGGCCGCGCACATCAGGATCGGATCGATGCCGAGTTGTTGCGAAGTAATCCTCTGCAAACTGCCAAAGAGCGCGTTCGACGAAGTGTCACTCCCAGTCAGCGCCACTCCCAGCCAGCCCAGGAAAGTGCCGAAGAATGGATACAACCATCCTGTGCGCGTGAAGGCCAGCCCCAGCACGGCATCCAGGCCAGAGTAGCGCGTCACGTACCCAAGTCCCAGCATGAACGAGATGGCAACCATGGCCAGGCGCATACGCACCACGGTTCTCCAGAAGATCTTCATTAGCTGCACCGGCCCCTGCCTTAGCAACAATCCGGAAACGATCGCGGCAAAGAAGCAGGCGGTCCCGGTGGCGGAGAGCCAGTTGAAATCGTAGCGCGCGGCCTCAGGAGTCGGCTTGGCCACGATCGGAACGGCGCGCGAAATGGCATTATGCAAGTAGGGAACATCCCACCCCGGCGGACCAGGCCGCACCTTGCCGTTCGGCAGCATCACACGAAAAGCCGGCGTGGTGGCCGTGTTCATGGCAAGCTTGATCGAGGGCAGCCCCCAGAGCAACACGAACAAAGAGAGGATCGCGAACGGTGTCCAGGCTTTCAGAATCTGCGCGGCCGTGTACGTCCGCGTTTTCACGAATCCATCGAACTGCTTGGCTGACCATTCGCCGCCCACATCGTCCGCTATTGTCGCCGTCAGTGGCGGAACAGCCAGCGGCTTGTCGTCATAATCGAAGCGCCAAATCTGTTTCGGTTTCCAGAAGCGCAGGAAAATCAGCGTCGCGACGATCGAAACCACACCGCCCATAATATCGATGAGATTGCTGTCCACGTAATTCGACCAGAAAAACTGCGTAAGGGAAAACGAAACGCCCACAACGAGAATGGCGGGAAAAACTTCGAAGGTCTCCTGCCAACTGACCATGGTTTTCACCAGCCAGAAGGGAACTATGACCGCTGTAAAAGGCAGAATGCGCCCGATCATGGCAGTGAGGTCGGATTCCGGCAGAGCTGTCACTGCGGCGAGCGCATGTACTGGCGTGCCAATCGCGCCAAAGGCCACGGGTGCGGTGTTGGCGATCAGATTCAAGGCGGCGGCATGGAACGGTTTGAATCCCAGCCCGATCATAAATGCTCCGGCAATCGCTACCGGCGCACCGAAGCCCGCGGCCCCCTCAATGAATGCGCCAAAACAAAATGCGACTAGCAGAACTTGCAGCCTGCGGTCGGCAGTAATTCCAGCTACCGACTCTTTCATGATTTCAAATTGCCCGGTCTCGACCGAAATGGCGTAAAGGTAAACCGCCGCCAGAACGATCCACGCGATCTTCAATATCCCGTAGGCCACGCCGTACCCAAAGCTCATGGCGGCCAGCGCGGGAGGCATCTTGAAAAAAACCATCGCCACGGCCATTGCCGTCAACGCACCGGCGATGGCACACCAGTGCGGCTTCACCCTGAAACCGGCCAGCAGACTGAACAACACGATGATGGGAAGGGAAGCAACCAGTGTGGAAAGCCACCAATGCCCGAGTGGGTCGTAGATCTGGGTCCACTGCATGACAACCTCCTCGCGAACGGAGTTTGCTGCATCAATCTCTCGAAACATCTGGGAGCCGGAACGGCGCTATGGTAGCACTCGGCGAAAGGCTACAGGAATGGGAGCGGGAGTGGCCGAATAAAATGCCCTTGACATATGCCCATATAGGAATATATATTCTGCTCATGCCAAGAGCCGCTACAACGTCGGATGGATTCAATGCAGTAGCCGAGCCTCGACGGCGCGACATCCTGAACTATCTGGCGACCGAGGAGCGGGCGGTGGGTGACATCGTCACGACTCTGGGGATGGAGCAGCCCTCGGTGTCGAAGCATCTGGGAGTGCTCCGCCGGGTTGGCCTGGTGCGGGTGCGGCGGCACGGGCGGCACATGTTCTATCGCACCAATGCTGATGCGATCCGCCCGCTGCATGAGTGGACCAAGACCTTCGAACGTTTATGGCAGCACCAATTGAATCGGGTGAAGGAGCGGGCTGAAGCAAAACAGAAATTGTTGGTCAACCCGTGATCCGCAAAAAACCATGATCTGCACAAAACGACTGAGAAATGAGAACCGACCTTAATTAAAAATGAAAGTAAGGAGAGAATCATGACGAGCTCCACGGCATCCACAGGAATTGAGAATCTGAGCGTGACCATCACGCAGGAAATCCAGGTGCAGGCGTCACTGGAGGTGACGTTCCAGGCGCTGCTGGAACAACTCGGACCCGAGAATGAAACTCCGGAACAGCGCATGCCGATGAAGCTCGAGGCCTGGCCCGGGGGAAGATGGTTTCGCGATCTGGGCGACGGTAACGGGCATTTCTGGGGACACGTGCAAGCCATCAAGAAACCGACGCTGCTTGAAATCGCAGGGCCGTTGTTCATGTCGTATGCGGCCGCAAACAATTTGCAGTATCGATTGAGCGAGAACGCAGGCGGCACGCTCATCAAGTTTCACCACATCGCGCTGGGCGTGATTCCGGACGATCACCGGCAGGGCATGCAGAAGGGTTGGCACCTTATCCACTCGCTCGTCCGCGAGCGCGCCGAGCGCAAGCGCCGGCCGTAAAGGGAACAATCGCCAGCAATGGACTTCGTGCAGGGGGGAACTTATGTGTCCAGCATGTATCGCCAGCGCGGCGTGGATGGCGGGCAGCGTGATGTCGACCGGCGGGGTTGCGGCGCTCGCAGTGAAGATGGTTCGCGGAAAGAAGAGTGGGATAAACAAAAGCTCGACAAACGAGACGGAAAGGAGCAATGACAATGGCAACCATGACAGCGAACAAGATGGGGCAAATAACAATGGAACAAGCAACCGTGGTGACGCCTGCTGAGTGGGTGGCCGCACGCAAGGAACTTCTACGCAAAGAGAAGGAGTTCACCCGGCTGCGCGATGAACTCAGCCGCCAGCGCCGCGCACTGCCTTGGGAAAAAGTCGAGAAGCCGTACGTTTTCGACGGACCGCGCGGGAAAGAGACGCTCGCCGATCTGTTTGGCGGAAAGAGCCAGCTGATCGTCTACCACTTCATGTTTGGCCCAGGATGGAAAGAGGGCTGCCCGAGCTGTTCCTACCTGGCCGACACGTTCGACGGCGGCGTCGTGCACCTCGCGCATCGGGATGTGACTTTCCTGGCGATTTCGCGGGCGACGCTCCCGGAGATCGAGACCTTCAAAAAGCGCATGGGATGGCAGTTCAAGTGGGTGTCGTCCTTCGGAAATGAGTTTAACCGTGATTATCAGGCATCGTTCACGCCGCAGGACATCGTCGTCGGAAAGGTCTATTACAACTACGAGATGACCGAATTCCCGTCAGAGGAAGGTCCCGGCGCGAGCGTCTTCTACAAAAACGAAGCCGGCGAAATATTCCACACCTACTCCTGCTATGCCCGCGGACTCGATTCCATGGTCGGCACTTACAACTGGCTCGATATCGCCCCGAAAGGTCGCGACGAGGATGGGCTGGCGTTTACCATGGCATGGGTTCGTCACCACGACAAATACGACGACCGTCAGATCGTCGACCCCAAGGCGGTGTACATACAGCCCGCAAGGGTGGACGCGTCCTGTTGTTCAGAGAAGGAACACTAACCCAAGGGCATTAACCACGAAGGGCACGAAGCTCCACGAAGGAAATGCGGACAACTGGGTTCCTTCGTGAACCTTCGTGCCCTTCGTGGTTCATGCTTCTAGCGTTTGTAGATACTCGTGCCGGGATGATAGTTCCGCCAGTCGAACCAGTAATCTTTCAGCGCGGGCACGCGATCGAGACATTTCCCCTGCGACGGCCCGGAGACGGCGCAGCCCTGAAAGTTCCATTCACTCGCCGTGGCAGTATCGAGCAGGATCCAGGGCTTGAGAGGGGCTGGAGGCGCGGTTTTGCCGGCTGATGAAGAGTCCGCCTTAGCGTCGGTCTTGGCGTCGCCTGGTTTGGCATCCGCCGGCGCACCTGATTTTTCCACGGCCGCTGTCTCAGGCTGCTCGGCCTTCAGAAAGAACTCGGCGTCTTTTCCGTCGATGCGGCTGACGAACACGCGAAAAGATTTGCCATCGGGCCCCACAGCTACGAGCAGCGGCGTGCCCTCGACGCGGTCGACCACCGGCGACTGTTTCACCAAGGTGTCCCATGGATAGGCTCGGCTCGCGCCATCAATTTCGAGGCCGACAACTACGTCGCGAGATTTCAGTTCGGTGCCGGGGAAGCTGATCACCACGGGGAGCTTGGCGACGTCGGGCTCCCAGTTGCTGTCGTATTCCTTTATGTATTTCGGTACTTGCTTCAGCACTTCGGCCATCACCGGGCTACTGGCCATTTCCGACTTCCACTCGCCGAAGCTCAACTCATCACTCAAGACCAGTTCCAGCGACGCACCCCGCAGCGGGCCGGAGATGGCTTTGCCGGTGATCTGCTGCCACCACGTGCCAGTTTCCTTGTCGCGCATCAGAAAATTCTGGTTGTTGATGCCGGCCAGATAAAAATGCAGCGCCCTGCCATTCACCGTTCGTGTCCACACCAGACCGGTGTGACACAGCGTTCAATACGTGGCTACGACTGGCACGCCGCCGACCACGTCATTCAATACATGATGGTAGGCCATTTGACTGATGGGATAGGCGCGGGCGTCGGCGCCGAAGCGGACAGCGAGAATCATTTCGCCGCTGCCGAGCTTGCTGGCTGAAGCGGATTCGAATTGCGCGTTCTCAATAGGATGAAACATCCACTCAAAATAGTTCTGGCGAGCCATGACCGCCGAAAACACCACCAGCAGCATTACGAGCGACAGCCCAACCTTGCGCCACCGGTTCGACGTTCGCCAAAGCGTCAGTGCGAATAGCAGACAAATGAAAGAAAGGGCAAGTGTTCCCCACGGCGCGCGTTGCCGCAAGGCCATGGCCAACGAAAGCCCCCTGGAACTCTGGTGCGTGAACGGCCGGATGATGAAGGCAGGAACGAAAAATAATCCGATGCACGCCACAGCGCATGCGCTGAAGACCAACCACAAAGAACCGCGGTGAGCGGAATGATGATCGGCATGGCGAATAGGAGATGTTCCCATCTGGTTGGCGATACGCTGCGCCATTCAGCGCGCCAATGATTCTACCGAAGGCATGCCGTACTGAACATAATCTAAAACAATGAGTAGCCGATCAGTTTGCGTCCTGATTTCCATCCTATCGCTGCGTCATCCCGAAGCGCGGCGCAGTTCAGCCGCGAGAAGAATCTCCCGAGGCACGACTCTAAAGGAGATCCCTCTCTCCGCCTGAAGAGCGGCTCCGCTCGGGATGACGCACCGATTGAAAGTCAAAGCAATAGAAAAAAACCCCGGCCCGCCAAGCGGACCGGGGCAGTAAATCCGGTTCTACTCTTACTGCGGTGTAAAGTTCTGGTGATAGCTCAAGTTGTCAATATCCTGGAACTGTGGTGTCGCCGGCGGTAAGTTGCTCGGCGTCAGGAACAGCACGTCGAAGTAGTAATTACGATTCGGCGGTGCATACACGTCGCCGCCGGGACCGTCTTTATACGTGCCCGTGTTGTACTCCGAGTAATACATGCTGACCAGCGAGCCGTCATAGTTCAGCGTCTGTCCCCAGCTTTCCAGGTAACGCAGGAAGTTGTGCATGCCTCCGTCAGTTCCGAAGTCATTGGCAACGCTGGTCCAGGTGGGTTGCGGGAACGGAATACTCTTGCCCCCCGAGATTGCGGTGCGGTAATACGCCTGAGCCGTCATGCTGCGACTGCCCGAGAAGTCCGGATACATCAGACTGTTGATATCGCTCCACGAGTTCGACAGAACCATGACCGAGTCGGCGATGATGGATGCCGCCGAATGCGCCGTCTGAGTGGGGGTTGCGGCCGTGGCCGTGCCCCAGAATGGGTCGGACCCGTTGGTATTGTAGTTGCCCTGGATGTAGACCGGGTTTTCGGAAACGATGGTGAAGCCGCCGCAACCGGTGGGATTCGTCGCGCTTTGCGAGCATCCGCTGGTAGTCGGCATGACCGGCAGGTAGCTGACCAGTCCCGCGCTCATGCCGCCATCCACGAGCTTCAATACGTGACGAGCTCCGCTTACTGGATTCGCCACCCCTTCATTGTCGGTGTTGCCGGTGAGCATTGTGGCGGCGGTAGGGGCAGGGATAGGTGCGACGATAGTGCCGGGGTTATAGGCCGCACAGTCTTTGGAAGTCGCCGTGCCGGCACCGCTTACGTTGATGCGCACATACCCATTCATCGGGTTGGTATTGGTATTGATGCCGAAGCCGTAGCCAAGATTTTTCTCGCCCCAGTTGTCGAGGAATCCGTTCTGATCGGCGTCTTCCGGCGAGTAGGTATAGTACGACTTGGGTTCGAGAACTCCATCCGGAGTCGTGGAGGTCAGGATCGCCGACGAGTTCACTACATCCTCCAAGCCTGATTCTCCGCTCTTCACGCCGGCCGGAGTCTGGCCGCCGTTGGAGGGGTTCGGATCCGTCTTCATGCCGCGGTGATCGGAGAAGTAAAGAACGTAGCCGTTATTGTTGGAGTAGTTCACACTGGTGCCGTGGCCGGGGATGGTGCCGTTCAGCCATAGAGCCAGGTTGCCCACATCGAGTTCCACGGCGTTCATAATGCCCTGGACCGAGCAGGAGGAGTAAACCTTAGTGCCGCTGGCACCGTTGGCCACAGTGTTGTCGCGCATCTCGCCTTCGCGCGCGTCATAGAAGTTAATGGGATACCAATTATTTGCAGTCGCCACGGCGCCGTGCGCCGATGCAGTCGACTGCGCTACCGCAGGTTGCAGTTGCTGCAAAATGAGAATGGCGTTTTGATCAATCGCATTGGTTTGGGGAGCGGTCGGGGGAGCGTTGAAGACGCGGCCGAAGCCCAGTCCCAGCCACTCGGCAGTAACTCCCACCCAGCCGGCCCCGTTGTTATATTCCACGCGGATCCACGGCCCGCCGCTTGCCGGAGTCGACATTTGGGCGAGGGTGGTGGGGTTGGTCGTCAGTTCCCCGATCAGCGGAAATGTGGCCCAGGTCTCCTGTCCGCTATCGTAGTAAGGGTCGACCCAGCCTTTGGTGCCGGCAGTGGCCCAGCCAAAATATTCGGTCGCGCCCGAAGTCAGCGCGAAGTTCGAGGTTGCGGCGGAGGCGGTGGGAAACATGTAGTCACTGGAGTCGAGCGAAGTTGTTCCGCGTTCGGGGTGCAGATCGGCGAGGGTATCGGCGATCAGAATCCGGATTTGCGCCTTGTTGTACAGCCGCGATGTACCGAGTGTGCTGCTGGCGGACTCGCCGACCTGCGGCTTGCGGATAATCGAAATCGGATCGGTGCAAGGCGGCGGGTTGCTGGTGCAGCTATTCTGCACGAAAGGCAACTGCATGTTCTTGGCGCCGGTGAGCGAGTTGGTCAGATAACCATTCAGAGTTCCCGTAGAAAGGCTGGGGAAATTGAGGTTGGCAGTGCCGCCCACCGTAGGATAGCCGCCGCTCCAGCTGGCATCGCCGGGAACCGTACCTGCGCCGGGAAGAGCCACGCAGTTCGACTCGCCCGAAGGCGGGATCGGACTCAGAGCGCAGCCGCCGCTGGCTTTGGGAAGATATACAGTTCCGGCGTATCCCGAGGTCGTCGAGTGGCCGTTCTGCAGCTGATCCATAATGATCTGCTGGAAGGCCGAGACCTTGTCGTCGAATACCAGGCTGGCGCCGGACGCCAGGAAAAGGTTTTGGTTGGTATGAACGCGGCCGCCAAAAGCGAAGTTCGGGCCAGCGAAGTAGGAGCAGTCATAACCGCAGAACACGCCAAACTGAAAGACAGGAATCAAGGCGACTTCAATGTTGCGTGTCATGTTGACCGAGGCTCCCGCCGGACGACTGGCGATGACCTGCAGGGTCATGGGAATCAATTCGGCGTACAAACCCTGATTGGGACCGGAGCTAACCGTGTTCCAGCTGCTGGCCGGGTCGCCGGAGCCATTGGTCGGGTAAGTCATGTACTCGCAGTAGTTCATGTTGGGGACCATGGCCTGGGTTGGGGCCGAGGGCGAGCTGCACGCGGGCGTGACCATAGCCTGAATCTGGGTGTTCGTAGGGACCTGATACTGCTGGTACAGCGCCGAAAGGTTGGCGGTGAGCTCCTCCATACCGGACTCAGCACCGTAGAAGGCCAGATTGGACTCCAGGTCATTGCCGCCCATGCGGGCTTCGTTGGTGACCATGAAGAGAAGGCCGGCCGCCGCACCCGACAGCAGCACCAGAATGAGCAGCGCTGCGATCAGTGTGAAACCCTGCGAGCCTTTTTCCATTTTTCCCTGTCGCGTTTTTCCCTGTCCCATTTGCGTTGATCTCCTGCCCCACGAAAAACGTTAAGCGTTAAGCGTCAAGCGTCAATTCAAGAAAGCGTTAATAAACGTTGCGAAATGCCATGTTGCGCGCACTGACGTCGGTCGCCAGATACATGTTCTGCGACTTGTTGCCGTTGTTGAGAATGCTTTGGCCCATGATCACCAGGTTGATCTTCTGGATATTGTTGGGCGACTCGCCGACCCCGATGGGATTGGCCTGATTCGCATCGAGAGCGGAGCTGGTCGAGTTATAGGCGTCGTAAGCCACCTGCAAGTTGATGATGTCATCGGCCACGGGCTGAGGCGTAAGTCCGTTCACCTGGCGCATCAGGCGCGGAGTCGAGCCGGCGGCCGGAACGTTGATGTAATAAGTGACCGCGAACAGCCGGTAGGCAGTCGCCGCTCCTCCGCCCACAATCGACTTGATGTTGTTCGTAGTGGCGGTGCTCTGATTCATGTTCAGCGGATCGAGATTGGCAAAATCGATGGTGCCCGTAGTGCCCGAACTGCTGACGGCGGTGGCCTCGCCCACGGCTGTCCCCGTGCTAGTGGTGAGCATGATCAGGTCGCCTACCTGAATGCCGCCCGCGTTGGTAATGGGAGGAGGCGAGGGATAGGCGACACTCGGGGTGAAGGTTGCGACCGTTCCTGTTGCGTTGAGGGCGACGCTGTACTCATACAGAGGAAAGTTGTAGTCGCAATAAATCACGGTGACGCTGTCGTTCACGGCCGGAGCGGGCGCGGCCGGAATTGAGGCTCCGCCTTCCACTCCGTTCAAATAGCCGGGAATAATTCCGTACATGTAGTTCCCGGGATAGAGGTTGTTCACGACATGGCAGGCGCCGCTCTGGTCGCAGCCAAATTTCGCATCCGTGACTCCGCCCAGAGGCAGCTGGATTCCGCCCGAAGGCAGACCGGCGCCCGCCAGGCTGAGATCCTTCACCATAAGATCGACGGCCGCCCGCATGTCCTGCTGGTTCTCGGCGCGCTGCGTGACCAGCATGACGGAGTTCATGCCGCTCTTGAACAAGCTGGCCATGGCCGTCATTACGAGCAGGCCCAGCGCCGTGGCAACGGTAAGTTCCATCAGCGAGAAGCCGTGTTCCGAATTGCGTTTTTGCATTCTCATGTTTTCTATTCCTGGCCTCTAGCGGAAAGCTGAAATCAATGCCTGGACGGTGTACGTCCGCGGAACCGCGGACTGGTTCGTCGTATACGTGATGGTCACGGTGATCTGCTTCAGATTGGCGTTGACGGTGCCGTCCGAGTTCAGGACCGTCCCAATCGTTATCTGGCGGGTAAAGTTAGCCAGGCTCATGGACGTGTCATCCGCCGTGCCCAGAATGCCATCGGGACCGGGCAAAACCACGCACTCCGGTCCGCCCGCGCAGGGCCCGGACGCAGGGTAAGGGAGGTCGTCGCCGGTGTTCACCAGCCCGTCAGGACCAGCGGCCAGCAACTGAGTCGCGGCATTGGTGAAAATTCCGCCGCTGGCAATGTTGGCGATTTGCGCGAACGTGACTTGCTGGGTATTGCGCGCGGTATAGATGCTTTCCATCGCCTGCAGCGCTTTTTCGCGAGCGATGAGATTCTGCTGCGCATTCTGAGTGCTGCCGACGGCGGTGGCAAAGGCGGCGATCAGCGTCAGGATGCCGATGCCCATGATCGCGATCGAGATCATGACTTCAATCAGCGTGAAGCCGCGCTGGTGTGACGAAGCTTGCTGCGACGAGTGTGATTTGCGTTTCATCATTGTTGTGTCCACACATTGGCTCCACTCTGGTTGTAGATTCGCCAGCCCCGGATTCTTCCCGTCGTACCCCATACCGTGAGGGCGCGCGAACGGTATGCATCGCCCGGTCGAGTGATGTAGAGAATGCCGCTGTTGTAGTTCCCCGTCATGTCCTGCGACGAGCCGTCGGGCATGAACAGGACATAGTTCGCGCTGCCCGGGGGCACATTTTGGTCGAAGTCGATCGCGGTCACGCCTGTGCCGAAGCCATCCGGAGCGGCTGCCGGAAATATGGTTTGCACTCCGAAGGTGACGTCAGTCGGCAGCGTATAGCTGGCCACGAACGTGGGGGCTGGCGACACCGGCACGGCGTATTGCCAATTCTGCACAGTGATGCTTGCCGGGACGATGGGGACCGTGGTGGTGGCAGGGGTGAAAGTGATGATGTAGCGTTGGCTCTGCGCGATGGCCAGGTTTCTGTAATTACGCAGAACCGACAACGTAGTGTCGTAGGACTGGTCGACGTGGTTCTCCTGAAGCATCGGCATCAGGGCCATGACGCTGATGCCCGCCACGGTCATGCCAATGCCAATGACGATCATCATTTCCATCAGCGAGAACCCGCGAAGTTTTCTCGAAGTCAGAGTCGAAGTCCGAATTGAAGTCAGAGTCATAGATATCAATATCTTTCGGGGAGGGAGAAACAATCTCTAGCCAGAGCCACTGCTACGCGTTCTCACTCCCGTCAGCCATGCCAATCACGGAGCAGGACCGCAGTTGCCGCGCCCACAAACCGGCGGGCTCGCGTTCTTTCACCGCGTCATTGGTCATCGTAGGAACAAGTCGCGATGCCGTCAAAGCACGACAGGTCAATACCGGGGTGTTGTCCTTTTGGAATGCGATGGTTACTGAAGTCACGTTTTGACGGCAGGACTGACAGCAGGACAGTTAACGCCAACTAAGGCACGCGGAGAGTCGCGGGGGCATGACCCTGGTAACTTGTGGGGGGAACTGCGGAATCCTAGGATGGTGCCAGGTATGACTCTATCTGCCCTGCTCGTGTGTGTTGAAGAGGCGCCGGCCCAGGTGCTGCGCCGGGTTCTGGAAGAGCTCAGCATTCGAGTTGAGTCTTGTCCGGACTTCGTGCGCGCTGGCGTCCGACTGGCGCAAGAGCGCTTCGACGTCGTGATTGTCGACGGCGAATCCAGTAAGGAAGTGATTGCCCTCTTGCGTGAAACCCAGCTCTCGCGGCGCAACGATGGTACGCTGGCAGTTACCGTGGTTGCTGTCGGCGGACAGGAGAGCATCCGCGAGATGTTCTCGCTGGGAGTCAATTTCGTCCTTTATAAACCTGTCGCTTATGAACGGGCCCTGAGCAGCCTGCGCGCGGCGCGCGCCGTCATGCGCAAGGAAAAACGCAAGAACGCCCGCGCGGCCGTGCATACTCAGGCGACCATCGATTACGCCAACGTCGAACAGGAGCGGGCCACGCTGATCGACTTGGCGCAGGACGGCATGTCGGTGCAGTTCGGGAAGAAGGTTCCGCCCACCAGCAAGGTTTACTTCCAGTTCAAGTTGCCGGGACAGGTCCTCGGCATTCGTCTGTCGGGCCAGGTGGTGTGGCAGGACTGGGGCGGCCGCGCCGGAATTCAGTTTGTGGACGTACCCAAAACCTCGCGCCGCCTGCTCACTGATTTTCTCGCCGTGAATGTGCCCAGCGAACGGCCTCAACAGTTTCCCGATGTAACCGTCGAGATGGAAGAGCCGCGGCAGTTGGCTACGATGTCGGTGGCCGAGCAAACCCACGGCAGCCGCAGGCCAGAGAGCCCGCGCCCGGCCGCCTTGGATGGCGGACAGTCCGATCCCGACCACCGGAAGCAGATCCGTTACGCCTGCCGGCTGGGGGCGGAAGTTTACCGCACCGGAATTTCGATTCCGCACCACTGCTGTCTGACCGACCTGAGTTTCGGGGGATGCTATCTGGAAGTGTCAGCGCGTTTTCCCGAGGGCGCTACGGTCGAGATTCTGGTTCGAACTTACGAAATGAAGTTGCAGGTGCGGGGCACGGTGCAGGCGTCCCATCCCGGCTACGGGATCGGCGTGGCGTTTGATTTGAAGACGCGGGATGAACAGACGAATGTGAAGAAGCTGACCGACTTCGTGGCCTCGACGACCGCACCCTCGTAAGCTAGCAACCTACCCCCTTCTGCGTAAGTCGTTGCATCTTCGTGTAAGTTGTTGAAATGTCGTAGAGGGCCTCTGGCAGGCTCCAGGACGCACGATTTTCCCTGCGGTGCCCCTTACCCTCATCACGAGATCGATCGTCGCAGGAAGGGCGGTCTCCGGAGCCGCACAGGGCATCGTGAATGTGAGGCAAGATGCGGTGGCGCGCAGGCGGCCCAATCCCTGTCTCAAGATGATACACATTACATACTGCAGTGTACATACATTAGTATACGCGCCAATTGTACATAACGCCTGATGCGTACACCTACCTGCTTAGTTTCTTCGCCGCAAACATTTAGCGAAGGCCGCAACGAGAACTGATCGGGAGTTTTTCCGGCAGAGAGTCAACTATGATTTCACCGTCGCCTCTTCGGCGACGGCTTGTTTGAAGTAGGCGAGCGACAAACGCAGCCCGGCTTCGAGGTTGACCTTTGGTTCCCATCCCAGTAATTGGCGGGCTTTGGTGATGTCGGGGCAGCGCTGTTTGGGATCGTCCTGGGGCAGCGGTTCGTAAACAATTTGACTTTGCGATCCGGTTATTTTCGATACCAGCTGCGCGCATTCGAGGATAGTGAATTCATTGGGATTGCCAATGTTCACAGGCAGATGCTCGTCCGACTTCGAAAGCCGTAGAAAGCCGTCGATCTCATCGCTCACGTAACAAAAGCTGCGCGTCTGCTGGCCGTTGCCGTAGACGGTGAGCGGTTCGTTGCGCAGCGCCTGCTTCATGAAATTGGGCACTACCCGGCCGTCATTGATCTGCATGAGCGGACCGTAGGTATTGAAGATGCGCACAATGCGCGTGTCCACGTTGTGATAGCGGCGGTAGGCCATGGTGACCGCCTCGGTGAAGCGTTTGGCTTCGTCGTAAACGGAACGCGGGCCGATCGAATTGACGTTGCCCCAATAGGTTTCTTTCTGCGGATGCTCAAGCGGGTCGCCGTAGCATTCCGACGTCGACGAGACGAGATATTTCGCTCCATACTTGTGAGCAACGTCGAGCGCGTGAAACGTGCCGAGAGAGCCAACCTTGAGCGTAGGGATGCCGTGAATGGAGTAATCCACGGGACTCGCCGGGCTGGCGAAGTGGAAGACGTAGTCGACGCGGCCCGGGTCGAAAGGCTGGCAAATGTCTTTTTCTATAAATTCGAAGCGCGAATCATTTTGCAGATGGTCGAGGTTGGCGCGTCGGCCGGTGAGCAGGTTGTCGACGACAACCACGCTGTAGCCTTCTCCGAGAAGAGCATCGCAGAGGTGAGAACCTAGAAATCCGGCGCCGCCGGTGATGAGCGCGCGTTTTGGAGTCATGCTTTCTTGCCGTTTTTCATGATGATCAAGATCGCGACGTTATTCAGTTCCATTCTTTATCTCTAGATCATTCTTCAGCCCGTTCTTTGAGGCTGCGGCGGGCACTCCGTCAGGGTGAGCGGCGGCGCGGCCCACGCTGTAATAAGTGAAGCCTTGAGCTGCCATCGCCTCGGGATCATACAGGTTGCGTCCGTCGATCACGATCGGGTACTTCAATTCCTGGCGGAGACGGCCGAGGTCGAGGCTGGCGAATTCCTCCCACTCGGTGAGGATGAGCAGGGCATCGGCGCCGCGGGCCGCCTCGTACGCGGAGTTGGCGAAGGCGATGCCCGACGGCATAATTTCGCGCGCGCGATCCATGGCAGCGGGATCGTAGGCGGTGATTTTGCTGCCCTCCTGCAAGAGCGCCTGCACTACACAGAGCGCGGGCGATTCGCGGATGTCGTCGGTGCCGCCTTTGAAAGCGAGGCCAAGTACACCGAGATGCTTGCCGCGCAGGGTCCAGAGGGCGCTGCGCACTTTGCGCAGAAAGCGCTGGCGCTGGTCTTCGTTGATGCGCATGACTTCATCCAGCAGGCGAAAGTCGTAGCCGGACTCGCGGGCCACGGCGCGAAAGGCCATCACGTCTTTGGGAAAGCACGACCCGCCGTAGCCGATGCCGGGGTTGAGGAACCGGGGTCCGATGCGCGCATCGGACCCGACACCGTGGACCACCTGATTCACATCCGCGCCCACTGACTCGCAGACCGAGGCGACCGCGTTGATGAAAGAAATCTTCATGGCCAGGAAGGCGTTGGAGGCGTGCTTGATCAGTTCGGCGCTCTTGCTACTGGTCACGATGATGGGCGGAGGAATCTGGGCGCGGTCGGGTTGAGGAATGGCGTCGCCGCGCCGGTAATAGCTGCCATCGGTGAGGGGAGCGTAGACTTCGCGCAAAACTTCGGCGGAGCGTTCGCTGTCGCATCCGATGACGATGCGGTCGGGAAAAAGAAAGTCGGTGACGGCGGTGCCTTCGCGCAGAAATTCCGGGTTGGAGGCGACGTCGAATAACTTCAGGTCGGTGCCACTGCGCAGAATGATGCGGCGTACCCAATCGCTGGTGTAGACGGGGACAGTGCTCTTTTCGACGACGACCTTATAGTCGTTGATGCCGCCAGAGATTTCGCGGGCCACGGATTCGACATAAGACAAATCGGCTTCGCCGCTCTCGGTGGGTGGGGTGCCGACGGCCACGAAGATGACCGAACTGAGGCGGGCGGCTTGGGTGAGGTTGTCAGAGAAGGTCAGGCGCTGTCCGCGATGGCGGCCGAGCAGTTCGGGCAGAAACTTCTCGTGAATGGGTACTTGGCCGTCGCGCAGCGCGGCTAGTTTCTGCTGATCGTTGTCGACCAGGATGACGTCGTGGCCGAGGTCGGCGAAACACGCGCCAGCCACCAGTCCAACGTATCCTGAACCTACCACCGCAATCCGCATTGGCATAAACCTCACGAGATTAGAAACGAGATCAGTAACGAGAGAATAATAACGCGGGCTGAATTTCTGGTGCCGGCTTTGATTTTACAAGCTGTTTTGCCTGGGTTGCGTTCCTGCAGATGAAAACTTACGCGAGCCACGCGCCGGGTCACCAAAACGGGAACCCGGGCCTTGCCTCCTTCTGAACGACGCCGGGTTCGGGACCACGTCGGGCCAGGCGCCTATCTGACTCAACTGTCGATTGTCATCCTGCAGGAGCGCCCAAAGCGCTCCGGAGGGACCATACGAAACTCAAATATCGGTTGTGAGGACGCGAGGAGCACATGATTGTATGAAGCGAGGGCACCCCCGTTCACGGCATTGATAGCGTCGGCCGGCGTAAGGTTCCTCGCCCGGCTGTTGCCGCGCTCAGAATGACAATGGGCCAAAATAATCTGAACTGAACTGCTACCCCTTTGGTGGTGTTGACATCCTTAATAGATCGCGCCAAACTCCGCATAATAACGAACACCGTACGGCCGCTGAACTCCAAGGTTCCCCGTATGCCTCAAAACGCCAGGCTGCAGCCGGATTCGCACGGGATGCCGTCGACATCGGGCGAGGTCGTCTCTGCTCAGAATCCGCGCGATGTGGAGGAAGTCGCCAGGGCGCTGGCGGCTCATGGCGGAGGAGCGGCGTCATACGACCTCGCTCTCGATCTGGTTCTCAACGGAGTGGTCGAGGAAGCGCGCTTCGCCACGCGGGCGACCGGAGCAGCCATTGCTCTGACGCGAGCGGGCGAGATGGTGTGTCGCGCCAGCAGCGGCCCGGATGCTCCGGACCTGGGCGTGCGCGTGGAAACGACTTCTGGACTCTCGGGCGCGTGTCTGCAGACGGGAACGATTCAACAATGCGGCAATACCGAGACGGACCCGCGGGTGAATGCCGAGGCCTGCCGCCGGCTGGGGGTACGCTCGATTCTGGTGCTGCCGCTGGGTGATGGGCCGCAACCCTTTGGAGTGTTGGAAGTTTTTTCTTCTCTGGTCGATGCCTTCGGGGATCGGGATATCAGAGAGCTGCAAATTCTGGCTGGCCGCGTGGTGGCGAACGTGGCGGCGAACAAGGAAAGTGCCGAGAACGTTGCGGGAGTGACTAGAGCAGCTCCTCCGGAAGCAAGTCCGCTTGCACCGGAACCAATATCGGAATCCGCTGCTGAGGTCCCGGCGGGCGGAGGATATAGAAGAAAGAATGAGATCTGGACGGCAGTACTGGGGATTCTTGTAATCGTGACGGCGGTGCTGTTGGGGCTTGCGCTGGGATGGCGGGGAGCGGTCGGCCGCGGGGTAAGCGGGAGAGCGGGCGCTGCTCAGAGAAAGGCGAATCGTGCAGATTCCAGTTCAGGCAAGAAGACGACGGAAACGCCGTCGGGCGATGTAGCGGCGCCAGCGCAGACTGAATCGCAGGCGGGTACACAGGCAGGAACGCCGGGCGCCGCGACTTCGGTCGAGCCGCCGAATGGCGGGCTGGTAGTGACGCAGGATGGCAAAGTGATTTACCGGTTGCCGGCGGCTAAGCCGACGAGCGTAGCCAACAACGCTGCGGGCGCGGCCGGGGCGACGCAGGAAGAGGGATTTTCCACTTCGCGGTTGATCCCTTCTCGGCTCATTCATCGGGTAGAACCTCAATATCCAGCGGAAGCGCTCGCGCAGAAGATCCAGGGCCTGGTGACCCTGGAGGTGCAGATTGGGACTGAGGGAGCTGTTCACAACATCGTGGTGGTCGACGGAAACCCGATGCTGGCCGAGGCGGCCGTCGAGGCGGTGAGGCAGTGGAGGTATCGGCCGTATACCGCAAATGGGCGGCCGGTCGAAATGCAGACTCGGGTCAGGATCTGGTTCACCCTGCCGCCGAGTTAGGCGAGGTGGGGACGGAGGGTGCCAACAGCTGCTGGTTTCTAGCGAGTTTTCTTACTGCGACGAGGGGTGTACTGTTCCCATAATGTTGATTGTAAATGTAGGGTATGCAACAGGTTGGGCGGAACAGGCCTTTATAGCCGGATGGCCCGTTGGAGTCTTTCGTCTCTATTGAAAACAAGACATTTGGCCCCGTGCAAACTTTGGTCACTGGCACTTTCTTCCCATTGCAAGAAACTGCAAGAGTCTATAGATTGAACCTACTTGATGTTCGATGTGCGCCGTTAGGTTCGCGGCGATTTCACTGGTATTACTTGACCCCCCCCTAACGAAACGCAGCACAGGCGATTAGTTCTCGCTTGTCCAGGTTCAAACACCAACGACAAAGCCGCATTCCGTGGGACTGTTGTCGAAGCCCCGAATGTGACTGAGAGGGCGGAGCCATGAACGGGGATGCGCGAGTGGCGGAAAACGAATTGCCAGTCGAACATGCTGTCGAACACTCTTTGGTTCCGGACCCGGCGCGCTGGTATGCGGTGCGAACCCGTTCCCGCCACGAAAAACTGGTAGCCCGGCAGCTGGAGACGCAGGGCATTCAGTCCTTCCTTCCTATCGTTACCAAAATCAGCAAATGGAGCGATCGTCAAAAGCAGGTCGAGCTGCCGCTGTTTTCCGGCTATGCCTTCGTGCGGCTGGACCATGCTTCCGGGGATCGGGTGCGGGTGCTGCAGACGCAGGGTGTGGTCAGTTTTGTGGGGGTGCAGGGCAGTGGAATTCCTATCCCCGATCAAGAGATTGAAAACATCAACATTCTTCTCGCCAGCAAGGTCAGCTACCAGGAGCGGCAATATCTGCACGTTGGTCAGCGGGTGCGGGTTTGCGGCGGGGCGCTGGATGGCGTGGAAGGGATTCTGTCGGCCGAGAACAGCGATCACAGTGTGGTGATCTCGGTGGGGTTGATTCAGCGCTCGATCAGTGTGCGGGTGGCCGGTTACAACATCGAACCGATTTAGGAACCGATTTAGATTGCTCTCCCAATTGCTTGTTTTCTGAAACAACTGAGTTCAAAAACCGATCAGGATCAAAAAGATCAAGATCGTAAGTTCAAAGACAGTTCCGAGGTGCACTTTATGAGCGAACTACAGACCAAGACGAGCAAGACCGAATCGCAGCCGGAAATCAAGTTGTCTCATCAGGATGGCGCTGGGTTTGACCAGTCCAACGGGAATCCGCCCTCGCTTCGCAGTCTGCGGGTCGAGGCGGAGATCTATGCCATCAGCAAAACCCTGGAATATACGGGCTGGAATCGGCGGCGGGCGGCGCAACTGCTCTCCATCAGCTACCGTGGGATCCTATACAAGATCCGGCAGCACAACTTGACGCCGCGTCCGCGCGGGCAGCAGGAGCCAGTGGGCGGGATTCTGAAGGCCGATTCGCAGAACTAAGCGGAGCCGGGGCGTCAGCATTTGGCGCTTGGTTGGCAGGATGCGGATCGCACCCAGCGGATTGCACTCCGCTTGCGGCCACGGATGGCGCCGGGCGAGGCTTCTGTTTCGTGTTTTGTGCTTAATGTTTTGGTTTAACATTGGCACTCGAATTATTTGTTGAACGTTTATTTGCTTGACGTTTATTTGTATAGCAAGATTCATCCCCGGGCGGGATCAGGGGGCGATCGATCAAGGTGGAGGATTCGCAATGATAGTGACACCGGTAGTGACAGCGAGGAAAAGTTTTATGGCGCCGATGCGATGGTTGGGCGTGCTTCTGGCCGTGAGTGCTATGTGTGGGGCGCAGGCAGATAAGGCCTCGGCGCCGACAGCGACCCTGGTATCGGCTCCGAACACGGCTGCGTCAACCACACCCGCGCCGGCTGCTTCCGACACGCTGACGGCCAGCAAACCGGCCAACGGAGATTTTCAACAGCGCTCGCATCGCTACCGGATTGAAGCCGGTGACACGTTTGACCTGAATTTTGATTTGAGTCCGGAATTCAACCAGTTGGCGGTGGCCGTGCAGCCTGATGGGTATGTCTCGCTGCGGGGCGTGGGAGACGTGAAGGTCTCGGGCCAGACGGTGCCGGAGCTGACGCAGACGCTGCGCGGAGCGTATTCGAAAATCCTGAATGATCCTTTGATCTCGGTGGTGCTGAAGGAATTCGAAAAGCCTTATTTCGTAGCTGACGGGCAGGTAGCCAAGCCCGGCAAGTATGAGATGCACGGGGAGATGACGCTGACCCAGGCGGTCGCGATTGCCGGCGGATTTCAGTCCAGCGCCAAGCACTCGCAGGTTCTGCTGTTTCGCCGGGTGGACGACCAATGGACCGAGGCGAAGCTGATCGACGTGAAGAAGATGCAGAAGAGCGGGAATCTGAGCGAGGATCCGTTTCTGCACAGCGGCGACATGGTGTTTGTGCCCAAGAATGTGATGTCCAAGATTGACCGTTTTATCCCGAATCTGAGCATGGGCACGTATCTTCCTCTGACCATACCGTAGGGCAGGACTGCTCGCTGGAGATGCTCGTTTAGACACGACTGGATTACGAAAGAACACGGAGAGATTATGCATGAAATCATGAACACCCCTAGCCACCGACCCCATTCTTTTACTGCGCGAGACGTGGTCGCGATTGGCTTTCGCCACCAGAGACTTCTGGTTCTATGTTTTGTCGGGGTGGTGCTGGGCGTGGGCCTGTCGGCTCTGGTGCTGCCCACGAAGTACCGGGCTGAGACCAAGCTGCTGGTCAAGCGCGAACGCGTCGATCCCGTGGTTTCACCGGACCAGAACGCGCCCATGATGTTTCATGACACGGTCAGCGAGGAAGAGATCAACTCCGAAGTGGAGCTGATTCAGAGCGCGGACGTGCTGCAGAAAGTGGTTGTAACCTGCGGCCTGGACAAGAAAAAGTTCCTGTCGGGTCTGTTGCATCCCTGGCAGACGCCAGCCAACCGCATCGATAAAGCGGTTTCGGACCTGCGCGGAGATCTGCAGCTGGAAGTGATTAAGAAGACCAACGTCATCAGCATCGCCTATGAGTCGCACGATCCCAGGTTGGCGCAGCAGGTGCTGGCGACGCTGGACGATGCTTATGTGCAGAAGCACCTGGACGTGCATCATCCGACCGGGCAGTTCCAATTCTTCGACCAGCAGGCGGATCAGTACAAGAAAGACATGCTGGCGGCCGAGGCGCAGCTCAAGGGATTTTCCGAAAAGCAAGGCGGCGTGGCGCCGACGGTTTTGCGGGATATGACCCTGCAAAAGCTGGCGGATTTTAACAGCACTCTCGAAAGCACGCGGAACTCGATTGCCGAGACGGAGAGGCGCATCGCGGAACTCGAAGGGCAGTTGAAGACCACGCCGGCCCGGCTGACCACGCAGATGAAGAAGTCGGACGATGCACAGGTGCTGGAGAGCCTGAAGGCTTCGTTGCAAACCCTCGAACTGAAGCGGACCGAACTGCTGACCAAATACCAGCCTACTTATCCGCTGGTGCAGGAAGTGGACAAGGAACTCGCGGAAACGCGGACTGCGCTGGCGAAAGAAGAGAGCACGCCGATGAAGGAAGAAACCACCGACCAGAATTCCACGTATGAGTGGGTGAATTCGGAGTTGGCGAAAGCCAAGGCGGACCTGAGCGGGCTGCAGGCGCGCGAGACCGGCCTGACCGCGACCGTCAACGTGTATATGGGGGAGGCGCGGCAGCTGGAACAACAAGGCATCCTGCAAAGCGACCTGACCCGTACCGAGAAAGCCGACGAAGAGAACTATCTGCTGTACATGAAAAAGAAAGAAGAAGCGCGGATCGAAGATGCTCTTGACCGCACTCGCCTGTTGAACGTTTCGGTGGCGCAACCGCCGTTGTTGCCGAGTTTGCCGACGCGCTCTCCGTGGCTGTTCGCGCTGGTGGCGTGCCTGCTGGCTGCGGCAGTGAGCGTGGGCGTGGTCTTCGCTATCGACTACACCGACCAGTCGTTCCGTACGCCGTCAGAAGTGCTGTCGGAACTGAGAATTCCGGTGCTGGCAGCGGTTCCCATGCACCAGACGGCAATCGCCGCGGCGTACCAGGTTAGCGGTAACGGAAGGAAATGGAAATGGAAATGGAATGGGCAGCGGAAGCACTGACGAGGGCCGACTAGATCCGGCGGGTGCGACCAGTCCGATCATCCAGGAGCGAGGCTAGACCGATGTTTCTAGAATTTTTTGGCCTGCGGGAGCAGCCTTTCGGAGTTACGCCGGACCCGCGATATCTTTATCTCGGTCCCGGGCATCGCGAGGCGCTGGCTTCTCTTTATTACGGGATCGAGGCGAACCGCGGCTTCCTGTCGCTGATTGCCCGGCCTGGCATGGGCAAGACCACGCTGCTGTTTCATCTGCTGGCCAAGTTCGACCATACGGCGCGCACCGCGTTCCTGTTTCAAACCCAGTGCAATTCGCGGGAGTTCATGCGATTCCTGCTGGCGGAAATCGGCATCGAGAGCGAATCGCAGGATTTTGTGAAGATGCACGAGCAGTTCAACCGCTGCCTGGTGCAGGAAGCGCGGGCTGGGAAACGGTTCATCGTCGTCATTGACGAAGCGCAGAACCTGGATGCCACAGTATTGGAAACCGTCCGGCTGCTTTCTGATTTCGAAACTCCGCAGGCCAAGCTGCTGCAGATCATTCTGGTAGGGCAGCCTGGGCTGGCGGACAAGCTGGCCAGTCCGCAGCTGGTGCAGTTGCGGCAGCGCATTACCTCGGTCAGCGGATTGAGTCCTCTCACCCGCGAAGAGACTGGAAAATTCATGGATCATCGCCTGCAGGTTGCTGGACACAAGGGCGCGCGTTTGTTTACGCCCGATGCCCAGGAGTTGATCGCGCAGGTGAGCGAGGGCATTCCGCGGCAGATCAATAACTTCTGTTTTCACGCGCTTTCTCTGGCTTGTGCCATGAGGAAAAAGACGGTGGATGCGGGCATGGTTCGGGAAGTGGTGAATGATCTGGATATTCACCGCTTCGTTTCCGAAGTGGAAACTCCGACGCGCCGGCATTCGAGCGGTAATGGCGCGAATGGATTCGACGGAGTGAATGGAACGAGTGGCTTCAAGGGATCGCCCGCTGATCCGTTTCAGCCGGTCGAGGAATTGAAGGGGGTGGCGCGGGAGTTCTCCAGTCCAGAGCTTTCTGGCCCGGAGTTTTCCGGTCCGACTCTGACCACCGATCGAGCCGGGAAGGATTACCTGAGTCCGGCGGAAGCGATCGAGCACATGCGGGATGTAGCACGGTTGTTGCACAACTGGCGATCGGGCCGTCCCGGCCGGCAGTCAGCCTAGCCGCCAAGTAGCGGCGCCAGCATCACAACAGGGCAGATAACAGGGAAGCAAGAGACGAAAGGTATTACGGGACCTTATGAGCAGAAACTTTGAACTGATGCAAACTCTGGGCCGGGAACGGGACATGTTCCAGGCCACGCCGGAAGCGACCACAGTTGCCGAACGCATGGTTACTGAACGCATGGCTGCCGAACATATGATCGCGGAAGAGACGGCTCCAGAAACGACGGCCAATCCGGCGCCGGCCATGGAAATGCAGCCGCTTCAGTTGAAGATGGAAGAGGGGCAGCGCGACGAGATTTTCAAGCTGGTGCAGCGCGTGTTTCTGATGCCGGGAGACCGGTCGCGCGTGGTCGTGGTGTCGGGCATGGAGTCGGGCAACGGCTGCAGCTGGATTTGCGCCCGCATGGCGGAAGTGCTGGCGGCCCAGACCGCCGGATCGGTATGTGTGGTGGATGCGAACCTGCGGTCTCCGGGATTGCACAGAGAATTTGGCGTGACCAATCACTACGGTCTGACCGACGCGTTGCAGGGCTCGGAGCCGATCCGCCGATTTGTGACGTCACTGTCGCGGCCGAATCTGTGGCTGCTGAGTTGCGGTGCCGAAGTCGAGGGGATGCAGACCATGCTGGGCTCGGATCGCATGCGAGCCCTGCTGCCGGAGTTGCAGCGCGAGTTTGACTATGTGCTGATCGATGCTCCGTCGATGGGGCTGGGCGACGACAGCGTAATGCTAGGGCGCGGCGCGGAAGGCGTGATTCTGGTGCTGCGCGCGAATATGTCGCGGCGTGAGTCGGCGCGCAAGGCGGTACGCGATCTCGAAAACGCCAACGTTCGCGTGCTGGGTGCGGTGCTCAATCATCGGACGTTCCCGGTTCCGGAATCCATTTATCGCAAACTGTAGCTGAAGCGCTGTAACGATATATCTGTACGGGTTGTTGATAGTTACGAAATTGTAAGGACTAAAATGTTCGATCTTTTACGAGAAGACATCAGCCGGGCCATGTATCAGGCCCGCCCCGACGGTTGGAAGCCGAGCTGGAAGCATCGCATCGAAATCTGCTTGCGGCATTCGACTTGGCCGGTGATTTCGTATCGCTACGCCCACTGGACTCTGGGGGTGCGCATTCCGGTGATTGGAACATTGTTGCGTATCAGCGGACTGATTTTCCGCAAGTTTACCGAGCTGTTTACCAGCGTGCACATTGATGTGCATGCAAAGATTGGTCCGGGATTTGTGATTCATTCGGTGTATGCGATCAATCTGGGCAAGACGACGATTGGCGAAAACTTTACCATCGCCACCGGATGCCTGATTTCACATGCCTGCCGCGGCATTGGCGATAACGTATATTTCGGTCCCGGAGCGAAGCTGGTGGGCGACGCGAAGATTGGTAGTAACGTGGTGATCGCGGCCAACAGCCTGGTGCTGACTGATGTGCGCGACAATTTGATGGTGATGGGAGTTCCGGCGCGCATCAAGTTGCCGGGCGGGCGTCCGCAGAAGTTCGTCAAGAAAACGACGGCGGTGGTGGCGACGGTTCCCGCGCCGACAGCGGCAACGGCTCCTGCGGCGGCAAAGGCTGTGCCTGAGCAATCGGCGGCTTCGGTTTCGGCATAAGTAAGGATTATTGGCACAGACAAAGCTCAGGGGTATTTGGGCCAGAACGAAAATCAGGAGAAAGACAACCTTGGACTTTGCATGGAATGAGGAGCAGGCGGCGTTTCGCAAGGAGGTGCTGCGATTTGCCCGCGAAGAGCTGAAAGACGACGTCATTGCGCGCGACCATAATGAGGAATTCTCCCGGCCGTTGTGGGAGAAATGCGCGAAGTTTGGCATTCAGGGACTGCCGATTCCGGTGGAGTATGGGGGCGGGGGCGCGGACATCCTGACCACGGTGTGCGCGCTCGAAGCTCTCGGCTACGGTTGCCACGACAACGGGCTTCTGTTCTCGATCAACGCGCACATGTGGAGTTCGGAAATTCCTATCTGGAATTTCGGCACCGAAGCGCAGAAGGAAAAATATCTTCCTGGACTGGTGAGCGGCGGGCTGGGACTGCATGCCATGACCGAGCCAGGATCGGGTTCGGACGCTTACAGTTTGAAGACGCGGGCGGAGCGCAAGGGCGATAAATATGTGCTGAACGGTTCGAAGACCTTCAGCAGCAACGCTCCCAACGCGGATGTGACGATTGTCTTCGCTAATCTCGATCCGACCCGCGGCCCGAACGGGGTTACCGCATTTCTCGTCGACAAAGGCACGCCAGGGTTTACGGTGGGCCGCAAGCTGCACAAGATGGGACTGCGCACCTCGCCGATGGCGGAGATCGCGTTACAGGATTGCGAGATTCCGGTCGAGAACCTGCTGGGCAAGGAATTCGGGGGGCAGGCCGTGTTTACGTCGTCGATGGAGTGGGAACGAATCTGCATTCTGGCCAGCCATCTCGGCGCCATGCAGCGCATCATGGAAACCTGTGTGAAATACGCCAAGGAGCGCAAGCAGTTTGGCGAACCCATCGGCAAGTTTCCCGCAATCGCCAACAAGATTGCTGACATGGATGTGCGGCTTGAGACCGGGCGGCTGGTGCTGTACAAGGCGGCGTGGATGAAGAGTCAGGGACGGCATCCGCTGCGCGAGGCTTCGATCGCGAAACTGTATGTCAGTGAAGCTTGCGTGAAGAGTTGCCTGGACGCGATCCAGTTGCACGGCGGCTACGGTTACATGACGGAATATGAACTGGAGCGCGAATTGCGCGACGCCATTGCGGGCACGATTTATTCGGGGACTTCAGAAGTGCACCGCGTGATTATCGCGAACATGCAGGGGCTTTAGATTCTTTTTTTGTTTTTGTAGTTTGCTTTTTCTCCCCACATCCTAGTCGGGCTGGGTTTCGAAAACATGGCATACCTACTGCAGCAATTGCTAGCGAAGAGCGCGAAGGCTTATCCGGAGAAGGCGGCGGTGTGGGCTCGCGGCCAGAGCATTACGTATCGCGAGTTGGACGAGCGCTCGAACCAGCTGGCGCATTTCCTGCGGGAGAAGGGAATCCAGAAGGGCGACCGGGTCGGGCTGTTCTTTCCGAAGTCGGTGGAATCGATTATCAGCATGCTGGGCGTGGTGAAGGCTGGCGGCGTATATGTGCCGCTCGATCCGCAAGCTCCGGCGGACCGCGTCGGCTACATCATTGGCAACTGCGGGATTCGGGTCCTGATTACTAACCGGGAGAAGCGCGCGGTGCTCGCGCCGGAAACTTTGAGCACGCTGGAATGCTGCCTGTTGACCGAAGGCGAGGGCGAAGGGAACGACGTGATTGCCTGGTCGTGGCTCGCGGAATTTCCGGCTGCTCGGGCCCCGCAAGTCAATCTGATTGAGACCGATCTGGCTTACATTCTTTACACTTCGGGCTCGACGGGACGGCCGAAGGGCGTGATGATCTCGCACCAGAACGCGCTGACCTTTGTGGAATGGTGCGCGGAAGAATTTCAGGTGCGCAGCGAGGATCGGCTGTCGAACCATGCGCCGCTGCACTTCGATCTTTCGGTTTTCGACGTGTACAACACGCTGGAAGCGGGAGCGACGGTTTACCTGGTCACCGAAGACCTGGCGGTGTTTCCCACCAGCCTGGCCAGCTTCATCGAGACTCAGGCGATTACGATCTGGTACTCGGTGCCGTCGGCGCTGATGCTGCTACTGCTGCATGGGCGGCTGACGCCGCAGAAGTTGAAGAGCCTGCGGACGAT
This sequence comes from uncultured Acidobacteriota bacterium, assembly GCA_963758005.1. Taxonomy (GTDB): domain Bacteria; phylum Acidobacteriota; class Terriglobia; order Terriglobales; family Acidobacteriaceae; genus Sulfotelmatobacter. The sequence continues at coordinate 46,391 of CAVWTR010000007.1, forward strand.
TCTGTTTGCCGGCGAAGTTTTCCCCATGAAGTATTTGCGGCAACTTGCCGAAGTATCGCAAGAGAGCGAACTCTACAATCTTTACGGGCCGACCGAGACCAATGTTTGCACGTATTACAAAGTGGAGCGCGAGCGGCTGGCCAGTCTGGAAAAACTGCCCATCGGCATTGCCTGCGCCAATACGGATACTTTTTCAGTTACGCCCGAAGGACGGCTGGCGGCCAAGGGCGAGGCCGGCGAGTTGTATGTACGCGGGCCGGGCGTGACCAATGGCTATTGGGCGGATGAGGAAAAGACGCACAAGATGGTGGTGCCCAACCATTTTCAGGAACATTTTGAAGAGAAGATGTACCGCACCGGCGACATCGTCACGGTCGGCGACGATGGCAACTATTATTTTCAGGGTCGGCGCGACAGCATGATCAAGAGCCGGGGATATCGCATCGAGCTGGGCGAGATTGAAAGCGCGCTGTTGAGCCATCCGGGAGTGCGGGAGGCCGCGGTGCTGGCGGTTCCGGACGAGATTATCGGAAACCGCATTCGCGCGGTGGTGGCACTGCACATTGCCGGGTCGCTGGGTGTACTCGAACTGCAGCAGTACTGTGCGTCGCGGGTTCCGAAATACATGATTCCGGAGTTGATTGATCTCTGCGCCGAGCTGCCTAAGACCTCGACTGGAAAGATTGATCGGGTCAAGCTGGCGGCAGAGCCCGTCGGCGCGCGCTAGGAACATCAATAGGAACATCAAGTTGTAGTTGTCGGTTTCGCATTCAAAATTCAGCAATCAAAATTATCTGCCACTGGGAGAGAAGAACATGATCGAGTCAGGCCAAGTGAAAGACCGGATCCGCGAGTACGTGCTGGAAGAATTTGCCAAGACCAAGGGCATTATGGAGATCACGGACCAGGAAGTGTTGACCAAGAATGGCGTGATTGATTCCATGGGCATTTTTCGCCTGGTGGCGTTTCTCGAAGAAGAGTTCAACGTGCGCGTGGGCGACGAAGAAATTACTCACGACAATCTGGAAAGCATCGACGCCATCGAGCGCCTGGTGATCGCCAAGCAGAAGAAATAAACGTTGCAAACTGTTTTGCCGGCGGGCATCGGCCGAGTTGTCCGCCATTTCCCCTCAGAGTTAGCGCCACAGCCGTCCCCCAGGGTTCGCGAAAAATTCAGTACCCATTTCGTCAGGATCCAATTATGCACATAGGCCGTAAAGTTTTCACGAACGGTTTCAAGGTGTTCGACCTGTTTCTGATGGTCGTCTCCTTTGCTCTGGCCACCCTTCCGCAGTTTCACCGGGTGGGGCGCTTCGGCCTGGCCGAATTTTTCGAACTGCGAATCAAGCTGGGGAATCTGGTGCTGTTTATCAGTTTTCTGGTGATCTGGTACATCCTGTTCAGTGCCTTCTCGCTGTATAGTTCCAAGCGCATGGCCAGCCGCTGGGATGAGATCTGGGACATCAGCCGGGCCACGACTTTGGGTTCGATTGCGGTAGCGGTGTTCGGGCTGGTGTTTCGCATCTGGCTGGTGAACCGCGTGTTCCTGGTGCTGTTCTGGGTGCTGACCACCACGCTGATGATTTTGAGCCGCATGGTGATTCGAGAGGTGCTGGCCTATCTCCGGCGGCATGGCAAGAATACCCGCAACATGCTGGTCATCGGCACCAATGCGCGCGCCCTGGAGTTGGTGGACCGCATTCAAGGTAAGCCGGAACTGGGCTATCGCGTTCTGGGTTTCGCCGATGAAGATTGGCATGGGTCGGAGGAATTCAGGAAGCAGGGCCACTCTCTGGTTTCCGACCTCGACGGGTTGCCCTCATATTTGCGCCGGAACATCGTGGATGAAGTGGTGCTGGCGCTGCCCATTCGCTCGTTCCACACTTACGCCTCGAAGATTGCGGCGGCGTGCGAACAGCAAGGCATCGTGGTGCGGTTCATGCCCAACATCTTCGACTTGAAAGATGCGCGGCAGCGGGCCGAGGAGTTCGACGGCGATCCGCTGATCAGCCACGAAACCACGATCACTGATTTCTGGGGACTGGCGATCAAGCGCGGCATCGACATCGTGGTTTCGCTGACCGCCATCATTTTCACTTTACCCATTCTGATGGTGGCCGCGGTGCTGGTGAAGCTGACTTCGCCGGGACCGATTTTCTTCGTGCAGAAACGTCTGGGGCTGAACAAGCGGATGTTTAACATCTACAAGTTCCGGACCATGGGGATCGATGCCGAGGCGCGCCTGAAAGACCTCGAGCATCAGAACGAAGCCAACGGACCGGTGTTCAAGATCAAGAAAGATCCGCGCATCACTCTGGTGGGCGGGTTCCTGCGCAAGACCAGCGTCGACGAGCTTCCGCAGCTGTTCAACGTGCTGAAGGGCGAGATGAGCCTGGTGGGTCCGCGGCCGTTGCAAGTGCGGGATTACGAACTGTTCGAAATCCACTGCCAGGACTGGCAGCGCAAGCGCTTCAGCGTCCGCCCCGGCATCACTTGTTTGTGGCAGATCATGGGACGGAGTTCCACTACCTTCGAGAAGTGGATGGAATTGGATCTACAATATATTCGTACCTGGTCGTTGTGGCTGGACCTGGAAATACTGGCCAAGACTGTTCCCGCCGTGCTGCGGGGTTCCGGGGCTGCATAGGGCCGCGCACGAAAGTCTTTAAGCCAGTTCGCTCTCCTACCTATGGCTACCGTTAATCCGTCCAGTTCTATTGCTGAAATCCGAGTCGGCCGCGTGCTGAGTGCGGAGGGCGACGGGTGTGTCCACGAATTTGTGGCACGGCGAGCAGCGGAGAATCCGAACGCGCTGGCCGTGGCGGGCACGCAGGTCGCGGGAGCGCAGGAAGAATTGTCCTACGGGGAACTCGAGCGCCGCGCTAACCGGCTGGCGAATTATCTGCGCGCCAATGGCGTGGAGCAAAATGTAGTGGTTGGTCTTTACCTCGACCGCTCGCCGGCGATGGTGGTGGCTGCGCTGGCAATTCTCAAGGCCGGCGGTGCTTACGTTCCTCTCGATCCGATCCATCCGGTGGAGCGGCTGGCCTTTATGCTGCAGGATGCGGGCGCCAGCTTGGTCGTCAGTAAGACGCGCTGGGCGGAAGGTTTTCCGGCGGGCGAATGGAAAGTGGTTACGCTGGATGGCGACGCGGAGAAAATTTCATCTCAGTCCGACATCGCGCCGCAGAGCGGCGTTGGCGGCGAGGACTTAGCCTACATTATTTATACGTCGGGTTCGACTGGCAAACCGAAGGGCGTGGAACTGATTCACTCCGGGCTCGCGAACCTGGTGGCTTGGCACGAGCGGGCATTTCAAGTGACGGCGGCCGACCGGGCCAGCGCGCAATCCGCATTGGGATTCGATGCCGCGGTGTGGGAGATGTGGGCGTACCTGGCCTGCGGCGCGAGCCTGCATATGCCCGACGAAAAGGTGCGGAACGATGCCGCTGCACTGCGCGACTGGATGGTGGCGCGGCGCATCACCATTTCTTTCGCAGCGACGGTGATGGCGGAACAATTGTTGCGGCTGGACTGGCCCGTTGAGACCGCGCTGCGTTTTCTGCTGACTGGTGCGGACACCCTGAAGGTATATCCTTCGGCGCGCTTGCCATTTGTGCTGGTAAATAATTATGGTCCCACCGAGTGCACGGTGGTGAGCACTTCGGGGGTGGTTCCGGCGACTTCTGCGAGTCAGCCTTCTGCGAATCAGACTTCCACGAATCCGGCGTCGGTGAATCAAGCGCCGTCGATTGGCCGCGCCATTGATGGAGTCGAGATTTATATTTTGGATGAACAGCAACGCCCGGTGAGCGACGGCGGCGCGGGAGAAATTTATGTCGGCGGCGCGGGCCTGGGACGCGGGTACAGGAATCGCCCGGATCTGACGGCGGAGCGTTTTGTGCCGAATCCGTTCAGCACTGTCGCGGGTGCGCGGCTCTACCGCACCGGTGACCTGGCGCGCCGGTTGCCGAACGGCGAGATCGCGTTTCTGGGGCGGATGGATGAGCAGGTGAAAGTCCGCGGATATCGCGTGGAGCCGAGCGAGGTGTCGACTGTGCTGGGCCAGCATCCTGCGGTCGAGGCCAGCGTTGTCGTGGCCACGGAAGATGCCCCGGGCGAGAAGCATCTTGTGGCGTATCTGGTATTAGCTTCAGGCTCAACCGTGAGTGCCAGCGCGCTGCGCGAATATCTGCGGCAGCGGTTGCCTGATTACATGGTGCCGGCGGCGTTTGTTGCGATCCCTAGCCTGCCGGTCACGGAGCAGGGAAAAATCAATCGCGCGGCCCTGCCGGCCGTCAACGGAAACCGGTTGCCCGATGAAGCTTACGTCGCGCCGCGAACCCTGGTGGAAGAAGAGCTGGTGAAGATTCTGGCTCCGCTGCTCAAGCTGAATCGTGTAGGTGTGAACGACAATTTCTTTCTTCTGGGCGGGCACTCGCTGCTGGGGACGCAGGTGATTGCGCGGGTCAGCGAAAGCTTTGGCGTCGACCTGACGCTGCTGAAGTTGTTCGATCATCCCACGGTCGCGGAAATGTCGGCGGAAATCGAGAGCCTGATTCTGGCTAAGATTGAACGCGACAGCCACACCGCGCAGGCCGCAAAAAGCGACGCCCGCGTTTAAATAAAACCTACCCAGTAACCCATCCAGATAGACTTATCTAACTGAAAATGTCTAGCACCCCTACAGCACCGCGGCTGGAAAGCCGGGATACGGCGATGAGCCTGTATCACCTGCTGGATCCGCAGGTGCTGGCGAATCCGTATCCGCTGTTCCGCCGCATGCGCGCGGAAGATCCGGTGCGTTGGGATCCGTTTCTGCATGCCTGGGTGGTGACGCGGTATGCGGATGTTTTGGAAGTGCTGCTGAATTTCTCCGCGGATCGCACGCCAACTCCGGCGCAGCTCGACGAAATGGGGTTGTCGTCGCTGAATCCCATTGCCCGGGTGATGGTGAAACAGATGCTGTTCCTGGACGCGCCCGCACATACGCGGTTGCGGGGCTTGTCGTCGAAGGCGTTCATGCCGGCGCGAGTCGAGCAGTTGCGGGTACACATTCAGGACATCACGAAGAATCTTCTGGATGGGATAGTCGCGAGCTTAGATGGGAACGGCGAAATCGATGTGATCGCGCAACTGGCCGAGCCGTTGCCTGCAATTGTGACCGCCGAGATGCTGGGTGTGCCGACCAGCGATCACCTCCAACTGAAAAAGTGGTCGGCGGATTTCGCCGAGATGCTGGGAAACTTTCAGCATAATCCGGAACGCTATCCGCGGGTTCTCGAAGCTGTGGCCGGGATGACGGAATATTTCCAGGACGCGATTCGCCAGCAGCGCGAGCATCCTCATGCTCATGCCCGCGAAGGTTTGATTCATTCGCTGCTCACGGCGGAGATCGACGGCGACCGGCTGACCGAAGAAGAAGTGATTGCCAACTGCATTGTGACCATGGTGGGCGGACAGGAAACCACCACCAACCTGATTGGCAATGGCCTGCTGACTTTGCTGCGCAATCCGGGAGAGATGGAGCGGCTGCGTAACGATTATTCGCTGATTCCTTCGGCGGTGGAAGAAATGCTGCGCTATGAAAGTCCCAGCCAGCATACGGCGCGCATGTGCCCGTCGGATCGGGAAATGGGCGGCAAGCTGATCCAGAAGCGGCAGGCGGTGATTGCCGTGATGGCCGCGGCAAACCGCGATCCGGAACGTTTTCCTGATCCCGACCGTTTCGACATTACGCGTAAAGACAATCGGCATTTGGCGTTTGGATATGCCGCGCATTTTTGTTTTGGCGCTCCGCTGGCGCGGGTGGAAGGGCAGGTCGTGCTGGAAGCGTTTCTGCGGCGCTTTGCGAATATTACGCTGGCGCCGGATGCGCTGGAGTGGCGCTCGAATCTGGGATTGCGCGGGCTGAAGGCATTGAAAGTGAAAGTGGGCGAGGCCGCGCAGCCTGCGGGATCAGGTCACGCGCCGCAAAGGTGCGAAACCAAACCGGCAGCCGCCGCTTACGGATGCCCGTATGAAGCCCAGGCAGCGCCCGATAAGTCTGTCGACAATTCTGGCGACAAGCAGGCGCTGATCCGGAAATATCTGCAATCGCGAACGTCGCATCGAGCGGACAGCGCGTCGGCAATTCCACGCCGCAGCGAATCCGGGCCGGCGCCACTTTCGTTTGCTCAGGAGCAGATTTGGCTGCACTGCCAGTTTGCCAAAGATCTCTACAACGAGTCAGTGACGGTGTATCGGCGAGGAGCACTCGATGTGCCTACGCTGCGGCGCAGTCTGGCCGAGATGATTCGGCGGCATGAAGCCTGGCGTACGAGTTTTAAAGTGGTTGATGGGCAGCCGGTACAAGTCGTCCATCCGCCGCATGAGCTGAATCTTGAAGTCGTCGACCTGCGAAGTTTGTCGGTGGAACAGCGCGAAGCGGAAGCGCTGCGCCTGGGACGCGAACGCGCCCGGATTCCTTTTGACATGGAACACGGGCCGCTGCTCCGCGCCCTGCTGGTGCAATTTGGCGACGAAGACTTCCGGCTTTATCTTTTCCTGCACCACATTATTTTCGACGGCTTCTCGATGTACAACGTTTTCCTGCCGGAACTGGTTGCAGTCTATCAGGGGTTGCTCGCGGGGCAGACGTCTTCGCTGGCCGAGTTGCCCCTGCAGTATGCCGACTTCGCACAGTGGCAGCGCACATCGATCGACGAAGCGCAGCTGAATGAATCGCGAGCGTATTGGTCGAGCCAGCTGGATGGCGAGATTCCGGTGCTGGAGTTGCCCACGGATCATCCGCGGCCAGCGCTGCAAAGTTTTCGCGGAGCAATGCACCGCTTTGCATTTCCCAAGAGTCTCTCCGACGGACTGCATCAGCTGGCGAAGCGCGAGCAGGCCAGCTTCTTCACGACGATTCTGGCCGGTTTTGCGGCGTTGCTGCGGCGTTACAGCGCGCAGGAAGATTTCGTGCTCGGCACCGTAACCTCGGGGCGCAAGCATACGGAACTGGAAGCGCTGCTCGGATGTTTTCAGAATCCTCTGGCGCTGCGGTTGAAGCTCGGGGGCGATCCCAGCTTTCGCGAGCTGCTGACGCACACGCGGGAAGTCACGTTGAGCGCGCTCTCGCACGATAATGCGCCGTTCGAGCGGCTGGTGGAAGAGCTTTCGGTCCGGCGCGATACGAGCCGCAATCCAGTGTTCCCGGTGATGTTTTCGCTGGTGCCGCCGACACCTACTTTCGCCCCAGGTTGGGACCTAAACCAGTTGGATCTCGAAATCGGCACAGCGAAGTTTGATCTTGATCTCGAATTGGATGACCGGCCCACGGGGCTGCAGGGCCGTTTTGTCTACTGCACGGATCTGTATGAGTCCGCGAGTATCGAACGCATGACGGCACATTTTCAGACGATGCTGGAAGCGATTGTCGCCGAGCCGGAGCAGAAGGTGTCGCGTCTTCCGATGTTGTCGGCTGCCGAGCAGCGGCAGTTTGCGAAATGGAACAGCACCGAAACTTCCTATCCCCGCGAGAGTTGCATGCACGAGTTGGTGGAAGCGCAGGTCGCGCAAACACCCAACGCGGTCGCGGTCGAGCATGCCAGTGTGAGCTTGACTTACCTGGAGCTTAATCAGCGCGCCAATCAGCTGGCACATTTCCTGGCGAAGCGCGGGATTGGTCCGGAATCGAAAGTCGGCATTTGTTTGCGGCGTTCTCTGGAACTGCCGGTCGCTCTGCTGGCGGTACTGAAGGCGGGCGCAGCCTGCGTGCCGCTCGATCCGGCGTATCCGAAAGAGCGGCTGACCTACATGCTGGAGGATTCGCAGACTCCGCTGGTTCTCACGCAGGCAGGATTGTTGGCCGAAGTCACGGATTTCAACGCAGAAGTTGTGAACCTCGACGCCGACTGGAAATTGTTCGCCGCCGAGAGTCGGGAGAACCTGTGCAGCGGGGTGAAGCCGGAGAATCTGGCGTATGTGATTTACACCTCCGGTTCGACGGGCAAGCCGCGCGGCGTGTTGCTGACCCACGGTGGACTGGTGAATCACAACGTGGCTGCTGCGCAGTTGTTCGGGATGTCGACCTCAGACCGGATGGCGCAGTTTGCCTCGATCTCGTTCGACATTGCGGTCGAGGAAATCTTTCCGACCTGGATTGCGGGCGGGGCCTTGGTGGTGCGCGAGGAAGATGCGTCGCTGGCGGTGGGAGACTTTCTGCGGTGGGTCGCGGAGAAGCGCGTGACGGCGCTCGATTTGCCGACAGCTTATTGGCACGAACTGGTGCGTGAACTTTCGGAATCCGCGCTGCGCTTGCCGGAAAGTCTGCGGATTGTGATTGTGGGCGGAGAAAAGGCTTCCTCGGCGGCGTTGGCGGCGTGGCGCAAGATTGCCGGGCCGCGGGTGCGGTGGGTGAACACGTATGGTCCCACTGAAACCAGCGTGATCGTGACTTCGTTCGAACCGAAAGCGACCGAGGAACTTCCGGCGGTGCTGCCGATTGGGCGGCCGATCGCCAACACGAAAATCTATATTCTGGACAGGAATCTGCAGCCGCAGCCGGTGGGGATCGCCGGGGACTTGTACGTATCCGGTCCGGGGCTGGCGCGGGGATATCTGAATCGTCCGGAAACTACGGCAGAAAAGTTTGTGCCGGACCCGTTCAGTAACGATCCGGGCGGGCGGATGTATAAGACCGGCGACCTGGCGCGTTTTCTGGCGAGTGGCGAAATCGAATTCGCCGGACGCACCGACGATCAGGTAAAGATTCGCGGCTATCGGGTGGAGTTGGAAGAGATTGAGGCTGTGCTGGGCGCGCATGCCGGGGTTCGCGAGGTAGTCGTAGCTGCGCGCGAGAATGCGGCGGGCGAAAAAAGTCTGGCGGCATATGTCGTTCCGGCGCGCGAGCAGGTGCCGACCACGAGCGAGCTGCGGTTGTATCTGAAACAGAAGCTTCCCCATTACATGGTGCCCTCGGCTTTCGTGCTGCTGGAAGGGATGCCGAAAACGCCCAACGGCAAAGTGGACAAGCGCGCTCTGCCGGCGCCGAAAGTTTCTGACTTCGCGGAGCCGCAGGAATATATTGCGCCTACCGACGAGCTCGAAACGCAGCTGACGAAAATCTGGGAAACGGTTCTCGACAAAAAGCCGGTGGGCATTCGGGATAATTTCTTCGAACTCGGCGGACATTCTTTGCTGGCGGCGCGGCTGATGCATCGCATTGAGCAGTCGCTGGGGCAGCGGCTCCCGCTGGCCGCATTGTTGCAATCGCCGACGATTGAACAGCTCGCCGGACTGCTGCGGCAGGAGAAGTGGTCGAGTTCGTGGTCGTCGCTGGTGGAGATTCAGCCGGAAGGTTCGCGGCCTCCGTTCTTCTGTGTGCACGGGGTTGGTGGGAACGTGGTCGGGTTTCGCGATCTGGCGCTGCATCTCGGTGCGGATCAGCCGTTTTATGCGCTGCAGCCACAGGGTTTGGATGGCAAGCGGCCTTGTTTGACCAGCATTCCGCAAATGGCGGAACGCTACATTCAGGAAATTCGGCGGGTGCAGCCCGAGGGTCCGTATCGCATCGGTGGCTATTCATTCGGCGGGCTGGTGGCGTATGAAATGGCGCAGCAACTCGAAGCACAGGGCGAAGACACGGCGCTGCTGGCGCTGTTCGACACATATCCCGGGAAGGTGGAATCGCGCGGCTCGCAGCTGAAGAATCTGCTTGGGCTTCCGCTGAAAGAGCGGATCAGTTTTGTTGTAAAGAAAGGCAGCTTCGTACTGATGACGCTGCGCAAGCGCCTGGAATTGCAAATGCTGCCGCGGGCCTTGCGAAATGTGAAACAAGCTTGCTCCAAGGCTGCTGGAGACTATGACGTGAAACCGTACAGCGGCCAGGTTACGCTGTTTCGGGTGCGGGAAAAATCGGTGGGGAGCCTTAATGATCCTTACGCGATCTGGTGGCGAGTGGCGGCTGGTGGCGTGGATCTGCGGGAAATTAGCGGCGATCACTTGAGCTTGCTGAAAGAGCCGCAAGTGCGGCTGTTGGCGGAACAGTTGGGCGACTGCCTGGAACAATCTCAGCAAGAATCCGCGCTGGTCGCGACCGGCACATAACCGTTTCCACGAAGTCTCGAAATCGTCCATCCTTTATGAGCTCATCCGATACCGAACAGCTGCTCGATCCCGCCGGCGTAGAAGATGCGGTGGTGGCGGCGTCATCGGATGCCGGCGAGGAAATTGAGCGAGGCGGTTTCACACGCAAGCTGGCGCGCTGGACCACCAAAGGTGGGCTCGCGATTCTGGATCAGGGGCTGATTTCGGGATCGAACTTCGTGATTACGATTCTGCTGGGACGCTGGCTTCTGCCCGAGCAGTATGGGGCGTTTTCGCTGGCGTTCTCGGTGTTTATCGTACTCTCCTACGTCTACCAGTCGCTCCTGTCGGAGCCGCAGGGAGTGTTCGCCGGGTCGGCCTATCGCGAGTGCCTGCGCGGCTATTTGAAGGCGCTGCTGGGGATTCAGGCCGTGCTCACCGTCTTTGGATTGGTGCTGCTGGGCGGGTCCTCGGCGATCGTTTACGCCCTGGGCAAAGCCGACGGGTTGCCGGGAGCGCTGGCCGGAGTTGCGATTGCGTCACCCTGCATTCTGTTTTTCTGGCTGATGCGGCGCGCCTACTACATGAATCTGGCGCCGGCTCGGGCGGCCGTGGGCGCGTTCATTTACTGCGCGCTGGTTACGGGCGGGTTGTTCGTGGCCTACCGGCGCGGGTTGGTTTCGCCGTTCTCGGCGTATCTGCTGATGGCGCTGGGCGCGCTGGGCACGGGGTTCTTCCTGCTGTCGCAGGTGAACAAAGCGCTTCCGCCGGATACGGTGAAGGCGCCGACGGCCGGCCAGGCGTGGCGCAAACACTGGGAGTACGGACGGTGGGCGCTGGCGGTTTCGCTGGTGACCTGGATTGCGAATTACATCTGGTATCCGCTGGTGGCCGCGTTTTCCGGAATGGCGCAGGTTGGGCAAATGAAGGCGCTGCTGAATCTGTCGCTGCCGATGGAGCAGACCTACATGGCGCTGTCCATTCTTTTTCTGCCATACGCGGCGCGGATCTGCCGCGAAAAGGGAATCGCCAGTTCCGGTTCGCTGGTGCGGCGGATCACGCTGCTGTTTGTGGGGGGCGCGGTTGCCTACTGGGCGGTGCTGATTCCGTTCAAGGCGTATGCGTTTCAGCTGCTATACGGAGGGAAGTACATCGAGGTGGCGCACTTCGTTCCGTATGTGGCGTTGGGATCCACTCTGTGGGCCGCGTCGTTTGGACCGGCGATTCTGCTGCGCGCCATCGAGTCGCCAGACTCCATTTTTTATGCCCGCGTCGTGGCCAGCGCCTTGTCGCTGATTCTCGGAGTTCCGGCCACGTGGGCGTTCGGTCTTTGGGGCGTAGTGGGGAGCATTATTGTGGCCAATTTCGCGGCCACGCTGATTTCAATGTACATCCTGTATCGCAAGTCGCACTTGATTTCACTACCGAGTCCGGTTCTGTAAGGGGAAAGCTAGATATGAATCCACTGAAGCAACTTCGTTTCAAGGCTTCGCGCACCAAGCTCCGACTCCCCCAGGCATGGTGGCAACATCGCGGTCTCAATGACAAGGACGTGCTGTTTGCGTCGTTCGAGCGCTCCGGCAACACCTGGCTGCGCTTTGTGTTGATGGAAATCCTGACCAAGGACAACGCCGGATTCCTCAACGTGAATCACATCCTGCCCGAGATGGGCACGCACCGGGAGTCAAAGCCTGTACTGCCTAACGGCGGACGGCTCATCAAAACGCATGAGCAGTACCGCTCGGAATACAAGCGGGCGATTTATCTTATGCGCGATCTGCGCGACGTGATGCTCTCCAACTGGGCGCGCGACAAGGAAATGGGCTTCTCGCAATATTTCGACAACGGCCAGGGCATGGACGGATATATCGAATCGTTCGTGCAGGGAAAAGTCACGCGCTTCGGATCGTGGCAGGCGCACGTGGATTCGTGGCTGAACTGTCCGCTGGCCCAGAACGGAAATTTGCTGGTGGTGCGGTACGAAGATCTGCGGCGCGATACCGAAACCGGGCTGATGGAGATGCTGGAGTTCCTGGGCATCCCGGGAGATCGCGACCAAGTGCGCAGCGCGGTCGAAAACAATTCTCTGCGAGCCATGCGCGAGAAGGAAGAAAAGGCCAAGAAATCGGGAGCCCCGCTGGTCAAGGGCACTTTGTTGCGCAAGCATAACGTCGATCGCGAGGACGCCCGCTTTGTGCGCAGCGGTTCGGTGGGCGGCTGGCGCGAGAAGCTAAGCGAAGCGCAGATCGCCGTGGTTTCGAAATATGCCGGCGAAGCGCTGGTGCGGGCTGGCTATCCCGCGGACGCGGCCAAAGACAACCGAGCGGAAGTATTGTCCGGAGTTCGAGGGTAGATTGCGGGAGTCAAGTCGGATGCTAGAGTTCTTCGGTAGAGTCCTTCAGTAACCCACCACAGATGACTCAAGTACTCAAGCAAACCGGCTGGTTTCTCGCGATGATACTGATGCTGGCTCAGGGGGCGGCAGCTCAGGGATCGGCGTCGCAGAAGAAGGATGCCGAAGCTGGGCGCGAAACCTTGCGTCAGGCGGCCGATCCGATGGGGTTCTGGGTGGGTACAACCATTCAGGGCAGGATGTGGAATCACGATCCGGACTACAAGCCGGTGATGGGGCGGGAGTTCAACGCTGGGGTTTCCATTGTTTTTCAGGGGATCACGCAGCCCGAGCGCGGACGGTTCAATTTCGATCCCATGGACGAAGCCATGAGTTTCGCCCGGCAACACCAGATGAAACTCATGGGGCATTGCCTGGTGTACAAGAATCAAACCGAAGCGCCGTGGCTGCACTTTAACGGGGAATCCTGCGGCAACTGGTCCGCGAAAGACCTGGACCAGATTATGAAAGAGCACATTCAAACCGTCGTCCGGCACGGCGGAGATACCTACTACGCGTGGGAAGTAGCGAATGAGCCTACGCAGCAGATGCATAACAGTTGCTGGGCGCGAGTGCTGGGCGAAGAGCAATACATGGTGAAGGCCTTCAAGTATGCTCGCGAAGCCAATCCGAACGCGCTGCTGCTGCTCAATGACACATTCGGGCAGGGTGGAATCGACAAGCAGCGCGCCGATGACTTTTTTGCGCTAGTGACCCGGCTGAAAGCGGCGGGCGCGCCGATTGACGCCGTCGGCACAGAAATGCATTGGGAAATGCCGGAGTTGCGGGCTTCTTACCTTGAGGAGTTCAAGGCTTTTCTGGACAGTGCGCGCAAGGCGAGCGTGAAAGTGCACATCACGGAAATGGACGTTTACCAGGGGCCACAAGATTCTCCTGAGGCCTTTGCGAAACAGAAGGAAATTTTCTACAACGTGGTCCACACCTGTTTGAAAGATTCCAACTGCATCGGCTTCATGATCTGGGGAATTGCGGACCGCTATAGTTGGTTGCGCACGTCGGACTGGAAGAATATGCCCAACGCCAAGCCGGTTCTGTTCGACGACAGCTACGAGAAAAAGCCCGCCTACTACGGCGTGCTGCAAGCGTTGAAAGAGGGACGATGAGTTACAGCGTTCTAGAGCGGACTGGATCGGAGCCGGCTGGACCAGGCAGTACCCGGTCAGAGGCCGTCGCGCCGCGAGAAGCCCGCGGGGCCGGCATCCTCCGCGGCAACCCGGTGTGGCTGATCTCGCTGTTTATTCTGGTGGGATTTTCCATCTCGGTGGGAGTTTCGCTGCTCGCCGGTTCGTCGCCGTATGGAGTCTTGATCGCTGCCGGCGTGATCCTGGCGGGAATTCCCATCATCTTTCTGATGGTCCAGGCGGCGCCGGAGGCGCTGGCCAGCGCGCGGGAACTGAGGCAGAACTGGACGTGGTGGCATCTTCTGTGGTTTTTCATTTTCTTCAGCATGCTGGTGTTCCGCATCCGCGACGTGGGTGCGGCTCAGTCCAATCCTCTCGATGCTTACGCGATGCTGCGCGTGATTCCGGAAGGGTTCGTATTTTTGACCTTGCTGGTTCGTCTGGTCTTGAAGAAGCCGAATTGGCTGGGCGCGCTGTTTCAGGGTATTCCGGGAGCGATGGCGATTTACTGTCTGATTTGTCTGGCGACGACGGCGTGGTCGGTGAATGCTTCGTGGACCGCGTACAAATCCCTCGAGTTTCTGGCGGACGTTTCGCTGCTGGCGGCCGTGGTGGCCAGCGCTGAAGGATTCGTCACCTATAAGAGTCTGGTGGATTGGACGCTGACCTTCTACGGGATCTCGCTGCTCGGGGTGTGGATCAATCTCCCGATCTGGCCGACGGAGGCGATGGACGGCGGGCGTCTTACCGGAGTGATTCCGGTGGAAGCGTCGAACAGCGTTGGGACTTCGGGAGCGGTGCTGTCGATCGTCGCGCTGTGCCGTCTGATGCCGATGTTCGGCACGGCGAAAAATCGGGCATGGTATTGGCTGTTGCTGATTTTTGGCATGGTCTCGATGGTCCTGTCGCAGACCCGAAACGCGGAGGCAGCGTTCCTGCTCGCGCTGGCGATGATCGTGTTCTTTTCCCCGCGACTGCGTCGGCTTGCAATATGGGGCGGGGTTGTGCTGGCGCCGATCATGACGGTGATTGTTCTTTTGAATGAACGCCTTCTGACCAAGGGCGGGGAACTCCTGGTGCAAGCCCTGGAGCGCGACCAGTCCGATGCTGCGATTGGTTCGCTGAGCGGGCGCACGGCGTGGTGGGCCTACGGCATTCAGCAGTTGATGCATCATCCGTGGACGGGATTAGGGGCGTACGCGGCCGGGCGTTTTGCAGTGCTCGGAAAATTGGGCGTCGGCTCGGCGGCCATGATGCACAGCGACTGGATCGAAATTCTTATCGGAACCAGCTTTTGGGGACTGATCCCGTTTGCGGCCGCACTGTTTGCCGCCTGGTGGCTTTTGTACAAGTGCATCCGCAGCGACTCTTTTTCTCCCGACCAACGCCAGTTGGCGCTGGAACTTTTCGCTCTGCTGGGGATGCTGACCATGCATTCGTTCTTTAACGACGAATTGAGCTGGCATTGTCCGCTGCTGTATTTCGCCATTCTGGGTTATGCCGAGTGGGTGCGGGTGCAGCGCAAGACGCAGCGAACATATGCCCTGGAGCGGCGACCGTTCTAGCTGGTAGAGTGTGATCCGATATCTTCATTCGAGATCTTCATTCGAGATATTGAGCTGTGAATCCTTCTATACACTGTAAAAAGGGTCTGGCCCCCTTAGTATGAGTGGATTGAAGGCGAAGCGAACAAAAATAGGCGAACTCGCCGAAGTTACGGGTGACTAATTTGACCAGAGCCCTGAGCATTCCAAATATCGCGACCGACGGCTGCGTCAGCATTCTGGGGGTGAAGGTTCATGCCACCAGCATGGATCGCGCTATCTCCCGGATCGAGTCCCTGATGGCCAGTGGTGACAAGAACTATGTTTGCGTCACCGGCGTGCATGGCGTCATGGAGTCTCAGGTCGATCCTAATCTGAAACGCATCATCAACCACGCCGCTCTCAACATTCCCGACGGGCGTCCCACCGTTTGGGTGGGATGGCTGCGCGGATTTCTCCAGATGCGCCAGGTGACCGGCCCTGACATGATGTTGAAAATCTTTTCGCGGTCGGCGGCAAGGGGCTACACCCATTTCTTCTATGGCGGAAACACGGGCGTGGCCGAGGAATTGAAGAAAGAACTCACTGAAACGTTTCCGGGAGTGAAAGTGGTGGGTACGTACACTCCTCCTTTCCGGGCGCTGAACGCGGACGAAGAAGCCGAGTTGATTCGCACCATCGGCGAACTGAAGCCTGACTTTTTCTGGGTTGGATTAAGCACGCCGAAGCAGGAAAAGTTTATGGACGAGTACCTGCCGAAGCTCGACACCAAGCTCATGCTAAGCGTGGGCGCGGCCTTTGACATTCATACCGGACGAATCAAAGACGCTCCCTACTGGATGAAGGTGGCCGGCGTGCAATGGTGCCATCGCATGTACCAGGATCCGTCTCGCCTGTGGAAGCGCTATTGCATCAACAATCCAAAATTCCTGTACCACCTGATGCTGGAATTTCTGGGCCTGGCTTCTTATGAAGGAACATCGGATGGGCGGCATGAATCTCGCGCATGAAGGCTCTCCTCGTCCACAGTGCGTATCAGCAGTTTGGAGGGGAAGACTCAGTGGTGCGCGCCGAGACCGAATTGCTGGAGAAACACGGAGACGAGGTTTACCGCTATACCCGGCACAATGACGAGATAAAAGAATTTGGCTTCGCGGATAAAGTCGCGTTCCTGCCGCAGACGGCTTACTCGTGGAAGACCAGCGGTGAGTTGGAGGATGTGGTCCGACGCTTCCGGCCGGATGTGGCGTTCATTCACAATGTTTATCCCCTGATTTCGCCGTCGGCCTATCACAAGCTGCATGCGCTGGGAGTGCCGACGGTGCAGGTGCTGCACAACTTTCGGCTGCATTGTCCGAACGGGCTGTTCTATACGCAGGGAAAAATTTGTGAAGCGTGCAAGGGCGGCAACTATCTGCATGCCGTGAGCAAGCGCTGCTACAAAGACAGTTACGCATTCAGCGGGCTGTATGCGCTGACTCTGGGCCTGAACCGGCTCGGTGGAGTGATCGAAAAGATTTCCGGCTTCATCTGTCTGACGGAATTTTTTCGCATCAAGATGCGGGAAGCGGGAGTCCCCGATTCCAAGCTGTTTGTCCGGCCGAATTTTGTGTATGCTCCGGCGCTGCCGGTGGGAGAAACTCCGGGCAATAGCTACGTGCTCTTTATGGGGCGGTTGTCGGCGGAAAAGGGCTGCTGGACGCTGATCCGCGCCTTTGAGCAGTTGCCGCAGGTGCCGCTGAAGATTATGGGGACGGGGCCGCTGGAGCAGGACTTGCGGGATTATGTCCGCGCAAAGGGTTTGCAGAATGTCGAGTTTCTAGGCTTTAAGAGCGGCGCGGAAAAATGGGAGATCCTGCGCAACTCTTTGTGTTTGGTCCTGCCCTCGGAGTGGTATGAAAACTTTCCGGTGACGGTGCTGGAAGCGTTCATGGCGTGCAAGCCCGTAATCGCCGCGCGGCTGGGCGGGTTGCCCTACATCGTGGAGGAAGGGAAGTCGGGGCTGTTGTTCGAGGCGGGGAACGTGACCGAACTCACGCAGCGCATTCAGTTCCTGGTGGATCAGCCGGAGGAGGCTGCGCGAATGGGGCAATGCGCTCGCCGGTTAAGCGAGACGAAATACGGTCCTGAACAGGGGTATCGCAATCTGACGGAGATCTTCGCGCAGGTGCGGGCAGCGTGAGGCCAGCAGGCGGCGTGCTAAAGGAACTTCCTGGTATGAAAAATCGATGGAGCGCAGGGGTAACACTGTTATCTGTCCTTCTACTTGCGCCATTGTCGCTTCGCGCCCAGTTGTCCAAGGAGGATCACCAGGCAGCCCAGCAAATGATATCGGGGACCTTGTATTTGCGGGTGCAGGCCCCGCAGAAGTACGGCATGGGGGCCTGGGCGCCCTATTCGGTGTCGATGCTGGAGGCCTCTCCGGAGGAACTCAACACCGAGCGCAAGTTGGCCGAGCCGCTCAAGTCCATTCCTGGGAATAGCTACCATCTCAAGCAGGAAGAAGTCTATTGGGGATACCTGGCGAACACTCCCGTGAACCATTGCAAGCTGGAGTGGGAGAAAGGCAGGAATGTTGCCTGGTGTGAGCGGGTCGATCCCAACACCGATCTCTCGGTTGATTTTGTCGACATCAAAGCGCTGGGCGATTTTACCAAGGCCTTTAACCTGACTTTTTCGAAGGTGCCGCTGCAGAACGAGCATCCGGAATGGCCCTCCGAAATACGGGAGTCGATTGCGGCGGGCAAGTTGGTGGTGGGCATGACCGCGGAGCAGGCCAGAATTGTGGTTGGCGCCCCGCTCAGCGCTTCAAACGGCGAGGATAACGGAGCAAAGACCGAGACGTGGCTGCTCCGTCAGGACCCGGGCCAGGTTCTTGGATGGAATAAGAAACGTGGGGCGTGGAAGAAGGTGAGCACTCAAACCGGCTTCCCCACAAGCGTAACGTTCAAGGATGGACTTCTGCAATCGATCCAACAGACGCCCACGGCTCCCCAGGCCGGAAAGTAGACCGAGGATCATCAGGGTTACTGATTCAGTATTACTCGATTCAACATCTCCAAATTGATTACTACCGAATGACGATTCAACTACAGAGCTCGGAATGCGAGAATGCACCGCGGCAAGCTTCACTGCAGCAGACTTCGCAGCCCCAAGCGCAGCCCCAGAATTCGGCGGCGATGAGTGCGGGCCCGCTGTTTGTTGTGGGGATGTGGCGCTCCGGGACTTCGCTGCTGTATGCGTTGCTGAACCAGCACTCGCAGATTGGGCTGATGTATGAGTCCGACATGCTGACGCTGTCGTCGCTGTTCTGGCTGCCGCGGAAGAGTTCGTGGTGGCTGAACAAAGTGGACTCGTGGAACGGGGCGCTCACCCGCCACCAGATTGATCCGGCAGCGATTCCGGAGAATATCAGCGACCTGCCGGGGGCGTTTCGCGCTGTCGCCCAGCAGTACGCGGGAAAAAAAGGCGCGACTGTGTGGGGCTGCAAGTCGCCGAGCTATTACGACTGCATGACCGACCTGGCGAGTTGGTATCCCGAGGCGAAGTTCATTGTGATCTGGCGCGATCCGGCGGATGTTTGCCGCAGCATTGTTCGCGCGGCCGAGAAGGCGGTGTGGTTTCAGCGTCCGGGCACGGACTTGCGCGCGCTGCTCGGTTATCGCCGGATGAAGAAAGAAGCGGACGAACTGGTGCGGCGAGGAGCTGCAATTCACCAGTTGCAATATGACGATCTGGTGCGCGATCCGGCTGCGGCACTGACGGCGATCTGCGAGTTTGTGGGTGTGCCCTACGATCCGCGCATGGCTTCTCTTGAGGGCGCAGACCGGTCGGCCGTATATAAGGGCGAACACCATTCGATGGTGAAGAGTTCGACCATCGTGGCCAAGCGCGAGCGTCCCGAGGTACTTTCTCCGCAGCTCAAGAGCAAGGTGGAGCGCTACGTCGTATTTTGGCGCAAACAGTCAGGCGGAAATTGGCCAGTAAAGGCCGCGGTCAGCGATGGAACTCACGCGGCTTCGTGGTTCGAACGGACAGTCGATCGGGTGCGGCACGGGTTGTTGCGCGGGCTCGACGGGAGCACCATCTTTCTCTATTCGTTCGTACCCGTTTCGGTGTGGAAAAGATATCGCCAGATGAAGTCCAGGTACTACCAGCAGGTTGCACCAAAACCCAGCGGCAGTGAAGCAGTCTAAGCACTATTCCCCCTAAGCTGCTCAATCTAAACGACATCTCAGTAGCCTACTTTTGGGCGGATTGGAACGAAACATGCAGCTCCGTAGCCGAGTACTCATGCCCACACTTTCGTGTAAGAGGTTCAAACTTTTGACTCTACAAGCCAAGCTGGTCGCGGTTGTTGCGTGCATGGCGGCAGTTCTGTGCCCTTCGGCTTTTAGCCAGTCGGGGACGATGAGCACCTACGCCGGAATCAATACGGTTCAGTACAGGCTGAATGGGACCGCTACGCCCGACCCGACCATCGCCGTGGGCACCCTCGAATATTGCGAGCACGTGAACAGCGGTTACCAGTGCTGGTACAAGAGCGGAGCCAACGCCAACCAGCCGGTGACTTTTCTGGGGAGCAATACTCCCAAGTCAGACGCGACGCCGTGGAGCCAGAACAGCAACAACAACGGGAACACCGCGCATTGTCCAACGGCGTTTACGCCCAACTCGCAACTGCTGCACGACAATGTTTACAACCTGTGGATCATGGAGAAGCGTGTCACGTATGCCTCCACTGGCCACAACTACATGTGCGTTGCCATCAGCAACGTCGAAGACATTGCGTCCACGTCTCCGGCCTTCGCGTGGTTCGCGTTTGAATATGACCTCGACACGGTGATTCCAACCAATGCGGAAGGGAATTACTACTATCCGGATTATCCGCAGTCAGGATTGTGGCAGACCTCGACCTCGACGACTCCGCCCTACACCGCCGCCTCCGACCAGGCGCTGTGGATTACCTATGACTTGCAGGATGTTAACAATCAGGACAATATCAATGGAGTACTGGTATGCGCGGTTGATCTGGCCGGTCTCCGCGCCAGCACCGCGAGTCCATATGTGAACAACTCGAAGACGCCGGCCTGCACGGTGGCGCATACGCTGACTCCGTACAACCAGCGGCGCAGCTGGGTTCCGGCTAATAACTCCGACACGACGCCTCCGATCGCGGCGGATGGAGAAATGTTTACCAACCTGGTCGAGCCGCCGATGGACGACAAGAGCTACCTGACGGCTCCCACTGACACGCAGGAAGTGGAGCAGTGGACAATCGACTGGACGGCCGCAACTCCGACGCCGACATTCCTCAACACCTGGCAGCTGCCTTCCACGCAGCCGAATGGCGATCAGTTGGGATGCTTCTTCGCCGCAAATTACTACGACACGGTTTGCATTCCGCAGCCCTCCACGGCGACAACCGGCATCCACATCGATTCAGTGGCCGACCGTATGCAGCAGTTCTTTCATTACACGTCCAATGGTGGACAGGGAAGTGTCTGGACGTCGGCGCACGACATTCAGATTGTGCCGAGCAACACCAAGCTGACGCAGACCGAAGCCGATATACGCATCCTGCAACGAAACACTGCTGCGCCGAATGCGGTTTATGTGGCTGCGGACTATCCCATCGTCGATCCGGTGGACTCGGCTGCCTTCGTGTTCCTGCCGAGCATCGTCCGCGACAAAGCTGGGAACCTTCAGGGAATCTTGGGAATTTCAGGAACCGGGGTCAGCGAACATCCCGGTCTGGACAGTTTGACTTTCAATCCCGGTACGCACACATCGGGAACGTGGGGATACATCGCGAGTCCGGTTACTGACGGCGACGCCGAAGATACCGACTCGCTGAACTATCGCTGGGGCGACTGGTACAGCGGAGTGCTTGACCCGAGTGACTCCTGCACGGTGTGGGTGGCGGGAGAATACCTGCCGGCAAATCGTACGACCGAACCATACTGGTACACGGCAATGGCGACGCTGCCTCCGATCGGGACGTGCGCCGGCGGGCCGGTGCTGCTTTCGAATGTCAGCCTGAGTTTTGGAAGTGAGCAAGTGGGAGTCAGAAGCGCGGCGCTGGTTGAGACAGTGACCAATAATCAGACTACGTCGCTGAATATCAGCGCAATTTCCTCCGGCGGTGGCGTTTTCCAGCAGAGCAATACTTGCGAGAACGCGATATCTCCGGGTGGGAACTGCACGATCAGTGTGTATTTCACGCCTTCGGCGGTG
This sequence comes from uncultured Acidobacteriota bacterium, assembly GCA_963758005.1. Taxonomy (GTDB): domain Bacteria; phylum Acidobacteriota; class Terriglobia; order Terriglobales; family Acidobacteriaceae; genus Sulfotelmatobacter. The sequence continues at coordinate 67,774 of CAVWTR010000007.1, forward strand.
GGTACGACCACGGGAACGCTCACCATCACTGACGGCGTCACCGGCAGTCCGCAGTCCGTGGCACTGGCCGGGACTGGGACTTCCGCGAACACGACAGGGACGATTTCGGTCTCCCCATCGACGCTCGCGTTCGGTAATCAGGTTCTGAACACGGCGAGCGCGGGAAAGGCGATCACGGTCACCAACACGGGTTCTGTGAACGTCACGGTTAGTTCGGTAGCGGCGAGCGGCGCATACTCCGAAACGGGCACTTGCTCGGGCGCGACGCTCACTCCAGGACAAACCTGCACGATTACTGTGGGCTTCACTCCGGTGGTAACCGGAGCGACCACGGGCACGATTACGATTACCGATAACGCTACCGGTACACCCCAGATCGTCAACCTGACGGGGTCGGGACAGCTGGCAGTTTCGATGTCGGCAAACCTGACGTTCCCGACCACCGATGTGGGAACCTCGAGCGCATCGCAGACCATGACGCTGAGCAACAATCAGAGTCAGAGCCTGAGTTTCACGTTCGCGACCAGCGGCGACTACACGGCGGTGGGCAGCGGCGCAAGTCCGTGCACCGGGACGCTGGCAGCAAAATCGAAATGCTCGTTTGCAGTAACCTTCACGCCGACTTACAACGGCACCATCAAAGGCGCGCTGACCGTCACCCATAACGCGGTAGGAAGTCCCACGTCTGGCGGCCTGAGTGGAACCGGTGCGGACGGTACGGCGGTGCCGCTAACGTTCAATCCGGCGAACCTTAACTTCGGCAACATTGCCTTGAGCGCGGCGCTGACCAAGACGGTGACCGTCAAGAATGTGAGCGCTGCAACCGTGACCCTCACCAGCATCACGGGCAGTGGTTACTTCATCGTAAAGTCCGGAGGTGCCACGCCCTGCAACGGCGCGATACTTTCCGGCAAGACCTGTACGTTTAACGCCACCTTCCAGCCGCTGGCAACCGGAAGCTTCATCGGCAGCATTACGGTGGTCGACAATGCCTCCGTCAGCACGCAAGTGCAGAATGCGGCCGGCACCGGCATTGAGCCCGTCACGCTGGCTCCTACCACACTCTCGTTCGGAACGGTGGCGGTAGGGTCGACGAGCCCGGTTGCGATCATCACGGTTACGAACTACCTGGCGACTGCCGTTGCCATCGACGGTGTGGTGGCGAGCGGCGATTTCATTGCCACGACAGGCGGAACCGCTCCTTGCGGGACGAGCATTCCCGCCAAGGGAACCTGTGATCTGGGAGTGGAGTTCAGTCCAGCGGCTGCGGGGACGATCAACGGCGATTTGACGGTGACGTTTGCCGCGGGCGATTCTCCGCTGGTAGTCAGCCTGGCGGGCACGGGCAGCAACTAAAACAGGAACCTACAGAGCGCCGGCTGTGCGGAGGCTATTGAGCCGCACCGCCGGCGTTTTTTTATTTTCGGCATCTTTATTTGCTTCCGTTCTCTCGCTTCACCGGTCTGGTGAGATACGTCGTTAATTTCGGGTAGGGATTCATTTTGAAAAAGAGATTCGTATCAGGGCATGCCTTCAGCTGAAGCGGCGCCCTGATACGAATCTCTTTTCAGACGGATTTGTGTGGCACCAGTCTGGCTTCGGGAGTGTCATGCACGATCAAATTGCACCACTCCGTAACTTTGCAACGGGTTTCGCCAGGAACCTACTTGGAGAGTTCGGCGGAGATCTTGTCGAGTAATTCGAGCACGGGCCGCTGACTTTTCATCAGGAGCGGTGCGAGTTCGGGCGCCGTCATCCAGCGCGGGGAACCTTCCCAGGAGTCTTTCAACTCTCCGCTGGCTTCGGCTTCAAACACTGAGATGACGCAGGGCACGTCTGCCGTGCTGCGATAGCGCAATTTCAGTTCCTGCCCAGTAACGCTCAATCCTGTTTCTTCCAGGACTTCCCGCCGCAGCGTCTTCTCTTCCGCTTCTTTCCAATCCGAGATTCCTCCGGGCAGAGATAGGCCTCGTCCGTCATTGCGCTGGATCACCAGGAAGGTCTCCCCTTGGCGGATGATGGCAATCGAAGCCCGCAAGGTTCCGAACAGCGGGAACCAGCGATAGAGCGCGAAGCAGGTGCGGGCGAAGATCCAGAAGACACGACGTTTTAGGGTGTCAATCATGTTCTGGATCACCTTTCTGCAGCATCTTCGAGCATCTTCTCAACCCGATGCGTAGGCGGAAAGTCTAGCACGCAGTTTTCGGGCGGGAGCTCGGTTCGAGGGAAGCAAGGCTGCCCGGCGTGACAAAGCACACCGATGTACTACCAGTTTTCCGTGACATTTGACGGCGGAAGCCTGATGGAGTAAGCTTCCCGGCAGTCTGTCTATCCCTGATCTTCAGCCAGCAGTGCGGGCTTTCGAGTTTTTCTCGCAGAAGGAATTCCAGCCATGAAGTCTCTCGGTTTTGCCTGCCTGTTCGCTGCCGCAACTCTCTGTGCGCAGTCGACTCTTTATTCGCCCGCCGGGGTCGTACCTCTTGCGGACGCAAACAGTCATAACGCGAACTCACAGCCCAAGATGCTTCAGGGCTACGGCAAGTTGCCGTTGAGCTTCGAACCGAATCTTGGCCAGAGCGATCCGAGGGTGCGCTTTCTTTCGCACGGAGCCGGGTACACGCTGTTCCTTACCAGCGATGAGGCAGTTGTGTCGTTACGCCCCGGCAATCGATCGTCCAAGTCCGCCATGCAAGCGGAGCGTACCGGGAACCTTTCTTTCGAAGGGGAGACAGGCCTTACGCGTGGGAATGCCAAGCGGCAACCTCGGCTGGAGGCGCTGCGCATGCAGTTGTTGGGCGCGCGGAGTGATGCGACTGTCAGCGAAGCTGAGGAACTCCCCGGAAAGATCAATTACTTCCTGGGCAATGATCCGAAGAATTGGGAGACGAACATTCCGACGTTCGCCAAGGTCCGTTATCACGATGTGTTCGAAGGCGTCGACCTGGTCTATTACGGGAATCAGGGACAGCTGGAATATGACTTTGTCGTAGCCGCGGGAGCCAAGCCTGAGGCCATCCATCTCGCCTTCAGCGGCGCTCGCAGAATGTATGTCGACCAGCAGACGGGCGATTTAGTTTTGAAGATGGGAAAGACGGGAACGAACGAGGACGAAGTTCGCTTTCACAAGCCACTCGCCTATCAAGACGCAGCTTATCGAGATAACGCTTCAGCAACAAACAGACAAATGGTCGCGGCGAACTATGTGGTGGATTCGCGAAACCATGTCAGCTTTCAGCTTGGGCCCTATGATCACAACCGAACGTTGCTGATCGATCCGACGCTGAGCTACTCGACCTACCTGGGGGGCACCAGTAACGACTACGGAACCAGCCTCGCGGTGGATAGCACCGGCAGCGTTTATGTGACCGGATACACCACTTCGGGATCCTTCCCCGTTACCGCCGGGAGCTATCAAACCAAATGCGGCGGCTGCACCGGGGGCATGGAGGATGCTTTTGTAACCAAGCTTGACCCTACTGGTACCTCTCTGATTTATTCCACCTTCCTCGGAGGAACGGGGAATGACATTGGAAATGGGATCGCCTTGGACTCTTTGGGCGACGTCTACGTGGTGGGGCAGACTTTTTCCCCGGACTTTCCGGCTACTCCCGGTGCTTTCCAGTCCGGTTGTGGTGGCGGCACGTGCGTGGGCGGCGACGCGTTCATTACGGAGTTGGATCCGAGCGGAGCCTCGTTGATTTATTCGACCTATTTGGGTGGACCCGGAGTCAATCAAGGCAACGCTATCGCTTTGAACGCGGCCGGGGACGTCTATGTAATCGGGTACACGGAGTCGGCCACTTTTCCGACTACGCCCGGCGCCTACCAGACCAAACTCTCCAAGGGTGACGACGTGTTCGTGACGGAGCTGAATCTGAAAAGCTCTGCTTTGGTTTACTCGACCTATCTCGGCGGGACGAACAAGGACTTAGGGTACGCCATCGCTCTCGACGCCTCCGATCATGCTTACATCACAGGATTCACCCAGTCCACCGATTTCCCGACGACGCCGGGGGCATTCCAAACCGTGCTGGAAGCCAATACTGCCGCCTTCGTGACGGAATTGAACTCCACTGGGTCCGCACTGCTGTATTCAACGTATTTGGGCGGAAACACAAAAGCGACAACCGCCTGCGAAGCCTGCGGGACGAGCATTGTGGTGGACAGTTTGGGAAATGCGTATGTGTGCGGCTTGACTGCGGAGGCAACGTTCCCAGTCACTCCCGGAGCTTTTCAGACTATTTTTATGGGCCACACGAACGGACACGACGCTTTCGTTACGAAGCTGAATCCGACTGGTACCGCGCTGGTTTACTCCACCTACGTCGGCGGGGATGGAGATACTGGAGCTACCAGTATCGCGCTGGATCCATCGAATAATGTCTGGATCAAGGGCAATACCATGTCGGCGATTTTTCCGGTGACGCCTGGCGCTTTCCAAACCGTTCTGGGAGGCAGTTTCGATGCCTACGTCGCGCAACTCAATCCCACCGGCTCGACTCTGCTCTATGGGTCGTACCTGGGCGGTTCCGGAACCGAATATGGCGGGGCTACTCGCGCGCTTGTGCTGGATAACCAGACGCCGCCCAACGTATACGTCACTGGCTATACCAACTCGACGAACTTCCCGATCACTGCTGGATCTTTTCAGCCGAAGCTTGCCGGCGCTAACGATGCGTATGTGAGCAAGTTTTCTCCCAGTCCGAATGCAGGGTTAGCTCCATCGAGCCTTAGTTTCGGCAACCAGAATGTCGGAACGACCTCTGCACCGCAAGCCGTGATCCTCACCAATACTGGGAACGAATCCCTGAACGTCACCGAGGTCAGCATCACGGGAACTAACAGCGGTGATTTTGGCCATACCGGCGCGTGCGGCGAGTTGGCACCCAACGCGACCTGCACCATCAATGCAACCTTCACTCCGACGCTCAGTGGGGCCGAAACCGCGGATCTGTCGATCGCCGATAACGCGGCGAATAGTCCGCAGTTGGTGCCGTTGAGCGGCACGGGCGTAGCGACGGGGCCGGTGGTTGTTCTTTCAGCCACGAGCCTGGTGTTCGGTACTCAGCCCATCAATACAATCAGCCCTGTCCAGGTGGTGACGCTGACCAATACCGGCGGCGCAACCCTGACGATCTCGGGCATCGTGACCAAAGGGGACTTCAGTCAAACCAATACCTGCGGATCAAGCGTGGCGGCAGGGGCGAGCTGCACCTTCAGCGTTACCTTCCATCCAACCCAGATCAACAGTCGATTCGGCAGCATCATGGTGACTGATAACGCGCCTACCAGCCCCCAGGTCGTATCGCTGACGGGAGTGGGTACCTATATTTCGCTTTCTCCGACCAGCCTGAGCTTTGGAACGGTGGCAGTGGGTAAGTCCAGCACACCGCAAGTCATCACTCTCACGAACGCCGACAGCGCTGCAGTGCGGATCGGGACTGTATCGGTAACGGGGACGGACCCCGGAGACTTTACCCAGAGCAATACCTGTGGGTCGAGCGTCGCGGCTAAGGGCAGTTGTTCCATCAGCGTAACCTTCACGCCGACGGCAGCGGGCGCTCGGTCCGCAAATGTATCGATCCAGGACACGGGCGGAGGCACTCCGCAAACGGCAGCGCTTAGCGGAACCGGTCAGTGAGTGCTTTGCGGACTGTTTGGATGATGCCTCAGTTCTAAGAAGGAAGCGAGCCAAACGCGCGATTATTGCGTCGCAAAAGGCGCGGCGCACCGCGCGGCTCGCCCAGATCCCTCGCTGCGCAATGAACGCTCGCTCGGGATGACAAGACTACTGAAGGACGACCGGCTTAATCCCTACGGGGACGACGCCGGCAGTGATCGCAATCGGAGTGCTGGCCGTGGTCATGTCCTGATACTGTAACCACTGCGATCCGACCGTCTGGTTCGCCGTGGTGCAGGAGCCGTTGGCGCAACTTTGAGAAGCGTCCCACATAATCAGATACTGCGTACCCGACTGGTTGATGGTGCAGGACCAGACGGTTCCGTTGGCCGCGCACGGAGTGGTCAACTCGGATTGGGCAAGCCAATCGTAGGTCTGCTGGTAGGCAGTTTCCACTTCCGCGGGTTCGGTGGTCAAATCGACCCAGTCATACCAGGCGATTCCAGAGATACCAAGCGACCAATTGATTAGATAGAACCGTGGCATGAAGGAAGCGGCCATATCGCCATCGGTGTATGCGCCGGAGAATCCTGATATGGCGTAGGAGGCTTCTCCATTCCACAGCGGTTTGGCGGCTTCGGCAGGCTGCAGAATCCCCTGAATGTTGGAGATGTAAGTCTGCATTGCCGTTTCAGGCGTGCAAGCCGTGGGCGGCGGGCAATTGTTCCCGGTGGAATTGCCGGGTTTCATGTGGAAGTTGATGATGTCGACCGCCGCCGCAGTTGCATTCGCGGGATTCGGACAGGGCAACTCATAAGACGGTGCGCCCGACGTGTTGCTGCAGTAGAGCTGGTTCTGGGCGTAGGTCAGAACCGACGAGCCGGTGGCGTGTCCGGATGACATGACGATCTGGGCCGTGGGATCAATTGCGGTTGCAGTGCAGGGAGTGGCGGTTCCGTTGCCGCTTTCGTGAATTACGTTTTGTCCGCCCTGACTTCCGACGATGATGCAGCGCGCATCTTCAGTAAGACGCGCCAGCTGCGCAAAGGTGCCGTTCCAGTATTGCTGGGCGTCCGGTTCATTCCAGATTTCCCAGTATTGGATGTGAGCGTGAGTTTGCAGGTACGTCGGATCATCGACGTGGGTGGCGATGGCCGTGATCCATGCCTTCCAGGTGGCGTTGGTGCCGCTGCCGTCGGTGTTCAAGTCAGAGGGAGCGTCGCACTCGCCGTTGCCGCCGCCGGTGCCCGTCACATAGTTGCAGGTCGTATCGTTGGGATTGGAAGTGGCCCATGGCGGAGTGCGAGCCAGAGTGTATAGGCCCAGCGTGACGCCGCTGGAGAAGCCCTGCGCCAGAGTTGCGTCCAGGTTCGAAAAGTTAAATACGCCGGCGGCTGTGTTGATTGACGGCCATTGCAGAGGTGGCGAATCCCAGAAGCGCTGCATGGTGTAATTGACGGTTGGATAGTCGTTCGCCGCCGTATTCGTCGAGCTGAATCCGAACAGAGTGGCTGGGGCGGTATTTTCGCTCTGGGCTGCGCTGCTGACCGCCAGGACTAAAGACTGGTTCGCAGTCTGCGGAGGAGACGAGGAATCGGCCACGCCGATCGTGAGATTAAATTGTCCTGTCTGGACTGTCGTGCCGGAGAGCAGGCCGCTGCTCTGCAGGGTAAGGCCCGTGGGCAGCGTTCCGGAAGCGAGAGTCCAGGTGTAGGGAGTGGAGCCTCCAGTGGCTAGCAGCGTGGCTGAGTACGCAGTTCCGGCCGTGACAGCGGACAACGAGGTGGTCGTGATGGCGACGGAACCAGTCTGACCCGGCATGATCGTCAAGGAGGCCGTTCCCGATTGAGTGGGATCTACGGCGCTCGTAGCAGAGATCGTGGCGGTGGTATTCGTCGTAACCGCGGGCGCCTGATAGAGACCGCTGCTGGAAATGCTTCCCGGTGACGCCGACCAGGTGACCGCGCCGTTGTTCGTGTTGGTTAAGAGCGCGGAGAACTGCATCGTTCCCGGCGAAGTAATGGTGGCACTGGCAGGGCTGACCGTCACCACAATAGCGCCGGCGGCCGGCGTCGTTACCGTGAGCTGAAACTCTTGCGAGCTACTCGACCCGGTCGAATCTGTCACTTGGGCGGTAAAGGTGAAGGTTCCCGTTTGCGTGGGAGTTCCGGTAATGGTCCCGGCGGTCTGGCTGAGAGTGAGGCCGGTCGGGAGGGTTCCACTCGGGACGGTGAAGGCGTAAGGCGGTTTGCCGCCGGTCGCAGAGAGCGTCCCCGTATAAGGCACTCCCACGCTGGCTGCAGCCAGGGTTCCGGAAATCTGTGGGCTCGAAGTTTGCGAAGCGCCGGAGCTCACTCCCGAACACGCGGTCAAACAAATGAGGCTTACCAGGAGCGTCGCTATGCCAAGGAATTCGAGGGCTCTGCATAGAGGCGCCGAGCGAGGATTGCAGAATCGTGAATTGCAGAATCGAGGAACGTTCAGCGGCTGGCGAGTCCTGGCCAGAGGAAGGGCTGCAGGCGTCATCTAAGTATCCTCGAATCGGGGGCTTCAAGGGGACGCCGAAATCGAGAACGAGAACGTCCCTAAGGGAACAGTAGAGACGAGGGGATGGTGCGCACAGATACCCAAGGGCCACTACCTCGTGCGGCCAGAAGTACATGCAGAGAGCGGCTAATCGCCGAAAGTGGAATGCGAGATTTCAGGTCGGAGGTAACCTAGCAAGCTAGTCGAGTAACGCAGTCCAGTGAAGCGGGTCTGTTGAAATCTCCTAGCGGCGCATTAGGCGAACGGGTGATTCGGCGTGGGGAATGGGCGGCGCCGAAGGAGTCTCCTTCTTGGAGGAGACTACAGTGTCGTCGCTAGCCGCGGCAGAGTGGTTGCCCAAGCGCATAAAGTACGACTTCAACCCGGCTGGAGACTCCCAGTTTATCGAAGATGCGAAACAGATAGTTCTTGACCGTGTGCTCGCGGAGGGTCAATCGCTGTGCGATTTCGCGGTTGCTGAGCCCCTCGGCCACGCACCGCACCACATCCACTTCTCTTGCGGACAGCAGGGAATCGCCATTCGCGCTGAGGAATTTCATGGGAACCGGCTCGGCCATGGCTTCCAAAAGGAACTGCAGTTCGTTGCTGTTGGCCCAGATCTGGCCTTCGTGAACGCAACGAATCGATTTCGCAAGTGACTTAAGCGACTCGGTGCGGCAGAAAACCCCGCGGGCGCCGGCGCGGAATGCTTCCACGACCGGGGTTCGCTCGGACGAGTCTAAGAGCATGATGACGCGTGTGTCCGGAGAAGTGGAACTGATCTCGCGGCTCAAGACGAATCCTCCGCGGCTATCGGTGCCCTGGCGCGCGCTGATCAAGGCGATGTCCGACCGCTCGCGTTTGAGTACGGCCAGGATCTCGCCCTCTTTGGACGCGGGACTGGCCACATTGAATTGGCTGTCGCGGCCCAGGGTCTCCACCAGCAACTGAGTATTCATGGACGTACTGTCGGCGGCGAGGACGCGGATGCGGTCTTGCTGAGGAAAGCTGGTCAATTGGGCCATAAGGATTGAGCCTTGTCGATCAAACTAGCAGTGATGAAACTGAAGGAGCAATCTGCGCATTAGGAAGAAAAAGAAAAAGTCGTTCGGGAGTCCTTCGTCTCCAAAGATTCTTCTGTCGCTAAAACTACGGTTTGATCGAATGCTGAGGGGGGACGGACGCAAAACCAAAGTTACCAGCCGGGAGTCTCTAACTCCTGGGCATTCGTCCCGTTACCGAGGCGAAGTATTCTTGTGACAAGGTATTAGGACAGTTTAACCCGGTAAATGGCACTTTAGGGCCAGTATTCAAAAGGTTACGGGTCGCGTTCGAGTTGGCTAAGTAGTTAATCGGTGGCGCTGGCATGTGGCAGTGTGCAAGATTCTTCACGGAGACGATTCTCTCATTGACTCGGTTCTGGCTCTGTACTAGGGTACCGTGAGTAGAACATGCCAGAACCCGGCGGGAAGTTCTGCCCCCCCAAAATCTTCCTCGCAATATTGCGGCAGCAAGCAGCCTAAACGGAACCGTAAGCCCTGAGAACAGGATGAAAATCCATGCCCAGATTCGATAATTCTCCTAGCTCAAATCCTAGTGAAGATAGTAGCCGAGATGCCAGCACAGTTTCGGGCCAAGTCCCGAGCCAGGTTTCGAGCCAAGTCCTGAGCAAGGCTCAGCCGGGAGTTCGATCCCGTCGCTTCGCTCCGTACTTTTTTGCGCTGGCGATCCTGCTGGTTGCGTCGGCGGCAGTGCTGATGTCGCGGCCGGCAGTGGTTCACGGCCAGTCGCTGGCGACGGATCCTGGGCCGCGGCCGCTTCCCGCCGATGCGGGCAATTTCTATTCGGCTCTGACACCGAATCAGCTCGCCATCACCCAGCGGCTGACCCAGATCTTCACCGAGGTCAACTTTGTAGCAGGCGGGCCGCTGGTGAAAACAGTCGGACTGGGACCACGATTCAATTCGAATTCCTGTAACAGCTGCCACGCCTATCCTGCGGTAGGAGGATCGAGTCCTCCGAATAACCCGCTGTTTGGCATCTACCAGCTAGAGGGCGCAACCAACAGCATGCCGTATTTCATCACCTCCACGGGACCGGTGATCGTGGCGCGCTTCCCCTACGTGTTGGGCACCACGACGCCCGACGGCGGCGTGCACCAGATGTTTACGATTTCCAATCGCGTCGACGCGCCCGGTTGCACGACCGTGGTCCAGCCCGACTTCGCAGCGCAACAGGCAGCCAACGATATTATCTTCCGCCAAGTCACTCCCACGTATGGCACGGGGCTGATCGAACTGATTCAGGAAAGCGCCATCCTCGCCAACATGAATTCCAACACGACACTGAAGCAGTCGCTTGGAATCTCAGGACATCCCAACTACAGCGACGATGACGGCACGATCACGCGCTTCGGCTGGAAAGCACAGAACAAATCGCTGCTGTACTTCTCCGGTGAGGCTTACACGGTTGAAGAAGGCGTGAGCGACGAAGCGTTTCCCAGCGAGAACGATGAGTCGATTCCGAGCTGCCTGCCGCCGTTCCCGGTTCCTCCCGGGACCAACAAGACCAAGGGTGTTCCCGACGATCGCAACGACACCGGTGAAGCTCCGAAGATACCGGTGAACTTCCCCGGCGACCTGGAGCGTTTCTCGCTGTTCATGCGCTTCCTTGCGCCGCCTACGCCGGTGCCGCCGAACGCTTCCACGAGCAACGGACTGTTGCAGTTCAACGCGGTCGGCTGCAATCTGTGCCACACCAACTCGTTTACTACGCCGCCAGCTTCTATCGCGGCATTGAGCAACGTGACGGCAAACCTGTATTCGGACCTGCTGGTTCACGATATGGGACCGGGCGACGCTGATAACGTTACGCAGGGCAACGCCACGGGCGATCAATTCCGCACCGCGCCGCTCTGGGGCATCGGCCAGAGAATTTTCTTCATGCATGACGGCCGAGAAACCAACATCGTCAACGCGATTGAAGACCACTTAAGTCTGGGCAATGGCACGTATCCGAATTCGGAAGCGAATCAGGTTATCAACAATTTCAACGCCTTGACCCCGAAGAATCAGCAGGATCTGGTCAACTTCCTGCGTTCGCTGTGAGCTTTCGGAAACCGATCAGGGCGAAGGGAAACTTTATGTCACAGTGGAAAGAGAAGAATCCAATGCAGGCTCAATCGAACCAGACTGATCCGAAGCAGACTGATCCAAACCAGACTGACCCGAACCAGCCTCGCTCGAATAAGGCGAAGTTGATCCGCGTGGCACTTCCGGTAGCCTTGTTGCTGGCGATCTGCACAGCGGCGACGGCCTACTTTCCGAAGAGCACGACGGCCATCCGGCCCGCCGTTGGATCTTCCCTGACCAAGGGCCAATCGGTAACCGCGACCGATCCCGGTCCGCGACCGTTGCCTGCCGCTGCCGGCGGTTTTCTGTCGACGCTGAGCGCCAATGAGCAGCAGATTGAGCCCAGCATCACGACGGAATTCAACCGCACCCACGACGTCATCGTCACTTCTCCGACGGATGGCGGACTGGGCCCGCGATTCAACGAAAATTCCTGCGCCAGCTGCCACGCGTATCCGGCGGTGGGAGGATCCAGCCCGCCAAACAATCCTCTGTTCTCGATTTACGACTTCAACGGCGCGGCCAACACGATGCCGTCGTTCATTACGTCGACGGGACCGATCCTCGAGGCTCGCTTTATCAATCAGCCGGGAACGACCATTCCCGATGGCACCGTGCACCAACTCTTCACCATCACCGGCCGCACCGATGCGGCTAGCTGCAACATTTCGCAACCTGATTTTGTGACCGCGGCGTCGCAAGGCAATCTGGTGCTGCGGCAGGTGCCGCCGACTTATGGGGATGGCCTGATGGAGGTGGTTCGCAATATCGACATCATCAACAACATGAATGCGAACCCGACCCAGAAGAAATCGCTGGGAATTACGGGGCATCCGAATTACAGCGGCAATGATGGCAGCATCATGCGCTTCGGCTGGAAGGCTCAGGTTCGGTCGACACTGTTGATGGCGGCCAACCAGATGAACGTGGAGATGGGCGTCACCAATGAGACGTTCCCCAACGAAATCGATCAGACTCCGGGCTGCGTTCTGAACCCGGTGCCAGAAACGGTTTCGAACTTCACGCCGGGCATTTTGACGGAAATGTTCCCCGGAGACTCCGAGCGTACCGAATATTTTATTCAATGGCTGACTGCGCCAACGCCGGCTCCGTCGACTGCTTCTACCAGGAATGGGCAGGTGCAGTTCAACAATGTCGGCTGCGTCTACTGCCACACTACCTCATTCAAAACTCCGGCGACGTCTCGGCCGGCGCTGGGAGACATTACGCTCAATCTGTATTCCGATATTCTGGTGCACCACATGGGCCCCGGCCTGGCCGATGGCCTGCCGCAAGGGGGGGCTGGTCCGGACGAGTTCCGAACCGCGCCGTTGTGGGGCATTGGACAGCGGTTATGGTTCCTGCATGACGGCCGCACCAACAACATTGTGACTGCGATTGAAGATCACTACAGCCTGGGGAATGGTTCCTACCCAGCGTCGGAAGCCAATCAGGTCATTACGAACTTCAACAGCCTGAGCCCGAAGAACCAGCAGGATCTGGTGAACTTCCTGCGGTCGTTGTAGTCGGGAAGCGTAGCTAGTAGACGAACTCCGAGAGAGTAAGCAAAACTTAGGACGCCGCAATCACAGCTGATTGCGGCGTCTTTTTTTGGTGGGTCTTGATTTTGTGCAGGCTCGAGTTTTGTGCCGGCGCGAGTATGCGTTCAGTCGGTCACTGCTTCGAACCGGCGGCCTGGGCGCGAAGCCGGGCCTGTGCGGCCAATGTGGTTCGGCCTTGCGCTTCGTATAAATCTGCGAGGCCCAGCCAGAGCTTGGCGTCGGCGGGCGCCAGCTTTACGGCTTCTTCCTGGAAGGTTGTGGCCTGCGCTACGTCTCCCAGTTGGTACCATGCTTTGGCACGCCCGGTTGCAATCAGCGAATTGAAGCTGGTGCCAAGGGATTCTCCTTCCGCGCCAAATGGACTCGAGTCCACGGCTTTGTCGAAGGCTTGTAGCGCGGGTTCGGGTTGGCGCATTTGCAAGTCGGCTTGGCCGAGCATCATCCACATTTCATGTGGACGCGAAGACGACCCCGCGGACTGCCGGAAAACCTCAGCGGCTTCCGCATAACGCTGTTGAGTCATATAGAAAAGCCCGAAATCGAACCAGCTTTCGTCGCTCGGTTCAAGACGCAGGCTCGTGCGAAATTCGGTTTCGGCCTCGGCAGCGCGACTGCTCTGCTGAAATACCAGTGCGCGCAGAAGATGGACATTGGCATTGTCGCCAAAAAGAGATTGCGCCCGGTCGAGGTAGGCGAGCGCTTCCGGGTAGCGCTCAAGGCTGTATAAAACTCCGCCCGCGTTGGCCAAGAAGTTGAACAGTTCCGCCTTGGCCCGGTAGAACGAGGATAAGGGCAATGACGAGGATTGCAGCGCGCTCAGGTCTGCGGGCAGGCCGAATGATTTCGTTTCGCAGTTGAGCTGTAATCGGTCGATCAGCGCGGTCGTATCGGGAGTGCGCCGCACGAAAATGGCCGAGACTTCATCCAGATATACCGGCCGCCAAGATTGACTGCGGCAAAAGGCCTGGAGCTGCGGGAATAAAGTCATCCCCTGATAACGCGCCAGCGGAACAATGATCGTGTTGATGCCGCGAGCCTCGGCTTCCCGCTGCCAGGCCGATGAGTCGGGCGGCTCCACGCTTAGATCGTAAGCGCGAAAGAAGAGTTGCGGCCCGAACGGCAGCGCGCGACTGTCGATGTAGTCGCGGTATTCAGGGAACAAGCGCCAGGTCAGAAAGCCTCCCAGGCTGTAGCCGTTGAAAACATTGCCCGGCAGACGTTCGCGTTGCAGAAATTCGACCGCGCGTTCCGGATACCACCACGAAAGTCCGGTTCCGAATAACGACAGCTGAGTGGACCGCATGTAGTAGCGATTGGAAACTAGATCGCAGGAGCGGACGACGGCCATTCCTGTGACGGCAATCGTTACGAGCAGTGTGCCTGCAGTTGCCAGTTGCGTGCGCCTGAGAGCAAACGGCCACGCTGGTGAATGACGGACTTCGTTGATGCGCCGGTTCATCATTTCTCACGTCATCAAGCAACGTTCCGCCGATCACCACTACGACGCAGGCAAACAACGCTTGCAGACGCACGTGTTGCAGGGTGAAATACGCTGCAGCGATGAGTGAGACAGCCGCTCCCCAGCGCTTGCGCCAAAGCGCGAGACATACGCTCACGACAACGGCAAACATCAGCCACCAGAAAGAACTCTGGGGATCGCGCCAGTCGAGCGCCTGGTGCAGGCTGGCCCACGACGGGCGAATATCTCCCCATTCGACAATCCATGCGCTGTGGAGGCTTTGGGCGCGCGCTTGCCTGACCAGGGTCAGGTAAATTGACGCACTCCAGGGATTGATCAGAGTGGCAATGACTGTCGTGGCCATCCACGGGCACGCTTGTCGCAGGCGACCGAGCGCGGCATCGCGTTTAACAGAAAGGGTAAGTCCAGAATTTCCAGCAGAACATAACCAGCGCAGATCGCCAGGCCAGCAACGAATCCCAGGTGCAGGTTGACCCAGCCGACCATGAGAATCGGAAGCAGCCACAACCGGGCTTGTCCCCCGCGATAGTGTTGCCATAACAGCGTCAGGAATGCGGCAAACAAAATCGGGGTGAACATTTCGGCGCGGGGCTGCGTGCGGTTCGCAATGAGAGGCACGGCGACAACGGCGAGGATGCAGCCGATCAGGCGCTGGCGGCGAGCGAGCAGCGTGACGGTTCCCGCGCAAGCCAGAGCGCCCATCCACGAAAGCAGAGCGTATCCGCCAGCGAGATAGGCCAGGTAGAAGATGATTCCCGACAGTACGGGATAAATCCAGGGCTGCCCGCTTGCCGTATAGGAAAAGACATCAGCAGAGAATACGTGGTGATGCTGCACAACCCAGCGGCCCGTGGCCAGTTGCCAGCCTAAATCGAAATCCTGCACGGTGTGCAACCCCGCCAGCAGGGCATAGCAGATGGCGACAGCTGCGAGAAACGCGCGGGAAAGTTGCGCGGGCTTGTAGCGAAAAGGCTGGTCAGATCGTGCGTTGATCTCGGGTGAACGGTTAGCCATTCAACGGGAAAGTAATCCCGGCAAACAATCCCAGGAAAATCAATTAGGAAGATCAGCCAGGCAAATCAGCACGCTCGCAAGGTGAGCCGGTTTCCGTTCGGCCTCCGCGCGACCTCAGAATCATACATCAGATGGAATACAACAGATGGAATGAGGCGCCGACAATCCCCATGAGGAATGCCGGCGTTATTGTTGGTTCGGAGTCTATTTGATTCCGTTGGCTACCGAGAGCACGAAAATGTGATCGGCCGGCGGAGACGGGATGATCTGGCTCTCCCCGCCGAAAACGATCAAACTATTGTAGACCGGACTGTAGAAACCCACATCAAACCAGAGCTGGGGCGCGGTGCCGCTCACTACCAAAGGGCTCCAGGCAGAAGCGCCTCCGAGGCCGTTGGGGTTGGTGAGGATCCAGGTGTCATCCAGAAAATATTTGCCGCCGATGGCATTGATGCCGCCGAACATAATCATTCGGTTGTGAACTGAGTCATACGCAGAAACCTGCCCGGTCCTTCCCGCTGGAGGGGTTCCGGATGGACTGAGCAGCGTCCAGACGGGCGTTCCGCCCTGCCCGTTGGCATTGGAGAGAGTCCAGACATCGGTGAGACCCTGTCCGCCGGTATCGCCAGCGTAGATGGTTAGAACATTATTCACTGAATCATAAATCGCGCTGCTATTTTCGCGGACGCTGGGGCCCGTGCCGGAAGGAGACAGTTGCTTCCAGGCGGGCGTGCCACCTTCCCCGTTAGCATTGCTCAGGACCCACACATCGGAAAGATAGCCGGAAGCGCAGTTGGTCCCGCCGAAAATGATCATGCTATTTTCCGTCGGATCGTAAACCGCGACGTGATTCATGCGCGCGCGAGGGGGCGTTCCCGAAGCGGGTAGACTGATCCAATCGGGCGTGCCATCGGCGGAATTGGCGTCATCGAGAATCCATACATCGTTCCGGCAACTGGTCGCATTGGTGGCGCCGGCAAAAATTATCATCCGATTCGAGGACGAGTCGTAGACCCCGGTATGTCCAAAGCGCGCGGCCGGAGGTGTTCCCGAAGGAAAGACCTGCACCCAATTGTCGGAGGGCTGGTTGAACTGCTCGTCGGCTGCAATTGAAACCTCGGACCAAACATCATTGAAGGGGCCGACGGTCGCGGATTCTTCCCCGCCGAAGGTTATCAGCTGATCCGTGACCGCATCGTAAACTCCAGCGAGATGGAAGCGCGGAGCGGGACCATCCTGCGACCAGGTCGATCCCGATTTCAATCCATTCGCTTCGGTCAACACAAAAACGTGATCGTCGGTAAAAGTCTGAGGCAATTGGCTGGCGCCGCCAAAGATCACCATCTCATCGGAAACCGGATCGTAAATGGCGGTATGACTTCCGCGGTAAGGCGCGGCGTCGGTGGGTTCCAATTGCGTCCAGCCTGGGGTTCCGATCCCGTTCGCGTCGGTAAGAATCCAGGTGTCGTTCTGCACCACGTTTGCGCTGTTCATGCCGCCGTGGATGACCATGCGGTTATTGGTCGAGTCGTAAATGGCGGTGTGACCGCGACGCGCTGTCGGTGCGGTTCCGGTGGGGACAATCTCTTTCCAGGTTGGAGTCTTGGTAGAGCTATTGAGCGTCCAGACGTCATTGTAGGCAGTCGAGCCGGCAACGCCTCCGAAAATCGTCACGATGCGATTGACCGGGTCATAGGTCGCGGCGCTTTGCGAGCGAGGCGCCGGCAGAGTTCCGGTGGGCTTCGATTGAGTCCATTTGGGCGTGCCGGTTGATCCGTCGGCGTTGCTCAGAATCCAGAGGTCGTTGTAGTAGTTCCCGTTGCAGTCCGTCCCGCCAAACATGACCATCGTATTCGCCTGCGCGTTATAGATCGCGACATGACCCTCTCTAACGGGCGGCGGGGTTCCGGTGGGAGTGAGCTGCGACCAGGAGGGTGCGCCCACGGAGTTCGGGTTCTGGAGGATCCAGAGGTCGTTGACACAGGGGCCGGGAAATCCCGTGCCTCCGCCGAAAACAATCATGCGGTTGGAGGTGGGATTGTAGACGGCGGTGTGGCCGAAGCGATCACTGGGCGGACCGCCGGTGGGATAAATCGCAACCCAGTTCAGGTTCTCGGAGGTCGACGTCGAAGAGGCAATCACGTTCTTCACGGTCCAAACGTCGTGGAAGTCGATGAGGTTGGGCGCATGTTGCCCTGCGAACGTGATCATCTGGTCGGTCGACGGGTCGTAAATGGACGTTGCCTGAGTGCGGGTGCCGGGGCCGTAGCGGTTCCACTTTTGCGCAGAAGCGGGAGAAACCAGGAACATGCTGAGAGAAAAGAGAAACAGCGTCGCGCAGGCAAGAGAACGGGAGGGCGAAAGAGAAAGAGAAAAAGAATCAGACTGGCTCAAGTGAGGACTCCGAATCGGGCGCAGCGCGGGCTGGGTCCGGGACGTTGAAGGGTAGGGCCCTGTGGGGGAAACGGCAGCTCTACACACGTGCCTAGGCAGCATAGGACGATGGCTGGTTAGCGTCAAGATGCAAATTCCTTCATCTTGACAGTGTGCAAAGCCTCGGACAGACTGAGGACGCCCCCGGTTCGCCATGTTGAGAGCCAGCGCGGCGGTGCAGCGAGCTTGCACTTGCGAGTTGCTCTCGGCTGACGACCTTCTTCTTGGTTCGGAGCCGTCCTGTCATGAAGATGTGGAAAAGCCTGGCATTCGTGCGTCTTGCGTCAGTACGTTTGCCGGCGCTTTCCATTCTTCTTCTTTTCCTCGCTGGTGACCCGATTGCCAGGGCGCAGGCCTGGACGCAATACGGTCCGCTGGCACGCTTCTCGCACACGGCGGTGTTCGATCCAACAACGAAGAAGATGATCGTCTTCGGCGGGCAGGATCCCGCTACCGAGATGGATCTCAACGACTCGTGGCTGATCGATACTGGCACTTCGAAGTTCATTTCATCTACCAGTCTTGTGCCCACCGGATCGAGCCCGTCGGGCAGATTCGGGCACGTGGCCACTTACGATCCGAACAGCAATCGGATGACAATTTTCGGCGGCGGCACTGGGTTCCCCGGACCTTGCGCGAATGACGTCTGGGTCCTCGATGGGGCCAACGGCCATAGCGGGTCGAGTGCGTGGTTTCAATCTTCTCCATCAGGCAGCCCGCCGGCCGCGAGATTGCATCACACGGGCGTGTATGACCCGAACACGAATTCGCTGATCGTGTTTGGCGGCAATAACTGTTCCACCGGATATTTTAATGACGTGTGGGTTCTCAGCGATGCCAACGGAGAAGCGGGCAGCCCGGCCTGGACGCAGCTCACGCCCTCTGGCACTCCACCGGCGGCGCGGGAGAGCGCCAGCGCGATTTACGATTCCACGAACAACACTATGACGGTGTACGGCGGCGATGCGGGTGGCGCGAACTTCGGAGATGTCTGGGTCCTTTCGCATGCCAACGGCACGGGTGGAACGCCGGTGTGGACGCAATTGTCGCCCACGGGCACGGCGCCCACCACACGCTCCGGTCACACGGCGGTATACGACAGCGTGCACAATCGCATGACCGTGTTTGGCGGATTCCATTTGTCCAATGCGCTCTCGGATAGCGACGTTCTGACTTTTGCCGATGGAATTGGAGGCACGCCCGCATGGTCAGAGATTGCGACCAAGGGGACGGCGCCCGCAGTCGGTTTCCACAGCGCGGTTTATGACTCCACGGTAAACGATATGTACGTGTTTGCCGGCTCGAGCAGTCAGGCCAAGCTGGCGGGAGACGACCACGCCTTCACACTGAGCAGCGCAAATGGTCTGGGTTCGAGTTCGTGGACGCGGGGCGGGCCGACCGCTCGCTATTCGCAATCGATGTTTTACGATTCCGTGAGCAACAGCGTATTTGTGATGGACGGCCAGCATGCGCAGACCAACACGAATATTGATGACTACTGGCAGAACACTGGGGTCGACAATTCGTTCAACATCAATTGGGTCCCGATTAATGTCGGAGGAACGCATCCTAAAGCGCGCTGGGGACAAGCTGCGCAGTATGACAGCGCGAGTAATCGCCTGATGATGTTTGGCGGGTCGACCGGTTTTCCTTCGCCTTGCATGAACGATTACTGGGTTATGACCACCGCTAACAATACGGGTGGCAGACCGGAGTGGTTATCTGTGATTCCGACGGGTACAGCCCCCGGGATTCGCGCGCGTCACAGTTCAGCCTATGATCCGAGCACGAACACGTTGATTGTTTTCGGCGGTTATAACTGCGCGTCCTCGTATTACAACGACGTGTGGGTTCTGAGCGGAGCGAATGCGGTGACCTCCACGCCCGCGTGGGCCAAGCTTTCTCCCAAGGGCACTCCACCCGCCGCCCGACAGAGCAGTTCGGCGATTTATAACTCGAGCACCAACACTTTAACCATCTATGGCGGCGATGCGGGCAGCGCACCTTTCGGCGATGTTTGGATTCTCACCCACGCCAACGGCACCGGCGGTACGCCGCAGTGGAGGCAGGCGATTCCCTCGAACACGGGTCCATCCGCCCGTTCGGGGCACACTGCCACCTACGACGTTGAAAATGACCTGATGACGATTTACGGCGGGTATGACGGCACGAATCTGTTAAGCGACACCTGGGTGCTTTCCGATCCGAACGGGGAGAAAACAATTCCCCGGTGGACTGAAATTATTCCGCTGACGACGGCGCCAGCGCGGCGCTTCGCCAGTGCGGTGTACGATCCGGCCAACAATCAAATGAATATTTTCGGCGGCGTGTTTACTTTACCCTCGCTGCCCGATGATCACCTTTTCTCATTGACCGATGCGAACGGACAACCATGAAACCACTCACGCACCTCCTCCTCGTCTTCGTCTGCGTCCTCCCTACCTCCGGCAGCTTTCTGAGCGCTCAAGTATGGACGCTGCACGGCCCGCAATCACGGCATTCGCACACCGCCGTTTTTGATCCGACCACCAAGCAAATGATCATTTTCGGCGGGCAGGAAACGTCCACCGACACCGATCTCAGCGATGTCTGGCTGGGAGTTACTTCGCAAAATCAGGATGATCGGTTCACCCAGTTGCTGCCGACGGGTACGGCCCCGAAAGGCAGATATGGTCACGTGGCGACCTACGACCCGGCCAGCAATCGCATGACAATTTTCGGCGGTGCCGAAGGATTGTCTTCACCCTGCGCTAACGATGTTTGGATCCTTGAAGGAGCGAATGGAAACGGAACAGCTTCCTGGACTGCGGAGGCGCCCACGGGAACAGCGCCGGCTCCGCGTGTGTATTCCGCCGCGGCTTATGATCCGACCACAGACTCGATGATCGTGTTTGGCGGCAACAATTGCTCGACCGGATATTTCAATGATGTATGGGTGCTGACCAGCGCGAACGGAGAAGACGGAACGCCCGCGTGGCGCCAACTCACGACCTCCGGCACGCCGCCCGCGGCGCGGGAGAGCGCCAGCGCCGTCTATGATTCCGTCAACAACATCCTGACCATTTACGCAGGGAATGCCGGAAGCACCGAGCTCGGCGACGTGTGGGTGCTATCGAATGCCAACGGTACCGGCGGGACACCGGTCTGGGCAGGGTTGTCTCCGAAAGGCACCGCTCCCGGTGCCCGCACCGGTCAAACCGCCGTCTACGAAAGCGCTGAAGATCGCATGACGATTTTTGGCGGAGTCAGCGGCAATGTGACCCTGACTGACAGCTGGGTATTGACTGCGGCGAATGGAATTGGCAGTCCCGTTTGGAACGAGATCAGCACCACGGGCACTGCGCCAAGTCTGGCGTATCACAGCGCCGTCTACGATCCGACGGCAAACGATATGTACGTTTTTGCGGGCAGCAGCACGGCCAACAAGCTTTCGACGAATTCGCACGCCTTTACGCTGCTTGCAGCAAATGGTCTCAGCGCCAAAGCAACGAAATGGATTTTGGGCGGCCCCGCCGTGAGGTATTCGCAGTCCGCTTACTATGACAGCGTAACCAACGATTTATTTGTATTCGGGGGCCAGCACTCGAAAACGAATCTAGACTTCAATGACTACTGGCAGGCCGTGGATGTCATCGGTTCTTCGAATCTGAAATGGAACATTATTCATGCGAATGGGCCGGTTCCATCGCCACGATTTGGCCACACCGGTTTATATGACAGCGGAAGCAACCGCATGATGGTTTTTGCCGGGGCTACGGGCTACCCGGGGCCCTGTGTGAACGACTATCACGTGCTGGAAAATGCGAACACGCAAGGCGGAACGCCGACCTGGGTTACCTTGAAGCCGTCAGGGACGGTGCCGGGGATTCGGGAGTTGCATGCGTCTGCCTACGATTCCGTCACCAACACACTGATGATTTTTGGTGGTTTCAATTGTGGGAACAGCGTCTACGACGACGTGTGGATTCTCCAGAATGCCAACGACGTAAGCGCACTGCCCAGTTGGAAGCAGCTGTCGCCTACTGGGACAGGCCCGAGCGAGCGTGAAAGCAGCAGCGCGGTTTATGACTCCACCACAAATACGTTGATTGTTTATGGGGGCGATGCCGGCGGCGTTGAGTTCGGAGACATCTGGCTGCTGTCAAACGCGAACGGCACGGGCGGAACTCCCGCATGGACGGAGCTGACTCCTTCCAATCAAGGGCCCTCGGCGCGGTCCGGCCATACAGCCACTTACGATTCGGTAAATAATCTGATGACGGTTTATGCCGGGTACAACGGAAGCAAGATTCTCAGCGACGTGTGGATTCTGTCGGGAGCCAACGGCCACGATGGTCCTGCAACCTGGAGCCAGGGCGTCTCGGGGCAACTGCGGCGCTTCCACACCTCGGAGTATGTTTCAAGCTCGAATGAGATGATTACTTTTGGCGGCCAAACGAATTTGAATCCGCTGAATCCTAACTCTGATATTTACACTTTGACCGAAGCCAACGGTTTGATGCGACCCTCCGACGGCAGTCGTTAAGTCTCTCAGCCGATCGGTGCAACTGTCCTCTGCCGTTTGCAAATGCGCCCGCCAAACCGGATCACTCCAAAATAATCGGCTGATAGCCGACTGGAGCCGAGCCTCCGGAAACCTGATGTTGGGCGCCGGTAAGGTCGGTCCAGGTCGAAAACGTGGACACAGCCTGGTTCACGGTCGTGCATCCGCTATTGCAGTTCTGGCTCATATCCCACACGATGTCGAACGGTGTACCGCCCTTGGTCGTACCCAAACAGGAGTAGAGCGAGCCTACAACCGTGCAATTGCTCAAGCTCGACCCGCTCAGCCATCCTGCGACAACATCGTAAGCCGTCCCCACGATGGTTCCCTGTAATCCGGTCTCCTGCGGAGCGTCCCAGGCGTACCAACTGGAGAGTTCGATCGAGGGCGGTCCAACCGATGCCCGCAGAATGTAACTGATCGCTACGTAGGCTGCTTGAATGTTGGGATTTGCCGCCTGAGCAATTCCAATGTAGCCGTTCTCATCGTCGAACAGGTCCGTGGGCAGGCCATCGGCTTGCATTTCCTGAGCCACGGCCTGATAGGCGGGCAAGAATTCAGTAGGGTTGGAATTCGGCGATCCTCGGCCGTGGAAATTTGTAATGTCGAAGGTCTGAACGCCAGTCACGATCGCCGCCGGCCAGGAACAGCCTCCGATTGAGCCAGCAGGGGCACTGATTTGGGTCGTCACATACGTGTGCATCCAACTCGCGGCCGTGTCTCCGTGAAACGACGGGCTCAGCACTTTTACGGTGGAACTGGCGCAATGGACGATATTGTAGAGGTCCCACGCCATACGCACCATGATCGCGACGCTGGCATTGCCAGTCCCACAAGCCGCTGGCGACCCTCCGCCCGAAGGGCACCAGAAATTCGGGGAGTCCGCCTCATTCCACACTTCGTAGTAATTGATGCTGCTGCCGTAGCGCGTGGCCAGCGTGCTGATGTAGTTCTGGAACTGGGCGTCCGCTCCGGTTCCATCGCCGTTTACGTCGGTGGGCGGAAGACAGGAATAGTCGGTCGCATTGGCGCACTGCGTGCCTCCACCGAATCCGGACGTCGTCGGCCCCGGCAGGCAGGGGCCGGGATCCGGCTGGCCGTTGCAGGCGGTAGCCCATTCCGGGATCGAGCCCACGGTGTAAATCATGCCCATGGTGCAGCTGGGGTCGGTAATCAGGTTGTTGACGGCGTTATCCAGCCTGGTCCAATTAAACGTTCCGGCCGAGGTCTCAATGTCGGACCACTTCATCTGGCTGTCCCAGATTCTCAACGTCGTGATCGAGGCGATGTTACCCGCTGAATCCGTGGGACACCAGAGTGGAGACGGCAGGGAAGTGGGAAGCGAATTGAAGTCCGAAGCAAACAGTAGAGAAGAAGCACCCCTGGCCCCATCGCCGCCGCCCGTACCTCCTCCCCCACCGCCCCCGATGATGGCCTTGGACGAGGGGCCGCTACTGCCGCAAGCGATCAGGGCGGCCAGCGTGAGCAGCGGGAACATAGTGCGCAGAAACTTCAGGAACGGGTTGCCGCTCGATCCGGGGGAGGGTCTGTGGGGCATCGTTTTTCCTTCAAATTCGCTAATATTTAGGGTCGATTTAGCTCCAAATTAGCTAGCCCGAGTCGCTAAAATCATAACCCGATGGGGGCCAGAAAGTTGCGCATAAAATTGCATACACCCGGCCACAATCCTTGTCTACAATCCAAGGTCTGAGTTTCTTTGACCGGATATAATCGTCGGTCGCGAAGATCCCCGAAGATGACGTTCGAAAAATTGCTGGGGGCGAGGTTCCGCAAACGAAAGACTCCATGTGCAAGTTCCTTCATCTTGACAGCGTAGTTGAAGGCGACCACACTAAATCCATCGGTTCGCTTTCCGTCTTCTCCCCCGCACGCCGAGCAATCTTTGAGGGCTCCGACTTAACCGTTAAGTTAAAACGACTCAAACAGAGGGAGACACCCTGTGAATATCTGCCAATCGCCCGCTTTTAGGACCCTTCGTGAGGGAATCCTCCCGCATCGCCGTGACCATAATTCAACCCGAATCGGCCTTACCCGAGTCGTCATGATAGCGATGGCGTTGGCACTGGCACTGACAATATCCGCTTCGGCGGCGCTGGCTCAGAGCGCGGTTCCGTTTCTGAATGCGCCACTGTCGCCTGGAGTCAGGGTGCCCGGTTCGGCAACATTTACTTTGACCGTATACGGGACCGGCTTTGCTTCGGACTCAGTCGTGAAATGGAATGGCACGGCTCTGACCACTACTTTTGTTTCGAGTTCGGAGGTGACTGCGTCGGTGTCTGCGGCCGATCAGGCGACGGCAGAAACCGGGTTGGTGACGGTTTCGAACGGCGGCGTCGTTTCGAACACCGACTATTTTCAGGTCATCAAGGGCGGATACACGGTCGGGTACGGCAAGCTGGATTATGCCACCGACACGACGCCGAACGACGTGACCACGGCCGACTTTAACGGCGACGGAATACTCGATCTGGCCGTCCCCACCGGCGACAACAGCGTTTCCGTGCTGTTGGGAGTGGGAAACGGAACGTTTGCGACACACGTGGAATACGCGGTTCCGGGGCATCCTAGCGCGATCATCCACGGCGATTTCAACGGTGACGGCAAAATGGATGTAGCCACCGCTGACCCCTACACTAGCGAGATCACAGTGCTGCTGGGCAACGGGGATGGCACGTTCCAGCCCCACCAGGAGTATGCCGCCAGCACCCAACCGGTGGCGCTTGCCACGGCGGATGTGAATGGCGACGGCAAACTCGACATTATCGTGGTCAACTACAAAGCCAACAACGTGTCGGTTCTGATTGGCAACGGAGACGGTTCCTTCCAGCCGCCCGTGGATTATGCGACCGGCAACGGTCCTTCCGGCGTGGCGATTGGCGATTTCAATGGCGACGGCCTACTGGACCTGGCGGTCGCGAACAACACCGACAATACCGTATCGATTCTGCTGGGGACGGGCAATGGCAAGTTCGGAGCTGCGGTTCCATATCCCACCGCTGTCGGGGCGAACAGCGTGGTGGCGGGCAACTTTACCACCAAGAACGTTCTGGATTTAGCCGTAGGCACTTCGAACACAAAGGTTTCCGTCCTGCTGGGCAATGGAAACGGCACCTTCCAGACCCACGTGGAGTACACGATTGGAGCCAACGCAGTGGCCATCGCCACCGCGGACGTGAATGCGGATGGCAAGCTGGATCTGATCTCCGCCAACTACAACGACAACACGGTTTCAGTTCTGCTCGGCACCGGCACCGGCACCTTTTCTAAGACGCCGTCGATTTATCCCACCAGCAGTGGCCCCTCGGGACTCGCCGTCGGTGATTTCGATGACGACGGGAAGCTCGACATCGCAGTGGTGGCCGTCAACACCAACACGGTCTCGGTGTTGCTCGACAGCCCGATCTCAATTACTCCCACTGCCGTGAGCTTCGGAACGGAGACTTCGGGGCACTCGTATGTATCCAAGCCGTTTACGTTGAAGAATAGCGGCACCTTGACCTACACCAAGGGTAGCATTGCTTTCATCGGAACCGACGCATCCGATTTCACGCTGACAAACGATACCTGCGGAGCTACGGTGCTCGCTGGCAAGACTTGTACCTTCACCATCACTTTCTCACCTACGGCGTCGGAAGTCGCTAACGCTCAAATGACAATCACTGCAGCGAACGGCAGCGTGTTCGCGGTGCAGTTGACGGGAAAGGGCAACATTCCAATTGATCTGGTGCCGCGCACGATGACCTTCCCCGGGTGGCAGTTGATTGGCACGACGAGCGCTGGAAAGATCGATACGTTTACCAACGAGAGCGGCGTAGACATTTATTTCACGCTGATCGATCTGGAAGGGGCGAATCCAACCGAGTTCAGCTTCACCAGTACCTGCGCTGGTGGAGGCCCGCCGTTTAACTACAGCGTGCCGTTGTTGCCGGGAGCTAGCTGTACCTCAACGGTCTACTACACTCCGAACGAGAGTGGCTCGGCACACATCACGCAGGTCTACTACGGTAACCTCAGTCTCATGAAGCAGGGCCTGCTGATCAGCGGAGAAGCAACCGCGGTGAAAGTCACACCAACCAGTTTGACCTTCCCGCAAGCAACGATCGGCCAGCCTCCCACCACCTCGGTCGTCACCTTCCAGAACGCTGGATCGACCCCGATGCAAATCAACAGCGCGTATTTCAGCAACGGCACCGCGAATGTATTCAGTATCCAGAGCAACACCTGCAACTTCGTGGCTGGCAGCGGCGGCAGCGTCCCGCCCAACTCGACCTGCACATTCACGCTGGCCTTTACCCCGACTGTGGCTGGGACTCAGAGTGCAACCTTCAATATCGGTGATCCTGATCCCGCCCCGGCGTCGACGGTTCTGGTCAGCGGCACGGGAGTGGTTGCAGCAAACTGAATGGATTGGTGTGATCGCAACGACGGGCCCTGGAGAACACTCCAGGGCCCCGTTGCTTTTGTGGGGAAGACGCTGATCCGGCTGATCGGTTCCAAAGCTGTCGACAAGAAGCGCAGGCGCTCTCGATCAGGGGCGGTAGATCCAGGTCTTCGCCGTGCTGACTCCTTTTGAGTCGTATCCGCCGAAAATGCGGGTCGAGCCATCCATCAGTCGCAGGATCGCCGGATAGTAGCGGGCAGTATCGAGGCCTCCATCCACCGTGCGGAACGTGCCCGTATACCGGTCATAGACTTCGGCGGTCGCGCCTCCGCCCACGATCAGGATACGGCCATCCACCAGGGCGGTGGATTCGGGGAGCTTGAAGCGGGGTTCGGCCAGTTTTCCGGTCGTCGCGAAAGAATTCGTTACCGGCGAATACATCTCCGCGGTGGCCAGCGGAACGCCATTCGCGCCGGCTCCTCCGGCGATCAGAACCGTGCCATTTTGTAGAAGAGCAGCGGTATGGCTGAAGCGGGCTTCGCGTAGACTCGCGGCGGGAGTGAATTTGTTGGTCTTGGAGTCAAAGATTTCCGCGCTGGCGAGCGCGGCATGGTGGCTTCCCGTTCCCCCCGCGATCAGAACGCGACCGTCGGAGAGCAGCGTTGCAGTGTGATTCGCTCGCGGCGCGGACATTTTCCCGACGAGAGTCCATTTGCCGGTGAGTACGTCGTAGAACTCGGCGGACGCGAGAGGAAGTTTTCCGTCTTCGCCTCCGGTCACCAGTACCCGGCCATCGCGCAGCACCGTGGCCGCCGCATGGACGCGGCGCGCGTGCATGTTTCCCCGGGCGGTGAATGCGCCGGTCTCGAAATCGTAATCCTCGGAACTGGAGAGTGGAACTCCGCCGCGGGTCGCGCCGCCGGCGATCACTATTTTGCTGTCCTCCAGCGAAGCGGCAATGTGGCCCTCGCGCGGAACCAGCATTTTGCCGGCCGGTGAGAATGTTTCCGTGGTGGGATCATAGATTTCTGTCGTGGCCAACACAGTGCCATTTTCCCGCTTGCCACCAACAATCAGCACTTTAAAGTCAGGCAGAATCGTTGCGGTATGGCCGCCGCGAGCGCTGGTCATATCGCGTGCGGCGATGAGCTTGCCAGGCGGTAAACCGGGCCTCGCTATCGCAGGCTTTGCGGGGACCGCATTTTGCGAAGCAGCAGCGCAGGCTAGTACGAGCCAAAAGGCCAGCGATGTGGGCGACTGACGCAGCAATTCGAATCTCCGGGCTGAAGGAAGAATAGAACTCGGGAACGAGCGAACGTTGATGATTCTATCCGACTTCGCCGGGGCGCGATGTTGAGAGAATCGGCACTGCTGCGCGATCCGCATCAAGGGTTCGTATCCGGGCAGGCCTTCGGGCCTGCCACCGCGCATGCTGTGCACGCCCCGCTTTAGCGGCAGGGTGTCGCGAGGTGAAGGCCAGCGGCTAAAGCCGATCGTATTTCTCCGCTATAGACGGCATCGCTGAAGCGATGCCCTGATACGAATCTTTGCGTCTCACAACTGCCTTCAGATTTGCCACCGCCGCAAGCTTCGCGAGCCCCACCCGCGCCGAGAGATTGCCCTCAATTGACGGTCAATTGCGTGGTGACCGTTCGAGTCAGGCTGCCGCTGTTGGCGATGACCGTGATCGAATAGGTCCCCGGCGCTGTGTTGGTTCCGGCAGTCACCGTGAGTACCGAGGTCCCGCTGGTCGTGAGCGAACTTGGGCTCAATGTCCCTGAGAGACCATTCACTTCCGAAATACCATCGAGAGTCAGATTGACCGTCCCAGTGAAGTTCAGGGGAGTCAGCGTCAAGGTATAGCTCGCCGAGCCTCCGGGGCTGACCGTCAGAGAATCGCAATTCATCGTGAACCAGAAGTCCGTCCCGACCGGGGTCAGGTTGCAGGCTGCTCCGGGATTGCCCGAGGGGGCCTCGAAACTGGAATTGGAATCGGCGAGTGTGGCGCTTTGCCATGCGGAGAAATCGTCTTTCGTGTTCGCGCTCGGCGTCGGTACTTCGAACGGCGTTGTGGAATTCAAAGCGTTCCACCAGGTGTTGTGCGACGATTTCAGCGTGCTTTGAAATGACGTCCAATCCGAACCGTTCAGGTGACTGTCCTGGAATACCTGCTGGCTGCTGGTAGTTCCCTGGATGATGTTAGACGTGTTGGTGAAGTCTTGTGTGACCAGGTTGGTAGTGATGCCGGTTTGCCAGTTCGTGACCTCGATACCGCCCGCCTGTCCGATGACCATGACCTGGGCGGGGAGGTTATTCAGGACGACGCTGTTGCTGAGCGAGATGTTTTCCGAGTTGCGCATCGTCACGCCACCCACACCCATCACGCCATTCTGATTACAGAAGTAGCTGCCGGAAATCGTAATCGGGCCTTCATCTTTCTCAATAAATGCCCCACTTAGAAAATTGCCGGTTCCATTGACGCTGCTGGCGGTGATGTTTGCATTGTCAGTATCCCAGTGGGCGCCGAAGCTTTGATTGAAGGTGGCGGTGAGGCCATCGATGGTATCGTGGTGCGCCAGCGAAGCATGGAATCCGGCTGTGTTGCAGCCATAGAAGGCGGCCTGGGCGCCGCGCCAGTTGTTGTAAGAAGCGGTGTCCGATTGCCACAGTCCGTACAGGGTTTTCGACTCCTGGAACCCGGCGTCGCCGTTATGCAGGGCCACGCTGTTTTCAACCGTGAAATAGGTGGTCGGATAGGCGATCTTCAAGCCCTGGCCGTTATTCCACTGGAAAGTGTCGCTGTCGAAAAGGATGTTTGTGGAACTGCTGATGACATTGACCGCCGCCGAAGCGCGGCAGCTGTTGGCATACTGGAAGGTCAGTCCGCGGACGACGATATTGGATTCGTGCGAAATCTGGAACAGGCTAGGCAGGGAAGCAGCTTCTACCGTTGCCGTGCTCATCCTCGTTCCCGTGGGCGGCCACACGTAGATCAGCGCCGCTTCCTCATCGACATAAAACGTGCCGGGCTGCATTTGCGTCAGCGAGAGCGTCTCGGTCAGGACCGTGCCGTTTACGGCGACCATTTCCTGCCGCATCATAATTTCCTGCTGAAAGGGGCAGGTCGTGTTCTGCGGGCAGGTGCCCCAGTCATTCAGCCAGCTATTGGTGTAAATACTCGGGTTGGAGGAATATTTCGCCCATCCGGTGTAGACCGTGGCGCCGCTTACGATGACGGTTCCGTTGGTCGCAGCCTCGAACGTGATAGGAAGGCTGGTGTCTTTGGGGCTGTAATTGAGCGCAACGCTCTCACGGTAGGTGCCGGGACTAATGATGACGCGTGAGCCGATGCTGTTCTGATTGTTGGTTTGCGCCATCGATGCGGCGGCGCCAATGGTTTGCAGCGGTTTCGATTGCGTGCCTGGATTCGAGTCAGAACCGGTCGTCCCGTTGACGTAAATGTACGCCGTTTCCAGATTTTCGTTGATGTTGGCTTGGCCAAACGACAACCGAGAGAAAAACAGGATTCCACCCAGAGCGCACAGAGCGCACGCGTACCTTCGCATGTAAAAGCCTCCGTCGGACGGTAGGAGCTAGCCGCTAGGTTGTTGGCCAGAGGGGTAAAGCGGACGATCTGATTCACACAATGACTGCCCTTTCAGGCAATCACCGGGACGTGCGAACAAGACCAACTACGAACACCAGATTGTGACCGATCAATTGCGACCGAGCTGATTGCAAATGAGACGATGCAGCGGCAAAAGCAGATTAGCGAAGAATTCCTTAAGATGGAATAAGGCAAACGCCCTAACGGGGGTTACGAAGGGCCATTGCTCCTGATGATCCCCCGCGCAAGTACTAGTGTTTATGCGGGTTTTGGCGAGGTTCCAGAACGGAACCACTGTGAAGAAAGTTGCACAAATATGCCGCAGTGCGAGCTGTTCGCAGCGAAAATTCCCCTCATCGTATGTCGAAGTTGCAACTTCCTGCATAGTCAAATGCCACGCCCCTCAAGGGATTTGGGGTCTTTCATCTCCTACCGTGCGACGTTCGACTCATGCTAATGTCATTGAACCGTTCCCCTTCCGTCGTTATTTTGGTTCCATCAATTTAGTTCGATCAACCGTTATTTCAATCAACTGCAAGCCATCGAGAAAACCTTATGAGCTGCAAGTCCTTTATTCTGGCAATCCTCGCTCTACTCGTGCCATTCACGGTGCCATTCAACGCTCAAGGCCAAACCGCAACTTCTTTTGAAGGCCTGGGCGCGTCGGAGATCGGGCAACCAACCTACGAAATCGATGCCAACGGATCGGTTGGAACCAAGCAGTACATGGAGTGGGTGAATACTTACTATCAGGCTTACGACAAGACGACTTTCGCTCCTGTATGGTCGAGTCCGCAGGCAGGCGATACGCCCTGGGTCGATAGCGGCATGACGAATTGCGATGGCACCGGCGGCGGAGAAGGCACCATCACGTTTGATCGCATGGCGTCCTTGTGGGTGATTGCTCGACGCGCCGGCCCTGCCAGCAACGTCTACTACTATTGCATCGCGGTTTCCAACACGGATGATCTCACGTCCCCCACGCTGGCCTGGCGCACTTACCAGTTCAATGTCACCGCCAATCTGGGCATCAACTCACACGGGAACGTGTATTACCCTGATTTTCCGCGGTTCGGCACCTGGTCCAACGGTTACTATGCGACCTTCGACCTTGAGGATCCGAATAACGAATACCAGGAAATCGGAGTGGTCGCGTGTGCGTTTGATCGTGCCAATATGATCATTGGCGGTACGGCGCGTGCGCAGCAGTGCTTCAGCAACCCCAATCCGATTCCGACCGATGGCGCTCTGTACTTGGCACACAGCCTGATTCCCGCCGACGTCGAGGGCACGACGGCGCCGCCTACCGGCCGCAACGAATATTTCCTGAGCATTGAGAATCCGCCGGCGGATGGCAAGTCGACAACTTCGAACAAGTTGAACCTGTGGACCTTTCGTCTGAACTGGACAATCCCCTCGGAATCCGCCTTCGCCAAGGGTCAGGTCACCGTCGCAACGTACGAGCCCGGTTGTTACGACGTCGCGGCCCCGGTCAACACTTTTTGTGTGCCCGAACCTTCGACCAGCACGACGGCGAACTACGTTGACTCGGTCGGCGATCGGCTGGAGCCCCGTTTCGCCTACCGGAACTTCGGAACCTACCAGTCGTTTCTGATCAGCCACACGGTGCAGGTGGGACGAGGCACGAATCAGCAAACCGGAATTCGCTGGTATGAGTTGCGCGGCAACGGTAATCCCACACTCTATCAGGATGGCACGATCACCAACGGCAACACTTTGTATCGCTTTCTGCCCAGCATTGCGCAGGACAGCGTAGGCAATGCTGCTGTGGGATATAGCGTGTCAAGCAGCACCGTTCACCCCGGCATTCGGGTGTCCTATTGGAGCCTGCCTGGCAAGACCAAATCGACTGAGATTCTGGTCGAGAACGGAGTCGGCGACGAAGAGAATTCGCCGCACTGGGGAAACTCCAACAGCATGACCGTGGACCCCGTCGACGGCTGCACCTTCTGGTACGTAAACGAATATTTCGCGGCAGATCAGATCGGAACCGAAGTCAACTGGGACACGAGGATCGCCAACTTCAAGCTGCCGACCTGCACCAACTAAAACGGTAGCAACTGGACCGGTCGAAAGCACGAACGGCAGAAGGCCCGACCGGTCGAAGCCAAGATAAACTGGAACAACTTTAGCGTTCTAAGGATGGAGCCTGCCGAGTTTCGGCGGGCTTTCTCTTTTGATCCGGCTTGGCTGCCGGCAGCTTACAGCCCTTAATGATGTCTGTCGCAATGTCCTCGGCGCCGTCTGGCATGTTGAGGAATCTCGTATGGTGCGTCTTCCGTGCAGGCTGGCGGCGTGGCCGGTACAGGTCTGATCGCGCTATCCCAATACATGCCCTGGGGCACGGCAGCGCTCTGATCCACCCCTCCGAACCGCATGCTCACGGTTAGGTCCGGGGACAGGGGAATGGGGTTGGGGGTAAAGGGCTCCCAGTCAATGCTGTCTGAAGCAAAGCGGTTGAAATTGTCAGTGACTGATCCGCCGAGCCCGTCGGAGCAAAGCGTGGGTGGGGTCGGCTGGCCCTGAACTTGGTAAGCTGGATCGATGATCGCCGCGATTCTGACGCCGAGTAGCACATGGGGGCGGGAGCAAGGTCAGTCGTGCAGGGCCCTACCGGTCCGTTTACGTTATTGTTGCAAACGCAACCCAAGTCCAGACGAGTCATCAGGGGACCGCTTGTAGGCTCAATCATGGCGAACTCCTGAGCCGGTCCAGTCGTAGCTTTGCCGGCCAATCCATACTGAAATGCGGCGTAGGCGACGGCTCCCGATCCTCCGCCGTTTCCCGTGGCGCAAAGCGGTGCGCTGGTTGCGGCTGAGGAATTCGGGTTAATCATTTTGGGGTTGTTATAAACCCAGTCAGAGACCGTGGCAAAGCGGCACGCCAGGCGGCGAACGCCTCCAGGGCCCTGCAACCACCCGTTCGGTTGCGTTCCGTTGTCAAAGGGCGCGCCGAATGAGACCTGAACGGTGTTGAAATTGCCCGCAGAGACGTTTTCAACTGTCTGATAGCCAAAGGCCCACGGGGGATTGGCGCTGAGATTGTTGTCGTAGAAGCCACTGCCGCCGCCGCCGATGACGAAAAGCACAGTGCCGATGGGGTCGGCCGCCGGGTTCACCTTCAAGTAGGTCGGAAGGTCCGCAATTCCATCGCACGACACGGTCATCGAGTAACAGGTTCCATTCGCCAGGCCGCCGTTCGAGTCGGCAGGACACGAAGACATGGTCTGAACGTTCGAGACCTTGCCCAGAGGATCAGTCTCCTGCACAGTCGCGGTCGTCGTTCCGGGATTCGATGGATCGAACGACGGCGTCGCCGTTATGATGACTGCCGCTGTGTCGATCCCTGCCACCAGTCCCGGCGCGAGAAAGAGCCCGGGATTATTCGGGTCGAACGAGCCTCCGGTTTGTGAGCTCGGACAAGTCGGACAACTCGGCGGGCTCCAGGTGACGGACTGTCCCTGCGTCGTGGTTGGAGCTCCATTCACAATCGCGGTGTATTGCAGGTTGGCGCCCTGCCCGATGCTATCGGCCGCAGGGGTGATGCTAACCGCGACATGCACACTTACCAGGAGAGGCAACGACATTGTGACGTTATCGCTCGCGGTCGCAGTAACTGTCACCCCGCAGGGGCTTACAAGGGAGCGCCGGCGTTGGCGGCGGTGCCGTGTAGGTCGCCGTGTCGGCGCCCGTACTTATGATGGTACCTAGACCCGCTCCGGTGGCGGTGCAGACCGTGGCGGCGTTCGGATCGGCTGCCAGACTCCAGGTCACGGCAGGGTTGCCGATATTAGCCACCACTGCGGTGTATTGCACTGTGCTGGGCGAAGTCGTGCTAACGGGCGCCGACGCGGGCGAAGCGGGCGACGAAGTCACGGTGACCGTAACTGGGGGCGGCACTCACATTCACCAGCGCTTGCCCCGCGGTGACGTTGTCTTCGTTCGATGTTGCTGTGACTACGATTCCGCAGGGGTTTACCGGCACGGTTTGCGGGGCCGTGTACGTCATGGTGCTGGTGCCGGTAACCGCCGATGGATGGTGAGTGATGCCGAGTCCACTTCCGCTAGCCGTGCACACGGTCGCGGCACTGGAGTAGTGCGGAAAGACTCCAGGTCACGGCCTGGTTGCTTGTTCCTTGCACGGCCACGGTGTATAGGACGGTAGTCGGGCGTCGATGCCGTACTCACGGACACGGAAGCCGGAGCCGCCGGCACAGAGGTCACAGTTACAAGGATCTGCTGTTGGCTGCTGTTGTCGGGAGCGTGGGCAATGCATCCTGCCAAGGAGAGCAGCAGGGATACCGCGATTAACGACAACAAGACTACGGGAAAAAACTTTCGCACGGGACCCTCGGGCGTACAAAAAGCCATAAAGAATGTTCGGGGAAGGAACGGGAAGTGTACTCCGTGATGCTCATCTTGTCATGCTCGATCCGACGTGTCAACCGGGCATGGAGGCTAAAGCTTTTCGGCTTCTCAAGAACCCAAAGGCCTCATTGCTTATTTCATTAAAAACAATCACTTACGAGATCGACAACTGGTAGATTACCGATACGGTTACTTGTGCCGCGCATCCTCAAAGCATTGCGGCGTTTAAATCGGATGTGCAAATTATTTCATGCTTGGCGAAGTGGCCGGATTTTGGTTAAATAGGGGAACACAGCGCGACGGTAAATGTAGCGTTCCCCCTCAAGTTATTTTGATGTACTCTTGCCTCTCCCCGCATGCTTTGGATCGCTACTGCAACAGGGACGGCAACGGTGTCTTTCGAAGTTTGCGCTGAACACGATCTGACCGAAGAAGTCCCTTTGAACGAGCAACCAATCCGGCACAAATGAACGCACTCCGAACCAACATCGTATTCCGAACATATATCCTGGGGAGAAGACAGCAGATATGAGCGCATCTGTTCCTGATTTTGAAGTAGGAATCATTGGAGGCGGCCCTGCAGGTTCCAGCATGGCGGCTTACCTGGCCAAAGCCGGCATTAACTGTGTTGTATTTGAGCGCGAGCTGATGCCCCGTCCACACGTGGGAGAATCGCTGGTCCCGTCCTCGACTCGGGTTTTCAAAGATCTGGATTTCCTGCCCAAGATGGAGGAAGCCAAGTTTCCCCACAAGTTCGGCGCGGCCTGGACCGCGGCCTCCGACGCCAAGGTCTACAACATGGATTTCGGCGGCGTGTCGGCCGACTGCCATGTCGACATTCGCTTCGAAGAGCGGAATCAGCCCGGCGTCAGCCAGAACTATACCTATCACGTGGACCGCAGCAAGTTTGACCTGATGCTGCTGCAGCACGCCAATGAATTCGGCGCCAAGGTATACGAAGGCGTGGGCGTAACTCGCGTGGACTTCAGCGATCCCAATTGCGCCGCCATCAAGTACAACATGGGCAAGAAAGAAATGAGCACGACTTGCCGCATCGTGGTCGATGCCAGCGGACGCAAGACTTTGGTGGGCAACCAGTTGAAGTGGCGCATTCAGGACGACCACTTCGACCAGTACGCCATCCACACCTGGTTCAACGGCTATGACAGACGCTGCATGGCCAGCAACAAGCAGACGCAGGGCGATTTTATTTTCATCCACTTCCTGCCGATTACCAACACCTGGGTATGGCAGATTCCGATCTCGGAGACCGTTACCAGCATTGGCGTGGTCACGCAGAAAAAGAATTTCGCCAAGAGCAAGGAATCACGCGAGGCGTTCTTCTGGGAGTGCATCAAGAGTCGGCCTGAGCTGTATGAAGGCCTCAAGGCGCAGGGCTCGGAGCAGATGCACCCTTTCAAGGACGAAGGCGACTACAGCTATGCCATGAAACAGCTGGCTGGCGATCGCCTGGTTCTGGTCGGCGATGCGGGACGTTTTGTCGATCCTATCTTCTCGACTGGCGTGAGCATTGCGCTGAATTGTTCGCGGTTTGCCCACAAGGATATTATTGGCGCGCTCGAGACCGGAAACTTCAGCCGTGAATCGTTCCAGACTTACGAGTCGACGCTGAGGCGGGGGACACGCAACTGGTACAACTTCATTACCGTGTACTACCGCCTCAATGTGCTGTTCACGGCGTTCGTGCAGGATCCGCGCTATCGGCTGGATGTGCTCAAGCTGCTGCAGGGAGACGTCTACGAGGATGCCGAGCCGCCCGTTCTGACCCGCATGCGGAATATCGTGCAGCAGGTGGAGAAGGATCCGAACCACGCACTGCATGGTTTCCTGGGAGATCTCACAGCGGATGCGTTCGTCGAAGCGTCGGCGTAAACAGAAAAGCGCAGCATAGCGAAAGACCCTTGGGAGAAAGTACCGAATATGAATCATTCAGTCCCCGATTTTGAAGTGGGAATTATCGGCGGCGGACCCGCCGGGGCGAGCATGGGTTGCTACCTGGCCAAAGCAGGCGTGAAGTGCGTGGTGTTCGAACGCGAATTGTTCCCGCGCCCGCACGTGGGCGAGTCGTTAGTTCCGTCGTCGACGCGGGTTTTCAAGGATCTGGATTTCCTCGGTCAAATGGAGGAAGCCAAGTTTCCGCATAAGTTCGGCGCGGTCTGGACCACCAATGATGAGAATCCCGGATATGTTCACGATCTCGAGGGACTGTCGCCGGAGTACAACGTCGACATCCGTTTCGAAGAGCGCAAGCAGGAAGGTATGGAGGACCGCAACTATACCTACCACGTGGATCGCGGCAAGTTCGATCTGATGCTGTTGCAGCATGCTCAGAAGCTGGGCGCGACGGTGTACGACGGCGTGAAAGTTGGGCGCGTTGACTTCGGTCCTGAGCATCCTGAGGTCTATTTCAACATTGGGCCGAAAGAGATGAGCGTCAGCTGCAAGATGGTGGTCGACTGCAGCGGGCGCAACACTTTCCTCGGCAACCAGCTGAAGCTGAAAATCCAGGATAAAGTTTTCGATCAGTATGCGATCCACTCCTGGTTTGATGGCTATGACCGCAAGGTGTTCGCGAAACGGGATACGAACCTGGATTACATCTATATCCACTTTCTGCCGATTTCCAATACGTGGATCTGGCAGATTCCGATCACTGACACGGTCACCAGCCTGGGCGTGGTCACGCAGAAAAAGAATTTCGCCAAGTCGAAAGAAGACCGCGAGAAGTTTTTCTGGGATACGGTGGGCAGCCGCCCTCTGATTGCGGAAACTCTGCGCAAGTCCGATCGTATTCGTCCCTTTAAAGACGAAGGCGATTACAGCTATGCCATGTCGCAATTGGCAGGCGACCGTTTCATGCTGGTGGGCGATGCGGGCCGTTTCGTTGATCCGATTTTCTCGACTGGCGTCAGCATCGCGCTGAACAGTGCCCGCTTCGCGCACAAAGATATTCTCAACGCAATCGAGAAGAACGATTTCTCGCGCGCGAGCTTTGCTGACTATGAGACCAAGCTGCGCCGTGGCACCAAGAACTGGTACGAGTTCATTTCGGTTTACTACCGGCTGAACGTGCTGTTCACCTACTTCATCAGCGACAAGAACTACCGGCTTGACGTGCTGAAGCTTCTGCAGGGAGATGTATACGACGAGGACGCGCCTGAAGTCCTGACCAAGATGAAGGCCATGGTTGCCAAGGTTGAACAGAACGAAAAGCATCCGTGGCACAAGCTGCTGGGAGATTTGACCTCTGACGCGTTCCGGCCGCAGGTTTAACTGTTTCTGGTTTTGAAAAAGCCTCTGCAGCCCGAAAGGCTGCGGAGGCTTAGTTCTTCGTTCTTCGTTCATGGGAGAAGCGAATGTCGCCCGCGAATCGAAAATTCGTAGTCGCGTACATTCTTCTCGTGGGACTTCCGTTGCTCGGCCTATTTGGAATTCTTCGCGCGGACCGCAAGCTGGCCGCGCCGGTTTCCGTCAACGAGACTGTAAGTTTCGAGGCCAATTCAGCCAAACTCTCTGAGATTCCTCGCCCCGACACAAACGATCGGCTCGCAGGCCGCGGCACAGGGATGCCCAATCTTTTCACCCTGGTATTGCAGATCGCCGTTGTCCTTACGGCGTGCCGTCTGACTGGTGCGCTCTTCCGAAAAATCCAACAGCCGCGAGTGGTTGGCGAGATGTTTGCCGGCATCATGCTGGGACCGTCATTGTTGGGCTGGATCGCGCCGCATTGGTCAGCTTATCTGTTTCCGCCCTCCAGCCTTGGATTTCTGAACGCGTTGAGCCAGTTAGGCGTGATCATCTTCATGTTTCTGGTCGGGTTGGGCACCGACCCAAAGGAACTTAAAGGCAACGGCCAGTCCGCGATACTGACCAGTCACGTCGGCATTACCGCTCCGTTTCTGCTGGCCGGCTTTCTCTCGCTTTATCTGTATCCGCGGCTTTCCAATGCGAGCGTAACTTTCACCAGCTTCACGTTATTCATGGGCGCAGCCATGAGCATTACCGCGTTTCCGGTGCTTGCGCGCATTCTGCGAGAACGGCAGCTACTGGGCACGCGTCTGGGTACGGTTGCCATTGCTTGTGCAGCGTTGGGTGACGTGACTGGCTGGTGCATTCTGGCCTATATCGTGGTCCTGATCCGCGCGGCGCATTCTGCGACCTCGATCTGGGTAACGGTGGCCGGGATCGTGATTTTTGGCCTGGTCATGTTTTACGGGGTCAGCTACTTCCTGCGCAGCTTCGAAAAGGTCTATCGCGAGACCGGCAAGCTGACCGAGAACCGCATGGCTTTCCTGCTCTTGCTGGTCCTGATTGCATCCTTGTGCACCGAACGCCTTGGCATTCATCTTTTGTTCGGCGCATTCCTCATGGGCGCGATCATGCCGAAGGAACACCAGTTTGTCCGCTACCTGCTGGATCGTTTCGAGACGATTACCATCACTCTCCTGCTGCCGCTGTTCTTCGCCTTTACCGGTCTACGCACGAATATCGGCCTCGTCAAAGGGTCCGAGATGTGGATATACAGCGGCTTGATTATTCTGGTCGCGACTGTCGGCAAGCTCGGCGGTTCGACGCTGGCTTCGTGGCTGACCGGTATGCCGCCGCGCGAGGCTGCCGGCCTGGGCATTTTGATGAACACTCGCGGCCTGATGGAACTGGTGATTCTTGATATTGGGCTCGACATCGGGGTCATCTCTCCGGCGTTGTTCTCGATGATGGTGATGATGGCCCTCTTTACAACCTTCATGACGACGCCCGTATTGAACGTCGTTTGCCCGAAGGCGTTACTCGAAGCCGCGCCTGGGAAAGCAACTGATCGATCCTCTCCTCCGCCAGCCAGCGTGCAGAACGGCGAAAGTCAAGTCGCCTGAGGTGTGCAAGAACTTTCACGCTTGACACTCCGAGACCGGCAGCGAAGAATGCCAAAACACCCTGTTTTCCTGCAGTTGGAGACAGGATCTCCAGGTTGGGTGTTTCCCCCGATGGCGAATCCCAGGTCAGCGTGAGCGGTGGCGCTTTGCCACCCCAAGTTGCACGAATTCATTAGATCGAACATCAGATCGAACACCAAGATCGAACATCAGATCGAAGACCAGCCCGAAGTCGTCGGAGGATAGAACGATGTCTGCTGCAGCGCGCCAAGCCCGTTTTTGTTTTGCCAATTGCGTTCTAGTCAGCGGGCTTCTGCTCGTTGCCGCCTCGGCTCAGGTCACCGTGACCCCTGGCACTCTGGCGTTTGCGAATACGTACATCGGGCTGGATTCCCATACCAAGTCGATGACGGTAAAGAATACGGGAAAGACCAGCACGACGATTACGGCCATTACTTCGTCGTGTCCTGAATTTCAGCTGGCTTCCGGCACCACCCCGGCGATCCTGACGACGAATACAAGCACGACCTTTTCCATCTTTTTCGCTCCCGACGCAGCGAAAACGTTCGATTGCACTTACACCCTGACGCAGCAAACCGGCAATCCGCTTGAGGTTACGGTGGGTGGAACCGGGTTGGCGTCGGCGGCTGTGGTGAGCACCAGCCCTACGTTGTTGAGTTTTCCCAACCAGGCTCAGGGAACTCCCAGCGCGACGCAGGTGATCACCATTTCAAACTCCGGCACGGGCGCGGTGACCGTAACTGGGATTACGATTACGCCGCCGACGTTCGCGGTCAATCCCGTGACCTTACCGATTCACATTGATGCCGGAGCTTACGCGACGATCGGCATCAGCTATAGCCCGGCCCTGGTGATATCCGAGACGGGTGCGGTCGCGTTCACTTTTGACCAGATTCCAAATCAGGTGGTAGATCTGAGCGGCAATGGGACGGTCTCCAGTTCGCTCGTACTGACCAACATCGCGACGCTGCCAGCGGCGACCCAGAACGCGGCGTATCAGGCGCAACTGATCGCAGCCTCGGGAACTCCGCCTTACACATTTAGTGTGAAGCCGGGATCCACCATGCCCGCGGGGCTTACGATTTCGAGTACCGGCTTGATCAGTGGGCCTCTTGCTTCAACTGCGACTGCCGGCAACTACACCTTCACGGCTGGAGTGAAGGATTCCGACAAGCACAACACCACCAAGCTGTTCAACATCACGGTTGCCAAGACCACGGGAGCCGCCTGCAACAACATCTCATTCGATGTTCCCAAAACGACGACTCCGATCGTTCCCATCACCGATCTGGCCACGGGAACTTATCAGGGTGAGGAGGGCGGCTTGTACCCGAACGGCAGCAATGTGCGCCCGGCCTCGCACGATGCCGATGGCGTTACGTTCGCCAAATCCATTGTGCCGCTCGACGGGAACGGCGTCTACAGTCCGACGGGGAAGGAGGTCATGATCGGCTTGGGAGAGTCCACTGCGCTCGATGAATTCACCGAGTTCCTGACACTGGCCCGGACCGACCCGGCCATCAATCCTGCGGTGGTATTCGTGACTGGCGCCCAGGGCGGCGCCACGCCAAGCCTGTTGACGCTGACCGCCTCGCCGTATTGGAATACGATCCTCAATAACTTCCTGCCCGACCAGGGCTTGACCGCGAACCAGGTCGTTGCCATGTGGATAGAAGACAGCAACGGCATCGCAAAAGGATCGTTCCCCAGTGACATGACCCAATTGCAAGCGGCCTACGAAACCGTGATGAACAACGCGCACACGTTCTTCCCGAATCTGAAGCTGGTGTATTTTTCGAGTCGAATTTACGCCGGGTATTCGAACGGCGTGGCGACCATCAATCCTGAACCCTACGCTTATGAAGCCGGTTTCGCTGTGAAGAACGCAATCGCCGACCAACTCAATGGCAACGCGAACCTGAACTACAATCCGACGCTCGGTCCGGTGGAAGCGCCTTGGATGTCATGGGGGCCGTATTATTGGGCTGATGGCCTGCTGGCCAGCGAAGACGGAATGGTGTGGACCTGCCAGGATCTGCAAGCAGACGGCACGCACCCTTCGTTGCCTGCCGGAGACTTGAAGGTGGCGGGTCAGGTCCTGAACTTCTTCAAGACCGACGACACGACCACGCCTTGGTTCCTGAAACCGTAACTTTTCGACTTTATGTAGGTCCGGGTTTCAGACCCCGACAGGCCGAGCTGGCAGTGACAGGATTACTTCATAGGGAACCAATCTTCGCAATACGGGCACTCCGCGCGCCGCGCGATCAGGGTTAGGCGCACGTAGCCAGCGTGGTACACTCGTTCCACTAAAACTCAAAGTGCAGCCGCATTTCAGGCTGCTCCAGAGTTCCTGCTCTTGAGGGAATTATGAAACCAGCCATCGAGACCCCGAGCGGGGCCTCCACCGATCCCTATAGCAAAACCGTCTGTTGCCTGCGCTGCGAGCAGAAGCTGCAGCGCTATCAATTGATGCGTGCCAGCCTGACTCCCGGTGCCAGTCACGCGATCCTGTCGTGCCCGCGCTGCGGACACGTCGAGTTCGTCTCGGATTCGAGCCCGCTGTTGCAAGGCCTGGAATTGGTTTCGGTCGACACTGGCGACGGGGATTAACTTCGGTCTGAAACGCGCAGACGCTTCGCCTGTAGGGATCCTTCGACTGCGCGGCGGATTCACTTCGTGATTCCGCCGCTCCGTTCAGGATGACAATCTTGAAGGGCTAGAACGGGATATCCTCGTCCGTGATCGGCCCCGCTCCAGCCGGCTCGGGCTCGGGAGTGCGCTGGTCGAAATTGTTGCCGCCGCCCGACGACGCGGAAGATGAAGATCCGCGCGAACTTCCTGCATAATCGCCGCCACCGCCGCCTTCGCCGCGTCCACCCAGCAGAATCAGATCGCTGGCCACTACTTCGGTCATATACTTCTTCTGGCCGGAAGTCTTGTCGTCCCAGGAGCGAGTCTGCAGACGGCCTTCGATGTAGACTTTGCCGCCCTTCTTCAGATATTCGCCGGCAATCTCGGCCAGGCGCTGCCAGAGCACCACGTTGTGCCACTCAGTGCGGTCCTGCCACTCGCCGGCCTTGTCCTTGAAGCGCTCGTTGGTCGCGATGGTCAGCTTGGCCACGGGCGTGCCCTGCGGCGTGTATTTGATTTCAGGATCCTTGCCCAGATTTCCGATCAGTTGAACCCGGTTCAGACTCTTGCCAGCCATATCTGTGCTCCTTTGTTGGGGTTCACTATAGCAGAATGGGCCCGGTGGAGATCGTGACGGAACCGACAAACTCTTAGACAGTATCATTTTGGGCGAGAGCCCTCAGGCCGCTGTCATCCTGAGGAGGGCTGCAAGCCCTCCGAGGGACCTTACGATCTGCGTGCGGCGGCAAAAGCGATAACCGGAACGCCCGTGTCGGATTGGCCCGAAGGCTTCCCATCCACGCCATAAGAGCCTTCGGCCCACGTAAGGTCCCTCACGCCGACTGCGTCGCCGTTCAGGATGACAAGGGTGGGTGGTTTAGGAAAAGCGCCGCGACGGTTTTCGATCCCGTAAATTGAGCCAGCGTGCAGGCGGAAGATCGCTTCGTAACGGGCGCCGCTCAGGTTATAATGCGGGCCATGCCTCCTGCACCTGGCGCCACGAAAGCCGTCGGCATGGTTCCCGACGACCA
Organism: uncultured Acidobacteriota bacterium; assembly: GCA_963758005.1. Lineage (GTDB taxonomy): Bacteria > Acidobacteriota > Terriglobia > Terriglobales > Acidobacteriaceae > Sulfotelmatobacter. The sequence continues at coordinate 111,058 of CAVWTR010000007.1, forward strand.
GAAGTTTGAACCGCGGTCTAAAGGTTTGGCCACGCCGCGCAAGAAAAAGCCAAAAGAGCTGGCGGTCATCACCGAGTGCTGCACCGGATGCGCGGGCTCACCCGCCTGCGTGGAATATTGCCCGGTGGAAGACTGTATGTTCTGGGTGCCCGATGAAGACAATCCGCCGTTCGGCCGCATCGCCATCGATCCCATCCTCTGCATCGGATGCAAGAAGTGCCTGAGCAAAGGCCCCGACGGCTGCTTCCTCGACGGCTGCCCTTGGGACGCTATCGCGATGGTCGATACGGTTGAGGTGGAAAAAGAAGTCGGACCGATGGCGATTTGAAAGGCAGCCATCAGGTCTCAGCTTGAACCCTTTACTGCCCGCACCCTTCAGTGTGCCTGTCATCTTGAGCGGAGATATGGGATTCGCAAGGCGAATTCCATATCGGAGTCGAAAGACCCCGTGCTCGTATACAGCGGCACCAGCTCAGCAGGGAGTTTTCGGAGAGTACCAGAGAGGATTGCGCGACTTAGTCGTAGCTCTTCCCTCACTGTTTAGCCCGCAGCAGAATGGCCTTCTCCGTTTCCACGGCCTGCTGGCGCACATCGTTCGAAATGTCAGGCAGGTCGCGTTCGTAGGGGCGAATCGCCGTCAGATCGTCGATCTGTCCCACGATATACAGTGCCCGCAATGCTTCCCACACCTGCTCGGTGCCAGGGTCGACCACACCAATCTCGGAGTTAGCGGTGACGTTCGCGCCGGGCTGCGCAACGGATCGAATGCGTCCGGGAATCGGCGAGCGCACCTCGACTGGTGTCGACGAGCCCGCGGTCGCCAGCTTCGCCAGCAATCCTCCCTGATGAACTGGCGTGCCGGGGCGATCGGAATCAACGACGTGACCGTCGACTGGAGCCGAAATGTGAGCGGGTTGCAGCAACGCCACAATTTGCGGACGCCCGCTCGCATCGCCGAAGCGCACCAGCGAGAGCGCTGCGTTTCCCCGCACCATCGGTGAAGAATCGGCCAGCATCTTCAGCAACGCCTCATGAAAGCCCGAGCCCGAGGTGTCTTGCCCCATAACCCATGCGTCGGTGTTGCGGACTTCCTCGACCGGATCAGCGGCCAGCGCCACCACCTCGGGAAACCATTGTGAGACCGCGGCATCATGCTGCGCGATGCGCTCGCTGATCTGCACCAGCGCCTGCTGGATGTGCCGCGGCTTCTTGGCGTCGTGCAGATATTCAGTTAACTGCTGGTCGGAAAGATGCCGCCCAAACCACGTGTTCCACCAGAACAGAAATGGCATGAGCACGATCAGCCAGCCGGTGGCGAAGAAGAGAATCTTCTGCGTCCGCGACATCGAGCGCTTGGGATTAGGCTCCGCGGAGCCTTCGGGACCGACCTCTGTATCGGAAGTTGGCGCGGAAGTTTCGGGTTGAACAGGCATGGAATCCAAGCAAGGAACTATAGCAGAACGAGCCTATTCCACATCCGCGTCGAGCACGCGTTCCTGCTCCAGATAGTGCGACATGGCGTACTGAGCCAGAAGCGGCGTCTGGAGCCGGATTTCAGCCCCAATCCACTCTCCTTTGGCATGCGGAGCATCCGGGAGATGGTTACAGCGTCCGCCGCTGCCGAACTGCGGGCCGAAGTCCGCGCTCTGGATCTGATCGAACTGATTGATCTCGCGCCAGGCGGCGTCGCCAACCGTGCCGGATACGTCGATCTTTAGCTTCAGTACGGACATTTCAAGGCCAGCTCCAGCTTTTGTGCGGCCGTGGAAGAGCGGCCCTTTAGGGCCGCGTTAGAGACCGCATATGGACGAGGGCTTCAGCCCCCGTGGTCGTCTTCTGTTGTAATGCCCGTGAAACCCGTTCCACGGGGGCTAAAGCCCAAGAATGATTCGTAACGCTTACGCGGCGCTAAAGCGCCGCTCTTCCACGTTGCCCACAGCGCTTGTTTGCGCTCCACGGCAACTTCCTTCTTTCCGCAAATCTTCAGCTATGCGGGAACCACTGATACAGCATGAAGTACACAATCACGCCTGTAACGGAAACATACATCCACAGCGGCCATGTCCAGCGCGCGATCGCGCGATGCTGAGGATAACGGGCCTTCAGACCGCGGCTCAGCGTAATGATAACCATGGGAACGATCACGATCGCCAACGTGACGTGCGGAATCAGGATCACCAGATAAATCACATGCCACATGGGCGGGCCCAGAAAACGAATATCGCCCACATGAGCGTGAAAATAAAGGTAGCAGGCCAGAAACACCGCCGACGCTACGACCGCGCCGATCATGCATGCCCTATGCGCGCCCATGCGACCCCGCGCAATCAGGACTCGCCCAGCCAGCAACAGCACGGCACTGGCTCCGTTCAAGCTCGCAATCAGGGCAGGGAAGTAGGCGTATTGCTCAGGGATCGAAGTCCCAACCATCGATGATTCGGCGATCAAGCGGCGGGCCTCGTGCTTCGGCGATTAACCATCAGGAATGCGAGTCCGAACATGACCAGGGAAAACAGCAGCAGAGTTGCCATGTCGTAAGAGAGCGGGAAGTCGGAGTCCGTGCCGGGATACATCAAACCGCGCAGCGCCTCCACTCCATAGAACAGCGGATTCAGGTGCATGATTACTTGTAACCATTTCGAAGCGCTCGTGATGTGAAACAGCGCGCCGGAAACCAGCCACAGAGGAATGAGAAACAGATTCACGATTCCGTGAAATGCTTGTGACGAATCCATGGGCCAGGCGATCGCGAAGCCCAGCGCGGTCAGAGAAAACGAAACCAGGAACACCACCACCGCAACCAGCAGCACCTGCAACGCGTCAAGATGCACGCCGGCAAAGGGCGCGAAGATCAGAAAAACCATGCCCTGCACTGCGGCCAGCGTTGTGCCTCCCAGCACCTTGCCCAGAACAATCGCGGTGCGCGATACCGGGGCAACCAGCACGGATAACAGAAACCCTTCCTTGCGGTCATCAATCACCGACATCATCGTGAAGATCGAAGTGAATAGCACAATGAGAATCAGCGTGCCGGGGTAAAAGTAATGCAGGTAGTCCTGCTGACTCGATCCGGCGCCGGAGCGGAACGAGTTTCCAAATCCCGAGCCCAGCACCAGCCAGAACACCAGCGGTGACGCCAGCACTCCCACCACGCGCGTGGGCTGACGGTAGAAGCGCACAATTTCCCGCCACCACAGCGTAAATGCCGGCAGCATTACACCTGCCGATGCGTGCGTCAGCGGTCGCGCCAAAGTTGTTGCTTGGGTTGCCATTATTAATCCTAAGTCGCCTTCGCTGCAGGAGCCTTGGCCGGGGCAGCTTCTTTCTTCTTCCCGATCATTTTCCCGATCATTCCAGCGTCACGCATTTCCCAGAATGCATTCAGCAGAAAGCACGCGGAAAGTGTGAGCAGAATCAGCGTCATGAACAGTCCGTCCACCGTCGCCGAAAAGGGCCACAGCACGATCATGCCGCTCATGAAAATCCAGACTACGCCCGCTAAGGGCACGATACCGAGCACCAGAGAAAGCACCAGAATCATGGGACGCAAGCTACCTCCTCTTTTTCTTATCTTTCTTTTTCTCTTCGGAACTTCGCTGGAGAGAATCCGCTTCGCGTTCTTCACTCCAGAACTTGTGGCCGGTGCGGTGGATGAATACATCCTCCAGCGCGGGCTTGCTCACCGAAATCGCCTGAATCTCACCGGGAAACGCCTCCACTACGTCGGGTACGAACCGGTGGCCGCCCTCACGCTCAATGCGCACCTGATTTCCCAGCACGGTGGTCTCGACGTCGAAACGCGCCCGTATGTGCTCGGCCAGTGCCAGGGCGTCGTGCGCGGCGTCAAGCAGGATCACGTCGCCGCCGATTTCGCTCTTCAATTCTGTCGGCGTACCGAGCGCTACCAGATTTCCTTCATTCAGGATGGCGAGTCGGTCGCAGCGTTCGGCCTCTTCCATCAAGTGCGTGGTTACCAGCACGGAAACCTGCTCTTCATCGCGCAGCATTTGCAGGTACTGCCATAAATCGCGGCGCGCGCCCGGGTCGAGGCCCGTGGTCGGTTCATCCAGCAGCAAGACGCCGGGATGATGAAGTAATCCCTTGGCCAGTTCGATGCGCCGCTGCATACCCCCGGAAAATGTTTCCACGCGTTCCTTGGCGCGGTCGGCCAGCCCGACTCGGTTCAACATTTCTTCCAGGCGCGATTTGAGCGCCGATCCGTGCAGTCCGTACAGATGTCCCTGATGCCACAGGTTCTCGTACGCCGTCAATTTCCCATCGACACTCTGCGCCTGAAACACCACGCCAATCTGCCGGCGCAAGCTTGCAGGTTCCTGCGCAGCATCGCATCCCATCACTACTGCGCGGCCGCCTGTAGGAATCATCAATGTCGAGAGAATACGAAAGAGCGTAGTCTTCCCGCTGCCGTTCGGACCGAGTAGTCCGAACAATTCCGCTGGGCGTACGTCGAACGAAACGCCATTGAGCGCCGTCCGGTTCTCGTAGCGATGGACCAGATTCTGTACGGAAATTACCTGCGTACCAGATGCGTACTCCACTTCCGAGCCAGCATCCGCGAACGCAGCGACTTTCGAGACCAAAAGAAGACTCCCTGGGACTGCAATCAGTTTACGACATCCGGCACGGAATTATGACGAGCACGCACCAACAGCATGTCGAATATTCGACTTGAGTTCGACGATCGGACGCGGCTTACGCCGTCGACGCATCCCCTTGCGCCTGCGGTACTCGCTCTTCGAAGGCGACCGGAACGTGTCTCCACACCTGGATCGCCAGAATCACCGCAGTAGCGAGCAGGAGCGCTCCGACCGCGACATGAGCCACGGTTGCCATCACCATAGGAAGCTCAGGTTGCACCGCGTTACGACCCCACGCCACGCGCGTCAGAAATGCGGTAAAGCCAAGGCAGAGTTGGGCAATGACCAACGACAGCAGCGCAACCGCAGGTTGGCGTACTGCCTCAATGTGCGAATAAACCGTCAGCGCCCGCACTGCCGTCCACGCCAGCACAAACGACACGACCACGGCATTCACGACGTGCGGCCACCAACTCATCCCGTGATGACGAAACATCGCCCCCAGAATGAGTTGCACGTAAAGCACGAAGATCGATAGCATCGCTAGCGTGAACAAGCTGGGCCGCCGCTGGTCGAACTCTACCTGCGGCTGCTCTTCCACCCACTTGCGTCCAGTGAACAACGCGATCGCCACCGCGATGCAGAAAAATGTTTGCGCCAGCGCCGCATGGGCCGACGACACTGCCGGCGGCAAGTAGAATAGAACTGTAATTCCACCTAATATCCCCTGGGCAATCACCGTGCCCACCGCGGCATAAGCTAAAACCCGCAACCAGCGGCGCTTTTCCACCCGCCAGGTCCAGACGGCGAGGATGACCGTCAAAAGTCCGGCGACCTGCGCAATCATGCGGTGGGTATGCTCGAACTTCACGCCGCCGACCAATTTCGGAATCTTGTACCAGGAGCCGAACGAAGTGGGCCAGTCCGGCACCGACAATCCGGCATCGTTGCTGGTGACCAGCGCGCCTGCAATGATCAGAAGAAAAGTCCAGCAGGCAAGGACGACAGCGAGCCGGTGGTGCCCGCGATTGTAGGTTGCCGCGATGGCTTTCAGAGTAGTGGCCCCTTGGGTTGGCTGCGAGAAATGGCAGTCCTGCCGTCCCTGCCTTAAATGAGCATTCTAAGCGAACGGAGCAGGTCACTCAGAAGGCGACCTGCTCCGTTCAACCCGATATTTTATCAAACCAGATGCTCTATTCCGCCGCTGGTTTGAAGCTCTGGTCCACGGTCTTTGAATCCTTCGGCGCGACCGTTACCTTCTGATCCTGCTCTCCCAGCTTCTCCTGCACGAACGCGATCGTGTAATCCCCCGGCGGCAGGCCCTTGATTTCGTACTTTCCGTCCTTGTCCGTCACGGCGTAGAACGGAGTCTTCACCACGTTGATGTACATTTTCATCCATGGATGCTGGTTGCACTTGACCGGCAGCATGATCTCTTCGCGGGCAAAATTCTTTTCGATTGCCGGAGAAGACGGCGGCTGCGACTCGTTCCACTCGCGATTATTCTGTGGCGTGGGATGGATGTTGTGCGTGGTAGGGTCGGAGTTCTTGATCTGCACCGTCTGCCCGGCCATCACACCGAGCACGTGCGGATGATATTTGCAGCCGCTCTGCTCGAGCACCACTGGAGCCTGCGGAACATCGAAAGTGCGGTTACCCAAGCCGTCCTTGACATAGACGAAGACATTAGCGAGATCGCCGCCGTTGACGACCACATTCTCGGCTTCGTTCATGCCCTTGCAGCCGGGATCCTGGCTCATGTCGATCTTCGATGCCTTCGGGGCCGGGCCGTCAAATTTTACCGTGCCGTTGATGGTCGCCACCGTTGCGGGATCGATGGGAGTTGCTGCGGGAGCTGATGAGGCCGGCTGTTCAGCTGCCGGATTCGATGCCGGTGCCTCCTCTTTCTTGCTGCACGCCGCCGTTACCAGAAGTGCAAACAATGCCAACATGCAAAGCGTTATTCCTGCCCAACCTGTTTTCTTATTCATGATGTCGTCCTTTCGTTAAAGCTGTTGCGAATCTAGAAGTTTTTGTCATTCCGAGCAAGCCGGAGCGAACGCGGCGGCGACCCGAGGAATCTGCTTTTTCTGCCGCGAGAAATTCTACCGCGAACCTCCGCTCACCGCATGGTGCGATTCCACCACTGCCTGCCTGTGTGAACTCGAAGGTTGCACCGCAGCCTTGGCCCGCGGCATCGACGAAGCTACCCGCCGCTGCTCTTCCGGAGTCAACTGGAAGATGTAATCCGTAAGGAGCTTACGATGATCGCCGTCATACCCGTTAAATGTCGGCGGCGTCGGCCCGGCAAAAACGTACCGGCCGCCCTCCGGTTTGAAGAGTCCGGATGGCATCGATGTCCCGGGACTGATTGCTGCTGGGTCGGTGATCCATCGTTCTACCCAATCCGGCTTTAAACGCTCTTTCGCCAGCAGGAAGTTCGGCGCCGTCGCAATCTTGTCATGCGTGGGATCGCCCGTGGTGTGGCACTTCAGGCAGGGCGCGGCCGTGCTCGAAAACAGGCTGCGCGCCATGTCGTTTTCTTTGGCGGTCAGCGTCGGCACTTCTTCCGGGATGTAGGGCAGCGGTTGCTGCGACAAGGCCTCGAAGAAGCGCACGAGTTTTCGCAACTCATTATCCGAGAATGAGAACGTCGGCATGCGAACCTTCAAGTATGGCCGCACGCCGTTGCGATTTGTGTCGCTCGTGCTGAGTGCCGGGTTCGACAGGAATTTTCGCAGCCACTCCGGATCGACGCGAGCGCCCTCCGTGAGAAGCTTCGGCGGCAACTGCTCCTGCACATCCTGATATTGCTTCAATCCCATCAGAATCGTGCGCTGGCCGGGAATAAACTGGTGGCATCCCATGCAGTTGTATTTCTTGATCACCCACCAGCCCTCTTGAATGTCGTGCCGCGCATCGCCCGGCTTGTATTGATAACTCGCGGGCAGGGAAGTCTCTTCGCTGCCCATGAGGAACGTGGTGAGATCGAGCACCTGATCCTTCGTGAGATGCAGGTTGGGCATGCGCGAGGCATCGAGCTCGCCCTTGATCTTGCCCTTGTCGTAGATCTCGGGCTCCGCGAGTTTGTGTTCGAAAAATCCCTTCTGGCTGTACCAAGGCTCTGTCGCTGGGCCGTCGGGGAGACGCGCCAGATCGTCCCTGTTCGTAATCGGCTCGGCATCCTTACCGCCGCGCTGGGCGACGGTGGTAAACAACGCGAAGTCCAACCGCTCGATCGGCTTGCTGCCTTCAAAGGTAAGCTCGGTGCCGATCCGGCCTTCATCTTCCATGCCGGAAATTTCGTGGCATCCGCCGCAGCCGTAGTGCCGGACCCACTTCTTGCCTTCCTCTTTCAGCGCCGGATCATCCATGAACGCCGCTTCTGGATACGAGGATGGCTCCTGCTTTTTCTGCGTCATCAGATACGTCGCGATGTCCTGTGCATCTTCCGGACTCAGCCGCAGGCTGGGCATCACCGTCATATTCTGCACTTGCAGTTCGTGTCCGTCATTCGGACACTTGCTGTGATCGAGATCAAACTGGTAGGGAAGTCCCTTCTTGGCGTAATCCTCGGGACCGATGTCTTTCTTCTCGTACGGGCAATACGGACGCGTCCGCTGGCGGGCGTTGTGAATCCAACGCACCAGGTAATCGTAGTTTGCTTTTTCTCCCACTCGCGTCAGATTCGCGGCGAACGTCCCGCCCTGCATCTGGTCGCCTTCGCCGATGGAGTGGCAGGCCAGACATCCTCGCTCCTCAAACAGTTCTTTTCCGTGAGCGGAATTGCCCGGCTTTTGCTTGGGCAGAGCGTCGGTAAATCCCGACTGCCAGATGTAAGCGGAAATCGCCTGAATCTGATGATCAGTCAGGCGGAAATTCGGCATCTTCGTGGTGGGCCGGAAATCCGATGGCTTCTTCAGCCACACCGGAATCCAGTTCTTATTCAGCTTCAGCCGCGCATCTTTGAGATTCGGCCCAACCTTTTTCTGATCCTGCATCAGGCTGTGCGACTGAAAGTCGAGTTGCTGCAAACGCCCGTCCAGCTTGCTGTTCGCCACTTTTAGATCGATGGCCTTGGTGTTCAGCGCATTGGCCACGTCGTTTGATTCCGCCGCATCGGCCTGTTTCATCAGGTACGCGGTCTGCTTTATGTTGTCTTTTTTCTGCGTTTCAATCTGCTTGATCTGCTGGCCGACCGAGTTCAGGTCTTCCGGTTCCTTGTCGTATCCCTCATAGCGATGGCAGCCCATGCAACCGCGCTGACGGAAGAGATCTTTTCCGTCGTTGATGGTTTGCCACTGCACATCGCCGCTAGCCAGAACCATGTCGGCGGCGTGGCAATTCTGGCAGCCCGCTTGCGCATTCTCTTTCGGAAACAGCGGCCACAGCCAGTGCTCGTAGTTGCCGTGAGCTTTTTCGATGCTGGTGGTCGCGCGTCCATTTCCTTGATGACACGGGGAGCAGCCGAACTTGTCGGGATCGTGAATCTGCAATAACTCAGGTTGCGAATGGCTTATCAGCGCGTCGGCATACTCGTCCGGCTTCTTCTCGCCCTTTGCCATCATCGAAGCCAGCGTAATTCTCAAAGGCTCGCGGGTGTTCATGTGGCAGGACTCGCACCGGTCCACAATATTGGCGTCAGCGACGTTGATTTGGACGATCGCCGGATCCCACTCCGCTGCCTTCTTTTTCAAGCCGTCAATCTGCTGCGGTGTCAGATCGACCATATGGTCGGAGATGTACTGATCCATCTTCGCCTTGGCCGCCGTGACCGGCTTCAACACGTCGCCGAGTTCCAGGCTCAGCCTCGTGCGCTCATCGCGAATCTGGTTGTAGGTCTTCTCCAGTTCCTCGAAGCTAAAATCTTTCTTGCTGCCGTCGGGAAATTCGACCGTCGCTTTCTCGCTCTTGTACTCCGCCAGTTCCTTTTGCTTGCTGGCTTTTGAGGAAGCGCTAGTGCTGGTCTCAATCTCATAGCTGATGGCATTCACGTAAGCGCGCCGGTCAGTGAACACACTCTGCACTGCCAGTAGCCGCGCGCTAGTATCGTCGACGGCTTTTCGGGCGTCCGCGGCCTTTCCCTTCGAATCCTCGTAGGTCCTTTCGTACGCCTGTTTGAGTGCGGCGTACTCCGGATTCTGCTCGACATCTTTTTCCGACGTGGCCGATTTCGACCGCGCCGTGTTCAGGAACGCGCTGTAGCGATCCTTCCATTGATCCTGGAATTCCTTCCACGGACGCTGTCCCCAGGCCTCGTCATACAAAGCCCAGAACAAAGTGCCAATCAGAATCACCGTCGCAATCAAATAATGGATGGCGTACGATTTTCCGGTAATCGGATCCTGCTCGGGAATCGGTTTTTCAGGCACCAGATTCTCCCTCGTAAAACGTTGAGCATCATACTTCGGAAACCAAGAGCTCCAAGCTAAAAGCCAAGAGCTAAAAGCTAAGAGCGCCTTTTGTCACACGTTAAACCACGGCGTAATCCACACATACTTGATGTGCCATAAAAGTCGCAACGCCATTTTGAGCGGCAAAGCCAGCATGGTCAGCCACAAAAATGCCATCAGCGAAAACTGCAGCAGACTCATGCGCTGGAAGTCCTTCTGCATTTTTCGGCGGAACAGCGAATACACCGCGCCGCCGCCAACCAGATAAAATCCGCCGACCACGATGGCGCCAAAAATCGCCTTCCCGAGGTTGGAAGCGATCCCGAACAGGTCGGGCAGATCGCGATTCACTTCATAGATCGTTCGGTTGTGGTCCCACGTTTGCCCTGGCCAGAACCATTGCCAGCCGGGCCCGCGGATGAACGTCCCAATAATGATCATCGCGACCCAGAGAATCACGAAGCCAAACAGAAAAGTCGAAATCGAAAACTTGCGCTGCTTCCAGGTGTAATACCCGCTGCCCAACGGATTTGTATCAATGTAGGGAATGACCATCAGGCCGATGATGATCATGGTCGGCATGACCACGCCTGCGATCCACGGATCGAAGTAGACGAGCATCTCCTGCAGCCCCAAGAAATACCACGGGGCTTTCGCAGGATTCATCGTCAGGTTGGGATTCGCCGGTTCTTCCAGGGGCGCGTTCAGTGTGATCGACCAGACCATCAAAATGATGGTGATAATAATGGCGGCGAGAAACTCGATGCGGAGCAGAAATGGCCAGACGTGCACTTCCTTCGCCCAACCCGGCTTGAATGGCCAAGTCTTGCGATGATGCGTCTTGGCCATCGCCGGATCGGCTTCCAGCTGCTCAATCAGCTGATCGTTGGCCCGCGCCTGTTTCACCGCCAGATAAATATAAAAGCAAAGCAGCGGGATCAAGCCCACGATCGGCACGTTATCCGGCGCCGAACAAATCTCCCAAATTTGTCGCCAGTCCATAAGGTATCTCGCGCTAACAGGTTCAAAAACTTTCTGTCATTCCGAGCGAAGCGAGGAACCTTCTGTTCCTGCCAGCTCAAGCGAAACTCACTCTCCCGCGGCCTTCGGCCCTCGCCGCGGCTTGTCCGCCTCCGCTTCCAGCATGACCGGAGCCGGCCCTGAGATCCCGCCATCTTTTCGCACGCGCCAGAAGTGCACGATCATCAGCACCGAAGCCACAATTGGAATTCCGATGCAATGCCAGATGTAGGACCGCAGCAGAGCATTCGCATCTACGATCGACCCACCGAGCAATCCGAATCGCACGTCGTTGTAAGGCGTCATGCCCAGCATCGAGCCGAACGGACCCTCGTGCCCGAGCAGCGGAGTTGCTCGCGCCATATTTGTACCTACCGTTACCGCCCAGAAGCCCAGCTGATCGTCAGGCAACAAATATCCGGTGAATGACAGCAGCAAAGTAAACACCAGCAGCAGCACACCAATATTCCAGTTAAATTCGCGCGGCTTCTTGTACGACCCGGTCAGAAATACGCGGAACATGTGCAGCCAGACGCCAATCACCATCAGGTGAGCCGCCCAGCGGTGCATGTTGCGCAGGATCTTCCCGAAGGGCACGTCGTGTTCCAGATAAAGCACATCGCGAAACGCCTGCACCTTGGTGGGATGGTAATAAAACATCAGCAGCACGCCGGTGTAGGTCAGGATGATGAAGAGATAAAACGTGATCCCGCCCATGCCCCAGGTATAGCTGTAGCGCACCGCATCGCGGTTAATCTTGGCCGGATGTAGATGCAGGAACACGTTCGAGAGCACGCCCAGCGCCCGGTTTCGCGGCGTATCGTCGTGCTTGTGGCGGAAGATCGACGTATAGACCTGTGTCTTCGTCGGATCTTTCAGGCCCTCGATTTGTTCCTTAGCCTTGACGGGAATCTCGGTCTTGAGCGCGTGAATGTCTTCTTTCACGCCCGTAGTGACGCGCTCGACCAGTCCAACTTTTCCATTCGTCCCGGAAGAGCCGCCGTTGGTGCTTCCATTGCCGCCGTTCGGATTATTTTCGTCAGCCATAGGCCAATCAACTTTCCTTGTCATTCCTAGCGAGCCGGAGCGAACGCAACGGCGACCCGAGGAACCTGCTTCTTTTCGACCTCAACACCCACACCTACACTCCGGTCAAAAACGCTCCCGGATCATTAAACTTGCTGGGCTGCCCCTTTGGCCACGAATACAACTTCGAGGTATCCACCAGAACCTGCCCGTCGGGAGCGAGTTCAAGATGCGCGCGGTCCATGGGACGCGGCGCAGGCCCTTCGAAATTGATCCCCTCGCTGTCGTACCCGCTGCCGTGGCAGGGACATTTAAATTTGTTCTCGCTGGGCTTCCAATCCGGTGTACATCCCAGATGGGTGCAGCGCGCATAGATCACGAACAGCCGGTCGGGCGTGCGATCGACCCAGATGCGATATTTCTGTTGGAACTTGGTATCGACCCCGAGCGCGAATTCCGAGGGGTAGCCGATTTTGAAAACTGTGTTGGGCTCGAATAAAGTGCGTGGCAGAAAGAAACGGAAGAACGCCAGGAACCATGCCACTAAAAATCCGGTCACCATCACCCACACGAAACGGCGGCGGTGACGGTCGATCTCAGTCGACGGAGCAGTCCCGGCCACGCCGGCCGCCGCCGCCGCTTTCGAGGTTCCCACGGCCGGTGTGCCCACATATTTCGTGGCATCCTGCGCTCCCGCCGCCGCGGGCTTCGCGACAGGTTTCGCTACCTCGGGATTCGGATCGACCTTGCCGGTCTCATCCGCCATGAGCTTCCTCCTGTGACTTGAAAACTTGGGCCCTAATCTAAACCGGCGGCTGTCGCATACTCCGGCTCCACCAACGGCATTCCCGCGTTACGAATCGGAATCACGCTAGGCACTGCCTGGCCCAGGGACTCAACCACAATCTGCCCCAGGGCTTTTATAAATGTCGGCGAATCATTGAGTCCGCCGCTCATTTCGAACTGCGTGATCCCCAGTCGCCGCGCCTCTTCTCGCGCCTCGTGATCAATCTCTCCCAGAGTCTCGACGTGATCCGAAACAAACGCCACCGGCACCACGCACATCTCGCGCACGCGCTCGTCCGCCAGTCGGCGCAAAGTCTGGTGCAAGGAGGGCTGCAGCCAGCGGCTCGCGCCCACCTTGCTCTGGTAACAAAGCCGCTGTGGATTCGCCCATCCCCCGCGCTCGATTAGCAGTCGCACGGTTTCTTCGATTTGGCGCTGGTAAGGGTCTCCTTTTTCGATCACCGACATGGGCACGCTGTGTGCGCTAAAAACAATCTCCGGCCGTTCGGGCTGGGGGAAGCGCGACAAAGCCTGGTTCACTTTTTCCACCACGGAGTCCAGATACATCGTATTACGATAGAAAGGCTCGACGCAACGAACCGGCTGGTCATCCGTGAAGTGACGGCGCCATTCGTTCAGACTCGATCCCGTGGTTGTAGAGGAATATTGCGGGTACATCGGCAACAGCACGACTTCATCACATCCGCCTGCACGCAGTTGTTCGATCGCTTCGCGAGTAAAAGGATGCCAGTACCGCATGGCCACGAAACAGCGCGCGTCGACGCCCTGCCCGCGGAGTTCAGTTTCCAGCGCCCGCGCCTGCTGTTCCGTATGCCGCCGGATGGGCGAGCCTCCGCCGATGACAGCATAGTGATGTTGCACCTTGCGCGCGCGTGTGGTCGAAATCAGTTTGGCCAGGGGTTTGCGTCCGATGCGGGCGAAAGGGAAGTCAATAATGTCGGGGTCGCAGAACAGGTTGTACAGAAATGGCTCGATGGCTTCCAGGGTGTCAGGTCCACCTAGCTGAAAGAGTACTATCCCCACACGCCGTGTTGTGCGCGTCATTCCCCAGAAACTCCAGAACGGGCGAATTTACTCTCTTGCAGCGTGCGAGTCAATGGCGGAATTTAGGAAATAACGATTTTCCCGCCGACTCAGGGAAATTCCACAGCAGTGTTGAAAAATCCAGGCTCACCGTAGAATCGGATGTCATGCCGGAACTGCCCGACATCGCCGCTTACATCAGCGCGCTCGAACCCCGCATCATAGGCCAGCCACTGCAGCGCATCCGCGTGGCCAGCCCGTTTCTGCTGCGCACCGCCCAGCCTCCGCTCACAAGTGCAGAGGGACGCGTCGTAGAAGAGTTGCGCCGCATCGGCAAGCGCATTGCTATTGGCATGAGCGATGACCTCTGGCTGGTATTGCATCTGATGATCGCCGGGCGCTTGCACTGGCGCGCTCCCGACGCGAAACTGTCGGGCCGCCAGAATCTGGCCGCCTTTGATTTTCCCCATGGTTCGCTGGTTCTCACCGAGGCCGGCTCCAAGCACCGCGCGTCGTTGCACGTGGTCAGTGGAGAGGAGGCATTGCGCTCCTTTGACGCCGGAGGAATTGACGTCTTCGCCGTGGATTTGGATTCGTTTCGCGCTGCGCTCACGGCTGAGAACCATACGCTGAAGCGTGCCCTGACTGACCCGCGTCTGCTCAGCGGTATCGGCAACGCCTACTCCGACGAGATTCTGCACGGGGCGCAACTCTCGCCCATCACGCTCACCCAAAAGCTGAAACCCGACGAATGGGAAAGATTGTTTGCAGCGACCCGGCAAACACTGCAACTGTGGATGACTCGACTTCGCGCCGAGGCGGAAGCCACATTCCCAGAGAAGGTAACGGCGTTTCGCAAAGACATGGCGGTTCATGGCCGGTATGGGCAGCCGTGTCCCAGATGCGGCGACAAAGTTCTGCGCATACGCTATGCCGATAAAGAAACGAATTATTGTGCCCGCTGCCAGAACGGAGGCAAGGTTCTTGCCGATCGGAGTTTGTCGCGATTATTGGGTTCAGACTGGCCGCGAACGCTGGAAGAGCTGGAAGCTCTGAAGCGCCGCTGAATGGTGGCTAGTAGCGGAGATGTCAGGCGGGCGCCGGTTCCGGTGCGCTTTGCATTTCTTCAATCACAGCATCGGCGAACTCCGAAGTTCCCGCTTTGCCGCCGATGTCGCGGGTGAGCTTTTCCGGGTGCCGGTACACTCGTTCCAGCGCATTGCGAATTTGCGTCGAGGCCGCCTGCTCGCCGAGATGCCGCACCATCAGCAACGCCGACCGCAGCAACGCCGTCGGGTTAGCCAGATTTTTTCCCGCAATATCCGGTGCCGACCCATGCACAGCCTCAAAAATCGCGCATTCGTCGCCCAGGTTTGCGCTGGGCACGAACCCCAGGCCACCGACAAAGGCCGCACACAAATCCGAAAGAATATCGCCGTACAGATTTTCCATCACCAGCATGTCGTATTGATACGGATTCATCACTAGTTGCATGCAGGTGTTGTCCACAATGTGCTCGCCATATGTGATCTCGGGATAATCCTTCGCCACATTGCGCGTGCAACGCAGGAACAGCCCGTCGGACAGCTTCATGATGTTCGCCTTGTGAATGCAGTGAATCTTCTTGCGCTGATTCTTGCGCGCGTACTCAAAGGCGAACTTGGCGATGCGCGTCGAAGCTTTTTCGGTGATGATCTTCAGACTCTCCACGACCCCCGGCACCACTTCGTGCTCCAATCCGGAGTAAAGACCCTCGGTATTTTCACGCACGATAATCAGATCGACGTCGGGATACCGCGTCGGAATATGCGGCAGGTTTCGAATCGGCCGAAAGTTGGCGTAGAGCTCAAACTTCTTCCGCAGCGCGACGTTGATGCTGGGAAAGCCCCCACCCACAGGCGTGGTCACCGGACCTTTCAGCCCCACCCGCGTCCGCTCGATCGACTCAATCAGATCTTTGGGAATATACTCGCCAGACTTCTCGTAGGCCTCGGCGCCGACCGCAAACTCTTCCCACTCAAACTTCACCCCGGTCGCTTCCAGAATGCGCACGACCGCCCTGGTCACTTCCGGACCAATTCCGTCGCCGGGGATCAAAGTTACTTTATGACTCATAAAATGCCCTATCTCTGAAGCTGCTAACCCCTATACCGTCTTCACTTTCACCAGATCCTTCAACTCATTCATGAACTCTTTAACGTCCTTGAAGTCCAGATACACGGACGCAAAGCGCACATAAGCCACCTTGTCATAGCGCCGCAGTCGGTTCATGATCAGCTCGCCCAACTCGCTGGTCTTGCGTTCGCGCTCGGCCGACTCGGTCACAAACGACTCCGCTTCGTTCACGATTTGCTCCAGCTTGCTGATCGGCACGGGACGCTTCTCGCAGGCCCGCAGCAATCCGTTAAGAACCTTCTGCCGGTCAAATTTCTCCCGGCGCCCGTCTTTTTTCACCACCATGTAGGGAATTTCGTCGATGCGTTCGTAAGTCGTGAAGCGCTTGCCGCACTTCAAACACTCGCGTCGGCGCCGGATGGCGTCTGCTTCCTTGCTCTCACGCGAGTCCACAACTTTATCGTTCGCAAATCCGCAAAAAGGACATTTCATGGCTCTGGCTTCGAACTCCAACTGTTTGGACGATCCCCATATTCCTTATTCCTTGTCATTCCGACGACTGAGCTAAGCGAAGGAAAGAGGAATCTGGTGTTCGTCCGGTTCCTCAAAATTGTAACAGTTGAATAAGTGTAGAAGGAGCGCACTGGCCTGGAACCCGTGCCGAAGCGAATACCTGCGAGGAAGCAAAATACGATCCAAAAATAAACCGGCGCCCGGACCCCCTGCGGTACGAGCGCCAGCTTTCCCCCATGCCCTCGCGGTGACGGAGGGCGTGAAGTTCTGCGATCCCGGAAAATTGCGACAGTCCTCCCGCGACAACCGTCGGTCACAATCCAGAGATCTGCTATGAAAATGCCTGAGGCGAGATCAAAAGTTGTCAAATGTTTGTCTGCAGTTTGTAAAAACTTACGCGGCGCGGGGCCGACGCCACCCGAGGAAGTTCACCGATTCAAGGCGCGAAGGCGCGGCAATAGGTCGATCCGTGTGGAAATACTTCTTGTAGGCTGCAATCCAATCGGTGGCGATGTCGCGCTGTGCCGTCGATAAATCCAGTTTGCCGCCGCAGACCATTTCGTGGAGACGCTCTTCCAAGGCGTCCTTCACGTGAGCATTCCACGTCCGCGAAGTGTAGGGCTGCGGCCATAAATTATGGATATCTTCTACGCCCCCCAATCCCGGAGCAATCAGGTAGTCGATCTCGTAGTCGCCGGCGCGAGTGTTCACAATCCCATACTTCTGCAAGACCTCTTCGCGAAGGGGTGTTGACACCTCTGCCACGACTTCCTCATGAGCCATCGAACAAACGTCGCTGATGGCAGCTCTCCGGGTTGCGCCCGGCGTAAGACTACGGTCTGGAAGCGCTCCGCGTTCCAGCGCAGCAACGATGGAGTCTGCTCGGCGCGGTGTCGAATGCTGAACCAGGAGAATGCCGGCCACTGAAGCAATAAGAACCGCTGTACCTATCAATGCCGCCCCTCGCGTCAATGCCGCACCGCGCGTCGTCCAAGGGAGGCTAAGTAACCGCCGCCAGGAATTGACCTCGTGTTTAGAAGCCAGCTCGGCTAACTGTGCTCTCAAGAGTGCCCGCGGACCGGCGATCGGCGGCACTTGTGGATCGAGAGCCTGCCCATGCGCTCGCGCGAAATCGGCAATGGTCCCTTCGATTTCCGCCATCCGAGCCCGGCAACTCCAGCATGCGGCGAGGTGGGCTTGCACTTGAGCGGCACGGCGGGTTGCGAGTTCGCCGTCTGCCGCCAGAAGCATTTCCTGATCCGATAAGTGTGTGTCTGAGGTGTGCAGTTCTTCGCTCAGCATAAATTTATCTCCTATCCGCGCGAATCAATCGGGCGAGTGATCGCGTCAACGATATCGATACGGCTCCCAGCGACATTCCGAGGACGGTTGCTATTTCGCGGTAGCGCAGACCCTCCGCCCGCAGCCGAAGGCAACCCTGATCCATTTCGGGGAGCGCATGAACCACGGCCAGCAACCGATGACTCCTTTGAGCCGACGACAACTGTTCTTCTGGATCAGGAGATGGATCAACCGGCTCGTCCGCCACTGTCCAGTCGGAGGATGTTTTGGCGTGCGACCTTCGATTCGCATACAGCTGCTTCAGCGCGAGATTGTGCGTGACGCGAAAAAGCCAGGCGCGAAGATTTTTTCTGGATCTGCCTAATTGAAGATGCCGGAAGAGGGCCAGGAACACTTCCTGGATAACTTCCTCCCCATCGTGTACGGGGATGCCCAATGAAAGTGAATAGCGGAGAAGAGGGTCACGAAATTGCTCGAAGAACTCCATCACCTCGCGCTCGATCTCTGAGGGCTTCGCCGAAAGCGCCGCGTCGGCGATTTTTGGAAAAGACAGCGCGTTGATCGAATCCGCGGACGGCATCATGCTCGGGTCCCTAGAAGGTATATTCCGTTCCCCTCGCTTCTGTTCAGGGTTTTTCAACTTTATTGAACTCTCAGTACGAAATTGAAAAAAAGACTGAACAAAAGGGCCCGAAAGGGAATTCTAAAGTTGTGGGGCGAAAAACGCTGCTGCGCCCCCGTGGGTACTGGGTGACAATCCAAGATGACGAAGAAGGCTCTGATCATTTCCATGCTCTTGTGGGCTCTCCCCATGCTTGCACAAAGGACCACGGGGGAATTGCGTTTAACTGTTACCGATCCCTCTGGATTGGGCGTGAAGAGCACGGTTGAACTCATGAGTGATGCCAGCCAATATCACTATACGTTCACCACCGACGATCGGGGCAACCTCGATGCCAAGCGGCTGCGCTATGGAATCTATCAGGTCCAGATCGAGGCGCCGTCCTTTGCTCGGGTCTCTGAGACAGTTGAAATACGCTCCGCGCTTCCGTTGGACCGCGCGATTCGGCTGAAGGTAGCTTCAGTTTCCGAATCGATCAAGGTCACTGCCACCACCACGCTGATCGATCCCTATCGCCCAGGTTCGGTCAACGAGATGGGGGCGGAGACGATTCAGAACCGATTGACCGCGCTGCCCGGCCGCTCTATGCAGGATCTGGTGAACTCTCAACCAGGCTGGCTGTATGAAGGCAATGCCGTTCTTCACCCACGCGGATCAGAGTATCAGACACAATTTGTGGTGGACGGCATACCGCTCACTGACAACCGCTCGCCCAGCTTCGGCCCGGAACCTGCTGAAGCCGATGACATCGAATCCCTCACGATTTATACCGCCGGCATTCCAGCGGAATTCGGCAGGAAGATGGGCGGCGTGGTTGAGGTCAATACTCTCAAGAGCCAGGACCCCGGATTCCATGGCGAGTTCACGCTCTTCGGCGGGACCTATGCCACGGGCGCGCTCAATACTCAGGACCAATACACATGGGGTAAGAATACCTTCGGCCTGAGCGCCTCCGGCAACATGACAGACCACTACCTCAACCCGGTGGTCCCGGAAAATTACACCAACAACGGCACCACCGCCAGTTTTGAGCTGAGCTATGAGCGGGATCTGACACAGAAAGACCGCCTGACCATGATCGTCCGTCACGAACTCGCGCGCTATGCAATTCCCAACGAACTGGTACAGCAGAACGGAGCGTACGTGCCAAACGCGGACAATACCGTCGGCTGTCCTCCGGGTCCCGCCAATGAGCCACCGCCCGACTGCGTGTTCATTCCTGGTGGGCAACTGCAGACCGGTGACAACTTTGAAACCATGGGAAGCATTTCCTATACGCACATTTTTTCTTCCGATGCGATAGCCTCGCTGCGGGGAATGTCGCGCAATAACTCCACCGATTTCTATTCCAACCCTGAGTCATGGCCCCTCATTGCAACCCAGCACAACTACTTTAATGAGATCTACTTCAACGGCAGCCTGTCCATCCATCACGGCAGGCAGGAATTTAAAGCGGGCGTCGAATCCGACAACATTTTCTTGCATGAAAATACCAGCTACGTGATACCCGACTGCGAAGATCCAACCGATCCGCAATGTCCTATCAATCTGGGAATCTTGGATTCCGGCGCGATCACTTATTCCTTTACCGGCAGCCGTCCGGACCTCGAGCAATCGGCGTATGTTCAGGATTTAATCCGTCTCGGCAACTGGACGGTGAACGCGGGACTCCGCTGGGATCACTACCAGTTGTTGGTGAACGAAAATGCGGTAAGTCCGCGCATTTCCGTTTCACGCTACTTCCCATCCGTCGGCGTGAATGTTCACGCCTCGTATGACCGGATATTCCAGACGCCATCCTTCGAGAACATTCTTTTGGCCAGTTCTCCTTCTGCGGAGGCTCTGGACACCAGCGTCCCCGCAGTGCAACTGCCGGTCGAGCCTTCGCACGGAAACTACTATGAGTTTGGAGCGACGAAAGGGTTCTTCGGGAAGTTGCGCGTCGACGCAAATATGTTCCGCCGCAACGTCAACAATTACGCCGACGACTCTCAGATCCTGAGCACCGGAATCAGCTTCCCCATCGCGTTTGACAAGGGTATTCTCTATGGCGCGGAGGCGAAGCTGGAGGTTCTTCACTGGGGACGCTTTTCAGGTTTCGCCAGCTACTCCTACATCGTGGGGAATGTCTGGAACCCGGTAACGGGCGGTCTGTTTCTTGGGGATGACGCCACCGGCGCCACAACGCAGCTAACCGGACATTTTCCTGACTCGCAGGACCAGCGGAACACAGTGCGCGCCCGTGTCCGCTATCAGGTCATTCCGCGCTTATGGATCGCTGTGGGATGTGATTACAACACCGGGCTGCCGTTTGAAGCTGATCAGACTCCGCAGCAATATGCCACGGAATACGGTCAGGTGGTAGTGAATCACCTCAATTTTAGTCTCGGCCGCATCAGTCCGTACTTCACACAGAATGCTTCGATGGGCGCCGATCTCTATCAGCACGAAAAACGCTCGGTGCGCTTTCAGGGCGACATCGCAAACATTGGAAACACGCTTGAACTGATCGACTTCGGAGGATTGTTCTCCGGCAATGCGATCGGTCCCGGACGCCAATATACCGCTCGCCTCGTCACCACATTCTAGGAGCCAAAGCGGCAAATCGTGAGCCCCACGGGGACGCTTGAGGGAACCGAGTACAGCCAAAGACGCAGAGAGCTGCCTGCTATCATCATATTTTTGAGAAAGGACGTGTGATGAGATCGAGACAAATCCGCTCTTGGCTGTTTGCCCTTGTCTTAATCGTTCCGGCAGGAAGACTTTTCGGGCTTCAGAGTTCAGAAATTCCGACCAACGTTGCCTATGTGAGCGAAGAGGAGGGCGGAATCAGCGTGATCGACCTAAGAACGCTGAAGGTCGTCCGGAGCGTCCAACCCCCCGATCTCTCGCCGCGGGGACTGGCGCTGACGTTTGACGGAAAATACGTCATCACCTCGAACAAGAACACAAGCGATGTTGCGATCTTCAATACGCCGAACCTGAGCTTGCTGCGACGAATTCATGTCGGAGAAAGCCCCGAATTCATCAAGATCAATCTCGCCGGTGACCGGCTTTTTGCGACTTTCGAACCCAGTTCGCAGGGCGGACCTCCAGCTGCCGTGAAAGAAGGCGCCGCGAAAACGGGTGCCGCAAAACCCGCCGAGAAGGACGATGACGATAATGGGCCGCCCGCTCAGATCGCCACATTCCATATTGGAGATTGGACGCCGGGTCCAGTTTCGACGGCGGGCCAGGAAACGGAAGGCATTGAATTTTCGCCCGACGGAAAGTTGATGTTGGTGGCCAACGAATCGCAGGAAACCATCGGAGTATTCGACGAAGCCACCGGGCGGCATCTGCGGGACGTCGATCTGAAACCCTACGGAATCCGGCCACGCGGCCTCAAAGTATCTCCCCAGGGCAACCAGTACGCGGTCACGATGGAAGGCTCGGGGACGTTACTGACAATGGATTCGAGCTTCAAGGTAATCAAATCCGTGCCGACCGCAGCGAAACCCTACGGCGTCGCCTTCGACCGCGCCGGCAAGCGCATTTTCGTCTCAGCCGCGGCGGCAGGTAAACTCCAGGTTTTTTCAGCAGATTCTCTGCAACTTCTGGCAGAAGTGCCAACCGGCAAGAGATGCTGGCATTTCACGTTTACTCCCGACGATTCCAAGATTCTGCTGGCCTGCGGACGCTCGAACAATGTAGTCGTAATCGATGCCACTTCGTACAAACCACTCGGCACGGTCGAAGGACTCAAACTGCCGTGGGGCATCGTGACCTACCCGAGATCGTACGGCAGTTTGGGATTGCCGTGAAAAGCAGACCTTAGCTGACCGGATCATGTAAGGGTTGCACCAGGGGCTCGATGTGTGAGCTCCTCACGCGCGCTTGAAATACTGCACTGCCCGCTCATGCTTTTCCGCCGCCGCGCGCGATGAAAATGTTCCGAGATTTTTCTTCTTTCCAGTCTTTGGATCTTTCTTGCGGGAATACAAACGATACTCGCCGGATTGTAGTTTGCGAATCATGCAGAAAAAAGATGCTGTTTCTGCGTTCGCCGGTTGGCAGGAATCGCTGGTAGAAATAAAAGAAGGACGCTGGCGCGTACTCTTAAGAAGAATGTCATGTAATCGGCCAACGGCCGAGTGCGAGCACTCTAACTTCCCGGCACCATCTGTACCGGCGCTCCGCCATCTACATCGGCCTGATTGAATACGACGTTGGCGCCCATGTGTGCCGGCCGGGGGGCCAGCATTTGCTCCTTGCGGTATACAAGGTTGCTGGCGTTGAACGTGGCCAGCTCAAATCCGTGCCCGTGCGTGATCGCATCCGTTGGGCACGCCTCCACGCAATAGCCACAGAAAATGCAGCGGTTGTAATCGATGTTGTAAACCTTGGCATAGCGCTCCGCGCCGCTCACACGATTCTCCGCGGTGTTCTCCGCGGCTTCGATGTAGATGCAATTCGACGGGCAGGCGGCCGCGCACAAAAAGCACGCCACGCATTTTTCCAGCCCGTTCTCATCACGCTGCAGCACGTGGGCGCCGCGGAAGCGAGCTTCGAAACGCGCCCCTTTCAGCGGTCCCTTGCCGTCAGGATAATTTTCCACGGTCGTGGGCTGGAACATCTCCATGAACGTGATGCTCATGCCCTTGGCAATGGCGGCAATGTTCTTCAGAACCGGCATATTTGAGTAGTATACCGGAAGAGCCGCGCGGTTGGCCGCTTCGGATCAAATCGGTAGTGGTGCAGTTTAGATTCCAGCGGAATATGATCGTCGGCGTCATCCCGAGCGGAGCCGCTCTTCAGGCGAAGCGAGGGATCTCGCCTCCATGGCATCTTGTTGTGAATACCAAACCGCACGAACTCCATCAAATCCGGCCCAAGGGCATTATCCTAGTAATTGTGAGCGAGGATCCGCAAAGAGAGAATAAGAACGAGACGCTGAAGGCTGCCGTCGGTCTTTGTGCGGACTGCCGTTTTATGCGGCGGATGGAATCGGATCGCGGGTCAACCTTCTATCTTTGCGAACTCTCCGCAAGCGATTCCGGATTCCCGAAATATCCGCGCCTGCCCGTGCTGCGCTGCCCGGGATATGAGCGCCTGACTCCAGACCTCGACTCCGCGCACGACTAATCTCCGGTAACCCGGCCAGAGATTAGTCAATCCCCAATTCTTTTGCCAGGGCCTTCCACTTGCCATCGACGACAGCCTTCGTCTTCGCATCCATCACAATCTCGCTGGGCCACGGACGCGCGAAGCCTTCACTAGCCCACTTACGCGTCGCATCAATCCCCATCTTCGATCCGTAATTCGGCAGCCGTGAAGCGTGGTCAAGCGAGTCGACCGGACCCAGCATGAATTGAATGTCGCGCTCCGGGTCGATGTGGTTCAGGGCTTTCAGGGTCACATCGCCAAGATCCTGCACGTCGACGTCTTCATCCACTACCACAATACATTTCGTGAACATCGCCTGGCCAAGCGACCACACGGCGTTCATCACTTTGCGGGCCTGTCCCGGATACGACTTCTTGATCGAGACGATCATCAAATTGTGAAATACACCTTCGATCGGCAGGTTGATATCAACCAACTCTGGAATCGTCAGCTTCATCAGCGGCAGAAAAATGCGCTCGACCGCCTTTCCCATGTAAGCGTCTTCCTGCGGAGGCTTCCCGACAATCGTGGTCGCGTAGATCGGTTCTTTGCGGTGCGTGATGCAAGTGACGTGAAACACAGGATAGAGATCTTCGAGTGAATAGAAACCAGTGTGATCGCCGAACGGCCCCTCCGAACGAAGTTCGTCGAGATTCACATAGCCTTCAAGCACGATCTCGCTGGCTGCCGGCACTTCCAAATCGACCGTTTCGCACTTCACCAGATCGACCGGCGCCCCACGCAGGAAGCCGGCGATCAGATACTCCTCGATCTCGGGCGGCGCCGGAACAATGGCAGAAAAAGTTACTGCCGGCTCGGTGCCGATCGCGACTGCGACTTCCATTTTCCCCGAAGGCCCGCCGCCCTGAGGAATCACAGAACCGCCCGACGAGCGCGCCATGATGTCAACAGCTTCGGATTTTCCCTCAACGGCAGCCCGCATCCGCTCGCGTGCGTGCTCCGCCGCAACTTTCTGTCGCTGCCAGTGCATACCCGTCGTGCGCTCGTCATAGACCTGCATCCGGTACATGCCGAGATTCCGCTTTCCCGACCTGGGGTCGCGCGTAGTGACGCAGGGCAGAGTAATGAATCGGCCGGCATCCTTCGGCCAGCACTGCAGGATGGGAAAATCGAGCAAAGAGAAATTGTCACGCTGAATAACTTCTTTGCAAGGTCCGGTCGCCACGGTACGCGGAAAAAACTTGCCTGCTTCTGTCAGCAGCGGAAGCATTTTGAGCTTGTCTAGAAAACCCTGCGGAGATTTCACATCCATGAACATACGGATGCGTCCCGCAATTTCGTCAAAAGAATCGACGCCGAGAGCAAGCTTCATGCGGGCGTTGGAGCCAAATTGATTGATCAGGACTTGCGATCCAGAATGCCCTTTCACGTTTTGGAAAAGGAGCGCTGAACCACCCGCCAAACCCTTCGCATCGCGGCTCTTCGATACCCGGTCGGTAATTTCGGCAATCTCCAGAATGGGATCAGCTTGGGTCTGGATGCGCCGGAGTTGGCCAGCGCGATCGAGCGCTGCGATCCACTGGCGAAGGTCGTCGAAGGGCAAAGGATCCTCTCGGTCTGACTGATCTATGTGACCGAAGATTATAAGGGATTCAGAAAACGGAAAACTTCCGCGCCGCGGATTCCCGCGGATCAGCGCGGATTCTCAACGAAGGCCTCAACTTTTACAGTACGCATCAAGCCACGAGTTGCAGCACTGTTTCCTCAACCCGCTTCCATGCCTGAGTGCGCGGATCGATCAGATCGAAGTGTCCGGCATCCGCAAGCTCGAGCAGGTGGGCGTCTTCTTTTTCTTTGCCCGTGCGCTTCTGCTTGGCGAGAACATAGTCGCGGCTGAAGTCCGACGGAACCACATCATCGGCGGAGCCGCAAATCAGCCACTGCCGCGCTTGAGGAACGGAGAGCTGAACGGGGTCAGCTTCGCGATAGTGGTCCGGCACTTCGCGGGGCGTGCCGCCGAGAAACTCAACCACGGCATCGTTGCTGAGATGAAGCTGATATGCGCGCTGCAGATCGACAACGCCGGCCAGCGACACAACCCGTGTGACGCTGGGCTCGTGAGCTGCAAGGCAGAGCGCGAGCTGCGCTCCGGCAGAGTGACCCATCACGACCACTCGCTGCAGGTCGAAATTATGAGCCTGCGCATTTTGCAAGAGAAACTGATAAGCCGCACGAATGTCGGCAAACGTGCCCGGCCATGCCCCGCCGTCGTTGCCCACACGCCGGTATTCCAGGTTCGCCGTAGCTAGTCCTCTGGCGGCGAGAGCGGCACATAAGTGTCCCGCGTGTTCGAGATTATATTTGGCGCGCCAGTAACCCCCGTGGATGTTGATGGCAAGGGCGCGCGATCCTTTACCCTTTCCTGGCGCAGGCAAACGCAGATCAAGAAACTGGTTCGGATCGGAGCCGTAAGCCAGCCGTGCGTCAACTGGCGGCGGTTTCAGACTGAGGATGTCGTCAGACATGGCGAAGCGTCGATTCGAACCGGGCAATTCTAATTACTCCCGCTGGCCCTGGGCTCACTCGTAGCGCAGCGCCTCGATGGGATCAAGATTCGCAGCGCGCAGCGCCGGAACCATGCCGCTGATCACTCCCACCACCGCCAGGATCGATGTTGCCACAACCAGAATCATGGGCGACACAATCAGCCGAATGTCCGCAGCCTCCGCATGTTTGGCCATGGCGCTGTAGAAAGTAATGCGGCCGGCCAGGATCGACACTGCATAAGACAGCATGATTCCGAGCACGCCCCCCGCGGCTGTGATGACCATCGCCTCCGCGAGGAACTGGAAAAGAATATCGTGGCGACGCGCTCCCAAAGCCTTTTCTACTCCGATTTCCCGAGTCCGTTGTGTCACCGAGACCAGCATGATGTTCATCAGCCCCACGCCCCCAATACCCAGCGTAACCGTCCCGATGAACGCCAGCAGAACCTTCAAAGCCATCGAAATAATGCCGAATTGCGAGAGCTGCTTCTGTGCATCAAACACGAAGATGGCGCGCGGGTCGTCAGGCTTGAAACTGTGGGCCGCCGACAGAGTGTCCCGAATCGTCTTGTCCATCTTGTCGTGATCCAGGCCCAGCGAGTCCAGCCAGATTCCGTCAAGGTAGTGGTTATCCTTGAGCACATCCATTGAGTTGTACGGGATATAGACGACGCGGTTGTTGTCGTTGTCCCCTTCCTGCATGCGCGGCGCGCCCACGCCGATCACCTCAAATGTTACACCATCGATGCGAATGGACTGGCCGAGTGCTGGCATGCCAGAGAAAAGCTTATCCCGCGCCTCGGAGGCAATTACGGCATACAGCCCGTGCTGCTGATTGTCGGCATCATTGAGAAACCGGCCTTCCGCAATGTCGAGATTCCAGATCTGCTGAATCGACGGATCGAGCCCCATCACCGTAAAAGTGAACGACCGGTTATCGTTCTGCACCGTGGACTGTTTGTCCGCTTCGCGAACCACGTGACGGCACAGCGGGACGTTGTTGCGCAGTAGTTCGATGTCGTCATTGGTGAAGCGAATCGAAACCCCGGCCTTATTTCCTCCCGCCTGCTGCGAAGTGCGACCGGGAAACACTCCCACGGCAGTGGCGCCGAAGCTCTGAAAAATTGCCTCAATCGCGTGGCCGAAGCCGTTGCCATAGGAGAGCAACAGCACCACGGTAGCAATGCCCCACGCCATTCCTGCCATCGTAAGCAGGGTGCGGCGCAGGTCGTGGCGCATGGCCGAGTACGCTTGTTTTAGAAGGTCGCGATACATAATTTATTCCACGCGTTTATTCTTTGCGCAGGGCCTCTACAGGCTCAAGCATGGCGGCGCGGCGTGCGGGATAAAGTCCCGCGGCTACTCCGGCCACTCCCAGAGAAACTACCGCCAGCGCTGCCGTGGATGCGACCAGCTTCGGTGGATCAAAGCCATCCCCGAGACTGACGCTCGAAAGCAAAGCCATCAGTCCTGCCGCACCGGCAATTCCGATCCCTCCGCTCAGCAGCGTCAGGAAAGCTCCTTCGACGAAAAACTGGAACATGATGCTGCGATTGGTGGCGCCCACGGCTTTACGCAAACCGATTTCGCGGGTACGGTCCGCCACGGCGACCAGCATGATGTTGACGATGCCGATCGCGCCCAGCGCCAGCGTTATCAATCCCACGCTGCCGAGAAACATGTTCATGGCATCAAAGATTTTGCCGACCTGGTCGACGGTTTTGATCGTGTCCCATTCGTCGAAAGAATCGGGATTGTTCGGGTCGAAGCCGTGGTTGCGGGCAATAACCCTCTCGACCTCCTGCCGAGCTTGCTCGTGCACGGCGCGCGACCTGGGTTGATAGTTGATGAACGAGATCACGTCGGTCGCCGTCCCGGTATTCAGCGGGCGGAAATAGTCCTGCATGGCATGAAAAGGGACAAAGCTCTGCAGATTCTGGTTCATGTTGTCCCCATGGCCGATGCGCTGCAGGGTGCCGATCACTTCAAAACGAATCCCGTTGAGCAGGATGCTGGAGCCCACCGCCGGGCGACCCAAAAACATAGTCCGGCGGGCCTCATCGCCAAGAACGATCACCGGCCGCTTCTGCAGATCGTCCATTTCGTTCAGCCACCTGCCCTCACTCATCGGCAGATAGCGAATCTGGTTGAACATGGCCGGGACGCCCATGATGGGGCCGCTGGACTGGTAAAAGTCGCTCACCGCGCGGATGTCGCTGCGCCGGATGACCGGCGCCGCCGCACCGACGCTGGGGCATTCGCTGAGAATATCTTCGTAATCGCGGTAATCGAGATAGTACTGGCGCAGAGCCGTGAAGCTGCCTTGCATCGCGGGGGCCCGGCCCGACCAGATGAACATCACGTTCTCGCCCAGAGAATCAAACTGCTTGCGGTTGCCCGACCGAAACCCTTCGCCCAGGCCCACCAGCAGCAGCAGGGAACCGACCCCCCATGCAATGCCGAACATAGTGAGAAACGAGCGCAATTTATGCGCCCAAAGGGCCCGAAGGGTTTGACCGAGGATGTCCAGGATGAGGCGCACGTTCCTGACTTATTATACGGGGCGTAGTCCCTTTCGTTCCCGCTCGGGGTGCCCCACCCGACGCGGAATCCGCGCCTTCAGTCCCACTGCGTCGCTCGGAGCATCCCTTGAGAAATCCGAACTTTGATCTCGATTTTCGTTCCGAATCGCGCGCGACTTGGTTATTCTCTAGCGGATGATTGCGAGCGGAATGACAACTCTTGCCTTGAGCGAACTGCTGGGCGCCACGGTCTATGACCCGTCGGGCGCGTCCGGCAGCGTGCGCGAAGTCACGCTCGCTCCGCAAGAGGACCGTTCCCGGGTCTCCTCGCTAATCGTGAAGACCAAGTCAGGCAACCGCATCCTTCCGTTGGCGGCCGTGTCGGCAATCAATGGCGGCATTCGGGCGACGACCGCAGCCGCCGACTGGCCGGCGGCCAACGGCACCGAAGGCCTGTTTCTGCTGGAACGCGACCTGCTGGATCAGCAGGTGATCGACGTCAACGGACGAAAAGTGGTTCGCGTCAACGATGTCGACCTGCAGGTCGATGGCCCGAAGGACACAGGGAACGAGAAAGATAACAACAAAGGTACAGATAAAGACGCCGGCACGCATCCCGTCCTGCGCGTGCATTCAGTCGACGTGGGCGCGCGCGGTGCTGTCCGGCGTTTGCTGCGGGGTATCGCACCGAAGGCCGCGTTGCACGCCCTGCTCGGCAGAATTCCTCCTCGCCTGATTCCATGGGATTTCGTCGATGTCATCGAAACCGATCCCGCCCGGCGGGTCAAACTGAAAATCTCCTACGATGGACTCGCCAAGATGCACCCGGCCGATATTGCCGACATCGTCGAAGACCTGGCGCCCGACGAGCGTCAGGCCGTGTTTCAGACTCTGGACGAAGAAACTGCCGCCGAAGCCCTCGAGGAGGTCAGTCCAAGAGTCCAGAAAGCGATCGTGGAGTCGCTGGATTCCGGCAGGGCCGCCGACATCGTCGAGGAAATGGATCCTGACGCCGCCGCCGACCTGCTCGGCGATCTGCCCCAGGAGCGCAGCGAACAGATTCTCACGCAGATGGAACCGGAAGCCCAGCAGGACGTTGTCGAACTGCTGGAGCATCACGAAGAAACTGCCGCCGGGCGCATGACCACCGATTTCCTCGCCCTCCCCGTTGCTGCGACGGTGCAGAATGCCATCGATTCGCTGCGCGAGTTCGAAGGCGGCGTCGAAGCCCTCAGCACGATCTACCTGGTCGATTCTCACGGAACCCTGGTAGCGGCCGTTCCCCTGGCTAGACTGGTGCTGGCCGAGCCGTCTACGCCAATGTTGTCGCTGGCTCAGGAGCCGTTGATCCTGGCTCATGAGGGCGTCGAGGAAAACGAAGTAGCGGAACTGTTTGATAAATACAATCTACAGACGCTCCCGGTCGTGAACGGGCACAACAAGCTGACCGGCGTGATCACCTCCGACGACGTCATCAGCATGTTGCGGGCGAAGCTGTAATAGCAGAAGAGCGGCGTTCTACTCAAAGATTGTCATCCCGAGCAATAAAGATGAACTGTCATCAAAGATGAACTGTCATCCCGAGCAACGCGAGGGACCTGGGGTTCTTGCTTGCGCCTGCGCTGCTGCCGAGCCGGCAAACACCCAAGTCCCTCGCGTTCCTCGGGGTGACAACTTGAAGCCCCGCCCTAATTAATTTCATCATCCAAGCACTTTTTGTTTTGCGAGATTCCCCGCCTGCGTTTATCCTGTGGCGTCCTTGGTAGCGCCAAACTGCTCCATCCATATGTCAGCGAAAAGTGCCCATGAAGTTTCTCAGACGCTCGAAAACCCGGATTCTCCTGTTCCTCGCCGTCGTAGGCCCGGGTTTCATAACCGCGAACGTCGACAATGATGCCGGCGGCATCCTGGTCTATTCCCAGGCCGGGGCACAATTTGGACATCTACTTCTCTGGACCATGATCCCGATCACGCTCTCGCTGATCGTGGTGCAGGAGATGTGCGCCCGCATGGGCGCGGTCACCGGCAAGGGATTGAGCGACCTCATCCGCGAGGAATTCGGTTTCCGCATCACCTTCTTCATGATGATCGGCATCCTGGTCATCAATTTCGGCAACGTGGTCACGGAGTTCATCGGCATCGCCACCAGCCTGGAGTTGTTTGGGCTCTCCCGCTACGCCACCGTGCCGGTGTGTGCTGTCATCGTGTGGCTGATCGTGGTCAAGGGGCAATACAAGAGCGTGGAGAAGGTTTTTCTGGCCGCCTCGTTTTTCTACATCACTTACATCTTCGCGGGCGTGCTGGCGCATCCTCTGTGGAAAGACGCGACCATCGCAACCTTCAAACCGCCCGCCCTCAAGGCCTTTCGCGACCAAGCGTACCTGTTCATGGTGATCGGAGTCGTCGGCACCACAATCGCACCTTGGATGCAGTTCTACCTGCAGTCGTCGGTTGTGGAGAAGGGAGTCACTCGCCGCGGGCTGAAAGCCTCCCGGCTGGACGTAATTACAGGATGTGTTTTCACTGACATCGTTGCCTGGTTCATCATTGTTGCCTGCGCCGCCACGCTCTGGGTTCATGGCTTCCGCGACATCAAGTACGCCGCCGATGCCGCCCAGGCTCTGAAGCCGCTGGCCGGGCAGTATGCCTACATTCTGTTTGCCGTCGGCTTATTCAACGCGTCGTTATTCGCGGCTTCGATTCTTCCCCTTTCCACCGCATATACCGTTTGCGAGGGACTGGGCTTCGAGTCTGGCGTGGGCATGAAGTTCGACGAAGCGCCAGTCTTTTACTGGCTGTACACGCTGTTGATCGTGGCCGGCGGAGCTTTAGTGCTGATGATCCCGGGCGAGCGACTGGTGAGAATCGTTCTGTGGTCGCAGGTGCTGAACGGTGTGGTGCTGCCGTTTGTGCTGGTTTTCATGCTGTTGCTCATCAACAAGAAGGAGTTGATGGGCGAGTACGTGAACTCGCGGCTCTTTAACACAGTCGCATGGTTAACGACCGTGATTATGGTCGTCTTGAGCTTGGCCTATCTTTGGACGCTGCGGTCTGCCTAAATCAATTTCCCCGCGGCCAAGTCCCGCACCAAAGTCAGATCAGCTTCCAGAAAATCGAACTTCGGCAATTCCTTCGGCTCCGCCCACTGCATATCTTTGAAGATGCGATTCTCGATTTCCCGCTCGTAAGCGCGCACCACGAAGAAGCGCAGCTCGACCATGCCCCCGTTCGGATACTCATGCTGAATCCGCTTAACCTCGTCTCCCACCTTGGCCAGGATTCCGAGCTCTTCCTCCAGTTCGCGGCGCAGCGCATCCCTCGGCTGTTCACCCTCTTCAATTTTTCCGCCGGGAAATTCCCACTTCAGGGGCATAGTCTGGTGGCGCGTGCGTTGGCACACTAACAGCTTTCCGTCTTTCACGATGAGTCCTGCGACCACGCGTTTCACTTAGACACATCCGGTCCGGGCACGGTAGCGGTCTGTAGTGCACTGGCCACGGGATCTACGCAAGAGGTGAAGGTGAAGGCGAAAGCCGCTACGCCGGCGGAACAGCGCAATTCCAATTCGTGCTCGCCGAACTCGTGGTTGTCGACAAGAAAATACATGCGCGCCGAGTCCACCACGATGTAGCTTTCTTCCTGGCCTCTGTCGGCGCCAGGGCGGAAGCGCGTGTCGCGAGTCGCTTGTTGACGCATAAGCGGCCTGCCGTCTTGTAAGACGACAACTTCAGCAGCGGCGGCGTGTGGGCAAGCCATCACTAAGTTTACGGCGGCCGCGTCGCATTTCAAGCGCAAAGTATGCGGCCCATCCTCGACCGCCTCGAAGTACTCCGCCGTCGATGCCCAAAGCCCGTCGGCGTAGAAAAAGTTTTCTTCCGGCTCACCGGAGAAGACATAATCGGCAATCTGATCTTCCTTGAATCCGCCGTCATTGCCAATCCGTCCCCGGCGGTTTCCCAAATAGAGTTCGCCCGACGCGCGGTAGCAGACTGCGCCCGCATGATCCTCTTCGCGCAACGGTTCCAGCAGTGCCGGCAGCTCGAGCGTGGGATCGATCTCCCGCAGCAGTTCCTGAATGACCTGCTCGCACTCGCCATACCCGCCTTCTCCGAAATGGCCGAAGCGCAGGTATCCATCTTTATCGAGCAGGTACTTGGTCGGCCAGTACCGATTCGCAAATGCCTGCCAGATTTCGCGATTGCTGTCGATCACGATCGGATAGGTCAGCCCAAATTCCCGAATCCCGCGCTCCACATTCGATTCATACTGCGCGAAGGTAAACTCCGGCGTGTGCACTCCAATCACGGTCAGACCCTTATCCCGATAGCGCTCGTGCCACGCCTGCACATAAGGCAGCGTGCGAATGCAGTTGACGCAGGTGTAATCCCAGAAATCGACCAGCACTGCGCGCCCCCGCAACTGCCGAAAGCTGAGCGGACTCGAATTCAGCCACACCCGGCCAATCTCTGGCGCGCGCACTTTGCCCTTTTCGACTCTCATGAGTTGATCCCTTAGCGACTAATTCCGATTGTCATTCCGAGCGAGCGTTCTTGGCGCTGCGAGAAATCTAGGTTACTTTCCGGAGGTTTCCAGTTTCTTCCCCACAAGCATGGCGCAGTGCTGCACCAGATTCTGATGCTCGGCTGTGAACGCCGCGGGGAAGTGGCTGTCAATATCTAACTCGCCCACCACCTGCCCGCGCACAAATACTGGGACGACAATCTCTGACTTGGTTTCGAGGGAACACGCCAGATACCGCGGATCTTTACGAACATCGTCGACCACGACAGTTTGCCCGCTGGATGCGGCCGCGCCGCAAATGCCCTGGTTCAGCGGAATGCGGGTGTGCGGCGTCATGGCGCCCTCAAACGCACCCAGCACCAACATCGGTGGCCGCGCGCCCGGTTCCAGCATATAAAAGCCCACCCAGTTGTATTTCAGCATGCGCTCGTGCAGCAGCTTCGCCATGGAACGCATCAGTTCGTGCGCGCTGGGCAGGGTCTCGGCCAGCGCGCTGAGTTCGCTCCGTATTTCTTCGATTCTGTCGGCCACGGCCATATGTGAAATCTTAACTCACAGCGCGGAATTCTTACCTACAGAAGCGGGAACCTCGGTAATCCGCCTGATTCCTTTCGTGTCAGGACCGATTTCGTTCGGCTCAGGAAACAATTCAGGATGGATTGCGAAGGCCAGCGCCTCCAAACCCTGAAGCAGCGTAGGCGCGGGAGTATTCAGGAACTCATCCCGAACGCAGTAGACGCTGCCCGAACGCGCCGCCGCGGTCGTTTGCCAGCCGCGCTCCGTAATAATCTTCTTCAGCGGGACACGATCTCCCGCCCCGCACCACGCTGCAACAACCACTTCGGGATCACACTGCCGGACCTCCTCAGCGGAAATCTGTCTGCCAGCTATGCCCACGAAGTTTCCCCCCGCAGCTTCGACGAGTTCCGCGACCCACGCCTGCGAAGCGATCAAAGGCTTGCCCCACTCCTCACACCAGACGCGCGGCCTCGCGGCAGCGGCGGTCCGGCGGCGCACTTCGTCGATCCGCTTCTGCATCGCTGTGATCACAGTTTCTCCTCGATCCGCAGCGCCGACCGCTCCTGCGATGATCGCAATGTCGGTATAAATATCGGAAAGCGTCTTCGGAGCAAAGCCCAGAAATCGCGTCCCTGCCCGGAGAATCTCGCTGACCGCTTTCTCTTGATAGGGAACGGACGCAATCACCAGGTCGGGCCGCGTGGCCACGATTTCTGCGGTGTCGGCAGTCCACGAATCAGCCAGAATCACGCGCGAACCGTCGGCTACCTCGGGCACAACGTCCGCGCAATACTTTGTGCAGGCCACCACGCGCCCCAATTCACCGACGGCGTCGAGGATGACCGTCGCGCTCGGCTGCAGGCAGGCAATCCGATGCGGAGTGTGAGATCGAGACATGTGTGAACCAGACATGTGAGAACCAGGCATAGTCGAGGCTAGGATTTGAGAGTGCTCAAAGCTGTGGAAAGCGCATCCAGAGCCAGTTGCGCCGCGTGCGTCGAAGCTTGCGGCAAGCCGCCCAGCGCCGCAATCAGATTCTGCCGGATCAAGCTCTCGCCAATCTGCGATTGAACTTCATCCACAGTCCGTCCCCTTACCAGTTCCGTCAGAGCGGATGCGCAGGCGATCGAAGCTACGCATCCCTTGGCCTTGAACCGAATCTCCGCAATCCGCCCAGCCTCGATCCTCAAAGTCAGACGAAGCACGTCTCCGCAGGCCGGGTTCTCGATTTCCGCAATCGCGTCAGGATCAGAGACTTCCCCCGGGTTGCGCGGATTCTGAAAGTGATCGAGAACTCGGGCCGTGTACATGCGAGCTCAAATTGTAAATGGCCCCGCTTCGGAAGCTACGCCGGCCTACTCGC
Source organism: uncultured Acidobacteriota bacterium (assembly GCA_963758005.1). Lineage (GTDB taxonomy): Bacteria > Acidobacteriota > Terriglobia > Terriglobales > Acidobacteriaceae > Sulfotelmatobacter. The sequence continues at coordinate 146,054 of CAVWTR010000007.1, forward strand.
GGGTTCCGTCAGGGAAGTAGATAGTCCAGCCCCGCTGGCGGGCAGTAGCTTCAAGATCGGGATTAGGATTAACCGCGAACGCATGTTGAGCCATGGCAAGCATGTCGGCATCCCAGCGCGAATTACCGAAAGCCGCGTCAATCTCATTCCCGGCGATTTCGCGCAGCGCTTTCGGTTTGCCCGGGCCAGACGGGACGCGGACCAGCCGGTCAGTAATGACGCCCTTTTCCACCTCAACTTTCGTGGCCAGAATGCGATCTTCGGCAATGCCAAACGCCTTCATGCCCGCGCGAATAACCCACTCGCTAGAAGACGAGACCGCCCAGACCTCGCACCCGTTTGCCTGCAGGCTGCCGACAAGTTCCTGCATCTCGGCAAAGATGTGTCCAGGGAATGCGTTCTCTATGAAATCCGCCGCAGCCTTCATGATTACGGCTTCGCTCATCCCCTTATGCATCGTCACCATCTCGCCGCACATCTCGTCTTCGCTGACTTTGCCAGCCTTGTATTCGGCGTAACGGGCACGCATAGCGTCGCCAACCGCGGCGGGGACCACGCCCGTCTCGATTTCCCAGTCGAAGAAACTCACACCCGCGTCGCCCGACCAGAGTGTCCCATCGCAATCAAACGCCGCCACCCGCGGCTGAAGCCGCAAAACCGATTCCAGAAACTCCTGCCGGGTAAGAACTAGCGCCTGTGCCTCAAAACTTTCCATAGTCTTTGACGATATCGTGAGCAAGCGGGAACGCGCAATCGCGCGGCGTTCCAGGTAGCAGTGCGAAACCGACCGCCGCTGCGGAAAAGCAACGAATGCCGCAACGCGATGCCGTGCCGAAACCGTGGGCAGAACCGTGGAAGAGCGGCCCTTCAGAGCCTGCCCTGAGCTTGCCGAAGGGGCCGCGTAGAGAGAGTCGAAAATCAACAGGGCTTCAGCCCCTGGGCTCCAGCGCCGCGTAATCCTCGGGAGTATTAATGTTCAACGCCACAAACGGATCACTCACCGCAACATACTGGATATGCTCCTGATAGCGCCGCTCCACCTCACGCGCGCTCGCCGTGTCCGGCGCCTGCAAAAAAGCTTCAATCAATTCCCGCCCCACCAGATAAGGATGTCCGTGTTTGCCGGAGAACTCCGGCACCACTGCCCAGACCTCCGGCGGAGCAGCCTCGAAAGCGTCCCGCAGCAGTTGCACCGTCGCAGAACCGATCGGCGGTCGATCCACCAGCGTGATCACGGCAGCGTCGCGACCGCGATTGAGCACCTCATGCAGCCCTACTTGCAGAGAACTGAACTGGCCCCGGCCGGGATCAGGATTGGTCACCAGTGACGCACCTCTGGCATAGGCGATCGGCGCCAGCGTCGCTTCGTTTTTTCCCACTACGATCAGGACGAAATCAGTAGCGAGCATCAGCGAAGCAATCGCGGCCGACAGAAAAGTTTCGCTCGACGGCAACTGCCCCGGAAGTGACGGCGGCCAGGGCAGCAGGGCCTTGTCCGTACCCATGCGCGAGGATTCGCCCGCGGCCAATATCAATCCGGCGAAACTCGGGGAACGCGCCATGTTGCGAAGCTGGCAGAACGGAAGCTCAGCAGAACGGAAGATAGCAGAAAGGGTAAGAAAAGAGTGAGCCGAAAGAATCAGAAATCAGTCGCCTTCGTCGATCGCCTCTTCAATCGTCTCCCTCATTGTCTCGGTGGTGGAGTCCAGGGCCGAATCCGCCCGCGCCCCACGAAACCAGCTCAGATGGGGCAGTGCCGCACTGGCGTGCCGGCGCACCGCAATCAGCTCGGCCGTAATGGCGACCGCAATCTCCTCCGGCGTGATGGCGCCAATATCGATTCCGACCGGAGCGTGCACCCGGTCGAACAAATCCGCGGGCACACCTTCCTGTTGCAGGGTCTTGAAAATCTCGATCACCTTGCGCTTCGACCCGATCATCCCGACATACCGTGCCCGCGTTTGCACCGCCCAGCGCAGCACGCGCATGTCATCCCGATGCCCGCGCGTCACGATCACGATGTAGGAAGCTTCGTTCGGATCGAGCTTGCGCGTGGCCTCCTCAAAATCAAGCGCATGGATTTCGCGCGCGGCAGGGAAGCGTTCCGTGGTTGCATAGGAAGAGCGGTCATCGGTTACTGTGACCTCGAATCCAGCGCTTGCCGCCGTCATGCAAAGGTTTACTGCCACATGACCTGCACCGAATACATAAAGTATCACTGGAGGTAACACCGGCTCCACAAAAACTTCCAGCGTCCCGCCGCAAACCAGCCCCGTATCGTACTTCGGGTCCTGATTCAAATCGAATTTCAAGATGCGCGGCTTCTCCGACTCCATCACTTCGCGCGCCGCCTGCCACACATCGGCCTCCACACACCCACCGCCAATCGTGCCCACAATCGAGCCGTCGTCGCGCACCAGCATCTTCGCCGTGCGAAACGAAGGAATCGACCCGCGCACGTTGACGATGGTTGCCACCGCCCCCCGCCGCCCTTCGCGCCGCAACTCAACGATTTGTTCGTAGATGTCCATGCCGCTTGTCATGCTGATTATCAGTCGGTTAACAGGCAGAGTCAAACGCGGCGTGAGCGATAGCTCAGAACCCGCCTGTGTGGGGGCAGCCACCCACGGCTGTCCGTCGAACAAAGCTGGACCGCCGTTTGTGTTAGCGTCTTTTGGATGGCGGAGAGAATCTCATGAAAGCCGTTCGCATCCATCAATTCGGTGGCCCCGAAGTCCTGACCTACGAAGACCTCCCTGACCCGCAGCCGCGCAAAGATCAGGTGCTGGTCCGCGTGAAAGCCTGCTCGCTCAATCATCTCGACATCTGGGTTCGCAAAGGACTGCCCGGCGTGAAACTGCCGCACATTTTAGGCAGCGACATCGCGGGCGAGGTCGCTGAGATCGGCGAATACGTTACCGGATTCACGCCAGGCCAGCGCGTCCTGGTCGCCCCCATGCACTTCTGCGGACACTGCGAGAAATGCCTCGCGGGAGTGCAGAACCAATGCCGCGACTTCACCGTCCTTGGCAATGCCGTTGACGGCGGCAACTGCGAGTTGATCGCCGTTCCCGCGGCGAACGTGATTCCCATCCCCGACGCGCTTGACCTTAACCAGGCCGCCAGCGTCCCCCTCGTCTTCGTGACCGCGTGGCACATGCTGGTCGGCCTTGCCGCCGTACGCCCCGGTCAAACTGTCCTCGTGCTGGGCGCAAGCTCGGGCGTGGGCATTGCCGCCATCCAGATCGCCAAGCTCTTTCACTGTCGCGTCATCACAACCGCCGGCGACGAGGCCAAACTCGACAAAGCACGCGCGCTTGGCGCGGACCACGGCATCAACCACTACAAACAGAAGATTTCCGAAGAAGTCCGCAAGCTCACCAACAAAGAAGGCGTCGACATCGTAGTCGAGCACGTCGGCGCCGCCACCTGGGACGAAAGCATGCGCTCGCTCAAAACTGGCGGCAAACTGGTGACCTGCGGCGCGACCACCGGACCCACCGTTGCACTCGATCTGCGCCATCTTTTCGCCCGCCAGCTGACCCTGCTCGGCTCTTATATGGGCACCATGGAAGAGCTGCACGAAGTGCTAGGCCACGTTTTCGCGGGCCGGTTGAAGCCGGTGGTGGACAGCGCTTTCCCACTGAGCGAAATCCGCGCGGCCCACGAATACCTGGAAAAAAGTCAAATGTTCGGCAAGGTGATCTTGAATCCCTAGAGGCGGCCGAGCTAGCGTCTCTTCTTCTGCTGAGGCTTCGTCGAGGGCTTCGACTTCTTGCGTCCGCCCACACCTCCGCCGCCCGCTCCCGTCGCTACCGTGTTTTTCACCAGATCAACCGTAAAACTGTCCAGCACCTTGGCCGCCGGACTCGCGCCGGGCGTGTATGGAGCCGACATGTAAGTGCCAATAATCTGGGTCTTACTCACCGCCAGCCGCAGAAATCCGAAGTTGGTCGCGTCGTATTGTACGAGTGTCAGACCGCCGCCCAGCGCCAGAGGCACCTTAGGAAGCGCCCCGTTCACCTGTTGCATTGGGCCGAGGTTGGTGAAACCTCCCGCACCCGCCACCACGTAGGGAATCTGAAGTGGCCCCTTCGGCCCCTGCACTACATTCGTGAACCGCTGATAATTATGGATGTGCCCCGACAACACCAGATTCGGATAACGGCCAGTCGCTTTGAAGCCACTCATCAGCACCCGGCCAGCCACGCTGCTGCCGCTGTGCTCGTCGTCTCCCGAAAACGGGGGATGATGAATCGTCACAATCAATGCCTTGTTCGGGTCGGCAGCTTTGAGTTCCCCCTGAAACCAGGCGACCTGATCTGGGTGAATCTCAGCCTCGTCTTCTCCCACGTTGGAAAACAGACCGATGATGGTCGCGAACGGCGTCGTGAACGTCCAATAGACATTCGGCAAATCCATCGGCGTTCTGGCCGTGCCCGTCTTGTTTGAGCCGGGCCGGCTGGGATCCTTCGCCATGAAGTTCTGCACCCAGCCGTCGAGCGGAGTCTTGTGCGGGTCTCCCGGACCATCTGCAGGGTCATCGGGCTGGCAGTCGTGATTGCCCGGAATCGAAACGATGAACCCCGGATAGTCCTTGTAGGTCAGGTAAAAGTTCTCGGGGTAGCGGATGATGTCGCCCGCAAAATAAATCACATCGCCGAGGTGATAAAAAAACGCAGGCTTATTGTTAGCGGGCAGGCTTTGCGCGTCCTGGGTCATCATCTCCGCCACAAACGTCGGCTGCTGGCCTCTGTAATCCCCCGTATCTCCCACGGTGTGAAACACCAGAACTCCCGCATCGGTAATCTCCTGAACATCGGCGGCAGTCAGCATCTGCGACAAGTCATAACGGTAGGGTGCCGGACCATTCGGCGGGGGCAGCGGCTGAAAAGGATAACTCGGCGGCGCGGTGTGCGCCGCTTGCACTTGTAGCTTGGCACCAGAGATCGGAGGCTGATGACTCCGCCGCTTGCGGGCGCCCTGGCCAGCGCTAAACGAGTGCATTGACCTCATAGTCCTCTCCTTGAGCTTTTGTCCAGGCACCCTTCCTCCGTACACACTGTAAATGTGCAGGGCGCGCGACGTGGTCGATCCGCACTTTGTCCGCACTTCGTCCGCACTCTGATGATTAGTTAGTACAGGGGCCGAAAACGACTAGCCGAGGGAAGATTGGCAAGAGCTTACCTTAACAGCTGCTGGTGTCAAGATATTTTCGCCACGCCTCCTGGGGTAGAATAGATTCATGTCCCGCGAACTGAACTTCGGACCTTACATCAACGTCGAGAACGGCACGAGAACCGTTAAAGATCTAACCTTCGGCAATCCCACGCCCGAGGGCCTGGTCCTGACCACGCTCGACTCCGCCGTCAACTGGATGCGCAAAAGTTCGATCTGGCCCATGACCTTTGGCCTGGCCTGCTGCGCCATTGAGATGATGTCGATGGGCGCGGCGCGATTCGATATTGCCCGCTTCGGCGCCGAAGTCTTCCGCCCGTCCCCGCGCCAGAGCGACCTTATGATCATTGCCGGCCGCGTGTCGAATAAGATGGCGCCCGTTATCCGCCAGTTGTGGGAGCAGATGCCCGAACCGAAGTGGGTGATTTCCATGGGCGCGTGCGCGACTTCCGGCGGTGTATTCCAGAACTACGCACTGGTACAAAGCGTGAATCAGGTCATTCCGGTCGATATCTACGTTCCCGGCTGCCCGCCGCGTCCGGAACAGCTCATCTATGCGATTACTCTTCTCCAGGAAAAAATCCAGAACGAGCGCGGCACCATCAAAAAGGCGCTGAATCTCGTCTAGACCGACCCAGATAAAAGCTTAAGACCCAAGGAGCGAACGGCGCTATAATGTGGCGAAGTCGCCCTGGGGTGTTTTATGGAACGTCTTCGCACCGCGTCCCTGCTGTTTCTGCCCTCTCTTCTCGTGGCGATCCTTGTTAGCGTCCCTGTTAGCGGCCAGAGCGTCAGCGCACCGAGCACCAATCCATCGAATTCTCCCGAACGTCCCTCACCGACCGGTTCAAGCGCGCAGTCGCCCGCCACTCCCAGCATTCCTAAAGACGCTCCGCACATGTCGAAGCAGTCGCGCTTTGAAATCATCCGTGACTTTGAGACCCAGGTTGTTTATGCGCGGGCGGTCTTTCCCATGGGTTCAAAGGGACTCAAGCTGAAAGATGGCGTGATCTCGCCCAACGGTCTGGAGCTGCAACAGTCTCTGGCCCTAATGGGTCCGGCGATAAGGCCGGGTGATCCATCGCGCATCTCGTACGTTCAGATTAAGGACGACCACATTCATTTCGAAATCAATGGCGGCCCGATTCGCCACAAAAAGTGGTACCAGCACATCGAGATAAGCGGCACTGGCGGGACTCCGGTTCAAACCTCGAATCCGGACGAACAGGTGACCAATCCACACGGCACCTATCTGGATCTCTACTTCGACAAGTACGTTCCGGAGATGACGCCGCGGCAGCTATGCGATCTTCTTTTTCCCGTGCTCGATTTCAATGCGCGAAACAAAGAGGAAGCCTATCTCAACACCGTCCCACCGAAGGTGAAGGCTGCGATTCAGGCGCACGAGGTTCTGGTTGGAATGAACACGGAAATGGTGCTGCACGCCAAAGGCAAAGCGCCGAGAAAAGTCCGCGAGCGCGATGGCGAGACCGAATACGAAGAGTGGATCTACGGCGAGCCGCCGCAGGACGTCGACTTCGTCCGCATCGTCAACGACGAAGTGGTGCGTCTGGAAATCATGAAAGTCGGCGGCCAGAAGATCGTGCGTACCGAAAGGGAAGTCATCCTCGAAAAGCCCGACAGGGACACGGAAGCCAAGAAAGAGCTGCAAGAACAAGACCATTCGGCAAATGCCCCCAGCCTGCGCCGCCCCGGGGAAAATGCCGACGATGTTCCCAAGCCGGCCGACGATGCATCGCCAGTTCCCCCGGCAACGCCTCCCAGCATGCCGCAGCCGCCCGGAGACCCCGGGCCCGGCGGCATGATTGCCAGCGGTCAGTGAACCTACGCTGGAATTAGCGCCGCTTCCCCCGGGCCAGGCTTACTTCACCGCGACCGTCGGTGCCACATCCGCAAACGAAAATGCCAGCGAAACATTCGCATACTCCTGCCCGTCCACTTCCACGTAGGGATAAACAAAATAGTTCAACGGCTTGCCGGCCTGCGCAGGATTCAATCGCAGGTCGCGGCCCATGCTGAACTGCACCCGATTCACGTCGTGCGAGCCGAAGAAGTAATCCCGCTTCTCCGGATGTTTCCAGGCCTCTGAGATGTCGACCGGAATCCATCCCTTGCCCTCCACATAGAAATCAGCCCAGCAGTGGTAGCCCGCGATCTCGGCCGAATGCTTGTCAGGCGGCAGCGGAAATCCGATCTCAAATCGCGCCGGAATGCCTTGCGACCGCGCCATCGCGATGAACAGCGAATGAAAGTCGGTGCAGTTGCCTTTCTTGGCGTCGCAGGCGTAGAGCACGTCGCCATGTCCCCAGCCCGTGCCGGTCTTGTCATATTTCATGGTGGTGAAGACGTAGTCGTAAATGGCGCGAGCCTTGTCGAGCGGCTGCATCTTACCCTCGGTCACTTTGACCGCGATCTCGGCGGGCAGCCCGGTGATAGGCACGAGTACATCCGGCTGCAGGTCCTCCTGCTTTTCTTTATTCGTTAAAGAAACGGCCATCACTTTCGGAAGTTGGCTCAGCGCCACGCGCTCATGGCGCACCACGTCGTATTCCACGTCGAAGTGCAGTTCCGGCTGCGCTGTGCCGCTGGTCTCGGCAAAGTAAATCTCATCGCCAAATTTCGGCTCGCGGGCTTTCCTGAGCGGCAGGTCACCCTTGGCGGAGACGACCTTCACTTCCTGATTAGCATCCGACTGGGCCGCCGGAATCCAGATGCGAACTCTCTTCCCAGCAGGCAGATTCTTCACTGTAAAGCCATAGTCAAACGTGAAGTGGCGTGAATCCTGAGCCATGGAGCTGAGAGCAAGAGCAATGAACAGAGACGACAAGACACAAAGCTTCCGCAGCATAAGCGGCTTCCTTTCAGATTCTGGCCACTGACTCCTGGCCACTGTTCACTGATCACTGGGTTTGGAAACGACACACGGGCGTCTTAGAGGGAACGCCGTCAAGTGAAGCCGCGCTTCGGAATGCGCATGGGGAAAAAAGCGGGGTGACTTCCCGCGATGCGGTATTTTAACAGGGCCTGGTTCGTGTCTGTAAAGACGACGAAGGAAAACCACATCCGGTAGAATCTCTCCGTGCCCGCCGCCATCCAATGCCGCGATCTGCGCAAGACCTACGACGGCAAGCTCGAAGCCGTGCGCGGACTGAACTTGGAGATCCAGACCGGCGAATGTTTTGGCCTGCTCGGTCCAAACGGTGCAGGGAAGACCACGACCATCGAAATTCTCGAAGGCCTGCTGGCACCCACTTCCGGGGAAGTCTCGATCCTGGGCAAACGCTGGCTCGAAAACGAACGCGAAATGCGCGAGTGGCTGGGCATCTCGCTGCAGGAAACGCGCCTGTCGGAAAAACTCACCGTGCGCGAGACCATCGAACTGTTCGCCAGCTTCTACCGCGAGCCGCGTTCATCTGATGAAGTTCTCGAGCAACTGCAACTCACCGAGAAATCCGACTCGTGGGTGGGCAAGCTTTCCGGCGGCCAACGCCAGCGCCTGGCCGTGGCGACGGCCTTGGTATGCAATCCGAAAATTCTTTTTCTCGACGAGCCGACAACTGGTCTCGACCCCCAGAGCCGCCGCCAGTTATGGGACATCATCCGCCAATTCCAACGCGACGGCGGCACCGTGCTGCTCACCACTCATTACATGGACGAAGCCGAGCGCCTCTGCGACCGCCTCGCCATCGTCGACCACGGCCAAATCATCGCCGAAGGTTCGCCCGCTGATCTGATCGAGCGCCTCGGCGGACATCATGTAGTGGAATTTTCCGTGAGCGGCAACTCCGATGGTGCGGCGCCCGTCTCGTCGAAGGAAACCTGGAGCGGATTACCCAGCGTCGAGTCCGTCCGCGAAGACGATGACTTGATCGCGCTCAACGTGAAGCAGCCGCACTTGACCATCCCCGCGCTGCTCGACGCCATTGCCAAGCAGGGAAGTCAGTTACAGCACCTGACCACGCGCCAGGCCAGCCTGGAAGATGTGTTCGTTCGCTTGACCGGACGCCATCTGCGGGAAGAGTGATGGCGTTCGCTAGACCTCGTTGTTTTGCTGGACAGCATTGTTGAAGGTTGTTGAATAATTATGAGCATTGCCCAGGAAACGCCGCTTACTCCGGTCAAAGCATCCCCAGTTCCTCCGCGCCGCAACGGCCGCTGGTCCGGCTACAGCCATCTTCTGATGGCGCGTCTGCTCGAACTCAAGCGCGAGCCGGAAGTCGTATTCTGGGTCTTCGTATTTCCTCTGCTGCTCGCGCTCGGTCTCGGAATAGCTTTCCGCAACAAGCCGGGAAACGCAGTGTCAGTAGCGATCGTCGCCGGAAGTGGATCGCAGGATGCGCGAGCGCTTCTGGCGCGCTCCCCGCAGCATGAACTCTTCAAGATTCAAGAATTGCCAGCCGGCGAAGCTCAACAGGGATTTCGTCTGGGCAAATTCGACGTCGTGATCGAACCGGACGGCCAGGGCGGATTCGAATATCGCTACGATCCCGCCCGTCCCGAGAGCGTGTTGGCGAGAGCCGAAGTCAACGACGCGTTGCAATCCGCCGCCGGCCGCAAAGACGTCGTCGCGACAAAGTCGGTCACTTCTTCCGAGCCCGGCTCCCGCTACATCGACTTCCTCATTCCCGGCCTGCTCGGCATGAACCTGATGAATTCCGGCATGTGGGGCATCGGCTTCGCTCTGGTCGACATGCGCCAGCGCAAACTGCTCAAGCGTTACGTAGCCACGCCCATGCGCCGCGGAGATTTCCTGCTGGCCATCATGACCAGCCGCCTGCTGCTGATGGTCATTGAGATCGGCCTCCTGCTCGTGTTCGGCGTCATGTTCTTTCACATGCGCGTACTCGGCTCGGTGTGGTCAATTGCCTCGATCGGCGGCTTGGGATCGCTAACCTTCGGCGGCGTCGGCCTGCTGACCGCCAGCCGCGCGCAAAAAATCGAAAGCATCAGCGGCCTCATCAACCTGGTGATGATGCCCATGTGGATCTTCTCCGGCGTCTTCTTTTCCTACGAACGATTTCCTCAGGTCATCCATCCGCTGATCAAAGCGCTACCATTGACCGCCCTCAACGACGCCCTGCGCGCCAGCATCCTCGAAGGCACACCGCTCGCGCAACAATGGCCGCGTTTGTTGATTCTTGCTCTATGGGGTGGGATTTCGTTCGCCCTAGCCTTGAAATGGTTCCGCTGGACCTAGTAGCAGAGCTGAAAGACAGGACAGCCGACAAGAACCAGCCTGTAAAAGAAATTGCGAAAGCGTGACCACATGTGAAAGCTTGACCGTGAGTGGAAGAGCGGCGCTTTAGCGCCGCGTAAGACGCGAAAATCAACGTGGGCTTTAGCCCCTGCGAGCCGGGAATTCCTGAGCTACTCTTTCATTGGAGCTCCGCTCAGGCCCCGCTCGCAAATCTTGGGAGAAGTTACGAACGAGGCCCTCTGCGGTGCTTGCGAAAATGACTGCAGGTTACGACTTGACCAGCTTGGCAGCTTGTTTCCGCACTTTTGCCCAGCGTAGTCTTTGCGCGTCGGCGATCCGCTTGCGGGCTTCCTTGCTCAAGGTACGTCCTGTCTTCTTGAGCTTTTTCCCGCCAGCCTGGCCTAGCGCATCCAGTGCCTTCCCCACTCTTCCCATCTCTTTTTCAAGACGGGAGTACTCGTTCTGCAGGGAAGAGACTACCTTCTTCAGGTTGATCATTTATTACCCCCTCCTAAGTCGAGGCTAACATGTCTGGAGCAATAAGTTCGAAAAATTAGAGGCCATCAAGGGGAAAAAGATAACAAAAACAATTAAAGTTCTATTGTGGTTTCGCATCCGCAAATAAAAATCCTTCGACCTGAGTTAGGTCGTCGGTGTCACGATTGAAGACCACCTCGCGTCGCGAATCCGAGAACCGAGTATCCCACAGGAGGAACTTTTTGATGACCGTGCCCGTTTGTCCCCCTCCCTCCGGCGCGGAGCTTGCGGCCCATATATAAACAATCCCGTGCACGACATAGACGTGCGAATTCCACCGCATCAGCGCGGCATGCTGGTTCAGGAACCATTTGATGAGGACCCCGGAATTGACCGCCTCGGGCGTCGAATACGTCGCCGTAACCATAATCGGACGGCCGTCGCCTAGCAGGTGCCGCCCGCGTAATTTGCTGGCGACATCTTTCAAAGACTTAGGATCGGCTGCCCCCACGCTATCTTCGAGAGCGGAGTCTCTGCCACAGCATATCTCGTGGTCATGGAACACGGTGTCCAAAGAGGTGAGCAGCACATCGGCGGAATGCGCGGAAAGCGCCGTCAACGAGGGCAGATCGTGTACCTGGATTTCTTGATCCTGGTAGAGAACTTGAGCCCCGGCCGCGCCGCTAGCGGCCAGGAATAATACCACCAACTTAGCCAGCGCCCACGAAGCGGACTCGAAACCCCGGAGCTTCATAAAGCGCCTCCGCCAGGGGATCAATGGATTAAGCGGATTAATGGATTAATTGTAGACGCTTCGCGCAGTCCGCTTAACAACCTTTGCGAAACTTTACACACTTAACCCGGCCCGATCGTCGGCAAGAACCGCGGCGCCTGCCGCGCCTTGGTGGCCTGTTCAAACGAATAGGCCAGCCTGATCAACGTAGGCTCGCTCCATGCCCGGCCAAAGAATGAAATGCCTACCGGCAAGCCGGAAATAAAACCCGCAGTCACATTGATATTAGGATAACCTGCGACCGCGGCCGCGTTCGAACTACCTCCAGCAACGTGATCACCGTTGACTAAATCCGTAAGCCACGCCGGACCCCCCGTAGGCGCCACAATCGCATCAAGATGGTGCTGATCCATCTGCGCATCAATGCCTTCGGTACGCGCCAGTCGATGATTCTTCGCCAGGGCATCCACATATTCTTTGTCAGTCAGCGGTCCCTTGGCCTCGGCCTTCAAAAATAAGTCCTGCCCGAAGTAGGGCATCTCTTTTTGCCGATTGCGCTCGTTGAAATCAATGATTTCCTTCAGCGTGTGCACCGGAGCGCCTGGCCCGAGTCGCGTCAGATAAGCATTGAGATCGGCCTTCAGTTCGTACATGAAAACGAGTAACTCGCTGTCGTCGAACTTCCCAAAAGTTGCAATGTCGGCGGGATCGACCAGCGTCGCTCCCGAATGTTTCATCACCGCGAGTGACTCCTCCATGAGAGCGTCGACCGCATCGCTGAAGCCGAAATATTTCCGCGCCACGCCGATGCGCGCGCCCTTGAGTCCATTGGGATCGCAATACTGCGCGTAGTCCGTTTGCGATTTGCCGGCGCTGGCCGCAGTCGCCGCGTCGTCGGCATCGACGCCGGTCAGCGCCCCCAGAAGAATCGCCGCATCCCGCACCGTGCGGCACATCGGCCCAGCGCCATCCTGGCTATGCGAAATCGGAATAACACCGGCACGGCTGACCAGCCCCACCGTCGGCTTAATCCCCGCCAGTCCGTTCGACGACGACGGACAGACAATCGACCCATCGGTTTCCGTTCCAATTCCAGCCGCCGCCAGGTTCGCGGAAATCCCAGCGCCCGTGCCCGAACTCGACCCGCATGGGTTTCGATCCAGCGCATACGGATTCTTCGTCAACCCGCCGCGCCCACTCCATCCGCTGGTTGAATGGCTGGACCGAATATTGGCCCACTCGCTCAGATTCGTCTTGCCCAGAATCACGGCGCCAGCCGCACGCAGCCGCTGCGCCACAAACGAATCCTTCGGCGGCTTCGAGCCCACCAGGGCCAGCGATCCAGCAGTGGTCATCATCCGATCCGCAGTATCGATATTGTCCTTGATCAGCACCGGAATCCCGTGCAGCGGCCCGCGCGGCCCTTTTACTCTGCGCTCCTGATCAAGCGCATCGGCAATTGACAGCGCATCCGGATTGAGTTCAATGATCGCGTTCACCGCCGGGCTTCGCTTGTCACTATCCGGCTTATCGATCTCATCAATTCGCGCCAAATATTTCTCTGCCAGCGACTGCGCCGTGAACCTGCCGGATTTCATGCCATCCTGCAGTTCGGTAATTGTGACCTCATCCAGCTCAAACGCCTTGATCTCGGGGGCAGCACCATTCGGCAGCGCTGTGACGACGCGCCCCGCGCCCAGTGCCGGGTACAACGCGGCTGTTCCACCTGTGGTCAGAGCAGCTTTCAAGAACCCGCGCCGCGAAGCACCAGAGCCGGATGAACCCATAATCTCCCCGTAACCAGTACGAGTCCGATTCATAACTATCGATTCGTACGAGAATTGAACTACAGGCCGACTATTTAAACACGAATGGCAGCACCGGTTCACGAGTGATACTGAGTTGATTGATAAATCGAGGACTGTCGGCAGTAGCTCAGTTTCAATTTCTCGTTGCGTCATCCCGAAGCGATATTGTCCCGTCGGTTGTGACGGCTTTGCGCGGGGTGATAAGCTAAAGTCGTTCGTCAACGAGCGGGAGTAGTTCAGCGGTAGAACGCCAGCTTCCCAAGCTGGATGTCGCCGGTTCGATCCCGGTCTCCCGCTCCATTTCCTCGCATATGCCCCTCGCCCAGAGCGGGCGTTCCCCATTCCGGTCCATCCGTCGCCGTGTTCGTTAGATTGCTCTGACCAAAGCTGGCCCTCGTAAAGATCAGCGCAGTAAAAACCGATCTTAGTTAGAGGTCGCCCTTGCTCACGGCAAGATCGTCCCTAACAACATCGGCTTAACCACACCGGAAAGGACCACGGATTGGAAACCGCAGCCCAGCCAGCCCTCGCGCCCGTCCTCCCGGAAGTAAAGATCTCGGAACCGAAGCCCGCTGAACTCAAGCCCATTGATCCCAAGCCCGTGCAGACGCCGGCGATGTTACTGGCCATGCTGAAGGTATCCGGCAAAATCAGCGACGTGATCCTATCTCCCGGCAGCCATCCAGTCGTCGAACGGTCCGGCATGCTGGTCCCTATCAAAATCTCCGGCATGGGGCCGTTGACCCCGGAAGACACGCGCCGCATCTCCTACGAACTGATCGCCGGCAACAAGCAGGCCATCGACGCTTTGCAAACTCTGGGATCCTGTGACATTTCTTATCGACTCCCCGGCCACTGCCGCTTTCGCATCAACGTCTTTCAGCAACGCGGCAGCCACGCCATCGTCATGCGCGTGATCCCGCAGACAATTCCCAGCCTCACCGACCTCAATCTGCCCCCGCGCCTCGCCGAAATCGCCGACCTGCACAATGGCATTGTCCTGGTAACCGGGCCCACGGGATCGGGCAAGTCCTCCACTCTGGCTGCGATTCTCGATCGCATCAATGAAACTCACGCTTACCACATTCTCACCATCGAGGACCCCATCGAGTTCACCCATCGCCACAAAAAGTCGATCGTTCACCAGCGCGAACTGCACAGCGACACTCCCAGCTTTGCGCTCGCCCTGCGAGCCGCCCTCCGGCAAGCTCCGAAGGTAATTCTCGTCGGCGAAATGCGCGACAAAGAAACCATCGAGATCGCGCTCGAGGCCGCCGAAACCGGCCATCTGGTGCTCTCCACCCTTCATACCATCGACGCCTCCAAAACCGTCGAACGCATCGTCGGAGTCTTTCCCCTGGCGGAGCAGCACACCATTCGCAACCGCCTGGCCAAGAGCTTTCGTTTTATCGTCTCGCAGCGTCTCATCCCCCGCAAAGACACCAATGGCCGCATCGCCATCGTGGAAATTCTGAAATCAACTCTGCGAACTCGGGAATATCTGGAAAAGGGTGAGCACGACGGTAAGACTCTGCTCGAGGCCATGCAGGACGGTGACACTGAAGGCATGCAACATTTCGACGGCGAGATCGAAAAACTCGTTCGTGTCGGCCTCGTCGGCATCGAAACCGGACTAGCCTACTCCACCAATCCCGGCAATCTGCAGCTGCTTCTGGGAGACTTTGCCGGCGCCGCTCCAGAACCGTGAGTGGAGAGCGACTGCCAGGAATCTGCTAGACACTCGTCAGTTTCGGCGCCCTTCACCGAATCGTGTGAATTCGAATCCCCAACTTCAGTCTCTTCCACGAGCGATCCGCAGTGTAAACCGGCACCTGCAGCGCGAGTCCGAGCGCCAGGCACGCCCGGTCTCCCAGCGACAAGCCAAGCGCCCGAGTCTGACCGATCATATTGCCCACAACGCGGGCATGCTCTGCGCTGAAGGGAATCACATCTCGGACCGAGCCGGTCGAATCTGCCCATGCCTCATCGGAGGGCCATCCCGAACTCACCAGCTTGCTGTGCACCTCAGCCAGGTTCACCGTGCTGATGATGGCCCGCGTCAAAAACTCGGGTGTGATCTTTTCCGATCCCTCTTCCTCATGAATCACCGCGAGCACCACGGAAGAATCCACCACCACCCTATTCACGTTTGGCAGCCTCACGCCGCTCAGCGAGCAGTTCATCTACCAGGGAGACGCCGCGCTTCACATACTTTTGCGCATTCCGCCGCGCGCGTGCGATGCGTTGTTTCATGGTGGTGATCCGCAGTTCGTCGTCCTCCAGACGCAGCAGGACTTCGTCGCCAGCATTGATTCCGAGCGCCTTGCGAAAGGAAGCCGGAATCACCACCCGGCCATTTTCGTTGATCCGCACCCTGGTTTCGGTACCCATGTCACTCCTCCGCATAAATGACACTACAATATCGTCTGGTCATATTATAGCAGAAGTGACAATCGCAAACATCCTAGCCAAAACTGATCTCGATATAAGTATCCGATCGCGACCACGGCATCGAAATCCATGCCAGCCAATATTTCCGGTTGATGGCCTGACGCGCCCAGCCATTGTCGGTAGCCGGAAGAATCCGCGCCGTCGCGGCAAACTCCGCCCCCGTCACCCTGCCGCGCATGGTGCACGGCGCCACCCGCACCTGCGGATTATTGCGAATCCGCTTCGTCTTTCCCATAGTGCTGAGCGTCATCACGTAGAGCTTGCCGTCCTTCTCTCCAAACCATACCGGAGTCGCGACACCCACTCCGGTCTTGCGAAGCGTTGTCAGGGAAATATATTTCTGACCTTGAATAGCGGTTGGAATAGCAGTCGGAATCGCGCTGGGCATGCGCTCATTCTAGAATGTCGGAAGGAAAAAGTCGCCGTCCGCGGTGCTTTCCCGATTGCCGCCCCTGTCGTCTCTGGTACGCAACCCCTCGCGCCGATTGCTCCCGTCCCGTAAACTGTGTTACAAGCCTGAACATGCGTAAATGGATGAAAGATCGACTACAGCGCCGCAAGAAGAAAACTCCGGAGTCAGGAAGTGAGCCGGCGCCTCCGCCTCTACAACCGGCATATTTCGATGCGGAGCAAGCCCCCAGCGCGGCGCCCGAATCGAGCCATATCGAGAGTCGTCACGAGACTGAAATTCCTGCCACATCCGAACCCGAGTTCGACGCGCCGCCCGCTCGCGAAGAATCAGCCCCCGCAGGCGAGCCGTCCCGCCCGCAATCCAGCGCGGACGGCCAGCGTGGACGCGGCCGCCGCCGTCGTGGTGGACGCGGCCGTGGTGGCCGTGGTCGCGAACAGGCAGTTGCGCAAGCCTTCACTCCAGCCGCGGCGAAAGGCATTATTCCCGAAGTTGACTCTGAAATTGGCACCGACGCAGTAGAAGATGCAGCCGAAGAAGATGGAGTCGGACAAACAGCAGCTCAAGAAGCCGCACCGGAAACCTCCAGGTCCGGAGCCCGACCTGCACCGCAAGCGCCGCGCGCTCCAGCAGCCGTGCCCGCAGCCTCGGCGCGGCCTCCTAAGGGCATCGTAGTTCTGGCAATCGGCCTTCCCGGTTCCGGCAAGAGTTCCTGGTTCAAGCGTCACAACGTGGTCGCGCTCTCCAGCGACATGGTGCGCTCGCTCTTGTTCGATGATGTTCGCGAGCAGCGCTTTCAGGATCTCGTATTTTCCAACCTGCGTTCCATGCTCAAGGCGCGCCTCATAGCCAAGCGTCCCATGAATTACGTGGACGCCACCAACCTGACTCCGCAAGAACGTCAGCACTGGATCAAACTCGCCAAAGACTACAACTACGAAGTCCACGCAGTATTTTTCGATGTTCCCCTGGAAGTCTGCCTCGAACGCCACCAGCGCCGCGACCTCGTCGTCCCCGAAGACGTAATGCGCCGCATGGCCGCCAAGCTAAAAGCCCCCGCGTTCGAGGAAGGCTTCGCGAAAATCACCGTCGTGCGCGTGAAGAAAAAGACTGACGGTTAAGGACTGACCCTTAAGGTCCCAGGTCAGGCAGCTTCGGTAAGGTGTCATCACCGTTCTCGCTCTCATCGTCAACGGTGACGACAATTTTCTGTTGATTCATGCTGTGCATCAGTTCCTCGATTTCTTCTGGACGCATCGCCATTCCAGAAAGCGCTCCCAGTAGGAGTGGCATACACAGAAATAGCGCGCGCAATCGGTGTTTGATCGACACCAGACCCTCCCGGCGGACACTCAAGGCAGTAGTGCGCAGATGCGCCGTTCTGCCGAGCTTCGCCCTGATCTTATGAATTGGGTTCTAGCTGGACGTCTTAGGTCAGCAGATCGCCGATGGGAGGTGCCCGCGAAGCAGTAACCGGAAGATACGAAGAAGTGGGGATCCGGCTTTCTTCGATTTGCCGTTTCGCCCAGACAATAATGACAGGTCCAACGATGTATAAGAACGGAAGAAGAACGGCAGGGAACAGGCCAGCAGAAACCGGACTCATCGCGGCCAACAGCACGGCCGCGAGACAGAAGAACGCGATCAGTTTTCGCACGGAGATCATCGGCGTCAATCGACTCGCATCCATGTTACACCGGAATCCCACAGGAGAGCGCTCGCTCACCCCTTCAAGAACGGCAACAATTCCTTGAACGCCACCGACGAAGACGACCGCATTAATTCATAAATCATCATCTCAGTCGACGAAATCACTGCGCCCGCCGCCCGCATTCTCTGGAGGCCAATCTTCCAATTCCATTCCGTGCGCGAACTCACCGCGTCCGACGCCACATGCACCAGATATCCCTCGCGCAGCGCCCCCAGCGCGGTCTGAGTCACGCAGATGTGGCTCTCTATCCCGCACAGCAGCAAAGTATTTCTCTGCCCCGGCAGCCGTTTGAGAAGCCCGCAAAACGCGTCGCTTCCGAAACAAGAAAATAAAGTCTTGTCCGTCGCCTCCGTCCCCGCCAGCAGGGAAGCGATCTCCGGCACCGTTCCTCCCAGCCCCTTCGCATACTGCGTGCTGACCAATGCCGGAATCTTGAGAATGCCGGCCGCACGAATCAGCAGCTGCGCATTTCGCACCAGTTGCTCCTTCTGAAAAATCGGCGGCAGCAGCTTCTCCTGGATATCGATCACCACCAGCGCACATTGCTCCGCCTCCAGCGGACGCTTCGCCATCTCGGCATACGCCGAAGTAGTTCCCGCACTCTCGAAAGTGGTGACCATATCGATTCCCCTCGCGATTGGATCAAGCTGTCGGACCAAGCCCCTCACAGGATTCTAACCCGCTCTCCGCACCATCGTGATACTCCCTCAGTGCCGCTTCCCGGTTGACCCCGCCGCATCTTGAACCATAAAATGAAAACTGGTTGTGAGCGCCGGCTCCAGCCCAAGAGTTGCCCCCTCGTTCAACGGCTAGGACACCTGCCTCTGGAGCAGGTTATCGGGGTTCGAATCCCTGGGGGGCAGCCAACAAATCCCCAACAAAATCAATGGTTCCAGTACACCCGCCGCTTGGCGAGGGTGCAAGGCTGCGTTCTGTGTCCGTACGTCTCGTCCGGGAGTGGAATACCATCGCCACCAGTTAGACGCGCGACTCTGGGCGAAACAGGGGTTATGAGTGTTGCCCGATTGCGTCAATCACAGCAATCGCCCGCTGATTCCGCGAAAACTGCGCAAGATTGGTTGTATCTTCCATTCCTATTAGTAACTGAACTACCATGATCCAAGCGAGGTATCGAACATGCGCATCCTTGTGACTGCAACTTTGTTGGTTTTCTTCGCTTCACTGGGGCTATGCCAAAATCCACGTAGCGAAAATCTCTGCAACGCTGCATCAGCCGCGACTGTCAGTCACGCTGACGGGGTGATCGTGCAAGAGGTGGTTCTCAGCGGCAAATGGGGAACCAGCAAGGCGACGGCTTACCTCCCTGACAAAGAAATTGCCGATGGTGGGATTGTGTTCTCGCACTCGGAGATTCATTCCCAGACCGGTGCTTCGATGAACCTTCTGGCTTTTGCGCTGACATGGGCTCAGGCTGGCGCGGCGGTGATTGTCCCGCATCGTACTCTGCTCTGGCCAGCGACCGATGAGTGGGTGAATCGCGAAGGCGGTGTCGTCATTTGCGCCGAGCATTGGCTGATAGACCACGCCAAGGTTTTCAATAACGGGGAAGGAACCGTTCGACCGACGAATGGCGAGAAAATTCTGGTTCGTGAAGGATTTGCATACGTTGGCCCCGCGTTATGCAATCCCTCGGAAACCTCCTATTGTCAGCACAAGATGCCGTTCCTCTTTGATGACTGTGGATACACGCGATACTGCAGGACGGCTATCGTGCATCTGCAGATTGGCGAAACCGACCACGGAGATCGTACGAACGAAATCCTCTCCGCAGGGGGACTGTGGGAGGCACAATGGCTCCAGAGGCACTTAGGGCTAATGCCAATCGGAACACTCCACACGTCACATCCTGGCTCAGGATCGTAGCTGGCGAAAAATCCCGATTACACTCATCGACCAAGTGGAACTGGACTTCGATGGCGGAAATAGTCGCAGAATTACGCATGAACTAGGAACAGCAGGGATGTCTCTCTCGCATGTTCCCTTGGAGCGACTTACAACGTGGGTATCTTGTCGTTGCGCTTTCTGCAGCGTGGTCTTTTGTCCCTCCTGCGCAGCGGTCAGCTAAAAATCCTCCCTGTCGTCCTTCAGCCTATTTGCAAGTTTCTTTATCTCTTTTTCCCGCGCGATATTCAGGATTCCTTGCGCATCGTCGTCCAGGCTTTCCCGCAAGAGATTGGCCAGTCGCGCCTTGACTTTTGCCCGCTCCAGAATAGGTTTGGGAACGACGACGACGGTAGGCCGTTGCGTACACGTCAGAGCGCTCCCGACGTACGCAGCCTTGAGATCGGATCCTGATCCGCCCGATATTGGACCCAACGATTGTGCGCTAGCAAGGGCAGCAGCAACACTGACAAGCAGCAGAACAAAGCCCGTTTTGGCCACATCTCTACCTCCTCGTTTCCGTACGCCGAAGGATTAATTCGTCCGGCGAGCAAGAAGATGAGGTGTCTCCTGACATGGTTGTTCGGTACGGTAATGCGATTTCAGTTCTACTGCTTCCGTGGTAGTCCCCCGGCGTCCAATCCCTCCGCGCCGGTCGCGCTCTCGGATTTTCAGTAGCGGCCAAACTCTCCATCCGGTACCATCTCTTTCCGAGGCAGCGCAGAGACTTTACTTTGCAGCTTCCTACTGAACGATCCCACGCATGCAAACCGATCGCCGCCACCCTCGTCTCGCCACACTCGCGCTTCTCGCGCTCTTCTGTGTTCCAGCCGTCTGCGCAAAAAATAGTACGCAAATCGTCGTGGTCCCCATCGCCAACATGTACTCTCACCCGAGCGATCAGTCCGACGTGGTATCGCAGGCGATCTACGGCAGCAACGTCACCCTGCTGACGGCGCGCGGCGAATGGTGCCGAATCCAGACCGCAGACCACTACAAGGGATGGGTGCCCAGCCGCCAGTTGCGCCTGGTTCAGAGTGGCGACGGCTATGCCACCGCGGGCGTCGTCATCCAGGTGCAAAGTCTCTTCGCCAATCTCTATCGCGAGCCCGACGTAACCCGCCACAAGCCCATACTCACGATTCCCTTCGAGGTGCGCCTGGAAGTAATCCCCCCCGACGACGACAGCAAAGACAGCAAAACCAACGCGGAGAAGAACACGAAGGCATCGACCCCGACAAAAAAAGCGCCACTACAAACGAAAACACCCGATGGCTGGCTCCAGGTCCGACTCCCCGACAAGCGCAGCGCGTGGATCCAATCGACCGACGTCATCTCGGATCCAAAGCCTCTTTCGATTCCTGAATCCATCGACGTGGCCAAACGCTTTCTCGGCCTACCTTATTTGTGGGGAGGCACTTCCAGCTTTGGCTTCGACTGCTCCGGTTTCACGCAAATGCTAGTGCGTGCCCGCGGCTTCACCATGCCGCGCGACGCCGACCAGCAAGCCGCGTGGACTGGCCTGATCGCCGTCGACCGCAAAGACCTGCTACCAGGAGATCTGCTCTTCTTCGGCGCATCATCGCGCAGCATCACCCACACCGGCCTATACATCGGCGACGGCCAGTTCATCCAAGCCACCACCGCCGGACATCCCGTCATCCAGATCAGCCGCCTCGACGACCAGCCCTGGACTCAGCTTCTAGTCGCCAGCCGCAGAGTGAAGTGAATCGTCCCTGTTCTCTCGCGTACAGCAAATGCCCAAGTGGTGACAGCCGCCCCTTCGACAAGCTCAGGGCAGGATTTCGGCTGTCCCGCGTGGCGAAGCCCCGGACCCAAGATGAACCCGCCCGACTCACCGAGATTCGTGACCTCCTGAGTTACACTTACCCGCCGGAACCCCATGCCCCAAACCCTCAACGCCCTCCTCACCCGCCTGGAAGCCGCCAAAAGCCACTACGGATCAGGCGCAGCGGCAGAAACAAAAGTTCTGCTCCACCAGCTCGCAAGCCAGATTTTCCACGACGCCCAGTCCCTGATCCGCTTTCACGAGGCGTTGCTCTTTCTCCGCGCCTTCCCGCACTCGCCGTCCGTCGTCCCACCGATCGAAAAGCTCCTGAACACATTCCACGAGCGCACCGAGCACCTTCGCGAACTCGGACTCGACATGTCGCCCTTCGACGACTTCGACACCTCCGGCATCGCCGGCACCACCATGCAGGACACTCTCAACTTCGAGGTCGCCCGCTGGCTGACCCGCCGAATCCCGCGCAACGCCGAGATTGCCTGGGACGATTTTTTTGACGACCCTCAAGCCGAACGCGCCGTGGCATCCATCTGGCCGCGCCTCATTCCTCTGCTCGCCGAAGATGCCGACGTCGAAGCCAACATCCCCTGGCGCCGCTGGCTCGACGCCGCCAGAGGCCGCGAACGCGATCTCGAATGGCTCATCCGCCGCTTCGAACAATTGCCTACCGGCGAAGCGCGAGAAAAGGCTCAGCCAGAAAACGCCCTACCAGAAAATACCCGCACTCGCGCCGCACTCTACGACTCTCTGCGCCTCCCGCTGCGCTGGCATCTCAAGAATCTGAAATTCTCGCGCACCCGTAACT
Source organism: uncultured Acidobacteriota bacterium (assembly GCA_963758005.1). Classification (GTDB taxonomy): domain Bacteria; phylum Acidobacteriota; class Terriglobia; order Terriglobales; family Acidobacteriaceae; genus Sulfotelmatobacter. The sequence goes on from CAVWTR010000007.1 coordinate 168,553, forward strand.
GGACACGCCCACGCTCGTTCTACTACCACACCGAGCCTCTGCTCATCCGCAGCCAGGTCTCGTTGTCCGACGAACTCGCCCGCCCCGCTCCGCCTCGCCTCGTCAAACTCCCGCGCCGCCAAGGCGAGTCCGTCCTGCAAACCATCCGTGAGGTCATGGCAGTCCGCTACCGCGAACTTTACGGCACCACGCTCGGCGATCCGCGCTCCGTCGTGCAAGCAGATCTTGGTTCTGACGAGTCCGCTCGCGGCGTCGTCATGTACTTCTGGAATCTGCCCGCCGAACGCCGCCTGCCACTGCGCGCCTACGTCGCCGGATTCACCCTCAAGAATGGTGTCCCCATCAACTACATCGAAGCCATCGGCCTCTGCGAATGGCTCGAAGTCGGCTTCAACACGTTCTACACCTACCGCCATGGCGAAACCGCATGGATCTACGCCCAGGCCTTGCGCTGCCTTCAGGCCTTCACTGGGGCGACGACATTTTCTGTCTACCCCTATCAGATCGGCCAGAACAACGACGAAGCCCTCGACTCCGGCGCCTTCTGGTTCTACCGCAAACTCGGCTTCCGCTCCGGCCGAAAAGATCTGGAACAACTGGCCAGAAGGAAAGAGAAAAAAATCGCCACCAACCCCCAATACCGCACCCCCAAGAAGACTCTGAAGCGTCTAGCCGAAGCGCACATGTTCTATGACTCGCCACCGCTCGGTGGAACCTTTTCAGGCGCCAGGAGCACTGTGACCATACGCACCGCTGCCGGAAGCCCCGTGGAAGAGCGGCCCTTCAAGGGTCGCGCCAACGCCCTTTCGAAAGAAAAGGGCTTCAGCCCGCGTGGCGACGAATCGGGCCCGTGGGATACCTTCTCCACCCGGAACCTCGCCCTGCGCGTGAACCGACGCATGGCTCGCGAATTCAGCGGAGACGCCGAAAAAATCCGCACTGCTTCTGTCGCCCAAGTCACCCGCGCCTTAAACATGAACGCATCCCGTTGGAATTCCGCCGAGCTCAACTCCCTCGCAAACTGGTCGCTGGTGCTGGCCCTGATTCCTAACCTCTCGCGCTGGTCGCGGCAAGAAAAGCAAGCCCCCATTCAGATCATCCGCGCCCAAGCCGGCCCCCACGAAATGCAATACCTCCGCCTCACTCAGCAACATCCCCGCCTGCGCGAAGAACTCCTGCGCCTGGGATCTAAGCCCTAGCTAATGTGAGGCGGACACTCCTGTCCGCCGCCTTTGACCTCGAATGCGCCGGAAGCAGTTGCCCAGGCAGCGCCAGAACCGACCGCGCTCAATTCTTGTCATTCCGACGCGCGAGCGAAGCGAGACAGGAGGAACCTGCTTTGCGCCGTCACCCACGACGCCGAGATTGTCCGTATGACCCTGGAGCCGGAGGTCACGAATTACACTCCTGCTATAAACGAACCTGATGAGGGCGAGTTACCCGGCCCTCAACCCATGCCCCACCCCATCCTCCTCTACGACGGCGTCTGCGGCCTGTGCAATCGCCTCGTGCAGTTCGTTCTGCGCCGCGACGCGGACGCCGTCTTCCGGTTCGCGTCGCTGCAAAGTCCGCTGGCGCGGCGGATTCTGATTCGGCATGGCGCAGATCCAGCAGATCTCGACACGGTTTACGTAGTACTCAGTCACGACCTTCCGGACGAACGTTTGCTGCCTCGTTCCGACGCCGTCATTTTCATCCTCCAGCAGCTGGGAGCACGCCGGCACATGCTCCGCCGCCTGGCAGGCTGGACGCTTCAACTTGTCCCTCGCCCCCTCCGCGACTGCGGATACCGCATCGTAGCCCGCAACCGCTACCGCATCTTCGGCCGTTCCGAAACCTGCATGCTTCCCGCCCCCGAACATCGCGATCGCTTTATAGATTCATAACTCACTAAGAATGCAGGCATCTCTCCCGGCGATCCCAGCCCCATTCAGCCCGAGGCTGTGTAAAATAGGCTGCTGCAATCTCGTGCCTCGTTTCGCGGCACGAATAATAATTCCTCCGCGTCGAGGTTTTCATCATGGCTAACCCTATCGTCGATACCCAGACTTCGCAAAATCAGGGCCCCAACATCGATTCCATCCTGAACGAGCAGCGCAAATTCGACCCGCCCGCGGAATTCAGCCAGCAGGCTCACATTCAGACCCTCGCCCAATATGAACAGCTTTACAAAGAGTCGATCGACAGCCCCGACACTTTTTGGTCAAACGTCGCCAGAGAACTCCACTGGTTCAAAAAATGGGACAAGGTTCTCGAATGGAATTGCCCCTGGGCAAAATGGTTTGTCGGCGGCGAAATTAATCTCTCGTACAACTGCCTAGACCGCCACGTCGAAACCTGGCGCAAAAATAAAGCCGCAATCATCTGGGAGAGCGAGCCCGGTGAAGTCCGCGTCCTCACCTATCAGCAACTGCATCGCGAAGTGCAGAAGTTCGCCAACGTGCTAAAAGCTCTTGGTGTGAAGAAAAATGACCGGGTCGCCATCTACATGGGCATGACCCCTGAGCTGCCCGTAGCGATGCTGGCCTGTGCCCGCATCGGCGCTCCGCACACCATCGTCTTCGGAGGATTTTCGTCCAACGCGCTGGTCGACCGCATTCACGACTCGCAAGCCATCTGCGTGATCACCCAGGATGGATCTTACCGCCGCGGCGCGGAAGTGAAATTATTTCCTGCGGTCGAAGAAGCGTTGAAGTCCTGCCCCACCGTGAAAAGCGTGGTCGTCTACCAACGCACCGGCACGCCCATCAACATGCAGGAGGGCCGCGATCACTGGTGGCACGACTTGATGGCCAAAGCTTCCGACGTCTGCCCCGCCGAGCCCCTCGACTCCGAACACCCGCTCTACATCCTCTACACCTCAGGAACCACCGGCAAACCAAAAGGCGTAGTCCACACCACCGGCGGATATTCCGTCGGCACCTACCTCACCACAAAATGGGTTTTCGACCTGAAAGACGAAGACACCTACTGGTGCACCGCCGACATCGGATGGGTCACCGGCCACAGCTACATCGTCTACGGCCCGCTGCAGAACGGCGCCACGACTCTGATGTATGAGGGCGCTCCGAATTTCCCCGAGCCCGACCGCTTCTGGTCAATTATCGAGCGTCACAAGGTAAACATTTTCTATACCGCCCCCACGGCCATCCGTACCTTCCACAAGCGGGGCAACGAATGGCCAAAAAAACACGACATGTCGAGCCTGCGCCTGCTCGGCACGGTCGGTGAGCCCATCAATCCCGAAGCCTGGATGTGGTACCGCGAACTCATCGGTGGTAACCGCTGCCCAATCGTCGACACCTGGTGGCAAACCGAGACTGGACACATCATGCTCTCCCCGATCCCCGGCGCGATCGCGACCAAGCCCGGCTCGGCCACGCGCCCGTTCCCCGGCGTGGTGCCCGAAATCGTCAGCATGGACGGCAAGCCCGTGCCCGAGGGTTCCGGCGGATTCCTCGTCATCAAGCGCCCGTGGCCGGGGATGCTCCGCACCGTCTACGGCGACCCTGACCGATACGTCAAGAATTACTGGTCGCAGATTCCCGGCATGTATTTCACCGGCGACGGCGCCCGCAAAGATAAAGACGGCTACTTCTGGATCATGGGCCGCGTCGACGATGTGCTCAACGTCAGCGGCCATCGCCTCAGCACCATGGAAGTCGAAAGCGCGCTGGTAGCCCACGAAGCCGTCGCCGAAGCCGCGGTCGTAGGCCGTCCCGACGATCTCAAAGGTCAAGCCATCTCGGCCTTCGTTACGCTAGAGCAGGGAAGAAAGCCCACGCCGGAATTAAAAGAAGAGCTGCGCAAGTGGGTAGCAAAAGAAATCGGAGCCCTGGCGAAGCCCGATGACATCCGTTTCACCGACTCGCTACCCAAAACGCGCAGCGGCAAAATCATGCGCCGCCTGCTGCGCGAACTAGCCACCAACGGCAGCGTAAAAGGCGACACCACGACGCTAGAAGATTTCGGCGTAATCGCGAAGTTGCAAGAGCAAGACGAAGTCTAGGCCTTTGATTTCGCCGGCATTATCAACACTGAGGGTGCCCCATCCTTCGCGGATTTTGCGAAGGGTGGGAACCACGGACCTCGACCCGCCGGTGTTTCCCCAGAATGCGTCGTAGGAAGAAGTTTGGACCAATCAAAATCCCCACCCTCTTTCGCAAGAAACGCGTAAGAAGAGTCGGGACCCCGCCCGCGGGCTACTCCCCCGTCCCCATCATCACAATCGGCATGGTCGGCGTAGCCGCACCAGCTTCATTTTCCACCGTGATGGCGAACGCCTTCGCTTCCATCCCCGCCGGCAGCGGAGGATTCACCACCGTCCCGTTGCCCCGCGCATCGGGTTTGAACATGCCTGCAGGCATAGGCGCGCCTTGCATCGGAATCAGCCACAGCTCATACGCCTTTTGCAACGGCAGCGCCGGCATATTATTGGCCACGAAAACCAGGCTGCTGCGACTGCGCAGGTAGAACGCCTTGCCCTGCGGTTGCGGCGGAGTCTTCATCGCCACCAGCGTCACGCGCTGCGCCTCCGGCATGATGATCGGCATGGCGATCCGGCGGATCTCCTCGAGCTCCCGCGTGGCCTGCGCCGTCTGCGCACTAGCCGAAGCCAGACTTTGTCGCAACGCAGAGTTCTCTTTCCACAACGAAGCCGCGAATACGATCACGGCCGCAGTCGCCGCCCACCCCAACCATCCCCACCAGGAGCGTCGGGTCACAAGGGATGGGTGCCCCATTTCTCGCGCGTTCTGTGCGCGAGAAGTGGGAGACGCCGCCGATTCCTTCGCCACCGCATCCAGCAGTCTCTTCCGCGCCCGCAGCGGAGGTTTCGGCCCCAGCGTCGACAGCGCCAGCAGCGCACCATCGCCGCGCAGTTGCTCAAGCTCAAGCCGGCAAGCCCCGCAGGTCGCCAAATGCTTTTCGAGCTCCACGCGATCCTCGCCCTCCAGCGCATTCAGCGCGTGCAACGCGAGATCGTCGGCGAATTGTTCGTGTTCAGTCATTGCAAGAAGATTTAACTCTGAAACGCTTTCCGCAACGCCATCAACCCACTGCGAATTCGAGTCTTGATCGTCCCCAGCGGCTCGCCGGTCTTGTTCGCGATTTCAGAATGGCTCATGCCCTCAAAATAAGCCATCTCCAGCGCACTGCGCTGTGGCCCCGGCATAGTCCCCAGCACGCCGCGAACCTTCTCCGCCGCCCGCGACCGATCCGCCTCGCCCGCAAGATCCGGAGCCACCGACAGGATCACATCCTCAATATCCGTTTCCGGCCGTCGCCGCCGCACCAGATCAATCGCCCGATTGCGCGTGATCACCGCCAGCCACGCCGCCAGACTTCCTCGCGCCGCATCGAATGCCCCCGGATTGCGCCACAGTTGCAAAAACACTTCCTGCAGCACATCTTCCGCCGCTCCCGTATCGCCCAGCACCCGCAAGGCGACCGCATACACGACTCTCGAATAGCGGTCGTAAAGCTCCGCCATGGCGCTCTGGTCGCCCGACTTCATGGCCGTCACCGTGGCCAGATCCGGCGATATCCCTTGTCTATCAGGATGCCTGTCAGGATGTCTGTCAGGATTCGGCAAGCGCTCTATATCTCTTCCTTGTTAGAAATACGCACACCGCGGCCTTGCCGGATTGGCGTGGCGAATCGCTTTTCTCCGCCCAAAGTTACCAAACAGGGGTTACTTGAATCTTTGCCTGTGCGTCATCCCGAACCGCGGCGTAGTTCGGCCGCGGGAGGGATCTCCCCAGTCACGATTTTCAGGGAGATACCGCCCTTCGCCCGAAAAGGGCTCCGCCCGGGACGACGCGAGGCTTGAAAGTTCAAACTGAGCCACTACCAGATTACTGGCTCAACTTGATGGCCAACTGCCGCTCCGGTTGCGTCATTTCGCCCCACAGCTTTTGCAGGTCCGTCTGCACCGATTGATTGTCAGGATCTTTCCGCAGCGCCAACGCGAACCAGCGATACGCCGTGGGAAGGTCATGCGGCGTACACAACCCTGCCGAGTACAGCGCGCCCATCTCGATCATGGCCCTCGGATTCCCCTGGTCAGCGACGGGTTTCAACAGCCGCATACCGCGATCACAATCCTGACCCACGCCGCGTCCATAAATATATTTCTGCGCTTCACTCACCGAATCGAACGCTCTGGCCGGCCTGACGGATGCGCTCGGTTTCGATGGCGTCGCATCGCCCGCCCGATTGGAGCTCGGGTTCGTCGCCGGAGAACCATCAGCAGCGGCAGGTCCCGGCTTCTTCGCCGCAGGTGCCGGCGGCCCAGTTGTAGTCTCAGCCGCGGCGCTAGAAGCAGGTGTATCGGAAGCTGTGGAATCCGAAGCCGGTGCACCCGAGCTTGGCGCATTCGCCGTACCGCCGGGAGGAACAGCGGCCGGCGCAGCAGGCGACGAATTAGACGGCGGCGCACCAGTTGTCGAACCAGGCATCGAACTCGTGCCGACCGCACCGCCGCCAGCCGTGCTCGTCGCAGTCTGGGTCGTCGCAGGTGCTGCAGTCGTCCCCGGTACGGATGATGACGACGCTGGCGGCCCGCTAGCATTGTTCGCAGGCTGCGCCGCAGCCGGACTCGCATCTGACGCGTCGGAGCTCTCAGCCGCGGGCTTATGCGTCTCCAAGCCGAACCCTGCGAAACCATAATTCTTCCAACGCAAATATCCCAGCCCCACAGCCAGCGCCAGAGCCAGCAGAATCAGCACATATTTTCCCGCGCCGCGGCCCTTCGTTTCTTCTTCATCATTATCGTGCAGCAGGTAATCGAGGTTGCCCGCACCAGGAGCAGAATTCGGATCGATGCTCAGATTCCCCCGCTCCCGGGGCGCGGACGCAGCTTCGTTCAGTGCCGGTTCGTTAAGTCCCAGGAACGACGGCCCGCTGATGAGTGGCCCCCCGTTCGACGCAGGAGCAGACGACACCGGAGCAGAAGCTCGAGCCGCCGTAGGGCTCTGCGCCGCGGGATTTTGCAGGACAGCATTTTGCGGCGCAGGAGCGAAAGGTGCAGGTGAAGAAATCGCAGTCGACCGCGCCGCACTTCCCGCAGCAGGCGCGCTCCCAACGGGAGCCGTTGCCTCTAACAAGCTTCCGCCGCACATACCGCAAAAGCGGTTCTTCTCCGAATTCTCATTGCCGCAGCGAGCGCAGCGCACCGGTCCTCCTCATCGCAACCTGTAATCCATAGCTTACGATAACTTGGACGTTCGTTGCAGAAGTTCGCTGAGTAAGGTTCGTCGAGTAAGGTTCGTTGCACAGGACTCGGTCGGGGTGTAGCGAAGCGGGTACCCCATCCTTGTCCCTCTGTTCTTCGGAGGGACAGCGCCTGCCCTGAGCGAGGCCGAAGGGGTGGGGAATCTGACTTTGATCCCGTCGTGGATCCGAAAATCCGAACAGAGATTCCCGAAGAACTATTTCCCGACCGGCGCAGCCATTGGCGCCATGCTTTGTGCCGTCGCGCCCGCCAGCACATCCTTCGCCGCCTGCGGCAGCTTATCCGCGTTGGCCAGCAGCAAACTCACCTGCCACATTTCCGTGGTCGAGAGACTCTTATTAAATCCCGGCATGCCCGTCATCCGAATCCCCCCGGAAACTTTCCAATAAGTTTCCTGCGCAGGATCGTCCGTCACCCCGGTTCCCTCCATCAGCTTGGGCGGGTCAGGATACATGCCCTTGGCAATCGCACTCTGTTGCGCACCGGGCAACCCGTGACACACCGCGCAATTCTCCTTGTAGACCTTTGCCCCGCCCACATAAGCGGCTTCATCGGCGGCGATGGGAACCGACTTCGGCAACTCCTTATCCATCCGCGCATGCAGCGCCATGTGTGCCAGCGTCTCCTCAAACGGCATGGGCGGCGCTGTCGTCGCCACCGGAGCTCTCCCCGAAGAAAAATAACAATAGACGCATACCGGAACCGCAATCAGTCCCACGATCAATCCAAACAGAAATTTACTCATGCCCGTTCTCCCTTGCCCTCAATTGGACATTCATACTAACCCAAAAGAATCGTCGATTCCCGAGGACCGCCGAAAAAGGACACCCTTAAATGACTGCGCTCAGCGCAGCTTGCGCATCCCGAAGGACTTTGTATTGGGTTTCCTTCGTGTTACTTCGTGTCCTTCGTGGTTAGAGATCTTCAAAGCCCACGCGCGCCAGAACCCGGAATGCGAAAGCCGGAAGCCAAATGCTAAACTCAGCATTCGCATGCTGACTCACCTCGAATGCACCCGCTGCGGCGAACACTATCCCGCCGATCGCCCCCAATCCGTCTGCCCGAAAGATGCCGGCATTCTCTACGCCCGCTACGATCTCGCGGCGATCAAGCGAAGTTTCTCGTCCGCGCGCCTCGCCGGACGCGCCCCTACCATGTGGCGCTACGATGCCGTTCTCCCCGACGCCGATCCCGTCTCTCTCGGCGAGGGCTTCACGCCCATGCTTCCCAGCCGCGAATACGCCAACGTCTACATCAAAGACGAAGGCCTCAACCCCACTGGCTCCTTCAAAGCGCGCGGCCTCTCAGCCTGTGTAACCATGGCCCGCCACTTTGGCCCGAAATTCGGCCTGAAGAAGTTGGCGATTCCGTCCGCGGGCAATGCCGCCAGCGCTCTCGCCGCCTACGCCGCCGCCGCCGGACTCGAAGCCCACATCTTCATGCCCAAAGATGTCCCCCTGGCCAACCGCGTCGAGTGCGACTACTACGGCGCGCACGTCACACTCGTCGACGGCAACATCAGCGACTGCGCCCGCAAAGTGGCAGAACTCAAAGCTTCCGAGGCTTGGAATAAAGACGGATGGTTCGACGTCAGCACCACCAAAGAGCCCTACCGCGTCGAAGGCAAGAAAACCATGGGCTACGAAGTCGCCGAACAGCTGGGCTGGAAACTTCCGCAAGGAATAATTTATCCCACCGGCGGCGGCGTCGGCCTGCTAGGCATGTGGAAGGCCTTCGAAGAAATGGAAGCGCTGGGATGGATCGGTCCCGACCGTCCAAAAATGATTACGGTGCAATCCTCCGGCTGCGCCCCGATTGTGAAGGCCTGGGAAGAAGGGAAGCAGACATCCGAAATGTGGCCCAATGCCACGACGATAGCCCCAGGACTAAGAGTCCCCAAACCCTACGGCGATTATTTGATCCTCGACATCTTAAAGAAAAGTCGCGGCACCGCCATCAGCGCCACCGACGAAGAGATCCTCCAAGCCACCAGACACTGGGCAAGAACCGAAGGCATCTTCGCCGCCCCCGAAGGCGCAGCCAGCCTGGTTGCTTACAACAAACTCCGCGCCACCGGATTTTTCAAGCCCGAAGACACAGTAGTCCTGTTCAACACCGGCAGCGCCCTGAAATATTTGGATGTCCTCGACACAAATGTGGCGCGGGAGCCCTCGCCCACGCAGCCAGCAAAACCCAAGCCAGCCCCCCGCCAAATCGGCGGCATCATCGGCCCTTACTGAATCGTCATATCCGGAATCTATTCCATTTTCCCAGCGGCCGGGCCCACGCCGGTAGCCTGCTTGGTCTTCGGATCAATGCCGATCAGCGCCACTCCGCCCACTCCTTCGCGGCCGACGGTAACCACATGCCCGCGAGCCCTCAACTCCGCCTTCACTTCTTCGGAAAGGGTTTTGGGCACCGACAGGCTGCCCAGGCTGGCACGGTCCTGACCGAACGAGCTGATGAAATGTTCAGTGGAAAACCGCGGCGCCTTAAACGCCTCCTCGGGACTCATGCCGAATACCACGTAGTTGAGGATGACCTGGATAGCCCCCTGATCCTGCATATCGCCACCCGCAACCGAGATAGCCATGACTGGATCATTGTCATGAAAAAGCAGCGTGGGACTCAGCGTAATCCGCGGCCGCTTGCGGGCCTCAATCACGTCGGGAGTTCCCGCAAATGTGTTCAGGCTGCTGAGCCGGCTTCCGTGAATAATGCCCGTGTGTCCAGCCACGCCCGCTGTGCTCGACAAACCGCTGGGAGTCGCCGCGATGACGTTCCCAAATTTATCCGTCACACACATCACGGTGGTTCCTCCATGCCAGGGGCCGGTGATGGTGGGCGGCTTGGTCGGTTTCATATTGTAGGGATCGCCCGGCCGGAGCTCTAGAGATGCCTTCTTCGGATCGATCAGCTTGCGCCGCATTTCGGTGTACTGCTCGGACAGCAACTGCTGCATCGGAACCTTAGTAAAGTTCGGATCGCCGTAATACTCGTCGCGATCTGCCAGCGCCAGTTTCTCCGCTTCAATCACCGTGTGGATGTAATCCGCCGAATTGAAGCCCATCTTCTTCAGGTCGAAGCCTTCCAGCAGCCGCAGTGTCTGTAAGAGATAAGGACCCTGCGTCAACGGACCGGCCTTATATACCGTGTAGCCCCGGTACGTGGTTGTGAGCGGATCGACCACGGGAGTGTTGTGCGCGGCCAAATCCGCCTTGCGAAGGAAACCGCCCTTTTCGATATACCAGGCTTCCAGGGCGTCGGCGATGTCGCCGCGATAGAAACGGTCAGACACAGCTTGCAGTTTTTGCTCTCGCGTACCTTTCGTGGCCTTTTCCGACTCCACCAATTTGCGAAAGGTCACCGCCATATCCGCCTGCCAATTCACGCCGGTATCGATCTTCGTCCCGCTGCCGGTGTCGATGTACCAACTGGGCCCGCCGGCATCGAGAATGGCCAGGGTCGGCTGCACGACCTCCTCGAAGCTTTTCGTCCCGTAAAGTTTCAGCAGGGTGACGATCGCATCGATGGTGCTGGGCACCGCGGCCGCCTTGACGTCACCGTCCGGAATTCCGTGTTCCATGTACCAGGCGATGGCTTTGGGATCGCGAGGCGCTTCCCCTTGTCCCTCCAGCAGTTTCACGTGTTTCCGGTCGTCTTTCTGTCCGGGTTTTCGGTCAGCGCTATAAACCAGAATCGGAACCTCTCCGCCCACGCAGAACGCGCCCACATAGGTAACGGACAGTGCCAGCAGCGTAGCGGCACCCGCATCGGCAGCGTTCCCACCCTGTTCCAGAATCTTGACGCCCGCCGCAGTCGCGGCAGGCCTGCCGGAAACAACCACTCCCTGGCTGCCGGTGGCGACACTCGGTCCCCGCGAGCTCACCGGCGTTTTCGTCGCCTGCGGAGAAGCGAAGGGCGCGAGTAACGAGAGTAAAAGGAGGGAAACGACGGAAGATGATATGGAAACGATCTTGCGCATAAGCGGTCAGCTCCGTTGTAAGGGCCGGCATCCGTTCCCGGCACGTCACTCAGGCTATATCAAATCGCTCATCCCCGCAGCCGCGGCCGCCGTGGCCGAGCACAAGAGAGTCGGAGCGCAAGAACTCCCGCCTCGGCGATCAGCGAGTGTGCATCGGCATTCGCCCTTTCGAAGTCTTGTCATTCCGACCGAAGCCGGAGCGAATGCGACGGCGCAGTGGAGGAACCTGCCGTTCCTCGCCACCCTGGCCTATTCGGCTGTCCTCCGTGTCCTCTGTGGTTAAATAAATCCACTCCCATGACCGACCGCCTCTACTACCACGACTCTTTCCTCTACGACTTCGAAGCCGAAGTAAACGAAGTCCTCAACACTCCACGCCCCGCGCTCATTCTCGATCGCACCGCCTTCTATCCCACCAGCGGCGGCCAGGTCTTCGACACCGGATGGATCACGTCCGATCCGAATACAAAGCTGCGCGTCACAGAAGTTGCCGACACGGAAGATGGCAGAGTCATCCACTATCTGGAAGCGACCAAGGATCTAAATCCGGCCGCTCTGAAGCCCGGAACCCGTGTCCACGGCCAGATCGATGCCGCCCGTCGCCGCGACCACATGCAGCAGCACTCCGGACAGCATGTCCTCTCTGCTGCGTTCCTCCGGCTCTACAACTTCCCGACGGTCTCGTTTCACATGGCCGACGATTACTGCAGCATCGATCTCGACACTCCGACTCTGACCCAACAGCAAATCGAATCCGCCGAGCGCCTGGCCAACGAGATCATTCTCGAGAACCGTCCCGTCGACATTCGCTTCGTCACCCGCGACGAAGCAGGGAAGCTCGGCCTGCGCAAACTGCCCGTCGCCGACAGAGACGAACTCCGCATCATCGACATCCGCGACTGGGACCTCAGCGCCTGCGGCGGCACCCACGTCGCCCAAACCGGACAGATCGCCAGCGTCTTATTAAGAAAGGCAGAAAAAGTCCGCCAGGGATGGCGCGTCGAATTCGTCGCCGGACAACGCGCCGTCACGACCGCGCGCCGCGACTTCACCGCCCTGACCGAGACCGCCGCGCTGTTCTCTGCCCACATTTACGACGTTCCGCAGCAAGCCCAGAAGTCGCTCGACGAGGTCCGGTCTCTGCGTAAACAGTGGGAGCGATCTCAGGAAGAACTGGCCGCAGCCCAAGCCGCCGCGCTGCTAGTCGAGACTCCCGAAATCAACGGCCGCAGGATCGTAGTGCGGACGCTGTCCGATCGCGAGATGAACTTCGTGAAACTGCTGGCGCAAAAACTCACCCGGCTATCTCCCAGCGCCATCGCCCTGCTGGCCACAACTTCGCCGCAACCATCGCTCGTGTTCGCGCAGTCCGCAGGCCAGCCCTTCGACATGGGCGCGCTCATGAAAGAGACGATGGCGAGACTAGGCGGTCGCGGCGGCGGCAGCAAGGATCTGGCGCAAGGTGGCCTCACTAGCGCCGACGGCATTGCTGACACTCTGACTTCGCTGGCAGCAAAACTCCCGGTGTAACAGGTGCGGAATTTCCGGCGAGATTTGAGATCGAGGCAGGAGCAGCCGAGCTTCTGCTCGGCCGGATTAGAAACCCACGCCAAAAAAGACGGCCCACGCTTCGAAACATCGAAGCGTGGGCCGCCAGAATTCCGTTGCCGCTTAGGCCGGTTGCTGCGGCCTTCGCGATCGCTCCCACCAAACCTTGGGATCGTCGGGGCGGTTCAGGATCTTTGATAGTTCCTGTTTGATCTCGCGCAGGCGGTTGGTGCGCAGCTCGAGAGCAGTCTGATCGACCGCATTGTGTCCGCTTTTTTCCGACAGGCGGGCATTCAGGTCGCGCAGGTCGGCGATTTCCTGGCGAAGGCTGGTGAGATGTTCCGATATATAAGGCATCTACTCACCATCATACGCCCTATTTGTTGAATAGCCCGTGAATTCGCCTAACGGAGTGACGAATGGGTGGATTCTTCGCGCCTCCAGACTGCCAAAATTCGACTGTCAGATTCCGAACTGGCCTGAAGGCTCGATTTTGGCCCCCAGGCTTTGGCTGTCCAGGCGCGAAACTGCCCGCCATTCTTGGCATCCAGTACCTCACCCAATCTTCCGTCTCCGCCGATCGCCGCGACCTTAATCCCCCGCACTGCTGACTGGGACAGTGGCGCTCCTATCGGCCTCAACCGTGACTTCAACTTCGGCGCCTTTTTTGAGACGAACGGTTCGGCCGTTTTCGTCAGTCAGCGTGTTTTCGATTCGAATCTCTTTGTACAGATCGTCGGCTCCCTCGACCGCGATCTGCGCCTTTTCCGGTTCGCTGGGATGCGTAGACTTAATAATGTGTTCAACCTTGCCGGGCAACGTCACGTTCGGCTTTTCCGTCATGTGCTCTCCTTCTATCGTTGGCAGTAAGCGATCGATGTAAGCAACTACAGGCCCTTTACTAGTCTTCACTGGCCTTCCCGTTTCAAAGCCGCGAGAAAGTCGGCCGATACTTCGCGAATTCGTTTCAGCCGCTCTTCTTGCCGGCGCAGCTCGACCTTGTCCAGTCCCAGGAACGTCTGTCTTTTCAAGCTCTCCATCTGCTCCTCCATGAGGCGCCCCAGTTCCTCCCGCAGTTCTGCGGCGCTCCGGCCGGCCATGAGTCATCCCCTGAAACAGTCTTGCGCTCAAATGGAGACGAACGAGCTTAATCAATAGGGCAGGATCCTACAGTCGGGTGAATCCCGTAGGCGAAAATCTGTGGAGCTGTAACGTCACAACGCAGACGGAGGTGGATTCCCACCACTAGGCCCCCCAACCGGCCGGCATCCTGGTATATCGATCCTTGCGTTATTTGCAAAGGCTGCACCGCAGCCCCATCGTTTCCAAAGTGCGCGAAAAGGATGGGGCATCCGACGGTCGAAGACGGTGATCACGCCTTTCTTGTGAGAACCGCACGAATACGTTGGGCAACAATCGCATCTTCACCAGGCTGCAGCATCCAAACCCCAACCACGAGCGTGTTCGCATCCGCTGGAATACCCTGGTTGGGCTTTTGCCCGGTGTTCGGGTTCAGTTCGATGGAAGGCTTCCCGGTGCGCAGAGCCTGGACAATTTGGTCAGTGGTGACGCCGGTGACCCCCGGGTCGAAGCGTATGAGGAGATGTGGAACGTGGTTGGCGATCTTCGGCACCACTGTTTCCGTTCTGACCGAAGGGATGCCATTCATGGCGGCGGCAATAAGATCAACCCTCTTCTGGTAGTCGCCTTGCATCGACTCTTCGGTGTGCGAAAGAACCCAGTCGACTGCCGCGACCATCCCCACAATCTGTTCCTTCGCTACCTTCATGCCGCGTCCGATCCCGTCTCCCGGGTTATTGTTCTCATGTGCGAGGTCCGTCAGGATCTTTCTGCCCAGAAGGAGGCCTGCGTTTTGCGGCCCGCGCATTCCCTTTCCCCCCGAGAAGGTCACAAGGTCGAAGCCCATGCCGGTGTACTTCCATAGATTTGAGATCGGAGGCATATCCGCAGCCGCGTCGAGGAGACAGGGGATCTTGTACTCGTGCGCCACGAGCAGCCACTCTTCCCGGCCGATTTGCGCGCTTCCTGCAATGCCATCCTCATCTTCCGCGCCGTTGAAAAAGTTCGTCATGACCGCGTTGCCTGCGCCGCACGCGCGCTTGTAGTCTTCAAGCGTGACGACCTCCGTCACGCGCGCGCCACAGAGATACATCATGCGGTCATACTCATAGCGGTGCGCGCGTTGCACGATCACCTGGTTCTTCCTGCCGCCAAGTTCCTGGGGCATATCCACAATACTGATATTGTTCGCATGCTGGATGCACGCCGCGGTCGCGAGGCTGATGGCTCCCGCGGCTCCCGAAGTGATGACCGCCCCTTCACACTTGAGGCGCTGCGCAACGTACTCGCCAGCCTTCTTCTGCAGCTCGTGCAGCCTGACCGGATGGAGCGCGGCCTTCTGCACCGCGGCCAGGACCTGAGGTGGCATGCAGGCAGCGGTTAGGGTGGTATAGGTTCCGGCGGCATTGATAATCGTCGGCACACCGAGCTTCGCGTAGTAATCCTCGCCATCGCCATCCGTCGATGTCGTCGGCGATGAAAAAGTCTCGGCGGATGAAACCGCGGATGAGACTATGGATCCCGCGCCCAGAGCTGCGCCGACCGCGCTGACCCAGCGAAAGAAGCGACGGCGGGAGAGAAAGCCTGCTGATAGCTGCGACTCAGTCGATACCGACATAGGGGCGCTCCAATGCCTTCTACTGGAATGAACGATTCTGAAGTCTATATTAGATGTGCTCCGGTTCGCAGTTCAAAGAGCATGGAATTGAAGGCGGCGTGGTCTACGTTCTTCATTGTTTTACGAAGAAGACCAATCAGACGGCCAGGGGCGACATAGAGCTGGGACGCAAGCGGTTGAGTGATTTGAAGGCAAGACTGGCAAAGCAAAAGAAATAACAACGAATCGTGAGTGTGGAAAGCAGGATTGTTGCATGGCGAAAAGTGTGTTCGAGAATTTGGGATTCTCGCCCGAGGAAGCCGCAGCGCTCAAACTCAAGGCCGACCTGCACTCCAAGGTGGTGAAGAGTGCGGCCCGTTATTCGCAGCGGCAATTGCAAACCATCCTGGACGAGTCGCAGCCGAGAGTCAGTGACCTCCTGCGGGGCAAGATGTCGAAGTTCAGTCTGGAGATGTTAGTCATCTACGCCGAGAAGCTAGGCCTGCGCACCGAAATCAAAACCAGGAAAGCCCGTTCCCGTGGCGCCGCGGCGGGCCACGCCCTCACGCTCTAGCGGTTTCCGTTCGCCCCCAGCTTGTCATTCCGACCGGAGCAGGAGCGAATGCGACGGCGGAGTGGAGGAACCTGCTTTTTCTGTCCATTGAGGTTCCGAAAAACAATGCGTCGGCACCCGTGGTTCCCACCCTTTCGCAAAGAACGCGAAAGGATTGATTGGATAAGAGCGAAGGCTCGATTGACCCGGTAGTCTTGGTTTGAGGACAAAGACGCTGGGAAGAAAGGAGCCTTCGCAGATGATGATTATAGGATGTGATTTCCATCCCAGCTGGCAGCAAGTGAGTTGGCTGGACACGGGGACTGGGGAGTGTGGCGAGCGGAAGCTGGTGCATGCAACGGGCGAGGCCAAGATGTTTTATCAGCAACTGGCGGAGCCAGTGCTGATTGGCATGGAGGCCACGGGTAACAGTCAGTGGTTCATCGAGTGGGTGGAAGATCTGGGGCACGAGATCTGGATCGGGGATGCGGCGCAGATCCGAGCCAGTTACGTGCGCAAACAGAAGACGGATAAGCGGGACGCGGCGCACATTCTGCAGTTGGTGGTGCAGGGGCGGTTTCCGCGGCTATGGACTCCGGACCGGGAGCAGCGGGACCTGCGGCAACTGGTGCTGCATCGGCACAAGCTGGTGGAGATTCGCAGCCGGGTGAAAAACGAACTGCAACACCTTTCTCTGAATAAGGGAGTGCAGAAGAAACGGACGCTGTGGAGCCAGGCGGGACAGAAGATGCTGCGCGAGCTGCCGTTAAAACCATGGGCGGCGTGCCGGCGGGAAGATTTGCTGGGACTGCTGGCGATGTTAAACCAGCAGATCGGAAAACTCGACGATGCGGTGCAACGGGCGGCGGAAGAGAATCCGCAGGCGAAGTTGCTGATGACGCAGCCGGGAGTGGGACCGAACACGGCGCTGGCGTATGTGCTGACCATCGGCGACGTGAGCCGCTTTCCCCGGGGCAAGCAGGTGGCCAGTTATCTGGGACTGATTCCGCGCGAGGAAAGTTCGGGGGGGAGGCAGAAGCTGGGAGCGATCAGCAAGCAAGGCAACCGCATGCTGCGCTCGTTGTTGGTGGAAGCAGCGCAGATTGCGGTGCGCTTCGATCCCGAGTTTCGTAAGCAGTATTTGCATCGCTGTCACCAGAAGCCGAAAGGCGTGGCCAAGGTGGCGGCGGCGCGCAGGTTAGCCGTACGACTCTACTGGATGCTACGCACCGATAGACCGTATCCAGAGATCGTTCGCATCGAGAGCAGCCCGCGGGTGCCCCTGGTCGGCGCAAGCTAGACCGCAGAATTGATTGGGCGCTCTCGCATCCCGTAGAGACGGGATGTTCGCATAGAAGAATCATGGTCGCGGTTTAGGCCGAATCGATGGTTGGTGGAACGATCTTCGGGAGAAGATCCGCCACCGATGGGTGATTCAGCGTGAGATTTCCAGAGTCTTGGTCCTCAACCTCTCTGGCAAAAAAGCGGTGCCAAAAACACCGACAGGATATCTTTGTCCTTGACACCGCCTTCGCTCTTATCGAGGGGCACCCGGCACCGGCCCCTCTCACAGCTTAGGGGCCATAGGAACGTCGTATTTTACAGATCTCCATCCGAAGTCGCGCAGCAATTCCTTGACCTCTGGCGAATCACGTCGGACGCCCGAGGCAATTTCCAAATCGGAATCGACCTCATCGTTCGATTTTTCGAGCCGAGTCTTGCCTCCGCGGTACAGGAGTATACAGTCTTTGAAACGATTCCTTCCGAAGTACCCATCGTCTAATTCCTGGCGCGCGTGTACGAATTCGTTTGAGAAGTACAGCGTGAAGACACCGGGGCCAGTGACGACGACGCCATAAGGATAGGGAGACCCCGGTCCTGCCCCGCTGTTCATGCTCACACCGGTGACGATCCGGAACTTAAAAGGGGAAATGTTCACCGATGGGAAGCTCGGTTGATCGATTTCGAGCCGAGCGTTCGAAAATGTTGCGATCTGTTTGGGCCCTCCTACCTCGGGGAATCTAACCGCTGTTTGCTTTTCCAATTCGATCGCAAGCGATTTCATCTCTTCTGGTCCGAGCGAAGCAGCTGTTTCAGATCTTCTCCAGCACGCGCTGCTAGTTTCGTCTGGGATCCACTCATTGGTATGACGGAGCATCTGGATCGCCGCGTCTCCGATTCCGTTGATGCACACGATCTGCCTCGGACCGGCTCGAATCACCCAATGTTCGCGAGCGGTCGAGTCTGAAACAAGGCCGGTCCGGCCCGCCCGTGAACTTCTCGCCAGCACTATTCTCCCGAGCCGAGCAGTTCCATCTAGATCATAACCCGCCATCATCAGCTGAAGTTGATAGTCGCCTTCGTCTCCGTCTCGCAGGTTTTCAATTCCTGACAGGTAGTACGCGAAAACATCCTGGATGAGGTCAAGCTTGACAGAAAAGGACAACGGGCTCAATCCACGAAGCCTATCTTGATAACGTCCCACCATTGCTGGGACGCTATTAAGAAAATCCTTCAAAACTGGGGTGTCGGCGGAGGCGAAGCCTGCGAAGGTGATGACTGTTCGGTCGTCGATACGGAAAAGCTTCTGCCCAGGCTCGCGAAGCTGCCGGGAGTGTGCAATGCCGGCAGCGTCCCGCCAGCTCTCGGTTAACATGCTGTCAGTCAGGAGTACGATCTCCTGATCGCTTGCGACCACAATGTTTATGGTTCCACCGGTGCGCGGCCACTGATTTGGGCCGGGTTGATCACCGCAGAGTGCGGGAGCGACCGTAACCAGCAATGCGGCTAAGATTGGCGAAAGTTTAGGCATTCATGACTCCTTAGCCATACGAACGTTCACCCAAGGATATCTTGCGATGGATGCGGGAGGACGTCAAAGGTCGCAAAGGCAGCTTCCTCCACTGCGCCGTCGCATATTCGCTCGGGCTCCGGTCGGAAGGACAGGGCAGCGGGTTCACCAGTCTTCGGCGATCCTTTACGCTCCTTCACTCGCCGTGTTACTCTGTAAACGTCACATAGACAAACGATTCAAAGACAGGAGTGCACCAGGCAAGTGTTAGCCAGAGAGCACAAAAAATCCCTCATCGACCAATACGGCACGCATCCGAGCGATACCGGCAGCCCTGAAGTGCAGATTGCGTTGCTCAGTGAACGCATTGGCCAATTGACGGAGCACTTCAAGACGCACCAGAAAGACCACGGCTCGCGCCGCGGCCTGCTCATGCTGGTCAGCAAGCGGCGTAGCTTGCTCGACTATCTGAAGAAATACGATTCCGAGCGGTATAAAACCGTGATTACGAAACTCGGTATCCGCAAGTAATTGCTGCCCGGGGAATTCCCACTCTAACGTCGCAAAAGGCGCGCCGTTAGAATGGGCCACCCGAAAAGTCCGGGCTATTTCTGGAAATCCGTCTCTGGAGAGACGGTCCAGCATCGAGGAAATCTCCACACGTGCGTTTTCTAAGCGCTACCAACATCTCTCACAGGATTGTTACGGGTGAGGTGTGCCTGGTCAGGCGCATCGCAATCCCCACCCTTTCGCAAAGGACGCGAAAGGATGGGCCACCCAGATTAGGCTAGCAGCTAGAAGCTAGGAGCCAGAAGCTGTCTTTCCAAAGGAATGAATTATGAAACCAGAAGCAACTAGCGTTACCGTGCATCTCGCCGGCGGCAAAGAAATCTCATTTGAAACCGGAAAGCTCGCTAAGCAGGCTGGAGGCGCTTCGGTCGTCCGCCTGGGCGAAAACGTTGTGCTCGCCACTGCCACCGCCAACCCTGATCCGCGCGAAGGCATCGATTTCTTTCCCCTCACCGTTGATTACCGCGAATATACCTATGCTGGCGGACGGTTTCCCGGCGGCTTTATCAAGCGCGAAGGGCGCATGAGTGAGCGCGAAGTGCTCACCAGCCGGCAGATTGACCGGCCGGTGCGTCCCATGTTCGCCGAGGGGTTCAAGTGCGAGACTCAGATTATCGCTTTCGTGCTTTCGGCCGACGCCAGTAATGATCCTGATGTGCTTGGCATTAACGCGGCTTCCTGCTCGCTCACACTTTCTGACATTCCGTTCCTTGGGCCTATTGGCGCGGTGCGGGTTGGGCTGATCAGCGGGCAGTTCATCGTGAATCCCACCTATGACGAGATGCGCGAGAGCCTGGTCAACATCATGGTGGTCGGGACTTCTGACGGCATCGTGATGATTGAGTCGGGCGCGAAAGAAGTGAAAGAAGATACCGTTCTCGATGCGATCGAGTTCGGGCACACCGAGATCAAGAAGATCTGCGCGGCGATTAACGAGCTGCGCGCGAAAGTCGGCAAGCCGAAGCGCGCGGTCGAGCCTCCGAAATTCGATGACGCCTACTACAACGATCTGAAGAGCAAAGTCGGCGCGGACCTGGCCGATGCGCTCGATACCAAGAAACATCCCAAGGCGGAAAGCTACACGCTGGTCAAAGACATCAAGAAGAAGCTGCAGGCGGCGATTCCGGAAGACGACAAGAAAGGTCTGGAAAAGCTGAAGGCATATTACGAGACGCTGCGCGAGCGGATTTTCCGCGAGCAGGTCATCAACCAAAAACGGCGGCCGGATGCGCGCGCGTTTGACGAAGTTCGCGACATCTGGATCGAAGCTGGTGTGCTACCCAGAACTCATGGCAGCGCTGTATTCACCCGCGGCGAAACTCAGGCGCTGGTCACAGCTACGCTGGGGACCAGCGACGACATGCAGCGGCTGGAAGGCTTCCAAGGCGAATCCAAGAAAAGATTTATGCTCCATTACAACTTTCCGCCGTTTTCGGTTGGGGAGGTTGGATTTATGCGGGGAGCGGGGCGGCGTGAGATTGGGCACGGAGCGCTGGCGGAACGGGCGATTTCTGCGGTGCTGCCGACGGAAGAGAAGTGGCCTTACGCGATGCGCGTGGTCTCGGACATTCTGGAATCGAATGGGTCGTCGTCGATGGCTACGGTTTGCGGGGCTTCGATTGCGCTGATGGATGCGGGGGTTCCGCTCAAGGCTCCGGTGGCGGGAGTTGCGATGGGACTGGTGAAGGAGGGCGAGGCTTACGCCATCCTGACCGACATTGCGGGCGCGGAGGATCATTACGGCGACATGGACTTTAAAGTTGCCGGCACGAAAGATGGGATCACCGCGCTGCAGATGGATATTAAAGTTGCCGGGATTACTTCGCAGATCATGCGCGAGGCGCTGGAGCAGGCACAGCGGGGGAGGATGCACATCCTCGGCAAGATGGAGGAAGTGATTACGACGGGGCGCGAGAAGATTTCGGATTACGCGCCGCGCTTCTATACCGTGCAGATCCCGGTCGACAAGATTCGCGATCTGATCGGGCCGGGCGGCAAGATGATTCGCAGTATTGTCGAGCAGACCGGAGTGAAGATTGACGTGGAGGATTCGGGGCTGGTGAAAGTGGCGTCGAGCAATCAGGAATCGGCGGCGAAGGCGCTGCAGATTATCGGCGACATTTGCGCGACGGCTGAGGTCGGGAAAACTTACCTTGGTAAGGTCACGCGGCTGGCGGATTTCGGCGCGTTTGTCGAGATTCTGCCGGGGACTGACGGGCTGCTGCATATCAGCGAAGTGGCGGAACATCGGATTGCCGATGTGCGCGATGAACTGAAGGAAGGCGACCAGGTACTGGTGAAGGTGCTGGCGGTCGAAGGCAACCGCATCCGGCTGTCGCGCAAGGCGATTCTGAAAGAGCAGCGCGCGAAGATGGGTGGCGGGGAAGCGCCTCCGGCCGATCATGCAATGGCGCCGGCGGTTGAGGGCGAAGCGGCACCGGCACAAGCAATGACCGGGTCACTGGTGATTGAAGGCGGCGGCGATTTTCCGGATGAGCCGAGCGATGAGCCGAACTTTAATCGTGACGGGCCTCCGCATGTGAGTGCTGGAGGTGGTAGCGGCGATCGGCCTCCGCGCAGAGATGGCGGCGGAGATCGTGGTCGCGGCGGGCGTCCTGGTGGTGGTGGTGGACGCGGTCGTGGTCGCGGTGGACGTCCCGGCGGCGGTGGTGGAGATCGCGGGCGCGGTGGACGTCCCGGCGGCGGTGGTGGCGGAGGACGGCACTAAGCTTCTTTGCCAGGATACACAGTTCGCACCGAAAGACGGAAAAGGGCCGCACACGTTGCGGCCCTTTTCTTTGTGTTGGAAAATCCTTTACCACAGAGGCACAGAGACGCAGAGAAGAACCAAACAAGAATGAGTCAATGTCTTTGTTGTCCGGTTGTGGTGTTTCGGAGGATGATGTGAAGACAAAGAAAGACGCTCGGTATTGGATTGAGAAGCTCGGGCTTGAAGCGCATCCTGAGGGGGGATATTTCCGGCAGACTTATAAGGCTGGGCTGATGGTGCCGAAGTCGGCGTTGCCTGCGGGATTTGCTGGCGCCAGAGCGGCATCCACGGCGATTTATTTTCTACTGGAAGGGAGAAACTTCTCGGCGTTTCATCGGCTGCGGTCGGATGAAGTTTGGCACTTCTATGCGGGCGATCCGCTGATGGTGCATGGGATTGAGCCGGAGGGGAAGTATTTTTCGATTCTGTTGGGGCGTGACTTGGAAGCGGGACAGGTTTTGCAGGCCGTGGCGCCGGCGGGATGCTGGTTTGCTTCGCACGTGGCGGACTGGAAATCGTATGCCGTGGTGGGATGCACGGTGGCGCCGGGATTTGATTTTGCGGACTTCGAGATGGCGAAGCGGGAGGAGTTGGCGCAGGAGAATCCGCAGCATCGCGATATCATCTGGTCTCTCACGCGGGAACCCGGGAGAAAAGTATGATGACAGCTATTTGGGTTGCATGGTGACCTGCACGGCCCTGCGCTCCCCTGATTCGAGGTGCAAGGTTGGGTCGGATGGGTCCGCGGGGTTCGAGTAGAACCAATTCTTGTAGCCTTTGGCGGTTACTTCAAAGAGGAAGTCTGACAGCGGGCTAACGGGAACTTCCCGGTCTCCTTCGGGGGTTTGCGGGAAATATCCTGTGCCGCCTCCAGACCCGCCGCCGTCGTTTATTATCCGGATCATAAAGCCGTCGATCGCTTTGCCGCTGCTGCGGTCGGTCACGTTGAGTGCCAGCATGGCGGGTTTTGGGCCTACCTTCACACGAACATGAGCAATGGGGTTTGCTTCCGTCAGCACGACCGTCTGTTTGTACGGGCTGGCGTCGTTTAGTCCATAACCTGACAAGGGAGCGGCGACGTTCAGTTCAACTTTTCCGAGGGGCAGCTGAGTTAGCTCGAACTCCCCGTTTGGATTGTTTGAGTCTCGACACGCCTTTTGCTTCGCGGCCGTCCGTCGAAACTGAATAGCTGACCTCTGGCCCGAGTACTGGCTTGCCGTCCTCGTCCACGACGGTGCCAACGATGCTGCCGGGATGCGCGGCTGGGGCGGATGTTTGGTCAACCTGCGCGGAGCACTGAAACGCAAACAGAGCGCAGGCGAAGATCAGCAGGAAACGGCCCATAGGAACTCCTCAGACGCGAAGATATCCGGGGTTATAGCACATATTGCGCAGTGGCAACAATAACTATGCCAAACGCAAACCCTAAATTATGGTCGCCTTCCCGAATCTACTTCACGGCGGCGGCTTTTTTGGGGAACATTTCGCCGATGCGCTTGATTTGGGCGCCTACGCCTTTTAGTTTTTCTTCGATGTTTTCGTAGCCGCGGTCGATGTGGTAGACGCGGTCGATGATGGTCTCGCCGTCGGCGACCAGGGCGGCGAGGACGAGCGAGGCGGAGGCGCGCAGGTCGCTGGCCAGCACGGCGGCGGCGCTGAGTGGAGTTTTGCCGCGGACGACCGCGCGACGGCCTTCGATCTTGATGTTGGCGCCCATGCGCACCAGTTCATGGGCGTGCATGAAGCGATTCTCGAAAATGTTTTCGGTGATGACTGATGTGCCTTCGGCCTGTGTGGTGAGCGCCATGAATTGCGCCTGGCAGTCGGTGGGGAATCCGGGGTGCTCTTCCGTGGACATGTCGGCGGCGGTGAAAGGATTGTCGCCCATGACGCGGACGGAATCGGCGGAGGCTTTCGTTTTGACTCCGACTTCGTGAAGTTTGCTGAGCAGCGCGCCGAGGTGGGAGGGATCGCAGCCTGCGATGTTGAGATCGCCGCCGGTCATGGCGGCCGCGATGATGAAGGTTCCGGCTTCGATGCGGTCGGGAATGATGCGGTGTTTTGCGCCTTTCAATTTACTTACACCCTTGACGCGAATTGTCGCCGTGCCTGCGCCTTCGATCTTTGCTCCCATTTTATTGAGAAGCGCGGCGAGGTCGGCGACTTCGGGCTCTCGGGCGCAGTTCTGCAGGATAGTCTCGCCTTCGGCGAGGGTCGCGGCCATGAGCAGGTCTTCGGTGCCGGTTACGGTGATTTTGTCGAAGACAATTTCCGCGCCTTTGAGGCGATCGGCGCTGGCGGTGACGTAGCCGTGTTCCTGGACGATCTTCGCGCCGAGTTGTTCGAGGCCTTTGATGTGCATATCGATGGGACGAGATCCGATGGCGCAGCCGCCGGGGAGAGAGACGCGGGCGCGGCCGCAGCGGGCTACCAGCGGGCCTAGAACCAGAGTGGAGGAACGCATCGTCTTGACTAGCTCGTACGAGGCTTCCGGCAGCGCGAGATTTGCGCAGTGGATGGTGGTGCGGTGCTGGGCGCGTCCGTAGCCGAGCTCGACTTCGGCTCCCATGGCGGCTAGCAGGTTGCGGGTGGTCTGAATGTCGCGGACTTGCGGAATATTTTCGAGGATTACGGGCTGATCGGTGAGCAGGGCGGCGGCCATGCAGGGGAGCGCGGCATTTTTTGCGCCGCTGACGCGGACGGTGCCTAAGAGTGGTTCGCCGCCGCGGATTACGAACTTGTCCATGGATGGGTCCTTGCACGGATATTGTATCGGGATGTGGCGGTGGAACTGTTGCTGGGATTGGCACGGGTGGCCGCCAGGATGAAAAACAATCAACCACAGAGGACACGGGGGACACCGAGAAAAATCCCCACTTCTCGCAAGAACGCGAGAAATGGGGCACCCGGATATTCTTGCTCCTTACGTTTTTGCCAACGTGATGGCTTGGCGGACGTGGCCTTTTGTCTTTTTCAGTGCGGCGGCGGCTTGGGCGCGGGGTGCGGCGGCGGCCAGCATTACTACTGCCACGGGAGTTCGGTTGCCGGCAGCTTTGAGGGCAGCACTGGCGGCGGCGTGATCGGCTCCGGTGGCTTGTTCGACAATTCTGGTGGCGCGCTGGATTAGCTTTTCGTTCTTGGTCCAGACGTTGACCATGAGGGTGCCGTAGACGTAGCCGAGGCGCGTCATGGCGCCGGTGGAGATCATATTCAGAACCATTTTGTGGGCGGTGCCGGCTTTCATGCGCGAAGATCCGGCGAGGACTTCGGGGCCGACTTCGGTGACGATGGCGAAATGGGCGGCGCGCTCGAGCGGAGAATTACGGTTGCAGGTGAGGGCGATGGTGCGGGCACCGCGGCTGCGGGCGTATTCGACGGCGGCGATAGTGAAGGGAGTGCGTCCGCTGCTGGCGATGCCGAGAATGATGTCGTGCTTGCCGGGCTTGCGTTTCTTCATTTCGGCGATGGCGAGCGCGGTATCGTCTTCGCTGGCTTCGGTGGAGGCTCCGAGAGCTTTGGGGCCGCCGGCCATGATGTATTGCACGGTGCGTGGATCGGTGTTGAAGGTGGGAGGAATCTCGGAAGCATCGAGAGCGCCGAGGCGGCCACTGGTTCCGGCGCCTACGTAGATGAGGCGGCCGCCGTGGCGGAGTCCGGCGACGACGGTGTCGATGGCGCGGGCGACTTGGGGCAGGGCGCGGGCGACTGCTGAGGCGACGGTTGAGTCTTCGCGGTTGATGAGGCGGACGATTTCGAGGGAGGACATGCGGTCGAGGTCTCGAGCAGCGGGGAGAAGTTGCTCGGTGGAGAGAGTATCGAGGGCGGAGTTCGGGGTGCGGGTTCGGGGCAAGTCGTGCGCCTTTCCATTCGTCGGGAGCGAATGCATTGTTGCGAAGATTTCCCGGGGGGCTAAAGCCCGGTTCATTCTATACGCTCTAATGCGGCGCTGAAGCGCCGCTCTTCCACGTTGCTATTGGCTTTCACGTTGCTGGGTCCATTAGCCGGTGGCTTCGATGATGGCGTCGACGATCGCGTCGTGAAATTTGGGGCGGACTTGCTTGATCGCCTGATTGGCGCAATCGGGCCAGGTGCGATTCGTCAGTAACGTGATTGAGAGTTGGCGGTCGGGATCGATCCAGAGCGACGTGCCGGTGTAGCCCAGGTGGCCGTAGGAGCGGGGGCCGAAGGATTTTCCGGATTGCGAGGGAGTCGAAGGAGTGTCCCAGCCGAGGGCGCGGGATGTTCCGGGGGGCGTGGATTCGCGGCGGGTGAAGAGCGCGATGGTTTCGGGGCGGAGGATGGAGCGGCCTTTGTTGAGCAGGGCGTGGGCGAAGCGGGCTAGGTCTTCGGCGGTCGAGAACAAGCCGGCGTGTCCCGCGACACCACCGAGAACGAAAGCGTTTTCGTCTTGAACTTGACCCTGAATGATTCTTTTGCGGAAGGTGCGGTCGTCGGCAGTGGGTGGAATTCGTCGGCGCGTCTGCGGCGGCGGATTGAATGTGGTGTTGATCATCCCCAGTGGGCCGAAGATTTCGCGCTGGCAGAAGAGGTCGAGAGACTCTCCGGCGAGGCGTTCGAGAGCTGCGCCTAGCACGATGAATCCGATGTCGCTGTACTCGGCGTGGGTGCCGGGATCGGTCGAGAGGGAAGTCGTGAATGCGGCTCGGAGCAGGTCTTCGCGGGTGTGCGCTTGGAGGAACAGCTTCTCGTAGGCGGGCAGGCCGGAAGAGTGCGCGAGGAGCATGTGGAAGGTGACGTCGCGGCGGCGGGGATCAGGTTCGCCGCAGGCGTCGGCCATGAATTCGGGGACGACGGCGATTACGGGGGCTTCGAGCTCTAACAGGCCGCGTTCGTAGAGGAGCATCGCCATTGTGGTGGTGGCTACTGGCTTGGTCAGGGAAGCTAGGTCGAAGAGCGTCGCGGGCGTGACGTTTTGTTTAGCGCCTTCAATGTCAACATCCCCACCCTGTCGCGAAGAACGCGACAAGGGTGGGGCGCCCGCGTTGGTTTCATAGGTGAAGTGGCCAAAGGCTTTGAGGGCTACGATGTGATCGCGGTGGGTGACGGCAATGGATGCGGCGGGGAAGGTGCGGGCTGAAATTGCGGCCTGCAGAATGGCGAAGGCTGACGAGAAGATTTCATCCTGTCTGTCGAACGCGAGAACGAGAGTCGGAGCGTTATTCAGGGCTTGGGCTCGCTGCTGAGGACCTGAGCGGGTTATAGCAGAGATGCTGCGGTGGGTAAAGATTGTTGAGCGCTCCCGCCGAGTTGTGTAGAGTCAAGAGATCATCCTCAGAATGAAGCCAACTTGGTGCGTTTCCTGCAGTTCCCGCGCTCCCATGGGAGTGCTCGCGCTGGTAATTATTTCGGCCAGCATTATTTTTGCCGCCATTGTTGTCACCGGCATTCCGGCTCTTGGTGAGGCCAGTCATCCTGCACCGCTCCTGCGTCTGGGTGCGGTCGATTCCGTTATTGAGCAGGCGATTGCGGATGGGAACATTCCCGGGGCGGTGCTGGTGGTGGGGCACGATGGGGCGGTGATTTATCGCAAGGCGTATGGGAATCGCGCGCTGGAACCGAAGCGCGAGCCGATGACCCTCGATACGGTGTTTGATCTGGCGTCGCTGACCAAGGTGGTTGCGACCACGACTGCGGTCATGCAACTGATTGAGCAGGGCAAGGTGCGGCTGAATGATCCGGTGGCGAAATATCTGCCGGAGTTTGTGCAGAACGGGAAAGAAGACATCACGGTGCGGCAGTTGCTGACGCACTATTCGGGGCTGGCGCCGGATATCGATTTGACGCCGGCGTTTGATGGGAAGGAATCGGCGTTTCGGCTGGCTTTTGCGGAGACGCCGGCGCAGGCTCCGGGGTCGGGATTCGTCTACAGCGACACGAATTTTATTGTCCTGGGTGCGCTGGTCGAGAAAGTGTCGGGCGAGACGCTCGACGTTTACACGGAGCGCCATATTTTTGCTCCGTTGAAGATGACGCACACGAGGTTTCTGCCTCCAGCGGCATGGCTGCCGAAAATTGCTCCTACTGAGTATGACGAGCACGAGCACATGCTGCGCGGGGTGGTGCATGACCCCAGGGCTCGCCGGATGGGCGGCGTGGCGGGGCATGCGGGGCTGTTTTCGACTGGGGATGATTTGGCGAAGTTTGCCCAGGCATTGCTCGACGGGGGCGGTGGAATTCTGTCGGCGGCGGCGGTTGAGAAGATGACGTCGCCGGAGACGCCTCCGGCGGCGCCCGTGCTGCGCGGGTTCGGGTGGGATATTGATTCTCCGTTCTCGTCGAATCGGGGCGATTTATTTCCGGTGGGATCGTTTGGGCACACGGGGTGGACGGGTACATCGATGTGGATCGATCCGACGACCCAGGCCTACATTATTTTGCTGACCAATGCGGTGCATC
Source organism: uncultured Acidobacteriota bacterium (assembly GCA_963758005.1). GTDB lineage: Bacteria > Acidobacteriota > Terriglobia > Terriglobales > Acidobacteriaceae > Sulfotelmatobacter. The sequence goes on from CAVWTR010000007.1 coordinate 197,098, forward strand.
CGCGCGGGAAGGGGACTGCCATTGCTCTGCGCTCGAAAGTGGCGACAAAAGTGGCGGCGGCGCTGAATTTGACGCCCAGCGAAAAGGAAGCGCTGCGCTGGAAGAGCATTACCGGGTACAACGAGGCGCTGAGTGCGTCGCGGCGCATGAGTACGCGGAATGGGACGGTGAAGAATGGTATCGACGTGCTCGAAGAGCATGGGTTTGATGTGCTGAAGACGGCGGGGCAGAGCGTTGATGCGAAGAGTACTGACGCGAAGAGCGTCGATCCGGAAAAACCAGACGCGAAGAAGCGCATCGGGCTGGTAACGAATCAGACTGGAGTCGACAGCCTGGGAATGCGGACGATTGACGTGTTGGCGAAGGCGCCGGGAGTTTCGCTGGATGCGATCTTCAGTCCGGAGCATGGTGTAACGGGGACCGTCGATACTACCGACATTCATAATTCCAAGGACGCGGCGACAGGCGTTCCTGTGTATAGCGTGTACGGCGGGACGGACGCGGCGCGGCGTCCGCCGGTCGACGTGATGAAGAATCTGGATGCGGTGGTGTTTGACATTCAGGATGCGGGGACGCGGTTTTATACCTACGAGACGACGCTGGGATATTTTCTGGAGGCGGCGGCGAAGGCTGGCGTTGAGCTGATTGTGCTGGACCGGCCGGATCCGATTACGGGGTCGTTTGTGCAGGGGCCGGTGGCGGATGCGGGGCGCGAGAGTTTTACGAATTACTGGACCGTCCCGGTGCGCCACGGGATGACGATGGGCGAGCTAGCGAAGATGTTTAACGCCGAGCGCGGCATCAACGCGAAATTGAGTGTGGTGCCGATGGAGGGATGGCAGCGTGGAGACTGGTTCGATTCGACGGGGCTGGCGTGGGTGAATCCGTCGCCGAATTTGCGGAGCGTGACCGAAGCTGCGCTGTATCCGGGAGTGGCGCTGATTGAGGGCACAAATGTTTCGGTGGGGCGCGGGACGGACACTCCGTTTGAGCTGGTGGGCGCGCCCTGGGTGAAGAGCAGGGAATTGGCGGCTTATTTGAACCTGCGCGGCATTGGGGGCGTGCGGTTTGTCCCGGTGACATTTACGCCGACGGCGAGCGTGTATAGCGGGCAGCTGTGCTCGGGAGTGAATATCATTCTGACGGATCGGAATGGGTTTGACGCGCCGGAGTTGGGCGTGGAACTGGCGGCGGCGTTGCGCAAGCTTTATCCCGCGGACTTCAAGATTGAGCGCATGAGCGAGTTGCTGGCGAATCAGAGCGTGTATGACGCGCTGGTGGCGGGGCAGGATCCGCGGCGGATTGCGCAGGATTGGCAGGACGGGCTGGCGGCGTTTCAGAAGGTGCGGGAGAAGTATTTGATATACAAGTAGATTTTGGATGCGCGGCAAAAAGCAGCGCGAACGATTTTTACGGGAATTCCGCCAGCAGTCTCTGTCGGATTTCGTCCCTATATAAGACCTCAACGGCGGCAATTTTCTCCCCCACCACATCGAGGATGATCATCCCCTTATTGGGCTCGAGGGATACGTTCCGATGGCCTGGGCCGTAGGCACCACGGGGCTTGGGCAACACATAGAACGTTCCACAGAAGTCATCGCCGCAGCGGCAGCGATCCACGACTGTCAGGTGTGGCACATGGGAAGCCAAGCTGTCTTCGCCTTGTCTTGAGAGTAGTTCCTGAAGCTCTGCCGAAAGTCCGGGAAACAACTCACTGAGCAGTTTGGCTTCCTTTAATGACATGATTGAGGAGTATAAGCTCTTGACTCAGCCGCGTATGGATAACTATCGATGGGAAAGAATGCATCCTAGCCGTTATCCGTAGTAAGCTTCTGAAATCCGCCGACCGTCTTGTGTTGGGAGGTTTGTGATGCGATCCATTTGGGTGATGCTGGTGGTTTCAGGAGTGGCCTGGGGACAGGCTGCGGATACGGCGAAGCCGGCCGACGCGGCGGCTCCGCTTCAGACAGCAGCTCCCACCGCGGCGCCGGCACCGACACATGACGCGGCTCCTGCGAAAGATTTGAGCGCTGTTCCGGCTGCGGCGACTGTGGCGGAGGCTCCCGATCCGAATGCGGCTGTGATTCCGGCGGGGACGAAGATTCCGCTGCTGCTGAAGCAGGCGATTTCGACCAAGAATGCGCGTGAGGGCGATGCTGTTTATGCCGAGACGGCGTTTCCGTTTGTGCTGAATGACCGCGTGCTGGTGCCGGCGGGAACCTATATTCAGGGCAAGATCATGCACACTGAGCATGCGGGGCGCGGCTCGAAGCGGGCGGAGATTCTGATCCACTTCACTTCCATGATCTATCCGACTGGCTATACGGTAATGCTGCCGGCGTCGGTGGAGAACACGCCGGGGTCGGACAGCAATGGCGTGAAGGATAAGGAAGGCACGATCCAGGCGGACAAGGATACTGGCAAGAGGGTCGAAGATGCCGCCGCGGGCGGCGCTGTGGGCGGAGTTCTCGGCAGTGTCGTGGGACGGGCTGCCGGAGGGCCCGGCGGCGGGGCATATGGTGGTCTGGCTGGACTCGCGGGCGGGGTTGCGTGGGCGCTGCTCAAGCACGGTCCGGATGTGAAGCTTGACGTGGGGACTTCGATCGAGATGGAAGTTCAGCGGCCGATTACCGTGGACGCGAGCCGGATTCAGGTGGCGAGGGCGGGATCGTAGATTCATTGTCGACGCAACTCACGCGGAGGGGGACGCACTTTCCGTTTTCGTGATGGAAACTCCTTGCGGGGTCGCTGGCGCTGCGGAGCACATGGGGGTCCTTCGCTTCGCTCAGGATGACAAGCCTTTAAGTATTCTCAACTCCCAAAGTTCGCGCATCAAGCCAAGCAACTGTCTTTCCTGTGATTTACGCGCCGACTGCTGCTGGCTGCTATACAATCCGCGGTAGGAGTGTTTTTCTCGCTCCGACTGTGGAGGTTCGCGTGGAACTTTTTGGTGGGTTCGGGGCTGTCGTCGTCGTTATCTTTGTCATATACCTTCTGAGTTCCATCAAGATTCTGGCTGAGTATGAGCGTGGAGTTATTTTTCGGCTCGGCAGGTTGCTGCCGAATGCCAAGGGGCCGGGAGTGGCTTTCGTGTTCGCGCCACTGGACCGCATCGTGCGGGTGTCGTTGCGGCAGGAGGCACTGGAAGTTCAGCCGCAGGACATTATTACGCGCGATAACGTTACGCTGAAAGTGAATGCGGTTATTTTTCTGCGCGTGATTGACCCCAACAAAGCAGTGGTCGAAGTTTCAAACTACGTGTATCAGACTTCGCAGTTTGCGCAGACCACGCTGCGTTCGGTGCTGGGCGAGCAGGAGCTGGACGAACTTCTTTCGCATCGCGAGAAAATCAATCTACGGCTGCAGAGTATTCTCGACACGCACACCTCTCCGTGGGGCGTGAAAGTTACCAACGTCGAGGTCAAACAGGTTGACATGCCGGAGTCGATGCTGCGCGCGATGGCCAAGCAGGCCGAGGCCGAGCGCGAGAAGCGGTCGAAGATTATTCACGCCGAGGGTGAGTTCTCGGCTGCGCAAAGGCTGGTGGATGCGGCTCATCTGCTGGCGACTGAGCCGGTCAGCGTGCAGTTACGGTATTTGCAGACCCTGACGGAAATCGGAGTGGAGAAGAATACGACCGTGATCTTCCCGGTGCCGGTGGACTTTTTTTCGGGGCTGCAGAAGTTGTTGGGAAAAGGGGATGCGGCGCCGTCGAAGGCCGCATAGGATCGCAAAGGAGCCGAGCAAGGCGTGCGCCGACTTGCCGGAAACTGAATATGGCTTCGTCACAAGACACGGAAATTACACTGGGAACGGGCAAGCTGCTGGTCTTGTTTTTTGGACTGGTGGGAATCTGCGCGCTGTTTTTCGCGCTGGGCTATTCGCTGGGACGGAAGTCGGAACCGGCGATGGCTGCCGCGAGCGCGGCGGTCGCTCCGCAAACTGTGCCGGGCGCGACCAAGGCGAGTGGGGGGGCCACTGCCAGCACACCGATCGCACCCATGACGTTCTATAAGTCGGTGGAACAGAAGGACGCGAACGCGGAGTTGACGCCTGCCGTTGACGCGAAGACTGACGCGCCTGCGGCGTCGGCAACGCCCGCGAATTCGGCGGCTGCGACTCCGGCGCAAACGCCTCCGGCCAGAACTCCTGACGCGGCTACGACGCTTCCGCCGGCGGCGTCGTATTTTGTGCAGGTGGCTGCCGTGAGCAAGCAGGAAGATGCGGATTCGCTGGTCGGGGCGCTCAAGAATAAGCAGTATCCCGCGTTTGTGGCGGCTCAGGTGCCCACGGACAAACTACTGCGCGTGCAGCTGGGGCCATTCTCTGACATTAAAGACGCGGAGGCGATGCGCGCACGGCTGATCGCCGACGGGTATAGTCCGATTCTGAAGAAGTAAAAAGCAGATTCCTCCGCTCCTAGCGTTCGCTCGGGGGTCGGAATGACAAGATTATCTTTTACAGCGACGCTCTTCTTGATTATATTGACAATCGTCGATTTTCGAGTTATTCCTGCTTGATCCATGTCTGGCTCATCTGCATCGGTTGACGAGGCGTCGCTCGATCGCGCGCTGCAGGCTATTGCTGATCCGACGCGGCGGCGGATTCTGCGGGCGCTCAAGGACGGTGCGGCGGAAGCCAAAGCGGCGGGGCAAAAAGCCAGCGCGAATGGACCATGCCTTTGCGCGGGGGATATTGAGGAGCGCGTCCGGCTGTCGCAGCCGACGATTTCTCACCATATGGGTATTTTGACCAAGGCCGGGCTCGTCGAGGCGACCAAGAAGGGGCAATGGCGGTGGTACCGGCGCAACGAGAAGGTGATTCGGCGGGTAGTGAAGACGCTGCGCGGGAAGCTTTAGGGATTGCGGTTTTCAGGCGTCCCCCCGGGACGCGGTTGATCTTTTTTGCGCTCGACCCAGCGCTGAAGCGCTGGGCTACTTTCCCGACGCGCCTCCGGCGCTGTTTGCCTTCGATTACCTTGAGCACCGCGCTTGCCGCTCTTCGTGCTCTCTAACTTATGTCACTCTACGGCGTGCCCAAAGCCCATTTTTCCAGGTCTCCGGTGGAGCGCAGGACGCCGAGTTGGCTGCGCTCGAGTTCGAAGGTCACATCCTGGAGCGCGATGAATCGTTCGCTGGCTTGGGAGCGGGCGTCATCGAGATCGTGCAGCGTGGCGGTGCCGGCGTCGATGCGGGTCTGGACGGCGGTGAGATCTTTCTCGGCGATTTCGTATTCGAGTTGGGCGACTTCGCGCGCAGCCTGCATCTGGGCAACAGATCGTTGCAGACGCAACGTATCTTCCGATACCTGATTCCTGGCAGCTTCGGCTTGTTTGGTTGCCTTCAGGGCGTCGGCGTCGGCGGCCTGGGCGCGGGAACGTTGCGGGGCGTTGAAGACAGGAAATCGGATACTGACTCCGATCGTCGCGTTGTTTTGCTGGAAGCTGCTGGTCACGCACAGAACTTCGACGGTGTTTGGAGTGCAGGGTTTAGAAGGGATGTAGTAGTTCTGATAGTTGTTGAACCGGGACAGCAAGGCATATTGCGCGGCGAAGTCGATGCTCGGCCACAGAGATTTGTGTTCCCCTTGAGCGCGCAGGTATTGCGCGCGCGCGTGTTCAACGGCTGCCTGGACCGCGGGATTGGAAGCAGCGACTTCTTTTGCGGCGGCTTCATTTGCTGATGCGGCGTTCGGAGATTCGGCGGGGAGCGGGGCGGGGGGCGCGGGAAATGAATCCGGGTCGGTCTGAATGGTTGCGGCGGGGAGTCCGGTAAGTTTGGAGAGGTGTTCGCGAAGCACATCGGCGGCGCCTTGCGCTTCGGCGATGCGCAGGCGGACGCGTGCGGCGGACAGACGAGCCCTGGTGCCGTCGAGTTCGCTGTCGATGCCTTCCTTGACGCGCTCGGCGACGGCGGCTTGCATCTTGTTGGCGGCGGTCTCGGTCTCCTTGAGTCGAGCTAAACGCGCCTCCCATTTCGAGAGTTCGGCGTAGCTTAAAGCCGCGTCCTGGATGATCTGATTGCGTTGGTCTTTTGTTTTCAAGGCAGCCATGGCCGAATCGGCTCTCGCGGCGCGCACAAAATCGTGCAATGCGGGATTGAGCAGAGCCGATTGTGCATTGACGTTGAACAGAGCCGGCGCCGATCCCTCAAGCGCGAGCGGAAATCCGTAGGAGTATCCGAGACCTGCTCCAGTGGAAATCTGCGGGATGTAATTGTTGCGCAGTTCCGCATAGCCAGCAGCCGCGTGCACCTCATCGGCGGCGGTGATCGCCGCTCCTGTCGCATGAGTGAGGGCGAGCTCGACGACGCGCTTGAGAGAGACGGGCTCGGCCAACAGCGAAGTCGGGAGCAGAAGGATGGCCGCGATCCTGATCCACTTTGCGCGCGGGCTTACTTTGTTCGTACTAACTTTGCATGCAGCTGCTTTGCGTGCAGTATGGCACAAGGTCTTCATCGCCATCATCATCGCTATCATTGCGTCCCTCTCAGCTTCATCTGGGAATGATTTCATTTGGACAGGGTCCATGACATTGGATGCCAGCGAAAAGTTTAAATGTCCCCGGGATGGGCTGGGGGTACTTTCCGTGGCTTACTCTCAATGGCTTACATTTTCGACTCGCTTCAAATGCTCGCGCGCCCGGGCGTAGGTGTTCGATAGCGCGAGCGCAGCGCGATATTCTTCGGCGGCCGCCTGACGGTCTCCCTGCTTCTCCAGTAGCTGGCCGAGGAAGTCGTGCGCTTTGAAGGCGGGGCCCTCCTCGACGGGACCGTTCGAGAGATAGCGGCGCAGGAGGCGCACGGCCAAGGCACTGTCACGGTCGAAGTGCAGCAGGAGGCTGGCCCCGTCCATCAGCGATTCGGGGTGGTCGAGCGGGGCCGAGCTCATGCTGTGCAACGCGTCATCCATTTCGTCGAAGCGGTTGGCGTGAGCCATAAACTGGGCCAGATGCAGCCATGCGATCGCCGTGCCGTGACTGGTTTCAATTGCGGCACGGTAGGCGCGCTCGGCGGTTTCAGAATCTTTTTCCTTGGCTGCAATCTGGCCGGCTACATAGTCCGCCGCCGCGGGATCGAAGCCGGCCAGTGCCTGGACCTGAGCTTTAGCCTTGTCCTTACCACCTCCGACTATGGACGGAGCCTCGAGATAAAACTCAGCGAGATCTTCGCGAGCTGCTGAGTTTTTGGGATCGAGTTCGACGGCGCGCTCGAACTCGGTGCGAACCTTTTTGACCAGTCCCGCTCCGGTAAGAATTCCGGCGTGGTCGGCCTTCTCGCCATAGATTCGGGCGAGCCACAAGTGGTAGAGGCCGTTCTCCGGGGCGAGCTTCACGGCGCGCTCGCACGCGGCAATGCCGCGATCCCAGTCGTCGATCATGTAATAAGCGCGGCAGAGCAGATTGTAGGATCCGGCGTCGGGAGCGGAGCTGCGGGTCGCCTGCTCCAAGGCTAAAATTGCTTCATCGACGCGACCTGAGGCGAGCAATTCTTTGGGGGACGCGTCCGCATAGGCAGAGGGCAGGAGCACGGAAAAGAGCAGGAGCGAGAAAAGGGGGCGTGATTTCATCAGTGGGCAAGTCCGTGTCAGACTAAACTCAAGCCTTCCCGGAGCTTAAGAAATCGGAGTCTAGGGAACTACTTTGACAGCGACCCCGTCGGATAGCGGCTTGTCCTCGGCCGGCAAGGCTACGAAGTCTCCCGCGGAAAGGCCGGAGGTGATTTCGACCCGAGTCAGATTCTGCAACGAGACCTCAATGGTCTGGCGCTTGAGGTGGCCGTCGACGATGCGGTAGACGTATGGCTTAGCTTCATCAATGCGCAGCGCATCGCGCTCCAGCGTGAGGACGTCGCTGTGCTCGGCAACCACGATGGTAACGCCAACATTGACGTTGGGCAGAAGGCGGAGATCTTTGTTGTCGACGATACAGGTCGCTTCGCCGACATTTCTGGAGACGCGCAGCTTCACCGTCGACGGCACGGTGTTCACCGAGCCGTTCCAAGTGCGCCCGGCGATTGCGTCCCAAGTGACTTCGACTTTTTGTCCAGCCTGGAGTCGGCCCACGTCCGGCTCGTCGACGAAGGCGCGCACCAACACACGCGAAAGATCGGCTTCCTGCAAGAGTAATTCGCCCGCCGCCACGAAGGCTCCCTGCTTCACGGGAAGCGAATAGACGATGCCGTCGAAAGGAGCGCGGACGGTGGACTTGCCGAGTGCATCTTCAGCCGCGTCATAGGCGGCTTGCGCTTCTCCGGCCTGAGCCTTGATCCGCGCGGCTTCTGGCGTGGAGTAGCGGCCCTTCTGTTTCTGCTCGATCAAGGTGAGGTCGGCCTGAGCGCTTTGCAGGGCGTCTTCCGCCTGGCGAACTTCGCCTGGAGAGGCTGCGCCATCCTGCAGCAGTCGCCGCAGAGCATCGAGATGGCGCTGGGCCGCATCGCGCGCACTGCGGGCTTTGACCAGCTGCGTATTCAGAGTGAGGACTTCTTCGTGCGTGCCTTCGGCCTGCAGCGACGATTGATCGGCCTGCGCCGCCTTGACTTGGGCCTGGGCTTTGGCGGCCTGGGCGCGAATGTCGGCGTCATCGAGCTGCAGCAACAGTTGACCCTGGCGCACGTGGTCGCCTTCCTTGACCAGCAGGCGTTTCACCGTGGTGGCAATGGGCGCGTGCGCTTCGAAGGGTTGCACTGGTTCAATTTTTCCGTTGGTGGAGACCACGCTGCGAATTGGACCGCGTTGCACGCTCACGGCTCGAACTTTCACGGGCGTTTGGTGGAAATAGGAGTAAAGGAGTGGCACTGCTACCAGGATGATAAGGGCGGGCCAAATCCACCGCCGCAGGGGCGATGCGGTCGAATTGTTCGTCGATGCCAACCAGTTAGTCTTTCAGGCTGCGACAGCAATAACTGTAAGCGTTAATTTACCATTCTGGAGCCTGCCACAGATATAGCGGCACGCCTGAGCGTGGTGGCTTGTTGGATGCGGACGGCTCGGCGTTGGCTTCTAATCTTCCGGCTGCATCGTGGTTTCGAGAGAATCCGAATTTCGAGAGAGTCCGGGCAAACGCTACAATAGCGGCATGGCTAAATCGCCCCGCTATACGCCTGAGCACGCTGCCGCGGGTCTCGACGCGAAGTTTCCGGAGATTGAGACCTGGCCCAACCAGTTTCCTGGGTACGAGATTGTGGTGGATGACCCGGAGTTCACATCGGTGTGTCCGAAGACCGGGCTGCCGGATTTTGGAGTTTTGGCCATTCGCTACATGCCGGAGAAGAGCTGCCTCGAGCTGAAGTCGTTGAAGGAATATTTGCATTCTTATCGGAATCTTGGGATTTTTCAGGAGAACATCGTCAACCAGATTCTGGAAGACGTGGTGAAGTGGGCGAAACCGGTGTGGGCAGAAGTAAGAGGCGAGTTCCGGCCGCGGGGTGGGATTTCGACAACGATTGTGGCGCGGTGGCCGCGGCCGAAGAGACGCAAGGCAAAGTGAACGCTGCGTCAGCGCGAGGCGGACGCTGCCCGCGGCTGGATACGCTCAATCTCGGCAGCCTGCTCGGCCATCACGCGGCTCACTTCGTAGGCGCCCTGCAGGTTCAGCCAGAATTGCTCGGTGGTTCCGAAGAAGCGCGACAGGCGGACGGCGGTATCGGCGCTGATGCCGCGACGCTCGAGCACGATGTCGTTCACTCGGGGCGCAGGGACGTGAAGGCGCTTCGCCAGTTCATACGCCGAGATGCCGAGCGGCTTGAGAAATTCCTCCCGCAGGATTTCACCGGGGTGAACCCTCCAGTGTGGAGGACCTTTTCTTTGAATGTCTGCGTGTCCCATACGGGTCACCTCCAGTATTTGTGATTCCGAAACTCTTGATCGCTAGTGATAGTCCGCGATGTCGACGCCGAACGCATCATGACCGCGCCACACGAAGCAGATTCGATATTGATCATTGATGCGAATGCTGTATTGCCCTTGACGATCCCCATGTAGCTTTTCCAGCCGGTTTCCCGGGGGACATTTCAAGTCTTCCAGAGATGCCGCTGCATCGAGCATGGCAAGTTTTCTTTTGGCAACGCTCGCTGGGGGCGAACCTCGGGCTTTTCCGGTTCGCCAGATGTCCGCCGTCGGCTTATTGGCGAAACTTCTGATCACATGTCTTAGCATAACGTTATCCGTTATTAACGTCAATCGTTATTATGACGCCGATACGGAAGTGCGGCCCGCCATGCTATATTCGCTGGACCCGTGACCCAGACTGATCTCCAGCCTCGCACCGCGCTGATTGTTCTGACGGCGCTCAATCTGCTTAATTATGTAGATCGCAACGTGCTGTTTGCGGTGCAGCCGCTGGTGCAGGATGAGTTTCATCTGTCGAACGCGCAGATCGGATATTTGACCAGCGCCTTCCTTGGCTTCTACATGATTGCGGCGCCGTTTGTGGGGCCGCTGGCGGATCGATACTCGCGCAAGCTCATCATCGTGCTGGGCGCTCTGTTCTGGAGCGGGCTCACGCTGATGACCGCGGTCACGCATACTTACACCGAATTGCTGGTCCGGCACACCCTGGTGGGGGTGGGCGAAGCAACGTTCGTCACTATTGCGCCAACGTTTGTTGCCGATCTTTTCGCGCAGGAAAAACGTGGGCGGATTCTGGGCGTGTTTTATCTGGCAATTCCGGTGGGATCGGCGGCGGGTTATCTGCTGGGCGGACATCTGGCGCCGATCTACGGGTGGCGATTTCCGTTTTATATTGCTGCCGCTCCCGGCTTCGTGCTGGCGCTGGCGGTGCTTTTTCTGAAGGAGCCGGAACGGGGGCAGTTTGATTCGCTGAAGAAAACCCCAGGACGCGAATCAATTTTAGGGCTGGCGCGGAATCCTGCCTTTCTGGCCTCGACGCTGGGCATGGCGGCGATGACTTTTTCTTTGGGCGGCATTCAGGTGTGGATGCCCAAGTTTCTATACAGCGAGCGCGGGTACACGCTGGAGGCGGCGAATTTTGCGTTTGGCATCATCATTGTGGTGGACGGCATCGTCGCGGCGTTGGCCGGCGGATGGCTAGGGGATTATCTGCTGCCGCGAATCAAGAGTGCTTATCTTCTGGTGTCGGCGACGAGCATGTTACTCGGCGTGCCGTTCATGATTGTGGCGCTGTTTGCGAAGGGTCGGCTGATGATTCCGGCAATCGCTGTGTCTGCTTTTTTTCTTTTGCTCAACACTGCGCCGCTTAATGCCGCGGTCATCAATTCGGTTGGGGCGCACATTCGCGCCACGGCGTTGGCGGTGAATATTTTCATCATTCATATTCTTGGCGATGTGCCTTCGCCAACCATGATGGGATGGATGGCCGACAGGCGCTCGCTACAGGCCGCATTTATTCTCCCGGTGATTGCGATGGGGATTTCTTCTGCCATACTGTTTTATGGGATGAGGTTTGCGGCGCCGATCGAAGCCGGCGGCGCGCCCGCCGGAGCAGGGAAGACCTAGCAGGATGGTTTATTTTTATTGGATTGCGGGCATCATTCTGGCGCTGGCTTGGTTCTCCCGCATTGTGGATGCTGCGCTTGGCATGCCGAGCGTGGCGGACGTCTCTCTTGCGAAGTGGGATCGGAATCCTGTTTCGCCGACGGGGAATCCTCGCGTGTCGATCATTGTTCCGGCGCGCAATGAAGAAGAAACCATTGCGCAGGGGCTGACTGCTCTGCTGGCGCTTGACTATGACAACTATGAAGTGATCGCGGTGAACGATCGGTCTACGGATTCGACGGGCCGGATCATGGAACGAGTTGCGGAGAGCCAAAATCCCCACCCCTTCGACAAGCTCAGGGCAGGCTCTGTCGCGAAAACCGCGACAAGGGTGGGGCACCCAGTTCTAACAGTTATTCATCACACCGAACTGCCTGCGGGCTGGCTGGGAAAAACTCATGCCATGTGGACCGCGTCCAATCAGGCGACCGGGGACTGGCTGCTCTTCACTGATGCGGACGTTTTGTTCAAGCCGGACTCGCTGCGGCGGGCGCTGGCTTATGCCGAGAGCGTTTCGGCGGATCATGTCATCCTGTTTCCGCGGATGATTATGAAACGGCCGGGCGAGTATATGATGATCGCTTTTTTTCAAACTATGTTCATGTTCGGACATCGGCCGTGGAAGGTGGCCGACCCGAGCGCGGACGATCACATGGGTGTGGGCGCGTTCAACCTGGTGCGGCGCAGCGTGTATGACGCGGTTGGCACGTACGCGGCTCTGCGCATGGAAGTGGTCGACGACATGAAGTTGGGCAAGGTTATTAAGAAGGCTGGTTTCGCGCAGCGCAACGTTTTCGGCGGAGATTTGATTTCGATTCGCTGGGCGAAGGGCGCGAGGGGCATCGTCAACAACCTGACCAAGAATTTCTTTGCCGTGCTGTCGTTTCAGTGGTGGCGCACGGTGATTTCGGCTTTCGCATTGGCGTTCCTGAATTTCGGGCCGTTTCTCGGGATATTTCTGGCGCATGGGTGGGCACGCGTACCCTACGCTGTGGCTCTGGGATCACTGTTCGCGATTTACATCGGAATATCACGGCGGTCGGCGGTGCCGGCGTATTACTTCCTGCTGCATCCCGTGAGCGCAGCGCTGTTTATCTATACGCTGTTGCGGTCGATGGTGCTGACGCTGTGGAACGACGGCATTGAGTGGCGCGGGACGAAGTATCCGCTGGACGAACTGCGCAAGGGAATGGTTTAGGAAACGGACGTACTCGCGCGGGCGGAATTTACGTACGATGCTGTCCGTCGCGCTGCGACGACAAGCAGCCCGATTAATCCCGCCGCGAAAATTATGTTGCCGATCCGAGTGCTGCGTCCTGCGTCGCCGACTGCAGGATGCTGGACGAAAGCGTGCCACGCGTAGGCCAGGGCGGCTCCGCCGGCAAGTGCCAGACGATGCAGGGCGTTCCATCCTGCGCGATGAGATAAGGCCGACATCGCTGCAATCATTATCAGGTCCAGAAGCACGTAAATCGCGACCGCGCCCCATCCCCATGTCGGCGGGACGATGAGAAAGATGGAGCCGGCAGCCAGCGCCGCAGTTCCCATGAGCCAGGAATTCGGGACCGAACCAGGCATGCGGGGCGCCGATCGCGCGGGGAGTAGAAACGCTGCCGCAATCGCCACGACGCACACAACCGCAGAGACGCAGAACTGTGCCTTCGATGCCATGAAGTGCGAAGTCTTGATTTGCTGCGCAGTCGTCGCGATCGCGGCCAATGCGAAGAGAATGCTGATGACGGTCAGGCCCGTGCCTCGCAGCCATGGCGTGGTGGCGCGATCCGGCACGAGGGCCTCGACAAGTGCGATCGACACAGAAATACTCCACACCGTATGCAAGGTGAGCACGAAGACCGTCCACCAGATACCGATGCCCAGCGCCGGAATATAGGCCGGCTGAAGCAGATGGAGATTGAGGTTGAGATAGTTGGGATTAAACAGAGTTTGCGTGGTGAATGCCTCTTCGAAAACTGCGTAGGCGAAGGCCAAAACGAAAATGCTTGGCCATCCGCGGCCAGTCCGGCGAACTACCTCGCGGATTAGCAATGCACCGCCGCCGTACAACGGCGCCAGGATGGCTAGCACGCCCAGCAGTTTGATTGGCAGATCGCCTAGGAGATATTCCGCGACCAGTGGAGCGACGAAGTAAAGTCCGATTGCGGGTGCTACGCGCCTCAGGCCCGAGTTCGACATGGCCTAGATAGTACCGCATCAGGTTATGGGATTGGTTTATGGGTTGGCTTACGGGTTTGACGTCAGCGAGCGGCGCGCTAGTCTGGTGGCTGTTCGCCTTCCACGTCGTAGATCGCGGTGGCGTTGGGCGTGGCTTTAGTCGTGGTCGGTCTTTTGGTGGGGCGCAGGTGGCCGGCGCTGTAGTGGCCGCGGTTTTCGACGTCGTAGTTTTTGGGCAGAGCTGGAATCATGGCGGCGCCTCCGGTGATCTGGCTGATGCGGTTCAGGACGATTTCAGCGCGGCCGTCGTAGAGTTTGAGAGCTCCGTGAATCTCGATGGTCCGGCCGGCCAGGCGGCGGACGTCGCCAACATCCTTCAGTCCGGAAGGGAAGACCACCACCGAGAAGGGGCAGGCCATCTGCTCTTCGCAGAAGTCGAGGAAGTGAACTCCCCTGGCGCCGACTTTGACCTTTAACACCTTTCCGGCGACGCACTTGGTTTGGCCGACGTGTTGACTCGCTTCGTAGATCGGGATGCAATCGGAGGCGTGGAGAGAGGATGCGGCGAACAGGAGAATCAACACAGAGACGATCAGGAGTGCGACGGGAGCCAAAATCTTGGCTGCACCTCTCGATCGCGCCGCCGGGGCTTGCCCGGCTGGACGGACGAATGCGTCTGTCCCTACATGTGTCGTGCGCTCCATGCCCTAATTCTAGGAGCGAAGCGGGACGAAGTCTGTGACGGCGCGGAATTAATTCGTGGATTGTTCCGGAATGGGATTCAGGGCGAAGTCCCCACTTCTCGCCAAAGACGCGAGAAATGGGGCACCCATGCTTCGAAGCTAGCGGAGAGACGCCAACTTTATTTAAATGCCTTGACTGCGGAAGCTTCGTCGTCTTTCACGTCGAAGACGGTGTAGAGCTTGGTGATCTGAAGCAGGTCGTTGACCTTTTTGGTGAGGTTCAGGAGTTTCAGTTCGCCACCCTGATTCTTGGTGGTGGTGAAGGCGCTGACCAGTTCACCGATGCCTGAACTGTCAATGTAGTTGACGTCCTGCAGGTTCAGAACAATCTTTTTGTTGCCCTTGGCGAGCAGGTCGCGAACCGTGTCGCGGAGAATGACGCTGCCTTCGCCGAGGGTAATGCGACCGCTGCAGTCCACAATCGTAACTCCATCCACCTGCCGAACAGCAACCTTCATGCTCACTGGGAAGCCTCCTTGCCGCCCGCGGTTGGTCCGTGGACGTGCTTGATTAATTTAAGTTCGGTGCCCGATTCGGTGGGCCGAATTTCGACCGCATCCATAAACGAGCGCATAAGAAAAATTCCGCGTCCGGAAGTCTTGAGCAGATTCTCCGGCGCCAGAGGATTCGGGATCTTGCTCAGATCCATCCCCCGGCCTTGATCGCGAATGGTGATAATCAGATCGCCGCCGGCACGCTCAAAAGCCAGGATTACTTTCTTGTCCGGGGCATAGGCATTGCCATGCAAAACGGCATTGACCGCGGCCTCGCGCACGGCCATGGAAATCTGCATGATCTCTTCGTCGGCGAAGCCGAGTTCGGTGGCGACGCGTGTGGCCTTCTCCTCCGCATTGTCGATCGTCTCCAACGAGGAGTCGAGCGTGTACGAAACCCGTTGCTCGGTCATGGCCATGGACGAAGTGTAAGTGGTGATTATAAGACCTAAACGGCTGTTTCTGCTTGTGCGCCGCAGCAGGCGTCCGCCAGAAGCGATTCTTGGCGAATGCGGTAGTTTGCCTGTCGGACGGGCGAATTGTCAATGTGGGGGTGGGAGCGCGTGGGATTCCGTATGAGTTTCGCCGGTGTTCTACTTCCTCTGCGTCATCCTGAGCGTAGCCGTTCTTCAGGCGGAGCGAAGGATCTCGCGCGGACCGGCCGTCGTTCGGGGGCCCGCGCGAGATCCCTCACCCGGCTGAAGTGCGCCGGGTTTCGGGATGACGCCTTCAATAAGGGGGCTCGGAAAACACAAACTACACGAGCGGCCACGCCTTATAATCCTGTGCCGTGGCCCCGACAACCTGGCGCGTCCTCAAAGTGCGGTTGCGACGAATCATGGTCGCCTCGATTCTTATTGTGGTCGGAGCGGCCGCCCTGGGGTACTGCTTAGACTACGCCGTTTTCCGTTTCCGCGAGGCGACCAACCGCAACGCCTACGGCTCGGTGACAGTGAATCATTACACTGCCCTGCTGATGAAGAACGGTAAGACGTTGTTTACGTTCGATCCGCCAGCGCCGCAGACCTGCGTGCACGCGCTGTTTCCGCATGAGGGATGGCAGCCCTGCTGGTACCTGAGCCGGCATCCGGATCAGCGAACGGATATCTGACTGTGAAGCGCTCCGACGGCAGGCGCACTGACATCAGCGCTTTGTAAATTGCAGATACTCGTCCGGCAACGGTATGCGATATTTCTCGCAGAGTGCCGAAACATCTTTGTAATCCTTCTCCGTCAGCGTGTAACCGCTGTGAAATTTGATCATCCATTGAGGGGAGATGCAACGAACCGGGCACTCGTCGATCACGCCGTCGCCGGTCAGCGATTCCGCCGGATACATGACACCCATTTCTGGAAAAGGGGACCTGTAGATACCGTTCCCGCGTTCGTCCCGTGAGATTACATGGACGTCGATTTCACGGCCTTTGCTGTCTGCCAAAACGAAGTTAAAGGGTCTTTCGATTTCACGTTTGGTCCGGCGATATCCTCGCGATGCTAAGAATTGCTCGAATGGGAGCAGTCGATGATCTTCGATTGCAATGTCTAAGTCCTTGTGGGGCCGGGTTGCTCGACCCAGCAAGGCATCGACACCCCATCCGCCGTCGATCCAGACGAGAATTCCAAGATCGGCCAAGGTCGTATAGATCTCAACCACATCCACCGATGTCATGCCGCGGCCTCGCAAGAAAGTTCTCAGCTCGCGATGAATGTATCATCCGGTTAGATTGGCGTAACCAACGATTTCACTCATTGCCCCGCGATGGCTGCGGAGCATGGGATAGAATGTCTCGGCACAAATACGCCGCCGAGGACTTCATGCCAAGGAACTTCTCTGACTGCATCTGCGGGATCGCGGTACTGTTCGCCCTGACCTGCGCCGCGTTCTCCGCCGACCCCTCCGCCAACCCATCTGACGCACGGCTGCAGAAGGCTTACCGTTTCCAGCAGGGCGGATGGACTTATGTACACCTCGAAGGCTCGCCGGCGGAGATCGGCTTTCAGCACGGCTATCTTCTTGCCCCGGAAATTGCTGATGGATTGGAAGCGATCAAGCTGTTTGACACGCGCGAGACGCAGCGCGATTGGGAATTCTTCCGCACGACTGCCCGCGAAATGCTTTGGCCTCACATCGATGCCGAATATCAGCAGGAGCTGCAGGGCATCGCCGAGGGAGTGAAGGCGCACGGAGTCGATCTTGATGTGTATGACATTGTGGCGCTCAACGCGTTCGAGGAAGTGCCGGACTATTACGTGCCTTGGTTGAACAAGCAGACCAAGTCAGCGAAAGCCCCGAAGCTCGCCGCTCCCGGCAACTGCAGCGCATTCATCGCTACCGGCAGCATGACCAAGGATCATCAGATCGTCATCGCACACAATAATTGGACGAGCTACCTCGCCGGGGAACGCTGGGTGATTGTGTTCGACATCGTGCCCGAGCACGGCAATCGCATTCTGATGGACGGATTTCCCGGAGTGATTACCAGCGACGATGATTTTGGCGTGAACTCCGCCGGCATCATGATCACGGAGACGACCATCACGCAGTTTGAAGGATGGGATCCGAACGGCAAGCCTGAGTTCATGCGCTCGCGCAAGGCGCTGCAGTACGCCAACGGAATTGATGACTACGTGCGCATTATCAAAGAAGGCAACAACGGCGGCTACGCCAACGACTGGCTCATCGGCGACCGCAAGACCGGCGAGATCGCGTATCTGGAATTGGGACTCAAGAACACGCCGCTGTGGCGCACGAAGGATGGATATTTTGTCAGCTCGAATTTTGCCCGCGATCCGAAGCTGATTCGGGAAGAAGCCAGCGGCTTCGATCCCAACGATGCTTCGACGTCTCCCAACGCGCGGCATGCCCGCGCTGACGAGTTCATGCAGCAGGCCAAGGGGAAAGTGGACGTCAACCTGGCGGAGCAGTTCCTGTCGGACCATTTCGACAGCTTAGAGAAGAAGGAGCAGGCCGACGAGCGCTCGCTGTGCGGTCATGTGGATGTTTCCCCTCGCGGCATCAAGGAGTGGGGATGGGATGCGTACAATCCGGGCGGCGCGGTTCAGGGCAAGGCGACCGACAGCGCGATGGCTGCGAAGATGAGCTTTGTGGCGCGGGCGGGGCATCCGTGCGGCGCGGATTTTCTGGCGGCTGATTTTCTGGACCGGCATCCTGAATTTTCCTGGCAGAAGCCGTTGCTGCACGATATGAAGGCGGGGCCGTGGACCGTGTTTAGGGCGGGGCAGAGGCCGTAGGGAGCGGCGAGTACTTGAGCGCCGAGTGGCAAGGAAAAGCAGATTCCTCCGCCCCTCGCTTTCGCTCGGGGGTCGGAATGACAGGATTATTGGGTGGGGTCAAGACCCGAAATCTGAATCCCTCCGATAGACAATTTCGATTGGACTCAGGAGCCGGGCGACCCCTAGAGTCCTATGCGTGCAGCCCAGCCGTACCCGAACCCGTGGATTGGTGCGCCGGATGAGCCCTCCGGAGCCGCTCACATTATTTCGTCCTCCGTTCCGCAATTATCAGTTTGACGCTGCCTACGACGAGATGTTCGCCTCGCCCGGCGCCCCGCGCGAGCACTACAAAGCCTTATTTCAGACGCTGTTGGAGCTGCCTCCGGAGGAATTGCGCAAGACCCAGCAGGCCGCCGACCTGTCGTTTCTGCACCAGGGCATCACCTTCACTGTTTATGGCAACGACGAAGGCACCGAACGCGTCTTTCCCAATGATCTTCTGCCCCGCATCATTCCCCACCAGGAGTGGCGCAAGATTGAGACCGGTCTCACCCAGCGCATCGCCGCGCTGAACTTATTTCTGGAAGATATCTATCACCACGGA
Organism: uncultured Acidobacteriota bacterium; assembly: GCA_963758005.1. GTDB lineage: Bacteria > Acidobacteriota > Terriglobia > Terriglobales > Acidobacteriaceae > Sulfotelmatobacter. The sequence goes on from CAVWTR010000007.1 coordinate 215,856, forward strand.
AGGATTCTGGCGGATGGGGTCGTCCCCCGCGAACTGGTTTACAGTTGCCGGCACTTCCGGCGCGAGATGCGGGGGCTGACGGTGCCGCGCGGCATTTATGTAAGCATCTGCGGCACCGATCTGGTGCGGCTGCCGGACGGATCGTTTGCCGTATTGGAAGACAATCTCCGCGTGCCCAGCGGCGTCTCTTACATGCTGGCGAACCGCAAGGTGCTGAAGAAAGTTTTCCCCACGCTGTTCCGCGACTACGGCGTGTCGCCGGTCGATCACTATGCGACGGCTCTGTTGGCGACGCTGCGCGCGTTGGCTCCAGCCAATTCTTCGAGCCGGCATGAACCGAAAGTTGTTCTGCTGACTCCTGGAGTTTTCAATTCCGCCTATTTCGAACACACGTTTCTTGCCCAGCAGATGGGCATTGAGCTGGTCGAAGGCCGCGACCTGCTGGTGCATGACAATATTGTCTACATGCGCACCACGGCCGGTCTGCGGCGCGTGGATGTGATCTACCGCCGCGTCGACGACGATTTTCTCGATCCGCTCTGTTTCCGGCAGGATTCGAGCCTGGGCGTTCCGGGACTTTTCAACGCTTACCGCGCCGGCAACGTCGTGCTGGCGAATGCGATCGGCACCGGCGTCGCCGATGACAAGGCTTTGTATGCTTACGTGCCGGCGATCATTCGTTACTACCTGGGCGAAGATCCTATCCTGGCCAATGTTCAGACGTATCTTCTGAACGACCGTTCGCAAAGAAGCTACGTACTGGAGCATCTCGAAGAACTGGTCGTGAAGGCCGTCGGCGAGTCAGGCGGCTACGGCATGTTGATTGGCCCGCACAGCACGGCGGCCGAAAGGGAAGACTTCCGGAGGAGAATCGAAGCCGAGCCACGAAACTACATTGCGCAGCCCACGCTGAGCCTGTCGCGTGCGCCGTGTTTCTTGGAGGGCGAGGTGCAGGCGCGGCACGTCGATCTGCGACCCTATATTTTGTATGGCGAGAATGTGACGCTTGTGCCGGGAGGGCTGACGCGCGTGGCGCTGCGCCGGGGATCGCTGGTGGTTAATTCGTCGCAGGGCGGCGGCAGCAAGGACACTTGGGTGCTTCGGGCATGAACGGACGCCGGCAAACCACCATGCTCTCGCGGGTCGCGGACAGTCTCTACTGGATGAGCCGCTATCTCGAACGCGCCGAACATACAGCACGGCTGATCGATGTCGACCTGCAACTCCGGCTCGACCAATCCCCGGAAGCCGGAGCGGGCCGATGGCTGCGCCTCCTGGAAGTGTCCCAGGTGCCAGCGCCGGAAGACGGCAAGATTGACGCATCATCGCTGACTCACGTTCTCACCCTCGACCGCACCAATCCGTCATCCATTCTGTCGTGCGTCGCCGCGGCCCGCGAAAACCTGCGCCAGGTGCGCGAGCAGTGCAGTACAGAAATGTGGGAGCAACTCAACCGGCTGTACTTACAAGTAACTAGCACCACGGAGAGCGAGGCCTGGCTGCTGCATTCGTATGTATTTTTTCGGGCGGTTCGCGAGGGCGCGCATCTATTCCAGGGCGTGACCGATTCAACCATGTCGCACGGCGAGGGCTGGCAATATATTCAGCTCGGGCGCTTTGTCGAGCGCACCGACGAACTGGCGCGCTTGATCGGCACGCATTTCGGACGCTTGCCGCATCCGCTCGATCAGGCAGTGGAGAGCGAAGAATATCTCGAGTGGGTCGGCCTGCTGAAATCGTGCGCGGCCTTTGAGGCTTACTGCAAGACTTACACTGCGGAAATCCGTCCGCTGCGCGTAGCGGAATTCTTGCTGTTGAATCCCGACTTCCCGCATTCCGTGCGCTTCTCCGTCGATCGCGTGCATGCCGCGCTGGTCGCGATTGGAGAATTGACCGAACGCAAGGCCGAGCACCCCGTGCGCCTCGCGGGACGCCTGTGCGCAACTTTGAGTTTCAGCCAAATCGAAGAAGTAATGGCGTCCGGGGCCAGCGGCTACGTCGACAGTGTCCGCTGGCAGTGCGCCCAGGCGCATACCGCGATCCAGCAGGTCTACTTTGATTATGCGGTCGAGTCGGCGCTGGTCTCGTGAGCGGCAGACTTTGCTTTGAGGCGCGGTCGAAGAAGGGTCGGAACGCAGACACCACCGTGGAAGAGCGGCGCTTCAGCGCCGCGTGAGGCGAGTAGAAAAACAACCGGCTTTTAGCCCCTGAGGGCAGTGGACTTCAATTGAGACGATGATGCAATGATCTACTCCGTCCGCCATACCACGACATTCCGCTACGAACCAGCCGTGCGCGAGAGCCTGATGGAAGTCCGTCTGCAGCCGCGGAGCGACGGCGATCAGCGCTGCCTCAGCTTCACTCTCAATGTCGATCCTGCCGCCAACGTCATGCAGTATCGGGATTTCATGGGCAACACCGTCCATCATTTCGATATTGCGGGACGGCACTCGATGGTCAAAGTCAGAGCGCAGTCGGCGGTCGAAGTGCTCGCTGTTCCCGGGTCGCCCGGCCAAGGCGGCGACTGGGCCGACCTCGACGCCGTGGTCGCAGCCAGCGATCACTGGGAGATGCTTTTGCCCAGCCACTTCGCGCAATCCAGCGCGCCGGTGGAACAACTGGCGAAAGAACTGGGATGCGAGCGGCGTGGCACTCCGCTGCAGTTGCTCACCGAACTGAACGAAGCGATCTACAAATCATTCGCCTATGTGCCCAACAGCACGAAAGTGGATTCGCCGATTGAAGAAGCGCTGCAAACCCGGCAGGGCGTATGCCAGGACTTCGCCCATATCATGATCACGCTGGTGCGCCGCCTGAAGATTCCATGCCGCTACGTCAGCGGCTACATGTTCCATCGCGAGAAAACGGAGGCGCGTGAGAAAGAAAGGGACCGATCGATTGAGGGCGCATCGCACGCCTGGGTTGAGGCCCTGGTGCCGAACTTCGGCTGGATGGCGTTTGACCCGACGAATAATCTGGTCGGAGGCGACCGCCACATTCGCGTCGCCATCGGCCGCGACTACGCCGACGTCCCACCCACGCGTGGAGTCTACAAAGGCGAGGCCCAGAGCGAACTGAGTGTAGCCGTAACCGTAAGCCCCGCGGATAACGTCGCCCCCGAACCCATCACGCCCAGTTTCGTAGTGCGGTCGAGACCAGTGCTGGTGCGGGCCGCGGCGCGGTCGGATCAGGAGCAACAGCAGCAACAGTGAAGGGAATTAAATGGCGGAGTCCACTTTCGAGCCGGGTCGTTTCAAACACTCGCGCACCTCTCCGTAAGACAGTTGCTGGTTGCCAGCAAAACCTGGGTTCCTCCGCCCCTCGCGTTCGCTCGGGAGTCGGAATGACAAGCGCTTTTGATTTCCCGCCAGCTTTTGCTTCCTCGCTAACTGAATTCGTGCGGTAGTTCTTTCACCTCCGCCGAGTTGCGTGGTTCGCCGGCAATGCTGCCTGCTACTGGATTATCAGTTTAACGTTTGTGGTTTGCGACGTCGTTCCGTGGGTACCGACGACGGTAATGGTGTAACTCTGCGGAAGGGTACCGCTTGGGCCGTTGCTGTAGCCGCAGCCCGTCAGTCCGCCCAGCGCTGTTCCCACAGCCAGCAAGAGCAGCAGGCTCAACATGCGGCCGTGTCTACCTGCCGCTCGCCGGACCGTTCCACTGAAAGGCAGCAGCAACATCCCCAGCATAAAGGGCGTCAGTCCAAGGGCCAGTAAATCGCGATGGACATTAGATAGAGATGAGGTCGTAGACGGCGCCGCCGTCTGGATCGTCATCACAAAAGCGGATGCAGTCAGGCCGGGAGTGATCGACGGCGGATTAAACGTCGCGGTTGCACCGGTAGGCAAGCCGCGGACAGAAAAAACTACCGGCGTGGTCAGCGGCGCAGTCTGCGCTTGAATCGCGAAACTATAGGTTGCGGCTTGCCCGGACGCAACCGTCTGGGTACCGCTGCTTCCGCTGGTCAGAGCCATCGTAAATTCGTTGACGACCTCCGCGATAGCCGAACTGGTGGACGCCGAGAAATCACTATTTCCGGCATACACTGCGGTGATCGAGTGGCTGCCCAGAGCAAGGCTTGATGTGGTATAGGCTGCGGCGGAACCGGTGAGCGTGCCGGAACCAAGTAGCGTTGTCCCATCAAAGAAAGAAACCGAGCCCGTGGGCGTGCCCGCGACGGCGGAAAGGGTCGCAGTCAACGTGATGGCGTTGCCGAGCAGCGCCGGGTTTGCGCTGCTGGCCAGGCTCACCGCCGGCGCGACTTTGTTTACCGTCAGCGTCTGCGCGCTGGCGGAACTGGCACTGAAGGAGCCGCTTCCGTTATAGGCAGCCTGGATGGCGTAAGAGCCCACCGCAGTTCCGGCAGGCAGCTGATAGCTCACGCTGGCAGTGCCGTTGGTAAGCGCGGAACTGGTCACCGCCGCGCCGACCAGGGTGGCTCCATTCAATACCTGGAATGTCACCGTGCCGGCATTTACGGTACCCGAGATGCTGGTTACGGTTGCCGCGAGCGTCACGCTCTGTGCGCTCGAGCTGAACGACACCGTTGCACTGGATGCCGTCGTGGCCGTTGCCAGAACAGATTGGTTGATTACTTCTTCGACGGCCGAGCTGGAGGCCGTCAAGAAATCACTATTTCCGGCATACACTGCGGTGATCGAGTGGCTGCCCAGAGCAAGGCTTGATGTGGTATAGGCTGCGGCGGAACCGGTGAGCGTGCCGGAACCAAGTAGCGTTGTCCCATCAAAGAAAGAAACCGAGCCCGTGGGCGTGCCCGCGACGGCGGAAAGGGTCGCAGTCAACGTGATGGCGTTGCCGAGCAGCGCCGGGTTTGCGCTGCTGGCCAGGCTCACCGCCGGCGCGACTTTGTTTACCGTCAGCGTCTGCGCGCTGGCGGAACTGGCACTGAAGGAGCCGCTTCCGTTATAGGCAGCCTGGATGGCGTAAGAGCCCACCGCAGTTCCGGCAGGCAGCTGATAGCTCACGCTGGCAGTGCCGTTGGTAAGCGCGGAACTGGTCACCGCCGCGCCGATCAGGGTGGCTCCATTCAATACCTGGAATGTCACCGTGCCCGCATTTACGATGGTGGTGCTGGTTACCGATGCCGCGAGCATCACGCTCTGCGGGCTCGAGTTGAACGAAGCCGTTGCACCGGATGCCGTCGTGGTGGTTGCGTTGGCTAAGCCCTGGCCGCTCAGCGAGATGGTCTGGCTGGAGGGGCTGGCGTTGAGTGCGTCATCGGTGAAGACGGCCGTGCTGGTGAGAGCGCCGGCAGCCTGTGGCTCAAAGCTGATGCTGAGATTGCAGCTGGCTCCCGGGGCCAGTGGCGCGGCGGAGAAGCCGTCGCCGCAGTCTTCGGGAGTGCCCGAGCCCGCGACCTGCACAAAGTTGGGTCCGGCGACGAGGAGACCCGGAGTCACCGCGGTCAGGGGCTGGTTCCCGACGTTGGTAATCGTCACTGTCTGAGGGCTATCGGAACTGGTGCTGCCGACGTTGGCGCCGGCAAACGATATGCTGGGCGGCTGCGCGTAGCTGATGAAGAACACAGTCGCGTCGGCGGGATCGGGGAAAATCAGGTTGCCCATCTGGTCTACCTGAACGTCATAAGCCGGGGGACCGGGGATAAATACCGACTGGGTATAGCTGCCATTCGACCAGGTTTCCGCAAGAATCCGACTATTGATCGTGTCGGCGACAAAGACGGTGCCGTCGGCAGCCACCGCAACACCGTAGGGATAATGCATCCCGCTTCCGATCACCGACTGCGTGTAGCTGCCCCCAGAGAGCGTCTCCTTGACGACCTGGCTGTTGCCTGTGTCCGCGATGTAAATGTTCCCGCTGGCATCGACCGCGATCTTCCTGGGCTCATTCAGGCCCGTGACCACGGTAGCCGGCGAGGAGTAAACGCCTCCAGACTGCGTGATTTCATAGACCGCTCCGTCGCTGAAGCTGGAGAAATAGACGTTCCCTAGGGCATCGATGGCGAGGCCGGTGGGAAAGTTGAGACCGGTTACAATCGCCGACTGCACCCAGCTTCCACTTGAATTTGTTTCCAGCAAGATCTGGTTGTTTCCGCTGTCGCAGACGTACACATTGCCCGCGCCATCGACCGCAACCGCTTCCGGATTGTTCAAACCAGTCGCAATCGTACTCTGGGTATAGATGCCCGCCGACAGCGTCTCTTTGTAGAGGGCGTTATTGTTGTAGTCGACAACATAGACATTGCCGCTGTAGTCGACCGCTGCGGCAAAGGGATTGGTCAGGTCATAGGGAGAGAATGAGCCGGCGACGCGGATTACGTCATACTCGAAAAATCCCGGCGGGTATGAGTAATTGATCTGCGGCCCAGTCCCGATGCCCTGGATATAGCCAGAAGCCAGCACGCCGCTGCTGCCCAAAAGTCCCGCTGCACCAAGCCTCTGTCCCGGATACTGTGGCAAAAAGTTCACGCCAATGGCGCAGGTGTCGCCGGCAGAGTACGACGCAGCCGCGCAATTTCCCGATCCCGAATCGGTGTAGTCCAAACCGGTCGCTCCCTGCGTCAGGATAGAAGTGCCGGTCACCACAGTGGCGCCGACGAAGTCGAAGAGCATGTACACCGGCCCTGCCGTCGATCCCACATTCACGGGGCCGAAATTGCCACCTGCCAAGGTTAGTTTCTTGATGTTGAAGCCGAATGTATCCGCAAGATAAAGATTGCCGCTCGCATCGACGGCCACACCGAGAGGTCCGCCCAGGTTGTAGGTCGGAACCACGCTCTGGCTATAAGTCCCGGGCGAAATGTAGGTCTCCTTGACGATCCGCTTGTGGGTAAAATCGTCGATGTACAGATTCCCATTGAGATCGACTGCCACGTCATACGGATAGCTGAGGCCGCTGGTCGGAATCGTGCTCTTAGTGTAGCTGCCGGCGGAATAGGTGAATTCGTACACTGCCTGATCGTCGATATCGCTGCAGTAAACGTTGCCGCTGGGGTCGACGGCGACGCCCACACATTGATCCAACCCGCTGCCCACCACGGTCTCGGTATAGCTGCCCGCGGAAGGCGTCTCCTCGAGCACCTTGCCGCCGCCAGTGTCCGCGATGTAGAGATTCCCGCTCGCGTCCACCGCGACCCCGGTGGGATAGCTCAATGTGGTCGTAGTCGTCACCACGGTCTGGGTATACCCGCTTCCCGAGGGCGTCTCCAGCAAAACCCGGTTGTGGCCATTGTCAGCGACGTAGACATTGCCGCTCGAGTCGACCGCGATGCCGTACGGGGTTGCCAGACCTGAGGAAACAATCACGCTTTCCGTATAGACGCCCTGCGACAGCGTTTCCTTGAGCACCTCCTCGGCTTGGGTATTGCTGATGTAGACGTTGCCGCTCGCGTCCACAGCCACGCGGTAGGGGTAGCTCAAGCTGCCCGTCGGCACCACGCTTTGCGCTGCCGTGAACTGCGTATTTGGAGGCGTCGCCTGGGCGTGACCCAGGCACAGCGCCGCCATCACCAGGAGCAACGCCGCATTTCGCCCGAAAGACCGATCGATCCGTGAAGCATGCGGTACCGCAAGACTACGCCGACCTGACAACTCCTTCGGCTCGAAAATAGCTGGAAAGAGGGCGGATACCATATGAGTTGCGGCAACACGGAGACGGACGACGGGAGCGGACGACATGGATGCAGACCTCGTTCTGGGAGTGGAGAGATTAAGTGAGCAGACTTATTCCCTATCGGAGCTTCTTGGAAGTTCGAGAGGGGGCCGGGCGTTACTTTTGTGAGGCGACCTTCGGTCCTTAAGCGTTCCCTCAGACCGAGGCTTGACCACGCGAGCACTCCATCGCGCGCTGGAGACTGATGACGTGCAACGGGCGGCGAGGTTGGAGCAGCAGTGACGGGAATTAAATGAGGAAGGTGGGATTTGAACCGCTAGGTTTGTGGTAGCTGGAGGATTTTAGATGGGTCTCAAACCTGGTACGTGCTAGAAATGGCGGAGAGGGTGGGATTTGAACCCACGATACCCGTTAAGGTATGTCCGCTTTCGAGGCGGATCGTTTCAACCACTCACGCACCTCTCCGGAAAGCAGTTTGTAAGCCGTCGTCGAAAAGTAGGTTCCTCCGCCCCTCGCGTTCGCTCGGGAGTCGGAATGACAACCATTTTTACTCGGCCGACAAAGCAACGACCAAACGACTAGCGACGATTTCTAAAGAACGTTTGCAGCACTTCTGCGCTGCGGCCGGCCAGCACTCCGCTGCGAACATCGATCTTCTGAACCTGGATCCGGTGGTTCAGTTGCGGATGATTCAGGACCTGCATCACCGAATGTACAGCCCCGGCTTTGGGATCGTCCGCGCCGTATACCAGTCGCTTCAGGCGGGCGTGCACCAGGGCGCCGGCGCACATCGCGCACGGCTCAATTGTAACAAACAGTGTGCAGTCTTCGAGGCGATGGTTACCAACGGTTGCACCGGCTTCGCGCAGCGCGACGACTTCGGCGTGAGCGGTCGGGTCGTGGTCGGCGATGTTGCGGTTCCATCCCCGGCCTACAATCCGGCTGTTGTACACGCCGTTGCATACGTCGTTCCATACAACGACCGCGCCGACTGGGACTTCCCCGGCTTCGAGCGCGCGCTGGGCACAGCGTAGGGCTTCCTCCATCCATAGTTCGTCGGAATGAAGTTCGTCGGGCGGGGGCTCGCCAGAAGAAAGCTGGTCGGGATGAACAGCGTCGTGCTGAAGTTCGCCGGAGGCGGTCTTTGATCCTGTGCCTGCGGTTTTAGGACGATTGGTTGCGGATGTTTTTTCCGGCACGAGGAGTGAACGCTCCGCCAATATTTTAGCGGGTTTGCGGGCGGCGGTGCGTAGGTTCGGGGCAGGCAGAGTTTCCGGGCAGAAGCGTCAGCCGTCGAGGGACCGACGGCGTAGCATCGGAATGCTAGATCGTGCTCAAAACCGAGCGCACCACTTCCGGCACGACCGCGCGGAGAACCGCCGGAACCACAATGCAAGTCACGGGATAGGCAATCAGCACCGCTGGCACAGCGATTAGCAGCCAGATTTTCATGGGCAGATTTGCGAAATAAGCCTTCATAACATCCTCTCTGGTTGTTGGTACGGACTGGCCGCCGGAAAAGTTCCCTGCTTCTCCAGTCGATTGCGCTGACTCTTCAACGATCGTTGCTCTGAGCTCTGAGACTCTGATCTTCAACGATTTATGATTCCGTGCTGTGAATTTAGACGTTCGGAAAGGAAAATGGTCAGCTCCTTTCTTGGCGGACAACGAATCGGAACAATGGCGCAATCTGATCGGCATCGGCGCAGGCTTGGGTGATTCCGCGGTTAGTGGTATGCTAGCGGCGTCATGGGCATGCCGAGTTTTCTGCGCAAAGTCTTCCTGGTTGATCTATTGCAGGGGTTGAAAATAACGTTCCGCTATCAGGATCCCAAGGAGATTTATACCGAGCAGTATCCGCTGGAGCGCCCACAGGTGGCCGAGCGTTACCGCGGAGCGCCGCGCTTGAACGTCAATCCGGACACCGACGAAACCATGTGCATTGCCTGCGATCTGTGCGCGCTGGCATGTCCTGAAAATCTGATTGTGGTTTCCAGCGCCCGCAACGAGCACACCCGCCGCAAGGAACTCACCGACTTCACTTACGACCTGAGCCGCTGCATGTTCTGCGGACTTTGCGAAGACGCGTGCCCCGTCGACGCCCTTGAACTCACGCAGGATTTCGAACTCGCGAGCTACACCCGCGAAGGCTGGATCTGGGACCGCAAGACTCTGGAACAAGGGCCAGAGCCGACGATGTATAAAAAATAGCTTCTAGCTGCTAGCTTCTAGCTAAACCCTAAATCTTGTCATTCCGAATCGGGCTGAAAGCCTGATGAGGAACCTGCTTGCGCTGACACCTTCATCACCGCCTTGTCGCCCCACCCCGCACCCAGATCTCCCCACGTCGGATTCTCTGCATGAATCAACGCGACCTTCTTTCTCCCGCCGCCATTTCTTAATCTCCGTCTCTCCCGCGCGATAGCGTCGCCCACATTCTGAAAGCTGTGAAAATACACTAGTCGGTGCACCTGATACTTCAGCGTAAGCGCTCCGCCTTCCTCAGCCTTGTGCAGTACCCGAGCCATAAGAAATCCCGTCACGCCGACATAGATCACTCGGCTCTTACCAGCCATGATGTAAACGTAATAGCGTCTCTCGCGCATCGTCACTCCCGAGGACAGCAGCTTCCTCCGCCCGCTTTCAGCGCGCGTCGGAATGACAAAGATTTTAAGATCGATTCAGATCGCACGCTGTAACGGATGTCACGGTGACTTTCTGTGCAAAACTGGCCACAGCTGATAACTACTGCGGCTGTTGTTGCGTCATGCAGTGCATTGCGCCCAGGCCCCAGATGAAATCTCCGGAATAAATGGGCACGATCTCGCGATTGGGGAAGAGTTCGGTCAGCGTGTTGAGTGCGATGCGATCGTTCGGCCGATTGAAGACCGGCGCCAGCACGACTCCGTTGGCGATGTAGAAGTTGGCGTAGCTGGCGGGAAGGCGGCGGCCTTCGAAGACCACCGGCTGCGGCATCGGCAACTCCACCACGGTCAATTGGCGACCGTCCTGATCGCGCGCGGATTGCAGGCGGCGCAGGTTGGCGCGCAGCGGCGCGTGGTTCACATCTTTGGAATTTGTCTCGACCATAGTGATGACGGTGTCGTTCGAGACGAAGCGGGCCAGGTCGTCGACGTGGCCATGAGTGTCGTCGCCTTGGATGCCGCGCCCCAGCCAGATGGTGTGCGGCGCGCCCAGGTAATCGGCGAACGCCTTTTCATAATGCATGCGCATCATGTGCGGATTGCGCTCCTGCACTTTGCTGAGCAGGCACTCTTCGGTGGTGAGGATCGTGCCCGCTCCGTTGACGTCGATCGACCCGCCTTCGAGCACGATGCGTTTTCCCCCAGACAGCGGATGAATTTCGCGCGGATGAGGGTGCCCTATTCTGGCCGCGTTCTTTGCGGCTAGAATGGGGCTTTTGACATGCGCCATAAGGCTGCCGATTCTTTCGTCGAGCCGCCAGTTGGAATATTTTGCCCAGGCGTTGAAGCGGAACTTGAGGGCGACCGGGGTGTCCCCGGAGTTTGGAACCGATGGATGAGTTTGGCGGACAGGGGTGTCCGCCCCACATTTCAGAAAAATGCAGCCGGAGTCGCGCAGCCACACGCGATTCGTCGGCCAGCGATGGAAGCGGATGTTGTCGGAATAAGCCTCGGCACGTTCGAGCATCCTGCGTGCTTGTCTGGCCGCTGCGGCGTCGTTGACGATCAATTCAACGCGCTCATGCCGGGCCAGATTGCGAATGATTTCGGCATAGACCCACGGAATGGGCTCGAACCTCCCGGGCCAATCCCCGTGATAGTGGGGCCACGCCAACCAGGTGGCGGCGTGCGGCTCCCATTCGGCGGGCATGCGGTAGCCGAGCGCGGCGGGCAGCGGCAGCGAGTCGCTGGTTAAAGCCTTACTTGAAGGTCTGCGTGGAGCTTTGGCCACAGGGAGTTCTCTATCCTAGTCAATGAGACGATTGGTGATGGGCGCGTACGCGTCGATGCGGCGGTCGCGCAGGAAAGGCCAGTTGCGGCGGATGTCTTCGAGCGCCTTTAGGTCGACGTCGCCCATCAGGATTTCTTCGCGATCATGCGAGCCTTCGGCGAGGACGCGGCCGAAGGGATCGCAGAAAAACGATCCCCCCCAGAATTCAAGTCCCTTGCCAGGCGCCGAGTTGCCACGCACGTTGCCGGTTTCAAAGCCGACGCGATTTACCACGGCCACGTAAAGCCCGTTCGCGATCGCATGACCGCGCTGGATGGTTCGCCAGGCGTCGTGCTGGGCGACTCCGAACTCGGCCTTCTCGGCGGGATGCCAACCGATTGCCGTCGGATAAAAAAGAATCGTGGCGCCCTGTAACGCCGTCAGACGCGCGCCCTCGGGATACCACTGGTCCCAGCAGACCAGCGTGCCCAGGCGTCCGGCGCTGGTGTCGAGGGCGCGGAAGCCGAGATCGCCGGGAGTGAAATAAAACTTCTCGTAGTAGAGCGGATCGTCGGGAATGTGCATCTTGCGGTAGAGGCCGCGCAAGGAACCATCGCTGTCGAAAATAGCGGCTGTGTTGTGATAGACGCCCGCTGCCCGCTTTTCAAACAACGACGCGATCAGCACCACTCCGTTATTTCGAGCTGCCGCGGCCAGTCTTTCGCTGGTCGGGCCGGGAATCGGTTCGGCCAGATCAAACAGGGAATGATCTTCGCGCTGGCAGAAGTACTGGGTCTGAAACAGTTCAGGCAGGCAGACCACCTGCGCCCCGCGTCCGGCGGCGTCGGCAGTGCGGGTGATCGCCTTCTCGAGATTCTGTTCCGGCTCCGGTCCGCACGACATCTGCACCAGAGCCACGCGAAATTTATCAGGGGGCACGCGTTTCTGTCCTCCGCGAACAAATATAGCAGGAGAAAGCTGTCAGCTATCAGCGGTCAGCTTTCAGATCAACCCACTTCTGAGCCGCAGTCGGGGCCTCGAAATGGGGCAACGACGACTACGGCGACGATTTCTTATTCGCCGCGAACGCGCGCTTCAAACGCGGATTGCCTTCGACCAGCTTTTCCAAGCGCTTGATCAGCTCCGGCGAAGGCATGGAGCGGAGAATGACTTCGATCGCGGGCTCGGCATCGAGTGATTCGGTGCGAATGAGTTCCAGCAGAAGCTCCAAAGCTGCGTCCTGACGCGTGAGTGCGATCGCGGACAGCAGAACGGAACGAAACCAGGGATCGTGCGCCTTCACCAAAGATTCCTGCAAAGCCTCGAAGGCCTCCGGAGAATGCGTTCCCGCGATGGCGAGCGCGGCTTCTCCGGCATTGTCGTCGGCAGTGGCTAGAAAACGCCGGACCCAGGGAATCGCGCGCACGCCCTCAATGCGCAGGATCGCGCCATAACACGCGCCCAACACTTCGGGTTCGTCAGCGGCTGATTTTTCTGAACCAAGAACCGCGCGCAGGCGCAATAGCAGCGCGGCCGACGGCGAGCCGACCTGTTCGATGCCGCGAACTACTTCGATTCGAACTGTCTTGTCTTTGTCGGCCAGCAACTCGACCAGGTGCGTCAACAGATCGCGTTCCGTAAGACTGCGGCACTGCACCAGGGCCAGCGCGCAGGTAGCGCGCAGAGTCCCAGCCGTATCGGATTGTCCTCCCCAGACCGGTTCCATCTGGATGTGCCGCATCCCGCGCAGAAAAACCTGTTCGTCCTGCAGTTCCATGGCGGCGAGCGTGCGGCTGATCGCGTTCTTGGCCCAGCATTGCGGATCGCTCTTCACCGGATCGTCGAAGAAGCGATCGAACGCGGCCAGCATTTCTGGAGTTAGATCGGTCAAGGCGAATTCGCGAATCAGGTCGGCAGCCTTGCCCACGATGAAATTGTTCTTATGGCCGAGTGCTTTGCGAAGGGGTGCGATGCGGTTTTCAGTCGGCTGCCGGCGAAGCTCCTCCAGGGCGGCGACTTGTTCTTCGAAAGCGCGCTTGCCGGGCATCGTGAAAAGTGTAACTGAGGCGCGAATTAGGAGTGAAAAGGCATCAACCACGAAGGACACGAAGGATCACGAAGGACTCGTTCTGGATGAGGTTCCTTCGTGTGACTTCGTGTTTCGTGGTTAAGATCTTCAAGGCTCGCCACACGGGGATTTCCTGCGTGGCGCCCTTTCACATGCTTCCTGTAGAGTATCTTGTCGGGACGTTGGCAGATGACTTTGGAGGCTCGCGTTGAAACACGGCAATCATGGCTCGAAGGACCAGTCGAATAAGGATCATTCTCATTCGGGGCACGCGGCTGGCGGCGAAGGTAAAGACCGTCACCTGCATAATCCCATTGAAGACCGGCTGATTCCGCTGGAGCCGCTCGATCTCGGCAAGGTGCATTCGATTGACGGCCTGGTGCGGGCCATGTCGAAGACCGCCTTTACCGGACGCCAACTGGGCGAGGCCGCGGACGTGCTCGAAGCCATGGCGCTCGACGAAGACGCTTTCATCGTGATGACCCTGGCCGGCGCCATGACCGTGGCCAAGCAGGGACTGATCGTCACCGAGTTGATCGACCGCGGCATCGTGAACGCGATTGTTTCGACCGGCGCGCTCATGGCTCACGGATTGGTCGAGGCCACCGGGCGGGCGCATTTCCGCGCCAATCCGGAGGTTTCTGACGAGGAACTGTACGAGCAGGGCTATAACCGCGTCTACGACACGCTCGAGCCCGAACAGAATCTCGACGACGTCGAAGAAGTCATGTCGGCTGTGCTCGAGGCCTGGGACCACAACGAAGTTATGTGCTCCTACAAGCTGAATCATGCCATCGGCGCATATCTGGCGAACCGCGATAAGGATCATCGGGGAATTCTCAAGTCCGCCTATGAACAGGGCGTGCCCGTCTTCGTTCCCGCCTTTAGCGATTCAGAACTCGGCCTCGACACTGCATTGAACAACCGGCTGCGGGAGTCGACGGGACGACACAAGATCCGCTTCGACCCCTTCGAAGATCTCGAGCATTTTGCCGCGACTTTGCTGCGGCAGAAGAAGCTGGGAATTTTTACCATTGGCGGCGGCGTGCCGCGCAACTGGTCGCAGCAGTTTGGACCGTTCATCGAACTCCGGCACCGGCGCCTGGGCGAGAACGTGCCGTTGAAGCGCTACCACTACGGGCTCAGGATTTGTCCCGAACCGGTGTACTGGGGCGGGCTGTCGGGCAGTCCTTACAGCGAGGCGATCTCCTGGGGCAAGTTCGTGCCTCCGTCAGAAGGCGGGAAGTTTGGCGAGGTCTTCGTGGACGCGACCGTCGGCCTGCCGATCATCGTGGCTGCGGTGATTGAGCGTTTGGATAAGGCCAAAGCTAAGTCGGGTGCGCGCAAGGGCGCCCGGGCCACGAGCAAAAAGTAACTGGGGGTTTGACTAAGGCAACGGCCTACGCCTGGGGAACGAGGAAGCTTAAGCCTCGATTTACGCGTTGCTCTCGCAGACAGACGAATCCTGGGCGACAAACTCCTGGGCGGAGTTGCCCTCGTGCGCATCTTGCTTATCCGAACGGAGCCTTCGATAGAGCGGCGCAACCACACTGTTTTCTAATACTTCCGACTCGGCCTGAAACCAATCCTGCAAGGCTTGGCCTTCTTCCTGGCCGCGAGTCTCGTAGAGCTGCTTGGCCCGCGTGCGCACTTTGCGCTCGACCAACTGCACCATCATGTCCTGTTGTTTCTTTCTGCGTGTTTCGGTATCCACTGCTAGTCCTCGATCTGGGGTCTGTGTCTTTTCTACCACTTCAATAGTACCCGATCCTCGTTAAGGGAGCGTTACATTCGACTCGGGGCCTGATTACCAAAGTGTTACTCCCTATCAGATGCTGTGGTAGTCGATCGGATTCATTTAATTACATTGTTTTCATTAACTTAATGGAGCTAGTGACTTTACGCCGCCGCGGCGCTTCTTCCTTCGGAAACCTCGTGGAAGGTACGCCGCAGGGCGATATTGAGTTGGACGTAGAGCGACTAGCGAAGTGAGCGAGCGGATACCTCACGACCATGCCGGGGGCATAGGCGCGCCGCCACTTTTCAGTTCTTTTTAGTCGAAGATCAAGACGGCCGAGGCGATCACCGTGGTCCAGAGAGCGCGCTTGTCTCCCACCGCGGACTGGGTCACGTTCGCGGTACGCACGATTTTGTTGGACAGGCGGTAGATCTGCTTCTTTTCATCCCAGGAGCGGTCGGGATCGAATTCCACGTTGAGGGTGGTGGCGAGCATTTCAGCGGCGAGTTCTTCGGCATATTCGCCCGCAGCATCCTCAGTCTCGCCAAAGGAGTGATGCTCGCTGAGGTAGCCGTAGGTGTTGCGGTCGGCGGGAATCGCCACGCCGATTGACGACGCCAGCAGGCGATGCGGCTCACGCGTGGTGTTCTCGGCGACCACGGCGAAAACCACTTCGCCGGGATGCAGGTACTTCACACCCTCTTTGCGGGCGAGCAGTTTGCAGTTCGGCGGAAAGATGGAGGAAACGCGCACCAGGTTCTGGGCAGCGATACCGGCGTCACGCAACGCCAATTCGAAGGAAGTCAGCCGCTCGCGGTGTTTTCCGACTCCCTTGGTAAAGAAAATTCGCTTCGGAACCATGTCTTTGCCCAATTCCGTGATCCTCCAAAAAGAAAAAATAGGGTTGAGAATGCACAATCTAACACAATGCTTTGTAAAGGAAATATGAATTTACAGGCGAGACGAAAAAAATGCGGGGAGGCGCTGGCGCGCTTCCCCGCCTGATGCCCGGATGTTGCAGGGGGAGGGCCCGGGCAAAACCTTACTTCAAACTCATTCGGTCGCGCGCGAATCGGGCTGGTGGCCGCGATTCGCGCCGCTACTTGGCAGCGACTGCCTTACTGACGTCAATGTCGGTGCCGGTTACGGTGCCGGTCACCGTGGCTTTCTTACCCGCCTGTTGATCGAGCAGAGCCAGCACCGCCTTGTCGCTGGTGTTCAGCGTGTAAATCTTGTCGCCCACCACCAGCGCGTATTTCGAACCGTGCGCTACACAACTGCGCGTACACTCCGCCGCCGTGCCTTCGCCCGGCATATGCTTGGCGCCGCACATGGCGTCGCCGACTTCGCCGGTCAGAGTTTGCTTGCCGGCCGCCATCGCCGCAGGGGATACGAGCAGACTCGACAAACCCACGATTGCCACCGTCATGATTGCCGTAATCAGGATCGAACGCTGCCAACCACTCTTCATGCCATCCCCCTGGAGTCCCGTCCGCCTCTGCGGAGGCGAACCCGCAACCCGCCGGCCAGTGTACCAACCAATGCTGATTTCCCATATGCCCGTATGGTCGCAAAAAACTTTCGGGATTACCGGAATTTGGAAGGCGGCGTAAGGGTACCCTGACATGGGCATACCTCGCAAACTGCTGGAATTTTGTTCCAAAAGCCGAACAGACTGTCCGGTAGCTGGTTTGGCGACTTGCGCTATTTCGGTGCCTTGACCGAGTAGATGAGATCGACGTCAACGCTCTTGTCGCGCACGTTGGCGGTAACGTGCGGCGCGACTTCCCAGTCCAATGTGGGAGGAAGCAGTTTCAGCGCGGCGGGCAGATAATCGCTCAAGTAGGTCGAGTCGTAAACGTCGCCACGCTGGAGTTTCCAGATGCCGCGCAGTTTCGCCATCAGGCTATTATCGAGGCCGCGGAATTCCAGGTCGCCCATGTGATAGGCGAAGCCTTCCGTTACTCCAAGGTGGATGACCACGGTGCCTGCTGCATCATCATATTGCGCATCTGCGCGGATCGCCGCTGTGACGAATCCGTGTGATCCGTAGAGTTTTTGAATGTCCTTCAAATTGTCGGCGATGCGGACGGTATTGGCGGGCTGGCCGGGTTCGGCGCGGACCATTTTTTGCAGCGTGTCGACAGGGAACTCTTTGTTGCCCGTCCACTCCAGGTTCTTCAACTTGTATTGCTGGCCGGGAGTCACGGCGAACACGATATCGACAACGGTCTGGTTGCGTGGCCCGTCTTCACCCTCGGTAGCAGGCTGCTTCACGACCTTGGGTTGCGGCTCGCCGAAGGCCGCCTTCAGGTATCCGCGCGCTTGAAAGACCGGGAGAAGCTGGCGCTGGGCAAACTGATTCAGACTGCTGCGGGAGTATTCGTGGCTGGGAAGTCTTTCCGCGGCTTCTTCCAGCGCGGGCATTTCGGCAGCTCCCGCGCCCGTGAACTCGATCTTGCGGACTCGAATCAGAACATCGGTCACACGATAAATAATCGCATCGACGGGGCCGTCGGCCTTGCCGGTGCGTTGATACTCGACGTGTCCCGGGATTGCATTTTCCACCAGCATGGCCTGCAGCACATCGGAAACCTGATCGGCCAGGCCGCCATGGACCGGCAATTGGCCGTCAAACAGCGGCGAGTATTGCTGAAGGCGCTGCCGCAACTCGGCGTCGGAGAACCAGACAAAGTCTTCGAAGTGCGCCGGGACAAATTTATCCACGTCGGTCACGTGCAGTTCGAGCTTGGTTCCCGCCGAAGAATACGAAAAGGTATATGCGATCTCGGTGAAGACTCCCATGTCACCCAAACGGCGGGCAGCTTTCTTGAAGTCGTCGTCGTTGACGGGTGCTCCCATCTGTAAGCCGCTCGCCGCGGCAATCGCGGCTTCAGAGAAGCGTTTGCTCCCGATCACTTTAATGGCGATCAGCTTCTGAGCTGATGCGGACATTGGCGCGGTGGTGTTCTGCGTGGACCCAGCTTGTCCCATGCCCGAAGCGCACCAGCCGACGATGCACCAGCCGATAATAAGCATCGAGAGGGGGAACAGAAGCCTGGGGATCGCCTTCGTCATTGTTGAGTCAGTATGCCGGGTTATCGCTCGGTGATCGGCTGTGTCATCGACCTGGCAGTCATCGACCTGAGTATCGGCGTGGTTATCGACTTGGTATGTGGGCCAATTCCTCCGTGGATTTGTGCTTCACCGCAATATCAATAAAGGCCAGCGCGGCTCGGCTCAGAGCTTTATCTTTGCGGAAGACCAGCGCCAGATCGCGGCGCACCTGCGCGTCGGCGATGGGAACCGCGGCGAGGACCTTGGCTCGAACATCCTCCTCGACATTGGAGCGCGCGATGAAGCCGATGCCCACATCCGCGGCCACAAAGCGCTTCAGCAATTCGCTGGAGTCGAGTTCCATGGTGAAGTTCGGCTTCAGGCGCCGCTCATGGAACAACTGCTCGATCGCATCCCGCGTATGCCCAGCCTTGGGGACGACGAGCGGAAACTTGGCCAGGTCGGCAATATTCGCTGCCTTCATCTTTCCCAGCGGATGCTGCGGCGGCGCGATGACGATCAGCTCGTCGCGATGAATCAGCACCACGGTCAGGCGCGGGTCGGTCACGGGCAGGGAAAGAACACCGAAGTCGACCGAGTTATCGATGATCGATTCGAGAATCTTGCCGTAGTCAGCGCGCTTGATGTTGACCGAAACATCGGGATACTGCTTTTTGAAGTCGGCGAAAACATACGGCAGGATGTGCAGGCAAGTGCCCTCGTTCGCGCCGACAATAATTTCGCCGCGAGGCACGCGCTCCATTTCGGCAATCGCGACCATCATGGCCTTGCGAGCGTCGAGCGTTTCCTCGACATACTTCTGAAACGCCTTGCCCGCCGCGGTAAGCGAGACTTTACCGCCGGAGCGGTCAAATAGCTTGGCGCCGACCTCTTCCTCAATCCCGCGAATTTGCGACGAAATCGCCGGCTGCGTCCGGAAACGCTTCTCCGCCGCCCGCGAAAACGAGGCGTGCCGCGCCACTTCGAGGAAAGTTTCGAGCTGGTCAAAGTCCATGCTAGTTTTGCGAACTGCCGCCGGCGGACGCGCCCGCTAGAACCGCTCCAGCCTCCGGTCCGAACCGCTGCATGAGAACCGGTTTAATGATCGAGGTCCACAGCTGATAGCACTTGGGCGTAGGGTGCAGCCCGTCCGGCTTCAACAAATCGCGCTTCGGATTGCCGGTCGAGTCGAGCATGGCAGAGCTGACATCTATGAACTGCACCCGTTGCTGGGTGCGCGCGAATTCTTCGATCATCCGGTTCGCCTGCTGCATCTTCGGCCAAATACTCCACCGCAGAGTGGAGGGTTTGATCGAAATGAAATAAATCCAGGTGTCAGGCAGTGCGCCGTGGATAATCTGCACGAACTCCTTGAAATCGCCGAAGACTGTCTCTGGCGACTTCGACGCGGCAAGATCATTGTCCCCGCAATAGAGGACGACAGCCCTGGGTCGATAGGGTATGACGATACGAGGCGCAAAGTGATTGACGTCGGCGATCTGCGAACCGCCGAACCCGCGGTTGAGCACGTCCAGAGGCTTCATGTCGTCAGCCAGCGTATCCCAGAAGCGAATACTCGAGCTGCCGGCGAAAACGATCTCTCCCGGTTTCGGCGGGGCGGCGCGATCACTCTCCTCGAACTTGCGGATCGCCGGCTCCCAGGACGTCGCACTCCCCGTCGACTGCCTGCGATAGAACGCAGCGCCAATTACGGCGAACAAGATGATCACGGCGATGAGAAGGCTTCGCACTCAGGTCGTCCTTTCGTCCTGGGAAAGTCCTAGGAAATAAGCTTGACTTATCGCCGCTATAAAAACAATCGAATTGCCAGCATCCGGGCCTGCTCTTACACTCTTCCGGTCCTGCACATTGCGACCGATTGTAGCAGCCTGCCCCACCGCAGGATTCTTCGCAACCGTTCGCCCGATTTCTGCTGTGATCTGCTTCCAGGCGAGGAGTTCGGATGGCTGATGCCGATGCCAAAGTAAAAGCGGTACTCGAGTTCGCGAAGACGCACGACGCGAAGATTCTCGATCTGCGGTTCACTGACATTCCCGGACTGTGGCACCACGTTTCCTATCCCATCGCAGAGCTGACGGAATCCTCGCTGGAAGAAGGCTTCGGCATTGATGGCTCGTCGATCCGCGGATGGGCCGGCATTCACGAAAGCGACATGCTGCTCAAGCCCGACGCGAATTTTCATTTGCTTGATGCGTTTACGGAAGTTCCTACGCTGGTGCTGGTGTGCGACGTGGTCGATCCCGTAACCAAGCAGCGCTACGACCGCGATCCCCGCTACATCGCCAGGAAAGCCGAACTGCACCTGGTCGCGACCGGAATCGCCGACACTGCCTACTTCGGCGCCGAGGCGGAGTTTTTCATCTTCGATAACGTCCGCTTCGATCAGCGCGAGCAGTACGGCTTTTACTACATCGACGCCGAAGATGGCCGCTGGAATTCAGGCAGGGAAGCGAACAATCTGGGCTACCGTCCGCGCTACCGCGAAGGCTATTTTCCCGTGCCGCCCACCGACCACTATCAGGATCTGCGCTCCGAGATGGTGCTGATCATGCAGAGCTGCGGCATCGACGTGGAATGCCACCATCACGAGGTCGCTTCCGGGGGCCAAACCGAAATCGACCTGAAATTCGACTCGCTGCTGCGCTCGGCCGACAAGATGCTGCTCTACAAATACATCGTGAAAAACGTGGCCAACCGCGTTGGAAAAACAGTCACGTTTATGCCGAAGCCCATCTTTGGCGACAACGGCAGCGGCATGCACACCCACCAGTCGCTATGGAAGTCCGGCGAACCGCTGTTTGCCGGCGACGGATACGCGGGGCTGTCGCAACTCGCCCTCTGGTACGTCGGCGGCCTGATCAAACACGGCCCCGCGCTCTCGGCGATCATTGCGCCTACAACGAATTCCTATAAGCGCCTCGTGCCGGGATTTGAGGCTCCGGTGAATCTGGCCTACTCGCGGCGCAATCGCTCGGCCGCCTGCCGCATTCCCATGTATTCGGTCGCGCCCAAAGCCAAGCGAGTCGAATTTCGCCCGCCGGACCCAAGCTGCAATCCCTACCTGGCGTTCGCGGCAATGCTGATGGCCGGACTCGACGGCATCGAAAACAAAATGGACCCCGGCCAGCCGCTGGACAAAGACATCTACGACCTCGACCCCGAAGCCTTGTCGAATATCCCATCAATGCCTGGCTCGTTGGAAGACGCCCTCGACGCACTCGAGCGCGACCACGCGTTCCTGCTGAAGGGCGACGTATTTACCGAAGAGTTGCTGCGAACTTACGTTGACTACAAGCGCTCGAAGGAAGTCGACGCGATTCGGCAGAGGCCGCATCCGTATGAGTTTGCGCTGTATTACGACATCTGAATGCGAAATACAACGTGATCGCCCTCATCTATCGACTATCGACAAGGTAACTTCACCGATTCGCGGTAAGAATTTCGAGGGTAGGACTAGTTGTAAATCTGACCCGAAGATCCAAGGATCGTCACTCCGGGGATGACCTTGCCTTTCGCATTTACAACAGAGGCCTTCACCGTGGCGCCAGAGCTATCGCAACCGCCCCGAGGATAGCCAATGCAGACTGCGGTCGTGACGGTCGCCCCAGCTGCCCCGTTCACTACTGATGTTATCGCATAAATCGCCAAACCGCGCTCCATAGAAACCGTGGTGGGCTGTCCTGTAATGTCGTAGGCGATCGGTATCTTCAACGTACAAAGTGGGCTGTTCTGAGAGCAGTAGGAATGAGGCAAAAGTAATATCCGGGCATTACGCTCCCTGAATACTCTGCAACGGCATAGTTCGCGTACGCGGCACATTGCCGGCATTCAAATTCGAGATTCAAGAAGGCTGTGGGCTGATTC
Source organism: uncultured Acidobacteriota bacterium (assembly GCA_963758005.1). GTDB lineage: Bacteria > Acidobacteriota > Terriglobia > Terriglobales > Acidobacteriaceae > Sulfotelmatobacter. The sequence continues at coordinate 238,113 of CAVWTR010000007.1, forward strand.
GTCAACCCGTAGATAGACAAATAGTCGACAACCGCTTCCGACCCAGCAGCCGTGTCCGCGCCTTCAAATCCATCTTCACCAATTAGGATTGATGAGAAGCCGTAAAAGCTCATGGTGCCATATCCGTTGTGAGCTATGACTAATTCAGATCCTACTGCATTTGTGGCATCCCAGGTGCTAGTGCAGGAGATTGCCAGTTTTGTGCTGCTACTATTCGTGCACCCGGTGACACCTCCTAAGTTTTCAGTCCAAACAGCGTCCTCGAAGTAGCTTGCTTGTCCGTGCATGGCTGAGACTAAGCAAAGGAACAGGCAAACTACGAAAAGCCAATTCAAGCGTGGCAGCATACCGTCCTCCGTCGGAAACGATTTGAAGCGGGGACCCTGTGAAAAGTGGCGGGGATCTTGTCATGTCTGCTGCGGCATGTCAATAACGAAATCGGGCGGGTGGCCCACGCTTTTGAACTTGCTGGGAGGACCAATGCTGTGGGTGCCCCGTCCTTCGCGCACTTTGCGAAGGGCGGGAATTGGAGATGCCTACGCTCCGGCAGGAACACAGGTTGTGTCTGCGGCATCGCTGCCCACCCTTGCAAAAAGCGCAAGGATGGGGCACCCTCAGTTGGAATTGCTCACGCAAACGTCGTTTCAGGGATGCGCCGCCCATGTCTGGGGGTAGAATACGGGAATGAATCGCGAAGTCTCCGAATTGCTCGAAAAGGCACTCTCGCTTCCGCCCGAAGCGCGCGCAGCGCTAGCGGGCTCGCTGCTCGAAAGCCTCGACGATCGCGTTGACGCGAACGCAGAAGAAGAATGGAACCCTGAAATCGCGCGTCGGATTCAGGAAATAGACTCCGGCACCGTAGAGACCATTCCGTGGGCGGAGGCGCGCCAACAGGTCTTCTCGCGCCCATTGAATTGGTCGGAGTATCTAGCCGAGGGGCCGATTGCTTCCCCAGCATTTATGGACAACGTTGAAGATCTCCCAGCGCCCGGACGCAAGCGGCAACGCTAGCGCTACTTCAGCTGTTTCTCAATCGCCCCCGTCACTTCCTTCGAATCCGGCGTGACCGCTGGCTCGAAGCGCTGGAAGACCTTCCCGTCGCGATCCACCAGGAACTTGGTGAAGTTCCACTTGATCTCGCCGGCGATGCCCGCGCCCGTCTCCTTCGTCAGATAGGCATACAGCGGCGCTTGGTCATCACCCTTCACCGAAATCTTCGAGTACATCGGGAAGGTCACGCTGTACTTGCGGGTGCAGAACGTCTTGATCTCTTCGTTCGTGCCGGGTTCCTGCGCGCCGAAATTGTTGGCGGGGAAGCCGAGGATCACGAATCCCTGGTCTTTGTATTTTTCGTAGATGGCTTCGAGCGCGCTGTATTGCGGGGTGAAGCCGCACTGGCTGGCCACGTTGACCAACAGCACAACCTTGCCCTTGTAATCGGCCAGCGGCGCCGGCTTGCCGTCGATCGAGTTCAGAGTGAAACTGTAGACACCCGAGCCTGCAAACAATGATGTGGCCATAATCAGAAGCGCTCCGAAAGTAACGAAGATTCCAAGTTTCCCCGGCTTGTTGGACTGTTTAGAAGTTGATTGGATGGAAGTGGATTGCGTTAACGATAACGATCTCATTCCTGACTCCTGAATTGCAAGAAGTTGCCGATTTTCACGGTCAGCGATAAACGATCTACAAGGAATGAGATTGAAGATACGGGTGAAACGATGCACAACGCAATGGAGGAAATGTAAATTCTCTGTCTCGCGGCCCGTGGCTGCGGACTAAACCACGCTGCGTACCGAGCTTTCCTTCACCATGCGCTCCAGCAGACGCATGCGCTTGCCGGGAAGAGCGACTTCGCTCATGTGCGGGCGCGTCACTTCGCAAGCGCTGACGGAGAGAAACGCATCTCCCATGGAATCCAGGGCAGAGGCCGAGCGCCCCAGCACCAGCAACAGGTATTTCTGGGCGATGGGACGGTCCGCCGGATGGATCAGCGCCCACCAGCGACGGATCGACTCCTGCACCTCAGACTCTGTCTTCTCACCCACTACGAGCGAATCGATCAAGCGGTAAACCTTGCTCTTGATCGCCTGGTACGACACGGATATCTCTTGCGGCATAGGGTTCCTGGTTTATTGCGGAACTAGACCATGGTGCAATCCGCCAACCAAACCCTCACCCCGGTCTTAGCGGGGTTTAACGCTGTTTCCGATTGTGAACGTACTATGAATGGAATAAATCCGGTATGAAATATGAATTCTGGAAGGTATTTGGAACCCTGATATCGGTCTGCGGTCGCCGTGAACTCACAGAGATCTGCTTCGACATAACAGAAACATGGTTCAGAAGAACATGAGACAGCGAACTGGGCCCTAGCGTCAGCAAGTTCCCCGAAGTCACCTCCTTCTCAAGTACTTCAAGCTCGGAATCCAGTCCAGCACCGGCCCAAAGCCGTGTGCAGGTTACAATGTGGCGCTCTGCTCAGTCGGACTTCGGTCGAGCCTGAGAGTCCGGGCTTCGGAGTCCGAGTCTGCGAGTAAAAGCCTTACATCGGACCTTTGGCAGCGGGCAGATCAGGAATCCAGCAAGCTTTTATCAGTCTGAACTTCATCTCGGAGGCGAAATGAAAAAGTTGGCGTGGTTGTTGACCATCCCGGTGCTGATCTCGTTCGCGGGAGCCCAGGTTTCGGCTACGGCGTCGGAAAGCTCTCGTGGCACGTGGACAAGCTCTGGTGCCGGGGAGCGGATGTTTTTTCCCCGCGACACGTTTTGGGGCTGGGCTCAGGTCGACCTGGCGCCTCCGCACAACGAAATTGACCCCAATCAATGCTCGGGTGATGCCGCAGCCAATGGAGGCATCAACGACCCTTGCAGTTTATTCGCACGTTATATGTTGTCGGGAATCCTTGAGGTGCGTCCTTTTGGCCGCACGCCGTTGCGTCGCTTCATGGTGTACGGCGCGCCCGCATTTCTGTTCGGCAAGACCATACCGAAAACTCTCTACACCTGGTCGCCCGACGCGATCGGCGTTGAACACTCGTGGGGTGTTGGAATCTATCTCAACAAAGGATTCGAGTTTCGCGTCACGCAGCACTTCCTGTTCGACCGCCTGGGGGCGCGCGACAAGTACCTGGGCCCCGCCGACCTGGGCACCAACGGGCCATGGGGACGTTATGTGACCGTGGGGGTGCGAAAGACGATGGGCACACGCCGCTGGTAGTTCGGGCGGAGCAAGCCGCGACTACGCCGCGACCGGCGAGGCCGGCCGGAGCAATCGCCGGACGATCCATACGATCACCGCGACGAACACTCCGAGAAAAATGAACGGGCTCAGGAAGATTAGAACCATCCATCCGGGTCCACCCATGGTAGTGACGTCGCCGCCGACCGTGGCGCCAGGATCGCGCTGAATTCTACCTCCGAAAACGGTTACATCGCCCTTAACGTTCACTTCCTTGCCCAGTCGGATGCCGCCACCAAACGTCGTAACGTCACCATCGACCCGCCCGTCTTCCTCAACGATGACGCTGCCACCGAAAGCCGTTGCGTCGCTCGAAACGTGTCCGCGCACCCGGATGCTGCAGCCAAAGCAAGTAGCGTCCTCAACTTCTTCACCGGGGCGGATTGTGATGCTGCTGCCAACCTGCGTTCGATCGTGACTCGCGGAGGCCAAAGCGGAAGCCGAGAAGGCGCCGCAAAACAGCAGGCTCACAAGCAGCCAACGTAGAGGGCGGGAAAAGCAGGTCATAAAAACCTCCCTGAAGCAGCTCCGGGGGCAGCAGAAAAACACTTATCAAAGGAATTATGGCACAGGCAGACAAATTCACAGGTGTTGTTTTAGGAAGATCCGGGGTAAGGGAACTCACAATAATCTGCTTCGGTCGTGAGCATTCTTTTATAATTACGGGTTTTGTGACTGGCGGCTGGAAACTTTATAGCGGAGGTTGTGATGGCTGGCTCTTATAACGGCGTAGCAGTACCGGCGGGTGGAAAGAAAATCGGTTATGCCAACGGCAAGTATGAAGTTCCCGAAAACCCGATCATCCCCTTCATTGAGGGCGACGGCACCGGCCGTGACATTTGGAAAGCTTCTCTGCGCGTATTCAATGCAGCGGTCGAGAAAGCCTACAAGGGCAAGCGCCGCGTCGCCTGGTACGAAGTCTTCGCCGGAGAAAAAGCCAAGGCCAAGTTCGATAACTGGCTGCCCGACGATACAGTTGAGGCGGTCCGCGAATTTCGCGTCGCCATCAAAGGCCCGCTGACCACGCCCGTGGGCGGTGGCATCCGCTCGCTCAACGTGGCGCTGCGCCAGATCCTCGATCTCTATTCCTGCGTGCGCCCGGTGAAGTATTACAAGGGCGTGCCCTCGCCGGTGAAACATCCCGAGCGCATGGACGTGGTTATCTTCCGCGAGAACACGGAAGACGTTTACGCCGGCGTCGAGTGGGAGCAGGGAACTGCCGACTGCGCCCGCCTGATCGAGTTCCTGAACAAAGACATGCTGAAAGGCGGCAAGAAGCAGATTCGCCTCGACTCCGGCGTCGGCATCAAGCCGATCTCGATCACGGGAACCAAGCGCCTGGTGCGGATGGCGATCCAGCACGCGATCGAGAACGGACTGAAGTCGGTCACGCTCGTTCACAAAGGCAACATTCAGAAATTTACCGAAGGCGCATTCCGCAAGTGGGGATACGAAGTTGCCACCGACGAATTCCGCGACAAGGTCGTGACCGAACGCGAAAGCTGGATTCTGGGCAACAAAGACTCGAATCCGAATTTGAGCGTCGCCGAGAACGCCGAGCTGAGTCGAGCCAGGAATGGAATTCGCCCCGCCCGCTTTCCGCGTTGCGGTCGAAAAAGAAGTGAAGGAAGTCCTCGATGCCATCTATACCACGCACGGCAAGGGCGCCTGGAAAAAGAAGATCATGGTCAACGACCGCATCGCCGACTCGATCTTCCAGCAGATTGTGACGCGTCCCGAAGAATACTCGGTGCTGGCCACGCCCAATCTCAACGGCGACTATATTTCCGACGCCGCCGCCGCGCAGGTGGGCGGCCTTGGAATCGCTCCCGGAGCGAACATCGGCGACGGCTATGCGATTTTCGAAGCCACGCACGGCACCGCGCCAAAGTATGCCGATAAAGACGTGATCAATCCCGGCTCGGTCATTCTGTCGGGCGTCATGATGTTCCGTCACCTCGGCTGGAACGAAGCCGCCGACCTGATCGAGCAAAGCATGGAGCGCACCATCGATCAGAAAAAAGTCACCTATGATTTCGAACGCCTGATGCCCGGCGCCACCAAAGTAAAAACCAGCGAGTTCGCCGACGCCATGATCGAGAACATGGGCGCGGGCGTGCTGGTGTAGTCGTCTGCTACCGTGGAAGAGCGGCGCTTTAGCGCCGCGTTCGCAGCCAAATCCCGCAGGGCTTTAGCCCCTGATGTCCTTATGGAAAGGAATCATAAATGCGCAAGAAAGTCACCATCGTAGGCTCCGGCAACGTAGGCGCAACCGCCGCTCACTGGATCGCCTCCAAGGAACTCGCCGACGTCGTACTCATCGACATCATCGAAGGCGTGCCCCAGGGCAAAGGACTCGACCTGCTCGAAGCCATGCCCATCGAGAAGCGCGACTCCTACGTCATCGGCACCAACGACTACAAAGACACCGCGAATTCCGACATTGTCGTAATCACCGCCGGCATTCCGCGCAAGCCCGGCATGAGCCGCGATGATTTGCTCAACACGAACTACGGCATCATGAAAGCCGTGGTCGGGGAGGTCGTCAAGAATTCGCCGAACTGCATCCTGATCATCGTCTCCAATCCGCTGGACGCCATGGCGCAAGCCGCCTACAAGCTGAGCGGATTCCCGCGCGAGCGCGTTATCGGCATGGCCGGCGTGCTCGACTCCGCCCGCTTCCGCGCCTTCATCGCCGACGAACTGAAAGTCAGCGTGGAAAACGTGACCGCTTTCGTGCTCGGCGGCCACGGCGATACCATGGTCCCGCTGCCGCGCTATTCCACGGTTGCCGGCATCCCGATCACCGAATTGATTGAGAAGTCTCGTCTCGAAGCGCTGGTCCAGCGTACCCGCGACGGCGGCGCCGAAATCGTGAAGCATCTCAAGACCGGCTCCGCCTACTACGCGCCGTCAGCCGCCGCTACGGAAATGGTCGAAGCCATCCTCAAAGACAAAAAGAAAATCCTCCCCTGCGCCGCGTATTTGCAAGGCGAATACGGAATCACCGGCCTGTACGTCGGCGTCCCAGTAAAGCTGGGCGAGAAGGGAATCGAGCAGATCATCGAAATCAAGCTCACGGCCGAAGAAAAAGCCGGACTCGACAAGAGCGCGGCCGCGGTGAAGGAACTGGTGGGCGTAATCGGAGTGTAAGCGTCGGAGATACCTGTAGACTCCAAAGCGGGGCGAAGCCGTCAGAGTCTAGACCGTCGCGCCCTCCGTGCCGTGAGGCACGACCGGTCCAGACGCGGATTCTCCAAGCTTCCAGGTTTCGTCTGGATTGGTCGATAGTAACGGCCATCCCTTCGAGAGCACAAAACGCAGCCATGCTCCCGCCATCTGCGAAGTGACTACCGCGGTGATGACCAGGCTGGTATAAAACGCGGCGTTGATAATGCCCGCATCGTAGGCCACGCTGGCCAGCACGATTCCAGGACCGCCGCGGGCGTTCGTGGTCAGGGCGATATTTATTACATCGAGCCCGCGGAAGCCACCGAGCCACGCCGCCAGTCCAGCCGAGAATACGGAGATCAGCGACGAACCCACCAGAAATACCAGCAGGATCGCGAATGAAAACTCCCGGCCAAACACCAGCTTGTAACCAATAAGCCCAAAGTAAATGGGGACAAAAACGCCGAAGGAGATTTTGGAAATGGCATCAATGGGCGCTGCGAAACGTTCGCGCTGAGTTCCGTACAATCCACCAACAATGCCATAGCCCGCCAGCAACGCCGCAAATTGCAGGTTGACTTCGAATATCGCCGCCACCGCGCAGTAGGTCATCAGCACGGCCATTGCGTATCCGACCGGAGAGGCCTTGTAGAGGACATTCCAACTGCCGTTGCTCACTCGTTTCAGCAGCCCTGGGGCGATGAACAGTCCAATCAATGTAAAGATCAGCGTGCTGATCACATGCGAAGCGACCGTGCTGGCAACGTGCTGTTGGGCCAGGCTGGCCGATGTAACCAGGGCCGTGGCAAAAGCCAGAACCACCCACAAGGCCAGATCCTCCAGCAACGCGTAACCAAGAATCAAGCTCACGAAGCGGGTCTTCATGATTCCCAGATCCCAGAAGATGCGGGAGATCACAGGGATGGAGCAAACGGCGGTGGCAATCGCCACAATGAGCAGTGCGGAAGTTGGTTGTCTCGCGGTTCCGGTCAGCAGGTGCAGAGGCAGCAGGCCCGCGAAACCCAGGCCCAAAACCAGCGCGAAGCTGGCCAGGTCAGAGACGACGAGCAGCAGGAATGTGTTGCGCCGATTCTCCTTGGCCAGAAGGCGCCGCGTCTCAGCCCCCGAACAGAACATGAGCAGAATCAGGCCGAGCTGATACAGGAATCCCATGACCGTGCTGGCGCTGGGCGAAAACGAGAACAGTTTGCCGAAAGCCGTCGGCGCCAGCAATTTCAGTACGAATGGCCCCAGAAGTACGCCCGCAAGAATTTCTCCCACAATGCGCGGCTGCTTCAGCCGTTCGGCAATATAGCCCAGGCCGTGCACCCCAATGAGAAGCACCGCAATCGTAAGCACGAAGTGGCCGAACTCAAGAACTGACATGCCTCATTCTCCAAGGGGAAGGTAAGATGAGCGCGACGGGGTTTGGGTTGCGTCGGGAGAGGCTTACAGCCATTAGATATAGCAAGAAATCACTTCATTGTCCATCATACTGGTGGACATTAAAGGTGGGGGTGTTGAGATATCCTCTCAGATTGACCATGATCAGTGACCATGGTATAAGGTGGATATGAAGGAAATCGCCATTTCCGAGTTCAAGGCCAAGTGCCTGGGCATCCTCGAACAGGTGCGCAAGACCCGGAAACCAATTCGGGTCACCCGCTTCGGCAAGCCCGTCGCCGAAGTCGTGCCGCCAACGCCCCGGAAACCGACGGGAAGGCGCCTTGGATGCATGGTGGGCACGGGACGCATCGTCGGCGACATTGTCGGTCCCATCAGTGACGAGAGCGAATGGGACGCAACGCGCTGAATGAAACTACTGCTGGACACTCACATCTGGATTTGGATGGTCATGGAACCCACGCGGCTGTCGAGGCGCGTGGCTCGTGCTCTGGATAATGCCGAAAACCAGCTTTGGCTCTCCCCGATCAGCATCTGGGAACTGTTGATGCTGACCCAGAAGGGAAGAGTAGAGTTGAACGAAGACGTCGTCGCTTGGACTCGACGCACCCTCGAACAATTGCAATTACACGAGGCTCCCCTGACCACGGAAGTTGCGCTGGAGTCTTCCACGCTGAGTCTAGCCCATAGTGATCCATCCGACCGTCTGATCGCGGCGTCAGCCAAGGCTTTTGGCCTGACGCTGGTCACTGCAGATGAAAAGCTGATTGCTGCAACCGGAATTCAAGTTTTGGCAAACCGTTAGGCCTGCCGACTCACACCTTCTCGATCGTCACCTTCTTCAGCACCACATCCTTGTTCGGTTTGTTCTGGCGGTTTTGAGGAACTCCGGTGATCTTCACCGCGACGTCCTGCCCCTCGACAACTTCGCCGAAGATCGTGTGCTTGCCCGTGAGCCAAGTCGTCGGCACCGTCGTAATGAAGAACTGTGATCCGTTTGTATTCGGCCCCGAGTTCGCCATGGCAAGTTTGCCCGGCTTATCGAACTTGTGCGGCGAGCCTTTGGTTTCGTCCTCGAATTGATAGCCCGGGCCGCCTGTGCCCGTGCCCTGCGGGTCGCCGCCTTGAATCATGAAGTCGGGAATGACGCGGTGAAATATGGTTCCATCGTAGAGGCGATCTTTCGATTTCTTGCCAGTCGACGGATGCTTCCATTCCTTCTGGCCTTCGGCCAGTTCCACGAAGTTGGCGACAGTCTTGGGCGCGTCTTTTTCAAACAGACGGCAAACGATGTTTCCTTCTGAAGTTTCGAAAATGGCGTAAGTGCCCGCGGGACGGCTCATGGACGATTATTCTCCTTAGGGTGGATCGCTCGATCGCTCCTGATTTTAGCAGGAGACAGAAAAAGGGAGACGCTGCGCATCTACCGGTTCAGATACTGCATGAAGAAGTCGCGCGTCGCGAACGCAAGCCGCATCTTCACTTCCGGCGACTGGAATGTATGGACATCCTCCACCGTCATAAACTTGACCGAGGCTCCGGCCTGTTTGAGCTTGTCAGCCAGTTCCTGAGCTTGCGCGATCGGCACCTCGGAATCCTTGGTCCCGTGCACGATCAGAAAAGGCGCAACTTTCTTGGAGACATGAAATACCGGCGAAGCGTCCTCCCAGGTTTTCGCCGCGTGGGCGTAGTCTCCGCCGAAAAAACTGGATAAAAAAGGGTCGCCGTCCGCATCCCGATTGATCGTGAAATCGGTGGGCCCGCTAACGTCAACCACGGCCTGCACTCGGCTGGAATATTTGGCGAAGGCTAGGTCGGAATTGTCGCGTGTATTTTCCATCCCCAGCAGAGCCGCTAACTGCGCTCCCGCCGAGTGGCCGAAAGCGCCGATTTGCTGAGGGTCGACGCCGTATTTCGCTGCGTTGGCGCGAATCCAGCGCACCGCCCGCTGTACGTCATCCAGTTGCGCCGGCCAGAGATTTTCTTTTTCTTTTTCGTGGAACAAGCGATAGTCGACCGAGAACGCGACAAACCCGGACTGCGCAAGAAACGCTCCCAGTCTGCCCATGGTCGATTTGTCGAAGCTCGTCCAGCCTCCGCCATGAATCAGCACGATGGCCGGTCGCAAATCAGAATGTTCCGCAGGCTGGTAAATATCCAACAGCAGGGCATGCGCGCCGACTTTGCCGTAAGGAACATCCTGCTGAACAGCCGGTGTTGCCAGAGGATCCGCGGAAGGATCCGGGGACATGTGCGGAGCGGTTGGGGAAGGCTGGGAGGGCTGGGAGGGGGAAGTTCGCGGCATTTGGCCGTGGGCGGCCAGCGCCAACCCCAACACCACCGCACTCCCTGCGAAGGCGCGCTTACTCATGACGAAAAGCATTTTAGATCTCGGCTCAGTGTGACTTCAACGCGCTTCAATCGGACCACTCGCCCAACTTAGTTCGGATTCGCAGGCGCCGTAGCTGCCGGCTTCTTCACCGTGCTGCCAGCAGCCGGTTTGGCCGCGGTCCCCGTGCTGCGCACAATGCTGATGTGGATGATCTTCACTGGCCGAAGCGGTTTGTTGTTCGCAGGATCGCTGGCCATGCGGGCAATCTGCTTCACCAACACCACCGACGCTTCGTCGCACTGCCCGAAGATAGTGTAGCCGCCGTTCAGGTGTGGCGTGGCTACCTCAGTGATGAAAAACTGCGAGCCGTTGGTGCCCGGCCCGGCATTGGCATAGGCAAGACGCCCTGGCTGATCGAACAGCAAGTCGGAAGAGGTTTCGTTCTTGAATTTGTATCCCGGATCGCCCTGGCCGTTTCCCGCCGGATCACCGCCCTGAATCATGAAGTCAGGAATCACGCGATGGAAAATTGTGCCGTCATAGAGCGGTACGCCGTGCTTGGTTGCGCCGCTCACGGGATTCTTCCAATCCTTGGTCCCGCTCGCCAGACCAATAAAATTCGCCACGCCAATCGGCGCTTTATCGGGAAACAGCGTGCAAGTCAGATTGCCGACGGTGGTCTTGATGATCGCGATAGGCTTGGTCGACACATGGGCCGCCGGCTTCGCGGCGGCGGCAGGTTTAGCCGCGGGCGTGCTTTGGCTCGAAGCTGGCGTGCTCGAACCGGACTGTGCCCCGACCGCCGAGGCCACCAACATCATCACCAGAATTGCGAATGTCTTACGCATCGATTCTCCTTATTCGTCTATCTTGCCGCAGTTGCGGCCTGCGACTGCATCCCGTGGCTCACACCTTCTACTTCGCGAAACACGCGCATCAGGTTTCCGCCCAGGATCTTCCGGATGTCTTCGTCCTTATATCCACGGTCGAGCAGCGCCTGCGTGATCTTCGGCAAATCGGCAGCCGAGTCAATGCCCAGCGGCGTCGCCCCGCTCACTCCGTCGAAATCGGAGCCCAGGCCCACATGGTCAATGCCCGCAACCTTCGCAATGTGATCGATGTGATCGATCAGCGACTTCAGTGGCGGCCGCGGAATCTTCGCCGCCCACTCGCGCTCGATTCGATCCTCGTCGATGTAAGGTTACTGTTTTGCCTTCCGCCTTCATCTGGTCGACGTATTTCTGCACCGCGGCGGCCTGATCTTTCGTCTGCGCGATCATGGCCTTGCGATAATCCTCGTCAATAAATCCGTCGTAAAAATTGACCTGCACCACGCCGCCGTTCTTGGTCACGGCGCGCAGCATGTCGTCGGTCATATTTCGCGGAGCATTCACCAGCGCCCGCGCTGAAGAGTGCGACGCGATTACCGGAGCCTTGCTGGTGGCGATCGCGTCCCAGAAAGTCTTATCGGCGACGTGTGAAATGTCCACCATCATCCCCAACCGATTCATCTCCAGCACCACTTGCTTACCGAAGTCCGTGAGCCCGTTGTGGTGCTGCACTTTCGGGTCGTCAATGTCTCCGGAAGAGTCGGCCCACTCGTTCGTGTTCGACCAGCTCAATGTCATATAGCGCACGCCCAGCCGGTAGTAAGTCGCGGAGCAGGTGAATATCATTCTCGATCGAGTGCCCGCCTTCAATGCCCATCAGCGCCGCGAGTTTGTGCTCTTTGCGCGCCCGGTCGATGTCATTGGGCGAAAACGCCATCATCATGCGGTCAGGATGCCGCGCCGCCTGCTCGTAGACCGAATCGATCAAATCGAACGTGTGACGGGCGAAATGGCCCTGGTTCGTCTCCGGATCCACCCAGATGGAAAAAAACTCGGCGCCCAGATTCCCCCGGCGCGCCTTATCGAGACTGATGTGGCCAATGTCTTTGGGATCAGTCGACCCGATGTCGAAACCTTCATCCAAAAACCGTTGCGGCGTATCCGCATGCGTATCGATCACGAGCGAGGAATCGTGAAGTTTCTGCGCCCGCGCGCTGACCACGATGTCGGCAGTGGTGGACGTTTTTTCCTGGGCCTGGGCCAAGGCGAGAGAGGAGATCAATACAACAATGAAACCGAGTCTGCTGATCATAGTTGTGGCCCACCGAACGAAGAAACATGCGGGCAGGTCCCGATTGTATAGGTAGACGCGCAACGTGACAAAACCCACAGCAAACAAACGTGGTCATCCTGACTGTAGCTGTTTTTCAGGCGGAGGGAAGGAACTCGCTAGGAGACTAAATAACTTTCGCCCGCAGAGCGCCCAGCGCCTGCAGCACACAAGGCTCCAGCGGCAGTTCAGTATCGATCACTGTCTTGGCCAGCGTAATAGTCTCAAACCGCGCCTTCACTTCAAGGTAGAGCTGGTAGTCGCGATTTCCCGCCGGATGCGCGCTGGTTTCCGCATCCGCGATAAGTCTGCGCCGGGCCGTCTCGTCCGAACAGACGCACTCGAAAATGCGCCACGGCTGATGAAGACGGGACGCAACTCCAATTACGTTTTCAATCTGATAGCGCCGCGAGAAAGTTCGCCCGTCCAGAAAAATGGCGCGTCCCGGATTTCGTTCCAAAAGATATTCCGCGGTTTCCAGCATAATCTGCAGGCAGAAATCGTCCTGCCGCGATGAGTATTCAATTTCCTCAGGCCGAAAGATCGCGTGCCGGATTTCGTCCTTGCTCACCACCCGCCCTGACGTGCGCACAGCTAACTCGCGCGCGAGGGTGCTCTTGCCGCTGCCAGGAAGTCCCGCCATCAAAACGATCATAAAGACGTGTGTAGGCTGGACGCTCCCGTCCGTCGCTTCAACAGAATCGTAACGGAATTACTGCAAGGAAAGAGGGAAGGAAGAAACTTACTTGGTCTCGCTGCCGAGCGCGATCTGCGCCTCCGGCTTGTCGCTGTCCGCTTTATCGCTATCTGGATGTGCGTTGTCCTGACGTTCGCTGTTCTGGCGTTCATTGTCCTGATGTTCCACGGGAATAATGTTCTGCGTCTCGCGCCAATCGGAGTAGAGCCCGCTCACCATAATATGGTAGACCCACTGGTGCCGCTCTTCTTCCGGTTCCACCAGCCCCAGGGCCTTCATATAGAACAGGTAGTGCTCCATCCAGCGAATCTGATCCTTGCTCATGCCGCGGCGTTGCAGGTCGACCGTCACCCCAGCCAGATGCGAAGACGCCGTATCGCCGTCCGCCGGAGCCGCGTTGCGATTATGCCGCCGCAGTTTCTTCTGAACCTTCACCGTTCGCACCGCGGAGTTCACCTGAATCTGCTGATGAAAACGGTTGTAATAAGCCTGGCTGATATCGTTCACAAAATCCAGCGTCCACGGCCGGCAATAGCGTCGCGTAGGGTCAAGCCGCGGATCGAAACGCAGCGTTTCTCCCGAGCGAATTTCCAGCAGGGAACCATCCGCCTTTAGAGCTTCGAGTTCCGTCTCATCCTGAATGCGCGGCAGCTCCAGCCGGTTGATCTCAGCATTCTGAATCAGCAGCGATTCATGCGACGGCTTAAACATCGGATTCCACAACAGCCACCGGAAGTGCCGGTGGTGCGTGCGCTGCACGGTCGCCCGCCGCACCGCGAACGCGCTGCCCGTCAGCCCTCCACCTACCAGGGCCAGCAGCAAGACAGTCGCGAATTGAAAGTTAGCTGTGCGTCTCAATCTCAAGAATGTTTTCCAAGGGGCAGGCATTGCCTGCCGCCCACCCTCTACGCTCTCAACAATTTCCGTCTGAGTAGCGGCTATTCTAAGCCATGCTGTCAAGTGGTCCAACCCAAGACTGCCGCTGGACGTTACTTGCGTACCCAAAACGCCACTTCCGGGTGGTTACTCTCCCCCCGCAAACAACGCTTTTCATCCGTACTAGCCGCACCTGACGGGCCATTCCGAGGGCGCACGCAATATCCCGCTATGTGCGCAGCGAAGCACGACTTGGCGCAATTAGATGAGGATGAGAGAACCCGGGTTGGGCGTTTTTAATACAGAGTGACAAAAATCAGCGCCGCAAAAGGTCACCCAGCGCCTGCTTCATGACCTGCCCGCCCACTTCAGAGATGGCTTTGGTCAGTGGAATGTCCTTGGGGCAAACCTCGACGCAATTCTGCGCATAACCACATTCCTGAATGCCACCATCGCCCATCAGCGCCGTCAGCCGATCGCGCTCCAGCGCCTTGCCCGTAGGATGCGTGTTAAACAGCCGTACCTGCGCGATGGTAGCCGCGCCCACGAACCCGGTGTCTTCATTAAACTGCGGGCAGGCTTCCATGCAACAGCAACACGAAATGCATCGCGAAATGGGATACGCGATTTCCTGTTCCTCGGCCGACATGCGCGGCCCTGGTCCGAGATCGTAAGTCCCATCGATCGGAACCCACGCCTTCACGGCCTTGAGATTCTCAAAGATCACATTGCGATCAACCGCCAGATCGCGCACCACAGGGAACTTAGAAAACGGTTCCAACCGGATCGGCTGCTCCAGATGGTCAATCAGCGCCGAGCAAGCCATCCGCGCCCGCCCGTTAATCAGCATGGCGCACGATCCGCACACTTCCTCGAGACAATTCGAGTCGTAAGTGATCGGCGTAGTCGCCTTGCCCTCGCGTGTAGACGGTTCGGCAGCAATATCCATCAGCGCCGAAATCACATTCATATTCGGCCGATGGGGAATTGAAAACTCCTCCCAATAGGAGTTGGAAGTAGGAGTGGCTTGCCGCTTGATCTTGATGATGACGGATTTGTTATTAGTCATGATTCAATTTTCTTGGTGTGCCCAGGTTGAGCGTTGTCACTCTGTCCTCTTCAGCTAAACGTCGGAACCACCAATTCCAGCCGACTGCCAAGAACACAAACACGAGTGCGGCGAGCGCGCTTGAGAGGCTCCAGGAGTACAGAAAATACGAGAAGTCGACCGCGGCTAAGACGACAAACGCTGCCACAAAGAAGAACCTTGGGCGACGGAGCGTTTGCGGCATCAATACTTCCTCGGTCTTGGCACAATCAGCGACGTATCCACCGCCTCAAACTCAAACTTCGGCTCATCCGCGTCTGGCGCGAAATACGCCTTCGTCGTCTTGAGCCAATTCTTGTCATCGCGCTCGGGGAAGTCCGGCTTGTAGTGCGCCCCGCGCGATTCATCCCGCAGCGCCGCGCCCTGCGCAATCACCCGCGCCAACTGCAGCATGTTGTAAAGCTGCCGCGCAAACACGACCGTCGTGTTCGCCCACTGCGTCTTGTCGCTCAAGTTCACTTTACGGAAGCGCTGCAGCATGTCCACCAGCGCACCGTCAGTCTGCTGCAACGTCTTGTTGTAGCGGATCACGGTGCAATCCTTGGTCATGAGTTCGCCCATTTCCCGCCACAGCTTGACCGGATTCTCCGTCCCCTGATTATTCATCAGCAGGGCATTACTCTCTTCCTGCCGTTTCTTCTCCGCGTCAAAGCATCCGTTGCCATCGGGCAGCGCCTGCAGCCCGCGCGCGTATTTCACCGCGTTCGGCCCGGCAATCCCTCCGCCGTAAATGCACGACACCAGCGAATTCGCTCCCAACCGGTTCGCCCCGTGATACTGATACTCACACTCGCCCGCCGCAAACACTCCGGGAATATTCGTCTGCTGGTTGAAGTCGACCCACAGCCCGCCCATGGTGTAATGCATGCCAGGGAAAATCTTCATCGGCGTGTCGCGCGGATCGTCACCCACAAACTTCTCGTAGATTTCGAGAATCCCTTCCAGCTTCTTATCCAGAAGTTTGCGGTCAATGTGAGTCAGGTCGAGATACACCATCGGCTTGCCATCAATGCCCAGGTTGTACTCGAACACAACTTTAAAAATTGCCCGCGTAGCAATGTCGCGGGGAACAAGATTGCCGTACTTCGGATACCACTCCTCGAGAAAATACCACCGTTCATTCTCCGGAATGGATTTAGGATCGCGCTTGTCACCCGCCGCCTTCGGAACCCAAACTCGACCGCCCTCGCCGCGCGCAGACTCCGACATCAGCCGCAGCTTGTCTTCGCCCGGGATGCAGGTGGGATGAACCTGAATGAATTCTCCGTTGGCGTAATAAGCGCCCTGCTGATAAAGCGCGGACTGCGCCGACCCCGTGCAGACAACCGAATTCGTCGACTTGCCAAAAATCGCGCCGTTGCCGCCGGTCGCAATAATGATCGCGTCCGCTGGGAAGGTTCGCACTTCCATCGACCGCAAATCCATGGCGCAAATGCCGCGGCATACCCGGTTTCCATCGAGCACAGCCGAAAGAAATTCCCAGTGCTCGTACTTCTTCACCTTGCCTTCGGACTCATACCGCCGCACTTGCTCATCCAGCGCGTAAAGCAGTTGCTGCCCCGTAGTCGCGCCCGCGAACGCCGTGCGGTTGTACAAAGTTCCGCCAAAGCGGCGGAAATCGAGCAGCCCCTCGGGAGTGCGATTGAACGGCACGCCCATGCGGTCAAGCAGATCGATAATCCCCGGCGCAGCCTCGCACATATTTTTAATGGGAGGCTGGTTTCCGAGAAAATCTCCGCCATAAACCGTGTCGTCAAAATGCTTCCAGGTCGAATCGCCTTCGCCCTTCAGATTTTTCGCCGCGTTGATCCCGCCCTGCGCGCACACCGAATGCGATCGCTTCACCGGAACAATCGAGAACAGGTCAACGTTCGCGCCCATCTCCGCGATCTTGATCACCGCGGCCAGTCCCGCGAGCCCGCCCCCCACGACAATAATTTTCGGAGTCGCCATGCTATCGCACCGGCCTTCCGGAGCTCGCCGTCTGCTCGGTTCCGCTGCTGCTGGAATGCATCATTGTGATGTTCGGTTGATCCTCGGCCACGGGCCGCGAACGGAATGAATACAAACTCGCCAACCCCGCCCCGCAGAGCACTACAAAAAATACTAAGCAGACGCGCAACAATCTTTTCTGCGCCTTGTCGCCCGAAACAATCCCCCACTTCGCCGAGAACAGCCAGATGCCATACGCAAAGTGCCAAGAAGCCGCCACCAGTCCCACCACATAGAACAAGAACAGCGCGGGATGCATCACCTCAGCCTGCACCTTGCCAAACGACGCCATCGGATTGTCATGCAGGTCCACGCCAGTAAACCGCATCGTGTAGGTATGCCACAGGATGTAGACAAACGCGATTCCGCCCGTCCAGCGCTGCGCCGTGTACATCCAGTTGCCGCTCCACGGGTACGCGATCGTATTTCCGTCTCCGCGATACCAGATATAAAACCCATAGAGCGCGTGAAACAGAATCGGCAGCCAGATCCCGAACAACTCCAGAAAAAACACCAGCGGCAGATTCGCCAAAAAGCTGACCTGGCGCGCATATGCGTCCGGCCCGGTAATCGCCGTCGAATTCGAAATCAAAATGTGTTCGAAAAGAAATGCGCCCACCGGGACGATTCCGGAAAGCGAATGCAGCCGGCGCAATAAGAAGGAATATCCCTGCCCCGCGCGTAACGGAGCAACCCCGTGCGCTACCACAGGGGCACTAGAACTGGCAGACGCCACGAAACGCTCCTTGATAAGTATGAGTTCATCTAACTGGTTCAGCGATGGCAAAATAACTTTTTATTATCGGGCGCATCTAGAAGTGAAGTCAAGGAACGCACACCAGGGCGTTGTCATTCCGACCGAAGGGAGGAATCCGCTGTCGCCTGCACGACTCGCTCACGCGAGCCCATCGCACCATTGTAGAAACTCCCGAAACGCCGCTCCCCGATGACTGTACCGCGCCTTCTCCTCCGCGCTGAGTTCCGCAAACGTCTTCTGGATCTCGGGAAAATAAAACAGCGGATCATATCCGAACCCGCCCGTCCCGCGCGCGGCATCAAGAATTACTCCTTCAGCCGTCCCGCGAAAAGTCGTGAGAATCTGGCCATCACGCGCCGCAGCCAACACGCACACGAATCGGCCAGTGCGCTTCTCCGCCGAAATCTTCCTCAACTCCCGCAGCACGCGCGCGTTGTTAGCCTCGTCGTCGGTATTCTCACTGGCCAAGTGAGGCTGATCCGCTGCATACCGCGCCGAATGCACGCCCGGAGCCCCGTTCAGCGCATCCACTTCCAGCCCCGAATCGTCGGCGACTACGATTTCTCCCGCCGCGTGCCGGCTGTATTCCTCCGCCTTCTTGCGCGCGTTATCTTCAAACGTGGGGCCGTCTTCGACCACGGCCGGCAGGGAAGCGAAGCCGGGAATGCTCCCAATTTCAATCGCGTGTCCCACAGCCGCTCCGGCAAAGTCCCGCAGCTTCCCCGGATTCGATGTGGCAATCAAAATTCGTCGCATGTGAATGTCGAAATTAAAAGGATATCTGGAAAACACGCCTTGTTCGAGAACCGCACCGGGAAGGGCGCGAGTTGACTCGTGCCGATAAGAGCCACGGACGTTCGGGTTCTAGCCCCTGCCGGCCGCGCTTCTGCGCATTCGCAAGCCCCAAATTCCGACGCCCGCGATCGCCACAAACGAGATCCATCCCCCCAGCGCGCGATCCCAAGTCCGCGCGAATTGAATCTCCACCCGATTCATCCCCGCTTGCACCGGAAACAGCATCTGCCCAGTCTTCGCTTGCGCGCTCGTCTCCACCACCCGCCCGTTCACTTCCACCCGCCACGTCGGATAACGCAACAGCCGCAGCGCTAACTGGTCCGGCGCAGACATCTCCGCCGTAAACATCCGCGACTCGGCATCCCAGCGATACACATGAATCGCCGCATGCGCCGGCCCGTCCACCGTCACTTTGCGCGCGTCTTTCTCAATCAACCCAAGATCATTAATCAACCCAGGATCGCTCGCCACAGAATCACCCGACGCAGCATCGCCCGACGCAGCATCGATAGCCACCGGATCGACTCCGAGCGGCGTGTATTCCTCCACCCCTTCGTAACCCGCGCCCGTGACCATGTTGTCCTGCATCTCGCGGAGGTCTGCGGCATTGTCCCACCACGGCGCCTGCACCCGATGCCAGCCCGCCACAACCAAAAAAATCGAGATCGCCAACACGGCGCTTCGCCACCACCAGCGCCGCGGTCCGACACCGGCGAAGCTCACTGTCACCAATAAAGAGAAGATCATGCTCAGGCACAGCAGCCAGCGCCAGGGAAACTGCATGAACGCCATCTTCGGCAAGACCCTCCACAGCAACGCGCTCACCGGAAACATCAACACGCTGCAAGCGATCGCCCACCCCAGCAAAACTTTCCAGAGCTCGCGCTCCGTCAGCCGAAATTTTCGCGCCGCCCACGCCGCAGTGAAAATTACAAACATCTCAAGAACCGCAACCCACGAGACGATTCGATTGAAGGCATCGTGATCGGCATCGGTCGTATGAATAAACAAAAAGCTGTCCACCGGACGCGATCCCGCCGAAACCGCCTGCGCAATATCGACCCAGCGCTGCTCGTAGATCGCCGGAAGTAAATAAAACGCTGCCAGGCACGCCCCCAGCGCCGCTGCGCCCGCTCCCACCAGTAAGAGTCGCGGCGAGCGCCGCCGCCACGCGAACCACACCATGAGCAACGCCAGCGAATAGTGGATCATCACCGCCGCCGGAGCATTCGTCAGCCAGGCAGCCGCCAGCACCAGAGAGAGCGGCACCATCGCCCGCCCAAGAGTCGCATTCAGACCTGAATTCTCATCGGCATCCTCACAAGCGTCCGCCGCCTTCAGCACAAACAGCAGCAGCAGCGGCACCAAACAGCTGGCCAGCAACTCGGCGAATGCGCTGCGCCAATAAACAATCACCAGATGGTAGGGATTGACGGCATAGAGTACGGCGGCGAAGATCGCGTCACGCCGGCTGAGACACTGATGTTCAACCGAGCTTGGTTCGACCCAGCGCCGCGCCAGCACAAACATCGACACACCGGCCGCCACCAGAGCGATCCAGATATAAATGCTGGAAACAATTGTCCAGGGAAAAATCGCGCTCAGCCCCGCGCCCAAAGTCCAGGAAGCCGGAGGATAAAACACAAACCTCGGCTCGCCACAGGCGAAGTGCGCCAGCGCCGCCCATCGCGGATAAACGATTCCTTGCTTCCATTGCGCCAGAACTTCGAGCCACGAGTACAGATGAAATTCCACATCGTGCCCCGATGGCGTGCCGAAAAAGAAGAAAGGAATCTCCACCGCAAACGCCGCCACTCCGATCGCCACCAGCGGCGACCACAGTAAATCCCCACTTCGTTCTCGCAACTGACGGCCCGCCCCGCTGCTCTTTCCCAGAGTCGCCCCTTCCAGACTCAGTATCTCGCGGCAAGAAATTAATCCACGCGAACCAACCGACCGCGCCAGATTTAACCCAGATTTAACACGGCTGCAACCATCCTGCAACGCCGTTCGGCTACCTTACTCGCATTGGGGTGGAATAGACCACGAAGATTCGAAGGACCTGTGTCAAAGACGGGGCCCAGGTCCTTCGATTCTTCGCAAAGCCCACCGCCGCACAAAGCCTCCCGCCCCCGCGCAATTGAAACTGCCGCACCGCCCGCCTGAAATCCCTCCTGAATTATCTGCCCATGTTTATCTGCGCATGATCTGCCGCGGGAGGCTTTTTTCGGTTGGGGTCGGCGTGGCGCATGTCAGGGCCGCTCTTTGGAACAGAGACAATCAATTCGGTGAAAAGACACGAACTCGCACTGAGAAGTTAAAGACGGGATTCGGAACACGAAGGGATGGAAACTTAGACTGAGGCTTCTTCCGGACTGCGCTGATGCCGCAGCTCGGTCAGGAATTCGTCCTGCTGCAAAGCCGTCCCGCGCCGCAGCAGTTCGAGCAACTGATCTTCCATTTCGTCGCTCGCTTCCTCGCTGAAGGTCTCCACTTTCGTCTCTCCCGGTTCGAACTGGGTGAGATCAGCCACCAGGGCTCGCGGAGAAATACTCATTTCGAGCAAGGTCGCGGGACAACTGCGCAGAAACTTGATCAAATCTTCCACCTGGCGGCGCTGCTCCGGCGTGCGGGAAGGGAACTCCACTCCCATGCCGTGCCCGGGATGTGCCACTCGCACCATGCCCTCGGTATGAACTTCAAGATCTTGCGCCTTTAGGCACAGGTCAACCAGGGCGCGCTCAGGAAACGGCGCATCGGTTTGCACGTAGCATCCACCCAGGCTGAGGTCGGTTAATTTGCAATTGGGCACAGCCTCGTCAGCGCCCGCGCCATTCGTAGTGACCGCGGCTTTCAGCCAGGCCTTCAGCTCGGCCGACGAGTCTTCCGCCAGATCGATGAAGTGAACTCCGGTTTGCCCATTCGGATTCGCCCAAGCCACTTGCCCATGCGCCTGGATTTCAAGCGCGTCATTCGGCAGCTGAAAATGGAAAGCCAGCAAGGCCCCCGGAATCTGCTGTTCTGCCGTCAACACATCCATGCCGGTCTCAGACAGATCCAGCAGGATGCCATCGACTTTACGCGTGTCGGGTAGCGTGATCTCCACCGGCGCCTGCACCGGAACTCGGATCGCTCGCCGGCGCTCCCGGCTCAACAGCGCCGCAGCGGCCCGCAGTCCAGCCTTTGCCGCCTCCTCGGAAAGAGGCTTGTAGAGCACGAAGTGCGCCCCGCCGCTCAGAATCTCGCGCACCTTCGTGGTATCTGCCACCAGGGCGATGCTTAACGATCCCGTGCCCAGCTTCTGCGCCTGCCGGATCACGTCTTCCGAGATTTCCGGATTATCGAAATCGACAATGAGCGCGTCAAACCGCTGCTGCTGGATGCGCGCCAGCGCAGTTTCGTGTTCGCTGGAGCGGTCCATTGCGATGCCGAAGTCAGGCAGCACTCTGCCCAGAACTTCAGCCGCGGCGTCGTCAGTCGATACCAATAGAGCGTGAAGGGTCATAGCGCAATCGAGGTCCTACATGCTGGTTCGTTTAGGCCAGTTCGTCTACGGCCAGCGCGGAGCTGCAGGTCGTGGCGCCTTGGAAGGAGCCGAACCGCCGGAACCAGCGCCCGCTTTAGCCGACATGGCGTCTCCCTCGAGCAGGGAGCTCTCATCTACTTCCGCCAACACTCCGTTGTCGTCATCATCGTTCTCAGCCAGCAAGGGTGCTACTTCGCGCAGCTTTTCCGCTGCCTGCTGGAGCATCTCGATCTGTTTGCCAAGTTGGGCGTATTTGGCCTGCTTTTGCCGCAGGACTTCATGAATGTCTTTCATACCACCCCCTGTTGGCAAGATAAGTAGGCCATGCCAGACGGGTCAACGGTAATCCCCAGGGTCAGATTACCGGAGTAACGGATGAAAGCTCTGGGCGGACGCAGCAGGCGCAGCCTACGGCTCAGCTCCCGCGCTTTCTGTACGCTTCCTGCGAACATTCTCATGAAGCCGCAAACAAGAAAAGCCCCGCCGTGGGCGGGGCTTTCAACTCAAAACCGAGAAACAGAAGGCTCAGGGCTCCGTAACGGTTATGCTGGCGTTGCCCCTGGAGAGCGCCGCGCTGCCTTCGAAAAAGCTCGTTCCTGTATTAACGGTCAACTGCACGGTCGCGCCGCGACCCAGGGCCCCGGTATACCACGTGCCCGTCAGTAAGCCGGAGACCGTGTAGGCGTGGGTCCCGTTCGCGAGCGTAACCATTGTCCAATTTGCTGGACCGATAAACGTTCCCGTAAAAATCGTGCCGTTCGGAATCCCACGCTCGCCATTGCCAGTGACCGTGAAACTTCCGCCGGCGAACACGCCGCCTGTCTCCAGACTCCCGGATACCAACGCCCCGGTCGCCAAGGATACGCTGCCCAGATTTCCAGTCACTGACCCCAAACCGTTCAAAGCATTCAAACCATTGACCACAACGAGGGTCGAGCCAGTCATGGTCAATCCCGCGCTGGTGCCCGCAATAGTCCCGCCAGTGTTGCCGAAAAATACTGACTTAACGCCAAACGCCGACATCGGCAACGCCAGGGCCAGCAGAACCACACAGAGCAAACGCCTCATTGGGAAGATCCTCAGGTAGAAAATGGCTCGGAATCCAGCAGGCATACTACTACACAATCCTGCGCACCCTATCAATGCACCCGTAGTGCCAGATCACAAAATCAAGTAAGAGACTGTAAACAAAAGAGTTCCTCGATCGTTAACTCTTCTTCCCGAAGTTTGCAGTGCAAAGTGGTGCAAACTTAGACCTCGCTTAGTGTCGTAGCGTACGAATTTCTGTCCGCTCAATCGATCCTCCAAGCGCCAGCCAATCCGTTATCCAGTCAGCGACGGCAACTTGCCAGCCGAGCCCAACAGAAAAATCACTCCCACCACAATGCTGTAAGCCGACGTGAGCAGCGTAAGGCCGCGCAAAGCGTGCGTACTGACCGCAGTGAGGACAGTACTTAAAGTCCGCGAAAACGGATTCCGCGAGCCTCCCGCCGACAACCACGCCAGAATCTTATCCGTCGAGAACAGTCCCGCGGCCAATCCGCACATCAAAGTATTCATCACCACGAGACCGACAATGAACATCAGCAGCCCCAATAATCCCGCGCCCGTTCCGCCCAGATTGGCCGCCATTAGAAAAAGCAGAATCTGGGTCGGCGTTTCCGCTCCCAGTCCATGGATCACTCCCACCAGAAAAGTCGAACTCGTGCCGTATCCGTCCTTGAACACCTGCGGAGCTTCCACCCTGGTTCCGCCAAAAATAAGGCTCAGCCGCCAGTAGATCCACAACGCCCCATTCGCCAGCAGCGTGATGCGCGTCTGCGGACGAGCATGGCTGTGGCCTGAATGTGAAGATGACGGACGAAAAAAGGTGCCCAGCACATAAAGCCCCAGCACCAGCAGTGTCAGCCCCACCAACCGTTCCGCCCAGCGATCGCTGGCCGGCGGCAGCGCGATACGGAACGCGACCGCCGCCGTGCCCAGCAAAGCGATCGTGGTAGCGTGACCCCCCACGTAGAGCAGACCGTAGCGCATGGCTTCACGCGCTTTCAGTTGCACACTGGTGATGTCGGTAATGGCCGCGATGTGGTCGTAGTCCAGCCCATGCCGGAATCCCAGCACCGCAGCCGAGAGCAGCGCCAGTCGCAGATTGACGGGATCAACCAAAGCAGATCAACCAAAAAGAATTTCGCAGGGCGAGTTCGGCGGCCGCGCATTCCGCGCGTCGCGCCGGACTTGTAGGCTAGCACACTCTCTCCCGGAAACCAGCTGCGGAGGAATCTTTCTTGGGAAACTCTCGGACTAAACTTTAGTGGCCGATCCGTTTGAACTTTCAAGCGCGGCGTCATCCCGAGCGGAGCCGCTTTTCAGGCGGAGAGAGGGATCTCCCTTAAAATCGCTGCCGGGGAGATCGTTCCCGCTGCTGAACTGCGCCGTGGTTCGGGATGACCAAGGACAACTGGGCCACCACCGCCGCGAACCCGAGCTAGACCTTCTTAGGGGACTCGGTCTTGAAAGGCTCTTCCGCCGCGGACACTGCCTTCGGCGCCGGGACCGCCGGACCAATCAGTTCGCGCAGCCGCCGCGAAAGTATCGCCGCCAGCGATTGGTAGAAGCGGGAGCCCAGATGCGGAAACAGTTCAAACATCGAGTTCAGGGTCTGCCGATCGAGGTAGTAGGCCCAGACCTCTTCCTTGGCGACCACATTCGCCGTCGCCGGCAACTCGTCCAGAAGCGAGATTTCGCCGCAAGCCTCGCCCGGCCCGATGCCCAGCATCCCCTTCAACGGAATCTGCACCGAGGCCGAGCCCTTCACCAGCAGGTACACACCATGCGTTCGCTTGCCCTGTTGCACGATCGTCTCGCCTGCTTTGAACTGCCGGCGCACCGACTTATCCGCGATCAGGGCCCAGTCGTTCGCCGTCAGGTACACGAGTCCGCTCTTGGCGGACGACAACACAGAAACATCTTGCTGCAGAGTCTCTTTCGACATGGCGCGTGCGCTCGATCTCCCGGAGAGCAGTCCGGTAGCGATTTGACAGATAACAACAGGGCTGACAGGAGATTAGCAGAAACTTAGTAGAAATAACGTCCGCGCCCACCGGCACGTATCACGAAAGTAAGCCAGCGGCTCGGCATTGATCGTCATCCCGATCTCATCACTCCCTCAATAATCGTCCGGATCGGTCATCGGCCGCGGGTCATTCAAGAAAAAATTCGCGTCCTTCTCCGCCGGAATCGTCGCAAATACCCGGGGCACCTGCGTCAGATTGAAAAACTCGCTCAGGTCGGTGGTCGATCGCGCATCCGCAAAATCGAGCGCGCCCTCTGCGATCCCGAAATTCTGCTCGATAAAGCGCAGAACACTCCCGAAGTCTTCCCGAACATTACTCACATAACCCGCGCCGGTATAAGCCGAGACCGCAATAAACGGCACGCGAAACCCATACTGGTAATCGCCCTGCGGCTGCGCCAGAAACGTAGGCGCTTCGTGATCGTACCAGCCTCCCCAATCGTCCCACGTGATCAGGATCGCCGTATTATCCCAATACATCTCCCCATCCGGGCATTTGCGGTTGTTGCCAATCGCATTCACGATCGACGCCACCCACGCCGGCCCACCCCCGTCGTTAGTCTTGGGATGATCGGAGTTCGCCCCACCCGGAATTACCCAGCTCACACCCGGCAAGTTGCAACCAGAAATGTCGGTCAGCACCTGCTTGGGATTGAGCACCACATCGCTGGTCCATTCCGAGCCCTCGCACACTCCCCCCGTCGGTTTGCTGGGCTCGCAAATGTGATTGATCGCGTTCGGCGCAGTCCAGATCGAACTCGCACCGGGCGTGTAGTACTTCCAACTAATTCCCGCCGCGGCGAGCAGGTCCGACAGAGTTTCATGCTCGAAGCAAGGATAGATTTTCTGCTTCTCGCCCGCCGGGGTGATCAACTCCACCGTCGTAGTCGCCGCCGCAATGCACCCCGCTACGGTCGCGGCCACTTCCGGAAATACATTCTCCGAGGCAAACGTTCCGAGCGCATCGTCGCTCGCGCTGGGCGCAGACGTTCCCCCGAACAGAAACTGGTGCGCCGGAAAACTTGGCCCCTGGTTGGTCTGAAACATATAGTTCGACCACCCATATTCCGTAGCCAAGTCTAAATAGGGGTTGAGAATCCCCTTTGCATTGGACACGTACGCGAGTTGAGCGTCGTGGGGGCAGGTCCCGGTGCAGCCCCCCAGCGCAGCTCCATCCATCTTGCAGGCTCCCGCCGCATTCAGATCGCAGGTCGCGAGGAACGCAGCGTGCGTATGGTCGGGGTCGTAGCCGTAAGCCAGCGCAACCGGCGACGGCTGCGTCACGCCGATCGATGACGTCTTATCCAACCAGTTGCTGGTCTGAATGTCGTATTGCGATCCCGTAGGCGTGGTGCTGCACGACTTGCTGCTGCCGTAAGGCGCCTTGCACAGTCCATAAAAGAGATTGTCAGGAGTGCGATTTTCCTGCACGATCACCACCACATGCTGAAAACTCGTGATCTGCGCCTCAGTGCGAAGCCCCCCCAGCCAGATCGCTGCCAAACCGCCGAGCAGCAATAGATCCTTCCGATGTCCTTCTGGAAATTTCATCCCCATGACTCCTCACAGCATGACTTTCCTCATAGCCTTGGCAAAGCCAGCCCAGTAAAGACACTCTCAAAAAGTTAGTCGCGCAAATTTCTTAGGGAACACCGGCCACGCTAGAGCGCGCTTAAGGGGAGGTGCGGGCAGGTTACCACGAATCCGAGCCTAGGAGACCGCAAAATAACGCCGTGCCAGCTGATTCAAAATGACGGAGTAATGAAAAACCTCCCGCTGCTTGAGGGGTGCGAGACTTGTGCGCAGCGACGTGCAGCTACCGCAGCCGAAATCGCAAGCATCTTCCGCCCGAGGCCTAGCCCGCATTCTCGCCCCAGGGCGAGACCATAGAAGATTACGAAGATTAAAAGGATTGAAAAAATGGTGCGCCCTGAGAGATTCGAACTCCCGACCTACTGGTTCGTAGCCAGTCGCTCTATCCAACTGAGCTAAGGGCGCATGTTTTCAACTCCAACAAAAACAACGAGATGGAACGGACTAACGTTCGCCCGACTACGCGAACTATGCGTGAGATTAAGGGCAGCCGAGTAACATTGTAACGTTTGAGGGACGACGCGGCAACTTTCGCGATGATCCCCAACAAGATTCCACGCCTGAGATTGAAATTCTCTCCTTTCCTTTGAGCGCCCAGCCGCCGAACGATGAACCAGCCCAGCCTGACGGATTAATTTTGGGGGATTAACATCCTCAACTGTCGGCTCCGGCAGCCCCGGCGTAATTCTTTCCCTGCGCCGCGCAATTCCTACCGGGGCGAATACCCGATCGCCACTGATTCTGAACGGTTTACAGATGGCATGTCGTTTGCACTATTACAGACCAGACGAAGTGGCGCGCAACGGGGTGCTTCAGAGAATAACTTCGGCCAGAGGTTTTCTGTGAGCACCCCTTGCATTTCCTTAAGACGCGCCCAGCAGCCCTCCCCCGTCCTTTTGGTCCGCGGCGAGATCCGCAGCGGCTCAATTCCAGAATTATTTCGGCAACTATTTCGGCAACTATTTTCTGTCTGTCATTCTGAGCGCGGCGACAGCCGGGCGAGGAACCCTACGTCGGCCGAGCGTTGACGCCGTCGTTGATGCAACAGACGGGAACGTCCGCGCGTCCCGCAGCTGCCCTGAGCAGCCCTTACGCCAGCACCACCGGCTCCCGCACATCAATCCCCGCCTGCCGCAGCAGCTTCGCCACCGCATCCTGCTTCATCCGCGAAGCATCGAATTCCACCCGCACCGTGTGTTCCTTCGCGTTGAACTGCACCCGCCGGATGCCGTATACCTCGCGCATCGAGTCAATCGCCCGCAGCTCGTTCTCGCCCGGAATCGCACCATAATTGAAAGCCACATCCAGATAAGTCATTGCATTCCCGCCCTTGAGTATGATGAATTGGAAGCCCCGGCCCACGCCGCCGGATGAATCCAATATAGATCATCGACAACCAAAGACGACGATCAAAAACGACGATCAAAAACGACGATCAAAAACGACGACCAAAAACGACGACCAAAGACACAGACTCGATCTCCATGCCAAACGCCCCAGCCCTCGCCCGTGACCCCGTCTGCGGGATGAACGTAAATCCCGCCACGGCGAAGCATGTCTACAAGCACGGCGGAAAGAAATACTACTTCTGCTGCGCCGGTTGTGCCGACAAATTCAAAGCCAACCCATCGGGATATCTCAACAAACCCGCCGGCCTAATCACGCTCGGAAAGTCATCCGCGCCGATGCCAACTTCCGCGCAGGGAACAGCGCTGCAGCCCACATCGCAATCAGCACCGCAGTTAGCACCGCAGTTAGCAATAAAGACAGCGCCATCCACAACCGCCCCCACCTACGTCTGCCCCATGTGTCCCGAAGTCCGCGCGCCGAAGCCCGGAGCCTGTCCATCCTGCGGCATGGCCCTCGAAGCCGACGTTCCCGTAGCCGCCACGCACACCCAATACACCTGCCCCATGCACCCCCAAATTGTTCGCGACGGCCCTGGCGCGTGCCCCATCTGCGGCATGAACCTCGAGCTGCGCACGGTGACCTCGGCCGTCGAAGAAAATCCAGAACTGCGCGACATGACCCGCCGCTTCTGGGTCGGCGTCGCCCTCACCACTCCCTTGCTCGCGATCGCCATGGGAAGCATGCTCTGGCCGGGCGCGGCTGTGGACCTCATGCTCGTTTTGCGGATCAACGCTACGAGCCTTCCATGGCTTGAGTTCGCACTGTCAACTCCAGTGGTTTTGTGGTGCGGCTTGCCGTTCTTCCAGCGTTTCTGGACGTCCCTAGTCAACCGCAGTCCGAACATGTTCACCCTGATCGGCCTCGGCACCGGCGTAGCCTACGTGTACAGCCTGGTCGCGACCATCGCCCCCGGAATTTTTCCCGACTCTATGCGTGGCATGACGGGCATGGGCGGCGGATATCCCGAAGTCTACTTCGAATCTGCCGCCGCTATCACCACCCTCGTCCTGCTCGGCCAGGTCATGGAACTCCGCGCCCGCAGCCGCACCAGCGCCGCCATCCGCGCACTCCTCGACCTCAGCCCGAAAACCGCGCGCCTGCTTGTTGACGGCCCCGGGGTCACAAAAAAAAGTGGCGGGGACATAAAAAAAGGTGGCGAGGTCACAGAAAAAGATGTGCCCCTCGAGCAAGTAAAGCCCGGTGACCGCCTGCGCGTCCGTCCCGGCGAAAAAATCCCTGTCGACGGCGTCGTCCTCGAAGGCCGCAGCTCGGTAGACGAATCCATGATCACCGGCGAATCCGTCCCCGTCGAAAAATCTCCCGACAGCAAAGTCATCGGCGCAACCATCAACTCAACCGGATCCTTCATCATGCGCGCCGAGCGCGTCGGCTCGGAGACTTTACTCGCGCGGATCGTCCAAATGGTCAGCCAAGCCCAGCGCAGCCGCGCCCCCATTCAGAAACTTGCCGACCGCGTCGCCGCGTACTTCGTGCCAGCCGTAGTTGCCATCGCCGTCATAACATTCGCCGCATGGCTCGCATTCGGCCCGCAGCCGCACCTAGCCCATGCGCTGGTCAACGCAGTCGCAGTCCTCATCATCGCCTGCCCTTGCGCTCTCGGACTCGCCACTCCCATGGCCATCATGGTCGGCACCGGCCGCGGCGCCCACGCCGGAGTCTTAATCAAGAACGCCGAGGCCCTCGAGACGCTCGAAAAAGTCGACACCCTGGTCGTCGACAAAACCGGCACGCTCACCGAAGGCAAGCCAAGACTCACCAACGTCACTCCCCGCGGCGACCTTTCCGCCGACGAACTCCTCCGCCTCACCGCTAGTATCGAACGCGCCAGCGAGCATCCCCTGGCCGCCTCGATTCTTGCCGGCGCCGAGCAACGCGGCATAAAGCTTGCCGAAGTGCAGGAATTTCGTTCGTATCCCGGCAAAGGCGTTAGTGGATTGGTTGAGGGCAAGTACCTCGCGGCCGGCAACGAGCAATTTATTCGCGACGAAAATATTTCCGTCCCCGCGCCTCCGGAAAACTGGACGCCAACAGGAGGAAGCGTGATTTATGTCGGGATCGACCGCAAGTTCGCGGGCTGGCTTCGCACCGGCGACCCCTTGAAACCGCGCCTGCCACAAACTATCAACGATCTCAAGGCGCAGGGCCTCCGCATCGTCATGCTGACCGGTGACAACCAGGCAACCGCCGAAGCCGTAGCGCACAGCGCGAACATCACCGAGTTCGAAGCCGAAGTTCTTCCTGAGGGAAAGTTAGAAGTCATCCGCAAACTGCAGCAGCAGGGAAGAGTCGTCGCCATGGCCGGCGACGGCATCAACGACGCCCCCGCCCTCGCGCAAGCTAACGTCGGCATCGCCATGGGCACCGGCACCGACGTCGCCATGGAAAGCGGCGGCATTATTCTGGTCAAAGGCGATCTCACCGGAATCCTCCGCGCCCGCAAACTCAGCCAAGCCACCATGCGCAACATCCGCGAGAATCTTTTCTTCGCCTTCATCTACAACGCCATCGGAGTCCCCATCGCCGCCGGCATTCTCTATCCCTTCTTCGGAATTCTGCTCAGCCCCATCTTCGCCGCCGCCGCCATGAGTTTCAGCAGCGTGAGCGTAATCACCAACGCCCTCCGCCTCCGCCACGCCAAGCTGTAAAAGCGAACTGCCGATTGTGAGAAACTAAGCTCTGAATTCTCCCTATGAATGTTTCCCGTCCTGTCCGCAGGGAACGACCTCGTTCCGCTGTTTCCAGTTTCGATGATCCTCGTTCCGCTGATCCTCGTAACAATGCCCCGTCTGCCCGGCCTCCACTGCGCGTTTCTCCCCGAGTCTTATTTCTGCTGTTGATCGCTCTAGCAACTTTCGTCTTCGCTGTCTATGCCCGTTCTTTGTCGTTCCAATTCATCCTCGACGATCACCGCTTTACCGCCGATCCGCGGATTCAGGAGTCCGGCCACGTCTGGGAATATTTTGCGAATTACGTTTGGGCTCAGTTTCCAGGCGGCCCTCCCAGCTTCTACCGGCCGTTGTTCGTCCTTTGGATGAGGCTGAATTTCATCCTCAGCGGCCTGTCTCCCTGGGGATGGCACTTGCTCAGCATTCTGAAACATCTGTCGGTAGCCGTGCTACTCGGCCTGCTATCGTGGAAACTGCTGCGCGACTCGCTCGCCGCACTAACGGCGGCAACTCTCTTCGCGCTGCACCCGGCGCACACCGAATCGGTAAGTAGCGTTTCCGTTCCCGATCCGCTCATGTCGGCCGCACTCTTGGCCGCCCTGCTGCTCTACCTCCATTACTTCGACAACCCGTCGCGAGCGGCACAGGGATACCGAACCCAGGACAAGCGAACGCAGGACAATCGAAAAGGATCGCTGGAAAAATCCGCGTCCCATCCGTCGCCGCTATGGCTGGCCGCCTCCACCGCCGCCTACTTTGCAGCTCTCCTGGCGAAGGAAACAGCAATCGTATTTCCATGCGTGATCTTCGCGCTCGATCTGCGCCTGGGGCACGATCAGATTGATCGACGACAAACTGAACTCAAATCCGGCCATACGAACCTTGGCCCTCGCCTCTCACAAACGCTTCGCCGCATCCTCCCTTTTGTCTGCGTCACCGCACTGTATCTCCTTATGCGAATGAACGCCCTGAACGGGAAACTTGGCGCAGTCACACAGCATTTACCCTGGTCCACCCTCCTGCTCTCCTGGCCAGCCATACTTTGTTTTTACGGAAAGGCACTCCTATGGCCCGTAGAGTCCTATTCGTTTACCGACCCCATTTTGGTAGAGACGTTCTCGGTGCGCGCCTTCCTCTTGCCGTTGTTGGCACTGGCGCTCGCCGTAGCTATCGTGGCCGCCGGAGTGTTTTGGGCATGGAGGAAATCGCAACCGGAACTCGACCATCGGGACGCCGCGGGCGTCGAATCCGCACTGATCCTAGGAACCACTCTTTTTTTCCTGCCACTTCTGCTCGCGCTCAACTTAAACGCTCTGAACCCAGGAGATTTTCTGCACGGCCGCTACACCTACCTGCCCTTGGCCGGCCTGATGCTGCTCGTGGCCACAGTAGTCCGGCTGTTGCAGAAGCAGCGATTCGCTTTGCTGGCTTTCGCCTGCGCGCTGGCAATCGGATCGGCACTGTTGACGTTCGCGCAGGAGAATCAATGGAAAGACGATTCGACCGTCTTTACCGTCGCTCACCAACTTGCCCCGCACAACGCTCCAGTCGCTCAAGATCTGGCAAATGTGCATCTACAAGCCGCTCTGCAACTGGACGAACAAGGCCGATGCTCTGAAGCTTTGCCGGTCTTCGAGCAGGTGACTCAGGAATATCCTCAAGACTGGTACGCCTGGGCTGGGCTCGGAGACTGCTATGTCCAACTCAACAACCTGCCGAAAGCCGAAGAATCGCTCCACCGCGCCGCCGACCTCTCACACAGCTCCCAAGTCATTCAGCAGTGGCAGGAATTACGCGCACAAATGGGACTGCCTTTTTCCGCTCAATGAATTGCGCACAGGCGAACCGCGCACAGGCAAGCAAAGCAGCAGGGAACTGGGCCGCAGGTTGCACCCGGCTATAATAAATAGAGTCAGATTTGAAAGGGCGCGGATTCAAGCCGAACCGTTACATCGCGAGCAATTAACGAACGTTAAAACAACACATCGATTCGACGAATGACAGCAATGGCAACACCCGCCGAGCACCCGCAAGTCTCAGTCATCGTCCCCGCGCGCAACGAAGAAGCCTGTCTCGCCGATTGTCTCCAATCACTCGCCTCGCAGTCCGGCGTAGCATCCGAAATTATCGTGGTCGACGACCACTCTACCGACCGCACGCGCGAAATTGCCATGTCATTCCCCGGAGTGCGAGTGATCGCAGCCGCCCCGCTGTCCGACGGATGGACCGGCAAGAACAACGCCGTCACCACCGGCGCAGCCGAAGCCCGAGGCCAATGGCTCCTGTTCACCGACGCCGACACCGTCCACCTGCCCGGATCGCTGGTTCGCGCATTAAAAGAAGCCCGGGACAACGGCGCCGAATTGCTCTCTTATTCCCCCGAGCAGATCGCCGTCACCTTCTGGGAGATGGCGACCCTTCCCGTCGTCTTCGCCGAACTGGCG
This sequence comes from uncultured Acidobacteriota bacterium, assembly GCA_963758005.1. GTDB lineage: Bacteria > Acidobacteriota > Terriglobia > Terriglobales > Acidobacteriaceae > Sulfotelmatobacter. The sequence continues at coordinate 271,376 of CAVWTR010000007.1, forward strand.
CGGCAATATTCTCCGTCGAAAGTGAGCGATCCCGCTTCGCCCATCGCCGCCGCCAACGGCCAATACATCCTGATCCGCCGCGAGACCTACGACGCTGTCGGTGGCCACGGCGCGATCGCCGGCGACATTCTCGAAGACGTCGCCCTCGCCCGCGCCGTGAAAACTTCTGGCCGGAAGATTTGCTTCCGTTACGCCGCCGACGCAGTGCGTACCCGCATGTACCGCAACTATCGCCAGCTCCGCGACGGCTGGACGAAGAATTTGGTCCTGCTGTTTCCGAAGCCCGGCTGGCTCGCCACGCAAACGTTTCTTTGGTGGGCGTTTCCATTCGCAAATCTGCTCTTGCCCTTGTTTGTCCCCGCAATCGTTCATCGCGTCTGGTGGTTTGCGCCTGGAGCGCTGGTATTTGCACGCAATGCGGGACGTATGCGTCGTGCAAACTTCGAGGTGACCATGGAATTTCTCGGCGCACTCTTCGGTATGCCCATGTTCGCCTATCTCCTGCTACGCTCAAAGCGGGCGCACGCCAACGGAAACGTCACCTGGAAAGGCCGAAACTACGGTCCAAAAGAAAGCCCGCTGAACGAAATCCCCGGCCACGCGCCCACTCCCGCAGGACGACTCTCATGAAACTTGTGACCCTCATTCTGCCGACCGTTCTCTTGCTCGCATTATCCGGCCCAATCACCGCCCAGGAGCCCGAGCCAAGCGCTGTCTCCAGCCAGGTAATGATTGAACCCGGCCTGAGCATCGGACCGCTCAAGCTAGGCGACACCCGCGAACGCGCGCTCGAACTGTTCCCCAAAAAAGACGAAGACCAGGAGTGGCAGAACAGTTGCGGCACCACCCTCGACTGGGTGGACGCGGAAAACCGCACCGGTCACGGTGACCTCTTCATTCGCCTCAAAAAAGGAAAAATCTTCCAGATCGAGTCCGCCACCACGCGCTTTCACACTGCCGAAGGCATCACTACCTTCGATCACGGCGACAAAGTCGCGAACGCATACAAAGACATGCGGGCCTTCACGCTCTTGACTCAACCCAGCCCGGCCCTGGGCGACCGCCCGCTGGTTTTCTGGATCGACAAGAAGAATGGCATCGCGTTCGCCTTCGCCTACTATCCCGCCGAACACAGACGCTATCTTTACAAGATCATCGTGTTTGAGCCCAATAAGACTTTTTGCCCGGAGGAAGAAACTACCAACTCTCCGAAATGGCAGCCCATTAAATCGTACGCACTGGAGCCACCAGCGGAACTGGCGCCGAACCGCTAGAAAAAACGATTTGTATCACGTGATGTATGCTCCTGACTCACTGATCACTGACCACTGGCCACTGATCACTAATTACCAGTCACCAACAACCGCGTCTCGCTGTTCGTGTGCCGTTGTTCTTGAATTCCCGGCCACTAGCACTAACAACATGGTCTACCTAACCCGCAAAGTCGAATTCTCCGCCTCGCACTATTACCACAATCCCGCGTTCACGCCGGAAGAGAACCGCCGCGTCTTCGGCAAGTGCAACAACCCCAACGGCCACGGGCACAACTACACTCTCGAAGTCACCGTTAAAGGAGAAGTCGATCCCCGCTCCGGCTTCGTCGTCGATCTCAAACAACTCAAAGAGATCATGCACCGTGAAGTCCTCGACGCCATGGACCACCGCTTCCTGAACAAAGAAGTCCCCGAATTCTTCACCCAGATTCCGACCACTGAAAATCTAGCCATCGCCGTCTGGCAGCGCCTGGAATCGAAACTCCAGCAAGCCCGCCTGCACCGCGTGCGAGTCTACGAAACCCCCGACCTCTTCGTAGATTTCTACGGAGAAGAATCGTGAGGAACCACGTGCAGTGCCGTGGAAGAGAGCAGTGCCGCAGAAGAGAGCAGTGCCGCAGAAGAGAGCAGTGCCGCGGAACAGAGCAGTGCCGCGGAAGAGTGCGGTGCCGTGGAAGAGCGGCCCTTCAGGGCCGCGTCAGTCATGTTCGATTGAATTGGGCTTTAGCCCCGGGGTTGGTCTCGCGGCCCGCATGAAAGCCCACCTCACCCGCCGCTACCGCTTCTCGGCCTCGCACCGCCTGCACAGCGCCGATATGTCTGCCGCCGAAAATCTCTCCACCTACGGCAAATGCAACAACCCCCACGGCCACGGCCACAATTACACTCTCGAAGTCACGGTCAGCGGCCCAGTCGACCCCGCCACCGGCATGGTCTGCAATCTGGTCGATCTCGACGGCTTCGTCGAAAGCGAAGTGCTCTCCCGCTACGATTTGCAGAATTTGAATACCCTGCAAGATTTCGCCCAACAAGTGCCCACCACGGAAAATCTTTCAGTCGAGATCTACGAAATTTTGCAGCGTGGCTTCCAAAACGCGCATCTGGAAAGAGTAAGACTCGAAGAAACTATGATGAATTCCTTCGAGTACTCCGGCGCCGCCGAGCCGAGGAAGTAGCCGGTTATGATTCGTATCAGGGCATGGCTTCAGCCATGCCGTCAGAGTAAGAATTAAATGCGGCCTTAGCCGCTGAGGGATCAAACGACCGCATGAAACCAGCCCCAATTGACGCGAAAAAAGAATCTCCTACCCTGACCAGCGCCACCTTCGAAGACCTGGTCCATGAAATGCTGGTCCGCCTCGGCGAAGATCCCAACCGCGAAGGCCTCACCGCCACGCCCGAGCGCGTCCACAAAGCGATGCAGTTCCTCACCAAAGGCTACCAGCAAGATCCCGAAGCCCTGCTCAAAGGCGCGCTCTTTCACGAAAAATACGACGAGATGGTCATCGTCAAAGACGTAGAAATGTTCAGCCTCTGCGAGCACCACCTCCTCCCGTTCTTCGGCAAAGTCCACGTCGCCTACATCCCCAACGGGCGCGTCGTCGGCCTCAGCAAAATCCCGCGCCTGATCGAACTCTTCTCCCGCCGCCTGCAAATTCAGGAGCGCCTCACCACCCAGATCGCCGAAACCATCCAAAAAGTAATCGAGCCCCAAGGCGTGGGCGTAGTCATCGAAGCCCGCCATCTCTGCATGATGATGCGCGGCGTAGAAAAGCAGCACTCCGCAGCCGTAACGTCATCCATGCTAGGCTGCTTCCGCCAGGAAGAAGAAACCCGCTCCGAATTCCTCTCCCTGATCCGCCAGCGCCCCAACGGCGTCTAAAGAAGCTCCGGGAAGTTTCGATGTTGACGTGCGATTTGGACCTAACTCGTCAAGACGTTTCCAGCGCTGCGATAATATGTCTCGACCACCCGTGCCCGCATCAGCTTCAAAGAAATCCGCCCGCCTCCGCGGTCAAGTTGCGCTGATCACCGGCGCCACCCGCGGCATCGGACTCGCCATCGCCCGCGCCCTAGCCGCCGAATCCTGCAACCTGATCCTCACCGCCCGAGACGAAAAGTCGCTCACAAAAGTCAGCAGGGAACTCGCGTCCCCAAAAATAAAACTCCTGGCCCACCCCTGCGACGTCCGCGACCCGCACTCCGTCGACGCCCTCTTCCGCACCGCCCGCCAACATTTCAAACGCCTCGACATCCTCATCAACAACGCCGGCATCGCCCACGCGAATCTTCCAGTCGAAAAACTCCCACTCCCCGTCTGGAAAGACGTCTTAGAAACCAACCTGACCGGCACATTTCTAGTCACGCAAGCCGCGCTCACCATCATGAAGCGCGGCAGCACCATCGTGAACAATCTCTCCATCGCCGCCACCCGCGTATTCCCCGGCTCCGCCGCCTACAACGCCTCCAAACACGGAGCCCTCGGCCTCATCAACACCCTCCGCGAAGAACTCCGCCCCCGCGGCATCCGCGTTATCGCCCTGCTCCCCGGCGCCACCGACACTGACATCTGGACCACCCTCTGGCCCGAAGCCCCCCGCAAAAAGATGATGTCTCCCGCGACCGTAGCCGAAGCCGTAGTCCAAGCCATCCTGCTCCCCGCCAACGCGACCGTGGAATCCCTGGAAATCCTCCCCACCGCCGGCACGCTATAGCCGGATTTCCTTCGTGAACCTTAGTGTCCTTGGTGGTTGACGCCTTGACCCCCGCTCACTTTTCCTCCCTCCACAAGTCCAACTAAAATCGCCAGCACCATACCATTCGTGGAGGAACGCTCAATGACCATGTCGACGATGAAGGCTCCCATGCTAGCCGCCGCCCTTCTGCTCGCGGCCTTCGCTCTCCCCGCTAACGCCCAGGACGCCATGAAACAAGACGCCCCCGTCAAGCCCGCCGACAGTTCATCCAAGGTCCTGCTCGACTCCTGGAACGACATCGGCCGCAAACTCATCGCCATGGCCGAAGACTTCCCCGAAGACAAATACGATTTCAAACCCACCCCCGCCCAGCGCAGCTTCGCCGAACAACTCACGCATGCCGCCGGCGCCAACTATTTCTTTATCAATCCGGTAACCGGGCAGAAGTCCGACCCCGAGGCCATGATGAAGCGCGATCAGTACAAAGACAAAGCCGCCATCGTTGCCTTCGTCAAGAAATCCTTCGCCGACGGCGCGGCCGCCATCCAGGCCAAAGGCGACCGAGGAATGTCCGATCAGGTCGTCGACCCCTTCGCCCACCAATACGACCGAATCAGCGACTTGGCCTACGGCTTCATAGAACACAGCGGCGAACACTACGGCCAGCTAGTCGGCTACTACCGCCTGGCCGGCCTGGTCCCGCCCGAATCCCGCCCCAAAAAGTGACTTGTCATCCTGAGCGAGGATTGAGCTTCGCCAAAGGCGAAGCTCAACCGCAGTCGAAGGATCTCTACTGTTAGATTGAATGTGCCCACGGATTTTCCCCACTCTTTCGCGTTCCGTGCGAAAGAGAGCCTGCCCTGAGCGCAGTCGAAGGGAGGGATTTTAATTTGTAAGGACGACTCGAACAGGGTGCCCCATTTCTCGCGCGCCCTTTGCGCGAGAAGCGGGATTTCCACCAGTCTCTACCGATACGCGTAAGGACTCCGTCTCCTCCGCTCCCCAAACATCTTCACCATCACCAACCCTGCCACAAATCCCCCCACATGCGCCCAAAACGCCACGCCGCCCATATCCCCACCCGCCGCTCGCGGCGCAGAAAGAGCCGCCGTCCCGCTGAGAAACTGCAGCGCAAACCAGTACCCCAAAATGATCCACGCCGGCACCCACAGAACAAACACAAAGAACCAAGTCAGCACCCGCGACCGCGGATACAAAAGAAAATAAGCTCCCAGCACTCCCGCAATCGCCCCACTCGCACCCACCGTAGGGATATTCGAGTGCGGATAAATCGCCACCTGCGTGGCCATGGCAAATAATCCCGAGAGCAAATAAAACATCAGATACTTGAAATGCCCCAGGTAATCCTCAACGTTGTCCCCGAAAATAAACAGAAACCACATGTTGCCCAGCACGTGCAGCCAGTCCGCATGCAGAAACATCGATGTGAAGAAGGGAAGCACGACTTGCTCCAGCGAATACCTGTGCGATCCCGCCAGAAACGCCGCCAAATGCGCCGGCACCTCGCCAAACTGCCGAGCCAACAAGTCAGCCCCTCGCGGATCTGCCGCCGCTTGCAGAAATTGCAACAGGTAAACAACGATATTCAGCACAATCAAGAACCCATTCACATACGGCGTGCTGTATCGCGGCTGATCGTCTTTAATAGGAAACATGAGAGACTGGGTGAGCTAGGAACATTTGGTAATTGTGTAATTGAAACTCAAAATCCGAAAGACACCACCGCCTCGGTTTTCAATTACTCAATTACTAAATTACCAAATTACACAATTCCCCGATCCCTCATGAACGCCGTCCTCATCATCGACAAGCCCGCCGGACTCACCTCCCACGACGTGGTCAACCGCGCCCGCCGCATTCTCCGCGAACGTTCCATCGGCCATCTCGGTACCCTCGATCCCCTGGCCACCGGCGTTCTCCCCCTAGTCGTTGGCAGCCTCACCCGGCTGGCCCAGTTCTATACGGCCTCGGAAAAAACCTACGAAGGCACCATCCGCTTCGGCTTCGCTACCGACACCTACGACGCCGAGGGCGAACCCACCACCACCCCGCAAGCTGTCAGCCTGAGCAGAGAAGCAATCGAAGCCGTGGCCGCGCGCTTCCGCGGAGTCATCGAACAAACCCCTCCCGCATTCTCCGCCAAGAAAATCAAAGGTGTTCCCGCCTACAAACTCGCTCGCCAGCAAAAGGAAGTCATTCTGCAGCCCGTGCAAGTCGAAATCAAAGAATTCGAAATCCTTGCAGTCGACATCGATCGCGTCCGTTTCCGCGCCCGCGTCGCCTCCGGAACCTATATGCGCTCGGTCGCGCACGACATGGGCAGGGAACTCGCCTGCGGCGCTCACCTCGAATCCCTCCGCCGAACCTCAGTAGCCGAATTCACGCTAGAAGACGCCCACACCCTCGACGAAGTCGCAAATCTCTGGCTTCGTCCCGCCCAAAATCTCCGTCACCCCGATCCCAAACTCTGTCATCCCGACCCGAGCTTTCCTTTCCTGGAGGGAAAGGGAAGCGCAGTGGAGGGACCTCGGGTTGCGGAAGTTGATGCTACCGTTCCTCCCGATTTCGAATCGCTCTTCGTCCACCCCCGCAAACTGCTCCCGCAATTCCCCTCCGTCACCGCCGACGAGCCCACCACCGCCCGCATCCGCAGCGGACGCACCGTCAACCTCCCCGACGTCTCCCGCGCCCGCCACGTCAAAGTCTTCGCCGGCCAGCGCGACCTCATCGCCATCGCCACCCGCGTAGCCGGAACCCTGTTCCACGCCAAACTAGTCCTCTGTGGGGCGGACACTCCTGTGCGCCTTTGAGTTTTGTTTGAAAGCCAGACGGCAAAACGGCTGGCAGCGAGCGCTGCCAGCCGTTCCATGGCTTTCTGCTCTCCCCCGGACGAGGGTTACGTCTTCGGCCACTGCTTGAACATTTTCGTGACCGCCTTCTGTACCGTCTGCTGATTCTTGTTCCCGTTGTTGTTCAGCGTGTCTTGGGCCAGCCCACGCCAGACCAGACTTTGATTCTTCGCGTCATACAGGTCCACGATCATCGTTCCGATCACGTTCTGCTCCGGCGTGATGCTGCCCATTCCGCCGCCGAATCCACGCATGCCCATCGCGGTATAGGAGGTCTGCTCTTTCATGCCGCCGTTGGCGGTGACGAGCAAGTCGGGACTCTGGCTTTCCTCCACCTTCCGAAAGCCCTTGGCCTGAAGCGCCGAATCAATGTCCTGTATGGCTACCTGCGCCAGGATCGAGTTCTGGATCTGGTTGGCGTTATTCGAACCCCATGCATAAGTGTGAAACTGGGAAAAGCTCTGGCTGTGGTTGTAATTAACTGAAACTTGTTGAGCGATGGCAAGCGTCGATGCGATACATAGCAGCAGCCCACATTGGGAAAGTCTTGTTTTCATAATCGACCTCATTCGTATTCCAACCTGACTATTAGCGCTGATTTGTTTTCTGTTTTGGCGGGGACTCGGCCCGTTACCTCGCGTTTGCCCGGGCGGTCTTTACTGCTGGTGCGAAAATATTGTGAAGCAGCAGGAACTACTACTGTCATTGTTGACAGTCTCCCGGCACCAAACCTTTCCACCGGTTAGCGCCTTCTTTTTTCGCGTTTCGCACCTTAAATGCCGGAAGAATCAGCTCAAAGGAGCCCGCCCGAATTAGACAAGAACGGCGCGGCCGTGAAGGAGTTGGTAGCCGTGATCGGGGTGTAATCGACTTTTGACCACGGGATGGTCTGTCATCCTGAGCGGAGTTGGCATCCGCGAAGCGGATGCCAGCGCAGTCGAAGGACCCCATGTCCGCTCGTGTTACCGCGACTGCCCACAGGAGTTCTCTGCAATCGAGTCGGAGTCACAGGGTTCCCATGCGAGCCAACCTCGGATGAGGGTTGAAAGGAGAGAATATCAATGTCCGATAACAGGTATTATGTAAACCGACGAAGACGGGGCCAAGCACCCTCTAGGCTCTACTCGATCATTTCGACCGCCCCAGCTCCCCACGCTCTGATTCCCTGATCCAGCGTCGCCAGCTTGCCCTTATGATGCAAGGCCAGACCCAGCAGATATGCATCCGTGACCTGCTGATGACCTTCAATTCGGCGTTCCATGCGGGCAAGCGCCTCCGCCAGAGGAAGATCGTCCGGCCAGAACTGATGAGCGGGATGCTTTGTGTTGAATCTCAGCGCATCAACGGCTTCCTTAGCTGACACCGCGCGCTCAGAAAACGCTGGATTCGACAGGATGCGCACAAATCCCGCCTCGACCATCGGACACGTTGCCCATCCTTTCCGCGCATGTGCTGCAAACCAGTTCTGCACGCGCTCGTGGAATTGGTGTCCCGGCCACGACAGCGCCAGCAACACATTCACGTCCAGCAGATAGGCGGTCATTTTATGAGGTCATCCTAATGGGGGTCATTCCACTGAGGTCATTCCGATTCGGATTCGAGCTCTTTCACCCTCTCGGAGCTGATTCTGGGTGAACCAGGAGGAACATCGAAGACCACGATCCCGTTCACAACGCGCGTCGGGGTGGGAGTGGAAAACCCCTTTCGTACCAATTCCGAGGCGGCTTTTCCTAAAGCTACAGATCGAGCTTCAGAATACCGTCGGACCATTTCCATCACATCATCATCAAGATTCAGAGTGGTGCGCATATCACCGATATGATGACATGCCAAGCCGCTGATGTCAATTACAGCCAATGATGCATATCCACGACCACCCGCATCAAGCCGCCAACCCTACATCTTGTACTTCCCCAGGTCGTCGTCGCCCAGCCCCTCGAGATATTTCCGCAGCTCGTCGCTAGTCACCCGGTCCGACATGTTCGAAGACAGCTTCGATGTCTTCAGCACCACTTCCTCAACAAAGATCGGACAATCCACCCGCAACGCCAGCGCCAGCGCATCCGACGGCCGCGAATCAATCGAGATCACCTCGCCCCCGCGCTCCAGCCAGATCACCGCATAAAACGTATCCTCGCGCAGTTCGGTCACGACAACCTTATGCACCTGCGTCTCCAGCCCAGTCAGCACGTTCTTGATCAAATCATGCGTCATCGGCCGCGGCGTGCTGACCTTCTCCATCTCCAGCGCGATCGCATTCGCCTCATAAACCCCCACCCAAATCGGCAACACCGTGTCCCCCCCCACATCCTTCAACACCACTATGGGCATGTTGGTCACGGGATCCATCAAAAGGCCGCGGATTGTCATTTCTACTTCCATGGGGATCTCCTGCTAACGACCGTCAATACTTGTCATTCCGGGCCGTCCGCCGCCGCGTTCCGCGGCGAGGACGAGCCAGGAATCTGCTGTTCTTATACCACCAATTCCCCCAGGAGGGAGTTGGGAAAACTGCCGGTGACGGCGACTGGGACGTACATTCCTGCACTGAGCACGGTCTCGGCGGGGGCTGTGAAGTTTAGGGTTTTGTTGTGGGAGGTGCGGGCCATCCACTGGGCTCGGGCTTCGTTTCGTCCTTCGACCATTACTTCACATTGTGTGCCGATGTATTTCTTGTAGCGGGTGATTTGGATTTCGCGCTGGCGTGACATCAGTATGTCTAGGCGGCGGGCTTTTTCTTCGTCGGGGATGGCGTCTTCAAGTTTTATCGATGGCGTGTTTGGTCTGGGGGAATATTTGAAGGCGAAGACGGCGTCGTAGCCGACTTCGTCCAGCAGGGACAGGGTTTCGGCGAAGTCGGAGTCGGTTTCGCCGGGGAAGCCGACGATCATGTCTGTGGTGATGCTGATTTCGCGCTTTGCGGATTTCATCCAGGCGATGCGTTCCAGGTATTGGTCGCGGGTGTAGAGGCGCTGCATGGCGTCTAACATGTGCGTCGATCCGCTCTGGACCGGAAGGTGGACGTGGTCGCATAGGGTGGGGACGGCGTCGATGGCGTCGATGATGTCGCGGCCGAAGTCGCGGGGGTGTGAGGTGGTGAAGCGCACGCGGCGGATGCCGGGGACTTCGCCTACGGCGGCGAGCAGTTCGGCAAATGTTTTTCTGAGACTCGAGTTCCCTTCTGAATCTTTGTACGAATTTACGTTCTGGCCGAGCAGTTGAATTTCCGTGTAGCCGAGATCGGCCATCTGGCGGGCTTCGGCGAGCACGGACTGCGACGTCCGGCTGCGCTCTTTCCCGCGGGTGTAGGGGACGACGCAATACGAACAGAACTTGTCGCAGCCTTCGATGATAGTGATGTAGCCGCGATGCGGATTGGTGCGGGCGGTGAATTCGGTCTCGAAGCACTTGTCGGTTTCGCGGTCGTCGAGTCCGGTGATGCGTACGAGGCTATCGGCGACCGGCCTCTCGCTACTGGACTTTACCGCCCGCTTCCCTGCTGCCTTGCCTACGCTCGAATCATTCGCTGTCGGCAGCATCGATTCCCACCCTTCGAAAACCGCGAAGGGTGGGGCAGCCTCGGTCGTGGGCGAAATCGCGATGCTCGATGCGGCGCTCCGCAGCTCCGCTTCCTCCAACTGCTTCAGCATCTGCGGTAACTTGTGATACGACGCCGACCCCGCCACTAGCGACACGTAGGGCGCGCGCTCGAAAATCTTTTCGCCTTCTTGTTGGGCTACGCAGCCGAGCACGCCGAAGGTCTTACCTTGCTTTTTATATTTCTTGTAATCCGAGAGGCGGTTGAAGACTTTCTGTTCCGCCTTGTCGCGGATGGAGCACGTGTTGTAGAGCACCAGGTCAGCCTGTTCGACCGTCTCCACCTGCCGATAGCCTTCCTGCAGCAGCGTCCCCACAACCTTTTCCGAGTCGTGGACGTTCATCTGGCAGCCGAAGGTTTCGAGGTAGAACGTCTTCGAGGACATATAGGGAAAGTATAGCGGGGACAGCTTCTAGCTGCTAGCTGCTAGCTTCGAGCCAGATCACCGTCTCGCCGGATCGGAATCTCGTTCCCAAACTTGTCATTCCGAGCCGTCCGTAGCCGCGGAACGCGGCGAGAACGAGCGAGGAATCTGGGGTTCGTTGGGGTACCGATGGAATCCCCACCCTTTGCAAAGAACGCATTTAAGGATGGGGCATCCGGCAAGCAAGCGCTCGGGGCGCTAGAGGCCGCGTTCCAGATTCTTGCGTTCGAGTGTACTGACACGATCTTCAATGACCGCAAGCCGCTGGTCGATCACAGGCAGCCCTTTGACCCGCAACTCCATGGTGGTCGACCAGCCATGGAAGGCGGAAAGGAGTCTGGTTTCGACCGTCTCGATCCGTTGCAAAATCCGCTGTTCCATTGCCTCGGATGCGTCTTTGGTTTCTGCGTCCATGTCCTTATCTTACTCCGAGCTAGATCCTAGTTTCTAGCCAGATCGTTTCGCCTAATCGGAATCTCATTTCCCAACACTTGTCATTCCGAGCCGTCCGCAGCCGCGGAACGGGGCAAGGACGAGCGCGGAATCTGCTGTTGCTTGCCGCGGCCGTGCAGATTGAATCCTCGGAATTCCCGGGTGGGAATTCCATGAAAAGATTTCTCGCCAGACGGTCTGCAGGCCTTGGTCCCTCATGCAGAATGGATTCGGGAGCTGTCGTGGACTGAAAACGCGTGGTGCGAGAACAGGTTCTGGGGTGGGCGTTGGCACAGGAAAGTGGCCCCGTAGCTCAGCCTGGATAGAGCACTTAGGTTCGCACCTTAGAGGTCGTGAGTTCGAGTCTCACCGGGGCCTCTCCCAAAGTTACTTCTCCTAGCCGATTATTTCTTGACACGGATTGCGTGCGGCGAGAGACTTACAGTGAAGGTGCGAACCTAAGCGCTCTGCTTAGGAAAGTTTGAGGGCGGCTGCAAAGCCGCCCTTTGTATTTTCGGCGAGAACAGGGGAATATTCCACGCTCGCTGACGTTCCCCAAGAATCAAGACTCCGAGGACTGAGGCTCGTGGAATCCCACCCTTTGCAAAGAACGCAAAGGATGGGGCACCCGCTGCTAGCTTTTAGCTTCTAGCTAAACCGTCGACTCGTTCGACTGCTCCATCCCTGTCGCGTTCTTCGCGACAGGGGAGATTTTGGTTTTCACGAGTGCCCGAGGAAATCAGAAACCCCAAAGAATTGACCTTTGTGGAATCCCACCCTAGCCGCAAAGAACGCGGCTAGGATTGATTGGATAAGAGCGAAGGCTCGATTGACCCGGTAGTCTTGGTTTGAGGACAAAGACGCTGGGAAGAAAGGAGCCTTCGCAGATGATGATTATAGGATGTGATTTCCATCCCAGCTGGCAGCAAGTGAGTTGGCTGGACACGGGGACTGGGGAGTGTGGGGAGCGGAAGCTGGTGCATGCAACGGGCGAGGCCAAGATGTTTTATCAGCAACTGGCGGAGCCAGTGCTGATTGGCATGGAGGCCACGGGTAACAGTCAGTGGTTCATCGAGTGGGTGGAAGATCTGGGGCACGAGATCTGGATCGGGGATGCGGCGCAGATCCGAGCCAGTTACGTGCGCAAACAGAAGACGGATAAGCGAGACGCGGCGCACATTCTGCAGTTGGTGGTGCAGGGGCGGTTTCCGCGGCTATGGACTCCGGACCGGGAGCAGCGGGACCTGCGGCAACTGGTGCTGCATCGGCACAAGCTGGTGGAGATTCGCAGCCGGGTGAAAAACGAACTGCAACACCTTTCTCTGAATAAGGGAGTGCAGAAGAAACGGACGCTGTGGAGCCAGGCGGGACAGAAGATGCTGCGCGAGCTGCCGTTAAAACCATGGGCGGCGTGCCGGCGGGAAGATTTGCTGGGACTGCTGGCGATGTTAAACCAGCAGATCGGAAAACTCGACGATGCGGTGCAACGGGCGGCGGAAGAGAATCCGCAGGCGAAGTTGCTGATGACGCAGCCGGGAGTGGGACCGAACACGGCGCTGGCGTATGTGCTGACCATCGGCGACGTGAGCCGCTTTCCCCGGGGCAAGCAGGTGGCCAGTTATCTGGGACTGATTCCGCGCGAGGAAAGTTCGGGGGGGAGGCAGAAGCTGGGAGCGATCAGCAAGCAAGGCAACCGCATGCTGCGCTCGTTGTTGGTGGAAGCAGCGCAGATTGCGGTGCGCTTCGATCCCGAGTTTCGTAAGCAGTATTTGCATCGCTGTCACCAGAAGCCGAAAGGCGTGGCCAAGGTGGCGGCGGCGCGCAGGTTAGCCGTACGACTCTACTGGATGCTACGCACCGATAGACCGTATCCAGAGATCGTTCGCATCGAGAGCAGCCCGCGGGTGCCCCTGGTCGGCGCAAGCTAGACCGCAGAATTGATTGGGCGCTCTCGCATCCCGTAGAGACGGGATGTTCGCATAGAAGAATCATGGTCGCGGTTTAGGCCGAATCGATGGTTGGTGGAACGATCTTCGGGAGAAGATCCGCCACCGATGGGTGATTCAGCGTGAGATTTCCAGAGTCTTGGTCCTCAACCTCTCTGGCAAAAAAGCGGTGCCAAAAACACCGACAGGATATCTTTGTCCTTGACACCGCCTTCGCTCTTATCGAGGGGCACCCGGCGTAAGTCCGTTGGGATTTTGATTCTTGACATGGGAGGTCAAAGTCCACAGCCTCTTTTCGCAAAAGACCCGAAAAGAAGGATGGGCAACCCGGGGGCTGAAGCCCGGATTCATAATCCGGCCTGGACGCGGCCCTGAAGGGCCGCTCTTCCACGGTTCTGCCTCCCACGGTTCTGGGCGCATTGTGGCACGACTGGAAGTCGTGCCCTTCCCGATTCTGCTATCCTTCGCGATTCTCCTAGCGATTGGGGCAGACTGCGCAGCGCAGGGGGAGATCCTTACATCGGCAGAGGGCCGGGATGTCTTTGCGGCCGCGGGCTTTGGGGTCGCAGGCCAGGAGGCACCAGGCTTCGCGGTATTTTTCGTATTTGTTTTTGCGGCGGGGTCTCGGGTTGAAGGTCAGCATCGTACGGCCCTGGAAGGCTTCGACGGGGACGATGTACCAGATGTTGTCCTGGATCAGATGGGCTGCGATGAAATCAATGTCGTCTTTTGTGTAGATACTGGTTCCACCTCCGGCTCTTGCCACATATTCCGCGCCGCTCTGGCTGGCACGCTTCACCTGGACGCGCCAAAATCCCCGGCCCATACCCACCAGCAGGTCGTAGGGATCGATGTTCCCCCAAGGCGTCGCGACCCGGAAGTCGAGTTCGCACGCTCTTGCCACGAATGCCGCTTCGTCGGCGTCCCCTTTACGGCTGGTACCGGGGCATCCGACTGCCTGGATGGTGATGACTTCCGGTCGTGTGTCATCTGTGATGCAGACGCTGCCGCCGGTCGCGATCAGATAAGCTCTCTGCTGCCCCGTTCCTGATTCCTGTCCCATAAGTAAGAGGGCGCAGCTCGTGAGCTGGGCCTGGATGCTCCCTGAGTAGAATGTTCGGCCCTGAACTTTGTCCCGAAATAGGGCCCAGAAACACGAAAAGCGCGGCCCGGAGGCTGCGCTTTCTGGTTTCTTTGCTTCTGTACCCATTCTATCAAGTTGAGTAGGGCAAACCGGCAAAAACACGGAGTTTATTTCTGCTTGCGAATGTGCGAGTTGGGGGAAATCGGGGCGGTTTGGGGGCTTGACAGGAATTCGGGATTGGGGCCGAAAGTGAAGGAAAGCCGGGTGCCCGATGTCTTGCGTTCTTTGCGAGACGTGGGATTGGGCCTCTGATTCTCCGCTCTTCTATTCTTCTATTTCTGTCCGTTCCTGACTAGGTCCAGAAACGCCTGGTGGATGCGGGGGTCGTCGGAAAGTTCGGGGTGGAAGGTGGCGGCCATCGATTTGCCTTGGCGGACGGCGACTGGGGCATTGTCGGGGCCTTCGGTGGCGATGACTTCTACGCCTTCTCCGACGCTTTCGATTTTGGGGGCGCGGATGAAAACCATTTCGATGGGCGATGCGCCGAGCTTCTCTGAGATGAATCTGCCCTCGCGGATGGAGCTGTCGATCTGGCGTCCGTAGGCGTTGCGGCGGATGCGGATGTTGAGTGCGCCCAGGCCGAGCTGTTTGGGATTCTCTACTTCGGTCGCAAGCAGGATTGCGCCGGCGCAGGTGCCGAAGGTGGGTTTGGCGTGGACGAAGTCTTTGAGCTTTTCGAATCCTTCTTCTCCCAGCAACTTCAGGAACGTGCCGGATTCTCCGCCGGGGATGACGAGGCCGTCGATGGCGTCGAGTTGCTCGGGCTTTTTGATCAGGACGACTTCGGCACCGAGCTGTTCGAGGCGGCGGCGGTGCGCGTCGAAATCGCCTTGCAGGGCCAGGACTCCGATGATCGTACGGGTTGGGAGCATGCTGATTCGATTTTACCGGAATGGTGTTGGCGACCTGGGTGGGCTGCGAGTCTTCGGTAGTGGTGCAGTTGGCTTGCGCGCAAGGCCGGAGCGTCGGGAGATCCCTCTCTCCGCCTGAAGAGCGGCTTCGCTCGGGATGACGCCGATTATGTGATGGCGACGCGAGGGAGACTGCAGCTACAACTTTTGCAACTTTCAGCTTGACAGGAAATAGTGGGTTATGTACATTACCCGATGGTTATGGAACCTTACGGTTATGGAGTGTCGGCTCGGCTGGATGCGACGTTTGCGGCGCTGGCCGATCCTACGCGGCGGGCGATCCTGGCGCGGTTGGCCAAAGGGGCGGCATCGGTGCAGGAGTTGGCTCAGCCTTTTGAAATGAGCCAGCCTGCGATTTCGAAACACCTTAAAGTATTGGAGCGGGCGGGGCTGATTTCGCGCGGGCAGGAGCAACAACGGCGTCCACGGCGGCTGGAGGCGCGTCCTCTGCGGGAAGCTACGGAGTGGATGGAGAAATATCGGCGGTTCTGGGAGGCGCAGTTTGGACGCCTGGATAGCTTGCTACAGGAAATGCAGGGCGACGAGAAGAAAAAGGCAGCCAAGCGGGTGGTTCGCAAAGAAGTTCGCAAAGCGGGTTCCTCACCGCGCCTTCGGCCCGGTTCGGAATGACAATTTCAACTCGAATCGAATTCATGTTGGCGCAACACCACCACTGAGCCACAAACGATAGAAGGAGACAACAATGAAACATAGCGGAACGTTCACGATTACTTCCCATGGCGACCGAGAGATTGTGGTGACGCGGGTTTTCGATGCGCCACGGCAGTTGGTGTTTGACGCCTACACCAAGCCGGAACTGGTGAAGCGATGGCTGCTGGGGCCGGACGGATGGTCGATGCCGGTGTGTGAGATTGATTTGCGGGCGGGCGGAAAGTATCGCTATGTGTGGAGACAGGACGGCACTGGAAAAGAAATGGGGATGAGGGGCGTATATCGCGAGGTGGTGGCGCCGGAGCGATTCGTGGCCACAGAGATATTCGATGAGGCGTGGTATCCGGGTGAGGCGGTGGATACGATCGCTTTCGTTGAGCAGGAGGGCAAGACCACGATGACGCAGACCATTCTTTATGATTCGCGGGAGACGCGCGATGCGGTGCTGAAGTCTCCGATGCAGAAGGGGATGGCGATGAGTTATGACCGGCTGGAGGGGTTCGTGGCGGGAGTGGGGAGCGCGGTAGTGAGAGCGTGAGTGGGTGCGGTTCGGGTCTGTGGAATCGCGCCCTTGCGCAAAGAACGCGACAAGGACGGGCAACCGGCGCTTTTTAGATTGCGGGCTTCTTTAGGGCAGCACCCAGGACTTTGCCGAGGCCGGATTCCTGCACCAGGGCGACGATTCTGAGGTTTTTTGGATCCGTGCCAGGATTGAGTTTAAGCTGAACGTCCTGGGCGAAACTCTTGCCCTTGGGCAGCTTGCCTATTTTCGTGAGTTGTTGCACAACGGCGACGTGTATCAGGTGGCGGCCGCCGTTTTCTCCGCGCAAGACTTGCGATTCCACGTGATCGAGGGCAACAGCCACGAAAACGTCGGCGCCGTGTTTATCGAGATTCGCATCGGCTTCGATGTGCGCCCGCAGTACGGTTTGATTTCCGGCGTCGACGGTCACAGCGCTGATGCGCACAGGAATTTTGGGTGTGGCGGCGGCTTTTTTGAGGGCGTCCGCGACCTGCTGCGCATCGACTTTCACCAGGGCGCCGTCGACGATGAGCTGAGGAGTGTAGACGTCCTTCTCGCCAAAAACCGCTTTATAGGCAGTCTGGCGGTCGGTTAAAGCCGGGGAGGAGTTGGGATCTTTCCAGCCATCGTGGTCCCAATAAGTGACGTGCTCGCTGAGGACAATCAACTGGGCGCGAGGGATGGGTTGGGTGGCGTCAAGCTGGTGCAGGAAGATGTCTGCGGGAGGACAGCTGGAACAGCCTTCGGAAGTGAAGAGTTCGATGAGGATGGGATTGGCGTTGGCGCTTGTCGGGTCAGGAGCGACGGCTTGGTTTTCGGTTTGCAGACCGCGGCCGACGGGCGCGGCGGAAAGGAACAAGAGACAGAAGACCAGAAACGCAGGCCCGGAAGACGGCGCGGAGCAACGGCGCGACATGGATGCGATTTTACCACCCTGAGGTTGGGCAGGACCATCCTTGCATGGAACGCAAGGATGGGGCGCTACCGTGCATTTATACTCCCTTGGTGTCGTTCACCAAACAATTGCTGCTCACGGATATTCGGTACTCCGGGTGGGCCAATCAGCGCTTGCTGGATGCCTGCTCTGCGCTCACCGCTGAAGAGATAGAGCGCGATCTGCGGATTTCGCACGCCAGTATTCTTGCTACTCTCCGCCATATTCACGACGGAGAAAGAGTCTGGCTCGACTGTCTGCGCACGAGTCCGGAGATGGGACCCTGGCGGCTTCCACAGGGGACGCCGCCATCACCCTCGCTTGACGCCCTGAGGCAGAGCTGGCCAGCGCTTTCGGACGGCTATCGGCGATGGATCGAAGAGTTGCCCGAGGGCGGGTTAGAGATCGAACTCCGCGTTTTGTTGCCGGGCGATGTCGAGCCGAGTCTTCCCCGCTGGAAGATTCTGCGGCATGTGTTGGAACATTCGACGTTGCATCGCGGGCAGATCATCGGGATGATTCGGATGCTCGGGCACACGCCGCCGGGGATTCATCGGATGGATTACTATCTTGCGGGGGAACACGACGCGGCGTGAGGCGAGGCGGAAATCAAAATCCTTAGAGATTGAGAGTTGGCATGCCCACCCTTGCAAGAAACGCAAGGATGGGGCACCCGGCTTTTGTACTCTGCATCACAAAGTCCTCTGTGATACTCTATCTTTGGTTGCCGACATCGGCTCTACATCGGTTTAGAAACTTAGGGAGGTCGATTGAACCACATTCCTGTTTTGCCGTTGAACGTCCAGGTTCGAAATTGGTCCCGCTCCATGGGGCTCAAACTTCTCGTCGTCTGCGGACTTGCTCTGCTGATGACAATCCCTTCCCTTTTCGTCAGCAGCGTGGTGGACGAACGGACCGCGCGGGCCAAGGATGTGACTGAGGAAATCAGCGGCCGGGCCGGTGGTCCGCAAACATTTCTCGGACCGTCCCTGGCGATCCCTTATAGCATTCCGCCAGTTTATAAGGGCGCTTCGCCTACGCTTGGCGTTTACGTAGTGTTTCCGACGAGGGGCGACGCAGATATAAAAGTTCGTACCGAGGAGCGGCGGCGTTCGCTGTTCAAGGTGCCGGTCTATCAGACGGAAGTGAAATTCGATGCGACATTTGACTTGACGGGCGTCCCGTCCGCAGCCCCTGCAGGCGCGGAGCTCGACTGGACCCGAGCCGGGATCGTCGTCGGCGTTAGCGATGCTCGCGGAGCCCTGGCAGATGGAACACTTGCGGTGAATGGCAAGACCAGCACATTCGTGCCGGCAGAAAACGTTGGAGAGCAAATTCCGCGCCTCCCGCTGACTTATTTTGGCGTAAGACTTTCCGACGTGGCCAAGCCAGGCGCTGTGTTCAACGTTACTGCGAATCTGCGTTTTTCGGGCGCTCAGCGGCTGGCGATCCTGGCTTACGGCAAGAGCACGCGTGTTACAGCGGGGGGCGACTGGCCGAGCCCGGGCTTCGACGGCGGATTTTTGCCGGTGAAGCGTACTGTCTCCGCGCAGGGCTTTACTGCGGAGTGGTCCGTACCGTTTATTGCCCGCGGGATTCCGGCGGAAGGTACGAGTACTTCGGTCGGCGCACTTGATCATACAGCGCTCGGAATCTCATTTATCGAAGTGGCCGATCCCTATCAATCGGTCAGTCGTTCGGTGAAGTACGCACTCTTGTTTATCGGATTGCTGTTTCTCTCTTACTTTGTCTTTGAGGCTACCGCCGGCAAGCGCGTCCATCCGGCCCAATATGTTCTGGTCGGCGTCGCACACCTGATCTTTTATCTTCTCTTGCTCTCATTGGCCGAACGGATTGGCTTTGACTGGGGCTTTCTGGTCGCTGGGGGCGCGACCGTGCTTTTGCTTTCGGCCAATGCCCAGTGGATTTTTGCCAGCCGGGTGCAAGGCCTTCGCGCTCTGTTTGTGTTCAGCTTGCTCTACTTTTTCATCTATCTGTTGTTACGCCTGGAAGACAACGCGCTTCTGGTTGGCGCAGTGGCGAGTTTTCTCGCCGTGGCTGCGGTCATGTTTTTCACGCGCAACATCGACTGGTACAGCTCGATCACGGCGGCGGGCGGTGGGGATTCCGAGGGGGTCGGGAAGGATGCGGTCTAGGAGGAGCTGGCTGTTGGAGTTAGTAGAAATTATTCCTGCCGGCTTCGGGTTGGGAGGACGCCGGGGACGACGCGGAGGCTAGGACGCACGTTGCGCATCCGGTTTATACACATCGGCCCACGATTCGGCCAGATCGTGCCAGTGTGGATTCATCGATTCGATCAGGTGAAGTTTCTTGCTTCGTCGCCCTGCTTTGATTTCCTTTTCGCGGTTGATGGCGGCGTCGGGATAGACGAAGCATTCGTAATAGACGAGGCGCGTGAGGTTGTAGCGACTGGTGAAGCCGGAGACGAGTTTATTTTTGTGTTCAAAGACGCGACGGCTCAGGTTGCCGGTAATGCCTGTGTAGAGGACATGGGGACGAGGCCGATTGGTCATGATGTAGACGTAGAATCGTCTGGGCTCGGGCATGAGTCGTGACCCTTTTGGACTGCGTCATCCCGAAACTCGGCGTTCTTCAGCCGAGTGAGGGATCTTGCGTGGGTCTCATTACCGCTTGTAGCACGGGTTCTTTGCTTTGTCTGTGACGAACGAACATCGGCGCTGCACGCGAGATCAGCTTCCGTTGAGCTACGCGCGAGATCCCTCGCCCCGCTGGTGAGAACGCGGGGCTTCGGGATGACGCAGTAGTGGAGGGAACCTTACCAGCCGCGGGTTTGCAGCATGTGGGCTTCGTCCAGGCCGGAGACGGCTAGGCCTTTCATGGCGCCTACCAGGTCTTCGCTGACTTCAAGTAATACTTTAGGGTCGTTGAAGTGGGTGGCGGCTTTTACGATGGCTCGGGCGCGCTTTTCGGCTTCTTCGGGGTCGGCGAAGGTGGTGCTGTCTTTCATGAAGATGCCGCTGCCGACGAATACGGCTTCGGCGCCTAGCTGCATGACCAGGGCGGCGTCGGCGGGGGTGGCGATGCCTCCGGCGCTGAAGTTTGGGACGGGGAGCTTCCCTGCTTTCGCGACCATCTTGATCAGTTCATAGGGGGCGCCGTGTTCTTTGGCTTTGGCGTAGAGTTCTTCCTCGCCTAGCACGGTGAGAATTTTCATTTCCTGAACGATCTGGCGGATGTGTTTGACGGCGTGGACTACGTCGCCGGTGCCGGCTTCGCCCTTGGTTCGGATCATGCAGGCGCCTTCGGCGATGCGGCGGAGGGCTTCGCCGAGGTTGCGGGCGCCGCAGACGAAGGGGACTTTGAAGGCTTGCTTGTCGACGTGGTGGGCCTCGTCGGCGGGGGTGAGGACTTCGGATTCGTCGATGTAGTCGACGCCCAACTCTTGCAGGATTTGGGCTTCGGCGAAATGTCCGATGCGGCACTTGGCCATGACCGGGATGGAGACGGCGGCCATGATTTCGCGGATGATCTTGGGGCTGGCCATGCGGGCTACGCCGCCTTCGGCGCGGATTTGCGCGGGGACGCGTTCGAGGGCCATCACGGCAACCGCGCCGGCACGCTCGGCGATGGTGGCCTGGGCGGGAGTGGTGACGTCCATGATGACGCCGCCTTTTAGCATTTCGGCGAGGCCGGTTTTTAGGCGGAGGCTGGTGGTGTTGCCGTTGTTATTCGACATGTGGGAAACCGTGGGTACCTTTTCGCAAGCGCGAAGGATGGGCGTCGAAACGCCTCGAACTATCTATCTTACATCGTGGGGCGGAGATTTTCTCAGGGAGGAGGCTAGGGCCTGAAGACCAGGAGGAGGGCGACGTCGATTGCGATGAAGCTCCAGAGACTGATCGCGACAACAGCGATGGTTGCCGGCATCAGCGGGATGCGGTCCCCTTCGGGGACAATTGGTTCCTTCATTACTGGGCTTACCCAGGACTTACGTCCTGGGCTATCTTCTGCTGCCCCTACGGGGCTGTTCTTCGGCGCTATTTTCCTACGAATTTGCCGAACATTTTTTCGGGGTCGATAGCGATGAAAATTCCTCTGCTGCGGGCCAGCACTTCGCCTTTCTCGTTCATGATCTCGGCGGTGTTGATGTGTTTGTTGCCGCGGACTTCGACTTCCCTGCCCTCGGCTCGGAGTGGCTTGTGCAGTGGGACGGGCTTGAGATATTCGACGGTCATCTCTCTGGTCAGGGCCACCACGTGGCGGAGCTTATTCACTTTGCCCATCGCGTCGTCAAGGATGGTGGCGATGATGCCGCCGTGGCAGTGGCCTGGGGGTCCGGTGTAGCGTTTGCTGAGGCGGAATTTGCAGACGAAGGTTTGGCGTGGTTCGTCGAGGGTGAACTTTAGGCGCATGCCGCCGGGATTGTTCATGCCGCAGGCGAAGCAGTAGTTTTTTTGCATCTTGACGTAGCGGGTGTCGTGGCCTTGGGTTTGCGGCTTCTTGGGCATGGGAGATTTTAACGCGGGTGTGATGGTTTTCGGGTGCTCGATCGTCGGCCTCGAGAATGGAGGACGAAAACCCGAGGGATCGACTGCGGGGAATCCCATCTTTGCCGCAAAGAACGCGGCAAAGATGGGGCACCCTGCGCGTGGGGCGGGCCGATTACAAAGAATAACATCAAAGGCAGCGGACAGGAGTGTCCGCCCCACAGATTTATCATATACTTTTCTTATTACATTTTATTACACATATTGTTCAATATCGTTTTTCCTCAGGAAGTCGCTTGCTTATTTGGAGCGGGGCTGTGTTACACTCGCCGCCGACCGTTGCTTGCGCCGGAATTTGTTTGAGAAGGCCGCGTGGCAATTGCCGTGGGGAAATCGTCTGTTTCTTTCTTCGTGTTTCAGGAGGGCTGGGGAATGGGCCTCGCGTTAATGGTTTTGATCTGGCTGATCACCCTGATCAGCACCTACTTTTTTGTAGCCAAGACCTGGTGGCTGCCGGTGGGGGCGTCGGCGTCGACCCACTTTATTGACGGGCAGTTCACTCTCACGTTCATCATTATGGGGATTGTTTTCCTGGCGGCGCAGCTGGGGTTGGGCTACATCGTCTGGAAATATAAAGACGGTCCTTCTGCTCAGCCGGTTTCGTACTCGCACGGAAACAATACGCTGGAAATTACGTGGACCGTGCTGACCACGATCCTTTTTGTGGGGCTGAACCTGATGGGCAGCAGCGTGTGGGCGAGCCAGCGCTTCGATCCGCCCGAGGCTGGAGCGGTGCAGGTGGAAGTTACGGGGATGCAGTTTGCCTGGTACTTCCGCTATCCGGGGCCGGACGGGAAATATGGCAAGACCAGTCCTAGCTTAATGGACCCGTCGGCGGGCGGCGAGGCTGCAGTCGGACTGAGCCAGACCGATCCTGCGGCCAAAGATGATGTCGTTACCGGAACGATGTATCTGCCGGTGAACCGCGAAGTCGATGTGAGCCTGCGGGCGGTGGATGTGATTCACAGCTTCTTTGTGCCACAGCTGCGGTTTAAACAGGATACGGTTCCGGGGCTGAATATTCATATGCACTTCAAGCCCACGGCTGTTGGCGAGTATGAGATTGCCTGCGCCGAGCTTTGCGGTCTCGGTCATTACAAGATGCACGGGATGGTCCACGTCGTCAGCCAGGAAGATTTCGACAAATGGCTGGCGGCCCGGGAGGCGGAGAAACAATAACATGGTTGCCATGGAGAACCCGCACGCGCACGCTCCTCAGGGTTTTATTCGGAAATATATTTTCAGCCTGGATCACAAAGTCATCGGCATCCAGTATTTCTTTCTGGCACTCACGGCGGTGTTTGTCGGGATGTTCCTGTCGCTGCTGATGCGAATCCATCTAGTCTGGCCCAACGCGGTGTTGCCGCTGGTGGGCGAGATTAAGCCTGAGACTTATCTCAGCCTGCTGACGATGCATGGCACGATCATGGTGTTTTTCGTGCTGACGACCGCGCCGCAGGGGGGATTTGGAAATTATTTCCTGCCCATTCAGATTGGAGCGCCGGATATGGCGTTCCCGGTCCTGAACATGCTTTCGTTCTGGACGACGTTTGTGGGATTTGTGGTGATCCTGGCGGCCTTCTTTGTGACGGGAGGCGCTCCGCTGCACGGGTGGACGGGATACGCTCCGCTCAGCGCGCTGCCATCGGCAGGGCCGGGTGAACAACTCGGGGCTGACCTGTGGATCACGAGCATTGCGATTTTCTGCGTGGCGTCGTTAATGGGGGCGCTGAACTTTATTACGACCACGCTTGACCTTCGGGCCAAGGGCATGACCATGATGCGCATGCCGCTGACGGTGTGGTCGTGGTTCATTACGGCGATTCTTGGGCTGCTGGCGTTTGGCGTGCTGCTCTCGGGCGGGATTTTGTTGTTGATGGATCGGAATCTGGGTACCAGCTTTTATGTGCCCCTGGTGGTGGTGAACGGAGTCGTGATGGGGCACAAGGGCGGGTCGCCGCTGTTGTGGCAGCATCTGTTCTGGTTCTTCGGGCACCCTGAGGTTTACATCGCGATTCTGCCGGGCATGGGTGTGGCGTCGCAAGTGCTGTCGACGTTCTCGCGCAAGCCGATCTTTGGCTACAAGGCGATGGTCTACGCCATGCTGTCGATCGGGTTTCTGGGCTTCATGGTGTGGGGCCATCACATGTTCATGAGCGGGATGAGCCCTTACTCGGCGTTTGCGTTTTCGATTTTGACCATGTGCATTGGCGTGCCGTCGGCGATCAAGACGTTTAACTGGCTGGGGACGATGTGGAAGGGGCGGATTCGCTTCCAGACTCCGATGCTCTATGCCATTGGATTCGTGTCGTTGTTTGTTTCGGGTGGGCTGAGCGGGCCGTTTCTGGCGCAGCCGGTGCTCGATATTCAGTTGCACGATACTTACTTTGTGGTTGGCCACTTTCACTTGATCATGGGTGTGGCCGCAATCTTTGGGATGTTTGCGGCGACTTATTACTGGTTCCCGAAAATGTTTGGGCGAATGATGAATGAGACGTGGGGTAAGGTTCACTTCTTCCTTACGCTGGCGGGAACGTACGCCATCTTCATGCCGATGCATTATCTCGGGCTGGCCGGCGGGACGCGGCGGTATTCGCAATATACGGAAGTGGCGTATCTGGCGAAGCTGCAGCCGCTGCATGTGTTCATGACTTATGCGGCGATCATTACGATTGCGGCGCAGTTTATTTTTGTGATCAATCTGTTCTGGAGCATGTTCAAGGGGCCGAAGGCGAGCGACAATCCGTGGGAAGCGACGACGCTGGAGTGGACGACGGCGACTCCGCCGCCGCACGACAATTTTGGCGGCGTGACTCCGGTGGTGAATCATGGGCCTTATGAGTATGGTGTGCCGGGCGCAGCGAAGGATTATGTGATGCAGACGGATCCAGTGAGTGTGGCGACGCATTGAGGCCGGGGGCTAAAGCCCCTATTTATTTGGAAGCTTACGCGGCCCTGAAGGGCCGCTCTTCCACGGTGCGCGGCGGGTTAATCGCAGCGCTTGAAGCGCTGCGCCACCCAAAGGCTTTTTAGTTATGGCGACTTATACTCCGAGTTCTCCGATTGACCGGATGGGTGGCGGGCACGAGCCGCCGGTGCCGCCTGCGGGCGGCGGGGATGACGGACGCGGAAGTGACGGGCCGAATTATGGGGCGCGGCTGCGGCGGGCTCGCCTGGGATTGATTTGCGGGATTGTCACCGTGTGCATGGTGTTCATCTCGCTGACCAGCGCTTACGTTGTGCGGCAGGGGTTGCCGACGTTTGATGCTGCGTCGAATAGTTATGTGCGCGATTGGGGGCGGGTGGATTTGCCCTGGCTGTTGCTGGCGATCAATACGGCAGTGTTGCTGGTCAGCAGCGTGACGATCGAGTTGGCGCGGCGGAATGCGGCGCGGCAGGCAGCTCTGGCTCCGGTGAAGTCGATTCCGGGCGTTTCGCTGGGGCGGGAAGATTCGTTTCCGTGGCTGGGGATTACGGTTGTGCTGGGCATCGCCTTTCTTGCGGGACAGTGGCTGGCTTGGGGGGAGTTGCACGCTCGCGGATTTTTTGTGAATACGAATCCGAACAGCTCGTTTGTGTTTTTGCTGACGATTGCGCACGCGCTGCACCTGGCGGGGGGAATGATTGCTTTGATTTGGGCGGGGAGCGCTTCCCTGCTGCACAAGCCGGTCGAGGCGCGGAGGATTACGGTCGACATCACGGCTTGGTATTGGCATTTTATGGCGGTGCTTTGGATTTATGTGTTTGGGCTGTTGGCGTTTGCGCGGTAGTGCGAAAGAGCGTTAACCACCAAGGGCACGAAGGTTGCGAAAGGGGAAACTTAGGAATGGCTGACGCTACGCTTCAGCATGATGCCGGGGGACATGCAGTGTCCGGAGCTTACGAAGCTCCGCTGTTCGGAGCTTATTCGAAGAAGGTGGGGATGTGGCTGTTTCTGGCTTCGGACTCGCTGACTTTCGGAGCGCTGATTTTTGCCTTTTGCTACATCCGGATTTATACGGCCTGGCCGACGCCGTTTCACGTACAGAGCATCATCAATTCGACCATCATGACGGCGTGTCTGCTGTCGAGTTCGCTGACCATGGTGATGGCGGTATTTGCGGCGCAACGCCACGACCGGGCCTGGACGCGGAACTGGCTGCTGGCGACTATGGCGTTTGGCACGGCGTTCATCGTGCTGCATGGCATGGAATGGAGCAAGCTGATTGGCGAAGGGCTGACGCTGCCGATCTTTCCGAAGCCGGCGGGTGTACCGGATGCGGAGATGGCTGATATTTCGAAGAACATTCCGCAATTTGCGGCGACGTTCTTCGGGCTGACCGCGATGCACATGCTGCATGTGACCATTGGAGTGATTTATCTTGGCGTGATTGCGTTCCGGAAGTGGTTCCTGCCGGTGATCGGCGTGCTGTGGGCTGTGGGATATGCGTTGATTCCTTCGAATAATGTTTTCCACTACGGGATTCATGTGCTGCTGATTTCGTTGATTATTGCGTCGATCATCTTGTTTTTGAAGCCGAAAGATTACGATGCGCAGGATGTGGAAGTGTCAGGGCTGTACTGGCACTTTGTCGATCTGGTATGGATGTTTATATTTCCGCTGGTGTATTTGCTGTCGACGAAGATTACGTAAGGATCTGAGTACCGCGGAGGGCTAAAGCCCTGATTCAGTTGTAAGGCGGACGCGGCCCTGAAGGGCCGCTCTTCCACGGAACAAGCTTGAGACGAGAATCGAGCGCTACACTGCACGAAGGCGAGGATAAATTCAATGCACGATACCGCGTCGGACGAGTTCACTGGGCATGACAGCAAGGCGCAGTATTTCTGGGTGTGGGGAGCGCTGCTGGTGCTCACCGCGATTGAGGTAGTGCTGGGCTACAAGCAGGTCTTCGAGCCGGTGCATATGCTCGAGATCCTGCTGGTGTTGTCGATCATCAAGTCGGCGCTGATCATCGGGTATTTTATGCACTTGAAATTTGAGAAGGCGATCATGCGCTGGATGCTGGTGATTTCGGTGACGGCTTGCTTCGTGATTATGTATTTCTTTTTCTTCCCCGATGCGGGACGGATTTTGCGGCTGGGAGTGAAGTAGGGTGAAGCTTTCTGTGAAACTTCGGCTGGCGTTTCTGTTTCTGCTGGTCGCGCTGTGGACCGCGCCCGCGTTTGCTCAGGGCTGCGCGATGTGTGCTGCCAATGCGAAGGCCACGCCGAAGGAGGGGCAGCGGGCGCTGAATCGGGCCATTTTGGTGATGCTGGCGCCACCGCTGGCGATTATGGTTTTTGGATTTGGGTTTGCGATGCGGTATGGGAAGCGGCGGGACCAGGAGAACGACGAGAACCGGAACTGAATGCGCTTTCCCCGCTGCATGCCTCGAGTGGATCACAGGCGGCAATTCCGCTGGAGATCCCTCGCTTCGCCTGAAGGACGGCTCCGCTCGGGATGACGCCCGCCAGTCATTTTCCAAAGAGAATGAAGTTTAGGCTAATGCCTGAACGGGTCGTGCACAGGTCCGTTCCCCTGCCTGCTTTATAATAGAAGATTCGATAGGGCTCGCGGAGGGCTCTGAGCGCTTGCGCTCGGGCCTGCGTGGCGGCCTTCTCGAGCCTTATCCCGATGTCTTCTGACCCTACGGCTACGGTTTCAAACCCCTCCGAGAGCATTGTTGTGCGCGGGGCGCGCATTCACAACCTGAAGAATATTGACTTTGATATCCCACACAATCAACTGACGGTGGTGACGGGAGTGTCCGGATCGGGCAAATCGTCCCTGGCGTTTGACACGATTTATGCGGAGGGGCAGCGGCGGTACGTGGAATCGCTGTCGGCGTATGCGCGGCAATTTCTGGAGCGGATTGAGAAGCCGGATGCGGATTCGATTGATGGGATTGCTCCGGCGGTCGCGATCAAGCAGAAGAATACGACCAGGAATCCGCGGTCGACGGTGGCGACGGCGACTGAGATCTACGATTATTTGCGGCTGCTGTTTGCGCGAGTGGGGCGGACTTACTGTGTGAAGTGTGGGCGCGAGGTGAAGAAGGATACCGTCGATGAGGTGGCGGACGCGATTCTGGGGCTGGAGGCGGGGACACGGCTGCAGGTTTTGTTTCCGCTGGAGCGACCGGGGGTGGGGATTCAGCAACCGGCGGTCAAAACTGAGAAGTCCGCAAAGTCAAAAAAATCCCCAATTCTCGCAAAGAACCCGAGAAATGGGGCACCCGCGGTCCAGTTAACTGAGGCTTTGAAGACTCGGTTGTTTGATTTGCGCAAGTCGGGGTTTAATCGGCTTTATCAGGCGGGAGAGGTTTATGAATTCTCTACGCCGGAGTCGCTGCTCGACATCAATTTTGACGTTCCTGCTTTTGTGCTGGTGGATAGGCTTGTGGTATCGGCGGAGGCTCGGACTCGGATTGTCGATGCGATAGAGACTGCTTATCGGGAGGTGGGGGAAGTTATTTTTGAGAGTCCCGAGACGGAAATTGCGGCGACTGGTGGGGGGGCGACCGCAAGATCAACTCCAACTGCAACTGCGAGGGACAGGAGTGTCCGTCCTACATTTTCTGGTTCCACGATGCGGTTTGCGCAGCGGTTTGAGTGCAAGGAATGCAATCTGCGATATGAGGAGCCGGAGCCACGACTCTTTTCTTTTAATAATCCTTATGGGGCTTGTCCGCGATGCCAGGGGTTTGGGAACACCATTGATTTTGATCTTGATCTGGTGATTCCGGACAAGCTGAAGACACTGAGCGAGTGTCCGATTGAGCCGTGGACGAAGCCCAAGTATCGTCCGCTGTTTACCGATCTGAAGAAATTTGCCAAGGCGGAGGGGATTCCGCTGGATGTGCCTTGGGCCGATCTCGAAGACGAGCACAAGAACCGTATCCTCAAGGGCGAGGGGAAATTTCTGGGGGTGCGTGGATTCTTCAATTACCTGGAGCGCAAGAAATATAAGCTGCACGTGCGGGTGTTTTTGAGCCGGTACCGCGGGTATTCGCTGTGTCCGGACTGCAACGGGTCGCGGCTGCGGTTGGAAGCGCGGCAAGTCAGGGTTAGCGGGAAAAATATTTGCGAGGTTTGTGCGCTTACCGTGGAAGAGGCGCTGCGATTTTTTGAGAGCGTGGAGCTGAGCGCCGAGGAAAGCGAGATTGCGGACAAGTTGTTGACGGAGATTCGCGAGCGGTTGCGATTTCTGAACGACGTCGGGCTGGAATATTTGACGCTGGACCGGCTATCTTCCACTTTGTCGGGTGGCGAGGCGCAACGGATTCAGCTGGCTACTTCGCTGGGCTCGCGGCTGGTGGGTACGTTGTATGTGCTGGATGAGCCGTCGATTGGGCTGCATCCGCGGGATACGCACCGGTTGATTAAGATTCTTCACGACCTGCGCGATTTGGGGAATACGATTCTGGTGGTAGAGCATGATCCCGACATCATGCGCGCGGCGGACCGGATTCTGGATCTGGGGCCGGGGGCGGGCGAGAACGGTGGCAAGTTGGTCGCCGAGGGGACGTACGACGAGATTGTGCATAATCCGGTTTCGCTGACGGGGCGGTATCTTTCGGAGGACTTGCGAATTCAGTCGCCTGCGCTCCGTCGGAAGCCGGGAGTCCAGCAGATCAAGATTCGCGGTGTGCGGGCTAATAATCTTAAGGGCGTGGACATCAGCATTCCGCTGGGAATGATTGTGGCGATCACGGGAGTTTCGGGGTCGGGCAAGTCGACGCTGCTGCATCAGGTGTTGTATCGAGCGCTGGCGCAGGCCAAGCAGCAAGCGGGAAACGGTGCGACGGGGCCGGCGGCGAGTTGGGAGAGTCTGGAGGGCGACCAGTTTATTGAGGAAGTGGTGTTGGTAGATCAGTCGCCGATTGGGCGCACGCCACGATCGAATCCGGTGACCTATATTAAGGCGTTCGATGCGATTCGCGACCTGTTCGCTTCCTTGCCGGAGGCGAAGAAGCGTGGATTTGGCGCGGGACATTTTTCGTTCAACATTCCGGGAGGGCGCTGCGAGACTTGCCAAGGCGACGGCACGGTTACGGTGGAGATGCAGTTCCTGGCCGACGTGGAACTGGTTTGCGAGGAGTGCAAGGGGACGCGCTATAAGCCGACGGTGCTCGAGGTGCGGTATCGCGGGAAGAATATTCATGAAGTTTTGAACCTGACGGTGAAGGAGGCGCTGAAGTTTTTTGCCGAAGCGCCCAAGATAACGGAGAAGTTGCGGCCGTTGGAAGAAGTTGGCCTGGGATATTTGCGGCTAGGACAATCGGCGACTACGCTTTCGGGCGGCGAGGCGCAACGTATGAAGCTTGCGGCACATCTGCAGCCGGCTGCACGGGAGATTAGCCGTGGGGCGTCGCGGGGGGCGTCGCACGGAATTTCGGGAAGCGAAGGGCGGATTAAGCGGCGGCTGCTGTACATTTTCGACGAGCCGACGACTGGGCTGCATTTTGACGACGTCAGCAAACTCCTGGCGGCGTTTCGGCGTCTGATTGAAGCAGGGGGATCGATTGTGGTGATCGAGCACAATCTGGAAGTCATCAAGACGGCGGACTGGGTGATCGATCTGGGGCCGGAAGGCGGCAGTCGGGGCGGAAAGATTGTGGGAGCGGGGCCGCCGGAAGATATCGCGAAGCTGGCGGGCTCTTACACGGGGCAGTATCTGGCGCGTATTCTGAACGGCAATGGCAGCTCGCGGTCGCATGGCGCGTAGATTCGTGGTCGCGGGCAGGCTGGCGGTTGGCTTGCTGCTGGCGGCCTTGCCGGCGCTGGCGGACGGTACGACTGGTCAAGCTGGCCAAACTAATCAAGCTAGTCCAACCGCGAACGACGGAGCTGCGACTTCGCCATCTTCTCAATCTTCTTCCTCTCCGTCATTGCCCGCGGCGCAATCGAATTCTCCCGCGCAGACCGACGGCTATTCTTCCAGCGCTCATCACAAGACGGGATCGGCTTCCAATGTCCATCACGAGACGATTGCTGAGGAAGTCGCACCGGCGCCGGAGCTCACGAAGGCGGAAGGTCTGATTGACAAGCGGGACTATGCCGCTGCCGAGCCGCTGCTGCGCAAGTTGGTGAGCGACGATGCTTTCAAGAATGATTCAGCAAATTATGTGGCGTGGTTTGAGCTCGGGTTTGTGGAGAACGCTCTGGGTAAGAGGGACGAATCGATCGCCTCGTATCGAAAGTCGGTGGCGGCGAAGGGAGATGTTTTCGAGTCGAACCTGAATCTGGGATTGCAACTCGCCAAGAGCGGCCAGCCGGATGCCGAACAATATTTGCGCGCCGCGACGCAGCTCACGCCGACGAGCCATGTCGCAGAGGGGCGGGAGCGGGCGTGGCTTTCTCTGGCGCACGTGATTGAATCGAGCAAGCCGGACGAGGCGCTTGCGGCTTATCGTCAGGCTGCGGTGTTGCAGCCCAAAGATGCGGAGCCGCATTTGGCGGCGGGTCTGCTGCTGGAAAAACAAGGAAAGTCTTCCGACGCCGAGAATGAATTCAAGCAGGCGCAGGCGCTGGACCCGGCGTCGTCCGACGCAATCACGGGGCTGGCCAACATTTACATGCGCGGACATCGGTTGCCTGAGGCCGAGGCGGAGTTGCGGAAGCTGGTCGCGGCGCATCCCGATCAGGCCGACGCACATATTCAGTTCGGGCGAGTGCTGGCGGCTGAGGGCAAGAATGATGACGCGATTGCCGAACTGCAAGCTGGGGTGAAGCTGGCACCGGCGGATGCGACGCTGCAGCGCGATCTCGCTGATCTTTATTTCATTGCCAAGAAGAATGATCTGGCGGAAGCGGCGTATCGCACGCTGTTGACGGCCAGTCCGAATGATGCGGCGCTGCATCAGGACCTGGGCAAGGCGCTGATTGAGCAGAAGAAGTTTGCCGACGCACAAAAAGAATTATTGCTGGCCGTAAGTCTGAAACCCGATCTGGGCGCGGCTTATGGCGACCTGGCATTTGCCGCGAGCGAGAACAAGAATTATCCGTTGACAATTAAAGCGTTGGACGCGCGCCTGAAATACCTGCCGGAGGAGCCGGTGACATACTTCCTGCGGGCTTCGGCCTATGATCATCTCAGGGACTACAAGCGGGCGGCGGAGAACTTTCACCTCTTCCTGAACACGGCATATGGGAAGTATCCTGAACAGGAATGGCAAGCGAAGCACCGACTGATTGCGATTGAGCCGAAAAAATGATTGGCCGCAGGGCTGAGAACATGCTTGGGGAGCGGGCTCTAGTGCGTGCTTGGACAGCGATCACCGTGGTCGTATTGTCGGCCGTGTCGGCCGCTGCATTGACGGCGGCTGCGGCTCCGCTGGGAAATCTTGTTCATGCGACGCGAGTGAATGTTGCCCTCAGTAATGAGCCTACGACCGAGGAGTTGAAGGCGCGGCTGCCTTCGACGGGCATTGGAGACCGGCCTCATTTGTGCGTGCAGATCGCGCAAAAGCAACTGGCCGAAACTGACCGGCTCTACGCGGCAGATCAAGTCGAGCAGGGACAGACGGCGCTGGATGACGCGATGGCTTACATGGAACAGGCCCGCGACTATGCGGTGCAGTCCCACAAATATCAGAAACAAACTGAAATTGCGGCGCGCACGATGACGCGCAAGCTCAACGATCTTCTGCACACGCTGGGTCACGAAGATCAGGCGCCGGTGCAAGCTGCCATCACTCGATTGCAAAAAGTGCGGGACGATCTGCTCAAGGCAATGTTCCCGAAAGGCGCGAAATGAGCGCGTCTCTGCTGCGGCCGGGGCTGTGCGCAGTTCTGTTGCTTGCGAGTGGGCCGGGAGCGCAAGCGCAACGTCATCGCGAGCCGCTGACGCAAACGGAGATCCAGCAGATTCGTGACGCCAGCTGGGAACCCGGCCAACGGCTTACGCTCTATGTGCAATTCACGCGGGAGCGCCTGGTGAAACTGGAGGAGATGCGGGGCGATCCGAAGACCACGAACCGGCCGCGGCGGACGCACGATATGCTCGACGATCTGCGGTTGTTGTACGACGAACTCAACGACAACATCGATACTTATGTGGATCGCAAGGACGACATTCGCAAGCCGCTGAAAATCATTATCGATGCGGATACGGAGTTCGACGCTAAGCTGCGCGCGCTGAAGGATGCGGCGAATGTTTCTGCGGAGGAATACCGGCAGTACGAATTTGTTCTGACCGATCTGCTGGAAACGGTGGACACTTCGACGGAGGAGCATCGCAAGCTGCTGGCGGACCAGGAATTGGCGGCGAAGCATAAGAAGCTGAATTCGAATGCGGCGCCGAAGCCGAAGCCGGAATGAGGTGGCTTCAGATTTCAGGCCTCATACTGGCGAGGTCAGCGACGTCCGCCGGGGGCTCAAGCCCTGATTTATAGAGAAAGCTTACGTGGCCTCTTCGGCAAGCTCAGGGCAGGCTCTAAAGGGCCGCTCTTCCACGGTGACGGACGCGGCACGAACCGCGCCTCTGCCCTGTTAAGACGGCTATGGTGTCGCGAGGTCTTCTGGGGCCCGGTTCTCGTGCTAACCTAGGCTCACCGTGCGCGAAGGGCTGCTGGAAATCTTTCAGGAAACTTATCAGGAGCTGCGTCCTGCTTCCTTGATCCCCGAGCTGAAGATTGAGTTTTTTGCGTTTGCCAATGTGAACAACACGATTCGGCTTCGGGGGGGGCGGCTGCTGGTTCGACTGTCGGATCTGCTGGAAGGCGCGCCGGAGGCGGTTCTGCGGGCCATTGCGCATATTCTGCTGGCCAAGATGTATCGCCAGCCGATTGACCGCGGGCGGGCGGCGCGGTATCGGAAGTATGTCGCCAGCCATGAGATCGTGCGCAAGACGCATCTCGTGCGGCAGATGCGCGGACGCAAGCGGCTGCATTCCGCGCGCGGGCATATTTATGATCTGGACGTGATCTTTGAAGAATTGAATACGCGATTCTTTCACGGGCTGATGGCGCGGCCGCGCATGAGCTGGAGCCAGACCAAGACTCGGCGAATTCTCGGGCACTACGATCCGGCGCACAATGCGATCATCATCAGCCGCATCTTCGACCATTTCGCCGTGCCGGCGTTTGTGCTGGAGTATGTTGTGTACCACGAGATGCTGCATCTGAAGCATCCGGTGCGGCTGCGGGGGAGCCGGCGGTGCGTGCACTCGGCGGAGTTTCAGGCGGAGGAGAAGTTGTTTCCGCGCGCGGCGGAGGCGGAGGGGTTTTTGAAGAGGCTGTGAGTGGGATGGCCCGATTTCAACAGTTAGGGCCTCCCAGCTTGGGAATAGGCGAAGTTTTCGCAGGCCGTTAGGCCGGCCACCCGGCCGGCTGATCCTGCTTGAGCACCGCCGACTCTTCGGGATGCTTCGGATTAGAACGGACGAAGATCATTTGATCCTTCATGCCTTTTACAAAAACGTCGGCAGCACTTTCGCGCCGGAATGCTCTCTCGAAGCTGCCGGAGTAGTACTCGTTGCTGAGGGAGTACGAGTAGTGGATGGTGGCAACGAAATAGCTGACATAGCGGACGCGCTGTTCCACGACGCTGCCGAACTCCACACGACCCTGTGCGGTGGGCCAGCCGCCAGCCATCAACCTTTTGACCATACTTCCTGCGAAGACCCGAATCAGTCCGGCGAAAGCAATTATTAGTGCCACGAGGAGAAAGAGCAGCAAGCGTAGGGGAAAAACATCGGAAACCGAGTTTCTCATGGTGCCAGAGTATATCCAACGGGTCCGGTGGTGATAAATCCCCATTACGCTCAGTGACAGCTTGTTACGTGTCGAAGAATCCAATCTCTTCCCTGCATCCGGGAGCACTTCAGGGGCTAATTGCGCCGTGTGATTGCGATCACAGGCGGTTCTGCGGGCGCGGATTGACTGGTCTGGCGGGTGAGACTATCCTTAAATTGAAATTGAAATTCATTTTCATAATCGTAGGTCGCGCTGTAGGGACTTAATCGAAATGCTTCAGGCTTTTATTATTACGCTGCGCGAAGGGGTTGAGGCCGCGCTCATTGTCGGGATCACTCTGGCCTATCTGACCAAGATTGGGCGGCAGGAGCTGCGCAAGACCGTGTATGCGGCGCTGGTGGCGGCGTTTCTGGGCAGCATTGGTGTGGCGGTGATTATCTCGCGCACCCATCTGAACGAGGACGTCTTCGAAGGCTGGGTCATGCTGGTGGCCGCGTTCTTCGTCGTCACCATGGTGATTTTCATGATGAGGACGGGGCGCAAGCTGAAGGGGGAAATCGAAGGCAAGGTTGGTCTGCTGGCGGGCGAGGGCGCGTGGTTTGGGCTGTTCGTCTTTATCTTTCTAATGGTGTTGCGGGAGGGCGCGGAGACGGTGCTGATTCTCTCTGCGGTGTCGCTGAACTCGACCGCACTGATGAGCTTTCTGGGGACGCTGTTGGGCGTGATGGGAGCGATTGCTTTTGGCGTGATGTTCGTCAAGGGAAGTGTACGTATCAATCTTCAGAAGTTCTTCCGCATTACGACGGCGATCTTGTTCCTCGTGGCGGCGCAGCTGGTGATCTCGGGACTGCATGAACTTTCGGAAAGTGGAGTGATCGCGTCGTCGAAGCGAGAGATGGCGATTATTGGTCCGATCGTCAGCAACGACTGGTTTTTCTTTGTGACGATTTGTGCGCTCGCGGCGTTGATGATTCTGTTCGAGGCCAAGCGTCGCGAACCTGTGTTGGCCGCAGCTTCGCCCGCCGAACGGCGGAAGGCCGCTTGGAGCGCACGGCGAGAGCGGCTTTGGATGATTTCCGTGCTTACGTCCTCGTTTGTATTTATCGCGTTGATTACGGCGGAATTTGTTTATGCCAAGAGCGCGAGCACTCTTTCGCCATCGACCGAAGTTACGTTCACGGATGGGCGTGTGAGCATTCCGCTGGCGGCGATTTCGGATGGCGAGTTGCACCGGTTCCAGGCGCAGGAGAATGGCACGGCGATTCGGTTCTGGCTGTATCAGAAACCGGACGGCAAGATTGCGACCGTGTTCGATGCCTGCGAGATCTGCGGGGCAGTGGGGTTTTACAAGACGGCCAATGGAGTGGTTTGCAAGAATTGCGGAGCGCCGATCAATCCGCAGTCGGTGGGGACTCACGGCGGCTGCAATCCAGTGCCGCTGAAAGCCACGCAGACGGCGGATGCGGTGATTATTGAGGAGGCGGACGTTGCGGCCGGCGGTCGCATGTTCGCGCAACCGTAAGCGATGTTCGTGCGGCTGGTTTACGAATCCTTCCGGCGCCAGAAACGGCGCAAGTTTCTGGCCGGGGCTGCCATTACGCTGGGCGTCACTGTGGCGACGGCGATGATTGGCGTCGCTACCGACATCGGCGACAAGATTAACCGCGAACTCCGCACAATTGGCGCCAACCTGGTGGTAACCCCGCAGGAAGATTCGCTCGATGTGGAAATTGGCGGAGTGAACCTCAAGCCTCCGACCGACGGGGCCTTTCTCAGCGAAGCCGATCTGCCCAAGATTAAAGGAATTTTCTGGCACAACAACATTACCGGCTTCGCGCCCATGCTTCCGGTGAGCGTTGCCATCGAACCAAATGTGACGCAGCAAGATGGAAAGGGACCGGATGTTACGCTGCTGGGAACTTATTTTGCGAAGCAGCTTTCGTTTGGCAAGGATGAGTTCATCACGGGGGTGCGCTCGACGCATCCGTGGTGGAAGGTTTCCGGGGCGTGGCCGGACGATTCCTCGCGGGACATTTTAGTAGGAGAGCGACTGGCCAAACGCTTAGGTGCGAAGTCGGGTGACAACATCGCGATTGCGGGCCGGCAGTTGGGGGTCAGCGGGATTCTTTCGACCGGCGGGACGGAAGATGACGAGATTGTTGCGCCACTGGGGCTGGCACAGGAGATTCTGGGCAGGCCGGGCGCGGTACGCCGCATTTATGTGAGTGCGCTGACCAAGCCGGAAGACGCGTTCGCGCGGCGCGATCCGAAGAGCATGTCAGGGGCGGTTTACGACCGGTGGTATTGCTCGCCTTATCCGCAGTCGATTGCGTTTCAGCTGGCGGAGGCGATTCCGCACTCGCAGGCCGAGCAGATTCGCCAGGTTTCGCAGAATGAGGGCGCGGTGCTGACGCGCATCGAAGGGCTCATCTTGTTGATCACGTTCGCTGCTTTGTTTGCCTCGGCGCTGGCGGTTTCGGCGGCGATGGCGACTACTATTTTCGAGCGGCGGGCCGAGGTTG
This sequence comes from uncultured Acidobacteriota bacterium, assembly GCA_963758005.1. Classification (GTDB taxonomy): domain Bacteria; phylum Acidobacteriota; class Terriglobia; order Terriglobales; family Acidobacteriaceae; genus Sulfotelmatobacter. Next base: position 308,528 of record CAVWTR010000007.1, read on the forward strand.
GGCTGATGAAGGCGTTAGGCGCGGGTAAACTCGCGATTGCGTCGATCTTTTTCGCGGAGGCTACGCTGCTGGCTATGATCGGCGGGCTCGTGGGGTTTGTAGTTGGTGGCGTGCTGGCCCGCCAGATTGGGCATTCGATTTTTAATTCCGATATTTCGATTCCGCCGGTGTTGTTGCCGGTCATTCTGGCGATCGCTGTGATGGTTACTTTTGCGGGGAGCGCGGCGGCCATTCGGCGTGCGGTGGGGCTGGATCCGGTGTTTGCGCTGCGGGGAGAATTGTGAGCGCGCCTGCTTCCCACGTGCCGCGGGATCTTGTTGCGAGTCGGGCGAAGGCTGCGCATACTTCGATGTTTCTGCGCATGCTGGTGCGGGCGGCGGTCTTGCGGCGCGGGCGGGCTGTTTCGGCGCTATTTGCCATGATCGTTGCGGCTGCGGTAGCCACGGCGATGCTGAATCTTTATATCGACGTTCAGGCGAAACTGCAGCGGGAGTTTCGCAACTACGGTGCGAATATTATTCTGGTCGGCAGAGACAACTCAGGGAACGACGGCGCTTCCCTGCCTGCTGACGCACTGGCGCGTGTGGATTCGGTGCTTGCGGGGCGCGGGATTGCGGCGCCGTTTGCGCTGGTAGTGGCGCGCACTAGCGGTGGTCAAGCGATCGTGGTAGCGGGCACGGATTTTGAACGGGTGCGGGTGCTGGATCGGTGGTGGTCGGTGAGTGGGTGGCCTTCGGGAACTCCCGAAGTCCCCACTTCTGGCGCAAAAGACGCGCCAGAAATGGGGCACACGGCTTCACATCCAGCGCTGGTTGGGGTGCGTGCGATTGAGGCTGTCTCTCCGAAGAGTCAGGCGTTCGATCTCAGTTTTCAGGGGCGGACAATGCAAGTATCGCCTGTGGGTACGGTGCGGACGGGAGCGGCGGAGGACAGCCGGATTTATTTGTCACTCGACGACTTTGTCGCGTGGACGGGAGTTCAGCCGTCGACCATTGAAGTCGCGGCCTCGGGCTCGCCGGAAGAAGTTAACGCCATCATGAATCAGCTGACGCAGGCGATTCCGGAGGGCGAAGTTCGGCCGGTGCGGCAGATTATGGAAGGCGAGGCGCGCGTGCTGGGCAAGACTCGCGCTACGCTGTTCGCCGCCACGGCGCTGATTATTCTGACGGCGGCTCTGTGCGTGCTTTCGACATTGATGGGCTGGGTGTTTGACCGGCGGCGCGACTTTGCCATTATGAAGGCTCTGGGTGCGTCGCAGCGGCTGCTGAGTGGCTTCTTCGCGGCGGAAGCGGCGGTGCTTGGCGCTACCGGCGCGCTGATTGGGTTTGTCGTTGGAATTAGCATTGCCGCCTGGATCGGCAGGGTTAACTTTCACGCTCCCGTGATGCCGCGTTTGAGCGTGCTGCCGGTGGTTCTGGCTGGTAGCATGGCGGTAACATTGTTGTCGGCGATCCTTCCGATCTCGCTGCTGCGCCGGGTGCAGCCGGCGGTGATTCTGAGGGGTGAGTGAAATGATTCAGATCAAAGACGTGACCAAGCTCTACCCCGCGAAGGAAACCGGGAATGGATCGGGCAAGGACGCGAGTTCGATTCACGCCCTGGACCACATCTCGCTGCACGTTGCGGCGGGCGAATGGCTTTCGATCATGGGGCCGTCGGGCTCGGGGAAATCGACGCTGGTGAATCTGATTGGGTGCCTGGACCGGCCTTCGTCAGGCGAAATCTGGCTGGATGGGCAGAATGTCGCCGGGATTTCTTCCGCGGATTTGAACCGGGTACGTGCAGAGAAAATCGGGTTTATCTTCCAGCAGTTTCATCTGATTCCCTTTCTCACTGCGGTCGAAAACGTGATGCTGGCACAGTATTTTCACAGCATGACCGACGAACAAGAGGCGGTTGAGGCACTGACGCGCGTGGGGCTGGGCGATCGGGCGCATCATCTTCCTTCACAGCTTTCCGGCGGAGAGCAGCAGCGGGTGTGCATTGCGCGGGCGCTGATTAATGATCCACGAATTATTCTGGCCGACGAGCCGACCGGAAACCTCGACGCTTTGAACGAGGAGATTGTGCTGCGGCTGCTGCGCGAGTTTCATCAGCAGGGACGAACCATTGTGATGGTCACGCACGATCCAGTGGTGGCGCGGCTGGCTGACCGGCGTATCGAGTTGCATCACGGCAAGATCGCTTCGCAGGAAGTTTTTTCCATGGCCGACGAGGAGCAACTGGACGAAGTTCTGGAAGAACTGTGGGTGCTGGCCGAGCACGGCGAGATTGCCGAGGTCGAGCGCATGGAAGTTCACGGGGCGCTGCCGGTGAGTCTGGCCGTGGAAAAAATGATTGAGATGGGGTTCGTGGTATCGATGCCGCATCCGCCGGTACCGCATGATCACAAGCCGTTCGTGAATCCGTGCCATGAGGCGCTGAAGCCGGTCGCCACATCGGTGGGCGATGGCACGCTGATCGTGGAACTTACGCCGCGGGGACGCGAGCGCGCGGGCAGCATTATCCGGCGGCACCGGCTGGCGGAGCGGCTGTTTACCGATAGCCTGGCGATGGACAGCGAGTCTGAAATCGAGCAGCAGGCCTGCAAGTTCGAGCACATTCTATCGCCGGAAGCGACAGACAAGATCTGCACGTTTCTGGGGCATCCAAGAACCTGCCCGCATGGGGCGCCGATTCCGCCGGGGCCGTGCTGTAGCCACACGCCGCCCGGTAAGGAAGCGCTGGGAAGAGAAGCCGTTCGTTCGAATTAAGGTCCTGCGGCTATCGAAATGGGTTTTCGATTCTCAAGTCTTCAATTCGCTGGCCGTGCTGCATGTCCTCGCTGTACAGAATCGAACAGTCGGCTATTTGCGCCGCGGCCACAATTAGGGAGTCGTACCAGGAAAGATGGTGGTGCGCATAGACCTGCAACGCTGAAACGAATAGCGCAGGGGATGAGTGGACCGCCAGCAGGGGCCGAAACGTGGTGTTTAAATACTCTTCGGCCGCGAAGCCAGACATCGGCTGCGCAAAACGACGGAAAGCTACGTTGAAAAACTCCTGAACGACTTGATAGCTTACAATTCCGTTTCCGGTGTCGAGACCATCTCGAATGAGTTCTGCCGCACGGCGGGCTTTTACCGGCACGGTGCCATCGAGGGAATATACGAAGATGTTTGTGTCGAGGAAGTATCTAGCGCTCATTCATTTCATCGCGCGTAAAGTGGCGGCCGGGCTGGACATCGCCAAGTCTGCGCATAAGGGCATCGAATGCGGCGCCGCGACCGGCGCGAGCGGCGTATTGCTGAAGCCACTCCCGAAATGCGGCATTCAGTGTCGTGCTCTCAGATTGGGCGACCAGCCGGGCTTGTTCAATCAGGGCTTCGTCGGCGCTCAGGGTGATGTTCTTCATACGAATGTAGTGTACACTAATTTAGTGTACACTACAAGCCTTACCGCCCGAACTGCGGAGCTGGTTTCCAGAATGATCGCATCCCCATCGTGTTGACCGGCCGCCCCACCATCGGTGTATTTGATTCCGGCTTCGGGGGGCTCACCGTCCTTAAGGCTTTACTTGAACTTATCCCCTCGGCGGATTACGCCTACTTTGGGGATACCGCGCGGCTGCCATACGGCTCGAAGTCGGTTGAAACGGTGGCCCGCTATGCCGTCGAAGCGGCGCACTATCTTGAATCCCAGGGGGCACAGATGCTCGTCATCGCCTGCAATACGGCGACGGCGCTGGCTCTGGACCGCATTACGGCTGCAGCGCACGTGCCTGTCGTGGGCGTGATTGAACCGGGCGCGGAGGCCGCAGCTGCGGCCAGCAAGAATCAGAGGATCGTCGTGATTGGCACCGAGGCCACGGTCAGCAGCCACGCTTACCGTCAGGCGCTCGAAGCCCGCGGCTTGCGCGCCCGGGAGAAAGCTTGCCCGCTGCTGGTTCCGCTGGTCGAAGAGGGATGGGTGGAGCATCCGGTCACCGAGCAGGTGGCGCGCATTTATCTGGCGGAGGCGTTCGCGGACGGATTCGGCGAGGCGGATACGCTGGTCTTGGGGTGCACGCATTATCCGCTGCTCAAGCCGCTGCTCGACCGCGTGGCGCCGGGGCACGTGAGCATCGTGGATTCCGCGGAATCGACCGCGCGCGCCGTGGCTTCGCGGTTACGCGAGTTGTTGCCCGCGACGGTTGACGATCGAGAAAGCCGCGGGCCTTCCCTTGCACTTGCCTCTTCAGCTCCCAGGCTCAGGTTCTTTGCCACCGATTCGGTGGAGAAGTTTCGACGGCTGGGGGAGCGGTTCTTGGGGCATCCGATCGAGGATGTGCGGCATGTGGATTTGAAGGAGTAGTTTGCGGTGGTTCTGGGTTTGCGGGAATCGCAAACGAGGCGGCTGTCGCCACATGAGTTGTGCAGACCGTCACGCAACGTTCTGGAGTTCTCTTCACAAGATTGGATAGTCAATTCTCGCGTGACGAATTTACAGTGTCCACACTCCTCGAACTTATCCAACATTGAGGATAGGAACCAAAAGCATTCATGCACCCACTCGATAATGTGATCTGGCAGGCGCTGACCACGCGGGATGCACAGTTTGCTGAAAGCTTCGGCGAGGCGCGGCGCTTTGTGCGCGAGGTCGGCCCTTTGGGAGCATTTCGGGATGATGGTCCGCGGGGCTACGCGTCTTTGGCCGGATTGGTCGAGCCGGACGGTACGGTGGGCGTATTCCTGGATCAACCCTATGAATCGCAAACGGGCTGGACCTTCGTGGCAGGCGCACCTCTGCTGCAGATGGTGGCCGAGAACGCAGCTTCGCTGCGTCCGGAGCCAAGACTCGACGTCCTGGAGCTTTTGGAATTGGGCGCGCCCGACTCCCGGGAAATGATCGAGCTCACGGCGTTGACCAAGCCTGGGCCGTTTGGCAGCCGAACTCACGAACTGGGGACTTACCTGGGCATACGGTGTGAAGGAAAGCTTATCGCCATGGCGGGAGAGCGGCTCAAGGTTCCGGGATATACGGAGGTCAGCGCAGTCTGCACGCATCCGGGGCACATTGGCAAGGGCTACGCGCGGGTGCTGATGACGGAAGTGATGAGACGGATTCGGGTGCGCGGCGAGACGCCATTTCTGCATGTTCGCCAGGACAATGTGCGCGCTGTCGAGATCTATAAGAGCGTGGGATTTCGGGAGAGGAAGCTGGGGCACTTCGCGGTGTTGCGGAAGACTTAGGAAATCGCGAGCATTGTGGGCGATTGTCGAGCGGGACGGCGGCGCCAGAACCGTCTGCCATGTGCAAAGCCGAAAGGCGGCAAGACCCAGTGCAAGCTGCCTCAGTACAAGTGGAAATCGACTTCGACGGCGATCTCGACCCGCACCGGATGACCGTCTTTCATGGCGGGCTCGAACTTCCAAGTCCTTACGGTTTCGATGGCTTTTTCGTCGAGTCCCATGCCCAGGCTGTTCAAGACGCGAATATTGGTGGGACGGCCGTCGGTGCCCACAATCAATCCAAGGGTGCAGACGCCCTGGTACTTGGCCTTGCGGGCTTCTTCGGAAAACTCGGGTTCGGGCTGATAGATCGGTCGTGGCGGGCTGACTCCTCCACCTACGTGGAAAATGCCTCCGCCGGTACCGCCGCCTTCGCCGGGGCCAAAGCCGGGTCCTTTGCCTGACCCTACACCACCGCCGCTGCCTGACCCAATCCCGCTGCCGGAGCCAGTTCCGTTCGATGGCAGTACTGCGTGGGCCATGGGATCGCCAAGGTTCGGCATGTTATTGGAAGCCAGCACGACCTCGGGCGGAATCACGATGGTCGGCTCGACCGCCAGCTTGGGATTATCGTTTCGAATCACCACCGCGGGGGGCGTGATCTGCTGCATCGAGAACTTCGGGAGTTTGCCTTTGCTGGCCGCGAGCACGTCGCGATCGCCGCCGCCACCGCCGCCGCCGACTTGCGTTTTCGACGGCTTCAAGGCGGGAAGCTCGCTGGGATCGACGATCAGACTGGTTACCTTCTGAGCGGGGGCCGCGCTGACCACCCGATGCGCGATGAAAACTGCAATCACGCCAATCGTGAACAGCAGGACGTAATATCCGCCGGCGCCTATAGCCCCGGCTTTCCAGTTCGAGTAGAAGCCCCAGATATCTTTGACCGGTTCCGGCTTTGATTCCAGCTTGAGGGGTGGGAGCTTTTTGGGAAAGAAGAAATCGTCCAATCCGCGGAACAGGGACTTGTAGAGCGGCTCTTCAAAACCCCGGTCGGAAATGAGCAGGCGCAGTTCCGGCTCGTCGCCGGGGACGTTCGGATTGATTGGTTCGGATCCCATAATTCTGGCCTGGACGATTAAATTGGGACGATCAAACTAGGACGACTGATCGCTGCCTTACTACCCTTAGACGCCCCCTTACACAGATGAGCGCCAGTCACGCCAAGTTGCTTCGGCTCCCGCCCGATTTTACAAATCAGGTATCCTTGGGACTGCTCACGCGCAATCGGGCCGGGGAGCTTCTACCTAAAATTGTACCTCTAGTCGACGTATTTCGACAGTGCATTTCCTTGGGCTCGCCGAGCCTCGAAAAGACATGTACTTTCTGCGCGAGGCGACTGTCGTCCCTGCGGGCGCGACCACGGGTGTGGTGTGGTTGCGACCTTCGTGAGGGATTTGACTAGCATGTAAGTTTAGAATCGCGAGATGAGGCGCGTGTCGCTAATGGCACGCGTCGCCGGTTCCGCGCGAGATCCTTCGCTTCGCCTGTAAGGACGGCTCCGTCCAGGATGACGCCTTCAGGAAGGAATACTGGTCGTTGCGGAAGCCCCATCACCTATTCCGCGCTGCATGGACGTTCCCTGGCTTGCTCCCTATAATGAAGGATTCAATCAACTTGATTCCATCACCTTGGGAGACGCGACTGAGTGCCGTTTGAACTGAAAGCGACCATTAACCTGCCGAAAACTGCCTTCCCCATGAAGGCGAACCTGCCCCAGAACGAGCCGAAAATGCTGGAACGGTGGGAGCAGATGGGCATTTACAAGCGCATCCGGGAGGCCCGGAAGGGCGCGGCGCGCTTCATTCTGCATGATGGGCCGCCGTATACTAGCGGGCCGATTCATATGGGCACGGCGATGAATAAGTGCCTGAAGGATTTCATCGTCAAGTCGAAGACCATGGCGGGGTTTGATGCGCCTTACGTGCCGGGGTGGGATTGCCACGGGTTGCCGATCGAGATCAAGGTGGATAAGGAACTGGGCGGCAAGAAGTTGCAGATGCGTCCGACCGATGTGCGCGCCGAGTGCCGCAAGTATGCGCAGAAATTTCTTGACTTGCAGCGGACCCAGTTCAAGCGCATTGGCGTGTTTGGGCGATTTGACCGGCCTTATGCCACGATGAATCCGCAGTATGAGTCGGTGGTGCTGTCGACGTTCTTTTCGTTTTACGAAAACGGGTTCGTTTACAAGGGGCTGCGCGCGGTTTACTGGTGCATGCATGATGAGACCGCGCTGGCCGAAGCTGAAGTCGAATATGAAAACCACACCAGCCCGACGGTCTGGGTGAAGTATCGGCTGCTGGACGATCCGGCCTCGATTGATGCGGCGCTGGCGGGGAAGAAAGTTTCTACCATCATCTGGACCACGACTCCGTGGACGCTGCCGGCGTCGATGGCGGTGGCGTTTCATCCGGATGAAGAGTATGTGGCGCTGGAGTCGGGCGGCGAAGTTTACATTGTCGCGTCGAGGCTGGCGGCGGATGTGGCGGCGAAGTGCAATCTTGCCGATCCGCGGGCGCTGGCGCACTTTCCGGGCCGGAAGATGGAGCGACTAAACTTTCAGCATCCATTTCTGGATCGCAAGATTCTGGGAGTGCTGGCGGACTACGTCACTATGGACACGGGCACGGGCGTGGTTCATACGGCTCCGTCGCATGGCGCCGAGGACTTCATTACCGGCATGAAATATGGGCTCGATGCCACGAGCAACGTCGATGAAAAAGGAATTCTGCGCAATGGGCTGCCGGAATATAACGGGCAGTATGTGTTCAAAGCCAATCCGCTGATTGTCGAACTGTTGCGCAGTCGCGGGGCGTTGTTGCACTCGGACAAACTGGAGCATTCTTATCCGCATTGCTGGCGGTGCCACAATCCCGTGATTTTTCGGGCGACTGAACAATGGTTCATTTCGATGGAGACGGCGATGCCGGGCGGGAAATCGAAGGATGATACGTTGCGTACCCGCACTCTCGAAGAAATCAAGAAAGTGAAGTGGGATCCGGCGTGGGGCGAAGAGCGGCTGTCAAACATGATTCAGACACGGCCCGACTGGTGCATCTCGCGGCAACGTGTGTGGGGAGTACCGATTGCTGTCTTTCTGTGCGAAGGCTGCGGCAAGCCGCTCAACGACGCTGCGGTGAATAAGAAGGTCGTGGAGCTGTTTGCGAAGTCGGGCGCGGATGCCTGGTTCACGCCGGAGTCAGACACTGTTCTTCCCGCGGGAACAAAATGTCCCCACTGCGGCGGTGAGAAATTCGAAAAAGAAACCGACATTTTCGATGTGTGGCTGGAGTCGGGCGCGAGCTATCTGGCGCTGATCGCGGAAACGCCGGAGGCTGACGAACCGGAATTTCAATATCCCTGGCCGTCTGACTTGTACCTCGAGGGCGGCGACCAGTACCGCGGATGGTTCCAGTCTTCCCTGCTCTGCGCCATGGGCACGCACGGAACTCCGCCGTATAAAGGTGTGGTCACGCCGGGATGGACGCTCGACGAAAAAGGTCAGGCCATGTCGAAGTCGCGCGGCAATGACGTGGACCCGGTCGACATCGCCAGCCGGTTGGGGGGAGAAGTCGTACGGCTATGGGTGGCGTCGGTCGATTTCCGCGAGGATGTAGTTGGGTCGGAAGCGCTGATGCAACGCATTGGCGAAGACTATCGCAAGATTAGAAATACGTTTCGCTACGTGCTGGGAAATCTGGGAGACTTCGATCCTGCGACGGATGCGATCCCGTTTGATCAGATGGAAGAACTTGATCAGTACATGCTGCGGCAGACTTGTGCGTTCGCTGCGGATGTGCGTACTGCGTATGAAGAGTTCGCGTTCCACAAGATTTATCATCGCGTGAATCACTTCTGCATTGTTGACCTGAGTGCGTTTTACTTCGATGTACTCAAGGACCGGTTGTACATTTCCGCGCCGAAGTCTCGTGGGCGGCGCAGCGCGCAGACTGCGATCTGGCGGATTGGCGAAGCGCTGGTACGGGTGCTGGCGCCGATCATGAGTTTTACCTGCGAAGAAATCTGGCCTTACTTGCCGGCAGTTGCCGGGCGCGAGGACAGCGTGCATCTGGCGCAGTTTCCGGCGGCGGCGGACATTCTTGGGGGCGCTGCGATTCCGGCGACGGATTCGAAGTCAGATGCAGACTGGGCCACACTTCGTTCGGTGCGCGACGAAGTGCTCAAGGCGCTGGAAGAGGCGCGCGCCAATAAGCTGATCGGCACTGGGCTCGAGGCGCAGGTTGCGATTGCCGCATCCGATCCGGTGTACTCGGTCTTGCAGCGTTATGCGGGCCAGCTTCGTTATCTGTTTATCGTTTCTGCGGTCACACTCGCGCAGGGATCGGGGAACGGAACCGGGGGCGTACATATTGAAGTGAAGAAGGCCGAGGGCGCGAAGTGCGAACGCTGCTGGAATTATTCCACGCGCGTTGGTGAGGACAAGGCGTATCCCACGGTCTGCGAGCGCTGCAGCGCGGTGCTGAAAGAACTGGAAGGGCAAGTCTAATTTGATGAAGCCTGCGTCGGCCCGCGCCCTGCATTTTCTGATCGCTCTGCTCGTCGTCCTGGTGGACCGCTGGACCAAGCGGCTGGTCGCCGGCCGCATCGCGATGTACCGACAGATCCAGATCATTCCAGGATTTTTCCGACTCACTCACACCGAGAATACGGGCGCGGCGTTCAGCCTTTTTGCCGACTCTCCGTCGCACTGGAAGACGGCGCTGCTGATCGGGTTCTCGCTGCTCGCCATGGTGATCGTGACCGTGCTGCTGTGGAAGCAGACGCGCGCGCTCACGATTACGAGCGTCGCGCTCTCACTGATTCTGGGCGGCGCGGTGGGGAATCTTTGGGATCGCGTGGCCAGCGGGCGGGTCGTGGACTTTTTGCTGTTTTATGTGAAGCGGTATGAGTGGCCGGTGTTTAATCTGGCCGACAGCGCGATTGTGATTGGGGCGGGGTTGTTGGTGCTGGAGATTTTGTTGCATAAGGCTCCGGCGGAACAGGCGCCGCCGGCTTAGGTCAGTTTGGATCGTAGGTCCCTCAGGGGCTAAAGCCCGCACCTTTCCCTCCGTTTACGGCACGGCTGAAGCCGTGTCCTTCCCAAAAACACTGCAAGAAGCCGACGGTGGTGGTCGCTTTATTCGTGGAAATCCGCGGCCAGGAGGTTCTGCTACGGGGCGCCGTAGAGTTGTTTATAGACGGCGGCGTTGCGCAAGATGGCTTGAACGTATTCGCGGGTTTCGGTGAATGGGATCGACTCGACGAATTCGGGGGAGTCGCGATACGGGCCTTGCCCCATCCATTCCTGCACGCGGTCGGAACCGGCGTTGTAGGCGGCTAGAGCGTGCTCGAATGATCCTCCAAACTTATCGACCATGCCGCGGAAGTAACGCGTGCCCAGTTGCAGATTGACCGTGGGGGAGAACAACTGGGTAGCGTTGTAGTGCTTCAATTCTTCCTGGTGGGCGACGGTCTTGCCAGTTCCGGGCAATAACTGCATCAGTCCCACGGCGTTGGCGCGTGACACGGCCAGAGGATTGAACTCCGATTCCTGGCGGATGAGCGATGCCACGAGATAAGGATCGAGCCCATTGGCATAGGAAAATCTTTTCAGGTCGGCCCAATAGGGACGCGGAAACAGGGCTTCCCAGTAAACCCGCGGCAGTGTCGGAATTTCGACCGCGAAGTAGCTGGGAACGGAATGCTTCATGACTTCGATGGCCCGGTCATAATGTCCGGTGTCGACATAAAGTTGAGCGGTCTCGGCCGGGGCCCAGTTGCCGCCGTCGGCGCTGGCTGCGGCTTGTAGTTCGCGCACCGCGAAATCAATCAGGCCGCCGTTGCCCAGCAACTGCGCTTTCTGCAGGTGGAGATCGTCGGCCGGCGGATCTGCAAGCGTAACTTTCTCGCCATGCTCGATCGGAGGGATGCGATCGAGCAGCGGATATTTCCCGGGAGGGACTTCGGCTATGCCAAGTTTTTGCAGGCGCTGTCGGCCTAATTCTGCGTAGTAGTAATTGCGGAAGCGGTCGGATAATTTTTGATAGTAGGCGCGGGCCATGCCAGGCTGATTGTCTTCTTCGGCCAGCCGCGCCCGCCAGTACAAGGCCGCGGAAGTCTCGTTGGCGCCGGGATAAAGCGCGATCTGCTCGTCGAATTCTTTCTTCGCTTCTTCGTTTCGACCTTGACGAAGCGTGAGCCACGCCGCTTTCCAGTGCGCGTAAGCAGCACGCGATCCGGTGGGGAAACGCTGTTGCAGTTCGCGAAAGGCGTCGAGCGCTTGATCATATTCGCGATGCACTAAATGCAAATTTGCCACCGAGATCAGCGCCTGCTCCAGCCACATACTAGTGGGCGCGGCTTGCCGCAGTTCGTCGACCAGGCGATAGAACGCTTCATTCTCATCCATGGAAAAAGAGACTTCGCCGAGGATGTAGAGGCGCTCAGCATTCTGGTCAGCATTAGCGCCTGGCAGCGTCGTGAGTTCGGCGCGGGCCTCGCGGTTTCGACCGCTGCGGTGCAGGGCGTCGGCCAGAGCAAGTTCCGCCGCGGGACGGGATTCGGGTGTGGCGTGGACTGCGAGTTCGCGATATTCGTCGGTAGCGTCGTTGTAGCGCTTGGCTTTCATCAGCAACTCAGCGCGGGTCTTGCGTTGGGCGGCGGTTGGTGACGGCAGCGATGGAAGTTTTTTCAGAGCGGCATAGGCGGCATCGGCTTCCGCCGCCGTGGGCATGTTGTAGTAGATGTTCGACAGGGCTTCGGCGGCCTTCGTGCTCTCGCCGAGCGCGGCATAGGCCTTGCCTACGGCAAGTTCAATGTCAGACCGCGCGGGGCGACGATCTTTTTCCAGGAGTTCGGCGGCTTCCGCGGCTCGCCCTTCGGCGATCAGGCCGTTGGCATAACTCAGGTGCGCATCGCGGACCAGCAATGAATCTGGAAATGTCGCTTCAAAATTGGCTAGCGCGGCCAGACCTTCCGCCTGATGGCCGGTTTGCAGGTAGCAGGTTCCCAGCCAGTAAGTAACGTAGTCGCCCAGGTCACCGGACAATGGCTTAGCACGGTTCAGCGGGTCGATGGCTTTGGCACAGTCATGGTCGAGGACGTGCGCGTAGCCTACTACGAGCCAGGCCAGCGCACCGGCATCTTCCCCGGAGTGCGCTCGGGCATAGGCTTCCACCCCGGCGTAGGCGGCGGGAGAACGATCCTGAGTCAATTGCTGCGCCATGGGCCGTAACGCGGTCGAGGCCACGAAGGCCTCCCGGATGCGGCGCACGCGGAGAGATATCGGCCGCTTTTTGCGCGCGGCGGCGGCATGAGCGGATGTGGTTTTCTTGGCGGGTGAAGTTGCGGTTGGCTTGTGTGTCGTCTGGGTATTGGGCTTCGTCGTGGGCTTGTGCGTCGTGGGCTTGGCCGGAGCGGGCGTCGTCGCGTTTGTTTGTTTCTCGGGAGCGTCAGCGGCCGGCGGAGTTGCTGACTGTTGAGCGGCTGCCCATACACTCGTGCTGCTTAGGAGCCCGCACAGCAGACCCAGCGCGAGCACCCGCCACCACTTGAGACCCAATCGAAACACCTTACGATCTTAGCGCGGAGACCTGCATCGCGGACCTGTCATAAAATACGGGAATCTAAAGCGACATGAGCGATTTAGGGCGAACATTAGGGGCTGAAGTCGAGTTTCGTTTGCGGTCTCTAGCGGCACGGCTGAAACCGCGCCCTTCCCAAAACTCTTCTCGCGCAACCAGCTTTTTAAGAGCAGTTATTTGCGGAAGCTCGCGCCCATGACTGACGTGTCATCTTCCGCCAGGCTGCGCAGGACTTCCCGCTGAAAATAGTCGCCACTGGCCGCGGCGGTATTGCCGTAGCGCTTTTGGAATGTGGAACGGCTCTTTTCGATGTCTTCTTTCAGACGATCGTAAAGGTCCTTGTTGCGGCGGCCTTCGGCGACTTTGGCCTGGTTGTAGAGCTTGATTTCATCCACCAGCAGGCGCGCGAAGCGCTGCGCCTTGCGGTGCGTGTCGGCGTCTTCCGCGGACATTCCGGCAAAGGGATCGGCGGCGGTGGCGGGCGCGGATGCGGCTGCGCTCGCCGAAGCGGCATGCGCGGAGACTTCAACAACCTCGGCTGGTTCCGGTTCGGGCTCGGGTGCGGGTTTCTTGGCGGTATGCCTGGCAGGCTGGGCCGCGAACGGATCGGCAAAAGAACTCACGGTCTGCACGGGCGGAGCGGCGGCGGGGCGTTCCGCGTGTTCCATTTGTGCGGCGCGTTCCGTCCGTTCCGGGCGCTCCGTTCTTTCTCTTTCTATGCGCTCCATGCCCGCCGCGGCATCGTTGAAACTGTTCTGCGCCTGTTTGCGCAGCGAGGCTACTTCCAGCCACGCGCTGGTGGCCAGCACCAGCACTTCGAGCGAAGGGCCATCGAGCACGCCCTCCGCGCCGCCGTCGGCATAGAGGAGTGCAGCAACTTTATCTTTGAGAACCAGGGGCAGTACGATGATCTGTTCGTTCTCGGGTCCGCCAAATTGTTTTACGAACCGCCGATCCATCTCGGCAATATTGGCGGGGGCCGCGATGCGGTTCTGATAAGCGTGGGCCGCGGGCCCGGCAGTCATGTCCAGCGGAAAATCTTTAATGGCATCGTCTTCGCCGAGGCCGCGGCTCTGCCATCCAGTGGCCGCTCCGGCTTTCACCACGAAGAGCGCGATGCGCGAGCCGTACGCGCTGCCTGCTTCGAGCAACGAACGTAAAATTTCTTTTTGCGTGCTTCCGGCATGAATGCTGGCGACGGCCTGCACCAGATTCCCGTGCGGAACGTGACCGTGCTGAAGCGAGCTTCCCGCGCCGGTTTCCGACGACGCTGATGCCGCAGGCAATTCCGCGAGCACACGCTCGACTAACTCTGCCTGCAGCTTTGGAAGCACGCGGTCGAAAACCTGCGCCACCGCTCGTTCGACGATTTGCTGGAGTTCGTTGCTATCCGCCATGCTCAGAGAACCGTTCCCAATACCCGAGTCTTTACACGCAACCTGCACGCGACTTCGCACGCCCAAAACACCCTACCCTAAGTGCTGATTATACGGCACTTGTAGATAGGTCTTGGATTACTTCGGTACCTGCTCATCCGGGTGAAATCCGGCTTCCTGGAACTCTATCGCAAAATTTTCTCGCGGCCTACGGCAAAGCCATTGGGCAAGAAGCGGGTTACCAAGTAGAATAACAGTTTCGACTTTGTGACTCGCGTCACGCTGTGCGTGACCATAGTTTTCGATACCGGAAAATACTGCATCGTCAAACGCATGGGAGCCATCCAAAACAAACTAGTAGGGCCAGTCAGCGAAGAGCTGGCGCTGGTACGAGCCGCCAAAGAAGGCGATGACTCGGCGTTCGAGGAACTGGTTCGGCGTTACGATCGCAACGTTTTCCGGATCGCGCAGCACATCACGCAAAACCGCGAAGATGCGGAAGACGTGGTGCAGGAAGCGTTCCTGAAAGCTTACGGTAACCTGAAACAGTTTCAGGAGCAGTCGAAGTTTTATACCTGGCTGGTTCGGATTGCGGTCAACGAAGCGCTGATGAAGTTGCGCCGGCGCAAGCCGGAGCGCACGGTTTCGTTAGACGAAGATATTAAAACGGAAGACGACTCTCTGCCCCGCGAGATCGCGGACTGGAGCCCGAATCCCGAGCAGCAATACACGCAGGCGGAACTGCGTGAGATTTTGAGCAAGACCATCCAGGGCCTGCCCCCGGGCTTCCGGACGGTGTTTGTGTTGCGGGACGTGGAAGGACTTTCGACCGAGGAAACCGCGGCGGCGCTGGAATTGAGCGTTCCCGCAGTCAAATCGCGGCTGCTGCGGGCACGCCTGCAACTTCGTGAACGGTTGGGAAGATACTTCCAGAGAAGAGAGAATGGCAATGGCAAGAATGGCGAAGCTAAGAATGCCGATGTCAAAACGGGCGACGTCAAAACAGGCGACGCTCCCAGTGGAGATGGCAACCAGTGAAATGCTCTGAATTCCTGACCGAGCTGACCAGTTATCTGGACGGCGTTCTCGACGAAAAAACAAAAGTTGAGTTGGAAAACCATCTTTCCTGGTGCCATAACTGCTACGTCGTCTGCGATACGACCAAGAAGACCATTGAGATTTACCGCGACTCGCAACTCTACGAACTACCCGAAGATCTCCGCGGCCGGTTGCGATCGGCCATCATGACGAAGTGCCAACAGCAGAAAAAGCGCGGCCCGCAGACGGCATGAAGACCGCGTGAACTGATGGGCTTCGCGTCTTTCCTACTTTCTTCCGCCTCCGGCGGACTGAACTTCTCTGGTAATTCCATCTGGAATTCGCGCATCGTGCAGGCGTGAAACCGTTTGATCTCCCGGGGCAGCTCGTGCCCAAAAGCCTTGCGAGTCGCGACACTATTGTGAGACCGGGGTTACTAGAAGGGTGCGTTTCCGGGGGCCTGATTGCCTTGGCGGCTGCGGCAAAACTTTCTTCTCAGGCTGTAACTGCGCCCAGTGTAAGGGGTTCGATGCGTTTCCCATTTTGGGCGGTTTGCCCCCGAAAACCAGAAACCGTTTGGTCGATTCCTGAATCTAAGGATATCGAGATATATCGCTCGGAACTAGAATACCCAGAGCCTAAAATATTGAAGCGGTAGGCATCGGCCTTTAAGGCTGAATTTTGAGCCAAGCCGCCTGACTGTGGAAGGTAGACCTATGATTGCTGAATTAGTGGATGCGTTTTTCGGCTGCAGGCACGCTCGCTACAGTTTTCCGGTGACGATTCGAGGAGCGGCGCCGCGTCCGCAGGCGGCGGTTTTGACCGGGACCTATGTCGCTTGCCTCGATTGCGGCAGCGAATTTCCCTATGACTGGAAGGAAATGAAAGTGATTACCGCCCCGGAGCGCCATCGGGAGCGTCTGGCAGAGTTGGCTAAGCACGCCGCGTAAATGCGGTTAGTCCGTAGCTGAAATGTTCCGGACTCAAACGCTGAGCTTCAAGGTACCGCGCGAAAAGTGCGGCAAGAAAAGGTTATGCGCTAAGGGTGAGTATTCACCCTCCCCCAGGAGCCGTAGGCGTATCGCCTGCGGCTCATTCGTTTTTGGTCTCTTTTGCTCTTAGGAATATTGCCTTTGGTGGTCGTCCGGAACACATCCACCAGGGCTGAAGCCCCCATAGACGGCTCGCTTACGCGGCGCTAAAGCGCCGCTCTTCCACTGTGCACCGGCAGTTCCAAAGTGTCGCTCTTCCGCTAGTCGTGGGAAAGTATCAGCGTGACGGAGAATCCGCTGGAATTGGCACTGGAACCCGCTTGTCAATCGGGACAAATTCGCGCTCGCCATATCCGGTATAGATCTGGCGCGGGCGCGCGATTTTTTGCTCGGGATCGGTGATCAGTTCCTGCCATTGTGCCAGCCAGCCCGCGGTTCGGGGAATGGCAAACAGTACGGTAAACATTTCTGGCCGGAAACCCATGGCCTGGTACATGATGCCGGAGTAGAAATCGACGTTGGGATAGAGTTTGCGCTTCACGAAATAGTCGTCTTCCAGGGCGATGCGTTCGAGCTCCAGCGCGATGTCGAGCTTGGAACTGCGTCCCGTAACCTCGAAGACCTGCTCGGCGCTCCAGCGGATGATTTTCGCGCGCGGATCGTAATTCTTGTAGATGCGGTGCCCGAAGCCCATTAGCTTAATCTCGCCTGACTTCACGCGCTTGATGTAGGCCGGAACGTGATCTTTCGAGCCAATCTCGTCGAGCATCTTCAGCACTTCTTCATTGGCGCCGCCGTGCAGCGGCCCGGCCAGTGCCGAGGCGGCGGAGGCGACCGACAAGTAAGGGTCAGCCTGCGAACTGCTCACCGACCGCATGGCGTTGGTGCTGCAGTTCTGTTCATGGTCGGCATGCAGGATGAAGAGAATGTCGAGAGCGCGCGCAATCGCGGGCTGGGCCACGTACTTGGGCTCGACCATCTTCCACAACATGTTCATGAAATTTTCGGTATAGCTCAGATCGTTGTCGGGATAGACGTAGGGAAATCCCACGTTGTGCCGGTACGACATAGCTGCGATGGAAGGCACCTTGCCGATGAGCCGGGAAATCTGATGTAAACGGTTGGCCGGATCGTGCACGTTCTTGGCGTCGGGATAAAAACTCGACAAGGCCGCAATCGTGCTCACAAACATCGCCATGGGGTGTGAGGAATAGCGGAAACCCTCCATGAATTTCTTGGTGGTTTCGTGCAGCATGGTGTGGTGGGTGACGTCGTAGACCCAGGCCTTCAGTTCTTTCTCAGTGGGGAGTTCGCCGTGCAGCAGCAGGAAGGCGACTTCGAGAAAGGTGCAGCGCTCGGCGAGAACTTCAATGGGATAGCCGCGATAGCGCAGGATTCCCTTGTCGCCGTCGATGTAGGTAATGGCGCTCTTGCACGACGCGGTGTTCATGAACGCCGGATCGTAGGTCATGAGTCCGAAATCATCGGCGCCGGTTTTGATCTGGCGCAAGTCCATCGCCCGAATGGTGCCGTTCTCGACTGGAACGGTGTAGGTCTTGTTGGTCCGATTGTCGGTGATGGTGAGTGTGTTCTCTGCCATGAAATCTTCCGCCTTATTTGTGTCCGTAATCAGTATCCGGAATCAGTATCCGTGAAAATGTCTGTGAGCTGCTACGTCAAGCATAGTCGAGGCTGCACATGTTTCCCAAATTCAATTTGTGACTGAAGATTACTGGTTGAGGTCACTGGTTGCCGGGAGAGTGCTTGCATGTAATTTTATGCGAAATCGGGCTTCGCCGTGGGTCCGGCAGCATTTCGGGCAGGATGCCCGGCAGCGTTGTCACGCAATCTGCTCAGATGATCAAAAGCATTCCCGGCTGTTGCTCTCACTGGGCGGGTGCGAGCTTGAGAGCGTAATAGCCAGCGCGCGCCTGGACGCTGACCTTCTCTGCCTCTGCGCCGGTTACTTTGACTTTCAGCTTGTGAAATGTTCCATCCAGCTTTTGAGGTGAGAAGCCAAGGAGATAGATGTATTCCGGCACGTCGGCGGTTTGACGGAAGCCTTCTTGAAGATCATTGTTGTTGTGGAAAAACATTCCGCCCGTGCCATAGGCCAGGTCGGCCAATACTTCGCTCCGCGCGGTGGCTTCATCGCGGTCGAATAAGGCTCTGCCGAAATCCTCGCTATTGCTGCCGGAGATCCCGGTGGCGGGAACTCCCTCCACAGCGAGAGTATTGAAGACGATTCCGGCCCGCACCGCCTGATCGACCAGAGACATTTCCCTGTCCTGCGCGTCAGGAGCGACCGTCAAAAAGCCGGCTGAGACTAGAACGATGCTGCGGCGGCCGGGCATGGCCGCAGTTCTCGCGATCACGTCGTTTAGGACCTGCAGCGTGCGCTCGCTTTCTACCCTGCCTATACTCACGACTTCCAGGGCTTTGGCGGTAGCGATGCCCTTTGCCGCGGCCGCGGTAACGCCCGCACAGCGCTTGGTTTCGTCCACAGCCAGCGCGCTCGCGCCGGCATCGCCCTGATTTGCGATCAAATCCGCCATGTAGTAGCTGATCGGCGGGCATTCCGATGTCACGTGCGAATGCGGCTTCAACATTCGGAGCACGGCTTGCAACTTCTCGCGGTCCGATGTGAAGTCGAGGCCGATCTGCCCGGACGTGGTAAAAACCGCCGCTCGATCCTCCGGATGCAACGCGGAAAGATGACGTTCTGCAGCCGCGATAACATTCGCGAGGTCTTCGAACGTGGTTTGAAGATCGTCGAAAACGTAGGCGACATTATTCTGATTCTGCGCCGCCGGTTTCATGTTTGCATCTGCTGATCGATCCCCTGACGCATCCGCTGAAGCCGCGCTCGGGGCTGCCTGTTCCGCAGACCCTGGTTCTCGCTCGCCTTTCTCCTTCTCCACGGTGAAGCTGCTGATCGGCTGCGGCTTGCGTTCGTCGAACAGGAGAAAGTCTTTCTTGCCTAGATTTCCGACTGCCTGGCCTTTTGTGTCGCGCACCACCACGCTCACCGGCACCAGCCTCACGCTCACCTTGAAAACGGTTTCAGGCGCGCTGTCCGAAGGCGGCGCGGCGGGTGTCGCGGCGGATTGCGCGGTACGATTGGCACTCGCCTGCTGTTCTGCGTTGCTCTCCCGTCGCTTTTCCAGCAGAGCCGTTTTCCAAATTGCTCCCACGGTGGCCGCATTCAACTCGAATTGTTGTTCAGCCTCGAGCCGGGCCGCGTCTTCGCGCACCGCCTGCTCGCGCAGGATGGCATAAATCTTTTCGTCCTCTTCTGCCTCCCTTTTCAGGGTTTCTGCGGAACTCGCTTCGACCGAACTCGATTCCACCGAACTCGCGCCCGGAGGCAGGTTTAACACCATGCGAGCTTTCGCCCGGAAGCGATGACAGCCGCTAAACTGCACCACGTTGCGCGTGGGCTCCATGCCTTGATACTTGGTCGCAACGCTCGACTCAACTGGAAGCACGAAGGCGGTGCCATCGCCGAAGGCGACATTGTCATAGTCGATCAGGATCTCGGCAGCTTGCATGGGAAACGACGGCGGCAGGTCTTTCGCCGCGGACCGGAAGCGCAGCACGGCGCCGGTCTTCTGATCAATCCACAACTCTCCTCCATAAGGCGGCGCGGCCACCTGGTCCTGGCCCCGCAGTTCCCACAGCGGCTCGTGCTGCCGGGAAATTTGAAAGGTGAACACCCAGGCGGCACGCGTCTCAATTTTATTATCAATTTTATTAACCCCGGAAAACTCAAACACGGCATGGTTGCCGGAGTGGAAAATGGCGCGCAGGTTGCCCTCAAATTGTCCGCTCGACCACAGCCCGGCCGATTTCCCTTCGGCGTCGGAAACTGACTTGCCGTTCAGTCGCAGATCGCTGTAGGACTCGTTTCCATCTTCATATCGCACCGTGGCCGTGATCAGGTCGAAGGGCACGCGGTTTTGGCCCTGGTAGCGGGAAGTCTCCTGCCGGCAGACAAAGTTCGGCATGTCTCGCGGCAGCGCGATCGCATATTCGCAGACCCCGTGCAGCGCCTCGGCATGAGGAATATTCGCGGGCAGCCAGGCGCAAAAGTCGGAGCCGGCATAAAGGCCGCCTTGCGTTAGAGGGATTCGCTCGGCTGCGGGCGGCGCGGCCAGAGCCACGCTGCTGCCGTTCTTGAGATCGGCCATGACCTTGCCGCCGAGGCGTTCGACCGCCTCCAAAATGGCATCCCGGCTCGACCCCGAGGCTTCGCTCTTAGCTATGCCAATGGAGTACGAGACGCCATCGACGGCGCGCCTGATCTGGTACTCGATGGTTGCCGTGGCTACCGCAATGCTATCGCCCGGGCCTCCGTTCGCAGCCTCAAACTTGTATGAGGCCTCCAGCGGCTCGACCTGGCTGTAGAGCACGAACTGGCAGTTTTTTCCCTGGGCTTCGGTGACTGCCTTGCTGCCGGGCGGCGCGTCCAGCGCGACCGCCTGCAGAGACAGGTTCAGTTTCTTATCGAACTTGCGCTGGTTGAGCGCCTTCACCAGCCGATCTCTCACTTGAGCGTCCGGTACGTCTTTCGCTCCGCCACTTGGCAGCGTGACGCCAATGCGCACGACTGTGGGCTCTTGCGCGATGACGGAGACACAGGAAAAACACAGGAGGGAAATCAGCGCGAGTGGAAAGGAGAATCGCATGTTTCGAATCTCAGCTTTAGTTCGAAGAATCGTCGCGCCGTTTCAGGGTTGGACGATCGTCGTCGCTTTGCGTCGTGCTGCCGGAGTTGTCCGAGGTGTTCGAGGTCCGCCGCAGGCTGGGCTTGTTCGAATCTTTCTCGTCGATCACTTTATGCTTGTTCTCGATGGCCGCCAGCCTGGCCTTGACGTCGTCAAACTCCGAAGTGGTCACGACATACTGCGGCTTGGCGGGAAGAATCTTTCGTATCTCTTCCTGCGATTTCTCGATCCGGTCGGGAGTCTGAGGATGGGTCGAGAAGGCTTTCGACAGCGTTCCCGGCTTCTTCTTCTCCATGGCCTGAATCTTTTCGAAGAACGATACGAAGGCCGACGGATCATACCCGGCTCGATACATGTACTGCACGCCCAGGTAGTCAGCCTGCGCCTCGAAGGTGCGGGAGAAGTGCAGGTAGGCCAGCGGAACGCCAAGGCCCATGCCTTCATAAATCCCGTAGCCGATCGCGCCGCCCATGAAGATGGCGGGAAGCGAGGCAAGCTGAAGCAGTTGGATGCGAGTCATTTCGCGCCCGTAGTGGCAGGCGGCGACGTGGGCGATCTCATGCGCCATCACGCCCGCCATTTCCGCCTCTTCGTCGGCCGCCAGAATCAGGCCGGAATTCACGTAGAAAAATCCGCCGGGCAGCGCCATGGCGTTGACCACATCGGAATCAATGACTTTAATGGTGAACGGCACCTGGGCGTCCGAATTGCGCACAATATTCTGGCCCACCCGGTTCACATACTCAGTGATCACTGGATCGTTCACCAGTTTGATTTGCGATTCGATCATTTGCGAGAATTTGCGGCCGTCGGCAACCTGGTGTTCAACCGTGTACCAGTTGCCCACGCCGCGACCGCAGCCCACATTGCGGTTGCCCACGGCATCGACGTCGGTGGCACCCCCATCATGCTTGATCTGGCTGTCATCCGCCGTCGGCAGCGATGCGGGCGCCTGCGCGGGCGCGTTCTGCACATCGCCAGATTTCGGCTGATCTTTATCTTGATCGGAAACTTGTGCAAACGTCCAGGGTCCCACGCTGAACGCCGCCAACGCCATCGCGATTGCCAGCCACCTGAGTTTCATAGGGTACTCCTTGCGCTGATTATACGCCCGCAGGGGAAGACACCAAGGCCCATTCTTAATCCGTAGAGTTAGACGCGGCGGAGCCGGCTTGGGGTTATCCGCGGGAACCGGGATAAAGGATCGGCGTGGGTGCCGTCATCGCCGTTGGCCGACTCAGGGGGGCGTGAGACCGTCCAGAACCGTCCGGGCTAAACGCTTCCCTGATGGGAAGGCTAACCGCCCGGAATGCCGCGGGGAAGTGCTTTTCCCTTGACACCCGGGAGGCTCGATATGAGAATGGACGACGGTTTGTCAGCCCTCCCCCCTTCTTGAGCTGACTGGTTTCCCCATTCCATAAGTTCTTAAGCCTCGGTCTTGGAAAGTCTCGTCCTGGGAGTTTGAATTCCTTGTGGAATGGCGTGTTTGAAGGTCCCCGGTCTGGGTGCGTGGTTTAGAAAAACGGAAAGAGCGAAAACAATGAAAAACACATTGCGTAGTGGTTTCTCTGCGGTCGGAATGCTTGCTGGCAGGCTTTTTAGGGGCTTCGTCCCTGCTGGCGTGACCTTTACCGGTTTGACCTCGACTGGTCGGACGTTTGCTGGTTTGGCGCTGGCAGGGCTGCTCTTTGCCGGTTTTGGGGCGCGGGGAGCTTCGGCTCAGACCTTCGGTTTTCCGGCGTCGACCGGATTCACCACAAGCAACGTGTGCGCCAACAGCGCCACCCCGCCACCCTCCTGCCAGGTTCTGACCGTTGGATCTCCGTCGCTGCCGACGGTGGTGACCGGGGGCATTTTGCAGCTGAACACGGCCAACCTGAATCAGCACGCCGCGGCCTGGTACTACCTCCCGCAACCGCTCTCCACGGGATTCACTACGGCTTTCCAGTTTCAGATTACGAAAACGAATGCATGCTTCTCCTGCAGCTTCCCTGCCGACGGCATGGCGCTGGTCATCCAGAATGATCCAGCCGGCACGGGCGCGCTGGGCTACACCGGCGACGGGCAGAACATGTCGTATGGCAACAATGACGTCTCGACCGCCAGCGGCCCCGGAAACGCCATCACCAATAGCCTTGCTATCGAGCTCGATACCTATCTGAACACCAATTACAGCGACCCGAACGGCAACCACATCGCCGTCCAAAGCTGCGGGCCTAACAATCCCAGCACGCTCACGCCCAACAGCGCGGACCACGACTATATGTGTCCGAACGGCAGCCTCGCGGCCATCGCGCTGCAGGAACTGCCCGCTGGCCTGTTATTGTCAGACGGGAATTCGCATACCATCACCGTGAATTACCTGCCACCGGGAAACTGCACCAGCAGCTGCAACAATCTCTCGGTATATATGGACAGCACGCTGATCCTGCAGGCGACCCTGAACCTGGCCACGCAGCTGAATCTGACCGCTAACGGCAGCGGCTACATCGGACTTACGTCGGCCACGGGCGGCTCGGTCGAAAACAACAATATTCTCAGCTGGTCATTCAGCTCTCTGCCGCTCGCGCCGATCACCATCAACCAGCCTCTGCAGACTACGACCACCACCTTCAATTACACCCCCACGCTAAGTGCCATTGCCGACTACTCGCAAAGCGGGCTGAACCTCAGCGCATTTACCGGCGTGACCATGCAGGGGACGGTACAGACCATTACGACCCAGCAGTTCACGCAACTGGTGCAGAACACTCCGTTCCAGGGAACCACTTGTCAGCTGCAGGATACGGGTGGAGGCAATTACGGTTGCGTACTCACCACCGACCTGTGCACGACTTCCACCAGCAGCAACCCAGCAGGGGCGAATTGTCCCAACACCGGCACCAACGCCCTGATCAATGTTTCGAACACCTATAACATCGATCCCAGCCAGAAGCCGATCGTCGCGCCCGGCTACATTATGGGCTCCGACAATGCTCTGACCTGCGAAAACCAGGACAACATCTGCAAAGGGCTGGTGAACATTTTCACCGGCATCAGCGGGGACCCGACTACCAACGGGAGAACCAACAACTTCAACTCCACCCTGATTCCGATTCTCGGGGTGGTTCAGCCGAGCACCGCCGTGACCACGACGCCCGCGCTGAACCAGGGATGGACGAATCAAAGTGTGACGCTCACTTTCAACAGCACTGACATTGTCCCGAGCAACAACACCAATCCGCCGTCGCCGCTGCCGACCGTTACCAGCATCAACTACTCGGCCACGGGCGCGAACCTGCCCAGCCCGGCTACCGGAACATTCACAGCAACAACCGGATCGATCGTGATTCCCAACACCGCTCAAGGCGCGACGGTAGTCACGTTCTACGGCTCCGATAATGCGGGGACGGTCGAGAGCACCACCACGAATAGCAACGGGGAGGTGAGCAGCGCGAGTCCCACGTTCACCGTTCAGGTCGACACCATTCCGCCGACGGTGACTTGCACTCCGCCGGCTCCAGCATGGTCCGCGATTGATGTGGTCGTTCCCTGCACCGCCAGCGACAATGCCGGCGGCTCAGGCCTGGTGGGCCCAGCTTCGTTCAACGTAATCACCAACGTTCCCGTGGGAACGGAAACGAACAGCGCCACCGTCGCGGCCGTTACGGCGCAGGATATCGCGGGCAACACCTCCACTCCGCAGGGCCCGTTTGGGCCGTTCGAAGTGGACAAGAAGGCACCTGTCATCAACAGTCTGACAATTTCCCCGGCGTCACCGGTCTTCGGACAATCCGTGACAGCTAATTACAGCTGCACGGATGGTGGCTCGGGCGTAGTGCTCTGCGGGCCTTCGGGTTCAGCAACGATCCCTCCGACGGGAAGCACCGGGCCGTTGAGCAGTGCAGTCTCCGGCGCGACGGGAACGCACACCGTCACCATCAACGCGCAGGATGCGGTTGGCAACGTGACTCCACCGGTCAGCGTTAACTACACGGTGGGGCAAGCAGCCCCGGTCATCACATGGTCGACGCCCGCCGCAATTCCTTATGGCACAACTCTTAGCGGCACGCAGCTCGACGCGACCGCGAACGTTCCGGGAACCTTCGTCTACTCTCCTGCTGCGGGGACGACGTTGAACGCGGGCAGCCAAATTCTGTCGGTGACCTTCACGCCGACCGATACCACCGACTACTCGAGTGCCTCCGCCAGCGTCACATTGCAGGTGAACAAAGCGGCTTCGACGATCACTTGGGCGACGCCCTCCGCGATCACTTACGGCACAGGGCTTAGCGCGACGCAGCTCGACGCAACCGCCAACGTTGCCGGAACGTTCGCTTATTCTCCCGCGGCGGGAACCGTGCTGACTGCGGGCAGTCAAACCCTGACAGTGACTTTCACGCCATCGAATCCCACCGACTACTCGAGCGCCACCGCTAGCGTGACTCTGCAGGTGAACAAAGCCACGCCGACCGTCACGTGGGCTACACCCTCTGCGATCACCTACGGGACGCTACTGAGCGCGACGCAACTCGACGCAACCGCCAGCGTTCCTGGAACGTTCGTCTATTCTCCGGCTGCCGGAGCTTTGCTGACCGCGGGGAACCAAACCCTGACAGTCACGTTCACGCCGACCGATTCGGTGGACTATACGTCCACGGCCGCTTCGGTGAGCTTGGTAGTGAACAAAGCGACGCCGATTCTTACCTGGCCACCGCCTGCATCCATAACCTACGGTACGCAGCTGAGTTCGACTCAGCTCGATGCCACCGCGAACGTGCCGGGAACACTCGTCTATACGCCACCTTCGGGTACGGTGCTGGCGGTTGGAAATCAAACCCTCTCGGTCACCTTCATGCCTACCGATTCAGTGGACTACGTATCGGCGACGAAACAGGTGACGCTGACGGTCACTCAGCCGGCCATTACACTCTCCCCAAGCAGCCTGAATTTCGGGAATGTGACGCTTGGCGGGGCAGGGTTGCTGACGGAGACTGTCACCAACACGGGGTCGACGACATTGAAAATAACCAATGTTGCACTGACACCCGGGACGGGTTCGACCTGGGCGACCTTCCCCTTCTTGAGCTTATGCCTGCCGAACCTGGCTCCGGGCAGGAGCTGCGAAATCCTCGTCAGCTTCCTGGCTAGCAACTTGGGAGTGCACACCGGGACTCTGATCATCACGGATAGCGCGACGGGCAGTCCGCAGCAAATCCCGATCACTGGGACGGTCGTCAAGGGAACCCACTAGAGGCTGTCGTGAACAGAAAGTCGCGGGCGAGATCTTCGGATCTCGCCCTTTTTTTCGTAAAGGTGCAGTTTGAAAAAAGATTCGTATCAGGGCATGCTTCAGCGATACCGATAACGGCTTGGGGGGCGCGGCTTCAGCCGCTGGGTTTGTCTGCGGACAGCGGCTAAAGCCGGATTCGAAATTCGTTTTGGTCCGGCATGCCTGAAGGTGTAAAGTTCCATGACATCCTTTACAGATCGTTATCACCACATGCTTTACACTTTTTCGAGTTCGGCGGCATGCCCGCCCTCGCTTCGCTCGGGCCGGAGTGTAAAGGATGTCGTGATAACAATCTGTAAAGCATGTCATGAGACTGAACACCTGAAGGCATGCCCCGATACGAATCTCTTTTCAAACTGCACCATTATCTTTGTTCGTGCAGAAGTATCAGGGAGTACAGCTCGGGAACGCCGCCGCGCTATGGGGCGAACTGCGTGGCTTCGGCGTACATTGGTTTCAGATCGGAACGTTCGATGACGTGCTCCGCGCCCTGCTCTTTGCGAATGTCGTCCAGAAGGCGCTGGCCCTCGCGGTATTGCGCCGTTGCTTCTGAGGAGCTGCCTGAAAGGCGGAGAGACGCTCCGAGCAGCAAATGAATGCGAGCGCTCTCCAGGCGCAGTCCGAGCTTCTCGCTCTTGCTCAGAGTGCGCTGCAACTCCTCGCGGGCGTGGGCATAATCTTTAGCCTTTATCATGGCCTCGGCCAGGGAAATGGAGCAGTCGACCGACAGATATTTTGCGCCGAGAGAGTCGGCCTGCTGCCCCAAGGTTCGTAACTCGGCCGCAGCGACTGGAGCATGCCCTTCGGCGATTTCAACCTTCGCCAGATTCAACTTCGTGGTGAGGATTATGGCTTTCTCCGAACTATGCGCGGCGAGGCGCAGCGCTTGCTGATAAAAATCCTTGGCCGACTTTACGTCACCCTGGTAGAAACTGGCATCGCCCTGGTGGTCCAGAATGGACGCGCTCAAGCCATCGTTTTTCAGGCTCTGGGCCAAGCTCTGCGCTTCTTCCAGCAGTTTTGGCGATTCAGCGCCGCGGCCGGACTTGGCGAGCACCCCGCCCAGATCGTTCAGCGCTTGAGCTAAACTGACGCTGCGGTCGCCAGCATCCCGAAATCCTTTGACCGCGTCTTGCAGTGCGCCGATGGCTGGCCCCAGCCGGCCTTGATATTCAAAGACCAGGCCCAGGCTGTGTGAGACCACGGCCGCACCCTGATTGTTGCCGTCTTTTCGGTAGAGTTCCAGGCCGCGCATTTGCGACGTCATGGCCTGATCGTACTGGCCCAGATTCGCGTACGCCTCGCCGAGATTGTGCAGGGTTTCGGCGATATCGCCTGGCACGTTCAGCTTTTCGCGCAACTGTGATGCTTGCTGCAAGTAGGTGAGCGCGTCTTCGTTCTCGCCTTTTTGCAGGTAAGCGTTGCCGATATTGTTGAGGCAGAGCGCCTGATAAGTTTCGTCTCCGGCGTCGCGCTCAATCTGCAACGCTTCTTTGAAGTTCTGCAAGGCCAGATCGGATTGTCCGCGCTCCGAATAAAGGTTGCCCAGATCGATGAGAGTGTCGCCCGCTTCCTTCTTGGCGCCAATGTCGCGGCGAATCTTCAGCGCATCGTTGTAGGCGGCTACGGCGGCGTCGGGTTTTCCGAGGGAGAGTTGCACCTGCGCGATTTCGGCCAGGCTGGCGGCGACCCCGCGTTTCTGACCGAGGTGCTGGTTAATGGCCATCGAGTCTTCATAGTTGCGCAAGGCCTCGGCCGGCTTGTTCATTAACTTATAAGCTATACCCGTGGCTTGCAGGATCAGCGCCTGCTGCTCCTGATTATCCAGATCGATGGCGATGTGGCGGGCCTGATCGAGCGGATCGAGTCCCTTCTGTGGATTGCCGGATTTAATTTCCACTCGGCCGCTGGCCAGCAGCGCGTCCAGGTTCTTAGGATCGGTTTGCAACACTTTCGCGTAGCTGGTACGCGCCTTGTCGAGATCGCCGGCATCTTCGTAGATGCTGCCCAGCGCGAATTGCACATCCAGGTTGTCGGGGAAACTCTTGGCCAGATTCTCGTAGGCGGCGAGCGCCTTCTGGTTATCTTTCGTAACTCGCGCCAGACTGGCTTCGATGAAATATCTTTGAGCTAAGGGAAGAGTCTGGCTCAAATCGACGGCGTGCCGCGAAGCCTGTTCGGCTTCGGCGTCATATCCCAAGGCAGAATAAGCTTCGCCCAAACGCGAATACGCAACCGCAAATTGCGGATCTTCCTTCGTCGCAGCTTCGAGATCCTTCTTGGCTTCCAGATTGCTTCCCTGCCGCAACAGCTGCGTGCCCTGGTTGTAATCCCGTAATGCGTCAACCGAAGTGGAAGTTGGCTTGAACGATTGCGCTTGCAGCTCTTTCACCAGATCGGGCGACAAGGCCAAGTTCGACCGAATCATCCCGGCCAGGCGGTCGACTGCGGCCGAAAGATCCTGCTGATTGGCCGCTTCGGCCTTCACCTGAATCGTGCGATTGTGTTTGCGATCCTGCAGCGTGGCGTCGATGCGAATCTGGTCGCCGAGCTTGGTGTATTGTCCCCAGACCAGCGTGTCGGCGTTGGTGAATTCGGCGACCCGGCCGAGCGTAGTCGAATCGACGACCGAATTTGGCGCGATGCGCAGGTCATGAAACACCTGCTGCACGCGGTCGGAAGACACGGCGCGCAGGTGCGCAGATTGGCCAACGTCGGTGCTCAACATGTCGGCCAGACTCGGCCCCAGCCAGTCCCAGGACGCGTCGCCAGAAGTATTCTGAAACGGAATCACTGCCAGCGACAAGGGCTGCGCCGCGGCTGCTTTCTTCGCTGAAGGCGCGAATAGCGGGCCGCGGTAGACATAGCCCACAATCGCCAGCACGAGCACAGTAACGATGCCGGTGACCATCGGCCAGTGAATCGTTCGCCCCCAGGGCTCGACAGCCGGTTGAAAACGCAAGTTTGCCGCTGCGCCTTTGCCCGAGTATGCGTCGAGATCATGCAGCAACTCGGCGGCATTCTGGTAGCGCAATTTTGGATCGCGTTCCAGGCACTTGCTCACGATGTTGCTCAGCGGCTGCGGAATCGTCCCATCATGATCGGAGACCGGAATCGCACGTTCCTGCGTGCGCTTGATCAGGCTGGCCACGACGCTCTCGGCCGAGTACGGAGTCTTGCCGGTCAGCAGTTCATAAAGGATCAACCCGAGAGTGAAGAGGTCAGAACGCTGGTCTAAATCCTTCGCCAGCGCCTGCTCGGGCGACATATATTCCATGGTCCCCACCAGAGCGCCGGTTTGCGTCATGCCTTGGCCCTCGACGGTGCGGGCGAGGCCAAAATCCATCAGCAGAATCCGCCCGCTGCCGTCGCGCATGATGTTCTGCGGCTTTAGGTCGCGGTGAATCACTCCCACGGCGTGGGTAGCTTCGAGGGCACGGCAGATCTGCTCCGTGATCTCGACCGCTTCTTCGGGCGAAAATTTCTTCTTCTCAGTCTCTCGCTCTTTGATGAGGGCGCGCAGATCGACGCCGTCGACAAACTCCATGGTGATGAACTTCACGCCGTCGGCATCGCCCAAATCGTAGATGCGGATCACATTCTTATGCGTGACCTGGTGAGCCAGCAGCAGTTCCTGTTTGAAGCGCGCCAGAATCGAGGGATTCGCCGCCAACTCCGGACGAATGAGCTTCAGCGCGACGGGACGATCCAGTTCCCGATCCATCGCCTTGTAAACCGCGCCCATTCCGCCTTCGCCCAGCATTTGCAAGATGTCGTAACGCCCGCCCAGCACGTCGCCACGTTGGAGAACGGGGGCGCTAGTCTTCCTTGCGCTGTCGCTCGGCTGATGCCCCGGTCCGGTGTCCCGAGGTGGCCGCGGCTTGGGCGTGAACTTGGT
Source organism: uncultured Acidobacteriota bacterium (assembly GCA_963758005.1). Classification (GTDB taxonomy): domain Bacteria; phylum Acidobacteriota; class Terriglobia; order Terriglobales; family Acidobacteriaceae; genus Sulfotelmatobacter. Next base: position 338,660 of record CAVWTR010000007.1, read on the forward strand.
TCCGGCGTCCACGATAGTTGCCTCGGGATCCAAGTAGGAGTTCGAGAAGTCAACCAGAGTCGCGTCAGGGTCGGGAAGCGGGTTGGAAACAGCACTATCCCCTTTCGCGGGAACGCTTACGCCGGGCGAATTGGGCGCGTTCTTCGCCGCGTTTAATGGATCACGAGGATCGTGCGGATCACTCCGCGGTTTCCGGTTGAGCATGAGCCGCCTGGCTTGGGGGGAAGAACGAGCCCCGAATGCCCCGCAAAAGGCATCAGAAGTCTATAAAGTATATACCGTAGGAAGCGCCCATGCCTGCGCGTTTTGGAGAGTCGAACCATCCATGAAGAAACACGTGTGGAGAGCGGTGATCGAGGTCGCCTTCATCATCTTCCTGTTTTATTCCAATCTTCTGATGGGAGAATTTGAACGCTCGGGCATGGGAAGGAAGAATGGCTTGGCGTGGGCCATCGGAGATGTTCTTACCAGTTCAAATTTCGAAATTGCGATGATCGCGGCGCTGATCGGCTATGTCTTCTTTGAATTCCTGCGGAAGAAGTTCTAGGGCCATTTATGCGGAAGTGATCGAGCGCGGGCGAGTCGCCCGCGCCCACACGATCGCTTAGTCGTAGTACTCCAACCCTAGGTGCGTGATCAGGTCCTCGCCTTTCAAGTGCCGCAGCGTATTCTTCAGCTTCATCGACTGAATGAACAAATCATGCTCGGGATACAGGCCCGGCGGAGTCATGGGAGACTTGAAGTAGAAGCTGAGCCATTCCTGAATCCCCAGGCCGCGCAATTCGGAACTGCGCTTCGCCAGATCGAGGAACAGAACGAGATCGAGCACGATGGGCGCGGCCAGGATCGAATCGCGGCACAGGAAGTCGACTTTGATCTGCATGGGGTAACCCAGCCAGCCGAAGATGTCGATGTTGTCCCAACCCTCTTTGTTGTCGCCGCGCGGCGGATAATAGTTAATGCGCACTTTGTGATACATATCGCCGTAAAGTTCTGGATAAAGTTCGGGCTGCAGAATGTGTTCCAGCACCGAGAGTTTCGACTCCTCCTTGGTCTTAAACGACCCTGGATCGTCGAGTACCTCGCCGTCGCGATTGCCCAGAATGTTGGTGGAGAACCATCCGTTCAGACCGAGCATGCGGGCTTTGAAGGCCGGGGCGAGAACTGTTTTCATCAGAGTCTGGCCGGTTTTGAAATCCTTACCGCAAATGGGAGCTTCATTCTTTCGCGAAAGCTCGAGCATTACCGGAAGGTCGACCGTCAGGTTCGGCGCGCCATTGGCGAACGGGACGCCTTCCATCAGTGACGCGTAGGCATAAATCATGGACGGCGCAATGAGTTCGTCGTTGGTGCGCAGCGCCTTCTCGAACGCCTTCAGCGACTGGTGAGCTTCGGTAGGCTCGATGAACGACTCGGTCGATCCGCACCACATGGTCACCAGACGACTGGCCCCGCTCGTTTTGCGGAAGTCGCGAATGTCCTGGCGCAGCTGTTCGGCCAGATCCATTTTCGTTTTGCCCTTCTTCACATTGGGCCCGTCGATTTTCTTGACGTAGTTGTGATCGAACACAGCGGAGCGCGGCTTTATCGACGAAAGAAACGGCTTCAGCTGCTCCAGCAGACGGTAGTCGAGCACGCCCGCGTTCGACGCGGCCTGGTACATGTCGTCTTCAAAAATGTCCCAGCCGGTAAAGACCAGATCGTCGAGTCCGGCCAGCGGGACGAACTCCTTGATTTTTGGCGAGCGGCCGTCGGTACGCTTTCCCAGACGCACGGTACCCATCTGAGTGAGCGATCCGATCGGCTTGGCAAGACCTTTGCGGATGGCTTCGACGCCGGCAACGAATGTTGTCGCCACGGCGCCCATGCCCGGGATCATGACGCCAAGCTTGCCCTTGGCGAGTTCAACGGTGCCGCTAACCGTCTCCGCGTGTGACGTATTTCCTCCACTAGACTTCTTACCGGCGGCTTTTCCGGCACCCGCTTTTCCGACACTGGTCCGGGCCGCCAGTTTCATTTCGCGGCTGGCGCGCTCAGCGTGAGCGAGCGCGGTTTCACGGTGCTCATGCTCGCGCGCCGCTGCTGAAGTTGAGAATTGCTTGCGATGACGGCGGCCGTCGGCATCCCACCAATCGGCCATAAATACTCCCGGACTTTTCTGATACATATCTCCCCTTGTGGTGGCGGTGGCTAGCCACCCGTTTGTCACCCGGAATAATCTCACTTCTGGCGGGTGACTGGCAAATCTCTTTGGCCAAACGCGACAAATCCAGATTCAAAGGGGCGCTAGCGCAGTAAATGGAGTACTCAAGGTTCGCCTCGGGGCCGCCGGGCTTCGCCCATGCCAGACATCTGAAGGCGGCTGTCGCCACACGAACCGATGCCGATTACTTCCGTCACGCGCCACACGCGAATGACTTGCATAGATTCTTTGAATTGGACTCTCCGCGCAACTTCCTGCATACTCGAATCACTTCGCAACCGGCTCTGTTTGCCAGTCCCGCGAAGCTGCTGTTTGCGTGCCAGCCGTGCTGCGGTGCGCAATTCGTTTTGACCCCGTTGATCTCCACCACAATCTGAGCCCATGCGCCCGGAGTTTGAGCGGGTAGCGTGCTCTTCAGACACGCTCTTCCCTGCTACGCGAAGTACTGGGTGAAGAGCAAAAGGAGATTCCATGAAAGCCATTCGCAACTACGTTTACGCCGCGATTCTGACGGCCAGCGCTTTAAACTTCACGCCCACTTTGGCTTCGGCTCAGGAGTCGGCACACGGCAAGTTCACCCTCACCCACGAAGTTCACTGGGGCAACGCCAAGGTTCCGGCGGGAGATTACGAGTTCTCCTTCGACCCCGAAAGCGGATCGCGCGTGCTCAGTCTGAGCAAGCTGAATGGCAGTCGCAACAGCTACATGCTGCTGGTGCCCGATACGGACGACGCCAAGCCCTCGAATCACAACCTGCTGGTGCTTGAATCCACCGCGGGCGCCAGCTACGTCAGCGCCATGCAACTGCCGGAGTTCGGCATGACGCTGCACTTCGTGGTGCCAACACAGACTGCGGAGGGACGGTTTGCCAAGGCCGGTGTCACGGCTGCGGCATTGGGCCAGTAGTTTCACGGCTTGCCACAAACACGAGGGCGGATAGCGAACCGGCTATCCGCCCTTGCTGTTTTTGTATTTGAACTAAAGGTGAGGCTGACATCTGCTCGCTCTGACATGCCTCAGCGGCTAAAAGCCGGCAAAGAAGCGCGCGCTAACGGCCCGACTGAAGTCAGGCCCTTCCCACCGTTTTGCTTGAAGTATTTTCGTTTTAGACCCGTGCGGGTCCTAGGTCGTCTGGATTTGCGAATTGCCGCGGACATCGTCGCTTAACACGATGGCTTCCGCGATTTCCTTCATGGGCTTGCGCTTCTGCCGGCTCTGCCGTTGCAAGGCCAGGTAAGCTTGCTCTTCGTTGAGGCCGAGATCGCGCTGCAAAATCCCTTTCGCGCGCTCGACAATCTTTCTGGTCTGCAACTGTTCGGCAAGCGTGGAGTTAGCTTCTTCAAGACGCGCCAGTTCGAGTTCGGCGCCCACCAGGAATCCTACGGTCGAGATCATGCGAATCTCACGCCGGCGATAAACGTGGTGCTGCCGATGCTGCAGGTTGATGACGCCCACGACGCGACCGCGGCACATCAGCGGCACAGACAGAAACGCCTCGTAGCTGTCTTCCGGCAATTCGTTAAAGAATTGAAAGCGTGGATCGTGCGCCGCGTTTTCCGGAATAGCCACCGGTTCGCGATGCTCTGCCACCCAGCCCGTAATGCCTTGTCCGACGCGCAGTTTCAGGCGGTCGACCACTTCCGGGTGCGGATTTTTCGAAGCCCGCAGGACGAGCTCGTCGCCTTCGAGAATGTAGATGAGGCAGGAGTCGCACTTGACCAGACCCGAGGCAAATTCGACCACGCGGGTCAGAACGTCGTGAAATCCGTCCGCTGTACCGAGGCGTTCAGTGATTTCGTGCAGTACGTCAACATGCGAGTCTTCAACGGACAGAATGGTTTCCATGGTCTACATTATCGATCTTGTAGAGATTAAGTCTAATTCCAAATTTTGATGGGCGCGATAAAGGATTTCCCTCGTGATTGTTACCTCTTTTTAACATCTTTTTCGCACTTTGCGCATCGAGTTGCAGGAGGGATGGAGGGTGCTAATCGATTGCAATCGCGTAATTCTTGAAGATTCCGGAAAATTAACCACAGGGGACACAGAGGAAAAACGGCTCGCTCGGTATCTGTTTCCTCTGTGTCCTCCGTGTCCTCTAGTGGTTCAAGCTCTTAAGGTTTCGCGTCCAGGTCCATCGCCTTCACCGGCAGATCCCAATGTGCGTCGATGATTTCAAAGCGGCGCTGCTCCTCGCGCTGGAAAGTATCCTGATCCGGATACATCTGCTTCTGTAGCGTGGCCTCGTCGAAGGGCTCGTTGGCGACGGTGGCGTTTTTGAAGACGATGGTCACGCGAAAATCCCAGCGTCCGTCTTCGGTGGTGTGATAGCGCGGCTGGTCCATCCAGACCTTGGTGATGCGCCCCATCTCGGCTTCTTTTTTCAGCACGGGATAGTGGTTCTTCCTGAAGAGCTTGAGAAATTCGTCGGCATGGCCCCACTTGGTTTTGTAGTAATACTCCACGACGAACGGCCGGTCGGAGGCGGCGGGAGCAGACTGGGCGAATGACACAAGTGACGGGGCTATCGTGATGAACAGTAGCATTGCGAGAACGCGGCGCATTGGAATCACGTAAGATCCTCCTCGGAGACTGCTTTTGCTTGTACACCAAGGGACGGGTAGCATCAATAGTCGCGGGAGAAACTTCCCGAGGAGCCTGTCACAGTGGTAGCACGCCAGGGATTCTTCGACTGCGCGGCCGTTCGCTTCGCGACCAGCCACTTCGCTCAGAATGACAATACTGAATGAATCCACTGAATGACGAACGGCAGATCGTCAAGCTTTTTGAAGACGGTGATCGCGCCCTGGTCGCTCGCGACGTCGCGGAGCTGTCCCGTATCTTCGCCGACGACTACGTTCAGTACGACGAATTGGGCAATGTCTCTACCAAGTCGGATGTGATCGCGAATCTTAGCTCGGGGAAGATTCGATTTATCTCGATGGTCTCAACTCGCCGCCGCGTGCGGATGCTGCGCGACGACGTGGCCGTCGTTCACGGCTTAGAGGACGACATCATCGAGCAAGCCGGTAAGCGCTTGCCGGTTCGCTACGTGTATATGGACGTCGTTATAAAGCGCCACGGAAGCTGGCAGATTGTGGCGTCGCAGCTGGCGACAAAGCCGCTAGAACAGTCATGACACCCGTATGCTACGCAGATACTCCTGCCAAAGCCCCCAGATCTCGGATGCGATCTGCGTATAGCGCTCCGGCGGGCCAGCCGTGGAGGGATCGAACCAGCGTACAAATTCCTGATGCACTACCTGAAGGACCTCATCCGGTGACGAGCAGGTTTTTAGCCGCGGCAGAATCGTTTCAGCTTCGGGCTCATACTCATCCGTATTGTCGTCGAAGTTGATGCCAACGGGGTCATGGCGGAACAGGAGCGCCGCCGTGGAATCGAACAATTGGCCATAATTCGCTCTGATTATCCGACGCGCCTCGTGGATTTCATCTCGGGCTCTGGCCATATAACGCTCGAAGCCTATTACTGACGGCTGATTGCTGACGGCTGAGAGCTAATTCGATTCTGCCAGTGACTCCACACAAAGTACGCCGCGCCCGCCACCAGCACCACAGCAATCACCGCATCGAACTTGTGGAAATATTTCCCCAACTCGCGCCAGTTTTCGCCCAGCTTCATGCCCAGCCAAGCGAGGGCGAAACACCACGGCCACGAGCCTAGAAACGTATAAATGTGAAAACGTCCGCGGGGCATGCGCGCGATCCCGGCGGGCAGCGCGATGAAGGTCCGAATCACCGGCAGCAGCCGGCCAATAAATACAGCCAGATATCCCCAGCGCGCAAAGAACCGGTCAGCCCAGTCGAGTTCGCGATGTCCCATCAAAATCCAGCGGCCATAGCGCTCGACCAGCGGACGCCCGCCATAGCATCCAATCTCGTACGCGACCAGCGAGCCTAGATTGCAGCCGAGCGCGCCCGCCGTGGCCATCCACAGCAGTTTGAATGTGCCCTGGAATACGAGATATCCGGCAAAGGGCATGATCAGTTCGGACGGCAGCGGAATACACGCGGACTCGATTGCCATGAGCAGAGCGACCCCGGCATAGCCGGTCATGGCGATGACCTTGCTGATAAAGACGAATACGATGGCGAGAAATTTCTCAGTCATAGTTGGGAATTAGGATGAAACAGTGGCCAGTTGGCGGTGGCCAGTTGTCAGTCAAATCCTCAGGATGGTACTAAGAACTGAGAACTTGTCGTCACAGTGTATCGGAAATTCGCCGTGGAAATGCCGCGACGAGTGCGAGCGACCAGTGTGAGGTTAGAACGAGCCTTCCTGGGTAAATGCGTAGCCCGGCAAGGTGGCGCCCTGCGGGCTCTTGCTCACCTTCACGCGGACCGTAGGGGCGTCGGGAGCAGTAATGCCGGCGAGGCGCAGCATGGCGAATTGCGAAAACACTTCGTTGTAGACTTTGGTGACCAGGTAATCCTGGCCATCGGCCTCACTGCGCCACACTTGCCCGAGTTGGATGGAGCTGACTGCCACGGGATTCTTCCTGACTGGAGCTGGAGTGCTTCCAGACTACCGGGGGCAGAGAGACGCGTCAATTGCCACGGAGGTTACGGAGGGACAGGGCTCCGCCTACAGGGCCCCGCCTAAGGATCGGCCCGCCGCGCTACGGCGCCTCTGTTAAGATGTTGGCCCCAAGGAGTCGCGCATGCCTCGTGGTAGGGTTCCGCGCCAGCCCGCTCGTACCGGGCGGCAAGACAAATCCCGGGTAGCGCAAGAGAAGACTGCTGGCGGCAGAAATGCTCGTGTGCGGACCGTCGCCTCCACCCGTCCAGCCCCGAAGGGGCAGAAGCATGCTGCAGGAAAAACGGCTCGCGCTTCCGTTTCAAAAGTGAAAGGCTACAACCCCCTAGCCCCCGAACGCGTGGCGGAAATCCTCCATCGCCTCGACCAGCTCTACCCGGAGGTCACGTGCGCTCTCACCCACTCCAGCGCGTGGGAGCTCCTGGTCGCGACCATCCTCTCCGCGCAATCGACTGACGTAAACGTGAATCGGGTAACGCCGGAACTATTCCGCAAATATCCCACGGTCGAAGCATTTGCCGCGCTCACTCCCGAACAACTCGAGCCGGACGTGCGCTCCACCGGGTTCTTCCGCAACAAATCAAAGTCGGTAGTAGGCGCGGCGAAAATGATCGTCGCCGACTACGGCGGGCAGGTCCCCGACGACATGGAAAAGCTGCTGACTCTTCCCGGCGTCGCGCGCAAGACCGCGAACGTCGTGCTGGGCTCGTGGTTCCACAAGGCCGAAGGCGTGGTCGTCGATACGCACGTGCACCGCATCTCGCGCCGCCTCGAACTGACGACGCAGAATGATCCGCAGAAGATCGAGCAGGACCTGATGAAGATCATCCCGCGCGACAAGTGGATCCTGTTTTCGCATCAGATCATCTGGCACGGCCGGAAGCTATGCATCGCCCGCAAGCCCAAATGCGCCGACTGCGCTCTTGAAAACCTGTGCCACGCCGCGGATAAGACCTGGAGCACAGTGGACATGCACGAAAACGCCAAAGTATAGCTGCGTAGTATAATGGTCACTACGGTGACCACATGAAAATCAGCACGATTCGAGAGTTCCGCGACCGGGCCACCACGATGCTCCGCTCCGATGACCCGATCCTGCTGACACGGCGCGGTCGCGTGGCAGGAGTCTTCCTGCCGTGGCGCGAAGCCACATTGCCGCTTGATCTGAAGCGCGAGCTTTTTTCCATGCTCACATCCGAGATTGCCCTCCACTTGAAAAAGAAACGCGTCAGCGAGAAAGATGTCCTGCAAGACTTCGCCCGCTGGCGAAAGGGACGCCGTGAAGCTGGCCGCCGACGCTAATGTTCTTCTGTCGGCAGTGATCGGTGGACGCGCCCGTCTTGTGTTCCGTCATTCGAAGGTCCAGGAAATACTTACCACCTCACTGACCTTCTCCGAAGTCGAAGAATATGCTCCGGTTTTGGCCGAAAGGCGTGGCCTTCCGGCAGATGTCATAATTCTTGCGGTTGCGGCGCTCCCCATCGCCATCGTGGAACGTGCCCGCTATGCCAAGAAGGTGCCCGAGGCTCTCCGTCGCATCGGCCGTCGCGATCCTGAGGATGCCGAGTTGCTGGCACTCGCCCTGCAATTCAGGATTCCTGTCTGGTCAAATGACAAAGATTTCAAAAACGCCGGCGTCGATCTCTTCACCACCGAAAGCTTTCTTCGTCATCTCGGTGTCATCGAATAGACTCAGGTCGTCGGCCTCGTGGCTCTGCTAAACTTTTTCAGCCCTTCCCGAAAGCCAGCACTCTCATGCGCACTCACACACTCTTTGCTATCGTCATATTCATGAGCACCGTCCTTGCCGAAACCGCCGCCCAGACTTTGCCCGCGCCACAGGCGGTAACCGATCCGACAAAGATTTCGTCGAAGCCCAACGCGCAGGTTGAACCGCGCAGCCTGACCATCGAGAAGCTATATATGACGCGGCAGGTGGGCCGTCCGACGTGGTCGCCCGACGGCAAGAGCATCGCGTTCATCTCGAATATGAGTGGGCGCAATAATCTGTGGCTCGTCCCCGCCGAGGGCGGATGGCCGGTGCAGTTGACGGTCAGCGACCAGCGCCAGACCGCGCCCGCCTGGTCGCCGGACGGAAAATGGATCGCCTACCAGTCGGACTATGACGGCGACGAGCAGTGGGATATTTTTCTGGTTTCGCCGAAGACCGGCAAGGTCGTCAATCTCACGCAGACGCGGGAAATCGCGGAACTCAGTCCCACCTGGTCGCCGGACGGGCGCTACCTGGCGTACGAGGTCAAACCGAAAACATCGGCCGCATACGAGATCGACGTTTACGACATGGTGATGCGCGAGGTCAGGCATCTGACGACGAACACGCCGCAGGACGAGAGCAATACAAATCCGATCTGGTCAAAAGATGGGGCATACATCGTCTACACGCAGGAGCAAGCCAAGGGCACGGACTCAAACATTTTCATAGCCCACGTTGCTACAGGAAAGAGCACGCTACTTACGCCGCACAAAGGCGAGCAACGCCACTTCGCGAATGACATCTCAACACGCGGTATATCTGATGGCCTGACGCTGCTGCTTACGTCCAACGCACTAAACGGCTATGACAACGTCGGTCTAATGGAGATAGGAAGCAGAGGCGATCCGCAAGCGCGCGAGATTCAGTGGCTGACCAAAGATAAGTGGGAAATTCGTGGAGGCGAGTTTTCGCCCGACGGCAAGCACATCACCTTCAGCGCCAACGTAGATGGCAACGAAGATATTTATCTGCACGACATCGCGACCGGCAAATCTACTGCGCTGGCGATTCCGAAGGGAGTGAATGAACCCACCGGGGGACATTCTGCCTTCACAAAAGATGGCTCGCGCCTGCTCTATAACCACAACGGTCCCACCGCTCCCGGCGATCTGTGGGTCTACAACGTCGCCACCGCTAGGTCGCAGCAGGTCACGCATTCGCTGGTCGCGGGCGTGCGGTCGGAAGATATGGTTGAGCCGTATCTCGTGCACTATCCCAGCCGCGACGGCAAGTGGACCATCTCCGCGTTTCTCTATGTGCCCTTCAACATGGCGCGCAACGGAAAGAATGCGGCTATCGTTTACATTCACGGCGGGCCCACGTCGCAGAGCATGAATTCTTTCAACCGCTTCGTGCAGTTCGCCGCCAATCAGGGCTACATGGTGCTCGCGCCCAACTATCGCGGCTCGACCGGATACGGCAAGGAATTTCAGCAGGCGAATCTATTCGACATGGGCGGCGGCGATTTGCAGGACGTGCTGGCGGGCGTGGACTGGATCAAGCAGACCGGCCATCTCGATCCCAAAAAGATTGCGGTCATGGGCGGAAGCTACGGTGGGTACCTGACCATGATGGCGGTCACAAAGGCTCCTGAAGTCTGGGCCGCGGGCGTGCCCATTGTGCCATTCGTGAACTGGTTCACCGAGATTGAAAATGAAGACCCCGTGTTGCAGCAGTCGGATCTGGCGACCATGGGCGACGTGGTGAAGAACAAAGCGCTTTACGAAGACCGTTCGCCGATTAACTTCATCGATCAGATCAAGGCACCGTTGCTGCTACTCGCTGGAGGTCATGATCCGCGCTGTCCGAAATCAGAAACCCAGCAGGTGGTCGACGCGATCAGAAAGCGCGGCGGCACCGTGGACTCGAAGATTTACGAAAATGAAGGGCACGGCTTCGCGCGCGTGGAAAATCAGATTGATGCCTATAAACGCGTCGCGGATTTCCTGCTGGCGCATGTCGTTCCGGCGGATTGCAGCTGCTCAGTAACGGAATAGTTCCGCTTCCGCGAACGCTAATCCTACCTGCTAGGCGCTGTAATTCGCCATCACTCGCGCAACTTTCCCAGTCGCTGATAACTCCATGAACTCCGCCGTGCGCGTGTTTTTCTGATTCCTGTAGTAGAGCACCAAGCTGTTCACGCCCCAGAGGACGTCCTCCAGGTGAAATCGGAGTTCCGGGTAGGCTTCCAGTCCGCGCAGAAAGTAAGCCCTCAAGTTTGCCTTTCCGACCACTTTGCCGTCGGACGCAAACAACTGCGCGGCCACGGGCGAAGTCAACTCGATCGTTTCCTCATAGTGAGTCATGATCAAGTCAAGATCATGAGCGTTCCAAGCCGCAATCCAGTGGTTAGCCAAATTCCAAGCCGCGTCTCTCGTCACCAAAACTTCCTCCTTTTCAGGATTCCGACATCGCGCCCGCGATCGCTTTGATCAAGCCCGGGATAGTGAACTCCTTCGCTGCGATGTCGACCGGGAGACCGAGCTCTCGCAGAGTTGCAGAGGTGACTGGGCCAATCGACGCCATCCGAATTTCAGCCAGTACCTTGTGGCGCCCCTTCGACCCGTAAACCGGGCCTAACAGCTCCACGAAATTCCTGACTGTCGACGAACTGGTAAAGGTAACCACGTGCGGGCGCTTGGCTGGATTCTTCAGGGCGGCGCGCAACCGGGCGCGCGAGTCACGCGGCACGACGGTTTCGTAGGCTTCGACAACTTCCACCTGCGCTCCCGCTCTGCGCAATTCGTGCGGAATTACATCGCGCGCGACTTTGGCGCGCACCAGCAGCACGCGCTTGCCTTGAACTTTGCTTTTCAGGCTTTTGACCACCGATTCAGCGACGTATTCCTTGGGGACAACGTCGACTTGAACTCCGTGCTGCTCGATAGCTTTTTGCGTGGCCGGGCCGATGGCGGCGATGCGCAAGGCACTGAATTCTGCCTTGGGGAGCCGCCGCTTGTCGAGTCGATCCCACATGGCCTCGACGCCATTCACGCTGGTCAGGATGAGCCAGTCGTAGGTGCCGAGACCTTTCAGCGCTGCGTCGAGCGGCTTGAACGACTTCGGCTTGCGAATCGCGATGAAGGGAATCTCGATCACTTCGGCGCCAAGTTTGCGGAGTTCGACGGAGAGAGCACCAGCCTGATGGCGGGCGCGGCCGACTAACACGCGGATTCCCGCCAATGAAGCTTTCGGCGCGGAATGAATCCCTTTGCTCATCAATCCTTATTGCTCATGTTTGGAGTTGGCGGACAGAAGTGTCCGCCCCACAATCGTCATTTCTTTACGCCCAGACCTTGCTCGCGCATGAGGCGGGACACGCCTGAGACTGCCGTGTCTTCGGCCTTACCCAGAGATGTGATTACGTTGGCCTGCTCTTCTTTGGTTCGATTCTGACTCAGCTTGAACTTGGCTTCGATTTTTGTGACTGCGATCTCGATGCCCACGATGTGGCTCAACATGCGTTCGCGGTAAGTCTCGTCGAGGGTCGCCCACTGTTCGGCGTAGGCGGGTTCGAAGGTGCCGATAAGCTGGTGAAGCACGCCTTGCAATTCTTCCGGCGACGCAAATACGCGCGCCTTCCCATAAACATGCACTGCCCCGTAGTTCCAGGTAGGAACATTTTCGCGCGTGGTGTAGTTCGAAGCGGAGACGTAGGCGTGCGGCCCGTGAAAGATGGTCAGGCAGTTCGACTGCTGTTCGAGATAGCGCCAGTGCGTGTTGGCTTTGGCGACGTGGCAGCGGAGGAGCAAGCTCTCCGCAGTTTCGGATACGAATATGGGCAGGTGCGTGGCGAAGGGGCCGTCGTCCGTGCTGGACACCAGAATCGCAAACGGATTCGCGCGCATGAAAGCGATCGCGTCGGCGTGGTCGTGCACGCGGAAATGTTCAGGGATGTACATGAGTAAGTTTCTTTCACCGCATCAAGACCGCTTCAATTTAACTGCTTCAATCTTAGCTGGTCGAGCTTAGCTGGTCGAGCTTAGCTGGTCGAGCTTGGCTGGTCGAGGACCGGCCATGGTAGCGGATTACGGTTGTGGCGGAACAGCCAGGCCACGGCTGTAGACGGCGTTGAGGATCTGGTCGCCGCCGTGGGCCAACAGGGCTGCACCGGCCTCGTTGCCAAGCTTTTCGGCGTCTTCAAGTTTGCCGTGGCGGGAGTCGCAGAGAACTTTGGAGCCGTCGGGATCGGCGACGATGGATTCGAGATGCAGACTACCGTTTCGTATCTCAGCGAAGGCGCCGATGGGAACCTGGCAGCCTCCGCCGAGGCGGTTGAGCAAAGCGCGTTCGCAGGTGGTGGCGGCGCGGGCGGCGGGATTGTTCAGAAACTCGATGTGCCGGCGCGTGGCGGTGTCGCGCTTGCGAATCTCGATGCCGAGCGCTCCCTGGCCGGCGGCGGGGCACATGATTTCGGCGGGGATGATTTGCTTGATCAGCTCCGTCTTGCCGAGGCGCTTCAGCCCGGCGGCGGCGAGGATGATGGCGTCGTATTCTCCTTGTTCGAGTTTGCGCAGGCGCGTGTCGACGTTCCCGCGCAGCGGATGAACGTCAAGATCGGGGCGGATGGCTTTCAATTGCGCCTGGCGGCGCAGGCTGGAAGTGCCGACGCGCGCTTTTTGAGGGAGGTCTTCGATTGTCGAGTAATGCCGCGAGCAGAAGGCGTCGCGTGGGTCTTCCCTTTCGGTGATAGCGGCGATTTCGAATCCCGGCGGAAGTTCGGTGGGCAGATCTTTCAAGGAATGCACGGCGAGGTCGACGCGGCCGGCGGCGAGAGCTTCTTCGATTTCTTTGGTGAACATGCCCTTTGTTCCAACCATGGCGAGGGCGACGTCGGTGATCTTGTCGCCCGTGGTGTGGATGATTTCGATTTCGACTTCATGGCCGCAGGCGCGCAGGAGCGCGGAGATATGATTAGCTTGCCAGAGGGCGAGTTGTGAACCACGGGAACCAATGCGGAGTTTAGACATGGGTTAGCGCTCTAAATCTTCTGCCAATCAACGGGTTTAAGCCCGTGTTCTTTCAGGTATTTGTTGGCTTCTTTAAAATGGCCGCAGCCGATAAAGCCGCGATGGGCGGAGAAACCCGACGGGTGCGATGTTTCCAGCACCAAATGTTTTTCTCCGACGATCAGCTTGTGTTTTTTCTGCGCTGAGGCACCCCAGAGCAGGAAAACGACGGGCTCCCGCTTTCCGCTGACGGCGCGGATTATGGCGTCGGTGAAGTCCTCCCAGCCTTCGCCCTCATGCGAGCGGGGCTCAGCCTCCCGCACGGTCAGCGTCGCATTCAGCAGCAGTACTCCCTGCTTTGCCCACCCGGTCAGGTCGCCATCATGGCTGGACATCTTCATAGGGCAGTACTCTTTTTCGATCTCCTTGTAGATATTGCGAAGGCTCGGTGGGATTTTCTCAATGCTCTTGGGAACCGAGAAGCAAAGGCCATGCGCCTTCCCGTTGCCGTGATACGGATCCTGACCGATGATCACCACTTTAACGTCATCAAATGCGGTTGAGTCGAGCGCGTTGAAAATTTCCGCATCCCTAGGATAGACGGTGCATCCGGCGGCCTTCTCACCTTGCAAAAACTTTTCCAGCCTCTGCAAACACTTTTCGAGTTCCCCTATCTTCGACCGGTCGAACTCGGCGCCGATTACGTCGCGCCAACGTTTCTCAAGCCTGTTCGATAAGGTCGTCATCGTAGGGGTCCTTCGACTGCATCTGGCGATTCGCTTCGCTCACCGCCAGACTACGCTCAGGATGACAGAGATTGAGAGCGGCGCTTGAACGAAAGAACCGTGAGTTCAAGCCTCGAATCACCGGCGGTTCCCTACTTCGCTTTTCTTTTCCGGCAGCGGTGCTTTTTCTTTGCTCTGGTTCTTTTCTTTGTCGTGGAGGTTGAACAATCGGCGGACTACGTCGACGATCGTCGTCGCCTCCGATTCTTTCGCAGCGGTCTTCAACGTGGTGATGGGAGTGTGCATGACTTTGTTGATGATGCCGCGGGTCAGGGCCTCGAGCGCGATTTCCTGTTCGGGAGTCAATTGGCCCATGCGGCCGCGCACGCGGTCGATTTCGGCCTGGCGGATGGTTTCCAGGTGGTCCTGTAATGACACAATTGTAGGTACAACGTCGAGTGTGTGCAGGCGGGCTTCGAAGTTTTCCACTTCGCTGGTGATGATGGCTTCGGCAAGTTCAGCTTCCTTGCGGCGGTCCGCGACGTGACTGCTCACGGCCTGCTGCAGATCGTCGATGTCGTAAGTGAAGATGCCGTCGAGCTTGGCCATGTCGGGGGAAACGTCGCGGGGCACGGCGATGTCGATGAAAAACATGGGCCGGTTCTTGCGCCGGGAGAGGAATTGTTCGCCGTGTTCGCGCCGGAAAATGGCATGGGGCGAGCCGGTCGAGGTGATGACGATGTCGGCGCGGTCGCAGCTCGAATAAAGATCGTCGAACTTGATGGCCTGGCCGTTGAAGCGGTGCGCCAGGCCGACGGCGCGTTCGTAGGTGCGGTTGGAAACGAAAATCGAAGCGCAGCCGTGGGCCATCAGGTGGCGGGCGGCAAGCTCGCTCATTTTGCCGGCGCCGACGATGAAGACGGTCTTCCCTTCCAGAGTCCCGAAAATCTTTTTGGCGAGTTCGACCGCAACCGACGCGATCGAGACTGAAGACGATCCGACGGCGGTCTCGCTGCGCACGCGCTTGGCGACGGCGAAGGCGCGGCTGAAGAGTTGATCGAGTTGGCCTCTGACAGCGCCCACCGCACGGGCCGTGGCGTAGGCTTCTTTGACCTGGCCGAGAATCTGAGCCTCGCCAACCACCATGGAATCCAGGCTGGACGCAACGCGGAAGAGATGGCGGACGGCATCTTTCTCGCGGAATTCATAGAGATGCGCGTCGAGTTCGTCGGCGGTGAGATGAAAATGATCGTGCAGAAATCCGCGCAGGTTGGCTGAGCCATTGGTCGTGTGGGCGATGATCTCCACGCGATTGCAGGTGGAGAGGACCATCCCCTCTTCGATGCCGGGGTAGGCGGTGAGATCGCGACAAGTGTCGGGCAGACGCGACTCAGGGATAGCCAGGCGCTCGCGGACCTCGAGCGGAGCGCTCTTGTGATTCACGCCGATGAGCTGGAATCTCATATTGCGAGCGTCGTCCCCGTCCTCATGAGGCGGCGAACCTGTGAATGGTGGAGAAGTAATTTGCCGCCCAGGCCACGATGGCCGCGACAAACGCAAAGCTGGCGAGCACGGCGGCGCGGCGGCCGCGCCATCCTGAATTCCAGCGGGTAAAGACCATCACCATGTAAACGACCCACATCAGCAGCGAGAGCAAAATCTTGGGATCGAAAAAATCCAGCCGCCCGTAGGTCGATATGGCGACGATTGAGCCGGTCAGCAAGCCGAGGGTCATGAACGGGAATCCCAGCAAGAGCGAGCGATAACCGATCTGGTCAATCACTTCGAGCGCGGGGAGAAAGGAAATCAGGCTGGTGGATTTCTTGGCCTTCAGCCGACGCTCCTGCAAAAGATAAAGCAGGCTGGCGCCGAAGCTGACCAGCAGGGCGGCGTATCCGATGAAGATGAGAAAGATGTGGGCGGCCAGCCATCCTTTGCTGGATACGTATTGGGTCAACAGAACCGGTTGTTCGTCGAGGGCGGCCACAAAAGTCAGAAAGAACACCACGGGAAAGACAACCACGCCGGGCGACGTGGTGTGGTAAACCGCATAAATGAGCATGAAGAACGACATACAGAAGAACGCCAGCAACGATTCCCCGTTATGCACCGACGCCCAAAGAACATGGCCGGAAAGGAATAGCTCGGTCAGCGAGACGAAGTGGAAGACCATCCCCAGGCTGGCCGCATGCAGCGCGACGCGGCTGAACAGCTCACTGGTGCGGGATAGCGCCACGAAGGCGTAGACCAGCCCGATGAAGTAGCACGCCAGCGCGAAACGCAGCCAAAGCAGAGACATAGGTGGTTGTGACTTGCGAATCCAGTTCAGGAATCCAGTACCCGAGTCCCAGTTCCCGAATTCCCTGAGTCTAACCCAAATCGCGGGTCCGGGACTGATTCCTCTGGTAACAGATCTATTTTCCATGCCAGCGGGAACAAGGTAAACGGAGCGCCTTCCAGCGTCCCCGACCATCATTCAGCGATGTGGTCAATACTGGACAGACGGATATTTGGCTCCGAGCCTACCCTCTCTATTCACGGAGGAATCAGAACTACATGTCGAAAAACTTTGAGCGGTGGAAAGAATTATCGACCCGGTGGGTCGACGAACAAGATCCTGCGAAGTTGACGGAACTGGCGAGCGAGATGAACCTCGTTTTGTCTCAGAAAACACCGCATCCGCATCCTCCGCAGTACACGACGAGCTCGAACGAGCACGGCCAAGGCGACGTTCTGAAGGCAAACGCGGAGGGTAAAGTATGTTTCACTTAATCTGGTATCTCTTGATTGGGCTAGTCGCCGGGTTCATCGGGAAAACGGTGATGCACGTCCATATGACGATGTTCTGGACGACCGTGCTCGGTATCATCGGGTCGATCATGGGCGGCGGTGTTAGCCACATGTTTTCGCGACCGACGAACGAACGGTACCATCCGGCTGGCCTCATTTTGTCCACATTGGGCGCGATCCTGATTCTGTTCATTTGCGATCGGCTGAGGATTCAGCTACCCCGGGTCAATCCGTTCTAAGCTCATCGGAGTTTCCTCGAAGTTTACGTCCTACGGATAACCAGTAAGTTGTCGGATCAAGTCCACTTCGGCCTGGCGGTAAGGAGTGCCGTCGGAATGCAGGACTTCGTGGAACCACACGGGCGGCTGGTCCTTAACGTAGGGATGGTCCCACGACTCCCAGGGATAATAAGTTTGAGTTTTGCCGGCGACGAATCCCCAGTTGATGGCGCCGACGCGCTCTTCTTTGGCGATAGGCAGGATAGTGTCGAAGGTGCTGCCGACCGAGCGGGCCATGTATTCAGTGCAGATCACGGGGCGATGGAATCTTCTGAGCCATGCCACTTCGGCTTTGAAGTCCTCTGGCCAGCTGTAGTTGTGGAAGGTGATGATGTCGGACTCGCGCAACTGAATTCGTTCGATCTCATCCGGAGCATTCTCGTCCTTGGAGGTATCGATGTCCCACACGCCGCTGGTGAGCGGCTGCTTGGGATTCATTTCGCGCGCCCACGCGAAGGCCTGTGGCAGCAGGGCCGCCACGCGGCCCATCTTGTCGCCCTCCTTCAATTCTGACTTTGCGTAGCTGCCGCCGCCGTAGGAACCGGGTTCATTCCAGACGTCCCAACCGAGGATGCGGTCGTCGTTGGCGAATGCTCCGACGACGCCCTGCACATATCCCTTCAGGCGCGGATATTGACTGGGATCGGCGAGCGCGTTCGCGCCGGGACTCTGCACCCAGCCGGAGTTGTGCACGCCAGGCACGGGAGCGTGTTGCGGGCCGAGCTTGGGCGCGGGGTCCCAGCAGGAATCGAAGAGCACGAACAGTGGACGGATGTGATGACGCGACGCGATCGTAAGAAACTGGTCGATGCGGCGGCGAAAGCCGGGCGCGTCCTGCTGCCAGAGCAAATCATGAAGAAACACCCGCATAGTATTCATGCCCATGGCTTCGGCCCAACCGAATTCCTTGTCGATCTCGGCGGGATCGAAAGTGGTCTCCTGCCACATTTCGAGTTCATTGATCGCCGACTTCGGAACGTAGTTGCTGCCTACCAGCCAAGGCTGGTGTGCGTACCAGTCGTTGGCTTTTTGTTCGGACCAGCGTGCGGTCTGGGAGAATGCGCTCGCGCAGAGGGCGATCGCGGTCAGGATCAAGATTGTGACTGCGTGTGCGAATTTTTCCATGAAGAAGAGTCCGCGTTATTTATAGACTTGCCTCCCACCGTTATCAACCCGATGCGGCCTGTGTTCCGCGACTTGTCATCCCGAGCAACGCGAGGGACCTGGGTATTTGCCTGCTACGGCGGAATTAGTCGTACAAGCAAGAACCCAGGTCCCTCGCGTTGCTCGGGATGACAAAATATTTCACTGGATCAACAAGATGTTTTATTCGACGCCCAGGGTGACGAGCGCTGCTTCGAGCGAACCAGGATCGATAGTCAAGCGGCGTCCGTTGGTCTTCATGTCTTCGATTTCATCGAAGGCGCCGAAGAGGCGAAGCTTGACGGCGCCATATTGTTCGGCATCGTTCAAAGCGCGGCCGTGGGCCTTGGCCCAAGCATCGCGCGTGGTGTCGGGGAGAAAGATACTCACGGCGTAAGTCAGCTTGCGGTCGGAAGTGACGTCGAAGATGAATTCGGTCGCGGGGGATTCCAGGTCATCGGGCAACGCGGCACGCTTGCCGACATAGTAGTACTGATAGACGTAGCCCTGCGCTCCCGTATAGGTCTTGAGGCGGCGGAGGGGCGGATTGGAGGAGATGTTCATAGACCTGTTCGTCGACAAAGACATTATGAAGCGCGGGGCGGGGGTTTGTCGCGGGCAGGGCGGCCGGGCGCGCGAAAGTTACCTTCGATTGAATTTCTAGCCCCATCCTGCCGATAGGTCTACTCAAGGAGAGTTGTGCATGTTGCTGCAATGGTTCTGGATTCCGTTGGGGGTGCTGGGCATTCTGGTGATTTACCAGCAGTCGCGGATTTACCAGATCCACCGCGCGGCCAAGAAGCACGAAGAGCTGTTCCAGATCGTGACCGAGAACGCCGCCGACATGATCGCTTTGGTGGACATGAAAGGCCGGCGGCTCTACAACAGTCCCTCGTACAAGCGGATTCTGGGTTACACGGCGGGGGAGTTGGGCGAGACTTCGGCCTTCGAACAGATCCATCCCGACGATCGCTTCCGGGTGCTGGAAGCATCTCGAGAAGCGCGCGAGACCGGAGTCGGAAAACGGCTGGAGTACCGCATCCGGCACAAGGACGGCAGTTGGCGCGTGTTCGAGTCGATCGCCAGCACGGTCCGCGACGGCAAGGGCGAGGTGGCAAAGCTGGTGATTGTGAATCGCGACATCAGCGAGCGCAAGCGCGCGGAACAGCAACTGGAACACAGCCTGTTTCACGATCCGCTCACCGGACTGCCCAACCGCCGAATGTTCCTGGACCGGTTGAAGGACTCGTTTACGCGGTCGCGGCAGGATGGCGGACGCCCATATACTCTGCTGCTGGTGAACATCGATCATTTCAAAGTGTTTAACGAAAGCCTGGGCGCGGCCGCCGGCGATCACATCCTCTTGGAAGTTGGCCGCCGGATCGCAGCCTCCTTACGAAAGGACGACACGACGGCGCGCCGCGATGGCGGAGCTGGATCTCTGCAGTTCGCGCTGTTCCGGCTGGGCGGAGACGAGTTCGGCCTCCTGCTGGAGGCCGTGGCCGATCCCAGCGATGTCATGCGGCTGGCCCGGAGCATCCAGACCGCTGTGGCTGAGCCTTTTACGGTCGAAAGCCGCGAAGTGCGGATCGCGATGAGCATTGGGATTGCCATGAGCACCTCGGCGCACGAGCGCCCCGAAGAGGTATTGAAAGATGCGGACGTGGCCCTGCGCCGCGCCAAAGCTCTGGGCGGATCGCGTTGCGAAGTTTTCGACGAAGCCCTGCACACTCAGGCCGTGGGACGGCTGCGGCTGGAGGCCGACTTGCGGACGGCGCTGGCGGAGCGGCAGTTCCGCGTACTTTACCAGCCCGTGCTGCAGCTCGACTCGCGGCAAGTCGTCAGCTTCGAAGCGCTGCTGCGTTGGGAACATCCCACGCAGGGACTGATCTCTCCGTACCGCTTCATCGAAGCGGCGGAGGACACGGGGATTCTGGTTTCCATTGGGCACTGGCTCATACTGCAGGCCTGTAAGCAGCTGCGGGATTGGGACGCCAACCGGGCGTCGGGGCAAGTCCTGTCCGGGCAGGCTACATCCGGCCAGCCCATCAATATTTCCGTGAATCTCTCGGCGCGGCAGTTTGCCGACGCGCGGCTGGTGCAAGACATTCAGAGTGCGCTGCAGGAGGCCGGCATTGACCCCTCACGATTGCAACTGGAGATGCCGGAGAGCGTTGCGGCTGCCGACCCTAAGCTTACGGTGAGCGTGCTCTCGCAGCTGAAGCATCTGGGAATCGGCGTGATCTTCGATGATTTTGGCACCGGAACAACGTCGCTGCGCGGGCTGCGAGAGTTTCGGGTGGAAGCGTTAAAGATTGACCGCTCGCTGGTGCGGGAGATGCTGACGGACCGCGTCGCCAGCGACACAATTGAGCTCGTCACTGCCCTGGCACGCAAAATGAACCTGAAGGCGATTGCAGAAGGCATCGAGACGGCGCGGCAAGCGGAGCGCCTACTGGAACTGGGATGCGAGCTTGGGCAAGGCTTCTATTTCTCTCAGCCGCTCGAAGCGAAAGCCGCCCAGCAGTTCATGCGGCAGCAGATGGCCCCGGCCAAAACGAGTGGGGCGGGCGCGCGGTAAAGCGGCTGCGAACTTTAATCACGGTTTGTCATCCATCACGGTCTGTCATCCCGAGCAAAGCGAGGGACCTGGGTTTTTGCTCGCGCTACCCATGCCGCCGGTGCGGGCATATACCCAGGCTGCTTCAGCCGTCGATTTTCGCTTCGCGCAATTGCTTCACCGCAGTCTCCGAACTCACCGGCGAATAGTACACCTCTTTGAATGCGTACGAGCGCGATTTGGACGGCACAACCGGAAGAATCTCGATATGCCAGTGGTAGTCGTCGTCAATCGTCTTCCAGTAGCCGAGATTTTTCGAAGGGTGCAGGCTGCTGGGTGAAGTATGCAATACGAGATGAAAGTCCTCGGTGATGGAACGCACGCGCTGCAGCGTGCGGCGCAGCAGAGCGGCCAGATTCGTGCGCAAGCCGGGGCGATTCAATCCCGTGCGCTCGAACGAAGAGTCGTGATAGCGCGGTAGGATCCAGGTTTCATATGGGACGCGCGGGGCGTAAGGACATAATGCGAGATAGTCGCCGCGCACTTCGATGACGCGCTGGGCCTGACGCTCCTCCTGCTGAATGATGTCGCAAAACACACAACGTTCCTTGCTGACGAAATATTCGCGGCCGGCACGCAGCTCGTAAAGCACACGGCGCGGAACAAACATGGTCGCGGTGATCTGCGACGTGGGATGGCTAAACTCCTGTCCAGCGTTCTTTCCGTAGTCCTTGCACAGGCTGACGTACTTGATGCGCGGGTCGCGCTTGAGGTCGAGAATGCGCTCAGCGGCCACGCGGAAAAAATGCCCGATCTCGTCGTCGCTGGCCTTCCACAAATGCCCGTCGTGGCGCGGGTTCTCAACCAGAACTTCGTGTGCACCGACGGAGTGCATGCGGTCATAAATACCGTCTCCGCGGCGGCCCGGTTCACCTTCGATGTGGTAGAGCGGCGCAGGATGCACCACCGAGCGCGCGGACCAGGGAACCCCGGGCGCGTTGGGGGACTTTGCAATCACTTGCAGCGGCTCGGCGGAATCGCCGCAGAAACGGCAGACGGACTCAGAGCGCGTTCCGGTTTCAGGATCGTCGCCAGTGATGACCCACGAACGAGTAATGGGATCTTTGCGGAGTTCCATAAAGAAGAAGAAGAACACCGGGAGAGAAGCGGAGTCAACCTGATTTCCTAAACTTTGGATCTGTCACCTAATTTTCCGCGGAAGGATCAGGAAAGCCGCAGGAGGCGAGCGGCGCGCTTTGTTATAATCCGCCGAAGCCCGCCCTGATGACCGAGCTGACCGCCGAGAAAATGACCGAGCCGTCCACTCCGCTGATGCGGCAATATGCCGCGGTCAAGAAAGAACATCCCACCGCGCTTTTGTTTTTTCGACTGGGCGATTTCTACGAGCTTTTCTTTGACGACGCCGTCGTGGCGGCGAAAGAGCTGCAGATCACGCTGACCTCCCGCAATAAGGAAAAAGGAATTGCTGTGCCCATGTGCGGAGTGCCTTATCACGCAGCCGAGGGCTACATCGGAAAACTGATTCGCAAGGGCTTCAAAGTCGCGATCTGCGAGCAGATGGAAGCCCCCAGCCAGGCCAAGAAACTGGTGCGACGTGAAGTCACGCGCGTTGTGACGCCGGGAACGGCCGCAGATTCATTGCTGGGATCGGATGAGAACAATTTCCTGGCGGCACTGGCCACAGTGACCGATCGCACAGGAGAAGGTCGCGTGGGATTCGCGGCGCTGGATTTGTCTACGGGTGAGTTCCGGGCCACGGAATTTTCCGGCGAAGGCGCGATGCGGCGGGTGCAGGAAGAACTGGAGCAGTTGCGGCCAAAAGAATTGCTGTATGGATCGGCTGCGCCGCTCTTTGAGAATAGGAAAAGCGGAGGATTGCTCGTCCGCGCGACCGAGTCGCCCGTGCCCACACGGACCATGCCCTCCCTGCCGGCGGCGGCAGGGGCCTGCACTGAAACCCCGCTCGATGATTGGATTTTTGCGCCGGATCATGCGCTTCCGTTGCTGGAGAATCATTTCGGGGTGCTGTCGCTCGAGGGATTTGGTCTGGCGGGGCGCACTGCAGCCGCCTCGGCGGCGGGCGCGATTCTGTATTACGTGCGCTCAACGCAGCGTGGTTCGCTCGATCATGTCGACCGCATCGGCTGGTATGAGCGGCAAAGCTGTCTCGTGCTGGACGCGGTCACGGTGCGCAATCTGGAGTTGACCGAGCCGCTGTTTGCGGGTACGGATGCGGGCGTAACGTTATTGCGGTCGATGGATGCCGCAGCCACGCCCATGGGCAAGCGGCTGCTGCGGGCCTGGATGTTGCGGCCATCTCTCGATCTGGGGGACATTCACGCCCGGCTCGACGCGGTGGAAGCGTGCGTGAAGGAAACTGTCGCGCGCGAGGAATTGCGGCGGGCGCTCGATGGTGTGCTTGATCTGGAAAGACTGTTGAGCCGCGTCACCTTGGAGACGGCGAATCCGCGGGATGTGCTTGCGCTGGCCGGATCCCTGGGAAAGATTCCGGCAATCAAGGCCGCACTGGCCCGGCTAGCCGCGGAACGGCTGCGGGCGTTGCATTCATCGCTCGATGATCTGGCGGATGTCCGCGAACGCATTGAAAAAACAATCGTGCCCGAACCGCCCTTGAGTTTTGCCGACGGCGGCGTGATTGCCCCGGGCGTAGATCGCGATCTTGACGAACTGCGCGAACTCTCGCGCAACAGCAAGCAGGTGCTGGCGCAGATCGAACAGAGGGAGCGGGGACGCACAGGAATTTCTTCGCTGAAGGTGAAGTTCAATTCTATTTTTGGCTATTACATCGAAATTTCGAAACCGAACCTGCACCTTACGCCCCAGGATTATGAACGCAAGCAGACGCTGGTCGGGGCGGAGCGCTTCACCACGCCCGAACTGAAGGAGTACGAGGGAAAGATTCTCGACGCGCAGGAAAAGATTGTCGAGATCGAGCGGCGGGTGTTTATCGAACTGCGCACCGCCGTTGCAGCCGAGGCCAAGCGGATTCGGCAGGCGGCATTGGCGCTCGCGGAAATCGATCTGCTCGCAGCTTTGGCGCACATTGCCGCGCTGCGCAATTACTGCCGACCCACTTTTGTGGAATCCGCGGATAGCAGCGAGATCGAAATTATCGAAGGCCGGCATCCGGTGATTGAGCAACAGGAAATGGCTGGAGGCAGCGAGCGCTTCGTCCCTAACGACCTTTATTTGAACGGGACCACGCACAACATCATGCTGCTGACTGGGCCGAACATGGGCGGCAAGTCGACTTATTTGCGGCAGACGGCGCTGATTGTGATTCTGGCGCAGATGGGTTCGTTCGTCCCGGCGCGGTCGGCGCGGCTCACCGTGGTGGATCGCGTGTTCACGCGCATTGGGGCCAGCGACAATCTGGCGCGCGGGCGATCTACGTTCATGGTCGAGATGACGGAGACCGCGGCAATCCTGCACACGGCGACGGCGCGCTCGCTCATCCTCCTTGATGAAGTTGGGCGCGGAACATCAACCTATGATGGCCTGGCAATTGCCTGGGCGGCCGTGGAATATCTGCATGCCCGAGTGCGGGCGAAGACTTTGTTTGCTACGCACTATTTCGAACTCACCGAATTGGCCGAACAGCTTTCGGGAGTAAAGAATTTCCACGTCTCAGTGAAAGAAACAGGCAGCGGGATTGTATTCTTGCGCCGGGTCGAGCCGGGCGCCGCCGATCGCAGTTACGGAATCGAAGTCGCGAAGCTGGCTGGGCTGCCCAATGAAGTCGTTCTGCGAGCGCGGGAGGTGCTGGCAGAGCACGAGTACGCGGAAGCGCAGGCGACCGCGCATCTTTCGCCCGGGGCGAATCCGCCGCCAACCCAGCTGACAATTTTTACTCCGCTGTCGCAGCCAGTGCTGGAGAAATTGCGCGAAGTGGATTTGAACCGGATCACGCCGCTGGAAGCACTGAACTTGCTGGCGGAATTGAAGAAGGAAATTTAACCACCGAGGACACTGGGGACACGGAGCGAAGTTCTCTTCAGAACAATGACGCCTCAACGCAAGGCTCGCAGCATCGACAGGATCGGACAGCTTCTGATTGTCGGTTTCGACGGCACAGAACTTTCATCCCGCGTCAGTTCCCTGCTCAGGCGGCTGCAACCGGCGGGGGTCATCCTGTTCGCGCGCAATATTAAGACCGCCGAACAGACGTGGCGGCTGCTGCGTGATTGTCAGAAATGCGTGGCCTCACGGCTGCTCACCTGCGTAGACCTTGAAGGCGGAGCGGTTGACCGGTTTCGCGATGCACTGGGAGCCGCGCCTTCGGCTGCAGACGTCTTCGGAACGGGCGATCGCAAACTATTTCGCAAGCACGGAGAAATCATCGGCGCGAACTGCCGGGCCTTGGGATTCAATCTCGATTTCGCGCCCGTGCTTGATCTGGCATTTGAGGCGTCGCGAAGTGTGATGGGATCGCGCGCGGTGTCAGCCGATGCACGCGAGGTTGTGATATACGCGCGTGAATTTCTCGCTGGGCTCTGGGCCGCGAAGGTGCTGGGATGCGGCAAACATTTTCCTGGCCTGGGCGAGGGGAATCTCGACAGCCATCACGAGCTGCCGGTGATTGATAAATCTCTGACGAAAATGTGGGGCGAAGATCTGCTTCCCTACCGGACGCTGCGCCGCCAACTGCCGATGGTGATGGTTTCTCATGCTGCATATCCGGAAGTCACGCGCGATCAGACTCCGGCGTCGCTGTCGAAGGTTTGGATCACCGGCATACTGCGCAAGCGCATCGGCTACCGGAATCTGATTGTGTCAGACGATCTGGAGATGGGCGGCGTGTTATCGGCAGCGCCAGTCGGCGAGGCGGCGGTGCAGTTTGTTCGGGCGGGCGGCGATCTCTGCCTGATCTGTCATCGGGAGGATCATATTCTTCAGGCGTGTGAAGGGCTGATGAAAACGGCGGAACGAGACCCGAGGTTTGCCGGGCGCGTTGCGGAAGCCGCGGGACGCGTGGGTGCCTTTAAGAAGAAATCGGCGAAGGCGCTGCACTCCGGCGCACGCCCGCCGGCAGGTGCGACGGTCGAGAAGTTGTCACGGCGATTGTGGGAGTTTGGCGAGCAGGTACGTCTGGAACCATTTGGCCGGCGGGCGGACAAGCGACGGTCGCGTTCATGAGCCAGAACGCAATGATTGTGGCCGGAGTAATGAGCGGAACTTCCGCCGACGGGATTAATGTTGCGCTGGTGCGGATTGGTGAGGGTAAGGCGGTCTCACGCGAGAGTTCGGCTGTAGCATCCGGCAGTCGCGGACAGGAGCCGCGCGACATGATATCGCTGCTGGGGCACGCGGAATATTCTTATCCTGCAAAAGTGCGTGCGGCAGTGCTGGCGGCCATGAATGCGGATCGCGCCCGCGTGGCGGATCTGGCGCGGCTGAATTTTCTTTTGGGAGACTTGTACGCAGACGCGGTGCTGGCTGCGCAGCGGCAATTTCGCGTGAAAGCCGATCTGGTCGGCTGCCACGGGCAGACTCTTTATCATCAGGGGGAAGCGCAAATATTTCTGGGACGAAAAGTCGCCGCGACGTGGCAGACGGGCGAGAGTGCTGTGATCGCCGCGCGAGTGGGCGTGCCTGTAGTTTCGGATTTTCGTCCCGCAGATATGGCTGCGGGCGGCAAGGGTGCGCCGCTGGTCCCTTATCTCGACTATCTTCTCTTTCGTGATTCTGAGATCGGCCGCATCGTGCAGAACGTCGGAGGGATTGCGAATCTAACGGCGATTCCGGCGGGAGCCGACGCCGGTCGAACATTCGCGTTCGATACGGGGCCAGGGAATATGGTGATCGACGCGGTCACCGAAGCGCTGTTTGGACGCGCGTTTGATCGCGGGGGAAAGATCGCGGCCTCGGGCAAGGTATTGGATCCGGTTCTGCGAGAAGTTTTGCGCAATGAATTCTTTCTCGCCAAACCTCCGAAGACTGCCGGGCGCGAGGAATTTGGGCGCGAATTTGTTCGAGAGTTTCTGCGGCGCTGCGGTCGCGTTCGAAAGCAAGACGTGGTGGCGACGGCCACTGCGCTGACGGCACGCTCGATCTCCGAGGCAGTGCGGCGATTCGTAACCGGGAAATCCGATTCGACGAAATCGCGTTCTGCTCCGCAGAAATCTTTTGCGGAAATGATTCTTTCCGGGGGCGGCGCTCGCAACGCCACGCTGACCGGTATGCTGGCGAAAGAGCTTGCGCCGCAAGGAATTCAGCTTCGCTTCTCCGACGAGTTCGGCTTGCCTTCGGAGGCGAAAGAATCGGTAGCCTTCGCCGTGCTGGCGTATGAAACGTGGAACCGGCGGCCTTCGAATGTGCCTTCGGCGACCGGCGCGAAACGAAGCGCGGTGCTGGGGAAGATTTCGTATGCCTAGAGACATCACGCCGGGCAGCAGCGCCGTGCGGGTTTTCAAGCAGCTCTGCGTACTGCTCGTGGGCCTCCTGCTCCTCCCACTCTTTTCCTGCTCGGCAAAGCCAGATCCGAACACGCTGGTCATGATCATCGAATCGAGTCCGACAAACCTCGATCCACGGATAGGGATTGATGCGCAGTCGGAGCGAATTGACAACCTCATTTTTGACGATTTGCTGTCGCGCGGCGACGATTTGAATGTCACTCCCGGACTGGCCGAGCGCTGGGAGACTCCCGATCCGCTCACTTACATTTTTCATCTTCATCACAGCGTGAAGTTTCACGACGGCCGCCCGCTCACTTCCCGCGACGTAAAGTGGACACTGGATTCGCTGCTGCAGGGGAAGATTCGCAGTACTAAAACGGCGGCATTCCATTTTGTCGATCACATCGACGCGCCCGACGATTTCACAGTTATCTTTCACATGAAGGAAGCAGACGCAGCGCTCCTTTGGAATCTATCCGATGGAGCGATGGGAATTGTGCCTTACGGTAGCGGCGATGAGATGACGCTGCATCCCATCGGCTCGGGGCCGTTCAAGTTCGTCAGCGCGGAAACCGACAAGGAGGTCATTGTCGAACGCAACGACGAGTACTGGGGCGAGAAGGCGAAGCTGGCGCGGGTGCGGTTTGCCGTCGTGCCGGACGCAACCACGGAGGCACTCGAGTTGCGCAAAGGCAGTGCCGACGTCGCGATCAACGCGTCATATTCGCCCGACACCGTACTTACACTGCAGCGCGAGCCCCAGCTTGCCATCGAACGCGGTGACGGCACGCGGCTGGCGTATCTCGCCTTCAACCTGCGCGATCCTATTCTGAGAGATATGCGCGTACGGCAGGCGATTGCGTACGCACTCGATCGGCAGCCGATGATCGATTACCTGTGGCGAGGACAGGCGCGGCAGGCGCGCAGCATTCTGCCGCCGCAGAGTTGGGCTTACAACGGCGATGTACCGCCGTACGATCATGATCCTGCGAAGGCGATGCAGTTGCTCGACGCTGCGGGATATCCGGCGCTGAACGGGGTGCGATTCCACATCACCATGAAGACTTCGACCGATGACAATACTCGTCTGATGGTGGCGGTCATGCAGCAGCAGTTGCGGGCGGTGGGGATTGTGCTCGATATCCGCAGCTTCGAGTTCGCCACGTTTTTCTCGGATGTAACCCACGGGGCGTTTCAGATGTACGGGCTGCGCTGGATCGGAGGTAACGAGGATCCAGACATTTTTTCCCTGTGTTTCAGCTCATCGCGATTTCCGCCGAACGGGGCGAACCGCGGATTCTATTCCAATCCCAAGGTCGATGCTCTGATCGACCAGGCCCGGCACGAGGTCGACCCTAAGGTGCGCAAGCCGCTGTATGCCGAGGTCCAGAACATGATCGCTGACGACTTGCCCTACATTAATTTGTGGTATCTCGACAATGTTCTGGTGCACACGCGGCGGGTGCGGAATTTGAAATTGAATCCCGCGGGAAACTATGACTTCCTGAGAACAGCGGAACTGACACCGTAAGAGACGACGCCGGCCTCACGTTGCCGTTTCCCATGCGTGTTACCATCGAAGTTCAGCTAATTCAACATGCGAATTCTTTTTATAGGCGACATTTTTGGACGGCCGGGGCGGAATATCGTTAAAGACCGTCTGCCGGGGATTGTCCGCGATCACGCCATCAATCTCATCATCGCGAACGGAGAAAATTCTGCGGCTGGCTTCGGCATTACTCCGGCGCTGGCCGAAGAACTTTTCGAGCTCGACATCGACGTCATCACAACTGGAAACCACGTTTGGGACAAACGCGAGATCATCGACTATTTTCAGATGGTCGAGGGCAACGGGCACGGGCCGGCGCGGCGGGTGCTGCGGCCGGCAAATTATCCTGCAGACATGCCGGGATCAGGCGTATATGAGGGAACGAAGGCAAAAGTTCCCTACGCCGTGATCAACCTGCAGGGCCGCGTGTTTATGGCCTCGAATGACGATCCATTCCGCACGGCCGACCAGTTGCTGCAGAAGATCAAAGCCAAAGTAATTCTGGTGGATATCCATGCCGAGGCGACCTCGGAAAAGATTTCGCTCGGCTGGTACCTCGACGGACGGGTCACTGCGGTGGTGGGTACGCATACCCATGTGCCGACGGCGGACGAGCGTGTTCTCCCCAATGGAACCGCCTACGTGACCGACGTGGGCATGACCGGGCCTTACGACGGCGTCATCGGAGTCAAGAAGGAACTTGTGGTCGGCAAGTTTCTCAACGGAATGCCCGTGCGGTTCGAGCCCGCTACGGGTGACGCACGCCTGTGCGCCGTTGTGATCGATTGCGACGAGCACACTGGCAAGGCACGTTCGATCGAGCGGCTGATGCTGTCTTAAGTGACGTAGGTAAGACACCCGTTTTCGTACGCCTGCAAGACGCGAGCGCGGCGTCATCCCGAGCATAGCCGCTTTTCAGGCGGAGAGAGGGATCTCCCTCAAAATCGCGCATTGGGAGTTCCCTCCTGCAGCTGAACCACGCCGCGGTTGAGGATGACGCAAGGGTAGGGATTCAAACTGAGCCATTTGCTACGTCTCCACAAACAGACATGCAAGAACGCGCCAAGCTCCCGTTCTCCCTCTTGGCGGAGATCTCGGGGGCGTTGAAACCAAAGGTACGAGGCCCTAAGGGCCTGTGCCATCTCAGCCGAAAGCAAGTTAGAATCCAAGTTCTAGCAACGAGACATGCGGCGAACAGCCTTCATAATCGCAGTGGGACTGGTGGCAGCGAGCCTGGCTGCATTCGCGTCTGGCGCCAGTGATAACGACACTTCCACTTCCGCTTCGGCTGCGCCCATTTCCTGCGGGAACGGAATCCCGGGTGGGGTCAACTGCATTGTTTCGAAGGAAGAATTCAAGAAGGCGCGAAAAGCCTATAGAAACGGCGTAAAACTGCAGGAACAGCAGCACCTGGAAGAGGCCCTCGACCAGTTCGACGCGGCTGCGCAGTTGGCGCCGCAGAATATGCAGTTCCTGACCGCCCGCGAAGTGCTGAAGGCACAATTAGTTTTCAACCACGTGCAGCGCGGAAATTTGCTCCTACTGGAGAACAAGCACGCTCCCGCCGCAGCAGAATTTCATGCCGCCCTCGCTCTCGACCCCGACAACCAGTTCGCCGAAGAACGATTCGCAGAAGCCACCCGCGAAATGGCGCCGGAGCTGCCCCGAGCTTTGTCTGTGCAAGAACAGTCGCTTCGTCTGGCGGATTCCGAGGAAATCCACCTCGAACCCGGAGCTGGGCGCGCAACTTTTCATTACAGCGGAGACATTCGCGGCCTGTTCCAGCAGTTATCCGCCGCTTACGGAATGACGGTGCAGTTTGACGATTCGTTGAAGCCGCGCGAGGTGCGGTTCAACGTTGACGACATCGATTTCTCCACCGCGCTGATGCTGGCGTGTGAGGTCGGCAAGACCATGTCGGCGGCTCTGGGCCCACACCAGTTCATGATCGCCGACAATACTCCCGAAAATCACAAGCAATTCGACCGCATGTCATTGCGGACTTTCATTCTGCCCCCGCACTCCACCCCGCAGGAGGCGACTGACATCATCAACGCCATGAAGTCGGTGTTGGAGCTGAAATTAATCAATTCCGGGCAGAGCGTGGACGTCGTCGAAGTGCGCGGACCACCGCACATTCTCGATGCCTGCGCCAAGTTAGTGGATCAGCTCAGCAACCCCCGACCGCAGGTGATGCTCGACGTGGAGGTGTTGCAGATCGACCACCAGTTCATGCGGAACATTGGCGTGCACATCCCGAATACTTTCAACCTGTACAACATTCCAGCCGCTGCACTACTGGGGCTGGCTAGCGGGCAGAACATTCAGCAACTCATCAACCAGTTCATCTCATCCGGTGGCATCAACCAGGCAGGCAGTACGGCGCTCTCCGGGCTTTTAGCGCAACTCGGCGGAGGGGCAAATTCCATTTTTAGCCAGCCGCTGGCCACGTTCGGTGGTGGACTCACGTTCAGCGGAGTCAGCCTCGATATGTTGGCTGCGAATCTCTCGCTCAATGAATCGTGGGCGCGCAGCCTGCAGAAGGTCGGCATTCGCGCCAGCCAGGGGAACGACGCCAAGGTTCACCTGGGAGAACGCTATCCGATTCAGAATGCGAGTTATGCGCCCATTTTCAATTCGCCGCAGATTTCGGCAGTTCTGGGGAATCAGAGTTATGTTCCACCCTTCCCTTCCGTCACCTATGAAGATTTGGGGTTGACTATGACGGCAAAGCCGACCATCCACGGCGATAACTCGGTCAGCCTGCACCTCGAACTCCAGGTGCGCTCGCTCACCGGGCAATCGAATAATGGAATTCCGGTGATCTCGAACCAGGAGTATCAGGGCAACATCACACTGCAAGACGGCGAATCGACCGTGGTGGCTGGGCAAGTATCGAAGACCGAAACGCTGGCGATGACTGGGATCCCGGGGTTAGGGGCCGTGCCCCTTCTAAATCAGGTCATGGTGGATAACACCAAAGAAACGGACAACGACGAACTGATGATCGTCATCACGCCGCACGTCATCGCCAACAATGACTTGAGCGCGGCGGAAATCTGGATCAACGAAAAGTAGCGGAGCACTACTGGCTTCCGCCTTCCGGCTGCCGCCTCTCAACCGATAAAACTTATGCGCCTCCGGCGCGGACTCGTGCGGAAGCCGAGCGCCGGAAGCCTGAAGCCGTTTCCTACTTTGCTTCCTTAGCCGCGAACTCGACCAAACTCTTGTACACATCCGACAGGCGCGGATCGAAGCTTCCAATCTTGCGGCCGTTGATGTACAGCGTGGGCGTGCCGGTCACATCCACAGATTTGCCCAACGCCAGCGACGCGTCCACTCGAGCCTTGGTTTCGGGCTTAACGGCGCAGGCGGCGATGTCGGCTCCCTTTACGCCCGCGCCATCGGCGAGAGCGGTCAACTTCTCATCCGCATTCTCCGCCGTTATATCGGATTGCGTCTCGTAGGTTTTCGCGACAAACTTCCAGAAAGCGTCGTTGGAGGCGCGCCCCACGCAGTCCGCATAAGCCGCACCTTTCGCAGCCCAATTGTGCATTTCCAGGGGATAGTTCTGAAACACGAAGCGGGCAGTCGGCTCGGCCGCGACTAGCGCTTCGATGGTCGGCTGCGCGGCTTTGCACGCGGGACATTGCAGATCGCCGAACTCGATAATGGTGACAGCGGCATCCTTCGGTCCGCGGCTCGGGCCGTTGATCCCCTTCTCCAGCTTCTTCTTCGCAGGTTCGAAGGGGCGAGCGCCGAACGGAATCATCTCGCCGACCAGGGCGTGCTCACCGTCAGAACCGACATAGAACCGGGACAACTGTTGCCCCTTGGGGCTGGCAAGCACAACCGTGACCTCAGCCAATCCCGGCATGGGCGAGGGAGAAATGCTGGAAACTTTCCAGGTCAAATCGGCCTCATAGCCAAACTGCTGTTGCAGGAAGGATTCCACCGTGGCTTCCGAGGGCAGATCAGCACTGGCATGCGTTCCAAGTTTCGCCGCCTGTTTAGTGGTCGAGTCCGCAGGAGTGGTCTTTGCCGCGGGCGAGGTCTGAGCTGCGGCCATGTTGGCCGTCAACAGAAGAGTAGGGATTAAGATCGAGTTCAGAAAACTGCGCATGGTTTCCTTTCGAATTCAAGTTCTAGAAAGCTAGGAAGGCGACTTAACAGAATACTTGAAATTGAAAATTCAAGCCTCGCTTTTGGCGGCAATCGGAATACGCCGGCCATAGCCGAAGGCCTTCGGAGAAATTTTGAGACCGGGCGCCGCCTGTTGACGCTTGTATTCAGCGCGATCGACCAGGCGAATCACGCGCCGCACAACTTCAATGTCGAAGCCATGATCGGCCGCGATCCGCTCCGCAGGATGGGAATCCTCGACGTAATCCTCGAGCACTGCGTCGAGAATTTCGTACGGAGGAAGCGAGTCGCTGTCTTTCTGGTCGGGCCGCAACTCTGCGGATGGCGGCTTTTCCAGCGTGGCCTCCGGAATCACGGCACGCTTCGAATTCACGTACCGGCTGAGCCGGTACACCAGCGTCTTGGGCACATCGGAAATAACCGCCAGCCCGCCAACCATGTCGCCGTAAAGAGTGCAGTAGCCGACTCCTAGTTCGCTCTTGTTGCCGGTGGAAAGCACGATCGCCCCGAACTTATTAGACAGCGCCATCAGCAGCGTGCCG
The DNA here is from genome assembly GCA_963758005.1 of uncultured Acidobacteriota bacterium. Taxonomy (GTDB): domain Bacteria; phylum Acidobacteriota; class Terriglobia; order Terriglobales; family Acidobacteriaceae; genus Sulfotelmatobacter. The sequence goes on from CAVWTR010000007.1 coordinate 372,313, forward strand.
CGGGCGCGCGACTGAATGTTTTCCTCCGTGACGTCTTCTTTTTGTCCCGCGAACACTTCACGCAGCGTCTGGCGATATGCCTCGTACGCGGGATTGATGGAAAGCAACTCGAAACGGATGCCGAGATTCTTGGCCAACGCGCGAGCATCGTCGATGGAGCCTTGCGAGGAATAAGGCCCCGGCATCCCCACGCCGATTACATTCTCTGGCCCGACGGCATCTGCGGCGACAACGGCAGTGAGGGCGGAATCAATGCCTCCGCTCAGCCCGATAATCGCCTTGCGAAATCCGCATTTCTGCATGTAGTCGCGCGTGCCCAGCACCAGGGCGGAATACACGCTGGCTTCGTCCCCGACAATCTGCTCATGCATTTCCCCGGACAAACTTTGCGAGTCAAAGTAAATCAGATCTTCCTCGAACGATCGACCCTGCGCGATGACCTCGCCTTCACGGTTAAGCACCAGGCTGGAGCCGTCGAACACGAGACTGTCGTTGCCCCCGACCTGGTTGACCAGCACAACTGGAACCTTGTGCTGGCGGGCGATGCTGGCCAGCATGTCGCGGCGCAGTTCGCGCTTGCCAATCCAGAAGGGCGATGCTGAAATATTCAGCACAAAATTTCCGCCGGCCTGAATCAGGGATTCCACGGGATCGACGGTGTACATCCGCTTGCGCCAGAAATGCTTGTCGTTCCAGGCGTCTTCGCAAATCGTGAGAGCCATGCGATTGCCGCAGAACGAAAATAGTTCCTGGGCCTTAGCGGGAGCAAAATTGCGCATCTCGTCGAAAACGTCGTAGGTCGGCAGCAGCATCTTCGATTGAATGAAGGCGACCTTGCCGTCCATAAGCAAGGCGGCGGAGTTCATGACTGCCTTACCGGTATCGGAGTGAGCGGGAGTGACTAGGCCGCAGATCACTGCGATTCCCTGCGTTTCCGCGGCAATGCGCTCGACCGTCTCGCGGTTGCGGGCTACAAATGTAGGCCGCTCGACCAGGTCGCGCGGCGGATAACCACACACTGACAGCTCGGGGAACAGAATCAGTCCGGCGCCCCCGGCCTGAGCGCGCCGTGAAAAATCAACAATCTTCGCGGCGTTCCCGGAGAAATCTCCTACCGTAGGATTGATTTGGCCCAGCGCAATCTTCACTCTTCTAGTGTAAAGGGGCAGGCTGCGGAGGCCAAGTGACGCGGGAATCTCATCAAATCGGGAAACATTTCTACAGCTTGCCCCAAACGTGGAGAAGATCCAGGACTGCACGCGCTTTTCCTTCGGCATCTCCGAGCGGCATATTCGAAAGACAGATGATCGTGAAGTGCTGCTTCGGAAAGCGGGACATATAAGTGGAAGTGTCTGTGTCCCCGCCCGAATAATCAAGCATGGGATAGCCATAACTCGAGCGCCACACAAGTCCAAAGGCGTCGTTATCCTTGTCATGCTCGAACTTCATTCTCGTGTCCATGAGTTCGGTAAACTGCACCCCGCCCAAAGTTCCGCTGTACCAGTTTCTATCCCACAGCAGGAGATCATCGAGCGTCGTAAAGACGCCGCTGCCGCCGAAATGTGGGGCCACACGGACCAGCCGCACCCACCCATTGCCGGGTTTGATGGCGACACCAACCTGTGCCAACTCCTTAATGACGCGCGGATCGGAACGCAAGGCGTAGCCTGTCGCCCGATGCGGAATGATCTCCGTGCTGTCGTCGTTGATGTCGCTGTGCGACATTCCGAGAGGTCCAAAGACCCGATCCTTCATAAATGCGGCGAAAGGTTCATGGCTGGCCACCTCAACAATCTTCGTCAGGAGCATGTAGTTGATATTTCGGTAGGCCCACTTCGTCCCCGGGATGAATTCGAGATTGTTCGGCTGCAGCGCAGCGGCAATGGCCTCATCGCGAGTGAAGTAGTAAAACGTCATCCACGGCGCGCCATTCTTTCGCGGCTCATCTGTGTACTCGTGAAGACCACTGGTCATATAAACCAGATGCTCTATGTGTAATCCGTTTCCGTATTTCGAAACTTCTGGAACGTACTTCGCGACCGGATCGGAAAGCGCGATCTTGTGGTCGAGAATCAGGAGGGCCACAGCTGCAGCAGTGAACTGCTTGGACAACGACGCCAAATGAAAGGACGTCTCGCGCGTTATCGGAATGTCGTCGTCAAGGTTCGCGAGACCGTACCCCTTGGCGAAGACGAACTCACCACCTTTGATTATGCCCACAGCATATCCCGGAGAGTCTGGAGGGCGAGAAAAGAGTTGATCGATCGCCAATTCCTGAACCGGATCAAGCCACGGGCCTGGATGTTCCTGTTTCCCGGAAAGTAGGACTGCCTGCGTGGAAATCGAGGAAACGATCACGGCGAAGCCGGCGAACAGGACGCCGAAGGCAGATAACCGGGAGAATCTTCGCATGTGCTACATGGTACGTCTTTCGAATGAATGAGGTTCCTCTGATCGGACGCGACCCTCTGTAAGCTGTTCAAGAAATAGTCGCTGGGAAGTTGGCGCACTCATCTCGAGCCCCATACTTAAGTTCGCTACGACCTCGGAAAACACCTCGGTTCGCCATCTCTTCGCCCTATTGGCTGGAACCTTATTCAGCAGCAGCAGCGAAATTAGGCAGCAAGAACTCTCCAAAAAGGCGTAACATAAACGATTTGGCAGAATACATCCCTTCGAGGAATAAGAATGCCCCTGCGATTTCTCTCAGCGCTAAATCGATTTTCCACCCTCTCCATCATGATGCTTTGTGTTGCTCTGCCCTCATGGGCACAGAACGGTAAAACGGAAAGCCATCCCTGGTCCAATCCAAGTCTTTCTCCTGACGAGCGCGCCGCCATGGTGGTCAAGGAGATGACGCTTGACGAGAAAATCACTCTGCTGCACGGGACCGGTATGAGGGGACTCAGCCTGATGAGCCCGCTGGCCATAAGCTCGAACGGCGGCGCGGGGTATGTGCCGGGCATTCCGCGTCTGGGCATTCCTGCCATGCAAATATCGGACGCGGCTTACGGCGTGCGGAGCAGCGGCGAGAATGGCCGCTACTCGACCGCGCTGCCCTCAGACCTGGCGGGAGCGGCCAGCTGGGATCTCGAAGCCGCCTACGAATACGGAGCACTGATTGGGCGCGAGCTGCGCGCCCAGGGCTACAACATGACGCTCGGCGGAGGCACCAATCTCACGCGCGAACCCCGCAATGGGCGGACGTTTGAATATCTAGGCGAGGATCCGGTGCTGGCGGGAAAGATGGTCGGATCGGTCATGAAGGGTCTGCAGGCGCAGCATGTTATCGGCGACATCAAGCACTATGCCCTCAACGATCAGGAGAGCGGACGCAATGCCGTCAATGTAACCATCGACAAACGCGCCGCGCGCGAAAGCGATCTGCTGGCGTTTGAGATTGGATTGCAGGAATCCGATGTGGCGGCGGTGATGTGCTCGTACAACCGGGTCTGGGGCGACTACGCCTGCGAAAATAAATATCTGCTCACCGATGTTCTGAAGAAAGACTGGAATTTCAAGGGCTTCGTATTGTCGGACTGGGGCGGTACGCACAGCATCGAAAAGGCCTCGGCCGCCGGACTCGATCATGAGGAGCCGGGTGAAATCTTCTATGGCGACGAATTCAAGAAGGCCGTCGAAGCGGGCAAGGTGCCGGTGACGGAACTGGATGATCATGTGCACCGCATTCTGCGCGCCATGTTTGCCACCGGAGTGATTGATGATCCGCCACAGAAAAGTGTGGTCGACATCATGGGCGGGTTCGCAGTGGCGCAGAAAATCGCTGAACAAAGCACCGTGCTCCTGAAAAATGACCACGCACAGCTTCCGCTTGATGCTTCAAAGATTCACAGCATCGCTGTGATCGGGCCGCACGCCGACGTAGGCATGATTTCCGGCGGCGGTTCGGCGCAGGTCGATCCTCCGGGCGGAAACGCGATCATGCCTCCGGGCAAGGGCAATACCTATTGGCAAGCACACATTTGGTTTCCAACTTCGCCGCTGAAGTCGATCCGCGCCAAAGCTCCTGGAGCGAACGTGCAGTTCGACTCGGGCGCGGACCCCGCAACAGCCGCGGCTTTAGCCAAGAGCGCCGATGTGGCCATCATTTTCGCCTACCAGTGGGAGAGCGAAGGAATGGACCTCGATAGCCTATCTCTTCTCGAAAATCAGGATGAACTGATCGCTAAAGTCGCGGCAGCGAATCCGCACACTGTAGTCGTCCTCGAAACCGGTACCGCCGTGACCATGCCGTGGGCCGATCAGGTCAGCGGCATTCTTGAAGCCTGGTACGCCGGCAGCCGCGGGGCCGAAGCGGTGGCGAACTTGCTCTTCGGCGACGTCAATCCTAGCGCGAAGCTGCCCATGACGTTTCCACGGAGCGAAGCAGACTTGCCGCATCCCACGGTCGTGAAACCGCCCAAAGTCACCACGGACGCCGATCGTCAAGGCTGGAAACGCATCGCCGCAGGCTTACCCGCTTTCCAAGTCACCTACGACGAAGGCGTGAAGGTCGGCTACAAGTGGTACGACGCGGAAAACAAGCCGGTGCTGTTTCCATTCGGACACGGATTGTCGTACACGACTTACTCGTATTCGAATCTGAAAGTGACGCCGGGAAAAACTCCACGTGTAACTTTCACCGTCACCAACACGGGCAACCGCGCCGGAGCGGAAGTCGCCGAAGTCTACGCTTCCCTGCCGGCCGCAGCCGCGGAGCCCCCGAAGCGTCTCGTAGGATTCAGCAAGGTCAAGCTCAACGCTGGCGAGAGCAAAGACGTGACAGTCGACGTGGACCCCAAATATTTATCGATCTTCAACGTTGAGCAAAACGGCTGGCAGCTGCTTCCCGGAGACTACGGCTTCATGGTCGGCGGATCGTCGCAAAGTCTGCCGCTCAAGCAGTCGATAAGTCTGAAGTAGAAGTGGGAGCGCCGGGTGCCCCATTTCTCGCGCGTTCTTTGCGCGAGAAGTGGGGATTTTGATTCGCGAGACTCCACAAACTAGTCCCCGGTCGCCGCAATCACTCCATGCTTCGCCTTAGGCATGGGGGTAGATCCCTTCTGATCCTGCCACAACACCTGGTTCAAGCGAGCCGCGCTGTTGGCGTCGGGACGCGAGAAATCCATCTTCTCGGAAACCTTCGCGCCCGGCGCTTCCTGCCGATTCCTTTCGTAGATCAGCCCGTCCTTCAGATTGCGACGGTCAGCCTTGTAAGGTGGCTGATCGCCATTCCCTGAAAACAGCCGCCCCATGACCGGCGCGTAAGCATCATTCTGATTCATGGGCGGAAGACCGAGCAGCATTTCCATCGTGTGAATCACGTTCACAGTCGTGTAGAAGCGATGCTCGACATAGGGCTGCGCCACCGACCCTGGCGAATATTTGCTTACGACGAAGGCGATCGAGCGGTGCGCGTCGACGTGGTCTGCGCCGTCTTGGGCGTCATCTTCCAATACGAAGATCGCGGTGTCCTCCCAATAGCCGCTGTGCGAAACCGCATCAACCACGCGGCCGAGCGCCAGGTCGTTGTCGGCGACTGAGGCTGCGGGGCGCGGAAAATTAGGACGCGTGCCCCCGGTGTGATCGTCGGGCAAGTAGAGCAGCACAAACGCCGGCAACTCGAAGTCCGGCCCTTCATGCGCGTCGCGCGCACGGGAGTAAGCAGCAAATTCATTCAAAAACTCGTCGGCGCGAAGCTGATCGGGATAGTCGGTGTTGAAATCAGGAAACAAAGGATCGAAATGGTCGCGCAGGACGGCCTTGGTCGGCTTCACGCCGCTGAACAACGGCACTGCCCACGGCCACGGACTCGCGTCCCCATGCGGATCTCCCACATTGGGCGGCAGTGTGTCGCCCTGATTCACCTCTGTCTGCGGGCAGCGCGCTTCCTGACCCGACGGAGTTCCCTGCTTCGGACTCGCTGCCTTGCGTTTTTCATTGCACCATTCTGCGTTCACGTATTCGCCGTAGTCGCGAAAGCTCAAATGGTTCCGCTCGAGGTTGTCCCAGAGGAATCCCGTGGAAGGATCGTCAATGTCAGGCAGATTATGTTCCAGCGGATATTCGTCGGCGTTCTGGCCCTGAAAGTCATAGGTGCGCTCCTTGCCGCGATAAGCAATCTGCCAGGTCTTCTCGTTGTAGTCGCTGGTGATCGCGGCGGTCGACCAAAGATGCCCGTCGCCGGAGACTTCTCCGCTGTCATAAAAATTGTCGAGCACTCCGAACTGCAGAGCGAGCTTGTGCTGGTTGGGCGTGATGTCGGCGCCATACATGGTGATCGAAGGATCGCCGTCGCCAACGCTCTGATCGCCGGATTTCAGGTCGCCGAGAATCTGGTCGTAGGTACGGTTTTCTTTGATGACGTAGATCACGTGCTTGATGGGATTCTGGCCGTTAGCAAAGGCGATGGCTCCGGGATCACTGTGCAGCAGGTTGTCGTGCTCGACGACTTGCGTCAGCTGCGGCAGTTTTTCGAGAGTCGATGGAATGTTCAGCCGCGCGATTGATCCCTTGAGCAAGGTAGGAATGTAGGGATGATCGCGGTGCCGCATCTCGTAGGACGTCTTGCCCATGTCTTTGTTGGGGCGCGTGCCTTCGCCCTTGGCGGTAGCAATGAGCAGATCGTCGCCGTGAACGGCGAGCGCACTGGGGTACCAGTCGGTAGGGATAAAACCGAGCGCCTCCCGTGCAATCTGGACGTTTGAGGTTGCGATTGGTTGCGACAGGTCGAAGACGACAACCGCGTCCAGTGAAGAATTCGCAACGAACAGGTACTTGTCATCGGAAGACTGGGCCAGTGCAGTGGGGTAAGTGCCGTCGTATTTCTGCGAGGGCGCGGCCGTCGATAAGAAGCGAGCAATCTCGCCTGACACCGTCGACACAGCGGCCACCAGATCTGAATTAGAGAGGGCGACGTACAACGACTTCTCGTCAGAACTCAAGAGCAGCGCCGTGGGATGCGAACCCGGCGCGAGCGGGTCCTCAGGTTCCTTCAGCTTGATCCGGCGCGCAACGTTCCCCGCAGTCAAGTCAAGTTCGGCCACGGACGAATCGTTCCACAAACTGCACCATCCCCGCCGGCCATCGCGCATGGCCACGCAAGTGTACGGGTACGAGGACGGGATCAAGCGGCCGGTGCTCAGATCGAAAGTCTGCAGCACTTTTCCCGTCGCGGGATCAAGCAGGATGGCGTTATCCGAGAGATTGTTTGCGATCAGAAGTTTGTCGTGCCCTCGGTCGGAAACTACCGCCAGCCCCGCGGGATATGGAATTGCCGTCTTCGGAGGAGCATTCAAACCAACCGCTAACCTCTTCCCGGTCGAAAGCGGCTGCAACGCGATTGGAATAAACCGCTCGGGCGCAACCTTGCCCGCAATGAAACTGTAGACGGCGATGCCATTTCCCGTGTTGCCAGCCTTCGCGCCTGTGGGATCGGTCAGCGAACCTACCGATGCGTAGAGATGCTTGCCGTTCGAACTGAACCCCAGCCCAAGAAAATAACTCTGATGCGATTCCTCGCTGAGGCGCGCATCAGGATACTCGACGATCCGATTCGTCTTGAGATCGAGCACAGAGATCGACTGGTGCGCCAGCGTCTCCTGCGTACCGTAGCCATCGTTCAGCAGCGCGGCGTAGCGGCCATCCGGACTGAGCACCATCGCAGCCGGAAAACTGTTGGTGCTGCCGATGCGGCCGGGGGACGGAACCGTCAGCATCTTGCTGGTCGGCAGGTTGATAGGCGGACGATCGGCGGGCGATTGCGCGAAAACCGCGGTAGTCGTGGCTAAGAAGATCGAGGTGAACAGGAAAGCACAGAAAAAATGAAGGAACGAGCGATTCACGAGGCCTCCGCGAAGAACTGCGTCAGAAATGGAAGAAGTGATGAGCGTAATGCAATGCGACGCAAACGGTCAAAGGCGAAGGAACGCAGCTAATCAAAATTATTTCGACCGCTGTCGAGCTGCGCTCAACGGACAGCCGGGGGCGGCTGTCCGCACACATCCATCTATTGGCCCGAGGCTCTCGTCGTGGGGCGGTCTGATTCCCGGGCTTCGGATTCCTCGGGATGCACGTTGTGCCGGACGTCGGAGCCTTGCACCCAGAAGATTACGTCCTCGGCGATGTTGGTGGCGTGGTCGGCAACGCGCTCCAGATTCCGGGCCACCAGAAGCGCGTCCAGTGCCTGGCGCACGATCTCGGGGCGGTCGTTCATGGCCTTGACCAACTGGATGAAAGCGTCGTCGCGCATGCGGTCAATGACGTTGTCCATTTCGAGCACGGCCTGCGCCAGTTCAGCTTTGCCTTCAATGAAACGATTCGAGAGCGCGGCGCACCATGGCGCTCACGGCAGTGCCCATGCGGGCGATGTCGACCGGCAACTCCGCCGTTGGGAGTTCCACCATATCCATCACGCGCTCGGCGATGTTGACCGCCTGATCGCCGACGCGTTCAAGGTCGGAGTTAATCTTGGTGACCGCAAGAATAAAACGCAGGTCCACCGCCATGGGTTGCTGCATGGCGAGCAGGTCAAAGGCAGCTTCATCGATTTCGCGCTCGGCCGTATTGATCAGGCTCTCGCCTTCGAGCACCATCTGGCAGCGGGAAAGGTCACGTTCAACGTAGGCTTGGCGAGCGCGATCGACCGCCTGCTCCGCGAGGCCTCCCATGCGAAGCAACCGTTGCCGCAGATCGTCGAGCCCTTGTTGAAAACGCGTGCGCATGATCCGAACCCTTCCCTAATCAGATTTGCTTGTCATCTCGAGCAAGCAAATGTTTATCCGAATCTGCCGGTAATGTAGTCTTCCGTCTTCTTATCCGCCGGCTTGGTAAAAATCTTCTCCGTCTTATCGAACTCAATCAACTTGCCCAGCAGGAAGAACCCCGTGAACTCGGCCACCCGCGCCGCCTGCTGCATGTTATGCGTCACGATTACGATGGTATACCGTTCTTTGAGCTGGAAGATCAATTCTTCAATCTTTCCGGTCGATATGGGATCGAGCGCCGAGCAGGGCTCGTCCATCAGCAAGACCTCGGGTTCGACCGCGAGAGCCCGCGCAATGCACAGCCGCTGCTGCTGCCCGCCGGACAGGCTGGCCCCGGACTTCTTGTGGATCTGATCTTTCACCTCGTCCCACAGCGCGGCGGAATCGAGCGAACGCTCCACAATTTCATTCAGCTTGCGGCGATCGCGGAATCCATTCAGCTTCAGGCCCGGAGGCCACGTTGTCATAAATCGACATCGTAGGAAACGGGTTCGCCTTTTGAAACACCATGCCGACGCGGCGGCGTAGTTGCGTGGCCGAGGTGCCGTTGTAGGCGTTGATCTCGCCGATGCGCACCCGGCCTTCAACCCGCGCATCCGGAATCGTCTCGTGCATGCGATTGATGCAGCGAATGAACGTCGACTTGCCGCATCCGGATGGACCAATCAGGGCCGTGGCGTGGTTGGCCGCAACCTTCAGATTGATGTCGTACAGCGCCTGGCTCTTGCCGTACCAGGCATTCAGGTTTTCGACCTGGATTCCGACGCCCATAATTTATGCCGCTCCGAACGAGCTGCGGCGCACGGCGAAGCGCACGGCCGCAACCGCAGTCACGATAAGGATGATGAGCACCAGCGCTCCAGCCCAGGCCTGCCGATGCAAGTCATCATAGGGCGATGTGGCGTATTTAAAAATCTGCAGCGGTAAAGCTGCGGTGGGTTGATCCAGTCCCAAAGTCCAGGGCTGGCGATGCCAATGTGAATCGAGGGGCAAGCGCCCGCTCCAGTACTCATTGCCCAACGCGGTGAACAGCAGCGGAGCGGTTTCGCCGGCGATGCGCGCGAAGGCCAGCATCACGCCTGTAATCACGCCCGAAGTTGCGGTTCGCAGCGTGATCGAAAGCGTGGTTCTCCAGCGTGGAATGCCCAGCCCATACGCAGCTTCGCGCAAAGCCTGCGGCACCAGCAGCAGCATTTCTTCGGTGGTGCGACAGATGGTCGGGACCATCATGATCGAAAGCGCCACTCCCCCCGCCATCGCTGAGAAGCCGTGCCCGCGAACCAGGATGGCCCAACCAACAATACCAATCACAATCGACGGCACTCCGTTCAGCACATCCGCAGTAAAGCGAATCGCATCGCCCAGCCGGTTGCGCCCATACTCGGCGAGGTAGACGCCCGCGCCAATCCCCAGCGGAACACCGATCAGGCTGGCAACTCCCAGCATCAACATCGAGCCCACAATGCCGTTGGCCATTCCACCACCGGCTTCGCCTTCAGGTTTCGGGATCTGGGTGAGAAACGCCCAGTTCACCGAGCCGATTCCCTTGTAGATCAGGTAGCCGAAGATCGCGATCAGCGGCGCCAGAACGAGCAGAACCGTCAACACGGCAGCGCCCGTCATCACATGATCCGTCACCCGACGTCGCCAACTAATGGTTGGCATAATAATGGCCGGCATTCCCTGCGGCGCGGGTGCGTTAGCTACGGTCTCAAGCATGTCCCCTCGCAGGCTGGCCGCGGGTTACAGTCCACACCAGTAATTGTGCCAGCGCGTTCACGATGATGGTGACAAAGAACAGGGCCAGCCCAATCTCAATCAGGGATGAAAGATAAAGATCGCCGGTAGCTTCGCTGAATTCATTCGCGAGCACGCTAGCCATGGTATATCCGGGCGCAAACAAAGACTTCACAATCTGGGGATTGTTTCCGATCACCATGGTGACCGCCATGGTTTCACCGAGAGCGCGTCCCAGGCCCAGAATGACGCCGCCGACAATTCCGGCGCGCGCGTTGCGCAGCACTCCGACTCGAATCATCTCCCAGCGCGTCGCACCCAAGGCCAGTACGCCCTCACGCTGATGCTGGGGCACGACCATGAGCACTTCCCGCGTAATCGAAGAAATGATGGGAATGATCATGATGGCTAGGATTACCCCGGCCGCCAGCATGCCGATCCCGTATTGCGGTCCACCGAACAGCCCAGTCCAGCCTAGGGTGGTTGCCAGGAACGGCTGGACGTATCCACTCAACAGCGGTACGAGAACGAAAATCGCCCACAAGCCATAGATCACGCTGGGGATCGCGGCCAGCAGTTCAACGAAAAACGAAAGCGGACCGCGCAGCGCCCTGGGGCACATTTCCGTAGTAAATACCGCGACACCCACCGCCAGCGGAACCGCGATAATCAGCGCCACCAGAGACGAAACCAGCGTGCCATAAATAAACGGCATCGCTCCAAATTGCTTGTTGACCGGATCCCACTCGCTCCCCGCGAAGAATTTGAAGCCGAATGCGTGCCAGGAGAGGCTGGAGCGCGAGACCAGTTCGTAGACGATCAGAACCAGAATGCCCAGGACAGCCAATCCGCACAGAATCATTGCCGACTGGAAGACGCGATCCTGCACCTCGCCGCCGGAGGTGCGCAGCAAGGGCGCTTCCCGTGCCGCCGACGCCGTTGTAACCTTCGTCATTTCAACAGGTTGCGGTCCGGGCATATCAGGCCGGGGAAACGCTGGGTTGGCCATTCACCTTAACCGTAGCAGAGACTTGTTACAAAGGTGTTAAAATCGACTAAGCTTTTCCGCTTGGCGTGGAATGTCTTGCCTGGGGGGCCCTCTGTTAGTCGTCTGTGGTTCGTTTTGACTCCGAGTTGTCTGTCTTCCAGAACGGCTTCTTGAGTATAGGTTTCGTGAGTAGCGATAGAGCGTTCTCCCTCGAACGGGATTCATTTATGTCGATTTCCCCAGAACAAACGAAGATTGCGTTTCAGAAGATCGAGCGGGCCCTGGTGAAGCTCTCGTCTGGACTGGACCCAAACAACGTTCACAGCTTCCGCACTTCGACCCTGCGCCTGCAAACCCTGCTGGAACAGCTCATTCCGAATCGCGACCGCAACCAGAAAAAGCTTCTGAAAATGTTGGGCCGAATTCGCAAGCGTGCGGGCAAAGTGCGCGACCTCGACGTCCAACTTACAGCGTTGCGAAGTTTGAAAGTTCCGCAGGAACCGCGCCGCAAAACGCAGCTCACACAGGGCCTGCTAGAACTTCGAGCAGAACACGAGAAAAAGCTATGCAAGCTATTAACAAAACAAGTAATTAAAGAACTTCATAAGCGACTGCGGCGCGCTTCGAAAGAAGTAAAACTTGCGCCCGGTCGCGATCCTTTGCGCGATCCTTTGAAGGTCGCGCGGACGATGCTGTCCCGCATCACTCGCCCAGCCGGACCGATCACCGAAGATCTTCTCCACGAGTACCGCACGGTCGTGAAACGGGCCCGGTACACGGCCGAATTCGCTACCAAATCCTCCGAGGCAGCACAGTTGATTTCCCAACTGCGGCGCCTCCAGGATGCCCTAGGCAACTGGCACGACTGGCTGAACCTTACGCAGACTGCGGCGAAGCGAATCGGCGACGTGAACCAATCGTCTCTGGTGGCGGCGCTCAACCACGTGACGGAAGGAAAATTCCGCCAGGCGGTCGCCGCGCTTTCGGCCTCACCAACGCTTCAGGCTGCGCTCAACCTCCTGCCCGTGGCCTCGGAACATCCGCGCAAAAAGAGCACACACAGTCCGACGAAGTTGAGTCAGACCGAGACGGCCGCGTAACTTTTCCGCCCCCAAGAACCAGAAGCCACCAAGTGTCACGAAGCCTTTCGCGCATCCGGTTATCCTTCGTGGACCTTCGTGTCCTTCGTGGTTTATGTTTTTTCTGGCCGAGCTCCGACTAAAATCCGCCTCCGTGCATGTAAACTGTGAAGCTTCCCGTTCTTCGCCTCCCCATGCCCACATTTGCCGCGGTTGATATCGGTTCGAACTCGGTCCGGCTGAAGATTGCGCGCCTGCAGCGCGGACGGGTGCGTGCTCTCCACGAAGACCGTGAAGTCACGCGCCTCGGCGAAGGCGTTTTCAGCTCCGGATTCCTGAACCCCGAGTCCATGGCGGAGACCGTAAAAGTTCTGCGCCGCTTTCACCGGGCCACGCAGCAGATCGTGACCGACAGCGTGCGCGTGGTTGCCACCAGCGCTCTGCGGGATGCGCGCAATTCCCAGGCGTTCCTGGAATGGGTGCGGTCCGCGACAGGCTGGCGAGTCGAGATCGTCTCGGGCGTCGAAGAAGCTCGGCTCATTCATCTGGGGCTGCTCGTCTCCAGTCCCCGCGTGGACCGTGCGCCAACGCTAATGATGGATCTCGGCGGCGGCAGCTGCGAACTCACGGTTACGCAAGGTGGACACATTCGCGACGCCATCAGCCTGCCGCTCGGCGCGGTGCGCCTGAGCAATGAATTTCTGCGGCACGACCCGGTACGCAAAGGCGAACTGAAACGCCTGCGCGGATTCGTGGCGCGCGAAGTGAACCGCATCGCCGACCGCATCGCCGTCGCCAAAGTGAAGAACGTGATCGCGACCTCGGGCACGGCAGCGGCACTAGCGGCAGTCGCCAGCCATTTGCGCCGCGGCGTGGGCCGCCAGCGGCCCGTGGTTTCACGCGCAGAAATGAGCCGCATCGCCAAGCGACTCGCTCGCCTGCCAGTCGCGGAGCGTCGCAAGATCGAGGGCATCGGCCCACGCCGCGCCGAGATTATCGTGGCTGGCGCGACCGTCTATCACGAACTGCTCGACCGCCTGCATCTCAAAAGTTTTCGCTATTCGCCGCTCGGCCTGCGCGATGGAATCCTCGCCCAGATGGCCGCCGACTACGACCGCAGCACGCGCTCCGGTCGCCAGATCGAATCCGAAAGATGGGAATCCATCCTGAAAGCAGTCGACCATTATCACGTCGACCGTAAGCACGCGCTGAATGTCCGGGACGCCGCCACGACCCTGTTTACGGCGCTCCGTTCGGTGCATCGCCTGCCTCCGGAATACCTCGAATGGCTCACCGCCGCCGCCATGCTCTATGAAGTGGGCGACTACGTGAATCGCAACGGACACCATCGTCACACCCACTACATTATTTCGAACTCTGAAATTCTTGGTTACACGCCACAGCAGCGCCGCCTGATCGCGGCGATCGCTCGCTATCTCGGCAAGTCGCGGCCCACAGTAGAAGATAGTCCCATGAAGGTTGTCGACACCGGCGACCGCGCCAACGTGCAAAAGGCAATTCTGCTATTACGTCTGGCGCGCGCCCTGAACCTGGGCCGCAGCCGCGCCGTGGAAAAAGTGCGGACCAGTGTGCGCTCCGCGGAAGTAAAGCTAACACTGGTTCCCCGGCGCCGCATGGGCATCGACTTGGAACTGTGGGCGATCGAGAAGGAGCGTGACTATTTCCGCGAAGTATTCGGACGCGAACTCTCGACGGCCGTGTCGTAAAGCGTCCGCAGAACCTTCGGAGTGACACACCACTGCAGGGTGCCGGAAGTGCGGCGCATCTCGACTTTGGCAACCGCGCCCTTCTTCAATTCCAGCGAAGCTTCGCAGCCGGAATCGCAGATAATCGCTCCCAGAAACTGGCTCAGGTTCGGATTGTGCCCCACGACCATGACAGCTTCCTGGCGGGAATATTTTTCCAGAAGCTTGCGGAAGTCGGCGAGCCCGGCCTCGGGCCTCAATCCGGTGTCGACCTGCAATTTGCCTTCATAGCCCAGCTCATTGCCAACCAGCGACGCGGTCTGAGTGCAGCGCTTCAGCGGGCTGGAAACAATCGCGTCCACCTGAACATCGAGCGCAGCCAGCGCGCGCCCGATATAGCCGCACTGCTCCATGCCCTCTTTATCGAGAGCGCGCTTTTCGTCCTTCTTGGCGTTGGCAAGATGTTCGCCCGCACTGGCGTGCCGCAAAAAGTAGAGGATCATGTCAGTTTATTTATTCCTGTGGGTCCTAAGTCTTTACTCTCTACAAGGTTCGTATCAGGGCATGTCTTTAGGCATGCCGACTCAGCGCGAAGTTTGAACCCGGCTTTGGCCGACGTAAGGCGCTTTGAAAAATAACCCCCCGGCCACACTTGCCGTCACTATCGCTCCCTTCCTACGAGTCTATGCTTGCGCACCGGAAGCGGCGCGGGCGACACCGCCGGCGCCTTGCCCTCGGCGACGCTCATCAGGAAATCCTGCGCGCTGAAAGCAGCCGCTCCCACAGGCGGACGCCGATTGCGCGTGCCCTGCGGCGTCTGCCATGGCCGGACATACGTCGTGTCTTTTAGTAAGATGCGCGCCTTCCGATTGTCGGCCAGATAGGCATCGAGAATTTCACTGCGCACCCGCTGCCGCAGCATTTCATCGCGCAGCGGCACCAGCACTTCAACCCGCTCATACAGATTGCGCGGCATCCAATCGGCGCTGCCAATATAGATTTCTTCTTCGCCGCCGTTACCAAAATAGTAGATACGGCTATGCTCCAGGAATCGTCCCACGATGCTTCGCACTCGAATGTTGTCGCTCACCCCGCGCACGCCCGGACGCAGCGCGCAAATGCCGCGGACAATCAAATCGATTTGCACTCCCGCCTGCGACGCCCGGTACAGCGCCTGCACAATATTCTTATCGAGCAGCGCATTCATCTTGGCGATAATGCGGGCGGGTTTGCCCTGCCGCGCATGCTCACCCTCACGGTCGATCAGCGCGATGCATTTCTCCGCCAGATCGAGCGGAGCCACCAGCAGCGGATCATAGCTCGGATTCTCCGCATAAGCCGTCAAGAAACTGAAAACATCGTGCACGGCGCGCGTAATCTCCGGATTCGCCGTGAACAAACTAAGGTCGGTGTAAATGCGCGCCGTGGTCGCGTTGTAATTGCCGGTGCCGATGTGCGCGTAGCTGCGTGTCACGCCGTCAGGATCGCGCCGAACCATCAGTGATAGTTTGCAATGCGTCTTCAGTCCGACCAGCCCATGAAAAACTTGCACGCCGGCGTCTTCCATATCGCGCGCCCAGCGGATGTTCGAGGCTTCATCAAAGCGCGCCTTCAACTCAACCACCGCCGTAACTTCCTTGTTCGCCGCGGCTTCGATCAGCGAAGGCACAATCAGCGAGTGTTCGTTGGTGCGGTAAAGCGTCTGCTTGATGGATAGCACCCGGTCATCTTCGGCCGCCGACTCGATAAAATTCACCACGGCATCGTAGGAGTCATAGGGGTGATGCAGCAGAATGTCGTGCGCGCGCATACTCCTCGAACATGTCTTTCGACTTCGAAGTGAGCCGCAACTCCCGCGGACAAAACACGCGATCCTTAAGATCGGGCCGCTTCACCTGCTCGTAAACATTGAACAGCCGCGAAAGATTCACCGGCCCGTTCACAGGAAATACCTGCCAGGGATCAATCTCAAATACCGTGCGCAGCCGATCAATGATCTCGGGATCGGCGTCAGCCTCGATTTCCATGCGCACGGCATCGCCCTTGCGGCGATTGTGAAGTTCGGTGCGCACCGACTCCAGCAGGCTGCGAGCCTCTTCTTCAGCCAAGTACAGATTGCTGTTGCGAGTCACGCGGAACGGCGCGGAGGAAACAATGTCGTAACCGTGGTACATGCGCACGGCATGATGCGCGACCAGATCGGCGAGAAAAATAAAGTCGTCCGTGCCCTCCGACGGCAACCGCACCAGCCGGGGCAGCGCTCGCGGTACCGAGACCACACCTGTGTAAGTCAGGGCGGAGCGCCGCCGGCGGCGCAACAGAAAGCCAACGCACAACGCCTTGTTAATGACTCGCGGAAACGGATGCGCCGGATCCACCGTGACCGGCGTCAACAGCGGGTCGAGTTCCCTTTCGCAGTATTCGTCGACGAAGCGCAACGCCTCGGAATCCAACTCGTGCAACCCCAGCACGCGAATTCCATTCGCCGAGAGCGCCGGGCGCAGGCGGGCGTTCCAGCAGTCATATTGATGGTCGACGAATTCGTGGGTCAGCTTGTTCAACACATCCCGTTTTTCGGTCAGAGTCAAACCATCGGGACCGGCCTCGTTGTAGCCGTCTTCAATCTGCTGCATCATGGCGGCCACGCGCACTTCGAAGAACTCGTCCAGATTGCTGGCCGAAATGGAGAGAAACTTCACCCGTTCCAGCAGCGGATTACCTTCGTCCTCCGCCTCCTCGAGCACACGACGGTTGAACGCCATCCAGGAAGTGTCGCGATTGAGGAAATACGCCGGGTTGTCGAGCGAAATACGAGCCATGCCAGCCGCTCTTTGCCTCTTTATTCGTGGGATTTGTTATTTGTCGATCGAATTCCGCCTGCGTGAACCCCCGACGAAGGCTCGGGGCACGTCAGTGTGACCGTCAGTCCGAAATATCAGTATAAAGCATCCCCCGGGCGGACGCAGAACGCCGACTCAGATCTAACACCGTCGAGGCTTCCTACAGAAAATTAAAACCGGCGCAGGGACAAGTCAGCATTTGTCCAGGCGCCGGTTGCAGCTCTTTCTTGTGTGCGTTGTTTGACTTGTTTATTTGACTTGTTTATTTGACTTGTTTACTTAACCTGCTTACTTAACCTGCTTAACGGCTTCCTTCACTTTCGCGACCACGCTGTCCGGCAGCGGTGCGTAGTCCAGCGCCGAGGTCATCTTCTGGCCGTCGGTGACCATCCAGTTCAGAAAGTCAGCCAGAATCTTGCCTTTGGCCGCATCTTTCGACTGCGCGGGAATCAGCAGCCACGTGAAGCTCGAAATCGGATACGCGTCTTTCCCCGGAGCGTTGGTGATCGACACACGGAAATCGGCCGGCATCTTCGGAGCCGAAGCGGCCGCCGCAGTCACGCCTTCCAGACTCGCCTTCAGAAAGACGCCCGCGGAATTCTGCACGCTACCGTAGGGAATTTTGTTCTGCACGGCATAGATCAGCTCAACATATCCGATTGAACCGGATAACTGACGAATCAGTCCCGCCACGCCTTCGTTGTGCAGACCGCCCATCCCAAGCGGCCACTTCACCGAGGTGTCGCTGCCCACCAGGCTCTTCCACTCCGGGCTCACCTTCGAGAGATAGTCCGTCCAGATGAAGCTGGTTCCGCTGCCGTCGGAACGGTGGACGACGATAATATTCTGGTCGGGGAACTTCACTCCCGGGTTGACCGACGTGATCTCTTTGTCATTCCATTTGGAAATCTTGCCCAGGAAAATCCCCGCGAGCGCCGCCGGCGTGAACTTCACTTCCCCGGTCACGCCGGGAATGTTATAAGCCGGAACCACCGCGCCCAACACGGTGGGAATATTCAGGATCTTCGTCTTCGAGTCCTCCAACTGCTTATCGGTCATGGGCATATCGCTGGCCCCGAAGTCCACTGTGCCCTCGGTGACCTGGCGAATCCCGCCGCCGCTGCCGATCGGCTGGTAGTTGAGCTGAACATCGGCGTGAATCCTGTGGTATTCGCTAAACCACTTCGAGTACATCGGGTTGGGAAACGTGGCGCCAGCTCCGTTGAGCGTGGTCTGTCCCATCACCGGCAACGCTACCAGCAGGGCCAGCAGAACGCACACCAATAGCACAGTTTTGCGCATCACTAGATAAATTCCTCCTCAAGTTATGATCCCCTTGTATCGGCGGAATGTTACAGGACGGTTACAAACCAATCAATTTCTGATGAATGCCCAAATCGGAGGAAGCCTGAGTCTTGCCCTGTAAAACGTTTGTCAATTCCGCCGTAGGTGTATCCTCGGTCCGAGGGCAGAGTATTCATGACCGATTCCGCCATACGCTATGCTCCCGGCTGGCCGGGAATTCCAGCCCGTTGGACTTCAAGCGCCAAGTCGGGCGCCGGTACAGCGCTGAACCAGCACAGCAAAGTCTGGTTCACGCTGAGTCACGGCATTCTCAATGAAGTCTATTTTCCGCGCGTCGACCAGGCTTGCACCCGCGACCTGGGATTGATGGTCACCAACGGCCG
This sequence comes from uncultured Acidobacteriota bacterium, assembly GCA_963758005.1. Lineage (GTDB taxonomy): Bacteria > Acidobacteriota > Terriglobia > Terriglobales > Acidobacteriaceae > Sulfotelmatobacter. Next base: position 391,116 of record CAVWTR010000007.1, read on the forward strand.
CGATTTCTTTTCCGAGGAGAAGCGGCACTGCACTTTTGAAAACCGGCCGATCGAGCCCGGCATCCCCGCCTTTGAAGTAGTCAACACCGATATCAGCGGACGGTATCGCATTCACAAGGAAGTTCTTACCGACCCCTACCGCCACGTGGTCCTGCAGAAGATCCGCTTCGAGCCGTTGCAGGGCGCGCTCACCGACTATCACTTGTACGCGCTGCTCTCGCCACACTTGGCGAACTGCGGTGCTGGCAACACCGGCTGGATCGGCGATTACAAAGGCTATCCGATGTTCTTTGCCGAACGCGACGGCACCGCGCTGGCGCTCGCATCCTCGGCGCCATGGAAGAAGGGCTCCGTGGGATTTGTCGGCACCTCCGACGGCTGGCAGGACGTCTCCCAGCATTTCCAGATGGAATGGGAATACACGCGCGCAGAAAACGGCAACATCGCTTTCACGGGAGAGATCGATCTAGCCGCCTGCAACGGCGAGTTCTTACTGGCACTGGGTTTCGGGTTGATCTGGACCGAAGCGGGACAGCAGACCCGCTCCACGCTCTTCGAAGACTATGCCGAAACTCGCCAGCACTACTTTTCGCAGTGGAAGACCTGGCAAACCACATTGCTCAAGCTGGATGAACCGTTGCGCCAGTACGATTTGTATCGCTCGTCGACCGCCGTTCTGCGCACCCACGAGTCGAAAGATTTTCTCGGCGGCATCATTGCCAGCCTCTCAATTCCCTGGGGATTCAACAAAGGCGACGAAGATCTGGGCGGCTACCATTTGGTGTGGCCCCGCGATTTGGTTGAAGCGGCCAGCGCGCTGCTCGCCGCCGGAGCTGTTGACGACGCGGTGCGAGTTCTTCGCTATCTCGAAGCCACTCAGGAAGCCGCCGGAAACTGGGCGCAGAATCTCTGGCTCGACGGGCGGCCTTATTGGGGCGGCGTCCAGATGGACGAAACTGCGTTCCCCATCCTGCTGCTCGATCTGCTGCGCCGCGAGGCCCCGGATGCGCTGGGCAAGCTCGACCGCTGGTGGCCGATGGTGCGCAATGCCGCCAGCTTCATTCTGCGCAACGGTCCCGTCACTCAACAAGACCGCTGGGAAGAAGATGCCGGCTATTCGCCCTTCACCCTCGCCGCCGAAATTACCGCGCTGCTGGCCGGGGCTGACATCGCCGACCTGACTGGGCACGGCGAACAAGCCCAAACCATGCGCGACACAGCCGACGCCTGGAACGACAACATTGAGCGCTGGGTCTACGCCACCGGAGGCGACCTGGCGCAGCAGCTCGGAATTGAGGGCTACTATGTGCGCATCGCCCCGCCCGACACGGACATCGCCGGGGCCGCTTCGCCCACGCAAGGCTTCGTTCCCATCAAGAATCGTCCGCCGGGAGAGGACGGGCAGCGCGCCTATCACATGGTCAGCCCTGACGCGCTGGCGCTGGTGCGCTTTGGCCTGAGAGCAGCGGATGATCCGCGCATTCTGAATACGCTGCGCGCCATCGATGCGCTGTTGGCCGTCGAGTTGCCCCAGGGCCCATGCTGGTATCGCTACAACGGCGACGGCTACGGCGAACACCGAGATGGTTCTGCCTTCGACGGAACCGGCATTGGCCGCCCCTGGCCCTTGCTCGCCGGAGAACGCGGCCATTACGCCCTCGCCGCCGGACACCGCGACGAAGCCGACGCGCTGCTTACCGTCATCGAGAATTCGACTGCGGGACAGAGCCGCCTGCTCCCCGAACAAGTCTGGGACGCCGCCGACATTCCCGCCTTCGAACTTTTCCGCGGCAAGCCTACCGGTTCGGCCTGCCCGCTCGTCTGGGCCCACTCGGAGTACATCAAGCTGCGGCGTTCCATTCGCGACAACAAGATTTTCGACCAGCCCCCCCAAACCGTGAAGCGCTACTTAGTCGATAAACCTGTGCGGCAGATTTTCGGCTGGAGGTTCAACAACAAAACCCGCACCATCCCCCGCAACAAAACGCTGCGCATCGTGCTGCTGACCCCCGCCCGCGTGCACTGGAGCCTCGACGGCTGGACCACGGCACACGACACCGATACGCGGGACACCGGCCTCAGCACCCACATCCTCGATCTGCCCACCGCATCGCTCCCAGCCGGAGCCCAGGCGGTCTTCACGTTCTTCTGGCCGCAAGAAAATCGATGGGAAGGCACGGACTATACCGTTACAGTCGAGAACGGCTAGAGCGAGCAACACTCCGGGCGATTCGGAACCGGGGGCATGGGGAGCTCTATTGCGAGATCTCGAAAGCCACGCCGCGGTTGACCGTGCCACCGCCGGACGTTACACCGTACGCGTTCCCTGACGAGTCCAGAATCACGCCTTGAGGAATGTAACCATCGTTCGTATTTGCGAAACTGTGTAGCACGGTTTCCTTCCAACGTCCTTTTGCGTCCGGACTGAATTTATAAACAGTTCCGTATTGAAACAGGCCGCCGGAAAGGGTTGTTCCATAGATATTCCCCGCATGATCAATAGCTAGGTCACCGGATGGGAAACCGCCGTCGCTGGAACCCGAAAAGGTGTGGATCGAAGAATATTTCCAGTATCCAGTGGTTGGTGTTAGCTTGAAAAGTTCCCCAACGCCATAGGCCCCTCCGTACTGGGTGTTGCAGTAAAGATTCCCGGCTGCATCCATGACCAATCCGCCGGGGGTCGGGGGCTCTCCGTAGCTGGTGATGGGAGGGAAATCATAAAGCGAGACAAGGCTCCAAACGCCATTTGACTGCTGAAGCTTGTACACCGAGCCAGAAAAGTAGGCCCCACCAGATTGGGTTATGCCATAGAGATTTCCGGCAGCGTCAATGATCATCGGGCCAACTGGAACATGAGGTTTTGCCGGATCCAAACTGATAAATCAGGCTTTCGGTCCATGTGCCGTCGCCGTTGGGCGAGAACTCGAAAACGACGCCATTGTTATTTAAGTCTCCGCCCGCCTGCGTCGATCCGTAAAGATTCCCCGCAGCGTCGCGCACCAGACCAGGATTTGGTTGACCGCCGTCAGTCGATCCACTGACAAACTCGTGGAGCAGACTTCCCGTCCACGATCCCTCGGTATCGGTGACCTGGAATACTTCTCCGCCAAAGTACTGGCCATTGTCGTAACCCCAGAAGACTCCCGTTCCGTAAATATTCCCCGTGCTATCCAGTGCCAACGGACCAGTCGCGCCGACATAGCTGTTGACCGCGTCGGAAAAGTTGTAGAGCACTCTCTCGCTCCAGCGACCGCCGTTTGGATGCATTTGAAAAACGGTTCCGCAACCGTAACCGCCGCAGGCCGTAAGCGATCCGCCATAATACGTGGCGCCGTAAAGATTGCCCGCATCATCGAACACGAGCTGTCCAACGGGATTCCAGCCGTCGTTGCCGCCAGCAAAAGTGTGGATAATTCTAAATTTCGTGGTTTGCGCTCCAGCGGCGTTTACCAGCACGAGTGAAACGAACGTCCAAGCGACAAGCCGCAGGAAGAACCGTCGACGCATAAAGTCCCCTCAATTCCGTGGCTCGGAGTCTGCACGTCCTTGCAGAGCGCGGTCAAGGTGAAAAATTCTGCACACCCGCTGCTTGGGTTGTCATTCGACCAAATATAGTGATATCACTATATTTGGATCGCCGTGAATTAGGTCAGTAATGAGCCACAAAAAACGATCCGAAACCGGAACTGGCAACGTCTTCAAGGACATCGGCGTACCCAACGCCGAAGAACATTTCGTCAAAGCGCAGCTTGTATTCAAGATTGACACAATCCTGAAGAAACGCGGCCTCAAACAGGTGGCAGCAGCTGACTTGTTCGGAGTCCACCAGCCCGATGTCTCGAAGATGCTGCGCGGCGACTTCCGCCAGTTCTCCGTGGAACGCCTGCTGCGCTTCCTGGTGGCGCTGGATCACGATGTGGAGATCGTCGTGAAACCGCATCGCAGTCGGAACGATGCGGCGGCCATCCAGGTGCTTTGAGAAGCCGACGCTTACTTCCACCGATCCCCGCGCTTCAGCACGTACCGCGCGAACACATAGCGCCAGGGGATCAACGGGATAAAGATAACCACCATCGCGACCGCTTTTATATCTTCCGCCACCGCCGCATTGATCTGGTGAGCGGACCACAGCGGCAGCGCAAAGGCCACGAGATAGATCGCCTTCCAGACCAATTCGAACAACAATACCGGCAGCATTTGCACGGGATACCGCAGCCCCAATGCAGCCGTCGCACCCAGACCCGCCAGCAACGCGACTCGAATCCCTGCCGCTGCCGCAAACTCGTTGGTGTGGTGCAGAACGGCGGGCCAGACATACACGCCGAGCCCGGCGGCCATAATGAAGTACGAGACCCGCAAGGTGTATAGGCGAAACAGCGAGACTTCAGATTCCGTGGGAGGTCCGGCGGGAGGTCCGGTGGCAGATGATGTCACGATTCCGCCTTACTCCACGCTGGTGTAGCACAACTCGACCACCGTGCAGTCGTCGCTCAGTGGATTGCCGGCGCAGAATTCGGTGACCGACGAAAAAATTCCTTCGAGCGTCGGAGACTTGGCCGCCGCCGCTTCCAACCGGAAGTCTTCATAAAAATCGCCCATGGCATTTTCCGCCTCGGTAACGCCGTCGGTCACCAGAATGAAGCGGTCGCCAGACTTCATCTGACATTTCGCGCTTTCGAAAGTCGCGTCCGGCAGCAAACCCACCGGCACGTTTCCGTGCGGAGGACGCATCACTTCTCCGGCGCAAACCAGAAGCGGCGGCACGTGGCCGCAATTTACATATTCCAGTTCGCCGTCGCGCCGCAGACGCACCAGCAGCACGGTCGCATATTTTTCGCCAACGAGCTTCTCAGTGAAGAAACGGTTGACGGCAACCACAACATCGAGCAGAGGCACCCCGGCGCTCAAGTGAGAATAAATCATCCCCTGCAAGGTCGAAGCCAGGAGCGCCGCGGAAACTCCCTTGCCGCTGACGTCGGCCAGCACCACCGCCAGACCTTCCTTGGTATTGACCGCATCAAAGAAATCTCCGCCAATTTCTTTACAAGACAGGTTCTTGCCGCGCAGCTTGGCAAACGGCACTTCGGGAATCTTCACCTGCATCAGCCGCTGCTGAATGCTGGCCGCGATGCTCAGCTCCTGCTGGTAGCGGCGCGATTCTTCCTCGGCCTGCACCAGCCGGGCGTTTTCGATGAGCGACGCAGCTTCCGTCGCGATCACGTGCAGAATTTCCTGGCCCACTCCGCTGATGTCGCGGGAAGCGAAGCGTGAGTCCACGTAAAGCACGCCCATTGCATCCGGAGAATTCGCGGCATGCACCGGAGTTTGTGCGTCGCGGGTCGCCTGCACCACGAGCTTGCGCAGCGGGATGCAAACCACAGTTCGCAGGTCGTAAGCGACAATGCTCTGCCGCCCGGCAAGATCGAGCGATTGGCTGGTATCGGTCAAAAGAAATTCGGAGTTCGACCGCATCGATTCTTCCAGGATCGAATGCGAAATCGTCTTGTCGTCCAGCAGCGGCTCTTTCTTGGAGTTGCGCCCGGCGGCCAGGCGCAGCTTCCCTTCCTCGTCCTTAAGAAAAACATAAGCCCGCTCAGCCCGCGTCAGCTGCAGCGTGACGTCGAGCATGGTCATCAGAATTTCGTCGAGCACACCCGCCGTATTCAGCTTGCGCGCGGCTTCGAGAAACAGCGTGAGCTTTTCAAGGTCGGTGGCTTCCTGCTTGATCTGAATGCCGGAAATCTGGCTGAGAAATTCGCGCGCCGTATTCGAAGTGCGCTGCGACGGATTGAACAAAATGTAGGCCGAATCGCGCGCCCCAAACTCTAGCCGGTCGCCGCGTTCCAGTTTCTGGCGGTTGATGCGTTCTCCGTTAACGAACGTCCCGTGCTTGCTGCTCAGATCGACAAGAAAAAAATCCTGCCCCTCCTGCATGATCTGCGCATGGTCGCGCGAGACGCGCGGGTCGGCGATCACGAGGTCTTTATCCACCTTCCGTCCCACTGTGAACGGAGTGCGGTTCAGAACGATGTTCTTCTGCTCGCTGCCCTGCACGAACACCAGGGCAGGAAACACGCCGGAGCCAGAACTGTGATGACTGATTGCGGTCAGGGCCATGGATGTAATTCGTCGTTAGTCGATAATCATTGGTCGATAGTCGATGGTCGACTATCGCACACACCGCGCCGTTCGCCTTCGCCAAAGGACGACTGACGGCGCTTTTGCAGCAGTTTCTCTTGCCTGAACAGACTACTCTGCTGGCGCTCCGTCCCGCAAGAGACCAGGCTGGCTCGTCCACGTGTTTAGCAGCGCCAAGCCGAAGATAAATACAGGCACCATGAAGCTGGAGTAAAACGGGATCGGCCAGAGCTTCTGCCGCAGCGCCGGCGTGAGCCAGAAGTAAGCCAGACTCAATCCCAGCGTGGCAATCCACGGCCAGACCAGCAAAATCGCGCCCGCAACGCGGGCCAGACGAATCGCAGGAAGGATGGTCGCGCCCGCACTCTCGCTCCACAACAATGCCAGAATCGCCGGCGCCAGCAGCACCTGGTTATAGAGCGCAGACATGGGGATGATCAATATCGTCAAGGCCATCACCAGGCTGGTGGCCTGCCCAAACGCCTCAGTCGAAGCGGATTCTGCTCGTAAACCCCAGAGGCAGACGGCGCAAGCCGCTATGCTCAACCCGGCAAGAATCCCTCCCGCAACGGTGCCAAACAGAATGCCCAGCACGGATTCGTTCTGGGTGTACCGGTGATATTCTCCGATGGCCGCGATGAACATGCGCCACCAGCCGGGCAGAACCAACTCTGCTCCGCCCAGCAGAAGCAGCATGACCAAGCCAAAACCAAACACGAAGCGCCGCCTCGACCGCCAGTCGCTGCCGGCCCACAGCAACAGCCACAAGACCAGCGGCCAGGTCAGTTGTGGTTTAATCGTCGCCAGTGCCAGCAGCACTCCCCCGGAAAAAAGCCATCCGCCCGCCAGACATGCACCACACGCCGCAAGCAGCGCCGCGACCAGCAGACTCAGTTGCTGCAACTTGATTCCCTGCACCATGGGCAACCAGCCGAGCAGGAGCACGATAAAAATCACCGTTGTTCCCGACGAAGGCCTCCAACCCAGAACGTGCAGCCACAGTAAAACGCTCGCCACCGTCAGCCCCACCAGCAGCCAGCGGAAGCCGATCTCGACCGCGTCAAACGGAAATTCGATCGTCGGAGCCAGAAGAAATACCACATAAACTGGATAGGCGAAACCCTGCTCGTCCTTAGGATCATCAGCCCGCCGGGCATCCAGCGGCCGACCATAGTACCCTCGCTGAATCTCGCGTGTAATCTCCGGACTATAAGGATTGCGCCCGCGCAGCAGCAGTTCCCGCGCTCCCAGCCACCGCGGATAGAGGTCCGACAAATTCCCGCGCGGCGTGCCGTGCGCCGCAGCGTCAGCAATCTGTTGCGCCCGCAGAATGTGGTTCATGTAGAACCAAGTACTCCCCGACGCTAGGACGGCCAGAACCAGCGCAACGACAAATGGCAGGCCCGCGATGCGGACAGCCTGCGGATTCCCGATTCTCGCCGTGTTCATGATTTCCCGATTCACGATTCCCTGCCCCAAGCCCCATCGACCGAATCGAACAGCAGCGACCGCAGGCTCACCTGCAGAAACAGACTAGCGGCGATCGTTCCCACAACCAGCAGCCAGGGTACAACCGGGCTGACCCAAATCAATTGGCCCCAAGCCGCAGGCAGTCCCCAACGAAGCAGGAACACCCATCCCATCATCAGCGCTAATCCAGTGACGAGGGGAACGATTCTGCGCGCACTCGAGATCGGCACCTTCAGAGCGCACGCCGCCAGAATCATCAATGCAAACGGAAATGCCGCGACCAGATCGACGAAGAAGTGCTCTCCCAACCCAAGCGTCGCGAACACGGTGCCGACGAAAAAGATCGCCATTGCGATCCGGGCTCCCAACGACAGCCGTTCCGAGTACCACAACACCAGCAATGCCCAGCCCAGGTGCAACGAAGGAAACGCATTGCGCGCGCCGCCTTCCAACAGTGGCTGTAGGGGCAACTCTCGCAGTTGCTGGGTTGAGAGCGTTGCGAAGGGATACCCTCCTCGCATGAAACATCCCGGCCCGCAGCCCGGGACCAAGTTATAAAACACCACCCCCACTGGCCCGGCGATGACAAACGCCAGAAAAGCCGTCATCGCCAAAGTTCGGTCGCGAACCAAAAGTCGCGCATAAGTAAACATGATCGCGAGCGGAAGCAGGTAATAGACGCCCAGCAGCGTGCGCGTGAGCAGGCGCGAAGCCAACACCACCTGCCCTACCTTGAAACTCAGTTGCGCACCCAGACTCTGATCGAAGCTATAGAGAAATAAATCAAGCGTTTTCGGATGGAGCCTGAACGTCAGCGCCAGCGGACCAGAACCGAAATATCCGAGCAGCAGAAACAGCAGTGGAGGTACGAGCGAATCATAAAGCAGCTGCCGTTCTTGGCCCGCGCTACCGATTCTTCTGGCCGCCAGCAGCAAAAGGCTACTGAGTCCCAGAAGTGCGAGGCAGGGCAGTATCTTGAGCGGAACCCGCAGAATTGTCAGTTGCAAGCCGACCAGAACTACGGCAACGCCTGCAACTTGCGGAAACTCTCGCAGCGGACGAACTGAAAGAAAAACAATGGTGCAGCCCGCCAGAGTGAGCGAGAAGAAAATGTCGCCGGCAATCTCATACTGAAAACTGCGATTCAACGCCAGTGCGCAGGCCATCGTCGCGCAGGCCAGTATAGCGACGACGGAGAGAACCGTAGCGCCAGACCGTAGATTCCCGATCGCTTTGGACTCCGAATTTTCCGTACGATCCTTCCTTGCCGTCCGCATCAGTCAACGATTCACGCCTCAAGTTGCCAAAAACCGCAATCTCACCTCTCCACCAGAACTTCTCCCGCTGGAGTTCTTCCAGCCAGAATCGTTCCCGCGAGACCAACGAAGCAAAACAAAAGCGGCCACCCAAGCAGGGCCAGATGGTTGTATCGCATGAGAAGAACGAGTTGCAAAGGAGAGAACAGCAGAACAGCCAAACCTGCGCTGATCGTTGCGCTTGTCCACAAGGGCATTCGGATTTTCCTGCCGAGTTGTCCCACGATCAGCAACACGGGAAGCGCCAACAGGCAAAGATCGTATCCCAACCCGTGATAACTCACCAAGACCGTGGCAAAAACGGCCAGCGAAAACTTCAAATCCTGTCGACGACCAGGATCAGAGTCTCGATCATTCTCCGGCAAAGCGGAGATCCACGCTGCCAGCAGATACAGAACACCCGAGACAAAGATAGCCAACATCTCAAAGTACTGTGTTTTCGATGCACTATTCGACGCCATCAAATAAAGAAGTCCCCGCAAGTTCGGCATATCGGACGGCATAATCGCTCCCATTGCCATCGTCTTCTCCAGCCCAAGAACATAGTGCGGGTAGGAAATGATTTGCCGTACCCCGACGGCCGCGACCGACACCGCGGCCAGGCCTATGCCCACAAGGACGAAACCGGTCAGAATTTTTCTTCGCCCTTGAGCTCTCTTCTCCTGAATGAGCATCAAGAAAAGGAACGGCAGCACCAGATGAAATTTGAACATCCCGCAGGCCAGCCAAGCGCCAGATGTAACCAGGCGATCGTTCTTCCACGACAGGAACGCGAGACTATATAGAAACAAGAGCAGAATGGCGTCTTGTCCCTGAAGCAGTGCGAAGAAAATGGGAAAAAAGGCGAGGCTGACCGCAGTCACGGTCCAGGCCGGCCCCGGCCAATCTCTCAACAGCGGCACGTGCCGGCGGAGCAGGATCGGTAAAGCTGCCAGCATTGCCAGATTGGCCAGGCTCCACAGCAAATACGCCACCCGATAAGGAAAATACGTGAAAGGGACGAATAGGACCGCCTCGAACGGCGGATGGTTAAACGGGAGTGCCCCCAGCCGGGTCGCCACCTGCGGAGCAAACGTCCTCTGCACTTGAAACTGCACGCTATCGTCGTATAGGGTGTGACCCATTCCCTGGCGAAGGATCGTCCCGGCGGTGTAATAAATGGTGAAATCCGGATATCCTTTCAAAATCAGCTCCCGGGCGTTCCAAACGACCAGCAAATGAATCAGAAGCACACCCACGACGTACAGTTTGCCCACCGGTCTAAGATTGGTGATTTTCATCGAGAGACGCTATGGAGACGCGACGATCATACCTCAGGGCCTGCCCAACCCAGAGGTTTGGCGTTTCCCGGGTTGACCTCTCCCGGGCTAGCATCTCCGGGCTACATCGTCGGGCTAACGCTCTGGAAACGCTCAATGAAGGGCATTCCGGCGGTAATCTCTTTTTGGTCCGGGTATGCAAGAAAATACGTCCTTTCCGCCAGATTGCAAGGTATGATTAGCCAGGTTGAGTGGCATAATCCTGGGTGTTTCAGGCATAGTTCTGTGGGTGGATTTCGCTCGATCACGAAAAGCTAAAGACAGAGTTTAAGGGTCAGAGTTTAGAGATCAGTTTAAAGATAAAGATTAAAGTCAAAAACGAGGTACGCATATGCAGCTTGCACGCAGATTGTGGTGCGAAGAGGAAGGACAAGATATCGCGGAGTATGCCGTTATGCTGGCAGTGATTCTCGTCATTGTGGTAGGAACCGTCCAACTGATCGGGTCCAATGCCAATAACGTATTCTCCCAGGTCGCCAGTTCCATCCAGTAGTGAGCAAGGCGCTGGTTATCGAAATAAGTAAGCGAAATTGGTTAGCGAAATTTAGCGAAATAAGTGGCGACGCTCAGGCGCTGGCACTCGGTTGCGCCGCCCGTGGTGTGACTTGTAAGGGAGCAGTATGAACCGCACACGCTTGTTGATGATCGGGGTTTTGGCACTCGCGCTTGGCTTCCTGGCAAGCGTGTATGTCTACAAGAACTTGCAGTCGAAATCCGGCTCCACGGATGCCGGCGTCGACGTGATTGTGGCGGCCGAGGATCTGCAGGTTGGGGCCAGGGTAGACGAGCACGATATAAAAATAATTCGTATCCCCGGCGCGGATCTGCCGCCCACTGCGCCCCGAAAACGCGCCGACGTATTGGGCCACGGTGTCATCGTCCCCATTTCCAAAGGCGAATTCATTCTGCCCAACCGGTTGGCCGGAGAGAATGCCGGCTCCGGATTGCCTTCGCTAATCCCGCCTGGCATGAGAGCGGTTTCCGTCAGGGTCAACGAAGTCGTGTCGGTGGCGGGATTCGTGACGCCGGGTACTCGTGTGGATGTGCTCCTCACAGGAACGCCGGGCGCAGGCGGCGAGGAGCAGACGACGACCGTGCTGCAGAACGTCGCGGTTCTGGCCTCCGGCCACACGCTGGAACGCACGGCCACGGGCGAGGCCCAGAATACAGCCGTCATCACGCTCCTGGTTTCGCCCGACGATGCCCAACGGCTCACCCTCGCCAGTTCCGAGGGCCACATTCAACTCGCGCTACGCAACCCGCTCGATACCCGGCAGGACGAAGTAGCATCCTCCAATTCCCGCGGCCTATATAAGGGAACACCCATACCTGTGACCGCCGCACCCGTCGTTCATCACACCGCGCCCAAGACCATCACGCCGGTTGCTCCACCGCCGTCCACCGGCGTCAGCATTGAGGTTTTCCAAGGCGACAAGAAACCGGAAGTCGTGAAATGCTCGGAGGATAATTGCGGCGGGAATTGAGCATTGTGAATTCGATTTCGATTTCGATCTTCCAAGCTGAACCAAGCTGTACTCGTTTCCTCACAGGGAGAGGAATCTGAAAATGAAAGTTCGCTCGCCTTTGCCTTGGGTTCCGGTATTCGCCGCTCTGGTGTTGACCGTTTTTGTCCTGCCCGCATTTTCCGAAATCTTAAGACAGTCGGACACCCCGAATCAGGCTCCCGCACCCACTAGCACCCAGACCACGACGCTGCCTCCGCAGTCCCAGCCCCAAGGTTCAGCGCCGTTGCGCGTGATGGTGGGCAAGTCGTTGCTGATCAATACCACCGAGCGACTCAGCCGTATTTCAGTCACCGACCCAACTATCGCGTTCGTCCAGGTCATAACGCCAACTCAGGTTTTGGTTCACGGCAGGGCGCCCGGAGAAGTTTCCCTGCTCATCTGGGATACCCTGGAGCGCTCGCGCAGCTTCGATCTTCGCGTCGATGTTGACGTCAGTGCCTGCGCCGAAGAAGAACACCGCGTATTCCCCGATGAACAGATTACGGTCAGCCCGTCGCGCGCTGCCATCGTTCTCTCCGGGCATGTTTCCACCGAAGACGTGGCCAAGCGCGCGGGAGAGCTGGCCAGCGCCTATTCTCCGAAGGTCGTGAACGTGCTGACCTTCGGCCCGGTCGGCGCGCAGGAAGTTTTGTTGCAGGTAAAATTCGCGGAAGTCGACCGCACCGCCCTGACCCAGTTGGGGGTCAACTTTATTTCCACGGGTGCCGCGAATACCATCGGCACAGTCACCACCGGCCAATTCGGCGGCGTCGGGTCGCAAACCTTGAACCCTGGCCAACAGAATCCTGCCAACAACACCACCACAGCTTCAACCATCAGCAATGTCCTGAACCTTTTTCTGTTTCGCCAGGACATTAACTTCGGCGCCGTCATCCAGGCTCTTGAAACCAAGAATCTTCTGCAGATCCTCGCCGAACCCAATCTGATCGCAGTCAACGGCAAGGAAGCCAGCTTCCTCGCTGGAGGCCAATTCCCTTTCCCCATCGTGCAGCCCGGCGCGGGCTTCACGGCGGTAACGATTTCGTTCAAAGAATTCGGAGTCCGGCTGCAGTTCACTCCGCTCATTATGCCCAACGGCAATATTCACCTGAAGGTCGCGCCCGAAGTCAGCACGCTCGACTTCGCCGATGCCCTGACGATCTCCGGATTTACCGTCCCCGCGCTCAGCACCCGCAAAGCCGAAACTGAATTTGAATTGCAGGACGGCCAGAGCTTTGTGATCGCGGGCCTGATGGACAACCGCGTGACCGACATTTACAACAAGATTCCCGGCCTCGGCGACATTCCGATCCTGGGGAATTTCTTTCGCAGCAAGAGCTTGCAGAAAAGCAATTCAGAATTGATGGTCTTGTGCACGGTGCACCGCATTTCTCCCAGCACGGAGCAGCCCGCCCTGCCCAAGAATCCGAAGCCGTTCGTAAACGACGATAAGTTCGACAAGAGCAAGTAAGCGTCGAGGTTTCGTATTGGTGCGGTTGGATTCTGCATCACCACAGGCGTCATCCCGAGCGGAGCCGTTCTTCAGGCGAAGCGAGGGATCTCGCGCGAATCGCTACCGTGGTCAAGACTGAAGTGCAACACTAGAGGGTCCGCAGGCCGTAAAGAATAAAGACTAAAGACCGCAGGGTGGTCATGCCAGAATTGTCAGTCGTCATCGTCGCCACGGACAACGAACAGCGCGCGGTGCTGCAGGTGCTGGTCGATGGCACCACCGTGGGTCGCACAGTCCATACTTGCGCCAGTTTTCCGGTGACGGCATCCGATCCCGTTGCCCGGCGGGTACGCACCGCCAATCCTGACGTCACCCTGGTCGACATTCCCGCCGACAACCCTCCTCTCGCTCTGCGCGCCATTGAACTCCTCCACGAGGAGATGCCCGACGCCGCCATCTTCGCCATCGGTAATCTGAATCAGCCCCAGGTCATCGTCAACGCCATGCGCGCGGGCGCCCGCGAATTCATCGAACGTCCAGCCAATACGGCGGACCTGATCGACGCGTTTGTGCGCCTGCAGGCCTCCCAACGCCGCGGACGTCAGGAAGGCATCCGCGGCAAGGTCTTCTCGGTCATCAATGCGAAGGGTGGAAACGGCGCGACCACGGTAGCCGTCAATCTCGCGCTGGCCTTGCAGTCCGCCCATGGACAAACGGCACTGGTGGATATGGCTCCCCTCGGCCACGCCGCCCTGCACATGAATCTCAAGCCCAATTTCACTGTGGCCGACGCTACCCGCAATCTTCACCGCATGGACGGAGAACTGCTCACGAGTTTCATGACCCGTCACAGCGGCGGCCTGCAATTGCTGGCCGGAACCAACATACCCGCCGCCGTTGATCCATCAACCGCGGAGTTTGTAAAGCTCTTCGACATGCTGGTCACGCATTACCGTTATGTGGTGGTCGACTGTTCGTCGCGCTTTGACCCGGCCAGCCGTCTGGTCGCCAGTCTTTCAGAAATCGTTCTGCTCGTGGCCTGCAGCGATGTGGCTTCGCTCTGGAGCGCGGCCCGGGTGCAGCAGTATTTAGGCGAGACCGGGAGCCGCGAACGCGTCCGCCTGGTCCTGAATCGCTTTCGCAAGGTCGCCGGCTTCAGTGAGGCAGACGCTGAGGCCGCCGTAGGGGCTAAACTGTTATGGAGGATCCCGAACCAGTACTTCGCTATTTCCGGAGCGATCGACCGGGGCACGCCCGTCATGGATCAGCGTAACTCCGAAATCGCCCGCTGTTTCGCCGGACTGGCCGAGGAGTTAACGCGCAACGATGTCGAGGTGAAGCGCGAAAGGTGGTCGCTGTTTAAATCAGTTTAGGTTCAAGTCAGTTTAGGTTTAAATCAGTTTAGGTTTGACTCGGTCTGGCTATAACCGCCGAGTGGAGCATACACGGGTAGGGCACGACTTAAGTCGTCCCGCCACAAGCGGCATCGCATGGGGCTTGAACCCCTGAGGTTCGCAGTCGAACAAGGCAACCGGTCTTATGGCAAATCTTCAATCCTTCGAGCGCACCGATCCCCAGCAGATTAAGTCCGACCTGCATCGCAAAGTCCTGGACCGTCTGGATCTGGAAAAGCTCGGCAAAACCTCCGGTGACTCCGCGCGCGATGAAGTCATGATCATTGTTCGCACCGTCGTCAACGGCGAGGTCGTGCCCCTCAGCTTTGCCGAGCGCGAACGCCTCTCCCGGGAAATTCTCGACGAAATCTTCGGCCTCGGCCCGCTCGAGCCCCTGCTGAAAGATCACACCATATCCGACATTCTGGTCAACAAGTTCGACCGCGTCTACATTGAGCGCGCCGGCAAACTCGAACTCACCGGCTTGTCCTTCAAAGACAACGCCCACCTGATGCAGATCATCGAACGCATCGTCTCGCGCGTAGGCCGCCGGGTCGACGAATCATCGCCCATGGTTGACGCCCGCCTGGCCGATGGATCGCGCGTCAACGCCATCATTCCACCCCTCGCCATCGACGGCCCCTGCCTATCCATCCGCCGTTTTGGACGCGACCCCGTCACCGCCCGCCAGATGCTCGAGAATCAAACCCTCACCGAGTCGATGCTCGAACTGCTCTCCGCCATGGTAAAGGGCCGCCTGAACATCCTGGTATCCGGAGGAACGGGCGCTGGCAAAACGACTCTGCTGAATGTCCTCTCCGGCTACATTCCCAACTCCGACCGCATCGTGACCATCGAAGACGCCGCCGAACTGCAGTTGAAACAGGAACACATTGTCCGCCTGGAAACGCGCCCGCCCAACATCGAAGGCAAAGGCGCGGTCCGGCAGCGGCAACTGGTCATCAACAGTTTGCGTATGCGTCCCGACCGCATCGTGGTCGGCGAGGTCCGCGGCGAGGAGGCCTTTGACATGTTGCAGGCCATGAACACGGGCCACGAGGGTTCGCTCACCACGGTCCACGCGAACTCCCCGCGCGACGCCATGGCCCGCGTGGAAAACATGGTTTCAATGGCGAATCTCAACATTCCCGAGCGCGCCGTGCGCCACCAGATCGCCTCCGCCGTGCACGCTGTCGTCCAGATCGCTCGTCTCTCCGACGGCACCCGCAAGGTCATGACAATCTCTGAAGTTACGGGCATGGACGACGGCTCCATTGCCATGCAGGATATTTTTACTTTTGACCGCACCGCCGTCGATGAGAATGGCAAGGTTCGCGGCGTATTCCGCGCCACAGGAATACGTCCGCAATTCACCGAACGGCTGGCGACCGGAGGATCCCGCCTGCGGCCGGCGTTGTTTGAATCGAAAACCGAGGTCTGATTGAGGTTGGAACTAAGTCGCGAGTTCGGAAATTGGGGTTCCCAATAAAGCTATGCCCGCAGTCTTAATCGCCCTTCTCGTGTTCGCTGTCGTCGCGCTGAGCGCCTTCGCTCTGGGCTCGATTTTCGACCAGCGCAACGCCCAGGCCCGCCTCATCAAGGAACGCCTGGCCAGCGAGCGCAAGGCGCCTGAACTGGCAGCGGATGAAGAACTCGCCCTGCTGCGGGACGAGCAACTCAGCCAGATTCCGGCCCTCGACACCCTGCTGCGGCGGTCGGCGCGAGTGGGCGAGATCCAAAAAATACTGGCGCAAGCGGGAATGTCCTTGCGCGCCGGAAATTTTCTTGGACTTTCCGCGGCGGCCGGAATCGTCGCCACATTCGCGGCATACGCCTTCACCAAGCGGATCGAAGCCGCGTGGGTCGGAATGCTGCTCGGCTTCGTCCTCCCCTATGCTTACATTTCGTACCGGCGCAATAAGCGCTTCGAGAAATTCGAGGAACTTTTCCCCGCGGCCATCGACACCCTGGCGCGCGCGGTTCGCGCCGGACACGCCTTCACCACCGCCATCGAAATGATTAGCGACGAGGTGGCCGAGCCCGTATCCGGCGAGTTCCGGCAGCTTTACGAAGAACAGAAATTCGGCATGCCGGTCCGCGACGCTCTCATCAATCTCACCGAGCGCATGCCCTTGGTCGACGTAAAATTTTTCGTCACTGCCGTCATGCTGCAACGCGAGACTGGCGGCAACCTGGCCGAGATTCTCGACAATTTGTCGTATGTGATCCGCGAGCGCTTCAAGATCCAGCGCCAGGTGCGCGTCTACACCGCCCAGGGCCGGCTGACGATGGCGCTACTGATGGGCATGCCGCCCATCATCGTCACCGTGATGATGGTGCTGAATCCCGCCTTCATTAAGCCCTTATTCTCGGATCCCATTGGACACACGCTCCTGGTCGCCGGCATTACCCTGCAAACAGTTGGATATTTCGTGATCCGCAAGATCATTCGGATCCAGGTTTAGATAAACAGAGAACAAGGTTTAGGTAACCCTCATGCTGCCCATGATTCTGGTCGTCGTTGTCTTCGTCACGGTGGTAGGAGCGGTCTTCGCCTTCGGAGCCGCGGTCTTGAGCCCCAGTTCCGTGCTGGGCGCTCGCCTGCGCGCGCTGGGCGGACAACAGCAGCAACAACAAGCGGAAAACAAGCCTGCCATGCGGGAACGCATCGAGCAGGCGCTCGATCCCCTCAGCCGAGCTATCCCGCTTTCTCCGGCGGACGTATCGCGCACCCGCGCCTGGCTGATTCAGGCGGGATTCCGCGATGCCATCGACGTCAACTATTATTTCGGCGCGCGTATTCTCGCGGCGGCGGCGGCCTTTGCCGGAGTGGCGCTATTCGCCGGCTTCGACAACCTTTTCCTGATCGTCGGCCTTCCCGGCCTAGGTTTTTTCCTTCCCCGTTTCATCCTCAAGCGCATGATCAAAGACCGCCAGCAGCGCATTCGCCTCGGCCTGCCCGACGCCCTCGACCTCACCGTGATTTGCGTCGAGGCCGGCCTCGCGCTTGATCAAGCACTCATGCGCGTCGGCCAGGATCTTCACCACGCCCACCCCGACCTCAGCGAAGAGTTCCATCTGGTGAACCTCGAAATGCGCGCCGGCAAGCCCCGCGCCGAAGCCCTGCGTAACCTGGTCGACCGCACCGGGGTTGACGATATCCGCTCCCTGGTTGGTACACTGATTCAAACTGATCGCTTCGGCACCAGCGTCGCCCAAGCCCTCCGCGTGCATTCCGACTCCCTCCGCACGGAACGCCGGCAACGCGCCGAAGAACAAGCTGCAAAGACCACCATCAAGATGGTCCCCCCACTGGTGATATTTGTTCTGCCTTCGATCATTTTTGTAACGATCGGTCCGGCCGTCATCGAGCTGATCCGGCAACTGGGCCCGGTTTCGGGCGGCAAGTAAGAAGGCGCGGGCAGGGCCTCCGTTTTGATTGTCATCCCGAGCAAGCGTTTTTTGCGCAGCGAGGGATCTGGGCGAGCCGCGGTGCGTCGCGCCCTTTGCGACGCAATAATCGCGCGGCTGGCTCGCTTCCTTTTCAACCGGCGAACTGACCTGGAGAGATTTTCACTTATGGCGGTATTTTCCTCGCAGGGACAAGCCTTCAATCAAACCCGCCAGGCCTACCTCGCCACCTCCTTGGCAGTGGCCGACACCCACTGGACCCGCCTGCGCGGTTTGCTCGGGCGGAAAACGAGTGACTTCCGTAATGGCTGCGGCCTCTGGATTGTCCCCTGCCACGGCGTTCATACTCTAGGCATGGGATTCCCCATCGACGTCGTTTATCTCGATGATGCGATGAAGGTAATCCATATCCAGCGCGACTTGCAGCCTTGGCGCTTTGCCCCCATCCGGACGCAAGCCGCATCCGTGCTGGAACTACCGTGTCGCACCGCAGCCGAAACAGGAACCGCGGTCGGAGATAAAATTGAAATCAGAATCGTAGAAAGAACCACCAAAGAAATACCGATCACAGAAATGACGATTGCAGAAATGCCCGGCGCCGAACCGATCGCAGAAATGCCGATCGCGGAAATTAAGAGCACCGAAATAACGATCCAAAAGGACGCTGCCGTACCGCCCTCGTGAGTACGACTCTCCAACTCGAAGAGCCCGTGCGGCCAAAGGACGAGCTTCAGGACGCGCCCAAGCTCCTGGTCGAATGGACCTCGCCCTGGCGCGAGTTCACCGAGTCGATCCGCCCCGCCCTGGCGCGTTCCGAACGCCGCCTGGCCGGCGAAGCCCCTTTCGGACTGATCCCGCTGCGCATCATGCTGCCCTCTTATTTACTGGAGGCATTCCTGATCTTCGCCGCGATCATCATCCAGGTAAAAGTCGCGGAATTGCGCCCCTTCGTTGCGCCCAGATTTTCCAGGCACGACGTCATCTATTACAGCGGCGACGAACTCCCGCGCACCGAAGACCTGGGCGGCGCTGAGGCTGCAACCACCGGCCGCGCTGGCGGAGACGAAGCCCACCACAGCACCCAAACCATCAAGATCGCCCGTGGCGGATCGCTGGTTCCGAAGGTCGTCGATGCTCCCAATCTCAAACTTCCTTCCTCGCGCGATGCCGTGGCGAACTTGCTGGCCATCAAGCCCAACCCGGGCCCTCCGCCGACTGAAGGCTTACGCTCCACCCGCGCCCTTCCGAATCTTTCGACGACGTTAGTTGCCCCGGCTCCGAATGCAGTCCGCGACTATACCCGCAACGGCGTTCAACTCGACTCGGTCATCGCACCGGCTCCGTCCGTAACCCGCGATCAGCCGCTCATGGCGCCCAACCTCAGCGCGACGCTGATTCCGCCCGCACCAAATATCTCCGGCAGCACCCGGCTGGTCGCTCCAGCTCTGGCTCCGGTAGCGATTCCTCCAGCCCCCAGCGTTTCCCGGGATCGCCGAGTGACCGCGCCATCGCTCAATTCCTCGGTGGTCGCTCCCGCTCCAAGTGTCGCCCGCGACAGCGCCCGCTCGACCTCAGCACTGGCCGCCAATGTAATCCCGCCCGCGCCCGGTGGAGTAAGCCGCGAGATTTCCCGCTCGCCCGTACAGATGACCAGCGCCGCCGTAATCCCGCCGCCAGTGTCGGCCCCCGAGCACGCCGCCACGCGCAATCCCAAGCTGAATTTGCCCTCGCCCACCATCATCGCGCCACCGCCTTCAACTGATGTCTCGCAAGATATGCGCCGTACAGCGAGCGGCAGCGGCAGCATTCCCGATTCGTCGAAGACGGTTGTGCCTCCTCCGCCAACCCAATCCGGCAGCGGATCGTTATTGAGTAGCCTGATCGGAAAAATCTTTGGTCCCACCGAAGTCGTGCCCCCGCCACCGGCGGTTCAGGCCAACGGCCAAACGGGCGCCACCAGAACTTCGCTTGCCCCCAATGTCGTCGCGCCTCCACCGACCGTCAGCGCAGGCGGCGTCTCGCGAGGCGCTCGCAACGGCATGGGACCATCGATGGCCTCAAACGTCGTCGCCCCACCGCCATCAACTGGAGTCACCGGCGGCACCGGCAACCGCCCGCTGGCATCGTCCTCGGCAACAACCTTCGGCGCACCCAGCGTGGTCCCACCACCGCCTTCTTTATCAGCCGGTGGCGGCACCGGTAATACCGCAGGCGGCGCGGGTGTCTCGTCCGGCACCCTGCTGGCCAACAATATCGTGCCTCCGCCACCCGCGATCGGCGGAGGTTCTGCAGCCTCAGGCTCCGGTCTCAGCCGCAAAGGCGCAGGCCTCGGCGCACCCCTGGATGCTGGCGCCGCCCCTGCTCCACCCAGCACCGCCGGCAGCGGCGCCAATGCTGGCGCGGTGATCTCCAGCCAGCCCGGCCCCAAAGTTGGCCTACCCAGCAGCAGCACCGGTTCGCTGGCCATGTCTCCCGCCGGCAAAGACAAACCGGGCCTCGGCGGCGCCAATGACGGCACCGGCATTGGCCACGGCACCGGCCCCGGAAGCGGCATGAACGGCACGGCTTCAGGAGCAGGAAAATCCGTCCCAAACTCGAACCCCAACTCGAATAACGAGCACGGCTCTGACCCAAGCGCCCGCGGTGGCATCTCTCCGGCAGCCGGCCCCGGTGGCGCCGGAAGCGTTCCCTCCGGAACTCCAGCCGTCCGCGGCGTCGACATCAGCGGCGGCACCACCATCATCAGCCTGCCCAGCTTCGGAACGGACCCTTCAGGCAACGAGCCTCAGCAGCCCGGACACTCCCCCGCAAAGCAACGGCAGGCGCTCGGAGTAACCATCGTTGCTACAGCCACTTCCGGAGGAGCCTTCGAGCCCTACAAGAACCTCTTGCGCGGCGAAAAATACACCACGTATTTCGACACCTCTCTCGGCACCGTGGTCATGGAATTCGCCGATGAATCTGCGGCCAGCCATCCCGGTGGCACGCTCACAGCCCCCGCGGCAATCCGCACCGATCTGCCTGACGGCACGCCACGAGCCCGCATGGTAATCACCTGCACCCTCGACGCTTCCGGCAATCTGAAAAACGTACGCGTCCTCGACCCCGGCCCCGCCGACATGACCGCGAAAATCCTTGCCGCCCTCCGCAGTTGGAAGTTTCAACCCGCCATGCGCGGCGACCAGCCAGTGGAAGTCACCGCAATCCTGGGCTTCGGCATCGACACCAACGACCGTTTCTAAGCTGGTTGTAATTGTTAATCGCATCTTCATCCATCCAGGCATTCATCAAAGGTGCGGGTCATTCCAAAAGGCGCGGCGTCATCCTGAGCGGAGCCGTTCTTCAGGCGAAGGGAAGGATCTCCCGCTCATCTATCTTCAATTGCTCCCTGATCCCTCCGTCGATTTCAGCCGATATCTCTAACAGGAACTTCCCCACCCGGAGCAACCATGGATTTTGACGAAGCCGTCACCCTCCACAGCAAGTGGAAGCGCAAGCTGCGCACCTCCCTGGCCAAACACGACGGCAGCCTGCGTGTCGCAGACGTGAGTGTCGACCACAAATGCGTGCTGGGAAAATGGATCTACAGCGACGGCGCAGGCCACTCGGCACTTCCCGAATACAGGAAGCTCAAGTATGAACACGCCCGCTTTCACCTGGCCGCTGCGAAGTTACTCAAGAGGGCGAACACCGGAGAGTCCGTCGACGGAGAATTGGAATCCTGCGCCGACAGCGAATTCTCGAAATCATCCGCCGCCGTCATCATCGCAATCATGGCCATCAAAGCGCGATTGTCGGCGTAATATCTCAGGCTAATATGTCCGCGCAAAGTTTTATTTTGTCATTCCGAACCGGGCGGAACGCGCGGTGAGGAACCTGCTGTTCGTCAGCCAGTCAGCAGATTCCTAGCGGATAGAAACCGCGCCAAGGAATGACCGCTTTTAAGCTGCCCGCTACTCAATGCTACCGACTCCCCCGCTCCCGCACGAACCCAAGCGCCACCTCATCCGAATAAATCACTTTCCATCCCTTAGTCTCAAGCATGCTGCCCAGCGCCGCGTCCTTCGGCAGCAACACGCACGACGCCTCATGCGCGTCGAGAAATTCCTCCCACCCGCGTTCCACGTGCATCATCTTCAAGTAAGACTTAAAGAACTCGTCGCCATAGAAATCGTGCCGGTCGTCGACCACAACACGAGCCTCCGGATAAAATCGGTAGATCAAATACCCACCCCAATAGTCTGGACTCAGCACCGGCCCCTTCAAACCAGACTTTTGCAGATAATCCACCGCCCCCACCGGCATCCGCCGAGCATCGAAATGCGCGTCCATCAGCACACTAGCCCCAACCCGTCCGCCGTTCACAGCAATCAATAACGTAACCACAACAGCGGCAATGGCCCACACATGGCCACGCAACCCCGCTTCAACAGCAGTCATTCTCCGAAAGAATCCCCTGCCAAATCCCGCACTTGGCAACAGTGGCCCGACCACCACCACCAGCAGAATCGAAGAAACCGGAATATTCCGCGACGCATAAAGCCCGGCATACACCGCAAACAACACGGTCAGCCCCTGACTCAAGCGCAACTCCCGCCCCCGCACCGCCAGCACGGCCACCGTAATCAGCAGCAGCGCCAGAAAACATTTCTGCGCCGCCCCATGAAAATTAGGCGACTGAAACTCGTCAATGTGATCCATCAGAAAACGGTTCGAAAGATAGGAATAAATGTGCCGGTGCAACTGCCATCCGTAAGGATTCACCAGGCTCGCCGCCGCGGAAAAAAGACCAATCCCCGTGAGAATCCGCACCCGCTTCCCGGCAGCTACCTTCAACAACAGTTCCTCGATGCGCGCCTCTTTCGCTCTGTACCAGGTCCACACCGCCCCCAACCAGAAAATTCCCAGCAGCACAAACCCGACCAGAAAACCGCCATGCACGTTCACCCACACCACCATGAGTAGCGGAAGCGCCCATAACCGTCGGCCAAGTAATCTCCGTCCACCCGGATCGCCAAAGCATTCCCGCTCCGAGGAATCCAAAATCACAAACGATGCCAGCGTAAACAGCCAGCTAAGCACATGCGGACGCGCCAAAAAATGAATTGCTGACGCCCACAAAGCCAGCAGCACCAGCACCAGCGCCACCAGCAGGTTCGTCCCGCGTGCGATGACCAAGCGAAACGTCCACGCAAACACCGCCGCAATCACCACCGCCGTAAGCCACACCACCCCGTTCAGGCCCAGCGTAGCTTCCAACCGGCCCACAACCAGGTCGTACAGCCACTCCCAGGCAAACCACGGCCGGCCCGCACCACTCGACGAAAACGAATCCACGCGCGGGATCGCGTGCGTCGCCAGAATCTGCTGCCCCGTGCGAATGTGCCACCCAATCCCCGCATCCCCCAACAGGCGCACCGACAGCGGCGTAAACACCAGCGCACCCAGCAGCGCAATAAAAATCAAGTCCGCCGCTGAAGGCATGAGCAGGCGAATCCACGCCGCACTCGCCGCGCCCTTAGAACTTCTGGAATCATCTGCCATCGCGCTGAATCTTATAGAGGTAGGGCATGTAACAGCAACCGTGACGCCGATATGACGAATCCAACCATCCCCCGGGTCGTAATCGTGGGCGCCGGCTTCGGCGGCCTGAATGCTGCGCAGGCGCTGGCCAACGCTCGCGCCCACATCACCGTCATCGACCGCCAGAATTTCCACACCTTCCAGCCGCTGCTCTATCAGGTAGCCACCGCCGGACTTTCCCCCGGAGAGATCGCCGCGCCCATCCGCTCCATTCTTCGCTCGCACAAGAACGTCGCCGTGCTCATGGCTGAAGTCACCGGCTTCGACCTCGATCGCCGCCTCGTGAAAACTTCTGATTCCGATATCCCCTACGACTATCTCATCGTCGCCGTGGGCGCGAGCCACAGCTACTTCGGACACGATGAGTGGGAGCCCTACGCTCCCGGCCTCAAGACCATTGAAGACGCGCTGGAAATCCGCCGCCACGTGCTGCTCGCCTTCGAATTGGCCGAGCGCCAGGCTGCGACCAGTTCTGCCACGACCGGTCTTGCCACGAATGCCGCGACCGCGCTCAACTTTGTCGTCGTGGGCGGCGGACCCACCGGAGTCGAACTGGCCGGCACCCTAGCCGAGATCAGCCACCACGCGCTCACCCACGAATTCCGCTCCATCGATCCCGCCCGCACGCACATCCTCCTGCTCGAGGGTGGCCCACGCGTACTGCCGGCTTACGCAGAAGATTTGTCCCGCAGCGCGCGCGAGCAACTCAATCGCCTGGGAGTCGAAGTCCGCACCTCGGCCGTCGTGACTCAGATCGAACCGGGTGCAGTTTTCGTAGGAAACACGCGGCTCCCCGCCACTGTGATCCTGTGGGCAGCCGGAGTGGCGGCATCCCCGCTAGGCAAAGTCCTGAGCGCGCCCACCGATCGCGCCGGACGCGTCCTCGTACAACCTGACCTCAGCCTCCCCGGCTATCCCGAAGTTTTTGTCATCGGCGATCTCGCCGCCTTAAAAGATGAGCAAGGCAAGTTGCTCCCCGGAGTCGCCCCAGTAGCCATCCAGCAAGGCCGCTTCGTCGCAAAGTTGATCCGCAAAGAACTAAAAGTAAGCGACGATAAAAATGCGTCATCCCGAACACCCGCGCTGGCATCAACGGGCGAAGGGATCTCGCGCGCAGAGCAAGAGCCCCGCACTCCGTTCCACTACTGGGACAAAGGCAGCCTGGCCACCATCGGACGCGCCGCCGCCGTCGCCCAATTCGGACGCATCCACATCTCCGGCTTCATCGCGTGGCTTTCCTGGCTATTCGTCCACATCCTTTTCCTGATCGGCTTCCGCAATCGCCTATTGGTCTTCATTCAGTGGGCATGGTCCTACGTCACTTACGAACGCGGCGCGCGCCTGATCACCGGCAGCACCAACCTTCCGGGATGGACCGCCGATCACCATCCTGATTCTGATCCTGATCCCGCCGAGTCAGACACTGTACACCGTTTATAAGCATGTGCGTATGCGTATATGCGTATGGTTATGTGCGTCTGATAACGTGCGTATCGGAATGACCGCGTGACTATCTTCGCGAAGCAGGCCGCAAATCAGCCGGGTCAATCAGTGTAGGACAATCGGCCCACACTCACGCATGAAACAGCCAAGGCGGAAGAAAAGAAAGAAGGCCAGGTGGAGAACGCGGCCAGCAAAGAAGCCTACGGCGATTTGAACGTCACCGATGTGAAGATGGTCAGCGAAACTTGCACAAAGTAGTGATTGCGTAAATAATGATTGCGTAAGACCGTTCATGGGCCGACCCGCAAAGGGCCGGCCCTTTTTGTGTGCGGCCACACACGCGGCGCCCGATCGATCACCGGCAGCGCAAGATATGTCCCAAGCGAATCCGGTGAACGCGCGTAAACGAGATTTTGCAATCGCGACTCCTTCCGATGTATGCTCTCGCGATCAAGGAGTCCATACTCATGAGACCCTTCGCTCGTCCCCTTTCTCTATTGCTGCTCCTCGCGGCCAGCCTCTTGTCGGCTGATATGCAATTGGTCCACATGCCCAGCGAGATCGGGGTTTCCTGCCGCAAACACAAACCTTTTTCGGCCATCGCCAAAACGACGCTTGCGAGAATTTTCCCCAGCGGAACTAAACGCACCGTCACTACGGAAGACCACATCGCGCGGGACGGAGAAGGGCGTGTACTTCGCGAACAACATTTACCGTGGACCGAAGATCCAGAGCAGCCCGTTTATTATGTCAATATTCTCGACCCCAGGAAAATGGAAAATATCCATCTCGACCCTCAGAAGCACTTGGCAATCATCCGTGCCGTGGATCAGAGGTACACCTGGGACTATGTCCCATACGACGGCACCCAATATCGACTCGCCGCAAAGCCGGGAGTCACGGTTCACACTGAACTCTTGGGAGATCAGCAGATCAACGGCCTGAAGTGCTGGGGACAGCGTACGGCTTATCTTTACTCACCTGGCACTTTCGAAGGGAATCAGCAACCCGTCACCCGCACCTTGGAAGTTTGGTATGCCAAGGATCTCGGATCTGATGTCCGCATCGTGGCTCACGATCCTGACCCGAAAGCTGGCGACCAACAAACTGACCTGATCGGCATAATATATGGCGAGCCCGATCCTTCGATCTTCGTCCCACCTGCCGAGTATTCCGTTCAAGTAGCCCATCAGTAACGCAATGGATGGAACCGCGGATTTATCCCAGGCAAGCTAACGATGTTACGCCGCCTGCCCCGCGCCCTGCTACCATTGCCGCATGTTCAATTTTGGCAAGCCGAAAACAGTTGCCGACTGGATCGTTCACATCGCCGGCGCCATCGTCGCAATATTCCTTGTCTGGTGGATGCTTCGAATGTACGTACTATGAATGCACTCAAACCGGGGTCAGAAGTCAATGGATCAGAGGTCAATGAGTGTTATGGGATTTATCGACAACCGTGCCAGAACTTTCACGATGAACACTGCAGACGTCAGTAGTAAGTCAGCTTACGACGATTGACAGTTCCGGGTCGAAACGCTTCGTCCGGTTGCGAGCGGCTGACCATCGTCTGCTCGGTCCAATTGTCGTACTGATCGTATTGGTAAGTGTATTGTGTTTCTGAGTTTGAGGGGGATAGAGGAGGATTCGGTTTTCCGGTGGGAAGAAAAGCTCCAGCTTCCGTGAGGTTCCAAGGCCCAGTATCCGATCTCGCGACTGTAGTTTCACGCTCCGAAGCCTTGTCGCCATGGTCGTTGTAGGTTGTGACCGTCACCCGCTCGCCAAAGACTCCACCACTCCTGTGCCGTTCCATCACACGACCCTGAGCATCGTAAGAGTAGGAAATAACGCTGTTCTGCATCCCAGCGATCATTGCGCCGACAGACTTCATTTGTTCTGGATTGAGCTTTGACTGGATTTCTTCGGGAAGGTTTACCGGACGAGGGGCATCCGCGGCCTGTTCCTCTGCGAGGACGCGACCTTCTGCATCGAACTTGCGCACAATGTGGCCAAGGAGGGTGCCGTCAGCACCATGGAGTTCCGCACCCGTCGCCACTCCCTGATCGTTGTATGACGTTGTGAGAGTCCCGCCGGGAGACGGAGCAAACCCCAAGTCAGTTTCTTCCCAATGTGCTTCATAGGTCATATTCGGAGGTAAAGGCTTGGAATCGTAGCTTTCAATCGCGGACTTCCGTCCCTTTTCGTCATACTGGAAGCGCATTGTCAGGTTGCCGCCCGACTCTACTCCCGTCAGCCTGCGTGCGTCATCGTACAGATAAGTCGTCTGGGAATCGGCGGGAGATCCCGCTTTACCGGAAACAGTCTTGAGCAGACGTCCATCGGCGGAATAGGTGTAGCTCGTTACCCATGCCGAGCCATCGGAGTCGCCAATTCGCCGTTCCAGAATCCTCCCATCGCCTGCGTACTCCGTCGTCGTAGACATATGGAACTGCTGACCGTCGACACCCGAAAAGGTCTGCTCATCCAGCACCGTCTTAACTGAACCTCGAAGAGCGGCTTTGTCGCGGTCGGTCATGAAAGCACCTGTCTGGGATGATTGCTGTGCGTGAGCAAGCCATGCAGGCGAAGCGACTAACACCAGAATGCTAGCGAGATATAGTCGACTGCTCATTTTCACCAACTCCCGGAAACGAAACCAGATTCTATTCCGGAATGTCCGTTGACTGAATCACAATTTCATAATTTAGGTTGGCGGGCCCGGCCGACCGGGGTCTATGGGTGCAAGCGGATTTTTCGCCAGTTGACCGCGATCATAGCTCAGTCCGGTCACCCGGAGTATCCAGCGTGCCTCGCGCACGCACCCCCTCGCAGGTGGGGGAGCCGGACTGAGCCAATCTCAACATCGCACTTCCGCATGAGACTGTCGTTGCGTGGGAGCAATCACCGGGACCAATCCCTGAGACCAATCATGATGAGCGGATGGGGATGCTGCGCCAATCGCATCGCACCCCGGTGCGGCCTGCGGACACCAAAGCAGCTGCCTCGTCTTAGGAAATTCTTTCCAAGACCACGGACACGTCAGTTGTGCTCTACCTGTAACCTGGCATTCGCCGCGACGGCCGCCGAGACCCGCGGAAAAGTCGACATATACGGCATCTCGACTGATTTCCCTCACAGATGGGAATTGTTCGGGCCGTCGCCATAGACAATCACGGCTTGCTCACCCTGCAATCTAGCGTTTCTACGATGTGACCCTGGTAACGGACAAATCCCACGCGCGCGCCGAAGAGCCTGTTCCTTGAGGCGCATAAAGCCGATTAACTCACTCTCCGCCTTCGGCGATTGGCACATGAGCATTGCCAAAGCGTCACGTCGGAGTTTTCCCCGGCCTCGGCGGTCGAACCTCTTCGGGTCAGCATCCCGAAAACACGAAATGGTTCCTCGTCCGGAAGCCGGATCAGCCGGGGATGTATCCGGGGAGCACCCGGGACGCACCCGGAAATGGAGGCTATCCAGACCATCACCATGACCAAGACCATGACCAACATTACGACCAAGGCCACGACCAAAAACCTTCGCCACTGCTTCGTCGTCCTGGCGCTCCTGTGTAGCACACTCGCCAGTGCGCAATCGCGGCCCGAGAAAAAGCGCTGGTCGAAACACGCGGTCCTGCTCGCCGTCGTTCAGTTGGCGGCGACCGGCGCGGATGCCTACTTCACCAACCGCAACATGCAGCGCAATCACGGCGAGGAACTCGATCCCATCGAACGGCCCTTTGTCCATAACCCCGCCACCCTGACCGCGCTCTTCGCGACCGAAGCCGCTGGAACCATCTACAGCTCTTACTGGCTGCGCCGGCACGATCACGGGAAGATGGCCGACGCAGGCGCGGCCAGCCTAATCGCTTCCCATGCCTACGGTGCGACCTTCAGCTCCTTCGACTTCAACCTCTGGAAAAAACCACGATGATGTCCGCTACAGCTTTTCACGCATGCTTGCAAGAACAGTGCCCAAAATCAAAGCGATTGTTGACGGTATAGAGCATTAGCACTCGAACCCCCGCGGCAGGGGTCAATGACTATAATCGCGATGTTTCGCCAACCACCGGTCTATCTTGCTTCAACGGCCCTGCTATAAAATTCCGCTGGGGTTGTGCGTCAGATCGAAATGGCGAATCGCGCGTTTTGAGCGCAAGGCGGCGTAGAGAATCGGACTGACGAGGATGGCGAGATAGATGAGGTAAATCCACGGGAACTGGCCGATGTAGAAGTCGTGGGTGCTTAAAGAAAACGGATTTTTGATGAGGACGAAGCCGACGTAGTCCACAAGAATTGCGAGCAGGAGCCAGAAGGCGCCCAAGGTGAGAGCTTCCTTGGAAAGAACCGGAGCGCTGCGGCGAAACTTGAAGTAAACCCAGCTGCAGGCAGTCCAAACCAATACATTGATGATCGGGAAGAACCTTTCCGCAAAGACATAGGAAGGACTGTGGACCATGTCGCGTGTGGGAGGATTGTGCATGGCGGCTTCGGCAGCCATGCACAGAGCGACGGCGAGGAGGGTGACAATTATGTAGGCCGCGAAGAAGGTGATGATTGCTCGCGTATAGCCGAACTCTGTTGGTTGCACTGCGGGCATTGGATTGCGCTCCTATGGTCTGACGAATACTGCTCCATTGCGTGCAAAAAGGTACGCAGGACGCCGGACAAAAGTTCCACGGACGCGACGAACGGGTTAGTTATTCTGATCGGACCGAACAAAACCAATTGACGCGCAAACCGGAAGAGCGGCGTGAATGTCGGTCATTCACTACCGTATTAGATTTACTCGTCCGGTCCACTCGCGAAAGCTGAGTGACGAAACCAGGCCTTTTCACTCAAAACCCCTGCCTACGGAAACGACGAGTCTTACACGGATATTTCGTCAGCCAACGTCATCACAAACAAACCCATTCTGCGACGCCTCGGAAAAACCGCCACGCCGCCCCGCATTTACCATCGGAAACCAAACGTGACCGGCAAGACACTCGTTTCAACGTTCGCCGTAAACGCCCGATGGTAACGCACCTCGGTGTAGAAATTTGCGCTAGACGTTCCTAGTTGGAAGGTCAGCCCTCCGCCGATGTTAAAACCGCCCGCGGACGAAGTTCGCGAACCCACCGTCACTTCGCTCGTAAGAATGCCATTAGCACATTGCGCGTCCCACCACCACCACGGCTCGCACACTTCACCAACGCTCAAAACCGTCTGCTGAGCCTCAATGGTGCGGCGGTACCAGCCCACGCCACCAATCAGATAGGCATTCTTGCCCGCCCCGATCGAGGTACCGACGATCAGATTGGTGGTCAGGGAATACAATCTGCCCTTCACATCCGAAAAACCGAACTGACGGATGATGTTGTCTCGGACCGGAAGGCCTTGGAACATGAACTCAGCATCCAGTTTCACGTGCGGAACCAGGTTGGGCCCGCCGCCGGCGACGAAATTGTAAGACGTGTGAGCGAAGTCACCGGTCTTACCAAATGGAAACCCTGGACCTCCCCCAATATTGAAATTGAAGCCTTGAGCCGACGACGGCAGCGTGAGCAATCCGTAGATGAAGATGAACACGATGGTGAAGCGCGTAGCCGACATGGCTCACTTCCTCGGCGTTCCGCTGATCCCTGTGCGATTGATCACAGTGCGAACCATCATAGCGCGTGATCGTCTCGCGTTGTCCTCACCCTAGGGATTTCCCTAGTGGCTAAGTGCCGCGCATCAGCCTTGAATGGTTGAGTAACTGCCGTCACAGCAATAGAGCGATAGAGCAGAGTTCACGATATTCTTCGGAATGCTCGCGCTGGCCGGTTGTCCAATGGGCCATCCACAAAGGTAATTAGCCGCGGGGAGGATCGACGCCAATAATGGATGAAGCATGGCTAAGTTCCTCATTGGAGACCGGGTGTCATTCTATAAAGCGTCAGGCTACAAAGTGTTCGCGGTATTCGCACTCCTGTTCCTGAACGTCGGGGCTGCTTTTTCATCCGACAAGCTCATTGCACTTACTTTTGACGACGGCCCGCGACCCTATGTCTTGTTTGGCAGCAAAGGCGATCACCCCAGGCCGAGCTTGGTGAGCGTGCTCGACGACAATGGCGTCAAGGCCACATTTTTTGTCGTAGGATGGCGCCTCACGCCAAAGACATGGGGCGAACGGCGTTACGAAGAGAATGTCGGTATCACATGCATCGACGCAGCCGAGCGATTAGTGCGTCGCGGCCACGAATTAGAGGACCACACGTACAGCCACATCGAACTGCGCGGCGCCGAGCGGAAACGGGGAGAGCCCTGGGTGATCGGCGACGTGAATCGGGGCGCGGAAGCGATTAAGGCGGTCACTGGCAGCCAACCGCACTACCTCCGTCCTCCCGACTGGATGATTTCCGATGATGCCCGCCACGACCTCGAACGGGAGGGCTATCACCTCCTGACCATCTCGCGGCAGAACCCCATCGCCCTGCGCGACGTGAACTCGCTTGACTATTTGTGGGCCAGAGATTCAGTTGAGAACCCAAGGCCTTCCCTGGCGGAAGCAGTCTTGAAGCAGGTGGAACTGCGGGAGAAGCAGGGAGTGTACACCCACATTCTCGCCTTCCACGAGTTGTCGACGACAGCGGCAGTCATGCCCGAATTGATCGCGAACCTTAAAGCGCGCGGCTACCGCTTCGTGACGCTGAGTGAGTACATGCAACTGGTGGGGCCAAAACCCTAATCGAGCGATCCTGAGGTAGTGGCCCAGTTTCAACTTTCAAGCGTGGCGTCATCCCGAGCGGAGCCCGGCTCCATCGAAGAAAAGCCCAGGGGGAGAGAGAGCCTGCCCTGAGCGGAGTCGAAGGGGATCTCCCCCAAAATCGCTCCTCGCGAGATTCCACCCGCCGCTGAACCACGCCGCGGGAAGGATGATGGAAGCACCAAGGATTCAAACTGTGCCACTACCTCGCAATACAGCCTGATATCTGTTTGCGGGGTAGTATATAATGCCGAAGACCAGCGGGGTGTGCTCTATGGCTTGCGCGCAATGCTCGTCACAATATGAAGCGGAATTCCCTGGGGAGATCATGCTCCACTTCTCCCGTCCCACGCTCGTAACCAGCCCAGGCGTCCTGACGTTCTCGATAATCTCGGTTTGTTTGGATTGCGGCGCTTCGCGCTTCAAGACGCCGACTGAAGAACTACCATCACTGCGAGAAGGTGTCGCGGGATCCGGGGCTGCTTAACTGGGGCTGCTTAGCGGGCTGCTAAGCTAGGGCTGACGGTCTGAGCTTGTTCCGACAGCACGGAGCTGAGGAACTGCCTTCCCGCAAGAACCGCGTCTACGGCGGCGGGCAGATCGACCGCAGCCCGCATCTTCACGACGTAACCCGCCGCACCGATGCTGAGACCTTCGCCAACAACGTCGTCCGATGATTCCTGGCTGACGAAGATGATTCTGGACTTCGGAGAGAGTGTGCGGATTCGTCGAGCCGCCGCGATTCCATTCAACGTGGGCAGGCCGATATCCAGCAGGATTAAGTCAGGTTGAAGTTCTTCCGCTTGGCGCACCGCTTCCAGCCCGTCAGACACTTCGCTGACGATCCGCAGATCGGATCTCTTCTCCAGCGTTGAGCAGATGAATTGACGAAACGGTTGGAAGTCTTCCACCAAAAGAACCCGGACTGCTGGCGCACTCCGGTGATTGTCGTCGGCCATTTACACACCTTCTCAAGCAGCTGATTTTGCAGGCGGCTGGCGTTAGCTATCCTAAGTCAGGCGCTAAACCGTTGTCTGTACGCTGGCGAACAGTAGCGGTGACCGCCCCCCGCGACCGTCCCAGCGTGAACCGTAGTGCGTTCTGCGGACCGCCCGGCATCGGGTAATTCCTGTATCGCAGCGTTCCGGCCTGCGCGTCCCATCTCGTCCAAGTCATCCTTCTCTTCGTCGGCTCTCGGGATGGCCGGCCAGGCTCAGCGTCCTACGAAATAGACAGCGAAAAGTACGGAATGGCATGTATTGGCGTAGGGCAGGAATTATTGCAGAGTGACATGACGAACTGCAGCATTCGCCGCTACTTTTGGAATAGAGGTCCTCCCTATGTCGTCTCTTCGCGTTTCAACTGCCGCCCTGATAGTGATCACTCTTTTTGCTCTCAACTACTCTGCCACCGGGCAAACTTCAGATATCTCCACCAACGAGACTTTACCAGCCGCTCGCTTCGTGTTTTCCACTGAGTATGCGAATGGAACGGTGTCCGGTTTCGGGGTTGATCCAACAACCGGCGTACTCAGTTCGACCGGGCAAGCTCCCGTGTGGGCACATTGGGGACCGACTCGGCTCGCGGCCAATGTGGGTGCCACGCAATTGTTCGCGGCAAACCAGGGTTCGATGGATGTTTCGGCTTACACCATCGATCGTTCCAACGGATACCTGACCGCGGTGCCAGGCGCGAACTTTCCAACCGGCGGCGTGTCAACTGGCATCGCAGTGCATCCCTCAAACAAATTTGTTTATGTCAGTCTGTACAACGGATGGGATCAGGTCTATGGAGGACAGAACGGCATTGCGGCATTTTCCATTCAGTCCGACGGTTCGCTGACTCCGGTACCCGGCTCACCGTTTGTCACGACCTACGGCGCGTGGGCCCTCGCCATTTCCCCGAACGGAACATTCCTTTATGTCAGCACTGCCACGGCGTCAGCGGGCGCGATCGCCGTGTACCGCATCAACCAGACTACCGGCGCCATTGCCCCGATTGCAGGTTCACCATTCACGCTTACGCCTGTAGTATGCGAGTATTGCGCAAACTACGAGTTTTTTGAAGACCTCGCGATCGACCCAAAGGGAAAATTCCTTTTCGGTCCGGGGCACGAAAACGGAGTGATTTACGTGTACTCGATTAAGTCTTCCACGGGCGCGCCGAAAGAAGTGCCCGGCTCCCCCTAACAACTTTGACTTCGAGCCGACCATCCACGCCGATCCTTCAGGGAGTTTTGTCTATCTGCTCGGATATGACGTGGGGAAACAGGACGGCGGCGCCATCGATGGTTTGGCGATTAATACTACGAGCGGCAGCCTGAGCCAAGTGCCGGCAGCGCCCTATCCGGACCTTGGCGCCGCGCAGAATGGAACAGATGGCATCGCAGTCACGCCTTAACTCGGGAGCCTGCGTTCGCGGAAATGTTCCGAGTCTTGCAAACCGACAAGATGCGGAACATTTCCAGCTCTTGCCAACCACAGGCCCTTACGCTGAAGTGCTGAAGTGAAGAGAAGTCTTTCAAACACCCGTCTTATTCGAGTCCGCTCGCCTCCCCGAAAACTGGTGTCTGTGGAATGGAAATTGTCACCCAAACCCGCGTCCCAATCTCTCCCGATTCGATTCTCAACTCGCCGTTGAACTGCCGCAACCGCTCACGCATCCCCCGTATGCCAACTCCAGAACCTTCCGACTGGATCTCCACAAGTTTTTCCGGCGGAATTCCCTTGCCCTGATCTTGCACCTCCACCGTAACCGTTCCCTCGTTCCGCGCAATGCGGATCATGGCCGTCTTGCTGCCCGAATGCCGGTAAATGTTCGCTAGTGATTCCTGCACCAGGCGAAAAACCACCAGTTCGATGTCGCGCGGCAATCTGCCGAAATCGGAAGCAATCTCCAACGAGGTGTGCACATCGCTGCGCTTGTTCAATCCCTCCACATGCCAGCTCAACGCCGAGCACAGGCCGGCCTCGTCGAGCAGCGGAGGGTGCAGCAGGTAGGAGGTCGTGCGGATCTCCTTCTCCAACTGCTGTACTAAGCGCTCGGTCTCCTCCACCTGCTCATTGAACTCGGGAGCCGCCTTGCGAAGGCCGTGGGCGAGGGTACTCAGCTGCATGTTAATCACCGCCAGCAACTGGCCGGAGCTGTCATGCAGCTCCCGTGCAATCCGCCTGCGCTCCTCATCCTGCACCTGCATAATGCGCGTCGAAAGCGACTTCAGGCTTTCGTACATGCGCAGTATTTCTTGATTGCGTTCCTGCAGCTCCAGGGTTCGGGCCTGCACCTGCTGATCGAGATTCTCGGCCAGCACGCGATAGCGGGTCTCGCTGACACTTAAAGCGAGCTCCGACTGTTTGCGGTCGGTGACGTTCAAGGTGACGCCGTCGAAACGCGTCGGCTGGCCGGCTCCATCGTAGAATGTGCGGCCAATGGCGCGAACCCAGTTTTGCCTCCCGTCCGGTGCCACGGTGCGGTACTCGACATCGTACTGAGTATTGGTGGCGATCGATCTTTCGATGGCGCGCCGAGTGGGCTCCTGGTCTTCAGGATGCAATCGCTCATAAAACGTATGGATTGTGACCTCGGCATCGGGCGGCAGCCAGAAGTGACCTTTGACCCGCTTGTCCCAGATCAGCTTATCGAAAGGAAGGTCGCAGAACCAGAAGCCCACGTCCGAAGAGTCCGCTACGAATTCGGCGCGCTCCTGCTGCTGCCGCAGCGCTTCCTCCGCCTTCTTGCGCTGGGTCACGTCACTCGCGGCGCCGAACCATTCGAGAATTTCGTCGTGTTCGTCGAAGATCGGAATGGCGCGGGCGTAAATCCAACCGGGCGAACCGTCGGTGCGAATCACGCGATGCTCCAGCTCAAAGATCGTTTTCGACTGGATCGCGCGTTGAATCATTGCCATCACATGGCGTTGATCGTCGGGATGGATGTACTTGTCAATCCAGGTGCGAGTCGAGTCCTTTGTGTCAGCGATGAACTCCTTTCCGTCGAGATACCGCATCTCGCTCCAATCTGGACTCATGCGATAGACGACGCTCGAAGTCGCTTTGATAAAAGTGCGGAATTGCTCTTCGCTTTTCCGCACCGCCAGGTGCGCCTGCTGCAGCCGCGTCGAGTCAAAGTAGTAGCAGACCACGCCAAGTAGCCCGTCGGCGAGTGTTACTCGATTCACTTGCCACTCGTACGACTCGATCGCGCCGATGTCGTTGCGTTTTTCCGTCAGCCCGGGCGAAACGTAAGGTTCGCCAGTTTTCAGTGTGTGCCGGAAAATCCTGATCGCCTCGCCGGCAAAAGACTCCGGCCACAGGATTCGCATCACTTCCGCGAAGTCGCGTCCGATCAACGGCTGGACATTGCGGAACGCCGGCATCGCTCCAGCGCTGACGTTCTTGATCCGGAATTGCGAATCGACGGTGTAAATGCCCAGCGGCGACTGTTCCACAAGCGCCGCGAACGCCTCGGCGGTGCGCCGCAGAACTTCTCCGGCCTGCTCGCGGTCGGTGGCTGCTGCCGGGATGTGTACCGGGGGCGTGCTCATCCCATCCTCTGCTCAATCGCCGATAAATCTGAGTGCGGGTTGTGGTAGAACTGCGGGTCAGCCATAGGGGCAAGCCCGCGATAATACATGACTAACACTAGTCTGGGACTACAGTGAACACTGTAGGCCGGGACGCGAGACCAGTCTGCCTCTTAGGAACGGGTTAGCAAAGATCCGTACCAGGTCAGGGTGCCGCAAGAAGGGCGAGACCGATGAGATGCCTCTCAAATTCCGAGCAACTACATAAGTGGGGCACCGATCTTTTCCATGGCCACTAGTCGATAACACAACAAGCGAGTCCGAATGCCGCCCAGTCGGCCTCTCCTACGACAGCGGGTGGGATTTTGGCCATAGCTACCAGTCGCTAACGCCGCCGTCCGCTAAAACGCCGGCTTACAGTGAAAGGGTCGCGCTCGCAGCGACCCTTTTGCTTTTCTGATTCTCGTAAAGCGTCCAGGGCGAAAGCCGCCACCATCAGGCTTTCGGGCGCGACTGCATCGCCATGGCGACCAGTGCGCCGATCAAAATCGCCGGGAAAAGTTGACCCATGGTGGCCTCGGCGATGGTGAGCGATCGCGCCATCGGAGAGAACGCGCCAACTTCGCCGCCCAGTGTGGTGAGGTTACAAAAGCTGAAGTACGTCAGCTTCGATGCGAGTTGGTCGAGGTTTGCCGGCGCGGTCACGAAATGAAAAGAACCTGGCCGGGATTGTTCGACGATCTGAAAAGCCGAAGCCCAAGCCATTCCCGCCAGCAAATAGGCAGAAATTCCTCCCTGGATGCGGCTCCAGGTAACCGGCCCGCCGCGAAACATCACAACCAGCACGATGCGCATGTAAACCAGTAACGTTATGGTCGCTAAAACGCTGCCGAGTTGATGCAGCAGCAGCGTGGGATGAAAGCGTGCCGCGGCCAGGACAATCGCAGTAACGGCTACGATTGTGCTGACAGCAATCTTATCGATGCGACTCTGCTTAACCGTAAAAGCCGCAAACAACATAAGAACCATGATCACGCAATCAAGAGCCGCTCGCCAGGGCACGCCCGCTTCCCGAAAAGGGGTGACCACGAAAACCAGCAAGACCAGCGAAACCGTGACCAACGTCAGGCCGAGATCACCCGACCAGAATTCCCCTAACCTTATCCCTAGCCCAATCGGAAAGCGCGGATTCTTCGACTCTGCATCTACGGTTTGCATTAAACCATGCCTCCGATAACGTCGTGTATTCAGCTGTGGCTACTGCTCGCTCTTACTGCAGGACCTTGGTTCCCAAACCCGCATACAAATAGTTCTCTCCGTACGCCTTCTTCAGTCTTGCAAACGCCGGCTCCCCGGTGCAATGTCCCGGCGCAATGCGTTGCACCTTCCACTTCGTCTTCAAATTCTCCACCAGCGCATCAATCTCTTCCACCGGCGTTGTCACCAGATGCAATCCTCCGAACACAATCTCCGTCCTGGGATCGACCGCGCCAGCCGCTTCCAGAATCGCTTCAACCCCGGCGTGCGAGCAACCGTCCACCAGCAGCAATCCATTCGGTCGTTTGATTGCCAGCGTTAATTCCGGCAGCTCCAGCGTCCCCTTTTTCTGCGACACGGTTCGCAGCAGAAAAATTCCCGGCGATACTTCCGTTTGCTGACTCACTAACACGAAGTTCCCCGTGTCATAGAGCTTGCCGCTTGTGAAGTGTTCCGGCGCCTCCGCTCCCCCGAAATACCGCATCTTGGCCGGCAGGCTTTCATCCGCCCGCAAATACGTATTTGGAATCGGCGATCCGCCAAATCCATTCGCGCCATCCGCGGGCACATAGACCGTAACGTTCGGATTCACCTTCAGCACATATCTCAACCCCGTCGCGTGGTCCGCGTGCCGGTGCGAAATCACCACAAAATCCAGTTTCGTCAGGTCGACGCCCAGCGCCTTCACGTTGTGTTCAAAAATCGCGGCATTATTCCCCGTATCGAACAGAATTCGCTTTCCATTGTGCTCCACCAAAGCAGAGTATCCCCAATCCTTCGTCAGTTCCTTCGACTCTCCGAACGCGTCATAGAGGATCGTTACTTTATCCTGTGCTCCGCATTCAACAGCCGCCATACCCAGCAGCAAAGACGCCAAAATCCGCAAAACGAGAATTCGCAAAGCCCACCTCCTACCAGAATTTCAGAGTAGTGTAACAAGCGGGATGCGGATCGTTGCAGGAATCAGGCGGTCTCAAACACTCATGGAATCTTCCGGCCCGAACTTTTTCGGCCTACAAACCGCCTCGAAGCCTCTACTTCTTGGGCTGCGAGGTACTGTAGGCCCACTTCGAGATCATCAGCTGCGCCTGCGCCGGATCGAGCGCCGCCAATTCCACCTCTCCATTCGGTACTCCCGTCGTCGTGCTTTCCGCCAGCGACGTCGGGGTCGGTTGTGTCCGGAAGTAATACACCTTGCCTTCTTCGGCTTTGAGCGTAATGGCTGAAGCGTTATTATCCCTGCGCGACTTAAGAGAAGACTGCTGGCTTGTGCACAGCCGGTGCTCGCCAGGAGCGACTGAAAAATACATGTAGGACTTGGCTCCATAGGCTCCGACCCACTCGCCATCGACCCCCACCCGCGTATTCAGGGCCCCAATGCGGATGGAAGTATTGTCCAGTTCCGAATCTCCAAATACGTACACCAACGCCTTGCCTGGTTCCGGCGCGCCGGTCGGATGCGAGTGAGCCTCCCGCTTAACCTCAAATTGAGTCTGGTCGGGACCACAGCCCGCAGAATTCTCCTGAGCCCACGCCATCGATGCGAGTACGATCACACCCAGAACAAGTTTGTACATACGTCCTCCCCGGATTTCTCCAAAGGCCCGTTCTACTCTTCGCCGGACCGACTCAAGTTTACGCCGATCAGTCATACCCGCAATAACTGTCGAGAACAGCCCATACCGCTCGTTGAGAGGTTTTGAGCGATCCCTCGGAGGAAAACCGTGAAAAAAGAAGACGAGAAGAAACGGCAATCCCCGCCGAGCGTGGCTTCCGCGCTCGTTCACGCAACTCTTGGCGCGACTGCCTCTTGTTTTGCTGGCAGAAGCACTAACAGGACGACTCCGATCACAAGGAATAGGATCACATCCGTAAAGTCCCTGTGGACGCCATGATTCCAAGCTTCCACGGTCTGAATAGCCATCACCGTGCCATGGGAAATGTGCCACCAAGCTGCCAGAGCAATCATCGAGCGATGCTCCGATGGCCTCCTTGCGGCCATGAGTAGAAAGACCCCGACCGGAATAAAGAAACTCAGAAACATCGGCTCGACCTCGTTCGTCCCATCCAAAAGCCAGCTGGAATGCCGCAGGTCCTTATACAGAAAATAGATTATCGACAGATTCAGCAGCCCCACGATCACCAGAACGACCTGGGTCAGGCGTTTTTTTTTCATATTGACCTCACTCCGGCCAATTTTGTTGCGAGCGCAGCACCGGCTCACCAAGAGGATTC
Organism: uncultured Acidobacteriota bacterium; assembly: GCA_963758005.1. Classification (GTDB taxonomy): domain Bacteria; phylum Acidobacteriota; class Terriglobia; order Terriglobales; family Acidobacteriaceae; genus Sulfotelmatobacter. Next base: position 430,888 of record CAVWTR010000007.1, read on the forward strand.
ACAAACTAGCACAGAGAGAACCAAAAACGAAATCTTGCAATGACGCTGCCTGATCCATCGGGTGGAGGTGCTCCAACCACAGTCAACTGTCGTGAACACCGGTAGGGGCACTGCAGAATTCAGAAGAGATGGTCGATCTGACAATTGATGCAGCGGGAAAGGTTCGGTCGGCCAAAACAGTCGGAGCCGCCGACAAAGAGCTGATAAGCGCAACTGCGGATTGGAAGTTCATTCCAGCATTCAAGGACGGCCGCGCCGTCGCCAGTCATCTGCGCCTCGCTGTCGTACCTTTGCGATGAACCTCTGGGCCCGAAAGTAATCGACTTCATTCAGGTAACTAATGTAAACAGGGCATTTCACGTTTTGACCCTCCACAACCGGGGATTTTGAGTGCTATGGGGATTTGTCAACAGCTGAGGCAATTCCTGGATCGGTCGTGGCTCGGATAGCTCCTGTTTGAAAGCAAACCGTCCACAATCCACCCTCAACAGAGGAACGCTTTGACTTCCCCAGCAGGAGCGTCCTAACATACCGCACCTGAGGTTTCTGCGTCCCACATGATCGGCCAGACCGTCTCGCATTACCGTGTTCTTGAAAAACTGGGCGGCGGCGGCATGGGTGTAGTCTACAAAGCCGAGGACACGCGATTGCGCCGGTTCGTCGCGCTCAAGTTTCTGCCGGATGACGTGGCCGGAGATGCACAGTCGCTGGCACGATTTCGACGAGAAGCGCAGGCCGCCTCCGCTCTCAATCATCCCAACATCTGCACGATCCATGATATTGGCGAAGAGAATGGCCACGCTTTTATCGCGATGGAGTTTCTCGAAGGGCTAACCCTGAAACACAAAATCGCGGGGCGGCCGATGGAAATTGACGAGATACTACGGCTGGGGATCGAGATCGCCGATGCGCTCGACGCGGCGCATGCAGCTGGAATCGTGCATCGAGATATCAAACCCGCCAACATTTTTGTTACCAAGCGAGGTCATGCGAAGGTTCTGGATTTCGGGTTGGCTAAGGTCAGTACACCCAAAAGCGCGACTGGCAACGAGCCAACACTTGCCACTGCGGAGGTTGACCCTGACCATCTGACGAGTCCCGGCAGTGCTCTGGGCACCGTCGCGTACATGTCGCCGGAGCAGGTGCGGGCGAAGGAACTGGACGCACGAACGGATTTGTTTTCGTTTGGGGCGGTTCTTTACGAGATGTGTACCGGGACGCTGCCGTTCAGAGGCGAAACGTCGGCGTTGATCTTCAACGCCATTCTGGAACGTGCTCCCGTAGCTCCTGTGCGGTTAAATCCCGATGTGCCACTGCAATTGGAACAAGTCATCAACAAGGCGCTGGAGAAAAACCGCGATGTTCGCTGCCAGTCCGCCGCCGAGTTGAGTGCCGATCTGAAGCGGTTGAAGCGGGACACGGAAAGGGGGGAGAGCGCCGCTGCGACTGCAAAAGCGGGAGCCAGCACACATTCATACCGAAGGGTGTGGGGCTTAGTTGCGGGCGCGGCAGCAGTCGTCCTCGTCGGTGCTTCGTTTATGGCGTGGCGCTTCCTGCACTCCCGCACTTCAGATACCGCACAGATCCATTCCATCGCCATACTACCGTTTGCGAATGCGAGCAAAGACCCCGAAATGGATTACCTCGGGGAGGGTATTTCCGAGGAGATCACCAATTCCCTTTCTCGGCTTCCGAATCTCCAAGTGATGGCTCGTAGCACCGTGTCGCGTTACAAATCGCGGCAAGACGATCCACAAGGGGTCGGGCACGATCTGCGTGTCGATGCCGTGCTGACGGGACGCGTGGTGGAACATGGCAATACACTTGATGTCGAAACCGAGTTGGTCAGCGTAGCGACCGGATTTCAACTTTGGGGCGAACGATATACACGCAGCGGCAATAATGTTCCTCTGATACAAGCTGAGATCACTCGTGACATTGCTAGCCGACTGCGGCCGCGCCTGAGCGGAACCGAATGGGAAGGGCTTGCGAAAGTAGGCACGAAGGATGCCGAAGCCTATCAGTTTTACTTGAAGGGGCGGTACCGCTTGGAAAAGTTAACCAACGAAGATTATAAGGCGGCAGTCGAGTTTTTTGACAAGGCGGTTGCCAGAGACCCGAACTATGCCGCAGCTTATGCGGGGCTGGCAGACGTCTACACCTATCAGGCGTACTATGGCTATTCTGGCCGCGAGGCCATCGACAAAGCGCGAAATCTGGCACTACGGGCACTGGAGCTTGATCCCCAGAATCCCGAGGCTCACATCTCGCTGGCGTCGGTTGATATGTTTTTTTTTCGCAACTTCCCGGAGGCAGAAATGGAGATTCGAAAGGGTCTGGCACTTGACCCCAATTCTGCCTATGCCCATGAAATCTCCTGCTGGTTCGACGCTGAAATGGGAAGACCTCAAGACGCGGTCAAAGAGTGTCGCAAGGCCGTGGAGCTTGATCCGCTCTCGTTGTTGTATAACACCGGACTCGCGCAGGCGTACTACAACGGCCGTGATTACACTCAAGCCATCGAGCAGGCGAACAAAACGCTGGAAATAGATCCCAAGCACGCTGACGCGGTGGAGACTCTTGGAGGCGCATATGAGCAAATGGGAAACTATAAACAGGCGATGGAGCAATGGATCAAAGCCGAGCGGCTAAAAGGTCACGAAGCGCGTGCCCGCGAACTTGAACAGATTTTCAAGAAGTCGGGTTATACGGGTTACCTCAGGAAGCATGCCAGAGACGCCGAAGCCGAAGGCGACCATTACGGCGCTGCTGTAGACTACGCAATGCTCGGTGACAAAGACGCTGCATTCGCGGCTCTGGAGAAAGCCGTTGGTGTTGGCAATCACGAAGATACAATCAAAGTTGACCCGGAACTCGACAATCTTCGCTCTGACCCCCGCTACGCCGACCTGCTGCGACGGATCGGGCTGCCTCAGTAAAGGTGGTCAAAGGGTCCGCCAAGACGCTGGCTGATGTTGACCAGGTCCTCCTAGAACTCCGCTCGGCGCTAGAGGAACACATTCGTTTCACTCATTGAGGTTTGATGCGCTGGCCAACCGCCCTACGTTTGAACATTACAAACACTCCGTAGCCGGCCATGACGCCGAATGCGTTCAGTATGATGTCGTCAACGTCGAAGATCCCTACGCGGAACACAACCTCCATCACCTCGAAGCTCAGCCCGGTGGCAACTCCCAGGACGAGCGTCTTCTGCCATGAGAAGGATCGAACCACAAGTGGAGCGAGAAGTCCTATCGGCATAAACGGGATGATGTTTCCGAAGAAGTTCACCATGGCGATCAACTGATTCCCCCGACCAAGCAGTTCGGGAACAATGCTCTTGAACGGGACAAAGTTGCCCGGACCTGTGTGAGTACCGGCAAACCTGAACCTCAGGTGTCCGATATGAATGACAGGTATGTCCTTGAAAACCACGAGCCTGATCAGAAGCGCGCCATATACGGCGAGAACACACGCCACCAGCCAACGCGTTCGTTCCGCCTTCATGCCATTCCCCCGAACACCCGGAAGCTAACCATTGTACGCAGGCCCTAACCCTCACAACCCTCGCTCCCCGAGGGTCATCGAGACGTCACTTTTGACAGTTGACGCCCCCAGTGAGTCTCCCTAAGCTGGCCTTTTCCGCGACCTGTCCTTTTGTACGACAAAGAGCGGCCCGACCTGGTCGTTAATCTTTGGAGCATCTTAGAAATTCGGAGGAAAACATATGGTGCAGAAGAAGAGTATCGAAGCTGTCTTGGTTGTCGTCAGCGTAATGTTCGCGTGCAACGTATCGATGTTGGCCCAGGGGTCGCAGAAACCCGCGGCGCAGAGCGCTTCGGGGACTGGCGCACAATCGAACGTTAAAGACCAGGACATCGAGATGCTACGCGCCGACATACGCGCACAGCGCAAGCAGATCACGGCCCAAAACATGACCCTCACCGCCGACGAGGCCACCAAGTTCTGGCCCATCTTCGAGCAGTACAGACAGGAAGCGATTAAACCCAATGACGAACGTTGGGCGGTGATCCAGGACTATGCAGCGAACTACGACACTATGACCGAAGCCCAGGCGCACAGTTACATCAATCGAGTGACGGCCGTTGACCAGCAACTCCTCGCCTTGCGTATGAAGTATGTTCCGGTCTTTGAGAAGGTGATCTCCGCCAAAAAAACTGCGTTGTGGTACCAGATCGATCGCCGTATCGACCTCCTGATCAATTTGCAGTTTTCCGCGCTGATTCCGATGGTCGATACCACCAAGTAAGCGGATGGGTCAGACGGTTCCAGACCTTCAACGCTATTGCCCCCCCGACAGTGCGCCGGAGAGAACACTCTCGAAGCAGTGGCCACTCGCGACCGTTGTAACCAGATATTTCGCCAACGATCCGACACGTTCAGCTATCGGCGAAAAAAAACCGCCCGACAGAGCGGGCGGAGCCTAAAAGGAACTGTCAGCCTACTGTTTCTTCACCGGGGGCGGGTTCCACTTGCCGGTGAGCGCATCGGACTGCGGCGAATAGAGTCGCATGGTCAGGTTGAACGGCGCCTTCGGCGCGGGGAGCCAGTTCGCCTCTTTGTCCTCGCCCGGACTGTCGTTTTGAAGATAGATATCGAGCGAGCCGTCGGCGTTGTACTGGAACGGCATCCAACTGCTTACCGCAAAACGATTCAACACATTTCCGACCTGGAAGCCGTCGGCGTCGTAGAGCGTGATCGACCAGAACGCCCGGACCGGCGGTGTTGCGCCCTTCTCGAAGTGAATTGTGTACTTGTTCGCCCCGCCCAGTGGCTTGCCGTTTTCATCGCCAAGATTTATGGGATAAATAGCATCCTCCGGCAGGTTCGCCCCCAGGCCAACCTGCGCCACGATCGCGCGTTTCAGATAGTAATTCCCGTACACGCCCATGGTGTCCGTATTCATCGACCAGAAGTTTGCGACCCTCGCGAGGGTTGCGAGTTTCCACTTCATGAGCTCCTGCGCTTCTGCTGGCGCGGCCTCGATGCCATTCCGCACGGGCAGATCGAGCTTCGAAATGTCAAAGCTCTTACCGGTTTCGATGCCGATGCGTTTCATCTGCTCAAGAATCGGCCCGTCGGTCAAGTGAGGAGGATGGACCTTCAGCAGCTCGGCCGCGTAAGCAAAGTACGCGCCCGCTGCCATGTGGTCTACTTGCACCATCGGCGGCGTATTCATGTCGACGCTCAGGTCGATCTTCACCGTCACCGGCTCGGGCGCCTGACCCCAGCGCGAGAGCGGCGTCACTGTGAATCCCGCCTGAATCGTATGCACCGCATCGTAGTCCTCCGGTCCGTCCGTCTTGGTACGACCGATGATCCAGACATAAGGAGTGGGCGCGGCGATGCGCGTAAACCCTTCAGGAACCTTGCCGTTCCAACCCGGCGGGGTGACCAGAAAATTGCTGGCCTCTGTGCCGCTGGTGCGCCACCCGGGCGACGCGAAGACATCGGTCCACATGTCGAGCATCGGCAGAAGATAATACCGTCCATTCGTGTCTGCCGCCGAGACAACTAAAGCTTCCTTCGTCAGATCCAGCCACGCGATGGAATAGAGCGTGTCAAAGTTTGAGCGCACGACGCCCTTGAAATCCGCCGGCGGATAGGCCGGGACGTTTACGAACATATTCGCCGGGCCTTTGCCAAACTCTTTGCCGGGTTCGATGTTCGTAAACTGCTTCCGGGTCACGTCCATAGTAATGAGCGAATAAAAGTAAAGGTACGCATCTACAGCGATGGAGCGCGCTTGGTCTTCCGTCAAGGCGGGGGCCGCGGTGCTAGCTAACGACGGTTCGAGAACAGTTGTCATTTGGATTCCTCTCATAATTCATTCTGGGCTGGCTGTGTTATGGGAGACCTGCTAGTCCGGCTACGATTCTGTGACCTCGGCCTCTCGGCTGCTACTGTCTGAATTGACAGGTGTCGGCACTGACGGAGCGCGACGCTGCCAAGTGACATATCTACCAACTGCTTTTAACCCCCCCTTACCCCCATCGAAACTAGCTGACCAAGGCCAATCAGTTCGCGGCTCGACCGGTTTCCTTGACGGCACTCCTGAGGCCAGATACCATCAACCGGCTCATATGAATCAGGATTCCTTCATCGGCCAGTCCCTCCTGCATTACAAAATTCTGCGCAAACTCGGCTCGGGTGGCATGGGTGTGGTGTACGAAGCCCAGGACTCTCAGCTCGGCCGCCGCGTGGCGCTAAAGTTTCTTCCGCAGGATATGGCCCAGGACAGCCAACTGCTCGAACGCTTCCAGCGCGAGGCGCGGGCTGCTTCCTCTCTGAATCATCCCAACATCTGCACCATTCACGCCATTGAACAGCATGAGCGCCGGCACTTCATCGTCATGGAATTGCTCGAAGGCGAGACGCTCGCGCAACAGATGAGCCGGCAGCCGATGGAAATCGACAAACTGCTGGCGCTCGGCATTCAGATCGCCGACGCCCTCGAATCGGCCCACGCCAAGGGAATCGTCCACCGCGACATTAAGCCGGCAAATCTTTTCCTGAATGAGCGCGGACAATTGAAGATTCTGGATTTCGGCTTGGCCAAGATCGGCCCAACGAAAGTGAGCCGGGCAGAAATCACCCAGGGAGAAATCGCCCAGGGATCTTCGGTCTCGGACGAGGAAACGCAGGTTTTCGCCAATGAACTCACTTCACCGGGCTCGGCCGTGGGTACGGTTTCTTACATGTCGCCGGAGCAGTCACGCGGGCAGTTAGTGGATGCCCGGACCGATCTGTTTTCCACCGGCACAGTGCTCTACCAGATGGCCACCGGAACGCTGCCGTTTCAGGGAGACACCTCGGCCGTGATTTTCGACGCCATCCTGAATCGCGAACCAAGGCCGGCAGCCGAGTTGAATCCCACGCTGCCCCCAGATTTTGTACGCATCCTGGACAAGGTCCTGGAGAAGGATCGCAATCTCCGCTGTCAAACGGCCAGCGAGCTGAAAACCGACCTCAACCGTCTCAAACGGAACCTCGAATCCAGCACACGGCGTACGAGGGAGAAGACCGAGTCCGATCCAGGTGTGCAGAAGCAGACCAAGAAATCCGTGGCGGTTCTGTACTTTGAGAATCTGAGCGGCGCCAAGGAAGACGAATACCTGCGCGATGGCATTACCGAGGATGTCATCACCGAGCTCTCCAAGATTCGGGGACTGAATATTTTTTCCCGTCCGACTATTCTTGCCTTCCGGGACAAGCAGGTAACCCCAGCGCAGGTCGGACGCCAGCTTGGTGCGGCCTACGTTCTCACCGGCACCTTGCGCCGCTCCGGAGCCCGCCTCCGCATCAATGTCCAACTGGTGGATACGCAGACCGACTTTCCGCTGTGGTCGGATCGTTTCGACCGCGAGATGAAGGACGTTTTCGAAGTGCAGGATGAAATGGCGCGCAGGATCGCCGAAGCCCTGCGAGTGACGCTTTCCCCGGAGGAGCTTGAGGCTTTGGCGGTGAAACCCACGGAAAACCTGCAGGCCTATGACCTCTACTTGCGTGGCAAGCGCTACGCGCGGCGCCAGACCCGCCAGGACCTGGAGTTCGCCTTGCAGATGTTCGAAAACGCGGTGGCTATTGATCCCAGCTTCGCCCTGGCCTACGCCGCCAGCGCCAACGCCTGCGCCATGTTCTTCTGTAACTACAGCCGCGACCAGGTGTGGGTGGAACGTGCGCGGGAAACCTCCGGCAAAGCCGTAGCCCTGCGCTGGGATCTCCCGGAAGTGCAGGTCAGTCAGGCCTGGGTTCTCTACGCGGCCGAACTGCATGACGAAGCCGTGCGCATGGCCAAGAAGGCCATCGAACGCAAACGCGACTGCGAAGGCGCCCACTACCTGCTTTGCCGCGCGCTGTTTGCTGCGGGACGCTATCAGGAAGTAGTGGACGTTGCCGAAACCGCTGTGGAAGCCAGCGGTGAGGATTACAACGTCTATGTGCCCATCCTGAATTGTCTGGGCGCGATGGGCAAAGAAGAAGGCCTTCGCAACATGCGCCAGCGCCGGATGGCGGCGCTCGAGAACCATTTGAAACAAGTGCCCGAAGACGCGCGGGCCCGCATCCTGCTGGGCTCCGATTATGCCTATTTGGAGCGGTCGGACGACGCATTGCGCGAGCTCAACCTGGCGGTTACCTTACGCGCCAATGAAGCCTCGATTCTTTACAATGCGGCGTGTCTGTACTGCAAACTGGGCAAAAAGTCAGATGCCATGGATGCCCTCCATAAATCCTGGGAAGCGGGGTTCAAGGACTCCTCTTGGGCCCGCCGCGATCCGGACCTTATCCTGTTGCATGACGAGCCGGAGTTTGACCTCCTATACCCAGAGAAACCCGCGTCGTCCGCGTCCGGTTCCTAGTAGGACCCACTCAACCGCCGGTCCTCGGGAGCGACACCAACCTTGGTCGGTTCGTTCTCCAATCGCTCGCTCTCCAATCGGCAGAAGTCCACCTCTGAGCTGAGAAACCTCGGCGATGCCTACCGGGTCATGAGCAATCCGGAGGTCAACCATTGCAATCACCATTTCACTCACCGTCCATCGCCGCAAATCACAGCGTTTCGCCAAATTCGAAAACTACACCCGCGCCGATCATCCAACATCCGACCTGTCAAGCGAATTTTTCTCGCGTCTCCCTAACCCATTCTCATCAAAGCGAAATCTCCCCCGGATCCCTCGCAAACAATTCCTCTCAACCTGTTAAACTAGATATATCGGAAGCATTACGAATCTGTGTTTGGCAGCACACCATCTCGCGTTGTTCGAATCGAAAATCAGCCCCGCAACTCCTTATTCCGCAATATTTTGCCCGCAAGTCCTTTGATCTCAATATTTTGCCATCCCACAGCCCCATCAAAACTCGATAACTCAAACAAACCAAAGGTTTTACCGGAAGCGCGCAAAAAAAAAGTTGCGGCGATCTTCCTGATTGCCCTCGCCCTTCTGGCCGTCACTTGTCCGGCCACCGCGCAAGTCCTCAAAGTCGCCGTCAATGACACCATTCAGCCCATCAGCGCGGAGTATATCGCCCGCGCCATCGATGAAGCTGGCAGGCGCAGCGACCAGGCTGTATTGATCGAGATCAATACACCCGGCGGCCTCGTCAGTTCCACGCAAGGGATCATCGAGAAGATCACCGCCTCTTCGGTTCCGGTCATCGTCTACGTGACCCCCACCGGCGGACACGCCGGCTCCGCCGGAATCTTCATCCTCGAATCGGCCGACATTGCAGTCATGGCCCCGGGAACAGCTGCCGGAGCCGCGCATCCGGTCACACTCATCGGTCCAGTCCAGGTCAAGCCGGACGACGAGATGAACCGCAAGATCGAAAATGACGCCGCCGCCATCATGCGCTCCGTCGCCTCCAAGCGCGGACGCAACATCGAAGCCGCCGAGAGCGCCGTGCGCGAATCCAAATCCTTCACCGATCAGGAAGCCCTCGCTGGACGTCTGATCGACTACGTCGCAACCAGTCCTGAAGATCTCTTCCGCCAGATGCAGGGAAAGACCTTCAAACGCTTCGACGGCCAAACCGCCTCACTAAACCTGGCCGGCCAGCCGATTGTCCCTTTCGGCATGACGCTCAAAGAACACATCCTCGACGATCTGATGGACCCGAACGTCGCCTTCCTCCTCCTCGCGATCGGAGCGCTAGCGCTCTACGTTGAGTTCAATCATCCCGGTGCGGTCATCCCCGGCACGGTGGGAGTGGTCTTCATCCTGGTTGCAGCCTTCGCGTTAAATCTTCTCCCCACGCGCTTCGCCGCACTGGGATTGATCCTGGGAGCCTTCGCCCTGTTCGCCGCGGAAGCCAAGTTCACCTCGCACGGGATCCTAACCGCCGGCGGAATCGCGCTACTCACGCTGGGCGGCCTTTTGTTGGTCGATTCGCCTATCCCAGAAATGCGCGTGCACCTCGCAACCGCGCTGGCCGTCAGCATCCCGCTCGGCCTGATCACTGCCTTCCTCATGACCATCGCTCTCAAAGCACGACGCAACAAAGTGGTCACCGGCGCTCAAGGAATGGTCGGCGAAACCGGAGTCGCACAAACCGCTCTCTCCCCTCAAGGCAAAGTCTTCATCCACGGCGAACTCTGGAACGCAGTCGCTTCCTCGACATTGCCGCAGGGACAACTCGTAGTAGTCCGCAAAATCGACAGCCTAACCCTCCAAGTCGATCCGCTAGGCGTGGTGCCCGAAGCCAGCCCCGAGCCAGCAATTGTCTAACAGGTATTGTCGATTAGTTTAGTGAGGGCGTGGTCAGAAGAGAGATTCGTATCAGGGCAAAGGGAGATTCGTATCAGGGCATCGCTTCAGCGATGCCGATGACAGATCTAACGACAAGAGGCTTTAGCCGCTGCGGTCCGATCAGCCCCGAGCGGGACCGGACAAAGCCAACACATCCACATCAAGGCCAGCGGAGTGCAGCCCTTCAACCGTCGTAGCAGGACGCTTTCCCGCAGCCGGCACAATCCCCACCGCTCGATTCTTACCCAACTGCTTCGCCTGACGCAGCCCACGATCGGCCAGCGTAAGCACTTCCTCATAGCTGATAGCCCGCGGATTGTCAGGAAACCAGGGAAACGCGGCCCAGCCCAGCGAGCAGGTGCGGTACAGACTTGCTCCGGATTCTGTCGATCCGTCTCCAGATCGGCCCAGGCTGAACGGCGTATCGGCAACAGCCGCCAGAACGCGCTGCGCCAGCCATTCCGCTTCACTGCGATTGGTGTAGCGCGACACGATCAGAAACTCCTCGCCGCCCCAACGCACGAGAATATCGGAGTGGCGAATCGAAGAGCTGAGACGGCGCGCCATCTCCACCAGCACTTTGTCGCCGACATCGTGTCCGTAGCGGTCATTCACTTCCTTGAAATTGTCGGCATCGATCAGGTAAAAGACCAGATCGCGGGCGTGCGGATCGCGGCCATCGGTGTGGGACCGCAGCGCCTGGCTCACATCCGAATCAATGGCCGCCGAGAAATACCGGCGATTGCGCAGCCCAGTCATGGGATCGGTAAGCGAAGCCTCCTGCAGCACCGTGTTGGTGCGCTGCAACTCCCGGTTCAGGCGGCGATGCTGGATGAATAGCAGAAGCGCCATCAGAAACATGGTCGCCAGCGTCGTGAACACTCGAAAACTCGAGACGTCAGACGTAAGCTTGCGATCGAGCAGCCCGTAGAGCGCAATGATGGGCAACGAGAGCACGGCGATCATGGCCAGGTTCGTCATCCATGCGCTATACGATTCGTCAGCCGCGGTTTCGGGCGTCGGCGACAGTCCTGGTCCCAGCAGCGCGACCGCGGTGAACACGGCAAAGGAAGCGCAGTACGGAATGTCATACCAGCTGCCGGTGAAATACACATCGCGCTCGATGGCTCGGTTGAGAACGTAAAACGCGACGCCATTGAATATGAACGCGCCGCAAAAACACCCGTAGAATGTCTTCCACCGACCCGAACTCTCCCGCCAGAAGGCCAGCAGAACGCAGGCAATGAGAATGGTTTCTGCGCCGGCAAGCAAATCGAAGTTGCGGTTGTAGGCTCCCTCGTTGGGCGAGACGTACTGCCAGCACATCACAAACGACACATAGAGGTAGAGCCACCACAGCAACAGGAGCAGGAAATCCAGCAGGCCCAGGCGCGAAGTGCGCTCCGGAGGTTGCCGGTGCGGCCGCAGCAGCAGGCCCGCGATCATGGGCGCGCCGGCGAGAAACAGGAGAGCGTCCGCGGGATACATGGCGGGCACTTTTTTCTGCAGCACCAGATCGAAAACGATCCACACCATCTGATCGCAAAACCACATTCCCCATCCCGCGGCCTGCAGCATCCAGAACCAGCGCATGCGGCCTTTGCTGCCCATGCCGTTCCTGGCGAACGCGGCAAGAACAATCAGCATCAGCAACCCGCACACGATGTCGCTGACCGCGGTTGCAGCAAGGCCGCTCGGCAGGAGCACGCAACTCACCGTCAGCGCGACCGTGAGGACCAGCGACGCCACAAGCAACGATTTCGATGGATTACGACTTTTCATTATCGATTTTTCGCGCGAAGACTTAGCCCTTGGCCCCGGTGGAATACGCTACCCGGTAGATCTGGGCATGGATTTCCTTGCGCAGATCGTCCCAGATATTGTCCGGCATTTCTAGAAATACCTTCACTACCTCCGGATCAAATTGCCGGCCCGACCACTTTGCGATTTCCTCACGAGCCGCCTGCAGCGTCTGCGCCGGCCGGTAAATTCGGTCGGAGGTGATGGCATCCAGAGTGTCAGCGACAGAGAAGATGCGCGCCCCCAGGGGAATCTGCTCACCCTTCAAGCCCCGCGGATATCCGGTCCCATCGAACTTTTCCTGGTGCGAGTACACAATTTCGGCGGCCTCAGCGAGAAAGGGAATCTTCTTCACGATCTGGTAGCCGTGGTAGGCATGTTCCCGCATGATGTCGAATTCGTGAGGCTCAAGCTTCCCCGGCTTGTTCAGAATCTTGTCGGGAATGGCCATCTTTCCGATGTCGTGCAGGAAAGCGCCGCGAGCGATCGTGTTGATCTGATCGCGAGGCAACCCCATGGCGCGGGCAATGGCGATGGTAAACGCGGTGACTCGTTTGGAGTGGCCTTCGGTCTCGCGATCCTTCAAGTCCAGCGCGTCGCCCAGGGCTTCCAGAGTGATGTCGTAGGAACGCTCCAGGCTGCTCATGGCAGCCTGCAGTTGATCGGTGCGGGCCTTGACCAGAGATTCGAGGTTGGTCTGGTAGGTTCGGTTCTCGACTTTGAGCCGCCGGTTTTCCAGGGCGCGGCTCACTGTGTTGAGCAGTTGCTCGCGCTCGAACGGCTTCAGAAGGTAGTCGTAGGCGCCGTTGCGTATAGCGGCGAGCGCTACCGAGATATCGTGCACGGCGGTAACCATCACCACCGGCATGTCCGGATACCTTTCCTTAGTTCGTTCGAGCAGGCCAATGCCATCGAGGTCAGCCATCATCAGGTCGGAGAGCATCAACTCAAACTCTTCCCCTGAAGTCAGGACGGCGAGGGCTTCCATGCCGGAAGCTGCCTGTTTGCAGGCATATCCGGCAGTACCGAGCATGGAGGCGACGATTTCGCGAATCGGCTCTTCGTCGTCAACGACAAGAATGCGGTCTGGCATGGGGATACACGAAAGTCTATCGGCGATTGTAACTCAGCGGCGAGATGCCGAAAGTAATCATTCAGGTCCGGAAACTCGACCGGGAAAGTGCTGGACCATGATATTCAAAAGGAGGACGACGTACGTCCGCAGGTACGTCCGTACTTTCGTCCGCATTTTCGTCGGCACTGTACTGTGCACTGTACTGTAATGAGCGCATCCTTCTGGTCTCTCTGGAATTCGGCGGCAAAGCTGGGGCCAACTCAATTTGGACTGGCCAAGTTCGGACTAGCCAAGTTTGGACTAGCTAAGTTCGGACTGTCCCAATTTGGGCTGGCTCAGTTCGGACTAGCTAAGCCCACGGTGGCCGAGTTGGCTCTGCTGATTCTGCTGGGCGCTTCCCTGCTCGCACTGCGCGCCTTCCGCGAGACCTATCTTAAAGTTTGGATCTTGGGTTGGACCGCCCTGGTGGCATCGCAACTGGCCGAGCACTGCTTTGCGGCCAGAATACCGGCGCCGTTTGATGCGATCGCAGTGCAGGCAACGTTCGTACTCGCCGTGGGATTGCTAGCCGGAGCCGTACTGCTCTACACGCGCATCGCGGACCTGATCGTCCCCCTGATGGTAATCACGCCCGTGCTGGTGGGCTTCGCGGGAGTTCGAATTCTGTTCTGGCCCGATTCCCTGCCCTTGCGCGTGGCCGTGGAAGTTGGCTACCGGATCATCCTGTTGACCGCGTCGATTGCTCTGCTGCGCGCCCGCCGCGGACGCTGGGAACCATCGGCGTGGCTGCTCGCATTCTGTTTGCCGGGGCTGCAACTTTCCTGGCCGCCTTTTACCGACCAAATTCCAGCGGCGGCGGTATTGGCCAACGAAATTGCGCTCGGCCTGAGTATGCTGCTCGTGGTGTTTGACGAATCCCGAGCGCGCACGCGAAGGCTGCGTGCGATGCAGGCCATCACCAGCAGCATCACCAGCGCCCAGCAATACGGCAATGTGGTGCAGTCGGCCATCGAAGAATTGCAGCGCTTGATGCGGGTCAAGGCAACCTGGTTTCGTCTGGTCGAAAGCGGGCATCTGATTGCCACTCACGCCGTCGGACTGTCGTCCGATTTCCTGCGGGATGCCGGCTTCGCCGAGTTCAATAGCGACATGCAGCAACTGCTGGCGCAGCCCGGCCCACAGGTCACTACGCGAAATGCAGCCGGTCCCGAGCCTGCGGAGTGTCTGAAGACCGAAAAGATTCGGCAGGTGGTAATGGTGCCGGTCACGGGCAATAAATCGGCGATCGGATTGCTGCTGCTGGGCGACTCCGGGAGCCGCGCCTGGACTGCCGAAGAACTGGACTTTCTGCAGGCCTGCGCCAAGCAACTTGCGGTCGCGGTCGAAAACTTCCGCTTGCTCGAGCAAGTACTGCGCTCGCAGCGGCAGTGGATCAATACATTCGATTCCATTCACGACATCATTCTGGCCCACGACGCCGACTTCCGCATCATCAAGGCAAATCAGGTTCTGCTCGAACATCTGGGCAAGGCCGCGGCGGATGTAGTCGGCAGCGCGTGCGAGTCGACCTTACCGCACACCTTTGGCCAGTGGGCGGGGTGCCCCTACTGCGCGATGGGCGGCGACGAGGAATTCACGGAGGGCGCTGACCCTTGTTTCGGCGGCTTCTCAGTGGTTTCGACTTCTTCCTACACTGAGCAGGGCAGCCCGCAAAGAGGCACGATTCACGTGGTCCGCGACATTACCGACCGCCGCTCCGCGGAAGAGAAATACCGGCTGCTCTTTGAGCAGGTGCAGGAAGGCGTTTATGTCGCCAACCCAGAAGGCCAGCTGATCGATTGCAACGACGCCTTCGTCCACATGCTCGGTTACAGCCAGCGCGAGGAATTGCTGGTGCTGAACCTGAATTCGGAAATCTGCGTCGACCCCCGGCAACGCGAGGCTTTCCGCCGCGAAATTGAAGACCACAACTACGTACGCAATTTCGACGTCACTCTGCGACGCAAGGATGGCTCGCTGCTGCTGGCGGTCGAGAGCAGCTTCGCTACGCGCGGCGCGACCGGCAACGTTGAACGCTATCAGGGATTTGTTCTTGACATGACCGAGAAGCGGCGCGCCGAAGATGAGATGCGGCGCCGCAACCGCGAGTTGAACGCGCTGAACGCGATGGCGGTGGTGGCCGCGCAATCCTTCGATCTCGACGAGATTCTGAACCTCACGCTGCGCCAGGTCGTGACACTGTTTGGCGCCGAGAGTGGGACTGTCTACCTTTCTGATTCCGATTCGACTACGTATCGCCGTCGCGCCGCGTGGGGCCCGCGCAGCCGCGACCAGGTGCGCGCATCCGAAGTTCTCTTTACCGAGGGCTTCGGGGACCTTGTGATGCGCTCGCGCACCGAGGTGGTCACGGCGGAATATCTGCCGCACCTTCCGCCCAAGGTTGCCGAATTCATGCGCTCCGATGCGGATCGTTCCTGGATCTGGGTCTTGTTCTGGGGCAAGGACGCCCCCGCGGGCATCATGGGCCTGTGCAGCAATCTGGGATACGAATATTCCAGCAATGACGAAAATCTGCTGGTCGCCATCAGCCGTCAGCTCGCCACGACTATCGAGAAAGTCCGTCTGTACGAAGAGACCTGCCGCGCCTACGAAGATCTGCGCAAGACTCAGGAACAACTCTTGCAGAGCGAAAAGATGTCGGCCGTGGGACAGTTGATTGCCGGCGTCGCCCATGAGCTTAACAATCCTCTGACGGCGATTCTCGGCTACGCGCAGCTTCTCGAAACTGAAGGCCTGAACACGCGCGCGCAGGACTACGTCAGCAAACTGTTCAAGCAGGCGCAGCGGACGCATCGGGTCGTCCAGAATCTGCTCTCGTTCGCGCGTCAGCGCAAACCGCAACGCGACGAAGTTGATGTCCGAAAGATTCTCGACGAGACGCTGGCGTTGCGCGACTACGACCTGAAGATCAACAATATTCGCGTCGAACGCGACGTGCCTTCGGAACCTGCCTTGGTTGTCGCCGACCCGCATCAGATCGAGCAGGTCTTTCTGAACGTCATCAACAACGCGGTTGACGCCATTCTTGAAACTGGGCGCACCGGCAAGCTTAAGATTCGCGTCAGTTGTGTGGGCGGACACGTTTGCACGCAGTTTACTGACGACGGCGCTGGCATTAAAGATCCTAAGCGCATCTTCGATCCTTTCTACACCACCAAGAACGTGGGCAAAGGCACTGGACTCGGGCTCAGCATCTGCTACGGCATTGTGAAAGAACATGGCGGCGACATTACCGCTAACAATGCTCCGGAGGGCGGAGCTTGCATCGAGGTGCGGCTGCCCGCGGCAACTACGGCCCAGGCCGAACCGGAAGAATTGAAGCCGGCTCCTCGTCTGCATGAAGGCGCGCTCGACGGCCGCGTGCTGCTGGTGGAGGAGGAAGAAGCCGTGCTCGAATTCGAGCGCGACGTGCTCGCCGGCGCGGGCGCCAGCGTCGTAACGGCGAAGACCAGCCAGGATGTGAAGACTCGCCTGCTCTCAGAACATTTTGACGCGTTGATTATGAACGGCAAGATGCCCGGCCAGTGGAGCGTGCAGGAATCCTGCAAGTGGCTTAAGGAAAATTGCGCGGCGACGGAAGGCCACGTTCTGTTTACGTTCTCCAACGGAGCGGAACTCAGCGACGAGCGCGTCTTCCTGCAGGCGAACAATATCCCTCACCTGGTAAAGCCGTTCGAAGTGGCAGAACTGATTGCGCAGGCGCGACGCCTGCTGCAAAAGGCACAGGCCGCCGCAGCCGGCGCGGACTAGATCGTTTTCGAAGCCACAAAGAGTCAGAAGTTGACGCCGACCTCTAATTGCACGAACTGGCCGCTAATGCCAGGGTTCAGCACGTAGGTAGTGAACTGGTACCGCTTGTAGTCGAAGCCGACGAGAAAACCGCGCTCGATAGCAGTTTCCATTTGGTAGTACTTGGTGTGTTGCGCGACGGCTCCCACTCGCAACCAGTTCAGCGGCTGGTAGGTGACTTGGGGCCAACTGTAATAGAAGTTGCCGGATCTTTGTGTGACGCCGAAGACATACTCATTGTCGAGAGAGAAATTCAGCTTCTTCCACGTAAGCGAAACCTCGCATCCTGGGGCGATGCCGTTGGTGCGACCAAAGACTCCGCCAATCATAGGTGTGACCTCGAACTGCCACTTCTCGCCCCATGCGAAGTTGTAGCCTGCCCAGAGCGACCCGGTACGCACGTTCTCATAGTTATAGCGGGCTTCTAAGTGCAACCACTTGTGGTCTGCAGTGAAAGTGGGTGCTGGGTAGGCTTCTCCGCTGGCCGGTAGATAGCCGTCTAGAACGAGTGAGTATTGCCAGGAATCGGCATCGGAGGCCTCCGACCGGGGCGCAGGGTTGTGGGGCTGTGGTTTGGGCTCATACGTCTGTGCCCACGTCTGTGCCCAGCCACAAACTGAGAGGAGCAGCCCAGCGAATAGTGCTTTGCGTCGAATCACTGGAAGTTGATCCTTGAGCAGATTCGTCGGGCATCCGTTGAATTGTTCGGCCAGTTTGCCGCGAACATGCGCCGTGATATCAGATAGTTTCCGCCGACTGCACGAAATCTTATTGCTACGAGTCAACAAAGGCAGAGTTAGGACGCGATGACGCGGACGGCCAATCGGATGGTTGGCCTAGCATCGCGAATACACCCAAGTGACAGGCACCTTCAAGCGCAGATTTTGGCCGTCAATACGGGAAGTCCGACACGCCCCAAGAGGTCCTGGAACCCCGGTTCATTCCGCAATCCGTCCAGGCTCGGATCGATATGAAGATAGATGAGCCAGTGGGAATGCTCTTCGTAAGATTGCTGTAAGCGTTCGACCGCGCGGTCGTTCTTTCCAAGTCCGAGATAAATTCCGGCGAAGAAATGAGGTGCAACATATTTCTTCTTTGCCAGTTCAGTTAGATCGTCAAGAATCTGAGATGCTTCTTTTGTCCGGCCTGCCATGCCGAACGTATGCGCAAGTGCCGCCCGCATCAGCGGGCTGCCGCCGGACAGCTTGACTGCACTCTCACCCTCAACAATGGCCGGGTCGTAAGAAGTCATTTTCCTGAGCAAGAGGCCGAGAATCCAGTAGGTGACAGGGTAGTTTGGATCCAATTCCACAGTTCGACGGAGTTGTTCGATGGCTTCGTCATATCTGCGGCGATGATAGAGCGCCCATCCGACCGCGACGTTGATAATCAGCGACAACGGGTCGATCTCCTGGCTGTTCTTCATCCTGTCCGCAGCTTCTTCGTAGCGCCCCATGGTCATCAGGAACTCAGCGTACCAGTGATTGGCAGTTGGGTAGGTGGGACTCAATTCGAGGCTGCGCTTAAATTCCGCTTCAGCCTGGTCCCACTGCCAATCGTGCAGCCACAAGAGGGCCGCAAGAGAGGTGTGCGCTTCGGCGAGATCAGGGTCGAGCCGCAGGGCAGTTATGGCCGCGGCTTTACCCTTAGGGAACACTTGCTTGGGCGGCAAATAGCTATTCCACCCCAGCAGAATGTAGGAATCGGCCAAACCGGTGTACGCCAGGGCGTAGCTCGGATCGATATCGATTGCCTGCTGAAAATATTCGATCGCCTTGCCGAATCCTTCCTCGGTCCACCGGTTCCAGTGATGACGGCCTTTCAGGTAAAGCCGATACGCTTCGGCATTCACGGTGTGGCGTCTGGTGAGGCGTTTCTTTTCTGCCCGGGTCAACTGCAAGCGTAATTTTTCTGAGATCTCGTGGGAGATTTCGTCTTGCACGGCAAAAATGTCGCCCGGCTTGCGATCGTATTGCGCTCCCCATAACTGGCAGCCGGTGGCTACATCCACTAATTCGGTGCCAATGCGTAAAGAGCCCCCGCTTTCCATCATTTTCCCAGTGAGCACTGCGCGCACATTGAGTTCGCGGCCAATGGCCAGAGGATCTATTTCTCGGCCCTTATATCGAAATACTGTGCTCTGCGCCATCACTCGCAGTTTCGGGATGGTGGCCAGGATATTGATCAGACTCGCCGTAATGCCGTCACTCAGATATTCGTGCTCCCGGTCGCCACTGGCATTTTCGAAAGGCAAAACGGCAAGCGAGTCAATGATCTTGGAGACTCGCGGTGGACGCAGGCCGCCGGTTTGCACCGAGCCGGTGTGCGCCGAGCCGGTGTGCACCGAGCCGGTGTGCACCGAGGAAGTCCGCGCCCTTCCTCTGCCGGTCGAGGTTTCCGGACTGGCGGTCTGCGCTGGAATCGGCTCTGTATCTTGTTCCGCAGCACTCCGGCCCGAGTCGGTATCCCGCTTGAGGCGCTGCAGGTCCGCCCGCAGGTCCGCCGCATGCTGATAACGCAGGTTGCTGTCCTTCTCCAGGGCTCGATGGATCACTTCCTGCAGGCCCGGGGGAATATCCGGGTTGACTCGCGAGGGAGCGACCGGATTGCGATTCAGAATGGCTTCCAGGATCAGGCCAGAACTGGCTCCTTGAAACGGCAACCGACCCGTGGCCATTTCATAGAGAACGACGCCGAACGAGAACAGATCGGTCCGCCCATCCAGTTTCTTGGCCCGTACTTGTTCGGGGGACATGTAACCCACAGTTCCCAGGGCTGTCCCCGGGCTGGTGAGATGTTCTTCGGCAATATAAGTGAGCGATTGCGTGGCCTGTGCCGCGATGTGGCTTGCGATGCTCTCCGGCCCGACGTTTTTCGCAAGGCCAAAATCAAGGATCTTCGTGTGCCCCCGCTTGGTAAAGAAAATGTTGGCAGGTTTGATGTCGCGATGGATGATCCCTTCAGTGTGAGCCGCATCGAGCGCGTCGGCAACCTCGATTGCAATAGCGACAATCCGCTCAGTATCCAGCGTGCCCGCCCCGATCAGGTATTTCAGCGTCACGCCATCCAGGTATTCCATCGCGATAAACGCCTGGCCCTCGTGGCTTCCAATTTCATAGATGGTGCAAATGTTGGGGTGGTTGAGCGCGGATGCGCCTCGCGCTTCGCGGCGGAAACGTTCCAGGGCAGCTGGATCTTGCGCTGCGTGTTCCGGCAGAAACTTCAACGCGACGAACCGGCCCAGTTCATTGTCCTGAGCCTTGTAGACAACACCCATGCCTCCGCTTCCCAGTTCCTCGAGGATCTGGTAGCGCGAGATGGTTCGCCCGGTCGCGGAGTGGGCGTGGGTCACACTCAATAATAGGACCGGCGAGTTTCCAGGGCACACTGGTAGTATTGCCAGTCCCAACGGGAACTACCATGCTACCCGTTTCGGAGGATCTAACAGACGAAACAGAAACGAACGGTTATGGAAGGTCCGTCCTGTTCACGTTCTCCAACGGAGCGGAACTCAGCGACGAGCGCGTTTCTGCAGGCCAACAACATCCCTCACCTGGTGAAGCCGTTCGAAGTCGCGGAACTGATTGCGCAGGCCCGGCGGTTGCTGGTGCCCGAGTTCCGCCTCTATTCGCTTTCGCTTCTGCTCGAGCAGGTCCCTATAGCCTTCCAATTCTTTATCAAGGCCGCTCTTGTACTGGGCCAACCAACGATCAGCAAGGTGACCGCTCAGTCCCTTAACAACCAGCCATGAGGTGGCTCCGCTGCCCGCTAACGATGCGAGAAATGTCATCACCGAGAAGCCATACATGCGGGAAGTATACTCCGGCTGCCGTGATATGATTTGGAGATGGCTAAGCTCAGTTCCGCCCCCCTTTATCCCGTGAATCTCTCGGCTGGGGGCGTTCCTCTTAATCTCTGCAAGAACAAAACTCCGGATGGCAGATTCCAAATCGCCAGGGTCCTCCAAAACGGCGGATCCCGGGAAGGGGATTTTGAGATTCTGTGGGAGGGGAGCAGCGAATCAGAAGCCGAGGAATTCGCGCGATTGGAAGCGGAGAGAACGCACCCCGGCCTGCTAACTAAACAATTGATATAAAGACCGACCTAGCCCTCCCTGATACGCACAGAAACGAACAGTTTTCCTCTGTCCCGGTTGCGGTAGACTAAGCCTACCGAACCCATGTCTCAATTCGTCCACCTGCACCTGCACACGGACTACTCCCTGCTCGACGGCGCTTGTGATGTCGAAAAACTTTGCCAGCGCGTGCAAGAGCTGGGGATGCCCGCCGTGGCCATGACCGACCACGGCAACATTTTTGGCGCGGTCCATTTTGTCAACGCGGCGAAGCATGCGGGCGTAAAGCCGATCGTCGGCTGCGAGCTCTACATCTGCAAGAAGGATGACCACCGCGCAGCGCCCGAAGGCGATACCTACAACCACCTGCTGGTGCTCGCCGAGAACGAAGAAGGCTACCGCAACCTGGTCAAGATCACGTCTGAGGCTTCGCTGCATGGCTTTTACTACAAGCCGCGCGTGAGCAAGAAGTTTCTGGCGGAGCATTCCCGCGGGCTGATCGGGCTCTCCGGATGCCTGAAAGGTGAAGTCGCCGAGCGCCTGACCGAGGGCAATTACGACGCTGCTCGCGCGGCCGCCGGAACATTCTCCGACATTTTCGGTAAGGACAAGTTCTATCTTGAGATTCAGGATCAAGGGCTCGAGATGGAGCACCGCATCCATCCCGGCCTGTTCCAGCTCGAAAAAGATCTGGGCCTGCCGCTCGTCGCCACTAACGACAGCCACTACCTCTGCGAGGACGACGCCCACGCTCAGGATGTGATGCTGTGCATTCAAACCGGCAAATCGATTCACGACACCGGCCGCATGAAGTTCGACGGCAACCAGTTCTTCGTCAAGAACCATGACGAGATGGCTCGCGTGTTCAAAGATTCGCCCCAGGTGCTCACGCGCACTTTGGACATTGCCGAGCGCTGCAGTTTGCGTCTGGAGAAGATTGCGAATCCGTTCCCGCAGTTCGAGGTTCCACCGGGCTACACGATTGACAGCTACTTCGTCCACGTAGCCCGCGAAGGCTTCGCCCGCCGCCTCGAAACGCTGCGCCCGCTGCATGAACAAGGAAAGCTGAAGCACTCCATCACCGACTACGAGCAGCGGCTAGAGCGCGAACTCGGCATCATCCAGCAGATGCAGTTTCCCGGATATTTCATGATCGTCTGGGACTTCATCCGCTATGCCCGCGAGCATGATATCCCGGTGGGTCCCGGCCGCGGGTCAGCAGCCGGCTCACTCGTTTCCTACGCGCTCGCCATCACCGACATTGACCCACTGCAGCATGAATTGCTGTTTGAGCGTTTCCTCAATCCTGAGCGCGTGTCCATGCCCGACATCGACATCGATTTCTGCATGAACCGCCGCGGCGAAGTCATCCAGTACGTCACGCAAAAATACGGCCGCGATAATGTCGCCCAGATCATCACTTTCGGGACTATGGCCGCAAAGGCCGCCATCAAAGACGTGGGCCGCGCCATGGACATCCCCTACGCCGACGTCGACCGCATCGCCAAGATGGTCCCGACTCAGCTCAACATTACACTGGAACAGGCCATCGCCGATTCGGCGCAGCTGCGCGAAGCCATCGAGAAAGATGGGCAGATTCGCGAGTTGTTTGAAACCGCGCGAAAACTGGAAGGGATGGTCCGCAATTCCGGTGTCCACGCTGCGGGAGTTGTGATTTCCCCCCGGCCGCTCACCGACCTGGTTCCGCTGCATCGCACCAAGAACGACGAAATCGTGACCGCCTTCGACATGGTCGCGATCGACAAGTTGGGCCTGCTGAAGATGGACTTCCTCGGGCTCACCACGCTCACGATTCTGACCGACGCCCTGAAACTGATCGAACAAACGCGAGGCACCAAGATCACGCTCGAACAGATTCCGCTGGAAGATCACGCAACCTACGAAAAGGTCTTCTATAAAGGACTGACCTCTGGCGTTTTCCAGTTTGAATCGCACGGGATGCGCGATGTGCTGCGCAAGTATCAGCCCAATTCCATTGAAGATCTCACCGCTTTGAACGCGCTCTACCGGCCTGGACCGATACAGGGCGGCATGATCGACGATTTCATCGACCGCAAGCACGGCCGCAAGAAAGTCGAATACGAGTTGCCGGAACTGCAGGAAATCCTCCAGGAGACGCTGGGCGTGATCGTCTACCAGGAGCAGGTGATGCAGATCGCCAATCGCCTGGCCGGCTACTCGCTGGGTGAAGCGGATTTGCTTCGCCGCGCCATGGGCAAGAAGAAAGCCGAGGAAATGGCGCAGCAGCGCGAGCGTTTCGTCGACGGCGCTGCGCAGCGAAAGTTTCCGGCGAAGAAAATTGAGAAGATTTTCGACCTCATGGCGCAGTTCGCGGGATACGGCTTCAACAAGTCCCACTCCGCCGCTTATGCGCTGCTCGCGTATCACACGGCCTATCTGAAAACGCATTATCCCGTCGAGTTCATGGCCGCATTGCTGACTTCGGTCACGGGCTCAACTGACGACGTGGTCAAGTACATCAACGAATGCCGCGAGATGGGCATTGCCGTGGAAGCTCCCGACATCAACGTGTCCGACGCCAACTTCACCCCGCACGGCGAATCGATTCGCTTCGGCCTGGCCGCGGTGAAAAACGTCGGCGGAAATGCGATTGAATCGATCGTGGCCGCGCGCAAGAAGCTCGGACGCTTCAAATCCATTTTCGAATTCTGCGAGAACGTCGATCTGCGGCTGCTCAACAAGCGCGTGCTGGAATCTTTAATCAAGAGTGGCGCCATGGATTCCATGGGCCGCCGCGCGCAACTCATGGCGGTGCTCGACAAGGCGATGGAGCAGGCGCAGAAAGCACAGCGTGACGCGGAATCGGGCCAGCACGGCCTGTTTGGCGTCTTCCAGCAGGAAGATGCCGAGTCGCACAACGACAAGTTGCCCAACGTTCCCGATTGGGATGAGCACACCCGCCTCACCGCCGAAAAGGAAATCCTCGGCTTCTTCATCAGCGGCCATCCGCTGCAAAAGTACAAAGACAAACTCATCGACCTGCAAGCGCGCAGCATCGAAGAAATCGCTGCCATGACCCGATCGACTGGCAAGGACGAAACCATCGCAACTGCCGGCATTATCGGCAATGTCCGCGTGCTCAAATCGAAGCGCGGCGATTTCTACGCTCAGGCCACGCTTGAAGATATGTCGGGATCGATCGACATGATCGTTTTCCCCGAGGCCTACAAGCGCATCGGCGACAAAGTAAAACTCGAAGTTCCCGTGCTGGTGAAGGCCGGCGTGCGCATCGAAGAAGGCGCAAATCCTAAGATTACTGCGGCGGAAATTCAGCCGCTCGAAGAAGCCAAAGTTCCGCTCCCGCGCGCGATCCGCATTCGCGTACCTCTCGAAACCTCCCTGGAAGCGACCGTTGACGATCTGCACTTACTCTTCCTGGAACGGAAAGGCGAGGCCAAGGTCCTATTCGACGTAGAACGCCAGGGGGATTTCATGGTGGTGATGGAAGCGGAAGGCTATAATGTCATTCCGGACCGTAACTTTATTGCCCGCGTAGAACAGTTGTGCGGGCGGGGCAGCGTCCGCATCATAGCCTGATCGA
Source organism: uncultured Acidobacteriota bacterium (assembly GCA_963758005.1). Classification (GTDB taxonomy): domain Bacteria; phylum Acidobacteriota; class Terriglobia; order Terriglobales; family Acidobacteriaceae; genus Sulfotelmatobacter. Next base: position 455,538 of record CAVWTR010000007.1, read on the forward strand.
TCGTCGTAGGATGATCGCGCAGGATTGATCGTCGAATGATGGATGATCGCCTAATTCAAAACATGGCCGCTACCGAAAAAGCGCAGCAAGAGTTGGAACAGATTGAGCGCCAAGTTGCCGAATTGGAATCTCCCGGCGCCGATGAGGCCACGCTGCAACGAATCGCGGAACTGCAGGACCGCATCGAAACGCTGAGACGAGAGATGAGCATGCCCTCCACTGCCTGGCAGAAGACCGAGTTGGCGCGGCATGCGCAGCGCCCGCAGTCACTCGACTACATTGAGCGCATCTTCACCGACTTCAGTGAAATTCACGGCGATCGTAGCTTCGGCGACGACGCCGCCATCATCTGCGGGATGGCGCGGTTTCACGGCGACGAAGTGCTGATCGTCGCGACCCAGAAGGGCCGCGACATGAAGCAGCGGGTGCACCGCAACTTTGGAACGCCGCATCCTGAGGGCTATCGCAAGGCAATCCGCATCATGCAGCTCGCCGAAAAGTTTCGACGCCCGATCTTTACCCTGGTCGACACCGACGGGGCTTACCCCGGAATCCATGCCGAGGAGCGCGGGCAGGCCGAAGCCATCGCGTACAATCTTCGCGAAATGGCGCGGTTGGAAGTGCCGATTATTGCGACCGTGATTGGCGTGGGCGGCAGCGGCGGAGCCTTGGCGATCGCCGTAGCCGACCGCGTGTTGATGATGGAGAACTCGATTTACTCTGTGATCTCGCCGGAAGGTTGCGCCGCTATTATGTGGCGTGACGCCACAAAAAAGGAACTGGCGGCCGAAGCCATGCGCATCACCGCGACTGACCTCAGCGAACTGGGGTGTATCGACGATGTGGTGCCCGAGCCCGAAGGCGGAGCCCATCGCGACCACGAAGCTGCAGCCCATCTGCTCGACGCCAGCTTGCAGAAACATTACGCGGAGTTGAAGAAACTTCCGCTCTCTGAATTGCTCGTGTCACGATATAACAAGTTCCGCAACATCGCTCAGTTTTACACGACAGAATCCTGAGTCCGCGGTCCCCGCTCTTATCCCAACTCGTCATCTTAAGTTCCAAGCTTGTCATCCCTCGCGGCGCGAGGGACCTAGGTGTTTGTTCGCGCGTGCTCTGCTGCCAACCACCAGCAAGAACCGAGGTCCCTCGCGTTGCTCGGGATGACGAGCCGTTTGATGACACACCGTTTTCTAAACGATCGAATTCCCCGTTTCCAAAAGAGGTTCCCCCGGCTCCAGTCGGGCGATTTGCCGGGACGCCGCACGCCAGCCGCCGTATAATGTAGTGTTTGGTTTTCCGTGACCCTTGAGTCACGGGCAACTGCGTTCAGTCCGCTCACCGAAGGAAGGTATTGGGATGGCCACGACGGATATCACGCCCCGAGAATCTGCGGGAGGCGTGGGGCATAAGCGCATCGTCAACGACATGAGCATTCAGGTCGCGACGGTCAATGGTTCGGGCTCGCAGAGTTCAAACACGGTGCTCCTGCGCAGCATTTTCCAGATGGGCGTACCGGTTTCCGGCAAGAACATGTTCCCCTCGAACATCGCCGGTCTGCCGACCTGGTACACAATTCGCGCCAACAAGAATGGTTACATCGGTCGCAAGAAGGAAATTGATTTCCTCGTGGCCATGAATTCCGAGACGGCTGTGGAAGATACCATGTCGCTGGCTCCGGGCGCGTCCGTGCTCTACGACGAACCCTTGAAGCTCGATAAGTTGCGCGACGACGTCGTTTTCTATTCAGTTCCCTATGACAAGATCGTGGCCGCCGTGTGTCCAGAAGCCAAGCTGCGCAAGCTCGTCAAGAACATGGTCTACGTTGGCGTGGTCGCTCAACTGCTCGAAATCGAGATGGGCGAGGTCGAGAAAGCCATCCGCAAGCAGTTCGCCAAGAAGGTAAAGGCGGCCAATCTGAATCTGGCGGCGGCGCAGGCAGGATTCGACTACGCCAAGGGCAATCTGCAAAAGCGCGGCGCCTTCTACATCGAGCGCATGAACGCGACCGCCGGCAAGATCATCATCGACGGCAACTCCGCTGCGGCTCTCGGCTGCATGTTCGCCGGATGCACCGTGGTGACCTGGTATCCGATCACGCCGTCGTCTTCGCTGGTCGAAACCATGATCGACTATATGAAGGAATACCGCATCGGTCCCGACGGCAAAGCCACCTTCGCCATTGTGCAGGCCGAGGACGAACTAGCGGCAATCGGCATGGTCATTGGCGCAGGCTGGGCGGGAGCACGCAGTATGACCGCCACCGCGGGACCTGGAATCTCGCTGATGGCGGAGTTCGCTGGACTTGCTTACTACGTCGAGGTTCCAGGCGTGATCTGGGACATCCAGCGCGTGGGGCCGTCCACCGGCCTGCCGACGCGCACTTCCCAGGGAGACATTCTTTCGACTGCGTTTCTTTCGCATGGCGACACCAAAAACATCATGCTGTTTCCCTGCTCCGTAACCGAGTGCTTCACCATGGCGCCCGAGGCTTTCAATCTGGCGGAACAGTTTCAGACGCTGGTGTTCGTTATGTCCGATCTCGATCTCGGGATGAATAACTGGATGTCCGATCCCTTCGAATATCCGACGACTCCGATCAATCGCGGCAAGGTTTTGAGCAAGGAAGATCTCGAACGCCTCGGCGGATTTGCGCGCTACAAAGATGTTGACGGAGATGGCATCGGCTACCGGACTTTACCCGGAACGGTGCATCCCGCCGCGGCTTATTTCGCGCGCGGCAGCGGCCACAACGAGAAAGCGCAATACAGCGAGCGCGCCGACGATTTCGAAAACAATATGGAGCGTTTGAACCGGAAGTTCGAAACTGCGCGCTCTTTCGTTCCACGCCCTGAAATTACGAAAGGCAAAGACGCCAAAATCGGGATCATCGGGTACGGCACATCGCACTGGGGCATCACCGAGAGCCGCGATCAGATGCGCGAGGAATATGCCCTTGAGACTGACTATTTGCGGCTGCGGGCGTATCCCTTTACCCGCGAGGTGCACGAGTTTGTCGAGCAGCACGACCGAATTTATCTGGTCGAACAAAATCGCGACGCGCAAATGCTTACCCTGCTCAAACTCGACCTCAAGCCCGAACTCACGACGCGATTACGCAGCATCGCGCACATCACTGGACTGCCGCTCGACGCGCGGTCCATTACCGACGAACTGACCAGCATGGAAGGCAAATAAACCGTGGAAGAGCGGCCCTTTAGGGCCGCGTGTAGGCGAAAAGACAAGGGGCTTTAGCCCCTGAGGAGCAAGCAATGGGCACCACAACCGTCGAACCCGGAGCCGCAGCGCCAGCACCCAAGACTAACCGCATCGGCCTCACCGTCATGGATTACAAAGGCGGCAAGACCACGCTGTGCGCGGGCTGCGGCCACAACGCGATCTCCGAGCGCATCGTTGAATCCATGTATGAGATGGGCGTGCAACCGGAATTCCTCATCAAGCCCAGTGGCATCGGTTGCTCGTCGAAGACTCCGGCCTACTTCATGAACCGGTCGCACAGCTTCAATGCGGTGCACGGGCGCATGCCTTCGGTCGCCACCGGGGCTCTGCTCGCCAACCGCCGCCTGATCTGCATCGGCGTCAGCGGCGACGGCGACACCGCTTCTATCGGCATCGGACAGTTCATCCACCTGATGCGCCGCAATCTGCCGATCATCTACATCATCGAAGACAACGGCGTCTACGGCCTCACCAAGGGACAGTTCTCGGCCACCGCCGACCTGGGTTCCAAGTTGAAATCCGGCGTGTTGAACGATCTTCCACCCATCGACACCTGCGCGCTTGCGATTCAACTGGGCGCAACTCTCGTCGGTCGTTCATTCTCCGGTGACAAGCGGCAGTTAAGCGCGATGCTCAAGGCGGCCATCGCCCACAAAGGCACCGTGATGCTCGACGTGGTTTCACCCTGCGTCACCTTCAACGATCACGAGGGCTCGACCAAGTCCTACAAATACGTGAAGGAGCATGAAGAAACTTTGCAGGACGTCAGCTTCGTCCCCCACTTCGAGGAGATCGACGTGGAATACGATCCTGGCACGACGGTCGAAGTGACCATGCACGACGGCTCCCGCCTGCATCTGCGCAAACTGGAAGAAGACTACGATCCGACCAACAAGATTCAAGCCATGACCCGACTGGCAGAGGCTCACGCCAAGGGTGAAGTCCTGACCGGCATCTTCTACGTCAATCCCGAGGCGCCCAATTTCCTCGACATGCTGAACGTGGTCGATCAGCCGTTGGCCACGCTGCCCGATTCGATGACGCGCCCGGGCAAAGAAGTGCTCGACGCGGTGATGGAAGAATTGCGCTAAGCCCTGGCCGACGGCAGAACAGCAGGTTCCCTTCGGCAAGCTCAGGGCAGGCTCTCATCGCCGCTTCGCGCCGGTTCGGAATGGCAAGGATTTATTAGGGCTGTTGACGGTTGTTGGGCTTGCCTCAGGCGGTCTTCTTCTTTTCCGGTTCGCCGGTGTGCTCGGGACTCTGACCAGGTTCAGGAAAATCAGAGTCCGCATCCTTCAGCATAGGGTCCTGATCGCGATGCCCAAGCTGCTCCTGCATTCCCACGTTCCCCGAATTCTCGTGATCCTCAGCTTCCGTGGCGCCCTTCGCCGTATCTTGATCGCGCGTGTTATGTGGCATGATTTCACCTCGTGATTCCACCTCGAACGATAATTGGTGAGAACTCAGTTTAGCGCTTGATTTGCTCCACCGAAAATGGGTTAAAGTATGGAGGAGTGGTTCGGAGATGAGGTATATGAAGCGCTGTCTTGCGGTTCTGATGCTAATCGTCGCGTCATCTACATTCGTCCTGGCGTCAACGCCGCGGGCCACGCTTACCTTGGTGAAGAAAACCCACTACCACCGTGACAAGCGGGTCACGCGCCACAAAGCCCACAAAGCCGGGAAGCATCACACTCCCAAGCGGCAACGTCACCAGCGGTCTTAATCTCCAGAATTATTTCCCCGTGGTTGAAACTCCCAGCTTCCGCAGCCGCTCCCGGGCCTGCAGAGCTTCCGGAGCGTGCGGATAACGCTGGATTACATGTCGCAATTCCGCGACACCGTCATCCTGTTTCCCAAGCTCAATCAAAGCGAATCCCTTCTTCAGCTCTGCCGAAGCAGCCTTGCTGCCAGTGGGGAAATTTTGCAATACCTGGTCGTAGCTCTGCGCCGCTGGCTCGTAGTTGCCCTGGCGAAACTGAATTTCCCCAAGATAGAAATAGGAGTTCCCCGCCAGATCGGTATTGGGATAGAACTTGATATAGTCGGAAAATTCCTGCAGGGCGAGGTCGTTCTTGCCGCCGTTGTAATCGCGCAAGCCATTGTTATAGAGCACGTCCGGAGGCGGAGCCTGCGCCATGGCCTGCTGCTGCGCCTGCTGTTGCGCCTGTTGCGCACCCAGACTCTGCTGGGTCGCCTGCATATCCTCCAGCTGCTTGCTGACCTTGGCGAGGCGCACCTTCAATTCATCCAAAGTGTCGTTGAGCGATTGCATCTGCCCGGAAAGCTGATCGGTCTTCGACCCCGCGTCGCCCTGCTGCTTGGCGAGTGTGCCTTGCAGACCGTTGAGCGCCGACACAGCCTTATTCACCGCGTCAGTGTCGGTCTCGACCAGATTCTTCATGACGCCCATGCGCTCGTCAAAGCTGCGCTGCATGGCCGTCATTTGCTCCTGCAGTTGCTGTACCTGGGTCTGCAGTTGCACCATGTCTTTGTTTGCGCCGGAAACTGGAGCCCCGAGCCCGAGCACCAATACGATCGCGATCAACACAGAAATACGATGTGGTTTCATAAGGATTTTCCTAGACATGACAGTCTGACACTACAGTCTTCTGCCAGTGTTCTTTAGATGCTTTGATTGTCCCACAGGCTGGGAGGAATCCGCAGGGAAAGGGCGGCCCGGGAACCGGACTACACAACGGGGATGCCGCCACTCAATCCGCACTACGCTTTCGGGCACACACGAATGCGCATTTCCGTACAAGATGACCCGGGGGACGCCAACAATCGACGATGGCGTCCCCCAGTCAATCCTTAAGTCTACTTCTGATAGACGAGATGGCCACGGCGGTTCTGCTGCCAGCAAGCTTCATTGCTCTCTGTGCAGAAAGGTTTTTCCTTACCGTAGCTAATCGTCTTGATCCGGCTGGCGCTGATGCCGCCCGAGATCAACGCATCTTTGACGGCATTTGCACGCTTGTCGCCCAAGGCCAGGTTGTAGTCGGTTGAGCCGCGTTCGTCGCAGTGTCCTTCAATCGTGAAGCTGATATTGGGATGCTGATTGAGGAACGCCACGTCGGCCTGCACCGAACTCTGCTGGTCGCCACGAACATCAGACTTGTCGTAGTCGAAGTAGACATCCTTGATGTACTGGCTGAACAGGTCTGCGTCCGACACCGACGGAGCCGGCGGCGGCGGTGGTGGCGGCGGTTGCGTTACGGTGAGGCGCGCGGTCGCTTCCTGCGAGCCGCCGGCTCCCTTGGCGATTAAATGATAAGTCGTGGAAGCCGACGGGGTCACAGCTTGCGACCCGTTCGGCTGCACCGCGCCGATGCCGTCGATCGACACGTCGGTCGCATTGCTGGTCTGCCAGGTCAAAGAGGCCGATTGTCCCGCCTGAATGCTGTTGGGATTCACGGAAATGGAAGCGGTTGGGGCCGGTGGTGGCGGCGGGGGTGGAGGCGGAGGCGGAGCTGCTTTCTTTTTGCAGGCGCCCAGGATCAGTAGAACACCGAGTACGGCGATGAGCAGAAACCACTTCTTGCTTTGTTGCTTCACTTTATTCCTCCTGCGACCCCGAAGGCTTGCCTAGGGGTCAGACGAAGCGTTATTTACTATTTCCAACTCCAGTTGGGTTGAGTGTTGTGGCCCGTAAAAGTCAGTTGTTGAACTTTAGTACCGTCGGCCAGCATTGTCCAGATTTCTTCCTTCCCGGAACGGCTGGATTGAAACACAATATGCCTTCCATCCGGCGACCACGACGGCGAATCATTCCGCCCACCATCATGGGTGAGCTGCACGAACCGCTTGCTGGCGATGTCCATCAAATAAATATCCAACGCGCCCGGATCACCGGGACCATATTTTCGCTCCCAGGCAAACGTCAGAAACTGCCCGTTGGGCGCCCAGTTCGGCGAAACCGCATAACCCTGATCAGTGAGGCGCTGCAGGTTGGTGCCGTCCGCTTCCATGGTATAAACCTGCGGCAACCCCGTGCGCCCGCTGACAAAGGCGATCTGCGCATTCGTTTTCCGGTTCCACACCGGGGAAACGTCTGGTCCCTTGGCCGTGGTCAAACGGTTTAGATTCCCGCCAGACACATCGGAAACATAAATTTCTGGCACGCCCGAGCGCGAGGATGAAAACGCCAGCTTCAGCCCGTCCGCCGACCACGCTGGGGACAAATTCGTTCCACCCAGATGAGGGAAACTCACCGCCCGGTTCAGGTCGAGGGAATACATCATGATGTCCCATCCGCTCTTGGTCAAACTGCTGAAGGCCAGGCGGGAGCCGTCGGGCGATATCCGCGGCGCCAGCGAAATCGTACCAAGATGAGTGATCTGGTGCTGGTTCGAGCCATCGTAATCCATGGCCCAGATTTCTTTATGCCCGGTGCGGTCGCTGACAAAATAAATTTGCGTTTCCGCAATGCCGGTGATGCCCCCACCCAAGCGGAAGATGATTTCGTCGGCGAACTTGTGGGCCATTAACCGGGCTGCCGCGTCGCTGGCCGTATCGCCATATTGCTTGCCCAAAACCTGTGGCGATTGCGTGTTCTTCACATCGTACAGCCAGCCTTGCACGGTCAGTTTTCCCGCCGCTACGCCCATGTTCCCGAAGGCCAGCATGCCTGCGTTGGGAGGAGGCGCGCTCCACGCCAGAAAATTGACTTCCGGCGGCTGCCCCGGAACCTGCAACGGATAAAAACTCTTCGTGACTAGCTCGACTACACCGGAAACGTCGAGGTCGTTCCACAACGTGTCGTTGAAAGTCTTGAGCAGCGCGGCGCTCTGGGGGTCGCTATTCTGAGGATCGTTGGTGGAAGGCTTGAAGTCAGGAACGGCCAGCCGCACTTTCTCAACGCCGAGGCTGGTACCGGTCTTGACCCAATCCTGAGCGAAAACGGAAGCAGACAGCAGGCAGCAAGCGGCGATGATAACCAGCCCGCAGAAACCGCGAGGCCCTCGCCGGCAATTTGGTCTAGCGCTTTCGTCCATCCGCTTGGGGAAAAAATATGCAGCGAAACTTGCGGAGAAACATACTCCGTACGACAATATCGTCTCACGATATGAATTGCTTTGCAAGGCTTCGTCCCTTCGGGAGCCGGTCAGTCTGGAAATCTTCAACCACGAAGGACACGAAGGTGCACGAAGGAAAACTATTTCAAAACGAAGTCCTTCGTGATCCTTCGTGTCCTTCGTGGTTGGCGTCTTTCAATTCTTCGAGATCATCTCTTGTAATCGAACCAGTACTCCACTGAAATCTTTCCGCCGGAATAATCCGGCGGCAGCGGACCGAAGGTATCAATCCGCTGCAGCGCGCGCACCGCGGAAATATCCAGCGAAGGCACGCCGCTTCCCTGCTCAATCTGAATGTTCGCGGGATGGCCGTCACGCATTACGTCAAACGTGATATAGACCCGCTGCGCAGTCGTGATTCGCGGGTCGACCTCGTACCTCAGCCAGTTCTCCGCTACCTTCTTCTGAATCACCTGCACATACCACCCGTATCTTGTGCCAAAATCCCCCCCGCCTCCGGTGACCCCAAACCCACCTTTGGCGCCGGCTGCGCTGAACGTCCCGTAGGGGCCGCTGACCGGGCCTCCTTCGCCGAATGCGACTTGATTATTCTCCTCTTGCGGCGCGGGTTGCGGCTTTTCCTTCGATGCTGTCTCTTGCTTCTTCTGCGGTTTTATTTTTGCGTTCTTGCCCTGAATCTCAATCGCGTCGGGAGATTTCTCTTCGATCTTGGGTTGCGATTGCGTGAGCCCCTTCGACTCATTGGCCAGGACATTCTCCGTCTGCGTGGGATTTGCGGGCAGCGGAACCGAGCTCACCAGCGTGGCGCCAATGGCCTCGCCGCCTCCGCCCGCGCCCCAGGTGCCGCCGCTTCGTCCGGAGAGAATCGCGGAAAAGATCAGCAGAAATGCAACGATTCCCACGTGCAGGCCCGCCGACCACGCCAGCGCGCGGCCCCAGCGGTCGTGTTCGAAATAAATCTCAGCGTTTGCTGCCATTTTGTTCGAGAGGTTGGGTCACGATGCTGACGTTGTTGATCCCCGCCTGCTTCACCGCGTCCATCACCGTGGCAAAAGCGCCAAAAGGAACGTTTTCGTCGGCGCGCACAAAGATGAACTGGTTGCGCGGATCGCGAATCTTCTGATGCAGCTTCGTAGCAATCTCATTTATGTTGATGGCGTCATTGCCCAAAAAGACGCGTTGATCTTTGTTGATGGTGATCACGAGGCGTTCCTGCGTGATCTCCCGCACCGTCTTCGTCTTCGGCACGCTGACGTCGATTCCCGACTGCAGCACCGGTGCGGTCACCATAAAAATAATCAGCAGCACCAGCACCACATCCACCAGCGGAGTGATGTTGATGTCGGCCATCGCAGTCTGCGTGCGTCCGTTGGAAGCAGTGAAGGCCATTAGCGCCTCACCTCAGCGGTCTGGGTCACTTGCGCCTGGCTTTGGTCGACCGCATTGAGAACTTCGAGAGCGAAATCGTCGCTGCGCGCCGCCAATTCGCGAATCGAAGCGCCAATCAGGTTATAGGCAATCACCGCCGGAATGGCCGCCGCCAGTCCCGCAGCGGTCGTAATAAGAGCCTCTGAAATGCCGGGCGCAACCGCCCGCAGCGTCGCCGCTCCGGCCGTGCCCAACCCTTGAAACGCATCAATGATGCCCCAGACCGTGCCAAACAGCCCGATAAACGGCGTGACCGCGGCGGTAATCGCCAGCCAGGGCATGTTGCGCTCCAGCCGCGTGATTTCCTCGGACGCGCCAATCTGCATTCCGCGCTGAATCGACACCAGACTCCGCAGCGTTCCCGAGGTTGCGGCCTGCCGCTTGTATTCTTCATACCCGCCTTCAAATACGCCGACCAGCGGGCTGGGCTTGAATTGTTCCGCCACGGCCGCAATATCCTGCAACCGCTGCGCCTTGCGAAACGCGCGCACGAATCGTCCACTCTGCGCCCGCGCCCGCCGCAGCAGGCTCCATTTGGTCAGAATGATGGACCAGGAGACCAGGCTGAATGCCAGCAGCGCAAGCATTACCAGCTTGGCCAACGGGCCAGTATTGGAGATCATGTCGACGATTTCGCCGCCGACGAACGCTACCAGCAAGGGGAGGACATGCATCGCGTTTAGGGGAATTCCAGAACTGATTTACAAATTTATAGATGCTGATTATAGATGATTCGAAGGGCGCGTCTTTCCGTACGTACCCAATCCGCCAACGAAATATTTGCGGCCAGACTCGTGCTCAATCGCGTGTTCCGGCTTGTCCTCAGTGGATCGCGCGCGGGTCCGCGTTGCTGAATGCGAAGTGCACCGCCATCGAATCCAGATAGGGCGAATCCAGCGGCGTAAAGTGCAGATCCTTCACCTGCATCACCACATAGAATCCGTCGACCTTCACGATCCGCTTGGCGCGAATCGGAACCGAACTAAACCGGTTCGGGTTCAGCCACCAAAGATTGTTCTTCGCGTCCGCCGAAGGCTGCTGGTTCGCCAGCAAAATGTTGCTGTAGATGTTGTGATGAAGGTCCCGGAGCTTCACCCGCCAGGACGTAATCTCGTTCGAACCTTCCAACGCTTCCGGCGTAACCGTCAGCTCGTAACGATCGTTGCCCAGGGCATCTTTAATGCGCTCGCGGTACGTCGCATTGTCCGGGGTGAGCGCGGCGTCGAAGGTTTCTTCCGTGATTCGCGTCGACCCCTGGCGAAAGCTCTCGGCATAAATCGTGGGCGAAACACTCTGGCCGAGCAACAGCGGCATTGCGATCGCGGTGATCATCGCGATCGTCCATGAGAATGCGAGCACTGAAAGTGGATGCCCCTTCATGAGTGATAGACCGGGCGATTCGCCGCCTGCAGGGTAGGAGTTTCAGAAGAGTTTGAAGTTGAGGACGAGGTTGAAGTTGAGGCCGCGTCCAACTTTCGCAGCCCGTCTCCCGATAGCCAGTCACACAACGCGCGGGAAGCGCGACCGCTGTTCCGCGCCAGGCGCGCGATTTGTGGCCACAACCAGGGGCGAAGCGCGGCAAACCAGGCAAATCGCCCTTCCCGAAATTGTCCGTTCGCGTCTACAAAGCGCTGCGTTGCTGGGAATATCGCCGGCAAATTGAAATCGAATTCGTCAGAGATAACTTTGACCACCGCGAATCGTACTCCTCGAACTTCCGCCGCGCGCGCAACCGCGGCCGCTTCCATGTCGACCGCCTGCGCCGAAAACGAATCCCGCAGCTTCGCCTTCTGCTCCCGGCTCGCCACCGATCCAAAAGTAACCAGCACGCCTTCACCTCGGCCGAGCGTAACGCTGCTGCAATCGCCCGCATCGACCACGCGGAGCGGCTGTATTATATCCGCCACTTTGAGCCGCGGATCAAGCGCCCCGGCGAAGCCCGCCGAACAAAGTACTTTCGGCGCGTAGAGGGCGATTACCGCCTCGGCCGCCCGCCGCGCCGCCTGCGCCCCAATCCCGCCGCAAACCAGAACCAGCTCATCCTTCTCAAAGAATCGAAAACGTCTGCCGTCGTATTCGCGTTCACCGGCGCGCCAACCTTTTACGAGCGGATGCACTTCCCTCTCCAGCGCGGCTACTATGGCAACTTTAGACATATCCGTTCTAGACATATCCGTTGCCCCGGAACCACTCGACAGCCCGCCGCAACGCCCCGTCGACCGGCACAATCTTCCAGCCCAGTTCCCGCTCGGCCTTGCCGGAGCTGGCAAACATTTTTTTCTTGCCCATGCGCACCGCGTCGACCGTGGCGCGCGGCTCGCGGCGCAAAATGCCTCCCGTAATCGCTTCGTCCACGACACCCGCGGCAAAGGCAAAGATATAGGGCAGCTTAATCTTCGGCGACGGCAGCCCGGTGATCTCGCCCAGCTTGTCCAGAATCTGCTTCAGCGTAAGATTTTCCCCGCCCAGAATATACCGCTCGCCCGACTTCCCTTTTTCGAGAGCCGCAACATGCCCCAGCGCGCATTCTTTCACATCCACCAGGTTCAATCCCGTTTCCACATAAGCAGGAAACTTGCGCTTCAAGAAATCGACAACAATCCGCCCGGTCGGCGTCGGCTTCACATCCTGCTCGCCAATCGGCGTCGTCGGATTCACCGTGACGACATGCATCCCGCTGCGCCCTGCCTCCAGCGCCACCTGCTCCGCCATAAACTTCGACCGCTTGTAGTGGCCGATCATATTAGACAGCGAAACCGGCGAATCTTCATCGGCGAGATGTACGGCAGAATGTCCCGCAGAATGTCCAGCCGAATGCCCGTTGCTCGTGAACCCGATAGTCGCCACGCTCGAGGTGTACACGACACGCCGCACGCCGTTCTTCCGCGCCGCTTCCAGAATCGCCCGCGTCCCCTCGACGTTGGACCGGTACATTTCCTCCGGATCCCGCACCCAGAGCCGGTAGTCAGCCGCCACATGAAAAACGGTGTCGCAACCCGACATCGCCTTTTCAATGGATGCGCCGTCGCGCAAATCGCCGGTTGCGGTCTCGGCCCTGAGCCCTTCCAGATTCCGCAGGTTGCTCGTAGGCCGCACCAGCAGCCGCAAGTCCGCGCCCTGGTCGCCAAGAGCTCGGGCGACGTGGGAGCCTAGAAATCCGGTAGCACCTGTGACGAAGGCTTTCATGGAGGGGTCGGCATCTTAATCCAGACAGCTATCCCGAGCGACAAGCCGATGTGCAAGCCAATTATTTGCGCCGGTAGGGTTTGGCTGCGCTCGGAGTCGCCCCTACCGCACGGTCAGGCAGTCCTCCACTACGGCGCACAGCACGCGTCGTGGTGAGTACTCCCCGCAGGGCTTCGTTTACCGCATCTTCCGTGGGAAACGCCTCGGCAACGTCAGGCTGAAGCAGAACGACGTTCGTCCCGTTTCGATAATCCCGGTAATGTTTGCCCCGGACTCCTTCCTTCATCAAGACGAAGTCGTACTCAGATCTCATCCCATCATGGTTTCGGCGACTAACGGGCTTCTTCATAGAACTCCCTCTCGCGGCGCGTGACCCGCCGCGCACTGATGATGCGAATATTCTTGCCACTCTCGCTGTGGGCCACAACCAGCATTCGCCCACTTGCCGATTCTCCAATGGTAAGGAAACGCTCTTCGAATGCTGAATGATCAGGATCTGGAAAAGTCGTCGCCAGAGGATCGCCGAAGACCGTTGCAGCCTCCCGAAACCCAACGCCTTGCTTACGCCGGTTCGAGACCTCTTTGCGTAGATCCCACTCGAACTGCATCCGGGATCAGTATAAACAGTTCGGACAACTACAGGGTCGGAAGAATGGACGTCAAGCGGGCATATCCCGCTGCGGCGGAGGGGTGAGTGAAATGGCCTGATAACAACAGTTAACGGCGACTCTGCCGAAAGTTACTTGCACTTCAACGCGCCGGGATTTCAAATCTCGAACATGCAACCATGCAAGTTCGGATCGTCGCTATCACGCCCCCGACTCTCCTACCTCATGCTGTTGTCGCTGGTTACCATGTTCCTGTCCGGTTCCGCTAGAGCCACTGAGAGATGCGGGTCGGTCGACCGTACCAGAATCGCACTTCGTTTGACCGAGGTTATTTATCCAGAGACAAAGAATCGAGAACTCGATATTTCCCTCGGCAACGGATACAGTGGCCCACCCGCATGCCCGACTGACGCTCGAGCTGTCATGATTACGGTCGGCAAGGATAGTTGGCTGGTTTATGGCAAGCCAGCGCCGGAGACGGAAAAGTATTTCAGCGAGAACGACCTTGAGCTTCCCTTTCATCTGCGATTTGACTTCATTGAAGGGAAGCAGTTTCCCGATTGTTTACCAGATGTCCTGAATGACCATCCTAGCGATGAACGTTTCAACGCGGAACGGCTGATGCAGTCCCATCCTGAGTGGAGCGATAAGGATGCACTTGCGGCTGTCAGAAAGGCTGGACTGCGCTTTGGCCCCAACGAAAAACAGCAACTGCTACAAGGTTTGCCACTCAAGGGACTCGCTGAGATTTATGGGCCTCTCCGAATTCAGCATGCCACATTCGATCTGATGCGAGAGCATGAGAAAGATGCGGAATGGTGGTTCACCGGGCTGCAATGGGACATCAGTGCCGAAGTGGTGGGTACGAGCAGGACTGTACAAATCACTGTCGACCCTTTCACCGGAAGAATATTCGCAATCCACAGTTTCGGACGATAGGGCGTTGTGATGGTCAGTTGGCGTAACATCGCCATTTCACTCATCATGCCCCTGCCGGGGGTTCTGAGTGTAACGGCCTGATTTCGTCAGTCGGCGCACCCGCTAACTCTTTTCCAGCGCGAGCATGTCTACAAATTCATCGAAGCTATCGGCACAACGCACCCAAACGTTGGGCTCGGGTTTGCGCCACTTAAGCCGTATCACTGGTAGGGTCGCCTCCCGGTAATCAAGCACTATTGCACTGTCTGCCCCTAGCCCAAAATCGCCAATGTCGAGAGCCAATTCGGGCGAAATTTCGCCGAGCGCTCCCCACTTCGACCAGAACGCTCCTTCTCTACCATTCATCCGTTGAGCTATGGTGCGGAATGGTGGTTTGAAAAAGTAGATTCGGTCTTCCTCAGGAGCGAACGACTGGATGCGTTCTTTGGAAACAAGTAAGTGAATATTTTGACGGCGTTCCTCATCAGCAGTTCTCGGCCAGAGTCCCGAATCAATAAGGCTGAGGAGCCGTTGCGGGAGCGGCAATTCGCCCGTCTTGGTGGAATCGCTGGCCATATTTGCTCGCCAATCCTACTATTACCACCTCTATTTGGCGAAACATCGCCATAGCGCTCATTGACCTGGCATCCACCGGTTCCGGGGTCAAAACGTGTAATCGTGGTTTCGTCAACCGATTTCGCAGAGTCGGCGATCAATGGCTTGGAGGTTTTACCAGAACCACAAAATGCAATTCCGAAGCTCCAGCTTTGGCATCTATTTGCCAACAGCCCCCGGTTGGAAAGTAAATGCGAGACGGCTGAATTGGTCCGCGAGGCCGAGGGTCCAGTGAGATGTCATACACAAGGGGAAGAGCGCTGCCATCGATCCGTTGCCCTGTGACTATTAACGGATAGTCAGTCGGTTTGTACCACAGCACCTTTTGGCCCGGTACGTAGCCAGTTCTTGGATCAGGCTCGTCTGGTCCACTGCGCACAAAGTCCCAGCCCCAGAATGTAGCCCAGATCGTTCGATCTGCATTTGCATACCAGTCGTTGTTGCCACGCGGACCATTGGCGGGGTACCCAATCACGTGCGGAGATACCGGACAACTCTTGGCTGTAGGTGGCGGGCTCAATGCCCACACCGAGCTTAGGGAAGCGCCAAAGAGCAGACCCATTACTAAGTTTCTGATCGCGTGGATCGCTATGAGCGGTTTCATCGGGGCACCTCCGTCAGCAGTTAAAACATGATCCCACTTCGTTGCCGAAAAGCCAATTGGCGAAAAATCGCCACTACACTCACTAACCGGGCCGCATGCTTGGAACTGAGAGCTAACTCCCCGCCTTCTCCATCACCTTCCCATACGTGGTCAGCGCAAGCAGCGGAAAATAATCCCGGTAGAGGTGATACATCAGGTAGAACACGCGCGGAAAACCGGTGCCGGTGAAGAACGGCTCATCCCACGATCCGTCTTTTCTTTGCGTGCGCAGCAGGTAGGCTACACCGCGCGCCACCGAATCGCTGCGTGTATCGCCGGCCGCGAGCAATCCCAGGATCCCCCACGCCGTCTGTGACGGCGTGCTGTCACCCACTCCGCGCAGCGTCGGATCGTCATACGAGCCCACGGTCTCGCCCCAGCCGCCATCGGCGTTCTGCACCATGCGCAGCCATTCCGCGCCCTGCTGAACGCAAGGCTCGTGCAGGTCCACTCCCATCGCGTCCAATCCACGCAGCACCAGCGCCGTGCCGTAAATGTAGTTGACGCCCCAGCGCCCGAACCAACTGCCGTCCGGCTCCTGCTCGTTTCTGATAAAGGAGATCGCCCGCTTCACCGCCGGATGATTCTGGTCGTAGCCATAAGCCGCCAACATTTCGAGAATGCGCCCGGTAATGTCGACGGTCGGCGGATCGAGCATAGC
The DNA here is from genome assembly GCA_963758005.1 of uncultured Acidobacteriota bacterium. Lineage (GTDB taxonomy): Bacteria > Acidobacteriota > Terriglobia > Terriglobales > Acidobacteriaceae > Sulfotelmatobacter. Next base: position 471,876 of record CAVWTR010000007.1, read on the forward strand.
GTTGTGATCGGCAAACGGAATATGCTCAAACACCATCTTGTCGTTATCTTTGTCAAACGACGCCCAGCCGCCGTTCTTGCACTGCATGGAAAAAATCCAGTCAATGGCGCGCTGCACCGACTCGCGCTGGTAGCGTCCGTTGGGATGTTCCACCCGGCTCAGCCCCAGGCAAACCATGGCGCTATCATCGACATCCGGATAGAACTCATTGTTAAACTCGAAATACCAGCCGCCCGGCTGACCCTTCTTGTTTTTGACTTTCCAATCGCCCACCGTGCGCACTTGTTTCTGCAGCATCCAGTCGGCGGACTTCACCATCCGCGGATCATTCGCCGGCACGCCCGCCTCGCCCAGCGCAAACAACGCATACGCCGTGTCCCACACAGGAGACATGCACGGCTGCATGCGGAAGGTGTCCTCTTCTTCAATGCCCAACTTCTCAAATTCATCCAGCGCGCGAATCACCTGCGGATCGTCCAGGGAATATCCCAGGCAGCGCAGCGCGATGATGGCGTTCAGCATCGAGGGATAAATCGCGCCCAGCCCATCGCTCATCTCGAAACGCTCGAGCATCCACTTCTCCGCACTCTTCAGCGCGATCGAGCGCAGAGGACGGACGTGCACCCGCTCAAACCAATGCGTCATGCGGTCCAGCACCAGGAAGAAATTGCGCCATGAAACCAGTTTCTTGGCCCAGTGCAGGTGCATGCGCGACTTCTGCATCCCACCCACAAACAATTCCTCAACGCCCATTTCGCGGGGAATTTTCTTGAATGGTTTCTTGGCGTAGCAGATCGACAGCGGCACCAGAATGGCGCGCGACCACGAAGAAATCTCGTAAATATTGAACCAGAACCAGTTGGGAAACAGCACGATCTCCGGAGGAATCGCCGGAACTGCATCGTAGTCATACTGCCCGAAGAAACACAGATAGATCTTGGTGAATGTATTGACTTCGGTGACGCCGCCCAATTCCAGAATCTTTTTGCGAGCGCGTTGCATGGCTGGGTGATCCGCCGTGTATCCCGCCAGCTTCAGTCCGAAGTAAGCCTTCACCGAGGCGCTAATGTTCGACGGCCCCGCGGCGTAATTACTCCATCCACCGTCTTCGTTCTGGTGGCGCAGAATCCAGTTGGCGGCTTTCTGGAAACGCTCCTGGTTCCCGGTCCCAAGCAGCGTGTGCAGCAGGATGTAATCCGACTCAAGCGTCGTATCCGCTTCCAGTTCCCCGCACCAGTAGCCCGCTTCATGCTGCTGCGAAAACAAAAACTTGCGCGCAGCCGCCACAGCCGCGCCCACGCGGCTGCCCAGTCCCTCAATTTTTCCGAAGCGAAGCAGTGGGTTCGAACCTAAAGGTACGGAAGCTATATTGCCATCGGGGGAGTTGTTATCCATCAGTTCATACTCCGAATACTTTTTAGATTCAGACGAGGGCCCCATCCATAACGATCAATCTCGATCTGCCTCAATCCGCGTTCGCGCTGGCCGGAGCGGCCGCGATCGCTTCCACGATCTCTGGCGGTAGTCCGAAGCGCACGTTTTCCGGCATCACTTCGAGCTCCTGCAGGTTCCCGAATCCCTTGTTGCGCAGATAGGTCACGGTTTCTTCCACCAGGCACTCCGGCGCCGAAGCTCCAGCGGTCAGCGCAATCGTCGACACACCCTTCAACCACTCCGGCTCAATGTCATTGCAGCTGTCGATGAGATGAGCGTTCGTGCCCAGATTGCGCGCCACTTCCACCAACCGGTTCGAGTTTGAGCTGTTCTCCGAGCCCACCACGAGCAGCAAGTCGGCTTCCGACGCGACCTCTTTTACGGCGACTTGCCGGTTTTCGGTCGCATAACAAATATCCTGCGCCGCCGGCCCCTTGATGTTGGGAAACTTCTGCTTCAGGGCCGCAATAATGTCCTTAGTCTCATCAAGACTCAACGTGGTCTGCGTCAGATAGGCCACGCGATCCGGGTCGGGCACACTCAGAAACTTCACCTGCTCTGGCGACCCGACCACCTGCGTGACCAGCGGCGCTTCGCCCAGCGTGCCAATCACTTCGTCGTGATCCTTATGGCCGATCAGGATCAGCGAATAGCCTTCCTTGGCGAACTTTACCGCTTCCACATGAACCTTGGTCACCAAGGGACAAGTTGCATCAATCACCCGCAACCCGCGCCGCGCGCTATGTTCGCGCACTTCCGGAGAAACTCCGTGCGCGCTGTAAATCACGCGCTCGCCGTTGGGCACTTCGTCCTCGCTATCAACGAAAATCGCGCCCTTGCCGCGCAGTTCCTCGACCACAAAGCTGTTGTGGACGATCTCTTTGCGCACATAAATCGGCGGCCCAAACGCCTCCAGAGCAATGCGGACCACGTCAATCGCCCGCACCACGCCCGCGCAAAAGCCTCTCGGCTTAAGCAAGAGTAAAGTCTTTCCGTCAGCTTTCGCTAAGATTCCAGCCACGATATAATCCCGCCCCTCAAATGAGTGATGTCGTCCTCTTGCTTGTTCCGCACACTGCTTGTCATTCCGAGCAACGCGAGGAACCTGCTTCTCGTCGTTAGATGCACGCTCCCCAAAATAGCCACAAAACCAGCATCTTCAGGGTACACGATCCCCATTGTCGCGATACCAATAAACTATCGGAAAGTGCCGGGATGGTCAACGTAAACCAAAGAAAGCGCGGGGATTAGCAGGGAAAGGTGAAATCCGGCCAGCGAACGGAATCGGGGTAGATCGACGGTACGGAGCAGATCGGCTGATTGATGCGCATAAGGCAGCATTCGATGCGGTGACCCGGCAGCGTTCGCAATCAACCGTCGAAGCTTTCTTTTTCGGGATTGAATAGCCGCACAGTGCCGTATCGATAGGCCTCCGCCCGCGCGATTGGCCGATTTCAACGTTTTTTTGCCGCTCGAAGCAGGTTCCCGAGACCGTTTCGCCCGATATGGCCCGCTCGTGCCCCCTATCCGCCGTCCCGTGCCATTGTTAACCCGGCTGGGGCGACGCAAGATATGACTGTCGTAAGGCAGAATTCCAGGCCCCCAAAGAAATGCTGGAACTAAAACCAACCCCGACGGGATTCAAATCGCAGGCGCGATCAGCCTCGGCTCAATCAGCTTCCGGTCGATCGGCCTTGAATGACCCGCAACCCCGCAGGCTGTTGCTCGCACTCGTCCTGCTGCTGGTTGCCCTGGCCGCGGTGGTCGTGAAAGACAGGGATTTCTGGTTCGGGACCGAGGTCGCGGCTCTGGATTCGGATGGAACCGAACCGGCCGTCGCATCCCAAAAGCCAGAATCGAAAGCAGATTCGAAGCCGGCAAAATCGATCGCGACTGCCGACGGCGTCAAGCAGGCAAAGTCAGCCGCGCTCGCGACCCGGAAGCAGATCTCCGCCGCCAAGCCTTCCACCGCAGCCGTTCCCGTCCCCGCCGAAGCACCCGCCGTGACCACCGTCCGGACCGTGCTGCCTCCACTGGACGTTGAGGTCATCGCCGGCGACCACCACCACACGATTCGCCCCGGCAGCAATGCCACGAAAGTTGAGCTCACGCGTCCGGGCCAACCCGCAGCCGGCTTCTCCGCGCCCACGAACGCTGCACCCATCAACGCAGCCGAGCGCGAGCAGATCGCCGACGCAACTCAGCGGCCGAGTTATCCGCTGCTGGCGCAGCACATGAACGTACAGGGATCGGTGGTATTGCAGGCCGTGATCGGCGCCGACGGCATTATTCAGGATTTACACGTGCTGAGCGGTCCTGCGATCCTGGCGGCGGCAGCCCAGCAGGCCGTGCGCGAATGGCATTTCAAACCGGTCTTGCAGAACGGTTCGCCGGTCGAAACCCAAGCCAAGATCACCGTCAACTTCACCATCAAGATCGCCGACGGTACCGGAACCACCCTCGCTGAGAGCCGCTACGACGGCATTCAAATCCTCAGCCGTTAGCGCTAACCGTTCGTTCTAATCATCTGCTCAGCATGCTTGCGCGAAGTCTCGGTCAACTTCGCCCCACTCAGCATGCGCGCCACTTCCTCGGTGCGCTCTTCGCCGGTGACCGCGCGAATGCTGGTACGCGTCCGCCCCGCCGATTCCCTCTTCTCGATCACATAGTGATGATCGCCAAAAGTCGCGATCTGCGGCAGATGGGTCACACATAAAACCTGATTCGAGCGCGCCAGCGCTTTCAATTTCTTCCCCACAGCTTCCGCCGCCCGCCCCCCGATCCCAGTGTCAATCTCGTCAAACACTAGAGTGCGCTGGGCAACACCCTCGCGTCGCTTGCGGGACGCGGGATCCTGGGTACCCCATTTCTCGCGTTCTTTGCGAGAAGTGGGGATTTTGCCGGCCTCCACGCTGACTTTGAGCGCCAGCATCACCCGCGAAAGCTCACCGCCCGAAGCAATGTCCTCCAACGGCCGTAGCGGCTCGCCAGGATTGGTCGAAATCATATACACGACTTGATCGATGCCCGAGCCAGTCCAATTATCTTCCTTCTCCAAACTAGTAATCTCAATCCGGAAGGCCGACTTCATCGCCAGATCGTTGATCTCCGCTTCCACCGATTTTTCCAGCCTTCGCGCCGCGTCCGCCCGTTTCTTCGATAGCCCTCGCGCCGCCCTCAAATATTCCTCAGCCGCCTTCGCCAGTTCGCCGCGCAATCCTCGCAGAATCTCGTCCTTGTTCTCGACCTCGGAAAGTTTCCGCGAGACTTCCTCCCCAAACTGAATCACCTCATCCAGCGTCGGCCCATATTTTCGCTTCAGCCGATCGAGCAGCGCGAGCCGGTCCTCGACCTTTGCCAGATGTTCCGGCGAAGCATGAATTCCGCCGGCATAATCGCGCACAGTCGCACCCACATCCTCAACGCTGATGCGCGCCGTTTCCAGCGCGGCCAGCGCCTCTTGAAACTTGGGCTCATAACGAACCAGTTCCTCAACCTGTTTCTGCGCCGCCCGCAGCGACGAAGCAGTCGAGCCGTTGCCTTCATACAACAGATCGAACGCATTCATGGCCGCGTTGTAGATTTTCTCGGCATTGGCGAGGACGCGCTTTTCGCCTTCCAGCCGCTCATCTTCTCCACTCTGCAAGCGCCCGTCTTCGATCTCGCGTTTCTGAAAAATCCAGAGATCCACGAGCCGCAGCCGGTCCTGCTCCCCACGTTCCAACTCATCGATGCGCCCGCGGATCTCCTTCCACGCCGCGAATCCCGCCGCGACCGCCTCCAACTGGCTGCCAGCAAAAGCGTCCAGCAGCGCCAGGCGCGCCGGCCCGTCAAATGACAACAAGGATTCATTCTGCGCATGAATGGTCGCCAGATGCGGCGCCAACAGCCGCAACACGGCCACAGTCGCCGGCTGATTGTTTACGAAAACGCGCCCTTTGCCTCCGGCGGCAATTTCGCGCCGCAGAATGAGCGACCCATCGTCCGACTCATCCAGCCCATTGGCTTCCAGGATTCCAGCCAGAGGCTTCTCTGCCGCCCCCTCGGCCTCAAACACCGCCGACACCACGGCCCGCTGCGCACCCGTGCGAATCACATCGCTCGAGGCCTTGTCGCCCAGCAGCAGCGCCAGAGCATCCACCAGGATCGACTTCCCCGCCCCGGTTTCGCCCGTCAGCAGATTCAGCCCCTGCCCGAACTCCACCACCAGGTTGTCGATGACCGCATAGTTCTCGAGCCGCATTTCAATCAGCACAGTTGATCCTGTTCGGCCGAAATCCGAAAAGCAGAAGTTTTGCGCAGCATAGCATGAAAACCAGTTGCCAGTTATCAGCGCCCCCTCTGGGGCTGGTGGTGCAGCCTGCCCTCTACACGACTGTGTCACCCTGAGCGTAGCCGCTTTTTCAGGCGTAGCGAAGGATCTCACGCTTAACCGGCCCAATGCGTAAGCCAAACTGAGCACTACCCCCTCGCCCTCGCCTTGCCGGAATGTACCCCGCGAATGTACGCTGCCGCACACCGCCCCACTCCCGTTACTCTCGGGCACCCCATCCCCGCGTTTTGAAGCAAACCCGCAACCAAGATCATCTAAAATAAACCGATGGCTATTGCCGGACAGTATGCGGTCGAAAATCTTCCGCACGCGATTCCCGCGACCATGCAGGCCGCCGTCTATCGCGGCGTGAATGATGTCCGCATGGAAACCGTCCCGGTCCCCAAGATCGGCCCGGGAGAGCTGCTCGTACGCGTCCACTCCTGTGGCGTCTGCGGCACGGACCTGAAAAAGATCTCCATCGGCTCCCATTCCGCCCCTCGCATTTTTGGACACGAAACGTCTGGCATCGTGGCCGCGGTCGGTGAAGGCGTTCAGACGTATCGCCCCGGCGACCGCGTAATGGTCTTTCACCATATCCCTTGCCGCCAGTGTTTCTACTGTCAGAACAAGACCTTCGCCCAATGCTCGACCTATAAGAAAGTGGGATGTACCGCCGGATTCGAGCCTTCCGGCGGCGGTTTTGCCGAATACGTCCGCGTCATGGATTGGATCGTCGAGCACGGCACCGTCCGCATCCCAAACGGCGTCTCGTTCGAGCAGGCCTGCTTCGTAGAACCGGTCAACACCTGCATGAAAGGGATTGACGCCCTGCACCTGCGTCGCGGCGAAACTGTGCTCGCCATCGGCCAAGGTCCCATCGGCATGATACTCAGCGTGTTGGCCCGCCAGGCCGGGGCCACCTTAATTACTTCCGATTTGTATCCCGAGAGGCTTAGAATAGGGTCAAGTTTCGGGTTAGAGCTTACAATTGATGCATCGCGGGAAAATGTAGTCGAGCAGGTACGGGAACGGACCGAGGGGCGTGGCGCTGATGCGGTAATTCTCGCGGTCGGCGGCAATTCCCTGATTCGCACCGCGATGGATGCGGCCCGTCCCGGTGGGCGGGTATTGCTTTTTGCGCAAACGCAGCACGGAGAGGCATTGATCGATCCTGCAGCCATCTGTGTCGATGAGAAAACTCTGGTAGGGTCCTACAGCGCCTCGGTCGATCTGCAGGAAGAATCAGTGCGTTTTGTCATGAATCGTGAGATGGATCTGGAACGGCTGGTGAGCCATCGCTTCCCGCTCTCCGAGAGCCCGCAAGCCCTGGACCTGGCAGCCCATCCCCAGCCTTCTTCGATGAAGATCATGATTCAGCCCGGCAGCACTTGGGCCCAGTAGCTGGTTTTTGTGGAAGGGCACGACTTTAGTCGTGCCGTAAGGGAAGCAATGTTGATGGGGCTTTAGCCCCCGAGGTACCTGGAAGGAAACGCAGTGAACGGAAAAATGACCGCTGCCGTCCTGTACGGCAAAGAAGACGTCAAGATTGAAAAAGTACCCATCCCTCGCGTGGGAGATGGCGAGGTTCTGGTCAAAGTCCAAGTCGCCTTGACCTGCGGCACCGATCTAAAAGTCTATCAGCGTGGCTACCACGCCCGCATGATCGTCCCTCCCGCCCTGTTCGGCCATGAACTGGCCGGAGTCATCGAGGAGGTCGGCTCCGGCGTGAACGGCTTCAAGAAGGGCATGCGCGTGGTCGCCTTGAACTCCGCCCCATGCCAGATGTGCTTCTACTGCTCCAAGCATCAGGAGAATCTTTGCGAAGATCTCCTGTTCAACAACGGCGCGTACGCCGAATACATTCGCGTACCCAAGCGCATTGTTGAAGCCAACATGCTGATCATCCCACCCGGGGTCAGTTTCGAAGATGCCGCCATGACCGAGCCTCTGGCCTGCGTGCTGCGCGGTCTGCACGAAACCGGAGTCGAGATCGGCGATACAGTTACCATCCTCGGTGGCGGACCCATTGGCCTGATGTTTGTGCAGGTCGCTCGCGCCATCGGCTGCAACGTGATTTCCGTGGTCAAGCGCGACGGCCAGGTGGAAGCCGCCAAACATATGGGCGCGCACGAAATTATTCAGACCACCAAAGTACCGAACGTGGTCGACGCCGTCCGCGCGCTTTCTCCGCAGAAACGTGGAAGCGACGTAGTCATCGAAGCTGTCGGCAAGCCGGAAGCGTGGGAGTGGGCCGTCGATATGGTCCGCAAAGGCGGCACCGTGAATTTCTTCGGTGGCTGCTCCAGCGGGACAAAAGTGCAACTCGAAACCAATCGTCTGCACTATTCCGAAATCACTCTGAAAGCCACCTTCCATCACACGCCGGAAACGGTGCGCCGGGCCTTTGGATTGATCGCGGCCAAAAAAATTCGCCCCACCGACTACATCACCGGAGAGGCGCCGCTGTCGCGCCTGCAGCAGGTTCTGCGCCACATGCTGAACCGCAGCGGCGACATCAAAACCGCAATCATCCCCGGCCACTGACGGTCGGATACATATTGTCATCCTGAGCGAAGTAAGCGGTTCGCGAACGCGAACCACTTACGCAGTCGAAGGACCCCAGTAATGCCGGAGCCGCCACAAGCATAAACAGGAGTTCTCTCGACAGACGTGGGCGCGCGCGAAAAGCCGCGGCCACAGAATTACTAAATGACGCAACTCGCCACTCCAAGCCCGACGCTTTCCCCAACGCCTTCCGCTGCGCTGGGTTGGAGCCGCCTGCCCGCCCACTACGCCATCCCCGCCACTGCACCCACACTCGCCGAAGCCCGCGAATACTGCGCCCGCCTCGCCCGCACCCACTACGAAAACTTCTCCGTCGCCAGCTGGTTCCTTCCTCGCCGCCTGCGGCAGCATTTTTTCAACGTCTACGCCTACTGCCGCATCTCCGACGACCTGGGCGATGAAGTCGGCGACCCGGCCGCGTCGCTCGAACTCCTGGACCAGTGGCAGCACGAACTCGACGCCTGCTACCAAGGCTCTCCGAAACATCCCGTGTTCGTAGCCCTCGCCGAAACCGTACGCCAGTTCGATATTCCCAAACACGAATTCTCTGATTTACTGATCGCCTTTCGCCAGGATCAAACTGTCACACGCTTCGACACCTTCAACGACGTCCTGGCCTATTGCAAGTATTCCGCGAACCCCGTCGGCCATCTCGTCCTCTACCTTTGCGGATACCGCGATCCCGAGCGCCAGCAGCTTTCCGACTTCACCTGCACCGCGCTGCAACTCGCCAACTTCTGGCAAGACGTGACCGCCGACTACGCCAAAGGCCGCATCTATCTTCCGCTAGAAGACCTCACTCTCTTCAACGTCGACGAAACCGACATTGCCCGCAACCAGAACACCCCAGCCTTCCGCGCGATGATGAAGTTCGAAGTCGAGCGTGCACGCGATTGGTTCCGCCAAGGCCTGCCGCTGATTAGAAAAGTTGATCACGAACTGGCCATCGACCTCGATCTCTTCAGCCGAGGCGGTCAGGAAATTCTGAACGCGATCGAAAAGCAGCAATACACCGTTCTCGGAAATCGTCCCTCAATTTCGAAATCCCGCAAACTCGCGCTCGTCGCGCGCGCCGCAATCGGCAAAGTTTTTGCGGGAGCATCCGTTGCAGGAGCCGATCGAGTTCAGCCACGCAACCCGAATCAAAGCGGGGTAAACGAACAATGAGCGCGGGCACACAGCAAGTTCTCATGCCTTGGACCCCGGCTCCGCCGCAGCTCGTAATGGCGTATTCCGTCTGCAAAGGCATCACCCGCACGGCGGCTAAGAATTTCTACTACGCTTTCCTCGTCCTGCCGCGCCGCAAGCGCGAAGCGCTCTGCGCCGTCTACGCCTTCATGCGCCGCTGCGACGACATCGCCGACGACCCCGCGCTCACCCTTCCCGACCGCCGTCAGAAACTCGATATCTGGCTAGCCGCCCTGCACCACGCCCAGCAAGGCGAGCCCACCGACGATGCAATCCTGCTCGCCCTGACCGACGCCCAACGCCGCTTCTCCATCCCCGCCGGACTGCTCGACGAACTCGCCCTCGGCACAGCCATGGACGTAGAAGAGGAAGAAGCCTCCGCGCAAACCACCAGCGCTCCCGGCCTGACGATCCAATACAAAACTTTCGAAGATCTCCGCCTCTACTGCTATCGCGTCGCGTCGGTAGTAGGTTTAGTCTGCATCCACATTTTCGGATACCGTGACCCCGCCGCCGAGTCCCTGGCCGAGCGCTGCGGCCTCGCCTTCCAGCTCACCAACATCATTCGCGACGTAAAAGAAGACGCCGCCATGGGCCGGATCTATCTGCCCGAGGAAGACCTCGCGAAGTACGACCTCTCCGCCTCCGAACTCCTGGCGACGCCCGATCCCGCGCGCTTTCGCCCCGTACTCGCGCTCGAAGCCGATCGCGCCCGCGAGTTCTACGCATCTGGCGAAGCCCTAATCCCCTACATCGCCGAAGACAGCCAACCCGCGCTGTGGGTGCTGATAACGATCTACCGCCGCTTGCTCGAGAGAATCGCCGAAAAGCAATACGACGTCTTCACCGCCAAAGTCACCCTCAGCACCTGGGAAAAACTCCGCATCCTCGGCAAAGGCTTCCTCCGACGCATAACGTGACCATGCAAACTCTGACGAGCGCGCCCAAGAAAGTTCTGTCATTCCGACCGAAGCGAGCGAACGCGAGCGCAGTGGAGGAACCTGCTTTTCCTTAGCAGCTGACCGACCTTGCAGATTCCAGAACCCGATTTAATGCCTCCTACCCCACCCCAACCCACAGTCGCCGTCGCCGGAGGCGGCCTCGCCGGACTAGCCGCCGCCTGCGCCCTGTCCAACGCCGGTTTCCGCGTGACGCTCTTCGAGAAGCGCCCCTTCCTCGGCGGCCGAGCCTCCTCCTGGGAACATCCCGGCACCGGCGAAGTCGTCGACAACTGCCAGCACGTGCTCTTCCGCGTCTGCACCAACCTGATCGAGTTCTACGACCGCATCGGCGTCGCCGATCAAATCCGCTGGTACGACCAGATGACCTTCATCGAACCCGGCGGCCGCACCTCAGTGATGAAGTCTTCCCCGCTGCCCGCGCCGCTGCACACCGCTCCGTCGTTTCTAAACTTCTCATTCCTCACCGCGGCCGACAAGTTCGCCATCTCGCGAGCGCTTATCCCGCTCACCCTAACCGCACAACCCGACACGGGACAATCCTTCCAGCACTGGCTCGATCAGCACGGTCAAACCAAAAACGCAGTCGAGCGCTTCTGGAAACCGATCCTCATCAGCGCCCTCAGCGAAGAACTCGACCTGATTTCCATCTCCGCCGCCGCCCAGGTCGTCCGCGAATCGATGAAGTCTCCCTCCGCCCGCCACATGGGCGTTCCCACCGTCCCGCTCACCGACCTCTACAACCAAGCCGGAGACTACATCCGCGCCCGCGGCGGCGAACTGCATTTCCGCCGTCCCGTCGAAACATTTTCTGCAGACGCGTCGCAGGTCCAACTCCAACTCCGCGACCAAAAAGAAAATCAAATCCGACAGGGTGGCGATTTTGATTTTTCGGCCGCAGAAAGAAACGCATTCGACTACCTGGTCCTCGCCCTACCCTTCGATGCCCTAGGTCGCGTGCTTCCCGACACTCCCGAAAGCGCCTCGCTCCGCGAGCAACTCACGCACTTCGAAACCGCGCCCATCACCGGCATCCATCTCTGGTTCGACCGCCAAATCACCGACCTCGACCACGCCGTCCTCCTCGACCGCACCATTCAATGGATGTTCCACAAATCCCGCCTACAGAACCGTGACCTGCAGACCCGCGACTCGCAGAACCGCGACCTGCAGACCCGCAACTTACAGAACCACGACCTGCACAACCGCGACTCGCACAACCGCGACCCGCAGAACCGTGGAAGAGCGGCCCTTCAGGGCCGCGTTAGCGGAGAAGAAAAGACCGGGGCTTTAGCCCCTGAGGGCAGCTACATCGAACTCGTCGTAAGCTCCTCCAAATCACTCATCGACAAATCGCGCACAGAAATCGTCGACCTAGCCCTCGCCGAAGTTCGCGAATTCTTCCCCGCCGCCCGCGCAGCCACCCTCGTGAAGTCCACGGTCATCAAAGAAGTGAACGCGACCTACTCCCCGCGCCCCGGCATCGACGCCCATCGCCCCAGCGCCGTCACCGCCTGGCCGCGCGTCTTCCTCGCCGGAGACTGGACCGCCACCGGCTGGCCCGCAACCATGGAAGGCGCCGTCCGCAGCGGATACCTCGCCGCCCAAGCCCTGGCCCGCGCCGCCGGATTCAAAGACTCCCACTTTCTCACGTCCGACCTGCCCGCAACCGGCCTAATGCGCTTGTTCAGCTGAGCCGCCTTCCCCGAGGCACCGCAAGCTTTTCCGCAACAAACAATTCCCAAGCCTCGCGATATTTCTCAAATCCATTCCTGCTCCCTCTCCGGCTCCCAAACGGATACAGATTAATCGACAGCCGCCCCGCCAGCGCCCGCACCGGGATCACATACCAAATCCCCTCCCCCACAATCGTCACCGCCAAAAAATCCACCTGCGAAGGCTTATACGAAATCTGCCGATCACTCGTCCTCCACGACGCCCGCACCGCGTACCCCCTGTGATGCATCGCCCCGCTCGACTTCACCTGCACCCGCCACATCCGCCGCCCCACATCCACAATCAAGTCATACTTCTCGTTGTCCCCGTAAGGCTTCGACACCGCAAATCCCCGGCTCGCCGCCGCCGTCATAAACTGCATCTCCGCCAAATCCCCCCGATCCTTGCTCTGCGCCCTCCCGCAAGGTTCCCCATCCCCAGCATTCCCTTTTCCCTTCGGTGTCCCCATTGGTTTCCCCATTTGTTTCCCCATTATGTTTCCCCATTATGTTCGCCCCCATTTCTCGACCGACTGATCCCGCAGTTTGGCTGAAAAACCTCGCTTCGGGGTGGCGCAGCGCTTCCAGCGCCGCGATGAATCGTGGAAGGGCACGGCTTCAGCCGTGCCGTCCAGAACCCCTAAAGACGCGGGCTTTAGCCCCTGTGGCCGCTACACCGAGTCCTTCAGCAACCTGCCACAGTTCGCCTCAGGAAAGCCGCCCCAAGCGCGCTCGCAATGCGCGGATGGTGCGTAGCTCCCGGTTTCTGCGCGAGCCCGGGCCTCAGACCCGGACGGCCCGACCGAAGCTCGGCAGCCCCTTACAACGCCCGACGCCAAGTCCGCCCCAAAATAAAAATGGCGCAGCGCCCGCATTCGGGCCCGCGCCACCAAATTTCTCTCTATATATCCAGAATACCAAATCGAAGGGGGTAAACCGGAAATTTCCCAAACCTTATATTCCGCCCAGAATCATCAACTTACCCGAAAACCCTCCTCCAAAGGGTCTTGACAAGATTCCCCCAGAAACCCGATTCATAAGAGAATTCCGCCCCGGAGGGGCGAACGAACCCAGCCACCGCTTCAGCGCTGGGTAAAGCGGGAAGATGGAACAAGTCCCGGAGAGCCTGCCCTGAGCGAAGCCGAAGGGGACGGCATAAGTCCTCACGCACACTCCGAGGAGCGAGACCAAACCAGCAAATTACGCCCGCGCAAAATCCGCAGTACCATCTCGCCCCAGGGAATGGAACATGGACGCCCAAGCCGCCTACGAGGAAATCGTCGAGCGCGGCGGCCGCGCCTCCGACGCCATGCGCGCCTTCCGCACCTTCCTCGGCCACAGCGACATGATGGCCTATCTCGCCATGATGGCCCCCGCGCCTGATCGAACTCCATCGCCCGCTCAACCGCCGTCCAGGAGATTGTCATCCTGAGCGGAGCGGGGTAAGCGAAGCGCAGCCCCGCGCAGTCGAAGGACCCCTACACCCTCTGCCACAACAGGACTGCATCCAGACACTCTCTAGATCGGCCCCGCGCCCCAAGAAGCACCCCCACCGACAGCGCCAGAAGGCCGAAATCGGCGTGCTGATCTCAATGCACCCTCTAACCAAGCCGATGCACAAATGAGGCTGCCCCACCTTTCGCGATTTTCGAAAGGTGGGCACCTCCGCCCCCGACACTATATTCACTATCCGTCAAACCCAACCCTCGGGAGCAGTGGCGCACTTTGGATTCCAGCGGAATATCATCATCGGCGTCATCCCGAGCGGAGCCGTTCTTCAGGCGAAGCGAGGGATCTCCCGCCTAACCGGCCCATCGCGTTACCCGAAGTGCACCACTACCGTCGAGTGATATGGGTTCCGGGTTCGAGCGGATCTAGGTGCGATGTAGCTCCCGGTTTCTGCGCGAGCCCGGGCCTCAGGCCCGGACTGCGCGAGCAAAGAGCGGCAGCCGCCCAACACCAATTCCGCCCCCAAATAAAAATGGCGCAGTGCCCGTATTCGGGCCCGCGCCACCAATTTCTCTCTCTATATCTAGAATACCAATTCGAAGAGGGTAAACCGGAATTTTCTCAAACCTTATATTCCGCCCAGAGTCAATAACTTACCCGAACACACTCCTCCAAAGGGTCTTGACAAGATTTGGGCAAAACCGGCCAAACCTGAAATCTCACCCTACGCGCCACGACAAGGCAGGCTGCCCAACGCTTCGCGGCCGGGCGCTTTCGAACGGTCATTTCTCCGAATCCGTGGCTATGCAGTGGTATTGGTCTGATAGCCTCTGGAGATATTCTTCCGCGCCCACAGGGCGACTCAAGTCCCTCATGGGGACCCTAAATTCGGCAGGTATATCCTTGACACCTTGACGCACGGGCTACACGGTACAACCCAATACCCCTAAAGGACAGGCTGTTCCCACTCCCCGTCTTGGGCGCTCCAAATGTGGCCATCGGTGGTGTTAGTTGGCGTACTTGCAACGCCGGGATGCACTCCTGCTACGACGAAGACTGCAAGGACTACAAAGATCGGATTACAGATATGCTTAAGTAGTGCGGCCCTGTCACGGGGTTTCATTGTGAACCTCTGTGAAATGTGTTGCAGGGACTAGTCAACCGCGATCAGTCGGCGGTCACGGTGGGGAAATGTGCGGGGCAGGCCAGTAACAAGCTCGCATTTCTTCCCCGGAGCGGCTCCGCAGGTGGGACAGCGGACGGTAAGGGCCGCCTTGACGCTAAGTTCTCTCTTCACAGCAAAGAAATTATGTCCTCAAACTGACGCCTGGTTCTGTGCAATTTTGACCATTTTACAGGCTGACAGGCTACTGGATCGATTTGCCTTTGGCTCCAAGCCGTCGTTCTTTGGCCTCCAGTAATTCGTTGAGTTCCTGAATCAGGCGCGTGAATTTCCCGTGATCTTTTTCCTTGGCAATGCGCTCGCAAAGAATAGCCATGCGCTCTCGCTCGTCTGGGGTCACGGCTCGTGAGTGTATCAGGACTGAAATTGGTGAGCAAAGCACTATTCAGCAACGCACTATTAGGACACCAACCCCGCCCTACTTTGAATTCTTTTTGGGTTTGTCTCGGCCAGCGATTGAATTTTTCCAATTCGATGGACTTGGCGATAAGCAACGCCGCGTGTTCCATCAGATCCGTGGCCGTGTCTCTTAATTTTTCGGCTTCGTGTCGGAGTTGTTCGGAGGACGGCTTGTCGGGCATAGTGAGCTATCCTTACCACAAAGCAAGCCGTCATTTCGGTACGCTGCCGGACATTCCAGGGCCAGACTACGTGTCTTTTCCGCCCACCAAAGCAGCACCCTACCCTAAACGCTACTTTGATGGTTTGGGAGGGCTCGGCTTTGGCTTGCTCTTCCCGGCCCACGAGCGTTGGCACTCATCGTGGACGGTAACGCCAAATTCATCAAGACCCGAATCGCTCGGAGAGACCGGCTTGCCGCATATCCAGCAATTCTTGGGGTCCTTAGGCGGCACATGAAAACCCTATGCACAATGCCATAAGGATTCAATAAGGAAAATGCCTAGAGCCCAGGGCGGTAGAAGGGTTCATGCTGGTCGTGCGTGCTCTTTACCGCACACTCGGCGTGGAGAGCCTGGCCACGCTCATTCATCTTGCAGCTTTCCAGCTGGACGGGCTTCCCGCAGACCACGCAGCGCGGCCCGTTGTTCAACAATGAATTGTTGATAAGGGCACCGCTTTCGGAAGGACTACTCAAGGCGATCACCTTAGGAACGGTAGCGCGCCAATAAATTCCCGAAACCCAGAACTGCGGCAAGCATCAGGCCTTGACTGGCTGCGCCGCTGCCGATGCGGCTTCGGTAGCGTTCCGCTTCACCATCTTGTTACGCGACGCGCGCAGCTTCAGGAAGCTCTTCGCTTCTTTATACAGGCGCTTACGGTCGTTGCTGTCAAACATCGCCCTGCGCAAAATCCGGTAGATGGCCTTGGGACGGAAATAATATTCGTCATAGAAACGGTGTACGGACGACATGATGTCATCGGCCGGCAGCCCTGGATATTGAATCTGCGCCAGCTGATGTCCGCCTTCGTCGACCATCTTGTTGTCGCCGACGATGTTTCCGTTCTTCACCACCTGATCGTAAAGCTCCGTGCCAGGATAAGCGTGCGCCACCGAAACCTGAATGGTTTCCACGTCCAGCTCTTTAGCGAACGCGATCGTATTGTTGATGGTCGCATGGGTCTCGCCAGGCAAGCCGAGAATGAAGTCGCCATGCACCACCAGGCCAAGCTTGTGGCAATCTTTGGTGAACTGCCGTGCGCGTTCCACCGTCGCACCCTTCTTGATGTTCTTCAGAATCTGCTGGTCACCCGACTCATAACCCACAATCAGAAGTCGGCATCCCGCTTCCTTCATCGCCTTCAAAGTTTCGAAGTCCGTAGTCACGCGCGAGGTGCACGACCACGTCAGGCCAAGCGGCTTCAGCTTGGCGCAGAGCTCGACGGTCCGCGCTTTCTGAATGTTGAACGTGTCGTCATCAAAGAAAAACTCTTTCACATCCGGCCACAACTGTTTGGCCTTGGCCATTTCAGCCGCAACGTCGTCGGTCGAGCGTTTGCGCCACGGATGTCCCATGAGCGTCTGCGGCCACAGGCAGAACGTGCACTGCGCCGGGCAGCCGCGCGTCGTATAGAGCGCAACATACGGATGCAACAGGAACGGCACATTGTAATTCTTGACATCAAGATCGCGCTTGTAAACTTCGGTGACATGCGGCAGCGCGTCCAGATCCTGAATCTGCGGAGCGTCAGGATTGTGCACGACTTTTCCATCCTGCAGAAACGAAACGCCAGGAATCTCCGCCAGCGGCTTCCCCTTTGCATAATCAACCACGGAGTAGTCAAACTCCTTGCGGCAAATAAAATCAATCTCCGGACAGTCGCGCAAAGACTTCTCCGGCAGCACAGTCACATGCGGCCCAACAAACGCAATCTTGATCTTAGGATTCGCCTGCTTAATGGCCCGCGCCAGCAAAATGTCGCCAGGATACCCAGGCGTCGAAGTAAACAGCACCAGAAACTCGTATCCCCGCGCAATGTCGATGGTCTCCTCACCCGACACATGATGCGAAGGCGCATCCAGCAGCCGCGCCCCCTCCAACATCCCAGTAGGATAAGCCAACCAAACCGGATACCAGAAACTTTCTATTTCGCGGGTGGCGGGCCAACGGGAGCCGGCGCCTCCGTCGAAGTTTTCAAAGGATGGGGGATTCAGAAAGAGTGTTTTTAGAGGCATAGTGGGTATTCTTAATTTTAGCATCCGAACGGGGTACATTTCCGAGTTGACCCGTGTTTTTGCAGGTTCCTCGCGACCCCTCGTACATGACCTAAACGGTTGATTTTAATGTACTAGCACTTTGGCGAAAAGGGAATGTTGTTGAGGTGAATGCTGGGTTGGATGCAGCGAATGGGGAAAGGGTGCGCTAAGCGGGAGTGGCGGAGATGGAGCTATTGGCCTTCGCCGGCGGCTGGGACGCGGAAGGTTAGGCCGCGATCTTCGTTGGCTTTGGTGGTTGCGGGTAGATCGAGGTCGGAGAGCGGAATTTTTTGGGTGTGCTGCGGGGAGAAATTCCAGAGGGTCTGGCCGACGATGGCGTAGTTGCTAATTTCCTGTTTGTGCTCATCGCGAAAGACCAGCACGGTGTTGGGCAGGACTGGCGTGCCTTCTGCTTCATGGCTGCTTCGCGCGTAATGGGGCGCATGGGCACTTGCTGGGCGTAACGATCCTGATCGCCGTCGGCTTGGGCTTGTTCTTGTTCCTGCCGCATCATCTGCTGTTCTTCTAAATTTTGCCGGTTCATTTCGGCGGCGGCGGCGACCTCCTGGTCGTAGCCGTTGTCGTTGTTGTAGACGAGCCGTCATTGGACGAACCGAAATCCCATAGCCAGTAGGGATTGTAATAGCCGTACGCCCACGGAGAGTAATAGCCGTAGCCGCGACAGGCGTAACCGTAGCAGTAATTGCCGAGTCCGATGGTGGTGCGGGACCTGAAGGTTGTGCGGGTGCTGTTGGATCTGTTCTGAGAAATCGGAGGCCGAGAGAAAGGCCGTGAGTAGCTTCTCGATGATAGTGAGAGCTCCCGATGATAATGATGAGGACGGGCGACTAAAGGAGCGAGGAGCAACCGAACGGGACTGCGGGCCGCTGTAGGCGTGGACGCCGGTGCCGCCGGAGGAAAAGCCACCCGCGTGTCCGGCGCCGCTGAAGCCGCTGCTATGGCCTCCGCTAAAGCCGGCGCCACCGCCCATGTGTCCGCCACCGCCGCCGGCGTGACCTCCGCCGTGCTGCGCCCACAATGGGAGCGCAAGCAAAAGGGCGAACGCCGGAATGGCCGCCAGACGCCGCATACAGCGTTAATTATAGGCCTGTTTGGGACTTTCGCGAACAATTTATATCCCCGCCCGTCTCTATGAGATGCAGGGAGTTCGTAGTCAATGAGACCCGCACGGCGGAATCACATCCGCAGAATCTCCTGAACGCATCGGCGTCGCGGCCCACCCGTGAAAGTGCCACGGGTGGGGCATCCAACTCGTCGTAGACTGGACGAGATACATCGGCTGGGCCAGCCCCCCCGCCAGGTCGTAGGCGTACTCCACGGCGGTCGTATCCCGATGGGTCTTCGATGTCAGCCGGTAGAGCACGTCCTACACGTACTGTCTAAGGAAAAACGGTGAACGTCCCGTCTGTCCCCGGGTTTTTCCTGTCCCCGGGTTTTTCCCTGGAAGTTGAAGCCCGGCAGATACGAGTACTGCGTGCTCGTCCCGATCAGCCGTCCCATGTTGTCGTAGGAGAATCCGTACGTCCCGGTCGGATCGCTCACCTGCTGCACCTTGCCCGCCAGGTCGTAGGCATACTCGACGGCGGTCGTGTCCGGATACGTCTTCGAACTCAGCCGGTACAGTGCGTCGTAAACGTACTGTCTAAGGAAAAACGGTGAACGTCCCGTCTGTCCCCAGGTTTTGTCCCCAGGTTTTCCGCCTGTCTCTATGAGATGCGGGCGGTTCGTGGTCTCCCGCCTTGCAAAAAACGCAAGGACGGGGCACCCACAGTGTTGGTGATGCTAGCGACGTAGGCTGGGCCACCCGCCAGAAGTAAAACGTGTAAACCAGTGATCCCCGTTCTTGCTCACTTATGGCCTTGCGCAGCAGCTTGCCGCGCTGATTTCAACCACACATGCGGTCCCGGGGTGTCTCTCCGCCAACCGACAGCTTTCAATTCAAGCATGGGTGAGTACAAACATGTGAACTCTAGCGTCAGTAGATCAATTCCCGAGGTTTTGAAATAAGCGACGCCGTCCACTTCAACGTCGTAGGAAGAGACTGGTACTCCGGCAACTGTGGGGCGTGTTGGTTTCGCCATCACTTTTGGTGAGATGTAGCCCATGTCGTGCGCAGTGTAGTATCCATCATGATCGAATGCTGGAAGGTCTGCATGTTGGGGGACATCCTTCAAACACGTGTTCGCCGCCAGATGTGCTCCAGCGTCCGAATTTATCGAAGGTTGGAAAGAAGGCGGTCGGATAACATGCCAGAACCAGCTCTCGCCGCTTCCGAATTCAGGGCTATAAAGGCCGTTCCCTGCCACTTTGCATTCATAAAGAGTACCGGGGGTCGCAAAAAAAGTTACGTTCGGGTCCTCTTTTTTAGCCCTCGCTACGTAACTCGCGTCGATCTCGAACGGCACGAGATCCTGATCCGCGATCCCCAGCCCGACTCCATGACGAGCGCGGTCGACGCACAGGTTCAATTTGGCCGTGTCTTGCTGTAGAGCATCACTTCGAATCATCTGCGCATAGCCGATTGGAACCAAGAGCAACGCCACTGCCAAGCAAACGACCTTAGGTTTGACAGGTGTATTCGCCATTACGGTGCGCCAGCCCCCGGTTTGCGCGCTCGCTATTCTCTCATGCGCACCGACGCATATTGTGCGGAACCTCTCTAGCGAACAACAAGCGAAAGGTGTACGATGCTATGACGGAGGTTAGGTACATGGATGCTATAAAGACAGAGAGTTGGGAAGATTTCGAGGAGCAGCTCAAGAAGCTGCGAGCAGAAAATGGCACCGAAGTATCTCCACTGCTCTTCCGTGGTCAAGGCAGCTCCGAGTGGAAGCTCGATACAACACTTGAAAGATACACAAAGAACGACGGGATGACGTTTCTCAGCTACTACGACCTGATAACTCGCGGCATCGGACCCGAGGTAAGAACTTTCTCCGGAGTGGACGTGCCGGAGCGCCGCCAAGATATTGCGCAGAGTTTCTTCGATCATGGTTTGATGTTCAAGTGGCCGAGGGAGTTCCCGGACCTACCCCTCTATAGCTACATGGCGCACCTGCGGCAACTTGGTTTCCCTTCACCTCTGCTTGACTGGTCGAGGTCACCGTATGTCGCGGCCTTTTTCGCTTTCCGTGAGAACCCTCTGAAGCCAGCAGCAAAACGGTCCATCTACGCCTATTGCAAGGGCTCGCTCTCAGGTGGCACCCTCTACAAGCCGATGATCCTTCCCCTGGGACCTTACGTTCACACTCATCATAGGCATTTCCGTCAGCGGTCCGAGTACACATTCTGCGGAAACTTCTTTGAATGGGATGCCCAGTGGCGCTTCGATTCACACGAGAAAGTCTTCGAGAACGGACGCCCCAACCAAGACCAAGACCTTGTCTGGAAGTTCGACATTCCGTCAAGCGAGCGCGACAAGGTCCTTGGCATACTGAGCGACTACAACCTGAATGCTTTCTCGCTCTTCGGTTCTGAGGAGACCCTGCTCGAAACGATGTGGTACCGAGAGTACCCCAGACAAACTAAACCCGTGATGGTTCAGTCTCCCCTGGTGAGTAAGTCCGCATGAGAAAGGGGGGCGGGTAGCCCAGCCTTTCTGCGGCTGTTTTCGTTTCCCGTTCCGGAACTGTGGGTGATGCTAGCGAGGTCAAAGGCTGGGCCTCGGGCCCGGAGGCCAGATGGTCTTACTAAGACAACGCTATTTCTACTTCTTTTTCTTTCCCTTGGCCTTCTGGGAGGGCGGTTTTGGGGCCGGCTTGGCGCTGGTTTGGCGGGCTTGTTTCCGGCTTTGCGGGCTTGGATTTTTCTGGCGCTTTGGCTGGTGGCTTCGCGGGAGGCGGTGCTGGCGGCGCGACGGGCGCTACTGCGGCGGCGGCTTTTCCCTTCTTCCCTTTGGGGCCGGGCTTTCCTGCGGGCACGACTGCTGCTGGCGGTTCTGCGCCTTTGGCGGCGCGTCCGCGCCTGGGGGCTGGTGGCGGAGGCGGTGGAGGCGGCGCGTAGGGCTTTAGGAATTTCAGGGTTTCGGTTCTGGAGCGCAGTTTGCCGTCTAGCAGGAGCAGGAAGACGTCGTGCGCTAGTTTCGCGTATTCGGGTAATTGCGGGGTGATTAGCAGCTCCGTCATTTCGGGCAACGGAATCTTCTGCTGCACCTGACGCCATTTGGTGAGGTAGTTCTTGATTTTCTGTTCGACCGACTGCTGCTTGGCCGTGACGCCGAGGAACAACACCATTTCCGGACGGGCTGACGAGAGCAACTGCCAGGTGCGCGAGGGAGTGGCGGCTTCTTTGCCCATCAGGCGCTTCGCGAGTTCTTTCGCGTGATCTTCGATGTCGCGCCAGGCTTCGACTAAATCTTTGCGCGGAATTAATTTTTGGATGTCTGCGGTGTCTTTTTCGGAGAAATGTCCGGTCAGGAAATACATCACTGCGGGGCCGGCGTCGGGGGTGTAGCCCATGTCGACCATTTGCTGGCGCGTCTTCATGAGCTGGGTGATGCCGTTGGTGTCGACTTTGGCGACGGTCCAGTGGTCGTGGAGAATATTGAGCCAGCCTTCTTTCTCGAGCATCTTCACGACGTGCAGGGGATCGTCTTCGTGCGCGAGCGCGGCGATTTCGTGACCGATCGAAGTGCGCAGGATGTGGTCGATGTACTTGCCTTCTTTGGCGGCGTCGTAACGGGCCTGGGTGCGTTCTTCTAGCAGCCAGTGGAATCTTGCAGCAAAGCGAGTGGCGCGGATCAGGCGCGAAGGATCTTCCAGGAACGAATAGTTGTGCAGGATGCGGATGACTTTGGTCTCGATGTCGGCGACACCGTTGAAGGGATCGAGCAGCAGGCCGCGCGAGCCTTCGTTGAGCGACAAGGCCATGGCGTTGACGGTGAAGTCGCGGCGGCGCAGGTCTTCATGGATGGTGGCGGGGGTGACGATGGGGGGCTTGCCGGTTTTTTCGAAGCGCTCGGTGCGCGCCATGCTGATTTCGGCGCGGGCGTTGCCGGGCAGGGAGATGAAGATGGTGCGGTTGTCCTCTTCGACGGCGGTGATTTTGGCGCCGGCTTTTTCCAGATCCTTCTGGAGTTTGAGGGGATTGCCCTGGACGGTGAAATCGAGGTCCCGGATGGTGAATCCGCTGATGATGTCGCGGATGGCGCCGCCGGTGAGGTAGAGATTCATGCCCGCGGCGCGGGCTACGTCTTGCACCAAGCCGACGGCCTTCAGTTGGTCCGGCGTCAGCCGGATTTCCATCGTGTAAATGTAGTCAGCCATTCGCTTTCAAGCAGTTATGAGGCCTGTTTCCGGGGCGCGATCGGAGGTGCAATCGCGGTTCGGAAGTGGGCCGAACGAGCCATAAACCAGCCAAACATCTCCCAAACTTGGCCCAACTTTCCACAAGATTTCCACAGCTCGGGGCACCGCGCTATTTGGCGCCCTAGCCACTTAGATGCAAGTGGCTTAATCCAAAGTACTTATGCGAAGTGGAAACTTTGCGGCAAGTACAAGAAAATAACACAAGGTTTACATTTTGGCTACTGCCAAGGCGGATTCCGGTTGTTTGTGACGAAATAGTGCGAGAATCAGGGCGGGAAAGTCAGTGGTCAGTGGACAGTGGGCAGTGGCCAGTGGTCAGTGAACCGGAGCTTTGGCTGCTGCTGGGTAGTGCTCACGGACGCCTGAGACTGACCAGCTACAACTGTCTTTATCTTTATGCCCTCGACACATAAGAAAGTGATTGTCCGCAAGATGGATCGCGACACGGTGTCTGGTTACGTCGCGCCGGCGCAGTTTGTTCACGAGGGCAAACTGGAGTTGCTGAATACTTCGGGGACGGTTATCAGCATGGACTTGCGGGAGATCAAGGGCGTTTATTTTGTGCGCGAGTTTGGAGATTCGGAATCGCTGACGCGGAAGACTTTTACTTCGCGTCCGCGGTCGGAGGGACTGTGGGTGCGGCTGCGCTTTAAAGACAGCGAGATTCTGGAAGGGCTGATGCCTGCCGACCTGACTCAGACCACGCCGGAAGGATTTTTGGTGAACCCGCCCGACCAGCGGTCGAACACGCAGCGCATCTTTGTGCCACGGACGGCGCTGGAGTCGCTGACCGTGCTGGCGGTGATTGGGGCGACGCGGCGGACACGCCACGGCGCGCAAGATCAGCGGCAAGTGCCGATGTTCGAAGAGTAGAGGCGGAAGTCAGGCGGTATCGGGCGCTGTGGACTGGATCACTTTCCTTTTGGCTGCGGCCGTTGCGATCGCCTTGACTGCCTTTTGAAACTCCTCCTGACTGTGCCTCTGCATAAAGTTCTCGGTCGCGATACTGATTGTGAACATCATCGTGGCCGCGAGCCAGGACATGACCTCAGTCTCCGTGATCTCCTGCAGGCCATCCCCGGTCTTTGCCTTGTCAGCACGGTGAACGATGTGGTGACGCCTTTTCATCATCGCGTCCAGGAGCCCGAGGACGTCTCCCTCTATCGGAAGACGCGGAAGCGCGCTGGATGAGCTCTTAATCTCCTCACGGCTTGGCAGTTTCACATTGAGACTGTCTAGGAACGACATGATCTCGGTGACGCTGTTGAAGGTAGAACGCTCCATGTACGCTTCCACCGATTCCCTGATAACGTCCTCGACCTTTTTGCCACAATGTTCGGCGAGTTTCCCAAGTTGGAATTTCTCAGCTCTCCCGTTGACGCCTGCCAGAGGAACCTTATTCAGCGTTTCTTCACCGGCGATAGGCATCAGCCACAGAGCGACGTTCCGCAGGAAGTCCTCTAAGTAAGCGAAGTCCTCTAAGTAAGCATGGTTCAGGACGACTACTGCCCGAAGAATCTCCGCCGCGGCTTCCTTTTCACCTTTGCCCGCTTGAGAAACGAGCTTCATTCCTCGCTGTAAGCCCTCGCTGATTTGCTTTAGGTAGGGCTTGAAGTGTACTTCAGAGGCTCTCGTGAGATAGCTATCCATGAGCTTATGAACCCACTGAGTAGCCTCCTCCGGCGTCATCTCATCTGTCATGTAGCAATTGTAATCCGGGGTCTCGCGCGGTGCTGTCCACGCACTTTCAGATGAGGTGCGCGGCCATTTTGCGCCTCCCGAGTACAATTGCATCCGGAGCATCCAAGTCATCGCCGATGGCCGACACAACGCCAAGACCGTTCGTATTTGTCCTCATGCCGTTCGAGGCTTCGTTCGACGACGTGTATCAGCTTGGCATCAAACCAGCGGCCGAGGCTGCCAGCGCGTACTGTGAGCGGATCGACGAGCAGATATTCGCCGAAAGTATCCTGGCTAGGATTTACAACCAGATCGCAAAGGCGGACCTTGTTGTGGCGGATATGACGGGTCGGAATCCGAATGTGTTTTATGAGGTGGGCTACGCCCACGCCCTTGGCCGGACTGTCATTTTGCTTACGAGGAACGCCGATGATATCCCGTTCGATCTCAAGCACTACCCTCACATCGTCTATGAGGGCTCGATTACTAGTTTGAAAGAAAAGCTGCAGATACGGATAGCGCACCACCTGGCCAATCCTGCGGAACAGAAGAAGTACGAAATGGCGCTACCGAACTTCACGATTTCAGGAAATCTTATCGAGGTTGGCGCTTGCATTGAGGCGTCGGTGGGCCCACCTATTGGCAACCAGTCGGCATTAGTAGTAGGCATCACGAATACTCAAGACACTGCCTCCGACTGGTCGGGATTAAGTGCGGGGCTGCTTTTGCCGCCAGAGTTTGTTCCAGTGTATCCGCATACGGCCGTACAGGTTGCGGACAGGAGATACCTCTACGATCTCGGTTCCATTGGTCGGCTATTTCCGGGTGCATGGGAGACGAGGGTAGTCGATCTGCCCATCGAAAGTATCGCTGCCACAAATGGGATGCAAATAGAGGCAGAGCTGATAGTTTTCACTCCAAACAGGCCTCGGTCGACGGCGTTCTACATAAAATTCGCCTGAAAACACCGATTTGTTCAAGCTGGGGGTACCAGACGGGAGAGGAGGTAGGTGGTGTTACGATTGTGACGCAATTCACTCTTATTTCCATGAAACTCTCTGCCATCGCTTCCGCTCTCGACTTGCGTCTGGAAAACGGGTCTCCTGATACCGAAATCATCGGGCTCAACCGGATTGAACAGGCTGGGCCAGGGGAACTCACGTTCGTATCGAATCCTAAATACGCGGCGGCGGCGCGGACTACCCGGGCCTCGGCCGTGATCGTCGGGGAGGACTGCGGCTGCGATTCCTGCGGCTATGTTGCGGGCGAAGGATCCTTATCTGGCGTTTGCGCGGGCGCTGGAGCTTTTTCATCCGCCGGTGCGATATGCGCCGGGCGTGCATCCGACTGCGGTTGTGCATGCAGGCGCTCAGATTGGGGCGAACGCGCATGTCGGGCCTTATGTTGTGATCGGCGAGGACGTCGAGATTGGGGCCAATGCGGTGCTGCTGGCGCATGTCGTGATTTATGGCGGGGTGAAGATTGGCGACAACTTTCTGGCGCACGCGCATGCGGTGGTGCGGGAGAACTGCCGCATCGGCAACAATGTGCTTTTGCAGAACGGCGTGGTGATTGGGGCGGATGGCTTCGGGTTCGCGAAGACCGCTGAGGGACGCTGGCATAAGATTCCGCAGCCAGGGCCGGTGGTGATTGAGGATGACGTGGAGGTGCAGGCGAACTCGTGCATCGACCGCGCCAGCGTCGGCGAAACTCGTATTGGGCGCGGCGTGAAGGTCGACAATCTGGTGCAGGTGGGGCACGGATCGCAGGTGGGCGAAGACGCGCTGCTGTGCGCGCAGGTTGGGTTAGCCGGATCAACCGAGATTGGGAAGCGCGTGATTCTTACCGGGCAGGTCGGCGTCGTGGGGCATTGCACAGTCGGGGACGACGCGATCGTAACGCCGCAGAGTGGCGTGGCGCACGACATTGCGGCGGGAGCGCTGGTGAGCGGAGCGCCCGCGGTGGATCATAAGTTGTGGCTGAAATATTCCGCGATTCTGCCGAAGCTGCCGGAGATGGTGCGGGCTTTGCGGGGGAAGAAAGAGAAGGAATAAACCCGCAGGGGCTAAAGCCCTGTTTATTTCTCCAGCGCTATCGCGGCCCTGAAGGGCCGCTCTTCCACGGTCACGCCGTCCACGGTCACGCCGTCCACGGTGCCGCCGTCCACCGTGCCGCCGTCCACGGTGACTCTATCAGCACTTCGCTCAGCCTGGCACTGAGGCACGGTTTGAGGCTGGCATTACCTGACGACATTCTTCTGGCAGGCCGCTTTCGATGGCGGTGCGGACTTTTTCCATTAGGCAATCGCGGGTGCCGAAATCCTTCGGGTCGATCGGGGGATGAAAGATTACTTTCACCAATCCTGGCTTGATGGCGAATCTGGCCTTGGGCATGGTGTAGTGCGTGCCGACGATCGTCATGGGAATCACGGGAACGCCACACTCGACGGCCAGATAGAACGGGCCTTTTTTGAAGGGGAGCAGTTTGCCGTCGAAGGAGCGCTTGCCTTCGACGTAGATGGTCATGTTGAGGCGCTGATCGACCACTACTGACTTCGCAGCGCGGATGGCTTCAATGCCGGCGTCACGATTGCCGCGGTCGACGGGGACGAGCGATCCCATGCGCATGGCGCGGCCGAGGATGGGAACTTTGAATAATTCTTTCTTGACCATCACCGACGTGCGCCGGGGAATGAGTGGAATCTGAATCGGCGGGTCGATGTTCGAGACATGGTTGGTCATGAAGATGTAGCTGCGCGAGTGGTCGAACTGATCGAGGCCGGTGGTTTCGACGCGCACGCCGGTGATCCAGACGCCGGCCCATGCGCCCCACATGAAGAGGCGATATAAAACGCGGACATCTCCCATGATGAAGGTCGCAGGAAAGCCGATCAGAGCGGCCACGGGCGCGGCCAGTGCCCAGAAGATCAGCATGGCGATGGTGCGGATCATTTTCGCGCAGTCCCTGTCTGTTCAGCCGTTGGTGGTGCACCGGTGGAAGAATCCGTGGCCGCGCTCTGCGCTTCACCTTTCAACCAGGCAATGCGGCGCGCCCGCTGCTGGTCCGTTAGCTGGTCGAGGTCCTTGATCTCGTAGGAGATTTCCTGGCGGCTGCCGATCTTCCATTTCAGTTCGCGCTCGGTTCCGCGGCGAGAGCGAACTTTCACGACGAGAGTTTCGCCGGGATTGAGGCGCGACAATTCCTGGCGAGATTCCTGACCGGCGGGCTTGCCTTGTAATTCTACGATGGTGTCGCCGACTTGCAGGCCGGCATGTTCGGCCTCGCCACCGGGCGAAACGGCGCCGACAGACATGGGGCCATCGAAGTTGCGCGAGGCGATGAAACCCGCATCGGACATCGTGTTGGGGACGGCATCCACGCGCAGGCCGACCGAGCGAAAGAAATCATTCCAGGGAATTTCTTCGGTTCCGGCTACGTATTTCGTGAAGAATGAGTTTAGATCCGCGTGGCTGACGGCTTCGGCTGCGTCGCGAACGCCTTCGGAATCGTTGAAGAAGCGGCCTTTCTTGGCGTAGTTCTGGTTCATCCATTGCAGAATTTCGCGGAGGGACGCTTGTCCGTGGCATGCGTCGCGCACCGCGAGATCAAGCATCTCGCCCAGCAGTTCGCCTTTGTTGTAGTAGGAGATGCTGCGTTCGGGACGGCGATAGTAACTGTTGCCTTCGAGCCAGGCATCGAGGCTGGACTCTTCCGCCGACTGGGTGAGATGCGCGGGGCGGCGTTCGAGTTCGGTGATTTCTTCGCTCAGATGTGTAAGAAATTGTTTTTCATCGATCAGGCCGGCGCGAAGCTGAATCGTGTTCTCGACCGTGCTGGTGACGCCTTCGCTGAACCATAGCGCGCGCGTGTAATTCTCTTTCGTGTAATCGATGGGTTCGAGGGTTTGCGGTCGAATGCGTTTCACATTCCAGAGGTGAAAGAATTCGTGGGCGGTGACGGCAGTTAGAGGATAGAGAGATTGCTTGATCGTGTCTGCATTCAAATCGATGGTTGTGGAGTAGGCGTGCTCCATGCCGCCGCCGGCGGGGCCGCGCGGAAAGTGGTAGATGAAAGTGTAGGTATCGAAAGGACGATCGTTCATCCAACCGATGGCCGCTGCGACAATTTTGTGCAGCGCGGTGACGATCTTTTCCATGTCGTAGTCGGCGGGGTCGGCGTCGACGATGACGTGGAAGTGGCCTCCGGCTGCGTCGAAGTCGGACTCTTGAAAGTTGCCGATCTCGACGGGGGAGTCGACTAGGCGGTCGTAATTCGGAGCGCTGAACTCGTCGCCGGAGATGAGGCTTAGGGGAGTGGCAACGTGCCAGCCTGCCGGAATGTGGCTGAATCGCAGAGTTAATGGGGCAGCGCGTGCGTCTACGGGATACATGAGAATCTGCGCCAGATTGAAAAAAGCATGATGTGGGCTCAGTTGCGCGCCGAAGGGTCCGGGGGAATCAGCGTAGATCTGATAGTCAACGATCGCGCCGCCTTCCGCGCCTTGAATCTGCCAGCTACTTTTGTCGAGTTCATGCACGGGGAGAGATTTGCCGGAGCGATCTTTGGCGCGTACCCAGTTCACAAACTGGGCGAAGTCACGAACCTGATACAGGGCGTTCCAGACGGGGAGTTGGAGTTCGCGCTGCGCTGCGCCCGCGGGCAGGATGATTTGAACTTCGACCAGGTGCTGTTCGGGCGAAAACAAATCGACGGTGTAGGCGACTGAAGCTGGCGGCGCGAGTTGTGATTGCGCGAGTGACGCGGACGATAAGGCGAGAATCGCGGCAGCCAGCGCGAGTTCCAGAGATCGCCGACCACCTCTCCGAAAAGTGTTCATCGCTTCCCTGCCAATTCCCGCAGGCGCGCGGGGAGTTTTTCATAAATTCCGCCGAAGCCGCCGTTAGATAGAATGGCCACGACATCGCCGCTGCGCAATTCGGGGGAGATGGTTTCGACGATCGCATCCGCGTCGGACAGAAGCCGCGCCCGGCGGCCGTTTTGCTCGATCTCGGCGGCGAGGGCAGGTAACTCCAGGCGCTCGTTTTCCGGAACAGCTTCGGAGCGGAACACACCCGCGACGATGACTTCGTCGGCCTGCGCCAGGCTACGAGCCAAGTCGCCTTGCAGAACGCGGCGACGCAGCGTGTTGGAACGCGGTTCGAGAATTGCCCATAGCCGCGCGCCCGGGTAACGCGCCCGAAGCGCTTTCAGGGTTCCCGCGATCGCGGTAGGATGATGCGCAAAATCGTCGATGATGGTGATGCCGTTTACTTGCGCTTTGACTTCCAGGCGACGCTTCACGCTTTTGAAAGTTTTCAGCGCGGCCGCAATTGCGTCTTTCGGAACGCCATAGGAAGCCGCGAGCGCGGCTGCGGCGGTGGCATTCCAGACGTTGTACTCCCCTGCGAGCGGAAATTCGAGGTCGGCCCAGGGCTGGCCGTCGTGCAGTACGGTCCACGAAGTTCGCGCGGACTCGAAGCGCAGGTTGGTGACCTTCCAGTTCGCGCGCGGCCCGGCTCCGTAGCGCTCGACGGGGCAGAACGCCTTGGCTAGACAACGGTCCAAACTTTGTGATTCTGTCGCGTCGCCGGCGAAACCATCGAAAGCCACGATGCGTCCGCGGCGCGGAATCAGATTTACCAGGCGTTTGAACGCGGTCTCGACGGCGTCAAGATCTTTGTAGATGTCGGCGTGGTCGAACTCAACAGACGTCAGAATGATTGAGTCGGGGAAATAGTGCAGAAACTTCGGTCCTTTGTCGAAGAAAGCGGTGTCGTACTCGTCGCCCTCGAGAATGAAGTGCTTGCCGGCGCCGAGATGAAAGCTCGAACCGAAATTCTCGGCGATGCCGCCGATCAGGAATGACGGCTCGAGTCCGGCGGAATGAAATATCCAGGCCAGCATGGAGGTCGTCGTAGTCTTGCCGTGGGTTCCGGCGACGACCAGAACCTCCTTGCCGCGAAGAAATTCGTCGTGCAGCAACTGCGGCAAGGAACAGAACGGGATGCGTTGGTCGAGGACGTGCTCGAGTTCGACGTTGCCGCGCGACATGGCATTGCCGACAACAATCAGATCGGGACGAGGATCGAGATTTTTTGCATCGAACGGCTGGGCCACGGGAATATTTAACTCGCGCAGAAAATCCGACATCGGAGGATAGGCGGCGGCGTCGGAGCCGGTTACCTGGTGTCCGCGCTGCTTCAGCATGCCGGCCAGCGAGGCCATGGCGGTGCCGCAGATGCCGATCAGGTGAATATGCTTTTTGTTTATGTCTTCCGTAATCGAGCTACCTCGGGGGCTAAAGCCCGGAATCCATAGGAACCTGTGATCGCAGCGTTGGAAGCGCTGCGCCACCCAAAATCAACTGCACTCCAAACAGAAACTGTTACAGCCCGTTTAGTCTTGAGCACAGTGGCGATCCGCGCGAGATCCCCTTCGGCTTCGCTCAGGGCAGGCTCTCGCTTCGCCTGAAGAACGGCTCCGCTCGGGATGACGCCTACGCTGAGGTTGCCTCCAGACTGTGCCAATACCAAAGTCCGCCGAGATTTGACCGACTAAAGCGTGACTGCCGATTCCAATATTTTCAAAGTCACCTGCCTGCCGCTTACTGCCAACTTCGAGCGTACTCCGAATGGGAGCGTGATGTTGCTTGATGTGACGTGACCTGACTTTACGCCGAAGGCGACTGGGACTCTTAGGTCGCTGATGATTCGAGTGACCACTTCCTGCAAAGTGTAATCCTGATTTGCGCTCTGCGTGCAGTCGATCATTTCTCCGAAGACGATGCCGTGGACTTTGTTGAGATGGCCGCCGAGTTTCAGCTGCATGAGCATGCGGTCGATCTGAAACGGCTTGGCCGCAATATCTTCGAGGAACAGAATCTTGCCTTCGGTCTTGATTTCGTAGGGCATGCCCAGCGATGCGACCAGGAGCGAAAGGCATCCACCGTATAAAATGCCCTCGGCTTCGCCTTCGACCAAACCGCTGACACCCGCGCCCAGAGCCACGTCCCATGGTGTGGTACCGGAGACTGCAGATCGCCACGATGGCAGGTCGACTCCATTTTCATGCGTCCAGTCTTTGGCGGTCATCGGTCCGTGGAAAGTGATGAGGCCTGCGACATCATGGAAATAAGTCAGCAGTGTTGTGATGTCACTGTAGCCGACAAAAATCTTGGGATGGCTTTTGATTTTTTCGAGATCAAGTTCTTTCAATAGATAATTGGCGCCGTAGCCGCCGCGCGCGCAGACGATCGCGCGAATGTCGTCACGCACGAACATATCTTCCAACTCGCGCGCTCTGCGGTCCACGGAACCGGCAAAATAAAGATCCCTGTCAAGAATGGAGTCTAAGTAAACGGGCCGGTACCCGGCGCGCCGGAGAGCCTCGCAGCCCGCTTCCAGGTCGGCCCGCTTCAGGTTGCTGGCGGGCGCGACGATGCCCACGGCATCGCCGGGGCGAAGGGCCGGTGGTTTCACGGGTTGAGTGTTGGAGGAAGGCATAAGCTCGCAGGCTGCGGCGTGAGTGAAGCAACCTGACTCATTGCAGTTCAACTCAAAAAGAATTCTCCCTTGCACAACAGCCGCGCCGGACCTCGCAGCAGAACTTTACTGCCGGCGGTCCGGACGGTCTGCGTGCCGCCGGGCGCTTGCACTTTGACCGGTGAAGCTGCGCGGCCAGCCGCGATTGCCGCTACGGCCACAGCGCATGAGCCAGTGCCGGAAGACTGCGTTTCCCCGACGCCGCGCTCGAAGAAGCGCGCCCGCACATCGAACTTGCTGTCGACAACAACAAACTCCACGTTGACTCCCTTTTGGAAGTGGGGACTGCGCTGGATTTCGGCGGCACGTACTCGCCAATCGGGCGTGAACTCGGGAACGAAAATAACGTAGTGCGGATTGCCCATCGACACGGGAATGCCGCGCAGTTCTCCAGTGCTCAGCTGCAGCGCGAGTTCATTTTCGACGGCGGCGTCTCCCATCTCGATTTCAAACTCGTACTCGGACTCCCGGCGCGAGGTGAGCTGGCAGATTTTCATACCTGCTCCGGTAAGAATGGAAATCCGTTCCTTGCCGAGCTGGGCGCAGACGTAGGCCGCAACGCAGCGGGTGCCATTGCCAGAAATTTCGGCGGGTGAACCGTCTGCGTTGATCAAACGGATTTCTACGTCGGCAGTGAAGTGGGGAAGCATCCACTCCACGCCGTCGGCGCCTACACCGTTATGCCGGTCGCAAATGCGGCGGGTGAAGGCTGCGACATCTTCCGGAGCCAGCGCGCCGTCGATCAACAGGAAATCATTACCGCAGGCACTGGCCTTCACGAACGGAATGGTGCGGAGGGGCGCGTTCACTCGCGTTCCACCCGGCCGAGGAAAGTCGCGGCGCCCAGCACAGTCGAGCCTTTCAACCTCTGAAGCAGCTCCATCTGATCGCGGTCGCAGCCATCGACATCAAATTGAAGGCGAACATGCTGGCCAGTGCTGCCGCTGTTTATGTTCTGCATCATCCGATGGCCGGATTTTATCATTGGCGCTGCGCGCTTCATCGTTACCTGCGTGATTACCGCGCGCGATAGATCATGGCGGGCGCTTGCCCTGAGGTGTGAATTACTACGACGGCTTGCAGATTTCTGGCCTGCACGGCCTGCCAGACGCTGTCGCCTTCAAACGCGACGACATAATCGACATACTGCGCGGGATCAAGCAGAGCGCGTTCCCACAAACCGTCGGCGTCGGTCGGCTGCTTCCATGTGCGATGATTGCCTTCGTTGATGACCTGCTTGAGCGGAATCCCGGCCTGCTGCAGTGCGCCCACGTGATCGCCCAGGTACATGAGCAGCGTGGAATCGCGGGGCAGCTTTTCGAGCCAGGTGGCAAGCTGAGCCTCGAGTTGATTCCGGCTGCGCATATTTACTTGAGCCTCGACCAGGGAAACCGGGCCGGCTCGCCAAATCGAGGCATAACTCGCGACTATCAACGCAAAAAGGCCCGCGACACAGGCGACTCGCGTGCGCATCTGCCACCCATCGGCGCGTACGGCTCGATGCGCGAGAAGGGCGAGTGCAACGGCGAAGGCGGGGAGCAATTGCAATCCGTAACGAACGTTGTAATGCGTGAACGGCCACCAGGTTGGGACGAAAATAGGCACACCGCCATAGGCTACGGAGAGCGCGTAAAAGGGTAAAGGGATCAGTAAGAAGAGCAACGGCCAGAGGCAGGGCTGGAGCGCTTCGGCTGGCCTTGTCTCGGTGCCGGAGGATTTGTTACGAGAAGTCAGCATCGCGGCCACAACTCCAGCGAGAGCGAGGAAAATCCAGGCTCGCTGCAACCATTCATTTTCGGCGACGTTGGCTTCGGCCGACTTCAGGAAATACTGCTCTGCCAGCAACGGATTGCCACTGCCCGGATGCCCGGGATTGGCGCCATTCTGCGTGCGGCGTTCGATGGCCTTTGCGGAGTAAGGTCCGTTGGCAAATTCTAGGGGATTGCGGTAGACGATTCCGTTGTAGATCAGCCACAGTAACGGCGCGGACGCCGCGATCAGGATGAATCGCACTACGGCGGCTCGCGAAGAATATCTCGCGGATGTTTTCTTCATGAGAACAGCGGTGGGAAAGGCAGCGGGAATCTTGCCGAATATGCTGAGCAGGGCGATAGTTGTTGCCATGGCCGCCGCTAAGAACCATCCGTCGTAGCGGGTCAGGCAAGCCGCTGCCAAACACAGGCCGCACTTGTTGAGGGCTTTCGGATTACCGCGTATGTATTCACTGAGATAGACCACTGCCCAGATGAAGAATGCCAGGTAGAGCGCTTCGCCCATGGCGGTGGTCTGCATGTAGATGAGATTCGGATTCGCCGCGTACACGAGTGCCGCTGTCCATGCGGCCAAACGCGCGGGTGCGTCGGGCGCTTTATTCGGTGCGGGGTCGCGGGAGAGAGTGCCGCGAACCAGACGGAATATTCCGACCACGCCGAATACATACGCGATCATGGACGGGATGGAGCCGCCCACGCCCCGCTGCCACATTTCGTGGGAGAGCAGGAAAGGAATCATCAGCAGATGTGGCAGGGGCAGCCACACTGTACCCAGTTGCAACAGGCCGGGGGTTTTGGAATCGAAGACGCGGCGCGCGATGTTCATGTGCGCGACTGCGTCTCCGTAGAGCAGCACGTCTCCGCGCTGGAAATATGCCAGAAAAGACATAACGGAAACGCAAGTCGCGAGCCAGACCAGGAGTCGAACCTCGGAGTCCCAGGGGGAATTCGGGGACGCGATTTTTGTTTGTTTCGGCATAGGCGGCTGGGTAAAGAGTGTTTCACAAACGAGGAATGCTCAAGTGGGCAGATTCGCGCTAGAGTTGAAAGGTTTGTTGAAGCAAGCTATTGCGCGAGGCTCGCTCTTTCGCCCCTTCGGGGCTTGTTTTTCTCCCTCTTTGCACCCACGGCTTACGCCGTGGGCTTTATTCTTGCTCCGCTTCGCGGCTGAAAGCTCCGCGCGGCCCTCTGCCGGCGGACTACTCGAGGTGCGTGAGTTCGCGGAAGATCTGAAAGCGCTCTTCGATTTCTTCCCGGGTCAGTGACTGCAGGCGCTCGGTGCCGAAACGCTCGACGGCGAACGATCCCATGACGCCGCCGTAGAACAGAGCGCGCTTCAGAACTTCGCGGTTCAATTCTTCCTGCGACGCGAGGTAGCCCATGAATCCACCGGCGAAGGAATCGCCCGCGCCCGTGGGGTCTTTCACTTCATCGATGGGCAGCGTGGGAGCGCGGAAAGGATGACGGCCGATACCGAAAGCCCCCTCGCGAAAGAAAATAGTTGCGCCGTATTCGCCATGTTTGATGACCAGCGCCTGCGGACCCATCGCGAGCACCTTGTTCGCGGCGCGTGGCAGGTTGGTTTCGCCGGCGAGCATTTTCGTCTCGGTATCGTTGATGAGAAGAACGTCGACAAGTTTCAGGGTTTCGCGGAGTTCTTTGAGAGCGCCTTTGATCCAGTAATTCATGGTGTCGCAGCCGGTCAGGCGCACGCGGTTCATTTTGCGGCGCACGTCGGCTTGCAGGGTGGGCTGGATGTTGGCCAAGAAAAGGAACTCGGTGTCTTCGTACTCCTGCGGAATGCGCGGCTGGAAGCCTTCGAAAACATTTAGATGGGTAAAATCCGTTTTGGCTTCGTTGAGGTTCTCGCCATAGGTTCCGCCCCAGCGGAAGGTCTTGCCTTGGGCGCGCTCGATGCCTCGAATATCGACTCCGCGCTTTAGAAAAACCTGTTCCTGTTCCGGGCCGAAGTCTTCGCCGACCACAGCCACGACGCGCACCTGGGTGAAATAGCTTGCGGCCAGCGAAAAGTAGGTTGCAGCCCCGGCCAAAATATTCTTGACGCTGCCTGAGGGCGAGGTGACGTCATCGAATGCAACTGAACCGACTACTAGAATGCTCATGCTCGATTAAGTTCCTTTTCAATCTCTGAGTTATTGGCGGATGCGTGAGAGGCATCAACCACGAAGGACACGAAGGTTCACGAAGGCAAAACTCCTATTTGGCTGCTGCCTTCGCTGGCAAATATTTTCCCAGGATCAGTTTCAGCTTTTTCTTGGTTGCGGCAGGAATCATTTTGCGATCGGTCAGAATCGCGTGGGCCAGCGCCGAGGCGCATTTACACGAACGCTCGCGCGGCATGGCAGCCACGGTCTCGCGGACTACTTTGGTTGCGTTGTCGGCGTTCTTCAGCAGCACTGCCACGATCTGGTCGACGGTCACGGAATCGTGATGCGGATGCCAGCAGTCGTAATCGGTCACCATCGCGACAGTGACGTAGCAGAGTTCCGCTTCACGCGCCAGTTTGGCTTCCTGCAGATTGGTCATGCCAATTACGTCTGCGCCCATGCCGCGGTACACATTCGACTCGGCCCGGGTAGAAAACTGAGGGCCTTCCATGCACACGTAGGTGCCGCCGCGTTTGCCGACGACGCCGGCTTTCTCGCATGCGGATTCGACTATGCCCGCCAGTTCTCCGCACACGGGGTCAGCGAAGGCGATGTGCGCCACCACGCCGCCGCCGAAGAAAGTATCCACGCGATGGCGAGTGCGATCGAAAAATTGGTCGGGAATGACGAAGTCGAGCGGCTTGTGTTCTTCTTTCAACGATCCCACCGCCGAGATCGAAACTATGCGCTCGACGCCGAGCTGCTTGAAGCCGTGGATGTTGGCGCGGAAGTTCAATTCGCTCGGAAGCAGGCGATGGCCGCGTCCGTGGCGCGCTAGAAATGCGACTTTACGGCCTGCGAGCGTGCCGCACACGTAGGCGTCAGATGGGGCGCCGAATGGGGTCTTCACGCGTACTTCTTTAGCCTTGGTGAGGCCGGGCATCGAGTAGAGGCCGCTGCCGCCGATGATTCCGATTTCCGCTTGTGCCAATCCCCCTCCGGAACGTTCGAGCGCACGCGAATCAAACTTGCGATTATACAGGAGGAGAATTCGGACTCTCGGCGGGGTTTCGGCAATCGGTAATGCTGTTTGGCTTCCGCGGCGGGCCAGTTCAGCGGGAGATCCTTCGCTACGCCCGAAAAGCGGCTACGCTCAGGATGACGCAGTCGTGTAAAAGGGGCGTGCGTCTAGTTCGCGCTACAATTTCGGAATGAGATTTTGGCGCGCGGCCTTTGCGATCTTCATGCTTTGCTGGTCCGCGGGTGCTCAGGAGAAGGCCGCTTCGGCAGTCTCAAGCCGTCACCGTTCCACTTACCATTGACCATAATCGCGTCATCATCGGCGTGGACCTGACACTCCCTGATGGCAAAACGACGCGAGTTCATGCCTGGGTCGACAACGGTAATCCTGATCTCTACATTTCCAAGCGTCTCGCTACAAGCGTGCGTTGTCACGGGCAGACCTGCTTAGCCGCTCCGCCGGTGGAGATGACTATTGGGGGCATGACCATCCCGCTCGGCGGGCGAGTCCCGGGAAGTGGAATCAAGGAGGCGAAAATCCCGCTGACGTCTGATGGCGCGACATCGATAGCTCCGGGCATGGATGCTGAAATCAATATTCCTTCCACGGTGCTCCGGCACTATGACGTGCTCATCGACTTCCCGGATCACAAGTTTTCGATCGGCGCGCCGGGCACGATTCATTTCCGGGGACCGAGCGGCAAAGTTCAGATCAATATCGAGAACGGGCTGATCCAGGTCCCTAGCCAGATCGAGAAGAAGAAATATACGTTCGCGCTCGACCTGGGAGCCTCGATCAGTTTTCTATCCGAGGAAATGTTCGACAGACTGGCCGCGGCGAATCCTGACTGGCCACACATGACTGGCGCGGTCGGGCCGGTCAACATGTGGGGAGCCGACGAAGAAACGAAGTGGCGAGTGATGCGGCTCGATCGCTTGCAGTATGGGCCGCTGTTTCTTACGGATGTCGCCGTGGTGGCGCTGCCTGCCAGCGGTGTCGCTTTTCTCGAAAAGCCTGCGGAAGAATCTGCCACCGGCATTCTGGGATCGAGCGCGCTGCTCAATTATCGAGTCGGGCTCGATTATGCTCACTCGACCGTCTACTTCGAGTTTGGCCGCATGTTTAGCTTTCCTGATTTTGATGTCATCGGGCTCACGCTGCGGCCGGAGAATGACGGTCGATTTACGATTCTCGGGGTCGCGGACTTTGAGGGGAGGCCGTCGGTGGCGTCAGGAGCAGATGGCATTCAGGCGGGAGATCATCTTGTCGCGGTCGATAATATCCCGGTGGGTGGATCCACGCTGGGGCAGGTATGGGCGATGATTGGCGGAACGCCGGGGCAGGAACGTAAGTTGACGATCGAGCGCGGGGGTAGGCAATTTGCGGTTACGGCGAAGGTGCGACATTTCTTGGGAGAGCTTCCCGACGAGGACAAAGGCAAGAAGAAGAGGTAACGGCCGTTGCGTAGGAACAATGTGCGGGAGATCCCCCTCGGCTCCGCTCAGGGCAGGCTCTCTCTTCGCCTGAAGAACGGCTCCGGTCGGGATGACGCCGGCATTGAGGATGTTGCCCGCAGGAATTCCGGACCTGGGTTACTTCGCAGCTGACGGCGCTGTGAACACTTCCCTTTCGAGCGTCGCTGTTGTCGGTGCATCCAGGCTCTCGCTGACGAGAACTGTGTCGCCTTGCTCCTCGATCACTACCGCGCCTTCCTCGGTAGTCCACACGTGGCGCCCCTTCAGCAGTTCGACTTTGGAATCGGCATTCTGCGCGGCGGCTTGCTCGGGAACCGAAGTTCCAGTCTCCTCTGCTTTTTTGTAGCGCTGCTGCAGGGAATGAGCGTAGATGGCGGCGAACTGCGCGGCCTTCTCGGGGCTGGACCAACGCGAGACGTAGAGCAGAGCCAGGGGCGCATCGACTACGACTTCTGAGTGAGAATCGGGCTTGGGCTTCGCCGCATAGTAATATCCGCCGCGCCATTCGGGATACATTTGCTTCGACAGCGGCTTGCCGGCATATTGTTCAACGAGAACGGCCACATCGAATTCGCCCATCGCACCGATATCGAATTTTTCGTAGTTCTTGAAATCGTGTTTGAAATCGGGGACGGGCATGGGCTCGATTTTTTCGCCCGATAAATACGTGTTCGGCTCCATGATCTGGCGGGTGGTGTGCGGAGGATTTTGCAGCGCACCGGCGAACGCCTTCTCCTTGCCGCCTTTCTGCATCAGCTTGACGATAAATTCCAAGCCATAGCTGTAAGGAAACGTCAGCGACTCCTTCATGAAAATGGGAGCATCGTTGAAAACCTTGGTGCCGGGCGTGCCCGTGAGTGTCTCTTCGACCATCGAGTCGACCAGTACCGGAGAGTCGACGATGGTGTGGCCGGTCGGAGCCATGGCATATTGAAACATCATGGCCTGGGCCTGGCCTTCGATGACGGCTTCGCGGGCGTTGTCGATCTCGTCGTTTTCGATATCGGTGGGAGTGGGATCTCTTCGGATTTCGGCCAGATCTTTTTCATCTTTCTTCATCCACTTTTCGATGCCGAATGATTGATCCTGCAGCGCGTGGGTCAATTCGTGGGCCATGACCGGCTCTTGCTCCTCCATGGGCACCCAGTCGAGCAGGTTTACGGTTTTTGTTTTGGGGTCGTAGTAGCCGGCTATTTCTTCTCGCAAGAGCGCGACGAGGAAGGTCTCCAGATTGAAATCGCGCGGGAGCAGGCCGAATTTCTTGAGCACCAGTTCCGAGCGGCGCAGGCGTTTCGTGTCCTCGTCGTCCATATGCTTGGTGAGAAAGGAGACGACCTGGTCGCGGCTGGTCAGCTTGCGTTTGATTTCATGTTTGATGGGCAGGCCGGTCTGCTTGCTGTCGAATTCCAGAATTTCATCGACGGAGTGGAAGAGTTCTTCGGCTTGGCGGGGAGTGATTTTGACTTCTTCTTTCGGGGGTTCTTGCCTTGCAGGTTCTCCCTGAGGCGGGGCGGGGTTGGCCTGCTGAGTTTGGTCTTGTGGAGTGGGGACGTTCTTTTCGGCCGGCTTTTGATCTTGCGGTTGCTGAGTCTGTTGCTGAGTCTGATCCGGAGCGGGCGTCTGCGCAGGCTGATCTTGCGCCTTGGACGAGGGCGCGCCTACCAGCACGGCCAGCAGACCAGCCGCAAAAAACAGCCGAAGAATCATCCAGGCGCGCCCTTTAACTTTATTCATTCAGATTGAGTTTATACGCTTCCGTATACTTTTCCCTCATGACAGCGAACAAGCCCGTCAATCTCTGGACATCGAGCGAGCACGCCCGCGACTATCTGGAGCGCGCTGACTCGATTTCCCATCGTGGCGAGGGGGAGGCGGTACTGTTGGAATTCATTCCGGCGGACACACGGCGGATTCTCGACCTGGGCACCGGCGATGGACGGCTGCTGGCCTTGGTTCGAGAGGAGTTGCGCCGTCGCGGGTCCGCTGATACCGAAGCCGTGGCCGTGGATTTTTCTCCAACGATGCTGGACGAGGTGCGCAAGCGTTTTGCTGGGGAATCCTCGATTACGGTCGTCGCTCACAATCTTGACGAGCCGCTTGCCGCTCGGGGCACGTTCGATGCGGTTGTCTCCAGTTTTGCCATTCATCATCTAGTACACGACCGCAAACGGGCGCTCTACGCGGAGATTCACAGCCTGCTGAATTCGGGCGGCGTTTTTTGCAATCTGGAGCATGTGGCCTCGCCGACTCCGCGGCTGCATGAAGAATTTATGCGCTGCCTCGGGCAGACGGTGGAGACTGAAGATCCGTCGAACAAGTTGTTAGATGTCGAAACCCAGCTGGAATGGTTGCGCGAGATTGGGTTTGTGGATGTCGATTGTTGTTGGAAGTGGCGGGAGTTGGCGCTGCTGGTGGGGCGGAAAACGTAAGCTCTTGTCGCGTAAGCTGTCATCCTGAGCGGAGAGGGAAATGCGCGAAGCGCGCTTCCCGCGCAGTCGAAGGACCCCTTGGAACGAAACACCGTCACAGATACATCAGGGAGTTTTCGATTCTGACGCCGGCTGCGTAGTGAGAACTCCCTGACACATTGCGAGCGGAATTGCGCTGCAGGGGTCCTTCGACTGCGTGAGCCGATTCGCTTTGCGAATCAGCTCACTTCGCTCAGGATGACAAGAACCGGCAGGTCAAGCACGGCTGACGAAATTCGCAACCCATTCGCCGGCTTCCCGCGTCCCGAGCGGGCCACCGATGTCCTGCGTGGTTTTTTTCTGGCGGACGGCTTCGAGGACTGCGGCTTCGATCTTTTCCGCTTCTTTCGTTAAGCCCAAATGAACTAGCATCATCGCCGCCGTCAAAATCGCGCCGAAGGGATTCGCCATGTTCTTGCCGGCGATTGGCGGAGCGGAGCCGTGGACGGGCTCGAACATCGACGTGCGGCCGGGATGAATGTTGCCGCTGGCGGCCATGCCGAGGCCGCCCTGCAGGCCGGCGGCGAGGTCGGTGATGATGTCGCCGAACATATTGTTGGTGACGATGACGTCGAACTGGCGAGGATCGCGGACCATCTGCATGCAGAGGGCGTCGACATACATGTGCTGCGCGGTGATTTGCGGATACTCGCCGCTAACTTCTCTGAAGACGCGCTGCCACAAGCCGCCGGCGTGGGTCATCGCATTCGACTTGTCGCACATCAAGACTTTATTGCGAGGCGAGCCGTCGAGCTTGGCGTGACGTTCGCAATATCGGAAGGCGTAGCGGATGATGCGCTCGACGCCTTTGCGCGTGTTGATGTCTTCCTGCGTGGCGATTTCGTCGGGCGTGCCTTGCTTGAAGACGCCGCCGGCGTCGGTGTAGACGCCTTCGGTGTTTTCGCGGAGGACGACGAAGTCGATATCTTTCGGCTCGATTTCTTTCAATGGACAGAGCGCCGCATCGAGCAGGCGGACGGGGCGGACGTTGGCGTAGAGATCCATTTTGAAGCGCATGCCGAGCAGAATTTCCTTCGCGTGGATGTTGGTTTTGACCCGCGGGTCGCCGAAGGCGCCGACGAAGATGGCGTCGAAGTCGCGAGCGAGCATGGCGAAGCCATCGGGAGGGACCGTGATGCCGTCACGCAGGTAGCGATCGGCTCCCCAGTCGAAATCGCTCAACTCAACGGCGGCGCCGGAGGCCTGGATGACCTTCACAGCCTGGGGGATGACTTCCTGGCCGATGCCGTCTCCAGGGATGACGGCGATGCGTTTTTTTTTGGGTTCCTTGGTATCCATTTGTGAGTCCACGGCAGGAAAGTTAACACAATCGCTATAATCGAACTACAGCTTATCGAGCTAGAGTTTATCGACGACAGCTTATGGGGCAGACGGCACTTCAAATTCATGGCGAGGGATTAGGCGCGGTGAGCGCCGGCGAGTATCGCGGCGCGACTACGGCGGCACGCTTTGGCGATCCGCAGGCGGAGTTCGAGGCCTTGCGCAACGCGTGCGGCGTTTATGACCTGGGGTATCGGGCCAAGATCTCGCTCACTGGCGGCGACCGCGTTCGCTGGTTGAACGGGATGGTTACTAACAATATTCGCGACCTGGGCGCGGATCGGGGCGTGTACGCTTTCTTGTTGAATCCGCAGGGGCACATTCTCGGCGATATTTACGCTTACAATCGCACAAGTCGCGAGTCGATCATGGTTGACACCGACTTTGGGCAGGCGGAAAAGATTCTGGCGACGTTCGACCACTACATCATCATGGATGACGTTGAGGTCACGAATCTTAGCGAGCAACTTACAGCGCTGGGGATTGCTGGGCCGAAGTCCGCGTGATGTTTTGGCGGCGGTGGGATTCGAGATTTCCGAGCTGCAAGCTTTGCAGATG
This sequence comes from uncultured Acidobacteriota bacterium, assembly GCA_963758005.1. Lineage (GTDB taxonomy): Bacteria > Acidobacteriota > Terriglobia > Terriglobales > Acidobacteriaceae > Sulfotelmatobacter. The sequence goes on from CAVWTR010000007.1 coordinate 514,631, forward strand.
CAATCCGTGATGTGGCAAGGTACGGAGTGCACGGTGGTGCGGGGCGAAGACGCGGATTATATTTTTTATGAGATTTGGATTGCGCCGGACCGCGTGCGGCTACTCTGGGATGCTTTGGTGGGCGCTGGCGCTGCGGTCGTAGGTTCGGAGGCACTGGAGATGCAGCGCATCGTTTCGGGCATTCCGCGGTATGGCGTGGACATCCGCGAGCGCGATCTGCCGCAGGAGACGGAACAGGCGCGCGCTTTGAACTTCCAGAAGGGATGCTACGTTGGGCAGGAGATCGTCGAGCGTATTCGGTCGCGGGGAGCGGTGCATCGGAAGTTCACGGGATTTGTAGCCGAAGGCGCCGCACAGATGGCGCCGGGCAGCAAGATTGTTGCCGGAGAAAAAGAGGTTGGAGAGATTACCAGCGCCGCTTCCCTGCATCTGGCAGGCGGAGAAAAAACCGTGGCGTTGGGATACATCCGGCGCGAGGTGGGCGTACCGGGACGTGTGGTGACCATTGGCTCGGCGCAGGCGACCGTGGTTCAGCTGCCGGTGACGGATGACATATTGTTGCAGGACGCGAATTCGAACAAGTCGCTTAAGTCGCTGAGCCTGGAAAACCATCCGGCGTGATGGGAAGATTTCTTGATGGGGAAAGGATGTATGGCTGAAAAGAGACACGAACAATCTGGATTCAAGGTAACGGATAGGCGGCTGTTCACTTCTGAGGGCGAGTTGCGCGGTGAGGTGACCGAGGAAACGCATCAGGAAGCCGCGGCAAAATCGGAGACGCCGAAAGTGGCGCCGGTCGAGGCGAAGGAGGCTCCTGCTGCGGAAAAGGCTGCAGCCCCTCTGGCAGCAGAGGGCGCGGCGCCAGGCGGGGAAATTGACCGGGAAATGCCTCCGCCGCCCACTAGCGCGGAGCAGGATGCGCAGGCAGCCGCGTACAAGCAATCTTCGAAGGATCTCGACACCCAGGTCGAACTCAGCGGGCATTCCGCCAAGGACTTCGAGATTACGTTTGAGCGTTTTATGGCCTCGCTCTATATGACGGCCATGATGCAGCTGGGATTAATGCGGCAACAGAACGAACAGCCGCGAGTTGACTTGATTGGGGCTCGCCAGACCATTGACACGCTGAGCCTGATCGCGGAAAAAACCAAGAACAATCTCACTCCCGTGGAAGAGGGCTTCCTGCAAAATAGTCTTTATGAGCTGCGCATGGCGTATGTGGAGGTGACCAACGCGCTGGCGCGGCCGCCGCAGCCCGGTCCTGCGACTGGGATAATCACTGGGTCAGGGACAGGCACCGGAACCCGAGGAAAATGAAAGCGACCTTGACCGTGCTGGGCAGTGGGACGTCGATGGGCGTGCCCACGCTGGGATGCGACTGTGCGGTATGTCATTCGACCGACCCGCACGATCGCAGGACGCGGCCGTCGATCATGCTCGAGTATGACGGCAAGGTCGTGCTCATCGACACCACTCCGGATTTTTACACGCAGGCCGTACGCGAGAATATTACGCGGGTCGACGCCGTGCTCTACACCCATACGCACGCTGACCACATTCTGGGCATCGACGACTTGCGTCCGTTCAGTTACCGGCACAAGCCGGAAAAGTTGCCGCTCTATGCGCGGCCCGATTCGGCGGCGTTTCTGCGCCGCATGTTCAGCTACATTTTCGACGGCGACTACAAATTCGGCGGGCTGCCTCAACTGGAACTGCGCCCGATCGATGGTCCGGTCGATGTGTTGGGAGTGCGCTTCGATCCGGTCGTGCTGATTCATGGCGAAACCCAGATTTACGGCTATCGCTTTGGCTCGGCCGCCTATTTGACCGATCACAGCGAAATTCCGGAATCGTCTCTGCATCAACTGCAAGGGCTGGACATTCTTTTTCTGGACGCGCTACGGCATAAGCCGCATCCCACGCACTCGACGGTGAAAAATTCTCTGGCCATCGTTGACCGGCTGAAGCCGAAGCGGGCGTTCTTCACGCACATCTGCCACGATCTGGCACACGAAGCCACGAACGCCACACTGCCCCGGCACGTGCGGTTGTCGCACGACGGGATGAAACTGGAATTTGAGATCAGTGGCCAGTGATCAGTGATCAGTGGGCAGTGGCCAGGTTCGTGCGTGGAATTCGAGTCAGCTGACCACTGTCCCCATGGAAGTTTTTCACAAACTCGAAGACGTTCCTACTGACTACGGGCCCACGCTGGTCAGCGTGGGGAATTTTGATGGCGTGCACCGGGCACATGCGCATGTACTGCGGGAAATCGTTGCACGGGCGCGCGCTACCGGAGCCAAGGCCGTAGCGGTTACGTTTGAGCCGCATCCAACGCGCATCTTGCGTCCGGAGCTGGGACTAAAATTACTTACTCCTACTCCTGAGAAACTGCGCTGGCTGGAAAGCACTGGAATCGACGCCGTGCTGCTGCTGCCTTTTGGGCGCGATCTCTCGCTTATGACACCGCGTCAGTTTGCCGAGCTCATTCTCAAGAAACAACTTCTTGCCCGCGAAGTGCACGAAGGATTTAATTTCCGTTTCGGCCATAAGGCCGCGGGAGACATCAATCTTTTGGCGGACCTGGGGCGAGAGATGGGATTCGAGGTGAAGGTTTATCCCGAGATGACGCTGCGCGGCGAAGCGGTATCGAGCAGCCAGATTCGCAAGCTGCTCACCGCCGGGCGCGTAAGCCGGGCGCGGCACTTGCTGGCGCGTCCATTCTGCATTCTTGGGACGCCGGGACGAGGGCGTGGCTACGGATCGAAGTACACGGTACCGACCATCAATCTGGCGCGCTATGAAGAGCTGGTGCCGAAGGACGGCGTCTACATCACGTGGACGCGCGTGGGAACGGAGCGCTTTGATTCGGTCACAAATGTGGGCAACCGGCCGACTTTTGGGGCGGAGTTATTTGCCATCGAAACCCACCTGCTGAATTTCCATCCCCTTGAATTGAACGCCGAGACCGAGGTTGAGATCTGTTTTCTGCAGCGCTTGCGGGATGAGATAAAATTTCCGTCAGTCGATGCTCTGCGGGAGCAGATTGCACGGGACGTGAAGAAGGCGCGGCGCTATTTTCAGCTCCTGCAGAGGAGCGCTGCGAATTAAGACCCGCTCGTTATCTTCGGCACAGCTCTTGGCTCTAGTGAGGCAAATAGCCGGATTCGGTGGGAAGCTTTCCGTCGACCATGACGACGCGAATGCTGCCGTCGACGGAATGCATTTCGACCAGACCGACAGCGCCGGGCTCAGCCTGCACTGCTTTGAGAACGTCGGCGTCGGTGTCGACGAACACGATCGAATCTTTGTGCGCGGTGAGAAAGCTCTTCCACTCGGCGGCGGACATTTTATTCAGCCGCTGCAAGGTTTCGGTTTCGCCCTCTGAGTCTTTGTGGAGCACCAGCACGATGTTCTTTCCGTCGGGCCACTTCTTGACTTCCCCTCGAATAATTCTCACCAGGTGAGCGGAAGTGACCTTGTCAACGGCATTGTCTTTGTTGACGACTACGGCCATGTGGTGCGCGAAACATGGTGTAAGGCACGCAGCGAGAAACGCCAGAACACAGATCACGGAGCGAATTTTCATAAAACTGACCTCAAAACAAATTGCCTGGATAAGAGAAGCGTAGCGAAGAACCGTCGCTGTTGTTGTAAAAACCCTGTCAAAGACAGCACCGAGGTAACGTGAGAGTAACTACAGTCTCCCGCTGAATTGGCGAGGGCTGAAATTGAGGCACCCAAATCGAAGGACTTCAATCGATTCGAATGGGATAGACCATTTTCTTATGGAACACGGAGTTTTCGTCTCCGACCAGAACGCTCGTGACCAGGGTGGGCCCCTCGAGTAATACGACCGATGCCTCACGAACCCCCGCCGGAACCTCAAAGACCAAAGCGGTTTGGAAGCTCGCGCCTGCGATGAGACGCTTGCCCAGGTCCTCTTGAGGTCCAGCCTGCGCCTCGAATTTCTGCAAGGCGTCTGCCGACGGGACAAGAGTTTCGCCGTTTGCCAGCACCAACATGACGCGGGGTTGAGACGGACGAAATGTAGCTCGGCGAGCGCGGTTGGAGACGCGAATCATGACAGCCAACGGTTTCATTCCGGCCGGTGCGCTTAGTTGTGGCTGAGATTGCGCCCCGGTCACGGTGGCGCACCAATCATCAAAACATTTGTCCGTGCCGAGAGCGAGATTACGGGTCTCGCTGCGAAAGGAGACCCCGAGCAGGAGGATCGCATAGACCGACAGACAAACGAATATCGCCCCGGCAATTCCGCGAATCCCTCTTCCCCTCAATTTACGGTATAAGAGCGCCAAGGTGAGGCACAGAGTCGTCAGGAAGACGAGGGCAAATATGAGGTTGCCGAGGTCATTCACTGCTTGAATTTGCATCTTGGAAATGACTCGTAACTGTAGTGGAGAGTACTTTATATCATAAACCACAGGAGAATGAAAGATGCCGGTGCCCCTAAACCCGGTGCCCCAAAACATTGTCTAGTCGATGGGATCGACCAGTACGATGTCGTCCAAGGCGGCACCTCGTCGCGGTAGTTGCACGATGACGATTGCCGACAAAACCAAAACTACTCCTACTGCCTGAACGGGGCGAACCCCTTCTCCGAGGAACGCTGCAGCCAGCAGAATGGAGAAGACCGGCTCCAGGCAGCTGGCGATGATGGCGCGGGTGGGTTCGAGATGCTGCAGTCCGAGGAAGTAGAGCGAGAACGATCCCAGGACGGAAATCATGGAGAATACGAACAGGAATCCCCACTGCGCGGGTGTGTAATGTGCGGCGGCAACTTTCCACGGCGGATTCCAGAACAGCCAGAACACGGCAGCGGACATCAGCGTCCAGACCAGGACGCGCCAGCGGTCGTAACGAGCCAGCAGGCCATGTCCGCCGACGTTGTAGAACGCGAAAGAGAAGGAAGCGATCAGCGCGGCGATCAGACCCCAGCGGTCGAGATGCAGAGGCTGCGCGGATTTAGCGCCGACAATGCCTATGGTCAAAGCGATGCCGGCCAAAGCTACTCCCACGGCGGCGACTTTCTGAGCTGAGAGCTTTTGCTGGCCGCGGGCGACGACATACAGCAGAACCCAGACCGGCGCCGTGTATTGCACGATGATGGCGATGGCTACGTTCGTTCTCTGAATGGCGAGGTAGTAGAAATAGTTCGACGCGGCCACGCCCAGCATGCCGAGCACGAGGCATTGAATGAGATCGGGCGTTGGGAGTTTGATGCGCTGCCAGCCGCGGCGGCCCACCAAGAGTGGAAGCAACACCAGCAGCGAAAAAGAAGTCCGGGTTTGCGACAAGATGACCGGGTCGATGGGATGCTGAGCCTGTCCGCTTAAGGGCAGTTTGCCGGCAAACACGGCGCGGCCGAGCGCCGCCGACACTCCCCAGAGAAACGCGGCGGCGCCGATGAAGAAATATCCGCGGAGGGGATGAGGCGCGCTTCGAGTGGGAGTAGCGGAATTGGGACGAACGGAGTTCAGGATTCAGTCACCGCATCCGAGGATGAGGCCAGGGCGAGTAACTGGTCAAGACGCACGGGATCAAAGCCGACAATTACTTCCTGCAGTTCGCCGGAGAAAACAACCAGGGTTGGAGTTTCCCCGCTGCCGTGCTGTTCTGTCATGGCACGGCGCGCTTCGGGGTCGGCGACGATGTCGCGCTCTTCGAATGTGATCTCCTTGGCTTCGAGAAATACCTTCATCAGTTCGCAGGAGAGGCAGCCGGGTTGGGTAAAGAACAGAACGCGTGTGGTCATGGACGTTTTCTCAAGGGTTGAGACCCGTGTATTCGATCTGACTCGTAATCTTGGCGGTTTTTTGGAGCATGGCCGAGACCGAACAATATTTCTCTTTCGAGAGCCGGACGGCGTCTTCCATTGCCTTGTGCGAAACTTTACCACCCACTCGATAGACGAGCTTGATTTCCGTATACACGGCGGGGTATCCCGATGCGCGCTCGCCACTGGCGCTGACCTCGAGGCTGGTGAATGGCTCTCGCTTTTTGCGAAGAATCCCGACGACATCGGATGCGGTGCAGCCGCAGAGGGCGATCAGTACGAGTTCCATCGGACTGCTCGCAGACTTCTCAGTCGCGGTGTCCATCACAAGGGCATGGCGTGAGGTGGCCTCTGCTACGTAGCGCTCGTTGTCAGTCCAGATTGCTTTGGCGGTGATCATTATTCGTAGTCCCTATTCGTAGTCCCTGGTTCGTAGTTCCCGTTATCTCCGATTATCCGTGCTGGGCTCGGGGTGAATCAGCACGCGGAACAACTCGGGGGCGTCCTGCTTGAAACGAATTTCTAGCTCCGTCTGGATGTCATGCACGCGGGCCAGGGAAAGATCGTCCGGCAGCGTGCAATGACACGAAATGTACATACGGCCGCGGACGCGCTTGATCACAAAATCGTGCACGTCGAGAACTTCGGGGAAGTGCGAGGCTACGGCTTTGAGCCGGTGCTCGAGTTCGGCGTCGCTGACGACCTCCTCGGGCTTTTCGATGGTTGCGGGCTCACTCTCAATGTGGGTGAGGATATCGGCAATTTCCGGCAGGTCGCGGCGCATGTCCGATTCGAGTTCGGTGACCTGATCGTGGGCGTTCTTGAGAGTCATACGCTCGTCGAGTTCGATGTGCTGTTCGACGTGCAGGCGGCCGGCGAAATCCTGCACACTGATGTCGTGCACATTGAGATTGTTGTTCGTAGCTACGGCACGAATGCGATCGAAAATATTTTCCGATCGTTGCGCGCGAGGCAGGGGCTGCACGGTTACGTCGGCGTCCGGAAGCACCCGGCGAACGGCGTCGGTCACGGAAGCGACCAACTGTCCTGAGCGCTGAAAAGTGACGGTGCGCGCCAGTCCCACGGCCAGATCGGCAAAATAGCGGTTCCCGGCGCGACGGATGCGCACGCGATCGACTTCGAGGACGCCATCGACGCGCAAGACGGCGTCGTAGATCTTGGACCGCACTCCGGGCGGTGCGGCGTCGAGTAGGGCGTCGACGGTGCGGCGGGCCAGGCGCCAGCTTACGGAAATGACCACACCGGCTACAAAAAGTCCGGCGATAGGATCGGAAACGCGGAGCCACTCGACGTGATACGTGCGGCCGATGAGAACCAGCCCCAGGCCAAGTACGACCACCCCTGCGGACCAGATGTCCGTGGAAAAGTGCAGCGCATCGGCTTCGAGGGCCTGGCTGTCGTACTTGGTGGCGATGCGGCCGAGCACGCGGGAGCGCCACCAGTCGAGCCCCATCGAAAACAGCATCACGGCGAAAGCGGCGATGGAGGGCTCGATGTCGATGCGGCGAAAGAACAGCCGTAACGCCGCTTCGTAGATGATCCAGGCGCAGGTCAGCAGAAGCAGGCCGGTTTCGACGAAGGCTGAGAAATTTTCGATCTTGCCATGACCATATTGATGGTCGGCGTCAGCAGGCTTGTCGGAAACTCCTACGGAGAAAAAAGTGAGTAGCGACGCGATCAAGTCGAGCCCAGAGTGCGCGGCCTCGGAGAGAATGCCTAGACTTCCGGTGCTGAAACCCACGACAATTTTGAGGCTGGTGATGACCAGTGCGGCCACAACCGAGGTGCCCGCGGCCGAGCGCTTCTCCGTGCGCATCAACTCGGGCGAACTCAATGCGGGGGTTCCCGACATGCAGGAATTATCGCCGCTGCGGGGACAAAGCGCCAAGCAAATCGAGGCGGAGGTCCGTTCAAGAAAAAGCAGGTTCCTCCGCTACGCCGTCGCTGGCACTCCGGCTTCGGTCGGAATGACAAGGCCTCGAAGGAGGATCGACATTCGGGCGGGAACCGGCGCTTGTGCTAGGATTTGATGCTGGTATTTTCAACTTTCTGAAGCACCAATCCTGGAGGAAATGACTTATGCGTAAGAGTTGGCTGATGTGTGTTTTGTTGGGTACGCTGGCCTGGGGACAGGCCGCCCCGAGCGCCCCTCCGTCGGCGCCTTCGGACGCGGGCCCGCACAATGCGATGAATATGGGAAGACCGCAGGCGCCCCCGGCGCCGCCGGACATGTCGGCCTCGGTTCCGGACACAGCCGCAGTAATCACCGTGATCGGCGTGTGCCCGCCGCCCAAGCCGCTCGCCAAGGGCACGGCGGCAAAGCCCGCCGCGAAAACTCCCGCCGCCGATTGCAAGACGGTGATCACGAAGGCCCAGTTTGAAGCCCTGGCTAAGGCTCTGGTTCCGAACGTCACCCCTCAGGCGAAGAAGCAACTGGCGGGCATCCTGCCGAGCTACATCGCGATGTCGGCCGCGGCCAAGAAAAAGGGTCTCGAGAAGACTGAGCAATTTAAATTGACCAGCGACTTTGCCCGGATGCAGATTCTGACCAAAGAACTTCAGAAAACTATCGCCGACGAAGCCGCGAAAGTTCCGCCGGAGGAAATCGAAGAATATTACAAGGAACACGCCGACGCCTTCGAACAATTCAATCTGGACCGGATGTTTGTGCCACGCACCAAGCAGCCATCTGCTGAGGCCAAGGAAGAAGCCAAGGACGACGCCGAGAAGGATAAGAACCTGAGCGAAGATGCCAAGAAGGCCAAGGAAGCCGAGGACAAGGCCAAGGCGGATCAAGCTGAGCAGGAGATGACCAAGCTGGCCGAGAGCCTGCGAGCGCGGGCCGCGGCGGGAGAGGATTTCGTAAAGCTTCAGAAGGAAGCTTTCGAAGCCGCCGGAATGAAAATCGAAGCTCCCACGGTCAATCTGCCCTCGGTGCGCCGCACCGGCTTGCAGGCCGGACATGCCGCCGTGTTCGATTTGAAGCCGGGTGAGGTGTCGCAGGTGATCAACGACGCGGGTGGACACTACATCTACAAGGTCAACAGCAAGGACGAAATGACGCTGGAGCAGGCGACCAATGAAATTCGCGGCAAGTTGCAAAACGATCGCACCCGCAAGATGATGGACGACTTGAATAGCTCATTCAAAGTCGAAACTAATGACCAGTACTTTCCGGGCGGAGTCGGCGCCGCGCCACCGCCGCGGGTACCGCGTCCACGGCCCGGCATGCCACCGAACGGTGGTCCGCAAGGCGTTCCGCCGCAAAGCAGCGCTCCGGCGGCTCAGCCGCAAACGCAGCCTGCGACGCCGCCTCCGGCCGCAAAACCGAACTGATGGCTAAACCTGTCATCGTCGTGACCGGTGTGTCGGGCAACCTGGGTTCCAGGCTACTGCCGCTGCTGGGAAGTTATTCGGTGATTGGGGTGGACATGAGTCCGCCCCGATCCGAAGCCGAATTGCAGTTTGAGAGCATGGACCTGGGCTTGGAGTCGTCGACCCGAGTTCTGTATGAACTGCTGCGCGATACCCACGCGTACGCTGTGGTTCACCTTGCATTCGTAATTGATCCCGTGCGCACGGGCGTGGTCGACGTCGACCGCATGTGGCAGATTAATGTTGCGGGAACGGCGCGCGTGATGGAAGCCGTGACTGAGGCCAATCGCTCAACCGACGACGGGGTCAAGCAATTCATCTTTCCCAGCAGCGTCTCCGCCTACGGATCGGACCTGCCCGCACCCGCGACAGAAGATTCGCCGCTGGGCGCGCACACTTTGCCGTATGCGATCCACAAGAAGCAGTCTGACGAAGTCGTGCAAACGCGCTCGCACGCTCTCCGTGGATGCAGCGCTTACATTTTGCGTCCACACATTTTTGCCGGGGCGAGCGTCGAAAATTATCTGATGGGAGCGTTCCGCGGCACCCCCAACGGTAAAAGCGCGCGGGCGGAAAAAATGCGGAGCGAGGGCAGACGCCTGCCCTGCATGCTTCCGCGCGGCCAGCAATATCTCGACAATAAAATTCAGTTTGTCCATGTCGACGACATGGCGCGACTGATCAAGCACATCCTGCAGCGCGAGCCGGAGACCCAACGTCTGACGGTGTTGAACGTCGCCGGCCGCGGCGAGCCCCTGACGTTCGGTCGCTGCGTCGAAATGGCTCGTGCAAAACTGGTGCGCGTCCCGGGAAAGTGGGCCATGCGGCAGGTGCTGAATTTCCTCTGGAAGCAGAAGATTTCGGCGATCCCACCTGACGCTGTCCCCTACATGACCGGGGAATACATTATGAATACCGAGCGCTTGCGCCGCTTCCTGGGCCCGGAGTACGAACACGTGATCCGCTATACGATTGCCGACGCATTCGCAGACTCCTTCCGCCGTGATGCGGCTACGAGCTGACCTCGGCCCTCTTCTTGCTCGCCCAGGTTTTTCCCGAGCTTTTTCGCGAGCGTTTTTGCGAGCTTTTTCGCAAATAGGGCGTCCAGCGACCATTTTCCCGGACCGTTGATCATCAGGAATAGCACCGTGAGCAGCTGCGCATACTCGGAGCGGACTTCATGCAGGACGGCCCACATCCCCACCTTCGGCGGCGCAGCGGGCAGCGGCAGAGGCGAGGTGCCGAGGTATAGCGAGATCTTGGTCGAGAGTATGGCTACGATCATCTCGGCAATGAACGGAATCGCGATCAGCCGCGTCAGCCAGCCGGAGAGCAGGAGTAGTCCGCCGACGATTTCCAGACAGGCCACGAAGTCCGCCGTGAAGTGCGGCAACGGCATGCCAAGTTTCGTGAATCGGCCAATTCCCTGGTTCGCGTACACGAACTTCAAGATTCCCTCCCAGAAGAAAACGCCTCCTGCCATCACGCGCAGGTAGATTGTCGATTTCGGTCCGTCGATCGGCGGATGCGTAAGCCATTGCAGAATGTTTTTCATATTGCCTCCTGAACTTTATTGTTTTGGTTGCGTCGTGTGTGCTTGCGTCCTGATAACCGCGAAGCCGCAACTTTATTCCCGCCGAAATTTGCCGTTGGCAAAGGAATAAATTAGCGTGGAACTGGTTTGCATATGAAGGTGCCGCAAGAACGCGTGTCTGCCGCGACGTTGGAAGCTCTGAAATTTGAAGAGCTGGCCATGCCGTTGTTCGACCAGCTCTACAACTTCGCACGCTGGCTGACGCAAGATACGGCGGAGGCGGAGGATCTGGTGCAGGAGACCTACACCAAGGCTCTGCGCGGGTTTTCGTCGTTTCAGCTGGGCACGAATTTCCGGGCCTGGATGTACCGCATCCTGCGAAATTCGTTTCTGAGTTCGCGGACCGGTTTGCGGACGATGGTGGCTATCGATGGGGAGGCGGATGAGAATTTGTTGCCGGCCGAGAGTACGAATCCGGAGAGCATCCTGATCGAGCAAGCGGATCGCGAGATCGTACAACAGGCACTGGCAGACTTGCCCGTACGCTTTCGCGAAATTCTGCTCTTGTGTGAGGTCGAAGAGATGTCGTACCAGGAGATTTCGGAGACGCTGGCCATTCCTGTCGGCACGGTTATGTCCCGGCTGTTTCGTGCGCGCAAGGCGCTGGGCGATCTGGTGCGGGAAAAGATTAAGGGGGGCCGGCATGGCTTGTGAACGCTGGGGAAACAAAGAATACGCCGGCGAGCTTTCTGCCTACCTCGATGGCGAACTGGACCGCGCAGAAGCCGCCACGCTGGGTGCGCACCTGCGAGAATGCGCTGCGTGTGCCGCCAACGCGCTCGATCAAGTACGAATGAAACGCTCGGTGCAGATGGCCGGGAAACGCTATTCCCCGAGCCCGGAGTTCCGGAATCGGATCGCAAGGGCAACGAGCATTTCCTCGAAAACGAGTCAAAAAAGCGGCTGGCACTGGCAGATTCTGGCCGTGCCTGCTCTGCTTCTACTGATCATCTCTCTGGCGGTGAATTTTTATGTGGGACGTGAAAGCGCGCGCCGGCAGCACGTCTTCAGCGAACTGGCCGATCTGCATGTGTCTGCTCTGGCGAGCGCGACGCCGGTCGACGTGGTCTCAACCGATCGGCATACTGTGAAGCCGTGGTTCCAGGGGAGGATTCCGTTCAGCTTTAATCTGCCGGAGTTGCAGGGGTCGGAGTTCACGCTGATTGGCGGGCGCGTCACTTATCTCGCACAGAGTCCTGGGGCGCATTTGATTTATCAGGTGCGCAAGCATGAAATTTCAGTTTTCATTTTTCAGGATCGTACGTTTGAAGCTCGTGGCGAAGAGGCGGCTGGCACGCCGTCGGGGCCGGTACACGCACTGTCATTCAATATGGAGAACTGGACACAGAATGGGCTGCGGTATTTTGTGGTTGGCGACGTCAGCGCTGACGACATTGGGGCCTTAAGCAAACTGCTGCAGGACGCGCATTAGTCGCGACCTGATCGAAAAGCGAGAGCCGGGGTTGGCTGTCCCCACATTTTATTTTCTCTTTTATTCGATCCGCTATTTCTTCGCCGCGATACAGGCCCGCGATTCCGAAGGTGTAGGGTGTCCAGGTGGCTTCGGCAAAACCGGCGTGCTTCATTCTCGCCAGCATTTCTTGCGGAGGCGGGAAACGCTCGACGGACGCTGGGAGATAAGCATAGGGGCCGCGGACGCCGGAGATTAGCGTGCCGACGCGCGGCAACACCTGCTTGAAATAAATTCGGTAGAGCGCGCCCATCATTCCCTTGGGCTCGCCGAAATCCAGGATGCCGCACTCGCCGCCGGGACGCAGCACACGGGCGATCTCGCGCAATCCGGCATCGTAGTCGGCGAGATTGCGGAAGCCGAAAGCCGACGTCACCAGATCGAAGTGATTGCTCGGGAATGGCAGGTTGAGAGCATCGGCTTCGATCCATCCTGATATTGCTGGCCCCGATCCTCCCGAGCTCGATCCTCCTGAGTTCGATCCATTCTGCGGAGCCCGCGATTTCGCCGAGGCGCGCTGCAGCATGGCATGCGAGAAATCGGCGCCGAGAATCTGAGCAGCGGACTTCGTCGATTTCCCGGCTTGGCGGCGCAGGGCAAACGTCATGTCGCCGGTCCCACAACAGAGGTCGAGAATACGTGCGTCGGGGCGGGCGAGAATGGCGCGGAATGCGCGCGCGGTGCGGCGCCACCACATGCGGTCGATGTTGAACGACAACACATGGTTGAGCAAGTCGTAGCGCGGAGCGATCGCGGTGAACATCTCGCGAACCGCGCGCGCAGCCGATTGAGGGTCGTCGGCGCCTTCCGGCGCAGCCCCGACTACTACCGCGGATTTGGTGGCTTCCTGCATCCTGGCGGCGGCTTATTTTCGCTTCTTCTTTTTCTTGGCGATGCTTTTACTGCCGACGGTCTTTAGTTGCGCAACAATATTTTCGATCTGCACGATGTGGTTGGTGTCGTGCCCGGCGAACATGCGCGCCAGGTGGGCGATGCTCTCTTTGCCGCGCTCGGCGTGCATGCCGTAGTTGTCCCAGCTCTCCGGCGGCAGTGCCTTCAGCATCGCCAGATTGTTCTCGCGCAGCACCCGGAAAACTTCGAGTGACTGCTTCGGATCGCGTTTGCCGTATTGAAAAACCGATGCCCACACGTCCTGGTCAAAGGGCTGGATCGGCGTTCCATTCGCGCCAATGACTGAGCGCAGCCGCCAACTGGCAACGATCTCAACGTCGGCCAAGTGTGCGACGATCTCAGCCATCGACCACTTGCCGGGCTCGGGCCTCCGCTTCATCTCTTTCGAGGTCCGCCCCTGAATCAATTTCTTCAGCTTCGCCGCGGTTGTCCGCTGCACTTTGATGGCGTCGTGGCCCTCCACGTGGCTCAGAATGCGCTGAATGTATTGCTGCGCTGTCTCCGGCATAGTTTCCTTCCGTAGGATGTTTACGATTTCCTGCTCACCGATTTTCCGGAGACCGAGCCGCCGCGCGACAGCCGACGCAATTCTTCCACGGCGTCAACCACGGCGCTCGCCGGCACGTCGTTGGCAACTTCGACCTTGCCGATTTCGCGGGGCAGGATGAAGTGCACGACGCCGTTCTGCGTCTTCTTGTCAGACTGAAGACGGGCCAGGATTTTGCGCGGGCTGACATTCACTTCCGGCAGGCGGCCCAGGCTCAACACCGCGTCGGAAATCCGGCCGGCAGTTACGCTGTCGGTGCGGCCCACGCTGAGTGCAATTCGGGTTGCGGCGATCATTCCCCAGGCGACGGCTTCGCCATGCAGCAGGCGACGGTAGCCGGTTTCGGCCTCGAGCGCGTGGCCGATGGTGTGGCCCAGGTTGAGAACGCGGCGCAGGCCGCCCTCGCGCTCGTCGGCGGAAACAACTTCGGCTTTCAGCCTTACAGACTGCGCGATGAGCCATTCGAGCTCCGCGGGATCGCGTTTCAGGATGCGGTCGCGATTTTGCTCAAAACGCAGAAATAGTTCGACGTTGCCAATGATGCCGCACTTCAGCGCCTCGTACAGTCCGGCGCGTAACTCGCGATCGGGTAGAGTCTTCAGCACGGTGGGATCGATCAGCACCACTCGCGGATGGTGAAACGTTCCGATCATATTTTTGCCGGCGACGAGATTGACTCCAGTTTTTCCGCCGATCGAAGCGTCCACCTGGGCCAGTACGGTGGTGGGAATTTGCACTAACTCGATGCCGCGCATGTAGAGCGAGGCCAGCAGTCCGCCGACGTCGCCGACGATTCCGCCGCCTAGCGCGACGATCACGGCCTTGCGATCGGCGCCCAGGCGCACCAGCTTATCGGCGAGAGCCTCTACCGTTGCCAGGCGCTTGGTGGGCTCGCCGTCGGGCATGGGAATTACCTGCGGCGTGAAACCGCTGGCCTTCAGGGAACTTACGAGTTTCGCTCCCCAGCGCTGGCGCACCGGGGGAACGGTCACCACAAAAATGCGGCTGGCCTGCGGCAGCAATTCGCTCAGCACCGATCCCGCTCGGGTGAGCAGGCCGTTCTCAATCCAGGCCTGATACGGCCGCGGGGGCACGTGGATGGTCACTTGCGGCATGCGATTTCCATAATAGCGTATGCCATTGCGAGGATGGCGGAGCAGTCAAGCTTTGCTGGCGCGCCGGAAAGAGCCGCCGAGATCGCCATCGAAATCAGCAGCACTCCGGCTACCACGCCGAGCGTAATCGCGATGGGAACGCGGAAATAGTCAGCCGTCAGCATCTTTAGCACCCACCAGAATCAGCACGAGCGCCAGCCCATAACGCAGAAAGCGGAAAATCTTTATCAGTCCGGAGACGGCGAAGTACATGGAGCGTAATCCCAGGATCGCAAAAACATTCGAGGTATACACGATGAAAGCATTCAGGGTGATGGCCAGGATTGCAGGAATGGAATCGACGGAAAAAACAATGTCGGTGGTTTCGACGACCAGCAGCACGACCAGCAGCGGAGTCGCGTAGAGGCGTGAGTTTTCCTGCAGTTTGCGGACGAAGAATTTTCCGCCATGGTAGTCGCTGGTGACCGGGATAAAGTACCGCAGCGCCTTCACTAGCGGATTTTTTCTGGGGTCGACCTTATGTTCTCCGATTACCAGGAATCGGATGCCGCTGACGATCAGTAGACCGCCAAAGATGTAGACGACCCAATGAACATGAGAGATGAGACCGACTCCGGCGACGATAAAAATGCCGCGCATGAGGATCGCGCCTAGAACGCCGAAGAACAAGACGCGATGCTGTTGCGTGTCGGGAACAGCAAAGTAGTTGAAGATTACGAGGAAGACGAACAGATTATCGACGCTGAGAGAGACCTCCAGCACATAGCCGGTCACGAATTCGAGTGCCACCTGATGGCCTTGCCAGAAGAACAAGACGGCAGCGAACACGGCAGTCAAGCCCACGTACATCGCGGTCCACGCCAGTGCTTCGTGAACGCGAATGGCATGGCCGGGGCGGTGAAAGAAGCGCAAATCCGCCACCAGCATACCGAGCGCGAAAAGGTTGAACAGAATCCAGAAATAGAGCAATGGGACCTTTCCGGCTGCAAGACATTGCTGATGTTGAAAAGGGACCGACTCAGTGCGAGCCTTATTCTCAATCAGCAATCAAAAGATCAACAATCAGCAATTTTTATTTCTGCCGCCCCCGCTGGCCGCTGACCCAATCGTCCCAAATGTCATTAGCTTTGAGCATCTCCACACTGTTGCTCTCGCGCATGGTCTGCTCAATCTGATCATGGGTAAGGCGCGGACCGATTTTCACTGGCAAATCCGCCAGTTCAACGCTCAGTGCGGCGGCCTCCGCGACGTGCTTTTTCAGTTGAGGAAAGTCTACTTTGTCGTAGGTGTCGGAGATGGCGTGGTAGTTCTCAAGATAATTTGCCTCGTCCTGCTCGGCGACGAAGGTGGGCACGCCTTCCAGCATGAAATCGAAGTGGTCGGTGCCCCATTCCATGGTGGTAAGCACGTCTTTCACGCCAAACTGCGTCAGCGGAGCGATCAGTAACTTGGTAGTGTCGGCGATATCTTTGCGGCCACCGAGCGAGAAACTTGTGGTCTTTCCCGTGCCCGAGTCGTAGATGATCACTCCCGCGGCCTTGTCGAGTTCGGCGCGATGGTTGAAGGCATAGGCGCGGGAGCCGAGCAATCCCTCTTCTTCGCCGGAGAAAAGAATGAAGCGAATCGTCCGTCGCGGCTTCACGCCCGAAGCCTTGATGGCTCGCAGCGCATCGACCACCAGCGCGGCGTTGCAGCCGTTGTCGAGCGCGCCCGTACCCAGTTCCCACGAGTCGAGGTGCGCACCCAGGATCACGAACTCGTCCGGCTTCTCGCTGCCCGTGATTTCGGCGACCACGTTCGACGTCTTGATCGGGCCGCCAATTATGTTGGGAATGGAGAGGTCGGCCCACACCAGGTTTCCGGCGGCGAGCAGGCGCGCCATGCGCTCGCCATCCTCGCGGGCCACGATGACCATGGGCAGGCGGTCAATTTCTCCCGCGTTCGAATTCGTGTGCCGGTAAAGAATGTCGTGCTCGCGGGTGGCCATGAACGCGACCGCCAGGGCCTTCCCTTTCACCGCGCGGTCGATCGCCGGCGGGGCATTGGCGTATTCGGCGAACAGATCGTCCCAGGTCTTGAGAACGATCGTATGAACCAGAACGACTTTTCCGGCAACGTCGCCGGCTTTTTTGAAATCGGCTTCAGTACCTCCGCCTACGTCGACCACCGGAACGTGCTTCACCGGAGCCAGCGCGGGAGCCCAGGCCACGGAAACCGCGCGCACGCGAAAAGGCGACAACACCGTCCCTCCGCCCAGCTTCGAGGCATCGACCTGATAAGCCGTGGTTGCCGTCATCTCGGTTGCGCCTTCGGACCAGGAGTTCGGAATACTGAATCCCTCGGTATGAACGCTGTCGGCTCCCGCCGCGGTGAAAGCCTGCACTCCCCAGGTGATCGCATGCTGCATCGCGACCGTGCCCGGGACGCGGCCGCCGATTTCGTCGGTCAGCCGGTGAAGATTCACTTCCAGCGGCGAGGGCTGAAGCGCTGCCTGGATCACTAGATTGGCTTCGCTGGTGTCGGCAGGTGGATTGGCGGCAAGGCAGGTCAGGCAGAAAATGAAAGAAAACAACAGGGTCTTCCCAGTTCGCATATGGGGTGCATTAGAAATGAAATGCGGGAAAAGCGCAAAAATGCTTCGGGCGTCAGGCGGTTGCGTACGAACCTCATTGACTCGGGGATTGGCCCTGAGGTGAAATTGGTCGGCGCTCGGTCCTCACTTCGGCGGGAGTGGATCCATTTTGTCGAGGATGCGGATGGATTCGAGCATCACGCTGCCCACGATTTGCAGGCTCTGGGGGCTGAGTTTGTCGACTGTGTCCTGCGGGGTGTGCCAGAACACATTGTTGTAGCCGTAGGTGAAGTCGATCAGGTCGGCGCTGGGGACGCCGCGTTTCATGAAGGGAAGGTGATCGTCGCTCACCTGGTTGTTGCGCGCGAAGAAATGCGATTGATAGCCCAGTCGCTTCGCCGCTTCGCCGACAACATCTTCCAGCCAAGGCGTGGAGTTCAGGTCGCGGTCGATATCTAAGTCTGCGTCGCCAATCATATCGGCCAGCAGGAAGGCTTTGATTTTTTTCAACGTGCCGTCGGCCTGCCACTTCTGCGCTACATGATCGATGCCATACAAACTGTCTTGGTTGAACGGCATTTCTTCGGCCAAGCCGCCCGAACCGTCAGGTTTGATGGCTTCTTCCGCATCGTCCCAGACCAGCCAGACGCTGTAGCCATCGCGGGGTTTGCCGCGTAACTGATTGGCAAATTCCAGTAACAAGGCACTGGACGAAGCGCCGTCATTCGCTCCGACATAGGACGTATGGCGCAGCGGATAGTTCGTATCGTAGTGGCTGGCAATCACGATGATGCCGTCTTTTGTGCCGGGATACTTGGCGATGATGTTGTGCACCGGGAACTTGCCCTCGGGGGTGTCGGCGGTGAAAATGTCGTCCTCGACGTCATCACCTTTCAGGTGAGCATCGATGTAGTCTTCAACCTTCTTGTGATTGGGGCTGCCGACCGGGCGCGGGCCGAAGTTCACAATCTCTTTCACGTACTGCATGGCGCGGTTGGCATCGATGGCGGGCGGCGGGCCGGAGTCGGGCGGGAGATTCAGCGGCTGAGTCGTCGCCGCTGGCGCCGTAGCTGAGGGAGTCTGAGATGTCTCCTGCGCGGCGTCTTTATCGCGATCACAGGCTAGCCATATCAACATGCACGCCAGCAGAATCCATCGCAAAGATTTCGCTCCCGTCACTGTCATTGACATCGCGCCCGACGTTTTCATTTTCTTTGCACCCGTCATTGCGCCTGCTTTCTCGCCTGCTTTTCTTTCTGCTTCTCCTCGCGCGCGTTGCGCTGCTTGGGGTGCACCAGCCAGGCTACGCCAATGCTCAGCGCATACAAGACCAGCATGGGCGCAGCGAAAACGCACATGTTTACGATGTCGGGCGTGGGCGTTACGATGGCCGCAATAATGAATATGATGAGAATCGAATAGCGGAAGTTCTTGATCATGAACTCCGGGCTCATGATGCCCATGAACGCCAGAAAAAATACCAGAATCGGCATCTCGAAAATCAAGCCCATGCCGAGAATGATGCTCAGGAAGAGCTGGGTATATTCGGTGATCGTGATCATGGGCTGGAACTGCTTGCCGAAACTGATCAGGAAGTCCAGTGCGCGCGGATAGACGATCCGGTAGCCGAAATATCCGCCGGAGACGAACAGCGTGATCGTCGAAACCATGAAGGGCACGACGTAACGTTTTTCGTTGCGATAGAGGCCCGGCGAAATAAACATCCAGACCTGATACAGCACATAGGGCGAGGTCAAGAATAGACCGGCTAGCGCGGCAACCTTCAAGTAAAGGTTGAAGGGATCGGTGGGATTCAGAAAGACCAGCTTTTCGGGCAGTCCGTGCTTCTTGAGGACGTCGACGATGGGTCTTTGCGCGAATCCAAAGAGCCATTCAGCCTTCCACCAGCACACACCGAAACCCACGGCTACGGCAATAATGGAATGCACGAGCCGCTTGCGTAGTTCTTCGAGGTGATCGAGGAAACCCATGGTGGTCATGGGTTCTTTCTCGTCGCCATCCTGGCCGCCGCTGCGCGCGGCTGCGAAATCAAACATGCGATTCCTGCGTGGTGGGAGGCGTTACATCAGCCGAGGAAGCGACTGCCTGGCTCTCGGCGGGCGATGGAGCAACAGCGACGGCGCCGCGGCATTTGTGGCAAAGAGCGGCTCGTCGTCGGAAGCGGCCTGAGTAGCGTCGAACTCGTGGCGTGAGCTTCCGCCGAGGAGTCGCGTCGCACCGCCTTCTGCGGTGTGGGCTTCGAGGGACGCCGCATAGGGCGTGCGGCTGGTGGCGCCTTGCGGAGGCGGGGCTGGGCGGCAGAATTGTTTGCTTCTCGACTTCCGCTTGCGACGTCGAGATTCGAAATCTCCTGCTCGATTTGTGCCTTGAACTCGTTCGAAGCCCGCTTGAACTCGTTCATGTACTTCCCGACCTGGCGCGCGATCTCCGGCAACTTCTTGGGCCCGAAGATGATGAGGGCCAGCACGAAAAGGAAGATCGTCTCGGAAAAGCTCATGCGCTTCATCATACTGCCGGAAAAGGAAAAGCGGCAATGCAGGCGAGACACCGATTTGACAACGCACTTCGGGGCGCATGTGGCGGGACAGCTATTTCTTCTTGCGTGCGCTGGTTTTGCCGCTCATTCTTCGATAACACCAAGTTCGACAACACTAGGCATCATTTGCCGGGCCGTGATAGGCAGGCTTTGCCTATTGCCTTCTCACAGGAACAACCGCAGAGCGTGCAATGCTGGTGAAGTCCTGCGAAATGTGTGGATTCAGCGGGCGCGACAACAGCGAATGTTTGGCATTGAACCTGCCTAAGTCAGTGGGAACCGCCGACTGGCAATGCGCGACGCCGGCGTTTCATCCGGCACCGTGCCGATAATCATTCGGAACGAAGAGTCCGCTTCAAAGGAGAAGCATATGTCCGTATCAGGGATTTCCAACGGCCTTAGTACCCTACCAGCAATTTCCAACGGCCTCAGCACCGTTGGCTCGAACAACCCGAGTGTGCACAATAACCTGCGCCAGTTTCAGCAGGAGTTTCAGCAACTGGGCTCGGATCTGCAGAGCGGCAACACGACCGCGGCGGATCAGGACTACGTCTCGTTGCATACTCTGGCGGGAGAAGGCGGAGATGTCAGTTCCGGTCCTTCGACTCCAGGCAGCAATCCCCTGGTGCAACAATTCAACCAGCTGGGCCAGGATCTCGGGTCAGGAAACATATCCGGTGCTGCGCAAGCCTACGGGAGCCTGAAGCAGGACTTCCAGAGCATCGACCAGGAACACAACAATCTTCGCAACCACGTTCATAACGGCCTGCAGACGGGCGGGCAGCAAGGTCCGGCAAGCCCGGTGGGTCCAGCAACTCCGGCTGACCCGGGTGGGCTGGCGAGTTCGGGGCTGCTATCGACCGGCCTCTCCACCGTGCAGACGGCATACGCCTCACTGATGCAGGGCCTGCAGGACTTTGGTTCGGAAGCGCTGAACCCGGGATTGCAGCTCTTGTCTGGCTCGAGCGGCATCTCGGTTAGCGCCTAGTCGGGCGCGAACCAGCGCGCTCTTCAACGAGCGCGCCTCAACTTGTGTTTCATCACTCCGGCGGAGGGCGGCAGCGAACCGCCCGCCGCGAGCGGGGTACCGAGCGGAGTATGATGTTGCGGCCATGCAATTCTGGTTTGCACGGGGCAGCGATGTCTCCATCCGCGATCAGCTGGTGACCCAGGTCGTGCTCGGCATTTTGAGCGACGACCTGGCGCCGGGACAGCGGCTGCCGAGCACGCGTGATCTGGCGCGGCGCTTCCACCTGCATCCCAACACTATCAGCGCCGGCTACCGCCAACTGGAACGCGAGCGCTGGGTGGAATTCCGTCGCGGCAGCGGGGTCTACATTCGCGCCAGCAAGCCTGAGGTGCCGCCCACACCGGGTCTGGCGCTGGATCAGATGATCGCGCGGCTGTTTCGCTCGGCACGCCAGCTGGGCGTGACGTTGCCGGTGCTGCGGTTGCGATTGCGGCAGTGGCTTGAACTGCAGCCGCCGGACCACTTCCTGCTGATTGAGCCGGATGAAGAGTTGCGCCGCATCCTGGCGGCTGAGATCGCCCGCGCCGTCACTTTTCCGGTCGAGTCTTGCGGGCCGAAGGATTGCCCGAAAGCTCCAGAGGGCGGCGTTCCGGTCGCGCTGCCCAATCGCGTGGCTACGGCGCGTCAGGTGTTGCCGCCAAGCTCGGAGCTGATTACTCTGCAGATTCGCTCAGTGCCCGCTTCGCTAGCAGGATATTTGCCTGCGCCTTCGGGCGCTCTGGTGGGCGTGGCCTCTCGGTGGCCAGAATTCTTAAAAGTCGCGCGGGCTGTGTTGATCGCCGCGGGATTCCATCGCGACAGCCTCGTCTTTCGCGACGCGCGCGAAGCTAACTGGCAGCGCGGCCTGAAGCAAACAGCAGCGGTGGTCTGCGACTTGCTGACTGCGGCGGAGCTTCCAGCAGGCTGCCGGGCGATTCCGTTCTCTCTGTTGTCCGAAGCGTCGATCGCGGAATTGAAGCGCTACGAAGAGTTTATCCGCAGTCCGCTCGCCTCTTAGTCTGTTTTCCTGGATCAGGAACCTAATCGGGCTGCCGGCGCATCTCAACAAATAGCGCCGTTCCGTGTCCATTACCATTGGTGACGATCCCGGTCCGGGGCAGTCTAAGTTGGTGATATACTGACGGATATCAGCGCGGTAGCTGGGGTGGAAGTAAGGCCCCAACCGAAGGAAATTCACGATGGCACGTAGTTCACGCCGATCTCTCTTCCTGGTAGTTTTTTTCCTGCTTGCCTGCGGCTTCTTGGGCATTCTATTTGCCCAGCGTTCCGGCCAGCAGTCGTCGATGACCGGCGACTCTGAGGTCAAGGACAGCCTGAAACAGTTCACCGACGTGTACGCGCTCGTCGAGGACAACTACGCCGAACCAGTCAACCCGGACAAGGCGATCTATAACGGGGCGATCCCGGGCATGCTGCACGCGCTCGATCCGCACTCGAATTTTTTTGATCCGAAATCGTATGCGCTGATGCGCGAAGACCAGCGCGGCAAGTATTACGGCGTGGGTATGACCGTCGGTCCGCGCAACAATAAAGTCATCGTCATCTATCCGTTCACCGGGACACCCGCCTACAAGGCCGGCATTCATCCCGGCGACGTCATCATCGCGGTTGACGGCAAGTCGACTGAGAATATGTCGACTGGCGACGTGGCCGATCTGCTCAAAGGGCCCAAGGGCACGACCGTTCACATCAGCATCGCGCGCGACGGCGTCGAGAAGCCGATGGAATTTACTCTCGTCCGCGACGAGATTCCACGCTACAGCGTCGATGTACATTTCCTGATCAAGCCGGGCATCGGCTACATGCATGTCAACGGCTTCAACGAGACCACCGAACATGAGGTTTCTGACGCGCTCGATTCCTTCGGCGATCTCAAGGGATTAATCCTCGACCTGCGCGGCAATCCTGGCGGATTGCTCAGTGAAGGCGTTGGCGTGGCCGACAAGTTCCTGAAAAAGGGTCAGCTCATCGTCTCTCACCACGGCCGGGCGTCTGCCGAGAAGCGCTACATCGCGCAGCATGGCAATGGCGGCAAAGACTATCCCATCGTTGTGCTGGTGAACCGGCTCACCGCATCCGCGGCGGAGATTGTGTCGGGCGCCATTCAAGACCACGACCGCGGGCTGATCGCGGGCGAAGTCACCTTCGGCAAAGGTCTGGTACAGACGGTGTATCCGCTGTCGGAAAACACCGGACTGGCTCTGACCACGGCTCACTATTACACACCGAGCGGACGCCTCATCCAGCGCGACTACAGCAACATTTCGCTTTACGACTATTACTACAACCGCGATACCGCCGACAGCACCAACATGACCAACCGCGAAGTGAAGCTTACTGACAGCGGGCGTACGGTTTACGGCGGAGGCGGTATTATGCCCGACGTAAACATTCCTCCGGTGAAGAGCAGCCACTTCCAGGACACGTTGCTGCAGCATTACGCGTTCTTCAACTTCGCCAAGCGCTATGTCGTGGATCATCATCCCACGAAGAGCTTCGAAGTGGACGACGCGACCATGCTGGAATTCCGCAAGTCTCTCGACGCGGACAACATTCCTTACACCCAGGCAGATTTGATGGACAACAACGACTGGATCCGGTCGAGCATCAAGTCAGAGATTTTCGTCGATGCCTTCGGGCAGGACGAAGGCATGAAGGTTCGCGCCGAATCTGACCCGGAAGTGATCAAGGGCTTGGAGCTGCTGCCTCAGGCGAAAGCTCTGGCCGACAATGCCAAGAAGATCGTTGCCGAGCACAACCCGGCTCCGGCGTTCAATCGGTGAGTGGTGCAATTGATTCCCGAAAGGCTCGGACGAACTCCGGGCCTTTTGTTGTGTAGCCGGGCATCCATACCTTCATTGACTTCACCTTTCTGCTATGTGAAAATCCGCCCCAGAGGCGGTCTGGGGCTCGATTGAAACCGATCATTCTGGCGGGTGCCGTGCTCCTGTCGCTGGTTGCGGGATGGACCGACCTGCGCAGCCGCCGCATCCCGAACTGGCTGACCGTGCCGGGGTTGCTGACCGGCGTCGCCGCCAACACCGTGCTCGGTGGCTGGAGCGGACTGAAGACTTCCCTGCTGGGCGCGCTCGTCGGCCTGGCGTTGCTCTTGCCATTCGTGCTGCTGCGCAGCCTGGGCGCGGGCGACTGGAAACTGGCTGGTGCGTTGGGAGCGTTTACTGGCCCCGCAGCGCTTGTCGATCTGCTGCTGGGCTCAGTCTTAGTAGCGGGAGTGATGGCGGTGGCGCTGGTGATCTACAAACGGCGTACACTGCAGACGATCCGCAATATCGGGCACATTCTCATCTCGCTGGTCAGGTTTCGATTGCCCGGACACCGGGTTTCGCTCGATAATCCGGAGTCACTGAAAGTTCCCTACGGTGTGGCTCTTGCCTTAACGGTGGTGCTTTATGGGATTCTCTGGAAACTGGGAGTTGTGGTCTAGCATGTCGGCTTACGCGCGATCCATGCTGTCCAGATTTCGCAAGCAGGCCGGGTTTCGCAGGCTGGCCGGGGTCTGCAAGCTGGCCAGATTCCGCAGGCTGGCCGCCGAGACCCGTGGCGCGGAAATTGCCGAAGCCGCCGCCGTCCTGCCGCTGATGTTCATGATGCTGCTGGGGATTTTCTGGTTCGGGCAGGCTTTCAGCATTTACGGCGCAATCACGCGCGCCGCGCAGGAAGGCGCACGCGCCGGATCTTTCCCGTATTGCGCGACCTGCGTGGGATCCAACAACCTTACTGCGTACGCGACGAATGCAGTGAATGCGACCAACAATGCCCTGCTCGCCTCCAATCTGAATCCAGCGTTGGCACAGCTTCCAGCAATTCCGACGTTCAACTACTGCGTCAGCAACCTTGGGACGTCAGGAGGATGTGGCCCAAGCAGCACTATCTGCGTGCAAACCCCGGTCCAATTGGCGTCTCCGGGTCCGACCGTAGGAGGAAGCGGGATCTGTGGCACTGCCGTCACTTTTCAGTACCCGTTCCAGTTCTGGCTGCCGTTTACTTCACTCAATAAGCAAAAGATCTTTCTGACGGCGCAGGCGCGCGCGCGCATGGAGATCCATTGATTGGCTGGAGCCGTTTTCGAAGCTGGGCTGGAGAACTGGCCGGGCTCAGCTTGTGCGACGACAGTGGCGCGCAGTTGGTGGAGTTCGCCGTTGCCCTGCCATTGTTGGTGTTCTTCGTGATTGGTATTTTCGACTTCAGCAACGCCTTCACGTTCAAGCAGAAACTTACCAATATTACGCGCGATGCGGCCCGCGCGGCAGCATCTGATCCGGCCAATGATCTGCAGTCGTACTCGACGGTAGCTCCGGCCTCGGTCATTGACGCCTTTTATGACATTGACAACTACCTAATAGCTAACAATATCAACGACTGCGGCATCAGTGGCAGCTCACCCAGCCCTTCAGGGGTCTTGACGTGGACTTATACGGCCAGCGGCAATGGCTGTCCGACCGGAGGGCTGACCATCATCATCAACCGGGGGTATTACTTCCCCCCAGCCGCGGCGACGCAGCCTGCAAATTGTCAGACGCCGCAGGCGCCGCCGGGCACGCAAACTGCAATCATCGGCACTTGCATCAGCGTTCAGTATGGCTACCAGTGGCGATTCGGCCGCATCGCAAGCCTCCTGGGTCGCGCCACCGTTCTGCCCGCTACGATCAGCGCCGCAGCCGTCGCGATGAACGAGAATTAACAAGAATTAGACAAGGCATGAAATCACCCGCCATCAGCAGATTTCGCCGGACCAACGATCCCCGTCAACGGGAGCGTGGCATCACCATGGTGCTGGTTGCGATCGCCATGGTCGCCATCATCGCGATGGCTGCGCTATCGATCGATATCATCACGCTTTATCTGGCCCGGGAGGAGGCGCAGCGCTCCGCCGACCAGGCAGCGCTGGCGGCTGCTCGCGTGATTTCGATTTCAGGAGTGACCAGCAACCCGAATAACACCTCCCCGTCTTTTTCATGGGGATTGGTTTGCGGCGGATCGAGCAGCCCTGCGACTCTGGCCGCTGTCGCGGTCGCGACGCAAAGTGAGGGTGGAGGAACCGCCGCAAGTCCGCCCACCGTAACGTATTCCGCCGCAGGCGTGACGAACCCCGACTGCTCTACTTTGCCCGCTGCATTCGGGGTGAATCCGCTGGTCAACGTACAGCTTACGCTGGCCAACCTGCCAACTTTTTTCTCGCGCATCTGGGGAAACACGGGAAACACGGTGACCGCAACGGCTACGGCCGAGGTGTTTAATCCGTCAGCTTCGGACCTCCCCGGTAATACGAATGGCGGTCCGACGGGCAATGTCACTCCGGTGCTACC
This sequence comes from uncultured Acidobacteriota bacterium, assembly GCA_963758005.1. Lineage (GTDB taxonomy): Bacteria > Acidobacteriota > Terriglobia > Terriglobales > Acidobacteriaceae > Sulfotelmatobacter. Next base: position 540,949 of record CAVWTR010000007.1, read on the forward strand.
GAGCTGCGTGAAACCGTGGGTCGTGCCGAACACGGACCCACTTAACCCCAAAAATATAGCGAACTGCGGTGCTCACTGCGTTCCGTTCGTGAGCACCACCGACGGATCAATCCAGAACCCAGGCATCTCTTTGAATGGAGTTGGTACAACGGGCGTGATCGGAGAGACTTTCTGGCTGGTTCTCGATTGCCAGCACGGTAACTCGAATTATTGCCAACTTCGCGGCACGGGCCAGCAGCCCGAGGCAAATTACAATAGCGGCGCCGCCTCAGTTGAAAGGCCGCCGAACTTGCTCTACGTGCCGGGGCAAGTAGGTACAACACAAGTCGCAGCAACTCCCTCGTGCGCGCTGGGGGATCCTTATGAAGAGGCCATCGGGGGCTGCGACTCGCCTGCGAACTATCAATGTGGCGTGCCGCCCCCGGCCGGCAACAATGTTGTAGATATGAGCCGGAACCCCGACACCTCAGGCGCAACCACCAACGGAGTGCAGTGCCTGATCCACCAGACGGACCCCACGGATAAGACGGAAGCAAGCGGCCAAGACTATCTCAACGCCTATGCGGCGCCCGGTTCCTATCCCTTTCAGATTCTCGCAGGTACCGGCAATCCACTCGGCCCGAGTTTAGCGGGCAGCCCCATCAGCAGCAGCAATTCGATTGCTACCCTGCCGATCTATGACAATGGCACGATCGCGGCCCCCATCAATATCAATAACGCCGGCACAACTACCGACGTCACGTTTGTGGGATTTCTTCAGGTCTTTATCAATGCCGTCGATCAGTATGGAAACGTGAACGTTACCGTCCTGAACGTGGCCGGCTGCGGCAACGGCACTACTCCTTTGAGTTTCCCGGTGACCGGCTCATCGCCCGTGCCGATCCGCTTGGTCACACCCCCGTAGACTGTGGGACTAGCCAGGGCTGGCATCTCCCTCTGCTTCCGGCGCTTCAAGAAGAACAGATTACTGGTCGGGGGTATTTTCGTTGGCGGGAGTCTTTCCGTCCGGTTGCGCGGGAACCTGCGCGGGGGGCGTCGGGACGCGATTGCCCGGTTGCGGGTTTGCGCTTGCGGGTTCAGATTCTTCGGGCTCGCCGTCCTGAACGCTGTCTTGCACTCGGTCCTGCACTTGCGCGGGAGTAGGTTGCGGAATGACTGCGCTTTGGGGTCGCGGGGTCAGGATCACGCGCTCCAGACGCTGCGGATCATTCGCCACGCTCAGAATCAGAAAATTAAAGTTCGAACCATTCAGCAGTTGGGCCAAAACCTCGGCCGCGGGCGCAGGTGCAATATCAGCCACAATCTTTTCCTGCTCGGCTCCGGCGGCAATTCGAATCTCGGCTCCAGTGTGCTGCTGCACCGCGTATAAGACTTCCGCCAGTGTCGCCTTGTCTGCCCTGATTCCCAGTAGTCCGTTGGAGAACGTAACGTCAAGCTGCGGCTGATCGGAAGTGTCAGCGTTCGCCGGCTGCGGTCGAGCGGTGTAACTGGCGGGCACCAAGCCGGGCTGCTTTACTGGCGTCGAAACAGAATTGCTGATTTGAGCCGACCGAATTCCTGCCGAACCCTCTGCCCCGCCGCCCATGACTTTGATGATCACGGTTCGGCCATAGGGAAAGATCTGATACGACTGCGCGATTTTCAAATCGAGCACGATCCGCGTGACCGGAGGCTTTGACTTCAACAGCCCAACGCGCAAGCCTTTGACTTCTCCCTGACCCACCGATTGACTGCGTAACTGATTGCCGGGAATGGCGTTGGGAAAATCGACCACCAGACGATCCGGGCCGGTGAGGACTTTCGTCTGCGGAACGATTCGGTCGCTGGCTTCGACCTCAATTTCGACCGCGTCCTTGCTGCCAAGTACCTTGACGGTGCGAACTGTTATGGGGCCAACGCTCTGAGGAGCTGGATTCTTTGGAGTTGAGGTCTGCGCGAACAGAGCGGGCACGGCCACTGCACAGAGTGCGACCGACAACCGCCGATTTACGATGATCCGCGATAGCCTGTGCATGAACACCTGCGCCTGGCGGGCTTTAGCCGCGTCTGGCCCGATTCTAGCAGTGGCACCTGCACCCGTGGCTTACGTTGGTCTTAGAACTAATGGCGGAACTAACGGCGCAACTAACGATGTGAATTAAGGGCGGTCCTTGCTGCCTCGCAACTGCGTCAGACTAAGAGTGAATGCGATTAGTGTGTAAGCGGCTTCAGAATGTCCCCTAAAATGTCGGGCTGGTCGGAGACTCGTTCGAGGTGCGGATTCTTCTCGCCGTCGTGGTAGTTGATGGAATAGGTCTTGAAAAACTGCGCGTTCTCGACCAGCAACTCGATCGGTTGATCGCTTCCCTGCGCGGCCTTCACAGCGGCCCGCAGAACGGACGGCGACCACTTCCGGCCGTTGACCGCGACCAGAGTCATACCGGGTCCCAGGCCCGACTGATAGGCCGGCGAGCCCACGATCACATCCCCCAGCTTGCCCTCCGCCCCAACCGAGAATCCGAGAGAGTACGGGAAGCTGGCGGACTTGCGGAGTTGCTCTCCCGCCTTGCCAAAGAGATTCGGCTTATCGTTGTAGACAAGTTTCCAGCCACTGCGCTCAATGCCGCCCAGTGGCGCGTGCGTGCTGGTCACGTCGACGCGCTCGTGCAACAGCTTCGCCCAGTCGTAGGGTGCAACCTCATTCAGCGTGGCTACAACATCATCAAATGTATAGGGAACAACTTTCGGTGGGCCGCTCTCGCCGCCGTGGAAGCGCCGGCAAAAGTCGTTCAGCGAGCGCTGGCCATGAGTTTGCTGCCGGATAATCGCATCCACTTCCAGCCAGATGAGCTGGCTTTCGGAATAGTAGTCGAGACTGCGCCGCCAGCTTCGCCATTGCCCGCCAAGCATGCGCAACATCTGCACCGAGCGTGCCGTGTCTTCGAGCGATCTCCACGTCCGGCCGGGCTCATGGTCGAGCGACGCGGCAGTTTCCGCCAGCGCTTCCCGATATTGTTCGTCGGTCCACAATCCGCTGCGCGCAGCCAGTACCGTGCCAAGGTATTCGGTGAGTCCCTCGTAAACCCAGAGCAGATCGCCGATCATCGGCTCCTGATAATTCGGAGTGGCGAGCCCTGCCGGACGGCGATATTTTCCATTCCACGAGTGGGCGAACTCGTGCGGCAACAGGTCGGCGTAGACCATGTGCAGGTCTGGATCGATAAGCGTGCGCTCGGCCGCTGCGCTGTCGTTTGATTCGTGGTGCTCGAGCCCATGTCCTCCAACCTGATCGCTCAAGGTGTAAAGAAAATCGTAGTGGCGATAGTGGCGAGCTCCGAACAGCTCTCCTGTTTCCGCGACCAACTTCTGATATGCAGCCAGATCCTGCGGCGTCATGGCCAAATCAGGTTCGGCATCGGCGACCAGATCCATCACATGAACCGGCGTCTCTCCCGGCTTGGAGAGCTCGATTTTGCGGAAGTGAACGCCGGCGATCAGTGGCGAATCGACGAGCGTGGTAAGCGAGACCGGCGCGAATTCCACGTCGTCTCCGGTGGTGCGTGCCACAGGAAGTGCCGTGCCAAATTTCCATCCAGCTGGCAGCGTGACTGAAGGCACAAAGTTCACATCGTCAGAGCGTGCGCCCTTCGGATAAAGCACGACCGCGTTCCAGTTCAAGTCGAGAATATTACTGGAAGCCGCAGGTCCGCCGGCTCCGGCGCTGTCTTGAGACGTAATCGCATCCAGAGACACATCAAGAGTGTTCACGCCGGCAGGAACAGTGACATGGAACTCGTAGGACTCCACCGGATCCCGTTCCCATGAGACCGCGCGCCCTGCCGCTTCCATGCGAATTCCACTGAGCGCGCCAATCGGCCCGCTGGGACGGTGATTGCCGGGAATAAATTTGGGAAAGACGAGAGACATCTCCCCGGCATGGACGGGAATCCGCAAGCGCGCGTGATAAATGTTTCGGGGAGCGTCGGTTAAATCGACATGCAGCCGGATGGCTTGCGCGGTGAGGCTTGGCGCGAAAATCAAACAAGCGAGAACCAGCACAATCGAGCCAAGCAACCAGCGTACGCACTCAGAACGCATCAGAACCCTCCGGGTGAAAACAAAACCAGAGGCTACCGAAAGACGGCAAGCGAGTGCAAGAGGCAAGCGAGAGAATGCCGGAGTGCGATGCATCAAACAAAAGTGAGGAGGTCTTTACTCTTTACAACAAAAACATTGCACAATTGTGACAAGGGCGCAGAAGCCGGAGCCTGATAACATCCGCATCTAGTCTGCCGCCATCCCCTGGGTTTCTGGCTCCAGTTGCGGCAACAATCCCGCAGCGCCGTCTCTTTCGTGGCGCAGTTGCGCCTCCAGCGCGGCCAATTGGGCGTCGATGTCCTGCTCGGCCTTGCGCTTGCGAATGACCTCCTCGCGGTAGCGACGCAGGAAATAGTCGATGGTTTCCACTCGGATCCGGATCGACCCCGTAGGCTTGTTCTCGTCGAGATCCTTGAAACAGAAATACGGCGTGCCCGATTGCTCGATGATGCCTTCGATGACGCCATAAATCGGCGCATCGTGTCCGCACTTGAAACTGGAGATTTCGAGCGCCACCAGGTTAGGATGGCGCGCCGTAAACTTTGCCGCCCAGACCTTGTGATTGGTGCTGCAGGAGTAGGAATTCTTCCAGGCATCGGTAATATCGAGCGGGCTGGTGATCACTCCCGCCTGCACTTCCTGGCCAAACAATCTTTCCAGGATGTCGTCGTCGATCGGGAGAGTATTCTGCGAAAAGATTGGATAGCCAAGCTTCTGGAACTCCTCCAGAATCTCGTGATTCAAACCCGGATCGTGATGATACGGGCGTCCGAGCATGACGATTCCAATGCGGTCCTCGCGCTCGAGTTGGTCGAGCACCTGACGAGCGCGGCGGCGAAGATTCTCTTCATAATCGTTCAGCGCCGCAAATCCGCATTCGACGGCGCGGTCGTTTTCCTCCTGCGAAAGCCCGAGAATGGGCTGCCACTCCTGCAACATCTGATGAGCGAACAATTTTCGGTCGGCGAAATTCAGCACCGGATCGACGTATTTCACATTGTGCTCGGCGAACACGTCGTTCTCCTTGGTGAACGCCGCCTTCACGGTTTCAGGCGTGGCGGTCACGGTGGGGCAAGCGTTCGTACCGACGATCTTGACCAGTGAGGAGTGAAGCACGTCATACATGGGAAAGAAAATGGCGTTCAGCGGTTTTTTGCGATGCTTCTCTTGAATCAGATTGTAGACGTGGGAAATTCCGATCTTCGCAGGGAAGCACGGGTCGATCGCACCGCGACTCGCGCCAGCGCGGTAGAGCTCCGAACTGGTGTAGTCAGAATAAATAATGTTCTCCGGCTGCACGCCCAGGCTTTCGAAGTACGCGTTGAACAGCGGAGCGTAGGTATAGATGTTCAGCACACGGGGGATGCCGATGCGAATCTTCGGACGGCTCTCCATCAGGGCGCGTCGCTCTTTATCGTTTTTCTTCCGTCCCGCCCAGCCCTTGGTCGGGAGCGGGTCGGCGACGCTCTTGGCGTTTGTCGGGCGGAACACTTCCTTCGACGCGTAGTCAACGAAGTTTGGATGCTGCGCGCGAATCGAGTCGAGCCCGGCCTTGATCCCCTTCATATCGTTGAGATCTTCCACCGTGCCCTTCTCACAGGTGGCGATGATCAAACGCTGCTCGCCGTGCATCAGCGGAACTTTCGTGACTTTTTGGATGGGCACGAAGCTGAGGTCGTCCTTCGGCTGTGTGCGAATGTCGATGAAAGTTCGCAGGCAATCGTTCTTACAGAAGTGGCAGCGCGTCTCCTCGTTGCGCGTGGTGCGATATTCAATTTTGCGGACTGCGTCGAGACCGACAAAAGTCGTCGATTTTCCGTTGCGCCACAGCCGCAACGATTCCTGCGCTGCGCCGATGGCTCCAGATTCTCCGCAGTGCTCGTGCACGATGATCTCAGGCTGCTTGCCGGTGGCGCGGAAACTGTTGCGGATGAAATCTACTTCCGCTTTTACGACCGCGAGGTTGTTTTGCGTTCCGCCCTGCAAAACAAAGCGCGAACCCAGAGCCGCCAGATTTGGAATGCTGGCGACATACAGGAAAACATTCTTCGGAAGCACGGCCGCAAGACCGGCGAGAATCTCTTCCGCTCGCCAGCCCTGGCGCTGGAAATTTACGATGTCGGACTGCATGAACACGGCGCAGCCGTAGCCAAAAACCGGCATTGCCTTCGCCGAGAACGCCAGATCAGCGTACTGATTCACGCTGAGTCCGAAGCCTTCGGCCGTCGATTGCAGGAAATAGCCATTACCTGCCGAGCACTGCGTGTTCAGTTTGAAATCTTTCACGCGACCGTTGTGCAGGATGATGATCTTGATGTCCTGTCCCCCGACATCGACGATGACGTGTGGATCTTCATAGAACTTCAACGCAGATTCCGTGTGAGCGACGGTTTCGACCAGCGCAACATCCGCGTTGAGAACATCTTTCAGAATGTCTTTGGCGTAGCCGGTGGTCGCGACGCCGAGCACTTCGAGCTTCGCATTCTGCGACTCCACCTGGCCGCGCAGGTTTTCGAACATCTCGATCGTGTCTTGAATCGGATTGCCGTTAGAGAGCTGGTACGACTTGCAGAGAATGTCCCCGTTTTCACTGAGCAGAACCGCTTTGGTGGAAGTGGATCCGCCGTCAATTCCAATGAAGCCGCCGACGGTGCTATTTTTCGCGAAGACGGCCGGCGTAAATTTCTTCGGGCGATACGCTTCCTTGAATCCGTCGAACTCGGACGGATTGTCGACCAGGCCCTTGCCGCCGAACTTGGCTTTTTCCTCCTGCCGGCCGTACTCGATGTAGTGCACCAGCTTTTCGTAACCGCAATAGCAGCCGACGCAATCATCCTCGGTGCGGCCAAACTCCACCGCGCCGAGAGCGGCAAAGTATTGCGCATTCTGCGGAACCTTGATCAGATCCTCCGGCTTCGCTCCATCCGGAATCTGGACTTTGCGTTCTTGCCACATGCGTGGAATGTTGGCCTGCCACGCCTCGCGCATGCCCTTTGATAAAGCCGTTCGGGCCGCCGAGCAGCAGAACATGAGGACGAAGCGTGTGTCCGCGCGTGAGCACGCTCAGGTTCTGCAGCACGATGGCTTCGAACAGTGACGCCATCAACTCGTCGGGCGGAGTCCCGACTTTCTGCAGGCCGTTGATATCAGTTTCCGCGAATACGCCACACTTGCCGGCGACTTTATGCAGCTTGATTCCGTGATATCCCTGCAACGCGAGCAGTTCCGTGGGGATCTTCAATTTTGCGTTGATCTTGTCGATGACAGCTCCGGTGCCGCCGGCGCACTTGTCGTTCATCGACGGAATTTTCTTCTTGCGCCCGGTCTCATCATCATCCTTGAAGACGATGATCTTGGCATCCTGCCCGCCCAGTTCAATGACCGAATACACTTCGGGATGCAACTTCTCAACGGCGAGAGAAACTGCAGTAACTTCCTGCACGAACTTGGCGCCGATTTGATCGGCAATTCCGGTTCCGCCCGAGCCGGTGAGGAAAATGCGGGTGTTTTGGCGATCGACAGCGACTTCCGTTTCGATCCGCTTCAGAAATTCGAGCGTCTTTTCCGGCTGCTTGGTTTCGTGACGCTGGTAGTCCTGCCAGAGAACCTGGTCCGTCACTGCGTCAACCACGACGGCCTTGACCGTCGTTGAGCCGACGTCGAGCCCGACAAAAAACTGCGTCTTGTGATCATGCGGCTTCGAGGCATGCTTCGCATGTTGAATGGAAACCTGAGGCTCCAGGGGAGCGATCTGGATTAGGGCCGGACCTTTGTGGTCGTGCATGAGATCCTCTTTCGGTTTGAAAGGGCACGCCTGAAGGCGTGCCATACACATTATCGGTGAGCGGCAAGGGCACGGCTAAAAAGCCGCGCCCTTTCCAATCAGTCGCCTGAGGTTGCGGGAACTGCCTGCACGTGCACGCGCGAACGTTTCCGGAAACGAGTGTCACGGTCGATCCGGTCGCTCACGTGCATGATGAATTGAGCGGCGGTTCCAGCAACACCTTCGCGGTGCGGCACGTGATAGAAGGGTCGCTTCAGCTCCGGATGCTCGTCAATGTACTCGCGGATATCGCTCATACTCTTGCCGGTGGAGTTGAGGCATTGCTCGAATTCCAGCTTGGCCTTCACCTTGGCCTCTCCCAGCGCCATCTGCACGCGGCTGTGAGCATTGACCTCGCCTTCGCCGGAGGTTTCAATCGGCAGAAAGATCATGTCTTTGAATTTGTTGATCACCGCGGATTGCACGCCATCCGATTGCGACGAAGGCATGCATCCAAACGGCTTCAACGCCAGCACCATGTGGCAGAGCTTGTGCACGGTGTAGTAAACGTTCTTGCCGACTTCGAGATGGCCTTCGCCGCCGCGCGCAAACTGGTTGTAAAAGGGATGCGCCAGTTCGGCGAGTTCGGTCTGGGGCACGAGCTGGTGGGTGATTCCTCCCATTTTCTTCGCCGTGCGGTGGTAGAAGAAATTCCACATGCGCTGACCGGCGCCGATGCCCCACAACTTCTTACGCAGGCCGATGTAGTTGGCAAACTGCTTCTTGACCTCGTGCCACTCCGGGTTGCGGTGCGGGCGGTTGACCGGCCACTTCGCCACGGCGTGCGCTTTGGCCTGATACAGCAGATAAGCTACCCACGTCGCAATGGGCTCGACCAAAACCTGCGCGCCTTCGCGCTCCAGGAAGTCGAACATGTGGAAGTTACCGTCGCCTTCGGTGAGTTGCGCCCAGAATTCGCCGGTGATCTTGACAAGCGGCTTCACGCGCGTACGGTCGACTTCAATGGAATTCATGGTCTCGCGCGCTTCGTGGAGCGCGTTCAGATAGTCCTTCCCCCACATGTGCTCGTGCCACTTCCCGAAGACGTTGAAGGTGTTGCGCAGAACCTTGTTGCTCTTGAACTTTGGCTTGGCCCAAGCGGGGGCGCTCTCTTCAATCTCGAATGCCTTGCGGCCGCGCAGATCTTCGCAGAGGTCGCCGACCATTTCGCGGAACACACGGTCGGTGTCCCCCTTTTTCACTTCGTAAGGACGAATCTGATAGATCAGGTCGTTGATGACGTCGCCCAGGTGCATGGCGTTGAGCATGCCGAAACCGAAATCGATGGTGAACTTCAGACCGGGTTCGCCAGAGGCGGCCTTGATCCCGTCACTGTCTTTGAACAGGAGCACGCGGAAGCCGTCGAAGCCGGCATTCTTCAACGCGAAGCGATATTCGGCTTCGTACATGCCAAAGCGGCAGGGACCGCAGGAACCAGCGGTGAAAAAAACGTAGTTATCGAGAATCTGCTGGCGCGTGAGGCCTTCTTTCTCCAGGAACTGGAGATACTGCACCAGATTGCCGACCGTGAAGTAGGTCGGATTGCACTGACCGTTGTTGCCGAATTCCTTTCCGGTCTGAAAGGCCGGCACGTCGGGCACGGGAAGCTTTTCACAACGGTATCCGCAGCCCTGAAAGACGGAGCGAATCAGGTCTTCATGCTTCCAGGTGAAGCCGCCGAACAGGATCGTAGTGTGGGGCCGTTGTTCGGCTGTAAACGCCCGCTCGACGGGGCGGTGGAAATGGGTTGGCCGGTCGAGTCCGGCGATCTGGCGCAGACGCGCGCGTTCAGCTTCCAGGCGTTGTTTGATTTCGGCATCGTTTTCAATGTGGACGAGATTCGTTGCCATTTCTTCCTCCGGCAATGGACGCTAACATTCGTTGGATTGTGAACGGAGTGGCTTGAGGACAGTTCGGTAACTGTACAGGCGGGACTTGGCGCAGCACGATGGTGCGGGACCAGCGAGCAGTTCTGCCGCTAACTTCAGATCTGCCTTGCAACAACATCTTCGACTCCTCGTTGTTGTTATGGGCCCAGTAATATCACCAATTCAGATTGCATTTGTATTCGACAAACGAGTAAGCGCTGGCCGGGTGAAAGTCCCCAGGAAAAGGTTTCGACTGGATGTTCGGGAACGACGAGCCGCGCAGCGCGGGATACAAGAGTGGCAGGCTCCAACTGCGCGTTTCAGGAGATGTAACGGAAACGGGATCGGGGTCCGTAAGCTTCTCGGGACATTGCGGGAAGATCGGCTCTGGCAGGGTTATTCTTTTTCCGGCGGCGCGGTGCTGGCGGCAGGCCTGGCCCGCTCAAGGGAGTGCAGGAGCAAGTTGCGGGCATCAACATCGATGCGGAACTGCGGGGCGGCTGCCATGCCGATCCTCCAACTGGCTAACTCGATAAACGACTGGATAACAGACGGACCCAATCGGTTGCAAGAAAATTCGACTCCGAAATCCACTTCCCTGTGGAAAACCGTCGGACGCATAAGACGGGAATCGTCAGACGGCTGTCGACTGTAGTTATTTGGACAGCTATTTAGACAAGAGAATAAGAAAATCGACCGTCAGGCAATACAGCGAAGGCTTTAGACGGCAGTCGCCATATAGCCTGCTGGCCGGCTTCGAGGGCCTGTCGACACGCATTTGAATTTGGTGGAGCTAGTCGGGATCGAACCGACGGCCTCGTCGTTGCGAACGACGCGCTCTCCCAGCTGAGCTATAGCCCCACGTGTGGGTGGATGGACTGCGCAGGTTGACCGCCTGGTTATTTTATCAGCGTTCTACCGTCGGCACCAACCAAACAGGCCGCCGTCATGAGATGTTTCCGGCCTGGCACCCTGCGATTGTCCGTTTTCAAGAATCCCCTTGACGAACTCCCCTTCCCTGCGTCTAACTAACAGTAGTGACTGATGTAGCAGTTAACGCAGTAATTAACTTCAGGCTGCGACGGCACTCCGCCGCAGGAGTAGTTGGATGTTCACGCAACTGAATCCCGCAAGCGCGCGCCGGCAGGGCTGGCTTCGCATTGGTTCGCTTGCGATCCACGCGGCGTTGTTGGCGTGGCTGCTGCACGCGCCCGATCCTCCGCGGCTCACTGCCGCATCCGTTGCATCGGGACAGAATGGCAAGTCGGTGACGCGGCTCTATTGGCCCAGCAAATCCCCCGACGACAGCACTCACAGTTCCGCCGAGAGCGCGACCGAACGCTACCGCCGCCAGCGACTGAGCCACAATAAGTTGGCGTGGAAGGCGCCCACGCAAACCGCGAAGTTGGCGGCGCCGCAAAATCCGGTGGCTCGTACCGACGCCGAGGACAATTCCAATACTCAGACACTTTCGGCCCTCGGTCACGGTGCGCAAGCTGGACCACGCTATGGAACGCTGAATCGCGGCTCTTTCTTTGGCGATGAGATTCGTCCCGCTCTCCCGATCGCGACTTCCGATCCATCAGTCTATCCGTGGCAGTTGCCTGACGCGGGCGGCAACGAGGTGATCGAAATCACCATTGATGAGCGCGGAGAAATCGTCAGCAAGACCGTGCTGCAGAGCCTCGGCCCCGACATCGATAGCAAGTGCCTGGCCGCGCTGGAGAACTGGCGCTTCCAGCCTGCCACCCGCAACGGTGCTCCCATCGCTTCCAAGCAGGATGCGGTCTTCCCCTTTCGCGCTCGCGGCTAGCGACCATCTGCCATTTCTCGAATATTATTGGCCGCGCTCGGAAAGCCCGCTCTCAGCAGGCTCAGCCGCTATAATGAAATTGTGAGCGCAAGCAAAATTGAACAGGTCGCATCGGCGGATTTTCCCGCCCGCTGGGGCAAGTTCCGTATTTACGGCTTCCGCGGACCGTCCAGTTCCGATGGCCATCGTCCCGTGGAAGAAGCCGTCGCTCTGGTGATGGGCGACGTGAAGTCAGCCCCGCCGTTGGTGCGCATTCATTCGCAGTGCCTGACCGGCGACGTTTTTCATTCCCTGCGCTGCGATTGCCGCCAGCAGCTGGAACTTTCGCTCTCGATGATCGCCGAGGAAGAATCCGGCGTCCTCATTTACGAGCAGCAGGAAGGCCGCGGCATCGGCCTGATGGCCAAATTGCAAGCCTACGAGCTGCAGGATGAAGGACTCGACACGGTGGAAGCCAACGAACGCCTCGGCTTCAAGAACGACTATCGCGACTTCACCCTCCCCGCCGAGATTCTCAAGTCTCTGGGAGTCACGCGCGTGCGGCTGCTGTCAAACAATCCCGAAAAAGTTGAGGCCCTGGAGCGCGCTGGAGTGCAGGTGGTTGAGCGCGTCCCCTGCGAAGTCACACCCAGCCCGCACGCCGAAGAATATCTCAAGACCAAGAAAGAAAAGCTCGGGCATCTGTTCAGGTAGAGTTAGCTCCGCACCACCGCCTGCGGCTATCTCCGGAGCACTTTTGCGCTGATCTCCCGGCCGTGTTCTAATGCGCTGTCTGTATGGCCGCCCGTGATTCGGAAACTCGCTCGTCGTCCCGCTTTGCCATTGTCTGCCTGACCTTGGCGGTGGCTGGTGCAGCTTCGATGGTTTATTACCATCAGCGGCTCTTCATGCCTCAGGTGGAGAGAGCACAGGCGGCAAAGCATCTTGTAGGGGAGTACTCATTTGGCAATGACTTCTATCCGATCTGGCTGACGTCGCGACGCTGGCTTCGCGAGCGCCGTGATCCCTATAGCCCCGCCCTAACTCGCGAAATTCAGATCGGATTGCTCGGACGCCCTCTCGATGGTGAGTTCTCTACTGATCCTCCAAGTGACTATCGAGCGTTCGCCTATCCCGCATTCACCGATCTACTGCTCTGGCCGGTAAGCGAGATCCCATTTCGCACTTTGCGGATTGTATGGTTCGTGATGCTCACCGCCTTGCTTGCCGCAGCCGTCGCCTTTTGGGTACGAGCATTGTCGTGGCACGTGAGCAGAGTCGCGCTGTCGATCATAATCCTTTTGACCTTGTGCAGCTACCAGGAGCTGGAGGGCCTTTATGCGGGGCAATTGGGACTGGTGGTAGGTTTTCTACTCGCCGCGTCGGTGCTTGCGCTCCTTCGGAATCGGCCACTGCTCGCCGGAACGTTGCTGGCCCTGGCGATGATCAAGCCGCAGATGGTCCTGCTCGCAGTCTTATATCTCTTCCTGTGGAGTGCGCATGACTGGCACCGTCGCCGCCGGTTTGTCGTGGCCTTTGTGGGGACAATGTTTCTGCTGGTTGGCGCATCGCTGGCTGTGTGGCCTCGCTGGATCCAGTCCTGGGTAAACGTGGTCGTAGGTTACCCGCGCTATTCGACGCCCCCTCTCGCCAAGGAAGTGCTCGGATCGAGTTTGGGGAGTCACGCTGGCACTCCTTTGATTGCGCTTTTGCTTCTGACAGCGCTGGTGCTGGCCTGGCGGGGTCGTGCGGCCGCGCCTGGGTCTTGCGAATTCTGGCTCACATTGAGCACCTTGCTCGCCCTCACGACCATAACCCTGGTGCCCGGCCAGTCCGTTTGCGATCATGTGATCCTTTTACCGGGGATTTTCTTGCTGGCATGCCGCAACCAATCACATAATTCTACGCGGATATTTCGGGTGCTGTTTGCAATGGGCGCCGCCCTTCTGCTTTGGCCCTGGTTGGCTGCTGTGGGCTTAGTCATACTGCGGCCTTTCCTTCGCCCGGAGCTGTTCTATTCCAGAGCCCTGCTTGCCTTGCCGCTGCGCACCGCCGCTTCCTTCCCGTTTGTTGTACTCGCTCTGCTCGTCGTGGCGATCCGCGCAACGGCGCATGAGCCGCCGGAACTACTCGCTGCGCCTTGTCCGGGCTGACTCCAATTCTCCCCTCAGCGCTCTTTTATTCTTCCCGGGAAGATACGCCAACGCCGCTTTCGCGAGCGATATATAGACCCCTCGGGCAACGTGAGCACCGCGCAGCAGGTGCAGATGGCGCTTAACGGTATCCTCGTCGCCGCGGACAAGCGGTCCGCTGAACCCGCCCGCGGCGCCGAAGGAAGCATAGTTCGCGAGCGTCTGCCGCAGGATAGGAATCATCCGCTGCCTCGCCGCTTTCCGATTCACTCCCGCCAACACTGCAACCTGCTCGGTAGTGGCGAGAAGTGCGGTAAACAGCGGCGAAGCAAAAGTTCCCCAGGCGTGATAGGCAGCTTTATCTGCCTTGCGAATTGAATAGGCGCGACCGCCCAGGTCTTTCACCAAGCGGCGCGCTAGCCCCACCGCGCGCGCATCGCCTTCCACGGCAAACGGGACTCCCGTCAGCGAAGGCTGCGAGCTCTGCACAAACGTCATCAACGGATGCACCGAGGCAACGGCCGCTCCCCGGCTGCGCAATGCGGCCAGTTCATCGCTCGTGAGCGCGCCGCTCGAATGAAACGCAATTCTTCCCTGCCACTCAAGCTGGCCTGCGAGCGACTCCGCTGTTCTGCCGATTTCAGCGTCCGGAACGCAGAGCCATATCAATTCTGCTCGCACATCCGACAGATCGTTCGACGCACGCGCACCCACCCGCTTGGCCAGCCTCTGCGCCCTCTTCAGCGTGCCACTGCGAGAACGCGTGATCAGCGCATCGATGGTGTATCCCGCATCCCGCAGCGCCAGCGCAAGAGCTGTCCCCAGATTCCCCGCCCCGACGATTGCGACTCTCGGCTTCGCGGCCATGCCCGGCAGCATAGCAGAACCGGTTGCCGGCTTCCGGTTGCCACCGTTCGGCTTCCGGAAGACGGACGCCGACAGCCGGAAGCCTTTATATTGTTGGCATGGCCAGACCTTCCAGCAAACTCGCCCTCCGCAAGCAAAGCCGCAAGCGAACTAAAGAGCGCATCGTTTCCTCCCGCATTGTGTATCGCGGCCCGGTTTTCTCTGTGACCACCGATGACGTCGAAGAACCGAACGGCGTGCGCGCCCGCCGCGATGTCATCCACCATTCCGGATCCGTCGTTGTGCTCGCTGTGGACGATTCCGGTGCGATTCCCCTCGTCCTTCTGGAACGGCAATATCGCCACGCGGCTACCGACTATCTATGGGAAATACCGGCCGGCCGCATCGATCCCGGCGAGCATGAGCTCAAAGCCGCCAAGCGCGAATTGCTGGAAGAAACCGGATACACCGCCGCCCGCTGGCGTCGCATTCTGAAGTTTTATGCCAGCCCCGGTTTCGTGGCCGAAACCATGTCGGTGTTTCTCGCCACCAGCCTGCGCGACGGCGAGGCGCAACCGGAAGCAGATGAGGTCATCCACATCCGGATGGTTCCATTGCCGACGGCGGTCAGCATGGTGGTGAGCGGGACGATTCGCGATGCCAAGACCATCTCTTCCGTGTTGTGGCTCGATCACATATCGCGCGGAGCGGTAAAGAAACCCCGAGGCGCGAGATAGGAGCGGTTGGGCACCTAAAGTCTCCTGGGCTGGAAGCGCCAGCCGCCGAGTGTTCGTTCTTGCCCGACTGCCGTTTTAAGGGCACACATTCACCTTGACAGCCCATCCCGGGCGTTTCAGAATGCACTTATTGGTACTGCGGCGCGCGTCCTTGGGGCCCCCGTCAAAGGACGTGCAGAAAGAGGGGCCTTGCGTGGAACGTCTGAAAGGAACCGTCAAGTGGTTCAATAACGCCAAGGGGTACGGGTTCATTGGTCGCGCGGATGGGCCGGATGTTTTCGTTCACTACAGCGCGATCACGTCCGAGGGATATAAGAGTCTGCAGGAAGGCGACCCGGTGGAGTTCGAAATCACCGAGGGTCAGAAAGGCCCGCAGGCGGCGAACGTCACCAAGGCCAGCTAGCGGCCGCTTGCCAACCAAATTTCGTCGAGGGGCGGATGCCTTGGTCCGCCCACGCAGTGGCACCACTCACGGCCACTGACACGAATCCGATTGTCTTCGGACCCTGTTGGCTCTCTTGATTCAACTCATATAACCTTGTTCCTACATCCCATGGACAACAAGGCCATCGCCAACATTCTCTACGAAACTGCCGACCTGCTCGAAATCGATGGGCAGGATTCGTTCCGCATCCGTTCTTACCGCAACGCCGCGCAGGCCATTGAGAATCACTCGCAGCAGATCAAACAGCTTATTGCCGATCCCAAGCAGGTGCTCGCGATTCCCGGCATCGGCAAAAGCATGCTCCGCAATCTGCAGGAGCTCTTTCAGGACGGAAAACTCGCGGTTCAGACCGAACTGCTCGAGAAATATCATCCCTCGATGCTGCAGTTGTTGAAGATTCAAGGCCTGGGACCTAAAACCATTGCGCTGATTTGGAGCGCCTACAAAGTCAGCGACGTGGACGGCGTCGAGAAACTGGCTCGCGCAGGAAAAATCCGCGAACTGCCCCGCATGGGCGAAAAGCATGAAGCCAAGCTATTGAAGGCCATCGAAGACTACCGTCGCATTAGCGGGCGTTTCCTGATCGATGTTGCCGAAGCCGAGGCCGAAAAGCTCACTGCATATATCGAGAAATTCCCCGGCGTCGACAAGATCACGCCGGCCGGATCGCTGCGGCGCGGCCGTGAAACCGCGGGCGATCTCGACATGCTGGTCACTGGAAAAGCCTGCGCCAGCGAAGAAGGCCGCCAGCAGGCGATTGCCTATGTGGCGAAATATCCGCCGTTGATGGACGTGATCGCCAGCGGTGACAACAAGATCAGCTTCCACCTGCGCGGCGGCATGCAGGTCGACGTTCGCCTTCTGCCGCCGGAGTCGTTTGGCGCAGCCATGCAATACTTCACCGGATCGAAGACTCACAACGTGGCGCTGCGCCAGCGCGCGCTCAAGATGGGTTACACGCTCAACGAATACAGCCTGGCCGAACTCGAAGGCGGAAAGCCGGTCGCGGGAAAGACCGAGGAAGAAATCTACGCCAAGCTGAAGCTCGACTACATTCCGCCGGAGATGCGCGAGAATCTCGGCGAAATCGACCTCGCCCAGAATCATGCTCTGCCGCAATTGATCACGCAGGCCGATCTCAAGGGCGACGTCCACATGCATACGATCGAAACCGACGGCAAGAATACGATCGAAGAAATGGCTGAAGCCGCCAAGGCGCGCGGCTACCAGTACATGGCCATCACCGACCACTCCAAGAATTTGGCATTCGCCAATGGCCTCGACGACAAGCGGGCGGTCGAGCACATCGCGCGGATTCGAGCGGCGGGCAAGCAGATCGAGGGCATCACGATCTTTGCCGGCATCGAAGTCGACATTCTGGCCGACGGCGATCTGGATCTCTCGGACGATGTACTGGCCCAGATGGATCTGGTCATCGCCAGCATTCATTCCGTATTCGATCAGGACCAGACTGAGCGCCTGCTCAAGGCGATTTCAAACCCGAACACGTCGATGATTGGTCATCCCACGGGGCGCAAGCAGCTTGTCCGCGACTCCTACAAACTCGATATACACACAATTCTGGCTGCGGCAGCGAAGCACAAGGTCGCGATGGAGCTAAACTCCTACCCCGAGCGGCTCGACCTCAACGACGTGCACCTGCGTCAGGCCAAACAGCAAGGGGTGAAGATCGTCATCAACACCGACTCTCACCACACGTCGCACATGGAGAAGATCCGCTACGGCATTCTGCAAGCTCGGCGCGCCTGGCTGACCAAGGACGATGTGCTCAACACTTTGCCAGTTCAGAAATTCGCGAAGGCCATGAAGCACGGGTGGTGAAGCGGATCCCCTTCACATTTTTTTTGTCATCCGTCGGCAAAATCCTCATTCGATTCGACTTATCGATGTCAGATCGGCGATTTGGCCCGTAAAATCCTGATTCTAAGCATCTTGCATGCAAAATATTCCAGACTAAAGACTTAGCACAGCGCTTCAGAATCGTGTCCGGGTTTGGACGTTTGCTTTCGAAAGTTGTGCGCATGAAGGTAGTTTGCGCTTTCTGTATCCTCAGTCAAGGTTGTTCGTCACAAAGGTGCGATTTAGGCTGTGGAAAAAGTCCGGACAGAGCTAAAAGCGGACCTCAGGCGCTAAAGCGCTGGTTCACTTTAAATGGCTTAACGGCATGAGTGGAACTCGTGCCCTTCCCGCTCGTGATGAATTCCGGGTTTTTCCGCAGCGGCTAAAGCCGGCATTCATCTCGCATGGCTTACGGTACGGCTGAAGCCGTGCCCTGATACGAGCCACTTTTGCGATCTCTTTCAGAATGCACCGGCTTGCGTTTGTCTGCTGAACTTTGTCTGCCAAACAGCGTTTTCCACAAGTCTTTCTTTGGCGATGTTCAGGCGACCTTGACCGAGAAATCTGGAAATTTAAGACTCCAATAGTAGCGGGACAGAACGGCTGACGACCGATCGGCCTCTGACCTGTTTCGAAGGAGCGCCGATGAAGGTCGACATTTACCGTAAGGTCGAAACCAGTGAGTCAATTACTGGGGAGTTCTGGCTGGATGGAGTGAAGCAATGCTGTTACCTCGAGCCTGCGCGTAGGACGCCGTTTTATCCGGCCATCCTTGCATTGCTGCGGGGAGCTATGGAGTGGTGCTGAGCATGTCGCCGCATCTTGGATATGTTTGCCCGGAGGTGCTGGATGTCCCGGGCCGCACCGCGATCCGGTGGCACATTGGCAATTTTCCGCAGGATGTGCTGGGGTGTTGCGTGGTGGGTACGGCCGCCGGTAAGAATGAAGTCGAAAACTCAAGGATTGCTTTTACCGCGCTCATGGCAAGGCTGGAGGGCCAGGAGATAACGGCCGAATATCACGACCCGGTGCTGCATGTCGGTCAGAGCGGCTTGGGCAGCGCGGTTCGAAGCGGCGAGCGTAGAATCGGGGAGTAGACAAAAGCCTATGCCTGGTAAGAGTCCTACTCCTCCTTCTCCTTCTTCGCCGAAACCGCCAGCGGGTCCCGCTCGGCCCGACCATCCACATTGCTGAAGAGTTTGGCACGGCAAAGAAAAATCTTCCGCCGGCCAAGATCGTGCTGCTCGCGGTGGCCGCGGTGCTGGTGGTCGTGCTGATCGCTTCATTCCTGAAGCGTGCTAAGCCGCAGGCCTCGGGATCTCTCGATCAGGTAGTCGCCGTGGAAATTCCTGGACAAGGCTCCACGATGGTCGCGTTGACCTTTACGCTGCGCAACACCAGCGACAAGACTCTTTACGTGCGTAGCCTGCAAGGCACAGTCAAGTTGCCCAGCGGAGAGATCTCCGCCGACGCCGTCTCGGCCATCGATTTCAATCGCTACTTTCAGGCCTTCCCTACGCTGAAAAGCGGCACGCAGCCCGCTATGCCACCGGAAACCAAGATCCAGCCCGGCGAGGCGCTGGCTGGAACGATCATCGTGGCGTTTCCCGTGACTCTCGACGCGTTCAATCAGCGGACTTCAACCAGTGCCGTGATCTGGCCCTATAACGAGACGGTGCCGGTCACGCTGACGAAGTAGCACGCCGGGAGTTTCAGATCCAAAGGAGCCTGCTTCGCCTCTTGCGTGAATCCATGTAAATGCGTTTCTATATCCGGATGACTCATTCTTCGCATTCTCTCCGCTCCATCGCACTGCTGATCGGGTTCGGCCTCTTGACTCTGCTGGTTGCGGCCGCTGAGAAGCCCGACCAAATATCTTTTCTACGTGGGCACCTACACCGAGGAAGGTAGCAAGAGCAAAGGCATCTACGCCTTCCGCTATGACGCCAGCACAGGCCAGATCACGCCGCTTGGCCTGGCGGCGGAAACGACCAATCCATCCTTTGTGGCGCCGCACCCGAACGGCCGGTTCCTCTATGCGGTGAATGAAGTTGGGAACTATAAGGGCCCCAATAGCGAAGGCGTCAGCGCGTTCTCGATTGATCGTGCAACCGGCAAGCTGACTTTCCTGAATGAAGTGGCTTCACGCGGCGCCGACCCCTGCTACATCACGGTCGACAAAACCGGAAAATATGTATTGGTGGCGAATTACACGGGCGGGAGCGTTGCCGTATTTCCCGTGCTCGCCGATGGCAAGCTTGGCGAGGCTGTGGCCTTCGTGCAGCACACTGGCCACGGTACGAATCCCGAACGGCAGGAGGGACCGCACGCGCATTCGATCGACCTCTCACTCGACAACCGCTTCGCCATGGTTGACGATCTCGGGCTCGACGAGTTGCTGGTCTACAAGTTCGACAGCGCCAAGGGCTCGCTCACGCCCAACGATCCTCCATTCACCAAAATCGCTGACGGCTCCGGACCGCGGCATTTTGCGCTTCGTCCAGATGGCAAGTTTGCCTATGTGATCAGTGAAATGGGGCATACCGTTACTGTGTTCGCGAACGATGCGGCTAACGGAAAGCTCAAAGTCTTACAGACGATCACCACCCTGCCCAAGGGTTTCACGGGCCGCAACGACAACGCAGAAATTGCAGTGCATCCTTCCGGCAAGTTTCTTTACGCCTCAAACCGCGGCGACGACAGCATTGCTATTTATGCGATCGACCATAGCAAGGGAACGCTGACGCAAGTCGGAAGGGTTCCTACGGGAGGCAAGGAGCCGCGCAGCTTCGAGATCGATCCGACGGGCGCGCTGCTCTTTGCGCAGAATCAGAAGTCGGACAACATTGTCGTGTTTAAGATCGACGCGAAAACCGGCTTATTGACGACGACTGGGCAAGTGCTCGATGTCGGCTCGCCGGTGTGTTTGAAGTTTGTGGCGGTGGAGTAGGGACTAGACGTGGTGTCTAATACGTGCATGCGGCGTATTATTTTCGGTGTCTATTTTGTTCTGCTCACCATCTTCTTGTGGGCGCAGGCACCATCTCCCGATGAAGCCGACCGAGCGGCTATCCAGCGCGCGAAGCAGGTGCTTGTGTCTTCGTTGGACAGCAGTCTGCCGAAGGTTAGTCTCGAGTTTTTCCTGAATTATGAAAATGGAGGTGCTCCGATCCAATGGGAACTGCACGATTGCGGAGAACGAACCGGGGGTATGTCGACTGATCGGAGGAACAGTTCTGGCCTGTGCGTTGAGGCTAAGTTCGAGAAAGACCAGATTGACGTCGCCGTCCTGGTTTCGGTTGGATCGTTTGAGAAAGGGCCGTCGGGCGCTCCAGCATTCTTCAGGGCGTCTGTTACTCAGCCAAACGGGAGGAGGCTTCCCCTGCGTCGCTTGGGCGATCTGCCCAAGGAATTGCATCGCCCGGTACGCGGGATGCCTCGAGATTCGTCGATGCCTACTACTGCTTCTTTTGAATGCCCCTGTGCCGCACCAGGTGCGTATTCGCATCCGGCTTGATCTCGTCATATTTCAGGCAGGAGATCGAACCGTCCACTTCGAGCACAGCCAGCGCTACCTGATCACAGCCGCTGATGCCATGCTCTCGCAGGGCGCGGTTCAGTTCATCCATGCTGACGTGCTCCCGCGCCATGTGGGAATCAATGACCTTGCCGTCATGAACCAGCAGCGAAGGCTCGCCTTCGATCAGGCGCCGCCAGCGCCGGTTTCCGCCCGAAACATTCGCGACCAGATAATTCAGCAGCAGCAGCGTACAAGCCGCGACCGCGCCGCCCAGCAGCGACGTGTCGGGCCCGGTCATAGCATTTTGTACGGAGTTCGACAGCAGGAGCAGCAGCGTAAGGTCGAACGGGGTCATCTGACCGACTTCACGCTTGCCGCTTAAACGCACACCGATGAGCACCAGCAGGTAGATCACGCCCGTGCGCAGCACGATCTGCAGCAGCACGTGGATTCCGGGGAAGAACGCTCCGGTCATTCTTCAGTTGCCCCGTTTTTCAGCGCCCCGTTTTTTCGTCCCATCGAATGTCCGAGTCTTCTCGGCTTAGTTCGCCGTCACCGGAACGGGAGCGCCCTTCGGCGTACTTAAGTATCCGGTGGCTTTGTTCTTGTCGACGGTCCACACCACCAATTCGAATAACATGTGGTCGCGACCCGAGTAGAACTGAATTGGCTCGGCGACGTTGCGATCTTTTTTCTCGATCGTCTTGTCGTCGGATGTGACGTTCAGGGTGTACTTGCCCTTTTTGGTATCGGTCTTCTTGAGCTGCAGGCTCACTGTCGACACCGGCTGCGGTTTGGCATTTCGCAGCAGCGTGAACTCGTAATAGTTGCGATCGCCTTTGTGCTTGAGCACTTCCAGATCGGAGCGCGTATTGGCGATCAGTCCGCTCTGCACACCGAGATCGCCGACTGCACTCTGTAGTTTGGCCTTGGTGGCTTCCAGGTCCGCCTTGGTCGAAGCGACATCGGTCTTCACTCCGCCAACGTCGGTCTTCACGCCTGAGATTTCACCGGAGAACTGTCCGGTAACTGCGTTGATCTGCGCCTTCTGTTCCTGCTCCAGGCGGGCCTCAGCGGCTTTCTGTTGGGCCTGCAACTCGGCGGTGCGCTGTATCAGCTCTTTCTTGGTCATGCCTGCCTGGCGAGCCAAGGTTTCCTGTTGCGCTTCTTCCGTCTGCATCCGATTCTGCAATAGATTTATCTGCGCCTGGCTGGCACTCAGGTCGTTTGCCGTCTTTACTAAGGCCTCATGCGCGGTCCAGTGGGCGTATGCAGAAGCCGCCACCACTAGAATCGCCAGCACAATCAGAATCCACTTGCCAGCGTTCGACTGACTTTCCATCTGTACCTGATCGCCTTCGTCGGCCATGCGTTCTTCCTCCTCGGGAAGTTAAAGAATGGATTGCAGGGATATGTGTCAATTGTTGAGCAGGATCATCCTAGTGTCAAATGGCACGCGGGATGTAAGATTTGCTTCGCA
Source organism: uncultured Acidobacteriota bacterium (assembly GCA_963758005.1). Lineage (GTDB taxonomy): Bacteria > Acidobacteriota > Terriglobia > Terriglobales > Acidobacteriaceae > Sulfotelmatobacter. Next base: position 563,529 of record CAVWTR010000007.1, read on the forward strand.
ACGGAATTCGCTTAACGGCGAAGCGTCAGGGCTTCCTGCAAGACAGGTTCGGGATCGCGCCGGACTGAAGCCGCCGACGCGCCGAGCTGCCTCTCGACTTCCAGCCGCGCCGCCGTTTGTGCGACCGGTACTGCCGTGCTGTGCAGCGATTGCGTCAGCATTTCCGATTTCACCATGCAGGCATAGGCCAGACGCGCCGGGAATCCAGCATCATCGAGAAAACGGCCGTAAGCCAACCAGTCTTGGGCGCTGGCGCTGGTGTCGGCGATCGAATCGTCGAGCCGCAGCGCTTGCTGATAGAGCCGCAACGCCTCGTCCAGTTTCCCGGCCTTCGACTGCAATGCCGCTTCATTCACGTCGGCCACGCTCTCCAGCTTGGGCTGGCGGGTTTGTGTCGCGAGTTTCTCCGCCAGGTGATATGACTTCAGCGCGAGTTCGGCCTGCGATGAACGTGCCTGGCAATCCGCCATGCGCAATACGATTGCGATGACCTTCTCGGGAGCGGGTCGATCGTCTCCTGTGCGAGCTTGCGAGGGCTGCGAGGCGATCTGTTCGAGGAAAGAGTTGTAATGCGACGCCGCAGCCTGCGCTTTGCCTTCGCGATCCAGCTCGTCCGCGAGATACAGATGGGCCAGCTTTTGTCCCGGATCGACGACGAGGGCCGATTCCCAATTCGCCAGAGCCTGGTCGGCGTGCCCGCTCCGCATCGCGAGCAAACCACGGTCGACCAGAAGATTGGCATCGTTAGGCGCGTACTTGAGCGAGGCGTCAGTCAGGCTGATGGCTTCGTCGAAACGGTTTTGATCGATCAGAAAGCGCAGCAGTCCCTGCCGGGGAGCGGGATCGGCCGGGTTAGCCTGCATCGCTCGTCTCCATGCAGCTTCTGCCTGCTGTGGCTGGCCGTCTTCCATCGCCCGGCGCGCCAGCCGCATCTGCAATGAACTGTCGAACGAATTGAGAGCTTCGGCGCGCTGCAGGTCATGCAAATTGTCGGCGCGAAGCGAGAGATAATATCGTGCCTGGTCAACCGTCCCCCAAACCAGCAGGAGCAATGCCACGCTCACTCGCAACGAACGGGCACCAGAGCTGCCGCCAACCAGCCAACGGCACGCAGCGGCCAGCTGTCCGCCGGCTTCGCCCGCGGCATCGGAGATGCGTTCTCGAGAATTCAGCAAGAGCGAAGCAATGCGTCCATCGCGCAGCTTCCAGATGGCGCCATCCAGAATGAAGTGGTGGATATTCACCAGCGCCGTAAAGATGAGGAAGCTGGCGGTGAAATCGTGATGAAGCAAGCGGCTGGCCAGCCACGGTCCGGGGACAAACAACGCAATGCCGCCAACCACAAGCACCCCGAAATAAGCCAGCGGACGCCAGTTGCGCGAAGCTTTCGCAGAACCGCTCGCGCCTTCGCCCAGGGCCTCGCGGCGCGCGTAGTAACTCGTGATCCAGAGGTATTGCGCCGAGTGCATCACCGCCAGAACGCCCGAGCTGTAGCGGTTCTGCGGAATTTCAAGACCTTTGATCAGCGAGATGGCCGCCGGCAGCAGGAACCACAGAAACTGCGACGACAGTAGCGTGAGCGACGGAGTCAGTTTGCGCCATCCCGTCGTGCGAGCCAGCTGCGAGAGCCCAAACGCCGACAGCGCGACGAACGCCACCATCAGGATGATCTGCTCCCAGCGGCTTACTACTGGCGGAATTCCCAGTGAAAGAAAGAGTGGATCCGTCGATGGGCCGGTGTGGAAGCTGAGAAACAGGACCAGATACGAAACCACGAAAGCGCCGTATAGCGCGCGCCGCGCACTCTTGTCGGGATCGGCTCCTGCCCGGCGGGCGAACATCATGAACAAGCCGTAGTTCTGACCGCTATAGTGCCAGGGGCTCCACGTCAAATAGATGGTGAAGATCCAGGGCAGAAGTCGCAGCCAGTAATGCGACAGCAACAGCGTCAGCAGGATGAGCGCCGTGGTGTGAACCGTAAAGATGCGGTACTTCTGGAAATCTTCAGATCGATGATAGGCGCGATAAATCGTCGCCATGTAGTGCGGATAATTAAAAAAGAGCGCCAGCACGTAGAACGCGATTGACCAGGTCCGCGCATTCGAAGCTGCCGAAACGTAAGACAGCAGCAGAAGCGGCGCTGACCACGCTCCGCAGCCCACAATCAAATCGAGCCAGGGATTGTAAATCCAGGGCGCGGCTTGTTCTTTCGAATTTGTTCGTGATTTTCCCATTGCCCACTTGACGCGGCGATTTCACTACCGCAGCTGTCAAATTATAGGCGGGAGAATCGCGATGACGCGTACCTTGGAGGATGCGAGAGGGGTAACGAAGGTAACAGGGTCAGTCTCGTTATTCGAACTTCTTACTCAAATATCCAGCGCGTCGATTTGCTCTGGAAATATTTCTCCCAGAGCCCGAACACAACCCGCGGGCGCACCGCAAACACGGGCTCTTTCATCGAGAGGATGTCATCCTTCATCTTCGACATATCGAACTTATATTTCTTCTCGTACATTGGAAGGAATTTGCGCCGCGACGCGAGGTCGGCGATTTCGGCCAGGCCTTCGACGATGACCGCTTCGTGCGCATATTCGGTGCACACGACACAATTCTTGTTTCGCGCCAGGTTGCGAGCTTTGCGCGACTGACTGCCGGTGCTGAACAGGAATCGTCCATCCTGCCAGAGGCCCCAGACGACCATGGTATGAGGAGAACCGTCGGGCTTGACGGTGGTGATCCAGTAGTTATGCGTTTTTTTGAGGCGTTGCTCGGCCCAAGTCCACGGGAGAAGGCCTTTACTGGTTTTGGGGAAGCCGTAGCCTGGAGCATGTGGACGGCTGGGTTTCGGATTCAAGCGGGCGCTCGATCTCGTTCTGGTTACCATACACTCATATCGCATCTGTCGCTTGGAACGATCGCGATCAACGCGGTATTATAGACAAAGGCAAAGCATGGCCAAACAGATACAACCTGCGAAAACAGCACCGACTTCAGCGATCCGCTCAAAGAAATCGCTGAAGCAGCTTCTCGACGAACGCGACCGCACCCGCCCCGGATCCAGGGAAGAAGAAAAAGCCGCCGAGAAGATATTGGAAACAATCTTTCCGGATACGAATGCCGACTAAGGTCCAAACGGACTATCGCAAGTATCCCGTTGCAATCAAACAACATTTAATCGAACGAATTCGTGATCGCAGGTTTCTCCCTGGGATGGCCCAGGAACTCGCTGTTTGGACTCGCCCATTCGCGCCTGACTTGGAGGAGTCCCCGGCCGGGTGGCATAAGAAATTCTCGTCCTTCACGGTTTGCGGAGAAGGCGAATTCCTGAAGACTTTGTTCACAATCTATTTTCCAGGAACGCCACGCCAGAAAAGCGTCGACTTAGACGAGTGGCGACGGTCGGTTCCAGGCGTTCACTAAGCAGATTCCTGCCGGGTGGCTACAGGTTCTTTTTCGTCCACTGGTCGATGCGGTCGAGCGCTTGCTGCAGGTTCTCGAGTGAATTGGCCACGCTGAAGCGCAGGTAGCCTTCACCGAATTCGCCGAATGCGGTACCGGACAGCGCGGCCACTCCTGCCTGCTCCAGCAGTGCGTCAGCCAGCGTCTTCGACTTCCATCCCGTCTTCGTGATATTGGGGAACGCGTAGAACGCGCCTTTGGGCATGCGGCAGGAGAAGCCTTTGATCTTGTTGAGGCCTGCAACGAACATATCGCGGCGTCTCTGAAATTCGTCGCGCATGTGGTCGACTGAACTCTGGTCACCGCTGATCGCTTCAATCCCTGCGACCTGCGTGAAGCTCGCCGTGCATGAGTTGGAGTTGGTCATCAGGCGCGTCATATGCGCGGCCAGGTCGGGGCGCATCACGCCGTAGCCCATGCGCCATCCCGTCATGGCGTAGGTTTTCGAGAAGCCGTCGAGCAGGATGGTGCGCTCCTGCATGCCCGGCACTGACAGGATGGAGAAGTGCTGGGCTCCGTCGAACAGCAATCGGCTGTAGATTTCGTCCGACAGAACCATGATGTTGCGGTCGCCGATCAGCTTGGCAACCTGCTCAACATCGCGGCGCTCCATGACTCCGCCCGTAGGGTTCTGAGGCGAATTTAAAATGATCAGCCTGGTGCGGTCGTTGATGAGCGCGGCCAGTTCGTTGACGTCGAGCGCGAAGTCACGCTCCTCTTTCAGGTGAATCGGAATGGGCCGCCCGCCGACGTAGTGGATCATCGACTCATAAATCGGAAAGCCGGGATTCGGGTAGATGACTTCATCTCCATCATCAACCAATGCCAGCATCGTGAAGAAAATAATTGGCTTGCCGCCGGGAACGACGACTACCTCATCGCTGGTGACTTTCACGCCGCGAGTTCGGCTGACATATTCGGCCAACGCCTGACGTAGATCTGGCAAGCCCGCGGAAGGACCGTAGTGCGTCCAGCCTTTGCGGAGGGCGTCTACGCCCGCGTCGATCACGTTTGCGGGTGTATCGAAATCCGGCTCGCCGATTTCCAGGTGAATGATGCTCTTGCCCTGCCGCTCCAATGCGCGCGCCTTGTTCAGAACCTCAAAGGCGGTTTCCGTGCCGAGGCGCGACATGCGGCGGGCCAACTGCAATTCGTGCTGCATAGTTTGAGCCATGCGGGAACACTCTGACAAACAGCACATTATACGCCGCGGTAGTTGTGGGGCGGACACTCCTGTCCGCCAAGCGCTGGAATCAGCTAACTCTTGGGGCTTTTGAATGGGGTCATTCCGATCGAGATGATCGGCACTGGATAGGGTGACGGACAGGAGTGTCCGTCCCACATTATCTGCGTCTACCACATTTATTCCGAGACGCTGTGTTCTTCGTTTTGGGCGCGCAGGACGCGGTCGACGGAGTAGGGGGCGCGGCGGCTGGGTTCGTGATAGTGGCGGACTTGCATTTCGCCGAGCAGCCCAATCGCGAGAAGATTCATACCGCCGAGTAACAGGCCCAGAGAGGCCATCATCAGCGGGCCGTGTTCGGCCATCACCGGCACGTGGCGCAGAAACTTTTCCACCCCGAGCCAGAGAACGATGCCACTTCCGCCAAAAATGCTCATCATGCCGAAGCCGCCGAAGAAGTGCAGCGGACGGGATAGATAACGCAGCAGGAAGCGAATCGTCAGCAGGTCGAAGAATACGCGGAAGGTGCGCGTAATGCCGTAGTGCGAAACGCCGCGCTCGCGATTCACGTTGCGGATGGCTACTTCACAGATCGACGCGCCATGCCACGAGGCCAGCGCTGGAATGAAGCGGTGCAGTTCACCGTAGAGCGGAACTTGCTCCAAAATGTCGCGGCGGTAGGCTTTGAAGGTCGTGCCGAAGTCGTGGATGTCGACGCCGCTGATCTTGGCCATCGTCCAGTTGGCGATGCGCGACGGGATGCGGCGCATCCAGAAATTGTCGACACGCACCTTACGCCATCCGCTGACGATGTCGTAACCGGCGGCAATTTTTTCGAGGAATAGCGGAATGTCGTTGGGATCGTGCTGCAGATCGCCGTCCATGGCGATGATGTACTCTCCGCGGGCGTGGTCGAAACCGGCCGCCAGTCCTGCGGTCTGGCCGAAGTTGCGGCGCAACTTGACCACGGTCACGCGGCTGTCGACGGCTGCGATCTCGCGCAGCATGGCGAAGGTGTGGTCGCTTGAGCCATCGTCCACCAGAACGATTTCGAAGGTCTCGCCGTGAGCCTCCATTACCGCTTTCAGGCGGTCGTAGAGGTCGGTGACGTTCTCCTGCTCGTTGTGCAACGGGACGACGATGGAATATCGGGGCACAGTCTTTCTATTATAGACCGAACGGCGGGTTTCCGTTTCTGGTTTTCAGTTCTCAGTTGGGTACCTTCGGGTCCGAGCGAGGCCTCGCCCGGAAGCGCAGAAACAGCAGGTTCCTCCGCCTTCGCTCCGCTCAGACCTCGGAATGACAAGTCTTTCGAGTTGAGCGGTTATCCCTGCTCTTTGAGCTTCAACCTGGATTTGTTTTCTTCCATGAATGCTTTGATTTCATTGGCGGCGCCGAGCAGGCGGTTCCATTGTTCGTAGTAGAGAGTGACGGGAAAACGGCCCAGGCCGTAGACGCTGACGCCGCCCTTTTCTCCGACTTTGAAGATCAGGTCGCCGCTGCGTTTCTTGGTTTCGACTTCTTTTTCGAGCTGAGACAGCTTGGCTTTGAGTTCTTCGTAGGTTGGTTCGGACATGCTTCCCTCGCGTTTTGAATGATTGCGTTGCCGAGCGATTTGCCCGCAGGCAGGGTGAACGCCCTGCCCTGTTCTACATTCTCTGTTCTCTGTTCTATGTTCTATAGTAACGTGCCGGTCATTGCCTTGCGGTGGATAACCGTTATAAGCTCAAGAGAGTCTAATTCAAAGCGGGAAAGCACCGTCGGAGTAATCGATGCGGTTGTGGGTGAGATGGTCCTCGTGGCTCTGTCTGTCGCTGATGTTATGGGCGGCGGCGGTAGAGTCGACCCATAATCATCCGACGCAGACCGAATCCGCTTCCTGCTCGATTTGCGTGGCGGCGCACAGCGCCAGCCCCACCGTAAGTTCCATCCAGGCCGCTCCGGTATTTGCCGCGATTGGTTTGCTGCGTGAAGAAGACGTCGTTGCCAAAGCCCGGTTCGATTTCTCGGATCTGGGCATTCGCGGTCCTCCTGCCCTCTAGGGATTCCCACAGATCGAGTGATCCGGCTGGACATTAATTTCAGTTTCTTACCTTAATTCTTACCGTCCGAGCCGGGCCGATTCCCTATTCATCTTCTTCTTTCATACAGGAGGGCTTATGCCTACTTTTCATACGGGGCGCTTTGCCGTATTGGCAGCGCTTTGGCTCGCAGTTACAGTGGCGGGCGCGCAATCTGTGAGTAATTCCGGCTCCATCAATGGCAGCGTGGTTGATCCTACGGGTGCAGTCGTGGCCAAAGCTACGGTTGAAATCCGCAACCCGGTGAGCGGATTTGATCGCTCCACCACCACGGACGATTCCGGGAAGTTTGCCTTCACCAATGTTCCGTTCAATCCTTACCATCTGGTGGTCACGGCGGAAGGCTTTGCGGCTGTTGTGCAGGACGTCGAGCCGCGTTCCGCTGTACCGGTCAACCTTACCATCAAGCTAGAAGTGGCAACCTCGACCACGCAGGTGACGGTCGAGGCCGAAGGCGGAGACCTAGTTGAGAATGATTCCACCTTCCACTCCGACATCGACAAGAACCTGTTCGACAAACTTCCATTGGAGAGCGCCTCGTCGTCGCTGAGTTCGCTGGTGACTCTTTCAACTCCAGGTATCGCTGCCGATTCCAACGGCCTTTTCCACGGGCTCGGCGATCATGCGGAGAACTCGTTTTCCGTGGACGGGCAGCCCATCACCGATCAGCAGAGCAAGGTGTTCTCTAACCAGGTTCCGCTCGATTCGATTCAATCCCTGGAAGTCATCTCGGGCGCGCCGCCCGCTGAATATGGAGGAAAGACCAGCGTCGTGATTATTGCGACCACGCGCTCGGGCCTGGGTGTAACCCCACCCCACGGCAGCGTAACCAGTTCCTACGGGACGTTTGGAACGTCAACCCTGGCCGCGGAGCTAGCGTACGGGGGCAAGAATTGGGGAAATTTCATCTCTGCAGGTGGCCTGAATACAGGCCGTTTCCTCGACCCACCGGAATTCACGGTGCTGCACGACAAGGGCAACGAACAGAATTTGTTCGACCGGGTGGACTATCAGCTCTCGACCATTGACTCGATTCATCTGAACCTCGGCTACAGCCGGAGCTGGTTCCAGACTCCGAACTCCTACGACGCACAGAACGCCACGCCGTGGAGCGGACTGAACGGAGTCGACGCACAGGATGTGAACAACTATGGAGGCGTTGGTCCCAACGGGCTGGTGGTTGGGGCGACCGACCAGCGCTCGAAGATTGGCACCTTCAACATTGCTCCTTCGTGGACTCGTCTGCTGAGCACGAACGCTGTATTCACTTTGGGCACGTTCGTCCGGCGCGATGACTACAACTACTACCCCAGCAGCGACCCGTTCGCCGACCTTGGGCCGCCAGGGCTGCAGAGACAATCGGTAGGTCAGAACCGGACGCTTACCAACGCAGGGATTCGCTCCGACATCTCTTACGTGAAGGGCATCAACAACATCAAGGCTGGAATCACCTACGAACAGACTTTTCTCAATGAAGATGACACGCTGGGGATCGTCGATCCAACTTACAACGCACCCTGCATAACTTTTTCCAACGACCAGCAACAATATGTCGCGGCGCCTGCGCCGGGGGTCACAAATCCTTCGCAATGCGCTGGCGCGTTTCAGTCGAATACTGCCGCGAATCCAAACGCGCCCGGCTCGGCGCTCTACCCGAATTTCAATCCCACTCTGCTGCCCTACGACTTGACCCGTGGCGGAATCCTGTACGACTTCAACGGCCATACCGACGTCAAGGAGCTCGGCATGTACGTCCGGGACAATATCACCAAGGGAAACTGGTCGTTGAACCTGGGCTTGCGTGGTGATCTGTACAACGGTCTCTCCATCGCGCGGCAGGCTGAGCCTCGGGTCGGCGTTGCTTACAACGTCAAGAAGACCAGCACGGTTCTTCGCGTTTCGTATGCACGCACGCTGGAATCTCCCTTCAACGAGAACCTAATCCTTTCGAGCACCGGATGCAGTAACGCGGTTTTGTCTCCGCTGCTTCTCTGTTCGCCGGGGGCGAGCGGGGTGTTGAATCCGGGGTTTCGCAATGAATTTCACGCTGGGATCGAGCAGGCGTTTGGGCGATACCTGGTCTTTTCCGGTGAGTGGATCTCGAAGTACACGCACAACGGCTACGACTTCAGCGTGCTCGGCAATACGCCGATCACCTTCCCCATTGAATGGCACAACTCTAAGATTCCTGGATATGCGGGGCGACTGAGCGTGCCCGAGATCCACGGATTCTCGGCGCTCATGGTGTTCTCCAGCGTGGCCGCGCGGTTTTTCCAGCCGCAGATCGGTGGTGCGGGGGCAACGGTGGCGACCGCCGCGGGACTTCCCTTCCGCATCGACCATGACGAAAGGTTTAACCAGACTACCCACTTCCAATACCAACCCTGGAAGCGCGGTCCATGGACTGGCTTCAACTGGCGTTATGACAGCGGTCTGGTGGCCGGCAATGCTCCATGTTACGGGGTCGGCCCGAGCAATGATTGCCCGCAGTCCACCACCATCGGCGGGTTACCCGCAGTGCGATTGCAAGACGTGTTCGGAAACCCGCTGAGCGCCGATCAGGAGTATCAGGCCGGGTTTACCTGCAATGGCGTGCGGGCAACGCCGACCACCGCGCTGCCTTCGGCTTGCCTGGCATCGCAGTTCGGAACGAGCCTTATCCAGGTGCCGGCAGTCAATGCCGAGAATGACGATCACAATCCGCCACGCATCGCGCCGCGGAGTCTATTCGATGTCTCGCTGGGGCATGACAACCTGTTTCACGGCGAAAAGTACAAATGGAGTGCGCAATTCACAGTCATTAACATGACGAACAAATACGCCCTTTATAACTTCCTTTCCACCTTCAGCGGAACGCACTACGTCACCCCGCGGACTCTGACGGCTCAACTGGGGTTCCACTTCTAGCACTGGATCGGCATCGCGGAACAGGGGGCTCGGTGCGAGCCGCCTGTTTCGTATCTGTGAAAAGTTGTGGCTTTGTAAATCGAATGTAAAAGCTACGACTCGGCGGGAGCGACCCACCGGGATTGGTAGAATGAATGAAAATGCATCATTTGCGTTCCAGATTCGTGCTTACGATGTATTCATCGCGGCTTGCTGTCTTGGCCCTCGCGTTCTGCGCTGCCAGTACTTGTTTGGGGCAATCCGTTGGTAACTCTTCATCGTTGAACGGGACGGTGCTGGACGCAACCGGCGCGGTGGTTTTTGGAGCGACGGTAAAGATTCATAACCCGGTCAGCGGGTTGGACCGCAGCATAGAAACCGATGCTACGGGTGGATTCAGTTTTCCCAACATTCCGTTCAATCCCTATCACCTGACGGTCACGGCCAAGGGTTTCGCCCCTAATGTGCAGGACGTGGAACTGCGTTCGGTTGTGCCAGTGACTCTCGCCATCACGCTGCAGGCAGTGGTCGACACCACGACCATCACAGTGCACGACACAGCAGGGGATCTGGTCGAGACCGACTCCACCTACCATACTGACCTGGACAAGAGCCTTCTGGACCGGCTGCCTATGCCCGAAGGGGGCGGGGTTGCACAGGCGGTGACGGCGGCTACGCCCGGAGTGTCTGCCGATTCCAACGACAGCATGCACGGTCTTGGCGATCATGCTTCGAACACCATTTCGGTGGACAACCAGGTCAATTCCGATCAGTCGAGCAAGACCTTTTCCAACCAGATTCCCTCGAATTCGATTCAGTCGATGGAGGTGATCGCGGGTGCGCCGCCGGCGGAGTTTGGCGGTAAGACAAGTCTGGTGGTTAAAGTGAGTACACGCTCAGGCCAGGGAGTTACCACGCCCACGGGTTCGTTCACCACTTCTTATGGCGCGTTTGGCACTTCGGACGCAGCGTTCGATCTGGCCTATGGCGGGCAGAACTGGGGAAATTTCATCGCGATCAGCGGCACCAATGGCGGGCGCGTGCTGGATGCGCCCGAATTCGCCGTGATGCACGACAAGGGGAACGAGGAGAACGTTTTCGACCGCATCGACTACCAGATCGCCAGCGGAAACACGGTTCACCTGAATTTGGGATGGACCCGGTCCTGGTTCCAGACGCCGAATACTTTTGACAACCTGAATATCGGCGTTGTCGACCCTTTTGGAAACCCCGTTCCGGCGACCGATCAGCGTTCGCAGATCAAGACCTTCAACGTGGCGCCAACGTGGACGCGCCTGCTCGGCCCAACCGCGGTCTTCACTTTTGGCGGCTTTGTACGGCGTGACGATTACAACTACTATCCCAGCGGGGATCCGTTTTCCGATCTCGGGCCCGCTCAATCTGCAGCGGGAAACGATTGGTCAAGACCGCTCTCTGACCAACACCGGGATTCGCACGGATCTGGCATACGCTCACGGGATCCATAACTTGAAGGTGGGAGTGACCTATGAGCAAACATTTCTGACGGAGAATGACAGTTTGGGCGTAGTCGATCCGACACTGAATGCGCCCTGCGTGAACGCGAGCGGAACCCCGGTTGCCGCCCCAGGGATAACTAATCCATTAAATTGTCCCGTCGGGCTGTATCCGAACGAGCCGACACCGGGTCCCGCGACGGGCGCTTCGCCGTACCCATTCTTCAATCCTGTATTACTTCCCTATGACCTGACGCGCGGCGGCGGCTTGTACGATTTCAACGGCCACACCGATGTGAAGGAGCTCGCGCTCTACGCGCAGGACACCATCAGCGTGCAGAACTGGTCATTCAGTCTGGGGCTGCGCGGAGATTTGTATAACGGCCTCACCATTGCGCGGCAAGTAGAGCCACGCATCGGCATTGCCTACAACATCAAGCCGAGCAGCACGGTGCTTCGCCTCTCGTATGCCCGGACGCTGGAGACTCCGTTCAATGAGAATCTGGTGCTCTCCAACAACGGCTGCGATTACCCGGTGATTGCGGCGCTCGTGCCCTGCGTTCCGGCGGACTTAAATCCTGGCTTTAGAAATGAGTTTCACGCGGGCTTGCAGCAGGCTTTCGGGCATTACCTGGTATTTGACGGAGAATACATCTGGAAGTACACGCATAACGGATATGACTTCAGCGTGCTCGGCAACACCCCGATCACGTTTCCGATCGAGTGGCACAATTCGAAGATCCCGGGATATGCAGCCAGCGTACGCGTACCCACCATCCACGGATTTTCTGCAACCACGGTGTTCTCCAGCGTGGCCGCCCGCTTCTTTCCGCCGCAGGTGGGAGGGTTAGGAGCAACCGTGGGTGGCAACGGATTGCCGTTCCGCATCGATCATGACGAGAAGTTCAACCAGTCCACGAATCTGCAGTACCAGCTTCTGAAACGGGGACCGTGGTTCGGGCTGAACTGGCGGTATGACAGTGGACAGGTAGCCGGCGCGGCGCCCTGTTATGGGCTGGGCCCGGGCAACGACTGTCCAGCTTCGACCACCCTGAACGGCCTGCCGGCAGTCAATATGTTCGGGAATGGCGCTCCACTGACGGCCGATCAGGAATATCAAGCGGGCTTCTACTGCGGATCGCAGCGCGCCACTCCAACACAAGCCCTGCCCGGCACGTGCCTGGTTTCGCAGTTCGGGTCCACGCTGATCAAGGTGCCGGCGCCTGGGGCGCAGAACGACGACCACAACCCTGCGCGCATCGCCCCACGCAATCTTTTCGATGTCTCGGCGGGAATCGACAACATGTTTCACGGCGACAAGCGCAAATGGGATCTGCGCCTGACCGTCGTCAACCTGATGAACAAAGTGGCGCTGTACAACTTCCTTTCCACGTTCAGCGGGACGCACTATGTGACGCCGCGAGCGATCACGGCTCAACTGGCGTTCCACTTCTAGCGCTGGTTTGGCTTTGGATGACCATCCGGTAGAACAGGCGGCTCGGCACAGGCCGCCTGTTCTTTCATCTTCACTGAGGACCTTCACTCACGGATCTTCAGTGGCCGCCGCTCTGTAAACGAATGTAAAGCAAGGTGCTAAGGCGGAGAGGCGCACCGGTGTTGGTAGAATAAAAGTAATCTCCATTCAAGAACCACGCATCTATCCGCACTGGGAGAAATAATTGGTTATCAAGTTCGCCGGAAGATTTACTGCCTGGATTGCCTTTGTCGGGCTTTTTTCATTATTGAGCGCTGCCCAGCAGACCACACCGCCGTCGCCTCCGGATTCATCAGCGCCAGCTTCATCAGCACCAGCGCAAACCCAGGCTCCAGCCCAAGGCCAGGCGCCGGCCGCGGCTCAGCAGGCGCCCGCAGATAAGGACAAGCCTACGGGCACTGACGCTGCAGCCACCGACAAAGACAAGCAAGACAAGCAGGAGCAGAGTACCGGTACCCAGGGCAAGGTCCCCGGCACGTCGAAGGACCGGCTGGGCGGCTTCCTGCCGAACTTTCTGACTCTGGAAAACGGAGGACATCCGCCTCCGCTGACCTGGCGGCAAAAGTATCATGCCGTGGCCCTGGGTACGTTCGATCCGGTGCAATATCCCTGGTGGGCTTTTCTAGCCTCGCTGAACCAGGCGGCAAACAGCGATCCCCAGCTGGGGCAGGGATGGGAGGGTTATGCCAAGCGCTATGGACTCGTCGCCGCTGATGGCATCACCGAAAACTTCATGGCCCAAGCAGTCTTTCCTTCGCTTCTGCACCAGGACCCGCGTTACTTTCAATTAGGCAAGGGTGGTTTCGTGCACCGGTCGGGTTATGCGATCACCCGAATCGTGATTACCCGCAGCGATTCCGGCCACCGGCAATTTAATTACTCCGAAGTTTTCGGCGCCGGATTCGCCGCCGCTATCTCCACTTTCAGTTACCATCCGAAAAGCGGCTTCATCAGCACGCCCACCGATCCGCACAAGTTTATTGGTTCCGATCGAACCCTTTCGAATTTTGCCAGCACCTGGGGGACGCAGCTCAGCCTCGACACTATGACCATCTTCCTCAAGGAATTCTGGCCTGACATCCGCCGCAAAATGCCACACAAGAAGAAAGTACAGACGGAAGGCGGCTCATCCCCCGCGGTCAGCAAGCCCTGAATCCTTTGCGCCTTGCGACAACTCTCTTCTGGAAAGTGAATGGCCGTCATTTACGACGCTTCCCTTTCCCTGTTAACATCATGTGTTTACACAGCAACCGTCAACCAAACCTGATCTCGCCTTCATAAACCCTGAGGAGGAAATGTGGCAATTAAAGTTGGCATCAATGGCTTCGGACGCATCGGCCGCAACGTGTTTCGCGCTTCGCTCAAGGATCCAAACATCGATATCGTCGCGGTCAACGATCTGACGGACCCGAAGACTCTGGCCCATCTTTTGAAGTACGACTCGATTCTTGGCAATCTCCCTAACCAGATTTCCGCGGGTCCCGACGGCATTACGGTCGACGGCAAGACCATCAAAGTATTCAAAGAGCGGGATCCGGGAGCGCTGCCCTGGGAGTCCGTGGGCGCGCAGGTTGTGGTCGAGTCGACTGGCCACTTCACCGATGCTAACGACGCCAAAAAGCACATGCGCGGGACGGTGAAGAAGGTCATCATCTCGGCTCCGGCGAAGAATGAAGACATCACGCTGGTTCTGGGCGTGAACCACGAAAAGTACGACGCCGCGAAGCACCACATTATTTCGAACGCCTCATGCACAACGAACTGTCTGGCGCCGGTCGCCAAGGTCATCAATGACGAATTCAAGATCATCAGCGGCACCATGACGACGATTCATTCCTATACGAATGATCAAGTCATTCTCGATTTCCCGCACAAGGATTTGCGGCGCGCGCGGGCGGCTGCGATTAATATGATTCCGACCACGACCGGGGCAGCCAAAGCGCTGAAGCTGGTGATTCCGGAACTTGGCGGCAAGATCGACGGATTCTCCATGCGGGTGCCGACTCCGAACGTTTCCGTCGTCGACATGGTGGTATGGGTGGAGAAGAAGACGACCAAGGAAGAAGTGAATGCGGCGCTGAAAAAGGCGACCGAGTCGGGGCCGTTGAAGGGCTATCTCGCCTACGAAGAGCAGGAACTGGTGTCGTCGGACTTCAAAGGCAACTCGTTCTCGTCCATCGTGGATGCACCGATGACCCTGGTGGTCGGCGGCAACTGTGTGAAGGTGATCTCCTGGTATGACAACGAGTGGGGATACTCCAGCCGCGTGCGCGACCTGATCAACTACATGGCCAGCAAGGGCCTGTAAGGATTTTCTTGTTCTGTGTGGCGCGGGCGCCCTCGCCCGCGCAGCCTTTATTTGTCGTGCTTGCACGCGGGCGAGGGCGCCCGCGCCACATTACAGTCACGCATCTAAGGACAACCAGCCATGTCCAAACTTTCCATTCGTGATCTGCCGCTCAACGGCAACCGCATTTTCATGCGCGTCGATTTCAACGTGCCTCTGGAAGACGGGCGCGTGATGGACGACACCCGCATCCGCGAGACTTTGCCCACCATCGAATACGCGCTGCGCCACGGCGCGCGCCTGATTCTGGCCTCGCACCTGGGCCGGCCCAAGGGCAAACCCAATCCGAAGCTGAGCCTCAAGCCGGTCGCCGAGCGGTTGCGCATGCTGCTCGATAAGGAACTCGCGCGCGGCGAAAACGTCGGCTTCTGTCCCGACTGTGTTGGGCCGGAGGCCGAGGAAGTCGCGACTCAACTCGAGATGGGCCAGACCCTTCTGCTTGAGAACTTGCGCTTCCACGCCGAAGAAGAAGCCAACGACGAGAAGTTTTCGAAACAACTGGCGAAACTGGCGGAGTACTACGTCAACGATGCCTTCGGCACGGCGCATCGCGCGCACGCATCGACCGTAGGGATGACGAAGTTCGTCAAGCAATCCGCCGCCGGATTGCTCATGGAAAAAGAGCTGAAATACATGGGCAAGGCGCTGGAGCATCCCGAGGAACCGTTCGTTGCGATCCTGGGCGGCGCCAAGGTCAGCGACAAGATCGACGTAATCCGGAACCTGATGAATAAAGTGCAGTCGCTGATCATCGGCGGCGGCATGGCCTACACGTTTCTCAAGGCCCAGGGACACGAAATCGGCAAGTCGCTGCTCGAAGCCGACAAAGTTGATCTGGCGAAGCAACTGTTGGCAGAAGCGAAGAAGCGGAATCTGAAATTCCTACTGCCGATCGATCACGTGGTCGCGATGAAGCCGGAGGCCAATGCGGTCATCCAGCAGATTGGCGAAGGCCAGCCGATTCCCGCCGACAAGATGGCGCTCGATATTGGGCCGAAGACGATTGAATTGTTCTCCGAGGAAATCTCGACAGCGCGGACCATTGTATGGAACGGGCCGATGGGCGTCTTCGAAGTTCCGGGATTTTCCCGTGGAACTTTCAAAATTGCACAGGCCGTCGCGGACAACGGCGGCGCCATTTCGATTGTGGGCGGTGGTGACTCGGTCGCGGCCGTGCACGCCGCCGGCGTTGCCGACAAGATCACGCATATCTCCACCGGAGGCGGCGCATCGTTGGAGTTTCTGGAAGGAAAGAAGCTGCCTGGAGTCGAGGCACTCACGGATAAGAAATAGCGTTCAAAGACTCACCCACTCCTCCATTCCGAATCGAAAAGGCTGACTCATGAGAAAAAAAGTAATGGCAGCGAACTGGAAAATGAACAAGACCCCGGACGAGACGCGGGATTATTTTCGAGAGTTCCTGCCCCTGGTGGCGGGCCATGACCGCGACGAGATCGTGGTCTGTCCGCCCTACACGGATGTGGATGCGGCGATCAAGGCGGCTGCGGGGTCGAACGTCGCCATCGGCGTGCAAAATGTTCACTGGAAGGCAGACGGAGCCTATACCGGTGAAATTTCCGCGCCCATGCTGGTGTGTCTGGGAGTCACGCATGTCATCGTCGGACACTCCGAGCGCCGGCAGTATTTTGGCGAGACCGACGATACGGTCAACCTGCGCCTGAAAGCCGCGCTGGAGGCTGGACTCACGCCGATCTGCTGCGTGGGCGAAGTGCTCGAAGAACGCGAGGCTGGACTCACCGACGACGTTCTGCGCCGCCAGTGCGTCAGGGCGTTCCATGCCATATCGGCGAAAAAAGCAGCGAAGATGATTGTTGCCTACGAGCCGGTATGGGCCATCGGCACGGGCAAGACCGCCACGCCCGAACTCGCCGCCGAGGCGCATGCCGTAATCCGTCGCGAGGCCAGTGAAGTATTCGGCGAAGAGTTCGCCGCGCAGCTGCGCATTCTCTACGGCGGGTCGGTGAAACCGGACAACGCCTCCGCGCTGATGGCGCAAGAAGAAATTGATGGCGCGCTGGTCGGTGGGGCGTCGCTCGATCCGAAATCGTTCGCGGCGCTGGTTAAGTACTAAACCGGGTAGTGATCCTATTTCCTTCCGATGGCCATAATGTGCGCGCTCGCTCCCAACACCGACGGCTCTCGCTCGACCTTGCGCACAACAGACAGCAGGCGTTCACGCTGCAGCGGATCGCTCCACAAACGATTGAAGTCGCACGCCAGCCAGCCCGGACCTTCGATGGCCACTATTTCAACAACTTGAAATCCAGCCGCCAGGAAGTCCCGCGACAATTCTCCGGGCCGATGAAAGAAAGCGTCGGTGAAATAAAGCGGATTGCCGGTGGAGTTGCGGTGCTGGCCGTCTTCCAGATCGCGATTGAGAATTGGCGCGAACGCGGCGTCATCGAAGAATCCGCCTGAAAGCGAATCGAATAGCGATGCGAAACGGCTGATGCCCGCGCCCCACACCAACCCTCCGGGGCGAAGAACGCGGTGCGCCTCCCGCAGGCAAAAGAGCCGTTCTTCCCTCTCGACCAGGTGATAGAGCGGACCAAGCAGAAGCACCGCGTCGGCGGTGGCATCGCCATAGGACAAGCGGCGCGCATCGCCCACCTCCGCGGAAGCGAGTGGATGATCGGGCTGCCGGGATGACGCCGCCCGCGCCTGTTCCACATGTTTAGCCACCGGATCGATCAAGTGCACTTGATAGCCGCGGTCCGCGAGCCAGCAGGCGTAGACTCCCGCACCTCCGCCGGCATCGATAACCGTGGCAGGAGCGGGCGGCAGATGCCGCAGAATCAACTCCTGCGTGCGGGCCCGCTCCAGGCGAAACCAGCCGCTATCGAGACGCGTGGATTCGTCCTGATCGTCGTAATAGCGATCGCGATAATAACGAATGACGTCGCCGCTGGAATTGTCGTTCTCGTTCTCCATAGAAATCAGGGGAAATGCTGCGCACGCTGCACACTCGCAGGGCCTACAAACTCCACAGGCATTGGTCGAAAGGTTAGCCCGCTTTGCTATAATAAACGTCGCGCCCGGCCATAACAGTTGATGACTTGTGCGGAAGTGGTGGAACTGGCAGACACACCATCTTGAGGGGGTGGCGCCGAAAGGCGTGGGGGTTCAAATCCCCCCTTCCGCACCATGAATTCCCTTCGCGGGGCAAAATCGAGCCGTCAGGAAAACATTAATCATGATCTACGGTCTAATCGTTGCCGTTCACATCCTGGTCTGTTTATTCATCATCATCGTTGTCTTGTTGCAGAGTGGCAAGAGCGGCGACATTTCCGCGGCTTTTGGCGGGCAGGGCAGCCAGACGGCGTTCGGCCCGCGAGGCGCGGCCAGTGCGCTCTCCAGGGCCACTACCTGGTCGGCCGTGGCGTTCATGATCACTTCCATCACGTTGTCGGTGTATGCGTCCCGCCGTGGCGGACCGAGCTCGGTGTTGCAAGGCCTGAAATCGCAACCGGTTAAAACGCAACCCGCGCCGGCACAGGCGCCGACGGCTCCGCCCACCCAGCAGAAGTAAGGCCCTCGCCGCAATTTCCGTTGGGTTTGAGTTGTGGGATTGAGTCGCAAGAAACGGCAGACGGAAGATGGCAAGGTTCCGTCGAGCGTAAGAGCTCTCCCGCCGCAGACGGCTCATCCGGTGCCTTCCTTCACCGCCTACAGGCTCCCCGTAATTGTATTTGCATGACAGAGGATGTACCATTTGTGTTGATGCTGTTCACTCGGAGGTGATAGTTATGTCGGATCGCGACAGTAATAGTTTCGGTTGGTTTCTTGCAGGATTGGGATTAGGAGCGCTGGCGGGAGTGCTGTACGCGCCCCGTTCAGGCAACGAGACGCGCGAAGTGTTGCGCGCGCGCGCCGAAGAAGGCCGCGAGTACGTGCGCAGCCGGGCGCGGGAAGCGCGCGATCAGGCCGCGCAGTGGGCCGACCGCGGACGCGATGTGGTCAACCAGCAAAAGGAGCAGTTCCGCGCCGCCTACGAGGCTGGACGTCAGGCCTATCAGGAAGCCACCACGGAAACAGGCGCGCCCAAAGCTTAGTAGACTTGCCGCGCCAGCTTCCGTCTTTCGGCGGGCGCATGAGATTTGCCGGAGCACGCTTATGGACAAACTCACTCCTGTGTTCATCTTCCTGACCGGATTGGCGGTCATGCTGCAAGCAGGCGTACTGCTGGCTATGTATCTAGCCATGCGCCGGAGCATCGCGCTCATGGAAGCCATGGCAACAGAGGTGAAGACCAAGGTCGTGCCGACAGTCGAGCAGGCAGAGGCGCTCCTGACCGAAATCAGCCCCAAGCTGCAAGTGATTACCGACAACCTGCAGGACGCGACCACCATGTTGCGGGACCAGGTGCAGCGCGTGGATGCAACGGTGAAAGATGTCGTGGACCGCAGCCGCCTGCAAATTATTCGCGCCGACGAACTGCTCACTCGAACGCTGGATCGCGTGGAGCAGACCACCGATATGGTCCACAACACGGTGATCTCGCCGGTTCGCCGCATTTCCGGATTGATGCAGGGCCTCACCGTCGGCCTGGAATTTCTGTTTGGCGGCCGCGCCCGCAAGAATGGCAACGGCCGCGAAGAACGGCGTCCCGTTCCACAGGACGAGATGTTCATTTAAGTCTGAGTCTCATTCGTTGTTCGTTCCGATTTCTCACTCCGCTAGGCAGCATTCCCAACATTTTCGTCTACGACCGCATCGGCAAGATGATCGCGCAGTCCATCGACATGCGCACCCGGAATCAGTTTCTCGAAATGCTCGCGCAGGCTGGCTTGCAATAGAGGCAACCCGGGCTGCTCAATCTTGGCCTTAACCTTGACAAGAGAGCGTACCCGGCATAGGGTTGCGGCCTGGCGTCCAAACTAGAGTCGGACATGCGGGATCTGGGCGCTAAGGAGATCTCCATGTCAAGGGTTCTAGCCGCTCTCGTGCTTCTCCTCGGAATTCCCGCTGCGCTCGCCGCTCAAACCCAGCACGGATCGTGGTCGGACCTCAATGGCCTGAAGGCAGGCCAGGGAATCGAAGTCGTCGAATCCAGCATGAAGAGCCACAGCGGAAAGTTTGTCACCGTTACCGATGAATTCCTCAGCCTGAAGGAGCACGGCACCGAGGTCACGATAAAACGCGAAGACGTCGTCCGCGTATCGACGTCATCCGGCGCCAAGCGCGGCGCCCATGCCGTAATCGGACTTGTAATTGGAGGAGTCGTCGGGGCTGGCATTGGCGCGCTCGCTGGATCGAGCCACGGTTTCCTCGGTGGATCCTCGCGCGGCATCACCGCCCTTGTGGGCCTCGTGATCGGCGCTCCCAGCGGGGCTGCGGTCGGAGCCTTGCTTCCTGCCCACACCACCATCTACCAAAACGCACCGGCCGCAGCGCACTAGACACTACCCACCCGTCACTGTAAAGAACGCAGCGACAAGAGTTGATTGGATAAGAGCGAAGGCTCGATTGACCCGGTAGTCTTGGTTTGAGGACAAAGACGCTGGGAAGAAAGGAGCCTTCGCAGATGATGATTATAGGATGTGATTTCCATCCCAGCTGGCAGCAAGTGAGTTGGCTGGACACGGGGACTGGGGAGTGTGGCGAGCGGAAGCTGGTGCATGCAACGGGCGAGGCCAAGATGTTTTATCAGCAACTGGCGGAGCCAGTGCTGATTGGCATGGAGGCCACGGGTAACAGTCAGTGGTTCATCGAGTGGGTGGAAGATCTGGGGCACGAGATCTGGATCGGGGATGCGGCGCAGATCCGAGCCAGTTACGTGCGCAAACAGAAGACGGATAAGCGAGACGCGGCGCACATTCTGCAGTTGGTGGTGCAGGGGCGGTTTCCGCGGCTATGGACTCCGGACCGGGAGCAGCGGGACCTGCGGCAACTGGTGCTGCATCGGCACAAGCTGGTGGAGATTCGCAGCCGGGTGAAAAACGAACTGCAACACCTTTCTCTGAATAAGGGAGTGCAGAAGAAACGGACGCTGTGGAGCCAGGCGGGACAGAAGATGCTGCGCGAGCTGCCGTTAAAACCATGGGCGGCGTGCCGGCGGGAAGATTTGCTGGGACTGCTGGCGATGTTAAACCAGCAGATCGGAAAACTCGACGATGCGGTGCAACGGGCGGCGGAAGAGAATCCGCAGGCGAAGTTGCTGATGACGCAGCCGGGAGTGGGACCGAACACGGCGCTGGCGTATGTGCTGACCATCGGCGACGTGAGCCGCTTTCCCCGGGGCAAGCAGGTGGCCAGTTATCTGGGACTGATTCCGCGCGAGGAAAGTTCGGGGGGAGGCAGAAGCTGGGAGCGATCAGCAAGCAAGGCAACCGCATGCTGCGCTCGTTGTTGGTGGAAGCAGCGCAGATTGCGGTGCGCTTCGATCCCGAGTTTCGTAAGCAGTATTTGCATCGCTGTCACCAGAAGCCGAAAGGCGTGGCCAAGGTGGCGGCGGCGCGCAGGTTAGCCGTACGACTCTACTGGATGCTACGCACCAACAGACCGTATCCAGAGATCGTTCGCATCGAGAGCAGCCCGCGGGTGCCCCTGGTCGGCGCAAGCTAGACCGCAGAATTGATTGGGCGCTCTCGCATCCCGTCGGGACGGGATGTTCGCATAGAAGAATCATGGTCGCGGTTTAGGCCGAATCGATGGTTGGTGGAACGATCTTCGGGAGAAGATCCGCCACCGATGGGTGATTCAGCGTGAGATTTCCAGAGTCTTGGTCCTCAACCTCTCTGGCAAAAAAGCGGTGCCAAAAACACCGACAGGATATCTTTGTCCTTGACACCGCCTTCGCTCTTATCGAGG
>CAVWTR010000008.1:0-397851 GCA_963758005.1 uncultured Acidobacteriota bacterium
TTGGGTCCCAGGAAAGCAGTCAGTGGTCTTTCCGGGTTCTCCCACAGGTCTCGTATTTCCGGGCGATCCGGGCATTCCCAAGACGCTCGCTCCCACCCGCTACAACAATTTAGGGCCGCGCCTCGGCCTTGCCTATTCCCCTGGCTTCAGTGGCGGAGTCTTGGGAAAGATTTTTGGCGGTCCGGGGAAGACCAGCATTCGCGCAGCCTACGGGATCTATTACACGTCGGTGGAAGATCTGAACCTCTTTTACGAGGTGGCCGACGCTCCGTTTGGCTTGTACTGGAGCAGTCCGGGTCCAGTGTCGTTTTCAGAGCCTTTCAGAAATCGGCTGGACGGAGGCACTGACGGAGAGGGACAACGCTTTCCGTTCACCGTTCCAATTCCGGGGAGTCCGGCAAATAAGACGCTCAGTTTCGCGGTTTACGAGCCAATGTCCTATTTCCCCGGGTACGACACTCATAACAAGCTCGCTTATGCCGAGCATTTCAATATGTCCATCCAACGGGAACTGAGCAGATCCACTGTGCTGACTCTGGCCTACGTCGGTACGGAGGGTCACAGGCTCATAACTCAACAGGAAGCCAACCCGGGCAATGCAGGGTTCTGCACGCAACTCACTGCGCAAGGCTATACCGACATCTCGGCGGGCGCGGTCGGCTGCGGACCGAACGCCGAGCAGGACACTTTCCAGCTTGGTGCCAGCGGCCCACTGATTTACGGTACAAGGAATCAGCTTCTCAACCCGAACTACTGCCCCGCAGCCCAAACCCTTTGTTTTGGTTTTGGCAATACCTTCACCAAGCTGACGGCAAATTCCATCTACAACGCTGGTCAGGTGACGGTGGAACGCAAAGCCGGAGACGTAACTTTGCTGGCTGCGTACACAATAGCCAAAGGTCTGGATGACTCGTCAGGGTTTAACGATCTGGTCAATTTTACCAATCCAAAGTTGAGCCGTGGCCTGTCGTCGACCGATGTTCACCACAATTTCGTGATGAGTTATGTTTGGGCTTTGCCCTTTGATCGGGCCTTCCAACGTTTGCCGAAAAGGCTGACGAAAGGCTGGCAAGTCCAGGGCATTACCCGATTCGCGACGGGATTTCCAATCCAGATGGGTCAGTCGAATCCCGTGACCAATCCCCTGCTATGTCCGGGGTTGACGCTGGCCACACCGCAGCCGTGCGTGGGAGATAGCTCTCTTGCTGGCAGTCCCTCCACCGATATGCCGAATCTCGTGGGACCGATTCAAAAACGAAACCCGCGCGACACGCCTGGCACATTCACATATTTTGATCAGAGCGCATTTGTCGCGACCAGCTGCTTTTTTACTGGCACCACCCCGAGCCCTGACTGCGGCACCTTCGGCACAGCGAATCGGCGATTCTTCCATGGCCCCGGCTTCAACAACACCGACTTCGGGATTCAGAAAACGATCCCGGTCACAGAAAGCAAGTTGTTCGAGATTCGGGGTGAATTCTTCAACATTTTCAACCACGCGCAATTCATGAATCCGAGCGGGGATATCAGCAGTGGAAGCTTCGGAAACATTACGAGCGCCCGTGATCCGCGCATCGGCCAAGTGAGCGCCAAGTTCGTCTGGTAGTGCAAGAACGTTCTGCGAAGGGACAGCATCAGCAGGCTGTCCCTTTCCTTCTTTGGGTTAAAGTGTTGGGATGCAGGGCAATCTCAGCGGGAAAACCGGTCTGATCCATCTTTGGTTGTCGGCTGCCTTGCTGGCTGGAATCTTGTTTGCCCCGCAGATGATCGCGCAAACCGCGGCAGACTATCGCAAGCGGGCGACCGAATTGGCACAGACGAAGTCCTGGGATGATGCCATCGCGAACTACCGCAGTGCCCTCGCACTCGAGCCCAATGATGTGGTCACGCACTACGACCTGGCGTTGGCACTCAAGTACAAAGGAGAGACCAGGGAGGCGCTGAAGGAGTTTGAGGCGGCCGTTGAACTCCGGCCGAAGTCGGCCGACGCGCACTACGGACTAGGAAGCGTATGGTTCGACCTTGGGGATCAAACGGCGGCTCTTAAAGAACTGCGCACCGCCGAGACCCTCGATCCCAGAAATGCCACTACTCATCGGCTGCTGGCCCGGATTCTCTCCCAGCAGAGCAATCTTACAGACGCCGAGCACGAACTGAGACTAGCTCTCGGATTGAAGCCTTCTGCAGACACACATCTGGAGCTCGGAGTCGTTGAAGGACAGCTCGGCAAGCTCAATGAGGCTACCACGCAGTTTCGTGAAGCGATACGCATTGATCCGAGCCTCGCTGCCGCGCACTTGATGCTGGGGATTGCCTTGCGTCGTCAGGCAAATGACAGCGGCGCGCTTAGAGCAATTTAGGAAGGCAGTGGCGCTCAATCCGAACGATGCGGATGCCCAGTATAATTTGGGCCGAGAATTGCGATCTCGAGGCGACAATGCGGGGGCAATCTCCGCCTTTCGCCGCGCGATCGAGCTCAAACCGGATCTTGAGCAAGCCCACTACAATCTCGCCCTTGCCTTGCGCACGCAGGGAGACACCAGTAATGCCAAGAAGGAATTCGATGAACTGTCGGGGCTGCACGATTTCCGCGCGAAACTGGCACAGTCGAAGCTGCTGATCACCCAAGGTGTGGATGCACTTAAAAAGCAGAAATTCGATGATGCCTTGGATTTGTTCCGGCAATCCGTTGAGCTAACGCCTCAATTCCCTACCAGCTACTACTACGTGGGCCTTGCATGGGAAGGGAAGAATGAAGCGGCGCGCGCCAAAGAGGCGTACGAAAAGGCCCTTGAACTGAAGCCAGACTATGCCCAAGCACACACCAGCTACGGACTGTTTTTATGGAAGGCGGGAGATCAGACGCGGGGACTGCAGGAATTTCAGCAGGCGGTGATGAGCGATCCGGATCTCGCTGAAGCGCATTACAACCTCGGGATTGCGCTGGCGCAATTGCAGCGTCCGCAAGAGGCTGTCCACGAATTGACCGAGGCCGTGGCGCTGGATCCGCAAAACGTAGACGCGCGAGTGCAGCTAGGTTTGTCGCTAAGCCAGAACAACGATCCTGCTGCAGCAGCCAATGTCTTCCGAGATCTGGTGAGGAGAGATCCGAAGTTTGCCGAAGGCTACAACAATCTTGGGCTGGTGCTGTTGCAATCCGGGGAAATTCACAAGGCTGAGATTGAGTTTGAAGAAGCTATTCGAATCAAACCACGATACGCCGAAGCCCATTACAACCTTGCATTGGCGTTTCGTCAGGAAGGGAAGAACGACGAGGCGCAGCACGCATTCGACAAGGCGTTTGAGATCGAGCCGGAATTGAAGAACCTGCCTCTGCCTTAGCGCAAGGAACTTATTTTGCAGTCTTGCTCCGGATGGCGATCAAGGAAACCTGCTCCAGATCAGGATAGTGATCATCTTTATCGGCCTTACGATCCGCTGGAGCAATCTGCTGGACCGTGGTGCACGCCGGCATCGTCGGGCCGAAATATTGGCCGTAGACTTCGTCAAACGAAGCTGCATCACCCAGGTCATCCAAATACACGGTCGTGGATACGACCTGGCTGAAGTCCATGCCCGCCTCTTCCAGGTTGTCCAGTTGGTTCCGCATCGTCTGCCGAAGCTGAGTCTGCGTGGTGGACGCATACACGCCGCCGTGCGGCCCGGGAATGAATCCGCTTTTGGCCGAGCAGTACAAGGTGTCGCCGGCAAAGACACAGGGGCTGGCCGTCGGACTTGGCGACATATTTTTGGGGCGCACGGCTTTCCGTTGACTCAAGTCGCGGACGGCTACGCCCGTGTACTCGATATGAGCGCCGCCGGGCAGACTCGATACTTCGATCGTCGCGCGCGCCGGAGTGTTGCCGAATTCGAATCGCTTCGCGTAATGCTCATTCATCACTCTCGATGGAATGTCGGCAGTCAAGTATGGATTCACGAACACCATATTGCTAAGTTCCAGTCCTGCCGCTTTCAAAACGGCTTCTACGCGATCGAGCGACAAATCGACTTGCGCTGCAGGATCAGCCGGAACATTACCGCTCATCGGATCAGCGCCAGCCATGCTGGATACAAAAAGCCGATCATGCGTGAGGATTCCCGGAGAAAATGAATTCTCTTTCTTCTCATTCGGTGGATATATGACTCGCTTGTCTTTTGAATCTCGAACTGCAACCGCATTGATCTGAATCGACGGCGAGGGAATCCGGGCGACTCCTAGCACCGCGCGAGCCGGAGGAGTTTTCGGAAAATATTCGGCGAAGACTTTATTCAGTTCCCCGTACTGGGTGATATCGGAAAGGTACACCTGCATGTAGACCACGTTTTCAGTGGTCAATCCGGCGGATTCGACCACGGCTTTCACATTGTCGAGCGCCTGTCGCACTTGTTCAGGGAACGTTACGGGAGAGCTGCCGTTCGGGCGAAGGGGGCCTTGGCCCGAGACGTAAACGTAGTCGCCCGCATCTACGCCCGGCGAACAGACAGGATTCGTATGCGCCGGCGCTTGAGCTGGAATTACGGCGTGGATGCGCTCCTGGGCCAACAGGGAAGTGGAAAGCAAAAGTCCAATCAGCAGAAATCGCATAGAGCACCTTTTGGTCCGATTTCCTTCACCAATGTTGTGTCTGATTACGCCGCTTTCTTCTGCGCGGCGCCGAGAATCGCGCGGAGCCGTTGCCCGACGATCATTTCTTCTCCGGGCTTGATGGTCATGGAAATGAGTTCGATGTGATCGGGTCCCTTATGTTCTTTGTGATTCGGATTGCCCTCACGGACTGCTTTTACCAAACTCGGATTATCGAGCCCCAGCACTTCGATCACAGGCTCTTCTGCACGCAACTGCTCGACGCAGTCTGCGATAGTGAATCGCCAGGCCTGTTGATCCCAGGAAACCTTTAGCGTGGGATACCGGTTGCCGTCATCTGGAACGTAAGTCTCGGTCTTCACACCCGGCACGGTCTCCACCAACTTCCGAATGCGGTCAATGCGGCCATTCCATTCGGCGTATAGCTTCTTTTCGTCAAGATTCAGCCAAGTCTCAAGCGCTGTCAGGCAGCCGATCACTTCTTCTTTCCCGACTTTCATTGGGCGACAGACGGCGCCTTCCCTCGGACTGCTGTTGAGAAGCGCGGCTTCGATCAAATCCTTTCGACCTAGAAGCAAGCCACTGCATTGTGGGCCGCGCAATCCTTTCCCGCCCGAAAAGCAGTACATATCAATTCCCATGCGCGCATAGAGCTTGGCGTTGTCGACAGGAGGAATGCCGGCGGCATCGTCGAGCAGCAGCGGAACTTTGTGGTCTTTCGCGACGGCAAGCACGCGTTGAAGCTTTTCGCCGAGATCGGTGGTATAGATCATTGTCGTCTTGTCGTTGATGGCGTTCGCGAGTTCTTCCGACGAATACGTTAGAACGAGCTTGGCGCCGGTCAGCCGGATCGCGCTATCGAAGGCGCTCCGGCCTCCGACCATGACGACTTCATTCTTGAGGCCGGTGGTGTCGGGGAGTTGCCAGATAAGTTTGTCGTCGATTCCGGCCATGCATCCGGCGGTTGCGGCTGCCATGGCACCAGCTGAACCCGAGGTAACGATGCCCGACTCCGCGCCGGTGAGTTCAGATAGCCGCCGTCCGACCGCACGCTGCAGGTCAATCATGTTTACGAAATACTGACCGGCCTCGAGTTGCGCCTGGTGAACTTCGGGGAATTCAAGTGAGCCGCTCAGGTAGGTCCATGTGCCCCGGCAATTAATGACGGTTTTTACTCCGAGACGCGAGTAGACGTTCTGCCGCGGATCTTTGCCCATGGCTGTGGCCGCCTGCGCGTAAAGGTCGCGTGCGGCAAGTTGACCCAGCAGCGGTGCCGCCGCCACCAATTTAACGAAAGATCGTCGACTGGAATTCTGAACTCGCATTGCAAAAACCTCCTCGTGGGATCGCTCAATATCGGGCGTAGTACACTTCAGAGCTTTCTCGGCTTGACGCTGAAAGCGACACTGTCAATCATCTTCTTGAGGCAGTGGGATTCGTGATCGTACCGCCAGGATGTGAGCCTTCGCTCCCGGTTTATTCTGGTTGTAAAAGCCGACGGTGCAGTTTGCGCGGAAATAATACGCATCACCCGCCTTCGCCGGATAGCGGCCTTCGATGCCGTCCATTCCACTTCCTGCAACCATGTCGCCTTGTCCGTCGAGCACCAAATAGATTTCTTCGGCCGTTTCGTGATGATGCGGAAAATTCGTGCCGCCCGGCGCAAAATCCATCAAGAAAAGGCTGGTCACAACGTAGGCATCGTCGATCGCGTCGCGTGTTGCGCCCCGCGGGCCAATCATAAGCTTGTATAGAACTGAGTTTGGGTGGCCGTCGACGGTTCCCTCTTTGAGTTCATCCAGATTGATAATCTTTGGATGCGCGGGCGGCGGACCAATCGACGTCTTCGCCGGGATTTTGAATCCCATGACCACGACTCGCAAATTTTTGTCCGAATGATTCGCGATCGAGTGCTTTGCTCCGGGCGCGATATAGGTGAAATCGTTCGTGCGCAAGGAATGAGTCTCATCCGCATACTGCAGCATGCCGGTGCCGTCCAAAATAAAATACAGTTCTTCCTCACGATCGTACGCAACGCTCTGACAGTTGCCCTGAGCAGCGACGGTGAGTTCGCCGAAGCGCGTAACACTGTGCAGAATTCGACTCTCTGAGTCGCCCTCGCCGAAGATTGGCGTGTAGTGGCAACCTGCCGAGGCCGGATCGCTAGCAGGCGAGACATACCGATGCAGCCAGGTGGGGTCTACCTTGCGGTCCTGGGCGAGCAAGTTCGACGCGGCCGACAAAAATAGCAGCGCTGTTCCCAGACCAATACTGACATTGCGTCCGCGCACTTGGTTCATTGGAGAAGTTGGGTATACCACACAATTTGCTTGACGCAAATCGAATTATTTCGTTTTATTGGGTTTCATTTCGTTCAGAAAAGAGGAGAAGCGCGTTTTGCGGATTCTCGCGTGCGTGCTAACCTCAGGCGCAGCAAAATCGGGCAAGGCAAGGGCAATCATGAGGAGACATCTCTTCGGGGCGAATCGGAAGCATTGGCTAAGTGCAATTTCGTTTCTGATGACAATCGGAATGGCTGGGATGGCAGTCCATGCGATCGGCCAATCTACACAGGACAAGAGTTCGGACTGCCGCGTCGAAGCCACGGATTACAAGGGTTGGCACGCACAGCAAATCTCGAACCGGTGGGTGCAACTGATCGTTGTCCCGCAAAACGGGGGGCGATTGATGCAGGTGACGTTCGGCGGTCACTCGTATCTGTTTGTGAATCCAAAGTTGGCGGGGAAGTATCTGCCTCCGAGCACCAGTCAATGGTTTAACTACGGTGGCGACAAGCTGTGGCTTTTGCCTGAAGGAAACGATGACGAGCAGCACTGGCTTGGGAACTCAGATACGATCGACGACGGACCCTATAACTTTCGAAAGGTTTCGGAAGGGCAACGTTGCCAGATCGAGCTTAAAAGTCCCGCCGATCCTCAAACCGGGATTCAGTTCACACGAACGATCCAGGTCGAAGCCGATTCTCCGCGCATCAGGTTTCACGCATCCATGAAAAATATCACCGGCCATACTCTTGAATGGTCGATGCAGTCCGTTTCACAGTACGACACATCAGAGTCCAACCTGCAAAGCCAAGGCGGCGCTGCGCGCATCAATCACGACTTCTGGACATACACTCCGGCGAATCCTACGAGCGGCTATCTCAACCGTTATCATGTTCGCTTCGGCCCCGCCGAAAATCCAGCAGTTTCTGTGAGAAACGACGGTTTGCTTAACGTGCATTACGTGCACATGGCCGCCGAACTTTGGATCGATTCCAAAGAAGGATGGCTCGCGGTCGTCGATGGGGGCAGCAAGTACGCCATGGTCGAGCGTTTTCAATATGAAGAGAGCAAACCGTATCCGGGGAAAGCCTCGGTCATTTTTTGGACGAACGGTCCGGAAATGCGGCTGGGGCAGGACGGCAATCCTTCGGTGAGCGCCGATCCGGACGCGAGTCCTTACTACCTTGAAGCTGAGCTCAATAGCCCGATGTGCCGTTTGCGTTCCGGTGAGACCTGCGAGTTTGAAACGGAGTGGTTTCCGACTCGATCGGGAAACGAATTCCATGGTGTGACCGACGCTGGAATTCTGATTCGCCCGCTAAAAGCCTCACTCGCAGAGAACGGAAAAGTGGGCCTTTCCGGATCATTTGGAGTCTTCTTCGCCGGACACCTGGAAGCCCGTTTCTATGACGATCATGGAAAGAATCTTGGAACCATGCGGATCATGGACGTGAGCCCTAGCGATCCTGTGTCATTGGAATCCGAGATCACGCCTCCAGCCAAGCCGGGGCGTGTTTCACTTCATCTCGTGGACCAGGCTGGTGTTGATCGGGGCGCTCTTCAGGAAGTTCTCATCATGAGCCGTGACAATCGTTGAAACTAATCATCATTCGTAGCGGCCGGTTGTATTGGGTGATTCAACGACCATTCGGAGGAAGAAATGGAACTGTCCTTTGTGCATCGGAAGACTCGCATACTTGTCATCATTCTTAGCACGCTAATCCTTGTTGTTGCAGCGGCTACGGGAGTCCGACTAGCGCGTGCTCAATCGAATCCGGCGTCTTCGTCCTCTCTGACCGACAGTGAATTGGTTGCACAATTTCGGCGCGTCGAAGTTGCGTCAGTATCCGATGCCATCGAACAGATTACGGGCAAAAAAATGTATATGACGCATCATATGCAGCCAATCTTCACGACCAAGTTTGCCGGATTTGCGCGAACCGTACAGCTCAAGAAAGATGAAGGCAACAAGGACCCGGAGGCCCTCACCGGGATGCTGGAAGCGATTGATCAGGGGGCCACCGACTCGGTCTACGTGATGGCGGTCGAAGATGGAGAGGACATCGCTGGGATGGGCGGACTGATGGGAACCGCGATGGCTGCGCGTGGATACGCCGGAGCGGTGATCGATGGCGGCGTGCGGGATGTCGCTTACCTGCGCAAGATCGGTTTTCCGGTCTTTGCTACGGGAATCGTGCCCTCCACCTCGGTGCACCACTATCGTTTTGCGGGGGCGCAGATTCCCTTAGTGTGCAACGGGGTACCGGTCAATCCTGGCGATATCGTGGTTGCAGACAGTGATGGTGTCGCCATCGTGCCGAAAGCGCAGGCGCAAAGCGTCCTCACGCTGGCGCAACAGATGGACTACAAAGAGCACTCAATGTATGCCGTCATCGAGCAACTGAAATCTATCGTGAAGGCTGTAAAGCAATTCGGCCGGATTTGAACGATCGATTCGCATGAAACCCGACAGTCATCAAAACGTTCGGAGCTTTCACGCTTATCGGTGTGAAATTCAAACTGAAAATATGGCACCTTCGACGCGAGAGGATACTCGATCTGCCGTTGGTTTACTCAGGCATGTGGAGCTTCGATCCTTTGTTCTTCAGCCAGGCGTTGAATTCGCTAATCATTTTCGGTGTCCATTTCGCGTCGATCTGACCGGGGGTATATTTGCCCTCGCGCAGCATCATGTGGCCCCATTCATCGATCAGGTGATCCATCTCGGTTTCATCCGCAACCTTCTCGGCCAGATGCGCCGGGACAAACGTTACGCCCTCGGGGTCGCCGATAGCGATGTCGCCGGGCATCACGGTCACTTGTCCTATGCGAATGGGAACGTTGATTCCGGTGAGCATCACATTCTCGAGGGCGGACGGATCGACGCCGCGCGTGTAGACCTGAAAGCCATGGATCTCCTGAATTCCGGTAACGTCGCGAATCGCTCCATTCACGATCAATCCGTTATGGCTCTTCGTATAGATAGCCGTCGCGAGATTGTCTCCAATAATGGTCCCGAAGCGAATTTTTCCAAAGAGATCAACGACCAAAACATCGCCAGGCTTGAGAATGTCGATGATCCAGGAGTTTTCGTCACCAATCCGGTTCTCTTTCTTTCCGTTGGCCCGAATCACCGCGTCCACGTCCGGGCGCAGAGGCATGAAGACCGCCGTCACCACGCGGCCCACCAGTCGCTGCCCGGGATTGATTACGGTCCACCCAGGTTCAAACTGATTACGAAAACCTGCGTCCTGCAGAACATCCCAAGCCTCATCCGCCGTTACGCCGCTCAGACGTTCAAGCACAGATTCCGGAACGTTCGGTCGTCCATCTGGAAAACGATCGCCATGCCAATCCGGAGTGAACTCAACCCGTTGTTCCTTGGAGAACAGATCGAGTTGAGCAAAGCTCGAAGCAGACGATACAAGTACGAACGTGATAGCGAGAACGAGGGTAAAAAAAGTATTCATTATTGTGATGAATTCAATCGAGATTCCGGAGTGAACGGAAACGCTTGCAAGACGCTGGTCAACTTATCACACAGCATTTTGAGAAACAACCTCGGTTGGCAACGAAGTCTGGCAATTGCGGCGAGGTGCGGGTGATCGCAGGCGACAAGATTCCGGTGCGCTGGTTTCTCATCTTCTGGCTATTCGTATTAAGCGCCGTGTCGTATCTGGACCGCGTTAACATCTCGATTGCAGGCGGATCGATTGTTGATGCGTACCATCTGACCGACGTGCAGTTGGGAAAAGTCTTCAGCGCGCTCGTGGCCGGTTACGCATTGTTTCAAACGCTCGGGGGATATCTCGCCGACCGCTTCGGCCCTCGCCGCGTTCTCGCTGGCGGAGTCATCTGGTGGGGAATTTTTACCGCGATGACCGCGCTTGTTCCGCCAAATATTAGCGGCGCACTCATTCTTTTTGTTACCGTACGTTTTCTTCTTGGCGCAGGCGAAGCGGTGATTTATCCAGCCGCCAATCAGTTCGTGGCGCGATGGATTCCGGTGCGCGAGCGTGGCATTGCCAATGGCTGGATCTTCGCTGGCGTCGGTGCAGGCGCAGGCCTCACCCCTCCGCTGATCACTTATCTGATGATCCATTACGGCTGGCGATCATCATTTTGGGTTTGTTCCGTCATAGGATTCTTAGCTGGGGCAATCTGGTTTATCGCAGCCCGCGACACTCCAGCCGAGCATCCGCGGGTTTCTGCATCGGAGCTCGCTGCGATTCAATCTGGACTTGTCAGTCGCGCCTGCGAATCCCCAGTTCTTCTCGCCGCTGGGGGAGATCCGGCCCGAGAGCTTGTGCCTTGGACCCGGGCTCTCCGCAGTAAGGAAGTGTGGGCGGTTTCCGTCAGCTACTTCTGCTACGGATACGTCGCATGGATCTTCTTCAGTTGGTTCTATCGGTATTTGGCGAAAGTGCGCGGCCTTGATCTGAAAACAAGCTCTTTCTACTCCATGTTGCCGTTTCTGGCGATGCTGGTCTGTTGCCTGTTGGGAGGGACGATCAATGACCGGCTCACGAAGTGGAAAGGCCCGCGGCTCGGGCGTTGCGGACTGGCCGCATTTGCGATGGCTCTTGCCGGAGTCTTCATCGCATTCGGCTCGCAGGTTCAGGGCGTGCGGCTGGCCAGCGTTGTGCTCGCAGGAGGAGCAGGGGCGCTCTACTTGTCTCAAAGCTCTTTCTGGTCGCTGACTGCAGATATCGCGGGAGGTTCTGCCGGATCAGTTTCGGGATTCATGAACATGGGAGGTCAAATAGGCGGAGCCGTCACCGGGTCGCTTACACCATGGATCGCCGCGCGCTACGGCTGGACCGCATCATTTCTTGTGGCGGCGGCGCTGTGTCTGGTTGGGGCGTTGAGTTGGCTTGTTGTGAACCCGGTGAAAACTCTGACGACTCCGCGCGCTGAATCCTCGTAACAATAGAACTGAGTCACAGGGGCTTGAAACCGCCAGCTTACTTCACTACGACTGTCGAATCCGCATCCAATGCTTTCTTCACAGCCGGACCGAGCAAGGAACTCGAATTCTTATCGACATAAATGGTCGCGTTCGAGTGCCTGCGCAGAATCGATGCCGGGACCGCGGGACTGATCTCTGCTTCGCAGCAGGCTTTAATCGCTTGCGCTTTGCGAGTGTCAGGGACGACCGCAAGAATTTCTTTTGCTTTTAGAATCTGACGCGCTGACATCGAGAGGGCACGGGTCGGAACCTGAGATATGTCGGCGAACCAGGCCTCTCCCACTTGCTGCTGGCGGCACACCTCGTCAAGGGTCACGATGATATAAGGTTCTTCCGTCACGAAATCCGCAGGTGGATCATTGAATGCGATGTGCGCGTTCTCGCCGATTCCTAGGAATGCAATATCGATAGGCGATGAAGCTAGCTCTTTGCCGATGTTATGTGCCACCTTCGCGGGGTCGGGCGCATCGCCCTCCAGCAGGTGATATTGCGTAATTCCAGTTTTGGCGATTAGCAACTCCATGAGCATCTTGCGAAAACTTCCTGGATGCGTGATCGGCAACCCGATGTATTCATCAAGGTGGAAGGCCTCAACGCGTGCCCAATCGATGCCGTCGGCCTTCGTCAGCGCATCCAGAAAGTCAATTTGAGAAGCCGCCGTCGCGGCGATGATGCGGGCGTGCCCTTGTTTTGTGATGGCCGAGCGAATTGCAGTGGCAGCCTGCTCGGCTGCCGCCCTGCCCAAAGAAACTTTGTCGCTGAATTGCCGAAGAAGCATGTCGGATCCGATGTAAGCCCAAGATGAAAGATGGCAAATTATACAAAAGGGAAGAGCTGATCCGGTGTGAATGAGTACCGAGCTTTCATCCTGTGAAAGTAGTCGTAAGGAGTTTACGACCATGATTGGCAGGGCATAAGGTAGTGGCTAGGTTATTATTTCATCGGGAAGGAACTGTTATCCCTGTCCGCAGCCTTGGAAGACTGAGAAATCATTACGGGGGAAGTATGGCGATCAAGTTTCAGCAGACGAGTGACGGAATGGACGACTCCTTACGGTTTCAACCAGTGGAGCGCCTGAAAGCATATTTGTTCGGGGTGACTGTGTTGTTCGCATCTTTTGGCGCGGGTGAAGCAGTCTATCGCCTCTTGTTTTCAGAGTTCGACGGTACCACCGATCGTATTCCGATAGAAGTGCTCTTCGGCTTGGTCTTTGCCTGGCTAGCCACTAAGTTCGTCGGCCGGGTCTATAGAAATCGCAAGGAGAGAAGCGCTCGCCTTAATTTCATTTGGGCTCGCAATCATCAGATAAGGTGCGCATTAGAGGGAATTACTCCATTGGCACACCCAGCGAAGAATCAGCAGTCGATCCGCGTGATCCGCGAAGAAGTCGATAAGATTGAGTGGGCGCTAAAGGAAATCTTGCCGAGCTAGCCTTCTCGGGCGAGACTTGGAAAGAAATTGGGTGGCTGCTCGTTGCGCTCCAGGACACACCTCCTGACCCATCAGAGAGGAGTTTGGGGAATATTGCGGTCTTGGACGTCCTGAACTCTTCCTTTCCAGGCACCGCCGCTGCCGGTCCAATACTTAACCGCTGAATGCAATGTCGCGCCCAGATAAAACACAGCTGCCAACGGCAAGGTCAAAGCCCATGCGGGGTTCAGGCGATAGTAGCGGACCATGGTCGAATACGTCATTGTCATGGTCGCCCAGACGGCAATGCCGATGAAAATCGCCACCCGGCTGCCTGCGAATAACAATAGCGGAGGCGCCAGGTAGGTAATCGCCATGCCTACAATGGTGCCTAGGAGCAGCAGCGAGGAGTGCTTCAACTGGTTGAACGCCGTGCGCGAGACCATGCGCTCGACATCGGAGAACGTCTCGTATCGTCGCAAACTTTGGCTCTGATCTGATAATCCTAGCCACAATCGCCCGCCATGCAGCTTCAGGAGCCCAGCGAGCGAGCAATCATCGATAAGAGCGCCGCGAATGGCCGCCAGTCCTCCCGCGCGTTCCAGAGTTTCTGCTTTCACAAGCATGCAGCCCCCTGCGGCGCCGGCAGTCGAGCGGGCGCTATTCCGAATCCACGCTGGCGGGTACAGCATGAAAAAGAAATACACGAAGGCGGGAATCAGCAACTTCTCGGCAAAGCTCTCGCAACGAAGCTTCACCATAAACGAGACAAGATCGTAATCACCGTGGGAAGCAATGAGACCCAGATTCGCTGCTGTCTCTGGACCGTGCAGAACATCAGCATCCGTGAGCATGAGCCAATTGGGATTCAACGCTCGTGCGCGCTCAACCCCCTGATGCATCGACCACAATTTTCCTGTCCATCCCGCTGGCAGTGGCTGGCTCTGAATCACTGTAAGCGCGTCGGCCTTGCCTGCTTCTTCTGAGGCGCGACGAGCCACATCCGCTGTCCCGTCTGTGCTCTCGTCATCCACGAGGATGACGGGCATTGCCACGGACTGGTTTAACAAGGATGTGACGACCGATCCGATCAGTTCTGCCTCATTCCGGGCCGGAACCACGGCAACGACGCCGCCCGAAAATCCCGCCTTCTCAGTGGCGTCAGGCTTAGCGCCTTCAATTCGCCAAAAGCCTCCTCTAGCGAAGGCGAGGTAAGACCAGGTCACAGCAGTAAGCGTAGCGATGCTCGTGGCAAGGACCGACATCGACGTGAGCGCGAGAGTACAGCTTAGGGAGATGTCAGATCAAGGTTTGGTTAGTGTCAGAAATCAGGCTGAACAATCGGACAGTCTGTCGACACCACGTGAGACCGCCTCAGTGAAGGTCATCCGGATTCCGTGTTCCGGTCGCAAGATCACCATCGGGCGTGCTTCGATGGTCTGGCCCGGAACCAGCCGGAAATCGTATTTTCTTAGCAGAACACTGAGAATCATGAGGATCTGGAGCATGGCGTAGTTGCCGCCGATACAGCCCCGCGGCCCAGCCCCGAAGGGCAAATGGGTGAAGGGCGTGTGCTGCTTGTCGTTCACTTTGGCGAAGCGTTCTTCGTCGAAACTCTCTGGGTTCTCCCAGTACTGCGGCGAATGGTGCGCGCCGTAAATAAACACCACGACTGTCGAGCCCTGGGGTATAGCGATATCACCGACACGGTCGTCCGCGAGAGCCATTCGGTCGACCATCCAAAATGGCGGATAAAGGCGCAGCGCCTCCATTATTGCCTGAGTCGTAAACTCGAACTTCGGAACGTCTGAGTAACTCATGGACCGTTCGCCGAGCACAGAATCGAACTCCCGTCGTATCCTCTCGACGCAGTCCGGACGCGTACTCAGGAGGTAAAGAAGCCACGACAAAGCATTCGACGAAGTTTCATGGCCTGCTACCAGCAACTGCATGCTCTCGCTGAGGATCAAATCGTCGGGCATGCCGTGGCCGTCGCTGTAGCGAGCGTCCATCAGGATCTGCAGCAGATCGTGGCCGGGTGTCTCTTTGCGCCGCCGCTGGAGGTATTCGTCCAGAACGCCGAAGGCGCGGCTTCGCAGGTCCCAATGCTTTCGCAATTCCCCCGAGACGGCAAACCAGGGATTCAGGTAGGGCTGAATGGTTTGCCGAACCATAAACTCCTGGACGGTCGAAATGGCCAGGCTGATGAGGTCGATGTCTTCTTCCTTCAAGCGGGCGCCGAAAAGAGACCTGCCCACCATTGCAAAGGTAATCTTCATCATTAGCGGGTAGATGTCGACCGGGCCGAAACGAGCTTGTCGGTCGAAGTCCTGCAGCGAATCGGCGAGAGAATCCTGCATGATCGAAGACAGAACTTCGAGTTGCTTCCGTTCAAAACCCGTCTGGATCAGGCGGCGCTGTGTTCGCCAGGCTTCCCCTTCGGTCGTGAGAAGACCCTTGCCCAGGAAATGCCCCATGCGTTTCTTTTGGATTTCGGACTTGTGGTAGTTCTCCGAATTTGTTTTCAGCACATGCTGAATGACTGCGGGATCTGTGGTGACAATGGCTTCTTTGATGCCCCCGAAATAGAAGCGAAACGTGTTGCCATGAAGTTGGGTGTACTTCGTCAGTACCCGCACCGGGTTGCGGGCCATCGCGCGCGAATCGAGGAAAGAGCGGGAACGGGAGACGGCGGGCA
This sequence comes from uncultured Acidobacteriota bacterium, assembly GCA_963758005.1. Classification (GTDB taxonomy): domain Bacteria; phylum Acidobacteriota; class Terriglobia; order Terriglobales; family Acidobacteriaceae; genus Sulfotelmatobacter. Next base: position 15,948 of record CAVWTR010000008.1, read on the forward strand.
CGCTTTGCTGCAAGGTCACGCCTCACTATCCAGGCGCGCGTGAAAAAGTGCGGGAAGTCCTGCTCGATCTGCCGGTGTGAATAGTCTGGTCATCTGTGAACTTAAGTGCTTGAAAATTGATCTCCGCTCCCCAAGCGCTTCAAGAGTAGCAGATGATGTTTGATCGCCCGGCTCATCGTCGGATGTTGCCGGTAGGGGATGCCGTACTCTTCGGCAGTCTCCTTCACAATCCGGGTCAGAGGAGCATAGTGGGTGTGGCAGACAAAAGGGCACAGGTGATGAACGATATGGTGGTTCAGTCCGCCGGCAAGCCAACCGACAACAGGGTTCGTGGTCGCGTAGTCGGCCGTGGTCGCGAAGATGTGATAGATCCCGTTGTCAAACTCGTTGCGGCTCAAGGGAAAGTAGGTGCTGTCAACTGTGTGCGTGGTTTGAAATACGAGGGCTACGCTCAACCCGATGATCAAATGGGCAAGCACGAAAGCCAAACCGACCAGCAGGGGTGATTTCCCCAGCACTACAACTGGCAAAACGAGCATGTAGGTCAGGTAGAAAGCCTTGCCCGCAAAGAGAATGACGTACTCCCGGAACGGATGCTTCGTCTGCTTCAGATAATCGTGGGTGGGGAAGAAAAAGCACTCAAAGTCCCTCACGAACACATAGTCCAAAGAAAATACTGCGTAGAGGAACAACGCATAGATGTGTTGGAAGCGCTGCAGGGGTGCCCGGGGTTCGTGAGGCGTAAAGCGCAGTATGCCGCGTCCTGTAAGGGCGTCGTCTTCACCGTGGAGATTAATGCATGAGTGGTGACCGCGATGGTGAAGGATGCGCCACATATATGAGCTAATTCCACAGACATCGAAGACATAGTTCAAGGCTTTGTTTACGGATCGCACCGAGGAGATGGCGTTGTGGTTGCTGTCGTGTGCGATATTCAGCAGAAGGAATGTCTGTGCGATGGCATTTAGAAGGTAGAGCCCGACAAACTTCCATGAATCCGGCTTGAACGCGAAAAGAGCGATCCAGCTGCCCGCTAGCACCGCCAGCCCAGTCGCGATCTTGATCCACATGGCGCGGTCGGCTTTTGGAGAAATATTCCCTTCGGAAAAAAAGTCGTCGAGGCGGCGGCGTAAGACCTTCGGGAACGAAGACGGGTACGCGGGATCGACAACGGAGTTCCGCAGCGAGGCCTCAGACGGGACAAGATCATCAATTTCCGGCTTCAGAGTAATAACCGCCTCATCTCGGACGTATTGGGTCAGTGCTCTCTGGTCGGGTTTATAGCTTCCCGGCCCGGGTTTACAGAAGGTTGATTGGGCTAGTTGAGGATTTTGTAGCCTATGCACCCACTCTGCCACAAGCGACAAAAAACGATGTTAGCTCGAAAAGTTTACGAAGAGCAAGCGAATTTCCGCTCACGCAGTGCCAGCGTAACACCTTAACAGTTCTCAGTTTCCCAAATCTCTGCTAGCATAAGCCGCTCAGTGATATCAGACCAAGACGCTTTGAGTCGGCCACTCCGACCCCCGGCAGGGTGTACGGAAGTCTCCTTCGTTTCGCCTCCAGCGGGACGTGGCCGGTATCGGCTTCGATGTCTTCCAGCCTCATTCGACGCCGGAAGACAACAACTTGGGCTCAACCTCTCGCGATGCGCAGCTGCGAAGGCTGTAGCAAAATTGGCGGACGTTTTGTCCCAGCTACCAACCGCCAACTTCGGTCGGGTTAGCCCGTCAAAGGTTCAGCCTGTACCTGTTCTTGAAGTGGCTCAGCCCCTGTGCACGGGGCGCAGCGAGACTTTTGCTTTCTGATGGAATTTGTTCATTCAACACAGGAGGTTAGCGAATGGCGGTGCTGCCGCCATGAGTACCGATCCGATCTATGATGGCTTCGATTTTGGACAAGCTGGATAGTCTGGGGGATCAGCACCCGAACAGAGTTCTCTATTCGTATATTGACGTGAACGGCAATCCGATTGGAGGCTACTCCTACGAGTCGTTTCTCCACCGGACCAAGGTGATTGCCAGCCATTTGCGCAAGGAGCACGGGTTCAAGGCGCAGGACCGTCTTCTGCTCGCCTACCCGCCTGGGCTCGAAATGATTTGCGCCTTTTTTGGCTGCGTGCGCGCGGGTTTAATCCCTGTGCCCGTCTATCCCCCCAGTTCTCATGGCTTCCAGGGCGCCATGTACAAAATGGTCCACATCGCAAAGGATTGCCAGGCGGCCGGCATCCTAACGAGCAAAGACTACCTCGGATCCCTGAAGGCAAATCTTGCCAGAAGCGGAGTGTCTTCTTCTGGGGTCGACGTCGACTACATCTCCGGTCTTCGCTGGCTTGTGACTGAAGACTTCGTCGATATGGCTTCAGACGAAACTTTCAACGGCGCTTCAAACATTCTGTTTCTCCAGTACACGTCGGGGTCGACTCGAGATCCTAAAGGCGTGATGGTTACGCACGAAAACATCTTGCATAACGGCCCGTTGGTGATCGACCATCAGGCGCCGATCGTCGTATCCTGGCTTCCGCAGTATCACGATATGGGCCTTATTGGGTGCTACCTCTACCCGGCACTCAAGGGCGGCACGACTTACGGTTTCGCTCCCACGGATTTCATTCAACGCCCGACCCTATGGTTTGACGCGATCAAGACGTATGGCGCGAGTGCCTCAGCGGCGCCGAATTTCGCATACGACTATTGCCTTCGCGCCCGGAGGTTTTCGAAAGAGAGTTCGGACACCTTCGATCTTAGCTCGCTCAGAGTGCTGATGGTCGCTGCGGAGCCCGTCAAGCCCGAAACTTACAAAAGGTTTCTGCAGGCATTTCAGCCTCATGGACTGAAGTCAGAAAGCTTCTACGTTGCATACGGGCTCGCGGAGAATACCCTCGCGGTTTCGCTCGGTGGCCGCAATATTATTTCAGTCAACAAGAACGGAATCGCGCTGGGGAAGGCCCGCATGACTACGGAGGTATCCGAAATCGGCTCGGCCACTCAGATTGTGAGTTGCGGAACTCCGCTGCCGGGACTCACGGTAAAGATTGTAGATCCGGAGAAGCACATCGCTCTGGAGCCGGGGCAAATCGGGGAGATTTGGATCGCTGGCGGCAGTAAGTGCCTGGGTTGCTGGAATAATCCGGAACTCACCCTCAAGCTGTTTCACGCCCGGTTGGTGGACGACAGCCCCTATGACGATGGCTACCTTCGCACCGGCGATATGGGTTTCTTCCACGAGGGCGAACTATTCGTCTGCGGTCGCATCAAGGACATGATTATTCTCCGCGGGCAGAACTATTACCCGCAAGACGTCGAAGCAGTCGTCGAGAAAGCGTCCGGCCTGATCCGGGCGAATTGTGTTGCCGCCTTCCAGATTCATGAAGACAGCGAACCGGCGTTGGCGATCGTCGCCGAAGTGAGAAGTCTAAAAGCACTGCCGGATCCGCTGAAGATTGCAGCCGCCGTCCGGAATAACCTCAACGTGGAGGTGGCGCTGATTTCTTTCATAGCACCCCGCGCGATACCGAGAACCAGTTCGGGCAAAATCATGCGCCACAAAACCAAGCACATGTGGCTGCAAGGGCAATTCACCGTTCTGTCGGAGTTCTCCCGAGAGAAAGACGCGGCACCCTCATCATCAGTAAGCCAAACGCCTTTCGACGTATTGAAAGCCCGTTACAACCTGACGGGAACGGAATCGTACAATCTGGTCGAGGCTGGGCTGGATTCCTTGGATCTGGTTGTATTCATGCACGAAATCAAGGAATTGTTAAAGGACAAAGGCGCTGAAGTACTGGCGAGGCAGGTGGACATCGGCCTGGTTCAGCGTGTGAGCGTAGCCGAGTTATTTCAACTTGCCGAGCAGTTGCAGCGCGCCCCCGAAGAAGCACTGATCCCGCTTCGTCATTCCCTGGCGGCTTTTCGCGAAGAGCAGCGCGCGGCGGAACAGCGGATGATGAACAACGACAGGCAGCTCATCTTCGTGCCTCCGACGCCTGCGCCCTTACTCGAAACTCCGGTCCTGAATAATGTTCTACTCACCGGCGGTACCGGCTTCATTGGACCGTTCCTCGTGAAAAGTCTGCTGGAACAGACGAACGCCAAGATCCACGTTCTCGTCAGATCTTCCGATGAGCATCAGGGCAAGCAAAGGTTGAGGGCGGCGATGGAATCAATGGGGCCTTGCGAGGCTGAACTGATGGATATGTTCGAGACTCGCGTGACTCCAGTTTGCGGAGATCTGGGCCAGAAAGACTTGGCTTTGACGCGGGATGCGTGGGATTTTCTCGCCGATGAAATCGATACGGTGTTTCATAACGGAGCAACCGTAAACTACTTGCTCAACTACGACCGGATGCGGGACGCGAACGTGCTCGGGACGAATGAGGTTTTGAGACTGGCGTTCGAAGGACGGCCCAAAAGCTTCAATTACGTTTCGACCACCTTCATCTTTGGCTGGGCGGTGAAGAAAGTTCTGTTCGAGACCGACTTCAACGAGAATATGGAGTTGCTCGACTTTGGATACAGCCAGTCGAAGTGGGTATCGGAACAGGTGGTCATGGATGCCGGGCGGCGCGGGCTTGCTACGCGGATCTTCCGGCCTGCTTTGGTCAGCCCTTCCATCGCTGGCGGAGGCAACAACTTCGACATCGCCGTTCGTCTGGTTGCGTTCATGGTGAATCACGGCATTGGAGTCGATGCGCTGAACCAGGTTAGTTTCGTTCCCGCCGACATCACCGCCAACAATATCGTTGCGATTTCAGCAACTCCCGGCACGGCTAATAAGACGTATCACGTCGTGCGGGATGACTACGCGAACATGCTGGACATTACGAGCCTGATCACGAAGGCGACCGGCCGGCAATTTGAAATATTCAGTCTTCCCGATTTTGTTCCCGAGCTTATCAGGAGATGCGGGAAAGAGGACCTGCTCTTTCCGCTGCTGGACTTTCTGGTGGGTTCCGTGGACAACATCTCCGCGATGGAGTTCAAGCGCTACGAGAGTTCCTGCTATCAGGCTGCTCGCGATGCTTCGGTATGGGGCAAGCCGGATCCATCTCTTGAAGACACCGTCAACGGCATCCTGAAATTCATGCACCGCAAGGGAATCATCTCGGTCTCGCCGCGTGAGCTAAACGCCGTGGCTAACTGCCGGTAGGCAGTTCATCCACGCGGATGTATCGGGCGTTGCAGGTTATTGCTTTCGAAATACCAGAGTTTCTTTTACTTGCTGACCGGTTTCCAGCGTGCCCGTCGTGGTCCGCGTCATCTCCGTTCCGTCGGCGGAAACCACCCATCGATCTTTCTGCGTGATTTGCTCATCTCGCCGATAAATCGAATCGACCGTGTGTGCGTCGACGAGTTGGAGGCTCACCGTATCGTTGCTGGAGTTTTTCACGTCATATTCCTTGCCGTCAAAGCGGGCGCTGTAACTGAAATCTCCAGAGAAGCGGACCCCTCCACCTCCATCCGCCTCGATCTTGAGCACTGTCCCTTGCCGCATGCGAGTTTTGCTCATATCCTGTGTCCACTCACCGGCAAATAGGTCAGTGGCTGACTTCTTTCCTCCGGTCCGCGTCCACACGGTAATCTGGTCGGCATGACCATTCTGTGAAGTCGTGCTGGTTAACTCTTTAGCGTCGTTCGAGATTTTGTCACGAATCGTCGCCACTACCGTCCCATCCTTTTTCTGGATGACTTCGACTTGATGTCTATCGATTCTGCGCAGCTCAATTTGATTAAATGCCGGATTACCTTGCACGGCCGATCCATGGCCGCCCAACTTCGCCGTAAAATCGAGGTGCTTTTCGCCCGAAATCGCCACGTGTACTTCGCCATGGAGAGATGTAATGGAAAGCTTGTTGGGGGGATCGAGAGTGGACTGCGCAGAAGTGAGCATCCAAGAGCCAACGCGGGGATCTGCGGCACCGATTTGAAGGGCGGCAATCAGCCCTAGCAGCGCGAGTTTGTGCAATGTTCCTCCTGCGAACCGTGTATCCTAACCAGACAATAAAGTAATACGAACGCGTTCCGAATGCGAACCATCCGCACTGAGGTTGGCGGAAGCCGCTCCTACGATGAGTGATCCGAAGTCCGAACCGGCCTTCACGCGTGATGTGAGCTGGCTGCGGTAACGATCTTGGGTAGCGGGTGAATTCCGTGTTGCTGATCTTTCCGCCCATCCTCTAGGATTCCCACTTGCGACGAGTTAAACGAAAAGGAGCCATCCCAATCCCATTTTGCGCGGAATGAAAAATCTTCTGCATATGCGCCGTTTCTGGTTGGCCGGAGTAGTTCTTGTAGCTACCCTTGCGCTGCTGCCATTTTCCTTTCACGCTGAGCGCCATTTGGAAACCGCAACACGCATCGAAAGTAGCGAGGCGGGAAAGGTCCCGGAGGAGTTGGCCACTCGCTTTCACTCGCCATTCGTTGACCGCGTAGTCCTGGTGGTTCAGGGGCTGCCACCTACCGATTCGAATGAGGGAGAGCAAGCATTAGCAACGATTGAAAAGTCGCTGCAAGAGGAACCTGGCGTGTCCGGAGTCGTTTCCTATCTTGATCTCCACGATCCGATTTTCCTGGGGAAGGGCGGTGGAACCTTTCTTCTGGTGGGACTCACTTCGACCGGAGGCCCCGTGGAATCGCTAGTCCCTGAGCTTCACGAACGCGCAAGGTCCCTTCAAAACCAATTGCAGGTCCGATATCCGGCGGTAAAGCTCGAACTCACGGGGGAGACGCCACTTAATTTCGACATTCGGAAAGCCAGTTCCGACGACGTACGGCACGCCGAAAGTCTCGTGATTCCCGCCACACTGGTACTTCTGCTGGTCGCTTTCGGAAGCCTCGCGGCGGCACTGATTCCACTTGCGATTGGTCAGCTTGCCATCGGGACCGCTCTGGCGATTGCAGGATTCCTCGCTCTGCGTTGGCACTTGTCGATCCTGGTTCAGAACCTGTCCACGATGCTCGGACTGGGATTGGGAATCGATTACGCGCTGCTCATGGTCAGCCGATTTCGGGAAGCAATCGCTGTCGAGCCAGATGGAGTGAAAGCCGCGGTCATTGCAGCACGTCAGGCCGGTCGTACCCTCCTGATTTCAGCCTCGACGGTGGCTATCGGATTTCTGGCCCTCTTGACTGTTCCCATCAGTGAAGTCCGTTCCATCGGGTTGGCAGGAGTGCTGGTTGCGGGAATGAGTGTGCTCTTGGCGAACACCGTCGTTCCGGCGCTACTGGGAGTGCTTGGTCCGCGCATCAATTCTGGCCGGGTGACCTTTATCGCAAATTGGGACGAGCATCGGGCAGAACGCACGGCCAACCGCTGGAGGGGATGGGGAAAGGTGATTGTCGCGCATCCTTGGCTCGCCATTTTTCTAGCGGGCGCCCCCTTGCTCCTGCTCGCCTCGCAGGCCGCGCGGCTCGATACCGACGTCCCCAACGGAGATTGGCTGCCGTCAGCGGCAGAATCGGTTCGCGCGCTTCACACCCTCGAACGAATGGATAGGTCTGGCATTGTGTACTCGTTGCGAGTGATTCTCGAACTCCCAACTGATTCCATTGCGCAAACGGACGCGGGCTGGAATGCACTCGATCGTTTCACCAAGCAACTCGCGCATGATCCTCGTGCCCATCGCGTAATCTCCCTCACAACCATGGCGGAAAGTGACCGGTCTGGACTCGACAACCTTCCGCGTGAGACGCGTCGAACGTTCCTGAGCCGCGATGGGCGGGCGGCGCTGATCGAAGTGCTTCCTGCGACTTCCGTTTCCGTCAACGATCAGGTCAACTGGGTGCGGGAACTGCGGAAAACCGGTGCGGTAGCTCTCACGGGAGTGCCCGGGGCGACGCTACGGATTGGGGGAATCCCTGCGCTGACAGCCGATTATCAAACGATTGTCAGAGAGCGTTTCTTTTCAGTCATTGCGATGGTCGTAGGAGGAACGCTCGTGGCACTCCTCGGCGGCTTCCGATCGCTTTTCGCTGCGGTAAAGGCCATTGCTCTGAACTTGCTCTCCGTTGCAGCTTCCTTCGGAGCCTTGGTTTTAGTGTTTCAGGACGGACACGGAAGCAAGCTCTTTGGAATTGCCGAGGGTACGGGCAGCATATTTCCCATTGTGCCGATCGTCGCCTTCGCCATCGTTTTCGGCCTGAGCATGGACTACGAAGTCTTCTTGGTCGCACGAGTGCTGGAGTCCAGAAGAAACGGTATGAGCGAACTGGACGCAATCCCCGAAGGACTAGCCAGAACCGCCGGCCTGATTACGAGCGCCGCTGCCATCATGATCGTGGTTTTCGCGGCATTCACCTTCGGCGGCTTCCTCGTGATTAAGATGCTCGGATTCACTCTGGCCATAGCCGTGTTAATTGACGCAACCCTGGTTCGCATAGTGATTGGACCTGCACTTCTTCGCGTTGCAGGGGACTGGAACTGGTGGCCAGGGGGACTCACAGCTCCCAGTGGGTCGGTCATCTGCGGCGAATGAAAGCCGCAGGAAAGTGGTCTATCTGATCGGCCGCGAACCCGTGATGAGGATATCCACCAGTCTCCTGGCGCTTTGCTGCCAGTCAGGACCAGACGCGACGTGAGAGACGCCGATCAGTGCGCGGAGTAAATCGAACGGCTCCAGATCTCTACGCATATCGCCGCTCTTGATGGCGCGCTTCACCAACGCATTAATCGCCGCTTGAACCTGAGCGCGTGAACCTTCAAATAGCTTCGAGGGGCCTCCAACCAGCGTATTCAGCGCTGGGGCAATGATCTGTTTGGCCGCGATGTGATCGACAAACAGCAACATCCACGCTCGCAAAGCCTCGATGGGCGGAAGGCTTTCAGAGAACTTCTTCTCGGCGGCTGCCAGTTTTTCCACCTCAGTTCGGTAGACCCCTTCAATCAGTGCTTCCCGCGTAGGAAAGTGGCGATACAGAGTTCCCGCTCCGATGCCTGCTTCTTTCGCGATGTCGTCGAGGCTGGCGTTCGCGCCCGATCGTGTAAACGCCCCCTTCGCCACCTCTAATATGCGCTCGCGGTTCCGCTGCGCGTCGGTCCGCGGTTTGCGTGAGGCAATCTTCGTATTTGTGGACGACATAAAAAAGTTGCAACCGGAGATAGTCTCCGGTTATCTTATCTACTGATTCGGAGACACCCTCCGTTTTAGCTGGAACCGGACATCGTGTCAATAGCGATCCACGGACTTCGGCTGCAGGAAGTGAGGAATATGAATCCACTCGCTCATTATGAACTGTCGAAAATATCTACCCTTCCTTGCTCCGACCTCACGACGATGGCGGAGCGAGAATTGTCAGCATTTTTCAAGGCCGTTACGAAATTGTTTGGCTCAGAACAGGCGGAACTCTCGGCAGAAGACTGGCTGCAAGCGTTGACTGAGATCGATGATCTACCCTCTTCAACTGACGAATGGCGATTGATCACTGCGAAGGTTTCGACTCGGCTCGCAAGTCGAGTGCGCTCTTCGTCCTCATCGACTGAACCGGGTGCCGTCGCACATCGCGGTTCGCTCGAAGATTTCGAGAGCCTTCGCAGCGGCGCAGCGGCTGCCGACGGAGTGATCCGCACTAGCAGGGTGAGTGAGGGTAAACAGTTAAACGTAATCCGTACAAGGGAGTAGAAAATGACGAACACACTTGAGACAACTTCATTTGGAGCAACTTCGACCACAGACGACGTTTTATCCGGCACAAATCTGAAGGGAAAACGAATTCTCGTGACCGGTGTTTCGGCCGGCCTTGGCGTGGAGACGGCTCGCTCCCTGGCCGCCCATGGCGCTCAGGTCGTAGGCGCAGCACGGGATTTGAACAAAGCCAAAGCTGCAACCGGACAAGTGCGAAAGGACGCCGCGGCCAATGGCGGCAAGTTTCGAACTGATTGAACTCGATCTCGCCAACCTGAAAAGTGTGCGTGTTTGCGCAGACGGGTTGCTGGCGAGGGGAGAACCCTTCGACGTGATCATCACCAATGCCGGAGTAATGGCCACGCCCTTCGGCCACACCGCCGATGGCTTTGAAACGCAGTTCGGGACGAATCACCTCGGTCACTTCGTCCTGGTCAACCGGATTGCGTCGCTCATTCGGACGGGAGGCCGCCTGATCAACGTGTCTTCCGCTGGTCATCGCTACGCCAACGTCGATCTTGTCGATCCCAACTTTGAACGAACACCGTACGACCCCATGGTTGCATATGGTCGATCAAAGACGGCGAATATTCTCTTCGCAGTAGCCTTCGACCAGCGGCATCGTGAGCGCGGTGTGCGCGCTGCGGCAGTGCATCCGGGAGGCATTCAGACCGAACTTGGTCGCTACCAGGATCCTGGCCGAATAGAGAAGATGATCGACCAGATAAATCGGCAACGCGCAGCGCAGGGCAAAAACCCTTTCCAGTGGAAGACGATTCCACAAGGAGCCGCAACTTCGGTGTGGGCTGCCGTGGTCACTTCCGCCGACGAGATCGGCGGCCAGTACTGCGAGGATTGTCACATCGCCCACGTCGTGCCGGACGATCTGACAGTCGCCACAAACGAAGGTGTACGCAGTTACGCGATCGATCCAAAAGCTGCCGAGGCGCTGTGGAAGAAAAGTGAAAAGCTGGTGGGAGAGTCTTTTTAACTTTCCTCGCTACAAATTGAACAGTTCCAGGAGAAACGAAATGATTGGACAGATTAGTCTCGGCGGCAGCTTCACGCTGCCCGGTACTTCGAAGACCGTGAACCGCATGGGCTATGGGGCCATGCAACTCGCGGGAAGAGATGGCAACAAATTGGTGTGGGGGCCTCCTCGCGATGTTGATGCAGCGATCGCTGTTCTGCGAGAGGCTGTCGCAAGTGGTGTCAACCATATCGATACGGCCGATTTTTATGGTCCCCATGTCACGAACCAGATCATCCGAAAGGCCCTGGCTCCGTATCCCGATGATCTGATGATCGTCACCAAAGTCAGCGCCCGGCGCGGCGAGGACGGATCATGGATTCCGGCTTTCTCACGCGAAGAGCTCATTGCAGCGGTTCACGATAATCTCCGCAATCTGGGACTGGATGTCCTCGATGTGGTCAACCTGCGCAGTATGTTTAGCAGGGAGGAACCGGTCGAGGGATCGATCGAGGCGCCAATGACAGTGCTGGCCGAGCTTCAGCAAAAAGGTTTGCTGCGACATATAGGGTTGAGCAATGTCACTCCCACGCAGATCGCGGAAGCCCGGCGGATCGCCCCGATCGTCTGCGTACAGAACTACTACAACCTCGCGCACCGGCACGACGATGCTCTCATCGCCGATCTTGCTCGCGACGGGATCGCCTATGTGCCGTTCTTTCCGCTCGGTGGATTCAGTCCCCTGCAGTCCACCACTTTGTCAGATGCAGCTGCGCGCCTCAATGCCACGCCGATGCAAGTTGCGCTTGCCTGGCTTCTCCAACGGTCGCCCAATATCCTGGTGATTCCTGGAACATCTTCGATCGAGCATCTTCGCGAGAATCTTCATGCTTCGATGCTTAAAATTCCATCGAAAGTGATTGCCGACCTCGATGCAATCGCCGGGAATGGCTAGAGAGGGAGAGGCAGCACTGTCAACATCTGAAGCTCTCGGCCAGCGAGAGCCTAGCACGGAGTGACCGCGTCATTTTCACCTAATGGGACCCTACGATGGAGTTCTAAGCTTTCGCCCTTCAGAATCCCGAGCCTTCTGCAAACCGAGCCGATTCTTGCGTTCTAATAGCGCTTGGAATCGCCGGGTCCGTCAGATAAGTTATTAGGCGATACCGGACGGGCAACGTTTCTCGGGCACCCAGATTCCTACGGGCGGGAGGCATCACGGCCATGAACACAGCTCGCGCGGAAGTGGCTCCGAAGCCTGAGCCTTCCCCAGACGAGTCGGCGCCCCAGACCGCAACAGTGACTGAGGGCATACGTGCGAAGCGAGGGCGTGTCTGGATAGCTGTGGCCGGTGTTTCCGTCGCTGTAGCAATCATCGTTTTGCTTTCGATACGCGGCAGAACTCCCACTACTGCGAAGCTTCCGCCATCGTTGTTAAGCACACCTGGGCCAGTCTTGCGTCTCAAGGGGACCACAGAGGCTGTGCAAGCCCGCGCTATTCTCGCACCCTTGCTCGCTGGTCAACAGGTTTCCACACTCACTATCGTTCATATGGCGGCTGCGGGAACAAGAGTCAAGCAGGGAGAGCCATTGGTGGAGTTCGACCGTCAGGCTCAGATGCGGGATTTCGTGGATAAGAAGGCGGAATACGAGAAATTGGTAGATCAGGTTGCTGAGGAACAGGCAAAAGAGAATGCCGCGCGCGCAAAGGACGAGACTGAGCTAAAGACGGCGGAAGACAATCTTCGGAAATCGGAATTGGAGATACAAAAAGCGGAGATCGTCTCGCGAATTGATGCAGAGAAGAATCAGGAAAACTTGGATGAAGCAAAGGCCACGTACGATCAACTGCGGGAAACCTTCGACTTGAAGAGGAAGGCGGCGCAGGCTGCGATTCGGATTCTGGAAATTCAGCGTGACCGCACGCAGCAGACAATGATGCATGCCGAGGCGAATGCAAACCTCATGCAGGTACGCTCGCCGATCGATGGAGTCGTTGTGCTGAACACAATCTGGAAGCAGGGCAACATGGGCGAGGTACAGGAAGGTGACCAGGTGCGGCCAGGTGTGCCGTTCATGCAAGTCGTGAACCCGGCGGCGATGCAGGTGCGAGTTCTAGCCAACCAGGAAGACTTTCCCGCCTTGCAGGTCGGACAGATAGCGAAGGTACGGCTGGATGCATATCCGGAGATGATTTTTCCCGCGAAGCTGGAGCAGGTATCTCCTATCGGCGAAGGCGGAGACTTTTCGCCAAAATTACGAACGTTTGTGGTGATCGTCGCGATCGAGGGAAACAATCCAAAATTGATGCCTGATCTTTCTGCCGCAGTCGACGTGGATATCACGAAGCAAAATGCTGGATCGGGCACCAGCGGGACCGGGAGCGGATCGTAATGATGCGGCGCTTCCATCAGCTCTCGATGCGGGGAAAGGTTGCCGTCGTCGCAGTGCTCCTGCTGGCAGGCAGCGGGGTCTTGTTGGCTGCCGTACGCCTAGGGAAGAGAACGCCAACGGTTCCCACGATTGAAGTAGTCCGCGGGGAGTTTCTGGATTCGATGCAATTTCGCGGCGAAGTGAAGGCGCTGAAGTCCATTACGATCAGCGCGCCTGCGGAAGCTGGCGAACTCCAAATCATCAAGGTTTCTCCCGAAGGAACCGTGGTGAAGCGCGGCGACGTAGTGGTGGAGTTCGACAAGACTAAGACGGAGCAGGATTTGGCGCAGTTCAAATCTGTATTGAAGTCGTCCGAAGCTGAGATCGGTCAGGCCAAGGCGCAAGCGAAGCTGGCTGAAGAAGAAGATAAGACCACTGTTCTGAAAGCTCGCTACGACGTGGAGGGAGCAAAGCTGGAAGCGGGAAAGCAGGAAATTGTTTCGAAGATTGAAGGCGAAGAGGCAAAGCTTAAGCTGGCCGATTCAGAACAGAAGCTACGGGAAGCAGAGGCGAAAGAGAAATCGGACCAGGCCCTGAACCGGGCAACGGTTGAAAGTAAACAGCAGGCCAGCAAGAAGGCGCAATATGACGTAGAACGGGCTGAACGATCACTGACGCAGATGACCCTGCGGGCACCCTCGGATGGCGCGATCAGTTTGCTGCAGCACTGGGGAGGGTCGGGCATGGTCACGTATCGGCCCGGAGATCGGGCATGGCCGGGTGCGTCGATTGCGGAATTGCCAGATGCTTCCACTCTTCGGATCTCCGCGCGGGTCGATGAAACGGAACGCGGTCGGCTTGCCGCCAAGCAAACTGTTACGGTGCAGTTGAATGCGATTCCGGACCGGCAATTCACGGGGCATGTCGAGCGAATCGGCGAAATTGCGAGTCTGGATTTTTCCAGCGGGTGGCCGATTACGCGAAACTTCACCCTCGAGATTGTTCTTGACCAGACGGATTCGCGGTTCAAGCCTGGCATCACAGGCGAAATCACGGTCGCGGTAGAGAAAGTACCGAACGCGCTTACGATGCCCGCTCAGGCCCTGTTTCAAAAGTCCGGTCAGAACGTCGCTTATGTGTGGAGGGGCGGCCAATTTGAAGAGCGCATCATTGAAATTGGAAGGCGAAGCGGAGACAAGATTCTGGTTGCGAAGGGTGTGAACGCAGGAGAACAGGTGGCGCTCAGAGATCCCACCCAGAAGGATTGAGATTTTGAAATGAGAGGCCGTCGGGCCATCACGTGGGCGGTTATAGCAGTGGTGTTGTGCGCCGTGGTTGGCGTGTTAGCAGCGGTACGCCGCACCGCTTCAACGACGACCGCAACGGACGTTCCTACCGTACAAGTGAAACGTGGCGATCTCGACATGAAGATGTATGAAACCGGGGAATTGCGGGCAAGCCATTCGGAAATGTTGACTGCGCCGCCGATCGGCGGGGGCGCCCTGCAAATTACGCACTTGCTCCACACAGGTGCGACGGTCAAGAAAGGCGATCTGGTGATGGAGTTCGATCCCAGCGAGCAGCGTTTTAAGGTGGACCAGAGCCGCTCGGAGTTATTGCAGGCCGAGCAGGAGATTACGAAAGCGAAGGCAGACGCGGCAGTCGTCGCGGCTCAGGATAAGGTCGCCTTGCTCAAAGCTCGGTTTGATGTTCGACGCGCAGAACTCGACGTGCAGAAGAACGAACTGGTAAGCGTCATCGACGCCAAGAAGAATCAGCTTGCGTTAGAAGGCGCGCAGCGCGTTCTGGCTGAACTTGAACAGGATGTAAAGTCGCGCAGTGTGTCGAACCAGGCCACGATCTCTCTGGCGGAAGAAAAGCGGAATAAGGCGAAGCTGGCAATGGATCAAGCGCAGGACAGCATCAACAAAATGCGGGTTACGGCCCCAATGGATGGTCTGGTGGCTTTGGAGAAGAACGAAGGAGCGGCAGGTGGATTCTTCTTCAGCGGTATGTCCCTGCCCGAATATCGGGAAGGTGATCAGGTTGAGCCGGGAAGAAGCGTCGGGCAGGTGATCGATCCCACTAGCATGGAGTTAATCGCTAAAGTTGGCGAGCTCGAACGCAACAACATAAAAGAAGGACAAGCCGTCGATCTGACATTGGATGCCCTGCCAGAGCGCACCTTCCAGGGAACGGTGAAAACCGTCGCTGGGAATAACAGCCGAAGATTCTGGGAGGATGACACTTCCAGCAAGTTCGAGGTGTCGATCAGGCTGGCGACAACCGATCCGCAGATGCGTCCAGGCTTGACCGGACGCGTTTTCATTCACGGCGAAGCGAGGAAGAATGCGCTCTGGGTACCAAGGCAGGGATTGTTCCTGAAAGAGAACAAGCGCGTCGTTTATGTGAAGAAAGGAAGCAGCTTTGATCCGCGCGAGGTCAAGATTCAGGCCGAAAATGAGAGCCGCGCGGCGATCGAGGGCATCGGAGTAGGAACAGAGATCGCACTAATCGATCCGACGGCTCCGCGAAAAGTGGCAAGTTCAAATGTGTCGGCCCCGACACTGGGAGGGAGTGCCCCGTAATGGCAACCACTCTCCCCGCTCCCGCGGCGCGATTTCTCCTCGGATACCAGCAATGGCTACCAGATTTGCAACTGGGCTTGCAGAATCTATTCTTGCATCGACTTCGGTCTTTGCTGACGATGCTAGGGATGATCTTTGGCGTCGCAGCGGTCGTTTCGATGTTGTCGATCGGCGCGGGAGCCCGACAGAAGGTGATGGCACTGATCGAGCAGATGGGTGTCCATAACCTGATTGTGGAAGCGAAAGAGACTACCGAGTGGCAGGCACATCAGAAAGTTCGCAAGATCTCGCCAGGGCTCTCGTTCCAGGACTACCGAGTGATCCGCGATGATGTAAGCGACGTATTAGCCGGTACGCCCCGTAAGCGGATGACGCCGTCGAAGATGATCCCTAAATCGCAGCAAGATCCTCCGACGGTGTACGGGGTTGACCCAATCTATATGAAGATCGCCGGCCTGCACGTGCTCTCGGGACGGTTTTTCGCCGACAACGAAGAAACGAGTGCCGCTCCAGTTTGCGTGCTGGGAGCGGCTGCACGGTCAAATCTGTTCGGGTCGGCCGATCCGATTGGGCAGTATGTGAAGGCCAACGAAACCTGGTTTCGTGTAATCGGAGTCGCTTCGCCACAACTCAGTTCGCAGACCGAAGTCGCTGGAGTGCCAACACAAGATCTCAACAACATCATGTATGTGCCACTGAACTCCGCGATGCTGCGACTCGAGGATAACTACAGCGACGTGCGCGACGAGATCGACGGAATCTATCTAAACATTCGCGAGAACGCAGACATGGGCTCGGTGGCTCAACTCGTGCGGGCCATTCTGGATTCATCGCATCACTCCGCCGGCGACTTCAGCGTGATCGTCCCGGCGGAGCTGTTGGCAGAACAGAGGCGGACGGAAAGGCTGTTCAATGCCGTAATGGTTGCGATTGCTTCGATTTCGCTGCTGGTGGGCGGGATTGGGATCATGAACATCATGCTGGCCAGCATCCTCGAGCGTACACGCGAGATTGGGGTGCGCCGCGCCGTGGGTGCGCGCCAGTCGGACATTATCCGCCAATTCGTGGTCGAGGCGATCCTGATTTCGTTCGTAGGCGGAAGCTTCGGAATTGTATTCGGCTTCCTGATGTCGCGCCTGATCGCATGGCTGGCAGGATGGTCGACGATTGTGACAGCGACTTCCATTGTCCTTGCATTCATGGTTTCGATTACGGTTGGATTGGTTTTCGGTATTTACCCCGCAGTCAAAGCCGCACGCCTGGACCCAGTAGAAGCGATTCGTTACGAATAGCGGTGCGGCGTCATCTTCACGGCACGAGTTAATAACTCGCGGAGGAATGAGGAATGAGACACTCTCGCCTGTGCGTAATCGCTTGTCTGGTAATGGCTCTCAGTTCTCCACTGTGGTCGCAAAAAGGCGAGGGATACAGCGATCTGATGACGCCTCAGGTGCGCTCTGGCCAGCTCGCAGCGCCGGAACATTTCCGGAGCTATGTCGTGGACGGAAAGCTGCGCCTCAGCTTGCGGGATGCCATTGTGCTGACATTAGAAAATAACAGCCAGGTGCGGATACAGGAGGCTCAGGTGGAGTCTTCGAAATTTACGCTGCTGGGAGCGCATGCACCATTCGATCCAGTCGTGACAAGCACGGACAACATCACGAGCACGATCTCGCCGCCGTTCACCGTCCTGCAGGGAACCGGAAGCTCCACCGTCAATTACAAGAACACGACGAAAAATCTGGTGTTTGGTTATTCACAGACCTTCGAAACGGGAACAAACGTTCAATCCGCTTTCACCAGTAGTATCAACTCCTCCAACAATTCCTTCTACCTGTTCAATCCCTACACCAGTTCGACGCTCCAATTTCAGGCCACTCAGCCGCTTCTGAAGAATGGCTGGTTTTTCGCGAATCGTGCGCCCCTGATCATTGCCCGCCGCAACTTGCAGGAGTCGCGCGCCGCTTTCGCAGCAGAAGTGAACAATAATATTCTGCAGGCCGTGGGGCAATATTGGGCAGTGGTCCAAGCGCGAGGCAACCTGGATGTAGCGCGAGCCTCCATGGACGCAGCCGAGACAACGTACAAGCGCGACAAGCGGGCGCTGGAACTGGGCGCCCTGCCTCCGTTGGATATATATCGATCAGAATCGCAAGTAGCCTCGCGGCGCGTAGAGGTAATTCAGAGTGAATATGCACTGAAACAGGCGGAGGACACATTGCGGCTGACGATTGGTGCAGACCAGGATCCTTATTTTCAGGCTCTGGATATTGAATTGACCGAAAAGCCGGAGCCGGAGGGGGAGTTACGAACAATCGACGCGGGGAGCGCACTGCAGGCGGCGCTGACGAAGCGTCCGGAATTTGATGTGGCCCGTGCGGCTTTGGCAATCGATGAGACACGAATTCGGCTCGCGCACAATCATCTGCTGCCCGAACTTGACCTGCAGGCGACATACTCCAGCAACGGGCTGGGCGGTTCGACAGGAATCAACGGTACCGGCCAGCCGATTAGCAGTTCCTGGTTAACGCAGATGTTCGGATTTGGCTACCCGACTTATGAGGCGCAATTATCGTTGACCTTGCCAGTGAAAAATCGCGCGGCGAAGGCGGAGTTAGGGGGCGCGCTGGTTTCGCGGCGCGGCGACTTGTATAGCGAACGTCAGGTACGCGAGCAGGTCGCGCTGGACGTGAGCAATGCGGTCCACCAACTCGAACAAGCGAAGTTGACGATTGTGGCAGGCAAGGAAGCCCTGGACCTGGCGCAAAAAACGATGGCGGCGGAACAGCGCAAGTACGACCTAGGATCGAGCACTATTTTTCTTGTACTGGAAGCGCAGACGGAAATGGCGGCCGCGCAACAGAATCTGTTGCAGGCGGAGGTTGGATATCAACTCGCGATAGCGGGGTTGGATCATGCGACTGGGGAATTGCTTGAGCCTTATCACGTCCAGATTGCGGACCTGACGCGCTAGGAACGCATGCGAAAGGAGCAGCGACACTAGCGCTTGGAATAGACAATTCCCGTAACCATCAAAGCGACCATCGGATTCTAACCCGCAGCTCAAAGCTAATCGCGCGTGGAGGGCTTTTCCGCTAGTCTCCTTTTCAATCATGAACTGCTCACTATTTTGTTTGGTAGCAGCCGATGTCTATGTTTCCAGACTTGACTCGAGGTGAGCCATCAAGATCAAGGTCCCCCACTGGGACTTCCTCAGCCGTTCCAGCGGCAATCGCAGGAGAATCCGAGCGCAGATGAAAGTCCTTGGTGGCTTCAACAAAGTGCGGATCCAGAAAACGGGAATGACGGTCATTCCCCGTGGATTGAACATAGTTGTCGAATCCGGTAACTGTGGCGGACGCTTCTCCCCACGTGCTTGCCTTTGAGCCCGAAGCACAGTAATAAAGGTTGTGATCGATACTGACGGGCGGTTGTTGTTTGTCGAACTGCGATTTGTTCACGGCGATGAGGCAGCGGGATCCCGCGTAGACGATATTGTTCGCAAAAATATTGTCTGCCATGTTCCACTGCATCTGAAACTCACCCGATCCGGTTGCAGAAGTATCGTTGTCGTAGAGCGTGTTATTGACCACAGTGCAGTGCTCGGTGTGTCCCCGCTCCGGCGCGTATCCTCCAATAGAAACACCCGCGGTATGGCCGTGATAGATAAGATTATTTCGTGCCGTGATGTAACTGGTGGCGCGGTCCTTGTGCTCACTGGCTAGTTCGATTCCAAAATCCACATCATGCATTACGTTCTGTTCGATCAAGACCCTGGTGCCACCGTCTACGTAAATGCCATCGGAATTTTCGTCATTGCCGTATGCCGGATTGCCGCGCGAGGTAATGTTGTAAACCAGATTGCCGCTTACCACCCCATCGCGCGCCTGGTCAACGGCGGGGTCGGGCGCCGTGCGCTCGAAGCCGATGACGTCGATTCCGATGTTGTTATTGTCGTGGACAACATTGTGCGTAATACGAAAGTTTGTGACGTTTCCGTTCACTACCAGAGATTCGCTCGAGCCGGTCTTGAGATGATGCACCTCATTGCCGTCGATCACCAGTTCACTGATTGGAGTATTGGCATCGGTGCCGTATACCGCAATGCCAAACCCATTGGCACCATGTCCCGGACCATCACGCCCATTAAACGTCTGCTCAATGTGATGGACGTTGTTTTTAAGCAGTTTTATATGAGAGCCGGCTCCCATCACACTGATGCCCAGCGGAGTTAGCCGATGTTCGGCGGTGCGGAAGTTCCTAATCTCAAAGCCCTCGATTCGCACATAGCTCTTGTTATGAATGGTTAATATGGCGCTTCTGGCCGTCGGAGTGATGTGCTCCGCGTCGAGGATGGCCGTCTCGCCGGGATAGCTTCGAAAAGTGATGTATCCATCAGTCGCGTTCCCGGAAGTCTTGATGGTCACGAGTTCTTGGTAGACTCCACCCCTGACATTGACCGTACTACCCGCGCTCACGGTGTCTGCGGCATGTTGAACCGTGCGCCAAGGTGCAGTCTGAGTCCCGGGATTCGAATCATTCCCAGTCGTCGACACGTAGAAGGAAGACGTGGATTGGCCAAAGGCCGCCGAGACACACACAAACAACATGAACTGGATTGGAAATTTCACACTAATCACTCCCAAGAAAGGTGCCCTGCACAACCATGTTGAACTGCTGCCTCAAATCTTTACAAAGACCTTCCTGCGGTACATCCAATACAAGACCAGCCAGAAGATCAGCACCACGAGAAACCCGTGCAGGACGGGCCGGAAAGTCGTCCCGGCAATAAACGATATCGCTCCGCCAAAATGGCGATCTAAGGCGTCTCCGAAGAAGGTCTCCATCGTCCAGCTCATTACGTAGACAGCGATCGAGTTCATACCGACCACCAGAAGGGGAAAGGCCCAGCGCCTCCATCCTTTTAATTCGATAAGCGCATAAAAACCGGCGAGGATCAGCACCACCAGACCACCGCTATACAACGTGTACGACGATGTCCACACCCTCTTGACGATGGGGCAAATGCCGGTCCATTGACAGATCAGCCCGAGCAGAACGAGGGCTACTCCCGTAACGACGAGCCCTTGCAGTTTATGTTCTTTCGACCTCTTGCCCTTCAGCCATTCTCCGGTCAAAAGCCCCATGATCATGGTGCCAAGGGTAGGAATAAAACTGAGTGTCGACCAGCCACCTTGGTTAAAGACAAAGGGATGTTCGCGTGGAAAGAGATTCAAGAACCAAACATCAAAGGCCCAGGAGAGGTTGGAGTTCTTGTTCCAATGCGAAAAAAAACCGGTATAGAGGTGAGGCCAGTTCTGCGGAACTCCGACTCGCGCATAGTCGAACTGCGGGCCTGGCGCGGGATACAGCGCGAAAGCCGCCCAAAAGAAGACCAAGATCAGCACGAGCGTCACTACTTGCATTCGCACGCGTGTGAACCCCAACAAAAACAGAAAGACGTACCCCAGTCCGATCTGCGTCAGCGTGTCCTCAAATGTGAAGTAGGTCTGAGTCGAGTGGAGGGAACGAAGGAAAATCCCGAGAAAGATCAAAATGAAGGCGCGGCGGATTGCATGTCCTAACATCGGACCAAAGGTCTGCCCCTTCGATTCCCTGCTTGTGATGGAAAATGGCAACGCTGCGCCCACGAGGAAAGAGAAAGCTGGCTGGATCAAGTCATGCAGCGAGCACCCTTGCCACTCTACGTGCTGTGTGTTAAAGGCGATCACGCGCCATAGAAGGCTGTTCGGAAACGCGCGCGCCACGTCGAATAGACGCATGGCTTCTCCGAGCATCAGAACCATCACCAACCCCCGGAATGCATCCAGCGAGATCAGCCGGGTGATGACCTCCGACGTTCGTCCAGCCTCGACGACTGGTGCTTCCGTTCCCGGACTCTCAACCTGTGCGCTTTCGATCATCAAAGCCTCCTGGGGACTGGCGGCATCTATACCTGGACCGCGAAGCCGGGAGAATCCGAATGCTCGTTCGACTTCCCACGTGTGAAGTCCGGAAATTTCTGCGGCGCTCCGTTCTGCGAGACAGATGCTTCGCTCAACGGAGTCGGAGCGCTCCACGCAGCTGCATCGTAAACATTGATGTCGGGCACGAGCCCCTTTTTCAGGCAATCCATCAACCTGTAATTCATGACATAGTCCATCCCGCCGTGCCCGCCCATTTTTCGGGCGAGGTCTCCGGTTTTCTTCCAGAGTGGGTGCTCGTATTTTTCGCGAAACGTATCGACGGTTTCCCAGTCTTCTTTCATCGAGCCATCTGCCTGCTTTGCACCATCAATGAAAATCCTCGCCGGATAATCCGCAAATATTCCTTTTGTTCCCGAGATCGAATTCAGCCGACTGTAAGGTCGTGGATTGACCACGTCGTGCTGAAGAAGAATCGTGCGGCCTTTTTGCGTTTTGATAATGCTTGTGTTCATGTCGCCGCAAATGTATTTTTCAGCACGTTTAGGGTCTCCGTCAGCAAAATTAGCTTTCACATATGCGCTGAGCGACGCCTCTGCCGAGCTCACAGAAACCATGTAGTCGAAGCGGTCGCCGCGATGAATGTCCATGTAATGGGCGACGGGGCCTAAGCCGTGAGTGGGATACAAGTTGCCGTTGCGCTTCATATGTGGAACGCGGCGCCAAAGGCCCTCGCCTTCATTTGCGGTCAGAATCTTTCGCAGGTCGTGAAGATACGCTGCTTCTCCATGGGTTATCTCGCCGAAAAGTCCATCGTGCACCATGTTCAGCACCATCATCTCGGTGTCGCCGTAACAACAATTCTCCAGAATGACGCAATGCTTTCGGGTGGCCTCGGATGCATCAACGATGTCCCAGCACTCCTGCAATGTCGTGCAGGCGGGCACTTCTACGGCGGTATGCTTGCCATTCTTCATGGCATCGAGCGCCATCGGAACGTGCCAGTTCCAGGGCGTCGCGATGTAGACGATGTCGAGATCGAGCTGGGTCAGATTTTTGAAATCCGTTTCATCTTTGCCGAAGCCCTTGGGCTCCGGTTGTCCTGCGTCCGTTACCATCTTTTGCGCGTGTGCAACCTTTGCCGGCACGAGATCGCAGATGGCCTTGACCTCGATGTTTTCTACGGCGAGCAAGTCCCCCAGCAAACTGGTGCCCCGTCCCCCGACCCCGATGATTCCTAACCCCACCCGCTCCCGTGCTTCGAAGGGGACGCCGATCATCGTCGACTTCGTACTATTCCGTGTGCCGGCGAGGGAATCAGATTTTAAAATTTCGGTCGCAACCACAAGTCCCGCGCCACCGATCGCGGTGCGCTTTAGGAAACTTCGTCGGGAGATTTCCTTCGATTCCTTATCCATTCCCATGAGAGATCTCCTGTAGAGGGGAAGCCGCAAGTTTGTATTTTCAAAACTCGTCGAATTCTAGATTTTGCGCTGACAATCGAAATTAAACGATATGAATAGTAACAGTTCGACAGTCGTTTGGCGACGCGTGGAAAACGAAGGTTGACATCAGGATGATCCCGGCCGACGCGGAAAGAGCGTTTTGTCTGTTGAAAGGAGTAATTATGGAAGGAGAAACGTGCGACTTTCCGGAAGGTTGGTTGCGGGGGGTGGATTTGAACCACCGACCTTTGGGTTATGAGCCCACAAATACTAGTAGTTTCAACAACTTACAAGACGCGGGTGGCCCTCGAAAAACCTTGTAAGTAGCGTTAAGGAATCCTTATTGGACAGTTAAAGGACAGTGAACAATCGAACCGTGAGCCTTGAAGCTTTTGAAATCCGCCGCGCCAGCGCCAGGAGCAACTCCTTGCAGATCGAGAATTGTTTTAGCGTTCGTCTACGAGCGAAGCTTTCGGCACCGCCGGCAAGGGCTCGCCCGCAAGTCGTTTTTTCACCAGCCCGGCAAGGAAGTCCGCGAAGGGCGCGATATCTTCGCCGACACTCGCTTTTTCGAGAGCGTTCACGTAGGCGTTGCGGTCGGTTACCGGAATGACCGTCCACGGGTATCCGCCCGACGCCATCATCGTGTTCATTAGGAAGCGCCCGACGCGGCCGTTGCCATCCATATAAGGATGGATGTAGACGAAGATGAAGTGCCCGAGCACCACGCGGACGGCCGGGTGCGGCTCTTCCCGCAGAAGGTCGAAGAACGCCGGCATGGTGTCCCTCACCGCGTCCCGGTTCAGCGGCACATGCATTGACTTGCGGATATAGACCTGGCCGTTGCGATAGCCCGCGAGATCGGCGGGCTTCAGCAGGCCGACGGTGACGCTCGGCGCGAACAGCTCTCGATACCACGTGCCGTGGTCCGCGTCCGCGACCTCTCCCGGATTTTCCCCCTTCAGAATTTTGCCAAGGCTTTTCTGCACGGCCTGAAACGCCTGCCAGTAGCCCCGCGCCGCCATGGCGTTCCGCTGATCGCGGTCGCCCTCGTCGGCTTCCGGGTTCCACCGCCCCCCGCGGACGCGTTCGATAAGAGTCTGGCGTGACCCGGTAACCCTCGATCGACAGCGAATGATAGGCGTCGGTGACATAGGCATCATTGACACGCTTGAGGTACGCCTCGCTATTGCGCGGCGGGCCCGGCGCTTTCGGGAAGCGTTCGATGACCGGCTCTCGCATTTTCTGCCAGAGCAACCGCAGCCTGTTTACGTAAGGAGATGTTTCGCGGGCCCCGATGACCAGGGACGGCTTGTCCGTGAAGGGATCGTTCTCCCGCACGGCATAACCGGCTGCCGTCATCGCTTTCACGATATCGTCTGCGATGCGGTCGCGGCCGACGTTGCGGAAGGCTCCGGCCAAGCGTCCGGCGATCACCGTGTGACCGCCCTCAAGGAGGCGGCGGAGAAGGCCGGAGGCGTCCCGTATCATCGGCAACACCGCGCGGACATCCGTCGTGTTGTTCGAAAAATAGTTGGGGGAACACGCGATCAATGCTGATTCCACCGAGAACAGCCGCAGGCCCTGCCCTTCCTTCCGGTCCGCCACACCCGGCAGCGCGATGCGAAGCTCCAGCAGGGACGTGCCATGCGGGAGTTTGGTGACCTTGTTGCCCGCGCGCGGCGACCGCGCCGCGAGCTGGCCGGGCACGGTCCAGTTGCCGGCATGGAGTGAGAGCGATTGTTCCGGCGAAAGGCACCAGCGCGCGCCGAAACGCGCTTCCAGATACGCGGCGCAGAAACGCCAGAACGATGCGTACCAGGCCGTACTATCGCCCTTTACTTCGTCCGGGCGGCTCGGGATATACCAGCCCTTGATGACTTCCTGCAGGAAGCCGTTGCGCTGGAGGCGCTCCCGGTGCGTGCGTGACAGGTCGCGCGCCCGGATCGCCCCAGCCCCTTCCGCGGTCTGGAGTTTCCGCAGGATTTCGAGGGACTGCGCGAGTTTTTCAGGGGGTCTGGCCATGGCCGATTTCCTTCAGGCTTCGTGTTTCCATTATCCGATTGCGTTGCGCCGTATTTATACGATTGCGCTGTACTGTTATTATCCTATTACGTTGTACCATTGTTATCTTATTGTGTCGAGAGAGGGCTGGTCTGGCCCGCCTGGAGGTGCGGCCCCGCACCCCGCCGCAAATGACTAGTTTCGCTATTTTCGATTATCGGAGATTGTAAAAATGGCGCGGACCGCAGACGATCTTAGCTCTTGCTGCCTAAGTCCAGTGACGCTCGAAACCCAGGGCCCTCGATCTGTTTGTGCAAGCAATCGACTAAGGGCGGGCCACCCGCCTGGTTTCACCCGGCCCTAACCTACAACATCGATCTTTCTGAATTCAGCCAGCACCTCATTAATTCCAATCCGATATGTAAGGGAGTATTCGACCAAGTATTTGCGCCCTGACAGATCTCCGTATCGTATGGTCAGAGGTATTGGAGTCCGTTGATCTATAGTTTTATCTCCAAGTTCGACCTCGAATAGGCGTTCCAGCCATATAAGGCAGGGTTTTCTGATATCGTCCCCCGAGCGCACCTCGCACGTCAGTTTCGCCGTATCGGAGGGCAGCAGGCGGTTCACAGGGTCACATGTGACACGATGTTTGCCAACCGTAAAGGCTTCGACAAGCACATTCACGGCTGCTTTCGGTCCTGTGTTTCGGACAATCCAGCTTCCTTCTCTCTTCCTCGGCTCATCAGTGACGAAGGGCGCGTAATCCAAGATCACCTGAGGGACGTCTCCCGTGCTTGCCGTTTCGAGAGCTGTCTCAAGGTCTCTGACTTTTCCCGCTCGTTCGACCTCAAGATCACGGTACGCAAGAAACTGGGCGACCACCAATCCCAACATTGTCGAAGTTACGCGCACCCACACTGGGAATAGCCACCATGTACCGAGAGTCCTCTCAAATACGTCTACCCAGCCCAAGGCGATGCCAGCGATGATGGCATACCAATACTTAGCGACAGCAAAGACATACCGGATGATCAGATTTCGTAGTTCGCGGTGTGGCACGGTGGGACTATCTTACATTTGAAAATTCGGGGATAGATAAGAAAACTGAGTCAGAATGGCGGATGGAGCGGCACAGCTTACTTGCTGGCGTCTGACAACAGGGCATCCAAGCGGCGGCGCACTTCTTCGTAAGGAATCATCTGGACTTTGGCAGAGTCGATCTCCTCGATCCTGCGTTTGATTTCTTCATTCCGGGCGGCTTCGACACCTTCGTCGGCAGGTTCGTCGTCGAGGCTCCCCAATATCGATCCAGGCAAAGCGGCACGCGCTTCCGGCGGGGGAGCCAAGGCCTTTTGCTTTTCCCGTCCGCCTATGCATTCGCAACTTGACGCAGTGCACCTGTCAGCAGATCTTTCCTCGCCGCCGCTAAGTGTCGCCAAACTGATGTGCCCCCGTTCACTGTTCCAATCGCTGTGTAAGTCCTCGGTTGATTTTCGGTTTTAGCGGGGATGAGGTCCGGAGCAGGGGACGGCGCTTGAGTCCCCTGCTCTGGCAGCCTTGTACTAGCCTTCCTCATGCCCGCATCTCCAACTGCTGACGCGCAAACTCTGCTGGTGGCAAGTAGTTCAACGAACTATGTGGACGTTGTTGGTTGTAATCTTGCCGCCAGTCTTCGATCTTTCTCCGCGCATCGCTCAAGCTCGTGAACCAGTTGGCATTCAAGCATTCATCTCGCAATCGCCCGTTGAAGCTCTCGGCAAAAGCGTTCTGTGCCGGTTTGCCCGGTTGAATGAATTCCAGCCGCACTCCGCGTTCTTCGCTCCACGCTGCCAGCGCTCGCCCGCGAAACTCCGGCCCGTTGTCCAGCACGATCGCTTCCGGCACCCCGCGTTCGCTGGCGATGCGATCCAGCACCCGTCGCACCCGCAGTCCACCCAGCGAGGTATCGACTTCAATCGCCGGGCACTCTCGCGTGCAATCATCTACCACCGTCAACATGCGAATCACTCTTCCCGTGCTTACACAATCACTGACGAAATCGATCGACCAGCGTTGATTTGCCCTGGTCGCCACTGGGCCACTCACCGCACCCGTCCAGCGAATCCGCCGCCGCTGCCGAATCCTCATCGCCAATCCTTCCTCGCGATACAGCCGATACACTCGCTTGTGGTTGGCCGCGACCCCTTCCCGCACCAACATTGCCGTCAGTCTGCGATATCCGAACCGCATTCGTTTGGCAGACAGTTCCTTCAGCCGCGCTCGCAGCGCCGCATCCCGCTCGTTTCTCCGTGCTCGATAGCGATGCGTCGACCGTCCCAATCCCAGCAGCCTGCAGGCGTGCCGTTCGCTCATCTCGTATTCCACTTCCACATAGCTCACGGCGGCCCGAAGTCCCGCAGGCGCTACCAGTTTTTTGAGAGCACGTCCTTCAACGCCCGGTTATCCAGCGTCAGATCCGCCACTACATGCTTCAGCTTGCGGTTCTCGTCTTCCAGTTGCTTCAGCCGTTTCGCCTCGCTGCTATCTATGCCGCCGTACTTCGCCTTCCAGCGGTAGTAAGTCTGTTCGCTGATCCCGTGCTGCCGGCATAACTCCGCCGTCGCCACTCCTGCTTCGCCTTGCTTCAGGATGGCGATGATCTGTTCTTCACTGTGTCGCGTGCCCTTCATTGCGGTTCTCCTCTCCTGGGTTTGGGAGAACTCACATTTTAGATGGTCCAGTTTTCGGGGGTTGGGTCAAAACCACTCGCCATGCATTCGCTCGTGCAAACGGCTAATCTCGCTATTTTCGATTCCAATAGATTGTGAAAATAGCACGGGAACACTTTTTCGAGCTAGGAACCCTGAAACATATCGGGCGCAAGGCGGACTCCATGTGGTGTCCGGTATGCTAAACTTTTCGCGCCTACAGTCAGATCTTTTGCCGCGTCATCGCGGCACGTGACAACAATGTTGCTCGGTTTGCTGGCACATCGCTCGACGCTACTCGATTGCCATCGCACTATCGCATTCGCGTAAGAGTGACTGTAGGCATTTTTTTAAACGCGATATGTCGCAACTTCAGGCACTCAGGGCGGCATGTCCATCTACCAAGTTGCGCCACTCCTTCACTTTCAAGCCAAAGACGCTCGCCTACATTCTGTATAAGAAACCTTTGCCCACGAGATACAGTTCCTTCAATATGCCCAAGCGCGATGGCACGCTGCGTACGATAAATGCTCCGGCGCCCGACCTTAAAGTGCTTCAGCATAACCTTTCGGAGCTGCTGCAGAATTGTGTCGAGGAAATCAATAAAGGCAAGAAATCTGAAAGATCAGCTGGCGCACGGTTTCAAGCGGGACCGTTCGATTATCACCAATGCGGTCAAGCATAAGAAAAGGCGATATGTCTTCAACATCGACCTCAATGACTTCTTCGGAACCATCAATTTCGGTCGCGTCCGGGGTTTTTTCATCAAAGACGCCAACTTCATGCTTCATCGCGAACGTCGCGACGATACTCGCGCAAATAGCGTGTCATGAAAACGTTCTTCCGCAAGGCAGTCCTTGCTCTCCGTCATTTCCAACCTCATCGGTCACGTGCTTGACATTCATTTGTGCAAGCTAGCTTCGAACAACGGTTGCACCTATTCGCGGTATGCCGATGACATCACCTTTTCGACAGGCAAGCCTGATTTCCCGGTGGGGATTGCAAGAAGAGCGGCCGGGCAGGCGCATATCTGGGAGATCGGTAACGGGTTACAGAACATCGTCACGCACACCGGCTTCACAATCAACCCTAAGAAGACCCGTATGCAATACCGCGGATCACGGCAGGCGGTTACCGGTCTGGTGGTTAACCGAAAGGTAAATGTACGCAGCGAATACCGGCGAAAGACCCGCTCGTTGGCGCATGAGCTGTTCAAGACGGGCACTTTCCATCACGTTACAACAACCCGTGATGCCAAAGGTGTCATTATCTCCACAGCTGTTGAAGGAACGCTGGAAGAATTGCATGGGATTCTGGGCTTCATCGACCAGGTGGATTGTCATAATTTCGAGAGAGAGTTGAAGATAAATCCTCAGGAAGCAAAGTCAGCATTGAGATCGAAGGAAAAACTGTACCGCCGATTCTTGATGTTCAAGGATTTTTATGCAGCGAAGAGGCCTGTTATCGTGTGCGAGGGAAAGACCGACAATGTATACCTCCTCCACGCCATCAGGAGCCTCGCGTCATTCTACCCAAAGCTTGCTACGGTAGATCAGAATAAGAAGATCACACTTAACATTCGAATTCTTAAGACCGTCAAGACAAGCACGGGTCGCGTGTTACAGCTCGACGGCGGCGCCTCGTTCCTTGAGGGATTTATTAAGCAATATCTTGTCGAGATTGGGAAATTCAAAGCTACTGCCATGGAGTGCGCAGTCGTCGTTGTCGTCGACAACGATAAAGGCGGAGAAGAGATCTATAACGCGATCAGAACGCTTACCAAGAAAAAGGCTTTGAAATCTGACCCTTATGTACATGTGGCGGGGAATTTGTATGCTGTGTTGACGCCGCTGAAAGCAGGAGCCGCGAAGTCAACGATAGAAGACTGTTTCGCTGACGAAATTAGGAACCTCAATCTCGGCGGCAAGACTTTTAGTGCCAATAGCAAGACTGACTCAGCGGCTCACTTTGGAAAACACATCCTATCGCAATACATTCGAGAAAATGCCGCCAAGGTTGACTTCACAGGATTCGCAGGGCTTCTCGACCGTATTAACGGTGCAATAGAAGCACATCAAACTAAGGTTGCAGGGGCACCTGCGGCGAATGGGGTTGCTGTTCAGCCTTAGCTGTCGCCGGAAGGGACTGGCCAAACTGTTTTACAACCCATATCGCGGGGGAATTGTCCTTCTCTAACCTTCAGATATCTACTTGCGATGAGCGCGAGGTTTTGAAGAGCGGACGGTTTGCTCAGG
Source organism: uncultured Acidobacteriota bacterium (assembly GCA_963758005.1). GTDB lineage: Bacteria > Acidobacteriota > Terriglobia > Terriglobales > Acidobacteriaceae > Sulfotelmatobacter. Next base: position 45,816 of record CAVWTR010000008.1, read on the forward strand.
CCGCCTTAAGCGAAAGCGCGACACCTTGCTCCCATTGCTGGAGCATGCGATTGCCTATCTCAATGAATTCCGCGTGCGCTTTAATGTAGGCGTGCAGTTCCTTTGAGGTGTCCGCAATCGCAGCTTCTATGCGTTCGAGTATCTGCCGGACGCGGGCAGGCGTGCCTCCCATCCGCGTCTCGCCGAGTCGCTGCAATTCCTTCGCGCTCGCCCATTTCGTCGTGCCGTTAAGGGTCAGCGCCATGCTGTCCTTCGGCAGATAGACGGAGGTGGTCACAAGATCATAGACAGGTGCGAGTCTCGCTTCGCCCTGAACGTCGTCGTAAACAATTCCAAAGTTCTTGAGATGAGCGTCGCCATTGCGAAGCGCGCAATTCATGGCAATCAGGGCGAACAGCTTTTCCATGTCCTCGCCCACATGCGTCGAGTTTGCAAACTGCCCGAATCGCTTCATGACCGAGGTCTCATAGCTGCCGCGATATTTCTCGTCGGTCCTGCGGCCGTTCAGCACGCAGAAATCCTCAACTCCGCGATAGGTCCCGTCCAGGCGCAGGTCGAAACGGTCAATGACCAGCGCCATGCCGTCCTCGGCCAGGCGGTAAGGGGGCACGTCGAGTCCGTATTTGCGCGCCACGGTGAGGCAAAAATACTCGTTGGCTGCCAGTTGCGGATATTCGTTGGGCTCCCACAGCTTCACAATGTGGGTCGCGCCTTTGTAGCTTTGTGAGAGGCGGTGTCCCGTATGCTCCATCTCGGCGAAAGCCTTTTCGTCGCGCACGAGGATTTTGGGCTGCACGCCGCTAATCCCGGAGAAGGACGCGAATTTCTCCAGTAGGTAGCGGAAGAGGTCGCCGCCGCGCCTGCGTTCGAGAATCTCGTCCACTGACTGGAAGGGCACGTCCTCGTGCAGGTGTTCCTTGTCGCCGGTATAGCGGATGCGTCCGATCTGCGAGCGACCGACAATGGACAGCAGGTCGAATTCGTCGAAGGTGCCGGTGGCTTTCGCAAAGGCAAGGCGGAGCCGCTCCCGCAGTGCGCCTTCGGGCAGGTTCATCTCGAAAACCGGAAGTAGGCCAAAGGGCACGCTCCATGACTCAAGCCTCAACGGCATCGTCACCGAGACCGCGCGCGTAGGCGGAGCACCGGGCAGGTAAGCAAACGTGCTGCCGCGCTCGCCGTGACGATCGAGTAGTCCCGCCTCAGCGGCGTCGGTCCAGACCTTGATCATTCCGTCCCTCTTCCATGAGTTGTTCAAGCGTCGGCCGGCCCGCGCTTGCTTCCTGCAGCTTCAGCTCCAGCCCCAGCGCCGTGAGAATATTGGTGATCTTGGAATATCCAAGTTCGCCCAGCCGTCCGTTCTCCAGGGCGTCGAGCGTGGAGAGTCCGACCCTGGCTTTTTTTGCAAGCGTGGGCTGCGTCAGGCCAAGCGTTTTGCGCTTGGTGGCGATCTGCTCGCCTAGTTCGGACAGTGGCAACATGGACCTAATATATAAGGTTTTTATGCTGATTACAACTAAATAACCTAATATACTGGGTGTCTGCCGATACCAGGACGCGAGGCAAGCCTGATTTCCGAAGAGCGGCCGATAGCTATCGCGTGATGCTCATTCTTCTTCCATCAAGTATTCGAATTCTTCCGCCATCTCGTCTTTACCCGAGCGAACCACATTGATGGCAGCGGCGTTGAGCGAGTTTTTGACATGCACCCCGTAATATTTCTCGATCATTCCGACACTCGTACGACAGTTCTTAGCGATTTGATAGATGTTGGCTCCCTCCATCAACCGCATGCTGATATACGTGTGCCGTAGGCTGTACGCCGTACGTGGTCGGCCGTCTCTGTCGAACCGAAGATTCTCCTCCTCAGTAATGGTCTTGAAGAGCTCGCTCTGCCATTTGGGAAAAATGAGGTCGGTCGGTTCGGGCGTGCGCCATTCCTTCCCGAGGACATCAGAATTGTCGGACACTTCGGCTGGGCGCACGCACGCCCTCAACGCGCCTCGGACGGAGCCTGCTTCTAAGTCGCTCAAATGGACTCACTGCATCGGGCAAACTCTTGCAATATCCGAATCCCCGTTTTCCGCGCACTTCAATCTCAAGAATCGTCTCGCCCGAAGGCTCGTCGTCAACGATCTCGACATCGCGGAACTCAAGGCGCCGTGCCTCATCAGGCCGCAGTCCGGTATTGCCCGCGAAGAGGACATAGTCATGCAGTTGCTCCGCTTGCCATTTGAAGCCCTTTTTCTTCGGCTCTAGTGCGCGCTTTCGAGTCGCTTCACAGAGTTTCTCGTATTCTTCTGGCGAAAACCATGCCCGGTAGGAGACTTTCGATGATCGCCGGTACGGCTCAGAGAAATCTGGAAGCCGGTCGAGCCATCCGTGGCACAGCGCGGTCTTCAAGGTCTGGCGCAGCGTCACGATTTCGTGGTGCATGGTGCTGTGTGCCGGCGGCTTGCCGCGTTTCGCAATTGCTTGTTGGTGTCTGTGAACTCGATAATCGACGATTTTTCCCGTGGTGATCTTCGAGATGTCCATGTTTCCGAAGAAGGGCACCAAGTGAACGCTCGACCGCAAATGCTGGCCCTTCACGTATTCCTTGCTACGTTCTCCACGCGTCATGATCTCGCATTCGCGTAAAAATTGTTCAGACACCTCGCGAAAGGTCTTTTCGGCTTTGAGTTCTCCAGTGAGAAGTTTTCCCCGAAGCTGTAGATACCAGTCCTCGGCGACATCCTTGGCTTTGGCGAGGCTCTCTTCCTTCGTGCTGGTACGACGATTCTTGCCCGCGAAGAAACTTGAGCATTGCCATCGGCTGCTGTTCGGCCGTTTGTAGATGCAAACTTTTCCGCCAAGGATCGTGTGTTGTTCCGCCATCTTCGTCCCTCGTTCTATGCGAGCGATTTCGCGAAAATCTGTAAGTCAGGTGGAGTATAAATCGCGACGAATCTGCCCTATGATAGAAATGCAGTCAGAGCAGCTGCGCGGGCGTGGCGGAATGGCATACGCAGCGGACTTAAGGAAAACTTGAGTGCTCGTCTGGAAAACCGGCGATGCAGAACTGCTCAAATTCGGGGAAACCTTAAACGGCAATCCCAAGCGAAGCCCGGAGAGATACGAGCCGGGAAAGTGTAGAGACTAGACGGGCAGCGCCTAAGCTCCGGAGCTTCCGGAGGAGGGTGGGAGGATAGTCCAGACTGCAAACCTGTCGTGAGCCCCCTAGGGTGTCACGTTCGGGCGGCGAAAGCCGCAGACGGTATGAAAATCCGCAGAGTTCACGTCCCTCCGCCCGCGCCACTGTTCGCATGTACGCAAGTTGCGTTTGTGAGGATCAATCCTAACGCCACCCCGAACGCATTGTCGGTGTGCGCATTGCCTTGTTAGCAGCAGTCGGACACAAAGCACTTGTCTGGACCGAGGACACGGAAACATTACAAATGGTGCTGACGGCGCTCGGCAGGATCTTATCGGGTCGCTTGAGTCGGCTTGCTTTCATCCGGCCGGGCTCCATAACGCAACCGCGACGCGCCTCGAATATATTTTTCGATCTCCATGTGGAATAAGTAGCCGGGCATCTGAGAATCCATCCAGACAATTGCGTCCCTTACAAGATCCTGGCGAAGAACACCACCGATACGAGTTCCGTCAATCGGAGCCAGTGAAGTCTGCCCGTCCGACACAATCAGCATGCTAGACAGAAGAACAAACCCTACGATCATGGTAGCCTCCGGCTCCGAGGCTTGTTCTCGCTCAATCACTGTGGGATCCGCGAGGAACAGGCTGAGGAGATCGCGCGCGCTCGCGCTTGACGGATTTAAACCGACATGCTTGGCTGCGACGGATGGTATCGGGAACGATGAAAGATCATCCAATGGCTCACCTGCACCCGGACCGGCATGCCATCCGCCCCAAAACGGCGGACCAAACCCCGGATGCCAAGGTCCAAGTGGGCCAAGTCCTAGCATCACCGGCAGCACGGCGTCAAACTCGCGAACATGACCATTGAATAGCCTCGAGCGCTTATCGATCTTGTAAGCCGTCTGCGATAGTCGATCAAAATCGGGGCTGTGGAAGAGCGAATCTACCAATCCTATTCGACTCAGCACCTGCCCCAATTTCATCATCGATTTCATCCAAGTCCCGCGATCGGCTTCACGGTTCGGGAAGCGCAGCATCATCTCTTCGACAAGGACGGTACTCCCATAGGCGAGCAAAGCATCAACGTCAGTGAGTGAACCAACAGTTTTCAAGAGAGACAATCTATGACTGCCCTCTCGGCGATTAAATTGCGGCGGCTCCGACCTCGAGTATTTAGTTTGGGAAATCGACGCAATATTCTTACTCAGGGAGCTAACAAAGCTCAGAATTCCGCGAGCGATTGAGTTTTCGCCCTCCTTTAGGGATGGGAATTCACTGCCACCGGATTCCGGATTCGGCACAACCGGCGCGGGACTGACTCCGCTATCGGTATCGCCTCCACCAGAGGAGATATAAACCCGCCGTATAAATTCACAAAGGCCTTGAAGGGTCGCAAAGGATACCTCCGCATTTTGTAAAAATAACCCAAGTTGAAATGATGCTCGAGTCGCCGCGAAGCCGATCGCACGGCTCGCAACTGATTCTCCCTGGAAGAACGGTGGGCTGATGAATACAGCGGGTTTTCCCAAATCGATGGTGCTGTCATGAAGATCCGCATCGCGATATGTCGCGAGGCCCATTCCAGCCCGCGCATCGAGAGCGTCGATGTACCAGAGCGCCATCAGCGTGTTCTCCCAGCGGTCGCAACAACTCGCGTCGGAACGCTCATTTGAGCACTGATCCTCTCCGCTCCGCGTCGCCGATGACGCCATTGAAGTTCTGCATATGAGGGAACTGGACCACAACGAACCCGGTCGGCAATCCGTCCTTCGACCGCGACATCCTCCGACGAAACCCGTATCTCCTCAAGACTCGAAGCCCCGAAGGACTTCAGGCGAATTACTTCCAGGTAATCTTCATCGAACAGTACGCCTGCAGAGACTGTCCCTGTAGTTATCCTGCGTTCGGTTGGGTTCGCGCCATCGAGTATTTTGCATGCCGCCATCTCGATTACGTCGTCGGGCCAGAAACCTTGCAATTCCTTTGCCTTTTCAATCGCCATGCCCATATCTATCGAACCGTTCACGAATATCTCTTCGCGCATAGGACTGCGAGAGAGGTCGTATGAGTTCTTAAACAGTACGAGAGTCTTCGCATCTGTCTCTTCGGGTTTCAGCACCATACAAAGGTCGCCAAAATACCGAATTCCGGTACCATTCAATTCGATGGCAGCATAGTAGAACTCCCTTCCATCGTTGGTGGAGGCCAGGCTTGCGATCACGCTGTCAATCTTTTCTCTTAGACTCAGCGGCGTGGGTACGATAGCGCCGAGGGTTTGAGGATCCTTGCTCGGGGATGCAAGATCATACCGATTTTTATAGGGTTTCGGATCTCCGCGTAACTCGGCGGTCAGAACTGCCGCAATGTGAGCAGACGAGATGTTACAAACAACCCGCATGCCGGATTGAGGCACTTTCTTCGTGTTCGTGTTCGAGTCCGGGCCGAAGCCGGCCATCGCACTGCTGACGAGTTCCGCATCCGCACTACGATAGGACTTCACGTTGCTGTCGTCGATTTTGGACAGCATTGCCTTTCTCCTATCCAGCCAATTCCTGGGGCCAGGCATCGTTGACACTCCTAGTGTTGAGGAAGAACTACTTTAGCCGGAGGATTCCCCTCGTTACTATGTAGCGCTAGATACTGATAATTTACGCCGGCAAAGATGGACATTCCCATCACCCCAATCAGTAGGCAAAGGAATTGGAAGAACTCCATTGTCCGGCGGAGAAAGGTCCATTTCTTACGGTTCAGCTCCCCATCATCGCGACGCTTCCGATTGTCGAAATCTCTGAAAGAGATGTAGAACTTCGACCATGCAAAATGAACCGTTACACCACAGAGAATAGAAATTCCGAGAGCTACCCAGGCGACCTTGACAAGGATTACGTACTGGACGGCAGTCAAAGTGGGTGGAAATGAAATGCTGAAGGCCAGCAATGCAGTTGCAATCGTGACCGAATATTCATAGTACTTTTTGCGGTAGTCGATCGACCGATCAATATCTTTAAGGACCCACTCGGCGCCGGGATGATTCTCAGCAGGGATGTTGGTTTCGGTAGGGTCGGTCACAATGCGCTCCAGACAAAGAATTCATCACACAGGAGACTCCCTGAATCAATGCGGCCCCGGTCTAAATCGCTAAGGCTACCTCAGGGTACGAATACTCGGGTATAGTCATGCATCCTTGAAACTTGCCAAAAAGCATACACGATTTGTTCTTGCCATGATCCAGCTAGTCGCTACTGAATCAGAAACCTCTTCGACGTTTCCAAAACTCGGACCCTATCCAGCGCCTCTGTTCCCTGTAGACTTCGGCGCGCCGAATCATATAGGTATCAAAGATTTGGTTGGACCAATCTGTATATCCCTTGCAAGCGGTATTCTGGCGCAGTGCTCCGACCACAAAATCGCACGCTCGGATTCCCGAGTCGATAGCCTTGTATATCCCGAGAGAGGAGAGAGGATCAAAGCTCGTCGCAGCATCACCGATGGAGATCCAGCCTGGCCCGGTGACATGGGCTCGTCTGCTAGTCGCCGCAGTGACGATCCTACCCTTTCCAAGCGGCACCGCACAGCGGAGCCTCTCTTCTGTGTGGGTTGTTTTTTGAATCTGATGTTTCCAGTAGTCTCCCTTCGTCTTACGACCGAACGAATAGATATCGGCGTCACTAAAATAGATCACGAGATAGCCATCAGCTATGTCCAGCGAGTAAAACCAGCCTTCGTCCACAGCCTCGATGAACATGTATCGAGATCGCGTCTCGCAGGCATAGAATCTCGCAACACCAATCAGACGGTCCGTAAGAACCCGTCGCGATAAGAATGAGGTCGCGTTGGTGCCAGTTCGCCCGCTCGCGTCTACTAAATACCTCGCCAGCAACTGAACGTTCCTTTTTCCCTGCCGGATTCGAAGATTCCATCCACTGTTTTCAATCCTCTGGCAGGAGACGAGAGAACCGTTCCGGCATATCTCCGCACCCGCTTTTTCCGCCTCGTCCACAACCATAGCGTCAAATAGGGCTCGATTCAAATTCCAGCCAAGTCCCTGAGCGGAGACGAAGAAGTCGTTCGCGTGTGGGGCAGAACCCCTCCAAATCGACACGATACCTTCCGCGGGCAAGTGATGCTGCTTTGAAAAACGATTTGCAAGGCCTACGCGTTCAAGGAGCGCGTTTGCGACGGGCGGCAGTGTCTCTCCTACCGATGGGCGATTTCCGGTAGGACGATCGAGGACCACAACCGTGTGTCCGGCGCGGGCCAATAACATGGCCGTAACCGCCCCAGCTGGCCCGCCGCCTACCACCGCCACATCCATCGCGCAAGCCTGCATGGTCAACTCTTTCTTGATTAACGGTGTCCGCGAGGTTTTAGAAAGTTGTTTTGATTGAACTGCAACTCTGGATCGTCTTCAACGCGTCCGGTTTCAAAAAATCCGTTGGCGGAACGCAATATATGACCCAGCCTGTAGAAATCCTCGACCATAGCCTTTGCGCCCATTTCTCCCTTTCCCGACGGAAAGCGGCGGGCCCAAACGGAATAATCAGTTTCTCCGGTCCGGCGAACGTCAATCGGTCGCTGCGCTGGCCACCATACATAAGGATCTTCGTACGCGCAATCCACGAAGTCGGTCTGCCAGGGGAGCGACATCTGTTGCGAGATGTCTCCGGGGGAAAAGAGACTCCGGATCCAACCGGAACGGCTCGACATAACGAAAAACATCGCGAATCTTCCAACTCACTTCTATACCCGGAAAGAATGCTGCTCCCACGCACGCTTCGAGAGCGGCGCGGTCGAGGCCTGACGGAGTTACGTCGAAGGATAGGGCAGGCGGCTTTCCATCCCAATCATCGGTAAAATTCCCGGCTGCCCACGATTCCAAGAGTCGATATTGATGGAGCGTGACGGTCCCGTTTACCGCGAAGTCCGTGTACAGATCGGACCAAACGTATGGCATTTGTCCCGTTCCCGAACCAGGTTGTTTGGGATGACCTGAAGGAACCCGGAACTGCCGAAAAAGGTGTTCGCGTTCTTCAGGGCTTCCAGGCCCGATCGAGAATGTGTGTCCAATATTGCTTTTAGCAAAGACCCACCGCATTTCGTGTGCGCGGCGAAGAATGGGATAAACATCCCGGCTGAACGATGGCAAAAATCTTGAGTCAGAAAAGGGATTGGCGATCAGCCCCCGGTCGATGGCCACTTGATATAGCGTGTCGTAGAGGGTGACCACGGTTTGCAGCTCCGGCGCAAACTTGGGTGGCGCAACCACAACCCAGGCGGGTTTGACGTAAATATTCCTGCCATTACCAAGAGTTACGTCGGCAGTCACCACACCGTCCGAAGTGTCGTCGAACCAGCCGTCATGATTCGCGAAATCACCTCTTTTAAGGGGGAATGCAACCTCGTCAGGCGTACCCGCTCGACCATGGCCACCGAGGATGACCAACCTTCCGGTATCCTTTTCATATAACAACGTACCCAACTCTAGGACAGGCTCGAAGATGTCACCCATGAACTCTTGGCAGAGTAGCTGACATTTCGTGTCCCTTTTGGAAACTTCGTGAAGACCGGGATCGAGAATCAGACCTTTCTCATCGTGACCGGCCTTCAGCCACTCACTGTTACGCTGACTTTCGTCTGGATGCAGTAACCCATTAAATTTCCGGCCCACTGCCTTGGTGTTCTTCAAATGAACGCGCCACTCGATTACAGCATCTTTCTCCAGAATTTCTCCGACGGGGCGATCTTTCTCGTCGTAACCAAAAACTCGGAATCGGGCTCCCTGTCGCCTCAATCTGGCTTTCGAATCCCGATACCCGTGTTCCGGAAATTGATACACGCCGGGAACTTCCGGTCCGATGAAGCCTTCGTCTTCGCTATTGCCAAGGCGGGCTATACCGATGGCAGGATGTATGCGAGCTGTTCGGATCCGATCAACTTTTGAAGTTTCCAATTGGGCCTTCCGTCTACCGACCTTCGAGTTGTCTCAGGGCTTCGCGCATCTCGTCATTTTGGCGAGCAACTGCATCGAGCAGGCTTTCCTCCATACCCGCCGTTGTTGTATCGTCAGTGTGATCCGGCATGTTTGGCTTGGCGTTCTTTGGTTTTGGTACTGCGTCTTGGCGTTTGAACAACTTGGAGAGTTCAGAAATCCAAGCGTCGGAATTGTTAAGCAACAGCCTACGGCAGAAAACACGGCCGGGCTGCGTCCGCGGCAGCGCAACTTCCTTAAACACCAAACCAGCGCACTTATTGGGACTCCTCACGAGAAACATTCGCGGAAGAATTTGACCGATTTTCTTCACCAACTCCATTTCGCATAATGCCCACTTTGCAAGCAGATTTCTTTGGCTATTTTCCGTCGCGCGCGTCGAGTTCAGAGATTCATAGATATTTAGAACGAGAAGCTGATGACGCGCATCCCCGAGGTGCGCCCAGACTTGGTGACTTTATTTCGGATACCTGTGCCAGGCCCCGTGTTGTTAATGTGCGGGTTGGTGGGCACGGGTAGGACGGGAGCCCCCTCTCCCGTTCTCAGAACTTCTTCTACATTCCAACGAAACAAAGAAGTGAGATTCTTCAATAACATTAGGACCTTCTCCCTGCGCCATAATCCAGCGCAAACTGCCGAGGGCCGCGTCGCGCGGAGACGCGCTGTGTACGTGAGTCTCTTCCTCATACACTCCCCACTCTTCGGATTCAGCCGCTCGCTGTCGATAGGTATCAATGTCTGTAAAATCAGAACGCTTGAGGTGAAATCCGCTCTTGTATGTGCGAATGAATTCGGCGATATTTCCCTGCGCAAATGGCCAATCGTCGCAGGGTTATCATTTGTCGAGAAACAGCCAATAGAGAGCGGCATAGATGCTGCCCACGCTAAGCACGCGGGATTCCGATCCCAAGCTGTCCTCAATACTCTCTTACAAATTCGAGGGTCTCGCCGGGCAGCAAGCTATGGCGGGGCTATCAAACAAAACGTATTTCCCGAGAGATCTTTCGCTGAGCGGCTCTAGTTGGAATGGCAGTGGTTGATTTTTTACATTTTTATTTATGGAACCCCTATTCAAATAAACCTCGCCGGTCTTCAGGGAGAGGAGAAGATTCTGGACCGTAACGAGGTGGGCCATTTCCTCCCGCGCGACCAGCCGGATCTGCGTTTTCCATAGCAGGCCAATATTTTCTTTATCGTTACCGGCGCGTTCGTCGACAGAGTATGCTGCATACAAATATTGAACCAGTAGCGAGTGCTCGATTTCGGCGCCTGCTTGCAACAAATAAATCGCAAAGTCCCGCGCGGTCATGCCCTTGGGACGAGAAGGAGCCCCCGAACGCTTCGATCGGGGTTGCCAGAGCCAGTACTCGCGACTCAAGAGGGCCGGACTTTTTGCGGACTCGGGCGCTCGAATGTATCCACGACTTCAGCTTGTCGAGAGCGTAACCTGGCATGTTTCCTCCGGCAAGACCGCCCCTCTCTTCGTCACATGTATCGGTTCGGTGCACAAGCCATACTGATGCTGATTATTTTCTAATCGCCGGCGCCGCTCAACACCTCTAGTGCATGAATGGAAGGCGAGAAAAAGTAACCGCCCCCTGTTGGAATCACCCAGTCCTTCTCCAGCCGGATCGTCTGCTTCTCACCGTTGGCAAGCTTTATGGAAAAGAAACGTTCACGGTTTTTATTTTCGGATTGGCCGAGGATCGGATCGTGGCCTGAACCGAGATCTTTAAAGTCCGGATTGTTCATCCAGTTCTTAGTTACGAATTCGAATTGACCTTCAATGGAACTTTGATAAGCAATGAAAAGGAGTCCACGATTGCCATCGTCGGGAATGACGGTCGGATCGAAAGGATCGCCAAACGGGATTCCACGGCGCAGACAGACGGTGCGTCTCCGTATCCGCCTCATTCGGGGGGAAAGGCTGTTCCTTCGGATCGAGGGATTCGTCGTCCCTGCGGATACGCCTTGCGGATGTGTCCTGAGAATGGGCACACCAGACCGCCTTTGCCTCCTTTGTGCGAGCGATTTGGGAAAATTATCCGCGCATTGCCCTGAGCCTAGGTTTCGGCGGGTTTCGGAACCGTGGCTTCCTGAAAGTTAAACGCATTGTTGGCGCAATCATCGCGGGACATCTTCAAATTGTCCCTCTCGGTCGGCTCGCTCAATCGGAGCACCGCTGGCCCAGCGCCCGATGCACTTCGCCCCAAAGAGTTCCGGTCCAAGTTTCAGGCGCTCGCCCTCGCTCTTGAGGAAATCATGAAAACCGCCGACGTCCTGACGTAGACGCCGGAACACGAGGAATGATCCATTCTTACTCCACGACGGGCCTTCGGTCTTGAGCTCTCCCTTCTTGTCGGGGTCCTTGGGATTCTGGCCCGGGTATCCGAGAACAAATTCGCCCGGCCACAAACGGTCCTGGCCAGGCTTACCTTGGTTGGGATCAGCGGGGTTCTGCCTCGGGGTAATGAGTTCCTTGGTCTCACCCACTGTTCCACGGACCCCGGGTTGCGATACTCCATCCAGGAAACCGAAATGCTCATGGCCGGTCAATGGACTCGGCAGGGTAGCTCCTTTTTGCTTGAAAATAACGGCTGCTCCGCTCGGTACTACTTCACCATTAAGCTCTGCGCCTTCATAAATCCAACTTTCCACCCGGCGAACAGCCAGAGCCATCTCTTCAATGGAGTCACTAGCGAGGATCAACAAAAGGTCCGCTTCGTTGTCTTCGCCACCAATCAGCCATTTTTTCTGGGACCCGACTCCTTCGGAAGGGTCGTTCAGACTTCGCGAGCGTTTCGCCAGTCCTTCCTTGAATGCTTCATCCCGGAACTTACTAGCTTGATCGTCCAGCTTCTTCAGGCCTTGGAAGGAAAAGGCGATGTTCATCCATGTGGACAGAACCGCACGTGACTCCACCTTCCGACGCGACCGGATTAGCTTGAAGAGCCGATTAAATTGAAGCACTTCCTCCGTTGTCGCGACGAATGGAGTGATGGCGCGCAACCAGAGCTTGAACTTTTTACGATCGTGGATTTCGAGAAAGATCAAGGTTTGGTTATCCTTATTAAATCCAGCGAGAATGTTTCCCTGAATCTGGTCCACCTCTAGTTCGGGCTCGGTAGTCTCCTTGCCGGCTTTGCTGGCTGGGGCTTCCGTAAGAGCAAAAGAACTAGGAAACGGAACCTCACGTGCGGGAACGTTGGTCGGCATGATGTCTCCTTATTTAGGTCTTGCGTTGGGCCGGGCTCTTCTTGGATTTTGTGGAGGAGCGTTCGGCGGTCTTGGCGGAAATAGACTTGACTTCTTTGGGTGCGAACGGCTTCAGTTTGTTCCAGTCAGAAAGGAAGACCGGCTCAAAGTATTGGGCGATCAATGTGCTTTCTATGATCACGCCAGCGTCGCGGTTGGTTTGCACACCTGCTGGCGAAAAGTTTTGACTACTCACCACCACCATATTCGAGTCAATAACAAATCCTTTGTTGTGTACACTTGGGCTCGGTTGCAGGCGAATGTTTGCGCTAAGATCGACGCCGGACGCTTTCATCTTCTCCGCCCACTTTTCGCCGTTCTGTTGATCTTCGATAAGCCGCACATCCACTCCTGCTTTCACACGGTCTGCAATGGCCTGCAGCAGCGCATTGTAGTCTCCCGTTCCCTTCGAGGCCTCGATGTACTGAAGTTGGATGAAAAGTGATTTCTTAGCATTTGAGATCAGTTTCGTTATGCTGGCCAGATATTGACCCTGTTATTGAATCGGGTAACGTATCTGGCGTCAGAAGTGGAGTTATGGTTACAGGGAATATTGCGAAACGTCTTTGCAGCAACACACATTCTTCGAAACGCCTATTGGGACGGCGGAGCGGAGGATTGGTATCGAGCGAGAGTTGTGTGTTCGCGTCGGAAAGAGCTTCCGCGATCGCGCTTGGTAAGGAGTCCTGATTTGCGGACGCGGAAGCGAAGTCTTGATTAAGATATGCCGCGAAGGTTTTTGCAAGCTGCGGGTCTTCGATGATCACATGCCAATCGCGGTCTTCATGTGAAGGAGGGGAGGCAGGATTCGGCTCGTTGCTGTTGTTCAAATTGCCGCTGCGATAACCAAAACGAATTGCCATCGCGGACAATGACTTTAATGTGATAAGCGTAGGGAAACATCCACACCGAGACGAACTTATCCGAACGATCCAGAGCCCATGCGATGCTAGCGCGGTGACCTCAAGGACGTTCTCAGGGCCTCAACGGTTTGAGCATCGGATTGGTTCGCTGTCGGATTCGGAGATGCTGGATTGTCCAAGACCATCTGTAGCGTCTTCGGGTAACGAGGTGCGCTTCTGAAATCCCTCAGAAGGCTACCTGACGTGAAATCGTACATTCCGACGACCAGGGACTTCTTGGTACCAGCGAGATAATTCTGAAGCGTGACGAACCCGCATCAGGGCTTACCATCGCGGTGATGGTGGTAGTCGTTGTGACAGGAAGGAGTGGTGCGTTTTTGGCGGGAACATACTTGATTTGCTTCTTTTTAGCGCGGGTTGCCAGTAGCGTTCTGCATTCCCGGCTGACTTGCTGTGGACTTCATCAGTGCTTTCGGGGACATCGACCACAGATTCTGAAGGAGCTTGCCGCTGGGAATTTGCCGTTCGAAGGGCCAGATGGCTCTTTGTCCTCAGGACGCCCGAACGCTTGGCTCAGAGCGGCCGCCGGCCAATTGCGCGCGCACAAACGCTGGAATGGCCTTGCTTCACGAACGTCCACCGGAATTCCAGAAATTGAATTGGGAGCATGTCGGTTTTTGGCAGGATCTTCTGCTTCGTGTGAACCGTGGCCACGATGGCGGATTTTCCAGTAAGCTGATGATTGGCGATTTCAAAACCCGGTCGGACGGTTAGGACGCCCCGCTTATGCAGTTTGTCCAGGTTCCGCTGGATGATCTTATCTTCTGTTTTGCCGACTTACCTGCCATGGATGACAGCGCCTCTGCTGTGGCTGGGGTCTTTTTCAAATTACTAACCGCCCGTCGAGGTTCCCAAATTTGAGGGCCACATTTATGATGTGTCTCTCGCAGGATCCGAGCGCATGATACCTTGAAGATAGAGTGAAGTCCAAGGCGTATTAACTGATCCGCTTCGTTTTTACAAACCAAAAGGGTGGCCCGCACGTCTCTCCATTGCCCAAATTCACTTGCATAAGGGCGACCGTTTCATAGTCGAGCTTCTTCATAATCTGCGTTGCTTTAGTCAAGGCCTTGGGCTGGCCAGTGAATCCCCGGTGAATCTTCTTCATGAGATCTGCATATGTCGTCTCGAACGTCTTCAAGAGGTCACCCAGTCCAGCCGGGCTCGTTGAGTCCGCATGACGTACTGGCCTGATCTTGTAGACTGCCGACCAATCCACGAGAAGTCTAGGGCCAGAGGGAGACAAGAGTTAAATACATCTTCTCTGTCATACTCATGGCCAGCAAGAAGCTGCTCGAAGCGGTAGTAATGTGCCACTTCTTTGGATTGATGAAAGAGCAACTCGTCCCCGGTGCAGATTGGTCACGTGGACCCGTCCTTCTCCCTGTTGGGACACTTCGGAAATCGCGGCCATTGCGTCAGCAAGGCCTTTTACGGGAGTGACGCGTCCGTGCGCAGCATAATATTTCTCAAATTCAACCTGGAGCTCAGGACTCCCGACAAAAAGCTTCTTCTCGCCCAAGTCATTTGCCAAGCCGATCAGGTGTTCTGAAACGATTTGATAGCGATGACCAATCGAGTGAATCTCCCTGCTCTCGACGGACTCTTGCCGTCTTCCGGTTTCTCGGGTTCCTCGATCTTTCGAAAGTCGAGGATCGAATCTTTCGAGAATTGCGCCAGCGGAACTTCGGATGTCCTTTTTTATATGCGGCATACTGCTGGGGTAATAACATTCTTAAGTTTCCCCTTGCTCAGCTCAGGACTAACCAGCGGAGTTGCCCCGACAGCATTCATAACATTGGCAACGAGCGTCGCGTGGAACATCTCCTCCAGCACCACGCTCAAAATGATCTTTGCCGAATCAGCGTTTCTTCCCCTACCCCATCTTTGATGGAGTACAGCGCCGTCAAATCAGGCGGGATGGTGAAACAACTCCAATTCGAGAGCTTTTTGGAGGAGTTCATGAAGATGAATTAGTCTTTGATGATTGGTCATCTGGGGCCCAGATCCAATCCGCGGAAGATGTGCTCCGCACTCTTGATTGATAGTGCAACGCCGGTGAGAGGACGGATTCGACGTCCCAACAGTTGGCATGCTGCCGCATCCGACAACATAAAGATTCGGATGTTCCCACGACTGCTGATACTCGTTGACAACCGAATGCTCGCGGCTTCTGCCCATTCGATGAGTTCCCATGATGTGTCCTGCGCCAATGAACTTGAAGGTGTTCCCCTTAAACTCAAGGGCTGTGCCGAGCGCGGCCTCATGGTCGGTACATTCTGCGGCGCCGATTTTGTGGAAAAGTCTGTAGGCAAGGTCGTAGGCGGAAGCCATTCCCGCTCTCGTGTAATCGCTGATTCGATAGTGGATGACCGGCTTGTACAATCCGAAGAGGATCTCGGTACTGGTCACAAATCGAGACCCGATTGTCACATTCAGGCAATTGCTCGAACAGGAATCCCAGCGTTACTTGCCTTTGAATCTGGGATTTCAATTGAGAACGAAGTTTTGCTACCAAACAGAGGACCTTTCAACGGCAGTCTTTTGACGCCTTGTTGGGTCTTGTCAGTGAAACTTTCAGGTTCGATCAGTCGCTCGACATCTCTCACCGGAGAGGAGTCCGTGAGAGACCATCCCCAGTTCCCCACATCCGTTCTGAACCCTGCTTGGTTCGACGAAACTCACCATCCCGCATCGGCAAGTCTGGAAGTAACGCCAGGACCACGGAAAGCACCGACCGGCTTACCCTCGGGCATTAAACCCCAAGCCAAAACAAAAGGATGGTCCATCAAATGGCGGCCCACGGACCCGCTACAATTTGCCACGCCTTGCGGAAACTTGTCAGAGCGGGAGGCCAGCAGCAGCTTGCCATTCTCAATCGCGCTTCCGGCTAAAACGACGCGTCGTCCGACCGCGCGGCGCCGCATTGCATACGGAAGTTGTGGTTCGTCATACTGCAGAAAATTGACGCACGAAATGTTGCCGTGCGCATCCACTTCCAAATCTGAGGCAACGGCTTTCGTCACGACCGTGACCGATATTCCCGAGACTTTCGAAAGGTCGTGAAGTAGCGCCAGCGTTTTTAATGCCGTGTATTTTGCGCGTGACGGACAAATCGGGATGCAACTGGCATTTCCTTCGCACCTCTGCCCTGGGCCGGTGAAAGGATTTTCCGGAGCGCCAACGGGCTGATACGTTTCATCTTTCCTGGAAGGAGCAATATAGTCGCGCGGATCTTTGGCGTTCGCGTCTGGAACCGAGTTTCGTGCTTGGGGAATCGGGACCAGCCGCACAGGATAGTCAGCTCCGCCAATCTTAAAGCGATAATTGTTCCCGATCGAGTCGGATAACACCTCATCAAGATAGCTGCTGGGAATTCGTTTCATCGGGTAGCTGTATTGACCAAAATTCTTCGGGCTGTATTCCGTGAATCTTCAGCTGATCCTCTACGTTGCCCGAAACGCCGATTTCCCATTCAGCTTTTTCGTAAAACGGCTTTATCGAGTCGTAGGTAAACGGCCAGTCCACTCCTTGCTGATAGCGAGCGTTAAGCTCAAAGTCCGATGGCAGCATGCGGAGAGCAATACCCATCCAATGGTGCGTAGTTCCGCCAAGAATTCGGAGATTGTTGCTGGCGAATGGAACTTCGCCTTGCTGCACGAAATAGCGATCGGCCGGCGCTTTGAAGGAAGCAATGTCTTCAGGCGATGGCGCATTGACGGAGCTTGGGTACGGCGCGTTCGGAGTCTTTATTAACGCGCCATAGTAAGTCTCGAGATACGCCTGGTGCGTTGCTTCAGGCGAAGAACCACCCGTGCCCGCCTCCAAGATCAGAATCGAAATGGATCGCCGGTGTTTGCAGGCGAGTTCGGCGAGCACCTTGGCGAGAACGCAACCCATTACACCACCACCAACCACGATCACGTCGTAGCAGCGTTCAAGCTTTTGGCCGGAGGGAATGTTCATTTCGGCTTCTCCGTCCAGCTCGCAAAACCCGGCTCTTTGGCGCCCATCGGATTGACACAGGCCGCTTTCCACGCCAGCCCTTCTGTATACGCCTTGGGCGAGATAAATCGGTCAACGTTTCGAGTGAACTCATCAAATGCGCTAAGCTCTTCGTCACTAAAGAAATTGTCCTTGTCAAAGGACTTTTGCCCCCAGCCGTCGGGCAGCTTCTTCCACTGACCTACATACCACATGCGGATTAGGTTTCGAGTTAACGGGCCCCAGACTTTGTCACGTAGCAGGGCGTCGGACGCTAAGTTTCTATTGAGATACTTCTGTCGAATGGCATGACCTAAGACCAGCCCCAGTTCATCAAAATACACATGCAACAGCCCGGTCGCTTGAAGTTCTGCTTCAGAAAAGCCAGTTAATGTGACTGAACGTTGCAAAAACCTACCGCATTCGCCCTCCTCGTTCTTATGACCTGCTTTCTCTTTATAGTCATAGATCGTATACAGAGGGACCGGGTACAGCGCTACGTGAATTTGCCGTCGATGCATCACGCCTCCTCAACCCTTCTCGCAGGTGACTTCGCGATGTCGGCATACCTTATAAATGACGCAGTCTTCTCCAGAACGTGGGGCTTCAAGTCCTCTCGGGAGAAGTATGGTTTGCCATCCGAGCCGAACCTTCTCTCAAAGAGAAATGCAGCTCCGTTCGGCACATCGAATGTCATCATGTCGGGATCCGATAGCTGCAACAGATTGCCGACCAGAGCGCGGATGGTTCCAAAGTGCGAAAACGCGATGACATCCGAGCGATACAGGACTGAGTCCATTTCGCGGAGAAATCCTATGACACGTCGACGAGCTTTAGCGCCGCTTTCCGAGTCATTGCCGTCAAAGTCGGCGTTTTGATCCATCTTGTCCAGATACTTTGTCCCGTAGTTCCGCTCGTTAAGAAGTGGCCGCTTTCGGGGTTTCAGCGAAAGCAAATTCATCTGGTCAAGCGTAATTCGGGCAGTCTGCTGGGCCCGTGTGTACTCAGAAACATAGGCTTCAACAGCAAAATCCCCTGGCTTTTTCCAGCCCGGTGTAACATCGACGAGGGCGGCGGCCGTGGCCAGACATTGCTCGATGCCATTCGTGGTCAGGCAAATCGCACTATCATTCAGCAAATAAAATTTCGGGTCTTCGTTGCCAGTGCTGCCGCCATGTCTCATCAGAAAGAGTCTGTTCATTTCGTATCCTTGTCGCGCGTCAGGAGAGTGATCAGTTGTTCCTGCTTGGGATATTGAGCGATCAAATCCTTGCGGTCTCCGATTGCGTAGTCCACCGGGTCAAAGCCCGGCGCCATGGTCACCCCCATCAG
Organism: uncultured Acidobacteriota bacterium; assembly: GCA_963758005.1. Lineage (GTDB taxonomy): Bacteria > Acidobacteriota > Terriglobia > Terriglobales > Acidobacteriaceae > Sulfotelmatobacter. The sequence goes on from CAVWTR010000008.1 coordinate 64,434, forward strand.
CGCCCACGATCCGCCGGTTGTTAAGCGAGAACCGAGCCAGGTCCCGCCGGGGATCACTTTCATCGGGCTTCGGCCGAGTGCGAGATTGTTGCCGAAGATGTTGACCTGCGTACTGCCGTCTCGGGAGAGCAACAGCATCTGGACGGGATCGCCGGCATAAAAGTGATAGAGCATGTCGCCGGTCACGCGATGCATGGCCGAGAATTCCGGCGCCTCGATAAAGTAATAGATCGCGCCGCAGATGGAACGATCGGCTTTCGTGTGCGGAAAGCCTTTCAGCAAGTCGTCCGGAACTGTGATGCTGGAGTTGTAGACACTGGCCAGAAACCCGCCTTCCTGTAGATTGGGCTCCAGTTTGAACCAGTCTTTGACAGTTTGAGCGCTCAGGGACGTCACAAGTTTCCTTTCGCTGCCAGGATCGTCCGGCTAAGCGGGCTCAGATCAACGGGCTTTTTTCGTGGATGTTCGCGAGGCGCTGTGTGGTAGCTGGAGCCGATGGATTGCTGGAACTTCAACCAGCCGTCTGCATTCCACCGCTCTTGTACTTTCTCGAGCTTGGCGTACTCGTCGCGGTAGTAGTTCGTCTGCCAGTCCAGTAAGAGCGGATCGATGTAATTGATGTAGGCTCCTTGCGAGTGCTCCCCTAACGCATCGAAGAAGTCGACCGCCCACTCAATGTTGAGACGCGCCTGCGAGGGCTGCGCGGAATCCCACTCCGACTTGAGCTCAAACGTGAAAGCACCGTCGCGATGTGCATACGAGGAGGTGTCTGAGCCATGCCCGCTGATAGCGCCGCCCGTATGCGTCCATACGATGTACGAATCCGTCGACACCGCGCGCCCCAGGTAGTACTGGCAGATTCTTACGACGTCCTGATTCAATGTTCCTTGCCCCAACACAAGAGACCGGATGTAGGCGGAATGTCCCCGAACTTGCGTGCTCGTGCCAACAAAATCCTCCCACTCCGGAAGCGTCATCGTATACAACTCGATATCGTTCGGCTTGAGTGCCATCAGCGGCTTGAGCAGATCGACAGCCTCGCTGAACGGTCCATTAAAGACTGGCGTAAAACGAAGGCCCAGCGACAAGTTTCCGCCCAGTCGCTGATTCGGAAAGTTCCGCATCATCCCGTAGACCGCCATCTCTTTGGGCAGGGTCGTTACCCACTCGTTGTAGAAGGGCAGGATTTCGTCGATGCGGTAGAACGGAAAGTCGATCTGCCCCATGGTTGGACGGGGGACGTTGGTTTTGAGCAGATGCAAATCGATTCGGGTCGCCACGCCAAAATTTCCGCCGCCGCCGCCGCGCAGCGCGCGAAACAGGTCCCGCTTGTCGGCGTCTACCTTCTTGGTGCTCTTGTCGAATAAATCGTCTTTCAACTCGAACACGTTGCCGCAGGTGGAAACGAACTCCATTCCCTTGACGTTGTCGCAGCCCAAGCCGAAGGAGCGAGAAATGAAGCTATAGCCTCCGCCAAGCGTGAATCCAGCCACGCCGACGCCGGCGCATCCCCCACCGATTACGGTGTATGGGCTTTGCCGATCGCGCAGGAAATCATAAGCGCTGATCCAGCGCGTGCCCGCGCCGACGCTCAGCACTGTTCCTTCCTCCACCTTGGTCGCGTCTTTCAGTTCAGTCCCGTCTTTTTTCAGTAACTGGATCTGGTTAATGTCCCCGAGGTCGAGCACGACCCCCTCGCCGTTGAGACAATAGCCGGCGGCGCTGTGGCCGCCCGCCTTCGTCGTCATCGGCACGTTGCGGTCGTGACAGTAAGCCACGATTTTCGAGACATCGTCGGTATTGGCCGGCTTCGCCACGAGGAAAGGCTTTAGAGTGACGCGTCCATTGTCGATCGACAGGGTGTCGGAATATCCTTGATCTCCCCCATCAAGCACCCGGCCTATAATCATGCCGGTCAAATCACGCCGCACCTGGTTTACTTCTGCATTTGTCATAGCGATCTCGGGCGATTCCCTAGTTCTCGTATCGTGGAGTTCCGCGGCACAGTTGCGGCCGCTCTACGCCTTTGGCTTCGCGCCAATGGGCGGAATTTCGAGCGCAAGATATGAATCGTAAACAATCCTCTCCGGGCTCATGCCAGCCGACTCCGTGATGAATTCCTCGTGTTTCGGCGATTCGGAATACGTGTTGAAGGCATCGATATCGTCGAAAATCATGTGAACCGATACTTCGAAATTTGTCCCGCTGACGTCGCGATGAATCTCAAGAGCGCGCACCCCAATCGAGAAGTGCCTCTGTCCTGGGTGGTGACCGAGATACTTCTCGCAGAACTCGATGAACCGATCAACCAACTCGGTAGAGGTATCGCACAGCTGGAAAAAAAACATATGGGCGAAAGGCTTTTTCTCACGTTTGTAGAGGATCGGCTTTGCCATTGCTCTGTCCCTCGCTCCTATCTCTTCGATCGTTCAGCCGCTAAGGAGATCGCTAGCTACCAGCGAGCTGTTTCAGGAAACTGATTGATGGGGTAAAAAAATATTCCCCTCCTTTATTCCTGATAAACCCTCCAAAAGTAATTTCTGGCTTGGTGGGATCCACCGGACATCCCCACCGATCGGGCACCCTTCTCGGCATAAGGTCCGGCGCCGGTGGCTTAAATGGGAGCCCTGGCGGAATCGGCGACTTCTGCCCGACCACGCCATCTTGACCGATGTTGCGACCAGCGATGTGCCCGTGGTTGGCCCAGTTATTCTGCAGGAACTCAAACTGTTTGCCGATGTGAGCTTGATAACTCATGAAGAGCAAGCCGACCCCCTGAACGGGCCGATTATCGTTAAGTTCCTGATCCGTCGGCGTTACCAGGTCCTCCTTGCCCTCTCCGAAACGGCTCATGTCTTGATAAGGAATGGATCGACGGGTTAGGCGCACCGAATGGGTGAAGTTAGGTGGAACCACCCTGATATCGCTTCGTGGATTAGTGATGCGAGTATGAGCAAAGAATGGACACTTCGAGCCGTAATGGGGAACGGAACTGGGCGGCGGGGGCGGGTCGTTGCTATAATCGAAGTCGTTGGAGATTTGAGATTCCGACCGAATATTGCCCGTGAAACCACCCGATGTGACGAGAGGGGTGCCATTTCTGAACCGGCCTATCATCATTGCCCCAGGCAGATCTTTGTTGACGATGCCGTCGCTGTCCGTGATCGGAGCAAACAGCTCTTCCTCCCCGTTCATAAAACCCGCTACGTTTTGTTCAAGTTTCCGGAAAACGAGAAAACTGCCAAAACTGTTATAGTCCACCCCGTGCTGATCGGGAACCAAGACTAAATTGAGGGGCTCTCTGTCGTTCCAGTTCGTCGTACTGGCTTGTGCGTCGATCTCGTCCTTGTAAAACAAGGGATGACTCACTCCGTCGGCATAGCCAAAATGCTCAATGTTCACATGGTTGGTGAGGCCCACGGTGCGATACAGCACGTGTCCTTTTTGTTTGATCAAAAGTGTGCTGAATGCCTTCGCCTCCGCGACAACGATGTCGGCTAGCTGCAAAGCTTTCTGTGCCTGGTCGTCAGCAACAATAATCAAGATATCCACGGTCTGGGCGTCACCGGAAGTGCTCTTACTGCGGAAGGGTAGTTCCCAATCGACCTCTACATCCCCGTCGCCCAGCTTGTTGGCGCTTGCTTTGGCACCGTTGGCGAAGGCGGGTTGGTCTTTCACGATATGGTTAGCCGGAGTCTCCTGTTCTTGCGGGAATTGTTCAGGAGTAAATCCCAAAGCGGCATAACCAGTGGCCGAGATGGAAAGGGTAAATACCGCACCTCCATCGGCGCCCGTAGTCTTAAAGGCCTGGCGGCCCTGTTCTAGCTTCGACGCGCTGGTAATACGATTCTTTGCGAAGTCAGCGAGCCACTTCTTAGCCTCACCTATCTTCGGCGCCTGTAGCTGCAGGAAGATGTGATAAGCAAATCTTCGGCCATGTCCTTTCAGGATATTCGCCTGGAGATCGCTGAGCATTGGCTGAAACACTGGACTTCCGAGATCGACATTCGATTGGGTAAGATCCAATGCTTGTGGTAGCGCCGATATTGTTTCGTTTGTCGCCATAATTCCAACCCGCAAGTCCGGTGTAGCGAGAGTTCTTGTGCTGCAACTCTATCGGCCACACAAAGGCACTCGCCTCCGCCTGGTCACGCCAAACATACGTAGGCGTCATTGCAGCGGCGACTTGGCCCAACACATCACTTACTTGTTTTCCAGGGAAGCAGCGGGAAGGACACCCCCCTCTACCGAGAAGTTTGGCTTCTCAGATGACCTACTCGCTGATGGGACAAGAACTTACTCTACAAATCTGTTTGCTGTCAAGCGAAACCAAGAGATGCAACGGCTTCGTTCTCGGTGCGCGCTGAAAAGTTGATCTTCCCTCTGCAGGCCGAGACATGCGCTGTACGCGTTGAGACTGCGGTCACTCTCATGGCAGATCGTCAGATTGGTCCAGGCGCTAGCCGGCGACGAGGCCGTACACCCCCACTCGCCTTGCAGACGTAAAACTGCGTGATGGGATGGATTTCCCATATCGTAGAGCGCCAGCAATTGGATGCCGCGTTAGAGAAGTGGCAGTCGTCGTCCTTGTTGAAGTGAATGTTATCCACCATAAGTTGACCTACAACCTTGACTTGCTGCCCCTGAAGCGCACTCACGCGGCTAAAGGTCCAATTGGGGTGACGCGTGAAGGGCGTCATTTCCGCAACGACGCTCTTTTGTTCTAGAGTGGTGAACGCAGCGTCTCCCGGTTTTTTGATGGTTCGAGCGAGCCTTTGGCGGCAAGACCCGGAATCGAAGCCAAGGCCGAGATGGTAATCAAAGGCATCGGCAGCCACAATCCTGCAATTGCAGGTTTCACTCTTGGGGGAGGGCACACTGGGAGTGGCCTTGCTTGCGAGTATCTTCCACGAAGTAGAGGTACGCGATCACCGTGTGGATGTTGCCCTCGCCGAGATCGGCGAACTTGGTGGCGAATGTGGGGTGATTTGTACCGTTGAGGGTGGCGGGAAGCTTGGCTTCGAGCTTCGGGAAATCGGATTCAACAAGATCTTGGGTCGAGGCCAGAGCTGCGCCGGGATCCTGGTCTTTCAGGAAATCCAGGTAGGCATCATACTTGGGGGCGGTTTTGGCGTTCGAGCAACCATCCGGAAAACTGTCACGGCACTTTTGTAAAGTCATGGTTCCGGTCTTAGGACAGCTTGCCGGATGCTGGCTGGCGGCCTTGCTCGCGAGGTCGTGGGCGCGATCCTGAGACGCTAGGTAACTTGAGATGCTGAGTGCTAAATAGATAACACAGATGAGCCTGGTAAGTCCGTGCATAATTCCTCCTGAAATGGAATTTATCTTTGTCGACTTCCAGAACGGCAGTTATTGTACATCGCTTCTGTCCCGAACAGGATGTCCCGACATGCCTACCGCGGCTGTCGCAAAGGAGCGAGCGATGAATCGCCTATTAGTCATTCCCGCTTTGGCAGATCGTGTGACCGCTCTGCCAAAGCACTCTGTCGGCTGACGCAATGTAGGCCCCGATGGCCTGCGAATGCCGTTAACGTCAACCAGGCCGTGCAACGGCCCCCAAACTGCCGAACATGATCGGCACACAAATAACCCGCGCTGCTGTTAGGTTCACTACGAACCCGTCCGTTAGTAGGGTCAGCGAAGAGACACATCGCGACGAAGGCGACAGGGCGACTCTGTGCTGTCAACGGCAGCCCGAACTGACTGCGCCATTTTCAAGACGACAACTCAGGCTGACAGCCAAAAATCCAACTGCTTTGGTGGCGTGCGCTGGATTGTATGTCTGCGGAGGAAGGACCGGCCGAAATCGTTCGCCAATCGCGAATCTTCGTCGGCTCTCATAATCAAGCATGTTTCGAAAGACAAAGATGGATCCGACAGCGGCCTTATAACCACACCTTCAACGCTGGGGCCCACTGAGGCAGGCTTGGTCACGATTGCCACTCCAACGTGCTGAGATACCAGGTGAATTGCTTCTTGGGCGGTAAGGATATCGTGCGCGTGCTTCGGAGCGATGCCCTGACGTTGTGCCGCGTCCATGATTGCGTCACGAACCACCGGATGAGATCGCCGGGCAAACAGAATCCATTCGTCTTTTGCCAAATCTTGGAAAGCAATTTCTTCCTTCTGAGCAGCTGCATGGGTTTGCGGGAGCGCGGCATAGAGATATGTTCGAGCGAATGCCGCAGCCGTGATCCGAGAGCTTTCGGGCGGCGCTGTCACCAACGCCATATTCAAGTCGCCTGCCATAACGCGCCGAACCAACTCGCTGGAAAACTCGCTAATGAGCTGAACGCGAAGTTTAGGGTACATGGGCAGCCGGATTGCGAGAATCGCTGAAATCCAGGCTAGGTCGGCGTCAGGTGAGTGCCCAATGGTCAAAATGCTATCGCTCCCCTCGCGAGCAGCCTGAACGGCTCGGTCTATATGCCAGAGCGCCAGACGGGCCTCTTCGACAAAGATGCGGCCCACTTCGGTGAGTTCCACATTCTTCTTGTTCGTGCGAATGAATAAATGAAATCTGTGCAGGGCTTCGATCTCATTTATCTGTTTGCTGAATCCAGATTGGGTGATGTTCAATCTGTCGGCGGCCCGAGTGAAGTTCAGCTCTTCGGCCAAGACAACCACGGCGTGCAGGTGACGTACTTCAACCCTGGGGAACACTTCTCCAGCTCCCTTCCTCATCGGCGGAGATTGGTCAATGCCCTACATCTAGTCAAGGAACCGGCAGTGCGGGAAAAGTATCAAAAAAAAGTTTATTTTTCTCCAATCGGCCGAAAGGGCCGCTGGGCAAGGAGAATGCTTGACACTGACTAGGCGGCATGACACGATTTGACTCTGGCCATCTAATTTGTGAGTCGGGTTGAGGCCCTCTCAGATGTCCAGCCGCGAGTTGAGCCCGGAATGGGTTCTTTCGAGTTTTATCCCCCCTATCGCGGCTCCCCAGCACGAGATAACCGAATTGATTGCCGTCGCGAGGCGCTTGTGGCCAAGCGTTCAGGCTCATGCGTACAGAGAGCAGCCGGGAAAAAGCTCTGATGAAGCCCTTGATTTTGCTTCTGAGGTCTGGGAGGGAGTGTTGCGCTCGGTCGCGAAAACGATTCAGCGGTCCAAGCGGGAGAAACTGGAAAATAAGGGATATGGAAGCCTATCTCTTCGGTGCTTTCCATCACCGGTTCAACCGCGCTCTAAAGAAGGAGCGCAGACGACTACAGACGATACAGCATCTTCCGACGAGCCCTGATCTGGAGCGCTTGGGACAGGCCCACGATTCAAAGGCGGTGCGCGATCTGGAGCAATCGATCCAGCTAAGAGAGGCCGTTCGGAACATGGATGAGTGGACCCGCAAGGTCTGGGCTGCTCGACAGTACGGATATTCGTGGAAGGAAATCGCGACACAACTAGGCCTGACCGAACATCAGGTCAAACTTCGGTTTCGTTATGCAATCGGTAAGCTCCGTGCTCGACTGGGCGGCCCAACGTGATCGGCGCGTCGCGCTACATTGGTTTGCATTGATTGGTCGCGTTAAACTTGGCTTTTCATTCGTGAGACGATTTCAACTGGAAGCAGGCAAGTTCTGAAGGCACAAGAAGAATTCAACGGCGAAGAAAAGCGGATATTGGATCTCCTGGGGAAAGGTTTATCCCGAGATTTTCCAAACCCGCAACGTGTCGGGTGTCCCGACTCTGCGCTGCTCCGACGCATAGCCCTTCGCAAAGTGCCACTATCAGAAGCGGATCGTTGGCTCAATCATTTCAGCTCCTGCAGCCCGTGCTTTCAAGAGTTCACACAATTTCGTAAGCAGGCGGTGGAACGCCGCCGTACCCAAGTGTGGCTAGCTGCGGCGGCTGTGCTCATTTTCGCGGTAGCGGGATGGCTCTGGGTGCGGGCTCGGCCGTCTGGGCAAATATCCGCAACTGTCGTACTGGATCTTCGTGAGCGCTCACTTGCGCGTGGGGAAAACCCGAACAGGCGCCAAGGAGGTTGACTCTGGAAATACCGCGAACCGCCAGGCACTTGATTGTGGACTTGCCGATTGGGAGCAAAGAGGGAAGCTACGATCTGGCACTGCTGAATGAGGCTGGAGATGAGGTTTCGCGTGCAACGGGCACAGCGACATTAGAGGATCACGTCGTTATTCTCCGTGCCGACATTGACATTCGCAATCTTAGCCCTGGGTTCTACTTTATTGGTCTGCGCCAACTTGGGCCGGAGTGGAGCCGATATCCGACTCGCGTCAATTGAATCTTCAAATCGAGACTGCTAACACGATCCGTTGACAGGACAGCGTGAGAGAAGAACATGGTCTTGGGTCTAGAGGACGCTGTCACCGTACTGAACAAGTGGAAGGACGATTCTGCTCAAATCTTTGTAGTGTCGGAAAGTCCTTTCCAGCAATCACGTCGCGGCATCCTTGAGCAAGGCATCGATTGGTCCATAGGACTGCAGGGGAAAGTCTCGAAGGTCTCAGTCAATCCTGATACGAAAGGAAAAAAAGCTGGAACGGTTGTGTTTGAGACCCCCGGCGGTACTTTGTCGCTCTCCATCGGCATTTGTTCCTTTGTGTACGAAGAACCACGGGAAGCCAAGCCCGTTGTACGAGAAGAAGCTGAGTCTACGACTGTCTCGGCGCTCTCTGTATTCTTTCCGTCAAACGAGGTTTTTGTGTTCTACGAATTGCGGGAACCTTCACTGAAGGCCGACCTTCCTGGGTGGAGTACGATTTGAACCAGACACTTCCGTGGACGGGGCAACACTTCTTTCCTGGCGTTGCTGTTCTTGCGCGCTTGCAACTCCTGAGAGAAGAAACGCTGGCAAGATGTTCGTGAAAAGTCTGGGGTTTTTCGCAGTATAATAATGGCAATCGTGAGCCGCTCTTCGTCTCCGGAGGTTCTGCCATGCGGATTCTCATTCCCTGGAAGCCAGTCGTTCTCGTGTGGGGATTGTTGAGCGGGATGATATTTTTTGGTTTCGTTGCGTCTTCGGTGCTTCAAGGAAAGGACCCCTTCGCGCCAGGTGCGACGATCACTCAGCCGCCAGCCTCGAAAACGGGCGCTGCACCAACGGAGCAACCAAAGCACTCCCACAAAGCGCCTCGAACTCCGAGTCAGTGAGAACCTCGGAGATCTCTGCCTGCTGATTTGTTTGCCTAGCCTTTTCGGTCACGTCCCGTGTGGTTTACCTTCCCCAATATTTTCTCCAGCTTTTGCTTCAGGATGACCTCCGCGGGAGAACGTCCTTGGCGTCCGAGCCATGAGACAAAGTCCTTCATTTTGACTTCGTGCTTTACGGGCGGCTGCTGGACAACAACAGTCACCGTTGTGAATCCCTGGCCGATCTCTCCTACCCAATTGTCCTGCTGCAAGGCCGCGAGAGCGGTGGCGATCGCTTCATAGAGTGTCTCTGCGGTGACATCTATGGAGTGCTCAACGTCTCGGATATCCTTTACCGCAACTGTGCACGTTCGGAGGACCACAAGCAAAAGCGTAGCATATTCGCCTTTTGTTCGCTATTCAGAAAAGCGCATACTTGGGACCAGACTCAGGCGGGCGCTGACGGAGCGGGTTGATTTGCCGCGATTGGCCCGAGGAAACGAGGATTCCCCTCAATAGTAAAGTTTGGCATCCACACTTCGTCGCCAGATTGAAATTGCGTCTTTAAATCCGCGACCGAAAACACGACCTGAACACGTCCCGGATGTTTCGCAGCGATAAGCTGAAGCCTGTCGGTATACGCATCAAAATCAGTTTGACTTAACTCATGTTGCTTTGGCGCGTCAAACAGTAGCCAACCAGGATGATTTCCGCCGCGGGCTAGCGACACCTCCAATAGAGCGGCGTGAAATGAAAGAACGATGCGTGTCCGCGTGCTACCGCTTTGATGTGTCGTAGTCGAGAACTTCGCCCCATCGACATATAGAACAAAGTCATCATCAAAACGAGCTGCCTTCGTGTTCTGGGTCCCAAGAGTGACCAGCCACTGCTGCATCGCATCGCTCAGCAACTGGCGGACGTCTTCGACCGCGCTCGCACCTCTCACGCCTGTTGGCCGGCTCTCGGCGACGGCAGCGGCCGCCTGTTCGCGCTGATCAAGAAGTCGTTCGAATTTCTGTTGCTCCGCAGCATATTGCTGGACCGTGCAAGCCTTAGCTCAACGTCGACAATTTCGTTCATCAGTGCGCCGAGCTTGCCCATCACTTCGGCCTGTGGAGACGCATTGACAGTCTGCTCTCGCTCGCTCCGCTTTGCCACCAGAGCCGCTTCCACAGCAGAGATCTGCTGACCGATGGACTCAACATCGCGACTGAGCTCGCGATCCGATGCCTTGAGGTCTTTGAGTTGATCTTTTAGAAACAGAAGCGATCGCCCAAACGATCGCTCAGAGGTTGAAAACATCTGGCAGCCGTCACGACCGCAAAATTGCCGCAGGAGATCCGTTGCTTGGACATTCGCCGTTAAGATGTCCTCTTCGCCGTCCAGTTCCGACAGCACGAGGCTTAGCTGCCCTTTGCGCTTTGTCAGACCGTTTTCGCGCGTGATCAATTCGTTGCGCTGCCTCTCGAAGTTTTCGATCTCGCGGTCGAAAAATGTCGTGGTCGAGCGGATGGCTTCAATGACTTCGCGGTTCGCGTCTAATTGTCGCTGCAACTGTGCCTTTCGCTCCAGCAGTCGCGGTTCTTCGTTGTCTAACAGTTGCCCATTTGTCCGCAGCCTCTCGACGACGAACCGCTGCATTTCGATTGTTTTTTCTGTTCGTTCGAGGGATTCTTTCGCTGCATCGAATTCCGTCCGGGAACGGAATGGGTGGCGCGCGGGCAAACCCACGAGAAACCGAATGACTTCCTGCCGCTGATCCTGGATAAAATTGCGGTTTAGCGGAGTCCAGTAGTCAGTCGTCCAGCCGTGATCCTGATCTACCCATACCGCCGGGAGCAGTACGTTCGCATAGAGTTCCGCTGGCTGATTCTGCTTATTCGTTAGCGTCCGCGGTTCTCCACCGAAAAGGGCAGTAAACCATTTCGCGTATTCCCCTTGAGACCTAAAGACTTGTTGGTTAGGACCGTCATCTATCCGGATATCGAATTCTGAACCGATCCGGCGCGTCAGAGTGACGGGTCGTCCGTCGAGCACGATGCGTAGTTTCAGAGAACTCGCACCGATCTTGAACATCGGGGGGAAGTTCCACTTCGTGTCCGAGTCCGTGCACCACACCTTTCATGATTGGTGTCTTTCCCGTCCCATTCGCGCCCTGTACTGCGGTGAAGATGTCCCCAAAGTGGAGCAGTCCTGAGCCCCATCCACCCGCGCCGCGCGCCACGTATTGAAATGATTGCAGTCTAACGCTCATCGTTGCCGACCCTCGCTCTGACACGTTCCTGCGCGATTCGAAGTTGCCTGATTAGTAATCCCAAGTCGGTCGCCTCACGGCCACTTCGGTCGATGTGGGTCTTGCCCGCCTGTGTCAGGGTAACAATCCGTTGCTGGTCTTGTGACACCGTTGCTAGCCTCGACGCTTCCAAAAAAGCCAATGCATCCGCACATCGTCGCCGTAGCGTGAGCGAGGTTTCCAATCCGTGTGGCGACCGCCGAAGTGCCATGAAATGCTCGACAAGCAACATCGCGACACTGCGTCCAAGGACAACGGTGCGAAAAGGTGCCCTCCGTGCTATCACCATTACGGCCAGAGCGAGCAGCGGCAAATGAAAGAGTGCGTCAATCGTCTCGGGCGCACTGCCTGCCGGTGCTCCGGCGCTTGCGGAAGACAACCGCAAGCCCCCTGCCGACACGCTTTCGAGGAAGGCGTCAACGTCCATTCTTCACCTAGGCAAACCTATGTACCACTCCGTGCTTCTGATTGAGCTGCCAATGAGAATATCAGCCCCATGATATGTTCAGGCGTCAAAGGTGTGACGGTTAGGCCGCCGAACTGTTTCGCGATATCCTTGGCTTCCGCGACTATCCGCTCAATGGTCAATCCGCCTTTTAGAACCTCATGTGCTTTGTGTTCCAGCAGTACATAATCTGCATTCTTCAAAAAATGTCTTTCTATCGTCCGCCAGATGTCCCATTGCGCCTTGAACTCGCATATGTGCACAAGAGAATCCTGCATCCCGTGCTTTAAGCAAAAGCGCTGCAAGCGAGACAAGTTCTTCACGGTGTCTCGCCCCTCCCCCGCCTTCAATTGCTCGTAAGCTTGGGCAGACAGGCTCAGCACGCCGAGGAGCTCCGCAATCACAATTCCCTTATCGCGTCGTAGTTGGTCGTCGGATGTCGGCACAACGGTTGTCGAGTGCCCGACCTTGACGCGAACCTGGTTTACGATCTCACGGGCGATCTGTTTCGCTTGGCGTTGGAGAAGCTCGATCTCACTGAACTCGACCACGACATCGGCCAACTCAAGAAGAGCCGCATCCGCGTCCTCCAATTGTCCCTGGTCAGTATGGACCTTCAGGCCGCGAAGCCATGCGAAGAGGCTGGTCGCCGAAGGCGCAATCTTCGGGCTAGATTCCGTGTATGCACGGGCAAGGTGATCAAATGCGGTGCGCGCTTCTTCGGGCAAGGTGGTCTCGTTGTCCGCGCCACTAATCGCCTGCAAAAATCCGGATAAAGCCGGATCAAGGCCTGCGTTAGTAACGAAAGCTAGGCCGGCACAGCTGTCGTTGAAGTTCGTGTGATGCAAGAGCATTAATGGTGCAATCGCGCCGGCTTTAACCGCCGGGGGCGTCTCGGAGGGGGTTTTAGCCTTCTTCTTCAAAACCCCGAAGAACTCGCTGAACGTCCAGGGCCCTTGCGAAGACTTGCGTCCCTTGACTTGGTGAAATTCGTAACGAGTGGGAGGATCGCCGATCTCAATAACGTAATCGTCATGCCAGTCGCAGTAAACACAAACGTGCTTAGGCCCGTCGGCGAGAAGCTCTAGCGTCGCGCGAGCCGCGCGTTCGTATTGGTACTCGTACTTGCGTCCGGTCTGGGCGCCGACCCGTTCTCGCGGCTCGATCTGGCCTAGGCGTGGCCCTCCACTCACCATGCGCGTGTGGCCTCGGGGGCTTCAGACAGGATCAGCCATACTCGACGAGTAAGCGGGAAGCGATATATGTGCATAGAGCCTCCAGATCCCAACGCCAAGCAGAGTGATGCCAAGCCCTTGCTACGATTGCGCATCTGCTGATTGCAAGCAGCTTTAGATTCGGGTCGCGGCGTTGATTGTATAGCCCAAGACGTGGGGGAAGCCTTGGTTTTCAGAGTCGCGATAGTAAATGTACAGGTTTTTCCAATTGTAGGACAGTGTTTTTACCTAGAGTGCAGTGTTACTTACTAACTGTCGCTTATGTGCGACTCCGGGGGACCTAGATGATAAGGGAAGGATCGTGACCATAATGCCATCGACATTCCGTGATTACAAAGCTTTCGCGACCTCGACTGCGGTTTCGAGTTGGGTGTCTCTTCCGTCCTTCAATGCCTCTCGCGAGAGTTCGATCGAAAACTTTGGCACGATGCCATTGTTCTCAATCATCCGTCCTTGCCACGTCAGGTAGGCGGCAACCGGAAGGCCAAGAATGTATCCGTGGCCAACCTTGTATGCGCTGCCGCTCAGGAGACGGCCAGGCGTTTTCGTTCCCACGATGGTTGCCAGACTATTTTCCTCCGCGAAAGCTGAGACCATCTCGCCGGCGCTCGCGGTGTGTTCGTTTACCAACAGCACGACTCGACCGTGGAAGCGTCGCTGGCCGAGTCCTTCGGTGACCACGAGGATAGATTTTTCAACGAGGGCATATCGGGCCGCTAGCCATATGAGAGTCGCCTTGTGGGACGGAATCCGTCCGAATCGGGTCAGTTCCTCACGACGATAACCGCGTTCGCGGCGTTTCCGAGTGAGACTGTAGCCAACCTCAAGTTTTCCGGGTGTCAAATAGCTCATCAAGCGTAGCCCGCCGATTCCTCCGCCGGTGTTTCCTCGAAGATCCACGATAAGCCGGTTACAACCGTCCAGAGATTCGATTCCACGATCAATATCTTTCGCCACGTCAATCCCGATTACTCCAGGGAACATGGCGACTTTGAGCAGGCCAATTTCATCGCTTAGCTTCTCAGCGTGAACGGCTTCGGGCGCGGTGACCGGATGTGTCTTTGACTTGGGGATGGGCAGTTGGACTTTAACCGTCTGCTGGCCTCCGTGAAGCTTCTCGATCAGTAGGCTCGCCGACTCGCCGACCGAAAACGTTAGCCCATCTGGAGGTCGAATGTCCCGCTCACGGCTGCCGAGCAACAAGTCTCCAGGCCGTATCCCCGCAGAATAGGCTGGGCCTCCTGGGTGCACATCCTGAAACATCCAGCGCTCATTCCCGTTCACGGCGATGCGCTGCATGGTTGCATTGATGGCGTTCCGCGCCGGGATGTTTCGCATTCCGGCATGTCGGAAACCGGTGTGGCTGGTTTTGAGCTCGGCTACTAGATTCTGAACTTCCTTCTCGAATGTCTCCGGTTCGGCGGACGCGAGAATTTGGTCCCGACGGTTCTTTGCCAGCGCGTTCCAATCCACTCCGTTCATGGAAGGATCGAAGTGCTTGGTTTCCACCAAGCGACAGACCTTGTCGAAAATCTTTGTGCGCTCTTCTAGAGTCAAGTTCATTGCTGTTTGATCCCAATCGGTGCGGAGGTCTCCCCGACAGCGACGAATGCTGCCCAATAGAACGGACTCACCTGCTCACCATACTTCGCCAGCAAATCCAACTTCGCGTTTCTGAGAGCCGAACCTGTGTCCTCGCCCTGACCGAGTCGCAAGTAGAAGCGATTCATCAGCGCGCTCGCGAAAGTGTCGTCGGCGCTCCATAAACTTGCGACGACCGATTTCGAACCTGCTACCAAGAACGCTTCCACCAGACTGCTAACGCCCTCTTGTCCCTGTAGTTTGCCCACGCCCGTATCGCAAGCGGATAGCGTAGTCAGTTCGGCATTCAGTCGCAGTCTGATGATCTCGCGTACCTGCAGCAAGTCCATCATCACCAGATTTCGGGTCTGTCCCCAACACCAGCGCCGAGCGCTCCGGATACTGGGTATCTGCGAACCCGTGGACCGCCAGGTGCAACACGCGAAACTGGTCGAGTGGCTCCTTCTTAAATGCAGTTTCCGTGGCGTCCTTGCCGAGCAAGATCACCGCGCTCCGGTCCGACAATTTTACCGATTTCCTCGACCTCTTCCCGAGTTTGAGGAAGATCTTGAAGCCGCATCCCGGAGAAGTCTGCGACTCCACGAAGAACCCGTCCGCGGACGGAGTCTGGAGCCGGAATTCTCCTGCCCGCTCCTCCTTGATTCTCGTAGGCAACATCGCCTACACCGAGAAACGGACTCGCCGCGCTTTCGTTCTTCCTCGCTCTACGCAAGACATCAAGGATGGTTCCGGAAGGCACATAGCTTATGACGCGAGACTTCAACAGATACTCGCCCTGGTTATCGCGCAGCGCTTCAAATGGAAGCAGGTTCAAGCGCGCCGTCCGGCGCAATGATGAGTGTTGTTGCTGTCTTCGCTTCGGGGATCGGTTCCAGGAGTGCCCGGAAAAGACGTTTCGAGGTTTCTATCCCCGCGCCCTTTGCGCGTACCTCATCGACAAATTGCTCCGCTAGTTGTTTCGATTTCCTTGCGCCCAATCGGCAGCGCTTGAACGTGTGCGCCCCGGCGCGTCACCGAAATACAGTAGGAGATGGGATCATCCAGCACATACTCCAGGAGCACTTCATCTGGATGCAGGTCGTTTTCCACCGTCGTCAACGCTGCTGGCTGCACAGGAAGTCGTCGGTTGGGAACGTCTTCTCTGGTCCACGCCAGACCTAGCCGTCGTTCGTATTCAACGAGGTTGTCCAGCAATTGTTCTCGTTCAGGTGCGCCGTTGGTCTGCATGAGTCGGGCTTGGAGACCCGCAACATCGCCTTCCAGCGCGGCTGTCTGATCTGATTCCGTTGCGGGCTGCGCCTTTCTATCTTTAAGAGCCCATGCGAGAGTTCGGCCTCGAACGCGTTCGAGAACTGCGAACGCTCCGGGCGCGTCACCATTCTTGGTGACAAGTTCAAAGTGTCGAAGGTAGGTCTCGCTCATCGCTGCGGCAACGGAACTGTTCCAATATGGCTCATCGACGCTGATGAGCATTCCCTCTATCACATCTTCCGCCTGTTCGTAGAGAGCATTTGCTTCGGCAAAGTTTCCACGACGCGCCTTCAAATCAGCGAGCATCGTCAAGTTGCGAGGCACGTAATAACGATCACCAACCCGCTGGCTCGCGGCCAGACCCTGAGTGGCACGCGCATCCGCTGTGGCAAGATCTCCGGCATCACGATAAATTTGCGCCAGTTCGAACATGGCGTCGGCTTCCATCCGGTAGAACTGGGCTTGGGTCGCGAATTGGCCGGCATCTTCCAAATACTTCACCGCTTGTTGTCGGTCACCCTTCTGTGCCGCCAGTTTTCCGAGAAGAATCAGCAATTGCGCCTCATGTCCGCGCTTCTCTTGTGATCGCGCTTTGGTGAGTGCATTCTCAAGTACCACCTTCGCCTCGTCGGTTCTGCCGAGCGAGACCAGGGCTTGAGCTTTTCCTTCATAACCCATGAACGGAAGTCCACAGTCAGGATCAGCCTCCGCCAGCTTGATAGCTCTTTCGAAGAATTTCAGAGCTTCCGCGTGGCGATTGACTTCCTCGAAGCCTCTGCCAAGCAATTCTAGGAAGCGTACTTGGCCACCGGTGTCGCCGTTCGCCATGGTGGAAAGCAGTGCACCACCCAGAAGTCTGGCCGCCCGTCCGGGATTCCCTTCTAGGAAACCGATCAGACCCAATTCGCCAGATGCCCTCGTCACCCATTGATCCTCGCCCAAACTCTTTGCAATGTCCTGCGCTTCTAGCCAGTCGCGCTTTGAAGCTCGGTAGTCAATCTCGATGTCCGTGTAGCCCTTCGCGATCAGGCACCAAAGCCGCAGTTTCTTGTCACCCTGCACGATGGGATTCTGGAGTTGTTCATTCAAGAAACGTGAAAGGTCAACAAACGACATTGTTTCCGCTTCTGATCGAAGCCGGCCGACCTTAGCGTGAAGTTCATTCCGCGCATCGCCACGCTCCGAGAACAGCTTCTCAGCTCTGGCATAGAGCGGGGCAGCTGCGGGTCCGTTATTTAGAAAATAGAAACGATCCGCGGCTTTGAGCAATACCTGAGGGTCTGCCGACTGTTGCACATCAGCGGAGGTGAGGCGAATCCTAGTTGCCTCTCGACGGTATGCGGTGACGACGTAATACGAGGCAGTAGTGAGGACTACCACCACGGCGGTAGCAAGCCCCGCTCGTATTGAGACACGTCTGCCCATACGGAAACCACACAAATGTGGAATCTACGACGTGGTCGCGACGAGGCGGTGCAAGACGATGGCGATTGCGGACTAAAACCCGAAACCTTCCAGATAGTTTCTCAGTTCTGCGAATAAAAAATAAAGTAGGTGGACCGACCCGAAACGCTTGTCTGTCGAGCGTTTTGACGGAGGTGAGGCCGGCTAGCTGTGAGGACAGACGCATATTGCTTGATGCGGTTATCGAAACTGGGGGACTAGGTGGGTTTGGAAAAGAGAAGTCACGTTGGAAAGGAATCTGGCGCGGGATCGCCCGTCACCCATGAGGGTTGATGGACGGCTTCCCGCAAGCTGACTTCCCATGACCTGTCTGCTCGACTACGAGGTTATCCTGCCTTTCTGACAAAGAACACTGGAAGGTGCGAATCTCGGGCTAAACGTGGATGCGAAGATTCCTTGACAATGCATATGATGGTGTGACGAGCAAAGTAGAAATCTTGGAGCCTGTTCGATGGTTGACGAGCCTCTGCTTGAAATCGAGGGTGTACCAACTTGGCTGGAAATGCCAGTCACAGAAGTTCCTTCTACTTCTCCGCCGGTTCAATCGCGGCCACAGGTACTCCCGCTAAACGAGCTCTCATGGGAGCATTTTGAACGTCTTTGTCTGCGTTACGTGCGTAGCCGTGCGTCCGTGGTTATGACACAACTGTATGGCGTTCGCGGACAGAAGCAGCACGGTATTGATCTCTACGTGAGGCTCACCGAGCCCGCTCGCTACGAGGTTTATCAATGCAAGCGCTTAGCGACGTTTGACGCGAGCGACATTGAAAAAGCCGTCACCAAGTTCTTGCAGGGGAAATGGCGGGACAAAGCGAAGGCTTTCAAGATCATGACCGCGCATCCTATCGAAGATACCAAGATCGCCGATGCGATCATTGCCAAACAAGCGCAGTTGAGCAAGCATGACATTGAGTTTGAAGTTCTCGGGAAGGAGCAGATTTCCACTTGGCTCAAAGACCAGCCACGTATAGTAGACGACTTCTTCAGCCGGGGTTGGGTGGAGGCGTTCTGCGGTCCAGAAAACATTCCCGCGCTCGAAAGGAGGCTAAATGCTGAGGCCGTGGCTCGCTATCGTATCCAGCTGAAACGGTTTTACGAAGTCCTCTTCAATCGGTACGACCCAGGGATTCCAGTCGCGGCAATTATCGGCGAGAAAGAATTTCCGTTGAAGGAACGATTTGTCCTTCCTGAAATCTTCGCCAGCTTGGCTAATGATAGCCGCGAGCGAAAGACAGGAACCGAACCGACACCCTCGGTAGATGTGGACGGCAGATCGCACAGGGTTTCGCCGGCTATTGCCGTTGCAGGATTGAGAACCCGTTTCGACGTGGATAGGTGGTTAGGCCAATCCCAGCGTTCAGTCATACTTGGTGGTCCAGGAAGTGGAAAAAGTGCGCTGCTGCGGACGTTGGCAATTGAACTGCTCTCGGAGGAACCAATCTTTCAACAGGCAGCTTTGCGATGGGGGACGATGCTTCCTGTGTGGATTTCGTTTTCCTTTTGGACGAGTCTGAATACCAAGCGTGACTCGCCGATTTCCTTGTCTGAATGCCTGTCCGTTTGGTTCAAGCAGTTCGATCAAAACGAAGTTTGGCCACTCGTCAAATCAGCGATCGAGGATGAGCGGTTACTTTTACTCGTCGACGGCCTTGATGAGTGGACAGATGAGATTGCGGCTCGCACTACGAGCACGCAGCTGCAAGCCTTCATCCAGCTTCGCAATATTCCCGCTGTACTCGTTAGTAGGACTTATGGGTTTGAACGAGTGTCCGTACAGGGTGAGGACTGGCAGGTGGGGCATCTAGCGCCGCTTTCCGGCGGCCAGCAACGAGAACTTGTATCGAAGTGGCTGGCCATACATCGAACCCGCGTCGAAAAATCGTCGGAGCAGGTAGGCGGGCCACCGTCAGAAAACAAAGGCCACGGAAAGGAGATGGAAGATTTTATCCGAAAGCTAGAAAGGTCGAGCGACCTGGTTCAGCTCGCGGAGGTACCACTCACGTTGCTGCTCCTTCTCTATCTTCACCTCCAGAACGTGCCGTTGCCGACTAGCAGGTTTGACGCTTATGAGCACGTGGTCAAACACTTCATTAAAGAACACCCCCTCGCAAGAAAGACATCTGCCGCATCAACGAGTGATGCTAGTGCGCTCGATCATGAAGAAATCCGCCATGCTCTCGCATACATAGCCTATGTCGTTCAAACGAAGTTTCCCGCGGGTGTGCTGACAGCAGGCGACATACGAGACAGCCTTGAGAGTTTTCTGCGCGACGACACCGAATACGGACTTGGCCTCAGTCGTCAAGAAGCTCTTGAGGTGCTGCACTCCTTCACCAACGTGGAGGAAGGAAGTCTCGGCCTTTTGGTGAGCCAGGGGCAGTCGCAAATCAGCTTCTTCCACCGCTCACTGCAGGAATACTTGGCCGCTGTGCATCTCGCTCGCACGCCTTTGTCAAATCAAAGCACAACGATTCAGGCAAACCTCGCCGACGCCCGCTGGAGAGAAGTGATTGTTGGTTTGGTCTTTCTCTGTCCCCGCGGCGAAGATGCCTCCGCTCTGGTGGACAGCATCGACCTCTTGGAAATGGACACACTGGAGTCGCTCTCTAAAGAGGATATTCTTGCGGAGGTTGCATTCAAAAGTAGCAATCTGCCTCAGGCCCGCGTGAAAATGCTCGCTCTACGGGCCTTCGGAATCATAGAGACATCTTTCGTCGCGTCGCAGAGAAGCCGGGTGCTGGCGCACGTGATGTCAGGCTTGCATTTGCGGAAAAACAGGAGCGTCATCCAGGGCCGCCTCAAACGATGGATTTTTTCAAGAGGATTGTGGGGACCGGGGCGCATTGAGGGCCTCAGATTATGGCCGGCGACAGATCACACTCGCGACATCCTCTTCCGTGAACTCTACGACGAGGATGCGGCGGTCATTCGCGAGGCGGCAGCGGTTATCGTTAAGCTATTCGGCTCCGACAAAGAATGGGGCGCCGTTATAGCCCGCATGGCTTTGCGGTCCGAAAGTCCATATCAGCGCGCCGCAGGCATAGAAGCTCTCGCGAAAGGGTGGCCAGAACATGAGTTATTGAATGGTGTTCTTGAAAGCGGGAGCAAGTGTAACTCAGAAGAGGTTCAGATCGCAGCCATCCTTAGCAAGGTTTATCTGAACAAACATGTGAACGAAGATTTCAACCAACTCATAGGCCTGGCGTGCTACCGCATCCACTCTTCGCTTCAATATGCGTGGCAAGGCGAGATTGCGAATACTCTTACAGCCGGCTGGGCAGGAGACTCGCAGTTAAAGAAGGAATGCCTTAAGAACATTCAGCGCGGCTCCAATAACCAGGACCTGATGGATGGTGACCTAGCAAGATTCGTGTTGATTAAGGCATTCCCGCAGGATGATGAAGTTGCGGATTTCATCGTCAAAGAACTCAAGCGGGAGCACGCTTTCAACACCTCACGACACGAAGTGTGGCCCTTGCTGCCTTCATCATTTCGAGATCACCCGAAGGTAGTTGCAGCTCTGGATCAATGGGCGGCATCGGCGGATAAGTATCTCGACGTGATAGCTCTGCATTTTGGTTCTTTGGTTGGCAGGACGCCGACGATGAAAAGGCGACTCTTCCAGGCCATTGAAGAATGGAATCCGTTTTGGGCCATAGATTCACTTCTGAACGGCTGGGGTATGGGAGATGTAGAGGTGGCGGAGAAGTTGAAAGAAAGGGCAGCACGAGCTGATGCGGCAGAGTTCGCTCAGCACTTGCCGGCGATCCTCTGCGATCCCCAGACAGCAAGAGAGAGACTCCTTACACTATTGCGCGATCCGACATCCCATCGAATCGATTTCTTGATGCAGGGCTTTTCTAAGGTGACAGACCAAGGTGATGTTGAGGAGATTGTGCAGGCGGCGCTCGACCGCTTCTCCGACCCACGAGTAAAGAACAATTACGCCGGTTCGCTGATAGTTGTGTTTCCGAATGATCCACGAGTGAATGCGCTCGCGAGGGAAAACCTGCACTCTCAGTCGCCGTTTCTCGGTGCAATCGTTGAAGCGGCAGCAACCGACGAGCAGCTTCGTGGCGACGTTGCCGAACTGCTAACGCCCTTGCCCGCCGACCTGCGTTATCAGATTGTGTCAGACCTTCCAGTGTTTGCAGACAAGACATTCGCTTTAGAACTGTTGCGGGATTGGGACGCGGAGCACAATGTCGAGGTAAAGACGCAAGCTTCAGTTCAATACCACACGCTCATCGATCAGTCGGGCGGCGACATTGCCCGGGCCACGAAAGATCTTGAATCTGTACTGCCAAGCTACGGCCCGGATCACGAAGGGCGAAGGCAGGCTGCGGGTGCTGGACTGATCGTTCTAAAACAACTGGGAGTCATCGTTGGGAAGACCGAGACGATTGGTTTCATGGGCCAGCAAATCAACATTGCAGTGTCTGATGGCTTCCGCCAGAATCGGGTGTTTCTGGATCTTCTCGGGAAGAATTGGCGTTATGTCAAAAGCGTTATCGGTGAACAGTGGGAAATCTTGAAGGACAGGCCAGCCTCGGACAATTTGTGGGAGCGGTTGGCAGCTGTGGCCGCCGAACATCCGGAACTGTCCAAAGACATTCTTGAAAAAGCGGATTCCGATTGGCCGCTAAGGCGATCCGCTAATGTCCTAACCCTACTCTCCCGCACCGATCCGAAGTCTGAAAGACTCGTCAGCGCTTGCATAAGCACCTTGGCTGACAAGACGGACTGGTATCGCTGGTACGACTCTGTGGAAGCAGCATCGGACATTCTTGCCGATCAGTTCCGCGGAGACCCAGAGATCGAGAAGCGCATTGTTGCTCTCGCTTCTGAGAACCGAGTTCCGACGAGCGTGATTATGCCGTTGTCCTTGGGGTGGCGAGAGAACGAACTCCTCAAACAAATCGAGTTCGATGACAACCCTCGCGACGTGACAGCAAGTGAACTCTATACAAAGTACGCCGTTGCGTCGGCGGCGCAGATACCGCCGATCATTGAAGCCGATCTTGCCTGGGCTCGGTACAACCAATTTCAAGTGACGATGATGACGAAGCCACTTCTTGCGCGATTGCGGTTTGACCCTGAGGCCGCTGCGCAGATGTTCGCGTATTTGACGACTTCCACTGGTTCCAGCGTTAAGGCGTCTTTTCCGAAACTGCTGGCGATGACTGCCGAAATGACATTGGAGAGGGCGGATTGGTGCCGACAAGAACTCAGGCGACAACAGTCGCTCAGCAGCCCCGAAATCGGATATGACGCACTGACACGTGTGTCCAGGAGCGTCAGTTTGTGTCTGCTTGAATCGCTCGGCGAGACAGCATCTGTCGGCGCTCGGGTGTCACCCGAAAGTTAGCGCTGGCCGGCGTTGGTATCCTTCGCCCAGAACGGGATTAGCCCCCAACGTATCAGCGAAAAAGGAACGAGCGGGACGAGTCGCGGCCTGCCGGACGACGGGAACACTCTGGCTGGGTGCAATGTTGTAACGGGGACTCCAGTCAACGTCATCCCCGGAATCGAAGACGTCAGCCCGAATCTCCTTCTTCCCGGCTAGGCGATATCGTCCGCACATGGAGAGAGTATAGGGGACAAGCGCCGTGTCCTTGAATTGGGGGTGTGTTGGTTACGCGGCAACCGCCGCTGGCTCGGGGGCGATGCCCCCGAGAATCACAGCAGCGGTTTGTTGGACGGCTTCCAAACTCTCGCGCAGAAGATCGGCGTCTCCATGCCAGAGCTGGATTATGTTGTCTTCGTACTTATGTGACGCTCAGAATCTGGCGGTAGATAGACAGCGGGTTTCAGCTACACCGAACGTCACATAAGTTGGTTAGAGTTGAGCCAGAAACGTGAGCAGATCGGGATTGTCCCGCCAGCGTCTTCGATCTCGCGGCAGTCTCGCTTCACACATCCCCAGCGCTTTCGCTTTCATCTCAAGGTCGCTTTCCGCATAGATATTTGTTGTATCGATGGAGACGTGCCCCAGCCATGCGCGGATCGTGTTGATATCGACTCCTGCCCGCAGCAGGTGGGTGGCGGTGGTGTGGCGAATCGTGTGCGGGCCGACTCGTTTGTGGCGTAATGTTGCCCGATGGCCGCGCGCGATCCTCACGTAGCGAGTGACGATGTCGTGCACGCCGAAGCGGGTCATCGGCTGGGCAGAGCGCCCCAGAAACACGCGTTCCTTGTCTGCTCGTCCGTTCACCAGTTCCTTGAGAGAGGCAGTCGTAGATGCCCACAACGGACACAACCGGATCTTATTCCTCTTGCCTCGTAGCTGCACGAACGACTGTGATTTGTCCTGTGGCGCGTGTAGCCGCAGATCGCCCACCGTGAGCTGAGCCACTTCGTCGGCACGCGCTCCCGAGTTGTACATGAACAGCAACAGTGTGTGGTCTCTGCATCCGAGTCGTCTGGTGCGGTCAGGGGCCGCGAGCAGAGCATCGATCTCGCTTTTCTCCAGATATCCGACCGGCCTGTGCCCCGATCTCTTGAATGGTACGGAGCGAAGTTGCGTGCACCATAATAGATGTTCGGGACAGCGCTCACCGATGAAGGCCGCCAACGTGCGTACCGCGGCCAGTCGTTGATTACGTGTGGAGACCGAACACTTTCGCTTCTCCTCGATGTGGCGCATGAACCTTCTCACCAGATCGGCGCTGAGATCCTCCACCAACAGTTCATCCGGCTTTCTGTGCAGCGCCATGCTTGCGAAGATAACCAGCAACCGCAGTGCATCACGGTAGCTGTGTTGTGTGTTTCGAGCAAAATTGCGATCTGTGGGAAGGTACTCCAGCAGGAAGTGCTTGATCCAGGGCGCCAGGGCGGGGCTATTTTTCATCGCCGCCTCCGCGCACATAGTGCTCGAAACGACGATTTGCCTGTTCGAGGAGTTCCGGCGTCATTGTCAAGTAGCGCTGGGTTGCACTCAGATCGACATGGCCAAGATAAGTGGACAGAGCAGGAAGCCAACGCTGCACATCCTTATTCTGTCTGTACCACGCCGTCACTCGATGAACCGCGAACGAGTGTCGCAGGTCGTGAAGGCGTGGCTGGTAGGACGATTCATCGTGACGCGCGATGCCCGCGATCCGTCGCAAGCGAACGAAACACTTTTCGACCACCTGCAGCCTGATGGGATTGCAACTCTTCGTCTGGAACAGAGGTCGATAGTGTTGATTCTGTCGCGCCGGCATTTCGAGATACTGCTGAACCAGCTTCCGGACATCCCGCCCAAGCGGCACTAGGCGCGATTTATAAAACTTCGTGCCTCGTATCGTGACCAAGCCGACACGCAGGTCTACATCCATGAGCCGTAGTCGCAGCGCTTCCCCCAGTCGCATTCCCGTTCCGTAGAGGAGCAACAACAGCGTGCGGAATGTGGCTCCAGACATGACGCAGGACGAGACTCGCTGGCATCGTGGCACAGCGTCGAGCAACAGGCGTAAATCGGCCTGGGAGTAGATATAAGGGACGAACGTCTGTGCGGATTTGGGAGCGCGCGGCGGCAGCGGCGGAGGAACCTTCAGCCGACCACGCACAGCCCAGTACTCGAAGAACGCTTTCAACATTCCTCGTTTCTGGCACCAGGTACTAGGTCTCACCCCCGCACCGTCGATGAAGGAAGTGACCTGCGGCAGTGCGATCAGGTGCAGATCGATATCACCACAGTGTCGAAGGAATGAGCGCAGCTGTTTCGCGGGAGCGTTGAACCGCGCACCGGCATCTCGTTTGCGTCGGACGTAGAGGTCAATCGCCTGGGAGAGCTTCATAGCAGCCCTCCCAGATCGACGTTCGCCACTACGCGCAGCGCATTGAGGTCGACTTTGGCATAGATTCCTACCGACTCAAGACCTCGATGTCCGAGCACGTCGCCGATCTCCTTGAACGAAGCACCTTGCAGTAACAGGCGCGTTGCACACGCGTGCCGCAGACTATGTGGGCCGTTGTGCCGGAACCGCAGTCCGGCCGCTTTGATTCGTGAACTTGTTACCCACCATAAGGCCGATGGTCCAACCGGCCGATACGGAGGATACAGGGTAACGAACAGGTGTCGGCAGGCACACCTCGGGCGCGCTTCTTGGAGGTAATGCAGAATGGCATCGCCGACCTCGCGCCGTAGCGGAAAGCGCTGAGAGCCTCTTCTCTTCGAGTGGTTCACAACGAACACCTCTTGGCGCCAGTCGAAGTCACTCAACAGCAGCCGCGACACCTCGCCACTGCGCATTCCGTAGACGGCGAACAGCGCCAGAAACGCTCGCGTCCGCAACGCTGCCTGACTGGAACCTTTCACCGATCGCAGGAGCTGTCGCACCTCTTTCTCGGTCGGGCCTTCGGGCAAGTCCTCGTATTGGTAGATTCTTGGTGCTTGAATGCCTTTGGCGAAACCTGCCGAACACCAACCGCGTGTTTCGGCATACCGAAAGAAAGCCCGCAGCGCCTGCGCAGCCACAGAAACGGATTTGCGATTCCATCCGGCCGCGCCTTTCATCGCAAGGAACTCGTCCACGTCTTCGACGCTCACCCGCACCAACGACCGATGCCGCTCTCCAAACCAGGCCAGGAACTTCGATGTCTTCCAGCAGTGGGACCGCACCGAATACGGCGAGAGACCGTGCTCCTCGGTCATGTAGCGGGCGAAGTCGCGGAGCTGATCGGCGAACCGCATTGGTGGCGTGCTGGGCAGTTCTAGCCGCCCATGGAATCGCAGCCATTTCTTCGCCGTATATGTAAAGAATGGCGCGGAGTTGCCGTATGACCGCGCCTTGGGATTCGTGCGCTTCTGGCGCGCCCAACAGCGTGCCGCTCGCTGGATTTCTTCCAGCGACACATCTCGCATTTCGGTCAGCTTCAGAAGGCGCACTACTTGTAGTAATTCACCGGAAAGGTTCCGCAGCGCCTTGCGGCTGGTACCTTGTTGCTGCAGGTGGTTGAGGAATGACTCTCGTTCTTTCAGCAGCGGTGCCTGCCGGTGACGATTTAGGAAAAAAGGATGTTCGAGAAACGCATCTAGCATTTGTGCGGGCCTCCACGCCCGCGACCGATGCTAGCAAGCTGCTGAAAACCCTGATTTTGATTTGCTAGTGGGAGGAAGGCCAGTCATCAACTCATAGGTTGTTGTCCCGCTGCCGCCGCATCCTCTGCCGCGTAATCGAACTGAGCCGGGAGCGCGGCGGCTGGCGGATTTTCCCGCTCCCAGCGTATCGTTCGCCGGATTGCCTCCTCAATCGTCACCGATTCCTCGTACCCTAGTTCCTGACGGATGCGCGTCGAACTTGCCGTCCAATGCTGCGCGGCGTTGCCGGGCTTTAGCAAGTGCCGCGGCGTGCGCTCAGTGGGCAGGACGACAAAATCCCCATCCCACCGCATCGCGGCGGCGATCTTTCGCGCCCATTCGAGTTCGCTAAACGATGGTTCCTCGCACACGTTATAGATACGTCGTGCTGCGCGATGATCAGTGGCAGCCAGCGCAATGGCTGCGGCCACGTTCTCCACGTTGCCCCGCGGCGAGCGCCAGGCGGCCAGAGTCTCCGGAAAGATGATGTGGCGCCGTCCGTCGGCGATACGCTTCACTACGGGATAAAAACGACGCAGTGGATCGCCGGGTCCATACACCATAGGCAGCCGGAGTACCGTGCCGGGCAGTTCACGGTCGTTCATAACAACGCGCTCGGCTGGAATCTTGTCATAATCGTCCGTCACCCAAGCGAAAGTCTTGCGTAGGAGCTGCAAGTTCTCGGGTGGGTAGGGATGCAAACAGCGCCGCAGTTCCGACTCTTCCGTAAGAGGCACTTCCTGCAGCGGTCCGCTTTCAGTACCGTGCGAAATGCCCACTGCACGGTACACGTCGATGCTGCTGAGCATGACCACCCGTTGGGTCGCGCCACGAAAGATGTTCATCAGCTCTTCTGCCTGCGCACCCGAACTGATGACAAGGTCGATCACCACATCGGGAACGAAGCGCTTCAGTTCCTGAGCGCTGCCGCTGAGTTGGTTGCGATTGCCACGAATCTCCTCCACGCCGGCGGGCGCAGCCGTCGTGCCGCGGTGAAACACCGCCAGTGCGTGTCCTTTCTGCGTCAGTGCGCTCACGGCGAACCGCCCGATGAAGCCATCCCCGCCAATTAGAAGAATGCGCATAGGACAGTGAAATAATCGCAAGAACAACGATTTGGGTACAAGTAAATTCTCTTGTCCACACTTATGTTGTGTTGAAAACTCAACAACCCCGCAACCATGCCACGACGCGCGCCACCCCAACATAAATGCGAAGACAACATAATCGGCGGATGCGGTTCCAGTCTCAAGTCCGATTGCTTGGCAGACCACAAAGGCCACGGCTTCGGCCTCGGTCTCGCGGACTTGCTTGGTCGTTAGGCTGCGACGGTCGCCCCGGTGCAACATCTCATGGGCTTATGTTGTGCTCAACATAAGCTCACTTATGTTGAGTTCGCGCTTATGTTGTCTTGGGGCCTAAAACGGGCCACGGTGCTGGCGAAAGACGTTTTCTACACAACATAACTACAGCCCTCGATACTGGGCGGATCACTTCACTCAAGGAGATCCACCCATGTTCGATCAGTTTCTGTCCCGCCGATTTCACATTCTCCGACATCGAAGCGGCCCCTATGCAGAGGAGAGACAGCAGGTATCTGTCTTTCCTGATCGAGGAAGGCCGATCACGAACTACGCTGCAGGCCATCGGCGGCCTGCTGTATTCGATTGCGCAGTTGCTCCCATTGGACCGGTCAGTCACGATTCCGCAGATCGAGGCCGCAGCTGACGAGTATGGAAAGACGCGACACTGCTCCAGCAGGAGCCTGCATGTCGTGAAGCGGTGGTTCGTGTATCACGCCACAAAGTGGCTACGTCTCTTGGGACGATTGCACGAACCCGTTGCCGAACAGCCCTTTGGGGCAGAGTTTGAAGCTTTTCTCACATTCGAGGTGCTAGAACGGGGACTAGCTCCAGCGACAATAGCAAACCGCCGACGCTGTATGCCGGCGTTTCTTACCTGGTTGGCAACGCGGGTTGAGTCCCTGGATGAGGTCACCCCAGATCATATTGCCTCGCTATTTAGCGACTATCGGGGTGCAGCGCCGATGGAAGACGGACGACGATTTCTTTCGCTGTGAACCAGCTTCGCCAGTTCTTCCGATTTGCAGAGTCCAAGCATTGGTGCCCGCTCGGAGTGGCCGCCACGATCGACGCCCCTCGGCTATACAGTCTCGAACGTCTGCCCCGCGGACCCGCGTGGACTGATGTCCAACGCCTCATCAGAGCGTCGCGCGGTACTACGCCGACCGACATTCGTGATCACGCGATTCTGCTTGTTGCTCGCCGTATATGGTTTTCGTAGCGGCGAGGTGCGACTGTTGCGCCTCGACGATCTAGACTGGGAACGAGAAACGGTACATGTTCGTCGGTCGAAACAGCGGAAGAGTCAGCGATATCCCTTAGCGCACGAGGTCGGCGACGCGATTCTGCACTATCTCCGCGAGGTTCGCCCTCAGAGTCGGCATCGCGAGATGTTTCCTCACCCTTAAGCAACCCCATCAGCCATTGTCAGCGCCGGGTTTCGCCACGATGGTCAGGAACCGGATGCAACGGCTCGGACTGAAACTGCACTGCTACGGGCCTCACACCTTGCGGCACGCTTGCGCCACTCATCTGCTGAGCCAGGGATTCTCGCTAAAGGAGATCGGGGATCACCTGGGTCACGTCTCTCCTGTAGCCACCCAGATTTATGCCAAGGTCGATCTAGTCGGCTTACGCGAAGTCGGCGAGTTCGATCTCGGAGGATTAGTGGATTACACCGAGGCCAGCGCGGAGAAGGCGACGCCGATCTACGCGCGCGGCGATATCGCCGCGCTGCGCGCCGTTGCCGAGATCAGCCTGGGAGGTCTTCTATGAGATTGTCGCGCCGTAGTTGAGACCTATATCGCGCACAAGCGCTCCCTGGGAATGCTATTTGTTAGTGACGCCGTCCGGCTACATGCCTACGTGAAGGCGATGGATGATGTCGACATTCGCCGCATCCGGCCAGCCGCTGTTCGGAAGTTCCTCGATGGAGCGGGGCCGGTCACAGCTTTTTGGTTTTCCAAGTACCACACACTGAGCTCGTTTTACCGCTACGCTCTTGCCCATCACTACGTATCCAACAACCCGCTGCCTTTGACGAAGCCCCGCGAGCCGGCCCGATTTGAGCCCTACATCTACACGAACCAGGACGTGCAGCGACTGATCGACGCCGCAGATTCGCGCCACCGGTACGTCTGGATTCTTGATCCTCACACGGTCCGGGCGCTGTTGCTGTTGCTCTACGGCACGGGGCTACGGATCAGCGAAGCCCTGCGATTGAACTTGGGTGACTTCGATATCGAGAACAGAGTCCTTACTATCCACGAGACGAAGTTCTTCAAGAGCCGCCTCGTACCTGTCGGTGCGGACCTCGGTCGTGTGCTGCGAGAGTATGTCGAGCAGCAGTGGCCGGTTGAACGGAGAACGCCCGTAGCGCCACTGCTGCGAACGCAGGCGTACGAACGGATCAAACGGCAGACAGCAGAGTTGGTTTTTAAGCGCGTGCGAGAAGAGGCTGGCGTATCACGCCCTTCCACTGCGCGCTACCAGCCACGGCTCCATGATTTCCGGCACACCTTTGCCGTCGTCCGACTGGTGACCTGGTACCGCGAAGGCAAGAACGTGCAGCGCCTCTTGCCTCACCTGACTACTTATCTCGGACATTGGAGGATCCGCGAAACGCAGCGTTACCTGACCATGACCACAGAGCTGTTGCAGCAGGCCAGCCTTTGCTTCGAGCGCTACGCCCGTCCGGAGGTGAATCATGTCTAGAGCAACCTTATTATTAGGCTCATGGGTCAAACGATTCCTGCTGGAGCATCTGGTTGCAGAGCGGAACCTTGCCGTAAACACGCAGAAGAGTTACCGGGACACGCTGGTTCTGCTACTGCCGTTTACGGCTGGCAAGAAGAGAAAGGCGATCGAGCTTCTGACCGTCGATGATCTTTCGGTAGACATGGTCAAGAGATTTTTGGATCACTTGGAAACCGAGCGCGGGTGTTCCACACGCACACGTAATCAGCGGCTCGCTGCGCTGCACGCTATAGCGCGGTTTATTGCCCAGCGCAGCCCAGAGCACATCGAGTGGTCCGGACAGATCCGCTCTGTGCCTTTCAAACGACACAACCGCAGTGAACTGCCATACCTGGACAAGCCGGAGATGGATGCCATCTTGGCCGCTGCTGACGGCAGCACTACCCAAAGACATCGGGATCACGCATTGTTGCTCTTCATCTACAACTCAGGAGCTCGTGCGAGCGAAGTTGCCGGGCTGGAGATTGCCGATTTGAATCTGCAAACAGGAAAGATGAGCGATGTGCGATTGGCTGGAAAGGGCCGTAAGACTCGGCGCTGTCCGCTGTGGCCCAGTACTGCGGCCGAGTTGCTTCGCATAACAGCTTCACGATCTCCGAACCAACCGGTGTTTGTGAATCGGTTCGGGCAGGCTCTCACTCGCTACGGCATTCACTGGTTGTTGCGTCGCTATACGAAGAAGGCCAGCGACTCGTGTCCTTCTCTGCTGCGCAAGCGCGTCAGTCCACACACGATCCGGCATACGACAGCGAGCCATCTCCTACGTGCGGGCGTTGATATCAACACCATTCGTGCATGGCTGGGGCACGTTTCCATCGATACCACCAACATCTACGCCGAAGTTGACCTTGAGCGGAAAGCGGAAGCGCTGGCGCACTGTACGTTCAAGGAAGGCGGACAGCGTAGGAAACGATGGAGGGACGATCCCTCGCTGATTGAGTTTCTGCGTGCCCTTTGATAGTTCCGCACGTTTGCACAGGATCGTGCTAACGAATTATTCCGGTCAATCGTCTATCATGATATATCGTAGGGACGTAATCCCAAGGGGGCCGCCCATGCTCCTTTCACGCTTCGCAACAATCTTCGCCTTGTCCTTCATCGGACTGGCGCTCACGCAAACGCCGTCCGAAGCATTGGCTGAACCCACGGACAGAATGGCTGCGCAGGATACTCCGCCTGCGAACTGCCAAGTCACACTGCCATCAGATGGAAGTTTTGTGCCCCCGTCTCCTGTCCCTGCGGGGCCCGCTACCCACTTCGGGATTGCAGCGGATGGGACGGTAAGTAAGTATGGGACCGAGAAGCTATGGACCCTGCTGCCGACCGACGGAATCTGGCGGGGTCTGATCCCGAGCAAGCCCGGCGATTTCGCGTACGATAACAAGCTGCCCTGGTTTCGGATTCCTTTTTCGGGAAGGGATGGGTCGCTGACCGTTACGGGAAGAAGACTGGACGGTCCAGCTCCTTCTTTCACAGAGACCTACGAGAGCAGCGCCTTCCCAGACGGCGCAATGATCATGGGTGGTATCTCGATTCCTGTGTTCGGTTGTTGGGAGATCACAGGACATTTTAAGGATCAGAAACTAAGCTTCACGGTTTGGGTCACGCCCCTTCCAGAGCGGAAGTCGTCTTCCGCCGAGTCTTCGGCGGCGGTTTCGCAAAAGCCGTCTCCACCCGAGATAGCGCCACGTCGAATCCACGTTGATAGTGAAGTACAGGAGAGGTCGCTCGTCTACAGCGTGACACCAGAGATTCCGCACGAAGCTCAAGTCGCGAATGTTTCGGGCACCGTCGTTCTCCACGCAGTTATCAACAGGGACGGCAGGGCACGTGAACTCCAATACGTCTCTGGGCCGCCGCTCCTTGCGCAGGCCGCGATAGACGCCGCTAGGTGGCGTCAATACTGGGTTGCGTTCGTCAACGACAAGACAGACGATCCAGTGGAAGTCGATACCACGATTGATATCGTGTTTCCACACCCTCACAACTAGTTCCCAGTCTTCAATGTGCTCCGAGGCGATATCGGGCTACGGGCTATTGCAGCAGAACAGTTATGTAGTGTTCGTGAGCGCCGATATCCCATTCCGGCTGGTACCAACCCGTATAGTCAACATAACTGCGGACGCCACATAAGTGAGCGATCTCGTGCGTTAGCGTGGAAAACTCCTCGGAGGGCTGCATTCCGGAAAGCAGTGTGATCTTCCCGCCATGCGAAAGACCCTTCGCGGGAGCAATTCTCTCGGAGAAACTAAGCTCGACGCTTTGCGCTTCTACGAACTTGAAAAGACGTTCGCGGTATCCGCTCACGTCGCCGTTGACTTCAGTCAGCGTTGGAAGCTCTTTGCCTTCGGTCTGAGTAACGTCGAACACGTACACGCCGCGGAAGCCGTACAAAGTGCGCTGAATCTCCTTGGCATCGGCATTCTGTTCTGCGCTCTCTTCTTTGTTGCGCTTGTTGGCGATCATTGGAGCGAGAATGAAAATGCCTTTTTCTCCCCGTCGGACGAAGCGGCCAAGCGAAGTCCAAGTGCGAAGTCCGGCAACGTTGGTGGCATCTGGCTTCTGCCTTGCGATGAGCATGATGTTGCCGAAACTCTATGTCACCCGTTGCAGTATGTCATCGCGGAGCGTAAGAACCGCGCAGGGCGCGGTGTTTTGCGGCCTGCGCTTAACATAGTTAGATGGCTTCCAGGAAGGCGAGCAGCTTGTCACTTGCGTGAAACCGACGAAGCTTCGTTCCCACGGGTTGCATCTTCGCGAGCGCTTTTTCTTTCATCGCCAGGCTCGCGTGAAGGTACGCGTTCGTAGTCTCGATGCTCTCATGCCCAAGCCAGAGAGCGATCACGGCGATATCGACTCCGGATTGAAGCAGGGCCATGGCTGTGCTGTGGCGAATCACATGTGGTGAAACGCGCTTCTTGGCAAGGCTGGCGCATTGCGGCACAGCTCTGCGCACGGCCTTTCGCAGGAGTAGGTGAATCGCAAAGCGGGAGATCGGTTCGCCCCGGATGCTGGGGAACGCCATCGCGTGCTCTGGTTGGCCGAGTTCGCGGAACCACTCTTTAAGCACTGCTGTGGTTCGAGGCCAAAGAGGAACCATACGATCCTTGCGTCCCTTGCCATGCAGTTGAACGTAGGTCTTCCTTCCCATGATCACTTGATCCTGACGTAGCGAGGAGATCTCGGAAACGCGAGCCCCCGAGTTGTACAGGGTGAGCAGCAGCGCATAATCGCGCCGGCCACACCACGTTCGCCGGTCAATCGCCGCCAACATAGCTTCCATTTCTTCCCGTGTCAGATGTTGCCGGATTCGCATATTGGCTCGCTTCATCGGGATTGCCAGCACCCGCATGGCGACACCGATGTTAGTCGGATCGCGTAAGGCAACCATCCGGTAAAAGGAACGAATGGCGGTAAGGCGAAGGTTGCGGGATGCGATGGCATTGCTGCGATCCCGTTCGAGAGAATCGAGGAATCGCAGAATGATATCCGCGTGCAGTTCTGGAATCGTGAGATCTGCCGGTTCGACGCCTGTTTCCCGATGCACGAAACGCAGCAACAACCGGAACGTGTCACGATAGCTGGCGAGCGTTTCGAGACTTGCACGCTTCTGAGACACGAGATAATCCGTGAAGAAGATCTGCAGAAGAGGTCCAATCAGCCCTGATGAGGTCATTGGTTCGAACCCCCTTCGTCATGTTGTTTTTCAAACCGGGCTGCGGCCGTGTCCAGCAATTCGGGAGTGTCGGTGACGTACCAGTAAGTGTTCTCGGGCCCCAGGTGCCCGAGATATACGGCCAGATGAGGCAGGAGTTCCTGGACATCTTTCCCCTGCCGGTGCCAAAGCGCGAGCCGGCGCACCGCAAATGTGTGGCGAAAGGAATGAAACGAAGGCCGGCGTTGGCCGGGAATCGCCTTGATCCCAGCATGCTTCAGCAGGCGGCGAAACGTGGAAAGCTGGGAGATGTAGCCGAGGTGTGTACCGTGGCGATTCACAAACAGCGCCTGCACATCTCGATCGCGGAAGGCTTCAGCTCTCCGCTCCAAGTAATGTTGCAATGGTGCGGCCGTCGACCGATGGAGAACCACATTACGCGATTTTCCAAACTTGCTTTCACGGACCACGAGATACGGCGGGGTCACGTGTAGACGCAGATCGCTTACCGTGAGGGCCAACGCTTCTCCGATGCGCAGACCCGTGCTGGCCAGTAGGCCGATGAGTGTGTAGACAGTGTCTCGGCGGAAAGGGGACACGGCACGGAGTTTTCGTGTGGCCTCCATCAGGCGCCGAATATCCGATTCCGAATAAACGTGTGGCCTCCGGCGCCGGTATAAGGGCCGGAAGATATTCTCTGGTACTTGCGTGCCGGGTTCGAAGACCCGCACTTGGAGAAGTAAAGCGCGCACAGCATAGAAGCGATGCAGATCGCGGTAGTAGTGGCCCCGGCCCGAGCCCAGAGTCACCCAGTCCAGGACCAATGCAGATGGGATCGGCCACGGTTGTTCCTGGTGCTTCCAGTAGGCGACGAAACTGTGGATGAGTCTTTCGTCGTACCGCAGACGTCTTTCATCTTGCCTGATCCGCCGCGGATTGGGCCGAAACAGTGCGCGCTTTAGAGCCAGGAACTTCTCTGCGTAAGCCGCCAATTCTGAAGGTGTCATCGCGCACCTCCAGGCCACGGCAAAGCGACTTGCTTGAGAGCCCGCAAGTCAAGCTTGGCGTAGATCAGAGTCGTCATCACGGACTTGTGGCCGAGCACATCGGCCACCGCCTTGAAGGATGTTCCTTGGTTCACCATTCGCGTCGCCAGAGTGTGGCGCAGAGCGTGCGATCCACGGTCCGTGATGCTGGCGGCCTGAAATAGATATCGTTGGCTGTTCAAGACGTGAGTGCGGCAGCGTTCTTCGGTAAAGGGCGGTCGCCTCGGCTGAAAAATGTAGGTGGGCGTTGCGCGCTGCGCACGCAAGTGAGCAACCAAGGCATGGCCAACATCGCGAGGTAAAGGAAGCACGCGTTCGCGGTGACTCTTTGTACCGCGGACTGTGAGAGTTCCGTTTCGCCACTCAATGTCGCGTGGCCGAAGATGAGCAACTTCTCCTAGTCGCAAGCCGAGTCGAAGAAACAATAGCAACATCGCTCGATCGCGCACATTGCGTGGTTTGCTGCCGCTGCTGGCTTGAAAAAGAAAACGAACTTGCTCGGGAGAGAGGCAACGCGGAAGGCGTGCATGTTGGTAGGTGCCGATCCCCGGCAGCGCAGAGTCCCAGCCTTCCGGGATGTGGCCGCGCTGTGCCAGAAAGCGCAAGAGACTGCGGATCACCATGAGCCCCACTCGCTGGCTCTCGCGATGGCGCAATCGTCCATACTCCCGCGTCAGGAACTGCACAAAGTCATCGAATCGGATGTCACTGAGTTGGATTTGCTTCATTGGAAAACGCCACAGAAAAAAGCGGCATAGAACTTGCCGGTGTAGTTTTACCGTCTGCTCAGCCAGACCGCGGTATCGCAGATAAGAATCGTAGTTCGATTGGAACTCATCGAGGCTGATTTCCTCGACAGATGGGCATTGCATTGATCTTCTCCAGCCGGCCGGTTGCCAGCGTGGAGAAGTCTGCCCGTACTATGTTAAGCGCCGCAAGGCGATCGCCGATGCGCGGTTTCGCAAAGCATTCGGTCTCTCATTTGCAGGCCACGACTCGACCTTACACGTGATCTTTGTCGGATGGCTCGCTGCCGTCGGGCCAGCAGCACCGGCAAGTTGGTAGCTGTTAAGGCTCAGTCGGGTGAGCCTGTCGCGAGGCAGAGTGCGTTGGCGAGAAATGTACTGCAACAACCGACGGGAGTACGGTGTGATTTGGATATTCGTTGATTGCCTGAGTAAATCCGCCACCCTCGTGCGGTTTGTAAGAGTTCTTATGGAGCCAGAAGTCGCCCTGCAATCGCATTTCAACCGGCCGGGAAGCCCACGTATGCAGCTTTAATTTCGCTTTGACGCGAATCCATTGCCCTGGCTTCAGAGTAACGATCGTGTCTTCACGTTCGGCTGATCCGTACAATTCAACGTAGCCGAGACCTAGCGCTTGCACTGGCCCGGTTGCTGAGAGCCTGATCTCTAAGGCGAGGCTGAGATATTGGAACGGGCGCCATACGTCTGCCGGTTGAAGATCACTTAGGTGTGGAGAAACGGGAAGACCAACCGGAACAAGGCCGGTATTGAGGATCCGGAACTCCGCTTCAAAAGGATCAAGAGTGATGTCTGTTGGTGCGACAGAGTCAACTTCAACGCCCAAGGCACGCGGATCTCGTGGGTCAGGCGCGCCGTCAAGAACACTCGCGCCCCCGTAGCCTCCTCCCACGCACCCTTGATTTGGCAGGCACTCCGGTTGCTGTGCTGGTGGAGTTCG
The DNA here is from genome assembly GCA_963758005.1 of uncultured Acidobacteriota bacterium. Taxonomy (GTDB): domain Bacteria; phylum Acidobacteriota; class Terriglobia; order Terriglobales; family Acidobacteriaceae; genus Sulfotelmatobacter. The sequence goes on from CAVWTR010000008.1 coordinate 101,146, forward strand.
TAGTGCAGTGCGCTGTTGAATATCTGAAAGGTCGATAAATTGAATTTCTTGGGCCTTAAGAAACCCACAACACATCAGCAGCAGGAACAGAGGTATTGGCCGTTTGCAACCAGTCACGCCAATATTGTACCCATTACAGGTGCGCCATGGTGATTAACATAGTCGGGCTTATGACATAGAGCTTCCTATGTTGAGAGCAACATAGAAAGCTGTAGTTGCGAAACTTCGCCATCGCTCCGAGATACTGTGTAAGCACTGCACTCTGCCCAGACTCCAGCGACTGCACCAGATAATCCACGGCTTCTTTGGTTTTGAGGTTGACTTCTTCTAATTTCATGTCTTTTCCCTTCTGCCGGTGTCGGCTTGTTTTTTCTTTCACCAAAGCGGCAGCGAGGAAAAACAAGGCGACAGTGGTAGAGGGACAGAACGGAGGCCGAAGGAGGGTGGCAGGGCGTGAGTGAAAGCGCGGAGAGTGCCAAACGCAGTTGGGGTCAGTTTGGCGCGAAACCGGCGCAGTCCGAAACGCCCGACCGAGCCGCGGCCAAGCGGCGTCCACCCGGAAGAGGACGAAGTGGACAGAAGCCGCTTAACCTCTGTTAAGATCCAAAATCCTTCGGTAAATTGATCGTTGTCGTGATTAAGCGGACCGAACCTGATCGCTGTTTGAGACAACGAAGATCGTGATTGTAGTCAATAGATTTAGTTGTTCAGTAGAGCTCATTGTTTGTTTTTTAAAATGAGTACGTGATTGGCCACGCGTCCCAGTATCATTGGTCGTCACTTCTTATGACTTCACAGAATGCTGGGGCTTACCAAGTCGGCTCTCTGGTTCGAGTGCGTGGACGCGAATGGGTCGTGCTCCCCTCCGAGAGTGCGGAGATACTCAGGCTACGTCCCCTCAGTGGCGGCGAGGATGAGCTTTCTGCAATACACATGCAGCTAGAGGGGGGATCGGTTGGAGACGCTAGCTTTCCCGAACCTTCTCCCTCTCAGAGTAGCGACTACATTGCCGGCAAGCTATTGCGCGATGCGGCGCGACTGAGTTTGCGCAGCGGTGCTGGACCATTTCGTTCCCTGGGACGGCTATCAGTGAGGCCACGACCATATCAATTTGTCCCCATGATCATGGCGCTACGACTTGATGTTGTTCGCATGTTGATCGCCGATGACGTTGGCATTGGCAAAACGATCGAGGCGGGATTGATCGCATCGGAGTTACTCGCCCGCGGCGATGCTCGTCGGCTTTGCGTACTGTGTCCGCCGCATTTGTGCGATCAGTGGCAACAAGAATTGCGCGACAAGTTTCATATCCATGCGGAAGTCGTGCGCACGAGCACCATCGCGCGTCTGGAACGAATGGTTCCTAGGGCTGGCACAAGCCCATACGAGTACTATCGCCATCTCATCATCAGTATCGACTTTGCTAAGGGTGATCGTCGGAAACCGCAGCTTCTTGAGCATTGCCCAGACTTGGTAATCGTCGATGAAGTTCACGCGGCTGCCGATCCCGGATACCAAGGGACCAAAGACCAGCAGCAGCGCCACGAACTACTGAAGCAGATTGCAGCGGACGGGTCGCGCCAGCTGATAATGCTCAGTGCTACGCCGCATTCGGGAATTGAGGACAGCTTCCGTTCGCTTCTCAGCCTTGTGCGTCCCGAGTTCGGCACATTTGATCTGCAGGAACTGAGTGAGAACCAACGTAGGGATCTAGCACGTCACATTGTTCAACGGCGGCGCGGCGACATCGACGCGAAGTGGCTCGGAACCCCTGGCGAGAGGCGACCGTTCCCCACGAGAGTTCCGCCATTTGAAGCGAACTACCGTATGAGCAAGCAGTACGGCAGCTTGTTCAACGATGTTCTGGCTTTCACGCGCCAAACTGTCACTGCTTCTGGTCTTGCAGCCAACCGACAGCGAGTGCGTTATTGGGCAGCGCTTTCGTTGTTGCGATGTCTGATGTCGAGTCCGGCGGCTGCAAAGCAAGCCTTCTTGAACCGTGAAGATACGCTCAAAGGAGGCGTGGAAGCGGAAGAAGTTGATGAGGATCTATTTAGCCGAGAGTCTCTCGATCCCCTCGCTGAGGGCGGGATTATTGACACTGTGCCCGAGTCCGCGACGGACCTTAGCAGGAGCGACCTCTCCAAGACGGACAGGGCGAAGCTGAGGGAGTTTCTTCAACGTGCAGAAGAAATCGCTTCGTCTAATCAGGACTCCAAGATCGAAAAGGCTGCCGAGATCATTCTTGACTGGCTCAAGAAGGGACACCATCCCATCGTTTTCTGCCGATTCGTCGCCACAGTAAAGTACGTAGCCGAACAATTGCAGCAGCGCATTAAGGACAAATATCCGGCCTTCCGGGCCACTGCCGTGTCGGGGGAAACCGGAGGCGACGAAGAGCGCGAGGCTGCCATTGCAGTTCTGGTTGAGACTGAGCGCCGGGTGTTGGTTGCCACAGATTGCCTTAGCGAGGGCGTTAACCTGCAGGATCATTTTGACGCGGTTCTGCACTACGATCTTCCGTGGAACCCAAATCGGCTCGAACAGCGCGAAGGTCGCGTTGACCGTTTCGGCCAGCCGAAGTCTGAGGTTCGTGCAGTTGTCCTTTTCAGTGAAGACAACCCAATCGATGGCGTTGTTTTGGATGTCCTGATTCGAAAGGCCAGACAGATTTACCAAGATCTCGGCATAAGCGTACCGGTGCCATCTGACAGCGAGAGTGTGGTGAAAGCCGTCGTGAAGGCGGTATTTGAGGGCTGGCGTGGTCAAGATGCCCAGCAGTTGAGACTTGATCTGCCCGAGGTCAATACAGTCAAAGCATTCCACGAGAACTGGCAGCGAAATGCGGATCGTGAAGAGCGAAGCCGCTCACGGTTCGCTCAGCACACGATAGATCCGGACGAGGTAGCTCGTGAAATCGAGTCGACGGATTCCGTTCTCGGGGACCCCGAGGCAGTTCGTCATTTCATGCTGAATGCTGCCCAGCGCCTGAAATTCTCGCTCCAGAAGCATGACCAGTATTACGTGCTTGATCCGGCGGGACTGCCGCAAGAGATTCGAGAGCGGCTCGGCTGGACCAAGCCTGTCAGGGTAGTGTTTGTGAGTCCCCCTCCTCAGGATGTTGAGAACGTGATTGTTCTTGGCCGGAATCATCCGCTGGTGGGATTTCTTAGCGAAAGAATCGTAGGCCGTGCTTTCCTGCCAAAATCTGAACAAGACTTTGCCCGTGCCGGCGCCGCCTATACAAATTCGGTCAAGATACGAACTGTGCTCGCATTGCTCCGGGTTCGGTACGTGCTTTCTCGCAAGGGACGGCAGGAACAATTCGCAGAGGAGGTTGTCACGGTTGCCTACGAAGCCGTAGGCGGAAAGATCTGTTGGAAACCCACGAATGATACGAGTGTTCTAGGGTTGCTAGAGAACGTAACTCCGGCTGGCAATATAACGCCCCAGGAAAAGGATGATCGCATTAGCCGTGCGCTTGAGGAACTGCGAAACGATAAAGGGAGCTTGCGATCAATCGCCGAAGCCCGTGCTGCTGATCTTGAAGCAACCTACAGCCGTCTCAAGAAGACGCTCGGAGATGTGAGAGTGAAAGTCACCGCATACGAGCCTGACCTTCTTGGAGTTTACGTGCTATTGCCCGGAGGGAACGCCTGATGCGTTATGTGGCGATCCGCTCCGAGGGCGGCCTGATCCCGTACGATCTGCTCGACAAGATTGCTAGTGAAGATGCTGCCGGTCAGAAACCGAGTGACTTCGGTCTCCCGAAAGGCCGTCGCCTTACCGACGAAGTCAGCCGTGTTTGGGCCGACGCCCAGAGTCTTTGGAGCAACTTCAAGCGCCGGAGGGAGTCACTCGGCGACCGCGATCCGTATGGCACATCGATTACGCGGAGTTGGATAGGTTCGCTTCTCGGCGATGTCGATATGTTGGGGTTTGATCTCAAGCTCCAGGCGTCCGCCGTAGTTGTGAACAACTCCACATACGCCATTTCCCATCGTAGCGGCGAAGGCGAAGATGCGATTCCAGTTCATATCGAGGGACTGAAGATCGATCTCGATCGCCGCCTCCATACCAAGCTGCGTACGAGTCCTCAAGCGATGTTGCAGGACTTTCTCAACAGTGGAGAGCAGGTGTTGTGGGGGATTGTCACGAACGGCGTCAGTTTGCGAATCCTCCGTGACTCGTCTCGTACGGCGCGGCCAACCTATCTTGAGTTCGATCTGGAAAGCATTCTCGAAGGCAACCGGTTCAACGAATTCTCCCTGCTTTACCGGGTTTGCCATCGGAGCCGATTCCCCCGTCCTGGACAGGAACCATCCGACTGCCTACTGGAACGCTATTTCCAGGACTCGGTTGAACAGGGATTGAGGGTTCGAGACAAGCTCCGAGAGGGCGTTGAAGAGACGCTCAAGATCTTGGGTACTGCATTTCTCCAGCATCCGGCAAATGATGTTCTTCGGGGAAAGGTGTCGAGCGGACAGCTCACTGCCATACAGTTTCACCGGCAGCTTTTGCTGCTGGTGTATCGGCTGCTCTTCCTCATGGTCGCTGAAGAGCGCGGCTTAATTGTGTCTGTCGGAGAAAATGCGGATTCGAACCAGAACATCTACGATGAGTGGTACAGCATATCCCGCCTTCGCGATCGAGCAGCGCAGATTATTGATACCTCGCCGTTTGGCGATGTCTGGCAGGGACTTCAGCAGACATTTTCCTTGTTTGAGTACGGACTCGACACGAACCCGCTGGGTATTCCGCCTCTTAACGGGGACCTTTTCCATCAGCAACATGCGATTCCCGATCTCAAGGAAACTGAGCTCTACAACCACGAACTGCTGCGCGCTATACGCCACCTGTCTCTATTCAAGGATGGCAATGTCCAGCAACGGGTAAATTATTCGGCTCTAGATGTAGAAGAGCTCGGCTCCGTCTACGAAAGCTTGCTCGATTATCAGCCCGTCCTCCGGCCAAGTGACAAAGGCTTGCTGTTTGAACTGCGGACCGGTGTCGAGCGCAAGTCTACGGGGTCCTACTACACACGTCCGGAATTAGTGCATGAGCTCGTCGAAAGTGCGCTTGTTCCGGTCATGGAGGATCGCCTTGCGGAAGCCGAGAAATTGTCCGAGACCAAGAACTTAGTTGAAGAGAAGAATGCGAAGATCGCGGCGATTCTCAACATGACAGTGTGTGATCCGGCGTGCGGCTCGGGGCATTTCTTGCTGGCCGCTGCTCGTCGCCTCGGCAAAGAACTCGCCCGCATACGCACTGGGGAGGACGAGCCGCGACCCGAAGACTTTCATCTCGCCGTACGGGATGTGATTTCGCACTGCATATATGGAGTGGATCTCAATCCACTGGCTGTAGACCTGTGCAAATTGGCCCTGTGGCTAGAAGGCCATTGGGCTGGCAAGCCTCTCAGTTTCTTAGACCACCGAATACGATGTGGGAACAGCCTTGTAGGTGTGCTCGATCCTAACGTAATGGCTGAGGGTATCCCTGACGATGCTTTCACGGCCGTAACGGGCGACAACAAGAAGGTTGCAGCCACATATAGAAAGCGGAATAAGCAGGAACGTACTTCAAAACAGCGTGGATTTTCGTTCGACGCGCAAGATCACTCGAACGAGTACGCCAAAGCAAAGCGAGAGTTGATAGAACTATCGGAGGACAGCGCCTCAGCCGTGCGCCGCAAAGCCGAATTGTACAGCAGTTGGCGGGCGGGAATGCATCTTGCGCATGATGAAGCCGTGGCCGATCTCTGGACGGCGCAGTTCTTCCATCCATTGACCAGCTTCGACGATCCGATGGTGTGTACTACGGACAGATTTCTCGATTTCGCCTCACGAGCAGGAAAACTGCCAGAGAAGTTAGTGCCGGCGCAAGTAACGGCAGCGCAGCGCCGGTTTTTCCATTGGCACTCCGAATTTGCTGAAGTATTCGAGCATGGCGGTTTCGATGTAGTTCTGGGGAATCCTCCCTGGGATATGCTTCAACTCGATCCTCAGGAATTCTTTGCTATCAGAGCACCCCAAATTGCAAATGCCCGCACATCTGCAGCTAGAGATAAGTTAATCGCAGCGCTAGTGGACGACGATCCACCTCTGTCGGCGCAATACTTGGCTGAGAAGCACGCTGTAGACGCATACCAAAAGTTCGTGCACAGCAGCGGACGATTTCCGCTCACGAGTTATGGGCGGATCAATCTGATGGCCTTGTTTTGTGAGCTTGCTACGCGCTTGATGAGTACAACAGGGCGCGCTGGCGTATTGGTACCGACCGGAATTGCAACGGACTCTTTCAATCAGTTCTTTTTCGCGGATCTGACCACGAAAAAAGCTGTTGCGAGCCTGTACGATTTTGACAACCGCGAAGGTCTTTTTCCCGCAATAGACAGTCGCATGAAATTTTGTCTGTTGACATTAAGCCGAGCTAAACAAGAAACCTCACAGTTCGCGTTTTTCCTTGGAAGACCGGACCAGCTAAGGGATCAATGGAGGCGATTTGCACTAACTTCCGACGATATCACTTTGTTGAACCCGAATACCCGGACGTGTCCTGTTTTTCGAACCAGAATTGACGCTGACCTCTCGAGAAAGATCTATAGACGTGTTCCTATCTTCGTGAATGAATCAACCGGTCACAATGCTTGGGGCTTCAAAGGATTGTTGATGTTCATGATGAATACGGACAGTCACCTGTTTGCGTCGGCAGCTTCGGCGGATTGTTTGCGCTTATATGAAGCAAAGATGCTTTGGCATTTCGACCATCGATGGGCCACATTCGATCACGATGAGTTCCGTGACTGTACTACCGTGGAGAAGCAGGACCATGAGTTCATCGCGTCTACTCGACATTGGATACCTCAAGAAGAAGTTGATGGTCGATTGTCTGATTGGAAATGCCAATGGCTGATGGCTTTTCGTGATATTACCAATGCGACAAACGAACGAACTGTGATTGTCAGCGTTCTACCGCGCGTCGGGACCGCCAATAATGCGCCTGTTGTGTTGACGTCCAACATTTCTGCGGTACTGCAATGTAGTTTGATTGCGAACCTGAATAGCTTGGTTTTGGACTATGTAGCGCGTCAAAAACTCGGAGGTACACACCTCAATTTCTTTATTCTCAATCAACTCCCGATACTTGAACCGAGCAGATACACGGCAATCGACACGCGCTTCGTTAGCGATCGGGTTTTAGAACTAACTTTCGTTTCAGAGGAACTGCGGCCATTCGCGTCTGACCTTGAGTTCTCAGGTGATCCGTTCAATTGGGATACTGAACGGCGTGGTTGGGTTCGTGCTGAACTCGACGCCTACTATGCGCATCTCTATGGTTTGACCAGAGACGAGATCCGGTATGTGCTTGAACCTCATGATGTTTTCGGCCCCGACTTTCCGGGAGAGACGTTTCGCGTGTTGAAGGAAAAGGAATCGAAACTGTACGGTGAATACAGAACGCAGAGGCTAGTTCTAGCGGCATTTGACGAGTTGGCCAAGTCTGAGCGGTTTTCAGGTGAGATGGCGGCTCGCGAATCCTGTATCCAGATACCAAAGGAAAAATAGTTCACCGCAAGAAGCAGCTGAGGTGCTATGGACGTCTTTGCCTTACGCAACAAGGTTGTCAATGACTACCGCCGCTATATAGAGAGCTTCGTCCGAATCCGTGACGGCCACATCGAGAAATTCGTTCGCGACAAGTTTTCGTCCGGGGCTCTGTGGCCCGATCCGATCCTGCAACTTAATCCCGCATACGAACCGAGCGAAACACTCGATGCCTTCGCATCAAACGGGAAATTGCAGAGTGGGACGTCTCGGTTTTTCCGGAGGTACGATGGGGGCCCACTGAAGCTCTACCGCCATCAGCGAGAGGCTATCGACATTGCCCAGAAGGGCGAGCCCTACGTGGTGACGACGGGTACGGGGTCAGGGAAAAGCCTCACGTACCTCGTGCCAATCTACGATCACATTCTGCGGAACCAGCCTGAGAAACCAGGTGTACGGGCAATCATCGTCTACCCGATGAACGCTCTCATTAACAGTCAATGGGAGGCGCTGAAAGCATACGCAAAGGGCTATCCCGAAAATCAGGTTCGATTTGAGCGGTACACGGGGCAAGATAAAGACGAGGCCCGCCAGCGGATTCTCGATAATCCGCCTCATATCCTTCTGACCAACTACGTAATGTTGGAATATATGCTTCTGCGTCCTGCAGAGCGCAAGTTCACGGATAGTGCCACGGCGCACCTGGAATTCTTGGTACTCGACGAATTGCACACGTATCGTGGACGCCAAGGGGCGGACGTGGCTATGCTGCTGCGCCGTCTACGCGAGCGTACCCAGAACCCCAAGCTGCTTCATATCGGCACTAGTGCGACGATGGCCACCGAAGGAAAGCGCGATGCACGCCGCGCTGCGGTGGCAGCAGTTGCTACGAAACTCTTTGGCTCTACGGTTAAGCCCGAGAATGTTGTGGACGAAACATTACAGCGTGCGATCACGGCACCAGTACCTCAAGATGCAGCCTCGTTGCGGTCGGCTCTAGAGGAAGCCATCCCAACAAACCCTGCCGGCTTTGCAAACAGTAGGCTTGCCGGCTGGGTCGAGAATTCCTTTGGTCTGGCGGAGGAAGACGGACGACTGGTACGCCGCAAGCCAATCACGTTCAAGCAAGGTGCGAAGTCTCTGAGCGAGGTGAGCGGCCTAGCAGTCGAGACCTGCGAAGCAAAACTGCGCGACCTATTGGCTGCAGGAAATGGTTTGAGAAACGAAACCGGTGAGCCGCTTTTCGCTTTTCGCCTACATCAATTCCTGGCCGCTGGCGGCACGGTGTATGCGACGTTAGAGCCCCCAGGAGAAGGCCCTGGAAAGCGACAGCTTTCTATGGATGGACAGTACTACGCGGGAGATGGCGACGGCGAAAAACTGTTGTACCCACTCGTCTTCTGCCGAGAGTGCGGACAAGACTATTACATGGTGAATCTCCGCGAGGGGTTGTCCCAGACGGTGACTCCGCGTGCGCCGATCTTCTATTCGGAAGATGAGGAATTGAACCTGCTTCCTGGATATGTCGCGACAAACCGCGATGATGAGAATGTGGGCGACCTCTGGGATGAGGCGCGCGAAAGCGACCTCCCGGATCATTGGTGGGAACAGCGAAAAGCGGGTCCACGAATCAAGCGTGACTTCAAGCCTCACGTGCCTCGTGCGCTGCACGTCGCTCCGGACGGCGAAGTTGAGACGGGGACTGAGGGTCTGAAAGTCTGGTTCCAACCGACTCCATTCCTTGTCTGTCTGCGCTGCGGAGCGGCTTATGATCGCCGCGAAAAGAATGACTTCCGCAAGCTCACACGCTTGAGTCACACAGGTCGGAGCACGGCTACAACCCTGGTAAGCGGCTCGGCCATCGTACAGTTGCGTGCCGACGGAAGCGTCCAAGAAAAAGCACAGAAGCTACTGAGCTTTACCGACAATCGTCAAGACGCATCCCTGCAAGCAGGACACTTCAACGATTTTATCCAGGTGGCACTCATCCGTTCCGCGCTGCATAGGGCTCTTGTCAAGGCTGGATCTCTTGACCATGCCAGTGTTACCCCGGCTGTATTTGCCACTTTGGGAATCAAGCAAGAGGCATACGCGAAGGCGCCGTCTGATGTCGATCCTGGAAAGAGTCGCAACGAGAAGGCGATGATGCAGCTTCTCGCTTATCGGCTTTATGAGGACCTACGGCGGGGATGGCGGGTCATTCAGCCGAACTTGGAACAGTGCGGGTTGCTGCAAATCGAATACCCAGGACTCAAAGAGCTGTGCGAGAACGAAGCCAAATGGGCTGCGCATCCTGTGCTTCAGGGTGCGTCACCGGGATGTAGGTACAAAGTTATCTATGCTTTCTTGGATCATTTACGGCGAGAAATGGCGATTGATGCCAGCGTACTGGACCCCGCTGAAGAGTGGGACCTTCGCCAGCGTGTTCAGCAAAATCTGCGCGATCCGTGGGCATTCGACAATGATGACATTATCCGGCAGAGCTTTCTCTTCGTCCTACCGGGAACGACAGGTCCTGAAGGTTTTCGGGATCGGACTCTCGGCGACAGGTCGAAACTCGGCAGGTTCTTGCGGTCACGGAAGACTTGGGATCTTCAAGCTGATATTCCCACTGCGGCTTGGGAGCAATTCATTCTCGCGCTGGTAAAGGCGCTAAGTGGGAATTTCTTGCTACTCACGAAAACGCATACGAAGAAGCCCGCGGTTCAGCTATTGGCGTCCTCGTTTCGCTGGAAGCGAGGGACCGGCACGCCTCCGCCGCCTGATCCGATACGCACGAAATGGATGCGCTCTGCCAAGGACGAAGCAGAAGAGCGCAAAGCAAACGAGTTCTTTGCCGCGCTTTACCAAGAAACAGCCCGGCTCATGTCAGGGGTTGAAGGTGGGGCTCATACAGGACAGATTCCTTCCGAAATTCGTGAATTTCGGGAGGAAAAGTTTCGTAATGGCGAGTTGGCAGCACTCTTCTGCTCGCCGACCATGGAGCTAGGTATAGATATTCGCGATCTGAATATGGTCCATCTCCGAAATGTCCCTCCGACGCCGGCGAATTACGCGCAACGTAGTGGTCGAGCAGGGCGCGGTGGCCAACCAGCCTTGGTCGTCGCATTCTGCAGCGAGGGGAGCCCGCATGACCAGTATTTCTTCCGAAAACCCGAATTGATGGTGGCCGGGGCTGTCGCCCCGCCACGTCTTGAACTGGACAACGAAGAGCTCGTGCGTGCACACATGCACTCGACGTGGCTTGGAGCAACGGGGCTGTCTCTGCGCCAAGGGATGGTTGAAGTACTTGATCTTGCGAAACCTGATTTCCCATTGAATGCTGAGATTCAACACCAAATCGAGTTGTCTCCGCAGAAAACGGAGAAGTTGATGCGGGAGTGCAGGGACATTCTTGCGGCATGTACGGGCGAGCTGTCCGGTTCCATCTGGTTTAACGCCGGGTGGCTAGACCAAGTATTGAAGGACGCGCCGACTCGGTTTAACAGCGCTTTCGATCGGTGGCGCGAACTGTATGCCAGTGCCGTTCGTCAGCGCGATGAGGCCCGCGTCGTTGTGGATAAGCCCACGGCGACCAATGACGAGCGAAAGAGAGCCAAAGGACAAGTAGCCGAGGCAGAACGCGAAGTTGATCTATTACTGAACCGCACGCAGCAACCTACTGAATCGGATTTCTATCCGTACCGGTACCTTGCGGCGGAGGGGTTCCTGCCAGGTTACAACTTCCCGCGCCTGCCGTTGCGAGCTCTGTTGGAAGCTGAAATTACAACCATGGTAGATCGACCCCGATTCTTAGGACTCACTGAGTTCGGGCCGCGCAACATCCTGTATCACGAAGGGCGCAAGTACAAAATTGAACGCTGTGTGCTGCCGACCGGAGGCATCGAAGGTCGTCTTAAGAAGAGCAAGTTCTGCCTCATGTGCGGATATTTCCACGAAGATGAGGCCTCGCATGCTGATCTGTGTGACCATTGCAAAACGACATTCAACGGCGAAACTATGCATTTTGTTCCAACACTGTTCGAGATGACGACCGTCCGCGGGCGTAGGGTGGAGCGAATTACCTGCGACGAAGAGGAGCGCACCCGTGAGGGGTACGAAGTTGCGACACACTATCGCTTCGCAACCGGTAGCGACGGCCAACAAACGGCGGATAGCGCGAAGGCAGAAACTAAGGGTGGTGATGTCGTTGCGGAGTTGACCTTTGGCCCGCAGGCCAACCTGTGGCGTGTGAATCGTCGTTGGCGCCGGTCAGAGCAGAAGGGCTTCACTTTGGAAACGAAGACTGGTTATTGGTCGAAGAAGCCAGGGGAAGAGGGTCCAAGGGATATTGAGGGAACGCAATATCTTGTTGGGGTTCAGCCATTCGTGCGGGACACCCGTAACTTGCTTCTCGTAAAGCCAGAGATGCCGACGGGTTTGGAGGATGAGGAAAGTTTCTTGGCGAGTGTCAGCTATGCCCTTCAGAGGGGCATGCAGGTGCTGTTCCAGATTGAAGAACAGGAGATTGCAGTTGAGCGCATCGGCCAGGAAGATGAGCGCCGCCTGTTGTTCTGGGAAGCGGCAGAAGGAGGCAACGGAATTTGGACACGGATTATGGAAGAGCCGACAGCTCTAGGGAATGTGGCAGAAGAAGCCCTGAAGAATCTGTCACTTTGATCCCGGAACCGGAGAGGATGTCGCGGAGAAGGACACGTGCAGTCGCGCTTGCTATCGCTGTTTGCTCAGCTATTCAAATCAAACTGATCATCCTCGCCTGGATCGCTTGCTCATTCGTGATTACCTCATCGCCCTAAAGCAGTCGATCACGACAAAAGTGGCGCAAGGGAGGGATTACGAAGAGCAATATCAGTGGTTACAAGAAAAGCGCGACCCCAATTCTAGCCTGGAATCGAAGTTCCTTTCCGTGCTTTATGCGTCGCGTAGGCGACTTCCGGATCGTGCACAATTCCGTCCGGAAAAGGGTATCTACTGCGAAGCTGATTTTTACTACGAGCGAGACGGTTTAAACGGGGTGGCCGTGTTCATCGACGGCCCTTCTCACGATGATCCTATTCAACAGCAAAAGGATTCGGAGCAGCGCACGAAGCTGGAGGATCTGGGCTATCGAGTTATGGTTATCAGGTATGACAAAGGATTAGAGGAGCAAGTAATTTCATGCCCAGACATTTTTGGGCCGGGAATATCAGGCTCTTAAGATTCGGCCACGCTAATGCAGGCGTTCGTGGACATCAGCGGAGAAGGCTATCTTGATGAGTGTTTCTGCCGCTAAAAGCTGAATTAGGTTACAATTCCCGGACTATGCAATCTAACCTAGTTCCAGTAAAAGTCGCCGATCCTCCTGAAGAATTATCCCCCGAATACTTCGCAAAGAATCCCGGCACTTATAGTAGCGAGATATTTCAGGCGCTGGAAACAAACCAAATCTTCAATTATCTTTTCCATGGCCCGAAAAAACCCACGCCGACTCAGATGCTGATTGTCTCGGCGGTAGTTGTTTCCGCAGCAGACCAGAGGATAGCCACGCTTGAAACTGAAAAGCGCCATCTTCAAAAAGAAGCTTCAACTATTAGGGCAGTTCTCGCGAGTCCGATATGGTCTGTTAGTTCTACTCCATACGTTGCGACCACAGACGACGAAAGCAAGACTATTGCAACGGCCGGCGACTCTACCTTAAAGGCAGAGCAACAATGGATTGCCCGATATCTCACGTTGGGCAATGTATTAGGAGTCTCTCTTTCGGTCATTCTCGTTCTTGGCGGTATCGTTACTTATTTCACAACGAATTTCAAAGACAGGGCCCATCACTACGAGGGAGCGGCCACATTCTGGGAAGCACAATCCTCGAAGTTTGAAATCGCTGCTCGCACCGCACAAAAAGAAAGAGATGATGCCATCGCCGCCGCGAAAATACAGCACGATGCCGACGACGCTAATCTCAAAGCCTCAAACGAGCGACTGTCACAATCCCAGACCTTAAGCAGTAACCTCAGTAAGCAAGTCGAGGATGCCAACAAAAAGATTGCGGATTTGCAGAAGGCTGCGGCTTCTCCTCCGGCTTCTGCAACGCCGACCCAATAGAAGTTAATGGCGTCGGACCGTCGTCAGAATCCCATCCCAATTCCCAGTCCGATCGATGAAGCTTGATTGATTTCCAAGGCGGAGGTCTTCGAGACATCGGCTCCGAGTTGGGGGCCGAGTTTTGCCATGTCGTCGGTGAAGAGCGTGGCCTCGTGGCTGGCGCGGGAGATGGAGACGTAGCCGAAGCGGGAGTTGAGCAGATCCGGGTGGACGCTGGTATCGGCGTGAACGAGGACGCGCTCGGCGGTAAGGCCCTGGGAGCTGTGGCTGGTGACGGCATAGCCGTGGTCGAAATGACGATGCTCGCCGGCGTTGAACTCGATCTGGCGGTGGTCGTCCAAGCGGGCGGCAAGGCGACCATCGGGAAGGATCGACTCGATGGTAGCGAGGTCGCGGTTGGCAACGCCAAGGGATTTGTCGGGGGCGGTGAATTGAATGCGGTCGCCGACGGAGAACTCCCGTTCGATCTCCCGATAGACGCTGACGCCTGTTAGGCGGCGGGGATCGTAGGTGACAAGTTCTTGGTTCGGTTTCTCGACCGTGAGCAGGTTTGCCGCTGGGTCGATGGCGACGACCGAAGCATAGGCGGCGGCTTCAATTCCAACGGCTTTGCTGCCGCGCGCGTAGCGCACTACGTCGTCGATCTCGTAGTGGCTTGCCCAGGATCGTTCGGCTCCGGTCATGTCCTGACGCTGAACTAGCACGCCGAATTTATGATCTTCCAAGGCAAGCGTTCCATTGGCCTTTAGCTCTTGGCGAACGGCGACGTTCAGCTCGCGGCGGGAAGCATTGTCGGGTGAGACGATGAGAGTGTTTTCGGGCGATTCGACATAACTCTTGGCGATGGTGCGGACGCGATCCTCTCGGTTAGGAATTTCCTTCACCCGGCCCTGCTGTTGAAGCGCATCGAGCGCAGCGGAGACTTGGCCCGTCGCCAGCATTTCTACGGCGGATTTGAGGGCCGGGTCTTGCTGGCGAACGATCTCATCGAGCTTGGCCGTCCGCATTCCGGCTTCCTGTAGTTGTTCAAAGGGGCGGCCCGCCTCGACACCCTGATGTTGGCGGATATCGCCGATCAAGAGCACGCGGTCATTAGCGCCAATCCGCGCAAGGAACTCGCGCATCTGGTTGGTGCTGGCAAGGCTTGATTCATCGACGAAGTAGAAGCGCTTTTGTCCAGCCGCGTCTGGATCTGCCGCGCGCGCGAGGAAGCCTTGCAGGGTTCCCGCGTGGACTCCGGCCTCGTTTAGTTGGCGCGAAGCGCGGGAGGTCGGGGCGAGGCCTTCGACCTGATAGCCCTGTGTCTCTGCCGAAGCTGCGAATTGCTGTCAGTGCGGTCGTTTTGCCTGAGCCAGCGAAGCCTTGGATTCCCTGAATGCGATCCGGTGAACTGAGAACATCCTCGATTACGCTCTTCTGCGCGTGGTTAAGATGCCGGTGCTGATCGGCAAGGGCGATGGCGTCCGGACGCGAAAGAACTGGTTCGGCATGGTTTTGTCCCTCACGCATTCTCCGGATAATTTCATGTTCCGCTTCGATAGTTTTCGCGGTGGTGAACTGACGGCCCGGAACGCCCTGAGGCCGATCCACGATTTGAAATTCTCCGGAAGCCAATCGAGCCGACAGATTGGCGCGGACCTGGCCGTGGGTGATCTCTCCCATGCCGCGGCGGAGCCCGTCGCGGATCAATGCACGTTCATCCACAACCGCCTCGCGCTCAAAGTTCTTGTCGCGGGAAAAGGTCAGAGATTCTCGAACGCGGTCAAACGAGTTGACCGGCTTCTCCTGATGTTGAGACCGTTCACGCGCTGCGCGCACAACCGCATCGGCTTGGTGTCCAAAGTCTGCCGCCAGCTTTCGGTGCGCGGCCATCACCTCTCCCGGTGAATGAATTTCCTTGCGGTCGCGCGTCGAGTGCGCCGCGATCTCGGCGGCTTCCTTGCCCGGAGCGGCCCGTGCGTTCGAGGTACTCGCGAATCTGTTGGCTGCGGGGACTGGATGCATCGAGGTATTCCTGCGTGTAGCCCTTGATCTCCGGGGCACCGCTCCGCCCTGTCGTAATTTCGTATCCAAGTTGGCGCAGTTTGTAGGTCAACTCGGATTGATAGATGGCCGTGGCAAACTGCTGCGAGGCGAAGAGGCTCTGCGGCTGAATGGCACGAGGCTGGCCGTTGTCGCGCTCGGTGACGTTGAAAACGACAGCGTGCGTGTGCAGTTGCGGCGCGACATAGCCATCGACCGGGCGGGCGGTATCATGCTCGAACTTGGCGGCGATAAACTTGCCCGTGGTTTCGGGCGGATGATTGCCGCCGATGCGGGCTTGCGTGTAGTGTTCGAGTTGGTCTAGGGCAACGCGGACGCTCTCCCGGTGCGCCTCACGGACGCGGTCATCGCCGCCGACAAGCGCGGTGAGTGAGACGGATTTAGGCGCGGAAAAGGTCGCATCCCAACCTGCCCGGTGCTCCATCGTTTTGATGGTCTTCCCCTCGGCGTCCTGATATTCATAGGACGCTCGCTGCCGCACAAGCTGGTCTCCGGTCTGTGGATGCTGGCCTTGGCTGAGTCTCGCGAAGTCTTCGGCTGAGACGGCTCCAGCAAGGCCAAATTGCGCGGCTAGTTGCCCTTGCCATTCGCCGGCGATGACGCCTTGTTGTGACCAATAGTTTTGCTCTTTTGCGGTGAACTCCTTCTGGTGGTAGGTCTGCGCCTGGCCTGCGGAAAGTGGTTTTGAAATGGTCAGCATGGTCGTTCTACTCCACCTGGTTCTCGTGCGGCTGTAGCCCGTATTCGGGATTTAGAAGATTGCCCTGCATCTCGTCGGAGTCTGAAGTGGGCGGGGTGCTGGGCACAATCAAGTCATCCATTGTCCGCTCATCGAAACCGGGACTCTTCTCTTCCAAGGCAATGAAGGGAAACGAGAATCGCGCGACATGGTTGCCGTATTTGAGAAAGCCTCGAAGATCGTCGAGACCCGAAACCTCGGACGGCAAAACAAGCGGTTCAGTCTGCCGGTCGAGTGCGAAGTTTCGTCCCGCGCGTGAGCCCTCGTAGTGCGTTTCACGCAGCCGCTCTATCTCAATTTCGCCGATCGCCTCGCTGACCCATTTAGCAGCCCGCGGCTCGGTTGTGCGAAGGAAAATCTTTGTCGCGGGCTGCGAGAGCATGGCTTCGGCGTCTTCCCCGTAGCGGGCCTGCATTTGGCTGCGTCCCTGGAAGCCAAGGATGACCGGGTTCTGCGATTTCCGATTCTCGGTGATGGCCGTATGGAGTTGCGGTAGTCGCTGCAAGCTGGCCAACTCGTCGATGACGAACCAGACGGGTTTCTGGTCCGGCATGGGTTCGTTTAGGAGACGCAAGACGAGCGTATCGATCCACAGACTAATGAGCGGGCGAAGCGCCTCGCGCATGGTTGGGCGCGAAGTGATGAAGATCCAACCGCGCCGCGTCTCCGCCCAATTGGTTGCCGTCCAGGCAGAGCTAGTCTCGTCTGGCTTGGGCAGAAGCCGGAAGCTATCCGCGCTCATATTGAGAGAACCGAGAACTCCTGTCCGCTGTTGCGGGGCCTTCGGATCAATCAGCATCCAATACTCGGTTCCTTTGACGCGACGGTCGATTTCGGCAGGATCGGACATCCATCGCACGAGTTCCTCCGGCGTCGGAAGGAAGGTAAGCAGATGCGCGAAAATCTTCTGCGGAGCTTCAACGAAGAAGCGATTCGTCACGCCTTCCGGCTGGTAGAGCGACACGGCCAGTGCCTTGGCTTCGGCCTTGCGGCGGAGTTCTTTCGACGGGTTCCAATAGGGCATCCGAGCATCGAGCGGATTGAGAACGATGTCACCGCGGCGCTCGTTATAGAACTGTTTCACAAACTCGCAGGCGGGATCGTAAACAATCGCGCTGTCGCCGCGGGCGTCCACCTGATAGAGCATCTGGCGAATGATGCTCGACTTGCCGGAGCCGGTGTCACCCACGATCAGAAAGTGCTTGTTTTCGGCATCGCGCGGAATACGCAAGGGTAGCTTCGAATCGTTCGTCGTGATGCCAATGCCGTTGCCGCTGACCGCTTCGGTGAAGTCCTTGGCGTTCACAAGAACGGGGCCTTTGAGGCGGCGCCCGTAGCGAAGTGCCTTGATGCGCCGGATATCCTTCCGAACGGAAAATGGAAGCTGAAGCGCGAAGGCCGCGAGACCAAAAATCAGTTGCATCTTGAAGAGCTGGGTAAGAGGAATCTCCGCATAAATCCAATGCCAGATCCAAGCGTGAAGAGCCTTGTTCGAGTAGCTGCGCGGTTGCTCGCGGAACAGCAAGCTAAAGCCTTTCCGCCGCGCTTCAGATGAAAGCACAAGCGGCAACGGACCACCCGTGGGCTGCGGTGTCGCTCCTGGCTCTACGTCGCCTTCGAGCGCAGTCCGAGGAGGTGATTTGCGATCGGAAACGTAGAGCAGTTGATAGTTGCTACTGGAATGTGTGAGACCTGCCAACTCAGTGCGGAGATAGTACGGCAGGTAGTAGCGTTCGAGCGGTGAAAGGCCAAATTGAAAGCGGACGTAGACAAAGAATCCAGTCGCGACCAGCGCGAGAAAGATCGCGCCGAGGGTGTAAAGATAATGGCGGGGCGGCCAAATGATCGATTCTCTGCGGCCCCACTGTTGGACGGCGGGCATGGCTATTTCTCCTTGTTCTGGCTGCGCTTAGCTAGGAGTTCCTGCGCCTTCGCGGCCTTGGTCGTCTGGACCTGGCGAAAGAGGACGGTGAGCTGTTCCTGGGCAAGTTTGTCGCCGCGCAGCAACGGTTCGAGCGTGTTCATCAAAAGCATCTGAATTCCCACAAGTTCGGTAAAGATGTGCATGTCCATCTGCGGCTGACTGGCCCCTTCAAGGCTATGCAAGAGCACATCGCGCACCCAATCAGCGAGCGTCTTTCCCTTCGACCACGCGAAACTCTCAAGCGCCACATACTCACTCTCGGTGAAACGCGCCGATAGGATGCGATTTCGGGCAAGCGGTCGCTTGGAGCCGTTGGTTGTGGGTTTGAATAGGATCGGTTTTTCCATCGCTGAACCTCCTGTTTGCGTCGCCGTCAACGAACGTAAACGCTGTATACGGCGAATTACGCAAGTGCTTCAGTGCAAGAGCGTTGACGTTTGTAGACGGGCGTTTACGTTCGTGTACCCTTCAAGGGGTGGAGTGTCACAATTCTTCCGGTGCGAAGCACCGTTCTTGCTCCGACACGAAATTGAATGCAGGATCACGCCTTCACCGCCCGCACAGAAGGCGTTGACTCCACCCCGGCTACGAGCTTCTTGGCAGGCTCCTCCGACGCGCCATTGCTTGGACCCTTACGGACACGCAATGTAGAAGGAACCTCCTTGGCCTGGGGCGTCTTCAGAAAGTCCTGAAAGTCCCGGTCCTTCGAAAAGACATAGTTGAGCGCTTTGTCCACAACATCGTCTGCGGATGCGTGGACGAAAGCGGCGTACTGATCGACCTGCTCGGCGGTGGCCTCATCGAGCCGAACCGAAGCACTGATGTAGTGGGTCTGGTTGATTTCGAGCAATGGCATTGTTGTTCTCCTTATAGGTGGTGGAATCAGGCAATCTTTCTGCGGGCAATCATTCTTTGCGCCGTCTGTGCGATCTCCCGTGCACGAGCGCGGCAAAGTGCGATGGGAATCTCGAATCGGCGACGAACTTCAAGCAACGTGACAACGTCGTCTATCGGAATGCCTTCGATGAGCCAAAGTCTGGCCGACGCAACGTCAACCGTCCGCTGAGCGTAGTAAAGAGGATTGGGCTTATCGGCGCGGAGCGAAGCCAGCTTGCGGGTAAGCTTGGCGGCGTCTTTGCCGCGGGAAAGCTCATGCAGAACCCATGCCCAATCGTGTTCGGAATGGGTGTGGTTCGAGGTACGCTTTCGCGCTGTGATTGGATGGGTCGGAAGGAGGCCATCGGCGGCTAGAATATCGAGCCGGAAGTCATCGCAATTCCAAGTGGAATCGCCGGGATATTCGACCGTCACTGGATACGCGGGATCGTACTTGCAATTGAGGAATCCGGGTAGGCGGAGAACCCGGTTGCAGTCGGTACAAGCGGGATCGCCGCCAAAGGTAACGGCAAGCAGTTTCAGTGCGCTTTCTTGTTGTTCGAGGGTAAAGCCGTCGACTCGCCAGAGGATCTGGTATTTACCGAGCGATGTCGAGAGGACTGCATTCGGCGGGGGAACCGCGTCCGAGGCCCGGAGCGAAGAGAGTCGGGTCTCTCCATCGGTATCTAAATCCAGATAGAGATGGCGTACTGCGGCAATGCATTCTTTGGTGCGTTTGCGGCTGTCCGAGCGAAGCGGATTGGCAGCTACGTAGACATTCGCGCCAGCAAAGTTCTCATGTGCGAGCCAGGCGAGGTAACGAGGCGCGAGCGCAGTCTCCAATTGGACGATTCTCTGAATCGTCGCGCGAGGGACTTCACGTCGTAGAAACAGAGCGATGGTCTCACCCGGAGCAAAGCAACGAGTGAGGAATTCAGCAGCTGTGACGGTTGCATTCTGAGCATTAGGCTGTGGCATGTTTCACCTCGAAAACCGGCTCTATCAGGAAGCGTTTTGCGTCCCGGTCGTATCCACGAATCGCCAGCACTTCGCGGAGGATGCGGCGCCCTGGCTGCCGCTCAACGTGGACGACAAAATCAACGGCTTCCCCGATCTCGGCTTCGGTGTCGGAGAAGGTGGTTTGCGCGTGGTTGCGCATGACCAGATTGGCGAAACGGCGGAGCGCTTTCTCCGCGGAGTTGGCATGAATCGTCGCTAGCGAACCGGCATGGCCGGTGTTGAAGGAATCGAGCAGCGTTCGCGCCTCGATTCCGCGCACTTCGCCGAGAATGATCCGGTCCGGTCTCCAGCGGAGAGCGGACTTCAAAAGATCATCGAAAGAGATGTTGGCCTTGAACGTATCGGTCTGGCATTCGGCCGGCACAATGTTCGGCTTCTGGATGTGAAGTTCGGAGGTATCTTCGATGACCACGATGCGATCGTGGTCCGGAATGAAGTCGGCCAATATCCGCAAGAGCGTGGTCTTGCCGGTCCCCGTTCCACCGCTGATGAGCAGCGTCTTTCCGCTGCGGATTTGTTCCCCCAAGAAGTCCGCAAGTGGCCGCGTCAGCGTGCCGCGAGCGATCAGATCATCGATTGTGTAATGGCGGCTGGTGAACTTTCTGATCGTCAGAGCAGGTGCCGGGCGCACGACCGGCGGAATCACCGCCGCCAGGCGGCTTCCGTCTGGGAGCTGCGCGTGCAGCAAGGGATTGTCCTCGTCCAGCTTTTTGCCGAGTTGATTGGCGATCACTTCGAGGCCGGTGCGGAGCTGGCCAGCGTCGAAGGAAATGGTTGCTTCTTGGCGCATGATCCCGTCGCGTTCGTACCACCATGAGGCATCGGGATTGCCCATGATCTCGCTGATGCTGTCGTCCAGCAGCAGCGGCTCTATCGGGCGAAGGAATGGAAGGATCAATTCGAAGCTCATAGTGGGAACCTCACAGCGATGGAAGCCCAGCGGGTAGCCGGGCTTCCGAGAGTGAAGAGCAAGGGCCTATGCGGCCGTTTCCTCCTGGGGCGATTCATCGTGTTCCTGATCCTCGGCGGCGGCCTTTTCAGCGCGGTCCAGCTTCAGGATCGAAGCGACTCGAAT
Source organism: uncultured Acidobacteriota bacterium (assembly GCA_963758005.1). Classification (GTDB taxonomy): domain Bacteria; phylum Acidobacteriota; class Terriglobia; order Terriglobales; family Acidobacteriaceae; genus Sulfotelmatobacter. The sequence goes on from CAVWTR010000008.1 coordinate 122,451, forward strand.
TTCCCAGACGCGCCGCTTCGAGTCCGTCTTCTTGCTGTCGTACTCCCGGCTGCGCAGTTCGCCTTCCACCTGGATATGTGCGCCCTTGGTGAGCGTCTTGGCGAACTCCGAGAGCTTGCCGAAGACGACGCAACGGTGCCATTCGGTGTGCGAGATGTACTTGCCATCCTTCTTGTAGGAGGACTTGGTTGCCAGCGAAAGGGTGGTGACGCTGAAATCCGGGCTGTTGGTGCGCGCTTCTGGGTTGCTGCCGAGGAAGCCGATGAGGGTTACTTTGTTCTGATACATGATTGTCTCCGTTTGTTGAATTTCCCGTTCTTGATCGGGTCACCATTAAGCGAGTGGGCCATGCTCCCAAGTGCCGAAGGTCTGCATTTACGGAGGGGCCGGAGAAATCTTTTCGGCGCTCTTTGCGGTTTCAAACAAGTTTTGGAGGGAAACCGTAACCCGAAGGGCGGCGCAGCCGAAGCAGAAGACCGAGCTGCCGCCGGGCGCAGGAAAGGCCCCGAAGCTGTGACCGAACAAAGGCGGGATACATAACGGCAGACACTCTCCAGAGCAAAGTTGTCATCTGCACACTGGCTGCGGAAGTCCACCGCAATCAGTGCTCGATCCGAGTGGCATGTCCGTCGTAAGAAGGGTGCAATTCGCCACCGCCGTTGCGCGTCGGAAGGCTCTTGTTCGCCAGGCTCCACACGCACACGAGACAGGTGGGGAAAGCCAGCCGGATTAGCAGCAGAAAGGACATGAATAAGCCTCGGGGATGGTCTGAAGAATCCCTAGCTGAATGCCTGGTCGGCCCGGAAGCGCACGATGGTCAGACCGAGGGGGTTCACGGCAAGCTCATTGTTCTTCACATTCTCGCGAAAGACATAGGTAACGCTGGCTGTCCATCGCTCCCGCTTGAGTTCGGAATGATCCGCGGGGTTGGTGTACACCTTCTCGAACTCGATGCGCGCCGAATACGGCGACTGTCGCAGGTCGTCAAGGATGACGTTCTTGATCTCCACATCGATATACGGCAAGCTGCTGTCTTTGACGTAATTCTGAATGCTGTTGTCCTTGCGTTCCTGGTCGATCACGGCGCGTTGCACGTCGCTATTGAGGAAGTAGAGCGACTGCGTTTGATCACGTTCGATCGTGAAACGATTGCGGCTAAAATACAGTTCCGCCCAGCGGGTGAGGTAATACTTGTTCTCCGCTTCCTGGGGGCGATACTGAAAGTTCCGATAGTCGATCGCTTCGGCGTGGCCGACGTCGTTAATGCGCACAATCATTGGGTGCATGTTGGCGAGCGCTTGCTGACTCTTGAAGGTGAGCGCCGCCAGCGCGATACAGACACCGGCGAGCACAAGAATGGTCACCTTCAAATAGGTGTTCATGACCAGCGGATCGCCGTACTGTTCCAGATACCGCTCCGCAGCTCGGGTGATTTCGGGGGATGGCTTTGTGCTGCTGCTCATGAATGAATGCCTCCTGCTTAGATCGCCCTGAGAATTGCCGCTGTGATCATCCCGCCCATTCCGCCGCCGTGGCCGCCGGACGATCCGGAGAAGATGCTCATGGTCATGGCAGGAATCTTGAAGAGGATGTAGATGTTGACCAGTACCAGCAAGATCAGCAACGGAAGCTCCTGCACCATGTTGCCGGGATCGGAGAAGTTGACCAGCTCCGTGTAATACTGCGCGAGCAGGTGTGCCAGGATGCTCAGGACGGCCGCGGCGAGCACCTTATAGAAGCAGAACCCAATGAATGCCCGGAGCCATCCCCAGAACAGAAACTCCAGCTTGTCAAAGACAAGAAACGGGATGAATACGGGACCGAGGAGGCCAACGACTGCGCTGGCGATTGCTCCATATGCGACGATGGCGCTGACCGCGGCGGAGAAGGTGGCAATCAGGACTTGAATAATGACGTACACGATGGCGTAGTAGGGATTCATCAGGGCTTTCACCATGCCGGGACCGCTCGTGGCCTGAGCCTGATTCAGCGTGTTCTGGATACTCGTGATGCTGTCGCTGCCGATGACCGAGACAAGGTACTGCGCACCGCCGTTGATAAAGCCGCGGAAGGATTGGCCAACACCTGGGATGCTGCTGTCGTAGAATCGCACGAGGGTATAGGCGAAGGTGATCAGCATGAAGAAGCTGAGGAACTTCCCCATGTGGAAACCCTGGCCTCCGTGGGTGGAGGCCAGCGATTCCTGCACCCCAAACCAGACGAGCATGATGGTCGCGAGAGCGATGCACATGCGAACCCCCAAAGCATCGATTGTGGGCGACGCTGTGGCGGTCAGTGCGTCACATCCCTGCGTGATCCAATTCAGCACTCCCATACATCACCTCTCGCGGGTACATCGACAATCAATAGGTCAGGGCTTGTGCGCCACCGTTGTAGGCCGGCGCAACATGTGTTTGATACGTGCTCGCGTAGTTCGCAGTGTCCTGGAATCCCGCCTTTAGTGCGTCCTGCTGTTGTTTCTGGGCAACGATCTGTTGAAGCGCAAGATTGGCGTTGATCTGGTTGGCATCCTGCATAGTCCGCAACTGCAGAAGCAAAGCCTGGTTGATGCGTTGAAGCTCCGCCATGATGGTCTGCTGGCTTGGATCTTGGGTTTGTGTCGCAGCTTCCAGATTGGCGATGTCGGTCTGTCTTGCCGTCTGATTGGCCCGGATCGTTCCAAGCGTTTCGAGATTGTTCGTCAGTACAGAATCGTTGATATCGACCGTGGCGCCCTGTGCGGCAATCTGTTGCTGCCCGGAGGTGCTGAAACTGCCGTAGCCCGGAATCATGCTGTTGGTGCGAGGAACGCTCACTTGTTGGTAGGCGGCTGACGCTCCATTTCCAGTGTTGGCGGAATTGACCCAGCCTCCCGAGTTGCCGTAGGTATTCGAGATCTGTTGCAGCAGTCGCAGGTCCGAAGTCGGCGAGAGAAATCGTGAATAAAGCATCCGCGGCGCAAGGATCATCTGGTGGTAGAGGTTGTACTGCTGCTTCACCTGGTTGTAGGTTTGGAGTGCCGTGCTCGCGATCTTGACAGTGTTTGAGAAAATCTGTTGGCCGTTCTCGATCTGTTGCACCTGGTTGCTGATGGACCGCTCTTCGTGCTCGATCTGGGTGATGGCGTGGGCCGATTGAGTGGGATCGCAATACAATCCCCGACCCGAACTGCGCGTGCGCGATGGTGGCGGGCATGATGGACAACATTGCGGCGAGGGTGAGACTGGTGCGTTTCATTGGGAGACCTCCTTGTTGGGTAATCAGTGCTTCTTGTTTTTTTCGAGTTTGTTAGCGTCCTGCTCTCCCATCCGGCAGACCTCAGCCGAGGTATCCGAATGAAGACACTGCTGGAATGCTTTGCACACCGCCTCTGAATCGGCAGGGTCGCAGGCAATCTGCTTCTTGCAACCGAAGAGGATCAGAGTGGAGAGCAATGCAACGGCAACGATGATTCTGCGCATATCGCCTCCTCAATACGTCTGCGGAATAGTGTGGTTCGAGTACGCAGGAAGAAGCAAGTCCTGCGTGAAATACACTTTCACGCGGTGACCCTCCCGGATCGTGATGGTGGGCGGTATCTGTATGAAGCGATCAAGAATCGTGGTCGCAGACTGCGAAACACTGCCCGCAGCCCCGTTGGTGAATGCCTGGGAACCGCTCGTGGTGATGGTGCCGCCACCCTGCGTGATCTGGCTCGCTCCGGCAATCACACCCAAAGCTATCGAGGTGCCGAAGATTTGGAGGTAGTGGTTATTGACCTTGTCTTTCAGCCCTTCCTCTCCGATCTGATCGAGGCCCTGGAACTGGTCGAGATCGACGGAGTAACCGTCCGGCATAATCAGGCGGTGAAAAACCACGGCCATTCGCCGCTGTTGGCCGAAGCCCGCCGCTCCAATCTTCTTTGCTTCGCCCAAAACAACCGTTCCCTCGGGAATGATGACGTGTTGATGATCGTGCGAATACAGCGGATTTGAGACCAGGACTTTAACCGGCCCTACGGCGTCTCCATCCAGACGATTCATGAGAACAGTGTCGAGAACCGAGCCCTCGTAGACGAGATAGGGCTGACCGACGGCTGAATCGATATTGGCCTCCAGTGGACGTTTATAGCCTCCGGGCGTGTCCTCCTGTTTTCCTTCGGCTGGTGGGGAGACGAGACTGCTGTTTGTCTGCCGTTCGGCAGGGCCATACTGGGCGGGCATCGTCTGGCCTTGCTGTTGTTGCTGCGGCGGATCGGCAGAGCGGGAGTACACAAGATTGGAAGCGAAACGGGAGTTGTCAGCGCGTTCGCGTTCTTTCGCGGCGATCAACTGTGCCTGCTGTTGCACAGGCGTGAGTTGCATCTGCATGTTGCCCTGCTGCGCTTGCGGGCAGGGCTGGCCCGGAATACAGGGGACGGCAACGCCGGTCGGCCCATAGGCCGCGGCTGCGGTCCGCTGCTGGGGCGTCGCAGACGCGAGCGCCGGATCTCCCATTGCAGCAGCGGCCATTGTTGCCTGCTGCTCTTTCTGACGTTCGGCCTGAAGCTGGTTCTTCAACTCCTGCACGTTGTTGTCGGTGTTGTCCTGCAAGGTTGGTTGCGGCGGTTGCCCTTTCGCGCTGGCCTGTTGTCCGGGCGTCTTCTTGCCGGACGAACTGAAGAGCGCCGCCACAATCACGAGCAATGCCGCACCCAGATAAACGAAGGTCTTGAGGTTCTTCTGCAAGACGCCTTTTGGCAGTTCCAGGTTGCGGCGCAACGTTGGCTCCGGCTTGCGGCTCTGTGTGGGGAGTAAAGACGTTCTCGGTCATGACGGTGATCCCTTGCGCGTGAATTCCATCCGCTTCTTGCCCAGCTCCACATATCCGCTGTCCATGATCTTCGGGATGATGTACGTCCCTTCCCGGAGGTCGTAGGTGACGAGGTTGGGTTTGCCGTCTTTCATCTCATAGACACTGAACTTCTCAGGCGCATTCGTCTTGATGTAGGTGAACTTGTCGTCGTGATAGATCGACTGAATGTTGAAAGGAGCTTCGTTTGCCTTGTAGGCATAGTCGAACTTGAGCCGCGTCGGATAGGCGCTTTTGTACTCATCCACCGCCTGTTCAACGTGCGATTGCAGAGCGGCAAGCTGCTGCCGCGATTGTTCGAGTTGGGCGGCGGGCACGAACTGCGGAGGGCCGCTCGCGGCCACAATCGCAGAGCGGTCGGCGGGTTCGACGATCACCTTCAGATCAGGGGTGGTCGAGTGTGGAGCCAGAGATGTCCTGGAGGGTGAAACTGTAGATGTTCCCCTTGTCCGTAATGAGATTCAAGTTGGAGCTGATGCCTTGTTTCGCCGGATGCACAAAGCAAAAGTTGCCAACCACATCCACGATCCAGAATTCCTTGTCGCCCGTGGCGGCTTCCATGATCTTCTCGGTCGTGGGCAGTTCGATAAGGGTCGTATATTTCACCTTGGCGCGGATCGGAACGATGTCCTGCGAGTGATACTGCACCGTGCGCGCAGAGTCTTGGGCGACAAGCACCGATGGAAGAAACAACCAAAGCGCAATTGACGACGAATTTCAGATGCCGCATAGCAGCTCTCCTTAGCGGTTGTTGTTCGAAGTTGATACGGCCAGCGTGCGCGGCTGGAATGGATGATCTTCCGCCAGATGGCGAAGCCCATCCGCAAAACCGAAGCGGTCGAAATATTCCTGCTTCTTGAGGTTGTCGCGGGCATTGTTGGTTGCCATCCAGTGCGAGACCGAATCGACGTTCAAGTGCACTTTCTTTGAGGTCTGCGCCTTCCGAATCAGCATTTGGCCCGGTGGAACAAGGCCGTCGATAAGGTCCAGTTCCGTGTCGTTCAGATGAAACGCTTCGCGGTAAACTTCCCGGTTCATATCCGGGTTGGCGAGGAAGATCTTCGTGGGGCAACTCTCGGCCACTATCGCCAGCATCCCCGATTCCTCAAGCTCTTTGATGGATTGCGTCGCCAGGATCATCGCCGCTTTGTGCTTGCGCCAGGTCTTCTGCGCCTGCACCACATAATTGCGGATCGTCTCGTTCTTGATGAAGAGCCACGCCTCATCGAGCAGGAAGAACTTGGATGTGCCGAGGCTTCTTCGGGTCAGTGATCTCATTCGATGCGCGATGCAAAACATAAAACAGCAGTGGTTCCAAGAACTTCCGGCGCATCATTCCAGCCGTGGAAATTGAACGTCTGAAAGCTTTTGAACGAAAGCGTGTCCTCAGCGTTGTCAAACAGAAATCCGTACTGTCCACCGCGGGTCCAGCGGTGCAGGCGTTCTTTCAACTCGCCAATGATGTTGCCAAAGTTCGAGATCGTGCGCTGGTTCGGCTCCAGCACGTACATGCGCTCGATCGCATCCCACAGCCGGCGTTCTTCTTTGAAGTCGAGCCGGTAACGCTGCTCGTTGCCCTCAATGAGCACGCGGAAGAAGCTGAAGAGAAATTGCAGGTTCTCTTTGGTCTGAGGCAGGGAGAAGGGGTTGATGGTGAAGTCCCGCGCTTCCTGGCCCACATTGAGATACGAGCCCTCGAATATCGTCGTAAGCGACTGGAAGCTGCCGCCGATATCGAAGATGAAGGTCAGCGGCTCGTACTTCTGCGCGTTCTGCAGCAGAAAAATGCAAAGATAGGACTTGCCACTCCCGGTCATCCCGAGAATCAGGGTGTGGGCAACGTCGCCGGTATGCAGGTTGAGAAAGTAGGGCGTGCTGTTGTCGGTTTCGAGCGCGGCCAGGTACTCCGTGCCGAGATGCGCGTTCGTCTTCTCGCCGGGAAGGATCGTAAACAGAAAAGACAGGTCGGCGTAGTTCGTGTTCAGCAGATACAGCTTGCGGAGGTTCAGCGCATAGTTGCCCGGCACGGTGGCGAAATAAGCGTTGAGCTGGTTGTAGGTTTCCGCAAACAGATTGCCGTCCGCGTTGGTGAAGACGCCAGTAAACTCGGCCACGAGCTGATCGAGTTCCGTTCTTGCCTGACCAGTTGACGCCCGGCCGTACAGCACAATCGTGAGCGAGAAATCGCCAAGCGATTGACCGTCACCCAGGGCGCGCAGGCAATCGCCAAGATTTTCAATGTCGGCCTGCTTGGACTCGTCCACCAGCACATCGCGCGGGTTCGTCTTCGTGGCGTCGTTGCCCATCTGAGAGACAAACCCTGTCTTCGACATATTGAAGTGGCGGCGGCGCTTGTTCACTTCTTTGCGGGCCTTGTCCGCGGGGAGCGGCGTCCACTCCGTGACGACATAGAAGTTGGCGGGAATCTTCAGCAGCGCGTCCAGCACCAGGGGCCGCGTTTCGGTGATGGCCTCTTTCATCGTCAGCACACGGACGATGTGATCGCCTACCCGCAGATGATCGCGTTCGGCTTCGATGTCGGAGTTGACCACCTGATAGTCGAGAAACTGCGTGGACTGCGGCCTGCCGGCAACACGCCAGTCGTCATAATTCAGCAAGCGGCGGAAAAACGTGAATTGTCCCTGCTGATTCAAGAATCTCGATTTGCATGAAATCTGCGAGCTGCCGAGCGAATGCCTGCACGTGCTGGTCGAGCCGTTGAAGATCGCGCTCGATATGCGTCCGCAACAGCGTCTTCATGCTGTCGTTGGTGAACTGCGATTTGAGTTCGGCAATCGCGCCCTCTGGATCGCGCAACAGGCGAGCGAGCGCCGTGCCGACGCCGGTCTTCGACCGGGCGCCTTCGAGCAGGATGCAGTAGAAGATTTCAACCTGATAAAGATGGTCGCGCTTCGCTTCAAAGAACTTTCGCCGCTGATCGATCGCTGCTTCCACAATCAGGGTCGTCATACGTTGCGAATGGTATGTCAGGGCGGTTCGATTTGAAGAGGTATTGGTAAACGTGGAAGCCTGGGCCAAACGCTTTGAGCGCCGCTTCCAACCGCTTCACTGCATACTCCTGTTCCGAGCGGTCAAGACTTTCGTAGTCCACGCCGGAAATACTGAGGACCATTCCTACATCGCCGCTCTTGGTAAGGAAGGCCGTCTCATTCCAGAAGCCATAGAGATTGATGTGGTCGTTGAGAGCTGCGCTCTCTTTCCACGGCTTGATGACTTTGTCGAGACGCAGCATCACACCACCTCCACACGTGGGACTTGCTGTTTCGCAGCGTCGTAGCGCAGCTTGTAGCGTTCGGACTTTGCGAGGATGCGGAGGAACGCCGGATCGCTGTTCGTTACCCAATGGCCGAAAGCAAAACCGCCAATGAACACGGCGATACCGGCGAGGATGGAATTGAAGAGATTGAAGGCTCCCACCGCGCCGACGCAGACGAAGTAGAACAGCGTGCGCTCGACGCCCAGGTAGGTGAGCGGCTTATGCAGGCTCTTGAAGACTCGATTTGTGCGATGTTTCTGATCTGTGTTGTCTGGCATAAGGGACTCGTTCAGCATCTGTTGAACTTGGCGGGTAGGGCCTCCTACACGCCCCAAAGCCAACTCAGGACATTTACGGCGAGGACGGCAATGCCCGGTTCCGGCGGCAACACCGGCCAGGGCCTTCTTTGCGCCGGGTTCGCCGTGGGCGAAACCGTAGCCGCCGATCACGATTGCCACCAGACTTGCAACCTTCGCAATGGTGCCGGTGAAAAGGCTTTGGATGGCGTTAAAGCCCGTGTCGAACGGTGAACCCTGTGCCAGCGCCGCCACAGGAATGAGGAAGAACAGGGCAAGAACAACTGTGGTTGGACGCACGCGCTTCGACTGAAGAAGGCGTCCGATTTGGCGGATGGAATGAGCTCGCGACCAACGTGGCATTTGCACCTCCCGCAGCACCTCAAATCGGCTGCTTGTGGCGCAAACGTAACGCTGCTCAAACAACATGTCCAACAACTTCTCGTCACTCTGTTATTCCTGGGAGGAATAACAGATGAACATGGTGTCGCGAGCAGGTAAATTGAGCCTTCCGGCTCGCTAATCGAATCTTCCAGACAAAGCGATTTGGCGGCAAATGCGACCCCCGGCACTAATACAAGGAAGACGTCTAAGTATTTGGCCTCGAGATACGATTGTGGTGGCGGGCACGTAATCACTTTGCTCGCAAATCTGCGTCCAAGTGCCTGCCGATGATGCAGATGAGGCTGTCGCGATCTGTGTGATTCGGTTCTTCTGCAACGCCAGATCGGCAACCGAGAAGCGATTTGCTCAATGAAATGTGACGTGAGAAATCGGATTATCGCTGTCTGATATTCCCGGCAGGAATATCACGCGGACGAGAAGTTGTTGGACACGGTCGAGGAAACGAAGCAAATTAGCTGACAGCGTCGGTTCCGCGCAAAATCCAATTGCGCGCGGAACCGCATTGCAGCGAGGCTTCTATGTCGACCCAGCCCACTCGAATTCCCCCACGCGAGCGGCTACGCTCGGTTCGGGAAGCACCCGTCAACCAACAATACGCCGCACGTTTCCTCAACCTTCATCCGAAGACGGTACTCCGCAAGGCTCGTGAGGGCTCGCTTCCCGCGCATCCGGTTGGGACAGGTCGGAAGCGCTGGCATTTCTATCTCTCGGAGCTAGACCATTGGCTTCGTTCTCAGGTAATCTCAGGCAGCCACCCGCGTCGCCAACCCCAAGGAGATTACATTGGCTAAGCGAACGCGGTATCAGTACGGTAGTGTTGAGATCAACAAACGCGTAACAGGACCGGACGTATGGCTCTATCGTTGGTGGGAACCGACTTCAGACGGTCGCAGGACCAGAAGAGGGTTCACCGTCGGAACCGTCGAAAAGTACAAGACGGAGGCCCACGCCTTGAAAGCAGCAGAAGGCATGCGGCTGATGATCAACGATGGGATCTTGCGCCGAGATCCGGTTCTCTTCTGTGGCATCCTCGACCGTTTCCTGCTCGATCAGAAACAGGAAGAGGACGCCGAACAAATCACTCACAATACTCTAGCCTCCTACCGAAGTATGATTTGCCAGCACATCCGACCCAAGTGGGGCGACGCCCATCTCGAAGACGTTCGGCCCGCTTTGGTACAGGATTGGCTTCGCAAGCTCGTCCTCTCGCCCAAGTACAAGGGACATATTCGGTCCCTGATGTATCGTCTTTTCGACAAGGCGATGCTTTGGGAATTGCTGAATGTGGAACGAAACCCCATGGACTTGGTCGAGGTGAAGGGCATCAGCAAGCGCAAGAAACGTCCTCGCGTCCTTCAGGTGAAGGATGCTTGGCAAATGCTCGACGCGCTGGTTCAGCCCTTTCGAACCATCGTACTAATTGGCCTGTGTTTCGGATTGCGAATCAGCGAAATCCTGGGTTTGCGCTGGACGGATTTCGATTTCAAGCGATCGGTGGTTCTGGTTCAACGATCAGCGGTCGGAAAGCGGCTCAACAAGTTGAAGACGGAGTATTCGCAGGACGAGGTTCCAATCGAACGGGGCTTTATCCTCGAACTCAAGAAATGGCAAGCGCTCTGTCTCGATACCGAAGAGCACTGGCTTTTCCCGAGCCCGGTGACGGGTCGACCGTATCATGCCGACTCGATGCGCAACGACTACCTGGTTCCTACAGGTCTGAAACTGGGACTTGGCAGGATCGGGTGTCACACGTTCCGTCACACATATCGTGCTTGGCTGGACGAGACCGGAGCACCCGTGGGCGTACAGCAGAAACTCATGCGACACGCGCACGTCTCAACCACGATGGACCAGTACGGCAATGCCTCGGCCTTGGCCAAGCGCAAAGCCAATCGCCCAATCGTGCAACGCCTCTTGCAAAGACCTGCGAATCAAGAGGTCTCCATTCAATAAATAAGGGGAACTGTGTGGCAGTTCCCCTTATTGGACAGTTTTGGACAGTTGCTGCAAGTGCCCAATGGCCCGTAACTCTATGATTGCGTTGGTTGCGGGGGGTGGATTTGAACCACCGACCTTTGGGTTATGAGCCCAACGAGCTACCAGACTGCTCCACCCCGCATTTCGATCATAGCAACCGCGCGGAGTGGCGTCAAACCTAGCCTCGGGCCCTTCGACGGTCACTCGGAGAAATCTCCGGTGCTGTTGGTTCAGTGCTGCTTGCTCCTCCGCTATGGTGGCTTCTCACTTTCTCTCGATTCTTTGCTCACTGCCCACTGCTCACTGTGTCCCGCTGGCGCGACCCTGCCAACTTAATCATCGCATCTTAATTGCAGACAGCGGCATCCAAGGTCTATTGTATTGCTCGGATTGCGGTGAATTCACTCTTTGAGTGCTTCACATCTCGCAAAGTTTCAATACGAAATCAGGAGGTCTTCGATGGCGAAGAAAGAAGTCCCCGCCGCCCGTCAAACCCCAATCAACGCCCAGCCCCGACTTCACCAGCGTGCCGGTGAGATACAAGCCTACGGTACCGTCTCACACGCCTTGCCGCTTGAACTGGAAGAGCCGGTGCGGCTGGAAATGACCGAGCAACTGAATCTGTTGCTTGCCGATACCATGACGCTTCGCGATCTTTACAAGAAGTCACACTGGCAGGTCGCCGGGCCAACGTTTTACCAGCTTCATCTTTTGTTCGATAAGCATTTCGGCGAACAGGTGGAGATTGTCGACGAAATTGCCGAGCGTATCCAGTTGCTCGGGGGGATTTCGCTGGCCATGGCGGCCGATGTCGCCGAGACCACGCGCATCGAGCGTCCGCCGCGCGGGCGGGAGGAAGTGCCCGTCCAGATTTCACGCCTGCTTGACGCGCATCAGATCATCATCGGTCACTGCCGCGAACTTGCGGAACGTTCCACCAAGCTGGGAGACGCCGGTACGAATGATCTGGTGGTCAGCGATGTTCTGCGAGCGAACGAACTTCAGGCATGGTTCCTCGCTGAGCATCTGGTCGATGTTCCCCTGGTGCAGGCAAAAGAACCGAGTGCTCGAAAAGTCGGATAACTGTAGTTCGTCGGATCGAAGAGCGGCGAAAAAGCGGGACCTTCCTAAGGAAGGTCGCGCCCGCATTGATTACGACTGCCTCGGCAGCGACGGCTCGACGCAGCGCTACGCCTTCATATTGTCGTGGTCGTAGTATTCGTATCCTGACATCGGTTTCTCGCCGCCTTTTTTCCAGATGCGCGAATCTTCCGGCAGCTTGTTGAGCACGCGCGCCATTTCACGAATGTGCATGGCGACCGTCCCGCAGCAGGCGCCGATGTAGTTGATCCCCACGTCGCGAGCCTGCACCGCATAGTCCGCCATGTCCTTGCGCGTGAGTTGCAGAGGATCCAGTGCGTAGGGGAATTCCGGAAGGCTGGTGAAGTCAGGCTTGTCTTTCGGAGTGCGATAGGCAACCGGTTGACAGGCAAGATAGCCTGAAACTGCTTTGCGCATCTGCTCCATTGGCCCCAGAATGTGCTGCGGTGGGCGCAGGCAATTCATGCCGACGATGTCGGCGCCTGCGTCAAACAGCGTTTTCGCGGCATCCGCGGCATTCGTGCCTTCGGCGGTTTCATCTTTATTCTCAAAACAGATGGTGACCATAGCGGGCAGACCCGTTTGCTTGGCGCGCTCCACGGCAATCAGCGCTTCGCCCAGCCAGGAAAAAGTCTCTCCGATAATGAAGTCGACGCCTTCGTCAACCTGAACCGCAAGTTGCTCGTCGAAAGTCTTGCGCACGCGATCGGCGGCGGCGGGACTGCACGGCTCGTACATCCAGGTCAGGCTAATGTTGCCCGCGACCAGGCATTGATCGCCTGCCACCTCACGCGCCACGCGAACGGCGGAGCGGTTGAGTTCCTCCAATCGGTTCTCCAGCCCAACGGTGGCCAGCTTGTCGCGACTCGCATAGAAGGTGAGCGCCTGCAGTACCTCGGCGCCGGCTTCGCGAAATTCGATGTGCAATTCGCGCAGCGCATCCGGATAGGTCAGCGCCACTTCCGGCGTGAACGGACCTGCGCGCACCCATCCGCGTTTCTCAAGTTCCAGTAAGTATCCCCCGTCGCCGAGCACGGGCCCGTCTTTCAAGCGTTCGAGAATGCCTTTCTTTTTGATGCTTGCTTTCATACTGGCTCCTGACAGTTGTTAGTCATCAACAGATTCGTGTTCCGCCTTGATCCGGTTTTCGCACTCACGCCGCCGCCCCCTGCAATCGCCCCTTCTTCCAGTCACGCAGCGCTTGATGTGCGCAGTTGCGGCCGGGCGCTCCCGTCACTCCGCCTCCAGGATGGGCACCCGCACCACAAAGATAGAGCCCGTCCACCGGAGTTCGATATTGCGACCACCCCGGCACCGGCCGCATAAAAAAAAGTTGTTCCAGCCGCAGATCGCCGTGAAAAATGTTGCCTTCGGTCAGCCCGTAAGTGCGTTCAAGGTCGAGCGGCGTAAGCACCTGCCGCGCCACAATCGCTGCCGGAACATTCGGGGCGTACTCGGCAATCTTCTTGACGACGCGATCGCCCAGAAGTTCACGCTTCTCGTCCCAATGGCCTTCCCGCAGGTGATAAGGCACATACTGCACAAAGCAAGTGAGAATGTGTTTGCCCGGCGGCGCCAGCGAATCATCCGCGTTCGACGACACCACGCAGTCGACCCACAATTCTTCCGGGATCTCTCCGAATTTGGCGATGTCGTAGCAGCGCTCCGCAAATGCGAGCGACGGAACCAGAGTGTAGAAGGTGCGCTCTAAAGCGGTTGCCTGGGGCGAAGTCCCCGTAAACCGCGGTTCTTCGCTGAGCACCATATTCACTTTGGCGCATGGTCCCTGCATCTTGATGCCGCGCACGGCAAACAGAAAATCTTCCGGAAGATCTTTCGCGTTCACCATTCCTAGAAACGTCCGCTTCGGATCGGCGTTGGAAAGAATCATGCGGGCACGAAATTCCGTGCCGTCTTCGAGCACCACGCTGCAGGCTCGGCCATTGCGCACGTCGATGTGCGCCACCGATGCCGATGTGCGAATCTCGACTCCGCGTTTTTTCCCCGCGGCGGCCAGCGCCTGCGTAATCGATCCCATGCCGCCCATTACGTGTCCGTAAAAACCCTGCAGTTCGTGCTCCCCACCGCTGAGCAGGTGAAACAGAAGCCCGATCGCAGTCCCCGGCTGGTACGGCCCGCCATGCTTGCCGTACACGTTATTGGCGAGAAACATGGTCTTCATTTTCTCGGACTCATAATTGTGATCGAGAAACTCGCCGAGGCTGCCCGTGAGAAACGACACCAGCTGCGAAATCTCGGTGCTGGAAATGCCGCGAAACCGCTTACCCACGCGAAATAGATCTGCCCAGCCCTTCATGGAAGAGGTGCCGATTTCAGGCGGCGGCTCCATGAAAAATGGCTGCAAGTAACGTGCCAGCTTTTTCAATTGATCGTCGACTTGCACAAACCGTGCTGCATCTTTTGCGGAAATCTTCGAAAATTCTTTCTGCGCCCGCTCGCGGTCTACCCACCATGGCACCACATGTCCGTCCGGGAAAGGAACCTGGATCGCCGGGTCGCAGGGAATCATGCGTAGGCCGTGACTCGCCAACTCCAATTCAGAAATGACTTCCGGACGCAGCATGCTGGCAATATAAGAAGTGGTCGACACGCGGCAACCCGGCGCTATTTCTTCGGTCACGCAACATCCGCCAACAATCTCCCGGCGCTCGAGCACCAGCGTCGAGAGGCCAGCTCGCGCAAGATAAGCCGCAGCCGTCAGTCCGTTATGACCAGCGCCGATCACGATCGCGTCATAAACGGATTGTGCGCGGGCTTTTCCTGGCTGACTTGAAGTCATGAACGATATCCTGAATCGAATAACACTAACGCAAATGGCAGTAAAAATGAAGTTGTAATCGGTTGAATCGTTCTGTATGCTGTCGTGACTTACAGTCATTCTATATTTCATGCCCGGAATCGCCAGCAATCGCGCCACGCCACCGCTCTACCAGCGCCAGGCCCCAGCCCGTCCCCGTTCGGAGGCGAAACGCGGCCGCATCATTGAGGCCGCCACGCAGCATTTTGCCGAGCATGGTTATCACGCCGCGCGGGTGGGCGACATTGCCATCGCACTCGGGATTGCTAAAGGTTCCATCTTCCAGCACTTTGGCAGCAAGGACGGACTGTTTTTCGAAGTCTACAAGCGTTCCGTCCGCTCTTTCGCCAAGTATCTGGACGCCCCCGCCGAAATCCGCGACGCCGGCTTCTTCGAGGTGCTGCGCTACTGGCTCGTGCGCACCGAGCACCTGGTGCATGAAGATTGGATTCCTTATCGGATTTCTCTGCTGGGAAATTACGGCACGGATTTCGTTTTGAAGCGCGAGATCAACCGCTTCCTCATCAGCGAAGATCCCTACGGCACCGTGAGCTTCGTCCGCTTCGGATTGGAGCGTCACGAACTGCGCAAAGACCTCGACATCGAGATGATTGTTTCGATTATCGATTGGATGATGGAGCGCTTCCAGGATGCGCTGCTCACCGCCGAACTTGACCCGGGGTTATTCCGCCGCCAGGGCGAACTGGCCGAGAAGAAAGAAGCGCGGATCCAGCAGTTTCTCGACGTGTTGCAGCGGGCCATTGGCGTTGTGGCCGCAGATCCCGCGCCCAGTGCGCGTTCCCAGTCGCGCGGAAATCAAGCCAGGCGGAAAGTAAAATAGTCTTGCCGCATTGCGGTAGCATAAGACCTCCGAAGCAGCGTTTGGAATTCGGCTCATTAAGCGAGAGCATAAATATGCAGGCTTCCCTCGAACAAATTCTCTCCAGCTACAACGATCGCGCCCCGCTGTCGGAGGCCTCAACCATCCCCGCCCCTTGGTATGTTGATCCTCGCATCGCCGAACTGGAGCGACTCAATGTCTTCAGCAAGACGTGGCAGCTCGTCGCCCGTACCGATCAGTTGCAAAAGCCAGGAGAATTCATCGCCACGCGCCTGGCCGGAGAGCCCGTCGTTGTCGTGCGCGGAAGCGACGGCACGCTGCGCGCCTTCTACAACGTATGCCGGCATCACGCTGCGGCAGTCGTAACCCAAGCCCTGCGGTCACGCCGAGATTTTGCAGTGTCCCTACCACGGCTGGAAATACGGTCTGGATGGCGCACTCAAAGGCATGCCGGAGTTCGATGGCGTGCAGAACTTTGATCGTGCCGAGAACGGCCTGGTTCCCATCCGCGTTGAAACCTGGGAATGCTTTGTGTTCGTGAACCTTGACCCGCAAGCCGCGCCCTTGCAGGAGTTTCTCGGTGGTCTGGTCAAGCGCGTTGCGCCTCTCAACATCAGCAAGCTGCACTACTTCGACCGCCGCACCTACGACATCAATTGCAACTGGAAGGTCTACGTCGATAACTTCCTCGACGGCGGATATCACGTTCCTCACCTGCACAAGGGATTAAGTTCCGTGCTTGATTACAAGCAATACACCATCGAGAACGAAGACCGTTATTGCCTGCAGTCCAGCCCCATGGTTGCCTCCGACGAAGATGCCGCCACTGGCGCCACGCGCAAAGGCGACCGCGCGAGATATTTCTGGCAGTATCCCAATCTGATGATCAATTGCTATGAGGGATACATGGACACGAACTACGTAATCCCTGTGGACGCGGACCATTGCACGGTGATCTTCGATTTCTATTTCAGTGATGTGAGCGAAGCGGCGCACGCCTATAACACCGAGTCAGTCAACGTCGGCAACCGCGTGCAGGACGAAGACCTCGGCATCTGCGAAGACGTACAGCGCGGCCTGAAGTCACGTGCTTACGGTGCCGGGAGGCTGTCGGTGCGCCGCGAGGCCGGAGAGCAGCTATTCCACCAGTTGCTCGCCGCGGACCTAAAGCGATATTCCGCGCCGTCCATTGCGGCGGCCGATTGAACGCTTCAACTATTGATGATCGCGCGGAATCGTCTCCTGCCAGGTCTTCGACTTGATCATCTGCCCGTCTTTCAGCAACTCTCGAGTGTACTTGTAATAGAAGTTCTTCTGGTCAGTAGTCACCAGAAGATGTCCGCGCCACACCAGCGTGCGACCCTTCAACGCGAATACGCTTTCCGCTTCCCCGCGCACTGAGCAGGTTTCCGGATGCGCGTCATCGCCCTCGTAAGTGAGATTCTCGAAATCATTTTCCGTACCCCATGGATACTCGTAGCCGTCCTTGCCCTTCCAATGCACAGTCGTTTTCTGGCGGGCCTCATCGCGCTCCACTGTCCAATCGCCGGGCCAGGGAAATCCTTCATTCTTAATGTCGGTACGCTCCTCGGAAGGTTGAGGTGCTGAGAAATCCGGCGCCGCTGCACCATGCACTGGAACCACAGGAAGAACCATCCGCGTTCCGTCCGCACCGCCGAGATCAAGCGCGGTCGTCATCGCGTACGGTGTCGGAAGCACCATCGGCCACAACGAATTGGAAATCGCGATCCGAATGCGATGGCCTTTCGGGAACACCCACGAAGTCAGGTGCATTTCAATGTCGAGCGGATAAACCTTTCCTGGCTCCAGATCGCGTGGCTCGCTCATGGATTCTCGCTGAGCGCCATTGATTCCCGCGCCCGTAATCTGCGTGACCGTGCCATCAGGCGCGACATCAGAAAGCCGCGCGAACCAATCCGCGAGGAGCGCGGTCGCGGAAGCTCGCAGCAGCGCATGCGGACGACCGAGGATCGCTACTTCCTGTTCCAGCGGCGCAGAATCATAGACAAGACTGAACGCATCCACTGGCCGCGGATCGCTCAACAACTCTCCCCACCAAAACCCAGCTTCCACGCCGACGGTTGGAATATATTTCAACTGGTGCGTCGCGTGAGTCGCGGAAGAACTCTCCAGCGTGTGATTTCCCTGCAAGAAAAAAGTCGTGTCCGTTGCGTCCTTCGGCGGCCACACATCTTCCCGCCGCCATTCTCCCGGCACTTCCGGCAAACCCGGATCCGGCGGATGCCAGTGCTGCATATAGATCACGAGCCGCGGATCCTGCAACACTCCGGTGTCGCGCCCCTTGAGCCAATAATCAAACCAGCGCACAGCCTGATCGCGCCACTCGACTCTGGGCCCAAAATCCGCATCATTGGGAAACGAATGATTCCACGGGCCGACGATCGCCTTGATCGGCGCCTTCGATTTCATCAGCATGTCCACAACGTTGTCGCGATAACCGTCCTGCAAGCCGCCGATCAGAAAACTCGGCGTGGTGATCTCACTCAACGGCCGCACCCGGTCACGCCAGAACGGCCCGTCATGCTGATGTTTCAAATACAGCAGTGACCAGGGTGGCGAATCGAAACGCGGCCCAAGAACTTTTTCGTCAAGCGAATAATCCGGCGCGCCCACCCAACCTTCGGCCATGTCCATGTTCAATTCAAATTCGTCAACATGCGCCATCCCGTCGACATAATGAACATCATCGTGAAATAACTCAGCCGTAGCGTGCACCGCAACAATCGCCTTCAGCGCCGGCGGATGCCGCATCGCCATCTGCAGCGCCGTGAACCCTCCCCACGAAATGCCGAACATTCCAACATTGCCGTTCGACCACGACTGGCGCGCCAGCCATGCAATGATCTGCTCGCCATCGACCTGCTCCTGCTCGGAATATTCGCGCTCCGGCGGAACGCCCTCGCTCGTGCCAAATCCGCGGATGTCCACCCGCACACCTACGTAGCCACGCCGCGCGAAATAAGCATGCTTGGGATAATCTCCCGCGGCCGTGCCATCGTCTTTTCGATAAGGCAGGTATTCGAGCAGGGCAGGGAACTTCTCTCCCGGCTTCGCGCCATCGGGCATATAGAGAGTCGCGGCCAGGCGAACCCCGTCTTTCATGGGAATCCACGCCTGCTCCATGCGCACTCCGTAAGCTGGAGGCGAAGGCGGTTCAGAAGCAAAGATGTAAACGGAAAAAAGAAAACTGAAACAGAGGATGCAGGCAGTCTTCGCCAATGCCGTCTCCCGAATTGCTGTGGGTGCCCCATTTCTCGCGTCCTTTGCGAAAAATGGGAGAGTCAATCAAGTATGACCTGAGGTCAATCCCGCGGTCCCTGCTCACGGCGCATGGCGCGCAGATCAATCCCCAACTGCTCCGCTTTCTTATACAGGTGACTGCGCTCCAGTCCAAGCGTTTTCGCCGCCAGGCTCATATTCTGATGGCTGCGCTTCAGTTCGGCGAGAATCACTTCGCGTTCGAACGACTGCACGCGGTCCGCAAGCGCGCCCGAACCAATAGAGCCGGGCGCAAGTTCCCCTGATGAGAGTGTCGGCAGGGCCGATTGCACGGTCGGCCGATCCACATGACCGTCGGTCGCAAGCAGCATCAGTCGCTCCACCATGTTTCGCAGTTCGCGAACGTTGCCCGGCCACGCGTGCGATTGCAGCGCCGCGATCGCCTCTGCCTCGAATGGGACCGGCTTCCAGCCATTCTGCGCGCAGACCTGCGCGGCAAAATGTTCCACCAGCACGGGAATGTCGTCGCGCCGCTCGCGCAACGGAGGCAGCAGCAGCGGAAAAACGTGAATGCGGTGAAACAAATCCTGCCGGAATTTCTCTTCGCGAACCCGCGCCTCCAGATCGCGGTGTGTTGCCACCACCACGCGAACATTCACGGCAACCGGTTTGTCGCCTCCAATCCGCTCGACCTCGCCTTCTTCCAGCACGCGCAGCAGCTTGGCCTGCATGTTCAGAGGCATGTCGCCGATTTCGTCGAGGAATATCGTTCCCTGGTCGGCTTGTTCAAACTTGCCGATGTGGCGTCCCGACGCGCCCGTAAACGAACCCTTCTCGTGTCCGAAAAGTTCGGATTCGATCAACTCCGCCGGCACGGCTGCGCAATTCAGGGTCACGAAAGGCCCAGCCGATCGCGGACTCTTTTCGTGAATGGTTCGCGCCACCAATTCTTTGCCCGTGCCGGTCTCGCCGAATATGCATACTCGCGATTCGCTTGCCGCAACACGTACCAGTTGCGCCATCAGCCGCCGCATCGCATCGCCGCTCCACACAATCTCGTGCTTGCCCAACCGCTGGCGGAGTTGCCGGTTCTCGCTCTCCAGGCGCTGCAGCTTGAGCGCGTTCTCCACCGTGAGCATCAATTTGTCGCTGGAGATCGGCTTCTCCAGAAAGTCCAACGCACCCAGGCGTGTCGCCCGCACCGCCATCTCAATGTGCGCCTGCCCTGACATCATGACCACCGGAGCCGTCACGCCCTGCCGTTTCAATTCCTCAAGCAGCGTCAGGCCGTCTTTGCCCGGCATCACCACGTCAGAAAGAATCAGATCAAAGTGCTGCGCCTTGGCCAGCTCCAGAGCCTTCGCTGCATTGTCGCACACCGTCGCTTCGTGTCCTGCGAGCCGGAAGGCGCGCGACAGCGAGGCCAGCGTGTTGGCTTCATCATCGACGATCAAAAGATGCGCTTTGAGTGGCAACCGTCCTCCTCGCTCTTCGTTTTCCCTTCGTGTACCTTAGTGCCCTTCGTGTTTAGGTCCTTGTCTTCTGCAGGGTATCGGTATTCCGCAGAAGTTCGATGACGAATGTTGTTCCTCGCCCCGGTTCGCTCTGCACGCTGATTCTTCCGCCGTGATCGCTGACCACCGACTGCACAATCGCCAATCCCAACCCCGTCCCATGTTGTTTGCTGGTGTAGTAAGGAGTGAAAATGCGCTCGCACTCCTCGCGCGTGAGCCCGGAGCCGGTGTCGGCTATTTCGATTATCACCTTTCCGTCGTCCGGCCGGGTTCTTAGCGTGAGCGTTCCGCCGTTCGGCATGGCGTCCATCGCATTCAGCACCAGGTTCGATAGTGCGCGGTGCAGCAATTCTCCGTCGGCAGCGATTGCCCCAAGACTTTCGTCCAGCTCCAGCTTGCATGTGATCGCCGCGCGCCCCGGCGCCTGCAGTTGCGCCTGGTGCAAATTCATTACTCCTCGCAGAATTTCATTCAACTGCACTGCGTGCAATTGCGGATGGGGCATTCTGGAGAATTCGCTGAACCGCCCAATAATCGCCTTGAGGTTCGAAATCTCAGCCAGCAAGGTGCTGGAACTCTCGCGAAACACTTCATCAAACTGTTCGGGGCTCTGCGCGCGCGCGCGCATCAAATTCTCGACGGTGAGTTGAAGAGGGAACAGTGGATTCTTCAACTCGTGCGCCAGACGCCGCGCCAGTTCGCGCCAGGCCGCCACTCGCTCCGTCTGCACCAGGCGTTCTTTTTGCGCGATCAATTCCGCCGTCATGTGGTTGAACGACTCGGCGAGTTGTGCGAGTTCATCGCCGCCGCGAATCTCCACTCGCGTTTCCCATTTGCCGGCGGCAACATCCTGTGCCGCCCGCGCCAATTGCTCCACCGGACGCGTCACTCGCGCGGCCACCCAGCTGCTCAGCAATATCGCTAGAATAATTCCGCCGCCGCCGACCAGCAGGGCCGACGCGCGAATGCGGCGTTTCAGTTCCACATAAGACCGCCGCGAATTCCCCACCAGCAAAATTCCGAGCAGCGGACGATCCTTGCCCTCGCCTCGTAGCGGAATCGCATGAAACACCTCGTCATCCGCCTCGTCCGACGACCACGACACAATCTCTGTCATTTCCTGGTTATGCTTCCGCACGGCATCAATAATGGGCGCTAGCTTCTCGGCGGGCCGCACCCGGCCGGACCTGTCCCCCGCGGCAGACGGATCGAGTAGGGACTCAGCCGAAAACCGATCGCCCGAGAAACCATCGCTGCGATTCTGATAAAGCACGACCCGCGTATCTGTCGGAAGATCCAGCGCGGCAAGAAAATTCCTGTCCAGCCGCTGCCCTCCAACTACATAGACAGGATGTTCGCTAACGCCCGCCGCCTGCACGGCGAAGAGGCCCAAGGCAGTCGAGTCCTGCAACTCCTCGCGTTTCAGAAATGCGTTCTGCCCGCTCGATGCAGACAAACTCTCAAACTCGGGGTCGGGATAACCGAACTTTGCCGGCCACTGGGCCGAAGAAATGATGTTTCCGCGCGCGTCGAGAAATTCCAAAAAATCGAGCTGATGGCTCTCCGCCATTTGCCGCGCCAGTTCAAAATATTCGCCAGCCTCCGCCGGTGCACTCGTCGGCGATGCTCCGTTCATGGTTCCACTTAATGTGCCATTCAGCGATGCGCCACCGAGCGTCGTCGCCATCCGACTGACCGCTTCGGAAGCCGCGATGGCTTCCACCCGCCGCCCCACGTCCTCGCCCCGCCGGTTGAACTCGCTCTGAAACTGAGTGATCAGCGCGGCCGTGCGCTGCTCTTCGGACTTTTCGAAAGCACGCCGAGTGACCGCCAGCACCAGCAGCGCAACCACAGCCACCGACACGAAGACCGTCAAAGCGAAAACGGCCAGAAGCTTGCGCCGGAAAATCATTCGGTGCCCTTCATCATGGTTTTCCAATCATGATCTGCCCGTCATTTTCTGCCCATTACGGCCTGCCCGCTCCCAGCCACGCATCTCCAAGATCCCAGCTTCCATCCGCACGCACCGCCCAATGATTCAAATTCGCCGACGCGGCGTACGACACCGGTAGATGGAAGAGCGGAATCAGCCGCTGCGTCGCCAGCACCGCCAGCTCCGAGCCGTGAAGATCCTCCACGGAACCACTTTCTTTCACGGTTGCCCCGACCAGGGCAGCCACATTCCCCAGCGCAATCCAGGGCTCGGGCGATACCAGCGGAATTCGCACCAGCCGCAAATCCGCAGGCGACAATGACGATGTAGGTTGCAGCGACAATCCCGCATCCTTGGCGTTGAGCGCGATCCGCTCGGCCAGCAGACGGGCTACCGGATCGCTGCCATCGTAGCCGAGAGTCCAGGTTGGCACGGTGCGAACCTGTCCGCACATCTGGCGCGCTCGCGGCAAATCTGACTCGGTCGGGAACAAGAATCCGTAGCCACTCATCCAGTTCGGCAGAATGCTGGCCGCCGGTAGTCCGGTGCCCTGCAGCAGTACGTTCTTGATCGACCCGCGCTCCACACTTAAGGCCAAAGCCTCGCGCAGAAGTTTCTCTTCCGGTGTCACCGTGTCACGCGCGAAAACCAGGGCTAAGAGTTCGAGAGCGGCCGAGCTCGCCACGTGCCGCCCGCGCAAAGTCGAATTCCCCGAAACTTGATCCTGCGAAATCCGGCGCGCCTGTTCCGGCGCCACTTCCACCAGATCCGCCTTGCCCAGTTCGAGCGCGGTCATCTGATCGCGAAAACTTTTCCCCATCTCGATCTCGATCGTGTCGAGGAACGGACGCCCGCGCCAGCAATCTTCCTCAGCTGCCAGCGTCAGTTTTTTCCCGGGCTGCCAATCGATAATGTGAAACGGTCCCGTACCGCTCGGAGTATTGCCGGAACCCCGCCGGGCAATCGCATTCCGCGGCAAGGCCAGTTCCGCCAACAGATCCGCATCGGAGCCGCCACGCTCGATCACGATCGAATCGCCATCCGGACTCACACTAACATTCCATGACGGATTCGCCGACCGCAGGGCAGAGGCCGCAGTCTCAGCAGTGAGCCCCGTCCCGTCATGAAACTTCACTCCGCCGCGGATTCGAAACTGCCACCGCTGGCTTCCCGGCTGGCTTCCGGGCTGGGTTCCGGGCGAAGCCTGCCACGATGTGGCCAGTGAAGGCTGAATTCGTCCGCTCTCGTCCGCGGTCACCAGCGTGTCAAACATCAACCGGGTGACACTGCGCCGCCCAAACGAATCGGCCAGCGCATTCCCAGCCGGATCAACCTCTGCCGCAAGCTCCGCCGGATCTAGCGACATGGGCGCCGCACGCATCGCGACATGCAGCGCGCCTCCATACTGCGGACGCGTCTCGGCATGCAGCGCCAGTGCCCCCACCATCACGCTACTGACTGCAACTAATCGCCAGCCGAAAAGCTTCATAGCTTCCTGTCTCTCGATTTCTTAACACGGCGATAGCCGTGTCGGCTTTCGCCTCCGTCCACAAAGTGGTAATAACGCCGCCAGTAAAATCGACCGCCGCGCTGACTGCCACCGGATCGCGATCCGGAAACTCATACGCCCGCACCGAATCCCCAGCCGTCGCTTCCGAGCTTGTTGCCAGTACTTGCCAGCCCGCGCCACATGAGGTCTTCACACTCGCGAGATCGCTGCCCCAGTCGAACGTCGCGGCCTGATCATTCATGCCGTCGATCATGTGCACACGGCCGTCGGTAGTGGCCAAGAACCACAACGCGTATTTGTCTCGCGGCAGGAATGCGGCCGAATAAAACTTCGGAACCGTCGTGAACTTGCCTACGCCTGGCGCTAGAGCTCCGGTGAAGAAGTTGCGTGTCCCAGCGTAGAACGCTCCTAGCGGAGCTGGAGCCGCTGAAGTCGCTCCGGCATTTGGAGACGCCGAGACGCTTCCACCGCTCAGGGCTGCCGGCACCAGCGGCCAAGGATCGTCTGCCTCGCGGCAGCTCAGCGTAACCGGCGCACCCGCAGAAATGCGGCAGATCACGCCGGGAAGATAAGCATCCAGCAAATGATCTTTCGCCGGAATCAGCCTCCCGCGCAAATCCCGCGGCCACGGCCTGGTGTGGAGGATCGCCAGCGCCTGCTCCTGCTGCCACTTCCCCCCCTGCAACCGGTAAAGCGCAACTTTCTCGGCGTCGAGCACCGCGATCCGCGTGGGCGTCGCATTTTCCTCCAGCACTGCAACATCAAGAATCGGCTCATCCTGCGCCCACAACGAAATCTTGCGCAGGCTCAGTGGCACCGACTCATGGGCTGCTGTCGTCGAGCCCGCGGGCCGCGGCACAGATACCATTACGACTGCAACTTCACCTTCTCCCTGATGAATCTCCGCCACCCACACATAAGACGCAGGATTTTCGGAAAGAGAAATCGCAACCGTGGCAATCGACTGCTCGGCTTTGGCAAAGTGGATGCCCACATCCTCCAGTGCGCCGCGCAAGCCGTTTTGAACGATCTCGCTATCGCGCTTGCCGAGGGACGAACGGTTCTGCGCCGTGAGAGCGACAGAGCCCGGTCCCGTCACCGCAACAATCTTGCGCGCCAGTTGCCGCTCCGGCCCGCTCCAGTCTGCCGCACTGGCAGCAATCGCAAGCCCGAGCGCCATGGAAACAACTTGCACCGCAAAGCGAAGGCCGCGCGCGCTGCGTGAGATGCGATTCGCTGAGTTCAGGATGGCGTTTGGGATGGCCAAATTATAAACCGCTCCACGCATGAGGCAGTCCCTTTCCTCTGTACTGTTTGGACACCGCGGAACCCCTGGGTTGACCGGATGCCCCACCCTATCGACCTTTTCGCCGGGTGCCCCATTTCTCGCGCGCTCTTTGCGCGAGAAGTGGGGATTCTCGACAGAGCGAAGCCGAAGGGACCTCGATTCCCGAACACGCGAGCATCTATCTCGTCTGCTCCTCCGCTTGCTCGGGACTAACCTGATTCGCCACGTTCATCCCCTTGAGCACGTCATTCATAAAGAATTTTCCATCCGCCGGCACCATCATGATCTGCAGCTTGTCCGAGAGGCGCTCGGCCACGATCTTATTAATCAGAAGCGGATTCTGCTTCAAAATCGCCGCTTCGCTCGATAGCCGCTCTGCATCGGCGGCCGCCGTCACGCGAATCCGGTCCGCTTCCGCATCCGCCAGCAACTTCCGCCGTTCCGTCTCGGCCTTGCTGTCGATCACCTTGGCCTGGGCCGCGGCTTCCGCATTTTGAATGGTCGCTTCCTTCCGTGCTTCGGCTTCCAGTTTGCTCTGCTGGATTTGTTTTTCCTTCAGCGGCAGTGTGTACCGCATCGCATCGGACTCCCCTTTAGCTTGCAACACATGCACCTGCGCCACGCCCTCGGCCTGCTTGATCTGCTGCACTTTCGTCGCTTCAGCTTCGAGTTCCGCGATGCGAACCTGCTTCTGCTTCAATTCCGTTTCCACGCTCATGCGGTCGTTTTCCTGCTCCTTCAGAAGCAGCGTCTCCAGTCCCTTGGCATACTCTTCCGGTAACTGGATATCTCGCAGCATGACTTCCTTCACTACGATTCCGTCCGCCGCCAGCTTTTGCGTGATCATGCCCGCCGCCCGTTGCCGTACTTCTTCCCGCTTGGAAGAGAAAACTTCCCGCACCGTATAGTTCGGAACCAGCTCGCGCCACACGCTGGCCACGATCGGCGGAACAATTTCCTTCTCCACCGGACGCGGCAGATTGCCCTGAATGTAGTCCAGTCGCTTCGGATCGAGCCGGTAACGCACTGTGATCGCCAGCCCCAGCGTGAGTCCCTCCTTTGCTTGTACCCCGAGCAATTCCGATTTGGCAGAAACGTTCGCCGCAGAATTCTTTCCATCCTCCGCCACTCCGGTGGTGAACACCTGATCGCGCGTGTCGAACAGCGCAACGTCCTCAACCAGCGGCGTCACGAAATGCACGCCCGGATACAGCGTGCCCGGCAACGTTCCGCTGATTTCGCTGACCCGGATTCCCGCCATGCCGCTCGGCACCACCACAATGCTGAACGCCAGCAACATCGGCCCCCAGGCCAGCAGACCCAGTGCCAGCGAAGTGCGCCAGCGCCATTCCGGAGGCGATGGCAGAGCGCCCACTCCCGGCGCAGCCAGCGCACGCCGGTACAGTAGTTCGCGATACAGGTCATAGCCCAAAATGCTCAGGCCCACGAGGATCATCCCGAGGCCACCAGTAATCAGCAAATACTTCAGCGCCAGCATCGTCATTCTCCTTTACGAGTTTGTTTTGTAATTCAAAGTTTCTGCTCTGATTTCACCGCGACCGGCTGCCCCGCCAGCTTTCCCGCAGCAAAGAACAGACGGAATATTTGCCCGAAAATCAGTTCTTCCGCCAACAACGCTACTGCCAGCGAAAAAATCATTCCTCCCACCACCGCCATAAATGTGATTGCCATTTGCATGATGTCCTCCCGAGACTCAATTCCAGTCGCGCCTCTCTTAAAGCAAGACGGGACCCAGAACGCATCTGCCTGAAAATAGGGAGCTTGAATTGTGAAAAAGTCGGCAGGGATGTGTGCCGACAACTACGCTGTGTCCCTCGGTACACAGTGATCAAGTGCCCTAGGACGGTTGTCCTGCGTTGACTTGGTCCCATTGCTCGCTTATCGTTGCGGACGCAATGGTGCAGACATTATGAACATCGTTAAAGCGACCCGCCAGTTCGAACAGTGGCTGGCCCATCGCACCGACGTGGTCAAGAAAGATCTCCGCCTCAAGCACGCCAACATGAAGGCGGCGGTCTTCCCCTTCCTTCGAGCCACGTATTACCGCTGGGCGCAAATCTGGCCGAAGGTGTGTCCCGACCTCGCCAAAGCCCCGCATGTACTCGCGGTAGGGGACTTGCACGTCGAAAATTTCGGTACCTGGCGCGACGTCGAGGGCCGTCTAATCTGGGGTGTCAACGACTTCGACGAAGCCCACCCCATGTCCTACGCCAACGATCTGGTGCGCCTGGCGGTGAGCGCTCACCTGGCCTCTGAAGCGGGCCATCTCGCGCTCAAAGAGAAAGATATTTGCGATTCCATTCTCGATGGCTATCGGGAATCGTTACTCAAAGGCGGATTGCCCTTCGTCCTGGGCGAGAACAACGAATGGCTGCGCCAGATTGCCGAGAGCGACCTGCGCGACCCGGTCCACTTCTGGGCGAAAATCGATGCCCTGCCCACCGTGAAGCACGAAGTACCGATCAGCGCAGTCGACGCCATCGATCACCTCCTGCCCGCCCGCGAGCTGCCATATCGTCTGGCTTCCCGCGTAGCCGGCCTGGGAAGCCTGGGCCACGCGCGCTATGTCGCCATCGCCAACTGGAACGGCGCCCGAATCGCTCGCGAAGCGAAAGCCCTGGTTTCCTCCGCCTGTTACTGGGCGAAAGACGACAGTGGCCCGTCGGAGATTCTCTATCAGACGATCATCAGCCGCGCAGTGCGTTGTCTCGATCCATTTGTGCAGTTACGCGGACGCTGGATTGTGCGCCGGCTCAGCCCGCACTGCTCGCGCATCATACTGGCCACGTTGCGCGCCCCGGGCCAGGAATTGCGTCTGCTCCGCGCCATGGGATGGGAAACCGCCAACATCCACCTCGGAACCAAAACCGCCCGCAAGCCCATCCTCAAACACATGCAGAAACAGAAAGGGAACTGGCTGCACCAGGCCACGGCAGAAATGCTCAACGCAGTCCGTGAGGACTGGAAGACGTGGGTGAAAGACGGCTACGCCTAGCCGGCCAAGGAGGGGTGCCCCATTTCTCGCGTATTTTGCGAGAAGTAGGGATTTTCGTGACTCTCCGCAAGAAGAATCCGAACTAAGAAGTGAGTCCAGGTCTCAGACCCGGACGGCCCGAGCAGAGCTGGGCTGCCCTGTTCGCCTGCCTATGCCGCTCCCCTATGCGCGCCGCCCGCGGCCGCACCCACACGAATGGCCGAGCGTCTGATTGGAGCTAGCGCGACTCCCTGATCCCGGTCGTGGACCAAAGTCCACACCGCAGCGCACTCATCACACAGCCAGTAGTGCTCGACCCAGCGTTGTTGTTGCCGGGCGCGAACGAAAGGAGGCGCAACGGATTCTCCCGGCTTGGTCACCCTCTCAGTCTCAACCAGAAACAACCTACCCTCCCTGAGTTTCAGAAAGGGCCTGCCACATTGTGAATTGGCGCATCGACTGAGCATAAGGTCACTTCTTCCTGCTAAAGCCAAAAACAATTCGGCGAGCCAACCTGTTTCCGAATCACGGCGACATCTTCATGGGCACACAAGTACGGGCACTTGGCCTGCCGTGCTCTGTTAGGCTAGCTACGATTCATCGTATGCTCACCGCCCCGATCGGCTCGCTGAATAATTTAGATGTCGCCTATCGGAAAATTGATCGAAGAAAATTGATCAGGGAAATTCGGCCACTCCTGATCTCGCCGCAGGCGCGAGAGAATCAGAATCAGAATCCTGATAGTCGGCGGCCCTGTCCGCAGCAGCAGAGCTAAATGCGCCAGAATTAAATGAAAGAAAAGATCGCAGATCCAACCGCCCCCCTGCTTCGCGTCGCGCGTTTCCCGCGCCTGCGGGCGCTGGCCTGGTCCGGCGATCTTCTCTACGCTTCGCGTGGCTACGAACTGCTGGCCGCCAGAATTCACCAACCGTCCGACCAGATGTCCTGGCAGCCCGTCGCCACGTTCCGCCCAACCCTGCGCCGCCGGCTCACGGTCATGAATCGCCTCATGACTCGCCTCTTTCGCGACGGTTTTCACACGCTAACAATATTTCCCTCAGGCGCCATGGTTGCAGCAGTTCCCGGAGCGATCGTCGCGCTTGGTTCCGACGAAACCGAATTCCGCCAAACTCATTCGATCCTCCGTGGCACGCGCCCTCTGCACATCACCGCCGTTCCCGCTGAAACGAGCGGCGAAAAATGCGGTCGAATTTATTGGGGGGAATATTTCGACAACGCGGATCGCGACGAGGTCCACATCTACGCCTCCACCGACGCCGGCGCCACCTGGAGCGTCGCCTACACATTCCCCAAGGGCGCCATCCGTCACGTCCACAACATCGTCCACGATCCCTGGCAAAATTGCCTGTGGGTGCTGACCGGCGATTACGGCGACGAATGCCGCATCCTACGTGCCGCCTGCGATTTTAGTCGCGTTGAGATTGTGCTGCAGGGTCAGCAGCAGGCCCGTGCCGTCGCCGCCATTCCCACCGAAGACGGCCTCTACTTTTCCTCCGACACTCCCCTCGAAGCCAATTTCATTTACCGCCTCGACCGCCAGGAATTGCTGACGCAAATTACTCCCCTCAGCAGTTCGTCGATTTATGGATGCCTCGTCGGAAGCCGCCTGTTCTTCTCCACCATGGTCGAACCTAGCGAGGTCAATCGTGACCGCCAAGTCCGCGTCTACGGAAGCGGTGTCGACCGCAACTCCGGCGAAGCGCAAGACTGGCGTCCTCTGCTGGCATGGCAAAAAGATCACTGGCCCATGGGCCTGTTCCAGTACGGCAATGCAATCCTGCCCGACGGCAACAACACCACGCCATTCCTGGCGCTCACGACAGTCGCCGTCGAATCCGACGACTTCGTCACGTCGATTTACTCCGTGATCCCATAAAGTTTGGAGTTCCAAAAAATTAAGCGGAGATCATCGAAATGGATGATCTCCGCTTGCTTACGAGTGACTTGCGTGCGACTTGCCGCCAATTAAGCCCGGCAAGCTGAATTCTCAGTTCGATTCGGCGAACTGAATGTAGGGCGACGAGCCACTCTTAGTCGTGCACTTGCCCAGACTCAAGTTGTTACTCTCTCCGGTTGAGCCAGCATTCGCTACGCAGGTCGGTGCCGAAGTGGCGCCATCCGTCAGCGCCACTTTCACGGTAATCGAGACAGGCTGATTAAAATCCGCTCGCGAACCGCCAGCGTCGCCGACGATGTTGAATTCGGACTGCTTCCAAACCTGCGAAATATCAAGCACGGTGTCGAGGCCACTCACGGAGTAGGCCGTGGTTCCGTCGGTGAATACCACCGTGTCGTTGCCACCCGATGTCGCGGAGGCCGAGACCGACAGGCTGGCAAGAGAAGTAGGCTTCACATCGGGCGCCGATACGGATTTGCTGTTGCCGTAGCAATCGCCTCCACCGGCACTGGCGAACCCGCTCGGACATTTCGAGTTGCCCCAGCCGATCAGCCAATACTGCATGAAAACCGCCGCCTCGCCTTCTTTTGCGTAGTCCGTCGCATAAATGAATTGTTGCCAGACCACACAACCGCTATGACCGTCACAGGCCGCTGTCGTGCCCTGGAAGTCGGTATTGAGCTGAATTGAGTATTCATTCGACCCGAGAATGCCCCCGTCTCCGTACTCCGGCACCCCGACGCTTTTCTCGGTTTTCACGCCCGTGACTTTCGGGAACGATCCCAGTGTCGAGCTGATCAGCCCCGGTGCTTCAGCGACATAGTCGACACCGTTGCCCGTGACCATACCCTCGCCCGGCTTGTGGAAGACTGGATGGACGCGTGGATGCAATTCTTTGCACTCCATCTGCTCCCAAATGGTGTTGGGATAAGTTGCCTGAAAGCATCCCTCCCCCTGGGCATTGTGCGCCATAACGCCGCGCCAATTATCGCGCGCTGCCGCGTCAGCGTCGGCTGCGTCTGTGGTCTGTCCCGCGGAAACGGGCTGAAGGCAGCAGGTGCTGATAAGGGCTGCGGCCGCGATCTGTATTGCGTACTGCGAGTACCGGGTCTTCCTGGGCGTCATGTACTTCTCCTGAATTTCCAAAGGAATAGCATCTTGTCAGGCATTTTTGCCCCGCAAGAGCCCGCCAATTCTACCCTCGCATCGCCTCCCCCACAAGTGTGAAGGAACTTGCATCGCCTGCCCCACAAGGGTGAAGTAATATGAACTTCACTCAAACCGGAACTTACTTGCCCTCTCTCCGCTATTACCGCCGCATTTTCAGCGCCTACCTAGTCGGCGGCAAAAGCCACCTCACCTTCTGGCACGAAACTCCCGCGGAGAATCCCTACGCGACCGTCAAAGAATTAGGCGAATACTTCATGCTGTTCACCGAAAAGGCGGACTATGCCGGCCACTACGATCCCTCCGGCGTCCCGCAACTCGACTATCACGGCCACATCGGCCTGCAGTACAACCCCATCGCCATCGCGCAATACGGCCTCGGCAACTACAATCTCTACCGCCGCAACGCCGATCCCGAGCGCCGCCGAAAATTCTTCGTCGCTGCCGACTGGCTTTGCTCCCACCTCGAGCAGAACCCGCAAGGCCTCGCCGTCTGGAACCACCACTTCGATTGGGAATACCGCGACACCCTCCGCGCCCCCTGGTACTCAGCCCTCGCGCAGGGCCAGGGAATCTCCGTGCTGGTTCGGGCTCACAAAGAATCGCAAGACGCGCGCTATCTGGAAGCGGCCCGCCGCGCCCTGGCGTGTTTCGAGGTTCCTATAAACGCCGGTGGCGTCGCCTTCACCGACGACGCCGGAGACCTGTGGTTCGAGGAGTACATCGTCTCCCCGCCCACCCACATTCTCAACGGATTCATTTGGGCCGCGTGGGGCGTGTACGATTATTTCCTGGCCACGCAGGACGCCTCCGCGCAAGAATCGTTCTCGCGCGCCGTCCGCACCCTGCTGCACAATCTCGATCGCTACGACTTAGGATTCTGGTCGCTCTACGAGCAATCCGGCACGCGCCTGCCCATGGTGGCCAGCACTTTCTATCATCAGTTGCACATCGTGCAATTGCGCGTAATGCACCGCCTCACCGGAGAAGACGCATTCGCCCGCGTTGCCGACCGCTGGGAAGGCTACACCCGCAGCCGCACCAGCCGCACCCGCGCCCTCATTTACAAAAGCGCCTTCAAACTCTGCTACTACTAGACCCGATTCTCTGCCATCACCGTGAGTTCAACTACTGGGCCTTCCCCAGCGAATGCTCGGCGTAAGCTTTTTGGAACAATGCGAAGGCCAGCTTCTTCTTGCCATCTTCCGCAATCAGGCCTTTGCGGTTGTATCCGTCTTGCAGTTTTGGGATGTTCCGTCCCGGCGAGCGAAAGTCCATAAGAATCCACGGAACGGTTCCGCGAAGTTGCGGAATCTTCCGCAGCATCTCGAACTGGTGTTCGAACACGAAGACCTGCTGTTCTTCGGTCCAGCGCTGGTTCACCGCCCCGTGATTGCCGGCCTTCGCCTCAGCCCCGAACTCGGTCATCAGCACCGGCTTCGGCGGGAAGGTCCAGCGCATCTGGTCGGCATCTTCGGGAGTCATCTCGTACCAGCCGATGTATTCGTTCTGCCCGATTACATCCAGCGCGTCGCACAGTGGATCGCTATTCACCATCTCGGTTCCATTCGCCCGCGGGCCGATGATGGCCGACGTGATAAGCCGCGTGGGATCGAGTTTCCGAGCCTCGTTTGCCAGATCGGTCAGGAACCTGGTGCGCGTAGGATTGTTGGGCGTCTCGTTCGACACCGACCACAGAATTACGGACGCCTTGTTCCGGTCGCGGCGAATCATCTCCCGCAGCATCGCCACATCTTTTGCATATACCTCGGGTTTGTCAAAGGAGATATTCTGCCAGTTCGGTATCTCCGACCACACCATAATGCCGTCGCGGTCTGCCTCGCGCTCCATGCGCTCGTCGTGCGGATAATGCGCGAGCCGCACAAAGTTCGCGTGGAGTTCCTTCAGGTAGCCGAAGATCGTGCTCACGTCCTGATCGGTGTTGGCGCGGCCTCCGCGGACCGGGGCCTCCGCGTGCACGTTCGCGCCTTCCAGAAACACAGCTTTGCCGTTGAGCAGAATGCGCGTCCCATCCACGCGAATGTCGCGGAATCCAATATCATCCGTCAGCCTGTCGTCGGAGGCGCTCAGTTGTACCTTGTAGAGCTTCGGGGTCGCGGGCGACCACAGCGTGAGCCTCTCGGCTCTCACGCTG
Organism: uncultured Acidobacteriota bacterium; assembly: GCA_963758005.1. Lineage (GTDB taxonomy): Bacteria > Acidobacteriota > Terriglobia > Terriglobales > Acidobacteriaceae > Sulfotelmatobacter. The sequence continues at coordinate 155,737 of CAVWTR010000008.1, forward strand.
AACCATGCATTGCCTGCTGCGTCCGTCGCCGCAATCGTCTTCGCGTTGGCTTCCGAAATGTCGATGGCGACAGGTGTTCCAGCCGGCGCATCCACGACATGAACATAGCCCGTGATCTCGGTGTTCTTTGGATCGAAGCTGGCACCATGGGCAAGGTGAATGTCGTAGTCGTCGATAAACGCCCGTGGCACCGTGACCAGAGAAACATCGCGTGTCAGACCGCCATAGTTGAACCAGTCGATGCCCGTCGAAGGGACGCCATCGACGAGGCGCGTAGCATCAACCGCGATCACCACAAAATTCGAACCCGGATGAAGCACGCCCGTGACTTCGCAATCGAAAGGCGTGTACCCGCCCTCGTGGTCGCAAACGCGGCTCTGGTTGACCCAAACGTGCGAGCGGTAGTTGGCGGCTCCCACATGGAGAAACGTGCGCGAGTTCGCCCTGGGCGCTGCCTCGAAATCGCGCTCGTACCAGACCACCCCTTCGTAGTTGAACAACTGCGGCACCTGCGTATTCCAGTCGCCCGGAACTCTCAGCGTGGGAGCAGTGGCAAAATCGTATTCCTGATTGTGTTTGCCCACGATGTTCGGATGCTCGTTCAAGGCGTAGGCCTTGTCATTGATCTCTCCGCTCGCCGTGTAGAGCGCATGGGCTGGGGATTGGTCGACCAGGTAGTGCCACTTTCCGTTCAGGCTGGTCACGCTCCGGTGATCGACGCCCACCAGAAGAGTCTGCAGCCGCTGCTGACCAAAGACACGAGTCGTCGCGAAAAAACAAACCGCGAAGATACTCATAAGGATCGCCGCCCGCATACTTGATTTTGCAGCCCGAAGGAATGGAACGAGTGCATCGTCGCCGGCTCCATCGTGAGGACACACCCGGGCACTTGCTACCTCGCCAACTACGATCAAACCAACAAGGCACCGAAAGCACGACGCTTCTTTCATAGTCCTATTGTAGGCAGTGCAAACGCGGCTCGCACGGTCGACGAAAACAGCATTACGCAAAACAACATTACACAATGAACCCGAGGAAAAAGTTTGACGATCCTTAGCGCTTAAAACCCCGGCAGCGTCACACCAATGTAATCGTGATGTTTCGCCAATGGTCCGATCCTGCTATCCTACAGATAGGGGCGTGCCAGATAGGGGTGTGCGCGGAGTTGTGTTGCTGTGCCGCGTGTGCGTCCCAGTTGGCGATCGATTCCCGCTCACTGCCTGTGGGCTTGCATTCTGCTGGTTATCGCCTGCTGCCTGCTCTTCCGCCATTCCCTTTCAGCCCAGTCGCAAGCTCCCGCCGAATTTTCCGCGATCACCGAATATCGTGTCTTCACGAAGGATTGGTGGCCGACCACCGGCACCCCGCCTCCCGAGGCCTATGCCGGGGCTGGTTCCTGTCAGCGGTGTCACGCTGAAAAGGTTTCAACGCAACTGCTGACTCCGATGGCCAATGCCGCTTACTACTCCGCCGTCGGCGCCTGGGGTGCAAAGCCCACGGCCCTTACAGTGCGCTGTGGGGCGTTCGTTTATCATGTCGAGCCGCAGGGCGACGACCCCAAGCTGATCGTTGGATCGGGGAATCAATCCGTCAGCGGCAACATTACATGGACCTTTGGCGCTGGAGTGGTGGGGCAGACTTTCGTTCTAGAAAGCAAAGGCAAGCTGTATGACGCTGAGATCACCAGCTTCCGCGGTCTCGGCGGAGGTATGGACATATCACCGGCACACAAGCCGGCCAAGGCCGGCGAGTGGGACAGGGCGCTGGGCGAGAATCTGCCGCCGAAAGCCGCAGCGCACTGTTTCGGCTGCCACACGACGGCCTCGACCACGAAAGGTCGGTTTGATCCTGAACATGCAATCCCCGGCATCACATGCGAAGCCTGTCATGGTCCCGGTCTGGCTCACGTAGCAGCAGCAAACATGAACCTGCTGGAAGATGGAGCAATGCACATATTCAATCCGCGTTCCCTGAATCCGATTGAAGCTGTAGATTTCTGCGGTGCCTGCCACATGACCCCAGGCGACGTTGTCGAATCAAAGTTATTCGTACCCAGCAACGTGCGTTTCGCGCCGTATCGCCTTGAAAAAAGCCGGTGTTGGGGAGTTCGCGGTGACCAGCGGCTGGAGTGCTTCGCGTGTCATGATCCGCACCAACCTCTGGTTCAGGAGGCCAGCTCTTATGATCAGCGCTGCCTGACCTGCCACAGCTCGCAGCGCAGCCAGTCGCCCGATCGATCCGAGTCTGCCGCTGCGGCCTGTCCCAAAGCCACAGCCAATTGCACAACCTGCCACATGCCCAAGTACGACGTGCCCGAGATGCATGCGAAGTTTACGGATCATTTCATCCGGATCGTACGCCCCGGCGAACCCTACCCGATCCAATAGCTGCCTGTCCGCATCGAGCTTTCGACCACGGTCGTCCGATCTCGCAGCCTGATGCAAGGTTCGATCAGCAGTTGAGCGCGGAATCCAGCCTTGTCTTTTCAAGGCAGCGCCTGTAATTCGGCCACAGCCTTCTTGGCCGCATCCCCGACCGTTCCCAGCCCGTCAAAATGGATTCTGTCCTCGTCGTGAACCAAGGCGCGCAGCTGTGGAAGAGATTCTTTCGCCTTCAACGTCTCCAGAGCATAAATGGCAAGCACTCGCATGTCTGGATCGACATCGCGAAGCGTCGCAATGAGAGGAGCAACCGCCGCCTTGTCCCCGATCTGCCCCAGCGACCAAGGGACAATCATATTGACCTCACGGTCGTGAAGCAGTGGGATGAGAATCGGTACAGCCCGCGGATCCTTCAGATCTCCAAACAGGTGTGCCGCATAATAGCGATCACTCGCGATCTGTGCTGCCACAGACCAATTGCCCCCCGGCATGCCTTGCCCTTCAGGACGGTCAGACCGGTCCTTCAGAATGCCGGCAATCACTTCAAATCCCCGGTCGTCCTCCGCGGCCGCGAATACAAATGCAGCGTTCCCGCGCACATGTCTGTCGTCATCTTTCAAGTAAGGTTCGAGTTGCGCAAGAACCGCAGGATCGTGGCTCCTCGCAAGTTTCTCGGCTACTTCAAACTGTTGCCAGAAGATCGGATTCGCCTTGAATTGCCGCAGCAATTCCGCAACCGGCATGCTTTGCTGGCCGGTCAAGAGAGCAGGCATACCGAGAAGAACAGTTGTGCCGAGAAGAAACAGCACGAGGCTCCTCATGCAATTCATTCTGAACCATCCTTGCGTCCTCCCGAACCGCGGCGTACTTCAGCCGCTGGAGGGATCTCCCAAGCAAGACCCTTGGGGGATATCCCCTGACACTCATCGAACTTTTTGGCCTGGACTTTTCGTCTTGCAAACTGGACAACGTTGCAAACGATGGATGAGTCGCTTCCATAGCGGCCAGCCTTGCTTTTCGACTTCATGTTGCCATCGAGGTCCAAACACCTTCTTTTGAACCTCTGGATCGCTGAAACCCATACCACGACTCCTATGATTGCTCGTGCAGAAGATTTAAACGGTGCGTCAACAGAGCGGCTTGGCTAAGATTGTGCAGCCAAGATCGCGAATGTTGCAATCAGGAGAGTACACCCACCGAGCTTCGGCGGTATGGGGTCATGATCAGTGAGTGAAATGACGATTTAACATCAAGTAGGGATGGAAACTGAAAGGAGTCGAGCTGGGCTTCGTCACCTACCTGTGACTTCGCTGCCCGTGTGTCGTCAGCGAAAGCTATGAGAACTCGCGAACTTGAAGATTCACTTGGCCGATTTCGCTAAGGTTTCGCCACGCTGTTATCCGGCACCTTCGGCGTCAGCTTCTTGATCAAAAATTCCTGAAACAGATTCGAGATTGCTGACCCGCCAATCCCCAGGGCTGCGTTTTCAAAGGTCAATCCCGCTCCGTCCCGATCCTGCGCTGGATAGTAGAGATTGGAAATACCGCCCGCCGCCAGGCTGCCCAGAATGCCCGAGTAATTGGCTTGCCAGCGTCGATTGTCCCCCTTGCAAATCACCGCATTCGCGAGCGCATACAGAAACCGTGAGCGCAAGCTGCCTGTGCCTTTGTAGAAATAACGCGGGTCTTGCTTGAAAAGTGACGGCAGAATGGCGCCTCCGATGAACGTCCCCGAAACCGTATCGGCATAGCCGGCCCCGAAACGTTTTGCATAACCCTGCGCGCCCTGCCCATATCCCTCGAAGTGATTTTGCGCCTGCTGCACTCCCGCCGCGCCCGCCACGAATACGATGGTGACTGGATCGATGACCGTCTTCCACGCCAGCTTGAATTTTTGTTTCGGAGTCAGCGGAGCCGCATCGGGGATGTAGCTGACATAAAAGTTTGGTATGACGCCCAGCACGCGCTGCTTCTCTTCCACCTTCATCTGCTCTTCCGCCACTTCCACCTGAGAGACTCCAACTTCCACATCGGTAACTGCGGTAGCCACCGCCAACGCAGTTCTCGGGGCGATATAGTTTTCCCCCGCATGCAGAATCCCAGACGAGGTTTGCGTCGCGAATCCCTCCGCGGTAATGGTGAGATGAAAAGGCCCGGGAGCGACATTGGCAAAAGAGAAATCCCCATCGGTGTCGGAGAGCGCCTCCCGGCTGACGGTAGGATCTTCGCCCGTAAGCTTCACGCGAGCTCCCGCGACGACCGCCCCACTTTGATCGAGCACCGTCCCGTTGATATTGCCGGTCACGATGACTCCTTGCACGACACTTTCCGGCGCGACGACCACAGGCGCTGGCTGCGGCGTCTGTCCTAAACAGAACGATGCCCAGCCCAGCATGGCCAGCGCCAAAACTGCGGGTCTCGGTTTGAACTGGAGGGTCATCAATGTCTTTGACTTTAATCCTTCTCACGCATCATGCAGCCGGTCGTAGAAGAAAAGAACGCTCGTGCGGTCACCTGCGCAGCAGGAATTTCGTGTGATGCGTCGTCCGCACGGTTCGTTGCCGCCGTGTAAGCAATCTCATTGCAACTATAGGCGACCATTCGGCCCCGCAGCAGCAGTTTTACAATGTGTAGGATTACCTTCGATAGCCAACGTTCAGATAGTCCGGTCTTAGATCGCCACCCTTACTGGTCACTTTGTGTGAGCACATGCGGAATCTGCGCAGGCTCTAAGCAAGGCGGCATGGTACCAGATTTGTATCAGGGCATGCCTTCAGGCACACCACACTCGACTAACAGCGCACGCCCGCTTTAGCGCCTGCGTTCTGTCGTGTGGCAAGCCCCCCGGCGGCTATAACCGGCCGCGGTTGGGGCCTCTGCGCGGCATCGCAGAAGCGATGCCCCGATACGAATCCTTTTTAAAAACTGCATCAGTACCCAGCCCATCCTTCCCACCTACCCCGAACGCCACTTATGCGATAGCCTCTAGACTCGCGTGAAGATCCTCTACGTCTCACAATATTTCCCCCCGGAGATGGGCGCGCCCGCTGCCCGTGCCTCCGAACTCGCCCAGCATTGGGCGCGGGCCGGCCACAACGTATCGGTGTTGACCGGATTCCCCAATCACCCCACCGGAGTAGTTCCCCCCGAATGGCGCAGCCGCTTGCGTCGACTGACTCATCACGAAAAAATCGTGGGCATGGATGTCTATCGCACCTGGCTCTGGCCCTTGCCCAACCGCAAAGCGCACGAGCGCATGCGCAACTACGCCTCTTTCTGCGTCTCCGCCGCACTGCGCGGCCTGACAATTCCTCGGCCTGACGTGATCATCGCCTCATCGCCGCAACTCCTCGTGGGCTTGTCCGGCTGGTGGCTGTCGTTCGCGCGGCAGGTCCCGTTCGTCTTCGAAGTGCGCGACCTCTGGCCGGAATCGCTAACCGCCGTCGGCGTGGGCGACGAAAATTCGCTGCTGCACCATGCGCTGGCCGCGGTGGCGAAGTTTCTCTACCAGCGATCGGACCGCATCGTCGTAGTGACTCCCGCGTTCAAGCCACACCTGATGCAGCATTGGCGCGTTCCCGCGGAAAAAATTGCAGTCGTCGAAAACGGCGTCGAGACCGACCTCTTCACGCCCGCTCCGTCAGCCGCCAACAACGCGCTGCGGCGAGAACTCGGCGTTGAAGGCAAGTTCAAGTTCATAGTCTGCTACATCGGCACCATGGGCATGGCGCATGGACTCGAAACTCTGCTCGATGCCGCCCATCAGCTCCAGCAGCAGAATTCAACCGCACAGTTTCTGCTGGTGGGCGAAGGCGCCGAGAAAGAGCGCATCAAGACTTTGGCCCAATCCCGCGGACTAACCAACCTGCGTTTTCTCGATCAGCAGCCCCGTGAAAAAATCCCTGCGTTCATTTCCGCATCCGACGCCTGCCTGGTTCTCCTGAAAAAGACTGACGTCTTCAAAACCGTCATCCCCACCAAGATGCTGGAGTTCATGTCCTGCGCCCGCCCGGTGATTCTTGGCGTGGACGGTCAAGCCCGCCAGATCGTCGAAGAAGCCAGCGCCGGCCTCTACATCGAACCGGAAAATTCCCAGGAGCTGGTAAACGCAATTAACCGGCTATCCGCCAATCGCGATCTGGGCGAAGCCTTTGGGAAAAAAGGAAGGGAGTACATTCTGCAACACTTCTCTCGCGACCGGACGGCCGAGAAATATATTCAGGCTCTTAAAAGCTTGCTGGAAGGAACCTAAGCCACTAACCGAAGAGCAAATGGCGTCTCTTGAGGCGCTGCTGCGCAGACCGCCATCGATAGATAAAAGACTGCAACCCACCTCTCCTGCCAATTGGGCAGGATCAAAAAATGAAGCGCGACATAGGCCAGGGTCACCGCCAGAAGCGGCCGCACCCGCCTTGACCGCAATCCGATTACGCCGAGGAGGAGGAAAGGCAGGAAAAAGCTGTCCGCCACCTTTGTAATTCCTGACCGGAACGCGGACACATAATCGTGCCGCGAAAACTGAACCGTCATTTCTCCGGGCGCCACCGGCGTCCCTACAAAATTGCGGAAGTACAACATTTTGATGCCGTAGTCGCCCGCGAAATGATTGATAAGCAAAACAGAAAAGACGGCAACCAGCGACAACACGGCGGCTTGCCAAAATAGAAGGCGGCCCTGTAGCAAACAAAGAAGAATGACCGGCCCCGCCAGCACGACGAAGTCTGTTCGGAAGTAGATTGACGCCAGGAGCAAAACGATGCCGGGGGCGAGCAGACGCCTTTCGAATATCAGGTACAACGATGCAAAGGCGACCAGGCTGGCCAGGGCATCGGATGTCGTGTCTCGGCCCACCCCAGTCAGCGGCGGACTCAGCATACTCAGGGCGGAGACCAGAAAACTGAGCAGCGGCCCCGCGTGCGCTCGCACCCACACAAAGAGCAACACACCCAGCAGGAAATAGGAACCCACTGAAATCAGAATCCCCGACCTTACCAGCCCAATGCCGCTCCTGCTGACAAGGTACAGGGTTTGGTTGTACAGCGGTCGGATTGCAAAAAAGGGGAGAAACTCGGCGAAACGATAGGGATTGGTCGCACGTTCATGACGCGACTGGTTTTGGTCTTCTGGTGCTCCCGGCTCACTCCCCAACAGCGGATCCAAGGCGCTCTTCGGGACCGTCCTGCGCAGTTCTGAATATACCTGCTGATGCAATCGAACCGGATCGGTCTCCTTCATCAACAGCGCGTTCCCCATATATTGGATCGAATCCATGTCGTAAATCGGGGCGCGGAAAAGATGAAACGAAATAAGGCCGAGAACTGCAAGAAAGAGGCCGAATAGAATTCCTGATGCGGGCTGACTGCCAGGCGGGAGCTCGCGCCTTTTGCGGACGCCTGGGTCCTGCTCCACTGCTTCGGCCTTGGCCATCAATTACCCTCGGAAACGGCGTGTCTTTCGCCCAGCGAGCATTTGCGAATCGAAGGTCGAGGATGCGGCGAGCTGAGGCGTCGTTCCCAAGTCCAAACGCTCGACCGTCCCGTTAATGGATCGAGTAAATCGAAGCCGCCGTGGCCGCAGCCATCGCAACATCAAAAGTCTTGCCTGCCAAGACCTTGGCTCCGCTGACCGGAATGAAAAGAATATCGTCCGCCTGTAGAGTAACGTCTGGAGCCTTCGCCTCCAGCATTTTCTTGATTTCGATCTTCTTCTCGATCACTCCTGCGGGCGTCTTATGCAGGATACGGGATCCGCTCAATTTTGCCGTATGGTTCGTCCCGCCCACCAGCGCGATTGCCTGCAGCACGGTGAGCGTGCCATTGTCCACCAGCAATCCGCTGGGACGGCCTACGTCCCCCACGACGTAGATGATGGGCGCGCGCGGGATCGTAATCGTATCGCCCGGCAGAATCTCGATGTTGCCGCTCAGTTCGTCGGCCAGATTGCGAGGCAGATCAATGCGAATCGGCTCCGGCAAGCCCCTGCGGATGACCGCAATCTTCCGCGAAGCGGACACCGTGAACCCGCCCGCCAGCGAGATGACCTCGTAGAGTTTGTGATCGGAAACATCCGGGTAGATGCCAGGTTTCGCCACTTCGCCCAGCACGGTCACGCCTTGCGATGCGGCTTCGTCCACGAAGATGGTTACGTGTGGGCTGCGCACGAACCCGCCATCCGCCAGCCGTTTCTCGATCACCGACTGGGCTTCCTCCAGCGTCAGGCCGTCGACGTGGACGTAATCGATTAGGGGAAGATATACGTCTCCCGCCAGGCTGACTCGCGTCTTGCTCGTCAGTTCCGGAACGTTGTACACGTTCACTTCAATCAGATCTCCCGGACCCAGCTTGACCTCGGTCGGCTGGTCGGCGGATTGTTGCGCCACATCAGCAGCCTTGGTCTGCGCAACTCCCGATGCATTCTCCGCCGCTTGCGATAGAGGTTGTACCGCAGGAAGCCCTGCGGGAGTCGTTGCGGGCGGCGCTGCGGAAGGAGCCGCAGTCTGCGCCGGCGTCGGCTGCATTCCGTCGGTTGCTTGTTGGGCTGCGGCCGCGCTCGCGACAACCAGCAATGCTGCAAGCACCAACCGGCAACCACGGCCGCAGTTGCGGCCTGTGAAACTCGAAGTGCCCGACTCCATCAGAGGACCCCGGATGTATTCAGTGAGAATTTGAACTGAAGTTTAGCACAGCGATGCAGGTTGCGCCCCTGCTATCCGCAGTGCCGTAATGTCCCATTACGGCACCTCTTGCACCTTCCAGTCTTAGTTTTCCACAGCTTTTTCCCGCGCAGCGATTGAAAGTTCCGCGGCGACGCTGCTAGAGTTTACGCACCTCTTACGCCAACAGAAATCTGTTTTCTAACGATGAGCCGCGGGCGCTTTGCTGCGATACTTTGCTGCGACATGCTTTCCGCGACACTCGTGGAGAAGAACGGAAGTGGATTTGTGAGTGAACCTGCGGCTCCGGCGCAGCTTCGCTTGCCGAAGGTGACAAGTTGACGGGCATCTTCCTCGGGACATTCGTTTTAGCGCTGTTGTCGGCTTTCGTACTCACGCGCTACGTGCGCGACTTCGCCACCGCCCGTGGCTGGGTCGCCGCTCCCACCCAGGACCGTCATCTGCATTCGAACCCTCTGCCACGTCTGGGTGGCGTCGCCATCTACCTGTCCTTCTCCTGCTGCATGGGGATGGCTGCGCTGTGGGCAATGTATAGCGGTCGCTTCCATTCAACATTTTCCCTGAAGACACTTTTCACCATCTTCGCGCCCGCGTCGCTCGTCTTCCTGCTCGGCGTGTATGACGACCTTCACGGCGTCGGTCCCTATTTCAAATTCTCGATACAGGGCATCGCCGCCACCATGCTGTTCGCAGGTGGCCTGCGCATCGTCAACATCCCAGTGCTCTTCGGCGAACACAAACTGCCATGGTTCGTGGGATTGGCCTTCACCATCCTCTGGGTCCTGGCCATTACCAACGCGTTCAACCTGATTGACGGCCTGGATGGCTTAGCCGCCGGATCAGCCCTGTTCTCCACTCTGGTTGCGTTCGTGGTGGCGCTGCTCAACGGCCCGTCGCTCGTCACCGTGATGACCATCGCGCTGGCGGGCGCGATTCTCGGCTTCCTCCGCTTCAACTTCAATCCCGCAACCATTTTCCTGGGTGATTCCGGCAGCCTCTTCATCGGATTTCTTCTGAGCGCCCTAGCGCTCGAAGGAGCGCAAAAAGCTCCGACCATTGTGGCTGTTGCCATCCCCGTAGTTTCTTTCGGCCTGCCGATTCTCGAAACCTCGCTCTCCATAGTCCGCCGCCTGATCAGTGGACGTCCCGTCTTCACCGCCGACGCCGAGCACATTCATCACAAACTGTTGCAGCACGGCATGACGCATCGCCAGGTCGTGATTCTGCTCTACGGCGTCTCCGCCATTTTCGCCATGCTGAGCCTGTTCCTGCTGTGGCCGACCGGCAGTTCGCTGGGCCTCGTGCTCGCGGTCCTGGGCATCGGGGTCTGGATCGGCGTGCAGCATCTCGGCTATCTCGAATTCGGAGAGCTAGCCCGCGTCGCCCACCGCACTTTCGATCAGCCCCAGATCTTCGTGAACAACCTGGCCATCCGCCGCGCGACCGAAGAACTCAAAGTCGCGCGCGACTACGATCAGGTTCGCCGCATTCTCACCGCCGCCTTCGGCAGCAACGACTTCGACAGCTTCGAACTGAAGCTCGACTTGCTTCCCGGAGAAATGATTCCATTCGAGAAGGCCTCCTTTGAGAAATCCCCATTCGAGAAACTCCAGTTAGAGAAGTCCCAATTTGAGAAGATCCAGTTCGACGCTCCCGACTCGTCCACCGCTCGACGAGCCAGCAATTCGTTCCGCTGGAGCAAACCGGGAACGCCGAAAATCCTTGACTCCGCCGCCGCATGGACCGTCGCTCTGAACCTGATGAGTTCCGCCAACCGCCGCCGTGGAACATTGACCGTCTATCGCCTGTACTCCACGCGCGATCTCCAGGTCGACATCAACCTGCTGACCACAACTTTTCCCACCGCCCTCGCCGACGCCCTCGACCGCACCCTGGCCCACTCCGCCCAGGTCATTGCCCTGCCCGGCCAGGACACCTCACTGATCGCCGCCCAAGCCGGCTAGCCGGACGCGATCTCCCCTCCTGCAGCGCACGCAGTACAGGCTCTTGCCGTCGTTCCTTCGACGCTAATCCGAGGCCGGCGGCAACTGAAGCGTTCCTTTGTGATCAGTTTCTTCATCCGTGTCTGGTTAGACTTTCTTAAATATGCAGGCCTTCATGGAACGATTTCTATCCGTTCTCGATGAATCAAAAAGGAAGTCTTGAAAAAAAAGTCCAAGATCTCATCCCGCTTGATCAAGATTGGCACGGTGTTGGCGCTTGTTCTGATCGGCGGCGCAGCTATGTTGCTGCTCAGCCGCTGGCCGTTCACGCGTGGCGCCATCGTCAGCGCGCTGCAGGCAAAGTTCTCCAGCACGATCGAGGTGAAAGCGTTTCACGGGACATATTTCCCACCCGGTTGCATTGCCGAAGGCGTGACTATCAGCCGCAACAGCGATCGCGACGTCCCTCCGATCGCCACCATCGAAAAGCTCACCATCCAGGGCGCTTTCTGGGAGTTTCTCAGAACGCCTAAACATGTTCGACGCGCCCGGATCGAAGGCTTGCGCCTGTTCGTTTCATCCGGCAGTGAGCGTATCGAGAACACGCTAGCCCCCGGGAGCCTGAAGCAGTCCGCGTTGATTATCGATCAGATCATCGCAGACGGCGCCGTCGTTGAGTTTGCTTCCGGCCAATCTGGAAAAGATCCCCTCGAGTTCGAAATTCACAAACTAACCCTGAACTCCGTAGCCGATGACCGCCCGTTGTCGTTCCACGCCGCGCTGCACAATGCGAAGCCGCCAGGAGAAATTCGCACCGACGGACAATTCGGTCCTCTGCAGCCGCAGAACATGGGTCAAACCCCTCTCTCCGGCTCGTACGACTTTGAACGCGCGGACCTAGGCGAATTTTCAGGCATTGTAGGAACGCTCGCCTCCACCGGCAAATTCACCGGTGTACTCGAACTCATCGAGATCGAAGGCAGCACCGACGTGCCCGATTTCAAAGTAACCGGTAACCATGCGGTACACCTGAAAACGCAATTCCATGGCATTGTGAACGGGCTCAATGGAGACGTCTCTCTGTCGTCAGTAAAGGCGCAATTTGAGCGGACGTCGCTAATATCGCAAGTGGAAGTGGCCAAGAAGACGGCCCCGGAAGGCGTAAGTGGAAAGACCGTCTCGCTAGGCGCAACCGAAGTTCAGGGACAGATACAGGACTGGCTCCGCCTCCTCGCCAAGGCAGATCCTCCCGCTTTGACCGGCACGATGAACTTCAAAACACAAGTGTTGGTTCCCCCTGGGAAGCGACCATTCATCGAAAGGGTGAACCTGCAGGCAGACTTTGGAATCGATGCAGCAAGTTTCGCCCGCCCGGCAACGCAGGAAAAGGTCGACAATCTCAGTCAGTTGGCGCAGGGCGAGAAAAAGAACGACGAGAACAAGAATGACGAGAAAAAGACCGGCGAGAAAAAGAACGCCGATCCTGCGAGCGTCGTTGAAAATCTGAAGGGACACGTCGTACTCAACCACGCCATCGCCACTTTCTCAGATCTCTCCTTCAGCGTCCCAGGAGCGCTGGCCCATTTGCACGGCACCTACGGTCTGCTAACGCAGCAGATTAACCTCCATGGAACCTTGCAACTCGATAACAAGCTCTCCAAGGGATCGAACGGAGTGAAGTCAGTTCTGCTGAAGTCCGTGGAGCCATTCTTCAAGAAGAAAAATGCCGGAGAGATCGTGCCCATCAGGATCGGCGGAACCTTCAGCCACCCATCGTATGGACTGGATGTGACTCCGTAATCGAAGAGAGGGAGCGAGAGGAATCGTTAAAGCTAAAGCTAAAGAGGAAGACGAAGACGAAGCCTGGCTCGTCGATTCGCACGCAGCCAGCCGGATCGCACAATTCACCGTGCGAGGCTAGGCAGTCAAAAACAGGAAGAGTGCAGGGGAGAGCTTTTCGACCTACAGTTTCGCGCTGGCGTAGGAGTTGATTTCGCAGTTCAGGCAAACTTCTTCAAAAGCGGGTGCTGTCCATTGCATGATGATTTCTCCCAAATAAGGTTTCGCGAATCGAACCGCGAACGTGGGTTTAGCATAGCCCACGCCCCGGCCGAAATCAATACCTCCAGCAAGAAATAGCGTGCGTATCCCGCATTCAGTAGGTCTTTCGACCCTAACCAAGCAAACAAAAGTTGCAGGATTCTGCACACTCGCCCGCTCGTTCCCGTTCTCGCCCAGTTTTCCACACCCCGGAACCACTGCCGTCACTTTCTCCCATCGCAGTCCCTGTTTACCTTCGTTGCACCGTGAAATTGGCGAGCGTACTCGTTGCGGGAAATAAGCGAGGAATCAGCAATCATGTTTCGCAAGAAAGCATTTGGCAAGACTGTCTACGGCACCACGTTCAAAGACGTCAATTTTGTCCCCCTGCAGTCCGCCACATTCTGTGTCCAGTGTGAGCTGATCAGCACCAACAGCAAGCCCTATTGCCTGGCCTGCGGCAGCCACGGGCTGCTCGGTCTTTCGCGCGTGCTCGGAGGATCACTCCGCCACCAGCAGACCGCACACCTTATCAACGACGTCGAACTCGACAATCTGGTCCGCGATTTATTGCGCAGCGTCCCCGAGCCCCAACTCCTGAGCCTGGCCGCCGACCGCATCGCTGACGATCGCATGGCAGATCGCTGGGCGGATCATTCTTTCTCCGGCCATTCCTCCACCGACCATTCCCTCGCAGATCGTTCCCGCATGTCATCCCAAGCGCAACGCAGCCAGCTCCGCGTCGCCAACGCCGCCCATCCCGTCTCCGGATTCCGCGCCGTCGCCTTAGGTGAGGAAATCGAAATTCATCCCGCCGAACTCGATCTCGAGCCGGCCATCAGCGCCATCACCGAACGCGCCCAGCATCTCACCGGAGCCACCGGAGCCGCCATCGCTCTCCGCGCCGGAGACGAAATTGTCTGCCGTGCCCGCACCGGCCGCACCGCTCCCGACCTGGGCGTCCGCCTGCAAACCGACGCCGGAATCTCCGCCGAAGCCGTCCGCTCCGGCGAAATCATGCTCTGTCACGACGCCGAACGTAACCCGCGCGTCGACCTGGCCAGCTGCCGCCGCCTCGGAGTCCGCTCGATCCTGGTCTCGCCCCTGCGCCACTATCGCCGCACGCTAGGCGTGTTCGAAGTCCTTTCCTCATCCCCCGGAGCCTTTGACCAGAGCGATGTCGCAACCATGCAACTGCTCTCCAGCCTGATGGTCGCCGCCATCTCCCGCATCTCCAGCCTGCACCACGCCGAACTCGTTCGCCGCGCCAGCTAGTTCTTAATTGCGAATAGCCGCTGGTGAAAGCCTGGCAATTGAAAGCGCGGCAACTCAGGAGAGAGGCTCGTGAAAAGCACGGCAGCTGTGGACGAGAGGCTTGCGAAAAAGAGAGCGCCAACCGTGGAAGAGCGGCGCTTCAGCGCCGCGTTAGCGCGCCTTTGATCTAGGGGCTTTAGCCCCGGAGGTCGGCATTGTGCCCAACCTCGAACCTTCATAAGATAAAGTTCTAGACGGAGACCCCATGAGAACCCTTGGCAAGCTGATCCTTGCAGTCATAGTCATCTTTGCCGCGCTCCAACTCGTGCGCCCTGCCATCCCCGCAAAGCCCCCAACAGCCGAACTTCAGGCCCCACCCGAGATCAAGCAGATCCTCGAGAAAGACTGCTATAGCTGCCACTCCGACGAGCGACGGCTCGCCTGGTTCGACCAGATCGTGCCCGCCTACTGGCTGGTACGCCATGACGTCCTGACCGCGCGCGAGCATCTCAATTTCTCAACCTTCGGCAACAAGCCCGCCGCCGCGCAAAAAGCGACGCTCTACGAAGCCGTAAACATGATCCAACTGGGCGCGATGCCGCTACCCAGCTTCCTCAAACTGCATCCCGATGCGAAAGTGACTCCCGAAGAACTGGCGACCTTGAAAGCGTATCTAGCCCCGTGGACGCCCGCGCCGAACCAATCCACCAACGTTGCCCCAAATAGCGTCACAAGTTCGAACGCAGTAATGGCTAGCGCAACTCCGCCAGCGACCCCCACGCCCGTTTCTTTAGCGACCATCCCGCCCGAGCACAACGAATTCCCCTTCGACCCGAATTTCGAAACCTGGAAGCTGCTCAGCACGACAGACCGCGGCGACAACCACACCTTCCGCTTCATCCTCGGCAACGAAATCGCCGCGAAAGCGGCGCAGTCGGGCAACATCAAGCCCTGGCCCGACGGCACAGAATTCGCCAAGATCGCCTGGCAGCAGGAACTCAGCCCCGACGGCCTGATCCGCCCCGGCCAGTTCGTGCAAGTCGAGCTGATGCTAAAAGACGCGAGTCGCTACAAAGACACCGAGGGCTGGGGCTGGGGTCGTTGGCGCGGCCTGGATCTGAAGCCCTATGGCACGGATGCGCGCTTCGTAAACGAATGTACCGGCTGCCACCGCCCGGTGCGCGGCAATGACTACGTCTACACTCTGCCCATCACAGCCGCCAAAATCAACGGCGAAGAGCTGGTGAATAACCGCGCCGCCGCGCTCCCGGCAACCCTGCCGTATCAGCCCCTCGCATGGAACGCGATCACCATGTACGTCGACCCAAAAACCCACACCACGGCGATTCTCTACGGAAACCAGGCGGCCATGCAGGCCGCGCAGGCACGCAATTCGGCGAGCACGTCTCCAGTCGCAGCTTCAGCTGCTCTCGTCTATCCGCCGGATGCCGTGCTGGCGCTCGTCACCTGGGCGCAGCGCGACGACCCGCACTGGTTCGGCGCACGCATCCCCGACACACCGCAGTCCGTGGAGTTCGTGCAGGCTGCAATCGCCGGGCAAACCAGCGGCTACCGTCGCTTCGCAGGTACAGGGCTGACTGAGGATCATCCTTCATCCGGCGAAGCGGCAGAACGTACGAACCTCGTGCTGGGCCTGGCTCCCGCCCGGTTGCCCTAATCGCTGCTCCAGTATTGGATCAGACTGGCCGATCGTACTTAAACCGCGCACACCTAACCGCGCGCACCGCAATCTCGCCTTCTCGCTCAATTGTTACGCAGCGCAACCATCGGGTCGATGCGCGAAGCTTTTCGCGCAGGGAGATAGCCGGCGCAGAGCGCCACCATAGCCAGCGTAAGAATCACAACCGCAAACGTGATCGGGTCCGTAGGAGCAGTGTCGAACAGTAGCGCAGCGATCGTCCGCGCCACAACTAACGACGCAATGGTTCCTGCAGCAATTCCAATCAGCGTCAGGCGCATCGTCCTTCCGATCACGCCGCGCTGCACGTGACCGGCAGTTGCGCCCAGGGCCATACGAATACCGATCTCCTGCGTCCGCTGCGTAACCGAGTAAGAGATGACGCCGTAAATGCCGAGCGCGGCCAGCAACAGCCCAAGCCCGGCGAATGCCGCAACCAGCAATATGAAGAAACGGCGCGGCGAAACAGCACGGTCAACGATTGTCCGGATCGGCCGGAACTCGGCGGCCGGCTGTTTAGGATTCAGCTCGCGCAGCGCGTGCAGTAGGCTCGCGCCCAGCGCCGCAGGCGGCAGGCTGGTCCGAATCACCAGTTGCGCCCCAGCCGGCCCTTGCTGCGTGGCCGGATAATAAATTTGCGATCCCGCTCCGCTCTCCACAGTTTCTTCGTGAACATCGTCGACCACGCCGACCACACGGTTTTCCTCTTTATCGCGCATGAGAATCTTGCCCACCGCATCCTCGCCGGGCCAGTAGACGCGCGCCGCGGATGCATTGATCAGCACAACTCGTTCACTCTTCGGCCCATCGGCCCAGGTGAAGTCGCGCCCGCGCAAACGAATCCCCATGGCGCGAATAAATCCCGGCGTGATCACATAGACCAATGGGTCCGGCAATTCGCCGGGAGCGAAAACCTTTCCCTGAGGCACCGGCGTATCCCATTCACGATTCGGTCCCAGCGGAAGGTAATCGGACATGCCCGCAGCCTCAACGCCGGGCAGCGCGCTGACGCGAGCGAGAATCTGCTGGAAAATTTCGCTGCGTTTCGCCACGCTGGCCTCGTCGGTCGGGGCGCTGTCATCGTAGTCAACTTTTATCGAGGCAGCGCGGTCGGGCTGGAAGCCGAGATCGACGTCAAGCACTTTGAGAAAGCTATGCAGCAACAGGCCCGCGCTGACCAGCAGCGCGCATGCCAGCGCAATCTCAGAGATGACCAGCCCGGCGCGAACTCTCTCATGTTTGCGGCCCAGCCCCGCCCCCGCGCCGGAGTCCTTCAGCGTCTCCTGCAAATTTCCGCCAGCCATTCTGAGCCCCGGAAGCAGGCCAAAGACAATGGCGGTAAAGACGGCGACAATAACCGTCCAGCCCAGCGCCTGACCGTCAATCCGCAAGCTACTGAGAAGAGGAAGAGCGACAGATCCCTGATGCGCGAGCCACGCGATCAGCATGAAGGCCAGCCCGAGCCCGAAGGCCGCGCCGCAGCCGGAGAGCACAAGACTTTCCATGAGCAACTGCCGCACGATGCGTCCACGACTCGCTCCCAGCGCCCCGCGAACCGCAAACTCCTTGGCACGCCCGGCAGCGCGAGCCAGCAGCAGGTTCGAAAGGTTTACGCCGGCGATGAGCAGAATCGCTCCCACCGCGCACCACAACGCAATCAACGAGCGCCGCAGCTTGCCCGTAACATAATCCTTCAGTGGCACCGGAATGAGATTGCCCTTATACCTTCCCAGAGTCTGCGGATATTTCACGTTGAAATAAATGTTAGGCGCAACGCGGTTAGCGTCGTCAAGAGCCTGGGCTACTGTCACGCCCGGCTTGAGTCGGCCCATCAGAGTCATGATGTTGCCCCAATCATGTTCCAGCTTTAAGTCGAGCGGAGTGAACAAATCGACTTTCGCTCCAGGAGAAAACACCGCGCCAAAATCGAAGCTGTCAGGCAACACGCCCACCACCGTCACCGGCGTCCCATTCAGATCGACGACCTTGCCGACGACTGCGGGATCGGCGCCAAATTGACGCCGCCAGTAGGCATTGGCCAGCAGCGCAACCGGGTGCGGACCGCCGCGAGCCTCGTCCGGCGTGAACAGCCGGCCCATGGCGGGCTGCACGTCGAGAACCTGAAAGAAGTTTCCAATGACTTCAATACTCGTGGCCGGCTGCGGCTCCCCGCGACCGGTCAGACGAAGATTGTCAGGGGTGGTGAAAGCCATGTATCCGGTCACATCCTGATAGACGCGGCTCTGCTCGCGGAATTCTTCATAAGCATCGGCCGAGTAGGTCGCGCAGGAAAGGCCGCAGTCCGTCGGCGGCGGCGCAATCCACACCAGTTCGTGCGCATCGGGAAACGGCAACGGTCGCAGCAGCAGCGTGTTGACCACGCTGAAGACTGCAACGTTGGCCCCAATAGCCAGAGCCAAAATAAAGACCGCAGCCAACGTGAACCCTCGATCGCGTCTCAGCGTGCGGAGGGCGTATTTCAGGTCCTGCAGGAAAATATCCAGGTTCATAAGCTCTCGCAGTGATTCAATTTCAAAATTACTCCAGACCGATGTCATACTGAGCGCGGCGACAGCCGGGCGAAGGACCCTACGCCGGCCGATCTCGTCGATGCCGCAGAGCGGAATGCCCGTGCTCATGCGGCGCCATGAGCGGTCAATCTTAAACTTGCGCCACTAACTAAGGCCTCCCAGTTTAGACGCGTCGCTCAGACAAGCGTAAGCCCAAGGCCCTCCAGTCTTTGCGTCCGGAATCCATGTCCTATCCCGAAATTCTCGCAGCGTCAGCCGAGTTGGTCGTCCTGTCGTCCTTCTGATTTCCTTCGCTCGCGTACTTTTCCACCATCCGCGCTGATAACCGCGCTAATATGGAGCCAGGTTTGTAGTCCTTTTCCATGGCTGCCATAATCTCTCCCCCGCAATCCGCTTCCCCCAACCGTCGCCGGCGCGTGCGGCACAAAATCCAGACGCCCGCCTACGCCAGTTTCGCGGCCGAACCCCAGGTTTCCGAATCCCAGGGTTCCGAATCAGCCGTTGCGATGCGCGATCTCCATGAGATTGTCGACATCAGCGAAGATGGCGCCGCCATCGCCTGCCATGCGCCTCTCGAACTGAAGACGCGCCTGAACTTGCGTCTCGATTTGGCCGACTGTGCCGAACAGATTTACGCCACTGGACAGGTCGTCTGGTCGAACTCTTCCGGCCGCGCCGGTCTTCATTTTTCTGAGTTACCGGCGAACTCCGTATCCCGCCTGCGCGAATGGCTCTTCGTAAATGTCATGGCCGGAGTCGCCCACGGCGAGGTTGACCTCAGTGCCGGCGCTTTTGCCGGCTCGACCATTTCTGGCTTGCACCCAGAAGTTGCTCCGCGTCCTGATTACACCGACACGCTCGCCGCCGTCGGCGCCGTCCAGTGCCAGGTAGAAGCGCTCGGTCCCGATCTCGCGGCCGCTCTTCAACTGATTGCCGAACGCGCCCAAACTCTCGTGCACGCCTCCGGCGCGGCAATTGCGCTCGCGGCGGAAGATCCAGCGTTCATGGTCTGTGACGCCAGTTCCGGCCCGGACGCTCCCCCAGTCGGCGCGCGCCTCCAGGTCGGCGAAGGTTTTTCCGGCGAATGTATAAAGACCGGCACGCTGCTGCGCTGCGATGATACCGAGATCGACTCTCGCGTCGATCGCGACATCTGCCGCGCGCTGGGCCTGCGCTCCATCCTCGCCATTCCCGTCCGCGCCGCCGAGAAGTCCATAGGACTGCTCGAAGTTTTCTCCGCTCAGCCCAGCGCGTTTTCTGACAACGACAGTGAACTGCTGCAGCGCCTCGCCGAGACCGTGCTCGCCGCCGTCAACCGCGCCGCCAGCGCCGCCCGCACCCCCGGCACCCCCCGCACCGAAGATCTCCCACCTCTGGCGACTTCCGCCGCGCCCGCCGCCGAACCGTTCGCGCCCATGCCCGGCAGCGTTCTCTTCGCGTCCGCGCCCGCGGAAGAAAATAGAAGTAAAGAAGACAATAAAGAAGAAGAAAACAAAATCGAAAATTCCGACGAGAAGGCATCCGGTGGTATCAGCCTGCCTCGTTCCTACCTGATCATTCTGGTCGCCGCAGCCGCCACCATTGCCATGGCCCTCGGTTACCACTCCGCTCCCTTGATTCAGAGCAAGCTGAAGGAGCGCGGCCGCAATCCGATTCAAAGTCCCATTCAAACCGTCCTGGCCTCCTCGCAGTCGCCGGCGTCGCAGAACTCCGCTGCCTCCGCGCCTCCAACTATCGCCGTAGAGACCGCAACCCTCGAGCAACTTCGCCAGATGGCCGACAACAACAACGCCGCCGCCGAAAACGCGCTTGGCCTCCGTTACGCCACCGGCGACGGTGTGAAATTGGATGAGACCGAAGCCGTCCTCTGGTTTACCCGAGCCGCCGAGCAAGGCAACGTCGCCGCCCAGTCCAAGCTGGGAGCCATTTATTACGGCGGACGCGGCATCCCTCAAGACCTCACCCAAGCCTACTTCTGGATGCTCCTGGCGCGCGCCAGTGGCGATCCCACCAGCAAAATGCTCGCGCCCTCGGTCACAGCCCGCCTCACGCGCGCCCAGGCGAATTCCATCGAACAGCAGGCCGACGCCTGGCTCCAGCAGCACCTGGCAAACTGGAAGCCATCCCCCGGCCACTGAACGTTTTTCTTGAAACGCTTGCCCACGGCGATTGTTTTTGAAGCCGCCGCAGCTTTGGGCGCAGCAGCCCTGTCCTCGTAGCCGCGAAGCGGCGAAAGAATACAGCCCACGGCGCAAGCCGTGGGTGTAACCGCGAGAAAGAACAAGCCCCGAAGGGGCGAAAGATACACCACTCAAAGAGCGCATCCTCTAGCCCAACAACCGGCGCTAAAATATTCCCAGAGCCTCCCGTGCCCACCCTCCGCCACATCCTCGATGAGCGCGTCCGCGAGGCCGACCCCACCCTCTACGAAAAACTCGACAACCACCGCGTCCGCTGTTTCTCCTGCGGCCACTGCTGCCCCATCCCCGACGGCCAGCCCGGCGTCTGCAAAGTCCGCTACAACCGCGGCGGCACCCTCTACGTTCCCTGGGGATACACCGCCGGCATGCAATGCGATCCCATCGAAAAGAAGCCTTTCTTCCACGCCCATCCCGGCGCGCTCGCCTACAGCTTCGGCATGCTGGGCTGCGACCTGCACTGCGGCTACTGCCAGAACTGGGTGACCTCGCAAGCCCTGCGCGATCCCAACGCCATCTCGCCGCCGCTGGAAGCGACCCCAGAAATGCTCGTCCGCGACGCCCTCGACCAAGGCGCGAAGGTTTTAGTCAGCACCTACAACGAGCCGCTCATCACCAGCGAATGGGCAGTCGCCATTTTCAAACAAGCCAAGTCCGCCGGCCTCATTACCGGATTCGTCTCCAACGGCAACGCCACGCCGCAAGTTCTCGAATACATTCGCCCCTGGCTCGACCTCTATAAAGTCGATCTCAAGAGTTTCGACGATCGCCACTACCACGAACTCGGCGGACGCATCGCCCCCATCCTCGACAGCATCCGCCGCATTCACCAGATGGGATTGTGGCTCGAGATCGTCACCCTGCTAATCCCCGGCTTCAACGACTCCCCCGACGAACTGCGCCGCCTCACCGAATTCCTGGCCGCCATCTCGCCCGACATTCCGTGGCACATCACCGCATTCCACGGCGACTACAAAATGCAAGGCGAAGACCAGCGTGATACCAACGTCGAAGACCTGCTGCAGGCCGCCGAAATCGGACAAGCCGCCGGCCTGCGCTACATCTACGCCGGCAATCTCCCTGGCAGAGTCGGCCCCTGGGAAGACACCCGCTGCCCGCAATGCAGCGAAACTCTAATCCGCCGCCACGGATATCTCATCAAGGATTACCGCCTCACCCCCGAAGGCCGCTGCCCCAGTTGCTCCCACCAGATTCCCGGCCGCTGGTCCGCTCACTTCGACGGCCAGATCACTTCCCATCCTTTCCTCCCACAAAAGCTCCCGCGTTTATTTACAATCACAAGTCATTGACCTTGATTTCACTGATCCAGATGTTGGTAGTGGCGCAGTTTGGATTGCTCAACCGCCCGGTCATCCCGAGCGGAGCCGCTTTTCAGGCGGAGAGAGGGATCTCCCGTTTCTCTGGCCTCGCGCGAAAGCCAAACTGCGCTACTACCCAGATGTTGCCGATTCCGATGTAATTGATGATGTAATTGATCCAGATGTCGTCGACCTTGAGGTGTTGCCTTTGACTCATGTGGGGACAGCCGCCCTCGGCTGTCCGCCGGAGCCTGCCCTGAGCTTGTCGAAGGGCGCAGCCCGGCGGTTTTCGCGTACTGCCAGGCTAATGCGGAAAAAATCGATACTCTCTCTGATCGCCACGCTCTTCCTTGTCTCCTGCTCTCCGCGCGACTTCCTCACCCGCCGCCTCGCCGCCGACCTCATCTCCACCTCCGACCCATTCAAGACCCCGCAACAGTTCATGCTGCAGACCGGAGTCGTCTCCAACAAAGAATATGTCTCCCCCGAATATCTTGTGCTGCAGCGTCGCGGCTGGATTTCCGCCAGCACTGCTCCCTGCTCTCCAGGCCTCGCCCCGCCGCCCTGCTGGGATATTCTGCTGACTCCCGCCGGCGTGGACACGATTCGCACTCTGATTCCCGCGGAAGAGACCACTAAGGCGTCACTCTCCATCCCAGTCGCCAGAAGGGAACTGGTCGGCGTCACCGGCCTCAGCAAGCAGGGCGATCTGGCAGACGTCGATTTCACCTGGCGATGGTTTCCGTTAAACGAAGTCGGCGCCGCGCTCTACTCTGGCAACCTCCGTTACAATTCGACCGTCGGATTTCGCGATTACGATGACGGCTGGCGCATCGTCATCAGCCAGAGCGCCCCCCGCCCCGGCCAGACGCTCGACGAAGCCCTCAAGAACGCCGAACCCGCCCCGTGAATGGGCCAGACCGAAGATCGAAGATTGACAGAACGAAGGTTTCGGAGAAAGGAGGATCGGCAAGATATTGTCCTACTAATTTTGTCATTCCGAACCGGGCTGAAAGCGCGGTGAGGAACCTGCTGTTCGCCGGACAACCACCAGATCTCGCAATGAAGCTACCCTACAAAAGTGAAGCGCGAACCTCGACGCAGCGATGACTAATCAAGCGAACTCCGGGCCCAGGCTGCGACCACCAGCCTGGATCGAATACGCCGCGAACTGGCTTACCCCGCGGCGTATTCGTGCCCATGCCATCGTTCTAGCTCTCTGCCTGTGGGGAGTCTGCGCGGTTGATTACGCCACGCCCGGGATCTTCGATCGCGCCGGCAACATCAAATTCCAGGATTTTATTCAGTTTCCCATCGCCGCACGTCTGATCGCGCAGGGCCGCGCCAGCGAACTCTACGACGACCGCGTCCTGGCCGACGGGATACGCGCGACGGTCGGCCGGGAGACCGGCGTGTACCTGCAATATTTTTATGGACCGCAAGTCGCACTGCCGTTCATCCCGCTGCTTCGATTGTCTTTCCTTGCCCAGGCTTGGATCTGGGTCACACTGAGTGTGCTGACATATTTCGGGTGCGTCTATCTGCTGTGGAGAGCTTGCAGCGGCCTTCGCCCGTACCCGGCGCTCGTGTCAGTGTGCGCTCTCGCCTACCCGCCCCTGTTTCATTTTTTTGTGCGGGGCCAACTCTCAGCGGTCGTGCTGGCGTGTTTCACCGCGGCATGTGTGGCATTCCTCGCGGGTCGAGACTGGCTCGCGGGCATCGCTCTGGGCTTCCTCGTTTTCAAGCCACAGTTTCTGGTCGCCATCCCGTTATTGCTGCTCCTGGCGCAGGCGTGGAGGATGTTCGCCGGCTTAGCGATTTCGGCGGCGGCGCAGTTGGCCTTCATACCCCTCTACTTTGGGCGGGAGGTAATGCACCCCTATCTCAGCCGGCTGCTGCACAGCGCTGGCCAGCCGGGCACGACTGAACTCATGCTCTCGCCGATTCAGATGCACTCCCTGCGCGCCTTTTGGGCGCTCCTGATTCCGTGGCCGCGCGGTGTGTGGGCGCTCTACATTCTGAGTTCACTCGCTGTGGTTGGAATGGCGGCCTCGATCTGGAAGTCGGCCGCGCCGCGCGCGCTGCGTTTTTCCGCGCTGGTTATTACCGCGGTCCTGGTCAATCCGCATCTCTATATTTACGACCTGTTGGCGCTGGTTCCTGCGCTGCTGCTCCTCGCGGACTGGGCTCTGAAGAATGCGCCAGATGCTCTTACGCCTGCGCTCGATGTACTACTGTATCTCGCATTCGTTCTGCCGCTCTTCGGCCCGCTTTCGCGCTGGACGCACCTTCAACTCTCCGTCCCGGTTTTCGTTGCGCTGCTGTGGACTCTGTGGCGTCATTCCGTAACCGCAAGTCACAAATTTGCTTCGAGTGAATCCGCCGTTGTATAACCCTTCTTCCCGCCGGGAATCATGTAAAGACCCCATGCGAATCCACAAAACTGCCTTCGTCGTCCTGCTATTCATAACTTGCGCGCTGACTGTCACAGCTCAAACCAAACCCAAGCTCACACTCGACGAATTCTTCAACTCCGTCGACTTCACTGCGCTTCAGATTTCGCCCGACGGCAATTCAGTCGTCATCGCCACCGAGCGCGCCGACTGGGACCAGCAAATCTTCCGCACCGACCTCTGGCTCTATCACGGGCTAGATCATGAAGACGGCAAGTCCAGCTCACTGATGACGACCGGTTCACTGATTCAGTTAACTCAATCCGGCCACGACTCCGACCCGCAGTGGTCGCCCGACGGCCGCTGGATCGCCTTCCTCTCCGAGCGCAAACCATCCATCGAAAAAGGCGATTCCGATTCTGACGCGTCTTCAAAAGACGACTCTTCCAGCCAGATCTACCTCATCTCACCCAACGGCGGTGAAGCCTTCCCGATAACTCAAGGCGAAGAAGAAGTCCACGCGTTTTCCTGGTCCGCCGATTCGCAAACCATCTACTTCGCCACCCGCCAACCCTGGACCAAGTCACAAAAAGACGACTACAAAAAAGATTGGAAAGATGTAGTCCAATATCGAACCGCCGAACGCGGCGACACCATCTTCGCGCTCGACGTGTCCGCCGCTCTCGCCCGTCACCAAGCCGCGCCGGCGAAAATCCAGGATGACTCAGAGCCCCCCAAAGAAAAAGCAACCGAAGATCTGACTCCAGGCGCCGTGGCCATCGCCGCAACCCCGCTGCGCGTCGACGATCTCATCACCTCGCGCGACGGCCGCAAACTAGCATTCCTCACCAACGCCATCAACCAGCGCCAGGAAAAAACCGAAGATGTAGAAATCTACGTAGTTGACCTGGCCAGTGTCGCGCCGGCGCCCTCGCCCGCCAGCAGCCCAACAAAGCTGGTCGAGCCCCGCCGCATCACCCATAATCAAGCAGTAGAAACGAGCCCGCGCTGGGCCAGCGACAGCCGCCACATCCTATTCACCGTAGAAATCGGAGACGTGACCGGCCCCTACCGCGACCTGCAGCCGCATCTTTACTCGGTCGACACAGAATCCAACAAAGTCGAGCAATGGAGTTCAGATTTCATCGGCCCCATCGACCACTACGCCGTCGCCGGATCAAATGAAAAAGACTCGCTCCTGACTTCCGCGCGCCTCGGCACCGAAGTCCAAATATATTCCGCCTCCAAGCCGACCGACTCACTGCACCGCCTCAGCACCTGGCCCGGCACATACTCCCGCATTTCAACCGCAGCTCATTCTCAGCGCGTGGCATTTCTGTATTCCTCGCTGGGCAAGCCAGAAGAAGTCTACGTCGCCGACAGCGCCGCTACCCTCGATCAAGCCAAGCCCATCACGAGTTTCAACAAGCTCTTCACCGAGCGTGATCTCCCTCAAGGCAAGCCCTATACATGGAAAGCCGACGACGGTACGACAGTCGAAGGCATGCTGATCTACCCTCCCGGAAAATTCGAGCAGAAGCACCTGCCCATGCTGACCTTCATCCACGGAGGCCCCGCCGACGCCGACGGCAACCACTTCGCCGCCGACTGGTACGACTGGGCCGCGCTAGCGGCCACCAACGGATGGCTAGTCTTCCGCCCCAACTACCGCGGCTCCACCGGATACGGCGACAAATTCCTCCAGCAGATCGTTCCCGTCATGGTCTCGCGCCCCGGCAAAGACATCCTCGAAGGCGTCGACGCGCTCATCAAAGACGGCATTGCCGACCCCGACCACCTCACCATCGGCGGCTACAGCTACGGTGGATACATGACCAACTGGCTCATCACCCAGACCACCCGTTTCAAAGCCGCCGTCACCGGCGCCGGCGCCGTCGAAAACGTCGGCAACTGGGGCAACGACGACACCACCTACGACGACGCCTACTTCCTCGGCGGACGCCCCTGGGAAGCCGCCCAGCGCTATCACGACGAAGCCGCAATTTTCCAGATCGACAAAGTCAGAACCCCCACCCATATGGTCGCCGGCGCCGACGACATCCGAGTCGCCGTCCTCGAAGACTATCTCCTCGAACACGCCCTATACTCGCTAGGCATCCCCAACCAGCTCCTGATCTTCCCCGGCGAAGGCCACAGCCTGGCCAAGAATCCCTGGCACGGAAAAATAAAAGTAAGAGAAGAGTTGAAGTGGCTGCAAAAATACGGCGGCGTCCCCGCAGGGAACTGAGGCAGACAGACCGCGAGGCCCCGTCCTTGTGCCGCCGTTCTTTGGCGGAACATGGCGGGGATTTTGACCGGGGTATGTCTCTTCACATTTTTTTTCGTGCTTCTCCCCTAAAATATTCATTCCAGGTTGTTTGCGGGCTCGGGGTATGCCCGGTTCCGGCCAAAATATTGAGCCACATAGACTTACGGCTAAAATCTTTTGGAATAAGGGCTTAGCTTCGTCTTTAATGCCCCGAAGTAAATCGTGGGAAGGGAACTTATGAGGACGGACTCCGCGCATCCGTTGAGCTTGCTCCTTTTGGAAATCTCAGTAAAGGTTGTTCGTCACAAGCGTTGGCTGTGGAAGGCTGTGGAAAACGTTTCGGATCCTTCGACATTTGGTGCCCCCTATACTGTACAAGTGAAGTTCATTCTCTCTCCCGACGAGCAGTTTGTCAGTCGCGCCCGTAAGAAGGCAGAAGCGCTCGGCGGGAATCTCGATCAGCTAGTCAGCGAATTTCTCGAACGGTTTCTCGCGGAAGACACCGAGCGGAGCATCGACGAGTTCGAGCGGCTTTCAGGACAGGGCAACTCAGCTGGCTGGACTTTCGATCGAGAAGAAATTCATCAGCGCAGGTAGGTTCGCGGCCCTCAGAGGCTAGAGCCAAATTTAGTTTCGGGGCTGAATTTGGCACGACTGGAAGTCGTGCCCTTCCCGGTTTTCTAGGTGCCTGGTACTCGCGACTCGCCGCTTATTTTCCCGCGCTTGCAACCTTTACGCCCTTGGAAGTCGCTGCATACCGCGCGATGCCCTTATACAGAGCTTCGGCAATCTCTTCGCGGTAGCCGTCGCTGCGCAGTTTTTGTTCGTCGGTGGGACTGCTGACGAAGGAGACTTCAGCCAGAATTCCCGGCATCGCGCTCTCGGTCAGCACAACGAATCCAGCTTCCTTCACGCCGCGATCGCGCAATCCAGGATTCTGTACCGAGAGCGTGCCGTATAACGAGTGCTGCACGCTCGTCGCCAAGCGCCGCGACTGCTCGATGCGCTCGTGCAAGTCGGCAGGCGAGAGAACTGGTGTCACCGCGGGCTTCGCGCTGTTCGCGATCGAACTCACGCCGAGAATTTTTGCGCCGAGCTCTTTCGAGCCAGCCTCTTTCGGGCCAGCCTCTTTAGAACCAGGTGCCGAAAAGAAATTCGTGTAGTAGGTTTCCACGCCGCGAGCCGAGGGCAGGTCGCTGTAGTTGGCGTGCACCGAAACGAACAGATCGGCCTGCGCCTGGTTGGCGATGCTGGCGCGCTCGTCGAGCGGAATGTAGTTGTCGTCCTGCCGCGTGTAGATGACTTCCATGCCAAGACGGCTCTCGAGCAGCTTGCCCAGGCGTTGCGCGATTTCGAGCACGAGATCTTTTTCGAGCAGCCCGCGTCGGCCGACAGTGCCGAGATCCCAGCCGCCGTGACCGGCATCGACCACGATGCGCAGCTTGGGCACGCGCGCCCGCAGTTGCAGGTCTTCTTTGGTCGGAGGAGGAATCACGAACGCGAGCTTGCTCTTTTCCGCTTCGGGAGCGTTCGGAAACAGATTCACCGCGGCCTTCGGAGTGGAACCGATCTTGCGCACTTCGACGACCAGGCGATAAGGATTCGGCTCCAGGCTCACCGAGAAGGTGGAGTCGGCCTTGGTTTGCAGAACGATGCGGGTCATGCCCGCCACTGGCTGAGCCACGCGGATGCGGCTGACGAATGTGTCTCCCACTTCGATGGACGTACCGACCAGTTCGGGTGAAAGTTGCGTGTCGCGTAAATCGAAGTAAATGCGATCGGGTCCGGCGAGACGGTGCGCTTCGTACTGCACCTGATCTTCAAGATCAAGAACGACAGTGCTGGAATCGGCTGACGACCAATGTCGGATTCCCGTGACCCGCGGAAATTTCGCCAACTCCTGCGCGGTCGCCGGCACACTGTTGGGCTCGGCAGCGTCGGAAGCGGCGTCGGGACTGGGGTTTGCGCCGACTGCAGGATTCGCTCCTGCTGTCACGGCGGGAGTGAGCGCATTTTCTTTCGGTGCTTCCGCGCTGGGCGGAACGACCGGCATTTTCTCGTCGGCGTGAATTGATTCTGTGTGAATCATGGCGCTGCCCAGTTGCGCCGTCTTTAGCTTCCACCATACTCCGCCCGAAACTGCCGCGACGATGACAACGAACACCAGCAGAATTGGTACCACCGGCCTGCGGCTGGCGGACTCGGGGATGAGCAACGCGAGTTCGGGTGCAGCCGCAGTTTCGGTTGCGACGGCCGGATTGAGATCGGGTCGCTTCTGGGACGTTTTCTCTAGAAGCGAAGTCTTATCAAGAATTACGGGCTTGGCCGGGATCGCGTTCGCGGGAGCGGAGATTACTGTTGGGACGACCGGTTTCTTTTCAGCCACTGGCACAACTGGGACGGGTGCAATCGGAACACCAGCGATTGGGGCCACAACCGGCGCAGGCGCAGTGGGAACGATTACAGTCGGAGCAACCACGGCCGGTGCAACGACCGGTGCAACGTTCACGGCTTTTGGTGGTTCGGCCGCAACCGGTGCTTTCGCAGCGCGCGGCTCAGGTTCCAGCTTTGTGGCGGCGGCTTGGGCAGACTCGGCGAAGCGGTCTTCGTCCTCGGGCTTGAGCGCGCCTAAAACCAGTTCGGCGAGCAGGCTCAGGTTGCGGACGTCGCTGTCGTTGAAGGCGAAGGGCCACGCGGAAAACGCTTCGAGCAGGCCAATCACGCGCCGACGCCCGCATAGCGGGACGGCGACCATGGAGCGCGCGCCGAGCTTGCGGCAGGCCTGCAGGTTTACGCGGGGATCGGTTTCGGTGTCGTCGCAGTTGATGATCTGGGCGGTGCGGAAGCAGGCTCCGGAGAAAGCGGAGTCGCGGTCGATGCGCGCGCCGACGTCGGGGCGAACAGCACCCGCTGCGGCGCGCAGAACAATTTCATTATTTTCGGCGAGGGCGATTGCTAGGCCGTCCGCTCCTGTGATCGCAACTGCACGCTCCGCGACCAACTGCAGCACTTCATCGAGAACGAACTGCTCGGCGGGGTCAAACTCGGCGGCTGGAGCGGAGGGAGCGCCGGCGTCGAAACCGTGGCGCTGCGCGGCCAGCGCTTTTCTGCGCCGGACTTGATCATGCAAAGCCGAGAAGGCGAGCAGCGCCTGCAGGGCGTCGCGTTGGGAAGGTTGTTTCGAGTCTGGCGCGGAATTATGCGCGGGACTAGTCTCGGGACTATGCGCCTTATATTCGGAAACGGCCGAAGCGCTCTGCTCGCGCGGCCACGCGGGCACTCCAACTTCGGACACGCCAACACCGGCGGACGGAGTGGTCACTGCACGATCCGGGTTCGTGGTGGTGGTTGCCATCGAGAGACAGTCACTTGTAAAGTTAACGGGCTTTAAGCTGACTTGCAATTACCTGGACATGACCCTTCGGGCATGTACTTTGGTAAGGCGGTTGGCCCCCGTTCCTTGTTTCCGAACATTTCCGAGAATACGGCGTTGGTTTGTGACTTCGGGAGTAAAATCCTCCGACGTTGAAGCAGTAGACGAAGGAGGAGCGCCCATGTCCCAGCCGCGCACTCACAGCTTGCTCAGTACTAGATCGCCTCGCCCCAGATCGCCTAGCCCCACAGTCGCTGCGCTGATCGTGATTGGCATGCTGGCCATGCTGGTTATTCCCGCGGCGCTGACTTTGCATTCGGTGCGTGCTCCGGGAAAGCTCGAGGTCATTGCGAATGCTTCGCCGCACGGCTACACGTGGAGCCTACTTCTTATTCATAGTTCCGATCATTGGCGATAACGCTGTGGTTTCTTCCGAGCGAGGGGCTGGAGATTCCGCAGCGGGCGTTTTGGCGGACTATCGGGATTCTCGTGCCGGTGGGATGTCTGCTCGACATTTTCTTTGCGCGATGGTTTTTCTGTTTTCCGAATCCGCAGGCGACTTTGGCGATTGCGGCTCCGGCGTTCGGCCGGCCGGTGCCGATTGAGGAGTATGTTTTCTATTTCACGGGGTTTGTGGCGATGCTGCTGCTCTATATCTGGCTGAGTGAATATTGGCTGGCTGCTTATAGCGTGCCGGATTATCCGGCCGAGGCGCGGAACTTGCGCCGTCTGCTGCAGTTCCATCCGACGTCGCTGATCGCCGCTGTGATCCTGATTGGCGGGGCGTGTTTGTACAAGAAGCATTTTGCGCCGCTTGCGGAGCGAGATGGTTTCGCCTGGTACTTCACCGTTCTGGTTGCGGGCGGGCTGATTCCGGCGATGAGTTTCTATCCTGTGGCGCGGAAGTTCATCAACTGGCGGGCTTTCAGCCTGACGCTGTTTTTTATGCTGCTGGTCAGCGAACTCTGGGAAGTGACGCTGGCTCTGCCTTACGGCTGGTGGAACTTTCAGCATCGGCAGATGATTGGGCTGTTTGTGGGAGCATGGTCGAATTTGCCGATCGAAGAAGTGTTTGTATGGATCGCGGTGACGTACGCGACCACGATCGTTTTCGAAGTCGTCAAGATCTGGCAGGCCTCGGGAAGACGCGCGAAGGACGCGTTTCTGGGTTTTTAAGACGTTCCATGGAGACGCGCTACAGCGCGACTGCTTTTGTTGCCTCCACAAAATGCAGCTCCGGGGCGGCCGGGAGCGCTCCGATTTCTGCGGCGTAGCGGTAGAACAATCGCAGGCCTTCCAGGCAACCGGCATCGAGTTGGTAGTGAATATTCTGGGTCAGGTAATGCTTGATGCTGGCTTCGCTGAGGTCGAGGCGGGGCGTCCACTCGCGGGCGATGTGGTGAAGGCTCGAAGGTTCCAGTCCATGGTCGCGCGAGCGCTGAAACACTGCCGGTAAATCGAGGGATGGGGGCGCTTCCAGCAAGGCGTTCGTGCGCGCCGCCCAGAAGGCGAAGACGAAAGGCTTGCCGGTGTGGCGAATCCATTCTTCTGCCAGGTCGAGGGTGTGGTAGCGGGCGCGGTCGATCTTCAGGGCGGGATCGCCGATGAGCAGGCCGGCGTCGTGCGCGGCCAGCATGGCGTCGACGTCGGGCGCCATGGGCGTGTAGGTGCGAACGCCGCCCAGCCATTTCTCGAAGAGAATTTTCGTTAGCGCGACCGAGGTCAGGGAGGACGTATCCAAGGCGATGGTACGAACCTGGTCGATGGGAACCTTGCTGACGAGCAGGATTGAACGCACTTCGCGCCGGGACGCGATGGCGACTTCGGGCAAGATCTGCAATCCCGGAATCTCGGTATAGGCTGCCGCGGGAATGATGCCGATGTCGGCGGTTCCGTCGGCCAAGGCGCGGGCGCAGGCGGACGGCAGCGTGTAAGAGATATCGAAGTCGCGGGCAGCGTCCTGCCCTGAGCTGGCCGGTCCCGACTCGGCGTGCTCGAAATCCCACATTAAAGGTGCAGTATTGAGGTAGGAAATGGCGGAAATGCGCAAACGTCTCATTTTTATTGGTAGCTTTCCACAATTTTAACAAAGTCATTGTGACGCATGTCCTTGACGCGGTTCTTCGCCGGTGATTAGAGTCCGCTCGGAGGTCAATGTGTCCAACGCCGCTGTATCTCCCGCCGCTACGCATCTGCTGGAATGGCTGGCCATTTCGCTGACGCCCGGACTGGGGCCGACGAAGGCGCGCAAGCTGATCGAACATTTCGGATCGGCGGAAGCCGTCTTTCGCGCTTCGTTGACGGAACTCGAGGGCAGCGGCATTCAGGCCGTTTCTGCGCAGTCGCTGGCTACCGGCAAGTCTGCGGAACTGGCGCGGGAAGAAATTGCACGGTGCGCTGCGGCGGACGTGACCCTGGTCTCGATGGAGGACCCGTTCTATCCGCCGCGCCTGAAGGAAATTTATGATCCGCCGCTGATTCTTCGGGTTCGAGGCAATGCCGAGGTGTTGACCAAGCCGGGTATTGCGATGGTGGGCACGCGGCATCCTACGCCTTACGGATCTGGGATGGCGGAGCGGTTGGCCTGCGATCTCGCGGCGCAGGGGCTGGTCATTATTAGTGGGATGGCGCGCGGGGTCGACACTGCCAGCCATCGCGGCGCGATTACGGCGAAAGGCAAGACGGTCGCGGTGTTTGGCACGGGTGTCGACGTGATTTATCCCAAGGAAAATTCGCGTCTGGCGGAACAGATTCTGGCCCTCGGCGGCGCGCTGATTTCCGAATTTCCGCTGGGCACGTTTGCCGCGCCACAGAATTTTCCCATTCGCAACCGGATTATCAGCGGGATGTCGATTGGGGTGCTGGTGGTTGAAGCGGCGGAATATTCCGGTACACGCATTACTGCCCGTTGCGCGCTGGAACAGAATCGTGATGTTTTCGCCGTGCCCGGCAATGTGACCAACAAGAATTCCTGGGGACCGAACACGCTTATCAAACAGGGCGCGAAGCTGGTAGCGACCTGGGAGGACGTGTGGGAGGATCTCCCGGCAGAAGTACGACTTGCATTGACTCCGCCTGCCTCGCCTGAATCCTCGGGTGGATCTTCCGCATCTCTATTTCCGGACGAAGGACTCCCTCCTCACGAAAAGCGAATCCTGCGCCTGCTGAAAGCCGACGAGGCCACGCATATCGACGAAATTGTCGAGAAGCTGGAAAACGAACTGTCGTCGTCGGAAATCTTTGCCGCGCTGTTTGAGTTGGAATTGAGCGGCAAGATTCGGCAGATGCCGGGGAAGAATTTTGTGAAGAGCTTTTAGCTCTTGGCTCTTGGCCTTTGGCTTTTGGCTTGAACCGGTTTGCAGCGGAGGCTGTCTGATGAGGAACTACAAGGATTTGCGGGTTTGGGATGAGGCTCATCGGCTGACCCTGGCTGTATATAAGACTACTCAGGCGTTTCCGAAAGAGGAGCGTTTCGGATTGACAAGTCAGATTCGACGATCGTCGGCCTCGATTGCGGCGAATCTGGCGGAGGGATGCGGAAGGCGATCAGACGGCGAGATGGGACGCTACGTTCAGATTGCCATGGGATCGGGCGCTGAGCTTTCGTATCATCTGCTGCTGGCGAAGGATTTAGGGTTCGTAAACGAAGAAGAATTCGCCGAGCTGGACGTAAGGGTAGAAAGAGTTTTGCGAATGCTGTCGGCGCTCTCCGCGAAAGTCAGAAATCCCTCCGCAGCGTAGAGGTTTCAGCCAAAAGCCAAGAGCCAATGGCCAAGAGCTTCTTGCAGTAACTTGTTGCTTTCTGCCCATTCGTGCTAGTTTCGAAACGAACTCCAACGAAATTGAGGATCCATTGTCTAAAGGTTTAGTCATTGTCGAATCGCCGGGTAAGGCGAAAACCATCCAGAAATATCTGGGCAAAGGCTTCACGGTCGAGGCTTCCTACGGCCACGTCCGGGATCTGCCGAAGAGCACGCTGGGCGTCGACACCGCGAACGGTTTCGAGACGGATTACGTTGTCATCCCGGGCAAAGAGAAGGTTGTGGCCAAGCTGAAGAAGCTGGCGGCCGCGGCGGATTTCATCTTTCTGGCGCCTGACCCGGACCGCGAAGGCGAAGCCATTGCCGCGCATCTGGCGTTCGAACTCGGCGACAACGGCAAGGGGAAAAAGGCTAAGAAGGTCAAATTAAAGAAGGGCGAGGAAGCGCCGCCTCCGCGCATTCAGCGCGTGACCTTCAACGAAATTACCAAGCGGGCGGTGCAGGCGGCGTTCGAACATCCTCGGGCCATCGATCAGAATCTGGTGGATGCGCAGCAGGCGCGGCGGGTGCTCGACCGGCTGGTGGGATATCAGGTGTCTCCGCTGTTGTGGGATAAAGTGCGCCGCGGCATTTCTGCGGGACGCGTGCAGACCGTTGCGCTGCGTTTGATCGTGGAACGCGAGCGCGAGATCAAGGCGTTCCAAAAGGTCGAGTACTGGACCATCGACGCGACTTTGGCGGGCAGCAAGCCGCCCGCGTTCGATGCTCGGTTCGTCGGCAAAGGCGAAGAGAAGGTTGAAGTCAACAACGGTGAAGACGCGGAAAAGATTCGCGCCGCGCTGGAAACCGCCGATTGGGTCGTCCGCACGGTCGACAAGAAAGAGCGCCGCCGCAATGCCGCGCCTCCGTTTACGACCAGTAAGCTGCAACAGGATTCTTCCCGCAAGCTGCGCTTCAGCGTGAAGCGCACGATGATGATCGCGCAGCGGCTGTACGAAGGCGTCGAACTGGGCGAAGAGGGTTCGATTGGTCTCATCACCTATATGCGTACCGACTCCGTCCGCGTGGCGCCGGAAGCAATACAGGAAGTGCGCGAATACGTGGGCAAGGAATACGGTCCGACTTACCTGCCGGAGAGCCCCAATGCTTACAAAGACAAAAAAGACGCGCAGGGAGCGCACGAAGCGATTCGTCCGACTTCGGCGATGAGGCATCCTGATCAGGTTAAGCAGTATTTGAAGGAAGACGAATTCAAGGTTTACAAGCTGATCTGGCAGCGCTTCGTGGCGTCGCAGATTAATCCGGCGGTATTCGATCAGACGACGGTCGACATCGACGCCAAGGCGAAGTCCGGCAATGAGGTTTTCTGGTTCCGCGTAACCGGGTCGGTGCTCAAGTTCGACGGCTTCCTGCGCGTCTATGAAGAATCGAAAGACGGCAAGGACGAAGAAGACGAGGAACTGAAGCACAAGCTGCCCGCGCTTGAAGCCGGACAGAAGCTCACACTCAAGGAATTGAAGCCGGAGCAGCACTTCACCGAACCTCCGCCGCGCTTCAACGAAGCGTCGCTGGTGAAAGAGCTGGAAGAACGCGGGATCGGCCGCCCGTCGACTTACGCGGCGATTTTGACCACCATTCTGGAGCGGCAGTATGTGCAGAAAATCGGCGGAAAGTTTTCGCCGACTGAGATTGGGCTGGTCGTCACGGACCTGCTGGTCGAAAACTTCCGCGACATTTTCGATCTGCAATACACGGCGCGGCTGGAAGAAGAGCTCGACGAAATCGAAGAGGGCAAAGAGAAGTGGCAGGATGCGCTCGGCGATTTCTACAAAAAGTTCACGAAAGATCTCAAATATGCCGAAAAGCATATGGAGAACATCAAGCGGATGGAGAAGCCGACAGACGAGAAGTGCGAACTCTGTAAGGCGCCGCTGGTGATCAAGTGGGGAAGGCATGGATCGTTTTACGCCTGCAGCACTTTCGATAAGGAAGATCCGAACACTTGCAAGTTCACGAAAGAGAATCCGATCAACTTGCCGGATCTCGATTCGGCCGATGTGCAGGAGACCACGCAGGAAGAATATTGCGAGAATTGCGGGCGCGTGATGGTGCTGAAGCGCGGGCGGTTCGGGCAGTTCATGGCGTGCACGGGATATCCGGATTGCAAGACTACGCGGCGTTTGGATCAGGGCAAGAAAGTTCCCGATATTCCGCTCGACGAGCTTTGCCCGAAGTGCGGGCGCAATATGATGATCCGGCACGGGCGCTACGGCGAGTTCACCACCTGCAGCGGATATCCCGAGTGCAAGTATGTGAAACAGAACTTCATCGGGGTGAAGTGTCCGGAGTGCAAAGAAGGCGATCTGGTCGAAAAGCGGGCGCGCAAGGGCAACACTTTCTATGGTTGCGGGAACTATCCCAACTGTAAATTCACTTCGGCGCATAAACCACTTCCGGAGAAGTGCCCGAGTTGCGGCAGCGAATATCTGGTCGAGAAGAATCTGAAAGCTGGGCCGGTGATCGCGTGTCCCAATAAAGAGTGCGACTTCGAGCGGCCAGCGCCGCCGGCGCCGGAAGCGGCTGCGACTACGGCTTGAAGAGAAATTGAGTAGTTTTATAATTCGAAACGCGCACGTATGCCGGCAGTGCTTCGCTGCCGGGAACCCTAATGCCAGCGGTTAAATTACCCAATTACCGGATTCCACGGTTACCAAATTCACTTGAGGTGCTGCGATGGCGAAGAAACCCACGACTGCTGATGCTCACTTGATTCTCAAACTCTACGATCTGCGCCGCGAGGCGGAAATGCGCAAAGCGCGCAGTTGGTGGGTCGGCGAATTTTGGCCGGAGAATGCCGACGACTTTGCGAAAGTTGCTGGGGCGGGGGGCACGCCAGAAAACAATTGGCTGCGCCAAGTGGGGGGCTATTGGAGTATGGCTGCGGCCTTCGTCCTGCAGGGAGCGTTGAATGAAGAACTGTTCATCCAGCCAGCGGTGAGCGGGGAAATGTTTTTGCTCTATGCCAAGGTGCATCCATTTCTTAAGGAGCTTCGGGAGAAAATGGGCGACCCGCACATGTTCGCGAACATCGAGAAGGTAATCACGAAATCCAAGTTTGGCCGGGAGCGGCTGAAGCTTACACTGAAGCGAGTGGAAGCGATGCGCGAGAAGCGCAAGAAAAGCTCCTAGCTGCTGGCTCCGAGCAAAGGCGTCGAACTCCAGGATATCCCGGTTTCCGCGTTGTTTTAGCCGGAAGCTGGAAGCTTCTCTTCTGTTATCCTAGTCGGCTGTGCGGATGATCTGGTGGTTTCTGATCCTGGGGGTGAGCACACTGGTCGTAGTGTGCGTGGCCATCGCCCTGTATGTGCATCTGCGGCGGCATCTGCAGAAGGCGCATGCGGCGCACGATGGGCAGCTCAGTGAAGCAGGACACGAGCGCCCGACGGACCACATCGAACGTTGAGTGAAATATAGAAGCTAAAATTTGGAGATCGACCTATGGCAAGGCCGGCAGTTCACACTCTGAGTTCTCCGCAGGATCGGGCCCTCGAGGCTTCACGGCAGGTGGCGCTGGTGGTGGGCGCGAGCCTGGTGGTGGCGTTGTGCGCGCGTATTACGATTCCACTCATGCCGCTCACGCCGGTTCCGCTGACGGTGCAGAATCTTGGCGTGCTGCTGGTTGGGCTGATGCTGGGCAGCCGTCGCGGGTTTGCGGCCCTGGCGCTGTATTTGGCTGAAGGCGCGGTGGGGCTGCCGGTGTTCAGCCAGAGTCCCACAGGTCTGGTCGGTATCGCGCATATTTTTGGGCCGACGGGCGGATTTCTGATGGCGTATCCGCTCGTCGCTTTCCTTGCGGGCTATGTGTTTGAGCGCGGGACGAAAAGTTTTCTGCGGGCGGCTGTTGCGGGACTCCTGGCGGAAATATTGTTATTTGCCGGAGGGTTGACCTGGCTTTATATCTTCACGCATTCGCTGGCCAAGGCTGCTTATCTCGGCCTGTACTGGTTCCTGGCCGCGGAAGTGATCAAGGTGATGTTGGCCGCGGG
This sequence comes from uncultured Acidobacteriota bacterium, assembly GCA_963758005.1. GTDB lineage: Bacteria > Acidobacteriota > Terriglobia > Terriglobales > Acidobacteriaceae > Sulfotelmatobacter. The sequence goes on from CAVWTR010000008.1 coordinate 193,616, forward strand.
CATTGCCAGTCGCTGGCGCGGTCACACGGCGAAGCAGTGAAGTGGCAATCGTCGACGCGATAGAGACAACAGTCCCGCAGTAGATTTCCCTGGAGTTCACACGATGACAGCAGTATCTGAAACCGCGAAAGTACCGGGCAGCAGTGCATCCGGACAGGTGCGCGAGATTACCGTGGCGCACAGCCCGGATTCCGACGACGCCTTCATGTTTTACGGCCTGGCTACGAATAAGGTGCGCACACCGGGCCTCAAGTTTACTCACACGCTTTGCGACATTGAGACGCTTAACCAGAAGGCGCGCGAAGGCGTGTACGACGTCAGCGCGATTTCGTTTCACGCTTACCCTTACGTGCAGGATAAATATGCGCTGATGTCGTGCGGCGGCAGCGTGGGCGAGGGCTACGGGCCGATGATCGTTTCGCCGCGACCGTTCACGGCGAGCGAAGTTAAGACCAAGCGCATCGCGGTTCCGGGTACGCTGACTACGGCTTATCTGGCGCTGCATCTGTTTGCTCCTGGAGTGGAAACGGAAGTTGTTCCGTTCGACCAGATCATCCCGCAGGTGCTCGAAGGAAAGTATGAGGCCGGACTGATTATTCACGAAGGCCAGTTGACGTATGACAAGTCGGGCCTGCATCGGGTCGTCGATCTCGGCAAGTGGTGGCAGAAGGTGACGGGCCTGCCGTTGCCGCTGGGAGGCAATGCGATCCGGCGGGCCCTGGGCCCGGAGTTGATGCCGCTGGTTACGGCGGCGTTGCGCGAGAGCATTCAGTACGGGCTCGACCACCGCGAAGAAGCGTTGTCGTATGCAATGCAGTTCGCCCGCGATCTTGATACGTCGTCGGCCGACAAGTTCATCGGCATGTATGTAAATGAACGTACCCTCGACTACGGCGAGGACGGCAGGGAAGCGGTCCGCCGGTTGCTCGACATGGGGCATAAGGCTGGGATTATTGGGCCGGAAGCGAAAGTGGATTGGGTGTGATAGGGCGCGATTGGCTTTTAGCTCTTGGCTTGAACCCTCCGCTCTTATGGTTCCGCGTGTTTTAGCTGGAACCTCATGAGGATTGGCAACCGTCAGTGCATTCCGGCGCGTCATGCCGTGCCTTGAGCCAAAAGCCAAGAGCCAAAAGCCGAGAGGCAAAATCTTTGCCCCCCCAAACCCTCCTCATCGACGCCGACGATACGCTGTGGGAGAACAACGTTTATTTCGAGCGGGCGATTGCGCGCTTTATTTCGTTTCTGAATCATCACGAGTTTTCGCCCGAGCAGGTCCGTGGAGTGCTCAATGACGTGGAGCGCGAATGCATCGTGACTCACGGCTACGGGCTGCACAGTTTCGCGCATGCGCTGGTCTGCACGTTCGAGCGCTTGAGCATCCAGCCGGTCACACCTGAGTTGCATGCGCAGATTCAGAGCTTTGCGCATAGCATCTCCGATCATCCGGTCGAGTTGCTGCCGGAGGTGCCGGAGACCTTGCAGTATTTATCGCAGTCCCAGCGCCATCGCCTGATTCTGATGACCAAGGGCGCGATCGCGGAGCAGTCGGGGAAAGTCGAACGTTCCGGGCTGAAGGAATATTTCGCGGCAGTTGAAATTGTGGCTGAGAAGAATGCGGCGGCCTACGCCCGCGTGGTCGAGAAATATTCGCTCGCGAAGGATGTGACGTGGATGGTTGGTAACAGCCCCAAGTCTGACATCAATCCCGCCCTCGCCGCCGGACTACATGCGGTCTTTGTGCCGCACGGCGACACGTGGATTCTGGAGCACGAGGAAGTCAATCCCGCGCCGGCGGGACAGAAATTGCTTATCGTGGGGCGATTCGCGGAGCTGCGCGAGTACTTTTAGAGCCTGATTGTTCGAGAGGACGGGACAAATCCTAACGGCGCGAATCTCGAAACCACAGAGGGCGCGGAGGACACAGAGGAATCCAAAACCTGTGTGATCTGCTGTTCTCTGAGCTTAACCTTCACACTGTAAAAGCAACGCCGATTCATCCGCAATGGCCCGCCAGTGGCGGAATCAGGATCGTCACCTGGGTTTGACTTCTAGTCACTATCGCATCAAACTAACCAACAACGTTGCTATCGCATTGAGGATTTCCCGCGTGATACTCTCGTCTTGCTCTGCGATCTGGCTCCCACTTCGTCGGTGGCGATACAGACCCAAAATTTGCGGCGGCTGTTGCATACGGTTGAGGCGCTTTCCGAGCTCGGGCCCGCGCTGACGGCGGAGCGCGACTTCTCGGAAACTTCGCGGCTGATGCTGTCGGCCATCATGGAAGCGGCGGGCGCGCGCGAAGGTGCGCTCCTGCTGTTCAATGACAAGCCCGCCATGCTGACTTCCGCGTCGGCGCAGGGGTTCGCGCTGATGCCGGACCCGGCCTTCATTCCTCTCCTTCCGAAACATGTGCATGCATTGACCGCGGCGCGCGGTCCCATTGTTCTCAACTCGTCGACCTATTCGGTGTTTCTGAGTTCCAACGGAAATGTCGCGCCCGAACTTTTCAAGTGCCTGGCTCCGCTGAAAGCGGGAGGACGTCTGGCCGGAGTGGTCGCTCTGGGGCGCCGTCCCGGCGACGCGCTTTATGAAGACAGCGAACTGGACGCGCTGGATCTGTTGTGCAGCTATATCGCGCTGGCGGTACAGAATCATGCGCTGACGCAAAGCATCGCACAGCGGGTTTCGGAAAATCTGCGGCTGATGGCTTCGCTGCACGGTTTCTACGACAACGCGCTCGAAGCCTTCGCCACTGCGATCGACGTGAAGCACGTGAATATTCACGGGCACTCGTTGCGCGTGGGGCGCTACGCGGCGGCCATCGGCGAGGCCATGGGTATGGAGTCCAGTGAAATCGCAGCGCTGCGCAGCGCGGGCTACTTGCATGACATTGGAAAAGTCGCCGTCGATCGCCGTCTTTTCTATAAGCCCGCGGCGCTCGATCCCGACGAGATTCGCGAGATGGCGGACCACACCACCGTGGGCCACCAGATCGTGAGCAGCGTTACGTTTCCTTGGCCCAAGATTCCTGAGACGGTGCGCTGGCACCACGAGCGCAGCGATGGCTCCGGCTATCCGGACAAGCTTGGTCAAGATGAATTGCCGATGGCGGTGCGCATTGTCGGCCTGGCTGATTCCTTCGATGCGATGACGAGCGCGCGTCCGTATCGTGCTCCGCTTTCGGTGGGCAGCGCGCTGAGCGATCTGGTGCGAATGGCGCCGGACAAATACGATCCGAACGTGGTGCAGGGTCTGCTGATTCAAGTGCGCCGCGACGCGGTGGGCAGCAACCGGACTGCGGTGCTGCAGGGGATGCCGGTGAACATCGCGGCCGCGGACATCGACCAACTCGCCGCCACGCTGCAGCACAAAGTCTCGCGCGGGAGAGCTTATCTGACGAAAGAGCTCGGCCAATAAACCGCGTCTCGTAAATGTCTGATGGGGCCGTTACGGGTGCAACGGTGGCGTGCAGGCAACAAAGGAGTCTCTGCCGTGGCATCAGCGTTCTCACATGCGGTGGCTGCGCTCAGTCTTGGAACCTGCTTCTACCGGCCTTGCGTGCCGAAACGCGTTTGGGTGGCGGGCGTGGTGTGTTCCGTTATTCCTGACATTGATGTCGTAGGATTTCGCTTCGGGATCCGATACGGCGACTTTTGGGGACATCGAGGGTTCACACATTCCATCATCTTCGCCGCTTTCCTCACTGCTGTAGTCATGTTTCTCTGCTTTCCCCGGGGCGTGCCTGGCCTTAGCCAATTTTCCCTGAGCGCGTATTTGTTCTTGGCAACTGCAAGCCACGGCGTGCTCGATGCTATGACAAACGGTGGTCTCGGAGTTGCATTTTTCTCGCCTTTTGATAATGGCCGTTATTTCTTGCCATGGAGGCCCATTCGCGTTTCCCCAATCGCTGTTGGACGCTTTTTCAGTCGGCAGGGATATCTCGTCCTCAAGAGTGAACTTCTCTGGATCTGGCTGCCGGCGGGACTATTTGCGGTGACCGTTTTGATGCTGCGCGCAGGGGCAAGACGAGGTGGTGCTGAACTGACGAACCAAGAGTAACCTCAAGCGTCCCAAACCCCTGTCCTACAATCACTTGCCAGTCCTGCAGGAATCAAGTGCGCCAGCAACTTTTTCGCCCATTTGGGTTCATACTGTGAGGGAGCCGTCCGCATGCCATCCACCCTCCGCAAGTCCGCCTTGCTTCTGTCGGGTTTGAGCCTTGCTTTGCTCCTATCGGTCGGCGCGGTTCCGCAACTGCTCGCCAAGAAAAAAGATAGGGATAAAGACAAGGCTGTCGATTCCGCTCTGAGTGAACAGAAGCGGGCGATGCAGGCGCTTAATCGTCTGGCGTTTGGCCCGCGGCCTGGAGACGTCGACCAAGTCATCGCGATGGGAGTCGATCGCTGGATCGATCTGCAGTTGCATCCGGAAAAAATTCCTGATGATGCAATGGACGCGCGCCTGGCGCCGTTTCGCACGCTGCGTATGAGTTCGAAGGAAATTGTTGAAGAGTTCCCCGACAACCAGATGATCAAGCAGGTCATGGACGGCAAGAAGCCCATGCCTTCCGATCCCGCGCGGCGCGCCGTGTTCGAGGTGCAGATTGCGCGCCTGGAGGAAAAGAAGGAGAAAAAAGAGGAAGCGGCTGCGCTCCCTCTTGCAGCGGCTTCCACGCCGGCATCTTCACCTGCGTCGGCATCTCCAACTGCATCCGCCGGACCCGCTACTGGCGATTCTGCGAAGAGTGAGGCGGAACTTGCTGCGGCGATCGCTGCGGACGCCATCGCAGCGGCGGGGGACGGAAAGTCCATGCCGTCGAAGGGCATGAACTCCCCGGGCATGAGCACGATGAACTCGACCGATGGCGCGTCCGGCGGTGAGATGTCGATGGCGCCGCCTGCGGGTGCGAAGCCGACGTCGGGGGAGGATGCCCAGGTCCATCGCCGCGAAGAACGTCTCTCCGCGGATTTTAAAATTCAGGGACTCATGGATCTCTCCCCGGATCAGCGCTACAAAAAAGTCATGGCGATGTCGGTCGACGAACGGATGACGTTTGCTCCAGGGCTGCACGGCGGGAAAGGGCAAGATTTTCTCGCGGGCATGGAACCAAAGCAGAAAGAAACGCTTCTGGCCATGGCCAATCCGCAGGGCGTGGTCGAGGAAGAACTGGTGCAGGCCAAGCTGCTCCGCGCCATCTACAGCGATCGCCAACTCGAACAGGTGATGACCGATTTCTGGTTCAATCACTTCAACGTATTCGCCGGCAAAGGTCCGGAACGCGTGCTGCTTACCAACTACGAGCAGGACGTGATCCGCCCGCACGCTCTCGGAAAATTTGAGGACTTGCTGCTGGCGACTGCGAAAAGTCCGGCCATGTTGTTCTACCTGGACAACTGGATGAGCGAGGGGCCGAATTCTCTGCAGGGGCTGGGGATTCCGAAGCATCCATCGCCGTATAGGCCGCACTATCCGCCGGGAAGTCCGTATGTGAAGCGCAAACAGAACAACGGCTTAAATGAAAACTACGGCCGCGAGTTGCTTGAACTGCACACGCTCAGCGTGAATGGCGGATACACACAGCGCGACGTCACAGAAGTCGCCAAAGTATTTACTGGATGGACCATCGAAAAGCCTTATGAGGGTTTGGGGTTCAAGTACGATCCGCGGATGCATGAGCCCGGACCGAAGTTTGTTCTGGGGCACAAGATCAAGCCGAAGGGCGAAGACGAAGGCAAAGAAGTGCTGCATCTGCTGGCGACCAGCCCGCAGACCGCGCACTTTATTTCGTTGAAGCTGGCGCAGCGCTTTGTGGCGGATGATCCGCCACCCGCGTTGGTTGATCGCATGGCAAAAACTTTTCAGAAAAAGAAAGGCGACATCCGCGAAGTTCTGAGCGCGCTTTTCAAGTCGCCGGAATTCTGGGCCGCCGATACATATCGCGCCAAAGTGAAAACGCCGCTCGAGTTCGTGGCCTCAGCCGTGCGTGCTACGGGCGCTGATGTGGACGATGCTATGCCGCTGGCGCGGCAGATCGCCAACATGGGGATGCCTCTCTACGGAGCACAGCCTCCTACTGGATATTCCATGAAGGCCGAGACCTGGGTGAGTTCGTCGGCGTTGCTGAACCGCATGAATTTTGCGCTGGGGCTGACCGGCGGGAAAGTTCGCGGCGTGAAGGTCGACTCGGTTCAGTTGGCGGGCGGACCGCCTCCGCCGGCCGACGCAACCGTTGCGCTGGCCGCTCTCGAAACGACATTGCTGGCGGGAGACTTATCGACGCAGACGCACGACTCGATCATGGCTCAGATCACGGCGGGGCAAGTTCAAGGACCACAGATTCAGGCCCCGGCGAAAAATGCCGCGGCGAGTCCGCCGGGTAAGAGCCCGCAGGATCGGGATAAAGATAAGAAGAGTCCGCAGCGTAAGCCGGCCGATGCGGCTCGTCCGCCGGATGCGAGTACGATTGCGGGCCTGCTGCTAGGCTCGCCGGAGTTTCAGAGGAGATAGATCGCTTTTGGCTATTGGCTCTTAGCTTTTGGCTTGAATCTCACGGCCGCCGCCACTCGAAAAAGATTTGCGGGGCTGGGATCGAATCCAAGAGCCAAAGGCCAAGAGCCAAAGGCTAAGAGCTAAGAGCCAGGAGCTGTTCCCCATGTCCATCACGCGTCGCATCTTTCTTCGCAACAGCGCGCTTGCCGTCGTTGGGACGGCGGCGGTGCCGAGCTTCCTTACGCGCGCGGCTTTTGGCGCGGTTGACGCGGGCGGGAGCACCAAGCGACTGGTCGTCATTTTTCAGCGGGGCGCTGCCGATGGGCTGAACATTGTTGTGCCGTACGCTGAACCGCAATACTACGCGATGCGGCCCAGCATCAACATTCCGCGAAAATCGGTCCTGCAGCTGGACGGCCGGTTCGGCCTGCATCCATCGCTGGCCGCTTTTCAGCCGTTGTGGCAGCAGGGACATCTCGCCATTGTGCACGCGGCGGGATCGCCTGACACGTCGCGTTCGCACTTCGACGCGCAGGATTTTATGGAGACTGGCACGCCGGGCGTGAAGATTACGGAAGATGGATGGCTCAATCGCTCGCTGCATAATATGCCAGCGGGCATGCCAGCGAATATATCCGCGAATGTGTCCGCGACGATGCCGGCGGTGCCTCAGAATTCTCCGTTTCGCGCGATTGCGCTGGGCCAGTCCCTGCCGCGCATTCTCAGCGGCTCCGAGCCGGCGGTTGCCATGAATAACATCAATGATTTTTCGGTGGGCGGGAAAAATCCCAAGGCTTCGCCGGCTGCGACTGCGTTTGAGGCGATGTACGATCACTCATCTGACAGCATGCTGCACGGCACGGGCGCCGAAACCTTCGACGCGGTGAAGATGCTGAAGACCGCCGACCCTGGAAGATATGCGGCTGCTCCGGGCGCCAACTATCCCAAAGGTCGCTTCGGCGACAGCCTGCGGCAACTGGCGCAACTGATCAAAGCGAATCTCGGCGTCCAAGTGGCGTTCGCTGATATCGGCGGCTGGGATAACCACGTCAACGAAGGATCGACGGAGGGGCAACTGGCGAACGTCCTGAGCGATTTTTCGCAAGCGCTCGCCGCGTTTTGGACTGATCTCGGCGATCTGGGCGAAGACACGGTGGTGGTTACGATGTCGGAGTTCGGGCGCACCGCCCGCGAGAATGGCAACCGCGGCACCGACCACGGCCACGCCAACGTGATGTTCGTGCTGGGCGGTCCGGTGAAAGGCGGCAAGGTCTACGGCCGCTGGCCGGGGCTGGATCAGTCGCAACTCTACGAAGGCCGCGACCTGGCGCTGACTACCGACTTCCGGCAGGTGATTGGAGAAGCGGTCGCGCGCCACATGGGCAACAAGAATCTGGCGGATGTGTTTCCGGGTTACGACAATCAGCCGGGGAAATTTCTGCGGATACTGGGTTAGGTCGGCGGCTCAATTTGTTCACGAGAGCTAGGCCGCTTCATTGCCTCGCGGAAAGCGCCTTCGGAGCGCTCTTACGAGTGCGGCGTCTGCTTTGGCGGAGACCATTTCCAGCGGTGAAAATCCTCTCTTCCACGCCAACCAGAAAGTGACTAGCAACAGAATGACCGTGAGGACGACATTGGGCCATGCGTTCAGGCCCCACTGCCCGTTCCAAGTCAATTGCAAGGCCGACGAGAACGGTGTCAGGTACGGGATCGGCCACTGATCACCGTCCGGTCCACGCGAACCGAGCAAGTCTTCGAACAAGTGCAAGTGGAAACTCAGGAGAGCGAGCAGTCCCGTTGCCCATTTCCGCGTGGCAATCGCAAATGCAACGGCGGCGACGACCAGAGCGAACGCCAAATTGTGCAGCGAGTGGTGGTAGAGCGAGAACCACAGCAGAGGATGCGCCGAGTTGCGGGTCAGGATCTCGGGAATGATGCCCAGGCCGTCGATGTCGGGGATAACGCACGCCAGGGTTACGAGAGCACGATCCTTTCGATCCAACTTCGCGCAGTTGGCAAGCACCCATCCGCTGAGGAAGTGCGTGACCGGGCTAATGACGTTTGTTGCGTTTGGATACGTCTCCGTCTGCTCGCTATCCCAGGTCGATAAACACTTCGCCGTTCTCGATCTTGATGGGGTAGGTCTTCACCTTCAGACCGGGATGATCCTCGACCGCGCCCGTCTTCGGGTCGTACTGCCAGCCATGCCAGGGGCAGACTACCTTGCCGTTCTCGATAGAGCCTTCGCCGAGTGGGCCGCCGAGGTGCAGGCAGACGTTGTCCATGGCGCTGTAGTCGCCGTTCACGTTGGCGACGCAGATCATCTTTTCGCCACAGGAGAATTCTTTGGCTTCGTCGGCAGCGGGGAGTTCGGATTCGGTGGTGAGTTTGGTGAAGGTCATGGCTTCCTGCTCGTGGCGAGAAGCCGAGCTTGGCTCGGCCGGACGGGCGAGGGCGCCCGTCCCTACGTGAGTTTATTTGGGCTGCAAAGTTTGCGCGATCATGACCTGACGCTTGAAATTCTCCACCATATTCGGATCGAGCCGGACTGCGGTCGGCTTCCTGGCCAGCGTCATGGTGTCGATTTTGTCTTGCAGCTTGAGCAGCGCGTAGAAAAGATTTTCCGGACGCGGCGGGCATCCGGTAACGTAGACATCTGTTGGGACGATTTTATCGACGCCCTGCAACACTGCGTACGTATTGAACGGGCCGCCCACCGACGAGCAGGCGCCCATCGAGATCACCCACTTCGGATCGGGCATCTGATCGTAGATGCGCTTCACTACCGGCGCCATTTTCAGCGTTACCGTGCCGGCGACGATCATCAGGTCGCTCTGGCGCGGGCTGGGACGGAACACTTCCGAGCCGAAGCGTGCGATGTCGAAGCGCGAGGTGGACGAGGCGATCATCTCAATGGCGCAGCAGGCCAGACCAAACGTCATCGGCCAGACGGCCGACTTGCGCGCCCAGTTGAAAACATAATCAACCGTGCTGATCATGAAATTCTTTTCGAACTTGTTTTGCAGCCAGCCCATGGATCGTCCCTCGCTTCGACAAACCTATTCCGACAAACTCGCAAGCGGTACACAGGCAGTCTAGGTAAGCCGGGATACGGTGTCAAACGGTTGGGGAATACATTCCTTCTTCTAAGGCTTTCGCTTTCGGCACCATCGTGTCCCACCCTAGCCGCAAAGAACGCGGCTAGGATTGATTGGATAAGAGCGAAGGCTCGATTGACCCGGTAGTCTTGGTTTGAGGACAAAGACGCTGGGAAGAAAGGAGCCTTCGCAGATGATGATTATAGGATGTGATTTCCATCCCAGCTGGCAGCAAGTGAGTTGGCTGGACACGGGGACTGGGGAGTGTGGCGAGCGGAAGCTGGTGCATGCAACGGGCGAGGCCAAGATGTTTTATCAGCAACTGGCGGAGCCAGTGCTGATTGGCATGGAGGCCACGGGTAACAGTCAGTGGTTCATCGAGTGGGTGGAAGATCTGGGGCACGAGATCTGGATCGGGGATGCGGCGCAGATCCGAGCCAGTTACGTGCGCAAACAGAAGACGGATAAGCGAGACGCGGCGCACATTCTGCAGTTGGTGGTGCAGGGGCGGTTTCCGCGGCTATGGACTCCGGACCGGGAGCAGCGGGACCTGCGGCAACTGGTGCTGCATCGGCACAAGCTGGTGGAGATTCGCAGCCGGGTGAAAAACGAACTGCAACACCTTTCTCTGAATAAGGGAGTGCAGAAGAAACGGACGCTGTGGAGCCAGGCGGGACAGAAGATGCTGCGCGAGCTGCCGTTAAAACCATGGGCGGCGTGCCGGCGGGAAGATTTGCTGGGACTGCTGGCGATGTTAAACCAGCAGATCGGAAAACTCGACGATGCGGTGCAACGGGCGGCGGAAGAGAATCCGCAGGCGAAGTTGCTGATGACGCAGCCGGGAGTGGGACCGAACACGGCGCTGGCGTATGTGCTGACCATCGGCGACGTGAGCCGCTTTCCCCGGGGCAAGCAGGTGGCCAGTTATCTGGGACTGATTCCGCGCGAGGAAAGTTCGGGGGGGAGGCAGAAGCTGGGAGCGATCAGCAAGCAAGGCAACCGCATGCTGCGCTCGTTGTTGGTGGAAGCAGCGCAGATTGCGGTGCGCTTCGATCCCGAGTTTCGTAAGCAGTATTTGCATCGCTGTCACCAGAAGCCGAAAGGCGTGGCCAAGGTGGCGGCGGCGCGCAGGTTAGCCGTACGACTCTACTGGATGCTACGCACCGATAGACCGTATCCAGAGATCGTTCGCATCGAGAGCAGCCCGCGGGTGCCCCTGGTCGGCGCAAGCTAGACCGCAGAATTGATTGGGCGCTCTCGCATCCCGTAGAGACGGGATGTTCGCATAGAAGAATCATGGTCGCGGTTTAGGCCGAATCGATGGTTGGTGGAACGATCTTCGGGAGAAGATCCGCCACCGATGGGTGATTCAGCGTGAGATTTCCAGAGTCTTGGTCCTCAACCTCTCTGGCAAAAAAGCGGTGCCAAAAACACCGACAGGATATCTTTGTCCTTGACACCGCCTTCGCTCTTATCGAGGGGCACCCGCTTCTTTTGTGTCTCATCAGTTTGTCGGTTGGAAGGCTTCGAGGACGAAGGCGCCGGTGGATTCCAGTAGGTCGGCGTAGAGGTAGGTGCCGGGCGCGCTGTTGTTCAGAGAGAAATAATCCGTGTTGCTCTCAAAGCCGATGCCGGTCGACGTGGCGGCCACGCAGGGTGAGGCTCCGGCGACGGTGTAGGAGACATCGAAAACGTTGCTGGTTCCGACCTGGGTGAAGGTTCCGGAGATGGTGCAATTTGAAGTGTCGGTGCCGGTGAAGGTCATGCTGCTGCCGGTGGTGGGTGAAAACGTGAGAGAGAGGATGTCGGTCAGGCCTTCGATCCCGCCCGTGCGCGCGCCGGAAAGAGCGGTGGGGGCGCCGCTCAGCGGCGAAAAAGGTACGGCGGAAACAGTGCCAGCAGATACTCCGCTAAAAATGCCGGTGATCTTGCCGGAGGCCACATTGCCTTGCAGGGAATCGGTGATGGCCGTCGCCGTCGTCGGTGTGCTCGACGGTGCGGGATAGGAGATGATGTTTCCGGAAAAGTAGCATGCGCCGGTGAGGGTGGGGAGTTCCAGGGTTTCTCCCGATCCGGTGGATGTGGAAGTGTCAAAGAAAAGGGCGAGACCAGCCGAATCGACCGCGCCGTATCCGGTGGCAGGATTGACGCCGGTGGGAGTGACGGTCATCTGCCAGTTCCCGACAACCGTGTAAGGACCGCCGGTGCAGGACGGGTTGACCGTAATGGAGGAACTGCCGCAACTGAAGGTCATCGCACCGATCAGGACGAGACATGCGACGGGCAAAAACCATGCGATTTTGCGCAACACTTTCATTTTCCCCCGCCGACCGACCGACTTTCTCCCAGTTGAAGACACGGTTTACCGTTGTGACCAGGAAATTGCTTTTCGAATAGCAGTTTCACGTCCGGCGATCGGAATCGGGGTCTCGCGAAAACTCGGTGATTCCCGACAGAACGATCGGGGCGCGATTTGGAAACTCGACGACCAGAGATAGCTGTCCGCCCACGGCCCGAATATAGTCTCGCAGAGTGGAGATCAGCAGGTCACTGCGCCGCTCAAGCTTGGAGACACCCTCTTGACCGATGCGCAGCGACTTTGCAACTTTTTGCTGTGTGAGGCGGCAGGCCTGCCGCACTTGCCGAAGCGACATTTCTTCCGCGACAAGTTGAGCGGCGCGAGTTTCGACCTTCTTGCGTTGTGCGGGAGTAAGTTTACGGATTACGTCATTCACATTTCTGGGCATGGCCTACTCTCTTTCCCGTTGCTTCAGTCGGCTTAGATGTGCATCAAAACGCTTATCCGCTTTCGCGATGAGTTGCTTATAAAACTTCTTCTCGCTGCCGCCGGACTTGTCTCCGGCTACGAGCAGGATAGCCTTGCGTTTTGGGTCGAACGCGAAAGCTACCCGCCATTCGCCATCATTTGCGCTGAAGCGAAGCTCCTTCATGTTCGCGTGGCGGGATCCGTTGAGGGTGTCAACGCGCGGCCTGCCCAATTGCGGCCCGAACTGCTGCAAAAGGCGGGAGAGAGCGAGAATTTCAGTCTGTACGTTATCGTGCAATTCGTCGAATTCGGGTTCAAACTCATCGCCGATTTCAACGGCCCAAAGCACTTCTCCAGTATGCCTCAGGATGCCTATGCCGTCAAGTGCATTATGAGGAGACATTCGGACAAGGCGGACTATTGCGCGTCCGCGCCCGGTCCCACCGCCACGACGAAATAAGTGGCCGGTGTCGCGCCGACGTTCTTAATGCCGTGCTCGTCGTTGGAATGAACGAATCCTACCGAGCCCGGCCCCATGACATGACTGGTGCCGTTGATCGTGAGCTGTACCGTGCCCTCCCGAATGAGCCACATTTCGCTGTGCAGGTGGTGATGCGCGGGATGCGGCATCGCGCCCGGCGGTAATGTGGTTTCGTGCACTTCCAGCGACTCGGCTGTGGCCAGTTTGCCTTTCAGAACCGGTCGGATCTCCGCGCCGTTTGCATTATTCACCGGCAGTTCGCTGAACGGGTAGGTAGCCGAGGGAAGGGAATTGTTCTGCTTCGGCAAACCCTGATTCGGCAACCCCTGATTCGGCAACCCCTGGCTCGGCAGCGCTTCTAATGCAACCGCGCTCGAAACAAGTCCTGAGAGTAGGAAAAGCACGTCTCGTCGAGTGGCCGACATTCGGGGTTCTCCTGAGAAAGGAAGTTCTTAATTGGCCGGCATGATAGCAGAGGATTCCTCGCCAGTGGGGCACCCATTGATCAAAGGAAAGTTATGCCTGAACTCAACTCCTCACATTGCTGGGCCGTCCAAGCCGCGTGCTCGTGCTACGATGAGCCACCAAACCCCATGACGTTCCCTGCTCCAGTTCCGGAGATCCCCGCGGCTAACGTCGACAAAGCCGCAGCCTACTACGTCAACACGCTAGGCTTCACCCTCGATTGGGGGGACGACGCAGGCGGCATTGCAGGCATTTCAAGAGGGAAATTGCAGACTGTTTATCACCAATCGCCCCTTCCGAGAGTCCTACGGAAACTTGGGCCCGATCCTTTTCTGGCTCAATCTCAATAGCAAGGCTGAGGTGGACGAACTCTTCGCACAGTGGAAGGCCGCGCAAGCGAAGATCGTTTCCGAGCCTGAGGACAAAGCGTGGAAGCTGCGCGAGTTTACGGCCGCCGATCTTGATGGCAACCTCATTCGTGTCTTTTATGATTTCCGGCGCGACCCGTAAAAAGAACGGCACATCGCACAGATTCGAGATTTTGACTTCTAAACCCCCCGGAGACCTGCGATTTTTCCAAAACGGACTCGCCAGAAAAGCGCCGATCAGGACCGCTCGCCAGGAATTTTTTATGCAGCTTTCGTTACAATTAAAACAGGATTATTGATCCCACTATGTCCCTGACCAAACAGCAAGCGCTGGAGATGTTTAACTCCGATGACCTGATCGGCATTGGGATGGAGGCGGACGCGGTGCGCCGCCGGATGCATCCCGAGGGCACGGTTACTTACATCATCGACCGCAATATTAACTACACCAACTTCTGCACCGAGTACTGCACATTTTGCGCGTTCTACAGGCCGCTGAAGGGGCCGGCGGCGAAGGAAGGGTACATTCTCGAGTTCGACACGATTTACGAGAAGATTCGCGAGACCGTCGAACTGGGCGGTACGGGCGTGCTGATGCAGGGCGGGCTGCATCCGGATTTGAAGATTGACTGGCATGAGCGGATGCTGCGCGGGATCAAGGAACGGTTTCCGCAAGTACATCTGCATTGCTATTCGGCGTCGGAGATTATTGCGATTGCGGAGTACAGCGCGCTCTCGATTCGCGACACGATTCTGCGGCTGCGCGATGCGGGGCTCGATTCGATTCCGGGCGGCGGCGCGGAAGTGCTGGACGATGAGGTCCGCTACAAGATTGCCCGGCTGAAATGCCTGACCGACGACTGGCTCAACGTGCATCGCACCGCGCATCAGATCGGGATGCGGACGACTGCGACCATGATGTTTGGCGTGGGCGAGAACAACGAGAATCTCGTCAACCATTTTCAGCGGCTTTACGAGTTGCAGGAAGAAACGGGCGGGTTCACGGCGTTTATCCCGTGGAGCTTTCAGCCGCAACATACGGCACTCGGCGGCCGCCACTGGGATGAGGCTACCGCGGTTGACTACTTGAAGGTGCTGGCCATTTCGCGGCTGTATCTTTCGAACTTCCTCAACGTGCAGTCGAGCTGGGTAACCCAGGGATTGAAAGTCTGCCAGATGGGCCTGCGATTCGGCGGGAACGATGTGGGATCGGTGATGCTGGAAGAGAACGTGGTGCGCGCCGCGGGCGTGACCAACTGCACGACCGAAGAAGAATTGCGGCGCATTATTCGCGATGCCGGATTCCGTCCGGCGCGAAGGGACACGCTGTATCGGCAGCACTTTTTGAACTAGAAAGATTCGAGTTCATAGGATTTTGGGTGCCCCGGTTTTTGTGAGATGTGAGGCTTTCGTGTTGCGTGACGGAAATCGCGCGTCCCGCAAAAGGAGGCGAGACGTGGAGCACCCTGCCAATTCGCCGCTGCTGATCGCGCATGTGCTGGCGTTTTTCCTAGTCGTCGTCGGACCTGTCTGGGATTACTTTGACACACGTGCTCTCAAGGCCCATCCCAGCCCTCAATTGCGTCTCCGCTATTACCGTCAAACTTCTGTGTGGCTCTGGATCGCGTCGGGTGTGGCGTGCTGGACCAGCGGAGTCGGCGCTCTACTCACCACACGCGGCATCGGGATTCACGCGGCTTGGATGGAGCGACACGGCTGGGCTTGGTGGTTGTTGGTTGTCCTGGTGTCGCTGGTCGTTCTGCTTCAGTTGGTCTTGCCTGTGATTCAGGTGAGCGTCAAGTATCGGAATCGGGCCTTTCTGGAGCCTCGCCAGCTTGAGGCGTTGCGTTTCTTTCTGCCCTCTTCCGGTTTGGAGCGGCGCTGGTTCGCGCTGCTCAGCCTCACCGCCGCTTTCTGTGAAGAGGTGCTGTTTCGCGGATTCCTGTTGCGCTATCTGCACACCTCGCCGTTGCATCTTGGCTTCGGGTGGGCTGCGCTGGCGGCAGCGCTGGTGTTCGGCACGCACCATTTTTATCAGGGCGTGAAAGGATTCGTCTCGACGAGCGTTGGAGGATTGATCTTTACGGCGATCCTGCTGGTCACGGGCAGCTTGTGGGCAGGGATGGTCTACCACGCTGCTGCTGACCTGAGCCTGCTGCTTTACTGGCGGCCGAAGCCTACAGCCAGCGATGCGGGCTGAGAGAGTGGTGGTTTCCTTCGCGGGCAGAGATCACTGGATACGAAAGCAGGTTCCTCCGCCCCTCGCGTTCGCTCGGGGGTCGGAATGACAAGGGGGTGGTATTGGCTAGAACATCTCCATTTGCTGGTCGAATTCTGGCGGGCGCCACTTCGTGGCGTAGGTCGTACGTTCTTTGTTGTAGCGCCCACCGAGTTTGTATTTCTCTTTTAGCTTTGCGACTAGTTGGCTGAGCCGCTTGCCGTAGGACGCTGGCAGAAACGAGCGATCCTGATAGCGTTGGCGATAGTTTTCGGCGAGATGCGGGAAGTTGGTTTCGAGGAAGGGGAGAAATATCGCGGCGGAACATGGTTTCAGGAAGAGCGCGTTCGCGAACACATAGTCGGCTCCGGCCTCGGATGCGGCCTGCACCAGGGCTTCCAGATCGGCTGGCGAATCGGTGATGCCGGGCACGACGGGCGAGCAGCTTAATCCCACGCGCAATCCGGCGGCACTCATGGCGCGGACTGCGTCCAGGCGCAGGTCGGGTCGCGGGGCTCGGGGCTCGAGAATGCGGGCGAGGTCGGTGTTGAGCGTGGTGATCGTGATGTGCACCGACAGCTTGTTGTGTTTGGCGACTTCGCCGAGCAGATCGAGATCGCGGGTGACCAGATTTGATTTCGTGACGATGCCGAGTTCGAGGCCGCGGTGGCGTGTGAACTCTTCGAGGATTCCGCGAGTGACTTCGTAGCGGCGCTCGGCAGGCTGGTAGGGATCGGTGGCGGTGCCGAGAGAAATCGATTCGTTATTTTTTACTTTGTGAAGTTCGTGGCGCAGGAGTTCTGCGGCGTGCTGCTTTACGTAGATTTTCTGCTCGAAGTCCATGCCGTCGCGCATTTCCATGAACTCGTGGGTGTAGCGGGCGTAGCAGTAGCGGCAGCCGAACTCGCATCCGCGATAGGGATTGATGGTCCAGGTGAAAGGCATCTGCCGGTTGCTGACGCAGCGGTTCAGGATGGATTTCGTGGGCAGAGTGAAGTATTCGACTTGATGGCCTTCGCGCAGGGATTCTCCAGAGGAAGCGAGGCGGGCGATGCCGACGAGAGTGGGCTTGGGGGAATCGGGGTGGTCGAAACCGGGGAACAGTGGGAGGGGGTTCATTTCGTCCTTCTAGATTCGCCTTTTGTTCGCCTACGATAGTTTGCGGATCGGCATTTGTCAAGGGTCAGCTTGATCACGACCAAGCCTTCAGATTTCTTGATGGCGGGGCAGGCACCGTAAGAAGTAACAGTGGAATCTGCAATGGCCCTCCCTCAGAATCCCGACTGCGAAAGTTCGAAATCGGGGTTGATCGGGTTGAGACTCGCCGGTAAAAGAGCAAGACAATTCCTATGCCCAAGTTGTCGGAGCTGCTGGCCAGGATTCCGGATGAATACAAACCGCTGGCGGCGTTCGGCATCGGCGCTTGTATTCTAGTTTTTCTGGTTCTTCTGCACGGCGCTGGCCTGCACGCGGTCCTGGTGTTTCGCACTCGTCGCGAACGGCGCCTGCGTGTGGGGCGGCCCCGTCTTATCGCGGCGGTGGTCTCACTCGGTTACTCCATATTCCTTATGCTTTCCCTGCATATTGTGGAGTTCCTGGTGTGGGCGTTTGCCCTTATCCGGATGGGGATGATTGCGCGCTTTAGCGACGCCATCTACTTCTGTGCGAACGCCTATACCACTCTCGGATACGGAAATGTTGACCTGGGACCGCATTGGCGGAACGTCGCCCCCATTATGGGTATCTCGGGGCTGTTTACTTTTGCTTGGTCCACGGGTGCGTTGGTGACGGTGGTCTCTGCGCACGGAAAACTCATCGAGCAACTGGAAGAAGAGCGCATACAGGAAATGCATATGCGTTTCGCTCTCAGGAAAGAGGAATGGAATACCCTGAAGAGTGAGCGAGACTCCGACCGGCAGGAAGTCGAGAAGGCCAGTAGTCAGGCGGCCGGAGGCTCATTCCTCAAATGGCTTGGAATCAGGTGGGCCGAGCGGAAGAGATTGGGGGAACTACGCAGAGCCAAGGTCGCGGAGATCGAGGAACTTCGCCGGAAGGAGAGCGAGAGCGAGGAAAAGCTAGGAGCCAGCGAACCTCCGGAAAACTCCAACGAAAGAATGTGAACTTCGCACTTAGAAAGTTAGGAGTGAGTGGCTAACCGATCTGAATACTCTACTTTGCTATTGCTTCAGTATCCAGGTTGTCATTTTGTCGAGGGCCACTGGGGAAATTGTTTCTTCAATTTGCGAGTATTCTGCGGGGGATCCGGTTTTCGCGGTTTGGAAAAGATGATTCAGACCGGGGAGTTCGTCGACTTCGACGTGCTGGTTGCCGGATTCCGCCAGAGCTTTGCGGATGGGCGGCAGGTTCTGGCTGGGCAGTACTTGTTTGTCGAGGGAGCCGTTGAGGGCCAGGACGGGGCAGGTTACTTTGCGGAGCGCGATTGCGGGATCGTAGGTGAGGAAGTAACGGAACCAGGGCGAGGTGAGTTGCTTGATTTGCAGGCCGATCTGGGCTTCGGGAACGTCGCCGGACTGCTTCATTTTTTCTGTTAATTCTTTTTCGAGGACCGTTTCGTCTTTTTCGGTTTCGACCAGCTTAATCATCTCGCGCTCGGTGGCGGCGTTTTTGGCGGCTTCGGCTGGGTTCTTGCCGCTGGCGACGGCGATGGCCTCGCTTTGGGCGACGATGATTTCGTCTCCGGGGACGCCGGTGCCGGCCATCATGACGATGAACGCGACGTCTTTGTTGCGGGCGGCGATCATGGGGGCGATGACTCCGCCTTCGCTGTGGCCGATCAGGCCGATTTTGTGAGGATCAACTTCGGGGCGCGTTTTCAGATAGGCGATGCCGGCTTCGGTGTCAGTGGCGAAGTCGGCGGTGGTAGCAGTTTTGAAATCTCCGGTGGACTTGGCGGTGCCGCGATCGTCGGCGCGCAGGACGGCGATGCCGTGGCGGGTGAGATAGTCCGACAACACTAAGAAGGGCTTGTGGCCGAGAAGGCTCTCGTCGCGATCTTGCGGACCGGAGCCGGTGATGAGCACGACCGCAGGGAACGGGCCTTTGCCTTGGGGAATGGTCAGGGTAGCGGCCAGCGTTACGTTCTGGACTTTGTTTTCGTAGGAGACGTCTTCGTCGTGATACGGATAGGGCTTGATGGGATTCTGCGGGCGCTTGAGTTCGAGTTCAGCAGAATCCTTCACGCGCTTGAGGACGAGCGGATGGGGACTGCCGAGTTGCGTGAAGGTGCCGTCGATCGAGGACGGATCGCCCGAGGAAGGATCGGCGGCGATCCTGCCCTCGAATGTGCCGCTGATTTTTTCGATTTCGATTTTCAGCGAGGAACCGTCGCGCTTGACTGAACTGGTGGGGGTGCCGTTCACGCCCTGGTCGGGACTGTCGAGAGTGGCGGTGAGGCCGTCGGGAGTGGCGGCGATGTGGAATACGACACGCAGCTTAAGGGGGCCGAGGTCGAGGGTTCCGAGCCAGGCGCCGTCAATATCGGAGGGCTTGGCGGGCTGGACGGGAGCGTCCGCGCGTTTGAATTCGAGCGGTAGGGGCTGGCCTTGGGTCCAGGTGCCCGTGATGGTTTTACCGTCGGCGGAGACTTTGCCTTCATAGGTGCCGTGGACCATCGCTACCTCGAGGCTCAGCTTGGAATCTTTGAGCGAGATGGAGGTGACCGGAATGCCATTGGCTCCGGGCTGGTCGATGCTGTCGAGCGTGGCCTTGAGGCTGGCATCGGGCGCTTTGGTGATGTGCAGCACCAGGCGGAGTTGCTGGCCACCGGCGCTGAGAGTTCCTTGCCAGTCGCCGGCCAAGTCCAGATTCTGGGACTGAGCCGGGATGGAAACCAGGAAAAATAGCAGCGCGGCCGTGAGAATCAATCCCTTCATGGTTTCCTCCGACTTGTGCACTCGCGGTTTGCGCGAGATCTCTATTGGTTTTGTTTTATGGCGTTGGTTTCGAGGCGTCGGGCGAATCTTCCTTCGAATGTTTCAGGACCAGGGAACGACTGGGGCCATCGCCCTGGGTCCAGTCGCCGCTGATCGAATCGAGAGACTTGTTGGCCTTGCCGGAGAAAACGGAGTTGGTTGATTTCATGATTATTTTGATCGATGAACCTTTGCGGGTCACGGCCGTGGCGGGCCATCCCTGGATGTTCATATCTGCAAGATCGACGGTCGCGGTAAGACCATCCGCGGTGTTCTTGATATGGAAAGTGACATGATTTTTCCCGATACGGCCGCTCTCTCCGGCAGGAGTCTCGTAGATACCGTCCCACTTGCCGTCAATATCGGAGGGCGGAGCCGGGTCGTGCTGCAGCTTGAGCGGTGTAGTGGTTTTGGTCAGGACTAGCGGCATCTTCGGGCTGGGGCCCTGGGTCCAGTTGCCGCTGATGGTAGAGCTGCCTTTGAGCGAGCCGTCGAAAATTCCTTTGGCGACGTTCAAGGTGAAATGCACTTTTCCGCCTTCGAAGGTGAAGGTATCGAGGGGGGCACCGGCCATAGCTTGGTCTGGGCTGTCCATGGTGGCCTTGAGGGTTCCGTCGGCTGTCTTGGTGACGTGCACGATCAAGCGCAGTTCACCCATATCGTTGGTGAGGGTGCCCTGCCAGTCGCCGGTAATGTCTTGCGCTTGGCTCACACACGCTGTTGCGAGAGTTATTAGCAGAATTACGAATGCGTATTTAGTCCATGCTTGGGTTCGATTGCTGCCGCGAAATTCCATTTCAGAGGCCTCCCTGTCGTTCCAGCTGTTTATAGAACACGAGAGAGTATATGACAGGAGCGAGTGCGGCAATCAGAATCGCGGCGATTGGGAGCCAGAAGGGGGCTTTCGCGATCACGGCGAGCAGGCCGAGCAGGCCTCCAGCAAAAAAGGTGCGGGCGGCGAAGCGATGAGTGGCGTTCCAGACCTGCTCGTTGGCGATGGTCCACGGAGTGCGGACGCCGACAAAGAAATTACGGCGTACTTTGCCCAACACATTGCCCATGAGCGCGACGAGAAGGCAGACTCCGCCTTCGACGGCGCGGGTGACGTCGAGCACGATGCCTGCCAGCGAGCCTAGCGCCGACAGCAGGATCAGCAGGTTGCAGTACGCCATCATGGCGACGACGATGATCATGATGTAAAGGTAGGTGGCGCGAAACGAATCAACCTCGAACTTCTTCGGCGAAAGCCAGGGTAGTGCTGAAAACATGAGTATGATGAGCAGCATCAGGCCGGGGCCATATAGAAACAGTGACCACTTGGGGCCCCAGTCGTTCGCGTGTCCATGGGCGTCCCAGTGGATGGGCACGACGCTGGGGAGTGAGGGATAGGCCACGAGGGTGCCGGCGAGAACGGCCAGAATCACCGCGGCTGCGCCGCCATAGTATTTCTGATTGAGAGTCATTTTGCGTCTTCTTTCGTTGAGGGCCCGCTTCCAGGGTTCTTCCCAGGGTCGCCATCTTTAGGCTGGCCATCTTCAGGCTTGGCTTCGCTGTGGATAAGATCCATGGCCCAGGCCATCAGGTCCTGCACGACCGTTGTGTTCAGCCCGTACCAGATCTGCTGGCCGTCGCGGCGGCTGGTGAGCAGGTCTGCCTCTTTCAAGACTGAGAAGTGGTGCGACATGGTGGGCTTGGTCATGTCGAAGCGTTCGGCCAAGTCGCCGGCCGTCATTTCGCCGCGGCGCAGAAGG
The DNA here is from genome assembly GCA_963758005.1 of uncultured Acidobacteriota bacterium. Taxonomy (GTDB): domain Bacteria; phylum Acidobacteriota; class Terriglobia; order Terriglobales; family Acidobacteriaceae; genus Sulfotelmatobacter. Next base: position 215,185 of record CAVWTR010000008.1, read on the forward strand.
CGGAGAATCTCGCGGCGGGTGGGATCGGCGATGGCTTTGAAAGCCTGGTTGGAGGATGGGGCCATAGTTAGAGGCTTGTGTAATTAGACAGTTATCGAAATATAAGTTAGGCGCCTCGGATTGTCAAGGCCCGACAGGTGGATGTCGTCCGGAGGTCGGCGACAGCCGGGCGAGGGACCTTACGCTCGGCCGATGGTATTGATGCCGTGGACGGGACCACCAAGCTTCCTGCCGTACGGGCGGTCCTCGCGCCTGTACAAATGTTGCACACGTTTCGTAAGGTCCCTCAGGAGCGCTTTGCGCGCTCCTTCAGGATGACATGGGTGTCTGTCAGGATGACATGGGTCGGTTCATCGGTATGTTATCCATGTCAAACTGACCGACGCTCAGACTGACCCGCCGCAGGCTGCGAAAGGGCTTGGGGGAAGGTTTCCACCGGGGTAGAATGGCTTGAATCGCTGGCCGACCCTCGCGGCCGGTTCGGGAGCTTGCTCCCCGGACCTTTCCAGTTGAATCCCATGACGACAGACTGCAAAAATCCACGTTTCGTCACGCTGCTTCTGGCATGTCTGATCGCATGTCTGACGATCGTGCTGCTCAGCGCGAGCGCCGTAGCGCAGATTGCGAACAGTGCGTCGGCGAAAGCGGCGAGCCGCGCCGTGATTGAGGGAGTGGTCACGAAAGAACCGGGCAGCGAGCCGGTGAAGAAAGCGCTGATCGAACTGATTGCTGAGAATCAGGCGGAAGGCGGAGACTACACGGCGGTGAGTGGCGCCGACGGCGGGTTTCACATCGAAGGCATTCTGCCGGGACGTTACCATCTCTTCGCGGAACGCACGGGGTTGCTCGAAGTTGACAAGCACCGGGTTCGCGCTGATGGACGCGTGCTGACGCTGGCTGCGGGGCAGGAAGTTAAAGATCTGCGGATTCGGTTGCAGGCGGCGGCGGTGGTGCGGGGACGCGTGACTGACGAAGATGGAGATCCTCTGCCGAACGCGCAGGTGGCGGTGCTGCGGCAGACATTTGTTGGCGGGCGCAGCCGGTGGGAGCAGGTAGGGGCGGAGCGCAGCAACGACTTGGGCGAATATCGAGTGGCGGGGTTGGCGGCGGGGAACTATTACGTGTCGGTGAGTCCGCCGCCGGATTTCAAGAGTCTGATCGAGGGCGCAGGGGCGGAGGCGCCTGCGGCAAATGAGCAGACCGCAGCCACGCCATTGCAGACTTCTTCTCAAACTTCGTCTCAAGCTTCTTATCAAACCTCTTATCAAACTACGTATTATCCCGATACTGCAGATCGCGCCCAGGCTGCGCCGGTTGAGTTGCACGCGGGCGATGAATTCCCGGCGAATTTTTCGTTGACGCCCAGTCCTAGCCTGAGCATTCGCGGGTCGGTGGTGAATTTGCCGCCGCGGGCTTCGGCGGCGATCATGCTGCAGTCGCGGGATTTCAATTTGGTGCTGAATGGCGCGGAGATGCATGCGGACGGAAGTTTTGTGATTCGCGACGTGGCGCCGGGAGCCTACACGATTCTGGCCACGGTGGAGAATGCCGCGGTGCCGATGATGGCGCGGCAAGCGCTGCAGGTGGTCGCGAACAGCGTGGACGACGTGCGGCTGGCGCCGCAGCCGGGGGGATGGATTCATGGGCGGCTGCGTCTTGAAAGCCGAGGCGGCGGACGAGTGGACCTCAGCCAGATTTTTCTCGTCCTGCGCTCGGTTGACGGCGAGGACGAGCCGCTCGGCGGGTTCAGCATGGGGGACGGATTTTCCCATACGGCTCATGTGGCCGCGGACGGGAGCTTCGAATGGAAGAGTGTTCCGCCGGGGAACTATTTCGTGCAGCTTGCCAGCGAAGGCGGTGGGAGTTCCGATTGGTTTCTGAAATCGGTGCTGGCGGGAGGACGCGAAGTCGACGATTCCGGGATGAGTGTGAGCGGTGGAGCGATCGTGCTCGACGTGGTGGCCAGCGTGAACGGCGGAGTGGCTGAGGGCATGGTCACGGATCAAAAGGGCGAGCCGGTCGCGAATGCGGTGATCGTGGCGGTGCCGGAGGTGCGGCTGCGTGCGCGTATTGAGCGCTTCCGCAAGACGGTCAGCGATCAGAGTGGACGATTCGCGCTGCATGGGATCCCGCCCGGCGAGTACTCGCTGTTTGCCTGGGAGAGCGTGGACGGCGAGGCTTATTACAATCCTGAATTTCTGAAGAACTACGAACAGCAGGGGAGCGCGCTGCGGGTGAGTGAGGGGGAGCGGAAGTCGGTGCAGTTGGTGGTGATTCCGGGGAGTGAAGAGGAACAATAACCGCCCTGTTAGCCAAACCGAACCTCCCGAACTCTCTTTCAATCTGGATTTCCTTCGTACTAAAATGGCGGAGTAATTCTGGAGGTCCTGCTGTGCACTTCCTCGCAAAGACTCTTCTCGCTGTTTCGGTTCTCCCGATCTCAGTTGGTGTATGGGCTCAAGAGGGCAATCGGCCGAATGATTCCGAACTGATCGCGCGACTTTCGTTTGAACGATCTGGGATGGTGCAGGAAGACGGAGTTCGGCACGTCTGTGTTGCCGTCTACCGCGATGGAGACTATCGAATAGTGCGAACCGACTACCTCGGACAGATGCAGCGGTTGCACGGAAAAATGCCGAAGGAAACACTTCAACAATTGACGAAGCTACTGGAAGCTGCCGAGTTCCGGGCTCTGTCGGGGAACCATGGTGGGTTGATTCGTCAGGATGCGGAGAGCTTTGGAGCTGAGATTCCGGGCCCCATGCGGGAGCATGCGGATGGAAATCCGCCTTGGCCTGAGCGGGATGTCTGGCGCCTTCAGTGGTTGAATGGGGACGGTGAGAGTCCGTTTCCAGGTCCGGTCGCCAAGGTGGTCGACTGGCTGCAGCAGTTCAAGCCTAAGGGTGGGAAGTCTTTCGAGTACGCTGAATTTCCGGATGTGTGTCCATCCCGCGGGTTCCAGTTGGTGCAGCCGACGGTCGCGGAGAACGAGCATCCCTGATCGGCTGGGCAGCGACTAAACTTTCACTTCGCGTTCTTACCTCGTCATAATCCTTAGTTACCAGTGGTGGGTCTCGACTACCGGTGAGTCCGCGTCGGCGGGCTTGGTTTCGTCGGCTCGGATCTTGCCATCGTTTTCGGCGTAGAACGAGCGATGTTGCGCGTCGAGAACCTTGGGCGTCATGGTGAGGGCGAAATTGTCCTTCTTGCTCTTGAATCCCACCGTGTAGTCACCGCGATCGGGATTCACCATGCGCTGGGTGAAGGTTCCGGTGTGAACCAGTTGAGTGAGAGAAATGGCGTAATGGCCGTAGTGCTTGTTGAACAACAACTGAGCGCGTATGACGACCCGCACGTAACCAAGCGCGGCGGCTTCAGAGTCAGAGCGGGCGGGGTCGCCGTGGAACTTAGGCTGGTAGGTCGGACCTTGCGTTGCCGGAGCGGGCGTGGGTGAGGCATCTTGCGCCAGGAGCGTGCTTGTTGCCAGTAGAAGCACGCTGAGAAGAATGCACGGTGCCGCCAGTTTCTTCTTGAAGTCGCTGTTGCGAGTGACGCTGCTCAGATTCATGCGAACGGATTCTCCGGGTTGTTAGGTTACCTGCGGGCGAGGCGTTCTCGAAAACATTTCAGCACGGGTTAAGACTTCGAGTGCCAATGCCGCGTCCAGCGTGATTTTTCCATGTTACTCCCGTAATTTCCCTTCAGTCACCTTCTCTTTGCTTTATGGCCGATTATTACTATGCTGAGTAGAAGAATCTAACCGTACAGGGAAAACTATGAAAGCAGCAGTAGCCAGAAAACCAGTAATCAAAATCGCGGTGGTGGAAAGTGATCCATTGCGCTTTGTTGGGTTCCGCGCATTGTTCGATTCCGAGCCCGAATTTGAGCTCGTCTCCGCGTCGCTGCCCGAGATCAGCGCGCTGCAAGGCATTGATCTTATCCTGCTCGGCAACCGCAACGGACAGAACCTGTTTGACGTGATGGCCAGCCTGAAGGCCACGCGGCCGGATTTGCGCATCATTGTGACCGGTTCTGGAATCGACGAAGAAACCATTCTGAAGGCGATTGCGTCCGGAGCCAAAGGCTATGTGGATGAAGCGGCCACGCCGGCGGAGTTTGCGCAGGCGATCCGCATTGTGAATCAGGGATCGGTGTGGGCTCCGCGAAAAGTTTTGTCGATGTTTATCGAGCGGGTGTCATCGGCGCCGGGACGGATTTTTCCGGCGGGCCGGGTCACGTTTACCGATCGCGAGAAGGAAGTGCTGGAGATGCTAGTGGCGGGGCGCTCCAACAAAGAAATTGGTGGGCAACTGGGTATTGAAGAGCGTACGGTGAAGGCGCACGTCGCGAAGTTGATGCGTAAGGTGGGCGTGCAGAACCGGATTGCGTTGTCCGTGCATGCGATTACGCATTCGCTGGTGGTGGCGAAGTAGGGAAGCTTCTAGCTGCTAGCTACTAGCTTCTAGCCAAACAGCGACCCGGACTCAGGTGTCGAATCCGAGTTGGACGGCGGTTACTTCGGGGCGCTTACCTTCGTAATCTTGTTGGGTTCGAGTATGTGCGGCATACTCGGTTCACCTACCACAGAACCTGGGAGACGGGGTTGAGAGTGGCGATTAGGGTCACTACTCTTAGCCCCGCATTTTTTTGTCCGCTGATTTCTTTTCTGCTCCTTTCGCGGCTTACGACCCCGTTTCGACACCTCAGAGCCACTCCATCGCGCGCTGCGACTTCATTTACAATCCAATCACTAGAATCCCATTTGAATCTTTGTGGTGAGGAAGCATGAAAAAGCTTGTTTTGGTGACGCTGATCGTGTCTCTGTGCGCTTTCGCTGTTGCGGCTGATGCCCAGGAGAACGTTCAGCCCAAAGAATCGAAGGCCAGCGATCGGGTGCAGGCGGCGGGGGAAGTGTTGAATGAGATTCAGGCGGCGCCGGATTCGGGCATTCCGCAGGAAATTCTGGGTAAGGCAGAGTGCGTGGCTGTGGTGCCGTCGATGCTGAAGGGCGGGTTCATGGTCGGCGCAAAGTATGGGCGCGGGCTGGCCAGTTGCCGCACTCCCAAGGGCTGGAGTACGCCTGCATTTTTTACGATTCAGGGTGGCAGCTTCGGATTTCAGATTGGCGGCCAGGCGGTTGACCTGGTGATGCTGATCATGAATAACGACGGCATGCGGCGTCTGCTGGCAGACAAGTTCGCACTGGGGGCGGATGCCTCGGTGGCCGCGGGCCCGGTGGGGCGCCACGCCGAAGGCAATACGGACTGGACGATGCGGGCCCAGGTGCTGACCTATTCGCGCGCCCGCGGAGTGTTTGCCGGAGTGAGCCTCAACGGAGCTGTGATGACCCAGGACAAGGACAGCACGCGCGATTTCTACGGGCACATGATGACGACGAAAGCGGCATTGACTGGCGAAGTGGATCCGCCGGCGGCGGCGCATTCCTTTCTGAGTTCGCTGGCGAAGTGGGCGCAGGAGGCGGCGAAGTAGGGCCGGCGAGCTGCGCTCGACCGGAGGGCGATTTCGACTTCTGTCGAAAAATCCCCACTTCTCGCGCGGCTTTTTTAACGAAATCTCGCGCGAGAAATGGGGCACCCGGCGGTCAGTCAAACACACTTCCCCTGATGCGGCGGAAACTTGAATACGCGGCGGCGTGGCCGTTCATAAAAATCCTGGGTGCCATGCCGCGTCCGCTGGCGCGCGGATTCGCCATTGGTCTGGCGCAAATTATCTACCTGCTGCACGGTCGGCTGCGGCGCGTCGGCATGCGCAATCTGGAACTCGCGTTCCCGGAGAAGAGCAGAGCGGAACGGGCGCGCATCTTGCGCGGAGAGTTCACTTCGCTGGGACGACAGCTGGCCGAATTGTGCCACTTTCCCGGATACACGCTCGAGAACGTCGAACAGGTTGTGATCTACGACGGGCTGGAAAATTACGAGCGGGCATTTGCGCGCAAGAAGGGAGTCTTGTTCCTGACGGCGCATTTTGGGGGGTGGGAGCTTTCGGCCTTCACGCATTCTCTGCAGGGACACTGGATGCATGTCGTGATGCGTCCCATGGACAACGCTTATCTGGACCGGACGATTCGCCGCTACCGGACGATGCACGGCAATAAAACCGTCGACAAGGATGATTTTGTGCGCGGGCTGCTGGCGGCGATGAAGGCGGGCGAAGTCGTCGGCATTTTGATGGATACGAATATGACTCCGCCGCAGGGAATATTTGTGGACTTCTTCGGCATTCCGGCGTGCACGGCCAGTGGGCTGGCGCGCATCGCCTTGCGCACGGATGCGGCGGTGGTCCCGACGTTTACGATTTGGGACGCGGCGCTGGGCAAGTACCGGCTACGCTTCGATCCGGCGCTGGAGTTACTTCGCACAGGCGATCAGGAAGCCGACATCGTCGCCAACACGCAGATGTTTACCAAGGTGATTGAGGATTATGTGCGGAAATATCCCGAGCAGTGGCTGTGGGTGCATCGGCGGTGGAAGACGCGGCCGGAGGGGGAAGCGGGGCTGTATTGAGGATAGGTTTTGGCTAACTCACTCAGGCACTAGGCGGGTAGTTGGTGCAATGGCCGATTCCGTCATGAACAGGATTGGCTCAAAACGCCTGACGGTCTAGTATGTCTGAAAGCGTCACACTAGGAGGTTCGGAGTCGTGGGCACAACACCGGAATGGATGCAGGTTTTGGAGCTTGGCGGGATATTCGGATTAGCCGTGCTCTTCCTGGACGCAATAAGGGACCGTGAAGGAGTTGCCAAATGGCCGAATCTCTTCGCAACAGCTGTTAGCGCCTTGTTTCTTGGAATGATTGAGGTTTTCGGATGGCGTGTTCTCCGTGGAGGGATCGCGCTTCTTTTTTCGGAGTACTGCTAGCAGCATTCGGCACTGGATTTCTTGTCCGGCGTGCCCTCAAGCGAGCGGGAGTCGCCTCAAAGCTGGCCTAGTGGCCTTCGATTCTGCGTTGATGTCCTGTTTGCTGTTACAAAATCGCGATTTCACTACTAGTACTGCTCACGGCGTGACAAAGAATCCAAAGCACTGCTCTGCTTTGAACCCCGCCTTCCGGTAAAATTGAATCTTCCTATGAATACCTTTGAACAAATCGCTGAACGGGAGCGGCAGTATTTGCTGCAGACTTATAACCGGTATCCAGTTGTGCTCACTCGGGGCAAGGGAGTGTTTTTGTGGGACATTGACGAGAAGAAGTATCTCGATTTTGTTTCGGGGCTGGGGGTGAATGCGCTGGGGCATGCGCATCCGCGGATTGTGAAGGCGATTCGGGAGCAGGCGGCGAAGATTGTGCATGTGTCGAACCTTTACTATCACGAGTATCAGGGGCCGCTGGCGGAGAAGTTGTGCAAGCTTTCCGGGTTGAATCGCGCGTTCTTTTCGAACTCGGGGACTGAGGCGATTGAGGGCTCGATCAAGCTGGCGCGGCTGGCGGGACATCGCGCGGGCGGCGAGGCGAAGTCGCGGCTGGTGGCGCTGGATGGGTCGTATCACGGGCGGACGTTTGGTGCGTTGTCGCTTACCGGGCAGGACAAGCATCGTAAGGGATTTGAGCCGCTGCTCGAAGATGTGACGTTTGTGAAGCAGAACGATCTCGAGGGGTTGCGGGCGGCGGTGGATCACAATACTTGCGCGATTGTGCTGGAGCCGATTTTCGGCGAAGGCGGAATTTATGAATGTTCGGTGGAGTTTCTGCGCGAGTGCCGCGCGCTGGCGGATCGTCACGAGGTGGCGCTGATCTTTGACGAGATTCAGTGCGGGCTGGGACGCACGGGAACGATTTTTGCGTTTCAGAGTTTCGGCGTGACGCCGGATATTGTGGCGATTGCCAAGCCGATTGCGGCAGGGTTGCCGTTGGGGGCGTTTATCGCGAAGGAAGAATTCGCTACTGCGATTTCGCCGGGGCAGCATGGGACGACTTTTGGCGGAGGTCCGCTGGCTTGCCGGGTCGCTTTGGAATTTCTGGCGATCGTCGAGGAAGAAAAGCTGCTCGAGAACGTGAATAAGGTTGGGGCTTACTTGCAGCAAGAGTTGCAGCGGTTGGTTGAAAAACGTGCTGCGGCTACGGGCGTGCGCGGGCGGGGATTCATTCAGGGGATTCAGCTGGAGATTCCGGCGCGTCCGATTGTGGATGCGGCGCTGGCCGAGGGTGTGCTGTTCAACAGCACGCAGGATACAGTGGTGCGGTTCCTGCCGCCATTTTTGATGGAGGAGAAGCATGTGGATAAGGGGATTCGGGTGTTGAAGAAGTTGTTGGGGAAGAAGCGGAAGGCGGCTTAGGGGGCCTGGATTTCAGGAGGGAACTCCCAGCCGGGTCCGATCCGCGGTACGGAACCGAGGGGTCCTTCGACTGCGCAATCATTTCGCTTTGCGAAATGGTTGCTACGCTCAGGATGACAGGCCTAAGGAGGCGCGAAAAAACGGGGAGCCGAAGCTCCCCAAGTGAAGCGTCAGAGGCGTTGTTTCAACTTGGTGAGAACCTTGCGGTGAGGAAAGAGTTGTCCGGGGGTGGCAAGATTTTTGCCCTAGGGTTCGCGAATACATAAGAAATGGCTGATCTTCACGTGAAATCGATGGCGGAGATCTCGGCCGACGCTGTAGCTTCGGGCGTGAGCCAGGGCGTGGAAGAGTGCTGGATGGACTTCGATGGGGCTCGCATGCGGTATTTGCGGGCGGGTTCCGGGCCGGCGCTGATCTTGCTGCACGGGCTGCTGGGATATTCCTTTTCCTGGAGGTACACTCTGCCGGCGCTGGCGCCCTACGCCACTGTCTACGCGCCGGATTTGCTGGGGGCGGGGTTCTCGGACCGGCCGCGTGGGATTGACCACTCGATGCGGGGGACGGCGCGGCGGGTGCTGCGGTTTGTCGAGAATCTGGGAGTCGAGTCGTTCGATTTGCTGGGGACGTCGCGGGGTGGAGCCGTGGCGATGGCGGCGGCTGCGGAATGTATGAACGGCGCTTATTCCGGGCCGCGGCTGCGGCGGTTGGTGCTGGTCTGCCCACTCAATCCTTATTCTCCGCATGGGCGTTGGATCGCGCCGTTTTTTGCCACGCGTTTCGGGGCGGCGGGATTTCGCTGGGTGACGGAACGCATGCCTTTTCTGTTTCCTTACTGGCATGCGCGGCTCTATGCGGACCGCAGCAGGATTGCACCGGGAAGCCTCGAGGGCTATACGGCGCCACTGGCGATTCCGGGATTGTTCGAGCATGGGTTGAGCATTGTCCGCACCTGGACGGCGGATTTGCGGGAACTCGAAGAGTTGTTGCCGAGGCTGGCGCCAATTCCCACGCTGCTGATGTGGGGACGCAGGGATTCGGCGGTGTATATTTCGTCGCTGGAGCCGCTGGTTCGGAATTTTGCGAAGGTGCAGACCGTGGTTTTCCCGGGCGTGGGGCATTTACCTTATGAAGAGTGTCCGGAGGAGTTCAACCGGGCGCTGATCGAATTTCTGACCGGCTAGCGTGCTGAAGACGTCGTAAATCTAACGCTGCCTGCGATGTCGTGCGAACTCCTTTCGAGGCCGAAGATGGCGAACGATTGTACGGGGTTCTTCGCTTCGCTCAGAATGACAATATCTAGACTTACTCAAAAGAAATCATGACCCACTCCATTTTCGAGTTCCTGCGGAATGCGGTGGTGCATTACGGATATTGGGCCGTGGCTGCGGCGCTGCTGATTGAGAATGCGGGCGTGCCGGTGCCGGGGGAAACGGTGCTGCTGCTGGCGAGCTTTCTGGCCTATTCGGAACACGATCTGCGGCTTCCGTGGATCATTGTGGTGGCGACGGTGGCGGCGACGAGTGGGCGACAATCTGGGTTTTGCGCTGGGCCACTACGGCGGGCGTCCGCTGCTGGCGCGTTATCAGGCAGCTTTCAGAATTCAGGACCAGACGATGGCGCGGGGAGAAAGCCTGTTCGAGCGCTATGGCGCGGTTACCATCTTTTTTTCGCGTTTCATCTTCGGCATACGGATTATTGCGGGACCGATGGCGGGAGTGCTGCGAATGTCGTGGAAGAAATTCGCGGTGTTCAACCTTCTGGGCGCGGGGCTGTGGGTGACGGTGATTTCCGGCGCGGGATATTTATTTGGGCAGCATTGGGGACGGCTGGTGCGTGTTGTTCAACGATTCGATATTGCAGTCGCGATCGTGGCAGTGCTGGTGGTGGCGTTCATCGTGTGGCGCAAACGGCGCGCGGCATAAACAGAGTCCGCGTTAACGGAGTATCAGCAGAGTAACTTTCGCACGGACGCGAGCCCTTGCGTCACGAATTGTAGCGGCTATACTGTGCGGGTGACTCGGGTTTTCTTCGGTATAGGGAAAGAGATGGCGACGTAAACGGGCAAGACCCGTAGCGGTCGAAGGAACCAAACTGGCTGCGTCCGAGCCGGAATCCGGACGAGGAGGAACACATGAAAAAGATGGGTTTGTTGATTCTGCTCATGATGGGAACGCTTCTGTTCGCGCTCGCGTTCACGGCAGCCGCCGGACCGAGAACATCGGGGACGCCCGCGGTGGCTGCAGCCAGTGCTGCAGTGGTGGCGCCGCCGTATTCGCATCCGCGAGTGGAACATGCGATCGAAGCGATGCGAAGCGCCAGAGATCATATGCAACACGCCGAAGGCGAATTCCATGGTCATCGTGATCGGACGATCGAGCACCTGGATGCGGCGATTCACGAAGCTGAGATTTGCCTGCAGGAACCGTAGAGCGGAGCGTAGAGCCGCACTAGAAAACTCAACCAGCAAAGATTAAAGGCAGCGCCCAACCGGCGCTGCCTTATTTGTTTTCAGGCTAAAAGTATCTTGCCTTGGTCATGCCTGCGGCGGGTTCTAGTCCCGGTGGAAGGTGTAGCCGACGGAAGCGCCGAGACGAAGGACGTTGTCGGAATGGAAGTCGACGGTGTTGTTGATGATCCGGTAGTAGTTTGCTTCGGGGCGGACAAAGAAGCGCCGCCAGAAGGCGTAGCGGATGCCGGCGCTGACGTGAAAAAGAAAATGATTGCTATCCAGATGGGTCGCGCAACCGGGGTAATCGCAGTTGCCGGATGGAGGATAGAAAAGTGTGGTTTGGCCGCCCACGCCAGCCGTGAAATCGGCCGTGAATTTCTTGGCCAGGACCGGCGCGTAGACTCCATTGAAATCGTAAAGCACGGGGCGGTAGAGTTGATAGTTGTTGTAGTTCCCCTTGTCGTATCGATAAGAAATTTCCGCGCTGTAGCCGTAGTGATTCTTGAAAACCCGCTCGATGCTGACACTGGGATAGACGCCACCTCGCTCGGCTGGGGGCAGATAAGCTTCGGAAGCGGTGATGTTCTTAGTTGAGAAGAGAGTGGCGCCACCGACGGCGACGTCGAATCGCTGGGAATAAGCGGACCTGGAAACTAAGACCAGCGCACATACGGACATCAATCGAACGAAGTTTATTCCGGCAAAGCCTACTCCGGCGACCTTTCTCAAATACAGCCCCCTTTTCGTTTTCTCGGTAGTGGTGCAGTTTGAAAAAATAGATTCGTATCTGGGCATGCCTTCAGGCGCAGAGGCCGTAGGGCAAGTCTCCCGCGGCTAAAGCCGCTTGTCCCTAGGCCGTTGTCGGCATCGCTGAAGCGATGCCCTGATACGAATCCTTTCTTCAAACTACACCATTACCGTTTTTTCCTGTGGTTGACAGCGTACGCCGGAATGATGCTGGCAGGCAAAGTTGTCGTGAGTGGTTGGGCGCGGCGGCCGAGACCGGCCCTTGCGTAATCAAAATGTCCAGCCGCCGCCCAGGAATGGTTTAGTCTGGACCGCCGCCGATGGTGTATCCGATGGAGGCTCCGACCCGGATGACGTTACCGGAGGTGAAGACGTCGGTATTATTCACGATGTGGTAGTAGTGGCCTTCGGGGCGGATGAAGACGTGTCCCCAAATGTAGTAGCGGATACCGGCGCCAACGTCCACCAGGAAGTGGTTGCTGCTGCTGTAGCAGGCGCCGAAGTAAACGCAACTACTCGTCGGCTGGTAGCCGTAGAAGCGAGTGGTCTGCCATCCGATGCCGCCCATGAGGTCAAGGCCGGTCTTCTTGCCGATCCGGGGTTGATACACGCCGTTAAAGTCGAAAAGGATGGGACGATAGGGCTCGCCGGTGCCGGCGAAGTTTCCCTGGCCGCCTCTCCAGGCGACGTCAAAACCGAGGCCAACGCGTTTGTGGAAGATGACGTCAGCGCCCATATTGGGATAGAGCCCGCCGGTCTCGGGGCAGTTGATATTTCCCGTGGTTGCGTTGAAGCCGCACGAATCGGCCCCGGGCGACATTACCGTGCCGAAGCCGAACATGGCGTCGCCCTGCTGGGCGGAAGCCAGAGTTGGCAGGATCACAGTGGGCAGAAGAAGAGTCGCAAAGACGGTTGCAAGGAAGGCAAGCTTTCTCAAGAGGAACCTCCTGTAATGATCGTTCTGTAATGATCGTGATTGACGGTAAGATGCGACCGCCAAACCATTTGGATGCAGGCCCATGGGTAATGCACCCATCATAGTTTCTATGGCGCCGGGATGCAATTGCGCCTGGGCCCGAGGTCATTTGCATCGCCAACACGGAGTCCGATTTCTTTGAGGTGAGGGCCGCAAAACTGAACCCCGTGGGTCGAAATAAGTTGCGCTAATGGCTCGTCACACGCGCGATTTGGAAGGCGATTATCGCTTGGAGGCGACGGACCCTCCGCCGCGGAGGATGTGGTCAACGGCGATCGGACCGGCGCCAAAGAAGATCAGGGCGAAGGCCAGGGCGGCGGTGGCCAGAGGGAATTCGAATCCCGGGTGTTCGGGTGATCCGATGAGTCCGTTGTGCAGATGTACTTTCCAGATCGCCACACACAAATCGATGCAGATGGCGAACGCGGCTGCGCGGGTAAAAAAACCTGCCAGCAGGAGTAACCCGCCGAGGAGTTCGGTAAAGGCAGAAACATAGCCCAACCAGCCCGGAATACCCATTCCCGCGACCATCTGAGTGAAATGGTGCAAGCCCCCGAACACCTTGTGGTAGCCGTGAGCGACCATAATTGCGCCCAGGACCAGACGCATGAGAAGAAGGGCAAGCGGCTGCAAGCGATCGAGATAGCGCAAAGCGTTCCCCTCCCCAGCGAGAGCAATAGACTACAGCATGTGGCCCGTCGCGAGGAAGAAGGAGAATCCAGAAGAAGAACCCAGAAAAGAATTGCGCCTGCAACCGTATTTTTGATAACGTGGCTCCGCCGCAGGATGCCTGTCTGCTCATCTCCGAAGTACCGAACCGGGCGTCTCGACGGACTTTTCCCCCGGACCCCAGAAATGGACGGAACAATCTCTGCGGTCCCGTGTTTGCACGTTTGTGCCTTGGCAGTCGAATGAAACCTTTTGAATCCAGGAGTTACGCAATGAATTTCGCGATGAATGGAAGTGCCCTGCGGAAGTATGTTGTGGTTGCGCTGATGACGTTGCTTCCAGTTTTGGCCTTTAGCCAGAAAAAAACGTCCGCGCCCGCGCCGAAGAGTGCGCCAAAGAGCGCCCCGGCAGCGCGTCCCAGTGCTCCAGCTCACACTTCAACGCCGAGCCGTACAACCACGCCGAGTCGTCCGGCGACGAGTCCATCCGGTGGCAACAGAGCCACGACCCCGGGCGGCACACGCCCCGCGACGACGGGCGGAACGCGTCCCACAACGGGTGGGACACGCCCCGCGACGGCAGGCGGAACGCGACCGACGACCGGGGGAACGCGCCCCGCGACTGCGGGCGGAACGCGCCCTGGGACGGCGGGTGGAACGCGCCCTGGGACGGCGGGTGGAACGCGACCGAACACGGCAGGTGGAACGCGAGCGGCGGGCGGGAACCGTCCGGCGGCCGGCAGCCACGTAGCTCCGGGCCGTTCGGTTTCTCTGAGAGGCGGCGGGTCTGCGAGTGTTCGGCCCAATGGGCAGGTCCGGTCGATCAATCGGAACGGGATGCAGGTTCATAATGGACTCCGCGGCGGGCGCACGGTCGTGAGCACGCGCAACGGCGTACGGGTGGTGAGTGTGGGCGGACACGGCGGCTACGTGCAGCGCGCTTATGTCACGCGTGGCGGACGCTCCTATTATTCTCGGACGTACTACTACCATGGTGCCTACCGATCCGGAGTTTATGTGGGCTACCGCTGGGGTGGTTACAACTACTACGGCTACTACCACCCTTACTGGTACCACCCCGGATTTTATGGATGGGCGTATAACCCCTGGGCGGCGCCGGTTTATTGGGGCTGGGGCTGGGGCGGAGCGCCGTGGTACGGCTATTACGGCGGATATTTCGCTCCCTATCCGGTGTACCCGTCGGCAGCATTCTGGCTCACGGATTATCTGATTTCGGCGAATCTGCAGGCGGCGTATGCGGCGCAGGCGGCGGCCAACGCGTCGGCAGCCGGCGATGCAGCGAATGCTCCGCCACCGGATGACCAGGTAGCCAGCAACGGGCAGGCGGCATCTGCGCCCAGTGGCCCGGTTGCGCTCTCGCCGGAGGTCAAGCAAGCCATCGCCGACGAAGTGAAGGCGCAACTTGCGGCCTCCCAGGCGCAAGCCGCAGCGGCGCAGGGTGGCTCGTCGGGCGGCGCTCAGGCGGCGCCGGCAGCGGCGGCCAGCGATCAAGTGCCTCCTGCACTGGATCCCGCGCGGCGCATCTTCATCGTGGCTTCCGAACTCGACGTGGTTGCCGATGGTCAGGAATGTGCGTTGACGCAGGGCGATGTCATCACCCGGCTCACCGACACTCCCGATGCGGACCAAAAAGTGAGCGTCAGTGTGGGCAGCGCCAAGAAGGGCGACTGCGCGGCCGGCAAGACCGTGCTGGTCTCGGTCGACGACCTGCAGGAAATGCACAACCAGTTCGCGGAGCAACTGGACAATGGGATGAAGGAAATGGCCTCGAAGGCGGGAACCGGAGGCATGCCGAAAGCTCCGGATACCGGCACGGTGCCCTCCGACGTACCACCGCCGCCGCCGGACAAGTCGGCAAGCCAGGCTCTGGCGGATCAGGACAAGGCCGCCGACCAGGCTGAAACTGACGCTAAGGCGGATGCTTCGAGCGGCGGTTCACAGTAGGTCTGGAGTTGCCAGTCCGCGAATAGTGGCGGCAAATTGTACGTGGAGCGTCACCCGAAACGGGTGGCGCTCCATATTTCTTTTGTCAGTTCTCGTTTAGCGAGTCTCTGGCTCGGCTAGATTTTTATTCAGCTCGATATCTGGTTCGGCAAACTTTCTGATTCGCTAAAACCCTGTTGTTCATATTTTGTTTGGATTTTGTTCAGACTGTGGTAGAGATTCGTCTGGCCTTATGTGATCGGCCAGCAGAGAACAGATTTGAGAGGAGAATTGCAGCCATGGGGCAGGGGCAGAAGATCGAGAGCGTGATTCCGCGAGACGTTGTGGTCCGGTGTGCAACATTTTTGTTGGCGACTTCGTCGATCACGATGTTGGCGGCGATGATCCCGGTGCCGCGGGCCAGTGCGCAGGCCGTGTCTTTGCAGGAGCAGTTGGTGGCACAGTACAAAGTGGTGAAGATGGGATCGGACACGAGCGGATACTCCGTGGTCGAGCCGGGTACGCTGCTCGCGGTTCAGAAAGGCGGCCTGCTGGGCGTGCCTTATTCCGACAAGAGCCCGCTTACGAACAAGTACGAGGGCGGCACAGTGCACGCGCCCAGCAGCTTAGCGGTGTCGGGAAGGAAAGCGCTGCTGGGACATTTTTCCGCGACGCAGTCGCAGGGGCAGACTACAAAGCTGTTCGCCAAGGGCGACAAGGTGTACGCCACCAAGATTGAAGTCAATCTTGACAAGGACACGGTGACGCTGGGCATTGTAGCTTGCGACACCTGCAACAAGACCGATCCGCCGACTTACAACAAGACGAACGTGGTGTTCGAGTTTCCCAAGGGAACGTTGGCGAAAACCAGTGCGGGCGACGTCGAGGATACCATCGGACAGTTGTTGACCGTCAGCGACGACTCGCAGCAGGGTCAGGGACAGCAGGGAGGCCAGGATCAGCCGGCTGCACAGGGTGATCAGCAGGCCGCAACAACAACCGGCACAGCAGCCGGCAGAGCAGCCAGCTGCCGAGCCGCAGACGATTGAGAAAGGGCAGACGACCGATCAAGTGCAAGGGTCGCTCGGCAAGCCTGACAAGATCGTCAACCTGGGGACGAAACAAATCTGGGTCTACAAGGATTTGAAAGTTACGTTTCTGAATGGGAAGGTTTCGGACGTTCAGTAGCGTGCCCACGCGTAGCCCCGGACGCATTCGTCCGGTAGACTGCATCACGGCGAGTGTCGATGCGCGAGAGATCCCTCGCGTCGCCTGAAGGACGGCTCTGCTCGGGATGACGACGATGATTGACGATTGTCTGTCCTGATTTTTTTGTCCGCTGGGTTTCGCGCAGCGCAACTCACCTGGTCCGCAACTCACCGAGTCAAGCTGCAATCGCGAATTAGTAATCAAATGCGAGTGCGTACGACATCGCGCTAAAGCCTGCCAATACAGCAACTTCTCCGGACGACGTAGTACCTCCGTACCGTGCGTAGTACTTCAGTTACCGTTCATCGGGTGACTGGGTGCGAAATGCGTGACTACCACTGCTAATTGTATAGCATGCACGCGCTGACACAATATATAGATTACCCCCTTAGGCAGCTTCCTCGATAAATCCAAGAAACGGGCATAAAACCCTAGGAAACGCGGAGAATCGCTCCGAGCCGGGGTTTTTCGGGGCTGAGATATGCTCGGAACACCGAAAGCCCTCGGACAAGGCGATGAGGGCGTGGCAGTCTCCCGAAGCAAATCCCGCGGGCCGGGGGAACCGGAGCGGGAGTGGGCGTAGGTGGAAAAGGAATTATGGCTGACTCGCGAGAAGTGATGAACATTCGCCAGGCGTCGCAGTATCTGGGCGTGAGCCCGGACACGCTTTACAAGTATGTCGGCGAACAGAAGATTCCCGCGTTCAAGCTGGGCAACCGCTGGCGCTTCAAGAAATCACGGCTGGACCAGTGGATGGAAGAGAAGTCGAGTGAGATGGAACCGCAGGCGAAGCGGAAAGTGAAGGCAGTGTCAAAAGCTGCCGGACAGAGTTAGGGAAACAGTCAGAAAAACTGCGCGGGCAGTAATGCCTGCGCCAGACAAAAAGGTGGGCACATGTTTGGAATGGGATCGAAGTCCATTGTTGGTCTGGATGTAGGCTCTTCAAGCATCAAGGCGGTCGAGCTAAAGAAAAAGGGCGGGCAGATCGAAGTCGCGCACCTCGGACTGGAACCGCTGTCTTCGGACATCGTAGTGGATTCGATGATCGTAGACTCGGGCACGGTTTCGAGCGCGATTTCGAAACTGTTTCTCGACAACGCGATCAAGACCAAGGCCGTGGCCACAGCGGTGAGCGGGCACTCGGTGATCGTGAAAAAGATCTCATTGCCTTCGATGAGCGACCAGGAACTGGCCGAAACCATCGAGAAGGAAGCGGCCCAACATATTCCCTTCGATTTGGCCGATGTAAGTCTGGACTACCAGATTCTCTCCGACGAAGTGGGCAGTCCGCAGATGGACGTTCTCCTCGTCGCAGTGAAGAAGGACAAGATTCTGAACTACACCAACGTACTCTCGATGTCCGGACGCACCCCGGCTATTGTGGACATCGATGCGCTGGCTCTGCAGAACTGTTACGAGTACAACTACCAGCCGGCGCCGGGACAAGTCGTTGCACTGCTGAACCTGGGCGCCAGCGTGATGAACATCAACATCGTGAAAGGGACGACGCCGTTGTTCCCGCGCGACGTCAGCGTGGGCGGACACCAGTACACGGATTCGCTGCAGAAGGAACTGGACCTGAGCTTTGAAGACGCCGAGTCGCTCAAGCTGGGCAACAAGGTGGGCACGGTGAGCGAGGATGCGAAGCATCCGATCCTGCAACAGGTGACCGAGATCATCGTGCTGGAAATTCAGAAGACGTTCGATTTCTTCCGGGCCAGCGCGGCCGGCGAGCACATTGAAAAGATCTATCTGGCGGGCGGTTCCTCGAAGGTGCCGGGCCTGGTGGAAGCGTTGCGGCAGGAGTTCTCAATGCCGGTGGAATTGCTGAATCCGTTCCAGCGCGTGATACCGCCGGCCGAAGGGCATGGAGCGGAGCTGGTGGAGCAGAATCCCGGCCAGATGGCAGTGGCGGTGGGCTTGGCCCTGAGGAGCTTTGAATCCCTATGATCAAAATTAACCTGCTCGAAACGTCCAAAGGGAAGCGCGGTGGCGGCGGTCCTTCGATGCCGACGATGGAAGTCGGGGACATGGGCTCGCCCAAGCTGAAGGTTCTGGCGGTGCTGGTGATCGCCGGATTATTCAACTTGAGCTACTGGTACCGGCTGGACCATCAGTCGAAAGCGATCGCAGCGCGGATGAAGGTGGCGGAAGCCAACAACCGCACGCTGGCCGACGTGAAGGCGCACTTTCTTGAGCGCCAGAACCAGGCCAACGCCTACAAGCATCGGGTGGATGTGATCGACGGCTTGCGCGCTCAGAACCAGAATGGCGGTCCGGTCAACCTGATGGCCATGCTGGGCGAGACGGTGAATAACACCGAGGCTGTCTGGCTGAGCAGGATGGACGATCAAGGCCCGAATGTGAACCTGGAAGGGACGGCGCTGAGCGCGGATGCGGTCGCCAACCTGATTGCGAACCTGCAACACACCGGGTTCTTCAAGACCGTCGAGATCAAGGAAGCCTATCAGGACGATCAGATCAAGGACATGCAGGCATTCCAGTTCACCCTGACCTGCGAGAAGGGAAAGTCCTAAGTACTAGGGACGAGGCGGACCTATGGCGAACTTTAGCGAGCTTTCGGGCATCAAGCAGTGGGCAGCGGTGCTGGCGGGCGGTGCAGTCGTAACCGCGGCGCTGTACTTCACACTGTTCAAGACCCAGAACGATCACAACGCGGCCGCACAGCATTCTCTCGACGACAAGATTCGGGAAAACAACGAACTCGAGTCTTACCGGCCGAAGCTGAAACAGATGGATCAGCAGCTGGCCGAGCTCAAACAGCAATTGGAGATCGAGCAGCGCATCGTTCCTGACGAAAAGCAGGTCGATGGTTTCATCGAAACGCTGGATGCAGAGGCGCAGAAGGCGGGCGTGGAACTGCGGCGCTATTCGGCCAAGGACACCAAGTCGCAGCAGTACTACACCGAAGTGCCCTTCGATATGGAACTGGACGGGCCGTACTACTCGACGCTGAATTTCTTCGATCGAGTCAGCAAGCTGGAACGGATCGTTAACATCAGCAATTTGCTGGTGTCGACGACGAGGAACCCCAGCGCGGCGAAGACCAAGAAGACTTACCAGTACGCGCCCAACGAGAGCGTAATCGCGGTGTTCACCGCGACCACATACTTCAGTCACGACTTGACACCTGCAGCGGCTGGCGCCGGGACGAAACCGGGAACGCCGGCGGCTAAGAAGTAGGGATGACTATGAAGCTGACGAACCAGTTAACGACAGGCATTCTGGCAGTGGGATTGATGGTGAGCGGGTCTCTGGCCACGCAAGCTGTGGCTCAGACCCCGGACGCCATCGACAACGCGCGCAGCACGGCAAAATCGCTGCAGCAGAAGCAGGCCAACGGCTCTACCACGACTCTGGCGACAGCCAAGCCAGCTCCGGGCGCTCCGGCTCCTGCGGTTAAGCCCGCGGTGATTCCCGGGTCCAAGCCGACGACAGTCGCAATGGCGACGGCACCGCAGCGGCGAAACCCGCGGCGGCCGCTTCGTCGACTAACCAGTCGACTAATCAGGCGCAGAACCAGGGGCACAATCAGCTGAAGAAGGTGAATGTGCTTCCCGGTCCGGACGGTGTGGACATCGAAATCACCTCCAGCCAGGCGGTAACGCCGAGGGTGAGCAAGCTGAGTTCGCCGGCTCGCCTCCTGGTCGAACTGCCGGAGACGGTGGTGGCCAGCGCGACGAACAAGATTCCAGTGGGCAGCGGCGGAGTGAAGGGCGTGCGCATCGGGATGGACGGCAAAACTCCTCCGACTACAAGCGTTGTGGTCGATCTGGACAAGGCCATGGCGTATGACGTGACGCCTGGCGATGCCGGCCAACTGATTTTGACGCTGCATGCGCAGGGCGCGGCGGCCAGCGTGGCAAAGACACAAGCACAAGTAAAGAATGAGCCGGCTCCAGCGGTGAAGACTGCTCCGGTGACGGCGGTTGCAGTGAAGATTTCGACTCCAGCGGCCAAGCCGGTTGCGGCGCCGCCGGTGATTGCGATGGTGCAGGCGCCAGTCGTGAAACCGGCTGCCCCGGCTTCGAAGCCTGCGGGCACGAAAGCAGTCGACGTTAAGGTTGCGGTGGTTAAGCCAGCTGACGTTAAGCCTGTGGTCGCGGTGGCCAAGGCTGATCCGATGCAGGCGCCGGCAAAGCAGGCAGCGGCGAATGCCAAGGAAGCCAAGACTGCGAGCGTGACCGCAGAGATTGCCGAGAAGAGCGCGGCCATTGCTTCTGCTTCCAAGGAGCCCAAGCCGGAAGACAAAAAGTGGGCGATGACCGGGCGACGCGATCCGTTCTTCAGTCCGGTAGTCCAGCAGGGCGGGTCGGGCTGTTCGACGGGAAAGAAATGCCTGGAGATTAATGCGATCAATCTTCGGGGTGTGGTGAAGTCCGACAACGGCTTCATCGCAGTTGTGACCAACAACATGAACAAGGCTTACTTTCTGCGGGAAAACGATCCCGTGTTCAACGGTTACGTGGTGAAGATCACGGGCGACTCAGTGGTGTTCCAGGAAACGGTGCAGGACAAGCTGGGTAAATCGTTTACGCGCGAAGTGGTGAAAAGAATTTCCACTCCGGCAGTGTAAGCCGGACGAAGAGTCAGGACGGCGGGACCGGTAGCGGATCGCCGAAATCGAGTTTGAAGAAGTACGCGCGGGCCCAGCCCGCGGGTGGGGAGACGAAATGCGAAAGCAACAAGCAACAGTCACAATGCTGGCAACGATGCTGCTCCTGGTGGCAGCCGCGGCCGCGCAGACAGCGAGCAAGCTCGATCGAGTCAACGTAGTCCGGGGCACGGACGACATCCGGGTTGAGATGAGCTCCCGCGGCACAGTGACGCCGAAGCTCACCACTCTCGACTCTCCCGCACGCATCGTGGTGGATCTGCCGGAAACCGTCATGGCGACGGGGCAGCGCCACATCGCGGTCGGCGCGGACGGAGTCAAGGGCGTGCGCATTGGAACGGATGGCCAGACGCCTCCGACCACGCGCATCGTCGTCGACCTCGACCAGGCCTGCACTTATGAATTGACGCCGGGCCCCGCAGGCAAGCTGGTTCTGACCCTGCACGGCAACGCGCTGGCTAAGGCCGCGCCGGCTCAGGTTCAGGATACAAAGACTGTAGCCGCGAGCTCGGCTCTGCCGGCTGAAAAATCGACGTCGTCTTCGCCCAAGGCCGAAGCCACGCCTTCGATTGCCAAGGAATCGGCACCCACTGATTTTGCCGTGCTCCAGCCTTCTTATCAGGCTAAGAGCCAGGCGACGAGCGATGTGAATAAGGACGCGAATAACGACTCTGCGGACGAGCCCACGGTTCGCGCTCAGGAAGCGGCGGCGCGGTTCTCCGACAAGACTGCCGCGGAACTGCTTCCGGTGAGCGTGCACGCATCGCAGGCTCAGAATCAGTCACCTACGATTACGCCGGCGGTCAATCTGGCGGCGGAGCAGAAGGCTCAGTCCGGGCAGGCGCCGGCCTCAGTGGGACCGAAATACACAGGTGAACCGATCTCGGTCAACCTGAAAGACGTCGACCTGAAAGATTTCTTTCGCCTGATTCACGAAATCAGCGGGCTTAACGTGGTGCTCGACCCCAACGTTCACGGCACGCTGACCGTGGTACTCGATGACGTGCCATGGGATCAGGCGCTCGACATCGTGCTCAAGAACAACGACCTGGCGCGTGAGCTGGAAGGCAACGTTCTGCGCATCGCCACCGTCGAGACCCTGAAGCACGAAGCGGATGGCCGACGGGCTCAGATTGAGTCCGAAGCCGCAGCCGTCGAAAAAGTTTCGGTGACTCGCTTCCTGAGCTATGCGCAGGCGAAGTCAGTTATCGTCACGGTAAAGAAATTCCTCTCGCAGCGCGGCGATGTGGTGGCGGACGATCGCACCAACGCTGTCATCATCAACGATATTCCGAAAGTGATTCCGGTTATCGATCGCCTGCTGACGCAGCTGGACCGCAAGACGCAGGAAGTCGAAATCGAAGCGCGCGTGGTGGCGGCCACACGGTCGTTTGCTCGCGACATCGGCACGCAGCTCGGCTTTGGCTGGGGCAACGGTCATAGCGCAGTCGGCGGCAATGCGGCTGCCGGCAGCACTACGACGACCACCAGCGGGCTTACTCCTGGCTACATCACTACAGGTACTTCGACCGCACAGACCATACCCTTGTTCTCAAACCTGGCATCGACGGCGCCCACCAGCGGGTTGTCGTTCATCAACGCCAGCAACAATATACGAATTGATGCGGTTCTTTCGCTGGCCGAATCGCGGGGATTGCTGAAAGTGCTCTCTCGTCCTCGCGTAGTTACGCAGAACAACATTCAGGCGCTGGTGAAACAGGGCGTGCGCGTGCCGATCGTGACCCAGGCGCAGTTGGGCGGACCTCCGACCGTGACTTACGTCGACGCCTTCCTGCGGTTGACGGTGACTCCGCAGATCACGTCGGAAAACACCATCTTCCTGAACGTGGACGTGGAAAACACCACTCCGAACTTCTCTCAGGAAGTACAGGGCAACCCGGAACTGATCACGCAGCAGGCCACCACGCAGGTGCTGGTGACCGATGGCGGGACGGTGGTGATCGGCGGCGTGATTCAGACGCAGAACTCGATCGAAATCACGCAGGTTCCGTTGCTTGGCAATCTGCCCTACCTGGGCAACCTGTTCAAGCACACGCAGGTCACAACCTCCAACCAGGAGCTGATTTTCTTCATCACGCCGCGAATCATTC
The DNA here is from genome assembly GCA_963758005.1 of uncultured Acidobacteriota bacterium. Classification (GTDB taxonomy): domain Bacteria; phylum Acidobacteriota; class Terriglobia; order Terriglobales; family Acidobacteriaceae; genus Sulfotelmatobacter. Next base: position 238,220 of record CAVWTR010000008.1, read on the forward strand.
AGACATAACAGAGTCTAGTTAGCAGCGAGTTCGAAGATTGAAGCCGCCGTCCTGAAAAACCTGTCAGGACGGCGGTTTCGCGTTTGGCGCAAATGGACAACGTGCTGAAAGATCACATCCACCTGCCCGTTACCGCCAGTACAACCGTTGCCGCCCGCAGATGTCTCCATTGACATCCGCTATTACGGAACCCGGCGAATCACTGGATCGGGATCCGCAGGAAACCATAACCTATGTCGCTCGGGTCAATGTACCATCCCGTAATCACTCCCGCGGGGTTGATGCCATTCGCGAAAGTATAGGAGGAGGGTTCCGCAGAGCCCGGGGGATCGAAGGTCGTGAAAGTACCGTCGTTGGTTCGGACGAAGCCGTGAAGGCCGCCGCTCGCGGCAGAGAAGTTTCCTGTGATCGCCCCCGCGGGGTCGATGGCGCCGGGCTCGGTTTCACCATTCGAACCCGGGACATCGAACGTCGTTATGGCTCCCTCCCTGCTCCGCAAGAAGCCGTGAATCGCATCACTTGCGTCTTGCCACGACCCGGTAATGGCTCCCTCGACATTGATCGCGTTGGGCGAGGTATAGATGGAGCCTGTGGGATCGAACGTGGTCATGGTGCCGTCGAGAGCGCGCAGAAAGCCGTGACTCACGTAGTTTGCGTCATAGTACCATCCCACAACTTCCCCTGCGTCATTGATGCCATTGGGAACAGTCCCATTGACGGTGCCCAGTGCGTCAAACGAGGTAAAGCTTCCGCCAGGAGTCCGCAAGAAGCCGTGTGCCAGGTAGTTGGAGTCGTAGTACGTCCCCGTGATGACCCCCGCTCGGTTGATTCCGCCTGTGAAAAATTGCGTGAATACCGACTCGGGAGGATCGAACGCGGTGATGGTACCGCCGGGAGCCCGCAGAAAGCCATGACACGTGACTGCGTCACAATAAAATCCGGTAATCGCGCCCTGCAGGTTGATGGCGACTGGACTGGTGCAAACGGAGCCGTTGGAGCACGTGGCGTCCGGGCCGTCAAACGTGGTGATGGCGCCCAAGGGAGTGCGCACGAAGCCGTGAAGTGCCGCGTTGCTGTCAGCATAGTATCCGGTGACGGCGCCAAACAGGTTGATGGCGACGGGGGTTGTACAACGGGCGAACTCAGCTTCACAGGTGGAACCTGGGACAACAAACTCGACGTAAATTGCTCCATCGTCGCGAGGGGGAAGATCGTTTGAGAGTTGTTGAGTTTGCGTACCGGCCAAAACTGGTTTGCAAGGGCCAGCAATGCTCCCCGGTAGGCGACTAGCCTGGCCCGAGCACTGAGTCAGGATTCGTGGTGTATGCCCGTGCCGCGCACATTAGCTGAGGGGTTGGCTGTCCGCGTTGGAATCGCTATTTCTGGTTGTCGTCAAGCTCTGCTGCGCTTGACTGCATACGCTGCCCAACAGCAACAGCAACGCCGAATACACCACTACATGAGACTTCTTCATTTTGATTCTCCTTAAGTTGGTTCTTTCTTGGGGAAAGCTTGTAACTGAAACTCGTTAGTCGTAATTTCTGTTTGTCGACCCCTCTTCAAGACGAAGTCCTGTCTGCTCCCCCTGCGGAGGGGGCGGCGTCTGCCCGCACATCTGTCCGCAAATCGGGCAGAGATCGAGCGCCGAACCGTTCACCGACAGGCTGATGCTTTCCCGCTCGAACGTGACCTCGGTGCGGACGGTGCGACTCATGTCTCGACCGGACGCGGCGAAATGGAAGAAGCTTGCCCGCTGAGTCAGCCATTGGTAAAGTCGTTTCGTAAGGTTCTCCCTGTTCACTGGCCGCGATCTTGTGGCATGCACACAAGAAAGCCAAGTCATTCGTTCTCAAAAATTGTCAAAAGTTGTACAGGCGGTCTATGTCACTGAATTCAGGGGGAATATTTCGGTTTGGGGAATTTCAGATTGATGCCCGCGCCCGTACTGTGCGGCGGGAAAAAGCGATCGTCACGCTTAACTCCCGGTCCTTCGACGTGCTGCTGTACTTTGTACAGAACCCGGGGAGGGTTCTCGCCAGGGAAGAAATCCTAAAGAATGTCTGGCAGGATGCCTTTGTAGACGAGCACAGTTTGGCGCAAAGCATCTCCGTGCTGCGGCGGGCACTGGAGGAGAAGCCAGGCGACAACGACTATATCGTCACCCTGCCGGGTCGCGGGTATCAGTTTGTTTCGCCGATCACGGTGGTTCCCCCAGAAAGTTTGAATGTCATCCCCGATGTGGCACCGGCCTCCGGCAACGCCTCGAACGAGGTCCTCTTCCAGCGGGAAAGGATCCGGACCAGCGTTATTACTGAAGAGAAAGAACAGCTAAGTTTGGCAGCGCCCCGGCGCTCCGGGAGAGTGCGACTGGCCGCTGCTTTCGCCACAGGCGCGATATTGTTGGTGTTGGTTGCCATCCTTGGCGGCAACTCGGTACTGGCGGTCTCATCGGGCACCGAAGCTCACGGACCAAGATACCGTCGTGCTCGCCGATTTTGATAACCGGACCGGCGATCCCGTTTTTGACGACGCGCTGAAGACGGCTCTCAATATTTCCCTGCGGCAGTCGCCCTTCCTCGCGTTGCTTCCCGAGGGCCGGGTCAGGACGACCTTGCAACAGATGACCCGGCCACCCGGTACGAAACTTACGCCTGAGGTGGCCCGCGAGCTGTGCCAGCGGGCGGGCAGCAAGGCTTTCATTAGCGGAGCCATTGATGGGCTCGGCAGCGAATATGTTCTGGAGTTGAAGGCCGTGAATTGCCAGAACGGCGATATCCTGGCCCAGGAACAGGTGACGGCTGCGCCCAAGGAGAAGGTGCTGGATGCGCTCGGCAAGGCAGCGTCCAATCTACGCGGTGAACTAGGCGAATCGCTGGCCACGGTGCAAAAGTTTGATGTTCCACTCGTACAGGCAACAACGTCTTCGCTCGAAGCTCTGAAAGAGTACAGTATGGCTGAGAAATCAGGGGGGGAGGGGGAACCGCTCGCCCACAGACTACGTGCCATTGAACTTGATCCAAAATTTGCCATGGCGTACCTTTTGGTGGGAGAAGGCTATTCGCATGAGGACCCACGAACCAGAGAATATTTCACCAAAGCTTTCCAACTACGCGACTATGCCAGCGAACGGGAACAGTTGCGGATCGAAATCGGATATTATGAGGCCGTTACCGGGGAACTGGATAAGGCGGCCCGGGCAGGCCGGGACGTGGTCGAGAGCTACCCGCGGGATCGCAACGGATACATTGCTCTGGGTGTCGTGTACCTGGCGCAGGGTCAGTACGAGAAGGGGGACGCGGTAACTCGGCAAGGAATGCGCGCCGTTACAGGCAAACAACGCGCACCTTGGTATAGCAATCTCGCCGAAGACGCCCTCGCATTGCAGCGCTTTGACGAAGCGCGCCAGATCATCCTCGAGGCGGAAGGGCAAAAAGCGGATAATCCGATACTCCATTATTGTCAATACGTTCTTGCCTTTTTGCAGGGCGATGCCAGCGCGATGTCGGAACAACAACAAAGGTTTGTCGGCACGCCCTTCGAGTCTATGATACTTCAGCTCGCATCCGACACCGAGGCCTATGGCGGCCATCTTCGCAAGGAGCGCGAACTGACCCGGCGTGCCGTGGACGCAGCCATACGAGAGGATAACAACGAAGACGCAGCAATCTCTCTGGCGATTGCTGCGCAGCGCGAAGCGGTTTTCGGCAATCCTTCCGAAGCGCGGCGCATAGCGGCAGAGTCCTTGAAGATTGATCCCACAAGTCAGGGCACTGAGAGCGAAGCCGCGCTTGCGTTCGCCATGGCGGGCGACGCCACACAGGCGCGTTCGCTGGCACAAGACCTGGACAAGCGCTTCCCGTTGCACACGCAGATGCAATCCATTTGGCTACCTGCGATTCGTGCGCAGTTAGCGCTGAACCGAAAAGATCCGGTTCTCGCCTTGAAATCTGTGCAGGTCGCTTCCCCTATCGAGTTAGGGACAATTACGTTTGCCCCAAATATTTCCTGCCTCTATTCGGTGTATGAACGTGGAGAAGCGTACCTGGCGGCCGGACAGGGTAGTGCCGCCGCCGCCGAGTTTCAGAGGATTCTCGACCACAGTGGGGTCGTGATGAACTGCTGGACGGGAGCGTTAGCGCACCTTGGCGTGGCTCGGGCAAATGCGTTGCAAGCTAGAAGTTCGCAGGGCGCGGACGCCGACGCCGCCCGCGTCCGCGCTCTCGCCGCCTACAAAGATTTCCTCACCCTCTGGAAAGACGCCGACTCCGACATCCCCATTCTGAAACAAGCCAAGGCGGAGTACGCGAAACTGCAGTAGCGGAGTAGCGGCCAGCCTGAGAAACGTGGCCGATGCGCCCTGCATCTCCGGCTGATAAACTCACCAGAAATGAATTTCCTAGCACGTCAGAAGAAATTGCGGGAGCATCTTGCTACCACCCGGTTCGATGGGCTGCTGATCAGCCAATCTGCCGAACATTCGATATCTTTGCGGCTTTACCGGGAGCGCCGGGATGCTCTTGGTGGAGGAAGGGGGGAGCGTTTTCTTCACCGATGTTCGCTATGACACGCAGGCGCACGAAGAGGTGCAGGCGGCGAAGGTTGTGATCTCGCGTAAGGGGGCGTTGCCGTCCTTGGGAGAATGGCTGGGGGCGCGGCGCAAGCGGGCGCGGGGATGGACGATCGCCATCGAGTCGGAGCACTTTACGATTGCCGAAAAGAAGCGACTGTCGCAGGTGCGGCCCGTGGCGGTTTCGCGTTTGGGCAAAGCCGCTGCTCAAGAGCATTCATTGACTTGCCAGTTTCCCAGACGTAAGATTCGCCCCAAATGATCGGTCAAACAATATCGCACTACCGGGTTCTGGAAAAACTGGGCGGCGGCGGCATGGGCGTGGTTTACAAAGCCGAAGACACGCGGCTGCACCGTTTCGTCGCACTCAAGTTTTTGCCGGACGAGGTGGCCGGAGATGCACAGTCGCTGGCGCGATTTCGACGGGAGGCGCAGGCCGCCTCCGCTCTCAATCATCCCAACATCTGCACCATCCACGATATTGGCGACGAGAATGGCCACGCCTTTATCGCGATGGAGTTTCTCGAAGGGGTGACCCTGAAACACAAAATCGCCGGCGGCCGATGGAAATTGACGAGATTCTCCGACTGGGCATCGAAATTGCGGATGCGCTCGACGCAGCCCACGCCGCCGGAATCGTGCACCGCGATATCAAACCCGCCAATATTTTTGTCACCAAGCGAGGTCATGCCAAGGTGCTCGACTTCGGCTTGGCCAAGGTAAAGGCGGATCAGCTCGAATCCTCTCAACTCGCGGGACTGCAGGCTACCGCGGAAGGCACCAACCAGCACCTCACCAGCCCCGGCACTACGCTTGGCACGGTCGCCTATATGTCGCCCGAACAGGCGTTGGGAAAGGAACTGGACCAGCGCACCGATCTTTTTTCGTTCGGCGCCGTGCTCTATGAAATGTCCACGGGAACCCTTCCTTTCCGGGGCGATACCTCAGCGGCGATCTTTGACGCGATTCTCCATAAGGCTCCGGTCGCGCCCGTTCGCTTGAACCCCGATCTGCCTCCCCGGCTGGAAGAAGTCACCAACAAGGCGCTCGAAAAGGAACGCAACCTGCGTTACCAGCAAGCCGCCGAGATGGGGACGGATCTGCAGCGCATCAAGCGCGATCTGGACTCGACCGGGCGTGTGCTCTCGACGAGCGGCGAATTTCCGGCCTCTTCCGGAGCTTCGACGGCAGCCGGTGTGGCGAGCGTCTCCGCCGGGCAATTGTCCGGTGCCGCGAGTTCGGCCGTTGACGCTTCAGCACTCTCCAGTGCTTCTTCCTCTGCTGTTGCCGCGGCCCAGCGGCACAAGACAGCCACCGGGGCCGCTCTACTGGCCGGCCTGCTGATCGCAGCCGCCGCGGTCTACGGCGTATACACCCTTTTGCGACGCCCGGCCGCCGCTCCGTTTCAGAACTTTTCCATCACGCAGTTAACCAATACCGGCAAAGTGCTGAACGCTGCCATTTCTCCGGACGGCAGGTTTCTACTGAGCGTGCAATCCGATAACGGCAACGAAAGCCTGTGGTTGCGAAATATTCCCACCGGCAGCGACACGCAAGTGCTCCCAGCGTCGGGGCAATCGTTCCATTCACTCGTCTTCTCACCCGATGGCAACTCTTTCTATTTCCGAGAGACCGCGGGCGACGCAGCAGCCTTCAATCTTTACCGGGCTCCGCTTCTCGGCGGTTCACCCGCGTTGCTCGCCAAGGATGTGGATGGGGGCCCGGTATTTTCGCCGGACGGCAAGCGCATCGTGTATTCCCGTTACAACGACCCAGAACTGAACAAGTGGCGACTGCTCGAAGCCGACCCCGACGGCGGGAACGAGAAAGTACTCACCATCGAACCTGATCACGGTGGCCCGGCTGCCGAAATCTCCTGGTCCCCCGATGGCAGGCGACTGGCGATTTCGATGTTGATGTTGAACAGCACGGCTCTCAGCAAGATTCTATTCTTTGATTTCGCGAGCGGTAGCATGCAGCCCTTCGTCGCTCCCGCCGACAAACTCATCCTGGGCAATGCCTGGGCTCCGGATGGACGAGGAATATTTGTCGCCTACGTGCCCCGCGGGGAGCATCTGTCGGTTCAAACCCAGATCGGGCTGTACTCCTATCCCGATGGCGCGTTCCGTCCCATTACCAACGAACTGACCGACCACATCTCTCTATCGCTTTCGGGCGACGGCCACACGCTGGCCACCGTGCAGAATGAGACTTCGACCCAGATCGTTCTCATGGCGTCCACCGGGACCGGGCCCCTCACGCCCGTACCGGGTTTCGCCGCCCGTGAAAACCTGCCGAGCTTCTCTTGGACAGGGGATGGACAGTTGCTCATCTCGCATGGCGATCGCCTGGTCCGGCAGCACACCGATGGCACCCATGCCGTGACTCTTTTGAGCGATCCGGCGGCCTGGATCAGCGCCCCTGTCTCATGCGACAAGGACCGCTGGATTGCTTTGGACTGGATGGTCCACGGCGAAGGAAATGGCAACCGTATCTGGAGGGCGAATTCCGATGGCTCGGGTGCTGTGCCACTCACCTCGGGAGATTTCGGCAACTTCTGGGGATGCTCGCCGGATGGGGAGTGGCTGTACTACAGCGCGCAAATCACGAATGGGGTGTTGCGAGTCTCTGCCGGCGGCGGCAAACCCGAAGTCGTGCCGGGATCGAACCCTCCAAATTCACTTACGATTCAGGCCACACTTTCCCCCGACGGCAAAATGCTGGCGATGTTTACCTCAGTATTGAATCCTGAATCGAAGGCCTACTCCAACCGGATCGTGTTCGCCAGTCAGGACGCCGGCGTGCGAAACCTCGATCTCGATCCCGGGTTGAAAGCGGTATTTCGTACTGAGGGACCGCCGGACAGCGCCGGCTTCCACTTTTCGCCGGACGGCAAATCACTTGCCTTCGTGATCGACGAGGCCGGGCAAGACAATATCTGGATGCAGCCTGTCGACGGATCAAAAGGGCGAAAGCTGACTAGCTTCAACGATCCTGAAAAGATCCGGGATTTCCGCTGGTCCCCCGACGGCAAGACTCTCGCCCTGCTGCGTTTTAGTTCTGTCTCCGATGTAATCTTGTTGCGCGACACCGGCGCTTCGAAAGTTGCTCCCTGATCCACGCTTCAGTGCTTCTTTGGCTTGGATTCAACGCTTCCCAAGTCGAGGACAGAGGTGGTGCCCCAGTCGTTTCTGATCTGTAGTTTGTATTTGTATTTTTTCTCCGTGCCGCTGTGCCTCCGTGGTGAAAACGCTCGTCTCGCCTGATAAACTCAGCCCAATGAACTTCCAGGCGCGCCAAGCCAAGCTCCGGGAGCATCTTGCCACCACCCGGTTCGATGGGCTGCTGATCAGCCATCTGCCCAACATTCGATATCTTTGCGGCTTTACCGGGAGTGCCGGGATGCTGCTGGTGGAAGAGACAGGGAGCGTTTTCTTCACCGATGTTCGCTATGACACGCAGGCGCACGAAGAGGTGAAGGCTGCGAAGGTGGTCATCTCTCGGAAGGGGGCGTTGCCGTCCCTTGGCGAATGGCTGGGGGCGCGGCGCAAGCGGGCTCGGGGATGGACGATCGCCCTTGAGGCGGAACACTTTACGATTGCTGAAAAGAAGCGCCTGAATCAAGTGCGGCCTTCCGGCGTCACGCTGAAAGATTCGCCTTCTGTGGTCGAACGCTTCCGTATGGTGAAGGACGGCGACGAGTTGCAGCGCATCCGTGCCGCGGTTGCCCTGGGCGCGAACCTTTTCGATCGGGCGCTTGAGCTGCTGCGTCCGGGGGTGAAGGAAGTCGAGGTCGCCGCCGAGATGGAATACGCGGCGCGCCAGGGCGGGGCGGAGGAAATGTCATTCCCGACGATCATTGCTTCGGGAGCCAGGTCGGCGCTGCCGCATGGGCGCGCTTCCGAGCAGGCGATCGCGGCGGGTGGGTTCGTGGTCTGCGACTTCGGTGTTATACTTTCGGGTTACTGTTCGGATCAGACTCGTACCGTGTGGGTGGGGGCTGTTCCTGAGGACGCCCGCCGGGCTTACGAGGCGGTGAAAGAAGCGCAGCAGGCGGCGATTGACGCGGTTCGCCCGGGCGTTGCGGTCGGCGAGGTTGATGCTGCAGCCCGTAAAGTATTGCGTAAGGCCGGGTTAGCGCGCTATTTTACTCACTCCACCGGGCACGGAGTTGGGCTGGAGATTCACGAGATCCCGCGAGTGGCGGACGGACAAGGCGAGATTCTGCAGCCGGGGATGGTCATCACGATCGAGCCGGGAGTATACTTCCCCGGCAAATGGGGTGTGAGGATCGAGGACATGGTGGCGGTTACGGCCGACGGTTGTGAAGTGATGACGCCGACGAGTAAGGATTTTCTGGCGGTCTAGTATTCTTTCATTGGTTTACTTTTCAGCCGGGCAGGATTCACGCCCGGCTTCTTAGCGCGTAGCATGATTCGCGCATCAGGTTCGGGTGCGCGGGAGTGGCGACGGTCCCACCGTATACGAATGAATCTAAAAGAGCTGAAGGAACTCATAGAGTTCTTAGAAGAAAAGAATATCGCCGAGTTTGAGCTGGAACGCGGCGATGTCAAGGTCCGCATCAAGCGCGCCGGGGAGCATACCATCGTCCACGCTGGCGGTGAACCGCGCTACTACGCGGTCGCTCCGGCCCCGGGGGCCGCGCCTGAATTGGGTGCCGTGCCGGTAGTTGCAGCAGTGCCGGTGCCAGCAGCCGCTCCGGCCCCCGAAGAAGGGCTTCACATGGTGAAGTCCCCGATCGTCGGCACATTCTATGAGGCACCCTCGCCGGGTGCTCCTCCGTTCGTGAAGGCGGGAGACACGGTCGAGGTCGGACAAGTCCTCTGCATCGTCGAGGCCATGAAGTTGCTCAACGAGATTGAGTGCGACGCCGCTGGGGAAATTGTCAAAAAGCTGGCAGTCAATGGGCAGCCGATCGAGTACGGCCAGGATTTGTTCGTGATACGGCCGAAGAAGTGAGAGAGTCGACATTCTTGCGGCGCGCCAGTTGCGCGCCGCTTTGTGTTTCCAGATGACTCTGCCCGGGTTTGTCATTCCGAGAGAAGCGAGGAATCTGGGTTCTTGCCGGCTCCAACAAAGACCGAGATCCCTCGCTTTGCTCGGGATGACAAGTAGGGGAATGGCGAAAGCTGAGAGCTTACAGCTGAGAGCTGACTAAGAGCCGAGCGCTGAATTTCATGTTCAAGAAAATCCTGATTGCTAATCGCGGAGAAATTGCGCTGCGCGTGATTTGCGCGTGCAAGGAGCTGGGCATCCGCACGGTCGCGATTTACAGCGAAGCCGACCGCAACTCGCTGCCGGTGCGTTTTGCCGATGAGGCCATCTGCATTGGGCCGCCACAGCTTGCGCTCAGCTATTTGAATATTCCTGCCGTTATCAGCGCGGCGGAGATCGCCAACGTTGAGGCGGTGCATCCTGGGTACGGGCTGCTGGCGGAAAACGCCAACTTCGCGGAAGTGTGCGAAACCAGCGGCATCAAGTTCATTGGCCCGCGGCCGGAAGTCACGCGGCTGATGGGCGAGAAAGAAAAAGCTCGTGCTGCGATGAAACGGGCGGGCGTGCCGATTCTGCCCGGGTCGGATGGAATTATCGCTTCCGACGGCGAGGCCGTAGAGTGGGCGCGGCAAGTGGGTTTCCCGGTGATCGTGAAAGCCTCGGCTGGCGGCGGCGGACGCGGCATGCGGATCGTCCGCACCGAGGAAGAATTGCCTGGATTGTTTAGGGCGGCGCAGGCGGAAGCCGCGGGCGCGTTCGGCAACGGTGATCTCTACATGGAGAAGTATGTCGAGCATCCCCGGCACATCGAATTTCAAGTGCTGGCGGACGAACACGGCAACGTGGTCAGCCTGGGCGAGCGCGAGTGTTCCATCCAGCGCCGGCACCAGAAACTGCTCGAGGAATCGCCTTCCACGGTGGTCACGCCCGCCTTGCGCGATGAGATTGGTGGGGTGCTGTGCAAGTCGCTGGCGGCGATTGGATACAGTAACGCTGGGACGATCGAATTCCTGATGGACCAGGACCGAAAGCTTCATTTCATCGAGATGAATACGCGGATCCAGGTGGAACATCCGGTGACTGAAATGGTGACCGACGTCGACCTGGTGAAGAGCCAGATCATGATCGCCGCGGGCGCGAAGATGAGTGACGTGTTGCTGGGGCCGATTGTGCATCGCGGACACGCTATCGAATGCCGCATCAATGCCGAGCATCCCGAGAAATTTACGCCGTCGGCGGGGAAGATTACCGCGTTCAATCCGCCGGGAGGAACTGGGGTGCGGGTCGACACCGCAGCTTACGCGGAGGGTGTGATCCCGCCGTATTACGATTCGCTGATTGCCAAGCTGATTGTGCGAGGCAAGGATCGCAGCGAAGCGGTTTCGCGAATGTCGCGGGCGCTGGAGATGTTCATTGTGGAGGGCGTATTTACGACCATCCCGCTGCACCGGAAGATTCTGGCGGATGAAGACTTCCGGGCGGGGAAGATCGACACGGGATTCATCGAAAGATTTCTGGCAAAGAACGGCAAGTGACTGCGGCGAATGCACGCTCTTGATTCGTTAGTCGGTGGTCGTTTGTCGTTGGCCAAGCCCCGGAACCGCCGCGTTCCCGCCTAACGGCCAATAGCCAACGACGAACGACCAGCTACCAGCGGCTGAATCCTCCAACCAAAGATCCCCAGCAACCTCTTTCCGGCCGGGCACATCAGATTTTCTCCGCTCGCAACTCTCCTGGAGGAAACGCCCGTGAAACCATCCCCTTTGAAATTTCTCACCCTTTTCTGCGTGTTGAGCTTCGCGTTCATCACGCATGCTGTGGCCGCCACCACCTATAGCTACTCGAATATTGAGGTTCCGGGCTCGACCAGCACTTCGCCGAGGGGGATCAATAGCAACGGAGATGTTGTCGGGTACTATCAGAATTCAAGCGGAGTATTCGGATTCCTGCTGAGCGGCGGAGTCTACACCACCATCAGTTGTCCCGACGCCGTAACCGGAACGTTCGTGTATGGCATTAACGATAACGGCGTGATCGTTGGGTACTACGGCAAAGATTTTACGGATGTCGGATTCATGTACATCAACGGAGAGTGCAGGAACTTGCCGAGGTTCAACGGTTCCGTCGCCTATCCCACCGGCATTAACAATCAGGGCCACATTGTCGGCTACTACTTTGTCTCCCAGTCCATCACGGAAGGATTCGAGCTGGTAGGGAAAACTTATACGGAGATTTCGGTGCCGAACTCTACTTGGACCTCGGCGGTCGGAATCAATCTAGCCGGCACGATCAGCGGCACCTACCAGGACTCCACGGGCAGCCACGGCTTCCTGTACCGCAACGGCACCTATACCACCTTCAACCTTCCGGGAGCGGGGGCGGCCACGGAGGCCGCCGGCTTGAACGACAAAACCTTGATCGTGGGCGCCTACGACGATCCGACTACGCAGTCCTATGAGGGATTCGTCTACAACTCCGCAAAATACCAAACGCTAATCGCGCCCGGGAGCGTGACCACATTCCCCGAGGCCATTAACAATAGCGGTGTCGTTGTGGGGAGCTATTTCAATGGCACCGTGAATCCGCAAGGCTTTATGGCGACGCCGACTGCAAAATGATGCTTCCCGGGATCGAGTTGTGTGAGTTGTGTGCACCACCCTCCCGCAAGGAGGAAAGAGTGAGGGAGGGTTGGGCAATTTGGGTGCATGGTGAGGTTCGCGTTAACGGACGGCTGTTTTATTATGGTTCCCATGGCACATCCCTCTCGCGTCGTTAAGTTCCTGGTCGAGGCGTGACGCCTTCTTCGCAGTTTCCTCGACTTTATGCGATCGTCGATGCTGCATTCTTTCCTACAACTAAGGAGCTGGTTGCAGTTGCGGCGGAGCTTGTTGCAGGCGGCTGTACTCTGCTGCAATACCGCAACAAGAACGGCGATGCCCGCGTCATGCTTGAACATGCGAGGGAATTGCGCCGGCAGTGTCGGACAGAGCCTGCCCTGAGCCTGCCGAAGGGAGTGTCCGACCCACATTGGCCAAGGCTCATCATGAATGACCGCGCTGACCTCTGCCTGGCAGCCGACTTCGACGGTGCGCACGTTGGCCAGGACGATCTGTCGCCAGGATCGGTGCGCGGGATCATCGGGCCCGACCGTTGGCTGGGCGTCTCGACGCACAATCCTGAGCAGGTTCGCGAGGCCGACCTTACTTCTGCGGACTATCTCGCCATCGGTCCTGTGTTTGCTACCTCCAGCAAGAATAAGCCCGACTCTGTGGTTGGCCTCGAAGGTGTTCGCCGGGCGCGTGCTTTGACCCGCAAGCCGCTAGTCGCAATCGGAGGGATTACCCGGGCGAATGCAGCGTCAGTGATTGAGGCCGGGGCCGATTCCGTGGCGGTGATATCCGATCTGTTACGGGAGCCCCGCAAATCAGCAGAGGAATTTTTCCGCATCTTGAGGTAAAGTCGTTTGACCTTGGATCGCGCCTGCGGAGATTGCCTCAGGGGCTATAGCCCCGGAAATTGATGCGGCTAACGCGGCCCTCAAGGGCCACTCTTCCACAGTGCCGCCATGCACGGCGCTGCTGCCTGACAGGGTACGGTCATGCACGGTGCCGCATGCTGAGCGGAATCGCAGGGCGGCTAAGTTAGCTGATTAGGAGGAATTCCTGAGTACACCGACAACACCGCCCGGCGCAGCCAGCGACTGGGACATTCACAGTCATCAGGATAAAGAACTGGTACAGGGGCTGGGCCTGACCAGCGCCACCATGCTGGTGATGGGGTCGATGATCGGTTCGGGCATCTTCATCGTCTCCGCCGAGATTGGGCGCGAGGTGGATTCTCCGCCGCTGCTGATTGGGGCCTGGGCGGTCGCAGGATTCATGACGATTGTGGCCGCGCTCAGCTATGGCGAACTTGCTGCCATGATGCCGCGGGCGGGCGGGCAATACGTTTATCTGCGCGAGGCGCTGGGGCCGCTTTGGGGATTTCTTTACGGCTGGACTTTGTTTCTGGTGATTCAGACCGGCACGATCGCCGCTGTGGGCGTGGCGTTCGGCAAGTTTCTGGGTGTTTTCTGGCCGGCGATTTCCTCTTCCAACTGGATTTGGCATATCTGGAAAGTTCCGCCGATTCATGTCGGGCCCATGGTGCTCGGCAACATGGATGTGGGTATCAATACCCAGAACCTGGTCGCGATCCTGCTGGTGATTTTTCTGTCGGTCGTGAATATTTTTGGAGTGAAGACGGGCGCGGCCATTCAGAACGTCTTCACCGCGGCCAAGGTTTCTGCACTGCTCGGACTGGCCGTCTTCGGATTCTTTCTGGGGCGCAATGGGATGGCGCTGACCGCCAACTTTGGCGCAAACTTCTGGCACAACTCTGGTTTCAGTGCGCAGCACGCGGTGCAGGTCGGAGTGGGCGGTCCGATCATGATGGTGGGGACGCTTACGATTCTTGCCGTGGCTCAGGTGGGGTCGCTCTTTTCCGCCGATGCCTGGAATAACGTGACGTTTACTGCCGGGGAAGTGAAAAATCCCAGCCGCAATCTGCCGCTTTCTCTGGCTCTGGGCACGGGGGTGGTGATTGCGCTCTACATCGCCTGCAACTTTATATATTTAAGCGCGCTGCCGCTGGATGGATCGGCCGGTGCGGCCACGATTTTGGGGCGGGGAATCAAGTATGCTGCCGAAGATCGCGTGGGCACTGCGGTCATGACGCAGATGTTCGGTGCGGCGGGCGGCCTGCTGATGGCGGCTGCGATCATGATTTCCGGTTTTGGCTGTGCGAACGGGCTGATTCTTTCCGGCGCACGCGTTTACTATGCAATGGCCAAAGATGGCCTGTTCTTCCGCAACGTGGCCCGGCTGCATCCCAAATACAAGACGCCGGCGGTTTCGCTGATGGTGCAGATGGCGTGGGCCTGCCTGCTCTGCGTCTCGGGTAGCTACGGGCAGCTTCTGGATTACATCATTTTCGCCGTGCTGGTGTTCTATATTCTGACGATCGTGGGACTGTTCGTGCTGCGGCGGACGCGTCCGGACGCTAATCGACCTTACCGAGCGGTGGGCTACCCGATCCTGCCGATCATTTATATTGTGATGGCTTTATTCATCGATGTCGTACTATTGCGCTACAAACCGCAATTCACCTGGCCGGGATTGATCGTGGTGCTGCTGGGAATTCCGGTGTATTACGCGTGGTCGCGGAGTGCGGGCGCAAAGCGTTCGCTCGCCGTAGCTCCCAAGGAGAAACCAAACGGATGGCAAATCTGTTCGCAACCAAGCCGCTGAACCTGCTGATGGAAGAGGCCCGCGAGACGGGCGAGCACAGCCTGAAGCGCACGCTGGGCGTCTTTCAGCTCACCGCTCTGGGCGTGGGCGCGATTATCGGCGCAGGTATTTTTGTGATGGTCGGGCTGGGCGCGCAGTATGCCGGTCCGGGACTCACTCTGTCGTTCGTTTTGTCCGGGCTAGGCTGCGCGTTTGCCGGCCTGTGTTACGCCGAGTTCGCAGCCATGATTCCCCTGGCGGGCAGTGCTTATACCTATGCCTATGCCACTCTGGGCGAGCTTCTCGCTTGGATCATCGGCTGGGACCTGACGCTCGAATACGCCATGGGCGCGAGCACGGTGTCTTCGGGATGGTCGAACCATTTCATCGAACTGCTGAACATTTTTCATATCAAGATGCCGCTGTGG
The DNA here is from genome assembly GCA_963758005.1 of uncultured Acidobacteriota bacterium. Classification (GTDB taxonomy): domain Bacteria; phylum Acidobacteriota; class Terriglobia; order Terriglobales; family Acidobacteriaceae; genus Sulfotelmatobacter. The sequence continues at coordinate 253,498 of CAVWTR010000008.1, forward strand.
TTGGCTTACGACCACTGGACGGCGCTCAAGACCGCCGAGAATATTGTCGCGCGGCAGATTGCGCAGTCCTCGGACGCCTCGCTAGTGGCCGGATCGCAAGCGTTTCTCGACAGGGTGAGTGCGATCATCGCCGCTCAGTCTCCAGAATTGTTGCAGCGGGCGCACGATTTGTTGAGCGCTCCGCACCTGTTTGGCATGGAAATCGGCCTGAATCTTCCCGCGTTCATTATTGCGCTGGTCATCACGGCGATTCTGGTCGTCGGGATCAAAGAGAGTGCGAGGTTTAATGCTGGGATCGTGGTGATCAAAGTGTCGGTTGTGCTCTTTGTGATCGCGCTGGGAGCTCACTACATTAATCGCGCCAACTGGGGCATGGACTGGAGTACGTTCGCGCCGCACGGCTTCGCCGGTATTGGAGCGGGCGCTGCTTACATATTTTTTGCGTATATCGGTTTCGATGCAGTTTCCACGACAGCACAGGAAGCCAAGAACCCACAACGCGACTTGCCCATCGGCATGATCGCCTCACTGGCCATTTGTACCGTCTTGTACATTGCGGTCGCTGCCGTGCTGACCGGCATGGTGCACTGGCAGCAGATCAATATCGAGGCGCCGGTCGCTCGCGCGTTTCTGGACCGCGGACTAACCACCGCGTCGCACATTATTACTCTGGGCGCGTTGGCGGGTTTGACCAGCGTAATGCTGGTGATGCTCCTCGGCCAAACGCGCGTGCTTTATTCGATGGCCAACGACGGCCTGCTGCCGAAGAAATTCTTCGCTGATATCCATCCTAAGTTCCGAACTCCGTGGAAGAATACGATTCTGGTGGGCTTGCTGGCAGCGATTGTCGGCAGCGTGACGCCAATCGACGAGATTGGAAAAATGGTGAACATCGGCACGCTCCTCGCTTTTGTGATCGTCTCGATATCCGTCATGGTGTTGCGCTACACCAATCCCAGCCAGCCGCGCCCGTTCCGGACACCGTGGGTTCCACTGGTTCCAATCCTGGGCGTGATCTCGAACGGTTACATGATGGCCAAGCTGGGCATGTGGAACTGGATCCGGCTGGTGGCCTGGCTCGCCATCGGTCTGGTGGTGTACTTCAGTTACAGCGTCAAACACAGCCGGGTGCAGGCATTGCGATCGGGATCCGCGCCGAGGGCGTGATCGGCTTGTGAGTCTCAGGCCCTCCGCACGGCGCGGAGGGCCTTTTTGTTTTATAGTCGTGGTCGGATGAAGATCGTAACTGCGGCGGAAATGCGCGAGATCGACCGCGCCACCAGCGAGCGCTTTGGTGTGCCGTCGCTGACGCTCATGGAGAATGCTGGATCCGCCGTCGCGGATCACGTGCTTGCGCAATACGGCGTGGCGCGGAAGGTTGTCGTCTTTTGCGGCAAGGGCAACAACGGCGGCGATGGATTCGTGGCTGCCCGCCTTTTGCATCTGAAGGGCAAAGTCGTTCAAGTCATTGTGCTCGCCGATCCGGCAGAATTGCGTGGTGATGCGGCCGTAATGTTCGGCAAGCTGCCCATGGCGGCGATCGTCGTCCATTCCAGCGACGATCTGAAAAGCGATCGTGTGCGGCTCGTGCTGCCGGCTGACGTATATCTCGACGCGATACTCGGTACCGGCTTCAAGCCGCCGGTGAGCGGCCTGTACGCCGATGCCATTGCGATGCTGAACGCGAGCCATGTGCCAGTGATTGCCGTCGACATTCCTTCCGGGGCCGACGCGGACGGGGTGGGTCCGCAAACGGGAACGATAGCGCGGGCGGATTCGATTATCACGTTTACGGAACCGCGCCCTGCGCATGTCTTCAGCCCGTTGACAAAAGGTCCAACTGTAGTAGCCAGCATCGGATCGCCCGCAGAGGCGATCGTTTCGTCGCTGCAACTCAACGTGATCACGGCCCACGACTTCGCGTCGCTGATCGGGCCCCGTAAGGCGGAATCGAATAAAGGAAACTACGGGCACGTGCTCGTCGTCGGCGGCTCGCTCGGCAAAGCTGGGTCGGTTGCGATGGCGGGAATGGCTGCCCTGCGAGCCGGAGTGGGGCTGGCAACGGTGGCGACCGCGAAGTCCGCGCTGTCCACGGTCGCTGGATTTCATCCCGAGTTAATGACGGAGCCTTTGGCGGAAACCGGTGAGGGCTCAATTTCGACGCGTGCCCGCGGTCGGCTCGACGAGCTTGTCAAAGGGAAGACCGTGCTGGCGATCGGGCCGGGGGTCTCGCAGGTTGCCGAGACGTCTGAGCTGGTAAGGGCTCTGGTCGGCAAGAATGAGATTCCGATTGTGCTCGACGCCGACGGGCTGAATGCGTTCGACGGCCGTACCGATGAATTGAGCGGGAAAGGCCGAGTGTTAGTGATCACTCCGCATCCCGGGGAAATGGCGCGGTTGTGTGGATGCACCATCGCCAACGTGCAGAAAGATCGTCTGGGCGTGGCGCGGCGCTTTGCCCGCGAACATGATCTGATCGTCGTGCTCAAAGGGCACCGGACGCTCGTGGTTCAGCCCGATGGCGAAGCCTGGGTCAACACGACTGGGAATCCCGGCATGTCGACCGGCGGCACGGGAGACATTCTTACCGGCATGGTCGCGGGCTTCATCGCGCAGAATACGACGGCGGAAGGAGGCAGAAAACGAAAGACGCGCTGCGGGCGGTTTGCGCCGCGGTGCATTTACACGGGCTTGCCGGCGATGTGATGCGCGAGAGCGTGGGCGAGCACTCGATGATTGCCACCGATCTGCTCGCGGGATTACCCGAGGCCTTCCGGCGCGCGCAGAGGGCAGCGTGAGAAGACCTCGTGCAGTGGGTCGGTTGATAGCAGCATTCTTCGGGTACGACGTAAGAGTTGATATGCTCGCTTGAGAATTGCAAGCAGAGTCCCTGGGAGTGCCGTTGAGTACCGTGGAAGAGCGGCCCTTCAAGGGCCGCGTCAGAATCTGTATCTCGCCTGTGGGCTTTCAGCCCCAGTGGTCGTTTTCGGTAGCAGCGCCGGTGACCCTGCCACCGGGGCTGAAGCCCGATGAGTTTCGGACTTTATACGCGGCCCTGAAGGGCCGCTCTTCCACAGGAGCGTCGCTTTTTCGACACTCTTACCTCGACGGAGTCAACCGAATCGTTTTGCCCGATGCCGCTGAGCGGCGCGCCGCGTCGAGGATTTCCGTCACCGTCACATTCGTCTCCAGCGATGAGAATCCATCTTCTTTTGCACCGTCAAGGACTACGGCTCTGAAATATGAAAGCGAATTGTCGTAGGGAGCGGGCACCGGCTTGGCGGTGATTTGTTCTTCGCTGTTCTCTCCGCCTCGGCGCACCCGAATGTCATTGCTCTGCACCGTGATGGCGTATCCCGTCTGGCCATACACCTCCATGTCTTTGCGCCCGAAAGGCCAGTTCCACGAGGCCTGCACGATAGCCTGCGCTTTGGGATATGTCAGGATGATCGTGGCCTCGTCGTCGACTCGCGGATAAATCTCCGGTTTGAGTTGCTGGGTGACGGCCGTGACGGTTTGCGGGCGTTGGCCGTCCATCAGCCAGGTCATGAGGTCGGCACCGTAACATCCGAAGTCGAAGAGCGCGCCGCCGCCGTTGAGCTTGGGATCGGTGAGCCATGCTAGGAATTCAGGTTCAACGCCGATTTCTTTCGGGCCGTTGTGGCCGTCGTGAATCACTACCTTGCGAACTTCTCCCAACTTTCCTTCATGCACCAGATCGTAGGCGGCGTGATTGCTTCGGTACCAGGAAGTCTCGTAGTTAACGAGCACGTGAATCCTGCCGGCGTGTGCCGCATTCTTGATCGCCAGTGCATCGTCAAGGCTGACGGCCAGCGGCTTTTCCATCATGACGTGGACGCCGTGCCGGGCGCAGATTTCCACCACTCGTCGATGGTCGTAAGTATTGGTATAGACCAGAACGGCCTGCGGGTGGGCCTTCTGCAGCATGGCTTCCACATCAGTGAACAGCAAGCCTTGGTCAAAGCCATAGCGAGTCGCGGCCGCAGCGAGCAGACGCGGGTCGGGTTCGGCGACTCCGACGATTTCAATCTCAGGACTGTGCAGCGACTGGCCGAGGAATCCGTGGACGTGTCCGTGCACCAGACCAACAATGCCGATGCGGAGCGGTGGATGTGCCGGCGTGGCCTCGCTGTAGGAAAATGTCACGGTGCACAACATCAAGAGAAAGGTCAAGGGCGTGCTTCGCAGCAACATGTTCCGCAACGCGATCCGCAACATAAAGACTCCTCCGAGCTTCGAGCCACATAGTAAATTGGACAGTCCTTCCTCGACCAGGAACCACAAGCAGTACTGGTCGTCGTCCCACCCGGCCTGTCCTTTGGGACATTAATCAAATGGTTAACACAACGCTAACTGCTTCATACGGCAGGGCCATAATGCCTCTACATGCCGCGCGCAGCACGGGAATCCGGACAAGGGGCCTCAGTAATCTATTACTTAACATGGGATAGTGCGACAGTACATCTACCTTTATGACCCACTTCCCCCAACCGCACCCTTCGCGGCGCGCGTCCCGGGTCCAGCTAGGCGATTCCGTCCTGGCTGCGATTCGTTTAGAAGACGGCCGCCGCACCAAAGCTAAACTCCAAACCATTTCCGTAACTGGTGGATTGCTGCAGCTGGCGCAATCTCTGGCGCAGGGCGACTTCGTTGAGGTTGCCTTTCAGACGCAGGCCGGCCCGGTGCACGGCATGGCCGAAGTGCTCAGCCCCGGGCAGAAGAAGTCGGACGGCGTGCTGCAAGCCTTCCGCTTCGTCGCGCTTGAGGAAGAGGACCACCGCCGCCTGCGCACCTCGCTCGACCACGTCGTCGACCGGAATCTGCTGGGCATGAAGTCCAGCGGCTTCTCGACGTACTAGCTATCGCAGAACATGTGAAGACAGTCGCCGGGTGCCCCATTTCTCGCGCGGTCTTTGCGCGAGAAGTGGGGATTTTCGACAGGCCAAGTCGAAGGTACTGTCCCGCGACAGCAACGAGCAACGAGCGCAGCGTCCCTGGCCCCCGGGATACACTCGCTATACTGGACGTGTGCACGGCCAGACCAAAGCGAAAGAAGTGCTGCGGGAAATCACCACACACTCCGCCGAAGAGACGATCGCCTTCGGCCGCACCCTGACAGAGTTGCTCGCTCCGCCAAAGTTGGTGCTGCTGCGCGGCGATCTGGGAGCAGGGAAGACCACGCTGGTCAAAGGAATCGCGGCGGCCTTCGAAGCGGCCGCCGAGGAAGACGTCACCAGTCCCACCTTCACGCTGGTGCACGAATATCGCGGGCCACGCGCCAATCTCTACCACATCGATCTGTACCGCATCGACACGCAGCGCGAACTGGAAACGCTGGGGCTGGATGATCTGCGCTCCGACAACAGCATTCTGCTGATCGAGTGGGGAGAAAAATTCCCGCGGTTGGTGTGCGAGCGCGATTTGGAGATTGCGCTGGAGCGCGAGGGCGAGAATGAGCGCAGGATCAGGGTCAACGTCTAGGATTGACGCCCAAAGCGGGCCGTGGGGGACGGTTCGTGCAATGGCATGGCCTCCAACAATTCCAAAAACAAATGCACACGGCCGGAACGATTCACGGGTTTTAAAGCTCGTCCACGAAGGCGAGATCGCACCGCGTTACGTATCGCTCAAAGCACTTCTCGCACATCCAGCGCTTTCCCGGGTCGCTATACCCAAACATTCCAGCGTCGATATGCGACTTGCATAGTTCGCAGTGCTCGTGACCCCACCCTGCGGGAACGAGTCGAGTCCCGGAGCGAACAGGCAAGGTCTGGTCGGTGGCCGGGTAATGTCTACTCTGGCCTCTGCTTACCCCGGTTGGCTCCAATTTCGTCCAGACTCTTACTTCGCGATCCCCGACGATCGATATTTCCTTCGATTCATAATCCTCGGCGACAGCATCGATACCTTGAAACCGCTGTCTCTCCCAACCCCAGTTCGGGTCAATAACCATCCAGACGTTAAACGCCTGCCAATAGGAACTCAGATAAGCAAGGCTCCGTCCGACAATGTCTGGTTCGTCAGTTGACTCGAAAGTTAAAGTTGCCTCTCTTGTTTCCTTGTCGAGTGACTGCACGCTCGCGCAAAAACATCCGCGGTGCCCAAACAATAGCCAAAACCAATTTGGGCTCATGCTTTCGATTGTGCGATCAAAACTACCCTCAATCTCGAAATGCGTGTATCCAGCGTCTGCAGTCGGCCCACGACGCAGAGCGGTTACCGCAAACTTGGGAAAATCTTCGAGAGTCTTCGGGGGGCTAGTTTCCATTGTCGCTCATCTCGGTTAGGCACTTTCGTAGATTACTCCCTCAAAACGCCATGATCATATATCAACAGTCCAGGTAGATCACTTAGCCCGCAATTTCGCCGCTGGCATCCAACGCGAGGAAGCCTCCAATGCTTCCGACTTCTTCCACTTCCACGCGGCGACCAGCGGGACGCGCTCTTCGTGGCCTTTGAGCATGTCTCCGAAGCTGTATGCATCGCCTTGAGAGAACGAGAGGGAGCTAACTAGCAACAGTTGGACAAAGCAGGCAAGCCAGCGGCGCATAAAGCATCTCCTGAACTTACTAAGCCGGAGATGTTAGCACAGGCGCTACAGGGCCGCAGTGTCTCCCTGGGACGTTTCGTTAGAACCCCATGATGTTATAACCACAGTCCACATAAATCACTTCGCCGGTGATCCCGCTACTGGCGTCCGACGCCAGAAAGACTCCAGTGCTTCCGACTTCTTCGACTTCCACGCGGCGGCCCAGCGGGGCGCGCTCTTCGTGGCCTTTGAGCATGTCGCCGAAGCCGGCGATGCCGCGCGCGGCCAGCGTCTTGATGGGGCCGGCAGAAATGGCGTTCACGCGAATCTTTTTCTTTCCTAACTCGTAGGCCAGATAGCGCACCGAGCATTCGAGTCCGGCCTTGGCCACGGCCATCACGTTATAGCGGGGCACGACCTTCTCGGATGCGTAGTAGGTCATGGTCAGGATGGAGCCGCCGTCTTCCATCAGCGGAGCGGCGGCGCGCGCGACTGCGACCAGCGAGTAGACGCTTACATCCAGCGCGACGCGGAAGCCTTCGCGACTGGTGTTGATGAAGTCGCCCTTCAGTTCGTCGGGCGGGGCGTAGGCGACCGAGTGCACCAGCGTGTGCAGTTTGCCGTGGCGTTCTTTGAGCGTGGCGAAGAGGCGGGCGATTTCATCGTCCTTCGATACGTCGCACATATGCGCCTCGGCGCCGGGCAGAGACAGGATGAGGTCCTTGGCTTCCTGCTCCAGGCGTTCATTTTGGTAGGTGATGGCGAGTTTCATGCCGGCGGCGTGCAATCCCAGGGCAATGGACCACGCGATCGAGCGCTTGTTGGCGACTCCAAAGACGACGCCGTTACGGCCCTGCAGGTCAGCGGACATGGTTGCTCCTTGTGCTCGTTCCGAAGGGGAAAGAATAACAGCCGGACGTGGTGATTGACCACGGCGACAAAATCTATAACCACGAAGGACACGAAGTCACACGAAGGAACCCATCCAAGCGATTTCCTTCGTGATACTTCGTGTCCTTCGTGGTTGATGGTTTTGTGTTTCGGAAAATTACTCGGTGGCTACTTCATCCGCGACAGGCGCACTGATCGGCCAGCTTGCCGCCACGAACGACAGGCCGTATACGACGGCCAGGATCGCGAATCCTCCCACCAGACTGAAATTGTGCGCGACCGCGCCGACGCTGAGGGCGAGGACGATTTGCAGCAGTGTCCCGGCAAAATAGTAGGTATTCTGCACGCGGCCCATCAGGTGTTTGGGGACCATTTCCATGAGGCTGGTGTTCATGGCCACGCCGCCCAACCCGCGCGCCGAGCCCATGAAGAAATAGGCCCCGATGGCGAGAAACAGAAATCCCGAGACGGGCGCGCAGATCATCGCCACCGAAAGCAACGCCATTGAGAACGCAACCGCGCGGCGGCCGCCCAGACGGGAGATCGCTTGCGGCGCATACATCGCGCTCAGAAACGCTCCCGTGCCCCATCCCGCGCTGAGCCAGCCGTAGCCCACAGGTCCGGCGTGGAAGACACGCTCGCTCAGCGACGGCGTGACCACGCCTCCGGTCATCATGGCCCCGAGAAATAATGCCCAACTGACTCCCAGCGCGACGGCTGCGGGATGATCGCGCAAGAAGTGCAGGCCCTCGCGTAGATCGTGCCAGTAGCGCTGCCATGAGCTTTCTGCAGCCAACATTTCGGCGTGCATTTCTTCTGGTGGGAGCACGACGTGGCGTCCTTTACGCACTGCGAAGTAGCAGAGAAACGACACGACATAGGTCGAAACGTCGACCAGCAGAACGCCGCCCAGCCCGATGTGGTTGTACATGAAGCCGACGACGGAGCCTGCGAGGAGCCATCCACCCTGCACACCGGCCATCAGAAAAGTATTGGAATGCACGAAGCGATCTTCTGGCGTGAGTTCCTGAATGAGCGCGGTGATCGTCGGCCAGAACATCCAGAAGCCGGCAGCGACCAGTGTGTTCATCAAATAGAGTTCCCAGACTTGCACGCGATGCAGGAACGCGAGGATGGCCACCGTCACGATGATTGCGGCGCGCACGGCGTCGAGCCACATCACGAGGCGCCGGCGGTCTTCCCGGTCGATAATTACGCCGGTGAAAGGCAGCATCAGCATGGCGGGAATGGTTTGCAGAACCACCAGCATTCCCAGCGCCTGTTCGGAGTGCGTGGCCTGCAGAATGTACCAGGCCACGGCGGCTGAGTTCATCCCGCTGCCCAACATGGAAATCAGGTTGGCCGCAAAGACGAATCGCAACGGACGCTGTCCGAAGATGGCGCGCATCGTTCTACTTTAGACCATTCAAGACTATTCACCACGAAGGACACGAAGGTTCACGAAGGAAACCGAGCCGGGGCTTTGTCTTTCCTTCGTGAACCTTCGCGCCCTTCGTGGTTGATGCCTTTGCTCTTGCGCCGGCCCGCGTTCGGCGCTAGGATTCGCCTGCTGCTCGAAGTTTGAAGTCCTAAATTCTTCCGCAAATCGGAGGCGGGCTATGAAACGCTGCAGCGGTTGGCTCCTGCTGGTTGTACTTTTCCTCTGTTTCACGGTTTCCATTCCTCACGCGAGCGGCCAGGCTGAAACCATTGTGATTGCGGCCGGCACGGATGAGGATCATGCGCTGCAAGCCATCACCAACGAGCAGGACCCGCAGAAGAAGCTCGCCATGTATCAGGACTTTGTGCAGAAGTTCTCCGCGAACCCGGCAGCCGTGGCTTATGGAAACTGGCAAATTTCGCAGACCTACCAGGCGACTGGCGACCTGCAAAAGGCTCTCGACTACGGTGACAAGGCGTTGGCCGGATCTCCGCACAACCTCGACATCCTCGTGTCGCAAGCGAACCTGGCGCTGCAGGCCAAGAACAATGCCAAGGTCCTGGATTACGCCGCCAAGGGCGGCGAGGTTTGCCTATCGATCGCGAAACAGCCCAAGCCTGCGGGCATGAGCGACCAGGATTTTGCCGAGAAGGTGAAAACCGAAAAAGCGGACGCGCAGAATAATTGTGACTTCTTCGAGACCTCGGGCCTGAACGCAATCTCCGGCGAAGCTGACCCGAATACTCGCATGGCGGAGATCGAGCGGTTCACTGCCGCGTTTCCTGACTCCAAGTATCAGGAAACGGTCATGAACTTAGCTCTCGATGCGTTAAGTCAACTGAAAGACAACGCGCGCATGGTCGCTTACGGAGAGAAAATTCTGGCCGTCAATCCCAACTCTCTGCCGGCATTGCTGCTGCTGGCTGATTCCTACAGCCAAGATACCAAGCCGGGAAGCGCCGCCAAAGCGATTGGCTATTGTCAGAAGATCATCGAAGTTGCGAAAGCCGATGCTCCCGATGCCGACAAAACGCGGAAAATTTCCGCTGGAGCGGCTCACAGCATGATGGGGTGGGCCTACTTGAAACAGGACAAAACTACATCCGCTATTCCCGAACTGAAAGCGGCCTCCGCCCTTCTCAAAGGACAGGATGATCAGCAGTATGCGCGGGCGCTGTATGGTCTGGGCTTCGCTTACGGCAAGCTGAACAAGCTGACCGAGGCGCGCGAAGTGCTGACCGAAGCAGTGAAAATTCCCGGCCCGTTGCAGGCCATGTCGCAGCAGTTGCTGGCGAAGGTCAACAGTGCGCGGGCCAAGGGGCAATGAGGATGGGTGATCAGCTACGACCCGTGATTTTTGGTCACCTCTGTGGATTGCTGGGAGTAGCGCAGTTTGAAAAAAGATTCGTATCAAGGCATGCCTTCAGGCATGCCGCTTCAGCGCGAGGATTGAAACCGGCTTCAGTCGCCGGGCTGCAAGCTCGCAACGGCTAAAGCTGGTTTGTCTCATCGGCGTTATCGGCGTCGCTGAAGCGATGCCCTGATACGAATCTTTTTCAAGCAGCTGTACTCGCGATTACTGCTGAGGCTTGACCAGTTCTTCTGAGAGCAGTTGAGCTTTCCAGGCCAGGGTGCGGGCGCGATCGAGATCGCCGGCATCAGATGCTGCCTTCGATTGCTCCATGAACTGGCGAGCTTGATTGACCATGTCCTGTTGGTTGGTGCTGAGTTGGAGTCCAGCGATTTTCTTCAAGTTCGCTTTCGTGGACTCCAGCATTTGATTTGCCGTTTCCTGCGCGTGAGATTTCTGGTCACCGGACGCGCTCCCAGCCAACTGAACGCTCGGCTCTGAGATTCCTCCCTGTCGCACGATGACTTTTTTCGGCGGACAGTTCACTGGCGGACTCTTGGCGGCGGGCTCTGCCGGCGCCGGAGTAGAACCGGATTCAGATGAATCAGATTTCGACGAATCAGATTTAGACGAATCAGGCGTGGAACCCGAGGACGCTTGACCTGCGGCCGCGGGTGCGGAGTTGCAGTTGGGCGGAAGCACCCGTTTCTGGTGATGGAAACGTGGGGTGGTCGCGGTCTGAGTTTGCCCGGAAGGTTTCTTCGCGGGAGTGGCAGCTGTTGAAGTTGGCGGAGACTGAACCGGTGGAGTCTGTTCTGACGGCGCGGCATCCTGTTTGGTCCCGGATGACGTCTGTGGCGCAGTTTGAGGCAGCGCCGGCTGTGGCGTCGGCAGAGCCGAAGAAGCGCCGAAGCTGCTCAGCAGGAGAATTGCGGCCAGAGTCATTCCGAGAAATCCCAAGTCAAGAAATCCCAAGTTATTGCGAGGCTTTTTCAATCTTACGCCTTTGAATTGCGAGCCAGCCATCGATTCTCCGAACCACGCCAGCGCGGCTACGCCGCCGGAATGTGGAAGCGAAAAACTGTTCCTGTCTCAGTGGATTCGAAGTCGACAGAACCGTAATGCCACTGCAGAACCTGATAGGTCTGCGCCAGTCCGATGCCGCTGCCGTCTTTCTTGGTGGTGAAATAAAGCTCGAAAATCTTGTCGTGCAAATCTTGCGGAATTCCGGCGCCTTGGTCGCGAACTTCGGCAATCACCGCGTTGTTTTCGCGTCGCGCGGAGATAGTCAGCAAGCCCCCCTGCGGCATGGATTGAACTCCATTGAGTACGACGTTGAGAATGGCCTGCTTCATGAGATCGACATCGGCTTTGATGGGTAGCCGCTCTTCCGCTCCATGGCGTTCGATGGTCACGCCGTGCTGCTCCGCGTCGGGAGCGGCGAGTTGCGCGACATCTTCCATCAGGTCGAGCAGGTCCACTTCTTCCAGGTGGAGATCGCGGGGTCGGGTGAAATCAACGAGCGTCTGCACTACGCGATCCAGGCGGCGGATTTCGCTGTCGATAATATCCATGTGACGGCGCGTGTCGGGTTCCTGCTCGGCCAATTTGTTGCGCAGCAACTGCAAGTGCAGCACGATGGCGTTGATGGGATTCTTGACCTCGTGCGCCACGCCTCGGGTGAGGCGTCCGCTGGCCGAGAGGCGGCGGGACATCTCGATTTCGTCACCAATGCGCCGCACCGATTCCGGGTCGCGCATAATCAGGAGAGCGCCGATCTGCGAATTTTTCTCTTGCACAAAATCCAAAGAGACCTGGACGCGCTTGCCTCCGGCTGCGTCAAATTCCCGCTGCGACAACGGGCGTCGTCGCTCGAATGCGTCCAGCAGGGCCGCGCCTAGCAGGGAATCACGGTCAAATACTTCGTGGATCGTGTGTCCCAAGAGTTCGGCGCGCGGCCGGCCCAGAAAACCTTCCACCGGAGCGCTGACCAGCACCACGCGCGTATCCCGCGCGAAAAGCATCAGGCCATCCTGCAGTTTAGCCATGAGCTGATCGACGTTGTCTTTGAGCGCCGAGAAAATTTCCCGGCTGTCGCGAATCTGGCGGCCCAGGTTGGCGATCTTCAAGGAGACCAGACCGTACTCGTCATGCTTGGACGCGTCGCTCGAAAGCGCGTCGGAGTCGCCAGCACTCACGCTATCGAGATTGAGGCTGATCTTTCTCAGTGGTCCCAACGCAAGGTTCGAGATTCCTGCGGCCAGGAATAACGAGCCGAAGATCATTGCGATCGAGATATAGAGAGCCCGTACCATCCGGGTTTGCACCTCACTCTTCAGGAAAATGGTTTGCACGCCGATACGGATCGTGCCGAAAGGCTCGCCGTTCAATTCGATGGGATAGGTTACGTCATAGACTTCGGCCGGGCTAAAGACGAGACGAACCTGTTCGCGAAAGCGGGCGCTCACCACCTTCTGGAAATTCGGACGCGGCGCGATTACCTTGCCTACCATGCTGGCATTGGTATGCAGCAACGCCTTGCCGTTCACGTCGACGATCATCACGTCCTGGACAAACCTCCAGTCACCGGTATAGGACTGGAGCAGATTGTTCAAGGCGACATCGGTTTGAACATAATCCGCGAGCGCGCGGCGCACTGCGGCGGAGTTGTTGGTGTCGACTGAAGTGCTGCTGAAGTCGGGCACAGCGTTCGCCACGGCGTAGGCCAGTTGGTGAGTCAGATTAGCTGCGGTCTCGTTCGCGTTAGCGATGCGCAGGCGTAAGATTTGTGAGATGTACAGGTAGGAAAACGCGGCGACCATCGCCGTCACCATAAGTGTAATGACCAGCACGATGATGGTTTTTCGTCGCAGCATGTTTATCGCGGCATGTTTGTCGCAGCAGGAAGAAAAAGGAAGACGCTCGATCTTACGGTGCGAGGAGGTTCAACTGCTCGGCACTTCCTCCTTGCCGGGAATCGCCTCTGCTGCGGCGCTGCCGTATTCCTTCAGTTTGTTGTGCAGCGTCTTCAGGCTGATGCCGAGAATTTCTGCGGCTCGCGTCTTGTTGTTGCTGGTGGCCTCCAGCGTCTTCAGGATCAGCATTTTCTCGGCTTCTTCCACCGTCGTGCCCACGCCCAATCGAACCGCATCGGGATCGTTGGCCGGGGTATGCAGGGGAGCCTGCCCGAACCCCGGCGGCAGATGCTTGGTCTCGACGACGCCGGCTTCGCAGACGATCACCGCCCGCTCCAGCGTGTTGCGTAATTGCCGTACGTTTCCGGGCCATGAATAGCTATTGAACTGGTTCAGCACAGCTTCACTCACGGCGGCTACTTTACGTCCGTGCTTGGTACTCATCTCAGCCAGCAGCAATTGCACCAGGCTCGGGATGTCTTCCTTGTGCTCACGCAGCGGCGGCATGTGGATGTTGAATACATTGAGGCGGTAATAGAGATCGCTGCGCAACTCGCCTCGGGCCACGGCCTCCTCGGGTACTTTGTTGGTGGCCGCCAGAACGCGCACGTCCACTGAAGTTTCGACCTTGCTACCCAGCCGGCGCAGCTTCCGGTCTTCCAGAACGCGGAGTAGCTTGGCCTGAGTACCGACGGGCATTTCGCCGATTTCGTCCAGCAGCAGCGTCCCGCCTTCCGCGAGCTCGAAGCATCCGGTGCGGCGTTCCATGGCGCCCGTAAAGGCGCCTTTTTCATGGCCAAAGATTTCGCTTTCCATTAAAGTTTCTGGAATCGCGGCGCAGTTGATGGCCACAAATGGCCGGTCTTTCCGTGGGCTGAGTTCGTGGATGGTGCGCGCTACCAGTTCCTTTCCCGTGCCGCTGGCGCCCGTAATCAACACCGACGCGGTGCTGGGCGATACCATCTCGATCAGCCGGAATATTTCCTGCATCTTGCGCGAGCCGCCGTTCAAGCGGCCCAGCGATCCCGCATCGCGCAGCCGGCGTCGCGTGGCTTCGAGTTCCGCGCGTGTGCCCAGCAGAGCGGTGGCATTGCCCAGCATGGTGCGCAGGCGGTTGGTGTCGATCGGCTTGGTCAGGTAGTCGTAAGCGCCCATACGCATGGCTTGCACAGCGCTGTCGATGGTTCCCTGGGCAGTGACCAGGATGACAGCGATGGTTGCGGCCTGCTCAGCAAGGCGCTCCAGCAACTCGATCCCGCCCATGCGCGGCATTTTGAGATCCGTAATAATGATCGACGGAGACCATTGGGTTGCCTTTTCCAGGCCTTCGACGCCGTCGCGCGCCGTCTCTACGCGAAACCCCCAGGAGCCAACCAGTTCGGCCAGTCCGGATCGTTCGTTTTCCTCGTCTTCGACAATCAATATTTTTTCGTGACTCATTGGTTTTATTGTTAGGTTCTCTCGTTGTCGGTTCCGGATCACTTGTAGTCGGACCCAAGCCCATTCGGAATCGAACCCCCACAATACGCGGGCCGCTTCCTGCCCGGCAAGGGCTGGATGGGCCGGTCTGCCGCTGACCCGCCCCCCGGGGAATCTCAATTGGAGACGAAAATGCTCCCCCCAGTTGCCTAAGTGGGCAATGTTTTCGAGTCTATGCTTTCGCTTTCGGCAGCGGTGCGGTAGAATTCTCCGTTCCCGAGGGTAGGGTCCCGTCTTCCACCGATTTTTGGTCCATCTTTTTTCCCATAAGCGTCTGGTTGCGCAGGCAGCCCGGGGACATCACATTTTGGAGGATTACATGAAAGCAAGGAGCATCAAAGGCGCGTGCCAATGGCTGATCGCCGGTTTGTCAGCGCTGATCGTAGTATCGATGATTTCTGTTTCCGCGTTCGCGCAGGACGAAACCCCCAAGTTCGACGTGTTTGCAGGCTATCAATACCTGGATCCCGGCGGCACGGTTCCGGCCGCGGGCGGCAATCCGAACAATGCCACGCCGTTTACGCTTCCTGACATGCCCCGAGGGTTGGGTGGTGCGTTCACTTACAACTTCGATCCGCATTGGGGTCTGGAGGGCGATTTCGGCTACAACCGCGACCAGCCCTCGGCCAGTTCGGAATGGACCGTCAGCTCCGGACCCAGGTTTATGTTGCGCACCGAAGGGGCGAATCTCTTCATTCATGCTCTCGCAAGCTTCAACCGCGTAACCTACAACGCCGGATTCAACACCCACAACGGTGTAGGCCTGATCCTCGGCGGCGGCATGGATCTTCCCATCACGAAGAGCATTTCCTGGCGCCTGTTCGGAGTGGACTACGTCTGGGCACAGCATAACTTTGCCGACTTCGCGGCTCCGCAGTTTCCGAATTTGCGGCGGCCCGGGTTTGAAGGCGTAAGACTGCGAACCGGCATTGTGTTTGCCTGGGGTGGAGCGGCGCCACCGGTTCCAGCGGCGGCCTGCTCGATCCAGCCGGCGGAAGTGTTTGTCGGCGAACCGATCTCGGCTACGGTCGCGGCCACCAATTTCAATCCTAAGCACACTGTGACCTATAGCTGGACTGCAACCGGCGGCCAGGTTACCGGAAAAGATACCGCCGCCACCATCGACACCAACGGCGCAACTCCGGGCAGCTACACAATTACGGCGAAGGCAACTGACGCCAAAGCCACCAAAGCCAACGAGGCGAGTTGCACGGCGAACTATGTTGTAAAACCGTTGCCTCCGAAGAATCCACCGACCATGTCGTTGTCGGCTAGCCCGATGAATCTGGTCACTGGCGGTAACGTGAGCCTGTCGGCCTCTTGTAGCAGTCCCGACGGCGTTGCCGTTTCCGT
The DNA here is from genome assembly GCA_963758005.1 of uncultured Acidobacteriota bacterium. Lineage (GTDB taxonomy): Bacteria > Acidobacteriota > Terriglobia > Terriglobales > Acidobacteriaceae > Sulfotelmatobacter. Next base: position 269,478 of record CAVWTR010000008.1, read on the forward strand.
CGCCAACTGGACTTCCACCGCTGGCTCGGTATCTGGCAGTGGCAGCTCGGCAACCCTGAGCACCAACGGAGCTCCCGCTGGTCCGGTGACTGTTACCGCGACTTGCACCGACTCACGCGGTTTGACGGGTCAAGCCTCAACCCAAATTACTCTCGAAAATCCGCCGCCACCGCCGGTCGACAAAGCACTCGAAGCCCGGCTCTCTCTGCACAGCATTTACTTTGTGGTCGACCACCCCAGGCCCAACGATCCCAAGGGTGGTTTGCTGGCCAGTCAACAGAAAATGTTGCTGGCGCTGGCTACCGACTTCAAGAAGTATCTGGAAAACAAGCCGGATGCTCACTTGATTCTCGGAGGCCATGCCGATCATCGTGGCACTCCGGAATACAACAAGGCGCTCACCGAGCGTCGTGTTGGCACCGTGAAAAGCTTCCTGGTCGCACAGGGTGTTCCTGAGGCAAACATCGACACCAAGGCGTTTGGCTCGGAAGAAAACCTGACTACCGATCAAGTGAAGGAGTCAATCGACGGCAACCCTGAGCTGACCTCGGAAGAACGGGCGCGCGTTCTCAGGAACATCAATGTCATCCGGATGGCGAGCAATCGCCGTGTGGACGTCACTTTGAGCACGACCGGCCAGTCATCGGCTCGCGTGTTCCCCTTCAACTCGACCGATGCTTTGACTCTGATCGGTGGTCGCGAGGGCGAAAGGAAAGTCGCGCCGAAGAAGAAAGCTACGCCGAAGCCGTAACCACGGCGCAGGCAAGTCTTCGGGAAAACTGATGCGGAGGGCGGCGTTCCCGCCCTCCGCTTTTTATTTGGTAATCGCTCCCCCTGAACCTTATAAGCGTGGGTCATCCCGAGAGGAGCCGCTTTTCAGGCGGAGCGAGGGATCTCCCTAGGCACGATTTTCAGGGACACCCCTCAAAATAAGAAGTCAAACTGAAAAGGTAACCTTGCAAGTTATACTGTGTTTGTGTTTATAATGGAGCTGTGCCGCGAAAGAACTTGGAAATCGCCGTCCTCGACTTTATTCAGGCTATGGGGCTATTGGTGCGTCGCGCGCGCGCGGCTGCCGCCTCGCATGAGCTTTCCCTGACCGAGTCTGCGGTTATGGGGCGTCTGGCGAAGGACGGCCCCGCTACCACCGCTGATCTGGCGCGCGCCGAAGCCATGAAACCACAATCGATGGGAACCACCATTGCCGCACTCGAAGAACGCGGCTTGGTCGAGCGCAGCCCCCATCCGACCGACGGCCGGCAGATGAACATCGAACTCACCGCCAAAGGCGCAGCCGTGCGCAACAGCGCCAAAGATGCAAAACGCACCTGGCTGGCGCAGGCTATCACCCAGCTGGAAGAGCACGATCGGGAAACCCTGTTCAAGGCTGGCGAGATTATCAAGCGCCTGGTGGAGTTGTGAGCGCGCCTGCCGGCAGTTCGTCTGCGCCGGAAACAGCTCTCGCTTCGATCTCGCACGCCTGGCGCGCCCTGCGGCACCGGAACTTTAAGCTCTTCTTTTTTGGCCAGAGCATCTCGGTAATCGGTACCTGGATGACCCGGGTGGCGACCAGTTGGCTGGTCTATCGAATGACCCATTCCGCGCTGCTGCTGGGCATCGTCAGTTTCGCGGGGCAGATTGTTTCTTTTCTGCTGGGACCATTTGCGGGTGTCTGGGTGGAGCGCCTCGATCGCCGCAAGCTGCTGGTGTGGACGCAAGCCGCCGGGGCTGTCCAGTCGCTTGCTCTGGCCGCACTCACGCTGGCGCATGTCATTAACCTTTGGGAGATCATCGCGCTCACGGCTTTGCAGGGAGTAATCAATGCCTTTGATATGCCGGGGCGCCAATCCTTCCTAGTGCAGATGGTCGATTGTAGTAACGAGGATCGTGGCGACCTCAGCAACGCCATCGCCATTAACTCCTCCATGGCCAATGGCGCTCGGCTGATCGGTCCCGCCATCGCAGGGGTAGTGATCGGAGCCTTCGGCGAAGGCTGGTGTTTCCTGATCGATGGCGTCAGCTACTTTGCTGTGGTGGCATCTTTGCTACTGATGCGCATCGAGCCGTTGGATGTTCGCCGCAGGGCGACCAGCATGTTCGAGCAAATGCGCGAAGGTTGGGACTACGTTCGGACATTTCGGCCTATTCGCACCATCCTTCTGCTGTTTGCGATTCTCAGCCTGATGGGTTACTCCTACTCCGTGCTGCTGCCGATCTTTGCCGGCAATGTGCTGCACGGAGGCGCCTATACGCTTGGCGGGTTGACGGCAGCTTCAGGGATCGGTGCGCTCACATCCGGGCTTTCCCTGGCGGTCCGCAAGTCGGTCGTGGGGCTTACGCGAATGCTACAGATCGCGGCGGCGATGCTGGGAAGCGCGCTCATTCTGTTCGGTCTGTCGCATGTTTTGTGGCTGTCGCTGCTACTGATGATCTTCGTCGGCTTCGGCCTGATGCAGGCTGCGGCGGTCAGCAACACGATCATCCAGTCGCTGGTGCCGGAAGATAAACGGGCTCGTGTCATGGGCTATTACACGATGGCCTTTTTCGGAGCAGCGCCGTTCGGCAGCCTGCTGGCCGGCGCTCTCGCCCACCGGATTGGAGCGCCCCACACTGTCATCATTACAGGCGCGTTTTGCGTCGCTGGCTCGCTCTGGTTCACGCTCGAGCTCCCCAAGGTCAGAGCGGTCATGCGGCCAATCTACCAGGGCATGGGTCTGCTGCCCTCGCGCGACATTGAACTCATTCCCGACGCACAGGAAACGGCAATATGACGCTTTCAAATACTCGCGCGATTGATCGACCGCCCGCATGCGAAAGGAGAAACCACAATGATAATGATCTGGTATGACTACATCGCCTGTTTCTTTGCCGGAATGTTTCTCGCGAATGTCGTGCCCCACTTCGTACATGGCATTTCCGGTGACCGTTTCCCCACGCCATTCGCAAGTCCACCGGGAAGGGGATTGTCATCGCCCACTGTGAATGTTCTCTGGGCGCTGTTGAATCTGGCCGTCGGTTTCATCCTATTTCGGGTAGGAAAAGTTTCGAGTGGAGACGTCTCAGCCACTATTGTTTTCTTCGCAGGCATCGCCGTAATCAGCACGCTCTCAAGCGTGCAATTTGCCAAGAAACAGGTGAAGTAGCGCGATATTCCACTCATCAGAAAAGGGAAACCCCATGCCTCTTACCCAACTCGATACCACGGCCGCGCTGATCGTCATTGATCTGCAGAAAGGGATTGTCGGTCTGCCTACGGTGCATCCCGCCGGAGAAATAGTCAGTCGCGCCGCCCATCTCGCGCGAGCCTTCCGCGAGCGCGGACTGCCGGTCGTGCTCGTCAACGTAGCGGGCCGCGCTCCGGGACGCACCGATGCTGGAGCCCCCAAGTTTTCGCTTCCGCCGGACTGGACCGACCTGGTTCCTGAATTGGAGCAGCAACCCAGCGATCATCTCGTGACCAAGCAACGAGTGGGAGCGTTCATCGGCACGTCGTTGGACGAGTACCTGCGCCAGCGTGGCGTGACTCAGGTGTTCCTCACCGGCGTCGCGACCAGCGTCGGCGTAGAAGCGACGGCCCGAAGCGCCTACGATTACGGCTACAACGTCGTCCTGGTCGTTGACGCTATGACCGACCGGGACGCCGACGCCCATCGTCACAGCGTCGAAAAGATCTTCCCGCGTCTTGGTGAGATCGACACCACCGCCAACGTTCTGAAACGCTTGAGCGGGAGCTGAGGGCGCAAGGAATGCCGGGAATAAACTCCGCTGGAGGAAGAATCTACACGCACCTACCCTAAAGTGCCATCGCCAAATCATTGATTTGATGAGACCGTGTCTGGTATTCGGGTTGCCACTTCTTGGTCGAAGAAGCGCGGGCGAAAATGATTTTCATGAGCCGGTTCCGCAGACCGAAAGGTCTGACGATTTGGCCGAAGTTGCGAGTGCTGCCGCAAGTGATGCTGTGGGTGATGCCGCTGGCGATTCTGCTGGCCCTAATCTGTGCCGCGGGCTGCGACCGTCCAGCCGACTCGCAAAGTGATGCTGCCCAATCCGGCCAGCCTCCGGTTCCGTTTCATGACGGGAAGGCGACGACATCTCCACCTCAAAACTCACCTGCGACCGCCGACGCTGGTTCCAATCCGCCTACGAACCTTGCGGCGAACCAGACTCCGAATCAGGCTCCAAACTCTGAAACCGGTCTTCCGTTCCACGATCCGGCGAATCTGCCTGCCGGTACGCTGCTGACGGTTCGGCTGAAGAACTCAATATCCGCCGAGAATCCCGGCGCCAACGGAAATTTCGAGGCGGTCGTCGACGACCCGGTGGTGATCGAGGGGAACAGACTGGTCCCGCGCGGCGCTACTGTCGTCGGTCGCGTGGAGTCCGCCCGGGTCTCCAGGGTTAAGCGCAACCGTGGTTACATCCGTCTGGCTCTGGATTCCATCCATTTCGCCGGCGTCAGCCTGCCGATTCAAACCTCCAGCCTTTTCGTGCGTGGCAGCGCCGGCAATACTCAGGTTTCGACAAGACAGGGTACCCGAGGGGAAGGTGCGCAAGGGGATGTCACACGAGGTGATGTTGAACGAGGTGATGTTGAACCCGCGGACGCAGCGCAGGCGGAGGATTCCGCGGGCCAGTCTGCGTTTTCACAAGGCAAGAATCCCCCGAGCCAGGCTTCGCCGGTCATGATTCGTCTCGAAAAAGGCCGTCGGCTGACCTTCCGCCTCACCGAATCGGCCTATGTTGCCGCCAGCCAGCGAACTCCAGCGGACCGCTAACCCATCTTTCAGGAAGTTTTCCACAGGACAATTTCCCGTTTCAGTGACATCTGCCCTTCGCAGGCGCATACCCAACTCTCTATAGTGGGCTCGACGCGAGACTGGGATCTGACGACCACGCACCAAATTCCCATTTCAGGAAAACGAAGGTGCGGGGTCACTGGATAAGAGGTTTCTTCCCGGAACGATCCCGCGCAAAGTATCTGTATGAGCGCTGCCGCTGAAATTCCGTGGAAACCGCAGGATTCGAAAACGGAACTGCATCCGCTTTCCGAGCATGTGTCCGAGCATATCTTCGAGCATGTTTTCGAGCATGTCTTCGAGAACGCCCCAATCGGCCTGGCGCAATGCCAGCGTGCGGGAAATATTACTGCGCTGAATCCCGCGCTGGAACAGATGCTGGGTGGCAAGTCGGGCGCCCGGTCGAGGATCGCGCGCGGGCTCAGCTTCGCCGACCTGGTTCATCCCGACGATCGTGCCGAAGCGGATCGCCTTCTGGGGGAACTGTTCTCCGGCCGGCGCGATCACTTTCAGATGGACTCCAAAAATCCGCTGAGCAACACCTTCGCTAGCACGTCGGGGAATCCACTCAGGACCATCCCGACGGTGCGTTGGACCGCATGGCGCGTACCGAGCACAAACAGCGATCCCGACCATGCACTGGTGCTGGCGGAATGCGGGTCTCGGGATCTGCTTCGCGAGCAGGAGATCGAACAGCGTTTCCGGCAAGCCCAGAAGCTCGAAGCCGTCGGCCGTTTGGCTGGAGGCGCGGCCCATGACTTCAACAATCTTCTGACCGGAGTGCTGTTGTACTGCGACCTCCTCATGGCGCATCTCGCGCCCGACCAGCTAGAGCCCAACCAGCCCGGGGCCGATCGGCTTGGACGCAACCAGCGCGCGCGTCAGTACGCGGAGGAAATCCGCAACGCGAGCCTGCAGGCGACAGGCCTGGTGCGGCAGTTGCTCGCCGTCTCCCGGCCTGCGACGGGTGAGCCTCGCTTGCTCGTGCTCAACCAAATCGCAGAAGGTATGCACAACCTGCTGGCTCGTCTCATCGGGGAAAACATTGAGTTGCAGTTTCATCTCGATCCCAATCTGGGTGTGATCCGCATGGATCCGACGCAGTGCCAGCAGATTTTGCTGAATCTGGTGCTCAACGCGCGCGACGCCATCTTGCAGGCGACGCCCATCGGGGGCCAGATCACGGTCGAAACCAGCAATTGCAAAGTGCAGGTGTTGCCGGACCAGGTGCCAACCGAACAGGTGCCCCCAGAACCGAGGTCGGGGGCAGCTAGCCAAACTTCGCTGCCGTGCGCCCTGTTCGTCGTGAAGGACAACGGCAGCGGCATGGATGCTGCCACGCGCGCTCATCTGTTCGAAGCTTTCTTCACCACCAAGGCCGAGAACGGCACGGGCCTGGGATTGGCTACGGTCCACGAGATCGTGACCAGCAACGGCGGCCTGATCCTTGTGGACAGCGCTCCGGGGGCCGGAACCCGCGTGTCTGTACTTCTGCCCCTGGTGCCGCAAACCGTTCTGCATCCCCGGGACGCCCGCGATTTTCAGCCCGACAGGAACTCAGAAGAACGCGTCCCTGAGATATGACGAGATATCGATAAACGGATATTGACAAACGGATACTGAGGAAGAGGAAAAGGAATGAATGCCATGACGTCAGCTGCATTGAGTCCGATGACCGCCCTGCCGCAACTCGAACCCGCCAATTTTCTCAACCTCCTGATCGTGGACGATGAACGATCGATCCGCGAGGCCTGCCGCGAAGTGGCGCAATCGCTGGGATATACGGCACATGTGGCCGATTCCGCCGAGCACGCCTACCGGCTTCTCGACACTCAGGCCTTCGACACCGTCCTGCTCGATCTGCGCCTGCCCGGAGCCGGGGGCCTCGATGCTCTCCGCCGCATCAAAGAGCGCCGTCCGGAAGCCGTCGTCATCGTCGTGACCGGTTATGGCACCGTCCAGGCGGCGGTGCAGGCCATGAAGAATGGCGCCTACGACTTTGTGACGAAACCGTTCAGCGTCGACGAACTGAAGCTGCTGTTGGAGCGTGTGGCCGTGCATCTGAAGATGAAATCGGAAAACCGCCTGCTGCGCGAGAAAGTGAAGTCCAAGCAGGGATTCGGCGGCATCGTTGGCCGCTCCCCGGAAATGGAAAAGCTCTACCGCATCATCGCCAAGGCTGCCAACAGCGTGCATCCGGTCTTGATCCTGGGCGAGAGTGGAACCGGCAAGGAGATGGTGGCTCGTTCCATTCATTATTCCGGACCCTTCCGCGACAAGCCGTTCATCCCGGTCGATTGCGGATCGCTTGTGCCCACGCTGATCGAAAGCGAACTGTTCGGCTACGTGAAAGGCGCCTTCACCGGCGCTAACCACACCAAGGACGGGCTTATGGCCATGGCTGAAGGTGGAACCATCTTCCTTGACGAAGTGGGAGAACTTCCCGTCGATCTGCAGGCCAAAATGTTGCGGGCAATTCAGGAGAAAGAAATTCGCCCCGTGGGCAGCACGCGCCGGGTTCCGATCAATATTCGCATTCTTGCCGCCACCAACCGAGATCTCGAAAAAGGTGTCATGCAAGGCGAGTTTCGCCGCGACCTATATTTTCGCCTCAATGTGCTCAGCCTGCGCATTCCCGCACTCCGCGAGCGCCGGCAGGACATTCCCCTCCTGATCGGATACTTCCTGGAACGCATGGTGCGAACTTCCGGGCAGGAAAAGATGCTCAGCGACGAAGCCCTCAAAGCCATGCTCGCCTACGACTGGCCGGGCAACGTCCGCGAACTGGAAAATTGCCTCGAACGCACCTGCGCCTTCACTAGCGGCCCGCTCATTCACAGCACCGATCTGCCGTGCGAAGTGGCCAATCTGCCGCCGGGTGCGACCCTGGGTGGGGAGGGAAACGGCAACGGACAGCGAAAGATTATTCCGATGGCGGAACTCGAGAAGAACACGATTCTGAGCGCCATCACCGAACTCAACGGCGACAAGCTCCAGGCCGCCCGGCTCTTGGGGATCGGGAAAACGACCCTCTACCGCAAACTCAAGGACTACGCTTCTCAAGGATATCCATCCGCCTGAGCCGCAAGCGTGAGTGGCCAATCGGATGGCCCAGTTCTGAACTTGTTTCAAGAAGGGGAGTGCCGCAAAGGGAATTCTCGTAGGCCCGCTGCTGCTAAGCGCCGTGTTTTCAGCAGGGGACCTGTGGTGGTAGACGTGCTACTTGAGAGAGCATGATTCTACTCAATACGCCGTCAGCCAGCGGCCCGCAGTGCGCTGAATCGTTGCATTCCGCTACCGGCCAGGAAACACACTGGGCCAAAACCTTACAGGAGGCAGCCAGCCGCCTGCGCGAGCATACCTATTCCGCTGCCGTCATCGACCAGTTTTTGCTCGAAACCGAGCCTGACGAGAGCGATCAGATGCTCGAGCATCTGGGCACCGCCTTCCCAGTCTACGTGAACTTCGCCGTCACCGGAATGGAACGCCTGGTGCGCGAAGTGCGCACGGCTCTGCATCGCCGCAAGCGCGAAGAAGTCGCCGCCCGCCGCGCCGTCGCGGACCAGATGCAGAGCGAAATGCGTGAGACCCTGACCGCCATGCTGCTGTCCTGTGAACTGGCGATGTCAGTGCCCGATATCCCCGGCCCCGCCGTGGAAAAGATCCGCACCATCGACAACCTCGCGCGCGAACTGCGGATCCGCCTGGAGACGAATTGAAGTTTTCCTTGTTCAACGCCCCCGACTCTGCTCGCTACTATGTGTCTGGGGAGTGGGTCAGTGTAAGCAATATTGCTTTGTCATTCCGAATCGGGCTGAAAGCCTGGTGAGGAACCTGCTGTTCGCGGGTCGCGCTTTGGAAATGGCAGTCTTCAGCCTAAGCCATAACCCGCACGAAAATCCCTTCCCCAAGCGCCCGATTCCCACTAGAATGGAACCCGGCCGGAAGGCGGAATCCCGTGCTCCTCGCGGCAGTCCGGCAATTCTGGGGAAAGTTCCGCGGGAGGTTTTGTGCACGTCCTCGTCACGGCCGATTCGCTCTCGGGATCGTGGACCTACGCCCGTGAACTGGTGACCGGCCTGGTCACACGCGGTGTGCGAGTCACGCTGGTCAGCTTCGGCGAGATTCCTCTTCCCGATCAAACCTCGTGGATGGATCATCTGCACGGCCTCGACTACCGCCCCACTGCCTTCCGCCTGGAGTGGATGCACGAAGCCGAAGAAGACCTCCCCGAATCCTCGGCGTTCCTCGCAGCGCTGGTTCGTGAGCTCCGGCCCGACATCTTGCATCTCAACCAGTTTTGTTACGGCAACCTGCCCGTCGATGTGCCCCGCGTGGTAATGCTTCACGGCGATCTGATCACATGGTCGCAGGCTGTGCACAATCGTGCGCCCCGGATTGAGCGTTCGCTCTCCTGGTACCGCAACACAGTGCTTCGCGGCTTGGCGGGCGCGGATGCAGTCGTCGCGCCTTCCGCCTGGATGCTTGACCGGATTTCCGCCTGCTATGGACGCCCGCAGCGCGTCGAAGTGATCTACCCCGGACGCAATCCAATTTTCTTCAATCCATACGTCAATAAAGAAGATTGCGTGCTGGCCGTTGGCCGTTTGGTAGACGCCGGCAAACAGGTTTTTCTCCTCACCCAGCAGCCGTATTCTGTCCCGGTCTGCATTGTCGGCGCCGAGCAAACAGTGCCCGTTCCCCGCATTCCGATTCGCGCCGATGTGAAAGTCGACACCGACCAGACCTCGGTTGCGATCCGAGGCGCTCAGACCGAAGCGCAACTGCGCGCGCTCTACAGCCGTGCCTCGATCTACGCCGCCACTTCGCGTTACGACCCACTTGGCATGGCCATACTCGAAGCCGCGTTTTCCCGATGCGCTATCGTAGCCAATGACATCCCAAGCTTTCGCGAGATCTGGGGCGACGCCGCCCTCTACTTCCGCACCAATGACGCCGCCAGCCTCGCCGAAAACATTCGGATGCTCAACGCCGACCGCCCCATGCGCCGCGCCTATGCCGAACTGGCATACTCCCGCGCCCGCGAGCGTTTCACCACCAAGCGCATGATCGACGAGTGCCTGCAGCTTTACCGGAGTTTGGTCTCCGCTCGCTCCATTGCGGCGTAGAGCCTGTAAAGCCATTTCGTAAATCCGACTTGGGAAGGGCATGGCTTTAGCCGTGCCGTTCATAGCCAATCAGGACGCGGGCTTTAGCCCCTGATGCCAGCCAACTGCGTCCGCCGCACTGCACAATCTTCGCGACTCGTGGTATCTTTTATCCCTACTAGAAACCAGTAAGGTTGGAGGAATTCATGGCTCAGGTAAAAATCACAGTCAGACCCAATGGCCCGTTCCGAGTCGAGGCTCCCGAGGGTTCCATCGATTTAGTCGATGTGAACGGCACTCCGTACGACCTTACCGGCAAAACCGCATTCTCACTCTGCCGCTGCGGCGGATCGGTCAATAAACCATTCTGCGACGGAACCCACAGCCGCATCGGTTTTCAGGGCGCGGAGTTGGCAGTGAAGAAAGCCGAAGGCGGTTCGTAGTCGCGCCGCGGAGAAAATCGTGCACAATTCGCAAACTCGCGATTCACAAGACCGCGAACTGGGAATGCATCGCCGGATCACGCGCCGCGACTTTCTAAACGGCGTCGCCGTAACCGCGGGCGCGGCCATGATGCCATGGGACCTCGCCGCCCGTGCCGCTCCAGAAGACGGCCAGGCTGCGGTCGGTCCCGAGACTTCCCCAAACTACTATCCTCCCGCTCTCACCGGACTGCGCGGCAGCCATCCCGGATCATTCGACGCCGCCCACAGCCTGCGCGACGGCACGTTCTGGGATTCCGCGGGCAAGCCCGAAGATACCGGCGAGATCTACGATCTGGTCGTCGTCGGTGGCGGCATCAGCGGTCTCGCGGCTGCTCACTTCTACCGCAAAGCCACCGGCGGCAAGGCCCGCATCCTCATCCTCGAGAACCACGACGACTTCGGCGGACACGCCAAGCGCAACGAGTTCCGGGCGGGCGACAAAACGCTAATTGGCTACGGCGGCACCTACTCAATCGAGAGCCCGGAGCCTTACAGCGCCGTCGCAAAAGGCGTGATCGAGGAATTGGGAATCGAGGTAAACAGCTTCCCAAAATATCTGGAGCGAAATCTATACGGCTCCGGGCAGCGAGTTCCCAAGATTTTCTTCGACAAAGAAACCTTTGGCAGCGACAAACTGGTGGACGATCCCTGCCCTTTTCCCGGCGGCGAGACTTACGATCTTGCTGTCGCCGGACCTGACGCGTGGACGCATTTCGTGGCCGAGGCCCCGATTGCGGAGCAAGCGCGCAAGGACGTTTCCCGCTTGTGCCGCGAAAAGAAGGATTATCTTCCAGGACTGAACGCCGAACAGAAAGAAGATCGACTCGCACGCATCAGCTATGCGCGCTTCTTGACTGAGTCGGCCGGCGTGCATGGAGACGTGATCCGCCTCTACCAAAGAATTTCCGAGCCGCTGTTCGGCGTGGGCATTGAGGCGATTGCCGCGCTGGACGCATCCGAGTCCGGATATCCCGGCTTTACCGGCATGGGACTTGAGCCCGAGGGTTTAGCTAACGAGCGCAAATATTTCTTTCACTTTCCCGACGGCAACGCCAGCATCGCGCGCCTGCTCGTGCGCAATCTGATTCCGCAAGTGCTGCCGGGCAACTCCCCGACAGACGTGGTTACCGCAAGAGCTAACTACCCGAAGCTCGACGAGAGTACATCGCCAGTCCGCATTCGATTGAACAGCACCGCGGTGCGGGTGAAGCACGTGGGCACTTCGGCCTCAGCAAACGATCGCGCCACCGAAGTTGAGATCGCTTATGCTCGCGGCGGCAAGGTCTATACCGTCAAGGCCGGACACTGCATTCTGGCTTGCTGGAACGTCGTGATCCCCTACATCTGCGAAGAATTGCCGGACGCACAGAAGCAAGCGCTCGCCTCGGCGCAGAAAGTTCCGCTGCTGTACTCGAATGTGCTGTTGCGCAACGCTACCGCGTTTCAGAAGTTGGGAGCGAATTCCATCTACGCGCCCGGCGGCTACCATACCAACGTTGACATGGACCTCCCGGTCAGCATGGGCGACTATCACTGCCCGCACGCTCCGGAGGATCCGCTCGTGGTTCACATGAGCAAGTCGCCATGTCACGCCGGCCTTCCGGCGCGCGATCAACACACCGCCGGCCGCATGGAACTCTACACCACGACATTTGAGATTATGGAGCGCAGGATTCGCGAGCAACTGTCGCGTACTCTGGGTCCCGGCGGATTCGATCCTGCTCGCGACATCCTGGCGATCACCGCCAATCGCTGGCCCCACGGCTACGCATACGAGTACAGCACGCTGTGGGACAAGTTTCTGCTGGAAGGCGGCGAAACGCCCTGCGAGAAGGCGCGTAAACCCTATGGCCGCATCGCGATCGCCAACTCCGACGCCGGCGCCCGCGCCTACACCGACGAAGCCATCAATCAGGCCTGGCGTGCGGTCGGCGAGATCACGAAGAGCTAGCGGAGGAAATGGTGCACCATTCGCGAGTTCACGATTCACCGGATCAAAGCTCACAAGATCGAGAACTTGGGATGCGCCGCAAAATCACGCGCCGCGATTTTCTCAATGGCGTCGCAGTGGCTGCGGGCGCGGCAATAATGCCCTGGGACCTGGCCGCCGCAGAAAACCATGCAGCACAGGCCGCTGTTGGTCCCGAGAATTCTCCGAACTATTATCCGCCTGCGCTCACCGGCCTGCGCGGCAGCCATGCCGGATCGTTCGACGCTGCTCATAGCCTGCGCGACGGCACGTTCTGGGATTCCGCGGGCAAGCCCGAAGACACCGGCGAATCCTACGACCTGATCATTGTCGGCGGCGGCATCAGCGGCCTCGCGGCCGCCCATTTTTATCGCAAGGCAACCGGCGGTAAAGCGCGCATCCTCATCCTCGACAACCATGACGACTTCGGCGGACACGCCAAACGCAACGAGTTCCGCGTGAACAACGCGTTCCGCCTGGGTTTCGGTGGTACGTTTTCCATCGAGAGCCCTGCTCCCTACAGTCCTGTCGCCAAAGGCTTGATTGAAGAACTTGGCATCGACGTTCCTTCCTACTCCAAGTACGTCGATAAGAACGTGTATCGGTCGGCCGGTCTTCGCTCTAGGATTTTCTTCGACAAGGAAACCTTCGGCGTCGACAGACTCGTCGTCAATCCCAGCCCGCATGGTTGGACCGAGAGCGAAGACACGCGTGCGACCTCGTCTGAGTTATTGAAACAATTTCTCGCCGACGCTCCGCTCGCCGACCAAGCCAAGCGCGATTTGCAGCGCTTGCGTCAGGAACCGAAAGATTATTTTCCCGGTCTTACCTCAGACCAAAAGAAGGCCAAGCTGGCGCGCATCAGTTATGCGAGTTTTCTAAGAGAAGTGGCCGGCGTTCATGAAGACATCATCAAGATGTATCAAGCTCTCCCGCATGGTCTCTTCGGCGTGGGCATCGACGCCGTCGCCGCGCAGGACGCGTGGGGATTCGACTTGCCCGGCTTCGATGGTCTGAACCTCGATCCATCCCCGGGCAAGGGCATGAACCGTGACGCTATTCCCAACGAAGAAGCGGAGAAATATTTCTTCCATTTTCCTGACGGCAACGCAAGCATCGCGCGCTTGGTGGTTCGCCAGCTGATTCCCGATGCCATTCCCGGTAACTCCTGGACGGATGTGATCCTCGCCAAAGCGAATTATGCCAAACTAGACGACTCGAATTCGCCCGTACGCATTCGGCTGAACAGCACCGCCGTGCGCGTGAAGCACCTGGGCGACGCCGCGAGCGCGAAGGAAGTGGAAGTCAGTTATGCTCGCGGCGGCAGAGTCTACACGGCGAAGGCAAAGAGTTCGATCCTGGCCTGCTGGCACGTCGTGATCCCGTATATCTGCGAAGAGCTTCCTGACAAGCAAAAAGAAGCGCTCGCCTCAGCCCAGAAAGTTCCACTGCTCTACACCAACGTCGCGCTTCGCAACTGGAAGTCTCTGCAGAAGGTGAAAACGAATTCTGTTTACGCTCCCGGCATGTACCACACCGGCATGAATCTCGATTTGCCGGTAAGCATTGGCGGATACGAGTGCGCGCGCAAGCCGGACGAGCCGATCGTGGTGCACATGATGAAGACGCCATGCCACCCCGGGCTTCCCGCTCGTCAGCAGCACAGCCGCGGTCGCATGGAACTTTATACGACGACGTTCGAGACCATCGAGCGCAACATTCGCGATCAACTGGCCCGCACTCTGGGCCCAGGCGGCTTCGATCCCGCCCGCGACATCGCGGCGATAACGGTCAACCGCTGGCCCCACGGCTACGCCTACGAATACAACTCGCTGTGGGATCCGTTCTGGCTGGAAGGCGGCGAAACTCCCTGTGAAGTCGCACGCAAGCCCCACGGCCGCATCGCCATCGCCAACTCCGACGCCGGCGCTTACGCCTACACGGATGAGGCCATCAATCAAGCCTGGCGTGCAGTGGGAGAGATCACAAAAACGTAAGCCTCGGTCGCGGGTTCGGTCGTTTGTTCGGATGCGGCCGGCCTGGAACTCGCGCGGTGTTCGAATGGCGACGGTCCGATGCGAAATGGTAAGCCGTGATAGTGTGCGATTCCGACGGCAGAAGCGGCAAGCGCGAAAAAGATCGCTAGAAAAATCAGAAGGCGCCGCATGGAGTATCTAGAGTCAGGCGCGACGCGGGCAATCAGAGCCCCGAAGAGCAGTCCGCTAAGAAGTCCGCCTACGTGGCAGGCATTGTCGACGCCTGAAACAATGCGCCCCGAAAACGAAGTTAAAGCCGATGAAAGAACAGAAGGCTTCTCGAGCGTTCCTTGGATCGAGAGCCTTGGGAAGCGAGAATTCGCCCAGCGTAAAACGAAGCGAGAAGCGCTCCCGCTAATCCGAAGATCGCGCCCGAAGCGCCAACGCTCAGATACCCGGGATTCCACGCAACGCTCGCGAGTCCCCCCGCAATGCCCGTAATCAGATAGATGGCAGCGAAGGTCCACCGCCCATAGAGCGATTCGCACAGCGCGCCCAGATCCCACAAGCACCACATGTTGATAGCGATGTGCATGAGGCCGCCATGCAGGAACATGTAGGTCAGCAACCGCCACCACTCGCCGGTCAAGGTATACGGCCCGAAGTTGGCGCCGAAGTGGTCCATGACTGGACTTCGTGAAGTCGAACGAGGGACCGCTGGCCAGAACCATCGCGACAAAGATCATTACGTTCGCGCCGACAAGCACCTGCGTGAGAGTAGCGCTGAATTCGCGCCGTACCCACGGAGCGGCCATGACCGGCTGCGGCGCGTCTTCGCCGAGTTCGCCGCGCTGCGCAGCCTCATGCTGGACACACCACTGACAGATCTTTTTGCCAAACATCAGCCCCGGCATCTGCCGGCCACATCGAATGCAGTTCGCCATAGTTTCAATAAAAGAGTATCAGCAGTTGAAGATGTTTTGGGAAGGGCACGATTTCACCCGTACCATGCGAGCCGTACTATGCAAGTCGTGCCGTGGAAGAGCGGCGCTTTAGCGCCGCGTAAGCGAGCAGATATATTTCGGGCTTCAGCCCCTGAATGATTATCGCGACGATTCAATGGATGGTCTTGGTCTTGCGCGACATGTAATCCATCAGCAGGTACTGCCCGAGCGTGTAGGGAGTAGTGAAGTAGGCCTTGCCGCGGCACATCTCCGTGACCTTCTGCACGAACTGCACCAGCCCGTAATCGGACGCCAGCATGAACGTGTTAATCAGCACACCCGCGCGCTTACATTTCGAGACCTCCTCCAGCGTCTGGCTCACTACCAGCGGATCGAGGCCGAAGGCGTTCTTGTAAATGCGCCCGTCTTCAAGAGTCAGCGCCGAGGGTTTGCCGTCGGTAATCATCACGATTTGCTTCATGTCTTTTCTTTGGCGCTGCAGGATTCTCTGCGCCAGACGCAATCCCTCGCGCGTGTTGGTGTAGTAAGGGCCGACCTTCACCCGCGCCAGCTGGGACAGCGGAATCTCCTCCGCCGAATCATGAAACAGCACGAGCGAAAGCGAGTCGCCGGGATACTGCGTGCGGATCAAATGCGACAGAGCCATCGCAACTTTTTTCGCCGGAGTGAAGCGGTCCTCGCCGTAGAGAATCATCGAATGCGAGCAATCCAACATCAGCACTGTCGCGCACGACGACTGGTACTCGCACTGGTGCACCTTCAAATCTGAATATTCGATGTTGAGAGGCACAGTCAGTCCTTCACGCTGGATCGCGCTCGACAGCGTGGCCGTAATGTCGAGATTGAGCGTGTCGCCAAACTCGTAAGTCTTCGCCGACCCGCTGGTTTCGATTCCGGTAGCGAGATCGCGCGTGTCATGCCGCCCAAAGCTCGATTTGCCCAACGACCCCAGCAGATTGCGCAGCGACTTGAACCCGAGGAAGTCGAGACTCTTGTCAGTGATCTCAAACTTGGCCTGCTGCGCCTCGCCGGTTTTGCCGCTCACGCTCGACCGCTTCGACGGATCATGTGGGTCGTCGATCGAGATGTAATCTTCCTGCTGCATGCGCTCGATGAGTTGCTCGATCAGTTCGTCAAGTTGGCCGTCGGCGGCCATCTGTTCAATCTGTTCGCGCAAGTTCTCGTCGAACGCGTCGCCATTCATCAGCGCCTGCTCTATGGCGCGCCTGAGTTCGTCCAGAGTCTGCTCGCCCTCAGGAAGTTCATACCACATGGACTCCTGAAACCCGCTCTGCAGCAGGTAGTCCGAGAGCGCGCCGAGCAGGTCCTCCATGCTCATTTCGCCCGCAGGGTCGGGAACGTATTTGGAGTAGCGGATGCGTTTCATAGGAACAGCTTCTAGCTGCTAGCTTCTAGCGACTAGCTAGTCAGATTCCAGCAGGACAAGGGCGCCTTTGGCTAGAAGCTAGGAGCTAGCAGCTAGAAGCTTCTAGTTAAATTGCCTTCTCTGCCGGTAGGGCCGCTCGTCCGGCTCGACTGATTTCTCGCGCACCGGCTCGGGTTTTTTCTCTCCTGCCTTGAACACGCGCTCTTCGCTACGTCCGATGCGCTTGTGCGCGTGCAAACCTTCGAGAATGAACTCTGCCGCCGACACTTGTTGCTCGGGACTGTCTTTCTGCGAAATGCTCAGCGGACCCAGCTTGTCGGTCAGTCCTTGAATTTCTTTCAGATTCTCCAGCGCCTCCACGGCCGGAACCGAATCAGACAACTGGATCTCGCCGCCCAGGTCGAACCACTGCACGATCTGCTGTATGTTGGCCCCGGTGTAATACTCGTCGTAAGTCTTGGCAATGGCGGCGCGAATCAACTCGCGGCCCACGTGGTCCGCGCCCTTCATCTCGCCTTCATATTCGAGTTCGAGTTTGCCGGTAATCGCGGGCAGCGCCGCGTACACGTCGCTGATGCGCGGTACCACCAGCTTCTCGTCGTTGCGGATCGCACGCCGCTCCGCATTCGAAACTACATTTTCCATCGCGCTAATCGGCAGCCGCTGGCTTACGCCCGAACGCTTGTCAATCTTCTTGTCTTCGCGCGCGGCGAAGGCCACGCGCTCAATCACCTCCTGCACATAATTCGGCAGATGCAGTGGATGCCCGTTGCGCCGCGTCCAGGCTTCCTGGGCGGTGATCGCGATTCCTTCCTCGACGGTCGCCGGATAGTGCGTACGAATCTCCGAGCCAATGCGATCCTTCAGCGGCGTAATAATCTTGCCGCGCGCGGTATAGTCCTCGGGATTCGCGCTAAACACCAACGCGACATCGAGCGGCAGACGGACTGGATAGCCCTTAATCTGCACGTCGCCTTCCTGCATGATGTTGAACAACCCGACCTGAATCTTTCCGGCCAGGTCGGGCAGTTCGTTAATGGCGAAGATGCCGCGATTGGCACGAGGCAGCAAGCCGTAGTGAACCGTAAGTTCGCTCGACAGTTCGTGACCGCCGCGCGCTGCCTTGATGGGATCGATGTCGCCAATGAGGTCCGCAATGGTCACGTCGGGCGTGGCTAGCTTCTCGATGTAGCGATCATCAGGAGTGAGATAAGCGATCGGCGACTCATCGCCAAGCCGCGCGACTTCCTCACGGCATCGCCGGCAGATCGGCGCGTAAGGATTATCGTGAACCTCGCATCCGGCAAGATAGGGCATCTGCGGATCGAGCAGCGTCGTCAAAGCGCGCAGGATGCGGCTTTTCGCCTGGCCGCGCAGTCCCAGCAGAATGAAATTATGACGCGAAAGAATGGCGTTGATAATCTGCGGCACGACCGTGTCATCGTAGCCGACGATGCCCGGGAATACGGGAGCGTCGCCATCTTTGCGCAGCCGAGCCGTCAGGTTGTCGCGCAGTTCGTCCTTAACGTGGCGCGTACGCAAACGCTCTTCGGGAAAAATACTGCGGCGCAATTCACCCAGTGTGCGCGGAAGACTGCTCATGAAAGGAACCCCCACAAACAAATCGTTCCCCGATTATACGCGCCGCGAGGAGGCAGCGTTTCGTCTGTTCCTCGCCGAACGAGTGAAGACCCAAGACGCATCGCCGAAGCGCCAGCTTGCATCTTGACTTTGCCGCGCCACGTCGAATACAACGCGAGCATGGAACTCGCGGGCAAAGTGGTTGTGGTCACAGGCGCCTCGATGGGCATCGGCGAGGCGATAGCCAAAGTGTTTGCAGAAGAAGGCGCGAGCGTGGTTCTGCTGTCGCGCGACGCGGCGCGGGCCGAGGCGGCTCGGACGCGGATCGGCTTTCCCGATCGTACCGCCGCGCTGTCTTGCGATGTCCGCCACTCAGAGGACATTGACCGCGTGCTCGCCCTGACCTTGCATCATTTCAAACGCATCGATGTCTGGATCAACAATGCCGGCCATGGACTTCTGGATTCGGTCGCGCAAACCGACATGCTGGCCTGCCACGAATTATTCGAGACCAACTTCTTCGGCGCCATGTCGGCCATGCAAGCCGTCATCCCGGTCATGCGACAGCAGGGCGGAGGCGAGGACCGAGGCAAGGATCGAGGAACGATCATCAATATTTCGAGCGTCGCCGGGCATATCCCGCTGCCATTTCACGCTTCTTATAGCGCGACCAAGTTCGCACTGAATGCCATTGGCAAAGCCGCGGGGGTCGAACTGAAGAAAGATGGTATTCATGTGCTCACCGTCTGTCCCGGCTACGTGCAGACTGCCTTCAGCGAAAATGCGGTCCGGGGAAGCGAACTGAAGAAGGTGCGCCCTGGTTCGGTTCGGGGGATCACGGCCGAGCGCGTCGCCCGCGCTACGCTGAACGGTTACTTGAAGAAGAAGCGTGAAGTCATCGTCCCGTGGACGATGCATGTCCCGGTGAAGGTCTATCAATTATTCCCGGCGGTTGTGGAGTGGGCGATGGGCAGGATGGCGAAATAGTTTGTCGTTCAAAAGAGGAGCGTGGGTGCCGACTATCCCAGTTCCGCCAGCAAACCTTCCATCTCCGATTGCGCATGCAGATTTCCGGTGCGCCGCGCCGAGGCAACGCCGTCGCTGAGCATCTTCTTGGCTTCGTCGACTCTTTCAGCCTTTACCAGCGTTTGTGCCGCCATGAAATATCCGGCGGTGTACTCCGGATGGCTTTCCAGCAGTATCGAAAACTCCGCCAGCGCCCGGTCGAAGTCGCCCTGCTTGGAATATTCCATGGCGAGCCCGTAGCGCGCGAACGCGTCTTTGGGGTTTTCCGTCAGAATTTCGTTAAGCATCGCGATGCGGTCCATAGTGTCGGAGGACGATGTCGAGAGTATCGTCGGATACGAGTCGGAGCCTCCTCTCACGAGATTACTACATCCGCGCTCCACAGCGCATTGAACGTCCGCCGAGCACTCGCCAGATGTTGTTCGAGTGATTACAATTGCCAGACCCGATAGTTGCCAGACCCAGCAAATTCCTGACTGCGAGAAGAGATTGGCCTGTCCGTACTTCATGCCGGTGGCGAGACTTGAAAATGGCTCCTGGCCACATCCTGCGCGGCTTCCGCTGGGCAGCGGATGGTGTGGTTCCTGCACGGCTCCTGGTCATGTCGGCGAACTTCCGCCGCAGGACGTGCTGGAAGCATTCTGCAACCTGGGCTACGCCAGCAGTTGCAGCTGGTCGCCGCCGCTGCGCGTTTGGGATGCAGTCCGGTTCGCCGTCTGCGCTCCACGTGATTCCGCGATGCGTGTCGAGGCGCGCAATGCAGGCGCTTTCCCCGCTCGCGTTCTTTTCCTCCGTTATGTTTGCGAACGAGATCATAGGCCGGTCGAACATGGCGATCTGGAATTCGACTTGTCGCGAGCGGTCTGGGTGCGGCGGCACGACGACGTGCGCATTCAGAAGATGGCGGAGTGTTTTCTGGAATCGTATTTGAAGAAGAAAGCGTGACCACGAAAGGACAATAGGAATGACAGACGATGTGCTGGCGCCCCGTCCGGTACGGGATTCGCAATCCGAGATGGCCGAGATCGTACTGCCGAATGATGCGAATCCTCTGGCCGCTCTGCTCGGCGGGCGCTTGATGCACTGGATCGACCTGGCCGGCGCCATGGCCGCGCATCGTCACTCGCGCAAACACGTCGTAACTGCGTCCGTCGATCACATCGACTTTCTGGTCCCGGTGCGAGTGGGAGATCTCGTCATCCTGCGCTCCTCGGTCAATCGTGTGTTCCACACTTCGATGGAAGTTGGCGTGAAGGTTTACGTAGAGAACTATATCGCCGACACGGCCAAGCATGTGGCCTCCGCCTACTTGACGTTTGTGGCCATCGATCCCGCGGGGAACCGCCTGAAAGTTCCGCCTGTGATTCCCGAGACCGACGAGCAGCAGCGCCGCTATGATGATGCCGGAAGACGGCGCGAGATTCGGCGGGGTGAGTTGGATCGACGGCGCAAGGCGCGGTGATTTCTGCCCAATGTCGGCCCCACTTTTTTTTCGTGTGATTGGCTAAAATCTTTGTTTCCTTTCAGTTGCGGGCGGTGGGATCGCCGGGTCTCCGCAAAATCTTGAGCTGTAAGGGGTTGCGGGTAAAATCTTGCGGCGCAAAGGGTTAACTGCGAATTCTTGAATGTCGGGCGTCTGAGAGAACTCGCGCGCATTTCCCAATTGTGCACTTTACGATTTTCTCGGTAAAGGTTGTTCGTCACACTCCCGGGCTGTGGATGGCTGTGGAAAAGTGTCAGATGAGACGAGATGGAGGTGAGAACTTCTCTTTCGCCAGCCCCTTCGGGGCTTGTTCGTCTTTATTTGTATTTGTGATGGGCCAGGTTTCGCGGCCCTCGGCTGGGCGTGGCTAAAGGCCGCGCCCTTTCAAAGCAGAGTGCGACCCCGAGGGTTTCCGGCGCGGAATGCTTTTCAAGCGTGGCATTGTGCCGCCGAGGGAAGCCAGTCTGCGGGCGCTCTCGCGTTCGACGAGAGGTTTGAGTGCTTTCCGAAGTGATGCAGCTTTCTTCGCCATATGGGTATTATGGCATCGAATGAAGGCTACGGACTCTCGAAATCCAACAGACTGTACTCAAGCGCGCGAAACCACGCGATGCTATTGTCTGTGGTGCCCACCCTTCGAAAACCGCGAAGGGTGGGGCAGCCTCGTGTCGTGAGAGCGGAGGAAACAACATGTCAAGAGTGGGCCAGCCCCCAATTCATCTCTAATTCCATGGGAAGCACCTCCGTGTTGGGCGGGTGGCACGGCTTTCTTGATTTCTCGCATATTACCAGCACGGTGAGTACCCCGTCCTTTGCGCACCTTGCAACGGGCGGGTACTACGAATCCATACGCGATGGGGTTCGTGCCAAGGACTAAGGCTCGTGTCGGCAGCATCGCGACCCACCCTTGCAAAGAACGCAAGGATGGGGCACCCTCAGTGAAATGCTGCTGGCCGAACATCGCGCGAAGCGTGGGACCTCCGCCCGTGCCGGCACAACCTCGGCTGTATAATCAAATGGGTTTACCTCATCTTCAATTTCGCAATTCTTATCTGGAGTGTGAATCTTTGAACTCGCATATGCCGCATCAGCATGGACCGGGGCCGACGCCGCAGGGGCCGCAGCCGCTGCCGGGGGTGGACGCCATTATTGCCGTGGGGTCGGGCAAGGGGGGCGTGGGCAAGACTACGCTGGCGGTGAACCTGGCTGTCGCTTTGGTCAAGATGGGACACAAGGTTGGGCTGCTCGATGCGGACGTGTACGGGCCGAACGTGCCGCTGATGCTGGGGGTCAACGACCAGCCGCGCATGGTGGGGGAGAATCGGATTGAGCCGCTGCAGGCGTTTGGGTTGAAGGTGATTTCGGTGGGATTTCTCAATCCTGGCGACAAGCCGATTATTTGGCGCGGGCCTATGCTGCACCAGATTATCCGGCAGTTTCTGGGGCTGGTGGAGTGGGGACAGCTCGACTATCTGATTGTCGATTTGCCGCCGGGCACGGGGGATATTGCGCTGTCGCTGGTGCAGACGGTGCCGCTGACAGGCGCGGTGGTGGTGTCGACTCCGTCGGACGTTTCGCTGCAGGACGCGCGCAAGGCGATTGAAATGTTTCGCCAGATGAAGGTCGATGTCGTGGGCGTGGTCGAGAACATGAGTTATTTCACCTGTCCGCATTGCTCGCATGAAGTTGACATTTTTTCCCGCGGAGGAGCGGAGAAGATGGCGGAGCGGTTTAGCACGCCGTTTTTGGGAGCGATTGCGCTGGATCCGGAAGTGCGGAAGTCTGGGGATGGCGGGACTCCTGTGGTGCTGGAGGGCGAGAATTCGCCACACGCCAAGTCGATTTATGAGTTTGCGCGGAGAGTTGTGGCTCGGGTGGATGAGATTAAGGCTAACGCTCCGGCCAGCGTGATTCAGATTCAGTAGTGGAACCGTGGCGCAGGCAGCTTGTCATCCTGAGCGGCGTCGCAAGCCGGCGTGAGCGATCCTACGTCGGCTTGCCGTCACGATGCGGAGGATGAGACCATCCACTGCTTACGGCGTAATCGTCCTCCTGTACTCCGCTGCCACTGTGCGCGCATCGTAGGGTCCTTCACCGCGGCTTCGCCGCAGTTCAGGATGACAAGGGCTCTAGCGGTTGAATCTTGCCAGGCGAAAGATTGGTTCCGGCTGGCGGTCTTTCAGAATCAACTCCGCCATCATCTCGCCGATTGCGGGGCCGTGTTTGAAGCCGTGGCCGGAGCCGCCGCCGGCGATCCATACATTCTCGCTTGCCGGATGGCGGTCGAGGATGAAGTTGCTATCGGGAGTCTGCTCGTATTGGCAGACGCGAGTCTCGAGCAGGGGTGCGTCTTTCAGGGCAGGGAAGCGGAAGGCGATGTATTCGCGGATGTCTTTTAGCGTTTCTTGACTAGCCACGCGCTCGCCGTTGGTGGGATCGAAGGCGGGGCCGCGGGTGTCATCGGCGATTTTGAAGCCGCGGCGGGCGTCGCCTGAGAGGGCGCCGGGGATGCCGTAGCGGAAGCTTCCGAGGTGATCGCCCCAGACGGGCATGTGGGTGTCGGTGAAACGATCGTCGCCGGCGGGCGTGCCGAAGAAGAAAATGTCTTGCTTGGTGGGCTGCACTAAGTCGCCGACTGTTTTCGGGAATAGTTTGCCGAGCCATGGGCCGCAGGCGAAGACGTAACCGTCGGCTTTGAGGTGGGAGCCGTCGGAGAGCGCGAGACTGCGCAGAGGGCCGCTTTCCAGGCCGTCGGGCTGCACTGCGAGTTGGCGGTACTTGCCGCCTGCCGCGAGGAACGCTTCGACGACCGCCTGACAACTGGCGCGGGCGTCGAGATATCCGCACTCCGGTTCGAAGATGGCCCACTCGATGCCTTCAAAGTTAATCTGCGGCAAGCGTTTGAGCATTTGTGCGGCTGATAGTTCCTGGAACTTGATCTTCGCGGCACGCAACGATTTTACGGATCCGCGCTCGAATGAGTCGTCATGACCGGAGGCCATCCACAGCACGCCAGCGCGATGTAGAAACTGGCGCTTCCAGCGGCGCTCGTACTTCTGCCAGAGTTTGAGGGCGCGGGCGGCCATTTCTGTATACGGCTGATCGGGACCATAGGAGGCGCGCATGATGCGAGTTTCGCCGCCGGAGGATGCGCGGGAATTGCCCGGCCCCCAGGCGTCGAGGAGCGTGACGCGCGCGCCGCGCTCCAGAAGATGGAGGGCGGTCCATCCGCCGAAGGCCCCGGCTCCGATTACTGCGATGTGTGGGTTCGGGATTTCATACGAAGAGATAGAGGATATCAGTGCTCCGGTTTTCAAGGGTCAACCTGTCGGGTCCCTTAAATCTGGACGGGATCGTAACTTTGGTCCAAAAAGCCAAGCTTCTGCATCTAAAATAGTTCGGTAGAATGAATCGGAGGCGGTTTCTTCCCCGGCTGCCGCTGAGACTGAGATAACTGACATACTGTGTATGCCCGCTGACCCAAATATCGGGAATCGCGAACGCGAAATTCTGACTGCTCTGGTCGAGACTTTTATCTCGACGGGCGAGCCGGTCGGATCGCGGACGCTGGCGCGGTCGAATCGCGAGGGGCTGAGCCCTGCGTCCATCCGCAACGTGATGGCGGACTTGTCGGACGCGGGATTTCTTGAGCAGCCGCATGCTTCTGCTGGGCGCGTGCCGACGACCGAGGGGTACCGGTATTATGTCGAGCAGATTTCCGGGACAGCCCGGTTGGCGCCACAGGAAGAGGCGATGATCTCCGACACGCTAGCCGGAATTACCGACGTACAGGAGTTTATGGAGCGGACGTCGCGAGTGCTTTCGCTGATTTCGCGCAATGTGGGCGTGACCGTGGCGACGAGCGGTCCGAAGAACGCGCTGGAGCATGTATATTTTTCGCGGCTTGGGGAACAGAAAGTATTGGCTGTGCTGGTGACGCGTTCTGGGCTGGTGCGAGATCGGGTGCTGCGGCTTGATTTATCGCAGTCGGAATTGGACCTGGCTGCGCGCTACATCAATGAGAATTTTCGGGGCTGGACCATGGAATCGATGCGCGTCGAACTGGCGCGACGCCTGGAGCAGGAACGCAGCGAGTACGACCAGCTAATGAACTCGATCGAGCAGCTCTACAAACAAGGCGCGCTGGCGGCTGAACACGGGTCGCAAGTCGTTTTCGTCGAAGGCGCGTCGAACCTGATCAGCGGCGATCATGATAAGCAGCGATTGCAGGAGATGCTCAAGACGCTGGAGGAGAAGGAAAAAGTTGTCCAGCTTCTCGGTGCTTATCTTGATGTGAAGCAGGAGGCGGTGCGGGTGGTCATTGGACTCAACGAGGCCGTGCCGTCAATGCAGAATTTTGTGCTGATTGGGGCGCCCGCGCATGCGGGGAATGAAGTCATGGGTTCGCTGGCGGTGATCGGGCCTACGCGCATGGATTATCAGCACACCATCACGGCGGTTTCTTATATCGCGCGGCTGTTCGACAAGATATTGAATGAATCGGAGTAATGCGCAAGTTTTTGTGAAGATTGTGAAGATCAAGGTTATGAAGAAGGCAAACGGAAAATCGGAGAGAGAAATGGCTGGACTCGACTTGGAACACGAACTTCCTCCGGCGGACGGAGATGACCGCGCTTCGGAATCCGCCGCGAGCGGAGCCACAGCAGAGGTCTCGGCAGGCGGAGCCGAGTTGCAGAAGCTGAAGGCCGAGCGCGACTCGTTGCTCGATCGACTGGCGCGGGCGCAGGCGGAATTCGAAAATGCGCGCCGCCGAGCCAGCAAAGAGCAGCAGGAATTTCGCGACTACGCAGCCGCCGATGCAATCAAGGTGCTGCTGCCCATCCTCGACAGCTTTGAGCGTGCTGTGCAGGTGAAGTCAGAAGCGGGCGACTTCCGCAGCGGCGTGGAGCTTATTTACAAGCAGCTGCAGGATGCACTGGCGAAACTTGGAGTGCGCGCCATTCCTGCCAAGGGGGAACCGTTCGATCCGCACGTTCATGAGGCGATCGAAATGGTGGAAACCTCCGACGCGGCCGACCACGAAGTGCTCGAGGAATTGCAGCGCGGCTACAAGTTGAAAGACCGCTTGCTGCGTCCCGCCATGGTGAAGGTCGCGAAGAATCCCTAGAGCGGCGCCGAGCGTTTGAATCATCCGGCCCCAGCTTGCCCCGATATTGGTTGTTGAAGAAAGGTTTTATTCTGACGACGAACGCAAAACGCGATTACTACGAAGTGCTGGGCGTGACCCGCACGGTTACGGAGATCGAACTCAAGAGCGCCTACCGTAAGCTCGCGCTGCAGTTTCATCCTGACCGCAATCCCAACAATCCGGATGCGGAAGAAAAGTTCAAGGAAGTCAGCGAGGCCTATGCGATTCTTGCCGATACTGACAAGCGCGCCGTCTACGACCGTTATGGTCACGCTGGACTCGGCGGCGGTTCCGGTCAAGGTGGTGGTTTCGATCCCACGGTTTTCCATGACTTCAGCGAGATTTTCGGCGAGTTCTTCGGCTTCGGGGACGGCGTCGGTGGAGGCGGCTGGGCGGCGGCGCAGCCGGGTGCAGCGTGGCGCCGATCTGCGCGAAGATCTGACGTTGGAATTCGAAGAAGCATTCTTCGGCACCGAGTCGAGCGTAACGGTTCGCCGCCACGAGGCGTGCGAAGACTGTCGCGGCTCCGGTGCCGCCGCGGGGAAGGGCCCTACGACCTGCCGGTCGTGCGCCGGCCGCGGTCAAGTCCGCTACCAGCAAGGCTTCTTCAGCATTGCTCGCACTTGTCCGGCGTGCCAGGGCTCAGGCAGCGTGATTACCGATCCTTGCGCGAAATGCAAAGGCGAAGGTCGAGTTCTGCGCCAGCGCACGGTGGACGCCAAGGTTCCCGCCGGTGTCGAGGATGGAACGCGGATTCGCTTCTCTGGCGGGGGCGAGGTTGGGCAATTCGGTGGGCCGGCCGGCGACTTGTATGTTGTGCTGCACGTGAAAGAGCACGCTTTCTTTGCTCGTGAAGGCAACGACCTACATTGCGTGGTTCCAATTTCGATCACGCAAGCCGCCATGGGTGCGGAAATCCGCGTGCCCACCATGGAGGGCGAGCATGCGCTGAAGATTCCGGATGGAACTCAGCCCGGCGCAACCTTCCGCATTCGCAACAAAGGTGTGCCGGTGCTGAACGGACATGGTAAGGGCGATTTGTATGTACAGGTGCACGTGCAGGTTCCGACCAAGCTCAACAAGCGCCAGAAGGATTTGCTGCAGGAACTCGACGCGCTCGCGAAAGTCGACAATCAGCCCATGCTGCGGTCGCTGCTCGGGAAGATGAAAGACATGTTCGGGTAGTCGGGCCCCGCAGCGGCTGAAGCCGGCATTCCTTTTGAACAACTTGCGGCGCGGCTTGAAGCCGCGCCCTTTCAAGGCGAGAGCCAAGAACAAGTTTTTCCCTAGAAACCATTTCGCTGCGCATGTTCAGATCGCCATCCCATGACCCGACGCCGATGGATCGCCGAAGAATTCTCGGGCAACCATGCCGCCCTTACGGGCTCTCACGCCGATCATCTGATTCGCGTCCTGCGCGCCCGCGTTGGGCAGGAATTTGATGTGGCAACCGGCTCCGTCGTGCGTCGAGGGCGGATCGTGACCATCGATGACGGCCGCGTCGAGTTCGAACTGGGAGACGAAGTGCCGGCAGCATCCACGCCCAACGTCCCTCCCCACATCACTCTTCTGCTCGCCATCTTCAAATTCGATCGCATGGAGTGGGCAATCGAGAAGTGCACCGAGTTGGGAGTCTCGCGAATCGTGCCGGTAATCGCCCGCCGGACGGACGCCCACCTGAGTGCCGCCTCGGCGAAACGTGTGGAGCGCTGGCGCAGAATCGCGCTGCAGGCCGCTGAGCAATCTCGCAGGGCGGTTCCGCCCGAGATCGCTGCTCCCCTCAAATTGCAAGACGGCGCGAACCTGTCCCCTGCGGCCTTGCGGATTCTCCTAGCCGAGACAGAGCAGCAGACCTCCCTGCGCGAGGTTCTTGCATCGCAGCCGGGGGACGAGATTATTTTGGCGATCGGCCCCGAGGGCGGCTGGGCCGACGACGAGTTGCAGTTGTTCCGGGCATCGGGGTGGATCTCCGCTTCCCTTGGTCCCACGATCTTGCGCGCCGAAACGGCCGCCATCGCTGCCACCGCGATCACGATTTCAGAACTTGGGTAGCTGATCAGCCATCCGACCAGCTGGCGGGGGAAATTAAGATATGGCCGGACGAATGCGTCCGGGGCCACGTGGCCAGCGCTTTGCACCACCGCGCAAAGTGGTATCCTGAGCCCCGATGCCGCTATCGAAGTCTAACTCCCGTCCTGCTCCATTTATTCCAGACGATCGCCAGCGCGAGGCCATCGAGCACGTCCACGGGCCCATGCTGGTGGTTGCGGGCGCGGGTACCGGCAAGACGTCCGTGCTCGTCGGCCGCATCGCGCGGCTGGTCAAGGAAGGGCACGCGAAGCCGGAAGAAATACTTGCCCTTACGTACACGAAGAATTCTGCTGCCGAGTTGAGTGAACGGGTGCGCTCACTCGTCGGGAGCGCTGACGTGCATACTGCTACTTTTCATGATTACTGTCTTGAGCTTCTCAGGAGCGCTCATAAAGACTTTGGCGTTCTCGACGACACTGATCTATGGATCTACCTGCGTCGGCGGCTTCGCGATCTGCATCTCGAATATTTCGTGCGGGCTGCGAATGTCGGGGAGTTCTTGCGGGACCTGCTGACGTTTATGAGCCGCTGTCACGATGAACTCGTGACTCCGGAAAAATACGCGCAGTACGTTGCGAAACTTGAGAGCGGAGAACTCAAGGTTCCGCGGGTCACGAAGTCGAGCCAGGAAATCACCGAGGAAGAAGTGCTGGGCCGCTGCCGGGAAATTGCGCGCGTGTTCGCCAGCACCGAGCGCTGGCTGGAGGATGAGAACCTCGGCACTTTCAGCCACATGATTACGCGGGCGTTGTCTCTGCTTGAAAGCGATTCCTCAGTGCTCGCGGAAGCCAGGGGAAAAGCCAAGTTCATTCTGGTGGATGAATTCCAGGACGTGAACTTTGCCCAGGTGAAGGTGCTCGCGGCCCTCGCGGGCGCGTCGGGCAACATCTTTGCTGTCGGAGATCCCGACCAGGCTATCTATCGCTTTCGTGGTGCGTCGAGCGCTGCTTTCGATCTTTTCTATCGCCAGTTCCCCGGTGTGCAGCGAGTGGTTCTAGGCACCAACCGCCGCTCGCGTAGTCCTATCCTGCGCTGCGCGTTTGCGCTGATTGAGAAGAATCCGCCGGCTTTCGCCGGGAAACACAGTCCTCCGGCGGCCTACCAGCGCACGCCTCTTGTGTCCGCGCGAGATCAGGCCGCTGGGGTTGGAACTCTTTCTCCTGCGGCGCCGGTGGGAGCGATCTCGTTCGCCCGCAGGGACGCTGAAGCAGCCGACGTGGTCGAAACCATCAAGAGTCTGCAGCGGCGAATGCGCTGTCGCTGGAGTGATTTCGGCGTGCTGTACCGCCAGCATTTTCATCGGGATGAATTGGTCCGCGAGCTCATGGATGCCGAGGGTTCCGTTCATCATCGAGAATATGGACGTTAGCGATACGCCAGAGGTACGTGATCTGTTCGCATGCCTGAGCGTCGTGGTCACGGAAGGCGATGACGTCAGTCTGTTTCGCGTAGCGGCTCTGCCCCAGTTCCATGTCGATCCGGAGTCGCTTCGTGCCACTACGCGCGCCCTGGCAAAGAAATCTCGCGAGGTCAAGATTGTCTCTCTAGCATCCGTGCTTTCCGATATGGACGGTGGTCGCGATATTCTCGCCGCCATCTCGGCCGCCCGTGAGCAGATCACCCGCACGCAGGCCAAAGGACGCCGGGCTCTCGAGATTGTTGCCCACAGCTTTCAGCTTGATGTGGCCTCGCCGATCCTGAATGCCGCGCTGAAATTCGGGGAGACATGGCAGTCCAAGAAAATCAATAAAACGACCGAACTCACGGAGTTCCTGGATTACATGACGCTTTTCCGCGAGGCCGGCGGCGTGATTCCGCTCGAGTCTAACGCGAACGAAGACGCTGTCCGCCTCATGACGGCTCATCTGGCTAAGGGACTGGAATTTCCCCACGTTTTTATTCTTCGCGCCAATAGCGGTTCATTCCCGCTTTCCTATCGCGAGACTTTGGTCGAGTTTCCCAACGATCTGCGCGATCCTGATTCGGCGGGCGAGGGCGAACCGAAAACACTTCATAATCAGGACGAGCGCCGGCTCTTCTACGTGGCCATGACGCGCGCGCGTGACACTCTGCACATTTATGGGAAGCAGGGAAGCGGCAAGAAAGATCCTACGCCTGCCGGTCCCATCCGCGAACTTCTTCTGGAGAATTCTGTGCGCGGCGCGCTGGTGTCGCGCGCCACCATGGGAGCTCCGGTGGACTTGTTCGCCGAGGAGTCGCTGGGTTACCCCGAACCATCGCGGCTTGCCAATTGGCTCAATCTTCCCGCTACCCAAGGCTTGCAGCTGCAATTGAGCGCGTCCGCGGTCGATACCTATGAGCGCTGCCCGTTGCGCTTCAAGTTCGAACGCGATTGGCGGCTTGCTTCCAAGCCGGCGGCTGCCATGCAATATGGCGCGTCCATGCACCGCATGCTGCGTAATTATTACGATGCGCTGCGGGCTGGCCGTCCGCTGAGCGAACAACAGTTGATCGACGATTTCCGCAACGATCTCGCGAGTACGGGCATCCAGGATCAGTACCAGCATGAGCTCTACGAAAAACAGGGAGTCGGACAGCTCAAGGACTTCTTTGCCGCGGCACAACGCTCGACTCCGCTGGAAGTGCTGCACACGGAGGAATGGTTCGAAATCAAACTGGGTGATACGCGGCTCACGGGCCGCATCGATCGCATGGACCGCGCTGCCGATGGTGGGGTCGTGGTGGTGGATTACAAGACCGGAAAGGCCCGCGATCAGGAAGACGCCGACGACAGCCTTCAACTTTCTATTTACGCGATCGCCGCGCATGAAAAGTGGGGATACGACGTGTGGTTCGCTGGTCTTCTACAATCTCGAAGAAAATGTTCCGGTTGCCACGGTTCGAAGCGAAGCGGAGTTGCGCGTCGCCCGCGATCGTGTCGCGGCTGCCGCCGAGCATATCGCCGCCGGCGAGTTTAAGCCGAAGATCGACTTTCACTGCTCGTTCTGTTCCTTCCGAACGCTCTGCCCTGCCAAGGAAAAGAGCTTCCCGAACCTCGGAAAGCCAAGTTCTGAAAACTAAAATCGGGCGGGCATGTATTGCGTTCGTTCGCGAAGCGTGCTGGCACCAAAAACTTAGGGGACGCTCTTGAGCGTCCCCTTTTTACTTTGTACTGAAGCTTCTTAATGCTTCTTTTTCTTCTTTGCCTTTTTCTTGGTTGCCATTGTTCCTATTCTCCCTTCCATTTTTCATGGAAAATGTCGCAGTGGTCTTTTACCGCGACTAGTTGATGTATAGAGTTAATAAAAAACGAAGTCAAGAAAAAAATGATGATCGATTCGCGCAAGTCGCGACACCAAAGTCACAACGAGAGAGTTTTTCCAGCAGAAGTCAACAAGAAAATTGCAAAGTGCATCGAGTCGCGTGCGATCTTCGTGCCACGACCGCATCGTGACCTCGCTATGAACTCGCAAGCGACGCAACCATCACACTGCTTGAGTGCGAGAACGCGAGCACGCGCACTCACTTCTGCGCGCGACGCATTCGGCCGCTCCTGCATCTATAATGAAGAGCGCGAAATCTTCGCGGGAGCTTGATTCATGGCCTCTTTTGACGATGTTGTTATCATCTCCGGCTGCCGCACTGCCGTGGGAAAGTTTCAAGGTAGCCTTTCCGATTTCACGGCGCCGCAACTCGGCGCCATCGCCGTCCGCGAGGCCGTCAAGCGTGCAGGCGTCGATGTTGCTGCGATCGACGAGTGCATCATGGGTAATGTTGTTTCTGCCGGACTCGGCCAGAACCCCGCGCGTCAGGCGGCGATCTACGGCGGATTGTCTCCCGCGACAGGTGCCATGACAATCAACAAAGTTTGCGGCTCAGGATTGAAATCCGTCGCGCTCGCCGCGCAAGCGGTGCAGACCGGAAACAGTTCCATCGTCGTCGCAGGCGGAATGGAATCGATGACGAACGCTCCTTATCTTCTACCGCAGGCGCGCAAGGGATATCGGCTCGGGAACGCGCAGATTGTCGACTCTATGGTTCACGACGGGCTGTGGGATATTTACAACGACTATCACATGGGCATCACGGGCGAGAACGTTGCTGAGAAATACGGCATTACGCGCGAAGAGCAGGATGAGTTCGCGCTGAACTCGCACCGCAAAGCGTTGTCGGCGATCAAGGAATGTCGCTTCAAGTCGCAGATCGTTCCGGTTGAGATTCCCGCGAAGAAGAAGGGCGCGCCTCCGACGATTTTCGATAAAGACGAGAGCCCACGCGAAGATACGACCATTGAAGTGCTGCGCGCTCTGAAGCCGGCGTTCAAGAAGGACGGAACTGTTACGGCCGGCAATGCACCGGGAGTGAATGACGGCGCCGCGGCCTTGGTCGTCACGAGCGCCCGGCGTGCGCAGGAGCTCGGGGCGAAGGCAATGGTCCGCATTGTGGCCCAGGCGACGAGTGGCGTCGAACCGAAGTGGGTGATGATGGCGCCGGTCGGGGCGGTTCGAACGATTTGGGAGAAGACTGGCTGGAAGAACGAGGATGTCGATCTCTACGAACTGAACGAGGCGTTTTCTGTGCAGGCGCTGGGAGTCATGCGCGAGTTGGGATTGAATCCCGACAAGGTCAACGTGAATGGCGGGGCGGTGGCCATTGGTCATCCCATCGGCGCGAGTGGGGCGCGAGTGTTGGTCACACTGATCTACGAGATGATTCGGCGGGATGTGAAGCGTGGGATTGCGGCGCTGTGCCTGGGCGGGGGGAATGCTGTGGCGATGGCTGTGGAGCGCTAGACGGATAATAATAGGAAATAGATTTGTGATGGGAGCGCGGAGCTTCGCTCCTGCTTGGACGACCGAAGGCGGCCGTCGCTACATGAGTTTAGTCGAGGCCACGCTGAACTGCTGACTACCCTGCCGCCGACACTGGCAATGTCACTGTGAACACTGATCCGCCTTCGGGGGAGTTGGCGGCTTCCACGCTGCCGTTGTGTTCCTTCATGACCGACTTGCAGATGCTCAAGCCCAATCCTGTGCCGCGCCCAGGGCGCTTGGTGGTATAGAACGGATCGAAGATGCTCGAAAGATTTTCCTTGGGGATGCCGGGGCCGTCATCGTGAAAGCTGACCCAAACGGAATCATCGCCTCGGCCGTCGCCTTTTCCCGTCTCACTTCTACCCATGCGAATCCGCAACGTGCCTTTGTCCCGGGTCTCGCGGATGGCCTGCTCAGCATTGACAATCAGATTCAGGAACACCTGCATCAGTTGATGCGGATCGCCCATGGCGTAGGGCACTCCGAGTTCTTTCAAAAAGTCCACCGTAATATTATTCTTGCGGAGTGAATAGGCATGCAGGTTCAGCGTGCGCTCGACCACTTCGGCGAGATTGATCCGGCTCTTTCCGGGAGCCGGTGGGCGCGAGAAATAGGTCAGGTTCTGCACGATCTCGGCGGCCCGTCGCGCCTGCTGTTGCAGGATCGCGAGCTGTTTGCGAGCGCCTTCGTTGGTCTCGGTATCCTGCAGGAGTTCGCTCACGCCCATGATGGCGGTCAAGGGATTGTTCAATTCGTGGGCAACGCCGCCGATCATCGCGCCCATGGCCGCCAGACGCTCGCTCTGCACCACCTGCTGTTCGAGTTTCCTTTCCACTGTGATATCGCGCACCGAAAAAATGACGCCGCTGGTTTTCCCGTCGGCATCGACCAGCCGGCTGCCGGCGGCGCGCATTGTCCGCCAGCTTCCATCGCTGTGCTTTGCGCCGTATTCGGCGGACGCGAAAGCCTCCTTGCCGGAAACCAGCGCGTGATACAGAGTAGCCAGTTCGGGCGAATGATCCTCCAACTCAGAAATCTTTTTCCCCAGCATCTCCTGGGGCGCGTAGCCCAGAAGATCGCGCGCGCGGGAACTGACGAACGTATATCGTTCGTCGAGATCGACCACCAGAATCAGGTCCGGAAAACTTTCCAGCAGCCGGCCGCGGAACTCTTCCTGCTGTGCCAGTTGCCGTTCCATCTTCCGCTTTTCGGTGATGTCGACCAGGGTGCCCTGGTATCGGATGATGTTTCCCGATGTGTCCCAAACCGCGCGCGAGGAGTCGAGGAAGACCGCGGCGCTCCCATCCTTGCGTCGAAGTTTGATCTCGCGGGTGCGCACGCCGCCGCGATCGTCAATGGCGCGCCCCAGCACCGGTTGCCCGGAATCGAAATTCAGCGCCGCCGGCTCCGCTGATAAAAGGTCCCGCCTCTCGACATATCCCAGCATGCCCACGAGCGCGGGATTGGCGTCCAGGAGACGTCCGTCGGGCGTGCTGAAGTAGACGCCTTCCTGCAAGGTCTCAAATAATTCGGTGAAGCGCATTTCCTTTTCGCGCTGTTCGGTCACATCGCGACCCAGCAGGCTGGCGCCGACTACCTCGTCGCCTTTGACAATGCCGTTCAGCACGCATTCAAAATAAAGTGGGCGCGAATTATTCTTCAGACGAATTCGCACCGTCCCAGCCCAACGCCTCTTCTCCAGAAAACGGCCGAGACCGCCTTCAACATCTGCTTGCGTTGGTTCGTCCACGAAGTCGTAGATCTTGCGCCCGACCAGCTCGGAGTAGGTGACGCCGGTCAATTCGGCAATGCGCTTGTTGACTGTCCGCATGGTACCGTCGAGCGACAAGGCGCAGGCGGGGTCATCAAAGGAATCGATGAGTTCCTTGAAGTTGCGTTGCGAGCGCATGATGACCTGGCTGAGCTGGTCGAGTTGCTCTTCCGAAGGCGCCGCGCCTACGTGTTGCAAACCGCGGAGTAGACCTTTGAGCTCGCTGACTTCGCGCCGGCGCCCGTAGGCGTATACCGCAAACAGAATGGAAAGAGCCAGCACTGCAATCGGAATGACGCGCAGTCCAAATGGGATGTTCTCCAGCCGCTCCCACAGCATCGCCGCCAGCGCGACCGACAGAAACACCATGAACAACAAGGCCCATCGCCATAATTGCGATTCTTCCCGCTCCAGATTTCCGGGAGTGCCGGGCGAATGTGGATTATTCACAGGATCGGAGGTCATGAGGGAAACTGCCGTTCATTACCGAAGTTTGCCGAACTTCACCGAAAGCCATCCTAATTCTATACGCCTCAGGGGAACAACCGCTTTGTGGACTTCCGAGAGTGCGCACGATAGTTACTCGTCAGGCTCGGGCGCGGGACTTGAGGATGCATCAGTCTTCCTCTGATTGGCCGCCGTTTGATCAGCCACGATCGCTTGCCAGTTGAGAATGGCGTTCCACAACAGACGCTGGTCGCCACGGTTCAGATCGCGGTGCATCGGATTGAAGTTGAAACTGACAACGTGGCCTTTTCCCACGGGCATGTCGAGGATCGCGGGTCGGCCGATCAGATTTTCTTCCCCCCAGGCCTGTCCGCTCACGACGAACGGTATACCGCCGGTATCTCCCCACTCCATGACTACGCCGCTGCGGTCTTCGGGACCGTCGAGGCAGGTAGTGCAATACGCCATGCGCAGCCAGCGGTGTGGGACGTTATAGAGGGGGAAGTTTTGGCGGAACACGTAGGTGTGTGCCGGATATCCGTACGCGATGGGATGATCGGGACGATCGAAGGTGACGCGCACATGGACGCCGGGCGTCCGCGTAGCCGCTTGCTGTGAGGCCGCGGACGATGCGCCGCCGCCTCCGGCCGCGCTGCGCGGTACCCCGCCGGAGGATCGCCGGACGAAGCGCACCAGGCCGCCTTCGAGAGCCAGCATGCTGCCGCTGCCGAGCGTTACCATTAATCCGCCATCATTAATGAAGTTTTGGATCTGCCCGAGGCCCTCGTAGCCGATTCCTCCGGTGATGTCGTCCGATTCGGCGGGTGTGCCGAAACTTGGGGTCTGCGCGGTCTTCTTAAATGGCATTGGAGACCAGGTCTTCGGCAGACCTTCGATCTGCTCGGCGAGTTCCAGGTCGACGTGGCCGTAGAGCAGCACGTCGATGCGCGCGCGCAAATTTCCGGCGCGAATGTCTTCGTCGCGCAGATAGGTGTAAGGAACCTTGCGCTGATCGAGCGAGTAGCGAATCCATCCAATGGAGTCGGTGTCGGCCCACGGAACCCAGACGCCAATGCGCGGCGCTTTCGCCTGGTGGCGCGGGACTTCGGGTAAGCTCGCAACCTGGGTAAAGTCGAGTCCCAGTTCGGTCGCAGTCGATGCAACGGCATCGTGTAATCCATTCTGAGGGCCGAGAATCCACGAGCCGGCGGGGAATTTTATGCCGCTCGACTCGAACTCGTTCTCGGCGATCTGAATTTCGAAATTCGCCAGACGGTAACGGGCGGCAAGGAACGATTCCTGTCCTGTGTCTTTCAATAAATAAATGGGACCGCTACCGCTGACGTGTCCGGCTGGATGC
The DNA here is from genome assembly GCA_963758005.1 of uncultured Acidobacteriota bacterium. GTDB lineage: Bacteria > Acidobacteriota > Terriglobia > Terriglobales > Acidobacteriaceae > Sulfotelmatobacter. The sequence continues at coordinate 305,850 of CAVWTR010000008.1, forward strand.
GGTACATCGGTGAGCTCCGAAGGCGTAGCGTCACGGATAGAGGCGTCGGCCGTCGGTATCGCCTGCAAATGATAGTTGGCGGGCAGCTCCCAGGACACGTCGTCGTAGGGTGGGTCTCCATCCTTCGGATAGCGCTGCGGGGTGAGCAGGTCGACTGCGTAGTTGCGATACGGCTGGTCGAGCCGCACGACATAGGTTCCTGCAGGGAAGCTGCCTTCTTTGATTTGAATCGGATTCTGCGCCCGCGACACTTCGATGTGCTGCCCCATGAGCCGACCGACCATGGCTGCAACGCGTGCCGGGTCGCCTTGATCTTCCGGAATCAGAAACGCGTAAGGTGGCTGCGTCAGGCCTTTCTGCCAAGAGTCCCATGACTTCTTGTAGAAGTTGCGCAACATGTCTTTGGATTCGCTGGCCGTTTCGTCCAATGCCGCCAGCGCGCCGGTTTCCTGATAGTTCAGATTGTCGCGAGCCGACCACGTGACTTCTCGGCCGGCAGGGAGCGGCCTATACCACTCCATGGTTGTCGCGGACGGCGAAATCGCTCGCTTCTCGGTCTCGGCGCTGCCGTTGCCGAATGTTTCATAGCCACGGCCGATGCTGTTGTGATTCATGGCCACGGAATCGAGATACAGGTGCGCAAACGCTTCGCCGAAATTCCACGTTGAGACGCCGGGCATGCCCATCGCCGTCATGGCCTCGACTTCGTGGAAACTTAGCGCCAGAAATTCGCTGTAGGTAATGGGATCAATGTTGGGGTTATAGGGCCCGGTGCCGTTCCAGGTCATCATCAGTGGCGAGCCTTCGTGCAGATCGTGCACCACCGTGGGATGCCATTCGTGAAACATGCGATGGACGGCCTTGGTGGTCTCGTGTGTCTGCTGGTGGGTGTCGCGATTGATGTCGACGAAGGTGTACTTCGACCAGTACGGGGGCGACTGGCGGGGAAGCGTGTTGCGATCCGTCTTGCCTTTGAGATAACGGTAGAACCAGTCCACCATTTTGTCGCGGCCGTCGGGATTCGAAATAGGATTGATCAGCACTACTACTTTCTCTCGGATGCGCTGGATCATGGGCTGCTCCGAAACCGCCAGCCGGTAGGCTAGTTCGAGCATGGCTTCGGTCGAGCCGGTCTCGTCGGAATGGAGCGCGGCGTTGAAGTAATAGATCGGGCGCGAAGACGCGATCAGTTTTTCGGCACCGGCCTGGTCGATGCGGCGCGGGTCGGCCAGCGCAGCCGTTGCAGCCTTCAGACGATCGAGATCGCGGATGCCCGCGTCGTCGGCGATGGCGAGCATGACGATGTCGCGCCCTTCTTCGCTGTGCCCAATCGTAAACACACGAACTCGCGGGCTTGCCGCTGCCAGGGCGCGGGCATATGCGTAAGTCTTCTCGGTCCCCAGTAATTCCCCGGGAGCGCCCAGAATGCGGCCGAGAAATTTCTCGGGAGATGGGACAGTCGCCGACTGCGGAATGTAGGAGACCCAGGGGGAAATAAAATGCGGGTCGGTGGTCGCGGCTGCGATGGCCTCGACCGAGCCGGGCTCGGGGATATCTGGGCTCTGGGCATTCGCGTTGATGCCCAACGACGCAAACGACAAGATCCACGCCAGCGCAAATCGGAACATAAGGGCCCCCGGTTCTCTAGATTGACGCGAAAGTTTAGCACGCGTCGCCGATCGCTGGCCGGGAAGCATGTTCGTCGAGAAGGGAATGACGACGGAGAAGTGCGATCGGGAAAGGTTAGTCGTGCCGTGGATCCACACGTTTGTGCTGGCTTTAGCCGCTGAGGTTTTTTTTCGTTTTCCACAGCCCCATCGTGACATCCGTCACAGCCAGCACCGCGCCCGGATGCGTAGAGTAGCTATCTGGCACATCAGGACTTCGTGTGCCTACGATCGCCACGGGGCACATGCTTTACAAAACTCTCAGCGCCGCCGTTTACGGCATCGACGCCAACATTATTCAGGTGGAAGTCGACTGCTCGGGCATCAAGTGCGATCAGGACCACTTCCACACCGTTGGACTGCCAGACGCCGCGGTGCGGGAGAGCCGCGACCGAGTGCGTGCCGCCCTGAAGAACTGCGGCTACGACATTCCGCCTACGCACATCACGATCAACCTCGCGCCGGCTGACATCAAGAAAGAAGGCTCCGGGTTCGATCTGCCCATGGCCCTCGGCATCGTTGGAGCCTATGGCGGCCTCACCAAGAAAGAAATGCCGGACTGCCTTTTTGTCGGCGAGCTCTCGCTCGACGGCGGCGTTCGCGGCGTTCGCGGCGCGCTTCCTATCGCGATTGAAGCCCGCGGAAAAAAGATCGCGCGCATGGTTGTCCCGGAAGCTAACGCCAAAGAGGCGGCAATGGTCAGCGGCGTTGATGTCTACCCTGTGCGCTCGCTGCTCGACGTGATTCATTTCGTAAATTCAGGCAACGGCATTGTCCCCATCAAAGCCGACGGCGACTCGCTGCTGCGCGAATCCCAGCAATTCTTCGTCGACTTCAAAGACGTGCGCGGCCAGCAGACTGCCAAGCGCGCCATCGAGATTGCCTGTGCCGGAGGCCACAACATCCTCATGATCGGCCCGCCCGGGTCCGGCAAGACCATGCTGGCCAAGCGCATGCCGACTATCCTGCCGCCGTTCACTTTCGAAGAGGCTTTGGAGACGACGAAGATTCACAGCGTGGCCGGGGTGCTTGACCAGGGCGTCGGCCTGGTTGGGGTTCGCCCTTACCGTTCGCCGCACCACACCATCTCTGACGCTGGACTGATTGGCGGCGGCGCCATTCCGAGGCCGGGTGAAGTTTCGCTTGCCCACAACGGGCTGCTCTTTCTCGACGAACTGCCGGAATTTCCCCGCAACGTTCTCGAAGTTTTGCGACAGCCGCTCGAAGACGGCACGGTCTCGATCGCCCGCGCCTCCATGTCGCTCACGTTTCCGGCCCGCTTCATGCTGGCGGCGGCGATGAACCCCTGCCCCTGCGGCTTCCACAACGACCGCACCCGCGATTGCCAGTGCACTACTCCGATGATCCAGCGCTACGTCTCGAAAATTTCGGGCCCACTCATGGACCGCATCGATATTCACATCGACGTTCCCGCCGTGAACTATAAAGAAATGCGGTCGACCCACGAACCGGAGAATTCGGCCACGATTCGCGAACGGGTCGTCCGCGCCCGCCAGAAGCAACTGGCGCGCTTTGCCACCTCCCGCGAAAAACTCTACTGCAACGCCCAGATGCATTCCCGCCACATCCGCGTGCACTGCGAACTCTCCGCGGACTGCGAACGCTTGCTCGAACGCGCCATGACCCAGCAAGGCCTGAGCGCCCGCGCCCACGACCGCATCCTGAAAGTCGCCCGCACCGTCGCCGACCTGGAAGACTCAGCGAGCCTGGAGCCCAAGCACATCGCCGAAGCCATCCAGTACCGCAGCCTGGACCGGACTTACTGGGCATAGGGTGAGACGAAACGGGTAGGGCACTCCCTAAGCTTCCCATCAGAAATCGGGGTGAATTGCCAGGCTTTTCGATTGACAAGGGCTTGGCGCGTGGGTAACATCCGTGGCCGGGGTCCGGGGCGGCCTCTTAGTTCCTTTCCCCTGCCATCCCGGAAGCAATACACTTCCAGCGCTCGTCGATGGTCAGCAGAGAAGCCTTGACCTCATCTCGCTTCCACTTTGATGGTGCTCTTGCGTGGTCACGGGGGCCGTGTCCGCAATCGAAAGATTCGAGAGGAGATTTTATGAAGTGGATTAACCGAGGAATTCTGATCGCGCTGGTTTTAGTAGCTTCAGTCGTCGTGGCCGAGACAGCGCCACAATCGACTACGGTGGACTGCAACAAAGGCCAGTCGCTAAACGGCACGCTAGCGAAGTTAAACAAGCAGACACCCAACACGGTCACGGTGAACGGAACTTGCACCGAATACGTTCAGATCGTTGGTTTCGAGAGCCTCACGCTGAATGGCGTGGCGGGTGCGACGCTGGCGCAGCCAACCACGGGAGCCGGCAATCTGCTCGGTCTCTTATACATTGAGTCGTCGCGCAGCGTTTACGTGAATGGGTTCAGCATCCAGGCGGACACCACGACTGTTGCGGCGATTGCGATCGGTCGTGGCAGCAGCGACATCCGCTTGCGGTACTTGAACATCCAGGGCGGCTCCTCCGGAATCTCTATCTTTGAGCACAGCCAGGTATCCATTGCGTATGTTACGGCACAGGACCCCGGGTTCACGACGCTCGGCGTATATGACTTGTCTGATGTGCACGTGGAGCGCAGTTCGTTCAAGAGCTCAACCGGAACGTCGTACCAGGTTGGCCTGTTTGTGGGAGCGTCCCATATCACGATGTATGACACCAACATTACGAATATGCAGGTGGGGATCGAAGCCTACGCTGGTTCCATTATCGACGTGCTCGTATTCACCAGCTACTATACGAATGTTGTTCCGACTGATGTGGTTATCAACAGCCCCGCAGGAACAAACTACAACGGGGTGACGATTTCCGGCGGCGGATCGCTCAACGCGTCGACGGCAAATCTGGTCATCAAAAAGCCTGGGCAATCGTACGGCGGTACTTCTGGAGGAGTCCTCATCTCCGACGATGCATCCATGACTGCTACGAACGGAAGCCTGGTGATCACGGGAAGTAATGGTCAGGGAGTGATGGCTCTCAATAATTCTCATGCGACCGTGATCGGAGCTACGGTTACGGGGGGCTTGCACGGCGGCCTGGTGGCGGCAAATCTGTCCAGCATTGATGTGAGCGTGGGCACGCTCAGTCTCGTTAGCGGGAATAGCGTGGATTTATTCTGCGATCCGGGCTCGACGATTACCGGTACCGTGAATCTTTCGGGCGTTCCCACCGCGCAATGCACCAATCTACTCGCCGGAGAAACCGTGGCGTTGCCTTAGATTCGGCTGGAGAGCAGCGGATCGGCATGGGATTGTCGTTGGCGGTCCTCATGATTGGCCCCCACGATTGGCCCTCACCATTGGCCTCATATACGGCCCCTCCGCTTCAAATGCGGCGGAGGGGCGGTTCGGAAATAACTGCTGTAACAGGCCTCACAGTCACGATCGGTTTGCGACTTTCCGAATTCTAAAACCCTTTGGCCTTCAGCATGACGTCGAGGTCTTCGGGGTGTAGAGCGCGAACCATAGCATCCTCCCGGGCCAGATCATTCTGAAAAACCAGCTGCGCCAGGGATTCCTCCAGCGTGAACGAGCCTTGCTTGCGGGTGATGGTGATCTCCTGACCGAGATGTTGCAGCGCGTTCTTGCGAATATGCTGCCGCGCACCGTAACCCACCATCAATAATTCCGCCGCCGGCACACGGCCGCCGTTCCGTCGCGGGATGAGCGTTTGCGTCAGCATGGCGGCCAGCGCCATCGCCATCTCGGCGCGCACGGAGTGCTGCCGTTCCTGCGGGAAGGAGTCGGCGATGCGCGAAACGGTCGACGCCGCGTCGGTCGTGTGCAGCGTCGTAAACACAAGATGCCCGGTCTCGGCTGCCGACAAAGCGATTCTCGCCGTCTCTGGGTCGCGCATCTCGCCCACCACGATTACGTCCGGCGCCTGCCGCAGCGCGGCTCGCAGAGCGGTGGGGAAGTCGGGTGCGTCGATTCCGATCTCCACTTGCTCGATCACGCTGAGGTTGTGAGTGTGCTCGTACTCGATCGGGTCTTCAATGGTCACGATGTGACGCGCTTCGTGCTGATTGATCTCGTTCACCAACGCTGCCAGCGTTGTAGTCTTTCCAGAACCGGTCGCGCCGCCGATGATCACCAACCCGCGCTGCAACTTGGCCAGAGCTGCGATTCCCGGCGGCAGGCGAAGTTCGGCGAGCGTGGGAATTTTGGTTGGCAGCGCTCGCACCGTGGCGGCGGCCCGTCCCCGCTCATGATGCAGATTGATCCGGAATCGCCCCAAACCCTCGACTCGATAAGACGAGTCGGCAATATGGCTCTGCTTATACGCTTCGCGCGCGTGCGGCGCGAGGGCGGGCAACACTGTGCCCTCAATCTCATCGCCGGTTAATGGACTGTCACCGATCGCTACCAGAGGATCCTTCCACGCGCATCGACGGCGGCGCCAGCGGCACTAGCAGCAGGTCGCTGCCATTTTCTGAAACCAGCTTCTGCAACCATGAATCGAGCTGAGAAGAATCAGGCTGAGAAGAATTCGGGGTTCGAGCATTTCCGGGTCGTAGAAATCATTTGAACGCGTGCAGGATTTCCTTCGGCTGTCGTCGTCCTCCCTTAGATGCAGCCGAATGGGTTACGTCGCACTACGTCGCGATTCCTGCTGCGCGCGGGTTAAGGCAACGGGTTCGGGCTGCCGGCCATTCGCCACGACCACATCAGGAACGACGTGGAAGTCAGATCGATGGCGGGCTCGGTTGTGCTGTAGGACTGAACGTTGTCTCGGTAGACCGCGAGGTCGGCACGGTCGTAAGTGCCGTTATTTCCGTTGAAGATCGCGAAGGTGTCGACGGCGTCCGCCGGGCACGGCTTCATATTGGTCAGAGTGCCCGAAGTCGTGTAGCTGGCCGGACCCTCGGTGGCCGCGCCCCATAGGATCGGCGTGCCGCCGGAGGTTCCATTCAAAGCTCCCATAATATTCGCGACTTGATGCTGAATGCAGTTGGGGAATGTGCTGCCGTCGCCCACGATGAACGATGATCCCCAGGAGTTCGCGCCCAGAATATTCGCCAGCCACTTCTGCGAATAGGTGTTATAGCTGGCGAAGCCGGTCAGATAATAGAGTTCACTCGCCATCACCGAAAGTCCGGCGCCGTGCGAGGTGGTGTCGCCGTCTTGCCAGGGCACGCCGAATCCCCAGGCGTCCTTTTCTGATTGAGTGATGGCCACAGCGAGCTGGTTTTCGAGAGCGGTCAAGATCGTCGATTGATTCACTGCCAGGCCACCTGGATTGCCCGCCAGCCCTAGAGCTCGATATAGCTCGAAGTGCGCGAGTCCGCTCACGTCGTAGAGGTTGAGAGTGTCTTCGCTGCCGGTGTTATAGATTTTCGTGATGTAGTTGTTGGCATATTTTGCGGCGTCGGTGAGGTAGTCCGTTGGATTCGTGATCGGCAACCCCGGCGGCAAATTTCCTCCCGCGGACTGCAGCGCAATGTAGAGTTCGGTTGCGCCCAGTTCCATGTCGTCGTCCCACACGGTTTCTGGGTAGCCGTCGAATGGAGAAATGGTGAGCAGGCAGCCTGAGGTGCACGTGCCGCCGCCGACCGACTGCCCGGGATCAGAGAGAGAAGTATCGGCCAGCGCGAATATGTGCTCCGCATACCGCAGCGCCTGGTCGGCCGCCGCCGGATTGGAGACGCGGTAGAGCTGGTAATACTCGGCGAAGGCGGCCGCCATGCGTCCCGCAAGGTTGGGACTGATTGTCGACCCGTCGGGCGCCGCAAGGAATACTGGCTGGTGGCAGATGTAGACGTAGTCGGCGGTACAGCCCTGGTAGTCGTCGGCCGCTTGCGGCAGGGTCCAGACGTCGTATTCGGATTCGATGTTGGGGAAATGCTGCCAGTCCTGACTGTTATCGGCCTGGTAGTAGAGCGTCTTGCTGTTGTCGTTCCACATCGCGGCCAGCCAGCCGAGTCCGAACTGAGCTTCGGCGGTGAAATCGGACGACGCGGGAGCTCCGGCCGCGCTTCCCGCGTAAGAAACTGAGGCCGGCGGAGCCGGCGGGTTCGCGGGAGCGCGAGGCCCCATCTGATTCGGGAAGTCGCGGATTCCAATCTCCATGAGCGCCGTGGTGTAGCTCACGGTCTCGACATATTTCATGTAGTCGCCGGCGTCCCACCAGCCTCCGTCGGCATTAATCACGGAGCCGGTGACGGTGAGCGGCGTTCCCGTGGTGATGATCAGGTCGTTGGCGTTCAGCGGGGGCGTGTCGTAAACCGTGGCGCTTGAGTCGTTGAGATGTCCCGGCGCAGTGCGCAGAGCGTTGGGAATATAGTCCGGACCGTCGCGGTCAGTTTCGTAAAACCACAGCGTGTTCAGCAGCAAACCGGGATAGAGCACGTCCGGTGTGTTCACGGCAAACTTCGGCGACGTGGCCGCGACCGGACCGGCCACTGAAATCGTGTATATGTCGCCGCCGGGAACCGCAAAACTGAGCGAATACACGTAGTAGGTAAGCTTCTTGCTGTTGCTCCAGTTGCCGAGCAGCGCCCCGATAGCGCCCGAATAAACTGTGGAGCCCTCGGAGTTGATCACGCTGAAAGTCGCGCCCGATTCCGAGACCGTCGACATGAGGTACGCCTGAAAGGGCGGATTGGCCGCTTCGTATCCGACCTGGGTGACGCGGACATAGGCAGACGAAGCCGCCGATGAAGCCGCTGCCGCTGCGGAAGCGCACGCGAGAAGCAAGAAAACGGTGGTGGCCATTGCGGAAGACCGCAGGCGATTCGATGTCAAAGGGAGTTTTTCGGTCAGGTCTGCCATAGGAAGCCCTAGTGAACGCATTTAATAAATCGGATGAATCCTCAGCGCTGGGAAGCAGCCTGTCAATGGGAAAAATTCCTACAGAGCCTTTCGGCTCTACTGCGGACCCCCTTCTTGCAGTTTCCCTCCGAGTGTACGCCTGAGCCGCACTATACTTTCCGAATGCTGCGGCCCCTGCTTGCGTTCTTTGTAAGTCTGACCCTTGCTGCTCAGGCGCAGGAAACCAACCCCGCAAAATCGCCCGACCATTCTGCGCTAGCAGCCGCTCTTGGCTTTGAACTGCAACCGGTCGGCGACATGCCCGGAGGCTGGGGTGGCGGTCCGTCAGGAACCATCTTCGCCGACGATAAGGTTATCCACGGTGGCCGTTGGTCGGCTCGAATCGAACGCCATCCCGGCAACGCCGGCAGCTTCTCCTCGATCACAAGCTCCATACCCATGGATTTCTCTGGCACCACGATCGAGCTCCGTGGCTTTCTGCGGACAGAAGGCGTGAGCGACTTCGTCGGTCTGTGGATGCGAGAGGACGGCGACAGGCCTGGCCTCGCCTTCGACAACATGCAAGCTCGCCAACTCAAAGGAACGGCAGACTGGAAAGAATATTCCATCAACCTGCCTGTGGACCCGGAGGCGAAGCAACTCTTCTTTGGCGTGCTCCTGTCGGGCACGGGAAAGGCCTGGGCCGACGATCTGCAACTCCTGGTCGATGGCAAACCCGTCTGGGACGCGCCCAAACGGCCGGAAACCGTGGTTGATCGTGATCACGAATTTGACGGCGGTTCCGGAATCAAGGTGAACGATCTTACGAAAGTTCAAATTGACAACTTGGTCACGCTCGGCAAAGTCTGGGGATTTCTAAAGTACTACCATCCCAAAGTTACTTCCGGCGAACGCCATTGGGACTACGATCTGTTCCGCATCCTGCCCAAGATTCTCGCCGCTAAAGATCATGCGGCCGCGAATGCAGCATTGCAGCAGTGGATCGAGAGTCTGGGCCCGGTCGCCCCCTGCAACCCTTGTGCCAAGCTGAACGAGAAGGGTGTTTACTACAAGCCCGATCTGGATTGGCTAGCCAACACCGTCACGCTAGGGGCGGACCTCAGCCAGGCTCTACAGCGGATTCGCGACAACCGCCTGCCTGATCGACAGTTCTACGTTTCCAAAGTCGCGGGAATTGGCAATCCTCGATTCGAGCACGAACTGGGCTACACGAACCTCAAGCTGCCCGACTCTGGATTCCAGCTTCTGGCCCTGTATCGCTTCTGGAACATCATCGAATACTGGTCGCCCTACCGCGACCTCGTCGCGAAAGACTGGACGGCAGTGCTTGCGGAGTTCATCCCGCGCATCGCCGAATCCAAGAACGCCGCATCCTATCGCCAGGAAATGCTGGTGCTCATCGCCAAGGCACGCGATGGTCACGCCAACTTGTGGAGCTCGCTCGACGCCCGACCTCCGGTGGGGAAATGCCAGCTTCCGGTCAGTGTGCGCTTCGTTGAGAATGTTCCCGTCGTTGCCGGACTTTCTTCTGACGGCAAAACCGAACTGAAGGTCGGCGACGTCATTACTGAACTTCGACGGAGTTCCTGTCGCCAGGCTGATCGAAAAGTGGAAGCCCTACTACGCCGATTCCAACGACACCGCTCGCATGCGCGACATCGGCCGCTCCATGACTCGAGGAGAATGCGGGGAATCGACGATCAGCATTCGAAGAGAGAAGCAGTTGCTGAAACTTAAGATCACGCGAGTACCGGTTGCCAGCCCTGATTCCTCCGGCCTTACCCACGACCTGCCGGGACCAACCTTTCGCCTGCTCTCGAAAGACGTCGCCTACTTGAAGCTCTCCTCTGTGAAATCGGAGGACGCCGCCAGCTACCTCCAACAAGCTGCCGGCACCAAGGGACTCGTGATCGACATCCGCAATTACCCTTCGTCTTTTATGGTGTTCGCGCTGGGGACGCTGCTCGTCGACCATGAGACTCCGTTCGCCAGGTTCACCGAAGGCGATCTGTCGAACCCCGGCGCCTTCCATTGGGGAGCTACCGAGCTCCTGAAACCTGAGCAACCGCACTATTCCGGCAAGGTCGTGATCCTGGTGGACGAAACCTCGATGAGTCAGGCGGAATACACCGCCATGGCGTTTCGATCCGCGCGTGCTGCGATGGTTGTGGGCGGCACCACCGCTGGGGCGGATGGCAACGTTTCGCCCTTTACCTTGCCCGGAGGTCTGCACACGATGATTAGCGGCATCGGCGTGTTCTATCCCGACAAGAGGCCGACACAGCAGATCGGCATTGTGCCCGACATAAAGGTGCGGCCGACGATCGGAGGAATCCGCGTCGGCAGAGATGAGGTGCTCGAAGAAGCCCTGCGCCAGATTCTGGGCCCTGCTGCATCGGCCGCAGAAGTTCAAAAGATGACCCAGCCCTGAATGGTATTGGAGATGCAACTGGCTTAGATTGAACAAGTTGCGGCCAGCTTCGGCGCCCTGGTTGAGGTCGCGGTTCCGACCTACCTTCCGCATCCGGGAATCGATCCGGGAATCGATCGACCGCGCTTACAAATAATTACTTGACCTCTTCACCTCTTGCAGCTACATTAGCGAGTTCCAGGTACATCCGGAAGCTTCTGGGCCTTTTCTGTAGCACCTGCGCCTAGGGAGCCAAGCCCAGAAAATCGAGCATCTTCGGGGACCTGTCACGCATCTATTCAAAGGTGAGTTTTACGCTCACTCCTTTTACAACCTGATAGGAATCAGTGACTTAGGCCGCACCTAGGGCTTTCAGTCGCCCTCCTCGGCCGAAGGACGAAAGCGCGAGACCACCATCATAAAGAAGGAGAGAGAAAGAACATGCGCTCTGATCGTGTGTTTGATGCTTTACAGACCCTGCGGAATCGTTATATGCTGTGTCAGCTTGCCTCCAAGGCCACGCGGAAGTTCCATCGGCCCAGCACCAGAATCCAGGAAACAATGAACGGTGTGTTGGATCGAATCGCTGGCGCGGAACGGCAAGATATTTTGTCGGAACCAGAGAATTTTGCTGAGGCACAACGGCGGGCTGCTTAACCCAGCCCCGCCTTCCTGCCTGGTGGTACTTGCGTCTTTCCTGCGTCCCCTCCTTTTGAAAATCTCCCGCTGACACTATTGAATATGTCCTAGTGCACGGGTTCAGGTGAATCATGACCATTGCTGAACTGAAAGAAAAGAACATCACCGAGTTGACCAAGATCGCAAGGACCTTGGATCTGCCCGGTGCCAGCGGTATGCGCAAGCAGGACTTGATCTTCAAGATCCTGCAGGCGCAGAGCGAAAAAGAAGGCCACATTTTCGCTGAAGGCGTACTTGAAATCCTGCCTGATGGCTACGGATTCCTCCGCTCTCCCGATTACAACTATCTGCCGGGGCCCGACGACATCTACGTGTCGCCCTCGCAGATTCGCAAATTTGATCTCAAGACTGGCGACACCATCAGCGGCCAGGTGCGGCCTCCTCATGAAGGCGAGAAATATTTCGCGCTGGTCAAGATTGAAGCCGTCAACTTCGAGTCGCCCGATGAAGCGCGCAACAAAATTTTGTTTGACAACCTGACGCCGCTGTATCCGCAGGAGCGCCTCAAACTCGAGACCACGCGCGAGAATGCCAGCGCCCGCGTCATGGATCTGCTCACGCCCCTCGGCAAAGGCCAGCGCGGCCTGATCGTTTCTCCGCCACGCGCCGGCAAAACCATGCTGCTGCAGAACGTCGCGAACTCGATTACGGCGAACCATCCGGAAGTCGTGCTGATGGTGCTGCTGATCGACGAGCGCCCCGAAGAAGTCACCGACATGCAGCGTTCGGTCAAAGGCGAAGTCATTTCGTCAACCTTCGACGAGCCCGCCGCCCGCCACGTCCAGGTCGCCGAAATGGTGATCGAAAAGGCGAAGCGATTAGTCGAGCACAAGCGCGACGTCGTGATCCTGCTCGATTCCATCACTCGTCTCGCCCGCGCCTACAACACGATTGTCCCGCCCTCGGGCAAAGTGCTCTCCGGCGGCGTCGATTCCAACGCCCTGCAGCGCCCGAAGCGTTTCTTCGGCTCTGCCCGCAATATTGAGGAAGGCGGTTCGTTGACCATTATCGCCACGGCCCTGATCGACACCGGGTCGCGCATGGACGATGTGATCTTCGAAGAATTCAAAGGCACGGGCAATTCGGAAATCATCCTCGAGCGCAAACTGGTCGACAAGCGCGTTTTCCCGGCTATCGATATTCAGCGCTCCGGCACTCGAAAAGAAGAGCTGCTGATCCCGAAAGAAGATCTGCAGCGCATCTGGGTCCTGCGCAAAGTGCTGAACCCGCTGTCGCCCGTCGAGGCCATGGAACTCCTGGTCGAACGTTTGAATAAGACCAAAGCCAACGCCGAGTTCCTGTCGAACATGAGCTCGCTCTAGTCGTGTACTGAAATCTAAGATGCCTGAAGGCCAGAGCCCCGGCTCTGGCCTTTTCTTTCCCCTAGCTTCCTCTGTGTCCCCCGTGTCCTCTGTGGTGAATTGTTTTTCTCCCCACGTATAATTTCTCGAGAGCCAGTGCCGGATGACTGTCTGCGAGGTTCTCGTGCGATCCCGTATCGCTGCATGGATTGTTCTCTTTGTTTGCGTGTGTTTTTTCGCCGTCTCTGCGGAAAGCGCGAGCGCGCAGCGGCAGACCCAACCACCCCTTCCGCCTGCGCGGACGGATGCCGCGCCACCCATCGGGGATGAAAATGATGCGCAGGCGCGCATCGCCAGCGAGTTGGCTAAGAAAGCGGCCAAAGAGCGCATTGCCGCGCTCAAGAACGACGCTGACAGATTACTCAAGCTGTCGGTCGAGCTGAAACAGTCCGTGGACAAATCAGACGAAAACGTTCTATCGGTTGATGTGATTAAGAAAGCTGAAGAGATTGAGAAACTCGCCCGCAGCGTGAAGGAAAAGATGAAAGGGCCGAGTTAAGGCGAGCGCCAAACTATGCTCTGCAGACGGAGCGCCCGGCGGTGCTTACCCACCGAAACTCTTTTCCGCGCCGCGGGTTTGAATCCTGTAACCGCTGATTGCGGCCGGAGGAAAGAGCTATGAAACGCGCGCTTGCTGGGATTCTCTTGCTGGTAGGAATGAGTGTGGCACCGGCGCTGGCCTGGGACGGGAACCGCGGTTTGCATCGCGACATCCGCCACGACGAGGCCAGGATTGCCCATGATCGTTATGCCATGCGCCGGGACTACAACCACGGCAATTATGCCGCCGCACGCCACGAGCACCGCGAAATCCGCCGCGAGTACCGCGACGTGAATCGCGATAGGCGCGAGCTGGGTTGGCGCTAAGTGTGAGTGGGCCGAAGGCTAGTGGCCTCACAGCTTCACCAAAATGAGAAACGCCATCCGAATCACTTCGGATGGCGTTTGATATTTCCAGCAGCGTCCTATTCCGCGCCCTGCTTGATCCGCATGCCGTAGAACGAACGGTATACGAAGGTAAATGACACCAAAAAGAACGCCAGCGCCAAAGCGCGAGTCAGCGTCGTGCCTTGATCGCTCGCCAGTTTCACCGCCAGTTCCACCGCCAGCAGTCCAAACAGCGTGGTGAATTTGATCACGGGATTCAACGCCACTGACGACGTGTCTTTAAACGGATCGCCCACCGTATCTCCAATCACCGTGGCGTCGTGCAGCGGCGTGCCCTTCTGTTTCATCTCGACCTCCACAATCTTCTTTGCGTTGTCCCAGGCCGCGCCCGCGTTGGCCATGAAGATTGCCTGGTAGAGTCCGAAGATTGCGATGGAAATCAGATAGCCCACAAAGAAGAACGGATCGACAAACGCGAACGCCAACGTCCCGAAGAACACAGCGATAAAAATGTTGAGCATCCCTTTCTGCGCATACTTGGTGCAGATCTCCACAACTTTCTTGCTGTCCTCGACCGACGCCTTCACCACGCCTTCGAGTTTAATGTTGGCTTTGATGAACTCGACCGCGCGATAAGCTCCCGTGGTCACGGCCTGCGTGGACGCGCCTGTGAACCAGTAAATCATCGCGCCGCCGGTAATCAGTCCCAGGAAGAACGGCGCGTACAGCAGCGAGAGATTGTCAACGTTCGCCGTGAGTCCGTTGGTCAGCGCCATGATGATGGAAAAAATCATGGTGGTTGCGCCGACTACGGCCGTGCCGATCAACACCGGTTTCGCCGTTGCCTTGAACGTGTTGCCCGCGCCGTCGTTGGCTTCGAGCAAATGTTTGGCGCGCTCGAAATCAACGTTCATGTTGAAGTCTTTCTTGATTTCAGCTTTCACGTTCGGAACGTCCTCGATCAGCGACAGTTCATACACCGACTGTGCGTTGTCGGTGACCGGACCGTAGGAATCAACCGCGATTGTCACCGGTCCCATGCCAAGGAATCCAAACGCGACCAGCCCAAACGCGAAGACTGCCGGAGCCAGCATTCCCGCCGCCAGCGCCAGGCCCATCGTGCTCATGTAATAGCCGACCGCCATCAGGATCATCATGGCCAGGCCGAGATAGTAGCCGGAGAAATTTCCCGCGACAAATCCGGAAAGGATGCCGAGCGACGCTCCGCCTTCCTCCGCCGATCTCACAACTTCTTTCACATGCCGCGACTCGGTCGAAGTGAAAACCTTGACCAGTTCCGGGATCAACGCGCCCGCCAGCGTACCGCAGGAAATAATGGTGGCCAGCTTCCACCATTGCGAGTCGTCGCTACCTAAGGTGGGGATGACAAAATACGAAATGACGTAGGTGATGGCGATCGAGATGATTGAAGTCAGCCACACCAGCGAAGTCAGCGGCGCCTCGAAGTTCATCTCGTTTGCTGATCCATATTTCGCCTTGGCAAACGCACTGTTCAGGAAGTAGGACAGGGCGCTCGAAACCAGCATCATGACGCGCATCACAAAAATCCAAACCAGCAGCTGCACCTGCACGTTGGGATCTTTTACGCCGAGCAGGATGAACGTGATCAGAGCAACACCCGTCACACCATAAGTTTCGAATCCGTCGGCCGATGGTCCCACCGAATCGCCGGCGTTGTCGCCGGTGCAGTCGGCGATGACGCCGGGATTGCGCGCGTCATCTTCTTTAATCTTGAACACGATCTTCATCAAATCCGACCCGATATCGGCGATCTTGGTGAAGATGCCGCCCGCGATACGCAGCGCGGCCGCACCCAGCGACTCACCAATGGCAAAGCCGATGAAGCACGGTCCAGCATAATCGCCCGGAATAAACAGCAGAATGAACAGCATGATCAGCAGTTCCACGCTGATCAGCATCATGCCGATGCTCATGCCGGCCTCGAGCGGAATCTGATACACCGGATATGGCTTGCCGGGCAGGGAAGCGAAGGCCGTTCGCGAGTTGGCGAACGTGTTCACGCGAATGCCGAACCACGCCACGCCGTAACTGCCTGCGATGCCCACCAGACTGAAGCCCAAAATAATCGGCAGCGTCAGCGCCACTGACTTGCCGGGCACCGGCGACAGCCAGCCAAAGTACGCCGCAATAATGACCGCGATGAATGCCCACAACAGCAGAATGAATTTGCCTTGCGTCACCAGGTAGGTCTTGCAGGTCTCGTAGATCAGTTCCGAGATTTCGCGCATGGAGCGATGCACCGGCAGATTTTTCAGCCGCATATAAATGGCCATGCCGAACCCGAGCCCGAACAGACAGAACAGGATTCCGATCAGCAGCAATTTATGGCCGTCAATAGCGCCGTGGAAAAAACTGACCTGAGAGAGGTCAGGCAGCTTCAAGGAAGCTTCTCCGCCTTCGCCCGCAGGTTGAGCCAGGGCAGTAGCAGAGCCGACGGTCAGCAGCGCGGCGACAGCCGAGATTCTTGTGGCCACGCGGCGTGTAAAGAACGCAGCAGTGGCAAGCCAGGTGCGCATAATGACTCCTCCGAAAATTGATAACGGTTTTAAGGAATTTTGATAAACGTGTTTAGGCTCCGAGTTCCGGAGGCACCATCCCGACTCGCAAATACGCTTTCAATTGCGTGCGCGCGCAATCGAGTCTCGGCGCCACTTCCGGAATTCCGAACACGCTTCCACCGCAATACCTGAGTGTTGGAGCTTGGCCGCGTCGGAGTTCACGCTGGATTTCAACTAGAAGCCGCACTCAAAAAAACGACCATAAAATAAGACCTCGGTCCCGGCACACCAGCGCAAAACGGCCATTTATACCACGTTGGGTAGGATGGGTCAAACTTATTACGGTACCAAGGGAACTCCCGGCGATGGATAAGGGAAAGAACCGATTCGATGGTCGGTCGCAAATTTGTTCGCCGCCGCGGCCGGCTCATCCCAAGTACTTCTGCAGCGGCTCCAAACTACCCATCATCAGGAAATGGTTCACTCCACGAGGCAATTCATTTTCCGGCCACTCATTTTCCAGCGACGGAAGCGTTGTACATGGCAGTCATCAGGTCCTGCGAGTGGCCGTCGTAATCCGCGTCCAGCGACCACATGAACGTGCCGCCCAGTCCGCGATCCCAGTCGGAATACCAGACGCGGTAATAGGTTGAGTAGGCGTCGTCGTAGGTAATGTAACCGTCGCTGCCATCATCCCGCAGCATATAGGGAACCAGCGCAACCGGATCGTATGTCGTGTGCCAACCGTCCTGGTTGATGCGCGGCTTCATCGAGGTGCCATAGTTTCCACTTTTCACCGTATTGTCACAGTCGCCATCGGCGTTGAGCGCGGCGTTGGGACACACTCCAAAAAGCTGATTGACAGTTGTGTAGTAGTAACCGTAGAACGGCGTTCCCATATTCAGCTGCGCCGCCGGAACCGTCTTCAGGAAATACGTTGCCGTCTGGGCCGCGCTTCCGCCCGGCTCGCACTCCCATGGGTCGGTATCGTGCGGGTCCCAGAAGATGGGCGAGTTGAGCTGGCCGTCTGCCGTCCACGGGCCGGCGCAGTCGTACATCATAATGTTGAAATAGCTGAGCGACAGTTTCAGTTGGGTCGTGTCCCATCCATAACCGCCCCACGGAGCGATGTCGATCGAGAGCACATAATCCGGGTTCGACTGGCGCAGCAGCGACATCAGTTCGATATAGAACGCGCGGTCGCGGCTGCTTGCCGGATATTCCCAGTCGATGTCGACGCCGTCGTAGTGGTACTGAGTCTCGAAAGCCGCGATGTTATCGACCAGAGTCTGCACCTGGCCGCTATATTCGAGCCCGACGAAGTCGCCGCCCAGCAACAGCAGTACTTTCACGCCGGCTGCGTGAGCGAGGTTGTTGAGTTCGGGTTCGATGAACTGGTTGTAAGGTCCAGTCGGCACCGACAGCGTGCCGGTCTTGTCGAATGACACTCCGGCGTGATTGATGTGCGTGAGCTCGTTGTAGGGAATCTGCGCCGCGCCATAAGACGGCACATCGTACTTGCTCCAATATCCGTAGTCGCCAACGACGCGTTTCGTCAGATGATTGGGCAGCGGCTGCTGTGCGAGTGCGCTGGGAACAGAAGCCGCTGCCAGCAGTCCAAGCAGAATGAGGGAGAATGCCAGACGAGGAAACTGTAGGGAACGAGAGATCATGGAGTATAGCCCCCGGGAAGAGGTTTAAGGCCGGAACAGCCTGTCCATCGCGGCGTCCAGCGCAGAGCCTGAGGATTCTACCACGGCTGGCGGGGTTTCGTTTGCCATTGTGGCGTCGGGGAGGCGGGCACGAAACCTTAAAGTGTTCCTGCAGGAACACTGTGCAAAAGCACGGAATCATGGGCTCCAGGTGATTGATTCTTTTGAGCAGGGTTTTCCCGGTGCTGTGTTTTCAGCGGGATAGGCTGTGGAAGAAACATCTACTTTTGAGGACGGGGAACGCCTACGAAAGTGGTCTTGACAGGGGCACAAATGCGAGCTCATTCGTCGGCCGTCGGCTCCTCAAGAGATGTTGGCTCAGTGTGATGCCATCGCCTCGCGCAATCTTTTCTCCGCGTCGGCTCCCCAGTAGCCGCATTCGAGTTGGATGAAGACTGAGGTGTACGGAATGGTCAGGGTGGTTTTCAGCACGAGAATGTGGAACGTCTTGCCGGCCTCGTCGAGCTTGGAGATGATTTCCTCGTGCGGCAGGGATTGGGCTTCGGTCTTTCCCGCTGTTTTGCCTAAGATTCCGGTCAGCGCCTGGCGATAGGCGGTCACTCCTTTGGCGTCGCTTTCGGGGACCAGTTTCAGCTCTGCGTCGGTAAAGATGATGGGGCGAACATGCTTCGCTTTCGCGATCTGGTTGAGGACCGTCTGCACCACCTGGAGTTGATCGTCGTTGGTCTCGATCGTCTCGATGCCGGGGCTGGTCTGCAATGGGTAAGCCGAATCAACCACGGCGATCCAGTTGCGATGACCCATCAACTGTAGTTGCTGGTTCAGGCGCACGCGCCACTCGGGGGCTTGCGGGGTGGCCGCTGATGCGCCGGTGGGGGTGAGGGCGAGAACTGTCAGCAGGCAAACTGCAGCGAAAGTTAGAAGTCTTCTTGGTGTAGCGATCATCGGTCGTCTCCTGAGATGCCAGCGTTGCATCCGGATCTCCGTACCTCGTCCCGAGTTCCGGTCCGGCGCGAGATCAAAAAGCCTGGGCCCCGTCGAGGTGTAGTCTAATACTTACGTTGCGTAAATACATTTGTTCGATTAGAGAGTCGACACGGAAATGAGAGTCAAGGGAGCAAGGTCGAAGCGGACGAACCCCAAGCCCGGCGCGGGGACGGACTGGGGCAAGCTGCGGCGCAGGAGCGCGGCCAGCATCCGCAAAGGGATTGCGGGCGACCCCGACGCTCATGCCACCGATGCAGAATTCTGGAAAAGCGCCAAGGTCGTTATGCCGACTCCGAAAGAAATTGTGACGATGCGACTGGACGCCGACCTGCTCAGCTGGTTCCGCCGACAGCGCGGCTACCAGACCCGCATCAACGCCATCTTGCGCGCGTATATGCACGTGCATGGGTCGGTGTGAACCAAGTGGGCGCTAACCCTCCGAATCACCCCGATTCCCCGAGCGTCTGTCTAATGAGATCCTCTCGTTCCTGAAAATGTCCCGCTTCGACCGAGGCAAATGGGGGAATTCACGTTGCAGGACCAACTGCCCGTTATCGTGTTGCTGCTAACGGCTCCCAGACCGCTGAAAACGGCGGCGTCTCCGAACGAGTCAGCCTCCGCAAACAAAAGGTCTATAGAGCTATTGTTAGATGCAGGGCTGACCGCGGCACCGAGCAAAACGCCCTGAGGAGGATAGAAAAAGCTACCTGACCCGCTGATGGAGCCTTGCCCAGAATTGTCGTCAGCGATAAAGCAAGTGGGGCCCGTCACCGTGAAGGTACCGATGGGGGTTGCCACACTGCATGGGCTGCTAACCAGAGTTACAGTGAAGACGCTACCGGATGTGCCCGTTTCGGTTGCCGTGATGATCCAGTTTCCTGCGAACGCGGTCGTCGTTTGGCTTCCACTACCACTACTGCTGCTGCTCGATCCACAGCTCGCTAACAAAGCAGCGACTACGAGCAAACTACAAAGCAGAACACTACTGCGCAGAAAGCACATATCCATTCTCCTCTCGATTGTTTTGATAAACCCTGGGGAAGTGATCGGCCCGTGCAGCGAGAGGATATTAACCACGCACTAGCAGAGTGTCTCTGGCCCTTTGGTGCAGCTAAGCGCACGGCTGGGTAGTAGAGTTACGTGGCGCGGTAGAGGATGTGTGATGCGTCGTCGCCTCTCTGAAGGGCTCAACAGGGACCGCTTCTGTGAAAAACGGCGAGCGACCTAACCACACCAATGTGCCACGCGTGCGAACGAATGTGCCAGAGACAGGTTGTACGGCGAGCGCCATGGAGCTGTGGCGTGATCTCTGTTCACCAGATCCGCCGCAGGCTCAAGCCGAACAGCAGCTATCCCTCGATGTGCCGCCTGCTGAGCCAACGGGCTAGAGAAGATAATCAAGTGCTTACGGCCTTACCCCCAACTGCCAAAACAGAAACGAATAAACATCCGTAAACTCTTCGATCTGCTTGGTCACTGGCTTCCCCGCGCCATGTCCCGCCTTCGACTCAATCCGCAACAGGATCGGGCGCGTCTTGCTCGATCCATTCTTGGCTTCGGCCTGCATCAATGCCGCCATTTTTTTTGCGTGCATGGGGTCGACTCGGGTGTCGGTGTCGGCGGTCATGAATAGGGTGGCGGGATACTCGGTGCCGGGCTTTACGTGGTGGTAGGGGGAGTAGGCGTAGAGCCATTTGAATTGCTTTGCGTTTTCCGACGTGCCGTATTCGGGGATCCACAATTTGGCGATCTGGAAATCCTGGTAGTGGATCATATCGAGCAGCGGGACCTGGCAGATTACGGCGCGGAACAGGTCGGGGCGCTGGGTGATCATGGCGCCCATGAGCAGGCCTCCGTTGGAGCCGCCCTGGATGGCGAGGTGATTCTTGTCGGTATATTTTTCGGTGATTAGGTGCTCGGCGGCGGCGATCATGTCGTCAAACACGTTTTGTTTCTTGTCTAACATGCCGGCGCGGTGCCAGTCTTCGCCAAATTCTGCTCCGCCGCGCAGGTTGGCTACGGCGTAGATGCCGCCGTGTTCCATCCAGAGATAGGCGGTGCGGCTGAAGTTGGGGGTGAGGCTGACGTTGAATCCGCCGTAGGCGGTGAGGAGCGTGGGGTTCTTGCCGTTTTTCTGCACGCCTTTTTTGTGAACTATGAACATGGGGACGCTCGTGCCGTCTTTCGACTTGAACCATTCCTGCGAGACTTCGTATGCGGAGGGATCGATCGAGGGGGCGTCGACTTTGGTCCAGAGAATGGGACTCTCAAAAGCGTCGCCTTCGACAGGGTTCTTTCCTTGGGTCACGTAGTGCGCGGGGTTAAGCTCGACGCGATAGATCGCGGGCGGCACGGTGAAGGATTGAAATCCAAAGAATGCCTCGTCGCGGTCCCAGCGGCCGCTCGATCCGAAGACGGTTCCAATCGCGGGGAGATCGATGTCGCTTAGCTTCTTGCCATTGAGATCGAAAATCTTGAGTTGCGACGTGGCGTTCTGTTCGTACTGCGTGAGAAGCTTGCCGCCGTACACGGCAGCGCCTTGCAGCACGGCGTCGGATTGCGGGATGAGTTCCTTCCAGGCTTGGCGATCGTAGTTGCCGGCGTCGGCGACGAAGACGCGGTAGCGGGGGGCGTCTTCGTTGGTTGTGATGTAGAGTTTGCCGTTGTAGACGTCGGCGCCGTAGAGAAAGTTTTTGCCGGTGGTGATGCTGGTGGGTGGCGTGCCCTTCTTCAGGTCCATCAGATAGAGCTCGGACTTGGTCCAGCCTTCCGAGACGTTGATGAGCAGCCAGCGGCCATCGTTGGAGAGACTCACGCTGGGCCAATCTTCTGGGTCGCGGCCTTCGCCGAAGATGAGTTGATCTTCCTGGTCGGGATCGTCGCCGAGGGAGTGGTAGAAGACGTGGCGGTTGTACATTTCCTGGCCGGCGGGGACGTCGCCTTTTTTCGGATAGCGGGTGTAATAGAAGCCGGAGTTGTCGAGCTTCCATGCGACGGATGCGGCGCGGGTGCGCTCGATGGTGTCAGGGAGGATGGTGCCGGTTTTGGTTTCGATGATGTGCAGCGTGCTCATTTCCGAGCCGCTGGGCGAAGTGCCGTAGGCGACGTATTTTCCGTTTTCGCTGGGCTGAAACCAGTCGAGTGCGATGGTGCCGTCGGCGGCGAGTTGGTTGGCGTCGAGCAGGACGCGGTCGGGGCCCATCTCATCGTGTTCTCTACCTGGTGCTTCGACCACTTTCCCCAGGCTGTCGCGAACGTAGAGCACCGGCTGATTCTGCATGCCTTCACGACGGGTATAGAAATAGTGGTGGCCGGCGATTACGGGCGGCGTGACGCTGCCGATGGAGAGGAGTTCGGTCAGGCGTTTGTGAATGGCGTCGCGTCCGGCGAGGCGGTCGAGCATGCCGCGGGTGTAGGCCATTTCCTGTTCGACCCACTTCTTGGTCTCGGGACTGTTGCCGTTTTCGAGCCAGCGATAGTTGTCGACGACTCTGGTGCCATGAAACATGTCGGCGACCGGCTTGATTGCCGCCTGGGGAGGGGAAGAAGTCGCGGAGTCGTCGTCTGCGGATACCGCGGCTGCGAGCAACGATAGAGAAGAGAGAATCAGGAACAAACGAAAACCTCCAGACATGGGCACCTCTTGAGAAGGAGGGTGAACCGTGGAGAACGGGACGACCTCGGGGTTAGGGTATCAGAACCCGGTGCGATGGGTTCCGGGCGTTGTTGTTGTGTGTTTTCAGACCGCGGGCGGGAATGCTATGATAAGGCGACGGCTGGAGATTGCGGCGCACGCCCGGTCTTTCATCCCGTTTCCCACACTCCTCAGTAGCTCAATGGCAGAGCATTCGGCTGTTAACCGAAGGGTTGTAGGTTCGAGTCCTACCTGAGGAGCCATTTCATTGTTCCTGGTTTCTATTCTTTGTTTTCGATCCCTTCTGCCCCCAGTTTCTAAGCGTTTCTTAAGGAATGGCGGGGCTCCGTGCAAATTCTTTCATTCTTGCGGGCGGCTGAAATTCTTATAGAATACGCTTCGCTTTTGACTGAAAGAGGCTCTTGGAGTGAGAGATAGCCTGGCCGCATTCTTCTTGTTCTTGGTGACTATTTTCCTGCTGCTGGCTGGCGCGACGCCACTCGCCGCGCAAACCAATCCGATCATTTTGCCGGCAGGAATGAGTTTTGGCTACATACCTACGGGGACCAGCCTCACGCAGACGGTTAGCGTCTACAACATTGGCGATGTCAACGTCACGGTCGATGCGATCGCTCCTAATTCTGCTCAGTTCAAAGTCGTAAGCGGCACGATTCCGGTCACACTGACGCCTGGTGAGAGAGCGGATTACGGGATTCAGTTCACGCCCGGTTCGGCCGAGAGTTATTCGGGGCATCTTTCGTTTACCGTGTCGGAGCAGCCGGGGCAAACCGTGAACATGACGGGGAACGGAACGAATGTCGCGGCCGTTCCGTCACTGAGCGCAAGTTCTATTACTTTTCCCGACCAGGCGCTGGGGACGACCAGTCACGCCCAGACGCTAACGATCACCAACAAGGGTACTGTGGCATTTTCAGTGACCGGTGTGGTGGTGACGTATCCTTTTGCGGAAACTGGCTGGACGGCTCCCACTTCGATTGGGCCCGGGAAATCGCTGAAGCTGTCGATCGGGTATGTGCCCACGGCAGTCGCCAGCCAACCGGGACTGATTTCGTTCACCTATGATGTTGCGCCACCGAGTGGCGTGAGCTTGTGGGGAACTGGGGTGAATCCGACTGCGCTGGGGATTAATACCTTCCCGACTCTACCGGCATCCACGCAGAACTATCCTTACCAGGCAACTCTCAACGCTACTGGAGGCACGGCGCCATACACCTGGAAGCTGGCGTCGGGTTCGAGCTTGCCTGCCGGGCTATCGTTGTCGAGTGCGGGGGTGATCAGTGGTTCGATCGCCGCTTCGGTCGGGCTGGGGAACTATACGTTTTCGGCGCGGGTCACGGATTCGGCGAAGAAAGCGGAAGGGATGACGAAAGTGTTCACGCTCCCGGTGGATGCTTACTCGGGAAATAAAAACTGCAACAACATTAGCTGGGATGCGGGGAATGGTTCGGAACCGATCGTTCCGATCTCGGACCTGGGAACGGGCTGGTATCTGGGCGCAGAAGAAGGCGGACTTTACGCGGATGGCAGCAACGGGGACGATCCGGCTCACGATGCTTTCGGCCAGAGCGCGGCCACCGCGATTGTGCCGCTGGATGGGGACGGAAATTACAGTCCAACCGGGAAGTACGTTTTTATCTCGGTGGGACTATCGATGGCGCAGCAGCCGTTTGAAGAATTTGTCGATCTTGTGAACACCGATCCCGCGAAGAATCCGAACCTGGTGATTGTGAATGGCGCGACCGGAGGGGCGACGGCAACGCTGCTCTCTTCTTCCACCAACAATTTCTGGAATGCGATTACCTACGATTACCTGCCCAATGCGGGAGTCACGGCGAATCAGGTCGTGGGCGCGTGGATACTGGACGTGGACGGCGGGCCGGGTGGCGTTTTTCCTGGCGACATGACCGGGCTGACGTCGCAACTGGAATCCATCGCACAGAATCTGCAGGCGAAATTCCCCAATATCAAACTGGGTTACTACTCCAGCGTGAACTACACCGGATATTCGAACGGAGCGGCAGATCTGGATCCTGAACCATACGGTTATGAGAACGGGATGGCGGTGAAGAATACGATCCTGGATCAGATTGACGGCGATCCTGCCATGAATTTCAATCCCGTGCTGGGCGCGGTGAAGGCGCCGTGGATCGCCTGGGGTCCGTATTACTGGGCGAATGGAATGATTCCGCGCAGCGATGGTCTGGTCTGGACTTGCCAGGATCTGGATGTGGATGGAACGCATCCCTCGAATCCGGCGGGACGGATCAAGGTATCGACGCAGTTGTTGAACTTCCTGAAGACGGACGATACGGCATCGAAGTGGTTTCTGGCGCCGACCGCGAAGAATAACTAGCGGCAACACCTCCACTCTAAATTTCGCGAAGAGCGCGAAACTTGGAATGGGCCACCCACTGGTGCTAATCCCGTTATGTCGACCGCCAGAGCGTCTTAAGAAATCCTAACTTGAGAATGAAGAGCAGGCTTTGACGAGGAGCTAAAGGAGACAGTGTGGGTTGACGATAGCTGAGGTAGCAGAGCGTGTGTTATCAGGCGCGCGTTGCGGAGGACTAAAGGTATGGCTAAGGAAGGCGTGGGCACCGCAGAGGCTCAAACCGACAAGGCAGGCAAGCTTCGCGCCGAGAGCGATCTGGATATGTTGCGGATTTTGGTCGACAGCATTATGGAATACGCCATCATCATGCTCGACCCCAGAGGGAATATGGTGAGCTGGAGCCCGGCGGCGGAGCGGCTCAAGGGCTATTCTGCGGCGGAGATCGTGGGCAAACATTTTTCCATCTTCTCCACCACCGAAGACGCCACCAGCGGCAAGACCGACAGTGAGTTGAAAACTGCGGTGGCCAAGGGCAGGTCCGAGGATGAGGGCTGGCGGGTACGCAAGGACGGCTCCAAGTTCTGGGCCAACGTTGTGCTCACGGCGTTGCTGGATGCCGAGGGAACGCTGAAAGGTTTCGGCATGGTCACTCGCGACCTCAGCCAGCGCAAGGAGTCGGAGGAACGGATTAAGGGACAGGCCAAGGAGATCCTCGAAATGGCCACGGTGATCGTTCAGGTGTGGGACGGCATTATTCTGGTTCCGCTTATTGGAATGCTGGACAGCGACCGGACCCAGCAACTGATGGAGCGCCTCTTGCACCGTCTTACCGAAACCAATTCCCCGGTAGCCCTGATCGATATCACCGGGGTACCGACCATTGACACCCAAACCGCCCAGCACTTGATCGAAACCATCAAGGCCGTGCGTTACATCGGTTCAGAAGTGGTGCTGACCGGGGTGCGGCCGGCGATTGCGCAGACCCTGGTGCATCTGGGCATCGATCTTTCGGGCGCTACGACGCGATCGTCGCTGACCGCAGGCTTGCGGGTGGCATTTGAAATCATCAACATTCACGTGGCTCGGGAAGGCGCACAAGGGGCGGCGGTGGGCAAATGAATGAAGGCATAACGGTTCTGAAGGTGCGGGATGTCCTGCTGGTCACCATGCCCGCCGATCCCGACGATGCCACGGTTTCCGCACTCCAGAGCCGGACTCTGGACGCGATGGAGCAGCATGATGTGAAAGGCCTGATCCTCGATCTGTCGAAGGTCGAAATCCTGGACTCCTACTTCGCACGTACGGTGGCGGAGACCGCCCAAATGGTGACCTTAATGGGCGGGGAAACCTTGATCGCAGGCATGCGGCCATCCGTGGCCATCACCGCCACCGAACTGAACGTCACGCTGGGGGCGACGCGAACCGTCCTGACTCTGGATCGCGCCCTCGATCTGGCGGGTGATATTACAAAGCGCAAATCGATTCAGACAAAAAGGCTCGCCCGATGAGCGAACCGGAACAGGGCACTGTCCCGATCTTGTTCGAAGCCGACATTGCGGTGGCCCGCCGTGTAGTCCGGGAGGTTGCCGGGAGGATCGGATTCGGCGTCACCGAAACCACGCGCATCATTACGGCTGCCTCCGAACTGGGCCGGAACGTTTTCAAGTACGCCGGGCAAGGCCTGATGCAGTGGCGAATTGTGCAAAAGGGAAGCGCCTGCGGAGTCGAATTGAGTTTTGAGGATCATGGGCCCGGCATCGCGGATCTCGACGCCGCGATGAACGATGGCTTTAGCACGGGCGGCAGCCTGGGTATGGGATTGCCCGGAGCCAAACGATTGATGGACGAGATGGACATTCGCACCGCTCCGGGCGAGGGAACCACGGTGGTGGTAAGAAAATGGCGCAGGAACTGAGTGTTCATGCCGACCGTAACCAGCGCACAAATTTCGGTGGGGCCGTTCTTTAACGGCGCGATGGCGCAGGAAACGACGCGCCAGATGACACGTAAGCTGGGGTTCTCGGCGCAGACTGGTGAGGAAGTGGTGCAAGCCGTGGCCGAGTTGGCCTCCACGCTGCTAAGACACGCGGGTGCCGGCACCTTGACTTTTCGTCGGATTGACAGTGGAGACCGGGTTGGGATCGAGGTGGAAGCCGAGGATCATGGGCCGGGAATGAGAGATGTGTTTGCAGAGCGTGACTCGGCCGGAGGAGGCGAGGATTGTGGACTCGGAACAATTACCCGGTGGATGGATGAAATCGAAATCAGCTCCACGGCGGCGCTGGGCAGGCGCATTCTGTGCCGGAGATGGCTAGGTCCGGCAGCCGAGCCGGTCATCGATCGCTTTTGGCAAGTCGGGGTCGCCACCCGACCCTGCCATCAGGGGGCGGCGAATGGGGACGCCTTCATCATTCGCAAATGCGATGGTGGTTTGCTGGTGGGCGTGATTGATGGGCTGGGACACGGCGAACCCGCGCAGAAGGCTGCTCTGGCCGCGCAATCGTACGTTCAATCCCATTACGAAATGCCATTAGACGAACTCTTTCACGGTTGCAGCCGCGCTTGCCGGGGAACACGAGGAGTGGTGATGGCTCTGGCCCGCTTCGAATCTCCAACCGCGATGACCTTGGCCAACCTGGGCAACATCGAGATGCGCGCCTGGACCGGCACGGAACGCTTCGAGATCGAGGTCCAGCGCGGATTCCTGGGCGCGCAGGAAGACCATGTGCAGGTACAACATCGTCGTTGGGACCCGAATTGGATGCTCGTCCTGCACAGCGATGGATTGCGGGCGCAGTGGCAGTGGAGCGACTATCCCGGGCTGGAGCGGGAGCCTGCGCAGTGGGTTGCGAACCGGCTCCTGAGCGCATTGGCGAAAGAGGACGATGACGCCACAATTCTTGCGGTGAAAAGCTGCGGCGTCCAATCATGAGAGTTAAAACATGAGCGTCCCATCATGAGTGTTGAATCATGACAGCCGGTCCCGCACCCGCGTTAGAAGCCGGCGCGAAAGATCCCCAGACCTTAATCGGTTTGCTGCAGGCCGAACTGGCCACCACCAACCATGAAGTCATGATCCTGACTCTGGATCTGGAAAAGCGCGTCGCCGAGCGAGTAGCCGAACTCTCGCAAGCGAATAAGGATCTGCTGCAGGAGAATGCCGAGCGCCGGCGCGCCGATGCAGAGGTTAGCCGGCTGAACAAGGATCTGGAGCAGCGAGCTCAACTGCTGGAAGCTGCCAATAAGGAACTGGAGACATTCTCCTACTCCGTGTCGCATGACTTACGTGCGCCGCTGCGGCGCATTCTTGGCTTCGCGACGATTCTCCGCGAGGATGCGGGCGCCGCACTGAGCGAGAAGCTGCGGGAGCATCTGAGCCGGATTACGGATGCGGCCAACAAAATGTCGGCGCTGATTGACGACTTACTGTATTTTTCGCGTTTTGCCAGTGGGGAACTGACTCGGGAATCGGTCGACCTGAACGCAATCGTGGATATCATAATCCGGGATCAAGAGTTGGAGATCAAGGGCCGGAATATTGTGTGGAAACGAGCGCAATTGCCGCGCGCCTGGGGCAGTGGGGCGTTGCTGCGGCAAGTCATGGAGAATCTCATCTCGAACGCATTGAAGTACAGCCGCAAAAGCGATCCGGCGGAAATTGAAATCGGCGTGAAGGAAAGTGGTCCGGCGCAAACGGTCTTCTTCGTGCGCGACAATGGAGTTGGATTCGATGCTCGCTATGCCAGCAAACTGTTTGGCGTCTTCCAACGCCTGCACACCACCGGCGAATTCGAGGGAACCGGCATTGGCTTGGCCAGCGTGCGCCGCATCATCGCCAGACATGGCGGTAAAACCTGGGCAGAAGGGCTGGTGGGGAAAGGCGCAACATTTTATTTCAGCCTGAATACGGGCTTCAGCAGTCCTGGTCTGTCGCCAAAGAGCCGTGAAACGAAGCCTGAGCCTCGGCTGGCTGGCCTAAGATAGCCCGGACCCAAAAATCAAAGGCCCCACCCTATCTCGGCAAAGCGCGAGATATGGATGGGGCACCCGAATGAGTCGATATCGCTAATCCGGCTTAGCGTTCCTTGACGACGAAGGTCTTTCTGCTAAGCAATTCGCTGCTCGGCGTAACTACCCGGATTGGACCAGTGGTCGCGCCCGGGGGGATGATTGCAGCGAGATGCGTGTCGGAGAGCACTTTGAAATTTGCTGCGCTGCCGTTGAATGTGACTTCGGTCGTGCCAGTCAAGTGCGTTCCCAGAAGGGTGACGGTTTCGCCTTCCTTGCCAGAGAATAGCGCCGTATTCACGAAGGGCGCGAGGCCCATATTCAGAGTGTAAACGGTGCCGTCGTTGGCGCCGCCGCCAAACTCGGTTACCCCGTAGAGCAGGCCGCTGGTACCCTGCACGGGCGGGGACAGCGGGGACATCTGCAAGAGGTTGGCGCTGTTATTGAAGTTAAACAGGCTGGTATAGGTTCCACCGGTGGTGGTGTCGAAGAGAGTGCCGTCGTCGTAGGTGCCACCTTCGGCCGTCGCACTGTAGTAGTTGCCGTCGGTAGCGAGCAGCAAGCCGGCGGCGGGGAAAGTGCCGTCTCCGAAGTTCACGCCGAAGCTGTGGAGCACAGTGACGGCAAGGCCCGTCGTGACCTGATAAATGGTTCCTTCACCGTTGGCGCCGCCGTCTTGCGTGGTGCTGTAGAAGTCTCCATTCTCAGCCTGGACGAGTGGACCGAGGGGAAACGATCCGCCGGGGCCGCAAGGGAAATCGTAGGTATTGTTGAGCACACCGGCAGTGGAGATCTGAACAATAGTTCCACAGAAATATGTGCCGCCCTGGACGACCGGAATGTAGAGGAAGCCGTCAGCGCCCTGCGTGGGCGGAGCGACCGGAGAATAGCCGTGAGCCACATCAAACCGGTAGACCTCGGAGAACGTGCCCGAGCTGGTGATCTTGTAGACGAGGCCGCGGTCGTTCGGTCCGCCGCCGCTCGAGGTGCCGTAGAAGTTTCCATCAGAGGCAAGAATGGGAGGGCCCCACGGGAAAGCTCCGTCGATGAAGGCGTTGAAGTTGTGCAGGATGGTGTAGGTACCGGTGGGAGTGATTTTGAAAATGATGCCCTGGCTTTCGCTGCCGCCTTGCTGGGTGGTGCCGTAGAAATTGCCGTCGGTGCCGAGGGTCAGGCCGCCGGTGGGATAAGCGCCGTCGTTGGCGCTTCCCCCGAAACTGTAGAGAATTTTCTGCTGCCCACCGGGCGTCACGTCAAAGATGGTGCCGGAGACGTACTTGCCGCCATTATAGGTGGTGCCGTAAAAGTTGCCATTGGTGCCCTGCACCAGAGTCACGTACCACGGGTTGGCTCCGCTGGTCGGACTGTCGGTGAAGTTGTAAATGGTGGAGACGGTTTGGGCTTGCGCCAACACCGCCGCGCATAGCACTGCCGCTGTAACAAAAAGAGTGGCGCTGAGGATTGATTTCATAATGGATTTCATCGATGTGGGCGACGACTTTCTGCGCGCTGATTCCTGATGTGAGCTTTGATGTGAACCGGGGATTTCTTCGGGGCAGCTGAACCGCATGACGACGCTCCTTGGGACTCCGAAACCTTGCCGCTACGGTGCGCAAGGGGGCGCGCACGCTTCCGCCTTGGAAAGCTACCTCAGTTCTTGCCGGGGGGCAAGATGAAGGAAATTGCATAGTGTGGCCGGGAAGTCTTGAGAATTTGCGCCCGTATATTGAGCGCTATTTTGCTCATTCTTTTGAGCATTCTTTTGAGCTTTTATCTTGAACGACGGGCTTCAGCTTCGGTGATCCAGCCCCGGCGTAGGGCTTCGGGCGGGACGCTGGACAGGTACGGCTTCAGATCCAGAATCGGAGTAGCGTTGAGCATGTCGAGGCCGCGTACGTGGAGGGAATTGCCGTCACGGCGGAGGAGTTCAACCACGGTGAGTCCGATGGGGTTGGGACGCCGCGGGGAACGGGTGGCGAAGACGCCGTGTGGGCGGTCATCGATGGGAGGGGTGCCGATGAGATCGAATCCCTGGGAGCGGTCGAATACCCAGAGGACGAACAGGTGGGAGAAGCCCTCGATGTCGGTGAGGCCGGCGGCGAATTGCGGGAGGATTTCGAGGATGCCTTCCGCTTCGTGTTTGGCGCCTGGGCCTTTGGGAATCTCTTTTGTGTTCTGGTACGGGCTTCGGATGTGGCCGATGGGTTGGGGGGAAAACATTGGGAGCTCATCCATTCTTTCGAGACGGTTTCGCTGCCGGCATTCCTCAGGGGCTAAAGCCCTCGTCGTCCGTGAGTCCCAACGGCACGACTGAAGTCGTGCCCTTCCCGTCCGTGGCAGGGGCCCGGCGCACCGAGCCGCGTTCGGGGGGTTCCGCATATCTCTTGCTACTTCGCTCTTCCTATTCTTCTTTCTTTTCCGGTTCCCTGGGGAGCGGCTTTTCGATGGGCTTGCGGGGGAGCATTTGATCGCGCATGGCGGCGTCGTAGACGAAGCCGGCGACGATGACCGAAATCTGTTTGAGATCTTCGGGTTGCAGGCGGTCGTAGACGTCCATGTTGGAGTGGTGAGTACGCGTGTCGTATTCGATGGGATCCTGGATGAACTGGAATCCGGGAATGCCGACTGCGTCGAAGGAAAGATGATCGGTGCCGCCGGTGTTGCGCATGGTGAGCGTGGTCATGCCGAGGTCTTTGAAGGGATGCATCCACTGTTCGAAGATGGGAGCGACGGCTTCATTTTCCTGCAGGTAAACGCCACGAACTTTTCCTGTGCCGTTGTCGATGTTGAAGTAGGCGGAGACTTTTGCCTGGTCAGGCTTCACGGTGATCGGTCCGGCATCGCGACGAAGCAGCGTGGGCATGCCTTTCATGTTGGGATCGTCCATGGGCGGACGCGAGCCGAAGTGCTGTTCGACATATCCCTGCGAGCCGAGCAGACCTTCTTCTTCGCCGCTCCACAGGCCGATGCGGATGGTGCGGCGGGGCTTGATGTCGAGGGCTTTCAGGATGCGCATGGCTTCCATCATGACGATGGTTCCCGCGCCGTTGTCGGTTGCGCCGGTGCCGGCGTGCCAGGAGTCGAGGTGCGCGCCCAGCATGACGACTTCATCTTTCTTGTCGGTGCCGGGAATCTCGGCGATGGTGTCGTACTGCATCGGGTCATCGTCGTAGAAGGTGTTGGTGACGTTGAGTTCGAGGCTGACGTCTTTCTTCTGCTGCAGGAGGCGGGCGATGCGCGTCCAGTGTTCGGACGCCATGGTGAGCTGAGGGACGGCGGTGGTTTCGCCGGGCTTGTAGGAACCGCCGGACTGCACGAACACAGTGCCACCGCCGGACGTGCCACGACTGTGGTCGATGACCGCCAGAACTTTTTCGTCGGCGAAGAATTGGTTCAGATCTTTGGTGAATTGTCGGCGTCGGGCGATCTCGGACATGCGAAACGGAGGACGCTCGCCGGGAATCTGATATTCGCCAGTCTTCGCGAGATCTTCGTCGGTATAGCGTTTGTAGGGAGCTTCGGTGATTGGGGTTACTTCGGCGTCGGGGCCGAAGATCACGATCATGCCAGCGAGTTTTCCCTTGTACTTCTCGAAGTCTTCCTTTTTTTCGATGTTGATGCGGATGCATTTACCAGTGACAACGCCGTTCGTGCCGGGCGTCCAAGCCTTCGCATAGACGAGCAGCGGGGCGATATCGGGCGAGGTCATACGAACGTTGGTGTATTGGTTGGCCCATCCGCGGCCGAATGGGCCCCAGGGTTCGAGGTGAGCGTCACTCAGGCCCATGGCGGTGAGCTGGTCACGAGTCCATTCGTTGGCCCGCTTCATGTTGGGGGATCCGGTGAGGCGCTCGCCGATCGAATCCATCAGGCCGGAGGCGTATTCCATGACTTTGGAATTGTGAAAGCCTTCGTAGCGGATGCGCGAGATGGTTTCGAGGTCGATTTTTTCCTGTCGCTCCTGGGACCGCAGGGCGGGAACGATGGACAGAATGATGACAAGAGAACAGACGAGTCGCGAGGAAGCCTTCATGGTGGAACTGTTCATCAGTGAGCGCTCCGGAGTGGGAATCAATCGGGGATTATACATCTAGCGAGTTGCCCGCCGGCGCTGGGGACCATCTGGTGGAGGCGCAGTTTGAAGCCGCTCCGCGCGAGATCCCTCGCCCCGCTGGTGAAAACGCGGGGCTTCGGGATGACGCCTCGTTTGAAGGGAGTCGCACTGAGCCACTACTAACCATTAGCCATCTTGCGGACTATGAGGATTTTTCGGCTTCGGCTTTGTCCCGGTTTTCGTCAGGGTTTGTCTGCGGCAACTTTTTCCTTTTGCTCCGTGTCGACAGAGAAAAGCAGGAAGTGATCGAAACTGTGCCTGCGATGGTAGCGATGCTTGCGGAAGTCGAAGTAGATCTCTGCAGTTTTCGGCAACCAGAGAGTCGTATCCTTCTTGGGGAACGGGACCGGGCCATATTCCACGGTCTGGTGCTCGCTGAGCAACTGGATCTCAGGCATGGGTTTGATCATGTCGGCTTCGATCCGCACGATTTGAAATTTGTCGGCGGTAATCCACGCCCTGCCTTTGAGATCGACGGGGAAAAGCTGACCACCGAGCATATAGCCGTGCATCCGGTTAGGGCGCTCATGACGCTGCCGGAAGTGTACTAACCAACTGGGTTGTCCGCGCCAGTCGGTCTGTCCCTCACAATCCAAATCGAAATCTGGCTGCATGTCAGGATGAAAAACCAGCGCCAGGGTTATGAAGCCTGTGCTTGCGATGTCGTCGGGATAACCTGTCTGTGGTGGTTTGTCCGCGCGATATTCTTCGATGGAAACAGCACCGGGTCCGGATTCAGACACCATCGCAACGTAGTCGTACTTTCTCGTTTCCGTATGAGTGGCGAAGCCAAACGCGTCGATCGACTGATGGAATAAGTCTTCGTTGGCGGCGAAGCGGGAAAGATCACGAACCAACTCCTGCACTCTTTTCCCCGATTCGTCAGTTACTTGCGCGGTGGGGCATACAACACCGGGGATGAGAGTCGGTTTCTCGTCGTCAACGTCGGGAGGGCGCCAGGTGCGGGTTGTGGGCGCAGGATCGGGAACGGCTCCAAGAGGATCAGCGCGAGATGTATCGATGTCCGAAGCTTTTGCGCTTCCGTCCGGCGCGGAGCTGGAGTTGCGTTTGAGGTCGGCGATCAAATGTTGGACCTGGTAGACCATGGGATTCTGGGGAGAATCCTTCAGGAAGACATCGAGGGCTTGAATCGCCTGCTGATCCTGGCCAAGACCAATGAGCGCTTGCGCGAGTACCAGCTCGGCGGGACTCGCTATGGTCTTTCCATCCCTCTGGCCTTTCGCGATTGCAACTTGAGCTTCGTCGCGAGCCTTGCCGTAATCCTTCTGGCGAAGATACGTGTCCGCCAACAAGTTGTGCGGCAGCCAATTACTGTCGTCGGCCAGAATGGCTTGTTCCAGTGCGGATCGAGCGGCGGGATAGTTATCCTGCGCCAAATTGGTTCTGCCGAGCAGAGTCAGCGCCGGGGCATTGTTAGGGCTGAGGGATGTGGCGGCGGTCAAGTACATTGACGCCTGGTCATAGTTTTTCTGCTGGAAGTACAGATAACCGAGCAGGAAGTTCAAGTCCGAATTCGACGGCGCGAGTTTGTAGGCTCTTTCCAGATGCTTCTGCGCTTCCGGGTAGTCACCTACTTTCAGCATGGATACGGCGTCCCGGGCTTCTTTTCGCGCCTTCGGCGACATGATGTCTTCCGTGACCTTGAGATCGATAGCGGAGGGATCACGCTGCAGCACGATGTCAATCGGCTGCGGGTGCATTGTGCTCACGACCTGCACCGGTTGACGAATGGGGAGATATCCCAGGGCGCTGGCCTCAATTTCATAGTTTCCGAAAGCTATGTTGACGAATACTCCTTCGCCATCGCTTTGGATGATCTGAAACACACCAAAGTGATTGGCGAGATTTGTAAGATCCAGTCGCGCCTGCCCGCTCAGTTGGGTGCCCGCTTTCTCGGCGAACACATGGAAGACAAGCACTCCGGTGCCCGGAGCGCTGTCGTAACTCGACATTCCTGGAACGTACTTAGGATCTCTTGCAGCCTGGCCTGGGCCATTGGTGGGGATCTGGCCGAATGCGTTCACGATGGGCACGCACAGGAGCGACAGGAGGCAGAGTGTGCGGGCGATGGTGGGTGGGGTTAGACGAATACGGCGCATCACAACGGGATCAGTCTGGCACAGTCAGGGGAGCGGGTCAAACCTCGGCGTTAGAATCCACAGAAACTTCAGAGAGTGCGCTGCCGGCTCTTAGGGCGCGATGGCAGGAAGCACAGATTTTTCAGGGAGATAGGAAGAAGGCGCGTTCAACCCTGGTATGGCACGGAAGTGCTATAGGCAGGGAAGGTGGTGCCATTCTATTTTCTTTGGTGAGCAGTTCTGGGGGAGGGCTGCCCGGGCGCCTTGGACTCGAAAGAGTTCAGGGCGCTCGTTATTTATAGATCGTTATTTATAGATCGTTATTCGTGGATCGTTATTGGTAGATCATTATTCTCGGATCACTTCTCTTCTGACTTTTTGCGGGAAAATCTAATTGGTTGAGATGGTGAAGTTGACCGTGATTTTAGCCTGGGTCTCGACCGTGTCAGGTCCCTGATAGTGCGGTTTGAAGTGCCACTGTTTCACTGCTTCCTGTGCGGCGATGGCCAGAATGGGCGGGCCGCTGAGCACGCGCAGATCCTGGATCAATCCATCGCGGCCGATGAGTGCCTGCAGAATCACCGAGCCCTGAACCTTCATTTGGCGCGCCAGCATTGGATAGCCGGGCTTTACGGAACGGCTGACGATTTCGGTGGTGTCGGCGGAAATTTGGACGCGCTCGGCGGCGCTGCTGGTCACGCCGGCGGCCGTGTCAGCGGGCGCGCTATGGGCGGGAGCGTCAGCGACTGGCGGTGTGGCGCCGGGCTGGAGATCGACGCGCACGGAGTTGGTGCCGGGGCGAATTGTGCGATGAATGTCTCCGGCGACGACCTCGATTTCGAGTGGCGGGAGCACGGTTCGCGTGGTCGTGACGCTGAACCCCGGAGCGGATGCATCGGAAGAGGACGAGTCGGGAGTGGCGATGTTAGCGGAACGAGCGGGCGCGTGTGAATTGGAAGTGGATGCGTCGGCCAGGGAAGTATGCGTTGCCTTGGAAGCCTTCGAGTGGGGCTTCAGACGGTGCGGCGTTTCATGTGCTGGCGATGCCGGCTTAGCCATGACTGTCTGGGTTGGAGATGAGGCTGCAGCGGGCGCAGTTTCCGGAGGCTGCGGTTGGTTTTCTGCTTCCTGCGTGTCGGGAAACCAGAAATCACGGTCGTGATAGAGCACAAGTGTTAAGGCGACCACGAGTAACGTGAGCGCAGCGAGCATCATGCGGCGCTGCTTGGACTGTTGTTCCTGGGGACCGCTGGGGCGCGGCTCTGCAACACGATGACGATTTAGCCTGGGAACGAGAGTTTTCAGTCCGAACATGACAGGGCGGATGCCTCGACTGTTGCAGATAGTATCCCTCGAAAACCGACGAAAGGCCACCGCAAGAGTGGAATCGAGACAGACGGATGGATAAGGCGCTGAACGTGCTTGACCTAATCCTGTGCCCTTTCAAAACAAGACTGCTGAGGATCAGCAGGCCAGTTGGTCGCGGGTGATTTTCAGGCCGGGCAGATTTCCGAGGACGGTTACTGCGACCGATTCGGTCTTGAAGAATTCATTGGCAAGGTCCGTGAGGTCTTCGGCGGTGACGGCTTCGATTTTTTCGATGAGTTCGTCGAGATCGTAGAAGCGGTCGAAATACATTTCCTGGCGCGCCAGATTCGACATGCGCGCGGTGCTCGATTCGAGCGAGAGCATCAGGCTACCTTTCAGCTGGGCTTTGGAACGCTTTAGCTCTTCTTCGGGAACCGGTGTCGTCTTGAGGCTGCGGAATTCGCTCACTACCGACTGCACGACTTTCGACGCCGATGCTAATGACGTGCCGGCGTAGACGGCGAGGCATCCGGTGTCGCGGTAGGGATTGAGATCGCTGTAGATGGAGTAGGCGAGGCCCTGGCGTTCGCGGATGTTCTGGAAGAGGCGGGAACTCATACCTCCGCCGAGCAGGGTGTTGAGGATGTAGCCGGCGTGGCGTTTTTCGTGCGCGATGGGATGCGCGGGGACGCCAAGGCAGAGCTGCACTTGTTCGAGCGCTTTCTTGTTGCGCAGGATGATGCGGGAGACGATTTTCGGGGCGGAGGAATGGAAGCCGTTGTTTCCGTTCTTGATCGGCTTCATGTGTTCGAAAGCTTTGGTGACCAGTTCAACGAAGCGGTCGTGATCGAGATTTCCCGCGGCGGAGACGATGATGTTGCCGGGGGCGAAGCGGTGAGCGTAGGCATCGACCACCGAGGCTCGCTCGAAGCGTTTGACGGTTTCTTTGGTGCCCAGGATCGGCTTACCTAGCGGGTGATCTTTGAAGAAATTCTGGGTAAAGATTTCGTGGACGAGATAGTCGGGATTATCTTCGTCCATTTTTATCTCTTCAAGGATTACGCCGCGTTCCCGGGTGATATCGGCGGGATCAAAATTCGGGTTCAGAACCAGGTCGCTGAGAATGTCGAGCGCGGTGGGAACGTGTTCGTCGAGTACTTTGACGTTGAAGCAGATACATTCTTTGGCGGTGAATGCGTCCATGTTGCCGCCGATGGAGTCGACCTGGCGGGCGATTTCTTCTGCGGTGCGATGCTTGGTCCCCTTGAAAACCATGTGCTCGATGAAGTGGGATATGCCGTTCCATTCGGCGTCCTCGTCGCGGGAACCGGTCTGCAACCAGATGCCGATGGAGGCCGAGCGAATATGCTGCATCTGCTCGGTGATGATCGTCAGCCCGTTGGGCAGCTTTTGACGACGAATATTGCGGACTTCTTTAGGCATTTGTGATTTCGGTGGTAGTAATCTCTATTAGACGCCGTCAACTCGGTGGAGGACCCTTTACTATTCTGACATAGGCTCGCTAGGCGTGCGAGAATAGTTTAGTTATTTAGAATCAGATAGTTATGAATGACTTACCCCAGACCGCGCTGCTCGGGTTGGACCGGGACGAACTTCTGTCGCTGGTGAGCGAGGCGGGTGAGCCGCGTTATCGCGCCAAGCAAATCGCGGAAGCAGTGTACCGGCAGCGGGTGGAGTCGATCGATGAGATTTCGACTTTGTCGCAAAAGCTTCGGGTGGCGTTAGCGGAAAAGGGCGTGTCGGTTGGGCTGCCGCGGATTGAGCAGAGGTTCGTTTCGCAGGATGGCACGGTGCGGTATTTGATTGGGTTTGCAGATGGGCAGACCGTGGAGACCGTATGGATGCCCGAGGGGGATGGCGGGGAAGCGGGGGATGGGAGCGAGGCGGGGGATGAAGCTGAGGATTCTGGCTGGGGTACCTCGGGGGCTAAAGCCCGTTCCGAAAAGGATGGACCTATCGCGGTGCTGAAGCGCCGTGCAACCCAAAAGCGGGGGCTGGATCGAACGCTAAATAACAAACCAAGGCAGGGGCAGAATCAGGGGCGGTCGACGATCTGCATTTCCAGCCAGGTGGGGTGTGCGGTGGATTGCCAGTTCTGTCTGACGGCACTATTGGGGGTGAAGCGGAATCTGACGGCGGGGGAGATTGTCGGGCAGGTGTGCGCGGTGCTGAAGGATCAGAACGTTTCGCCGCCGGAGGATCGCATCAACCTGGTTTTCATGGGGATGGGGGAGCCTTTTCTGAATTACGACAACTTCGTGAAGGCGGCGCGGTTGCTGGTAGAGGAAGTCGGGGTCGCGGAGCGGCGGATGACGGTGTCGACGGCAGGAATCGTGCCGCGGATTAACGATTTTGGGGTAGAAAAAATTCGCCCGAAGCTGGCCATTTCTTTGAACGCTTCGAACGATGAAATGCGCACACGGCTGATGCCGCTGAACAAGAAATGGAATCTCGAAATGCTGATGGCGGCGGCGCGGGAGTTTCCGCTGCGCACACGAGAATGGATCACGTTTGAGTATGTGCTGCTCGGGGGTGTAAACGACGCGCCGGAGAATGCGAAAGAAGTTGCGGAGTTGCTGCACGGGATCCGTTGCAAGGTGAATCTGATCGCGCTGAATCCGGGGCCGGGAATTGAGTTTGAAACTCCGGGCGACGAACGGGTCGCGGCGTTTCAAACCGTGCTGCGGGAGGCGGGAATTCCGGCGTTTGTCCGGCGTCCGCGAGGGCGGGACATTTACGCGGCGTGCGGGCAACTCAAGCGTACGGTCGAGATTGCCACAGCACCGGCACCGTAGATTCCTTCGTCCGGGCGGGAGCGGATTCGGTAATGGGGAGTTCCACGCGCAGCAGAGTGGCGCCATCTTCGCGGCGCTCGCGGGAGAGTTGGCCGCGGTGTTCTTGCAGGATGCCTTCACATGCGCTCAAGGCCAGACCGTCTTCGGGCTCGAGTGATGAAGGCGAACTGTTCAGAGATGGCGGGAGAGGCAGCGATTCGATGGCGATTAGAAGAACCGCCGTGCCCGTCTCCCGTTGCGTGCTCATGGTTAAGACGCGGCCGCCGCGCTCGCTCAGCAGATGCAGGCAGTTGGCGACGAGCTGAAGGCAAACCTGCAACAACTGATT
Source organism: uncultured Acidobacteriota bacterium (assembly GCA_963758005.1). Classification (GTDB taxonomy): domain Bacteria; phylum Acidobacteriota; class Terriglobia; order Terriglobales; family Acidobacteriaceae; genus Sulfotelmatobacter. The sequence continues at coordinate 345,537 of CAVWTR010000008.1, forward strand.
GGAATCTCCTAAAACCTTGGGAAGCGCGGGATCGAATTGAATCCGCACTTCGATCGCGAGAGCCTCCCACTGGGGCTGCGTCAATTTTATGGCGGTGCGGGCCAGGGTGTTGAGATCCACGGGACTTTTTGGCGCGGGCGCCTGGCGGGCAAAGCTGATGAGACTGGCGACCAGAGATTTAGTGCGGCGAACGTACTGTCCAATCTTGGCCGCGAGGGGCTGCTGATCGGCAGTGAGTGGTGTGCTCAGCAACATGTCGGAATAACCCAGCATGGCGGTGATGGGATTGTTGAGTTCGTGAGCGGCGCCGCCGACCAACTGGCCGATCGAAGCCAGCTTTTCCGACTGCAGGATCTGCGCCTGCAGACGTTGCAGATTGTCGAACGAATCCCGCGAATGGTCGAGTAAGTGGATCAGTTCCCGATCGAGCAGATTCTGGCGCACGAAGACCATCAGTCCCATGAGAAATGCGGCGACCAGAGTCAGAGTAAGGCGAAAGATACGAATGCGGACGGGGACCGCAACATCCGAGATGGCCCAGGCCGCGAACAAGGGCAGAGAAAACACAGCAATCATGCTGCAGCGGGCGACCCATACACCGTAGACGGTGGAAACCTCGCGGGCGTCGGCGCCCGGCTTCTCCGCCTTGGTGGTCAAGCCGATCCACGTCAGATAGGCCATGGGCGCGACCAGGGGAATATCGTAGAGGCTACCGCTGTAATACAACTTGCGGGCAATCGCCCAGTTGGCCATGGTGGAGCTGGCGGCATAGCACAGGTTCAGGCTGAACAGACCGGCATATAGCTTTCTCCATTCGCCCTTGCTGGTGATCCAGCAGGCGACCAGGCCGGCCAGAAATGCGACTCTCTCGGCGAGATAAATCGCGTTCAGGTTCCGGTTATAGGCCGGGACGTCGGGCACAACGGACTGCCAGGGAATGACGATTAAGACGTAAAGATAGAACCACCACATCAGCAAAAGAGCAAAATCAAGGCGTCCGACGCGGGCGGCGTATTCGTCGCGCGAAACGTGGGGACGAAGGGCCAAGGCGGCCATCAGTGGAACGACGTGCAGGAAAAGAATTACGTCGCCCGGACACAGGTCAGGAACGTCGCTGCGGAGAATGACTTCGTAGTAAGTCCAAAGTAATTGATACGTGAGCTGGAAAAAAATGCCGAGAGTGATCAACGACCAGAAAAGCCGCTGGCGTCCCTGAGAGCGCAAGGCCAAGGGAATGAACGCAACCGCCCCGGAAGCTAACAGCAAACACTGGATGACATCGCTGGAGGCGGTCAGGCGAAACGATCTGGGTAGGGCTAGAGCGGCGAAAATTAGAGTTACCAACAATCCGGCAACTGCCGCGAGCCACACTTTGTAACGATTAGCCAAGACAATCCTCTGGGCTCATTTTAGACGGGAGCCCGAGGTGACGCTGATTACTGTAGTAACCTATGCATGCTCGATGACAAGCTGCTAAGTCGGGCTGGACGGGCGTACACCCAGCCGCCACTTGCTGGTAAGCGTTTGTTATTCAATAATATGCAGCGCAGCCGTCACGCCTGTTGAGAGAGATGCGATTGAATCCTCTGGTTGAACACTACCGACATTCCTGGAGATTGAGGATTCCGCCTGATCCGGGGGAGACGCGGCGGATTGAGCGCTGGCTGGCAACCGCGCGCGTGTTCCTCGCGGTTTCGACCCTGGTGGCAATCCGCATGGATCCCACCGAACTGGGGAATTCGTGGGCAGCCTATGGTCTGTTCGTGTTCTATTTGGCGAACGGCATCCTTATCCTGATGCTGCTCCGGCGCAGAGAGCGGTCGACTGCGGGCTTTCGCCTGCTGGTGCACGCCGGGGATATCGTTTGGCCTGCGCTGATTTCGATTTTCGCGGAAGGACCGCGGGCGCCTTTTTATCTCTTCTTCTTTTTCGTATTGGCTGCGGCGGCTTATCGTTGGGGACTTTGGGAAACGCTCGGTACAGCAGCGGCCGAAGTCGCGCTGCTCTGGATCGAAAGCTTTGTTCTCCTTCACCACTGGTCGAGGACCGTGAGTGTTTCGAGTTTCTTCGGCTTGCGGGTGAATATGCCGGAGTTCGAACCGCAACGTCTGTTCATGCTGTCAGTCTACCTGCTGGTGATGGGTTTATTGCTGGGGTATCTGGCCGAGCAGCAGAAGCATCTGCGGGCGGAGAAGGCGGTTGTGACCGGGACGCTGTCGCGGGTGCGGGTGGAAGCGGGACTGACGGGGACGATCGAGCAGATTTTCCAGGAAGCCATGTCGATGTATGGGGCGTCGCGGGTGGTGGTGGCATCGCAGGAATCGCACAGTCAACGGGTCTTCGTGGGAGAGTTGGAGCAGGCGAATGGACGCGTCCCGTCCGAGTTTCGCTGGTTGGACTCGGGCTCGCGCGACGCGAAAACTTATCTCGATGATTTCCCGGGGGAAGTATGTTACGCCTCGGTGCGCGGAGATCGGTGGACGACTTTGGCATTGGACGATACTGGTCACGCGGTGCCGGTGGCGAACCTGTTGCCAATTTCTCAACTGCGGGACATCCAGAAGGATGCGCAGAAGTTCGACTCGCTCATTACAGTGGCCTTTCTCTTTGGCAGCGAGTGGAGAGGCCGAGTCTTTCTGTTCGACCCTTCGTGGCGGGGCGAGAAGCAGGAGGAACTGCGCTTTCTGCTGGATCTGGTCCATCAGGTTGGGCCAGCTATCTATAACGTTTATCTTTTGCACCGGCTGCGGCGCCGGGCGGGAGCGGCCGAGCGCGCGCGCTTTGCCCGGGAACTGCACGACGGCGCGGTGCAATCGCTGATTGCGGTGGAGATGCAAGTGGATGTATTGCGCCGGCAAGCCGACGCCGGCAAGCCGATCGGGTCAGAATTAGGTCGCATCCAGGGACTGCTGCGCGAGGAAGTGCTCAAGCTGCGGGAGTTGATGCAGCAGATGAAAGCCATCGACGTGGATTCGCAACGGCTGCTCGGAGTGCTGACCGATACGGTGGAACGCTTTCAGCGGGAGACTGGAATCCAGGCGCGCTTTGTCACCGACCTTGAGGATCTGGACATGCCGCAACGCGTTTGTCGCGAAATCCTGCGCATTGTGCAGGAAGGATTGGTCAACGTGAGAAAACACAGCGGGGCGCGGCATGCGCTGGTGCGTTTGGGATCGAGCCCCGAAAAATGGAATCTGACCGTGGAAGACGACGGCAAGGGGTTTCCTTTCGCGGGCCGTTACAACCAGGATCAGATGGAAGAAGCGGGGAAAGGGCCTATGATCATAAAGGAACGAGTGCTTTTGATTGCCGGCGAACTCACGGTAGAATCAAATCCCGGACAGGGAACTCGCCTGGAAATCAGCGTGCCTCGGAGCGGAGAAGTGCCTCATGAATTTTAGAAAAACGCAGCCGGTTCGTCTCGTGATTGCCGATGACCATCCGATCTTCCGTGACGGCCTGCGGCGGTTGCTGGAAGCCGAAGCCGACTTGAAGGTTCTGGGAGAAGCATCGGACGGCGCCGAGGCGGTGAAGCTGGCGAAGCAATTGAAGCCCGACATTTTGCTGCTCGACCTAGCGATGCCGAAACATCCTGGATTGGAAGCTCTGCGGGAACTTAGCATGCCCGCCAACGCGACTCCAGTGCGAGTGATTCTGCTGACGGCGGCGGCGGAAAAGAGCCAGATCGTCGAAGCCCTGCAACTCGGCGCCCGCGGTGTGGTGCTTAAAGATTCCGCAACGCAGTTGTTGTTGAAAGCGATTCATACGGTGATGGAAGGCGAATACTGGGTCGGACGGGAAAGCGTCTCGAATCTGGTGCAGTATCTGCGCACGCTGATGCAGTCTTCGCATGATGAGGCGCGGCAGAGGAAATTTGGTCTGACGCCGCGTGAACTGGAAATCGTTTCCGCAGTCGTCGCGGGGTACTCCAACAAGGAAATAGCGGAATACTTCAAGATCAGCGAAGATACCGTGAAGCACCACCTCAGCAATATCTTTGACAAGCTGGGGGTTTCGACCCGACTGGAACTCGCGCTGTTTGCGGTGAATCAGGCGCTGCCGCTCAAGAGCATTGCCTGAAGAGTGTTGTATGAAGAGCAATGCCGGACGATGAGAGTTTCGAAATCGGGCAGGAAGAGTTGGTGGCACTTCAGTGCTATTGGCGGGTGAGGTTCAGAATACTAGAATTCCCATAGAGATCCGGGAAACTGTGGGTAGGGTGTGTGAGCAGTTATGCCCGGAATAACTTGCAGGGCGTGGTTATTTGCAAGCGATGAAATGAGAAAGAGGAGCCCCGTGGCGAAACGTTTACAGCAGCTCTGGAACGATGAGCGTGGACAGGACATTGCGGAATACGCAGTGATGTTGGCTGTGATTCTGGTGATTGTCGTGGGCACGATCCGTCTCATCGGATCGAATGCCAACAACGTGTTTTCTCAAGTCGGCAGCGCGATTCAGTAAGCGGCGACTCCGGCAAGTTTTGAGGCACAAGTTTTGAGGCAGCCGATAAGGCGCTACGATGTCTGAGCGCTTATTTTGCCACATGCGAAGGCTTAAGCCTGCGCACCCTTCCTGTTTTCCCATCCTTCTTATTTTTGTTGTGACGGCGATGCCGTGGTCAGTGCGACCTTCTCCGCGCCGCCGGCGGACAGCCGGGTGAGATAGGGGAAGAATGGAGTAATCTCGAACTCCATTTTTTCGCGCGCCGACGTCAAGGCGACTGGCTTGGCCTTGGAGAGCTCGGCCTGATCGGTCCAGGGATCGACTCGGATGCGGCCGCCCAAGGGCAGAGCCGCGATCTGGTCGATGCGCTTCTCGTCGAGCGCCGGAGCGGAAGCCAGTAGGCTTGCCATGCGGACGTTCTTACCACCGGCGAAGCTGTTACCGAGGTGGGGACGAATCAGATGCCGCAGCTCGGGCGCTTTCTCCTGCAACGCCTTCAGAAACAATCCTGCATTGCCCAGCTTGTCTTTGTAGGGCGAGTTCTTTAAGAGATCGAGAGCCTTGTTGTCGGCCGCTTCCTCTTCCGCGGGAGTGTGTTTGAAGTCGAGGCTCTTGAAAGAATCCTCGTCGGCGAAGAATAGCTTATCGTTGAAGGCAAGCTTCGTGTCGAAGTGATGTCCCAGTACGATGTGGCTGAGTTCATGGGCCAGCACCATGGCCAGGGAAGCTTCGTCGGGAAGAACGTCAAGCAGGCCGCGGCTGAGGACGATGGTGCGGCCGATGGTGAAGGACTCGAGGGGCGCAGTCAATAAGACGCGGCAGTGAATATCGCCCTGCAGATCGATGTTGTTGGTGACCAGCAGATTATTGACGACGGTCGCCAGGATTTTGTCGACCTCGCCGGGAGGCGCGAGCAAGCCAATTTTCTGCAGCCGATCGATGGCGTTGTCTTCGGCTTGTTGTTCCCACATGCGCTCGGCCACGACGGGAGTAGCGTCGGCGGCCACGGAGCTCTGGTCGGTGACCGATTGCGGAGAATCGACCAGAATCTGAGTGAACTCTTGAGTCTTGCCCAGATTCTTCAGGTCATAGCCCCAGAGCCGGGTTTGCGCCTTGAAATGGATAGACTTGGTTAGTCCACTCTTGAGGTTCGATTCTTCGGTGTACACATAAGCCGGCAGCCACGTTCCGGGGCGCATGTTGAGGCGCCAACTGTCGAAGTGGAAGAAGAAATTGATCTTGGGCTCCGGATAGTAGCTTCCGTTGAAGCGGACGATGTTGTAATCCTGATCTTCTACCCAGATCCTGCCCTTGAAGCGCGCGATCTTCTGGCCTTCTCGAGGCTGGACATCAATCACCAGGCAGCGGACTTCTCCGAGAAACTCGCGCCGCACGAAAGTGAAATCATAAAACCGCTTCTGGAAATCAGTGTCGAGCACGACCATCTGAGCGAAGCCCATGGGAAGAAACTGCAGGGAATAGACTCCGGTCATTTTGGCGAGCATGCGATGACCGAATCCGGGCTGACCGACGAAAGAAACGTCCTCGGGGCCATCGCTCATGTCGAGGCGGCCGAGAAAATATTGGTCTTTGACCGGAGTGGTGTTGCCGGAGCTGTCGTTCTTCAGGTCCTGCAGGTAGGTCTCGATCATGGGATGCAGGTGACGCATCTGGGCCATGAACATGTGCTCGCGCTGGACGACGTGGTCCATTACATCATTGAGCGTGACTGCAGCCTGCGGGAGCGACTCGGCGCTTTGAGCGGGCACACTGGACGGTGCGGTCGTGGGGCTCTGCGCTGATGGTGACACGGGAGAATCCTGAGCAAGGGCCGTGAAAGTACATGCCAAAAACATGAGAACCAACAGCGAGCCCGAACTTAGAATCTGGATACGAGACTGCATAAGAACCGGAACCTTCTGAAAGCCAACTACACTAATTAAAATCAAGCTAACTGAAATCACACAACTGACTAACTGAAATCACGCTAACTGAAAAATGATGTGCAGGACGACGGTTGAGTCCGAGGGTTGGCCGTCTTTCAGGGCTGGTTTGAATCGAATCTGCTGGGCGGCTTGTACCGCCGCATCGTCCAGACCATGGCCGAGTCCGCGAACTATTTTTAATACGCGTATTTTGCCGCTGGCTTCAAAAACGGCTTCGAGCAGCACTTCACCTTCGATGCGCTGGGTGCGGGCTTCCGCCGTGTAGACGGGAACTGGCTTGGACAGGATTTCCGCGGGCACGATTTTCTCCGCGGCTTGCGCCGCCGGACGTGATTGAACGGTGGGAGGGGCGGGAACGTCGGCATCACCGAATCCCGCCGAGCGTACTGCGCCGCGGGAAGAATGCGCGTCGGGAATGGCAACACCATTGCCGAATCCCGCGCTGGCAACCACGCCGCGCGCGCCATTGGCTCCCCCGGTTCCGTTGCCGGAGCCAGGTCCGGTTGGCATATCGAATCCGCCGGCCTGCGCGATGTTGACGGCTCTGGTCTGAGTGGCTTTCGCGGGAATGCCGTTGGGATCGCCGAAGCCGCCAGTCTGCACCTGTTGCGGGGAGCGTGCAAGGGTTTGTGGCGCTGAAGTGCCGGTCGAAAAAGTGTTGATTCTTACAATTTGTTTGGGAATCGCCGGCGCCGCGGACAGAGGCAGAGGATCAAGGTTCTTCGCGGCGATTTGCACCTCCGGGGCGGGCGTAGCCTCGATTTTCGGCTTAGGTTGAGGGGCGGGCAGCTGCAAAGCCGCGGGCGTACGATCGAGATTAGCAACAAGAACTGGTTTCGGAAGCTGGCGCTGCGGTGCGCGAGTGAAGGGCACCGGAGTTGGGACCAATTCAATGGCGTGGTAATCCTTGGTCGGGCCCTGGAGAATTTCGGGATGGAGAACCGGGATCCAGACAAGAATCGCGACGACCACCGCCTGCACGCAGTAACTCAAAGCGAAATCAGACCAGGGCACGTTGTAGCGCGGGAGTGGGGAGAACAGGGCCGATTCGTTTGAGGACAACGACATAGTCAACTCTAATGCTGTCTGTGCTGCATTGGTTTAGCGTGCAGCGGTTGAAGATGCAATGGTTCAAACCCTGTATACAGTGTAAAAGTTTTCCTGCTCTATCGAGCAACTGGGAGTTTTGACAGGTATGTGCAGATGAAGTTTATCTTTTCACCTCCAAGGAGTTCTGCACGATATTGACCACTTCTCGAAATAGAGCAGAATCACAAACCTCATGTAATCAATCTGTTACGAAAACCTGGAGGAGCCGGAGGGTTGCTCCCGTGGGGCCGTGGCCCAAAACTACATGATTGAGGGTACAGATTTCCCGAAGCGGAACAGCGGCGTGGGAAGCCTCGGACGTTTACCCCGAAGGCCGGTGACGGTCTTTCGGCAGCCTCTTTAGCAGCGCACAATCTTTGGGCTTTCCAGCCCACGGGTGGCGTTGCGAGTGTCGACTACCAGTTGGGATTCCTGCACGATCTGGCGATAGTCGTAATGGGAGTGATCGGTGACGATCAGGACGCAGTCATACTGGCCAAGGTTCTCCAACTCCGCGCACTTCATCTGTAGATCGTATTTGCGGCCTTTGCCAATGAAGGGAAAATAGGGATCGTTATAGCTGACCTGAGCTCCGTCTTTTTGCAGCAGTTCGATGATGGTGAGAGCGGGCGATTCGCGGAGATCGTCGATATCTTTCTTGTAGGCGACGCCCAGCACGAGCACGCGGGCGCCATTCACCGCCTTCTTATGCTGGTTCAACGCGCCCGCCACGGAAGACAGAACGTGGTAGGGCATGTTGTTGTTGATTTCTCCCGCCAGCTGGATGAAACGGGTTTGGAAATCAAACTCCTTTGCTTTCCACGAGAGATAAAAGGGATCGATCGGAATGCAGTGCCCGCCAAGGCCCGGTCCCGGATAAAAAGGGTGAAAGCCGAAGGGCTTGGTGGAAGCGGCTGCGATGACCTCCCAGATATCGATGCCCATGCGCAGGCAGAGAAGCTTGAGTTCGTTGACCAGCGCGATGTTGACGCAGCGGTAAATGTTTTCCAGTAATTTCGTCATTTCCGCGACGGCCGGGGACGAGACCGGGATGGTGCGAGTGAAGATGGAACCGTAGAGGGCGCAGGCGAGTTCCGCGGCCTGAGAATTTAATCCTCCAACAACTTTCGGGATGTCGCGACGGGCGACGGTTGTGTTGCCGGGATCTTCTCGCTCGGGGGAAAACGCCACGAAGAATTCTTTTCCTGTCAGGACCTCATTGCGCGCGGCTTTGAGACCGGCCCGGTTTTCTTTTTCGAGGATCGGGATCATCACTTCTTCGGTGGTGCCAGGATATGTCGTACTCTCGAGTACGACCAACTGCCCGGCGCGCAAATGCGGAGCGATGGAGTGAGTGGTGTCGGTGATGAAGCTGAGGTCAGGTTCGTGATATTCGTTCAGTGGCGTGGGCACGCAGATAATAATGGCGTCCATGGCGGCGAGTTGCGAATAGTCGGCGGTGGCCGAGAAGCCATGCGCTTGGGCGGACTGGATTTCGTCCGCCGCGATGCGGTAGATGTAGGAGGCGCCCTTGGCCAGGGTTTCGATCTTGCGAGCATCAATGTCGAAGCCGGTGACCTGGAATTTCTGTTCGCTGTACAGCAACGCCAAAGGAAGACCGACGTAGCCGAGGCCGATGATGCCGATGCGGGCCTGGTGCTGCTGAATTTTGGTTTTGAGTTGATCGACAGAGGGATCGGCCGCGGAGGAAGTCGTCATGAATATTCTGGAATGAAGCTTAAACAGGCACCGAAAAACTATTTGATTTTAGCACGCAGAAGAATGGCATCTTCGCGGTGAGTCGGTCTGAAAAGAGCGGGACGAAGATGAGGACCGATACGGGAAATCCCCGGAGAGTTGATCCCTTGACCACAGACCTGAGCAAGAAAGACCTGAGCGGGAAAAAATGGTTCCGGGTGGTTGCGGTGTTGCTGGCTGCGCTCACACTGGTCTGCGCACTGATGTTTGCGGCGAATGCCGGCCGGTTGCTGGTGGTGGACGCTCCGCAGCCTTCGGACATGATTCTGGTGCTGGCGGGTGAGACGGATCGCCGTCCGGCGCGCGCCCTGCAGTTGCTGGATCAGGGCTACGGCCGGCGAGTAGTGATTGACGTTCCTGCCGGGGAGACGATTTACGGGTCTTCCGAATTGCAGCTTGCCGAGAAGTACTTTCAGGATCTACCTCAGGCTACGTCGATCCACGTTTGTCCGATTAAGGGGCTCTCAACGCGGGAGGAATCGCACGATGCAGAAAAATGCCTGGCGGGCGAACCGGGAAACCGGATATTGATTGTGACTTCGGAGTTCCATACTCGCCGAGCCCTGAACATTTTCCGCCATGAAGTTCGTGGGAAGTCCTTCTCTGTGGCGGCCTCTCGCGATGAGTCCCAATTTGGGACTCGATGGTGGACCAACCGGCAGTGGGCTAAGACTTGCCTGGATGAATGGCTGAAATTTCTGTGGTGGACGGTAGTGGAGCGGTGACATTGAGCAGAATCGCTTGTCCACAGCGGGAAGCGCCGCGGAGGTTTTCCACCGGAAAACGATTTCACTAACACAAAAGGCATTGACTGACAACAACTAGGAGGGTACGATTCGGAGCAAGGTCACCAAAACAGTTATTAACGGAGTGTGGGAATGGGGAAGTCCGCGTTTCGCGGTATGGTTAGTTGCGTGCTTATGATTCTATTCCCCGGTTCGCTGTTTGCCGCGGATTCCAATGCGGCGATGCTTTATACGAATGGCGCGGCCTGGGTGAATGGCGCGCATGTTCCTCGCTCTACTTCAGCAATCTTCTCCGGTGATCTTCTACAGACGCGTTCCGATTCGGTGGCGAATATCAACCAGTCCGGTTCCAGTATTACGGTTCTGTCCGATTCGCTGGTTGAGTTTCAAGGGGCGTCGGTCGACATCCAGCATGGCGGGGTGACTGTATCGACGTCGACGGAAATTGCCGCCACCGCTGGGGATGTGAAAGTGGTGCCCGCATCGAATGCGTGGACGGAATTCAACGTTTCGGACTTGGATGGGACGGTCAGGATCTTCGCGCGTAAGGGGAACCTCACCATTAGCGACGGGAGCAGTGTGGTTACGCTGGCCCAAGGTCAGGACACGACCCGCGACGAGATTTCCACGAACACTACTACCGATCAGAACGGCAAGAAGAGCAAGAAAAAGAAGCAGGCTGCCGGGGCGGTTCCGGCGGCGACCGGGGGACTCCTGAATTCTCCTTACGCGATAGCCATTGGCGCGAGTGCCATCGTGGGCGTCACGACCTGGGTGCTGGTTAAGAACGACAATCCGGCCAGCCCGACCGTCCCGTAACCAGCTTTAACTTTCTTTCGCGCCCTTCCTAAGGCTAAGAGGCTACGAGAGCCGCAAGTTTAAAGTGCGCCATCTCAACCTCTCTTCATGCGATCCCTCGAAGTGCGCGCTTTCCTGCCGCAATATCCGCTCTGCGGGGAGCGCCTCTGGTGCGGCTAGACCACTTCCGAAGCGGGGAACATCTCTTCCTTTTCCGTGGATACGGGTTTGCGCTTTTTGGAACGCTGCAGCAGCGGTCGGGCGGCGGCGATGGTGCATAGGACATAGAAGAGCGCGGCGTTGGCGGGAATCTGCAGATTGAAATCGAGCAGGCTGTGGACGAGGATTCCGGTAATGCCCAGGATGCACGCCAAAGTGACTGCGCTGCTGACGTCGGACATCCAGTGTTCGATCTGGGGCAGGGCGGAGCGATAAAGGACGACCAGGAACCAGATCATGACGCCAAAACCGAGCAGCCCCATCTCGGAGAGTAACTGCAGATAGTCGTTGTGCGCCTCGTTCACAAAAAAGTTTGTATAGAAGCTGCGGTACTGCGGGTAAACCACAGGGAAGGTTCCCAGGCCGCAGCCGAGCAGGGGCTTGTTGCGGAACATCCGCAGGGCGTCGCGGTCAATGGAGAGGCGCATGCCCCCGGAAAGTTCGGTGCGGGCTTCGGTGGAGATACTAGAAACCCGCGCGGTCAGCTCTTTTCCTCCCAGCCAGGTCAGCAAGCCGACCAGTACGACGACGAACGCGACCACGCCGACGGCGATGTGAGTGTTTTTTCGCCGGCGCAGCAGCACGGCGGCGAAGAAGGCTAGCTCCACGAAAATGGCGAGCATGCCGCCGCGTGATCCGGAAAGAAAAATCGTGCCCACCATGATGGCGGCGGCAACGCCGGCAGCGATGCGCTCCCTATCGCCGACCAGTCGCGTCAGAGCCAGGACCAGGAGAATGGGCACGAACATTTCCATGAGCCCGGCATAGTGATTGTGGTTCACGTAAGGACCGTAGATGGCGCCGCCGATGCTGGGTTGGCGAACCCAGAACAGCTTGCCGTTGGGAGCGATGCCCTGCAGCAGCGCGAACGCAGCGACAGTGAAACCGTAGAGGGCGAGGATGACGGCGACGGTGCGCGCCTGCGAGCTGCGTTGCAGCGCCTGCGCCGACAGGAAACAGAGCATGGCATAGGCGCAGTACAACAATGCTCCAGAGATGGTGTCGTGGCGATAGGCGGTGACGCCGAAAACAATTTGCAGAAGGATGAGAAGACCGAACCCCGCCATGGGAAGGAACAGGGGGTTCCACTCGATAGTGAATTCGCCGTCGAGGAATTGCTTGCGAAGCCAGAGACCTATGAGGATCGCGGAGCCAGCTTCGAGAATGAAAGTTGACCAGGGTTCGACAGCTCCAAAGGCGAGCGGACCGAACATGAGCAACCCGAAGGTTCCGTAAAGCAGGATGGCGTCAATCTGCCTGGCCTGCGTTTGGCGAGCAACCTGGCGATCGGCTGGCTGCTTCGGTTTTGTTTTGTGAGTGCGCATCAGGGTGCGGCTATTTCTCCGGCAACGGGCAGCCTAGGACGGTTTTCGGGTGAGGCGAAAATCGTCGATCCAGAGCTTACCACGGATCGGACTGCCCAGCGGAAGCCGCCGAATGTGCAACACGACCAGTTTGCAATCGGGGCCGGTCGTGAAATCGCCTTCCGCAGATTTCCAGAAACCTGCATTGGTCAATTCATCGCTCTCGTAATAAACCGCTTGCGTGTACATGTCTTGAATGGTGAAATGCGGCCCTCCGGCTCCTTCCATCTCCACATTCTTGTAATAAGCCGAAAAGTGGTAGGAGTTATTGGGCTGCACGGCAACGAGTTGATAAATGCCCGCGTCGCTGATTCCCGGGCCGTCAAAGGTAACGCTCAGGGACTGTCGGCCGGAATGCGAGTCGGTGGGATCGAGTTCCAGCTTAACGCCAGATTGGCTCTGATGTTGCCAGTCAAAGCCGGTGTTTAGCACGTTCAGGCTGAAGTTGGGGTTCACGATCAGATTGCTCGAGGACGGCAAGTACGAAGTAAGGCCGAAGCGCTCGGCGGTTTGCCGCCAGACCAACACTGCTTGGTCAACATCCTTATGCTGGACGAGATAGCGGATGTATTGGTCGGCCTGGTCGCGTTCAAAGGGCTGATGGGTCTGCATCAATGCCGCCCAGACTTTTGCTGTGCCCGCAGTTTCCTCCTTCGCTTCCAGAAGAGTGAGGAAGGCAGTGTAGGCGTCGTTGCGGGGGGGCACAAAATCTTGCAGCAGCACATCCACATCCGGTTTGATGCGCCAGCAGAACTGGATGGCGGTTTGAGCAAGGGAGGTGTCATTGGCTAATACGACGCGAAACTCACGCAGGGCTTTTTCATTTTCGCCCTGCACCAGGTAGAGATTCGCAGCCTCCCAGGCTACGTCGGGCGTCATGGAATCGGCCTGGATGGCGTGCTCGAGAGCGGAGGTCTGGTCCGCCGTGTCGCCCAGAACCTGATAGGCGCTGGCCAGGTCGAACCAGTAACGGGCGGAATGGGGATTGAGGTATACGGCCGCCCGGTATTGTCCTACGGCCGAGGCTGGATCGCGGGCGACCAGATCGTAGAACCGTCCCAGATGATTGCGATAATCGGCGTTTCCGGGATCGAGCCAGGCAGCCTTTCTCAGGCTGGATAACTGCACCCGGCTTCCCAGCCAGGAGGCTGCGAAGCGGCTGGCGGCCAGGCCAACGTAGGCGACCGCGAACGCGACGGCAAGGCCCACGACCAGCCGCTTGCGAGCCGGACTGTTGAGAGGAATCTTCATTTGATGTGGCGGGAACACGTTTTGCTAGGCACTGCTCGACTTCCTAGGCACTGCTTGACGAGGGTGATCTTTCTTCCGCTTCGTTGCCGTCCTCATTGTGCCCGGACGAAGGTTCGTCCCGGTAATAGCTGGAGTACTTGCCCTTGTACTCGTAATAGTAATAGTAGTCGGGCGAACTCAGATCGACGGCATTGAGCAGCACTCCCACGACTTTGGCGTTAACCTGCATGAGGATGTCGCGCGAGCGCCGCAGCGCGGTTTTGGTGGTCTGGCCGGATCGGATGACGAGCACGGCGGCATCGGCGCGAGGCGAAAGCACGACCGCGTCAGTCACCGACAGCGACGGAGGCGTGTCGATGACGATGTGGTCATACTGCTCGCGTAACTGAGCGAGCACGTCACGCATGTTGGTGGAGGCCAACAGTTCGGCCGGGTTGGGTGGTGGCGTTCCCGCCGCCAGCACGAACAGATTGGGAAGGATCGCGGTGCGCGTGATCGCCTGCTCCAATGTGGTGCTGCCGGTCAATACATTGCTCAATCCGCTGTGCGGACCCATGCCGAGAGTCTTGTGAATGCTGGGGCGGCGCAAGTCGGCGTCAATCAGCAGGACCCGTACGCCTTTCTGAGCCAGCACGACGGCACAATTGATGCTGGTGGTGGTCTTGCCTTCCTGCGGCAGAGCGCTGGTCACCATAATGACCTTGGGTGGAGCTCCCAGGTTCGACAGCAGCAGCGAGGTGCGCAGAGCGCGATACGATTCCGCCATTTGCGACTGCGGCCTGACCTGGGTTACGAGTTCTACTGCTTCCTTCGAGGTGGCGATGACCAGACGCTTGGGATTCGGGCCTTCGCGGGCTGATCTGGAACCAAGAGGAATCATGCCCAGCGAAGGCAAGCCAGAGATAGCTTGGGCCTGCTCGGTGGTGCGCACGGTGTTGTCCAGCCCCTCCAGCATGAATGCGAGTCCAACCCCAGAGGCCAAGCCGAGGACCAGGGCAAACAGCAGGTTGCGCGGGACGTTGGGCTCGATCGGCGCACCCGGTGTGGAGGCTCGATCCACGATGCGGAAATTGTTGGATTTCAGTCCCGCCGAAACGCCAGCTTCTTTCAGCTTCTGCAGCAGACCTTCGTAGAGCGTGCGATACGTTTCCGAGTCGCGCTTGATGATGTTGTATTCGATGGCGCTCTCGTTGAGTTTGTTGGCTTCCTGCTTCTGCCTTTCAAGCGCATCGTGCAACATGCTTTCGCGCTGCAGGGCGGTCGTGTACTGACCGTGAACCTTGCTTGCGACCTTCTTCATTTCCCCTTGCATCTGGGAATCGATCTCTTTCAGCTGATTGTTCAGTTGCGTCAGCTTGGGATAGGCGGGGCCGAACTGGGTACTCAAATCCGCAGCCTGAATCTTGAGATCGGCCTGCTTGGAGCGGAGAGACTCGAGCAGTTGCGACGCCGACTGGGTGCCCTGTCCGGCATCTTCCAGACCGCCAGCGCTGGAGGCGACCGCATCCGGATCTCCGGACTCTACCATGCGGTAGAGAGCTTCCTTGTCCATGCGCTCACTTTCGGCGATGGTGAGTTCTTTGTTGAGCTCGTCCAACTTCGCCATGGTGATGTTCTGCTTCTCGTCGGTGCCCAGGATCTCGTGCTCTTTCTGATAGCGCACCAGCTTTTCCTGGGAGGCTTCGACCTTCATCTGCAGATCAACCAGTTGGCGCTGCAACCAGTCCGAGGCCTGCATGGTGGAATCGAAACGGGCTTTGAAGTTGTTCTCGACATAGGTCTGCATCAGCGTGTTCACGACATTGGCAGCCTTCTGGGGATCCGCGCTGCGGTAGTGGACTTCAATAATGCGGGTGTTGGGGACGAGGGCAACTCGCAGACTCCCTTTGAAGCTGCCGACCATGGCCGCGGCTTGAGCGGGATCGGATTGCAACGGATCGGGGGCAAGATCGACAGGTGGTGGCGCCTGACTCGCGAACTCCGCGCCTCGATCAAGGTGTAGCTCCTGGATGACTTGCAGAGCCAGAAGATTGCTCTGCAGAATCTTAATGTCGGTTTCCAACTCGGTGGGATCGAAATAATCCAGACTGAACGAGGCGGAGTTTTGAAAGTTCAGACTGGCATCGGGTTTATTGATCTCAATGGTGCCGCCGGCTTCATAGACGGGTGTCATCTTGAGGCTGGCGATGGCTACCACGGAGAAGATAGTTACCAGGCATATCAGGACTACCCATTTTCGCTTTTGCAGGACGCGAATCGAATCCCCGATGGCGGATTCTTGCGGAGGTAGATCGGCATACAGACGGGGCCCCAGCCGTCCCAGATCCAACGTTGGGGTCGGCGGTAATTCACGAATGACGGAGTTATTGGCCTGCACCAAGGGTCCCGAATCCATGCCTGCTCCTCAACGATTCTGTAACTGCTCCAAGAGCCCGCGCGGGGCTGTCCTGCACACGATAACGAAGTCCCGGGTCGAAGAGGCTGGTCTGTCGCGCAGGGAATTGTTTTGCACTGAGTGATGTGAAGAGTTCGCACGCCATTTTAGCATTGGATGGGCAAAAAGGGATCGGCAAAAAACCGCGGACAATTTTTCACCGAGGCCATCGCACGCGAAGCGTGATCGCGCGCCCGGTTACGGGAAAGTCCGCTATACTAGCGGGCATATCGTGGGATCCAGCTGCTGGCGGTTTATTAGAGAAATATTTCAGATGCCGGCACGTGTGGAAACCGAGTGTGGAAACTGGGTGTGAGAACTGGGTGTGAGAACGACGAGAGCCGTTGGATCGATTTCGCCGCAGCTTGTCTGATTTTCGAGGGAACGAGGCGGATGGGATGAATTGGTCGGAACAATCAGTTCTGGTGACGGGCGGGACCGGGTCGTTCGGGAAGAAATTCGTTGAAATCATGCTGAAGGAGTATGGGCCGAAACGGCTCGCGATCTTCAGCCGCGACGAACTCAAGCAGCATGACATGCGCGCTTCCGGGCTGGACCATCCCAGCCTGCGTTATTTTCTGGGCGATGTGCGGGACGAGGCACGTCTGGAACGGGCGTTTGCCGGGATTACGATCGTAATTCACGCAGCCGCTCTGAAACAGGTGCCAGCCTGCGAGTACAACCCTTTCGAGGCCATTCAGACCAACATCATGGGCGGGCGCAACGTGATTGATGCCGCCATTAATCAGGGAGTGCGGCGCGTTCTGGCGTTGAGCACCGATAAAGCGGTCAACCCGATCAATCTATACGGCGCTACCAAGCTGTGCGCCGAGAAAATGTTTGTGCAGGCGAACGCGTATGCGGGAGCTCAGGAGTCGCGGTTTAGTTGCGCGCGTTATGGAAATGTGGTGGGAAGCCGGGGCAGCGTGATTCCGGTTTTTCAGGAACAGAAGCGCCGCGGCCGCATTACGCTGACCGACGCGCGCATGACCCGCTTCTGGCTCACTCTGGAACAGGGTGTACGGTTTGTAGTGAGCAGCATCGAGCAGATGCACGGCGGAGAAATTTTTGTCCCGAAGATTCCCAGCATGCGCATGGTCGATTTGGCGGAAACGATTGCGCCGGGGTGCGAGATTGAGACCATCGGGATTCGTCCGGGGGAGAAGCTGCACGAAGTGCTGGTCTCGGAAGACGAAGCGCGGAATACGCTGGAGGTCGATGACCGCTACATTATTCAGCCATCGCATCCGTGGTGGCGGCGCGAAAATTGGGTGCAAGGCCGGGCGTTGCCGGAAGGTTTCCGCTATGCCAGCGATACCAATGAACGCTGGCTTACGAATCGGGAATTGCAGGATTTGGTTTCTCCGGCCGCGCCCGAGGAACAGCCCGTCCCGGCGCGAGTCCCAGCCTAAGGCCGTCATCGTGAGCGCGACCAGATGAGTGCAGCGACATGAGCTTGACGTCGGTCAGCCCGCGCACCCTTGCCATCAATGGGGGATCGCCCGTGCGCTCGAATTTCCTTCCCTACGGGCGACAGTCGGTGGACGAGGCTGATATTCAGGCTGTGGTCGAAGTTCTGCGGTCGGATTGGCTGACCACCGGGCCCAGGGTTGCCGATTTTGAAGAGGCGTTCGCGGCGCGCGTGGGGGCGGCGCATGCGGTGAGTTTCAGTTCGGGCACGGCCGCCTTGCATGCGGCCGCGTTCGCGGCTGGGCTCGAGCCTGGCGATGAAGCGATCACCGCTCCCATGACGTTCGCCGCCACGGCGAATTGCGTTTTGTATCAGGGGGCGACTCCGGTGTTCGCCGACGTCAGCCAGGACACGCTTAATCTTGACCCTGAGGAAGTCGCGAAGAAAATTTCCGCGAAGACACGGGCGATTCTTCCGGTGGATTACGCCGGGCATCCGGCGGAGCTGACTGCGATCATCGAGATCGCGCGGGGGCATGGGTTGATCGTGATCGAAGACGCCTGTCATGCTCTGGGGGCGGAATACGGCGGGCGCCGTGTTGGAAGCATCGCCGACATGACGGTATTCAGCTTCCATCCGGTGAAGCACATCACGACCGGGGAAGGCGGCATGGTCGCGACCAACAATGCGCAGTTTGCCGAGACGATGCGGCGCTTCCGCAATCATGGAATTTCCAGCGATGCGCGCCAGCGGCAGAGCGCCGGTCAATGGCACTACGAGATGGTCTTGCTCGGATTCAACTATCGATTGCCCGATATTGTTTGCGCCCTGGGGATCCAACAGTTGAAGAAGCTGGACGCGAATCTGGCGCGGCGGCGGGAAATCGCTGCGCTCTATACGGCGGCATTCCGCGAAATTCCGGGTGTGATTCCGCCCGCGGTGCGGCCTGACGCCAATCCGGCGTGGCACTTGTATCCCATTCGCCTGGATCTGGAAAAGCTGACGGCTGATCGGGCGCAGATTTTCCGCGCGCTGCGGGCCGAGAATATCGGCGTGAACGTTCACTACATTCCCGTGCATCTGCACCCTTACTACCGCGAGCAGTTCGGATATAAGGGTGGGGAATTTCCTGTGGCCGAAGATTCGTACACACGGCTGATCAGCCTTCCCATGTTTCACGGCATGAGCGACCAGGACGCGGAGGACGTGGTTGTAGCCCTGCGCAAGGTGTTGAACCACTACGCGTTTTGAACTGCGAGCATGCCCGTTTTTGCCAGGCGTGATTCTAGAAGGAGTCCGAAAATGTCGAGGGGAGCCGTGTACATCATCACGCAGGATCCAAGATACGTGGAGCTGCTGCTCACGTCGGCGGCGAGTCTTAAGAAAGCCATGCCCGATCTGCCGATCACGGTGTTTTCGCAGTTTGCGGTTGACAGTCCGTTCTTCGAAAGAGTGGTACCGGTCGAACCTACGCAAGACGGTTTTTACGACAAGAGCAGGTTGATTCAGAATTCTCCTTACGAACGCACTTTATTCATCGACGCAGACACTTACGTCGTGGAGCCCATTCCTGAATTGTTCGAACTGCTCGACCAGTTCGATTGTGCTGCTACGCATGAGGAATACGTCAGCACCGACTGGCATAACCGATATCCCCGGCCGGACATACCATCCAGCTTCCCGGAATTCAATACTGGAATTCTGCTGCTCAAGCGTTCCGACCGATTAAACCGAGTCCTGGAGCAATGGGGAAGTCTTTACCGCGAATATCTTGAAGAGAAACCAGGCCAGCCGATCAATGACCAACCTTTTTTCCGCGTTGCGGTATACGGCGGAGATGTGCGCATCGCCACCTTGACTCGAGAATACAATTGCAAATTTAGAGGTCAGGGATACCTCAATGGCCGAGTGAAAATTGTGCATGGCCATGTTGAATTCAAGCTCGATGTCACCTTCCTGAACAAGGCAGTGAGGGTGCTGAACGCAAGCGAGAAACCCAGAGTTTATATTGCGGGACGAGTGTACGATCAAAAGCTGGTGGGCAGGTTTGTGGATCGACGGAAGGCAAACCGGGTCGGAACTTTTCCGCTGCTACCGGAGCCGGAGGTTTGGGCGGAAGCCAAAGGCCTAAGAAAGACCATCAAGCGGCGGGGGATGCGCAATATTATGGCGCGGGTATTGGCGGGAAAGTGAGTAAGGAATCTTGAAGGTAGTCGCCATCATTCAAGCACGCATGGGGAGCATGCGGCTGCCGGGCAAGGTGCTCAAGGACTTGGAGGGCGAAACCGTGCTGGCGCGCGTAGTGAATCGCCTGCGCCGCTCCCAGTTGATCAACGAAGTGCTGGTGGCGACCACGGATCGCCCGGCCGACGATGTGATCGTGAAGGAGTGCCGCAGTCTCCCGGTTTTGGTTTCTCGTGGCGATGAGAATGATGTGCTGGATCGCTATTTCCGGGCGGCGCAGCTGGCCAAGGCTGACGTTGTGGTGCGGATCACTTCCGATTGTCCGTTGATTGATCCGGAAATTACTGACAAGACCATCGCGGCATTTCTGGATGCTGCTCCCGACTATGCCTCCAACGCCTTGGTGCGAACTTACCCGCGCGGGTTGGATACTGAGGTTGTATCTGTTTCAGCCCTTGGGCGTGCCTGGCATGGAGCGCGAAAGCGTTATGAGCGGGAGCATGTCACGCCGTACATTTACGAGCATCCGGCAGAATTTAAGCTTTTGTCGGTAACCGGAGATGCCGACTACAGTGGTTATCGCTGGACGGTGGATACTCCTGAGGATTTAGAGTTCGTTCGCGCGGTCTATGCCCGGCTCAAAGACAATCCCATGTTTTTTTGGCGCGATGTTCTTGATCTTCTCGACCGCGAGCCGGAGCTGATGGAACTGAATCGATCTGTCATGCAGAAAGCCCTGCACGAAGGCTAATGATACCCGCTCCATCATCTTCTCGGCCATCAAATTCTCGTTCACTTCTTTTTCGCGCGGATGCCAGCGTCGCGATTGGCACGGGCCATCTGATGCGCTGCCTGGCGCTGGCGCAAGCATGGCAGGACGCCGGAGGTCGCGCTGTATTCGCCATCGCGGAAGCCACCCCGTCGGTGGTGGAACGCTTGCAGCGTGAGGGCATGGAAATCGTGCGGCTAAAGGCCGAGCCAGGTTCAGCGGAAGACGCCCATGAGACGATCGCGCACGCCCGAGGTAAACAGGCTGCTTGGATCGTGGTGGACGGTTACTGCTTCGGTACTGACTATCAAGTCGCATTTAGAGATGCGGGGCTGAAAGTGTTGTTCATCGACGACAACGGCCATGCTGGACGCTACGTGGCAGATTTTGTTCTGAATCAGAACATCCATGCGCGAGAATCTTTTTACGAGGACCGGGAGAGGTCCACGAGGCTTCTTCTCGGTACGAAATATGCGCTCTTGCGGCGCGAATTTGTTTCTGTGAAAAACGTTCGGGAGATTCCGCAAGTTGCCCGCAAGCTTCTGGTCAGTTTGGGAGGAAGCGATCCGGATAACGTCACGGGGCGCGTCCTGGAAGCGCTTGAGCAGGTTGCTGTAGCGGACCTGCAAGTCGCCGTGGTCGCCGGAGGAAGTAATCCGCACAGCGCGGAAATAGCAGAACTGGTCGCCAACTCGAGTCACACGTGCCGCGTTCTCGCCAACGTGGCCAACATGCAGGAAGTGATGTCCTCGGCCGATCTTGCGATTTCGGCGGCTGGAACGACTTGTTGGGAGTGTTGTGCTCTTGGCCTTCCGGCGATTTTGGTGGTAGTGGCCGACAATCAGATTCTTAACGCTGAGGCTTTGCGCGCCGCCGGTGCTGTGAGACTGGTGTCAGGTGGATCACAGTTTCCGATCGGGGAATTGGCACAACTGGTCACCCGCCTTGCAAACTCGGCTTCGGAAAGGCAAACTCTATCGCAGACCGCGAGCGCGTTGGTGGACCGCGGAGGGACGAGGCGGATCATATCGATGCTGATGGGCGAGGATAGTTCGGAAGCGGAGACACCGTGACCTCATTACGCGACATTCGTCCCGAAGACGCGGATATGATTCGTGAATGGCGCAACCTGCCGCAAGTGTCGGATTACATGTACACCGACCATGTGATCAGTCCCGAGGAACACGCGGCGTGGTTTTCGCGTGTGCTTAAAGATTCCTCGAGCAAATATTGGGTCATCACCTGCGACGGTGAAGATGTGGGGGTCGCCTATCTTTACGCCGTCGACCGGACGAATCGACGATGTTATTGGGGTTTCTACGTTGTGAGTCCCAATGTTCGGGGTAAGAGTGTGGGCACCTGCGTTGAGTACTCGGTGCTGAACTACGTGTTTGGCGAGCTGAAATTGGAGAAGCTTTGCTGCGAAGTGCTGGCCTTTAATAAGGGCGTGGTTGAAATGCATCGCCGTTTCGGTTTTTTGCAGGAAGGATTGTTTCGGAAACACATATGGAAACGAGATGTGTTCCAGGACGTCGTCTGCCTCGCGATGCTGCAGGAGGAGTGGGCGGCCGCGCGACCGCGGCAGGAAGAAAAACTGCGGTCCAAGGGCCTTCTCTGACGTCCATGCCGAGCCCAACATTTTCTGTTCCCGCTACCCGTCGTGATCCACGATATGCAGACTGACCAGGCTCCATCAGTATCGATGAAGAGATCCACATCAATGAAGAGATCCGCTACAAGCAAGCCGAAGACTTATCTCGTCCTGGGTTGCAAGCCTTGGAACCGGCGCTTATTCGATGAAGTTCTACGGCCGCTGCCGGGGCGATGGCACTATATCGACTCGCCTTCGGATTTCACGCTTGACCGGGTCGCCGAGTTGACGCCCCGCTATATTTTTTTTCTGCACTGGTCGTGGAAAGTTCCGGACGAACTGGTGGATCGTTATGAGTGCGTCTGCTTCCACATGACCGACGTTCCTTTCGGCCGGGGTGGAAGTCCGCTGCAGAATCTGATCGTGCGCGGTCTCCGCGAAACCACACTGACGGCTCTGCGCATGAGCCACGATTTTGACGCCGGTCCGGTCTATATGAAGGAACCGCTCTCGATTGACGGGGGAGCGGAAGAAATTTACTTGCGCGCGGGGCGATTGTCCGCGGAGATGATCCAACGTATGATCCGGCGTGAACCGAAGCCTGTTCCACAGCGAGGCAAAGCGGTGAATTTCAAACGCAGAAAAGCGGAGGAGAGTGAAGTGGGCAGTCCCGCTTCCCTCGAAGAACTCCACGATTTCATTCGCATGCTCGATGCCGAAGGTTACCCGCGCGCGTTCCTGCATCACTCCGGGTTTCGGTTCGAATTCAGCCGGTCGGCTCTGTACGACGGACGGCTCGTGGCCGACGTTACAATCACGCGCAGCAACCCCAAGGAGACATCCAAGTGAAGGTGCTGGTGATCGCGGCCCATCCGGACGATGAAGTGCTCGGCTGCGGCGGGACTGCGGCCCGTCTGGTCAGGGAAGGTCATGAGGTGCACTTCGCCATTCTCGGCGAGGGCGCGACCTCGCGGCTTCCTCAACGTGCTGACACTGATGCCGGGAAAATAACCAAACTGCAGCAGCAGGCGCACGCCGCAGCGACCAAGGTAGGCGTGAAAAATCTCACTTTGCATGATCTGCCGGACAACCGCCTCGACACGGTGCCGCTGTTGGACGTGGTGAAGATCGTGGAGAGTCTGGTGGAACGCCTGGAGCCGGAAGTCATTTATACCCACCATGCCGGCGATCTCAATGTTGACCACGGAGTAATTCATCGGGCGGTTCTAACTGCGACCCGACCCATGGCCGGGCAACCGGTGCGCGACATTTATGCATTTGAGGTGGCGTCGTCGACGGAGTGGGCATTTCAGCGCATCGAGCCGGCATTTCGCCCTAACGTTTTCGTGGACATCACGCGAACCATCGAGGTAAAGATTGCGGCGATGGAATGTTATGAAACCGAGGCGCGGAAATTTCCTCATCCGCGGTCGCCCGAGGCGTTGCGCGCGCTGGCCACGCGATGGGGCAGCGTGGTCGGGTGCGCGGCTGCTGAGGCGTTCGAACTGGTGCGTTCGGTTCGTCCGGTTCGTCCATATTTAGATTGAGCACGTCAGATTGAAACCTGTCAGATTGAACATGTCACCCTGCATCAAAATCGGTCGGCGGTTCATCGGGGACGGTTATCCGGCATACCTGATCGCGGAAGTTTCCGCCAATCATCACCAGAATTTCGAGCAGGCGGTGAAGATTATTCATGCGGCGAACGATGCCGGCGCCGATGCTATTAAGGTTCAGACCTACACGCCCGATACGATGACGATTGCCTGCAGCCGGCCGGAGTTCCGTATTGAAGGAACGATCTGGGATGGGCGCAATCTGCACGAACTCTATGGCGAGGCCTTCACGCCGTGGGACTGGCAGCCCCGCTTGAAACAAGCGACGAACGACCTGGGGCTCGATTTTTTCTCTACGCCGTTTGACGCCACGGCGGTCGATTTTCTGGAAGCAATGAATGTGCCGGCGCACAAGCTGGCATCGTTTGAGCTGGTGGATATTCCGCTGATTCAGAAAATGGCGGGGACGGGCAAGCCGCTGATTATGTCGACGGGGATGGCGACGGTGGAGGAGATTGACGAGGCCGTTAACGCCGCTCGGCAGGCAGGCGCGACGCAGATTGCGCTGCTGAAGTGCACGAGCGCCTATCCGGCCCCGGCGGAGGAGATGAATCTGCGTACCATCCCGGAGTTGGCGGGGCGTTTTAATGTTCCGGCGGGGCTTTCGGATCACAGCATGGGCATTGCGGTTCCGGTGGCGGCGGTTGCGCTGGGTGCGTGCATCATCGAGAAACACCTCACGCTGTCGCGGTCGGAACCGGGGCCGGACAGCGCGTTCTCTCTGGAGCCGCAGGAATTCAAGGCCATGGTGGATGCGGTTCGCGTGACGGAGAAGGCGCTGGGTGAAATCTATTTCGGATGCAGCGCGAAAGAGGCGAGCATTCGGGCGTACCGGCGCTCGCTGTTCGTGGTGCACGATGTGAAGCGCGGCGATCTTTTCACTGCCGAGAATGTTCGCTCGATTCGTCCGGGGCACGGACTGCACCCGCGGCATCTTGCCGAAGTATTAGGACGCCATGCCGCTTGCGACATTGAGCGCGGAACTCCGATGAGCTGGGAACTGGTCGGGGATCTGGTCAACCCGCGATGAGGATTGGGCGATGAGGATGGGGCGATGAGAGATTGTCAGTCCTTTCCTGAAGAGGGTCCTCTATCCCGCAATGTCGATGGCTGGTGTTTTTCGCCGCACTTCTGCTCGTGGGCTTGCAGCGGTAACCTATCACGGCGTGCTGCCGCAAGGATACAAAACGGTCGATGCGGCGCTGGATGGGAATCTCATTACCTCGGAGATGTTGCGGCGGCAACTGCGCCTGCTGAAGAAGCATTACAACGTGATTTCGCCCGAGGACGCGCTGGCTTGGCGCGAGGGGCGGCGCGAACTGCCGCTACGGGCGGTTCTGTTGACCTGTGACGACGGGCTCCTCAATTGTTTAACCGACATGTTGCCGGTTTTACAGCAGGAAAAGGTCAGTTGTCTGTTCTTCGTGACGGGAGCATCGGCCGAAGATTGTCGGACGATGCTGTGGTATGAAGAATTATTCTTGTTGTTTCTTCGAGGTCCGGCAGGGCCATTCGAGGTTTCGTCCGAAGGCGTTCTGATTCAGGGTGAGTTAGGACCGCGGGGACAGCGGCGCGCGATTTGGTGGAGCGCGGTAAGGCGGCTGTCGCAGGTGGACACAGGAATTCGGGCATCATTTCTGCGGGCCGCCCGAACGCAATTTGGATTGCACGCGGAGCGAAGTTTGGACGAGGGAAATCTCGCATCGTGCCGCCGGTTTGGATTACTGACGTCCACGGAACTTCGTGAACTGGCTTCGGCCGGAATGATTATCGGTGCTCACGCCCTGAGCCATCCTATGTTGTCGCAACTGCCGCCCGAGTTGGCCTACGCCGAAATTTCCGAGAGCCGGGCGAGGCTGGAATCTGTTATCGAGAAACGTGTTTGGGCATTTGCGTATCCGTTCGGAGATCCGCAATCGGTCACGCCGCAGGTGCTCGCGATGACGCAGAAGGCGGGATTCGAAGCTGCCTTCCTGAACTTTGGTGGTGGGCTGGGTACCGATCTGCCGCCCTATGCGCTGCCACGTGTGCACGTCACGGCTGGGATGAGCCTGGGCGAGTTCGAGGCCCATGTGTCGGGCTTCCATGCTCGATTGCAGCGACGTGCTCGTCGCCTCGCGCCAGGCGTTGCGGGGACATGGGGGCAGACATTGGAATGACGCGCTCGGACGGTCTCAACTAATCCCGCACTGCTTCTCAGCAGGAATCTCATCGCGCGCGTTTCGGCGTGGTGCTGGGTATTCTTGTCGGTTCGGCTCACGGGGAGTTGCCGACCACTATTGGATTCCAGGTCGCATGCTCGTCGATCTGGATGCCTTACCCAACCTTGCGCGACAGATTGGTACTATTACGTATTCACTAAAGCTTGCAAAAAGTGATTGACCTTGTGACTCGAACCGTGCGACTCGTTGTGCTCCAGGAAATTCCGGAAGATGCAAAGTTACGCCGAGCAGTGGAATGACACTGGTGCAGTCGGGTGGACCAGCCACAGGTCTTCTATACCTACGAGTGGTCGTTGGCAGTGCAACGGGCGTACTACGCGATAATGCGGCCGCTGCTTTTTCTGGTCTACGAGGGTGAATCGTTGTGTGGAGTCGCGTCCCTTGCTGCTGACGTGGAAGGGCGGCGCGTGTCTTTTCTTTGCGCTACAACCGGGGACTATTGCGATTTTATTTCCCTGCCGGAGCACAAGCCCGCCTTCGTCGCGGAAGTGCTGGCCGAACTGAGGAAGCAGGGTTTCGGCGATGTTACGCTCACCAATCTTCCGGCCGACTCTGATACCGTTGCGGCTATTAAGCGGGCATCAGCGCAGAATGGTTATCTCTACTTTGCGCGCACGGCATACTACTGCGCTCAGGTTTCCCTGGCCCGGCTGGAGCGCCGACCGGGGGAAGATAAGCCCGTCTTGCCACGAAAGAAAATGCTGCGCCGGTTTCTGAATGCGATGGGGCGCGACGCGCCGGTGCGACTGGATCACGCGCGTTCCTGGAATGCGGTCGCACCCATCCTGCCCCAGTTCATGCAGTCCCATGTGGCGCGGTTTCTTGCCACCGGACGCGTCAGCAACATGGCGCGGCCGGAACGCCGCGTGTTTCTGGAGGAACTGGCGAAGTTACTTTCCGAGTCCGGTTGGCTGGCGTTGACGCGCATGATGTCCGGCCAGAGCGCTTTTGCGTGGAACTATGGATTCGAGTTTCAGGACACCTGGTTCTGGTACCAGCCCACGTTCGACAGTGTTCTGGAAAAATACTCTCCCGGCTTTTGTCTGCTGGCTAAGCTGATCGAAGAAGCGGCCGACAATCCTGCGTTGAGAACCGTTGATCTCGGGCTCGGTGCAGAGGAGTATAAGGAGCGATTCGCGAACCAGACCCGGGAAACGCTGTATGTGACTTTGAGAGCATCGGCTCTGCAACATGGCCGCGAAATCCTGCGTTATCGCGCGGCTGGAATCGTCAAGACTTCTCCCCGGCTGGAGGCGGGTGCGCGGGCAGCCGCGGCGCGCTGGCGGGAACTGCGAACGAGTCTGGACCGCGATGGTAGTGCTGCAACGTTTCGGCGGCTGGTGAAGCGATTCGGCGCGTCTCTCTGGTCGGAGAGCGAAGTCTGGTTTCTTGAATGGCACGGACCGGTTGTTCCGGATTCGAGCGGAAGTTCGAGCGTGACCCTGGCACCACTCGATCTGAATCAGTTGGCGTCGGCGGCGTCGCAATACGTTGACGACCAATCCACGCTGGCTTATTTACTGCGCTCCGCCTCGCGCCTCGAGAATGGGAATTCGCAAGGGTTTGGATTGGTGGACGGAAAAGGGGCCCTGCTGCACTTTGCGTGGGTAACCGCTTTCGATGGATTTTTCCTCTCTGAATTGAATGCCAAAGTAGACGGCCCGTCAGCGGGCTGCGTGATGCTTTTCGACTGTTGGACTCCGGTCTCAGCACGCGGCCATGGATACTATGGGCAGACGGTGAGCCGCATCGCCAGGCGCATACGGGAGAAGGGCAAGAGCCCCTGGATTTTCAGCGCCGCGAGCAACGTTGCTTCGATTCGAGGTTTGGAGAAAGCTGGATTTCGACGGCGTTACTCGCTGGTTCGGCAGAGGGTTTTGGGTTGGCAGAAGATCAAAGGCGAGACTCCAAAGTACGATGAGTTGCTAGCCGCGGAGGTGTCGACCCGCGCTTGATGACGCGGCCGACTGGCAGCATGCGAGTTCTCCTGCTTCAGCCCGAAGATTCACTGGAACGAGGCCCCTGGTCACGGCAGCATTGGGATCTCATCGTCGACCTGGGGAAGTCTTCTCCGTTTTCGGAGGAAAGATGGGAGCGTGAGTTCGGCTGTCCGGTACTGCGGGCTGAGTCTTTCCGGCGTGGGATCGCGGACGCGAACCATGTGCGCGAGATGTTCTCCGCGGGGCGGGGCCGGTTGATCGATGAAGAGGGCATCGACTGGTGGGACCTGATGTCGCTGTTGGTGGCGCCTTACGCCCTGACTCTTCCCGCGTTGCTGTCGGTGGCTAAGGTAATTAATCCATCTGCAGAACTCTGGGCCACGCGCTCGGGAGGCATCGCCGGGATCATAGCGATCGCGCTACGCCGGTCCTTGCGAAGTTTTGAATCGAGTGGTCTGGCGCGCTTCGCCGCCCGTGGCATGCACTATGCAGGATTAGTTCAACGTTTCTCGGCGGCGCAGTTTACGGAAATTCTTCTCGACAAATACGATTCTGGCTATCAGTGGCGATCACGGTTTGCCGCGCGGCCACCGAGTCGCGCCGAACCTGTTGTGCTGCTCCCGAGCGCTTACGCTAACGTTTCGCGGATGGCCGCCGCTTACGCGCGACTGCTTCCGGATCAGCCTTTCCTGATGGTTGCGACGCGGCAAAGCGCAAAGCAGTTCGCAGCGCCTGCTAACGTTCAAGTTCGAGACCTGGCGGCTTATGCAAAGGCGGATTCAGCCGAGGCGGAGGTCGCTTCGATGGCTGAACGCTGGATGAAGCTAAGAGCAGAGTTGTGCGAATCTCCGGAGTGGCGGGTGTTGTCGGAAGCCGGTTTTCTAGATTCAATTCCAGGTTGGATTCGTGATGGTTTAAGTGCCCGCAATGCCTGGCGTGAAGTGCTCGAGCGTGAGCCAGTGTGCGGAGTTCTGTGCGGCGATGACAGCAACCGGTACACGCGACTGCCCGTCTTGCTGGCTGCCCGGAGAAAGATACGGACCGTGGACTTTCATCACGGGGCGCTCGATGGCCGCTATGCGTTGAAGGACCTGCCATGCGACTTGTATTTGGCGAAGAACGAAATGGAGCGCGACTATCTGTTGCGGGTCTGCGGTCTTCCGGCGGGGAAGGTTGTCATTGGGGCGCCACCTACGGGAGACATTTCTCCGGGGATTGAACGCGATCCTCCGCCCCGGACTGCCGCAATTTTGTTCTCGGAGCCCTACGAGGTTGGCGGCATGCGCGCTGAACAGGTTTATCGTGAATTGCTGCCGCCGCTGTGCCGTTTGGCTCGCGAGCGCGGGCGCAGCGTCGTCGTGAAGCTGCATCCGTTCGAGAGCCGTTCGCAACGGCGCAGAATTGTTCGGGACGTTCTCGCTCCTGAGGATCGTGATCTCGTGAGTGTGGTAGAAGGTCCGCTGACTGCCGAACTCATGGCGCGGGCATGGTTCGGCATTACCATCGAATCGACGACCGCGATCGACTGTTTGCGACAGGGCATTTGCTGCTTTCTTTGCGGTTGGCTCTCGCTGTCTCCCTACGAGTACGCGCAACAGTATGCTCGCTTTGGCGTCGGGGAAGTATTGAGAGACGCGCAGCAGCTCTCGGAGATTCCGAGCCGTTTAGCGGATTTTCATAATCGGCCGCCGCTGCAGTTGAATCTTTCCCCGACTGTCGATCCTGCGATGTTGCAGCATTGGTTGACCAAGTCCAACGATCCCGCTGGCGTAAGGTCCGTTTCATGACCGATCCGTCTATAACGGGCCCAATTGTGACTGGCGGTGTCATAAACGATCCGGTTGTTACGGCATCGCCGGAGGACGTTGCTGCAGGAACCCAACAATTCCGCTCGCAGGTTGGACACATTTCGCGCCAGTCTGGTGTATTTTTCGCCGGCACGATCGTGACGACGGCGTTTGGCTACTTGTTCAAGGTGTATCTGGCTCGAGTGCTGGGAGCGGAGGCGCTGGGCATTTACGCACTCGGCATGACGGTGGTGGGTCTGGTGGGAATTTTCGGGGGTCTTGGTCTGACGTGGGCCGCATCGCGATTTCCGCCAGCCTATTGCAGCACCGGCCGGCTCGAAGACCTGCGATCGCTGCTGTCGTGGAGCGTTCTGAGTCTGATCGGCGTGAATGCGCTGTTCGCTCTCGCAGTGATTGCGGCGCGGCACTGGATTTCGACCCGCCTCTATCACACGCCGGTTCTGGCAAACTATCTCTATCTCTTTGCGCTGATCATGTTTCTGGGCGCGCTGACTACTTTCTTCGCGCAACTCCTCACCGGATACAAAGAAGTCGCCAAGCGAACGCTGATTACGAATATTGGCGCCAGTGTGCTCACCATGGTCTTCACGGTTGTGCTGGTGGAACTAGGAACGGGTCTTTGGGGTTACATTTTTGCCCAGGTCGCGAGCGCAGCCGTAGTCCTGATCGCGCTGGTGTGGGTAACGAACCGGCTCACGCCCACCGGCGCACGATTTTCTTTCAGGTCGATTCACGCTCCGCCGCGCGAAATGTTTTCCTTCGCGTTGGCGGCCTTTGCCATGGACATTGTGGGCTTCCTCTACTCGCAGACAGATAAAGTTGTTTTGGGGCTCTACCTCAGCGCTCGCTCGGTCGGCATATATGCCGTGGCGGCGACGATCGTGGCATTTCTGTCCATCGCGCTGCAGTCGGTGAATCAGATTTTTTCGCCGACCATCGCCGATCTCCACGCTCGTGGAGAGTCGGCCCTGCTGAACCGGCTGTATCAGATTCTGACGAAATGGATCTTTGGGCTCACGCTGCCTCTGGCCGCCGTGGTGGTGGTTTTCTCGCGCGTCCTGATGCGGGTCTTTGGCCACGATTTCGAAGCGGGTTGGGCGATCCTGGTCATCGGAGCCGCCGGGCAACTGGTAAACTGTGCTGTCGGTTCCGTCGGATATCTGCTGCTGATGTCAGGCAACGAGAGGCGGCTGGTCAAAATCCAGCTGGTGACGGCCGTAGTCACCGTGAGTTGTTGCCTCGTGTTTGTGCCCAGGTGGGGTATTGCCGGAGCCGCGGCGGCTGCAGCGATGGGTAATGCAATGTCCAACGCCTGGTGTCTTTGGGAGGTCAAGAAGGTGCTCGGATTGTTCCCCTACAACCGTGGTTACTGGCGGCTGGCGATGCCTGCCGGGGCGGCCCTCGCGACCGCGGTCGGCTTGCGGATCGCGCTGCGAGCGGCTCATCCCGATATCCTAGTGGTTGTGGTTGCCACTGTGGCTGTTTACGCCGTGTTCGCGGGCGGGGTTCTGTTGTCTGGTCTTGAAGCCGATGACCGCTTGATCGCTGCCGCGATCTGGGCTCGGGTTCGCGGAATATTTCCTGGCTCTCGCGAAGGGATGGCATGAACAGTTCTTCGCGTCAGGTGTTATTGCCCGAGCCTCTGTGCGACGCCGTCGAGAAAAGGTTTGGTAGTCTGGAATCGTTCCTTGCGTTTGTCATGGGCGAACTGCTGCGGGACGAAGCCGCGGTCCTCGATCAGAACGAACAGCGTCTGGTCGAAGAACGGCTGCGAGAGCTCGGCTATCTTTAAACGATAAACCAGAAAAGTTAAGCCTCGCCCAGAACTGAGTAGCCGGCAACCGATCTGACCCAAAACTGAGCTGACCCACGATCCAAGCACCGGATGCAAGATACTCATTCACGCGAAGAGCTCCAGAAAATCGCCAATGCACGGTTGTATCCTTCACTGACCAATCCCAGCTACCTGGTGCAGCGCAGGCGTCGGCAGATTCTGACTGGGTGGATCAATCGCATTCCCGGAAACCAACTTGCCGTTCTCGACATTGGCGGACGTTATCAGCCTTATCGTCCTCTGCTCGAGAATCGGATCGGCCGTTATGTGGCGCTGGACGTGCTTAGTACCGTGTTAGTCGACGTTGTTGGCAAGGGGCAGCAACTGCCGTTCAAGTCGGACGCGTTTGATCTGGTGATCGCCACTGGGGTCTTCGATTATCTCCCAGAGCCGCGCGTGGCGGCGGAGGAGGTGTACCGGGTGTTGAAGCCGGGAGGGCATTTTATGATGAGCGTCGCCTCGGTCTATCCGAGGGTAGGGGATGACGAGCACTGGCGCTATTTTCCGGCGGGGATAAGGTTTGTGCTTGCGCCGTTCGCCACGAGTGAAATCGTGCCCGAGGTTGCGAGCATTGGAGGTTTCCTGCGAGTTACCGCCTCGTCGCTGAGCATCTTCGCGAAGTACGGTTTGGTGCGCCAGGTTCTGCACCATACGATTGTTCCGGTTCTAAACCTTGTGGGCGTGGCTCTTGATCGACCAAGCATCTCGCGCAATGACCAGATTGCGGGCAATTACTGTGCCTTGGCGCAAAAGTGATTTCAACGTTGAAGTCGGAGCGGCCTCTTTTCCGATTTGCTGGGTGAAGCCAAACTCAAGTGACATTCGCTCAAAAACTCTGGCAACGCGGGCGCGAACTGTTTCCCTTCACAGGGTTTCATTTTGACCGGCCGCTGGTGCTGCTGCAGAGCGACGATTGGGGTCGCGTAGGGCTGCGCGATCAGGATGGACTGGAACAGCTGCAAGCAGCGGGTTTGGCTTTGGGCGAGCGTCCTTATGATTTTTATACGCTGGAGACGGCTGAAGATCTGGCCGGTTTAGGAGCGGCGCTCAAGCGCCATCGCGATTCCAGCGGACGTCATCCTTGCCTCGGGATGAATTTCATCCTAGCGAATCTGGACTTCGCCAAAATGAGCGCCGATGATCTTCGGCAAATTCATCTTTTATCGCTGGCCGACGGCCTTCCCGAGGGCTGGATTCGCCCGGGACTGATGGAAGCCTATCGTGAGGGAATTGCTGATGGAGTTTTCCAGCCGGCTCTGCACGGAAGCACGCACTTCTGCCTTTCGGCGGTGGCGCGCAATTTAAATGTGGAAGGCGAGCGGGCCCGTTTATTGCGCACGCTCTGGCAAGCTGGGATGCCTTACATTCACTGGCGCATGCCGTGGATCGGATATGAGTACTGGGATCCCGAGCAGCCGGAAGACGAACGCTTTTTGCCAAGGGAAAGACAGGCCGAGTTGATTGGCCCGACGGTGGGAGCATTTGCCAAGCTGTTCTCCACGCTGCCGCGTTCAGCCTGCGCTCCGGGCTACCGCGCGAATGACGATACTCATCGCGCGTGGGCGCAGCATGGAATTCGGGTGGTGCAGAACGGTCCGGGAACGTTCATGCCGCCGCACTTCGATCGCCACGACATTCTCCAGTTGTTTCGCACGGTGGAATTCGAACCTGCAACCGATGCGGCTTTCGCGCTCGAGGCCTGTCTCCGGCAGGCGGAAAGCTGTTTTGAACGGGGCATCCCGGCGATTGTTTCCGTGCATTCCATCAATTTTCATTCGACGATCAAGGATTTTCGCAGCCGTACGCTGCAACTTCTGGACAAATTCTTTACGGCACTTGAGTCGAAGCACGGTGATCTGCTGTATCTTCACGATGAGGATTTGTACGAGTTGGTGAGCCAGGGTTCCTACCAGACGCCGAACGGCAGAGCGCAGGTGAACGTGACTCGGAAGAATTTCAGGAAAGCTCAGATACTGCGGAGTATGGTTTAGGTGGGTCAAGCGTAAATGAAAACACAGAAATCGATCGTGCTGGTGACGGTGGATTGTCTGCGGGCCGACCACGTCGGCTTCATGGGCTACGAATGCCCGACTACGCCGTTTCTCGACTCTCTTGCGCGCGAGAGCTTTGTGGTTCCGACGGCGATCGTCGCCGGCGCGCCAACTTATTACTCGTTTCCGTCGATCCTGGCTTCACGCTATCCACTGGCGTTGGGGCGCGACGTGCTGGGACTCGGGCCCGACGAGCCGACGCTCGCGTCTGTTTTGCAGGAGGCTGGGTATGCCACGGCCTCGTTCGGCGCTGCCAATCCCTACATCTCATCGCGGTTCGGATATGAGCATGGGTTCGATACGTTTCATGACTTTCTGGAAGACGAACCGGCGCCGCTATCGGATGGAAAAACGAATGCGGCAAGCAGCAACGGTTGGGCGAGCGGCCTGAACCGGATGCTCCAGAAGATTCGCCCGGCTTTGGGACCTCTGGGAGCTGTTTACGACGAACTCTACTTCGAGTATTGTCAGCGAGTCACGCCAGTCGCGGACTCACTCGATGCCCTGCGCCGATTTCCCGCGGCCGACGTGATTGTGGACCACGCCTGCACCTGGCTTTCGTCCCTCGGCGATGCGCCGTTTTTTCTTTGGCTGCATTTGATGGATCCGCACTCGCCTTACTATCCGAAGGACGATGCGTTAACTCTCATGGGGCAGAGCCCGGTTCTCGCCGTATCGCGCGCGCTATTTAAATTCCTGGTGGAACCGGTCTGACCTCGGACCGCGGCGGTTCGCCCGCCATCGTGACGAAGTCGTGGGGCTGTACGATGCTGGCATTCGCTGGGTCGATGCGCAAATGGCGCGCCTGACTGAGACACTGCGTGGGTCGAAGCGCTGGGATGACTGTATCTTTGCCTTTACGGCTGATCATGGAGAGGAGTTCCTGGATCACGGGGGCCGCTATCATCCGCCGTCGAGGCTGATGGAAGAATTGATTCACGTGCCGCTGTTGTTGCGCGTGCCGGGAAGCACGAAAAGAGAAGTGGCGAGGTCTCCGTTCAGCATGTTGCACCTTGCGCCAACGCTCTTGGACGCGGCGCAGTTGGCCGTGCCAACCGCATTCCAAGGGCGCAGTTATTGGGAGCACTTGCGACAGGGCGGAAGTTTCGACGGAGTTGCGATTTCAGAGTGCGTGGCGGGCTGTACGAATCCATTTCGTCCAGAGAATCGGATGGGGCCGCGTGTGCTGTCGATCAGAGAATCACGCTACAAACTTGTGCTCCATTTTGATCCTCCGGCGGAGAATCTCTGTGACCTCGAGGCCGACCCGGGTGAGCAGGCGCCGCTTGCGCCTGCCGATCAGAAGCCTGTGCGGCGGCTGCTGCTCGAGATTGCACGCGAGCATTTGCGGCAAGCGAGCCAGCAGCGGGACTCGCGGACGCGTGTGCAGGCGAGTCTGCGCGAACTTCGGCTAGAATGGAAAAAACCAGCAAACACGGCTTCGCCAGTGGCTTCCTGACCCGCACTGGGCATCTCTATACCTGACACTCGCACACGGAATGATTACCATCTTTACGCCGTCGTCCGCCGACGAAGCCGACACCAACGCGCAAAATCTTTCCGTGAAAGAGATTGTCGCGCGGCTTGATCCGAAACGAGTGGCCGTAACGATGTTGCATGAGGGCGCAGTTGATCCGCGCATTGCATCGCGGCCGAACACCCGGCTTCTGCGCTGGGATAGGCACGGAAATACGTTGCGCACGGCTTGGCAGATTGTGAGAAGTGTACCGGACGTCTACTTCTTTCCGCGTGAAGGGCCGCTCGACGCGGCATTTCTCGGCATGCGCCGTTATCTGCGATTGAAGACTGCACTCGTTACAGCGGTGGTTTCGGGCGGGCTTTATTCCGAGGGGTACGCGCCTGCGCGCCTTAGAAATATTCGTGAGGCGGATGCGGTCTTTGCCAATAACGACTACCTGGCACAGCTGGTAAGGAAAAAACATCGTGTTAATGCGGGGACGATTCACAATGGGATCGATCGCCGTTATTTCTTTCCTCCCCCATCCGGGCGCTCGTCACACGGGCCTGTGACCGTGTTGTATGCCGGGTCGATGCGCTCCTACAAGCGCGTTCCTTTGCTGGTTCGACAGGCCGCGCGCTGGCCTCAGGTGCGGTTTCGCATTGCCGGAATCGGAGAGGAAAGCGACATCTGCAAAAGTCTTGCAGCGGAACTCAAATGCACGAATGTGGAGTTCTTGGGACATCTATCGCTGCTGCAACTTGGGAACGAGATGCGGCGCGCTGACATCTTTTTCTTTCCCAGCATTATTGAAGGGCATCCTCAGGTTCTGGGGCAGGCGGCTGCCAGCGGACTTCCCGCCGTGGCGATGGAAGTTTATCGTCCCGACTATGTGGTTAACGGCATGACCGGCTATCTGGTGGACAACGACGATGAACTCTCGGGCAAGTTAGACTTGCTGATTCGAGAGCCGCAATTGAGGCGCTCCATGGGCGAGGCTGCGGTTGCGCACGCGCAGAAGTTCGACTGGGATGTTATCGCTCGGAAGTGGCAGGAAGCGTTTGAAGAGGTTGTAGCCAGGCGGCGCAGACTCTGAGGCACAGATACTGAGGCGCAGATACTGAGATGTGTGGAATCTACGGAGTCTTCGATCCTTCGTCGCGTCTCGACGACGGCATGCGGGCATGGGCTCAGCGAGCTCAGGGATTGTTACGTCATCGTGGGCCGGACGATCAGGGGTGTGAGGAACTGCTGCAAGGGCGCTGTCTGCTGGGTCACACCCGTCTTTCGATCATCGACATTGAAGGCGGAAAGCAGCCGCTGCGTAATGAAGACGAAACTGTCTGGGTTATTTGCAACGGGGAGATTTACAACTACGTCGAGCTGCGCGCACAGCTCATCGAAAAAGGGCACCGCTTCCGCACTCACAGCGATTGCGAAGTCTTGGTTCATCTCTACGAAGAGAAGGGCCCGGCGCTGCTCGACGATCTTGTCGGGATGTTCGCGTTTGTTCTGCTCGACGAAAAGAACAAGCGGTTGCTGGCGGCTCGCGATCGCTTTGGCGAGAAGCCGCTTTACTGGGCGCCCTTTGGAAAATGCGCCATAGCTTTCGCGTCTGAGATGAAGGCGTTGATGCCGTTGCCGCAGCTTGATCGTCGCCTCGATATCGCTGCAGTAGCGCAGTTTCTGGCGCTGCGGTATGTTCCCGCTCCGCGCACTCACCTGCAGGGCGTGCGTAAGCTGATGGCTGGAGAAGCGCTGATGGTGGAGGGCGAGTCGGGCATCCGGCGCTGGCGCTACTGGGAGCCGGAGTTGCCTGCAACCGTAACGGGCAAGCCCGCGAGTAAAGGCGAGGCGGTGGAAGAGATTCGTCACCGGGTGCGAGAGTCCGTGCGGCTGCGGCTGCGGAGTGATGTGCCGCTGGCGGCGTTCCTTTCCGGCGGCATCGATTCCACTTTTGTGGTGGCTTCCATGCGGGAGTTAATGCCCGGCGCAAAGTTCAGCACATTCTGCGCATCATTTGACGATGACGAACTGGATGAAGCGCCGTATGCCCGATTGGTTGCTGAGCGCATCGGCTCGGATCATCACGAGGTGCATTTCACTTCAGAGCAGGTGTTGAGTTCGTTCGATGCGTTGATTGATCATTACGACGAGCCATTTGCCGATGCTTCCATGTTTCCGACATTCGCCGTCTGCCACGAGGCACGGGCGCACTGCAAGGTTATGCTTTCGGGGGATGGCGGAGATGAGTGTTTTGCAGGGTATCGCGAATTCTTTCGTTATTATTCGTTGCACGGCCTGAGACGACTTCCGGGCATGAATGCCGCGGCGGGCTCCGTGGTGCGGCACTGGAGTAATTCATGGCGTGGCATCGGTTTATTGTCATTTCTGGCGCGATCAGATTGGGGATTACTCTATCCGGAAGCGCAGCGAAATGATGTTCTCAGGAAGTTTCTCGCCCCCGGTTCGTCGGCCGCCGCGCACGGGCTCGAAGAATTGCGAACTCAAGCCCTGCATCATGCTCGGCTTCCATACCCGAAATCGGCCATCGAAGCGATGACTGCGAGTTATCTTCCCGAGCAGATCATGGTGAAAGTGGATCGCGCCAGCATGAGATCCGCGCTCGAATGCCGCACTCCGTTTCTGGATCGCGATCTGATGGATTTTGTTCGCAATTTGCCGGAGGAGTATCACTTCGAACGCGGGCTTGGAAAAGCGCTGTTGCGCCGGGCCCTGCCGGAGTGGGTGCCGGATCAGATCCGCTGGCGCGAGAAGCGCGGATTTACGCCGCCGCTGGCCACCTGGTTGCGGACCGCCCTTCGACCGCAGATGGAGCAAGCTCTGCATGATTTTCCGCAGGCGTTGCGGGATGTCGTCGACGTCGCGCCGGCCTGGCAACTGTTTCGCGAGCACCAGGCAGGCGCGGATCGCAGCGACATTCTTTTCCGCTGGCTGGTTTTGAGCCGCCGCTGCCGGGAGGCTCAGCCAGCGTGAGCGAAAATCCGCAACTGCCGCCCATTCTCGGGCGGGCACGGGGACAGGGAAGCAACGAAACCGGAAAGCCTCTTCACGTTCTAACGATCACACCCTTCTACCCGAGCGATCGAGACGATGGCTTCGGTTGTTTTGTCGCGGAGCCGCTGGATACGCTCGCCAAGACTGGAGTGGTCAGCACGGTTTTCGCGGTGCGACCCTGGTATCGAGAAAAGCTGCGCCCACGGGAATCCGGCGTGATTGCGGAATGGTTGCGGTATTTGTCTTTGCCTGGAGGCTTTGGACTTCCAACTGCCGGAGCTTTCGCCTTCGCAAGACTTGTCGGGCGGGTGCGCGAGCTGCAGCGTCTCGGCCAGATCGATCTTATCCACGCCCATGCGGCTCTGCCGTGCGGGCATGCGGCCATGCTGTTGAGCAAGGAACTTGGAGTGCCGTATGTGATCTCGGTGCACGGTCTCGACGCTTTCTCGACGCAGCAAGTGAGTGGAAGGGCTGGCGAATGGTGCCGCCGTATTTCCGAGCGTGTATATCGATCGTCGCGACGTGTGATCTGCATCAGCGAGCGCGTGCGTGAGAAGGTCTTAGAGGGCATCGGAACCAGTCGCCCGGCTTCCGTCGGGATAACCGTCCCGACATCTGCCAGAACATCCGTCGTGTACAACGGCGTTGATCCCGAGTTGTTCTCGCCGGGCAGCGAGCCCTCTACCGGCGAGCCCGTGGTGCTGTGTGTGGGCAACTTGCTTCCGATCAAAGGGCATGAAGTTCTCGTGCGCGCCATTGCTGCACTCGCTCCCGACTTTCCTACGCTGACGCTGGAAATCATCGGACACGGACCGGAACTCTCGCGCATACAAGCGCTGAGCGAGGAGCTTCAGATTAGCGGCCACGTGCGCTTTATGGGGCGCCAATCACGCCGACAAGTGGCGGCGGCCATGCGCCGGTGCACGCTGTTTGCGCTGCCCAGCCGATACGAGGGTCTAGGCTGCGTTTATCTTGAGGCCATGTCGGTGGGCAAGCCGGTGATTGGTTGCCGGGAGCAGGGAATTGCGGAGATTATCCGGCACGGTTCCAACGGTTTCTTGGTGGGGCCCGACAATGAAAGGGAATTGGCGCTGGCAATGGCAATGCTTCTGCGCGACGAGCGACTTCGCCGCAATCTCGGCGCCGCGGCGCGAGACACGATTCTCGAGAGACTTACGCTGACGCAACAAGCGGAAAGCATGGCGCGCATCTATCGGGAGTCGGTGGCATGAAGCGCCGCCTGGTCATTCTCACGGAAATCATCTCTCCTTATCGCATTCCACTGTTCAATGCTCTGGCGCAGCACGCGGAGATGGATCTGCATGTGATCTTTCTGGCCGAGACCGACCCGGACCTGCGGCAATGGCAAATTCATAAGGAAGAGATCCAGTTTTCATGCGAGATCCTTCCCTCATGGCGCAAGCGGGTTAGCAGGTACAACGTGTTGCTGAATTGGGGCCTGGGCGTTGCGTTGGGTAAGGCTTCGCCAGACGTGATTCTCTGTGGAGGCTACAACTATTTCGCGTCCTGGCAGGCCCTGTTGTGGGCGCGAAATCATAAGGTTCCATTCTTTCTGTGGTCGGAAAGCAATGTGCAGGATATGCGTCGCGGCCACGCGCTGGTTGAATTCCTGAAGGCTGAGTTTCTAAGAAAATGCAGCGGATTCGTGGTACCGGGAAGGTCGGCTCTGGAGTATCTTCGCATTCACAAAATCAACAAAGGCGCTATCTTTACCGCGCCGAATGCAGTGGACAATGATTTGTTCGCGACCGCTGCCGCGTCCGCGCGTCAAAAGGCGGCCACCTGGCGGCGAGAGCTTGCTTTGCCGGCGCGGTATTTTCTATTTGTGGGGCGCTTGGTCCGCGAAAAAGGTGTGTTTGAATTGCTGTCGGCTTATGCCAAACTGGATGAATCGATGCGCCGGCAGATCGGTCTCGTGCTAGTTGGGGACGGCGCATGTCGACAGCAGCTGGAGTCGCAGGCGTCCTCCATCGTGCCGGGAGGAGTAAGATTCGCTGGTTTTGCCCAGCGGGACCAACTGGCAATCTATTACGCGCTCGCCGAAATGTTGATTCTGCCTACGTATACTGATACCTGGGGATTGGTTGTGAATGAAGCGATGGCTTGTGGCTTGCCCGTGATTGTTAGCCAAGTGGCCGGTTGCGCTGCAGACCTGGTGAAGGAGAACTGGAACGGATTGCTGGTCACGCCGAAGGATGTGCCGTCGTTGACGTCAGCGATGCGAAGTCTTGCCGATCAACCCGACGTTCGCTTGTCGATGGGCGCAAACAGTATGCAACGTATCTCAGGCTACTCGCCGAAGGACTGGTCTGCCGGCGTTGCCCGAATGGTTCAAGCTGCGGGGGACACGCGTGTCTAAACCGCTTCCCAAAAGCATCCTGCTAGCTCCGGTGGTTTTGGGCCCGATGGTATTGGCCCTTTTCGCCTACTCGCGGCCGGGATATTTCAACCAGACTTATCTGGGATGGCTTCTCCTTTTCGAGTGTTTGGCGGCCGCAATCTGGTTCTACCGGCGGATTTTTTTCCCTCTTGTCATCATGGCTTTTCTTTTTGCCGGTGTGGAATTGCCGGTCGGTTCAATTTGGGTGGCGGCGCGTTGGGCGATTCTTGGCGTGGGCGCACTGGTTGGTTCGGCGATCATGCTCCGGGACCGCAAGTATCGTATCGGCTGGTTTCATGTGCTGGCAATGTTTGCCGTCCTGGCAGCTTTGGTGTCGGCGGCTGTTTCGCGTTTTTCGAGCGTGTCCTTCCTGAAGGTGCTCAGCCTGTTGACGTTATTCATCTATGCCGGCACGGGAGCACGAGTCGCGGTGTCGGGCCGTGAGAACCGATTCTTCGCGGGACTCTTAACCGGGTGCGAGTTCTTTGTGGGAGCCGTGGGAGCGGCTTTCTTCGCCGGGCTTGACGTCATGGGCAACCCCAATTCGTTGGGCGCGGTGATGGGGGTGGCGGGGGCGCCGATCCTGTTGTGGGGAATATTGGTAAGCGATGGCACCTGGGTTCGCCGCAGGCGGATAGCGTTATTTTCCGTGGCTCTGTACTTGACGTTCGCGAGTCGCGCACGGGCCGGCATGGCTGCGGCTTTCATCTGTTGTGTGCTGCTCTGCGTGGCTTTGCGCAAGTACAGAATGCTGGTGAACGGCATGATCGTGATTGCAATTGTCGTCGCCGGGGCCGCCATTCTCCGGCCCGAGGCCTTTTCGAATACTCTAGCCGCGGTGACCGACACGGTGATATTTAAGGCAAAGGGTCCCAATGAAGGCCTGCTCGGGTCCCGTCTTTCTCCCTGGCAGGCAGCGGTTGACTCGATCCGCAATCATTTTTGGTTTGGTACCGGCTTCGGGACGTCTGACAACGGGCAGGATGCCACCGAAGATCTGGGGAAATTTTCTACCTTGGTCGCGACATCTGCAGAACACGGCAGCAGCTATCTGGAGATTCTTACCTGGGTTGGGATGGTCGGTGTGTTGCCTTTCGTGGTGTTGATGGTGACTCTTCTGCGGAAGGTTGTTGAGACAGTAGTGTGGATGCGCCGGACCGGGAATGCGTATCATCCTGCGGTTCCGTTGGCCATGGTCATGCTGGCCGGAATGTTGCATGCTTGCTTGGAGGACTGGCTGTTCGCTCCGGGTTATTACCTCTGTGTTTTTTATTGGAGTCTTGCGTTTATTTTCGTGGACTACGTGCCAGTGCCGGCCACTGCTGACTCGCGAAATGTCTTTTTCTGGCGCGCCCGGGCCATCTCTCCAAGTCTGGGTGAGGTCGCGCCGAGTCGATGATGCATCTGTTCATCAACTCCCTCGCCGCCAGCGCGGGTGGAGGACTCACCTACATCCGCAACGTGCTTCCGCATCTGGCGGCTACACCGGACTTGCACGTCACTGTGGCGTTAAGTCGCGGCTTGAAGGAAGAGTTTGGCGATCTCCCCAATATGGATTTCGTGGAGTTGGAATGTTCTCCCGCTCGCCGATTCTGGTATGAACAGTCGGCTCTCTCCGTCCTGATTCGGCGCTGCCGCGCTGATGTTCTGCTTTCCACCGGAAACTTTGCGCTGAGAAGATCGCCGGTACCGCAAATCCTTTTGTCGCGCAATTCGATTTATGTTTCTGCGGACTATTATCGCGACCTGCTGTCGCGCCGGGAGTACCGTATGTGGCTGGATACGCGCCTGAGGGCTGCGCTGGCCAAGCGGTCGATCCGCTGGGCCAATGTCACAGTTGCGCCGAGCGAAGCGTTTGCCGAGGAGCTGCGCCGCTGGACCGGCGCGCGGGTTCTGGCCATTCATCATGGATTCGATTCGGAAGGCTTTGCTTGCGACTCCAGTCCACTTTCTCCCGAGGTCGAGGAAAAGCTGCGCTCAGCCGAAGGGTCGGTAAAACTGCTCTTTGTCAGTCACTACAATTATTATCGAAATTTCGAGACGCTGATCCAGGCGTTGCCACTGCTTCGTGACCGTATGGCGGGCCGTCCGATCAAACTGCTGTTGACCTGCAGTCTGGTTGCCGGAAAGAATCCGGGTGCGTATCGCCCCGAGGCGGCCGCTGGACTGGTGAAGATGCTGGGCGTCGCGAGCATGGTCCTCGAACTGGGAGAGATCCCTTACCGCCAGCTTCACAAGGTGTATGCT
This sequence comes from uncultured Acidobacteriota bacterium, assembly GCA_963758005.1. GTDB lineage: Bacteria > Acidobacteriota > Terriglobia > Terriglobales > Acidobacteriaceae > Sulfotelmatobacter. The sequence continues at coordinate 388,136 of CAVWTR010000008.1, forward strand.
CTGGCGGATATCTACGTAACTCCGGCCTACACCGAGACATTCGCGCACCCACTCGTGGAAGCGATGGCCTGCGGAGTTCCTATGGTTGCCTCCGACCTTCCGGTACATCGGGAAATCGCTGGAGACGCGGCGCTTTATTTCCAGACGTTCTCGGCCGCTGCATTGGCGGAAACTGTAGCGCGAGTCGCGCAGTCGCCGGAGATATCGAAACATATGGCTGCGGTGGGTCGCGCGCGCGCGCAACGTTTTTCGTGGAAAAAGCACGTCGAAAGGATTGTTGATCTGTCTCGCACTGTACTGGATTCGAGTAAGCCACAGCGCACGATTTCGCTCGCAAGCTGAGCGCCGAAACGACGATCCGCATGTGCTAAGATTCTCGAATTATTGGAAAGTTTTAGTGGAAGCACGGTCTGCCATTGCTCCTACCTTCATGGTTGCTCATGAAGATGCTCATGAAGATTATTGTCAACGCCGATGACCTTGGGATGAGTGAGCCGGTAAATGAGGCGATATTTCAGGGGATGCAACTTGGGACGATTACATCGGCTACCGTGCTCTCGAACGGTCCGGCGGTGCGAGCAGCGACGAAACAATTGCATTTGTTTCCTAAGTGCTCTTTTGGTGTGCACCTCAACCTGACTGAGTTCGAACCACTCTGCTCGGGAAGCCATACTGACTTGGCAAGCATCCTCGACCAGAACAGGTGCTTTAACGGCAATTCGATTCGAGAGGTTAGGATCGGACTGCCGATGCTCAGCGCAATCTTTCGCGAGTGGTGCTCCCAGATCGAAAATCTGATGCGGCTTGGGGTCGAGCCATCGCATCTGGACGCGCACCATCACGTGCACACGATTCCGCAGATGCTTCCAGTACTAGCTGCGCTTCGTCACCGGTATAAGATCAACAAAGTTAGAATCAGCAGAAATATGTACGATGATTCGGAGCGTCCGGGCGGCCTTCTGCTGGCGAAGAAGCGGATCTTCAATTCTGCTTTGCGAACGATTGGATTTCGAACTACCCGCATCTTCACGGACCTGGGGACTTTCATCAAGGTGTGCGCTGCGCGTCCGCCTAGGCCCGCGAGCGTAGAACTCATGACTCATCCGGGAGCGCTGCCCCACGACGAAGAGGCGAATCTGCTGGAGACAGATCTGCTGGCGAACGATTGGCCGGGCAGGCTCTCGTACAAGGCGACTCTGGTCAGCTACAACAACTTGTAAGCCGGACGGACGGAATGTGGCAGACCGATTGGGCTGAATCGCCCCGACAAACCGCGGATATCGAAGAGCCACAGGCTTCCACTCTGGAGCCTGATGCCGTTCGTTCAGCCTATCTGCTTTCGTGGAGCGAGCATTGCATCGAGTGTGCCGTGCCCGATTGCTATGCGCTCTGCCCGCTATACGTGAGCAGGCGGGATCGCAAGTGCGCGCGATTTAAGAACGGCATCTCGCCAAATCCGAAATATCCGGGACTATTTCCGTTCGGAGCCGAAATCGAATTCCGCCGGTGGGGCAAACTAGAATCGAGTTTTGGCTTCGGGTCAGTGAAGCCGCAGCGCGCCCGCCAGTTGGACCAGATTGACCGCGGGTTGCTTCGGTCCATTCGACCCGTCTCGTCTTCGCTCCGCCGAGTGAGCCCAAAGCTTCGAATGAATGGCGCCTACACCGTGTTGCGCGAGCACATGCTGAAGGTTATTACTCATGGACGAAAAGAAGAGTTCGATGAATTTGTGATTGAAGTCTGGAATCTTCAGTCGCAACCGGTACGCCTCGTAGTTGAATGCTGGCAACAGGGGCCGAAGTTTCGCACTTCCATTCAGCTCAACCCCGGCAGGACGATCCAACGCATTCCCGCTGCATCGATGAATGTTGACCTTTATGGCGCGTTTGGAGTGGTCAGGGTGTACCCGGATAACGACGTCGAAGCGCACCTGGTTTTTTCCTGGCTCGATTTTGTGCGATACCAGCAGCCCTTGGAACGTCGCCCGCCTGCGGAGGTCTCTGGGACGACGGCCGCGAACAAAGTGAAGTGCGTGATCTGGGATCTGGATCAGACCGCATGGGATGGAATCCTCGGCGAGCAAGATGCAGAGAGGGTTGTGCTGCGGCCGGACGTGCGTCGAACGATGATGGCTTTGGACGAACGCGGCATTCTTCAGAGCGTTGCCAGCAAGAACGACCACGACGCTGCTTGGGGCGTTCTGGAGCGGCTGGGCGTGGCGCATCTCTTCCTTAATCCACAAATCAACTGGGAACCGAAGAGTGCCAACATTCACCGAATTGTGAGCGCGCTGAATATTGGAGTGGATAGTTGCGCATTCATCGACGATTCCCCGTTTGAACGGGCTGAGGTCGCCCATGAGTTGCACGGAATAAAAGTGTTTGCCGCTTTCGACGCAGCGACTCTGCTGGCGCGACCAGAATTCGACGTTCCCGTCACGGAAGAGAGTAAACAGAGGCGCGCGTTTTATCGCGCCGAATCTGAACGCAAGCAACAGGCCGTGCCTTACGGCGACCGCTACGAAGCGTTCCTGAGAACGTGCGAAATGAAGGCGACACTTTTCCGTCCGACCGAGCCCGAGCAAGTCGAGCGCTGTCTGGAATTGTTGCATCGATCGAATCAGCTGAATCTTTCGACCTATCGCTACACGCGCGAGGAACTTGGTCACCTTCTTGAACGGGGCGACGCGTTGTGCGTCTGTACTTCCTCCAGTGACCGCTTCGGGGAGTATGGCGTTGTGGGGTTTGCTTCACTCGTACTCTCGAACGACGGGGCTGTCCTGAAAGACTTTGTGCTGTCGTGTCGGGTGGCGCAGAAAAAACTCGAGAACGCATGGTTTCGTTGGCTGGCCGCTGTTGCCAGAGCTTCCGGTTACAGCCGGATTCGTGCTCCGTACGCGAAGACTTCGCGCAACGGTGTGCTCCTGAACGCCATGCTGGAGGCGGGGTTCGTTGAGACCGTGAAAAACGATGCGGGTTCCGTCTTGGAATTAGATTGTGAAGTAATTCCTTCCGCATCCGATATCGTCTCGATTGCGGCCCAGGATCTCGAAATGCGGCCCGCGATTGCGTTTTCACTCAAATCCGACGAGCCTGCCTGCGACGACGTCGGCGAGCCTCGCCACGCGGCGTCTTAGGCGATCATCATGGGAGATCAAGCAATCTCATGCTAAGAGAGGCGTTACGTTTCTTAGGGCCGTTGCGCCCAATGGCCAAGCAGTCGACGCGGTTTTTCTTTCCGCGCTACTCTTGGTTTCTCGACCGCCTCAATTGGGAAGCTCGGCTGAATGCAACCGTGAAGGAGTTCCCATCTGCCGTCGAACTTGCGACCCGAGAGGATCTGTACCGATATGTGAGCGACGCCCTTGTTGGCGGAAAAGACGAGGTCGTTGACTATCTGGAATTTGGCGTATTCGAAGGCGCAAGCATTGCCCAGTGGTGCGCGTTGAATCAGAATCCCGGAAGCCGGTTCTTTGGTTTCGATTCATTCGAGGGACTGCCCGAAGACTGGCACTCTGGAAAGCGCAGAGGAGCGTTCAGCACGGGTGGAAAGGTTCCAGAAATTGCCGATCCCCGCGCGAGCTTCGTTGCCGGGTGGTTTCAGAAGTCGCTGCGGGGCTTTGTGGCATCCTACCGTCCTCAGAGCGAGATCATAATTCACGTCGATTGCGATCTGTATTCGTCCACGCTTTATTGTCTGACAACTTTGGATCCAGTGATTTCCCCGGGCACGCTGATTGTTCTCGACGATTTCTTCGACGCGCTTCACGTGTATCGGGCGCTCACGGACTACTGCGTAGCCTACGTCCGGCAATATAAGATACTGGCTCGAACTTGTGAACTGGGGCAGGTTGCGATCGTTATGCTTTAGCTGCACTCGCCCGGCGCATCTTGATCCCGTACAGCAAAACCAGGCACAGCAATAGCAGAGCCCATGTTTCGTGCGGCATCACCACGCAATCCCACAACCAGGCATGCGTGACGTGCTTCAGGCAGTCGGCCATGCGCGGCTAGTTGTTGCAGAAATGCCGTGCCAGGGCCTAGGAAGGGAATCATCAGGAACAGCGCGAGCGTGGAGACTCGATCCGATTTCTCTCCCGTGCGGGTCACGCCAATGCGAATCATGCCAATTTGGCTCAAGCACCAGCAGAGCGGCACCACCAAAAGCACAGCATCGTAGAATCGATGGTAGACGGGCAGCAGGCTGATGATCGCGATTGCCCCGAGAGGCAGCAATTCCTGCCCATGTTGGCGGGTTGTTGCAATCCAGTACACCCACACACACAGCAAGAGACCGCCGACCGCGAAGGCCAGTAGATTCGCGGACGACGAGTGACCCGTGATCGAAAAGAAAGGGACCTGCAGATTGATCAGGGTGAAGCGTATGGGGTTGGCTCCTGAAAAATCGTCAATGGTGTTCGCGGTAACAAATCCCTTGGCATTGTGGAGATAGTCCTGCATCCACGCAGCCCCGCGCAACCAGAGATACAGCACAGCGATCAGCACCAACCCGGACGTGGTCGCGACCGCCGTTGAGAATAGTTTCCAGCGTCGCCGCACCAGATAGTAGAGAACGAGAAAGGCCCCGATTTGCGGCTTTACTCCGCACGCGGCTCCGAACAAGATTCCGGCTGCGACATCGTGATGACGATGTGCGGCCCAGATCGACACCGCGCAGAGGCCAATCACCAGTATGGTCGTGTTTCCACTGGCAATTCCGGTTTGCAACGGGGCGAGGGCGAGACAAGCCGCGATGAAAGCCAAAGTGCGAAGGTTATCCTCACGCCAACGAAAACCGCCGGCCAGCGCCATCGCCCAAATCGTTGAACCAAACGCGCCCAACAAGACCGTAAGCCACAGCATTTTCGCGACTTTCCAGGGAAAGGCCGCAATCGGTGCCAGCACTACCAACTCACCCAGGGGTGGGGCGAGATGAGTTCTTATGTCGGTCACGTCCAGGCGGCTGTCGGCCTCGCGCTTCCAGAGGACAGAAAAGTTTCGGGGATTGGATGGACTTTTCCCCTGCAGCCAAAGCTTCGAAGCAGTGTAGTTTTGCGACAGATCATTCCAGTTCGTGGGTTCGCGTAGATACCGTACCGGCCCGCGCACGACAAACTCAGCGGCGGCTAAGAGAAGCAAGATCCATAGGGTCATTTTCCAATTGCGCGAGGTTGGAAGGCGGTCATGCTGGCGTTCGGTCGCGGCTTCCATTCAGACTTGGTCCCTAGCCGAGAGGGCTTGGCGCAGCGCGGCCACTACCTGGCTTTGTTGCTCTTCTGTCATTTCTGAGAATAGCGGCAGGATCACACCTTCTCTCTGTGCGCGTTCACTCTCGGCGAGGTTGGGGCAACTGCCGCCGGGTTTGCATCCAACTTCCGCGCAGCGCCAGGTTGCGGGGTCATGGTAAACAGGTTCCAGGTGCGCGCACATGATTCCCCTGCGGGTTGCAATGCCTGCATCGAGCATGTGCTGCATTACTTCACGCTGATTCGCTTTTTCGGGCAGACGAACGCAATAGCTTTGCCAGTTCGAGTGCGCCCATTCCGGTTCCGTGGGCAGAATGAGCCCCGGGACGTCCGCAAGCAATTCGCGGTAGCGCGTGGCCAGTCCGCGCCTTTGCGCGATAGCTTCGGGAATCCGTTTCAGCTGCTCGCGTCCGATGGCTGCCTGAATGTCAGTCAAGCGATAGTTGAAGCCCAGTTCCGGATACGATTCGAACACCACTTCCCGCGACGAATGGCGCACGGTGTCGGGCACGCTCATACCGTGTTGGCGCCAGAGGCGAAATTTACGATCGATTTCAGCGTCGGCCGTCGTCAACATGCCACCGTCGCCCGTCGTCAGCAGTTTGCGCGGGTGAAATGAAAAGCACGCCACATCGGAGTGCGGTCTGCCGATCTTTTCCCACTGGCCTTGCCACTTAATTTCACTCCCGACGGCGCACGCGGCGTCTTCCACGACGGAGATCTTATGCTTGCGTGCGATTTCTAGAATGGCCTTCAGGTCGCACGGCATTCCCATCTGGTGCACGCAAAGAATCGCTTTCGTTCTCTCGCTGATCGCGGGCTCGATTTGTTCCGGATTCATGTTGAAGGTTCGCGGATCAATATCCACGAAGACCGGCCGAGCCCCGCAATACCGAATGCTGTTGGCAGTGGCAATGTAGGAGTGGCTGACGGTGATGACTTGATCGCCCGGACCCACGCCAACGGCGAGGAGCGCCAGATGAAGGGCGGTGGTGCCGCTGGAGACCGCACAAGCGTGCGGCGCGTTCACAAAACTGGCGAACTCCCGCTCAAAGGCTGCAACCTCGGGGCCCTGAGTGACCCAGCCTGAAAGAATTGCCCGCGCTGCCGCTGAAACTTCTTCCTGCCCGAGATGCGGTCGCGCCACTGGAACAAATTCTTTAGGCATGGGCGGGCACGTCCCGAGGCTCCCAGTTCCGGACGACTTCCTGCTCCAATAATTTCTCCGGCGATTCGGCCTGGCTCAGGTACCAATCGCGGAGACGTGCCAGGCCATCGCGCAGGGTGACAGTTGATTCGAAACGTAGCAAGTTCTTCGCCTTGGAACTATCGGCCAGAAGCCGCAGCACGTCTCCGGGCCGGGTTTCAACGTGCGTAACTTCTGCATCTGGTCGTGCCAGCACTTGCGCAATCGTGTTTGCGAGTTCGCGAACCTGGATTTCTTTGCCGCTCCCCAAATTGATGGTCTGACCCACGGAAGCATCAGAGAGCCCAGCCGCCAGGATGCCGGCCGCCGTATCCTCGACAAAGGTGAAATCCCGCGTCTGCGTTCCATCTCCGAAGATGACCATGGGCCGTCCGGCGAGGCAGCGCAGCAGGAACTTGGGAATGACTTCTCCGCTATCCCCTTCGTGATGGCAGCGCGGGCCGTAGGCATTGAATGGCCGCAAAACGACGGTGGGATAGTGGTATGTCTGCCAAAACGCGCGAGTGTAAGCCTCTCCGGCAAGCTTGGAGGCTCCGTATACGGTCATCGGCAACGTGGGATGCTCCTCGGTGATCGGGACGGTTCGGGCCGTTCCGTAGACCTCAGAACTGGAAACGTAAACGAACCGTTCGACTCCGTCGCTTCGTGCTGCGTTCAGAAGCCCGAGCGTCGCAGATGCGTTGACTTCGTGATTTTCCACCGGCGAGTGAATGGAGTGCCGCACCCCGAGGCAGGCCAGGTGGAAAACAATTTCCACGTCTCGAAACAACGACGCCATCGACTTCGAGTCGCGGACATCAGCCACGACAAGCTCGACATTCTCACCGAGGACGCCGTCGATATTCTCTCGCCGGCCATTGACCAGGTTATCTACGACGCGCACACCAAAGCCGCGCCCAGCCAGTTGCCGGACTAGCTCCGACCCAATGAATCCCGCGCCGCCTGTAATCAGAACGCGCCGGTTCTGCATGCAACTTCCCCTCACGAAGAATAAAACGCGACGAATAAAAAAAAGAGCAAAAATTGGAAGGTTGATTCTATCAAGTTGGGCGTGAGCTCGATGGCTGAATCGTCGATCCGTCGCCGGGCTTAACGTCTAGACGGTTTCTGAGCTGCGCCAGGCTGATGCCTTTGATCGCGAGCAGGCAAGCTCCCACAGCGACGTTCGCCACAAATACCCAGGCATGAATCACCACGGTCAATGCCAGCGCGCGGCTGGCGGCAATTCCGGCCAATTTAAAGGCCTCCGTCCCGAATAGTTCGTAGGTGCCCAGACCTCCAGGGGCGGCGGGAATCATCAGGCCCAAGCCCAGAACAGCCGAGGCCACTACGGACGACTTCAACGACACACCGAGGCCCAGAGCCCCGGCCAATCCCCAGATCAATCCGGCTTCGGTGATCCAGATGGCCGCCGTCATCAGCAGCAAAGTCAGCATCTGCCCTGCGGAACTCACTGCGCTGAGGCCCTCTGCAAATGAAGTGAGCAGTCCGTCGAGCTTCTCCTCCAGCGAAGACAGGTGGACAAAGCGGAAGCCCCGCCGCACCGTGTCAATGAGTGCGCGCGTCCGGTAGCGAAGAGCTAAGAGGAGAGCCAATGCTCCTCCGAAGATCAAAATCGCGACCCGCAACAGTTCGAACACCCAATGCGGCGGATGCAAGACCCAAACGGAAAACAGCACCATGCCCACCAAAGCCAAGCCATCCAGGACTTTTTCGACGGCGAGAGTTGCCAGCGTACGGCTGGTGTCGTTCAGAGAGTCTCCGCGCCCCAACAGGACGCAGCGAGCCAAATCGCCGGCCCGACCGGGCAAGAGGAAGTTTGCCATATTCCCGATACCGAGAACCGTCAGGCATTCTCCGAACTCGGGGCGCCGGGAGGAAGGGAAAATCAGTTGCCAGCGCAAGGCTCGCAACGGCAGATTCACCAAGAGCATGGCGAGCGGAACCAGCATGAACGGACCGTTCAGCCGCCCCAGCGCCTTCCAAGATTGTTTGAGGTCTACTTGCCGCAGGACGATGGCAAGACATCCGAGCCCGATGAGAACGCCCACGACCGCCGACTGGACGCGGAACCTACGTCCCAAAGCGTCTCTCCACTTCTTGTTCTTGCCGCTGCGTGGCAGCGTTGGGATCTGCCTCCGATGTTTCTTCGAAGAAATAAATCGGACGTTGCCGCGCTGCCTCCAACGTTCTCCACAAGTATTCGCCCAGGATTCCAAGCATCATCATTTGAACTCCACCGAGTACGAGCACCACGACAATCAACGATGACCAACCCTGTACGGGTGTGCGTGTCATCAGGCGCAAGCAAATTACGACGAGAGCGTAGGCAAATCCCAATACGCTGAACAGCATTCCCAGGTATGACATGGCCCGCAACGGCGCGTAAGAGAACGAGACGAATGCGTCCGCGAATGCCTTGAGTTTGCGCTTGAACGTCCACTTGGAATCGCCTGCGGCTCGTTTTTCCTTGGTATAGGCGATTTGTGCCGAAGAGAAGCCCAGGCGGGCGATCTCGCCGCCGATACTGGGATTGCTGCCCGCGGATTTCACCAGAGCATCGACCACCTTCCGATCCAGAAGCGCGAAGTCGAAACCGAGCGGGGGAAGATTCACTTCTCCCAAAAGATTCAGCAAGCGGTAGAAAGTATTCGACAGGAATAAATCAGCTCGAGATGTGCCCTCACGTTCGTCGCGAACCGCCCACACCACATGATGACCGGCTCGCCACAACTCCAGCATCTGCAAAATCAATTCGGGCGGATCCTGCAAATCAGCGGCCAGGAAAACAGAACACTCTCCTCGTGCCTGTGCCAGGCCCGCTAGGATCGCCACGTGGCTTCCGCTGTTCCTGGCGAGACGCGCGTAGCGGAATCTGGAATCGCGCTGGCATAACTCTTTGAGTAGGAGCGGGGAGCGATCGGCGGAATGATCGTCGACCAGAATGATTTCGGTCACCAACGGAGTGAGTAGCTCCGCGAACGAGCACAAACGTTCCACTAGAGCCGGAAGTACGGCCTCTTCATTGAAGACGGGAAAGACGATGGACAGGCTCGGTGCTGCCGAATTTCGCATCACGGTGCTCATACGGTGCTCATTACTATGTACGTTCCTGCGTCAGTTCGAATTCGAAGCCTTGAAAGACCCTGCGCTCAGAAATGGCGTCGTCACGAAAAAGAAAAAGTGAGAACTCATACGGCATGTAGTCATGGCGCAGAAGCGCGCGTCGAGTGAGCCGTTTCGCTGCAGCCAGAGCCCAACTGG
>CAVWTR010000009.1:0-347776 GCA_963758005.1 uncultured Acidobacteriota bacterium
GTGAATCTGCAGCGCCATTGTGCGCGTTGTAGCGATGTCGATCATGTTGTTGAGCGCGGGAAGGAGAAGTTTTCCTGCGTCGGGATGAGAAGTCGGTAGGACTGTGGCCGCCACCGCATCCTTCCAAATTTCTTCCTGGAGCTCCTTCGATTTTGCCATTTCCTTTTCTGCGGATTGCATATTCGGCAGCTCGCGATAGGTCTGGAGCCGGGAATCAACATACCGCCGAAATAATTCTTGCAGGTCGGGCTGTGCCGGTTGCGCGACTAACTGCAATCGGAGGTAGGCGGTTTCGATGGTATTGACCTCGTCAGCGATCAACATGCGTTTCTCGTTGAATCGCGAGGCCGCACCCGAAAAGCCGAATGCCATCACCAAACCAAACAAGGCAAAAATCGCGCCCTCGATCGTGCTCAGGCTACCGCGCTCGCCTTCTGATTCTTTTGAAAGGTGCTTGATGCCAACACGGCGACCTGTTTCCAGCAGGATCAACATGCCGGAGAAAAGCAGCAGAGCAAAGAGTAAAGGGGAAATGGGAGGTTCCATCGGGATATGTCCTTTGCTGATCGCAGATGATCTCAACCATCCTTATCTATTGTTTCGCCGATTCGTCTGGTTGCGAGTTCGAACTTGAATAGTGCCAATCAATGTCGTCATGAGTAGCTATCTTCTCCGGCCTCCGCCTGCGCGCATTCCGCCGCCCGTGGAGCCCCTGAAGTTCTGCGTACGCTGCTGCCCCACAGCCCGTGCCTGTTGTTGCTGCTGCAGGCTTGCGGAAGACTTGGACGTCGACTTCCATCCGTTTCCGCTGTTCTGAGACCAATTTCCAGTCTGCTGGTTGTAGCGGTACACGTCACCGTTCTTTCCCGCGTAAACATTGTTAGGGCCCGCGGCAATCCCCGCGCCGGTATTCGTGTTGTAGGCAAAAGCGCCGCGGCCAGCGGTTCCTTGACTGCCGTAAATGTTGCCCGCGTATCCGGCACCGGCTCCTGACACGACACCCGTGTTGGGGTTGTACCCTACAGCTCCACGCCCTCCGTAGGTGTTGCCCGTGTAGATGTTGGTGTTTGCGCCCCGGCCCGCTACCCCCACCGTGCCGCGTTGTGTGTTTTGGAACGAAGTTCGGTTTGCACCGCCATAATTCCCTGTGTAGGGATTCGCCCAAGCCGCGTGGGTACTCGCGTAGGCGGTGTTGCCCCAACGGCCGTATACGTTGGCGCTGGCATATCCTCCGTAGCCATAACCCCAAGCCGGACTCCAGCAGCAAGGGCCGTAGTAGCCCCACGGCCCCCACCACGGGTAATAATAATAAGGATAGCCGGAGGAGTAGCTGACACCGATCGTGAGGCTCCAACCCGTTCCCGAACTCCACGTTGAAGCAACGCCAACCCCGTAGGTATAGGGCGCCCCATACCAGTAACTGCCGACGTAGGGCGGATAGTACCAACCTGTGCCATACACGACTGTACTTGTGGTGGAGGACACGACCGTGCCGTAATAGCCGGGAGTGTAGCCCAAATAAACAACCTCCGGCGTTGAACGGTACACTTTGACGTACGTGACGTAGTGCAGTGAGGAGCTGGGAGGAATGGAGTAGATCGCAGCAGGAACGGAGGTTGCCACTGTCCACGGTCCAACCGGCGCAGACCCAGTGAACCAGACAGCATTCTCGACAGCATAGTAGTGGTTGCTATCCACCTTGAGGACGGGGGTGGCGGTATTCACTGCATACTGCAGTTCCGTACCCTCTATATTCTTGAACTGCGGCTCCCCATCGTACTTAACCAGCAACTGGGCTTCCCCACGAGTGATGACAGCTGTTTGCGGTATGGCATTCGCGATCAGCGCTTCCTTAGCGGGCCCGGTTCCCGGGACCGACGCCAATACACCTGCTTTTGGACTGCTCTCGGGGATGCTAGCGAACGTTTCAGGCAGGGCCTTTCCGTCTACAAACTCCCAAGGGCCAGCGTCCAAGGACTTCGATCGAAACCATCGTCCCGCCAGAAGGATGTAGTAGTCGAGGCTGCTCCTGTCCCGAAAAATACTGGCGCTTGTGTTGTTGACGTATTCGATCTCCGTATCCGGAATCGGCTCAAACACCGGTGGACCCTCTGTCACCAGTAGTTCACTGGGACCTTCGCTCACGTAGATCACCGGAATCTTCGACGCCTTTTCCGCGTCTTTCAGCGACGGTGGCGTGGTGCCTTCCGGCGCTTTTGCTTGCTGCCTCTCCTTGATGCCCTTGGTGATTTCCTTCATATCATCAGGAGTCTTCGTCACGTAGGACCAAGAACTAGAGACGAGGTCGGAAGTCTGCAACCAACCGTCCATCACATTCAGGTAGTACTGATTTGTGTCGGTGTCGAGCAGAATCACAGCTTGCGTATTGAGCATGAGCTTTAGTCTGGTTCCACCCACATCTCTGAACTTGGCGGGTCCATCAATCAGCACCAGCAGGGAAGGTTTAGTGCTGAAAATGACGTTGGGCGGATCATTGTTGACCGGCAACGCCTCGACGCCAGCTTCTTCGGAGTCGACGACCGCGGCTTCCAAGCGGTCGAGGGCAATCACCTCGGCGCGTTTCGGTAGCTTAGCCTGCAGGAAGGTCCGGAATTCAGCCTGCCGGGTCTCCATAGTAGGGAACTTCACCCTGGTAATCTGGAAATCGTCCAGCGTTACCTGGCGGTTCACCTTATCGACCTCTGTTCGTGCCGTGAACCAAAACACTCCGTATTTGGTCTTTTTATCGGCTGCACTGACCACCGCAAGCGCTGCATAGGCGTGCAACTCATCGCCCTTCCAAGTTTCCACCTGTGGTTGGTACATCGAGATCGTTTCGCTTCCATGAGACGCTTTGCGAGGCCATCCTTCATCGACTTGCTTCGCTGCGCGTGTTGCATCGGGTGCTCGGGTGTTGGGGTGTTCAGGCAAGGGACGGACGGACGATGGGGCATCAGGCAGCGACTGTTGCGACTGCGAGGGTGCGGGTGCCGACTTCTGTGCTCTCAGCGGAGGAGAAGAAGATGCAAAGAAGAGCGTCAGCGTAAAACTGATGATTTTATGGCGCATGAATAGTCATTCGTCTTCGATTGACGCGATTGAACATTCACCTCTGCCGTCCCGGCATGGTTCCAACGAACGATGTGTCAAGCACAGTGGCCAGACCGCAAAGTGATCTTGATTACTTGAGGCCAAATGTCCAGCTGAGTCCGGCACTCGATCCGTAATCGCTACCAGAGAATCCAGGCGGCGGCCGATTGTCCCAGTTACCGTAGAACGAAACATTCCACGACAAGTTGCTTATGAGCTTGATGTAATAAGTTGCGTCCGTATTGAAACGGAAACGCCCGGGCTCAGAGAGTGCTGGAAACACTGTTGCATTCACATCCAAACTTGTTTTGTCGAACTTGAAGAACTTGATGTCGCCTACAACCATCGCAGCTACCAGGTTTTGTCTGCCGACTGGAACGAGAGTTGGGTGGTAGTTCGTACTCTGCCAGGAAAGGCCCCCGAGCACCGAAATCTTGCTTCGATTTGTGTTCTTAAGATACCGTCCGAAGCCACCTCCGATGGAAGTCTGTAGCGTGATTCCCTGCGCTGTGCTCTGTAGGAAACTGCCCAAGCCCGAGTAGAAATACTTGTTCCACGGCAACAGACGAGTACCGATGAGGTCCAGCGAGTTGCGCGTAGATGCGCTGGCACCGGTACTCGACGACAAGTTGGAATTAAAGTTTGCCGCTGCCGACCACCTTTCGCGCAGGTAAGCGGTCTGTGAGCCAAACGTGTATTGAGTAGAGTCGTTTCCTTTGGAATAGATCACTCCGAAACTTACCTCGCCGTTAAATCGTCCCCAGAACTTTTCGGACGTCTCGACGATTGAGACGACCTGCGGGGTCTCAAGCACCACCGACTCCTCGGCGACCTCCAAGACTTCAATTTTCACGGGCTCTCCAGCCGACGACTCGGCTGTGCGGAGCTTCCCTGAATACACTGAGCCATTCTCTGTCTTCACGATAAACAGTTGATCGCTTTCCAGTCGCGCCACTTTCGCCCATTCAACGGCGGTGGTGCCGTCGATGTAATCGAAACTAACGTACAGCACTCCAGAGGCAAGCCCTTTCACTCGGCAGGTCATACGGTCACCGTTCTTCATAACCAGCACGTCGGTCTTGTCTCGCGCGAAAAGAGCAGGAGCGAGAACAAGAGCCGCGCCAATGAGGGCTAGTCGAATGTTCATGCGGACTTTACCCCCACACTCCAGCTTGATTCACTGCTCCTCTTGCAGCGAGACTCACTGTCCTTCAGTTTTCGGGCAGAGACCGCCCGCCGGACGCCTCTGCACGAGTGTCGTTTTCCAAAAAGAGAATCATGAGCCAAAAGCCACCGCCTCAAGCGCCTCCCCGGGTTCCCGCTTCATGCGAGTTCTTATTGCTCAGGCGAGTGGCAACCGCGCCGTGGGGAAGTACGAACATCACTTGTTAACGAGTGGCGAAATGTAAGATTCTCCGACAAGAGCTGCTTGTATAGCCGGGATTAAGTGGAACTTCATCTGGGACTTGATGACATATCCTAGTGCGCCCTCTGCCACACATGCTTCCACAAATTGCTCTTCCGAATGGATCGTCAGGAACACAAACCTGGCGGATAAGCCGATCTCGTGGAGACGATGGGCGGCCTCGATTCCACTCAAGATCGGCATAGTAATGTCAGCCACAATTACGTCCGGGCAAAGACGGATGGACTCCGAAACTAAGTTCTCGCCGTCGACTGCGGTTCCCACTATGTTGAACACAGGCTTCAGAAGAGCAGTCGTCGCCTCAAGCAAAGCGGGGTGGTCATCCGCCAGCAGTACACGTGGTCGGCTCAATGTTCGCCTCCGTCAGAGCAGAGGGATGCCCCATCTCGACGAAGCGCCGAAGTGAGTTCACAGCTCACAACTATTTCTAGGGTATTGCGCGGTTCTGCGCTACTGGGGAAATCCCTAGGAAGCGAGCAGATAGGGTTCGGAGCTTACTGAGATTAATCCCTTTTTCAGTGCAAACAGGACGAGATCTGCGTTGCTCTTGAGATTGAAGGCTTCCATGATGTGGTGCTTGTGGAATTCCACTGTCTTTTCAGACAAGTTGAGGGCTAAAGCGATTTCCTTCACCGGCCGTCCCTCGGCAAACAATCGTGTGACGTCGCGCTGTCGTACGGTTAACTCTTTTGAGAACTGGCGCGCTCGGGCTTTTCCAGCGACCCAATCTTCAGCTCTCAGCTTCGGTGTCAGATAGGATCGGTTATGCAGAACTTCTTCCATCGCCTTGATCAGTTCCGGTATGCCCGAGCGCTTTAGCAGAAACGCCACGGATCCAAGTTCGATGGCTGCGGCCGCGAGATTCGCGTCGTCGAGCATGGTGAGAAATACAAACGCGATCTTGGGAGCCTGTTCTCTGATTCTGCGGGCCGCGTCCAGTCCGTTTAGCAAGGGCATGGAGATGTCGGCAATAACTACATCTGGCCTGAGTCTGACGGCTTCTTGTAGCATGGTCTGACCATCGGTCACGACCCCGATGACGGTGCATGTTTTTCCGAGGTAGGCGCGCAGAGTCTCGGCGAAGATCGCGTGGTCATCAGCAATGAGGACGCATGGGCGGCGGAAAGTATTCTGGTAGAGGGTTTGCATAAAGTAACTCGTTTCTTTTGTCATCGTGCCGTGAATCTGACTGAAAGTGCGTCAGCGGGGCGCGGGCTGGGGTTTAGGGCCCGGCTGTTTCTGGAAATGTACTAACCAAACCCAAAAAACAGCCCTCAGCGTGTTTGTGCATGGCGATTCCCCCTTACAGCCAATTTCTTCCGGTTCGAGTCATCCCGCGGCCTGGCCCAATCTTGGTTGGAGAGGGAGCGAGGCTTCGATTTCCGTCCCTTTTCCGGGTTGTGAGTGAACTTTGAATCGCCCACCTAACGAGTATGCCCGTTCTTCCATGCTGCGAATGCCTATGCCTTCTTTATTTCCCAATTCCCGTACATCGAATCCGGAGCCTTCGTCGCGTATCGTCACGACGATTTTTTCAGCGGATATACTCAACTGCACGTGTGCTTTGCCAGCGCCACTGTGTTTCTTTAAATTGCGAAGTCCTTCCTGGACAATACGGAATACGCACAGAGAGACATCGTCGTGAACGGAACGGGGAACATTGTTGGTCCGAAAATCGACTTCAACACCATTTTGGACAGCAAACTCCTTACACAGAGCGCTAACCCCGGGAACAAGCCCTAATCTTTCCAGGGTGGAGGAATGGAGACGATGCGAAAACGTATGAAGGTCGGCCCCGATTTCGCTCGCAGAATTCAGAAGATCGTGGACTTGGCGGACAGCTTCATTTGGCGAAGTGCCGATTGCTTCCTCCGCATTCTCCAATCCTAGAGCAAGAAGCGCCAGACGCTGGCTAAAGTCGTCATGAATCTCTGCCGCTAGCCGACTGCGCTCTTTTTCTTGCGCACTAATCAACATGCCGCTGAGCGCCAGGGCGCGATCCTTCGCCAGTTTCAACCGGATATTCAAGGCGAGAATGGTTAAACTCAAAACGATGAGCGATGAAGCCACCCACATCCATTTGGTGCGCTCCCAGAATGACGGTCCCCGAAATAGCACGTCGCTGCCACTTGGAAGATCACTCTCTTTAAATCCCCAGCGCCTCAGCGCGCGTTCATCAAACATGTACGCGTTTGCGCCTTGTACAGCCGGGATATCCCGGGGGCTTTTCCCATTGAGAATCTCCAGGGCAATTCCGCCAACGATCTTGCCTTCCACAGCAAAGCTCTGCAGATACCCGCCAACGTCTCCGTGACCCAGATCTACATCCGATGGACCGAAAACCGGCGCATTCGCGGCTTTGGCCACCATGGGGCCTGCCTCCGACGCGCCGATGTACTTGGTCCCCCTGCCGTCCATTCCGATGTGAGTGTAGAGAACAATCGTGTGATCAGGCAGGTGCCGCAAACGCTCGAGCAGACTGGGCATGTCAAGATCAGTGAGGTAAGTAAAATCCAGGTTAGTTTCGTAGTTCCGGAGACGCATTCGAAAGATGTCTTCCAAGTGTTTATCGAAAGACGAAGTGCCGCCGACCACAACAACGTGCCTGCTACCAGGCTGGAGTCGCAACGCCACATCCAGGGACTTCTCCGGCTCGATCATTTCCCAGCAACCAGTAAAGTGGGAATCGAGTTTGGGATAATCCGCTTGCGATTCGCTCGTGCCGCCAAAGACAATCGGAACTCCCGCGAAGAACTCCTCATGCGAGTCGATCATGAAACGCAGTGGGCTGGGCCCGAGGGCGATGATCAAGTCGGGTCTGCGGTCGTGATACTTGCGGATGTACCACCCACGCAACGCATGCTGAGAAGCCGCATCGTCAAAGAGCGTTGTCTCGAGGTACTCGGCATATAGTTCGATGTGGTAGCGGGAAGTATCCAGGGCTGACCGCATCTCGCGATCAAGGAGCGCGACTGCTGGAGAAGCGGGCCCCAGTTCGTAGAAAACCACGATTCGCCGGACTTCCTTGACCTCAGTATTGGCTTCAGGCTGAAAACAAAAGAGGAGACACACCGCAAAAAAGGCGAGGATCACTAGTCTCGGACGCCATTCTTTACCTCGTCGCGCACCAGGACTCAAGCTGCGACTCACAACTCGAGAATTCCCGGCTGCTGACGATGCCGCCAGCCAGCGACAGAAGGGCGCAAGCATCTCAGAACCCCTTACCCACTCTGAGCGCGTTCGTGGCTCGCATTTTATCTCTCCGGATCAATCGATGCAATCGCGCGCCGATACCCGGGTGATGGTAAGCGCTTCCTGAAGACCAATCTCGATCATTCGCAAGCGTACGGTCACGGTCATTGATCTCCAACTAGGGATTTCCCTAATTGTCTTCGCCGCGCATTCGACATAAGAGTTATCCGTGGGCGGCCGCAGCCTCCCGTTTCCGTTAAGCCACTCGAGTGAGCAGGAGTCTTTATGAGATTGAAGCTTCCGACCAACTGGATAAGAGTCACCTTAACCGCTCTATTCATATTCTCCTTCCCAACTATCTCGGTCATGCCTGCTCGTGCGCAGGACACACAAGCGACACCAGATATGCAACAGCTGAACAACAAGCTCGAGCAGCTCGAGAAGGAGCTGGAAGAGGTCAAGAGTCAAATGCGTGCCGCGGCAGCAGCACAGAAGTCCAATGTACAAGCCGCGCCACAAGGTCAAGTGGAAGCGGATAAGACGTCTACGGAGCCAGCGGTCACAGTTTCCATTCCGTCGGTAGCTCCCGTCGCTGCACCTCCAGCCGGAACCGTGCCCATGGAAGGTGAAATAACGGAGCGACAGGGCAGCGTCGATTTCTATGGCTTCGTCATGCTTGACTCTGGTTACGATTTCGGCCAGATCAATCCAAGCTGGTACGACGTAGTCCGTCCCACGCAGTTGCCATCGTACGCCAACGAGTTCGCCCCGAGTGGAAATGTCTATGCAAGCGTTCGCCAGTCTCGCTTTGGGGTGAAGTCGTCCACGCCCACCAAGTTCGGCGACCTCAACACGATATTCGAGTTTGAGCTGTTTGGGACCGGAGTTGACGCCGGCCAGACTACTTTTCGTTTGCGGCATGCCTACGGCGAGTTAGGCCAGTTCGGCGCCGGACAGACCTGGAGCCCGTTCATGGACATCGGTGTCTTCCCCAACACCCTGGAGTACTGGGGCCCGAGCGGCATGGTCTTCTTCCGCAACTTGCAGATTCGTTGGATGCCGTTAAGAAGCAAAAAAGGTGGCATCACGGTCGCACTGGAAAGACCCGGCGGAAGCGGTGATCAAGGCACTTATTCAGACCGCATCGAGCTCGCGAACATTCATCCTCGATTCAATTTCCCGGATCTCTCGGGGAATGCGCGGATCGTCGGAAACTGGGGCTACTTACAGGTCGCCGGCATTGTTCGGAAAATCGGTTGGGTTGACACGAGCGGCAACCCCGTCAATCTCGGCGGCAGTGTCGTGGGCTGGGGTACGAATGTGACTTCGAATCTCAACTTATCCAAGAAGAATGTCCTTAAGCTGGCATTTGTTTACGGCGATGGCATTGAGAACTACATGAACGATGCACCGGTAGACGTCGGCATCGCGACCAATCCCCCGAACTCGCGCGTTCCGATCAAGGGTGTCGCTCTTCCAGTGCTGGGTGTGGTGTCGTTTCTCGATCACACTTGGGGTGAACACTTCACCAGTTCGATCGGCTACTCGCTGGTTGACATCCAGAACTCAAACGCCCAGCTTCCGTCGGATTATCACCAGGGTGATTATGCGGTCGGGAATCTGCTCTACCATCCGATTCCACGAGTAACCATGGGCGGAGAATTCCAGTTCGGCCGAAGGGTGAACTACAACGACGGGTTCAATGTCAACGACTACAGAATGCAGTTCTCATTCAAGTTTGATTGGGACAAGGCTTTTAAATCGCCGAGCCTATAAACCACGGCTGTCGCTATCTTCGGTTGTGCAGAGCGAATTAGAAAAAGGAGAATCATAATGAATACGAAGCGAACGCCGGTCGTGGTGCTGATCGTAGCCGTGATCGCCTCTGTTGTTTTACCGTTTCAAGTTGCTGCTCAGAGCGGGCGTACCAGTCCTGTAGCTCCACGACACGAGGTCGTCGCTGCGGTCGTGCAGGACGCCTATGACAAGTTTAAGAATGACAAGGGTGGCAAGAATGCCGACTACATCCCCTATCTCGCGCAGGTAGATTCAAAGCTCTTCGGTATAGCAATCGTTACTACCGACAACCAAGTAATCCTTGTAGGGGATGTGAAGTACTCCTTCTCCATCCAGTCGATTTCGAAAGTCTACACGCTGGCAATGGCGATGGACGAGTTGGGAACGGACAAGGTATTCGAAAAGGTGGGCTCAGAGCCTACGGGTCGCCCCTTCAATTCGCCCATCGCGGTCGTGGACATGCCGACTCACACTGGCAATCCGCTTGTGAATGCGGGCGCCATTGCCACGACGAGTCTAATTTCTGGAAGCGACGCGAATGACAAGTGGAACAAGATCCTGGATTTCTACAGCCGAGTGGCCGGGGAAAAATTAACGCTGATCGATGAGGTTTACAAATCCGAAGCAGCGACCAACACCGGCAATAAAGCCCTTTCAATGCTGTTGGCCAAATACGACCGGATCTATGCGGACCCGTTTGAATCGGTGGATATCTACACCAAACAGTGTTCCGTTGGCGTAAACGTCACGCAGCTTGCCCGAATGGGCGCAACACTGGCGAATAACGGGATCAATCCTGCCACCGGCGAACAGGTGATCAAGGCCGAAGCAATTCCACACATCCTTAGCACGATGACTGTGGCTGGCCTTTACGACGGTTCTGGGGGGTGGGCTTGGCGCGTGGGATTGCCAGCGAAGAGCGGAGTTGGTGGTGGCATCGTAGCGATCGTCCCTGGAAAGGGTGCGATCGCAGTTTTTGCGCCTCCTCTGGATGAGGCAGGCAACAGCGTCAAGGCGCAAGAAGTGATTGATTACATTTCCGAAAAGCTGCACTACAACCTTTACTCCCCGGCTTCGGTCGGATGGAAATAGTGCGTGGTGGTTTCGCCGAGTTGGGACTCGACCTCACGACATGAATGCCTTCTGCGCCACCTGGAGCGGACTGTGAAATTCAGCTTTCTTTTTATGATTCTCGCTGTAGCCGCCGGTCCGATTTGCGCTAGCGCGCAAACCGCCGCCGGCGCACAAACCGCCTCTCCGGAGCCCCAGAATACGACTGAGGTGTTAAACAAAATTGACCAACTGGTCGAACAGAACAGGCAACTCGAGGAGCAAAATCGGAAGCTGATGGAGCAGGTGGAACTCCTGCGTCAGGTCCTGGCAAAAACCCCATCGACACCGGGCACAACCGGCGCAGAAACTGCGCCTACGACGGGTTTGCCTGCACCCGCCGCACGTTCCGAACAAACTGAACAACAGCCGCCGCCGGCCGCCGCCGAGGAACAGCCGCGCAAGTGGGGTACTTACACGCCAAACCTTGGTTTCAAGGTAGCCAATACCGACCGCGGCGACATGAGTATCAGCCTATATACCTACGGTCGTTACCTGAACCAGTTGGGCCTGGATTCAACCTACACAGACGCATTCGGCAATGTGAAAAGTGTGCAGCAACGCCAGGATTTCCAGCTCAATAAAGTGCAAATAAAGTTCCTCGGATGGATCCTCGACCCGAAGTTCCGTTATTTTCTGTATGCATGGTCTTCCAATGCTTCGCAGGGCCAGGGCGCTCAGGTAGTGCTCGCCGGAAATTTTAGTTACTCCTTCAACAAAGCGTTCAACATCGGAGCTGGCATTCGATCCCTGCCGGGTACGAGGAGCGTTGAGGGAAACTTTCCCTTCTGGCTTGGTGTTGATACACGCCTGATCGCCGACGAGTTTTTTCGTCCGTCCTATACCTCAGGCGTTTGGGGCTGGGGCAAAATCACAAACCGGCTGGACTATATAGCTATGGTTGGCAACAACCTGAGCACCCTGGGCGTAAGCGCGGCTCAGCTCAACAATGGCTTCAACACGGTGTCCACGTCGCTGGTCTGGACGCCGGGCACCGACAACTACGGCCTCGGTTTTGGTGACTTCGAAGACCACCAAAGATTGGCGACTCGTCTCGGTGGACACTTCACTCGCAGTGATGAGGACAGACAGGAACAGCCAAACAGTGATCAATTCGAGAACACACAGATTCGGCTCGAGGACGGGAGCGTTATCTTCGTGCCTAACCTCTTCGGTCCCGGTATTTCCGTCACCAACCTGACCTATAAAATGGCTGACTTTGATGCCGGCCTCAAGTACCGCGGGTTTTCATTAGATGGGGAATACTTTCTGCGATGGCTCGATCATTTTGAGGGACCCGGCACATCCGTGCTAGCCCCACTCTTCTCCCACGGTTTCCAGTTGCAAACCTCGGCGATGATTCTGCCCAAGACTTTGCAGGCTTATCTCGGAGGATCATTGATCACCGGCAAGTATGGCCAACCTTGGGATTTTCGGGCCGGGCTCAACTATTTCCCGTTTCACAATAAGGTCATCCGCTGGAACAATGAATTCCTTTACCTGTACAAATCTCCGGTGGGCTACACCTCTGTTCCCTTCGCGCTCGGAGGAACCGGACCGGTCTTTGCCAGCACTCTCGAGTTAGCTTTTTGAGCGGACAAGCGCCGAATCGAAATACGACGACGAAGTGAGGACCGAATGACGAGCGCTGGTAAGTTTCAACATCAAACGATGGCGCAATTCGCTTGTGGTCTTCTGATTGCTTTGTTGCTTTGGTGCGACGTTGCAACTGCACAGCAATACCCATCAGAGCAGCCGCAATTGAACGACGTTCACTTTCACCTGACCAATTACATTCAGCAAGGCACGGATATTCATGACTTTCTGAAGATCATGGGCACGAAAGTCGGTCGTGTCGCACTATTCGGAATCCCTCTGCAGCAGGAGTGGTCGTATCAGAATTCCGGCGACTATGCGCCGACATATTATCTGCAGACCGATTCGCCGCTGTACTACTACTCGTTCACCGATGCCTACATTGCGATGGCATACCGTTCACTCTCGAAAGACGAGCAGGCGCGCTTCGACCCGATGATTACTGGCTTCAATCCAGCTGACATGTATGCCGCTGATCATATTCGCCGGGTGCTCCAGACCTTTCCCGGAGTCTTCTCGGGCATCGGAGAATTCACGATTCACAAGGAGTTTGTGTCGTCGAAGGTGGCCGGCGACGTTGCCAGCCTGCAAAACCCGGCACTGGACCGTATTCTCGACTTTGCGAAAACCGTAGGCCTGGTCGTGCTGTTACACAGCGACATGGATGTACCGTTCGCCAAGGAGGGCTCGCAACCCGTGTACCTGAACCAGATGAAGGCTCTTTTCAGGAGGCACCCGGACACAAACATCATCTGGGCGCATACCGGCATGGGCCGTGTGGTTCGGCCGATTAAGAACCATGCCGCTCAATTGGCAGAAATTCTGGCGGATCCGCAATTCAGTCACATTTACTTCGATATTTCCTGGGACGAGGTGGCCAAGTACGTAGTCTCCAGCCCGGAAGCGACTCGCATTACTGCCGACCTGATCAATCGTTACCCGGACCGTTTCCTGTTTGGCACCGATGAGGTCGCGCCATCAAATCAGCAGCAATACCTTCGGGTCTATTACCAATATGGACCGCTCTGGAACCTGCTGGACGCAGCAACGCGCGAGAAAGTCTGCAAGGGTAACTATGAGCGGCTCTTCGATGAAGCTCGCCGGGATGTGAGGGCATGGGAAAACACTCAGGCCCTGCCTTCCAGGAATCAGTAGCGCTCTGCGGGCACCCGATTATCAGTTAGGGGTTTCCCTAGTTGCTCCGCCCCCCACTCAAACCTAAAGTTGATCTCAGAAGCGCCGCTTTCGCGCGCGAAAGCTTACGACATTCTTCGCAAACTGAATCTTCCACAAGGCGGTTTCGCAAACGCGTGATTAATGTCACTTGCAGCGGAGGATAAATGATGGTCAGTGCCACCAATACGGCAGTGACATGCGGAGTGTTGTCCTGTGGTTGTTGACTGAAGGAGTCGGCATGCAACCCGCCAAGGGTGAGCGAGATAGGGGCGGAAAAAAGGTGCAAGCCATGAAGCCCCCGAGAATGAGGCTATGCCGGGTCCGTGACTTATTGGCGTTACTCTGTTCAGCTCTCCTTGTGACGGGCGACCCGGTAATATATGCGCAGCCGTCGACGCAGGATGCTGCGTCTCAAGAGCAGGCGGACCCGAAAATCCCAAACGATCAGCTGGATTCGCTGGTTGCCCCCATCGCCCTATACCCCGACCCGCTTCTGGCGCAGGTCCTTGCCGCCTCCACCTATCCCCTGGAAATCATTCAGCTCCAGCAGTGGTTGCAGCAGCACAAGGACTTGAAGGACAAGGCGCTTGTTGAGGCCGTCCAAAAGCAGGACTGGGACCCCAGCGTTCAAGCAATGGCCCCGCTGCCCGACGCGTTGAAGCAGCTCGCCGAGAATTTGAAGTGGACCACCGATTTGGGCAATGCGTTTCTGGCGCAGCAGGCCGACGTCATGGATGCCGTTCAGCGTATGCGCGCGAAGGCGAAGGACGCAGGCAACTTGAAATCCACTGAGCAGCAAAAAGTGGAAACGAAGGTTGTGGAAAGCAAGTCGGTCGTCGTGATCGAGCAGGCCAATCCGCAAGTCATTTACGTTCCCAGCTACAACCCCACCGTAGTGTACGGGCCGCCGGTTTATCCGTACCCGCCAATCACCTATCCCCCGCCGGGGTATTACGCCGCGGGGGTGGCGATTTCGTTTGGCATCGGATTGGCCATGGGAGCAGCCTGGGGCGGAGGTTGGGGTTATGGATGCGGGTGGGGTGGGGGCGGGAACAATAACATCACAATCAACAACAACAATAACTTTGTGAGCAATTCTAACCGCACGAATGTCAACAACCGGTCGTCGACACGCACGGGTGGCGGAAACTGGCAACACAATCCACAACATCGTGGAGCCGCACCCTACTCGAACCGCGCAACCGCAAATAGATATGGAGGGACAGCGCGCGGCGATTCTGTCGGCGACCGTCAAGCGAATGCGCGGCAGAATCAGGGTCAACGAGATCAGGGCCAACGGGGTGACCGGCAACGCGACAGCGCGCCGGATCGAGGTTTGGGAGGCCGGCAACAGTCGGGCGACAGAGGAGGGGCTGGCCGGCCACAGGCGGGCACTACGGATCGAGGCGGCGGCGGAGCGGATCGTGTCGGCAATCGACAAGTTCCTAATACACCGAGTGGATCGAACAAAAGTGCTTTCAGTGGAGCCTCCAAGGGAACGAGCGGAAGTGCAGCCCGAACCAGCAGCCAGCGCGGCTCTTCCAGCATGGGAGGTTCGCGAGGCGGTGGCTCACGAGGCGGCGGCGGAGGCCGGCGAAGGTAGGCGAGGCCACGAGTGAGGACAGATATATGAGATTCAAGAAACCGAACTCCATCGCAAAGATTGTCTGCCAAAGTGTACTGCTCATCGCCCTCCCCTGCATTCTGCCCGGCCGAGCACAAGGGCAGGCGCAATCGAAAAATGAGCCAGCGAAATCCTCACCAACCGCGCAACAGGGATTTGACAGCCCGGAGCAAGCGGCCAACTCTCTCATTGCGGCAGCGGGTCAATTCGACGTGCCCTCCCTTATGCATATATTCGGCCCTGCCGGCACAGATTTTGTAGCCAGTGCCGACCCAGTCGAGGACAAGAAAATCGCGATCGCCTTCGCTGCCAAAGCTCACGAAAAGAACTCAGTAGGAGTCGACTCAAAAGATCCGAATCGCGCGGTCCTCATCGTTGGCACTGAGCAATGGCCATTTCCAATCCCTATTGTGAAGAAGAACGGGCTGTGGCGCTTCGACACGAACGCTGGGCGTCGCGAAATCCTGTTGCGGCGAATCGGAGCGAACGAACTGGACGCCATCACCATCTGCCGCGGCTATGTGGAGGCTCAGTTGGAATACGCTTCCCAGATTCATGACAACTCTGGAGTGAACCAGTACGCCCAGAGGATCATCAGTACTCCGGGGAAACACGACGGGCTCGCGTGGCAGAAGGCGGACGGAACTTGGGAAGGCCCTGTGGGCGAGGAAGTCGCGAAAGCCTTGGCGGAAGGATATGCCGAGAAACGGCCCTTCCACGGGTACTACTTCAGGCTCTTGGACGGGCAGGGACCGGCCGCGCGGCTGGGAAGGCTGAACTATTTCGTCGAAGGCGTAATGATTGGCGGCTTTGCCATCGTTGCCTGGCCCGCCGACTACCGCGTTACAGGCGTGCAGACTTTCATTGTCAGCTATGACGGCCGTGTCTACCAGAAGGAGCTAGGGCCGAACACGTCAGAGGTCGCTTCGACAATGCAACTTTACGATCCAGACAAGACGTGGCACACCACTCGCGACGATTGGTAAACGAGAAGGCGGAAGGTCCAGTGAAACGCACCTATCAGGTGCCGCACGATTGTTGTGGTATCCCGTCTGCTGTGGTATTCCGTCGCTCCAGAATGAAAGCTCCAGGCCGCAATCCGTATGGCTCTCTTCAGGGCGAAGGCGTGACCATGTCTGCAAGACCCACGGGTTCATCACTAGTAGCGGATTCCGACAGACACGCTTACGAATTGCGTACTGATGTTCTTGGTGGGAGCGTAATGATAGCGAGCCTCCGTGTAGACACGATAAGGAGCATCGCCGACTCTTACGGTGAAGCCTATTCCTCCATTCATGCCCAATGCGTTTGTGCTGGAGGTTACCGGGGGCTGGTTGGGATTTACGATTCCCGATGTACAGCCGTATCCCCACCAGCGCCAAGCCGGGGAGCAAACGGTGCCAGTGCCCGAGGGAACCGGTGTTGAGAGCCAAGTATTGCGGAAATACCAGCCGCCGCCACCGATGAGATAGGCTCCGAGCAACCGCCCGCGCAACTCGAACCGGTACTCACCAGTAAGAGTATAGAAATCCGTATTTCCGCGAAGATCGGTCGATTGCAACGCGGTATCGAACGGCTTGAGAGCTCCTCCTGAAGGATAGACCCTGTTCCACATGAACTCACCGATGAGAGCATTGCGGCGATCGAAGTTATATCCGATTCCACTCGCAATACCCCAGCCAGTACCTACGGCCTGAGCGGAAGTGTTTGCTGGGACATTTATCACCATGGCGAGGTTGGTGTTGATTCTGCATTCGTCGCCGCAGTCCTCCTGCGCCTGAACCAGCTGGGCCTGAACCAGGTGCACGGCTGCCAGCGCGATTGCCAAGAGAAAGACGATTCTTACCTTGAGTTTGCACATTGTCGCAAGTGCTCCTTTTGGCAAGAAGCGGAAAGGAATTGACTGTCAATTTATCGATCTAATAGTCCCCTGGAAGAGCTGAGTCGCGCAGTAATCCAAGGTCTCAGCGGGTGACGTTCAGAGGTCTTGCAGGACAATCGTAGGCTGTTAAGAATCGGCCTGGTCGCAGCCCACGCGCTCCGTAAGGAGCGCGTGGGTGTGCTAGCTGCCGAGTGCTGAGACAGTTTCCCTTAGCTGCCAGCGATCCCCTTGTTCACCAGGACTTTGACCTCCACCCGACGGTTCTCGGCCCGGCCAGCCTTCGTCTCGTTGGTAGCTGTCGCCCCGTATTCACCCATCGCTCCCGGCGCCACGATATGGCGTACCGGCACGCCACCCTGCTGCATAAGGTAGCTGATGACCGCTTTGGCGCGGTCCTCGCTCAGTTTCGTATTTACCGCAGCGCTGCCGGTCGCATCGGCATATCCCGTCACCTCAATGATGTATCCAGTCAAGGAGGTAGCGGTCTGCGCCAACTTCTTGAGCTCTTCCTGGTAATTCGCTGCGACCTTCGCACTTCCGCTACCGAATTGAATGGTCGCTTGCCCCTTGACGTCATATTCACTCAGAGCGGTGAAGCGATCCGTGTTCTCCTCGATATCCTTGAGGTTTTTGTCAATTTGCTCTTGGTGAGCAGAGATATTCTGCTGGTTGGCCTCAATGCTTTCCTTATTCGAGGCGAGTTGCATGTTGTGCGCCGCAAGAGTTTGTTGGTGTTGTTCGATCGCCTGCATGTTGGCCGCGACTTGCTGCGCGGTGGGATGCAGACCAGCCTGGATCATTTCGGCGGTTTCCAGGTCGTCGCCGTCGGTGGTGATAGTCTTAGCTACGATCCGGCCCTGCTCGTCTGACGTTCCTTCAACCTCTACCTTGAGTCCCGGAATAAGCACTACGTCAGACAAATGCTGCTTATCCAGACCAAAGAGCCCTTTGTCATCTTTTGCCTTTGTATCATCGGTGAGTACTACGGTAACGTTTCCTGTGGACGAAGCCACAATCAATGTTTCTCCGGTCCGCGATGTGATCATTCCTTTGACTTCGGCTTTGTCGCCGCCAAAAGCGAATACCGACGCCAGGACGAACACTGCCATGAGACATACTCGAATCGTGTTCTTGTGCATAGACGCCCTCATTTCCCTCAGTTCTTGAATTCAGACGGAAGTTTCCGCCCGGCCAAATGCTGCTTCGAAACCAGCCTAGGTCCGGCTCATGTCTGCCACAACTAGGGAAATCCCTAAGCCTGGTGCGTCCGCCAACACAAACTGGACGGTCGCCTGTTAGGCTCTGACTGTCGCTGCCGCCAGGCCGGCGTCCGTTGAAACAGTTAGGTCTTTTTTGGACGCAGGCTTTCGGGATCTTATCGACAGTCCAAACACTCCTAGAGCTACAACGTCATCAACAGCGATCTGTCTTGGTGTTACCAGACTTTGAACCATCGTTCTTTGGTAGAGGCGGGCGTCACGTTCGCGGCACGGCAGTTGTTTCTCGCCTGTACAGCGGATGGTGGGAATGAGGAACTTACTTGAGTCTAGCGACGTCTGTAGCGGCACTGCTGTGCTGAAGGGCCCGGTTACCGAGTTGCACGATCACCTCTTGCGTGAGCATCTGGCCGAATGTGAGGACGACGACTCCTCGCGCGAATACGATTGGATCCCACTTCTTCATCCATATCTCTCCGTCCTGGGCTCGCCGTGAGTGAATTTCATTTCGCTCAGTCCCAACGATGACTGTAACGTGCGGGCAGGGTTGACTGGCATCTTTGTGAAATTCGCGTTGCACTTCCCAGCACGCGCTGTGATAGATACTTTCGGCCTCGAGTATCTGTGCGGGTCTGAGGGAGGATTTCACATTAGTGAGATGGTGGACTGAAAGTGATTGATCTGAAGACGACTGTGCTAACGCGAGGGAGGACAGCAAGAGGAGGACAGAAATCAATTTCGACATTGGACGCCTGTTTTATACCGCCTTAGTTTGGGCGCCCTGTTACACCACCCAAATCCAGCGAAAGATAGCCTCCCGACCCATGTTGGAGGCCGCACCACCAAAGCCTGATTTTACGCAGCGCAAACCTTCGCCGAGAGCCATTCCATGGGCATGGATTGAAAAGCTAGTTCACTTTCGGGCACGATAAAATCGGTGCCACATAGCCGGCACATAAACTCCCACGGGCCGGAATCGTGACGGTTCAAGTACCTTGAGTGGTACGCAAGCACCAAAGCGTCACACACGGGGCAGAGTGATGCGGCCGCGATGATTTCGTCGAGTTCATCAAGATAATCTGGCATGACACTTCTCGCTTCCCGAGCGCATACCGAGTTACTTCGAGCTAAGCTGGCTACGGAACAGTCCATCGCGGCATCCAATCAAGAAACTTACCCAGTCAATAGTCGGTGCGTGACGCCCAAAGTGTGGTCCAACTTAGGTCTGCTGCGAT
This sequence comes from uncultured Acidobacteriota bacterium, assembly GCA_963758005.1. GTDB lineage: Bacteria > Acidobacteriota > Terriglobia > Terriglobales > Acidobacteriaceae > Sulfotelmatobacter. The sequence continues at coordinate 19,346 of CAVWTR010000009.1, forward strand.
GTTTGGACAACTAGGGAAATCCCTAAAGGGCTCAGTTCAGATCGCCGTCCTTGTAGTACTTGGTGCCTTTGATGGTAATTTCAGCGGCGAGACCTTTATCTGTCATTTGATACATCCAGACACCATCCGAGACCGAAGCCGCCCCCGCCATGGAGCCGCCCTTCGTTCCGGTTGTGGCCGCGGCGCTTGCCTGTCCTCCGAACTCCCAGCCTGAGTTGATGAAGCTGTTCAGAGCCTTGTCGTTGTCAAAGACGAAGATAACGCTGAACTTCTTCACCCCAAATCCGAGCCCCGCCTGCAGCTCGACCATCTTCATGAAGACTTCGTTCTTCGTCTGGTTATCAACAGCGATGCCTTCGCCTTTCCCAGAACCCGCGAACAAGATCTTCACTCCCGTGTTGCTGAAGACGGCATACCCGGCACCATGGGACACAGCTGACTGAGCGGCCGGTTGAGCCTTGTAAAGCTTCTGAAGTGCCTTCTGTGCCATTTGCCGAATTTCTTTCTGCTCTTTTGCTTTGTCCGCTGCTTTGTCATCACCCGCGTGTGCCGGCAGCGCAAAGGCGCATAGGAGAGCGGCAGCGATGAAGCCGGGTGTCCTGAATCCAGCAATTGTCATGAGTTTCATGGGAGATATCCTTTCGTCATGTCCAAATCGTGATGCCCGAAGCGGTTGGCGACAAGAGCGCCTTGTGCGGGGGATAGCGAGATCCGGAAGCGAAACGCCCCAAACCTGATTTTGGGCAGGTGTGTGGGCTGCCCCGCCAACCTGAAAGGAAAACTAGGCGTGAGTCGATACTTCACAACTGGGGAAATCCCTAATGCGGTGGTGCCGGCGTGACATGCCATGAGGCTAACCATCAACTAACCGCGCGGTACTGGACGAAAAAAATCGATGCAACGGCTCTATTTACTCTCGAGTATCACCCGGTCAAACAGAGGCTGTGTCGGGCGCGCATCGTGCCGGTACAACTTCGCAAACTGCTCGATCTCGTCGGCGGTTACCGTCACCGGATGTTTCAGCACGAACCATGTCACGTTCTCACTACACGGAGGAGTGGTGAGTGAACCGGAGAATGTGTAGTAACCGCGGTCAGCAGGCAGAAGGGCGGCAACATCGATCGTAATCGTGTCCAGTCTTGCTTCCTTCTCCTTTTCCTTCGGCAAGTCGCTCCACAGTTCACGGATGAGAGGGTTGTTATCCCCTTTCTCGAGAAGGACGGCTACAACGGCCAGGTTTCCGTCTTGGTCGGCATGAACCAGGTGCGCCACCATATCGTAAAGTCTGCCGTTGATCTTTTCTTCGCTGGGCCGGTGAAAATGGAATTGTTTCAGAGCGTATTCTTTGTCCCCCACGCGAATCGAGCTACCCGGAGCGTAATTGATCATGATCGTATGGCCGTTGTCGATGATGTGCAACGGGGAAGGCTTGTAGTCGAAGCGAATGGGTGGCAAGTCGGCTTTCTGCGGATTGCGAATATCGACGGGGGACTGGTGGTGTCCAGTTTTACAGGATTGAAATTCGGGGCTCAGGTCGCCCCAGTGGCTCGGACCCTGGTCTCCGTCGTATCCCCAGTGGCCCGATTTATGCTCTTGCGCGGAGGCAAGCCCTGTGGATAGTAGAGTTAACGCGAGAATGGCTATTGAGTAAAGACGGCGGCTTTGCAGGGTTCCGATCTTTGCGATTGACATGGTGCCTCCATGAAACCCAGTTGTTCCGAAAATTCGTATCCGGCGGCACTATGCGCACAGCCCTCTCTGGTCATCGGTCAGACGCTCGACGGTCAGACAGTTGACGCTTTACGCTCTGCCGAATCTGCCATAAACGATACCTCGCTCGCCGCCTATCTGAAAGCAAAGTACGCTTGACACGATAGGTGCACACCTAGGGAAATCCCCAATTGATCCGGCCGGGGCGCGCGTTCGCACCAGCGAATACTGCCGTAGTGGTGAGCAAAAGTTGCGAACTGGTCACGGCGGCCCCTCAGAGTGCCTCGAAGCATCGCCGCAGCGATGCGGTCAATTGTGATCAGTATTCGAGGGCAGTCTCATTGAATACTGGTACGAGACGGATCCAATCTGGCTCAGGTGATCGCTTGCGGCCCATGGGCCTCTCTTCGCCTTCACAGCTTTCACAAATTTGAGGACAAATGTCGCTGCCGAAACCAGTGTTTTCTCAAGGGGCCCTAGAGCTCGTCGGGCCACGTCCATTGGCGCAAGCCGGGGCTACCGCGGGTCGATCACTGTTGCGATCGAAGCCGACGGCATCGCTACCGAGTCGAATTGCCGTGATTGGGAACTATCTTCCACGGCAATGCGGTATTTCCACGTTTACGACCGATCTTTGCAACGCTATATCGGCGGAGTATGGGACTGCTCGATTGCTGGCATTGCCGGTAAACGACACCGAACAGGGCTACGATTACCCCGCCCCGGTGCGATGGACCCTGGCACAGAACGACGCCTCTTCCTACGAGGAGGCCGCCCGGTTCCTGAACTTCAACAACATCGACATGGTTTGCCTGCAGCACGAGTATGGAATTTTTGGCGGTCCTGCCGGAAGCCATATTTTGCATTTGTTGCGGGCTTTGAAGATGCCCGTGGTAACCACGCTACACACCGTCCTACGCGAGCCAGACCCGGATCAGTTGATGGTCATGGAACAAATCGCGGAGCTTTCGGATCGCCTGATTGTCATGAGCCAACTCTCATTCCAGTTCCTGCAGGAGATTTTCAAGGTCCCGGGCGGCAAGATCGACATCGTGCCTCATGGCGTTCCTGACCTGCCATTTCTGGATCCAAATTTCTTTAAGGACCGCTTCGGCGTGGAGGGGAAGGCGGTCCTTCTGACCTTTGGCCTGCTCTCGCCCAACAAAGGAATTGAAAACGTAATTCAGGCGCTGCCGGACATTCTGGCGAAACATTCGAATGTGGTTTACATCGTGGCGGGCGCGACCCACCCGCATATCCTGCGCCGCGAGGGCGATCGGTATCGAGAATACCTGCAAGCATTAGCGAAGGAAGTAAGAGTGGAATCAAATGTGATCTTTCACGATCGCTTTGTCAGTCCCGAGGAGATGGTTCAGTTCATCGGCGCCGCGGACATTTATATCACTCCCTATCGCCATGAGGCTCAAGTCGTTTCTGGAACGCTCGCCTATGCATTAGGTGCAGGCAAAGCCATTGTTTCGACTCCGTATTGGCACGCGATTGAATTGTTAGACGACCGTCGTGGCGCACTGGTACCGTTCCAGAATCCGGGCGCGATCGCGCAGAAGACCATCGAGCTGCTGGATACGCCCGCAATGCGCCATGCCATGCGAAAACGTGCTTATTTGTTCGCGCGCGACATGGTGTGGAAAAAAGTGGCTCAAGGTTACATGGAAAGCTTTTCACGAGTGCGGAGCGATCGCATGGAAACACCCCGGGTTCAATTCTCGGCTCGAGCCAGCCGGAAGATCTTGAACCAGATTCCCGAAGTGAAGCTCAATCATCTGGATGCGTTAACCGACGATACCGGGATATTGCAGCACGCCATCTTTGCCGTCCCGAATCGAGCCGAGGGGTATTCCATCGACGATAATGCGCGCGCCCTCATTTTTGCCGTGATGTTGGAACAATCGAGTATGGACCAGCCAGGCGCGGGCGGTATTGAAAAGGTCGAACCAGCCAGCCCGGATCGGACGGTCCGATATATGGCATTCCTCGAACACGCCTTTAATCCCCAGAAGAAAAGATTCCGAAACTTCCTTGGCTACGACCGCCGCTGGCTGGAGGAAGAGGGATCAGAAGATTCTCATGGGCGCGCGTTGTGGGCGCTGGGTACGGTGTTAGCCCATTCTGCAAATCATGGCTTGCGGGGTGCGGCAGGCCGCCTGTTCGAGTTCTCTCTGCCGGTGGCAATCGAGTTCTACAGTCCCCGCGCTTGCGCTTATAGCTTGCTCGGAATTCAGGCGTATCTCCATTCGTATCCAGGAGACCGGGATGCCCAGCGCGTACGATTCGCCCTGGCGCGAAGATTGCTCGACATGTATGAGGCGATCCGGCGTCCGGAATGGAAGTGGTTTGAGAACGTGGTCGCCTACGGGAACGCCCGGCTGCCACAGGCCATGCTGCTGGCGGGTTCGGCCTGCGGGGATGAGCGCATGATTTCTGCTGGCCTGGAATCGCTCGAATGGCTTGCCCAAACCCAGCTCTGCCCGACGAATGGTCACTTTGTCCCGATCGGCTCGCAGGGCTTTTATCGCCAGGGCGGTGAACCGGCCCGGTTCGATCAACAGCCGCTCGAAGCAGCGGGCGCGGTATCTGCGTGTCTGCAAGCCTACCGCGTCACTGGAGAGAGTCGTTGGCGAAGGGAAGCCTGGTCGGCCTTTAACTGGTTCCTCGGCGACAACGATCTCCAGATTCCTCTTTATGACTTTGTTACAGGCGGCTGCCGCGACGGCCTCCATCCCGACCGCGCCAACGAGAACCAGGGTGCGGAATCGACACTGTCGTTCTTGATGGCGCTGCTCGAAATGCGCTCGCTGCAACAATCTGAAACACTGGACATCCCATCATGACCATGCCCGTACAAAAACCTATGACACTTCTGAGCACTCGCTTCGAGCCACTTCTTCATCGGCATACTGCCAACCCAATTCTCTCCAGCAAGGACTGGCCATACCCCATTAACAGTGTGTTCAATGCCGGTGCGACGTTGCTCGCGGATGGAACCACTCTGTTGCTGTGCCGCGTGGAGGAACGCCGTGGGTTGTCGCACTTGTGCGCTGCGCGTTCTCGAAACGGCGTAGACGGATGGCAAATCGATCCTGAACCAACACTCATGCCAAGCCCGCAGCATCCGGAGGAGATATGGGGGATCGAGGATCCTCGCATCACTTTTGTGCCCGAGTTGCAGCAATACGTGGTCACGTACACGTCCTATTCGCGCGGCGGCCCCGGTGTGTCTCTAGCGGTCACCAAAGACTTTCGAACTTTCGAGCGATACGGCGTAATCATGTCGCCCGATGACAAGGATTCCGCGCTTCTGCCCCGGAGAATTGACGGCTGCTGGGCGCTGATTCATCGACCCATGACGAAACTCGGTTCGCACATGTGGATTTCTTACTCGCCCGACTTGCGCTACTGGGGCAGGCACCGGCTCATGCTCGAAGCCCGCCGCGGAGCATGGTGGGACGCCAATAAGATTGGATTATCGCCGCCGCCCATCGAGACTTCCAGAGGATGGCTCGTGTTTTATCACGGAGTGCGGCACACGCCTTCAGGCTGTCTTTATCGTTTGGGCTTGGCCCTGTTCGACCTGGAGAATCCGGAGAAATGTTTGCTGCGAGGAGATTCCTGGATTTTTGGACCGGAAGCGGATTACGAGCGCCACGGTGACGTTGACGATGTGGTGTTCCCCTGCGGATACACGATGGACGCCGACGGCGACACCATCAATGTGTATTACGGGGCCGCGGATTGTTCAATCGCCCTGGCGCGGGCCAGCGTGACCACGCTCTTAGAGTGGCTGGACGCCAATGGAAGTTGCGAGCGCCGGCAGAGAGCGCAGGATTGAAGAAATTGCTGTCGGGGATCTTCTCGGCCACACCGTGAGTAGGCCAACGGATGTTGTTTAGAACTCGAAGTGCACTCCAACGGTTAGGTTGTTTGCATGGAAGTTCCGGGGAGCGGTGAACCCGTAGGCCGGACCGTTCATCGCAGTGTTTGGCAGCGTGCTGCAGGGCACGACCGGAGCCGGCATAGTCAGCGTCGGGAGTGTGCTGGAGGGATTGCAATACTGTGCCCCGGAAGGACCACCCTCGCCATAGCCGAAATAGTTATACTCGCCCTTCCAGATCAGATTCTTTCGCATCGCATAAGAGAGATTCACAAAAGGCGACTGGTAGGTAGAGACCAGCGATCCGTTCACATCGCGCGGATCGTTGAAAAAGCGGCTGCCGTTGACCGAGCTGATTCGGTAGCCGATGTTGGCGTGGAATTTGACAATCGGCGAAAGAGCCACGGCCACGGACGCGTACTGCGTTGGAGCGTTCATGAAGTCCCTAGCCGGACCAAACGTATAAGGAGACCCCGGCACGCGGGGAGTCGGAGACGGGCAAGCCGTGCCGGTGGGCGTCGCGGCGCCCGGTATGGTGGGGCTTGAGGCAGTGCCCAGGAAGCAGATGTTGGTCGCCGTGTACACGTCGCTGTAGGCATAGCCGATGTCGAACCCGTAGTGCTCGTTCGGCATCAAGTCGGCGTTCAAACTCACGATGCGGCTATGATCGACATGCTGGAGCGGGCCATCAACCGACGCTATGCCTGTATTGTTCGTATTGTTGTGGCGCTCGAGGTCATTGTACGCGCCGGAGAATGTCGCCCAGGTCCTCGGCCGGTAAGTGGTGTGAATTCTGTAATGCTGAAGCTGGCGGGGCGCGACGGGGGTGAGAACATTGTCGGCGTACAGAAGCTCGACCGAACCGTTGATGTTCCAGTTGTTCGCCGGCTGCACATTGACGCCGAAGGTACCGCCGTCTTCGTAGATGGCGAAGTTGGAGATGCCGGACAGGTATCCCGTGGTGTTTGCGGCACCTTCGCCGATGGTGTGCTGCTGGTAGTGATAGGTTAGCGTGAACGTGGTGCGATCCGTAAGGTCGTACGCCGCCGTGAGGTTGTTCGTGATGAACTTCTGGCCGAAGAAATCAAACAGTGGCGTAGCGACACTCGGACTGCCTTCAAAACTAGAAGTTGGCTTGCCCGTGGCCGGGTTGATCGGAATGTTGATCACCGTGGTGGTTAACGCCGTGCTATTGATGTTCGGGGTTGCGGAAGTCACGGTGGTTAGACTCGTAATGTTGGCAACTCCCGGCTGGTGCACATTCGAGTAGTCGATTTGCTCCGAGATGCTGAGCTTCTTCAGCACCTGCCAAGTGACGCCGTAGTCGGTGGCGATCGCTTCCCGCTTGGCGCGGGCGTTGCCGGCATAAGTAATTTCGCGGCTGGTTCCCGCCAGACCCTGGAAGTCGTCGTAGTAGTTCGGCAGGTTCGTGTTCGCGTAGGTGTAGCGAACGTTGCCGTTCATCGTAACGTTCTTGATGCTGGAGCTTTGTAACCGGAAGATTTCGGTGGGGAAGATTTCGCGGGTTGGCTGGGAACGCGAATAGCTGGTAATCACATTACACGCCGGATCGACGATGGGTAGACCGTTCGGAGTCTGCGCCGGGGAGATTGGGGAGGGTCCAACGCCGGCGTTGCAGGTGATGCCGACCGGCTGGTTGATCGGATTGTCGTAGTTCTGGAGCACTGCGACCCTGTATCCGTTCGCTTCCTGCAGGTTGAAATACTGTGGCGCCATGTTGAAATAGGAATCGCCCTTGTAGTGAGTGACCTGCTCTTCATAGGTGAACTGGGTTCGCGATACGGGCTTCCACTCGACCGATCCCGTCCAGTCATCCGTGCTGTTGCGCTGGTACTCCTGGAGCAGCAGGTCGTAGGCGCCGGCAACCTGATAACCGCTGGGCGACAGGCTCGGACCCTGGAAAACATTCTGCGAGTAGCCGACGCGGAAGGTCACCTTCGACAGCGGAAGCAGTGTAAGTTTGGTGTCCAACATGCGGCGCACCGTGTTGAACATAAACGGCGACTGCGTCACCTGCGGCCACGCGTAGGAACCCGTTGGCGCCGCGGCGGGACCGATTGGAATCGACTGGCCGGGTGGAAGGTTCGGATTGCCCAGCAGGTTGTAGTCGAAGTACTGTTGGTCACGGCGGAACAAGCCGGAGAAGTCGTAGAGCTTGCCCTTGGAAAAGTCCAGCTTGGCAATGTCGTTGGGATCGCCGCCGAGTCCGCTGGCAAAAGCTTTCAAGTGATCGACGAGGGTGTACTTCGTCTGCGGCAGCGCGCGCAGCTCAAAGGTCTCGCCCATTATGCGCGCACCGGACTGCAGGTTGACCAGAGTGTCGTACATGGCACCGCTGCCGTCGACATTGGCCACACGTCCGCCCAGATCGATAGACTCATGAAGCGTGTAGCCCTCCGGAGCGGTCTGGTGAGACACAAATATCGGAACCTGCGCGGCGGCAGTGCCCGCTGTCAAACCCAAAATGGCTGCGGCCATGCCCCCGATAATGCATCGGGCCACTGCAAGCGAATGCTTTTCACTCAACCGCCGGGAAATCCATCCTGGGTTCATCATTCCTGGGTTCATCATTGAAACCCTCACTTGAAAACATTGCTCGTCGAGATTCTTGAATCCCTACGCGCAATCGAAACACGCCCGCGCTCGCAGTTCTCCAGGCGCGTTGCCACCCATGACTACTACCTGAGGAACGCCGCATTCATGTTCGAGCCATGAATATAGGTATGGCAGTTCGTACAAGTTATGGTTTCCGACGACCCCGCCCCCATTCCGTGAACCGTGTTGTTAGCTACGCCGCTGTGGCACTGGTTGCAGAGCGGGGCGATGGCCGGCATGTTCAGCAGGCGGGCGTTCTGGGAACCGTGCGGAGTGTGGCATCCCAAACAGCCCTCGGCCTTGACCGCGACATGTTCATAGACGAACGGCCCGCGCGTCTCGGTGTGGCACTTGGTGCAGATCGCGTTCTGGTCGGCCGTGGACTTCAGGTTGTTGGCTCCGAAGGTGCCGTGCACGTCGTGGCAATCGCTGCACACGATCAAGCCTTCGTTCACCTTGTGGTGGAACGGCATATTGAACGCCGGCTTAGTGTCGGAGTGGCACTGGAAGCAGAGCGCAGGCTGCGCCACCTTCAGCAGATTTTCTTCTTCCTTGCTCTGATGAGCGCTGTGGCAGCTGATACAGCTGACGTTCGCCTTGGCGTGGGGCGAGCGGTCAAAGTTCGGGTGCGCTCCCGCGTGACAGGTCAGGCACTTGGCGTCAACCTCTTTGGCCGAGTGCTTCGCGGGATTGAATATCTTGGTTACGTCGCCGCCACCGGCAACATGGTCGGCTCCGGGGCCATGGCAACCCTCACAGCCTTGTTTTGACGGGCCACCCTTTGTGTTCAGTGTGGTCTTCCAGTGCGGCGTCTTTTCCCAGGCGTTGTAGATTTCTTCGTGACACGTCTTGCAGGTCTCGGCTCCCACATATTTGGAAGCATTTTTGGATGCAGTCTCGGGTACATCGGGGGAGGGCGCACTGGCCGCGGGTGGAGGCGCGGATGGAGCGCTCTTAGCCGCGGCCGGCGGAGTGCTCTGGCCGGGAGCGACGGCAACGGCGACAAAAAGAAATACGATCGACAGCCGGAGTCGAACAGCACGAGAGTTGTGTTCGGCAGCCGTCATTGAAGTCTGGTCGAAAAATAAGAAAGTACCGCAACGCGGGATGCTACTGCTGTTCAATTCTGCACACTTTTCACCGGTGACAGCGAAGTCTTCGTCTTCGATCTCACTTTTCTTTCCCCAAATGGGACTCGATGCGACTGCGTTCCTTTGTGGCGTGCTGAAGGCGCGATGCGCGTTGAGCGTTTGCACCGAAGCGTTTCATGCGGCTTGGTTTGCAGGGAAGCTGTCGAGAGTGATCACTCTTGCTCAGAAGAGCGGCAGCGTCGTTGTTAGGTTCAAAGCTTAGGTTCAAACTAGTCAGGCTCAAATTCCCGGAATTACAGAAATTTCAGAGGAGACCTACCTATGACGACCGCTGAACTCGAACGTCCCGTTACAACTGCCGTAACCCTGGGCAGCGCCAGCATTAAAGCGCTGGTCTATCACGGTCCGGGCAAGTTTGCCTGGGAGAACAAGCCGCGCCCGGCCATCCAAAATCCTGGCGACGCCATCGTGCGCGTTACGACATCGACGATTTGCGGCACTGATCTGCACATTTTGAAAGGAGATCTTCCCGCAGTGATCGATGGACGGATTCTCGGACATGAGGGCATCGGCATTGTCGAGGAGGTTGGAGCTGGCGTCTCCGAGTTTCACGTTGGGGACAAGGTCATCATCTCGTGTGTGACTGCCTGCTTGAAGTGCGACTTCTGTAAACGAAGCATGTATTCCCACTGCCGGCATGGCGGCTGGATTCTGGGCTACACCATAGACGGAACCCAGGCTCAGTATGTGCGAATCCCCCAGGCCGACGGAAGTCTCTACCATTTTCCGGCAGGCGCGGATGAAGAAGCGATGGTCATGCTGAGCGACATCCTGCCGACTGGGTTTGAGTGTGGCGTCCTGAATGGGCAGGTGAAGCCTGGAGACACGGTTGCCATCGTGGGCGCGGGGCCAGTCGGGCTCGCCGTGCTGCTCACGGCGCAATTCTATTCACCGGCGGCAATCTTCATGATCGACCTGGACGACAAGCGCCTCGCGGTTGCTAGGAAGTTCGGCGCAACCAATCTGATCAACAGCGCAGACGGGCATGCTGCTCATCAGGTGATGGAGTTGACCGAGGGGGCCGGTGTCGATGTGGCCATCGAAGCAGTCGGCCTGCCAGCTACCTTCGAGATCTGCCAGGCTATTGTCGCGGCCGGCGGACGCATTGCCAACGTGGGCGTCCACGGCAAGCCGGTCGAACTGCACATGGAAAAACTCTGGGACCGCAACATCTCGCTGACCACGCGTCTGGTGGATACGGTCACCACACCGATGCTGCTCAAGGTAGTGCGCGCTGGCAAGTTACAGCCGAGCAAGCTCGTGACTCACCGCTTTGCTATGAACGACATCATAAAAGCGTATGACACGTTTGGAAACGCGGCACAAGAAGGCGCCCTTAAGGTGGTTCTCACGAATGGCGGCGCCTGAGGCTAGCACCGCTTTGCAGGTGATCTCTCTCACCCTAACCGATGCCGATCACAGTATTCCTGCAATATGTGGGCCGCAACAATCACTCGCAAGGCGGTCAATAGTGATCAGCATTCCAAAGTGGGAAGCTGGATACTCAACTGAACAGAGTTTCACGACAAAGTAGATTTCGCGAACAAACTCGGTATTGTGGAGGTTTCGATGAACTTGAACTGGACGGACCCGAGGCTGATTGCTGTGGCAGTCGTTCTAGTTGTGATCATCGCAGTGATCGCCTGGATGTACGTGCGAAAACGCAGAAGCACGACGGCGGGCCTGCGGCAGAAGTTCGGGCCCGAATATGACCGCGCGGTCCTGGCGCACGGGTCAAGTTCCAAAGCAGAAGCCAAACTGGCGGATCGCGAGAAGCGGATTGACAAACTCAACATTCGAGATCTGGATGTGATGGAACGCGAACGCTATTCGAAAGAGTGGCAGGCCGTGCAGTCCCGCTTTGTCGACTCCCCCAAGGGAGCGGTCGCCGAAGCCGACGATCTGGTTTCCTCAGTGATGAAGGCTCGCGGGTATCCGGTGGCTGACTTCGATCAGCGTGCTGCAGACATTTCCGTCGACCATCCTCGAGTGGTGGAAAACTACCGTTCCGCCCACGAGATTGCGCTCCGTGCTGGAAAAGAAGCAGCAACCACCGAGGACCTCAGAACAGCAATGATTCACTACCGGTCCTTATTTGAGGAACTGGTGCAGGTGCCAACAATTGTTGAAACAAAGCGAGTCGCCTAACGGCGCCTGAGAGCTGAACACCAGAGAGGAACCAATGATGAAGCCAAGTACGCAGGACCAGGCTGAAGGCAAGCTTCACGAAGTAAAAGGAAAGATAAAAGAGGCGGTTGGGAAAACCACGAACGACCCCGACCTGGAAGTTTCCGGCACAGCGGAGAAGAATGCCGGCAAGGTTCAAGGCTTGATCGGCCGCGTTGAAAAAGCTGTCGGAGAGTGAAGGTAACGCATCCCCGGCCAGCAAAGGCGATCCCAGACCGCACACGGGTGATTGAGAAACGGCGGAACAAGGTGAACACTACAGATGACAGCGCTCATGACATCCCCGTCCCCTCCGATAGTTGCGACAAGATCAGGAAACTCGGCTTCGCTGCGTCGATGCATATCAACATGTACGGCGAGCACTTTGAGATTGTTTCCGATCCGTTTGATGACGGGGACTGCGTAGCAGTCCGCGTGACGAGCGGAAATGATCCGGAGATCCGAACGCTGCATCTGCCGATCGCAAACCTGGTGGGTCGCGCGGATCGATTTCTGAAACCACCAGGAATGCCCCACCCTTAAGCGTTATAGGAGGGTGGAGGTTGCTGTCCGCGTCCGCACAAGTGCACGATCGTGGGTAACAACTGGCTGGACAAGCTATCCCTGGCAACAAGGGCGTCGACCAGACTCAACGTCCGGTCCGGAACACCCGCTCCTTCGGTTAGCAGAATGATGGGCGCTTGCGGCCGAAGCCGCCTCAGTTCAAGAGCGACCTCATGCCCGTTCGTGGTCGCCATGAAGGAATCAAGCACGACCACTCCGACGGAATACATGGAAGCCAGCTCGAGTCCCCGATCACCGCTGGGAGCGGTCAGAACGGTGTAACCAAAGCTTTCGAGAAACGCCCTCTCGCAGTCCAGCATATCCTGGTTGTCGTCAATGCAGAGAACGACTGCGTTTGCGGCTTCCGGATAAACCGAGGGGGGCATGCTTCGACTCCGACTGAACCATCATGCTGGACAATCATGTCAGGCCGAATGACTCGAAGGCTGTTCACAATTGCTCACCACCGGCGATTGTGAACGGGAGAACTGTTAATCGTGGAGAACGACATTGAGCAGCGAACTGTGCACCTTGAGACCACCGTTGTAGTGGATGAATCCCAATTTCCTGAAACGGTTCATGAAGAAGCTGACTCGCGAGCGCGTTGTGCCGATCATCTCGGCGAGGGTCTCCTGACTGATCTTCGGGACTACGGTTTCGGGAATGCCTTCCTTGCCGAAGTGAGCCAGCAGCAGCAGAATGCGCGCCAGTCTCTTTTCGCTGGAGTTGAAGAGCTGGTCGACTAGATCTTCTTCGTAGCGGATGTTACGCGCCAGCAGGTAGGCTACAAAAAGATCGGAGAACGCGTGCTCGCGGTGGAGCGCGCTCAGCATCGCCCTCTTTTCCACTCGAAGAATTTCACAATCCGTCAGGGATTCTGCAGATCCCATGCGCAACAGCTGTCCGGCCAGCGAACCTTCGCCGAAGAAGTTGCTCTCGTTCACAATGCCGATGGTCGCTTCCTTTCCGGCCTTGGAAACTACGGTGAGGCGCACTTTACCTTTCTGCACATAAAAGACCGCGTCGGCCTTGTCTCCTTGAGTGAAGATCGTTTGCTTTTTTGGGATCGCAAGTATCTTTCTACCTTCGCCGATCGTCGCGAGGAATGTGTTCGGGTCGAAGTCCCTCACATTGCTAACCACAGCTCTTTTGGCCATGTTTATTTTCTCTTTCACTAGAAGCCCGAGGGCGATTGCAAAAACATTGACGCCTCTCTCTCTCGAGGCTTTCGGGGCAACCACATATGACACTACGGTAGCGAGTTTCGCGTTGTACGGGTGAACTCTTAGCAGGTCTTATCTCGACGCACGCTCAGTATCTCGCTGACAATATTAGGGTTAGCGTAGGGTCGGGGGGCCAGGATACGATTCGCTCGATCTGGCATAGATTTTCAGTTGCAGGATACGATTCTTTGACGTACGATTTCCGGTGTACGCTAGCGCACAGTTGGGGGCCCACTATGGGGCGTAACGGAAACACAAACGACACTCACTATGCAGCAGTGAATCGAAGCGATGTTCCGCAAGGCCGTAAGGGAAAGCATCGCAAGGCGGTGGCGGACATTCTGGCTGACCTCTCAAAGCTAAAAGAGCAGCAAGCGGTGAAGATTCCGCTGAGGGGTTTGAACGGCGAGAAGATGCAGAACCTTCGCTCGGCTTTGAACCGGGTAACGCGTGAGAAAAATATTGCCGTCGTGACGTCTAGCGACGAGAAATACCTTTACGTCTGGCGCGCTGACCCGTCTAAGAATGCTGCGCCCGCGCAGTAGACGCGCCCGCCACGCAAAGTTCGCTGCCTGACGCCATGCGTCTTCGCGAATGATCGTTCAGCGATCGTTCGCGAATGATCAGCCCGACTAGGCTGCTGCGGGCGTTTGCATCGCGTCCATATAGCTATCCATTGACTGAGTCAGCTGCGCATCCACTTCGTCCGCGATCGTCATGACGTCCGGTAAGACCCGGCTGAAATCAAGAAAGCGCAGATTGCTCTGCAAAGTGCCGAATAGGGTCACCTGCAGGATCCGTGATTCGTGCACCAGCATTGCCGGCGTGTAGCCTTGTTGATGTCGCAGCTTGCCATGCGCCAGGGCAGCGGCGGAAAAGACAGCGTCGCTGTCCTTTGTAGTGGCGCTGGGTTTGCCCAGGCGGACAATCAGGTCCTCGACGAGTCTGGGAAGATGTCCAGTACGCTCGTCGTCGCTCAGTGGAACGTGGTTGAGTTCTCGGCTCTGCTTCGCCCGCGTTAACCAGTTCTCGACAACGCTGTCGATGGAGCGCCCCAGTATCGTGCCCACTCTCTCTTTTTCCAGCCGGGCGGCGGGCTTGCGGTTCAACATTCTCTCGCGGATGAGGTCGGCAAGTTTCCCAACGTCGAAGGGCTTCACCATGATTTCGTCCGCCGCCAGAAGGATCGCGGCCATGGCACCCTCCACGTCGGGATAACCGCTGACCAGCAGCGTGAGAGCGTTGGGCTGGGAGTGGCGCATCGCTGTAATCACCGTGAAGCCGTCCCCAGGGTTCGGCATGTGCAGGTCGGTGATGAGCACATCGAAGTTCTCGCCGGCAATATGTTTCAGAGCTTCTGTGACATTGGGGGCGGTGACCACTGCAAAACCCTTGCGTTCCAGTACCGTCGTCATCATGCCGCGCACGGCGTCGTCGTCATCGACCAGTAAAACCTTGTGAGCAGTGAGCGGAGCATTCGGAGTCATTGCGGCACAGCCTCTCCCAATCTAGTAATGAAAGTATGGCTCAGTTTCATTTCGGGAGATGTATAGAAAGATACAGTCACCCGGACCAGCAACGCGTACTGTGCTTCTAGTAAGGTAAGTGCGAGCGCGGTCATGGGCTAGCGGCAGGAACTGGGCCATTCAGGCCCTCACGACCGCATCGCACTACTTTTCAAGCTCGATGCAATCGTGCTGCATGTAATCCACGCCCGAAGCAAGGCGGATTGACGTTTGGCGGGGCAAACTACGACGGAGGGACTATGTCACAAACGGTATTGGAAAGAACGGCAGATCAGATCGCTGAATCGGCTCACCAGGCTTCCCGTGCCACCAGTGCGGTTGCCGGTGCGATCAACGATGGAGTTGGAGCGGCGAGACGGGTCGCAAAACAAGGCGGCGATGCTGCCGAAGAATTCCTGCAGGACACGACTCGGCGCATCCAACGACATCCGGCGCTCACGTTGGCGAGCACATTTGCCGTGGGCTTCACCGCGGGGGCGGTTATTGGATGGATGATCAAACGAAGATGATCAAACGAAAATGATCAGAGGAAAATAGCCGCGAAGCGAAAATTGAATAGTTTTCTGCGGTTCAGTCTGCATATCGGGAGAACGCTGATCCACTTGCTCATGGTTGCGAGGTTAGCGGTCCCGCTCATGAGCTTCTGAGCGGACGATGAAGTATTGATTGACCTCACAGGGTTACGTCGCGGGAGGCGCTCCTTTCGCTTCCTCTTTCCAGTGCCGCATTCTAGCCGTACCACTACCTGACCGAAGGAGAAATACATGTCGAAGACTTGGGAGCATTACCACCACGCTGCTCGGAACCATGAGAAAGCAGCCTACCACTTCAACGAGGCAGCGAAATACAATCAGGCCGAAGAGCGCGAAAAAGCAGCACACCACGCTTACCTGGCTCATGGGCATAGCCAGCAGGCAGCTCATCACGACGTCGAGGCGGCGAAGTTGCATGCGGAGCAATCCGATGGGCGGGCGACGCTCGCTCCCGCGCAAGCGGTCACTGAAAAGAGCGCCGTGTAATTCTCAAAAGAAAAACGGGGCGCGCCACTTTATAGATTTGCCTTTTATTGTTTGCCGCATTCATCATAAAACTCTTCAACTCGCCGACGATTTTTGAGTCGGGCTCGCTTCGCGCCTGTTGTCGATGTCCTCCCGTTTGGCCAAGAGGTTTGAGCGTGACGTTCGGACTGCGGAAAGCTCATCAGTAGACGGAAATACATTTCTCCGCCAAAAGCTGCGCCACTCTGAGAATAGTGATGCGGGACCGATAGCCTTCTTGCACCTCTTAAGCTCGAACCAGCGAAG
This sequence comes from uncultured Acidobacteriota bacterium, assembly GCA_963758005.1. Taxonomy (GTDB): domain Bacteria; phylum Acidobacteriota; class Terriglobia; order Terriglobales; family Acidobacteriaceae; genus Sulfotelmatobacter. The sequence continues at coordinate 35,498 of CAVWTR010000009.1, forward strand.
ATAGTTGCGCACGACGCTGCTCATGGTCATCTGCATCGCTGCCGAAAAATTGTGCTCCGACATTTGCCGCTGCTGCTCCGGAGATTGCAATATGGCGACCAGTTTGTCGGCGAGATCCACCGGATCCCCGACTTTGTAGAAATCGATGGCCATGTCCTCGTCCGCAGCCATATCACGAAAATCTGCGATGTCTGCGCACACGATTGGAACCCCGTAGTCGCACGCCTGATGAGCGGGGCCGCTGGACCCGGTTGCGGAGTCGTAGGGCATGACCACGACCGAGGATGTCCGGAAGAGTTCAGGAATATCATCTTCCGAAACGTATCCGCGGAACTCGACGCCCGAGCCGGGGCACAGGGACTCGCGTATCGATTCCCAATATCTCGGTTTGGTGTGATGATTCGCTCCCAGCGACAATCAGCCTGGCGTTCGGCACCTTTTTCAACACAGCCGGGAAAGCGTCCATCAGCGTCTCCAGCCGTTTGTAGGTTCCCCAGTGTCCAATTGCCAGAATGCGGTGTTCCGGATTGCCCCGTTGCGAAAAATCGGGCGGACTCGGACAGGGCGCAAGAGTTCCGTGCGTGCCCAGCAGAACATTCTGAGCAGAGTACTTATCCACCAGAGTACGTCGGTATCCCGAAAGCAAAACAGACACTGAATTTGCCTTCAGCAAGGCTCTGGTGGCCATTCGTGAGGCGAGACGGAATAGCTTTACCTGACGCACTCCAGCGCTGGCAAAATCGACATGTTCGATGAGGTGGTGCAGCGTGACGTGGGTGTAATAGCCGAGAGCCCGAGTCATAGCCGGCACAGACAGTCCGGCAAAGGCGGCGACAGGAAATTCCGGAGTGCCAAAGCTGGAGAAGACGAGGTTGAACCATACTACGTCCGGCTTTATTTTACTGATGGCGTTTAACAAACGCATCGGAGTGGCCAGGCTGTTGAACTTCCAACAGCGGATCACGTTGAAGCCCGGAAGCTCCGCCGGTTGTGAGCCATTTAACGACGTCCCATTCTCGTTGGTGGAGAATTCATAGTCGCTCAGGTCGTCGGCGAGGATGGTGAGGCTGACGTCTGAGTTACGCTCGAGTTCTCCCGCAAGATAGAACGCGTATTCATTCAGCTGGCGCGCGCTGGGAGGAAAGGCCGCAACTAAACAGATTTTCATCGGGTCCTCATCTCAGAACAACGTAATGCTTACATAAGGTCTGAGCTGTCGATTCTGCCCAGTCGTAAAATTAAAGAAAGTCTCCTGTTGCATGCCCGCCGAAAAACGAATCGGATATTGCAGTTTGACTTCCTTGCCTTCGTCCTTAAACGCGCGGTGAACTGGCATCGCATAGGAGACGGCGAAACCGCTCTGGATCGCGTCGTAAACGTGGGCGCTCATGTTCCGCGAGTAGGCGGCCGACGCTTGCACGCTCCAGTTGCGCGTTGGAGCAAACTGAATGCTTCCGGCCGGACGGAGAGCCTGGGCAATCGCGTAGGTGGGTCCTTGTATGCGCCATGCCCGCAGATCCTCTGCGACGACGGTGAAGTTGAGCCGCGAGGAAACTTGCCGCTGGATACCCAGGTAAGCGGAAGTGAAGTAATCCACGCCGTAGACCGGAAAAAATTGCTGGTCGCTGGCTCCCCAACCGGTCAGCAGCGCAGTCTTGCCCCAAGGCCGTCCGACACGGAAGTTGAGCGCACCCGCCAGCTGCCGCGAATGCTGAGTGCTCTCGGTAAAGGGGCCAGTCTCATGAATACCGTAGCCGCTCACTGAGACCATGTTGAAGAATGAGCTGGTAGACATATAAAGAAACTGCCGGAAAAGGTTTTGATTCATCTCCACCGGAGATAGAGAATCCCGGCGAACCGTTTCCTGAATACCAGCGCTGAAGTTCAGCACATTGGTGCCCAGATGCAGGGTAGGATTCAGCCCAAAGTTAAACGTGTAATCGGTCGTGTCACGGTTGACGATCAATGCCTCGCTCGGCAACGATATTTGTCCCTGGGCATTTCGGATTTGAAAGAATCCGCTCGAGTCGGGCAAATCGCCGAGGTGAAGATGATAGGCAGCGGTCCATTGGGTCTGGATGGAGGAACGGGGCGGCGGAAGCAGTCCAGAGCTGGATGTCGCCGGATTGGGAACGTCCAGCTTGGCGTCCAGAACATACACCGTCGTATCTTCGAAGATGGGAGACACGGAAAAGTCTGAGAGAACGCTTGTCTGAGGAGTAATCCGCAGTCCCTCGTTCGCCCCTGCCTGAAGCAGCGATAACTGGGCTGATTGATCTTCGCCCGCGGAGTCGGCCGCCTGGGCGAAGGCAGTGAGGGCCTGAGTGTTTTGGTGTTCCTGACGAAGCACGTTGGCCTTAGCGAGCAGATACTGGTAACCCGGTTCGCTATCAGCGGAGCTGCTAAACAAGGAGAGCTGGTCCTGTGCCCGGGCAGTGTCCCCCAGCGCCAGATAGGTGTTGGCCATACTGACCCGCACGGATGTCTCGGATGCACCCGCCAACAGAGCACGCTGCAAGTACGTTTGTGCCAGCTGGTAATCATGCATGCTGAGGAATATGTCTGCTGCTTCGATCAATTGCTGACCAGTAGCTGGTAAGGTCTCCTCTGTCTGACCTTCCATCAGAGCTAATGCGATCTGCCGTCTGGCATCATCCAGCTGACCATCGCTTGCCATGAGTTGGGCAATTGCCAGGCGTATGGCGATGCGATCGTTGTCCGTAATTGCGAGGTCCGTACTTGTGAGGTCTGTAGTTGCGAGCGCTCTTTCAAAGCGCTCCATCGCGCCTTTTTGGTCTCCCAGCAGGCTCAAAGCCTGTCCCGTGGAAACGAGTACGCGGCTTTCACGTGACGCGCGTCCGGTTGCCGTAGGGTGCGTCAGCTGGGATGACTGCTCCGCCAATTGCACATAGCGCAGAGTTTCCTCGCGGTCTTTCAATTGTGCATACGCACGTGCAAGCTGCGCATAGATGACATCGTTGTCGGGAGAAAGCCTCTGCGCAACCTGCAGTTCCTCGATCGCTTCGTGATACAGCCGCTGTCCATACAACGTTTCGCCCAAGGCGAGATGAAGATCTCCGTCATTCGGTGAATACTTCAACGCGGCCCGATACTCTCCCGCGGATTTCACTAACATTCCGTTTTGCCCGTAGGCGGTTGCCCGAATCAGGTGTATGGGCATGGAATCGCCCATTCCTTCCTGCGCAAGTTGCACTTGTTGCAGGGCTGCTCGAGGGCGATGCAGATCAAGGCTGGCATAAGCGAGCCCCAGATGTGCTTCACCATTCGTTGGCTCGCGCTTGAGGGCGGATTCGAAATCCGAAGCGGCGGCCTCTGGACGGTGGAGATCGTGCAACACGTATCCGCGGTTCACGTGTGCCGTGACCATGTCGGGATCCCGCTCCAACGCCCGACTGAAGTCCTTCTGTGCCTCATCCAGTTGCCCAGCATGTTTGTGCGCGTAACCGGTCAGCAGCGGAATGTCGGGTTCGTGAGGGAGCACTGTGTCGTAGTGCGAAGTCAATTGCAGCAGATCGTCGTATTGCTGGAGATAGAGCAGATCGTATGCGAGATAGACCACCACATCCCGGTCCGTGGGAAGTTTCTTGATGGCTTCTCGGCCAACGTCCGCGGATTGCTGATACGCGCCCACGAAGCTCAGGTACCTCTCTTTCTCTCTCATGAGATGAGGTTCCTGCTGCATTGCTGTGGTGGCACGGGTCAACCACACTAACGCCATGGGCAAGTGCTTGGTTTCGATCGCGACGTTCATTCCTCCGGCCACAATCAGACTGTTGGTTGGAGCCAGTTCATAACCCTTGGCGTAAGCGGCATCAGCCTTGGCAAAATCCCGGCGCGCTGTGTACAAGTCGCCTAAGGCTAAATAAGGCATGTACAAAGTTGGATACGCCCCCGCCAGCCGCTGAAAATCTTTCTCGGCGTTCTCGTCGTCTCCATCGCTGCGGAAGGCATAACCCAAGGAGATCAGGGCCGACCGGTTCACCGGATCGATCGCGAGGATCTTCGTGTATATGACGATCGCTTCTTTGTAGTGACCAAGTTTGGCCAGCAGATCTCCATCGAGCTGCAGACTGTCGGGATCCTCGGCGTTGATTGTGAGAGCGTCCTTAAGGTCGATTCCCGCGCCATCCAAGTCCCCGGCGGCTATTTTGATCAGTGCCCGCAAGCGCAGAAATTGCAATCTGTCGGGTCCGCGGTCGTCCAGCGCGCCGATTTCTATTTGCGCAATCTCGATCTGGCGGTGAGCTGCCGTTGCGTCATCCAGGCTCTGATACAGGTCCGCCAGATTCATGTGCAGTTGAATGACGTACAGAGGGCCCTCGGCGGGGCTTTGAGGCAGATGGGCCAAAGCAGCACCATATTCCCGAACCGCGTCTTCCGAGTGTTCCTGGAGCCGTGCAATTTCTCCGCGAAGGGCGTGCAACCGATAGTGTTCGGCATCGAGAGCCGCGGCGCGCTGGACAAAAGGCGCGGCATTGTCCAAAGAGCCGACAGTCACTTCGGCCTGCGCTGCGGAAAGCTGCAAAGCTAAATCGCGCGGTGCGTCATTGGCGGCCTGCGCGTACAACTTGACGGCTTCATCTTGTTTTCCAGCGAGTTGATAGGTATAAGCAAGCTCGGCTTGCACGTCGGGCTTGGGACTGCGCAGCGAACTAAGAGCGGCAATGGCGGCTGGATAGTTTCCGGTCTCTCGATAGTAGCCAGCGAGCGATCGCTGAATATCAGGGATTGTCGGGGGCATGCCGCCTGGCCAATTCGAGGTAACGGCTTGCCAGATCGAGCTGCTTCTGGTGTTCGTACGCCAGCGCTATCAGCAATTCCGACCGCGCTTCGGGCTGCATCTGTTCTGCTCGTCCCAACATGTCGAGCGCGGCGGCGTAATCTCCATCTCGCAGGAGAAGCTCTCCCAGCAACACCGCATCGCTGAGTCGTTTTGGATCCGCCGAGAGCACCTGGTTTAGAAGACGCTCAGCATCCGCGGTCCGGCCCATCGTGCTATACGCCTGAGCAAGTCCTGAAATCCCGTCGAGCGCTGATGGATTCAATCGAAGGCCTCGGCTGTATGCATCCACCGAGAGCTGCGATTTTCCGTCGAGCCGCAACACATATCCCAGAAGAAACCACAACTGGGCATCGTTAGGCGTGGCCTGCACGGCGCGCTGAGCATAGTCAACCGCGAGTGCATAATTGCCGTCTTTCAGTGCCGCTTCTGCGGCTCCTGCAAGACGTGCGTTTTGAATGTTCGATCCCCAGCCCAGCGATTTGGCCGGAGGCGACGTTTGATTGATATCGACTTGAGGCGTCTCTGGAGAACCAGGCCCCACCTTATACGTCTGCGCTCGGGCGGAGCAGGCAAACGCGATCACGAGCACGGACAAGTACGCGGTCCTCAGGCGTCCCAGCGCGGAACTCAAAGTGTTACCACCGGATCAGTTGCTTGCAAGGCTCTTCGATTCGCGAAAGGCCTTCTGCGTTGGCTGGACTGGTTGGCGGAGCTAGGCCGGCTGAGGCCTTCTCATGATGGCCAGCGACGGCCCGGGTCATACAACCCGGAACGACGACCTAGAATCCAAGACCAACCAACCGAAAGGGAGATGTGCAGAGAACTGAGTCCGGCGCGCCCAGACCAGGGCCGATACCGTTGAGCATGATCTTTCTGGCGGCTCTTGTAGTTCACTTGCCGCTGCTGCTGATGAAGTTGCCACTGAAGTCGTATGATGCGAATTTCCATATTTTTTTCGCATCGCACTACCTGCACCATTGGTTCGATCCTTGGAACCCCAAATGGTATGCGGGTTTTTCGCAGACTACTTATCCTCCGTTGCCGCAGCAGTGGCTGGCGTTGACGTCCCATCTCATCGGGCTCGACATGGCGTACATGGCGGTCCAGTTTGTCGCGATTGTGCTTCTTGCGTTGGGCGTTTATCGGTTTTCGTTGCTTTGGGTAGACCGGCGGGCTGCTGCGTTCGCTGCACTCGCGAGTGTCTTTCTTGGCTCGGAATGCTTTCTGGTCTATTCCGCAGGGCAGTTATCTACCACTTTTGCCGCGCCCCTTTATTTGAACGCGTTGCCTTACCTCTTCCAGTGGGTTCGGCATGGCAAGTGGCGATCTTTTTTTAAGGGTGGAGCACTCTTCGTGGCTGCCGCTGCTGCCCATCATGCCACGCTGCTCTTTGGATCGTTGCTGTTTGCACTGCCCGTGCTCGCGCTCGTTATCCTAGATCGACAAAGCTCAGATCGTGATAACTCAGATCGGCGCAACTTAGATCGTTACGCATTGGATGGTCGAGATAAAAAGCGCCTCTCGGCTCCAGCGTTCCTTCTTCGCACCGGCCTCATCATGCTGTGCGTGGGTGCCGCGGTTGCGCTCGTACTGCTACCGTTCTGGATTGCGCTGATTCACTATCCCGTCACGCAGACTCCAATTCCACACGCGAGCCGTGCAAATTTCCTGCTGAGTCCTCAGTGGGGCCTCAACTACTTCGTCGTTCCTTATGGAGCATTGATTCTGGTTCTGCCGTTCATCGTGTTGCGAGGTTCTTCCGTCGTCCGGCTCCGTCCATTGCTCATGGGTTTCTGGTTGGCATTCCTGATAGGGCTCGGGGGGACAACACCGGTAGGCCGAATCGTGTTAGGGCGAGCTTTTTACGTCCTGACCATGGAGCGCTTCACCTACTGGGCAACGTTACTCGCCCTGCCCTTTGTTGGGCTGCTGGCCAAAGAACTTATTGACCGTTTTCAAATGCGGGCAATAGTCGGCTTAACCGTCGCGGCATCTGTGAGCTGTGCTCTGGCTGTGGGTTGGGCGACTTATCGGCCAGCCGACGCCTCCGATTTCAACGTGGACTCTGTGGCCTCGTGGCTGAATCGTGACGGTCACGATCGCTACCGTTATGTCACGCTGGGATTTGGCAACAAAATTTCACGACTCGCCGTTCTGACCGACGCTAGCAGTGTAGATGGCGAGTGGAATTCGGGGCGAATGCTGCCGGAATTGACTCAGCATGGCGGGGCAGCGCTGACCAGTTCCAAATACTTTGGCACTCCCGGGCTCGACGCGCTGAGCGCGATCCTTCATCACGCGGATCGTTACGGCCTGAAATGGGTATTTGCGCGAGATCCTTACTACGAGCCGCTCCTCGTTTTTGCTGGCTGGCGCAAGGTCGATGAGCTTGAAGACAAGACCGTCACCGTTTGGAGCAAAGACGACGTGACGCCCGCCGTAGCCGTCAACGCGCCGCAAGTTCCGCCGCATTGGCAAGGACTGATGTGGGGGACCTTGCCGATCGGCAGTAGCCTGGTGGCGTTGCTGCTTGTGCTGATTCCGGAGAGGCGATGGTTCAGGCGGCGGGTTGTTCAACCCGTTTCACAACCTGTCGCACAACCTGTTGCTCAATCCGTCGCTGCGCATGCAGCTCTTGTCTCTCAGAGGTTGGTCTCGTGAGCGCCAGACGACTTCTCGCCATTAGCATTGCAGTCGCGACCGTGGCATTCATTGTTATAGGCACGGTCTGGCCCGCCGCTTCCGCGATCGCAATGGCTGATTCCGGAGCAGGCCTGCTGCATCCTTCGTCGACGGCGCAAGCGGCAGTGGAAAATCTGGCACACGAAATCGGCCAGCACGCCTGGGACAGGGCGTACTCCAGTCTGGCCAACAAGAACGAATTCAGCGAAGACGACTTTAAGCGTGACCTCACGGGAAGTTATTCGAGCCTTCGCACATACGCGACTCTGGACAACGTCGAACTGCGTCCGCTTCATGCGTCTGCCGATGAAGCGCAGATTCAACTCAAGTTGCACTGGTCAAGTGTCGTCGGGACATTCGTCGAATCGCGCGAGTTGCGCGTGGCGAGAGCCGGAGACCGTTGGGAGGTAACTTGGCCCATCGTTAAAGAGGCGCGAGTACCGCCGCAAGTGATTACCGTGAACTACCTGCGCTGGGACGTAATTTATCGTGGCGCTGAAGATGATTGGGGAGCGCAGGATGTCGAAGCGCCGCACGTGCGTATCGTCGACATGCATCCCGTGGAGCGCAGCGACGGCGTGGTTTTGCTGGGCGAACTTCTGAACGAAGATGTAGTCCCGGCCTTTGTGTCAGTCAAAGCCACTCTGTTGGCGAAAAACGGATCTGCGATCGCATCGGAAGATAGCTTTGACAAAATCTCTCATATTCTTTTGCCCAAGCAGGTCACGCCATTTCTCATTTCGTTTCGCAACGTCGAGCTATCGCAGGTCGACAGCGTGAAAATAGAACCGTCATCCGGCCTAATTGCGGCTTCGGCTGACCCGGTGATCGAAATCGAAGATCAGAAATTGAATCCCCCACCCGGAGCTTCACTCACTGGAAAGCTTGTGAATCAAAGCGGCCAGATCGTCAACGTCGCGCACGTTCTGGGGACGTTTTACGACAACACCGGCCAACTGGTCTGGGTATCGGATCAATATGTCGACCGCGCATTACTACCCGGGACACCGGTTTCCTTCGCTATTTCCATCCCGCCGGATATCGCGCGCAGAGTAAGCACCGAACGCGCAGTCACCACCACGTACAGCTCGGACAGGGTCCAATGAAGGTCCGATTGACATTCCTGTTCGGTGCCATGTTACTCGCCGCGATGCAATCGGCTTCGGCGCAAACTGGAGCCCTACGTTTGCCCCGAACTGTCGAAGCGGGGAGCGCGTTTTCCATTCAAAGCACTGGCAGTGGCAAAGCAACCCTCTACATCATCGGGCTGGGGCAGGTACTGCGACGCGACGTGCAGCTAGGAAAAACGACTACCTTTGCTGCCGGGGAGCTGCACAACGCCGGTCACTACGTTGCGGTATTAGTTGGAGAATCGTCGACGGACCAAACCTCGACAGACAACGGCGCCTTCGACGTCACAGCTGCGGATCAACCCGCGGCCCTGAGCTTTCTGGCGAAACCTTCTCGCCTTCCAGTGGGTTTACACGGTGGCATCAGCGGCGTGGTGTATGTGTTTGACACCTTTCAAAACCTCGTCCTCGCGCCGGTGCAAGTATCGTTCCAATTGTCCGACGTCGCCGGCGGTGGGCAAAGACAGACAGTGACCACTCGTGACGGCGTGGCGTGGACAAAGGTGGATTCTGAAGCGAAGGAAGTTGCTGCCCAGTTTGTCGCTCAAGCAGGAAGTGTCAGCGTCGCTCGAGTGATACAGCAAGTTCCGGGCAATCCGTGCAGCTTACGAATGAACGCCCATCGCGCGGGTCAGAGGCTGTTGCTGGAAACCGAACCGGTGCGCGACTGCGGCGGCAATGCAGTACCCGACGGGACGATTGTCACTTTCACGGAAACCTCGAACGAGGGTCAAGCCACAGTAGACGTGCCCATCAAGCGCGGAATAGCGCGAACGGAAATGCCGGCTTACGACGCGGCCAGAGTTTCGGTTGCAACCGGGGTCGTCGTGGGGAATGAAATTCGGCTAGGGAAAGAATGAAACGAGCGATGAAAAACACCGGGCAGAGAAAAGGACGGACGATGCGAACGCTTCCCTTCATCGGGTGTCTGGTCTTCACCGCCATGTCAGTGCTCGGGTCGGACCGTCCTGCAGTACGAGTCGCGCCGACGGATTCGGTTGGGCCTCGGACTCTCGAAAAGCAGACCCAGGCAGCGGTGATTCGTGATTATTTGGAAGCCTGGCACAGCTTGACGGTTGCGTTCGAACAAAATCGATCTGATCTGCTCGATCCGAATTTCGTGGGCACCGCCAAGGAAAAACTGACAGACACAATTCTGAACCAGACTAAGCTTGGAATTCAGACAAGGTATCGAGATAGCTCGCACGATCTTCAATTGGTCTTTTATTCGCCGGAGGGACTGTCCATTCAATTGCTGGATACGGTTGAATACGACGTGCAAATTCTGGATCACGGCAAACTTCAGACGACGCAGCACGTCCGCGCACGATACGTTGCAGTCATGACTCCGACTGAAGTGCGGTGGAAGGTGCGCGTTTTCCAGGCGAAGCCTGAATGATATCGCAAGAAAGCCTGGCAAAAATACAAACGCTGCTGTTTTAGAAACGAAGTAGCAGGAACGACTGAGAGAGGCACTGCATGATTTCGATCGTGGTACCTATTTTCAACGAAGAGGAAATTGTAGCCTCGTTTCATCAGGCTCTGGCCAGCGCATTGAGAGAAATTGGTGAGGCCTGGGAAGTGGTGTACGTAAATGACGGCTCCAAGGACTCGTCCCTGAAGCTGCTAAGAGAATTGCAAGCCGAAGATGCCCATGTGGTGGTCGTAGATCTCTCGCGCAACTGGGGACATATGGGCGCGATCTCCGCCGGTCTGCGGACCGCTCTCGGCGACGCCGTCGTCTTGATGGACGGCGATTTCCAGGACCCGCCCGAAGTTGTCCCGGAATTGGTAGCTGCCTGGCGTGGCGGAGTACAGGTTGTCACGGCCGTAAGAAGAAGCCGACAAGAGCAGCGCAAGATTCTTGCCTTGCTGTTTCCTCTCTTTTATCGCTTGCTGGGAGCACTCTCCGACTTTCCCATCCCGCTCAATGCGGGAATCTTCGGTCTTCTGGATCGACAAGCGGTCGATTCGATTAATTCCTTACGAGAGGGCAGCCGGTACTTGCCCGGACTGCGGGCTTGGGTAGGTTACAAGACGGGCGTCGTTCTCTACGACCGGCAAGACCGGGCCGGGGGCGAGGGCAAGCTTACATTTCTAAGCCGGATCAAGTACGCAATGGATGCCATTACGAGTTTTAGTTACAAGCCTCTCCGACTGAGTTTCGGGTTAGCTGGGTTCGCGATTTCTTTAGCTGCGATTCTTGCCCTCTGCACCGTGTTTTCGAAGAGCCCGGTGAATCCCTTGGGGTACGGTGTGGCCGCAGCGATCTTTCTGGTGGGGGGTCTTCTGCTTCTGAGCGTGGGCGTTCTTGGCGAATATCTTGGACGTGTCTACGACGAGGTGCGCAGCCGGCCGCTCTCTATCATTGACAAGGTTTACAGCGCTTCGCAACGCGATACTGTTCAAGCAAACCCGGGTCGCCGTGCAGAAGATCGGAAGAAGCCTTTTCGGGTGGCTTAGGAGTTATTGCCCCAACCGCGGTTGCGAACCGGGACCACACATGGCCAGCCCTCGCTCAATCGCAGTGCCCTCTTCGTAATCGTTCCAGGTCGCAATCAATAAGAAAGGCAACGGATGATCCGCGGAGTAGTACTGCCGCCACAACTTCATCGTGTCTGCAAAGGTTTGGCCGCAGCGCTGAGACATGTGCCGGTTAAGACCCCATGAAGCTTTGCTGTCGTCGAAGCCAGCCCAAGCTCCTCCTACGGCAATCTTGTCGGGATATTTCGACTGCATCTTGGTATAGAAGCCTTCGAGATAATCTACTCCCCAGTGGCTGCCATCTGCTGCCCAGCCGCCCTTCCCAGGATTGACCCACGCATAGAGCCCATCGAACGCCGCCGGGAACGAGGACGAACCCGGGTCGTCTTCATAGATAAGCAATGGAGATGGATTCCATTTATCGATTGCCACACGCACTCGGTTCCAGTCGGTATGGGATCCCTTGGGAAAAACAAAGATTACCGGCCGATCGTTATACGTGAGATAGGCCTGACGCCCGGGTGCATTCGGCGAAAGATAAGTTTTGCTGAAGTAGCTGAAGTCTGCCAGAGCTTCGTCCGTCGCTCCGAGTTCTTCGTCGGTTTCGTCGTACATCATCGAAATGTGGAAGTTTTCTTCGGCAGCGATAGTCTGCATCAACGCATAGCTGCGGTCGATGAAGGGCTGGCGATCTCCGTACCAGTCCACCACGAACCCGGAGATTCCCATCGCCTTGGCTTGCCGAATCTGTTTGCGAATCACGGCTGGATCCTGCGACGAATAGCCCACCGAGATGTGCCTGGGATGACCAAACCAGGGCTCATTGACTGCCAGAATTTGAGGTGAAGCTTTCGCAGCCGTGGGCGCACTCTGGCGTGCCTCCTGGCTTAAGCCAGGATGAGCGCACCCCTGCAGTTGCAGGAGAAGCACGAATGCAGAGACCAGGTAACGATCCATCATGGGTTCTAGCCCTTAGACTCGGCACTGACACCTTGGGTTGTAGCGCGGCCAGCAATTAAAGGTTGGGTGCGTCGAGCCGCAAGCAGCGCGATCGTCGTTCTGCGCATCAGAAGGGCTGCTGCCGGGGAGAGTCTTGCCTTTGATCGTTTCGCGGCAGCTGGCCGGCATTGCAACGCCGGACTTGCTCGTATCAGATCTACCTGTCTAGTGCGTTGGAACCGCAAGAACGTGCCCAATAGTCCGAATCTTGAATCGAAGAGTCTCCAAGCTCGCGCTCTGTCCGGAAGCTTCCTGTTGCTCTCGGCTTCGGGGCTCGCAACTGCGATCAACTTCGCTTACAACATTGCAGTCGCACGATCTCTCGGTCCGACCGGATTTGGTCAGGCTACTGCCGTTTACACTCTCCTCATCCTGCTCTTAACAGTTACCCTTTCTTTCCAAATTGTTTCCGCCAAGGCGGTCGCGCAGCAGAGTTCCCCAGAGGGGAAGCTCGAGGTCCATCGAAGCTTCCACCGAAGTGCGTGGATATGCGGCATCGTCGTCGCGCTGCTCTTGTTGCTCTTTCAGAAAGCAATCGCGGACTTCCTCAACCTGCCAAGTCCGATTCTCATTGTCCTGCTCGCCATTGGAGCTGCATTCTACGTCCCGCTCGGAAGCCAGCGCGGTTACCTGCAGGGCGCTTACGGCTTCCGGCGGCTTGCGATGAATATCATTCTGGAGGCACTGGTCCGGCTCTGCGGATCTCTCGTCTTGATCAGGCTGGGCTTCGGTGTCCCCGGAGTGATCGCAGCCAACGCGGCTGCCGTTGCGGCCGCCTACTTCGCTACTGGACCCAGGTTCGCCGCGGTTGTTCCAAATGGCGTTTTTCTGCCAAATGCGTTTCGCGAAGTGTTGCAGGCCGTCGTCTTCTGCGGCGGCCAGGCTCTCATCAACAATTGTGACATTGTGCTTGTAAAACATTTCTTTCCTGCGACCGCGGCCGGGCTTTACGCTGCAGTGTCGTTAGTGGGGCGAGTAATCTTTTTCTTCTGCTATTCGGTTGTGAACAGCATGTTTCCACTGATGGCCGGCGCACGCCGGGAGGAAAGAAACAACCATAAACTCCTCGCGACTTCTCTGTTGATCGTCTTAGGAATCGGCTCAACATTGGCTCTGGGCCTTCGCTTGGCGCCTGCCGCGATTTGGACATCGCTCTTCGGTGCTCAATTCGAGATGGCGGGGAAATACGGCCTGCCCTATCTGCTGGCATTGTACGCAACCGCGACTGTCATCTATTCGCTCAGCGTCGTGATGATCACCTACGAAATGTCTTACAAGATCGCGAACACGAGCTGGGTCCAGCTGGCCTTCAGTGGCGTCGTCGTCGCTGGCATTTGCCGTTACCATTCGTCTCTGCGCCAGGTCATTTTGGTACAGCTCGTGGTGATGTCGGTCCTGTTTGTGGTGGTCGCTGTTCCATTCCTTTTGAACTTGCTGACGAAAGCGAACAATCCGCAGATAGCGCCGGGCCCTCAGTCGATCCGGATTATTCGGCGAGTATCAGAAGCTGAGGTCATTGCTGAATTTCTAAAGAACGATTTCAACAAGCCTGCATTCGAGGAGTACCAGGAAGTGCTGCATGGGTTGGTGACCAAGCCAGACCTCGACGATGTCGGCGAAAATGCAAAGCGGCGTGCCCTGTTGTTTATTCGATACCTTTCCTTGTGGAGCGAGCTGCCTAAGGGAACAGAGTGGTTTGAGGTCGACGTCCGGCCGTCAGACTTGGGCCAGATTCTAGTGTTTCCGCGAGCCCGATGGCGGAAGCTCGCCCGGGGCAATTTTGCCGTGCCGGCGGTGGTCGAACGAATCCGCACGTTTGACAGTGAGAACGTGGTTGAAGACGCATTTCTCACGAAAATTGCTGCGCTCCGCGAATGGCTCCGCCTGGATATTGATCCGGGCACCGTGCTTCTGATCGGTCTCAGCGAAAGCCAACCCCTGACCATTCTGGATGGAAACCACCGTCTCGTGGCGGCAACGTTGACGTCCCCGGGAAGCCTGCACAAGCTTCGTTTCATGTGCGGACTTTCGCCCAGGATGACGGAATGTTGCTGGTACCGAACGAATGTTGCGACACTTTTTCGGTATGGTACAAATCTGCTAACGCACGCTATACATGATCCTGAGGCTGAACTTACTCGACTTTTGCAACGGTCCCGATGACAGCACCCACAAGAAATGAGGCATTTTGGGAACTTGGACCAATAGTCCTGATTTGGACGATATCTTTAATCTTTATCTCTTGCTATCGCTGTGATCTCGGCCACGCGTGGGCAACTCTGCCTCATGCTCTGCATCAAAGCCACAACCTCAAAAGGAGAAGCCTTCTATGAGTCGTCAATCCGCAATACAGAACGTTCAAGACGAGGCATACGCTCCTCCTGCCCCGGTGCGGGACGACTCTCCGCTTCTGAACCTCGCCAGAAAATTTCGGACGACTGAACCCGCACTTGGAATCATACGGTCTGCTTTTCGTATGTTACAGAGCCTCGGCATCAGTCTCGTCCCAAATCACTACTACTGGCCGGTTCCCGACCTCAAGGAATTGGAAGCTCGGAAGTGGCCAACCGAGCAGTTTCCGGTCGGCGTTGATCTGGCGTTAGAAAAGCAACTCGACTTTTTGCGAAGCGTCGTGCCTGAGTACGAGCCGGAATGGGGATCGCCCTCGGGCGCAATCGGCAGCGCAGGTTACACGCGGGGCAATGGATTTTTTGAAACGGTGGATGCCGAGATCGCATACTGCCTGGTGCGGCACATCAAGCCCAAGCGGATCATCGAAGTCGGCGGCGGCCACAGCAGCAGAGTCCTGGCGGCTGCCTTGGACAAGAACTTAAAGGCGGACGGCGTCCGCGGAGAATTGCTGACGATTGACCCGCATCCTGACCGTTTTCCAAAAGAGGCGTTGAGTGATCGTGTTCGGCTGATCGCCGCCTCTGTCCAGAGTATCGATCTGGACATCTTCCTGAGCCTCGAGGAAGGTGACTTTCTGTTTCTCGATTCGACTCACGTTGTAGGCATTGGCAGCGATGTGGTGCGCGAGTACCTGGAGATACTGCCCCGCCTCAACCGTGGCGTGGTGATTCACGCCCACGACATCTTTATCCCATCGGATTATCCGCAGGACATGGTGTTGCAGAATCTGTCCTTCTGGTCAGAGCAGTATCTACTGGAGGCTCTCCTTACATTTAATCCGCGATTCGAAGTCCTCTGGGGGAGCAGTGCGATGCAAGGCTTCGATCCGGAAGCTCTTGAGCACGCGTTTCCACACTGGAAGCACAGTTACCGAAATATGGCGCGGAGCAAGCGGCGGTTTCTGCCCAGCCTCGACGGTGATCGAGTATGGCCTTCGAGCTTCTGGATGCGCAAAGTTATCTAGCGAATATATCTAACGAATAATAGAGCAGCCGTCCGGATGTCTTTGCAATTTAGGCTAGGGTTACTCCAATTCCTTCCGCTGATCGCGACCGAACTCGCGCGTCTTTTGTAAAGCTCCTTTTGATCAAAACGCACATTTAACTTTCTCGCGCAAACCGGACTTCACTCTACTGACACGACAGGATAGACCCTATAGTGTCGCCCCTCTAGATTGTCTAATAGGCTTGATTACTGGGCTCCGCATCTTTCGCATAAGTAACGATAAAGATAAATAAGCTTGGTTGCAGTCTGAGATCCCGAATATGACACGTGCAAGACCCGTATCGGTAAGAGAACTCCCGGAGAACTTGAGCCTCAAACAAGGCGGCTTGCTCTTTCGCGGAGTGGATTCTTGCTGGAACGCAGACCGGCCTCGCGTGGTGCTTGATTGTTCGAAAGTGCGGAAACTCGACAGCGCTGGAATCCAGGTGTTGTTAAGCTGCCTGGAGGAGGCCATGAAACGAAATGGCGACGTCAAACTTGCGGCAATCCCTCCCGGAGCAGCGGCGATTCTGGAACTGGCAAGAGTCGATCATCTTTTCGAGGCTTTTGACAGCACCGCAGACGCGGTAAACAGCTTCCACCGATTCCCGACAAATAGTTTCCAGCAGAATCTTCGGCACGAATATGCAACTTCGACTCGTTCATCTGGAGCGCGGCACAACCGCTTCAAAGATCGTCCGTCTGTCTTGCGCGAAGGGGCTCCAGATTCGGAGGCTACAACAAGAACCCCGTGGCGTTGGCTGAGGCGCCGCATCGCTGGCTGCCTTCTGCTGTTATTTGTTGCGCCCATTGCGACTGCAGTTCCATCACCGCAGCAGGAGATAGTCCCCAATCAACCGGCGGAAGGTTCATCCTCCTCGAAGGCTGGGACGAGAACTTCCGCGATTAGCGCCAATCAGGCGCAAGTCGGACCACTGCAGCCCGAAACGCTTCCCGACACTCCGCTTCCCAACAATCCGCTTCCCGACAGTTCAGGTACGGTCCATTCGCAAACCATCGATGACAGTCGACTGTCCATTGCGCAGCAGCCCTCCCCAAAGCCACAAACCGACACACAAGAACCTGTAGGCACGGCCGCGGCAACATTTATAAAGACAACCGGTGTGGCAGCATCCAGACCGGCCGGTGCGGCGATCGCACCGGCAAAACAAAGGCGAGCGCGCTCCATCCTAATCAAAGTGGCGGCCATAGCAGGTGCTGGCGTCGCGGTCGGAGCGGTGGTGGCTCTAGCCAGTGCCAGTCCCAGCCGGCCACATTAGCGCGTGGCCAGCGGGCGTGTCCAGCAAGGGCTCGGACAGAAGCGGTTGGAACATGAATCGGGAAGCCCCCGAAGACCGGCGCGCCAGACTTGTCAGCTTCTCTGGCATTGATGGTGCCGGCAAAAGCACTCAAATCGAAAATCTTCGCGCCCGGCTGAACGAGGCCGGTGCTCGCGTTTTGTTGATCGCTTTCTGGGATGACATCGCGAAGCTCACGCGGATCCGAGAAGTGTCCGGCCACACCTTGTTCAAGGGGGAGAGCGGTGTTGGGACTCCGGCACGCCCGGTAAACCGGCAAGACAAGAACGTTCAGTCATGGTATATGACTGCGGTGCGTTTCGGTCTTTACCTCGTGGATGCCGTCTCGCTTCGCATGGTCATAGCAAGAACCCTAAGAGCGGACGCAGACGTCATAATCTTCGATCGATATCTCTATGACGAACTCGCGAACTTGTCATTACAGAATCCAATCTCTCGTGCTTACGTTCGGCTGCTGCTGCGGTTCGTTCCGCGACCGGATATCAGCTTCCTGTTGGACGCCGATCCGGTTCAGGCTCGCGCGCGAAAACCCGAGTACCCGCTCGAGTTTCTTCACAGCAGCCGAGCAGCTTATCTTGCCCTGAGTGAACTGGTGGGCGGGATGACAGTCATCGCTCCCCGGCCAGTCCAGGATGTCAAGCTGCAGGTGGTGCAGCAAGTACTGAAGGCACTCTTCCTCCACGATGATCGCTCGTCCCCGACCTTCGCTCACACAGCGCCGACACCCTCAAAATAAAGCAGATCTTTATAACCAGTTTGTTCGGCCTCTCACTGGTACGTGAAGCTGAAGTCATCCACATACGTCGTGTTCGCCGATTGCTCGTAGTTTCCGTCCATCTGGTAGTTGACGGTAATGCCCCACCATCCGCTGGGAGCAGTGCCCGGGGCGTACACCTGGTTAATGTTACTGGTCACTCCATTCAGCGTGATCGACTGGAACAGCAGTGAATTGTCAGTCTCCCGCTCCGCTTCGATCGTCACATGGTTCCAGGAGTTTAGGACGGGATAACAGGCCACGCCCGTGGGAATCCATTTCGAGGTCACGTTGTCCCAAATATCCCACTCGTTGCCACCGGTGACTCGGCATTGGTTTCCCCAAATCAATCCGAGCCCATCGAAGTACATGCTGATGTCGAACTCCAGGACCTGTGTCGCGGATAGGCTCGTGGGATAAAAGTAGGCGTCATAGGTAAAGTTGTGCAGCGTCGGGAGAAGAGTGTGACCGGTGTCGGGGAGCCCCTGTGTCGAGCCCTGTCCGATCAAGGGAATGCTCCACAAGACGTCGGAATACGGCGTAGTGCCGCCGATGTTGAACTGCGTCGAGTCTCCGCTCATTGAGGGGGACTTGATTCCTTGCGCCATGGACCAGGTCACGCCTGAGCACGGGGCGGAACAGATGTCATAATAAGGAGGCAATTCACCCCAGCCCTTCCATCCACTGCTGGCTTGCAGGTTGGAGAGTACATTTCCACTCTGGACTGTAATCGCAACGGGCGTGTAGGCAGCTCCGCCGCAATAATCCCATTCTTCCACGACGGTGTTGTAGGTACCTGCACTCAAACTCAACTGAGTGTTCAGGGTCGCTCCACCCACGACGTACTGGAGGACGTTGTTCACGTAAATCCCCATGGAGGCTACGCCTTTCGAACAGGTAGTCGTCCCGGCTGTCGCTACGTAATTCACCGGCGAACCCACCTTGGCATTGCTCGGGGGCGAGACGACCGAAACACCAGTCTGGCTACTGACCGTGATCGTCAGCGAAGTGAAACTTGCTCCGCCACAATAGTCCCATTCTTCCACGACAGTGTTGTACGTGCCCGGATTGAGCGGCCAAGTCGTGTTCAGGCTCGCTCCATTCACGACGTAGACGAGCTGGTTGTTGACATAGATGCCCATGGAGGCTACGCCCTTGGAGCACGTGGTTGTAGTCGCCGTCGCCACGTAAGGCACCGGTGAGCCAACCGTAGCGCCATTGCCCGGACTGGTTACGGTGACAGTTGCGAGTGCGGATGTCGCCATAAACAGAACCACGCAGATAGGGAAGTAGGAAGTCTTCTTCAAGACGGGCCTCCGGCATCTTTGGTAGAGCGCGTTCTTGCGGGATCGCAAGTTTGTGAGCTGCTTAAATGAATGGACTGGCCCCGACGCGAACGGGACATTGCCCCTATAGTTCCGCTGATCAATCTCAATCGAGCTTGAGATTCAGGAAATGTTACCCAGAGAGTAATACAGGGTTCTCAGGAGGGTCAATAGAGAATGCCTTACTCAGCCCAATCGAAGGTGCATCGTCTTTTACCTTAATCGCGCGCCTGGGCCCGGCAACCGATACGGTGAAGGAATGGGGGAGTGTACTCTGCCGGGGAGTGCGGCTGCAAGGCTTTTCGCCGATTTCGCTCTTGGACCGGGAGGGCGGGTTCCTCGGTTCCACGGCCTGCATTGGGCTGTTAAACCATGCTGCAACGAGAGAACAACAGGCGAAGCCCATCGTTAGTCAGCGGCTCGATGGTTCGGCCTTCTGCGCTACACGGTTGATTTTACTTGTCAGAAGGAGAATGAATGGCGATTGCGCTGGCCACGTAGCGGGCGCCATCGAAGTCGGCGGTCACAGTGACATCGGCGCCTTCGTGGAGCTCACGGCTCACCGGGAAGCGAGCCGAATCAAAGAATACTTCGTAGCGTTTCTCGTCACGCGGGTCGACCAGCACTAACTGACCGAGATGCAAGTCAAGGAACGCAACATTTCCAACGAATACAAACGCCGTTCCTGGAGCCGCCAGGATCACGATCTGGCTCGCCACACCATGCCCCTTATTGTCGGATTGGAATTTGACTGAGATTAGAGTCCCGGTTGCCAGGCCCGAAAAACCGCTATCCGCGGAGGATGCCGTGGTGGGGGAAGCCGTCGAAGAAGCAGCCTGACCCTGGCCAACAATGGCGGTCCCGGCAGGCACTCGTAGCTTGAACGGTTGACGAGAGAGAACGTCACGCACGGTCAATTCACGTGAGCCAGCATCGTAGGCTAGCACCTGCCCTTGGCACTCGCCTTCGGGCAGCACTGACAGCATGTGGATGCTGCGCGCAAACACCGTGGTTGCATCCAGCACGGTTTCGACTGATACATGGTCGCCAGGGCGCAGATCGCGCAGTGGGCTTCTTAGTCCGTTACGAAACACTTGGGTACGGGCGTCAAAGAGAATCTTCAACGTTCGCCCGCCGAACACATTCAGTGTGAATTGGTCGCGAACGCCGTCCACCCCACGAATGGAGCCACCGATTACGGTGCTCCGCCCGCTGGGCATCGTCGGCAAGCTAGGCGACCCGTCTGCGCCGCCGACCAGGCTGGATAGAGGCTGAGCGCCCAGATCTTGTGACGTCACCAAACCGGCGGACGACGCTGACGTCGACGCTGATTGGGCAAAAGCCGCGCTACCAAGCGCGCTACTAAGTATGACTACAGCCAGAAAACGCCCCATGAGGACACCCTTACCTGTTGCCTGGATTCAACGTCTCTTTGATGGTATGAAGTGATGAACAGTGGTCTAAAAGCTCCTCGCAGCGGCAACTTTGTTTGCGTTTGAGCTAGGCAACGCAATCTCAACCGGCGCATCCAACTCACGCTCATAAGGTACCCATAACATGCGTGGTAAACATCTCTGTTTAGTGGCAGTCGTTGCCGCAATCATGGCCGTCGCGGTGGGCTGGGCACCGCGAAGCGCCTGGGCAGGAGACCTCAAACTCACACTCCCCAAGCGAAGCGAACTCACCGTTGTGCAGCGGCTCAATCGCGATGGGGTCGACGCCCTCCGGAAGCAACAATATGAGAAGGCCGAAACGCTCTTTTACAAAGCATATCTTTTCGATCCCGCTGACCCTTTTACGTTGAATAACCTGGGCTACATTTCTGAGTTGCAGGGCCAACTGGATCGCGCGCAGAAGTTCTACAGTCTGGCGTCCGAACAGGCAAGTGATGCCGTGATCGACCGAACCAATGCGAAGAGTCTGGAAGGCAAGCCAATGCGGGCAGCATTCGGCGGCCTGAACAGCGTCCCCATGCAAGTCAATCGCATGAATGTCGAAGCGATTCAGCTTTTGTCAGAGGGCCGAGCGTCTGAGGCGGATCTCCTCCTGCAGAAAGCGCTGGCACTGGATCCGCGGAACACATTCACCTTGAACAATCTGGGCGTTGCCAGCGAGTCGCAAGGAAATTACGAACAGGCTCTGACATTCTATATGGTGGCGGCTGATGCGCATTCCTCGGAACCAGTCGTCGTCACGCTGAACCATGATTGGAGAGGAAAGCCGGTCAGCAAGATGGCTGCGGACAGCGCAAGAAAACTGAGAGAGCGCATGCAAAAAGCAGCCACCGATCAGGCGCAGGCTGCATTGCTCGCGGTGCGCGGAGTTTCAGCGACCAATGGCAATGATTGGCCCGCTGCGAAGCAAGACTTCCTCCGTTCTTATTCTCTTGATCCAAACAGCGCATTCTCGCTGAACAACGTCGGTTATGTGGCGGAAAAAGAGGGCGACCTCGAAACTGCGCAGTTCTTCTATGCGAGAGCTCAGAAGGCCGAGCACGCCAACGAGCGTGTCGGACTTGCGACGCGGAGCTCCGCCGAAGGGCAGCATCTCTCCAGCGTTATCACCGATAGCGACCAGAAAGTTGGCGGCGAGATCATCCAGGAAAACCAGGCTCGGCGCCGGCAATCAGGTCCAATCGAACTGAAGCACCGCGACAACACGCCGGTTGTGGAACCCACGGTGTCGCCGAACGAGCCGAAGCCCGTGGGTAGCCAGTGACCTTCCGAAACCGCAATCTCCCAAGTGCCCCAACAGCACCGATCCTCGCCAATATGACCAAAACATCAACTCCCTTTTGCTCGAGCGAGGCTCTCACCATCCTTTCGCGCTTTCTGCTGGCACCGGGCATGGAAGCAGCACAACTTTCCTCCACCAACGCGGACCTGGATTTGCGCAGTGCAGAAATCAGCCGGGAAGAATTTGACGATATGCTGGCATTGGCCCAGTCCCATCATGTGGTCATGCGCGGATTCGATGTCTTTCTCCAGATCATGCGCCGTGCTGGGGACGACTGCCGCGCCGCATGGGCGGCCGACGCGCTCGCGGCGGAGGGAGCACGGATCGAGAACGCAGTATCGTACCTGCAGAGAATTTGCGACACGTTTCGGACGGAAGGCTACGACGTTACGGTCATCAAATCGCTCGACCATTGGCCCGACCTGGGCAGCGACTTGGATCTATACACAAATGCGAGTTCGAAAGATGTGCTGCAGCTCATGAAGCGCAGTTTCGAGGCAGAGCTTGCGCCACGCAGTTGGGGAGATCGCCTCGCGCGCAAATGGAACTTCGTTCTACCCGGATTGCCTGAGGCAGTTGAGATCCACATGGGCCGCCTGGGTCAAACTGGCGAGCAGGTCGAAATTGCCGCGTCCCTGGCCATGCGTGCTCGGTTGGCAGTTGTTGGAAACCGCACGTTCAGGGTCCCCGCTGCCGAGGACCGTGTGATGATCTCCGCGCTACAACGGATGTACCGCCATTTCTATTTCCGGTTGTGCGACATCATCGACACCGCCGCACTGTCGGAATCGGGCGACATCGATTACGAGCATCTGCGCTTCTCGTCCAAGATTGCCGGCATCTGGAAAGGCGTGGCCAGTTATCTCGCGATCGTGTCGGACTACGTGAACTACTATCGTGGTCGAGGTCTTGATCTCCCGCCGTTCGTGAGGGTAGCAGCGCGATTCGGCGGCGACGAACTTCACTTCAACCGAGGGTACCTGCGTATCCCGATCATGCCGCAGTCCGCGAAGCTCTATGGCTCACAACTAACAACTCTGCTGCTCAATCGGGAATTAAAGAACAGCGTACGCCTGAGTCTGTTACCATGCCTCGCCACCGCGGCTGCGGTGGGGCAAAAGATCACAGGTAGCGATAAGGGGATTTGGTAGTTCGACGATCCGCGGCTGATTAGCCGCCCTCGATAACGATTAGAAACGAATCAGCCGTCAGTTGCACCATACTCAGTGGACGGCCTCGCCTGCGTAGTAGCCACTCCGAGTGCGAACGGTGAGTTTGCCATGGCCTGGTGCCTGCGCTCTCACTTCGATCGTGCGGTATCCGCCGTTCTTACTATGGTCAGTTGGCTTGTAACCGATTGTGTACTGACTGTGAATGTCGCGCGCCACGACCCGAGTGATGTCGCTAACCTCGTCGAGACTCTTCGGGAAGAACGCAACTCCGCCCGTAACCGCGGCCAGACTTTGCAAAGCTCCTGTGTCCGAGCGCTGAAGTTCGTTCCCGAGAAGCCCGATGGCGTAGAGCGTCGGCCCATTCTCCTGCTGCAAGCGGCGTACAGCCTCTTGGAGTGTTTCCTGGCTGGCATTGTCCCTGCCATCGGTGATCACCAGCAAAACTTTCCGCTGCACGCGGGTATTGTTTTTTAAATGAACGGCGGAAGCAACAATAGCGTCATAGAGCGCCGTGCCGCCTTGCGCCGAGGCCTTCTGCAGAGCTTCCTGGAGCAGGCCAGAATCAGAAGTGAAATCCTGATCGAGATAGGAATCCTGACTGAAGTTGACGACAAAGGTTTCATCATTCGGTCCGCCGGCGCCAATCAAATTGAGCACCGCTTGATTCACCTTGTCTCGCTTTTCCCGCATGGAGCCGGAGTTGTCGATCACGATGCCCATTGTCACCGGCACGTCTTCCCGATGAAAGGACGTCGTTGCCTGCGGCACGCCATTTTCGAAGGCTGTGAATGCCGGCCGGTCGAGATCGGTTACCAGCCGCCGCTGCTCATCGACAACAATAGCGTGCAAAATCACTTCCCGCACTTGCGTCTTGAACACGAAACCGGAACTCTGATCATCACCAGGTTGCTGGCCGTCGGTTGCTGGCCGTTCGGCTGCTGGCCGTTTGACTGCTGGTCCTGCGCAGTCGCGGCATTGCTCTGCGGCGCAGGCTCTGCGTCCCGTGGGGGAGAACTCTGCGGAACGCCGGTCGTGCTTGTGAGAGCCGGAGTCGATGTGGGAGTCTGACCCCTGACTTCAGAGACCAAAAGAGTAAGCAAGAAGCACATGCTGACGAGCATCATGCCCCGCCAGTGCTGATGCGTAGTCGAGGACACGGAGAGCTGACGCGCGCAGGTGTTGCTGTTGTGGTTGTTACTTTTCGCCCTAAGTCTCATAAATTTCCAGGTTCCCAACCCACAGTAAAAAACATGTGGCCCAAGCGTTGTAGAACATTATGGTGCGGATTAGTATAAGATCCGCACTCTCACTAAGGCAGCTGATTCACATAACAGGCGCCGCTCATGATCTGGACCGGTGGACTCGGAGGGGTCATCCAAGTCGAATTGGTGAAGTCAAAGAACTCCGTCATGTCGATTTGAGCGGCATCCCGGTTCGTGAGAGCCGGTAGATTGAAACGTGTTTCAATGAGCTTCAGAATCGCGGTCGTATCGGCCACGGTGTGTGAGACATAGTTCTTGATTGCATACGGCGAAACGACAACCAGGGGGACGCGGTAGCCGGTGTAGACGAAGTCGCAAGTCGGCCCAGTCGTTAGCGTACAAATATCGCCCGGAATAAAATCCACTGGTTTGATGCCATCCGGACTGACTGCTGGTTGCGGCGAAACGTGGTCGTAGAGACCTCCGAACTCATCGTAAGTAAGAATAAAAGCCGAGTCCGCCCACGATGTGCTCGTCATCAGCGCATTGATGACTGAGGACACGTAATTGGCCCCCCATTGAATGTCATTCGGCTCCGCATCCGAGTTCGAGGGATGCTCATCGAAACCGGCATCCGTTGCCGGCTCAATCTGAGCGACTTGCGGCAAAGTTCCGTTCGCCACGTCGGTGAAGTACTGAGATATGGGAGCAAGGTTTGAAGGATATTGAGTTGGGATCGTCTGGCCCCACGCGAAGTTCTGTATATAGCTCAAGGTGAGCAGGCAGGCAGGATCGTAAGGCGGGCCCGTACAAAGGCTTCCCTGAGGATCTACGTAAATCTTCCAAGTGATTCCCGCGGTTTGCAGCTCCTGAAAGATGGTCGGTGCCGTAAGCAGCGTTGTGTCGTCGGCGTCAGTGCCAATTGGATAGATGTATCCCTGGGATGTACCTGCGACAAGATACTCGCGGTTGGGTTGCGTGCGTGTCATTACCGGACTGAACCACCGGTCCGAGGTGGCGAAATTCGAAGCCATGAAATAGTAGTAGTTCAGGTTGCTGCCATCGTAGTATCCAATGGCTCGGATACCGTCGACGTCGTAGAACGGAGGCGTATCGTCTCTGGCGTCGTGCCCTGCGCTCCAGACAAACCCGTTCGAAGCAGCAGGCAGCAGACCAATCTCGTCGTTGTAATCCCAATCCACGTGGGCTTCATTCCAGGACGGGCTCGGGTTTTCAATGCACTGCGTGATCAGAGGATACGAAGTAACCGGGCTATTGGTATCAAAGACGCAATCGCTGGGCGGAGGATCTGCGGGATTGCAACCCGGATTGCTCGGGGGTGGTCCGTAGAGCGGCGCTATGCCTGAGGCGGGATTGAACTGCGGCAGGCCGTCGAAGGATTGATCGGGGTAGCCGTTCTGAGCCCAATATTCCCGCATTGCGCCAAAATAGTGATCGAGCGAGCGGTTCTCCTGCGCCAGGAAAATAATGTGATTGAGAAGAGTGACATTTTGCGCAGGGCCAAATGTTGCTGTGACTTGCTGGCTCGCATTCATCGTCAGCGCACAGGTCGGGCTGGTACCGGTGCATGCTCCGGTCCATCCGGTGAAAGTTGAGCTGGCGCTCGGGGTCGCGGTGAGCGTCACCTGAGTTCCACTCGCAAAGCTGATGCTGCAGGTGGGCGCGCAGTTGATACCGGAAGGATTGCTTGCGATCGTGCCCGTGCCGGTTCCCGCCAGGCTCACGGTCAGCGCGGCTACGGTACTGTTGAAGGTTGCAGTGACCAACTGGCTCGCGCTGAGCGTCAAAGTGCAGGTCGGGTTGCTCCCGCTGCAGCCGCCTCCTGTCCACCCAGCGAAAGTTGAGTTCGTACCGGCAGTCGCGGTGAGCGTCACCAGCGTCCCGCTCGCAAAGCTGGTGCTGCAGGTCGGCGCGCAACTGATTCCCGAGGGATTGCTTGCGACAGTACCCGTGCCGGTCCCGGCCAGGATCTCAGTGAGCACGGGTGCACTTTGGGTAGTGCTAAAGCTGGCAGTGACCTGCTGGCTCGCGCTGAGCGTCAACGTGCAGGTCGGGCTGCTGCCGCTGCAGCCGCCCGTCCATCCAACGAAAGATGAGTTCGCGCCGGCGGTCGCGGTGAGCGTTACCAGCGTCCCGCTCGCAAAGCTCGCACTGCAAGTGGGAGCGCAATTGATTCCAGAAGGAGTGCTTGCGACGGTGCCTGTGCCGGCTCCTACCAGGCTCACGGTTAGTACGACCGCAGTAGTGTTAAAGCTGGCGGTGACCTGCTGGCTCGCGCTGAGCGTTAGTGTACAGGTCGCGCTGCTACCGCTACAGCTGCCTCCTGACCATCCGGCGAAGGTTGAGTTCGCGCTGGCGGTCGCGGTCAGTGTTACCTGAGTCCCGCTCGCAAAGCTGGCACTGCAAGTGGGACCGCAGTTAATTCCAGAAGGAGCGCTTGCGATGGTGCCTGTGCCCGTTCCCGCCAGGCTCACGGTCAGCACAGCCGGGTTCGGGATCGCGTTGAAGCTGGCAGTGACCTGCTGGCTCGCGCTAAGCGTCAGCGTGCAGGTTGGACTGCTGCCGCTGCAGTCGCCTGCAGTCCATCCAGCGAAGATTGAGTTCACGCTGGCGGTCGCGGTCAGTGTTACCTGAGTCCCGCTCGCAAAGCTGGCGCTGCAAATGGGGCCGCAGTTAATTCCAGAAGGAGTGCTCACGATGGTGCCTGTGCCAGTGCCCACTGCGTTCACCGTCAGCACAGCCGGGTTTGGGATCGTATCGAAGCTGGCAGTGACTTGCTGGCTCGCGCTTAGCGTCAGTGTGCAGGCCGGGCTGCTGCCGCTGCAGCCGCCCCCTGTCCATCCAGCAAAAGATGAACTAGCACCGGCAGTCTCGGTGAGTGTTACCTCAGTCCCGCTTGCAAAGCTAGCGCTGCACGCTTGGCCGCAGTTGATCCCTGTAGGAGCGCTGCTGATCGTGCCCCCACCAGTACCGGCCATTTCGATAACCAGTTGAACAGTACCCTGCCCGGAACCGGACCCCATGCTCGACCCGCCACCACAACCACAAAGAACAAGGGATAGCGAACTCAAAGAGCAAAAGACGATTCCATTTTTCAGGCTGAACATAAGACCAACTACTCTTTTCATCAACTGGGGCGCGGGTTCGATGGTGACAGCAGAGTCCGGGTTGCCTCGACTAGCGTGGGGAGATCTGGTCTGTGCGGGCGCACGGGAGACATTGCGAACGCGCTGGCGCAGCGTTTTATTTCAGGAATTGAGCAGTTTTGAACATCGCCAAATGCGGCGGGATTGTAAGTTTGCAGCCAAGAAAGCGATGAAGCGGCCTCAATGGTCGTTTCGCTCTGATGGTGTGGCCGGATGCTGGCAGTCACCAATCCCCGTCCGCCCGGCCCCCATCTCTCCTATAGCTATTACTCAAAAGTCGTTACCCGCGTACCGTCCATCTGATAGCGGTGTGTGCCACGCGCGCGATGGATGGCTGATACTTAGTAGAGCTCTTAGTCCAGCTTGAATTCGACTTCAATACTAATTTGTACGGTCACTGGCTTTCCGTCTTTCAGGGCAGGATCAAAGCGCCATCGCTGTACGGCCTCCATCGCCTTGGCATCCAGCCCGAACCCAAGCCCGTGCACAACCCGAATGTCGCGCGGACGGCCGGCTGCATCGACGATTAACCACAGCGTACAAACGCCCTGCCTTTTCGCAGTGCGGGCCTCGTCCGTGTACTCAGGATCGGGCGTCGACACTGGTTGCGGAGCCGATATTCCGCCGCCGACCTTAAACACGCCGCCCCCCATGCCACCACCGCTGCCCGCTCCAACGCCCGCGCCGTGTCCAATCCCTGCGCCGCCACCAGAACCGGATCCAATACCGCCTCCAGTCCCGGTGCCATTCGAAGGTGGAGCTCCTGGTAGAACCGCAGCCGATGGAATCCCGAGGTTGGGCATGTGATTTTCGGCAAGTAGCACTTGTGGCGGCACAATGACCGTAGGTTCCACCGCCAGCTTCGGCGCCATATTGCGAACCACAATCTGTGGCGGCGTGATCTGGGTCACTGCGAATTTGGGTAGCCTTCCCTTGGGTGCGGGCAGAGGATCGTGATCTCCTCCGCCCCCACCCCCTCCGACCACTTTGTCCGATGTCCGAAAAATGTAGGAGTCAGGAGCAGGTGCAGTGAGAATTACAACCTCTCTCCGCTTCGCCGCTTGGACGACGACCTGATGCCCCATGACAGCGCTTGCAGCAATGAGTCCGAACAGTACAACGTGAACGATCGCTGACCCCAGCAGGCCGTCCGCCCGGTAATTGTTGAATTGACCCCAGACTTCTCCTGGCGCTAGTGATCCCACTTGTGACCCCTTTTACTGGCACTGACATGGCCATCGCCGGCGGCGCTAGCGATCGAAGGTGACCGACATACTCGGATGTCATACTCGGATGACATACTCGGAAGTCGGTCGAGAACTCAGCTAAGTGAAGAATGCCAGACGGGCAGAGAAAAGTCTGAGCAACATCGCTCACATGAGCCAATGACGGGCATTTGCCGTTGGAGAGCCGAGCGGACGCAACACCGACTCATTGCCTTCCGCCCGAATCGAGGCACGCTATCGATTATCAGTTAAAGCTCCGGCCAACGTCCCTGCGGCCGTTGACGGCTACTGGAAGCGCCTCGTACTCCGAAGTTGCATGTGGTCGGCTCGGCTCCGCTGGCGGAGTGGGGAATCGCAGAACAGACGCAGAGTGCACGTGAACAATTTCGTTTCTCACCGCGTACAGCACCAACTCGGCGATCGAATGGAGATCCAGCTTGCGCATGATGTTGCTGCGATGCGTTTCCGCCGTTGTCAAGGTTACGTTCAGGATCGCGGCGACTTCTTTGGAGGCCTTCCCCTCACTCACGAGTTGCACAACTTCGCGTTCCCGTGGTGATAATTTGGGCATCCTGGCCGCGTCTGGATCCACGCGATGGCGTTTGTACCCGTCCACGATCAGATTGGACACTCGCGAACTGAAAATGCTCTTACGCCGTTGAATGGCCTCGACTGCGGTCGTCAAGTCCGCAGTCCCATCGGACTTACAGACCCAACCGCGAACGCCCGCTTCCAGGCAATCTCGGATCACTTGCTCAGAGTCAACCGCGGTCAGGATCAGGATCGCCTGGGCCGGGTCGCGCTTCAAAATCTGCCGTGCCGCTTCTAAGCCATTCAATATCGGAAGACAAATGTCCAGAATCAGCACATCGGGCTTCAATAGCCTGCACTTTTCGACCGCATCTCTTCCATCTGCGGCTTCTCCACAGACCGCCCAGTTTTCGTGAGATTCAAGCAGCGAGGACAAACCAAACCGGAATATTGGATGATCGTCAGCCAGCAGAATACGAAATGCGCTCATTAGAACCCCCCTGATGCTTCAGCAAACTTATCAAGTTCGAGGAGTCGCTGTCTGAGCAGAATTGGTCAGTTCTTCGTCTATCTCCGCAAGGCAAGCATGAGGGAAAAGCCGCGTCGGTAGCCCCTTTGAAGGGACCACGGCTGAAGACAAATATGGGAGCGTTGACCGCGCGCATTGAACGACTGTCCTATCGACGAACGCATCGCTTACCGCGGTAGTGAAAAGGCAAGCGCTGGCAACAAACAGGGAGGTTCGAGGCCAACGCTTACCTTCCGCCCCTCGCGTTGGGGCTACCAAAGGAATAAAGGAGTAGCTCCAGTGCGGTCTATCGTGCTGAGTGGGTATTTGTCCGAAATCGTCCCACTACGCTTTTGGAGAGCGTGACGTGATCTCAGCCTTCATGTGATTGAAGGTAACTTCCCTCGGTACTCCGCCCGGTACTGCAACAACTGGAATCCGATACTGACTGCACAGGATAGATCATTTCTTGCTTCCACCTCTACTCTCAAGTATGAATCCGACAACCTTTACTTCCGCAGGTCAGTCCTCCATTGGACCATTTCAAGGGAGACCGTCGTGAACCGCGACTCTGCGACTGCGACTCTGGGATCTGATTTGGTCAGGCTTGCGCAAGAAGGAGATGCGGATGCATTTGGCGCTCTGTTTCAGGCGCACAGATCGCGGATTTACTCCGTCTGTTTGCGCATGACCAGCAATGCCGCGGAAGCGGAAGATCTCACTCAGGACACATTCTTGCAAGTGTTTCGCAAGATCGCGAAATTTCGCGGAGACTCGGCGTTCTCCACCTGGCTTCATCGGATTGCGGTCAACACCGTGCTGATGCATTTCCGCAAGAATTCGCTGAACCTGGTTTCGCTGGACGAACCACAGAGCGACATGCACGGCGCCAAAAAACGGCGCGAATACGGTACCCGAGATAAAGCGTTGGCCGGCTGCATCGACCGGGTTGCATTGGCCCGCGCCATGCAACAGCTTCCGCCCGGATACAGGACCATCTTCCTGCTGCACGAAATTGAGGGCTATGAGCACCAGGAAATCGCGGAGATGCTGAGTTGCTCTGTGGGCAATTCGAAATCACAACTGTACAAAGCCAGACTGAGATTTCGCGAGCTGTTGGCCCATTCGCCTGAAGCACAATTAGCAATCAAAAAAAAGCAGTCAAGCACCCAGAAGCGCGCAAAACCAATCCTCGAGAATTGGCTCCCGCCAATTGGCTTAGAAGTTCCAATCCCGCCAATGCTGCCGGCGGGACAATTGAGCCCACACGCTGCCTGACTCCCACAACCACAAAAATAGGCACTACAAGGGGAACACGCCCGCTGTCCTTCTACCTTTTCCAAAGTCGTGTGCGTCACTAAGTACCGATCAAATGACGCACCGTCGGCTCTCCGGAAAGATAGCTGGCTACTCGCGCTTCCAATTCACGGTCAGCCTGGGTTTGCCTCTCATGCTGACGCAGGTGCTCAGCCCAGGAGTTCACCAAGAAGATCTCCAGATAACGATCCGCGACTTCAGTATCGCGGAAGATTCCCCACCGATACGCGCCATCGCGACGCCGTATCCGACCGTATTCATGCATCGCATCCAAAAACTCTGCTGTCCGTTTTGGAATGACGGCGTACTCAACGGTAACTAATACGGGTCCCTTTTCAACGTCAGCTCCAACTTCCCCGATGACGACGGGTATGCGCCAGTGGTTCCAGGGGCTCAGATCGGCGGTTGAATCGGGAAGTGGAGCGAAAAAGGCAATTGCCGCGGTGACGATGGTCCCGACTCCTGCATACACGAGCGCGGTTCCAACCCCTGATCGTTGCGCAACCGCACCCCAAGCCGCAGTCCCGAGCGCATAACTCCCCTGATAAACCAGAATGAAGATGGCGAGGACTCGTGCTCTTACCCAGTCCGGCGCCAGATTCTGGACAAGGGCATTGATGAGGGAAATGAAGATGACCCATGCCGCACCGCCGACCAACATGACCGCAGCCAGCGTGCTCAACCTATGCAAGCCACTCATCGCCAAAATCACTAACCCCAAGCTCACGACACCCGTCGACACGATGGATTCCGTGGTCCACCGGTCACGGGCTGACTGCATGACCAAAGCGCCGATGATTGCACCGCCCCCAAAGCAGCCCAGCAGGAGTCCGTAGCCGGTTGCGTGCTGATTCACGCTTCGAGAAACTGTCGGCAGCAACGCGAAGAGGGCGCTGGAGAAGAACATGACTACGCCGGTTCTGAGCAATACCGTCAGGATTGCGGGAGAGTGCCCGACGTATCGAATTGCGGCAACAGTAGCTCCCGAAAAAGATTCCGGCGGCGCACTTCTTCTGTGGACAGGCCTTTTCCATCTGGCAACAACCAGGATGACGCCGAAGAACGATACGAAATTTGCGAAGAAGGCTGTGGCGACACCGGCAACCGATATGATCGCGCCTGCGAGCGCCGGCCCAACTGCTCGAGCGAGGTTGAATTCAATCCCGTTGAGCGCGGAGGCCGCTGCCACGTCTTCCTTGGGCACCAATTCGGGAAGGATTGCACGCCATGCCGGCGCTTCGAACGCGTCTCCGGCCGAGAGCGCAAATGTGAGCACCAGGAGTATCCATGGCGACATCACTCCTGCGATGGTCAAGATCGCTAGAAGCAACGCAACGCCCATCATCCACGACTCGGTGAAAAGAACCAGCTTGCGCCGGTCGACAATGTCGCCCGCCGAGCCGGCTGGAAGGGCCAGCAGAAAATATGGCAAGGAAGCGGCAGTCTGCGTCAGCGCAACATAAATCGGTCCGGCGCCGAGTGAGACCATCAGCCACGCAGCGCCGACGTTCTGCATGAAAGCGCCGGCGTCAGAAATGACATCCGCGATCAGCAGATTGCGAAAAACCGGCACTCGAAGCGGTTGCCACAGACTTGGGGAAGAAGTCGGCTTCATTTCTCTCCGCTATTTCTTCTCGGGAATCGTGGCATCTTCCTTACTGGCCTTCTTGTCCCACCCGTGGAAACGCGAAAGGTCGCCCGCTTTCCATGCCTCGCGGAGTCCAGGAGTGCTCAGATCCCAGTCTGGTCGGATTTCGCTCGTCGCGACGCGCAGGTCGCGCCAAAGATCGGCGATCGATGGTCGTCCCCAGAACCAGTAGCCGTTATAGATGCTGTAAATCACAAGGCCCGGCTTGAGCACAAACGTATGCGGGATCATCGGATTATGCTCGGGGTCTGTGTACTCCTGGATGTCGAGATCCTTCTGAACCGTTCGGTCGAGGTCAGAAAGGAAGGGCCACTGGGCTCCGACGGACGCACGAAATTCCTGCAGAGTATGGTGATCGTCGGTAGCGATGGTGGCGATCTGAGTGTACGCCACGGCAATCCTCGGGTAGAACGCGGCGAGCTCCAAATGCTGCTGGTGCTCCTTTGGGCAATAGTGGCCGCGCGCGAGCGTGAGGATTAGCGGATCGTCGCCCTGTAGGTCGCCGAGCTTGCGCAGTGTGCCCGTGTGATCGGGCAGTTCGTAGTTGGGGAAAATGCCTCCGGGCACGATATTAGAACGCATGATTGGACTCCTCCTGTTTCTCTCAGATCTCCTCTTAAAGATCTTCTCTTAGAAATCTTCTCTTACAGATCCAGAGTGACGCCAGCGCTTGGCTGGGAACAGCACACAAGCACATTCCCCGGAGCGGGCCTCTCCAGCGGTTCCGGGTTATAAATGATCGATCCGCCAATCAGACCCGTCATGCAGGTGTGACAGACTCCCGACCGGCACGACCATCTGACCGGAACATCGCACGATTCCGCCAGTTCAAGCAAACTCGCGAATTTCGAATCCCAGGCGGCGGTAATCCCGCTACGCGCGAATGAGACTGGGGGCCCAGCTCCAGGCGGCCCAGGTGGCAGGTGAGGAGTGTGAACAACCTGCGCCATGCCAGGGGTTATGCTCTCAAGCGCACCGAAGATTTCCGCGTGCACATTCTCGATGGGCACACCCCAGTTTCGCAGCCCATCGCGCATACTCTGCAAGAATGAAGTGGGGCCACACAGATAGAAGTCACTACCCCGTGATACGCCAAGTTTTTCCAGCAAAGCTGTGTCAATGTGCCCGAAGGCATCGAAGTCTGCCCCGACTTGGTCAGTTACAGCGGGTTTGCTGTATACGATGTATCCTCGTCCGCGAGAAAGCTGTTTGAGTAAGGAACGCGATTCTTCTGCAAATGGATCGTCGGCGCGATTACGCGCCCCGTAGATCCACCAGGTCTCTCGTTGCGATTTTTCGGCGGCGAGTGAGTGCAGCATCGACATCACGGGCGTAGCGCCTACTCCGGCGCTCAGCAGAATCACAGGACTCTGGCTGGGACGCAGAGTAAAGGTTCCGCGCGGCGCACTAACATCCAATAGATCGCCTTCTCGCACACGGTTACACAAAAATGAACTTCCAATCCCGTTCAGTTCGTTCTTGACGCTGATGCGGAAATGGTCGGCTGCCGGCAGATCAGACAACGAATAGCTGCGAAGAACCGGCGGCTTGCCCGGATCGACGAGCAGCCGCAAAACGATAAATTGACCTGCCTGGCAGAGAGGAAGAGGCTGGCCATCGGTTGGCGTCAGAATAAAGGAAGTGACGCTACTGCTCTCCTTATTAATATTCGCGACTCGCATCTGTCGAAAGCCGGGCCATGCTGGTGGTTGTTCCTCATCGGCGAGTCCTGGATTCCCCACGGTAGTTTTGGAGCTCAAGTCTTGTTGCAGCATTGCCTGGAACGAACTCTGCCAACCCTTGCTGAGCGCAGGAATCCGCAGCGCGCGTTGCAGTTGCTCGCGAGTCTGTCCTGGCAAATATAGGAGGGCGTCAACCTCGGCCACACTGAGTCGCTCTGGGCCGTCAGCGATTTTTACAATGTCATCGCCTGCACCAACTTCTCCTTCCTGCAACACGCGAAAGTAAAATCCTGGCCTGTGATGTTCCACGAGAAGCGCTGGCATACGAGGTTCGTTCATGCGGATGCCGACGCGATAGCAGGTCACGCGTGGCTGCGTTACTTCAAATTCAGCACCACCGATGCGGTAGCGATCGCCGATGCACACCTCGTTATCCGGAAGTCCCTCAACGGTGAAGTTTTCTCCGAACTGGCCGTAAGTAAAATCGTTGCGGCGCAAGAAGCTCTCCCAGTAATGGTAAGAATCCATCTGGTAGACGAACACGGCGCGCTGCTCCCCTCCGTGACCTGACAGATCGGCTTGCGCATCGCCTTGAATATTGAGTTTGCGCACCATTCGCCGTCCATCCACTGGAGATTTCCAGACTGACGTTCGGACGGTTTTGCCGTTCCATGTCACGTCGCGTGGGAGACCGACATTTACTGAAAGCAATCGGGGCATTCCTACTCCTACCTCGTTCCTACCTCGTTGAAGTCCGGCGTGTCGTTAAACATCCTAATTACTTCTTGTCAGATTACTTCTTACCAACGACGAGCTGGAGCGGCGCCGTCCACGTGGAGAATCTCTCCGCTCACATGACCTGCCTGTGCCAGGTAAAGCACGGCATCAACAATATCCTTCACCGTCGCCTCATTCATAGTCGACTCCAGAGTCGAGTCGTTGGGACCGTTGCCGCGTATCGCTGTATCGACAACGCCGGGGGCTACGGCATTAAAGCGGATGCCGTCTTTTGCATACTCGATTGCGAGATTCTGGGTAGCCGAATTCAACCCACCCTTCGTAATCATCGAAACCGAGCCATTTGTCCCGGCGATTGGACGATCAGCAAGCGCGGCAGTGATGCTCACAATGCATCCCGATTTCTGTTTCAGCATCTCTTTTACAGTGCGCTGAGTGATGTAAAAGAATCCCAGCAGATTCGTCGAGACAAGAGCGTCGAAGTCCTCGGTAGTGAAGTCAGTGAAAGGCTTATTGAGGAAGATGCCAGCGTTATTGACCAAGACATCGACGGTTCCAAAGTTTTGGATTGCCGCTTCGACGGCCGAGCCAGCAGTTTGCTGCTTACCGATATCGCCATCCACCAGAACCAGGCCGCTCGAGGCGGTGAGCTTTCGACTGGCTTCACGAGACGTCGCCACGACGTTATAACCTTCTCTTAGAAATCCCTCGACCAAACCAGCGCCGATGCCGCCCGATGCGCCCGTTATGATTGTTGTTTTCTTAGCCGACATGAATAGCCTTTCGTGCGGAAGCGCAAGATTATACCGGCCAGGAAGCCTCGGTTCTATTAAGCCAGAATCACGACGGCGAATCTATTGGACGAACGTATTGGCCAAGATAAAGTGTGGATTGGACATGCGGACACAGAGTAGTGCGTACTGTATTCCACGGATTCCGATACCAAGGTACCACCGATACCATCGTCCAATTGATTCGCCGGAGCTCCTCGGATGTAATCGCCCCATCGCAGCCGCTTCGGTCGGACCAGCGATACTGCAACAACTCGGGCTCTAAGTAAAGCATTCAAGGAAAGGATGGAAAGAACATGCCGGAAGCGACCTGGAAACCTCACGAGAAACACGGAGAGCTGACGACGCAGAGCGACTTGCCCGACAGCGTCTACGCGTTTCCGAAGCAGCGTAAAGAACCACTGACCGACGCGGAACATGTACGTAACGCCGTCGCGCGATTCGATCAAGTCATCGACGTCTCCGATTCCGACCGTGCCTTGGCGTTCGCGAACATCGAGAAAGCC
This sequence comes from uncultured Acidobacteriota bacterium, assembly GCA_963758005.1. Taxonomy (GTDB): domain Bacteria; phylum Acidobacteriota; class Terriglobia; order Terriglobales; family Acidobacteriaceae; genus Sulfotelmatobacter. The sequence goes on from CAVWTR010000009.1 coordinate 71,615, forward strand.
GCAAACTACTACGACGTCAACCTCGCGGAAACGTCGTGGCACGACCTGGGCGTTCATCCTCAAAAGAACAGAAAAGAGGCTGCCGCCAAAGGCGCTGTGACACGCGAACGTCGCGAGCGGAGTTAGAGATATTGGTGAATGTAATGCCCAGAGATAAATCCATTCGATCAGGTTGGCGATGTGATCATTGTGGCGAACTGGTGCGAAATCTGCAGGCAGGCTGGGTGGAGTGGCTTGCTGCAGAGGACGCCAAGGGAAAACCGAAAGTAAGCGGCTTGCGGTTAGTGCACCATCGCAACGCGAGCCCAAGGCGGCGAGAGCCATACGGATGTCAGTACAATCCTCGAGACGAATTCAGAAAGAACCGCGCAATCGTCGAGGGATTAGCTCTCGACCGCTTCGCGGGTCCTGACGGTCTCATGTTGCTGCTGTCGATGATTGCGGAAGGTGAACTTCCGATGCTAGAACTGATCGAACTCGCCAAGCGAGTGCAGATTCCGGGCTATGAAGCAGTGTGCGAGGTGGTTCACGATGCGGTTAGAGAAGGGGTGATAGCGCCCTCTATCTCGGCAGGATTTTATTTGCGGTGCGAGATATGGGATGTGCTGAGGTGGGCGAAATATCGAACTTCAGCGAAGACGAGCCAAGTCGAGCGCCAGGATCGGTGCGTCGTTTCTCACTAACTATTTCGCTGCGCGAGGTCGCGGTGGGTCCAAGCTTCCGAATTCTTTGGGATTCGACGGCGTCGGCGACCAATTCCAGCCTCGCTCATCTAAATTTTATCAGTGAGTGTTCGCGCACTGTACGAGGAGATGAATATGAAAGCAATTGTTGTCCACCAATACGGCGGTCCTGAAGTACTGAAATTTGAGGACTATCCCGATCCAGTGGCCGGTCCCGGCGAGGTGCTGGTGCGAGTCGCCGCCGCGAGCGTGAATCCGATCGACTACAAGCGGCGTGCGGGATTGACGAAGGATTTTTATCCCATGACGTTTCCAGGGCTGATCGGAGTCGATATGTCGGGGACTGTGGTCAAGATTGGTCCGGGAGTGGAAGGCTTTTCCGCCGGCGACCAGGTCTTCGCAATGGCGGACAATACTTACGCCGAACTCTGTGTTGTGAAGGCCGAGGTTCTGGCTAAGGTTCCCAAGGGGCTCGATTTGATCCAGGCGGCCGCGCTGCCGCTGGTGACGACGACCGGAAGCCAACTCCTTGCAGCTACGGGAATCAAAGCGGGCCAGACGGTTCTCGTCGCAGGCGCAGCCGGAAATGTGGGTCGTTCCGCGGTATTCACTGCGAAGCAAAGAGGTGCAACCGTGATTGGAGGGGTGCTGAAAAGCCAGATGGATCCAGGGAATACCATCGGAGCAGACAAGCTGGTCGCAACCGATGAAGACGCCGCGATTGCGAATCTTTCGCCGCTCGACGCGGTTGCGGATACGGTCGGCAGAAAAACCGCCGAGAAACTAATCGCCAAGGTCAAGCCGGGAGGAGTCTATGCATCGGTTGTCGAGGTGCCGCAGAACGCCGCGAAGTACCCATCTGTAAAGGTGGTGCACGTATTCTCAAAATTCGACCGGAAAACGCTCGAGTTCATGGCCGAAGCGGTGCGTGATGGCAAGCTGGTAATCCCGATCGGCCAGAAACTGCCGCTCAGTAAAGCGGCCGAGGCTCAAGCAGCGGCGGAGAAGGGTGCTGTCGGGAAGATCTTGCTGCTGGCTTGAACTTGTTTTGCAGACAGAGGAAGCCAAAGGAAACTCAGAATTGAAATCGCCCTCGACGAACCACTGATTTCCGCTATGCTGGACGGCACGGCTATCGCCCGTTGATGATGATAGTGGTGCTCACGTTTCTGGGGAAAGGCCCTCGCTGCTTCATGGCAAGAATGGCTCAGATTGAATTTCAATCCAATATCCGACTGCGCTCCAGTGCGATTCTAAAAGTCGCAGGATTGCTGTTGGCTCTGACGGCCTGTCATAAGACGGTACTACCTTCCCCTCAATCAATCATCTCGTTTACTCAAGTCCCGCAATGGGACCTCGGGGATCTGAATCAAGAAGACGTGATTGAAGGCACCGTAACTGGTTCAAGCCAGGGCCAGAATATGGTCGTTTACTCCAAGACGGGAGGTTTGTGGTGGCTGCAACCGCGAATCAATTCGCCCTTTACACCGATCTTGCCCGGCGGGGTCTGGCGGAACGAAGTGCACCTCGCTACTGACTATGCCGCTTTACTGGTGGATTCGACCTACCACCCAGCAGCGGTGTTGACCGAGTTGCCGAAGGTTGGGCGCGGGATCGAGACGGTCGCGGCCAGCCCCGGACAGGAGCGATCCTCGTCGTTTTTCGTAAATTTCAGCGGATTCCAGTGGCGGGTTCGAAAGGTGCCCAGCGCTCGAGGAGGCACAAAAAACCCTTACGATCCCAACAATGTATACGTGGATCAATCCGGCGCGCTTCATTTACAGGTTGTCAACCGCAATAACCAGTGGACCTGTTCCGAGGTAAATGTGACGCGTAGCCTGGGTTTCGGCACTTATGTGTTCACAGTGGAAGATACTTCGAATATGGACCCGGCAGCCTTTTTCACGATTTTCACCTGGGATCATTCGACAAAGCAGGGAAATCATGGGGAGTTTGACATCAATATCAGTCGTTGGGGTGACCCGCAAAACGAACGGGAGAATGCCCAGTTTGTTGTCCAGCCGGCATTTTTGCCGCTGAACCTAACGCGATTCAAGGCACCGGGCGGTAAACTGCAACACACCATCGTCTGGGAAGAGGGACGGGTAACAATGCTTACTTCGCAAGTGTCGGGAAAGGAACCCCGCCTCATTTCCAAGCATGTCTTCACCGACGAGGTTCCCAGGCCGGGAGATGAATCTTTGCGGATGGCCCTTTATGCCTACTCCGACCCGAATCATAAATTGCCGCCGATTCGCCAACGCGCCGAAGTTGTCGTAGATCACTTTGAGTTCTTGCCCTAGTTGCCCTGGACCCCGATAGCATGAAAACGCTCCTTGGACTCGTCCTGTTGCTTCTGGCGGTAAGTGCATCTTCGGGCACCGTCGACAACTCGATTACGCCCAGCCGCAGCCATAGCATCTGGGACCACACGTCCGGCTTTCCCGGTGGCCACGTCTATTCGATGACACAGACAGCCGATGGCTATCTCTGGTTCGGTACGGGCAACGGGTTAGTCAGGTACGACGGGTTAAGGTTTGAATTCATTCCAAAAGGGAACTCCAACGATGTATCGAATGGGCTCATCCCGCATGTGTTAACCGATGCGAGCGGCCAATTGTGGGCCGCAGACGACTTCACTCGTCTGTTCCGGTACGAGGCGGGCGTGCTCAGAGGGCCGGTGCCTGATAACGGCAGGCATGACTACGAAATCAGTTCGGCGAACAAGACCCTCGACGGCTGGTTGCTGTTTGTATCTGAATTACAGGGCGTGGTGGAATACAAGCACGGAGAACGTCGACTCCTTTTGGAAGCTCGCGCTGTGCCAGCGCCGCCAACAGCAGTGGCGCAAACAGCGGACGGAACAATCTGGATCGGCACTGCCGAAAAGGGCTTGTTTCAGTTCAGTCCTGAAAAAGGCGAAGCTTCTCTGCTGCAGGTACCAAGTCTGAAGAGCAAAAGGATCAACTGCCTACTCCCCCTCCCGAATGGATCCCTGCTAGTCGGGACCAAGCAGGGCTTGTTCATCTCCCAGGGTGATAACTCATTTGGAGAAGTTAGTCTCACGCCGGGGCACGATGAAATTCTGGCTCTGGCTAGCGGACTCAAGGGCCGTATATGGATCGGCACGGAACGCCATGTTTTCAAAGCCGACCCAAAAGACATCGACGCCAATGGCAGAATCCGCCCCCTCGAGCAGTTGACGGTCGATGGCAACAATGCGGTCACGGCACTATTTGAAGATCGCGACGGCAATCTGTGGATTGGCGAACCGGAGGCGATTGAGCGCTATCAGGATAGTGCATTCATCACCTATCGTAGTTCGGAAAGAGGTTCGGAAAGAGGTTCGGAAGGCGGTTCGGAAGGCGGTTCGGAAGGCAGTTCAGAAGGCAGCTCGGAAGGCGGTTCTGGAGGGTCTGCCTTGCAGCAATTGTGGGGCGATTTACGCTGATTCCGATCAGGGTGTGTGGTTTGCTCCGCCGGATGGTGGACTATTTCGTATTTCGCGGGGCAGAGTTCAGTCGATTGAAATCGCGGGCTTGAGGAATGACATCGTTTATTCCATTGCCGGAGCGGCCGGTGACGTCTGGGTGGGGCGAAGAAATGGCGGCCTGACCCGGCTGACTGTGGAGGGCAATGCTGTCCGATTGTCGACGCAGCAACCTGAACTTATCCAAGATGCGGTGTACGCTCTGTATCGCGAATCCAATGGCACGCTGTGGACCGGAACGCTTCACCAGGGGCTCAGGCGCTTACGCAACGGCACGTGGCAAACCTTCACTACAAAAGACGGGCTGCCCTCCGACAGAATCTCGGTGATCACCGGAAATGAATCCGGGCTCGTCTTTGCGGGCACGCCGAACGGTCTCGCCGAATTCAAGGCCGGTTTCAAGAATGACGGGTGGACCAGCTACAAGACGCACGACGGATTGCCGCCCGGTGCGATCGAGAGCCTTTTTCTGGATGACAGCGATACATTATGGATCGGCACATCAAGAGGAATTGCGTTCTTGCGATCTGGCGCCGTGCACGTTCCGCTAGGGGCGCCGACCGCGCTCTATGGAGATATTCTCGGGATCGCGGAGAAAAACGGCTGGCTCTGGATCACGACCTCGGACCACATTCTAAGAGTGAGATGTTCGGCGTTACTGAAACAGGCATACGCTGAGGGTGACTACCGTGAATTCGGCGTCACCGATGGCTTGCCGAGCGTGGAGGGCGTCAATCGTAGTCCATCGGTCGAGTTGGACAGTCGCGGAAACATCTGGTTCTCTCTGAAGCAGGGGATTTCGTTTTTGCCAGCTTCGGCGTTTGCTGATCCAGCGTTTCCGGTCTCGATGCGAATCGAAGGAATGCTGGTGGACGGGAAACACGTCGCGACGGGTGACCATATCCGTGTTTCTTCCGGCCGACACCGCCTGACCTTCCAATATGCCGGAATAAATGTGTCAAACCCCGAAGGAGTGAGATATCGCTATCGCTTGGCCGATGTCGATTCCTCCTGGAGCGAGCCAACCGCCTTGCGCGAGGTTGACTTTACGAATATCGGACCCGGACGGTTCGAGTTTCAGGTCGCTGCGAGGAATTCAGATGGTGTGTGGAGCTCTAACGGAGCTGCAATTGCGTTTGAAGTGGAGCCTTCCATACTTCAAACACGCTGGTTCCAGGTCGCGAGCCTGGGGATCCTTGCTCTGCTCGCTCTAGGTATATATCGACTGCGGGTTCAACAATTGCATCGGCAATTCAATATTGGACTGGAAGCCCGGGTCAACGAACGAACTCGAATCGCACGAGACCTACACGACACGTTGCTGCAAACTCTTCACGGCCTCATGTTTCAGTTTCAAGCAGTTCGCAACTTGCTGCCCCGGCGGCCCGAGGAGGCAATGCGATCTCTTGACACTGCGATCGACGAGGCTGAAGGAGCGCTTGCGGAGAGCCGCGACGCGATTCAGGGTTTACGGTCCGGAGCAATTGCGCAGGACAATCTCGCGGAGTTGTTGAAAATCACAATGCAGGAATTGACGGCGTCTGCGGATGGGAAGGCACCGATTTTCGATCTAATCGAGGAAGGCGAACGACGATCCCTGTCGGCCGCAGCCAAAGACGAGATCTGTCGTGTCGCTGTTGAAATCTTGAGAAATGCGTTTCGACACTCAAACGCCACTCAGATTGAAGCGGAGATCCGGCACGATAACCAGATGCTTCGTCTTCGCATCCGCGACAATGGTCGAGGTATAGATCCCAAGGTGCTAAAGGAAGGCGGACGTTCCGGGCATTGGGGTTTGCGGGGTATCCGTGAGCGCGCCGAGCGGATTGGATCCCAAGTGGATTTTTGGAGTGAGGTCGGCGCTGGCACCGAGGTTCAGCTCACTGTTCCCGCCGCCATCGCTTATGAGGCTTCACGCGAGGGTATAGTGGCTAGATTGCTTCATAGGATGAAAAATGATGCAGAACCCTCCTAACCTGATTCGCATCCTGACCGTCGATGACCATCCTCTGTTGCGGAAAGGCATTGCTGCATTGGTCAATGGTGAACCTGACTTGAAGTTGGTCGCCGAAGCAGCGAATGGAGAAGAAGCCATCGAGGCGTTCCGATCCCACCGACCGGATGTGACCTTGATGGACCTGCAAATGCCCGGCATGGATGGCACTACCGCAATCGGTCGCATTCGCGACGAATTTCCCAATGCTCGGATTATCGTTCTGACCACCTATACCGGCGACGCGCAGGTATTGCGCGCCCTTCGCGCGGGAGCGCGAGCTTACATCCTCAAGGGGCATGTGCATAAAGAACTCCTGGAAACGATCCGCGCCGTGCATGCCGGACAAAAGCGCATCCCCCCGGACATCGCCGCTGAACTGGCCGAGCACGCCATGGATGATGAATTGACCGAACGTGAAATCGATGTATTGAAGTTGGTGGCTGCCGGCAACGCAAATAAACATATTGCCGATCAGCTCTCGATCGGTGAAGCGACGGTCAAGAGCCACGTGTCGAATATATTGTCCAAGCTTGGCGCCAATGATCGCTCCCACGCCGTAACCATTGGGCTGCAACGCGGCATCATTGAGCTGGATCTCCCCCAAAAGTAGGATAACTTCGCCCGCCTTTGAGCCGTTTCGACTTCGTCGCAATTCCCCTAAGCTCTGCTCGGAGGGATTCTTGCAACGACTTTTTTCAACCTTCGCCAACGGTTGGCCAGGTGCGGGTCTTCTGCTTCAGCGTGTTCTAGCTGGCTCCATGCTCGTGCGCTTGGGGATCATCTGCCTCGACCGCTACGTCGGTATCCACATCAATGATTCCGCAAGTCGTTGCCGCATGCGCCGGTATACTTCTCCTGGTTGGCCTGTGGACACCAGTGGTCGGAACTTTGATCGCCGCCGTCGAGCTGTGGATTGCTTTGAGCTACGTCGGTGATCCCTGGATTCCGATAATGCTGGCAACGCTCGGCGGAACGGCAGCCATGATCGGGCCAGGCGCATGGTCCATCGATGCCCGTCTTTTCGGCAGGAAGCACATCGAAACATAGAAACATATTCTTGATTCTCATCCCGTCCCTTATTCTCATCCCCCAAAAGTAGTGCCTCCCCGACAGACGATTGACCGATCCGGCGATTCGACCATCAGCGGTTGTGAGCGCGGGGCAGATCGTTCGATACTGATCTTGCACGCCAACAATCTCAAGCAAGAACGGCCCTTCGTTGAGCAGGAGTGCACCGTGATTGGCTGAGCAGGCTTCTGTTGGCGGGCTACAAACGAGAGAAAATCAGGCGAGAGAAAATCAAGCGAGAGAAAATCAAGGAGCGCGATATGACATCAGCCGCAATAGCAATTCCCGGGCAACCCCCCATCGGTATGGCGCACATGATTGGTCGTACATTGGAATCGCGACCCAGGTCACAGAGCGCACCGGTTGTGTTCGTTGTCGACGACGACATTTCCGTGCGCGAGTCGCTGGAAGTTATGATTGGCTGCGAGGGCTGGCAGCCGGAGACTTTCGCTTCCGCACAAGAATTCCTCGCTCGCCCGCGAGCCCTGGGTCCCAGCTGTCTCGTACTTGACGTTTCTCTTCCAGGCCTCAGTGGTCTCGATCTGCAGAAGCTGGTAGCCGTCGAACGGGCCGACATGCCAGTCATTTTTATCACCGGCCTCATCGATGTGCGGATGGCCGTGCAAGCCATGAAGGCCGGAGCTGTCGAATTTCTCACCAAACCATTCGGCGATGCCGTGCTACTCGCCGCCATCCGGCAAGCGCTCGAGCGCAGTCGCGCAACTCTTGCTCAACAGACGCAGATGCGGGCGCTCTGGAACTGCTACGCTTCACTTACCCGTCGGGAACGGCAAGTCATGAACTTGGTGGTCGCCGGCCTGTTGAATAAACAGGTCGCCGGGGAGCTCGGCATCAGTGAAATCACGGTGAAGGCGCACCGCGGCCAGGTGATGCAAAAGATGAAGGCGGGATCTCTCGCTGAGTTGGTGAAAATGGCCGCGAGGCTCCCCGTCAGAGCTGCGACAGGGTCTCAAGAGGCCCCAGTCTCTTGTTCATGGTGGATGCCTCAGAGCGCGTGACTCCTTGCTTGGGGAGCGGAGACATTTGATTTGATACCCCTGTATTGGACACAATGGCGTTTAGAGGACAATCGAAAATGAAGAAAGATCACCGCGGCATCAATCCCGCTTCGAAACCAAGTGGCGACGGATGTGTGGAATGCCTGGCGTCACCGAAAGGCTGGTGGTTTCATCTTCGCCGGTGTGCGGAGTGTGGACACATCGGATGCTGTGACAGTTCTCCGAGCCAGCATGCATCCAGGCATGCGGCGGCGACAGGACATCCCGTCATTGCCAGCTTCGAGCCGGGTGAGGACTGGTTCTACGATTACGAGAAGCAGGCCATGATCAAGGGCGTGGAATTGCTTCCGCCGCATTCGCATCCACAAAATCAGCCCGCACCTGGACCCGCAGGAAGGGTGCCGGCCAACTGGGAATCACTCCTAAACTAGCTGCCCGCTACAGCGTAGCCAGAGGATGAAACGCTTCCCTTAGACCGTAGGTGCTGCGGACCGCATCGCAATTCGCGCCAACAGATCACGCCTCATCTGAAGCAAGCGATAGGAGTGCTGCTTCGGTGATCGATCAACTCAGTAACTTGCTGGCGAGCCAGTAATCGATACTGAACGCTCCCGGACCGGAGCAGATCAGCCAGATAAAGAAGAGCACGTACAGAACTTCCGGAAGATAGAGAAAATCGTCCAGCCAGCTGAGGGGCGAAAGTCCTTTGGGCAACGTGGAAATCGCGCTGGTCAGGGTGGCGACAATCATATCGATCAATAAAGCCACGCCGGCCGGGCTCGAAAAAAACCCCACCGCCACCAGGGATCCACAAACAAACTCGACGCCCGACACGAAATAGGCCATCTGGCGGGGAAACGGGACTTTGGACTGAACCAGCGTGTCGTAAACCGGCTTCGTTCCGCTGGCGACAAACAATTTGTTTGCCCCGGAAATGGCGAAGAACACCCCGATCGAAACGCGCACCAGCAGGATGGCATATTGTTCAAGGCCACCGCTCCCCAACAGCGCAAACTGGACCAACCGCTTCCAATCCATTTCTTGTCCCCCCTCGCGGGATGAGCTGTAACGATTCTCTGTTCTCGGCAATCATGCTGCGAATCGCAAATATGGCGATATCGTTAGCGAATTTCCGCGCATCGAGATTATGGGTCCATCCGTTCGACCCATTGAGCACGAAATGCGGGAGCCACGAATGGATCCGCAAAGTACTGGGTCTCCCGCGCAACCTTGTCGCCCCTGAACTCCATGATGCTTACGGTATGGGACGGCCTGCCGTCATAGGTCAGGATGAGTTCGGTGACCCAAAGATCGCCGCACCCAATGATTCGTCGGACACTAAACCGCTTCTTGCTCGGCTGACTGGCGCGTTGGTTCTGTATGTTGCGTCGACCGCGGGTTCGCTCGCCTGACTGCGGGTAATCGAGCACCGCATCCTCGAGGTAGATGAGGTGCTTCGTTTCAAAATCGTTGGCATCGGATGCGGCCCAATGCTGATTCAGTGCTGCACGGATCGCTTGATCTCGCACTCCAGAAGACTGCTCTTTCTTGTGTGGATCGCTTTTTTGTTGATCGTTCTTCTGTGGATCGTTCATCTTGAGACTTCTTTTCCGAGCCACAGTCCTTGGTTCGTTTCAGCGCGCAAATTGTGAGGCTGGAAGCAGCCAGGGGTTGGGGGCCGACTAAGGTTGGAACCCGTCGGCCATCCACTTGGCAAATAGTTCAATCCGAGATTGCGGCCAAACACCTTCTCCTCTTGGCGGTGGGGGCGGCATTACGGCGCCGCCGATCCCACGAATGCGATCGTAGATGGCGTCAGCGTGCTTTTTGACGTCATCGTAACTTCCCAGGTTGAACGCCTTGCTCATGCCTTGAATGTCCCGCTCCGTAAAGAGCGGGCGGATGTCAGTTTGAAAGCTCGTCGTTTTCGTCATTGCGCCTCACACGGATTGAATTGCGCGGATGTCGCGGTCTCTTTCATAAGCCCAAACTTTCCCTTGACATTACGGTATAGGTGGTTCATTTCAAATGGAACCGAGAACTTAATATAACGTCGATCGGCCGAACGCTGAGCAAACGCATATCACGCGGGTATCGTCCTAGGTCACGGAGTGATCGCGGCGCAACCCTAGCCCGCGATTTGGCCGAGGTAGTATCCGAGCCGATTTTCGACATCGCCCGGCTTGTGAAATCCGCGCGCCACCAGCGCCTTGATGCCCTCCTGGGCGGCAGGTCGCCCGAGCGAAGCGATGCACGCATCCCACCCCGCACCGAGCTCAACGTCCGGCGGAAGGCTGGTGTTGACCAGACGCTTGGTCTGAGCGATCGCCCATTTGTCGAACTTGGCGATGCGCGTCGCGAGCGCCTCTACGAACGCATCCAGATCGGCGTCGGGCAGGGCGCGATTGATGTAGCCGCAGGCCTCGGCCTGCTCCGCTCGAATATCTTCCGAGCTCAAGAGCACCTCGAGGGCGCGGTTTCGGCCGATGAGTCGCGGCAGCCGAGCCATGGGGCCGCCACCGGCGACCATCCCCACGCCGACCTCCCACTGCGAGATGATGGCCTTCTCGCGACTGGCAAAACTCATGTCGCAGGCCAGCGTGATCTCGCTGCCGTTGCCGGTCGCCCGCCCGCGGATGAGGGCAATCGAGGCGACTGGCAAGCGGGTCAGACGCGCGAGAAAGTCTGGCCACGGCGGCAGGCCTGTGGGCCCCTCCGGCATTGAAGTGAGGTCCTCAAGCTTGGCCGTGAAATCGGAGTGATTTAAGAAGTAATCGTCGACGGCGCTGTCGAACACCACGACTCTTACCTGCTCGTCGGCCTCGATAGCGCCGATGACTTCCTGAAACTCTCGGACCATTTCCGAGCCCATGACGTTGATCGGTGGGTTGTCGATCGTGACACGCCAATAGGCGGGCGACCGCCGCGTCAGGCGAATCTGTGGGGGTTTCGTAGGTCCGTTCATCTGTTTGAGTTCGGTGGGTGCGCTCAGTGTTGCCATGGAATTTCCTCCGTATCTAAAGCTGCCACCATTCAGCCAGAACAGAATCGGCAGCGCAATTGGACGATGGTATCGCCCGTACTGTCGTTTCGACTTTTTCGATCCAGCTAGTCCCCAAATAGGTCGAAGCGAAGGAAAGGGAGCGTCCCACCGGTTCGAAACTGGTTTGATACTAAGGTGCCGCCGATACTATCGTCTAATTGCCTTACTCCCTGACCTCTGGCTTAATGGCAATGGTTCGGAGAGACAGGTTGATCGGGTTAGAATAATTTTTTTGTGGAGGACAACACACCATGTCTGAAGTCGTGAAGAAATCTGTGGCGCAAGAGCAACGAAAACAACAAAAACAGAAGACAGAAACACCCACCGCCGCCGAACGTACGGCCGGCTTTACTATCGTTGCGACAGCCGTGACCGTGCTCGCCATCCTCGGCGCCGCCGCTCTTCTCGCGCAAGGCAAAGATAAAGATAACGACAAGTACTCGCTGAAATCGCCGAGCGGAATCGCGTTCTCCGACTTCAGGGGATACGAAGATTGGGCTGACGTCTCTTCCGCCCGGACCGATGAAATACTCAAGGTGATTGTCGCCAATCCGAAGATGATCAATGCGTTTAAGGCCGGCATTCCAATCGACGGTCAGCCATTCCCCGACGGCTCCATGATCGTGAAGCTCCAGTGGAAGCACAAGAAGAGCACCGAAGCCCCTTTCGTCGTGGAGGTGCCAGACGTCTTCAGCCAGGCTTTCGTCATGGAAAAAGACAGCAAGAGATTTGCGAAAAGCGGCGGATGGGGTTACGCGGTGTTCAACTACGACCCCGCATCGGACAAGTTCACGCCCGATCCTAAAAGCCCCTCCGACTGCGGATTCGCATGCCATACGCCAGTGAAAGCGAAAGACTACATCTTCCACCCGTACCAGAAGCGCTGAACCGCGCCTGGCGCCTGACACGAGGAATCAGACGCAGCACCGACTTTTTCCGGGTACGATCTTCAGCAGAGAGTATGCTGATCGCGTTGCGATATTGTCCGATAAGGCCGGGGCTTGAAGTCGGTTGCGCTTTTCCGTGCCTGAAAACTTTCAGAACGGCGAGGGCGATCGCGGAATGACGTTGAACCTACAGGCCACTCGATCGCCCGAACCACATCGCCTGCACCCGCCGAAGGCACAAAGCGACGGCTGGCTTCGCCTGTTTCAAGGTATAAGGCCCGTGACTCGGGCCGGAGCGGTCCGGGATGCCTTGGCCGGATTTCAACTGGCGGCGATGAACATCCCGCAGGCGCTGGGCTATACCAAGATTGCCGGCATGCCGGTCGTCACCGGGTTCTACACGTTGTTGCTTCCGTTGGTGGCATTTGCCGTGTTCGGTTCCTCCCGCTACTTGGTAGTCGCTGCCGATTCGGCGACGGCATCCATCCTTGCTGGGAAGCTTGCCACCATGGCGCCCATCGCGAGCGCGAGATATGTGGCCCTGGCATCGACGGTCGCTCTGCTTACCGCCGGATTTCTGCTGCTGGCCCGAATCCTCAAGCTCGGCTTCCTGGCCGATTTTTTGTCGCAGACTGTGCTGACTGGGTTTCTCACCGGAGTTGGAATTCAGGTGGGCATCGCCGTTCTGGGGGGGATACTCGGCCTCGACGTGCACTCCAATCGGACGCTTGGACAGCTTCTTGAGATCCTCCGCAGCCTGCCCAGGATTCACCTGCCAACCGTGGCTATCTCGGCGGTGGTTGTGGCGGTCGTCTTTGCTCTTAAGCGATTTCTCCCGAAAGTTCCCGGTTCTCTGCTCGCGGTCGCCGGCGCAATTGCCGCGAGCGCAACCTGGGATTTCGCGGGTCACGGCATCGCCATCATCGGTCCGGTTGTTGGCGGGCTTCCGCATTTAGGTTTGCCGGACGTGCACTCGAAAGATATCGTACCGCTGCTTGGCGTTTCTGCCTCCTGCTTTGTGATGATCCTTGCGCAAAGCGCGGCTACCGCGCGTTTCTACGCGAGCCGGCATCATCAGTACCTGGACGAAAGCGTAGACATAGTTGGTCTGTCTGCGGCGAATGCCGCGGCCGCGTTGAGCGGGACCTTCGTGGTGGACGGAAGCCCCACTCAAACCGCAATGGTTGAAAACTCCGGTGGTCAGAGTCAGCTTGCCCAGGTGGCTACCGCGATAGCAGTTGCGCTCGTGCTGCTCTTCCTGACCAAGCCACTGCAATACCTGCCTCGTTGCGTGCTGGGAGCCATCGTATTTTTCATTGCTGTCCGTCTCATCGACCTGCGTGGCTTGCGCGACATTCGACGCGAGAGTCCTGGAGAATATGCCCTGGCCGTGTTTACCGCCGCCGTCGTTGTTCTAGTGGGAGTCGAGCAGGGCATTCTGTTAGCCATGGTGCTCTCGCTGCTCCGCATTGTGCGGCACAGCTATCATCCTCACACGGGTGTACTGGCCGTAAGCCAGCATGATGCGTGGCAGTTAGTGCCAGCCGTTCCCGGTGCGGCAACGGAACCAGGTTTGGTCATCTATAGTTTCGGGGCCGCGCTCTACTACGCGAATGCCAGCCTGTTCGCGAAAGAGATTCGCGGCTTGGTTGGACCAGCTCCTTCATCGGTACGCTGGCTGGTCGTCGATGCGGAAGCGATCACGAATGTGGATTACACTGCGGCCCGGATGGTACGTGAACTTCACGAGGAACTGTCCGAGCGCGAGAGTTGTCTTGGTATTTGCTCGCGCGCCTCTCTCTCTGAAGGCAGATCTGGACCGGCATCTGTTGACCCAGGTCATCGGCCCGGCGCGGTTTTTCGATCGCCTTCACGATGCGGCGGCTGCATTTGCGAAACTCGAAGGCTCATAAGCGGAGGACGTTCTTGATGCTTAATTACGAATTCCTTACTCGGTCCGCGGCACCGTCTACTTTGCCTGTGGCCGTCCTAGGCTCAGCGGCGCCGGGCAGCAGTTCTCCGCGCATGTATCCGGCCGTGGCCCAAGCGATCCAACCGACCGCCGTTCCAACTCCGGATTCATTCGCTCCAGAATCAGTTCGCGAATCATGCTGACGAATTTCGGATGCACTCCCGCGGTTCGCGCCCGCGTCATAGGCAAGTCTAGCGAATGGCAGAGCTGCAATGCTTCAACGTCCAGGTCGTACATCACTTCCATGTGATCGGAAATGAAGCCGATCGGAGCCAGCACCACCGCAGATGCCAGATTCCTTGCCTTTACCTCACGCAGGTGATCGAGAATATCCGGCTCCAACCATGGCTGACCCGGAGCGCCGCTCCGGCTCTGATACACCAGCGCGTCGTTCTTCTGCTCATTGTTGTTCTGCGGCAGCGCTATTGAAACAAGCCGTCGCACTTCTTCCAATTGCTTCACATAATCACTCGTGTTGGCCATGGAAAGCGGAATACTGTGAGCCGTATAAACGACCTGTACGTTTCTCTGCGCCTCCGCCGGAACGGCCTGTAGCGCGTCCCGTACTCGTTCGACGGTGACCTCGACAAATGCCGGGTGGTTGAAGAATGCCCGCAGCTTGTCCACCTGGGGAGCGCCGGATCCGACGGCTGCTTGCGCCCGCGCAATGTCTTCCCGATATTGCCGGCAGCCGGAGTAGGAACTATAGGCCGAGGTCACGAAGCCCACGGCCCGGCGGATGCCGTCCTCTTTCATCTTCCGCATGGTGTCGGCAAGAAATGGATGCCAATTCCGGTTTCCCCAATAGATGGGCAGATTGGGACCGTTTCGCTTCAGCCCAGCTTCCAGGGCGGAAATCAGATCGCGCGTTTGCTGGTTGATCGGGCTCTTGCCTTCGAAGTGGTAGTAGTGCTCGGCTACGGCGAGCAAGCGCTCGCGCGGAATATTGCGCCCGCGCAGCACCGTCTCAAGAAACGGAATCACTTCTTCGCGAGACTCCGGTCCGCCAAATGAAACCACCAGAACGGCGTCGTAGTTCATGTCTCCATTATCAGCTATCTCTTAATTACTTACTTCATTACTTACTTCATTCCCAGGTCGGTCAGTATCTTGGGATTTTCTTCTCCCGATGCCAGAACCTGGTGGCACGCAGAACAATCGTTAGTGATGGTCTGGCCATCGGCACTGGTATGGCTGCCGTCATGGCAGCGGAAACAGCCGGGCGAATCGTTGTGTCCAAGATTGTTGGGATGAACGCCCCAAGTCACTCGCATGTCGGGGAAGATGTTGCGGAGGTAGATTGTGGCCACTTCGTCGCCGGCTTGTTGCACCTGCGCGCGCCGTGTCTCATAGATCTGCGCATAATTCGCGCGATAGAAAGTGTTGAGTTCCGCGATGATGTTCTGCCTCGCAATATCGCGGGTGGGGTAATTCACTTTGAGAACTTCGACCGCCTTCTTCCGGATATAAGGCAGCTCTGGGCTGATGTGCCCGAGAGACATTTGCTTGTCCACTGCGTTTTCGGGCAGGTCGAACTCGTGTGCGGGCCGGTTGTGGCAATCGATGCAATCCATCGTGCGGTGCTCCCCCTTGTCCAACTGTTGCTGGGTCGGTTTCGTATCGGTGGAAATGAATTCGGTGGTCTTGCCCTGATCGTCGGTGTAATCCACGACGGGGATGATCTGGCGTTCTCGATCGGTTGAAATGTAGCGGATGCGGGTGTTATCGGCGAGGTGGTGACCGTGGATGCCGACCGAACCTTGCCACGTGTTCCCACCTACTTTCAGAAGCAGAACGTCGGTCTGCGGCGTATTTTTTTCGTCTTCCTTGTAGCTGGTGTTTACCAGGAGCTTGTCGCCGGTAAAACGCCCGGGCCAGTGACACTGCTCACAGGTCTCGCGCGCCGGGCGCAGGTATTTTACCGGCGCAGGAATGGGACGCGAATAGGTATGAAAAGTTACTCCAGCCACTTGCCGCAGACCAGAGACTTTCGAGCGCACAAACCATCCCGCACCGGGCCCGATGTGGCATTCAACACAAGCTACCCGAGAATGTGCCGCGTTCTGATAGGCCGAGTATTCGGGGGCCATCACGGTGTGACAAGTCGTGCCGCAGAAACTTGCCGAGTCCATGTACTGCACACCGCGGTAGGAGGCTGTACCAAGAATGAGAAGATTGACCGTGGTCGCGAGGGCGACCCACTCGAAAGTGCGCCGCACTACCGGCAGACGCAGATCGATGGCCGGGAATACTTCCGGCAACTTCCCGCTGCCGCGCAGACTACGCTTTCTGATCCAGATTCCAAGCGGAATCAGGAGCAGGCCGAGCACGAACACACCGGGTAGGATCAGAAAAACCAGAAGGCCAATATAAGGATGCGGTGGTCCCGGCAGGAAAATGTCATAGAACCAGAAAGCGATCGTAGTGAGGGCTGCGCTCGTCGTAATTACCGCACCCGTAAGCGTGATCGGATTCTGCCCGAGGAAATAGATGGGCTGCGACCAAGCTCGAATGCGTTCTTGCAGATTCATTTGGAACCGCCGCTCTTTCAAAATCGTAGACTTTTAAGTTTTCATGGGGCCGCACTTTTCATGTTCCAGGGCTCATGATCCGCCGCTCACGGTCTCCGGCGCGAGCACACTCCACCCGTGCCGCGGGCCATCTGCCGCCGGCAACAAACTCCTGAAAAACCTAGCTAACAGTAACGGGGTCTATTTCTTCAGCGTGCGGATGTAAGCCACCAGTCCCTTAATTTGCTCTGGCGGCAGAGACCCATACTTCGGCATCTTGTTTTTGCCGTTCGTAATGATATCCGTGAGCTGCGCGTCGGACATTCCCTGCACGTCAGCGGTGGTGAAGTCGTGAGCGCCCATCTTTTTGCCCATAGCCGACCCGGTACCGTCAGCCGCGTGGCAGCCGGCGCACTTTGATTTGAAGGCGGCTGACGCGTCCTGTGCGCCGGCTCGTAACGAAAGGCTTAGAACAACAGCCAATGCGGTTGCAAGAGTAAACACTTTGAAGTCGATTCTTTTCATCGTCAAGCTCCATTCGGGGTTTGGTGAACCAACTTTAGAACGACAAGATATCTACAAACTGAGCAATATTGCACTTTTCCTGGGCGGGGATTCTGTGATGCCGGTCACAAATTGCCTGTTATGGGAATCTTTCTCGGCAGATTTCCGCCTGGACCGGCTCCGCGCGCGCCGAGTGATGGCCTTGTGGGAACAAGTCTCGCGACGCTTTAGGAAAAAAGCCTGGAGACGCTGAGCTCACTCATTTTTCTTGGCTTGTCCTCTTGATTTGTTCAGCGGCAACTTGAAATCCAGTGTTCGCCACCGGGACGCCTGCATACACGGCGGTTTGCAGAAGCATCTCTTTCAGATCGCACAATTCGAGATCGCCGGCTAAACCAGCCCTCAGGTGGAGCGCGAACTCTTCCCATCTTCCCAGCGACGCCGTTATCGCGAGCACCAGCAGCCGTCGGGTCCTCCGGTCCAGTTCAGGACGAGACCAGATTGTTCCCCACGCATAGCGGGTGATCAACTCCTGAAACTCTCGCGTAAATTCTGTCGTTGATGCAATTGCCTTATCGACATGAGCGTCACCGAGCACGGCCCGACGCATTTCGAATCCAGCTTGCAATGAATCAGCGTTGGCATTTGGTTGCGGCAGCAGGAACTCAAGCAGGCCGGTGGTAAACGAGTGCGGCCGTTCGATATTAGAAAGGTGTGCCGCCGCCAGGTGAAGCGCTTTCGCTCCCGGAATCTCCTGCGCCAGCTTCTCGCCATGCCCAGTCCACGGAGTCGCAACGTCACGCTCGCCGGAGATCACCAGAGTTGGAGTTTTAATCTGTTTGAGGATATCTTCGTGATTCATGTCGCGAAGGGCCGCACAACATCCCAGATAACCAACCGGATCAGTTCCCAGGAAGACGGAGCGGATCGAAGCGACATGAGGCTCGTGTTTGGCCAGCGTGTCCGGTGAGAAGAACCGCTGCATGGCCACGTCGACGACTGCCGACATTCCTCCTTTGGCGACTGCTGCCATTCTTGTTTCCCAGTTCGTGCGCGGTACGAACTGCGGCGACGTGTTGGCAAGCACAAGATGTGTGACGCGCTCGGGAGCATGCGCAGCAATCCACTGTCCGATCGCCCCGCCCAACGACAGACCGCAAAAAGCAAAATGCGAAATCTCCAACCTGTCGGCCAGGGCGAGAACATCCTGGCCTAACATTTCAATCGAATACTCACCGGGCGTCGCGTCCGAAGCTCCGTGGCCCCGCGTGTCATATCGCAGAATCTGGAAGTGAGGAAGCAGGTCTTCAACTTGGGGTTCCCACATTGCGTGGTCCGTACTGATCGAGTGCGACACGATCAGGACAGGGCGTCCCACGTTCCCCTGCAGTCGGTAGAACATCCGCGCGTTGTGAATGGTTGCGAAGGGCAATTCATTGCTCCTTGTCGTCGTTTCGGCGATCGGGGTCTTGGCGATCGTCATCTTCGCGATCGGGTTCTGATGCCAGAGCTTTTCGGAAAGCCTCTGCCGATCCTAGATATTGCTCCGGCGTTTCCAAGTCGTTGAGTTCGGCACGACTTAAATGGGTCGTTACTTCAGGAGTCTCGGCAAGCACAGCAGCGAGATGCCTGCCCTCTTTGACACTCTTCCGAACGGCCATCTCAAGGACCTTGTGAGCGACATCTCGCCCCAGCTTTGCTGCAAGCAGCATCATGGCGCGCTCGGCAAAAATTGTTCCATTCGTATTCTCGATGTTGAGGCGCATCTTCTGCGTGTCCACTGAGAGCCCTTCGGCGACTTCAGCCATCGAGGCAATTGCGACGCCAGTTGATTGCACTACGGCGGCAACGATGGGCCACTCCGCCTGCCAGCCTCCAAGACCGCGTTCGTGCTCCTGCAGCATAGCGGAGAGAAACGACGCAACCAGTCCCGGTACCCGACGCGCAGCCGCGAGCGTGAGTGAACAGGCCGTAGGGTTGTGCTTGTTCGGCATGGTCGACGACCCGCCGCGGCCGTCGCCATCCGGCTCCGCTGCTTCTCCCACCTCGTTTTGCATGAGCAAACTGATATCGCGCGCCATTTTGCCGAGAGATCCGGTGAGCACTCCGCAGGAGCAGATCAGCGTCGCCAGTTGATCACGCTGAGTGTGCCAGGGCGCGGCGGGAGCGTCTCCAAAGCCAAGTCCTGCACTCAGCGTTTCAGCAACCTGAACACCGCGGTCGCCGAGCGAGGCCAAGGTACCGCTGGCGCCGCCAAACTGTACCACCGCCGCAGTCCGAAATGCTTTCTGCAAGCGCCGTCTGCCGCGGCAAATTGAAGCCAGCCATCCGGCCGCTTTGAGCCCAAAGGTCACGGGCGGAGCCGGCTGAAGCAGAGTTCGACCGAGCGTCACGCTGTCTTTGTGCCGCTCTGACAAATCGCCAAGCGATTTTTCCAGCCGATTCAAATCGCCGAGCAAAATCGGTTCTGCTCGCTTCAACAGTAGGGACATCGCGGTGTCGGCAACATCCTGGCTAGTAGCTCCCCAGTGAACGAAGCGCGCCGCATTGGCGTCGGTTTTTCGCACCTGGTCGGTCAGCATTTTCACCAGAGGAATCGCGGGCGTTCCGGCGCGAAATGCGGCGTCAGCAAGATCGGAGATATCAAAATTGCCAGGCACTGCGGCAGCCGCTATGGCGTGTGCCGCTTCCCCTGGGATGAGTCCGTGCTGCGCCTCCGCGCGCGCCAACGCGGCTTCGAATTCCAACATTGCCTGAAGAACCGATTCATCGGAGAACAGCGCGGCCAGGATCGGCGTGGTTGCCAGGCTTTCAATCAAGCGTCCGCTCATGTTCGACTCGGTACGGCAGGTTGCTCATGATTACACATCGAAAAATACCGTCTCGCTCTCTCCACGAAGATGCACATCGAAGATCCAATTGCCGGTACGGGCCGGATCCTGCCGGGCCAACAACGTCGCGCGCCGATCTTCCGGTACCAAAGCCAATACTGGATCTGTGGCGTTCGCTGGCTCGCGTGCGAAGTAAACTCGTGTCGACAATCTCTTGAGTATGCCGCGACCCAGAATCGATACATTAATATGGGGCGCTTGAATTGTTTCCCCTGGGCCCGGCACGCATCCCGGCTGGATGGTTTCAAATGTGCACGAGCCGTCTTGCGTCGTTGCCAGTCGCCCAAACCCACTGAAGACTTCGCTGTCCTGATGTGCGTAGTTCCCCTCGGAGTCGGCCTGCCACAGTTCGATCATCGCATCAGGAATGGGCTCTCCTTCTCCATCCAACACGCGAAAAGTGAGCCACACCCGTTCCCCCTTCGCGCCATCGCCAGCGATCCGCGAAATACTCCGTGCGTCCGTAAGGCCAAGATGCAGGAACGGACCAACGGTTTGCGAAGGAGTCGGTATGAAATCCATGGTTATCTTTTTTTATGTCTACTTCTTTTTTATTTCTACTTCGCTATATTTCCATTTCCCTACTCAAATGGCGTTGATTCACGGCCCCGCAGCACAATGTCGAAGCGATAGTCGAGGGCCCACTCCGGCTTCGTCGTTTCCAGGTCGAATTTCGAAACCAAACGCTGCCGCGCCCTCTCGTCCGGAATCGATTGCAGAATCGGATCGTACGCAAACAGCGGATCGCCAGGAAAATACATCTGTGTGATTAATCGCGTGACGAAGGCTGGTCCGAACAAGGAAAAATGAATGTGCGCCGGACGCCATGCATTGTCGTGATTCCGCCACGGATAAGCGCCCGGTTTGATAGTGACAAAACTGTAAAATCCGTCGTTGTCGGTGAGGGTTCTGCCGGTCCCGGTGAAGTTCGGATCGAGCGGCGCGGGGTGGTCATCTCTGACGTGCGCATATCGTCCCGCGGCATTTGCCTGCCAAATCTCGACCAAGCTGTTCGGCACGGGATGGCCGTCTCCATCTACGACTCGCCCGCGCACGATAATCCGCTCTCCCAAAGGCTCTCCTGAATGCTGAAGCGTAAGGTCGCGATCGTTGGGATGAACGCTCGAATGCCCAAAGACGGGCCCGGTGACTTCAGAGAGAGTATGCGGAAGATAGATTAGCGGCTGAGATGGGGCGCGCAGCTTTGTCGCGCGATACGCAGGATAGTAATAATCCGGCTGGGTCCCCGGTTCGGGCCGCCGGAACGGAGCGGCAGATTTCTTCGGATTGTTGCTCCTGCTCTGAATCATTGACGAAGCCATGTTGAATAGGACAATCGGACGATTCACCCGCATTTATCGCGACGGATTGTCGCTACCGATTCTCGCTACCGATTGTACGTCGATTCAGCTCATTGGCAGCCCAACGTAGTTTTCGGCGAACGTCTGCGCCGCCGCACGGGAACTTGTCAGGTAATCCAAGTCCGCCAACTGACGGTGCTCTTCGAACCTGTCGTTCCCAGGAATGCGGTGCAGCATGGAAGTCATCCACAGTGAAAATCGTTGAACCAGCCATACTCGTCGCAAACAGGTCTCTGAGTAACGATCGAGCCGTTGTAGAGTTCCCGAAGTATAGAACTCCTCGAAAGCGGCTGCGAGCACTCGAACATCAGCCACGGCAAGATTGAGGCCTTTCGCGCCGGTCGGAGGGACGATGTGTGCCGCGTCCCCGGCCAGATAGAGCCTGCCGTATTGCATCGGCTCCGCCACGAAACTGCGCATACCGGTAACGCCTTTCTGCAAGATGGCGCCTTCCGTTAGCCGGCGCCCATCGCGAGTGGCGAGGCGCGTCTGTAATTCTTTCCAGATCCTTTCATCGGGCCACTGGGCGAGGTCTTCATCGGGAGCACACTGCAGATACAAGCGCGTGATTTCGGGAGTCCGCATGCTGTGCAGGGCGAAGCCTCGATCGTGGTAGCAATAGATCAGCTCCTCGGAAGAAGGTGGCGCAGCCGCCAAAATGCCGAGCCAGGCGAACGGAAAAACCCGTTCATAAATAGTTAAGGCGCTTTCAATGCTCGGGCGACACACTCCGTGAAAACCGTCGCAGCCTGCAATAAAATCGCAAAGAATTTCCGAAGGTTCACTAGAGTCACGAAAATGTATTTCAGGTGCTGTCGACTCGAAGTCGTGAACAGTCACGCTCTCAGCCTCAAAGAAAATCTTACCCTCGGCTCGCAGCCGCGCCGCGATGAGGTCTTTGACAACCTCCTGCTGGGCATAGATCGTGATACCGCGGCCCGTCAAAGCCTTGAAGTCGATGCGATGCCCCTGCTCTTTGAAACGAATCTCCACGCCGTCATGAATCAGCCCTTCCCGCTTCATGCGCTCGCCCAAACCCATTTCCACCAGAAGGTCGACGGTGCCCTGCTCTAAGACCCCGGCTCGCACCCGCTGCTCACAGTGCTGGCGGCTTCGACTCTCGACCACAACAGAATCGATTCCCCTCCGGTGCAAGAGGTGCGACAAGACAAGCCCTGCAGGTCCAGCACCCACAATCCCGACCTGTGTGCGGATTTTCATTGTTTCTTTCGCGATTTCGGGCGGGCCCGGCTGTGAGCTTTCTCCGAAGAAAACATCTCGATGACTTCGTGCGGCACAGGTTTGCTCTCGATTCGTTCCGGGTCCATTTCCGACGTCACCGCCCAAACCCTGATCTCAACGCATTCCACGGCCAAAACATTCTTGTTAAACAATCTATGGCGGACACAGAAACTGCTACTGCGCCACTCGGTTATTTCAGACTCAACGATCACCGTATCCGTGAATCGCGATGGTGCCTTGAATGAGGCGTGCAGGTCGACGAGCGGGATGCCAACAATCTGATGGGTTTTCAGCATCCGCCGTTTGGAGAGTCCGGCCTTCTTGAACAACGCCGTCGTGCATGCGTCGAAATAGGCCAAGTAGCGAGGGTAGTGCACAATCTGGGCGGGGTCGCAGTCGCCCCATTCGATTTGAATCGTCTTCCGGTTGGTTAAGTTAGTCTTGCTCAATAATGCCCCCTTCCGTGAGACCTACCGACGTTGGCCGGCAACTTCGGGAACCTGTAACTAATGATCATAATAGTGGTTGCGGCACCCAGAATTGAACTCTGCCCCGCAAACCGGACAGCGAGAATCACAATCGCCGTGCTTTTCCACCGCATTTTATGACGTCCGCAACTCTGGAAACTCGAAGCCGTGGCCGCTGCAAGGTAGGCACTCGAAGTTCCGCAGGATTGTGAGCAATCCTGCACAGCATCGCGGCTGCGTGGCCTGTCATAGTTGAGCTGCAAAAGACTTCGCATCGGGAGCTATTCCCCGATTGTTCCGATTGCTTGGCCTTCTGACGGGATTCTATGACGCCTGGCCGGTTCCGCGATCGTTTTCGCAAAAGGATGGCAGGCCTCGCCGACGCCTGTTCGCGGCTGATCCGAACGGTTTCCCCAGCCACGCACAACTTTCGATCGCAAAGAATGTGTCCCTTCTGCAATCTGATTACACCGCGATCGCGGCGATCTTGTTTGGAGTGCGGAAAGACGTTCGGAAGCGCTTAGTCGACTGAAAAATGCGGCCACAGGTGGCCACGGGCGACCGCAGTACGAGCAATACCGGCAGGGACCCATCGCGGGGGAAGGTCCGGGCGTAGCGGCAGATATTTTTGAATGTGAGGACACAAGTGCGAAAACAATATGTTCATTTGTCCGCTTACGTTTGTGAGATGTGTGCCGGCCTCGTCATAGCTGGAGCGGTTGCGGTCCGCGAGAATGAAATATCAAAAGAGACTGACATCAGGCAATTGGGAGCAATATGCCTGTCGTGCGGCCATCGCCAAAGCAGCCCTATCGAACCGGGGCGTGCTCGTCATTTGTTGCCAATTGAATGGGATCACGTTATCCCGAGCGGGGCGGGTCGTCCGACCGTCGCATCCGGGGAAATACTGAGTCAAGCAAGAACCGACGCGAAATCAGCCTGACGAGCCTGCTTTTTCGAACCCATTTGGGTAGCCGACCGCCAAAGTTCCCGTGTGAGGAGTCGGAATCTACTTCGCCGGAAGCAGGTCGCCGCTGGCGAGGACATAAATCGTCAGCTTGTCCAGTTTGATGTTGCCTCGCTTCGACACCAGCGCCAGCGTGCCATCGTCATTAGTCGAAGTGTCCACATTCTTTATTTGAACCCGGTGATTCGATGTTATGGCGGAGGGCGTAACCGGAACGGATGCGCCCTTATCGGAGTCACTCCCCGGAAATGGTTTGTAAACCTTTGAGTTTGGATCCGGGTACTGGCCTTGGCCGTTCCAGGTCCGGTTGGCAGGTTGCGTTGGGCCGTATTGAAGATCTTGGCCTGCGGCCTCGGTCGTGGGGTAGTACCACGACGTCAAGTAAACTTTGACCGCTGCCGATCCACTCTTCCACTGCACCGAATCCATCCGCAACGCCACGCGGGATGGCTCCGTCGCCGTCTTCGCGACAGACTCGACGACTTCCCCCGAAAAGACGGCATCCCTGGGGATGACTGCTTTTTCCACCAGAGTGGCGACCTCGAGTCGCGCCTGAATCTTGGTTCCGGTGGGCGTTTTGCCGGCAGTCACGCTTTGTTGCAGCGTCACGGGGAACTCCTGTGCCCCGAAGGGGGCAGCGGTCGCTGGCTTCTGTTGGCCGAGCAATGAGCCTAAACAGCAAATCGAGAGAACCAAGGTTGATACTGCGAACGTCCTTGTCGACATCGAGACACCCCCGTAAGATGAATCGGACGAGCGTGGCTTTCCAGAGCCTGCGCCTGCCGCAGCCGACGCGAAAATCGTACCGACAGAGTACACCCTTGGCAGGTGCGGCGAAATGACTTACTTCATGTCTCAGAATTGTCAAAACTTGGCCACGATATCGATTTTCTTCTTGACAACGATGATTCAGGGGATGTAACACCGTAAACGCTTACGTTTCACTGGGGCAACGCCATTCCAACGACACGCAACTTGTCAAAATCGCGACCCAATTATCGGAGGCTACAAATGAAATTCCTCTCGTCCAAGTTTGCCGGGAGTTTTGGTTTAGCTGTGAGACGCAACGGCTCTCGCCTTGCACTTCTTCTCGCAGCCCTTTGCGTCATGTTCGCTGTCCCAGCCTTGGCGCAGGAAGCCACCATCGTCGGCACCGTGACCGATCCGACCGGCGCTTCAGTCCCGAACGCCTCCATTACCATTACCAACACCGATACCGGCGTGGCGCGCAGCCAGCCGACCAACAGCGACGGCGGGTACGTGGCGCCTGATCTCATCATCGGCCATTACACGGTGCGGGTAACGGCGACCGGCTTCAAGGCCACCGAACAGAAAAACATTGTGCTTAACGTTGGCGACCAGAAGCGCCTCGATTTCAAGCTGGTCGTCGGCAGCGTGCAGGAACAGGTGACCGTTGAGGCCAACGCGATCACCGTGCAAACCGACACCAGCGACGTCAGCCACGTCATTGACGGGCAACAGCTAACCCAGCTCGCCACCAATGGCCGCAGTCTTTATGAGCTATTCGCGCTCACGCCCGGAGCGGTCAGCCTCCAGACCAGCCGCGTGGGATTCACCCCGGTCAGCGCCGATGACAACGTGAGTATCAATGGCCAGCGGGAAGGTCACAACCTGCAGCTGATTGACGGCGGTGAAAACCTTGACCGCGGCGGCAGCAGCGGCGGCGTCGCACCTTCGCTCGACTCCCTCGCCGAGTTCCGCAACATGACTTCCAACTACAGCGCCGAGTATGGCTTGGCGTCAGCGGCAGTGATCTCAACCGTGATCAAGTCCGGAACCAGACAGTTCCATGCCCAGGCTTGGGAGCTCTTCCGCAACGACGCTCTGGATTCGCGCAACTATTTCAACCCAGCTCCGAATCCAGTTGCTGAATTGCGCTACAACATTTACGGCTTTAACGTTGGCGGAAAAGTTCCGGGGATGAATAACCACCCGACCTTCTTCTTCTACAACATGGAATGGCGCAAGGAGATTGACGGCGGCCTGCTTAACCAGAACGTTCCGCTGGCAAGTTCGTATCCTGGTGCGAACGGCGCGGTGTTGCCGACCACTTACAATGGCAAGGCAAGCATTGCCAGTGATCCAGCGTTATCCGCCGTCCCTGCTTCCATCCAGTTCGCGAATTGCCCTGGCGGCGTAGCCCCGGCGGGCGTCGTCCCCGGTCAGCCATTCCCGAACAACACCATCCCGTCCTGCATGATTAGCGCCAACGCAGCCACTCTTTTGACGGCCGGCGGCACCTACGGCGGAATCTTCCCGGCGCCAAACCCCAACTCCCCCAATGGCGCATTTTTCCAGGGCGGTAACAATTCGCCCACGGACCTGCGCGAGGAGATTGCCCGAGTCGATCACACCTTTAGCCCCAAGTTCTCGGTGTTCGGGCACTGGATTTCAGAGCAGATCGCCCAAACTTACGGAACCACTCAGTGGAGCGGCGACAACGTTCCCACGGTTGCTAACACGTTTGGAAACCCGTCGTATAGCGCTGTAATCCATACGACGTATGTGATCAGCCCGAACCTGCTCAACGAGGCTTCTTTCAACTACAACGGCAACCGGATTCACATCATTCCCAACAACCTGGTCAGCGCCCCCAGCGGGTTCACGTTTAACCGCTTGTTCACCGGACCGAACGTTGACACCCGCATTCCGTCGATCGCCTTGGGTGGTGTTACCGGGTCGAATTACACCTCGAACTGGACCCCGTGGAACAACAAGGCAGACGATTACCAGCTTCGTGACGATATCTCCTGGACCAGGGGTGCGCACCAGTTCAAATTTGGCGGTAGCTGGGCGCTCTATAAGAAAACTCAGGACGCTTTCGCCAATACCCAAGGCAACTTCACTTTCAATGGCCTTTACTCGGGTTATGACTACGCTGATTTCCTGCTCGGGTACGCCCAGGCATATTCCGAGGACGGTAACAAGATCACGGGTCAATGGAATAACATTTCACCGGCGCTGTATTTCCAGGATAACTGGCGCGTAAATAGCCGGCTCACTTTGAACCTTGGACTGCGCTGGGATGGCATTCCCCACACCTACGAAGCGAACCAGCAGTCTTCAAACTTCTACCCGAATATGTACAACCCGGCCGATGCAGCCACGTTTGACTCGAACGGGCATATCTGCAGCAATAACTCCAACCCGTTGTGCGCGGGTGGTCCAAGTCCGGGTCTGTTTACCAGTACAAATCCGCAGTTGGGCGGATATCAGTTCTATCTCAACGGCATCGGGATCGGCGGGAAGAATGGGATTCCCAAGGGTCTCGTGAATGACTCGTGGAACAATTGGGGCCCACGCCTCGGCTTTGCCTATGACCTTACAGGTCAAAGCAAGACCGTCATCCGTGGCGGCTGGGGCATGATGTATGAACGCATCCAGGGCAATGATATGTACAACGGCGCCGTCAACCCGCCGGGCGATCCAAACCCGACGCTCAATGGCGTTTCGCTCCAGAATCCTGGACAGAACCTCACCAGCGGCAACATCATCACCGCTGCGGCCTTGCCGGTACTTCCTCTCGGGGTCACCGGAATAGCCACTCACTATCCTTCTCCGACAAGTTATCAATACAGCATGGGAGTCCAGCAGGCTGTGGGAGCCCACGCCGTATTGAACGTTTCTTATGTGGGAAGCCATGGAAGCCACGAGAACTACTACCAGGCAATCAACCTTCCGCCGCTTGCTGCCCTCCCGGCTGAGGTTAAGGCTGGCGCGCTCAACAATGAGAACGTCACTTATCCTGGGTTCGGCGGTGTGCGTCTGGCGTACAACGAGGGCAACGCGCTCTACAATTCGCTGCAGACTTCTCTGAATGGGACCCTGTTTCGTCAGCTCCACCTGCAAGTCGCCTACACCCTGGCTAAGGCCGAGGATTCGACGACCTCAGTCGGCAGCGGTGCCGACCTGCAAAACGCTACCAATCCTTACGAGGGGTGGAAGTATGATTACGGCCCGTCTCTCTTCGACCGGCGGAATGTCTTCTTCACCAACTTCGTGTGGGACATGCCGTTTTTACGGGACAGCTCCAATCGCTTACTGAAGTCAACCCTGGGCGGATGGCAAATGTCCGCGATTATCACCGAAGAATCGGGAGCGCCCCTCAACCTCGGAGTAAGCGGCACGTCAGCCTCCAGCATTATCGGCAACACGGGTGACCGGCCGAATATAACTGGCGCGATCTCGTATCCCAAGAGCAAGGCTGGTCAGACCGTAACCTGGTTCAATCCGTCAGCCTTCTCCGCACCGGCCTGTACCGTGGGTGGCACGGGCGCGGACTGCTACGGCAACGCTCCATTCGACGCCGTCCGCGGCCCTGGCCGCAATAACTTTGACCTGTCGTTGAAAAAGCTCTTCTCCTTCACAGAGAGGTTCAAAATGGAGTTCCGGGCGGATGCATTCAACGCCTGGAATCACACCCAGTTCCACGGTGACGACAACAACGGCGGCATCGGACTTAACGTGGGCTCGGGCAACTTTGGCCAGGTCACCTCGGCGTTCGACGGCCGGCAGTTCCAATTCGGTCTGAAGCTGATGTACTAAGTTCGCTTCTTCGAGACTCTAACCTCACGCCCCGCTCGCCCTCAGTAAGAGACGAGCGGGGCGTAAGTTTTTGAGGACTACATCTCCGCTACACCACGGGCACTCTCGACCTTACAAAACGGTAAGATTGTTGACGCTGAGTCTTGGCATGAAGAATCGGAAGGCAGAATTCGTTCTCCTGACGCTCCTATGGGCAGTCTCGGCGATTGGCCAGACCACGAGCGCCGAGACAACGAGCGCCGAGACGACGCCCGCCCAGACAACGCCCGCCCAGACGCCGAGCGCTCATACACCGACCCCTGCTGACGCCATCGCCCTTGAGCAACAGGGCAAGCTGCCGGAGGCTGCCCTAGCTTGGCAAGCCGTGACGGCGCACAATCCTAGCGACGCCGCGGCCTTCGCGAGCCTGGGCGTCGTTCTTTCCAGGCAGCAGAAGTACCCCGAAGCGGCATCCGCCTACCGAAAGGCGCTCGCGCTCAACCCCAAGCTTCCCGGTGTCCAACTCAACCTTGGTCTGGCCGAGTTCAAGCAGGGCCACTTCGAGGCCGCAGCAGCCGCGCTTCAGGTCGCTCTGGCAGCTGACCCTTCCAACGGCCAGGCGCGGATCCTCCTGGGCTTGAGCTACTACGGCTGGCAACACTTTGCCGACGCAGTAAAATATCTCGAGCCCGCGGCCAAGAGCGATCCCGGCAACATGGAACTGCATCGCATGCTGGCCCAGAGTTGTCTGTCGGCAAAAAACTATCCCTGCGCGCTGGAGGAGTTCCGCCAAATCCAGGAGCAGAATCCGAACTCGGCGCAAGCCCATGTCCTCACCGGCGAAGCGCTCGACGGCCTGGGGAAAACTTCTGAGGCCATTGCCGAATTCGAGGCTGCGGTTAAGATCACTCCGAACGAGCCGAATCTCCATTTTGGACTGGGCTATCTGTATTGGAAGTCGCAACAATATGACGCAGCCAGACAAGAATTCGAACGTGAGTTAGCTCTCGACCCCAACCACGCCCAGGCCATGGCGTATCTCGGAGACATCGAATGGAAGAACAACCACCCAGAGGCAGCGCTTTCGTGGCTCAAGCGAGCGGACGGCGTGGAGAAAGACCTGCGCATCGTGTATCTCGATCTGGCTGCAATCTACATGCAGCAGAAGGACTACAAGAATGCTCAGACGGCTCTGCTGCAGGCCGTGGCAGCCGATCCCGCGTTACCCGATGCCCATTACCAGTTGGGACGCCTGTATTTCACCTTGGGAAAAAAGGCAGATGCGGAGAAGGAATTTCGCAAAGTGCGTGAGTTGCACGACGAGGCTGATGAGAGCGTGGCGGGAAAGATCTCTGCTGCTCCGCCTGCTTTAAATCCGTAGGAATGAGACCAAATAGACGTCACTGCAGCGGCGATCATTTACTAATCCTCTACTGATCCTCTACTGTTCGATGGCCGTCTCCGACCCGGCCGGCTTCTGCGTTACCTGCCGCGTGTCCGGCAATTGCGAACGATCCCACCCACCGCCGAGTGCCTCCACCAGCGCCACCGCAGAGGTCATCTGTTGTATCTGAAGAGCATTCAGCGTCTGTTGATTGGCCAACACGGTGGTCTGGGCAATCAGCACGTCGATATAGGGATCGACGCCGGTGTCGTAGCGCGCCTGTTCGAGCTTGAGAAAGGTACCGGCTGAATTGACTGCTTGCTGCTCCTGCTGAACTTCTTTCGACAGGATGCGAACTTCGGCCAGCGCGTCTTCCACCTGCTGAAAAGCGGAAAGCACCGTCTGCCGGTATCCCGCGAGGTCCGCATTGTAGGTGGCAACGTTTTGTTGCACGGTAGCGCGGCGCAAGCCGGCATCGAAAATGGTCTCCGGAATCGACGCGCCGATGGACCAGAAACGGCTGGGCCAGGAAAGCCACTGACTGAAGACCGAACTCTCAAAGCCGAACTGGCCCGTCAGCGTGAGGTTCGGATAATAAGCCGCGTAGGCAATGCCGATTTGCGCGTTGGCTTCGGCCATGGTGCGTTCGGCGGCGGCGACGTCTGGCCGGCGCTCGAGCAGTTCCGAGGGCACTCCCACTGGAATCGGAGGCGGAGCGGCGGTCATCGGCCGCACGGGAATGGAGAAACTGGTCGCGGGCTTGCCAATGAGCACGGCGATCGCGTGCTCATACTGCGCCCGCGCGATTCCGACATTGGTAGCGCCCGCCTGAGCGCTCTGCAGCGTGGTTTCGGCTTCGACCACGGAAATTTGGTCGTCGATGCCGGCTTCATAGAGCGCGCGCGTCAGGTCGTAGGCCTTCTGGTCGGCCACAACTGTGTCGTCATAGATCTTTTGCAATTCGTCCTGGCCGCGAATCTGGAAAAAATATTCGGCCAGGCTAGCCTGCTCGGTCAGCCGCTCATTTTCAAGATCGGCCGCGCTGACCTGGGCAGCATATTGCGCCGAGCGCACCGTGTTGCGGACCTTCCCCCAAAGGTCTGGCTCCCAGGAGGCTTCGAGCGGGAGCGTGTAGAGCGTGCTTTGCAGTTGCGGAGTCGTTGTCGTTCCCGCGCCCGTCGTAGTCCCCGTGCTGCCAGTGCTCGCGCCCAAATTCGCTGAGGCTCGGGAATGCGTGACGGAGGGTGCCACCGACAACGTCGGAAAGTATTGCGCACGGGCTTCGCGCACCACGGCGCGGGCGGCCATGAAGTTCTCGAAATACTGTTTGATGTTCTCGTTGTTGATGTCGAGTTGATCTTCGAGGGCATTCAGTTCGGCGTCGTTAAAAATTTCCCACCACTTGCCCCGCAATTTGGCATCTTCGGGCTGCGCCACGGTCCAGCTTTGAGAATTCGGAAACTGAGTAGGTGATTCCTTGTAGACCGCAGCCGGTGCCTGCGGCGCGGGTGGGTGATATTTTGGTCCGACCACGCAGCCCGACGAAACTAGCAGGAGAGCAGCCGCACACAACGGAATCGTAACGTGCGCGGGTGTTTGCCTAAAGATATTCATAACGATTCTGCCTGAACCAACTCGTTGAACATCGCTATCACCCATTTCTGTCTCAACATCCGCTCATCTCAAGCCCATTAAAGTTCGCCACGCTAGCCAGCCTCCGGAGCGGGGGAAAGGCTCTCGTCATGTTCTCCCTGTATCCACAACCGCAGCCGGTCAAATTCCAGATAGACAACCGGAGTGGTGTACAGGGTCAGCAACTGACTTAAGATGAGTCCTCCCACAATCGTAATGCCAAGCGGCCGTCGTAGTTCGGAGCCCGTGCCTGTCCCCAGGGCCAGCGGCAAAGCGCCCAATAGCGCGGCCATCGTCGTCATCAGGATGGGGCGGAAGCGCAACATGGATGCTTCAAAAATTGAGTCGAACGGCTTTTTGCCTTCCACGCGTTCCGCTTGAAGAGCGAAATCAATCATCATGATGGCATTCTTCTTAACGATTCCGATCAGCAGCACAATGCCAATAATCGAGATAATGTTCAGATCCTGTTTAAACATCATCAAGGCAAGCATCGCGCCTACGCTTGCCGACGGCAGACTCGAGATGATCGTCAAGGGATGGACCAGGCTTTCGTACAAGATGCCCAGAATGATATAGACCGCCCCCAGCGCGGTCACGATCAGCCATGGCTCGGTGCCCAGCGATTGCTGGTAGGCCTGCAGCGTGCCGGCATAAAAGCCTTGCAGCGTGGCGGGCGTACCCAGCCGCCGTTGCATTTGGCTGATGGCCAGTGTGGCATCACTCAACGACACGTTTGCTGCCAGGTTGAACGAAACCGTGACCGAAGGAAATAATCCTGTGTGGTTGATGGCCAGAGGTGTGGTGTTGGCCCGGCCGTTGGCCACATTGGTCAGCGGTATGTTTCCATTGCCGGACGTATGCAGATAGATGTCTTTCAATCCTTCCGGGCTCTGCCAATACTGCGGAGCAACTTCCAGCACCACATAATACTGATTCAACTGGGTGTAGATGATGGACACTTCCGATTGGCCGAACGCGCTGTAAAGCGTCGAGTCCAACGACTGGGCGGTGAGGCCAAGCTTCGCTGCAGCGACTCGATCGTAGTTCAGGAGTTCATCCAATCCTCCATTCTGCTGGTCTGAACTCACATCCTGCAGACCGGGCAGGTGCTGCATCTGATTCAGGATGATCGGGGCCCATTTGGTGAGGTCCTGCACGTTGTCCGATTGCAGCGTGTACTGATACATCGCATTGCTGGACCGGCCGCCGATGCGCAGATCTTGAGCGGCCTGCAGAAACGCCGAAGCTACCGGCAGACGGTTCAATTGAGGGCGGAGGTGGCCAATGATTTGCGTGGCGTTCACTTTGCGCTCCCCCAGCGGCTTAAGAGCAATGTAGACGGAGCCCGTATTTGTGGCCCCGCTGCCGCCGGCAACCGCAAGGACATTCGCGACGGAAGAGTCTTTCTTGATTACCGCGCCGATCTGCTGAATGGAGTCGTTCATCGCCGGAAAAGACGAATCCTGCGGCCCTCGAACGCTGCCCTGGATGACGCCTGTGTCCTGCACCGGGAAAAAGCCCTTGGGGATCTGGAAGCCCAGCCAGACATTAAGCCCGATAGTGATGGTAAGCACGATCAGAACAAGGGCAGGATGGTCGAGCGCCCAATGCAGGGTGCGGCGATACAGCGACAGCATGCCGTCAAAGAACTTTTCGCTGGCCATGTACATGCGGCCATGTTTTTCGTTGCGCTCGTTCTTCAACAGGTAGGCGCACATCATGGGCGTGGTGGTCAGCGAGATAATCATCGATACGAAAACGGCGGTCGAGAGAGTGACGGCGAATTCGCGGAAGAGCCGGCCTACAATTCCGCCCATCATCAGAAGAGGGATAAAAACGGCGATGAGCGAGACGCTGATGGTGAAGACGGTGAAACCGATTTCCTCCGCTCCCTTCAAAGTCGCGGCAAAGGGCTCCATCCCGTCTTCCAGATGGCGCGAGATGTTTTCCATCACCACGATGGCATCGTCGACTACGAACCCGGTGGCGATGGTCATAGCCATCAGCGAAAGGTTATCCAGGGTGTAGCCGAGCATGTACATCACGGCAAAGGTGCCGATCAGCGAGACCGGCACGGCCACGGCGGGAATGAGCGTGGCGCGGCCGTTGCGCAGGAAGACAAATACGACCACGATGACCAGCGCGATGGAAATGATCAGCGTCCTCTCCACATCGCTGACCGAGGCCCGAATGGTGATGGTGCGATCGAGCACGATGGTGGTCTCGATGCCGAACGGAATCGAAGCTTGGATATACGGAAGCTGCGCGCGGACGCGATCCACCGTGTCGATGATGTTGGCGCCGGGCTGGCGGAAGATGATTACCGTAACCGACCGCTTGCCGTTCAGATAACCCGCGGCACGGACGTTCTGCACGGAATCCGTCACCTGTGCCACATCGGAGAGACGGACCGCCGCGCCCTTGCTATACCCGACGATGAGCGGCTTGTAGTCCGCGGCATGTGAAATCTGGTCGTTGGCGAGAATGTCCGCGGTTTGGTCGCCATCCGTGATCTGGCCTTTGGCCAGGTCAGAGTTCTGCAGGCTCAGCGCGGATTGAAGATTCGAAAGGGTGAGCCCGTAGCTGGCGAGTTGCGTGGGGTTTGCGTCCACACGGACTGACGGCAACGCGCCGCCTCCGACCGTGACTTGTCCTACTCCCTCGATCTGCGACAGCTTCTGCGCCATAACAGTAGAGGCTTCGTCATACAGTTTGTCGGGCCCGTACTTGTCGGACGTAAGACCGAGGATGAGGATCGGCGAATCGGCGGGATTGACCTTGCGATATGTGGGATTGCCCGGCAGGTTGGCGGGCAGATAGGTGCGCGCAGCATTGATCGCGGCCTCGACGTCGCGCGCCGCTCCATCAATGTTGCGGCTGAGGTCGAACTGAATGGTGATGGATGTGCTGCCCAGCGTGCTCGAGGAGGTCATCTCGGTTACGCCGGCAATATGACCGAACTGCCGCTCCAAGGGCGTGGCCACCGACGACGCCATAATTTCGGCGCTGCCCCCCGGCAAGCTTCCACTGACGGAAATCGTTGGAAAGTCGACCTCGGGCAGGGGCGCAACCGGCAACACTTCAAACGCGATTGCCCCGGCAAGAGCAACCGCCACTGTCAGCAGGGTAGTGGCCACGGGCCGGTGAATGAAGGGTGCGGAGATGTTCATGCGGGCCCGGCCTGTTTCGTTTCTTCTTCTTCTTCTTTTCTTCTTCTTCTTCTTCTTCTTCTTCCGCCGGTTTCGATTTCTTCCCAAAGCGCTGTGCCAGATTGTCGAAAAAGATGTAGATGACGGGCGTGGTGTAGAGCGTGAGCGCTTGACTGAGGAGTAGTCCGCCCACCATGGCGATGCCCAGCGGCCGACGCAACTCAGATCCGAAACCGGTTCCCAGAGCTAGCGGCAACCCGCCCAGTAGCGCGGCCATGGTCGTCATCATGATGGGACGAAAGCGCAGCAGGCAGGCTTCGTAAATTGCATCAGTCGCGTTCTTTCCGTGCCGCCGCTCGCCCTCCAGTGCGAAGTCAACCATCATGATGCCGTTCTTCTTCACGATGCCAATCAGCAGGACGATGCCGATGATTGCAACCACGCTCAGATCCTGGTGAAAAAGAATCAGCGCCAGAAAAGCTCCCACGCCTGCTGACGGAAGCGTAGACAAAATCGTAATCGGATGGACGAAGCTCTCGTACAAAACGCCGAGCACGATGTAGACCGTGACCAGCGCGGCGAGAATGAGCAAGGGCTCGTTGGAGAGCGAATTGGTGAACGATGCCGCCGTACCTTGAAAACCGGCCTGCAGGCTAGGGGGCATCTTCATTTCTTTTTGCACTTTGTCGACCGCCGTAATGGCCTCGCCCAGCGCGGCATTTGGCGCCAGATTGAACGAGACGGTGATAGCGGGAAATTGTCCCTGGTGGTTAATCGATAGCGCCTCAGTGGTCTTCTCAAAGTGCGAGAAGGCGCTCAGCGGCACGGCATTGCTCATGACCGAACTGGTAGCGCCCGCCGAGCCGGCTCCCGTGCTCGATGGCGACGAAATGCTCGGCGATAGCGCATTCGCGGGGGGCGTCAGCGTATTGGCCGACGGCGTATAAAGCGCTGAACCGGTCAGCGCATTGGAACCAGCGGAGGACGATCCCGATGACGCGAACGAGGTCGAGGCTCCGGTTCCGGTCGCGCCGGAGGAAGCATTCGACTGAATGTAGAGATGAGTCAGCTTATCGGGATCGAGCTGGAAATGTGGTTCACTCTCGAGCACGACATGGTACTGATTCACCTGCGTGTACATCGTATTGATCTGCCGCTGACCGAAGGCGTCATATAGCGTGTTGTCGATGGTCGTAGGCGCAATGCCAAATCGTGAGGCCGTGACCCGGTCAATCACCAGAGATACCGCCAGCCCTCCCATTTGCTGGTCGGTGGCGACATCTTCCAATTCCGGCAACTGCTTCAGCCGGGCGACGAAGCGGTTGGTCCACTCGTCCAGTTCATTCGCATCGGGGTCTTCCAGCGTGTACTGGTATTGCGTACGGCTGACGCGGTCATCGACCGTAATGTTCTGCACCGGCTGCATGAACAGTTGTATGCCTTGAACCTTGTCTAGTTTCGAAGTCAGCCGGCGGATCACTTCAGAGGCGCTCATCTTGCGCTGGTCGAGCGGTTTCAGATTGATCGATATTCTGCCGCTGTTCGTGGTCGTGTTCGTTCCATCCGCGCCGATAAACGACGAGAGGCTTTCGACGGCAGGGTCATCCAGTATTACCTTCGTCAATTCCTGCTGCTTCCCGGCCATCGCTTTTGAGCCAATCGTCTGCGGCGCCTGCGATATGCCCTGGATAACGCCCGTGTCCTGCACCGGGAAAAATCCCTTGGGAATGATGATGTAGAGAAAAATGGTGAGCATCAGCGTAGCCAGCGCGACGAACAGCGTAATCGTCTGGTACTGGAGAACGACCTTGAGGGTCCGGCCATAAAACGCGATCATCCCCTCGAAGGCGCGTTCAGTCACGCGATACACGCGCCCTTGCTGCTCCTTGGGCTGGTGCCGCAGGAGGCGCGCGCTCATCATCGGCGTGAGCGTAAGCGAAACGACTGCCGAAAGTATGATGGTGACCGCGAGCGTCACGGCAAATTCGCGAAATAGCCGGCCGACTACGTCCCCCATGAACAACAGAGGAATCAGCACGGCGATCAGCGACACGGTCAGCGAGAGAATAGTGAAGCCAATCTGCTCGGCGCCCTTGAGCGCCGCTTGCATGGGCTCTTCGCCTTCCTCGATGTAGCGCGCGATGTTTTCGATCATCACGATGGCATCGTCCACCACAAAACCGGTGGAGATGGTGAGCGCCATCAGCGATAAGTTATCCAGGCTGTAGCCCAGGAGGTACATCGCTGCGAGAGTGCCGACCAGCGACAGCGGCACAGCCACGGCCGGGATGATGGTCGCGTAGAGGCTTCGCAAGAAAAGGAAAATCACCAGCACGACCAGCCCGATGGTCAACAGCAATTCGAACTCGACGTCGGAAACTGATGCTTTGATGGCGGTGGTGAGATCGGTGAGCGTAGTGACCTGAATGCCCGAAGGCAGATTCGCCTCGAGCTGCGGCAACAACTCCTTGATGCTCTTGACCACGCTGATGGTGTTCGCCCCGGGCTGGCGCTGTACGTTCAGGATGACGGCCGGAGTCTGATTCATCCACGCGGCTTGATTATTGTTCTCGACGCCATTCACGACCTGCGCCACGTCAGTGAGCATGACTGGCGCGCCGTTGCGGTAGGCAACGACCACTTTCCGGTAGTCGTCGCTGGTGATCAGCTGATCGTTGGCGTCGATTTGGTAATCCTGGCGCGGCCCATCGAAGTTGCCCTTGGCGGCGTTCACACTCGCCTGCGTCAGCGCGCTGCGCAGGTCTTCCATGTTGATGCCATACGAGGACAGCGCCACAGGGTTGGCTTGAATGCGAACCGCGGGCTTTTGGCCGCCGCTGATAGTGACTAGACCGACTCCGTTGAGCTGCGAAATCTTCGGCGCGAGGCGCGTATCCACCAGATCTTCGACCTGAGAAAGCGGCACGGAACTGGAGGTGATGGCCAGGGTGAGCACGGGGGCATCGGCGGGATTCGTCTTACTGTAGGTCGGCGGCGCGGGCAGAATCGAAGGCAACAAACTCTGCGACGCGTTGATGGCCGACTGCACTTCCTCCTCGGCTACATCAATATTCAGACTCAGGCTGAACTGCAGCACGATGACGGACGTGCCACCGGAACTGGTGGAAGTCATCTGGCTCAGTCCCTGCAGTTGGCCGAAGTTGCGCTCCAGTGGCGCCGTCACCGTGGTCGCCATTACGGTCGGGCTGGCTCCGGGATAAAACGTGACCACCTGAATGGTGGGATAGTCGACTTCTGGCAGGGCGGAGACCGGCAGTTGCGTGTAGCCAACAATACCGACAAGCAAGATCGCGGCCATCAGCAGGGAGGTCGCAACCGGCCGCAAAATAAACGGGCGGGATGGACTCACGGGGCGCTGCTCCCGGACGCGCTGGCAGGCGCAGGCTTGGCGCCACCTTTCCTCGGATTACTGTTCGGAGCCTGATTCGGAGTGCCGTTCGGAGGCTGATTCGAAATAGCGACGGCGGTATTGTCCTGCAATTTATCGAAGCTGCTGTTCGCGACAACATCCCCCGGATTAATGTCGTCAACCTGCGTCAGCCCCGCATCGGTAACTCCCGGGTTCACGCTGCGCATGTGCGCGGTATTGTTTTGAATCACGTACACGAAGGACGCCTGGCCGTTTTGTTGAATGGTGGAGGCGGGTACGAGCGTAACTCCCTGCAACGTATTCACCAGAAGCCGCGCGTTCACGAACTGGTTCGGGAAGAGCGCGTCGCTCTTGTTCTCGAAAATGGATCGGGCTTTGACTGTGCCAGTCGTGGTATCGATTTGATTGTCGAGCGTCAGCAGCTTTCCGCTGACAATCTTCTTCTGCGCGGTGCGGTCAAAGGCGTCGACGGGGAGCTTGGCATTCTTACGCAGCCGGGCCGCCACCGGGCCCAGACTGTCTTCCGGAACTGTGAAGACTACAGTGATGGGATCCAACTGCGTAATCACCACCAGGGTCGTGCCTCCCGAAGACTGCACCACATTGCCCGGATCCACGAGTCGCAATCCGACGCGGCCGGCGATGGGCGCGGTGATATGGCAATATTCCAGCTGAATCTGGTCATACTCCACGGTGCCCTGGTCGTTCTTCACCGTGCCCTGTTCCTGCAGAACAAGTTTCTCCTGGTCGTCGAGGATTTGCTTGGCAATGGCGTTACGCGCCCACGCCGTACGGTAGCGGTCCAGGTCCATCTGCGCTTGGGCGAGAACGGCCTGATCTCGTTCGAGGGCGCCTTGCGCTTGTAATAACGTCGCCTGGTAGGTTCGCGGATCGATGTCGATGAGCGGATCGCCCTTCCTTACCAGTTGCCCCTCCTTGAAGTGCACGGCAATCACTACGCCATCCACCTGGCTGGTAATCGAGGCGGTATAGACAGGGGTGACGGTGCCAATTTCGTCAAGGTAAACGCCGATGTTCCCCTTCTGAGCAGTCGCGGTGGTGATGGTAATCTTTGGCGGGGCCGGCTTTGCCTTCTTGGAGTCCTCGTGGCGAGACCAGAGCAGAGCGACTACGAGCACAATCCCGAGCAGCAGTACA
Organism: uncultured Acidobacteriota bacterium; assembly: GCA_963758005.1. GTDB lineage: Bacteria > Acidobacteriota > Terriglobia > Terriglobales > Acidobacteriaceae > Sulfotelmatobacter. The sequence goes on from CAVWTR010000009.1 coordinate 110,977, forward strand.
ATCCCGGCGACGATCCACCATACTTTGTGCGACCCAGATTCCGAACCGTGCGCCGGAAGTTGATGGCCGGGCTCGATGTAGGGCGGTTCACTCGTGTCAACGGTCAAAAGGGATCTCCTTTGTCGGCGCCGAATAGCTCGAAATTATAGTCGAGGAAATGGGAGTTCGATTCGCAATCGCGAAGGGCGGTTGCTTCCGCGGCCCGTTTCAGCACTGACAATTCTTTACAGGATTTTCGAATGAAATGAGGCTGCAACGGGCGCTTGACCGGCCCATACACGAATGGTAGCTTCGGTTCCACACGTGACTCTCCGAGGAAAATCATTCTGACTGGGGAAGGGAAGCCGCCTCGATCCGCCGATCTGGAATCCGCCGATCGTGAATCCATTCATCTTGAAACCGTCGACCTGCGCCGGCGCGAGTTTCTTGTCCGCTTCTGTCAGGGGGCAGGCGCTGGCCTGATTCCATCGAGCTTGTGGGGGCTCGCGGACCCTATTCCCGGAGGGTGCGCATCTCGCAGCGAACGGGTTGTGGACGCCGGATACCACCTGCATCCACACTATCGAAGCGAGCGACCGGTTGACGCGACCCTGCTGAAAGTGCAGGCAGGCCGTGACGAGTTCATCACGGAAAAATATGCCGATCAGATTGCCGCGATTCTCGCCGAGTGGAGTTCCAGCCTATTGCGGTCTCCGCAGGAAACGAACGCGATCGCGAAGGCTCTCGCCGCCGATTTCTCCGGAGCGGTGCTGCAGCCCGCTGAGTTCCGAGTCGTTCGTTCCGACTCCACATTGCAAATTCGTCACAACAAATTTGCCGGACAGCCCACGCTCGGCCGCGACGACTTTCTTCGAGATTGGCAATCCCTGTTGAGTATTTTCTCGAAGATCATAACCGCAGAGTTTCAAATTACGGGGATTGACGCGTCGGACGCGGATGATTCCTCGAAACTTCCGGAAAGATTGCAGACTCGGATTCGTTACGAAATCGTCGGCACCGGCGCAGGATTCTATCGCGAACAGCGCGTCGGCAACTGGGACATGCTATGGGTTCCGTCCGCTTCCGGTGAGTTTCGCGTGCGCAGTTGGCGTTCGCTCGACGAAACCCAGGCTCGGTCCAGTTCGCCCGTTTATGTGGATATGACGTCGGCGGCCCTCGGCGGCAATTCTTCTTACGCGGCCCAACTGCTGCACGGCACGGACTACTGGCGCACGGTGCTCGACGGAGCGTCTGGCATCGACATCTACGGACACAACGGCGTTTCGGTTGCCGACATCGACAACGACGGTTTCGACGAGCTCTACATTTGCCAGCCTGCAGGCCTGCCCAATCGTCTCTATCGCAACCGCGGCGACGGAACCTTCGAGGACGTTACGGAATCGTCTGGCCTGGGCATTCTGGAAAACACGGCGTGCGCGCTCTTCGCCGATTTCAGCAACAGTGGACGCCAGGATGTAATCGTGGTGCGCGCCAAGGGCCCGCTCCTGTTTCTAAACGAAGGCGGCGGCAAGTTTCGCCAGAAGAACGATGCCTTTCAGTTCGCGAGTCCGCCCCAGGGGACTTTTACCGGAGCGGCCGCCGCCGATTATGACCGCAACGGATTGCTTGACGTCTACTTCTGCCTTTACGCGTACTACCAGGGTGCCGGGCAATACAAATATCCTTCGCCATATCACGACGCCGAAAATGGTCCGCCGAATTTCCTGATGCGCAATCAAGGTGACGTCACGTTCCGCGATGTGACCGCTGAAGCGGGCATGAACCAGAACAACACGCGATACAGCTTCTGCTGCGGATGGGGTGACTTCAACGGTGATGGCTGGCCCGATCTTTATGTGGTCAATGATTTTGGCTGCAAGAATCTTTACCGCAATAATAGCGACGGAACATTTACCGATATTGCTCCTCAGGCTGCGGCCGAAGATATCGGAGCGGGAATGAGTGTTTCCTGGCTCGACTACGACAATGACGGCGTGCAGGATCTCTACGTCGCCAATATGTGGACCGCGGCGGGAGAACGAATCTCGACGCAGAAAATCTTCAAGAAAGACTCGTCAAGCCAGGTGCGGGCGCTCTATCAAAAGCACGCGATGGGAAACTCACTTCTGCACAATCGCGGGACTGCTTTCGACGATGCGACGAAGGCTTCGGGCTCGGGCATGGGCCGTTGGGCATGGGCGAGCGATGCTTTCGATTTCGATCACGATGGTTCCCCTGATCTTTATATCGCCAATGGGATGGTGTCCGGACCTTCGCGCAAGGATATTCCTCACGAAGACCGACCGCGCGAGGATCAGTCGGAGAAAGATCTCAACAGTTTTTTCTGGCGTCAGGTGGTGGCCTCGTCTCCCGACCAAGCCCGCGCGTCTGACGCCTACGAACTGGGATGGAACGCGATTAACGAGTTGATCCGCTCCGACGGCACCTGGAGCGGTTACGAGCGAAACGTGTTTTACGCCAACAATCGAGACGGGACTTTTTCCGACGTCTCTGCTGTGGTCGGCCTGGACTTCGTTGAGGATGGCCGGGCATTCGCCGTTGGCCGACTTCGATCACGATGGAAAACTCGAAATATTCCTCAAAAACCGCAATGCCCCACAGTTGCGGATATTGAAGAATGCGATGGAGGATTTGCCGCCATCGATCTCGTTTCGTCTGCATGGTACGAAAAGTAATCGCGATGCCATCGGCGCTTCCGTCACGATTGAAAGCGGCGCTGGCCGCCAGACGCGCATGCTTCAGGCTGGGTCAGGTTTCCTTTCCCAGCACAGCAAAGATGTTTTCTTCGGCCTTGGGAAGGCGAGCCTGGGAGATGCGAAAAGTCTGGTGCGCGCATCAATTCGCTGGCCCAGCGGTCTGGCGCAGGAACTCCAGAACCTTCCAATCAATCACAGGATCTGGGTCGAAGAAGGCTCTGATTCGCCGCGACTGGAGCCATTCCGGACACCGGTCGCAAAGAGTTCTGACCATCCTGAGGTCGTTACAATTCAAGCTGCGGTGGCAGTCGAGGCGTTTCCTTCGAGTGTTGAAACCTGGCTCCTGTCTCCCATCGCCGCCCCAGAGTTTTCTCTTCCGGATCTGTCAGGACGGATTCACGGGCTCTCGGAGTTGCGAGGGCGGCCTGCGCTCCTGAGCTTTCTGGACGACGAAAACACCAGACTCGCTCGACGAATTGAAAGTGCTCGAGAAGTTCATGCCGCTTTGGCGGCAAAGGACTTGCAGTTGATTGCGGTGAACTTGGACGATCCAAACGTCAATGATCCGAACGTCAACGATCAAAGTCAGGATCCCGCGAATAACGACATCCGCATTTTCGCCCGGCAATTTACGTTCCCGATTTTGCGCGGCACAGGAGGATGTTGCGGCGATCTACAACATTTTTTATCGCCAGCTATTCGACCGTCATCGCGACCTCAGCCTTCCGACATCGTTCCTGATTGACAGCAAGGGCGACATCGTCAAGGTATATCGGGGCCCAATCGTCCCCGAGCACGTGGAACACGACTTCCAGAACATTCCGCGAACTGATGCCGAGCGACTGACGCGGGCTCTGCCATTCACAAGCAAGACCCATACGCTGGAATTTGGCAGAAACTTCCTCTCGTACGGCGCTCTGTTTTTTCAGCGCGGATATCTCGACCAGGCCGAAAGCTCGTTCCAGCAAGCCTTGCGTGATGATCCATCGAGTGCGGAAGCGGTGTACGGCATTGGCAGCGTTTACCTGAATCAAAACAAAAACGCCGCCGCGCGCGAGACTTTCGAACGCACCGTGAAACTGCCGGCCAATTATCCCGATACTCTGCCGGATGCCTGGAATAATCTTGGCGTCATTGCTACGCGCGAGGGACGCGTCGGCGATTCGGTGCCGTGCTTTCTTGAGGCGCTGCGGCTGAATCCGCATCATCTGCTCTCGCTCGACAATCTGGGCAATGCATATCGTTCGCAAAAGCGTTGGGATGAGGCAAGTAAGATCTTGCAGCGCGCGCTGGAGGTCGCTCCCCAGGATGCGGAAGCGAACTACAGTCTGGGCATGGTGTTCGCGCAGACGGATAATACAGCCGAGGCTGAAGAACATCTGCAACGCGCCTTGCAAGGTCGTTCCGTTTATCCTGAGGCGCTGAACAATCTTGGAGTGCTTTATCTCGTTACGCAGCGGCGCGATCAGGCAGTAGCAAGTTTCGAACAGTGCATCCGCGTAGCCCCTGGGTTCGATCAGGCCTATCTCAATCTGGCGCGGGTGTACGCCTTGGAAGGCGCGCGGGACAAGGCTCGCGGCGTTTTGCTCGATCTACTCAAGCAGCATCCCGATCACCCGCAGGCCAAACAGGCGCTCGAACAATTACAACAGTGAGTCCTTAAGGCTTGGGCGTCGGGGCCGTCAGCAAATCGACGAACATTTTGTAGAACTTCTCCGTGTCGAGATCCACCTGAATCTCTGCGGGTGGTCCGTCGGATCCCATGATCTTGGGCTTGTCCTCCTCCGTCCAGCTTAAAGTATTTCCATAGCCAGCACCGCGGCTGAGATCGACATCCAAGTATCGCGATTCCTTCGCTGTGATCAAGCTTGGATCGAGCCACGCCAGCGCCGTCAATTCATCCCACAAATAATTGTATTTGCCGAACAGATGCGAATACGAACCGATATACCGCGCGGCTGGCGTTTTGCCCGCTTTCACTCGATCGAGCAAGCTTTGCGTCAGCCGCGTCTTCAGGGAGATGTCCACGGTGGTGCAGACCATCTTTTTCCAGGGCGCTCGCAGCACAATGTGCGCCGCTTCGGGATCGAACCACAGATTGAATTCGTGCCTCGGCGTGTTTGCAAACTCAGGGTCGTCCGTTTTCGGATTCAGACTTCCGCCCATGAACACCAACTCCTTCGCCAGCGCTGCAAATTCCGGGTCGATCGAGATGGCGAGTGCGAGGTTCGTCATGGGACCGCCCTCGTAAATCGTAATCTCGTGCGGATACTTGCGGACCATGCGTATCAGAAAGTGCGCCGCGTCTTCATCCGCCGGTTTTGTCGTGGGCTTGCCTTCCGGCATATCGCCCAATTGATCCGCGGAATGATATTGTCGCGGAGTCCATGCTCCGACCCACGGTACGGAACCGTATTGCTCCTCCCAGAGTTCCGTATCCTCTTTGCGCCGCACCAGCGGATACTCGGCTCCGGGCACAACCGGAATGTCTGTGCGCCCGACAATTTCCAGCGTGCGCAAGGTGTGCGCGGCTTCCTCTTTGAGCCACGCATCGCCCGTGACCACGGTCACGCCGAGCACTTCGGTTTGTGGCGATTGCACTAGCAGCAGGATCGCCTGCTGGTCGGTTCCTCCCGGGCCGGCCGCGTCCTGATCAATGATGACCTTGCGTTTGCCGGAGGATTGCTGGCTCCAGCCGGGAAGGCTCGTCACCAATAACGCTGCGAATGTCAGCAGACCCAGCCGGACCAATCTCATCGTGTCCCCCAAATGATTGCTTGGAACAAAGGATTGCATTCTATTTTGCGCGAGTCAGATTCGCCAGCAGTTTTCCTGAGGCGCTGATAGAATGCCCGTCTAGCGCGCGCGGACGAGTCCCGTTGGAGTTCGATTCGCGCCAGTCTGTATGCCCCGCCTCCGTAAGTCTCGTCTCTCTGCCGTCTCGCCGCAATTCCCGTCCGCTGGTTTTCGCAGCTGCGGTCTGGCCGCGCTCGCTCTCTCCTTACTTACGCTCTCTCTGCAGTCTCAAGAAGCCGCTTCGTTGCGCGGCACGGTTCGTAACTCGCAAGGAAGTCCGGTCCCCGGCGCAACCGTTCGCCTGCAGGTCAAGGATGGCGCACAGAAGCAAACAACGCTTACGGACGTGCAGGGCAATTACCTCTTTCCCGATCTGCACGGCGGCGTCTATGTCCTGCGAGCCGTCATGGCGGGATATCGCGATGCGGAAATTCCGTCACTGTTTCTGGGCGCGACGGAGGCAAAGAGCGTCGACGTCATTTTGCTGCCAGCAAAGACTCCGGAGCCGCATTCCTCATCTCCCGCCGGTGAGCCAGAGTTTTTTGATCAACCGAAGTTCACAGTCGCGGGAGTCACCGACACCACAAATCTCGGCGGTCACGGGTCCGACACGATTGTGCGAACCCGGGAAGCGCTCGCCAAAGAGACGGTTTCGCTGGGCAAGGATCCGGCGGGTGCCGCGTCCTCTGGCAATTACGAGCAAGAGCGCGACCAGCTCCAGGCGCTGCTGGCTCCGCAGACGAATGCCAAAAACGCCCAAGACGACAAGCCTGAACTTCATCACCGGCTCGGCGATGTCCAGGAGAAGCTTGGCAATTCTCTCGAGGCGGTACGCGAGTACCAGCGCGCGGCGGAACTGGATCCCAGTGAGACCTATCTTTTCGATTGGGGTTCTGAACTTCTCCTGCATCACGCCCCGGAGCCCGCCCTCGAGGTATTCACCCAAGGCAACCGCCTGTTCCCTCGATCGGTCCGCATGCTGATTGGGGTTGGAGCAGCCAGGTTTGCGCTCGGATCCTACGATCAGGCAGTGCAACAGGTTTGCGCGGCCTCCGACTTGAACCCAAGCGATCCGACTCCGTACCTATTTTTGGGAAGGATGCAGAGCGCCCAGACCACGAGCTCCGACGACGTCGTCGAAAAGCTGCACCGTTTCGCTGCGCTGCAGCCGGAGAACGCCGAAGCGAACTACTACTACGCGGTCGGTCTTTGGAAGCTGCGAAAAGCGCCAGAGGACCGGGCCAGCGCCTTGCAGATCGAGAATTTCTTGCGAAACGCGATTCGTCGCGATCCCAAGTACGGCGCCGCCTATCTACAACTGGGCATTCTTCATTCCGAGCAAAAGGATTATCCGCAGGCGATTTCGGACTACCAGAATGCCATCCGGGCCGATCCGCAGATGCAAATGCAAATCCAAATCCAAGAGGCGCACTTCCGTCTGGCTCAGGCTTATCGGCAGGTAGGAGATGATGCGAAGGCTGAAGCCGAGCTGCGGGAATACGATCAGATCGCCAAAGAGTCCGCCCAGGAAGAGGAACGCGAGCGCCACGAGATCCGGCAATTCGTCTACACCCTGCGCGACCAGCCGGCTCCCCAGAATACACCGGAGAATCCCACTCAGAATCCCTAGACTGGGCTATTCCGCGTCCGCCGCGGGACGGGCCGCCGCTCGGCCTTCCTCTGTGTTACACTCTCTGATTCATAAAGATAAACTGTCGCACGCAGGACACCCAATCCACACATGCTTTTTTCCAAAGAATATGTGGGCTATCTGGCCCGCGAAGTCACCAAGAAACTGATTGCTGGCAAGTTCATCGAGACGGCCGCGGTTCCCGCGGTGACCGAGCGCGTGCACGCCGCTTTGGTCGATGAACTCTCGCTCGAGGACCGCATCAACGACGAAGTGCGCGTCATCCTCGAAGCCTATTCCGACGAGATGAACAAGACCGGCGCTAACTACCAGGAAATGTTTCGCAAGGTTAAAACCGAACTGGTGCGCAAGTACAAGGCCGTGCTGTGAGACTCAGCCGCGACAAAGTCAACACGCTCGCCCGCGCCGTCTCTGATGTGCTCAAGCAGATGGACGAAGTCGAGTTCATCGAAGATCCCAACGCTATTCGCCAGGAAATCCGCAAGATTCTTGAAGCGCTGCTCATGCAGGAAGCCCGAATCGACGTGGCCGCCCGCCAGAAAATCGAAGGCCAGAAACGCACCATCCTCGAAGGCTCGCAGGAGTGGGACATTCTCTACCGCAAGTACTACAACGAAGAAGTTAAGAAACTCGGCGTCTAGCGGACGCGTTCCAGATTCACTGCACTTCCTTCACTTCAATCGAAACCAAATTGCGCACCGAGCGAGCTGGGCGCTTGTCCTCACTGACCACCAGCTTGAACGGGCCTGAGTGCGCGTTCAGCGGCTTTCCGTCGATTGCGTCTGCAACCAGAACCTCTCCGGGATGGAAGCTGGAATCGACTTCGCCTAGAGCGAGCACAGCCTTGTAGCCGTCAGAGCCCGTAGCCACGATGTAGTTGGCCAGAGCTTTGCCGCGAAGTTCATTGCCTAACGGCACTCCGAGCTTGGCGAGCAAATCTGAAACGCGAACTCCGGAATACGTTTCATCGGCATTGGTATGGACGTTGTGGATCGTCACTATGATGTGAGGGACGGCCTTCAGTTCCGCGGCTGACAGCACGACTGACTTGTGATCCGAGTCAGTCAGCAGAGTCAAAGCGTCCTTGGCGGATGCCGTTGCCGTCCCCTGTTGCGCGAACAGGGCAGCGGAAGCGAAAAGTAGGATGACTAGAAGGATGGAGTTGAGCTTTCCGATGCGCATGATGGGAGCATAACGCGCTGGCCAGTCGTTGTCAGCAGGAACGTCAGCTGGAACGTCAGCAGGTACGTCGAATCGGGGCGGGGAAAATGCGAAGCTGCTCCCGCTCAAAAAAGGGCCCCGCTCGCGCGAGGCCCCACGGGGGAGGAACTGCAGACCACTCTCAGAAGACCTCGTCTCGCCTCAGAATCGGAGAGGGCACAGGATGGTGCGTGACTCTGTAGGGAGAAGTCTTATACCCTGACCGAGGGAAGGCAACAGAAATGTGGCCATAACGCGAGACGGAGTTCCATTTTGGGAATGTAAGACTGCAACTGTCATCCCGAGCAAAGCGAGGGATATAGAGAGATTGCCATCCCGCGCGAAACGAGGGATCTAGGTGTCTGCTGGCACGATTAAAATTGATGCTGCAGGCAAACACCCAGATCTCTCGCTCTGCTCGGGATGACAAATGAGTGAGGGAGGAAGAAGTCGATTGTTGGGAACTCAGATCAGCGAAATGAAGGCGGTCGTAAAACGCGCCTCCGAGCAAGCCGGATTCGACCTCGTCGGAATCGCCCCCGCCGCCGACGCGCCTGAACTCAAACATTTCCCCGAATGGATTGCCGCCGGCCATGCCGGAGAAATGAAATACCTGGAAACTCGCGATGATCAGGGCGAGCTCAAACGAGCATCGCTCGCGCGCGTCGCACCTTGGGCGCGAAGCGTAGTGGTTTGTGCCATCAACTACAACACGGATCAGCCCTACTCGACCGAAGTCCACGATCCAACTCGCGGATGGATCTCGCGCTATGCCTGGAGTCGCGAGGATTACCACGATGCCGTCCTGCGCCGCCTGAAGCAGGTGGAATCCGCTCTGCACCGGGAACTGCCGAGCGACTTCCAGCCAGCCCTCACGACTCGCAGCTACGTCGACACCGGACCGATCGTTGAGCGCGTCTATGCGAAGTATGCCGGCATGGGCTGGATCGGTAAGAACACCTGCCTCATCAATCAGAAAAAAGGTTCGTGGCTTTTTCTGGGCGTGATTCTCACCTCACTCGAACTCGCACCCGATCTTCCGGCTCCCGATCGCTGCGGCAGTTGTACGCGGTGCATCGACGCCTGCCCCACGGATGCGATTCTCGCGCCCTACCAGCTCGATTCCAATAAGTGCATCGCGTATCTCACCATCGAAAAGCGCGGCTCGATCCCGGAGGACCTACGCCCCGGCATGGGCCGCCACATCTTCGGCTGCGATATTTGCCAGGATGTTTGCCCATGGAACCGGAAAGCGCCGGCATCGACCGCACCTGAATTCCAACCTCGCCCTGGCCTGGTGAATCCAGCGTTGGCTTCGCTGGCAGAAATGTCCGTCGAGGAGTTTCAGAAAACGTTCCGTGGATCGCCCATCCGCCGTGCTAAGCGCGTCGGCATTCGCCGCAACGCCGCCATCGCGATGGGCAACAGCAGCAACTCAGAATTTCTTCCCCTGCTCGACCAACTGGCAGCCGACGAAGACGAATCTGTCAGCGAGAGCGCGCGTTGGGCGAAGGCGCGCCTGCTTGCGTCGAGCGAATAGCGAATAACATCGGCGCGCTCGGAGCCCTTCTCAGATTCGTGTTGTCTTCGCCCTTGCGTGATTCCCTGTACCTCCCCAACTCTTTCGACCTGGAAGCCTGGTTTCCCCGATTACCGGCAACTAATCTCGGCTTTATGGGTTCTTAATGGTAGGCCACTGATTTGTTTTGGTGATCATGTTTTCATGCCACATCCAATCCGTGCGGCGCGCCTGCGTTGGTTTCGCGGCCATTGCCTTGGCGATGGTTTTGACCTGCGTTTCTGCCACGGCCGCATCGGCTACGCTTCTGCTGGAAGAACCCTACGGCAGAATGGGATTCTTTACTGCCACGGGCCATGCTGCGATTTATCTGTCCGGCGTCTGTGCGGAAACACCAATGGTTCTGCGCCGCTGTGCTCCCGGAGAGACAGGAATCGTCCTCAGCCGCTACGATGGCGTGGGCGGATACGACTGGGTCGCTATCCCTCTGATCCCCTATCTGTATGCGGTCGAGCGCCCCGAAGATGTGCCGCTCTTTGCCGACGCGAAGATGACCCTATTCCTCCGCGACAGCTATCGCCGCAAATATCTCGAAAAAGTTGCGCCCGACGGTAAGGATGGCGAAACTCCACACGGAAACTGGTACCAGTTGGTGGGCGCGTCCTACGATCGCACGATGTACGGCTTCGAGATCGAAACCACTCCTGAGCAGGACGACGCCTTGATCCGCAAACTCAACTCGTCGCCTAATCAGTCGCATTTTCATCTCGTCTCCCGCAACTGCGCCGATTTCGCCAAATACGTTCTCAACTTTTATTATCCGAAGTCGCTGCATCGCAGCGCGGTTGCCGACGTGGGTATGACCACGCCGAAGCAGATGGCGAAAATGCTTACCCGGTTCGGTGATCGCCACCCTGAACTCCAGTTTTCGCGGCTGATTATCGCGCAGGTGCCGGGCAGCATGCCACGCAGTTCGCCGGTGCATGGCGTCGTCGAATCATTCGTGAAATCGAAGAAGTACATTGTGCCCAGCGCTGTGTTCAGCCCGATCTTTGCAGGTTGCGTCGCAGCCGTGTATGTCGGCACAGGAACGGGACACTTCGACCCGGCGCGCAACGCTCTGGTCTTCGTGGCAGGAGGCGTTGCAGGAGGCGACCGCGAACGACCTCTGGATCGCGAAGATCGCCGGGCTTACCAGCTGGAACTGAAACATTTTCTGGCTGATGCGTATCCGGAAAATCCAAATCCGAATGTCGACCGGGCCTGGAAAAGGCTGCAGTCCAGAGCGAAAACCACCGTCGATGCTCAAGGCCAGCCAGTTCTTCAGTTGCCGGTGGAAGACGGCCTCGTCGAGGTCGGCATGGCAGCTGGCAATGTCCTGAACGGGAACGCACCGCCGGAGTTAGTGAGTCAGCTTCTCGAGGCCCGCCTACAGTCGGAACTGCGGCGCAGATCGGCGCAGGATATTTCCGAAACGGAAGTCGAGCGTGACTGGCAGCTCCTGCAGAAGAGTATGGCCGCGGAGAAAGCGGAGCAGGGAACGAGAGATGCTTCCCTCACAGCTGATTCCACGCAACACTCAGAGAGTACCCGCGGAAACCGGCCCTGATCTGGAATTGAAGTGAAGGGAATCCCTCATCCCTCGCTGGCGTCGTGCGGCTGGAGCGTTCCCAACGCTGATTCAGACCAGAGCAGGTTCAGGCGCAGATTGATGCAAAGAGATAGAGCTGCCGCGCCCCTCGGCGCGGCGTTCACATCTACTATTGTTGATCTGGCGGAGTCTGCGGCGGTCGTCCGCCGGGAAAGCTCGCGCCGGGAATGGGTGGTTGACCCGGTGGTTGCTGCTGTTGGAGCTGCAACTGCCGCTGCTGCATTTCCTGCAGCATTTCCTGCGGCGATTTAACGCCGGGCTGGTCCGGCGGGGGCGCTGGCTGCTCCGCCTCTGCGGCCGCCTCGTCCGCCGCGGGGTCACTCTCTTCCGCGGCATCAGGCTCGTTCGCCGCGTCTTGTTGCGCCGAATTAGGCGGTCTTTGCTCGGCCACTGCCGGCCCACTCGGGGGACTCATGCTGTCCCCTCCCGTCCTTGCCACCAGCACTACGCGCGTCAGCAACGCGTCGTTCGTCGCGGATCCCAGCAACACATAGTTAAACCGGGATCCGTTCAGCAGTTCGGCCATAACTTCCCGCGCCGGTCCAGGTCCGAGGTGGGTTACAACCCGCTCTGGCGCCGAGGGGATTTCAATCTCTGCCCCAGTCTGCTTGCGGACGGCACGTAAAATGTCGCCCAGCGTTGAGTTCGGAGCCACAATGGTCAGCTGCTGGTTCTGATAACTCACTTGCGGCGGCACCGGCGCCATCGAATCCAGCGGAATCTGCTGTACCGGCCCGGTGGGACCGGAAGGCAAATCAGGTGGTGGCACTGGCGGTTTCTTGGCTTTCCGCTGGCTCTGCGAGGAGGCGGCGTTGGCAGGGCTCGGGATAGCCGGACACAGAACGGCCGCGCACAGGACCACCATTCCTGCAGCCTTTTTGAATTTCCATCCCGTGCTCATGACCACTCCTCCCAGCAATCCTGCTTCGAGGGACACCGCTAAGATGCCGCTACCAGAATTTTAGCACCGGTATGCCCTTCAAGAGCAGGCAGAAGTCCCAACTAGAGAACGGTCTGAGACTACTCTCTTGCATACTTTGCGCCGGCGATGGCACGAGCCCGAGGCCGAGAACGCCCGAGAAGTCGATTGCAGTCAACCTTTTCGGCAGCCGTGAAATCTTAGCAAGTCTGGCCGCAGCGGCGTAAACTCAAGCCAGACCTTTCAAGCCCTTGAGAACAAAGCATGAAAGCAAAGGCGGAATCCTTATGAATCCACGGTCCGATCGGACGTCCCGTCTACGCTCTTGCACCTCCGGAGCGGCTTTATGGATTGCCTGCGCCATCCTGGCGGCGTCCCCCGTGACTGCCCGCGCACAAAGATGCCAAACGGCAGGTGATCTCGACGATGCCGCCCGGGCCGGCATTACCGCTGCCGGCCAGCGCTATTTCGGCCTGGCGGCCAAGGCTGACGTTGCCTCCTTGCGGCAGAATGCCATCCCCAGCCTCGCCTCGGATTTCTCCGGCATCGAAACCACCGTCAAAGACCACCAGTCGGATCTCGCCGGCGCACAGGGCACGGTGAAGTCCGTCTTCCTGCTCGAAACGGAAGGCACGACGCCGACCCCACATGCCGAGTTTTACTGCGGAGTCTTCGGCAAGAACGGTCAGACTGCTGGAAGCGCTGTTTTCTATCTCGACAATCTCGCGCCCGGGAAATACGGAGTGGTTCTGCTCGACGCGAACGCTTCCAAGGGAAGAACCATGTTTTCCGTGATCCTCCAACAGGCCGGAACCGACTGGAAATTAGGCGGTCTTTACGTGAAATCTGCTCAAGTTGCGGGACACGACATTGACTGGTTCCTGGCGCGCGCCCGCGAATACAAATCCAAGGGCCAGCTGCATAACGCATGGTTCTATTACCTGCAGGCCAGCAGCATGCTCTCGCCTCTGCCCTTCATGGCTACGCTGGCTACCGACAAGCTCTCCGAAGAGTCACAAAGCGTGCGCCCGGCGGATCTCCCCGCCGACGGAAAAACTGCAGACCTCGCCGCCTCACCGGCCCCATATAAACTTACCGCAGTGTTTCCAGAGGTTGTGGGCAACGACTTGGACCTGATCGTGAAATATCGAGCCGCCGACATTTCTAACACCAACCAGGCCTATCAGAGCAACGTTACCGTCATCAAAGCGCTGGTGGCGAAGTATCCGGAAGTGCGAGACGCATTCGCCGGAGTGGTGGCCCGGGGCGTCGATCCGAGCGGCCGCGACTACGGCACGCTGCTGGCAATGAAGGACGTGAAATAGGGGTAATCATTTCTCAGATCCGGGCCCTGAATCGGTTGCACTTTCTTCCAATAAACACTCTTTTGGATCTTTGTCATCGCGCAATCCGAGGAACACCGGTGCGCGCAGCTTGGGCCCGCTCCCGTCGCTAGTTCCGCCGGTCCATTCCGCGAACTCGATCTCCGCCACCAACTCCGGCTTCACCCAAAATACTTTGCGCAGCGCCTCAACTTCGCCAGAGAACGGATTCTTCTTCGTCTCCAGCTTCTTCAGCGTCTTCCAAATGTCATCCAGCGATTTCTGATCGAACCCGCTGCCTGCCTGTCCTATGTGAATCAGCCGCCCTTTCTTGTCGTAGAGCCCCAGCACCAGCGATCCAAAATGCGCGCGGCTCCCTTCAGGTTCGGTATAGCCGCCGATCACAGCGTCAAGCGTGTGTCGAATTTTTATCTTCAGCCATTCACGGCTGCGGCGTTCTTCGTAGGGACTGGCGCGCTTCTTCGCCACAATGCCTTCCAAACCCTTCTGCCTCGCCATCTCAAACAGGGCCTTGCCGTGGGTTTCATAGTGATCGGAGTACCGCACCACATCGCCTGCCACCACAAGTGACGCCAGCTTGCGCTTGCGCTCCTCCAGCGGCACGCGCCGCCAGTCGTAGCCGTCGAGATACAGCAGGTCGAACGCATAGTAGAGCACCGGCACATCGGCATTCCCCACTGCTCGCCGCCCACCCGGACGAAATCCAGTGCGCTGCTGCATCAAACTGAATGACGCCTTCCCATCGGCATCGAGCGCCACCACTTCGCCATCCAGAATCGCCGTCTTGGCCGAGACCAGCCGCGCCATCTCCTTCAACTCCGGATAACGCGGCGTCAGATCATTCTGATTCCGCGATACCAGCCGCACCTTGCCGCCGTCGATGAAAGCGATCGCCCGATAGCCATCCCACTTGATCTCAAACAGCCACTCTTCTCCGTCAAATGGCTTCTCGACCGGCTCCGCCAGCATGGGATGAATCTGCACAGGCATGGGCCGCTTCATGGGGCCGTTAACAGATTTCACCGCCGAGGTCGCCGAGATCGCAGAGATAAGCCTACCTTTTTTTTTCAAAGGCTCGACTCCCTGGGTCGATGGGGCACTCTCGGCGCTTTTCAGTTTCGGTTCTGTTTTGCGTGGTTTCTCCGCGTTCTCGGCGGTGGACTTCCTCTTCTCGACCCGCGCCACAGCGTCCGCGAGCCACGCCGCCTTCAGCTTCCCTCGCCCCGTAGGACGGCTCTTCCACTCCGCCGATCCCGCATCTCCTGCAACCTGTGCGAGGTTCCGCCCGCTGAGCACCGACGTGTCGATCGACTCAATATCGTAGCCTTCGACCACATGATCGTCGTGCTTCTTGATCATCAGCCACTCGTTGCCCTTGCTCCCCGGCCGCCGCCCACGCATCTTGACCAGCGCGAAATCACCCTGCAGCCGTTTCCCGTTCAAACGAAACTTCAGATCTCCCTTGGCCAGCATCGCGGCCGCTTCGGCCTCCGTCCCCGGCACATACTTCCCATTCACCGCCACCGGGGACAGCGGCTCCCACGTACCCACATCCCACACAATCACAGTCCCAGCGCCGTAATTGTTCTCCGGAATGTTGCCCTCAAAATCAAAATATGAAACCGGATGGTCCTCGACCTGCATCGCCAGCCGCTTGTCCGCCGGATCGAGCGACGGCCCCTTCGGCACCGCCCACGACTTCAGCACGCCCTCCATCTCCAGCCGAAAGTCGTAATGCAGCCGCGTGGCATCGTGCATCTGCACGACGAACCGATTCCCCGCCTTGGTCGCAACTTTCGGCGGAGGCTCCGGCGTCTCCTCAAACCGCCGCTTCCGTTTGTATTCTTCAAGAGCCATAAATGACTACGACGACATTTAACCACAGAGACCCAGAGCCACAGAGAAAAGCATTCTCCACTACCGCCCTGCGTGCATCATCAGAGATAATTTGTCATCCCGACCGGAGCTGAGCTTCCTGAAAGGAAGGTCAGCGGAGTGGAGGGACCTGCTGTTTCCCACCGTCAGTTCAATCCTGACGATGCTATAAAATCCTCGCACCCATGAACCGTGAATTCCCCTCAAACCCGCTGGTCGGCGTCGGCGCCGTCATCGTAGAAAATTCCATCGAAGGCTCCCGCGTCCTCTTGGTCAAGCGCGCCCACCCCCCGCTGCAAGCCCAGTGGTCGATCCCTGGAGGCGTCCTCGAAGTCGGCGAACTGGTCCGCGAAGCCGCCATCCGCGAGGCCCGCGAAGAAACCGGACTCATCGTCGAACCGGGCGAACTCCTCGGCGTCTACGACCGCGTTCTGCGCAATGCCGAGCAGCGTGTGCAATATCACTATGTGTTGGTTGATTTCCTCTGCCGCCGGGTTGCGGGTGATCTGGCCGCAGCCAGCGACGTCGCGGAAGTCCGCTGGTTCACGCGTGAAGAATTGTCCGCGCTCAATCTTGCCGAAGACACGCTCGACGTAATCCAAAAAGGCTTCACGAAACTAAGAGCCAACTCCTGAAATCCGACATCGGTTTTCCCTCGCCGTTCCATCCTCCACTCGAATCCCTCAATGCAGAAATTCGCGCCGTTGTCCGCCGCCCGGCGTGATACCTTACTCCAACCTCAGATGACCATCACCCGACGCGAGTTCGTCTTCCGAGTCGCCAGGGCCGGCGGCTTCGGCGCCGCCTTCATGACGATGAACTCACTGGGCCTTCTGGGCATGGTCGAGACCACCCAGCACCCAGACTTTCCCCTACCTCCATCAACCGGCCGGGGCACGAAAGTGATCATTCTCGGCGCAGGAATCGCCGGCCTCGTCTCCGCCTACGAAATGCGGCGAGCGGGCTTCGACTGCACCGTTCTGGAAGCGCGCGAGCGCCCCGGCGGCCGCAACTGGACTCTGCGCCGCGGATCGAAACTGGTCTTCGACGATGGCAGATCGCAAGAGTGCACCTTCGACGAAGGCAACTATTTCAACTGCGGCCCGGCCCGTCTTCCATCCATACACAAGAATATTCTCGGCTACTGCAACGAACTGGGCGTCGCTCTCGAAGTCGAGGTCAACACCTCGCGCAGCACGCTGCTGCAGAATGACTCCGTTTTCGACGGCAAGCCCATCCGCCAGGCGCAAGCCGTCAACGATACGCGCGGCCATGTTGCTGAATTGCTGGCCAAGTGCGTGCAAAAGGGCGCGCTCGATCAGGAATTCACCTCTGATGATCACGCCCTCGTGATGGATTTTCTAAGGGCCTACGGTGCCCTGAACAAGAATTACGAGTACCCCGGCTCCTCGCGCTCCGGCGACCGGCAGTTGCCCGGCGCAGGCGATCAGATCGAAATTCCACGCGATCCGCTTTCCTTCTCCGAGCTGCTCCAATCGAAGTTCTGGCGCCCCATGCTCTTCGAAGAAGTGCTCGATATGCAGGCCACCATGTTTCAGCCAGTGGGCGGCATGGATCGTATTCCCTACGCCTTCGCCCGCTCTCTGGGAAACATCGTTCACTACAACTCACCGGTCGCGGAGATTAGAAAAACCGCCAAGGGCGTCCGAGTGTTATACCATGACGGCGAAGCAGGGCCGGTTGCCTCCATCGAGGCGCCCTATTGCATTTGCGCGCTCCCGCTCACCATTCTGAAGAATGTCCCCAACGACTTCGCTCCCCGTGTGAAATCCGCGATCCAGCAGGTCCCCTACGATTCGGCCTACAAAGTCGCGTGGGAGTCGCGTCGCTTCTGGGAGCAGGATGGCGATGAGATCTACGGCGGCCTCTCGTTTCTAACCAGCGGCCCCGTTTCCGTCGTGTGGTATCCAAGCGCGAATCTGATGTCGCCGCGCGGGGTCGTCATCTCGGGCTACGCCGTGGAAAACTGGGATGACTTCGGCAAACTGCCTTCCTTCGAAGCCAAGATCGCTGCCTCCAGAGCCGCGATCGAGAAACTACATCCCGGCAAAAGCAAGGAACTGGAGAAGCCGATGTACATTTCCTGGGGCAAAGTGCCGTACAGCCTTGGCTCCTGGGCCAGCCGCGGGGTCGGCTTTCCTCCAACGAACGAATCGGTTTACTATGACGGACCCTACCGCGAGCTCATCGTTCCCGACGATCGCATTTACTTCGCCGGGGATCACTGCAGCCACATCATTGGCTGGCAGGAAGGCGCTGCTTTGTCGGCCCAGCGCGCTATTACGATGATCGTCAGCCGCGTCAACCAGTCCTGAACAGACCTGCTTCCGCGCGGCGCCACGGGAGATTTCGCAAGGGATCTCAGAAGCTAGCCGGGTGAGTCTTCCTCTTCGGGGAGAGCGCCGGCGGATGCATTCTCTTCGAGAATTCGGGTGGCTTCCCCGACCTTGTCGGCGTCGACCCGCAATTTCACCCCGCCGAGCGCGTTCGCGTTAAACCAGTCAAGCCGCACCATGTTGTCGTCGAACAGAAAGGCCTCGATTCCCGCTGATTCGAGCAATCCCTTCGCCAGTTGGGCCTCCAGCAGGTTCCAGAAGGTGCGAATTGGAACCAGATCGCGAAATTCGGGCTCGTTCGAATCCGCTGGCTCTTCCAACGGTCCGACGTAAAGGCCCCTCTTGGTAAGTTCCGCTCGCAGTGCCTCGCGTGCCAGGTCCGTCAATTCGGACCCTTGCCCAGCCACCCGCTCCAGTTCCCCATCCGACTGAGAAGAATAAACTTCCGCCAGCCGCCGGCTCTCCTCCTCAGGATCAATCACGGTCATGACGGGAAATCATACTCCAATGCGCTTCGTGCGAATCTGCGAAAATCCTTCGCCCGGTTGTCTTCCGAAAACAGAACGGCCCGCAAGCCCGTTGATCGGAATCAACGCTGGCCTGCGGGCCGCCCGGTGGACTGTTTGGGATTGACCAAGAGGTGGTCACTCTAACGTGGCCTCTACGGCAACTCCCGGGTCGCGGATTGATCAATCACGATTGACCATGAAGATCTATTCCCGCGGATCGATCCCGCTGACCGACCTGCGTCAGGAAATCAATCTGTGTTCACCGGTTAGTGTGCGGGCTGTAGCTTCGGCGCGTGGTTCTTTTGTTATGCGTCCCGAAGCCCCGCTTAGAGCAACCGCTCTAAGTCTCAGCCACCTCACCTGGTCTTTGGATCGTCCAACTACTGCCTTCAGAACTTGTCATCCGACCACCTCCTTTCCGGTGTAATTCGCACATTAGTACGAAACCGCCCTGTGCGTCAACCGGTGCGAAAGTGGGTATCGGTTTGGGCAACAGAGAGAGCATCGGAAGCCCCGCCGCGTTACGGCAGCCCGAACGCGTACACCGCACTTCCCGCCGCAATCGCGATATATTCTTTCCCGTCCACGGCAAACGCCATCGGCGCGGCGTAGACCGCGCCTCCCATCTGGAAGTGCCACAGGGGCTTGCCAGCCTCTGCGTCGAAGGCAATGAAGTTTCCTTCCGCGTCGCCCGAGAACACAAGTCCGCCCGCCGTTGACAGCACTCCCGACCAGGTCGGCGACGTGTGTTCGAACTTCCACTTCACCTGCCCCGTCGTCGGGTCGATCGCCTTCAGGAATCCGCGATATGGCCGAGCGTCTTCCGACGGAAAATACGCGCTCCCATAGAATGCGTGCCCCGCTTCATAAGGCTGCGGAGCCGTACTGAAAATGTCGCACTGATCGCGCGCCGTAACGTAGAACAACGCGGTTTGCGGACTATAGGTCGGTGCCATGAAGTTTGTCGTCCCCAGCGCCCCCGGACAAACCGTATGCCCTTCGAGCGTGGGTGAAGCGTCCTTGTTCGCTATCGGTCGCCCCTCGGCATCCTTCGTGTCGCTCCAGGTCGTCTTGCCGTAGGCATTCGCCGAAATCAGTTTTCCCGTGGCGCGATCGAGCACGTAAAAATATCCGTTGCGGTTGGCCTGCGCGATTAGATGCTTGGCTCCGGCCCCAACCGGAGTGTCGATCATCACCGGAACCTGCGTCGCATCCCAGTCGTGCTCGTCGTGCTTGGTGAATTGGAAATACCAGTTCAACTTGCCGGTATCGGCATTCAGCGCCAGCAGGGAATTGCTGTAGAGATTGTCACCCGCCCGTCCCTCGCCGCGATTCGAAGGCGCAGGATTTCCCGTCGGCCAGAAAATCTGATTCGTCAGCGGGTCGTACGTCCCGGTGTTCCACGCCGGAGCGCCGCCCACTTTCCACGAGTCGCCTTCCCACGTGTCGTGCCCCGGTTCGCCCGGCCCTGGAACCGTATAGAACCTCCACTTGCGCTCGCCTGTCGAAGCATCGTAAGCGTCAATGAATCCACGCACGCCGTACTCCCCGCCGGAAATGCCAATCACGATCAGCCCCTTCACCGCCAGGGGCGCAACCGTGAAACTAAATCCCGTGCGATAGTCCGCCGCGGCCACATCCCACGCCACCGCCCCAGTCTTCGCGTCAAGCGCGATGACATGCGCGTCCAGCGTGCCCAGAAAAACTTTGTCGCCCAGAATCGCCAGCCCGCGATTCACATGCCCGCAGCAGGGACGAATGTCGCTGGGAATCTGCCGCTGGTACATCCAGATGGGCCGCCCGGTCCGCGCATCAAGTGCAAACGCACGGTCATCCTGCGCGGTGGCATACATAATTCCGTCGACCACCAGCGGCGTAGTCTCCAGTTTCCGGTCGCCCCGTCTGATAGACCCACTTCGCCACCAGCGATGCGCGCGTTCGTGATGTTGACCTGATCCAGCCCGCTGAAACGCTTGCCGGAATAATCTCCCGAATAAGTCATCCAGTTCTGCGGTTCCTTCGCAGAATTCACCAGTCGCTCGAACGTAACCTGCGCGTGAGCGCAAGTCGCGTAGAGTGCCACCGTCAGCCAGACCCTTAGAATTCTCAACCGAAAGCCGGCAGAACCGTGGAAGAGCGGCGCTTCAGCGCCGCGTAAAGCAGCGAAAAAATCGAGGGGCTTTAGCCCCAGTGGGGGACAGGGCCCGAAGGCCTCGCCGGCTGAGGCGCGACGACGCGGCGCTAAAGCGCCCCTCTTCCACGGTCGCCCTGACGCTTCAGAAGATCCGACACAACCCCGCTCCGTCATTTCGCCCCCACGCTGACCAAGTAGGCCACGATGTCCTCTAATTCCTTATCGCTCAAAGTGTCGGTCGTATACTTCGGCATCGCCGACTCCCGCGTCTTCTGGAACGACAGCAGCGTGTCTTTCTCCAGCAGATGAATCTGCTCGCCCGCGTCCATGATCTGCACACTGAAGCTGTCTTCATTCAGGGTCACGCCCTTGATTTGCTTCCCGTCTGCCGTCACCACCGTGACGCTCTCATACTCCTGCGGAAATTCTTTGGTCGACTCGGTCAGTCCCCAAGCCAGCCTCCGGCTCGGATTGCGCACCGAATCAATAATCGCCTCGCGCGTGCGCGACCCGCCCACCGCTGTCAGCTCTGGGCCAAGCCTTCCGCCCTTGCCCTCGACCATGTGACACAGCGAGCAGTTGGCATCGCCGTAAAACAGATTCTTCCCCCGCGCCGCGTTCCCCAGCGCCTGCGCCGGAGCCTTCACTTCCTGGCTGCGAATGTAGGTGATGATCTGCCAGATCTCCTCATCGGTCATGCCGACGCCCTGGCCGTTGGTCCCATTCGCCGGCATGGCAGTTCCGGCAATGCCATTACTGATCACCTGAAACATGTCTGCGTCAGAGTGCGTGTGCTTCTTCACCGCCCGCGTCAGGTCGGGTCCGCGTCCTCCGCCGCGCGCGCCCAATCCGTGACACAGCGCGCAGTTGATGCGGAACTCATACTCCCCCGCCTTCGCCGCCTTGGCATCGCCCGCCAGAGGATTTTGGCCGTCGGCCGCGAGCACGGCGGCTCCCAGAAACACGAATCCGATGCACCATCGTCTGAACATGAATTCACCTTTCAGGAATTGGCCGCATTCTACCCCATCGATCCGGGATTGCACCTCTGGAAATCTCGTAATAAACCCGGAGCCGAACCAACCTCAAGGCTCTCACCCCACCGTACATGTCCACCAGGTATCTGGGACCCCTCCCCGAGCGCTTCTAGACTTGATCTCTCTCTGTTCAGTGTCTTGTGACGCTTTGCAGACGGTAAGCGGCGACCAAGGCGGCAGCGTCGATTCGGTTCGGAGGCGGAACGCGTGTTCAAGAAGGCCGCACTCTTCGCGATATTGTTCCTCGTCGGCACTGGCCTCGGGTCGTACGCCGGATGGGAACTCGGATCGACTTTCGAGTCCACGCGCGAGTTTCACGCCTACCGGACGGCCGAAGGAAAAGCCTTTCTCAGAACCTATGAGTCGATGGCAAGCCTGTGGATCGCCAATATGGGCTCGGCCACGAGACTCCAGGATCCAAAATACGGATCAGAAGGCCGTCGAGAATACTTGAACTTAGTGTTGAATGCCGCTCAAAAGGGCCGAACACAGGCGACCGATCCGGCGGCGCTCACGCTCATCGACGTCGAGACCGGTATCACCTATGCGCGGCTTGGAATGGTCGAAGAAGCCGCCGGTAATCTTCCCGCTTCTCAAGCTTGGATGCAAAAGGCGCAGACCACATTGAAGCAAGCGGGCTGGAAGGATTATTCAGAGCCGCATCTGAGGGAGATCGTTCAAGCGCGCAACCAGCAAGACTCCTGCGAGTGCCCCCCAAAAAAATGAGGACAGCATGAAAGCACTGAAACTTTGCGGCATCGCACTGTCATCGGGTCTCCTCGTTGGAGTTGTGGCCGGCTCCTACATGGGGCGGACCTGGACTGGCGGGCTACTGATCTGGAGGGAAATGTCAGCTGGGACGGGATATGCTGAGCTCTCCAATCTCCAGTATGCCCAAGCCGATACGGAGCACGGCCGCCAAGCCCTGCTGGGTTTCACAAATTTCTCAAAGTCGATGAGCAAACTGCACAGCGCCCAAGGCGACAAGGCGCTGCTGGTCGATACCGGACGAGCCTACCTGCGACTCGCAGCGATTGAAAAACTTGCAGGGAATAACACTCTCTCGCATCAATATGTGCTTGCTGCGCAACAGAGCTTCAAGAGTAAGGGACACGAGATTCCGGAAGAGGAACTCAACCAGCAAGTCACGAAGATCGCCAGCACTGCTCCGCCGAAAAGTCCTCCTTCCGACGTTCCCCCGCCCGTACATGTCCGGCGGGCATCTGCCCCCAGCACCTTTGGATCTCTACACTGAAATTCCCCAGAGTCAGGTTGCCGATATTACTGAGAGGCGAGAGAGTTTATCCCGAGACCGCCAAGTTATTGATCAGTCAGCCTTTCCAGCGAAAAGCGTCGGGCTGCGGAAGGCCCAGATGAGCCAGCACGCGATAGGCAAATTCGCGGGCCATTTCATCTAAAGAGGCAGGACCGTAATAGAAGGCCGGAATCAGCGGAAAGATGGTCGCGCCGGCGTCAGCGGCCCGGTACATGTTGCGGATGTGGATTTTATTGAGCGGCGTCTCGCGCACGCACAGCACCAGCGGACGCTTCTCTTTGAGCGAAACGTCAGCCGCCCGCTCGATCAGTTGCGACGCGACGCCGTTCGCGATTCGGGCCAGAGTGCCCACGCTGCACGGGATGACGATCATGGCGTCGGCGGGATAAGACCCGCTGGCCACGTTGGCTCCGATGTCAGCGTTCGCTTGCTCTTTGATCTTGTGAATCTGGATCTTGTGAAGCTGAATTTTGCGCGCCCGAATTGTGGATGACGTGCGGCTGCCGGAGGACCCGGACGAAGCGCCGAGAATTCGGCTGACCAGGTTGGACCGTCCTTTGATGTGCAACTCTTCGGCCATGACGCGCAGCGCGCTGTCGGACGCGATGAAGTTGACCGTCGCAACACGTTCGTCGCGTGCGACGGCCAGAAGAAGCTGCCGCAGAAAAATGGCCCCGCTGGCCCCCGTGGTCGCGATAGTCAGATTCTGTGGTGGATGATTCGACAAAATTTCTCCGGACGGAAGCAAGAACGGAAGCAAGACTGGAGCATTGCCTCCGATTCTGGAGCATAGGGAGCCAGTGAGCCGGAAGTCAAGATGAACCGGCTAGCAGCTAGAAGCTAGAAGCTGATCAATGTCCTCGAACACGAATCTCCGATCCCGCCGCAGCGCAGGCCAGTTGCACGCGCTGGAGGGAGTGGAGCGCGAAATCCGCGCCCAGGATTCACATAACCGAAGAAAATATCTCCGCGAGTTCAACCAAGCTTATCGCAATTACGATTCGGTTCTGGATGCGCAGCAGATTCAGAGTGCTTTGCAAGCCGCCGACATCGTGCTCATAGGTGATTACCACGCGCTGCCTGCCGCGCAGCGCCATGCCGCAGCCCTGATCGAGCAGCGCGCGCTGGCCGGGGACCGTCCGGTGGTGCTCGGAGTCGAAACCATCTTCGCCCGCGACCAGCACATCCTCGACGAATGGTGGCGCCGCGATATCGACGAAAGTGAACTCCGCCAGCGCATCCGCTTCGACCTCGACTGGGGCTACGACTGGACGGCGTTTCACGAACTCCTGGTCACCGCGCGCGACCACGCGGAAGCTGTTTACGGTCTTGACTGTATGCCCCGCGAAGATCTGCGCAAGATCGGCGCGCGTGACCGTCATGCCGCCGCCAAGATCGCCGAAATTCGCCAGCGCCATTCCAACGCCGTTGTCTTCGTGTTATTCGGCGAATCGCACCTCGCCCCCGGACACTTGCCGCGCGCACTGCACCAGCAGATGCCCGAAGAAAAAGTCCTCACCGTGCTGCAGAACATCGATGCACTCTACTGGCGCGCCGCCGGAGAGCGCGCCGACAAGGTGGAAGGCGTTCGCGTCAACGACGATGTGCTATGCGTCTTCAACTCCACTCCACTCGAAAAATACGAAAGCTACCGCCTGTTTCTGGACCAGTGGAGTCGCTGCGATGATAGTCCCGACTTTGCTCCAACTATCTACAATCTGATCGACAGTCTCGCGCGCTTCCTCGAGATCAACCGCTACTCACCGCACAACGGCACGCAGCCGAAGTTTCTGGTCGACATGTTGCCCGAGGTTTATGCCGGCCCATCTGACGCCATGCTGCGCCGCCTGCTGTCACGCAAAGGCATCGGCGACTCAGAGCGTGAAGCCCTGTTGGCCAGCGTGGAAAAACGCGGCAGCGCCTACATTCCGCAGGTGAATGCGTTTTGTATCCGCGAGTTCCAAATGATTCACGCCGCCGAAGATGCCACCCGCTTCCTGCATCAGGCGTGTCAAGGCTTGCCGCAGCGGATCAACGTCAACGGACGCCCGAATGAACTTTCAAAAGAAGCCAGCTCTGTAAACGGCAGCCGAGGAAGCAAGAGTGCCATCGACGATTTCTACGCTTGCGTAGTCGAACACGCAGTCGGGTACTTCGGCTCGCGCGTGCTCTATCCCTCGCGGCCGCCTGCCGACGACGCCTCGCCGCTATCCCGCGCCGCTTGCGAAAAAGCCGCCCAGGCAGCCATTCGAGGCGACAAAAGCAAATGCGAATCCGCCGCCCAGGACCTCGGCTACCGCATCGGAAGCCAGATCTACGACGCCTATCTCGCCGGCAAAGTCTCGCCCAGCAGCCTGCGCCGCCTCTTTCTGGCTCATCTCGATGAGCCCGGACTGGCCCGCAAAGTCTGCACCGCGGTGGTCGCCAAACTCCGCGCCGTCTCCCGCCCGCTGTCACGCGCCGCCCACGCCTGAACTCAGCCGTCCACGAAATGCTAATCTAGAGCGGCTCGGCTGAATGCTGAGTGCCAAGTGCCGAATGCCGAGTGCCGCGTGAACGCCGAATCCATCCGCAAACTTTTCGAGCAAGTACGCAAGGGCAAGCTCACGCCCGACGACGCCGTCTCTCGTCTGCGCCACATGCCCTTCGAAGATCTCGGCTTCGCGAAAGTCGATCATCATCGCGCCCTGCGAGCCGGCATGCCCGAAGTCATTCTCGGAGAAGGCAAGACGCCTGCGCAGGTCGCCGGTATCTTCGCGCGCCTGGCTAAACAAGGCGGCAACGTCCTCGCCACGCGCGCCAGCGAAAAACAGTTTGCCGCGGTCAAGAAAAAAGTTCGCGCCGTGGAATATCGCGAACTCGCCCGTGCCGTCGTGCTGCAGCGTGACCCCACGAAATATGGAAAGGGCATTATCGCCGTGGTCTCCGCTGGAACCAGCGACATTCCCGTCGCGGAAGAAGCCGTCGTTACCGCCGAAATTATGGGCAACGAGGTCCAGCATTTCTATGACGTAGGCGTCGCCGGCATTCACCGCCTGCTGGCCAACCGCGAGGCGCTGACTCGGGCGCGTGTCGTGATCGTCTGTGCTGGCATGGAAGGTGCTCTACCCAGCGTCGTCGGCGGCCTCGTCGGAGTTCCCGTCATCGCCGTGCCGACCAGCGTCGGCTATGGAGCGTCGTTCAAAGGACTGGCCGCACTGCTAGGCATGCTGAACTCGTGCGCCTCGAACGTGAGCGTGGTCAATATCGACAACGGATTCGGCGCCGGCTACGTCGCCTCGCTCATCAACCGCTTGCCATAACCAAGCTGTCGTTCGAAGACAGTCCCACGAAATTGACAGTCCCCCGAAATTCAGAAAAACGGCGGCAAGCAGTGTCCGTGGTTTCCTTCGTGCCCCTTCATGTCCTTCGTGGTTAAAGCTCTTCGCCCGGGATGTTTGTGTTCACTTGCCGAGCCCAGACCAATCCGTGAGCAGCACCGGTTGCCCGTTCTTCACCACGGTCGGGTAGACGTCGTCAAATCCCTTGTGGTCCGTCGGACCGTAATCCAGAATCACCTTCGCTCCCATACCAATGTTCATCGCGTGAATGGATTCGATCGCGGTGATGAAGTTTTCCCGCGTCACATCTCTTCCCGCGCGCTTCAGTCCTTCCACCAGCACCATCGCATCCAGAAAGCCTTCCAGGCTCACAAAGCTGGGCGGCGTGTCGGGATAATATTTCGACAGACTCTTGCGATACAGACCGACCGTTGCGTAGTCGGTGCGATCGTACGGAGGAACCACCTGCGTGATGATCGTGCCCTCGGCGTCAGGCCCAGCTTCCTTGATGAATGCCTCCGTTCCCACAAAAGATACGGTCAGGAACTGCGGCCGCCAGCCCGCAGCGTGGGCTTTCTTCACGATGGCCGCCACCGGCGCATACGGTCCCACCACCACCACCGCCTGCGGACGCAACGCCATCACACTCTTCAGCCCGTCGTCCACATCGGTCGTGTTGCGCGCGAATGTGCCCAGAGCCACCGGAGCCGAGTTATGTTTCTGCAACGCCAGCTTCACGCCATCGAGCACCGTCTTGCCGAACGCGTCGTCCTGATAAATCACGCCGATCTTGTGCACATTCACATCCCACAGCTTGTCGACCTGCTCACGCGTCTCGTCGTAATATGACGCGCGCACGTTAACGATGTAATGTTTCACCGGTTCGTAGAGCATCTGTGCCCCGGTGAATAATCCCACCACCGGAATCTTCTCGTCCTGTGCCATGGGCACATACACCCTGGCGGTGGGCGTACCCACCAGGAATCCCAGCGCAAACACACCTTCCTTAGTCAGACGCTTGAAGCAGGCTGGGGCCTTATCGGGATCGTAACTGTCATCGAGGGCCAGCAGTTGAATCTTGCGCCCAAATACTCCGCCTTCCTCGTTCACCGAATGCAGATAGGTTTGCGCCCCCATGATCGTCTCTTTGCCCAGGAAGCGGGCAGGGCCATCCAGTGCGGCGCAGGACCCAATCGAAATGCTGTTGTCAGTGACGCCCGGCGTTTGCCCCGGCGCAGCGGAAATCGCGAGCACAACAGTGAAAAGCAGGAAGAGCGCTGCGCGTAAACGAAGACACACAGGTACCGCCCCAAAACGGTTCATCATTTAAACCCTCTCGTACCAGATATTTTCCCCCGCATTGAGCCGCACTGGAGGAAGTTCCCGGCGGTATGTTGTATGAGATCAGTGCGGCCATTGTGCCACGACAAGTAGGCGTGTGCTATGTACACGACTCACCAAAGTAACCGCGGAGGTGTTCAATTTTTAGGAGTGGCGCCTATTTTCGGATTCGGCCAGAGCGTGCGGGAACTCGGCTCCTGGGTTTGTTCTTGAACGCGGCGCCGCTGAAGCACCAGAAACCGGCCAGCGACCCACCGGCGAAGATCGACCACAATACTGTGTCTGCCCACGGCCCGTAATTCTCGCCACCAAAACTGGCGAGGTCCCAGAAGGTAAGGGGCCAGACGATAATCACATAGACGCCAACCACGATGAGCACCATGGCCATACCAACTCCAACCGCCAGTACGCCCGCCGACAGGCTTTCAAACAGCAGCATGCCCCAGTGCTGATGGGTGGGGTCGGGCTTCGCGGTAGAACTGGCACGCAATCGTGGAACCAGCGGTGACATCGTCCTCCGGAAACGCTCCTCTGAAACGGTCCTTCTGAAACGCGCATGGGGCTCGGCACGCGCACTTCAGGCTTAGAGCTTCGGCGCAGAGCTTCCTGAACAAGAACTTGCAGCCCAGCGCATCCAGCGTAGAGCATAAAGACCGCTAAGCCCACGTTCCAAGTTACGAAGGGCTGGGGCATCGCGCCCAGTTCGGAATCAGCCATTTCGGGATTACCCCCGTAACTTTCAGCCCGGTACCACACACCTCTAACATGCACCATAGACTGCGCATTTCAAGGGGGGAAATCGCGGATGGGTGAACGTGTCACCCAATCAGGAAGGGCGGAGCCTTCCCGCGCCAGCCGGCTGAAACAAGCCCTGGAGCGCGGAGATCCGCCCACATTCGTAGCGCCGGAAAAAGCCTCTTCTCCGGCGAACGGTTCCTGTTCGCAACATTCCTGCCCCCTGCCTCCTCTCGCCGCCCCTGCGCCGAGCACCCAGGCCCCCTTGCAATTTCTGCAGCAAATGTTTCAGGCCTCGCCCGATGGATTGACCATCGCGGATTGCGACCAGCGCGTGCTCTGGGCCAACGAGACTTTCGTCCGCATGTTCAACTACGAAGCCGCCGAGGTCATAGGACAGCCTCTGGAAGATCTCGTAGTGCCTCCGGACTGTTTGGCGGAGTCGCAGTCGGTGAACCATGCACTGGCTCGAGGAGAGCGCATCACTCTGGAAACCCGGCGCAGAAAGAAAGATGGAACCTTGCTCGACGTCTCCGTCTCCTGCGCTCCTTTGCTGCTGGATGGAAAGATGGCAGGCTTCTACGCCGGCTATCACGATATTTCCGACCGCAAGCAAGTGGAACTGCTCAGTTCGGCGCTCTACCGCTTAGCCGAGAAGAGCAGCAATGCCCCCGATCTGCAACAGTTCTTTGCCGCCGTGCATGCCATTGTCGATGAGCTCATGTACGCGAAGAATTTCTACGTCGCGCTCTACGATCCTTCCACCGAGTTGCTCAGTTTCCCCTATTTTGTCGATGAGCAGGATTCCGCGCCGCCGCCCAAGAAGCTGGGTCGCGGCCTCACCGACTATCTCATCCGCGTCGGGCAACCTCTCCTGGCCACGCCGGAAGTCCTGCAGGCTATGGAGGATCGCGGCGAAGTGGCGCGCCATCGCAATGGTGCGCGCTCCCTCGACTGGATGGGCGTTCCTCTAAAGGTCAACGGCCACACCTTCGGCGCGCTGGTGGTGCAGACTTACTCGAAGAACATCCGCTATGGCGAGGCTGACAAGGAGATTCTGACTTTCGTCGCGCGACAACTGGCGAGCGCAGTTGAGATCAAGCGCAACGAGCTGGCATTGCGCCGCTCTGAGGCCCGTTACCGCTCTCTCGTGCAGAGTTCGGTCTACGGAATTTACCGGTCGAGTCTGGAAGGCAGATTCCTCGACGTAAATCCGGCCCTCATCACGATGCTGGGATACGCTTCAGCCGAAGAAGTGTTGCTGCTCGATCCGGAAAAAGACGTGTTCGCGCACTCCGAAGAACATACGCGGCTGATCGCAGAATTCCGCCGCACCGGGCGCCTCGATGGCATTGAACTGAAGTGGAAGCGCAAGGATGGCAGAGCCATCACCGTGCGCATCAGCGGCCGGGCTGTGAGCAACGTCGACGAACCGGCCGACGTCCTCGAAGCCATCGCCGAAGACATCACCGACCGCCGCGTGCTGGAGGATCAATTTCGCCAGGCCCAAAAGATGGAAGCCGTGGGCCGCCTCGCCGGCGGAGTAGCCCACGACTTCAATAATCTCCTGATGGTGATCAGCGGATATGCGGAAGTAATTCTGGCCAATCTCAGACCTGGACCACCCTTTATATGACAAGGGCAAGGCGATTCAGGCGGCCGCCGACCGCGCCACCACGCTGACCCGGCAATTGCTGGCCTTCAGCCGCAAGCAATTACTCGAACTCAAAGTTGTCGATGTCAACGCCATTGTGTCCGACATGGAACGCCTGCTCCGGCCCTTGATCGGCGAAGACGTCGACTTCTCCACCGCCCTGGCTCCCGACGCAGCGCACACCCGCGCCGACGCCGGACAACTCGAACAGGTGCTGATGAATCTCGTGGTCAATGCCAAGGACGCCATGCCCGGCGGCGGAAAGCTTGCGATCGAGACGGAAAACATTTTCGTCGACGAGAATCATCGCCGTGCTCAAACCTTCATCCGTCCCGGCAACTACGTTCTGCTCACCGTCCGCGACACCGGCCTCGGCATGGACAAGGAAACCCAGTCACGCATCTTCGAGCCCTTCTTTACCACCAAAGAAAAAGGCAAGGGCACCGGCCTCGGCCTATCCACGGTCTACGGCATCGTGAAGCAGAGCGGCGGATACGTCATGGTGCAGAGCGAAGAAGGCCGCGGCACCTCATTCCATATTTATCTGCCGCGCGCCGAAGGCGTCGTCGAGCGCCATCAGGCTCCGGTGCCGCACACCGCCCTGGGTGGCACCGAGACCATCTTGCTGGTGGAAGACGAAGCGCCCGTTCGTCAACTTGTCCGCGACACGCTGGCCGCCAAGGGCTACCAGGTCGTCGAAGCGGAGAACGGCGAAACCGGCCTCGCAGCCGCCGCAAAGCACAACGGCAATATCGACCTGGTAATCACCGATGTGGTCATGCCCGGTCTTGGCGGCCGGGAATTGGTCAAGCAACTGGTGCAGACGCGTCCCCAAACCAAGGTGCTGTATCTCTCCGGCTACACCGAGGATGCGATCCTCAGCGACGGAGCCTTCGAAAAAGGCACCGCCTTCCTGCAAAAGCCTTTCACCCTGCAAAATCTGTCGCGAAAGGTGAGGGAAGTACTGGGGCAACGCCAGTCTTGATTGTCATCCCGAGCAAGCGTTCTTTGTAGTCCCGCGAATCCCTTGCAACTTTTTCCTCGCCACAGCGTCCTATCAGATTGAAGATCAGGGGGAATAAATCCGTTTGCGGCGAATACGCGTATAAAGAATAGGGGTTCCATGCTGATCAAGAAAGCTGAAGACATTCGCTCGTCCGAGATTACTCCCAAGAGTCTGTATCTGAACCGCCGCAAGTTCCTGGCTGGAGCGGCGCTCGCGGGAGCCGCCGTTGCGACCGGTGCAGGACTGCGCGAACTCATCTCGCCTTCGACCACCGCGCTCGCTGGAGCCAAAATTGACGGCATCAAGAAAAGCCCATTCAGCACCACCGAAACGGTCACTCCCTATAAAGACGTAACCACCTACAACAACTATTACGAATTTTCTACCGATAAAGACGGGCCCGCAAAGCTAGCCCAAAATTTCCGCACCCGTCCCTGGAAAGTAAAGATCGACGGCCTGGTGGACAAAAAGCAGGAACTCGATCTCGACGCCATCCTCAAGATGGCCCCTCCCGAGGAACGCATCTACCGTCACCGCTGCGTCGAAGGCTGGTCGATCGTCGTCCCATGGGTTGGCTTCTCGCTGAGCGAACTGATCAAGCGCGCGAATCCCACCAGCAAGGCGAAGTTCGTCGAGTTCACTACCCTTCTCGATCCGTCCCAAATGCCCGGCCAGCAGCGCAATGTACTCCAGTGGCCCTACGTGGAGGGCCTGCGCATGGACGAAGCCATGCATCCGCTGGCTCTGCTCTGTTTCGGTATGTATGGCGAAGATCTTCCCAACCAGGATGGCGCTCCGTTGCGCATCGTTCTGCCGTGGAAGTACGGCTTCAAAAGCGCGAAAGCGATCGTGCGCATCAGCTTCACCGACCGCCAGCCGCTCAATACCTGGAATATTTCCGCTCCCACGGAGTATGGTTTTTATTCCAACGTGAATCCCAACGTGGACCATCCCCGCTGGAGTCAGGCCAAAGAACGCAGGCTCGGCGAATTCCTCAAACGCCCAACCCTGATGTTCAACGGCTACGACCAGGTCGCCAGCCTGTACACCGGAATGGATTTGAGAAAGAATTTCTGAAGGCAGGAGTTTCGGTGTTGCTCGAATGCTTACCACTAGCTCCTGATCACTGACCACTGACCACTGATCACCGACCACTGATCACCGACCACTGATCACCGACCACTGATCCCATGCCCCGCTACCTCAAATACCTCAAACCCGCAGTCTTCCTGGCCTGCCTAAGTCCCCTGGCCTGGCTCGTCTGGCGAGCCCTGCACAACGGACTGGGAGCCAATCCCATTGAAGCCATCACTCACAGCACCGGCGACTGCACCCTGACATTCCTGCTGATCACGCTGTCGGTCACGCCCCTGCGCAAGCTCACCCGGCAATACTGGCTGATCAATTTTCGCCGCATGCTCGGCCTCTTCGCCTTCTTCTACGGCACCCTGCACCTGATGACCTGGGCCTGGCTCGACAAATCCTTCGACGTCCACGACATGCTGGCCGACGTCGTCAAACGCCGCTTCATCACCGCCGGCATGACGGCCTTTGCCCTGATGATCCCCCTGGCCCTGACCTCGACTAAATGGTCGATCCGAAAATTGGGCGGCAAACGCTGGCAACTCCTGCACCGCCTGATTTATTTCAGCGCCGCCGCCGGAGTCATCCACTACATCTGGCTGGTCAAAGCCGACCTGAAAAAGCCCCTCGAATACGCCGCCGTCCTGGCTGTGCTGATGCTCTATCGGCTCGTGGCGTGGATTAGTTCGCGAAGCACCGCAGCCGGAAAAGGCCGAGTGTCGGAAAGGTGAACCCTTCGACGAACCTGCTCTGACGAACCTGCTCCGCCGAATCTACTCTGGCACAAGAAAAACGCGGCCTCCACTTTCGTGAAGGCCGCGCAAACCGAACGTTTATCGCAACGTGCTATTGCAACTTTCTATTTCGCTGAAGCCACTGGCTATTTCGCGTAGCCGAACGCGAATGCGGTAATGCACGGAGCATTGGCAGAGGCCGCGGCTTCGCTACAGTGGGTTGCGCCGCGTCACTGCCACTGGGAGCGGTCTGTGCTTCGAACAACCCCATTGCCGCCTGGTTAGGATCCGTGGAAATAAACAGTACGGTCGAGCTGTCAGCCGCATAGTAGAACATGCTTTGCAGACCGGTACCGATAGTAGCGGAACCCGCTCCGTTGGAACCCGCCGTAGTATATGTCCCATTCACGTTTTGAGTGCTAACGGTCAACCCGTCATTAAGGTTGAGCAGGCCCTTCATTCCGGTACTTGTAGTAGTGAACTGGGCAATCGCATCCAGCTCCACGTCGTTGACGACGTCCTCGCCGGAGTTATTCAGCCCGTAGCCTTGCGAAGCGGCGATAGCCGCTCCCGATGTCTGCTGCAGCGCTATGCCGCTTGTGGTCCCCGCAGCCAGTCCCGTGTCGACTTGCAGCAGCAGGATGCCGCCACTCGACGGATAAGCGGCAAAAGTAGAGGCGCCAAGGAAACCCGAGAGGGATACCAGGAATCGCCCACTGCCTGAGGGAGACGCAACGAACGAACCGCTAAAGGGCTCCGACGTAGTACCGCCGTTGTTCACGGTACCGGCATCATTCACGTCCTGCAGTCCGCCCGAAAGTTCACTGGCACCATCGGAGGTCACCGTGCCCCCGGTCACGAACAGATTGCCGGTGCTCCCCCCGTCCAGACCCTCCATCGTGAAAACCAGAGTACCTTGAGGAATGGAGGCGCTGGTCTGAGCAAAGGCATCACCAACAAGAAACGCGGAGCCGTCACTTTCGATCAACTTCAGGTGTGTGCTGTCGATTGCGTAGACATCAAAGCCGAGAGCCGTTGACGAGCACGCCGTCAGAATCGAGCCGATTCCCGGCGCCGTTCCCGAGCCCACCGGAACCGAGCCAGAAAGAGTGGGCTGGTAATAGGGAACGCCGTTTACGTTGCAGTCCCCGACTCCGGCAGTGATCGCGCCTGAAGAATCGAGGGTGAACGAACCTGCGGTGGAAAGGAAGTCGCCGTTCGCGTCGCTTCCAGAAAGAGTGAAGGCGAAGGGAGCGTTGGCAATCGCACTCTGCGCAACCGCACTGGGCTGCAGGTCAATCGTGCCGCTGCCGGTCCCGGTAGTGTCGTAGCGGATGATCAGCCCATGCGAACTCGAAGTCAGAACAAATTGGAAAATGACCTTGAAGGGAGTGCCACCTGACGGCGTGATGTACAGGTTGGCGGTTCCGCGCCCGTCGGCGCCGACGCTGTAGGTGCTATTCGAGCCGACCGCCGAAGCGGGCGCCGCCAGAGCGGGGTCGAAGAAATCCACCGCGCCGGTCGATATGGTCCCGCCGGTGCAACCGCAGGCCGTGAAGGAACCAGCAATCGACATCGGCCCGTTAACGTCCGCGCCCTCAACCGAAAACGTGTAGGTGCCATTGAGATCAGTATTGCCGAACGCTCCGCTGGGAGGTGGCACGACACTGTTTGAGCTGCTGCCGCAGCCTGCGAGCACGGCAAGACTGGAAAGAATAATGGGCAGAACCAAGCGAGGCAGAACGAAGCCAGGCAGAACCAGGCGAGAACGGAACGACATAACAGCCCCCTGACGAAATATTTGGCGCAGACGTGAGTCTTCTGATTTCAGATTAGCACGATTAGGTTGCCGCTACCTTCAACCCGAACCCAAACAATAAGTAGCGCAGGCAACCAAAAAAACTTGGGCTTTACATCTCTTTACGTTGATTAGAACGTCAATTAGAAGTGCCAAGCGTGTGGCGTGGGAACTGTCAAAAATGACGTGTGTCAAAAATCGTGTGTCAAAAATAAGGTGCCTACGGATGCACCCCGGCCTCTTGTCCGGCGAGTTGGCTCAGCGAATCCTTGTAGGGCGCGCGCGCGATTCCTTTTTCCGTGATGATGGCGGCAACATATTTCGCGGGAGTTACATCAAACGCCGGGTTCTCGACTCCTACGCCGTCAGGGACCATCTGCTTTCCCGCGATGTGCGTGACTTCCCGGGCGTTCCGCTGCTCAATGGGAATCCCGCTGCCGTCCGCGCAAGCCAGATCAACGGTCGAAATCGGCGCCGCCACATAAAACGGAATGCCGTGCTCCTTGGCCAGAATAGCGACCGTATAAGTTCCAATCTTATTGGCCACGTCGCCGTTGGCCGCGATGCGGTCAGCGCCCACCACAATCGCGCCAATCTTGCCCTGCTTCATCATCACTCCCGCCATGTTGTCGGAAATCACCGTGGTCGGGATGCCGTCCTTCATCAGCTCCCACGCGGTCAGCCGCGAGCCCTGCAGAAACGGCCGAGTCTCGTCGGCATACACATGAATTTTCTTGCCCGCCTCGATCGCCGCGCGAATCACGCCCAGCGCCGTGCCGTATCCTGCCGTGGCTAGCGCCCCGGCGTTGCAGTGCGTGAGCACCCCACCTTCGCTCGGCATCAGGGTGGCGCCGTGGCGCCCCATAGCCTGGTTGGCCGCGATATCTTCCGCGTGCATGCGCTGCGCTTCTTCAATCAGATCCTGCTTGATGTGCGGAATAGGCCGGATGCGAATCCGCTCAAATTTTTCCTGCATGCGCCGAATCGCCCAGAAAAGATTCACCGCCGTAGGCCGCGTCTTCCCGATGAGGTCGCAGATCTGGTCAAGTTCGCGCTTCAAGTCGGCGGGAGACTCAGCCTTGGAATTGCTCACTCCCAGCGCAATCCCCATCGCCGCGGCCACGCCGATCGCCGGCGCCCCCCGCACCACCATGTCGCGGATCACATCGGCTACTTGCTCGTGCGTCTTGCAGAGCACGTAAACTTCTTCCGTCGGCAGCTTCGTCTGGTCGATGAAGCGCACGCCTTGGTCGGTCCATTCAAGAGTCTGAATCATAAAGTTTGAATCATAAAATTCTTTGCGTCGGCTGCGTGTCGTCGTTCTGCAGTACATGTTCTTTCCGCACATGATTCGCTGTGAAGATTGAAACGAACGTCGCCGGCGCAGCCGCCTTCTCCACATTCGGCCGTCCTTTGGCTTCTTCCCGCTCCACCAGGCACATCACGCCCACAATTTCGAATCCGAATTCGCGCGCCGCTTCAATGGCCTGAATCGTCGATGAGCCCGTCGTGCAGACATCGTCCACAATCACCACCCGCGCGCCCTTCTCGCGGAAGCCTTCAATGCGCTGCCCCGTACCGTGCTGCTTCTCGGCCTTGCGCACCAGAAATCCGTCCAACTCGCCGCTCACTACAGACACCGCGACCACAATAGGGTCCGCGCCCATCGTAAGCCCGCCAATGGCCTGGGGCTTCCATCCACGCTGCTGAATTTCGTCGAAGAAAACTTCCCCAGTCAGGCGCGACCCCTTCGCGTCGAGCGTAGTGGTGCGGCAGTCGATGTAGTAGTCGCTGGTCCCGCCAGAAGAAAGCTTGAACTCACCCAGCCGAAACGACTTGTGAGCCAGCGTGCTCAGCAATTTCTGACGCGTATGTGAAATCACACTGGAAGACATGAAAATCTACGATACCACGAGGCTGGCTTCCGGCTCTCGGCGTCCGGTTCTCACTACTGAGTCCGGACCATCAGACTTGCACTTGGCCTTCGCTCACGCGCAACGCCCCCTCGCTGCGTGTTAACCTGAATTCTTGCGGTTTAGCGCGGACGCGACCACCGGCGTCTTCAGACGATTTGAATCAGACGATTTGAAATCGAGGTAGAACATTGCACAGTTCGCGTAAGTTTTCCTCTTTCATTCTTGTTGGCCTTCTTCTTTCCGCGATGAGCGTTCTGGTTCCCTCCGCCTTCGCCGACGGCACCCGCTCCTGGGAGCAATCGAAATTCGATGACCTCACCAAGGGCACGGCCACCGGAGTCGCCATTCGCAGTTCGGGCGGTCTGGAACTAGCTCCCTCGTTCAAGCTGCTCTACGCAACGCCTTCCACCTACATCTGGGCCATAGCCTCCGATGATGCGGGAAACATCTACGCCGCCACGGGATCGCCGGCGCGCGTCTACCGCATTACGCCGGACGGCACTGCGACCATTATCTTTGAACCCCAGGAACTCCAGGTGCAGGCCTTGCAAGTCGGCCCGCACGGCGTAATCTACGCCGCGACCGCTCCCGACGGCAAAGTCTACAAAATCGAGCACAAGCCCCAGGAAAAAGGTGATGCCCGCAAAAGTCCAAGCAAGGCTGCTGCGAAGGACGCGACCAGCGAACCAGCCAAGCCGCTCCTTGATCCCTCGTGGAGTTCCTCCGAATATTTCGCCCCGGGCACGAAGTACATCTGGGATCTCGCGCTCGACAAAACCGGCAACCTCTACGTCGCCACCGGAGATCACGGCGAGATTTACAAAGTCACTCCCAAGGGAGAGCACTCGGTTTTCTTCAAGAGTGACGACACACACATCCGTGTGCTGGCGTTCGACTATCGGGGAAACGATGCCCAAGGAAATCTCATTGCCGGCACCGATGGCAGCGGCCTGATCTACCGGATTTCTCCCGCTGGCGAAGGTTTCGTGCTCTACAGCGCTCCGAAGAAAGAAATTACGGCCCTCGCGCTCGACCGTTCCGGCAACATCTACGCCGCCGCCGTGGGCGAGAAGCGGGCCAGCGCATCAACCTCGCCTGCGGGTGTTTCCGCGGCGATGCTCTCCGTGTCGTCCAACTCCGCCGCCTCCACCAGCCCTCAGACTCCTGGGATGACTCTCACTATGGTGCCGAGCGCTTCGCCGGCAGGGGCGTTTCCGTTTCCCGGTACGGGTGCGGGCAATGGCTCCGATGTGTACCGCATCGCACCGGATGGTTCCCCTTTGCGCATATGGACCTCGCACGATGACATTGTCTACGCGCTGGCCCTTGTGCACATGAATTCAGATTCGCATGACAGATTGCTCGCCGGAACCGGGAACCGCGGGCATGTTTTCGCCATTGAGAGTGACGGGCAGGACGAGTTTTCCGATCTGCTGAAGGCCTCCGCGTCGCAGGTCACGGGTTTTGCCAAGGCTCCCGGCGGCGGACTTTATGCTGCCAGCAGCAATCTGGGAAAGATTTTTGTCCTGGGGCCGGCTCCGGAAAATGAAGGCACCTACGAGAGCGATGTATTTGACGCCAAGATCTTTTCGCGCTGGGGCCGGGCTGAATTTCGCGGCACCGGCAATGTTGAACTGCTGGCGCGCAGCGGCAACGTCGACAATCCCGACCGCAACTGGAGTCCCTGGAAGCCGGTGGACCTCGCCAAAGATTCCCAGATGGGAGTTCCGCCCGCGCGCTACGCTCAGTGGAAAGCCGTGCTGCACGCCGGAACTACCAGGCCGTCCGTCGATACCGTAACGTTGAATTACCTGCCGAAAAACGTGGCACCAGAAATCGACGACGTCTCGGTGCAGGTGGGCGCCCGCTATCAGCCGCTCCCCAAATCGTCCGCGAGCGGTCTCGGTATGGACATCAGCAGTTCTTCGGGCGGGCGGTTCGAATCGCCCACGCCCAGCACTCGCGATCGCGATGCCATCGGCGTGAAGTGGAATGCGCACGATGAGAACGACGATCAGCTGGTTTACTCCGTCTACTACCGCGGCGACGGAGAAACCCGCTGGCTCCTGCTAAAAGACAACGTGACCGACAAGGCGTATTCGTTCGACGCCAGCCTGCTGCCCGACGGTGGCTACACGGTGAAAATTGTGGCCTCGGATGCTCCCTCACACTCGCCCGGCGAGGCGCTGACCGCGACCAAAGAAAGCCATCGCTTCGAAGTCGACACCACTCCTCCCAGGGTTGCGAATTTTACTGCGTCGCTTGAGGGCGCACAGATTCACGTGCACTTCCGCGCGGAAGATGGATTCTCCACCATCAAGCGCGCCGAGTATTCTGTGGACGCCGGCGAATGGAAGTACGTCGAGCCCGTGGGCCAGCTCTCCGACGCGAAGGTTGAAGACTACGACTTCCTGGCCGCTCTCACTGCGGGAAACGGAAACGATGCTTCCACCGACCATGTAGTCGTCGTTCGCGTGTTCGACAAGTACGACAACATGGGCGCATCCAAGACGTTGTTGAAAGGGAAGTGACCTCGATTCCAGGAACCGAAGCGTCCGCTATAAGGACGGTGGCACCATGCTGAAGTATGTATTTGTAGTCTTGGTTTCAGTCCCGCTCTGTCTGGCGCAGGACAGTATTTTCATGTCGCGTGAGATCGATGTTTCAAGCAGTCGCCCAATCCAGGCCCCTCCATTTTCATACTTTGGCGAGAGTCAGTGTGATCGCGACGGCAATATGTACTTCCACGCTGTCGACTCCGATTTCAGACAGGGCCAGATCTTTCGCTTGTCGAGCGACGGCTCTTCCGGGAGATTTTTCCGAATCACAGGCAAGTTCGCCGATTCTGACTCAGCGGGTTTCGATAGTTTTTGGGTCACGAACGACGGCGAAGTATTTATCCTTGCCAGCAATGCAGAGGAAAAGTACGTCTTCACCTTCGATGACAATGGTGTGGTGAGAGCTCCCACCATCGTGAAGGTTAGCGAGGACGTGCAGCTCACAGACCTTGCCGTGTTCGACAACGGATTTATCTTTGTGCGGGGATATCACGATGAGAAAAGCCCGAAGGATCTTCGCGGAAAGCCTTACGCGGCGGTTCTCACCGACTCAGGAGAACTCGTCAGAGAACTTTCAATTCCGATGCCTACCGTCGATCTCGGGAATCTTGCTGCTGCAATCGATGGAGCGGTCGCGAGCTATGCGGGAAATTTGTATTTCCTCGGCCCCGATCAGATAACCGTAATTTCGGCAGCCGGAGAAACCATTCGCAGGCTAAAGTTCCATAAGCGGGACCCGCAAGCCATTGCGACCAAGCTGTATCTTTCGGCGGGTATGGCCGTAATCGTCGTAGATGAGATATCCACCAAAGGTTCTACCAATGGACAGGTGCACCGAAGTTTCATTGCATTAGACCTAAACTCGTCAGACCAGGACGCAGGAGACTTGCTCGGTTATTACGAGCCGAGCGCACGAATGGGCTCCAACGACGTATGTTTCTCACGCCCTGACGGACTCACATTCTTCCAGTCGGACGGTAAAACGCAAAAGCTTGCGACTGCGCAGCTCCGATAATCCTCGGTGAGCATCCTGTAGCGAGGCAGAGATTGTTCTAGGGGGCTTCTCAGGTCACACCAGAGGTAGCATCACCGCTCGGTATCATCTCTTGGTGTGTCCTGCATGCTCGAACTCTTAATCGCGGTCAACTCCCCCGCCCGCCGTAGCTCCGGGAACATCCACGCCCATAGCGCGATCACCACCAGCGTTCCAACTCCCCCCAGCACCACCGCCGGCACCGTGCCAAACCATTGCGCCGTTACTCCAGACTCGAACTGCCCAAACTCGTTCGACGTCCCAATAAAAATCATGTCCACCGCGGTGACGCGCCCGCGCATTTCATCCGGCGTCGCGAGCTGCGTAAGCGTGGCGCGGATGATCACGCTGATCATATCGCTCGCCCCCAGCAGCAGCAGCGCAATTAAAGAGATCGTCAGGCTGTGCGACACGCCAAAGATAATCGTGAAGATTCCGAATCCCGCGACCGACCAAAGCAGCGTCGGCCCAGATCGCCCGCGCAGCGGCCAGTGCGCCAGCAGCACCGCCATGATCGCCGCCCCCACTCCCGGAGCCGTGCGCAGCAGCCCCAGTCCCCACGGCCCCGTATGCAGAATTTCGCGCGCATAAACTGGAAGCAGCGCGACCGCTCCGCCCAGCAGCACGGCAAACAGATCCAGCGAAATCGCCCCCAGAATCAGCTTTTTGCTCCAGATGTAATGCAGCCCCGCGAAAACCGTCTTCAGCGACATCGGCTCGCGCGGACGAGCCTTCACCTCCGGCTTGATCCTGAACGACGAGATCGTCGCGCCAATCGCCGTGAGCATGGCGACACCATAGACGACCGAGGGTCCCCGAAACGCCGCATAAATAATTCCGCCAAATGACGGCCCCAGTATCGTCGCCGCCTGAAAAATGCTGGCGTTCCATGCCACCGCGTTCGGGAAATGTTCTGGTGGAACCAGTTGCGGCAGGATTGAACGGCTGGCCGTGCTGTTAAACGACCGCACCACCCCGATCAGCACCAGCACCACAAAAATCGCTCTAATCGACGGCGTGCCGTGCATCGCAAACCCGAGCAGCAGCGCAAAACAGACCACATAGGCCGCGTAACAAACCGAGAGCACATGCCGCCGCTCGAATCGATCCGAGGCGTGCCCGGAAATCGGAAACAGCAGAATTGCCGGCAGAAACTGCGCCAGCCCCACATACCCAAGATCAAGCGGACGCTTCGTGATCTCGTATACCTGCCATCCCACGGCCACCGCCTGCATCTCGACCGCCGCGACAATCAGGAACCGCGCAATCTGGAACAGCACGAACCCACGATGCGTGAAGGCAGCGCGTCCAGCTCTGGCGTCGGCGGTGGCAGGCATGAACTATTTACTGTGCCATAGAAAGCTGAGGATGTGCACTTCGACTTTCACGCGGCTGCTGGACAATTCCGAAATTATTTCAGCCCGATGTCATCCTGAGCGCGGCGACAGCCGGGCGAGGGACCTTACGACGGCCGACGCTGTTGATGTCGTGAACGGGAGCACCCACGCTTGATGTTGCAGAGGCCTTCCTCGTATCCGTACAACCGATGTCCGGGTTTCGTAAGATCCCTCCGGAGCGCTTCGCGCGCTCCTGCAGGATCACATCGGTCGGTGAATCCGTAACTGCTCAGTTCAGAGTGAGCCACTACCCATCACGCCACCAGCGGCGCATTGGCGATTCCTTCGTTCCCAAACACTCGCCGATACCGTTCAATCTCCACCGCTGGCCCCAGTGCCTTCGAATAATTATCCGAGAGTTTCACCGCCGGCCGCCCTTCGACGCTAGAAACCTTGCAGATCAGCCCGATCGGATCAAACCCTCCGCCATCGTTAGGATTGCAGCCGCGAAAATCATTGGTCAGCAGCGTTCCCCAGCCGGCGCTGAACCGCACCCGCCGCCCCGGCGTCCATTTATTACGATCCTCGAAATCCGCCGCGCTGAGAAAATCGCCCGGCCCCACTCCCTTGGCCAGCGTCCCGCCAAAATAAGCATGCAGCCCCAGGATCGCGTCCACATCCAGCGTATCCGACGCAATCAACCGCTTCTCCCGCGGATCCCGACCTCGTTCCTTCAGCCACGCAATATATTCATCTCCGGCAATATACGGATCCTTGCTGTCCACGCGCTGTCCAGTCCAATCCGCGACCCAGTCCGGCGCGCCCGCCAGAAACTGCGTGGTCCCAAACGTGTCCGCCAGCATCACCCGCAACGCGCCTTCATAAGTCTGCTGCCACAACTCCAGCACGCGATACTGCGAAGCTTTCAACGCCACGTCATCCGGCGCCAGCGCGGCCATCACCATCGGAATCTCGTGCGCGTTGGTTCCAATCGCTTCCAGATCGTGCTTGTGCGCCAGAAACGCATTCGATGTCCCGATAAAATTGCTGCCGAGATTTGCGGCCATGGCCACGACCACATATTCCTGCCACAGAAAGCTGTGCCGCCGCCGCGTTCCAAAGTCGGCCACGCTCAATCCCGGCACGCCGCGCAACCGTTCGATCTTGTTCCACAACTTCGTCTTCGCCCGCGCGTATAAAATGTCGAGCCCGAATTCGCTCAGCGTTTTCAGTTGCGCCCGCGTCTTCAGCTCGTCCAGAATCGCGAGCAAATACAATTCCCACATCGTGGTCTCGGCCCAAGTGCCTTCAAATGTCAGATGGATCTGTCCATCGCGCACCGACAGTTGATAATCCGACAGGCGGAAGTCGTTCTCCAGCCACTCCAGAAACGCCGGCTCGAAAATTCCCCGCCGGCCGTAAAACGTATTGCCCGCCAGCCACACCAGTTCCGACTTTCGAAAGCGCCGTCCCCGCACATGCTGCAACTGCACCTTGAGTTCTTCAATGTGGATGATGTCGGCCATCCGCACCGCCGCATTCCGGTTGATCAGCGAGAACTCCACCCGTGTGTTCGGGAAATGCTTCCAGATAAACTGCAGCATCAGCAGCTTGTAGAAATCGGTGTCCAGCAGCGACCGCACCACTGGATCGAGTTCCCAGTTGTGGTTATGCGCGCGTTCTGCAAAGTTAACGATCATCGATTAATGCTCATCGAAAGCGGGCGGCCCTCATTCCCGACGCAGAAAACAATCCAGCAGTGAAAACGACAGTCTAGCAGTTTGCCGAAACTCACCGTGAACGCCAGCACCGCCGTGAACACCAGCGCCACCGTGGAAGAGCGGCGCTTTAGCGCCGCGTCGGCGAGCAGAATGAATCAATCGATTTCCCCGCGCCAGGCGCAGCCGCCCCTGTTAGGATAAGCTCCCTGTGGTCATAAACTGGCTGTCGGCGCGCATTTCGTGTTACGGCCTGGCGTTGTTCGTCTCGGTATTGTTCGTCTCGGCAGTTTCTCTTTCCGCT
The DNA here is from genome assembly GCA_963758005.1 of uncultured Acidobacteriota bacterium. Taxonomy (GTDB): domain Bacteria; phylum Acidobacteriota; class Terriglobia; order Terriglobales; family Acidobacteriaceae; genus Sulfotelmatobacter. The sequence continues at coordinate 154,477 of CAVWTR010000009.1, forward strand.
CAAGTCAATTCCGATTCCGCCGCAGCCGATCCCCACTCCACTCCGCAGCAGTCGCAAGACTCGCAACCCGCTCCTACAGCCGCTATTCCCGACACCCCCCAGGTCCAGCCTCCCTTTCCCCGTACCAAATCGCCTCGCAAGCGCACGTTTGTAGTGACTCCCGAGTCTGCGAACACCAGCGATGCCGCCGTCAACTACCTCCCGTTGACCGTGCAGCAAAAATACGTGCTCTCTCTTCACCAGGCATTCGACGTGAGCATACACGTCACCAATGCCCTTGAGACCGCCCTACAGCAGGCCTTCAACTCGCAGCCCCACTACGGTCAGGGATGGACAGCTCTCGGCGAGCGCTTTGCAGCCAGCGAGGCCGACCAGATTACAGGCAGCATTCTGACCAACGGCGTTCTGCCTTCGCTCCTGCACCAGGACCCGCGGTTCTTCCGCCGGGGCAGAGGCTCGGTGATGGCCCGGATGTGGTACGCCATGAATCGCACCGTTGTCACCCGTCATGATAGCGGCGCGTCCGAATTCAACACTTCAGAAACTCTCGGCCAGCTGATTTCCTGCGACATCTCTACCGCTTACTATCCCGCGCAGGACCGTACCATCGGCCGCGTGGCCTCGAATTGGGCGGTCAATCTCGGCGCCAACAGCGGCTACAACGTGCTCGCCGAGTTCTATCCCGATGTTATGCGCGCCCTGTTTCACCGTCACAAGCGGCCCGTGCTCCCCACAATGATCGTCGATAATCGATAATCGATCATCCGGCGCAAGCTCCCAGTCATCACGGAAATCTTGCCTTGTAAACACTCTTGACTTTGAGATGGCGCAGTGCCTCCAGCGCTGCGATACGTGCCCCGGGACGTTGAATTGCAAGGGTGCTTCGGCGCGGAGTACATCTCCTCCCAGCGCCGAGTCTGCGCGGTGTTGCCCAAGTTGCGACCATGACCCGATCATTCACCGACTTCCCCAAGCTGTCGTTATAATCCGACTTGCTGATAGCTGATAGCTGAAAGCTCGCTGACTTCCCCATGCGCTTCGAACTCTTCATCGCGACCCGCTACCTGCGCGCCAAACGCCGCCAGGCCTTCATCGGCATCATCACCGGCATCTCCGTCGCCGGTGTCGCTGCCGGCGTGGCTTCGCTCGTGGTCGCCATGGCCATCACCAACGGATTTCGCCAGGACCTCCAGCAGCGTCTGCTCGGTTCGACTTCCCACATCAGCCTGCAGCGCATCGCCGATGACGGCATTCACGACTGGCCCGCGCTCATGGACCGCCTCTCCCACCAACCCCACGTCGTCGCCGCCGCTCCCGCCATCTTCGAACAAGTCTTGATCTCCCGCGGTCCCCGCGCCCGCGGCGCCGTTCTCAAAGGCATGATCCCCAAATACGAGCGCAAAGTTGGCGACTTGTTAACCACAGTAAACAAGGTTCTGCGGCCGAACTCGAAGATGCCGATGTGTCCAGGAATGTGGTGCAGGATGTGGCGCGGGCGCCCTCCCCCGCGCAGCCAGCCGCCCCAGAAGATGCAAATCACCCCTCCGACTCCCTGGCCGCCGTCCAGCAGCGCCTCTCCGCCATGCCTCCCATCGTCCTCGGCAAAGATATGGCCGATAACATCGGCGTCAGCGTTGGCGATCCCGTGCAGGTCGTCAGCCCGCAGGGCGAACTCACTCCCTTTGGCATGGTGCCCAAGTACGTCCGCTTCCGCGTGGTCGGAATCTTCAATTCCGGTTTCTTCGATTACGACTCCAGTTGGGCCTTCGTCCGCCTCTCCGATGCGCAGCGCCTGTTCGGCCTCGGGGACCTGATCTCAGTAATGGAGTTCAAGGTCGACGACATCTACAAAGCCGACGTCATCTCCCGCCAACTCGAGGACGCCGCCGGAAAAGGTTTCATGGCCACCAACTGGATGGAGCAGAACAAGCCGCTGTTCCACGCGTTAAAGCAAGAGCAACTGCTCACCTTCATCACCGTCGGCCTCATCGTTTTCGTGGCCGGACTCAATATCCTGATCTCTCTCATCATGATGGTCATGGAAAAGACCAAAGACATTGCCGTCCTAATGTCGATGGGTACCCGCCGCGCCCAAGTGCGTAACCTCTTTATTGCGCAAGGCGTCCTAATCGGCGTGATCGGCACCGCCATCGGCCTGGTCGTCGGCTACGCCATCTCCTACGCCGGCGGCCATTACCACGTGCTTGCGCTCTCGCCCGAGGTCTATTCCATCGACTACGTTCCTTTCGCGCCCCGCATGATCGACGGTGTCTGGGTGGCGCTGTTCGCCGTGCTGATTTCCTTTGTCGCCACTCTGTACCCGTCGTGGTCGGCCGCGCGTATCCTCCCTGCCGAGGCCCTGCGCTATGAGTGAGAGCTTCTTCGCCGCGTATTCCCGCGGATTCCCGATCCCTTGGAACGAAAGGTGCCCAACGTGCATCTAACCCAACAGGACTCGATGCTGCGGGTCGAAAATCTAAAAAAGGTTTTCCGCTCCGGCGCATCGGATCTGGTGCTCTTTGAAAATCTGTCGTTCGAAGTGAAGCGGGGAGAAATGCTCGCGATCGTAGGCGAATCCGGGGCCGGCAAGAGTACCTTGTTGCACATCCTGAGCGCCCTTGATCGCGCTTCTGCCGGTGACGTATACTGCGCCAACTTGCGATTGAACACCTTATCGCACGACGAAGCTGCCGCCTTTCGTAATAAAGAGACCGGCTTCGTATGGCAGTTTCACTATCTGCTGCCGGAATTCACGGCGGCGGAAAACGTCGCCATGCCCCTGCTGCTTCGCGGGCAGACTTGGCGGCAGGTCGAGCCAGAAGCTTTACGCTGGCTGCGTGAGGTCGGTCTGGAGCAGCGCGCGCATCATCGCTCCGGCGAGCTTTCGGGCGGAGAACAGCAGCGCGTCGCTTTGGCCCGCGCTCTCATCACCGGCCCCAAGCTCTTGCTGGCCGACGAGCCCACGGGAGATCTCGACGGACACACAGCAGAAGCGGTTTTCGAACTAATTGCGCGGTTGCACCGCGAGCATCAGCTCACCTCCCTCATCGCTACGCACAACTTGTCATTCGCCCGCCGCTGCCATCGCGTATTGAGGTTGCAGCGCGGCCGCATGGAAGAGATTCCGCCGGATTCGTTGCCGGCGTAAGTGGTAAGTGACGCAAATGCTGGCGCAACCGTGGAAGAGCGGCGCTTAAGCGCCGCATAAAGCGGAAGAGTCAATGGGGCTTTAGCCCCAAGAGGAAAGATTAGGACGAAATGACCCGCACCTGTTTCTTTGGTAACGTGATGAAAGTTTGTAAAATCTTTTCATCGCTTGGGTTTTGTGACCTTTGATTGCATAATGTAAGAACGATTTAAGACGTAAGATTAGAGTTGATTAGAACAGTTCGACCAGGTTTCATGCTCGGCTAGGTTCAGGTTCGGTAGGGTTGAGGGAGCACCAGTTCTTCTCGACCAAGGAAGGTCAGGGGGAAGGGGCATTATGTTTGAACGCTACACGGAGAAAGCCAGACGCGTCATCTTTTTCGCACGCTACGAAGCCAGCCAGTTCGGGTCTCCTTATATTGAGACTGAGCACCTGCTTCTCGGACTCCTGCGCGAAGACAAAGCCCTCACTAACCGTTTCCTGCGGTCGCACGCTTCAGTCGAATCCATCCGCAAACAGATCGAAGGCCATACAACGATCCGCGAGAAGGTTTCGACCTCGGTCGATCTCCCGCTAAGCAACGAGTGCAAGCGCGTGCTCGCCTACGCTGCCGAGGAAGCTGAACGCCTGTCGCACCGCCACATCGGCACCGAACATTTGCTGTTGGGTCTACTGAGAGAAGAAAAATGCTTCGCCGCCGAAATTCTCCACGAGCGCGGCCTGCGCCTCTCCACTATCCGTGAGGAACTGGCCCGCAGCACCCAGGAAAAAGCTCAGCCCCAGCGTCAGCGTGAAAGCTCTCTGCTCGCCGAATTCTCCCGCGACCTCACGCAAGCCGCCATGGACAACCAGCTCGATCCCCTCGTCGGCCGTGATGGCGAAGTCGATCGCGTCATCCAGATTCTCTGCCGGCGCACCAAGAACAATCCCGTTCTCATCGGCGAGCCCGGCGTGGGCAAGACCGCCATCGTCGAAGGCCTGGCCCAGCGCATCGCCGACGGCGAAGTCCCGTCGTTCCTCGCCGACAAACGCATCCTCGCCCTCGACCTTTCGCTTATCGTCGCCGGCACCAAGTATCGCGGCCAGTTCGAAGAGCGCCTCAAGACCATCATGAAAGAGTTGATGGAAAATCAGAACTCCATCATCTTCATCGACGAGTTGCACACCCTGGTCGGCGCCGGATCGGCCGAAGGTTCACTCGACGCCGCCAACATTCTGAAGCCCGCTCTGTCTCGCGGCGAAATCCAGTGCATCGGCGCCACCACGCCCGGTGAATATCGCAAATCGATCGAGAAAGATCGTTCCCTCGAGCGCCGCTTCCAGGCCGTAAAAGTTCCGCCGCCGAACGAGGCCGACGCTATCAAGATTCTTTTCGGCATCAAGGATCGCTACGAGAAATTCCACGCCGTCACCTACACCGACGACGCCATCAATTTCGCGGTCTCGCACTCCAACCGCTACATCCCGGACCGCTTCCTGCCCGACAAGGCCATCGACTTGGTCGACGAAGCCGGAGCCCGCGTCAAACTGCGCCAGACTTCGCTTCCCGAAGAACTCACCGAAGTCCAGAAGCGCATCAAGTTCATCGTGCACCGCATGGAAAACGCCATCGCGAACCACGAGTTCGAAAAGGCCCGCTTCTACTCCGATGAAGAACGCAAAGAGCGCGAGAACCTGCGTGCCCTCCGCGAAAAATATCATCTCGACGAGTCAAGCACCGGCGTAGTCAACCGCGAAGACATCGAAGACGTAGTCTCGCGCTGGACCGGCGTACCCGTCACTTCGATCAAAGAAGAAGAAACCCAGAAACTCCTCCGCATCGAAGAAGAGCTGCACAAGCGCATCATCTCTCAAGACAAATCGATCAGCGCCCTTGGCCCGCGCCATCCGCCGTTCCCGCGCCGGCCTGAAGAATCCCAACCGCCCCATCGGCTCGTTCTTATTCCTCGGCCCGACGGGCGTCGGCAAAACCGAAGTCGCCCGCACTCTGGCGCAATTCATGTTCGGCACCGAAAAAGCTTTGGTCCGCTTCGATATGTCCGAATTCATGGAGAAGCATTCGGTCTCGAAACTGATCGGCTCGCCTCCAGGCTACGTCGGTTACGAAGAAGGCGGCCAGCTCACCGAGCGCGTGAAGCGCGCTCCTTACTCCGTCGTCCTGCTCGACGAAATCGAGAAGGCGCATCCCGATGTCTTCAACATCCTGCTGCAGGTTTTCGAAGACGGCCAGTTGACCGACGGCCTCGGCAACACGGTCGACTTCAAAAACACCATCATCATCATGACGTCGAACATCGGCGCGCGCCATTTGCAAAAGCGCGAGGGTTTCGGCTTCCAGTCGACCAAGGAAGACGTGATCTCCGACAAAGTCGAAGAACTGGTGAAGGGCGAAGTCAAACGCACCTTCAACCCCGAGTTCCTGAACCGCCTCGATGAAATCATCCTGTTCCTGGCCCTGGGCGAAAGCGACCTGATCCAGATTCTCGAACTCATGGTCACCCAGCTCAACCAGAACCTGGCGCAGAAAGCGATCACCGTCACGGTCGCCGACGACGCCAAAAAGTGGATCCTCAACCAGACCCTAACCGACCGCAGCTACGGCGCCAGACCGCTCCGCCGCGCCCTGCAAAAATACATCGAAGACCCATTGTCAGAAGCGCTGATCCAGGGCACCATCACCACAAGACCCGCGTTCATCGAGGTCTTCCTGGAAGACAACAAACTCTTCTACCGTCCAGTAGACGCGGAGAAGACCGAAGGCGTCCTGCTGTACGAAAAATAGCTCGTGTGGGGCCGGGTATCTGACCCGGCCGCCGAGCGCAGCTCGGCAAGATTTAGCCGCCCGCCCAAAAGCTGGCGGCTTTTATTTTGCAGCCGCCCGAAACTTCCCGATTGACCTCGGGTTGTACCTGTGATTAGATGCGCCACACTCGCGGACCCGCACTAGGGTCCGCCAACCCATTTGTGTGTGCCGAGGTGAATGAATCGCCGATCCGAACGAATCCAGGAAGGAATGAGGTCAAGTATGAAGTCCACTCCGTGGTACGTGATCCTTGCTGTCTCCCTTCTCGCTCTCACCGGTACTATCACTCTGTCTGCCAGCGCGCGCGAAGTCGTCCTGCCCGCCGGCACGCTTCTGAAATGCACGCTCGATGAACCCAACCTTTCCTCCGCGACAGTCGACGTCGGCGATCCCGTACTCTGCCATCTCCACGCCCAAACCGAATTCGGACAGCAGGCGTTTCCCCGCGGCAGCTATCTAGTCGGCCATCTCGAAGCGGCCAAAGACCCCGGCCACTTCTGGGGCAAAGGCTACTTAAAGCTGCAGTTCGATCGCATCGGCCTGCCCAGTGGCGATCTGCCGCTCGAGGCCAAAGTCATCGCCACCCGCGGCTACAAAGTCGATAAACAAGGCGACATCAAAGGCAAAGGCCACGCCGTGCGCGACGTCGTCGAATGGATGATCCCACCCCTATGGCCCTGGAAAGTCATCATGCTCCCGGCCCGCGGCCCGCGCCCCACGCTGAAAGGCGAAACCGCGCTCAGCCTCCGCCTCATGGACGACGTCGAAATCCCGCAGGTGGCCCAGAACTACGGCCCCAGTTGGCACTTCTTCGGCCGCTATCAGTCCGACTCGTTCCACGATTCAAATCAACGCGATTCGAATCAGCCTGATTCCTATCAGCACAATTCCAATCAGCGTGATTCGAATCAGAACGGCCGGCACCCCAGCGTCGAGATGGAACTTTCCGTGCGCCCCTCCAGTTTCGTCCGCGACAGCAATGGCAGTAACGACGGCAGTGGCAGTAGTAATGACGACGGCGGCATCGCTCAAATGCAGCCCGCATGGCAAAGCCTGCCGCAGGCTACCTATGCAAGTCTCATAACACGCACCCCGCCGACGCAGGCCAGCGACATTCCGGCTGGCGTCGCCCCCGGCATGCCCATCTTCGTCCTGACCACTGGCAGCGTGCTTGCGGTCAGCGGATATGGCTATACCGACAACCGCATCACCTATTCACTGGTCGGCGGAGGTTCCGGTGTCATCAGCACCAACGATGTCGACTGGAACGCCACCACACAACTCAACGCCCAGCGCGGCCTCCGTCTGACGCTGCGCAACAGCCACGCCACCGTCGGAACCCCCGGGTTCTAAAAATGCTCCCGTAGGGGCGGACGCATTCGTCCGCCCCCGCGAGCAAAGCGAGCGGTCCTGCGCTCAATGCTGGACGAATGCGTCCGCCCCTGCGACCCGCAATTACTCGCCCCCCTCGAAGAAACTGAACCTGAAATATTCCCGCCTTCATCAAACCAAATCTATAAGCCACGACGATCTATAAGCCACGACGCAAAGTCCTTATCGATCCCTATATTGCGTCCGCCCACAAGTTCATACAGGAGCCATCTCATGAAGAACAGGTTCGAAGGCAAGACCGTCGTAATCACCGGCGGAAACAGCGGCATCGGCCTAGCCACAGCCAAGCTGTTCCACGAAGAAGGCGCCAAAGTCGCAATCTCCGGCCGCGATCAGAAAACTCTCGACGCCGCCGTCGCCGCCATCGGCGCCAACACGCTAGCCGTGAAAGCCGACGTCGCGAACCTCGCCGACCTCGACCGCTTCTTCGCGCAAGCCGTCGCCAAATTCGGCAAGATCGATGTCCTCTTCGCCAACGCCGGCATCGCAAAGTTCGCCGCCGCCGCCGACAGCACCGAGCAAATGTACGACGAAACCTTCGACATCAACGTCAAGGGCCTGTTTTTCACCGTGCAGAAAGCTCTGCCTCACCTCAACGACAATGCTGGAATCGTCCTCACTTCCTCCGTCGTCGCCTCCAAAGGTTATCCCGGGACCAGCGTCTATTCCGCCACCAAGTCGGCCATCCGCTCGCTGGCTCGCACCTTCGCAGCCGAATTGCTCGACCGCGGCATTCGCGTCAACGTAGTGAGCCCCGGCCCCATCTACACTCCGATTCTCGGAAAATCCGGCATGCCCCAGGCCGGCGTCGATGCCTTCGAACAGGCGGTTACGGCGCGCGTCCCCATGAAGCGCCTCGGCACGCCCGAGGAAGTCGGCCACGCCGTCCTCTTCCTAGCCAGCAGCCAAGCCTCCTACATCACCGGCGTCGACCTCAATGTAGACGGCGGCCTGGGCCAGCTTTAATCCATCGTCGACGGACGTTTTCAGCCGTCAGCTTGCCGACACGCGGGCCCAGGATGGGTCTTGATCGTCTCGAAAAAAGATGGCGGTCTTGAGTTCTTGCGCAGCACCCGGCAAGAACGGGAAGGGCACGGCTTCAGCCGTGCCGTAAGCCGCTCCCCAGAAATTAGGCTTTAGCCGCTGAGGGCTATCGCCCGGCAACAACTAATTTCATCTTGCGACCTTCGACATCCAAAACTCATCTGACACGTTGTTGCTTCGACCACTCCGGTCAAGGACGATAGCCATGCACAAAATAAACATCGCGGAAAAGTTCGCCAGGATTTCCGAATACTACAAGCCCCACATCGCCGGCGAACTCAACGGCCAACTGATCAAACTGGTCAAAGCCAACACCGAATTCATCTGGCACCACCACGACCACGAAGACGAAATGTTCCTCGTAGTGAAAGGCCGATTCCGCATGGAATACCGGGAAAGAGAGTTGGGCGACGCCGGTCCTCACGACGCCAGCCTCCGCGAGCGCCATGAATGGATCGAGCCCGGCGAGTTCATCATCGTCCCCCGCGGAGTCGAACACCGCCCGGTGGCCGAAGAAGAATGCTGGATCCTGCTCTTCGAGCCCGCCTCCACGCTGAACACCGGCAACGTCGTAAACGAACGCACTCAGCACCAGTTGGAGCGTGTGTAGGGTTATTTTCAGTGATTGTCATCCTGAGCCGGGCGAGAGCCTGCCCTGAGCGAAGTCGAAGGGGACCTTGCCCCGGCCGATGCTATTGATGACGTGGACGGGAGCGCCTCCGCTGCTTGCACCGCAGGCAATCCTCGCGTCAGTACCGTCGATCTCTAAGTTTCGTAACGTTCCGCAGGAGCACCTGACCACTGTAAGATAACAATAACCCATGGAACTCACCGTCTATTCCGCCGCCTGGTGCCCCGACTGCCGCGAGGCCAAACGCTTCCTCGAAAAACACAACATCGCCTTCAAAGAAGTCGACGTCGAATCCACTCCCGGCGCCATCGACGAAATCATCAAACGCACCGGCAAGCGCGCCATCCCTCAGTTCGTCATCGACGGCGAATGGGTCCAGCCCTACACCCCCGGCAAAGGTTTCCACTACGAAGCCATTGCCAAGCGCCTCGGAATCAAGACGCCGTAGCGGCTAATTTGGCCCCATTTTTTTCTGTCCCGGCGAGTGAGATTTCTTCTTTCCACGCATCTAAAATGCTGGACCGCAAAAAATGCACTTCCGAGGGCTCCTATTCTCCTATCCGCATCATCCCCAGTGAACGCACTCGTCCTAGACACGCTGGCAGTGCCGGCGAACACTCAGTCAACATGATCGAAGTTGCGTCGCGGCAACTAGAGCTCAGTGCCCCCTGAGTCCTCCGTTGAGATTTCCTCACCGTATCGTAAGGCCATCGCCTTCAGTACCGTGGCAAGCTCGCGCCAATCGGGGCGAAGATACCAAAAGAAGATGCATTAACTGACGCATTAGCGAAGATACCGGCTCCAAGTTCTCGGCCTCTCAAGCATCCCACTCAGGGGGCTGAAAAATAAGCACTTGGAGCCACTACCGAGGACGCTGCGCGACTCATGGCCGATTTCCAGCTCAACGAATCTGATTCTTCCCAAGTCCCGGCGCTCAAAGCCCAGCCCCCGCAGGAATCCATAGTGAGCGATTGCTGGCAGCAGATGGTGCAGGCCGTCCTTGGAGTCGTACTCCTGGTCGTTGCCCTTGCCATGGTCCACTATTACGCCCCCACTACCGCTCAGGGAGAGCCCCCCAGCGATCTTCAAAAGCAGGTTCACGAACTTACAGCACAGGTCGCGCAACTCCAGCAGGATCAGGCCATGCCCGCCGTCGTGCTGAATCGCTATCGCAATTCCATTGGCTATATTTACGGCGTCTATCAGGTCGGCTTCGCAAATCAACGCCCGGTAGTTCGCGCCCGCGTTTCCGGCACAGGATTCCTGATTTCCAATGATGTCGGCAAGGCTGTCGGCAACGTCCTGGTGGCCACCAACCGCCACGTCGCCGAACCCTGGTACGGCGACGATGAAGCGCAGAAGCTAATCGATCGCGGCGCCACTGGCAGGCTCGAGAGTCTGGTGATTTTTTTCCCCGGCTCGCCCATGCCCGTAACCTTATCGCCCGCATCGGTCTCAAAGACTTCCGATCTCGCCGTCCTGCACGCTGAAGATTCCGAAGCCGTCCGCGGACTCGCGGTCCTGCCCCTCGCCCAATCGCCCGGGGCTCCCGGACAGCTCGTCACGGTGATCGGCTATCCCATGGGCATCGCCGGCATGGTCGCCAAGTCGCCCACCGGAATTTACGAGCGCATGGCCTACCGCCACAACGACATCAATGCCGCCAGCGAACTGGCCGCGCTATCCCTGATTCGTCCCTCCACCACCTGCGGACATCTCGGCGACGTAGTCGGCGACAAACTCATCTATGATGCCCCCACCGCCCACGGCGGCAGCGGTGGCCCCGTCTTTAACACCAAAGGTGAGGTCATCGGTGTCAACTCCGCCTTCATGGACGGCTTCTCCGGTGGCACCCTCGGCGTCTCCGTCGATTCTCTGCGCCCCTTACTGCAAGAAGCGCAAAAGCCCCGCTAGCAGCCCGCAGCGAAAGTACGATTTGTATTTACGATTTGTATCAGGGTATGCCTTCAGGCATACCGTCAGTGCGTTATCATCGCGCCTTCAGGCGCTGGATCTTCGATTCTGAGTCTCACCACCGATCGCTAAGATTGCGGGCCCTCTAGCAGCTTGCTGAAAGACTGGTTTGGGTGGCGCAGGGTGTGGATGGCGCAACGCTTCGAGCGCGGCGATAAGGCCGTTCTCTCGATGAGGGCTTTACAGGTTGCTGAAAAACTCAGGAAAATGCGTCGCAACGTGGAAGAGCGGCGCTGTGGAAGACCAGCGCTGCGGAAGAGCGGCGCTGTGGAAGAGCGGCGCTGTGGAAGAGCGGCGCTGTGGAAGAGCGGCGCTTCAGCGCCGCGTAAAGCGGTTCAGCATCAGCGCGGGCTTTAGCCCCGGTTGCTCGATTCTGCGCCCGCAGCGAGTTCTTCCGCAGCCTGTTCAGAGATGCCAATGGAGGCTCACCGAACAAGCGGCGGCTTTTTAGCCCCCGATCCCCTGGTTGAAAAAACATCCCTCCATGGTCTCTAATGATGTCCTCTATCTTTGCCACGGGGGACGCATGCCCGCACTCACCCACGATCTCCGCTTCGCATTCCGTCAACTTCGGAAAGCCCCCGGTTTCACCCTGACCGTAGTCCTCACCCTGGCTCTCGGCATCGGTGCCACCACCGCGATCTTCTCGCTCGTCGAAGGCATCCTCCTGCGTCCGCTCCCGTTCGCCAATCCCGACCGCCTCGTTCTGTTGGGCGATCACATCGGCGGCGGCCCCAACACTCCCGTCACCGCCCGCGAAATCGCCACCTATTCGACCGCCACCAGCGCCTTTTCCTCGATGGGCGGCTACATCGGCGCCGGCTATGAGCTTTCCGGCGGCGCAACACCGGAGGAGGTCGACGGCGAGCGCTTCACCGCCGGCGTGTTCCCAACTCTCGGCGTTCGTCCGATCCTGGGCCGCGTCTTCACCCAACAGGAAGAGGACGCCCATCAACCGCTCGCCGTCATCAGTTATGCCCTGTGGCTGAATCACTATCACCGCGATCCCCATGTCCTCGGCACTTCCATCGACCTCGACCGCAAACCGTACACCATCATCGGCGTCATGCCGCGCAGTTTTGATTTTCCTTTGGCGGACGGCCTACTCGACCAGACACAGCTCTGGGTGCCCATGAGCCTGACGCCCGCTGAGTTGTCCGATGAGAACGAGGGCTTTTGGGGATACCGCATGGTCGGCCGCCTCAAAGATGGCGTCACTCTAACGCAGGCGGCGCAGGATGTGGATCGCGTCACCCGGCAAGTCATGCGCAATTTTCCCGCGCGCATGGCCGCAATCCACATTCAGGGCGATGTCACGCTGCTGCGCGAGTCTGCCGTCGGAGATGTCCGCCCCCTGCTGCGTACGTTATTCCTGGCCGTCTCGATTGTCCTGTTGATCGCATGCGTCAATGTCGCCGGACTGCTTTTGGTCCGTGCCATCCGCCGCCGTCGCGAATACGCCGTTCGCCTCGCCCTGGGTGCACGTTCCAGCGTCATTATCCGCGAATCGATTTTCGAAGGCCTGCTGCTCAGCCTAGCCGGTGGCCTGCTAGGCCTGGGATTCGCCGCAGTCGCCATCCGCACCGCCCTGCATCTTCTGCCCGACTCCATGCCGCGCGTCGACTCCATCTCCGTTGACGCCGGCGTAGCCGCCTTCGCCCTGCTGCTCTCCCTGGCGACCGGCGCGCTGTGCAGCCTTGCCCCCGCCTTCGCCGCCTTACGGACCAACCTCACCGAAAGTCTCAAAGAAGGCGTCAGAACCGGCACGGGCGCTTCCAGCCACACCTGGCTGCGCTCCGCTCTCGTCGTCTCCGAGATCGCCATCGCCCTGGTTCTCCTCACCGTCTCCGGAGCATTCCTGCGCAGCTTCCAGAAGATGCGCGCCGTCGACCCCGGCTTCCGTCCCGACCACGTCCTCGTCGCCGAATATCAACTGCCACTCAGCCAATATCCTACCCACGCTTCCGCCGACGCATTCAACCATGCGGTGGTCGACCGGCTCTCCAGCCAGCCCGGCATCATCGCCGTAGGCATCACCAACATTCTTCCTGCGTCCGGTGTTTACGGAGGCTCTGCCTACACCATCGAAGGCGTGCCGGAAGAAAATTGGAAGCTGAAGTTCGCCATGTTCGCCTTCCCCTACGGCGACTACTTCCGCGCCCTCGACATCCCCCTGCTCGACGGCCGCTATTTCACCCCGGACGACCGCGCCGACGCGCCCCTGGTCATCATCGTCAATGAATCAATGGCCAGGAATTCCTGGCCCGGCCAGCGCGCCGTAGGCAAGCGCATGCACATCGGCAATCCGAAGAAGGGACTGCCCTGGGCAACCGTTGTGGGCGTCGTCGCCAATACCAAACTCGGCCCTCCCGATGAAGAGAGCAGGGACCAGTGGTATGCCCCGGCCCAGCAACCAGCCACCCTCTACGGTTCTGACGCAGGAAGCAAGCTCACGAGCCCCGACGGCGGATACATCGCCCTCCGTTCCTCGCTTCCTCCCGAGCAGATGACCCAAACCCTGCGCGCAGCCGTCGCCGGGATCGATCCCATGCTCCCCCTGCAGCAAGTGCAGCCCATGAACGACGTAGTCTCAAACATCGAAGCCCCGCGCCGCTTCAACACTGACCTAATCACCGCCTTCGCCGCCGGCGCGCTCCTGCTCGCCATCACCGGCATCTATGCCGTTGTCGCCTTCTCGGTCTCGCTTCGCACTCAGGAAATCGCCATCCGCATGGCGCTCGGTGCCCAGCGCACCGGCATCGCTCGCCTCGTGCTCAAGTCGAGCGCAAAACTGGCGCTTCTCGGATGTGTTCTTGGAGTGATCGGTTCCCTAGCCGTGTCCCGCCTCGTCAGCTCTTTCCTCTTCGACGTGAGCGCGACCGATCCGCTGATCTACCTGGCAGGAGTCCTGCTCATGATGCTGATGGCGCTGCTGGCCTCGGCCGTCCCCGCAACCCGCGCCGCATCCGCCGATCCCGTAAAAGCTCTGCGCGCAATCTAGAGAATTTCTGATTTAGAGAATCGAATGAAGCGCTCAGGGTTTCTCTGTGTCCTCCGTGTCCTCTGTGGTTCAAGCCTTTTTCGGACACTGAATTAGCGCGTCTTCAGAAACGCAGCTTAGAAACTCAGCCTTCCCCAAACTCCCGATACCGTTCCAGCACATCCCGCTGGGTAATCACGCCCTCCAGCTGCCGCACGTCCGCGCGACTCACCACCGGCACCACCGGCCAGCGATCCACATACCGCAGCGCCATCTCCAGAGGATTATCAGGATGCAACTCAGGAACCCGCCGGATCGGCAACAGCGAACCCAAGCTCACCGCGCCCTTGCCGTCATCCCCCATCGCACGAAGTTGCTGACGGGTCACGCTGCACCAGCCGCTTGGGCTCATCCGCACCAGCAGAGCTTCCTCCGTGGACCCGTCACCCGCCGCCAGCAGCGCCTGATCCACCGTCTCCTGCCCATCGAGCACCGGACCCTCCACCGGACGCATCGCGTCCTCCACATGCAGCACGCCCTCTTCCCGCTGTTCCTCCATCGACGGCAATTCCAGCCCGTCCTGCCGCGTCAGCAAATCAAAAATCGCAATCGGCTGCAGCCCCCGCGAAATCACATACGCAAACGTATTCGCCACAATCACCGGCACGATGATCGAATAATTCCCGCTCACCTCCAGCACCATGAACACCGACGTCATCGGCGCCCGCAAAAACCCCGCGAACAGCACTCCCATCCCAACCAGCGCATAAGTTCCCGGCGACACATTCAGATGCGGCACTAGCGCGTGCTCCGCCCCACCCACCGCCGCGCCCAGCATCGCCCCAATAAACAACGTCGGCGCAAACATGCCTCCCGGCGTTCCGCTCACAAACGAAAGCAGCGTCGCCACAATCTTCAGCCCCGCCAGCAGCGCCAGGAATTGCCACGTAAACCGCCCATGCATGGCCTCGTCCATCGCCTCGTAGCCCGCACCCATGATCTGTGGTGCGCCCAGCATTGCGATGATCCCAATCAGCAGTCCCGCCAGCGCCGGCTGAAAATACTGCGTCCACAGTGGCAGCGCCTTGCACCGCGGCCGCAGGGTTGCAATGCCCACCGAAAAAATCACCGAAGCCAGTCCGCCCACCACTCCCAACACCGAATACGCAATCAACTCCGAAGGCCGTTGCAGTTGCACCGCCGGAATTCGAAACAACGACTCCGACCCCAGAAACCACCGCATCACCACCACGCTCGATACCGCCGACAGCACCACCGACCCCAGAATCCCCGCCGTCCATCTCCCAATCACTTCTTCAATCACAAACAGAACCGCCGAAATCGGCGCGTTGAACGCCGCCGCCAGTCCCGCCGCCGCGCCCACCGGCGCAATCAGACGCATTCGGTCCCGTGACAAACGCATCTTCCGCCCCAACACCGAGGCCAGAGTCGCGCCAATCTGCAGCGACGGATCTTCCGGCCCCAACGATTGTCCCGATCCAATCGCCAGCGCCGCCGTAATAAATTTCCCAATCGCCGTGCGCACCGGAATCTGCCCGTTGTAGATAAACAGCGCCGCCTTGGTCTGGTTTACCCCGCTGCCCCGCGTCCGCGGAAAGAAATGAATCACCAGCACTGCGATCACCAACCCCGCCAGCGTCGGCGCCAGCAAGAGCCGCGACCGCGATAGCGCCACTCCCGACCCCAACAAATAAAGCCGGCACCATCCAATCGCAAACCGGAAGCACACCACCGCCAGCCCGGAAAACACTCCAATAAACACCGACAGCACCAGAAAAAACCGGTCCTCCCGAAACACCGATTGCAAAAGCGCTTTCGGAGAATGCCCGTTGATGGTTCTAACCACCACGGGAACCCCGTTCTCCATCGCAATCCCCGCCGGCAAATTATTCTGCAAATCCAAAATGTCCCCTCTTACTCAATTTGTCATCCTGAGCGAAGTAAACCGATTCGCAAAGCGAATCGGTTTACGCAGTCGAAAGACCCCTTGCATCTCAGCGCGACCAGCAGCTCCGAAAGGAGTTCCTATCATCGAATAACCACTCCTAACTCCCCTCATGCAACTTCGCAATCAAAAGCAACGCCGCATCCGCCCCGCTCGGAGTCCCGCACGTAGCGCTGGTTTCCCGCTCAATCTCAAACACCAAATCCATCCCCGCCTCCACCAGATCCGGATCCCGCCGCAACTCCCCCTCCGTCATCCTCGGCTTCATCTTCGCCCAGCTACTAGCCAGACTTGTCTGCGTCGCGGTCGGCAGCGTTCCACCCCGAGCCGCACTGCACGCCTGCAATCGCCGTCCCGCCGTCTCAAACGCTTCCACCGCAACCTTATGCCGCTGCGCCACCGAAACCTGCCGCCGAAAAGGATCCATCTCCAGCACCAGTTCCGTAGTCTTCAGCCGATCCTCAATCAGCGCATTGCCGGCGCCCTCCGTCAAAGCCCCCTGCAAGTAGTGCTGCGCCTGCGGATAACGCCCCAGCTGGAACGCCGCCAGTCCCGCTCCCGCCAGCGCTGCCCCGTTGTCGCGGTCCGCCTTCAAACTCAGCCGGTACGCGCCCAGCGCATGCTCATAATCCTGCGCCCGCAGAAATAAATCGCCTACGCGTTGCTGCTGCGACGGATCGTCTCCCAGATTTTCTTCCAGCGCAATCAACTCCGCCTGCGCCTGCGCCTTGGTGTTCGTGCTCAGCAAGAATTCAATCAGCTCCAACCGCGCTTCCCGACGATTGTCTTCCTGATCCGTCGACCACGCCGCATAGATCGCATTGTGGTAATAGCGCAGCGCCTGCTCGGTCTGTCCCTTTTGCACCGCAATGCGCGCCAGTTCCAGATTCACTACACCATCCTCAGGCTGCCGGTCCCAAAGATTCACCAGGTAACTTGACGCCTCACCCGTGCGCTTCAACCCGATGAGAGCTTCAGCCAGGTTGAGCTGGTAAGAATAGTTGTCCCGCGAATACAGCAGCGCCGAACGAAATTCCGTGACCGCACTGTCAAAGCGCCGCGCCTGCAGGTCGATCATGCCCCGGTCGAACCAACGACTTCCCAGAGATTGCCGCTGCCCCTGATACGCCCGCGACAATCCTGTCACCGCCAGAAAAAATAAGATTGCGAGCCCCGCCAGCAAAGCCAGCATCACCGGCTGCTGCCGAAGATATTGCCGCACCTCCTCGAGCTTTCCGACCGCCATCGTATCTCCCTGCGCTTCAAGCATCTCATTCCCGCCGTCCACTGTTACCTATCAAAACTTGTCATCCCGACCGGAGCTTGCTCCTCCCGAAGGGAAGGACAAGCGCAGTGGAGGGACCTGCTGTTCCTCGCTAGCGCTCTGGCAGCTGCGGGATCCCATCTCCGCATCACGTCGCCGTCAAACGTGCTCATCTCGGAATCCCACTCATAGCGTCTTCACCTCAGCCCCTTCATGCAACCGCTGGTCGCCGGATGCCGAGGCATCGCCCGACACGGCATAAGCGACGGCCGCTCCAATGAGCGCAGGAACAATAAAAGCATGGCCGCCCGTTGCCTCAGCAACGAATACAACGGCAGCGAGAGGAGTCTTGTAACCAGCTGCCAGGAACGAAGCCATCCCGACCGCAGCATAAAGATCCAGCGAAGAGCTGTGGACGATCGATTGTCCAAAAGCCGTCCCCAGGCTTCCGCCGACCAGAAACAGCGGCACAAACATAGCGCTCACTCCACCAGCAGCGAGCGTAAACAAGGTTGCCCCCAGCTTCAGCACACTGAAAATAATCAGCTGCGAGCTCCCATGATGCTGACTCAGAATTTCGCCCACCGCCTCATAGTTCGGCCCGATCGGGACAAGATTCCCGGGGTAGATCCTCAAGAAAAGAAGTCCGCAGAGCCCCGTCAGCAAACCGCCCAGCGCGAGCTTCAGAAAGTGCGGTACCGCCCACTGCACAAAGAACCGACGCGCCCTGCGGAAGGTAATCACGAACGCCATGGCCACTAGTCCAACAATCAAGCCCAGCAGTGCGCTCCAATAGAGATCACTTCTCAAAAATCCCGTCGAGCTGCTGAAGTTGAAAAGCGGCGCAGCCCCCAGGAAAGAACTGAGCGTCACGAACGACACCACCGACGCAATTAAAGATGGCACCAGCGCTTCATGCGCCAAGTCGTCCCGGTAAGGCATTTCCAACGCGAACACAATGCCGGTCAAAGGCGCGCGAAATACGGCGGACATCCCGGCAGCCGCCCCGCAAATCAGCATGATCCGCCGGTCGCGCTCGTCGAGTCGCAGACGCAACCGCCGCAGCTTGGTCCACAACCACGAACCGATCGCCGCTCCCCCATAAATACTGGGCCCTTCCAACGCGGCGCTTCCGCCAAATCCAACCGTCGTGACCGCCGCCAACAGCTTGGGGACGAACGATCGCATATCGATCTCGCCCTCATGCTCGTGATAAGACCGGATAATTTCTTCCGTCGAATGTTCGTCCGGATCCGGAGTCAGAAACTGCATGATGAGCCCGGTCGCGATCATTCCCAGAACGAGTCCCGGCACAATCGACCAGTGATGGTGCAGATAGTAGCCGAGCACCCGCGGCCACAACTGTCCCAGAATAATTACCACGACCCCAGTAATTACCAAGCCGGTGACCAGCCCAATCACCGGCGCCACAATAAGCCACTTACGCAGGTCGCGGGCATAGACCGCCCTGAGATCCTCGCGCACCAGGGATAAATATTTATGCACCAGCCGGTGCTTCAACACCCGATCCGCGACGCGTCTTCGCTTAAGAGTTCTCGTGGAGGGGTCGCTCATGGATGCTACGTAGCTCTTCCTTTTTCGGACTGAGCTGCGCCGTGCCGGGCCGGGGATTCGTCACTCCTCCGCATCAGTCGTCGCAACGCTCCCACCAGATCCGGCGCCGCGCTCCGCAACTCATCATGATGATGCCGCGCCAGCTCTGCCAGCACCCGCTCTCCCTTCGGAGTTAGCGCCAGCAACACCTCGCGCCGGTCGTCCTGCGCCCGCTCCCGCCGCACATATCCCCCAACCTCTAGCCGGTTGATCAACTCCACCGCGCTGTGATGCTGAATCTGCATCCGGTTCGCCAGTTCCCGAATCCGCGGCCGCACTCCCTCCGACATCCCTTTGATGGCCAGCATGAGCTGGTACTGCCCCCGCTCCAGCCCTGCCGCATGCACGGCGCGTTCGCTGAAGTGCAAAAACTTCCGAATCTGATACCGGAATTCGGCCAGAGCCTGATAATCCGGCAGGGTAAGCTTCTTCATCCCGACGTGATTGTATCGTCTCGCGATAGTTACAATCCATTATATCGTGACACGACATGACGCACCCGGATGGTTCCTGTCGCCGACTATGGTTAAACCGCCAGCTGTCCGTCGAGCCGACGGTTCTTTCCCCACGCCGTCCAAAAACACCGCAGGCCGCGGCCTGATCGCGAAAACCGGCCCCCGCCCACCGCTCACTGCCCACTGCCCACTGCCCACTGCCCACTGCCCACTGCCCACTGCCCACTGCCCACTAGTCACTGCTTCCAGCCCTCCCGCATTTCATAAACGCCCCTACCTTCTTTCCCTCAACCCATTTAGAATCCTTAGTCCGAAAATTCACAGCACCCGCAGGAGCCCCCGTGATCCCGCGCTACACCCGCCCTGAGATGGCCCGCATCTGGAGCGACGATAACCGCTTCCGCACCTGGCTCGCCGTCGAAGTCGCCGCCACTGAAACTCTGGCCGCCGCCGGCCAGGTCCCCAAAGCCGCCGCCAAAGCCATCCGCGAGCGCGCCAACTTCAAAGTCGAACGCATCCACGAAATCGAAGCCGAAGTCCGCCACGACGTCATCGCCTTCACCACCGCCGTCGCCGAATTCGTCGGCCCCGAATCCCGCTGGTTCCACTACGGCCTGACCTCCAACGACGTAGTCGACACCGCCCAGGCCCTGCTCATCCAACAAGCTTCCGAGGTCATAGAAAAAGATCTCGAGCGCCTCGCCGACGTCCTCGCCCGCCGCGCCTGGGAATTCAAAGACACACCGATGGTCGGCCGCACCCACGGCATCCACGCCGAGCCCATCACCTTCGGGTTCAAGATCGCCAATTGGTATTCCGAAACCCAGCGCAACATCGCCCGCTTCAAAGCCGCCGCCGAAGACATGCGCGTCGGCAAGTTCAGCGGCGCAGTCGGAATCTTCGCCCACCTCACACCCGAGCTCGAAGAAAAAATCTGCGCGAGACTCGGCCTCAAACCCGCCGCAGTCTCCAGCCAGGTAATCCAGCGCGACCGCCACGCCGCCTATCTCGCCACGCTCGCCGTAATCGCCTCGACGTTAGACAAGATCGCCACCGAAATCCGCCACCTGCAGCGCACCGAAGTCCGCGAGGCCGAGGAATTCTTCAGCGAAAAACAAAAAGGCTCTTCTGCCATGCCGCACAAGCGCAATCCCGTGACCGCCGAGCAGATCAGCGGCCTGGCCCGCGTCGTCCGCAGCAACGCGCAGGCGGGTTTCGAGAATGTCGCCCTGTGGCACGAGCGCGACATCTCGCATTCATCTGCCGAGCGCGTCATCCTGCCCGACTCGACCACGCTCGCCGACTATCTCCTCAACAAAACCGCCAACCTCATCGATACCCTGATCGTCTATCCCGACCGCATGCGCGCCAACCTCGACAGCACGCGTGGCCTGATCTTCAGCGGACAACTTCTCCTCGACCTCGTCGAACACGGCGTCAGCCGCGAGGACGCCTACCGCCTGGTCCAATCCCACGCCATGCGCGCCTGGAAAGAGAACCTAAATTTCCACGACGAAATCCTGGCCGACAAAGAAGTCACCACGAAAGTCCCGCGCAAGCAAATCGAATACGCCTTCAACCTGCAACGCCAGCTCAAGAACGTAGACAAGATTTTCGCCCGCGTCTTCGGCAACAAGAAAGCCGAGAAGAAAAAGCTAAGCAAGAAGAAAAGCGTCCAGAAAAAATAGGTTGGGTGCCCCTCGATAAGAGCGAAGGCGGTGTCAAGGACAAAGATATCCTGTCGGTGTTTTTGGCACCGCTTTTTTGCCAGAGAGGTTGAGGACCAAGACTCTGGAAATCTCACGCTGAATCACCCATCGGTGGCGGATCTTCTCCCGAAGATCGTTCCACCAACCATCGATTCGGCCTAAACCGCGACCATGATTCTTCTATGCGAACATCCCGTCTCTACGGGATGCGAGAGCGCCCAATCAATTCTGCGGTCTAGCTTGCGCCGACCAGGGGCACCCGCGGGCTGCTCTCGATGCGAACGATCTCTGGATACGGTCTATCGGTGCGTAGCATCCAGTAGAGTCGTACGGCTAACCTGCGCGCCGCCGCCACCTTGGCCACGCCTTTCGGCTTCTGGTGACAGCGATGCAAATACTGCTTACGAAACTCGGGATCGAAGCGCACCGCAATCTGCGCTGCTTCCACCAACAACGAGCGCAGCATGCGGTTGCCTTGCTTGCTGATCGCTCCCAGTTTCTGCCTCCCCCCCGAACTTTCCTCGCGCGGAATCAGTCCCAGATAACTGGCCACCTGCTTGCCCCGGGGAAAGCGGCTCACGTCGCCGATGGTCAGCACATACGCCAGCGCCGTGTTCGGTCCCACTCCCGGCTGCGTCATCAGCAACTTCGCCTGCGGATTCTCTTCCGCCGCCCGTTGCACCGCATCGTCGAGTTTTCCGATCTGCTGGTTTAACATCGCCAGCAGTCCCAGCAAATCTTCCCGCCGGCACGCCGCCCATGGTTTTAACGGCAGCTCGCGCAGCATCTTCTGTCCCGCCTGGCTCCACAGCGTCCGTTTCTTCTGCACTCCCTTATTCAGAGAAAGGTGTTGCAGTTCGTTTTTCACCCGGCTGCGAATCTCCACCAGCTTGTGCCGATGCAGCACCAGTTGCCGCAGGTCCCGCTGCTCCCGGTCCGGAGTCCATAGCCGCGGAAACCGCCCCTGCACCACCAACTGCAGAATGTGCGCCGCGTCTCGCTTATCCGTCTTCTGTTTGCGCACGTAACTGGCTCGGATCTGCGCCGCATCCCCGATCCAGATCTCGTGCCCCAGATCTTCCACCCACTCGATGAACCACTGACTGTTACCCGTGGCCTCCATGCCAATCAGCACTGGCTCCGCCATCCTAAGCCGCGTTCTTTGCGGCTTTGGATGGGAATCCTGACCGCCGTCACCCTCCGACGTCGCCAAACAATTCAAAATCCGCATACTCCGGATCCACACAAGCCGAAATCTCCACCCCCCGCAACCCCTCCCACGCCTCCCGATACCGCTCCCACCGAGCCCGCTTACTCCCCGGCGTAAAATGCAAAGTCAGCCGCTTCCCCACCGCCCAATACGGAATGATGTACCACTCCTCCTCCGGAATCAGATACACCGCGAAAAAATCCACACTCCCCTCCGCATACCTCTTCCGTCCCGGCCCCATCACATTCAAGCTGTACTCCTTCCCCCGCCGCCGATAAATCGTCGACTTCACCTGCACCCGCACAATCCGCCGCCCCGTCTCCACCAGCACGTCATACCGCCGCGAATCCCCATGCGGCTTCGACACCGACATCCCCATCCCCGCCGCCCGCGCCATAAAACAAAGCTCCGCCCACTCCCCCCGCTCCTTGCACCCCTTCACCCACCTCGAATTGTTTTTCTTCCCCATGCGCTTGCATCCCCTTGCTGAAGCCCCTTAACTGCTTTGTCATTCCGAGCGCCGCCGGAGCGAACATAAAAAGACGCTTGTCATTCGGAGTGCCGCTCCGAGCGAATGCGAGGGCAAATCGAGGAACCTGCTTTTCCCCGCCCCCACCTCGACTATTCCCGATTCGAAACCCTCAGTCCAGGTCGTCCGTCACACCCCCGCCTGAGGAAAACTCCCGATTTCTGTGGAAAACCCAAAGCGAGGTAAGAATGTAGGTCGGAAACTCCCTTCGGTAAGCTAAAAGCCTGCCCTGACTGTCGAAGGGGCAGGCTCTCTCCGCAGTTTCCAAGATTAGGAACGGCAGGGCTGTAGAGCCGCCGCGCCGCATGCGGTGACGTGGAAGAGCGGCGCTTCAGCGCCGCGTTACGATCTCCCAAAAGGTTGGGGCTTCAGCCCCTGTGGAACCGGGTCCAGCCGTATACCACCCGCGGCCGACGAATACGGATACTCCTCCGGCCTCTCCACAAAGCGTGGCAAGAATGTAGGCCGGACACGCCCCTGGGCAAGCTCAGAGCCTACGCTGAGCCCCGTCGAAGGGGCAGGCTCTCTCAGCACCCTCTAGATTAGGAATGGCAGGGCTTGAGAACTGCTCTGCCGTCCGCGGTGACGTGGAAGAGCGGCGCTTCAGCGCCGCGTTACGATCTCCCCAAAAGATTGGGGCTTCAGCCCCTGTGGAACCGGGTCCAGCCGCATACCACCCGCGGCCGACGAATACGGATACTCCTCCGGCCTCTCCACAAAGCGTGGCAAGAATGTAGGCCGGACACGCCCCTGGGCAAGCTCAGAGCCTACGCTGAGCCCCGTCGAAGGGATAAGGCCCTGTCCGCAGTTTCTAAGATTAGGAATCGCAGGGCTGTAGAACTGCTCTGCCGTCCGCGGTGACGTGGAAGAGCGGCGCTTCAGCGCCGCGTTACGATCTCCCCAAAAGATTGGGGCTTCAGCCCCTGTGGAACCGGGTCCAGCCGTATACCACCCGCGGCCGACGAATACGGATACTCCTCCGGCCTCTCCACAAAGCGTGGCAAGAATGTAGGCCGGATACGCCCCTGGGCAAGCTCAGAGCCTACGCTGAGCCCCGTCGAAGGGATAAGGCCCTCTCCGCAGTTTTCCAAGGTTAGGAATCGCACGGCTGTGAGAACTGCTCTGCCGCCCGCGGTGACGTGGAAGAGCGGCGCTTCAGCGCCGCGTTACGATCTCCCCAAAAGATTGGGGCTTCAGCCCCTGTGGAACCGGGTCCAGCCGCATACCACCCGCGGCCGACGAATAGGGATACTCCTCCGGCCTCTCCACCAACCGCGCCCGCACCGGATTCATCCAGATGTACTCCCGATGATTCTCGTAATCCTCAAGATCGCGGACGCGATGATTGCTGAATCTTGCCTGCCACACCGGCCCGCGAAATTTCAAACGGAACGAAAAGCCTCCTTTGATGAATTGCACGGCCCGCTCAAGCGATATCTCGTCCGCCGGTGTGAGCAAGACATGCAGGTGATCAGGCATGACCACAAACTCATGCAGCAGATATTTCCCTTCATCGCGATAGTGACCCAGCGTATCGATCACAAGACATGCAGCCGCCTCGCGCCGGAAAATCGGCTGGCGCTGAGCGGTGATCGTGGTGATGAAGAAGGTGCGGTCGTTAATCTGCATCTTCGCGATATTGGTGCATCGGGCGTCCGTTCGTCTGTGAGATGCGTCACAAATCGCGGCGGGCGATCCCAAAACGGAACACGGGGCCTAAAGGCCAGTTCGGTTTGTGGACGCGTGACGCGGCCCTCGAAGGGCCGCTCTTCCACGGGATTATCGGCGGCGTTGCTCGCCCCGATGAGACCGTCGGCGTGGGCGGGGTGAAGCCTGTGTCCGCGCCGCACGCCGTGAAATGCATGCCGTGCTGTGCGTGCAGTGACGTGGAAGAGCGGCGCTTCAGCGCCGCGCCGAGGCGGAGAAATATAACCGAGTCCCGTAGGGACGACAGAAACCCCGCGCGAGTTCGTAATGAAACGAATCGCCAGGATCGCTACCCGCCCCTGGCAGAGAATGCGTGGAAGAGCGGCCCTTCAGGGCCGCGTTAAGGCCTCACCCCAAACAACAGGGCTTCAGCCCACCGCGAAGCGCGGTCGAGGGGACGTAAGTCCTGCATCAACGGGAAAGAATCCGCGCCGCCTGCGGCGACGTGGAAGAGCGGCGCTTCAGCGCCGCGTTGAGGCCGAGAAATATAACCGAGTCCTGTAGGGACGGCAGAAGCTCCGCCCGCTCGACGGCCTGGGGCAATTGCACGGGCACGAAATAATCCAACGGGTACAAATAGTCTTCGCCGGACTCATCCATGACGCTAAGCTGATGAAGCTTGGAGGCCCCTTTGTCCGGGATGACCTGATAAATCTTGCGCAACTCCAGCGAAGCCGCGCAGCCCTTGTTTCCGACGCAGATCACGAATTGCGCTTCACGTCATATCCCGCATGTGGCTGTGGCGCGGGCGCACCCGCCCGCGTCTCTCCGCTACGAACACCCGCTGGTGCTCCCGCAGCTCCCACACCGGTAGCAACTGCCGTTTCTGGTCATGATGCTGCCGCAGAAGCTGCAGCTGGGGGCGTCTCCGAGGTCGATTAGGCTGGAGAGGGCGTCGGCGGCGTGGTGCGAACCTGTGGGCAGTGGACGGTGATCAGTGGCCAGGAGTGGTGCGGAGCTGGTTCCATCTCCGACTTCGGAGGGCTGAGGTCCGACGCCTGCGATCCGTAGTCGGAAGCTCTCGAACAGCAACTGCTGCTGGCCGGTGAGGAAGCGGATCTGCATCCAGCGGAAGATGTAGTCCATGATCGACTTGGCGTAGCCGATTTCGGCGTTGCCGCTCCAGCCGCTGGGTTCGAAGCGCGTGTGCGCGAACTTCTCGCAGAACACCTTGAGCGGCACGCCGTGCTGCAATGCGAGCGAGACTGCCAGCGCGAAGCTATCCATCAGGCCGCTGACCGTCGAGCCTTCCTTGGCCATCTTGACGAAGAGTTCGCCGGGCTCGCCGCTGGGATAGAGGCCGACGGTAATGTAGCCCTCGTGGTCTCCCACTTTGAATTTGTGAGTGATGGAAGCGCGCTCCTCCTGCAGTTTGTGGCGGACGGAACGAGGCGGCGCATTGAGATTTTCTTCTTCAACGTGGGGCGTGGCGATTCTGGCGTCGTCCTTGGTGGAGTTCGCCGTCTTGCTGCCCGCGGCGCTGAGCGGTTGCGACTGCTTGCATCCGTCACGATAGACGGCGACGGCTTTGATGCCTAGTTTCCAAGCCTGGAGATAGGTCTCCACGATGTCGTCGATAGAGGCGTTGTTGGGCAGGTTGACGGTCTTAGAAATCGCACCAGAAATAAAAGGCTGCGCAGCAGCCATCATCCGCAGATGCCCCATGTAAGCAATCGACCGCGTGCCTTTGGAGGGCTTGAATGAGCAATCGAACACAGCAAGATGCTCGTCTTTGATGTGGGGCGCGCCTTCGATGGTCCCGGTCGCGTCAATGTAGCTGACGATAGCGTCGGCCTGATCGTGGTTGTACCCCAACTTAAACAGCGCCGTAGGCACAGTGTTGTTGACGATCTTAATCATCCCTCCGCCAACGAGCTTCTTATATTTGATCAGCGCCAGGTCCGGCTCAATCCCCGTAGTGTCACAGTCCATCATGAAGCCGATTGTGCCTGTGGGGGCTAGGACTGTTACCTGGCTGTTTCTGTAGCCGTGCTTTTCGCCGTGGGCCAGGGCTTCGTCCCAGCATTGTTTGCTGGATTCGTAGATGCTGCTTGGGACATTGGCCTTGTTGATTCCATTCACTGAGGCGCGGTGCATGCGGATTACGTCCAGGAAGGGTTCGCGGTTGATGTACCAGCCGGGGCAGGCTCCGCCGGGCATGGCGTTTGCGCCTAGATTGGTTTCGGAGAGATTCTTTTTTGTGGCTTCCGTCGCGGGAACCAATGCGGGGCATTGTTCGGCTATGCGTGAGCTTTGGAGGTAGGCTTCGCCGCACATGATGGCGGTTACGCAGGCGGCGTAGTCGCGGCCTCCGTCGCTGTCGTAGGGGAGGCCGGCGGCCATTAGGAGCGCGCCTAGGTTTGCGTAGCCTAATCCCAGCGGACGGTAATCATGGCTGTTGCGCATGATTGATTCTGTCGGATAGCCGGCGTTGTCTACCAGAATTTCTTGCGCCGTGATCAAGACGTCTACGGCGTGACGGTAGGCTTCTACGTCGAACGTGCCGTTCGGCGCGAACTTCAGGAGGTTCAGGCTGGCCAGGTTGCAGGCGGAGTCGTCGAGGAACATGTATTCGCTGCAGGGGTTGCTGGCGTTGATTCTCGCGGTGTTCTTGCTCGTGTGCCAGCGGTTCACCGTGGTGTCGTATTGCATGCCGGGATCGCCGCAGTGCCAGGTGGCTTCGGAAATCTTTTTGAGCAGATCTTTGGCTTTGAACGTTCTTGCGACCGAGCCGTCGGTTACCGTCTTGGTGGAGAAGTCGGTGTCGCGAACGACCGCGTACATGAAGTCGTCGGTGACGCGGACGGAGTTATTCGCGTTCTGGAAGAAGATGGAGCTGTAGGCGTCGGAGTCGGGAGACGAGCCATCGTAGCCTTGCGCGACTAGAGCGTGGGCTTTGGCTTCTTCTTTCTGTTTGCACTCGATGAATTCGATGATGTCGGGATGGTCGACGTTGAGGATGACCATCTTGGCGGCGCGGCGCGTCTTGCCGCCGGACTTGATTACGCCGGCGAAGGCGTCGAAGCCTTTCATGAAGCTGAGCGGGCCGCTGGCGGTGCCGCCGCCGGAGAGAGTTTCGGTGGATCCGCGCAACGTGGAGAGATTCGTGCCGGTGCCGCTGCCCCACTTGAACAACATGCCTTCGGTCTTGGCCAGCGTGAGGATGGAGTCTAGCGAATCTTTTACCGAGTTGATGAAGCAGGCGGAGCACTGGGGCTTGCTGTATCCGGTGACGCCGAATTCGACGTTTTGGGTTTGCGGGTTCCAGTGCCAGTTGCGGCCGTCGGAGTTGGGCTCGATGCGGTCGCAGCCTACGTTGAACCAGACCGGGCTGTTGAACGCGGCGTACTGGCGGACGAGGATGTGGACTAGCTCGTCGTGGAACGTGGCGCCGTCTTCGGGGGTGCGGAAGTAGCCTTGCGCCATGCCCCAGTCGCGGATGGTTTCGGCGACGCGGGCTACGAGCTGGCGGACTCCGGTTTCGCGCTCGGGAGTGCTCGAGTTTGCCGTGCAGGTATTTGCTGGCCACGATGTTGGTCGCGGTCATGGACCAGTCTTTGGGGACTTCGACGTTTTTCTGCTCGAAGATGATGTTGCCTTGGGCGTCGGTGATTTGGGCGAGGCGGAGATCCCATTCGACTTCGTCGTAGGGGGAGACGGTGGGCTTGGTGAAGAAGCGGCGGAAGGAGAGGCCCGAGGAAGACTTCTTATTAGGAACGGCGGGGGCGGGGATGGACGGGGCGACGGATTCGGTTACAAGCTTCAATTCTGCCATGGGGCTCTCCAGTTATTAGATTCTATGCGTGTTGCGCCGATTCAGGCGTCCGGCCAGCGGGCGGGGGAATCGGGTGGTGCTTGGGTGTGTCAAAAATCGTTCGTCCCTTTGGCGCCTGCCTCAGCGGCTAAAGCCGCAGTTCAAATTTCCTGCCTTTACGGCACGGCTGAAGCCGTGCCCTGATACGAATCGCTTGACGCGGCGCTAAAGCGCCGCTCTTCCACATTGCGCTTTTTGGGCGCGCCTTCGGCTAGAAGCCGGAGGGGAGTGGGGTTGGACAGTGAATGTTGGTGGCGGCTCCGGAGTCTAGCTGCGGGGACGCTGCTGGGGGATGGGTTGTGACGGTGTCGGTGTTGGCGGACAGGGGTGTCCGCCCCACATTATCGAACAGGGTGCCTTGAGCATCGTCGGCTGCGGGGATGTATTCCGTGGCGGGGGTTAGCTCGAGGGAGGTGGCGAAGTGGGAGCCGATGCCGGTGGCTTTTTCGGCGGCGCTGGCGACCCATTGATTTAGAGCGGCGCAGATGCTGCGGCGCTGGGTCTGGTCTTCGACGACGACGAAGCGGACGAAGTAGCGGCCGGAGGTTAGGCGCGAGCTCATTACGTTATGGCGCGAGAGCATGCGGTCGAGGACGAAGGCCATGTCGTCGTCTTCGAAGAATTGGGTTACGGCGAGCATGCGTTTTGCGGCTTCGGGCTTCGGGCTTGAGGCTTCCGAGGCGATTGTCTCAGCGGCTAAAGCCGCAATAGAAAGGTCGCGTGACGCGGCGCTAAAGCGCCGCTCTTCCACCTTTGACCCCAAATCCACCTTTGACCCCAAATCCACCTTTGACCCCAAATCCACCTTTGACCCCAGATCCACCTTTGACCCCAGATCCGCCTTTGACCCCAGATCCACCTTTGACCCCAGATCCACCTTTGACCCCAAATCCACCTTTGACCCCAGATCCACCTTTGACCCTAAATCCACCTTTGACCCCAGATCCATGATTTCTTCGGCTACGGCGAAGACGCCGGGCTTGCTGGGGACGATCAGGAGGCTGTGATGGGAGTCGCAGCGGAACCAGCGCGACCAGTGGAGGCGGCGATAGTCCAGGGGACGATCGAAGCCGTGGCGCGCTAGCGACTCTGTGACGAGACGAGTTAGGCCTTCCATTACTAGCTCCTAAATCTGTTGCCGGATCCTGCTGCCGTGAAATGTTGTTCCCCGGGGGAGGGTCGGGGAACGGTCACCGCACTTTATTCTGATCGGCTTCGGGCTTCCGGGGTTCGGAGTTTGACTCCGGCTGCGGAACGACCTGAAGGTTGAAACTGCATTCGAGTTAAGGTTTGGGGCGCCGGGCTTACGGATCTGGAAGCCCGGGCGCCTGAACCTTGTTGCCTGCGGAGGGCGCCGAGTCACCTCTGGCTGGGAGCCTTGCCGCATGGTTTTCTGGACTGCTTGCGTTTCCGCCCCATTCCCGTGAGGCGGAAAATTCGTCCTTGGATTTGCAAAGTTACTCCCGCAGATTGTGCCTGTCAAGTAGGAAACACTACAGGTTGTATCCCTAGCAATGACGGGCTTGGTGCGGGGTTAAGGCCTGATTTTCCACATTGTGGAAAAGGGAGGGCGGGTTGGGATGGGTGGAGCGTGGTCAAAGGTTCCCCTTTTGGGACGGCTGTGGCGGGTTTTTCAGTCGTCCCTCCGGGACGATTTTCCAATGCTCTCGGCGTACCCAGCGCTGGAAGCGCTGGGCTATTTTCGGGGGTCCCTCCGGGACCCGGCACCACAGACGAAGTCGCGCTCACATCAGACGAAAGCCGGAGGACGAGGGGCGCACGCGATAGGGTTGCGGAAGCTTGCGTCGGACGCGGGCGGGCTCGTCGGTGCGGGCTTCACCTGGATGAGCATGGTCTGGCAGGGGGCTGAAATCGTGCTGGCGTCGTTGAGTGGAGCGCGGTGGTTTGCCGAGTTTGACCTCTTCGATTTCCAGAGGCTCGAAGATCAGGCGGTTCGGCGTTGGTTCGTTATGGCTGGATTCGTTGCCGGTGGATTCGGTGGACAGGGGCATGGGAACGTAGATGTCCTCGAAGATGCGGCGCGGGGCGATGCTGAGGACGCCGTCGGAGGATTCGACGAGGTAGTCGCCTTTGCGTCCGCAGTGCTGGCGGCCGAGGTGGTCGACGAAGCTGAGAGCGGAACTGAGTTGTTTGGCTTTGATCAAGAAGCGTGTGCGGTACGTCTTCCATTCCAGTGGTTTCATGGCGCGCTGACCCGGGAGCGTGTTGCTGCTGCGTGATGGTTGAATCGATCTTTGAATACTGATCGTTGAATGTTGAATCGTTGAATGTCGAATCGTCGAATGCTAATCGTTGAATGCGATCCCAACCCTGGGAGGCTGGAAAGGATTCGAATTTTTCGTGAGACCGAGAGTGACTGTACGAGCGAAATGGGCGCGGGTCAATTCAGTATTTTTGGTGCAATTGAGGAAAAAAGTGGAGGCGGATTTTCGCGGAGTGAAGGGAGTGAACGTGAGCGAGTGCGAGAGAACTCGTGCGAGCATTGGATGGCGCTGTTTTCGCGGGAAGGGCGCGGTGCGGGGGAAAGCGAGTGTGGTGAGCGTGAGCGATGTCCACAGGGCGTGCACAGGAAATGCAGAAAGGAGGAAGACCTTGAACCACAGAGGACACGGAGGACACAGAGGAGGTTAGTGGGGAACAAACCAGGCCAGGAGACGACGTGCAAATTCTTGCGGGGCGGTGCTGGAAGCGCCGCAATGGTCGGCGTAGAGGACTTCCCAGAGTTCGGCGTTGGGATTACGGGCGTGGATGATTTCCGAATGGCGGACCGGAATGTTGCTGTCGATTTCGCCGTGAATCAGAAGAACTGGGATTTTGGTTGCGGCAACGGAATCTTCGGGCGAAATTTCGTTCATGTTAAGTTCGTATTTCAGTCGGGCTCGGAGGAAGGCGATTTCGACTAGTGGGCGCAGGATGGTGCGTCCCACCCAGGGTCCGAGGTGGAAGGGCTGTCCCATGCGGTCATAGGCGATCTCGCGAAAATTGGCGAAAGAGGATTCGGCGACGACGGCGCAGAAGTGCGGGTGGGTGTCGAGGGACTGGAGGAGTTGTGCGGCGCCCATGGATTCGCCGAGAGCGAAGATGCAGGTGGACGGCCCTGGTTGCAGAGCTTGGGCTTGCAAAAAATCGAACCATTGGTGAATGTCGTTGCGTTCAAGGAGGCCGTAGGTGGCGATTGGGCCATCGCTGGCGCCGTGGGCGCGGGCGTCGGGGAGGAGAACGGTGAATCCGTGGGCGAGGAGGAGTTGGGCGTATCCGGTCATGCCGAGGCGGTTGTCGCCGAGGCCGTGAAGGAGGAGGGCGGCGTCGCCATTGGGGTGATGGGGACGGATGATCCAGGCACGGAGCGTGGCGTGGTCGGGAGTGATGATGGAGGCGTCGGCGAGGTCGGCGTCCAGCGCGCGCGTGGAGTCGCGGACTAAGGCAATTCGTTTTCGGCGAATGGGCGGCGGGCGGGATGCAGTGTACCGTCGGCGAGGTAGATGCCACCGATGGTGCAGAGGGCCAGGTAGAGGAGTTAGGGCTAAGAGTGATAACGGGCACGGCGCGGCAGAGGCATGATCTGTGGGATTGTACGTTTGTTGTGGCGAGGTGGTTCCGGCAATTGCGCCTGGCTACAGGAACTACCTGAGCGGAAGTTGACCTGGATGGGGCGACAATCATCCATAGGCGCGCCACTCGTCTTTGAGTAAATAAATTCATAACGGGAGTGGAAACTATGACAAAAGATCCTGTTTGCGGAATGAACGTTGACGAAAATAATGCGCGATATCAAACCCAGTACGGCGGGAAGAAGTACACCCTCTGTTCGGAGGACTGCAAGAAGAAGTTCGAGCAGCAGCCGGCGCAGTACGCTAAATCGGCTGCTTAGATCGCTTACGGTACAAAAAGTGGCCCCGGACGAATGCGTCCGGGGCTACGTGTTTCTGTTGCAGTCTTTCTAGCGGTGGGCCAGGGCTGGCTCGGCTGCGGATTTGCCGGCTTTGAAGGTGGCGTAGCGTTTATTGATTTCGTCCCAGTTGATGGCGTTCCACCAGGCGGCTAAATATTCGGGACGGCGGTTGTTGTATTTCAGGTAGTAGGCGTGCTCCCAGACGTCGTTGCCGAAGATGGGGTAGTGGCCCACGCTGATTGGACTGTCTTGATTGGGCGTGGACATAATGTGAAGGTCGTCACCGCCTTTGCTGGCCAGCCAGACCCATCCGCTGCCGAATTGTTTTACGCCGGCGTCGTTGAATTTGGCTTGGAAATCTTTGAAGCTGCCGAAGGTCTTGGTGATCGCCTCGGCGATGGGGCCGGTGGGATCGCCTCCGCCCTGGGGCTTCATGATTTTCCAGAACATGGTGTGGTTGACGTGGCCTCCGCCATTGTTGCGGACGGCGCCGCGGATGTCTTCGGGGATGGCGTTGAGGTCGCGGATTAAATCTTCGGCGGACTTGCCGGCGAGCTCGGGATGCTTCTCGAGGGCGGCGTTTAGATTCTTCACGTAGGCGGCGTGGTGCATGTCGTGGTGAAGGGTCATCGTCTGCTTATCGATGACGGGTTCGAGTGCGTCGTAAGCGTAGGGTAATGGCGGTAGTTCGTGAGCCATGATTAGGTCCTCCAGAGGTTGAGATGACGGGACGTTACTTTTCGATGCAAGTTGAATGACGCCATTATAACGCGGGTGAGGTTGGTCGGGGTTCGCGGCACCAGCGAGGAAAGCAGGTTCCTCGGCTTCGCTCGGAATGACAAGCCTTCTAATGACAGGCCTTCTAAGGTATTTGCAGTGATGCCTCGCGGCTAGGCTTTGGTGGCCAGGTACTCGCAGACGCGGAGGATGGTGTCGCGCTGGCCGTCGTTGAGGGTGAGGAATTCGAATCCGTAGCGAAGTCCCTGACGGTAGCGGACGATGGCGCGGACTTTAATGGGATAGGTGGTGAGGGGTAGAGGGATTTCGAGGGTGACGATTTCGCCGGGTTCGAGGCTGCCGGTGAGAGTGGCGCCGATGCCGTCCTGACCCATTTCGGTGGAGCGTCCCCAGCAGCTACGGAACTCGCCGGCTTGAAACATTTTGACCTGCAGGCGGACGTCGAGAGTGAAGCGGGGAAAGCGGCGAGTGAATGTGACTTTGGCGGCCGGGGCATTGGCGGGCACGCGGGTGCCGGATCCGGAGTCGGAGGCTCCGGCGGCGGCGGCTAGGGCTTTTTTTTCTTTACTCATTCCGCATCACGCATTCACTCGTTCACCCAACTTATTGCTGGAACGCATTCACTCAACTCATTTACTCGTAATCCGCTGGTCGCCAATCGTTTAATCGCCAATTGTTAGTTGCCGTGCAGGAGGTAGCCGGGCTCGAGTGGGAGCTTGCCGGCGACCTTGACCACGGCCACGCTGCTGTTAATGGCGTAGACATCGACGACGCCGACGGCGCCGGGGATGGCTGCGACCTTGTTGACCAGATCTTCGTCGGAGTCGGCGATCATGATGGCGGGATGGCCGGCGCGGCCCTGATTGGCGGAGGCGATAATCTCCTTCACATTCGCTTCCGACAGTTCGTATACCTTTTCGAGAAACAACTTCATTTCCGGAGAGCCGGGGTTGCGCATGACAAAAGTGACGGATTTTCCGTCGGGCCAGCGGTTCGTTTGGCCTTTGCAGACCTTGACCAGATCGGGCAAAGCCAGGGCGGATACGGAGTTGGACTTGTTGGCGACGAGCGCGAGATCGCGCGCGGCAGCCGTTGAGACGCTGGCCGCGAGAAATAGACAGAAACTTAAAGTTCGACGGTGGAACACACGCTTTCTCCAGCAAGGCGGAACCGGCCTTGCAGTGATTTTCGTCGAAAGGGGTCACCAGCTCAACGTCACTAAGGTCATGTACCTGAGGGGCTCGGCCCCATTGAAAGAAAAGGTTTTATCGCGGGGCTGCAGGCGCCAGGCGACCGAAAGGTTCGAAGACTTGCGGAGGGCTGGTTTTTCAATGCTTTACTGTAGTGATTTGACCCAGAGTCAGGTATAAGCTACAGGGGCTTGGCAAGTCGCGGAGGATAGGGTAGGCTATGCCTTCTCCTCGTATAAGGATCAGCCTGAGGATCGACTCCCCCATGACGAACCGCGTAACCTACGCTCCCCACGATTTCCAGAAGATGTGCAAGCAGGCTGAGAGAGACCACGAGTCGAAGAAACTTGTGTTGCTGATGGATCGCGTGAAGCGGCAAATCGCCGAGCGTGAAAGCCCGGATCTGATGGTCGAACCTTCGAAGCTTCCGGTGAAGTCGGCGGGCGGCGACTCGAGTGGTGGGTTGCGGGCGCTGCGGCCCCTTAGTTCTGTCTAGAGATAATTGCCAAAACGATTTTTTCTTTCTTATTCCCTAGGCTTATTCCCCAAGCTAATCCCCAATCCAAATTCTTGAATTCGTTTCCTGAATGTCTGGAGACGAAAACTTTTCTCTTTGCACCCCTTAGTTTTGCGCTAGAATGGGCGGGCTTTTCGGTGGACTCGCCTACTGGCCGTGGTGAGTCTTCCGCGTGCCTTCCCCCAGGAGGTTGTAGATGTACCGGCCTTATTCGAGTTCCGAGGCGGACTCTCGTCCGTTCCGTGACGTGGAGTCCCAACTCCGCGACCTGACGCAAGATTTCGCAATGTCCTTCAATACAGGAAACTATGATCAGGCTGCCGGTTTGTTCGCGACCGACGGCGTGCTGATGGCGCCACACTATGAGGGGGCGAACGGGCAGAAGGCAGTGGAGCGCTTACTGCGGCAGTTGAGTGACGCGGGCTATGGCGATCTGCGGCTGGAGACTACCCGCGTGGAGCATTCCGGCGATATGGCGATGGAGATTGGACGCTTCTCCGTAGTGGTGCGGAAGGTGGATGGAACTGCCGTGCCCGAACGCGGGAAATATGTGAAGGTGTGGCGGCGGCTGGGAGCGTGGCGGCTGGTAGCCGACTGCTGGAGCCGGACGCCGATGGCGGTTAGCGACCGGGCGGCGTGAGGTGCGGCCGATCTGAGTTTGGCCACGCAGAGAATCGAATTCTGCACTTGCGGAGGCCGGGATCAAGGATTACGGTCGTTGGCCATGAGCCAGGAACCAATTGCGATGCCCGCCGGGAGTGAACGCGGGCATGGGGCGGGAGTGAAGTTAGCGGATCCAATTCAGGGCGATCGAATTCAGGCTGACCGAATTCAGGCTGATCGTGTTCAGGTCGACCCAGGGCAATATTGTCCGAACTGCTCGGCGAAACTGCGGGAGAGCCGGTGTAAATTGAAGTGTCCTCAGTGT
Organism: uncultured Acidobacteriota bacterium; assembly: GCA_963758005.1. Classification (GTDB taxonomy): domain Bacteria; phylum Acidobacteriota; class Terriglobia; order Terriglobales; family Acidobacteriaceae; genus Sulfotelmatobacter. The sequence continues at coordinate 190,003 of CAVWTR010000009.1, forward strand.
GGGTTTTATTTGAGCTGCTCGGACTTTTATTGAAGTGCAGTTGCCAGTGGTTAGTGGCCAGTTGCCAGTAAGATCAACGTCAGGCCTTGTTCCCGCGCGCAATCCTCTCTCTCGTCTCCTGACAGGTCTGGCCGATTCCGTCTACAATTGGGGCGAGTTGGAAATCATAATTTAGGAGACGACTATGCAACGCAAGGCTAGCGCGGTTTGGAAGGGCGGATTGAAGGATGGCAAGGGAACGATTTCGGCTCCGGGCGGAGCGCTGAACAATACGCAGTATTCGTTTGCGTCGCGATTTGAAAACGGGGCGGGGACGAATCCCGAAGAACTGATTGCGGCGGCGCATGCGGGATGTTTTTCGATGGCGCTATCGGCGCAGCTGGGCGGGGCGACTCCTCCTTTGACGCCGGAGAGCATTTCGACGAGTATCACGCTGACCATGGAGAAACTGGATTCGGGGTGGACGATTACCGAGAGCCACATTGATGTGGTGGGGAAAGTGCCGGGGGCGGATGCGGCGACGTTTCAGAAGTATGCGGAGGCGGCGGAGAAGGGATGTCCGGTGTCGAAGGTGCTGAATGCGAAGATTACGATGACGGCGAAGCTGGAGTAGGACGCGACCCGTGTCATATCAGCGAGGGGCACCCCGCACGAGCGATCTTCACGAGCGAACTTCACAATCGAAGCTAGAGAGCGAGGTAGACGATCTGGGTGAAGGCGTCCCCGTTGAAATGCCCCTTGCCCCAGACCGGATCGAGGTCGGTGAAGGGCTTGGCCGCCACCGCTTCTTCTATGGTCTTTCCCGAAGATTTTATTTTCTGCACCCGGTCCCGTGCTGTGACCAGCATGTCGCGGAACTTCTCCACGTCGTTCTTATTCCCCAGCAGACCATGACCCGGGATAATTTTCGTGTTCCGCCCCGCTAGAGACAATAGCTTTTCATTGGCGGCGATCATCCCGCCGATCTTGCCACCAGTGCCGGCATCGATGTAGGGGTAGATGCCATTGAAAAAGCAGTCACCGGCATGCAGTACGTCCGCCTTCTCGAAGTGCACGTAGATATCGGTGTCAGTATGCGCCGGTGGAAAGTGAGCAAGATTGAGGGTTTCGCCATTGGCTGCGAGCTTGAGGGTGTCCTTGAACGTCTGCTGTGGCAAGGCCCCTGCGGGGGACGGTGGAATCTTCAGCCCCAACACCGCGAGTTCGTGAGTTTCGGACATGCGTGTTTTCGAATTTTCATGAGCTATCACCGTGGCGCCGGATTCGTGCAGGGGAGCGTTGTTGTCGGTGTGGTCGTAATGCCAGTGGGTGTTCACGACGGTCTTGACGGGCTCATTGCCCAGCGCGTTCAGTGCGTCTCTCAGCTTGGGCCAGGCAGGAGCGACGAAGGTGTCGACAACTAATTTTCCGTCGCGGCCGCTGAGCACAGCCACATTTCCACCGGGACCTGAGAGCAACGTCAGGTTATCGCTCAGCTTCTGAGACTGAATCGGAATCGCCCCAAACGTCGCGCGGATCGCCGCCAAAGGATCTGACGGAGCTGTGCCGGTCTGCGCCCCGTGTCCGGCTAGGGCCAGCCGCGCCACTTCCTTGGGAAGGAAGGACGGCAGAAATGCAGCGCCGGCAAGCGTTGCCGCTCCGCTCAGTACCTCGCGGCGCGAATATAATTTTTTGTCGGGAGAATCCATTTCGGCCTCCGATAGACTCGGCGGTTACCGAACCGCTTAGCGAGGGGACAATATACTCTGCGGGTTGGGTCGCGACAACATGATTCAGCGGCAGATTCTCAGCTCGGATTTTGTTCCGGAGGAGCGTTTGACACTTAGCGTCGTGTCTGTAGAATAGAAGCGTAGGTCTTCCTGACACGGCGACTGAAGTTGGTCGCCGCTGCTATGTAGATTCAATTGCCATCGTGGCGGAATTGGCAGACGCGCATGGTTCAGGTCCATGTACTCGCAAGGGTGTGGGGGTTCGAGTCCCTTCGATGGCACCAAGCTTAAAAGATTGCAATCGGCAATTTTCGCGGCGGGAAACAGCAGGTCCCTCCACTACGCCGTCGCTGGCGCTCCGGCTTCGGTCGGGATGACAAGGCGGGGGGGGGATTTCATCAAGACGTGAAAAAGGCGATCTCTGGTTGGAGATCGCCTTTTTGCAATAAGGGGATGGTCTACAGCGGCTGGACGTTCTCAGCTTGCCAGCCCTTGGGGCCCTTGGTCACGTCGAACTGCACGGTTTGGCCCTCTTGCAGGCTACGGAAGCCGCCTGCTTGAATCGCCGAGAAATGCACGAAAACGTCTTCGCCGGACTGGCGGCTGATGAAGCCGTAGCCTTTGGCGTCGTTAAACCACTTCACTGTTCCTTGTTCTGCCATGGTGTTAGGTGTTCCTTTGTTTGATCAATTTTACGCTGGAGAGATTCGGAGGTACTGCTGGCGGTTACTGGCTGTTGAGGCAAGAACTGCTCTGTCCGACTCGGACTAACGTACAAGTCCATAATATCCGCAAACTACGGGATTAGCAAGCGGGAATTCAGCACGGCTGTCGGACTTAATGCGCCAGGCTAACGGTCGTCCGCTTACGGGCGCTTACAGGCGCTTATATGCACACGGCAGGATTAGAGCAAACAGCGTATACTTGAGAGACTTAACCTCGAAGACTGGGTAATTTTAGGGCTGGCCCAATTTGCGCCTTCGCGATTGAGAGAGCGAGAGAGCGTTTCCGCACATGCGTTCGCACGAATGGTTGCGATCGCGTTCGCTAGCAGTTCCACGATAGTTCACCAGTAACGAAATCATTTCCCGTAGCTGCTTCCGAATTTGCCCGAATGACAGGAGTGCACGATGTCCAGAATTAACGGCGACAAGTCGAGGTATAACCGAGTACGGCGGCAGAATGCTGCGAAACGGATGCGCAATCGCAAGCTGTTCAAGGCTGCCGAATCGCAAGCGAAACCGGCGGTGGCTGCGGGATCTGGGCCGAAGCCGGTGGCGGAATGAGTACACCGTCCCTGGGGTTACCGGTCTCCGCGCCGCTCAGCCGGCTGAAAAATAAACGGGTCTTGCTGTTGGACACTTCGGCGACGATGCGCGACCGGCGCGCGGAGTCGATGAGGAAGTTGGGCATGGAAGTGGATTGCGCGGCCGACGTCAGCGAGGCGCGGTCGTGGTGGCGCGCGGATCTTTACAGCCTGGTGCTGATTGACATGGAAAGCGGGTTGGGGCACCGGGACAAATTTTGCGACGACATGCGCCGGGCGTCGCCGCCGCAGCAGATTTCGTTTCTGGTGGGGAAGCCGGGTTATCTGGCCGACATACCGAAGGCCGACGGAGTGCCGCTGGCGGTGAAGAGCAGCGGCGATCAGAGTGTAAGGGATGACGTCAGGGCAGCCTTGGCGGTCGTGCTTCCCGGAGCGTCGCAGCGGTGGGGGATTCTGGAGGCTTCGCGGCGAATTTCCGCGGTGCGATCGCTGTCTCATGCGCGCTCAAGAGCAACGCAGGAGCGGCCGATGCCGCCGCGGGATCTCGAAACCAGGGAGTCTAAGCGAGCTGCGGCTGAGTCCAAGAATTTGGAAAGCAGCGCTTCGGAGCGCGGCACTTTAAACGGGACTTTAAACGGGAGCCCGGAAACTCGGCCTTTAGAAACCCGGACTTTAGACGATTTACTCAGAGAGGAATTGCAATGAAGAACCTTTACGTAGGTAATTTGCCCCACAGCACAACCGAGTCGGAGTTACGAACCGTTTTTGAGGCTCACGGTGCGGTGGAAAAAGTCAGCATTGTGACCGACCGGGAGACGGGGCGGGCGCGGGGTTTCGGGTTCGTGGAAATGACGAATCCTGCCGAGGCCGATAAGGCGATCGCGGCGTTGAACGGAACGGAGCTGGGCGGACGCGCGTTGAAGATCAACGAAGCGCAGCCTAAGACGGATCGTCCGAGAAGTGGTGGGGGCGGCGGTGGTGGGAAGAAATTTGGCGGCGGCGGTGGTGGTGGCGGCGGACGCGGGCGCGACGATTATCAAGGGCATGCACGGCAGCCGCGTGAGCCGCGCTGGTAGTTTTGTGAGTTCGTGGATAGATAAAGTTCGTTCGATAAAGTTCGATCGGTGAAGTTCGATTCGTAAAGTTAGGTTGGGGAAGGCCGGATGTTGCAGGCCGGTAGCGGAACATCGCTGGAAGAACCGGCGCTGCAAGTAATCCGCAAGTAGTCAAAGACCTAAGCAATAAGAACCAGGAGGAATTGTGAATGCCACGAGGACGATCCACATTTACTAAACGCCAGAAGGAACAGACGCGGCAACAGAAACAGCGCGACAAGGCCGAGCGCCGAGTACAGCGTAAAGAGAATAAGCCGGAGGACGGCGTCGTCGTCGACGAGATGCAGGAATTGCGGGAGCTCGCCGAAGCGCAGGCGGCGCTATTCCGCATCGGGGATGAGGATGAGCCGGGTCCGGCGGAAGTGTTTCTGCCTAGCGGGAAGATTGGGCATTAGAAAGTTTGGGGTTGGGAGATTGCCGGAGCTTTCGAGCTCCGGCAATTTTTTTGTTTGGGCTTGGACGGTTGAGTCTTGGAGTCCTAGGGTCGAAGAGTCTGAAGATCAAGAACCCCACCCTGTCGCAGAATGTGCGACAAGGGTGGGGCGTCCACTTTCATTTGTCGTGGAAAACTACTAGACGAAGACTTCGCCGGGCAGCTTGGTTAGGGTGCGGGAAGCCAGGGTGTTCTGGATGTGACGGCGGGGCTGAGGTGCGCCGGAGGGGTCCATCTGCATGCGCTCGATGCGGAGCTTGAGAGTGCGCTCGATGTTGCGGAGTTCGACCACTTCGACTCCGGCGGCCAGCGTGGTAGCGCGTCCGGTGGAGCCGGCACGTCCGGTGCGGCCGACGCGATGGATGAAGTCTTCTGCCATTTTGGGCAGGTCGTAGTTGATGACGTGGGCGACGTCGTCACAATGCAGGCCGCGAGAAGCGATGTCGGTTGCGACCAGCACCTGGAAACGGCCTTCCTGAAATCCGCTGAGCGCGCCGTTGCGCTGGGACTGCGAGCGATCGCCGTGAATCATAGTGGCGGTGAAGCCGTCGCGGGCCAGTTCCTGGGCGAGGCGCTGGGCGCCGCGCTTGGTGCGCGTGAAGATGAGGGTCTGACCTTTTTCTCCGTAGAGAAGCTGGCGAAGAACATCGAGCTTTTCACCGGGACGAACTTCGTAGGCTTTCAGTTCGACGCTTTCGGCTGGCTTCAGAACCGAGCCGAGTGCGACGCGGACGGGGTCGCGCATATATTCGTGCACGAGTCCGGCGACGGATGCTTCGAGGGTCGCGGAGAAACATAGAGTCTGACGGGTCTTGGGCAAGAGCGCGAGAATGCGGCGGATGGCCGGGAGGAAGCCCATGTCGAGCATGCGGTCGGCTTCGTCGAGGACGAGCATCTTGATGTGACGCAGGTCGGCGAAGCGGCGGTCGGTTAGGTCTTGTAAACGGCCGGGAGTGGCGATGATGAGCGACGAACCGGCGCGCAGACCCTGGATCTGAGCTTTTTCGGATACGCCGCCGATGACGAGGGAGGCCTGGGGCATGCCCTTGCTGCGCAGGCTCTCATACACTTCGTGGACCTGCATGGCGAGTTCACGGGTAGGCAACAGGACCAGAGCAGTGGCGTGGGCCGAGGGCTCTTTGCGCAGCATTTCGATCACCGGGATCAGAAAAGCGAGGGTCTTGCCAGTGCCGGTCTGGGCGGTGCCGATGACATCTTTTCCTTCGAGAGCGGGCTGGATCGCGCGCTCCTGGATCGGGGTTAAGGTGATGAATTCAGCTGCCGCGAGCTTCTGCTGCAGGGCAGCAGATAAGGGCAGTTCTGTAAATGTGGTCATTCTAGTTTGTTTCTTTCTGGAGGGGCCTGAGGGTATACACGTCGATACACGAATGCATCAGTGAAGCTTTCACGCCGCTCATCTTGATTTGAATTCACGCTGGAACTAAACGGCGGGCAGGAAAGGCGGAGATGAATCTGATCCAACGAGGGACCACCGCGTCACGAGCAAACCGTGGAAAAAGCGTCAAGTAAAGTATAGCACAAAGAATGGTGCGAAGGAGTTACGACCGTAATTGGGGAGTAGCGAGTCAGGATCGGGAGGCGCGCCAAACGCAAGATTATTAGGCACATACCGTCGCATATACCGTCGCAAAAAAACGCTGGCTTAGGATGACAATTAACTTAGTGACGAGAGTAAGTGGGAGTGGTTGGGTTTCAACTCTAAGAGCGACTTACTGTGCATCTAACCTTACTGGGTACAGTTCGCTGAAAGTAATTCATCGCGTAAGGGAGCAGTCCTAAGCTAGAATCAAAAGTTCCCTAGCTCAAGACAGATTTAGAATGGCCGAAACAAAACTTTCTTGCTTCTGGCATGCACCGGATCTTGGCCGGAATACGCGTGCCGGGGTTTCGCTTCACGGTCACACGAACCATTCCAAGGAAAGCCTGCAGTTCATACCGGAGTTGGCCCGCAAGGGTCCGATGCTGCATGGAGCTCTGCGAAAACAGTGCGACAAAGCCAGGTTCCCCATAGATTTCTCGCGGGCTTATTGGACTCCTCCGCTGACTCCGCAACTGGCCTACGAGACGGAAAAGAATCAGATCGAGAACACGCTGGGGTTGAAGAGCCTGGTCTCGCTCACCGACCACGACAACATTGAAGCGCCGCTATTGTTGCGGAGGGAGCGGGAAACGGCGGGGATGCCGATCTCGCTGGAGTGGAGCGTGCCGTTCGAGGGAACTATTTTTCATCTCGGCGTGCACAATCTGCCGAGTAGCCAGGCACACGCCATCATGGACGACCTGGCCGCGTATACGCGGAACCCGAATGAAAAGATGCTGTGCGAACTGCTGGCGATGCTGAGCGCATTTCCTGGCGTGCTGGTGGTGTTCAATCATCCGCTGTGGACGCAGACATGCGTGGGGGTGCACCGGGACGGCCAGGTTCTCGAGAAATTCCTGAGCTGCGCCATCGAATTCCTGCACGCGTTCGAGATCAACGCGACGCGCAGTACTCGGGAAAACAAGCGAGTGGCGCAACTGGCCGAGCAATGGGATCGCCCGTTGGTTTCGGGCGGAGACCGGCACGGGTGCGCGGCCAGCGGGGCGCTCAATCTGACTGGCGCCGAGACGTTTCGCGAGTTCGTGGATGAGATCCGTCGGGAACGGCGCAGCCATGTGTTGCTGATGCCGCAATACTCCGAACCGGTGAGCATCCGCACGACGCGGACGCTGCTTGATGTGATACGGAACTATCCGGAATATCCGGTCGGATCGCAACGCTGGGACGAGCGAGTGTTTCATCCGGATGCGAATGGCGGTTTGGACCGGCCACTTTCCTCGCTGTGGAAGACTCCGCCGGCGTTTCTGGAGAGAATCTTGTCGAGCATCCGCTTGCTGGAGAATGCGGTTGTGCAAGGGGCGATGCGGCGGATGTTTCGGGCCGAGGTTTCGGAATCGCGGCGAGAGATTGAGCCTGAAACTATTTTGGCACCGGACCTTATTTCCGCTATTTCGGCGGAAGAGGCGATTTCGTCCGAGGCGTTGTCGTGAAGTCTGAGGCGCTGTTGTGAAGAAGGAAAGCCTGCGAGTCGCATTTTTTCCCTGCGTTTACCATGAAGTGGACGGCGTGGCCCAAACCAGCCGGCACTTCGAAGCCTATGCCCGACGCCAAGAGGTGCCGTTCCTCATGGTGCATGCGGGGCCGCAGGATGAGGTCGAGGTCACGACGGCTGGGCCCGTTACGCGAGTACAGTTGCGGCGCGGTCCGGTGAAGTTTCCGCTCGACCGGGCGCACGACTATGATCTGCTCTTCCTGAGGCACTACCGAAAGCTGGAACCGTTGCTGCGAGATTTCCGTCCGGATGTGGTGCAGATCACGGGACCGAGCGATGTGGGCACGCTGGGAGCGTATGTTGCTTACAAGCTGAAGATTCCGCTGGCGGCAACGTGGCAAACCAATATTCATCAATTCGCTCGCAGGCGCATGGCGGCGGCGGTGTCGTTTCTTCCGGACGCGGTTGCTGAGAAGATTGCGGACGTGACTGAGCGGCTGAGTTTTCGCGCGTCGGCGCGGTTTTACAAAATTCCGCGAGTGCTGTTTGCGCCCAACCCGGAAATGATTCGAGTGCTGGAATCGGCGACCGACAAACCTTGCTATCTGATGTCGCACGCGGTGGATACGGCGGTGTTTAGTCCGGAATTTCGCGAGCGGAAGGACGGGCAATTCCGCATCGGTTATGTGGGACGGCTCACATCGGAGAAGAGCGTGCGCGTTCTGGCGCGGCTGGAACAGGCCTTGCTGGAGCGCGGCTTGCAAAATTTTCGTATCGTGGTGGTCGGGGAAGGCGCGGAACAGGAGTGGCTGCGGAAGAATATGCAGCAGGTTGAGTTTACGGGCGTGCTGAGGGGGACGGAGCTGTCGCGAGAATTCGCAAACTTCGATCTGCTGGCGTTTCCTTCGGAGACCGACACGTTTGGGCTGGTGGTGTTGGAGGCGTTTGCTTCGGGAGTGCCGGTGGTGGTGACCGATCGCGGAGGGCCGCAGTATACGGTGCGGCACGGGAGTTCGGGATACGTGGCGCGCGAGTTCGAGGAGTTCGTGAGCTACACGGCGAAATTAATGGAGCAGACGAAAATACATTCCGCGATGCGGGTTGCGGCGCGGCAGCAGGCTCTGGAAACTTCCTGGGATCGGATTTTTGAGGGCATGTATGACGCGTATGAGCGGTGTTTGTCGAGCGTCCCGGTGGCTGCGGCGGATGATCATTCTCGGGGAGCAGAGCTAGCGGACCTCAGGCGCTAAAGCTCGATCTATTTTCCTTCAAGTGGCACGGCTGAAGCCGTGCCCTTCCCAAACCCATTTGTGAAAGTCCCAAGTTCCAAGTCCCAAGTCCCAAGTTCTTCTATCCGCAGGCACTGCCTTGCGCGTTCACCGTAAAGTTGCTAGGCAAGAGGCGCGAAATGGGGCACAATCAGGGCGGGGCTCGGAGGGTTCGCTTAATTGAAGATCTCGCAAAAAGGGTTGTACGCGCTGCAGGCCATGATGACGCTGGCCCGACGGCACGACCAGGGCGCGATCAAGATCCGGGAGATTGCGGCGGAGAGCGATCTGCCGGAGAAGTTCCTGGAGCTGATTTTGCTGGAACTGAAGAATGCGCGGATTGTGGATAGTGTGCGGGGGGCGCGTGGTGGCTACCAGTTGAGACGCGATCCGGCGGAGATTCCGCTGAGCGATATTATCCGGCTGGTGGATGGTCCGCTGGCGCCGCTGGGTGACGCGGAGCAGTTGCGAAGTCTGATTGCGAAAGACGCGGAGCATCGCGCGCTGTATGAGGTGTTTCTCGAGGTGCGGGACGCGGCCGCGAAGATTCTGGAAAATACGACGATCGCGGATATTGTGGCGGGCGGGAAGGGCAAGAAAGGCAAGAGCGGAGCCGCGGTGGTGAAGAAACGGTCTAGTGGCGGGTAGGAAAAGAGTCGAGCTGCGCTCGGCTGACAGCCGGGGGCGGCTGTCTCCACATGAATGTCCTCACCTCCGATCCCGTGCCAGGCGCGGGAAGTGCGCGATTTTCACAGGACCATCGCAGACCTGAACTTCACTACGCGGTGAATCATATTCAAAGGAATTAAGCGAAACGCCGCATTTGATGCGGCTTCCACGAGGAATGAATCGCGCGTCTGCACCAAATCCGGTCATGCCCTTGTGGACGGGCTGCACTCGATTGAAAAAACAGATAGTTACATGGGCGAGTTTTCGATTGACGGAAAAAATAGAAGGAGTACAACAAGATCGTTCTTTGACAGCTTCTTAAGTTTTTCCGGTTGGTGCGGCGTCCGGGGCTCGAGCGGAATCACTTTCCTGATCGAAAGGTTAGGAAGGAGGGTGAGCAAGGGTCTATAGCAAAGCGCTGGTTGAGGAGAACGAAGAAGACACGTTGAAGGCAAGATAGAGTTCCGAGGCGTAGGGTAGGTTTATCCGGTTGGCGGTGAGCCCGGAGCCCAAGCGAAGATCGCGCGCAGCAGCCCGCAAGGGAAGCAGGCGAAAGCAGGTCGAGCGAGGGTCAAACGCGAGCTACTGGCCGAGACGAATGGACCCCACACCACCTCGGAACTCTTATTTTTTTGCAGCTATCAGCTATCAGCTATCAGCTATCAGCTTCTAGCTTCTAGCTTCTAGCTTCTGATCTACCCCTTTGGTATTTCCGCGCTTGCTTGATTGCTTTGTGCCGTCCCTCCGGGACTTCTGTAATCCTGCATACTTTACCGAGCGCTCAAGCGCCGGGCTAATTGTCCACGGCAAGGAGTACGAGGCCAGTTCCCGCAGGGGCTGAAGCCCGCAGATTTAGAGGCCCTAGACGGCACGACTGAACGTCGTGCCCTTCCCGAAACCAAATCAAGAGACGTGCCCTTCCCGAAACCAATTCGAGAGATGGCTGTTAGTCGACGTGTTCGCCTTCGGAGAATTCTCCTTCGGCGTGGGGGAGGACGTCGTGGTCGGTGGCGATCCAGACGTAGAGTGTGGGTAATAGGAAGACGCTCATGAGCAGGGCGGCGACCAGGCCGCCGACGATGACGATGGCGAAGGGGCGTTGCGAGTCGGAGCCGATGGCGTGGGAGGTGGCGGCGGGGAGCAGGCCGAGGGTGGCGACCAGCATGGTCATCATGATGGGGCGGAGGCGGAGGACGGCGCCTTCGACGGCGGCGTCTTCGATGGTGTAGCGGCGCACGCGCAACTGATTGATGTATTCGAGCATGATGACGCCGGTCTGCACTGATACGCCGAACAGTGCGAGGAATCCGACACCGGACGAAACGCTGAAGTTGGTGCCGGTGAACAGAAGGGCCAGCAGGCCGCCGACGGGCGCGATGGCGATGTTGGCCATGATCAGCATGGCCCACTTGAACGAACTGAACATCGTATAAAGAATAATGAAGATGATGAGAATGGTGATGGGGAGCACGATCAGCAGGCGGGCGTTGGCGCGTTTCTGGCTGGCGTATTCGCCCTCCCATTTCAGGTGATAGCCGGTGGGCAATTTCACCTTTTCGTGGACATTCTTGATGGCCTCTTCGACGGTGCTGCCGAGGTCGCGGCCGCGGACGCTGTATTTGATGGCGATGTAGCGCTCGTTGCCTTCGCGGTAGACTTCGGATGCGCCGTCGGATACTTCGATCTTGCAGAGTTGGGAGAGAGAGACGCGCTCGCCGGTGGGAGAGAGCAGGCGAATTTTCTCGATGGCTTCGCGGGTGTCACGGAATTGCGGGAGGTAGCGCAGCACGAGGTCGTAGCGGGCTTCTTCTTGCAGGACTTGCGTCAGGGCGTTGCCGCCGACGGCGGTTTGAATCGCGTCCTGTACGTCGGCGACGTTGATCTGGTAGCGGGCGGCGGCGTCGCGATCGACGGTGACGTTGAGATTGGGCTGGCCGAGGACGCGGAAGACGCCGAGATCCTCGATGCCGGGGATTTGGCGCATGATTGCGGTAATCTCGTCGGCCTTATCTTCTAGAACCTTCAGATCCGTGCCGTAGACCTTGGTGGCGAGTTCGCCTTTGACGCCGCTGACGGCTTCTTCCATGTTGTCTTCAATGGGCTGGGAAAATCCCCAGAGGACGCCGGGAATTTTGCTCGAGTTCGCGATTCATGGCGGCGATCAGTTCATCTTTGTCTTCGTGGAAGACGGGACGCCACTGGTCTTTGGGTTTCAGATCGACGAAGAATTCGGTATTGAAAAAGCCGGTGGTGTCAGTGCCGTCATCGGGACGGCCGACCTGGCTGGTGCACTGCGGAACTTCGGGAAACGAGCAGAGCACGATGCGGGCCTGGTTGGCGACGCGGATGCCTTCGTCGGGTCCGGTGCTGGGGGCGAGCGTGCCGCGGACCCAGAGAGCGCCTTCATCGAGGTGGGGGAGAAATTCGGAGCCGATGGCGCCGCCGAAGCCAAGATAAACCGCTACGGCTACTCCGACCAGGCACACACCGACGGTGATGGGACGATGACGAATCGCCCAACGAACGGCGACGCGATACTGTTTGATCAAGTACTCCATTACGGGGTTATGCCATTCCTTCGCGCCTTTGGCGAAAGCGAAACTGGCCAGCACGGGAGCGATCAGGATGGAGAAGATCAGCGCGCCCAGCAGGGCGAAGGCGACCGTCCATGCCATGGGCTGAAATAAACGGCCTTCCACGCGCTGCAGCGTGAAGATGGGCAGGTACGCGGTGATGATGATGGCGATGGCGTAGAACACGGGGCGCTGGACTTCGTGCGTGGCTTCGCTGATGCGTTCGGTGGCGGTTTGCGTGCCGTGGGTGAAACCCATGTGGCGCACGATGTTTTCGATCATGACCACGGCGCCATCGACGACCATGCCGAAGTCGAGGGCTCCGAGCGAGAGAAGATTCGCGGGAACGCCCTTCAGGTCGAGGCAGATGGATGCGAACAACAAAGAAAATGGAATGGTGGCGGCAACGATCAGGCCGCCGCGGACGTTGCCGAGGAAGATGAAAAGAATGATCGAGACCAGGATCATGCCTTCCGTCAAGTTGTGCAGCACGGTATGACTGGTGAAGTGGACCAGAGTGCTGCGGTCGATGAAAGGGACGATCTTCACTCCGGGAGGCAGGATGTGATCGTTCATTTCGTCGATTTTGTCGTGGAGGGCTTTGAGAGCGGGGTCGGCGGGGGCGCCTTTGCGCAACAGGGCGATGCCCGACACTACGTCATCGTTGTCGATGATCTTGCCGTCATCATGCTGGATGGCACCATTGGGGCCGTAGGGGCAATATCTGCAGGAGCGGGCGAACTGGCCGAGGCGGATCTTGGGGCCTTGGGAAACGACGGCAATGTCTTTCACTCGGATGGGAGTGCCATTCTTGGTAAGGATGACGGTTTGTTCGATGTCGCGCACGTGATCGACCTGTCCGACTTCGCGGACGTTGATTTCCTGCAGGCCCTCCTGGATGAAACTGCCGCCGGCATTGGCGTTATTGTTGGTGAGTTGCTGCTCGACCTGAGCGAGACTCAGGCCGTAGGAAACCAGTTTGTTGGGATCGACGCGGACTTGATATTCGCGGGTAGGTCCGCCGAAGCTGGCGACGTCGACGATATCGGGGACAGATTTGAGATTTTTTTCGACGACCCAGTCTTCGAGAGACTTCAGTTCCATGGCGTCGTACTGGGGGTTGGTACTGTGGAGGGTGAAGAAATAAATCTGGCCGACGGGACTCCAGTCGGTGCCCATCTGAGGAACGACGTTGGGGGGGAGGGTGACCTGGGTCAGACGCTCCAGGACGCGTTCGCGGTTCCAGCGGTTGTCGGTTCCATCCTCGAAGACGAGCTTTAGATCGGACAAGCCGAACAGAGAGAAAGAACGCAGGTGCACGATTCCTGGGACGCCGCCCACGGCGGTTTCGAGGGGAATGGTGACCTGTTGCTCGATCTGTTCGGCGGAAATTCCTGGCCATTGGGTGATGATTTCGACGTAGTTGTCGGCGACGTCGGGATAGGCTTCGATGGGCAGGTTGTGGAACGAGATGATGCCCCAGACAAACAAGACGAGCGCCAGCCCGAGGATCAGCAGGCGATTGTTGAGCGCGAAATCGACGACGCGGCGAATCATGGGTGAATCCAGTGGTCAGTTGTCAGTGGCCAGTGGCCAGTGTTTTGCTCCGGAAGTATGAAGAAGCTTGCGCGACTGGTTTCAATCAACTTTATTGCTCCACCGTGTTCTGCAAATCTAGGGCGTTCGAGACTACTTGATCGCCGGGCTTGATGCCGGAAACGACTTCCTGCTGGTTGCCGGGCAGCATGGCGCCGGTGACCACTTCCACGCGCTTGAAGCGGGCATTGCCGAGCGGGGTATAAACCCATTCGCGGTCGTGCAGATGCAGAATTGCACTGGCGGGGATGGCGGAGCGCGGCTGCGGTTGCTTGCCGTAGAACGTGGCCGTGACGAACATTCCGATGCGCATCTGGCCGGGATTCTTTACTTCGAGACGCACTTTCGCGGTGCGGAGACCGGGATCGAGGACGGGAAGAATGTTATCGACGCGGGCTTTGAAGACCTGATTGGGATAGGTGCTGAGACGGACATCGGCTAAGTCGCCGACGCGGACGGCGTCGAGGTCATTTTCGTAAACATCGCAGACGATCCAGACGTAGCTGAGATCGGAGATGGTGAAAGGATTCGGACCGGACAGCCCTTGAACCCCGGACGCGTTGGTGATCTGCTGATCGGTAATGACTCCGGAGATGGGAGCGGTGATGTCGATGATGCCGGAGGGGTGATCCTGGTCGATGCCGAGAGTGTGCAACTGCTCGGTGGAGGCGTTGAGGTCGGTTTTGGCGTCGGCTTCGGTGGCTTCGGCTTGTTCGAGGGCGCTCTTGGCGATGGCGCCTTTGTCGTAGAGGGTCTGGGCACGGTCGAGTTGCACGCGGGCCAGGCGCTCGTCATTTTCGGCTTTGAGATAGGTCTGGTAAGCGCCGGAGACGTCGTTGCTGCGAACTCTCAGTAGGATCTGGCCTTTCTCGACTGTGTCGCCGAGTCTGGCTTTGAGTTCGACGACACGCCCGGCGGCGAGGGAAATCACAGGGACGGCGCGGGTGATGTCGGGCTGGACGACGCCGGTTACGTTCAGCGCGGGGACTGCCTTATGCTCGACGGCAGTGAACAAGGGGAACTGGTCGGCATGGTCAACTTTGAAGTTGCTGGCGTCGAGGTCGGGCTCGACGGTGGCATTGGGCGGAGCCTCGGCTTTGGGGTCGGCTTTGCCGCTGTTGCAGGCGACGAGCAGTAGAGCCAGAATCGAACACAACATGGTCGTGAGAATGGAGGACCATGTTCGAAATGGAAAATGAATCTTCATGGAATAACCTCGCGGCCTACCGACAGGTTCAGCTGCGCCGCCGCCGTGAGATAGGCGCCGACCAGATTCACGTAACTGAGCTGCACGGTGCGGTAATCGCTCTCCGCACTCAGAAAGTCCAGTAACGACGCGCCGCCGTGCTGGTAGGAAAAAAGAATGGTGTCGCGGACGCGGACGGCTTGCTCAAGATATTGACGCTTGTACGGCTTGAGCAGGGTGATGTTGCTGGTGAGAGTGGCGAAGGCGGAATCCACGTCGCTGTAAACCTGAGTCTCGGCGGCTTCGCGTAGCTTTTCGCTGCGTTTGATGTCGATCTTTGTGCGCAGCTTCTCTCCCTGATTGGTGTCGAAGATGCGCAGGGGGATGCTGACGCTGGCGCCGATGGTGTTCAGGGCGTCCGGATTGTTGAAGGAGCCATTGTGGGTGAACCATACGGCGATGGTGGGATCAGTGGAGCCGTTGGCTTCGGCCAGCTTGTAGCTGCTTTCGGCCTGCTGCACCGTCAGCACGGCAGCGCGCAGGTCGGGGCGGGCGTCGAGCGCTTGCTTGCGATAGTCGTCGAGGGAAAGCGTGTCTTCGGCGAAATCGAAGGGGCCGTCGACATCGAAACTGTCGATGGGGCGGCGGTCGTTGAGCAGCGCGAGAAGATTAATTTTGGTGGTGCGGAGATTCACCAGCGCGGTTTGCACGTCGGATTCATATTGCAGGCGCTGTAATTCTAGGCGGTCGAGGTCGATCTGGGCGATGTCGCCGGCCTGGTAGCGGTCGCGGCTGATTTTCAGAATCTTGTCGTAGTAGTCGATGTTGTCCTGGGCCAGCTTTAATACGGCCTTGGCCTGCAGGACGCCGACGAAAGCGCTGCGCAGATTGAACAGGAGATTGCGTTCGGAATCGTTCTGCTGGGCCACGCCGATGGCGGTGCCTTCTTTGGCGACTTCGTAGCGTAGGCCGCGCTTGTTGCGGCGTTCGAATAAATAGCTGACGCCGGGCGAAATAAAAGTGCCGGCAAAGGGCTGCCAAACACCGTGGCTGGGAGCGATCTGGGTTCCGTCGGCGGAGAGGGTGAAGTCGGGATTGGGGCGAAGGTTGGCGGTGATTTCCTGGGCTTTGAGTTCATCGATATTCAGAAAGCCTGCCAGCAGGGTCGGGTTGTTCGTATGGAAGCGGTCTTTGACGCTGTCCCAGGTCCAGACTTGGGCTGTCCAGACCTGGGATGCGGATGAAGGCGCGGGCGCGGCTGGGGGCGCGGCCTGAGCAAACAGACTCGCCGCCCCGAGAATTAACGCTGCACCTGACAATCTCCACCGCATCAAAGACTCCATCGGGCAATCCATTTTTGTCAGCTTCAGCTACGCGGCATTTGGCCGGACCTTGGCCGACGAGACTACTATCTCGTTTTCCGCCTAAGATTTTCGTAAAGACAAAGTAAAGATTCGCCGCTTATGCAAACGATTCTTTCACAGTCGGCGATTCGGGAACCTACGCAGGGAGAAAAGCGGGAGGAGCGCGGCCCAGCCGCTGGATGGCGGGGCCTGCATACGCGGATAAGCAGGTGGTGTGTGACTCCAGCCAGCTCTCTTCATTCACGACCTGAGAACTCGCGGTTGTGGCCAGGGCCGGGGGACTTTGCCACTTCGAGGCCGGAGCTTTTTCGCTGGCGGCATGCAGCACGCTGCGTTTGCTGGCGGGCGATTCTTCCATCTCGTTGCGCATGGCGCGGAGATCGTCAGTGGCTGAAACCACTGGGAAAAGGATGACCAGCAGGCAGGCTAAAGCCAGCAGGCACTGCAGAGAAGTAAACCTGCGGCCCCCGGGAGCAGTTCTGGAGCTGCGCCAGAGATAAAAGGCGGGTAGCGCCAAAAGCAGCCACGCGAGATTGAGCAGCAGTTCCATGAAGACTGGACTCGGGTAAGAGACTCCCGAGTTGTTAGTTTGGCAGAAGTTTCGAATGCAAGTCAATGTGACTTCCGGGTGGAAGGGTGGTGCGGACGCGAGGAGAGCATGCGGTGCATATTCGCGGGTAGTCCCGTCTACGGCATTGGCAGTGTCGTCCGTCGTAGGGTCCCTCGCGCGGCTGTCGCCGCGCTCAGGATGACAGCGGCCTGAAATGATTTTGAAATCGAGCCAGTACCGCTGGGTGAAGGATGGTGCGGTGCAAGATCGCTCAGGCGGAACATTCTTACAGGAACATACTTATGCGGTGGTGGGAGAAGTGTGGGACAGTAGGGGATCGCGTTTTTGGCCGCGGATGGTTGTGCTGATTTTCTAAAGTCCGGAACTTGAGGTGAAAGATGGCGAAGCGGCAGAGAGCGTGGGTTGTTGCGGTGGGGACGCTGGTGGTGTTGGCGGCGAGCATGGCGGTTTGCCAGGTCGCGTTGGCCAAGGTGGTCGATGGGCAGGTCGCGACTCCGGAGGCTGCGCCGCCGCCGCAGGAGGCGCCGGGGTTGGTGATCGAGAATGATTCGCAATTACCGGATAGTCATCCGCACGCGCCGTATGAAATGCGATTTCAAGCGCACGGGAATATCTCGACGCCGCGCTGGCGGGTGGAGAAAGGCGCGTTGCCGCAAGGAATGAAGCTGGAGGAGGACGGCCGGCTGCACGGGCGGGCTGATCACGCGGGGGAGTTTCAGTTTACGGTATCGGTGACCGACGGTGGGCGGGAGCGAGGAGTGCAGAAGGGGTTTGTGCTGCGCGTAACCTCGGCGTTGAGCCTGAATTGGAAGGCGGGCGCGCATGTGAACGGAAACCGGATTGAGGGCAGCGTTCAGGTTTCAAACACAACGGCTGACGATGTGGATTTGACGTTTTATGTGCTGGCGGTGGCGCCGAATGGGCGGGCGACCGCGATTGGATATCAGCATTTTGTGCTGAAGCGAGGCACGATGGACATGGAGTTGCCTTTTGGCGAGACGCTGCCGCATGGAGGGTACTTAGTGCACGTGGATGCGGTGGGCGAAGTGGCGGCGAAGAATGTGATTTACCGGGAATCTCTAGACACGCCGGGTCCGCTGCAGGTGACGGTGGGGCCCTAGGCGCTGGTTGTTACACGTGTTGACCCATAACTCGTTGACCCATAACCGACCGGCCGAAACTTGATAGGATCATTCCGCACAAACTCCGCACAAACCGTACGGGAGGACTATCAAAACCATGATTACTCGCCGCAGCTTCGTGATTGCAAGTGGACTGAGCGCGCTGGCTTCCACTCGAGTGTTCGGCGCGAATGACACGGTTCGCATTGGAGTGATTGGGGCGGGGGGCCGTATGAAGGGGCTGCTCGATGCCGCGGACAGGGCCGGACTTTATCAGTATCAGATCGTGGCGGTCAGCGACGTGTATGGTCCGCGGCGCGATGCGATTGTGCTGCGGTCTGGCGGGCTCGCGAGCAGCCATCTGGATTATCGCGAGGTGCTGGCGAAGGACATTGATGCGGTGATCATTGCGTCGCCGGACCATTGGCACGTGCGCATGGCGGCCGATGCGCTGGCGGCGGGTAAAGACGTTTATCTGGAGAAGCCGGTCACGCACACGCTGGAGGAAGGGGCCACGCTGACGCGCGCGGTGCGTTCGGGCAAGCAGATTTTGCAATGCGGCATGCAGCAGCGCAGCTGGAGCCACTTTCGCGATGCCGTCGATTTGATTCAGGGTGGAAGCCTCGGGCGCGTCGTGCAGGTGCGGACCTACTGGTGGCAGAACTATCACCCGACGCGGCCGCCGAAACCCGTGGATGCGCAGGCACTCGATTGGAAGCTGTGGCTGGGAGGCGCGCCCGACCAGGCCTTCAGCCAGGAGAAGTTTGACCACTGGCGCTGGTTCTGGAATTTTGGCGGCGGGGCGATGACGGATTTATTCACGCACTGGATCGACGTCGTGCATTGGGCTATGAAATCTGACCAGCCGCGGCAGGCGCAGATGCTGGCGGACAAATATATTTTCGAGCAGTGGGATTGTCCGGACACCATTCAGGCCGCGTTCCGCTATCCGGGCTTTGACGTGGTGTACGAGGGGATGATGAATTCTTCGATCGACGATGGCGGGCTGGAGTTTCGCGGGACGGAGGCCACGTTGAAGATCACTCGCAGCGGCTTCAGCGTTTATCGCGAGCGGGTGGAGGAGGAGAAGAATCCCGCGCTCAGCGCACACAGCGTGCTCGATGGCACGATCGCCCACATGGAAAATTTCTTCGACTGCATTAAAACGCGACGCGAGCCGAATGCGCCGGTCGAGACCGGAGTGGCGGCGGCACGGGCGGGGCACATGGGAAACCTGGCGTATCAGCACGGTGGGCAGTTTGCGTGGCCGGGGAAGGCATGATTTCGCGTGGGCGGACCCTTCGACGGCGCTCAGGGCAGGCTGGGTTCGCCGGTACGTGGCTTTATTTGGCTTGGGTTATTTGGCTAAAGTCAGGACGATTACCCGGTCTACTTCGTCGGGTTTTGGGGCGAGAAGTTTCAGGATGACGCCGTCTGTGGTTTGAGTGAAGTCGGTTTTGGCGGCATCGACTAGGGATTGGGCGGCTGAGACTTTCCCTGCGATTGGCGGGAGGGCCAGCAGTGGTGATCCCCAGTTCAGTATGTGGACGTAGATTTTGTTTTCTTTTTGCGTGGTCGCTCCCCAGTCGGCGGGAGGGATAGGACCGCCGCGCGTGCCGTAGATCGAATCGCCATATTTCGCGAGCCATTCGCCGACGGCGTGCAGGCGAGTGATGAATTGCGGATCGATCTCGCCGTTTGGGTACGGGCCGATATTCAGCAACAAGTTTGAATTGTTGCCGGCGGCGCGCACCAGCTTTCGTTCCAGGTCTGCTGGACTCTTGTAGTTACTGTCGCCGATGTTGAATCCCCATGCACCGTTGAGGGTGTCGGAGCTTTCGAGGGGGAGCTGGGTGCTTACGTATTTCGTGTTGAAGCCAGCGGTGTTTTGGCCGGGGAGATCGCGCTCGAAAGTCTGGACGTCTTCGCCGGGACGCGGGGTCTGATGATGGTTGGGAATAATGAGCGCCGCGGGCTGAAGCTGATGAATTAGCGCGTAGGTTTTGGGGAGATGCCAGTCGGCGTCGGGCTTGTCCCACATGCCGTCGAACCAGATGCCGCCGATGGGGCCGTAGTTGGTCAGGAGTTCGCGGAGCTGGCCGTCCATGTAGGTGTCGAGGTAGGCGTTCCAGTCGCCGTGGTCGGGGCGACCGTTATTCCACGAGGTTTGGCCGCGCGGGAAGTAGTCGGGATTGTGCCAGTCGAGCTGTGAATAATAAAAGAAGAGTTTGATGCCCTGACGGTGGCATTCGTCGGCGAGCATTTTGAGCGGGTCTTTCTTATAGGGCGTGCGGGCGACGATATTCCAGTCGGAGACTTTGGAGTCGAACATGGCGAAGCCGTCGTGATGGCGCGCCGTGATGGTGATGTACTTCATGCCGGCGGCTTTGGCGAGGGCGACCCAGGTGGGGGCGTCGAATTTTTCGGGATCGAAAAATGAAGGCAGGCGATTGTATTCGTCGAGCTTGAGATGGCGTTCGTGAAAGACCCACTCGCCGTCGCCGAGCACGCTGTAGACGCCCCAGTGGATGAAGAGGCCGAATTTCATGTCCTGGAATTCGCGGCGGGCCTGCAGGTTCTCGGGGGTGGGCTGGTAGTCGGATTGGGCTGAGGCGGTGTGCGTCGTGAGAAAAGAAGAGGTTGCGAGGACAAGGGCTAGCGTGCAGTTTGCGAGAGCGGACTGCCGAGGGTTGGGCACGAGTGGTTCTCCGGGTGTCTAGTCTATCGCGATCGCGGGGTGGGTCGTGTGTTGCTGGGGCGGGTTTTTGTAAATGGGAAAGCAGTGGGGCGAGTGAGACTCCCACTTCTCGCGCACAGAACGCGCGAGAAAATGGGGCATCCATTCTCGCGATGGGGCAGTTACTTGGCGGCGGTGGCGATGGTGTCGGTCAGCGGGAGTCCGAGGGTGCCTGCGGTGCTTGATTTGAAATCGTAGACGCCTGTCCGCAGGTAGGCGTATCCGTTGGGGATGTCGATCTCTTTGTGAATCTGCAGGCCACCCTTCTGCACGGCTTCATATTCTTTGGCTTGCAGAACGACGTTGCCTTGCGTGACCGCGAAGTTTAAGGGTTTGCCCTCGCGGCTGAAGGCCAGGAGCACGAGTTCGATGCGGCCGTGACGGGCGCCATCGGGAGCGGAATCAAGCTTGAGGTCTCCCACCGAGATGGCGAAATCCACGCTGTAGCGCGTGAACGGCGGCTTCAAATCCGGGTTGCTGCCGATGTGGGGTGCGCCGGGCGCGGGCTGCGGATTGGATGGTTGCACCAGCACCTTGTAGAGAATCTGAGTGTAGTCGGGGAGGTTGCGTCCCATCAGAGGCAGCAGGGGATCGGCGTCCGACTTTTGTCCCGCAGAGAGAGCGGTCGCGAGGTCGTCGGCAAAATATCCGCGACGGTAGCCGAGAGAGGCTTTGCCGCTGACGAGCTTCACCTGAATGCGGCGGAATTTTCCATCCATTGCGGCGTTGGACGGCGAGTAGGACAGGGAGTAGTAGCGTGCGCCGTTGTTGATGACGCGAGAAAGAGCGCCGGCAAGTCCGTTGGTGTTGTAGTAGGCCTGGCCGCCGGTGTCTTTGGCCAGGTCCTCCATAGCCTGGTGGTTCAAGTCACGGCTGGCAGCTCCGGAGTTCATCTGCTTAATCTGATCGCGGGCGGACTCGGTTGGCCGCTTCTGTCCGATCTCGCTGCCGTTGGCTTGAAAAATGGCGTCTGAGGTCAGGCCCTCGGCGGCGATGGGGTAAAGAGCCAGGTTCGCGGAGGAAAGCAAGTCGGTGGTCTTGCGGATTTCGTCCGAAAAACTGGCTGCGATGTTGAAAGGATCGGGGAGATCGGGATCGGAAAAAATGGCCGTAGGGAATGATCCGGAAAACCAGATCACGTTCTTGCGGCCGGGAACGCCGGACAGATAGCGGGCTAACTGCTGCATGGCTTCGAGTGTGATCTCGATACGCTGTCTCGTCTCAAAAGCTGCCGTGTCGGCCAGGAACTGCTTGGCGGCCTGAACGGGATCGACGGCGGCGCCGGCGAGAGTCTTGGGGGGAGGCCCCATATCTTCTTGAGTGAGAAAGTCGATGCGGCGTTGGTTGGCATCGTTTTCGGCGTCGGAGGGAAGCAGCGCAGATTGCTGAGCTGCGCTGGTGGTGTTGAGGGCGGCAAGTAATTCTGTCGAATCGGTGGTCACGCCTTGGAGCATGCGTAGCTGGGATGCGAGGGTGAAAATGGCTACGCGTGTGCCGGGGGAAATCGTCTTCAGATACTTGAGCATCTGGGAGCGGACGTAGGCCTGGTCGCGGGACGGAGTATTCAACGCATCGAGCAGAATAATGTTGACGGAATCCGCTGCCTGAACCAGGGGGAAGTTGGTGTAGACGTGTGGCGGGAGCGGCGGCATCTGGACCTGAGTAATGGGCACACCGTGGTGCTCCTCGAAAGAGGAGATGATCTGGGGCTGGCCGTCTTCGAGTACTTCGAAGTCTTTCTTCTGTAGGCCGGTGACGGGGTCTCCTTTGTCGTTGGTGACGACTACGTCGACCAGAACTAGGCGGGCCTTAGTCTTCAGGACGGCGGTCGCGTCGCCGGAGGCGGGGGGCGCAGTTTGTGAGCCAACCGGACTGCTGATTGAGGCCAGCAGAGCGAGGTAAATGATGAAGCTGGGGCGATACATGCGAGCCTTCTTGGCCACAACCTTATCACAATCGGTCGGGGCTCAGTTTGAACGCTCAGGCGTGCGGTCATCCCGATCCCTCCAGAGTCGTGCCTGGGGAGATCCCTCCCGCGGCTGAACTACGCCGCGCTTCGGGATGACGCACGGACAAGGATTTAAACTGAGCCACGCCCACAACTCAGATAACCGTCTAAATCGCAAAACGAGCGGGTAGAATGATCGGGCTCAAAGGATGAGCATCCTGGGGAAGGCGCTGCGCGCGGATCGCACGGAGGTCAAACGAATGATGCAGGAGAATGGGTTGGTTCAGGTTTCAAGTCGTTATTCGGTCGATGAAACGGTGGGGCGGCTGGAGGCGGCTTTTGTGGAGAAGGGGATGCGAGTGTTCGCCGTGATCGATCATAGCGGCGAGGCGGAGAAGGTTGGGCTGAGGATGAGGCCGACTAAAGTTGTGATTTTTGGGAGTCCGAAGGGTGGGACGCCGCTGATGGTGGCGGCTCCGAGCCTGGCGATTGATTTGCCGCTGAAGGCGCTGGTGGCGGAGGATGCGGAGGGTAAGGTTTCGGTCACTTACAACGATCCGGAGTATTTAAGGGAGCGGCATGAGGTGCCAGAGGAGCTGATTAAGAATCTTGCGGGCGCGGGGGTTGTGATTGGGAAAGCTGTGGAATAATGGCGGCGGCCTGGGGAAGCGCGTCGGAGGCCAAGTTCCATTTGAGCTTGATCTGTCGCAAATCCCCACTTCTCGCGCAAAGGGCGCGCGAGAAATGGGGCACCCACTCTGCTGATACCCAGGAGAACTTGTGACGGAGAATGCCAATCCTAATCGGGCGCGCGATCATCTGGCGAACGAGCGGACGTTTCTGGCTTGGATGCGGACCGGGGCGGCGATTGTGGTGTTTGGATTTGCCATTGGGCGGTTCTCGATTGCCATGCGGCAGTTCACGGCGCTGGAGGGGCATCCGGTGCAGACGGCGGGAGTGTCGGTGTGGATGGGGTCGGGTGCGATTCTCGCGGGTGTGGGGCTGGTGGTGGCGGGGTTGGTGCGGTATCGCAAGACGCGGGTGCAGTTGGATTCGGGGACGTTTGAGCCGGCGGGGTTTGTGCTGGATCTGATTACGATTTTGACGGTGCTGTTTGGGTTGGCGCTGGCGGGGTATTTGATTTATACGGAGAAGGTTCTGGGGTAGGGCGGGGGCTAAAGCCCAATCTTCCTTTTGGATTCAACGCGGCCCTGAAGGGCCGCTCTTTCACGGTAGCGGCCGCGACTGCGACATAGGCGAGATTTCTGGGAGCGTACGGGACAGCAGGTTCCTCGACTTCGCTCGGAATGACAAAATGAAATAGGGGCTCGAGAAAACGGAGCGCGGGAATCTGGAAAACTATGGCGAACGAGCTAGGAAAAAGCGATCAGGAAAAAGAGGCGGCGGCGCGGGCCAGCTTGCGGTTTGTGAAGGATGGGCAGGTGGTGGGGCTGGGGACGGGATCGACGGCGGCGTTCTTTATTAAGCTGCTGGCGGAGAAGGTGAAGAGTGGGTTGCGGATTCGCGGGATTCCGACTTCGGTGAAGGCGGGGGAGCTGGCGCAGAGCTTGGGGATTCCGCTGACTACGCTGGATGAATGCCAGGAGATTGCGGTTACGGTGGATGGGGCGGATGAGGTTGATCCGCAATTGCGCTTGATTAAAGGTGGCGGCGGGGCGATGCTGCGGGAGAAGATTGTGGCGTCGGCGACCAAACAACTTGTGATTGTGGCGGACGAGTCGAAGCAGGTGCCGGTGCTGGGGAAGTTTCCGCTGCCGGTGGAAGTGATTAAGTTCGCGCAGGCGCTGGTGATGAAGCGGATTACGGCGCTGGGGGCGGAGGTTTCGGTGAGAACTGGCGCCGACGGGAAGCCTTTCGTGACGGATGAGCACAATCACATTCTGGATTGCCGGTTTGGGCAGATTCGGGATGCGGATTTGCTGGCGCGAGAGTTGAGTGACATGCCGGGGGTGGTGGAGCATGGGCTGTTTATCGGGATGGCTAGTGTCGTGGTGTTTGCTCGGGGGAGTGAGATTGTGGAGTTGAGGAGGTAAAGGGAGGCAGCCGAGCTTTGCTCGGCCTGTCCGGGTCTGAGGCCGGGACCACACGAGCAAAAGCGGATTCCTCGCTTTGCTCGGAATGACAACAGTTATTCGGAATGACAACAGTTATAAGGAACTGAATGGCAGTGGGAGCACAAGTTCGGGGATGGACTGGCACTTCACGGAGGCGGGTGCCGCGATTTGAGATGCAGGCGCCTCTGGATATCACAGTGCTGCGATCGGGGATTCCGGACACGGTGCCGGGGCGGTCGGTGGATGTGTGCGAATGCGGGATTGCGGCTGTGCTAGCGGGGGAACTGGTTGCGGGGGAGACCGTCGGGGTTGAGGTTCGTCTGCCTTCGGCGGGTCCGCTGCGGGCGCGAGCGATGGTGCGAAATCAGGATCAGTTGCGCTGCGGGCTGGAGTTTGTGGGATTGTCGATTGCCCAGCGGGCGGCCATTCGGAATTGGGCGAAAGAGTCGAACGCGGAGACGGAGGTCGAGGAGGTTCCCGCGGCTGGCCTGGAAAAGTCGACTTCGGAGCTACCGGTGCCGGAAACGAAAGATTCCGGGACCAGCGGAGTGAGCGGAACAACTTTAGTTGGGGCAATCTGGAGTTGGGCCAGGTCAGTTGCGACAAGGTCGGTTGCGACAAGGTCAGTTGCGACAAGATCCCGCGCGATGGGGTTCGGCGGGGCAAACTTCGGTGCGGACTCGGGCGGTGAGAACTCCGAGGGAGCGGGGCCGACGCCGTCGAAAAAGCGGCGACGGGCAGAATGGGCGGTCGTTCTGATTGCTGTCGTGTTTCTTGCGGCGTTTGTCGCGGGCGTGTTCTTGTGGCGATGGAACCGGACCTGGGAGGAGTTGGAGTCGGGATTGAAGAATCCGGAGACGGCAACTGCCGAGAAACCGCAGGCGCAGGTCGCGGCGGAAGTAATGGAGAAGTTGCTGGTCCACAGAGTAGAGCCGGCGTATCCGGCGGAAGCGCGGAAGGCAAATCTGCAGGGGATTATCGCGCTGGATATTGTGGTGGGGCGGGATGGATCGGTCGTGAGCATGCACGCTCTGAACGGGCCGGAGGTGCTGGCGCAGGCGGCGATGGATGCGTTGCGCTGGTGGAAGTTTGAGCCCTATCGGGTGAATGGGGAGCCGGCGGTCGTCGAGACGACTCTGGCGGTTGAGTTTAAGCGGTAGTTTTGGATCCGCAGTTGGTGGGCGCGCGCTTCGCCTCCGGGCGAAATTCGAAAATCGCCCGCCGGAAAC
Source organism: uncultured Acidobacteriota bacterium (assembly GCA_963758005.1). Lineage (GTDB taxonomy): Bacteria > Acidobacteriota > Terriglobia > Terriglobales > Acidobacteriaceae > Sulfotelmatobacter. Next base: position 215,917 of record CAVWTR010000009.1, read on the forward strand.
TCCTCTTGAAGTTTCCGGTAGTGACGGGCGGGCGTGGGGTTCCCTTCGGCTCTGCTCAGGGCAAGCTTTCGCTTCGCTCAGAATGACAAAATCATATCGATGGCTAGGGCGCCTAGGAACGCTTCTTGCGCAGGGCGCGCAGGATGGCAGTGCCGCTGACGGCGAAGCAGACGACCGATCCCAGCGCGGCGACCAGCATAAGATTGGCGCTCGAGTGGAAGACGTCGGCGGAAACAGCGGCGATCGCGAACACCAGTCCTAATATATTCAGCCAGAGCGGAGCGCGGACTTCGTTGCTTACTTCTCTGCCGGCTTCTCTGCCGGCTTCTCCGCTTGCTTCTCCGCTTACCCTGGTGCCTTGGGCGCTCAGGTCTTTGCGCAGGCGAAGTTGGAGCAGGAGAGCGGCGATTCCGATGGCCGCCACGACGACCAGTGCGAGTGGACTGTAGAAAGCGGAACGGCTGGTGTAGATCACCACGAGTGCAAGCGCCAGAAGAAGGAGTCCCGCGGCAACGATGCGCCAGCGGCGGGGCTTTCCCTGCGGATCTGGCTGTGATGGAGGCGTGAGCCCCGGGTTGGATGCGGCGTCGGGCAAGGAGTTCCGTCCCAAGTTATTCCGTTCCAAGTTATACAGGGCGGAGCGTGAGGTTTTCAAATTTGAGAGGGCCGGCTCATTTGCGCCTCGCGATGAACTCCTGGCCGTTTTTGAAACAACTGGAATTTTGAACGTATCGTACGGTCATCGTCAGGGTTAGCCGCGTCCACGGAAAATTCGATCCAGCAATTCTCCATTCCTCTGGCAACGAACTTCGTTTCCGAAGCCTGGACCAGCTCGCGCTTCGGTTGTCCGTCGATTTTCATCATGAGACGCCCACCCTCTGTCGTAATCGAGATCGCCAGATTACTCGGCGACTCGGTTACATACGGCCCGACATAGGATTGCAGCGATGCCCGATTTACGCCCGTCTTGCTGGGGATTGGAGCTGTCGGCTGGGCGGACTCCGGAGTGGTGCTTGCCGCTGAGGAAGTAACGACTCTACCCCCGGCAACGAGTGGACCTGCGGGAGTTAGCTGTAGTGAGTTGGCCTCTGCTGAAGACTTGGTGACGCCGGTTTTGGACGTACGTGAGGCGAGTGCCGCTTTCGGCGCTTTGCTCGAGGAGCGGAGTGGGGCCGGAGGAAGGTTTCGAGACTTGGCTTCTGAATGCGCCGGGGCCATTGGCGTCCTGGAACTCTCACTTGCATCGCTGCTGGGATTGGTTCGCACCGGTCGCGGGCGATCAAATTGCGCTTGCGGTATGCGCACGTGGAGGACGTGGATCCAGCTGTACCTGATCGCGAAGCAAGTCAGGCAGAAGATGGCTGTAGACAGCACGAGGCCATGCATTACGGCGCCAGCGCGGGGGCGGAAGGGATCGAGCGTATAGAAGGATGGAATCCCGTCGGGAGAAGGCTGCTGAGCGTGGGAAAGATCGCGCCGGAATTCGGGACGCAACGTCCATTGGCGTGCCAATGAAACCCAGCCGTCCGCCAAGAGTCTAAGCTCAGCTGTTTTTCCCGAGCTGTGGTCGAAGATGGAAAGCATCTCGTCTGCGAATCGCTTGCGGAAGCCGGGCGGATGCAGACGTAGTACCCAACGGTATAAGGACCGAAGCATTAGGCCCTCCGGGGCTTGGCGATTTGCAGACGTGAGCGTGCTTCACGGACGACTACGGCGAGGCGATCGGTTTCTGCCACCAGCACGCCGCGGCCAAGCGCGGTGAGGCGGTAGTAGCGGCGGCGGGGATCGTCGTCTCCTGAGCGTCGGCCAAGTTCCTGCACGAATTTACGCTCAATTAGTTTTTGGAGATTGTCGTAGAGAGTGCCCGGACCCAGCTTGTATTTTCCTTCGGACTGACGGGCAACCTCCTGCATGATTCCGTAGCCGTGGAGATCCTCGGCTGCCAGAGAGAGCAGGATGTGGAGAGTCGCGGGCGAGAGTGGGAGGAAACTGGCTGCGTCGTCCATAAGTCGGAATCCGTTATATCGGAGTCCGAGTTATGTGTCAATAACATTTCATTCGTAGGGCGGTGGACGAGTGGCGCCGGCCAGCCATTCGGCGTTGCGGGGATCTCCGTTGTTGACGGCATAGAGGACGAGTTCGACGCGGCTGGAGACGCCGAGCTTTTCGAAGACGTGGAAAAGATATTTCTTGATGGTGTGTTCGCTGAGATTGAGTTCGCGGGCGATCTGGCGGTTGCTCAGGCCTTCGGCGACCAGGGCGACGACTTGTTCCTCGCGCGGCGTGAGGAGGGACGAGCCTTTGGAGTTGAGTACGCGCAGCGAGGGGACTTCGGAGATGAGGTCCATTACGTAGTTCAGTTGCTCGGTGTTGGCCCAGATCTGTCCGGCGGCCACGCGCAGTAAACACTTGCACAGCAGGCGGAGGTTGGCGTCGGTGATGGGGAAAATGCCGCGGGCGCCGGAACGAAAAGCGCTGACGACGAGTTCGCGGTCGCAGGTGTCGACCAGCAGGACTTTCGGAATCTGGGGGTGAGCGAGGTGAAAGCGGCGCAGGGTCATCACGGTGTCTGAGACGTTGGCGAACGCGTTCAGCGACAGCACGGCGATGCGGGGAGGTTCTGTGCTGATCGCCTGAAGGATGGAAAAAGTGTCCATCAGGCAGGTGGTGATTTGGAACTCGGAGTGGCGGCGCAGGGCGCTGGTCAGCAACTGCGCCTGCATGCGATTAGAGTCGGCGATGAGGACACCAATTGCATCGGAAGTGGAGGCTGACAACGGACGCTTCAAACAGGCTCCCGAGAAACCGAAAGAGGACCGATGCCGCGATTGTAGGGAGGGGAAGTCGGGTTCACAAGCGAACTCGACACAAAATTGCGGGGCCACTCTCAAATCGGGAATTGAGATTTCTGGTACGCAGGCATGCGAGTTAGGGTGGTCCAGGGTGTGGAAGAAAATGACCGCGGAGCGTTCGATGAGTCTTGATTATGGGCGGATTGTGATGGAGATCACAGCATTTGGTTTCAAGACGGGAAAAGTGCGGCGGATTCATTCCAATCGGTGTGACATGACAAACATGCAAGTCTACTTTGGTGGGTACTCCTGATGGAGAGCGTCCACTCAGCATTTTCATGCGCTGTGGCGAGACACATCGGCGTAAGCCGATGATTATGTACGACCCTTCGTGCAGGAGAGCCTTTTCCCGAAAAAGGATAGCGTTCCACTTTCGTGGACGGTACTTCCCATGTCTTGCTGGTTCCTACTGCGGAGCTTACTTTGCAACAGTAGAGGGTCACCGTATCCAGTGATGCTCAGCGCCAAGGGGCGACGAAGGTGAAATGAGACATTGTTTTAAATTCGTCCGATTCATCGCCATCGCTCTGTTGGTTTTGAAGTGTGGTTCGGCCGCGTTCGCTCAAGGTGAAAAAACAGACCTGAGCGGAGACAAGCAGACTTCCCGATCCGGCTTTACCGGGGCTGGGTCGGGAGGCAGTAGCACGACGGCCGCAACACCCGGGGGAGCGGATAGCCTGAGAAACCCCATACTCGGAGGGGAGCGCTATCCGCTCTACCGGTTACGACCCAGCGATGTTGTGGACGTGAGCTTTACTGTTGCACCGGAGTTCAACCAGACCCTGACGGTGCAACCGGACGGCTATGTCATGTTGAAAGACGCGGGGATGATCGAGGTGCAGGGACTAAATCTGCAGGAGTTCAGCGACGCAGTGCAGAAGGCCTACCGTGGATATCTGCATGATCCGCAGGCGGCGGTGGCGCTGAAGGAATTTGAGCATCCGTATTTCATTGTCGGTGGCCAAGTAGGAAAACCGGGCAAGTACGAACTGCGTTCTGACACGACCGTGGCCGAGGCGGTGGAGATTGCGGGAGGGCTGACGGAGGAATCGAAGCACTCCCAGGTAGTGCTGTTCCGGCGAGTGAATGATGATCTGGTCGAAACTCGGTTGCTCAATTTGAAAAAGATGCTGAAGGATAAGACCCTCAAGGAAGATGCCCATCTTCGGCCGGGAGATCTGATATTCGTTCCGCAGAATACGATTTCGAAAATTGCCCGCTACCTGCCTAAGCCTGCCCTGAGCATGTACGTAAGCCCCACTCAATTTTAGAAAAACAATCTCATATTCCCATGCCAAACGACTACGCACTTCGCGCGCGAGAACAGGTGTCGACGCCAACGCCGACCATGCGGGAACTAGCCATGGTGGTGTTTCGGCAGCGCAGGGTCTTCGTCTGCGCGTCGGGATTGGTGTTGGCGCTAGCGATCCTGTATGCGCTGGTGGGTACGAAATATCAGGCCAACATGAAAGTGCTGGTGCGGAGGGGGCGCGCCGACGCGCCGGTGACTGCGGCGGAAGATGCTCCCATCGACCTGACAAGGATGTCGATCACGGAGGAGGAACTGAATTCCGAGGTCGAGTTGCTGAAGGACGATGAAGTTCTGCGAAAAGTGGTCGAGCAGACCGGAGTGGGCGGGCGCGACTGGTTTCACTTTCTGCATTTCGGCGAAGGTAACGCGGGGCGCGTGGAGCGGGCGGCGCGGCAGTTGGCCAGGAAGTTGGAGGTAGAGCCGGTGAAGAAAACGAACCTGATTGCGATCAGCTATGCGGCGGATGATCCGCGGGTGGCGGCGAAGGTGTTGCAGGCAGTCGGGAATGCGTATCTGGAGAAGCATATGGAAGTTCATCGACCCTCTGGCGAGTTTCACTTTTTCGAACAGCAGACCGGCGAATCGCGGCGGCAACTGGAAGAGTCGCAACGGAAACTGCTCTATTTCGCCGCAGGGCATGGAGTGGTGGCAGCGGCGCAGCAACGCGACCTGGCGCTGCAGAAGTTGAGCGAAGTGGATGGCAGTTACCGGCAAACGCGGATCGACCTAGCCGAGACTCAACAGCGAGTGTGGGCGCTGGGAGACTTGATCACAAAGCTGCCGGAGCGGACGACAACGCAAGTTCACACTGCGGATAATCCGGACCTGCTGAAGGCCTTGAAGTCGAGTCTGCTGGACCTGCAACTGAAGCGCACCCAGTTGTTGACGAAGTTCGAGCCCGGCCATCGCCTGGTGCAGGAAGTGGATCAGCAGATTGCGCAGAACGAAGCGATGATTGCGGCGGAGAATGCACTGCCGCTGCGGGATGAAACGACCGACAAGAATGAGCACTACGAATGGGCGAAGTCGGAATTGCAGCAGGCGCAGGTGCAGCTGAGGGCGCTCCAAGCCCGGGAGGCAGCGACCTCCAAGCAGGAGACCGCTTATCGGGCTATGACGCAGCAACTGGGCGAGGATGCGGTCACGCAGGACGATCTGCTGAGCACGGAGAAGGCGGCGCAGGACAACTATCTTCTTTATGTGAAGAAGCAGGACGAGGCGCGGATGGACGACGCACTGGATCAGGGAGGCATCGTCAACGTGGCAATCGCCGAGCATCCGGTCGTTCCGGCATTGCCGGTGTGGTCCGCATGGACGGTGTTGGCCATAGGATTGGCCGCGGCCGGAGCGGCGGGCACGGGCGCAGCGTTTGCGGCGGACTATCTGGACCCGGCATTCCGCACGCCGGAGGATGTGCTGGCCTACCTGAATTCTCCGGTATTGGCATCGCTGCCGCGCGGGGCGCGAGGAAAGCTATCAGCATGAGCGAACAGGTCATGAGCGGAGTGGTGTTTGCGGGGTCGAACCCCAACGAGGAGGTGCGTCCGAATCAGGATAGGGTGCAAGAGGCGAGAGGATGGAATCCGGAAGACTTTGCCCGGCAACAGATTCAGGGACTGGTGCGCAGAGTCTTCTTTTCGAATGTCTCTTCGGAAGACGAGAGGCCGGTGCGGCAAGTCGTGTTCAGTGCGCTGGATCCGGAGACGGATGTGCGGAGTATCTGCCGCAGGGTGGGCGAGACGCTCGCGCTGGAGATCGTTGGGAACGTCGCGATTGTGGGAGCGTATCCGCGGGTGCTGCAGGGTGCGGAGAACTATCAGTCGGAGCCGACGGGGCGGCCAGAACCAGAAACAAACACACCGCTGCGGCGGGCTGCGACCCGCGTGCAGAGCAATCTGTGGCTGGTACCGGGGGCGGGAAAGGACGAGGCTCGGGGCGGGACTGCAGCGTTGCATTCGTATCTGGGTGAGGTGCGAAGCGTCTTTGAGTATTCGATTGTGGAAGGTCCGCCAGCCGGAGAGTCGAACGACGCGATGGCCACGGCTCAGTTCGCGGACGGAATCATTCTGGTGTTGTCGGCCCGTCGCACACGGCGGATTGCCGCACGCAAGATTAAGGAAATGCTTGAAGCGGCGCAGGCGCGCATTCTTGGAACCGTGTTGAGCGACAGGATCTTTCCGATTCCAGAGGGAATTTATCGACGTTTGTAGGGTGAGCGTTTGTAGCGGGAATTTTAAAGCTACGAAGAAACGATTCTGACGTGTCCTCTCGTTCTCTTAATCCCGAGCAACGGAAGCCGCAAGTGGTCGACTGGGCACGGTTGATACCCGGTGAGGCTCCGGCGTTTCACCGAGGAAAGAAGCCGGCTCAATGCGTTCGTAATGACCTTGCAGAAAAATTGCTGGAGATGGGAACAGCGGGCGCGCCTGAGACGACGGTGAAATCAGTCACACCGGGTCCGATGCAGAACCGGGGGGTGAGGAGGCGGGTGTGCTGTGTGGTGGACGACTTCGCGTTGGTAATGCTGAATTGGCTGTCGATCGGGGCCCTCCTCGTGCCGCTGCGAGTGCTATTTCCGCATGTGCGGATGTTCGAGTATTCGGCTGGAGCGCCCGGTTTGCTGTTGGGCGTCGCGTTGCTGCATGCGGCGTTGATTACCCTGATGGGCTACACCCAGGGACTCCACGCCGACGCCGTGGGCAGAGATCTGTGGGGGCAGACGCGGATTCTGACAGAGTCCGTCCTCTGGGCGACGACTTTGATGTGCTGTGTCTATGGGCTGCAGGGGGCTCCGTGGGCAACGTGTGTTCTGTTCTGCGGAGCGGGCTTGCTGCACTTCGGCGCACTATGGGCGTGGCGGTGGCAGAGGGCGCGGCAAAGCCACCATGCTCAACCGGACCGAGACCCACGGATCGTACTGGTTGTGGGAGCGGGAGGGGTTGGCAGGCGCGTAGCGGCATATATAAAGGGGCATCCTGAATCAGGCCGAACCGTGTGCGGATTTCTGGACAACGAGAGGCCGCTGGGCAACGGAGTGATCGGGCGAGTGAGCGATCTGGCCCGGCTGGCGCGTAAAGGATTTGTGGACGAAGTGATTTTGGCGGCACCGCAGGAGCGAGGCTTGACCATGAGTGTGCTGCGCGAGGCCCGGCGTTTGCGGCTGGATCTGGAGATTGTTCCAGACCTCTTCGGATGCGAGGCAGCGGGGACGCAAGACGCACGAGTCGGGGACTTGCCGGTGATTTGTCTGCACGCGGAGCGATCGCCGGCCGGGCTGGTTTTGAAACGGCTGGTGGACGCGGCCGGGGCGGGGCTGGTGCTGGCGGCGTTGGCGCCATTGCTGGCCGTGATTACGGGGTTAATCAAGCTGGATTCACGGGGCCCGGTTCTGTACTGCGCGCAGCGGGCGGGCCGGAAGGGGAAGCTGTTCCGCTGCTACAAGTTTCGCACCATGGTGACCGACGCGGATCGCATGAAAGCTCATCTCCAGGCGAACAATCAGCGGTCGGGGCCATTCTTCAAGATCACGAATGATCCAAGGATCACGCGGCTGGGGCGGTTTCTGCGGCGCTACAGCCTGGATGAACTACCGCAGCTCTGGAATGTGGTGAAAGGGGACATGAGTTTGGTGGGGCCCCGGCCGCATCCCGCGGAGGATGTTGCGGGGTATGAGATCGAGCATCTGGCGCGGCTGGATGTGACGCCGGGAATCACGGGGCTGTGGCAGGTGACGGCGCGCCGCGATCCATCGTTTCAGAGGGGCATGGAACTGGATCGAGAGTATATACGCACGTGGAGTTTGAGGTCGGACATGCGAATTCTGCTCAAGACATTTCAGGCAGTAGTACAGGGGAGCGGCGACTGATGCAGTCGATCTCTCTGAGAGCCCGGTCGGAGATCGGCGGCGAGCTCTATGCCAGGACGTGTCAGGTGTTTCTGCGTCCGCTGGAGGCGCTGACTGCAGCGCCGTCTTTGCTGTTTCTAGCGGCGCTGACAGCGATGCTGCTGCGACATCCGGACGTGGCGTTTTATGAGATTGACCGCGTGGCGTTCGGACTTCTTATCGTGGGGGTGGTGGGAAGGGCGGTGGTCTTTCGCCAGCGGATATTTGTGATGGAACGAGCGACGTGGCCGATGATCGGGCTGACAGGCCTGGCGCTCGCCAGCGTGCTGGGGCAGCCGTTCGACAATGAAACGTGGAGCCTGCTGGCTTCGAAGTTTGTGGTTCCTTTTACTCTGTTCCACCTCGCGAGGCTGGTGTTCGAGGAGGAACCACAGTTCCGGTTGTTTGAGGGGTTTGCGCTGGTGGTGTTGGCGTATTTGAGCTTTACGGCGATCGCTTTTCTGGCGGGGGCAAACTCGCTGATCTTTCCTCGGTTCATTCTGGATGAAAGCCTTGGGTTCCACGCCGACCGGGCGCGCGGACCTCTGCTGCAGGCGGTGGCCAACGGCGTATCGCTGAACCTGCTGGGATTGCTGGCCTGGCATGCCTACCGGCGGGGAAGCGTGCGCGGGCTTAAGGTCGTGGTGTTGCTGGCTTCGGTGCCGGTCGCGATCCTGGCCACGATGACGCGGGCGGTCTGGTTGTCATTTGCGGGAACTGTGCTGGCGCTGATCTTTCTTTCGAAGAACCGTATGCTGCGGCTGGCGGGTGTGGGACTGGTCTTGCTGGCGGGGATTGGGCTGCTGGTGGTTTTGAGCGGGCGTGAATCAGGGGGCGCGTTGGGCGATCGACTGGAAGAGCGCGGGCCCTTGGATTATCGCGCGGCGGTTTATGCGGGTGGCTGGGACATGTTTCTGGAGCGCCCGCTGACTGGATGGGGTTTTCATCAGATGCCGGCCGAGTTGCCGCGGCATGTCAGCGGATACTTCGAGAAGGTGTTATATCCGCACAATACGTATCTGGAATTGCTGGTGGAGCACGGGATGGTGGGCCTGGCGCTGTATTTGTGGCTGATGTGGGAGATGTGGCGGCTGGGCCGCGGAGCTATTCCAGCCGGGGAGGAATACGGGTTCCTTGACCGGCAGTTTCATCGGATGTGGCCGATTCTGCTGGCAGTGTATTGGATCAATGCGGCGATGGTGGTGATGAGTTACCAGTTCGTGAATGGATTGCTGTTCACGATGGCGGGGATGCTGGCGGCGCAGAGGCGGCGAGCGGACGGTTCGCGATTATGCTGACGGTCGCTTATCTCGCCAATCGATTCCCGGTGGCCGTCGAACCGTATGTGATCGAGGAGATTGAAGAGCTGAGAAGGCGAGGCGTTCGCGTGGTTGCGGGAAGTGTGCGGAGGCCTGTTGATGAAGCTTTATTGGGCGGATGCGCGCCGGAAGTTGTATTGCAGCCGCTTTCGGCGGTACTTCTATTGCATGCCATGTGGCTCTGTCTGCGGAGATGGAGGCGGATTTCATCTCTGGTGGCGAGAGTCATTTTCTGCGGTCGAGAAGGTCCGCTCCAGCGGTTCAAGGCGCTGGTGCACACCTGGATCGGTGCTGGCTACGCGGTGCTGCTGGAAGGATATGAGGTTGACCATATTCACGTGCATCACGGATATTTCGGATCGTGGATCGGGATGACGGCGGCACGGCTGTTGGGCGTGGGATTCAGCGTGACGCTGCATGGCTCGGACTTGCTGCTGCACGGAGTTTATCTCGATGCGAAGCTTGCGAGTTGCGCGTTCTGCCTGACGGTGTCGGAGTATAACCGGCGTTACATTCTGGAGCATTATCCCGGAGTAGATGCGGCGAAAGTAGTGGTGACGCGGATGGGTGTAGAAGTGTCTGAACGCGAAGTACTGCCCGTCCCTAAGCAGAAAACGGAAAGCGATCCGCTCATCCTGCTGGCGGTGGGGCGGTTGCACGCGGTGAAAGACCACGCGTTTCTGGTTCGGGCTTGCGAGCAACTTGACGGCCGCAAAATTGATTTCGAGGGCGCGATCGCGGGCGATGGACCCGAGCGGCGCAACCTGGAGTCATTGATTCGCAAGTGCGGCCTGGGGAAGCGAGTCAGGCTCCTGGGACACGTCGCGCGCGAGCGCATGAGTTCGCTGTACGACCAGGCCGATGTGATCGTGCTGACCAGCCGGAGCGAGGGGATTCCGCTGGTTCTGATGGAAGCTATGGCCCGCGAGAAGATCGTGCTGGCGCCGGCGATCACGGGGATTCCCGAACTCGTGATTGCTGGCCGGACCGGGTTTCTGTACGAGGGCGGATCGGTGGAAAGTTTTGTGGATCGCCTGCTGTTCATTCGTTCGCTGACGATTCTTTCCCAGCTGCGGGCCCCGGATCATTCCGATCCAGGCAATGTTCCTCTCGATAACATTCCGGCGGGCCTGTTTTCGGCACCCCAGTGTCTGGAACCCCAGCCACTGGGCTGGGTACGGCACGCCGCCCGGGTGCAGGTGCGCGACAACTTTAACCGTAGTAGGAATCTGGAATCTTTCGGCGAGTTGTTTATCCAGCGGATCTCCCCGCAGACAGAGAGTGTTCCTGATGCGAATTTTGTATTGCAACAAATATAACTATCCCTTCAGCGGGACCGAGGTTTACCTGTTCGAGTTGATGGAACTGATGCGGGGACAGGGCCATGAAGTGGCGCTGTTTTCCATGACCGATCCTCGCGGAGAGCCGACTCCGTATGATCGGCACTTTGTGCCGCATATTGATTTCAAGGCCAAAGCGGGATGGTGGCAGAAGGCGCGGCGGGCTGGGCATGCGATCTATTCCACGGAGGCGCGGCGGAGGATCCGGGGCATGATCGAGGATTTCCGGCCGGACGTGGCGCATGTGCGAAATATCTATCATCATTTGTCGCCGTCGATCTTGTGGGAGTTGAAGGCGCAGGGTGTTCCCGTTCTGTATCACCTGAACGATTTCAAGCTGCTGTGTCCGAGCTATAACCTGGTCGCGCAGGGTGAGGCGTGCGAGGCGTGCAAGGGCGGCGCGTTTCGGCATGTAGTGACGACGAAATGCTATCCGGGCTTGGGCGCACGAATGACTCTGGCGGCCGAGGCCTACGTCCATCGATGGCTGGGCACATACCGCAAGTGCGTGGACCGGTTCCTTGCGCCCAGCCGCTTTGTGCGCGACAAGTTCGTGGAGCATGGATGGGATGGGAGCAAATTTGAGGTGCTGCAGCATTTTCAAGAGATTCATAACATACGCAAGTCTAAGAGCGTCGACCGGCCGCTGCTGTACTTTGGCAGGCTGTCGAAAGAGAAAGGCGTCGACGACCTGCTGCGGTCGATGCAGAAGGTCCCTCAGATGCGGTTGATTGTGGCCGGGGACGGACCCCAGCGCGGAGAACTGCAGGAGTTAGCGGTTTCGCTGGGATTGTCGAATGTGGAGTTTGTGGGGCATGTGGGAAGCGCGCAGCGGGACTCGCTGATCGCTGAGTCGCGGTTCACGGTGCTGCCCTCCCACGCGTACGAGACTTTGGGAAAGACGATTCTTGAGTCTTATGCGGAAGGGCGCGCCGTCGTGGCCTCGGATGCCGGATCGAGACGGGAGTTGGTTCGTCCGGGTGAGACCGGATTGCTCTATCGCACGGGCGATGTGAATCAACTCGCGGAGGCGATTCAGTCGCTCGGGTCGAGCCCTGCCTTGGCGGAGACGATGGGTCGCGTTGGGTGGGAGAAGGTGCGGCAGGAGCACACGCCGGGGGGACATTATCAGAGACTTCTCGGCATTTACGAAGGCTTAGCCGCGCGAATGGGGAACCAGGATGCGATCGCAGTCGTGAAGGAGTCGCCGCGTCGGTCGTTCTCCCAGGTGGCGCCGACGTCTAAGGGTCCGATCGTGCCGGAGCCGCGGCCGCTTCGGGTAGCATTCATTGGCGGGCGGGGAGTGATCTCGAAATACAGCGGCATTGAAACCTATTACGAAGAAGTGGGCAAACGGCTCGCCGGGATGGGACACGAAGTCACGGTGTACTGCCGAAACTACTTCACGCCGGAGCTGGCGGAGCACAACGGCATGCGGCTGGTGCGGCTGCCCACGATTCGATCGAAGCACCTGGAAACGGTAATTCATACGCTGTTGAGCACCGCGCACGCGCTGACGCAAAGGTATGACATAGTGCACTATCATGCGCTGGGCCCGGCGCTGTTTTCGTTTCTTCCGCGGCTGTTGGGAAGAAAGACGGTTGTGACGGTGCAGGGTCTCGACTGGCAGCGTAAGAAATGGGGATCTGTGGCTTCGGCTGTACTGCGGCTGGGAGAGCGAGCGTCCGTGAGCCTTCCGAACGGGACCATGGTAGTGTCGCAAGCTCTGCAACGACGTTATCGCGAGAGTCACGGGGTTGAGGCGTTTTATGTGCCGAACGGCGGAGTGCTGCGGGATCGGAGCGAGTCGAGAAAGATTCTGGAGAGGGGGCTCGATCCGGGAAAGTATGTGCTGTTCCTGGGGAGACTTTCTCCGGAAAAAGGATGCCACTTGTTGGTTGAGGCGTTCGAACAGATCGAGACGGAGGTGAAGCTGGTGATGGCCGGGGCGTCGAGCTATTGCGACGATTACAGCCGGGAGTTGCGGTCGCATGCCTCCGATCAAATACGCATTCTGGATTGGGTTTCGGGTGAAACACTCGATGAGTTGCTGACCAATGCGATGCTGTTTGTGCTGCCGTCCGATCTGGAGGGACTGTCGCTGGCTTTGTTGGACGCCATGGGAGCAGGATTGTGTGTTTTGACGAGTGATGTTCCGGAGAATTGCGAAGTAGTCGACGGAGCGGGGTTCACCTTTCAGCGCGGCAACCCGGCGGATCTGGCGGACCGCTTGCGCTTCCTGATTGCAAATCCGGCGGTGCGGGCGGCTGCTGGAAAAACGGCGAAGAAGCGGATCGAGGAGCAATATCAGTGGCAAGGGGTCGCAGAAGACATTGAGAAGGCTTACTTTAAGGTCATGGGATGGAAACCGCTGGAAGAGCGAGCTAAGAAGCCGAACGCGAGGGTTGCAAAGTTCGATGAGAGCGAGGCCACGGAGCGGCAAGCAGGATAGTTGACGTCGGCGGGGCGTTAGGGGATTGCCGGTCAATGGATTTTCAGGACGGGCGATAGAGTCTGTGCTACAAGGGCCGACATCATCCGCGCACCGGACTCGGTCAAATGTAATCCGTCAGAAGTAGCATCCGCGCCCCCGAGCACGCGCGTAAAGAAATGCCTCGGAATTAGAAAGGCGCCATATTTTGCTGATAGTCGCCTCTGTATCTGACCAAATCCGATTTTGTGGGGAAGCAGCGGTAGTTCGAACATGACCAGCGTGCGCGCCGGAGCGGAAAGCGAGGAAAGCAGCGAATCGAGGTCTGGGCCGAATTCCGAGGAGCTCATGCCAGAAAGCAGATCGTTTCCGCCGATCTCGATCAGAATAAGTGTGTCTTGCGGAGTAGCTTGGCGCGCTATCGTTTGCGCTTCCAGGACCCCAGCGCCGGGACGGGATAGGTTCCGAACCGGAATAGCGGTTTGCAGCTGAAAGAAGATCGGCCAAGCAGGAGTGCGTGCATCGAGGCCAGAGGAGATTGAATCTCCGATGACTACGAGATGATCGCTAGGCTGTCCCGCAAGGGCAGGCATGTGTCGGTGAAGGAGTTCCGAGAACGGGACAGCGACCAACCAGACCAACAGAACGCAAGTTGCTGCAAGGCAGAGCCATATCCAGGCAGAACCAACCAGAACCTGATTCTTCGCAATCAGCCACAGAGAAAAGGCCGCCAGGAAGACGGCCACCACCCACGTGGAAATTGGCGGACAGGCCATCACGATGAGAACAAATCCGATCCACGTCGTGAGGCTGCGCAACAGCCGCAGCTTTCGAACTGGCAAAGACGGCCAAGCGACAGCCAGAACCAGAAATGCTGCGCCGGGGTAAAGAGAGTCGCCGGACGCCAGGTAGAGCGCTGCGGGATTCATTCAAGGGAAAATCGTAACAGGAGAAGCTCGGTTGCGGGATCGAACGGAGGACGGGGCGACCCCGTCCTTTTTTTAATTTACAATCAAACGCTGGCTTCCGGGGGCGCGGCGGTGCTCGACCTCTCTAGACGCCAGCGACACACAGCATGCGAAATTCTCTTTTGGTTACCGGGGGCGCGGGGTTCATCGGCTCCAACTTCGTTCTGCAGGCGATGCGGGATGAGTCTGCATCTATCGTCAATCTGGATAAGCTGACGTACGCTGGGAACCTGCGCAATTTGGAAAGTATCGCCGGCGACCCTCGCTATGAATTCGTTCACGGCGACATTGGGGATCGTGCTCTGGTTCGGCAACTTCTGGAAAAACATAAGCCCGGCGCCATCGTGCACTTCGCGGCGGAGAGCCATGTGGACCGGTCGATTCGGGGGCCAGAAGATTTTATTCGTACTAACATCGATGGGACATTCGCCTTGCTGGAAGAGACGCGGGCTTATTGGACGGTGCTTTCAGAGCAAGAGCGAAAGAACTTCCGGTTTCTGCACGTGTCAACGGACGAAGTCTACGGATCGCTGGGTCCGGACGACCCGCCATTCAGCGAGAACACACCCTACGCGCCGAACAGTCCGTATGCCGCGTCTAAAGCGGCATCTGATCACCTGGTGCGCGCCTATCACCACACCTACGGGCTGCCTACGCTGACCACGAATTGCTCGAACAACTACGGGCCTTTTCAGTTTCCGGAGAAGCTGATTCCGCTGATGATTCTCAACGCGCGCGCGCACAAACCTCTGCCGGTCTACGGAGATGGCAAGAACGTCCGCGACTGGCTTTATGTGGAGGACCATTGCGAAGCGATCGCTACCGTGCTGCAGCGTGGGCGCCCGGGAGACACCTACAACATCGGTGGTTGGAATGAGAAGCCGAATCTGGAGATCGTGTACGCAATCTGCGACCTTATCGATGAGATGGCGCCCGATGAGATGACGCCCGCTGAGACGAAGATGCGCGCGTCGGGTTCGCGTCGGGAACTCATCACATTTGTGAAGGACCGGCCGGGACATGATCGCCGCTATGCGATGGACGCGCGCAAGATAGAACGCGAACTGGGGTGGAAGCCCAAAGCGACGTTCGAAAGTGGGATTCGCCAAACGGTTCGTTGGTATCTGGAGAACGAAGCGTGGGTGCGGGACGTGACCAGTGGAAGCTACCGGCAGTGGGTGGCCACACACTACTCTGGCTAGTGGGAATTCGACATCGGAAGACAGATCAAAAATATGCACGAGAGCACGCGCTACAAAGGGATCATTCTGGCGGGTGGGTCGGGCACACGGCTGTATCCGGCGACGCAGGCAATGGGGAAGAGTCTGCTGCCGGTGTACAACAAGCCCATGATTTATTACCCGCTGTGCACGCTGATGCTGGCCGGAATCCGCGATCTGTTGGTGATTTCGACGCCGGAGGATGCGCCCAAATTTCAGGCGCTGCTGCGGGACGGGAGCCAGTTCGGAATTCGTTTGCAGTATAAGGTCCAACTCAAGCCAGAGGGGATTGCGCAGGCATTTTTGCTGGCGGAGGAGTTTTTGGACGGCAGTCCGTGCGCGCTGGTGTTGGGAGATAACATTTTTTACGGGCACGATCTCGGGAAAGATCTGCGCGAGGCGGCGAGCAAAGTGCAGGGGGCGCGGGTGTTCGCGTATCCGGTGCACGATCCGGAGCGGTATGGCGTGGTGGAGTTTGATGCCAAGGGGCGCGCGCTGAGTATTGAAGAAAAGCCGAAGCAGCCGAAATCGCGCTATGCGGTGACGGGGCTATATTTCTACGATGACCAGGTAGTGAAGATCGCGAAGTCGCTGCAGCCGAGCGCGCGCGGCGAACTCGAGATCACCGACGTCAACCGGGCCTATTTGAAGCAGGAGCAACTGGAAGTTGTGGTGATGGGACGCGGCATGGCGTGGCTGGATACCGGAACGCACGAATCGCTAATGGATGCGGCACTCTATATTCAGGCGATTGAAAAACGGCAGGGGCTGATGGTGGCGTGCCCGGAGGAAATCGCGTACCGCTCTGGCTACATCACGGCTGATCAGGTTGAACGGATTGGCAGCACGATGAAGAACAGCGGCTACGGCGCGTACTTGCTGCAGCTCTTGCGGGAAAAAGTATTCTGACTTCGCAATTTCCTTTCACAGCGGAAAAACTGAAAATGAAGGTGATGATTCTTGGCGCGTCGGGCCTACTGGGCAAGGCGCTCGTGCGCGAGTGGGGCAGGGACGAAGTGTTCGGCCTGGGATCGAAAGATGTGGATATTCGTGACTCGGGCAAGGTTCGGGAAGTGGTGGAGAAAGCACGCCCCGATTGGATTGTGCTGGCGGCGGCTTACACCGATGTGGATGGTTGTGAGAATCACCCTGATCTGGCGTATGCGGTGAATCGCGAAGGTCCCTTGCATGTCGCCGAGGCGGCAAAGCGGGTCGGCGCGAAGATGTTATTTCTCAGTTCCGATTACGTATTTGACGGAAAGAACACTTCGCCGTATGAAGCACGCGACGCGCGCAACCCGCAGAGTGTGTACGGCCGGTCGAAGGCTGAGGCAGAAGTCGGGTTGCTTGAGGCGCTGCCGGAGTGCTGCATCGCGCGGACTTCGTGGCTGTTCGGGACGGGCGGCAAGTGCTTCCCAGATACGATTCTGAAACTGGCCGCGAACCGCCCGACTTTGGATGTCGTGGACGACCAGCGCGGATCTCCGACCTATTCTGTCGACCTGGCTCGGGCGATCATCGGACTATGCCGTAATGGCGCAAGTGGAATCGTGCATGTTACGAACTCCGGAGATTGCTCCTGGTATGAGTTTGCGAAAGGGATCGTGAAGGGCGCCGGACTTGCCACCGAAGTACGCCCGGTCAACAGTCAGCAGATGGCACGTCCGGCGCCGCGTCCGGCTTATTCCGTTTTGTCGCGAAAAAGTCTCCAACAGTATGGAATTATCATGCCCGCCTGGCAGGATGCGCTGCAGAGATATTTGCAAGAGCGGAAAAGCTGATTGTCCCGCAGGGCCGTTGCTTCGCCTCGCTCCGGGCTGCTACGATGCGGCGGGGTTCTCTGCAATTGAAGTCCATCCTGAATTTCATCGACGGACAATTTGTACGTGGGAAGCGGGAGTTCGCCGACCTGAATCCGGCGGACGGCAGTGTAATCGCTCAAGTCACGGAAGCGGATGAGTCGCTCGTCGATGATGCCGTAGGGGCGGCCCGCGAGGCCTTGCGAGGCGAGTGGGGCCGGCTGGGGATTCGCGAGCGTGCAGCCCGCTTGCATCGAGTGGCGGACGTGATCGAGGAGCGGTTCGATACTTTTGTGGCGGCGGAAGTGGCGGACACGGGTAAGCCGGTGGCGCTGGCTTCGAGGCTCGATGTTCCGCGCGCGGCAGCAAATTTTCGCGTCTTTGCCGATCTGATCAAAATGACGGGGCTGGAGTCGTTTCAGACCGAAACTCCGGATGGCAAGGGCGCGCTAAATTATGCTGCGCGCAAGCCGCTCGGCGTTGTGGGGATCATTACTCCATGGAACCTCCCTCTTTTGTTGCTGACCTGGAAAGTCGCTCCGGCACTGGCATGCGGCAACACTGTGGTGGTGAAACCGTCCGAAGAAACTCCGGCGACGGCCACGCTGCTTGCCGAGGTTATGAAAGACGCGGGCATTCCGGACGGAGTGTACAACGTGGTCCACGGTTTCGGGCCAAGTTCGGCTGGCGAATTTCTCACGCGGCATCCGGATGTGAATGCGGTGACATTCACCGGCGAGTCGCAGACCGGCGCCGCGATCATGAAAACAGTCGCCGCCACGGTAAAGCCGGTTTCTTTCGAACTTGGTGGCAAGAACGCGGCGATCGTATTTGCCGACTGTGATTTTGAAGAGGCGGTGAATGAGATCAGCAACGCAGTATTTCTCAACACCGGGCAAGTATGTCTCTGCGCGGAGCGGGTTTACGTCGAACGGGCGATCTTCGACCGATTTGTTGCGGCGCTGAAGAGTAAGGCAGAGAGTTTGCGGATCGGATCTCCGCTGGAAAAGACCACAGACCTGGGTCCGCTGATTTCATCGCAGCATCGCGAGAAAGTGCTTTCCTATTACCGGCTCGCGCGCGATGAGGGAGCCGTGCTGGTGACCGGAGGAAGCGTACCCGAGTTCGGCAACACGCTTGACAAGGGTTTTTATGTTCAGCCGACGATCTATACTGGGTTGCCGGAAACGGCGCGCTGCGTGAAGGAAGAAATATTCGGGCCAGTGTGTCATGTCGCGCCGTTTGATACAGAAGAAGAAGCGGTGAACCTGGCGAACGACACGAAATACGGACTGGCCGCGTCGATCTGGACGATGAACTTGAAGCGCGGTCACCGCGTAGCGCAACAAATGAAGGTGGGCATCACCTGGGTGAATTGCTGGTTCTTGCGGGACCTGCGGACGCCGTTTGGTGGTGCGGGACTTTCCGGAATTGGCCGCGAAGGCGGTATGCATTCGCTGAATTTTTATTCCGAGCTAAACAATATTTGTATCCGGTTGTAAAGGCTTCCGCGAGTCCGACGGATCGGCGATATATGGCGAAGACCGAAAGCAAGGTGATTGCGGGGATGGCCCAGCCGCGCGGAAAATATCCGCATATCAAACGCGCGGGCGATTTCTTCTTTGTATCCGGGACGAGCGCGCGGCGTGCCGACAATACCATTGCCGGAGCAGAGGTCGACGAGTTGGGCACGACCCATCTCAATATTCGATTGCAGGCAAAGGCCGTGATCGAGAACGTGCGCGAGACTTTGAACAGCGTGGGTGCGAAGTTGGAAGATGTCGTGGAAGTGACCACCTACCTGGTAAACATGAATGATTTCGCGGGATACAACGAAGTATATGGCGAGTATTTCGGCTACGAAGGGCCGGCGCGAACGACCGTGGCCGTGCACCAGTTGCCGCATCCACATTTGCTGATCGAAATTCGGGCGATGGCGTATAAGCCGGAGAAATGAATAAGGGAGGCGCGATGCCGTCCATTAAAAATCTTAAGGCGTTCAACTTTCAGGGCTGGATCGAAGAAAATAAAGAAAAGTTCAAGCCTCCGGTGGGCAATGCGCAGGTGTGGGAGGATGGCGAGATGATGGTGACGGTGGTCGGAGGTCCGAACAACCGGCGCGATTATCACGACGATCCCACGGAAGAGTTTTTCTACCAGCTGAAGGGGAACATATTTCTTCGCTTGATGGAGACGCCCGGCAAACCGCCGCTGGAAGTTCCGATTAACGAGGGCGAGATTTTTCTGTTGCCGAAGCACATGCGGCATTCTCCGCAGCGGTTGCAGGAGGGAACCATCGGCGTGGTGGTGGAGATGCCGCGGCCGGAGGGCGCGCTTGATGGTTTTGAATGGTATTGCCAGAATTGTCATCAGTTGATACATCGCGCGGAAGTGAAACTGAAGAGTATTGTGCGCGATTTGCCGCCCTTATTTGAGCAGTTCTACAGCAACGAGAGCCTGCGCAAGTGCAAACATTGTGGCGCGGTTCATCCCGGCAAACAGTAAATGCCAGTCATCGACATCCATAATCATTTTTTTCCGCGGGCGTGGCCGGATTTGGCGGCGCGCTATGGCACTCCTGACTGGCCGTCGATTAGGCACATGGAAGCAGGCAAGGCGGAGATCATGGTGGGCGATCGCTTCTTTCGCCAGATCTACTCCGCGTGCTGGGATGCAGAGGTGCGGCTGAGCGAAATGGACCGTGACGGCATCGACATTCAGGTTGTCTCGGCTACGCCCGTGCTGTTTGCATACGACCGTCCAGTAGAACATGCGCTGGATTGCGCGCGCTTGTTTAATGATGCAGCGCTGGAACTGTGCGCGCAGGGGAAGGGCCGGCTGAAGTCGCTGTGCCAGGTTCCGTTGCAGGATGTAGACGCATCCTGTAAGGAATTGAGCCGGTGCATGCGGGCGGGCCATCTCGGAGTGCAGATCGGCAATCACGTCGGCGAGAGGAATCTTGACGATCCGGGCATCGTGACCTTTCTTCAGCACTGCGCGGATGAGGGCGCGGCCGTGCTGGTGCATCCTTGGGACATGCTGGCGCCGCAGCGCATGCCGAAATACATGATGCCTTGGACCGTGGGCATGCCCGCCGAGACGCAACTCGGGATTGTCGCGATGATCCTGGGCGGAGCATTCGACAAGCTCCCGCACAATCTTCGAATTTGTTTCGCGCACGGCGGAGGAAGTTTCGCGTTTCTGCTCGGGCGGCTGGAAAATGCGTGGCGGCATCATCCGGTGGCGCACGGCGTGTGTGAGTTGCCGCCGAGCCAGTACGTGAATCGCTTTTCTGTAGATTCGGCGGTGTTCGACGAGCGGGCACTGGAATTTCTGGTGGGGACTATGGGAGCGGAGTGCGTGATGCTGGGGTCGGACTATCCTTTTCCGCTCGGTGAACATCGCATGGGGACTTTAATCCGATCGAGTCATCTGCCCGCGCTGGCCAAAGATCGCCTACTGGGCGGGAATGCGGAGGAGTTTCTCGGTCTCCGCCAGGCGAGCACTGTGGCGCAAGAAACGGCTGCACGGGAAGGGAAACCCGTCGTGCCGCAGGGCGAACAGTTGACGTACAGTTCCTATCTCAAAGTTCCGGAACTGCTGAAGCTGCAAGAATCACAGTCTTCGCCGCCGCATCACGACGAACTGCTGTTCATCATCGTGCATCAGACTTACGAACTATGGTTCAAGGAATTGCTGCACGATCTGGACGCGGTGGTCGCGAACCTGCAGGCGGCGGGAGTGCATCCTGGCTCGCGCGACGAAGTCTACGAAGCGGCGCGATTGCTGCGGCGCTGCACGGAGATTACGCGGGTGCTGGTCGAGCAATTCACGATTCTCGAAACCATGCTGCCAACGCACTTTCTTGCGTTTCGCGGCAAGCTGGAGCCGGCCAGCGGATTTCAATCGGAGCAGTTTCGCGAGTTGGAATTTTTGTGCGGGCTCAAGGACGAAAAAATGTTGCGCTATCATCGGCCCACGCCGGAAGCGCACGCGCTACTGGAGCGGAGACTGCGAGAGCCTTCGGTACGCGATGCCCTATTCAGCGCGTTGACGGCCATGGGCAAGCTGCAACTCGATGACAATGCGACTGAGCGCGAGCGATTCGATGCGCGCGCCCGAGCAATCCTCTCGCTTTATCAGGACGAACGCAGCCATCGCGACTGGATTGACGTTTGCGAACGGCTCACCGAGTTTGATGAACTGGTGGTGAGCTGGAGGCTGCGGCACATTCAACTGGTGGAGCGCGTGATTGGGGTGCGCATGGGAACGGGCGGCAGCGCGGGCTCGTCCTACTTAAAGCTCACGCTGGATAAGAAATTTTTCCCGGAGTTGTGGGAGGCGCGGACGCTGCTTACGGAATAACCTGGTCAACAGTTGACTGCAGATTCTCACTTCGCCTCCTTTGCTTCATGACTCGCGAAACCAAGACTATCTCGCTGATTGGCGCCGGACTCACCGGTCCGCTGCTGGCCCTTGGCCTGGTTAAGCGCGGTTTCCACGTGGAGGTCTACGAAAGACGGCCGGATATGCGGCGTGTGCGGATGACGGCCGGGCGATCGATCAATCTAGCATTGTCTACACGCGGCATTCATGCTCTCAACGAGGCCCAATTGTGGGATGAGATGCGCAAGATCGCGATTCCCATGAAGGGGAGGATGATGCACGCAGCCACATCCGCGCTTACGTTCCAACCCTACGGTAAGGATGAGTCTGAAGTCATCTATTCGATTTCCCGTGGCGATCTGAATGTCGCCCTGATGAATGCAGCGGAAGAGCGGGGCGTGAAGATCTGCTTTCAACGACGCTGTACTGGGATTGATCTTAAGACGGGAACGCTTCAGTTGCGAGATGACCGGACGGGCGAAGACGCGACCACCGAGTCGGCCGTGACCATTGCGTGTGACGGTTCAGCGTCGGCGATTCGCGGCGAAATGCTGAAACTGCCCCGCTTCAATTTTTCACAGCAGTACCTGGATTATGCGTATAAGGAACTGACTATCCCGGCCGGCCCGGGTGGAAAACATGCTCTGGAAACAAATGCTCTCCATATCTGGCCCCGCGGCAACTATATGCTGATCGCACTGCCCAACGTCGACGGGACATTTGCGTGTATTTTATTTCTGCCGTTTGATGGGGCCGATAGCTTTGCTCAGTTGACCGCGCATTCTGGGGTGGTTGAGTTTTTCAAGTCGCGGTTTCCGGATGCGGTTCCTCTTATGCCGGACCTGGCTGACAACTTTTTTGCCAATCCCACCGGCTCGATGGTTACGATCAAGTGTTCGCCGTGGCATGTTGCGGGACGGGCCTTGCTGCTGGGGGATGCGGCGCATGCAATTGTTCCATTCTTCGGGCAGGGAATCAATTGCGGGTTTGAAGATTGCACCTGTCTGCTGGAATTGCTTGACCGGCACGGAGCAGACTGGCCGCGGGTTTTCAGCGAGTTTGAGGACGCTCGGAAACTCAATACGGATGCCATCGCCGACCTGGCCGTGGAGAATTTTGTCGAGATGAGAGATCGTGTGGCCGATCCGCGATTTCTGTTACGAAAGAAGGTTGAGCTGGCGCTGGAGGCCAAATATCCGCAGCGGTTTGTGCCCAAGTACGCGATGGTTACGTTTCATCGGATTCCGTACCAGACTGCTCTGCGCCGCGGACAAGTGCAGGATCGCATGCTCGCGAAGCTGTGCGATCCGATCGAGCGCGTGGAAGACCTTGACTGGCGCGAGGCCGAGAAGTTGATCAGCAGCGAACTCACGCCGCTGGAGTTGGATGTATGAGCGGCGTGGCGTTTCAGGCCGGCGAAGACTTTGCCGCCGCTATGGATGCAGGCGATCCCCTGGCGCATTTTCGTGAGCGCTTCTGCTTTCCAAAAACAAAGGCAGGCGACGATTGTATTTATCTGTGCGGGCATTCGCTTGGGCTGCAACCAAAGACGGCGCGTTCCTATCTCGATCAGGAACTCAGGGACTGGGCACAACTCGGGGTGGAAGGGCACTTTCACGCGAAGAATCCGTGGATGCCCTATCACCGGCTGCTGACGCAGCAGACGGCGGAACTGGTCGGCGCCGAGCCGGCGGAAGTCGTGGTGATGAACTCGCTGACAGTGAATCTGCACCTGATGATGACATCCTTCTATCGGCCCAGGAAGGAGAGACACAAGATTCTGGTCGAGCGCGGAGCTTTTCCTTCCGATCAATATGCGGTGACGTCACAAATCCGTTTTCATGGTTTTGACCCAGCCTGGTCAGTGCTGGAACTCACTCCTCGCGACGGCGAGGCCTGCGTGCGCGATGAAGATGTCGAATCATTCATAGAGCGTGAAGGAGATTCGATTGCGCTAATCCTGCTTGGAGGCGTGAACTACGCCACGGGACAGGCTTTCGACATGGAAGGCATCACCAAGACAGGGCAGCGCAAGGGTTGCGTCGTGGGATTCGACCTGGCCCATGCTGCGGGAAATATAAAGCTTCGGCTGCACGAGTGGGGCCCGGATTTCGCGGTGTGGTGCAGCTACAAATATTTGAACGGCGGCCCGGGGTGCGTCGGCGGATGTTTTGTCCACGAGCGCCATGCACGGGCGTGGGAACTACCGCGCTTTGCGGGGTGGTGGGGGCATGACGAGAAAAGTCGCTTTCGGATGGGACCGGAGTTTCAGCCGATGGCGGGAGCGGAAGGCTGGCAATTGAGCAACCCTCCGATTCTGGCGTTGGCGCCCCTGCGGGCGTCGATGGAGATTTTTTCGGAGGCGGGCATGGAACGCTTGCGCGCCAAGAGCGTGTCGCTCACGGGATACATGGAATTTCTGCTCGGCCTAAGCCCCTCTTCGAAGTTGAAGTTTTCCGTGATTACGCCTCGGGAGCAGGAGCGACGAGGCGCCCAGATTTCAATCCGACTGCCCGGCGCTGGTCGCGAGCTGTGCGACCGATTGGCGGCGGACGGACGTGATCGGAGACTGGCGGGAACCCGATACTTTCCGGGTCGCGGCGGTGCCGCTATACAACTCATATCAGGACGTTTACCGCTTTGTGCAGCGTCTTAGTGTGGCACTTTAGTATGCCGTTTCGTTTTCGGCTCCCAGTTACTCCGGTAACACCGTAGAGTGCCTTAGCACCAATACAATTTGAAACGTGGGAAATTCTCCGCTCCAGCACGCCCGGAAGTGGACGGCGATCGTGTGCGCGGTAGTGTGCGTGCACGTATTGCTGTCAGTTCTGGCACGACGAGGATTTGCCCTCACTGCGTTTGGCGATATCCTGCAGAACATTCTCCTGCTGGGAGCGACTGTCGCATTATTGGTCAATGCGAAAACGGCCGCGCCGAAGGCTCGGCTGTTCTGGGCGCTAATGGGACTTGGCGTCGGGATGTGGCTGACCTCGCAGATCCTGTGGACTTATTTTGAGGTCTACTTGCGGCATGAGGCGCCGAATCCATTCGTCGGCGATGTAATTCTCTTCCTGCATATTGTCCCGATGATGGCCGCGGTGGCTATCAAACCGCATGTGCAACAGGACGATCGCTCCATGCGAGCCGGAGCGCTCGATTTCGCACTCCTGCTGACGTGGTGGCTGTTTCTGTATCTCTTCATCGTGATTCCGTGGCAGTATGTGGATTTTTCGGAGGCGGTATATGGCAGAAGCTTTGATCTGCTGTATGTCAGCGAGGAACTGGTGCTGGCCGCCGGACTGTTGCTGGTGTGGCGGCGAAGCCGGGGGGCGTGGCGCAGAATTTATTTTCATCTCTTCGCGGCGACGTTGCTCTATTGCGTGGCTTCGCTCATGGCGAGTGAGGCGATCGACTTGCATCTCTACTACACGGGCAGCCTGTTCGATGTGCCGCTGGTCGCGGGGATGGCGTGGTTTGTCCGCATCGGCTTCATGCCGCGCGAAGCTTCGACGCAGGATTCTCTCCAGGAGCCGGCTACTCGCAACTACGGAATTTGGAAAGCTCGTCTGGCCATGGTGGCTGTGTTCATTACTCCTCTGATGATGGCATGGGCGCAGTTCGGCGGAAATGCGCCGCAGAATGTTCGGACCTACCGGCTCTTGCTGACCGTGGCAGTCATGATCGTGATGGGCGCGCTGGTATTTCTGAAGCAGCACTTGCTGGATCAGGAATTGCTCAGCCTGCTGCGATCGTCGCGGCAGAACCTGGATGAAATGTGCAGGCTCAAGGACGAACTGGAGAACAAAGAGCATTCGCTGCGGTGGCACAGTCTGGAACTGCAGAGGAAGAATCTGGAACTGCAGGAAATTTCTTTCACGGATGTGCTCACGGGGGTGTGGAACCGGCGCTATCTTGAAGAAATCCTGACGGCAGAGGCCGGGCAGGTGCTGCGAAATTACCAGCGAGCGCGGGGAAGTGATATTCGGAAAATGGATCATCGCGACCTGGTTTTCATCATGGTCGACATGGATTTCTTCAAGGAAGTCAACGACCGGCACGGTCATCCCAAGGGAGACCGGCTGCTGCAATTGGTGGCGCAGAGGCTCTCAACAGTGGTGCGCAAGTCCGACGTGCTGGTGCGCTGGGGCGGAGAGGAGTTCCTGATTATGAGCCGTTCGACCGATCCTTCGGGCACTCCTGCGTTCTGCAGCCGCATCCTCGATGTCATTGCGTCGGAACCCTTCGACCTGGGCCACGGAGTCACGGTACGAAAGACGTGCTCGGTGGGATGGTCGGCTTATCCCTGGAGTCGGACCGCGTATGAGGCCATCTGTGCCGAGGAGTCAATTGCACTGGCGGATGCGGCTTTGTATCGGGCGAAGGCCTTCGGCAGAAATCTGGGAGTGGGAATCGTAGCAACGGACGCCGCCGGGCAAGATCCCGAAGCGATTGATTTGGTTTCGGTGTGTCAAGGAAATCCTCCGCTCGCACGAACGATAAAGACCGAGTGCCCAGGATTCGGGGATGTTCGGGAAGCTGATATTGAAGCTGTCGAAGCCGAAGTTGCGAAACTGGCCGACAAGTCCAGCTAAATCTGTTTGAGTCGTAATCCCGAACTAAGATGTTTCTCGACCAAAGCGCTTGACCTCTGCTGGCGCGTTGACTACATTGAGTAGCCGGCCTCAAGGCTGCCGAGGCGGAATCACTCATGACTGCAAAAACTCCTTCGCGCAAAACGGGCCTTCGCCAGAAGGCACAACTCATGTCCGCATCCGAAATTGAGCGTACGCTGGTGCGGCTGGCCTATGAAATCGTGGAAAAAAACGACGGGGTCGAAGGTCTAGGGCTGGTCGGAATTCGCCGCCGGGGAGTGCCAATCGCCGAACGACTGGGCAAGATTATTACACGCATCGAAAGTGCCAAAGTGCCAGTGGGGACTTTGGATATTACGTTTTACCGCGACGATCTGTCGACGCTCGGACCTAAGCCGGTAGTGCAGGAAAAAGAAATTGGGTTTGATATTGAGGACATGAACATTGTGCTGGTCGACGACGTGCTGTACACAGGGCGAACCACGCGGGCAGCGCTGGACGCGCTCTTTTCGCACGGCAGGCCGCGGCGCGTGCAACTGTGCGTGCTGATTGATCGCGGACATCGGGAGATTCCGGTCGAGGCGACTTTCGTCGGACGCAATGTGCAGACCACGGCGAGCGAAGTCATTGAAGTCAAGTTGACCGAGATCGATGAGGCCGAGAAGGTCCTGCTGATGGAAAGATAAGCGTTCAAAGATCTACGTCATGGAAAAAGGACGGTGGCTTGAGCCATCGTCCTTTCTTGTTTTGCAATGCGAGTGGTGGTGCAATCGCGGCTATGCGATGCGGGTACAAACCGCTTTGGTTTCAGTATAGAGCTTGAGCGCGTCGTGCCCCATTTCGCGGCCCCAGCCGGACTGCTTGTAGCCGCCGAAAGGCAGCGCCGCGTCGAAGATGTTGTAACAGTTGATCCAAACGGTGCCAGCGCGAAGCTGTTCCGCCATGCGGTGCGCCTTGCCGAGGTCGCGCGTCCAGACGGCTGCGGCTAAGCCATAATCACTGTTGTTGGCGCGGGGAATGATTTCCTCGGGATCGCTAAATGGCATCGCTGCCACCACGGGCCCGAAAATTTCTTCCCGCACGACTTTCATGTTTTCCTGCGTGTTGACGAGCACAGTGGGTTCGACGAAGTATCCGCCATCGCCAGTCTTGTGACCACCAACGAGCGCTTTCGCGCCTTCCGAGAATCCGGCTTCCAGGTATCCGCAAACCCGATTCAGCTGCTCTTCTGAGACCAGCGGGCCCATATGGGAGGCGGGATCGAGACCAGAGCCGACTTTAATTTTTCGGGCCTGATCCGCGACGCCCTCGACGACCTGATCGAAGATTGATTTTTCCACATACAAACGCGAACCAGCGCAGCAGCACTGGCCGTGGTTGAAGAAGATGGCGCTGGCAGCGCCGGGAATGGCGGTTTCGAGATCGGCATCCTTGAATACGATGTTCGGAGACTTACCACCCAACTCCAGAGAAACTTTCTTTAGGTTGCCGGTGGCGGCGTGGACTATTAGCTTCCCGACTTCGGTTGATCCAGTAAAAGCGATTTTGTCGACATCGGGATGCGCGGCCAGCGCGGCTCCTGCCGTTTCGCCATAGCCCGGGACAACGTTGACCACGCCTTCGGGGAAGCCAGCTTCCATGATGAGTTCGCCGAGACGCAGCGCGGAGAGCGGGGTTTGCTCGGCGGGTTTCAGCACGACGGTGCAACCGGCAGCCAACGCGGGACCTAGCTTCCATGCGGCCATGAGAAGCGGGAAATTCCACGGAATAATTTGCCCGACAACTCCGACCGGCTCGCGCAGGGTATACGCGAGATACTTTGCGCCGGGCGTATACGGCACCGAGAGAGGGATGGTGTTGCCCTCGATCTTGGTGGCCCATCCCGCCATGTAGCGGAACAGGTCAACCGCGAGCGGAACATCTGCGGCCTTGGCAATGTTGAGCGGCTTGCCGTTGTCGAGGCTCTCGATGTAGCCGAACTCCTCGGTATGTTGTTCGAGCAAGTCGGCGAGTTTCCAGATCAGGCGGCCGCGCTCTGACGCGGTCATGCGGCGCCAGGGGCCGTTATCGAAGGCGTTGCGAGCGGCTCGCACGGCCTGATTGATGTCTTCGCG
The DNA here is from genome assembly GCA_963758005.1 of uncultured Acidobacteriota bacterium. Lineage (GTDB taxonomy): Bacteria > Acidobacteriota > Terriglobia > Terriglobales > Acidobacteriaceae > Sulfotelmatobacter. The sequence continues at coordinate 244,133 of CAVWTR010000009.1, forward strand.
ATCACCTTCCGCGACTTGCGCGAGAACTTCGCCAGTGGCGGGATTGTAGGTGGGGAAAGTCTTGCCCGATGCGGCATTCACCCACTTGCCGTTGATCAGCATTTTTCGTGGTTTATCGATAAATTCCGCGACTTGCGGATGGATTTGCGGGGAGATTGCGATGCCCATACGTCCTCCTTGGTCTGACAAACGTGGTCAAACAATTACTTGCAAGAGCGCTCGAGAAGAGCTGATGATGCCGGGCGAATGAAAGCGGACCGAGGTATGCTAGCGCCGCGCCGCAACAAATGCAATGGTCGGCACGGAAGTCGACGAAGCTATTCGCCGTATGGCACCCAGATGTTTTTCACCTGAGTGGCGTGCTCGAGGAACCAGCGGCCTTCTGCCAGCTTTGAGTTGAACCAATCGATAACGCGGCCCTCGTTGGTCCAGACTTGCTTCAGGTTTCCGGTGGACATCGCCTTCGCATCCGCGACAATAGCTTCGTTTCCATAACACCAAATGGCGTCAACGTTGTCGTGCTCCGCGAGTGTTTTCAGTAGTTCGGGCGCGCGACCGGTCACGATGTTTACCGCGCCGCCGGTTAGATCACTGGTGTCGAAAAGCTGATAAAGGTCGCCGGTGATCAGCGGGAATCTCTCCGAAGGAACTGCGATCACGGTGTTGCCCACGGCGAGCAGCGGTAGTACGAGTGACAGGAAACCCAGCAGAGGTGCGTCCGCCGGGCAGATCACACCAATGGTTCCAATCGCTTCGTTCATCGCAATCGCGATATTGCGGAACGGCGGATTGTGAACGGCGCCGTCGAACTTGTCGGCCCAAGCGGCGTACGAGAAGATGCGCTCGATCGAGAGAGCGACCTCGGCACTGGCTTGCTCCTTACCAACCGCAGCCGAAAGTCGATCGACGATCTCGCTCTGGCGCTGGGAAAGGTTTTCCGCGCAGTAATAAAGGACCTGGGCACGATTATGCGCCGTCGCCTTACTCCAGGATTCAGCTTTTCGAGCGGCTTCAACCGCATTGCGAATATCTTTACGATTGCCAAGCGGAGCTTCGCCCAACAGTCGGCCACTGGGCGAGCGCACCTCCATGCTGTAGCCAGAGTCGGGACGCGTCTGCTTACCTCCGATATAGAGTTTGACCGTGCGGTCGATGGCAGGCGCGCTAGCCTCGGGCTTCCCATCCTGTTCAGATGCCGGGGCGATAGCGGGACCGGTCGGGGCCGGCAGTATGGGAGCATGCTTGAACCATGCGGGTTCCATGTATTCGAGCAAGCCTTCTCTGCCGCCCTCGCGGCCGAACCCGCTCTCGCGGTATCCGCCGAAACCGCAGGCCGCGTCAAACATATTGGTGCAATTCACCCAGACGACGCCAGCCTTCAGCTGCGCCGCCACATGCAGCGAGACATTGATGTTCTCGCTCCACACGCATGACGCCAAGCCATAGACGGTGTTGTTGGCCAACTCGACGGCTTCCCTCGGCGTGCGGAACGTCATCGCCGCGAGAACGGGACCGAAGATTTCCTGTTGAGCGACGATCGACGTAGGATGCACATTGGTGAGAATCGTCGGCGGATAATAAAACCCTCGCGCGGGCAACACAACTTGTGGTTGCCAGCAGGTTGCGCCTTCCGCGACCCCCTGCGCCACCAGGCGCTCGATGCGGTCTAGCTGCACTCGAGCGACGATGGCGCCAATATCAATCGCCTTGTCGAGCGGCGGACCGACGCGCAGAGTGCTCATGCGCTCGCGAATTTTCGAAAGCAAGGTCTCGGCGATGCTCTCTTGCATCAACAGCCGCGAGCCCGCACAGCACACCTGCCCTTGGTTGAACCAGATTCCGTCGACCAGGCCTTCGACCGCGCTGTCGAGGTCCGCATCTTCGAAAATGATGAATGGAGATTTCCCTCCCAGTTCGAGCGACAGGCGCTTGTGGCTTTTCGCCGTCGCGCTGCGAATGGCGCGTCCGACTTCGGTTGATCCGGTGAACGCGATCTTATCGACATCAGGATGTTTGACCAGCGCTTCGCCGGTTGAGCCATCGCCGGTCACGATGTTGACGACTCCCGCTGGCAGCCCGGCTTCCTGACATATTTCGGCGAACACGAGCGCGGTGAGCGGAGTGAACTCTGCGGGCTTCAGAACCACCGTGTTTCCGGTGGCCAGAGCCGGTGCGATCTTCCACGCCAACATGAGCAGCGGAAAATTCCACGGAATAATCTGGCCCACGACCCCGCACGGTTCGTAGTCAGGAAACTCCTGATCGAGCAACTGCGCCCAGCCGGCGTGGTAGTAGAAATGCCGCGCGACCAGGGGAATGTCGATGTCGCGGCTCTCGCGAATGGGTTTGCCATTGTCCATGGTTTCAAGAACGGCGAGAAGGCGAGAGTGTTTTTGCACCAGCCGAGCGAGCGAGTAAAGATATCGCGCTCGCGCATGTGGAGTGAGGGCGCGCCAAGGTGCGGAGGCAGCGCGCGCGGCAAGAACAGCTGCGTGAACGTCTGCAATACCCCCTTGTGCAACGGCAGCCAGCTGCTCGCCATTCGAGGGATCGAGAGTGTCGAAATATTCTCCGTCCGCGGGCGGCTGCCACGATCCGCCGATGAAGTGTCCAAAGCGCCGGCCGTGGCGCTCTAGCCATGCTTGGGCTTCCCGGGCATCTTCTGGGGCAGGTCCGTACTCCATGCTGACGAACTTCTCGGCAATGCTCATTGGGTTCGCTCGCTTCGCTCAGTTGCTTACGACTTTTCTGCCGCGCGTATTCGCATCTCGCATTATGCAATCGGATGACGATACTCGGCAGAGTAGCGTCCGGTTGCGTAATGCTCGAGTTGCCGCTCGATGTCGCCCAGCAAGCTGCTCGCGCCGAAGCGGAACAGTTCTGCGCGCGTCCATGACAGACCGAGTTCTTCTTTCATCATAGCCAGCCAATCGAGGGATTGCTTGGCGGTGCGAATTCCGCCGGCTGGTTTGAAGCCAACCGCCATTCCAGTTTGCTGCGCGTATTCCCGGATGGCGCGAACCATGATCAGGCTGACCGGCAGCGTGGCATTTGTCGGTTCCTTCCCGGTCGAGGTTTTGATGAAGTCCGCGCCCGCCATCATGGCGACGAGGCTGGCACGCGCCACATTGCGGAATGTCAACAGATCGCCAGTACCCAGGATCACCTTCATATGAGCCGCACCGCAGGCTTGCTTGAAGGTCGCAACTTCGTCGTAAAGCGCCTGCCAGTGTGCTCCGAAAACATGAGCGCGCGTGATGACTACATCGATCTCATTTGCTCCTGCTTCCACCGACCGGCGAATTTCCGCGACGCGCTCTGCGAGCGGCGACAGGCCGGCAGGAAACCCGGTGGAGACCGCCGCAACTGGAATTCCACTTCCCGCCAGCGCATGCAGCGCGGTTTCGATGAAGGTGTGATACACACAGACTGCGCCTACTTTTATCCCGAGCTCCTCGATGCCGAGTTTCTGCACGAGATCCTGCTGGATCGGCTGTCGCGCCTTCGCGCACAGTCGGCGCACACGTTCGTCGGTGTCATCGCCGGAAAGCGTGGTCAGATCCATGCACGAAATCGCCCGCAAAAGCCAGGCAGCCTGCCATTCCTTCTTCACGGTTCGGCGGGCCACTTGTGTCTGAGCACGGCGTTCTACAGCGCTCGTGTTGACTCGAACTTCCTGCAGCCAATTCAGATCGAGGGGAATCCCCGAGTTGGAGAGAAGTGGGTGGCTGGACAGAGTGGCTATCGCGTGCGAACCTCGAGGGGTGGCTTCATCCCCCGACTTGCCAGCGGCGCTGCGATAATCGCGATCGACCGACATTGAAGTTTTCTCTCTAACAATCGCGCAGAATGTTTGCAATTGTACGGCAGGCTATCTTAACAACGCGAATTTGGTCGGCCGGGTGCTCTTTGTGTCTGATTGCTCGCAAGAAAAGCATGCGAACCATCGGCAAGGGTTTACAATGGCGCACGATTCGGCGATTGCGGCGCAGCAGTTCGCCTGCATTTTCTTTATTGCCGGACGCCTATGCCTAAAAATAAACTCTCGGTCAGTACGCGGAAAAAGCTGGAGCAGGCTGCAGCCAAGGTGATGAAGAATGCGCACGCTCCGTATTCGAACTTCCATGTGGGCGCAGCCATCCTGCTGACCAACGGCAAAATGTTTTCGGGCTGCAACGTGGAAAACGCGTCCTACGGAATGACCAATTGCGCGGAGCGAACCGCGATCTTTTCAGCCGTCGCCGCGCTCGGTCCTAAGATTGAGATTCAGGCGGTGGCGGTTGCCAATGATCACGGCGTCGCGTGTTCACCGTGTGGGGCGTGTCGCCAGGTGATCTACGAATTTGGCCCCGACGCGGTCATTTTTTTTCAAGGTGCCACCGGTCCCAAACAGGCGCATATTACTGAACTTCTTCCGGAAGGATTTCGCTTACAGTGAGCCCTACTGCATCCGTGCCGCTAACCTTCCGCGCGATTGACGTGATTCGCAAGAAGAGGGACGGCGTTGAGCTGTCCCGGGCCGAAATCGAAGGCCTGGTTAACGCCTACACTGAGGGCGAGATTCCTGACTATCAAGTTTCAGCTTGGCTCATGGCGGTCGTGCTCAAAGGGATGACGCGCCCGGAGACCGCCGCGCTCACCGATGCAATGCTGCATTCGGGCGATGTGCTCGATCTTTCTTTTTTGTCGCGCAAGAAGGTCGACAAGCACTCCACGGGTGGCGTCGGTGACAAAACATCTTTAGTGCTCGCTCCCTTGGCTGCGGCAGCGGGCGTTGTGGTTCCCATGATCAGCGGCCGCGGACTGGGGCACACGGGTGGAACGCTCGACAAGCTGGAAGCCATCCCCGGCTTCAACGTGAATCTTTCCGTGGCGGAATTCCGCCGCGTGCTCGAAGTTTGCGGCTGCGCCATGATTGGCCAAACTGCTGAGATTGCTCCCGCAGATCGCAAGCTCTACGCCTTGCGCGATGTGACGGGGACGGTGGAGAGTCCATATCTGATTTGCGCGTCCATCATGAGCAAGAAACTAGCGGAGGGCATTGACGCGCTGGTGCTCGACGTAAAGACCGGGTCAGGCGCCTTCATGAAAAGCGAGGCAGACGCGACTTTCCTTGCCGATCTCATGGTGGAGACCGGCGAGCGCATGGGCAAACAGGTGGTCGCCCTGATTACGGACATGGATCAGCCGCTGGGAAACATGATTGGCAATGCGCTGGAAGTTGTGGAGGTCGTGGACGTCCTGCGCGGTGGCGGCCCGGAAGATTTGCGGGACCTCTGCCTCGAGCTGGCGGGGTGGATGCTGCATCTCGGAGGAGTCGCTGAGACCGTCGCAGAAGGGAAACGGCAAAGTGCGGAGCTGATTTCGTCGGGCAAGGCGCTGGAGAAATTCCGGCAGATGGTGGAACTGCAGGGCGGAGACGTGCGCGCCATTGATGACATTAGGCGTTTGCCTCAAGCGCAGCACAGCTTTCAGGTCGCGAGCTCAAAGGCCGGGTACCTCGCCGCGATGCAGTGCGAGCAGATCGGCACAGCCTGTGTGATTCTGGGCGGGGGGCGCGAGCGCAAGGAGGATTCCGTCGATCCTGGGGTTGGAATCGCGCTGCACAAGAAAGTTGGAGATCGAGTTGCTGCTGGCGAAGCGATCGCGACGATTCATTACAATGCCGAAGTGCAAGCGGCGCGCGCCCGGCAGTTGATTGAGGCCAGCTGCACCATTATGGATGCAGCGCCGCCGAAACGGCCGCTCATTCACAGAGTCATCGAGCACAGAATTGTTGGTAAGTCCGGGGAGAAAAACTAATGGGACGATTCACGGGAATTCTTGGCCTGTTGACCATGCTGGGGCTCGCCTACGCCTTTTCTACGAACCGCAGCGCTATTCGTAAGAAGACTGTGGCGTGGGGGTTGGGTTTGCAAATTGTTTTTGCCGTGTTCGTGCTGCGCGTCGATTACGGCCGGCGCATGTTTCAAGCCGCAGGCGATGCCGCCAGTTGGGTGCTCAATTACGCATTTGTCGGCTCCGAATTTATTTTCGGGGAACTCGGGAAGAAGAACTCCAACATCGGCTTTGTTTTTGCGTTTCAGGTGCTCCCGGTCGTTATTTTCATCTGCGCGCTGTTCGCCATCCTGTACTACTTGGGCATCATGCAGTTTTTCATCCGCATTGCCGCTTGGCTCATGACGCGGATCATGGGCGTCAGCGGCGCCGAGTCGCTCGATGTCGCGGCCAGCATTTTCATGGGCCAGACCGAAGCGCCGGTCACCATTCGGCCGTTCTTGCCCGATCTCACACACTCAGAGCTGATGACGGTGATGACCAGCGGCATGGCACACGTTTCGGGTTCCATCATGGCGGCGTATTTCGCCTTTGGCGCCGAGCCGCGCCATGTGCTTAGCGCTGTCATCATGACTGCGCCGGGAACTATTCTGGTTTCGAAGATGCTTGTGCCCGAGACCGAACAGCCCAAGACTGCCGGCCGCGTTGTAATGCCCGAAGAAGACGATTCGAAGGAAAAAGAGAATCTTCTTGGCGCGATCGCCCGAGGTACCGGCGACGGCCTGCACATGGCCCTCAACATCGGAGCTATGCTGATTGCGTTTCTGGCGTTAATCGCCTTGGCTGATGGAATTCTCGGCGGAGTTCACAACGGCCTGACGCATGTGGGCATTTCCTGGTTCCCATCCAGCCTGGAAAGCATCTTTGGCGTGCTGTTTGCTCCGGTGGCGTGGGTGATCGGAATCCCGAAGCATGATTGTCTCGCGATTGGAAATTTGCTGGGCATGCGAATGGTCCTGAACGAACTGGTCGCATTTAAAGCGCTGGGGCCCATGAAGGCGACGCTCGATCCGCGGTCGTTCACCATCGCCACGTTCGCGCTGTGCGGCTTTGCGAATCTCAGTTCGATTGGAATTCAGATCGGCGGCATCGGCGCTCTTGCGCCGAACAAGAGAGGTGAACTGGCTCGACTCGGCGTGCGCGCCATGCTGGCGGGGACGATGGCGAACTTAATGTCGGCTTCGATTGCCGGAATGCTGCTCTAGGCCTTATGCGTCAGCAGGATCAAACGGAAAACCATCTGCGGTTCGCGATCAGCCATTGGCGCGCGCGACCAGTAAAATCGCTAGCGCATAGAAAACAAACATGAGAGCAAGATAAATTTTGGCGTTCTTTCCTGAGCCCGCAAATTCTTTCCACACCAGCACTCCCCACAAAGCCGCGACCATGGGCGACGACTGGCCGATGGCATAGGAAATCGCCTGTCCCGTCAGCTTGCCTGCCGTGAGGTTGAGGACCGTCCCCAAGCCCCACACCAATCCCCCGATCAGTCCAAGCATATGTCCGGAAACAGGTCCGCGGAAATATCCGGTGAAGCTGACGGGCTCGCCGACTAGAGGCTTCCTCATGAAATAGATGTTCCACACAAAACAGGAGAGCAGTGCTCCCAGCGTGAGAAAAGTGACCGCGCTATAAGGCGTGAGCGTATGCCCGCGAGTCATGGCGTAGGTTGCGAACGGGCTCCAAAGTCCCATGAGAGTTCCAGAGACCACGCACAGAATGATGCCCTTACGTGAAGCTCCTCGCCCCGCCCGGGCTAGGCTGCCGTAGGCCTTGCCATCGAGAATTACCGCAATCAGCGCGCATACCACGCCCAGGGCCAGAAGCGGGCCGCTGCCTTTCGGTTGCAGGATGAAGTTCAGCGCGACGCCCACCACAAGCGCAATTCCAATCGAAACGGGGAAGGCGACTGCGAGTCCCACCAGATCCATCGCAGCCACGAGTAGCAAATTTGCCAGATTGAATATGGCTCCGCCGATAAGAGCAGAGGCGATGTTGGAAGGGTCCGTGGCCTGAACATTATTCACGAAACTGGAGGAGTCATGACCGCTGCTCCCCAAGGTCAGGGCGAGGATCAGGGAACTCAAAAAAATGCCGATCGCGTAATCCCAATAAAAAAGCTCGAAACGATAATTCTTGACGCCCTTATAAGTGTTGGCCCAGGATCCCCAGCAGATCGCGCTGGTGATCGTCATCAACAACGCAATCGTGTGACTCGCCGGCGTGAACATCATGTTCTCCCTTGGAAAGTGTGTAACTCTACTCTTCTTTGTGAAGAGGTACAAGACGACGACTATAAGGCGAAAAGCAGCAGGCGAGTTGGCCGGACTCTTACCCGTTCAGCTGCGTGTAGGTCGCGCGGCGCAGAAATTCTCCCTGGCCCGGGCGTCCCAGGAATTTGTCGCCATCCACCACAACTTTGCCGCGGGAAAGAACCACGTCGGGCATGCCCGTGACCTGGATCCCTTCGAACATGGAGTAATCGACGCGCATGTGGTGCGTTGCGGCGCTGATGGTGTGCTTGCGCTTAGGATCGAAAATCACCAGATCGGCGTCGCTGCCGACAGCAATCGTCCCTTTGCGCGGATAAAGTCCAAAAAGCTTGGCGGGAGTGGTCGCGACCAATTCCACAAAACGGTTCGCGTTGAAACGGCCGCTGGCCACGCCGCCCGAGTAAATCAGGCTCATGCGGTGCTCCACGCCCGGACCTCCGTTGGGGATTTTCGTGAAATCGTCGCGGCCCATTTCTTTTTGTTCCTTAAAGCAGAAAGGGCAATGGTCGGTGGAGACAACCTGCAGATGATCGTGCTTCAGGCCGTTCCAGAGTTTTTCTTGATTCCATTTTTCGCGCAGCGGAGGGGTGAAAACATATTTCGCTGCTTCGAAGCCGGGCGCGTCCATGTTCTCGAGGGAAAGATAAAGGTACTGGGGACAAGTTTCAGCGTAGACGGGAAGTCCGCGATCGCGAGCCTCGCGAACTTTTTCGAGCGCATCGTTGCAACTCAAGTGGACGATATAGATAGGCGCGCCGGCCATCTCGGCCAGCGCAATCGCGCGCCCGACAGCCTCGGCCTCGGCGGTGGTGGGGCGAGTCAGCGCATGATACTTCGGCGCTCGTTTTCCCTCGGCCAAAGCCTGCTGCACGATTACGTCAATCGCGCTCCCGTTTTCTGCGTGCATGCAAACCATTCCACCATTCTTCGACGTGGTCTGCAGGGCTTTGAAGATGCTGCCATCGTCGAGCATGAAAATACCGGGATACGCCATGAAAAGTTTGAAGCTGGTTACGCCCTCATGCACCAGATCGTTCATCTCCGAAAGTTGTCCGCCGGATACGTCGGTCACAATGCAATGAAAGGCGTAATCGCAGACGGCTTTGTTCGAGGCCTTGCTCATCCACGTGTCGAAAGCCTGGCGCAGGGGCTGGCCTTTGTATTGAATCGCGAAGTCGATCAAGGTCGTGGTTCCGCCAAAAGCGGCCGCCCGTGTGCCGGTTTCAAAATCGTCGGCGCTGGTGGTCCCGCCAAACGGCATGTCGAGATGAGTGTGAACATCGATTCCGCCGGGCAGCACGAGTTTGCCGGAAGCATCCAGAATCTTTGTAGCGTTCTGCGCCGCGCTCGATGAAGAAAGATCGGTTCCGATGGCGTTAATCTTGCCGTTCGTAATGGCAATGTCTGCCGTGTAGGTGTCGGTCGCGGTCACGATGGAACCGTTCTTTATGATCGTGTCGAAACTCATCGGATCCTCCGTCGCCCGCGATCGCCGCGGGGATGAGAAAAGAATTCTATGCTACACTGCCGCACTTTAGTTGTTTGCGCCAGTTGTTCACGATTAGCTCCTCATCGCTGCTTCCACGAAAGGGACCGGCAATGCAATTCGGTATCACGCTAAAGCCCGACATCTCGATCGAGCGCATTGTGGGCCTGACGCGGCAGGCGGAGAGCGCTGGCTTCGAGTATGGCTGGATTTTCGATTCTCACGTTTTGTGGAAAGAACCATATCCGCTGCTGACGCTGATGGCGACCAACACGAAGCGCATGCGATTGGGGACATGCGTCACCAATCCCGCGACGCGAGATCTCACGGTGACTGCCAGCCTCTTCGCGACTCTTAATCTAATTTCTGGCGGACGAATGGAGCTCGGCATCGGCCGCGGCGACAGCTCGCGCCGCGTGATGGGAAAGAAGCCCGTGAGCTGGTCGCAGTTGGAAGCGGCAGTCGCGGAATTTCGCGATCTGACTTCCGGCAAGGAAGTGCAACATGACGGTCAACCCACGCGCCTCAGTTGGGCGAAGGATTCTCCGCGAGTTTGGATTGCCGGATACGGCCCTAAGGTGCTGCACATGGCCGGGCGAGTGGCCGACGGAATCATTTTGCAATTCGCCGATCCGGCCTTAATCGAATGGTGCATGGGCTTTGTGAAAGAAGGAGCCCGCGCCGCGGGACGCGATTCCAGCAAGATTGAAGTCATGGCGGCGGCTCCGGTGTGGATTTCGGATGACCTGAGCGTTGCTCGCGAACGCGTGCGCTGGTTCCCAGCTTTGGTGTCGAACCACGTAATGGATCTGATACGGCAATACAAGCCTGAAGATCTGCCTCCGGCGCTGACTTCATTTGTGCAGGATCGCGGAAGCTATGACTATCAGCACCATTGTGAAGTCGGGAGCGACAATGCGGAGTTCGTTTCCGACGAGGTGATCGATCGCTTTTGCCTGATCGGGCCACCCGAAGCCCATCGTGCGAAATTGCGCGCGCTGGCCGCCGTGGGCGTCACTCAGTTCAACATTTACCTGATGTGCGGGGACGAAGAAGACTCGCTGGCTGAGTGGTCGGAACTGGTGCTGCCGGAGTTTCTGGCGAAGTCCTGAAAGGGCGCGCCTTTTAGGCGCGCCAATCAATCCATTCAGAATCAATATTTCGGCGCGGCTCAAAGCCGCGCCCTTTCAAGTCTTGCGCGAACGCATCAGTCCGTAGTACGCCACAAAAGCAACAGCGAAGCCGACGAACCAGGAGTAGTCGTAAAGGAATCGCATCGAGGGAATCACCAACCCGGCGAGAGCTGTGCCTGCTCCCAAGGCCAACGCGACAACCGCACGCCAGTTGAATCCCCGCGAATATTCGTAAATCCCGCTTCGAAGGTACAGATCGTCGACCTGCAATACCCTCCGCCGAATCACGAAGTAATCGCAGATCATGATGCCCGCGATGGGCCCGAGGACGGCCGCGTAACCGCCTAGCCATCCCATAATAAACGTGCTGTAACTGGAGAGGAGCTTCCACGGCATCAAAGCAACACCCATGAAACAGGTAATGATTCCTCCCGTGCGAAAGCTGATGCCACGCGGCCACAAATTGGAAAAATCGTTCGCTGGAGAAACCACATTCGCGCCGATATTGACGTTGAGCGTCGCCAGTAAAATCGCCACTAAGGAGATAGCGACCGCGACCGGCGAGTGAAAGCGGCTGAGCAGTTGCACGGGATCCCAGATGGCGGTCCCGTAGATTACAACTGTGGCGGAGGTGACGACGATTCCGACGAAAGCATACAGCGTCATCGTTATCGGCAAAGCCAATGCCTGTCCGATCACCTGCTCACGCTGATTGCGCGCGAACCGGGTAAAGTCCGGGATGTTTAGTGAAACCGTAGCCCAGAAACCAACCGTGCCATTCAGCGCAGGGATCAGAAACTTGAGGAAGTCAGAAAAAGTTGTGAACCGCGAAGGCACCGAGAGCATGGGACCGAAACCTCCGGCCGCGCGATAGGCCCACCCCAACAGGAGCAATCCAACACCGAGCAAAATCGGGGCGCTGATGCCTTGCAGCACGCGGATGTATTCGATTCCCTTGAGGACGACCGCGAGATTGATCAACCAGAAAATAAGAAAGCAGATGCCGGGCCCGTAGGGAAAGTTCTTCCAACTGGGAACCAGCGTTGCGAGCAAAGTGCTGATGGCCTCGCCGCCGATCCAGGTCTGAATGCCAAACCATCCGCAAGCGACCAGCGCGCGCAGCACAGCCGCGACATTTGCGCCCAGCACCCCGAACGACGCGCGGGCCAGCACCGGAAAAGGAATCCCATATTTTGCGCCCGGGTGCGAGTTCAGCAGCATCGGCGCCAGCACGATTACGTTTCCCAGGAATATGGTTGCGACCGCCTGCTTCCAGTTCATCCCACCTTGAATCAAACTCGCGGCCAGCATGTAGGTGAGGATGTTCACCGACATCGAAATCCACAGCGCCGCGAAGTTGTACGTGCCCCAGTGCCGTCGCTCGGGGCTCGCCGGCGCGAGGTCTTCGTTGTAGAGTGGGCTAGATTCGATGCGAGCGCGCAGTTGAGAGGAGAGCGGAGTAGTCATGCGCTTCAGTCAGCCATCGCAGATGCTCCGCTCTGCTTCGTAATCGGTCCATAGCTGTCGGGCCGGCGGTCGCGGAAGAACTGCCACACTTTGCGAACTTCGGCGATCATGTCGAGATCGAGATCGGCGACCACCACTTCGTCTTTATCGCGGCTGGCCTGCGCGATAATCTTGCCGCGCGGAGTGCAGAAATAACTTTTGCCGTAAAATTCGCCAATGCTCCATGGCTTCTCGGTTCCTACGCGATTGATGGCTCCTACAAAGTAGCCGTTAGCCACGGCATGAGCGGGTTGTTCGAGCTCCCACAAGTATTCTGATAGTCCCGCCACGGTGGCCGAAGGATTGAATACGATCTCCGCGCCATTTAATCCGAGAATGCGCGCGCCTTCGGGGAAATGGCGGTCGTAGCAGATGTACACGCCGACCCGTGCGTACTTGGTTTCAAAGACGGGATAGCCTAGGTCGCCAGGGGTGAAATAGAACTTCTCCCAGAAGCCGGGATGGCAATGCGGGATGTGATGTTTCCGATACTTGCCGAGATAGCGGCCGTCGGCGTCAATCACCGCTGCGGTGTTGAAGTACACGCCTGGCATCTGCTCCTCATAAACCGGAACTACGATCACCATGCGATGCTTCTTCGCGATCTTCTGCATGAGGCGCGTGGTCGGGCCGTCAGGCACGCGTTCTGTCAGTTCGTACCAGCGCGCGTTTTGCTCCGCGCAAAAATAAGGGCCGTAGAATAGTTCCTGCAGGCAGAGGATTTGCGTTTTCTTGCGCGCCGCCTGCTCGATCAGTTTCAGGTGCTTGTCAATCATCGCCTTCCTGATCTGCGCGAGAGGGCGCTTGGTCGAGAGCGCGTTGCTGGCTTGAATCAGGGCGCAGCGGACATTGCGGGGCATGGGGTCCTCCCAGAGTTGTTGAGGAGGGCAATATAACAGAGTGGAGACGAGCGCGCCCTTCGATTTTGGTCACGACACGCTCCGCCCGCGTGGCAGTGCCACAGTTCTGGCAGACGCACTCCAGGCATGGCACGCCGGACGAGGCGTTCGGCACTTTAGGAACGGGGTTTCATTGACACAGTGCGGTTGGGGTCAATAGACTCGGCCTGCTTCTTAACCGCAATACGTCCATGGCAAAACGTCCTCGAATCGCAGTGGTCGGCAGCGCCAACATTGACCTGACGACCTTCACGAATCAATTTCCCAAGCCGGGCGAAACTATTTTTGGTCAGAAGTTCGATCTCGGCTTCGGCGGCAAGGGCGCGAATCAGGCCGTGGCTGCTCGTATCTGCGGCGCGGAGGTGTTTATGGTCGCGCGCGTGGGCAGCGACCTTTTCGGTCCCGCCACCATCGAAAATTTTCGCAAGCAGGGAATCGGCACGACTCATGTGAAGCAGGTCGAGGGACTCTCCAGCGGCGTCGCGCCCATCTTTGTTGAGCCCAACGGGCAGAACCGCATTCTGGTTGTGAAGGGAGCCAATGACGCGCTCAAGCCAGCCGATGTTCAGGCCGCCGCCGAGACCTTGAAGTCCGCCGACTGCATCGTGCTTCAGTTCGAGATTCCGGTGCAGACTGTTTATTACACGATCGAATTTGCGCGCAAGCACGGAATTCGCTGCATCCTCAATCCGGCTCCGGCGCAGCCGGTCGACCTGAGTGCGTTGAAGGGGCTCGACTACTTTGTGCCAAACGAAAGCGAAGCCGAGACCATCACCGGCTGTCCGGTGAAAAACGTTCAAGACGCGAAGCAGTGTGCCGAGCAACTGGTAGGCAGCGGCATCAAACGCGTGATCATCACGTTGGGAGCGAACGGATGTTTTGTCGCCGGCCGCGACGGGAGCGCACACATACCGCCGTTCGCGGTCCACAGCATTGACAGCACCGGTGCGGGAGATGCCTTTATCGGCAGCTTCGCGGTATTTCTCGCGGAAGGAGTTCCCGAAGCGGAGGCCCTTCGTCGCGCGAATCTCTATGCGGCCTTGTCCACAACCGGCGTGGGAACTCAGAAATCTTTCTACGACCGCCCACGCTTTGAGGTTGAGTGGGCAAGCCGATCCTGACAACTTGCCGCCCTCGGCTCGAGCCGCAGTATTTCGTGATCTTCCGCCGCCGCAGTCTCAACAATCAACATCGCGAACTGTTTTTTTGGCGCGATCCCATGTGAAAGAATCATCGTAACGATTCCCACTCGACCACGAAAATTCTTGACTAACCGGTGACCGGCAATTTATAAGCCGAGTCTAGTCCCGGGAGCCTCCCAACTTCGCTGGAAGTGGGAGGACCTTTCTCTTTATACGTGGTGTCACCAGCGAAAGGGGTTCAAACCATGGCGAACCAGAGGGCGCGCTTTGCGGTGTTTGTCTGTTCGCTGGTAGTTCTGTGCGGCTCGCTCCTGCACGGGCAGGCGACCGGCAGTTTCTCGGGAACAGTTTCGGACAACTCCGGGGCACTGGTTTCCGGGGCCAAGGTTACCGTCACCGCGCAAGCCACGAACGTGTCCCGCGAAGCGATCACCGACGCCACCGGACACTTCCTCGTTCCCCTGCTGGGCGTTGCGGACTATGCGATCCGAGTGGAAGCGCAAGGCTTCAAGCCCTCCGAGGTGAAGGACCTCCGCCTGCAGATCGACGAACACCGCGAACTCGACTTCAAGCTCGTGCTCGCGTCGGTGAGTACCAGCGTTGAAGTCAGCGCGACCGAGGTAGCAGTAGAGACGACGACTCCAACGCTCGGTCAAGTCATTACCGCACAGGAAGTTGCCGAATTGCCTCTGAATGGCCGCAACTTCGTCCAATTAGCAACCCTGACTCCGGGCACAACTGCGTCCACTAGTCCGGTCAGTTTCTTCACGAATGCCGCCAGCAGCGAAGCCGCGACGCGCGGCGCGTTCTCGCTTTCGGTCGGCGGTTCGCGCGAACAGGAAACCGATTGGCTGCTCGATGGCAACGACAACAATCAGCTGGATGAAGGCGGCATCGCGATTTTCTCATCGCTGGACGACATCGAAGAATTCAAAGTCCTGACCTACAACTACTCCGCGGAATACGGAGAGCGCGCGGGTCCGACAGTGCTGGTTACGACGAAATCAGGCACGAATCGATTTCACGGATCAGTGTTTGAGTACTTCCGCAATACGAAGCTGAATGCGGTCCCATATTTCGGTACATCGCCGCAGAAATTTAATCTGAATCAGTTTGGAGGATCGCTCGGCGGAGCGATCAAGAAAGACAAGACTTTTTTCTTCGCGGATTATCAGGCCAAGATGCAGCGGGAAGGGATAACTTTCACCGGTTTTGTTCCCACGACGGCCGAACTAACACCGGACGCTGGTGGCAATTACAACCTCGCCAGCAATCCCCTGGGTCTGACACTTACGAACCCATACGCGACCGGCACAGAACCTACGAATTTCCAATGCGTGCCAGGCACGTCGACGCCCGAGCCCGTTTTGCCCGATGGCAGCCAACTGCCCGGTTCTGTTTGCCAGGTCCTTCCGGCAGCGCTCATTAATCCGCTTGGTGTAAAAGTGGCGCAGCTCTATCCCGCGCCGAATGCGACGAATTCAGGTTTCAACTACGTCAATGAGCCGGTGAGAAAACTCAACGAAGGCACGTGGGATATCCGCCTGGACCACAATTTTTCCAACAAGGATTCCGCGTTTGGCCGCTTCAGCTACGATCAGGCAACCAACTACGTCCCCGGCGGTTCTCCGACCTGGTCGGAAGCCAATGCCTTCGGCAGCAACCAGTACATCGACAATCATGGTCGCAATGCGGTAGTCACCGAGACCCACGTCTTTTCGCCCAACCTTATCAATCAGGCGACATTCGGTTACAGCCGCATTTTCAATCACATTCTTTCCTATGGCACGGGCAGTTGCGAAGCTGCGAACATCGGCATTCCCGGAGCGAATCTCGGAGCGGCGTGCGGTTCCGTTACTGGGTACCCCGCGAGTCTGAACCAATCGACCAAGGATTGCGTGAGTTGCGGTTTGACGTCGTTCCAGATGTCGAGCTACTTCTCTGTGGGAGATCGCGGTTATGCGCCCTATCAGGGGGGAACCAACGTCTATTCTCTTTCCGACGTGCTCGATCTGATTCACGGAAAACACAACATCCGTGTCGGCTTGACCTATCGCGCCGAGGAAATGAACGTGCGGAATAATGCCTTCCAGGATGGTTACGTTGTGGAAGCCGGTACGGCGACCGGAGACGATATCGCCGACTTGTTACTGGGCAGCACAGGAGTTTTTGCTGCGCACGATCAGACATTCCTGGGCGCGACCACCGGCCGGCGCTGGAAATTGATTCGTCCCTTTGTGCAAGACGACTGGCGCCTGACGTCGGATCTGACGGTGAACATCGGGCTGGCGTGGGCTCTGGCGACTCCGGAAACCGAAGTCGAAAACCGCCAGGCGAACTACAACATTCAAAATCTCAAGTGGTATGTGCCCAACGGGAGTCCCGAGCTGAGCGCTTGCACGAACTGCATCGCGACCGACGGGCGCGTCGGGATTCAATTCGACAAGACGGCTCTCGAACCTCGCATCGGTTTCTCCTGGAAGCCGATGGGCAGTGACAAGACCGCCGTTCGCGCCGGCTACGCGATCTACCACGATTCCGCATGGAATCAGGGTGGACAGGGGCTGTGGCAGAATCCGCCATATTACGCGGAGATCGATCCCGATAGCTTTCCGAATGTCTTGCTGACGCCGTTTTTCGCTTCCACGGGTCTCTGCAATCCCTTCGGGGCCGCGCAGTGCGGTCTCTCGTACGGTTTCCAGCAAGCGACTCCGGCAAATCCGGCCTGTCCCCCGGCGGGCATACTCACAGGGCCGGTGAACCCGGCATGCTATACCGGGACCATTCAATCGCAGAACCCAAATTTCAAGCAGGGATCGGTGCAGCAGTTCAACCTCAATGTTGAGCGCCAGCTGCCAGGAAACGTTGTTCTAACTCTCGGGTACGCCGGGTCGCGCAGCCACCACATCCTCGTCAGCCAGGAAAACCAAAACCTCAACGACCCGAATGCCTGCCCCGATGGTTTTACCCCCGTGCCCGGCTACACGCTGGGCTGTGGTATTGGATACTTTCCCTACGCTGCTCCGTATCAGACGGTTGCCAGCAATAACAGCATCGGCAATGCCCGCTATGATTCTCTGCAGGTTAAAGCGGAAACCAAGAGTTCGCGGCACGGTCTCTATGCGCTGCTTGGCTACACCTGGTCTCGCACGTTCGACTCCGGCATGCCCGACGGTTTGGGCACCAATCCGGGCGCGCTCTACTGGCCTTTGCCCGGCACGTCGAGACTTGACTGGGGACTCTCGCAGTTGAACCTGAACGACAGCTTCACGGCCAGCGTGCTTTACGATTTGCCCTTCGGTAAGGGCAAGCACTTCGGTGGAGACTGGAGCGGCGTGACGAACGTGCTGTTGGGAAATTGGCACGTCGACTTGATTGAGAGAGTTACATCCGGATTTCCGCTCTTCGTGGTCGATAGCGCGGACGAATCTGGAACTTACTTTTCCTACAACGGCTTCACACTTCAGCGTCCGAACGAGGTCGGTAATCCCAACGTGGCCGGCCCCGAGCCCGGAGGCACGAACTGCCCCGCACAGATCCACACGCTTCAGCATTGGTTTAATCCCTGCGCGTTTGCACAGGCGCCGTCTGGAGAACTCGGCACTGCCGCCCGCGCGCCGGTCTATGGTCCTCGTTTCGTGAACACGGATTTCTCCGTCATCAAGAATTTCCCCTTCCACGAGGACATGAATGTGCAGTTTCGAGCTGAGTTCTTCAATCTGTTCAATCACCCGCAGTTTTTCATGGGAGGACTCGGCGACACCGGACAGCAAGATATAAACACGCCCTCTAGCTTCGGGGTAATCAACAACACGGTTAACAACCCTCGCTTGATCCAATTCGCCCTGAGGCTCGCCTTCTAAAACGTGAGGGACTATATATTTCGAGGGCAGGCGGGCTCAGCTCGCTCTGCCCTTTATTTGGCGAATGCGATTTATATCCGATTTGCGTCGGATGAGATAAGCCTTGCAGACCACGAAATCACTAACTTTAATCGCCCTGTGCTTGGCGACCGCTATCTGCTTCGGCGAGCAGCGCCGCAAGGTCATCATCAATGAAGACTGTTCCGGCCCCGGCGGCAGCAACATGCAGACCCTGATGGTCATGATTCAGTCTCCGCAGGTGGAAGTGCTGGGCATCACGGTGGTGAGCGGAGATCAGTGGCGCGACGAGGAAGTAGCTCACACACTGCGCCTGCTCGAAATCATGGGCCGTAGCGACATTCCCGTCGTTCCCGGCGCCGTGTTCCCGCTGATCCGCACGCGCGAGGAATCTCAGCTATGGCAGCAGCGTTACGGCAAGGTCGCGTACGCCGGAGCGTGGGATGAGCGCTGGTGGCATGAAGCGTCGGTGGTGCCTCCGCTGCCCGAAGGCCAGCCCACTACGAAGGCGGCCGACGAGGAAGCTGCCCATTTTCTAGTTCGCATGGTGCATAAATATCCACACGAAGTCACTATCTATGAGGGTGGGCCGATGACCAACCTTGCGCTCGCCATTTCTCTCGACCCGCAGTTTCCGGCACTGGCGCAGGAACTCGTTTTCATGGGCGGAAGCTTGAGCCCGCAAACCGACAATCCCGAATTCGCGAACAATCCGCGGCATGAATTCAATTTCTGGTTCGATCCCGAGGCGGCGGAAATCGTGCTACGCGCGCCGTGGAAGAAGATCGTGTGCACGCCTACCGACATTTCCATCAAGACCCACATGACGGCCGCGATGGTAAAGCAGATTGAAGCCAGTGGAACGCCTCTGACGCGCTACATTGCCCGTTTCGCCATGCTCACGCCGGGCGCCGATATTATGTGGGATGAACTCGCAGCTGCCGCGTGGATCGATCCAACTCTGATCACCAAAACTGAAAATCGCTATATGGGCGTGGATCTCGATCATGGCGCCGCGTACGGCAACACCCTCACCTGGGAAACCGGAAACGCCCTGAGGCTCGGTGCACAGCCGGTCGAGATTCAGGTTGATCTCGACACGGAAAGGTTCTATCGCATGTTCGTCGGCCTGATGTCGGCGCCAACGCCGGCTCCCGTGCCCACACACTGACGGGTAGTGAGAAAACCATCAACCACAAACGACACGAAGTATCACGAAGGGCTTCGTTGGGATGGTGTTCCTTCGTGTCCTTCGTGGTTCAAGATCTTCAAACCCCACCGCCCACTGACGCGCGCTGGCACCGAAGTGGCGAACAGCATACAATGAAATCTTGCGAGCTTTTCCGAACATGTCTCCAATTCCGGACGATCTCACCATAGTGAAAGACGACATGGTGGCCTTCATTGAAGGTCACGGCATGCGCCGCTTTCACGGCTACGTGGATTACGACGAAGTGCAATGCGTCATGTGGGAGATGGCCGGCAATCCTGACGGCTGGAAGGATTTCGTCGAACTGGCCAAAGCCTCAAGCGCCCCTTTTCTGACCATGCACGCCTGGACGCTCGAGCGCACCGAGCTCGACGAAATGGTGCAGCGCCTGACCAACTCGGAGTTCACCGATACTGACGACGTAGAAGACGCCCGCTGGCTCCGCGCCCACGTCGGCAAAGTAGGATTTCTGCAGTTGGGCTGGGCCTACCAGGGATCGATGTTTCTCTGCGAAGTGAGCACCGAATGGTACGACCGCTACCAGCACCTGCTCGAAGTCTCCGACGAATTCGGTGGCCTCACCATGGATGAGCCCGACCAGGACGAAGAAAACTAGGTTTGTAAAGCGCAGGGTTTGTGTGGGACCGGGTCGGAGCCTGCCCTGAGCGCAGTCGGACGGACCCCGTCGGGCCGAGCGAAGCTCGGCGGGTTGTTGATCTAACCAGGCTGCAACACTCCTTTCCAGTAGTACACTTCTCTTTCTCCTTCAACTTCTCTATGCGGTGGCTCCAAAAGCCGACGGATCAATCCCTAGTCGATTCTCTGATTGCCAACCTGCGCTCCGATCCCGCGCTCCGCGGCGCAGCGAAAGCAGCTCACGTCCTCGCGCCGCTGCTGGTGCGCCGCGGCATCACCGATGCAGAATTAGCCAGCACATTCCTTTCTCCGTCGCTCTCGCATCTTCATGACCCCAACCTCATGATGGGTCTACGCGCCGCCGTCGATCGCATCGACGCCGCCATCGAACGCAAAGAGCCGATTCTCATCTACGGCGACTACGACGTCGACGGCACAATGGCTGTCATCATTCTGAAGACGGCGATTGAACTCTGCGGAGGTGCGGCTGACTTCCATGTGCCGCACCGCATTCGCGAAGGCTACGACATGCGCGACGATGTAATCGAGCGCGCCGCCGCCGCTGGCATTCGTTTGATTGTCAGCGTCGACATGGGCATCCGTGCCTTCGCACCCGCGGAGACGGCGCAACGCCTCGGCGTCGACCTGATCGTCACCGACCACCACCTTCCCGGTCCGGATGGCGTACCGAACGCGCTGGCCGTCGTCAATCCGAATCAGCAGGGTTGCGAGTATCCATACAAGCAGCTCTGCGGCGCGGGCGTCGCGTTCAAGCTGGCGCAGGGATTGATGCAGCGGCGGCTGGATGCGAACCTTCAAAACAAACTGCTGATGTCGTTCATGAAAGTCGTTGCCATTGCGACCATAGCCGACGCCGTGCCCCTAACCGGCGAGAATCGCGTCTTCGCGTCATTGGGACTCGATGCGCTGCGTCGAGCGGTGAATCCGGGGTTGAAAGCGTTGCTCGAAGTTGCCCAGATTTCCGCCAAGCGTCCGCCCACCTCCAGCGAAGTCGGATTCCGCATCGCGCCCCGCATCAACGCCGCCGGCCGAATGGATGTGGCTCGCGACGTGATCGAACTGTTCAGCGTGAAAGACGCAGCACGCGCCCGAGAACTGGCCGCGAAACTCGATCATCTCAACTCCGACCGTCAAGAAGAAGAACGGAGAATCCTGCGCGCAGTGGAAGAGCGTTTCACGAGCGATCCCGCATTGTGCGACGCCTACTGCATTGTCGTCGACGGAGAAGGCTGGCATCGCGGCGTCATCGGCATCACGGCGACGCGGGTCGTGGAACGCTACAACCGCCCGGCAGTCGTAATTTCGCGCGATGGCGAAGAAGCTTTCGGTTCGGGCCGCTCGATTCGAGCCTTCCATCTATTGGAAGCGATTGAGTCGTGCAGCCATCTTTTTTCGCGCTACGGCGGCCACTCCCACGCCTGCGGATTCGCCATGCCCGCCGCGAACGTCGCCGAGTTGCGCGCCCAGCTGGACGCATTTGCCCGAACACGCCTCACCCCTGCTGATTTCGATCCGATTCTCGATCTGGATGCAGAGTTGGATCTGACTGAAATCACACCCGAACTATTTCACACGTTGCAACTGCTGGAACCCTACGGCATGGGAAATCCCGAGCCGGTATTCGCCGCCCGCCGCGTGCAGCTAGCCGCGCCCCCACGAATTCTGAAAGATAAACACGTCAAGCTGAAAGTCAGGGCAGGCGCATCGGATAGAAGTCCGTTGCGCGTGTCCGCCGAATCTGACGAACTCTCCGCAGCCGCGATTCTGGCAACGCCGTGCTGCCATCCCGACGGAGCCGCGATCCGCCGCGACGAAAAAGCCGCCGCCATAGCTGAGGGCTACGCGAGCGCCCACCCACTGAGAACTGAAAACCGGGAACTGAGAACTGAACTGGCCAGTAAGATCGCCTTCGATGCTCTGGGCTGGCACATGGCAGAGCGCCTGCAGCAAACCCCACTCCTTACGGGCGATGCGATGGATGTCGCCTTCACCGTCGGCCACAACGATCATCCGGAATACGGCGGCTTGGAACTCTCGCTCCGCGATTTCAAGATACCCTCTCGCTGAAAGAGCACCAGCGTCACCACAAATGGTAGTGCCCGTCGCGCCGCGCCATCTCCACGCTGACGCCGAATAAGGCTGCTAGGCGTTCGACTTGCAGGATCTCTTCCTTCGGCCCGTCAGCGACGACGCGGCCGCAGTCCATCAGCACCACGCGTCCTATCTCCGGGACAATGTCAGCCAGTTCGTGCGTCACGAGAATAATCGCTGTTCCGGACTCGGCCAGAGCACGCATGGTGTGCCGCAAGCTCTGCTGGGCCGAAATATCGAGCGAATTACACGGCTCATCGAACAGCAACGCACCTGGCTTGTGCACTAGGGCGCGGGCGATCAATACCCGACGCGCTTCTCCCGATGACATCTCGCAAACCGGCCGCTCCGCCAGATGCGAAATCTTCAATACAGCCAGTGCGGAGTCGGCAAGCCTGACCTTTTCGGGATCGACCGTATGGTTTGGCCAGATCGCAGTGCTACTGAAAAATCCCGAAAGCACCACGTCGCGGCCGATAGCTTCACCGGTGACCGACAACATCAGGTCGTTGGAGACAATTCCCATGTGCTCGCGCAGTTTAAAGACATCCCAAGTCTCCCGGCCCAGCAATTTCATCGACGAATCTTCACGAGCCACGGGATAGCACTCGCGGGTAATGGTCTTGATCAGAGTCGATTTCCCGCATCCGTTCGGACCGAGGATCGCGACGTTTTCGTCAGCGCCGATGCGGAGGCTGAAGTCATCGAGCGCGATCTTCTGGCCACGCATTACCCGCAGGTTGTGAAAATCGAGCAACGGCGGTTTTTCGGCTGTCGTGCTCATCTCCATACGCGCATCTAAGTGTAGATGAGAAGCCGCTTTCGAGCCGCCTTCGATCAGCTTCGATTACACTGAACCCAGATGCCGCTCCAGATCTATCGCCTGCGCCGCCTGCTGGCGGTCACCGCCGTGCTGCTCACGCTGTTCGTGGCTGGGATGTACTTCTACGCGCGTTCGCGAGCCACGAATGTGCTCAAGCAAATTCCAGGCAAGATGGGAATCGACATTAAGCAGACGGCCAACGGGTTATCAATATTCCCAGTCCAATGGCAAGCGCACCCTCTTCACCATCCAGGCCAGCAACGTCAAAGAGTTCAAACTGAACGGCAACGCCGAGTTGCACAACGTCAGCATTGTGCTGTACGGCCGCGATTCCTCGCGCTTCGATCAGATTTACGGCGATGATTTCGCTTTCAACCAGAAGACCGGCGAGGTCATCGCCAAGGGCGAGGTGCAGATCGATCTGGTGGCCAACCCGTCTGGCGTCGCCAGCCCCGATCAATCCACGCCGAAGGAACTCAAGAATCCAATCCACCTGAAGACGCGCGATCTGGTGTTTAACAAAGAGACCGGAAACGCCGCGACCGACGCCCGCGTCGAATTTCGCACGCCGCAGGCGACTGGCTGGGCCGTCGGGATGACTTACGCCGGCAAGACCAATACGCTGATCTTGTCCTCACAAGTTCATGTGGCGATGAATGGCCCGGACGCGGAGGTCATCGATGCCGATAGCGGCGTGATCACTCACGATCCGCATCAGGTTGTGCTCGAACATCCTCATATCAAGCGCGAAGACGGAATGCTTCAGGCCGATCACGCGCTGCTTTATCTTGGTTCTGAAAATCAGGTCGAGCGAATTCTGGCGACGGGAAATGTCACCACTGAAACGCGGATGGAAAGTGCGAGCGCGAAGCGATCAATCCCAGCCGTGAATCGTAGTTCCGCCGCAGCCGAATCCTCAGCCACCGATTCTTCTGCTCGCACCCAAGCGTCGGAAGTTCGCAGTCGTTCCGACCAGGCTGAATTGCTGCTCACAGGAAAACAAAACTTGCTCCGCACTGCAATCATGACGGGCAACGTTCACGTCGAGCAATCCGGTCCTCAGCTCATGCAGGGAGATGCTGGACGCATGATCATGGACTTCGCCGGTCGGAACCAGCTTGAGAAGGTGCACGCCGTCGATGGAGCGCGGCTCATTCAGAGAGCGGCGAAGAGATCAGCGCAAAAAGAAGCGAGTGGTGGCAATGCGCCGAAAGAAGCAAAAGCTGCGGCTACCAGCCCCCAGGTTTTCGAAATCACCGCACCAACCATCGATTTCACCATGGTGCAAGGCCACATTCTCGATCACGCTGTAACCTCCGGCGCAGCGCAGATCACGATCACGCCGGGGCAGGAGTCCGCTGCGGCCGCCTCCGAGAGTTCTAGTGGCAAGACTCCTGTCGTGTCTCGGCAGACTCCTCCGACCCAACGCACAGTCGTGACGGCGGGCAGGTTCGATGCGCAATTTACATTCTCCGATGGGCGAAACCAACCCACGAGCTTCCACGGGGCGCCCAATGCCCGCATCGTCAACTCGGCCCCGGGACAACCCGATCGCGTCAGCACCAGCGATTCAGTGGACGCCACCTTTCTTCCCCAGGGCGGCATCGACGCCATCACGCAACAGGGCAATGTCGCTTATACAGACGGGCAGCAACCCGATAAGCGCATGCAAGCCTGGGCCGACTCCGCCCGCTATACCCCTGCGGACCAGATGCTGGTACTTACCGGCGCTCCGCGGGTCAGCAACGGTGGCATGGTTACGACGGCGAAGTCAATCCGCATGAACCGCGCCACCGGGGATGCCCTGGCCCAAGGTGACGTCAAGAGCACCTATAGCGATCTGACCGAGCAACCGGATGGCGCCCTGCTGGCGTCATCTTCGCCGATTCACGTCACGGCGCGCAGCATGATGGCCCATAACACTCCCGGGACAGCTCTTTATTCAGGAAATGCGCGCCTCTGGCAGGACGCGAACATCATCGAGGCGCCCACCATCCAGTTCGACCGCGACCGCCGGTTCGTGACGGCGCAAGGAACAGCGGCCCAGCCGGTGCAAACAATTCTGGTACAAGCAGAGAAAGTTCAGGCAGAGAAGCCTGCTGACAATAGCCCGAACAGCGGAAAAAACGCGGCTAAAGGCACTCCGCTGGGCGGATCGAGCCCGATATCCATTACTGCCGCAAAGCTTACCTATGCCGATTCCGAGCGCAAAGCCCACTACGAAGGCGGAGTCGTCGCGAAAGGCGCGGACTTCACGGCGACCGCCAAGACCGCCGACGCTTATCTCTTAGCCCGCAGCCAAACCCATAGTCATCAATCATTTAGCGGCCCCGGCCAGCTCGATCACATGGTGGCTCAGGATAATGTGGTCGTGCAGCAACCCAACCGCCGAGCCGAGGGCCACGAGCTCGTCTACACCGCCGCCGACGACAAGTTCGTGCTCACGGGCGGTCCGCCCAGCATTTTTGATGCCGAACAGGGCAAGATTACCGGGGTTTCGTTGACTTTCTTCAGAGGCGATGATAGGGTGCTCGTAGAAGGCGAAGCAAGTACTCCTGTGGTAACTCAGACGCGAGTGGCCAAAAAGAAATAGACGAATGGCAAGATAAATGCGTACCCTGGCCACAGAAGAAATTGGCAAATCGTACCGTGGCCGCCGCGTTGTGAATGGTGTCAGCCTGACAGTCGAGCAGGGCGAAGTGGTTGGATTATTAGGCCCTAACGGCGCAGGCAAGACCACCACCTTTTACGCAATTGTTGGCCTGATCCCTCCCGATACTGGCCGCGTGCTGTGCGACGGTCAGGACATCACTGATGTTCCCATGTACCTGCGGGCCCGTCAGTATGGCATCAGCTATCTCCCGCAAGAAGCTTCGGTGTTTCGCAAACTGACGGTAGAAGAAAACATCCTCGCGGTGTTAGAGGCGCAGCCCATGTCCTGGCACGAGCGCCGCGAAAAGATGGAAAAGTTTATTGATGAGCTGGGACTGGAGCACATCCGCCAGAATCGCGGATACGCTCTTTCCGGTGGGGAACGCCGGCGGGTGGAAATTGCCCGCTGCCTGTGCATCAACCCCGCATTCATTTTGCTCGACGAACCGTTTTCCGGGATCGACCCGATCGCCGTGCTCGACTTGCAGAAAATCATCAGCGGGCTGCGCGCGAGCGGCATCGGAGTACTGATCACCGATCATAATGTCCGCGAAACGCTTTCGGTCACCGACCGGGCCTACATCATCGACGACGGCAGAATTTTCCGTCAGGGCCAGCCCGAGCAGTTGGCAGGCGATCCGGAAGTTCGAAGAGTGTATCTGGGCGAGAGTTTCTCGCTGGTGTGATTTTTTAGTTTTGTCATTCCGAACCGGCGTTCTTTGCCGGTGAGGGATCTGCTGTTCGCCGGCGCCAAGCAGATTCCTCCGCCCCTCGCATGCGCTCGGGGGTCGGAATGACAAGGAGCAGGGGAAGAAGTATCCGAACTCAATGGTCTTACTGCAGCACAAACTCAGCGTAAAGCTGTCCCAGCGCCAGATCCTGACCCCGGGCCTGGTGCAGATGGTCTCCGTCCTCGCGCTCAACAAGCTTGAGCTCAAGGACATGATCACCGCTGAGATGGTCGAGAATCCGGTCCTCGAAGAACTTGAAGAGTCGGTCCCGCTGCTCGACGAGGTCGGCAAGAAGGAGGAAGACCGCGAGCGCGCCGCCGTGGCGAGCAATGAAGAGAACCCCACCACCGCGGCCGAAAAGAAAGATCCCTTCGAAGAGATTGACTTCGGCTCGTTCTTCCAGGATTATCTCGACCCCGGCTACCGCACCCATAGCGAGATGGAGGACATCGAGCGCCCGTCGTTCGAAAACTTTCTCTCCAAGCCGACGAATCTCACTGACCACCTAGCCTGGCAGTTGGGCGCGCTCAGCCTGCGCCGCGAAGTGCGTGAGGCCGCCGACATCATCATCGGCAATTTGAACGAAGACGGATACCTTATCGCCAGCGATGACGAGTTGCTTGGCGTCGCCCCGCCAGCCGCGCCGGAAGCCGACGCCCAGACCGCGAAGAATATCGTGAACGAGGCGCACGCCCTCGGCTTAACGGAAGCAGCAGAAACGCCCGGTGCGGAACCGGCAGCAGATTCTGAAGACTTTTCCCCCATCGGCGGAATCGCCGATTCTGGGGAGACTCATAACGACATTCATGGCGACGCTGATGACGACGGCGAGACGAATCTCGATCTCGACGTCGTGGCGAATTCCGAGCGCGCCGCTAGCGAGAATGCCGAGAGAATGTCGCTTCCTGAGCCGCTGGCCGCAGCGTCGTTCTCCTCGCGCTCTGGCGACTCGGCCGCCGCTGTTGCTCCAGCACCGGAGCGCGCGGCCCATTCCGCCGTCCCGATCTATAAGCCAAACTTCACTGCCGCCGATCTGCAGGAAGCTCTGGAAGTCGTCCGTCAACTGGACCCTCCCGGCGTCGCCTGCCGCGATTTACGCGACTGCCTGCTCTGCCAGCTCCGTTATCACCAGGCGCAACTTGCGCTGCACAAGAACGGCAACGGCAACGGCACGGTTCAGATCCTTCAGGACGCGATGGCCGTCGTCGACCAGCATCTGCGCGGCCTGCAGAACAAGCAGCACAAAGAAATTGCCAAGGCGATCGGCCGTCCCATGGAAGCCGTTCAAGCTGCTCTCGACTACATCCGCACCCTCGATCCGCGGCCCGGCCTGCGCTACAACAAAGTCATGCCGCGGCTCATCGAGCCCGACGTGGCTTTCGTGAAGCACGGCGACGAGTGGCTGGTCATCATGAATGACGAAGATCTGCCGCAGCTTCGCCTGAATCCGGCCTACAAGAAACTGGTAACGCGCGACGGCACTAACGAAAAGAGTACCCGCGACTACGTGAAAGAACGCTATAAGAGCGCCATCCAGCTCATCAAGAACATCGAACAGCGCAAGCAGACCATCACCAAAGTCTGCTATTGCATCGTCGCTCGCCAGCAGGATTTCCTTGAACGCGGCATCGATCAACTCAAACCCATGATGATCAAGGAGGTGGCCGAAGAAATCGGCGTGCATCCTTCCACGGTAAGCCGGGCTGTCTCCAGCAAATACGCGCACACACCACAAGGCGTATTCGAGCTGCGCTACTTCTTCAGCGAGAGCGTGCAGGGCCCCGAAGGCGGCGGCACGTCGCTGCTGATTCTCAAGCGCCGCGTCAAAAAGCTAATCGAAGAAGAAGATCCCGGTCGTCCCTTGACCGATGAGCAGATCACCCGCATCCTGCAATCGCAAGGCATCCAGGTGACCCGCCGCACGGTCGCGAAATACCGCGAAGACATGCGCATCCCCAGCACGCACCAGCGCCGGGTAAAGAAATAACGTCGTTGGCCGTTCGTCGTTGGTCGTTGGCAAGAACGATCGGCGACGACGAATTGCGCTTCAGCCCACGACCATTGACGAACGACTAACGACCTAATGCGGTGCCCAATTTAACTCGATAGAAAGATTAGGGAGGGGCGCTCATGAACGTGGAATACACTGGCAGACACTACGTAGTCACTTCCACCATCCGCAAAGAAGTAGAAACCGGCCTCACAAAAATCCGCAAAATCCTGGGTGACCGCTTCGATAGCAAAGTTATCCTCGCCGTCGAGAAGCATCGCCACAAAGCCGAAATCACCATTAGCCCGCGCAACGGCCCCATCGTTGGACTGGCTCAGGCCAAGGACATGACCATCGCCGTCAGCGAAGCTCTCGGCCACCTCGAGAAACAGGCGGTCAAATACAAAACTCGCTGGATGTCGAAGAAACGCTCCGCCCGCAAGACCGAGGAAGTCAAAAAGTGGAACGGTCACTCCGTAGAGGCCGACGCCGCCGACGCGCAGGCCGGTCTGCAGACCGTAATCGGCACGTCGGAAAAGACGGCCGTGCCGGTCATGGTGCACAAATATCCCGCAGTCGCGAAAACCACGGAAGTCCATCTGGTTCGCTCCGACGAGGCGGTCGCCATGCGTCCCATGACCCTCGAAGAGGCGATCAAGGAAGCCCACTTCAAAGACCGCGACGTCTTCGTCTTCCGCGATCCCAAAGGCAAGCTGATGATCCTGCACCGTACCCGCGACGGAAAAATGGAACTGATTGAAGCGCCGTAAGAAGCTGTCAGCTATCAGCTTTCAGCCGTCAGCTAAATCAAGCCGGGTGCCCCATTTCTCGCGTCCTTTGCGAGAAGTGCGGGGTTCTAGTTTGCGTGCCCCGTCGAGCCTTGACTACTCGCCGAAATTCAACTTGACAGGCCTTCCATCGCGAAATAAACTTGCGCTCCTTCCCCTTAGGGCCCCCACAAAACAAACTGCAAAAAGGAGAACCACCATGGAAGCCTTGCGAGCTGTTCGTGCAACGGCTGTACTGTGCCCCCGTCACTGGCTGGCCCTCGTGACGCTATCCCTGATTGCCCTGCCGACTTTATTGGCCGCGCAGACCGCTGGAAACCCAATCATCTCCAGCCCAGGAGCCCCCGGCGGCACTGCGGCCAGTACGTCGTACATTGACGCCTATGTGGCAACCAGCGGCACCGATATCTGCGCCCGGATCAATACCGCGTGGGGCATGGTACTCGGCCAGACGCCGACTGGCACTACACCGCCAAACGTCAACAGTGTGACGGTGGATGCGCGCGGTTTCACGGGAAGCTGGAATTGTGAATTAAGTCCATTCACACCCAGCGGCACGTCCCTGCTGCCGAACGGTGTCCTGCTGCTAGGGAATGCGATCATTACTACGAGCGCAACCTGGTTCGTTCCTTCGCACACTTCGCTGATCGGAATTGGCGGGGGAAACACAACCGTCGGCAGCGGTTATGGAGTCAACACGGTCATTCGAGCTGCCGATTCATTTCCCACCAACAGTCCCGTCCTGCAAATGGGGGCTAGCTCCACGAAAGGGGGGCCGTGGTTCGGGATCATCATCAAGAACCTGACCGTGGACTGCAATGGGCAGACCAATTGCGTTGGCATTTTCAACAATGAAGCGGAGGAGAACTCGACGGTGGACGAGGTGCAAATCTGGGATGCACCGGCCTATGGCCTGCACGTGAGCGCCGCTAATGCCTCCGATACGACCCATCCGGGGGCGACGAACAGCGGCCCCTACCGGAATATCGAGATTGCCTACACTCCCAATTGCGGTTCGTCTTGCAGTGCTGCTGTTGGACTCCAGGTGGATGGGCCCGGAACCCAAATCAGCGGTAGTTCCGTCGCCAGATCGATACGCGAGTTTAACGACATCACCGTCACCGGCCATGGAGCCGGATATCTGACCGGAGCGGCAGTCGTGATCTACGGTGTTTCGACGGCCTTCACCAACAGTCATATCGAGTATGCGCAGACGGGGCTTGCCATCGGGAATGTCTCGTCAACGTCTCCGTGCAACCTCGGGACGATTTCCGGAAACTGCGCGACCGACGGTGTTGAAGTATCCAATGTGTCGATCGGTACACTTACCGGCAATCCGAGCCAGATCGCAGTTGTTGTGGGCAACTCTACGTCCGGCGCGCCGCCGACCTATGACGTCACGCTCACCGGTATCGCCAACCAGACTGTGAACTCCAAGAGCACAACGCTGCAAGACAATACGTCCGGGACTATGTTGTCTTCCACCAATGACCCCTATATCGGACTCTATGCGCTCGGGCGCTGCCCGGTGGGAACTTCCTGCCTGGTAGTGAAAAACACGCAGTAGACAACATCGTGACCGATGCTACGTTGCAGCCGTGTTTGCGTGCGCTGGCCTTGGTCGCCTTCGTCGGCACCGCTGCCTTCTGCGCATCCCAGGCGAATCGTCTGAAAAATTACCAAGGAACTCCCTATCAGGACAGCCGATATCAGGGTGGCGCGCAGCAGATTCCTGGGCGCCTGGAATGCGCCTACTATGATCGCGGAGGGGAAGGAGTCGCTTATCACGACGCCGACTCGAAGAACAAGGGCAGCGGAGGCCTCAATCCCGCGGACGGGACGTATTTGAATCAATTCCGGATGGACGAGGGAATCGACATCTCCTACACGAAATTTCATGACCAGATCGACAACAGCCCATATGACCTCGTTCAGCCTCCAGAAAACCAACTCTATGTCGGATGGACCGAGCCGGGAGAATGGTTCAACCTCACAGTGCAAGTTGCGCACTCCGGCGTTTACACCGTCGATCTTCTCTACACCTCAAATCGCGGCGGAACGATTTCGCTAGATGTGAATGGGAAGGACGCCAGCGGCCCGATAGCGATTGCAACGACCTTCAATGCCTCCGACCCCATCGCCTGGCGGCAATGGCATCACTGGAACATAATGCCAGGCATCATCAGCGTGCGACTCCCGGCGGGGAAAAGCGTTCTCACCGTGCACATTCTTACGGAAGGAAACATGAATCTCGCGTACTTCGATTTCAAGGCGTCCAGATAACGAAGCTCGATCAAGCTTAACCAGGCACCCCTTGGGCGGCGTCCTTTGTTCAGCTTGTCATCCCGAGCGAAGCGAGGGACCTCGGTTTCCGCCGGCGCCTGCAAGAACCCAGATTTCTCGCTTCGCTCGGAACGACAAAGTGCGTCAAGAACTCCCAATAAGCCAGCCCGTGATAAACACCAACACTCCGCCCAGCCCGACCTGAAGCGCCGCCGAAAACCACGGACTATCCATATACCGGTGCCGGATCCAGGTGATCAAAGCCAACTCCGCGACCACCACCGCGCTCGCGGCCCAGATCGCCATGCGAAAGTCGCTCAGCAAAAACGGCATGGTGTGGCCGATGCCGCCCAGCGCCGTCATAGCCCCGCAAATCACCCCGCGCACCCATGGATGTCCACGGCCAGTCAGACTGCCGTCATCCGACAGCGCCTCCGCGAAGCCCATGCTGATGCCCGCGCCAGCTGAGGCCGCCAGGCCGACTCGGAAGGCGGTCCAGCTGTTCATAGTCGCGAAGGCCGCCGCAAAAACCGGCGCCAGCGTCGACACCGATCCATCCATCAGTCCCGCTAACCCGGGCTGCACAATCTGCAAAACGAACAACCGCCGCTGCGCGACTTCTTCGTCGGCCTTCACGTTGTCCGGTAATTTCTGTTTGTCGAGCTCCTGGGCTCGTTCCTCGTGCTCGCGCTCTTCCCGGGCCAGATCATCCAAGAGTTGGCGGATGCTCGCGTCCTGGGTCCGAACCGCAGCCTTTTCATAGAAACGCCTCGTCTCCACTTCCATGGTCGACGCCTCTTTGCGCACTGCTTCAATCCGCAAAGGACGCACCAGCCAAAGCGCAGGACGCTCCACGAATCCGCGCACATCCTGCCGCCGAATTAGAGGAATGTGCTCGCCAAACTTTTTCTGAAAAAGTTCGAGCAGGCGCCGACGATGTCCTGATTCCTCTTCCCGCATGCCGTCGAACATAGACGCGGTCGCGGGATAGTCCTGCCGCAACCCTTCGGCGAAGTCAGAGTACACGCGCTCGTCTTCTTCTTCCAAGGCAATCGCCAGGGCCAGCACTTCACGTTCGGTGAGATCTTCGAACTTTTTCATGAGGCCATAGCTTACCTGCCCGTGGGGGCGGGACACAAACCTGATTTCCGATTCTGCTACTATCCAGTTCATGAAGCCCCGTCGGTCTACTGGCCAGCCAGAAAAAAAGTCGAAGGCTGGAGGAAAAAAGCCGTCCCACGCCGCGCAGCATTCGCCCGAACTGGTCATCATCACCGGCATGAGCGGTTCGGGGAAGGCCTCGGTACTAAAGGCCTTCGAAGACCTGGGCTACTACTGCGTCGACAACCTGCCGGTGCAACTCATCCCGCAGTTCGCCGACCTGGCCGTGCAGTCGAGCGAGATTCGCCGCACCGCGCTGGTCGTGGACGTGCGGGAAGGCTCGACCCTGGAAAAGCTTCCCGCAATCCTGAAGTCGGTCGGCCGCATGATCCCGACCAAGGTGGTCTTCCTCGAAGCTTCCGACACAGTTCTGGTGCGCCGTTTTAGCGAGACCCGCCGCCCGCATCCCCTGGGCACGGACTCACCCGTAAAATCCGCGCTCAAGGCGGAACGCCGCCACCTGGGCGCCATCCGGAAGCTCGCCGATCTGGTCATCGATACTTCGAAGTTCAATGTGCACGAACTGCGCGCGCACATCACCGAACGTTTTCAGGAGCAGTCCGCGGAGAAAAGCATTCTGGTTTCCTGCGTGAGCTTCGGATTCCGTCAGGGCGTGCCCGAGGACGCCGACCTGGTCTTTGACGTGCGCTTCCTGCCCAATCCGCATTTCGTGCCAGAATTCAGGCCGCTGACCGGGCGGGACCCGCGCGTCGCCAAATACATCCGCTCGTTTCCCCAGACCCGCGAGTTCATCTCGCGCATCTCCGACCTGCTTGTCTACCTGCTGCCGCATTACATCAACGAAGGCAAAAGTTATTTGACGATCGCGTTCGGCTGCACCGGCGGACAACACCGTTCCGTCATGATCGCCGAGGATGTGGGCAAGAAACTTCGTAATGCCGGATACCGAGTGAAAGTCGTCCATCGCGACAGTCCGAAGTAGCGGCTGCGCCAGAGGCCTCATATCTCAAGGAAACAGCATTCCAGTACCGCGGGGCTCAAGTAGAATAGGGCCTTGCATCTGATGCCCATTCGACCGGCAGCAAGCGCTTGCAGCCTCGACCGCGCGGGAGTCCCATGCGGCAACTGACGCGCCTCGTGCGGTACGTGCTCCCGTTTTTGCTGCAACTGCTGCCCGGCATTGTGCTGCTCGCGGCTGTCGGGTTCCTCGAGGCGTTTCGGCTTCTTTTGCTGAAGCCGATCCTCGATCGAGTCCTGAATCCAGCCTCTGGTTCGGAAAATATCCTTCTCTTCACGATCCCAAAGATCAACCAGCCGATCTACCTTCAGCATTTTGTCCCATCGCATTTTCACAACGCCTGGAACATTGTCGCCTTTGCTCTGGTAGCCTCGACCCTGCTCAAAGGAATCTTCGACTACGCCGGAACTTACCTGGTGAACCATGCCGGCTTTGGCATGATCACCAACCTGCGCAATGACCTCTACAATTCGGTCCTGCGCCGGTCGGTCGCGTTCTTCCAGAAACACTCGACTGGAACTCTGATCTCAACCATCATCAACGACATTGAGCGCGTGCAGTACGCCATGTCGAGCGTGCTGGCCGAGTTCCTGCAGCAATTCTTCACATTTCTCTTTACCGCCGTTCTGGTAGTAATTCTGGGCCGTCAGCTGGCCTGGGTGTTGCTACTGTTTGTCCCCTTCATCATTTTTTCAGCTGTTCGCATCGGCCGGCGCGTCCGGTCGACCACTCGGCGCGGGCAGGACCAGTTGGCCGACGTGCAAAATATTCTGCACGAGACCATCACCGGCAACCGCATCGTGAAAGCCTTCGGAATGGAATCGTGGGAAGTGGCGCGATTCCGCTTCGCCGCGCAGCGCCTCTTTCGCGCCAACCTGCGCTCCGTGGCCGCTGCTGCGATCAGTTCTCCTCTGATGGACACATTTGGAGCCGTCGCGATCGCTCTGCTGCTACTCCTCGGCCGCAGCCGGATCGCTCACGACGAATTCACCTTGGGCGCGTTTGTCACGTTCGTCGCTGCGGTGCTCGCTCTTTATAATCCAGTGCGCAAGTTTGCCGTTTTCAATAACAGTTTTCAGCAGGCGCTGGGTGCGTCCTCACAATTGTTTAAGTTCATGGACGCCGAAGACGTCGTGCTCGAGAAACCTGGCGCCAAATCTCTTTCGCGGTTTTCACGAAGCATTCAGTTCGAGGCCGTCAGTTTTTCCTACCAGGCGGATGGCGACGACTCCCGTGAGATCCTGCGAAGCATTGACCTCGAAGTCGAGCGCGGGGAGATTCTCGCGGTCGTCGGCTCCAGCGGCGCAGGCAAGAGCACGCTGGTTCACCTGATCCCGCGCTTCTTCGATGTGACCGGCGGCCGTATCCTGATCGATGGCCACGATGTGCGCGATGTAACTCTCGCCTCTTTGCGCTCGCAGATCGGCATCGTCACCCAGGACACAATCCTGTTTAACGACACCGTGCGCAACAATATTGCCTATGGCCAGCCACAGGTTCCGCAGAAGGAAGTCGAGGCCGCCGCACGGGCCGCGCTTGCCCACGACTTTATTGTCGCTCTTCCCGCGGGTTACGATACTGTAATCGGAGAGCGCGGCGTACGCCTTTCCGGAGGCGAGCGCCAGCGCCTTGCCATTGCGCGGGCTCTGCTGAAAGACGCGCCTGTCCTGATTCTGGACGAGGCCACCTCGGCGCTCGACAGCGAGTCCGAAGCTCTGGTACAGTCCGCTCTCCATAATCTGATGAGCGGCCGCACAGTTTTTGTAATCGCGCACCGGCTGTCAACAGTGCGCCGAGCCGATCGGATTGTAGTGATCGAAAACGGCACCATCGCAGATGTCGGCCGCCATGAAGAGCTGATGACCAGGTTAGGTACCTACCGGCGTCTCTACGAGCTACAATTCGCCAACGCAGATTCGCATAAAGACGATTTGCTTAAAGACGATTCGCCCAAAGTTGATTCGCCCAGAGCTGTCGCTGAAACTTAAAAGAACACGGCCCCTATGCCCATACGCTCGATGACAGGTTTTGCGCAGGTAAGAGGTGAAATCCAGCGCCCAGAAGGCGCAAACCTATCCGCCCCTGCCGGCTCGCCCGAGTCCAACGGTCGAATGGCGTTCTCGCTGTCGCTGAAGTCCGTGAACCATCGTTTTCTGGATCTGCATTTCCGCCTTCCCTCCGGCACCGATGGCCTCGAGATGCAACTCCGGCGCGTGCTGAAAGAGAAGATCGGGCGCGGCCACGTCGAGGTCTCACTTAGTCTGGAGCGCACGACTAACGAGACGTTCTCTCTCAACCGCGACATCATCGGCGGTTACATCGCCGCATTTCGGGCGGCGGCCGCCGAGTTTTCGCTCGCTTCGGATCCCGACCTGAATGCCGTTCTCCGTATTCCGGGCGCTCTCGATTCCGCCAACGACAGTGCCGACGGCGAGATCGAATCTGCAGTGATGGCGAAAGTGGGCGAGGCCCTCGACCGGCTGAACCAGATGCGCGAGGAAGAAGGCCGCGGCATTGCCCGCGAACTGCGCGAACGCATGCTCCATCTTGCCGAGGCCAGCAAGAAAGTGCAGCAACATCGCCGCGCTGTTCTGCAAAACTATAGTGAGCGGCTGCAGTCCCGCTTGCAGGAACTGCTGGGTGCAACCGTCGACAAGGAGCGCGTGCTGCAGGAAGCGGCGCTGCTGGTCGATCGCAGCGACATTCAGGAAGAGATCGTCCGC
Organism: uncultured Acidobacteriota bacterium; assembly: GCA_963758005.1. Classification (GTDB taxonomy): domain Bacteria; phylum Acidobacteriota; class Terriglobia; order Terriglobales; family Acidobacteriaceae; genus Sulfotelmatobacter. Next base: position 280,379 of record CAVWTR010000009.1, read on the forward strand.
CTCGAAACGCACGTGCAGCACTTTCTGGGTTTGCTGGAAGCGGGCGGCGAGATCGGGAAAAAGCTCGACTTCTTGCTGCAGGAAATGAACCGCGAGGCCAACACTTTGCTCTCGAAAACTTCCGGACTGGCGGGCGAAGCTCTGAAGATCACGGAGGCGGGCCTTGCCATGAAAGCGGAGATCGAAAAATCGCGCGAGCAGGTTCAAAACCTGGAATGAGTCAATCTGGAATGAGCCCAACTGCAATCTACCAGCCGCTCATCTACATTATCTCGGCGCCCTCCGGCTCGGGAAAGTCGACCCTGGTCAATGAACTGCTCAAGCTCGTTCCGAATCTCGATTTCTCGATCTCCTACACCACACGTGCGCTCCGGGGCAGCGAGCAAAACGGAAAGCAGTACCATTTCGTTTCGCGCGAAGAATTCGAGCAGATGATTCGCGACGATGAGTTTCTCGAGCATGCCAACTTTGATGGAAATTACTACGGCACGGCACGGCGTTTTCTGCAGGAGACTGGGCAGAAAGGGCACGATCTTTTGCTCGACATTGATGTGCAAGGCGCCGGGCAAATCAAACAAAAGTTGCCCGGAGCCGTCAGCATCTTTGTGTTGCCTCCGGACCGCAAAACGCTGGAGTGGCGCCTGCGCAAGCGCAGCGAAGACGCCGAAGAGGTGATTCATCGCCGGTTGGTCGCGGCTAGTCGTGAGATTGAGAACTACGATAAGTACGACTATATTTTGATCAACGACGATCTCGAGGAATCGATCGACAGCCTGGAGGCGATCGTCCTGTCGGAACGTTTGCGGCGGTCGCAGCCGCACGGCTCCGCGGAGGAGAATAGAATTATGGAACTGGCGGACCGTCACCGGCTGGCTAATATCCGTGACCGGGTGGGCCCCATCCTTGCGTCCTTTAGTGCGCCCCCGGCTTCGGCACGTCCGTAGATTTCGCGGTATCATTTTAAGGACGCCGGAACGGGCGTCGGAGGTCGCTCCTGAAATAAGAGCGGGATAAGCCTGAGAGTTGGCCGTGTTCGGTGAGACGCAACGTTCGCCGTTCGGCAGTGAGACGTTTGGCACTGATTAGACTTCAAACTTGATTTTCGAGGGAGAGTCCCATGAAGTTGATCGAAGGCTTTGACAGTAACTATCGGTACATTCTGGTGGCAGCACGGCGCGCACGGCAACTCCAGTCCGGTGCGCCGCCGGTGGTCGACACCAATTCCCGCAAGCCCTGCCGCATTGCGCAGGATGAAATCCGCGCCGGCAAGGTGAAGTGGGAAATTCCGGAGACCCGCACCGCCGCCGAACAAGCGGAAGACGCGCTCGACCGGGCGCTGGGCCAGGACTAGGAATCTAGGAATATTGTTGATTTCCTGATTGCTGATTGTTGCTTGCAAAAGTTATGGCGGCAATCGACTGTTTTGAATCAGCAATCAACAATCAAAAATGTATGAAAGTAGCACTCGGCGTCACCGGCGGCATCGCGGCCTATAAAGCAGCAGAAATCGTCCGCCTGCTGCGGGAGAAAGTCCCGGGAATCCGCGTGCAAGTCGTAATGACTCGCGCCGCCCAGGAGTTCATTCGTCCTCTCACCTTCGCCGCGCTCTCCGGAGAAAAAGTCATTACTGACTTATTTTCTCCCGAAGGGAATGAACCTAATATCGACTCCGCCATCGAGCACATTGCCGTCGCGCAATCGATCGATGCGCTTTTAGTCGCACCTGCCACTGCCGACGTTCTGGCGCACTTCGCTCAAGGCATCGCTGGCGATTTTTTGACCACGCTTTATCTTGCGACTACCGCGCCCGTAGTCGTTGCGCCCGCCATGAACGTCAACATGTGGAATCATCCGGCCACGCAAACGAATCTCGAGATCCTGCGGCAGCGCGGCGTGAAGATTGTCGAACCGGGCGCAGGCTACCTGGCTTGCGGAATGACTGGCGCGGGTCGGCTGGCGGATAATGATGCCATTGTCGCGGCTGTCATGGAAGCCCTCGGTGCATCCCAGGATATGAGTGGTGAGACTGTGCTGATCACCGCCGGCCCCACGCGGGAAAAAATCGATCCCGTGCGTTATCTGACCAACCGTTCCAGCGGACGCATGGGCTACGCGCTCGCCGAAGCGGCCTTACGTCGCGGCGCGCACGTCCTTCTGGTCAGCGGCCCGACCTCGCTCACTCCGCCCGGAGCTGCCGAGATTACGCGGGTCGAGTCCGCCGAGGAAATGCGCGACGCCGTACTACAATTGCTTCCCCAGGCGACCATCGTAATCAAAACCGCTGCCGTCTCCGACTATCGCCCCAAGTCCACCGCCGGCCAAAAGATCAAGCGCAAGGGCCCGATGACTTTGGAACTAGAAGCCACTCCCGACATTCTGAAGGAGCTCTCGCTCAAGAAGACTGCGCAGATTGTCGTCGGGTTCGCCGCTGAAACAGAAAACGTTCTGGAGAACGCACGCCAGAAGTTAGTGTCGAAAAACCTCGATGCCATCGTAGTCAACGACGTGTCCCGCGAAGGCGTCGGGTTCGATTCCGACCGCAACGCTGTCACGATTATCACTCACGATCAAGTCGTCGAGGTCCCTGAAACCTCGAAGTGGGAAGTAGCCCAGCGCGTCCTCGACCAGATAGTACGTCTCCGCCAACTCCGCAAGTCCCCCGTGAAGTTTTGACGGCCCTTACTCGTAAGCATTGTCATCAAGCATTGTTATTCCGAGAAGCATACCGACGAATCGAATTTTGTCATTCCGAGGAGCGAAGCGCCGAGTAACCTGCTGTTCCCTTGCGCCACCGCAACCCCGTCCGCCTGCCACTGCATTTACAATCTTTAGAAGCCGATGCCCCACACCCTTGACCCTGACCTGCGCCGCGCGCTCGCCGAGCGTGTTCGCTACTGCCATGAGATGGGCATCTATGACTTCTACCGGCGCGAGCCGCGAGTCTCTGAGCCGACCACAGCCGTTTCACCCGTCGCCCAAGTTGACGACCCAGTTTTGCGCACGTCCCAGGAACAGCGGGAGGAAATGGCCGCAAGAAGAGCCGCCGGAGTGACAAAGGCAGTTACGAAGGCTGTCACGAAGGCCGTTGGGAACATAACCGAAGAAAATAGTCCGGACGTACTCACTTCCAAGCCAGAGCACGGCGTCGCCGATCCCGTTACCGCGCTCAAACTCATCCGCGAAGACCTCGGCGATTGCACGCGCTGCAAACTCCACCAGCAAGGCCGCAAACAGATCGTTTTTGGCGTAGGCAATCCGCGAGCGGAATTAATGTTTGTGGGCGAAGGCCCCGGCGCCGATGAAGACGCCCAGGGCGAGCCTTTCGTGGGCCGTGCCGGCCAACTGCTCAACAACATGATCAAAGCCATGGGCATCCGCCGCGAGGATGTCTACATTGCGAACGTGGTCAAGTGCCGTCCCCCGGGCAATCGCACGCCCGAACGCGACGAGTGCGAAACCTGCTCGCCGTTTCTCATGCGGCAGATCGCCGTCATCAAGCCCAAGGTTGTAGTAGCGCTGGGCGCGGTAGCGTCGAAAAGTCTACTCGCCATGAACGCATCGATGTCCGAACTGCGCGGCCGCTTCTACGACTTCATGCCCGCCGGTGCCCACAACAGCGATCCCTCCTGGCCCGGAACAAAGCTCGCCGTGACCTACCATCCCGCGTACCTTTTGCGCGATCCGCGCCAAAAAGGCGAAGCCTGGAAAGACTTGCAGATGGTCATGAAATACCTGGGCCTGGAGCCTCCGAAGAAGCCCGCGGAATAGGCGGTTGCGAGTTCAGGGCAAGACGCATGCGGGGACAGCCGCCCCCGGCTATCCATCGAGCGAAGCTCGACCGAGCTTTGCTGGTCAGAGCCGCAGGACTGATGCCCTGCTAATGTCACGATCTACGTTATCCTCAAGCTTCGCTGCTATCCTCTGAAATCAATGCCCGAATTCTGTGACGTCGCCGTCCCCGTTCCGCTGGACATGGTCTTCACCTACCGTGTTCTCCCGGATGCGACGCCAGTGGTCGGCGGGCGCGTCCTCGTCCCATTCCGCCAACAACGCATAACCGGCATCGTCGTGGAACTGCACGACCGCAAGCCGTCCGTTACCACGAAAAATATTCTTGCCGTCCTCGATGCCGCGCCCGTCCTCGATGAGCAACTGCTGCAACTCGGCCGCTGGATCGCCGACTACTATCTCGCCCCGCTCGGCGAAGTCTTCCGGACCATGCTCCCGCTGAACGCGGAATTCAAACGCTCCATCGGCTATCGCCTCACCGAAGAAGGTCAGATGGCACTGCATCAGGCCGGCATCTCCGGTTCGTCCGCGCGTTCGCGGCGCACTCCGGAAGAACAGGAAGCGGAATACAGGGTTCTCGATTATCTCTCCGCCCGCGCGTCAGAAATGGAGTCTGATGTTCTGCTCGCAGAAAACGACGCGCCTGAAAACGGCACGACCGGGAAGGGCACGGCTTCAGCCATGCCGTCAGCGTTCGATTCACGCGGGGCTATAGCCCCTGAGGGCCCTGCACTGATCCGCGAAGAAACGCTCCGCTCCGCCACGAAAGTCTCCCGAGCCGTTCTCGCCGGAATGGTTCGCAAGAAATGGCTGGCGCGCGAGGATATGTCCGCTCCTCAAGACGCCAGCCGCACGATAAAAGTCGCCCAGCTGAAGTCCGTCGAAGGCAAACTCAATGACAATCAACGGAAACTTGTCGACACGCTCGCCGCGTCCGGCGGAAAAGTTCCGGTGCCCACGCTCCATGCGCTCGACATCCCGCGAACCACGCTCGCTACGCTGGTTCGTCGGGGCCTCGTCGAGATTCTGCAACAGCCCGCGGAGTTCACCGTCTCGCGCTCCAAGCCCCGTCCGTCGCTTTTCGATTTCGATTTGAACCCCGCGCAGCAATCTGCGCTCGCACGCGTGCGGGAAGGCGTCGCGGCCCACAAATTCTCCGGCATGCTGCTGCACGGCGTCACCGGATCGGGCAAGACAGCGGTGTATCTCGCAGCCATGCGCGGCGTGCTTGAAGCCGGGCGTTCTGCGATCCTGCTCGTGCCCGAGATCGGTCTGACCCCGGCCGTCGCGGCCGACCTGCATCAGATCTTCGGCGATGAAGTTGCCATCCTCCACTCCGCGCTCTCCGACCGCGAACGCGCCGAGCAGTGGCACCGCATCAAACGTGGAGATGCCCGCATGGTGGTGGGAACACGCTCCGCAGTCTTTGCCCCGGTCGCCGACCTCGCACTGATCATCGTTGACGAAGAGCACGACTCCTCCTACAAGCAGGAAGAAACGCCCCGTTACCACGCCCGCGATGTTGCCGTAGTGTGCGCCAAGATGGCGAACGCGGTCGTCGTGCTGGGTTCGGCCACGCCCTCTCTGGAATCGTATTTCAACGCAAAGAAAAATAAATATGCCCTGGTCGAATTGCCCGATCGCGTAGAACAGCGCCCGCTGCCCGAAGTCGAAATCATTGACATGCGCCAGGAGTTCCAGGAGACCGGCCATGAGCAGGTCGTCTCGCGCAAACTCGCCGCAGAAATAAAAGAGCGGATCGACCGCAAAGAGCAAGTCATGGTCCTGCTCAACCGTCGCGGATATTCCCCCGTCGTCCTCTGTCGCACCTGCGGTAAGAAACTCGAATGCCAGAACTGCGCCATCGCGCTCACCCACCACAAACGCGAACACAAAATGGTCTGCCACTACTGCGGCTTCACCGCGCCCGTGCCCAAGGCGTGCGCGCACTGCGGCAGTGAGTACGTTTATTTTCTCGGAACCGGCTCGGAAAAACTCGAAGAGTTATTGCACGGAATGTTCCCGCAAGCGCTCATCGCCCGCCTCGACCGCGACACCGTCCGCAGCCAGGAAGATTTCGAGCGCGCACTCAATGCCCTGAACGAAGGCAAACTCGACCTTCTCGTAGGCACCCAGATGATCGCCAAAGGCCACGACATTCACGGCGTGACGCTGGTAGGCGTAGTCGGAGCCGACGTTGCGCTCGGCCTGCCCGACTTCCGCGCTGCCGAGCGCACTTTCCAACTCCTCACTCAGGTTGCCGGACGCGCCGGACGCGGCCAAACTCCCGGCAAAGTTATTCTGCAAACATATTTCCAGGATCACTACGCCGTGCAGTACGCCGCCCGCCACGACTTCATCGGCTTCTACGAAAAAGAACTGCAATTCCGCAGCTGGATGCACTACCCGCCCTACTCGGCATTGGCCAATGTCCTGGTACGGAGCGACAAACTCGACGAGGCCCTGCAGTGGTCGGGGATCTTAGGAAAGTGGTTCGAGGCGACGCGTCACGAAGGCGTGCGCGTACTCGGCCCAGCGACCGCGCCCATCATGCGCCTGAAGCGCGACTACCGCTACCACTTCGTGCTGAAATCCCCCAGCCGCAAAAATCTCAACACAACCCTCCGCGCCATGCTGGCCTACGCCGCACAAAAAAAGATTCCTCGCACGCAGGTGATTGTCGACGTTGATGCGCTTTGGCTGATGTAGGAAGCTCTCAGCCCTATCGCCAGGCCATCTGAAACGGCGAAATCGTGAACGTCAACGCCAGCATGATCACCGCCACCACCGCCAGAGGCCAGCGACTCGCAGGCAGCATGGGATATTCCGGCGCCTGTTGCTGCCGGTAAGTCATCACGTTCATCACAATAAGCAGCCCCGCCCACACACGCCAGCCCACATACCTGCTGCCCAGGTAAAGCAGAACAATTACGGTCATCCACGAAATCACGCGATGCACTCGCGGCGCCAACGCATACACTATGTGCCCGCCGTCCAGTTGGCTGCTGGGCAATAGGTTCAGAGCAGTTGCAAACATGCCCACCCATGCCGCTATGGCTGTCGGATGTAAGTAGACGCGTTCCAGGGGCAAGACCGCGACGGAATCATACGGGTTGAAAAAGCGGAGCACGTCGTGCATGACGTAGAAGACGGCGGGGAAGCCCAGCTGCAGATCGGAATGTCCGATACCGGCGACGAGCGGTTTTGAATAGAGCAGGGCGGCGAACAACGTGATCAGCGCCACCACGAATCCCGCGATCGGCCCCGCGATCCCAATGTCGAACAAAGCGGCCCGCGAACGGATCGGCGCCCGAATGCGAATCACTGCTCCCAGCGTTCCAATCAATGTCGGTGCGGGAATAAAAAACGGAAGCGTCGCGCTCACCCCGTAGTACCGGCAGAAGAGGTAGTGCCCCATCTCATGCGCCAGCAGAATGAACAGCAGCGTCGCCGAAAATGGAATCCCGAGTAGCAGCCGCGACGGTTGCGCCATCACCCATCCTAAGGGAAAGAATGGAAGCCATTCCTCGCCGGCGGCAAACGGCGGCAAATCATGCAGGAAGTTGAACTCCATTCGCGCTCCCACCACTAACGTGGTGAAGCCGGTTGCCAGCAGCAACAAAGCATGCAGCCAGTAGCGTTCCCGCGGTCGCCGTCTTAACGGCCTCGGCAGGCTATGGTAGTACTCAAGCGTAGAAGTAGGAATCGGGGAATTAATTTCCGACATGCAATTCAAGCAGGCAACTCGAAACAATGCCTTGCCTCGATGCTACTACATGGTGGAGAAACCGGAGGGCAGGAGGCCACGAAGGCTAGAAGCCAAAAGCCAAAAGCCAAAAGCTGTTTTACCTAATCGATCGACTGCAATTCTTTCCCCGGTTTAAACCGCACAGCCCTTCCTGGCGGAATGGACACTTCGGCTCCGGTGCGCGGATTGCGCCCGATCCCCGTCTTGCGCGGACGCACGTTGAACACACCAAACCCCCGCAGTTCGATGCGATTGCCGCCCGCCAGCGCCTTCTTCATGCTCTCGAAGACAGTTTCCACGGCCAGCTCAGCCTTGGTCTTGGTGATGCCCGTCTTGGCCACCACTTCGTTGATAATGTCGAGCTTGATCACAAGTGGCTCCCGCGCGCAGGGTCTAAATAATCCTTCAAGTGATTGATGCTAAGGGAGATAAGTGAGATTGTCAACGGGAGCATCTAGCCCGTAAACTTACTGGCAAAACCAGCTATCAAGATTGAGTAACTGGTAAATCAGGGAATTACGAAACCGCAGTTCGACATCGCGTCCTGATTCGCGATTGAAACCCGGAACCCGTCGCGACCTACCGCTGGTTCTCCCCTTCTTTAAACATGTACTTAATCGCCGGCTTGTAGATCATCAGATTCGCGTCGCCGTTCTCCCGGTTCACCTTGATGCAATTCCGGTCGTACCATTCGATGATGCCGCGCACTTCCTCGCCATCGCGCAACACAATCACCATCGGCGTCCGCGACTGCATCTGCTTCTGATAATAAAAATTCTCGGCGTTGGTCTGCTCCGGCGGCGAAGGCTTCTTGCCCATGCCTCCGCCCATCGGACGATCGTTCATGGGACGATCGCTGTTAGCACGATCATGCATGGGCCGATCGCTACGCTCGCCGCGATCCCCTCGGTCTCCGCGCTCCATCCGATCGACGCCCATGCCCATGCGTTCTCCGCGCTCATGCCTCTCCGGGCGCTCGCGCCGCTCCTGCGGCAGCGCCGACGAGTTGTGACTATTGTAATTCTCCGCCCGCGGCAGCGTCGGCCGAATCAGCTTGCGGTTGGCAAAGTTTTCCCGATCGGAGATTTCGGCCGGTACCGGATCCATGGTTTCTTTCATCGTGGCGCTACCTCGATGGCGCTAACTGGGACGTACGAACAGGGTCGCCCTAAACCGCGTCGAGCCAAAATTCGGATACACGCATTCGCGCAGACCACCGCCCGGAAACTCTATGAAGGTAATCGACGAAGACGTGAAATTTTTAATAAGCTAACACACGAGACTTCCTCTGACAATCCTTCCTTCGTGCCACGCCTCCGCAGTGTGCCAAATCTTGCATATCCCCTAGAATATCGATTCGCCTGTCAATTCAGCCGGTCTGTTGGCATTCGCTAGCTCGTACTGGAGTTTGTAGTAGATAAGTCGGCCCCACGGCGCTCTCTTCCGCTCCAAGTCACAATCGCCACCAGGCTTGCTACCAGCAGCACGGTCCACGCCAGCACCGGCGGAAACATGCCACCATAGCGGCTTTCGGCCAGCTTCGCCTGGATCACCGAATTACGAGACGATAGAAGGTTGCCAACCTGGTAGGCGAACCCCGGAAGCGTGCCCCGCACCGCCGGCGGCGAGAGTTCGTTCAAGTGCGCCGGAATCACTCCCCACGCGCCCTGCACCATGAACTGCATCAGAAACCCGCCCAGCGCCAGCATCGGCACGGTGTGCGAATACGCCCACAGCGGAATCACCGGAATCGCCAGCAGAGCCGCGATCACAATGGCCCGCCGCCGCCCGATCTTTTCCGACCACGTCCCGAATAAAATCCCCCCCAGCAACGCTCCGCAGTTGTAAACGATCGCAATCAAACCAACCGTTTTCGGCGTGAATTGCAGATTCCTCTGCAGGAACGTCGGATAAACATCCTGCGTGCCATGACTGAACGAATTGAACGCGAACATCATCACAACCACGAAAAGAAAAAGTCCCACGTTCGACCGGACATCTTTCCAGACTCGACTCTCTCCTTGTCGCGCGACCTTCCCCTGGAGCCACGCCGGAGATTCATCCACCTTAGTCCGAATGTAGATCACCAGAAACGCCGGCAGAGCGCCAATCACGAACATGCCGCGCCAGCCCACATAACTGAAAAGGGTGAAATAAACGAGCGACGCAAAAAGATAGCCTGTCGCATAGCCTTCCTGCAGCAGGCCGGAGAAAAAGCCGCGTCCCTCGGCCGGCAACGTCTCAAACGCCAAGGCCGCACCAACGCCCCATTCTCCGCCCATGGCAATTCCGAAGAGCGCCCGCGAGATGAGAAAAACCTTGAACGACGGTGCAAAGGCCGACGACAGCTCAAACACCGAGAAAGCGATGATGTCGATCATCAACGTTGGCCTGCGCCCGAACCGGTCGGCAATCAGCCCAAACAAAAATGCGCCCACCGGCCGCATGGCCAGCGTCAGAAAATTTGCCTCCAGAATCTCCGAAGGCTTCATGTGAAACTGCGCCGCCAGCGCACTCACACAGAACACCAGAACAAAAAAATCAAACGCGTCCAGCGACCATCCCAGAAAACAGGCAATAAACGTGTTCCGCTGCGTTGCCGTCAGCCTGCGAAAATGCCCGATGAATTCCATATGTTCGTCCCTGCATTCGACCCGGGAGGAGCACAAATGGGAAGGGCACGACTTGCTGTCGTGCCGCTAAAGGCCTGAAAGATTTGGGGCTTTAGCCCCTGAGGCCTTCGCCTCCCCGCAAGGTCCTGCGGATGCTAGCATATGTCTTTCAATCAGCAATCAAAAATCAACAATCAACATTCTCCCCATGCCCGACCTCGACCTCCCCTCCCGCCAGTCGCCCGACGCGCTCATGCTCACCGGCTTCTGGTATCGAGCCCTGCCCGCCGATCACGTTCACCGCAACCAACTCTATAAAGCCATGCTGCTCGAGATTCCCCTCGTCATCGGCCGCCACCGCCTCGGCCATCCCTTCGCCCTGCGCGACGCCTGTCCGCATCGCGGCATGCCGCTGCACTGCGGCCATTTCGACGGAGAGAATCTCGAATGCGGCTACCACGGCTGGCAGTTCGACGTGCACGATGGCCAGTGCCAGCTAATCCCCTCGCTCACCGCCGATCAGACTTTAAAAGTCGATCGGATTTACGCCGGCAGCTATCCCTGCCAAGAACGAGACAGTTTCATCTGGGTCTATGTCCCCGACCCAGGCCCGCCCGGCGCCGGATTCACACCGCCCGCCGAGCCCGCCGACGAAGCGCCGCAAATCGAAAAGTTTAGCGAGCACTACAAACTCGCCTACCTGCAAGCCGAAATGCCCGTCAGCATCGACCACGGCATCATCGGCCTAATGGATCCCGCGCACGGACCCTTCGTTCACCAGGCCTGGTGGTGGCGCACCCAGCACAGCATTCACGAGAAGAAGAAAAGCTTCGAACCCATCCCCAACGGCTTCCGCATGAGCGCTCACACCCCGAGTTCCAACTCCGCACCCTACAAACTCCTGCGCCTCTACGCCGACGCCGATTCCATCACCACCACCATCGATTTCGCCCTCCCTAACCTCCGCACCGAAACCATCCGCGCCGGAAAATACTGGTTCTCTTCTCTCACAACCGTGACGCCCATCACCCGCAGCCATTGCCGCATCGACGTAGTCGCTGCCTGGAATCTGTTCCGCTGGGTCCCGTTCGTCCCCAACGTCCTGAAATTCGTCTTCGCAAGATTCGTCGAGCAAGATCGCCGCACCATGGAACTCCAGGCCGAAGGCCTGCAGCATAATCCGCATCTGATGCTGATCGACGATGCCGACCGTCCCGCCAAATGGTATTTCCAATTAAAAGCAGCCCACCTCGAAGCGAAACGTTCAGGCGCAGAAATGAAGCATCCCATGCCCGGCCCAGTTACTTTGAAGTGGAGAAGCTGATTACCAAGGAACCTTCAGTGGCGTTTAGGCAGGTCGCCCAGCGTGCCATCCGCCAGGTGCAGATCTTCTTCGCTCACCAGCCATTCCATCGCTTCCTCGTGCGTCTTGAAGGCAGGCAGGTCGCGCTGCGAGAAGCTCTTGATGTGTTCGTAGAACACTTTGGGCAACGCCTCGATGCCCACCCACGCTGACCGCTTGAGGTGCGGTCGGTCGAAGACCGTGCTCTCTTTCAGGCGGTCGATCGCAATGCGGTCAAACTCTGCTCCCGTGAAGTCAGCCAGCAACAACACTGAGCCCCGAGGTTCACTGGTCACATAACTTGGCACCAGCAGGGCAATCTTCTCCACATCTCTCGGTGTGCAGTGAGAAAGGTCCGCCAGCAGAATTTGCTTCCCTTTATAAGCGATGATGCGGATACGGTCTTCCATGGCCACCTTGACTTGCTCACTGTGCCAGCCGATAGTGGAATGAACCAGCCCCGAAAAGCGAAAGAAAAAAAGAAGAAAAGAACAAAGCGCTGCTATTCCTGCCCGGCATCCTCTATAAGAAACTCCATCGCCTCTTCCCGCGTCTTGAAGGTAGGCAATTCCCTCTGCGAGAAGCTTTTGAAATTTTCGTAGAACACGTGCGGCAGGCTCTCCGTTCCCACCCAAGCCGATTTCTTAATGTAAGGACGATCCAGCACAAGAACCTTTTTCGCCTGCGTAGCCACTTCCTTATCAATCTGTGAACCCGTGAAGTCCGCCAAACTCAAGACGGACCCAGGTGTGTGCCGGCTGATGTCCGCCCGTACCAGGTCGAGCAGCACAAGGATCTCATGGGCGGGGCAGTGGCTGAAATCAATCACGTAGATGGCGTGCCCCTTGTATTTGACGAAGTGCAGTCGCTCATGCGAGGAAGGATTCGCGGACGAAGGATTCGTTGAGCTCATGCCAGCATCCCCTCCACCACGCCATAAGCCCCGTCCAGCGCGGCATCCAGCGCCGAAGCATCTTTCCCTCCGGCCTCAGCGAGGTCCGGACGCCCTCCGCCCTTGCCGCCCACCTTCTGGGCCACCACCCCAATCACCTTGCCCGCTTGCACACGCCCCGTCAAGTCTTTAGTGACGCCCACAATCAACGCGACATTCCCATTCGATGCCGACCCGAGAACGACAACTCCCGACCCAATCTTGTCGCGCAGTTGATCGACCAGCGTCCGCAACTGCGCCCGCTCCAGATTGTCCACCCGATGCGCCAACACTTTCACGCCCTTCACTTCCCTGACCATCTCCGAAATATTCGCCGTCGAAGACGAGGCCGACTTCATCCGCACCTGGTCCAGTTCGCGCGTCAGCCGCTTGATCTCGTTATCCTTCCTTTCGAGTTCGGCCTTCAACGCCTCAGCCGGAGAGAATGAAGCTTCATTGTCGGTAGCCAGATCGGAAGTGGGTGCCCCATCCTTTCGCGCCTTTTGCGAAAGGGTGGGAGTAGCAAATGTCGATACCACGTGTTCGAGTTCGTGGTCCTGACGGAAATGTTTCAAAGACCTTTCCCCGGTGATCGCCTCCACTCTCCGTACCCCCGACGACACGCTACCTTCCTTCAAAATCTTGATCAGCCCAATCTCCCCCGTAGCGGCGGTATGCGTCCCCCCACAAAGCTCGGTAGAAAAATCGCCAATCCGCACCACCCGCACCTTGTCCCCATACTTCTCCCCAAACAAAGCCATCGCATGATACTTGCTGATAGCCTCGTCGATAGGCACATCCGTAAGCGTCTCAACTTTCAAATTGCGCAACAATTCCTTATTGATCAGGTCTTCAATATCCTGCAACTCTTCATCCTCGACCGCCGTGAAATGCGAAAAATCAAACCGCAAATGATCCGGCGCCACCAGCGACCCCGCCTGCTTCACATGCTTCCCCAAAATTTCCCGCAACCCCGCATGAAGCAAATGCGTAGCCGTATGATTCCGCATGGTGGCCAGCCGCCGCTCCACATCCACCACGGCATCCACTTTATCCCCAACGCAAAGGGTGCCCCATTTCTCGCGCGCACTTTGCGCGAGAAGTGGGGATTTTGACTCGACTCCTGCTGACCGTCCGGATTTTACGACCACCTGATGCGCCCGCACCCCCTGAATCGGCGCATAACATCCCGTGACCTCGGCCACCACAGTATTGTGATCATCCGAGTAAAACCATCCCCGATCCCCCACCTGCCCGCCCGACTCCGCATAAAACGGCGTGTGATCCAGAATGACCTCGCCAGATTCGCCAGCCTTCAACTCCTGCACACCCTGCCCATTCCGAATAATGGCCAGCACCTCACACCCATCCGACCGCGTCTGCCCGTAACCTTCGAAACGAGATTTCGGCAGCTGCTGATAAGCCGGATTTGCCGTCTGCTTGGCCGCACCTTTCCACGATGCACGGGCACGAGTTTTCTGCTCCTCCATCGCGCGATCAAACCCAGCTTGATCGAGAGCAATTCCGTAGTCTCGACAAGTATCTTCAATGAAGTCCCTGGGGAGGCCGTAGGTATCGTAGATCTTGAATGCCGTGTCTCCCTGAAGCGTTAACGTCACGCCTAACCTAATCACGCCTTCAACGAGATCGCGTGTTGACATGTTGTCAGAATTCCTAACGAGCGCATCGATATCGGGGCCGTGAATCGGAGGATTTAGCGCACATGTTCTAACTTCGAATTCGAGGCGATTAAGTCCTACCTCGAGAGCGCTCGCAAACCGCCGCTCCTCGAGGGATACAATTTTCGATGCCCGCTCCGCCGTATCGTTCAGTTCGGGATACGCATCCCGCATCAAATCACGGACGGCATATACCATTTCATGCAGAAAGGACTTAGTCTGCCCAAGCAACCGCCCGTGCGTAATAGCGCGGCGAATAATCTTCCGCAGCACATATCCGCGTCCATCATTGGCCGGAAGTACGCCATCAGAAATCAGAAACGTCGCTGCCCGCGAATGATCCGCAATCACGCGTAGGGAAGCCGCCGATTTCGTGTTCGCTTCCTTGGTCAATTCCTTCTTCAGCGACGTTCCGGTCAACTCCGCCGCGCGCGCAATCAGCGGCGTAAACAAATCGGTGTCGTAATTCGAAATCACTCCCTGCAGCACCGCCGCCACCCGCTCCAGCCCCATCCCCGTATCAATCGACGGCTTGGGCAGCGGATTCAGTTTCCCGCTAGCGTCGCGGTCAAACTGCATGAACACCAGATTCCAAATCTCCACAAACCGCCCACAGTCACAAGTGAACGCGCAATCCGCATGCCCCTGATCCGAAGCCGCAACACCCATGTCATAATGGATCTCGCTGCACGGCCCGCAGGGTCCGGTGTCGCCCATCTGCCAGAAATTATCTTTCGCGCCCAATTCAAAGATGCGATCTTTCGGCACACCCTGCGCTGCCCACAACTCATAAGCCTCGGCATCGCGCGGCACTCCGCCTTCACCGTTGAAGATCGTCACATAAAGTTTGCTCGAGTCAATCCCAAACCACTTCGGAGAAGTAATCAGCTCCCACGCATAAGCAATCGCATCTTTCTTGAAATAATCGCCAAACGAAAAATTCCCCAGCATTTCAAAGAAGGTATGGTGCCGGTTGGTGAACCCGACATTCTCCAGATCGTTATGCTTCCCCCCCGCGCGCACGCATTTCTGCGAAGTCGTGGCCCGGTTGTAGTCGCGCTTCTCGATCCCGAGAAACACGTCCTTGAACTGGTTCATCCCCGCATTCGTAAACAGCAGCGTAGGGTCGTTCTGCGGGACCAGGGACGACGAATGGACGATCTTGTGTCCCTTTTCCTCAAGAAATCTGAGAAATGTGCGGCGAATTTCCGATCCAGTAGGCATGGAAACGTAATTCTAAACGATACGGCGGAAGACCAGCAGTCTCCGCGCCCTCGATTATTTCGGTGTGTCAGCGGCCTTCTGTTCGGCTGGCTTCTCGTCGCCGCCCCTTATTTTGTGTCCGATGCCCAACACACCTTCCTTGATCGCGCTGCCCGTCCGCTTGGCGACTTCCTTGGTGTCCTTCGCGGCGGTCTTGGCAGTTTCTTTCGTATCTTTTGCCACCGTCTTCGTGTCCTTTGCTGTGTCTTTAGCCAGCGATTTGCTATCGCTGCCAGTGGTCTTCGCCGCGTCCTCGGTTGGCTTCGTTCCGCCCTTGGCGCCTTGCGCCGTGTCTTTTGCTCCAGCCTTCGTATCCTTCGCGGTCTCCTTGGCAGCCGTCTTGGTGGCATGGCTGGAGGACTTATCCGTGCTTCCCGCATCTTGCCCGTAGACCACTGGCACTGTGCTCAGTACAGCCGTCACAAGAATCGCAGCCAGCTTCGTTTTCATCATGATCGTCCCCCTCAATCCGCGCTTTCCCCTTCCAGCGCGCTGAGCGTCTCCTCATCCACATCCCACTTCTTCAGGATCGTGAATATCGTCTTCATCCCAAACCCTGCCCGCGCCAGTTGCCGGAAAATCCGCGCCGTCTGCTTCTGATCTTTCGGTTTTTCCAGGTGCTTCTTGCGCAGAAATGCGCGCGCCTGCTTCTCGTCGCTCACGCCCTCGTACGCAGCTTCGATAGCTTTCTCGATCACCGATCCATGCACGCCACGCGTCTTCAATTCAGTGACCACGCGCATCCGCCCCAGCTTTTGATTGTCGCGCCGCAGCGAAGAGTAGTAGGCGGCATACTGCGAGTCGTTCAGATATCCCTGATCCTTCAGTCGCCGGATCACCAACTCCACCAGCGTCTTTCCATATTCCGAGTCAGCGTCTTCAATCCGCGCCCGCATCAGCCGCTTCAGTTCAGCCACAGTCCGCATCCGCCGCGACAGCGCCCCCACGGCATATTCGTACAACTCATCTTCAGAATAAGCGCGCCGCTTAGGCCGGGAAAACGTCACTCGCTAAAGATAGCGCAAAAGAGCACCGCGCACCCAATATCGAGAGCGTGGCTCAATCTAATAATTATCAGGATGATGTCATCCTGAGCGCGGCGATAGCCGGGCGAGGGACCTTACGACGGACGATGCCATTGGTGCAGTGTATGGGAGTACCGCGCCCGGCGGGACCAGAGCGGTTCGGTCCATCCGCAACTGCAAAAAAAAGGACGCGTTCTCACGCGCCCTTCCTTCAACCCAAGACTCAAAAACCTACCGCCCCCCAAACCCGGCCGACTGCATCGACTGCCGCGAAATATCCGCCGTCGACGCAATGCCCGCCATGCGCAGCTTAAAGTCGTCGGCGTTCGAAGCGTTCTCCACAGCCGTCTCATAGTTCACCAGCCCCGCCTGAAACAGATCCCACAGCGACTGATCAAACGTCTGCATACCATACTGCGACGTGCCCGCCGAAATAGCGTCGCGAATCGATCGCGTTTTTTCCGGCACCAGCACGCACTCCCGAATGTAAGCCGTATTAATCATCACTTCCACCGCCGGCACGCGCCCATCGCCGTCGCAACGTTTCACCAGCCGTTGGCTGACGATCGCCCGCAGCACGGCCGCCAGCTGCATCCGAATCTGTTTCTGTTCCGGCGGCGGAAAAATCGAAATCACGCGGTTAATAGTTTCCACCGCGTCCAGCGTATGCAGCGTCGAAAACACCATGTGGCCGGTTTCAGCCGCGTGCAGCGCCGTAGAAATCGTTTCCAGATCGCGCATTTCGCCCACCAGAATCACGTCCGGATCCTGACGCAAAGAAGCGCGCAGCGCCGCCCCAAACGAAGGCGTGTCCACGCCAATTTCGCGCTGATTTACATACCCCTTTTTATCGCGATGCAGAAATTCGATCGGATCTTCAATCGTGACAATATGTTCCGCGCGCGAAGAATTCACGCGGTCCACCATCGCCGCCAGAGTCGTCGATTTACCGGAACCCGTAACCCCCGTCACCAGAATCAGCCCGCGCGGCATGTCGCAAATCTGCTCGACCACCTTGGGCAGAAACAATTCGTCCAGGGCGCGAATCTTGGTGGGAATGACTCTGAGCACCAGCCCCACGTTGCCGCGCTGCTGGAAAATGTTCACACGAAACCGTCCCAGGCCGGCCACGCCGTACGCCATATCGATTTCCGTGGTCTCTTTAAATTTCTGCTTCTGCCGCGCCGACATCATACTGAACGCCATGTTCAGCATGTCCTCGGCGCTGATGCGCGCCTGATCGGTCAACGGCACCAGCTCGCCGTCAATGCGCAGGTGAGGATAATTTCCCACCTTCAAGTGCAAGTCGCTGGCTCGCCGTTCTGTCGCGATCCGAAGCAGGTCATCAATATTCATGCGGAGTTTTTCCCCAGGGGAGCTTGACGCTCTGAATATCATCGCCCGAATCGTCACCTTCCCCAAGATGACCTAGGTAACACCCTCCGCACGGCGCAGGGGCACACCCTAAAGTTCGCGCTGGGCGAACCCCGGGGTATGCCGCGAAAGCAAGGTTATGTGGGGACAGCCGCCCCCGGCTGTCCGGTCGAGCGCAGCTCGACAGTCCTCTTGGCCGCGCAACGCAGGGTCTAATCCGTCCGCAGCGCCTTCATAGGATCAATCAAAGCAGCCCTCCGCGCCGGCAGGTACGAGGCAAACAAAGCAGTGATAAACAAGATCACGGCAACGGCCACGATCACGGAAAAATCCATCGTTCCCACGCCGTACAACGTTGTACGCATCGTGCGCCCCACCAGCACCGCACCCGCCAGCCCAATCCCCAGCCCGGCCACCGCCAGCAGCGACGCTTCCTTCAGGATGAGCCAGATCACCTGCAGCCGGCTGGAACCCAGCGCCAGCCGCAGGCCGATCTCGTTGGTCCGCTGCGAAACCGCATAAGCCATCAGCCCGTAGATGCCAACCGCCGCCAGCAGTAAAGCCACAGCTGCGAAGCAGGCAAACAAAACCATCGTATATCTGTCTTCGCCGAGCGAATCTTCCTTCACTTGATCCATGGTCCGAACGTGCGCCAGTGCAATCTGCGGGTCCACGGAATGCACCGCCGCGGCAATAGTCTTGCTCATTGCAGCCGGGTCCTCGGCAGTCCGCACGCCCACAGTTACATTCGGCGCTGACGATTGCGTGAAAGGAACATCAACCTCGGGCCCATCATCGCGGAAATCCCCATATCTCACATTGTGAAAGATGCCCACAATCCGCCATTCGACGTCGGGCCCAAGTTTCTGCTGTCCGGGGATGATCTGTGCAATGGCCAGACGCTGCTGGAAAGGGTCCATACCCTTCAAATAACGCCTGACAAATTCCTCATTGACCACGGCGACCCGTGGGCTCTTTGCCGTATCCTGCTCAGTAAAGACGCGCCCCTTGAGCACCTGAATGCCAAAGGTCTTGAAGTAGTCCGGTGAAATCGATTGGAAACCGGCACTCGGTTGATCCAAAATTCTTGCATACGTCACTCCAACCAGTTTCAACGTGAGGCCGTCGCTATGGTAGCGCAGGGGCATGCCGGTGACGGTGGCAGCGGCGGACACTCCCGGCGCGGCCTGAAGCACACTCAACATCTGTTGACTGTAGGCATGCATCTCTTCAGGAGATTTGAACCGCCCCTGGGGCTGCTCCAGCCTGAACGTGAGTACATGATCCGTGCGTAAGCCAAGATCGACGCGCGTCAGATTCCAAAAGCTGTGAATCGCCAGCCCTGCTCCAGCCAGTAACGACAATGCCAGAGCGAACTCGCCGACAATGAGGCTTCGCCGCAACTTGTGGCTGCCAGCGCTCATTCCGGAACGCCCGCCGTCCTTCAGCGATTCTCCTGGATCGACTCGCGATGCGTACCACGCGGGCGCGCAGCCAAATAGAAGCCCGGCCAGCGTCGTTACGGCCAGCGCCCCAGTCAACACATGAGCGTCCAATTGAAAACTCGCCTCCGAAGGCAATATCCCCTCGGGCACAATGCCGAGAATCGCGCGCAGCAATCCCACGCCGAGCCCCACGCCGAGTCCACCACCCAGAATCGCGAGAACCAGACTCTCCGTAAGAAACTGACCAAAAATTTGTCCGCGCGTGGCCCCCACCGAACTGCGAATCGCGATTTCTCTCTGCCGCGCCGCGCCCTTGGCCAACAAGAGATTCGCAACATTCAGGCAGGTAATGAGCAGGACGAACCCAACCGCACCGAGCAACAACCATAAGTTGCGAATCCGCTCAGCCGGAAGGAAGTCATTCTTGAGCGGCTCAACCGATGCTCCCCAACCTTTATTGGTGACCGGATACACCTCGGCAATATGACTCGTGACGGCATCCATATCGGCCTGCGCCTGCTGCAGCGTAACCCCAGGCTTCAGGCGCCCCATGGTCAGCAGCCAATGGTAGTCGTGATTGATCTCTTGCGGCCGGAAGGCCAGCGGAGCCGCCATCTCAAAGCTGAAACGATCCCCCACACCCGGCGCCAACACTCCCACCACGGTATAAGGCTGGCCGTCAATTCGAACCGGCTGGCTCAGAATCGCATGATTCGCGCCCAGCCGGTTCCACAATCTGTAAGTAAGAACAACGACATGATCTCTGCCGAGAATCTCTTCTTCAGGAAGAAGGTCTCGCCCCATGAAAAACGGGATTCCCTGCATGCTGAACCACCCGGGCGTGCAGCGCATGCCATCGATGGGCTCCGGCTGATCCTGCGTCGCCAGATTGAAACTGCTTCCGGTAAAAGCAGCCATCTGCTGGAAAGTCCTGATTCTGCGACCTCCAGTCGAGGAAGTCTCCAGCCGACATCCCGTTGTCGCCCCCGTTCACCTTCGACCAGACCATCACCAATTGTTCGGGATGAGGATAAGGCAAGGGCGCCAGTAACACGGCATAAACCACGGTATAAATGGCAGTCGTTGCCCCGATTCCCAGCATCAGCGTGGCGATCACCGCAGCCGTCAAGCCGGGATTCTTGCGCAACATGCGCAAGCTATAGCGAAAATTCCTGATCAGGGTTCGCACTTTTCACCTCGCCCGCATCGGCGTCGTGCGGTCACACGATACCCTTTAGACCGCCATTCCTACACGCTCGGGGCCAATGGAAGATACCCAGGCCGCGCTGAAAATAATCGGGTTAGGCCGTGGCCTTCGGCCCGCTGCTCGAACTCCTTGTCCGCAACCGCACTCTCGTGTCCGTTCCCGAACACGTTGGGACTGCTACGTCCCCGTGCCGATTAGCCGAGAGTTCACACAGAATTAACGCCAGCGAAATATCCGGCACTCATACTTCCCCATACTCTCCTGGAGGCTTACATGAACAGGCTAATGGGAACTGCGCTCGCATTAACCCTGGCATCGTCCCCCGACATCATCGTTACTCCCAACATAGGCGTCACCTACTCCGGCAACACTTCCATGATCGGCGATCACGGCGGATTCGCCCACGACGATACCAACGTAATCATGCTGGTAGCGAATCCTGGTTTCACTCCACAGACAGTCTCGTCGTTAGCGGCAACCCGCCAGATCGCACCGACCATTGTTCAGGCCTTGGGCCTAAACCCCGCGGCGCTGACCGCGGTGCAAGCCGAAGGCACTGCAGTGCTCCCCGAGGTAGCAGCGCAACTAGCAAAGTAGTCCTTAGCAGGGAATTGAGTGAGGCAAAATGGAGCCGTGTCCGCGGGCTGTGCCTCGAACTCTACTTCCTCACTGCGTCATCCCGAAGGCCCGCGTTCTTACGAGCGGGCCGAGGGATCTCCCTTGGCAGACTTGTCATAAGCGAGACCCTCGCTCCGCCCGAAAGCGGCTCCGCTCAGGGCGATGCCGTCGAGGCGAAATTATGGCCTCCAGAGCGCCGTCCTTCCGACAAACTCACACACGCTTACGCCGTTTGACTTTCCAGCCCATCAACTCCCAAGCACCCTCTTCGCTTCGGCTTTTTCTTTGCCGGCGAAATAAAGGTACGCGCCTACACTGAGGAAATTAATCAACACCGCGACCACGTTCCATGCAATCACCGGTCGCGAAAGAATCAGCAAGCCGTAGTAAACCCATAGAACCTGAAAGGCACCCATGATTGCCGTCATCCGTGGATTCATGCCCGCACTTGAACGTCGCCTGAGCATCGCAACCAAGTCCGGCACAGCGGCAAAGGTCGTTCCAAACCCCGCCACAAGGCCGACGACATCGGACCGGTGAAACCTGGGGACGAGTAAGCTCGCAGTGTCGTGTGGAACCAGGCCTTGACAGCCACAGAGCGGGATCAGGCTCAGGAAGAGAACCGCGAGATAGTAAATGACACGTCTCGGTTGCATGGGTACCTCCATCTCTCCGCCGTGGGATTCGTCCCGCGAAGGCACAAGCACCACCAGGCGCGATGCTCGGGCCTCCCAAGCGATTCTCGCGCCCTCAGGTTCACTTAGGACCTGTCAATTCTCTCAGTGAAGCTCACTCAGGACGCCCCGTGGACCAGATGAGTGCTATAGAGATTTTCGCCAACTGAGAATTGCGCGTTTGGCAGGCGTCGAAAAGTGGGGCGTAGAGCCCGTTCCCTGGCACTGCTGGGATCAAGCCGGTCACGTTCCTGCTTTTACACTTCTCGACACAATTAAGAGATCACTTGACAGAGTTCCTCTTATAATTAGTTACCGTCCAAGATTAGGGGCTCGCTTGAATTGGCGAGGTATAAGCGTTCTGGCTGGAGGATACCTTGAGAGTAACTTGGTCTTCCGCTCCCTCTGCGTCGTCTCATTCCTTCCTGATTACTCTTCCGTTGCTATTTTGCATCGGAATAACCACCGGCTGCGGTTCCAGCGCGCCGACTCCACCGAAGTTCAGCGGAAATACCGCGGTAGTTGTTCTCGCGTCCAGCACCGCGAACGATCAACTATTTCAATTTTCCGTAACCCTGAAGAGCCTGACCTTGACCAGCCAGTCCGGGCAGACGGTTTCGCTGCTGGCGACCCCGGCGAGCGACGAGTTCATACACTTAAACGGCCACGTAGAGCCACTCGCGACCGTGAGCGTACCGCAGGGTATTTACACCTCTGCGGCGGCGACGATTAGCGAAGCCTTCCCAGCCTGCGCCGGACAAACCGATGGATCCCTTCTCATGGATGAAGCGCTCGGCGGCATAAACGGGCTGACCGCTGCATCCATCGAACCAGAGCAACCGATCACGGTGACCGGAAGTGCTATGGGATTGGTTCTTGATCTGCAAGTTTCCGCGACTGCGCCGTTCGGCGGGGGGTGCTCCAGCACCCTGACCAACGCGGTCACTATCACGCCGACTTTCAGCCTGACGCCCCTATCGATCGCGGACGAGCCTACAAACAGTGCGAATGGCAAGGTGTTGGGTGTCGAGGGGTTGGTCAGCTCAGTGAGCGCGGACGGGAGTGGCTTCACCGCCAGCGCACTTCCCAGCATGAATGAGGGCGCCATCGGTCCTACGTGGCCGGTAAGTGTGAGTAGCGGCACAGTATTTCAGGGGGTGGAAAGCACATCAGCGCTCGCCATCGGGATGCCTGTCGACATGGACATGGCAATCGAGCCGGATGGGTCATTGCTGGCCACACGAGTTGCCGTCTATGACACGGATACCACAAACCTGAGCCTCGCTTTCGGGCCGTCGATAGCGATATATCCCTCCGGCGGTTATCAAGCCGTCTATCCGGTGGTGGACACGCTTGAAGTCGAGCAGGATGGCCAACTACCGGGATTAACCAGCATGTTTAGCCTGAATGGGGCGACATCTCATATTTCGGGCCAGCTTGCGAATTTGCAGAACCTCCCGTTCACAGCGACATTTGATTCGGCAAATATGGTGGATGGTCAAAACATCTTGTTCAGCACTCATGCACCGGCGGGAGTGTTCCAGCCGTTAGTCACGATCACCCTGCTCCCGCAAACGATTGACGGCACGGTAAGCGCGATTTCCAGTGAGGGCAACTTCACGACGTATTCCGTGACGCTGGCGCCATACGATCTCTTTCCCAACCTCGCAGTGCAGCCGGGGCAGACAACCCTTCTGACGAACCCGAACACCGTTGTGGTGTACACCGACAGTAATACCCAGACGCTCAACTCAAGCGCGCTCAGCGTGGGTGGGTTGTTCCGCTTCTACGGCCTGGTGTTCAACGACAACGGCACCCTGCGCATGGATTGCTCCCAGGTGAATGACGGCGTGGCTGAGTGAAGTCGCGTTGTAACCAGCCTGGCGCTCATCGACATCGGCCCGCCGCCGGATTACGGATGCCGCATTACGGATAACGGTCGCGAAAGGAGTCGTGATCTCGTCGCTGTTATGGGGCGGCAGGTGGGCTGGATCGCGGTGACGGAGTGACCGGCCGCTCCATCACTTTGTGCACCATCACTGTTTGCACCAGGTCGCCGAGTTGGTCGGAGGTAAACTGGTTGCCTTCCAGGTTGGCAAACAGCCTGCCCTCGCGGTCAATCACGACCGTGTGAAACGAGTGCGTAAGGAATCCCTCGTCGCTCCAGAATTCCATTCCAAACATACGCGAGACTCGCTGCACTTCGGGCAGGGGCCCGGTCAGGAAATGCCAGCTCTGCGGATCGGCATGAAACATTCCCGCATACTTGTTGATCGCCTCATCCTGATCGTGTTCCGGATCGATGATGATGGTGAGCAACACCAAATCGCTGCCCAGGTTCTCGGCAAAGCGTTTCTGCAATTCTCCCAGATGATTGGTCAAGCGGAAGCAATACGCAGGATTCGGACAACGCACATACGCGAAGCTGAGGGCTACGACTTTGCCCCTCAACGCAGAAAAGTTAATTCTGCTACCAGCCTGGTCAGTCAGCGTGAAATCGGGCACCGCTTGCTGTGGTGTCAGAACATTGGCCGCAGCCGCCGGATTCGCCATCTTACTTACGATGGCCAGCCGCCCTGCTTCCAGCGGTTCCTGCTCCAGGTTCTCATAGGGATGAACCCGAATGTTTTCCGCGTAGGAGGAATCTCCATTCACCACCAGCGTGAAATCAACAGTCACCCCCGGCCTTATGCCGTCAAGCGCCTTGGCGTCCCGAACGTCAAACGGCATGGTCATGGCATCCATGTAGCCAGGAACACCGTTGCACGACACCGTCATGGATTTATGCGCCGCATCCACCGCCAGCACCAGTCCTGAAATGGAATGCGTTTCCCCGGCCCACGCCCAAGCGCAGGTCAGCACCACCAGAACCATCAGCGCCCTTCGAAGTTTTTTAGCACCGTGTTTCATAGCACCGCAAATCAGCAGGTGGAAGAAAAAGGTTCGTATCAGGGCATCGCTTCAGCGATGCCAACAAAGGTTCAAGGACGATCGGCTTTGGCCGCTGGGGCCTACCAACGCCCGGCGAGATTCGCTTGATGCACTACCGCGGATCGTAACTACGGCTTCTCGCCCCCCGCTTGCGCCGCCACTTTCCGCCCCGATGCGCCCGGAATTTTCCCCGCCCCGCCCAACCGCACCGCAGTCCGCTTCAGCGGAGTGAAATCCTTGCCAAATTCCTTGACCTCAATAAACTGATTCGCCGCGACATCACTAAAATGCTGCCTGGTATCGCTGGTCGGCCACCATATCTCCAGATCCAAAATTCGAGCCGACTTCCCCAACCCAATGTGCTGCTCCATCGGATTCGCCCCAAACGACCCACCACTGCTCACCGTACGATAAATCGCACGCTCGGGCTGACCTCCGTCCCGCACCGTCACCTTGATGCGCGCCCCAATCGCCGCCCGGTTCGTCTTCACTCCCACCAGACGCACATTGAGCCAATCGTTGCCGCTGCCCGGATTCTTGAACAGACGCAAAGCATGCGCATCCGACGGCACCGCACCCCCGATTTCCGCAACAATGTCTTCATTGCCGTCGCGGCCCAAATCCGCAAATGCGATCCCGTGCCCCTTGTGCAACTCCCCCGTACCCGACGAAGCCGTGATGTCGACAAACGACTTCCCTTCCTTATTGAGCAGCAAGACATGCGGCAACAGCGCAGCAAACGAAGTATTTCCTGACCCCAGATAAATATCAGGATACCCATCGTTATTCACATCGCCAAAATTCGAACCCATCGGCATGAAAACTTTGTCCAGTCCAACCTCTTTAGTCGCGTCCTGAAACGTGCCATTCCCCACGTTCTTATATATCTTCATGGTCTGTACCGAGTGAGGAAGCCCAAGATAAGTGCGCATGACCTCATCATCCCCACCGAAATAACTGCTCACATAAAGATCAGGCCAGCCATCGTTGTTGTAATCAAACCACCAGGCCACAAAGCTGCCCTGCGTGTCCTGCACTCCCGCTTCTTTTCCAACCTCGGTAAAAGTACGGTCATGGTTATTGTGATAAAGAAAATTCCCCCCAAAATAGTTGGCGACATAAAAATCCATGTACCCATCCTGGTCGTAATCCGCCGCCACGACGCCCTTGGTGAACGCGACCTTGTCCACTCCGGCTGAGTGGGAAATATCTTCAAAAGTACCGTCCCCTCGATTACGAAATAGCTGGCTCGGCCCATTTTCGTTTCCAATAAACAGATCAAGGTAGCCGTCGTTATCAATATCCGCCCAAGCCGCGGTTTGCGTCGCCGTGATGCTTGCTCCCAGTCCGCTTTCATCGGTCACGTCAGTAAACGTGCCCTTGCAATTGTTACGCAGCAGGGACTTCCTCATAGGAAATTCCCACCCACCGCGTAACACGAGAATGTCCATGCACCCGTCATTGTTGTAATCCGCCTGGATGATGTTCAGCCCGCCCAGTTGATCCGCCAGTCCGGCCTCCTTGGTGCGTTCCGTGAATGTTCCATCGCCGTTGTTGTGGAAATAATGCAGCGACTCGCAGAAATCGATGCTCGACGTCACCACATCCAGCCGCCCATTATTTTCGAAATCATCCACGATCACTCCCCCAGCCTCGGAGAAAAGCTTCAGCCCCGCCGCGGCAGCCACATCCACAAAACGCCCAATGCTCTCTTTCGATTCAAAAATAGAAGGCGGCAGCAGATACTTCTGTGGAACGCCCTGCGGATACTGCCCCAGCGTCATATAACTCAGATTCAGCATCCATCTCACTTCCAGGTCGTCCGGCTTTTGTGCCAGATATTGCAAGAAGTACTGCACGGCCTTTTCAGAATCCTCTGCTCTTTGAAACTTCGCATAAGGCACGCCCGCCCGCGGCGGAAAAATACATCGGTCTCCCGGACTGCGATACTCCCCGTTTTCCATTTCAGACTTATGAAGATAAGCCACGCCCAGCGTCTCTTCCATCATAGGCAGCGCATCCGGCACCCCCGCCTTTGCAACTTGCTGAGCCGACTTCCATTCTTGAACCGCCTTCTCCATTTCCCCCTGATAAGCGTGCAGTTGCGCCGAAGCATAATGCCGTTGCATTAAATCGAGCGCCGATATGCGCGAGGCCTCTGGATTTTTTGGGTCTAACGCTTTATCCAAACGTTCCAGCACGACCGGAATAGATTCTGTCCGGATGGCGCACACTTGCTGCAAATCCCGCTCCCAGCCATCGGACTTGGGAAATCCTCGATAAATCGCTTCCGCCTCGCCATAACCAGACACGAAAATTGTAGGCCGCACCGCACAAGGAGCGGTAGTCCAAAGCGGCGGAGCGATGTTCGCATCTTGCTGCGGTACGTCCGCTTCCAACAAAACTTTGAGAATCGCATATCCCCCCGGGACCTGAACGATCCCGCTGAACTGCCCCGGTGCCACTCCCTTCAGCGCATCCTTCAGCTCCGGGCACAGCACGCCCGGATCGGGTCGCCCGATGTAACCGCCGTTCACCCCGGTCGGATCCGATGAATTGGCGCGCGCCAGCTCCGCAAAATCCTTGCCCCGCTTGAGTTGATCGAGAATTTCCTGCGCTCGAGAGGTAGTCGCTACCACAATAACCCGAATCCCGGGCGGATTCGCAGGCGGACTTTGCCCAGAACAAATGCCAATCGAAAAGACCGCCGCGCACACCAGAATCCAAACTTTCACGAAGTCATCCGATGAATGAATTTTACCGCAACCCAACAGCCCACCGAACCAAACAGTACTGTCATCCTGAGCCCGGCGAAAGCCGGGTGAGAGCCTGCCCTGAGCGAAGTCGAAGGGGACCGTACGATCGCCAATGCTGCCGATGCAGTGGACGGGACCGCCCGCGCTTCACGCAGCGCCGTCATTGCATCCTCGCATCCGCCTCGCCGGGCCAGATAACGAATCCCTAATCTTCGCCAGCCCCCGTCCGTCCTCGAAACCGGCAAAGCACTGTGAGCGTTACTGATCAGTAAAGCTTCCTCGCTTTCCCCATAATTGACAGTACCAGCACCTCCAGTCAGGACGGCCTTTGGTGAAGCGAAACACGCGCGCGAAGAGAAAACCCGATTTCAATGCCCGCATCTTTCTTTCAACCATTGGCAAGGGCAGAGTCATGCTCCCTTTTCAAAAGAAGGACAAGATCTTCGTTCAGGGCGATTCCAGGGACGGCCTGTTCTTTGTTCAAACCGGAAAGGTGCGACTCAGCGTCGTGTCGGAAAACGGGAAAGAAGCAACTCTGGGTATTTTGGGAGAGGGTGATTTCTTTGGCGAAGGCGGACTGGCGGGTCAGCCCCATCGCATGTCGTCCGCAACCGCAATGACCGACTGCGTCCTGCTGCACATCGAGCCCAAGGTGATGATGAATACCATCAGCGCGCAACCAAAATTGTCCGCCCTGTTCGTCAAATACTTGCTGAAACGGAACATTCGATATCAGGATGACCTGGTCGATCAGCTTTTCAATTCCAGCGAAAAGCGGCTCGCCCGAGTGCTTCTGTTGATGGCGCACTTCGGCAAAGAGGGCGTCTCGGAAATGTCCGTCCCCAGACTCAGTCAGGAGACTCTGGCCGAAATGGTAGGGACGACGCGCTCGCGAGTCAGCTTCTTCATGAACCGATTTAGAAAGCTTGGCTTCATCCACTACGACGTCGGCGACAACTTACGGGTTCACACCTCACTGCTTAACGTTGTCCTGCATGATGATGATGACGACGGAAGCAACCCCACTGCTGGAACCCGCGGCCTAACCCGCCACGTCAATCGAGGCAAAGAACCTCCCACAACTCCCGGCCGACCTGCCGACAAAGATCGCGCCAGAAGGCCGCCCCTCCCCGGTCTCAGCCGCCGTAATTGAATGCCAGCGGCCAGCTTGATTGTCATCCCGAGCAAGCGTTCTTCGCGCAGCGAGGGATCTGGGCGAGCCGCGCGGTGCGTCGCGTTATTGGCGACGCAATAATCGCGCGTTTGGCTCGCTTCCTTATTGCATCCGCAATCGTCCCCCCTCGTCCGCTCGATCACTCAAAGCGATAACGAACCGCCTCTGCTACGGCCTTATATCCAATTCGCCGGTAAATGGAATTCGATGTAGGGTTGCCCAAGTCAGTGTAAAGAATGCACCGATGCCCACGGCCGCGAAGCTGTGTCGACAATGCATGAACGCAGGCCGCCGCGTAGCCGTGCTTCCGCTTCTCCGGCGGCGTATAGACCCCGGACAAACGAACTACGCCTTGCGCCGGTTCACGGCTAACAGCCATAGAAGTCGTCTCCCCGTTTTGATCCCACACCCAGATCTGTCCGGCGGCCAACGCCCGGTCTACGCGAAGCTCGGTATCGTTTGCAGACTCCCCAATTTCATCCTGAAACGCGCAGGTCCAGAGAATCATCAAGCTGCGATCTTCCGGACCGGCCTGCCGTAAATGACCCTGCTGCAAATGATTGTCGACGCGGGAAACTTCTCCCAGCTCCGCGAGTTCGTAGAGACGCGTTCCCTGGAACGGCGTGGCCGCCGACTTACGTCGTTCACTCCATTGCCCAGCGAAGCTGGCTGCTGTTGCCGCGTCCCCATTGACGCCCGGTAGAGTCACTCCGGCCTGCGCGATTGCATCCACCAGCGCCATCACCGCTCGTGGTCCCATGGGCGTCAGGGTCGCTGGATATTCGAGAGGTGACTGAATGACCACGCCGACGGTTTCCTCTCCGTGCAATGCCATCCAATACCGGCCTGCCTCGCCCTGGGCGACCCGGGCGTGCAGAATCGACAGAATCAGATTATGCAAAACTGGTTCCGACGAAAGGAACTTGTCAGCCCTTCGTAAGACAAATGCAGGATCCTCGCTGAACAGAACTTTGAGTTCCATGCCGGAGATCTTATCGGATCGGTGGTGCCGTTTGCCCTCTACACGACTCTGTCATCCCGAGCGGAGCCGAGCTTCATCGCACAAAAGCCCAGGCGAAGCGAGGGATCTCCCGCTTAACCGGCCTAATGCGTAAGCGAAACTGCACGACTACCCAGCCGCCGTTTACACCCATCGACGACGCCCGCCGTGCGAACTTCCTGCTATGCGTGCGTCGCCGCCGCGGAAGTCCTGTGCCCACCCGCAACCTTCGCTTCCTCGGCGCTCCACTTCCGCGCCATCCCTTCCAGCAGCGCCAACACCTTCTGAATGTCTTTCATGCGCTCGGTGATCCCGTAAGTCACCGCCGGAGGAATCGTCGGCTCATAATGCCGGAACACGAATCCCTTGTCCTCCAGCGTGCGCAGCCGCTCCGTCAGCACGCGCGAGGAAATTCCCGCCACGTTCTTCCGCAGCACCCCGAACCGCGTCGGCCCGTTCGTACTCAGAGCCCACAGAATGTGCATCGTCCAAGGCCGCGTCAGCACTTCCAGCAACCCACTGATCGCGCACGGAGATGGAGTTAAAGCCGATCGTCTCATAATGTATTCCCCTAAAATGATTCACCCGAAAAATGTATTCACCCGAAATGATTCACCGAAAACTGCCCCGAGAATTCAGCCCCGGAGGGGCGACCGAACTTAGCCCAGCGCTTCAGCGCTGGGTAAAGCAGAAAGATGGCACAAGTCCCGGAGGGACGGCACAGATTCTCACCCCAGCCCTGAGGCTCATCCGCCTGAACTCCACGCAATCCAGTTACTAGGTTACTCTAAAGTTCCTACTGTGAAAAGAGCTAATAGTTATTTATTGTAACCAACACGCCCATGTCTCATCTATTTGGATTGAACACGGAGGGTCACACACAAACGGGAAGGGCACGGCTTCAGCCGTGCCCTTTAGTCCCGTTTTTGTTGCGGCTTTAGCCGCTGAGGGAGACTTGCCTTAAGGTTTTGGGTGGCGCAGCGCTTTCAGTACTGCGATAAGGCCCTCTTTCGATGAGGGCTTTAGCCCCCGAGGTTGAACCCCCACGGCCGTCCAGCATTTTTGTTGTCAGGCATCACGAATTCAAAACCACTATTCTCGAAGGAGAAAACCATGGCAACTCCCGCTGCATCATCCAACCTCACCCAGGCGTCCGGCCCGCTGGTCCTGCTCGGCCGCCTGTTCTTCGTCCTGATTTTCGTGATGGCCGGCCCCAACCATTTCCGCAGCCAGACCATCGCCTACGCCGCCTCCCAAGGCGTGCCCCTGGCTTCGATCGCCGTGCCCGTCTCCGGCTTCATCGCCATTCTCGGCGGCCTCTCCATCCTGCTCGGCTTCCGCGCTAAGCTCGGCGCCTGGCTCATCGCACTCTTCCTGGTCGGAGTCACACCCATGCTGCACAATTTCTGGACGGTCGCCGATCCCATGATGCGCCAGATGCAGATGATCATGTTCATGAAGAACGTCTCCATGCTCGGCGCCGCCCTGCTCATCACCCAGTTCGGCTCCGGCCCCTGGAGCCTCGATTCACGCAAGAGATAAGCGTAAGCATCACTGAAAGCTATTGGTTAAAATCCAAAATAAGCGAAACCAAAAGGAGAAAAACATGTCCGACCCAACCATTCAGATTCTGCCCAAAGGTCCCTACCTGGTCACCGGGAAAGTAAATCTTGTCGACGCCAGCGGCAAACCGATCGAAGCAGGAGAAAAAATCGCCCTCTGCCGTTGCGGCGCTTCCACCAACAAACCATTCTGCGACGGAACCCATTCCAAAGTCGGCTTCGAAGCCGCCGCCGCTGCCGTCCCCGGCAGCGCCGAGTAATCCCAAAAACAAAAGCCGCCCCCGTGTCGAGCAGACACGGGGGCGGCTCCCTGCTTGCAATTACAAATCTGTAAGTACAGCGAAGCTACGCGGCGGATTCTGTCGCCGCAGCCGACGGATTGTACGGCTCATCGTAGCTGCCGCCATAAATCGCCGGCACCTTCGATCCCATGGGCCGCAGGTAGGTCGCCAGCTCGCCGCGATGATGAATGCTGTGGTTGTTCAGGAATCCAAGATAAAAAACCGACGGCATGTTGAACACGCCAAAGAAGACCACGGGCGTGAGCAACTGCTCAGCCGTCATCGCCTCCACGCTCGCAATGCCGCGCTTCACGCGCTCGTCATACCAGGCCACCACTGCGGCCGTGCTCTCAGGCTTGTGTTCCGGATTCTCCATCTTGAAATTCAGGCCGGCAATCCCATCCAGAAACTGGACGTCAGTGTTGGCCAGATGCCACGCCAGATCCTTCGCCGTGCGGGCCGCTGGATCAGGACGGTAATCCGATTTCGCATCGGGCACAGCAGCGATTACTTTCTTAGTGGTTTCTGCTTCGCGCTTGAAGCCATCGAGCATGACCGCTCGATAGCCGAGGACAAATTCAGGAGTGATTTGCTGGGACATTATTTTCTCCTTCAGTGAGGGTGTTATGTTTCTGCCGGGCTAACAAGCCGAAAGGGGCGCATGCCGCGCCCCTCTTGGCTTTGGACGAACCGATTATACGCCGACGGGCTGCTTGCTGCCGGCTTTGCTGGCGACTGGCACAGGGGTAAGCCAGCCGTGGCGGTCGGTCTTCTCGCCGCGCACGATTGCGTAGAACTCTTTCTGCAGCGCCTTGGTGATGGGGCCAACGCCCGCGCCCTTGCCCACCTTGATCTTGTCGACCGAGCGAATCGAGGTGACTTCCGCGGCTGTGCCGGTGAAGAAGGCCTCGTCGGCGATGTAGAGCATCTCGCGCGGAATCATCTGCTCCACGATGGGGATGCCCAGATCGCGTGCGATCTGCAGCACAGAATCGCGCGTAATGCCGGGCAGCACGGAGTTGCCCAGCGGCGCGGTGATCAGCTTGTCGTTATGCACCAGGAACAGGTTCTCGCCTGAGCCTTCGCTGACGAAGCCTGAGGCGTCGAGCGCGATGCCTTCCACGTAGCCGTTGACGATGGCTTCCATCTTGATGAGCTGCGAGTTCATGTAGTTGGCGCCGGCCTTGGCCATGGCGGGCAGGGTATTGGGCGCGAGGCGCGTCCATGAAGAGACGCACACGTCGCAGCCTTCGCTCTCGCCACTGCTCAAATATTTTCCCCATGGATAGTTGATGATGTAGACCTCAGTCGGCGAGTTGAAGGGGTTCACGCCGGCCTCGCCGTATCCGCGCAGCACAATGGGGCGCACGTAGCAGGGCCACGCGCCGTTGTGGCTGACGGTATCGAGCATGCCCTTGACCAGTTGCTCACGGGTGAAGTCGACGTCGATGCGGTAGACCTTGGCGGAGTTGAGCAGGCGCTGCATGTGTTCGTCGGCGCGGAAGATGGCCGGGCCAGTGGGCAGGTCGTAGCAGCGGATGCCTTCGAAGACCGAAGAGCCATAGTGGATGACGTGCGACATGACGTGGATGGTCGCGTCGTCCCAGTTGATGAGCTTGCCATTGTGCCAGATCTTGTCGGTCTTCTGGATTGCCATGCGGACTCCTTAAGGATTGCAGACCATTATATCTGAGGCCAGGGTGACGTTGCGGATGGAGAGCCGGGAGGGCCGGACCGGCTGGTCGGACGGGGGAATGTTCCTGCAGGAACATAACGCAGAAAGTGAGAAATGTTCCTGCGGGAACATTCTTATTCACAAAAATGTATGTACAAATGAATACGTATATAGATAAATGGTTTAGGTTGTTGGGGTTGCGGGCTGCCGAAATATCGGCAGTTCGTCAGCGCGGCGACGGGATTGCCAAAAACGGGCGCTCGAGGCGTATCGTTTTGAGACGGGAGGCGGTTCCTGGCTGTCCGTTACCCGTCACCATATGGTTTCGACAACCTTGGAGCGGCGGATTTGCTGGTCGGCGGTGACCAACGGTAGGCCTTCGGCGATGGCGGTGGAAGCGATCACGCGATCGGCCGGGTCTTTGGGGTAGCCAATTGGCAGGCGCACGGCTATCGCCGTAATCTCCGGGGTCATGGGCTTTAGAATGACCCGTGCCACGGTCTCCCGCACAAACGCTTCCACGCTGCTCAAGACCTGGAGGCGGCCGCTGTGGGCCAGCCACGCGAGCTCCCACAGAGTAATAGTGGCGACGGCAACGCCACTGTGTTGGCGGGCGTGGCGGATGGCTTCGCGGGCTTTGGAGGAGAGTCGCTTGGGGTCGCTCGCCATCCAAACTAAAACGTGAGTATCGAGCAGGATCATTTGCTTTCCCAGTTTTCTAGCGGTGTGACCGGGCCGACGATGTCGCCCACGATCTTCACTTTGCCGGCCATATAGCCAAACAGATCGTCTGCCGGCTGCTCGGCGGGAATGAGCTTGGCGACGGGCTTGCCGTGCTTAGTGATGAGGACGGGCTCTCCGCTGTGGAAGACCTGATCCATCACAGCCAGACATTGAGCTTTGAATTCTCCGGCGGGCATTTGTTTCATGGTGGACCTCGATGTGGTCATATTATAATGACTATGGACGGAATGCAAGGAATTAGGGCGTGGGGCCAGGGCGTAGTCGCGGGATGTCAGCTTGAGTGGGATCGACTGGTCCCTCTTGTGCGGGCAGCATCGTGTCCCACCCTTGCCGCAAAGGGCGCGGCAAGGATGGGGCACCCGCTCAGGTGCGGCTCTCCTTGTCTACGAAAAACTATGGAGCGATGGCCGCTCTGGTCTTGAGTTCATCCACCAGCCTCTCAGCGGAGTTTATCGTTTCCTTTTCGCGATTCTTCTCTCGATGCGCTAGGCGCCGGTGGTCGATCGTTGACCACAAAGAGTTTTTCGATTTCGCATCGTAAATTGTGAGTACAAGTTGGGGATCGACAATCTGCGAGCTGTGGACCTGTGTTGTCCGGTCGTAGGTGTTGCTGGTACTCCAGACGCGAGTTCCGCCGCGCTCCACTCGATATGCGAGCTCGACGATCAAGTCGGCCTCTTCCGGGGAGCCGACAATTTGATACTTGCCCCACTTCTTCATCTCTGCGTAGAAGGCGTCATAAGCTAGGTCGCTGCCGCCGCCGTTTGTGAGAAAGATCTTCTGAGCATTCGTGACCACTGCGGGCAGCGGAGCTGGCGGAATGTCTTTCCTATTTCTTCCGGCTAGGGCATAAACCGAGATGAGCACACAAAAGGCGGCAAGTAGCCTGCGCATAGGTTCTCCGAATGTCAGAAAAGGGTCATGGCTTCGCATCGCCATGACCCCCTCATAGTCGGGGTCCTTTTTACATGAGTGGGGAGAGGGGATGCCAAGGCTCTTTTGTGGCGGGGTTGGGGGCACGGAGTGGGGGTGGGAACAGCAGGTTCCTCCTTTCCTCGCTTCGCTCGGGTGTCGGAATGACAAGGGGGTTTTGAGGGAGAACTCGAATTGGCTAGTGTATCGGGAGGGTAGGGGTCCTTCGGCTGCGCGCGCCGGCTCGCTTTGCTCGCCGGCGTGCTGCGCTCTGGATGACAAATCAATGCTGCGCTTAGGCTGACCGATCGATACGGATGAATCCTCAGGGGGCGGCGGGAGGCCCATTTTTTTTACGAGGGCTTGGTAGCGTGGATTGGAGTGGAGGAAGTCGAAGAGGGGTTCGTTCTGGATGAAGATCAGGTCGGGGTCGTGCATGCGGTAGGAGGCTTCGAGATATTTCATGGTTTCGTCTTTGTCGCTGGTAAAGGCGATGACCACGGCGACGAACTCCAAGTCGAAATGTACTGACTGGCGGGCGAGGGCTTTGATGTTGTTGGCACCCCAGCGCTCGACGGCGGGCTCGCCGCCGGTGGATCCAGGCGTGGTGAGCGGCGGCTTTGGTGGCGAAATCGTGCTGCAGGTCGAGCGTGTGCTCGTATTCGGATTGTGATTCCTTATACATGCCTTTGAGCCAGTAGAGTTTCGCGAGGTTGGAGGCGATATCGGAATCGTTGGGGACGGCAACGCTCCGCATGCGTTAGCTCTTTGAGGGCCGCGTCATATTGACGGATGTTGTATAGAAAACGCCGAGTTCCCAGTCGTGGGCAAAGGGATCGAGTTCGGCGGAACGCCTGGCCTCGACTTCGGCTTCGGGGTAGCGATGCTGGACCTCGAGTATGTAGCGAAAAAACGTGATGGCCCTCGGCGTAGTTGGGATCGAGCTCGAGGGCGCGGCGGGCTTCGACTTCGGCGCGGGCTGGATCCCAGGCGTAGAAAAGGTACCAGGCGGCAAGGGAGTTGTGGGCTTCGGGGAGGGAAGGGTCGAGTTCGAGGGCTTTGAGGGCGGCGGCGTGGCATTTTTCGCTGACTTCGGAGGGCAGGTGATTCTGCATGCCATCGATCGCGTAGGTGTCGGCGAGGCCGCTCCAGGCAGCGGCGTAGTCGGGCTGGAGCTGGATGGCTTTCTCGAAATACGGGAGCGTGTTGGGAACGTTGAAGGTGAACCAGAAGTAGCGGCCGTGGAGGTAGGCGTCGTGGGCTTCGGGATTGATGTAGCGCTGCGTGGGGGCGGGAGAAGTTGCGGCCTTCACTTCTTTGGCGATGGTCTGGGAGAGTTCTTCGGGCAACGTGTAGGCCTGGTTGAGATCGCGGTCGTAGCTTTCGGCCCAGATATGGGTGTCGGTGGGGGCGTAGATCAACTGCACGGTCATGTGGACGCTGTTCGGCGTGCGCTCGATGGAGCCTTCAAGGATGCCGTCGACGTTGAGTTCTCGGGCGATCTCGGGAAGAGGACGCTTGACTCCTTTGAATTGCATGGCGGAGGTGCGGGAGACGACGCGGAGGTTGCGGTTTTTGGCGAGGGCGGTGATGAGTTCGTCAGTCATGCCGTCGGCGAAATATTCCTGGGAGGAGTCGCCGGAGAGATTGGCCAGTGGGATTACGGCGAGGGAGTGGATTTGAGCGGCGCGGCTGCTGGGGAAGAGGCGGGCCCGGAAGGCGAAGGTGAGGGCTGCGGCCAGGGTTAGGGCGAGGGCGATTGTTACTTTGATCTTGGTGGAGAGAGGGTGAGGGTTTGTTGAGGGGCTGCGGCGCGGTACTTCTGCGGCGCCGTCCGGGTCGGAGATCCACGTGGGCTGGGGCGCTGCTGGCGGGGCGACGGGCACCGGTACCGCTGGAGGTGCTTGACCGTTTTTCTCCGCTACGAAGCGATAACCCTTACCGGTGACGGTCTGGACGAAGCGAGGGTGTTCGGGATCATCCTTTAGCGCTTGGCGGATTTTGCGGATGGCGGTGTTGATGCCGTGCTCGGTGTCGACGAAGACGTCTTTGCCCCAGAGACGGTCGACGATCTCCTGGCGGGTGACGACGTTGCCATCCTTTTCGAGGAGCAGAAGGAGCAGCTCCATGGGGATGCGTTCGAGTTTCAGGGCGCGGCCGTTGCGGCGCAACTCGAAACGGGAGGGGTCCAGCTCGAACTCATCGAACTTGTGGATACAGACAGGCACACGATGCCCCAAGGGGGAAGTCCGGAAACTATAGCATTGATGCCCGGCGATTGCACCGAGCGGAGCTTACGCGGAACTGCCTCCGAACTGCCTGTGTCTGCAGTGACTTGCGAATTCATCTCTCCTTCACCGAATCTTCACCCCGGCTGCATTGCCCGGATTGGCGTTCGGCGGCAGGATGTGCGCCGAGGCTTGCACTTCTTGTAGCAGCAACCTCGAAGGTTCGATTGCAAAGGAGATTCCAAAATGAAAACGCTAAGAAAACTGTCGGTTATGGTAGGAGCAATTGTGGTCGTGGCCATGATGGCGGCGACGGCCAACGCGGGTTGCGGAGACGTGGGGCACGGGAAGGCGACACTGAAGCGGCAGGGTTGGCAGGGGAGCGAGTTCGGCTTGCCGGCGCTGCGATTGGTTAGCGAGCAGGCCAACGATCCGATCACCGGGCTGTGGCAGGTGTCGTTCATGGCGGGTCCGACACAGATCGATACGGGCTTTGCGGTCTGGCATGCGGACGGGACGGAGATCATGAACTCCGGCGACCGTGCGCCGCTGACGAGCAACTTCTGCGTGGGAGTGTGGAAGAAGATCAATAATCGCTACAAGCTCAATCACGCTGCCATTTCATGGGATTCGACCGGCACGGTGCAGGTGGGAGCGGCGAATATCGTTGAAAACGTGGGGCTGGCTCCGAATGGGAATTCGTTCTCGGGCACATTCACGATTACGCAGTACGACATGAACGGCAATGTGCTGGCGACGGTTTCGGGCAATATCACGGGAACGCGGATCGATGTGGATACGGTGATCAATACTTTCTGAGTTGGCTGCTTAGCGGGCCATTCAGCGAACAATGCGCGCAGTGCCACCGCGAGAGGGGGCACTGCGCGCTTGTCGTTATTGTGGCATTAATTTTTATGACAGGGGCTGAAGCCCACGATCATTTGTGCGCGCTACGCGGCGCTGAAGCGCCGCTCTTCCACGGTTGCGCCAGCGCGTCGGTCTTCCACGGTTGCGCCAACGTCCGTCTTCCACCCAATCGCTGTCGGTCCTATCGCCGCCGGTCCTTCGCCTTTGCTTACGGTGCTGGGGCTGCGGCGGGAGTCAGGCTGGCCTTGATGGTGGTTCCGGGGAGTTCGTCGCCGCGGAAGTATTTGGGCTTGTCTTGATCTTTACCCGTGGAGCCTTCTTTTACATCTGCGGCTTTCATTTCGGGCATGGCTTCGTAGGGCTTGCTGTAGTCGTTGGCGGCGTTCCAGAAGAGGAAGCCGATGCCGCCTTTGCTTCGGGCGGTTTCTACCTGGATCTTGATGTATTCGGGCGAGTAGGTTTTGGTGCGCCAGTGGAAGGCTTGCAGCCAGGGGCGGATGACTACGCCGGTGGTGAGGTCTCCGTTGGGGTGGGTGATTAATTCGAAGCGGGCCATGGATTCGCCGATGAAGTGGGCGGGCTCGTCGCCGGGGTGCTGGATGTTGTCCATGCCGAAGAAGTGGCTGGGGTAGATCATGGGGCTGAGGACGTCGCAGTAGTGGGCCATGCCGACGATGTCTTGTCCGGTGTGGGCGAGGTCGACTTGGCGCTGCCAAGCCATTACGCCGAAAACGTCCAGGCTCAGGAGCACGCCGGTGGGGTGGAGTTCGGCGTAGGCTTTCTTTAGGAATCCGGTGATTACGTCGGTGCGTTGTGGGACCTTTGTTTTTTGATGCTGTGCAGGGGGCGGTGGATTTTGGTGCCGGCTTCGGTGACTTTCCGCCTTGCTTCGCTTCGGCGGGACGGACGAGGCGTCCGTCGCCACACGAGTCGTTGTCGCTGCTTGCGTTCTCGGTCGCTTGTGCGGCTTCGGGCTGCTGAGCTTGGTAGGTGAACTGGGCGTCTTTTTGATCGCCTTCGGCGGGGAATCTTACGTAGTCGAATTGGATTTCGTCGACGCCTAGCGTGGCTGTGTACTTGGCGAGGGCTATGTCGTAGTCCTGCACTTTCGGGTTGCTGGGGTCGGTCCAGACTAGTTTGCCGTTTTCGCGCCAGGCTGTCTTATTGTTTCTGGACTGGACGGCTAGTTCGGGGTGGTTCACTACCAGGCGCTCGTCGCGGAAGATGGCGATTCTGGCGATGGCGTGCATGTTTTGCTGGTGCAGGAAGTGGACTAGCTTGGGGACATCGTGGATGTAGACCTGATGCTGGCCGAGCAACGGGTGCTCGAAGGGGATGGTGACGCTGCCGTCGGAATCTTTGATGTCGAAGACGACCGCGTTGCCGCCGACTTCGCGCCAATGCTTGATGATGCGGAGTCCGTGATCGCTGGCGGCCATGATGCCGGTCAGGTAGATGGCGCGGACTTCGAAGTCTTTGGGGACGGGAATGGTTTTTTCGGTGATGGGCGCGGAGAGGATTCCGGGGATGATTATGTTCTCGTTGGCCTTCAGGATGTTGTTGGCGTCGGATTTGTGGTTCACGGCGCGGATGGCGTCGGCTAGTTCGGATGTCGTGAGGTAGCTCGTTTTGCCCAGATAGCGGCGGGCGATGGTGGGGATGGCTTCGCCTCTTTTAGCGGTGTAGATTTCGGTGCCGGGGGCGGCGAGTTTCGGTTCAGGCTTGGAGCTGGGAATGTCGGCGGCCTTGGCGATCGCGGCGCTCACGGGCTGTAGTTGCGGGGCTTGCGCCGGTGATGCGGCGGCGGGCTTGATGGTCTGCGCTTCTGCGGCGAAGTCGGATGAAGAGTGCGGGCCCAGGCGCCAGGCGGCGACGCCGAAGAAAAGACAGGAGACTCCTGTGATGATGCGAACTGACGAAATGCGCAAAGCGACCCTCCGAGAAAGATTATCAGATGGGATAGTAGCTGCGGAGTTTATGCGGCGGCTAGTTACGTGGGGAGTAACACGGGTGGTTTTCTGGGGGTGAGGGGGGGGTTGTGGAACCTTGATTCGGAAGGTCGGCTCAGAGATTGCTTGGACTCCGATTGCAGTCGGCGATTATGGGGTTAGCTTGGTCTGTGCTTCGGGGTGCTCGGCTTCGCCCTGGCGAGACGGGCGAAGGCGCCCGTCGCCACATAAGCCGAGGCGGCGTCAACTTAGGTCAGGTAAAGGTTCCTTCCTTGATGGTGCAAAGTATTTCTCTTTGGGGGTGTGCGGATCTGGGCGGTACGGGGGCGAATTGGGGTGGGTGGGCGCTAAACCTTGGCGGATGTGAGGGTTGGCGGTGCTGAGGAGTATGCCGGTGGCGTGGCCAGCGGGTTGCTTATTTACAGGGCAACCGGATAAGCCATGAATCGGGAAGCTGGTTTTACGAATTTAGTGACGAGTTAACAGCTTCCGGGAAATGGGCAAGGGTCACGGCAAGAGGCCTGGAAAGTCCGGAAATAAACCGAGAAGAGCCGAAGAAAACGGCCTCACGAAAGGTAGAATGTCCGGCAGTCCGGGCAGCGATCTTATGAGAACGAATCTGGCAACAGTGCTTGATCCGAACCGTCGCAGCAACGATGCTGGAGAGTTTGATGCGGCGCTGCGCCGCCGCATTGTGGGGCAGGATGCGGCCGTCGAAAAGGTCGTTGAAATCTATCAGATGTTTCAGGCGGGGTTGAATGCGCCGGGGCGTCCGGTGGGGAACCTGCTGTTTCTGGGGCCCACGGGATCGGGTAAGACGCGCGTGGTCGAGGCGATGGCGGAGGCTTTGTTTGGGGATGCGCGGGCTTGCATCAAGATTGATTGCGCGGAGTTTCAGCATTCGCACGAGATTGCCAAGCTGATTGGTTCGCCTCCGGGATATTTGGGGCATCGGGAGACGCATCCGCTGCTCACGCAGGAAGCGTTGAACCAGTGGTTCACGGAGAAGCTGAAACTTTCGATTCTGCTGTTTGACGAAATCGAGAAGGCGAGCGATTCACTGTGGCAGTTGCTGCTGGGGATTCTCGACAAGGCGACTTTGACTTTGGGCGACAACCGGCGCGTCGACCTGTCGCAGTGCATCATTATTTTGACTTCGAACCTGGGCGCGAGCGAGATGACGAACCTGGTGGATGGCGGGTTTGGATTCGCGCCGAAAGCGGTCGAGGTGAACGAATCGTTCGACGACAAGATTCAGCGCACGGCGGTGGACGCGGCGCGGCGCAAGTTTACGCCGGAGTTCATGAACCGCATCGATAAGACGGTGGTGTTCAAGACGCTGCGCGATGAACATCTGTCGCAGATTCTGGACATTGAACTGGGCATGGTGCAACAGCGCGTGCTGATGGCTGCGGGCACGAGCCAGTTTGTTTTCAACTGCACTCCGGCGGTGAAAGAATATTTGCTGAAGGAAGGCACCGATCCTCGGTACGGGGCGCGGCATCTGAAGCGGGCGATTGAACGCAACTTAGTTTTCCCGCTGGCCAACCTGGTTGCGACCGGGCAGGTGAAGCTGGGAGATTTCGTACGTGTCGACATGGCTTCGGAGAACAAGATGATCTTTGTGAAGGAAGCCGAGAACAGCATGGCGCCGGTGCTGCTGGAACGTTATGGGGCCGCTGCCGCGGCCCAGCCGAACGCGCGTGTCGCCCGGACTGCGGTGAACAGCCGCCGCGGGGATTTTGGAACCACTCCGTCACCGTCGGTGGCGGAGAGTAAGTAAACGCTTTTAGCTTTTGGCTCTTAGCTTTTGGCTAAGGGCAACAACAAGACCTCTCGCTTGACCGCATCTCGCGAGTTGGATTCTCTCGATGGCGCCGGAATTATCCCGGCGCCTTTTTTTGCGCTCAAAAGGAATCAATTACTGAAGGCTGCGAGCTGCGAGGGTCGAGCTTTTTTCCCTCCGGCAAGGGCTTGACAGTGGAACGCTCTCGAAGTATGGTTGCAGTGGCGCACATTACAAGTAAGTCTATCGTTTTAGTATTGTTTGTAGTGTATTGTTGGTCTCCCCCGCACTGAAAACTCGCTGCGATAGCAAGCCGGTTGGGCTTTCTGATTCCGCCCGCAGCGGGCAAATCCTTCCATTCGGAATAGTACGAGACATAGTACGAGACACAGTACGAGATATGGGAAAGCTTATTCTTGTGCGACCTGGAGAGCGGGTGCGCGGCACAGAGAGAGGACGCAGATAAATGTCCGCTCTGACACGGTGGCGCGCGCGGGCGGCGCGCACGAGGTTGCGCAGGCCGCTGGTGTGGCTGCGGCATCGCGGGCTCGATTCCAGCGATGTATTCCTGGCATCGTATCCGCGCTCGGGCAATACTATGCTGCGGTTCATCCTGGGAGAGGTATTGAGTGGCGTGCCGTCGAGCTTCGACCATATTCAGCGGATCATCCCTGAGATCGGGGTTCACGGGCACGCCCGTCCGCTGTTTGACCAGGGGCGCGGACGCGTGATCAAAACGCATGAGACGTACCGCCGTGAATATGGGCGCGCCATCTACATTGTTCGCGATGTGCGGGACGTAATGCTTTCGAGCTTCGCCCGTGAGACCGCTCTGGATGTGCTTCACATCGACAATCTGGATGAGTATGTCCGGCCATTCATGCGGGGCGAGATGACGCGTTTCGGTTCCTGGCAGGAACATGTGGAGGGCTGGATGAACTCTCCATTGGCGAAGCGCGGGGACCTTCTGGTGCTGAGCTTTGAGGAAATGCGCCAGGGCCTGGAGAGCGCGGTGGCACGCTGCCTGGAATTTCTAGGCAAGAAAGTGGAGCCGGGGGTTATTCAAAATGTGATTCGCGGCAATTCTTTGGAGAAGATGCGGGCCAAGGAAGACCGGGCGAAAACTCTTCCCAAGAGTCCGGGAGAAGAAGGCCGGTGGATCGGGAAAGGCGCAATCCAGGGCTGGCAAGGGAAGCTGACCGAAAGACAACTGAAGATCGTAGACGAATTTGCGGGGGAGCTGTTGGGGCGTTTGGATTATCCCCGCACCATAAGGCACGGGGAGGGAAATCTGGCGGGGCATTTCAAGGGCGATGCTTTTACGGACGATCGTTCTACGGACGATGCTTTTATGAACGATGCTTCTATGGACAAACCGTCCAGGGACCGTCAAGGAGGGGCGGATGGAGCCGTGCTCAGAAACTGAAAAGCGAACTGAGACGGCCGGGGCTGGTGGAAGTGTGACGCGCGCTTCAACCGCGGACCCGAGCTTGGGAGCAGGGTTATCGGCAAGCCAGGCTCTGCGGATCCGAGTCGGGGGATGGATCGCGAGTTTTTTCAGCTGGTACCGGTATTAGAGGCGGTAAGAGTGACGGTCCCTTGGTACAGTAGATTGTTTTTCCCGCGACGTGCGATCATCATCCACAAACCGACTTCTCGCTTGACCGCATCTCGCGAGTTGGATTCTCTCGAGGGCGCCGGAATATTTCCGGCGCCTTTTTTATTGGAGCAATGGTTAAGATGCTGTGGTGAGCGATATCACGGGAAGGATCGCGAAGGGATGAGGGGTGAAGGCTCGATCGGCATCGACTTTGGGACGACGAACAGTTCAATTGCCTGTGCCGACGGTTCGGGTGAGGTTCGGCTTGCTACATTTCCGTACCTTGGGGGACTGACGGATTCGTATCGGTCGCTGCTGTATTTGCAGCAGACGAAAGAGGGCGGTCGGAATACTCTGAAGTCGTGGACGGGGCCTGAGGCGATTGAGCAATATCTTTCGGCGGACGCGAAGGGGCGGCTGATCCAATCGCTTAAGTCGTTTCTGACCAGCCGCAGCCTGCATGGCACGGAGGTGTTCGGTCGCAGGCACACGATTGAAGAATTGATCGCAAGGATTCTCCGGGACTTGCGGAAAAAGGCGGAGGAACAGTTTGGCATCAAGATCAGATCTGCGGTGGTGGGAAGGCCGGTTCATTTTGTGGGAGCAGAGAACGCGGAAGATGACGATTATGCGGAGGGTCGGCTGCGAGCGGCCTTCGAATCGGCTGGGTACGAATCCGTGGAGTTTGAGATGGAGCCGGTTGCGGCGGCACATTATTACGAGTCCACGCTTGATCACGACGAGCTCATCCTTATTGGAGATTTCGGGGGCGGGACGAGCGACTTCTCTTTGGTTCACGTTGGCCCGACGGCTCGCCTAAGGGACGCCCGTCAGAGAGACGTTCGTCGGAAAGGTAGGGGCTCGGGCAGCATTGTTGGCAATGCGGGCGTGGGTATCGCAGGAGATGCTTTCGACGCGAAGATCGTCAGGCACCTCGTGTCTCCCGCTCTGGGGGCCGATTCGCAGTTGCGGTCGCTGGGGAAAATCCTGACGGTTCCAGGGTGGGTTTATATCAAGCTGGAGCGGTGGCACCACTTGTCGCTGTTGCGGGGCAGGGAGGTGCTGGAGATGCTGAAAGGCGTGCACGCGCAATCGTTGGAGCCAGAGAAGATTGCCGCGCTCATTCACTTCATCAAAGAAGATCTCGGGTTTCACCTGCACCGCGCGGTGCAGAAAGTTAAGAACGATTTGTCGATCGCCTCCGTGGGAAAGTTTCAGTTTTCGGACGGGTTTGTCGATCTGGACGCGACCGTGGAACGAGCGTCGTTTGAGGATTGGATTTCTGACGAACTGGGGCAGATCGAACGCTGCGTTGATTCGCTGCTGACGTCTTCTGGTGTTCTGCCTAAGGAGGTCGACAGGGTCTTCCTGACGGGTGGATCTTCGTTTGTACCGGCGGTGAGGAGAATTTTCGAAACGCGATTTGGAGAGAAGCGAATTCGCGGAGGAAACGAATTTACCTCGGTAGCTCGCGGCCTGGCGTTGAGGGCGATGGAGCTTCGCTAACTGAGATGGTCGATCTACTGATTTCTCGCCCGTTGAAGAAAAAGTGCCAGATCGCGGCGAACGTCACCAGATGCGACAGCGGTTTTCTTTCACCATCGGCTGGCCCGGCTTGCAGGCGAATGCCTTCTCAAATTCGGGCAGGTTCACCACCAGGCCGTTGACGCGGTACTTTCCCGGCGAATGCGGATCTGTGATGGCGTTCATGCGCAGGTTCTCCGGCCGGTTGTTCTCG
This sequence comes from uncultured Acidobacteriota bacterium, assembly GCA_963758005.1. Classification (GTDB taxonomy): domain Bacteria; phylum Acidobacteriota; class Terriglobia; order Terriglobales; family Acidobacteriaceae; genus Sulfotelmatobacter. The sequence goes on from CAVWTR010000009.1 coordinate 325,289, forward strand.
CACGCCCACTGCGCGTTTCCGACAAAGAACCGTTGCTCAGGCGTGAGTCCGTCGCGGTCTTCCAGATGTGTGTTCTTGGTCTGGTCTTTCCAGGCCATCCACGCCAGAATTAACCCGCCAAGATCGGCGATATCCTCACCTTCGGTGAGCTTGCTGTTGATTTTTATTTCGTCTACAACGACGTACTGCGCGTACTGGTCGACCACGCACTGGGCGCGGGCCTCGAAGTTTTGGTTGTCCTGTGCCGTCCACCAGTCTTTCAAGTTTCCCTGGGCGTCGAACTTGCGGCCCTGATCGTCGAAGCCGTGGGTCAACTCGTGGCCGATGGTTCCGCCGGTGTTGCCGTAGTTGGGAGCGTCGTCCATCTTCGGGTCGTAAAGAGGGGGCTGCAATACGCCTGCGGGAAAATTGATGTCATTCATGCGCGAACTGTAGTAGGCGTTGACGGTCGGCGGTGTCATGGACCATTCGGTGCGATCGACCGGCTTGCCGATTTTATTTAGTCTGCGCCTGGACTCGAACACCGCTGCTCGTTCGACGTTACCCGAAAAATCGTCGTGCGAGATCACGACCGATGAGTAATCGCGCCACTTGTCGGGGTAGCCGATCTTGTTGACGACGGTGTGGAGCTTGATCAACGCATTCTGTTTGGTCTCGGGGCCCATCCAGGTGAGTTGCTCGATATCGGTGGCCATGGCCTGCTCAATTTGGCTGGTCATGGTCAGCGTCTTTTGCTTCATCTCCGGAGTAAACGTGCGGCTGACGAACTCCTGGCCGAGAGCTTCGCCGAGTTGCCGATCAACCAATCCGACGCAACGTTTCCAGCGTGGGCGGAGTTGCGGAACTCCGCGCAGCGTTTTGCTGAAGAAATCGAAATCCTCGTTCACGAAGGCTGAGGACAAAAATGGCGCGGCGGAATGAACCGTGTGCCAGCGCAAATAATTCTTAATGTCATCGAGACTGACGGTCTGAAGTTGGTTGCCGAGTGCCTGGTAAAACACTGGCTCGGTTACGTTGAATGTATTGTCCCCGCTAAGGCCAGTTTGCTTAAGGTACGAGGTCCAGTCGAAACCAGACGAGATCGCTTGTAACTGCGTGAAGTCAACTTTGTGGTAAAGATTGTGGGGCTCGCGGCGCTCGACGCGAGTTAGGGAAGCCGCGGCCAGTGCCGTTTCCATGGCCATAATCGAGACCGCTTCGCGTTGTGCCGCGTCCGGTTGATCGCCCAACAGTTCGAGCATGCGCTGTATGTGAACGAGGTATTTCTGACGCAGTTCTATCGATTTGGCATCGGTCTTCGTGTAGTAATCGCGGTCGGGGAGGCCGAGTCCGCCAGCGGTGGCAAAAGCAATTACCTGCGTCGAGTCGCCGTAGTCCTGGTTCGAGCTGAATCCGAAGAACATGCCGTTGCCTTCGGTCCGCAGATGAATCTGCGCCAAAAGAGCCGGCAGTTGGCTTTTCGATGTGAGGTCGTTGATTTGTTTAAGGTAGGGTTTGAGCGGATCGGCGCCAAGCTTCTCGACCGCGGATTCATCCATGCAGGCAGCGAAGTAGTCCCCGATTTTCTGCTGGTTGGGGTTGCGGCCGGAAGTGTTCCTGGCCAGTTCTTCTAGAATGCCCCACAGGAATCGTTGATTATCCTGAGCGAGCTTGCCGTAAACGCCCCAGCCGGGCTGGTCGGCGGGAATCGGATTTTTCTTCATCCATCCGCCGCAACTGTACTGGTAGAAATCGACGCACGGGTCGGCGCTCTTATCCATGAACTCGGTGTCGAGCCCTGGAGTGTAGGGCATCGACGTAATCGGTATGTCGGCCGCTGGGACGGAGTTCGCAGTTGCTTGATTGGGCTGCGATTTTGGGTCGGATGCTGCCCTGTTCATCGGCGAAGCCTGGCCGAATGCTGCGGCCGTCAAGGCGATTATTAAAATGTTGGTAAGAAGAATGCGCATTTTTCGCTCCAGTGGCGAAACCGGGCGAGTGTAATACGGAGAAGTGCGGGAGATCAACTTGCCGGAGCGGGAGACCGAACGATTAAACCGGAAGTTAAGTGTATCAACCCAGAAGTTACACTCAATTCACGATTGCGGTAAATGAGCGGAATCGCCGCTTGAGGCTTCGGGCCTTGGCGTTGCGGACGTGCGCATCGTCGCGGAAAAAGTTCAGTGAAGAGTCACGGCCGAATTAGTAGTCGAGGGTTACCGAGTTCGCAGTTGTTTTTCCGCCGTAACTGCACTGGGGTGAGAGGCCGCCGTAGTAATCCGTGATTGACCACCCTGGGTTGGCGATCCTGACGAGGTTGTAGTCATAGAGCGCTACCTTGGAGAAGGTGATTGAGCCGTTCGGGGGGTAGTCGCTGCATTGGGCGATGTCATAGACCTCGAGCGCGCCTGACTGGGCCCAATTGAAGGTTTGCCCTTCACTGGGGGTGTTGGCCAGCGTTGTACTTTTGCCGAGGGTCACATCCTGAGTGCCGATGTCCCACTTCGAGCAAGACTCTACGCCGGGCGCGCAGGTGGACTTGATGGTGCCGTTGATGGTGTCGCCCACATTGACCGCTACGGGCTTGCTGTAGTTTGCCGTGCCACTTGGGCAGCAATTCCAGCTGGCAATCGTCCACACTTCGCCAAGAAAAGAATTCCAACCTAGCACCGGCTGAATGATGGTTTCGTCTGTCTGCAGGTCGACCATGCCTGGAAATAGATAGACCGTCTGGCCATCATTCGTCGTCGGGGCGGGCGGTACCACCCAGCTCGCGGTGAGCTTTCCGTAGGAGGTGCTGGTGGTGGTGCTTCCATCTTCAATCCAGCTGTGGCCGATCGCGGGTGGCTCGTTGCTGGCCTGGCGTCGGGTTACGAGGTCTCCGTGGGCGGTGTAATGCGGATAACTGCAAAGCGGAGCGATTGCGTCCTCGGTGCCGTCCAGATGTTGCACACGTCCGTCTGCCAGAACTGTTTCTCCACTGGCGAGACCACGTACGCAGGACGGGTGAAAGTAACCGAAAGGGGTGATTACGTAACCTTCCGGGACCGCTGAGGGCCGATTGTGTCCTGCAAACTTCTGGGCCTGAGCCGAGATGACGGTAACGGCGAGCAACAGCGCTACGGCGACGACGATTGGCAGCAGGGAGGGACGCCGGGTCAGGCTTGGTCTATTCGAGCTGGGTTTCTTCAATCCTGATTCCTTTAGTCTTGATACGTTCATTCCATGCCTCCGAAGTTGCCCTGACGAAAAATAGACCTCGCCTATGTGAGCATCCCATTGGCATTGGTTGGCGTCAAGATGAAGGATTTTGCAACGTGGGGACGCTGAAAATGCAGGTTTTATGCAGGGACGGCGGGGTTTCCTGTGCCTCGATTTGCAGACCGATACCTCGCTGCGAGGCGCGGCTTAATCGATGATCGAAATCACTTCTAGAACGAGATGGTTGCTATGCTCACCGTCCCGGAGTCCGGCAGAGTCGTGTTTGCTGTCAGAGTGCCGGTCGTAGTTTGCAGCGCGTAGATGCCGATATCGCTTTGGTTCACTGCATACACGAGCTGGCTGTCTGGACTGAAGTAGATGGGCGGAATTCCGGGGATGGTGGATGAACTCGGGGTGAGTTGGCCAGCTGGGAAATCCACATTCAGAACGTACGTTTCATTCGCGGTCGAATCGCCGAAGAAAACGTTCGCATTGGCGGGATCGATAGCCAGGTTGGCCACGTCGTCGGCGCAGAAAGTGTCGCTTTGCGGACAAAGGATCTGTTGCCCCGTCGAAGTGAGCGTTACTACAACATTGCCGCTGGGCGGGCCGCAGCAGACGCCATCTACCGCGGAAAGAAGGTCCGTGACGGCGGCTACACAGCCAGTTTGGCATTCGCCGGTCTGGGCGTAGAACATGTTTTGTAATGCACCGAGCCGGCCGGTCGACTGATTTACTGGGTAATAGTCGTAGCCGATGATATCGGTGTAGGGACCACTGTCGTCATATTCGCCAAAGAGTTTGCCGCCCTGCTGCGCGAACGAGAAATTGCGGAAGCCGGTGTATTCGTTGGCATACGAAGCGACCACCTCATTTGTGTTGGTGAGCTTGCCGGTGGACTGATCGATCATAAAGAGAATGATCGAATTCGCGCCTCCTTCGTAATCGGCCCAACCAAGCGCGGCATATGCGAACTTGCCGTCGGGGTCAATGAGAAACGTATTCACCGGATGGGGAAACGAGAACACGACGTGCTGCGAGGGCGTGCCCAAGGGAGCGCCATCGGCATCCGTCGCGTAAAGCCAGACCCCGGTCTTGCTCCACAGATAGAGATAGTGGCTGGTCCCGATGGAAAGCGGAATTAGAGAGCCGCTGGCGACGTTGACAGCGTTGCCGACTGGAGTGGCGCCGGCCGTTGTGGGATCGACACTGTACGTGTAGAGCATCACGTTCGAGGATCCCTGCGGTCCACCGACATAAAGCAGTTCCTTCGTGCCGGCTTCGGCGGGGCTTCCGAGGACGGCCAGAGACAAACATAAAGAGAGAGCAAGAAGCGAGACGGCAACGAAGGGCTTCAACACGGAACACCTCGCTCGGGGCAGCTGCAAATCGGGTTTGAGATGCAGGGGATATCGAGAGGGTTGCAGGCGAGTCTGGGGATGACGAGGACGGTGATATTCCGCTGGAATCTAAACTGCGCCACTACTGGACGCGGTGATGAGTGCGATTTTAAGCCGACCGGGACTAAAATGTTTCGACATGAGAAGGTTGCTAGCCATTCCTCTTCTGCTGGTTTTCGCAGGGGCGGATTCGGTCGTGGGACAAGGGAAGCCTCAGCTACCATCTACTCCCCAACCCACGCTTGTCGAAATCGGTGCCTCGGATACCGCCCTGTCTGAGGTACCGGGACCAGGCCGCTACATTCTTGTGGACGTGGTTGCGACGGACCCACAGGGCAACCCGGTCACCGGCTTGACGAAGGATGATTTCCAGATCTTTGAAAAGGTTGATTGGGTCGCCCAGGTTCCAGAAAAGATTGCGGACTTTCGAGTAGCCGGCAAGGCCGGCGCGCTGCAGAGCGCAACGGCAACGCACGAGCTCCGGAGCACTTCCACCAAATCGCGGGGAGAGGTGATCGCCTCCGGCAACTCGGAAGCGGCCCTTACGGTTCTATTACTCGACGATCTCAACACGGATCTGTTTTCGCCATCGGTTCGAGAACAAGTTGCCGGCATGGCCGATCTGGGCTGCGATCGGGTTCCGGTTGATCCGACCTGTGTCACGGTGCCGATTGCTGTGATGCTGCTCGGCCCGGAGCTCAAAATGCTGCAAGACTTCAATTCTGATCGCAGCGTGTTGCGATTCACGTTACACAGCGTCTTCGCGGAGAAACCATCCCAGACTGCTGAAGGGTCGGATTCGGGTGCGACATCGGGTGGGGCGCGCGAGAATTTCTTACAGACCGGCAAGGCTTCAATCTCATATTCAATCGTATCCCCCGTCTTGTCCCCCGTCCGAAATTGGGACCGCCTGCCGAGTAATTTGAGCGCTCGGGAGCGCCGGGTGCAGATGACGATGGATGCGATCCGCGCGATTGCGCGGCACCTGGCGGGCTATCCGGGGCGTAAGAGGCTGATCTGGGTCTCGTCCTCTTTTCCGTTCAGCATTGCTCCCGACCCCGGGGCCAATCGTTTTGACGATCCCCTGAGCTATCGCATCCAGGCTGCGGAGGTGACGAACGCGCTGGCGAACGCGCGCGTGTCGGTGTATCCGGCGCGGCCCGGACTGTTTCCGAGGCGTCCGTCTGCCGGGCGTCCCACCGCCGACACTTCTCCACCGCCGTACGACCAACCGGAAGCGGCGGGAATACCCATTCACGCAAGCGCTGATTATTTCGCCGCGACCGCGCCCATGGAAGAATTCGCCGGACAGACGGGCGGTGAGGCTTGTATCGACGTCATCGATCTTGCCGATTGCTTCGACCGAGTTTTACGCCACGGGCTCTCCGATGATGAAATCGTGTACGCACCACCAGCCGCGGACTGGAAAGACGGGTTTCATCGCATCGAAGTCAGTACACCCGTCCGCGGCGTACACCTGGACTTTCATAAATACTATTATGTGCGAGGTGAGGCGCCGGGCGGTGCGGACATGGAGCTGAAGCAGGCGGGTTGCGACGACCTGATGACTGCAACCTCACTGAAGTTGATGGCCGATTTTCAGTCCGCTCCTGGCGAGCGTCCGAAGTATTTGCTGGCGGTGGATGGCAAGAGGCTGACAGCGGACTCTTTAGCAGAAGACAGCTCGCGGCTTCGTTTGCATCTCGACTTTGCTGTATGCACTTTTGATGCGCAAGGAAAGCCGCTGCAGCATGTGCAATATACCGCGCAGCAGGAGATGAGCAGCGAGGAATTCAAGTCCGTCCAGAGAAATGGGATCCGACGTCTGGTGGAGTTTCAGCCTGTCGAAGCGACCGCACTTGTGCGCTGGGTTGTGCGGGATTCGCTGACGGGCAATTTGGGGTCGGTCGATCTTCCGTACGTCAATCTTCCATACGTCAATCTGCCATACGTCGATCCGCAATCTGTCGATCCACAACATCAGGTGCCGCCTTCCACAGTAATCACAGAAGGCGAGAAGACGGATCATTCCGCTGCGCCGGTAGCACCTGCTGCTCCTGTTCCTGCTTCGTCCGACGGCGTGAGCGAAGATGTTCGTCCGCCGCAGCCGGATTCGGATTTCAAGCCCTATTGTTCGGCCATCGCGAGTCAGGCCGAACATTCTCCGGCGCTGGCTGAGCTTTGCCAGTTCACCCTCTCGCTGCCTCGAAAGATGCCGAACGTAACCTGTGATCTGGAGACCCATCGTCACTGGCCGTCTTTCGATGGCGCTCATAGGGATGTCGTAACTGCGACTGTGTCCTATGAAGATGGCCAGGAGCGCTACAGCAATATCAAGGTTGAAGGCAATCCCGCGAACGCGTCTTTGGCAGTCTTGAACAGCAGTTGGTCCATGGGAGAGCTGGCCGCGATTCTGCAGACGGTCTTCGCGCCCTTGAGCGATGCCGGGTTCCGGTTTAGCAAAGAGGTAAAGCTGAACTCGATCCCGGCCCTGGTTTTCGAATATCGTGTCGGCCAGTCAAGCAACGAACTTTACTATTCGCACGCGCAGTATCTGAGCGGATTGGGAGTTACGTTTTTTCCTGCTTACCGCGGTAAAGTTTGGCTCAACAAGTCCAATTTCCAGGTGATGCGACTGGACAGAGAGACTGCCGACATGCCGGCCTCGTTCCCCATCACCCGCGCCACTACGAGGATCGACTATGTCGACGTGCCGTTGGGGGATGGAAGCGACTTTGTTCTGCCCGAAAAATCCGAGATTGAGATCTGCTCGGGACAGGTATGGAGCGAATGCTCACACAACGTCGTGCGCTTCAAGAATTGGCACAAGTTCCGGGCGAAGACTCGCATCCTGTCGACGGAAGGATCGCACTGATTGCAGGTTGCGGTCGCGCAATCAGTGCCGAGTAATCAGTGCCCGGTGAAGAAGCGACTGCTATTTTGGTGTGGGAGCAGCCTGGGCAACCAAGGCCGCCAGCGGAATCTCCAGCGTACCTGCTTTGCTTGATCCCAGATCGTAGACGCCCGAGCGCAGATAAACATCCGAAGAGGGCACGTCAATCTCCAGGCTGAACGAGAGGCCGCTTGTTTGTATCGCGGCGTAGCGATCGGGTCGCACAGTGAGCTGGAGCATTCGCACCATCCAGTTGAGCGGCTTGCCGTCTCGGTCGTAACCGAGAAGAGTCACTTCGAGGCTGCCGTGGCGGACTCCATCGGGCGCAGGTTCGAGCGTGAGATTATTGGCGGGCACCGTGAAATTCACCGCATAGCGCGTGACCGGGCCTTTCAGATTTTGGTTGCTCCCGGCCATTGCAGCACCGGGCGCTGGCTGTGGATTTGCCGGCAGTACACGCATGGTATAGAGAATCGCGGTCGAATCCGGCGTGCCATGATCCATCAGCGGCCGCAGCGGATCGCCGGTAGGGTTCGATTTGGCCGACCGAGCGGAGGTTTCGTCCGTCGCGTAGTAGCCGCGGCGATAGGCCAGGCGATAACTTCCTCCACTGACCTTTACTTCGATGCGGCGCAAATTTCCGTCCGTGTTCTTGTTGGCCGGCGAGTAGGTGATCGTGTAATAGTGCGTCCCGTGGTTGAGCGCGTGGTCCAAGGCTTCGTTCAGTGCGTTCGTGCCGTAGAGCGCCTCGCCGCCGGTATCTTTCGCCAGTTCGTCCATAGTGGCGAAAGCAGCGGTGCGCTCCGTGCTCCCGTTCAGAAGATCGCTGACCTGGTACTGAGTCACCTGCTGCTCGGCATTCGCGCCAACAGTCTTAGGCCCCCGCGGGCCACTGAAGTCGTAATGACGATCGACGGCAATACCTTGCGCGCCGATGGGATAAATTGCGACTTGCGCGGCGGACAGAAGATTGGCGGTTCGCGCCACTTCCTGCTGATATTGCCGCGTGGGATCGGATACGCTGCTGAAGTCGGGAAAGATGCTGAGCGGAAAAGAGCCCGAGAACCAGATCACGTTCTTGCGCCCCGGGATTCCTTGCAGATAGAGTGCCATCTGCTGCAGCGCTTCCAAGGTCATTTGAATTCGCACATCGGTCTGAGAGGACGCGGTCTCTTGCTGAAACTGTTGGAGTGCGGCCGCCGATGCCTGGATCTGCGCCGATCCAGTTGCCGCCGCCATCTCTTGTATCTGCGCGACCGCTTCATTGTTGGCATTCGTTTCGCCGGTCGTCTGGAGGAGTGGTGACAACTGCGGATTGGCCGCCGATTTCTGGCCGTCAAAAGCTGCCATCAGTAGTGCAGGGTCGCCGGTGAATCCCTGGATGAAGCGCAGGCGCTCCGCTAAGGTAAAGATGGCGAGGCGCGTTCCCGGCCGGATTCCCTTGATGTACTTGATCATCTGCGCGTGCACGTAGCTTTGGTCCTGCATCTGGGTGTTGAGCGCGTCCAGCAGCAGAATGTTCGCGGCGTCGCCGGCCTTGGCCAGCGGAAGATTGGAGAAGGTATTGGGCGGCAGCTTGGCCTGGAGTGCTGACATATCTGGCAGCCCAGCGTGCTCCTCGAACGAGGTTAGGGTCTGAGGGTGACCATCCTCGAAAACCTGGAATTGTCCCTGGGACAAGCCGGTGACGGGTTGATCGTTATTGTTCGTGACCACCACGTCCACCAGAACCCTGCGCACAGTGGCGCGGATGGTGGTTTGTTGAGTGGAATCAGGATTGGCTGTCTGACCGGAGGCGGGAAGAACTGAAAACAGAACCAGCCCAAGCAGGCATCCGCGGATCGGGGACATGCTGAACTCCTCTGTACGCCAGAGCCTACATGAATGACGGCAGGTTTGCTGTATAGAAATGTATTTTACATACTGTAGGATCGACGAAACCAACGCGATAGGGCTCATTGACGCTCAACTCGGCGAATTCCGCGACATCGCCATGGCTCAGGCAAGCGCCAGATTCAGGTTGCTGATCGCCTCGTCAATCTCCTGCCTGTTCTTGAAGCCGATGGTGGCGCAATCCACTCCCGCGTTCTGGAAAGCGAACCTCATTGCTTTCACACGATCGTCATGACTGTGCTCGAACTGGCCGCCACCGCAGAGCTTCATGCCGATCACACCCAGCCCCTCCTTCTTCAACTGCTGGATGTGATTGACCACTTCGCTCACATTGTCCGGGTGATTGCTGTCCTCAGAGGTCGGGCCGTCCATGCGCGCGCCGCTGTGGTTGATGCGGATCAGTCCTACGTCGAGCCAGTTTGTGCCCGGCATCTGGCGCAGTGCCGGCAGGCCGTGCACGGAGGCGCCATGGGTGCGGATGATCTTTCTCTGCTGCGCCTCAAGAATCCCGTCCTGCCAACGTTTCGTAGTTTCGGGCCAGTCGGCCGAGTGCTGCCAATGCAGCAGCATGATGTCAAAGTACTCTGTCTGTGAGATGCGCCGCAGTTCGTCGAACTTGGCCTGGGGGTCGATCCCCTGGTGGAAGGTCGTCACCTTGCTCATGAGTTGATAGCTGTCTCGCGGCAAGCCTTTCAGCGCCTCTCCCAGCATGCCCGGCGTCTCGTAGGCCTCAGCGGTCTCGAAGAAGCGGATACCGCGATCGTAGGCATAGCGTATGAGCCGCGTGAACTCCTGCTGCCCCAGCGCGGCCTGTACCGCACCGCTGTTCGTCCCGGTTCCGAAGGCCAGCCTGGTCGCCTCCACTTTTGAGCGGCCAAGCACGACGGTATCGGCCGCGGTGCGCTGGGCAGCGGCCAGCGGAAGAATTCCTGTGGACGCGATGGCTCCAGCGGCCAAACCTGTTTTGAGGAAATCGCGCCGTGTGATTGAACTCATCTTGACCTCCGTGTGGCTCAAGCGGGTGGGCGAGCCGGATCAGTGGATCTTAGCACGCACGTCGCGCGAAACCATGCCATTACGCTTGTTGGCAATCGAATGTCCGTGTAGGGCTGCCGTCGTTTGCGAGCCTAGTCTCACTTAGCCCGATAGACGGTCTTTCCTGCGACCATTGTCCATAGGACTTTTGTGTCGCGCATTTCTTCTGGGGAAACTGTGAGGACGTCGCGGTCTAGCAGGATTAAATCTGCGCTCTTGCCGGGGGCGATGGTGCCGATGGAATCCTGCATATTCATAGCGCGGGCGGAGTTGCGGGTGTAGGCGTAGAACATGGCTTCGCGAGGCATGGCCTGCGAGGGGTCGAGGACGCCCTCGGGGCCTTTGCGGGTTTCGGCCTGATAAATCCCGTAGAAAACGTTGGCAGTGGAAACGGGCCAGTCGCTGGCTCCGGAGATGATGCCGCCGTTGTCGAGGATGGAGCGCGCGGGATATTGCCACTTATAGATCTCGGGATCGAGATAAGGCTTCACGATTTCGATGGTGTCGTTGCTGGCTTCGGCCCAGAAAAGTTGCAGGGCGCTGATCACGCCGAGTTCGCGGAAGCGGGGGAAATCTTCGGGCAGCACGAACTGTTCGTGGGTGAGAGTATCGGGCAGGCCGGAGTTGCCGTTGGCCTGGCGGGCGGCGGCGATGCCGTCGAGCGCGGCGTGCACGGCGCCGTCGCCGAGGGCGTGGACGTGAACGATCAGACCTTGTTTGTCGGCGGCGATGCAGAGCTCGGCGAATTTTTTGGGATCGAAGAGCAGGTCGCCGTTGCGGCCGGTGTTCTTGTAGGGCTTGCTGAGGTTGGCGGTTTGCGAAGGGAACTCGACTACGCCGTCGGCGAATACTTTGATGCCGGTAATGTGCAGGTTGGGGACATTCTTATAGAAGTCGCGCGTCTTCTGTAGCGCGGCCAGTTCGGCGGTGGGATCTTTGGCGAAGAGTTGGGGAAAGGCGACGATTTGCGACGTGAGTTCGCCGTGGTCGGCGAGGAGTTTGTAGGCCTGCAAGACATAATCCGCGGCCAGGGGATCGAGCCAGGCCGTGATGCCGAGGCTGTAGTTGTATTGGAGAGCGGCGCGGGCGGCGGCGAGTAGGCGATCGGGCGTGGGCTGGGGGACGAACGGTTCGATTTTGTCCATGCCGGCGTCGACCAGGAAGCCGTTGGGCTGGCCGTTCTTGCTGATGCCGTAATAGCTGCGGGCGTCCGGCGAAAGGCCCTTGAGAAAATCCGCGGTTATGCCGGCGCGCTGCAGCAGGACGCGGTTGGCCCAGGCGGTGTGGCCGTCCATGCCGCGGAGGAGAACGGCTTGCTTGGCGTATGTGGCGGTGCTGAAGTCGGCGTTGAGAATGTCGGGGTGCGACCAGAACTCGAGCGGGAGTCCGAGAATTTCCAGGATGTCGCCGCGCATGCCTCTGCCCGTTTTCTTCGCGTCAGCGGCGAATGGCGGGAGTTCTTTCAGGGTGAATACTTTTTCGCTGGCGTCGGCGCCGATCAGGTTGAGTCCGCCGTCGATGGAGTGGCTGTGGGAATCGATGAAGCCGGGGAAGAGGGTTTTGCCGGCGAGATCGATGTGTTCGGCGGTTGCGGTGGCGGATTTTTCGACTTCTTTTTCCACTTCGGAGAGATTGCCGACAGCGATGATTTTGTCTCCGCGGATAGCGACGGCTTCGGCGTAGGGATTTTGCGGGTCGCCCGTGAAGACTTTGGCGTGGAAGAAGATTCGCTCGGGTGATTGTTGAGCCCAAAGTGAGAAATCTGCAGGAATTAGAAAGGTCGAGGTCAGGAACAGCAGAATTAAAGCACGGCGGGTAAATTGGCCCAAGGGATTGCCCTTTCCGGGGGACGACATGGTGCAAGATTCAACTCAACGGGAACACACACTATACACAAAGTTTCGCGGCCGCAGTGGCTACTGGTGTGATTTCGCGCGCCTCACGCGGCCCTGAAGGGCCGCTCTTCCACGGCGCTGACTATTCTTTGGCACGGCGCGGTTTCATGAGGGCGTAAGCCAGGGCCAATACTGCGAGGCAGGTTAGGCCGCTGTAGAGATTCACGCGGGGGTAGAGCCAGGTTTGGATTAGGGCGATGGTGACCATCACGAAGCCTAGGATGGATCCCCATTGGCCTAGCGGGGAACGCAGGGGGAGTGCGGCTAGTTCTTCGGGCGTGCGGCGCTGGCGAAAGCTGATGTGGGCGGCTAGGGAGACCAGCCAGGAGAGGATCATTCCGGTGAAAGCCGCGCCCACGATGTAGCGGAAGGCGTTTTCAGGGGCCCAGAGAACTAGCGCTAATGCGAAGAAGATTCCGAAGGAGGAAATCAGGACCGCGAATTGCGGCGAGCCTTCGTGATTGAGGCGGCCAAGGCGGGCGGGGGCCCATCCGGTGCGGGCTAGCGAGAACAGCATGCGGGAGGCGACGTAGAGGGCGGCGTTGGCTCCGGAGAGTGCGGCGGTCAGGACGACGAAGTTCATCACTCCAGCAGCGTGGGGAATCTTTACGGTTTGAAATGTGGTGACGAAGGGGCTCTCGGTGACTCCGGCGTGATTCCAGGGCATGAGGCCGAGAAGTATGACCATGGCGCCGACATAGACGAAGGTCAATGTAAGAAACGTCAGCCAGACGGCACGGGGAGTTTCTTTCGAGGAGCGCGATTCGCCGGTGGTGACGGCGACCATTTCGACTCCACCGAAACTGTAGATGGCGAAGGTTAAGGCGACTAGCGGCGACCAGGAGCCCCTGGGAAAGAATCCGCCATGCGCGTTGTATTGCGGGGTGACGTGGCCGCCGGTTAGTAACGCTGCTCCTATGAGAATGAAGGCGACGATGGTTGCGAGTTTGATCATGGAGAGCCAGAACTCGACGCGTCCGTAGGAGCCGACGCTGCGCAGGTTGAGGGTGAGCAGAATCGCGGCGAAGATGAGAATCCAGATATAGGGATGCACGCCGGGGAACCACGCCAACATATAAGTAGCGGCGGCGACCATTTCGGCGCCGATCGCGAGGGAGAGGCCGATCCAGTAACCGGCGCGGGCGATGAATCCCGCGAAGGCGTTGAGGTAGAGGTCGCCGTAGACGCCGAAACTTCCGGCGGCGGGATGAGCGCAGGCGAGTTCTCCGAGGGCCATGGTGACGGTCCAGGTGATAAACGCGGCAGCGATGAAACTTAGGATGGCGGCGGGGCCGGCGATCTCCATGGCTGCGCCGGAACCGAGCAGGAGACCGGTGCCGATGGAGCCTCCGACGGCGACCATGGCCATTTGTCCGGCAGAGAGTTGGTGGCGGAGGCCATCTTCATTGGTTTTTACCGCGTGGATTTGCGCTGGATGAATCTGTGGCGAAGCGGGCTCCGAAGGCATGGAGCACCATATCAAAAACGCAGCGCGTTGCCCAAGGATGGGCGCCGGCGTTAAGACGAGGCGTTACTTTCGTTCCTCGCAGAGCGCGCGGAATTCAAGTGTCGCGACATCAGCTTGTTATTCTTTTCCACATGGGACTGCCTTCTTCCAGGGGTGCGATTGATCCGGCGTTCGGGCCTCGGCGGTGAGGCATTCGAGGTCCAACTCGATCGGTATCGCTGCCCGCCTGATGTACGCGCTGCTCGGCCTGATCACTTCGGTTTACTGCATGCTGGCGTATTTGCCAGACATGTACGTTTCGTTTATTCAGGCGCCTTTGAATCCGTGGGTACCGGTGTTTATTCGGCTGCACTCCTATATCTACGGCGTGCTGACGCTGCTCCTGGGAGTCACCATTTTGGCGGAGCGTCGAACCGGGCGTGAACGCCGCATGGTAGTTGAGTTTTTGGTGGTGCAGGCTGCGCTGGCGGTTTTCTTTTTATGGAAGAAGCCGTTTTCCAATCTTGGAAATAACTCGCTCAGTTTTCTGTGGAGTCTCGCAGTACTGTTCCCAACATTTTGGCTGGGCGTTCTCGATCATTATGGCGAATCCAAATCGCCGCAGGTCGCGCGATCAAATGTAGGACGATCAAGTGTCGAAGCATCGAATCAAGAATCGCATTTGCCCATTTCGAGTGTGTTGCAGGCCGGTTTAGCGATCGGGATATTGCTTCCGGGGATGCTGTGGCTTTCCTATCTCGTTGCGGGACGGGGCGGGGCGCTCAACAGCATGGACCTTCTGGCATGGGCGTGGGCGATTGGGATTCAGCTCTTGTTTGCGGTGTTCGCCGTTTCTTGCCTGAATCTTGCGCTGTCGGTGTGCGCGCGGATGCGGGAACGGCACTGGCGGACATTGTGTTTTTATGGGTTCGCGTCGGTGGCGGTTGCGTGGTTCTTCATACGAGTACTTTTACCCTGCATCCCGTTTGCGGGACGTGAGGCGGACGTCTATTCGGCAGCGATCGCGGTCACGATCGTTTGTTTTTCCGGCGGTTTTTGGCGCAGGATTCAAGCCTCCAGAAGCCCTGCGCAGGGCGCGAGCGCCGCGAGCCTGCGGCCAAGGGACATCGGGCCAAGGAACCTCAATCCGCGCTTTGAAAATGGAGCTTTAATTCTGGTGCTGCTGACGGCGATGTATGTGGTGCCGAGCTACATCGGAGTCATGGACTGGAACTTTGTTCTGGCGAGAATGTGGGCTGCGGTCTTGTGGCTCGTGGTCACCGCCTTGCTGGTGCGCTTATCGCCGTCGAGAACAGCTAAACGGTATCCCGTGTTACTCCTGGTGATGCTCTGTGTGGGAACGTTTGTGGCTTCGCGGCTTTTGCAGCGAGACGCGCCGTGGATGCGTGTGGTACAGGAGAAACATCCGGCATGGGTGCAGGCCCTCGGCCATCAGACGGCCTCCGACGCATCGTTCGGGGCGATCCTTGATTTGTGGGCGGGCTCCGATGAAAAGCCGTGTGACGAATTCTGCCGGTTCCTGCGGGAGCAGACTAACATCCCGGCTTACATTTCGGTGCGGCCCGTCGATATCAAGCTAGTCGACCCTCTCACAGCGGCCCCGGATCCCAAACCCAACATCTTTGTGATCGTGGTCGACAGTCTGCGCAAAGACTATGTTTCGCCCTACAATCCCGCGGTGCAGTTCACTCCGCATATTGCCGACTTCGCGGGCGAGAGCGTGGTCATGAGGAACGCCTTTACTCGCTATGGAGGGACTTCGCTGTCTGAGGCGGCAATCTGGTCGGGGAGTCTCATGCTGCACAAGCAGTTTGTCCAGCCGTTTCAGCCCATGAACAATCTGGAAAAGCTGGTGGAGGTGAACGACTACGACCGCTACGTGAGCATCGATCCTATCCTTAAACCCTTGATTGGGCATTCTCCGGAGGTGCACCAACTGGATGCGAATGTCAGCTACTGGGCGGATCAGGACTTCTGCCACACCTCCGTCGAAGCCGAGCAGAAGATCGACGAGCGCGCGGACAAAACCCGACCCATTTTTCTCTACACCCAGCCCCAGAACGTGCATCTGGTGGCGTTGATGCATGCGCACTCTACTCGACCGCCCCAGACCGGGAGCTATCCGGGATTTCAGGCTTTGGCGGCGAGCGAACTGGGTCGCTTCGACGAGTGCTTTGGGCGTTTCATTTCCTATCTGAAGTCCAGCGGACTCTACGACAACAGCATCGTCGTGCTGACTGCTGACCACGGCGAGGCTTATGGAGAATATGGCCACATCAGTCACGCTTACGGTATGTATCCTTCGACGCTTCGAATTCCGCTGATCATTCACCTGCCGAAGGCGGCGCGGAATCGCTACTACTACGATCCTCAGGCGGTCGCGTTCAATATTGATGTGACGCCTTCGCTGTATTACCTGTTGGGCTACCGGCCGATTGCTAAGGATGAGAAATTCGGACGTCCCTTGTTCACCGAAACATCAGAGGAGAATCGCAGCTACCAGCGCGACTCGTATCTGGTTTCAGTCTGTTACAACCCGATCTACGGCATTCTCGGGGGCGATGGAAAGACTCTGTTCATCGCCAATGAAATGGACGGAGTGGACCAGTATTTTGACTTGGTTCGTGACCCCGACGGGATTGACAACCTGATCGACGGCACGATTCGGGCCCGGGGGCAAGCTCAGATTCGTGAACACGTTCAGGATCTCGCAGACTTTTATCGGTATCAGTATCACTCCCCGACGCTGCTGGCTTGGGCGATGCGCTGAGGGGGATTTGTTTCATTTTCACGGGAAACGATCCTGATGGCTAGCGATTTTCTCAGCTTGCATTTGAGCCGCTTTGAGGATTGCAAGTACCCACAATCAGACATTAGGGCCGCCTTTGTCTGACGTCTGAGTCAGATAGAAAAAATTTTGCACCGGCTAACCAAAGCGAAGCTTGAATCATCTCTACTCTTGGGGTGGTTCTATGTCGGCGGTTCGGCTCCTCTGGAAAAGCAGCGGCGGACGGATTTCGCTCCGGCCCCTACTCGTGTGCGCCGCTATAGGGTTCCTGTTGGCCCGTGGTGTGCCCCCCAGCCTTCGGCAACTCATCCCCGGCTTGGTTGCCAGCTCTCTCGCCGGCAACGATCATAAGCAGTGCTTTGATCACGACGATTTTCAGTGGCTGAGTTCCCCTAGCGCTGCCCCGACTGCGTTACAACCGTTCGCCTCGTCTGCCCCCGCCGTCGTTCCGGAACCACATCTCGAAGTTGCGACCGATGGTTGGCATTACAATCGTCCCCCTCCCGTCAGCTAACGCTCGCTCAGGTCTTGTCCCACATTCGGTTTGCTGCTTCTCCTTTTGCGAGGAACGTCATCTGTTGACGCGCGGAGCGCAAGCTGCCAAGTCCCCTTTCCGAACAATGAATTCCGGAGGAATGCACCCATGGTTGAAGGCAATGACCATAACTGGAGAGAGTTGTGCAAAGCCGCTTCAGAAACCAGAGACAACGACGAATTCTTCAAGCTGGTGCAGGAACTTAACAACATCCTGGAGAGTGAAGAACAGACGCGTCGCGCGTTTAGGTGGGCGGCGGGAGGTGGCAAGTCTGGCCAGGGGGTCCAAATGCAATGAAAGGATCGACTGCTCCAATACAAAATCTCCCATCAACGCGCCGCTCACCCATCCCGTCGAGCGGCGGACGGCCAGGGATGCAAACGAGCTCGTGGCGATTCGTAGTGGGAGCTGCGTTCGGAGTCGGGCTCGTGTCGTTTCTGGCTACGGAACTGATGCACTTCTGGCTCGTGCCGGACATTGGACGCAATCGGGAAAGATTGCTGGCGGAAGCCTTGTCGGCATTGATCGTAACTTGCCTGGTCGCGAAGTTAGCCGACATGAAGCGCCGTCAACAGCGCGCAACCTTGGCAAGAATGCAGGTGATTGCGGAGATGAATCACCATATCCGGAACGCCTTGTCCCCGATCTGGCTGTCGGTGGACTCGATTGAAAATCAGCAGTTGATTCAGGTGATCTCGGAGGGGGTTGACCGCATCGACTGGGCGCTTCGAGAAATACTGCCGCTCGAAGTGCCGCTCGAGGAAGAAGAACGGTACGCGCCCGGCGGTTCTGAGCGAGGATCCTGACGCGAGGATACCCGACGGTGACCTTCGTAATCGCCGCCGGGCGTTACCGCATTGCTGGGGGCGGACGGCGCTCCTAGAATCGAAGCAGGGTGTAGTCCGCCTGATTCCGCATGGCTGATACCACAAAACGACTGGACCGAGCCGAGATCGCCAAGCGCGTCGAGCGTGCGGAGAAGCTCTTGCAGAAGGGTAAGACTGCGGAGGCTTTGGACGAGTATCTGCTGGTTCTGCGCGATGATACGGAAAATGATGTAGTGCGGCAACTGGCGGCGGATTTGTGTCTTTCGTTGGGGCGCAATCCGGACGCGGTGAAGCTGCTGGGCGATTTGTTTGAGCGGCAGGTAGGAATGGGGGACGCTACTCGGGCCAGCCTTACTTATAAGAAGCTGGCGCGGCATGGGAGTCCGACGTGGCAGCAGAAATTCAGCTTTGGGCGATTGCTGGAGGGGTCGAACAAGAAGCTGGCCGTGGGCACCTATGAAGCGGCGCTTCTGGATTTGATTAAGCTGGGGAAGAAGCAGGAATCGGCTGAGATATTGGATCGCATTGTGGCGCTGGAACCGACGGCGGCCAACCTGCAGCGCGTGGCAGAACTGGCGTCGGAACTGGGAGATCGAAGGGCGGCTGCGCTGGCGTTTCAGCAGGTGGCCCAGTTGGCCGCGGCTGAAGGCGGCGATGCTGCGCAGTGGTATGAGCGGGCTTACCAGGAAGACGCTTCTGATCAGGGCATCGCGCTGGCTTACAGCAAGACTTTACTCGCGCAGGGGCAAGTGGGAGCGGCCATCTTTATTCTTGAGCCGCAAATGAACTCGGGGCAGGCGACGCCGGCGTTGCGCGAGACCTATGCCGATTGTTTGCTGGCTGCGGGCCGCCATGCCGAAGCCGAACCGCTGGTGTGGCAGCTGTTCGAGCAGAATCCGGGGCGGGTGCAACAGGTGATCGCGCTGATCGGGAGTTTGCTCGATGGCGGGCAGGATGATGCCGCAGTGGCGCTGGCGCGCAAGCTCGAACAATTCCAACGGCGGCGCGGAGAGCGGCGGCAGTTTATCGCCATCATGGAAGATGTGACCGCTTCGCGGAAGGCTTCGCCGCAGATGCTGGAGTTTCTGAGCGAACTGTATAACGCGTCCAATCGCGAGAATGATTATTGTCAGACGCTGCTGAAGTTATTTGATTTGTATTGCAGCACGGGCGAGTTCGCGAAAGCTGCCGAGTGTCTCGATCGCGCCGCTGAAGTCGATCCTTATGAAAGCGGTCATTTGAAGCGGCTGGACATGTTGAAGGGCAAGGTGGACGAAGCGCGCTTCAAAGTGATCTCGTCGCGCTTCAGCTCCGCCAGCAAGGCGCCCGAACCGGCTCAGGCAGAGGGCCCAACGCTGGGGGCTTCGACGCTGCAGGACTTGATGCTGCAGGCGGAAATCCTGGTGCAGTATGGGATGCGGAACAAAGCAGTCGAACGGCTGCAGAGAATTCAGGAGCTGTTTCCCCGCGAGGAAGAACGCAACGAAGATCTGCAGCGGCTGTATATGTCGGCGGGGGTTACGCCGCGCTACGCCGGGTCAGCGCCGTTGCCTCCAGCTCCGGTTGCTGCGGCTCCTGCACTTGCTCCTGCAACGGCGATGGCGCCGATACCCGCGGCTGTGGCTGTGCCTGATCCTGCGACCGATGTTCGCGCCTTTACGCGGGTAGCTGAAATTTCGCGCAAGTTATATCACCAGGGCACCGCGCCTGCTGTGCTGAGCACGGCGGTGCGGGAGATTGGAACGCACTGGGAAGCGTCGCGCTGCATCGCAGCGATGGGCAAGGCAGGTTTGTCGGCGACGGCTCTCGAAGAGTTTTACGTTGAAGGTTCCAAAAAAGCTGGTAGTGCGGCGATTGCCGAATTGATTGCCTGCCTGCACAAGGCCGTGAATGGGCAGGAACCGCTGGCCATTGAAGACGCTCAGAAAGCGGTTTCACTGCAGACCGCGCGTAAGGCGGTGACGGAGATGGGTGCAGCGTCAGTGTTGGCCATCCCGCTGAGTGATGGCGAAGAAATTGTCGGCATGCTGGTGCTGATTCACAACCGGCCTCGGACCTGGCAGCAGTCGGACATGGTGGTGCTGAAAACGCTGTCGGAGCAGATGGTGATTGCGCTGAATAACGCGGGGCTGCGGCGGCTGGTCAAGAATCTTTCGGTGACGGACGAAAAATCGGGGCTGCTGAAACGGGCTTCCTACATTGACCTGCTGCTGGCGGAAAGCAAACGCGCGATTCAGAATGCGTCGGCGCTTTCGGTGTTGCTGCTGCAGTTTGGCAGAAGCACGTCCATGATCAAGGAGTATGGCGAGTCGGAAGTGCAGGCGGTGATGGAGAGAGCGGGGCAGTTGTTCGCCGCCAACATCCGCTCGAACGATCTGGCATTTCGCTACGACACTACGACGATTGCGATTCTGCTAGGCGAGACGGCGGAAAAAGAAGCCATGCAGGCGGTCGAAAAGCTCCGCAAGATTGTTTCTGAATTGCGCTTGCCGGCGAAGGATGATGGCAGCCAGGGGCCGAACGCGCAGTTTTCCGCGGGGCTAGCCGAAGCTGTGATCCGCACGGAATATGATCCGGTTGACGTGGTCACCGAGGTGATCAATCGCGCTGAGCATGCGTTGTCGCAGGCCATGTCGCAGGGGCCGGGGAAGATCGTGGCGCTGGGGCAGGCTGCGCTGGCGGCGGGCGCGGTGGCGTAACCGTCCTACCTTACTTAGCTCAAACGGCTAATCTGGAATTCGAATACTTCCATCCTCAGCGATCGGGAAGCCGGGATTCCAGGCGACCTCCCATAAAAATCCGTCCAGGTCAGCGAAATAGCCCGAATAGCCGCCCCAGAAAGCTTCCTCAGCAGGCTTGAGAATTTTACCTCCCGCGGCGGTAGCCTCTTTGAGAACCGAGTCGACCTCGGGGCGAGTGCGAGTGTTGTAGGCCAACGAGATTCCGTTGAAGCCGTGGCCTTCGGGAGCGATGTTCGCATCTTTGGCGAGATCGTTTCGCGGGTAGAGAGCAAGGGCCATGCCTCCGGCCTGGAAAAATGCGATGCCCTCCGCTTTGGTAAACGACCGGCGCCATCCCAGGCGCTCGTAGAATTCGCGGCTGCGGTTTAGATCGGACACTCCCAGGGTGATGATGCTGACGCGCTGTTCCATCTGAGCCTCCTCGACCGGGGCAGTCCCGTCCACTGTATCAATGGCATTGCCCATGTAAGCTCCCTCGCCCGGCTGTCGACGGCCTCAGGATGACATCCGGATGTAATAATTTTCAAATCGACCCACCGCGGAGGCTAACCTCCCGTGGTCAAATCTGCCGACGCGCTGCTAAACTGACAAGTTTGGCGCACGACTCTGATCGATTCTGGTCAGGTGATCCGCCGGGAAAAACTATGTTGAAGCCAGGTGATATCGCGATTGTCAGCGGGGCGCGGACGCCCTTTGGGCGCTATTGCGGGAAGTTGAAGGACTTTACTGCACAGGAACTGGGGGCGGTTGCGGCCCGGGGTGCGATTGAACGCTCGGGGATTGACGCGAAGGAATTCGATCACGTCGTTTTTGGAAATGCTCAGCAGACTTCCGGCGACGCGCTGTATGGGGCGCGGCACGTGGGATTGCGGGCGGGGCTGCCGATTGAGACTCCGGCGCTGACCGTGAACCGGCTGTGCGGGTCGGGGATGCAGGCGATTGTGTCGGCGGCGCAGATGATTCAGACCGATGAAGCCAAGATTGTTTTGGCGGGCGGGATGGAGGCCATGTCGCAGGCTCCGTTTGTGATTCGCGGGCGCGACGGATTTACTTTGGCGCCGGGCGGGAAGCTGGAAGATTCGCTGATGGTCGCGCTGCTGGATACGTATTGCGGATCATACATGGCGAATACCGCAGAGCTCTACGGTTCGCAGCAGGGGATCACGCGTGAGATGCAGGATGAGTTCGCTTTGCGGTCGCAGCAGCGGGCGGATGCGGCTTATAAAGAAGGACGCATTCAGGAAGAGCTTGTGCCGGTGGCGCTGCGGAATTCCAAGGGCGAGGCGACGGGGGAGATGTTGACCGAGGACGATCACCGGCGTCCGCAGACTACGATGGAGGGGCTGGCGAAGTTGAAGCCGGCGTTTGGCAAGGCGGGGACGGTCACCGCGGGGAATGCGAGCGGCATTGTGGATGGCGGTGCTGCCGTGGTGGTGATGTCGCTCGAACAGGCGCTGAAGCGCGGGTTGAAGGCGCTGGGTCGAATTTGCGGGTGGGGCATTGCCGGCGTGGAGCCGAAGCTGATGGGGCGCGGTCCGGTGCCTGCGACGAAGATTGCGCTGCAGAAGGCTGGGCTGAATTTGGACTACATCGATTTGATTGAAGTGAATGAGGCGTTCGCGGCGCAGTATCTGGCCGTCGAGAAAGAGTTGGGATTGGACCGCGAGAAGGTGAACGTGAATGGCGGGGCGATTGCGCTCGGGCATCCGCTGGGCGCGACCGGGACGCGGCTGGTGATCACGCTGCTGTATGAATTGCGGCGGCGGAAGAAAAAGTATGGGCTGGCGACGGCGTGCATTGGCGGCGGGCAGGGGATTGCGATGGTGGTGGAGA
>CAVWTR010000010.1:0-194495 GCA_963758005.1 uncultured Acidobacteriota bacterium
TGCCCCTCGATAAGAGCGAAGGCGGTGTCAAGGACAAAGATATCCTGTCGGTGTTTTTGGCACCGCTTTTTTGCCAGAGAGGTTGAGGACCAAGACTCTGGAAATCTCACGCTGAATCACCCATCGGTGGCGGATCTTCTCCCGAAGATCGTTCCACCAACCATCGATTCGGCCTAAACCGCGACCATGATTCTTCTATGCGAACATCCCGTCTCTACGGGATGCGAGAGCGCCCAATCAATTCTGCGGTCTAGCTTGCGCCGACCAGGGGCACCCGCGGGCTGCTCTCGATGCGAACGATCTCTGGATACGGTCTATCGGTGCGTAGCATCCAGTAGAGTCGTACGGCTAACCTGCGCGCCGCCGCCACCTTGGCCACGCCTTTCGGCTTCTGGTGACAGCGATGCAAATACTGCTTACGAAACTCGGGATCGAAGCGCACCGCAATCTGCGCTGCTTCCACCAACAACGAGCGCAGCATGCGGTTGCCTTGCTTGCTGATCGCTCCCAGCTTCTGCCTCCCCCCCGAACTTTCCTCGCGCGGAATCAGTCCCAGATAACTGGCCACCTGCTTGCCCCGGGGAAAGCGGCTCACGTCGCCGATGGTCAGCACATACGCCAGCGCCGTGTTCGGTCCCACTCCCGGCTGCGTCATCAGCAACTTCGCCTGCGGATTCTCTTCCGCCGCCCGTTGCACCGCATCGTCGAGTTTTCCGATCTGCTGGTTTAACATCGCCAGCAGTCCCAGCAAATCTTCCCGCCGGCACGCCGCCCATGGTTTTAACGGCAGCTCGCGCAGCATCTTCTGTCCCGCCTGGCTCCACAGCGTCCGTTTCTTCTGCACTCCCTTATTCAGAGAAAGGTGTTGCAGTTCGTTTTTCACCCGGCTGCGAATCTCCACCAGCTTGTGCCGATGCAGCACCAGTTGCCGCAGGTCCCGCTGCTCCCGGTCCGGAGTCCATAGCCGCGGAAACCGCCCCTGCACCACCAACTGCAGAATGTGCGCCGCGTCCCGCTTATCCGTCTTCTGTTTGCGCACGTAACTGGCTCGGATCTGCGCCGCATCCCCGATCCAGATCTCGTGCCCCAGATCTTCCACCCACTCGATGAACCACTGACTGTTACCCGTGGCCTCCATGCCAATCAGCACTGGCTCCGCCAGTTGCTGATAAAACATCTTGGCCTCGCCCGTTGCATGCACCAGCTTCCGCTCGCCACACTCCCCAGTCCCCGTGTCCAGCCAACTCACTTGCTGCCAGCTGGGATGGAAATCACATCCTATAATCATCATCTGCGAAGGCTCCTTTCTTCCCAGCGTCTTTGTCCTCAAACCAAGACTACCGGGTCAATCGAGCCTTCGCTCTTATCCAATCAATCCTTCGCGTACTTTGCGAAGAGTGGGAACCACGAACGCCGACAGCGTCCTAAGGATCTTAAGATACTCACCGGTTCAACCAGTTTTCCACAGCCTTCCACAGAAAGATTCCTGAGATATGTGACGAACGACCTTTACCGAAAATCAGGGAAAGGGCAAGCTGGCTAAATGCGCCAAAAAACCACCAAGTTCTCTCCCAGCGATTTCCGCAGCAGCCCCCGGTCCCGGCCCGAAGCTAAGTCCTTATTCCATAAGATTTTAGAGATAAGTCCTTGCCCCTCAAGATTTTGCCCGGACTCCGCCATACTCCGAGCCCATAAGTCATGAGAAATGAGTATCTTAAGGAAGGTGACGAAAAAAAATATCGGCAGGGATCTGAAGTCGCGGCTAGGTTTCCTTCTCCCCTTCATCGGCGATCCCGATTTTCGACAGTCGATAGCGCAGCGCATTCCGCGACAGCCCCAGCAATCGCGCAGCCTGACTCTTGTTGCCGTTGGCGCGGCGCAGCGCTTCCTGCACCATTTCATCCTCCCACTGTTCCAAGGTCATGCCGTCAGGAAGAAAGCCTCCGGCGCCATTGGCCGCTTTTGCGCTACGAGTGTCGAGATGAATATCCGCCGGAGTAAGCACGCTGCCCTTCGCCAGCGCGCACGCTCGTTCGACAATGTTCTGCAGCTCGCGGACATTTCCCGGCCAGTGGTAATTCACCAGAATCTGCATCGCCTCCGGCGTAATGCCTTCGACGGGCTTACCAGATTCTCCGCTGAAACGCGAGATAAACAGATTCGCGAGATCGGGAATGTCCTCCTTCCGTTCACGCAACGGCGCAATGTCGATGGGCACAACGTTCAGGCGATAGTAAAGATCCTCGCGAAACGTCCCTTGCTCGAGCGCCGCCCGCAAGTCGCGATTCGTGGCAGCAATCAGCCGCACGTCAACCTTCACGGTGCGCGTTCCGCCAAGCCGCTCGAACTCGCGCTCCTGCAACACCCGCAACAATTTCACCTGCGTAACCGGAGGCACATCGCCAATCTCGTCCAGAAACAGCGTCCCCTTGTCGGCCAGTTCGAACTTGCCTGGCTTGCTGGCAACCGCTCCTGTGAACGCTCCCTTTTCGAAGCCGAACAATTCGCTTTCCAGAAGATTCTCGGGGATCGCAGTGCTGTTGATCTTAAGAAACGGTCCCGACGCCCGGCGCGATTTCTCATGAATGGCGCGCGCAATCAAGTCTTTGCCCACGCCACTCTCACCGCCCAGAAGCACGGTCGCGTTGGTCGGAGCAACGCGCTCCACAGTGGCCAGCACCTCCTGCATCTTCGGGCTGCGGGCGACGACGTTCGGATGCTCATAGCGCTTGCCCAACGCTTCGCGCAAGGACCGGTTTTCTTCGCGCAGATTGCGGACGTCCAGTTCTTTATGAATCACCATCCGCATCTCAGTCAGCGAAAACGGTTTCAGCACATAGTCGCTGGCCCCAGCCTTCATGGCCTCGACCGCAGTTTCAACGCTGCCAAATGCGGTCATCACAACCACCGGCAGAGCGGCGTTCTGACGTTTGATAGTTTGCAGAAACTCCAGGCCGTTCATGCCGGGAAGTTTCAGGTCAGTCAAAACCAGATCGATGGGATTCTCGCGCAGCAACTTGAGTCCGGCCTCGGCGTCTCCGGCGGAGAACGTTGTGAAGCCGTCCTCCCCAAGATTCAACTCGAGCAGGCGCCGCATCTTGGCTTCGTCCTCGACAATCAGAATTGTCGGCATGAGCGCGTCGTCCTCGATTTCTTTTCTTTCTCTTTCTCAGTTCGGAGTTTCACGAGATCACCAGATGAGCAGTGGATCCGATCGTTGCGTTCTCGCTGGCCGCGGGGAAAGTTATCACAAAACGGGCGCCTGAGTCTGCTGCATGCTGGTTCGGTGCACCGCTGCCAGCGGGACCGTCTGGAACTTCGATACGGATGGTGCCATGATGTCCGTCGATAATCTTCGAGACGATCGACAATCCCAGTCCGACACCGGTTTTCTTGGTGGTCACGAACGGATTGAAGATCTGTTCCCGCAATTCGAGGGGAATGCCCGGTCCAGTATCTTCGATGCGCACTTCGACTCCGTCGAGGTTGCCGCCGTTGCGCCCGCTCGCACGCGCTTTCCTGACCTTCACCCGCAGAACGCCACCCGTCGCGCCCATCGCATCGTACGCATTCTGCACAATATTCAGGAAGGCCTGCTCGCACAGGCTCTCATCCAGCGGCACCAGCGGCAGGCCGGATTCGTATTCTTTCTCCACGCGAACCGGTGCGCCTTTCCAAAGTTGCGCGACATCATTCAAGGCGCGGTCGAGTACGGTCGTGATGTCTTGCGGAGTAAGATCGGCGTGCAAAGGACGCGCGAAATCCAGAAAACGCGTGACCAGTGCGCTCAGACGGTTGGTTTCGGTCGAGATATATCCCGCAAGTTCAGCGGCCAGTGGATTCGACTCTCCGAGCTTCTGAGTGAGCATTTCAGCCGAGCCTTTGATCACTCCCAAAGGATTGCGAATCTCGTGCGCAAGTCCGGCGGAAAGCTGGCCGAGCGCGGCCAGACGCTCGGAGCGGCGCGCCTCGGCCTGCGCCTGCTCCAGCCGGCGATTGGTTTCAGCGAGCGTCTCCGCCAGTTCCTGATAGCGCTGAGTCTGGCGCCGGTTCTCGACCACGAAGCGATTCACCACCATCGCCGCAAGGAAGAAGAAGAGAATGCGGATCGCGAGCAGGCCATAGCTCTCGGTCGTGATCTCATACTCTTGCAGCGCGGGATAGAGATAGGAGCAGTACGCCGCCGAAGCCAGCGCAGTCCACAACAACGTGGCCCAGGAGCCAAAGTATTCCGCGGCCGTGACCACGGGCAGATAGTAGATGGGGTAGTAACTGCTGTTGATGCTCAGCTCGCCGGTGTGATCGATGAGCAGTGTTGCCAGGGCAATCTTCAACAAGACCAAATACACGGGGCCGCGGCGTGGAAGGCGGGCAATCAGCCATCCCTCGCTCAACTGAATTACACCGAAGGCCAGGAGGATGAGTTGCTTGTGGATTTCCCGCACGGGCGGCAGCAGGGCCAATCCGGCGAGCAGAGCCAGCCAGAGGACATCCATCCAATTCATCGTGGGACGCTTGGCCTCGATCATTTTGCTTCGGTCTTCACTACTCCGATCTTCGCTGCCTCGATCTTCATTTCTTTGATCTTCGCTTCTTTCATCTTTCGATCACTCTACTTCGATGATTGTTCTCGGAGAAAAGGCGCTCCGTCCAAAAAGTACGCCGGGAGAGCTCGCGCTTCTCCCGGCGTTGCCTCACTGTTTGTCTGCTCCGCCGGCGCATCTCATGCGAACCCTATCACATCGCAAGAAACGCGTCCGCGTCAACGTCACTTCTTGGGCGGCGGCGCCGCTGCGGGCGCAGGTGCTGGTCGCGGCGGTGGCGCGGGTCTTGGAGCTGGCGGCGGAGAAGCCGGCCGCTGCTGTTGCCACTGATTGAACTTCTGTTCCTGCTGCTGCTCCTGCTGCGGGCTGCGCTCCTGCACCGGCGGCGTCGGCCTCACCAGCGGATGAGTCTCCTGCGAAGAGGAATTCTGCCGCTGTGGCGAATGAAAACCCTGTCTCCCGGAATCCTGTTTCCCCGACTGCGGATTCGATGCCTGACCATTTTGATTCTCGGACCGGTCCTCGACCTGTGGGCTTCCCTGCATCTCATAGACGCGGGGCTGCGTTTGCGGCAATTGTCTAACTTGGCTGTTGCCGCCGGGCGATGTAAACGACTTGAAGCCGTCTTGGGCCGCTGGCTGCGGACGATTCTGGTTGACGGCTGCCGGTTGCGACGCTCCTGCCGGACGCACCAGCACCTGCTGATTCAGACGTCCCCCGGCCTGCGCCTGTCGCTGCTCGATCGGTTGTGGAGGTGGAGGCGGCGTTCTTACCGCTACCACCGGACGGCTGACGACTGCTGCCGGCGGCTTAACCGCAACTGGCCGTCCGGCGCCGACCACGCTCGCATGAATTGGCTCGGCCGTGACCAAGCGACTCACCGGCGCTGCCGCAATTTCATGCGCGTCCACCTTCATAATGTTCTGCGCCACCGGGCGCGCGTTCACAAACGCATCCCGCGACACCACGGTCACGCCGTTGGTCACGCGCTGATTCGCGTAGGTAATGTTGCTGACGGCGGTTCGATTAACGGTCGTTCGGTTGACGACCACCGTGTTGTAGACGTTCGTCACCCGCGTCACACTCACCGCCGTATTGGTGACGTTCACTTGGTTGACGTAAGCGCGGCTCACGCGATATCCCGGCAGATAGACTTCGCCCGGAGCCAGCGGGAACCATCCCACGCCAACGCCAGCCGAGAAGCGGAAGCCCGCGCCGCCGCCCACGAACGCCACCAGAGCCGGCGCCCAGATGGGGCGCACAACCACTGGCCCCGGAACCCAGTACCATCCGTTGTTCGCGAACGCCCAGCGCCCGTAATGAAATGGCGCGAATCCCCAAGGCTCGTTCTCGACCCAGGTCCAACCCCACGGCCCGATGTATACCCAATGACCGAAGCGATAGGGAGCCCATCCCACGACGAGCGCGCGCGGCCGCCAGCACATACCATAGCTGGCGACATAGCTCCAGTCGCCGTTGTCGTCCAAATCTTCGTAGCCAGTCATCTCGCGGGAGACATAATTCGCGGAGTCGGCGTCGTCTTCGCGACTGTCGCGATCGAAGGCCCAGCTATCAAGATCATCCTGCGCGGGAAGCTGGCCAAGGTCGTAATCGAGATGGTCGTTGCCGGTAAAAGTGGCGGACTGATTCGCGACCACGGTATAAGTAAAGCCGCCGCCTGTGACGCGTCCGCGGCCGTGAAAGACGGTTGTAACAGTCTGGCTTCCGTCCTCGCTCACATCCACACGGTATTCGCCGGGCTGTAGCAGGCTGAACGCGATGTTCGGCGTGTCGATCTCGTAGGTATCGTCATCATCGACGTGGCGTACGCGGAGAATGAGCGAGCCTTGCGCAAGCCGGATCTGCGTGGTGCGGTCGTCGAGTGTGAAGAATGTGATTCCAGTCTTCGTGCCCAGGCGGATGGCTGCGGAGCCAACGTGAACTTCGGCGCGGGAATCCTCGTCCGCCCAGAGATCGTCGCCGGTGACCATGGGACGATTGGGAACCGCGGCGACCCAGTCGTCTTCGCCCGCGGGGCGAAACTGCACGTCGCCGTCGAAGAAGTTCAGACGCGCTACCCGGCCGGGAGGATCATGGCTCTGATCTTGATCTTCATTCTGAGTCTGATCTTGACTCTGATTTTGAACCTGAGTTTGGACGCCCGCGTCATCCTGCGCTTGCGCGATGCTCGAAGCTTGTAGCATAAATGCAAAGCTAACCGGCAGAACGAGCGAAACCCACATTGTGCGCGTTTTCATATCTCCGCCCCGCGGAATAGGAAATCCGTATGCCGTAGATTTTACCGGCATCTGTGTAAACACAATAGAGACGGTTTAGTTTCCTGGGAGTGTGTGCCGCGCAGGTTTCAGTAGTAACGATTTGTCATCCCGCGCAAAGCGAGGGATCCGGGTGATTGCCCGCCGCTACGCCGACAGTGGTAGCGGCAAGAACCCAGATCCCTCGCTTTGCTCGGGATGACAAGCAGCGGTGCCCAGCCTGGCGACCTTTCGCATTGCTCAAACGGCTCACAAAACAGTAAAGTGCAATCGGAGCAGTCTCGCGACCCCGGTTCGCGCCGGCGCTTTGAAAGACACAAACACGCAATGAGCATTGCCACTCTTAACGATATTTTCTTTGCGGCGGTCGAGCGCGATCTTGACCGCATGATGCTGTACCGCGATCCGCTTCGCGACGCCGAGAAGTGGCTGCCGATTTCCTCCCGCGAGTTTGGCCGCAGCGTCGCCCGAACCGCGCGAGCTCTGCGGGATTGGGGAGTGCGAGCGGGAGATCGCATCGCCATCCTCAGCGAAAATCGTCCTGAATGGCCTACGGCCGACATCGCAAGCCTGCTGCTCGGGGCCGTTACGGTTCCGCTCTATACCACGCTCACGGCGGAACAGACTGCGTTCGCACTCAATGACTCAGGGTGCCGGGCCATCTTTTTGTCGTCAGACCAGCAACTGCGCAAAATCGTATCGATCCTGACCCAGACGAAGCTTGAGAAAATCATCGTGATGGATCCGGTGGAGTTCGCCGGCGATCTTGCAGCGTTCGCGGGCCAATGCTTTGCCATGAGTCAAATTACATCGCAGGGGCCGGAGAACCTCGCGACCGAGATTCAGGCGCAGGCTCGCGCGATTGGCCCCGACGATCTGGCGACCATCGTCTACACCTCCGGAACGACGGGCACTTCCAAAGGAGTAATGCTCACCCACGGCAACATTGCCTCGAACATTGAGTGCGCGCTGCGGGGTTTCGATATGCGGGCCGGGTTGATCAACATCTCGTTCCTGCCGCTCTGTCACATCACGGCTCGGCACCTCGATTTCTCCATGCTGTATCACGGCGTGACACTGGCTTATTGCCCGTTTCTCGACCGGCTGCCCGCGAGTTTGTTGGAAGTGCAGCCGTCGGTTTTTGTGGCGGTGCCTCGCGTTTACGAAAAAATCTATGCGCAGGCGGAGCAGAAAGCCAAAGGCCTGCCCAAGCGCGCCATTTACGACTGGGCCGTTTCTGTGGGGCAAGACCATAAGCCGGAGATCCTCGCGGGAAAGATTCCTACGTCGCGCAGTTGGAAGCTGGCCAATCGACTGGTATTTTCGAAGATTCGCGAGGGCATGGGTGGGCGGATCGAGACGTTCATCTCGGGTGGCGCGCCGTTGGGGCGGGAACTGGCAGAGTGGTATGCCAAGATGGGCATTCGCATTCACGAGGGCTATGGGCTCACGGAAACCTCGCCGGTGATCGCGGTGAATACGCCGTCCAATCATCGCATTGGAACTGTGGGCAAGATTTTGTCGAATCTGGAAGTGCGCATCGCTGAGGACGGAGAAATCCTGGTGAAGGGCCCGTCGGTTTTCAAAGGCTACTGGAATCGGCCGGAGGAGACGAAGGCTGCATTCGTCGATGGCAAGATCAACGATGGCAAGATCAACGATGGATGGTTTAAGACCGGCGACATCGGCAACATCGATGCCGATGGATATCTTTCGGTGACGGATCGCAAGAAAGATCTGATCAAGACTTCCGGCGGAAAATTTATTGCGCCGCAGCCGATCGAGAACTCGCTGAAACTCAATCCGCTGGTGGGAGTGGCGGCCATCCTCGGCGACAAGCGGAAGTTCGCGTCCGTGCTGGTGTCGCCAAACTTCGGTGCGCTGGAGGAGTGGGCGCGGGAGAATAACGTCGCGTTCGCCTCGCGAGCTGAATTAGTCGCCGATCCGAGAGTGCAGGGGCTGTACGAGGGCATCGTCGAAGGCATCAACGGGAACCTCGCGCGCTTCGAAAAGCTGAAGCGAGTAATGCTGGTAGCTGATGAATTCACCATCGACAACGGCGTTCTGACGCCGACCTTGAAACTGCGACGGCGGGTGATTGAAGAGCGCTACAAGAAGCAGATTGATGAGCTGTATGCACAGGCGGAAGCCGCGCCCACACCGCAAAGTTAAACTTTGTCTGTCATCCTGACGAGAGCGCCGGCTCCCGGAGGGACCTTACTAAGCGATCGATCGGGCAACAGCGCCGGAGGAAGGCGGCACTCTCTATACGCCACGGGCATTCCCATCCACATCATCATTATCAAACCGTTTACTCTCGTAGGGTCGCTCAATCCGGCTTCGCCGGATTTCAGGATGACATCGTTTTGGAGTATTACAATAGGCGAATGCAGGACGCACTCGTTATCGCCGGACGCTCTTTCCGCTCGCGCCTGATTGTGGGCACGGGAAAATATAAATCGTTTCAGGAAACAGCGCGCGCGCTCGAAGCCAGCGGCGCGGAAATGGTCACGGTCGCGGTGCGCCGCGTGAATCTCGACCGCAGCAAGGAATCGCTGCTCGACTACATTGACGCCAAGAAATATTTTCTGCTGCCCAACACCGCCGGCTGCTACACCGCGGACGAAGCCATCCGCGCGGCGCGCCTGGGGCGCGAAGTGGGGCTCTCCGACTGGGTCAAGCTCGAAGTCATCGGAGATCAGGCTACGCTTTATCCCGACGTGCAGGCAACGCTCGAAGCCACGCGCGTGCTGGTGAAAGAAGGATTCACGGTGCTGCCTTACACTTCGGACGACATTGTTTTTGCCAAGCGGCTGATTGATGCGGGAGCGGCTACGATCATGCCACTGGGCGCGCCCATCGGCAGTGGCATGGGAATTCAGAACCAGGCCCACATTCGCATTCTGCGAGAAATGATTACAGGCGTGCCGCTGATCGTCGACGCCGGAGTGGGCACGGCCTCGGATGCCGCGATCGCGATGGAACTCGGCGCCGACGCGGTGCTGATGAATACGGGCATCGCGGCCGCGCAGGATCCCGTGCTCATGGCTGAAGCCATGCACCACGCCGTGCTGGCGGGACGGCAGGCTTATCGTTCGGGACGCATGCCGAGGAAGCTATACGCCACGGCGAGTTCGCCGCTGGAAGGCGTCGTGAGATGAATTGAGAAATTGGGAAATTTCTCAATTCTCTCGCTTTCTTCGGCGGTGGCTCGGTTTGAATCATTGTCATTGCGTCGTCCTTCCCCCTGGGCACGTTTTCAGGGAGATCCCTCGCTCCGCCTGAAAAGCGGCTCCACTCGGGATGACGCCCATGCTTGAAGGTTCAAACCGGCCGCTACCGTTTCGTTCCTACAAAACAAAAGAGGGCAGCATCGCGCCGCCCTCTTAGTTTTAATCCGATCTTCCAATCTTCAACTACAGCATCTTCACGCTGTCCACGTGAATGGAATCTTTCGACACGGTGCCAGTCACGGCGACGTGATGGCCCGCATGACCCTTCAGTGCGTCCTGGTTGTCGACGGCGAGTACCTTCGAATCGCCATCGGTTACGATGACCATCTTCTCACCGCCAGCTACGCACTTCTGGGCGCAGGCCGCTCCCGCCGCACTACCCATCTTCGCGCCGCATTTTGCGTCGGCGATCCAGCCGTTGACGGTCGTACTCTTGCCCATGTCATCGAACGCCATCGCCGACAAGGCAAACAGGAAACTTAGCGCAAGACAGATCAGCAGAACTTTTCTCATGGCCGGTAGTTCTCCTTTTTTGAACTTCAGATTGCGGGCCCCAGACTGCAATCAAGCACTTCCGATGAAAATTATGCCGTCCCTTCCGGGCACAGCCAATTCCCGCGTGCTTGTGAAATGAGGCAACGGAAATATACCACACAGTCGGGCGAGGATTGTCAGCGCGGGCATGAAGTAATAACTCGGAAGTTGCAGGTACCTCGGAGGCCGTAGGCCAGAACACTCGCGCGCTATTTTTTCACGGAACTGGTCGGGACGGGCGCGGGTTTCGCCGGAGCCGGCGGCACATAGACATACTCTCCTGGCTTGGCGTACCCCAGTTGCTCGCGCGCTTCTTTTTCGATGGACTTCTGATCGCTCTTCAAGCCCTGAACCTGCTGGGTATAGCGGTCATTCTCCTGCTGCACCTGGACGATCTGCTTCTGCAAGGCCTCGTACTCGGCGCGTTTCTGCTTGTAGACCACCATTCCATTGGCGCCGAACATAACGTGGACAAACAATGAGGCGGCCAGCACGGCCACAGAGACGGTTGCGATGCGACGCCGCAAAGCGTAGACGCGCGTCGCCAGCGGACGCGCCCGCTCAATCCACGAAGCGGCAAAGGCTTCCGCCTGCGGAGCGCGATCGACCATAGCGCGCAGCCCATCTTCCGGACTCGGGAACTTCGTGATTTTGGAAAACGGCTTCATTCGCAGAACTTCATACCAAGAATTTCGCGCAGCCGGTTCACTCAAAAATCCAGTGCTTCGCGGCCGTGCTCAGTTTCTCCAAACCTTTCTCACTGCGGGCCTCCGTGTAGACGCGTACCACGGGTTCGGTGCCCGACAACCGGTAGCAAACCCAGGACCCGTCGCTGAATACCAGCTTCAGTCCATCGGTGCGGACCACCTGGCCCACCGGGCGGCCGCAGAACTCCCGTGGATCTTGCCCCAGCTTCTGAGTGAACTTCGCCTTGACCTCAGCGGTCAAGCGGAAGTTCTGCCGTTCCGGATAATAGGAACCAACTTGGTTACTCAGCGCCTTCAATTGTTCGCCCAGAGACTTGCCTCGGCGCGCAACCGCCTCGCAGCACAACAAGCCGGCCAGCACTCCGTCTTTCTCGGGAACATGATGACGAATCGACAGTCCTGCGCTCTCTTCCCCGCCGATGGCGATCTTATCCTGCATGATGAGTTCGCCGATGTATTTGAAGCCCACGGGAGTCTCGTGCAGTTCCACACTGTGTTTCTCGGCGAGCGCATTGATCAGGTTGGTGGTCGCGACCGACTTGGCCACGCCGTTCTTCCAGCCCCGGCTCTCGACGAGATAATCGAAGAGCAAGGCGATCACGTAGTTTGGCTGCAGGAAAGTTCCGTCGGAGTCAACGATGCCGAAGCGGTCGGCGTCGCCGTCGGTCGCGATGCCGATCTGGGCTCCGGTGTCGCGCATCTTCTTTCGCAGATCTTCCAGCAGATGATCGTCCGGTTCGGGCGCGTGCCCGCCGAAAAGCACGTCGCGATAATCGTGCACCGTGGCAACCTGAACGCCGGCGCCGCGGAGCAATTCGTCGGAGTAGCCGCGCGCCGCGCCCCACATGGGGTCGAAAACCACGCGTAAATTCGCCTTGCGAATCACTTCCAGATCGATGATCTCACCCAGTCGTTTCAGGTAGCCCGGCTTGGGATCGAGCGTTTCGATTCCCGCAGCCGGTTCCGCATGCACAATAGCTTGGCCATTTTCAGAGCGGGCGGCATCGCCGGCGGTAATTTCCGCTTCGATCTTCTTCGTGACCTCGGGCAGCGCCGGGCAGCCATCGGGGGTGGAGAACTTGATGCCGTTATATTCCGGAGGATTGTGCGAGGCGGTGAAATTGATGACGCCGTCGGCTTTGTTCTGAATTACGGCGTGGGCAAATGCCGGAGTCGGCGCGGCCTCAACTACCACCAGCGGCGTGATGCCGTGCGCGGTCAGAATTTCCGCCGCCATGGAGCAAAATGTTTCGCCCAGAAACCGCGGATCGCGTCCCACGATCACCCGCGCCGCCTGCGGCTTCTGCGCAGCCACGTAAC
The DNA here is from genome assembly GCA_963758005.1 of uncultured Acidobacteriota bacterium. Lineage (GTDB taxonomy): Bacteria > Acidobacteriota > Terriglobia > Terriglobales > Acidobacteriaceae > Sulfotelmatobacter. Next base: position 12,615 of record CAVWTR010000010.1, read on the forward strand.
GGGCGATGCCGACCACGGCGCGTCGCACGTTGGCAAACGAAAACTCTTCGGCCATGACTGCGCGCCAACCCGACGTGCCAAACTTGATTTGTGTAAGCATATTCGGCCCCATTCCATTGCATTGATGCTAATCTCTCCGTCGAAGCTGATGGCTGAGAGCTGACGGCTGATTTTATATGACTGACAAACGAATCGTCCTGTGCACCGCCGGGTCTGAGAATGAAGCCCGAAACATCGCCCGCCATCTGGTCGAGCGCCGGCTCGCCGCGTGCGTCAACATCGTCCCGCAGATTGAATCGATCTACCGCTGGCAAGGAAAAGTGGAATCCAGCCAGGAATGGCTGCTGGTGATCAAGACGACGGCGGAGCGATTTCCCGCAGTGCGCGATGCGATCGGCGAGTTGCACTCCTACGAACTGCCGGAGTGTATCGCGATCAATATCGAGGACGGAGCGGCCGACTACCTGGAATGGATTGGAAGTTCGGTGAAGTAGTCTCTGAAGTGGGCTGTGAAGTAGTCCGTGACGCAGGCGGCTTGCCGAACATGGAGAACAGCCTTGAGAGCTTCAGAAAAGAGAACCTTAGAAAAAGGGCAACGAGAATAAAATCTCGCTGCCCACGGCTGCTACTGCATGGCAAGATGAACTTACCGGCGGCCGCCGCCCCGCGGGCCCGTACTCTGGGCATTCTGTCTGATCTGGCGTGACTGCCGCATATCCTGATTGATGTCGTGCTTGTCCTGGTTCAGATTAGTTTTGGCTTGGCGAAGGTCCTGTCTGTCTTTGTTCGCCTCGGCTTTGTCGCCATCCTTCACTGCAGTCTTTACCTCCTCGCGGTCCTTATTCACAGCGTTCTGCTCATTTTGCGCGGCCTGCTTATCCTGAAGGGCGTCGTGATTGAGTTGTTGCAGTTCCTTGTGATCCTGTGCGGGATCGCTTGGGGTCGCACTCTGCGCGAACGCGACCATGGACGCCGATACGAAAAGAATTGCACCCAAAATACTTCGTCGCATGTTTACCTCCATCAGCTAATTTATGACGAAGTAACTCTACGGGCATGGAACCCATGGGCGCGAATCAAGTCGCGGCCAAGGGGTATCCGCGATACTGTAGGGAGTGTGAATCCTCCAGGAGAAAACCTTAGGGGCTTTACTGTAGCCACATTGATTCACGTTATTGTTCATTGTTCATGCGCGAAAAGTTCGTTGGCGAAGATTCGCGGCTGACGACTTTATATCGCGTTGAGCGCCGCATCGAGATCGTCGAGGATGTCGTCCACATCTTCAATCCCCACGGAGATTCGCACCATGCCGTCGGTAATGCCGATGGCGGCTCGGCCCTTGGCGCCCAGTCCGGCATGAGTCATGGTCGCGGGATGCGAGATCAGCGTCTCCACGCCGCCCAGTGATTCTCCGAGCGAACAGATGCGCACCTTCTTCAGCATCTTGTTGGCGTTTTTCTGCGAGCCGGTTTCAAACGTAATCATCGCTCCGAATCCGGTCATTTGGCGCTTCGCGAGGGCATGCTGCGGATGGTCCGGCAGGCCGGGATAGAAAACTGCTTTCACGTTCTTGTGCTTCGATAGAAAATCGGCCACGATGCGGCCGCTGCGGTCGTGAATCTCCATGCGGGCGGCGAGAGTCTTCACTCCGCGCAGCACGAGCCAGCACTCGAACGGAGAAAGAATCGCGCCCGCCGCCTTCTGCAGAAACGCCAACTGGTCAGCGTGCTCTTGTTTTGCGCACATTACTACGCCGCCAAGGCCATCGCTGTGGCCGTTCAGAAACTTCGTGGTCGAGTGCACGACCATGTCCGCGCCCAGCGCGAGTGGTTGCTGAAAATACGGAGACATGAAGGTGTTATCGACGACGAGCGCAACTTTCTTGCGGCGGCAGATCTGGCTGATGGCGGCAAGGTCACTCAACCGCATCAGCGGATTCGTTGGGGTCTCTACGTAGACCATCCGCGTATTTTTGCGGATAGCACGCTCGACGTTCTCCGCGTCGGAAGTGTCGATATAAGAAAACTCCAAACCGAACCCGGTCATCACCTGGTTGAAAAGCCGCGGCGTGCCACCATATAAGTCGTTGCCGCAAACCACGTGGTCGCCGGATTTCAACATGCTCACAATCGCATGGATCGCGGCCATGCCGCTGCCAAACACGCGAGCCGCCACGGCACCTTCGAGCGCGGCGAGATTCTCCTCCAGTCGCGTGCGCGTGGGATTCGACACGCGCGAATACTCGTATCCCTTGTTTTCGCCAATGCCCTGCTGCACGTACGTCGAAGTCGGATAGATGGGCACGGTCACCGACCCGGTCAAAGGATCGGGTTCCTGCCCGCAGTGAATCGCGCGCGTGGCAAAACCAAATTGTTTCTGTTTTTTCATTCGTGTGATCCGTGAAAATCTGTGGCGACCGTTCTGAACGATCAACGCCAAACAGCCGCTCCTAAATCCCGCCCTCAAAAATCTTCTTCGACAAGTAACGCTCCGCGGAATCGGGGATGATGGTCACAACGCGCTTCCCCGCTCCCAACTTCTTCGCAACTTTCAGAGCTGCGAAAACCGCCGCGCCACCGCTCGATCCAGCCAGCACGCCTTCCCGTGCCGCCAGCGCCTTCACGGTGCCGAACGCGTCATCATCCATCACCATCATCACTTCATCGCAAACCGAGCGGTTAAAGGTTGCCGGGGTGAAGCTGGTACCGATTCCTTCCACTTTATGCGGCCCAGCCTGTCCGCCGCCCAAGGTCGAGCCTTGCGTTTCGACCGCATACGCCAGCACGGCGGGCGATTTCTCTTTCAAATAGCGGGCAATTCCAGAAAATGTTCCGCAGGTGCCGCATCCCAGCACGACGGCATCGACTCGACCATCCATCTGTTCGAAGATTTCGTGAGCTGTGGTCTCGTAGTGGTAGTCGGGATTCGCGAGGTTCTCGAACTGTCCAGCCATGAATGCCGTTGGATCACTGGCGACCAGCGCCTTCGCCTGCTTGATGGCGCCCTGCATGCCCTCGGCGTCAGGCGTGCGGGCCACCTCAGCGCCGAGAGCCCGCATGATCGTGACTTTTTCCTCGGAGAAGCGCTCCGGCACAAACAGTCTCACCTTGTAGCCGCGGTTCACACCGATCAGCGCCAAGCCGATGCCCGTATTTCCCGCAGTTGCCTCGACAATGGTGCCACCGGGCGCGAGCTTTCCTTCCTGCTCCGCGCGCCGGATGATCCCAATCGCCGCACGGTCTTTCACACTGCCGCCGGGATTGAGGTACTCCAGCTTGGCGAATACGTCCGCCGACCCGGCCGGAACCAGCCGCTTCAGCCGCAGCATGGGAGTCTCGCCGACCAGCTGGGTGATGTCATCGGCAACGCGCAGGCGGGACATTTCAGAAGTTTTCGGAGTCACGTTACAGGGTACGGGGAGCGTGCAGAATCGTCAATGGAACCAAAGGTAGGGGAGGGCTTGTCCTTGCGTCATCCCGAAGTGCGGCGTAGTTCAGGCGCGAGAGGGGATCTCCCAAAATGCGATTTCGAGGGAGATCCCTCTCTCCGCCTGAAAAGCGGCTCCGCTCGGGATGACGCAACAGTTGGAGTTGAAGTGGTAGTGCCCGAGCACACTGCTCTCTAAACAATCGCGAAGAAAAGATGGTCCAGAGCCAATTTTCGTACGTGCCATGAACTGCGCTCCTTGCCGTCTACGTAGAGCACGCACTGGCCTGCATCATTCAGTCCAACCGTCGCATGGAACACCTTCGCATCGGCGTCCTGCACTTCGATGCGCCCGTCGGCGAGCGTGAAACTTACCGATTTGTGGACTTTGTAAGCGTGCAGATGGACCGTGAAACTCTTCTCATCGCCGACCATCTCGAATGCGTATTCAAACCCGAACTGGGGGATCGCGGGACGCATGGCGTTGCGCGTGTCGACGTCTTGCTGAATCTCCAGGCCCAGTCGCTCAAAGACCCTCGCCAATGAACATAGCGACCGTTCTGTTACCCAATCGAATTCCGCGTTCACGCTTTCGCCCATTCTGATGCCTCCTCAGCATCGCTCACGTCTAACAGTTCTACCATGCAAACTTTGTTTGAATAGAGACGGCTGAGGTACCCGGAGCCGTCTACTTCGCGCCGCCAGACGCCGGCTGCGCACCCGCATAGTACCCGCTCTTGGTGCGCACTGTCATCTTGCCGTGTCCCTTGGCTGCCTTGGCCTCGACTCGAATCTGCCGGAAGCCGCCGTTGCCCCGGGGATTGGTAGGTTTGTAGCCGATGGCGTACTGGTTTCGAATATCGCTCGCGACGCTCCGGCTGATGGCGTCCACTTCATCCAGCGTTTTAGGAAAGAATGCGATGCCGCCGGTGTGTTGCGCGATGATCTCTAGCGCCTTTCGGGCCCGCTTGGGATGCTCTTCGTCGCCCAGAATTCCGATGGCGTAGACCGATGGGCCGTTTTCTTCCTGCAGGTGCTTCACTGCCTGCTCCAGAGTCTCCGTGCTGGCGTTGTCCTCGCCGTCGGTCACCAGGAACAATACTTTCTTCTCCAGGCGCGCGAACCGTCTCAGATGTTCGGCCGAAGCGACGACGGCGTCATAGAGCGAAGTTCCTCCGCGCGGATCGATTTTTTCCAGAGCCTCTTTCAGTTTCAACAGATCATTGGTGAAATCCTGGTCGAGATAATATTCGTCGTTGAAGTTCACGATGCAGACTTCATCCCGCGGATTGCTTGACCGCACTAGATTCAGCGCGGCCTGGTTCACTTTGGCCCGCTTCTCCTTCATGGATCCTGAGTTGTCAATCACGATGCCCATGGCCACCGGGATATCCACGTGATGGAACGAGATGATGTTCTGCGGCTTCCCGTCTTCAAAGATGGTGAAGGCGCTGCGGTCGAGGTTGGTGACAATGTGCTGTTTGTCGTCGACTACCGTGGCGTAAAGCAGCACTTCGTCTACGTCTTTGCGAAAGACAAAGACTCCCTGGTCGTTGAGTTGCTTGTCCTGACTGTCCTTATCTTTATTGTCCCGATCTTGATTGTCCTTATCCTGATTTTGGGTCTGCGGAGGGGTTGCAGTTTCCGGGACGGGCGCGCCAGTTGGTGCGGTGGCGGGTTTACTCTGATTCTGAGGCGGGGCAGGCTGCGGATGCGCTGGCAGTACCCACGGCGCACCGGCCCAAAAGACCAACGTGAAGAGAAGCAGAAACCTGGTGGCCCTATTCCGCGGGCGCGTAATATCCCGTCCTGGCATACACTCGTAGAGGCGGCAATCCTTTCGGTGGCAGCAGCTTCACTTTTATCTTACGCCATTTGCCGTCATGCATGACTTTGGCCGGACGGTACCCCAGGACATATTGATTGCGCAGTTCGACTCCAATCTTGGTCGCGACATCGCCCAGGTCGTTGGGGTTATCGATGGTGAAGGCCCGCCCGCCGGTCAGTTCCGTGATGTCGCTGAGCAGTTGCGGGCCCAGGCGTTCCTCTACGGCGGAAGCGTAGCGATCGTAGATGCCGATGGCGTAAATCATTACGTCGGCTTCCTTCACCAGCGACCGGATCTCGCCTTCGGTATATCGGCTGTGATTGTCGCCGCCATCGGAAATGATCAGCAGCGCCTTCTTCGGATACTTGGCCTGCCGCATCTTGCTCACGCCCATGTAAATGGCGTCCAGCAGCGCGGTGCGGCGGCGCGGCACGGCGAACACTAGTTTGTTCTGGATCTCATCCACTGAACTGGTGAAGTCGCTCACCTCCTCGGGTTCGTCGGAGAAGGTGATCATGAAAAATTCATCCTGCGGATTGGCCGTTTTGAAAAATTCCATCACCGCGTCTTTGGCGCGGTCCATTTTGCTGCTCATGCTGCCGCTGGAATCGAAGATTACGCCCAGCGACACGGGCGCGTCCTCGCTGGAAAATGTGCGGATCTCCTGCGTGGCATTGCCTTCAAAGAGCTGGAAGTTTTCCTTGTCGAGGCCGGTCACGAGACGGTTCATCGGGTCCGTGATCGTGACCGGAACAAGCACCAGGTCCACGTCGACTTTCAGCGGCCGGACGTGCGCGGTCATCCCAGTGGTCGAGGCTAGCAGATCCGGCTTGGGAGGCTGGGGAGGATCCGGGGGCTTTTCGACGGCGCGCGGCATAATGTGCACGTCATTCACGTCGGTCTGCCCGAACGCGGGGACACCGAGGCACGCCAGTGCAAACAGAGTCAGAAGCAGCCACGCGGACAGCCGCAGGCGGCTAAGGGATTGCACATTTTGGGACAATCTTTTGCACAATCTTTGGCGCAACCACGATTGAGTCGGATCCCAGGGGAGAACCCAACAGCCACTACCGAGCACGGCCTCAGGGCGAGATGACCGGCGCCCTTCGTCTCTACGCAGGCGGGCCATAAATACCTCAGTGGGCAGGGATGTTAGCACAGCTTTCGCCGCCCGGCGCAGGGATTTTTGTCAAAATTAGAAGACAAATCCCAAAACCGACCTTTGGATGTTTTTGGAGGCATCGTGGTTGGTTAGCACCGGTTGGTCAAAGTTGGCTGATTTACGGCTCCGTCGAAGTCTGCCGCCACCTTGTTACAATCAAAAGTTTCCCGTGGTTTCTATAAGTGACTTCCATCATATGGCCGACATCTATCCTTTTCGCGCTCTCCGCTACGACCTGCAGCAGGTTTCCGCATCCCAGGTCGTGACCCAACCCTACGACAAGATCACTCCCGCCATGCAGGACCGCTATTATGCGGCCAGCCCCTATAACCTGGTGCGGATCATCCTTGGCCGGCGCGAGCCCGACGAACCCGGCAACAACGTCTATACCCGGGCCACTGCCTACGGCCGTTCGTGGCGCGCCGAGGGCATCCTCCGGCAGGACTCCGAGCCCTCGATTTACTCCTATTCCCAGACCTTCACCGCGCCCTCGGGAACGAGCTTCGAGCGCCGTGGATTCATCGCTTTAGGCCGCGTCGAGGACTATTCCGCCAAGGTCGTCTTCCGGCACGAGCAAACTCTCTCCAAGCCGAAGGCCGACCGCCTCGACCTGCTGCGCGCCACCCGCGCCCACTACGAACAGCTGTTTCTGTTGTATGAGGATTCCGGAGAGATTGATGCCCTGCTCGCGACCCCGCAGCCGCCAACCATCGACGTGGCTGACGAATATGGAGTCGCGCACCGGGTCTGGCAGATCTCCGACCCCAACGTAATCTCTTCCGTCCAAAATAGGATGCGCGATCAAAAGCTGGTCATCGCCGACGGCCATCACCGTTACGAAACCGCGCTTAATTTCCGCAATGAGTCCCGCACTGCGGCCGGCTCAGTTGTAAATCCGCAGGCCCCGTATGAATTCGTCATGATGACTTTCGTCAACATGAACGATCCCGGATTGCTGGTGCTGCCCACGCATCGGGTGGTGCACTCGCTCGAATCCTTTTCGGCGGATTCGTTTCAAAACTCCGCCCGCGCGTTCTTTGAGATCGAGACGGTCGACCCCGCGATCGACGCCGCGCACGCGACAGCCCTGCTGCAAGAACGAGGCCGTGCCGGAACCGCGCTGTTAGCCGTCAGCGCTGGCCACGCCTGCCTGCTCCACTCACCGAAGGCTGCGAGTGCGCAATTCTTTGCTGGCCTTTCGGATCGCCAGCGATCGCTCGATGTCGTTCAACTGCACAAATGTTTGCTCGAAGGCGTGCTGAAGCTTTCGGAAGAATCCATTCGCAACCAGCAGAACCTCTCTTATCTGCGCGAGGCTTCGGAGGCGCTGACTCAGGTTCGCGGACGAACGCCTGACAAAGCCGCAGCTAACATAGCTTTTCTGATGAATCCTTGCCCGGTTTCTCAGGTCCGCGACGTCGCGTTTGCCGGCGAAGTCATGCCGCAAAAGTCCACGGATTTCTATCCCAAGCTCCTGAGTGGATTGACCGCCTATGCGCTGGATTAAATACCGAGGCCGGGGCCGCATTCGTACCGCTGGCGTGCGGCCGGCTGTCCGAAGCGCGGCTCGTGAGTCGGCGCACGTTCTGCTCGGACTGATTCTGATTGTTATTACCTCTGTCTTTGCCTTTGCAGTCTTTCTGTCGGCCGCCGCGCCGGAAAAGCGTCTGGCCATCTACTCCGTGGCGGCGAACTACTCGCTGCCTCTGGTACAGCGCGACGGGCGCGCCTATGTCGGCCTGCTCGAAGTGCTCGAACCTCTGGGCACGGTCAGCGCCAAGTCGGAGGGGCTGCGCTGGCGCTTGCGCTACAACAATGTGGAAGGCGACTTCCAGATTGGCAAGTCCCGCGCGCGCGTGCAAGGACGCGATGCCGATCTTGGCGGCAAGTTCTTCGTGGAAAATGGCCGCGGAATCATCCCCGTGACTGCGCTCAGTTCCCTGCTGCCGCGCTTTCTCGGGGGCCCAGTCACCCTTCACGAGGCCAGCGGACGCCTCTTCATTGGCAGCGTGGGCACGCACTTCACCGCATCGTTGTCGGCGGACAATCCGCCGCGGCTCGTGTTTCATTTCAGCGCGCCGGTGAATCCCACGGTGGCCACCGAACCGGGAGCGCTGCGCATGACGTTCTCCCGCGAACCCGTGGTCGCCCCAGCCTCGCCGACGCTCACCTTCGGCAACAAGATCATCCCATCGGCGATTTACAGCGAGAGTAACGGCACAGCGGTGGTTACCGTGAATGCCTCGATCCCGGTAATTGCCAGTTTCAGTAATGACGGACGCACGGTCACGATCTCCGCCACGGCGGCATCTTCCTCCGTATCATCCGTCAATCCCACTTCTGCAGGCGGACAAAATGCCAGTCCACCCACACAGGGAGCGACCGGAACGCCACCTCCAGTGCAACCAACCCCCGCGCCCCCGGTTCCGACCACAGTCGCGCGCCGGTACTTCGCCGTCGTCGATGCCAGCCACGGCGGGGACGATCACGGCGAGACTCTGAGCCCCACACTCCTCGAAAAAGACGTCACCGTCGCCCTGGCGCACAGTCTGCGCCAGGAACTGGAGAGCCGCGGCATCCCTACGCTGGTGCTGCGCGATTCCGATGCGAATCTCTCGCTCGACCAGCGCGCCATTTTCGCCAACGCCAGCCGCTCGGCGATCTATATTGCCCTGCATGCCTCTACCGGCGGTCGTGGCGTGCGCGTCTACACCGCGCTGCTTCCTCTCGGCGGCGATGATCGCGGAGCCTTCCGCGCCTGGACGACTGCTCAGCACGCGGCTTTGCCTCTGAGCCAGATCACCGCAAACGCCGTCGCCGCCGAGTTCCAGAGACGGCAAATTCCCGTTCGCACCTTAACCGCGCCGCTCCGTCCGCTCAATAACGTCATCGGTCCGGCGATCGCCGTCGAGGTCGCGCCCCAGGGATCCGATTTCTCGCAACTCACGGCCCCCGACTACCAGCAACTGGTGACCAGCGCCGTGGCAACAGCCATCGCCGCCACCCGCGATCAACTCGGGAGCGCGCCATGAGACTCATATCCATGAGACCCAGGTCACTGAGGCCCAGATCACTGAGACCCAGATCATCAAAATGTAGGAACGGGGAATCCAGTGACAGCGAAATAGGGGCAGGGAGGCGCGGACTGTGACCGTGATTCTTCGGACCTCGATCCCGCGCCACCTCATCATCACGATGGCTGTCCTGCTGGTCGCGGTGCTGGGCCTCAGCGTCTACGCGTGGAACATGCGAAAGACGGCTGCTGCGACGCCCGTCGCCTCCACCGACACACGGCCGTTAGCTCCCCCAATCGCCGGACCCACCGAGCGCGCCACCCTCTATGTCGCGCACGACGACGATGGCACGCTGCGCCCCGAGTTCGCCCTGATTCCACTGCCTTCCGGACGCCAGCAGCGTGCCGAAGAACTTCTGCGGGCCCTGCTGTCGCGCTATCTCGACAAGTCATCGCCCCACGTTCTCGGCCCCGGCGCCGACGTCCACAGTGTCTTTCTGGTCGATCCCGGAGTCGCCGTCATCGACTTGAACGGCGCCTTTGCCAACACGCACCGCTCCGGCGTGCTGGTCGAGGACCTGACCATCGCGTCGCTGATCCACACGATCTCGGCTAATACTCCCGGCATTTTGAAAGTAAAACTTTTGGTCGATGGCCAGGAACGCGACACCCTCGCCGGCCACGCCGATCTCTCTTCGTTCTACGACGTAACCGCCGTCAACCAACTCGCCACGCAACTACAATCCGCGCAATAGAAAACGGGACGCTCGTTAAGCGGGGCGCTGAGTGGAACGGCCTGGCTTCGTTACCTGTCTCGAAGTTGTGTGGGAATAAGCGTATAAAGTCCTACGTGCGACGGCGACGTGTACTGACCGGAGGGCGGCTGTGGACGGTTATCGTACTGTTTAGCCTTGGTCTTTTCCTCGTGGCTTTCTCACTTGAAAAGATTACTTCCTCACATGGTTCACGTTGGGACATTTCTTGGACTGCCGTCGCGTGGCTTGCGGCATCCGCCGCCGCAATAGTCTCGCTTTTGACCCTGCTTGATTCTGGTAGGAGGGGATGATTTTGGGACAGCCAGGTCAAAACGTGTAATGGCCTTCCATGAGAAGGCCGGTCGGAGTGTGGGGGCCGTTGGGTGTACTAAATGGTTACTATGGTGGGCAGTTTCGAAACCTCCTACCTCACTATCCCGTCAAACCGCCAGGAGAAGTTCATCCTTGAGTAGGTAGGCTCTTCCCGGAATCGGAATTCGGAGTGAGCCTGTGGTGTAATGACCGGGTGAACTGGCTTACTGTTCTCAATCGCGAAGTCGTTGCCTGTACCCGCTGCCCGCGGCTGGTTGCCTATCGCGAGGAAGTTGCGCGGGTGAAGCGGCGCGCTTATCTCGGCTGGGAATACTGGGGCAAACCGGTGCCGGGATTTGGCGATCCGCAGGCGCGTGTGCTGGTCATGGGGCTGGCGCCCGGGGCGCACGGCTCGAACCGCACTGGGCGCCCGTTTACCGGGGACGCTTCTGGCAAATTCATGTATCCCGTACTGTACGACGTTGGATTCGCCAGCCAGCCTACGGCAACCGATCGCAACGACGGCATGAAGTTGAAGGATCTTTATATTACGGCCGCAGTGCGCTGCGCTCCGCCCGACAACAAGCCCTTGCCGCAGGAACTGGCGGAATGCTCGCATTTTCTCGATCGTGAGCTGGCGGGATTGAAAGATGTAAGAGTGGTTGTCGCCCTGGGGAAGATCGGCTTCGACGCCTACCTGAATTACTTGAAGCGCGGCGGCCTGGTCGTGAGCAAGAAAGCCTATGTCTTCAAACACGGCGCCAGTTACCGGATGCCCGACGGCAAGGTGTTGCTGGCGTCGTATCATCCCTCGAACCAGAACACGCAGACCGGAAAGCTGACGCGAAAAATGTTTGTAGAAATCTTTCAAGAGGCGGCAGAAATTGCCGATAGAAAACCTTAAGGCGCCGCTCATGCCGGATCGCTCGACCGTTCCTCATTCGAGGGGTATAGCTGAAAAAGCTGGTCAGCGAACCGGCGGCGGCGCCATTTGAAAGGCACTGTTGATTGCTGCTTGGAAAACTTAAACTCTAATCGGCTTCGATTTTCAATCAACAATCAACAATCAGGAATGAACAATTGCCGTGGGAGTGTCCGCCCCACACGACTTACCTCAGCTTCGTGACTGTCACTTCCAGTTGAAACTGACGTTTGGAGTTGGGGTCGTCCATGCTGCCTACGATCGTCGGTTTGCCCAGCAAGGCTAACGTACTGCCGCTCACCTTGAGCTGCCGGATTATCGGACGCGCCTCGTGTCCTGGAACCTGATCGGGGGTTGCGAAGTTGCTGTTCTCAGCACGCACCGATAACTTTATGCCATCGGGGCGCTCTTCGACTCTGCACCAGATGTTTGTGCCCACGTCCAGATACTGGTATTCATCATGTCCGGCATCGACCGGGACCCTGGTGCCGATCTTAATCTCGTTGGATTCGTCTGAGTTCACGTTGATGGAGTACTGGCGTGTGTTGATCTTTTTGCCGTCTTCCAGTTCGTTCAAGGAAAAGTCGACGCGGTAGGCGTGAACCGGTTTTTCGGTGTGCTCGGATGATTTTGTTTCCGTCTCGGACTTCGCCGGCGCGTCTTGCGCGTTCGCAGTCGCTTTCCAACCAATCATGAATCCCAAGATTGCAATTGTCCAAACCGCTAATGCCTTGCGCATGATCCGTCTCCTTGAGTTTCTATGGTGAGCATTCTTATCTTTCCGTCGTGTCATGATTCTGTTCGTTTGGATCCCCGGGCCCCTGGCCTGAGGCGAAGGCCTTCATCTTCAACTCTTCGAGATCGTGCTGCAAGGCTTCGCTTCTGGCACGCGCGATCAGGACGGCCTTTTGCGGATACTCCGCAACATAGCTCTGCAGAATTTTCTCCTGCTCACTCAGCGGGCGGGGCGACGGAAACTGGTCGAGCTTGGGCTGGTCGGGCTTGGGCTGCTCGAGTTTGGAATTGACTGCCACGACGGTCTCGCGACGAACAAGATTAGTGGTCCGCCTTTTCGCCGAATCGGACGCATGTAGGGGAGGTTGGTTTGCGCCGTCGCCCGATACAACCAGTCTGGTGGGTTCCTTCGCACCTTGCGTCGTATCCGGCGAATGATTCGCCACGACCGGACCCGTGGGCTTACCCGATCGCCAGGCCAACGCCAGAGCTACGACGACAACTGCCGCCAACGCTCCGGCAATGCCCCAGCGCCACCAGCCGCGCTCGGGAATACGTGAACGCTCGGCGCGCAAGTTCGCCAGGACCCGATCTTCGAGCCCGGCCCTCGGTTCGATGGCCGCGTACTTTGCTAGTGCTGCATCGAGCGCGCGGTCGAGTTCGTCCTGCTTCCTGTCCGCCATGATTTGCCTCTACTTCCAGCCCATCCGTCCCGCCAGCTTCTCCCGCAGAATCTGTCGTGCCCGGAAGACTCGCGACCGCACCGCGGCTTCGTTGATGCCCAGCGTCGCGGCAACCTCTCTGGGCGACATCTCTTCAATCGTCGACAAGATCAACGGCTGGCGCAGCTTCTCCGGCAGCGCCGCGATCATCTTTTCCACCGCGTCGCTCACTTGAGCACCGTGCACGGCGTCATCCGCGGAAGTCTCGGACGAAGTCACTTCCTCGAACGGCTTCTCAGGATCCTCCAACGGAATTTCCCGTTTCCATCCGCGCTGCCGGCTGCGGTCTACCGAGACGCGCCAGGCGATTCGGGCCAGCCACGTCTTCGGATCGTCCACCGCGGCGAGCTTCGAACTGTAGCGCAGCACACGCATAAACGCTTCCTGGGTCGCGTCTTCGGCGTCGTGGTGCCGGCGCAGCACGGCGTACGCGATGCGATAGACGAGCCGTGAGTGCTCCCGGACTAGCGCGTCGAGCGCAGCGTAATCGCTCTCAGCTCGACCGTCCTCGCTTTCAGTTCGCCCCTCTCTGTTATGAACAGTTCTACTGCGATCGGTTTTACTGCGATCGGTCCTACTGGGATCAGTGGTCGCCACTCCGCTCAGGATCGCCTCTCCCGCCAGCACTCGTCTGCCCTCACTCATAAAGACCGTCCGTGGGTCGGTTTTGTTCAGGAATATTTCTGAGAGAAGAACGAGCTGCGGAACGTTACTTGCGGTAGGGGTTTGTGGAGCGGACACTTTTGTCCGCCGCTCTTGAAGTTGACGTTATTTTGCAGTTGCTCGAGAGTCTTAAAAATCAAGATCAAAAGCGGCGGACAGAGCCTGCCCTGAGCGGAGTCGAAGGGCGTATCCGCCCCACACGAGCTAGAATCCCACCATCACTGGCTCCGGCTCCAGGCGCACGCCCCAGATTTCCTCGACCCGCTGCTGGATCTGATCTTTCAGGGCGAGCACCTCGGCGGCCGTGGCGCCGCCGCGATTGACGATTGCGAGCGCATGTTTGCTCGAGATGCTGACGTGGCCAAAGCCGTATCCGCGGGCGAATCCGGACTTCTCAACTAACCACGCCGCCGATACTTTCTTCTTCTTTTCAAGACCTGGATAGCTGGGCAGGGTCAATCCCTTGGTCGCAGCTCGTTTCTGCAACTCCCCGTGCTGCGCTTCAGAAAGCACTGGATTCTTGAAGAACGAGCCCGCGCTTCGGCAATCGGGATCGCCCGGGACAATCAACATGCCCTTGCGCGCGCGAATGTGGCGCACTGCTTCGCGCGTCTCGGCAAGATTGGGCGGGGTCTCGCGGCCCTCGAAATGCCGCTTCAGGTCGGCGTATTCAAGGTATGGCTCACCGCCGGGTAGGAGTGAATAGGTGACGCGAAGTATGATGAACCGAGCGCGCTCGGTCGTATTGAAGATGCTGGAGCGGTAGGCGAAACCGCAAGCCTCGCGGCACAGTTCGCGCACCTGGCCGTCTTTGCGATCGAAGACTTCGACGGACTCGATGGTCTGCGACACTTCCTGCCCATAGGCGCCGACGTTCTGCACCGGCGTTCCGCCCACACTACCTGGAATTCCGCTCAGGCACTCGACGCCGGCGCACTTCGCCATGACGGTGTATGAAACGAAGCGGTCCCAGGATTCTCCCGCGCCTACATCGAATAGAACCCGGCCCTCATCGTTGTTTCCAGGATGCTGTTCAATGCCCGGGATCGCGACTTTCAGCACCATGCCCGGCCAGCCGGAATCGGCCACGACCAGATTGCTGCCGCCGCCCAGAACAAACAGAAGCAGGTTTCCGGACTGCGCGAACAAGATCGCCTCCTGCACTTCGCCGGGCGATTTGGCCTCCACGAAGAAGCGGGCTGGTCCTCCCAAGTGGAAGGTAGTCAGCGGCGCGAGCGGAACATTTTCCTGCAGCAGCATGGTGCTCTCAATATACACAGGGCCGTTTCTCTCGCCGGCTGCCGCGACAGCTGCTTCTCTATATCCTGTCATCCTGAGCGCAGTGGCTGCTTCGCGGAGGCGAAGCAGTCACGAAGTCGAAGGACCCCTTGCATCCCTGCGTGCGACGATGAACGCAGAGGGGAATTACCGAGGAGGAACCCACCTGGTTTTCGAAGAGAACTCCCTGCAACGCTTGCGGACTTCGAACAGGAATAGGGGGCGTTCGACTGCGTTGCCGTTCGCTTTGCGAACGGCAACTTCGCCCAAGATGGCACGCGTTACAATAGACATAGAGGAACAACACACATGCCGATGTATCCCGAAATTATGGTTATCCCCATGCGCGAAGAACTGACGCGCATCGGAATTGAAGAGCTGCGCACCGCCGAAGAGGTCGATCAGGCGCTGAAGAACCGTCCCGGCACGACGATGGTGATTGTGAATTCCATTTGCGGATGTGCCGCCGGGCGCATGCGTCCGGCCGTCCGCATGGCGATGCAGAATTCGATTCGTCCCGACCGCGCATATTCCGTCTTCGCCGGGCAGGAAAAAGAAGCCACCGACCGTGCTCGCAGCTATTTCACGGGCCAGATGCCATCGTCGCCGTCGATCGGGATTCTGCACGACGGACAACTCGTCTACCTCATGCCGCGCAGCGACATCGAGAGACGCGAAGCCCCGGCCATTGCCGCCGATCTGAAGGCGGCTTTCGATCAGCTCTGTGCCAAACCCGCAGCCGTGTAATCTTCGATTTCTTGTCATTCCAAGCGTAGCGAGGAACCTGCTGTTTGCCGGCGCCGGCCAACAGCAGGTTCCTCGTCGCTTTGCTCCTGGAATGACAACAGGGTGAGCGGGATCGACTACTTCTTAGTTCCTGTGGTCATCAGGAATGCTTTGACCACGATCGCGTTCGGCTGCATTCCCACTGGAATCAGGGTCAGCAGCGAATACTCCGTCGGCTCCAGTTTTCGTGGCGTGCGCTTCTGGATCACGGTCACATCTCCCGACTGCGTGTCGAGAACAAGAAGATAATTCTGGTCTGGAGTGAGGGCGAGGCCGTCAGGACGGCTGCCGACTGTCAGCGTCCAAATGCGGCGGCCCATATCAATGTCATAAACGGCAACGCTGTTTGAGCCGAAGTTCGTCACGTAGAGCCGGGAATTGTCCAGCGTGACTACGCCGCGCGAGGGATGCTCGCCAATCTCCAGGCTGCTGCCGACCTCGTCGTTGCCAGTCTCGATGATAGAAATGCTGTCGGAGTCGAAGTTGCAAACCATCAACTCGCCGCCGTCCGGTTTCAGCGTGAGACTGACCGGCGTGCGGCCTACGTCGAGCAGCGCGATCAGATGGTCGTTTTTCGGCGTGCTGCCTTGTACACCAATCGTTGCCGGAGCAGTCGATGCCGATGCAGTCGAACCGGCAGCAATGGATCCCGGGGCGATCGATCCCAGGGCAATCGAGGCAACCTGCGCCGAGCCGGAGCAGGCCACGAACGCCTTGCTCGAGTCCGGCAGAATCGCAATGTCTTCCGGTTGCTGGCAGACCGGCAGCGTGGCGCGTACGTGTAACAGCTTCGCGTCGATCAGGGAAACGGTATTGTCGCCGCGATTGCTGACCACGACGGTCGAACCATCGGGCGAAATCCGCGCGAGCCCCGGCGAAGCCCCCACGCGAACATTTCCGATCACCATCCGCTTCTCGAGATCGATCACACTCACGTTCGCCGAGCCCGAGTTGGCCACGTAGGCGCGTTTGCCATCTTCCGCCACGTCGATGAAGTAGGGCCGCCCGTGCACACCAATCGTTGCCGCCACGGTGTTCGACTCGGCGTCGATCACGCTGACGGTGTTCGATCCCGTGTTGACCACGTAAATCTCATTCTTCTTGCTGTTGGTCGCCAGGCCGGTCGGCTCGCTGCCGACGGGGATCGTCTTGGCCAGTGCAAACGTGCGCAGGTCAATCACGCTGACCGTATTGCTCTTGCCGTTTGAGACGTAGGCGTACTCGCGGTAGAGCGGCCCGTAGTCCGGCAGCGCCCGCTCACGGAAATACCACCAGCCGAGTCCGCCGAGAATCGGAATCAGCACAGCGATGAAGAGGAGTTTTCGCAAGGTGTTATTCAGTGTAAGAGAAGAAAGATTAGCAGAAGGCGAGGGTCGACCCCCGCCTTGTTATTTGTAGAAAGCTATTTGTACAAATGAAAGTTCACTTGCACGGTAATTTTTTCGGCGAGCGGATTCCCGTTCTTTGTGGCTGGCTGGAACTTCCATTGTTTCACCGCTTCGACCGCTTTTTCGTCCAGACCATGTCCGAGCGGCTCGACAACTTGTACGTCCGTAGGCTGGCCGTCGGTATCGACGACAAGTGTGAGAGTTACGACGCCTTCAATTTTCTTCCGCCTCGCTTCATCGCTGAATTCGGGTTGGCTGTTATGGATCAGTCGCGGCGGAGTGATGCCATTCGTGTTGGGCAGAAACACATCCAGATGGCAACGCAAGGCGAGGGACTCTCCCTTGAAGTCGGCAGGTAACGGGGCGAAGGGAGCCGAGCTTGTGATCGCATCCAAGGCCGCATTGTCGGCGTCCTGATTACCGGAACTTTCCGCCAATTTCAGGCCGGTCACAGTGCCGTCCTTCAAGATCGTGAACTCGGAAACTATTTTCCAGGCCGTGGAGGGCGCGAGGCCTTTCTGCCGGACTACGGTGTGCCAGTGTTGACGAAGCGCGGGCAATACGCTCTGGTGAAAATAGGGGCTGAAGTCCACGCCCATCGAGTCGCTCAGGATCTGAGGCAACCTGACGGCTGCCAATGGCAACCTCGACCGCGACGAAGTGTTGGCGTCGCTGCCAGGAACGTCCTGCGATTGAGCCACTGCTGTGGTTCCGGCGAGAACAGAGGCGGTGAGAGTCGCGCACAGCAGGTAGCTATGAAGAAATGTTCGCTGGTTCCTCATGTCGACTCGTAAGTGCGGCAGAAACTCGGTCGTAATCCTAATGATGGAACGCACGGCTGAACAAAAAGTTGCTTAGAACGAAGGCTTTCGGCGAAACTCCCGAATCGAGTGATGCAGCCCGACGCTATTTGCTGACCGGGACCGGTTCGCGCGTTCCAATCGCGGGCACCGTGCGTCCCACCACAGCCGCGATCTGGCGCACTTGCGTCATCAGTTCGTCGAACTGGTCAGGGAAGAGCGATTGCGGGCCGTCGGACAATGCTTCGTCAGGTTTGTGATGCACTTCCACCATCAATCCGTCGGCGCCGACGGCAACGGCCGCGCGTGACAGAGGAGTAACTTTGTTGCGTTTGCCCGTCCCGTGGCTGGGGTCGACCAGAATCGGCAGGTGGCTCAACCGCTGCACCGCCGGTACAACGCTCAGGTCAAGCGTGTTGCGAGTATGGTCGGCGAAAGTGCGCACGCCGCGTTCGCACAGTGCGACGTTGTAGTTGCCTTCGCTCAGGATATATTCCGCAGCCATCAGAAACTCTTCGAGCGTGGCGGACATGCCGCGCTTCAAGAGCACGGGCTTGCGGGCGCGTCCGGCGCGCTTCAGCAGGGAAAAATTCTGCATGTTGCGGGCGCCGATCTGGATCATGTCGGCATATTCCTCGACCAGATCGAGCGATTCGTTGTCGACGGCCTCGGTAATGATCTTCATGCCAAACTGTTGGCGGATTTCCGCCATGATGCGCAGGCCTTCTTCGCCGAGTCCCTGAAAGGCGTAGGGAGAAGTCCGCGGCTTGTAGGCACCGCCACGAAAGAATTGCGCCCCGGCGCGATGTACGCGCTCGGCGGTTGCAAATGCCTGCTCGCGAGTCTCGATGCCACAGGGGCCGGCAACAATCGCCAACCCTTGCCCGCCGATGGTCGCGGCCGAGCCTTCAAAACGGATGATCGTGTTGTCTGGTTTGACGTCGCGGCTGACCAGTTTGTAGGGCTTCGAAACCCGAATCACTTCCTGAACGCCCGGCATCTCTTCGAGCGAGCCGTGTTCAAACTCGCCCTGGTTGCCGGTGATGCCGATGGCGGTGCGGGTCGCACCCGGCATGGAATGCGGGCGGAAACCCAGTTTCTCGATTTTCTGGCAAACGGCGCGCACCTGTTCTTCCGTGGCCGCCGCCTTCATCACGACTAACATAAGTTCACCCTGGAAACCAATTCATGTGGGGACAACCGCTCCCGGCTGTCGGGTCGAGCGAAGCTCGACTTTCTTCACTTTTCTTCACGGCTGCTGCAGGAGTCGCCGCCTCTCAAGTCTACCGTCGCCCACGTCCGCGCCGCAAATGCGGCCGCCCAAGGCGAATCGTATAATTCCGCATGCCTCGCTCGATGGCGCGTGAACAGAACATCCTTCAGGAGCATCCTCCGAAACGTCCTCCGGAACACCCGCCGCGTTTGACTTCTCGCCGCATTGGGATTCATACCTCGTCGGCGGGCGGCGTACAGAATGCCGCCGAACGCGCCTATCGCCTCGGTTGCAATACACTGCAGATCTTCTCATCCAGCCCGCGGCAGTGGGCCCCGTATGCATTGGGCGAACCGCAATGCAGCGAGATGAATCGCCTCCGTGCTCGCTACGATCTGAAGCCGCTTGTGATTCACACGAACTACCTGGTCAACCTCGCCAGCTCGAACGAACTTTTTCTGCGGAAGTCGATGGAGGCATTTCGCGGCGAAGTCGAGCGCGCGCTTGCTCTGTGCGCGGATTATCTGGTTCTCCATCCCGGATCTTTTCGCGGCGCCGATCGGGAGCAGGGCTTGCTACGCACATCCGCGGCCATCGCGGCGTCGACGCAAGGACTCGATTTGGCCGAGGGAGGGTTGACCATTCTGATTGAGAATACGGCCGGCTCGGAATTCTCGCTGGGCGGCAGCTTCGAGCAGGTTGCGGAAGTTTTGGAACGGCTGCGGGGGTTGGTTCCCGTCGCGGCTTGCATCGATACTTGCCATACTCACGTGGCTGGTTATGACATCGTCAGCAAGGACGGGCTGGAGGAGACGTTGCGGCATCTCGATGCGACCGTTGGGTTGAGCCGGGTCGAAGTCTGGCATTGCAACGACGCCAAGGCCGCGCGCGGCTCGAAACTCGATCGCCATCAGCAGATTGGGAAGGGAACAATTGGACTAGAAACTTTCCGAGTATTGCTCAACGACGCTCGTCTTGCACATGCCGCCTTCATTGCGGAGACGCCGATTGAGAAGCCGGGAGATGACCGCAGGAACGTGGACGCGCTGAAGAATCTTGTCGCCGAGGGGTAGCTTGTGGTTTCCTGACGGCGCAGGCCCGATCCTGACGGTAGAGACGTTGCAAGCAACGTCTCTACCGTCGATACTCTTCCCCATGAAGCTCTACCGTTCTACCCACGGCACTGTGATTGAACGCGATGGTCACTTCTATACCGTGAATGCGTCATCGAATGCCTCGTCCTGGGACGATCTGGTGACGCGCGAAGACTTGAAGGACTATCTGGATCAACTCACTCGCGAGAGGAAGCCGGAGACGGCACCGCTGCCGCAGGACCTGCTTCCACCCATCGGCAGCCAGGAGGTCTGGGCGGCGGGCGTTACTTACTATCGCAGCCGGAATGCGCGGATGGAGGAATCGAAGAGCGCCGGCGGCGGAGATTTTTACGATCGTGTTTACAACGCAACCCGGCCCGAGCTGTTCTTTAAGTCGATGCCGCACCGGGTGGTGGGATCAGGTGGGAAGGTTGCGATTCGCGATGACGCGGCCTGGTCGGTGCCCGAACCGGAGTTGACTCTGCTGGTCACGCCGAAAGGAAAGATCGCGGGCTACACCATCGGCAATGACATGAGTTCGCGTGACATCGAAGGGGAAAATCCTCTTTACCTTCCGCAAGCCAAAGTTTACGACCGCAGTTGCGCCCTTGGGCCCTGCCTCCTGATTGCGGATGAGCCTTTGCCTGATGCCACAGGAATTGAGCTGGAGATTCGCCGCGACGGCAACGTGACATTTTCCGGGTCGACCACCCTCAAGGAGATGAAGCGGAAGCCCCAGGAACTGGTTGAGTACCTCTACCGAAACAACAGTTTTCCACACGGCTGTTTCTTGCTGACTGGCACCGGCATCGTGCCTCCGGACTCGTTTACCTTGAAGCCCGGCGACGAGATTCGCATTACGATTCCGCCGATTGGAACGTTGATGAACATGGTGGGATGAGAATGGTGGGGTGAGATTGGCGGTTAGTGAACCCTCCATGATCGGACTGAACCGGTCGCGAACTGGGCCTACGCGCCCTTCTTGCTATGTTTGACGTGTTTGTTTAACATGTTAAACATGCTTGGTATTCGCCTTGAACCCGAATTGGAAGCGAAGCTCGACTCTCTCGCCAAAGAGACCGGACGCAGCAAGAGTTACTATGCGCGCGAAGCCATCCGGCAATATCTTCAGGATCGCGAAGATTATCTGAAGGGCATCGCCGCGCTCGAGCGGCGCGAGCCCACGATTACGCTCGAAGAGCTGGAGCGGAGGCTTGGACTAGATCAGTGAGAACTCGCCTCGGCGATGATCTGGTAGTCGAAGACGGTCTTTCTCCTCAATTGGCGTTTTGAACGCGCAATCGCAAGCCGGCCAAATAATAAACATTGAGGAGTACCATCAGTGCCCGCACCAAATGATGTGAGTGGAAGTGGGACGGCGAAAACCTGGCGGATTGAAATCACGCGCGCCGCGACCAAGCAGATCACGAAGCTTGACCGCGCGGGGCAGAAAGCCATATTGAAATTCCTGCGCGAGCGTCTGTCGACTATAGAGAATCCGAGGCAATGGGGAACTGCGCTGCAAGGCGAGAAGCGCGGCCTCTGGCGTTATCGCGTCGGTGACTACCGATTGATCTGCGATATCCAGGACGAGAAGGTGGTAGTGCTCGTGCTCGAAGTCGGACACCGTAAAGACGTGTATCGCTAATTCCTAATGTAAAATCAGAGGTTTACTCGGGCTTAACTGACTCCTATGCCTCCGCAAGACAATTTGGAAATCGATCGTCCTAGCCGCGATCGTCAGAATCTCGATCGTCCTAAAGACTATCGTCCTAACGACGAGCGCTACGATCCGCAGCGGGTTGAGATGAAGTGGTTCGAGCGTTGGCAGCAGGACGCGTCGCTCTACGCCGCCGAGCCGGACTCGACCAAAAAGAAATATTACGTTCTCGAAATGCTCCCTTATCCCTCGGGCGCGCTGCACATGGGGCATGTGCGCAACTACGCGATCGGCGACGCGCTGGCCCGCTATATGTGGATGAACGGCTACAACGTGCTGCATCCCATGGGCTGGGATGCGTTCGGCTTGCCCGCGGAAAATGCCGCCATCTCGAACAATACTCCACCCCGCGAATGGACCTTGCGCAACATCGCCAACATGAAGGTGCAATTTAATCGCCTGGGCTTCGCCTTTGATTGGGCGCGCGAGGTCACCACTTGCTTCCCGGAGTATTACCGGTGGAACCAGTGGTTCTTTCTCAAGCTCTTCGAGCGTGGGCTGGCGTATCGCAAGAAAAGCCGGGTGAACTGGTGCCGGAAATGCGCGACGGTGCTGGCCAACGAACAGGTGGTCGACGGCTGCTGCTGGCGGCATGAAGATACTTTGGTTGAGCAGCGCGAACTGGAGCAGTGGTTCGTGCGCACGACGAAGTATGCCGACGAGTTGCTCGACGGCTTGGACAAGCTGCCAGGCTGGCCGGAAAAAGTCCGCACCATGCAGCGCAACTGGATCGGCCGCAGCGAAGGCACGTTGATCGACTTCAAGCTCGATTACGCGGAAAACCACACTGGATTCGGGCCCGCCGGATCGACCATCCAGGTCTTTACCACGCGTGTGGATACGATTTTCGGCGCGACTTCAGTGCAGCTCGCGCCTGAGCATCCCATCACGAAGGATCTCGCGGCGGAAAACCCTGAGTTACGCGTGAAGGTCGACGAGCTTATCGCCGAGCAGCGCCGGGCGCGGGAAGCCGGAGATATTGGCGAAATCGAGAAGCACGGCGTCTTCACCGGCCGCTATGCCATTAATCCGTTCAACAGTGAGCGAGTGCCGGTGTGGGTGGCGAACTATATCCTCATGGATTACGGTACTGGCGCCATCATGAGCGTGCCGGCGCACGACGAGCGCGACTACGAGTTCGCGAAGAAGTACGATCTGGAAATCCGGCTAGTGGTCTTGCCGGTCGCGAACGATCCGGAGGAGACGAGCGCCGAACCTGCGCTTCCGTTCGTGGCGCACGAGGGTATGCTGATCAACTCCGGGCGCTACAGCAGCATGGCCTGCGAGGAAGCGATCCGAACCATGTCGGCGTACGCCGAGGAAAACAAGTTCGGCAAAGCCACTGTTACCTATCGCCTGAAGGACTGGGGCATTTCGCGGCAAAGATATTGGGGTACGCCGATTCCGATGTTGTATTGCGAAAAGGACGGCATCGTTGCGGTACCGGAAAAAGATTTGCCGGTGATCTTGCCGGAGAATGTCGACATCACGCTGACCGGCGGCTCGCCTCTCAGCCGTGTGCCGGAGTTCGTCAACGCGACTTGTCCGAAATGTGGAGGTCCGGCGCGCCGCGAGACCGACACCATGGATACGTTCGTCGATTCGTCGTGGTATTTCTATCGCTACACCGACGCGCACAACAACCGCGCGCCCTTCGACGGGAAGAAGGCGCAATATTGGTTTGGCGATCGTGGCATCGACCAATATATTGGCGGCGTCGAGCATGCCATTTTGCACCTGATCTATTCGCGCTTCTGGACGAAATTCATGCGCGACCTGGGAATGATTACCAACGACGAACCGGTCGAGCGCCTTTTTACGCAAGGCATGGTCATCAAGGACGGCGCGAAAATGTCGAAGAGTTTGGGCAATGTCGTCTCCCCCGACGATATGGTCGCGCGCTACGGCGCCGACGCGGCGCGTCTGAACAGTTTGTTCGCCGCGCCTCCCGACCGCGATCTCGACTGGCAGGATTCGGGCGTGGAAGGCATTCAGCGATTCCTGGGGCGCGTGTACCGGTTTATAGTGCGCAACGCGCGGCCAGATCATCCGGACTGGCGGAGTCCGGTTCCGTCGGAATTATCCCCGGCGGCGCGCGCCATCCAGCGCAAACTGCACCAGACCATCAAGCGCGTCAGCGACGACTTCCAGGGACGCTGGCATTTCAACACCTGCGTCTCGGCCATCATGGAACTGGTGAACGTGCTGTATGGCGCGGAGGACGCTATTGCTCGGAATGAGGTTCCTGCATCGCTTCTGGGGGATGTCCAGCGCAGTCTGGTTCTGTTGCTCGCTCCGTTTGCGCCCTACCTCGCCCATGAACTTTGGGAGATGCTTGGCGAAAAAGGAAATCTTCTCAAAGCGCCGTGGCCGAAGTACGACGCTGAGCTAGCTAAGGAAGAAGAACTCGTGATCCCGGTGCAGATCAACGGCAAGCTGCGCAGCCGCGTCGTTGTGTCTGCCGATGCCATGGAAGAAATGGTTCTTGAGCGCGCCTTAGCCGATGAGAAAGTGCAGGCCGCGATTGCTGGCAAGCAGATCATGAAGAAGATCTATGTCCCCGGCAAGCTGGTGAATCTCGTGGTGAAGTAGCTCTGTCTCTTCGTTGTCATTCCGAGGAGCGCCGCGACGAGGAACCTGCTGTTTGCCGGCGCCGGCAAGAGAGCGGATTCCTCGCCACTCCCGGAACGACAAGGAACTGGGTTTCTGCCATTGCGTTATCCTGAGCCCATGGCCATCTCGCCCACCACGCAAGGGTTCCGCGTCGCCTTCCATCGTCCATCGCTGACGTTTGCCGAAATTGCGTGGCGCTGGACTTGGGGCGCAACCGCCGCCACGCTGGTCGCTTTTGGCCTCGTCGAATATCTCGACACGCTGCCCGTAACGAACGGCGAGTTGCTTCTTTTGCGCACCCGGCAGCCGTATCTGGTCAGCGAGGCGATTGCCCAGATTCTGCGTGGAAGTTTGAATCGCGCTGTGCTGGCTGGGTTGGTCGCGGTCTTACTGCTGGCAGTGCTGTGGATCATCGCGGCCTCGGTGGGCCGTATCGCTACCGTGCGCGGCTTGCTCGATTGTTTTCGTAGAGACGCAGCTGGCAGAGTCTCCGCCGATAGCTCTGTGAATGATGACGAGACAGAGATTCGCAGCCTATCTAATAATGGCCGGCCATTCCCGACTTTGCTGCGGCTCAATTTCCTTCGTGCCGCTCTGGCTCTGGCTGCCGTTCTTGGATTTCTGGCAGCATCGATACTGGCCGGGCTCGCGTCGCCCGATGCCAACCCTCGACCGGCGGTCGCCTTATTTATATTTCTGCCGCTCTGCGGACTGATCTGTCTCGTGTGGTCGACGCTGAACTGGCTATTGTCGCTGGCAGGCATGTTTGCCGTGCGCGATGACGAGGGCGCGGCGGGAGCGATTGGCGCGGTCCTGGTTTTTTGCCGCGAACGCACAGGTCCGGTTTTTGCTGTCAGCATCTGGACGGGCATGGCGCACCTCATCCTGTTCGTCGCAGCCACAGCCGTCGCCTCGATGCCGCTCGGCTTCGTCGCCGTCGTGCCCTGGCGATCGGTTGTGGTGGCTATTATCCTCGTGACGCTGGTTTATTTTGCGCTTGCCGATTGGCTCTATATGGCGCGCCTGGCAGGATATGGCTGCATCGCGGAAATGCCGGAAGCATTATTACTGCAGCTGCCGCCGCAGCCCAAACCCGCGCCCCCAGTGCGAACTTCGATTGATCGCGACGAACTGATCCTGAGCGACCTGCCGAATCTTGCCGTAGAGCCGTAGCTGGCTGCGTCTCTGCCGAAGGCGAGAGAGACGTTGCAAGCAAGGTCTCTACGAATGATCTGGGCAGAATGATCCAGGCACACCTCAATAGTCGCTTTACACTGTCTCGTGGAATTTGAGAAACTCATTCGTGGAAAACAAAACCCCGCACATCCCCTCTTCTATCGGCCAGAGCATCGTAATCCTCGACTTTGGCGCGCAATATACCCAGCTCATCGCGCGCCGTATTCGCGAGCAGAATGTGTTTTCTGTCGTGCTGCCGTGCACAGCCAAGCTCGATGAAGTGAAGAGCTACGCGCCCGCCGGCATCGTGCTGTCGGGAGCGCCGTGGTCCGTCTATGACAAAGACGCGCCGCCCGCCGACGCGCGCGTGTTTCAGTTGGGCGTGCCCGTGCTGGGAATCTGCTATGGATTGCAGTTCATGGTGCACACGCTCGGCGGCAAGGTGCGCCCCGCCGACAAGCGTGAGTACGGCCACGCGGAAATCGACATCGTGTCGGACTCGATTCTGTTTCAGGGCTTAGCCAAGAAGCTTGCCGTCTGGATGTCGCACGGCGACGAGGCGCTCGAACTGCCGCCGGGTTTCGAACTCATGGCCAAGACGCATTACGCCGTGGCTGGCATTCAGAATACGGCGAAGAGATGGTACGCGGTCCAGTTCCATCCCGAGGTTCACCACACACCGCAGGGCACGCAGATCCTGAAGAATTTCATTTTTCAGATTTGCGGCGCGAAACCAACGTGGACTCCGCGGCGGTTCATCGAATCGACGGTCGAACAGGTGAAGCAGCAAGTCGGCACGGGACGGGCTATTTGCGCACTTTCAGGCGGCGTGGATTCGTCGGTTGCGGCGGTGCTTGTCGATCGGGCGCTGCGCGACACAAAGGGTAAATCGCGGCTGACCTGTGTCTTCGTGAACAATGGTGTGCTGCGCAAGAACGAATTTGAAAAAGTGCAGAAGGCGTTGCGCGACAAACTCAACCTGCGCCTGGACGCGGTGGATGCGACCGCGCGTTTTCTCCGGAAGCTCAAGGGCGTCAGCGATCCTGAAAAGAAACGCAAGATTATCGGCAATGAGTTCATCAAAGTGTTCGAGAAAGAGGCGCGGCGCATCGAGAAGACCGAAGGCAAGGTGAAGTGGCTGGTGCAGGGGACGCTTTATCCGGACGTGATCGAGTCGCGGTCGGTGCGGGGGCCCTCGCAAGTGATCAAGTCGCATCACAATGTCGGCGGGCTGCCCGCGAAAATGAAGCTCAAGCTGATTGAGCCGCTGAAAGACTTGTTCAAAGACGAGGTGCGCAAGATCGGGCGCGACCTCGGCATGCCGGAAGAAATCCTGCAGCGGCAGCCGTTCCCCGGCCCGGGCCTCGCTGTGCGCGTGCTGGGAGAAGTCACACCCGACCGCCTGGCGCTGTTGCGCGAGTGCGACGACATCGTAGTCAGCGAAATCAAAGAGGCCGGGCTCTACACGAAAATCTGGCAGTCGTTCGCCGTGCTCCTCCCAGTCATGTCGGTCGGCGTGATGGGCGACATGCGAACCTATGCTTACACCTGTGCGATCCGGGCGGTCAGTTCCGAAGACGGCATGACCGCCGACTGGGTTCCTCTGCCGCACGAAGTGCTGAAGACAATCTCTACCCGCATCGTGAATGAAGTGAAAGGTGTGAACCGCGTGGTGTATGACATCACGTCGAAGCCGCCAGGGACGATTGAGTGGGAGTGAGGAGCGGCTTCTAGCTGCCGCTAAAGCAGGGATTCCTGCAGGGCGAATCGCTTCAGGACAGCCTTTGATGTCCGGGGAGATGTTTTCTAGGGATGGACGACCTGCAGCCCCAGCACGGTCTCAAACATATCGAAATCGCGGTCGCGATGCAGAAGCTTGTGTCCGGAGAGTAAACAGAAAGTGGCGATCCAACAATCGATTGTCTTGCGGATAGTGAAACCGCGCTGGCGCAGGATGCGGTAATTGTGGGCTGCCGTAACGGCCAGTTCAGGGCCGCCGGCGGTGAACACTCGCAGCTTCATGAGTTCGTCAAGCACGTGAACGAAGGCGGCTTCACTGCGAACACCTTGCAAGACTTCGCAAAGAATCAAGTCTGTTAAGCCCAACCGATCGCGACCGAGCGCTCGATCCAGCCACACCGTTTCGCCATTTATGACTCCTCCGAAATAGTCGATCCATACGGTAGTGTCGACGATTACCACGCGCCCTTATTCCTGCACTCGGCCACGCCGGGACTCGTCGAGATCGCCTTCCCAATGAACTTTGCCCTTGAGCCGCCGGATTGAAGTCTGGGCATGCGTCTCGACGAGCAAACGCAAGCCAGCTTCCACGGTTGCCTTCTTGGTTCGGGCGCCACTGTGCCGCATCGCCTGGCGCATTAAACGATCGTCGATGTCGATATTGGTGCGCATAGAAGCCCGTTCTTCCGATGTGTAAATATATCACAAGTATGTGTATAGATAAAGTTGCGGCTCATTCGTCCCGGTGTACGGTTTCCATCGAGAACGCGGGTAGGCAGACGGCTATGTATTCGGCGCCGCTTTCCTGTGGGGTGGAATAGCGCACCCATTCGCCGGCGTGAGTGATGACGCCTTGGCCGGCGGCGACGTCGAGGGTGGCGGCCGTGCCGTTGGCCGACTTGTGTTCGACCCGCAGCAGTCCCTTCAACACGACGGTGAACTCGTCGAACTCGGGAGTTTGGCCGGGCTCGATCCAGCCTTGCGGGCTGCGCATGTGGGCGACGCTGGTGCTGGAGGTTTTGCTATTGACGCGTCCAATGTATTCGTCGATGAGTTTAGGTTTGTTGCCGGCGGCAGTGATGCGCGTGGGTTGCGGGATAAGTGTGGGCATGAGTTTGGAATTCTGGCGGTTTCCGGAATTAAGAGTACAACAAACCGTTTACGCAAAGGTCGTAAAGGCTGCTTCGCTGTGAACAAGTGAAGCAGCCCCGAAGAGGTTGTCCGGGGCCCTGTGTTTTCGGCTATTCGGCCTGTTCCGCGACCCAGCGCGAGACTGCAGTGACCATCTTTCGCGGAGCGAAGCGAGTGGACTGCGCGACGATCCAGTTGTGCGCCCCAGAGATGGCCAGGCCGCGGCCCTCCATCACGGCGCGATAGCCGTCGAGCGCGACCTTCGCGGCCGACATGGCGCCCAGCTTGAACAGACGCGAGTTCACCACTCCGGCGCGTTGCGCGAAATCCGTGTGCGTTGCTCCCGGACAAAAGCATGTGACGGTCACCCCGGTGTTGCGCAGTTCGTTGGCGATGGCCTCGGAAAACAAAAGCACATACGCCTTGGAGGCATAGTAGACGGCCATCATCGGGCCGGCCTGAAAGGCGGCCGTGGAAGCGACGTTCATCACGCGACCATTGCGGCGGGCGATCATGGGCGGCAGGAACAGGCGTGTGAGTTCGGTAAGCGCTCGAATGTTGAGGTCGATCTGGCCGAGGATTTCCGCCTCGGGCCTTTGGGCGAATTCTCCGTAGACGCCGAAGCCCGCGTTGTTGACGAGAATGTCGACGGCGATGCCCTCGCGTTGCAGTTGGTTGAAGAGAAACTTCGGCGCAGGTGGTTCGGCGAGATCAAGGGTGATGGTCTTGACCGTGACGCCGTGAGCTTGAAGTTCGTTGGCGACTTGTGTGAGTTTGTCGGCGCTGCGGGCGACGAGCACTAGATTGTGATGATCGCGGGCGAAGAGTTTCGCGAGTTCGTATCCGATGCCGCCGGAGGCGCCGGTGATGAGTGCGGTGGACATGGAGGTATTCTAGCGGGACTCGTTGTTTGGGTTCGTAAAGTAAAAATCCCCATCCTGTCGCAAAGATCGCGACAAGGATGGGGCACCCAGCTTCTGTTTTTTCGACTTTACGCGTGCACCAGTTCCACGCCGTAGATGGAGTGCCACGACGTCGCGGCTTTCAGCTTGTCGTTGACGTTGTTGATGTTCTTCACTCCTTCGGTTTCTAGCCATTTGCGGAAGGCGGCTGCGCCCTGCTTGGCGTAGATGGGGATGCCGTCTTTCCAGGTAGCCCGGCCGCACAGCACGCCGTTGAACTTCACGCCCGATTCTCCGGCGAGTTCGAGGGTCTCACTGAACTCCGCGTTGCTGACACCGGCTGATAGATAAATGAACGGCTTGGTCGCAACGTTGGCCGCTTTATGGAACAGGTCGATGGCCTCCTGCTTGGAATAGGCTTTCTGGCCGCCGAAGCACTTCACCCCTTCCACGAACTTCATGTTCACTGGCACTTCGACTTTGAGCACGTCGACGCCGTAGCGGTCTTTGGTGAACTCGCGCATGCTTTCGGTGACGATGTGCGGTTTCTTCTTGGCGTATTCCACGCCTTTCTCGTCGGCGCCTTCTTCGTAGCCAACGAACTCCAGGAAATATGGGATGTCGTTGGCGCGGCATTCGTCGCCGATGCGCTCGACCCAGGCGTGCTTCTTGTCGTTGACGTCCTTGGAATCGTAGGGCGAATAGTAGAGCAGAATCTTTACGCAGTCGGCGCCAGCCTCTTTCAAGCGGCGGGCTGACCAGTGGTCGAGCAGGTCGCCGAGGCGTCCGGGGCCGGTCTTATCGTATCCAGTCTTTTCGTATGCGAGCAGCAGGCCGGCGTTCTTGGCGCGACGCTTGGAGGCCGGAAGACCCCACTCGGGATCGAGCAGGATGGCCGAGGCGTGCGGAGTGAGCACTTCGGTGACCAGAGTCTTGAACTCTTCCATCATGGCGTCAGTGACTTCGCCGCCTTTTTCCTTGGACAGAGATTTCTGCAGGGAGCCGCGCTGGTCCATGGCAGCGGCCGCGATGATGCCGCGTTCGTTGGAGACCTTCTTCAGACCGGCAAGTTTGCCAGGGGTGATTTTCATAGATTCCTCCTAAATGTTATGCGGATAGGAATGAGTGATTGGAACCAAATAATTGTAAACCACGGGGAGGGAAAAACGATTCTAGGTCTTGAGTTAGGCGATGAATCCCGGGTCCAGCGGGGGGACTTAATCAACCAATATGCCGTAACCACGCGGGGTGCCGTAGCAGCAACAGGAAACCCAAACGAAGCGCGAGCACGACCAACGTAGCCTTTACCCACGTCAGAAGGATCTGCTCCCAATTTCTGGGATGCCGCTCGATCGCAACTTCGCTGGATGCAATGGAGAGGCCCAACCACCGCTCGAGTTTGCTCCTGACTGTGCAGGTTGCGATGGGGAAAACAGGAAACCAAAGAACCACAAACCAAAGTGTAGTCTCGTACTGTTCGAACAATCCGCTGGGATCTCGACGGCGGTTAGATTTGCCGAGGAACTTCCTGCCGACGCCCACATGTGAAATGTAACTGATTCCGCTGAGTCTGCTCGCGACTCTCAGGTTCTCGGCTCTTTCGGAGGCCGCGTGCTCGATTCTGTAGGAGTCAACATCGGACGGAGAGAGCTTTCCCCGTTGAAGTTCCCAGTCGAGAGCCAGACGCGCTTCTTCGGTCAGATGGTCCCGTTCCTCGGCAAGGTGGAGGATTTCGTCCGCTGTCAGATGCTGGTATTCGGCCATTGCAGCTTCTCCGGCTTCTTCTTGCGAATGTAGATGCAGATATTCGTGTCGAGCAAGTAAAGGAAATCCACGGCCGTCACAATCCCTTGCGCTTCTGTGGCATTTTTTTCTCGCGGCCGGGCAGATCAAAGTCGTCAGGCAAGGAGGCAAGCAGATCGAAGGCGCGCGCCAGATTGGCGAGCTTTTCCCGCAGGACCACTTCATCGCCACGGCGGAACACCTCGACTTCTTTTGCCTTGAAACGGAACTCTTTGGGCAGCCGGACTGCTTGGCTATTACCGGAGCGGAATACCTTGGCGGTGGCCAACGGAACACCTCGTATACGCACGCAGTATAGACATCGGTCGGGCTTTGGACAACGTGAGATCGTACATGGCCGCACGCTGAGCTGATTTGCTGCCACGAATGACAGACGGTTCTTGCTATATTGGGTTACTTATTTGGGGAGATCACAATTATGGCTATTGCAACCATTAATCCCGCCACGGGCGAAGTAGTTAAAACATTCCAGCCGCTCTCGGAAGCCGAGATCGAGAAGAAGCTGCAGCTTGCGGTGAGCACGTTCAAAGCTGAACGCAAGACGCCGATCGCAGCCCGGGCGAAGCGCATGCTGAAAGCGGCCGAGATTCTGGAGCGCGACAAGGAAAAGTTAGCGCACCTGATGACGCTCGAAATGGGCAAGCCCTACAAATCTGCCGTGGCCGAAGCGGTGAAG
Organism: uncultured Acidobacteriota bacterium; assembly: GCA_963758005.1. GTDB lineage: Bacteria > Acidobacteriota > Terriglobia > Terriglobales > Acidobacteriaceae > Sulfotelmatobacter. Next base: position 44,473 of record CAVWTR010000010.1, read on the forward strand.
TGCACAACGGCCTGCCGCTACTATGCCGAGAACACCCAGCGCTTTCTGGCCGACGAAGTGGTCGAGACGGGAGCGAAAAAAAGTTTCATTCGTTATCTTCCGATTGGGCCGATCCTGGCCGTGATGCCGTGGAATTTTCCTTTCTGGCAGGTGATGCGTTTTGCCGCTCCGGCATTGATGGCGGGCAACGTTGGATTGCTCAAACATTCCTCGAATGTGCCCCAGTGCGCGCTGGCGATCGAACAGATCTTTCTGGAAGCCGGCTTTCCGGCGGGCGCGTTTCAGACTCTGTTGATCGGCTCGGGGCAAGTAGACGCGCTATTGAATGACCCGCGTGTGGTGGCCGCGACGCTGACCGGCAGCGAACAGGCCGGCATTCAGGTGGGAATCGGAGCGGCCAAGCGGATCAAGAAAGTTGTGCTGGAACTGGGTGGGAGCGATCCGTTTATCGTGATGCCTTCGGCAGATCTGGATTTGGCGGTGAAAACGGGGGTCGAAGCGCGCATCCTCAACAACGGGCAGTCCTGCATTGCGGCCAAACGTTTCATTGTGGCGGAACCGATCGCTGCCGAGTTTGAGAAGAAGTTTGTCGCGCGCATGGAGAGCCTACGGATAGGCGATCCGTTTGACGAGAACACTGAGCTCGGTCCGCTAGCCACGGCTGATGCAGTCATGACGCTCGATGCCGACGTGCAGAAAACCGTGCAGGCAGGAGCGAAACTGCTCACCGGCGGGCATCCGCTGAAGCAGAAAGGGAACTACTACGCGCCCACTGTGCTCACCAACATCCCGAAGGGCTCGCCGGCATATGGTGAGGAATTCTTTGGTCCAGTGGCGTCGATCTTTCGCGTGAAGGATCAGGATGAGGCGATTCGCATCGCCAACGACGTGCGCTTCGGCCTGGGCGCCAGCGCCTGGACGAACGACGATCAGGAACGGGAGCGGTTCATCAACGAACTGGAAGCGGGTCTGGTGTTCATCAACAAGATGGTCGCCTCCGATCCCCGGATTCCTTTCGGCGGAGTAAAGGCTTCAGGGCACGGGCGGGAGCTGGGAGCGATCGGCATCCGCGAATTCGTCAACGCAAAAACGGTGTGGGTGGCTTAGAACCGTATCCAGTGGCCCGCCGACGGCTCACAGAATAGGGGCGCTGGCCAGGGCCGCTGCGCCTGCGGGCTCTTCCACCAGCTGATCTCTCCAGGGACATTCATCGGACGCGAAGCGGTGAACGGCCGCCTGTACCTTGCGAGGGGGCGCACTATGGCCGACCCAGATCACGCGGTAGCGCGCCTTCTTACCGGCGTAAAGAATTCCGATTACGTCGCCGGAGCGGAGTTCGGTATCGAGCCCGAACAGGAGGGCTCCACTTAGGCTGATGTCGCGGGCTTGAGCTTTCTGCAGAAAACGCTCGCCGTTGGCGTCAACTCCCCAAACCGTGAGGGCAAGGTCGGCTTTGGTGCGGGGTTCGCGACGGCGTTCGGGGTTGCTGGGGTCGGCGTTGCGAAGATTCTCCATGGCTGACTGTTCACCGTAACTGCGCGTAGGTGGGGCGTAAAGATTGTGCGGGAGGATGGAGGAACGAAGGTCGGGGGTGCGAGTTTCGTTTCGGGAGAGACACGAAAACGGGACTCGGACGGAGCTTGACAGCAAGTTGTAAAAGTACGTAATATCACTACATTGGAAAGAGTGAAGAGTAGAGTGAAGAGTGAAGAGTATGGAAAAAGCCATTTCAGCCGCCGAGGCGAACCGCAAATTCTCCCAACTCCTCCGGGAAGTCAAAGAGGGTCGGAGCTACGTGGTGACCAGCCACGGCCGGCCGGTAGCTCGCATTGCCCCAGTGACAGAACAACGGAACAGCAAAGCCAAGGCTGCCCTGTTGCAGCGGCTGCGGGCCCAGCCCGTTACCGATATTGGCCGCTGGAAGCGGGACGAGTTGTACGACTAGGTTGCCCTTGTGAGACTCGCTGTCGACACTAACATTCTTGCCTATGCCGAGGGCGTGAATGGGCCGGTCCGAAAAAAGGCCGCGCTCGAGATCACTGACAGGCTGCCCGCCGATTCCACGCTCGTACCGGTGCAAGTTCTGGGAGAACTCTACCGGGTTCTAGTGGGGAAGGCGGCGTGGCCCGCGAAACGGGCGCGAGCAGCGATTCTTAGCTGGCAGGATACTTTTGCTCCGATCGAAACTTCGCCGTCGATTCTAGTAGCCGCCCTCGACGTTGCCGCAGACCATGGTCTGAGCATCTGGGACGCGATCATCCTTTCGGCAGCGTCCGCGGCCGGATGCAGATTGCTGCTCTCCGAGGATATGCAGGAAGGATTCACATGGGGCGGCGTCACTGTGGTGAATCCATTTGCGGCGAGGAAACATGAATTGCTGGTTGGGTTGTTCGAGGGCTAACGCTACTTAACGCGCCCGACAGTCTGGTCGCGTGGGGGCGAGGAGCAGTGAGAGCCCAAACGAGTGTGGTGGCCTGTCTACAAACGAGTAGACCTTGCCGAAACTGCATAGTCGGTGCAGAATTCGTGGCGAGCACCCGATGCACAGACTGACGATTCTCTTAGCCTTCACGCTCCTCGCTCCGGCCACTCCGCAAGCGGGACAATTGCATTCGCCCTGGGACGATCGCGCGATTGCTGCAAGCGACGCTCCCTCTCAATATCAGTGCCCCGCCCCCCCGAAGTTTGCCAAAATCCTCGATGCTGAGCCCTACTACACGGATTCGCATGCATCAGTAATCGATCCCGCTAAGAAAGCGGCCTACGAAAAAGCCAGCGAAGGTCCCACGCACCTGGGACAGTCCGTCGGACTCGCTGCCGACGCCTACCTCTCCAACGGAAGCAGGGCAGCCGCGGCCTGCGTCTACTCGCTTCTCGATGCGGCGGCGAAAGCCGATGCCTGGGCCGGCGAGATGCCGCATTTCCAGGATGTCTACGTCCAGAACTGGATGCTCAGCGGCACCGCAATCCCCTATCTCAAGGTGCGCAACAGCGGCGCCGGTGCTCCGCAGCAGGACTCTGAAATTCAGCGGTGGTTTCGCCACCTGGCCGACCGTGTGCAAACTTACTTCGACAAGGGCAAGGGACATCCCAAGACTGACGCCTACAACAATCACCTCTATTGGGCCGGTCTTGCGCTCGCGGCTGAGGGCATCGCCGATAACGACCAGAACACGTTCCTGTGGGGCATCGCGACCTACTACCAGGGTGTCGGATTGATCCAGTCCGACGGATCGCTGGCGGCCGAGATGAGCCGCGCCGGCATGGCACTGCATTATCAGTTGTACGCTTTGGCCCCGCTGATCATCTTGGCCGAACTCGGCGAGGCCAACGGCGTCGACATGTACAACGTGAATCATGGCGCCATTCATCGTCTCGTGAAGTTCGATCTCACCGCGATGCAGGATCCTGCGATCATCGCAAAGCGCACCGGAGTGCAGCAGAACACATCCCCGCCCTATTCCGGCAACGAAATCGGATGGGCAGTCCCTTACCTGAAGCGTTTCCCCGATGCCCAGCTCTCCGCGCTGGTCGCCAACGCGCCTTGGGTGCGCTTCTGGCAGTGGGGCGGCGCGCCTCCCGAACCGGAGATTCCGCGCCCATCCCGCTCCAACGAACGCGCCGCGTTCGAAGCCAATCTACAACGCAGCGTAACTGCCGCAATGGCCGAGCAGTTTCCCTCCGATCCGACGCAGTCCGTCGCATTTCTCGGGGAGTGGTGTGGACAAGGAACTTATGGCATGCGCGCTTCGATCGCCGACAGCGGGCCCTATCTCACGCTGACCAACGAGAACGGCGATGCCTCAACCGGAAGAGTGGACGAGAAAGGGAAGATTGTCGCTCCGGGCTGGCAAAATGTGACCGGGACGCTCAATCCCAGCGGCATCCAGATCGATTGGTCCAACGGCACCTACTGGGAGCGTTGTGACGCTGCTCGCGGCACCGCCGATACGGGCCCTTCCGATCGTTCTTCGAATCCTCGCCCTCTGGATCTCTCTGGAAAATGGTTCCCGCAGGGCAATCTCTCCGAGCCCTGCACGATCCGCCAGCATGGTAACAACCTGCAGATCGAGTGTGCACAACTGGCGACCACAACCGGACACATCGATGTCGATGCCGCGATGCATTTCACCATCAAATGGGGCGCCCGATCGATCGGCGCAACGGTGACCGCAGATCGCAACCACATCCACTGGGACGACCAGACCTACTGGACTCGATCAACCCTCTACGAGCCCGCGAGCAAATAGGCGGAAGAGTTTGTTCCGGCGGCGCGACTACTCGCAACGTAGAGCAATGATCGGATCGACTTTAGAGGCGCGACGCGCCGGTATCGCGCAGGCCAACGCAGACACCAAGCCCAGGATAATCGTTCCGGCCAGGAGAATGACTGGATCGCGCGCATTCCCTTGTGCCCACTTCGTGATGATTTGGCTCAGGGCCAGCGAAAGGGCGACGCCTGCGACGATTCCAGCACCCATGCTTCCCAAGGCCGACCTGAACACGATTCGCAGCAGATCTCCGCGTTGTGCTCCCAGTGCGAGACGAATTCCAAACTCATTGGTCCGTTGTGCCACTGTGTAGGACGCCACACTGTGCAGTCCGATGGCGGCGAGGGCGAGGGCGAGCCACGCAAAGGCGCCGAAGATCCACGCTGCGATATGTTCCTGCTGCCACTCGGGTTCATAGGTGAGGCGAGTTTCGAGATCACCGGCGAAGGTGGGCTGATCCGGGTTAATTTCCCGCAACTGCTCGCACACGGTATGGAGGAGCGTCAAGGGTGGGATCTCGGAGCGAACCAGAATCTCCGTGCTCTCCCCCATGCTGAACGTATAGGGCACGAAGACGGCCGGTCTGGCGGCGGTTCGCAGACCGTCATTGCGCGCGTCGTCGACGATGCCGACAATCTGTAACCAGGAACTGCCAATAAGCGGCGGTGACAACACTGTGGCCGGGTTGCCTTCGAGACCCGGCATTTTTACCGAGTGCCCGATGGCGTCGCCATTGGGAAAGTAGCGCTGCGCGAGGGTGCGGTTGATGACGGCTACGTGGGCGCCCCTGGAATTCTCGGCGTCGCTCCAGATACGCCCTTGCAGCAGAGGAATGCGCAGGACCGAAAAGTAGTCGGGACTAGTCAGGTTGATCGATCCCATTGGAGGGTTCGCCACCGGTTTGCCCAGAATCTCAAACCCCATGATCCATCCATTGCGTGGCGGCGTCGCATCGGTGGAAATCGCCGCCGTCGTCACACCGGACGTTTCGGCGACTTTCCCGCGCAACTGCTCAAAATAGGCGACACGCGCGGGCCATGTGCGATAGGAGTCCTCGCGTAAAGGAATGCCGATCGCCATCACATTGTGCGGATCGAAACCGAGGGGCTGATGGATCAACTGGGCGAACCCCTTCATGGAAGATCCCGCAGCTGCCAGCAACAACAATGTCAGCGCCACTTGCGCGGCGATCAGGATGCTGTGGGTTCTGCGTCCCCGGACGCTGCCGGCTACGCGACGCGTGCCGGACTGCATGATTTGGCCGATCTGCGTCCGCGAAAGTTGCAGCGCCGGCCAAAGCCCGAACAGCACGCCGGTTCCCAGTGCTACCGTGACGCTGAAAACGAGCACAGGCAGGTTGATGCCAATCGAGACCTCGGAAGCAAACGAAGATCGTGGCAGCAGACTTTGAATCACCGCCAGAGCGCCGTAAGAAGTCAGAACGCCGAGTGCCGCTCCAGTGGCTGCGAGAAGCAGCGAGTCGGTGAGCAACTGACGAATGATGCGAAGGCGGCCCGCGCCGATTGCGGTCCTCACCGCCAATTCGTGCTGCCGGGCCGTGCCCCTCGCCAGCAACAGAATTGAGACGTTCCCGCATCCGATCGCGAGCAGTAACATCACCGCGCCAAAGAGCAAGTACATCGTTCCCCCCAAGGAGCTGACGACCCAGTCGTTCAGTCCTTGCACATGAACCTTGAAGACGTCGGGAAAATCGTTCGGCATGTAGCTGGCGAACTGTTCCACGAGCGGCTGAAGCGCGGCGTCGGCCGCGGCCGGGCTGACGCCGGGCCGCAGGAGCAAATTGATGACTGAGGTGCGCCCCGGATCGCGTATCAGCTTCAGCGGGAGATATACGTCTCCATCACCCCAGACGAATCGCGGGCCTGCGACGCCCACGATCTTAAAATTCTTGTGATCCAGTTGCAGCGTGGAACCCAATACGTCAGGGTTGGATAAGTAGTGTTTGCGCCAGAATTTGTAAGAGAGCAGTACGACAGGTTGCGGCTCCTGGCCATCGACTGCGTCAGATGGCCAGATTCCGCGTCCCAGCAGCGGGGGAACGCCGAGATCCTGAAAAGCATTCGAGATCAGGCTTACGGCGTTGACGTTCTCCGGAAGATCTTGCCCGGTCAGCATCAGCGCGTTGTAGTCCATGGTCAGAACGCTCTCGACGACGGGGGATTGACGCAAAGTCTGAATCTCGGCACCGTTTAGGACGACGGGATCCCCGGAACCTGCTTTGCTGTCCACTGTAAGCCGTACAATTCGATCCGCCGCTGGGTAGGGATAAGGATTCACGAGCGCCGCGTAAATCACGCTGAACACAGCGGTCGCTGCTCCAATGCCGAGGGCGAGAGAGAGCACTGCCGTTAGCGTGAATCCTCGACTCTTGATGAGTTGACGGGCGGAGTAGCGGAGATCTTGAAGCAGAGTGTGCATGACTCACTCCTGGCGGTAAGAGCGATGCGGTGATGGTCTCATGAGTATCGGCGATTTGGGAAGTTAACTCGTGAAATATCCCCGATAGCACTCATTAACAAGGTGTTGCACTCCTACTGCCTTGGGCCAAGCGCCTTCAGCACAGCTTGCTGTTTGGCGATCAGCGACTGCACGCCCTGCTTCGCGAAGGCGATCATCTTGGCCAATTGCGCGTCGTCGAACACCTGGTGTTCGGCGGTCGCCTGGACTTCCACCAACTTGTTGCCGGCGGTCATGACGAAGTTCATGTCGACGTCGGCGCGCGAATCTTCTTCATAGGCGAGATCGAGCAGGATTTCTCCGTCCACAATTCCCACGCTCACGGCGGCGACAAAATCCTTAAGCGGAACTGAAGTCAGGGTTCCTGCGTCGACCAACTTCTCCAGCGCCAGGCCCAAGGCCACGAATGCGCCGGTGATGGATGCCGTGCGCGTGCCGCCGTCGGCCTGAATGACGTCGCAGTCGATCCAGATGGTGCGTTCGCCGAGACGCGCCAGATCGGTGACCGCGCGCAGGCTGCGGCCGATCAGGCGCTGAATTTCGTGGGTGCGTCCGCTCTGCCGGCCTTTGGAGACTTCGCGCGTCGATCGGGTCAGAGTCGCACGCGGCAGCATGCTGTACTCGCTGGAGATCCAGCCTTTGCCGCTATTGCGCATGAAACTCGGGACAGTTTCTTCGATCGAGGCAGTGCAGATGACACGGGTATTGCCCACTTCAATCAGGACGGAACCCTCCGCAGTCGTGATGAATTCCGGGGTGAGGACGACGGGGCGAAGTTGGTCGAGCGAGCGATTATCGGAACGATAGAACATGCCAACGGATTGTAAATGAGTGCTCGGATCCGTTCAGGTGAGGGGCGGATCGGCGCGATTTTAGTTGACAATAGTTATATCTATCGATATACATAAAGACTGATCGACAGTTATACCGACCGAGTCTTGCTGGATGAGCTCACAGGCAGAGTGAAATTTCGAAGTGCGGCTCGCCTTAGCGGAACACCGGTGAAACTGCGGTCTTTTGAATCAGAATCTGAAGGAGTAACGAATATGCATGGAAGATGTGGAAGTTGGTGGCGTGGCGGATTTGCCACGCCGTTTATGGGCGGCGGATTTCCTTGGGGTGGCCGAGGAGGTCGTTGGGGCCGGTTTTTTGGTCCGGGCGAAATTCGCCTGGCGCTGCTCTCAATGCTGGAAGGCGGCCCGAAGCACGGCTACGAGTTGATGAAGGAACTGGAAACGAAGTCGGGCGGCATCTACAAAGCGAGCGCGGGAGCGATTTACCCGGCGCTTCAGCAAATCGAAGATGAGGGCCTGGTGACTTCTGACACGGCGGCCGGGAAGCGGACATATTCGCTGACTGATGCCGGCAAGGCGGAGCTGCAGCGCGAAGCCGAGACGGTGAAGAAGATCTGGCAGCGCGCCCAGCAGGCTGGAGACTGGGCCCCGTGGATGGGCATGGAGGGAGCGGAGATGATGCGTCCCGCGGCCGAGCTGATGAAGACGGCGCTGAAGGCGGCCACTCGCGGCTCGCACGATTCCGCGAAGATCGCGAAGATTCGCGAGATTCTGGAACGGGCCAAGCGCGAGATTGAGGGCCTGGAGAACGCTTCATAAGCAGAGCGGACCTCAGGCCTCGCACCTCCCAAAGGGTCTCTGACGTCTGAGGTCCGCCGGAATTAAGGCGCTTTGCAGAACCCTGGGCAATAATATAGTTGACTCAGTGGTACGATTGAGCAGCCGTGACAGGGCAGGAGGTTTGCGCCGCGACCTATTTATTTCGCTTTCGCCGTTTTCGCGGAGGCCATTCATCGTTGAACGTTTGTTTGTAGGCTTCGATGACTTCATGCGCTATCGCTTTCTGTTCCGGCGGCAGATCACAGGACATGCCGACAATGCCCTCCATGCGCTCCCTTGTGAGACGATTCGAGTTTTGCGATGGAACCAGCCCACGCAACGCTCCCGGAATCCAGGAGAACTCGCCTAAGCCTTCGTTGTTTCCACGCCGATGCAACCACGCAGTGAGATCGGCGGCTTGCAATGGCAATACTTCAAGATCGGACCTAAAGAAAGGCTCAACGGGCATGATGGCGCGAATGTGGGGCTCGATGGTTGCTCGAACAACGGGATACCACGCTTTTGCGCGGGGGCCGAATATTACGTTTTCGTCGAAGAAGATTTCAAAGGGCTCCCTGTGCGCGTCTACCTCGTACAATTCGTAGGCAATCGCCATGATCGTCATCTGGAACGGGTAAAAGTACGGATCGGTCATTGGCTTTGCGGAATGCTTGCCGAGGGTATCGCTAAAATCGTCAAGTTTTACGATTGTATGTTGCTCCACCAATCCGCTTGTTGCGATGATTCGGCACAGTTTTTCTAGTTTTTGATCCCTTTCGCGAATGCTGAATCCGTAAAATGGGCCCTCGCGCGAGACGGCCTCTTTCATTTTGAAATAGGAAATCTTCGGGGATTCATCCAAACAGGCCTGCCATCTGGCGGTGAAATCGGTCCAATGAGTCAAAGCCGACAACAGTGCGGAAAAAACAAAGACGGTTCCTTGCCCCTTGCCGCCGCTTTCATCTACAAAGGCTTGAACCATCGCCAAAAGCCGCCTTTCGCGCCGTATTGCCGACAGACCCGAGAGAAGGGACACCCAGTTAAGAGACCCGGGATCAGCTGCGAATTGACTTTCGGAATACGACAAGGCACACTTTTCCTGTCATGTCACAAAAGCCAATTCGCCCCGCCGCTCCCGCCAAGAATGAGCGGGGTGAATTCGGAAAATTTACAAACTTGCTCGACAAACTGCTTTTAGTTCCGCACTCGAAAATCAAAGCGGAACTGGACGCGGAGAAGAAACGAACGAAAGCGCCTAGGGATCGCGCAACGCGCCGACACGCCTACCGCGACGTTTCCGATGCCGACTAGAACGGCGTCGTTTCTCCCTCCTTCCCAGTGAGTTCTTTATAGGTAAGGCGCTTGCCCACTAGATTTCTCAGCACGGCATCGAAGCGATCCGCGTCATTCAACGGATTCTCTTTGGTGCCGCGATTGTTGTAACGGAACACTTGCTCATCCACGTAGCGCTCCAAATGGAACGGCTCAACACAAACATAAGTTCCGGCAAGGTTTCGCTTGAACAGGCTCCAGAAGTTTTCGAGTCCGTTGGTGTGAACGCGGCCACGGACGTAGGTTTCGGCATGGTTCACAACTTCATGCACATAGGTCTGATTCAAGCGCCGATACGCGGGAGCCTGATCGGTGTAGACATTAGTGCCATGCTCGACGGTATTGAGCACTGCGTTTTGCAGTGTCAGGCGTTCGACGTTCGGCACAACCTGAGCGCGAATCTGGCGTGCGTTGCGATCTAGCATTCCCATGACTACAGTTTTTCCAATGACTCCCGCTGCTGTGCCGTAGACGTTGAGCGCACGAACGCGGGCCTGCTTTTCCTTGTGCATGTTCTTCATTTTTCCGCCGACAAAGGTTTCGTCTACTTCGACTTCACTACCTTCGCCGCCGATCTTGGAAAAGCTGCCAGTGCGGAGAGCGACACGGATGCGATGGAGCATGAACCACGCGGATTTCTGAGTGACCCCGATGGCACGGTGAATCTCGTAGCTACTCACGCCGTTCTTGCAATTAGCAATCATCCAGATGGCGGTGAGCCACTTGTCCAGCGGGATCGGCGATTCCTCAAAGATGGTTCCAACTTTGATGGAGAACTGGCGCTTGGGATGGTTAGTCTTGCACTCCCAGAGGCGGCGAGTGGCGATGAAGCGAACCTCTTTCGACTGGCACTTGGGGCAGATCGGTCCATCTGGGAAGATGCGTGCTTTCAGGAATTCAAAGCAGCGATCAGAATCGGCGAAGTACGCGATAGCCTGTTGAAGGGTCTTGGGTTCGTGTGCCATGACCCGAAGATAGCAAAATCATCGTCCTGAGTCAAGTATATTATTGCCGAACCCTGCATCTTGACGGCCGTCCCGCCCCGAAGCACAATCGTGGCTCTCAGGACGGGGGAGTCAAACGACGAAGCGAATAGCCTGCATCGTTCTTCTGTTTTGCGTGGTGACGATTTCCGCGTTCGCACAGCTCACTACCTTGGCAAGTTTCGACACTAATGGAAGGGACGCTAGCTATGCTGCTTTCGTGCAAGGAACCAACGGAAACTTTTACGGGACGACGCTGGCTGGCGGCGTCGACGTAGGCACAGTGTTCGAAATGAGCCCTGCGGGCAAGCTAGTCACGCTTTACAGTTTTTGCGCTCAAGCGGACTGCAGTGACGGCGCCAGCCCTAATGGGGGACTGATACAAGCGACCAACGGGAATCTCTACGGGACGACAGAGGTCGGCGGTACCAATAACTCTGGTACGGTCTTCGAAATCACTCCAGCGGGTAAACACACTGCCCTTTATCGCTTTTGTTCGTTGTCGGGGTGCCCAGACGGCGCTAATCCTCAGGCGGGGTTATTGCAAGCCGCCGACGGATCGTTTGACCGTCATTGTTTGACGGTTCTAGTCTGATTGTCCGCAGGAGGCTCCTCATAACCGCGAGGCGTTTTCAGGAATTGTTGGCTTTAGTTTACCGGAATCGAGTTCTTCAGACGCGTTCTTTTCCCGGCATCGATCACTACCGTTGCTGCAGGTATCAATGCGAAGGGCGAAGTCGCCGGGTACTTCATCGATAGCAGTGATGTAGCGCATGGCTTCGTGTGGACGGATTCGGCGGGAGCGGCGGCGAGCCAGTCCAAATAGTTTTTCTGCGGCAGAATCGGCAAGGGCTGAGGTCCAGCGCCTGAAGCGGACTCGCCCGGTTGTATGATTTCTGCATGGCCGCTATCGAGACGAGCGCATGAGTGTAAATCGGCGGAGTTTTCTGGTACAGGCTGGCGCGGCGTCCTTCAGCACAGGGATTCTGGCCACACACGGGTTGGCTGCGGATGGCGTGAGCGCAATTGACGGCGAGCGGATGCGATCCGTGGCCGCCTTCACGGCGGAGACGCTGAGCACGGATCATCCGGTCCCGTTCGGCGCAGACATTGTGAGCACGGCTACCGGTGAGCGGCTGATGCGCGCGGTGAATCGCGTGGGCCCCGACCACGATCCCAGCGCGCATGCCGAAACCCTGACAATTCGACTCGCTTGCGCAAAGCTGGGCTCGGGATCCCTCAAGGGCTACACCCTGTATTCGACGTGCGAGCCGTGTGCGATGTGCATGGCCTGCGCTCTCTGGTCGGGCCTGGACCGGCTGGTCTTCGGTGCCACGATTGCCGATGCCGGCCGGTTCGTTTCACAGATTACGATCCCGGCGAAAGAGGTAGCCCGGCGGACCGACCTGCAATGTGTGGTGGCTGGGCCGGTCGAGCGCGAGGTTTGCGTGAAACTCTTTACCGATCCGCGCATGCAAAAGGCGTTTGCAATGTGGAAGAAGCATTGAGCGAAGAGCGAACTCTGGGATGTAACGTCAAAACACTTCACTCATTGGGTTTTTTGCGGGCTGGCTGACCGGGGTCAATCCCTGTACTCTGTGTGCGCTCCAGGCGTTAGAACCCAAAATCCTCTCCACCAAGAAGAAGGGCCTGGATGCAAGCAACGATTCGAGGTCTCACGGAGAGAAGTGGAGAAGTGTTTTTGCTTGACATCCTCTCTCATAGGATGAGCGTTATCGGGATTTATCGACAGTCATTCGAAGTTGCGGCTGTTGCAGGCCGCACACCTATGCTAGCCTTCCGTCTTGAAACGGAGGCCGAAATGCCAGAGAACAAAACCAAGGCTACGACTTTGAGCGTGGGTGCTTACATCGAGGCCCTGGCCGATCCGACGCGCCGCTCCGAAGCAAAGGAATTGATTCAACTCATGCAACGAGCTTCGGGCGAAACCTCCTACCTCCTATCCCCTGGCGGTTTGACGGGGTTATACCGTGAGGGACGAATTGTCGCCCCCCGCCTGGGTTGACCTGGCCCCCGCCCGCCCGCGCGGGGGGCCTGGACAGCCCATTACGCTTTAGCGATTTCACGCAGACGCCTAGAGAATAGAAAAATCCTCACGGCCTATGGAGGGAGAGCAGGCAGTACGGGGTTCCCTCGATGCGTTGCCAGCCCTCGGGAATTCCCGGTGGACAGACCGGACACGAAGTCACGACCAGTTTCGCGCCCGCCTGCGCAAAGACTCTGTACACCTCTCGTCGCTGGTCTTCTGAAGCAGTCCAAAATTCTCTAGTGCCGTGATTAGTATCCATTATTTCAGCCACAATTCGCAGCTTCGCCAAACGCGCCCAGAACGCGCCGGTGCCATCGGCGATGACGGCAATCCTATCTCCAGGCTGGATCCCCATTCGCCACAATTGCTCAGCGGCCAGCACATCCTGCAGCGTTGAATTCGGGCCAACTCCCGGAATCGAGAGGCGATTCGTAACGATCCGAGCGGCGTAGTCTAGAGTACCAAGCGCCATCACGACGAATACTGCGAGTGAGAGATAGGTCACGCTCCTCTGATCTTCCGGGCCACATTGAGCAGCCGCAAGCAACAGTGTGAAAAATATAAGCAAGAAACCGCCGAGATAGCGATCATTTACCAGGATCGGGAGGTACACTGCCATGCCTATTCCCGACACAGAGATCAATGGCCACAGCTCTCGCAAGCTTTTCCACCATCGACGTCCGCTGAGCGCAGCAAGGACGATGATCCCCACCAGAAGACCGGGCTGTGATCGGACAAGCAACCGTGCCTCGCTTGCCAGGTTGACAGCGAGCACTTGCGTTTGGGCTTTCAAGCGGAAGCGTCCTTGGACCCCTTCATTCCAGTACGACGGATCAGTCCAGGGTGGATACGTGCCCACTACCGGGCCATCGAACTCGAACACTGGAGGATGCCGCATGGACTGACGTGTGGGGTGCACGGGTATCCCGCTTCCGGATTCGCCCTGCCAGTTGCGGTAGAACACTTGGGGATAAACACCCCACGCGTAGTTCAGCTTCCCGGAATCCCCGAACGTGAGGCGTCCCTTCTGTTGAGAAAGCAGCAAAATCAGGGGTAATGAGCTTGACAGGAAAACCACGCTCGCGATAACCATGCCGCGTCGCCAAGTCTTGTCTGTTCGTCTGTACAAAAAGCCCGCTACTAGGATGACAATACCGAGTGGGAACAATATTGCCTTTGTCCAATATCCAACGCCGATGATCAAACCTAGTAAGGCAAACTTCCACAGGGTGTCACCCGGCCGCAACGACAACAACATGCCTACCGCAAAGCAAAGACAAGCCATCACAGCCAGATCGGGAGAAACGTCATATAAGGTTTCCAACTCCAAAGCGGTCCACCAGAAAACCGGATATGCTACGAGGAGCAGAGCCCACTCCGGCAAAGGATCTCCATCGCCAGGCTTAGCGCTCAAAATTCCCTCACGGCGGCGTACCAATAACGCTTGCAGAAAAAAACGAAAGGCCAGCAAAGCGATCAGAAAAATTGCAAAGTTTACGATGTGGACTAGCGGAAATTCCCACCTGGGCGAAGGATTGACGATTCCAAGAACAGTGCCGAGTACCCAGGGATATAGAGGGCTCCAATATGCGTTTACAGCATTTGTCCAATCTCGACGAAAGAAAGACTCACCTACATCCAGATACGAGATCCCATCCGGGTTCATCGAGTAACGACCCATCCAGGAGTGAACTAATCCAAGAAATACCGTGACTAAAACGAGGGCGCGTTCTAAACGAAATCTGTTAAAAAGAGGGAGCATCATTTTTTGACTCTGTTGCACAGGAAAGGCTCCGGTGAAATTTACGACGAGCGAAGGTGACACTTATGCGGCGAACAGAACGGCTCCGGACGGCATGACCATGCGTGCACGCCGTTCCCGAGATGCCCCGAAGCTTATCATGTGCCCCAAGTCAGAAACATAAATAGCGTTTGCATATCGACACCGGGACGAGACCTCCGCTAATATTTTCATTTTGGCCACATTGCATCTGATGATGTCTCAGTCGTATTTCAGCGCACGTATCGAGACAGAAAAGAACAAATGGCATCAGTATCAATAGATTCGATTTTGCCTGCGCCACTTGCACGGCAGGAGGCTGCACCCGTCGAATTATCTGTCGTGATGCCATGTCTAAATGAGGCGGAGACACTGGAGGCCTGCATTCTCAGGGCACAGCGCGCACTACGTGACGCCAGCATCTCTGGGGAGATTATCGTTGCAGACAACGGCAGCACCGACGGCTCTGTCGCTATTGCGGAACGACTCGGAGCAATAGTGGTTCAGGTTGCCGCGCGTGGATATGGGAATGCGCTGATGGGCGGGATCGCGGCTGCGGTCGGCCGGTTCATCGTCATGGGGGACGCCGATGAGAGCTACGATTTCGGGCATATCCCACGCTTTGTGGATAAGCTGCGAGAAGGGGCGGACCTGGTCATGGGTAACCGGTTTCGAGGGGGTATCCAGCGCAAGGCAATGCCAAGGTTGCACAGGTATTTCGGTAACCCAATATTGACGAAAATCGGTCGTCTATTCTTCCATAGCCCCGTGGGCGACTTCTATTGCGGGATTCGTGGTTTCCGCAAAGCCGCGTACGAAAAAATGGGATTACGTACGACCGGCATGGAGTTCGCCACAGAGATGGTGGTGAAGGCAACACTGCTCAAACTCCAGATTGCCGAGGTACCGACGACGCTCTCACCCGATGGACGCAGTCGGCCTCCCCATCTGCGAACCTGGCGCGATGGCTGGCGTACGCTGCGTTTTTTTCTGCTCTATAGTCCGCGATGGCTGTTCTTGTACCCCGGTCTGGCACTGATGCTGGTGGGAACTTTGGCTGGTTTGTGGCTGTTGCCGTTACCGCGCACAGTAGGTTCCGTCACCTTCGATGTGCACACGTTGGTATACGCAGCGGTCGCCGTGCTTCTGGGGTCTCAAGCCATAGCTTTTGCGGTCTTCACCAAGGTTTTTGCCATCTCGGAGGGTTTGCATCCTCCTGACCCTGTACTTGACGGGCTCTTCAGTTACGTCACACTTGAGATCGGCCTCTTGGTCGGGACGCTATTAACGATCTCAGGCCTGGCAACATCTGTCTACGCTGTGGGCAGGTGGCAGAACCAGCACTTTGGGGCGCTGGACTACTCCCAAACGATGCGCCTCGTGATCCCGGCGGCGTTACTCCTTACACTGGGAGTGCAGACTGTGTTTGCGAGTTTTTTCATGAGCGTATTGGGCCTGAGGCGACGATAGGGCTGGTGAGAAAAGGTTCTTGATCAAGCCACCTTCGTAAGAGCCACGAAGTGGAGCCTCGCGCCGAACACCCAATCAGCCGGACCGGGGTAAAGACCTAGCGCAGTTATGAGGCGTTCAGCCTGAAGTCCGGTTTCATGCCAGGCGGCGTGCCATTGTTTTTCGGTCCAGTAATTGTATGGCAGCGCTACGCCAAATCTCGCGTTGCCAACCCAATCCATAAACCGCAATCGTGTATACGCGGCTATTCCCTTGCGGTAGTGGTCTTTGATGAGCACGTAACGGGCGGCTACCCGCCGCGCCTCTTTCAGCAAAACCGTTGGCTCCTCTGTGTGATGCAGAACGTCCGAAAACAGCACAACATCGAACGATGCACTATCGAAAGGAATTCGGTGGCCGTCGAACATCTCAACTGGAATGTGGGTGTGACTCCGGCGTAGTACATCGATGCCTTGGACGCTGAGGTCGGGTCTCTGGGACAACAAGATCGCAGAGACTAGGCCGTCGCCGCACCCAACATCCAGCACTCGCATTCTGTTTGGAAGCAGTTGCGCGAACCAACCCGACAAAACCTCGACCCGTCGGCCGGACACCAACTTGTCGTGCGCGACTCCAATAGCAACCCTGTTCCGATGCATCATCCCGTGCGCCCGTTAGCGTGTCCCCAGTTCTTCTCTTTATGATTTCTGCTCATCGCTGTAGCGATGACCTGTTGAAAAAACATTTCACCCGAACGATATTAGATTCAGATCAGCCTCTCCGCAACCGGGGTAGTGGTGCATTTTGAAACTTGATGCGGAATCGCCGTACAAGAATGAGCACTATTGCACCGACAGACTCTGATCGACGAGGAAAATCGCCCCACCCGGCGTGAGTCGCTTCTCAATAACAGGCGGGAATCCAAACACTTCTTCCCGCGATCCAGATTTTTGTCTACTGTCGCTTCCGACAGTGGTCCCCAGGAACCCTCTGCACCCGTCCTGGTGGTATCTTGTCAAACGAATTTAAGACAGCGCCACCGTTCTTAGCGCCTTGAATCAGACCCACCTACAAGGCTATTCTTCCTTGCGCTGAGGCAAAGAGCGAAACGAATTGCGCCCTGTCACGCACTAAGCGGAGAGTGGTGATGAAGTGCCCTGTGGTTGTCCTGATTTTTCTTCTGGCCGCGACAGTGGCGTTCACGCAAACGGAAAGCGCGCGAATTTCTGGCAGAGTAACCGATCCGACCGACGCTGTCATCGTTGGGGCTGAATGCAAGATCACGAACATCGAGACCAACGTCTCGATCGTCGCCATCACCAACGAGGATGGGATTTATGTCATACCAGACCTGCGTCCGGCCACCTACCGGCTGAGCGTCCAGAAGGAAGGCTTCCGCACTGTTGTCCAGCCTAGCCTGCAACTCTATGTGCAGGATGCAGTCAACGAGAATTTCACGCTCGCCATCGGTTCCGTGTCGGAGACGTCCGTCGTTTTGGCCACAGAGCCGCTATTGCAAACTGATTCGGCTGTAGTCAGTACCTTGGTGGACCAGCAGTTCGTGCAAAACATGCCGCTGAATGGTCGCAGCTTCCAGTCGCTGATCGAGATGACGCCAGGAGTGGTTATTACGCCCGAGAGCAACGGGCAGTTTAGCGTGAACGGACAGCGGACGGATGCGAACTACTACACCGTTGACGGCGTAAGCGCCAACTTTGGGACGAACACCGGCTTGAACTCATCGGGAGTAACTTATGGCGGCACGCTGCCTGCACTTACCTCGGGCGGTGGGACCAATGGCCTGCTTTCGGTAGATGCGATGCAGGAGTTTCGCATTCAGACCTCTTCCTTCGCTCCGGAATTCGGCCGTTCTCCCGGTGCCCAGATTTCCATTGTCACCAGGGGCTGGGACACGAAGTGATCGTGGCGAATGCGCGCAAGGTGCGGCTGATCGGGGAGAGCCGCAAGAAAGACGACCGCATGGATGCGCAGACGCTGGCGCGCTTGGCCCGGATCGATCCCGAGTTGTTGTATCCGGTGAAGCACCGTAGTGCGCAGGCACAAGCCGATCTGACGGTGATTCGGGCACGCGCTGGACTGGTGCGGGCGCGCACCGGGCTGGTCAACAGCGCTCGCGGACTGGCCAAGAGCTATGGCGAGAGATTGCGCGGCTGCAACGTGCGCAATATGAATCCGGAGAAAGCGGAAAGGTTGAGTCCAGAGCTGCAAGCTGCACTCGAGCCCTTGCTCGCGTGCATCGAATCCGTCAGTGAGCAGATTCGCGAGTACAACGAGCGCATCGAGAATCTGGCCCAGCAGAGCTATCCACAGACAGCATTGCTGAAGCAGATCAAAGGCGTAGGCACGCTGATCGCATTGACGTTCTTGCTGACGTTGGAAGATCCGCATCGCTTCGGCAAGAGCCGGGACGTGGGCGGCTATCTGGGGCTGCAGCCGGGACGAAGGAACTCGGGGCAGAGCGAGCCGCAGATGCATATCAGCAAGGAAGGCGATCCGTATCTGCGCACGTTGCTGGTGCAGGGCGCCCAGCACATTCTGGGACCATTCGGCATCGACTGCGATCTCAGACGTTGGGGCCTGAAGCTGGCCGAGCGCGGCGGAAGAAGCGGGAAGAAGCGAGCCATCGTGGCGACCGCGAGAAAACTGGCGGTGTTACTGCATCACCTGTGGGTGAGTGGAGAAGTATACGAACCGTTGCACAACAGCAGTCGAATGACGATGCCGACAGCAGCATAAAGTCAAAACATTCTTAGGAAGGGAAAAACAAAAGCCTCAAGCCGAGTTTCGGTGACTGCGTTAATGGCCTGGCCCAGGTTCGACTCTGAAAAGAGCGGAACTAAGGGCGCCAAACAGATGGCAGCACCGGCTGAAACGAGAACGCCCAACATGCACCGAGCGAAACCAATCGCTCCTCGAGAGTGCGGATGGAAGCATGGCGACAGCGGCCACTCGGCGGGAAAACAAAACCTTGTGCAGCGAAGCCAGTGAAGAAACCACTTGACTCCGACCGGCCTTCTCATGGAAGGCCATTTCACGCAATATAAAAAGGCGCCCACTTTGCGGTAGGTTGTGATTGTTCGGATCACACTTAGCAAAAGGAGCGCCGTCATGAAGCAAGAAAAGTATATTGGCATGGACGTTCACCAGGCAACGATC
This sequence comes from uncultured Acidobacteriota bacterium, assembly GCA_963758005.1. Classification (GTDB taxonomy): domain Bacteria; phylum Acidobacteriota; class Terriglobia; order Terriglobales; family Acidobacteriaceae; genus Sulfotelmatobacter. The sequence continues at coordinate 63,606 of CAVWTR010000010.1, forward strand.
TCGGTTGCCGTCATGGACAGCTCGGGCAAGCTGATCATGGAATGCATCCTGGAGACGAAAGCAGTCACGATTCTAGAGTTCCTCGATGGGCTACGCGGAAGTCTATCGGTGACTTTTGAAGAAGGAACTTCCGCCGCCTGGTTGCATGACCTGCTGAAACCTCGCGTCACCCGTCTTGTGGTCTGCGATCCGCGAAAGAACGCGCTGCTGAAAGACGGCAGCAAGAGTGACCGGATTGATGCGCGGAAGCTGGCGGAGTTGTTGCGCGGCAACCAGCTCCATCCGGTGTACCACGGCGAGCACGGGGTGCGAACGTTAAAGGAACTGGGTCGCAGCTATCTAACGCTCACCCAAGATGTCAGCCGAGTCATGACCCGGATCAAAGCTCTCTATCGAAGCTGGGCCATTCCGTGTAGCGGTACAACCGTGTATGCCCCGCGATATCGGGCAGAGTGGTTGGCCAAGATCCCGCAGCCCGGGGTTCGCCTGCGGGCAGAACGTTTCTATCAGCAACTGGATCTGCTGCAACCGGTACGACAAGAAGCGCGGCGGGATCTACTGAGCGAGAGCCGGAAGCATTCTGCTGTGAAGTTACTGGGCCAGATTCCTGCCATCGGCCCGATCCGAGCGGCCATGCTAGTGGCGTTGCTGCAGACACCTCACCGTTTCCGCACCAAGCGCCAACTATGGGCTTACAGTGGTTTTGCGGTTGAGACGCACGACAGCGGCGAGTACCGCTATGTGAGAGGGAAGGTACAACGAAATCGGGAGCGCATCACCGTGCGCGGTCTGAATGGCAACCATAATCATGATCTGAAGAATCTGTTCAAGGGCGCTGCTCTATCTGCGAGTACTCACCCTGGGCCGTTGTACGATTTCTATGGGGCGCTGCTTGAAAAAGGGATGCGGCCGACGATGGCGCGTCTCACCCTGGCCAGAAAGATTGCCGCGATCACCTTAACGATTTGGAAGAAAGGAGTCAGTTTCGACGCCAAACAATTGCATCGGCAAGCCGCTTGAGCGTCTCTGGTAAGAGGCCTTTCCATCTCCGGTGATTCTCTCTGGTGGTGGTCGGTCGGGTTCTCGAGACGCTCGGTTCGAGGTGAGTATCAGTCAATGAGATCGGCCCTGTGTGCCTCGGCACCGAGTCACCCATTACACGTTATGCCTCCTCGGATAACCAGAAATAGCGATAGGCCACGAGCCTCCGATAGAACCATGGTTGACACTCCAAGACCAGTTTCGCTTGCCCTGTCTCAAGACTCGATTGGCGTCGTCATCACCGAAAGATGAAACCCACAGGAAGGGCAGACAAGCCAGAGCAAAACCCTTCGAGCGCAATCGATGGGCACTTACGGACAGTGGGCTGGATCTCGAGACTAAAATCTTCTCGACCTCCGGTCGAGGGAGAAGTTTTTCCTTGACATCCCTTTTTATAGAACTCATTGACCCCGGTTGCTCCCGCGTTCCTGCCATTTTCTTGCCCACCTTCCTGCGAGCCCTGCCCTTCGCGCGCGCGGGCGGGCCCCGGCCAAGTCAAGACCAGTTCAGTGGTGAGTGGAGGTGGAGCCGTTTTTCCCGTCGCCATATCCGACCCCGTTCCCCGTTTGACGCTACTCTCCCTAAGTCTTTACACTCAAGATTAACGGCATGTGAACAGGATTGGTCCTTAAGGTCGGGGACCGCAGAAACGTCTCGATCAAGCAAGTCGAAAGGTTGCGCGTGAGTCCCACAGAAACAGCCGGTACGAAGAACGACGTCAAGAACGACACCAAACAGGATGGCGTCAAGCGCGAGATCTCGGTCGAAATTCCGGCCGCGGACGTGGCTCGCGAAATGGAAGTGATTGTCCAGAAATATCAGAAGGTCGCGCGGCTGCCGGGCTTCCGCTCCGGGCACGTACCCGCTTCCATCATCAAGCAGCGCTTCAAGGAAGATCTGAAGAGCGATGTGGTCGAGGCGCTGGTGCCGCGCTACTTTCGCAAAGAAGCTGAAAAGCAAGGATTGATTCCGGTGTCACAGCCCCAGGTGACCGACCTGCACATACATGACGGCGAACCGCTGCGCTTCAAGGCCAGCTTCGAGATCATGCCCGACATCGTGGTCGAAGGTTACAAGGAGCTGCGAGCCGACCATCCGGAGATTGTCGTAAAGGATGAGGAAGTCGAAGACGCGCTGAACAGCGTGCGCGAGCAGCATGCCACGTTCACTTCGGTCGAAGGACGTCCGCTAGCCGACGGCGACTTCGCGCAGGCCTCGATGGACGGCAAGCCGAAAGTGGACGACGACACGTCCCAACCCGTGCACATGGACGAGATCCTCATCGAAATCGGCGGCAAGAACACCGTGCCGGAGTTTACTGAAAATCTGCGCGGGGCAAATGCTGGGGACGAAAAAGAGTTCGAAGTGGTTTATCCCGATGACACGAGCGACAAGCGGCTGGCCGGCAAGACGTTCGTCTATACCGTGAAGATTCAGGCCATCAAGCAGAAGAACCTGCCTGAACTGAGTGACGATTTCGCCAAGGAACTCGGCGAGTTCACCAGTCTTGACCAAGTTCGCAAACAAATTCGCGAAAACATGGAAGCGGAACGCCGCCACGATGCCGAACGCGAAGCCAAAGACAAGCTGGTGGCCGAACTGGTCAAGCGCAACGATTTCGAAGTGCCGGAGTCGCTGGTCGAGCGGCAGATCGATCTGCGCCTGGAGCGTGGCTTGCGCGCCCTTGCAGCACAGGGCATGAAGATGGAGGACCTGAAGAAAATGGACCTGCCGCGCTTGCGGGCGGGCCAGCGAGACCAGGCGGTACAGGATGTGAAGTCGTCGTTGTTACTGGAACGCGTCGCGGAGCTCGAGAAAATCGACGTCGGCGAGGATGAATTCAATCGGGAGATTGAAGCTCTCGCCCAGCAGTCGAAACAGACTTCCGAAGCGGTTCGCGCTCGTTTGACACAGGATGGGGGCCTCGATAGAATTCGCAACAGAATCCGCAGCGAAAAGACCCTCGATTTTCTGTATCGCCAGTCCGCGTAGTACAGAAGTAGCACAAGAAAGACGTGGACCACTTTCAAACCCTCCCCTGCAAGATTGGCGTTGCATCGGGGCGCAGTGTGACAGGTGAACATGAAGCAAAATGATGGAAACAAGAACGACGCACACATGATGCTCGTTCCAATGGTCATCGAGCAAACCGGGCGGGGCGAACGCGCCTACGATATTTATTCCCGGCTGCTGCGCGACAACATTATCTTTATCGGCACGCCGATTGACGACAACATCGCCAACCTGGTGATCGCTCAAATGTTGTTTCTGGCTCAAGAAGATCCCGAGAAGGACATCCAGCTTTACATCAACTCTCCGGGCGGCTCCATCACGGCCGGCATGGCAATTTACGACACCATGCAGTACGTGAAGAACGATGTGATGACGCTGTGCGTGGGGCAGGCAGCTTCGATGGCGGCATTACTATTGGCATCAGGCCAAGCGAAAAAGAGATTGGCGCTGCCGAATTCGAGGATTCTAATACATCAGCCCTCAATGGGAGGTTTGTCGGGACAAGCCACCGACATTGACATCCACGCGCGGGAAATTCTGCGTATGCGAGAGATAACCAACCAGTTACTCTCCAAGCACAGCGGACAGAAACTGGATAAAGTCGAAAAGGATGTCGAGCGCGACTTCATCATGAACGCGCAGCAGGCTAAGGAATACGGAATCATAGACGATATCATCTATAAGACGGCAAAAGCTGTATGATCTGCCTTCGCGCCTGATGCAAGCCGGGATCGGTGATACCGGAGACAGATCCAAGGAGTAACGCCGAGTGAAAAACAAGTCGGGCTCCGACGAGATTCTTCGCTGTTCGTTCTGCCACAAGTCGCAGGACGCCGTAGCCAAACTGATCTCGTCGCCCAGTGATTATCCCCGCGCCTATATCTGCGACGAGTGCGTAGCGGTCTGTAATTCGATTCTCGAAGACGACCGCACCGCGACTCCGCAGGCCACCACTCCCAACCAACTGCCCAAACCGCAGGAAGTGAAAACCTTCCTCGACGAGTACGTCATCGGTCAGGAGCAGACCAAGAAGAAGCTGGCGGTCGCGGTCTACAACCATTACAAACGCATCTACATGAACCGCCAGAAGACCGGCGACGGCATCGAACTGACCAAGTCGAACATCATGTTGATCGGCCCGACTGGCACCGGCAAGACTCTGCTGGCGCAAACTCTGGCCCGCATGCTCGATGTGCCGTTCGCCATCGTCGACGCCACCACGCTCACCGAAGCTGGCTATGTTGGCGAGGATGTGGAGAATATTATTCTCAAGCTGCTGCAGGCCGCTGACGGCGACGTGAGCCGCACTCAGACCGGCATCATCTATATTGATGAAGTCGACAAGATTGGCCGCAAGGACGAAAATCCTTCGATCACTCGCGACGTTTCCGGCGAAGGCGTCCAGCAAGCCCTGCTAAAGATTCTCGAAGGCACCATCGCCAACGTTCCTCCCCAGGGCGGACGCAAGCATCCGCACCAGGAATTCACCCCGGTTGACACCACCAACATCCTCTTCATCTGCGGCGGAGCCTTTGTCGGTCTCGACAAGATCATCTCCCGCAGAATGGGCAAGAAGTCGCTCGGCTTCAAGAGCAGCGAGGATGCTGACAAAGAGGAGACAGTCGCATCGAAGAAGCGCACCCAGGAATTATTGAGCGAGATCCAACCGGAAGACCTGATCAAGTTTGGGTTGATTCCTGAATTTGTCGGCCGCCTGCCGGTCGTTGGCATGCTGGAGGATCTCGACGAGTACGCGCTGATCGAAATCCTCACCCGCCCGAAGAACGCCATCGTTAAGCAATACCAGCGTCTTTTCGAGTTCGAGAATGTGCGCCTGAAGTTCAATGACGAGGCTCTACGCGCGATCGCACGCCAGGCCATGGCGCGGAAAGTGGGAGCACGCGGGCTGCGCATGATTCTGGAAGAGCTCATGCTCGACCTGATGTTCAACCTGCCCAGCCAGAAGAAAGTCAAGGAATTCGAAGTAACGCGCGAAATGGTGGAGAAACGCAGCGCCTCGTTCGCCACCGTGATGGAAAAAGCCGGCTAGGAATTTCGTTGGAACGCGGCTGGCCTCGTCGCCAGCATCAGTGAGCCATGTTGGCAGAACATGTTGCAGGAAGTTGCATGTAAGCAGACCGAAAGCGGCAGAGCACGAAGGCCATGTTGCAAGCCGTCAAATCGGCGTAGAATCTGATAGGTTGGCTCGCGTAGGTGCTCGGCGAGTTCGTCGTCGGTAATTCGTCGGGGTTATTAGTCGTCATTATCAGTCGGCATTACCAGTCACCCAGGGAGACTCAGTGACCACATCCAAGGAAAAGTTCGAATCCAGGAAGCTGCCCATGATGCCCATTCGGGACGTGGTCATTTTTCCGTTCATGATGACCCCGTTCGTAGTGGGCCGCGAATCGAGCGTTCGCGCGCTCGAAGAGGCTCTGGCGGCGGATAAGAAGATTTTCCTGGCCACCCAGCACGATGCTTCCATCGACGAACCCAAGGCTAACGAGATTTACCAGGTGGGCACGATCGTCAACATCGTGCAGAGCTTGAAGCTTCCTGACGGCAACATCAAAGTTCTGGTCGAAGGCATCGAGCGCGGCAAGATTCTCGGCGTAGTCGACACGGAAGGCTTCATGCAAGCCACGGTCCGCGTGGCGCGCTACGCCACCGAAGGCAATCCGGCTCTTGAAGCCGGCATGCAGCGAGTGACTTCCCTCTTCGAACAATACGTAAAACTCTGCCAGGCACTGAACTACGAGACCATGATTTCGGCCGTGCGCATGGAAGATCCTGCCAAGCTGACCGACGTGATCTCCGCCAACCTGCAGCTTTCGATTGAAGAGAAGCAGGAACTGCTGGAGATTTTCGATCCGGCCGAGCGCCTTACCCGCATCGCCGACGTGCTCGACATCGAAATCGAAAAGCTGAACGTCGACCGCACCATCCAGTCGCGCGTGAAGCGCCAGATGGAGAAGGCGCAAAAAGAATATTACCTCAACGAGAAAATCAAGGCCATTCAGAAAGAATTGGGCCGCGGCGAGAAGAGCGAATTCGACGAACTGAAGAAGAAGATCGAATCCGCGGGCATGCCGAAAGAAGTCAAAGACAAAGCGCTGCAAGAACTGAAGAAACTCGAAGCCATGCCGCCGATGTCGGCCGAGTCGACGGTTTCGCGTAACTATCTCGACTGGCTGCTGGCCGTGCCCTGGAAAAAGCGCTCCAAGGAAATTCGAAACATTTCCCGCGCGGAAAAAGTTCTCAACGAGGATCACTATGGCCTGGAGAAAATCAAGGAGCGCATTCTTGAATTTCTCGCCGTGCGCCAGTTGGTAAAGAATCCCAAAGGCTCGATCCTGTGTTTCGTCGGACCTCCGGGCGTGGGCAAGACTTCGCTGGGCATGTCGATCGCGAAAGCCACCGGCCGCAAGTTCGTTCGCATGTCGCTCGGCGGCGTGCGCGACGAAGCCGAGATTCGCGGCCACCGCCGCACCTACATCGGCGCCCTGCCCGGTCAGATCATTCAGATGATGAAGAAGGCGGGCACCAAGAACCCAGTATTCATGCTCGATGAAGTCGACAAAATGTCGATGGATTTCCGCGGCGACCCGTCCGCGGCGCTGCTCGAAGTGCTCGATCCCGAGCAGAACTACATGTTCGTCGATCACTATCTGGACGTGGAATACGATCTGTCGCAGGTCTTCTTCGTAGCCACCGCGAACGTGATGCACACCATCCCGGCGGCCTTGCAAGACCGCATGGAAGTTCTCCGGTTGCATGGCTACACCGAACAAGAGAAGGTTGAGATCGCAAAGCAGTTCCTGGTGAAGAAGCAGACGCTGGCCGCAGGCCTGTCTGACAAGAACATCAAGTTCACTGACGAAGCCATCACCGGCCTCATCCGTTCCTACACCCGCGAAGCGGGCGTCCGTAATCTCGAACGCGAAATCGGCAATGTCTGCCGCAAGGTGGCTCGCAAGGTCGTGAAGGAAGGCGAGACCTACAACGTCACCATCACCGGCGAAAATGTCAACGACTACCTGGGCGTGATCAAGTACCGCGACACTCTGGCTCACGAGAAATCCGAAGTCGGCCTGGTCACCGGCCTGGCGTGGACCGAAGTCGGTGGCTCCATTCTCAGCACGGAAGCCAGCGTCGTCGACGGCAAGGGCAAGCTTACGCTGACCGGCAAGCTCGGCGACGTCATGCAGGAATCCGCCCAGGCCGCCATGTCATACGTACGCTCGCGCGCCCACCGCCTCGGCCTGACCCGCGACTTCTACCGCAATCTCGATCTCCATGTGCACGTTCCCGAAGGCGCAATTCCAAAAGATGGCCCGTCGGCAGGCATCACCATCGCAACCGCAATTTCCAGCGCGCTGAGCAAGATTCCCGTGCGCCGCGACTTGGCCATGACCGGCGAGATCACGCTCCGCGGCAAGGTTCTGCCCATCGGCGGCTTGAAAGAAAAACTCCTGGCGGCCCATCGCGCCGGACTCTTCGAAGTCATTCTCCCCAAAGACAACGAGAAAGACGTAGCCGAAGTCCCGGAAAACCTGCGCAACGCCATGAAGCTGCACTTCGTCGACACCATGGACCAGGTCCTGGCCATCGCCCTCGAATCTCCGCTGCCCAAATTGGACGAAGAAGTCGTGCAACCCATCGCACCGCCTTTAACCTCCGACAGCACAGACGCACCGACGGCGCACCAATAAAACCAGTTGTCAATTGTCAGTACCCAGTTGCCAGTCTTGAAAGGCCCGCACCCAGTGGGCCTTTTGCTTTAAGTAGCGGTGCCTCAGGCGCAGCGAAGATGCACCCAGCGCTTTTTTATTCCTCGTCTACTTGATCACCCTGAATACCACGTTGCTCTTGAGCAGGCCGCCGGTCGTGTCGACCGTCACATGGCCCGTAGTCACCCCGGCGGGAACCGTAGCCGTAATCTCAGTATCCGAAACAACAGTGAAGGCCGCCGCTGTGCCGTTAAAGCTAACGCCGGTCGCACCCGTCAGATTGTTTCCCAGGACAATTACTCTCGCCCCAACCTTGCCGGCTGTGGGCAGGGTTTCAACGAAGGGCCCGAGGCCCAGCGCCAAGCTGAAGAACGTGCCGTCGCCATCCGCTCCTCCAAAGGTCGTTGTGCCATAGAACTTACCGTTGGTGGCTTGCAGGGGGCCCACGATTGGTCCTTGACCGTCGTCGCAGTTTGCTTGCGAGCAAAAACTGTGGATCGTGGTCAGCTTTCCCGTTGAACTAATCTCGAAAAGCGTGCCTGGACCAAAACTGAACTCGCTACAGCCATCGCCCAGTCCGCCGCAGTAGGTAGTTCCGTAGAATTTCCCGTTGGTTCCTTGCATCAGCCCGGGGTTCGGGTTTGCGCCGTCACTACATGCGCCGTTAGGGCAGAAAGTATAGAGCGTGGAAAACTTTCCAGTTGGGGTGATTTCGAAAAACGTTCCGCTGTTGTAACCAGTGCCGCCAAAGTAAGTTGTCCCGTAGAAGTTTCCATTGCCGGCCTGTACCAGCCCGTTCGGTTCTTGTCCGTCAGGGCACGAGCTGTTTCGAGCGCAAAAGCTGTAGAGGGTTGTCAGCTTGCCTGCCGGTGTGATCTCGAAGACCGTGCCTCCGTAAGCGGCCCCCCGCTCGGAAGCTACGCCATAGAAGTTTCCGTTACTGGCTTGGACAAGGTTCGAGATCGGATATGCGCCGTCAAGGCAGTTCGGCTGGGAACAAAAGTTGTAAAGGGTGGTCAGCTTGCCCGCGGGAGTGATTTCGAAAAGTGTGCCACAGCCCAAGGCGGGGCAGATGCCTGCCGTGCGGTTGGCTCCGCCAAAGAAAGTTGTTCCGTAGAAATTCCCGTTGCTGGCTTGAATCAACCCCGCCCACGGATTTTGGCCGTCGGCACAGTTCGACTGTGAACAAAAAGTATAGAGCGTGGTCAGTTCGCCCCTTGGAGTCACCTTGAACACAGTGCCGTAGGGACCGGAGCTGGTTCCCGCGGTTGTCCCATAGAAGTTCCCGTCGGTGGCTTGCACCAGTCCCCAGGGATATTCACCGTCGGCGCAATCCCCCTGAGAGCAAAAGCTGTAACGCCCGCTCACCTTACCCTGTGGGGTGACTTCGAAGATGGCGCCATAGCCACGTTCCCCACCGTCCTGGGTCGTTCCATAGAAATTCCCGTCGAAGCCCTGGACGGCAGACCACGGGCTCGCACCGGTAGAACCGAAGTTCGCCAGAGTCGTCAAAGTCTGTGCGGGCGCGGCGATCGCCAGGGCCGCGCATAGCGCAAGTAGGACCCCAATGGTTTTCAATACGCCAAGTTTCTTCATGCTCGACTCCTAAGCGAGATCTGCTTGCACGTGGGCTCACATCTGTGCCGTGGCAAAAATTCTTTACTCGCCAAGACTTGAGAACTGGGTTACGGGCCAGCTTCCGGTCGAACGGGGAACTGAATAGGCCGCAACTATAAGGAGAGCAGTCTTTGCGGCCATTATTCGCACGCCCCTGTTGCCTGTCAAGTGCAGCTGCAATTTCCATCCAGCCCTCGCGCAGCCCTCGCGCATCCTCGCCTGATCTCGCCGCTGCGTAATGTCATTGTTAAGTAATTCAGATAATGTTATTCACCAGCCCGCTGCAAGAAACCAGCCACATCCGGGTTTCGTAGGCTCTCGGTCAGACACGGGGAATCTTGAAGATGTCCACATCGAACCAAAGTCAAATTGCTTTTTTGAACGAGCCTGAGTCGCCTGCGGAAGATGCTCAACCACGCACTACCGGAATTCTTCCCTCCCAGGAAATCAGCAACCTGATCGCCCGCGGACACATCCGGGCCGCGCCCGCGATTGACCCCGATCACATCCAGCCAGCGAGTCTCGACTTGCGTCTGGGAGACATGGCGCATCGCGTGCGCGCCAGTTTTCTGCCTGGGCCGAACGCCACGGTCGCCGACAAAATCAAAGACCTGCGCATGGCGCGCGTAGATTTGACCGGCGCGCCTGTTTTCGAAAAAGATTGCGTTTACATTATTCCTCTCGTCGAAGAGCTCAGCCTCCCCGACAACATTTCCGGGCGCGCGAATCCAAAGAGCACCACCGGCCGCCTCGACATTTTCACTCGCCTCATCACCGATTACGGCACTGAGTTCGACAGCGTGCCGCCGGGCTACAAGGGCAAGCTGTACGCCGAGGTTGTTTCTCGCACCTTCACCGTGGCGATTCGCGCCGGCATGCGGCTCAGCCAGCTGCGCTTCGTGCAAGGCAGCCCGCGCTCCGGTGATCGCACGATTAAGGATCTGGATCAGGAAGAACCGCTGGTCTACATGGACGAAGGAATTCGCGCCAAAGCCCAACTACAGCGTGGCCTGCGCATCACCGTCAATCTCGAGGGTTCCGAGCCGGGCGAGATCATTGCCTACAAAGCTAAACGATATGCTCCCGTCATCGAACTCGACCGGGTAGGTTTTTATCCCAGCGAAGAATTCTGGGAAGTTCGTCATCAACACGCCAACAAGAATCTGATTCTCGAGCCCGGCGACTTCTATATTCTTGCCTCCCGGGAACGAGTCCGGGTCCCTCCCGACTTCGCCGCCGAAATGGTTCCTTTCGATCCCTCCGACGGTGAATTTCGCATTCACTACGCCGGATTCTTCGATCCCGGCTTCGGCTACGGTTCCAGCGAGATCAAGGGAACCCGCGCCGTGCTCGAAGTGCGCGCCCACGAAGTTCCATTCCTCATCGAACACGGCCAGCTCGTAGGCCGCCTCAACTACATGCACCTGTTGTCGCGCCCCGAAAAGATCTATGGCACAAACATAGGCTCGTCCTACCAGCATCAAGCCCTGACCCTGAGCAAGCAGTTTCGTCGCGAACCGGTCCGCTAGCCCCCAGCTTGCCAATCTGCCCATCCTCGTTGCAAACTTGAGCATGAGGGTTCTGTCCCGGTTCATGGCGGCGGCGACCGACGCTGCACACTTCCCTGCTCCCAGCTTGCCGGAGATTGCCTTCCTCGGCCGCTCCAACGTCGGCAAATCGAGTGTCATCAACTCTCTGGTGGGCACCAAGATGGCGCGCACCAGTTCCACTCCCGGCCGCACCCGCAGCATTAACTTCTTCGAAATCCGCTGGCCCGGAAAGCCGCGCCCCGAGCTCATCTTCGCCGATCTCCCCGGCTACGGCTACGCCAAGATTTCCCGCGAGATTTCCCAGGAATGGCCGAAATTCATCGAGCCTTATCTCAACGATCGGCCCACGCTCGGCTTGTGCATTGTTCTGGTCGATGTCAATGTTCCGCCGCAGCAGAGTGACCGGCAGTTGCTGGATTTTCTCCAGGCGTCGGACCACGAATTCCTGCTGGTGGCCACCAAGAGCGACCGGCTGTCGAACAATCAACTCGGCAATGCGTTGCGCACCTTGACCCAGGAATACCCCGCGGCTCGGTTGCTCCCCTATTCGGCCAAGACTGGCGCCGGACGCGACGAACTGTGGGCGCAGATCCGGCAAGTGGCAGAGACCTTTACCGCCGCAGAACCCGCCTCGGGCGCACCTCTTCACTAACAGTTTCCGAACGGCAGCTGATTCTCGTTCCCTCCCGCACGAAATCTCTTCCTTTCGCTATGATGAAAGAAGAAAACGAGAGGAAAGAACTCAAAGAGTAAAGAGTAAAGATCATGGCTTTCTACCTGATCACGGGCGTTGGCGGCTTTATCGGATCGTCGCTGGCGCGGGCGCTGCTGGACCGCGGCCAGCAGGTGCGCGGCATCGACAACTTCTCCACCGGCAAGCGGGAAAACATCGCTGAACTTCTGGATCGCATCGACTTTCGCGAGGCCGACATTCTCGACCTCGACGCCATGAACAAGGCCTGCGCCGGAATCGACTTCGTCCTTCACCAGGCTGCGATTCCTTCCGTGCCAAAATCCGTGCTCGACCCTCTGGCCAGCAACCGCGCCAACCTCGACGGCACAGTCAACGTGCTCGTGGCCGCGCGTGACGCCAAGGTCAAGCGCGTGGTCTATGCCGCGTCGTCTTCCGCTTATGGCGAAACGCCGACCCTGCCGAAGGTTGAATCCATGAAACCTGATCCGATTTCGCCCTACGCCGTAGCCAAGCTGGCCGGCGAACACTACCTCATTTCCTTTTACCGCTGCTACCAGCTCGAAACTGTGGCCCTCCGCTACTTCAACATCTTCGGGCCGCGGCAGGATCCGTCGTCTCCCTATTCGGGCGTGCTGGCAAAGTTCATCACGCTGATGCTGCGCGGAGAGCAGCCCGCAATCTTTGGCGACGGCGAACAGAGCCGCGACTTCACCTACATCGATAACGCAGTCGAGGCAAACCTGCTGGCCTGCACGGCTCCCGCAGCCCAGGCCGCAGGGCAGGTCTTTAACGTCGCCACCGGCCGCCGAGTCACATTGAACGAAACCTTCAAGCTGCTGCAGAGCCTGACTGCATACTCCGGTCAACCCAGATACGAACCCGAGCGCGGCGGCGACATCAAACACTCGCTGGCCGACATCTCAAAAGCCGAAGCCGCCCTTGGCTACAAACCCAAAGTAGATTTCGAAGAAGGCCTGCGGCGCACGGTGGAGTGGTACCGGGGAAGGTAAAATACGAGCTTCGTATTTTGCGATCTACGAAGATTTCACAACCGTCACCAACCCCAAAGGATCAATCGGTCACCCAAATGGACTCATTTCTGCGTGCTAAACTTTGGCGCGCGACTTTCTCGAATATCTATGAGCGAAGTGGACAATCCAGCCCGGCAGTTCGGCTCCGACGCCGAGACTCAGATCCATAGCGGCCGTTTGGGAAGCTCAGATCCGGCGGCCACACTGCACGTTTCGGGTGCCTCCAGCGCTTCCCCGCTCGGCGGCGCCGGCGCACAGGAATCGACAACTTTCGGCCAATACAAGCTGATTCGCCGCCTCGGCGAGGGCGGCATGGGACAGGTCTGGCTCGCCGAGCAGACCACGCCCGTGCAACGACAGGTCGCGATCAAGCTCATCAGAGTCGGCATCTACGACGCCGAGCTGTTGCAACGCTTTCGCGCCGAGCGGCAATCGCTGGCCATGATGGACCATCCGGCAATTGCCAAGGTCTTCGACGCCGGCGCCACCGGCGACGGGCAGCCCTACTTCGTGATGGAGTTTGTGCCCGGCGTTCCCATCACCGAGTACTGCGACCGCAAACACCTCACCATCCGGCAACGACTGGAGTTGCTGATCAAGGTTTGCGAAGGCGTGCAGCACGCCCATCAAAAAGCCATCATTCATCGCGACCTGAAACCCGCGAACATCCTGGTCGCGGAAGTCGACGGCAAGCCGGTGCCGCGCATCATCGATTTCGGATTGGCCAAAGCGATCAGCCCGGAGATCGGCGGCGACGCCGGAATGACGAGAATTGGCGGCTTCGTCGGCACGCCTGGCTATATGAGCCCGGAGCAGGCGGACTCCTCCGTGCAGGATGTCGATACTCGCACCGACGTTTACGCGCTCGGCGTCTTGCTGTACGTCTTGCTGACCGGCGATGAACCCTTCGATACCAGCCAGTGGAAGACGCAGCCCTTGCATGAGGTTCTGCGTCAGTTGCGCGAGGTCGATCCGCCACGCCCGAGCACGAAAATGCGCATGGAGACACCGGTCGCTCTCACCAATGCAATTATGCGCGGGGCGCAACTGAAGCAATTGCAACAATTGCTGCATGGCGATCTCGACTGGATCACCATGAAGGCGCTCGAAAAGGATCGCTCTCGCCGCTATGGCACGCCTATGGAATTGGCTGCCGACGTCGAACGCTATCTGAATAACCAGCCGATCGTGGCTCGTCCCGCGAGCACAACGTATCGCCTGCAGAAATATGTTCGCCGAAATCGCTTGGGTGTCGCCGTTGCCGCGGGCCTGATTCTTCTATTGGCCGGCTTTGCCGCGATGCAGGTGGTGCAGGTCCGCCGCGTCACGCGCGAGCGCGATCGCGCCGCCCGCGAGCGTGACCGCGCCAACCGCATCACCGACTTCATGCTGCAGATGTTCAAAGTCTCCGATCCCAGCGAAGCCCGCGGCAACAGTATCACTGCCCGCGAACTGCTCGACAAATCCTCAACGGATGTCGACACCGGCCTGACCAACGATCCCGAACTGCAGGCGCAGATGTTGCAGGCCATGGGCGAGGTGTATAGCGGCCTCGGCCTGCGTTCGCGCGCCGAAACCCTGCTCACTCGCGCCGTCGACATTCGCCGCCGCATTCTCGGCCCGGACCACCCCGACACCCTCGATTCCATGAGCCGGCTGAGCGAGATCTTTTACTTCGAAGGCCGTTATCCCGACGCGGAGAAGTTGCAACGCGAAACCCTGGCTGCGCAGCAGCGGGTTCTGGGCAGTAACGACGCGAGGACGGTTCGATCCATGTCCCAACTGGCCGCGACCTTCGATGAGGAAGGTCATTACACCGAGGCCGAACGATTGGAGCGCGAAGTACTGGAGACCGATCAGAAATTTCATTCGCAGGATTGGCACAGCTTGATGTCCGACGCCCGAAGTCTGGGTTGGACCCTCACCTTAGAAGGCCACAATCGGGAGGCCGATAAGTCAATGCGTGAAGCCCTCGCTCTCTGTCAGCGAAACCTGGGCACAGACCATCCGGAAACCCTGAAGACGGCGGCCCAACTCGGCGAGATTCTGCATAGAGAACGCCACTTCGACGAAGCGGAAAAGTTGCTGCGCCAGACCATCGATCAGGAGCGCCGCGTCCTGGGGACGGAGCACCAGGAAACAACCGAGTCGATGAATGTTCTCGCCACAACCCTTGAGGAGGCGGGACGCTTTAGCGAGGCGGAGCCGTTGTTCCGGCAGACTTTGGCGATTCAGCTCCGAACCCTTGGGCCCGAGCACCGGGTCGTGCTGGCCATGACAACCAGTCTGGGCAACACTTTGATGGGCGAGAATCGTTTTGCAGACGCGGAAAAAGTATTCCGGCAGGTGCTCGAGACCCAGCGCCGCGTGCTGGGGCCGGATCACCCCGACACGTTAAACAGCACGATGTCTCTGGGCAACGCTTTGATGGAGCAGGGGCACTACATCGAAGCAGAAAGAGTGTATTTGGAAGCTTTTCGTGACGAACAGCGGGTTCTCGGGCCGGACCACCCGAACACGGCAATGACAGCTTACGATCTGGGCTGCGTCGCGGCCCACCAGGGACACAAGGCGGAAGCAATCTCCTACCTGACGCAAGCCGTCGATCACGGCCTTGCACCCTATGGCGACCTCGGAATGCCGAAGGACCCGGACCTCAATTCGCTGCATGGAGACCCACGCTTCACCGCAGTCGTCGCCCACGCCAAAGAAGTCGCGCAAGCTAAACAGAAACCCGCGGCGCAAAAGACGAACTGAAAAGCGGGTCCGCCCCTGTCGACCCGCGCCAAACTTGACTGCAATGGTTAAAATCAACTCTATGGCCAGTTCACCGAACGCGCCGGACTCGAATACGCCGAACCCCGCAGTCCCGGAGCCAGTTCCGGAGCCACCCTCGTTCGGAACCAAACATTTCCTGTTCGTACTCCTCCTGGCGGTCCTCTTTTTTATGCTCGGCCACAGCATGGTGCGTCACCGCTTCTTTCAAGGCGGCCGGGTTCACCGCAACGGCTCCGTCGGACAATAGCGCCGAAGAAAAGGCTGGCGAACGCATGGCTGATTCACGATCCGTGTTGTTGGGGCTAGTTCTGATCCTCCCGGCGTGGGCTATGGGCCAAACGGCGCAACTCCATCCGAGCCCGCCGGATGTTCTCGACCGCGCCCGCACTCAGCTCATCTCCGACTTCACCCGACAATCCCGATACACGTGCGTACAGAACGTCACTCGCAAGGTTTACGAAGCAGATCCGAAAGCATCCGCGAGCTGCGGCGAAATCATTTCGGGACACACAAAACATGCGCCACGTCTAATTTCCTCGGATCATCTGCAACTCGATGTGGCCGTGGCCGAAAACCACGAGATTCATTCCTGGCCTGGTGCTTCAAGTTTTGCCGAGGAAGAAATTCGCGATCTAGTGGGCAGCGGCGGGCCTTTCGGGAGCGGAGATTTTGCCGCCTTCGTCGTCGGCATCTTCGGGGGTTCGGCTACGATAAAGTTCAGGAATCCGCGCACGCTCAAGGGACAAGCTGTTTTTGAATACACGTTTGAAGTGTCGCAGAGCGCTAGCAATTACGCGATCGCCAGCTCGGCGGGCACGGTAGCAACCGCCTACAGCGGCTCATTCTCATTGGATCCTCAAACTGCCGATCTTGTCCAACTCGTTGTCCGCACAGCGGAACTGCCGCCCGTCACGAATGCCTGCCAGGCCACGAGCGCGATTGAATACCAGAGAGTCAGTATTCACGGCCAAGGTGTGCTCATTCCCCGCGAAACCGATCTGCGCACCATTTTCCGTGATGGGGCGGAAACAGCCAGCGCGACCTCATACTCGAATTGCCGCGAATATGCGGGCCATGCCGTGTTGCGGTTTGACATCGCAGAAGCAGAAACGGAGAAACCCCTTGCCGGTGTCGCGAAGCCCTCAGTGCCTCCGTCGCCAGTGAGTCCGTTTCCGTTAGGACTTACTTTCGAGTGTCGAATCGTCACGCCGATCGATTCCGAAACCTCGGCGGGTCAGCCCATTGAAGCTCTTCTTCGCACTCCGCTTCGTGGCACACAGGGAGAGATTTTGGCTCCCGTGGGTTCAAAGATTCAAGGACGACTCCTGCGCGTTGCCGAGTACAAGAATCCTCACCACCACTTTGAAGTTGCCGTGCGTCTCGACGCCATCGATCTAAATGGAAATAATTTGCCTCTTTACGCCGTTCTCACCCACCAGGCAGGACCGCCGGTCACGGCAGCTACATGGGATCCTCGCGAGAATCGCTTCTCCGACTTCGTTTCGACCGCTCCAAGAAATGTGGGAGTATTCTTCTTTGAGCAGAAGCATCTCGACCTGCGTCAGTTGGATTCCGCGTGGCTCATAACCCTTCCAGATGCCAGGACCAGAGCTAAAGTGGAGTCGCTCTCCAACGCTCCGCAGCAAGATTCCGAGCAGCAAGCTGCGCAGAACTTTATTTTGTCGATTCGCTACTCGCAGCAGGCAGCCGACCTGCTGAATTCCTCAAACGGAGCCACCGACGTCGCGGATAATCCCAGGCTCCCGGACATACTGGCATATTCTCGAAAAGCAATCGAGGCTGGAGAGGCTGCCGACCCGGATCGCCTGAACGACCTGTATCCCGGCTTGGGAGACAAGTTCAGACTCCAGTTCTTGAAGTCTCTAACCTTGTTTGTTCATAGCCGCGAGATACAGACCGAGTCCGCAAGTGTCGCGAAGAAAGAATTGAGCCAAAGCACTCTTCTTTACGACGAGTGGGCGAACTGGTACGAACCCTTGCGCACAGACATCGAACACGCCATCCACTCGCGAGTACCCAACTCATCCCCGGCTGTATCACAATAGAAACATCGGACGAACGGGCGCTGCAGCCCGGTCCGCCCGTCATGGCACACGAAGACAGACGCCCGAAGCCGGAAGCCGTCTAATTACGTTAGTTATCTACGTCCCGATTACGGACCTGTCTACAGTGGAAGACATGACACTTTCCTCGATGGTGGTTTCGCGCGACTGGCAGGAAGTTAGTGTTTTGGAATGCATCCTCGGCGGTCTTCACATGGACGTTTCCGTCGAGAACGAACCGCAGCGGGCGCTGGCCCGTCTCAGCAAATCGAAAATCGATGCCCTCATCGTGGACTGCGATCTGAACGGCAGTTCGCAATTCCTGCACGAACTGCAAAGCGCGGAAAACCCGAAGACGGTTCCGCTGGTCATCATGGGCGGCCCGCAGTGCACCCAGACTCTGGATCAGACGGGCGCGCTGTTTGCCTTCGAGAAACCGATTTCAGTGGAACAGGCGGTACGCACGCTATCTGCCGCGCGCAGCATGATTCTCGACGGCCGCCTGCGTTATCACCGCGCCGGCCTGGAAGTGCCCGTATCGTTGAACTGCAAGGGCCAGAAGCCAATGGACGCTTTCTGGTTAACGTCAGCCAGGGTGGAATGCAGATTCACACCAAAGACCCAGTCGAGCCAGTAAAGGCGATGCAGGTCTCATTCGAATTGCCAGGCGCCCGGTCTGGGCTGAAGGCACGAGCGGAAATCGCGTGGCAGGACAAGCGTGGAAACCTCGGCATCCGCTTCGTAAAGCTTGCGCCCCAACAGCAGCGCACCCTGCAACTCTGGCTGGCGCAACAATATTTCGCAAACTAGTTCACAGAATTGATGAGGTTTGAAAAGACGCGGCTTCAGCCGCGCCGCGGAGCAATCCTGCGTCAGCCCCAAGCCGCTCCGCCTCCGCAAACATCCGCTCCCAGAACGCTTTCCTACCATGTAATTCCGGGGCGCTGATTCATTCCGGACCGAAGAACTTATAAGATTGCTGAAAGCGCGAAAGTCGCGATTGCAGCCGCCCAGGCGTGCGGTATGGGTTAAGCTGATGCTTGACGTCTTGGTGCAGAGGACTTCCGTGAATCTCTTTCAGCCCATCCCGGATGCCAGCAGCGCCGCCGACGCTACGCGACCGCTGGCCGATCGCATGCGCCCGCGTACGCTAGAAGAGTACGTTGGCCAGGAGCACCTGATCGGTCCGGGCAAACCGCTGCGCACGCAGGTTGACCGCGACGACACGGGTTCGCTTATCTTCTGGGGCCCTCCGGGCACAGGCAAGACTACGCTCGCGAAGATTATCGCGAGTCTGACCAAAGCGGAGTTTATCGAGTTCTCCGCTGTGCTGGCGGGCATCAAAGAGATCAAGCAGGTCATGGCGGACGCCGAACGTGCGCGGCAGTATGGCACGCGCACCATCGTATTCATCGACGAGATTCATCGCTTCAACAAAGCCCAGCAGGACGCCTTTCTGCCCCACGTAGAAAAAGGCAATATTCGTTTGATCGGCGCGACTACCGAGAACCCATCGTTCGAAATCAATTCAGCATTGCTCTCGCGCTGCCGGGTTTATGTGCTCAGGCCGCTCACCGAAGACCAAATTGTGCTGCTGCTCAGACGCGCGCTGGCCGACCACGAGCGCGGGCTTGGCGACAAGAATCTGTCGGCCTCCGACGATGTGCTGAAGAAAATTGCCAGCTACACCAGCGGTGATGCGCGCAGCGCCTACAACGTTTTGGAAGTCGCGGCCGGTCTGGCAAAATCTCCACCCTTCGACAAGCTCAGGGCAGGCTTTCTCGCAAAAGACGCGAGAAATGGGGCACCCGTACCCGAGGAGAACGCCTCGTATGAGATCACTGACGAGATCGTCAGCGATGCGCTGCAAAAACGGATTCTGCTTTACGACAAATCCGGCGAAGAACACTACAACCTGATTTCCGCGCTGCATAAGTCAGTGCGCAATAGTGATCCCGATGCCGCGCTCTACTGGCTGGGCCGCATGCTCGAAGCTGGAGAAGATCCACTTTATGTGGCGCGTCGCGTGGTGCGAATGGCGGTCGAAGATATTGGCCTGGCCGATCCGAACGCACTTGCTTTGTGCATGGCGGCGCGTGACGCGGTCGACTTCATCGGCATGCCGGAAGGCAATCTAGCGCTGGCTCAGGCTGTCGTTTATCTCTCGGTCGCTCCCAAGTCGAATGCCCTCTACACGGCGTATGGCGATGTTCTGAAAGACGTCGAGCAGACTGCGGCTGATTCCGTCCCGCTGCACCTGCGCAACGCGCCGACCAGTCTGATGAAGGGACTCGGCTACGGCCAGGGATACCAGTACGCGCACGATCTCGAGGGCAAAATCGCCGACATGCAGTGCCTGCCTGACAACCTGCGGGATCGCGTCTACTACCGGCCTACCAATGAAGGCATCGAGAAGCGCATCCGCGAGCGCATGGAAGAAATCAAACGCAAGCGCGCCCGATCCGCCAAAAGCGGAACAGCATCACGGAACCCCGAAACATAAACAGAATCTAACGCATCCGCGTGCGATGTTCTTTCAGGATGCAGAGGTCCATCACGACGAAGATGCCAGCCTGGCGCGCCTTTTCCGCAGCCTTCTCGTGGATCACTCCTTCCTGCATCCAGATGGCCGGGACCTTTAGTTGGATAGCCTGGTCGACAATCTCTTCCACAAACTCAGCACGGCGGAAGATATTCACGATATCGATTTTTAGCGGCCCGTTTTTATCAGACGCGTCCTTCCCCCGCGAATCGTTCTGAGGAATATCAAGCAGCGAAGGGTAAGCTTTCTCCCCCAGACACTCTTCGATTTTCGGGTTTACTGGAATGATGCGGTAGCCGTGGCTCTGCATATAGGCCGAGACGCCGTGGCTGGCGCGCATGGGATTACGGGACAGGCCGACCACCGCAATAGTCCTGGCCGTCTTGAGCAGTCCAGTGATGAGATCCGATTGAGTCATGGACACGCGCGAAAGCTCGGCTACTTCTTGTTGGCTTGATCTTCCTTCTGCTTATACATCTTCAGAGCCAGTTTGCGGACCGTCTCCGAAACATCCTTGTTGCCGCCGATGTTTTTCAGGTCGGCCACCAGCAGGTGTTTCATCAACCCCAGCCCCAGATCGAGCGGCGTGCGCGGATTCGCCACCAGGTTCCGGACCACTTTGTAATTCTTCATGAAGCGGCGCTTCAGCGGAATCTGGCGCAGCACCGACTCAAGCACATTTTTCTGGCTGGCGAACTTTTCTACTTCGCCGTCGGAGAGCTTGGGGGCTTCCAGCACGGCCAGCGCCACGACTTTTGTGCCGTCCCGAATCAGCAGCGAGCGCTCCTCCTTGTTGCCCTTCAAGGCCAGCTGGATGCGCCCTTTCACGTCGAGGCGGTTGATTTTCTGGAGTGCGTTGTCGCGCTTAGCAGGTACTTGGGGCTTGGCCGGAACAGGTTGGGCGGCGACCTCGGGCTCTGGCTCGGGCGCTACATCGGGCGGAGGCGCGTCGGCCGACTGCGTAACCGGGAAATAGTCCGAGCCCAGCAGTTCCACAATTCCACCCACGGCGTGGAACGGCTTCTCACCCTCCGCGGCGATGTCGTGGTCGTGTTCCTTGAGATACGAGGCAACCGTCTCGTCGTCGGCTCCACCCTCCGCAGCGTCGTCCGCGGTCGCTTCCGCAGCGGATTCCGTGGCATCGGGAGTCACAACGAACTCCGGCACCTCGGCCGATGCGGCCGGAGGCTCGACCTTCGGCGTGATCGCGGCGGCGGGCGGGGTGAGGACGGCGGCAGGGGCAGACAACTTCTTGATTTCTTCCGCCTCTTCCTTCTTCAGGAAGGGATTGGACTTGAGATTCGCCAGCACGCTGCGCAGCGAGCGCACGCGATTACTGTTGAGCATGGCTGTGATCGAGTCCCGCGAAGCGCCGATCGCGAGCTTCGCCACCTGAGCCTCCGGGACGGACGGATTCTCTAGCAGCGCCGGCAGCAACGCCGGCCGCAAGTTGTCGGGGGAGACGAGATAGTCCAAGACTTCACGCGGAGTTTGAGGATCGGCGGCTGCCACCAGCGACGATTTTTCGTCCCACCCCGCCAATGTCATGCGGGCCAGTTCACCAAACACTGGATTGTGCCGGGCGAGATAGACCAGTATCTCGATGTTCTCGGCCGCGGCCACCTGGAGCGCGCCCCGCGCGGCAAACTGCATCATGTTGGAGGGCAGCTTGTTAGCGCGAATTTGATCGATAGTGCGGCCCATAACTGGTCATGCCTTGACTGCGCGGGAACTTCGGCCGTCGGAGGTCGCTTTGCCCTCGGTCAGCGTTTCCAGTTCGTTGACGGCCAGTTCCAAGTCTCGAGTCACGCGATTCCGCGGATGCCGGAGAAATTGATCTCGCAAAGTCCGATAGTACCAAAAAGTGCCCTCGCGTCCACCGGTGAACCGTGACCAGACAGATTCTCCGATGGCGCGGTAGTCGCTGAGGATAGAACGCACGTTATTCAGCTTGTCGGCTGCTGAAACCAGGCGCGTATCTCCGTCAGCTTTTTTCAGGTGCTGGATGTAATTTTCCTTGCGCTCGCGCCACGGGGGCTTGGGATCGGTGCCGGCGTCGGTATCAGTACACCCATCGACCACCTTGGCCACGCGCTTCCCGAACTTGCGGCG
Source organism: uncultured Acidobacteriota bacterium (assembly GCA_963758005.1). GTDB lineage: Bacteria > Acidobacteriota > Terriglobia > Terriglobales > Acidobacteriaceae > Sulfotelmatobacter. The sequence goes on from CAVWTR010000010.1 coordinate 85,777, forward strand.
TACTTCTTTCAACATCGGCATTCCACCACAATCCTCCACTACATCGTGCAGCAGCGCGGCGATAGCCAGATCTTCGTCGCCCCCGGCCTCGAGCACCAGAGATGCAACGCCCATCAAGTGAGCGACGTAAGGAATGGTCGACGCTTTCCGGGTTTGCCCGGCGTGCTTTTCCGCAGCGAACTGAAAAGCCCGCAGGAAGCGTGAACCGAGTTTGATCGACCTCTGTGTCCTCACTGTCCTCTGTGGTTGAGTTTTCTTAGCTGCCGTCTTCACGGCTTCTCCCCCCGCCGTGCCAGCAGATACGCCCGAATGAAGGGCTGCAGATCGCCGTCGATTACGCGATCGACGTCGCCGACCTCGGTTTTGGTTCGGTGATCCTTGATCATGCGGTAGGGCTGCAGCACGTAGGAACGAATCTGCGATCCGAATTCGATGTCGAGTTTCGAGTCTTCGATTTTCTTGGTGGCGGCGCGCTTCTTCTCCATCTCGAATTCGTAAAGTTTCGAGCGCAGCATACTCATGGCGCGTTCTTTATTTTTGTGTTGCGAGCGTTCGTTCTGGCAATTGGCGACGAGGTTCGTGGCAATGTGCGTAATGCGCACAGCAGAATCGGTAGTGTTGACGTGCTGTCCGCCCTTGCCGCTGGATCGGTAAGTATCGATGCGGATATCTTCCGGCTTGATGACGATTTCAATGCTTTCGTCAATTTCCGGCGACACATAGACGCTGGCAAAGGAAGTGTGCCGCCGCTTGGCCTGATCAAAAGGCGAAATGCGCACCAGGCGGTGCACGCCGATCTCGCTCTGCAGCAACCCGAAGGCGTACTCGCCGTTGACCGCGAACGTCGCCGATTTCAATCCTGCTTCTTCACCGGGTTGATAGTCGTAGAGTACGGTCTCAAACCCGCGCCGCTCGGCCCATCTCAAATACATGCGCAGCAGCATGTCAGCCCAGTCCTGCGATTCAGTTCCGCCGGCTCCGGGATGAATGGTGACGATGGCGTTGCGTGCGTCGTTCTCGCCAGAGAGCAACGTCTCGGTTTCGAGGCGGTCGAGTACGTCGCGCAGCGCGCCGATTTCGCGTTGCAAGTCGGCATCAACGTTCTCGCCTTCTTTGGACAGGTCGAAATAAGCGGCAATGTCTTCGCTGCGGCGTGACAGGTCGGCGTCGTTGGCGAGCACATGCTCCAGCCGCTTCTTCTCGCGCATCACCTGCTGCGAGCGCTGCGGATTCGACCACAGGTTCGGGTCGGCGGACTGCTTTTCAATTTCGGCTAGTTGCGGACGGACTTTCTCCGCGTCAAAGATACTCCCGAAGTTCGTGGACCTTCTTGCTGAGTTTTTCGTATTCCAGCACCAGCTCTTGATTCATGAGGATGAGTCAGCCTTTTGGCGGGTTTTGGAGCGGTTGCCCGGAGAATATAAAACGCGCGAGCAACGCCCCTAGAGAAATTATCGCACACCCATACGCGAACCAGTCGCCGTGGCGGGTGTAGAAGGTGGTATCGGAGGTCAGCGCGTAGGGCGCTAGTAGCGCCGCCCGTTCCTTGCGCGGAATTCGCGCGACGACTCGACCCCAGGGATCGATCGACGCTGTCACCCCGGTATCGGTGGCGCTCAGCAGCCAGCGATTGTTTTCGATGGCGCGCATGCGGGTCTGGTTTATATGCTGCGCGTAGGCGCCGCTGTCGCCGTACCAGGCATCATTCGACATGTTCACGAACACCTGCGCGCCGTTGTCGGCGAACTGCCGGACTTCATCCGGGAAGATGGATTCGTAGCAGATGAACACGCCAAGCCGCTCAGCTCCTGCGTCCAGCGGGCGGCGCGATGTTCCGCTCTGGAATTTGCCAACTTCCTGCGTCAAGCCTCCTGCGAATGAGAACAAACTCGGATACGGAAGATATTCGCCGAAGGGCACCAGGTGAATTTTGTCATAACGAGCAGTCCAGACGCCGTCGGGGCTGACCAGCGCTGCGGAATTGCGCAGCGGCGCGTCTTCGGTCGAGTGAGGGGCATCGCTTCCGATCGAGCCGGCGATGGTCCAGGCGTTGGTCTGGCGGGCCATTGCACTGAGCGCGTTGCGGAATTGATCATCATTGGTAAAGAATGGCGCGGGTGATTCCGGCCAGACAACCAGGTCGATTTTGGCCGACTGGGTAGTTGAGGAGGCGTTGCTGGCCACGGAGCTGTCGGCCACCGACTTTATAGTCAGGTCCGTCAACGCGCGCAGCGTCTGCTGAAAATAAACTGGCGACGACCAGTTGGCCGAGACTGGAATATTCTGCTGCACCAGGAGCGCCTCGCGATCGGCCCGCGCCGGGGGAGCATCGATCAGTCTTCCCGCCTGCAAGACCGCTGCCGCGGCCAAAGCCGCCGCCAGCATGGCGCCGCGCTTCTCGCGCGGGACCAAAAATGCCGCTGCCAGCGCGACATTGACCAGCGCAATTTCAAACGAGATGCCATAGACGCCGGTCGCGGTCGCGATGCGGCTAAGGGGACCATTGTCCACTTGCGCAATTCCCAGCAGGTTCCACGGAAAACCTGTGATGCGAGTACGCGCCAACTCCACCGCGACCCACACAAACGGAGCGAGCGCCAGCGGTCGTCGCAGGTCGCGGACTGAACCGGCCAGCAGGCTTACGAGCAGACCGAACAGACCGTGATACAACCCCAGATAGCAGCAGAAAAGAAAAAGCGCCAGCAGCGCCTCAGGCGCACTGAGCCCGCCGAACTGGCGCATGGTGTCGTAGATCCAATAGCAGGTGCCTGCGTACCAGAGGATGCCACACAGATAGCCAAGCAGAAATCCCTGGCCCGGCGTTGCCGGACGCAGCCTCATGGAGCCGGCAACCTCGAGTTCGCCCGCCGGACGCGCCCGCAGCAGCGCCACGATCAACGGAGCAAGCGCAACCCAAGAGAGAACATAAATGCCGGGAAGCGGAAAAATGATGGCCTGAAGAATGGCCGACGCAACGACCAACAGCCAGGCGCTGAAATGAATTTGCCGCACTGGAAAGGATAACAAAAATCGCTCTTGGCTCTTAGCTTTTAGCTCTTAGCTTCGGTTCGTCGACGATTTGTGCGGTGAGGCTTGCACGTACGAAATTCGCGATTTCTGGAGTGACATAGTTTGGCGGTGTGATGCGGAATATCGGACGGTCGCCTACTGGCTTCAGGGAGACGGCTTGCCAGGCCGCGGCATCTGGAGCGTCGTGCAGGATCACGGCGCTGGCGCGATCGAGAAACTCGCGCGCCGAGTTCTTGAAATCCGAGGTCGAGGGATCGAGTACCGTGAGATACAGATCCGGCCGCAGAAACTTCAACACGCTGTTCGATTCGATGATCACGTTGCGCGCGCCTTCCAGGCGACGCCGCAAGGCTGGCATTGCCTCGGCCAGACGGCCCTGCTCCGTGCGCGCCCACAATGCCTGCACCGCCCCCGCCACGAGAAAGCGTGAAGTATCCGATTCGCCGGACCGGTTGCGCTCTTCCGAAATCGCCCAGGAATGGTCGGCGGTCGCGCAGTCGCAGGCCTCGCCGTTCGCCGAACAGACGCCGTGGCCATACTGCGTGATCTTGACGGCCGTCCAATCGAACTCACGCAGCGCCGCGATCAGGCCAGCAACCACGCTGGTCTTGCCCACGCTCCGCGAATGCCCGCCAATCACGACAATTGCCATAAATTCAGCTCCCGGCTTCCCGTCTCCGCAATCCGTCAGCTGAAGTTCGAAAGCCGGAAGCCAGAACTCTTACTTCTTCGTCAGCCGCGCCAGCGTTGCCAACTGTTTCAGATATTCCCGCACGGGCTGCGCCGGAGTTCCCCAGAAGGCCACGCCCTTGCCGCGCAAAACTTTGTGGGGCAGAACGCCGCCCTGCCCGCCCAGCATGACTCCTTCGCCAATGCGCGCGTGCTCGCCGATCCCGACCTGCCCGCCCAGCACCACCCCGTCCTCGATCACAATGCTTCCCGAAAGCCCAGTCTGAGCCGCAATCACAACATGCTCGCCAATCTGGCAGTTGTGCCCGATGTGAACCAGATTGTCGATCTTCGTTCCTCGCCCGATGCGCGTTTCATCGAGCGCGCCGCGGTCGATGGTGGAATTCGCTCCGATTTCGACGTCGTCCCCGATCATGAGCCGGCCAACTTGCGGGAATTTTTCATAGCGTAGAGTCTTGCGGTCGCGGACGTAACCGAATCCGTCGCTGCCCAAGACTGCGCCGGCATGCACGATCACACGGTCGCCGAGCGTCGTGCCCGGATACATCGTAACGTTGGGATAAATTTCGCAGGCGGGGCCGATGACCACGCCGGCGCCAATGGCGCAACCCGCGCCGATCCGAGTATTGTCGCCGACCTGCACCCCTTCACCAACGACGGCCCGTTCTTCCACAACGACGCCTCGACCTAGCACTGCGGAAGCATGAATCACCGCCGTGGAGTACACGCCTCCCCGCTGCGTCGCGCCGTGCCCTGGAGCTTCCTGTTGTGGAGCGGGATCGAACGGCAATTCATCCCGCAGAAAGCGCGCCGCGCGGGCGAACGCGAGTTTCGGATGATCGCTGATCAGCACGGGCCGCGCCCCAGATCCCGATGCCGCGGACGCCACTGCGAACTCCCCCGCGATGATCGCGCCCGCGCGAGACTGCAAAGCCGCAGCCAGATGTTTCTCATCATCGACGAAGACAATATCCCGTGCCGACGCCGATTCCATGCTGGCCACAGCGCTCAGTTCGACGCGGCCATCCCCCATCAGCCGGGCCCCGACCGCATCCGCAATCTGTGCAAGCGAGCGCTTCATCGTTCTCACTGTATAGCAGCAGGGCGAACGAAAGGAAGCGTGAGATCAGGGAATGAAACGAAAAAGGAATTCAGCAGACGCCGATTCGGCTCAGACTTCGCGACCCCGGACCCACCGCGCTCGCCGGTTCCTAGGGGGATGGAACGGTGCAGGTATTGGTGCCCTGACACATGAGGAAAGTGCCAGCACCCGTGCATCCGGTACTGCCAGTCAAGGCCCATGTGCCCACGACGACTCCGTTGCTCAGTGTGCCCGTGGTCGACGAGGTTCCATTCGACGTACCGGTAAGACCAGACGGATAGCTGTTCAGCGTCAGGACGTTGCCCGATGGCAGGTTCGAGGTGACGGTATACGTCAGTTCGCCCGTGACTTGACCCGTCCCGGTAGCCGTGGAGAACTGAGCTGTGCCGCGTTCCGACGAGGCGTCGATACCGTTGGTAAAGCACGCGCCGGCATTGTAGAAACTGAAGCCGGTAATATCGAGAGTCAAGTTGCTGCCCGTCCCGTTGTCGGTTACGGTAAACGCGGTCACGAAATTCAGTTGGCTGGCCGCGCCAACGCCTCCGGTCAACTGGGCCTCCCAATTTCCACTGGTCGTCGTGTTGGTGGGGTCACTGGCGAGGGTTTTGGTGCCGCAGCCAGGAATGACAAGGGTCATTGCTAGCAGCGTCAGGATTGCAAGCTTCTTCATTTACCGTCCTTGAATTGGGATCACGGAACTGGGGTCTCTATGAGAATAGAGAGATGCGGGCAGGCCCGTCAATGGATGCCAGGGGTGAGTTCGGGGCCTTGAACCCGGTTACGGCCTCAGGAACTTAACGCCGTAAGCCCATGGCGGGGCAGCGGCTACCTGGAAACCCGTCGCGACGGCTGCGCCAACCCCAGAATGAGTAGGGCGATCGACACGCCCAGCAGAAAGCCGCTGGCGAAATGGGCAAAGTTGCCATCCATCCAGAGTCTTAGGCCGATGCCGCAGGCCAGAGCCAACGAACCTGCCGCGGTGAAGAAGCCCCTACGCCGAATCATAATGCCTCCAAGACAGATCACGTCCTCCGGTGCGCGTAGGATCGCGCTTGACCGGATACTCCCGAAGAGCAGTCGCGGGCGAGGAGCGCCCGCGCCACACGATCATCGCCACTACGCCCCACGCTTCGTTTTCAACTCTGCCAGCAACTGCTCGATGCGGTCTTCTTTTTCGAGCGCGGCCAGGCGGTCGTCGAGGTTGTCGCCGGCGATTTCTGACTTCGCCTGGCTCACCGCCTCGGAGTGCGCGACTTTACGTTTCATGCGGTCGAACGCCGCGGCCTTCGAGCCGTCGCCCGAGGCCAGGCGCGCGTCGCTGGCCTTGCCCACGGCGCGGGCGCGGCGATGTTGCGCGATCAGCACATCGGCCTTGGCCTGCGCTTCGGTGAGCTTCTGCTCCAGTTGACGCAGCGCGGACTTCAGGTTCTCCACCTGGGCTTTCTGGTCGCTCACCTGTTGCGTGAAGTTGTCGCTGAGTTCTCGATAGCTCTCCACCCGCAGCAACGAGGCGCGCGCCAGGTCGTCTTCTTTCTTGTCGACGGCGAGTTCGGCCTTGCGCATCCATTCGGCGACTTTCTCTTCGTTTTCTTTCTGCTTTCGTTCGAGCAGGTGCTGGTCGGCGATGGCAATCGCGACCTGCGTCTTAACCTGCAGAAGCTGGTTCTGCATGTCGAGGATGACCTGTTTGATCATTTTTTCCGGTTCTTCAGCCTTGTCGATCAGGTCGTTGAGGTTGGCCCGGACTAATGTGGATACGCGCTCTAGTAATGCCATGGTGGACTCCTTTTTTGAAAAAGCTTCTAGCTTCTAGCTCTTAGCTTCTAGCTTGTTGCCTTGGATCCCTCAATTCATAGGCTTGGATTGACGATTCATAACGCTCCTTGAAGCACCTCGCTGCTCGGGAGCGGACGAAGGCGTCCGCTCCTCCACGAGCTCGTTTAGTTCTTGGGCGCATCAATCGGCTTTGGAGCTTTATCGCCGATCAGCCGCACCTTGCTCATCAATTCTGACAGCGGCATGCCCGAGAGCGTCTCGAACAACGCCGGCACTTGCGCCGCCATCTTGGTGATGTCGCCGGTGATCTTGTTCATTCCCGACTCTGCTCCGTTGCCGGTGGAAACGATCGTGATCTTGTCGACATTGGCCAGTGGAGCCGCCAACGCCTTCACAATCTCGGGCATACTGGCGAACAGCCGGTCGAGCACTGCCGCTTGGTTGTATTCCTGGAAGGCCTCGGCCTTCACGTTCATCGCCTTGGCTTCAGACTCGCCTTTCTTGAAAATGATTTCCGCTTCCGCCTCGCCTTGCGCGCGAATTGACGACGCCTGGCCTTCTGCTTCTGCAATCAGCCGCTGCTTCTCTGCCGCCGCCAGCGTTTCAATGCGCTGACGCTCGATTTCGGCCGGCTTCAACACAGTTGCGATCAGCTCTTTTTCGCGGCGGTTGATTTCCGCTTCCTGTACTTTGACCTGCTGTTCTTTCTCGATCTGTTGCACCTTTACCGACTCGGCAATCACTTGCTGCTGCATGATGTTGGTCTGGATGTCATACGCCTTATCGGCCTGTGCCTGTTGGCGCTTGGTGACTTCCAGATATTGCGCTTTCTTGATTTCGAGATCGCGCTGCGATTCCGCCTGCTTGGCCAGGGACAACGTCTCCGCCAGCACGCGCTCCTGATCGGCCTGCGCCTTGGCCACAGCGGATTCCCGCTGCAACGCCGCACGCTTGATGGCGGTATCGCGGTCGGCTTCCGCCGTGGCCACGTCGGCATCGCGTTTGATGCGGGCGACGTCTGGCTTGCCCATGTTGGTGATGTATTCGTTCTTGTCGCGCACTTCTTTAATGGTGAACGAGATCACTTCCAGGCCCATCTTGTTCATGTCTTCAGCGCAGGTGCCGCGCATGCGGTCGGAAACCATTTCCGGCTGCTTCACGATTTCTTCCACCGTAAGTTGGCCGATGATTCCGCGCAGGTGGCCTTCCATGACCAACCGGATGAGGCCTTCGCGCTCCTGGTCGGACTTGGTTAAGAACTGTTCGGCCGCCGTTAGCACCGACTCGCGATCGGACTTCACCTTGATCTGCGCCACTGCTTCCACCGTCACGGCAACCCCTTGCTTGGTGTACAGATCCTGCTGCGGCGCTACGTCGAACGACATCAGTTCGAGCGAGAGATCCTTGCAAACTTGCACCATCGGAAAAACGAGTGTGCCGTGTCCCTGCACCACCCGCGTTCCGCCCAGGCCATACACGATGAGCGCCTCGTGCGGCCCCGCTTTGCGATAAAGCCTGGCCATTCCGCTCATGAGGAACAGGATGACCATTACTCCCAGCCCGACGAAAATCCAGATCGTGACCATTGACGACAATCCCAATCCCATAAAGCCTCCTCTTGCGAATGCGGTTCAAGAATGCTGTATAAACTGCGTTGCGTTTGAGTCCCGTAGCGCCGGGGAGTCTGGGCCCACTAACTCGGAATGGGCCGGCGGCAGGTTCAGGTTGAACTCGACAATCGAATTGTTGGCGTACCACAAAAATCCTAGGCCAACATAAAAAGCCAACAGCAACGGCCATGCCGCTGCCGGCTTCAGAGCGTTCGCGACCAGCGCTCCGATCGTAAAAAACAGCAGCATGACCGCCATGATGCCCAGGCCCAGCATCAGCGCGCCTTCGCGCGACGTGTAGCCATTGGGCTGGCAGTTGGCGTCGAAGTGCACTGCCATCCGCAGGGGCAGGCGGTCCCATACCCGCCAGTACTTGAACGCCGTGATGGGCAGCGCCAGCCACATCAGCCAGGTCAGCGGTTTGTAGTACTTTCGATTCATAGGATCTCCGAGCACAAAGCGGTCGACCGCGGTCTCTTACTGATCTTTTTACTGACCTTTTTACTGATCCCCCGACATTTCGCTCCACAGGCGAACGTAGGCGATTCCCTTCTCGTAACGCGTGACCACGACCTCGGTCCCCTTGGCGATGGCGCTGCCGTTCTCGCTGCGCGCGCCACAAACGCGGCGCGTTCCCACTTGCGAGTAAATGACTTCGCCAGTTCCGCCTTCGCGGATGGAAACGCAAACCCGGCCCAGCACGCCGGCCATTTCGTAATCGGCGGGATCCATATTCTCCTCGTCCGACATGAGTACCCGGCTGAGGAACAGAAAAATGATTCCGCCGCCGGCGAGTCCGCTGATTACCGAGAACAACAACCCCATACCCACCCACACCGACGAAAAACGCGTGAGCAGATATCCAGTGCCCCCAAACCACGCCAGGAAAGCCGTGACCGTGACAAAGTTAAACGGCGAAACGCTGCCGCTCGCCGCCGGATTCGCGCCTGCCGCCTGTGATGCCGCTGTCCCGTGCTCCACTGTTGGCGCGTGACCGCCTGCAACCGGAGCGTGACCCACTGGCCCATGCACCGCTGGCGAGTGCCCGCCGTGTCCGTGAAAGTGCGGCAGGTGCAGGCGTCCGAAACGCGCTCCGCCGAATACGAACGAAAAAAAACTGAAGCAGAAGCCGATCGCGAAGCAGATCAAATAAAAATCCGACCAATCGATTTTGGCTGCAGTCATCGTTGCGATCATTGCTACAGTCATCGGATTCGCCTCCCTTCCCCATTCCCATTCCCGGTCCCAGTCGCAGTAGAAATCCCGCGATGAGGATGGTTGCTCTTGCCTGCCGCGAGGTCGGGCCGCAGCGCATCCAGCAGGCGATCGGCCAGTCCCGGCGTGTCGAGAATCGCACCCAACAGCAGGAAACATCGACGCGTATCTTTTTCGCGTGCCGCCTTGATCAGCACATTGCTGACCTCCAGATCGTTTGCGAACTTCTCCGAGCCCTGCAGCAACCAGACGTCGAGCTGACCTTCGGTGGTTCGTAAGTCGGAAGTCAACTCAGCGTGATAGCCGTCCGGATCATCCACCAGAAAGCCAGGATGAATCTTGAAAAACTTCGCCAGCAAAGCTCTTGATGACTGGGTCATATGCGGGCGCGTGCCATTTTCAATCTGCGAAAGATACGACTGGCTGATCGAAGCCGCCTTGCCCGAACCTCTTGTGCGTCCTTTGGCCTTATCCGCTTCGTCGCGAATGGCGCGAACCAGTTCCAGTTGCGTCATCGGACGCCCCAGGCCGCGCAGCGAGCCTTCGACTTCGCGCAGATAACGAATTTTCTCGCCCAGCTTCACCGGCCACGCCCCAGCAGTATCGCTAACAGCAATAGTTATATTGCAATTTGCGATTTATGTCAAGAAGAACATCTCCCGCACTATCACGGACTTGCGCTAAGACGGCTTGCGCAGCGGCCGGTCGCCGGCCTGATCTGGGATCTGATCGTCGGACGCAGACTGCCGGTACAAATGAGCCTGATACACCGTGGGCAGAGCCGCGGCGGGTGAAGCCTCTCGGACAAAACTTCGAACCAACTCCGAGCGCGAGAAGTGTCCCAGACTCAACACACGGATAAGTTCGTCCTTCGAAAGACTCTCCCAGGCGCGCCGGCGGCCCCAGGGAAAACACGTCGCTTCGACGGCGCACGAGGCCAGCCCTTCACGCTTTCCGGATTCAATCTGCTCTCGCAGCCACCGCAGGTACGCGAGCTTTTTGGCCAGCGCCTCTTGCGGATTTTCACGAATGACGACTCCCACGATTTCGGGAAAGTCCGGTCGCAGGGTGTAAACGTGCCCGTGCCCTTCGACCAGAACTGCAATGTCCAGCGTCAGCAGCCGCTCCAGCGTGTCGATCCATTTGCAACTGTCGACATCTGGATTGGGTGTTGCAAAGTAGCTACCCATGAATGCATCACCAGCGATCAGAAGTTTTTCGTCGCGGTCGTAGAGCACGATGTGGTCGTCGCAATGTCCGGGGGTCGCGATTACTTCCAAACAACCGTGAGCAGTATCGAGGCTGCACTGAAAAATCTCGAAGGGCTGTCGCAGTGGCTCGGGTTGGCCGATGATGGCGGCGCGCACCCAGGGCAGGCGCCACGGAGACGCAAGCAGTTTCGCAGTCTGCGAAGACAGATGCAAAGAAGCCGAAGTGGTTTGCGCCGCCCAATTCAGATTGCCGACGTGCTCTTCGTGGTGGTGCGTGGCCGCGACCGCGCACACGCTTCCCTTTGGCAAGCGGCGCAGGTGCCGGGCTAAAGATTGCCGCATGCGCGGCGATCCCGGATCGATCAGCACTCCGTCATACAGGATGGCGGTGAACAATTCGCCGAAAAGCAAAGGGACCACATCACAAGGAAAGCCGCCTAGAAACAGCAGGCTCAGCTTGCCGCCCGGGAAATCGATACGTCGGCGAAACGTGCGAACGTGAGCGCCGCACTGGCCAAGCGTGTCACGCACCCCCACGCCCACGATTAGCGGCAAACGGATCAACAGGCCAATCAGGTAACAACTCCAAAACGCCCCGAAGAACGATTTCTTCTTCACTTCGTCGGGACAGGCCACCCGACATGCTCCGCCGCGGCACTTGCTGATCGCGTAGCGGTTACGCGCCACAAAACGATAACCGGCCTGGCCCAGCCACCGAAACGGAGGCACACTGCCCAGCCAGCCAATCGGAAAAGTCGCAGGAAACAGGCGAGCCAGTTGCGCAACCGCATCCCATCCCCGGCGCACTTCGCCCCGCGGCGTCACTACGTGTAATTCGCGCAGGCAATCGTCAACCTCCAGACTGGGATGAATGGCGGACAGCAGTTCAGGAAAAATGGGGAGCGCAGCGACCTTTCCGTGACGGTCGAGCAGTCTCAGCCACGAAACAAAGGCCTGACAGATTTCGCACTGTTCATCGTAGATGGCGACGTACTGGTCCGAGCGAAGACCAGTGGCATCATGCACGCATTCCGTTGCCGGAACAGCCGAGTGTGTGTTCTCGACGATGCCATCCTCCTCGATCGCAAGGGATCCTAAAGTTCTAGGCGATTCTGTCAGAAGCATGGACACTGTGCCAGTGATTTCTCGGCGTGGCAATGACGGGGAGAAAAGCGCTCCACTCGGCTCCGAGCGTTTTCTGCCTATCCTCTTGAGCGAAGCTGGAGCCCGCAGCCGAAATCCTGAGCGAAGCGAAGGATCTCCTAGAGCCCGGCCTCAATCCGAGAGCGCGGATCAAGGTAGTCCCGCAGAGCGTCGCCGATGAAATTGAAGCTCAGCACCGCCAGCATCACGGCGAGCGCGGGAAACAACACCAGGTGCGGCGCGTCGAACAGGTGAGCACGGCCGTCGTTGAGCATGGCTCCCCAAGTCGCGGTGGGCGGAGGGACTCCGAGGCCAAGAAAGCTCATCGTAGCTTCGGCGAGGATAGCTCCGGCCATCCCGATTGCGGCCTGCACCACGACCGGTTGAATAATGTTGGGCAGAATGTGGCGGGCAATGATTCGCAAATCGGAAGCGCCGAGAGCGCGGGCGGCTTCGACGAATTCGCGTTCGCGGGCGGCGAGCACTTGTCCGCGGACCAGGCGCGCGTAGCCGACCCATCCGCCGAGCGAAAGCGCGAGCACGAGATTGAAGATGCCGGGGCCGCGAAAGGCGATGAAGGCGATAGCCAGCAGAATTCCGGGGAAGGAAAGAAACGCGTTCATCAGCACAACGTTGACGAATCGGTCGATGGCCCCTCCGTAGTATCCGGCGATAGAGCCGATGATGAGCCCGAGGGCGAGCGAGGCTAGCACGACGCAGGTGCCAACCAGCATCGAGATGCGCGCTCCATAGATGACGCGAGAGAGAATGTCGCGGCCCAGTTCGTCGGTGCCGAACCAGTGCGCGGACGACGGCGGGTCAAGGCGCGCGGGCAGGTTGATCGAGGCGGGATCTTGCGGCGCGATCCAGGGCGCGAACAGTGCGAAGATCACGAAGATGACGACCAGTACCACGCCTGCGGCCGCCAGTGGATTGTGGCGGGCGTTGCCCCCAAACCTACGACGGAGGGTAATGGCGGCGGTGGACATGGTTTTCAATCTTATACGGCTGGCGTCCTCCGAGGCAGATTCATACGTGGATAGCATCAGGCTGGGGAATGCGACGAACCCGGATTTGGCCCTCGCGAAGCCGGGTGCGAGCAATGTCGTAGGACGATTGCATGCGCATGAGCGTGTCCATCTTTACTCCAAACGCTTTTTCGATTCGGAGTGCCATGTCGCCGGAGAGATCGGCCTTGCCATTCAGCAGGCTGGACAGTGCTGGACGGGATACTCGCAGCGCTGCCGCGGCGGCAGTCACCGACAGTCCCGCAGGCTGAATAATCTCGGTCCGGATGAAATCTCCGGGATGAGGCGGGTTCTTCATGGGCATCGTTTGCTCCTTCGGTCCTAGCGATAATCTTCCAGATCAACGTCGCAGATTTCCCGCTCGGCCGTGTCAATGCGGAACGTCAAGCGGCGGTTGCGGGTAATGCTGAGGCTCCACGTACCCTTGCGATCACCGGTTAGCGTGTGCGCCTTCCACGCGGACAGCGCACGTAACTCCTCTGGTTCCTGCATGTCGTCGAGAAAGGCCAACATCTTGCGGAGCTTGTCCGCTGAGTCAGGCGGGACGCCTTTCGCGCTGTCTTCCGCATAGAGCCGTTTCAGACCCTTATGGACGAAGCTGCGGATCTTCACTTCTCAGACTGTAGCCTGTAGCTTAACACTTGTCAATGGCAAGTAGTTTTGGTGGTACACTCAGAAACAAATGGCTAAGAAGAATCTGGGATCAAGCATTGACGACTTCCTTAAGCAGGAGAATATCTTCGTGGAAGCGCAGGCGCAGGCCGTCAAGGAAGTCGTGGCATGGCAACTGGCGAAGGCCATGAAGAAGAAAAAGATTTCCAAGGCGCGCATGGCGGTCTTGCTGAAGACCAGCCGGTCGCAGGTGGATCGCATTCTCGATCCGAAGCGCGACATCACGCTGTCGAGTTTGCAGCGGGCGGCGGCGCTGGTGGGGCAGCGGGTAGTGATTGAGTTGGGAGTGAGGACACTTGCCGCGAATGCCCATTTTCGTAGACAGAATCGATGTGCCAGCGTTCGAGATGTCGGGACTTAAAGGTTCCAATCTCGCAGTCAAATCGAGGTTTTCATAACATGCTTACTCAGGTGGAAATAACAAAGACCGATGATGAGTCACTACCACATTTTCGCCGACAAACAGTTCGTATCGAGGAGGAAATTATCCAAGCTTTCAGGATGTCCAATTCGGGCCACGCGGCGACTACATTCGAGGACGGTGCTGGTTACGCCACGAAGTTGTATGGCCACAAAATGGGGTTCAACGGAAGGGTAGTTGCAGATACTAACGGCATTGGAATTCGGCCAGCCTCGCTTCAATGCGGGACTTTTCACACTGATGCGCCGGAATCGACTCCTGCTGCACGGATCTGGCCCATTATGCCCAAGGTTCCGGGGTATACAATGAGGAAGAAGTGGTGGCTTTATGCCCAATTGGCGCTTTAAGGCCCCGACGAAGACTGCAAACGTGAATAGCGATCGCAACAGTCGCGAATGTTCGGGCAACGATTCCGCTGTAAGCAGTGGCAGACAAATACATAAAGGGGTCGCGCCGCCGATATCGTTATCTGTTGATTAGTCAATCGCGAGGTTCGTGATTGCTTCCACCTTTGAGCAGTCGGGGCTTCGAAGCTGCTCGCTGAAGAACGATGGGCCAGCGCCTTCGGCAGACTATAGCGAGCAGATCAAGGTCGTGGACTTGCTGACGGGCGAGGATCTGATGAGCAGGACATGTTACAACTAAGATTTCGATAGGGGCGATACCCGAATACAGTGACAGATTTCCAGAAATCGAGATGAGGCGTTCAGGAGGTCGGCTGATCGACGGCGGTAGAAGGTTACCACTGTCGAATCCTCGGGTTCGCCACCGAATACAGCACATCCGTCAGGAAGTTCACGGCTACATACGTCAATCCGATCGCCAGGATGCAGCCTTGGACCAAGAAATAGTCGCGGGCGGAGATGGCGTCGACGGTGAGGCGGCCGATGCCGGGCCAGGAGAAAATCTTTTCGGTCACTATCGCCCCAGCGAGTAACGCTCCGAACTGCAGGCCCAGCACGGTGAGCACGGGGATCATGGCGTTGCGCAAGGCGTGGCGGTAGACGACCGTGCGTTCGGGCAGGCCTTTGGCGCGGGCGGTGCGGATGTAGTCCTGGCTCAACTCTTCGAGCATCGAGGTGCGAACCATGCGGGTGAGGATGGCGGCCATCGACCCTCCCATGGTGATCGCGGGCAGGACGACGTACTCGATGCCGCCGGAGCCGGAGACCGGCAGCCAGCCCAGCTTGATGGCAAAGAGAATGATGAGGATTGGACCCAGGGCAATGTTGGGAAACGATAGGCCGAAGAGACTGACTACGGAAATTGCGCGGTCCTGCCAACGGTTTGGATGTTGTGCGGAATAGACTCCCGCGGGGAGCGAAAGAGCGATTGCAATCAGCAAGGATGCAAGCGTCAATGCTACCGTGTAGGGATAACGTTGGGCCAGCAGTTTGGTGACGGTTTGGTTGTAGCGGATGGAGCGTCCGAGGTCGCCGTGCAGGACGCCTTTCCAGTAGTGGATGTATTGGTCGCCGAGCGGGGCGTCGAGGCCGTAGGCGTGGCGGGTGGCGGCGATGTCGGCGGCGGGGGCGCCTTCGCCGAGCATTTGCGCGATGGGGTCTCCGGGGACGAGGTGGATTAGCAGGAAGACCAGGCTGACGACCAGCCAGATTACTGGCAGGGTGTAGAGGACGCGTTGGAGGAGGCGGGGGAGCATGAGTTCTCAGCTGTTCAATTTACGCTGTCATCCTGAGCGAAGCGAGCGCGAATGCGCTCGCGTAGTCGAAGGATCCCTTGCCCTCAGAAGCCTCCCGCGCGGCGACAGGGAGTTCTCTGCGCGCCACGCGGACTCTGCCAACTGCATTGGGAGAACTCCTCGATATGCTCCTGGCAATTCCAGCAGCGCGGGGGATCCTTCGACTGTGCGCGCCGGCTCGCGTTGCTCGCCGTCGTGCTTCGCTCAGGATGACAGACTTCTGAGGGCATCGACTTATTCGAAACTCTTTCAGTTCCCTGCCCCCTTCGCGGCTTCGGCTTCGCCTTCGACCTTGGCGGTTTTTTCGATTCTTACTCGGGCGATGCGGTGACCTTCCAGCTCTTCTACTGTGTAGCGGCGGCCGTCGTATTCGAAACTGTCACGCAGGTTTGGAATCTTTTGCAGGCGGGCCAGGATGAATCCCGCCAGGGTTTCGAAGCCGGCGTCGCGCGGCAGGATCAATGCGTGCTCGGCTTCGAGGTCACGGATGTTGACCGAGCCTTCGAGCAGCAGGACGGATTCATCTTCGAGCGCGGGCTCGCTGGGGGAGACGTCGAATTCGTCTTCGATGTTACCCACCAACTGTTCGAGGATGTCTTCGACTGTGATCACCCCGGCGGTCGAGCCGAATTCGTCGACCACCACGGCAAGATGTCGTCGACGCTCTTTGAATTCGGCAAGCAACTCGGCAAGCACCTTCGTCTCGGGGACGACCAGCACGTCGTGCATGATCTGGCTGATTTGCATGCGTGCGATGCGCGTTGACGTCGATTGGCCGAGATTACTCAGACGCAGGCGCATCCAGCGCATGAGATCTTTGTAATAAAGCACGCCGACAATGTGCTCGGGGCCGCGCTGCGGATCGTAGACCGGGATCCGTGAGTGCTGCCCTTCAACCACGCGCGCCAGGGCTTCGTCCAGCATGAGACTCGAGGGCAGGGAAAAAATGTCGGGACGGGCGACCATGACTTCGCGGACGGTGATGCTGTCGAGTTCAATGGCGCTATGGATCATCTCTTCCTGAAACTCGGGAATCTGGCCGAATTGGCGGCTGGCAGTGACGATGAGCTTGAGTTCGTCGGGGGAGTGAATGGCGCCGCGGCGCCGCGTGTCCTGGGCGCCGAAGAGCCGCAGCACCAGGCCTCCGGAGCGGCGCATGAAGAAGAGCACGGGGCGTGTGATGGTAAGGAAAGCCTCCATGGGTGCGGCGACGGCGAGGGCGACCTGCTCGGAGCGCTGCAAGGCAAGAGTTTTCGGCACCAGTTCGCCCAAGATCACGTGCATGTAGGTGATCAGGCTGAAGGCGATGGCAATGGCGATGGTATGGGCATAGACGGCGGCGTGCGGCACCCGGTGAACGAACTCCAGGCTTTCGACAAGGCGCGCGACCATGGGTTCACCGATCCAGCCGAGGGTCAGACTCACCATGGTGATGCCCAACTGGACGCCGTTCACGACCTCGTCGAGACGCTGATGCAGGCGCTGCACGATGCGCGCGCCAATGCGTCCCGACTCGATGAGCTGCTGGATTCGGGTATCGCGCACGCTCACCAGGGAGAATTCGGCTGCCGCGAAGAAGGCATTGGCCGCCACCAGGAGAAGGATCAGGAAGACCCGGAGCAGCACAAAAGCGATCATGGAAGAGTAATTCTAGCAGTTCTTATCACGCTACAAAGGGCCATGAACCGAGAGCCGCGAGATGAAACATGAAATAATAACGCCAGGACTCCCTGCATCTATGAAGCTGAAACTGCCCGCCGGTTCGTTTGCGGCCTATTTATTCGATTGCGACGGCACCATTGCCGATTCCATGCCGCTTCACTACCTGGCCTGGAAGCAGGCACTGGGAGAATGGAATTGCGAATTCGACGAAGAGCTTTTCTACGCCTGGGGCGGCATGCCGGTGGCCGAGATTATCTCGTCGCTAAACGCGCGAAACGGACTGAACATGCCCGTGGAAACTGTCTCCAGCCGGAAGGAGAGCCTGTACTATACCCTGCTGCCGCAGCTTAAGGCAGTCCCCGAAGTCTTGGAGCACATCGAGGACCGGCATGGCCGCATACCTTTCGCGGTCGTCTCGGGAAGCACCCGGGAATCGGTGACGGCGTCGCTAGCTTCTCTGAATCTTCTCGATCGCTTCGACACCCTGGTTTGCGCTGGGGACTACAAAGAGAGCAAGCCTGAACCCGAAGGATTTTTGCTGGCCGCGGCCCGGCTCGGCGTGGCGCCCAGGTCTTGTCTGGTTTTCGAGGACACCGAGATGGGGATTCAGGCGGCGAAAGCCGCCAGAATGGCCTCGGTTAAGGTTCCTCTGCCGCGGGAAAGGGCTTCGGCTAAGTGACCCTCGGTCCGAATCGGCCGCTGTAATTTTGACCCTTGCAAATTAACCCCTTTGAAAACAATTCTTAGAAAATTCTTCGGCTCGAGGCTACCGTTTTTGGAAGTAACGGGTCTAACTGACAGGTGGCTGATGAGTTAGGTCGGGCGCACGTTTTTTTGGCATCCCGGTTAGAAATCATAGTTTTACAGGAACAAAAAGAAGTTCAGCCGCGTACAAGAGATTGAGGGCGGCGGAATGGCTCCCAATCTCCATCTGGCAGTACCACCTTTTGGCCAACTACGAGGAGGCGTTGTGAACGGTAACGGGAATAATAAGAAGAAACGTCGCAAACTGATTATTTGGGGCAGCGTGGTGGCGGTCATCGTGCTGCTGATCGCCGGGGGAGTGTTCGCCGCGACCCGCGGCGGCACCAAGATTGATCCGTCAAAGCTGGCCAAAGTGGAAAAGGGAGACTTGGCCAAGAGCGTGGTGGCGACCGGCAAGGTCACGCCCATCACTAAGGTTGAGGTGAAGTCCAAGGCCAGCGGCATTGTGAAGAATCTGCTGGTGGACTACGGCGACCACGTCAAGAAAGGGCAGTTGCTGGCCCAGCTCGACAAAGTCGAGATCGAGGCGCAGGTGGCGCAGTCGCGGGCTGCCCTGGAAGCAGCACAGGCGAACCTGACGAGTTCTCAGGCTGACTTCGAGCGCGCCAAGGTCGACGCGGAAGGTCCGGACGTGCCGGTGTTCAAGCGCGCCTACGACCGCGCTACGGGCATGGCAAAAGATGGTGTGGTTTCCGCTTCGGCCCTGGATGACGCGCAGAAGAATTATGAGATGGCACTGAACAAGCAGAATGTGTCCAAGGCGCAGGTCACGGTGCTGAAAGCGAAAATCGCGCAGGCCGCAGCGCAGGTAGCGCAGGACCAAGCTAATCTCAAGCAGCTGGACGAACAGCTTAGCTACACCGACATCATCTCTCCGATCGATGGCATCGTGCTCTCGCGCGATGTGGAAATGGGCGACGCGGTGAGCTCGATTCTGGTACTGGGCTCCTCAGCTACGCTGGTCATGACGCTGGGCGATACCAGCGAAGTCTATGTGAAGGGCAAGGTCGACGAGAGCGATATCGGCAAGGTCTATCTCGGGCAGCGGGCTCGCATCAAAGTCGAGTCGTTCAAGGACAAGACGTTCGACGGCAAGGTGACGAAGATTTCTCCCATGGGCGTGGAGAAAGATAACGTCACTACCTTCGAAGTGCGCGTATCGATCCAGAATCCCGGCGGCGAACTCAAGGCCGAGATGACTGCCAACGCGGAAATCATCCTGGAAGAACACAAGAACGTGCTGCAGATTCCGGAAGGCGCGATCCTATACGACAAGGACAAGAAGGCCTCTGTCGAAATTCCGGACCCGAAGGGTAAAGAGGGCAAAGATAAAGTTGCCGTCAACATCGGGATCTCGAACGGCGCCAAAACCGAAGTGTTGAGCGGTCTGAAAGAAGGCGATCAGGTAGTACTGCAGTAAGGCAAGACTCCGGCTTCGGCTATCGGTTTCCGGTTTAACGCTTTTCAGAGTACCGGAAGCCGAGAGCTCGAAGCCGGAGCCGTTTCAGGGTTCATCATGACTCTCTCCGAAATCTTGCGCCAGGCGTTCGGCACCTTCCGGGCGCACAAGATGCGGACCTTCCTCACCATGTTTGGAATCGTGTGGGGAATCGCGTCGGTGATCATTCTGGTGGGCCTGGGTCGTGGATTCAGTGCCGACCAGAAAAAGCACATGCAGACCCTGGGCAAGGATCTGGTCATTGTGTGGGGCGGCCGTACCAGTTCTCAGGTGGGCGGACGCGCGGCGGGCCGGGAGATTCAGTTGCACGTCGACGATGCCGAACTGATTCGCGATGAATGCTATCTGGTCAAGAATGTCAGCCCGGAACTGCGGCGAACCGTTCCTGAAGTCAGCCAATACAATCTGGCGAACCGCGGCGTGGTCGGGATGTGGCCGTCTTACCAGGATTTCCGGTCGCTACAGATTTCCGAAGGTCGCCTTATCACCGACGACGACGAGAACGAGGGCCGGCGCGTGCTCGTGCTCGGATCGAAAGCCTACCGGCAGCTGTTTCCAGGCCAGCCCGCCATCGGTGCCAGCGTGCTAGTGCAGAGCGTTCCCTATCTGGTGGTTGGCGTTCTCCAGGAGAAAAAGCAGAACTCGAATTACAACGGCCCGGATAACGACTATCTGTTCGCGCCTTATTCGGCGATCTCACGCGATTTTCCGCCGCCGACGAAACCCGGCGCGGGGATTACGCGCGGCTACCTGGACGACATTGTCTTTGAGGTGGGCGATCCCGAGGAACATGAGGCCGCCGTGCTGCAGGTACGCAACACGCTGGCGCGAGTGCACCACTTCGACGGTCGCGACAAAGACGCGCTCTTCATCTGGGACACCATGGACGGCGCCAAGATGCTGGACAAGATTTTCGGCGTGGTCACCCTATTTTTCGGCTGCGTGGCGATTGTGACGCTATGCCTGGGTGGGATCGGCGTGATGAACATCATGCTGGTATCGGTTACCGAGCGCACGCGCGAAATCGGCACGCGCAAGGCTATGGGCGCGACCAAGCGTGACATTCTGCGGCAGTTTTTCGCTGAGTCCGCCATGCTGACCATCGTGAGCGGCATTCTCGGCCTCTCATTCGGGATCGGCTTGTGCGCCGCCCTGGAAGCCTTGCCGCTGCCCGACTTTGTTCCGCACCCGATTGTTTCGTGGATTTCGATTGTCGCTTCGATTCTCACGCTTTCGTTGATCACCGTGACCGCAGGCATGTATCCCGCCCAGCGCGCCGCGGATATGACACCTGTGGAGTCACTCCGATATGAATAACACTCGCACTCTCCTCTCAAACTTTGTGTCCAGCCGGTTTGTGGGACGATCAATTTCTGCGATCGCGCTGGTCGTGCTTTTCTCCACCACCGTTGTGTTTGCTTCGTCCACGCCTCAGGGTTCGTTCGATAGAACCTTGCAGGTGAGCGGTCCGGTCGATCTCGAAGTGCTGACTCGTTCCGGTGACGTCACCGTGCGGGCCGGATCATCGGGATCCGTTCAAATTCACGGCAAGATCCACGTTGGCGACCACTGGCTGATGGGCGGCCGCGAAGCCGATGTCCACCAGATCGAACAGAATCCTCCTATCCGCCAGGAGGGCAACAACATTCACATCGAGTATGTCGACATAAAAAACATCTCGGTGGACTACGAGATTACCGTGCCTGCCAACACAACCGTCCGCAGCCATACCGGCTCCGGAGATCAGGTGATTGAAGGCACGCGCGGCAGCGTCGAACTCCAAACCGGGTCGGGCGACCTGAAGTTGACTAACCTCGCCGGCGAAATTCGCGTGCAAACGGGATCGGGCAACGTGCGGGCCCGTCAAGTCGCGGGCGCGGTGAAAGGCGGCACCGGCAGCGGAGACATCGAGATCGAAGAGACGGCAGCGGGCGACATCGATTTGCACACCGGCTCGGGAAACATTACCGCGCGCGGCGTGCAGGGCGGCTTCCACGGCGAGACCGGCAGCGGCGACATTACCGCCGAAGGCACGCAGAGCGGTTCGTGGGAGATTCATACCGGGTCAGGCAACGTGCACGTACGCCTGCCGCAAAATGCAGCCTTTGACGCCGACATTTCCACCAGCTCCGGCACGGTCGACGTGGGTGCGCCCATTGAAATGACGGTGCAGGGCCGCGTGGGCGACATGCATAAGCAGATTCGCGGCAAGGTTCGCGGCGGCGGCCCACTACTGCGCGTCCGCACGGGATCGGGCGACATAAGTATTGGGTAGCAAGCGAATCACCACGGAGTCACAGAGACACGGAGAAGATCAACTTCTTGATATTTTCTTCTCTGTGACTCCGTGGCTCTGTGGTGAAGAAGACGGTCCTAGCTGATCAAGGTGCATGTATCTGAAGGAACTCATTTCGCAAGGCTGGCAGTCGCTGCTGCGCGACCGCATGCGCTCGGCGCTGACCATGCTGGGCATCGTGTGGGGCCTGGCGTCGGTGGTCTTGCTGCTGGCTTATGGGCAGGGGCTGGGCGGGTGCGTGCTGAATGCGTTCATGAACATGGGCAACAACGTGATCGTGCTGTGGCCGGGGCAAACCAGCATGCAGGCCGGAGGCCAGCGCGCGGGCAAAGCGATCAAGTACGAACTCGAAGATGTGGAAGCGATTCGCGACGAAGTGCCGATTGTGCGCGCGGTGAGCGGCGAGATCGATCGCGATTTCGGCTTCAAGATCGGCACGCGCGTGGTCTCGATCCTGGTGCGCGGCGTGGACATGCCGTACGGCCAGATGCGCAAGCTGATCCTGGCGGATGGCCGCTACTTCACCGAGAACGACTTCGCCGATCATCATCGCGTGGTGATTCTGGGTTACGAAGCGGCGAAGAAAGTATTTCAGGGCGCGCCCGGCGCGGGCCAGCACGTCGAAATCGGCGGGCTGGATTTTGAAGTGATCGGCACCATGCGCAACAAGATTCAGGACTCGATGTATCAGGGGCCGGACAATGAGAACGGGTTTATCCCCTTCGCGCTGATGCGCGATCTCAAGAACATTCGCGACCCCGATGAAATCATTATTCAACCAACCGCGGCCGAGCTTAACAAGAAGGCGCTTATGGCGGTGCGCGAAGTGATTGCCCGGCGGCACCACTTCGATCCCAAGGACGAAAAGGCCACTCCGGAGTGGGACACCATTGAAGACCGCGCCATGATCAACGGCTTTTCGCTGGGCCTGCAGGCCGTGCTTGGGCTGATTGGAGTGTGCACACTGGCCGTGGGCGGCATCGGCGTGATGAACATCATGCTGGTGTCGGTGACCGAGCGGACGCGGGAAATTGGGCTCCGGAAAGCGATCGGCGCGCGGCCGCGGCATATTCTGATTCAGTTTCTGCTGGAGGCGCTGGTGCTCACGTTTGTGGGCGGCGTGATTGGGATGGCGGTTGCTGAATTACTGACCTGGGCGATTCCTCCCATGCCGTTGTATGACGAGTTCTACAAGACCACCGACCATGAGGGCGCGATCTTCCTGCACGCCTCGATGGGGGTGATGATGATCTCGTTCATGATTCTGTCGCTGGTGGGGATCGTGTCGGGATTCTTCCCTGCTCTGAAGGCGGCGCGGCTGAATCCGATTGAGGCGCTGCGTTACGAATAAGGCACGCTGGAACCGAACCGCGACTGCCGTTACTTCGCTTTCAGATTCGCAGTACCCACAATGAACGCAGCCACATTGTTGTGCAGGTCTTTCAACGCGGCCTCGTGGGCGTAAACCATGTGCCCCGATTCATAAAACTTGAATTCGATATTCCTTTGTAACTTGGCGGGAATCGGCAAGTGCTGCATTTCGAAGATGCCTCCATAAAAGGGCGTGGCCAGATCGAAATATCCCGCATTCACCATGACCTTCAGGTCCGGGTTGTATTTCATGGCGCCCGCCAGATCAACCATGACATTGGTAGCCTGGGGAATGGGTATGGGAGCCCCCGGAGGTTGGTGCAGAAAATTCCAGTTCTTCTCGACATCAATTTCCGGCTTGTACTCGCGGTTCTCGCCGAATTTCAAATCCTTGCGCACGTAGTCGTTGAAAGCGGAAACATACGCCGATCCAATGGCCGCCGATTGCGGATCGTATTCCGCCTCCCGGCTGAGCGGGTCGAGCGTCGGCCCGGAGAAGCGGGTGTCGAGCCGGCCCGTCGTTAGGTCAGTGTCGGCGAAGAGAGTCTTCTCGAACTGTCCGGCATTCACGCGCAGATCCGATTTCTCGATGTATTCCGCGGGCAGGCCGGTGTAGCGATGAAGTTTCGATACGATAGCCTGGCGCTGGTCCGCCTGGCAATGCCGATCCAGCGCCAAGCGCCACGGCATACTCCGTCATCGCGAAATGCTCCACCTCGGCCAGCAATGGCACCAGTTCCATGGGCGGGTCGGGCAGTTTGTGGTGATACCAGGCGGTCGCCGCGTAAGTGGGCAGAGCCAGTTGGTAGGGCAGGTCAATTCCAGGATTGAACTGCGGTGTATCGGCGTTGATGTCGTAGCACAAGATCTGCGAAAGCAGGATCACCCCGTTGAAATCGATGAGCCGGCCGGTCTCCAGAACGTTGATCAGCGCCCCCGATCGCGTGGTGCCGTAGCTTTCGCCAAACAGATATTTCGGCGAATTCCAGCGCCCGTATTTCGCCAGGAATTGGGCAATGAAATCGGCGAAGGCCTCAGCGTCGGCGTCGGTGCCATAGAACGATTTCTCCCGGTCTTTTCCGGCGATGCGGCTGAAGCCCGTTCCCGGAGCATCCACAAAAACCAGGTCGCTCACATCGAGCAGACTGTAATCGTTGTTCACGACCGGGTAGGGCGCGGCCGGAGTGTGGGAATCGTCGAGCGTGACCACGCGTTTGGGCCCGAATGCTCCCATGTGAAGCCAGACAGTCGACGAGCCAGGCCCGCCGTTATAAAAGAACGTCACCGGCCGCGGCCCACTCTGGTCGCCCGACTTGAAATATGCAACGTAAAACATGCTGGCTTCCGGCGGCAGGCTCTTGTCGTCTTTGTCCCGGTTCTCAGCGACGTCGTCCCACCCCTTGGGATGCACGACGATCGTGCCGGCAAAAGCGTCATAGGGAATCGCTTTTCCGGAGACCGTGACCGATCCTTTGCTGGCCTGCTGCTCCGGCTTGAAACCCTCGGGCTTCGCGGCATCGTGTTTGCCTTGCCCGTCGTCGTCCTTCGCCTGAGCGCGCACCGAGGTGTGAAACAGAGAGGATCCCAGAATGACGACAGCGACGGAGGAAACCAGAGCGATTCGCATCGAGGATATTTCCTTGAACCGGCAAAGTCCGGACCCCTGCAAGTCAGGTCCGGTGCAGCGGCAATCATGCTAAGGGTGCGGACCGGACAAGTCAAAGTCTACAGATCTGTCGGCAGTCGCTGTTGGAGGATCGTGTCGGGATTCTTCCCGGCCCTCAAGGCGGCGCGGCTGAATCCGATTGAGGCGCTGAGATATGAGTAAGGAAATAGCGCGTTCGGCGTCGCTGAGTGTAAATACAACAACTGATTTTAGGCGCGCTGTCCCAAATTGGTTATTCGCCGGTTTGGTGAGAGAATTATGACGTTCTACGGCTTTGCATGACAATCTCAAGGAATCGAAGACTGGCGGTCGCGTCAGTGTTGGCTGGCATCTCAGCCGTAGGAACCTTGTGTTTCCCAAGCCTCTCCATCCTGTCTGGGAATCCGTTTGTTGCCGCACTACAGATGACGGCATCCTACCTTCTTTTCCCGGGACTAATCGGAGCCGTCGCTGTAAGCGGAAACGTCCACGTCTACAGCTTCTGGGCGGCTGCCCCAACGAACGCGCTTATCTACTTCGGACTGGGGTGGATCGGATGCAGCCTGCTAAACCGATTCAAAACGGAATCGCAGATTTCCGAAGTTGCTGGCGAAAAATCGCGATAGCGCTAAGAACCTCGGCCCCAGCCGAAGCCCTCGCTCATTACCTACGTGCCTTGACTCGCACCTTCCCTGCAAATTAACTTCGCTGTACCTATAATTTTGTCTTCGGGGATTTCGTCTTCCAGCGAGGGAAAGTTGCCACATCGTCCGATCGTTACGCTCACCACCGATTTTGGAACTACCGATCATTTTGTAGGCGCGGTCAAGGGAGTCATACTCGACATCGTGCCCGACGCGGCGATCGTGGATATTTCTCACGCCGTGCAGGCCTTCGACGTGCTCGACGGCGCGCTGGCGATTTCGCAGGCCTATTCCTACTTCCCCAACGGGACGATTCATATGGTGGTCGTGGACCCGGGGGTGGGCACGGTGCGGCGGCCGATTCTGGCTTCGAGCGACGGATACCATTTCGTCGCGCCCGATAACGGCGTGCTCTCGATGGTCTATGCCAAGGAAGAGCGCGTGCACGTGCGGCACATCACTTCCGACCATTATTTCCGCATGCCGGTCAGCAATACCTTTCACGCGCGCGACATCTTTGCTCCGGTAGCCGCTTATCTGGCGAAGCTGGTCGATTCCCACAAGTTCGGAGACGAGATTGAAGATTATGTTCGCTTCGCCGCGCCCCGGCCGAAAGCTACGGGCGACGGTCGCATGCGTGCCGTGGTGCTGAAAGTCGACCGCTTCGGCAACCTCATCACCAACGTGACGCCGGCGGATGTGCCCGCGCTGTTTATGGCCAAGCCCGGCGCATTCAAGATTGTGGTGGGAAGCCGCGAGATTACCGAGATTCGCGCCACCTACGCTGAGGGCTCGCCGGGGGAAGTGTTCGGCATTGTCGGGAGCATGGGCTATCTCGAGATTGCGGCCAACCGCGCAGCCGCGGCGCAGGTAACCGGCGCCGGCAAGGGCAGCGAGGTCAGCATTATCTTGGGTGAAGGGGCTGCGGCGGGTAAAGGGGCTTAGATCTTTTTCACCACAGAGACACGGAGAACGCCTTGCGTTTGTTTTCTCCGTGTCTCTGTGCCTCCGTGGTTTAACGACCTGAATCGTCCAACTTACGAACTCTTCGGTTTGGGATGGACGTAGCGTTCCATCTCACTCGTCCACGTAAGAAAGCGCCACAGATCGCGGCGCTCGCGCCACATGAATTCCCAGAATTCCAGAAAGCCGATCTGCGTCATTTTTACGCCGGTAAAAGTTTCGATGCGCCACAGCAGATAGGGGCTCCGCCACGGGGCCAGGCGATGGCCTTTGGTGGCATTCCACAGAAAGCGGAGTCTGTAGCGCATGCTGACATCATAACCATAACGTCAAGGACATGCGCGAGGAAATGCAGTAACCGCGCATGTTAGAATCCAAGCTCTGCTGGGGACTTCCACGAATGTCTGACGCAAACGCACGCCAAAAGGCCGAAGACCGCTATTATGCCGCGCTCGATCTGATGGCCGAAGGACACCTCGAAAAAGCTGTCGCTGCCTATCAGGAGTCGCTGGCTGCCGACCCGACGTTTACCGATGCCATGCACGGCTTAACGCGGGCTCTGCAGGACTTGCAGCGCTACGATGACGCGATCGCCGTGGCGCAGCGGCTGGCGGAAACCGATCCCGACGACGTGCTGGCGCATACCAGCTTATCGGTGCTGTATCAGAAGAAGGGGATGATTCCGGAGGCGGAGGCGGAAGGAGCGAAGGCGCGGGTGCTGGGGTGGAAGCAGCAGTTGAAGAAAAGTTAGCTTTTAGCTTTTGGCCTGAAAACTTTCGTTACGCTCCCGCTGCATACAAGCCGCTAGCGAGGCAAGAAGGCTAAAGGCTAAAAGCCAAGAGCTAATAGCTAAGAGCTTCCTACAATCCGTACTTCTTCATCAAATGGCGGAACGATCGGTAGGAGACGCCGAGCACGTCGGCGGCTTTAGTCTGCACGCCGCCGCTCTGGGTGAGGGCGTTTTGCAGCAGCGAGCGTTCAATGCCGGCTACGTAAGTTTCCATGCCGACACCTGCGGGAAGAGCCAGGTCGGCGCCGATCTCGGGCAGAGATCCTCCGTCGGCGGAGGCTGCGGCGGCGCGTGCTTTTGGGCGTTCGGCGGGGAGTTCGACGTGGAGTTCGTCGCTGGTTTCCAGGGCGACGGCGCGTTCGACGGTATTCTCCAACTGGCGGACGTTGCCCGGCCACTCGTAGCCGCACAGGGAATCGAGCGACGGCGCATTAACGCGCAGGATGCTGCGTCCGGCGGCAGTGGCGTACTTTTTTAGAAAATGATTCGCCAGCAACGGAATATCTTCGTGACGTTCGCGCAGCGGAGGCACGCGGATGGGAATCACGTTGAGCCGGTAGTAAAGATCCTCGCGAAACACATTTTCGGCGACGGCTTTGTCGAGATCACGGTTGGTAGCGGCGATGACGCGCACGTCGATGGAGATTTCGCTGGTGCTGCCGACCGGACGGACCGTGCGCTCCTGCAAAACGCGCAGCAGCTTGACTTGCATGGCCAGAGTCATTTCGCTGATTTCGTCGAGGAAGATGGTGCCGCCGTCGGCCACTTCGAAGAGGCCGCGCTTATTCTGGTTCGCGCCAGTGAATGCGCCTTTCAAGTAGCCGAAGAGTTCGCTTTCGAGCAGGGTCTCAGGAAACGCTCCGCAGTTGACGGAAACGAAGGCGTCGGTGGCGCGCGGCGAACAGACATGCACGGCGCGGGCGACGAGTTCCTTACCGGTGCCGCTTTCGCCGTGAATGAGAACGGTCGAAGCCGTGGAGGCGACGGTGCGGACCGTCTGCTTGAGCTTCTCCATCGCGGAACTGGAGCCGATGATGTTGTCGAGCGAGTTGCGGGTGGCGGCGTCGCGGCGCAGCGCGAAATTCTGCTTGCTGAGAACCAGTTTCTCGAGAGCGCGATTAATCGCCAGCTTAATTTCGTCGACCAGTCCTGGACTCTTGCGAATATAGTCGGTAGCACCCCCGGCTTTGACGGCTTCGACGGCAGCTTCGTAATCATCGACCGCAGTGATCAGAATGACGGCGGAGTCGGGCGAGACCCGGTGAGCGTGACGCAGGACTTCGATGCCGTCGATGTTCGGCATTTTAATGTCGGTGATGATGACGTCGTAGAGCGCACCGTCGATCTTGTTCTTCGCGTTCTGGCCGGCTTGCACGGTCTCGACGCGGTGGCCCTCGCGGCGCAGGGAGATGTCGAGCATTTCGCAAATGGAGCGTTCGTCGTCGCAGACCAGAATGTTAGCCACGCAAGCCTCCTCTCGCTCCGGCCGCGGCTACCGCCGCCATGGGCTGCGCCGCATCCAGCGCCCCAGATTTCTTAGCCATGCTGTCATTGTCCGAGACTGGCCGTTCGGCATCGAGGCGGCGCAAGCGCAGCACGAACGTGGTTCCCTGCCCCGGCTTCGATCGCGCCCAGACTTTGCCTTCGTGCGCCTGCACAATTTGGTAAACGATGGCGAGGCCGAGCCCGGTGCCGCCCTCGAAGTTCGACTGGAAAGGCTCGAAGATTTTCTCGATCTGCTGAGGCGTCATGCCCGTTCCGGTGTCGATGAATGAAACCTGCCAGTCATCGCCGAGGGACTCGACTGCGGCGGTCAGGGTTCCGCCCTGCTTCATGGCGCGGACCGCGTTTTCACAAAGGTTCCAGAACACCTGCTTCAGCTTGTCGCCGTCGGCGATAACCCAAGCCTGGCGCTCCGCGAACCGGCGCCCGATCGTGATGCCGGTCTTTTCCGCTGTCATCCGGTGATCCATCAGCGTCAGAGTATCTTCGACAAGCTCGATTAGGTCGACCCGGTCGAAGCGATATTGCTTGGTGCGCGAATAGGCCAGAAAGTCGGTGATGATGCTGTTCAGCCGCTGCGACTCGCGAGTGACAATGTCGAGCAGGCGGCGATGATCCTCATTCATCTCGGGAACGCCGGAAAGCATGCTGACCGAGCCGGCAATGGAAGTCAGAGGATTGCGGATTTCGTGCGCGATGGCCGCGGCCAGGCGGCCCACAGCAGCCAGCTTGTCCTGCATGCGGACTTCGCGTTCGAGGCGGCGGATTTCGGTAAGGTCGTCGAGCACGTAGACGTAACCCAGATCTCCGCGCTCCGGAACGGTTAAAGCCGCGACCCGCACCCGAATCGTCTTGCGGAACTTGGTCGGAGCATCGAAGCGCACTTCCCCGTGGGTGTGTTGCGACTCCACGGTGGGCAACGAATCCACAAATAATTTATGCACTGGGGAGCCCAACAGTCCGGTTGGCGAAAGCTCCAAGAGCCGCTGGGCGGCGGCGTTGACCAGCGTGATCCGCCCATCGAGGCCGGTTGTGATGAGCCCGCTGCTGATCGAGTGAATAATGTTTTCGTGCAGCGCCTGCAAACTCTCGAGCGCGCCGCTCGTGTCTTTCAGCTGCACTCCCACTTGACGCAGCTTGGCGGTGAGCAGCCCGGCCAGATAGGCCACGGCCAGAAAGGCAAACAGATTGACGAAGATGATGGCCTGCAGCGACTTCAGACCGGGATGCGTGGTGTAGTAGGACGGGACGACGGCATAGTAGTTCAGTTCCAGCACGGTCCCATAAAGAATGAATGCGAGAGCCGCGACCAGCTGCGCCCAGATTCGCGGCAGCAGCACGCTGGCCACAATAATCACGAGAGGATAAAGGAAGTTTAGTGAGCTGTCCCATCCTCCGGTTTCGTGAATGACCAGGCTGACCAGAATCAGATCGGTCAGAACCTGCAGCGTGGCCTGAAGCCGATGTTCCTGCCAGAAGGAGAGCAGCAGAACGTAAAACAAAGAAAGGCTGTACCAGAACAGGATGGTGCTGACGAACAGCCGCATGGGCAGCGGTGCCGGACTGAACCGCGCGACCGCCAGCTCAATGGCGAGCAGGAGAGTCAGAATGAAGATCCGGACCCGAACCAGCCATATCAGCCAATTGCGCTCGTCAAAGGTGGATTGCATGAAGGTCTCGGGTCTTAGGTCGTAGGTCTTGGGTCTTGGGCCCAAGACCTGGCACCTAAGACCCAAGACCCGATTTTTCCTAGCCGGCCAGTTTGGCGATCATGGCGAACAGCGGCATGTACAGCGAAATGACGATGCCTCCGACGCTCACGCCCAACACCGCGATGATGATCGGCTCCAGCATGGCCAGCATGTCTTTAGTAGCGGCGTCGACTTCTTCTTCGTAGAAGTCGGCAATCTTCTGCAACATCGAGTCCATGGCGCCGGTAGCTTCGCCGACTCCGATCATCTGCGTCACCATGTTGGGAAACACGCCGCATTCCCGCAAGGGATCGACAATCGTGCGTCCTTCTTCGATGGCCTTGCGCACTTTCATCAGCGCTTCTTCCAGGACGGCGTTGCCTGAAGTCTTCGCAGTGATCGACAAGCCTTCTAGAATTGGAACGCCTGAAGTGATGAGCGTGCCCAGCGTACGAGTGAAGCGGCCGACCGCAATCTTGCGCAGCAGCGACCCGATTACCGGGATGAACAACAGCATCTTGTCGAAATAGTAGCGGCCGCGGGGATGCTTGCGGATCTGCTTGATTCCGAAGAACAGACCAAAGCAACCGACGCCGAACATCCACCAGAAAGTCTGCACGGCAGCGCTCAGTCCCATAACGATTCGCGTGGGCAGAGGCAAAGCGACACCCAGGCCGGCAAACAGGTTGGCGAAGATGGGCACCACCCACTTCAGCAGCGCGCCGACGATCAAGCCGGCCATGCTGACGACGGCGACGGGATAAATCAGCGCCGACTTCACCGCCGATTTCAGACGCACGGCCTTTTCCACGTAGGTCGCCATGCGCTGCAGAATGATGTCGAGAATACCGCCGGTTTCACCGGCCTCGATCATGTTGGTGGTGAGGTCGTCGAACACGATGGGATACTGGCGCATCGCGTTGGCCAGCGTCGCGCCGCCTTCGACCGTGGTTCGCACGCCGGTCAGAATCTTCTGGAAGGCCTGGTTTTCCTGGTTAGCCGCCAGGATTTCCAGACACTGCACCAAAGGCAGGCCGGCATCGATCATGACCGAGAACTGGCGGAAGAAGATCGCGATGTCCTTGGTCCCGACCTTGCCGGAACCAAACGTGGGCATGGAAAACTCTTTGCCTTTTTCGCGAATCGCGCCGGGGGTAATGCGCTCGCGCCGCAACGTCTGCGCCAGCGCCTGTTTGTTGGGCGCAACCCGCTCGCCGGAAATTTTCTGTCCGGATGCGTCCTTGCCGGAAAATGTAAAGACTGGCATGGTTTAGCTTCTCCTCACTGAGGTACCTGTTTCGCGAACACTGTCATTCAAAATGTGCTAACTCAAAAATGTTTTAATGCTTTCTAACGCTTCGACGGAGCCGCACCTTTCGCCAGTGTCGCCCCTGAATTGGAACGGCTGGTTAAAGTGGCGCCGCGGTTGATCATTTCCTGCAACTCGTCTGTGTTGCTGGAACGCGCCATCGCTGTTTCCAGCGTGATCTCTTTCTGGAAATAAGCGGTCGCCAGCGATTGGTTGAAGGTTTGCATCCCGAATTTTTCCTGGCCCGATTGCATGGACGAATAGATCTGGTGAATCTTGTCCTCGCGAATCAGGTTGCGGACAGCCGGATTGGGCACCAGAATTTCCATGATCATGGCCCGGCCTTTGCCGTCAATGCGCGGCAGCAAGCTTTGACACATGATGCCTTCCAGCACCAGTGACAGCTGGGCACGAATCTGGGGCTGCTGGTGCGCCGGAAACACGTCGATGATTCGGTTGATGGTCGAAGTAGCCGAGTTAGTGTGCAGCGTGCCAAAGGTCAAGTGGCCGGTTTCCGCGATGCGCAGCGCCGACTCGATGGTTTCCAGATCGCGCATTTCGCCGATCAGCACGACATCGGGATCTTCACGGAGCGCGGCCCGCAGTGCATCGGTAAAGCTCTTGGTATCGGCGTGCAACTCGCGCTGGTTGACCAGGCAATTCTTGTTCATGTGCACGAACTCGATCGGGTCTTCGATGGTGAGAATGTGGTCGTGGCGCTCGCTATTGATCTTGTCGATCATGGCCGCGAGCGTGGTGGACTTGCCCGATCCGGTCGGCCCGGTAACCAGGACCAAGCCGCGAGGCTTGTCGCACATCTTGCTGACCACAGGCGCCAATCCGAGCTGATTGAATGATTTGATTTCAAAGGGAATCAAGCGGAAGACTGCAGCCGAGGCTCCTCGCTGGTTGAATACATTGGCGCGGAAGCGGGCGAGTCCCTTCAAGCCGAACGAAAAGTCGAGTTCCAGACTTTCTTCGAAGCGATGCTTCTGGGAATCGGTCATTACGCTGTAGGCCAGCTGCTTGGTCTCGGCCGGCGTCATCTGCGGCAGGTCGAGCGGCACCAGATGGCCGTGCACGCGGATTTGAGGCGGCGAGTTGGTGGTAATGTGCAGATCGCTGCCGTTCATCTCCAGCATTCTCTTGAGCAGATCGCTTAACGACAAACCCATAGTCAGTTCCCTTCCGTTACGTTCTTAAAGTCTCCGGTCGCCTTACTAATGAGCCGTTTCGCGTGACACTTCCTCGAGCGTGGTCATCCCCGCCATGACCTTGATCAACCCGCTGCGCCGCAGGGTGATCATGCCGCGCTCAATCGCCTTCTTTTTCAACTCCACCGCCGAGGCCCCGACCAGAACCAGTTCCCGGATCTCGTCGTCGACTTCCATGACCTCGTACAAACCACAGCGGCCTTTGTAGCCAGTGTTGTTGCAGACGCCGCAGCCCTTACCCTTCTGAATCTTCACGGTCTTCGACTCCTCCGGCGTGAACCCCGCATCCACCAGGGTTTGCGGAGGCACATCGATGGGCTCAATGCAATCCTTGCAAATGCGCCGGACCAGACGCTGGGCGCAGATGAGGTGCACCGAGGTCGCCACCAGAAATGGTTCAATGCCCATGTTCATCAGGCGCGTGATGGTTTCCGGGGCGCCGTTGGTGTGCAGGGTCGAGAGCACAAGGTGGCCGGTGAGGGAGGCCTTGATGGCAATTTCTGCGGTTTCAAAGTCGCGGATTTCGCCGACCAGAATGATGTTCGGATCCTGTCGTAAGAACGATCGGAGAGCGGCGGCAAAGTTCAGTCCGATCTGTTCCTTCATCTGCACCTGGTTGACGCCGCCTAACTGAAACTCGACCGGATCTTCGGCGGTCATGATGTTGGTATCGGGCTGATTCAGGCGCGAGATGGCGGAATAGAGTGTGTTGGTCTTGCCTGATCCCGTGGGCCCCGTGACCAGCACCATGCCGTAGGGTTTCAGAATCGCTTTCTCGAATTTCGCCAGCGACTCCGGCTCGAAGCCAAGCTTGGTCATGTCGAGACGCAGGTTCTCTTTGTCGAGCAACCGGAGCACGATTTTTTCGCCCCACAGCGTGGGCAGCGTGCTGACGCGGAAGTCGAGCTGCTTCTTGCGCCCGCCGACGTTCATCTTCAGCATGATGCGGCCGTCTTGCGGCAGCCGCTTTTCGCTGATGTCGAGCTTCGACATGATCTTCAGGCGGGAAGTAATAGCGTCCTTCAACTTCAACGGCGGCGACATGATCGATTGCAGCACACCGTCAATGCGGAAGCGGACGCGGAATTCCTTTTCGTAAGGCTCAATGTGAATGTCGCTGGCGCCCCGCTTCACCGCGTCGCCCAGAACCACGTTGACCAGCTTGACGACAGGAGCTTCATCGGCCGCTTTTTCCAGTTCGGCCAGTTCGATCTGCTGTTCTTCGGATTGCAGTTCGACGTCGTTGTCGCCCATCTCCGACATCGACTGCATCACGGTCTCAAGATCTTCTTGCTGGGTCGTGCCGTACGCCTTCTCAATTCCCGAGAGGATTGAGCTTTCCGAAGCGACCACCGGCTCAATATTGAAGCCGGTCATGAACTTGATATCGTCCATCGCGAACACGTTCGTGGGATCCACCATCGCAATGGTCAGGGATGCGCCCACACGGCTCAGCGGAAGAATCTGGTAGCGCTTGGCAGTTTCGAACGGAATCAGTTTGACGACGGCGGGGTCAATTTCAAAGTAAGAAAGATTAATGGCGGGCACGCCGTACTGGCGGGAGAGGAAATTCGTGACGTCCTCGTCCGTGAGGAAGCCAAGCTTCACCAGGGCGGACCCCAAGCGGCAGGTCTGCTCCTTCTGAACCTTATTCGCTTGTTCCAACTGCTCTGGGGTAATGATCTTCTCTTTGACGAGAAGGTCACCCAGCCGTTGAGACATACGCAGATCTCCTATCCAAATGGATGGAACGATGCCGCGCACTTGTGCGGGCATAGCGCAAAAGGCCGCCTACCATCGGGAGAGACGCAGCCCATTCGCGTTGACACAAATTGTCAACGCTAGCGGATTACCGCACCAGTAACTTTGGTACTTGGACCTGAAGGTGAGTTTTCTCCCAGAACGCGCCAACTACGCTGAACTCCACGCCAAATGCAATTTCCGGGCTCGAAGAGGAACGGCCTGTCTGCCCAGGTACATGCACTTCAGTAAGTCTCGGTACCCACTGGGGAATCGCGTGGCCGCGGGTTTATTACGAAATGCTGGGCTAATCGTGAGTGTCGGAAGAACGATTGCTAGAGAAATCACAGCCTCAGTGTGACGGATGTCCTTTACAGCCTTTCCTGCCTTCGCGTTAAGTGGTGGTACGTCAAATCGGCGCAAGAATTTACCTGAACCAGAACAGACGTGACCATGCTAAGCGCATACTCCCGGCTTCGAATCCTGATCCTGTTTCTGCCAGCAACCGCAGTCACGACTCTGCCACTGCGGCAGGCGGCCGACCAGGCCCACATGCTGCTGGGCGCAGCCGTTCGTCCTTCCCTCTTTTCCGAAGCCGCCTACTCGGAAACTCTGGCCCGCGAATTCAATATGGTCGAACCCGAGGACGCGATGAAGTGGTGGACCATCCGACGAAACCCGGACACGTTTGATTTCCACGAGGGCGACGAGGTTGTCCGCTTCGCACTAGCTCACAGCATGAAAGTGCGCGGGCACTGTCTGGTTTGGGATCACAACAATCCCGAATGGCTCGTCGAAGGCCACTTCACGCCGGCGCAAATGTCCCACCTGCTGCAAGAGCATATCGCCACGGTGATGAAACACTATGCCGGCAAAATATTCGCATGGGATGTGGTGAACGAGGCTTTGAACGAAAACGGCAGTCTCAAAGATTCTCCGTGGTACAACCAGCCAGGCATCGGACTGGCTGAGAAAGGCCCTGCTTATATCGAGCAGGCTTTTCTCTGGGCGCACGAAGCCGATCCGCAGGCTTTGCTTTTCTACAACGAAAACGGGGGCGAAGGGCTCAATCGCAAATCGGACTCCATCTTCGCCATGGTGAAGGATTTCAAACGGCGAGGCGTGCCCATCGACGGAGTCGGCCTGCAGATGCACATTGCGACGTTCGACTTCGACACTGCGGCAGTCGCCGCCAATATCGCCCGATTAACGGCGTTGGGCATCCAGGTTCACATCACCGAACTCGACGTTTCATTGCCGCTGGATTCCACTGGCTTGGCTACGCACGACGACCTACTTCGCCAGGCTGAAGTGTATCGTCGTCGTAGTCCGCGCATGCCTCGAAAATCCAGGCTGCACGGCGATCCAGACCTGGGGATTCACCGACAAATATTCATGGATCGGATCGCACACTCACGGCACTCGCGGCGCAGCCCTGCCCTTCGACCGCAGTTACAAACCAAAACCCGCCTACGACGCGATAGTAGGGGAGATTTCCGCCAAACGAAATCGCCCGCAGTAGCCCCGCTCAACGTCTTGTCCAGACCATTTGTGCTTGCGTGGGGCCGGGGACCCGGTCCCGCACAAATCCCTCTGCAGCCTGCATCGGCGTCGGTGCATCTATAATGACTTGCGCATCCGGTGGCTGGGCGTCTTCCACACCCGCTGCGCCGGACGCAGAATGCCCGTGCCACAACCGATTTCCATTCCGCCGCAGAAGACCTCGCGCCGCAAGCAAGTCATCATTCTGCTGTCCATCTGCGTTTTTCTCCTGCTCGGATTTCTGGTTTCGCAAACTGCCTTCGACCAGACCCTTCTGCGCCCGGGAAGCAATCAGGACATCGTTGTATTTGCCGCTCTCTCTGCGTTGATCTTTCTACTGTTCGTCGCGCTCACGTTTGTTCTGATGCGCAACCTCTTGAAGCTCTTTGCCGAGCGGCGGCTTGGAGTATTGGGCTCGAAGTTCCGAACGCGTATGGTTGCGGGCGCGCTGCTGCTGTCGTCGTTGCCGGTCGTGATGATGTACTGGTTTGCCTACGGATTGATGAATCGCTCCATCGACAAGTGGTTCTCGACCCCGGTAGAAGAAGTGCGAGCGAACACCCACGCCATGGCCTCCGTACTGGCCAGCTACGCCATGCAGAACGCCAGGGCCGAAGCGTTTTCCATTGCGGCATCTCCAGAAATTGCGCACGGCTTTTCGACTCACGGTTTTTCCGCAGTGGTGGCCGAGTTCCAGCATCACGAACTCACCCTGCAGGGCGGATTCGCGCTCGCATTGCGGGATGGCAACGAAGAGGCCGCTTTCAATACGCCCGCACCCTGGCCGATTCTGAAAGTCAGACTACCGCTGGCCGACGCGGCTGCGGGGCATCCCGCTCAATTTACCTGGCAGCAAACCGACTACACCCTGGGCAGCGCTCCCGTTCCGGGCGGAGGGTTGATTCTGGTGGCCATTCCGCTTCCGAGCGAGTTCTCGCAGACGGTACGCCAGGTGGAAGCCAGCCAGCAGCGCTATTACGATCTGGCTCGCGAGCGGAAACTAGTGCGCCGCACCTATATGGGCTTGCTGCTGCTCCTCACCATGATCGTGCTCTTCGTCACGACGTGGCTGGCGTTATTCCTTTCTAAGATTGTGACCCGTCCTCTATCTGCCCTGGTCGAGGCCACGCAGGAAATCTCGCGCGGACGCCTGGACTACCGCGTGGACGTGAGTGCCGCCGACGAAATTGGCGATCTGGTCCGCTCTTTCAACCGCATGGCCGAAGACCTGGGAAGCAGCCGGCGTCAGATTGAAGCCTCCAGTCACGACCTGAGCGCGGCCAATGCCGAACTCGACCAGCGCCGCCGCCAAATGGAAACCATCCTCGAAAGTATTCCGACCGGCGTGCTTTCGCTGGATGCCGCGCGCCGCGTGACCCACGTGAATCAGGCGCTGCTGCGCATGTTTCATCCCGAGGGAGGACACGATGCAGTGCGTCAAGTTCTTTCGCGAGCCTCTCTGTCCGATGTGTTCCCTGCCGAGGTGCTGGAAGACTTCGAGCCCCTGCTCCGCCGCGCCGATCGCATGGGCATAACCACCAGCCAGATGGAGATGCAGTTACCCCGCGCCTCGTTGAACGTCGCGGTAACCGTGGCTACTCTGCGGCATCAGGCCGAACGCTCGGGATACGTCATCGTGTTCGAAGATCTCTCTGACCTGCTCAAGGCGCAAAAGCAGGCGGCGTGGCGGGAAGTGGCGCGCCGGGTCGCGCATGAAATCAAGAATCCGCTCACGCCCATTGCATTGTCGGCGGAGCGCATTCAGCGGCATCTGGACCGGGCCACACCGGACGATCCCGCATCTCTCGACGTGGTGCGCTCCTGCGCGGAAACCATTGCCGGAGCCGTGCAGACAGTACGCCGGTTGGTGGACGAGTTCGCGACCCTCGCCCGCTTTCCCGTCGCCAAACCGCGGCCCGCCGACATTAATGAGGTCATTGAGAATGCGCTCTCCATGTTCAACGGCCGGCTGGATGGAATTGGCGTGCACACTTCGCTGGCCGCCGATCTGCCCAAGGTTCTAGCCGATAGCGAGGCGATCAAACGCGCGGTCGCTAACCTGGTGGACAATGCTGCCGAAGCTTCGCAGGATTCCGTGGTGCGCGAGATTGAGATTTCGACGGCGCTCGTGGGCAGCCGGGACGCCGTCGAGATCACCGTTGCCGACACCGGCCACGGCGTGAGCCGCGAACTTAAAGAAAAACTCTTCCTGCCCTATTTTTCCACCAAGAAGCGCGGCACGGGGCTGGGCCTCGCCATTGTCAGCCGCATCGTCGAAGATCATCACGGCTCTATTCGCGTAGAAGAGAATTATCCCGTCGGCACGCGCTTCATCGTAGAACTTCCAGTTGTCCCTGAACCCACACCGGCGGCGGCGACCGCGCAGCATGCATAACATCCTCATCGTTGACGACGAAGCCGGAATTCGCGAAACCCTCGCCGGTATTTTGAACGACGAAGGCTACTCGGCCTCGGTCGCGGGAAGTGGCGAAGCCTGTCTCGACCTCGTGCGCAAGACCGCATTTGACGTGGTGCTGCTCGACATCTGGCTGCCCGGTGTCGACGGCCTTGAAACCCTGGAGAGAATTCGCGAACTGGACAATCCTCCTGAAGTCATCATGATCTCCGGCCACGGAACCATCGAAACCGCGGTGCGCGCGACAAAACTCGGCGCGTATGACTTCCTTGAAAAACCGCTGTCGCTCGACAAGACTCTGATCCTGGTCAAGAATGCCATCGACTCCAAGAAGCTGCAGCGGGAAAACGTCGATCTGAAGAAACAATTGCAGGGCAAGAGCGTCATCGTGGGCGACAGCATCCCGATGAAGGCGCTGCGCCAGCAAATCGGATTGATGGCTCCCACCAACGGCCGCGTCCTGATCTACGGCGAATCCGGCACCGGCAAAGAACTCGTAGCCCACACCATCCACGGCCAAAGCCTGCGCAAGGACGAAACTTTCGTCGAAGTCAATTGCGCCGCGATTCCCGAAGACCTGATCGAGAGCGAACTGTTTGGACACTATAAGGGATCATTCCCCGGCGCGGCCGCCGGCAAAGAAGGCAAGTTTCAGCGGGCCCACGGGGGAACACTGTTTCTCGACGAAGTCGGCGACATGAGCCTGAAAACGCAATCCAAAGTGCTGCGCACCCTCGACGAGCAGCGCTTCACTCCTGTGGGGAGCGACAAAACCATCACCGTGGATGTTCGCGTGATCGCTTCAACCAACAAGGATCTGGAAGAAGAAATATCGCGCGGCAACTTCCGGGAAGATCTTTTCTACCGGCTCAACGTGATTCCCTTCTTTGTTCCGCCCTTGCGCGAACGCAGAGAAGATATCCCGCTGTTCACGCGGCATTTCCTGAAGGAACTCGCCGCGACCTATGGACGCCGGCCGCGCGAAATTACTGACGACGCCATCGAAGTGCTGATGCGTTATTCCTGGCCGGGCAACGTGCGCGAATTGCGCAATGTGATCGAGCGCATCGTGATCATGAATCCCACCACCACGCGCTTCGACAGCAAACATTTGCCGCCACTCGTCTACCGCGACGGGAGCCGGCGCGCCCCCAAGAGCGAGTTCTCCACGCTGCACCAGGCTCGCGATGCCTACGAGCGCGACTACATCCTCAAGACCCTCGACCAGAACCACGGCAACGTAAGCCGCACCGCCGAGGTGCTCGGCCTGGAGCGCAGCCATCTTTACCGGAAAATGAAAGCCCTGGGGATTGCGGCTAAGGAGTAGAGAGTAAGGGCCCTTGATAAGGATCTTGCGGAACGGTTATGGATACTTTAGGGATTTTATAACGGCGGTCCAAATCCGCCGAGTTGTCTAGCTGTAATCCTGTCTATAATTCTCGGGTTCAAGAAGGCGTCTAGTGATTCCCAGTGGAGAAGTAGTTCTGGCACAAGACCAACCTCTGGCCTGTATTCTTCTTGTGCCTGCCATGCCTGCTTGCCTTCGCATTGTTCCTTTTGTCGTTTCCAATTGTACCGCCCTATCCCATTCTGGCCCCATTGGGAGATCGCCGAAGCGTTCGCCGCCTGGTTCGTTACTGTCGCACCCGTTTCTACTTTGATTGCAATTGCTGCATTAATTAAGCGCAGGCGAGGGAACACTAGGCCTGCCAGAGTCGTAGCATTGCTGGCGGTTGCGGTGAGCATTCTCGCTAATGCATTCGTGTTGCTTGGGATGGCTGGATGATTGTTGAAAACAGCCAACGCCCAATTGAGCTTTACTGGTTGAGCCCTGACATAAAGTGAGTGTGGACCCCTCACTCGAACTCAATCTTCTCGAACCCGAGGCCCTGCAACAAGCTAGTGATCGTCGAAGCCGCATTCTGCTGGGCGTTTCGCAGAATGCCGTCGGCCATGGCGGCCTCTTGCAGCTGTCGTTCCGCCTCCTGGCGCACTTGCGTTTCGAGATCCGGATCGCTCGGAACCAGCAGCCCCGTCTGCCTGGAATACACGCGCGTCTTGCCGCTGTCGATCCGAGTGCTGAAAATCTGCGGCGGAGGAAGCCGCAGGCGTATCTGCTTGCCATCCACTTGGACGTCGCCCGGCTTTAAGTTCGCGAAATCGATTCCCGCGACAACCTCGCCGTGCACCAACATCAGCAGCCGATCTCCAGCCAAGAAATTCGGCAAGACCGGATTCTCTTTCGCGCCGCTCACAATCTTGTCCATCGTGTAAATCACCGTCTCCAAGCGCTGCAGCCGCTGAATACGATCGACCACGGTCGGCTGGCTCACGTCGATGGTCAGAGTTCTGCCGGTCATCGCCGACCACATATGACTCAGCAGAGTCCGTCCCGAATCGCGCGAGAGCATCAACCAGCCAATCGATCCGATGCAGACAACACCGAGGAATAGCCCAACGACGAGCGCCAAGACAACCGCGGCGCGGGAGCGAGACGGCTTGGGAAGCCGGACCTCAGGATCGTTCGACATGCTGCAAGGGTACCACTCGCGCTCCTCATACCTCATTATTGATTGCTCACTTCACGGTTGGCGTTGAGCCCGCTCACGAGACAGCCGACATCCCTTGGCGGTACACTGACTGCCAGAACAACTGAAACAATTCAGGAGAGAACGCGCATGGCGCACCACATCGCAAAGCAAGTGCACGACAAGTTCAAGATTTTCAGCGGCGAACTCGCGGCCGACGGTACTATCGGCAAGCTGGCCGATGAGGTCGCGGCTTTCGTCAACAAGTCGAAGGTTGCCGCCAAGAGTATCGGCGTGGCCTATCTGGAACCGGTCAAGCGGCTGGTCATTACTCTCGGCTATGTCGACGCCGAAGATCCCTATCCGGTGAAGCTGCACTGCATCCCCTTGGGAAAGGCGGACGTGAAGGCGGGCAATTTCCATGCGCTCGAAGCCAGCATGGCAAAAGCCACGGGCAAGCATAAAAACATCATCTGCCACGAACTTTATGTAACGGGCGGAAATGATTTCACGATGGTGCTGATGACGCACGAAGCGAAGTGAGCGCGTAGTCAAACTTCGCTTTGAATTTGTATTGCTCGGGAGAAGGAAGGCGACGCGGCGGAGAAACCTAGCGCTTTACCATGTGGATCTCAGTGCCGTTCTTGTGGAACTGCACTTCATCCATCAGCTGATTGATTAAGAAAATTCCGCGCCCGTGATTGGAGTATAGGTTCTCGCCCATGGTGCAGCTGGGAATGCCCTGCGGATCGAATCCGGGCCCGGGATCGCGCACGATAATGAGGATGCCGCGCTGCTCATCGCAGGCCACCAGGCACTCGACGACTTTTGTGGGATCTTCCTTGGCGCCGTGCACCACGGCATTGGCCAGCGCTTCCTGCAGTGCGAGTTCAATGGCGTCTTCCTTGCCATCGACGCATTTCATCTGACGGACCGCCGCCATGACCTGGGTCACGACCGGGTCGACGGCCTTGCGGTCGGCCGCAAGCGTGACTCGCACGCGCAGGTCAAGTTTAGCTGGATCGAAGTCGTGCTCCGGGAAGTGTTCCTCGGGAGAATCCCCAGATTCCATGGTTGGCTCGTTCGTCCCCTGGTCGGCTATCGTACTTTCGCCCGCCCTATGATTCGCCCACTTATGATTCGCCCGCTTACCTAAGAAGCCGCGAGCGCGGCCTACTGCGATTCTAGTAGCAAGACTCAAATCCGGCAATGGCCGCCCGGTTCGAGGCGTTGGTTACCATAACACAACTTCAATCTTCCGTGGAGTTATTGCCGCCGTTCACACCTCGGCCCGGCGCAACGGGCTCTTCCGTCGCATCTTGCTGCGTCATGTCTTGCGGCGTCCCGCGTTCAAACATCCTTTGCTCGAGCTGCCGGCGCCAGTCGAGTTCTTCCACGAAGCGACGCGAATCGCGCCATCCCGGTTCGGCTTTCACATAGAGTTCGAGAAAAACCTTCGTCCCCAGCATGCGCTCGATCTGCAGCCGTGCCGATGTGCCGATCTTTTTCAACATCTGCCCGCCTTTGCCGACCAGAATTCCCTTCTGGCCCTCGCGCTCGCAATAAATCGTCGCAGCGATCCGCGTAAGTCTCGCGCCTTCCTCGAAATTCTCGACCATTACTGTGGTCGCGTATGGAATTTCTTCGCTGGTATTCAGCAGCAACTGCTCGCGGATAATTTCCGCGGCCATGAACCGCGCGGGCTGATCGGTAATTTGATCCTCGGGGAAGTACGCGGGCCCGGCGGGGAGAGTCGCAATCACCATATCGAGCAGCGTGTCGAGGCCGTTGCGCTTGAGTGCGGAAATTGGAACCACTTCGGCGAAGTCATAGAGCTTGCGGTATTGCTCGATCAGCGGCAGCAGTTTCGATTTCTCGCGGATCAGGTCGACCTTGTTGAGAATGAGAAATGCTTTGGTCTTCGGCCGCCGTAGCAGGTCAAGCGCAAACTGATCGCGAGGATCGAACTTGCGCGTGACGTCCATGATTACGAGGACGAGGTCGCAACCCTCCAAGGCCTCGCGTACTTCAACCATCATTTTTCGACCGAGGGACGAATCGGGCTTGTGCACCCCGGGCGTGTCAACCAGCACAATCTGCCCGCCGCCCTTGCCTTTGCGCTTGGGAACGTGGACGACGCCCTGAATGCGATTGCGCGTGGTTTGAGGCTTGGGCGAGATGATTGCCAGCTTTTCGCCCACCAACGCATTGAGCAAAGTAGACTTGCCCGCATTGGGGCGACCGAGAATGCAAACGAAACCGGAACGAAAGGGCATAGGGGAACAAGCTTCTAGCTGCTAGCTCCTAGCTGGAACTACTCGCTTCAATCATCTTAGGCTACTTTGCGGTTAGGTGCCGACTCGGGGCTCGATAGCGAGGGGATCTGGCTAGAAGCTAGGAGCTAGCAGCTAGAAGCTCTCTAGATCAATTTCAACTGCCGGGGCTGCACCGCCGTGACTCTTACGCGCTCCACTTTGCGATCAGTCGATTCGAGAACTTCGAAGCGCAGGCCGTCTTCTTCCACCACTTCGCCCTTGCGGGGAATTCTTCCGGCGAGTTCGCTGACCAGGCCGGCAATGGTGGCCGACTCTTTTCCTTCTGGCTTGCTGCCGAAAAGCTCGTCGAGACGGTCCACATCCATGCCTCCGGCAACAATAAACGTGCGGTCGCCTTCACGCACAATCTCGGGCTTGTCATGATCGTCGCGGATTTCGCCAACGATCTCCTCCACCAAGTCTTCGATCGTGACTAGTCCAGCGACGCCGCCGTATTCGTCCACTACGATCGCCATGCGGATGTTCTGCTTTTGCATTTCGCGCAGCAGATCGCTTCCCAGCTTGCTCTCGGGAACGAAATACGTATCGCGCCGCATGATCGTGTCCAACTTGCGCACGTGAGCTTCGCTATCAGGCACCTGCAGGACATCCTGCGCGTAGACGATCCCCTGAATGTTATGGATGCTGCCCTCGTAAACGGGTACGCGCGAGTAGTGCTTGGCGCGCAGCATTTCGATGAAGCGCTCGACCGTAGTGTCGGCGGGAACGGCAAACATCTGCGGCCGCGGCTTCATCGCCTCACGAACCGTCTTGCCGCTGAACTCCACTACGGACTGGATCAGGTCGCGGTCGCCCTCCTGAATAATGCCTTCTTCCTGGCCGGCTTCGATCAAGGCGTCGACGGCCTCGGCCGAGGTTTCAGGTTGCTCATGCGTATTCTGCCGGGTCAGAGAAGCGACAGACTTCATGAAGCCGAGCACGACCGTTACTGGCAGCACCAGATAAATCAGGATCTTCAGCACGAGCGTCCAGTGAATCAGCCATTCGCCTTTCGTCCGCGAGAAGAAGACGAAGGGCAGGAAGCGGTTGCACACGATAACAATGAGGATCAGGCTGATCGTCGCCTGCAGGATTTCGTAAATGCTCCAGAGTTGATCGCTGAACACGACGAAGCCGACCGTCAGAGCGATCGCCGCCATGGTCAACTGCGTGAGCACGGCCATGGAAAGTGCGGCGCGGGATCGGCTAACCGGCAGCGGTCTTGCTCCCAGTTCCGGTTCGACTTTCTGTTCGAAGAAATCGATATTGACCTGGAATTCGCGCGAAAGAAACTTTCCCGCCT
Organism: uncultured Acidobacteriota bacterium; assembly: GCA_963758005.1. GTDB lineage: Bacteria > Acidobacteriota > Terriglobia > Terriglobales > Acidobacteriaceae > Sulfotelmatobacter. Next base: position 130,530 of record CAVWTR010000010.1, read on the forward strand.
CCTGATAAACGCGGTCCACGTAAGAGACCAGCGTCAGCAGTCCGAGCAGGAGAAGAAGCGCGATGATGACGGCGTAATTCATGCCGTGCTCCGCGCCCGGGCCGCACGCTGCTGACTTTGGCGAGGTTTCACCGACGATCCCGCGGCGGGATGGAAACCGTCGGGCTGGGCTCTCTCGACCTGAACTCGTTCAATCAGGGCAGCCGGCAGTCTGAGTGCCCGGCGCAATCTCAATTCCTTGCGGGCCATTTCACCATTATCGCGCTCGTGGTCAAACCCCGCCAGATGAAGAATTCCGTGGAGCACGAGAATCTTGATTTCCTGCGATACCGGATGCCCTAGCTTTATCGAATTGTCGAGGGCAATGTCGGCAGAAATGGCGACATCGCCGGCCGTTTTCGCCTTTGCTCCGCCGCGAGATTGCGAACCGAGAGAATTTGAAGGGAACGACAACACATCCGTTGCCTTGTTCTGCCTGCGAAACTGGCGGTTCAGAGAGCGCACAGCCGCGCTGCTGGTTACGAGCACGTTCACCTGCGTGCGCAGGCCCACAGCTTTACGCGCACGCAACACGAAACGCCCTAGCGCGCTCTCACTCAGTCCCGCGACTCTCTTTTCCAGAATGACCAAGTGCAGAATAACCAAGTCCCTTTCTGGGTGCTGCTCACCATTGCTTGCTGTGAATGGAGGCACAGCGCAAAAAGCAAACAGGAGGGCCGAGTTGCGCCCTCCCGCCCAATGTCTAAACACTTTATCCCTTGGCTTCGGCCGAGGCCGGATTCTCGCGGTTTTGCGGCGTCTCTGTACTTCTCGGATCGGCCAGCAGGAACATCTGTTGGTCGGCAACTCGGGTCTTGTGTTCATCGTAGGCGTGAACGATGCGCTGCACCAGCTGGTGGCGCACCACGTCAGTTTCGTCGAAATGCGTAAACGCCAGCCCCTCCACGTTTTTCAACACATCCATCGCCTCGACTAAGCCACTGCGGCGCGCGTTGGGCAAGTCGATCTGCGTGACGTCGCCGGTAATCACGGCCTTGGAGTTGAAGCCAAGGCGCGTCACAAACATCTTCATCTGTTCTGAGGTTGTGTTCTGCGCTTCGTCGAGAATCACGAAGGAATCGTTCAGAGTGCGACCGCGCATGAAGGCGATGGGCGCGATCTCGATGACATTCTTCTCCAGGTAGCGGTCCACTTTCTCCGGATCGACCATGTCATACAGGGCGTCGTAGAGCGGACGCAGATAGGGATCGATCTTGTCCTGCAGCGTGCCCGGCAGAAAGCCGAGCCGCTCGCCCGCTTCCACCGCGGGCCGCGCCAGGATGATGCGGTTCACCCGCTTGGCCAACAGCGCAGAGATGGCCATCGCCACGGCCAGATAAGTCTTGCCGGTGCCGGCCGGGCCAATGCCGAACACCATGTCGTGCTTCTCAATGGCTTCGAGATAACGGCGCTGGTTGCTGCTCTTGGGCTGGACGGTGCGGCGCCCGAAGGCACGCTGCCGCCCGGCATCGGCCAATCCGCGCAGCGTTGAGGTCGGATCGGTCGTCAGCACCCGCAGCATGCTGTTGAGGTCGCCGTTGTTGAAGGTGTGGCCGGCGCGCTGTAGGGTTTCGTAGTCGGCAAAGACCTGCTCGGCGCGCGCCACATCTTTGGCCGCGCCCTCGAGTTCAATGGCGTTCGAGCGCAGATTGATCGTGATGTTGAGTCCGTCTTCGAGCAGGCGCACATTCTCGTCCCGCGTGCCGAATAAAGTCTCGATGTTGGGGCTGACGCCGATGTTCTTCTTCATGCGTGGGTTCATGCCTGTATGTTCATTCGCGTGTCGGTCATGTTTGTCCTCGTGTGGATCATGCTCGTGTGGGGCATGCTTATGTGGGTCCGGGTCTTTGACCTGGACGGGCCGAGCGCAGCTCGGCTGCTTTTGCGGTGCGAATACACCTCTGCCTGCGGCACGGACAAAGCAGGGTTTCGCTTGGAGACGGGACCAGCCGAAATGCGCATGCCCAGAAGGCAAGTCACTACCATTAAGTAAAGCCTACCCCGCGGCGAAGACGGAGTCAATGGCGGTCGAACAGGAACCTACTCTGGATCTTCAGCGACTGACCGGGGATGCGGTCGCGAGGGGTCTGCTTTGAGGAATTGGAGGTAGCATTCCTCATGGATGGCGTTGCCGTCTTCATTGGTCTTGCAGTTTTCAAGTTCCACAGACGTGTGGCAAATCGCACAGGTTGCGACGGGTGTAGTCATAAGTCGGCCAGAGCACTGGAATCATAAGAGCCGTAAACGACCCTGTCAGTACGCTAGCGCACATATCGAATGGGCTGTCGGTCAGCCTCCTTTCACCCTCCGGTGGCTTGGGACCGTGGCGCAAACCGTCGGAAGCGTCGGCGCGGGTTTGACCGGGCGAGAGTAGCTCCGCTAGAATAAAGATTCGGACCTACCCCGAATATCTCGCAGTACATACAAAGGTAAAGAAACCAGCTATGGCAAATCATCTTTCGGCGCTGAAGCGTGCGCGCCAAACCGAACGGCGCACCGTGCGCAATCGCGCCAACACTTCCACTCTGCGTACCCAGTTGCGCGATCTGCGCGAGACCATTGAAAAAGGCGACAAGGCCGCCGCTGAGCAGTCCTACCGCAAGACGGTATCCGCGCTCGACAAGGGCATTCAGAAGGGACTCCTGCACGAGAATACAGCCTCGCGCTACAAGTCCCGCTTGGGCAAGCGCGTCACGGCGATGAAATAGCTTTTGGCTCTTGGCTTTTGGCTTTTGGCTTGAATCGAAACGGCAGACCGCAACGGTCTGCCGTTTGGTTTTGGATCTGGTTCGCTTTGAGGTCCGAGGATCCGGAGCTCGCCAGATATTTTTTTCTTGCGTCGCCTTTAAAATCCTTGTTTTCATGGAGTTGTGGCTCTGAGATAGGGGTGGAGCCGGGTAAAATATTGAGCCGCAAGGACTTGCGCGCAAAATCTTACGAAATAAGGGTTTAGCTTCAAACTTTTCCAGACTCGGAGCGATTGACGCTCTGGAACCAGTTCCATTTTGGGAGCGGGCGTACATATTCCCAGTCTGCTCTTTCTATATCCTCGGTCAAGGTTGTTCGTCACAATCCGCACGCTTTTCGCTGTGGAAGGCTGTGGAAAACAACAGTGGCCGGGCGGGAGCATCCTATAGGGCCGACGGGAGGTTTCGCGCGGCAACAAGCTCAACGGCATTGGGGGGGCTAAAGGCGTCAGAGTCTAGCCAACGAGAAATTCCCATTTCACCCGTTGACGCCGCCTTGAATACTGCGCAGCAAGCATACACAATGAATGCGCATGATGACCCGAGGTTCGTGGGCTAAGGAGCGAAAGATCGGCGTTGCTGGTGTCGCTGGTGTGATCGCGGGCTGGATCATACTTTTGTGCATTCGGACGTTTACTTCCGTTTGTGCCCCTTCCGTCGGATTGTTTTTCTGGCCCATCCTTCTGAGCAGTCTTGCATCGCCGGTCGCGATTCTCTGGGCAGCGGTTAAGGACAAATGGTGGTGGGCGTTTGGGCTCCTTCCAGCTATTTTGCTCCTGCTGAGTATGATGGGAACCTTCGAGGGTTGCTGACAGAGGTTTCTAACTGACGTAACCTAGCGGTTTTACTCTCCCCGGCGATCATTCTAGACGTTAACTGTTGATAAATCTGGTTACAACAATTGACTTCCGAACAGCCCGTTATTCGTCCGCACCCGGCCGTGGGAGATCGAGTTTTGTGGCAGGCGTGATCTTTCAGTGACGGATTTTCTTGACGAGCACGGGGCGTCAGGACTCACCGAAAGTCTGAGTGTACTCTTGCCAGTGCCGGCGAACTTGTTCCATGATGCGCTGGTATTCGGGGTCGGCGCGAAGTTTATCGTAGTTCTTGTCCCGCTGAAACCAGGGATAATTGTGGTTTCCCACTTCCACGGCTCGCCGCAGCCACGCGAGTGCCTCTTCGCGGTCTCCTAGCAGCGCGTGAATGCCTCCCGTCCAGTAGGCAAGGTCGCCGTCAGTGGCGTCCTGGGGCCGCGCTTTCAAGATCTCCGGGTCTATCTTGTCCCGCTCGCCTTTCGAAGCGTAGAGGAACGCCGCCATGATCTGCGCCGAATTATCGGCGTTGCCGCGGCCCAGTTCCTCAGCGCGCTTCAGTACGGTCTCGGCCTCATCCAGCTTCCCTTGGTAGTAAAGGAACTCGCCCAGAAAGGCCATTGCCTTGAACTGGTTCGGATTCTCCGCCAGGGTTTGTCTCATCTCCTGTTCAGCCTCGGGAGCGCGTCCCACATAAAGCAGCATACGACCATGCATCCAGTGAATCCGCGGGTTCGTCGGATTCAACTCAGCGCTGCGGCGGTAAGCTTTCTCGGCAGCGTCGTCGAGCCCGGCATAGTGGTAGACATAGCCGAGATTGTCCAATGCAGTATCGGAATTAGGGGCCAGAGTCAGCGCCCGCTTCAAGGTGCGGATCGCCTCCATGTTCCGGCCGGCCTCGCTCAAGATGGCTCCCAGGGAGTTGAGTCCTTCCACCGAATCCGGTTTCAGTTCAAGCGATCGGCGGGCCGCCTTCTCGCCCAGGGCTAGATTTTGTGCGCCATTCTCCACGATATTCGCGGCTTGCAAGAGATGGAAAAGAGCCAGCAAAGCATAGGCGTCAGAAAACGAAGGGTCCAACGTGATGGCTTGTTCGAGAGCGTGTACACCCCGGTTCAGACTTTCCTGGCTGGTGTGCATGTAGTATTCGTTCTTGTAAAATCGTGCCTGCAGGTACAGGTTGTAGGCCTCCGGAGAAGTGGTGGACCGTTCCCCAAGTGATTCCTGCTCCTTGCCGGAGACTTGCACGCGCATTCCCTCCACAACTTTCTGCGCAACTTCATCCTGAAACCTCAGCATGTCATCGGCTCGCAGGTCATAATGCTCCGCCCAGAGCATGGCACCGTTCTGGCGGTCAACCAGTTGCACCGAGACCCTCATAACCCCCGACGCCCGTTGGTAAGTGCCGTCCAGGACCGAATCCACTCCGAGTTCCTGCGCGGCCTTGGCAGGGTCGGCGGGCTCTTTGACATATTTCAAGACCGAACTGGTCGGACGCACCGCAAGGTTTTGCAGTGAGGCCAATCGAGTGATGATCGCGTCCGTCATGCCGATGCCCCAGGACTCTTCAGCAGGACCAGGAGAGAGTTCGCGAAACGGCAATACCGCCACGCTGCGCACCGCAGGCTGCGGGGCGGGTGTGCTCGTCTCGGGCTTCGCGGGAGGCTTCAGCGAGGAGTAACTCCTCCAAACTACGAATGCCCCCAATAGCAGGACAGCTGCAACGGCGGCCAGGGCTATCTTCATCGCCGCTCCGCTCGGGCGTTGCCTTTCTTTTGAATTCACCCCTGAATTCACACCTGAACTTGCCCCTGAACTCACGCCGGCGGTCCGGCCTGAGTCCGATTCTCGTTTCAGCCGCTTCAGGTCGGCCCGCATTTCCGCCGCGCTCTGATAGCGCAATTCGCGATCTTTTTCCAGCGCTTTGTTGATGATGTCTTCCAGCTTGGGCGGAATGCTGGGGCATAAACGGACTGCTGGGATCGGATCGCGGTCCAGAATTTCATGAAGGATAACTCCGGAGCTTTCCCCACGAAAGGGCAACGCGCCCGTTGCCATCTCATAGAGGACAGAGCCAAAGGAAAATAAATCGCTCCGTGCGTCGAGCTCTTTCGCTCTCACTTGTTCCGGGGACATGTAGGCAACGGTGCCGACGGTAGAACCTGGGCTGGTGAGATGCCGATCGTCTACGGGAAGAGTCACGGTGTTTGCCGAGGCAGCTTGATTGGCAGAACCCGTGACTGGAGTTAGCTTCGCCAATCCAAAATCCAGGATCTTAGCGTGGCCGCGCTCGGTGACGAAAATGTTGGCGGGCTTGATGTCGCGATGCACGATTCCTCTGGAGTGCGCCGCGTCCAGAGCATCGGCCATCTCGATAGCGAGAGACAGGATCAACTCGGTTTCCATCGGTCGGCCGGCGATATGCTGCTTCAGCGTCAAGCCATCCAGAAACTCCATGGCGATGAACGCATCGCCGTGCTGGTCGTCAATTTCGTAGATCGTGCAGATATTCGGATGATTCAATGAGGACGCAGCTTTGGCTTCGCGCTCAAAGCGGCTGAGGGCGAGTGGGTCTTTGGCTACCTCGTCAGGCAGGAATTTGAGCGCAACAAGACGCCCCAGCTTCACATCCTCGGCCTTGTAGACCACTCCCATACCGCCGCCGCCCAGCTTCTCGAGGATGCGGTAATGCGAGATGCTCTGGCCGACCATTGGCGCGAATCTTACGTGGGTCAAAAGGGCAAGTCAATGAACGCAGAGTCCTTCACCGCGCGTACTAGGGATAATTGGCAAAAAATCGCGTTACGCTCGTTGAGGGCTGGACGGTTCCCGGGGCGCGCACAAGTCTATCGGGCGGGTGCGGACTGCTGAAAGCTGAGGGCTACACGCTGCTTTTCCTATACCGGTAGTTGTTCCTGCATCCAGCCTGGGGTTTCGAGTTTGGGCTCGGTGGTTAAGTCCATGACCAGGCGTTCCAGGACCATGCGCTTGCTCACGGGATTGGAGCGGAGAGCGAGATCGGCTTTCGCTACCAGGCGGATGGCGCGGGTGAGTTCGCGGCGGTTCTTGTAGCGGCGGGCCTGTTTGATGATGTCGTCGGCGGCGAACGGGGGGACACGGAAGCCCTGCCAGAGCGCGGCCCACAGCATGCGCTGGTCGCGGACGTTGCGTTCGAGAATTACCAGCATCTGGCGGAAGGTTTTCGCGAGCATGTAGACGTGGCCGATGGCGGCTTCTTCGCCTTCGCCCGAGAGCAGAATCGCGTCCAGAACTTCGAGAGCGCGGACCCGGTCTTTACTGGAAATGAAATCAGTCAGTTCATATAAAGACCGCTGCTTGGCGGCCAGCACCATGGTTTCGACGTCGCCCAGGGTGATGCGCTTTTTTTCGCCGACGTAGAGAATCAGCTTTTCGAGTTCGTTGGAGATCATCATCATGTCGCCGCCGAGGGCGTCGACCAGCTCGCGGGCGCCATCGGCTTCGATTTTCACGCCGCGGCCGGCGCAGTATTCGGAAATCCAGCGGACGGCCTCGCCCTCTTCGACGCGCGCCAGTTCGACGATGCCGCAATACTGGCCCATGGTTTCGCGGATGCGCTGGTAGCGTTCCTTATCCTGCATCTCCATTCGGCGGACGTCGGCGGGGATGCTGATGTGGTCGGCGACGAAGACGAGGAGGGCGTCGGGATTGGGATTCTTGCAGTAGTCCTCGATCGCGGCGAGTTTTTCTTCGTTCGAGCCGCGGCCGAAGAGATTCTTCACACCGCGCACGAAGAAGACCTGGAATAGGGCCATTAGAGAAGGGGTACGGGCGCGGTCGAGAACTTCGGCCAGGTCGTTTTCGGCGAGATCGAATTCGAAGAAGCTGAAGTCGCGCAGATCGGCTGGGACCAGGTGCTCTAGGATGGCATCGCGGAAGCGCTTGCGGAAGAATGCTTCATCGCCGACGAAGACGTAGGCCGCGCGCAGCTTGCGCGACTCCAGTTCGCTGACGAAGCGCTCGGCTTGGGCGAAAGCTCTCATCAGAATTCCACTGTCGAGGTGAGGGTCATTGTTTCTGTTTTCGACTTTAGCATCGCGGATTCGATTCGGCTAGTGTCGTTCTATCGTTCTATGGGAGATCCCTTCGGTGTCGTTCAGCATGAGATCCTTCCCTCCGCCTGAAGGGCGGCTCCGGTCAGGATGACGCCCCAAAGCGCTGGGACCTAAGCAGCAACGGTTACATATCAACGGCTGGAACTTGTTCAGAGCTTATTTAAAAAGTCCATCACTTCGGGCGAGGTCCAGTCGACGGGGCCGATAAACTTGCGGCGCATCACGCCCTGGCGGTCGATGATGTAGGTTTCGGGCCAACCCGAGGTGCCGTACATGGTGGCGATTTTCTGTTCGGGATCGCGCACCGTCAGGAAGTCGATGCTGTGCAGCTTCAGGAAGCGGTGGTAGGCGTCGCCATCCACGTCGATGCTGATGCCGAGGACGACCACTCCTTTCTTTCTGGTCATCTCCTGCATGGTCATCAGCGACGGAAGCTCTTCTACGCACGGAGGACACCAGGTGGCCCAAAAATTCAGCACCACGACCTGACCGCGGAATTGGTTCAATGCAACTTTTCGATCGGAATCCTGCACGGTGAAGTCGCGGGCGGCATCGCCGATGTGGGGCGGACGAGTGCCGCGGTAACAACTGGAGCCGAGTATGGTTGCGGACAGCGACAAGAGTAGAAGAAAGCGCTTCACGATCTAGAACCCCTCATACTTAGAACCCCTCCAGCTTAAAACCCCTCCAGGATATTGGAGACCAGCGTACGGGCAAAGTCCTGCGATAGACGGCGGTAGGCGGGCGAATCTTCCTCGAAGAAACTGCTTAAATCCTGCGAGAGTTCGTATTGTTCGCGAAACACGTACAACGGATTCTGGTACAGCACTTTGCCACTACGATCGGTAAGCGTCACCTTCATGCTGACCACCACGAGCACGCTGGCAGCGCGGCCGGTCGCGGTGTCATACGTAAGCGGAGAAGCGGTGGTGGAGAGTACGGTGCCGATTAAGGTAGCGTCCGCGTCTTCGCTGGTCTCGTTGAGGATGCGGTAGTGAGTGCGGGTGGTAAACTCGCGCACCACCGAGGCGGTCAGCATCTGCTCGATGCGATAGGTGAGGGTTTCGTTCTTGAAGGCCGGGACGGCGATGGTTTTGACGTTGTCCGGTAGCTGCACGGCGTGACCGGCAGTGTGATAGCCACATGCGGTGGTGAGTAAGCATGCGAGCAAGCAGAAAGCCGGAAGGAAGAACTGCGGCAGGCGCGCCACACGCATCTTCATTGAATCTTACCGGTGGGGCGCGTGGCGGTCATGCTCTCGGCGCATTCGACGGCGGTCAGAGCCGAGACGCGGAGATTGTCGACAGCGGCCCAGAGCCAGACGCCGTTGGGCTGCGCTGCATCGATCTTCAGCGATAGCTGGATGTCGGCCTGTCCGGCGGCGCTCACGTTGCTGGGAGGATCTTCGTCCGCGGTGGGAATCGCGATGTGGTCGCCGGCGAGGGCCTGCGACAATGTCGGTACATCGATTGGCGTCGCCATCTCCAGAAAGACAGCCAGGGCGTGACCGTGGAAGATGGGGGCCTGCAGCAGGAGGATGGAAGGCTGCGGAGCACCGTCGCCGGCAATCTTTTGAAAGTGGCGGGAAATTCTAGCTTCCACTGAATCCAGGGCGGGCTGCGACTTCGGGCCGTAGCGCGCGATCATGTTGAAGGCGACCTGCGCGTCGTAGACATCTTTCGGCAACGGCTGGAATGAAAGCAGGTTTACCGTCTGCTGATGCATCTCGTCCATGCCGCGTTGGCCGTGCTCCGAAGCTGGTTCGAAAACTGTGGCCACGGCGCGCCGGATCGCGCCTGCCTTGCTGGCTCGCAACAGCAATAACGCCAGCGTCACCGCGACGGGATGCGCTGCTATGCACGGACCGGGCTGCAGTTCGGGGGCAGGGATTCGGCCGCGTTCGCGCTCGATCCACACCGACCGTACGCTGGCTCCGGATTCGTTTTCCAAGGAGGAAGAAAGATCGATGATGGCGCTGCCGGCGTCACGAGCGTCTTTCCAGTTTGCGCGGGTGGTCTCTTCGTCCGAAGCAAAGAAGGTGAAGTCGACGTGCTCAAACTGTTCGGCGCGCACTCTCTGGATAAAGCTGATCTCGTCGCCCATGGCCTCGAGTCGGCCCATGGACTCATCGTCATCGAGCAGGCGAATATCAACGGCGGGAAAATTGCGCTCGTTCAACATCTCGGCGACTTCCTTGCCCTTGAGCGAGGCTGCACCTACGATCGCGGCGCGGTAGAGTTTACCGCGAGCGGCGGCGTGAGAAGCGGGTACGGTTTTGACGGGATCGTTCATGCTGAATTGCTGATACTGAATTTCTTATGACGTCTGCGAAGCCTCCTGGAAGGGCGGGGGAGGATCATTCTTGCGACGGAAGATCCATTGCACGCGCCAGAAAACACCGGAGATCATATAGAGCAGCGCGATGAAGAAAAGCACCTGGCGCGAAAAGAACCAGATGGAAGCAAACAGCGCAGCCAGAAAAAGAATCAGCCGAAAGGGATGGCGCGAGCGAAAGTCGATATCTTTGAAGCTGTAAAAACGCCAGGTGCTCACCATCAGATAGCCGACGGTGGTCACCATCGCCAGCCAGGTCAGGGCTGTGTACCAGGATTCGAGAGGATCTCCGCCGGAAAAGTGAACCACGGCGGCGATTACGCCCGCGCCCGCCGGAATGGGCATGCCGACAAAATACTTCTTGCCGGGACGTCCGGGATTTGAGGGCTGCGGATTATTCGTGATGTTGAAGCGCGCCAGTCGGCTGGCTCCTGCGATCAGGAATAGAAAGCTGGCAATGGCGCCGAGTTGAGTCAGCTTGATGTGCCAATTATTGTGCCAGTCGGTCAGTAGGACTGGCGGCATGAGATAGAAACCCCATGTCCACGCCAGTAGGGCGGGAGCCACGCCGAAAGTAATCGCGTCGGCGAGGGAATCCAGCTCCTTGCCAAAGTCGCTGCTGGTGCCGGTCATGCGCGCGATGCGGCCGTCGAGGCCGTCGAAAAGCACCGCAAAGCCTATCGCCTTCGCTGCGTTGTCGAGGTGCTGAAAGTCGCTGGCGGTGGCGCGCATCACCTCAAGAATGGCGTAGTAGCCCATCGCCATGTTGGCGGTGGTGAACAGAGAAGGGAGAATGTACATCCCTTTGCTGAGGCGGCGGCGCGGTTTGGGAGCGGACGGGTTCATCCCTATTTCATCCATTAGCGCGCCCTCTCCACGGCCAGAGCGCTGCCCGCGGGCGTCAATTGGCTCTGCCGCTGCGGCTGCAGATAGGCCAGCACGCTGGCGCCGCCTTTCACATGGTCACCGATTTTCACGTTGACGTGGGCTGAGGCGTCGAATAGCACGTCTACGCGCGAGCCAAACTTGATCAGGCCGACACGCTGGCCACGCTCGAGCCGGTCACCGACCTTGGGATAAAACACGATACGCCGCGCCAGGAGGCCGGCAATCTGCTTAAAGACGACAGTCTGGCCGTCACCTTCGACCGTAACGATGTTCTGTTCGTTCAATTCAGCCGACGTCTGGTTCATCGCGTTCAGATACTGGCCACGCTGGTAGCGCACGTCGCGAATCACACCGGCAATGGGCGAGCGGTTCACATGCACATTGAACACGTTCAGGAAAATGCTGAGGCGCGTCCACTTCTCGTTTCCGATCGTTACCGGAGAAACATCCGTGACCTTGCCGTCGCCCGGCGAAACCACCGCGCCCGCATCCTGAGGGATGGACCGCTGCGGATCGCGAAAGAACCACAGAAAGAAAAACGCCAGGAGGCAGGGGATGATCGCCCAAGCGGGATTGGTCAGCCAGCCGAGCAGAACCGCGGCGGCAATCAAGGGCAGCGCGTAGAAGTAGCCATCCCGTACCATGAGAGTTTTTTATTATAGAGCACGGTGAGCGGGCCGCGACGATTTGGCGGGGGTTCGCTTGGCGGCGCGTGGGACGGCAGCAGGAGGAAAGAATCGTAGAAACAAAAACTAGGCGCTCGTCGCGCCTTGCGGAAGATGCACCTCTACCTCAGCGGTCCAAGCTGCGTGGGCTGCGTGGGCCGCGTGCAGGTTGGCCAGAAATTACGCTACGTTGACGCCGTACTGCTGGCGGTACTCGCGCTCAATGCACTCCATCTGGTCTTTCAGGCGAAGTTTCAGCTTTTTCAGACGGACCTCTTCTAGCTTCTCGTCTTCGCTTAAGTAACGTTTTTGGGTGAGTGAATCGAGGCGTTGCGAGTACTGCGTGTGCTCCTGAGCCAATCTGCGGAATTCCTCATGATTGGTCAGAAGTTGGTCTTTCGAAGTCAGCATCCAGCAGACCTCCAACCGGGATATACCGTCAAATTAGCACAGCCCAAAAACTGGTTCAATGCCCAAAAGTGGTGCATGTCTCACTATGAGAATCATTTCATGCTGGACTAACGCGGGACTGGAGTGGCTCGGTACACGACGGCATCTTCCGCAGGGTCGGCGTAGTAGGATTTCCGGCGGCCGGTTTGCTTGAAACCCGCCTTTTCATAGAAACTTCGCGCCGAGGCGTTTGACTCGCGGACTTCGAGAAACACAGAACTGCTGCTGGTTTCGCGGGCGGCGGCCAGCAGTGCGTCCAACAGTTTCTGCCCAAGCCCTTGGCGACGGGCCGATGGGGCCACGACGATGTTTTCCAGTTCCCATTCGGCGGCGACATGCTGGGCCACCATGAAGCCCTGCAAACTGCGGGCTTCGATGCCGGTAGCTTCGGCGTTCGCTTCATCGGATGCAGCGGACGGTAATGTTTCAGCCGCCAGGACGAGCCGTTCGACGCCGCTGCGGTCGAACGCATCGAGATATTGTTCCTCGGTCCAGTGGGCGGCGGTAATGCAGGCGCGATCCAGCGCAATCATGGCGGGAATATCAGCGGAAGTGGCGAGGCGGATCAAGTGAGTTTTGGACGTAGTGGCTTTTCGATTCAGCTAAGAAGCTAGCAGCTAGAAGCTTTTTTTCACAAACATCTCAGCATCCGAGCGCCGCATGTAGTTCGCTTCCAGTTGTTGGGGAGAAACGGTTTCGGCCGCCTGTAATTTTTTCCATCCGAAGCGGGCGATCATTGCGGCATCAGGAGGCTCGACCGCGCGAACCGAAAGACCGGCGGTCTGTGCTGCCGCAAGCAGCGCCGGGTCTGGAGTGAGGACGGTTGCCGCCTGCGCGGCGGAGAAAAACTCAGCCTGCGACAGCAATTCCTCGCGCAGCACCTGCACCGCTTCGCCCGCAATCTCGTACGCGCCGAAAAAAACTTCGCGACGCCCGCCATCTAATACGACAACCACCTTCCCCTGGATTCGACTGGCGGTTGCAACCATCTGCAGCAGGGAGACGGGCACGATGGGCTTTTGTAGAATCTCCGCCAGCGCCTTGATTGCCGCCAGTCCCACGCGTAGGCCAGTGAACGATCCGGGACCCGAGACCACGACGAAGGCGCCGATATCGGCCTTGGTGAAACTGTGCTTCTTAAGCAGGGCCGCGATCTGCGGCACCAGTTGGGCCGAAAACGTGCCGCCGACGAGCGGGACGACTTCGATCAATTCGGGGTCGCCGTGGGCGGCATTGCTCTGCTTCGCAGCTTGCGAATCGGGTTCACCGGCGCGCGCCAGCGCTACCGTGCCGTTCCTGCCCGAAGTATCGATGACGAGAAGAAGCATTTCTCTGCTGTGCTTGCTTATTTGATTCGCACTCAATGCATGCTAATGCCGCATGCTAATGCGCGAAAATCCTCGGCCAGACCGGGATGTCACCCCTGCACCAATTCCAGGAGTACTCCGCCTGTGCTCGCGGGATGCACAAAGACATATTGATGCCCACCCGCGCCGGTCTTGATTTCTTCCGACACCAGGCGCACGCCATCTTTCTTCAGGCGCTCGACGACCGCTGCCAAATCTGGAACCTTGAGGCACACGTGGTGCAATCCTTCGCCACGCTTGGCAATGAACTTGGCGATTGTCGAATTCTCTGACGTCGCCTCGATCAGTTCGAGGCGGCTCTCGCCGACGGGAACCATCACCAGGCGGACTTGCTCCTGCTCCACTGTTTCTTCTGGCGAGACTTTGAGGCCGAGCTTTTCGTAAATCGCCTTGGCCGCCGTCAGCGACTTCACCGCGATGCCGAGATGATCGATCTGGAACATAACTTTGATCCTGCTCACGTGGCGGCGGACGCATTCGTCCGCCCGGACGAGCAACTCACTCTTGCCTCGCCCCGGCGGCTTGCTCCAAACCTCCCCGACGAATGCGTCCGGGGCTACGTGTTCCCTGCTTTCGCGGCGATCTCTTCTACCAGCGTATACGGGTCTCGCTTGTGTTCGGCGACTTCTGCCGCTAGACGCGACAGGTTCCCGTCGCCGAACTGAGCGCGCGCTTTTTCGAGCATTACATCGCGCAGCATTTCTACCAAGCGCTCCTGCCAGTTCTCGACGCGCTTTTTCAGCGCCAGGTTTTCTTTCTGCAGATACTTTTCGTAGTTGGCGATCGCCGCGGCCAGATCGTCGACTCCGGTTCCATCGCTGGCGATGGTCTTCACAATCGGCGGCGTCCATCCGTCGTGGCGCAGGGCTAAAGACTGAAGAGCACGAATTTCGCGTTCCACACGGTCTGCGCCCTCACGATCGCTTTTGTTGATCACGAAAATGTCGGCGATCTCCATGATCCCCGCCTTGATCGACTGCACGTCATCGCCCATGCCCGGAACGAGAATCACAACTGTGATGTCCGCCAGCCGCACAATATCGACTTCATCCTGGCCGACACCGACGGTCTCAATCAGGATGACGTCGCGTCCTGAAGCATCGAGCACCGTAGTGACGTCGGCTGTAGTTCGCGCCAGCCCGCCCAGCGATCCGCGGGTCGCCATGCTGCGGATATAAATTCCCGGGTCGGAGAAATGTTCCTGCATGCGGATGCGGTCGCCGAGAATCGCTCCGCCAGTGTAGGGGCTGGTGGGATCGACGGCAACAATCCCTACGGTTTGGTTCTGTTTCCGATAGAGCCGCGCCAGTTGATCGACCAGCGTGCTCTTGCCCGCTCCGGGTGGGCCCGTCAGCCCAATCACTCGCGCCCGCCCGCTGTGCGGGAACAACGCCTTCAGCAGATCGGACCATCCCGGGGCGCGATTTTCGACCGTGGAAATGGCTCGCGCCAGAGTCCGCATGTCGCCGGAACGCAGCGAGTCGACCCATGAGTGGTCAATCCGTGACTGATCAATCCGTGACTCGAGGTTGTGATTCAAACCGGCAATGTCCAGACTAGCGTTGTCCAAGCGAACAGTGTAAAGCACCAGTGGGGTCTGTGAAAGGTAAGGAGATGTTCGCTGGAGCGGCAGGTTTAGCGCTAGTAGCGGACGACTCTGCAGCCGGGACAGGACCAGCGCGCCGAGTTGCCGGTCACGAGCGGCGTGTTACAGAACGGGCAGACCGCATCGGCCGCAGGTTGGACGGCAGCCAGTTTTTCGCGCAAGGAAGAATCCTCGGGGGCACGGAGCAGATGGACAAAGAGCAGGATCGCGCCGGCTGGCGCGGCGATGCGGAAGACCCAGTGGAACACGGCCGACTCCGGATCGCCCTCGACCGGTGCTGCCCAGGACGCCGCAGTAAAAATGGTCAGGCAAGCCAAGCCGGCCCACTTGAAGGAACGTCGAGTCTTCGGGCTGGCGTGGGGATCTCGACCACAAAGGGAACATTTCCAGTGTTTCCAGAAGCCGACTGGCAGAATCGGGATCCAGTAGATGTAACCAACATCGAAGGTGCGGACTGCGATGGAACGGCGCGGCGCCTGGCACGTGAGACAGTAGTCATCGCGGAACGCGACGCGCTTTGGCCAGAAATGGTAGGCGCCGGAAACGATGAACATGCGAAAAACAAGCGGCGGCGTGGGTGGCCCGCTAGTTTAGTCCTTCAGCAACTGTCTCGCGATCACCAGCCGTTGAATCTCGCTGGTGCCTTCGCCGATGGTGCACAGCTTCACATCGCGGTAAAACTTTTCTGCGGGATAGTCTTTGATAAACCCGTAGCCGCCGTGAATCTGTACGCCCTCGTTGGCGCAACGGACGGCCACTTCGCTGGCGTAGAGTTTCGCCATGGAAGATTCCTGCGTGGTCTTCATGCCAGCGTCTTTCATCGACGCAGCCCGCATGGTGAGCAGCATGGCGGCGTCGATCTCGGTGGCCATGTCGGCCAGCTTCCACTGGATGGCCTGGAAATCGCTGATCGCCTTGCCGAATTGCTTGCGCTGTTTGGAATATTTCAAAGCCGCATCGTAAGCGCCTTCGGCCATACCCAGCGACAGCGCGGCAATCGAGATGCGGCCGCCATCGAGCACGCGCATGGCATCCGGGAATCCCTGGCCCTCGCCGCCCAGCAGATTCTCGGCGGGAATCACGCAGTCTTCAAAGATGAGCTCGGCGGTGTCGCTGGCCCGCAGTCCGAGCTTGTTTTCTTTCTTGCCAGGACGAAACCCTTTGGTGTCTTTGTCGATGACGAACGCAGAAATTCCGTGCGTATGCGCGGCGCGATCTGTTACCGCCAACACAACGATTGCATCGGCGTAATGGCCATTGGTGCAGAAAGTCTTGGTGCCGTTCAGCACCCAGTTGTTCCCCTTGCGCACGGCGGTCATGCGCGCGCTGCCGGCGTCCGAACCCGACGACGGCTCGGTGAGTCCCCATGCGCCGATGAACTCACCGGTCGCGAGCTTGCTGACGTATTTTTTCTTTTGCGCCTCGTTGCCCGCCAGAAAAATATGGTTTGAGCACAACGATGTATGTGCCGCCACGATGATCCCGACAGAACCGTCGACTCGCGAAAGTTCCTCGATCGCGGTTACGTACTCTACATAACCCATGCCCGCGCCGCCGTACTCAGGAGGAAAAATCATCCCCAGCATCCCGAGCTTGCCCAGTTCCTTGATCGTGGCGAGAGGGAATTCGCCGGCTTCGTCCCACTTCATGACGTTGGGCCTGATCTCGCGTTCGGCAAATTCGCGGACGCTTTTTTTCAAATGCAATTGCTCTTCGTTTAATTGGAAATCCAAGGCTCCTCCGGCGCGATGCGGCACAATACTGTCATCGCTTGGATACTCTGAAGTTTCGATTAGAACACAGCGTTGGAGTGCGACAAAGTTACCCCGGGGAGTCGATTGTGAGCATGCGGAAAGGGTTATGAACACTGGGGAGAACGAGGGATCGTGCTGCATAGCCAACCGACCAGATGGTTTGGCCGATCACTCTTGGCGAGTCGGATTCAGACGGCCGTTCTGACGCGCTAACCATTGCCCGACAAGGGAGCCGGAGCGAGGAATGCCTGGAAGACTTCGTTGGAGAGCAATCGGCCGCGCGAGGTCAAGCTAACGGAATCGCCGGTTTGGTGCAGCAGACCGTCAGAGACAAGTTCCGTGATGACGGGCGATAAGGACTCGAGAGTTGTCTCACCGAAGCTCGCGGCAATTTCGCGCAGGTTAACGCCCCGGTTCAGGCGCAATCCAAGAAAGAAGGATTCTTCGAGCGCGTTCGCTGGAGAGACCACCGTTCTCTGCGAAGGCGACGCGGCAATATATTTCTCCAGAGCGTCGGGGGCAGAAAACCGCACGGCTTCACTTTCCGGTGCGGACGAGCGGAGCATGGAATGCGCATCCACTCCGAAACCGAGGTAGGGCTGCCGCGTCCAGTATTTCAGGTTGTGCCGAGATTCCGAACCAGCTCGCGCGAAATTGGAAATTTCATATTGCGCGATGCCCGCAGCTTCCAACTGTTCGCAGGCCGCGAGATAGAAATCCGCGGTAGCCTCTTCGTCCGGCACGAAATGGGCGTGGTAGCGAGTTCCGCCCGCCATCACTTCGCGACCTAGCCGCGAGTCTTCGTCCACTTCGAGCATGTAGACGCTGACGTGGGCGGCTCCGGTCGCGAGCGTCTCATCGAGCGACTGCTGCCAGGTTGCTGCGGTCTGGTGCGGGAGCCCCGCAATCAGATCGACATTGATATTCGTGATTCCGGCCGCGCGTAGGCGGGCGATGTCATCGAGCACAGTCACGCGCTTGTGTAACCTCCCCACCGCAGCTGCTTCAGCGTCGACGAACGACTGCACGCCGAGGCTGACGCGATTCACGCCGCAGCGCAGCAGTCCTTCGAGCACTTCCGGCGCGAGCGTCCCCGGCGCACACTCGACTGTCACCTCCGCGTCAGTCCGCACCTTAAACTGTGATCGAACCGCCGCAAAGATCCGTTGCAACTGACCGGCTTCGAGGACGGTGGGCGTGCCGCCGCCGAGATAGATCGAGTCGACTTCGTGCTCGGTCCGCCCACCCATCTCCTGAGCGACTTGCCGCGAGTTGGCGATGTCTGCGCACACGCGATCCACGTAGCGCTGAAACACGGCTCGCGAAAACACGTCGGACGCGAAGTTGCAGTAACTGCACTTGGTGCGGCAGAACGGAACCGAGATGTAGATTCCCAGGGCCACTATGTTGATTATCCCACCCCAAGGCTTTTCCATCCTGACCGCGGCCCGCGCCATCTACTAAAATACGTTGTCAGAGCCGATGCGCCTCTGGCAAACGGCGCATCTCTCACGTGATTCCTGGCGGGAAACGATGGCCCATGAAGAGGAAATATTAGGGAAGGCGTACGACAGTCGCTTGATGCGGCGGCTGCTCACCTACCTGCGTCCCTACCGCTGCCAGGTGGCCGTCGCCCTTGCCTCGATCATCTTCAAATCGTGCTGCGACGTGCTGGGACCTTACCTGGTGAAGGTCGCCGTGGACCGCTATCTGGCGCCGATCAAGGGTGCGGGCTCTGAGCTTGTGGAGCTGGCTAAGCCCCCGGCCTCTGCATGGGATCGCACAGATTTCCGCGATCTATTTCAGCTTGCTGGTTTTCGGCTTTGTATTCGACTTCCTGAAGACCTACTACGTGCAATGGGTTGGACAGAAGATCATGTTTGACCTGCGCAGCCAGATTTTCCGCCACCTGCAGCGCATGCATGTCGCTTTTTATGACAAGAATCCCGTCGGCCGCCTGGTCACGCGGGTGACAACTGATGTCGACGCCTTGAACGAGATGTTCACCGCGGGTCTCGACGCCATCTTCGAGGACGTCTTCGTACTGGCCGGAATTGTGGGCGTCATGCTGTGGATGAACTGGAAGCTGGCGCTGATCACTTTCGCGGTGCTGCCGTTCATTGTGGTGGCGACGAAAATTTTTCGCGACAAGGTGCGCGATTCTTACCGGCGCATTCGCACCGCAATCGCCCGGATCAACTCTTATTTGCAGGAACACGTCAGCGGTATGGTAGTGCTGCAACTCTTCAACCGCGAGCGCAAGGCTTACAACCGTTTCTCGGAGATCAACCGCAGCCACATGGACGCTTACAAGGACGCGATCCTGGCCTATGCCCTTTACTATCCCGCGGTTGACTTTCTTTCGACGGTTGCGATTGCCTGCGTCATCTGGTTCGGCGGCCAGGATGTAATGCGGAAGGTCGGGGTCGGCAGCAACGTAGTCGCAACCGCGGCTTCACTGGGTGTGCTGATTGCCTTCACGCAGTACGCGCAGCGTTTCTTCCGTCCGATCATGGACTTCAGCGAGAAGTACAACACACTGCAGTCGGCGATGGCGGCCAGCGAACGCATTTTTAAATTGCTGGATACTCCGGTCGACATTGTTTCGCCCGCGGTGACGAAGAAGCCCGAAGGCCCCGGCCGCATCGAGTTCGACAACGTCTGGTTCGCATATGGAGACGTGCCAACAGAGAACGAAAGCCCCGCGTCCAGCGAGGAACGTGTGGGGACGGGCCTCACACCCGTCCAGGCCGAGCAAGCTCATGACAGAAAAGGCTCGGCGGCGCCTTCGCCTGGGAGTGGCGGCGACGCGGCCCCCGATTGGGTCCTCCGCGACGTCACATTCGCCATCGAACCCGGGGAAACTGTCGCCATCGTCGGCCACACCGGCGCCGGAAAGACCACGCTCATCTCGCTGTTGCTGCGCTTCTACGACGTGCAGAGAGGCGCGGTGCGCATCGACGGCGTCGACCTGAAAGAAATGGATCTCGCTGACTTGCGCAGCCGGTTCGGAGTTGTGCTGCAGGACCCGTTCCTGTTCACCGGAACGATTGGCGGCAACATCCGCCTCGGAACCGATCGCATTCAGGACGCGCATATCGCCAAGGCCGCTGAAGACGTGAATCTCGGCGACTTCGTACGCGCTCTGCCCAAGGGATTCAACGAAGAAGTCCGCGAGCGTGGCTCGACACTGTCGACGGGGCAGAAACAACTTATTTCTTTCGCGCGCGCCCTCGCGCATGAACCGAAGATTCTGATTCTCGACGAGGCTACGTCGAGCGTTGACACCGAAACCGAATTCAAAGTGCGCGACGCGCTGGCCCGTATGGTCGAAGGCCGCACGTCGCTAATCATTGCTCACCGGCTATCGACGGTGCAGCGTGCCGACAAGATCATCGTCATGCATAAGGGCCAGGTCCGCGAAATGGGGACGCACCAGGAACTGCTGGCGCAGCGCGGGATTTACTTCAAGCTGTATCAGCTGCAGTACAAGGATCAGGAGATCAGCGCTGGACGGATGCCGGCGAATGGATCGGGCTCGCAGCATACTGAAGTTACGGCCAACGCTGATGACTAAGCCGCCGGAGCGGTATCGACGAGAAAATGCCTGAATCAAAACGAGTCTTCCTCTCCGCAGAATGGCAGGATCTCGTAATGCTGAACTATGTTGTTAACCCTGATCTTCTGAGCCGATACGTTCCGCACGGCACGGAACTGGATTCATTCCAGGGAAAAACGTACGTCAGCCTGGTCGGCTTTCGATTCTGCCGCACCAAACTCCTAGGGCATTTTCCAATTCCGTTTCATTCCACCTTCGACGAGGTAAACTTGCGCTTCTATGTTCGTCGAAATGACGGCGGCGGCGTGCGAAGAGGAGTGGTTTTCATCGCCGAGGTTGTCCCCAGATATGCAACTGCGAAAGCTGCTCGCATGCTATATGGCGAGAACTATACCTGTCTGCCAATGAGGCACAACATTGAGACCGGCTCTTCGGGTAGGCAAACCGAGTATGAGTGGCTGGTTGACTCCAAATGGTGCAAGCTCTCGGCTCGAACCTCCGGCCATCCAACTCGCCCGCAAGAAGGGAGTTTGGAACAATTCATCACAGAGCACTACTGGGGTTACTCGTCGCAGCGATCTGGCGGTAGCCTCGAATACCACGTGTCGCATGTTCCATGGCAGGTGTGGACGGCGACCGCCGCGGGATTCGAAGGCGACGCTAGCTCTCTTTACGGACCTGAACCTGCCGCGTTGATTCAACGACCACCTGACAGCGCATTCGTGGCCGACGGATCACCTGTTGTCGTCTTTAAGGGAAATAGAATCCAATGAGTCCGGCAGACCATAAATCGGCCGCCCTCCCTCGTGAAGGCTGGATACTTTACGACGGTGGATGTGGATTTTGCTTTCGCTGGGTTAATTTCTGGAAAGAGGTCGTGGGACGGAGAGGTTTTGCAATTAAAGACCTGCAGTCCGCTTCGGCCGACGGCACGTTGCAAATCGCGAAAGAACACCTGCTCGACGACATACGAGTATTGACACGGGACGGGGCGTTGGAATCGGGCGCCGGCGCGTATCTCTATGTGGCACGACGAATCTGGTGGGCTTGGCCTTTCTACGCAATCTTCAGTTTGCCAGGCTTTAATTCGGCGCTGTGGTGGGGCTATCGCAATTTCAATCGGAATCGATACCGCATTTCCCGCCATTGTCCGCTGCCGCAGATAGGAGGGCGCGCCGCGAAAGACGATCTGTGAACTGACTCGCGGCTGAACCCCAGCGGAGCTCGCGCTCAGCCCGAGGCGGCTGTCCCTACATAAACCTCTAGTCTGATCCCAGATATTTGCTGCGCAAGGCTGCCGCTGCTAGGCACAGCTCCGAGAATACCCTCGCGGTGAACATGGAATGTCCGCCGGCGTTCTTCAGGATCCGTGGCGAGTCGCGGCGCAGTTCGCGGTACATCTTCATCATTGGCGGGACGGTGGGCTGCTTCACCGGACTGACGAAGGCGTTGCAGACTTCGCGCATGATGCCGCGCACGGTGCCGGAGTGGATGTAGGGGTCGGTTCCGTCCAGATCGCTCAAGGATTTGTTCAGGCGACGCCTCACAGACTCGAAGACGAACCACTTATGCTGGGGATGCGCCTGCGCCCAAGCCACCGCCAGCCCCAGCTCGAACGGCATATTGAAGCGGGGAGTGCGCGGCGCATGGCGATCAAGTTGCACGCGGGAAAGATCGTGAATCGAGTAGGCGCAACGCTCAATGAGGCTCGCGATCCGGTCGAGTCGCCGGTTGCCGGCGATTCCGAGCGTGGCTTCGGGCACAAGTGACAATGCGCTCACGGCCGTGATGTATGCGAGATATTGCCGGGTAAATTGCGGATCGTATGGGATGTTCAGGAAGACGGATTTTATGATTTTCGTCACGGCGACTCGGCGTCACCAAGTTTCTTGTGGTCGACGAAGACGCGCTACCGCGGTGTGGCCTTCGTCCCGCGAGAACCGGACCTGCGGGAAGATGCCCTGCCCGACCTTGCTTTCCTGGGCGGCATAGTGGGCTGCATGGTGCCGGTAGGGCGTCCATTAAAATCGACGCCGACCATGGCAAGAATTTTGCGAGCTCTGGCGGGCGGCACTCCGAGAGCCTTCGCCGTCTCTTCGAGAGTCAGCGGCTTGAAATCGAGTTTGACGGGGCGTGGCATCGATTCACTTCCTCTCGATTGCTTCTTATTTTAACACGCTCATTTTTGGGCGATATTGCAGGCAGGGGAGGCAGCCTTTCGTCGCGGAAGCAATTGGCCTGGGCGTGGCGGGCTTACGACTGGCTTTACAATGCTGTCTTGCGAATTCTGATCTCAGCCGGCGAAGCTTCGGGGGAAATGTATGGGGCGCAGCTGATTGAGGCGCTACGGCTAGCTGCCGGGCAAGACCCTGCGGAACTTCGCTCCGCTGGACAGCCGGGGGCGGCCGTCCCCACGCAAACTTCTCGTGCTTCGGGCCCATCGCTTGAATTCTTCGGCGTGGGTGGCGACCGCATGCGGGCTGCGGGGTGCGATACCGTAGTCGATGCGAAGGATCTTTCCGTCGTCGGCATCACGGAGATTGTCAGCCATCTGCCGAAGATTCTGGGGCTCTACCGGCGCCTGATCGCCGAGGCTGACCGGCGCAAGCCTGACCTCGCTATCGTTATCGACTCTCCGGCGTTCAATTGGAGGGTTGCGCGGCAGATGAAGAGGCGCGGGATTCCAACTGTTTATTACGTCGCGCCGCAGTTCTGGGCCTGGCGGCAGGGGCGCGTGCGGCTGTTGCGGGACTATATCGACAAGGCGCTGGTCATCTTTCCCTTCGAAGAACAGTTTTATCGGGAGCGTGGGGTGGACGCGACTTTCGTGGGGCATCCTCTAGCGGAACTGCCTCATCCGGCGATCGAACGCAGCGACTATGCGGCGCAATTTCAGCTGGACTCGACGAAACAGTGGATCGCGTTGATGCCCGGCAGCCGGGTCAAGGAAGTCCGCATGAACCTGCCGACGATTCTGGAGTCGGCGTCGCTGCTGGGCTCGGCGTATGAGTTTCTGCTTCCGGTGGCGGTGACGCTCGACCGCAGTTTCCTGCTAAACCTTATTGGCCAACAGAAAATCACTCTTGTACCCGACGCCCTGCCTGCGCTCTGGCACTCGCGCGCTGGGATCGTGGCCAGCGGCACGGCGACGGTCGAGGCCGCGATGATGAACACGCCGTTCGTGATGGTCTACCGGGTCTCGCCGCTGACCTACGCTCTGGGCAAGCCGCGGGTGAAGGTGCCGCGATTTGCCATGGTCAACCTTATCGCCGGGGAGGAAATTGTGCCGGAACTCGTGCAGCACGATTTCACGGCTGAAAAGGTGGTGGCCCGAGTAAAGGAGATCCTTCCTGATGGTCCAGCTCGCGACCGTATGCTGGCAGGTCTGGCACGGGTGAAGGATCTTCTCCGCGCTCCTCGGGCTGAACATGGGGAACGGCAGCATCCGGCGGACCGGGCCGCCGGAATTATTCTGGCGTTGGTTGCGAAACGCTAAGATCCCATAAGGTGCCCGGGACGGCAGGTTCCTCGTCGCTATCGCTCCTCGGAATGACAACCCTCTTGTGGAACGTCCACATAGTTGGGGATGACATAATCCTGACATCTGGCGGCTAAGCCTTGTGCTCCCAGCATCTTTTGCGTGAGAATCTTCATCATAGGAAATGGGTTATCATT
The DNA here is from genome assembly GCA_963758005.1 of uncultured Acidobacteriota bacterium. Taxonomy (GTDB): domain Bacteria; phylum Acidobacteriota; class Terriglobia; order Terriglobales; family Acidobacteriaceae; genus Sulfotelmatobacter. The sequence goes on from CAVWTR010000010.1 coordinate 154,520, forward strand.
TCCTGGAGACTCTCCTGAATGTGGATTCGCCCGCGGCGCGCTCTGAGCGTCCTTAGCAGTTCCCTGACCCTAACGCTGGTGGTCGCGGTTGCGATCCCGTCTTCATCCTGGGCAGCCGAAAAAGCGCACCTGCGCGTCGACGACTACCAGATCGAGGCTGCACTCGAACCGCATCTCCACCAGATCACGGCTCGCGCCAAGGTCAAGTTCACGGCCACGCAGGATCTCGCGGTCGCCGTCTTTGAACTGAACAATGATCTGCGCGTTACCAGGGTTCTCGACGAAAAGGGCCAGGCGCTGTCGGCCGAGCGAGTCACGCAGGATTCGACGGTTCGGGTTCCGCTTCCCTCAGGCTTGGCGAGAGGACGCTTCGACTACCTTGACTTTCGAATATGAAGGACAGCTGGAGAACGCCGACAACAGCCCTGTTCCGGGCCTCAAGCTGGCCTACATCGGCGACGATACCAGCTATTTGTTCTATTCCGGACGCTGGTTTCCGGTGAGCGGCTACGGCCTCAACCGCTTCACCTCAACGATTAGCGTAACTGTGCCCCCGCACATGCTGGTGGTCGGCAGCGGCAAGTCTACGGTCGCGGACACTCCCGCTTCGAATAAGCCTAAGGCCAGTGTGCTGCCTACCAAGACTTTTACTTTTGTTTCCACCAAGCCGAGTTTCCCCGGCACCATCGTGGCCGGAATTTTTCAGGAATACAAGAGCGATGACGCCGGCATGGACCTGCACGTTTTCTTTAAGCCCACGCATCAGACTCTTTCACCGGCTTACACCACGACCGCAGTTCAGGAGTTCACCTACTTCCTCACGCTTTACGGCCTGCCACCTTCGCAGAAGCTTAACGTTGTGGAGTTGCCCGGTGACACTCTCCCTTACGCCTGGGCGCCGGAAATCGCGGGATTGGCCGGACCTTCCATTACCGAGAAGACGAATTACCGGCTGCTGGCCGATGCGATCGCGCACCAGTGGTGGGGCGTCTCGGTGAGTCCCGCGAGCAAGGACGACTGGTGGCTGAGCGACGGCTTCTCCCGCTATTCGGAGGCCATGTACGTGGAGAACGCCGCCGGAGCAGCCGGTCTGGAAGAAGCCGTAAAAGATATGTCGGTCGGCGCGTTGGCCTATGACACGGTGCCGCTATCGAGCGCCAGCAAACTGGATATTTTCTCCACCGAATTCCAATCGCTGGCTACCGACAAGGGTGCAATGATCCTGCACATGTTGCGCTGGGTGCTGGGTGAGGACAAGTACAACAAGACCATGCGGGAATTTGCCGGGAACTTCGCTGGCAAAGGGGCGAGCATGGACGACTTCAAGACCATCGCTGAGAAGAATTACGGGCAGCAGCTGACGTGGTTTTTCTCGCAATGGCTCGATTCCACCGGCGCACCCGAGTTCAAGGTGAAGTACACGACCTACCGACTTGGGGGCGCGGCTTCCCAACTGCCCAAAGAAGAGAAAGCTCCCGGATTTCGCGTCACCGGCGAGATTACGCAGGACCTCGACCTGTTCCGCATGCCCGTGGACCTGCGCATTGATACCGACGGAAAAACCGAAAACCAGCGCATTGAGGTGGTGGGCACGACTTCGCCGTTTTCGATCGAGACTTTCGGCCGTCCGCGCCGTATCTCGATTGATCCTGACCATCATGTGCTGACCAACTCGACCGATGTGAAGCTGCGCGCTTCCGTACTGCGGGGACAAGCCCTGCAGCAACAGGGAGATCTCGCGGCGGCGCTTATCGAGTTCAATAAGGCCCTCGACCTCAACAAGAACAGTTCCCTCGCCCATTATCGTATCGCGGAGGTTTTCTTCTATCAGCGGAACTATCAGTCCTCGGCCAACGCCTACCGTGCGTCTATCGATGGCGACGGCGAGCCGCGATGGACCGAAGTTTGGAGCCGTATCCAGCTGGGCAAGATTTTCGACATCACCGGGCAGCGCGAACGCGCCATCAACGAATATCGCCAGGCCACCCAAACCAACGACAATACCTTCGGCGCGCTTGAAGAAGCTCGGAAATACCTGCAGAAGGCCTACGAGCGGCCTAAGGAAAAGAGCTCGCAGTAGGGCAAACAGCAGATTCCTCCCTGCGGTCGGAATGACAAACTTGGAGATTTCTCCTCAGCTAACCTTTTTCACTTTCCTTGGGTCTAAGTAAGTACATGCCAGCGGGGAACTTTACCGGACCCGGCTGCGTATCTCTGATCAGATGTTGGGCGGGATTTGAGACCCCTCGCCCGAACGTTACCCGGGTGCCCCCACGCTCCTCCCCGGAGGCGTGGGGGCATTATTAACATCCGTTATGCGAATGCTTCTCGACATTGTGCGGCAGTCACTGTCGACCCTGTGGGCGCATAAGCTGCGCTCGTTCCTGACTATGTTCGGAATCGCCTGGGGGGTGGGCTCACTGCTGCTGCTGGTGGGCTTGGGCGAAGGTTTCCGCAGCGGGCAGGAACGGCAGCTCGCGACTCTGGGACAAAACATTATGTTTATGTTTCCCGGGCGGATTCCGGCAGTCGAAGGCAGCACGCAATCTGGGCAGACTTACTACTTTACCTACAAAGATTATTTGGCGATCCGCAATGAGGCGCAGTACGTGGGCGCGCTGTCGCCGGTGCTGAATCGCGAAGACATTCGCGCGGTCAGCGACTACGGCTCGACTAATGGGCAGGTATTCGGCGTAGCCGCGGATTATAACCAGATTCGTAACGTTCCCGTCGAACCTGGCCGCTGGTTCAATAACCAGGACATTTCGGAGCGGCGCCGCGTGGCCGTGGTGGGATGGGAACTGCTGAAGAATATGTTTCCGGGACGTCCGGCCGTCGGTTCGACGATCCTACTGAACGGCATTAATTTCGACATCGTGGGCGTGGTCGCGAAGGTCGGGCGGGACGGCAATAATGGGACGAACTCGCGCATCTTCATCCCCATCGACACCATGCGCGATTTGTTTCCGATCACCAAGGCGAATTCCGAAGACGCGATTTCGTTTCTCAACTATCGCCCGATTACAAAAGATCTGCATGGCGAGGCGAAAGACGAGATTCATCGCATCCTGGCGCGCCGCCACGGTTTCAACCCCACGATGCAAGATGCCTTCGAAGATTGGGACACGATTGAAAACATGAAGCGGGTGGGAAAGATTTTCGATGCCATGGATTGGTTCCTGGGCGTGGTCGGGGTGGTGACCCTGGGCCTGGGCGCGATCGGCATTATCAACATCATGCTGGTCTCGGTGACGGAACGCACGAAAGAGATTGGTCTGCGCAAAGCGCTGGGCGCTACATATCGCGCTATCCTGACGCAGTTTTTCATTGAGGGCGCGTTTCTTACGGCATTCAGCGGAGGGATTGGATTGGCCATTGCCACCAGCTTCGTGACTGTGCTGGCCATGTTACCGGCGCCCGAGGGCTTTGACACGCCGCGCATTATTCCGGCGTCAGCGTTTGCGGCAATTGGGTCGCTGGCGATCGCGGGCATCGCCGCGGGTTTGTATCCCGCGCGGAAGGCGGCTTTGCTGCCGCCGGTGGAAGCGCTGCGGCAGGAGTGAATAAAACAGCTCCTAGCTGCTAGCTTCTAACCACACCGGGTTAAGGTTTGGCTAGAAGCTAGGAGCTAGAAGCTAGAAGCTGACTTCATGATTCTCGATCTCGCAACCCAGGCCTACGAGGCGCTACGCCACAACCGCCGACGCAGCGTACTCACCATGCTGGGCATGGCGTGGGGCATCGCGACCGTTGTGCTTCTGCTCGCCTATGGCACTGGCTTTGAGCGCGGATTGTGGTCCGCGTTCCGCTCTTTCGGTACCAACCTGGTTTTCATTTTTCCTGGACGCACCGAGTTGCAGGCGGGAGGCACCAAGGCTGGAACGCAGGTTCGGCTGACCATCAATGATCTCGACTACATCCGCGCCGAAGTTCCTCTGCTGAAGCGGGTTTCGCCAGAAACATTCAAGAACTGCGTCGTGGCCTATGGTACGCGCAGCGCAACCTATGGCGTCAGCGGCGTCTACGCTACCTACGGTCGCATGCGCAAGCTGGATGTCGCGGAAGGCAGCTTCTTCAGCGATGGCGACGACTTCACTCACACTCGCGTCGCCGTGATCGGCTCCGACGCCAAGAAAAAACTTTTCTCCGGCCAGAACGCGCTCGGGGAAAACCTTCGCCTTGATGGCATCTCTTACCAGATCGTCGGTGTGCTGAAGCATCAAGTGCAGAACGGGGACGACAACATTAACGAGCATGTCTACGTTCCCTACAGCGCCATGAGCGATCTGATCAATACGTATTATCTGAGCTCGATCGTCATGGAGTACGAAGGCGACCACGCCAAGGTCGTGAAGGCGGCGCGCGATTCCATGGCTTTCCATCACAGTTATGATCCTAAAGATCAGCGCGCAATCTACGTGTTCGACGTGTTCGCCGATCTCATGGATTTGCAGGTGATCTCTACCGGAATCAAGATTCTGCTCGGCTTCATCGGCCTGCTCACGCTGGGAATCGGCGGCGTGGGGCTGATGAATATCATGCTGGTATCGGTAACGCAGCGCACGCGCGAAATCGGCGTGGAGAAAGCACTGGGCGCGCACCGCTGGCACATTCTGTTCCAGTTTCTGGCAGAGGCGCTCGTGATTACCGCGCTGGGCGGCCTGTTGGGCGTGGTTCTCGCCTATCTGGTGTCGTGGTCGGTAGGATCGCTCACTCTGTGGAGCGCGTTTGAAGACAATGCCAGCGAAGGCGACATTCATCTTTACATCGACTCCGCCACGCTGATCTGGTCGACGGCAATTCTGAGTTTCGTTGGCATCATCAGCGGCATGCTGCCGGCCATCAAGGCGGCGAGGCTGAATCCGATCGAGGCCCTACGCTACGAGTGATTTTTCTCGGGCTAGTAGTGATAGCGCGCTTGTAGAAAATCAATCCTTCGTTCGGTCACGCGATACACGAGGCGATGTTCCTGGGTGAGTCGCCTCGACCAGCAACCAGCAAATTCATATTTCAGGGGCTCCGGCTTGCCGATCCCAGTGAATGGATCGCGCAGAACGCTCTCTACGATTTCAAGCGCGCGCAACGCTACTCTGCGCTCGGTCTCGACCCAGTAACTTAGGTCCTGCCGAAACTGCGGATGAAATATCGCTTCCCTGCTACCGCTTTGCGGCAATTCCCAACTCCTGGCGCAACTTGTCCACTGTTTCCGGAGTGCCTTTTCCGGCTTTAGCTCGCCGCAAGGCAGAGAGCAACCGCTGCGCATTTTTCGGCGACCGGAGCAAGTGTGCGGTTTCCATAAGTCCCGCAAGCTCATCAGCCGGGACCATAGCTACCCGCTTGTCGCCCTTTCGGCGGACGATCACAATCTCATGATCGTTCGCCACGCGATCGAGAACCGACGCCAGACTCTGCCGCAAGTGGGTATACGTTGTTTCGGTCATTGCGTCATCGTACAGGATTCCTGTACGTCATTCAAGTTCGCTTTACAATCGCAGAGTGTCTGAATCTGCTGGTTCCCGCCTCGACCGAGTCCTCGCGCAGCTGCGTCTCTATGAGCATCCTTTGCTGAATTTCTCCGCGCGCGCCAAGGGCGAGGGCGTCGAGATCATCATTGAATTCAAAGATAAGACCGTCCCCGTGCATACGTATTATTTCGATCTGCACCCGCGCGATCTCGATCATCCGCAATTCGAATGGAGCTTTCAGCGCCAGCTTTTCGACGCGCTGCACGACTACTTCATGGAAATGTTCATCCGCACTCCGCAAGACCGCGCCGACCGCCAACGGACGGGCCTGTGAGCGCGCTTCGCCAGAAGATCGAGCAGGAAATTCGCGCACGCGGCCCGATTCCTTTTCCCGTTACATGGAGATGTGCCTGTACGATCCCGAACTTGGTTACTACTCGCGCCATGCAGAGCAATTCGGCAAGTCCGGCGACTTCTACACCTCCAGCGATGTGCACGCCGTCTTCGGACGGCTGCTGGTGCGCCAATTCGAGCAAATGTGGCGCTGCAATCGGCTCTCCTGAAAAATCGTGGTGAAGGAGCTAGGTCCCGGCCGAGGGCTTTTCGCGCAAGATGTGTTGGACTGGTCGGAAAAGAAATTTCCGGAATTCTTTCGCGCTCTGCGTTATGTCCTGGACGAACGCTCGCCAGCGCTACAACAGCGAATCGCGGGCACACTGAGGCGTCACGTTGAGTCCGGGAAGGCGTTGCTGTCGAGTGCGGAGGTCATCGCACCCACCATCGTTTTCGCCAACGAATTCTTTGACGCCATGCCGGTCGATATTCTCAGTTCGGAAGGATCGCTCTGCGTCGATGCGCGCGACGGCCGCTTTTTCGAAACCTGGGCGCCAGCTTCGTCCGAAGAGCTGGAATTCCTCGACCGTTATTCGATCCATCCCGACCCCGGGGAACGCGTCGAAGTTTCACTCCGATCGCAAGCGAGGATGCACGCGGCTGCAGCCGACATGCAGCTCGGCTTTATGATCGTGGTCGATTACGGCTACACCCGCGAAGAGCAACTTGCCGGGCGTCATCGCGGAACGCTGAAGGCCATCCGGCAACATTCGGTCAGCGCCAACCCGTACGAAGCCCCTGGCGAGCAGGACATCACCGCCGACGTGAACTTTACTGCGCTAGCCGCGGCCGCGGAAAAACACGGCATGCGGACCCAGAAGCTTATTACGCAATCGCAGTTTCTGCTGGGCATTGGCGAAGCCAATGAATTCGCCGACGCTTTCGAAGATTGTCGTCTGCCGCAGGAGCGCGCCAAAGTCGCCCTACAGCTCAAGCATCTCGTCACGCCCGCGGGCATGGGCGAGAGCTTTCACGTCTTAATTGCGAGCAAGGGAATTGAAGATAAAAAGGTCTCGAACTTAGCTGGTCTGAATTTCGCACGCCGAATCGGGCCTCGAACCCTGTCATCGTGAGCGGCAACGGAGCCCGTGCCAGGGACCGCACAAGGTCTATCACCGATTCGGTTGACGCGAGGGCTCACGCTGCAAGCAGTGATACGCGTCCTCGCAGCGACATGGCAAAGCTACAATATTCGTCGGGTCCTTCCGCGGACTTCGTCCGCCTAAGGATGACAGTCCTTTAGGTTCTGTAGCGCGCGAAGAACCCTCAATGTGTCTTGGCGGCCGCTCCCGCCACTTCCGGGTACTCATACACTCCGCGTCCTGACTTTCTGCCTAAGCGTCCGGCTTTCACGTACTGCACCAGCAGCGGGGCGGGGCGATATTTCTCACCCAGCGATTTGTGCAGATACTCGAGAATATTCAACCGCGTATCGAGCCCCACCAGGTCGACCAGTTCGAACGGACCCATGGGGTGATTCAGCCCCAGCTTCAGCGCCTTATCGATGTCCGGTGCGGATGCGACGCCTTCCTGCAACATATAGAACGCTTCATTTCCAATCATGGCGTTGATGCGACTGGTGATGAAGCCGGGCGATTCCTTGATGACCACGACTTCCTTGCCCATGCGCCGCCCCACTTCGACCGCGGTGGCCAACGTTTCGTCATCGGTCTCCAGCGCTCGCACCACCTCGAGCAGCTTCATCTTGTGGACGGGATTAAAGAAATGCATGCCCACGCACTTTTTCGCGCGGTAGGTCACGCTGGCGATCTCAGTCAGGCTGAGTGACGATGTGTTCGACGCGAGCATGGTCGTGGGCCGGCAGATCTTGTCGAGCAGAGTAAAGATTTCGATCTTCGATTCCAGTTCCTCAGGAACCGCCTCAATAATAAGATCGGCCTCGCGCGCGGCTTCTTCGACGGAACCCGCGTACTCCAATCGCCGGAGCGCGGAATCCGCGTCTGGCGCGGTAACCTTGCCGAGTTCCACCGCTTTGTCGAGATTGGTTCGAATTTCCGTCTCCGCCTTGCGCAGAGCCCCCGGCAGCAGGTCTTCGAGGATGGTGCGATACCCGCCCAGCGCCGCCGCGTGAGCGATGCCCCGGCCCATAATCCCGGCGCCGATCACTGCAATCGTCTGGACCTTATTGATCTGACCAGGATTGATCTGACCCAGATTGTTCTGACCCAGCGCCACCTACTTGTCCACCTTTTCCAGATCTGCAACCGCAGCGTTGACGGCGCCGCCAGCCGCGCGCAAATACTCCGCCAGCCGCTTCCGTTCCTCCGCGTTCATGCTGGGAATGTACAGACACATCCGACGCAGGGTCGTCGTGATGTCGTCCACGTAGTTCATCGCTCGGATCAGTTCGCCAGTCGCTACTACCATGAGGCTCCTCTTTCTTGTTTAAACTTGCCGATTCCAAACTGCTGGTTCTGGTTTTCTTGTTCCGGCCCGCCGGACCTTCTCCTGCCGGACCTTCTATTCTGGACGCGCCCACGAATTTAGTAAAGGAGGGTAGCCAATTGCTGGCATCGGCGCGATTGGAATGTCGAAGTGCTCATGCTTGCGTCATTATTCGCACCGCCTGGACCCCTCGGGCATATAATCTCAATCGATTCTTTTTATGGGGCGCCCGGCCCGGACGCGAATCGAATAGCTATGGCAGACAAGTTTCTAAAACGCTATATTTTCGCCAGCGACTTCGACCAAACGCTCACCTTCAATGATTCCGGCTACGTGCTTGCCGAACTGGTCGGCATTTCCACCGAGGAATTCGAGCGCAAAGCCAAGGGCATGGCCAAGATCAATTTGGTACAGCAAGGTGCCGAGCTGGCGTATTTGCTGCTGCATGATCCGGAATTCAAGGCCAAAGTCAGGAAAGAACATCTGCGCGAGGTGGGCAAGCGCATTCGCCTCAAGGGCGATATCAAGCTGCTTTACCAGCTTCTCGATGCCGGCATCGATGGCCATCAATTTGATTTCTATGTTCTATCGGCCGCTCCGGTGGAGGTTATTCTCTCGGCGCTGGAAGATATTGTTCCCCCCGATCACATTTTCGGCACGGAGTTTCGCTACAAGCCTTCGGGCGAGATCGACACCATCGTGCGCGCCACTGCGGGCTACGGAAAAGTTGCGGTTCTGAATCATCTGCTATTGCAGCAGGTTGCCGGCCCCGATCACGTTATCTACACGGGCGACGGCAGCTCTGATATTCACGTCATGTTGCACATCAATGCACGGGACGGACTGACCATCGCGGTTTCGGAATCGTCCGACGTTTCGCAAATCGCGAAACGCACCGTACTCAGCACCAGTGCTCTGGCAGTGTTGGCGCCCATTCTCGAGGAGATTGCGGGCTGGGAGCGGTTCCGCATTCGCAGCTTCTTCGAGGCCAACGGGATGCTGATCCAGGAATGGCAGCGCGTTCGCACCGACTGGCTGACCGTGCGCCCCGCCCCCGAAACCCCGGGTACGCTGGACGAGCCCGCCGCGCCCGGATTGGCGCGCGAGAGTTCCTGAAAGTCCTGACACAGTTCCTGAAAACGCTCCTGAGAAAGTTATCGAGGCGATGGATGGGTCATGCTACGCGATAGAAATCTGATTCCGCTCTCTCGTCAGCATCAGCATGCTCTGGCCTTGTGCGTTCGGATCGATCGCGCATCGCCCATTGGCCAGGCTGATCTTGCGGTGTGGCAAGGCGAGATCGCCCAACTCTTTCAATCCGAAATCGGAATTCACTTCGCTGCGGAAGAGCAAGTGCTGTTCCCAGCGGCGCGAAAGTTTCCGGAATTAGCTTTCTTAGTCGACGACCTATTGGAGGACCACGTCGCACTGCGAGGATTCTTTGCGAACGTGGGAACGCGCCAACTGTCTGCGACAGACTTATCTGCCTTCGCTCAGCGCATGTCTGCACACATCCGCAAGGAAGAACGTCAATTGTTTGAGCGCCTGCAGGAATTGATGAACCAGGAAGAACTAGCGCTGCTGGGTACAAAACTTGAAGAAGCGCTCAAAGACGCTGCGCAGGCCTGTCTACTGGCTGCGGATGCAACCCGGCTGCAGTCGGCGAAATGAGCCGGACGCTGTGAACATCGTCATGGAACGCCAGCTTAGCTAGCCGCAACCCGGCGAAGCCCGGCTTAGTGAACCGCCGAAACGGGATGCGCCTCGCGGAATCGGGCCGCGCCTGCCCGGCCCATGTAGCGTTCGAGCACCGCGGGTTCGGTCTGGCGTAAATCCACGACCACCAGCCCGTCAAGAGCATTGGAAAACTTTCGGTCGACATTGAAGCCCAGGAGCTTCCCGCCGATCTTGGCATATTGCCGCAGCAGAATCGGCAGACCCTTGCCGTCAACCTCCACGTCAGTGATGGGCTGGGAAAGTTCGTCCAGATCGCGCAGGGCGTGGAGCATCCCGTGGCAATCCGACCTGTGCAACAGCCCCGGGCGAAACGGCCGCCGCGGTTCGATCATGCCGGCCAATTCGTCGTTTTGCATGTGAGCTTCAAAAAAGCGATAAATCATTTCTCGCGACGCTTCGTTGTAGTCGTTGCTGATGCTGACCGCGCCAAACAGCACGGGGATCTCCGGCTGCCTCACCGCCATCCGGGCAATACCCTTCCACAGCAGAAGCAGCGGCGCATACTGCCGCTGGTATTCCGGCCGCACAAAGGAGCGCCCCAGCTCCAGAGCCGGTCCCAGCTTCTGAAAGATTCTTTCGTCATAGCGAAACAGCGTGCTGGTGTAAAGCCCGCTGATCCCGCGCTCCGCCAAAATTTCCGCTGTCTTGCCGGCGCGATAGGCCCCCACTAACTCCCGCTTCGTTTTGTGCCACAACAAAATGTGCGAATAGTAATCATCGAACGAATCGAGATCCCGGCTCTTGCCCGTTCCCTCCCCTGCGCCGCGGAACGTGACCTCGCGCAGCCTTCCCACTTCCCGCAGCAGCTGCGGAATCTCGCTCGCTGTTCCGAGGTAGACAGCGAACTCACCGTTCTCCGCCAGACATCGATCTGCCGGCAAAGTTTCTAATTCCTTCACCAGCGTATCCGAGGGCGCCGGCGCCGCGATTGGCTCCTGAATGTTGAACGGAAACCGCGTGCGCAGCGCCGTGTGCCATAGAACTTCCGGCTTGCTCCGTCGGCCGAGCAGATAAGTTCGCCAGCGCAGATACTCCGTCGCTTCACCATCGTCGCGGATCGACTCCATCGCTTCTGCGGCAATTGCGCTGCCGACTCGTACTTCCACGGTCTTACCTTTCTGCTGCAGGAATTCTTGCAACAGAAACGCCGACCGCAGCTTGGGATGAAGCATGCTCATCAGCTGAAATCCCACGCCGTTGTGCCCGCAGAAATACACCGGCAGCGCCATCGCTCCGGTCCTGCGAATCAGCCGCACCGCCGTGTCATTCCATTCCGGGTCGGCAACTTGCGCCGCCGGCATTTGCCAGTGCGATACCTCGCCCGCTGGAAACATGGCAAGCATGCCGCGCTGCTGCAGCCAGATCAAAGCCTCTCGCACAGCTTTCCGGTTTGACTCGGCCGAATGATCGCTCTGAAACGGATCCACAAAAATGCAATGCTTCCGCAGCTCCGGCACATCCGCAAGCAGGATGTTGGTCAACACCTTCACGTCCGGCCGCATTCGCGTCAGCAACACCGTGAGAATCGCGCCATCCAATACGCCGTAAGGATGGTTCGCAACCACCACCACGGGACCGGTCGCCGGGATCCTGGCCTGATCCGCGGCGCCGACACTCAGCCCGACTCGCATTTCGGTGAGCAGGTTCTCGAGAAGAAATCCTTCCGGCGACTGTTGCACCCGCTGGTACAGATCTCTCACCTTTCCGACGGGAGCGAGCTTCCCGCCTAGGCCGGGAACTTCAGCTGCGAGCGACAACACGGGCTGCGTCTGATCCGCGTGCAAATGGTCTGATGGCATTCAACAGGAATAACGCAATGCCATTGCGGCAGCATGAAGCACAAGTTAAAACTTGATGAAATGAGAAGGCGAGGAAGCGTAAAAGTAACCAGAGGTAACCAGCCTGAACCAAACCATTCAAAATCGCAGGCTCCGAACGTCGATTAGGTCTCGAGCCGGTAGCGCGTCTCGGCGAGAGCATACAGTTTTCGCCACACGAGCCGGTTGATAGTCACAACAGTCGCGGCCATCATCATGGTTGCCGCTAGCAGGAGGTCGAAGTTCCCGGCATCGGTAGCTTGAGAAATCGTCGCTCCCAGACCGACCGTCGTGTAGATGTGGCCCTTGAAGTGAAAATATTCCGCGATGATGCTCGCATTCCAGGCCCCACCCGACGCGGTGACCATGCCGGTAACAAGGTAGGGGAAAATCCCCGGCAGGATCAGCTTCTTCCAGCGCTCGATGCCCTTCATCTGGAAAACGGAGCAGCATTCTTTCAAATCGGTCGGAATGGCAATCGCCCCGGCGATTACGTTGAACAGAATGTACCACTGCGTTCCCAATAGCAGCAGCACGATCGAACCAATCCCCAACCCGCCACCCACGCGAATCAGCAGCAACAGCACGACCGGGAACAGCGCGGTCGCGGGAACTGAGGCGGCAATCTGCGCCAGCGGTTGCGCGATGCGGGCTAGCCGGGGATTGAAGCCGATGGCCACGCCTGCGGGAATCGTCCACAACGCACCCAGCAGCAGCGTTAGGTTCACGCGCAGGAAAGTCGCGCCCAAGCCGACAGCAGCTTCTTGCAACTCCGCTTTCTGCAGCCCGGTCAAAATCATTACCACACGGACGACTCCATAACTCATCGCAGCCAGTAACACGGCTCCCAGCGCGCGCGCCAGCCAGATTTTCCACGGGCTGCGTGGCTCAGCCTCTTCGCTGGGACGCTCGCGCGAAAAATAAAGCATCACGCGCTCGCTCAGAGGGTGCACGGTCTTTTTGCGGATCTGCGCCAGGCCGCGCGAATGATGGATGAGATCGAGCACCCAGGAGCGTGGAGCGTCGCCGCTTTCGACTTGCTCGACCTTGAACTTTTCTGCCCACGCAATCACCGGACGCCAGATGAACTGGTCGAGCAACACGATTACAGCGATCATGGTGCCGACGCCCCAGAGAATCGACCGCGTGTCGCCCGCGCTGGCCGCGGTCTGCAGATACGAACCCAGCCCCGGTAGCCGGAAGTCGCGCGAGCCCAGCACGAACATCTCGCACGCCATCAAAAAAAACCAGCCGCCGGCTACCGACATCATCGAATTCCACACTAGCCCGATCACCGCGTATGGCAACTCCATCTCAATGAAGCGCTGCCACCAGCTGAAGCGATAAATCTTCGCAGCCTCGCGCATCTCCTTCGGAATGCTCTTCAACGAAGCGTAAAAGCTGAACGCCATGTTCCATACTTGGCCGGTGAAGATCAGCAGGATCGCGCCCGCCTCCACGCCCAACTGCCTGCCCGGGAACAGCGCGACCATCGCCAGCATTACTCCCGGAAGGAAACTCAGCACGGGAATCGACTGCAACACATCGAGTAGCGGAATCATGAACCGCTCGGCCCGCGGGTTGTACGCCGCTACGTATCCATACACGAGTGTGAAGCCAAGGCTCAGCACATAGGCGATGGTGATGCGCAACAGCGAATAGCCCGCGTAGGCTCCCAGCGCCCATGGACTGCGCGAGATTTCGACCTCTGGGGTGAACGGGCCGAGCCAGTGTCGCCCGACCACCAGCACGCCATAGAACAGCGCGATACCCGCTCCGAACATCAACAGGTCGGGCAGGTAGGAGATCTCGAGGCGGGGCAGTTGCGTCCAGATTCGATACGCCGAAAACCCTCGCAAGCTGGCTGATTTTTTCATGCGATCTTTCTCGTGGGTTGGAATTCACTCGACAAGCTCGACTCTACAAGCTCGACTCGCTCAGTCGACTCGACAACGCTTCTTCAGGATTTCGGTACGGGTGTTTGAACAGCCGGTGCGACGGCAGGCTCGGCCGGCGGTTCGGTCTGCACCAGACGGCCCTTCTCGCGGTCGTAGTCGAATATTTCGGCGTAGCGGCCCCAATTCATTGCGGTCTCGAACTGGCGCTGCACTTCGTCTTCGGCGAAATGTTCGTCGAGGATGTCGTGAAAGAATTCGTCTGCAATCGAGTGATCCGACTTCCGTTTCAAGACGCTGTCAATTTGTTTGAGGATCGTGATATGTTCCAGCGCCGCTTGCCGGAACAAGACCTTGCGCTGCTGAATGTCGGCATCGGCGAAAATCACACCTTGTGGCGTAATCTGCACGTCACCCTCTGTCAGCCGCGCGAAGCCCAGCATCACACAAGCCTCAAGAATCGGAAGCAGATCTTCGACGTCCATCACCAGTTCCTCGGCCAGTCGAAACAAATCTTCGCGCCCGCCGCGATCGTGCAGTAATTCCGTCAGGCCGGCGATTCCGCCGACGCGCGCGTGCGGCAGCATCTGGTATTTGGTCGTGCGTAGGGGCCCTTCCTGCTTCTTCGGCGCACCCTTCTTCAGCGCGTCTTTCGTCAGCCCGCCGGTGGGCAAAAGGATTTCCGCCGTCGTCTCGGCATCGGGCAAGTCATGCTCGACCTCCGGTTCCGTCATGACTTTGTAGATGTAATCCACTAACTCCACAAAACGCGCCGACTTGCGGTCTCGCGGATGTTTCAGGCGAATGTTGAAGTCGGAACGAATGCGCGCCGGATTTCTTCCCAAGACCATAACCCGATCCGACAGCATCACGGCTTCTTCTATGTTGTGCGTGACGATGAAGATGGCGCTGGCCGGCATCTTCTTGTTCAGCCATAGCTCCAACAGTTCGCCGCGCAGATTTTCTGCGGTAAGAACATCGAGCGCCGAGAACGGCTCATCCATGAACAGCACTTCCGGTTCCACGACGAGAGCCCGCGCAAATCCCACGCGTTGCTTCATACCGCCGGAGAGTTCCTTCGGATACGCCGTCTCAAAGCCATCCAGACCAACCGTATCGAGCATGCGCAAAGCGCGCTTGTGGCGCTCGACGTCGGGCACTCCTTTGGCCTCGAGCGGAGCTTCCACGTTCTGCAGCACTGTGAGCCAGGGGAACAGAGCGAAGCTTTGAAAAACGATGGCCACGTTCGGCATCTGGCCGTCCAGCGGTTTGCCGTGCCACAACAATGTTCCTGACGACGGTTGCGAAAGCCCGGTCAACATGCGCAGCAGAGTCGACTTGCCACAGCCCGACGGGCCGAGCAAGGCAATAATCTTTCCCGGTTCAATCGCGAGATTGGTCAGCCCCACAACCTGAATCCGCGTACCATCCGCCTGGGGATACGACTTCTCAACACCAACGGCCTCAATGATGGCGTCAGTTTTGACGTTCGGATTGACGTCCGCTTCGGTCACACAAATAGTCCCCTACCCTCTATACACGATCCGCGCAGAAGCGCAAAGCGCGCCGCCCGTAACGCTCCGTTCACAAATCTCGCTGACTTGGCGAGACATGGGAATTTTGACTTTGACGACAACTCTGGAGAGTACGGCTCAGCACTTCACGCAACAAAACTCTCGTCCACCTTCGCGGCGAACGCCTTCGGAAGCCGATCGCTGACCTCAGCGAGTAGAGCCAACTTCGCAGCCAACTCACTAGTAAGCCAACCCTGGTCGAAACGCCATCGCCAGTTGCCGCCATGCAGGCTGGGAGTATTCATGCGAGCTTCGCTGCCCAGGCCCAGCACATCCTGCAGAGGAATGATGCTCAGGCTCGCGGGCGAACATTGCACCGCCCGGATGAAGGCCCAATGAATCCCATCGTCGCAGCGCCCAACATAGGCCTCGGCGTTTCGGCGTTCGTGTTCCGCAGCACCCGAGCGCCACCATCCCGCCACTGTATCGTTGTCGTGGGTGCCGGTATAAATGACCTTGCCCTCCGCGCGATGCGGGAGGTAGATGTGGGCGCCTTCGTCCCCGAAACCGAATTGCAAAACCGACATCCCCGGAATCTGCAAGCGCTCGCGCAACGCATGAACCGCGGGAGTGATGAAGCCCAGATCCTCGGCAAAAAACGGCAGGCCACCCAGCGCTTCGCGGACCTTTAGAAACAGGTCATCGCGCGGTCCATCGACCCAGCGGCCATGCTCGGCGGTTGGGTCGGCTGCGGGAATCTCCCAAAACTGCTCGAACCCTCGAAAGTGATCCAGCCGGATGTAGTCGAAGTTTTGCGTCGCCCAGCGCAGCCGCTGAATCCACCATTCATAGCCGAGCTCCTTCATCACATCCCAGTGGTAGAGTGGATTTCCCCAACGCTGTCCGGTCTTGCTGAAAAAATCTGGAGGCACGCCGGCCACGACTTCCGGCTCCAGATCGTCGTCCAGCCGGAACAACTCGCGATGAGTCCACACGTCGGCGCTGTCGTGATTCATGAAGATCGCAACGTCGCCCACAATGCGGATAGCCCGCTCGGAGCAGTAACGTCGCAACGCCCGCCATTGCTCGTAGAAAGCGAATTGCAAAGCGCCGCGAATCTCGATGTCAGCCGCCAGTTCCTGGCGAGCCTTCTCTAACGCAGCCGGCTCTCGACGCGCAAGGTTGCGCGGCCACTGGTTCCAGCTTTGAAGTTTCTGCCGAGCGCGGAGAGCGTCGAACAGGACAAAATCATCCAGCCACCAGGCATTTTCTGCGCGGAAACTTTCCAATCGACGCAGCGCCTCGGGCGACGCTGTGCTCAGAAAGTTCCGCGCCGCAGCGAACAACAACGGCATCTTTCGTGCGAAAACCTGCTCATATGCGACTGGACGGGAAACCACTGTCGGATCGGCCTTCCCGGAATCGAGCTTCGCCAAATCAAGTTTCGCCAGTTCAAGCTTTTCCCGTTCAACCCAGCCATGTTCAACGAGGCTCTCCAGACTGATCAGCAGCGGATTTCCAGCGAATGCGGAGGTGGAAGAATAAGGCGAGTTGCCGTAGCCCAGCGGCCCCAGGGGCAGAACCTGCCAAAGCCCCTGGCGGGCAGAAGCAAGAAAATCTACAAACTGATAAGCGGCCGGCCCGAAATCACCGATGCCGCCGCGCGAAGGCAACGACGTGGGATGCAACAGGATGCCTGCGGCGCGCGGAAAGGGCATGTCACCGCCGTTACATTCCCTGCTCGGTGCTCTTGGTGAGTGCCTTGATTTCTTCCGCGTTTTTCCTGATCTTGCCCGATTTCGTCATCTCGTCGACCAGGCCGGCAATAAAAATCATGAAGCGCTCCTGCTGCCTCTGCAGCAGCAACTGATCGCGGATCTGATCGCGCTTGGCGGCATAGTCGGCATCCGTGGGCGTCTGGTCTTCGAGCACAGCAAGAACCACGGCGCTTCCCGCACCGCCGTTAATGGGACCGCTGATCTCTCCCGGCTTCATGGTAAAGGCTACTGATGCTTGCCCCGACATGGAACCCACGTCAGGGACCTGTCCATCGGGCAGAACGAAGTCGCTGGTCTTTACCGTCGCGCCCAGTTCCTTGGCCGCGCGCTTCAGATCGTGCTCAGCCTTGGCGCGGTCCGAAAGTTCCTGGATCTTCTGCGACAGTAACGTCGAAGAGCGCTCGTTCTTGAATTCTTCTTCAACCTTGCTGCGGATCTCCTCAAATGTCGGCGTAGCTGCCGGTTTAATCGCCAGCAATTGGAACACTACCGTGCCCTGAGATGCCGGAGCCATATCTGGCGGCGCCTTGTCGGCTTCGCTGAACACCGCATCCATAAATTGGGTCGCCGGCCCCAGGCCCGGCAGCATGTCCTTGCGCCCGAAGAAGTCCGAGTTGATGACAGGAACACCCTGCGTGGCAGCCGCAGCATCCAGGCCTTGCGCGCGGGCATCCTTGAGCAACGCCTCTGCCTTTTTCTGCGCGGCCTGCTGCCCCATCTGGTGCTTCAGGATCGGCTCGATCTGGCTCTTGACCTCATCGATCGACTTCACATGCGCTTCCTGCTTATCGTCCACGCGCACGATGTGGAAGCCGTCCAGAGTCTTTACCACGTCGCTGGTCTGACCCTTAGGAAGCGCAAATGCGGCCTTTTCAAATTCTGCCGCCATCTGGCCTTTTCCGATCCAGCCCAGCGAGCCGCCCACATTGGCGCTGCCGGGATCTTCTGAATACTTCTTCGCCAAATCTTCGAACTTGGCTCCGCTCTTCAACTGCTTGAGCAGATCGTCGGCGCGATGCTGTGCTTCGGCCACAGCCTTGTCGTCGACCTTGCCGTCGGCGCCGGGCAGCGGCATCTTGATCCAGATGTGGCTGACCTTGACCTGTTCGGGCACGCGATACTGGTCGCGGTGCTGATCGTAATATGCACGCAGGTCGTCGGGAGTCACCTGGACGGCGGCTTCCGCTTTGCCGGTTTCGATAATCGCGTACTTCACTTTCCGTTTTTCCGGAACCGAGTTCGCATAGCTCGCTTTGTGGCTCTCGTAAAACGCCTTCAGTTCTTCATCGGTCGGGTGCAGACCCTTGCGCAAATCGTCCTGCTTCAAGACCGCATAATCGAATTTGACTTTGGAATTTTGCTTGATGAATTGATCGTGAATCTCCGCATCGCTCACGCTGGCGCTGCCGGAAATAAAGGCCTGCAACTTAGTGATCAAAATGTCGTCACTGACAGCCTCTTCGAACTTGGTGGGCGTCAGATTTGCCCGCTGCAGCATATCCTCATATTCGGCCTGCCCGATGAAGTTGCCGCCGGGGAAAAAAGTGGCCGCATAGCGCCCGTGCTGGAGTTCGTCTTTCACCTCTTCCGGAGTCGCGCGCAGACCCATGCGCTTGGCTTCGCTCAGTAGAGCCTGGCGGTTAATCAACTGGTCAACCGCGCGCGAAGTTTCCTGCTGAATGAGAAATGGCATGATTTTTGCCGCCATCTCGCCATAGCGCTGCGCTTCCTGTTGCGCCATCTGCCGCGCGGTCGTGCGCACCTCTTCTGCGCTAATGTCGCCGCCATCCACCTTGGCGATGACGCCCTGGCCGGGCGTGCTGGAGAACACTTCGCCGCCCAGGCCGCCTGGAATCAGCGTAATTACCATCGAAGCACAGATGATTAGGAGCAGCCCGCCGAGGACGTATTTCGTGGTCTGCCCGGATTTTTGCAGGAATCGAATCATGGTTATTACTCCAGAATGGATAAGCGAATCGTTAATTATAAACCAGCCGGGCCCAACCCTTATTGGAAATGGAGCCCCGGACGCCTGGTCGGGAGGTTCTGCCACAAATGCCAGCGTTCTTTGCCCTGCGTTATTGCGCGCTCCTCAGGGCGGATGAGGCGTCCGCCGCTACACAAACTACCGCGCTGCCGGCTTCCACCAAACTCCGCTATTGAAACGTATCAATATAAATGTTATCCATTCTCCGGGGTATTTCTGTAGCCCGGAACAATCCCCCAACGCGCTATCGCGATTATTAGGAGCACCATGTTCTCAGGCAAGCGGACATCAGGTAAGCGACTGGCAGTGATTCTCTTCGTCCTCGCTCAATTCTTATTGGCTTCATCCCTTCTCGCCCAGATCTCGCACACACAGTCCGCTGAAGCAAAGCTGCCCTTGCGCGACGGATGGTCGTTGCAAACCTCGGCCAAAGTCGAAGCCAAGGGAGAGGTCATCTCGACTCCGCAATTCGTTCCGAAGGGATGGCACACGGCGACCGTACCCACCACGGTCGTGGCCGCGCTGGTCAAGGACAAGACGTTCCCGGATTCTCTCTCCGGCACGGAGCTGCGCGATCTGCCGGGCATGAACTACCCCATCGGCGCGAATTTTTCCAACATCCCGATGGCGCCCGACAGCCCCTATGCCGTTTCGTGGTGGTACCGCAAGCAGTTCGCCGCGCCGGCGTCCTACAAAGGCAAGACCGTCTGGCTGAAGTTCAACGGCATCAACTATCGCGCGAACATCTGGCTCAACGGAAAGCAAATCGCCAAGTCTGACGACGTAGCCGGAGCCTGGCGGACTTATGAATTCAACGTGACCGACGCCGCCAAGCCCGGCGCCGAGAATGTTCTTGCGGTTCAGGCCTTCTCGCCCACTGATCACGACCTCGCCATCACCTTCGTTGACTGGAATCCCGCACCGCCCGACAAGAACATGGGCCTGTGGCGCGAAGTCTATCTCTCCACTAGTGGCCCGGTGGCGCTGCGGTATGCCACGGTCGTATCGAAACTGAATCCGCCGGCGAACGACGCGGCGCGGCTCACCGTGACTGTGCAATTGAAGAACGGCACGGATAAAGCGCTGAGCGGAAAGCTGAAAGGCCAGATCGAAGCCGTCAAGTTCGAGCAAGACGTTGAACTCGCTGCCAACGAATCAAAAGACGTCACCTTCACGCCAGACAAGTTTCAGCAGCTTATCTTCACCAGCCCGCGACTGTGGTGGCCCGTACAAATGGGCAAACCGAATCTTTACCCGCTCACGATGGAGTTCGAAGCCAACGGCGCGACTAGCGACAAATCGACCAGCGAGTTCGGCATTCGTGAAATCACTTCCGACTTCAACTCCGTCGGCGGACGG
Organism: uncultured Acidobacteriota bacterium; assembly: GCA_963758005.1. GTDB lineage: Bacteria > Acidobacteriota > Terriglobia > Terriglobales > Acidobacteriaceae > Sulfotelmatobacter. The sequence goes on from CAVWTR010000010.1 coordinate 174,871, forward strand.
GCATTTCACATTAATGGAAAGAATATTCTGATCCGCGGCGGTGGCTGGACCCCCGACCTGATGCTGCGCGAGAATTCGCAGCGCCTGCACGACGAATTCCGCTACGTCCGCGACATGGGACTCAACACCATCCGACTCGAAGGCAAACTCGAGACTCCGGAGTTCTTCGACCTCGCCGATCGCCAGGGCATTCTCGTCATGGCGGGATGGTGCTGCTGCGATTTCTGGGAGCGTTGGCCACGCTGGCAGCCCAAGGATTTTGAAATCGCTAAGCAATCCCTGCGCGATCAGATTTACCGGTTGCGCAGTCATCCCAGCATCATCATGTGGCTGAACGGCAGCGACAACCCGCCGCCGCCGGATGTCGAGCAGATGTACCTCGACATCGAGAAAAACCTTTTCTGGCCGAATCCCGTCGTTTCCTCGGCCACTGGAAAAAAGACCAGTGTCACCGGCGACAGCGGCGTCAAGATGAGCGGGCCCTACGAGTACATCGCGCCCAGCTATTGGACGGTGGACACACCCGAAGGCCAGCCTGGCCGCAAGCTATGCAATCCCGGAGGCTGCGGCGGCGCTTACGGCTTCAACATGGAAACCAGCATGGGACCGGCCGTTCCGCCGATTGAGAGCATCCGTGCCATGGTCGGTAAAGATCACATGTGGCCGATCGACGATACCTGGAATTACCACGCCGGCGGCGGGGAGTTCAAAACTATCGGCGTATTCAGCGAGGCCCTCGCCAATCGCTATGGCAAGTCCGACAACGTGGAAGACTTCGCCACGAAATCGCAGATGCAGACCTACGAAGGCATCCGCGCCATGTATGAGGCCTACAGCCGCAATAAATATCAGTCCACGGGAGTGGTTCAGTGGATGCTCAACAACGCCTGGCCTTCGATGATCTGGCACCTCTACGACTATTACCTGCGTCCCGGCGGCGGCTACTTCGGCGCCAAGCGCGCGATGGAAGCCCTGCACCCGATCTACGGCTATGACGATCATTCCATCTGGGTCGTCAGCAGCCAGTACGAAGACGTCAAGGGCTTGAAGCTCACCACCAAGATTTACAACCTCGACATGACCGAGAAGTTCACCCAATCGAATGCAGTCGACGCAGGGGCCGACAGCACGGCTAAGATCTTCGCTCTGCCCGACGTCGCTGGCCTGAGCCCCACATATTTCCTCGCGCTGCGACTCGAAGACTCCACCGGCAAACTGGTGGGCTCAAACTTCTACTGGCTCTCTACCAAGCCCGAAACGCTCGACTGGGCAAAGAGCACCTGGTGGATGACTCCCACCTCTTCCTACGCGGACTTCACCGCGCTTTCGCAACTGCCCAAAGTGAAACTCAAGGTCACGGAGCGCAGCGAGCGCAAAGGTGAAGATGAGATCACGCATGTAACGCTGGAGAACCCGAGCAAGAGTCTCGCCTTCTTTGTCCGCGTGAAAGTTGACAAAGGGGCCAAGGGCGAAGAGATTCTCCCCGTGCTCTGGGAGGACAATTATGTTTCTCTCATGCCTGGCGAGAAGCGGGAAGTCACGGCCACCTACCGCGCCGCTGAGCTGGGCGGCGCAAAGCCGGCGGTCGAAGTCAGCGGTTGGAACGCGGAGTGAAGCCGATTGGGTAATTGAGAAATTGTGGAATTGGGAAATTGAAGAGCGGTTTGTGTGGGGACAGCCGCCCTCGGCTGTCCACGGGGCGCAGCAGGGCGGTTTTCAATTGCTCAATTACCAAATTTCCCAATTACGCAATCTTCTAAACATGCTGGGAAACGGATAATACGTTCCCGTCCGGATCCTTGAACCACGCCACTTTGTCTCCGGTCGGCGCAGTCCAGATTCCGAGCTCGTCCTGCTTGAAGAATCCGAAGATCTCGAAGTGGACGCCTTTTTCCTGCAGGGCCCGCACGACATTTTCGATATCAGAAACCTGCCAGCCAAGAATCGTGAACTGCGCTGGCTTCCAGTCAGCCGCAACTTTCGCCACACGTACCATGATTCCATTTGCGTCCAGCACCATCGCAAAGCCGTCGTCCTTAATGAAGCGCAAACCCAGCACGCCCTCATAGAACGCTCTGGCCCTCGCGGCGTCGGTGGTTGGCACAAAAGCGACAATGTTTGTGGAACCCAGCATCAAAGTTCCTCCGCGCTCCAATTACTTATTTAGCTACCAAGTTTCTCGTTACTCAAGGTCGGACGCCCCTACTCGTCGTCGGCAGGAATGTCGAAGCTCACCAGGTCGCCGCGGAAGCCACGCGTCTTCCAGGCGCCGAAAGCAATACCGACGGCCATCCAGATGCCGCCGACGAGCCAGGCTTTCCAGCTAAGGTTTTTCCAGAGGAAGAAGCAAATCGTAAATCCCGCCAGCGGAGGGGTCCACACCGCAAGAATCGCCAAGGCAACTGCTGCTGCGGCCAATAAATGCCAGTTCGAACCCGGCCACAGCACCAGCGCGATCACGAGCGCCGTCAACAGGAGCGGAGGCACGGCGCTGTTTTTTCTCTCGCGCACGTAATACCGTACGAACGCCGCCAGATTGACTCCCATAAAGGCGATGAGTGCTCCAAAGTTGAGCATCTCTGCGCCCAACCCGTAGCTGAACAGGTTAACACTCACCAGCAAAGCGCCAACTAAGGCGATGCCTCCGACAAATAGAACGTTGTTGCGGGGAACATGCCGTTTGGCGTCGACTGTGCCGAAGAATTTTTGCGGCAATGCTTTGCTGCGTCCCATACCGTAGAGCAGGCGAGCCGCTCCGATCTGCGCGCCCATCCCGGAACCGAAATTGGCGACCAGCAAGGTGAAACCCAGGATCGCGAACATGGGCTTCCAGGCGCGGCCGGCGACGAAAGTAAAAGCCGTGTCGCTGTTGGGAAACGCCTCGGTGGCGGGCCAAATCAATTGCGCGGCGTAAACTTCGAGGGCTGAAAGTATCCCGATGACGAAGCAGGTCAGAACCGTCGCCAACAGGATGTTGCGCCGTGGATTCTCCGCCTCTTCCGACAGTGTCGAGATTCCATCAAAACCGATATAGCTGAGCACCGCGATCGAAGTCGCGGCCAGCACGGCTTTTGAATTCCACAGTGCCGGATCGTAAAACGGACGTGTAAAAAATCCCGCGCCATCGTGGGGATGACTTCCGATGTAGCGCACCGCGACCATGAAGAAGACGGCCACGACCGCGCCCATTCCCGCCGCCAGCAAGGTGTTCACGCGGGCCGAGGTCTTGATGCCTTGCAGATTCAGAAAGGTGAAGACCGCGCCAAAAATAATCGCCCAACCCCAGTAAGGAATCTCCGGCGCGAACACGAAGGCCTGCTGGCTGCACCAGATAATGCAGATCATCGGGTTGAGGATGTAGTCCATCACCATGCTCCAACCGGTGACGTAGCCGAGCGCGGGATTGATTTCCTGCCCAACGTAGGTGAACGCGGAGCCGGCGCTGGGATAAGCGCGCGCCATGCGGCCATAGCTGAATGCCGTGAACAGCATGGCCACCATTGCGATGAGCAACGTGGTCACGACATGCCCGTGTCCGCTGTCGCTGAGCACGCCGAACACCGACATAGGCGCGACTGGCTGGATGACGATAATTCCGTAGAGGATCAGATCCCAAAGAGTGAGTGAGCGGCGAAGCCGGGGCGCGGCAGAGGACGGCGCGGAAGTGTTTTCCATGAGTCCGGCTATTGGATTATGGAAGGCACGAAATTGTCAATGTTAAAACGTTTCCGTAGAATGATTCGGAACTCATGCCCTTCCCGGTTATCTTAGCCCAGGAGATGAGGCCGTCGCGCCTGGTCCATAGTCGAACCAGTACCCTCGCTGCTCGTTTCCCGACATGTGGCGCGTGTTGTATTCGAGCAGATAATTCACATGCGCGTCGTCCAGAGGAAATGACTGTTTGGGCGGGTAGGGATATTCGCCCATGCTCAGGAACGGCAGCGGCGCCACGTAGTTCCCTTCCGCCGCATAGAAATCCATATCTTTCTCGTAGCCGTTGGCCGCAAAGAAATAATCGCGCACCCATCCCCTGGGAAGCGTTGGCAGGGTCGACGGATCGAAGTCCAGCCGCACTTCATCGCCCGAGCCGAAAACAGCTAGCTTGTCGTCCGTCGCAGTCAGGAGTGGCAGCACGTCCCCGTAACGCGTGTAGGTTCCCGAAGGTCGCGTGTACGGGCCGGTCGCACTCACCTTTTCATAAATGTATTGCACATTTCCCGCGGGCTGGCCTTCGATCTTCAACGGATATCCGTGGAACTCGAGGTCGGCACGAACTAACGGCACCGGCGTAAGGCGCACGCCTTTTCGATTAGCGTCATCTTGAAGCCCCGCGTTCTTTCCGGCGGGGCGAGAGATCCCGCGCGCAGCATCCTGCTCGGCGCGATCAATCAGAATGCTGTCCCAATAAACCTGCAGATTCGTGGTGATGCGAATCTTCCGCGTACCTATCGGCAGCTTGCCGGTGAGATCAGCGGTCATCGTCCGCGGCCCGCCGGCGGGAAATCCCATGTCGTCGACTACGCGCTTCCACTGCCCGGTCTCGCTGTTTTTACTCCCAAGCACCTCGTTTCCAACCAGCGCTTCCACATACGGCGGGATCGCTTCAATTCCGGCTTGTGACGCGGCGTACATGCTATTCGCCGAAAAATATTCGACCTCGCCGTGCATCAGCAGCCAAAGCGACCCGCCGCGGTAAGCCTCGCCCAAATCGATCGTAAGGCTGTGAGTCTGTGCGAATCCCTGAAATTGCGTCAGCGCGAAATCGCCAGAGTATCGATGCGCTAGCAAGTCGGGCAGAACGTCGTGCCCATGCTCGTCCCACGCCCCGGCTGGCGGACGCGCATCGCGGCTGATCACGACCTTGAACGGCGGATACGGCGGGTTCGAAGCGAAATACTCGTTGGGATAAACGTCGGCGTCGGCCGGATGATCCACCGCCAGCAGCCGCGCCTGGTCCAGATAGACGGCCTCTTCTAGCGGCTCCATGAAGCGGAAACTGAGCTTCCCGTCCTTCTCTCGAATCGCGTCCCGATTAATCTTGATCCACTCAACCGGCCGCGGAACGTCGCGCTGCCCGGGCCCAACCCAGTGTCCCACGACGCCCGCCCCCAGCATGTCGGCGACAAATTCGTAGCGGTCGCCATTCCACACAAACAGCGTCGGGCACGAACTGCCTCGCCGGTCGATCTCGGAAATGTTCTGCTGCTTGTCGCCCGCGACCTGGATTTCATCTTGCAGCACTCCCGTCGGCCACAGCATGCGTACAATATCGGCTTCCTTGGAACCGCCCAGGCCAACGACGATGTCGGTGGAACTCTGCCCGAGATATCCATTGGAACCATAGATCTCAAACTTCTGCCGGTTCCCGCCCGAAAAAACTTCGACCTTGGTGCCGATAGCGGATTTGTTATCGGCCAATCCCTTCAGCGAAAGCTTCAGCCAGTGATTCTGATTTCCGCCTTCATTGCGCAGCAGCACAGCCGGCCCATGATTCTGCGTGATGAGTAGATCGGTCGCGCCGTCGCCATCATAGTCGCCGGTAATAATGGCGCGCGGATCTTTGAGCTGAATCTTGTCGAGACCAACGTCGGTTGTGACGTCTTTGAATCCGTCAGGTCCGAGATTGCGGAACAGCCGCACTTCGCCCTTGCCTTCTTTTGTTTCGCCGACCGCGACGAGGTCGACCCAGCCGTCGTTGTCGAAGTCGAAAGCGGCCACGCCGTAAGCACGGATCCAGTTGGTCTCGGGGAGCTTCACTTTCTCGAATGATTTTCCGTGATTGTTGCGCCAGAGCGTTAGACCAGGCGCATCCATTTGGGTGAATGCAAAGTCCATCCAGCCATCGTGGTCGAAGTCGAGGACTGCGACGCCATTCGTCCTGCTCGGCATGGACGATGTCAGGTCGCTTCGATCGCGGAATTTGCCCTCGCGTCGATTCTCAAACAGGCGAACCCTTTCTCCACCGCTGAGTAGAACATCCACAGCACGGTCGTTGTTGAAGTCAGTGCCGATAGCTGCGATGCTCCGGAGAGCACCGGCGAGCCCAGTCGAATCCGTGACGTCGGTAAAGGTGCTATCGCTATTGTTTCGCCAAAGCACGTTGTGACCTGATGTCCCGTCGTCAACCAGTTCCTGTCCTTCGGGTCCCTGCTCCGCCAAAACGGGCTGTGTGACGTACACGTCGAGATCGCCATCGTGATCATAATCAATGAAGCTAACCCCAATCGGCCCCGTAGGATATAAGAAGGTCGGAGGATGGGAGGTCCCTCGCGTTATCTCTAGCGGAGGCGCCTGCCCCGGTCCTGGCCGGTCTGCTGAGTGCCCGCCACCACTCCCCGTGCCAATACCTCCCGGAGGCCCAAAATCCCTTGGTTTAAACGTTCCGTTTTTTTCATTGTGAAAAAGTCTGAGCTCATTCGTGGAGGCAACCGCTATGTCCGCAAAGCCGTCATTGTCATAATCGCCAATGGCACAGCCCGTTCCATGCAAGATTACCCCCGAAAACGCTCTGCTAGTCGCCTCCTCAAACCTCCCGCCTCCTAGGTTGTGATATAGCGACATGCCGCCTTGCGCGCCGTTGTCCACGACCAGCAGGTCGAGCCTACCGTCGTTGTCGTAATCGAAGAAACATGCACCACTGCCCAGGTAATTGGGAAACCCTTTATAGGGCTCCACTGGCGGAGGTGCCGGGTTGAAAACCAGCCCCGACTCCTTGGTCACATCCACGAAGCGCACTTTAATCGGCGCGGGCGCTTTCAGCACTGCTGACGGCGACTCCACCGCGCGCGAGTACTGGCCCTGCTCGCCGTAGGCCAGGCTCATGGGCGCGCCGAGTTTGTTCTGCGTGATGTACTGGAACTTCTTCAGATGCTCGCGGGCGTGCTCGACGTCGCCGGATTGCTGGTACGCCCGCGACAGTCCAAACTCCGCCGAAGCGTGCAGCGGATTCAGTTTCAGCGCGTGATCGAACGCATCAATCGCCAGCGGAAACTGTTTGGCCTGTACGTACACCGTGCCCAGAAAATACCAGGTGTCAGCGTCGTTCGCGTCAATTTCGGTCACACGCTTAAACGCATCAATCGCCGCCTGCGCCTCGCCCGTGTTCTTGGCGAGCATCCCCAGACCGTACCATGCGTTGGGATTCTTCGCATCCTGCTTGAGCGCATCTTCCAACGCGGCCTTGGCGTCATCGACTTTCTGCAGATTCAGATAGGCAACGCCTTGATTCAGCCGCGCAATCGCAAGCTTGGGGTCGGCCTCCGCGGCCTGCTGGAAATACTTCAATCCCTTTTCGAAAAGCTGCTGATTCATGTACGCCACGCCGAGATTGTTGAGGCGCGCAGCTTCAACGGGATTCGCAGCCTTGGGTTGGGATTGGGGTGCGGTCGCGAACAGGCCGAATGCCGCCAGAATCATGCCAGCCAGAACCACTGAGATTCGAGGAGTCATTGATTAAGGATTTAACCACAGAGGACACAGAGAACACACAGGGATTCGCGGATTAGCGAATCGGTGGAATTCTCCAGGCCCCGCATTCCCGTTCAAGAGCGGCCGCTACCGCCAGCACCTGCTCTTCTTCCCAGGGCCGCCCAACGATTTGCACTCCGATCGGCAGCCCTTGCCATTCGCCGGTGATGGAATGGCTCACCGGAACTACAGTGGCTGGATTGCCGAGCAGGTTAAACCATTCTGTATAGCTCCAGGCGTCAAGATAGTTCACGGTTTTGCCTTCGACCGTCCAACTGCGCTCCCCGTGCCGAAACGCGGGAATCGCGGCCGCGGGGCACAGAAGGATGGGATACCTCCGCATCTGCGCAAGAAATTTAGCGCGCAAAAGGTCGCGGCCTATCCAAGCATCGAGCAACGTCTCGGCCGAGAGCGGCAACTCGCCGGCCGACCAATCAAGGAACTGCTTCAGCGTCGGGCTCTGTTCATGCTCGCGTCCGCGAAACATTGGACGAATCAACATCCCGCCGGCGATGACAAAGAATTTCTTCCACAGTACGCGCGCCTCCTCCAGGCCCTCCGGACGAAACGGCTCGACTTCAAAGCCCGCATTCCGTAAGGCTTCCGCAGCGGTTCTCACGGCTGCGCGAGTCTCCGGAGTCACGGGCGTGCGGCCGTCATCTTCAAAGTAACCCACTCTCAATTTCTTTACTTCGTCATCGGCAGGCCAGTGCAGGGGCACCGGCGCCGCACACGTGTCGCCATCGTCGGGACCTTGCATCACTTCGAACAGAACCTTCAAATCTGCCACGGACCGCGCCATCGGACCGACGACGCCAATCAGCGCAAACGGGCCACCGGACGCGGGAAAATGTCCAGTCGAGGGAATACGTCCCGGCGTGGGTTTGAGTCCGCAGATGCCGCAGAAATGCGCGGGCACTCGAATCGAGCCGCCGCCGTCGCTGCCCACGCCACCTGCCGACATCCCCGCCGCAATCGCTGCAGCTTCCCCGCCGCTCGATCCGCCTGGGGTGCGTTCGAGATCCCACGGACTGTTGGTGCGGCCATACAGGGGATTGTCCGTCTCCCACGCCATCAGGAGTTCCGGCGTATTGGTCGCGCCCAGCGCGATCGCTCCTGCTTGGCGCAGGCGCGCGACCAGTGGTGCGTCTTGCGTCGCAATGTGTCCAGCGCGCAGACGAGTGCCTGCCTCGCACCGTAATCCCGCGACGTCGAGCGAGCTTTTGATGCTGACGGGAACGCCGTGCAGCGGCCCGAGAGCTTTTCCGCTCATCACCGCAAGTTCGGCAGCGCGAGCTTCGCGGCGAACTCGCTCCGCGTCCACGTGCACGAAAGCGTTCAGCTGCGGATTCAATCTTTCGATTTTCGCCAAGTGAGCAGCGGCGATCTCGACTGGAGAAATCTTCTTCTCGCGAATTTTTTCCGCCATCTCCGTAGCCGGAAGGAAAGTCAGGTCGCTCATGAGTTCCCTTCCTGTATCGCGTGATCCAGGATCTTCTTCTCTTCTTTCTGCAACGCTCGAAATGCACCCTTCGCAAGATCGCCGAGCTGCAGCGGACCAATGCCGACTCGCACCAGCCTCAGCACTTCAATCCCAAGAGCGGCCAGCATGCGCCGAATCTGCCGGTTCCTGCCTTCGTCGAGAACGATCTCGAGCCAGCAGTTTTTCTTTCCCGACCGCAGCATTCGGGATTGCCGTGCGCGCAGGAGATCCCCGCCTTCCGTCACGCCGCGGACCAGTGCCGCGATCAGCTTCTCATCCGCGACCGTGTCGATCTGCACATGGTAAGTCTTCTCCAGATGCGTCTCCGGAGCCGCGATGCGCGTGCCCCATTCGGAATCGTTGGTCAGAAGCAGCAATCCTTCACTGGCCTTATCCAGTCGTCCCACGGGAGCAAGCCAGGGCAGTGATTCCCCAGCTCTCTCTAATACGGCATACACCGTCTGGCGGCCTTTTTCATCAGAAGCAGTTGTTACCACGCCACGCGGCTTGTTCATCATGAGATAGATTTTCTGCTGGATTTCAACCGCGCGATCATCCACTTCAATCTGGTCCTTCTCCAGGCGGACCGGCGTCTCCGGATCGCGCCTCAACCCACCGTTCAACCGCACGCGCCCCGCGCGAATCAACTCCGCGGCTCGCGAACGCGAACAATATCCCAACTTTGAGAGGGCACGAGCCAGGCCGATGTGCCGCATCAGTTGCGCCTGCTTCATCGATTGATGCTAATCGAAGTCTTGGTTACGCGCTAAGCTCTCTGGTGGCTTTGATCTTGAGCGAAGTGATTTGTAAAATCGATCGCAATGCCCCGCTCGGAACGACACTTCACAGAGGCACAATCCGGGAGCACTTGGTAGGATATTCATCGCTGAATCGATAAGGAGTCCTCATGGCCCACCAGCATCCTCCGCGTTTTCTCAAGATTGTCGATGACGCCAAGACGCGCGTGCGCGAGACCACAGTCGACGCCGTGAAAACCAGGATGGATCGCGGCGACAAATTTGTGCTCGTCGACGTAAGGGAGGAAAGCGAATTCGCCAAAGATCATCTCCCCGGCGCCATTCATCTGGGTAAGGGCATCATCGAACGCGACATCGAAGCACGCGTGCCGCAACTCAACACCGAAATGATCCTCTATTGCGGCGGCGGTTTCCGCTCTGCGCTCGCCGCCGACAATCTGCAGAAGATGGGCTACACCAATGTGATTTCGATGGACGGCGGCATCCGCGACTGGCGCGAGAAACGCTATCCGCTCGAATCTGGACCCAGCGCGAACCTATGAATGCTCGTATCTTTTTCTGGTCGCTCACGTCGGCGCTCGCCGGATTTCTCTTCGGCTTCGACACGGTGGTGATTTCCGGCGCCGAAAAAACCATTCAGGCGCTCTGGGGACTGAGCCCCGGGCTGCACGGCATCGCCATGGCATCCGCTCTTTACGGAACCGTCATCGGTTCCTTGCTCGGCGGATGGCCCGCCGACCGCTTCGGACGCAAGGCCACGCTGCTCTGGATCGGAGCTCTTTACTTCGTCGGTGCGATGGGCTCGGGGTTAGCGCCCAACGTCACCGTGTTCATAATCTCGCGAGTGATCGGCGGGCTGGGTATCGGCATCTCGACCGTGGTTGCCCCCATGTACATTTCTGAAATCGCGCCGCCCAAGTATCGCGGCCGCCTGGCGGGCATGTTCCAGTTCAATATTGTTTTCGGCATCCTGATCGCGTTCGTCTCGAACTGGCTGCTGGCCGGCGTGGGCGAAAATGCCTGGCGCTGGATGTTGGGCGTGGCGGCGTTTCCGTCGCTGCTCTATGCCGTGTTTTGCTTCGGCCTTCCCGAAAGCCCTCGCTGGCTGCTCAGCCGAAAAGGCGACCGCGAGGCGGGACTGCAAGTGCTGCACAAGATCGAACCTGACGTGTCGCAAGCCGAAATCGCAGCCCAGGCGGACGCGATCATGGCCGCATCTTCCGAACAAGTTTCGTCGGGAAATTTCTGGACGAAGAGTCTTCAAAAGCCGATCCTGCTCGCCATATTGATCGCCTTCTTCAACCAGCTCTCCGGCATCAATGCAATTCTGTATTTCGCGCCCCGCATTTTTGAGCTGACCGGCCTCGGCGCTAAAGCCGCGTTGCTGCAGTCGATCGGCATCGGCGTCACCAATCTCGTTTTCACTTTTGTCGGCCTCTGGCTGATTGACCGGCTGGGCCGGCGGACACTTCTTTATATCGGCTCGTTCGGCTACATCGCTTCGCTCGGCCTCGTCGCGTGGGCCTTCTTTACCGGCCACTTCTCGATCGTGCCGGTTTGCATCTTCGCTTTTATCGCTGCTCACGCCGTTGGCCAGGGCGCGGTGATCTGGGTGTTTATCTCCGAGATCTTTCCCAATCGTCATCGCGCCGAAGGTCAAACCCTCGGCAGCTTCACCCACTGGATCTTCGCCGCCCTGCTCACCACTTTCTTTCCCCGGATGGTCACCGCCTTCCCGCCGGGGTACGTGTTCTCATTCTTTGCCGGCATGATGGTTCTGCAGCTGATCTGGGTGAAGACCATGGTTCCTGAGACGAAGGGAGTGCCACTGGAACAAATCCAAAGGCAGCTGGGGATCGAATGAAAGCCGTCAATTCTCGGTGAGCGCTAAGGCCTGATCCGCGACGTTCGAGAATTTAGAAGTAGCTGGAATAGTTAGTGACCGTCCAAGTACCGTTGCTTGGCCTAACCTCGATCAAGCCCTCGCCTGTCAATTTATACTTGCGATCCAACTCGCCGTATTTTGTGAGCTTGTAGAAAAGCTGGATACGGCCGGGGGTATCATCGCGATTGACAAGTCGCCACTCGGAAACCCGATGGTCAGGGAGTGCATACTGACAGATCGAACTGCTACCGGCGCAACGGCCGTTGCCAAGGTCTTCGAGAAACCTAGCTCCGATTTGCTCGGGCGACACATCGCGAAAGGGATTTCGGACGACGATTCCTGTGACCTCCTCGTGGTATTCACCGCAAGCACAGCCACTGTCCGCCATGACGTGCAAAAGGATGGGTCTACCGCGAAGCGCATACGCGGCTCCAAGAATAAGTAAGGCGACCGCTGCGGACGCGATGATCCGGCCGACGTGCCTGCTTTTCACGATAAATATTCTCCCGCAACCAAGCGCGGACGGCAACAAGTTGTTGGCAAATCTCGATTTCACTCATTGGCCACCCGAAGTAGAACTGCTCTCAGCGCGGGGGCAATGCAGGCAGCGCGATCTTTCCTTGGATTCCTCCGCCTTCGACGATGGTGTAAATGAAATCCGCAGGAACCTCGCGCACAGTCTCGGTCTCGCCGTTCGGCCAGCGGATGCTCACCTCGCTCATTTTCTCGTTCGCGCCCAGACCAAAATGCAGCCGCAAATCGTTCTGTGAAATGTAGCTCGCGCCACCGCGCACTTCGTCCATCTGCACCAGCGGTCCGGCTTTCACCGTGACCCGCGCGCCAATCGCCGCCTTATTGCTTTTCGTCCCCACCAGCTTGAACAACACGCGATGATTGGGACTCTGATTGCGGTTCAGCAGCAGCGACGGCGGTTCACCCACATTGAGCACGACCATGTCGACATTGCCGTCGTTATTAATGTCGCCAAAAGCCACGCCCCGCCTCGATTTCAGCGGCAGCTTCTCCAGCGTCGACGACACATCTTCAAACGTTCCGTCGCGATGATTGCGAAACAGCACCAGGGGCTGACTGTACCCTGCCGCTCCGGTAATGTTATCCACCTGCGGATAGACGTGACCACTGGCTATGAAAATATCCAGCCAGCCGTCATTGTCCATATCGAAAAAAGACGTACCCCAGCTCACCAGCGGATACGTCGGCTTCATAATCTTCGCGCGCACCGTCACGTCGGCAAAGCTGTCGTTGCCCAGATTGTGATAGAGGGCAGAACCCTGCTCCACAAAATTCGTAACCAACATCGACAGTCGGCCTTCGTGCAAATAGTCGCCCCAGGCCACGCCCATCGATCCCTGCTCCATGCCATCGCCACTCAGGGCGACGCCGCCGAGCAGTCCGACGTCTTCGAAAGTTCCGTCGTGTTTGTTGTGGTAGAGAAAATTCGGCCCTGCATCGTTGGCCACGTAAAGATCGGGCCATCCATCGTTGTCGTAGTCGCCCCAGGTCGCGCCCAGGCCGTAATAATGATGCGGATCGTCAACTCCAGCTTTCTTCGAAACTTCCTCGAACGTGCCGTCGCCCTTGTTGTGAAACAGCAGGTCGGATTCGCCGGGCATACCCCAGGGACCACACTGCACCAGTATGCCCTTGAAGCGGCAAAAATGCGGATCGTTGCCGAACACGGGCAGCTTATCCATGTCGACATGCACATAGCGCGACACGAAAAGATCGACGCGCCCGTCGCGATCGTAATCAGCCCATGCCGCGCCGGTGCTGAAGCCGCCGCCGGCGACTCCTGCTTTCTCGGTCACATCTTCGAAGTTGCAGTTGCCCAGATTGTGGTAGAGCGCGTTGCCACCGTATCCCGTGACGTAGATATCCTGCAGTCCGTCGTTGTCATAGTCCGCAACGGCAACGCCCATGCCCCAGCCCTTGCGGGTGAGTCCGGCAGCTTTAGTGATGTCGGTGAACTTCACATCGTTCACCGTAGAATTCGCATCCTGATGATAGAGAGTGATCATCGGATCGCCGCCCTGGCGATAGCGCTCCACCGTCGATCCGTTGACGCTAATAATGTCGAGCTTGCCGTCGTTGTCGCAGTCGATCAGTCCCACTCCGCCGCTCATCGATTCGACGATGTATTTCTTATCAGGCGAAGAAATGTGCGGGACGGTGAGGCCCGCTTTTTGCGCGACGTCTTCAAATTCCGGGACCGGAGCTGGAGAATTCTGGGTTGGCAAAGGCTGGGTTGGCGAAGGCTGGACTGAAGCTGATTGCGCCTTGGGCTGGATGTTTTGCCCGGATGCGATCAACGCCAACGGCAGAACCATCCACGGGCCGAGCCGGGTTCGCATAGGAAGGAGAATTTTATGATTATATCTGAGCCCTGTCAGCCTTGGTTCCCCCGCTCAGTCACGCACACCGCGACCTGTATATTGTGAGATGTCGCATGACCCACAAGAATTCTCAGGTTTTGGTTGAAGTCTGCGTCGATTCCGTCGCCTCCGCAGTCGCGGCGGAACGCGGCGGGGCAGCGCGTCTGGAACTCTGCGCCGGCCTGATCCAGGGCGGGATCACACCCAGCGCCGGACTCATTGAAATGGTGCGCGCTGCGGTTTCGGTCGCTCTCCACATCATGATTCGCCCGCGCGGCGGCGATTTTTGTTACGAAGCCGACGAATTCGAAACCATGCGCCGCGATATCGCGCTCGCCAAACGGCTGGGAGCAAACGGCGTGGTCTTTGGGATTCTCGATGTGCATGGGAGTGTCGACGTCGCTCGCACTCGCCAGTTATCGAATGAGGCGCGTCCGCTTGCCGTCACGTTCCATCGCGCTTTCGATATGACCGCCGATCTGTTCCGCGCTCTTGAAGATCTTTGCGACGCGGGCGTCGATCGTGTGCTCACGTCCGGTGGCGAATCGACCTGCCTGCAAGGTCAGGAAACTATCGCGGAGTTAGTGCGGAAAGCCCAGCGCAGAACGGTCATCATGCCCGGCGGAGGCATCAAGCCCGAGAACGCGCGCAGTTTCGTCGACCACACCGGCGTCACCGAAGTACATTCCGGATTGCGGAGCGCTTTCCCCAGTCCCATGCTTCACCGCAACCCACGAATCTCGATGGGATCCGCTGAAGGATGCGAGTACCAGCGCTTCGGCGTGCTGGAAGAACGGGTCAGAAAATTGTGCGCTGCAGTCGCCAGTCCCGATTAGACCTTCGGCGCATCAAGACCCCGAACCACCGCGATTCCCCTACTCAGCTTCCCCCGCTCACATGGGCAAAACAAATGCCAACTTCAGGAGATGTCATCCCCACACCATCCCTACATTGGCTCGTCGCTCGTCGCGCGTGGCTTAAATCCGGCCGAGAACCAGCAGAATGACGACCACGCAAAGGATCAGCCCCAAACCGCCGGTTGGAGCATAACCCCAGTCCCGACTGTGCGACCACCGTGGCAACGCTCCCAGAAGTGCCAAAACCAGAATCACGATCAGTATGGTTCCTAACATGTCATGCTCCTTTTTCTTTGTGATGATAAGGAAAGACGCAGGCCCCCACGGCCTGCGCTCTTTCGTTAATGCCGCATGGCGCTACAAAGTAACGCTGAGCGTGAGGTTCACGCCAGGATAGTTTGCATTGCACAGGTAGTACACGCCGTTGATCTCGACAACATAAACGTCTTGCGTGTACAGCCAGTTGCTCGGCCAGACAGAAGCGAATCCGAACCAATAGCCGCCGTATTGAAAGCGGTGATTGCGGTAGTCGCCTTCGCTGACACGAAAGCTATGTTCCCGTCCGAAATTGGCCTTGAAGCGGTCGGCAGGAATGCGGCCACCAGCGGCGTGCTGTTGGTTCGGTTCCGGCTTGGATTCGTGCTGTGCATTTTTCTCTTCCGGCTTGTTGTTCTTCTCTTCCTGGCTCGCAGGTTTTTCCGGTTGTGCCTTCTTTTCTTTTTCCTGTGCAGGCTTGTCTTTATTTTCTTCCTGCTGGTCGTGCTGCTCCTGCTGTGCGTAGGCCGGAATACCGATTCCGAGGGATAAAGAGAGAACTGCCGTACTGATCACTCCAACGAGTTTCATAGGGTTTTGCCTCCAAAGAACGAATCGCGATAAATCCTGCCTTACTGCAAACTTCCTGTTGTGGCATTTACCGGACTACCGATGGCGTCGCCCGAGACCAGAAGTTCCACGCGCCGATTCTGCTGACGGCCGGCGGAATCGTCATTGGACGCTACCGGCAAAGTATTGCCGAAGCCTTTGGCGCTGACCGAACCAGTGGCAACACCTTCTTGCACCAGGTAATCGCGTACCGATCCGGCACGATTCTCTGACAGGGTTTGATTCATGGCATCGCCGCCAACGTTATCCGTATAGCCGCCGACCTCGATGTTGAGTCCAGGATAGGCGAGCAGAATGCCGGCGACTTTTGCCAGTTTCTCGCGCGCGCCGGGCTTCAACGAGTATTTGCCGGTGTCGAAGAGAACGTCGGACATGCTGACAATGAGCCCGCGTGCGCTGTCGCGAGTCTGAAGAATGGAATTCAGCTGCTCGGACAACTTTGCTCGCATGGCGGCTTTGTCAGTCTCCGCCTGTTGGGCAGACAAATTCGCCTGCTGTGCGGCTAAGCGGGATCGTTCAGCATCCGCCTGCGCCGCGGAGACTGCGGTCGCCGACGCAGCCTGGCTGGCAGCCATGTCGGCTTGAGCCTTCGCGGTTGCAGCCTGAGCCCTGGCGGCATCGGCTTCGGCGCGATCCTTACGCCGGGTCGCGTCATCCGCCTGTGCTTGCGAGTTCGCCTGCGCATTGGCTGAATCCTGACGTTCATTGGCCAAGCGTACTTCGTCCATCTTTTTGACCGCAATCGCACGTGCATCTTCGGCGGTCTGCACAGCTTCGCGGGAGACAGCGATCAGCGGTTTTTTGTCGATGTGCTTGTCTGTGGCTTCGCTGTCTGCGTTATGCATCAGCTGAACAGCGTGCTGGTAACTGTCGGGGGCGTACTGCTCGGCGCCTTCAGATTGAGCGATGCGCAACGCGTTCCGCGCCTCAAAAAACTCCAGCGGCAACTTGGCATTCAGGATCACGGGATCAAATTTATAGCCCGTGGGGATATAGCCGCCACGTTCCATCAGTTCGTACTTTGCGTTTACCGCTTCCGTAGTTCCCTTGGTGTCGTCGCGAACTACGTTTTCGAGAATCACCACGTTGCTGGGCTGGCGTACAGCGTAGTAAGGTTCCGCGGTCACAATCAGAGCGAAGGCCTGAAGATCTGTGGTCACATTGACCTTGCTGCGATGGTTGCCGCCGACCAGAACTTCACCCAAATTCACGGCGCGGCCCTCGGGCGAAATCGCCCACAGAACATATGTCAGATATTCATTGCCGAACGTGGTCGGCTTCAGCAGTTCACCAAATTCGGCTTCGATCTCAATGGAACCGCGCTTGCTGTCGACCCGGGCAACGCCGCTGGCTGAGGGCATCAGGCTGGTACCGGCGAAATCCAGTTTCGAGGATCCGCTGCGATGCTGATAATTCACCGCCTGCACGCTGCGACTGGTAACGGTTACCCGGAACGTGGGCATCGTGCTCATGGGCTCGACGTTTGCGGCTTGCGGATTGGTCTGAGCGAACGCGCTCAAAGTGAGGGTGATTCCGGTAATGAACAACAGTGTGGTTTTCAAAGTTTCTCCTTCGTGGCAGGCACCTGCCGCCATCGACCTTCGTTTAGAGTGCGAGTTTCGCGACGCGTTTCTTCATCTACGGGGTCGCGATCATCCTTTGCCGATGTGGATACTCGAAAGGGAGTTGAATAGCCCGAAAACGTTGAGAATCCACAGAACCACGGCAATCACAACAACGCCGTTCAGAATTGACTTGATGGTTCCCTGCATTGGTATAAAGCGATTGACCAGCCACAGAAGAACACCCACCACGATGAGAACTTCCAGGAGTTGAATTAACGGCATGATCTTTAGACCTTCCTTGTTTTTGGGGCTAGCTCCTCATGCGACCGGAAGTGCTGCCCTGATTCGTTGTTCAAGAATATTGTTCGAGAATATTGTTCGAGAATGTTCGAGAAATTGTCGAGAATATGTTCCAGAACGAGTTCGACAAAATGTTCGAGAAGATATTCGGGAATTCTTAGGGTCAAAATCGTGTTCCGCCGCCAGGTTTGACGGCGTGCACACGAAATGACGAACACTGATCCGCTGGATGTGGGCGCCGCCGTGTATCAGGAAACGGCTTTGCGACCTAACTATAAGAGCTGCAATTCAGTTTCGCGGCTCCGTCAACACACTCCGACGATGGTCCAAGAATGACAGGCGCTGGCTCTTGCGTCTGAGCAAGATAGCTCACAAGTGAAAATCTAAAAGGTCTCGATGCGGAGAGCGGAGCGAAATAAACTTCGGAGCGAAACAAACCCTGTCTCTTAAACGACAAAAAATTTCCCTTGTCAGCGTTCACCGAAAGTAAAGTTGCGAAACTGGTCAGAATTGACCATTTTGGGGCTGGCCAAACGGTGCATTGTGTGAAGCACTATGAAGTCGAAAAAGGAACAAGCTCTGGCCGTTCGCTGCCCTACCTGTGGCGCCAAGCCCGGCGAAAAGTGCGAGTTATGCACTGGCCTGCCCCGCACCGAACCCCATCGCGATCGGCGATTGATCGGATTCGGAAAACCAAAGACCGGCTAAAGACCAGCTAAAGACCGGCTAAGGACAAGTTAAGGAAGCAAGTGAGCAAAAGTGACCATTCCTGTTTGAATCCCGGGGAGTATGCTGGAGGTTACTGAAATGCAGTTCGCCCGTTCTGCGGCGGACCTAAGCCGCATTTGCGACAAGGCTCATTAGCGAATGAAAACCCCTGCGGCACTAAAGAAAAACGGCGGATTCGATCCCAACATTTTCCTCGCCACCATCGGCGATGGCAGGAAAATTCTGTCCGCTCCCAAGAAGCAGGTAATCTTTGCGCAAGGGGACGACGCAGATGCTGTCTTCTATGTTCAAGAAGGCAAGGTGCGCCTCACCGTCGTGTCAAAGATCGGCAAGGAAGCGACCATCGCGATCGTGAGCGAGGGAAACTTCTTCGGTGAAGGCTCGTTGGCAGGCCAGCTTCTGCGGATGGGTTCAGCGGCCGCCATGACGGATTGCGAGATTCTCCGGGTGGAAAAGAAAGCGATGATGGAAGCCCTGCACCGCGAACCCGCGCTTTCTGAGATGTTTGTTGCCTATCTGCTCGGGCGGAATATCCGTTACGAAGAGGATCTGGTCGACCAACTTTTCAACTCCAGCGAGAAACGACTGGCCCGCGTTCTTCTATTGCTCGCTCATTTCGGCAAGGAAGGCATCCCGGAAACCGTCGTCCCCAAGATCAGTCAGGAAACGCTAGCCGAGATGGTCGGGACCACTCGTTCGCGAGTCAGCTTCTTCATGAACCGATTTCGGAAACTCGGCTTCATTCACTACGCTGGCGGGACCGAAGGCGCTCTCCAGGTCCACAGCTCTCTGCTGAACGTCGTGCTGCACGATTAGAGTTTCCGTCTTGCTGCGTCATCCGCGTCCTCTTCCCTTCCTGCCGCGCAAGTCAATCGCTGTTTGGATTTGCACAGGCCGAAGGTTCGTACGTCACAAAGGGGTCATGCAAGAATAGAAGAAATCATGGACAACCAAGCGCTGCAAAACTCGGTAGCCCAAATTGCCGAGACCCTGATTACCACCCAGCGAAATCTCGTCACGATTTCCCGCTCCCTGTGGGCGGTTAGGATTTCGATGCGGGAACTGCACCCAGACTTTGAACCGATGTACCTGAAACACTTCGCGGAACCGGAGCGAGCATTCGATAAAATGCGCGACGACCTTCTTGACTACGGTCGGGAACTTGCTGATCTGGCTCGTCATCTTCGAGGGGAATCCTGGCGATGAATGTTTCTTTTGACCGACCCGAGACGGCGCCATGAAAATTTGCCAACGGTAAGGGAATGGTGAGCGCGGTAGGAATCGAACCTACAACCTACTGATT
>CAVWTR010000011.1:0-64934 GCA_963758005.1 uncultured Acidobacteriota bacterium
GCATCTACCAAAATGCAACTTTTTCTTTACGAATCGCATCGGAAGCCTTCATTTGGCGGGCATGGGGCGGCTTGGCAGCTCTTGCAGGACGCAAAGCGAGGATTTAAACCACTAAACACCCGTTCACCGGTTAGTGGACGTACCCAGCCCCCAGGTCTAACCGGATAAACCAGTATTACGGGTTAAGCGCGGAGAACTGCCCCGGGCCCACTGCACGAGGTCGACGGACGGTGACGGACGGGTGGCCCACTTAAGCGAAAACCCGGCTGGAATGGGCCACGGGCCAATTCCGAGTCGACAGCCGTCCTATTTGGCGGATGCGGCCAAGGTCGCAGGGTCCAGCTCCAATACGACCCAGTAGGCAGGGCGGGGCGGCGTCGTGAACGGAGTTTCCTTACGCGTGTAGGACAAATACAGGGCGCGCAACATGCAGACGCCGAAAGTGTCGGGACGTTGTTGCGTCTCTGCATTGGTTGCGCTTCCGTCCTGTGCGACCTGCACGAATAGTTCAAACTTGTGCTGGTCGCCGTTTGATTCCTTCAGGCAGGGATCCTCGAAGGCAGCCAGCTTTTGTTCCACGTCTTTCCGATAGGCTGCGCCTTCCGGCGTTTGCATGTTGGCCTCGGCTTCCTTGCGGTTGGCGCGGGCGCGGATCTGCTGAGGGCCGACCTGAGCCGCTGCATCTCTGTTTTGTTTAAAGAAGCCCTCCGTGCCCCATCTCTCCTCGCTCCACTTGTCCCCGATGCGCTTGAAGGCGGCGTCGGCGGCCACCCAGTCCTGGGATTTGGCGGCCATGAGCGCAAACGAGTTCACCAGAAGCATCGATGGGCCATATTTCTTTTCAAGAGCGGTGAACCCGCTCTGCAGGCGAGGCCAGGAAAAGCGGTCGAACTCTGGCTCCTGGCAGCCACAGAGGATCGCCTCAGCAATTTGGAAGTAGAGGATGTCGCCGGCTTCTCCTCCAATGCGATTCGCTGTCTCCTCAGCAAAGCGCGTGGTGTCGCCGTCCTGTCCGCCCCACTTGGGCAGAAGATAGTTGCCATAAATGCGGTAATAGTATGGGTAGCCCGGCTCGAACGCGATTGCCTGTTGCAGCAGAGCAGCCGCCCGCGGACGCGACCAACTCTGTCCCTGGGCAACCTGCTGCATGGCGATGTACCAGTCGGGGCACTTGGTGGCTAGGTCCGAGTGCTCGTCGAGAATCGCTTTTGCTTTTGCCACGCGTTCGCCGTACAACTTCCAGCCACTGTCACTCACGCTGTCGGCAAAGCCATCACCGCGCGCGGACCAGCCGTATTCCGTATAGGACTCGGAGAGCGCAATTGTGGCTGTGATGGAACGGGGGTTGCTGCTCATCCAGCGTTCGACCAGTTTCAGGTGCTGCTGCCAATCTTCCTCTGTCGGATGGCCCGGTCTTGGATCTTCGAGCCCAATGTAGATGTTGCGCAGCTTCCACCCTCCTCCGGGGAATCTGGTTTTGCCAGCCCGTGCTGCGTCGGCGAGGCAGTCCAGCTCTGCGAACTTTTCCTGCTTGAGCAGTTGCGCAATCGCGTCCCGGTATTCATCCAAAGCGCGAACATCCGTGGTGGTATCAAATTCGGCATCGGAGAACCCGCAGGGCGGGGCGGCAGCTTGTCCCTTTTCATCCGCGGCAGCCGCATGGGTAGCGTGGCTGAAGGTCAACAACACCGTGGCAATGGTTGCAACACGGACCGCCGCACTAAGTAAGTGGCGGCCAAGATGAGTAAGAAGCCAGCTACGAGAGCTCATAAGTGACATCCAATCCGAAAGGTTTGACTTTCCGTACAAAGTAAGGGAACGTTTAATGCTACTAAGCCAGGAATAAATGTCGATGTTACCTTGGTGAAAGGCGAGGGCCGGGAATCCGGCGCTCGTGATGCTTTGTGGAATAATCCGGCGTTTTCAAGGAACAACACCGTCATGCGACTACTGAAGATCATCCTCGGCCTGGCTGTTCTAGTTCTGGTGACGATGGCGGGCTGGCAGATCGGTTCGTGGGAAGTAGCCAACATGAACTTGCAAGAGGAAATACGGGACATGGCATCCCAGGCCGGCACCCATCTTGGAATAGTGGTGCCGAAATCAGATGACGATGTGCGCGGGGAAGTAGTCCGCAAGGCGAAAGAGCATGGCATCGAACTGCTGCCTGACCAGGTCACGGTGCGACGAACCAATCCGGGCGAAAAATCGATCCTTTACGTCGCGGCGGACTATACCGTGCCGGTGAATCTGGTGTTCTATTCGTTCAACCTCCATTTCACTCCGTCGAGTGACAAGAAGGGGAGTTAGCGGCGGCTCCGGATCGGGAGGAAATAATCGGGGTACGTCCCGTCTGTCCCTGTTTATGCGGTTTATGGTCCGGCCGGGTAATGCTCACTATGATTTAAGTGGCGGGTGGCCCATCCTTCCATGCCTTTCCTTCCCGTTACGGAACTGTGGGTGCCCCGTCCTTGCGTTCTTTGCAAGAGCCTGCCCTGAGCTTGTCGAAGGGGCGGGTACGATGCTGCCAGTACGATGAGCATTATCATGCCCAGCAGCCTGCATCGCAATTCCGGCGCTCATCATCTGCGGGTGACGAGGAGTGGACGAAGATTTCGTTGCGCGCACCTGACGGCGTGATCGGGCCGCGTCGCGCCAGCATTTCCGACTCCCGCCCTTGCAACGAACGCAAGGACGGGGCACCCACCGTGCTGCTGACGCTATCGAGGTCAAAAGCCTGGGCCACCCGCCAAAGGCCATGCCCTCTCCCTTCCATGTCTGCGAAGAGATAGACTCGATGGCTTCGAGCTTGGCCAGTCATGGCTGGCAGCATCGTTTCCGACCCTTGCAAAAAACGCAAGGATGGGGAACCCCACGCTGGTTGATACTATCCCCCGAAAGGGCGGGCCACCCGCCCAGCCTGGATCGGGCATCGGAATGGACGTTGGTACCCGCTTGCTGTCAGCAACGCTGCTGATGCTCTGATTTTGCGCGTTACTTCTTAGCCATCGATTTGCGCGTGTGAGCAAATTCAACAGCCGAAGTCAGTAAACCCTCTATGCGGTATTGGCTCGCGATGTCCAGCAACTCCTGGCAAAGGTCATCGACAGGAAACGCCTGACATTCATCTGTCGCATAATCTATAAGCCAATTTGCCAACGTATGATGAAGTTCATTCACACCGTGGAGCATGTTCAAAATGGCCTGGTCGCTGCCCTTCGGCATATCCGGCAGGAAGAACTGACGCGTACCGACGGTTAGCGCCGAGTAAATCAGTGCTAATCCTCTGATCCTCTCTGATACTGACAACGAGGCCAGCCATTCAGAAAACGCTTTTGGATTCATTCGATTTTCCTTTGCTCATTGGTTGGCTTACTCAATTGGGGAAATTTCTGGCACTCTCAGATCGGTCATCCCCCACGGGGCGGGTGGCCCATCCTTCCATGCCTTTCTTTCCCGTTCCGGAACTGTGGGTGCCCCGTCCTTGCGTTCTTTGCAAGAGCCTGCCCTGAGCTTGTCGAAGGGGCGGGTACGATGCTGCCTGTACGATGAGCATTATCATGCCCAGCAGCCTGCATCGCAATTCCGGCGCTCATCATCTGCGGGTGACGAGGAGTGGACGAAGATTTCGTTGCGCGCACCTGACGGCGTGATCGGGCCGCGTCGCGCCAGCATTTCCGACTCCCGCCCTTGCAACGAACGCAAGGACGGGGCACCCACCGTGCTGCTGACGCTATCGAGGTCAAAAGCCTGGGCCACCCGCCCCTTCACTGAACCCTCCCCGGCACCCGAATCCATCCCAGAAGAATATGGGGACAGACGGGACGTTCACTAGTTTTTTACCGAATGAGCAAAGTCAGAAAATGGGGTACGTCCCGTCTGTCCCCGGTTTTGTCGTCCGGCGCCTGTTGGCGGAGGGTAAATGCGAACCCGCGCTCGGGAATAAATCTTCGACGCTGTAGCGACGCCTGCATGTCAGACTGTCGCTTGTCCTGTGGCCAATTGACCCGAGTCGACAGAACGGGAGAACGAGCTGGAAGCCCCGAACGAGGGGGGCTCTTCAAGTGCCTTACTGCTCCTCAAGGTTGATCCGCTGGCGACGTCGGTGTTGACCTCCTCAAGGCGACGCGAAGAACTTACATCCCTCATTTTGACGATGAGCGGACAATTCCTTCGAATCAATCCCTTCCCAGACTTGTTAATGAGGAAGTCGGCGCAGCGCGAGTAGGGCGTAGACGGAATAAGCGCTTGACAGAATCAAGACACAAATTGCCGCCAGCGTATCCGGGCGATAGCGCGCAAACCAGATCAGGTTACCCCACGGGGCGCCGAACGCCTGGATAGCAAAATAAGGCCAGGACAGAATGCCGGCGAGCAGCCCACACACGATCCCGAATTGTAAGCTGAACAGGCACAATACGCATGCGACTACAAACAGAGCCGCTCCCGCAGTGGCAGCGTATATGACTAGCAAGTGATAGATAAGCGGTTCCCCACCATACAGCCCGTCAAAAAAGCCCGCAAGGACTAAAGCTGTGACTGCGTAAACAATCGCTGAAATGGTCTTCCGTTTCATCTCGATTTCTCCGTGCGGTCAATAGCAAGAAAATCTTCTTACGTAAGAATCGGTTTCCAGTCCCTGATTGTCCAGGGGATTGGTGAAATCAAATCCGGCAATGGGCGGGTGGCCCATCCTTCCATGCCCATCCTTCCCGCTCCGGAACTGTGGGTGCCCCGTCCTTGCGTTCTTTGCAAGGGCGGGTACGATGCTGCCGGTACGATGAGCTTTATCATGCCCAGCGGCTTGCATCGCTCTTAATGGGGCTCATCATCTGCACTTTATCACCTGTTCGTGTTACCGGCGATTGCCCTTTCTGCGCACGGCGCGCAGCCGCGACTGCTTCCTTTCGATTCTGGAACAGACCCGCGCGCGCTACCGGTTTGTGGTCGTGGGATACGTCGTCATGCCGGAACACATCCACCTGCTGATCACCGAACCTGAGGTCGGAACTCCGTCCACAGTGATGCAGGTTCTAAAACAGCGCACGGCTCGCGCCATGCTGCCGAAGAAAAAGCGGACCGACTTGCGTCAGCATCGCCTGTTCGAAGACGCGATTCTGCATAAGCCATTCTGGCAGGCCCGCTTCTACGACTTCAACGTGTGGACGGCGAAGAAGCGCGTGGAAAAACTGAGGTACATGCATCGCAATCCGGTGAAGCGAGGCTTGGTGGAGTCGGCGGAGCAGTGGCGCTGGAGCAGTTATCGGTTTTACTTCTTGAACGAGGCCGGGCCCGTACGGGTGAATGAGGGCTGGACGAAGATTTCGTTTCCTGCGGCGTGATCGACCTACTTGTGCATGCGTCTCCGACTCCCGCCCTTCGCAAACCCCGCGAAGGACGGGGCACCCACTTTGTTGGTGGTGCGGGCGAGATCAAGAACCCTTATTTGCCAGCTGCCGAGCGGTTGGTTCTCTCTTGCAACGCTAGCAGGACCACGCGCAGCATTTCGTCCCAGGGGGCGGGCTTGCCGGTCCAGATTTCGAACTGGCGGGCGGCCTGGTGGGCGAACATTTCGATGCCGGGGATGATCTGGGCTCCACGCTCTTTGCCTAGCTTCAGGAAGCGGGTTTCGGGCGGATCGTAGATCATGTCGAAGACATAGCGGGCGTTGATCTCTTTTTCCTGCAGCGGCGATTCTTTGCTGTTGCCCATCCCTACCGGCGTGGCGTTGATGATGACGTCGAAAGCCAGCTTCTTCAGATCAGGGCGCTTGATGATGCGGGCGTGAGCCTGGTGGGCCAGCTTCTTGGCAGGGCCGGCGGTGCGGTTCAGAATGTAGACCTCCGAGCCTCGCTCTTTGAGGCCGAAGACGGCGGCGCGGGCGGCTCCGCCGGCTCCGATCACTAAGATGCGCGCATTTTCCAGCGTATTCAGACGGCGCTCCAGCGGGCGGACGATTCCGGAGGCGTCGGTGTTGAAGCCGTAGAGCTTGCCGTCCTGGGCGCGGACTACTGTGTTGCAGGCGCCGATCTTTGTGGTGTGGGAATCGGTGTTGTCGAGATGCGGCAGGATCGCTTCTTTATACGGCATGGTCACGCTGATGCCGTGGATGGGAATTTCACGCACGCAGGTCAGCAGATCTTTCAGCGTCTTGGCGTGCAGAGCCAGATAGACCGCGTTGACGTTCTCGCGGCGGAAGGCTGCGTTCATGATCGCAGGCGAGAGCGAGTGCGCGATGGGATCGCCAACAACTCCGTAGACGCGCGTGGCTACGTCGACGCGCTCGATGCGATATACGTTGCGAAGTTCCTGGGCGGTGATCTGGCCGGGCGCGGTTTCTTCGCCGGCGACGGCGGAGGCGAAAGTGAAAACGCTGCCGGCGCGCACGCCCAGCACGCGGCTGATGATGCCTTGTTCGCCCATGCACATGCCGACGAGAGAATGCCGGTCGCCTTCGCGCGCCAGAAACTTGATCATGGTCACGTTGTCGGAGAGCGTGGTCGCCGTGCTGACGATTTTGTAGAAGTCAGCCGGGTAGTGCAGCATTTTCTCGAGGGTCTCGTCGAGTTTCTTGGTGGCCCGGAAATCGTGGAACGAGAGAATCAGGGCGGCGCGAGTGCGCAGCTTTTGCAGTTGCTCGGGCTTGCACTTGCTTGCGGTCTGCAGTTCGACGTCGACCAACTGGCAGCCTGCGGCAGCGGCCTTGCCCAGAATGTCCAACTGCGAGGCGATGGAGCCGCGGAACTTGCCTCCGCTGGCTACCCGGCGGCAGGTGGCGATCACCATGGTCCCGGGATGGGTTTCCTGGAAGCGCTTGATTCTGGGCATCGCCAGGGCTGGCTTCGAAAGGTAATCTAACCTGAACTCCAGAAAGGGGTTATCCCGAACCAGCAGCTCGGCCTTTTCGGCCATTTCATTGGGGTCGGAGCCGATCACCGCGACGCAGACGCGTGGCAATCGAAGGGGTAGAAGACGGGGCGCGTAAGCAGAATTCATCGTTCCCAGAGCACACTGAATGACGGCGCATTATTACAGGGCCTTAATTAGTTATGCAACAACGGATTCATGGTCAGGGTCAGAAAAGAACCGAAAAGGGCCAAACCTGTGCTCCAGGGTGCCCAACACCCTCGTAACCTTGACCCACCCTTACCTGCTTGTTACCTTCCGGCTGAAGCCTTTCTTTTTCTGGCATTTAACTTTTTGTGGCATGGGAGCGGGACGCACGCAGTCCCTCCCGGAGGTAACATGAAGAAAACAGGACTGTTCGTGCTCGTACTGGTATCGTTGCTCGCCACCGCGGCTTGGGCGCAGGGCGGGGCTGACGCCATTTCCGGAGACGCTCCGCAGGGAACTGCGCCGACTTCGGCCAGCTTCCCCACCATGCGGGTTCAGACGCCTACCTACGCAGACTTATATTGTGCTGGATTCATCAGCAAGCAGAATCTGCCTGACGCCAACTTCGTAGCGGGCGGCCTGCAGACGCCGACCACCACGAAATTCACGCGCGGCGACCTGATCTATCTCGAAGGAACGGGCTACAGCGCGGGCGCGGAGTATGAAGTCGTCCGTGCGCTGCGCGATGTGAACGAATACGAGATGTTTCCCGGGCAGAAGAAACTGCTGAAGGAAACCGGCGAGCCCTACGAGGAAGTCGGACGGGTGAAGGTGATTGATACGCGCAGCAAGAGCGCGGTCGCGCAGATCGAATACTCGTGCGATGGCATCAATCCCGGCGACACGACGATTCCGTTCGCAGAGAAACCAGCCGTGGCCTTCCACGCCCCGATCCGTTTCGATCGCTTCCTGCCGGCGAGCAGTAAGGTTTCCGGCCGCATCGTGATGGGGAAGGATTTCGATTCAGTGATTGGTACTGGGCACAAGGTTTACATCAACGTGGGCGCCAACCAGGGCGTGAAGATCGGTGACTTCTTCCGGGCGGTGCGCTCCTATCAGGTGGATCTGGACGATCCCGTCGACTCGCTGTCGTTCAAGGCCGCGATTGCCGAAGACACGCAGCTCAAGACGCCTTCAGTCGATCCCGCGATGTTTACCAAGGGCAACGGTCCGGTGATTCACGTGCGCGACTTGCCGCGTAGAGCGGTGGGCGAGATTGAAATCATCGGCGTTACCAACACCACGGCGACGGGCATGGTCGTGTTCTCCATGGAAGATGTGCACGCCGGAGACGGTGTGGAACTGGATCAGGTGCCGCAGTAGTCAGTAAATTGCGGCAGCTGATGGTCGAAGATTAAATCGGTGGTCAGTGATCAGTGATCAGTGATCAGTGATCAGTGATCAGTGATCAGTGATTAGTGAAGATTGAGAAACTGGGGACGGGAAGCCGTCCCCGGGTTTGTTTGTACAGCGGGGACGTCTTAAAGTAGGGTCGGCGTCGATGGCTCGATGGTAACCACCCGGCGGTTAGGTTGTTTTCGAGCTCAACGGACTTAGAATCTGGGCAGTAGCCTCGAAACAACGGTGAAAGACTCCGACCGGCCCCAACCGCGGAAGCTCAATTGAGAAGCTGAGTTAAAGATGAAGATCGCACGGAATGTTGTCGCGTGTTTCCTGCTCTCGTTAGCTTGTGCTTACGGGCAGATGACGATCATCAGCGGCACGGCGAAGGACCCCGAGGTGAAGCCAGAGCAGCTCACCGCGACCATTGTGCACTACGAAAGAATGCGGACCTCAGCCCGGGGAACCATTCGTATATTGACCCTGGCTCTGCAAAATACCGATGGCGTCAAAGCGAGATTGAACGAGGCCATCAACAACGAGCAAGACATTGTGGATTGGGCGAACTGGTGCATCGTGGCGATGCGAGACAAAACCGACGAAGCGAGAGCCTGCATCGTAAGGGCTGATCCCACCGACGACTCAGGAGCCACTGGACTCGCCAACATACTCCGTCTAAGAGCGCGCCAAAAAGGATTTTGAGTTCTTAGTTCTTGGTTCTTGGTTCTTCGTTCTTAAGCCGCAGCGCTTCCCAGACATTCTTACTTGACATTCTTACTTAGCGACTGTCCTTGTCGCGGAAGACCTTGTCCCCGAATACCTCGGCGGTGAAGGCTTCGATGGTTGCGCCTTTCTCCCATGCATCCAGCGACAGTCCCGCTTTGCGGCAGGTTTGTTCGAGGAACATCGTTCTATCCCAGTGGTGTTCAACCGGCACTTGCGGGAGCAGCAGGCCGCGATGTCCGGCCATAGTGATGATCAGGCCGTGGCTGCCGATTTCGACGGAGTCCGGGGAAATGATTTGCGGTGGAGACAGGATGCTGAGTTCGATTTCGAGGTCGTGCGATTCTGGCAGCGTCACGGGAGGGAAGCGCGTGTCTTCGAAAGCGGCGGCGCGCGCAGTGTCGGCGACGGCGCGATAGACGGAGCTCACAGGAAGAACGTAGCCGACGCATCCTCGCAACTGGCCGCGCAGGTAAAGTGACGTGAATGCGCCCCGTGGTTCGGCGAGATGATTGGTCGGCGGTTCGAGGGGAATCTGGCGTTGTTCGAGTGCGGAGAGAACGGAATCGTGAGCCAGGCGAAGCAGCAGCGCGCGCTCGGCGTTCGTGAATTCAAAGCGTGAGAATTCGCCGGACTCCGGGGCTGCGGGACTAGGTCGAGGCAGCGACATCGCGGTCCGCCTGCGCCGGTGGGACGGGCTTTCGGCGCCGGCTGAGGATGAAGGCGCGGCGGCGGCGCTTCACTACACGCTGGTCGATCTTTGACCAGAAAGCCACGAAGTAATCGATCGCCGACGCCAACGAAACACAGACCATGAACCAGATCGCGACCGACGCGATCCAGTGGATGGGGAAGAAGTATTGGCCGTAGATTGGCCATTCTTTCCAGCGGTGGTCGAGAATGACGGCAACCACGGAAACGATCTGCACCACCATTTTTAACTTACCGAGATCGCTGGCTTCAATGGTGAAGCCTTCGGAGGATGCGATGGAACGCAGGCCGCTCACCAGGAATTCGCGTCCGATGACTACCACGGCAATCCAAGCCGGAACCAAGCTGGGATTTAACTGCACCAGCGTAACGAACGCGGCCGCGATGAGAAGTTTGTCGGCCAGCGGGTCGAGCAGGATTCCCATGGTGGTGACCTGCCCGCGCTTGCGGGCGAGGTAGCCGTCGATGCCGTCGGTCATGGAGGCGGCGATGAACAGGGCCGAGGCCAGCAATTCCTTTTCCCCGGTCACGCTGCTGAAGCGGGTGCTGGAAAGGATCCACATCAGCAGAGGAATGCTGGCGATACGGATGAGCGTGATGGAGTTGGGCAGGTTCACACTGCTTGGGCGATTCCGAGGCCAGCCGGATTCCTGACTGATTATGCTCCCACGGGAAGAAGGAACGCAATGGAAAGGAAAACACGAAAGGCAGATAGAACGTGTGGGGCGGACACTCCTGTCCGCCGCTTTTGACTCTGACTTTGCTTTTGCGCTTTTTTCCCCGGGTTGCGAACTCGATGGCCGAGCAACGTCAAAAGCGGCGGACAGGAGTGTTCACCCCACATGCGCAAGATTACTTCTTCTGTTTGGCGATGATTACGTCTTTGATCTTGTCGTAGGTGGCTTGGGGGATGATCTTTTTCTGTACGAGTTCGTTCTTGGCGCGATACGGGCGGCCGTCGATGATCTTCTGCGAATAAGCGTCGCCGATTCCCGTTAGCGCTTTGAGCTGATCTTTGGTGGCAGTGTTGATGTCGAGCTTGTCGGTGGCCGACGGCGCCGTCTGGGCCGAGGCAGCCATCGCTTCAGGTTTCGAGCCGGGCTCAGGGCCTTGCGCAGCTGCGAATCCGCTGACCAGGGAAAGTGCGAAGACGAGGACCGCAATTTGTGCCATTAGCTTCTTTTCGATCGGTTTCATTGTTTCTCCCTTCGGACCGTGACCCTCAGGGGCTAAAGCCCCCATTCTTTATTTGGCGTTTTCGGCACGGCTGAAGCCGTGCCCTACACCAAAATCGCTGCTCTTACGCGTAGATGCCGCGCTGGCGAATGGTGTAGGCAACGCGGTCGATGGCCAGCATGTAGGCGGCGATGCGGTTGTTGACGTGATGGGTCTCGGCGTAGCGGACTACGTCCTGGAACGAGGATTTCATGATCTCGTCCAGTTGCTCGTTTACGACGGACTCCTTCCAGAAGTAGCCCTGGCGGTCCTGCACCCACTCGAAATAGGAAGTGGTAACGCCGCCGGCGTTGGCCAGAATGTCGGGGATCACGAATACGCCTTTGTCGCCGAGGATGTCGTCGGCGGCCGAGGTGGTTGGTCCATTCGCGCCTTCGGCCAGGATGCGGCACTTCACGCGGTCGGCGTTGCGACTGGTGATGACGTTTTCGGTCGCGGCGGGAATTAAAATTTCGCAGGACTCAACCAGCAGGTCGGCGGTCTCGGCCTTTTCCGCGCCGGGGAATCCGTGGACCGTGCCGTTTTTCTGGCGGAATTCCACCAGCGCCTGCAGGTCGATGCCGTTCTTGTTGTGCAGGCCACCGCCGACTTCGGCGATGCCGATGACTTTGTATCCCGCCTTATGCATGAGCAGAGCGGCATTGGAGCCTACGTTGCCGAAGCCCTGCACGATTACTCGCGTGCTTTCGCGGGCCAGGCCCAGCTTGGCGCAGGCTTCATCGCAGACGATCATCACGCCCCGGCCGGTGGCTTCGCGGCGTCCGCGGGAGCCGCCGATGTTGATTGGTTTTCCAGTCACGACTGCAGTGACAGTTTGCCGCATGTGCATGGAGTAGGTGTCCATCATCCACGCCATGATTTGTTCGTTGGTGTTGACGTCGGGCGCGGGGACGTCTTTTTCGGGGCCGATGAATTCGATCAGCTCGGAGGTGTAACGGCGCGTCATGCGCTCGACTTCGCCCATCGACATTTTGTGCGGATCGCAGATCACGCCGCCCTTGGCTCCGCCGAAGGGAATGTTGACGACGGCGCATTTCCAGGTCATCCAGCTGGCGAGGGCGCGGACTTCGTCGAGCGTGACGTCGGGCGCGTAGCGGATGCCGCCCTTGGCCGGGCCGCGCGCGATGGAATGCTGCACCCGGAAGCCGGTGAAGACTTCGAGATGGCCGTCATCCATTTGCACCGGGATGTAGACCGTGAGTTCGCGGTTGGGATAGCGCAGCACGCGCCACAGGCCCTCATCCAAGTTGAGCTTCTGGGCGGCCAGATCGAAGCGCGCCCGCTGTGACTCCCACGGGTTGGATTCTTGATCCACGTGCGGGGGCGTAGCCATCGTCGTCATAGTAGTCTCCGGAATGAATGCAGGTCGGGTTTTACCGGCGCCGGGAGGCTTCCCGGTCGGAGCGGGCAAACGTTCCGAGTATATGAGGGGGGATGGGGGCGAGGCAAGGCGTGTTGAGCTGGCTGAGGTGGTTCGATTTTCAAGTTGCAGACCTTCACGAGAGTCGCTGGTGTTTCCACAACACGCCAGGTGCTCTACGTTTGCCGTTCCGGTTTTTGCAAGAGCCGCGAGACAGGAAGTTTTAAAGAAAAGGCTTGACAAATAGTGATATAGTTATGTATATCGCTATACTACATGTAGTGGTTCGACTGCGCAGCGGGTCGCTCATGAATTGTTCGCAGGAGAATGAAAACTATGAAATCTCTACGTTTCGTCCTGGCTATTGCTCTGTTGGCGCTCTCTACCGTGGGTTTCGCCCAGATGGACGCGCAAAAGACGGATGCGCCGACCTCTGAGGCGCAAAAATCGTTCGATCAAATGAAAACACTGGCGGGTACCTGGCAAGGCCGTGTTACGACCGTCCCGCCTCTGGCTGACATGGGGGACATGTCGAATGTGCAGGTCTCGATGCGGGTGACCTCCCGAGGAAACGCGCTGGTGCATGAGATGATGGCGGCGGGAATTACCGACGATCCGACCAAGAACGACCATCCGGTCACGATGTTCTACCTCGACAGCGATCGTTTGCTCCTGACGCATTATTGCGACGCCGGCAATCGGCCTCGCATGACGGCTCGGACGTCGCCGGACGGAAAGACGCTGGAATTTGATTTTCTCGATGTTGCCGGAAGCACGCAGTTCGGACACATGCAGCACGCAACGTTTACCGTGATCGACGCCAACCATCACACCGAGGATTGGACGTTCCTGATGGCTGGCGACAAGTCCATGCGTGGGCATATGGATCTGCAGCGGACCAAGTAACGGTGCCGATCTTCCGAACGCAATGGCAGTGAGATCTGGTAAGGCAATCGAGTAACGCTACGTAAGGCAAACTGGAAAACCCCGATGGACCGTGAGTTTAACGATAGTCAACCGATTTACCGCCAGCTTCGCGACCGCGTGGTCGCGATGATACTCGACGGCGTGCTCAAGGAAGGCGATCCGCTGCCTTCGGTGCGCACGGTCGCGGCGGAATATCGGGTGAATCACCTCACGGTCCTGAAGGGCTATCAACAACTGGTGGACGAGCAACTGGTCGAGAGCAAGCGAGGTCGCGGCATGTTCATTAATGCGGGGGCGCGGAGTTTGCTGTTGCAGGGCGAGCGGCAGAAGTTTTTGGCGGAAGAGTGGCCGCGGGTCCATGCCACGATTCAGCGGCTTGGGTTGAAGGCGGAAGAGTTGCTGAATGGGGGCGGGGCGAAGGCGGATGCGGCCGCGTCGAAAACCGAAGTGTTGAAAACGTCCGAGTCGAATTCCCCCGAGCCGAATTTACCCGAGGAGGAGCTCTGAAGCCATGGCATGCATAGAAGCACGCGGACTCCGCAAGGCGTTCGGCGCGACCATTGCGCTGGATGGCGCTAATCTGCGCGTGGAAGAAGGTCGCATCGTCGGGCTGATCGGACCGAACGGCGCGGGAAAGACCACCGCGCTGAACGCGATTCTCGGGCTTACTCCTTATCAAGGGGAGTTGCGGGTGCTGGGACGCGACCCGTGGACCGAGCGCGAACAGCTCATGCGTGATGTCTGTTTTATTTCCGACGTCGCTGTGCTGCCGCGCTGGATCAGGGTTTCGCAGCTGCTCGAATATGTGGCGGGAGTGCATCCGCGATTCGATCGCTCCAAGGCGGAAAGTTTTCTGGCCAAGACCAACATTCAGCGCGGCAGCAGGGTGAGGGAATTGTCGAAGGGCATGGTGACTCAGCTGCACCTCGCTATCGTCATGGCCATCGACGCGAGGCTGCTGGTGCTCGACGAGCCCACGCTTGGCCTCGACATTCTGTATCGCAAGCAGTTTTATGATTCGCTGCTGAATGATTACTACGACCGCAGCCGGACGATTGTGGTGACTACGCATCAGGTGGAAGACATCCAGAACGTGCTCACGGATGTGATGTTCATTAACCGCGGCCGAATCGTATTCAACTGCAGCATGGAAGATTTCGAGTCGCGCTATGTGGAAGTGATGGTTCGTCCCGAGCAGGCCGCTGCCGCGAAGGCTCTTAGGCCCATGGACGAGCGCCAGGGGTTGGGGCGAAGCATCCTGCTTTTCGATCTGAGTCAAAATCATGTCGATCGCCAGCAACTCGCGGCGCTGGGCGAGTTGCGCACGCCCAGCATCGCCGACTTGTTTGTGGCCGTGCTGGGAGATAACGCGGGCAATCAGGCCAGCGAGCCAAAAGGAGCCGCTCAATGAATATTCAATCGAACGCTTTGCCCGAATCGCTCAACTCGCAGGGAGTCGCGCCTGCGATCTTGTCGGCGCCCCGGCCCTTTTATTGGTCGGTGCGGCGCGAATTGTGGGAGAACCGTTCCGTTTATATTGCGCCGTTGGCCGCCGGGGCGGTCTTTTTGTTCGGCTTCCTGATCAGCCTGGTTGCTCTGCCGCATAAAATGCGCGCTCTGTCGGCGCTCGATCCCGCGCAGCCGCACGGTGGAGTCGGAGCTTGTCCATTTTGCGGGGACGCC
Organism: uncultured Acidobacteriota bacterium; assembly: GCA_963758005.1. Classification (GTDB taxonomy): domain Bacteria; phylum Acidobacteriota; class Terriglobia; order Terriglobales; family Acidobacteriaceae; genus Sulfotelmatobacter. The sequence continues at coordinate 14,876 of CAVWTR010000011.1, forward strand.
GTCACCAAGCCGTACGAGTTTGCGGCGGGGCTGTTCATGGCGACTGCCATGATCGTTGGAGTGTTTTATTGTCTGGACGCGCTGCATGGCGAACGGCGCGACCGCAGCATTCTGTTCTGGAAATCGCTTCCGGTTTCCGATGTCACTACCGTTCTGGCCAAGGCGAGCATTCCGTACGTTATCTTGCCGCTGCTGACGGTCGCGCTCACCGTGGTCACGCAGTTCATCTTGCTGCTGCTGGGGTCCGCGGTTCTGAGTGCGCACGGGATGAGCGTGGCGAACTATTGGGCGCAGGTGTCGTTGTTCCAGATGTCGCTGATGCTTTTCTATCACCTGTTTACCGTGCATGTGCTGGGGCACGCACCGTTCTACGCTTGGTTCCTGCTGGTGTCAGCCTGGGCGCGGCGTGCGGCATTCTTGTGGGCGTTTCTGCCGCCACTAGCGATCATGGCCGTGGAGAAGATTGCGTTCAACACTACCTACTTCGCCAACATGCTGGGCGACGCCTTATCGGGCGGTACGGAGGCGGTTCCTTTCCCCGGCAGAATGCCGATCCATCCGGGAATGCAATTGACTCCAGGGCATTGGCTGTTCACCCCAGGGCTGTGGATCGGGCTGGCGATTACCGCTGCCTTCCTGTTCGCCGCGGTGCGGTTGCGTCGCAATCGGGAACCGATCTGAATTGCTCGCACCCTGCTATGCAAGAACCTTCATCTTGACGGCTGGAATGAATCGCCTCACTATTCCCTCCTAAATCTTTATCTCTGGAGGGATGCTGAATGAATCGCATAGTCGTCAACCTTGCCATGGTCGCGATTCTTGGTGTGAGCTTGTACGCGCAAAACCCCGTCCCTGCCATTGATCAGCCGTTGACCCCGGACCACGCCCTTCCGGGCAGTGCGGCCATAACGCTAACCGTCAACGGCTCCGGATTTGTGTCGGGATCCGTGGTGGAGTGGAACGGTTCAGCCTTGTCTACTACTTTCGTTAGCAAGGGTCAGGTGCAGGCGGTCGTACCGGCGTCGAGTCTGGCCTCTGCCGGAACTGCCGCGATCACGGTATCGAATCCTATCCCGGGCGGAGGCTCTTCCAATGCGGTGTATTTTCCGGTTGGAAATCCCAATGCGAAGTTCATCCTGGCGAAAGATGACCAGAGTTATGTCTCTGATTGGAACTCAGTGCTCGTGGGCGACTACAACGGGGATGGCAAGTTGGATATGGCCATTGCCGGGTTCTATGCAGGGATCGAGATTTACCTGGGCAACGGCGACGGCACATTCCAAACTCCTCTCGCCAGTGAGGGCTGCGAAGTCAATGCTCCGCAATCGATGGTTCAAGGGGACTTCAACGGAGATGGCATTTTGGATTTAGTGACGACCGACGCGGATAACAGTGGGTTTTGCGTTTCGCTGGGCAAAGGCGATGGGACTTTCAATTTGGCGGCAGGCGTGAGCGGCGCGAGGTTTGCCCAGGTAATCGCGGCCGGTGACTTCAACGGCGACGGAAAACTTGACCTGGTGGAACCCGATTTCGTGAACGACTCCGCCGATGTTTATCTTGGAAACGGCGACGGTACTTTCCAGAGCGGTATTGAATACCCTGCTGGTATTGGATACCCGTTCTATGTCTCTGTGGGTGATTTTAATGGGGACGGCATTACCGACATTGTCGTCGGCACCGATTACGGAACTTTCTCCGTCTTGTTGGGCAATGGCAGCGGCGGGTTCAATCCGCCCATTGTCTCCACCAGCACGACTTCTTTGGGCGCGATGTGGACTGCCGATGTAAACCATGATGGCAAACTCGACATCGTCGCGGTGAGCCTGAGTAATAGCGCTTCCAACGTCGCGGTGTTGCTCGGCAACGGAGACGGTACGTTCCAGCCGGAAGTCGACTATGCCGTGCCCGAGGGCTTATCTGCCATCGCGGTGGGCGATTTTAATGGCGATGGCATTCTCGACCTGGCTTCAGTTTCAGGATTTCAGGGCGGCGGCCTGAAGGTTCTGCCGCCGGGGACGCTTTCGTATTTGTTCGGCAAGGGCGACGGAACTTTCGCACCTGCGGTCAACTATCTGGCTCCGATGGTGGCGGATGCAATCGCAGTCGGCGATTTCAACAACGATGGCCTGCTCGATGTTGCAACCGCGGCCGGAGACGGCGGGGCTTCTACTTATCTGCAGAGCACTCTGGCGATCTCGACCTTTGACCTCAGCTTCGGCACGCAGACCCTGAATACTTCCAGTCCGGCGAAGTCGGTAAAACTCACAAACAATGGCACGAAAAGCGTAGACATCGAAAGCGTCACCATCACCAGCGCTCTCTATGCCAGCGACTTCTCCAAGACCGGCCACTGCGTCGGCAGCTTGGCTCCCAGAGCATCCTGCACGATTGACGTTACCTTCACGCCAACCACGGTTGCGTATTACCCGGAACCGCTCACTGCCGCTTTAGTCATTAACAGCACGGCTCCGGGGCCGCAATCGGTGGATCTAAGCGGAGCCGAGACTGTGCTGTCGTTTTCTCCAGCGACCGTTAATTTTGGAACGGTGACAGTTGGGCAAACCAGCGCCCCAGTGGCCGTGACGCTGACGAATCTCTCTGCTGACAGTCAGGAGTTGGAAGGAGAGAAGCTTGCCGGCGCAAACAAATCAGACTTCGCCCAGACCAACACCTGCGGCCAATTTTTGGCGGCAAACAGCAGTTGCACTATCAATGTGACGTTTACTCCCGGCGCTGCGGGAAGCCGTTCCGCGGAGTTGACCTCGTTGAGTGGAAACACTTATTCGCCGTATCCCATTTCCTTGTCGGGGACGGGTCAGTGAAGGGCGAACGCGTTACAGCTTGATTTCCATGCCTTCGGCGGCGGCGCGAACTTTGGGGTAGTAGTTCCGGGCATCCTGCACAACTTTGTCGACTACGGCGTCGGTGTGGTCGGGATCGTGGTGGTAGAGGATCAATTCTTTCGCGCCGCTTTCCATGACTACGTTGACGGCTTCGCGCCAGTGGCTGTGTCCCCAGCCGCGGCGGCGGGCTTCGTATTCTTCGGGAAGATATTGCGCGTCGTAGATCAGGATGTCGGCGCCTTCCGCCAGCTTGCGCACGGCCTTGTCGAAGTTGGGGTCGCCCGGTTCGTTGTCGGTGGCATAGACCAGCACACCTTCTTTGGTCTCGAGACGGAATCCCATGCAGCCCTGAGGATGATTCAGCCACGCGGTCTTGATCTGAACGCCGTCTCCCATGGGCAGGCATCCATTTTCGATGTTGTAGAAGCTGAGCTGTGCCCGCATCTGGGCGAGGTTTACAGGGAAGTAGGGCGCAGCCATCTGCTCGGCCATGACCTGCTGCAGGCCGCGAGTGCGGCTGGAAGCGTGAAAACAGAACTTGCTGTTGGAGTTGTCATACAGGGGACGGAAAAAAGGCATGCCCTGAATGTGGTCCCAGTGGAAATGGGAAACGAAGACGTGCGCGGCGAAGGGGCGGTCGCCGAACTCGCGTTTCAGTTCGTGGCCGAGCGTGCGAAAGCCGGTGCCACAATCGAAGATGTAGATCTGGTCTCCCAGACGCACCTCGACGCAGGAGGTATTGCCTCCGTAGCGCAGGTTCTCGGCTTGTGGAGTGGGCGTGGAGCCGCGCACGCCCCAAAACTTGACTCGCATAAACTCCGGTGGTGCTTAGTCCGTAATCTTCGACCGCAACCGTCTTCCCGTCAATTCGATTGCTGGTTCGCCTGATCCCTGGTTCGTTCGACTGCTGGTCCTCTCAAGCGTCCTATCCGAAGGCCTTCTTTCCAGGGACCTGAAACACTGTCCCGTGTCGGAAGTCCAAGATATTCATAATACGCGGGATATTAGCGATTTTAGCGCGTGGTAAGGGGTCAACAAGTGACCAAAGTTTCACGGGCTACTGCAGGCAGCCAAGTCTCGGAGCCGCCGGGTGCTGCGGTCATGCGGGTTCGAACGTGATCAAGGCCGCGCTTGCGGGCGGCAGGTCGAGGACCGCAGCTCCGTTCTCGACCTGGAGCGTTTCTTCCCGCGCCGCCGACCATACGCCACTTGCGCCCACGGGAGATCCTCCGAAAGTGGTGTCGGTGGCGTCGTCGACGCGCGGAGCGTGCAGGCGGAGAGCAGTCACGCGCTGCGAGCGCTGTCCTGCGTCGATGGTGAGGTGAATGCCACGATCCGTGTGCTTGTTGAACGTCGCCACTTTGATGGCTCCGGTGCTGCCGCTGAGTCCGTAGGCCGTCAGCAGAGGCGCCGCTTTCGGCTGGTCGAGTTTGCTTTCGACCAACTGCCCGGGCCCGGCCTGCGCGAACAGCAGCATGCTGTAGTAGATGGGGCGAGCCAGAAATCCATTTTCCTGCGTTCCCGCGATCGGGGTGTACCAGCCGTAGCCGCCGCCGTGGAAGTTGATCCCCTCGCCGCCGGCCGCCGCGAGTTGATACATCAGGTCGGCCGCCCAGAGCGCGGAGGCGAAGGTATCGCTGACGCCGGCTTTGCCGCCCTGATAGCAGGAATTGGTTTCGGCCAGCCGGAAGGGCAGGCCAGACTCCTGCATGGTGGTCTTCATGCCGACGAACTCGTCCTGCAGCCTGGGACTGGGGCGCAGTAGGCGTTCGATGGTCATGGAGGGATCGGTGGGCGGACCCTCGGCATAGTAGTGCTGCGAAAGGAACGCGGCCTCGCGCTTGAATTGCTTGGCGAAGGGAACGAGCCATTCGTTGTTGTACGCGGTGTCGGGTCCGGCGAACGGTGCGTTGGGAAGACGTGCGCGGATGGTCTCGTAAAAGTGCTGCCACTCGAGGGCGAACTGCTTGAAATCGTAATCCGATTTGCGAATTCCGTTGCGAAAGAAAAGGTCGGGCTCGTTGCAGAGCTGGAAGGCGATCAGCTTGGAGCCGGCGGCGTCCATGACTTTGGCAGCTTGATCGGCGGCGTCTTCGGCCGTGCCGGTGCCCATGTTCAGGCCATAGATCAGCTTCCAGCCGGAGGCATCGAGGAAGTCGCGCAGATTTCGGACGGCCAATGGAGTGATGTTCACGGGCGCGGGAGCTTCGTGGCCCGTGTCGGGACCGACTGCCATGCTGAAGGCGGCGGGGTTTGCCTTGTCGCCGGAGCGCAGGTTGTCGGGGTTTTGGATATTCTGCACGTTCGCGGGCTTGGTGGGATCGGGCGTCCAGTAGCAGTATTCGCTGGTGTTGCCGCCGATGCGCAAAACGCCGGACGCGCCCAACTGGCGGACGAAGCCGGCCAGTTCTGTGTTCGCGCCGGAAAAGAAATGCGGATTCCCCAGTTGTGCCGATTCATAGCTCAGGCCGGTGAAGTCGTCGCCGATCTTGTTGCCGAGCCGGTCGGGGCGAAGAGTCAGCCGCACGGAAGCACTCGAGTTGTCAGCAAAGCTGAGAGGGGGGCAAAGAATAGCGGCGGAAGTCGCGGCAGACAGACGAATGAAATTCCGGCGATTCATAGCTGTGATTGCATCACAGGTCGCGCTCGGGGCGCAATGCGCAGTGTCATGGAGGGACGAAGTTCGTGCTCTCGCCTATAATAAAAAACCCGTTGGCCGGCGCGAGCGCGTCCCGGAGTGTTCGCGGAGAAGCGGCGGTTCGGATTTCAAACAAAATGCTGCAACCCGATTTCAAACAGTTTTCGCGTCTGGCGCGGGAAGCCACGCTGGTTCCGGTCGTGAAGTCGGTCAGCGCTGATTTGCTGACGCCGGTTTCCGCGTTTCTGGCAATTGCCGAGAAAGAACCGCACGCCTTCCTGCTGGAGTCAGTCGAGCGTGGCGAGCAGATTGGGCGCTATACATTTCTCGGGGCGCGGCCTTACATGCGGGTGACGGCGCGCGCGGGAACGGTTGAAATTCAGCGCGGGCGCCGGCGCGAAGTGGTGCACGAGAATATTTTCCAGGTGGTAAAGCGGTTGCTGCGGGAGCACCGGCCGGCCAGCGTCGCCGGATTGCCTCCTTTTACGGCGGGAGCGGTTGGATATTTTGCTTATGACGTGGTGCGCCAGCTGGAAAAAATTGGCGATCGCGCGAAAGATGACCTGGAGCTTCCGGACGCCGAGCTGATGTTTTTTGACCGGCTGCTCGCGTTCGATCACCTGCGGCACCAGATTCATATCGTCGCTGCCGCCGATGTGAAACGCGAGAGTCCGCGTCGCGCCTATGACCGGGCGCTGCGCGACATTGCCGCGCTGGAGCGGAAACTGGCGGCGGGTCTCGCTCCCGCTCTCTGGCGCAAATCGGCTAAGGGCAAGTCTGGCAAACTTAAGATTCATGCCGGCACGCGGCGCGAAGCTTTTTTGCGCGGCGTGAAACGCTGCAAGGAATACATTGCCGCGGGCGACATTTTTCAGGTCGTACTCTCGCAGCGGCTCGACTTCACTCCCGAGGTGGCGCCGTTTGATTTGTACCGCTCGCTGCGGCAGGTGAATCCGTCGCCGTATCTTTATTTTCTGCGGTCGGGCGATACACACATTCTCGGGTCGTCTCCGGAAATGCTGGTGCGGGTCACGGGACGCAAATTGGAGTACCGGCCGATCGCGGGCACGCATCCGCGCGGGCGCGATGAAGCCGAAGACCTGCGCCTGGAGCAGAAGATGCGTACCGACGAAAAGGAACGCGCCGAGCATGTGATGCTGGTCGACCTGGGGCGCAACGATCTGGGGCGAGTGAGCGAGTACGGGTCGGTCAAGGTAAAAGATTTGATGTACGTGGAGCGCTATTCGCACGTGATGCATCTGGTGTCGGCGCTGGAAGGCACGCTGCGGAAGGATCTGGACGCGCTCGACGCCTTTGCCGCTTGCTTCCCAGCGGGAACGCTCAGCGGAGCGCCCAAGGTTCGGGCAATGCAGATCATCGAAGAACTGGAACCGACGCGGCGTGGAATCTACGGCGGATCGGTGCTGTACGCCGACTTCGCGGGAAACCTGGATTCGTGCATTGGAATTCGCACTCTGCTGATGCAGGGGAAGAAAGCTTATTTGCAGGCGGGAGCGGGGATTGTCGCGGATTCTGATCCGGCTTCGGAGTTTCAGGAGTCGCTGAACAAGGCGCAGGCAGTGTTGCGGGCGGTGGAGAAGGCTAGAACCAGTGGGCCGTGATCAGTGATCAGTGGCCAGTGGTCAGTGAACAGGGTGCGCGTCGAGTTGCGACTGATAAACGGTCCGCTTTCGGGAAATCCACAAGGCCTCGGTGATGAGCGTCACATTTCGGCCAAAGCTCAAGGGCGCATACTTGGACGCATGCAATGTTCGGTTAGGCCTATTGTTCAGTCGTATCGCGATTTGGTCGTGTGGAAAAAGTCGATGGTCTTGGTGCTGGACGTTTATCGGAGCACGCAAGCATTTCCGAAAACCGAGACTTACGGTTTGGTTTCGCAATTGCGACGCGCTGCCGTCTCCGTTCCTAGCAATATCGCGGAGGGCCAAGGGCGGCTCTCCACTGGGGAGTTCAGGCAATTCTTAGGAAATGCGCGCGGTTCTCTGATGGAAGTCGAGACGCAGATTCTCATTGCACAAGAGTTGGGATATCTGGAACGCGCTCAGAGTCAAAACTTGCTTGCTGGCGCGGCTGAGGTCGGCCGGATTCTCAACGGTCTTCTGAACTCTCTGCCAAAGAAGAAATAGCTTGTCGCTGACACTGGCTACTGATCACTGACCACTGATCACTATTACTGCTTCAAGAAATTCTCCACCAGTTTTTTCCCGGCGTCGGTCAGCACGCTTTCCGGATGGAATTGCACGCCTTCGACCGCGCACTGGCGATGGCGCAGGCCCATGATGGTACGTGTGCCGTCTTTTTCGGTGGTCCAGGCGCTGACTTCTAATTCCGCGGGCAGATCTTTTTCTTCAACGATCAGCGAGTGGTAGCGCGTGGCTGTCATGGGCATGGGGAGTCCCTGAAAGACGGTTCGATTGTCATGCATGACCGGGCTGGTCTTACCGTGCATGAGATGAGCGGCGCGCACTACGCGTCCTCCGAAGGCTTCGCCGATCGCCTGGTGTCCCAGGCAGACCCCGAGGATCGGAACTTTCCCGGCGAAGTGGCGGATGAGATCAATGCTGATGCCCGCCTCGCGCGGCGTGCAGGGACCCGGAGAGATGACAATTTTTTCCGGATGCATGCTCGTGACTTCGCTCACCGTGACCTGATCGTTGCGGCGGACTTCGACCTGATCTGCGACGTCAACGTCCGCGCCCAGTTCGCCGATATACTGCACCAGGTTGTAGGTGAACGAATCGTAGTTGTCGAGTACGAAAATCAAGTGTCGGCGCTCCTGGTATCAGCTTACACCGGCGAACAATTTCGCGTTCTTCCCTTATTTAATTCCTCGCCTGAACGGGCCACAGGGTGACCCAAGGGTGGTATTGACCGTGGCGCTCTAGCGGAGCATTCTCAATGCATCGTTTCATGTTTGAAAGCGCTACTTCACACCACTTGGAGGGTGCAATGGCCGAGCCCCAGGAAGAAAAGAGGGGTGCGCGACGCTTCGCGCTGCACGTACCGGTGACAGTCAATCACGAGAATGCTGCGCAACCTGCCCTGCTGCGTGACGTCAGCGCGCGCGGCATCTGTTTTTATCTGGAGTCCGCCGTGGCCCAGGGATCGCCCATTGGCTTCACGCTGACTCTGCCGCCGGAGATCACGCTCACCGAAAGCATCCGCGTGCAATGCAAAGGCCGCGTGGTGCGGGTGGAGGATGGAGACGACGGTAAGCTCGCAGTGGCTGCCGTGATTGAGGAATACGAGTTCCTGCCGGAAGTGTGAAAGCCCACCACGCGGAAACTTTCCCGTTTTGTTTCCGAATAGCGTTGTCGTCCCGAGCACAGCGAGGGATCTGGGTTCTTGCCTGTGTCGTCAGAGTTGCCGCCGCAGGCACACACCGAGGTCCCTCGCTCTGCTCGGGATGACAAGTAGTTCTGGCTTGGGCTCTTGCGCTTTGCTTTCCTGGTTTATCTTTCCTCTTTCCTTCGTATTTCGGTTCACCCTGACTCTTTCGTCCCTTCTCTCATCTTGTCCGTAAGTGATATGTTTTCTTCAAGCTTCCAGCGAGGGATTCTTTGCGGCGATCTGGGTTCCAATCTGTATCGTTTGTGCTGTGCGTGATATTACGTGTGATGACTTTGGCGTTGCTGCTGACTGGCGGCGCCGCGCAGACCTCCGGGCCGCCGCCAATAGTAACGACGGTTCGCATCGTGCACGGGGGCGGTGCACCCGCGATTGAGATTCTTACCAGGGGCGGACCCGTTATTCCCCAGATGCAGTCGCTCGATGCGCCGACGCGGCTGGTCATCGATTTGCCCAACTCGCGTCCAGGGCTGGCAGAGAAGCAGATCGCGACTCAAGAGCCGAACATTCTCGCGGTCCACGTATATCAATATCTTGTCGACCAGCCTCAGGCGAATCACGTTCAGGCCAATCATAATCAGGCCGATCAAGCTCAGCCCGATCAACACCAGAAGCAGCGGGCGACGCGCATTGTGCTCGACTTGCGGGCGCCGTATAGCTACTCGTGGGAGGGCGCGGGAAATCGGGTTGTGGTGCATCTGAAGCCGGCCGTTGGTGCGCCGGCCGCGAGCGCCAACCAAAAGGCTGGCGAGAAGCCGCTGACGTTCGAGCCGGCGATGGCGCCGGGCGTGTCGTTGCACGCGACTCCAACCGTGGTGCCGGTGACGGGTAGTTCGGGAGCGATGGTGGTGGCGGGAAGCCGCATCGCCTCGGGGTCGGCGGTGACCGCTGGTTCGGACACGGCAGTGCTGCGTGTATCGGGTGGAGGAGAAGTTTGGGTGTGTCCGGGAACCACGGTTTCAGTGACGCCCTCGAAGACAAAGCGCGACCTGATGTTCGGCCTGAGCACGGGCGCGATCGAAGCGCACTATTCGCTGAAGGCGTCGGCTGACACGGTGCTGACTCCGGACTTCCGCATCCTGTTGGCGGGGCCAGGGGAGTTTCATTTTGCCATCAGCGCCGACGCGCATGGCAATACCTGCGTGCGGGCGCTGAAGGGCAATACTTCTTCGGCGATCGTTTCGGAGTTGATGGGCGACCGCATTTACCAGGTCAGGCCGGCTGAGCAGGCGGAGTTTCACTCCGGGCAGATCAGCAAGGTGGACGCAGACGTTCCACTGGAATGCGGATGTCCTCTACCTTCTCCGGCGATGCAGGCGGACGCGGCATTTGCGCCGAACGTGCCCGAATCGGAACTGCCAGAGCAGGCGCGCATTGGTGGAAGTGCAACGCCCGCACCGCCGTCCGCTTCGGGCGCCAGGCTTTCGAATGGGCCGGAGACGGCGCCGTTGCCGGCTTCCCAGCCCAACGAGGTTCATGTGCAGATAGATGCGCCGCTGGTATTTACCGCGAAGAACCGCGCCGCAGCTCCCTTGCCGGTGCCCGTGCAGGCGGCGAAAGATTTGCCGGTGGAGGAGTCGCCGGCCCGGCAGGTTCATCTCGATGCCTTGATTCAAGCTCCGCTGCCGCCTAGTCAGAAAAAGACTCGACACCGCGGCTTTTTTGGGCGCGTGGGTGGATTCTTCTCCGGCCTTTTCAAATAGAGCCTCCTAAAGAAAAAATAGGGCGATTCTCGAGAAAATAGAGCGCTCCTAAAGTTTCTGCTGCCGGGAAATCCTTTTCGCGCGGCCGCGCGTCTTACGGCAGGTTGGGCCCAGATGTTCGCGACAACTTGTTGGCAGGAGCGCGCCATGACCGCTGCAACGCCGGGACCAGGGCCGGAGTTGTTTTCGATTCTCTCCGGAGAGAACGACAGGATTTACAGAACCCGGCGCGAGGCATTTATTTTCTCGCTGCTGGGCCAGGCGGCGATTTTAGGGCTGCTCATTTATTTCATGAGCTGTGTAATTGAGCACCCGCCCGTAGCGCTCGATCGGCTTCCCAAAATCGTTGACCTTCCGCTTGTCTTTTCGGGAGACAGTGGTGGAGGAGGCGGCAATCATGATCCGCTTCCGGCGTCGCAGGGCAATCTGCCACGGGCCTCGCTCGATCCTCAACTTGCTCCGCCGACGGTGATGCTGCCGAAGGAAATGCCGAAGCTTCCGGTGGAAGAGACGGTCGTCGTCGCTCCTGACATCAAGCTCCTGCAAGGTGGCCAGATCGGCGATCCTACTTCGCAATTTTCGAAAGTGCTGTCGAATGGGCCGGGTGGGCCGGGAGGGATCGGCATCGGATGTTGCGGTGGCGTGGGACCCTCGACTGGGCCGGGCGTGGGAGTTGGACCTCCGGGAATCTATCCGGCGGGGAAGATGGGCGTGACCGTGCCGCAGGTGATCTTCAATCCTGAGCCGGACTTTTCCGAGGAAGCGCGCAAGGCCAAGGCGCAAGGGATGGTGTTGCTGTTGCTGGTGGTGGGGAAAGATGGACACACTTATGACATCCGCGTGGGGCAGAGCCTCGGGATGGGTTTAGACGAGAAGGCGATCGATGCGGTCAAAAGCTGGCGCTTCCGGCCGGCCACGTTGAATGGCCAGCCGGTGGCTACCCAGATCGCGGTGCAGGTGGATTTCCACTTGTACTAGCTGCGGTTAATGACGCGGCGCAGCGGTTCGACTTTTTCACGCAGGTCGTCGGCCAGGTCGGCGCCGCGGCTGGCGACGTCGCGCACACGATCTCCCGCTTCCCGGACGTGTTCTTTGGCAGTGTCGGCCCAATCGCCAAGAGTGTCCTTGGCGTCGTCAAAGCCGCGCTGCAGATCGCGACGCATCTGCTTGCCGGTTTTGGGAGCGAGCAGAAGGCCGGCCAGGGCTCCGGCGCCCAGTCCAATCAAGAGGAAGGTAACTGCCGTACCTATATTGCTGCTATCTGAAGATTCGTAACGTCCGATGCGCATGATGAAGACCTCGATTTTCCGCCCCGGTGATTCCGAGGGCTGGTTCACGAAAGCTGCCGGGATTCCGGCTCGACCTGATTCTAGACTGATTCTAGTCCTACTGCGCTGGCCCGGCGAATCCAATCGTGAGCAGGCGCGTTGGGCATCTCTTGGATGAGATCGGCTTGAGGGAAGGTTTCTTTTCCGGCGCGGCTAAGTGTAAAATAACGCTTTAGCCATCGTCGCTCGTTGTTTGTTGTTTGTTGTTCGTTGCTCGTTGCGTTTTAGGCCGACGATGGAACTTGTGGCCCGCCCGCCTTCTGCCGGCTCCGCAAATCGCAATCTTTTAAGGAGAGTTTTTCAAGCGATGTCGATCCCTGCCACCCAGCTTCGTCCCGGCATGATCATCAGGCACAACAATGATCTGCACTCCGTGTTCAGCGTGGAACACCGCACGCCCGGCAACCTGCGGGCCTTTATTCAGGCCAAGCTTCGTAACCTGCGCACCGGCGCCATGTTCGAGCACCGCTTTCGTTCGCCCGACCCGATCGAGAAGGTCAACGTGGACGAAGTTGAAATGCAATTCCTTTATGCCGACGGCGACAGCTATTACTTCATGGACACGGCCAACTACGAGCAGACCCACCTGAGCAAGGAAATCCTCGGGGATGCGGTCGACTACCTGATTGCCAACCTCGAAATTAAAGTGGAATTTTTCGACGGCAAGGCGGTCGGCATCGAACTGCCGCAGACAGTAATCCTGACCGTGGTTGAGACTGAGCCTGGGCTGAAGAGCGCGACCGCTTCCAGCGTGACCAAGGCCGCCAGAACCGAGACCGGGCTGGTAGTGCAGGTTCCGCCGTTCATTAACGAAGGCGAGAAGATTAAAGTGGATACTTCGGAAGGCGCTTATCTGTCGCGCGCGTAGAGGTGTTGCCGTCGCTGGAACTTGCTGATTGTAATTCCGGTTGATTGTCATCCTGAGCAAAGTTGCCATCCGCGAAGCGGACGGCAACGCAGTCGAAGGACCCCGTGCAACTTGATCTTGGCGGTGGCGCGTCAGGGAGTTTCCACCTCGACCCCTCGGCGGCGCGGTGAGAGCGCCCTGTGAGGGCATGTTCGATATGTGCAGCAAGGGGTCCTTCGACTCCGAATCAGCTTCGCGTTCCGCGAAGCTGATTCTCCGCTCGGGATGACAGTGTGTTGAAGATGAATCCTAAGCCTACCGAGGCCCGGCGCTTTCTGGTGCGCGGACGCGTGCAGGGCGTAGGTTTCCGCTGGTTCGTGGAGCGGGAGGCGCACATCCTCGCGATCGCCGGATGGGTACGCAACAATCACGACGGCAGCGTGGAAGTTCATGCGCAGGGAACGCGCGACCAGCTTTCTGGCTTGCACGGCCGGCTGCGCGAGGGGCCACGCGCGGCTCGCGTGGATGCGGTGGAAGTATCCGAGGCCAATCCGGTGGCGGGGATGAGTACGTTTCGCATTGAAGGAGCGTGGTAAATGCCGCCTGTCGCGGACATGAATTCCGATCAACTGAAACGCCTGATTCGCGAAGTCCCTGACTTTCCCAAGCCGGGGATTCTCTTCTATGACATCACCACGCTGCTCAAGGACAAGACCGGCTTCGCCACGCTCATCGACAAGCTGGCGGAATATTACATTTCGCGGGACGTCGATCTGGTGCTGGGCATGGAAGCGCGCGGATTCATTTTTGCGCCCGCGCTGGCCTATCGCCTGAGCGCCGGATTCGTTCCCGTCCGCAAGCCCGGCAAGCTTCCGGCGGAGTGCGTGAAGTACGACTACGCGCTCGAGTATGGCACGAATTCGCTGGAGATTCACAAGGACGCAATTCAGAAAGGTCAGCGCGTGCTGATTGTCGACGACCTGTTGGCCACGGGAGGTACGGCGGAAGCTACGGCGAAACTGGCGGCCACGCTGGGAGCTGAGATCGTCGGCCTGGGATTTGTCGTAGAACTGGAATTTCTAAACGGCCGCGACAAGCTGAAGAATTATGACGTGATGTCGCTGCTGCGCTATGACAAGTAGAGGAATGCCCGCTTCGTCACCCCACCGGTCAATCGGCGCCCGCAAATGTCATCCCGACCGGAGCCGGAGCGCCAGCGACGGCGGAGTGGAGGGACCTCGGGTTAGTTTGAGTCCCTTCAACTCTCACTCAGTGACAAGCACGCCTCCTTCGGCAGATACCCCTTCCGCCGAAACCAGTCCTCCATCGCATCTTTGAGTTGGTCGAGCGGCACGCTGCTGCCGATTTCCATTTGACCGTCCGCCACCGGGAGCGTGTCGTCGAACACGCTCGCATTGGTGAAGTTGCGCATGGAGAAGCTGTCGAGCCACTTCAGCGGGCAGGGAAGGGTCTTGCCGTCTCCTTCATACTCCACGCGAATCTTGCGGGCGAACATAGTGGGGAATTGTTAATTGTTGATTGCTGATTGAAAAGATCCGACTCGGCCTTGGCGTTTTCACTCAACAATCAGCAATCAAAATTCGACAATCGCTCTACCTCTGCGCCTTCGGTCCGGCGGCTTTGACTTCGGGCGGGGCGTCAAAATTTTCGAAGTTCTTGGCGAAGCGGTTGCGCAGGTCTGCGGCGGCTTGATCGTAGGCACTCTTGTCAAGCCAGGCATTGCGCGGATTGAGCACTCGCGGAGGCACGCCGTGACACTGTTTGGGAATGGAGAAGCCGAACGTGGGCTCGACTTCGAAGTCTTCCCGGATCAACTCGCCTTCGACGGCGGAGTCGACCATGGCGCGGGTGTGCGGAATCTCCATGCGCTTGCCCACGCCGTACGGGCCACCCTGCCAGCCGGTGTTGACCAGCCAGCATTGGGCATTGTGCTCGCGCAGGCGGCGTCCCAGCATTTCGGCGTAAGTCTTGGGAGGCAGCGGCATGAACGGCGATCCGAAGCATGTGGAAAATGTTGCGGATGGTTCTTTCACGCCGGCCTCGGTTCCCGCGACCTTCGCGGTGTAGCCCGAGAGAAAGTGATACATGGCCTGCTCGGGGGTAAGCTTCGAGATCGGTGGCAGAACGCCAAAGGCATCGGCAGTGAGAAAAACTACGTTCTTAGGATGCCCGCCGATTCCGGGGATCACGGCGTTGTCGATGAACTCCACGGGATAAGCGGCGCGGGTGTTCTCAGTCTTGCTGTCGTCGTTGTAATCGGGAATGCGCGTCAGTGAATCGAGCGCGACGTTTTCGAGCACGCATCCGAAACGCAGCGCGTTCCAGATCTGCGGTTCGTTTTTCTGCGAGAGTTTGATGCACTTGGCGTAGCATCCGCCTTCAAAATTAAAGATGCCGTTGGCGCTCCAGCCGTGCTCGTCGTCGCCGATCAGGTCGCGCGAGGGATCGGCCGACAGCGTGGTCTTGCCAGTGCCCGATAGCCCGAAAAACAGTGCGCTCACGCCGTTGTGTCCAACGTTGGCTGAACAGTGCATAGGGAACACGTCGCGGGGCGGCAGCAGGAAATTCATGATGCTGAAGATCGATTTCTTCATCTCGCCGGCGTAGGAAGTTCCGCCGATGAGCACGGTGCGTCGGGTGAAGTTGATGAGAACGAAAACCTCAGACGCCACGCCGTCGCGCCTGGGATCGCCTTGGAACTCCGGAGCCGCGATCACGGTGAATCGCGGATGATGAGTCTTGAGTTCCTCCGCAGTCGGACGCAGGAATAATTGCCGCACGAAGAGGTTGTGCCAGGCGTATTCGTTGACGATGCGAACCGGCAGGCGGTAGGCGGGATCGGCGCCGCAGAAAAGATCCTGCACAAAAAGTTCCCGCCCCCGCAAGTGCTCGATGACCCGCTCGTAAAGCGCATCAAATTTCTCGGGCTCAAAGGGCTGGTTTACCGCGCCCCAGTTGACGGTGTGGGCGGTGGTTTCATCTTTGACGATGAACTTGTCTTTGGGAGAGCGGCCGGTGCGATTGGTGTATCCGACGAGGGATCCGTTGGCCGCCAGCTTCGCTTCGTTGCGCCGGATGGAGTGCTCCACCAGCAGAGCCGGAGAAAGATTAAAGTGCGTCCGGCCCTCGCTCAACAAGTCGGCGATGTCGCTGACGTGCATTGTGGTAGCCATCGGGGAGCTCCTTCGATGAGACCGAATAAAGAGTCGCAAAAAGCCAAACGAACTATTCTCCCTCAAAAGGCGGGTCCTGCCAAATTTTGAGGATCAAGATTTGATCAACAAGAGATGGTCAACAAGATGTGAGGGCAAAAGCGGGACTCGATGCGAGGCAGAAGCGAAGTTACTTTCCCAGCGGCCGCGTGCTAGTCGGCGGCCTTGTAGTCGCAGGCCGTGCGGCAGGGCTCGCAGTAGAAGAGGCCGTCGGTGCAGAGACGGATGTCGATTACCGACTGGCAGAGGCAGCAGAACTTTTCGCACTCACACGAACTTTCAGGCTGTTCGCACTGCGCGCATTTGTATTTGGCGGAACCGGTACCGGTGCTCATGAAAATAATGTAGCGCGGGAACGCGATGACTGGAACATGACGGAGGTAATGAGCTGGGAGGCAATTGCTGATGGTTGATTTTTGATTGCTGATTGAAAACCTTGACGCCGCCGCCGCCCGCTTTCAATCAGCAATCAAAAATCAGCAATCAATATTTGCCTTTGCGCGTGTGGCCTATAATTCTGAGCAATGACCTTCAAACATCTTCTGGATGGCGCCGAGGTTCTGGCTCAGAGCGGAGACCCCAGCGTTAGTGGCGTGGAATACGATTCGCGCCGGGTCAAGCCGGGATGCGTGTTTGTGGCCATGCGCGGCGAGACCTCGGACGGGAACCGTTTCATCGACGCGGCCATTAAGGCGGGTGCAGTCGCAGTAGTCACGGACTCGGCGGCTGAGAAGCCGCGCGAAGGAGTGGCCTGGGCCTTGGTGCCCCAGGGACGGCGCGCTCTGGCGCGCTTGAGCGAGAATTTCTACAAGCGTCCCGCCGAGCGCCTTGCGGTCACTGGAATTACCGGGACCAACGGCAAGAGCACGACGGCGTTTCTGATCGAGTCGATCCTGACCGCCGCAGGGCGCAAGAGCGCACTCATTGGGACGATTGAATATCACGTGGCCGGCAAGGTGTATCCCGCGCCGCATACCACGCCGGAAGCGCTCGAACTGGCGCGCATTTTCAATGAAGCGCTTGGCCTGGGCGCGACTGATGCCGTGATGGAAGTGTCCTCGCATGCGCTGGCGCAGCAGCGCGTATTCGGCGTCCCTTTCAATGTCGCCGTGTTCACCAACCTGACGCGCGATCACCTCGACTATCACAAGACGATGGACGAATACTTCGCCGCGAAACGCGTGCTCTTCGAAGGCTGCGGCACCGACGCCCCGCGCGCCGCTGTAACCAACCTTGACGACGAATATGGCGCGAAGCTGGCCGAGTTCAGCCGTAAGCGCAGCGCGGTTGTGCTGACCTACGGTTGGGAGCGTGGCGACTTTCATGCCGAGAATGTGGACATCAACCCGCACGGCACTCGTTTCGACATAGCCACGCCGCAGGAGAAAATTCCTATTTTCTCTCCGCTGATCGGGCGAGTGAATGTGTACAACATCTTGGCGGCAGCGGCCGCATGCTTTGCGCGGGGGTGCGATTCGAAGGCGATTGCCGGCGGCGTTGAATCGCTGACGCATGTGCCGGGAAGATTTGAGCGCGTCGACTGCGGGCAACCGTTCACCGTGGTAGTGGATTACGCGCATACCGACGACGCCTTGCGCAATCTAACGGCGCTGGCCCGCGAGTTCGTGGCGCGCGATGGAGAAGATGCTAGAGTGCTGACCGTGTTCGGCTGCGGAGGCGATCGCGATCGCGCCAAGCGTCCGCTGATGGGCGAAGCCGCCGGGCGGGGCAGCGATTTCGTGGTGCTCACGTCGGATAATCCGCGCAGCGAGGACCCGCGGGCAATTATCAATGACTCGATCGTAGGGCTGCAGAAAACGGGCGTGAAGTATACCGTTGAAGTTGACCGCCGCAAGGCGATTGCGTTGGCGATTGCAGACGCCCGCCCGGGAGACATTGTGTTGCTTGCCGGAAAAGGTCACGAAAAGGTGCAGGTCACGCGCGAAGGCCCGCTTCCGTTTGACGATGTCGCGGTGGCCCGCGAGGCCTTGCGGGCGGCCGGGTTCGAAGGTGAGGCGGCGGGAAACAGTCGTTCCGATTGAACCAAACTCAGGAACCACGAAGGACACGAAGGTGCACGAAGGAAAGCAAATCGAAATGAATTCCTTCGTGATACTTCGTGCCCTTCGTGGTTGATGATCTTAGCGGGGAGCGGATTTGAAGCTGACGTTGGCAAAAATCGCCGAGTTTATTTCTGCCGCGGGCGAGTTTCCTCGCGAGGAAGTTGCGCAGGCTTATTCGATCGATTCGCGGACGATTGGGCCGGGACAACTTTTCTTCGCCGTCAAAGGCGAACGGCTCGACGGCCACGACTACGTCAGCGCCGCTCTGGAGAAGGGAGCCGTGGCAGCGGTCGTCCGCAAAGACCAGTTGAACCGGTATCCCAAAAAGGCGCGACTGCTCCCCGTCGACGACACGCTGGTTGCTCTGCAAACGCTGGCGACCGCGGTACGCAAGGTCTGGGGCAAGCCGCTGGTGGGCGTAACCGGTTCGGCGGGGAAGACGACAACCAAAGAAGCGATTGCGCACGTTCTGGGCGTGCGCTTCCGCGTGCTCAAGTCGGAAGGCAACTTCAATAATCATTTCGGGCTGCCGCTCATGCTCTTGAAGCTGGAACCGGAGCACGACATCGCGGTCATCGAAATGGGCATGTCACACGCCGGCGAGATTCGTGCGCTCGCGAAAATTGCGCAGCCCGAGATCGGCGTGGTCACGAATGTCGCTCCCGTGCACTTGGAATTTTTCGATTCGCTGGCCGGAATTGCGCGGGCGAAGTACGAATTGATTGAGTCGCTGCCCGCGGGCGGCACGGCCGTGCTCAATGCCGACGACGAATACGTCTCACAGTTCGGACGCGACTTCAAAGGCAAGGTTGTAACCTACGGCTCGGGGGCCACGGCCGCCGTTCACATTGATGTACGCGCCGAAAACGTACAGACGCGGGGCGCCGAGGGCTCGGAGTTTGATGTTGTCATGGCGGGCCATCGCGAGCATGCCCGATTGCCGTTGGTGGGCGAACATAACATCCTGAATGCTTTGGCTGCCGTGGCCGTGGGCGTGGCGCGCGGACTGAAGCCGTCGGAGGCCGTGGGCGCGCTGGCGACTCTTACCCCGCCCGACAAACGCGGGCAGGTCGTCCAACTGGGTAACATCACGGTCATCAACGATTGCTACAATTCCAATCCGAAGGCGTTACGGGCTATGGTCGACGTCCTGGCTGCGATGAAAGCCGGGCGACGCATTGTGGTCGCAGGAGAAATGCTCGAGCTCGGGCCCGCGGCGGAGGAGATGCATCGCGCCGCTGGCCAGCATATCGCGGAAAAGAGAATTGATGTTCTGCTAGGCGTGCGTGGGCTGGCGCAGGAGATGGTCGACAGCGCACGGCAGGCTGGAACGGCGGCCGAATTCGCGCCCACGCCAGAAGCAGCCGGCGAATGGCTGGCCCGCGAGTCGCGCGATGGTGACGTAGTCCTGCTGAAGGCTTCGCGCGGCGTAAAGCTCGAGAAGGCTCTCGAAACGTGGACGGCTCGCAGAGGCTAAGCCGCTTGCGAATTGATTAGAGCTTAGAGCTGACAGCTGATAGCTGACAGCTGATGTCCGGTGAACGGAGGCTGATTGCTCTACTGGCTGTTGTTCGTCAAGCTGCAACACTACGTTGCACCGTTCCGCATCTTTCGCTACGTCACCTTCCGCACGGCATTCGCCAGCCTTACTGCGTTGTTTACCGCGCTGATCGTGGGTCCGCTGGTCATCGGACGCCTGCGCGATTTCCAGATCGGACAATACATTCGCGAGGAAGGCCCCAAGGCTCATCAGAAAAAAGCAGGCACGCCCACCATGGGCGGATTGCTCATCGTAATCGCGATCGTAGTGCCGACACTGCTCTGGGCCGACCTAAGCAATCGCTTCATATGGATCGCCGTTTTCTCTACCTGCGTATTCGCGGCCATTGGGTTCGCCGACGACTACAGTAAAGTGTCGCATCGCCGCAACCTGGGGCTGACCAGCCGCGCCAAGTTAGGGCTGCAGGTCGCCGCCAGTATCGTCATCGCTTCCACGCTGATCGCGATGCAGACCTACGGCATGTATTCGACGAAACTCGTTGTTCCTTTTCTCAAACAGTACCAGCCCGACCTGGTGGTGCAGAGTCTGGAGCGCTTCCCGCATTTTTGGTTCCTGGCATTCTTGCCTTTCATCGCTTTCGTGGCCTTCATGATCGTCGGCGCCAGCAATGCCGTGAACCTCACCGACGGCCTCGACGGTCTAGCCATAGGCTGCACAGTAATTGCAGCGGGGGCGTTGACCGTGCTGACCTATGTCAGCGGTCACGCGACCTTCGCCACGTATCTCGAAATGCCGCGCATCCCACAAGTGGCCGAGTTGACAATTTTTTGCGGAGCAATGGTGGGCGCATCGATCGGATTCCTCTGGTACAACGCGCATCCCGCCGAAGTATTCATGGGCGACGTGGGATCACTGGCGCTGGGTGGAGCGATTGGCACCGTGGCGGTCATCATCAAGCAAGAGTTGCTGTTGCCGTTCATCGGCGGGGTGTTCGTGATTGAGGCGGTTTCAGTGATTCTGCAGGTCGGCTCCTATAAGCTGCGCAAGAAGCGCATCTTCAAAATGGCGCCACTGCATCATCATTTCGAATTGCTGGGCTGGTCGGAGTCGAAGATCATCGTGCGTTTCTGGATCGCGTCGCTGGTGTTCGCGCTGTTCGCGCTGACCACGCTGAAACTGCGGTAGGAGCCAGGACCATGAACCACGAAGGACACGAAGGTTCACAAAGGAATTCGTTGGGAACGTGTTCCCTTCGTGTAACTTCGCGACCTTCGCGGTAGAAGGTTTTTTCGATGGAACTCAACGGGAAACGCGTGCTGGTGGTCGGCCTGGGAAAATCGGGTGTGGCATCGGCGCTATTTCTGAAGGCGCACGGGGCGCGGGTGACGGTCTCCGATACCAAGTCCGGCGACGAACTGCGCAACGAAATTCCTGTGCTGCTCGACCACGGCATCACGGTTGAGACCGGCGGCCACGGCGAGCGCACTTTTCACGGCCAGGACCTGATCGTGGTCAGCCCCGGCGTGCCTGTGGACGCGCCGCCGCTGGTGCAAGCGCGTGCGTTGGGCGAAAGTGTGATTGGCGAAATCGAACTTGCGGCGCAGTTTCTGCCGGGGCCGATTGTCGCCATTACCGGATCGAATGGCAAAACCACGACTACGGCGCTTACCGGCGAAATCATGACGGCGGCAGGATTCCCGGCACTGGTCGGCGGCAACATCGGTACACCCGCGATTTCTCTGGCGGAGCGTGCCCAGCCGGAAACAGTGGTCGTCCTCGAAGTCTCGAGCTTTCAATTGGAAACGATTCAGACCTTCCGTCCGAAGGTTGCGGTCGTGTTGAACGTCACACCGGACCATCTCGACCGGCATGGGACGCTGGAAGCCTACGTGGACGCGAAGGCTCGCATTTTCGAAAACCAACAGGCGAGTGACTTCGCGGTTCTCAATGCCGACGACCCTACTTGCGTAGCCTTGGCGGCACGAACGCAGGCGCAAGTTTTCTGGTTCAGCCGGCAGAAAGAAGTGCGGCAAGGCGCGTGGGTTCGGGATGGGGCGATTATTTTCCGCGATGCGCGGAAGGACGCGAAGCACGGGCCGTCTTCCGGAGCAGACAGCGTATTCATTGGGCCAAACGAACGACAGACCCTCATGCTCGTCAGCGAGATTCCGCTGAAAGGCGCGCACAATCTGGAGAACGTGCTGGCGGCCGCGTGCGCGAGCGTGCTGATGGGTTGTACGCCCGAAAAAATTCGCCAGGCCGTGCGCGACTTCAAGGCGGTCGAGCACCGGCTGGAATTTGTGGCGACCGTCCGCGGCGTCGATTACTACAACGATTCCAAAGCCACCAACGTGGATGCGACCATCAAGGCGCTGGAATCGTTCCCAGCGAATATCCACCTGATTCTCGGCGGCAAGGACAAAGGCAGCGACTACACCGTCCTCAACGATCTGCTGCGCCAGCGAGTGAAACGCGTGTACACGATCGGCGCGGCGTCGGCGAAGATCGAATCGCAGATCAAAGGTGTGGAGGTCTTCCATGCGGAGACCTTGGAGAACGCCATCCGCAAGGCGAGCGCTGCGGCGCAGCCGGGTGACGTGGTCCTGCTCGCCCCGGCCTGTGCCAGCTTCGATCAGTTCAAGGACTACGAGCACCGCGGGAAGATATTCAAAGACGTCGTTCGAGGGTTGGCGTAAGGCCCCACACCTGTCGGCGTGCTCCGGCGAACCAAAACAATCAACAATCAGTAATCAACAATCAGCAATCTTCCGCCGCTCCGTGGTGAAATGAACTTCCCATGGCAAAGCGCGTGAGTGTCGATCGCTGGCTGTTTACCGTCACGATGCTGCTGGTGTTTGTCGGCCTGGTGATGGTGTTCTCGGCGTCGGCGGTCATGGCTCGGGAGCGCTTTGGGTCGGAGTACGCATTTCTTTCGAAGCAGTTGATTTGGGCACTGGCAGGGCTCGCCGCCATGGTCGTGACCATGCGCGTGGATTATCGCCGCTACCAGCATCCCGCGCTGGTGTTTTCGGTGATGGGGCTCACGACGCTCTTGCTGATCTCCGTTTTCTTTCTCGACCGCTCGCACAATACGCATCGATGGATTCACGCCGGCGGGTTCTCGTTCCAGCCCTCGGAACTGGCCAAGCCGGTGTTGATTCTGTTTCTTGCTTATTTTCTGCAGAGCCGGAGCAGTGATAGCCGGAAGAACGACAGCCGGAATAACGATAGCCGCAATAACGACAGCCGGGTCAACGCCATGGACGACGTGCGCAACACGCTTCTCCCCGCGGCCGCGCCGGTCGTCGTTTGCCTGGGGCTGATCGTGCTTGAACCGGATCTCGGTACGGCCATCGCCTGCGCGGGAATCGCAGCCTGCATCCTCTATGTCGCCGGAATGCGAATGCGGTATTTCGTCTACGCGTTTGCAGGATCGCTGGTGCCGCTGTATTTTCTGATTTTTCACGTCGCCTTTCGGCGGGCACGCATTCTGGCTTTTCTGAATCCCTATGCTGACAGCCAGAAGACCGGCTTCCACATCATTCAGTCGCTGATTGCCGTGGGCACGGGTGGCGTGACCGGCACTGGCCTGATGGAAGGCAAGCAAAAGCTGTTCTACTTGCCGGAGCCGCACACGGATTTCATCTTCGCCGTGACCGCCGAGGAACTGGGCCTGGTCGGTGCTCTGCTCGTGGTCATGTTGTTCGCCATCTTTCTATGGCGCGGCATGCGAGCTTCGTGGCGCACGGAAGATCTCTTCGGGCGCTATCTCGCCGTCGGCATCACCAGCATGGTGGTGATGCAGGCCTTCATCAACATCAGCGTGGTGCTGGGCATGATGCCGACCAAAGGGATTCCGCTGCCGCTGGTGTCGTATGGAGGATCGTCGTTATTCGTGACGCTGGCGTGTGTTGGCGTGCTGCTGAACATCACCAAGCAGGCGGAGTGAAACCATTGAATCATTGAGACATTGACTCACTGAATCAATGTGTCAATGGTTCAATTCCTTATATAGTCACTTCATGCGCGCAATTCTGGCGGGCGGCGGAACGGGCGGGCACGTGATTCCGGCGCTGGCCATTGCCAATCAACTGAAGAAAAGCTACGACGCGGAATGCCTTTTCATCGGCACGGCGCGCGGCATTGAGAACCGACTCGTCCCGGCCGCGGGATTCCCTCTGCAACTGGTACGCGTGGGCGCCTTGAAAAATGTCAGCCTGATGACGCGGCTGAAGACGGCGTTCGACCTGCCGCGCGCCGTTTGGGACGCGAGCGGCATGCTCAACGAGTTTGCGCCAGACGTAGTCATTGGCGTGGGCGGATATGCTTCCGGTCCGGCGATGCTGGCGGCGGTGGTCAAGCATATTCCAACGCTGGCCTTCGAGCCGAATGTGGTGCCCGGGTTCGCCAACCGGATGGTCGCGCGCCTTGTTTCAGGCGCGGCTGTGCACTTCGAGGAAACGGCGAAATATTTTCGCCACGCTGAAGTCACCGGAGTGCCAGTGCGCCAGGCATTTTTCGAGATCGCCCCCAAGCGCGGAGGCACGCCGACCCTGC
Source organism: uncultured Acidobacteriota bacterium (assembly GCA_963758005.1). Classification (GTDB taxonomy): domain Bacteria; phylum Acidobacteriota; class Terriglobia; order Terriglobales; family Acidobacteriaceae; genus Sulfotelmatobacter. The sequence continues at coordinate 38,958 of CAVWTR010000011.1, forward strand.
TCGTGTTCGGGGGAAGCCAGGGCGCGCACGCCATCAACGAGGCCATGATTCGCTGCCTGCCGGTGTTGCAGCGCGAGGCGCCTGGCATTCACATCATTCACCAGACGGGCGAGCGTGACTATAATGACGCGCTGGCGGCGTATACATCTTCCGGTGAGTCCGCCGAAGTTTTCAAATTCATCGAAGACATGCCGGCGGCTTTTGCCCGCGCCGATCTCGTAGTGTGCCGCTCGGGTGCGAGCACGGTCGCGGAAATCGCGGCGGCAGGGAAGCCGGCCGTGTTTGTTCCGTTCCCGCGCGCGGCCGACGATCATCAACGCGTGAACGCGGAAGCGCTGGCGCGGCACGGGGCTGCCGTAGTCGTTGAGGAATCGAAGCTGGAAGGAGTCTGGCTGGCGGAGACCATCGCCGCACTTCTTCAAGACTCACAGCGCCTGCAGCAGATGAGCCAGGCCGCGCGCGAGTTGGCGCATCCCAACGCCGCGCGCGATATTGCCGCGATGGCGGCGCGAGTGGCAGGTTTGGAAGAACCCGAAATGTAAGACGGAGATCTCCCGATGACAGACTGGCGCGTTGACAATGGCAAGCACACGCGCGGAGCCGTTCTGACCCTAAAGGAATATCTTGCCCCGAGCGATAAATGGGATCATGAGCACTGCGTATGCTGTTGGGCAAAATTCGTGGAATCGGCGCCTGGTGCACTGTCCGAGGGGTACACGACGAAGGACAATTACCATTGGATATGCCCGCAGTGCTTCCGAGATCTGAAAGGCGAGATGGAATGGACATTGGCATCGAGTTCGGCGTAGCTGGTCAGCCGCAACTGACGACTTGATTTTATGTTCGCCAAAATTCAGCGCATTCATTTCGTGGGCATCGGCGGCATCGGCATGAGCGGCATTGCCGAAGTGCTGCTCAACCTTGGCTACAAGGTTTCCGGTTCCGACCTGAAGAATTCTTCCGTCACGCAGCGGCTGGCAGGGCTCGGCGCGACTGTTTCTGAAGGGCATCGCGCGGAAAATATTGCCGGCGCCGAGGTGGTCGTTACCAGTTCCGCGATCGCGACCGAGAATCCCGAAGTTACCGAAGCGCACCGACTGCACATTCCCGTCATTCAACGAGCAGAAATGCTGGCGGAGTTGATGCGGCTGAAATATGGCATCGCCATCGCCGGCATGCATGGCAAGACGACCACGACTTCAATGGTAGCGGCAGTGCTGGCAGCGGGCGGCCTTGATCCCACGGTGGTGGTCGGAGGCCGCGTCGACGCCATGGGATCGAATGCGCGCCTCGGGAAATCGCAGTATCTGGTAGCCGAGGCCGACGAGAGCGACCGCAGCTTTCTTAAATTATCCCCCATACTTTCTGTCGTCACCAACATCGACCGCGAACACATGGATTGTTACCGCAACATGCGCGATGTGAAGAAAACGTTTCTCGACTTCATGGACCGCGTGCCGTTCTACGGGATGATCGTCGCCTGTAACGATGATCCGCTGCTGCGACGCCTGTTGTCCGAGGTGCAGCGGCGAACCGTGACTTATGGGACCAAGCGTGGGTCGGACTTTCTGATCAAGCTGTTGGAGCCGCTGCCCAGTAAAGAACAAACCCGCCACCCCGTCGCTGCAAAAGACGCAGAGACAAGGATGGGGCACCCGCTGAATCGGTTTCGCGTGCGTTATCGTGGGCTCGACCTGGGCGAGTTCACGTTGCATGTGCCCGGCGTGCACAACGTTCTGAACGCGACCGCGGCGGTTGCCGTGGGCATCGGGCTGGACGTTGGCGTTGAGGCGATCCGGACGGCGCTCGACCAGTTCCGCGGCGTCGACCGGCGCTTCCAGTTGCGCGGACGCGCCGCGGGCGTGAGCGTGATTGACGATTACGGCCACCATCCCACCGAGATCAAGGCCACGCTGGCCGCGGCGCGGCAGTGCGGTTTCGGCAAGGTTCACGTTATCTTCCAGCCGCATCGTTACACGCGCACGCGCGATCTGATGGAAGAATTCTCGACCGCCTTCGCTGACGCCGATTCGCTGTTCGTGCTCGACATTTACGCCGCGAGCGAGAAGCCCATCGAAGGCATCACCGGAGAAATCCTGGTGCAGCGCATCCGCGAGAAAAGCGGGAAGCATGCCCAATATTCGCGCTCATTCGCCGATGCCGTGAATGCAGCCGCAACGGTCGCGTGCGACGGTGACATGATTCTGACCCTGGGCGCGGGTAGTGTCTCGCAGTTCGGGCCGATGATTCTGGACAAGCTGAAAGAGCGGGAAGGCTAACCTATGATCTGTGATCGCCATCGCCACTTCTGCTAAAATTCCCGCCGTGAAAAGACGAACCATACTCCAGGCGCTTCCTGCGATGCCATTCTTTCCGGCAGCCCTTTGGGCCGCTGCTCAGCAAGACAAGGCCAATCCCGCCACCGCCGCGACGGCGGTCTACGAACTGCGCGTCTATCACGCAGCCCCGGGAAAACTGGCAGAACTTCTGGCTCGCTTCCGCGAACACACCGTCAAACTGTTTGACCGTCACGGAATGAAGAGCATCGCGTACTGGACGCCTGTGGACGAGCCCCAGAAGAACGACACCCTGGTTTATATTCTCCTCCACCCCAGCCGCGAGGCGGCAACCGCGAACTGGAAGTCGTTCCAGGACGATCCGGAGTGGAAGAGTGTTCGCGATAAATCCGAAGCGAACGGCAAACTCGTGGAAAAAGTCGACTCCACCTATCTTGCTCTGACCGATTTCTCCCCGCCATTGCGCTAGTTTGTGCAATATCGCTGTAGCTCTCATTTACGGTCAACCCGGGCTTTCGACGCGCCGGTCTCAATCTTCCCTTGCTAACGGACTCCCGTGCTAACGGATTGAACGGCTCCTCGTCTATCAGCCATACGGGGTTTCAGATAATGAATGTGAAAATGACGCAAGCATGGGGATGGCTGGTTGCCGCGGTTCTGGCAGCTGGGCTGAACGCCGGCTATCACGACGGCGGCCTGCAGAGGGTACACGAGCTGGTGGGTCAGATTTCCTACCAGGTCGAGCATCGCTCGGCCGCAATGCTGGATTTGGCCACAGGCCACGCCGACGAGTTCCTCTCCGAGGCGCGGCTACTGACGGCCCGGACGGAAACCCCTTCCTGCCCTTGGGCGGCGGCCCTGGAACGAGCGCAAATCAGAGTCTCTCGGTTCAAAGCTCGATCTGACCAACACAGATCTGACGTAGCTAGCTTCGACCATACGGAATTTGACCATCTCGAGGCTATGTCAGCATTGCAAAAGGCTCAACTGGCGCGGCTCGATGTGAATCGGACTCGGCTCGAAAACCAAATCCGCGTTCAGGTGGCGACGCGGATGGCTCACTTCCGAACTGCGACTGCAAACTTCACGCCGGTGTCTTTCAGAGCGATCAAAATCGGGTCGGTCCAAATCAGTAAGATCCAGGCTCCCGTGGTTTGCCGGCTCAGTGCGCAGGTCCACGAGTGAGATCGCTGTTTTCCGACAACAGTCTGGGTGAACCACTTAGTCGTTGTATTCGTCGTGGAAAAAGAAACGCCGCCCCAAACAGCGGGCGGCGATAAATCGCACCGCTTGCGAAACTTCCTGCGCTCAGGCCACGGCTTTTGAAGGTGCGTCTGCCAGGGATCGAATGGCGCCCGCCTCGTCCTTCTCAATATCGAACACGGCGGATAACTTCGTCATCTCCAGCAGGTCGTGGATTCGTTTGTTCAGGTTGATGAGCCTCAGCTGCCCGCCCTGATTCCGAATGGTTGTGTGAGTCTTCACCAACTCTCCGATTCCTGAGCTGTCGACATACTCCACTTCACCCAGGTTCAGAACGATCTTCCTGTGCCCCTGATCTGCGAGCTCGCGAACGATCTCGCGAAGCATCACGTTGCCTTCGCCCAGTGTGATTCTGCCGCTGATGTCGAGAACGGCAACGTCGCCCACGTGCCGGGTGGTCGTCTGCATCTTGACCGGAGTCCGACGTTCCATGCCGAATCCGAGCCGGTCAAGGACCGCGCAGGCTGAAGTCGCCAGTTGCTGCGACTCGGTGCGAACCAGAATCAGCGAACGCCCTTCCTTCAGTACTTCCCGGAAGAACGCAATGTCCTCAGCAGACTTTTCAGCGGAGGTCGGCTGCGGTGCGTCTTTGTCGTTCACTGCCGCCGCGCCCGCCTTACCGCCCGCACCCGCGCCTGCCAGCCCGAGCAGCGCAGCCGCGCCAAACCCCAGCGCAAATACCGTTCCAACCCCGGGAAGAAGCAGCGACGCGGCTACCACTCCGGTCGTCATCCCGGCCGCTCCTCCCACAAAACCTCCTACATATGTCCCGAACTCTTTCGCTATGGTTTTGGCCTCGGTCTCAGACCGGGTCAAGAAAACCATAGACTCTTCCGGCACACCCTGCTCCCGCAATTCCTTAACCGCTTTTTCGGCATGATCCCGTGACGCGAATACTCCGATTGCAGTTTCCATGTGTCAGCTCCTCGGCAACGGCGACTCTTGACTTCCTGTATTCATCCGTGCTCGCCGTCGGGCATAGGCCGGAAACGGTAGCAGATTAGGCCGGGTTAGCCAAGCAGAATCTTGATTTTTGCCTTCATCCTCCGGGGACGAAAGGCTCCGTGTTCAACCGGGTTCCTGCCTGTGCAAAAGAACCATTTTTTCATCTATCTCAATTCGAGAAATGCAGCTATATTGAAAAAGCTCAGCGATTCCTCACGACAACTGACCTGAACTGATGGCGCGGAAATCCAGCGGCACCATCTTGCAGGAGGAGTTGTACCCACCCGGCGCCGAGCATTCCCGGCTCGAATCCGCTCGGACGGAATCCGCTCGGACAAGTTCCGCTCGCACCGAATCCCCTTACTCTCAGTCCGGTCGCGCCGAACTGGACGACGCCCGTCTGGTCGACCTGGATGCCGACGAGGAATCACCCTTTCTGCGCGGGCAAAAGCGTGTTTCCGCCCGCCGCAGTTCACTTCCCAAGAAGACTGCCAGCCGACTGTTGTGGGCGTCGATCGCGGCCGCAATTCTCTGTGTCGCCGCCATTGCCGCCGCCGCTTTGTACGAATACGGAGAGCACTCCTGGCGCTTTCGCGTGGAGTCGAGCGACAACATTGACGTCAGCGGAATGCAAAATGTCACTAAAGCGCAAATCATGGAAGTGATGGGCGCCGATATCGGACGCAATATTTTCTTCGTCCCGCTCGATCAGCAGAAGGCGCAGCTGGAACAGATTCCGTGGGTGGAGTCAGCCAGCGTAATGCGCTTTGTGCCCAACCGCCTGAGGGTCGAGATCCAGGAACGCGCGCCGGTGGCATTTGCCCGCGTGGGCTCGAGAATTTCCCTGATCGATGCCGGCGGAACTTTGATGGAGTTGCCGCAGAAGCACAAATATTCTTTCCCCGTCATTCTGGGAATGAATCCCGGCGAGCCGCTCTCCACGCGCGCGCCACGCATGAAGGCCTACAACGAACTGGTGCAGGAACTCGATTCCGGAGGCGCCCGCTACTCGCAGGAACTGAGCGAAGTGGATCTCTCCGATCTCGAAAACTTGAAAGTCCGGGTGAACGACTCTGCCGGCGACGTGCTGGTCGAACTGGGCGCCTCGGATTATCTGAAGCGCTACCAGACCTACGTGAGCCACGTGCAGCAGTGGCGGCAGCAATTCCAGAAGCTGGAGTCGGTGAGCCTGCGCTACGAGAATCAAGTGATCGTCAATCCGGACCTGGTCAAGCCGAGTGCGGAGAAACCGAACCCGGTGAAACTGAGCACCGTCAAAACGGGCATCGTTAAATCGAGCATCGCCCAGCCGAGCATTGTGAAAGCGGCCGCAGGCCAGAAGGCCGCTGGCGTGAAACCGGCGGCGCTCACCACGCCCATGAATCCACACGACCGGACTCTGCCCAAGCCAGCGTTTGAGCTGACCGAGAAAAAACTCGATCCCAAGTCGGCGGACGCGAAAAAGCCAGCCACAACAAAAGTTAGTAAGAAGAAGGGCCACGCGGCCAGTCCGAAAAAAGTTGTAGCGAAAGCTGCGCCGGCGCCAGCCCAGAAATCGGGAGAGACGAAGCACGCGCCGGCAGCGGCGTCTGCTCTGCCCGCTAAGGTAGCGCACACGTCGACTCCGAAACCGAGTGCGGCGATTGCGAAACCGCCGGCGAACACGAGTTCGAATTAGTTTGCGATCTTAATGTGATCTTGATTTGTGATCTTAAAGTCGTAACGAGGGATTCATAAGCGATGGGAAACCAGCAGGGGAATTTTCTTACCGCCATCGACGTGGGCAGCTCCAAGACCTGCGCACTGATGGCGGAGTTGACCGACGGCGGCCTGCGCTATCGCGGGCACGGCGTGGCCGAGTCGCGCGGCTCGCGCAAGGGCGTCATCGTTGAACTCGACAAAGCCGTACAGGCGATTCAGAAGGCTGTCGAGGCCGCTGAAGACATTGCCGGAGCTGCGGTCGAGCACGCCATTGTTGGACTGGGCGGAGCGCACGTGCGTGGCGTCAACAGTCATGGCGGCATCAGCCTGGGTACGCGTCCGCGTGAAATTGGACGCGACGAAATCAAGCAGGCCGTCGACCGGGCGCGCGCTATCCCGCTGCCAGCCGATCGAGAGATTCTGCATCTGTTGCCGCAGGAATTCATTCTCGACGAGCAGGCCGGAGTACACGACCCGCTGGGCATGATGGCGGCGCGCCTCGAAGTACGCGTCCACATGGTGACGGCCGCAACCAGCGCGACGCAGAACGTGATTACCGCGGTCAACCGAGCTGGAGTGCACGTCGACGACACGGTCTTCGAACCGTTGGCAGCCGCCGATTCGGTGCTGCGCAATGACGAGCGTGAACTGGGTGTATGCCTGGCCGACATTGGCGCGGGCTCGACGGAGCTGATTGTGTTTCAGCAAGGCGCGGTCGCGTATACGGGAGTGATTCCGGTAGGCGGCGACCATTTCACCAGCGATCTTTCCGTGGGCCTATGCACGCCGCTCGCCGAGGCGGAAAAGATCAAGAAGATTTATGGCAACGCGATCGTTACGCTCATTCCAGAAGGGAACGAAGTCGAAGTGCCGTCGGTCGGCGACCGCCCGTCGCGATTGTTGCCGCAGCGACTGGTCGCTGAGATTCTCGAGCCACGCGCGCGCGAATTGTTCGAACTGATGCGCGAGAGCCTGCGCCAGAGCGGCATGTACGACGTCTGCATCGCCGGCGTTGTGCTCACCGGAGGAGCGTCGCGGCTGCCTGGGATCTTCGACGTGGCGGAATCGGCTCTACGTCGCTCGGTGCGCCTCTCGTGGCCCGCACCGCTGGCCAGGATGCCGTCAACGTTATCCGAGCCCGAGTTCGCGACTGTGCTGGGCATGGTGAACTACGGCCAGCGAGCGCGAGTCGCGCGCGGCTTGCAGCAGGATCGTTGGGGAACGAGATTGAAAGAGCTGTTGGTGGGTAAAGGGGCGTAAGAACAGGGGCCAGTGGCGAGTGATCAGCGGCCAGTAAGAAGCGTTTGATTTGAACTGGCCACTAGCCACTGACCACTGATCACTGATCACCGACGACTAGATTTTCGACAGGGGACACTATGACAAAAGATTCCAGCATTCGCATCAGCTTTAACGAAGAGGCCCGTAACGACGCCAAAATTAAAGTCATCGGCGTGGGCGGCGGCGGCGGCAACGCGGTCAACCGCATGATCGATGCCGGCGTCGAGGGCATCGAATTCATCGTCGCTAACACTGACCTGCAGGCGCTGCGCATGTCGCACGCCCCGGTGAAGTTGCAACTCGGTGTGAAGCTGACTAACGGCCTGGGCGCGGGCGCGAATCCCGAGGTCGGCCGCAAGGCCGCCCTTGAAGATTCCGACAAGATTATCGAAGCTCTCGAAGGCGCCGACATGGTGTTTGTCACCACCGGCCTGGGCGGCGGCACAGGCACGGGAGCCGCTCCCATCATCGCGTCGCTGGCGGTCGAGATGGGCGCGCTCACGGTCGCGGTCGTCACCAAGCCGTTTTCGTTCGAAGGCAAACGCCGCATGGCGCAGGCCGAGCGCGGCATCGCCGAACTCATGGAGTCGGTCGACACCACCATCGTTATCCCGAACGAAAAGCTTCTCGCGGTCGCCGAGGACGCCGGCTTCTTCGAGTCTTTCCGCATTGCCGACGACATACTTCGCCAGGGAGTGCAGGGAATTTCCGACATCATCACCATCCCCGGCATCATCAACCGCGACTTCGCCGACGTGAAAACCATCATGGCCGGCATGGGATACGCCGTCATGGGCACGGCGTCGGCCAGCGGCGCGAAACGCACCATCGAAGCCGCGCAGAAGGCCATTGCATCCCCTCTGCTCGAAGCCGGCGCGATCGACGGGGCACGCGGCATTCTGATCAACATTACCGGCTCGTCGTCGCTGAAGCTGGCCGAAGTGCAGCAGGCCTGTTCGATCATCCAGAGCGCGGCGCACGAAGACGCCAACATTATTTTCGGCGCGGTCATGGATGAGAAGATGAAGGACGCAGTAAAGATCACGGTCATTGCAACCGGATTCCGAGAAGCGAGGCCGGCGCGGCAGCGTCCGCTGGAGACGCACGCTTCGTTCTCATCTAGCCATGCCGCTGCGATGAATCACGAGAATGCCGATCCCATGGATTTCCCCGACGGTTCCGGCCCGCGCCGTCCTCAAAATGAACCCGAGCACATCATGTCATCCGAGCCAGCCCCTTTCGAGCACAGCATGATGAATGACTGCGGGACGAATGACCGCGGCTATCCAGATGACGCCGCTCCAGTCGCGTTAGCCTACGTGCCAGAGCGCGCAGCCGCCGACGTGATTTCGCTCGACAGCATGCGCGATAATCTGCACGGCAGCGTGCTCACAAACATGGTGAACAACTTCGAACCGGACGATCTCGATGTCCCCGCGTTCCTACGCAAGCGCAATGAAGTCATGTAGAACGCGTCGTTGATCGTTGATCATTGCTCGTTGGTTTCAGGTACTAACCACTAACCACTGACCACTGACCACTGACAACCGACCACTGATCACTGACCACTGACCACTAATCACTGACGAACGACCAGCGCTGCCTCTCGTGGCAGAAAAACCTTGCACACGGCCCGTACCTTTGCAGTAACGTAGTAACAGGTTACCGAAGGGGGATGAATGGACGTAATCTCTCTGTATGTGCCTGTCCCGCAATGGGTTAAATCGAAAATAATGTTTCCGGCGATCCGAATTTTTCCGTTGCCAGAGTTGGATAAGTCTCGTACTATCAGCGCAGTCGAGTGATTCTGGCCGGTTACCGTGCGCTGGCAGCCTGCGTGCATCGAAGTATCCATAAGCGTTCGGGGAGTGAAATTAACAAGATGTCCAAGGGAACGAGCTTTCTTCGTCGATTCGTCGCATTTCTGCCAGCTGGTTTGGTAGCTTGCATCATCAGTCTGCCGCTGGCGGGTGTGAGCTGGGCCGCGCACATCAACACCTCCACGCATACCCAGGCCAAGAAATCGCCGTCCTCGAAAATCAGTGAGAGCCAGCATACCCGGCGTCGCCTGCACCATCTGGCACACGCGCGAACCACGGTCGGTGCGACTTCGGCCCGTGCAACTTCGGCTGGTGCAGCTTCGATAAGAGCCACTTCAGTTTCAGCCACCACGCGCCGCCGTCGCTCCTATGAGCGCTTTTACATGAGTTCCTTCGCGGAAGACATTACCACCGGCGACATCACTACCGGCGAAGATCCAGTCGTACGCCAGGCCGCCATCGACGCGCTGGGCAACATGAACGGCACTGTGGTCGCGATCGAACCGACCAGTGGACGCGTTCTTGCCATGGTGAACCAGAAACTGGCGCTTTCCAGCGGCGCGCAGCCCTGCTCGACCATTAAACTTTCCGTCGCACTCGCCGCATTGAGCGAAGGCCTGATTTCAAGAGAGACTCAAGTTTCTCTTGGCGGCCGCAGCCGCATGAACCTCACCGAAGCGCTTGCCCACTCCAACAACGCTTATTTCGAGGCCGTTGGCAGCAAGCTCGGATTTGAAAAAGTTGCGTACTACGCTCACCAATACGGACTGGGCGAGCTTGCCGGCTACGATATTCCCGGCGAGCAGCTGGGCACCTATCCCGATGAAGTTATCCCCGCCAAGCTGGGCGGCGTAGGCAAGATGTGCTCCTTCGGCGAAGGCGTTTCCATGACCCCGCTGCAACTGGGCGCGATGGTTTCGGCCATCGCCAACGGCGGCACGCTCTACTATCTGCAGCACCCGACGTCTCCCGAGGAGGTAGCCGGGTTTCAGCCGCGCGTGAAGCGGCAACTCGACATCGCTCCGGTGATTCCCGAAATATCCGACGGCATGGCGGGAGCCGTGCAATACGGTACTGCCCGCAGCCTGCGCCTCAACTTCAACGAAGAGGAAATTCTAGGCAAGACCGGAACCTGTTCGCACGCCGGAACCCGCTTCGGCTGGTTTGCCTCCTATGCCAACACCAGCGTGGGACGCGTCGTGGTCGTTGTCTTCCTGCAGGGCGGTCGCCCCACTTTTGGTCCCAAGGCTGCCGAGATTGCCGGCCGTATCTACCGCAACATGTACGACCATAATTTCTTCGTCGCCGGCCCGGCTCAGCCTTCCGACACGGCCGCAGTGAAGCCGGTCAGCACCACTCCGTAGAATATTCCGCAGATTTTCCCGTAAAGACGTAGCTCCGCTACGTCTTTTTGTCTCTTCTGGGTCCGTTCCTTCCCATCCCTTTCGCTTATCGAGCCTTCGTTTCCGGGCGACAGATTCTCTGCGAATTCTAATACTCAAACAATCCAGCCCTGCCGATAGTCATTGCAGCAACACCCGAAGGTGGGAAAACCGTGCGTGGTGGCGCGCGAGGAGTGCAATACACAGTGATGCTTCAGGGAAGCTCCGAATACTGGTTGGCAGCGCTTTCGATTGCACTTGCGGCGGCCACTATTTACGCGGCCTTCAATCGCGCTGGCCTTGTGACCGCCGCGCGCGACGGAGAAGCTCGCTTCCGCCTTCTGGCCGAGGCGATTCCGCAGATCGTCTGGACGGCGCTTCCCGAGGGTGGCGTCGACTACTGCAATCAGCGCTGGTATCAACTCACCGGCCTCACGGAAAAGCAGACCCTGGGGTGGGGATGGCCCGATGCGCTGCATCCTGACGACCGGCCCGTGTGCTTGCAGAATTGGGAGAATGCCCAGCACAGCGGCAACCCATTCGAGATGGAGTATCGCCTGCGCAGCGTGGCCGGAGGCTACCGCTGGCACCTGGTGCGTGCCACTCCTATGCGGGATACAGCGGGCGTCATCGTGAAGTGGTTCGGGGCCTGCACCGACATCAATGACCAGATGCTCCACCAGCAGGTATTGGAGGAACAAGTAAAGGAGAATATCGCCGCGCTCATGGAAGCCAACGAAGCTCTGCGCGATCAGGCGATCCGCGATCCGCTGACCGGTCTCTACAATCGCCGCTACATGGAAGAGATGCTGGAGCGGGAAACCCTGCGGGCAGTGCGCGCCGATCAGGGCCTGGGTGTTCTTATGCTCGATCTCGACCATTTCAAGAATTTCAACGATACCTATGGCCATGACGCCGGCGACACCATATTGCGCGAATCCGCAGCCTTCCTGTTAAAAAGCGTACGCGCCGAGGATATTGTCTGCCGCTTCGGGGGCGAGGAGTTTATCGTGATTCTTCCCGTCGCGGATCTGAAAGTCACGCAGGCGCGGGCCGACCGCATCCGATCGAAGCTGCGCGAGTTGCCAGTTCTGCACCAGGGCCAGTCGCTCGGAATGGTTACGGTTTCCATCGGCGTGGCGGAACTTCCGCAGCACGGCACATCCCGCAAAGAGTTGATCGAGGCGGCCGACGCCGCCCTCTACCGCGCCAAGCGGGAAGGCAGAGACCGAGTGGTGGTAGCCGAAGCGCCCACAGCGGAAGCCCAGCCCGCTCCTGAGGTTGCCGCTCTCGGCTCGCCAAGCTTTTCGTGATGATCTTTTGCCTCAGATCACGTCCAAACAGATCAGGAAGCAAGAAAAACGAAAACGGAAAACAGAAACGGGAGATTCCGCATGCCAGCAGATTCCTCGCCCGGTCCAACCAGAAAAAACAGTGCACTCCGCGCAAGCGCAGCCGGCGGCTTGATTGCCGGGATTCTCGATTTAACCCAGGCGCTAACTCTATTCGGACGGAAAGTGCCGCTGGTGATTGCCGCGGGACTGCTCGGGCAGTCCGCATTACAAGGCGGGACAGCCACCTATATTTTGGGAATCCTGCTGCATTTTTTCATCGCCTGCTCGGCAACAGCGATCTACTACGCGGCCAGCCGCAGGCTGACTTTCTTACTGGAGCACCCGCTGGTATGCGGTTTGTTTTTTGGTATGGCGGTGGAGTTGGTGATGAGCTATATCGTCCTGCCGCTCTCCGCACTTCACGCCCGGGGCCCTTACGAACTGCACGACGTGCTTTTGGGACTGGGCGTGCATATGATCGTGGTCGGTCTGCCGATTTCCTACAGCGTGCGGCGGTTTGGGAGATAGCTCGCGAAGGGGAAGCCACAAGTAATACGCCGAGCCGTCAGGCTGGGCGCAAGTCTCACTTAAACGCTGCTTAGTTGCGGTGACTTAGTTGCGATGTCTCAGTTGCGATGCCCAGGGCCCTTGCTTTCGTCGCTGGCGATGACGCCGTCCTTGATGTGGATGACGCGGTGGGCATACTCGGCGATGTCGCCTTCGTGGGTCACCAGAATGATGGTGTTACCTTCCGCCTGTAGACGGTCAAACAGAGCCATGATCTCGATGCCGGTCTGCGAGTCCAGATTGCCGGTGGGTTCGTCCGCCAGGATGATCGATGGCTTGTTCACTAGGGCGCGTGCAATCGCGACACGCTGCCTCTGACCGCCGGAGAGCTCATTCGGCTTGTGGCTCATGCGTTTTTCCATGCCTACGGCTGCCAGCGAGGCCTTGGCGCGCTCCATCCGTTCCTCGGTGGGAATGCCGGCGTAGATCAGCGGCAGTTCCACGTTGTGCAGGGCCGTGGCCCGGGCCAAAAGGTTGAAAGTCTGGAAGACGAATCCAATTTCCTTGTTGCGGATGCGCGCCAGTTCGTCGTCGTCGAGTTCGCTGACCAGTTGGCTGTTGAGCCAGTACTTGCCTTTGGAAGGCGTGTCGAGGCAGCCAATCAGGTTCATCAAGGTCGATTTGCCCGAGCCCGACGGCCCCATGATGGCGACGTATTCGTTGCGCTGGATGCGCAGATTGATGCCGCGCAGAGCATGCACCTGCTGCTCCGACCCCATGTCGTAAGTCTTCCAGAGATCCTCCGCCGCAATCATGCAGGATTCGGGCGGTGCCAGATTCGCGGTGGTGGGCATGCTGATTACTTCGGCGGTTGCCATCGTTTTCTCCTGGTCGTTGCTCACTCTATCGTCGCTCACTCTGTCTTTCGAGACCCTGCAGGCTTTCCCCTTGGACGTGCCAACCCGCCGAAGGTTATGATTCTTCGTCTTCTTTCTTGGGGACCGTATTGTCGATCTTCACGCTGCTACCGGGCCGCAGACTGCGCAAGACCTTATAACTCCCGGTAATGACCTCGTCCCCCTCTTTCAGGCCGTCGATTACTTCAATATCGGTAGTGCCGGTAATTCCAGTAGTAACCGGAACGAAAATCGCCTTTTTATTGCGGACGACGAAGACCCCTTGCACGTCATCCTCTTTCTTGCCCTTGGATGCGACTTCTTTAAGCGCGGGTGCCGCGGCATGCACCGAACCCGGCGGATTATTCTGTTGCTCAATCTGATCCTTGGTGCGCAGGGTCAACGCCTGTATGGGCAACGCCAATACGCCGCCGCGAGTCGCGGTCGTAATCTTGGCGGTGGTCGAAAGGCCAGGGCGCAAGTCCGTCGGCGGGTCGGTCAGAGTCACCACCACCTTGAAATCTTTGGCTTCTTCGCTGGCCGTTGCCGACTGCGAGGTCGATACCCCGCTCGAACGCACGATCGCGTTATCTCCAATCTCCGAAACTTTGCCGTGAAAAATCTTCTTTGGAATGGCGTCAATCGTAACTTCCGCCGATTGCCCCAGGTGCACGTTCACAATGTCGGTCTCATCCACCTTCACTTCCGCCGTGATGATCGACATGTCGGCGATCGTCATCAGCGTGCTGCCCAGGGCATTCTGAATTCCGATGACCACCGACTCGCCCTCCCGCACCGGGAGGTTCGTGACCACCCCGTCGTAGGGCGCAGCGTAGGTAGTCTTCTGCAGCACGTCGTTGACGCGCGTGAGATTGGCCCGCGCCTGCGCCGTGTGTTTGGCAGCAGAATCCTGCTGCGCCTTGGCCTGCGCGACGCGAGCCTGCGCTTGTGCCAGACCGGAATCTGCCGTCGCCCACGCATTCTTGCGGCTGTCGAAATCCGACTTCGCGATCAGGCCGTCTTTGAACAGATTCTGCGCGCGGTCCCAGTCGAGCTTGTTGCGGTCATAATCGGCCTGCGCCCGCACCGAGTCGGCTTGCGAGGTCTTTAGCGCCGCATCAGCCGCCAATGCATCGGTCTCCGCGGCCTGCACCGAGGCCTGATTGGCCGTCACATCCGCCGCCGATTGCACGTTTTCCAGTTGCGCCAGCAATTGACCCTGCTTTACGTGATCCCCTTCCTTTACGTACAGGTGGGTGATCTTTCCATAAGCGTTGGCGCCGATGTTGACGTAAGTCTTGGGTTTGATCTCACCCGAAGCGCTCACCACCGTGGCCAGATCCTGCCGCTGCACTTTTCCGGTCTGCACCGTCGCTACGTTCTTGCTGCTCTGATGAACGGTGAAACCGACAATAATTGCGAGCAAAACTGCAACGCCCACGCCGATCGCTATTTTTTTCCAAGCTTTCATGATTTCGCGTCACCGTCTGGGTAATTTATCCCCGCAGAAGGCCAACTCTTGCCGCATCCGTTACTTGCGCGAGAGGGCCCGCTGACTCGGCTAGGGTGACGGACACTTATCCTCTGTTACGATCCTGGCGCCGAGAAAGTTCCCGATCAGGAGTAGAAGAAGTGGCCGAGACCCGATAGACGTTTGGGAAGTAATAGTGACTGCCCCGGGACGCCCTAATTATAGCCCGACCGCCAAAGGTTTTGGCAGCCACTTCAAGCGTTGGTAGTGGCCCAGTTTGAACCGCGCCAATACCCAAGCGGGTTGCGTCATCCCGAGCGGAGCCGCTCTTCAGGCGAAGAGAGGGATCTCCCTCAAAATCGACCTGGAGGAGATCCCCTCTGCGCCCGAATCGTTACCGGATTGACCCATCCATGGATTTGATTCGGCGCCGGGCAACTCGCGGCCACCCCCCGGCTTCAAACCAACCAGCGGTGGCTGGTTTAGTGTGTTCTCGGAGCACGACTTAACCTTGCTTTCACACGCCGAACGCGCCTAGAATAGTTGGACGAAGGTTGTCTGGCAGGAGTCCCTCTCATGTTCCGGGTAGATTCGTATCAAGCTGTTCTCCGAGTTCTGTTCGCAGCGGTCGGTTTGCTGGTCGGGGGCGCGGTCGCCCAGGACCAGACGAACCAAGCCCAGACGAACCAGGCCCAAGCTGGCCAAAATCAAGTAAGCCAGGTTCAAGCGAGCCAGGGTCAAGCTACTCCAGACCAGAAGTCCATCGAAAAGGACGCCGCCAGCGCCACCCCGGCCCAGACTGGCTCCGATGCCGCGGATCCGCTCAAACGGCCCACCAACGAAAAACAACGGCAGAAGAATGCGCGCGGCCTGAAACAGGAATTAAGCAAAACTTATAAGAAGTGGCTGGAAGAGGACGTCGTCTGGATCATCACCGACGAAGAGCGCGCGGCTTTCAAGCAACTCTCCAACGACGAGGAGCGCGACAACTTCATTGAAGCCTTCTGGCAGCGCCGCGACCCCACGCCTGACACCGAAGAGAACGAATACAAGGAAGAGCACTACCAGCGCATCGCTTACGCCAACGAGCACTTCGCGGCGGGCGTTGCCGGCTGGAGAACCGATCGCGGCCGCATCTACATCGTCTATGGCAAGCCTGATGAGATTGATTCGCATCCCTCGGGTGGAAGCTACGAACGCCCCATGGAAGAGGGCGGGGGCGAGACTTCAACGTTTCCGTTTGAAGACTGGCGATATCGCTACATCGAAGGCATCGGCCAGGAAGTCATCATGGAATTCGTCGACACCTGTATGTGCGGCGAATATCACATGACCCTCGACCGTTCCGAAAAAGACGCGCTGCTCATGACCCCGAACGCCGGGCTGACGCTTTACGAGTCGATGGGTATGGCGAATAAGGCATCGCGCTTCAACAACAGCGGCCTCGAACGCCTGGGCGCAGGTCCTGACAGCGCGATGGTGGCGAGTAAGGAATTCGATCGCCTCGACCAGTTCGCCAAGTTGATGGCTGCTCCTCCCGTCAAGTTCACCGATCTCACCGAAGAAGTGAATTCGAAGGTGATCCTCAATCCGATGCCGTTCGATGTGCGTTCCGACTTCGTGAAAGTGACCAGCGACACCGTTCTGGTGCCGGTCACGATCCAGATGAAGAATCGTGACATCACATTCGTCAATAAAGACGGCATCCAGCGCGGCACGGTAAACATTTTCGGGCGACTGTCCACTTTGACCGGCAAGATTGTGCAGACCTTCGAAGATACGGTGCAGGTGGACGTGCCCGCCGAACTTCTGCCACGCACCGCGGAGAACGCGTCGGTTTATTGGAAGGCACTGCCCTTGCGCCCCGGCCGCTACAAACTCTACGTCGCGGTGAAAGACGTGAATGGCGACCGCAAGGGTATTTGGAGCCGCAGCATCGTTGTCCCCGAATATTCTGACGACAAGCTGGCTACTTCGAGTCTGGTCGTCGCCGACGTAATGGAACCGGTTCCTACCAAGGATATCGGCACCGGCAGTTTCGTGATCGGCACCACAAAGATTCGGCCGCGCGTGGCCCCTGCCGACGGCAAGCCTGCGCTGTTCAATCGCGACAAGGATCAAAAGCTGAATTTCTGGATACAGGTATACAATCTCGGCGTGGACCAGAAGACGCATCGGCCTTCCGCCACTTTCGAATACAACATCACCAACCTGGCAACCAATAAACAGGTGGTGCAGAAACTCGAAACCACTGACACCATGGGGAACCTGAGCGATCAGGTCACGTTGCAGAAGTCGATCGTGGCCGCCAACCTGCAGCCCGGCACTTACAAGATCGAGATCAAAGTGAACGACAACATTTCCAAGCAAACCATTGATCCGTCGGCGGTGTTTGCAGTACAGTAACCTGCTATTCCCCTCAAGGGGGTGGGGTTTAGTGAAACTGGGTGACCTGAAACTGGGTAAGCTCGGAATGGGTAAGCTCGGAATTTGGGCGATCCTGTTAGGAGTATCGCTTCCCGTTTGGGCTGCAGAGCAGCCCGGAGCGATCTCGGGATATGTCCGCGACAATTCGGGCATTCCGCAGATGGGCGCCGTGGTACAGGTTCTCGGCTCCGCCAATCACACCCTGACCGTCTTTACCGACGGCGCTGGATACTACGCGGCCACCGGGTTGTTGCCCGGCTTGTACACTCTCAAAGTTACGGCTCCTTCTTTTCTTCCGGCCTTGCGCGAGAAAGTCGGTCTGCGCCCCGGCGCCAGCCTCAACGTCAACGTAACCCTAAGCACGTTGTTGGGCGTGATGCAGCTTGGCCCTATCCGCTCGCTTCCCGATAACGACGACTGGAAATGGACCCTGCGCTCAGTCGCGAACCGGCCCATTCTGCGCATATTCGACGATCCGGTCTACGCCGGACTGGGAACGACTGGACTAGGAACGACTGGCCTAGGAACGACCGGATCGGGAACGATTCGACTGGGCTCAAGCGTGGGAATGCACGGCCTCGAAACGGTTGCCGAAGGGCGTCACCGCGAACTGACCGGCGCGGTTTCATTCCTCGCGGGTGGCTCCGCCGTCGGCTACGGTACGGGATCGGACATGAACACCGCTTTCACCCTGGAGCGTTCCATCTTCTCCGGTGGACAAATGGCGTTCAGCGGCGATGTAGCCTACGGCGAAAATCTGCCGGCCGGTGTGCTGCGTACCACCTATACTCATCGCTTGGACAATGGCTCGGAGCCGACCTTGGCGCTGACCGCCCGCCGCTTTACCTCGAGCGATCCTAACTTGCACGGTGCGGCCTTGCAGGCCCTCGCCTTCTCCGCAACTGACGACTTTACCCTGGGCGACATTCTGGAATTCAAGTTTGGCAGTGAGCTTCAGACCATCCAGTTTCTGGGCCACGTTTCCGCGTTCCGCCCCTTCGGCACCGCCGATCTGCATCTTTCCCCCGACACAGTGGTGGAATACGATTACACGACTTCCCGCCCCGATTTGCGCAGCGACAACGAGAAGGGTTTCGATTCTGCTCCAGCCGACCTGAGCGAATCAAATCCGCGAGTCAGCCTCGTCAATTTCGCACCCCGGATGGAGAAAGCCCGCCACCAGGAAATTAGCCTTTCGCATCGTTCCGGCAAGAACAATCTTCAGGTCGCCGTCTTTACCGACCGTGTCTCCAACACAGCTCTCTTGGGAACGGGATTCACCTCATCGGCCAGCGGATTCCTTTTACCCGACAGTTCCTCAGGCACGTTTAGCTATGACGGCCGGACTCTCAACACCAACGGTCTGCGCGTCGTGCTCCAGCGAAAGTTCTCCAACGACCTCACCGCCACGCTCGACTATGCTTTCGGCGGCGTTCTGGCTCTCTCTCAGTCGGACGTAGCACTGCAGAACGCAGAGCAATCCATGGCCACGCAGCGGCGTCATGCCGTCGCAGCCAAGCTGAGTGGAACGGTGCCGCGCACCCGCACTCGCTGGATTGCGTCCTATCGTTGGGTGAACGCGCCGTCCCTTACTCCGGTCGACCTCTTCAACGCTTCGCCCGGCGAGACCGATCCTTATCTGAACATCTTTCTCCGCCAGCGCCTTCCCGGCTTCGGCGGTCGCATGGAAGCGATCATCGACTTGCGCAATCTTCTGGCGCAGGGCTATGTTCCAGTCCTTGGCCAGGACGGCCAAACGGTTTACCTGGTCCAGGCGGCACGCTGCGTCCGCGGCGGCGTAGCGTTTAACTTCTAGCCTGCCAACTTTCCCCGTGCCTTATTCGTAAAATCTATCGCTCCCATTCATAACTACATGGTTGACTGTAGGGATCAGCTTTCGGTAATGTTCCTCAGCTGACTTTTGCGGGCGGAGCGGCGCAACTTCTTAGTATGCAAGGAATTGCAAGCTTCCCTGGAGCAACTGGAGCAATTGGCTTCTCCCGCGAAGTACCGTCGTTTTCCCCCCAAGACTGAGAAGACTGAATCGTTTTAAGGAGACCACATGAGAGCGCGTTTCTTCCCGGTGTCGTTTAATCTGGTGTCGATCAAGCGAGTGTCGATCATTCTGGCGATTGTTCTTCTGGCCGCAGCCAGCCTTTCGGCACAGACCTTCCGCGGAACCATTCTCGGCACCGTGACCGATCCTTCCGGAGCCGTGGTCCCGGGCGCGAAGGTGACGGTGAAAAACACAGGCACGGGGCTGGAGCGCACCACCGAAACCAGCGCCGATGGTAGCTACGCGCTGCCCGAATTGCCCATCGGTACCTACAGCGTCACCGTGACCCAGACCGGCTTCGATACCTTCGTCGCGACCGGTGTAACCGTCGACGTAGCCGGCGAGCGCCGCATCGATGCCGGCCTGAAAACCGGCCAAATCGCCACCCGAGTCGAGGTTTCAGGCGACCTCTTGCCCCAGGTGGAGACCACCTCCGCCGACCTCGGCGGCACCTTCACCGCTGATCGGATCGAAAGCCTCCCGGTCAACGGGCGCGATTACCAGAAACTCATCTACCTGAATCCCGGCGTCGCCGGTTCGCCCGACCAGATTTCTGATTCTCCCGGCTCCTACGGAACCTTCTCCATGAACGGTTCGCGCGGCCGGTCTAACAACTTTCTGCTAGACGGCACCGACATGAATGACGGCTACCGCAACGATCCGGCGATCAACGAAGCCGGCGTGTTCGGCGATCCCGCGACCATCCTGCCGCTCGACGCGGTGGCAGAGCTGAAGGTCCTCTCCAACTACGAGGCCGAGTACGGCCGCAACAGCGGCGCGGTCATCAACATCGTGACCAAGAGCGGCACGAACAAACTACATGGTTCGCTGCTCGAATACTTCCGCACCGGCAAGCTGGGCGCACGCAACTACTTCAACTTCGCACCCACTCCGAAGAGTCCATTCAATAACAATCAGTTCGGCGGCGCCCTGGGTGGCGCGCTGGTCAAGGATAAGACTTTCTTCTACGTCGATTATGAAGGCCAGGACGAAAATGGATCGCAAGCCGGAACCACGTGCGTCCCTGACCCCACGGTCATCGCCGCCTCCGAGGCCAGCATTGTCGGTCTGGGCGACACCGTGAACCCGGTAATGACCGCCCTTCTGGCTCGCAACCCCTGGCCGACCCCCAATATCCCCGGCGCAGTGAGTGATGGCAATGGCTGTAGCGCTCAGAATCTTTCCACTTCAACCGCCTTCTTTAACCGCGTGGACAGCTTCATCGGCAAGATTGACCAGAACTTCAATCCCAATAACCTGCTCACCGGCCGCTACTACTTTGGCAACAGCAACCAAAGCTTTCCGTTCGCGCAGTTGGCCGGCGGTCTCCTTCCCGGATTCAATACCGTAACCCCGACCCGCGTCCAGCTCGTATCGCTTTCCTATGTGAAGATCATCGGCGCCAATCAAGTCAACGAAGCGCGCTTAGGCTGGAATCGATTCGTAGAAGGATTCTTTCCCGAGGATCAGAGCTTCAACCCCAACTCCATTGGTTTGGATACGGGTGTCGGAGCCTACGACGGCGGTCTTCCTGCGATCAGCGTAAGCGGCTTCTCCCAGATAGGCGCCACGAGTTCGATTCCGCGCAATCGCGTGGATTCCAACTGGCACTTCGTCGACGACTATTCATGGAAAACGGGAAAACATGATGTGAAGTTCGGATATGAATTCCGGCGGACCACGATCATGCAGGTCATCGACCACAATTTTCGGGGGACGCTCAGCTTCGGCAACGACGTTACGAGCCCGAACATGCCAAAAGTCACGCTCACCTCGCTGGAGGCTTTTCTCGAAGGCATCCCTGATGGCGGCGCCCAGGTGCAGGGTGATTCCCAAAGGCATGAATTCCAGAACAGCGATGGCTTGTTTATTCAAGACAGCTTCCACCCCACCTCTCGCCTGACCCTGAACTACGGAATGCGCTGGGACTACTTCGGCGTAGCCGGAGAAAAGAACGGACTGATGTACACAGTCGGCCAACTTTCGACTGGCGGCTACAACGTACCTACAAACCAGTTGTATGGCAAAGATTTCAAGAATTTTGCGCCTCGCGCCGCCTTAGCGTTTGACGTGACCGGCAAGGGTACGAGCGTCATCCGCGCCGGATGGGGCTTGTTCTACGACGCGTTCTCGCAGGACATTTTCCTCGGCCACTTGCCGTGGAATTGCGTCTTTTGCCCTGGCCCGGCCTATCCTGGTTTGGGGCCGCAAGCGCTTGCCACCGGCAGCATTTCCGGCAACCCCTTGGCGGCAGGAACGCCGGTCTATTCCGGCTACGGTCCAGAGAAAGATTTCTTCTCTGTCGACCCCAACATTCGCACCCCCTACGTTCAGAACTTCAATTTCAATTTCCAGCAACAGTTGGGCAGTAAGAACGTGCTTCAGGTCGGCTACGTGGGCTCAAAGGGAAGCAGGCTCTTCCAGTTCCTGGATATCAATCAGCCCAGTCAGGCGCAGATTACCGCCGCTGACCTGGCCTGCGACTGCATCAACAGCTACGGCGTTCCACGCACCTATGCCCCCAACTTTGTCTACCTGAATCAAGAGAAGACGTCGGCAAGCTCAAACTACAATGCGTTGCAGGCGAGTCTTCGTACCAGTGGCTGGCACGGGCTATCGTCGCAAGCCAACTACGTCTGGTCGCATTCCATCGATACGGCCAGTGACCTCGAAGATTTCGAACCCAACGAGGCGCAGCCCCAGAACAGCACGGTTCCTCAGGCCGACCGCGGAAACTCCAGCTTCGATATTCGCCAACGCTTCACTTGGAACTTCACCTACCAGCTCCCCAAGATGGGCGGAAGCATGTCCAAGCTGAAAAATGGCTGGGGCCTGGATGGCATACTCAACCTGCAGGACGGTCAGCCCTGGCATCTAAACTACGAATTCGAGGGCGATTACTCAGGAGCGGGCGAAGGCTTCGATAGGCCGGACGAGATTGCAACCCCGCAGTATTCCCCCAGGAATCCGTCGCAGTACTTGAATCTCTCTGCGTTCGCCGCGCCCTGCACCTGGGGAAATCCCTACGACGACGGCAGTTCGGATGAAACCAACTGTATGCCTGGAACCCGGCACTTCGGCAGCGAAGGCCGCAACTCACTGCACGGGCCCAGCTTTAAGGAGTTCAATTTCTCCGTGTTCAAGGACACAACGCTGGGGGAACACGTCCTGCTATCTCTCCGCGCCGAGTTCTTCAACATCTTCAACCATCCCAATTTCTCCAATCCGTTCCTGCCCAACTTCATCGGCGATATCGGTGCGCCGAACCCCGCCACAGGCGGCTACGTCTTCAGCGGGGCTCCAGCGTACTACCAACTCCAGGCCACCGGTGACGTAGGCATCGGCAACCCCTTCCTGGGAGGAGGCGGTCCCCGCGGCGTGCAGTTCGTCGCAAAGATCACCTTCTAATGCAACTTGCTCAATCTGGAAAGCCCCTGCTCCGGCGGGGGTTTTTTTGCCAGTGCCGTTGTTACCTGACGGATGTCTTGCGGGCTCGCTATGCTGGTCCACCCTTCGCATTCGGCCTACGTCTTTGGTCACCTCGCCGCCGGATTAAGCCAATGTTAACCTCTGTTTCGTAGTCGCCCTCCCCACTAAGCTCTGTTCCGGAGATCCCGATGCGTCGCTCGTTTTTCATGAGTTCCATTTCGATGAAAAGCCCTGTCGTTTTGGCTCTCGTCCTCTGTCTTGCTGCGCCGCTGTATGCGCACCACCTCAAGAAGGGTGAAACCGCATCGCTGCCGATAACGACGTCGTCCCCCAAGGCCCGTGAGCTCTACGAAAAGGGAGTCGCCGACTACGAGAATCTTTATCTGGAGCGCTGCAACGACGATTGGCGCGCCGCTGTGAAGGAAGATCCGAACCTCGCCATCGCTTGGGCCTGGATCGCCTTCAACAGCAGCAATCCCCACGAAGTGAACGACGCTCGCGCCAAAGCCAAGGCGCTCTTGCCCAAGGTGAGTCCGGGAGAGCAGTTGATGGTCACCTGGATTTCCAAAGTGCAGGAAGGCGATTATTTGGGCGGCATTACCGCCATGAACGACATGATCGAGATGTATCCCCGCGACAAGGACGTGCTGTATCTCGCCGGCAACTGGATGTTGCTCGAGAACGGCGACGATCAGGCGCAGCGGCTCATGGAGAAGCTGCTGGCCATCGACAAGAACTTCCCCCCTGCGCTGAATGACCTGGCCTACGTCGCGGCGCGCACCCGGGATTTCGCCAAGTCCATGGCAGCCATGGACCGTTACGTCGCGCTGCTCCCGAAAGAGCCCAATCCGCAGGATTCCTACGGAGAACTGCTACGTATGGCAGGGGACTTCGAGGGTTCGCTGGTGCACTATCGCGCCGCGCTCAAGATTGATCCTGACTTCGTGACCTCGCAAGTCGGTCTGGGAGACACCTACGCGCTCATGGGCAACCAGGAGCAGGCCCGTGTGGAATATGACAAGGCGATTCGGTTCGCCCATAACGAGGCTGACCGCCTGACCTACAGCATGCAGAAGGCGATGACCTATGTGCGCGATAGCAACTTCGCCGAAGCCGACAAGGAATATCAGGAGATTGCGACTACCGCTCACGCCAAAGAGCAGGATCTACAGGAAGCGCAGGCGCTCGGCCACATGGCGGAGTATCAGTCCGATGACAATGTCGCGCTCAAGTATCTGAAGCTGGCCGAGGAAGCTCTCAGCCATCGCGCGACGATTTCCGCCCAGGACCGCGATGAGGAGTTGTCGCGCATCCTGCGCAACCGCGCCGTCCGGGCCGCGCAAGCCGGCAACCAGCCGCTGGCGGACCAGTCACTCCATCAGCTCGAGGCTATGGCCAACGGCAGCCGCAATCGAGTGATTCAAAGCTCCTACCACGGCGCGGCAGGTGCTCTGCTCATGTCTCAGGCCAAGACGAACAAGAACACCCAGAAGGTAGACGACCAGAAGACATACGAAGACGCCATCGCGCACCTGGAAGAGGATCAGGAGAATCCTTTCACCCTGGAGTTGCTGGTGCAGGCCTACTACCAGACCTACCAGCCCGATAAGCTGCACGAGGTCGAGGTCAGGCTTCGCGGCACCAATGTACCGACCATGGAGCAGGCATTGGTGGTCCCCGCAGCCCGCGCCAGAAGGCCCACCATCTAGTTCCAGTCTGTTTCCACTCCCAAAGAGTCGGAGTAGTGGCGCAGGCTGATGCCAGCGGGCCATCTCATCGTTGGCGTCATCCCGAGCGGAGCCGTTCTTCAGGCGAAGCGAGGGATCTCGCGCGCATCGCCACTGTCACTAGTAGCAAACTGCCAACTATCGGTGCCCGGCACTTCTCGCCCAATTTGCGGCATTGGTGTACAGTAGGTGGGCACTTTTGCCCGCATGTTGACTGATACCGAGCGCCGCTCCGGAAGACGAATCGCCACTCGCGTTCCCACGCGCGTACGCCCGATTCATGGCGCGGACCAAACTCCGCTAACCGCGCAGACTCGCGATATCAGCGCCAACGGAGTTTTCCTGTACAGCAAGTCCCGCATGGAAAAGGGCTCCGAGGTCGAACTGGTGCTGATTCTTCCTCCTGAACTCACTTCCGGGGAAAAGTGCTGGGTATGCTGCCAGGCCACCATCGTGAGGGTCGAAGAAGAGGGATCGGAATTCGGTGTGGCCGCCCAGATTCGCCGTATGGACATCCTGCCCGAAGTGACAGCCTGACTTGTGCGGTTTCAACAGCTGGAGAACGGACCGTTTTCGGGAGCGGGATTCCCTGAAATTAGATAGTATCGGAGGCGTCGCTTTCATCCTCTTGGCGCGTCCGCTGTGATCTCCTGTAAATATTTAAAAAAAAGCTTCCCATTGCATCGAGCGTGGTGCAATAATGGCGGCCCAATAATTGCTCTGGCCAATTCAAGGTTCCAGGTGGGCCCAAGTATGATGATCGAAAAGCTCGCGGCCGGTGTGGTGCAAGTGCAGACACCGATTGGTCCGCGTTACGTAATGCCTTCATTCTTTCAGCGGGTGTATCTACTCTGGATGTTCCGCAATTTCCCCATTCTTCCCCACGCCGTGCTCAACCCACGCCAGCAACGTTTAATCGATCGCATGTGCGGGGAGCAACGTTTCGCTTCGATGGCCTATGCCGATGGCATGGATGAGGCGCCCGTGATCGGCATCGTGGAACATCGTCCGCTGATCGGAGCAGACCAGTTGCCGCCGCGGCGTCCGGTGGCGAGCGACTCGCGTGGCCTGGCAGCAGAAGCGCGCCAGCGTTCCTAAGTTCGCGTCGCGGTGTTTTCGTGCCAGGCTGCGCATGCCTTGAAGCAAACGCCGCTCCCGCGTAATGTTAAAACCCGCGTGAAAGAACTCGCGTGCCGCACTCTCCGTCGGGACTTGCCAATTCTGAAGCTGCAATTAGTTTGGCGTCGATGAGTTTGGAGGCGGTTGGTTTGACATTGGCGCGCATCGGGCCGAATGGAACTGTTCCCTGCGGACTGCTGCTGGATGCTATAATTTTTCGTTCGTCCTACCAGCCAAATTCCCCACCGTGGGCGCGTAGCTCAATTGGCAGAGCAACTGACTCTTAATCAGTAGGTTGTAGGTTCGATTCCTACCGCGCTCA
>CAVWTR010000012.1:0-383573 GCA_963758005.1 uncultured Acidobacteriota bacterium
GTTTGAGCTAGCTCATGAGATTCACTGGGCGACTCAAGCGCTCCTGTTTCTGTGCCGTAGTCGCGGTGACTGCCAGCACTGTGGCCGTTCTGCTTCTGGGGTTTTTGGCAAATCACACGAATTCCGCCGATGCAGGCGACCTCCAGTTCTATCTGCTGGGACTGCCCCTTGCTCCAGGTTGGTTTCTGACAAGGGGAATGTTAGAACGGTCGTCCATGAATCAGATTCTGGGCTGGGCTCTTGTTATTCCGTTTGTCAGCATCGTGATTGATACGGGATTGATTTTCGGAACGTGGCAACTTTTTCGTCGGGTGAATGAAATTACGAACAAGCCCCTGTCATCCTAAGTGGCGTTTCTTGCCACGAAGGATCTATGCAATTCTGCTGGCGCCGGCAAAGTGCATAGGTTCTTCGCTACGCTTGATTGCATAACGACGTTGGCCCATCGCGAGTAGATTGGTATGCGATGAACAAGACCAAGGCTCGTGAGAGGAGCCAACGTCATGTTGATTATAGGATGTGATTATCATCCTGGGTTTCAGCAGGTCGCGATCTTTGACAATCGAACGGGAGAGGTAGAAGAAAAGCGGTTACAGCACCGCCGGGAGGCGGAGGAGTTTTATCGGTCGCTGGCGGGGCAGGAAGTGCGGGTGGGGATGGAGGCTTGCGGGCACTATCCGTGGTTCGAGCGGCTGCTGGAGGAGTTGGGGATCGAGCTGTGGATGGGGGATGCGGCGCAGGTGCGGGCTTCGGTGGTGCGGAAGCAGAAGACGGACCGGCGGGACGGGGAGCATCTGCTGCAGCTGCTGCTGGAGAATCGGTTTCCACGGATCTGGGTGCCGAGTCTGGAGGTGCGGGATGTGCGGCAGTTGCTGGTGCATCGGCACAAGCAGGTGCAGGGGCGGACGCGGACCAAGAATCAGCTGCAAGCCATGGCGCTGAGCTGCGGGGTGCAGAAGAAGCGCAAGCTGTGGACCAAGGCGGGGCGAACGGAGTTGGAGCAGTTGCCTTTGCTGCCGTACGCGGCGGAGCGGCGCAAGCGCTTGCTGGAAGGGCTCGACAAGTTGGAAGCGGAGATCGTCGAGTTGGACCGGCGAGTATTCGAAGAAGCGCGGCAGCGGCCGGAGGCGGTGCGGCTGATGACGCATCCGGGAGTGGGACCGGTGACATCGTTGGCGATGGTGCTGACGTTGGGGCCGGCGGAAAGATTCGGATCAGCCAAGCAGGTGGGCAGTTATTTCGGGCTGATTCCGAGTGAAGAATCCAGCGGCGGAAAACAGCGGCTGGGCAAGATCAGCAAACAGGGCAATTCGTTTCTGCGCTTTTTGCTGGTGGAAGCGGGACAGACGGCGGCACGATTGGATCCGCAACTGAAACGCTTCTACAAACGCCTGGCGGCGCGCAAGAACCGCAGCGTCGCCAAGGTGGCAGTGGCCAGGAAGCTGGCCACGCGGTTGTACCTGATGTTGCGCGAAGACTGGACGTACGCGCAACTCTGTCAGGCCGTCATGCAGGGGAGCCCGAGTCATTCTGTGGCCGGCGAGTAACGAAGCCGAGCGCTTGAGTGGGCAGCCTGCCTCCCTGAAGAGTCGGGGAGATCGAACTGAGTAATCGTGGGAGTAAGTCCCGAAGAGATGGATGGTGGGACCTGGTGTCCCGCTGCTGGATTCAATCAGAGTGACGAGCTTTGGTCTGGTCATCAAAAACGTTCTACGAGAGCGAAATGGCGCGGCTTTCGGCGTCGATGCCGGAGTGTTGCCACTAAACCCTTGACAGGGTCTAGCGTCGTTAGAGACAGAATGACAGGGCATTTTTGACATGAAGGAAGCAATTATGGAGATTAAGAAAGTTGGCGTGCTCGGTTGTGGGCTGATGGGGTCCGGCATTGCGCAGGTTTGCGCTACGGCGGGATTCGATGTCACGGTGCTTGAGGTTGAGCAGAAGTTTCTCGACAAGGGTTTTGCCGGGATTGAGAAATCTTTGGCGAAGTTTGCGGAGCGGCCGGTGGAGAAGGGTGGGATCACGGCGGCGCAGAAGGATGCGATTCGGGCGCGGCTGCGGGGGACGACTAACAAATCCGACCTGGCGGATTGCGACATTGTGATTGAGGCCATCATCGAGAATGTGGACGAGAAGAAGAAGATGTATGCGTCGATTGATGGCGTGGTGAAGAAGGAGGCGATTTTTGCTTCCAATACTTCTTCGATTTCGGTGACGGAGTTATTAACTGCAGTTAAGAGGCCGGAGCGGTTTGTTGGGCTGCACTTTTTTAATCCGGTGCCGCTGATGAAGTTGGTCGAAGTGGTGCGGACCATTGCTACTGCCGACGACGTTTTCGAGACGGCTTACGAGTTCGCGAAGAAGCTGGGCAAGGTTCCGGTGCGGACTTCGGACAAGACGGGATTCATCGTAAACCGGCTGCTGGTGCCGTATTTGCTCGATGCGATTCGCGCGTATGAAGAGGGCGTGGGGTCGATTGAGGATATTGATAACGCGATGAAGCTGGGGTGCGGGTATCCGATGGGGCCATTTACGCTGCTGGATTTCGTGGGGCTGGATACGACTTACTACATTACGCACGTGATGTATGACGAGTTCAAGGAGCGGCGGTTCGCGTCGCCTCCGCTGCTGAAGCGGATGGTGATGGCGGGATGGTACGGGCGGAAGTCGGGGCGCGGGTTTTATGATTATTCGGACCCGGAGCGGCCGCGGGCGCAGAAGCTTTAGCTTTGGGGTGGCGTGGATCTTCACGGATCATAGAAGTTCTGTCATCCTGAGCGGACTGAGCAGTTCGCGAAGTGAACTGCTTATGCAGTTGAAGGACCCCTTTCAGTTCGCTTTAGCGGGTGGCTTCGAAAGGTGTTCTCACGAGAGTCCGGGCGAGAACGCCCTTCGGAGCTTGTGGGCGTGTAAGGTGATAGGGATCCTTCGACTCCGCAAACCGATTCGCAAAGCGAATCGGTTTGCTGCGCTCAGGATGACACAACGGTTGAGGGCAGGTTGAATTTATGAACTTCGAAAACATACTTCTGGAAAAGAAAAACTCGATTGCTTACGTCACCGTCAACCGGCCGAAGGTGCTCAATGCGCTCAACATGGCGACCATGGAGCAGCTGCGGGCGGCGTTTCGTGACATCAAGAACGACAAGGCGATCCGCGTTGTGATCTTTACCGGCGCGGGCGAGAAGGCGTTTATTGCTGGAGCCGACATCGGTGAACTGGCCAAGCAGGACGCCGTGACGGGCAAGGAGTATACGCATCGCGGGCAGTCGGTGTTGAATTTGATTGAGAATCTGGGCAAGCCGGTGATTTGCTGTATCAATGGATTTGCGCTCGGGGGCGGATGCGAACTTGCCCTCGCTTGCACGATGCGGCTGGCCAGCGAGAATGCGAAGCTGGGGCAGCCAGAGGTGAAGCTCGGGATTATCCCGGGGTATGGCGGATCGCAGCGATTGCCGCGGCTGGTGGGCAAGGGGATCGCGATGCAGATGGTGCTCGCGGGCGAGATGATAACGGCACAGGAGGCGCATCGCATTGGGCTGGTGAACGAAGTTACGGCACCGGCGGATTTAATTCCGCGGGCAGAGGCGATTGCGGCGAAGATTATTGCGAACGCTCCGCTGGCGGTGCAGTATGCGATGGAGGCTGTGAACAAAGGCATGGAGATGACTTTGAGCGAAGGGCTTTACCTGGAGGCGGTGCTGTTCGCCGTGTCGTGCGCTACGGAAGATAAGAAGGAAGGGACTGCGGCGTTTCTGGAGAAGCGGACGGCGGAGTTCAAAGGCAAGTAAGGGCTAAAGCCCAAATGTTTTTGTGAGGCTGACGCGGCGCTGAAGCGCCGCTCTTCCACGATTTATTACCACACACGATTTATTGCCACAGAGGACACAGAGATCACAGAGGAAATCAAAATCAGAATGGAGCCAGTGCCGGAGGCTGAGTTTCCCGCGCTTGAAGGCGAACTCGATGCTACGGGGCGTCGGTTCGCAATTGTGGTGGCGCGGTTTAATGCGTTTATTACGGAGCGGCTGCTGTTGAGCGCTTGCGACGGGCTGCTTCGATCGGGAGCGCGGCGTGAGGACATTGCAGTCGTGCGGGTTCCGGGAGCGTTTGAGATTCCTTCGGCGGCGCGGGCCTTGGCGGAGACCAAGAAATATGACGCCATCATTTGTCTGGGATGCCTGCTGCGCGGGGATACGGCGCATTATGACGTGATCGTCAACGAAGTTGCGCGCGGGATCGGGCAGTCGGCGCAGGAGACTGGAGTGCCGCATGCGTTTGGCGTG
Source organism: uncultured Acidobacteriota bacterium (assembly GCA_963758005.1). Taxonomy (GTDB): domain Bacteria; phylum Acidobacteriota; class Terriglobia; order Terriglobales; family Acidobacteriaceae; genus Sulfotelmatobacter. The sequence goes on from CAVWTR010000012.1 coordinate 4,287, forward strand.
CTGACTTGTGAGACGCTGGAGCAGGCCATTGACCGGGCGGGGCTGAAGATGGGGAACAAGGGATTTGAGGCGGCGCTGGCGGCGGTGGAGATGGCGGCGCTGGGGCAAGCTATCAGCTCTCAGCTGTCAGCTGTCAGCAAGAAAATTCCCACGAGGAAAGTGTCACAAACGAAACGCAAGCGTTAATTCGGTCGTTGTATTCTCCTCTCTCGCCACCGAATTAAACTCGCTCAACGGACCCGTTCTAACCGACTTAGTCGCACACTTCCTGTAAACTGAACCTGCAAGCCGCGGAGCTGCTCTTGAAAGCTGAGAGCTGAAAGCTGACGGCTGATAGCTCTCTTATGGGTACACGCCGCAAATCCCGGGAACTCGCTCTGCAAATGCTGTTTCAATCGGACATGGGGAAGCAGGATGCCGAGCAGGTGCGGCGGACATTTTGGGCAGAGAATGCCGCAGCCAGCGCGGAAGTGCGGGGGTTTGCCGACGATCTGTTTCGGGTGGCGACCGATCGCATCACCGAGATTGACGGGCTGATTGAGCGCCACGCCGAGCACTGGCGCATGGAGCGCATGGCGGCGGTCGATCGCAACCTGCTGCGCGCGGCGGTGGCCGAGTTGATGGCCTATCCGGAGACGCCGCGGGCGGTGGTGATCAACGAAGCGTTGGAGATTGCGCGGAAGTTTTCCAGTCCGGAGTCAGTGCACTTCGTGAATGGAGTGCTCGATAGCGTGGGTAAGGAACTGGAAGTTAAAGCCGGTAGCCAGTAGCCAGTGCTCCGTCCGTCGCGCCACCCTTCCTCTTCCTGGCTTTTCCTGTATCCGACATCCGGCCCTTCTTTTTTGACCCAGCCAAAAAGCTCCTAGCTTCAATACAGCCAACTTCGAGACGAGATGCTGCCGAGTTTATGGTCGATCAAAACCGAGGAAAAATCCTGACAACCTTGCTCCGAAGGCTGCATCTTAAATCCGCTTCACTTTAAGAACGCACAGGAGGTCAACCGTATGCGGTTCGTGACAAGATCAAAACAAGTTCTCTATACCCTCTGCACCGCCGTGACCGTGATCCTGGGAGCTGGCTTGCTGTCGGCGCAGTCCGGCAGCTATCACCTGATTCAAGTGCCGAATTCTGGCCTGACCGCTGCTAACGGAATCAATAAGTCCGGTGAGATTGTCGGCTTCTACTTCAGCAATACACAAAATCAGATCCTCGGTTATTTGTACAGTGGCGGAAAGTACACCACGATTTCTTACGAGGACAATCTCGTAGAGGTGGATGGAATCAACGATGCAGGAGTAATGGTTGGGTTTTATGGGGCTACAACCGCGGGACCGTTTTACGGTTTTATTCTGGATCATGGTAACTTCACAACGATTGCCTATCCAGGAGCAACCATCACCATCCCGGAAGCAATTAATAACAAGGGCGAAGTGGTGGGTAACTGGAGCGACGAGTCAGGCACCCAGTACATGTTCAAATATGTGGATGGTACGTTCACGGAATTAAACGTCACGGGCGCGACCCGCACCGAGGGAGTGGGTGGGGTGAATGACAACGGAGAGACGTCAGGCTTCTACGGCAATAACGGCGGCAACTACGGCTTTCTCTTGAGCAGCGAAGGCGAGTTGCAGACCATCGAAGACCCTAACGATCCTACGATTACAGGCCTTGCCGGCTTGAATAACAATGGTCAGGCCGTAGGGAATTGGTTTAATACCAATACGCAAGAAACTAACGGCTTTCTGTGGTCAGATAGGAAATTCAAGAATATCAACTATCCCGGCGCAAGCTCGACCTACCCTCAGGGGATCAACGACAGTAGCGTGATCGTTGGCTGCTGGTTCAACAACTTGCTGGAAGAAGGGTTTTACTACGTACCTTGAATCAGTGTCCGCTGCCCACTCAAGCGAAATTGTTTGGGTGGGCAACCGCCTTCTCGCTCCGCTATCGATGGCCTGCAAATTCCCGTTAGCAATCAGGCGCAGGGTTTCGCCGCTCGCCCCGCAACTTATTGCCCGCCGGAAAATCAGTAGCTAACGACTCGGCAACTTCCCTTACGGTCTTACCGCGACCAAACTTAAGGTGCACGGACCTGCGGTGGGAGTGGCTGTGCAGAAGGGGTTCAGGTAGTTCGGCAAGCTGGGGAAGCTGAGTTGAATCTGGTCGCTGCCGCCGACGGCGGTACTGACCACGTGCAGCAAGCCGTCGCTGCCGGCGACCACGATCGTGCCGCCATCGACCGACATGCCGGCGCCGATGGGAGTGGCGTTTCCTACCAGTTCGATGCCGCTGGTCACTGCGCCGGCGCCGAAATCGTAGACCAGGATGCTGGCGTTGCCGGCGGTTGCGATATAAAGCTGCGAAGCGTCAGCAGAGACGAAGAAGTTCACCGGCTGCAGAGTCCCCTGGCCTAATTCGACGCGCTGAGCCGGACGCAACGGGTCGTTGCTGATGAAGGTCAGGGTCAGTGGACAGAGGCTTCCGGCCGCTGGCGCTGACGTGGTGGCCGTGGCGATGTCGAATCCGGTCGCGTCCAGCACCAGCACGTGAGTTCCGTCGGGAATCGAGAAGCCGTAAGAGTCCGTGCCTTCGATATGATCGCCGGGCAATACTTGCATGAAAAGAGGATTGGCGGGCAAAGACAGAACGGCGGGAACCAGAGTTGGGCTGGCCGAGACCTGGTTGTTGCAGGTATTAAACGCGGTCAGATTAGCGGAGTTGCCGTTGGCGGCGGCTTCTGCAACGAGCGCGAACGCGGCATTGGGCGAGAAGGCGACTGTGTTCGCGTTCGCGGGGCCGGACAGAGCAATCGGACCCTGCAAGGCCTGCAGCGCAGAATAGACGTAAAGTGAACTTCCGCCATTGCCGAAGACAAATGTTTTCAATCCATCGGGCGAGAAAGCTGCTGCCACGGCGCTCGAGATATTCAGCGCGATCGACGACACAGCATTGGCATTGGCGCTGTTGACGACATACACCTGATTCGGAGTGTTAATAGTATCGGAGAAGACCGCTACGGTCCCGTTGTTCGACGTGGCCAACACGTTTCCTGTAACGGTATTCAGCGCAGTGTATGGGTTATTGCTGCTGCCGTAGTTCGCCGGGTTAATGAGTTGGGCGCCGAACTGGCTGCCCAAATAGGCCTTGTCCCCGGCAAGATCGAATTGGAGAGAGTTGGGCGAAACTGGCAACGGATTTTCGGGGCCGGTCGAGTTTTTGGCAGTTGAAAATTCGTAAACGGCTGTGCTGCACGTTACAGGAGCCACGGCGGAACATCCGGTACCGGTCGCCAGCACGGTTGGCGGGGTGGTTGTGCCAGTGATCAAGCCGGAGATCGCGGTCTCGGCGTAGACCGGGACCGGGATGAGCTCCTGGCAATTGATGCCAAAGAACTGAGTGCAGGTGGCCACGAGGGCGGGCGTGGCCAACGACGAGGGGACGCGAGGGAAACCTATATTGCAGGTGGGCGGGGAACAGGAAGCAGTGACCGAACCAGATCCCGGGGACGGGGTCGAAAGAACGCAGCTTTGGATGCATCCTGCGGGGGTGGCCAATACACCCGGTTGCGAGGCACTCCAGGTCAGTGGGATCTTGCTGAGCACGATTCGGCCGCTGACGCTGGGCAAGGAAGTGTATCCCATCAAATCGGTCAGAATAGCGGTCACCGTTTGGGTATTACCTTTTCCCGTGACGAACGTGGTCTGGTTCGATTGCTGAACTCCCGAGCCGAGTTCGAGAGCGACGCTCTGGATCGGGCAGGTGGAAAAAAAGTCCAGGGGCGGGGAGGTCGTGCCTTGCGCATTCTGGTATTGCGGCTGCAGAAATGACGAACTGGAAACGCCGCCGGCGGTGGCATAGATCTGTGCGATTCCTGGGAACTGGGCGGTCGCCGTGGCCTGGTTCGTCGCGAAATTGTAGGCGATGTTGGTAATCGGGATGAGGGTTACGACGGTCTGATTATCGGACGAGAAAGTAAAAGGACCGACCGACTGAGTAATGTCGGCGCCCTGGCTGAAAGCATGCGCTTCCACGGTCATGGTCTGACTCTGGGAGAGGCAGGGCTCTTGAACCGGAACAACGCCGTTGAGCACAACTCCGGTCACCGTAATGTTGTCGATCGGAGGATGCACGAAGACATAGGTCGGAATGCTGGCGGCGCCGAGGGCCGAGGCGGTGACCTGAACTACGCCAGTGCCTCCGCCGGTGCAGGTGGTAAAGGCGACATCCCAGTGTCCGGCACAGGCCACGCCGTTGGGCGCAAGGGTCAAAATCGAGGTGTCACTCGACGAATAGCTGACCACCGTATTAATGTTCTGGCCCGCGGCACTTTGCACGGACGCGGTAAACGAAAATGTGGCGCCTACCGCGAGCGAGGTGTTGCTGGTCGGAATCAGATTGACTCTTCCGGGAAAGATTGGACCGCCAGGCGTGGTCTTTTTGCCACAGCTGCTGATGCTCCATATACAAAGGATTGCAACCGCCAACCGTAAAGCTTTCGAATGCGACCTACCCATGCACCCCTCTTTTGATGGTTGTTCCAGAGCGCTGTCCTAGCTCCGCGCTCCGACGTTGCGCAGCACGAGTCATCGAATGAATTGGAAAACTTGTAGTGTAGAGGCTGGAGACGGAATCAGCAAGTCGAGGCGCTTAGGAGGCGTGAGCGCGCGTCCTTTGCGCGCGGGAGCCTCCTGCCGATCCTGAGCGTTCTTTGCGAAGGATCTGTCGTAGGAAAGCGCTTGCTCTAGTCACGCAACCATCTCACGCAGCCTCACGCAACCAAGGTTCACCTTGCGTTCCAGTCCTCGTGCCAGTGGGATGCAAAAACACGGGTTGACGATGTTTGCAAGGACTTGCTATAGTAGTTTGGTTCCGCGAGTACATCCAAGCTTGCAGTATGCTGTCGGTTGCGCTGTGTGGTTGTTTGCACAGATGACTTGCAGTGAAGCGATAGACTAAGAGAAATGCGTTTCCGGATGAAGCAAGTTCGGAAACTTTCCTCGCTGAAACGTTCCTGCGGTGCCTTCCGCCCTTTTGTGGAAGGATATGCAGGGCAAGGCTGACGAAACGGAGTGCCCCCGGAGTTTTGGCCGGGCGCCACCGTCGGCAGCGCGAAGCGTAGGTCTAAGGGAATCCAGAATCTCTCTGGCGCAGTTTGCGGAAGCGAACTTGCGCGGTGAGAAGTAATGGTTGGCTCTGGTTTTGCTGAATATGAGCCGGCTATGCCCACGGATGCGCGTCTAGCTCAGAATTGAGCAGATCAGGATTGCGGCAGGATTTCAAGCTGCGCCGCCTGCGCGTTAAGGCGGGATGTTTGCGCGGCTGAGGAGTGACGAAGCGTGCCTACGTTTAACCAGTTAGTGGCTCAGGGTCGCAAGCGGCCCCGTTACAAGACGGCGAGCCCTGCGTTGCAGGGATGTCCGCAGAAGCGCGGCGTTTGCACTCGCGTGTATACGCAGACCCCGAAGAAGCCGAACTCGGCATTGCGCAAGGTAGCGCGCGTGCGCCTGACCAATGGAATTGAAGTAACAACGTACATTCCCGGCGTCGGCCACAACCTGCAGGAGCACTCGATTGTGCTGATCCGTGGGGGCCGCGTGAAGGATCTGCCGGGTGTGCGGTATCACGTGATTCGCGGCACGCTGGACGCGGTGGGTGTTGCTGGCCGCATGCAGGGACGTTCGAAGTACGGCGCCAAGCGCCCGAAGAAGGCTTAAGAGGAAACTAATTCATGCCTCGTAAAGGACATATCGCCAAGCGGACCGTTCCGGCCGATGCCGTCTATCAGTCGGATCTGGTGACGAAGTTTATTAACTCGATGATGTGGCAGGGTAAGCGCTCGACCGCCGAAGGCATCTTCTATGAAGCGTTAGCGAAGGTGCAGGAAAAGGGTGGCGACGAAGCTCTGAAGCTGTTCAAGAAAGCCGTCGAGAACGCGAAACCGCTGCTCGAAGTGAAGACGCGGCGCGTGGGTGGAGCGAACTATCAGGTGCCAGTGGAAGTGAATGCCGACCGCAGAACATCGCTCGGGATTCGCTGGCTGATTACCTATGCGCGGTCCCGCGGCGAAAAGGGAATGGTCGAAAAGCTGACCAATGAATTGCTGGATGCCGCCGCAGGTAAAGGCGCGGCCATTAAGAAGAAAGAAGATGTACACCGCATGGCGGAAGCCAATAAGGCGTTCGCGCATTACCGGTGGTAGAAAACCGCTTTTAGCTCTTGGCTTGCCCAGGGCTGATTTAGCCAAAAGTCAAAAGCCAAAAGCGAATTTCAAGAGCCCAGAAAGAGTAAGAACGTCGTGCCCAGAACAGTCCCATTAGAACGCTGCAGGAATATCGGCATCATGGCCCACATTGATGCCGGGAAGACCACTACGACGGAGCGCATCCTGTTCTATACGGGAAAGACGCACCGCATCGGAGAGGTGCACGAAGGCACTGCGACCATGGACTGGATGGAGCAGGAGCAGGAGCGCGGGATTACGATCACGTCCGCGGCGACCACCTGCACCTGGCGCGATATTCGCATCAATATTATTGATACGCCCGGCCATGTCGACTTCACGGCGGAAGTCGAGCGGTCTTTGCGCGTTCTCGATGGCGCTGTTGCCGTGTTTGACGCGGTTCATGGTGTGCAGCCGCAGTCGGAAAAAGTCTGGCGCCAGGCTGACAAGTACGGCGTCCCGAGAATTTGTTTCATCAACAAGATTGACAAGATGGGTGCCGATTTCGAGCATGCCGTCGATACCATCCGCAAGCGCCTCAGCGCCAAGCCCATCGCGATTCAGATTCCCATCGGACAAGAAGCCAAGTTCGTTGGCGTGGTCGATTTGATCACCATGAAGGCGATTATCTGGAAAGACGAGACGATGGGTGCGGAGTATGTGGTCGAAGAGATCCCCGAAAATCTGAAAAAGAAGGCGGAAGCCTTCCGTGCGCAGCTGGTCGAGACCGTAGCCGAGAACGATGACGACATGCTGCACAAGTTCCTGGAAGGCGAAGAAATTACCCCTGCGGAACTGAAGAAGTCGTTGCGCAAGTCGACCATTGGGTTGAAAGTATTTCCGGTCGTGGTGGGAACGTCATTCAAGAACAAGGGTGTGCAACCGCTGCTGGATGCGGTTGTCGACTATCTGCCTTCGCCGCTCGACGTGGGCGAAACCAAGGGTACGAATCCCGACAATGGCGAAGCGATCGTCCGCAAGGCGGATGACAAAGAACCTTTTTCCGCCCTGGCATTCAAGATCATGGCGGACCCGTTCGTCGGCCAGTTGATTTTTATTCGTGTGTACTCCGGGCAGTTGAAGACTGGTGACTCGGTGCAGAACGTCCGCACCACCAAGACCGAGCGCATTGGGCGCCTGCTGAAGATGCACGCCAATAAACGCGAAGAAATTTCGGAGATTCTCGCGGGCGACATTTGTGCGGCCGTTGGCTTGAAGAATGTTTCGACCGGCGATACCATCTGCGACGAAGACCATCCTATTGCGCTCGAATCGATTACGTTTGCCGTGCCCGTGATTTCGGTGGCGGTCGAGCCGAAGACTAAAGCCGACCAGGAAAAGATGGGTCTGGCGTTGAATCGCCTGGCGCAGGAAGACCCGACTTTCAAGGTTCACACTGATCCCGATAGCGGACAGACGATCATCAGCGGCATGGGTGAGTTGCACCTCGAAATCATTGTCGACCGCATGATGCGGGAGTATAAGGTTGAGGCCAACGTCGGCAAGCCGCAGGTGGCGTACCGCGAGACCATCCGCAAGCATTCCGAGGCGGAAGGCAAGTACATTCGCCAGACCGGTGGCAAGGGGCAATACGGTCACGCCAAGATTTATCTCGACCCGCAACCACCTGGTTTGGGTTACGAGTTTGTGAATGATGTAAAGGGCGGGTCGGTGCCGAAGGAATTCATCAAGCCGATTGACCAGGGTATTCGCGAAGCGCTCGAAGGCGGAATTCTCGCGGGCTATCCCATGGTCGATGTGAAGGCGACGCTGTATGACGGCAGCTATCACGACGTCGACTCGAATGAAATGGCGTTCAAGATTGCCGGTTCGATGGCGTTCAAGGAAGCCGCGCGCAAGGCTTCGCCGGTGCTGCTCGAGCCGGTGATGGCGGTCGAAGTCGTGACCCCGGAGGATTACGCCGGCACGATCATGGGCGATCTGAGTTCGCGGCGCGGACGCATTGAAGGCATGGAGCACCGCGCTGGTTCGCAGGTGATCAAAGCCATCGTTCCATTGGCGGAAATGTTTGGTTACGCAACCCACATGCGTTCCTCGACGCAGGGGCGTGCGGAATATTCGATGCACTTTGCGCGCTATGAGGAGGCTCCGAGATCCGTCTCGGAGGAAATCATCGCGAAGGTGCAGGGTACGACGAAGTAAGTCTTGAGCTAGAAGCTAAGAGCTAGGAGCTAAGAGCTGAGTTATGGCGAAAGAAAAATTTGACCGCACAAAGCCGCACTGCAACGTAGGGACGATTGGTCACATTGACCATGGCAAAACCACGCTGACGGCGGCCATCACGAAGGTCTTGTCGAAGCACAATCCGAAGAACACGTTCCGGTCGTTCGACTCGATCGATAACGCGCCGGAAGAAAAGGCGCGCGGCATAACCATTGCCACGGCGCACGTCGAGTACGAGACGGCGAACCGGCACTACGCGCACGTCGACTGCCCCGGCCACGCCGACTACATCAAGAACATGATTACGGGCGCGGCGCAGATGGATGGCGGCATTCTGGTAGTCGCGGCGACGGATGGTCCGATGCCGCAGACCCGCGAGCACGTGTTGCTGGCGCGGCAGGTGGGCGTGCCGTATCTGGTTGTGGCGTTGAATAAAGTTGACGCGGTCGATGATCCCGAGTTGCTTGAACTGGTCGAACTCGAAGTACGCGAGCTGCTGAAGTCGTACAAGTTCCCCGGCGACGACGTTCCTGTGGTTCGCGTGTCGGCGCTGGGCGCGCTGAACGGGGAAGCCAAGGCGGAGGCGCAAGTCGACGAGTTGATGGCGGCGGTGGACAAATACATTCCGCAGCCGGCGCGCGAGTTGGACAAGCCGTTCCTGATGCCGATCGAAGATATTTTCTCGATTCAAGGCCGCGGCACGGTGGTCACGGGACGTATCGAGCGCGGCAAAGTGAAGGTTGGCGAAGAAGTGGAAATCGTCGGCTTCCGCGACACCCGCAAGACGGTGGTGACCGGCGTCGAAATGTTCAAGAAGCAGTTGGACGAAGGCATGGCCGGAGACAACGCGGGACTGCTGCTGCGCGGCATTGCGAAAGAGGATGTCGAGCGCGGCATGGTGCTGGCCAAGACGGGATCGATCACGCCGCACACCAAGTTCAAGGCGGAAGTCTACATTCTGACCAAAGAAGAAGGTGGACGACACACGCCGTTCTTCAAGGGATATCGTCCGCAGTTTTATCTGCGCACGACGGACGTGACGGGCGTGGCGGAACTTCCGGCGGGCACCGAGATGGTGATGCCGGGCGACAACGTCAGCCTGGTAATCGAACTGATCACGCCGGTGGCCATGGAAAAGGGCCTGCGGTTTGCGATCCGTGAAGGCGGGCACACGGTAGGCGCCGGAACGATCGCGGAGATTATTCAGTAGCAGCTGTCAGCTTTCAGCTGTCAGTAAAACCAACGCGGCTTGCTTCCTGCCGCCAGATCTTTCCTCCGGGATGGCCGGGAGGGGTTAGAGAGATGACACAGTGATTGGAAAAGAAAGAATTCGCATCCGGTTGAAGGCTTACGACTATCGCATTCTGGATCAGTCGACGGGCGAGATTGTGGAAACGGCGCGGCGCACCGGCGCGCAGATTGCCGGTCCGATTCCGCTGCCCACGATGAAGAACAAGTACTGCGTGCTGCGTTCGCCGCACGTGGACAAGAAGTCGCGGGAACAGTTTGAGATCCGCACCCATAAGCGGCTGCTCGATATTCTGGAGCCGACGCAGCAAACGGTGGACGCGCTGATGAAGCTCGATTTGCCGGCGGGCGTGGATGTGGAGATTAAGGCGTTCGGCAAGGAACATAAATAGGCTCTTGGCTATTAGCTTTTGGCTTTTAGCTAAAACCTTTCCAGCCAATAGCAGTCGGACGAACGACTGGCCACGCTGGCGGAGATCAAAGATATGGCAACGAAGGTAACGGGAATTCTGGGCAAAAAAGTCGGGATGACGCAGTTGTTTGACTCTAAGGGCGACGTGCGTCCGGTCACCGTGCTGCAGGCTGGTCCGTGTGTGGTGACGCAGCACAAGTCGGCCACGCGTGACGGATACGAGGCAGCCCAGATTGGCCTGGTTGAGTTTGTGAAGGAGTCGCGGCTGACTAAGCCGGCCCAGGGACACTTGGCGAAGAACAATCTTCCGCCGGTAAAGTTTATGCGCGAAGTGCCGCTCGAGATGGAAGCGGCCGTCGAAGGCGTCGAAGAAAAGGGTGTGAAGGTCGGCGACCGCGTGCTGGTCGAGATTTTTGAAGGCGAGCGCTTTGTCGACGTGGTCGGAATCAGCAAGGGGCGCGGGTTTCAGGGTGTAGTGAAGCGGCATCACTTTGCCGGCGGTCCAAAATCGCACGGTTCGATGTTTCAGATTACCGGTTCGATCGGCTCGTCCGCGTTTCCGTCGCGCGTGTTTAAAGGGATGCGCATGTCGGGCCACATGGGCAATGCGCGCGTGACTCAGCGCAACCTGCGGGTGCTGGGTGTCGATAAAGACGAGAATCTGTTGGTGGTCGAAGGCAGCGTTCCGGGGCCCGAGGGCGGTTACATCATCATTACGAAGGCGAAGAAGCCGCCACGAGAACGGCGTGGGTTTGCGGGTTCGGCCACGGTGGATCCGTTGAAGGCTGCGAAGAGGGCGGCGAAGAAGGCTTAAAACTAGTGGTCAGTGATCAGTGGCTAGGGGCCAGTGATCAGAAATGCAAAGACATATGGCGACGATCGACATACATAATTTGAGCGGCGAGAAAGTCGGGACGATGGATCTCGCCGATGAAATCTTCGGCGCGGTCAACGAAGACCTGCTCTGGGAAGCGGTGAAACATTACCGCGCCTCCGAGCGCGCCGGCACGCACAAAACCAAGGGCCGATGGGAAGTTTCTGGTTCGGGCAAGAAGTTGTGGAAGCAGAAGGGCACCGGGCGCGCCCGCATCGGATCGATCCGGTCGCCACTGTGGCGGCATGGCTACACGGTGCATGGTCCGCAACCGCGCTCCTATGATTACTCCTTCCCCAAGAAGAAGCTGCTGGGCGCGCTGCGCTCGGCGCTGGCCGCGAAGCTGGCCGACGGCAAGCTGATCGTGGTGAACTCGTTTGAGATGAAAGAACCGAAGACGAAAGACTTCCGCAAGGCGCTGAATTCTTTGAAAGTCGACAAGACGGTTCTGATCGTCGAAGAGGCCAAGCACGAGAACCACAATATGGCCTTGAGCGCTCGCAACATTCATGGGCTCGAGCTGCGGCGCAGCAACGAAGTGCATCCGTATCATCTGCTGAAATATGACCGCGCGATTTTCTCGCAGCCGGCGATTGAGAAGCTGCAGGTTTCGCTGAAGTCTTCGGTGTCGAAGCGCAAGCATAAGCCGGAAGCGGACGAGGATGAGGGGACGAAGAAGGCGCACAGCGAGCGCCGCAAGCGTACCCGGCATGAAAAAGCGGCGGAGGTAGCCTAGGAATATGAAATCCGCATACCAGATTATTCGCCGGCCGGTGATTACCGAGAAAGGCCTGGCCATCAAGGAAACCCAGAACACGCTGGTCTTCCAGGTGGAACCGAAGGCCACTAAGACCGAAATCAAGCAGGCGGTGCAGACGATTTTCAAGGTGAAAGTGCACTCGGTACGCACTGCCACCTACGTGGGCAAAGAACGCCGGCGCGGGAAGTTTGCCGGCTACCGTCCGGACTGGAAGAAGGCTTACGTGCGCCTGCGGGCGGGCGAGAAGATGCCGGAGTACGCGCAGAATTTGTAGGGCGGGAAGAAGCAGGTTCCTCACCCGCGCTTTGCGCGCGTTCGGAATGACAAAGTTGGGAATAACAAAGAGTTTTAAGCCAAGAGCTAATGGCTAAGAGCTAAAGGCTGATTATGCCAATTAAGACTTATCGACCGACAACCCAGACGTTGCGCTATCGCACAACCCTGGTCAATGACGACATTACGAGCACGAGTCCGCATAAGCCGTTGCTTGAGCCCAAGCCGCGCACTGGCGGACGCCGCAATTCGGGCGATACCACCATGCGGTTCATCGGGGGCGGACACAAGCGCAAGCTGCGGATTATCGATTTCAAGCGCGACAAGACCGGAATTCCGGCGACCGTCACGACGATTGAGTACGACCCGAACCGTTCGTCGCGCATTGCGCTGCTGGCTTATGCCGACGGGGAGAAGCGGTACATCATTCAGCCCGAGGGGCTGAAGGTGGGGCAGAAAGTATTGAGCGGTCCCGATGCGGACATTCTGGTGGGCAATGCGCTGCCGCTGCGGAATATTCCTCCTGGCACGCAGATCCACAATCTGGAACTGAAGCCGGGCAAGGGCGGACAGATGGTGCGCTCGGCGGGCGGAGCGGCGCAGTTGATTGCCAAGGAAGAAGAGTACGCGCTGGTGAAGCTGCCTTCGGGCGAGACTCGCAAGATTTCGCAGGACTGCATGGCCACGATCGGACAGGTCGGAAATCTCGACCACGAGAATGTGACCATCGGCAAGGCGGGACGGTCGCGATGGCTGGGCAAGCGTCCGCACAATCGCGGCGTGTCGATGAATCCGGTCGACCATCCGCACGGCGGCGGTGAAGGCAAGACCTCAGGCGGACGGCATCCGGTCACGCCGTGGGGACAACCGACGCGCGGCTACAAGACGCGGAACAACAAGCGCACGGATAAGTTTATTGTGAGCCGGCGCAGCAAGTAAGAAAAGCAGGTTCCTCCGGGTCGCTTCGCGAACCGTCGGAATGACAAAGTTTTTGGTTTTGATTTGAGCTAGAAGCTAAGAGCTAGAGGCTAAGAGCGAATTTATGGCACGTTCAACCAAGAAGGGCGCGTTCGTTGATGCTTACCTGCAGGCGCGGGTAGAAGGCATGAATGCGCGCAACGAGAAGAAAGTGCTGCGCACCTGGTCGCGGCGTTCCACCGTGGTTCCGGAAATGGTGGGGCATACGATCGCGGTGCATAACGGCAAAAAATTTATTCCGGTGTACGTCACCGAAAACATGGTGGGCCACAAGCTGGGTGAATTCAGTTTTACCCGGACGTTCAAGGGCCACTCCATGCGGGCCGCGACGGAAGTGGCGGCCAAGCCGGCCGGCATCCCGGGCGGTCCGGGAGCGATTACTTCGGCGCCGGCGGCACCGAAGGCATAACACCGCTTTTGGCTTCTGGCTCTTGGCTTTTGGCTAAGAGCTAAAGGCCAAAGGCCAAGAGCGAGATTACTACTATGGAATTTCGAGCGGAAATGCGGTACTTGCGGGTTTCGCCGCAGAAGGCGCGGCTGGTCCTCGAGTTGATTAAGGGACGGCGCGTCGAAGAGGCGCGCAACACGCTGGCATTCACCAAGAAGCGGGTGGCGGCGCATGTGGGCAAGCTGCTGCAGTCGGCGCTGGACAATGCGAATTTTCTCAGCGCCGAGAAGAATCTCGATGTCGAGATCGACAATCTTTACGTGAAGAGTGCGATCGCCAACGACGGTCCGCGCATGAAGCGTATCCGTCCGGCGCCGCAGGGGCGCGCGTACCGGTATCAGCGGCGCATTGCGCATATTACATTGATCCTGGCGGAACGCGGGAAGATTGGGGATTCGGGTCCGCGACACGCTGGGGATGCCAGGACTGTAGAGGCGGCTCCGGCGAAGGGCAAGCGGCGGGCTCCGGCAGCGAAGGCGGCGGGTGGCAAGAAGAAAGTGGCTGCGAAGTAAGCGAACAGCAGGTTCCTCACCCACGCTTTGCGCGGGTTCGGAATGACAAGTTTTACAGGGTTCGATTTCTAGGTTTGATTGAGTTCGATTTAGAAGTAGCGATTTAGGAGAAGCAATGGGACAAAAAGTCCATCCTTATGGTTTTCGCCTCGGCTTCACCAAGCCGTGGAAGTCGCGCTGGTTTGCCGAGCGGGATTACGACAAGCAGCTGCACGAAGACGTCAAGCTGAAGGCGGAATTGAAAGACAAGCTGAAGTCGGCGGGCATCAGCTCGGTCGAGATCGAACGGCCGGGCAACAAGCTGCGCATCATCATTAAGACGGCGCGGCCTGGAATTATCATCGGACGCAAGGGCGCGGAAATCGACAAGCTCAAGGCCGAACTACAGAAAAAGACCGCGGGCAAGGATATTTTTGTCGACATCCAGGAAGTGCACAAGCCTGAGCTCGACGCCCAGCTGGTTTCGGAATCAATCGCTCTGCAACTGGAGAAGCGCGTCGGCTTCCGGCGTGCGATGCGCAAAGCGGTCGATTCGGCGCTGCGCTTTGGCTGCAAGGGAATTAAAGTTCGCGTCAGCGGACGGCTGAACGGCAACGAAATCGCGCGGTCGGAGTGGTATTTGCAGGGCCGCTTGCCGCTGCACACGCTGCGCGCCGATATCGACTACGGGTTCACCGAAGCGCGCACGACGTATGGCGTGATTGGAGTGAAGTGCTGGGTGTACAAGGGCGAAATCCTGCCGCAGAAGAAACGCGAAGCAACGACAGCGGCAGGCGGATTTTAGCCCCGGGAAAAACAGGTTTCTCACCCGCGCTTCGCGCGAGTTCGGAATGACAAAGGTTTTTGGTTTAGCCAAGAGCCAAGAGCCAAGAGCTAGAAGCTAAGAGCTGATTCTATGTTGATGCCAAAGAAAGTGAAGTATCGCAAGCAGCAGCGCGGGCGCATGACCGGCAAGGCGTGGCGCGGATCGACGCTGGCGTTCGGAGATTTCGGGCTGAAGGTGTTAGAGCCCGGCTGGATCACCGATCGGCAGATTGAAGCCAGCCGCGTGGCCATGACGCGCTTTGTGAAGCGCGGCGGCAAGATCTGGATCCGCGTGTTTCCCGACAAGCCAGTCACCAAGAAGCCGGCTGAAACCCGTATGGGCAAAGGCAAAGGCGCACCGGATCACTGGGTCGCGGTCGTGAAGCCGGGCAAGATTTTGTTTGAGATGGAAGGCGTGACCCTCACCGATGCAACCGAGGCGATGCGGTTGGCGTCGCACAAGTTGGCGCTGCGGACTTCGCTGGTGAAGCGCGAGGGCGCGAAACACTAAAGAAGCTGTCAGCTATCAGCCGTCAGTGACGGCGAGTTGAGTTAGCTGAGAGCTGATGGCTGAAAACTGAGAGCTATTTATATGAAAGCAGAAAAGATCAGAAACTTGACGGAAGACGAGCTGGGACATCAGGAGCGCGAGCTTGCTGACCAGCTCTTCAAGCTGAAATTTCAGCTGAACATGGGCCAGACCGAGAGCCTGAAGAAGATTCGCGGCCTGCGCAAGGACATTGCGCGCGTGAAGACGATATCGGGCGAGCGTGCGCGCTCGGCTGCCGGTCAGAAGAAATAGGCCAGAAGAAGTAACGGAGAAACGATCATGGCAGAAACCAAGACTTCGACAACCAGGACATCGACGCCCGCCGCGCCCAAGGTGCAGGGCCGCCGCAAGGAAGTGGTGGGCGAAGTGGTCGCCAACCGCATGCAGAAGACGATTGTGGTGCAGGTGACGCGGAAGAAGGCGCATCCGTTCTACGGGCGCGTGGTGGCGCGCAACAAAAAGTTTTATGCGCACGACGAAACTAACCAGGCGCATGTGGGCGACGTGGTGCGGATCGAGGAAACGCGTCCGCTATCGAAGCTGAAGCGCTGGAAGCTGAAAGACATTGTGCGCAAGACCACGCTGGTGCCGGAAGTTGTGGAACCGGCGGTCTAGATTGTGACGAGAGGGTTGTGACAAGAGATTCAGGGAGATTGACGCCATGGCTGTGATGATGAGATCGATGCTCGAGGTGGCCGACAATTCCGGCGCCCGCAAGCTGCAGATGATTCTGCCGCTGGGCGGCTCGACCGGATTGAACGCCGGGCTGGGCGACATAATCACGGCGGCCGTGAAAGAAGCGTCGCCCGACGGCCAGACCAAGAAAGGCACCGTGGTCAAGGCCGTGATTGTGCGTACGCGGAAAGAGTCGCGGCGGCGCGATGGTACCTACATTAAGTTCGATTCGAATGCCGCGGTGCTGATCAATGATGCCGGCGAACCGGTGGGAACGCGCGTGTTCGGTCCGGTAGCGCGCGAGCTGCGTGATAAGAAGTTTTTGAAGATTGTTTCGCTGGCTCCGGAAGTCATCTAGTACGGAAACATAGCCAAGAATTGAGAACTGGAAATGCGAACTGTAAGTACAGAAAACAAGCGAGTGGATCTCCGGCGGAATGACACCGTGAAGGTGATCACCGGACGGGACAAAGGCAAGGAAGGGCGCGTGCTGCGCGTGTTTCCGAACGACGCCAAGCTGCTGGTCGAGCACGTGATGATGGTGAAAAAGCACGTGCGGCCGAACCCGCAGCGCAACATCAAGGGCGGCATCGCCGAGCAGGAGAGCCGCATCGCGATCTCCAACGTGCAGCTCGTGTGCGCGACCTGCGGCCCGGTACGCATTGGCCACGAAGTGCGCGGCGACCGCAAGGTGCGGGTATGCAAGAAGTGCGGAACGACGCTGGATAAATAGGCTGTGGGCTCTTGGCCGTTGGCTTTTGGCTTGGAGCGCTTTCACAAAAAGGTTTAGCCAAGAGCTAAGAGCCAAAAGCCAAAAGCCAAAAGCTTAAGGAAGTTGAAAAATGGCAAAAGATAAAAAGCAAAAAGATTCGTCGCAGGAGCAGAAGGCGCCCGATCAGGCGCGGCATAGCGCCAAGGAACGTCCGCGGTTGCGCACCAAGTTCGACAAGGAAGTGGCTCCGGCGCTGCTGAAGGAACTGGAACTGACGAACGTGATGGCGGTTCCGCGGCTGAACAAGATTGTCGTCAATATGGGCGTGGGCGAGGCGACGCAGAACTCTAAAGTTCTCGACCCCGCGGTGAACGAACTGGGACAGATTACCGGGCAGAAGCCGGTTACCACCAAGGCTAAGAAGTCGATTGCGGCGTTCAAAGTGCGGCAGGGACAGTCGATCGGGGCCATGGTCACGCTGCGCGGCGACCGTATGTACGAATTTCTCGACCGATTGGTGAATATTGTTCTGCCCCGGGTGCGCGATTTCAAGGGAGTATCGACCAAGTCGTTTGACGGGCGCGGCAACTTCACGCTTGGCCTGCACGACCAGCTGATTTTCCCAGAGATTTCTTACGAGAAGGTCGACAAGCAAAAGGGCATGAACGTCACGATCGTGACCACGGCCGCGAATGACAATCAGGCACGGACGCTGCTGAAGCATCTGGGCATGCCGTTCCGGGCGTGAGGAAGAGTTTTAAGTTTTCAGGGTTTCAAGGTTTGGCTAGAAGCTAGTAGCTAGTAGCTAGGAGCTAATTTGGCGACAACAGCAAAACGAGTGAAAGACGGAGTCGGGCTGCATCAGAAGCCTGAAGACGTAAAGAAACCGAAGTTCTCCACGCGCAAGCACAACCGCTGCAACATCTGCGGACGCCCGCGCGCGTTTCTGCGCAAGTTCGGCATTTGCCGCTTGTGCTTCCGCGGGCTCGCGCTGCGTGGGGAGATTCCAGGGGTTTCGAAGTCTTCGTGGTAGTTGTGGAAGGGCACGGCTTCAGCCGTGCCGTTACGACGCTCTTCACGAGGGGGCTTTAGCCCCTGCGGTTGAGCACATTCAGCCGTCGCAGGTTCTCGGGATCGATCGAGAAAGTCCCGAGCGAACGGGTGGCTAGAGGAGAAGCAAACGATGAGGTTGACCGATCCGGTGGCAGACATGCTGACGCGAGTGCGGAATGCACTCCAGGCCCGGCACCAGAAGGTGGACATTCCGGCTTCACGGCTGAAGCTGGAGATTGCCCGCATTCTGAAGGAAGAGGGCTACATTTCGAATTTCAAGCCGACGGAAGAAGAAGGCCATAAGGTCATCCGGGTTTATTTGAAGTATGGCGCCAACAACGAAGCGGCGATTACGAAGGTGGAGCGCGTGTCGCGCCCCGGCTGCCGCGTCTACGTGCGCCGCACCGAGATTCCGCGCGTGCTGGGCGGCATGGGGATCAACATCCTCACCACCCCGCGCGGCGTGATGACCGGCCGCCAGGCCCGCAAAGAGGGCGTGGGCGGCGAGTTGCTGTGCCAGATTTATTAGGGAGCCGCTCTTGGCTTTTGGCCTTTGGCTATTAGCTTGGAGCAAACGCAAATGCAAGAGCGAAAGATTCTAGCCAAAAGCTAAGAGCCAAGAGCTTAAGAGCGCCTTATGTCACGAATTGGAAAAAAGCCGATCCCGATCCCCAAAGGGGTGACGGTCAAAATCGAAGGCAACACGGTCCTGGTGCAGGGGCCGAAGGGCAAGCTGGACACGGCTTTGCCAACCGGTATCCGCATCGAGCAGAAGGACGGAATCATTGTCGCCATTCGCGAGAACGATTCGCAGTCCGCGGTGCATGGACTGGCCCGCGCCCTGATCAACAACGCGGTCGAGGGCGTGACCAAGGGCTGGACCCGCGAACTGGAAATCGTCGGCATCGGCTACCGCGCCGAAATGAAGGGCAAGACGATGGTCGTGTTCAACCTGGGTTATTCGCACCCGATTGAGTATCCGCTGCCGACAGGTGTGGATGCCACGGTTGACCCGAAGCAGACCAAGATCGCGCTGACCGGCATTGACCGCCAGCAGGTAGGACAGGTGGCGGCGGAAATGCGCTCGCTGCGTCCCCCCGATCCGTACAAGAACAAGGGCGTGCGCTATGTAGGCGAGCGCCTGAAGAAGAAGGTCGGAAAGACCGGAGCGAAGTAAAACTAGCTTTCAGCTCTCAGCTTTCAGCTCTCAGCAACTTCGTTACATTTGGAGTTTTGCGGGGCTGGCTTTAGCTGATAGCTGACGGCTGATAGCTGAGAGCTTAATCATGCTGACAAGAGTCACGAAAAACGAGAAACGCGGACACGTTCACGACCGCATTCGCAAGAAGATGCAGGGAACCGCGGAGCGCCCGCGGCTCAACGTCTACCGTTCGCTGAACCACATTTATGTGCAGGTCATTGACGATCTGCATGGCAAGACGCTGGTATCTGCCAGCACTGCCGAGGGCCAAAAGGCCGAAGGCAAGAAGGCGGACGGCGACAAGGGCGACAAGAAAGCCGCCAAGCGCACCGGCGGCAACGTGGCTTCGGCGAAAGCGGTGGGCAAGGTCATTGCCGAGCGCGCCAAGGCCAAGGGCGTCACGAAGGTTGTGTTCGATCGCGGCGGCTACATTTATCACGGGCGCGTGAAGGCCGTGGCGGAAGCGGCGCGCGAAGCAGGATTGCAGTTTTGAAAAACAGCTACTAGCTTCTAGCTGCTAGCCAAACCGGACTCGGGTTAGCTAGAAGCTAGAAGCTAGGAGCTAGAAGCTTAGGTAAACAATGCCAACAGTAATCAAGAAGCTCGATGCAAATTCGTTTCAGTTGAAGGACCAGGTCGTCGCCATCAACCGCGTGACGAAGGTCGTCAAGGGCGGCAAGAATCTTTCGTTCGCCGCGTTGGTGGTGGTGGGCGATCCTTCGGCCGGAGTGGTCGGTCACGGAGCCGGGAAGGCCAAGGAAGTTCCGCAGGCCATCCGCAAGGCGATCGAATCGGCCAAGAAGAATCTGATCAAGGTCAACCTGACGCAAACCAGCATTGCCCATCTCGTGCTGGGGAAGTATGGGTCGGGCAAGGTGCTACTGAAGCCGGCGCCGGAAGGCACGGGCGTGATTGCGGGCGGCGCGGTGCGCGCGGTCATGACTTCGGCGGGCGTGCAGAACGTGCTGACGAAATCCATCGGCACCACCAACCCGCACAACGTGATCAAGGCGACGTTTGACGCGTTGAAACAGTTGAAGACCCGCGAAGGCGTGGCGCTGATGCGCGGCAAGACGGCGCAGGAGCTGTAGAGGCTGCGCGGGGGCTGAAGCCTGTTTGTTATAGGGTTCGGAACGGAACGACTGAAGTCGTGCCCTTCCACAAAACATTGAGGTTCATGAAATGACGGCGAAGAAAACGAATTCGGGCAGCGGCAAGATTCACCTGAAGTGGGTGCGTTCCGCCATTTGTGCCCCGGTAAAACAGAAGCTGGTGATCAAAGGTCTGGGATTCACCCGGCTGAATCAGGTGATCGAGCGTCCGGACAACAGCGCCATCCGCGGCATGGTAGCCAAGGTGCCGCACATGGTGGAGTTTGTGGACTAATAATCGGCTTTCAGCGATCAGCCCTAAGCGAAAGCGCTTAGCTGAAAGCTGACAGCTGACAGCTGATAGCTGAGAGCTTACTTATGAATTTATCCAATATTCGAGCACCGAAGAAGGCGACGGAAAAGCGCAAGCGCGTGGGGCGCGGCATGGGCTCCGGCATGGGCAAGACGTCCACTCGCGGACACAAGGGCCAGCGTTCGCGCACCGGCTCGCGCATGATTCGCGGTTTTGAAGGCGGCCAGATGCCGCTGCATCGCCGCATGCCCAAGCGCGGCTTCACCAACATTTTCCGCAAGGAATTCAATATCGTCAGCCTGGCACGGCTGGTCGAAATGGGCGACTCGTTTCATGGCGATCCGATCACTCCCGAAGTGCTGCGCAAGGCGGGAGTCATCAAGACCAAGCATCCGGTGAAAATTCTGGGCGACGGCGAACTCACGGTCGCGATCACGGTGCATGCCCACAAGTTTTCGAAGTCGGCGCAAGAGAAGATCACCAAGGCGGGCGGCAAGGTTGAGGTCTTGGCGATATCAGAGAAGGCGGCAGTGAAGGCGGAGAAGTAATGTTCGACAAGCTGGCTAACATCTTCCGGATTCCGGACCTGCGCAAACGCATCCTGTTTACTCTGGGAATGCTGTTCGTGTACCGGTTGGGCGGGCATTTGCCGACCCCGGGAATCGATACCAACAAGCTGGAAAGTTTCTTCACCTCGAGCGGCACCAGCGGATCGCTGCTGGGCTTTGTCGATCTGTTCTCCGGCGGCCAGTTGCGCCGCATGACGATTTTTGCCTTGGGGATCATGCCGTACATTACGGCATCGATCATTCTGCAATTGCTGACGGTGGTTTATGAGCCCCTGGCCAAGCTGCAGAAAGAAGGCGAACTCGGACGTAAAAAGATTACGCAGTGGACGCGCTACATCACGGTGATTCTGAGCGCGGTGCAATCGTTTGGCATAGGGGTCGGCCTCCAAAAAGGCGGCTTCGCGCTCGATCCGGGAACGAAATTCCTTCTCATGACCATGCTGACCCTGACCACGGGCAGCGCCTTCATCATGTGGCTGGGTGAGCAAATCACCGATCGCGGCATTGGAAATGGTATGTCGCTGCTGATTTTCTCTGGCATCGTAGTCGGCCTCCCACGCGGCGTGGTGGACTTGATCGAGAAGGCCAGGAACGCGGCCTGGGGCGCGGCTACGTTCCCGCTGATGGTGTTTCTGATCATCTTCATGATTGGGGTAGTGGCGTTCATTGTCTGGGTGGAACGCAGTGAACGGCGCATCCCGGTGCAATACGCCAAGCGTGTGGTCGGACGCAAAGTAATGAGCGGGCAATCGACGCACCTGCCGCTGCGCGTGAACGCCGGCGGTGTGATGCCGGTCATCTTCGCATCTTCAATTCTGACTTTGCCGCAGACCGTCGGTTACGGTCTGCGCAACAGCCGCTATTTCGGGGAGCTGTTCCGCATGCTGGCCTGGGGCGAGCCGCTCTATACCTTGCTCTATGCGGTGGGCATTATTTTCTTCGCGTATTTTTACGTTTCCATTGTGTTCAATCCCAGCGAAGTTGCCGACAACATGCGCAAGTATGGCGGATTTATTCCCGGCATTCGTCCGGGGAAGCGCACGGCGGACTTCATCAACGATGTACTCACGCGGATTACGCTGGTGGGCGCGCTTTACCTGATTCTGATTTCGTTCATTCCCGAGTGGATGATTACCGGTATTCACCTCAACCATCTCCCCGGCGCGCTGGGCCGGATGTTTGAGACGTTGCCGAACTTTGTGACGAACGGTCTGGGCGTAACTTTTTATTTTGGCGGCACGTCGCTGCTGATCGTGGTCGGCGTGGCCATGGATACGGTCCAGCAGATCGAGGCGCAATTGATCATGCGCCACTATGATGGATTTACGCCGCGCAGCGGCCGCATTCGCGGCCGCCGGACTTGGTAGTGGGAAACCGGGTAGCGCAAAACCTGGTAATGGAAAACCAGGTGGTTGGAGAGCGGATTTTGCAAGTGTGGGGATTGCTGCACCTTTGCTTCACCTCGGCCGCGATGCCGGGGAGATTGGGATCGGGAGGCTTTGGCCAAGCCGATGGCGCAGGAAACCTCGCGTGAAGTAGGTCCCGTGGTGTTGCTCGGGCCGCCGGGTGCCGGAAAAGGCACGCAGGCCAAGCGCGTCATGGAACGCTACGGAATTCCCCAGGTGTCGACCGGAGATCTGCTGCGGGAGAACGTGGCCCGCGGAACCGAACTCGGTCTCGTTGCCAAAGCTGTCATGGCGCGCGGACAGCTGGTTTCCGACGATTTAGTTTGCGTCATGGTCCGCGACCGGCTGGTGCTGCCGGACTGCAAGCGGGGTTACATTCTGGACGGGTTTCCTCGGACTGCAGCCCAGGCCGAGTGGCTCGATGCCCTGCTCGAAGATGAGCTCTTTGACAATTCGCGTCCCACCCGGGCCTGGCCAATTGTGATCCGCCTGGACGTGGACTATAATCAATTGTTACTCCGGATTACTGGACGCCGTTCTTGTCCCACCTGTGGGCGCATTTATAACGTCCACCTCCAGCCGCCCCGCGTAGATGAAATCTGCGACGAGAGTCACGGGAGCAAGCTGGTGACCCGCAATGATGACCGGTTGGAAGTGCTTCAGCCCAGACTCACTGCATACCAGGAGCAGACTCGCCCGGTGTCGGACTACTATCAGCGCACCGGCCGGTTGATCTCGATCAACGGCGATCTGCCGATGGGCGACGTCACGGAACAGATTTTCAAGATTTTGGAAGATCATCACGCTTAAGAATCGCGCGTGAGAATTTCAAGAATTACGAATCACAAATGAAGAATGGCGATTGTGTGTAAATCGGCGGCGGAGATAGAGAAGATGCGGCAGAGCGGCCGTATCGTACGCCAGGTTCTCGACTATGTCAGAACGCTGGTGGCGCCGGGCGTGTCGACCATGGATCTGGAGCGCGCCGCTGACAAGAAGATCAGAGAACTCGGAGCTAAGCCCGCGTTCAAGGGATACTACGATTATCCCTGCGTGTTGTGCACGTCGGTGAATGAAGAGATTGTGCACGGCATTCCGTCGGAAAAACGGGTGTTGCAGGCGGGTGACATCGTTTCGATCGATTGCGGCGTCGTGCTCGACGGCTACTATGGCGATGCGGCGATCACGGTTCCGGTGGGCGATGCGCTGAAGCCGGAATTGCAGAAGCTGCTGGAAGTCACCGAAGCGTCGCTGTACCGCGGCATCGAGCAAGCGCGGATCGGCAACTCAATCGGCGACGTGGGTGCGGCCGTACAGGAGCATGTCGAGGCCGCCGGATTCAGCGTGGTGCGCGAGTTCGTAGGACACGGCATCGGCACGAAGTTGCACGAAGAACCTCAGGTTCCGAACTTTGGGGCGCGAGGGCACGGCGCCAAGTTGCGCGAAGGCATGGTCATCGCGATCGAGCCCATGGTGAATTACGGCAAACCCGAAACGCGAGTGCTGGGCGACAAGTGGACCGCAGTTACCGCGGACGGCAGTTTCAGCGCGCATTTCGAGCATTGCGTGGCAGTGACGAAAGATGGTCCGGTGATTTTGACGCAGTAAAACCGCTCTTGGCCTTTGGCTTTTGGCTCTTAGCTAAAAGCCAGGAGCCAAAAGCCAAGAGCCGCTAGGAGCGAATGAGCAAAGAAGACGCGATTGAAGTGATGGCAGTGGTGCTGGAACCCCTGCCCAACGCCATGTTCAAGGTGGAACTGGAAAACAAACACCAGGTGCTGGCGCACGTTTCCGGCAAGATGCGCAAGAATTTTATCCGCATTCTGCCCGGGGACAAGGTCGCGGTGGAACTTTCGCCCTACGACCTGAATCGCGGACGAATTGTGTATCGGTATAAATGATTTTCGGTTAGCTGACAGCTAAGAGCTGACAGCTGAAAGCTGGGTTATGAAAGTACGAGCATCGGTAAAGAAAATTTGTGACAAGTGCAAGGTCATCCACCGCAAGGGAGTAGTGCGGGTGATCTGCGTCATCTCGAAACATAAACAGCGGCAAGGCTAAGTCGCTCTTGGCCTTTGGCTCTTGGCTTTTAGCTAAGGGCCAATAGCCAAGAGCTCAGGAGATTAGAAACAATGGCACGTATCGCAGGCGTCGATCTTCCGCGCCAGAAGCACATCAACATCGCGCTGACCTATATCTACGGTATCGGTCATCCGCGCGCCAGCCGCATCCTCGATGAGGCCAAGGTCGAGCCCCTGAAGAAGGTGCAGGACCTGAGCGAAGAAGAGGTTAACCGCATCCGCACGGTCATTGAGGCCGAGGGACTGGTGGAAGGCGATCTGCGCAAGGAAGTTTCGATGAACATCAAGCGTCTCATCGAAATCGGCTCCTATCGCGGATTCCGCCATCGCCGGAACCTGCCGGTCCGCGGCCAGCGCACACATACCAATGCCCGTACCCGCAAAGGTCCGCGCAAGGGAACCGTGACCATGAAGAAGAAGGCGACGAAGACATAAAATCTGCTGTTGGCTTCTGGCTCTTGGCCTTTGGCTTGGAGCTAAGAGCCAATAGCCAAGAGCTAAAGGCGAATCATGGCTAAACCAGCAGCAGCGGGCGGCACATCGGCCGCGCCGGATAAAAAAGGCAAGAAGAAAACCTTCAAGAAGAAGGAGCGCAAGCACGTGCCGCATGGATTGTGCTATGTGCAGGCGTCCTTCAATAACACCATCGTGACCGTCACTGACATGAACGGCAACGTTCTGTCGTGGAAGAGTTCGGGCTCGCTCGGCTTCCGCGGATCGCGCAAGGGCACGCCCTTCGCCGCCCAGCAGGCCGCATCGAATGCCGCGAACATGGCACGCGATCACGGAGTCCGCAGCGTGGATGTGCGAGTCAGCGGTCCGGGATCGGGCCGCGAGTCCGCGGTTCGTGCGCTGGCGTCTTCGGGCATCGAAGTACGCTCGATTCGCGACGTCACGCCGATCCCACACAACGGCTGCCGTCCGCCGAAGCGCCGCAGAGTGTGAGAAAACAAGCTTCTAGCTCCCAGCCTCCAGCTAAACCGGGTTTTGGTTTTGCACGAGCTAGAAGCTAGCGGCTAGAAGCTAGTAGCTGATTTTTGTCCGGGACGAAGGGTGAAGCCAAACCCGTAAACCGGTCATCTAAAGGAGAAGAAACTTGGCCCGTTATACCGATGCAGTTTGCCGTTTATGCCGCCGCGAGGGCATGAAGCTATTCCTCAAAGGCGCAAAATGTTTCAGCGATAAGTGTCCCATCGAGAAGCGCAACTTCGCTCCTGGCCAGCACGGGAAAGACCGCAAGGCCAAAATCGTGGGCTACGGCCTGCAGTTGCGCGAGAAGCAGAAAGCCAAGCGCATCTACTTCACGCAGGAAGGCCAGTTCCGCAACTACTTCGAGAAAGCAGCGAAGTCGCAGGGCGTGACCGGCGAGAAGTTGCTGCAACAGTTGGAGCGCCGTCTCGACAACGTGGTCTACCGCCTGGGATTCGCCCAGTCGCGGCGTCAGGCGCGGCAGTTGGTGCGTCACGGGCACGTAGCCGTCAACAATCGCAAGGTCAATATTCCTTCGTACGAAGTGAGCGCAGGCGAAGAGATCGCGATTCGCGAGAAGAGCAAGAAACTCACCGTGCTCGAACTGGCGAAGGAATTCGCCAGCCATGGCACGACAGTCAGCTGGCTGGAAGTCAATCGCGATAATTACACAGCAAAAGTCTTGTCGCTGCCGAAGCGCGAAGATATTCAGTTGCCCGTGAACGAGCAGTTGATTGTTGAGTTGTATAGCAAGTAAGGCTTCAACGACTAAGGACACGAAGGTACACGAAGTCCTTCGTGAAACGTCGTGTCCTTCGTGGTAATGGTTTTGTTTGTGGTCCATATTTCGAGCCAGATCAGCCTCTGCTGACATTTGACCTGCGTCCCGCTCTTCGTAGCATGGACCGATGCAGGGAGTCAGCACTGAGCCAAACGGCCGAAGGAGAAACACATGCTTTGGAAGGGTTTTCAGAAACCGAAACGTCTCGCCACCGACACCTCCAGCCTCACCGACAAGTACGGCATGTTCTGGGCGCAGCCTTTTGAGCGCGGCTTCGGTACCACCGTGGGCAATGCCCTGCGACGCGTGCTGCTGAGCTCGATTGAAGGCGCGGCCGTCACCGCGGTAAAATGGACGGTGTCCTGCACGAATTCCAGTCCATCCCCGGCGTGGTCGAGGATGCGACTGACATCATCCTCAACCTGAAGCAGATTCCATTCAAGCTCTCGGGCGACGCGCCCAAGGCAATTTACCTGCGCGCTGATCAGCCTGGCGTGGTCACCAGCGGCATGATCGAAGCGGATGGAGATGTTGAGGTTCTGGATAAAGACGTCTACATCGCCACGGTCAGCGAGGGCGGCAAGCTCGACATGGAAATGCGCCTGAAGCGCGGCCGCGGCTACACCTCCGCCGATAAGAACTTCGACGAGGACCTCGGCATCGGCTTCATTCCAATCGATTCCGTGCACTCGCCCGTACGGAAATGTAATTACACCGTCGAAGCCGCGCGTCTCGGTCAGATCACCGACTACGACAAGCTGACCCTCGAAGTGTGGACCAACGGCTCCATCACGCCCGCCGACTCGCTCGGCCTGGCCGCGAAGCTGCTGAAGGACCACATGAATATCTTCATCAACTTCGAGGAAGAAATCGAGACCGGAGTGTCGTCGTCCGACGACCGCAAGCCCGAGATCCACAACGAGAACCTCAACCGTTCCGTCGAAGAGCTCGAGCTTTCCGTGCGCAGCTACAACTGCCTGAAGAACGCGAACATCCAGACTATCGGAGAACTCGTGCAGAAGACCGAAGCCGAAATGCTCAAGACCAAGAACTTCGGCCGCAAGTCGCTGAACGAGATCAAGGAGATTCTCTCTTCGAT
The DNA here is from genome assembly GCA_963758005.1 of uncultured Acidobacteriota bacterium. Taxonomy (GTDB): domain Bacteria; phylum Acidobacteriota; class Terriglobia; order Terriglobales; family Acidobacteriaceae; genus Sulfotelmatobacter. The sequence goes on from CAVWTR010000012.1 coordinate 31,500, forward strand.
GGGGCTGAGCCTGGGCATGAAGATTGACGAACATGGCAATGCCGTGCCCGGACCGACGTCGAATGTCCCGTTGCCCGCGTCCGCGTACGGACCGGACGACCAGCTATAAGACGATCAGCTATTGACTGGCTGTAAGTTTCGTTTGTTTCGGCTCAGAAAAAAAGGGGAAGTCCGATTACACCTCTAAGGAGACTGGAATGAAATACATCGTCCGCGCATTGCTCGCGTTTCTGCTTTTGGGCGCGTTCAGCCTGGCTGCACAGGATGTAGTCAGTGCGGTCCATGGAACGATTACTAAACTGGATTCGGCTTCCAAGACCGCTGTCGTTAAGACCAAAGACGGCACCGAGCATACGATCAAGTTTGTCGACAAGACCACTGTCCACGGCGCCGAGGCAACTGCCACGGGTGGCAAAGACGCTTTTCACGGGCTGACGGAAGGCTCCGAGGTGGTGGCGCACTACACCGCCAAGGGCACGGAAAAGACGGCGGTCGAAGTCGACAAGGTCGGCAAAGACGGTATTCATGAGGTAGATGGAACCGTCACCCATATTGATCGCGGTGCCAAGACCCTGACGGTCAAGGCGGCGGACGGTACGGAACAAACATTTAAGCTTTCCGCTCGCGCTGCGGCCGACGGGGGCAAGGACATTGCAAAGGGCAGTGAGAAATCCGCGAAGGTTACCGTCTATTACACCGAAGAAGCCGGCAAGAAGACTGCCCACTTCTTCGAGAAGGTCATAGGATAACCCGCTGGTTTTCAGAAGTCGCTTTTGAGAAGTAGGAGTTTAGAAGTAGCTTGAGAAATAGTTTCAGAATAGCTTTGGGAAGGGCACGGCTTCAGCCGTGCCGCCAGAGCGAATAAGAATCGGGGCTTTAGCCCCTGAGGGTTCGAACATGCGTCACAAAGTTGCAGGCTACAAACTCGGACGAAACACCGCCCATCGGCGCTCGCTGCTGCGCAACCTGGTCACCTCGGTGATCGTGGAAGAGCGCATCGAGACGACCGTTCCCAAGGCCAAGGCCGCGAAGCCCCTCGTCGAGAAAATGATCACTCTCGGCAAGCGCGGCGACCTCGCCGCCCGCCGTCTGGCCGCAGCCTACCTTATGACCGATGAGGCTGTGGTGAAGCTGTTCGACAAGGTCGGACCGCGTTTCGGCGATCGCAACGGCGGCTACACGCGCATCATCCGCACCCATTGGAACAAGGGCGACGGCGCCGACAAGGCTTTCCTCGAACTGCTGGGCAGCGAGAAAATTCTCGACGAAAAGAAGGAAAAGCGCGCCGAAGCTCGTGCCAAGAAGGCTTCCGAGGCCAAGAAGGCCATGGAAGAAGCCGAAGCGCAGGCGCAGGTTGAAAGCGAAACGGCTCCTGCTGAAGGTGGCGATAAGAAAGAGTAGTTGCTCCCGTTTTTCCGAGAGGCGCGGCTCAAGGGCTGCGCCTCTTTACTTTTCTGGCGCCTTCCGCGGCTGCCGCACTCGTACATGTCCCGCCTGTCCCACTAGTAATCTTCCCACGCCCTTGCTAAATACTTAAACTTCCCTTAATGGCCTTCACTCGCACCCAGATCGGCATTGCTGCCACCGCCGGAGTTCTGCTGGTGGGAGTGTTTGTCGGCTACCTGTATTGGCTGAGCAATCAGGGGCCGGTGCTGGCGCGCTCGGACGATCACGATCCGCTGACCGGGCTGCCGGTAAGCATCAAGATGAATCCGCTGCGCGACCGCTCGACCGAGCACGCCGCCAACCAGTTTCTGCGCGAGATTCGCGACGGCCATTGCGACGAGGTGCTCACCAAGTGGGAGCACGACTACCACAAGAAGTATGCCCGCTACATCTGCAAGTCTGAGACCGAGCACCCGCTGCTCTCGTGGGAGCTGGTCGATTGGGAAGACGCGCCGCCGCTGGTCATCCTCCACTATCGCGGCAAGCGGCCCAGCAACGCCGACCCCACGCAACCCGGAATCGATCAGGACCTGTTCACCGTCACCGTCGAGAACAAAGCCGGCCAGTGGGCCGTGACCAAGTACGACGCGATGTACTGAGACCCGACAAGACATGGGAATGCATGGCCACCTTCGGGAGATTGCACCCGCAGAATTGGAGCGCCTTCAGGAGAATCCCGAAGCGGTGGAAGAGTTTATCCACGGCAAGATGCTGGTGCAACTCGCGAAGATCGAGGCGGCAGTCGATGAACAGTCGAAGAATGCGCGCGCGACTGGGCGGGAGTTAAGCCCTGGCGAGGAACGAAAAATTCGTAGCGAGGCCTTCAAGAAATTGATGGAGGAGTCGCCTCTTCAGGACGGTCCCGACGAAGATGGGTTAAGGCTTGAGAAATCCTGGCACGTTCTCCACTACCTCCTTACAGGTACGACTAAAGAGGCTCCGCCGCCATTCGGAAATGCCATCATGGGCGGTGAAGAGATCGGCGAGGAGCGAGACTATGGGCGCGTCCGATTTCTGACGACCCCGCAGGTTCGCGAGGTCACGGCGGCGCTGGCGTCGGTCACCCAAGAGGAATTGTTCCGCAGGTGTGATATCCAGGTGATGGCAGCAGCGAAGGTCATCTATGCTTGCCGAGATGAAAGCGAACTCGCGTTGGCTCTGCACTATTTCGAACAGGTATCGCGTTACTACGCCGACGCAGCTGATCGCGGAAATGCCATGCTGCTATATGTCGACTAGGACTATCCGTTAATCAGCTTCCAGCTTTTGTGACACTACGTGATAAAACTGCTTGATGGCTGAAGTTCCTTCCCAAGCACCCTCCGCTGCGCGCAACATCTACGCCTTCGGCCTCACGTCATTCCTGAACGACACGGCCACGGAAATGGCGTACTGGGTGCTGCCGGCGTTTCTCGTTTCACTGGGAGCGGGGCCGGCACAGCTGGGCTTGATCGAGGGACTGGCCGAAAGCGTCTCGTCCTTCGCCAAACTTTTCTCGGGATATCTGACCGACCGCATCGACCGCCGCAAGCCGCTGGTGGTCGCGGGATATTCCGTCGCCAACGCGGTCAAGCCGTTGCTCGCCCTGGTTGGCGCGTGGTGGCAGATTCTGCTGATCCGCTTTACTGATCGTCTGGCCAAGGGAGTGCGCTGCGCGCCGCGCGATGTGATGGTTGCCGAGTCAGTGCCGAAGGAGAAGTTGGGATCAGCCTATGGTTTGATTCAGTCGATGGACTCCGCCGGCGCGATCGCAGGGCCGCTGGTCGCGCTGGCCTTGTTGGCGCATTACGGAATCCGCGGCGTGTTTTGGGCTGCGGCGATTCCCGGTGCGTTGTGTGTGTGCGTGGCGCTCTTCGGCATTCGCGAGACTCGAAATCCCCACTTCTCGAAAAAGACGCGAGAAATGGGGCACCCGGCGGTAAAAACTCCTGCTGCCCCGATCGCGTCGCACAGCCCGCTGCCCGGTTCGTTCTACATGGTTCTGATCGCGGTGACTTTGTTCTCTCTGGGCAACTCGAGTGACATGTTTCTGGTGATGCGGGCGCAGAGCGTGGGCATCCCCATAGCGCTGGCGCCGCTGCTGGGACTCATCTTCAACATTACCTATACGCTCGGGTCGTGGCCTGCGGGACGGCTCAGCGATCATTTCTCGCGGCGCTTCATCGCGGCTGCCGGATATCTGATTTTCGCGGCGGTGTATTTCGTTTTCGGTCGCGCTCCGTCAACACTCGCGATCTGGATCACGATGGCCGTCTACGGTTTGTACTACGCGCTGACGCAGCCCGTGCTGAAGGCTCTGGTCGTGGAGAGCGTCGGGGAGGAAGTTCGCGGCCGTGCGCTGGGGCGTGTATTTCTTTGTGACCAGCGCGGCCACGCTCGCAGCCAGCTTAATTACGGGCGAACTCTGGAAGCACTATGGCGCGGGAGCTCCTTTCTACTTTTCGGCGGGCTTGGCGGGGGTTTCGGCCGGACTGCTGGCAGTGTCAGGGCTTCATAACCGGCATAGCGACATATAACGGTTAGGGCACGAATAAGCGGTAGCTGCCTAACCGTCAATATGTAAAATACGGGTTAGATTTGGCGCGCTTCTCGCGATGCACGGAGGGTGACCCACAGGAAGATCAGTATCTGCGCCGCGACGGCGGCGCAGGTGTCGAGCAGAACGTCACGCGGTGTTCCGGTGCGTGACGGGATGTAGCTCTGGTGCCATTCGTCGAGGCTAGCGACCAGCGCCGTTCCCAGCACCGCAATCGTTGCCCAGCGCCACGTCCACTTCGGATTTCCTGGCGCGGGCAGAGTTTCTCTCCAGGCGCGGAACAGAAGAATACACAGCAGACCGTAGCCGAAGACGTGGCCGGACTTGCGGATGACGACGTGCCAGGGTTCGAAATGTTGCCAATCCATGCCGAACAGATAATGCAGCAGGGGAAAGAGAAAACGGCTGGTGTTGTGGGCGGAAAGATATGTGGTCGATTCAATGGCAATGACGATCAGCCAGAGAATGGCGGCGATCCAGGCCTTCAGAACATGGTGGCGGTCGGTGGTCAAGCGGGTGCTATACCGGTATTCACAAAATCCCCACCCTTCGACAAGCTCAGGGCAGGCTTTCTCGCAAAGGACGCGAGAAATGGGGCACCCACAGTTTCTCTGCCACCCAGCCGGTAGACCCGTTTATTCGATGGCATAGTTCGGGGCCTCGCGGGTGATCATTACGTCGTGGACGTGGCTTTCGCGGAGGCCGGCGCCGCTGATGCGGACGAAGCGCGTTTTCTGCAGCAGTTCGGCGATCGTACCGCAGCCGCAGTAGCCCATGCCGGATTTCAATCCGCCGACCATCTGGTGGACGATCATGGCGACTGAGCCGCGGTAGGGAACGCGGCCTTCAATGCCTTCGGGGACGAGTTTGTTGAGGCGGTTGCCGTCGCCATCGCCGGCGGAAGCGGCCGAGGACTCGCCGTCCATGCTCTGGAAATAACGCTCACTCGAACCTTGCGCCATGGCGCCAATCGATCCCATGCCGCGATACGACTTGAAGGAGCGGCCTTGATAGAGAATCAATTCGCCGGGACTTTCGTCGGTGCCGGCGAAGAGCGATCCGATCATGACGGCGCTTGCGCCCGCGGCGAGCGCTTTCGTTACATCTCCGGAATATTTGATGCCGCCGTCGGCGATGATGGGAACGCCGGAGTCTTTGGTGGCACGATACGCTTCCGCGATGGCGGTGATCTGTGGCACGCCGGCGCCGGTCACGACGCGCGTGGTGCAGATCGACCCGGGGCCGATGCCGACTTTAATGCCGTCGGCTCCGGCGCGCGTGAGTTCGCATGCGCCGTCGAAGGTGGCGACGTTGCCGGCCAGCAGTTCCACATGCGGCAGTTTCGATTTCACCAGCTTCACGGCGTCGAGAACTTTTGTGGAGTGGCCGTGCGCGCTGTCGATGGCCAGCACGTCGACTTTGGCTTCAGCGAGTTCCTGGGCGCGCTCGAGAAAATCTCCGGTGGCGCCGATGGCTGCGCCTACTCGCAGTCGGCCCTGCGGGTCTTTGGCGGCGTTGGGATATTTCAGTTTCTTCTGAATGTCTTTGACCGTGATCAGGCCCTTCAGGTTGTACTTGTCGTCGACCACGAGAAGCTTTTCCACGCGATGCTCGTGCAGAATCTTTTCCGCCTCTTCGAGCGTGGTTCCCACAGGCACGGTGATGAGGTTTTTCTTGGTCATCACTTTATCGATGGGAATGTCGAAGCGAGTTTCAAAGCGCAGGTCGCGGTTGGTGAGGATGCCGACCAGTTTGCCGTGCTCGGTGATGGGCACGCCGGAAATTTTGTACTTACGCATGACTTCGAGCGCGTCGCTGACCCGGTCGGTGGGCGACATGGTGACGGGGTCGACGATCATGCCGCTTTCCGAGCGCTTCACCTTGTCGACTTCGTTGGCCTGCTGATCGATGGTCAGGTTGCGATGAATAATGCCGAGGCCGCCCTGCTGCGCCAGCGCGATGGCCATGTGGGACTCGGTCACGGTGTCCATGGCGGCGCTGACGATGGGAATGTTGAGGCTGATGTTGCGGGTGAGTTGCGTCTGCGTCGAGGCCTGCGCGGGAATTACGTCGGAGCGGGCGGGCAGCAGAAGGACGTCATCGAAAGTAAGAGCCTCAGGAACGGGGAAATGAATCATAAGTTTCTCGGGTAAGCACCAGCCCTGTGCGTGAAAGTTTCATTGTAGAGAGCTGCGGGGGATCAGGCAAATGGAGCGGGAGATAGTGCAAATCTCTCGGCTTGCGAACCGAGTAGGAACTCGCTTCTCATAATCATTCAGGAATGAGATAGGCGCCGGGTATCCTTCCGTCTAATGTCGCGAGCGCCCCGCCCTTCGCACGCGCCAGTTCCGCCAGATGGCCATCGGTAATTTGCCTTGGATTTTTCACCCATGTTGGAAGGTGAGTGAGTTCGTGATCGTCCGCGATGAAGTTCGACCGGAAAGCGTCGGCGTTTTTCATGCGCAGCAATAATGTGCGGGCTTGTGCGACTGTCAATCCGTAGGCGGGCGCCTGCGCCAGGACTCGCAGGAATCCCAGTTCGGTGATGGAGCAGGTTGCTAACTTCGGATTGGGGAGCGCCTGCACCCAGTAACCCACGCGATCGTGGAATTCATGATTGGCAAACCCCAACGCCACCAACGCGTTTACATCCAGCAGATACTTCATGGCAGATCTCATCAGGAAAGGTTCGCCAGGATTTCTTCTACTTCCTTGCTGCTCAGTGCCGGGGCACTGGGACCAGCGCTGAGGACGGGCAGACCGGTGACCGGATCGGTTCCGATCTTGGCTGGGCGAGAACGTTGCCTCCGAGGCGTCAGCACAATGCGGCCGGATTCGACATTGACGTCAAGCGGATCGCCCTCGCGAATACCCAGTCGCCGGCGCAGAGGGCCGGGAAGCACGACCTGTCCCTTCGTCGAAACCTTAGTTTGCATGGTAAGATAATCTTACCACGCAATGTTCCAGGGCGGCAAGTGCAGAGGAGTGAGGCGAATGGCGGGTGGGAGTTCGAATGTGAGTTCCTTGGGATTTTGATCTTCCCCTTTGTGCCAGGAATCGGACCGCGCATCATGCCCCTACAGCGGGAGTGCCCAGCAGCACGAAGTTCCACCCTTTCGCAAAAACCGCGAAAGGGCCACCCGCCTCAGGAACCGGGAAATGAATCATAAGTTTCTCGGGTAAGTCTCCCAGCCGTTGGGTGAAAACCTCCTTCTTAGAGATAGGTTGACGACTGAGGCAAATGCCCGGTAGCGTAGTGCCGAAGAGTCATGACGGTCTGGCATCCCGGTAATCCCTTTCATGCGTTTGGCGAAGTCGCTACTCTGGTTTTACGGAGAACCTGATGCACATGACGAGGTGGCAACGTCGTTCCGAGAATCGCTTCGGGCAACTCACGATTGAGGGGTTCCGTCGCTTAAAGAGCGTGCAGCTTCAGCTGAAGCCCTTATCGGTGTTAATAGGCGCGAATGGGATTGGCAAAACCTCCGTTCTTGATGTTCTTTCCCTGCTCGCTAGTTCAGCGAATGGAACGTTGGGCTCGACGATCAGCGATCTGTCGGGATTGCCTGCCCTGCTGACATACGATCGTGCTGAGCATTTGCATCTAGGAATTTCGATGGAGGTGCCGCGCGAAGAACCACTGAAATACGATCTGCGGCTAAAGCCGCAAGGAGTAGGGTATGCGATCGAGCACGAAATCCTTACGCAGCAGCGCGATCCGCTTGCAAGCCAGCCACTAAAATACATAGATGCACATGGCTTGAACGTTCGCTACTACGAGGTTGGCAAAGGCCTGATTCCTCCTAGCTGGGAATACAATCCACTGGAGACCTTTCTTTCGCAGATACCCAAAATGTTTCGCGAGCCTGAGGAATTCCGCGACAGACTAGCCTCGTCCACGTTCTACCATGTGTTAAATGTTGAGCCGAGATCCCCAGTCCGACTTCCGCAACCGATGTTGCCTGCGGAATTGCCGGGGAGAAATGGGGAGAATTTAGTTTCATGTTTGTTTTCCTTGCGCGAATCGGAACGAGACCGGTTCGACGCGATTGAAGACGCCTTGAAAGGAGCGTTTTCCGGCTTCCAGCGATTGGACTTTCCCCCCGTGGCTGCGGGGACGCTGGCCTTGACATGGAGGGATACCCACTTCTCAAAACCGCTGTTCGTGCATCAGTTATCGGAAGGTATGCTGAGATTCCTATGGCTTGCAACGCTATTGCAGAGTCCAGGGCTTACGGCTCTTACATTGTTGGACGAGCCGGAGGTTAGTTTGCATCCCGAGCTCTTGAGCATGCTTGCCGGACTTCTTCGGGAAGCTTCTACGAGGACGCAGCTAATCGTCGCGACGCATTCAGATCGGTTGATTCGTTTCCTCGATCCGTCCGAGGTCGTTGTGATGGATTCTGACGAGGACGGAATGGCTACCGTCACACGGGCGGACCAGTTCGATCTGACTGAGTGGCTGAAAGACTACACATTGGATGAGCTCTGGAGTAACGGACGAATCGGGGCTCGCGAATGAAAATCACAATTCTCGTCGAGGGAGAAACCGAGAGGGCGTTCCTGCCTCATCTCCGGATTTTTCTCGGGTCGCGCCTACAGGGGCGGATGCCTCGCCTTGACCCTTTTGTCTACCACGGGAGGATTCCGAAGGAACAGAAGCTGAAACGTGTTGTCGAGAATGCGTTGAGCACCGGGAAGCCTCCCTCAGATGCTGTTATTGCCCTCACAGACGTTTATACTGGCACTCAGGATTTTCAGGACGCTGCGGACGCGAAGCGAAAAATGCACGCGTGGGTGGGCCCTAACGCACGGTTTTTCCCTCACGTAGCCCAGCATGATTTCGAGGCATGGCTCCTGCCATTCTGGGGCGCCATTCAGATCCTTGCCGGTCATAATAAGGCTGCGCCTGCCGGTCCACCCGAGACGGTAAACCATCAGCAACCACCATCCGCCCGTATCAGGGAGATCTTCCGCATCGGCACCTGCCGTGGAGATTACGTCAAGCCTAGAGATGCCGGAAGACTCTTGCAAGGAAAAGATCTCACGGTCGCTGCGGCGGTGTGCCCGGAACTGAGAGCCTTTTTGAATCGAATATTGGAACTTTGTAAAGGCGCCCCTTTGTAGGAAAGGGGGCGCCCGGTTTGTCTTTTTACCCTCCACGGGCGTATATTAAGTAATTGAGAACTGTTGTGTAGTACCGGCATTTGGCGAAGCACACCAGTGGGCGCAAGCCCACTTTTTAGTTTGGGGCCCTCGGTTGTTGCCGCCATCGCCCGTAAGCTATTGGATACATGGCGCTTGACGTTGATCGTGTGCGGGAAATCGGGGAGCGGGTCGCGGCCACGAGCGGGCTCGAGATCGTTGAGATCGAGTTCCTGGGCGGAGGCAAGGCGCGCATGCTGCGGGTGTTTTTGGATAGGCCCGTGGCGGGGACGGATGCGCTCGCTGGTGTCACGCACGAAGACTGTGCGAACTTCAGCCGCGAGTTTGGCACGATCCTCGATGTGGAAGATGTGATGCCGGGGTCGTACACGCTGGAAGTTTCGTCGCCGGGGCTGGACCGGAAGTTGATTAAGGCGGCGGACTTTACGCGCTTCACGGGCAGTCGAGTCAAGTTGTCGACGCGGCAGCCGGTGGGTGCCAGCAACAACCGCCACTTTGAAGGACGGCTGGAAAGTTTCAAGGACGGACGGCTTACGCTGGATTTGAGCGTGGCCAGCCACAAGTCGCGCAAGAAGATGGGCGCGGCAGCTGGCGAGAAGATTGAGATTGAGTTCGCCAATGTGGAGAAGGCGAATTTGGTGCCGGAAATTTAAAGCAGGCGGTCTGAAGCTAGTGGTCAGTGGCCAGGGATCAGTGGCCAGTAAGGTTCCCTCACCGACTTCTGGCAACTGAGAACTGATTCTTATGGCAAGCGAGCTCTACAACACGATCGACGCACTCAGCCGGGAAAAAGGGATTGATCCGCAGATTGTGGTCAGCGCGGTGGAAGACGCCATTGTCATGGCCACGCGCAAGTACTACAAGTCGCAGGAAAATCTACGGGCCAAGCTCGACAAGGATACCGGCAAGATCAACGCCTTCGCGGTGAAGACGGTGGTGGAGACGCCGGAGCAGGTGGAAGACGCGAACCTGCAGATCACGGTGGAAGACGCGCGCAAGATTGATCCCGCGCTGGAAGTCGGCGGCGAGCTGATTATTCCGAAAGTGACGGAAGGGATTCTGGGACGCATTGCGGCGCAACTGGCGAAGCAGGTGATTTTCCAGAAAGTGCGCGAGGCGGAACGCGACACGGTTTACAACGAATATATCGGGCGGGTGGCGGAAATCGTGAACGCGACGGTGAAGCGCGTCGAAGGCCCGGACGTAATTTTCGATATCGGCAAGGCGGAAGCGCGTATGCCGCGCAAGGAGCAGTCGCGGCTGGAATCGTTTGCCATCGGAGAACGGGTGCGAGTGGTGATTGCGCGTGTGGAACGGGCTTCGAAAGGGCCGGGCGTTGTGGTCTCGCGGGCCGCGCCGGAGCTGGTGCAGCATTTGTTTCAGACGGAAGTTCCGGAAATTTATGACGGGACTGTTGTGATTCGTGCGATTGCGCGCGAGGCCGGCGAGCGCACCAAGATCGCGGTCATGTCGAAGGACAAGGACGTGGACGCCGTGGGCGCTTGCGTGGGGATGAAGGGGATGCGAGTGCAGTCGATCATCCGTGAGCTGCGCGGGGAGAAGATTGACATCATCGAGTATCACGAAGATGCCGTCACCTTTGCAGAGAAGGCGTTGCAGCCGGCGAAGGTGAGCCGCGTGACCATCGTCGACAGTGGGGACAAGCATCTCGAAGTTGTGGTCGATGACAGCCAGCTTTCGCTTGCGATTGGCAAGAAGGGGCAGAACGTTCGCTTAGCGGCGAAGCTGCTGGGCTGGAAGATTGACATCAAGAGCGAGGAAGAGAAGCGGCAGGAAGTCGAGCTGCAGATGGCCGCGATGGCTCCGCCACCGACGACGCCTCTTGAAAACGTGACGGGACTGGGCGAGGGGCTGGTGGAGAAGCTCAGTGCTGCGGGCATTACGACAGTCGAAGCTTTGGCGGATATGACGCCGGAGCAGCTTGAGGCCATTGAAGGCATTGGGCCCAAAACGGTGGAAAAAATCAGCCTCGCGGTGAATAATTACTTTGCGAGCTTAGATTCGGGTGAGGTGGTTGCCGTCGAGGGTGAAGTTGCTGCCGAAGGCGCGGTCGCTGAAGGCGAAGCGGTAGCAGAAGAAGCCGCGCCCGAAGCTGCGGTGGAATCGGAGTCTGGTGAAGCCGCGGCGGAAGCTGAATCTGCGGCTTCCGAAGAAACGGCGGAAGTTGAAGCCGCTGCAGACGAAAAACACGAGCATGAGCCGGAAGCCGGTTCTGCTCCCGAAACAACTGAATAAGTCATGACGCGCGTGCACATCTTTGATGGCGTGCGAGTGCAGGACGCTGACTCCGTGAGGCTGCGATGAAGACCTAAGCACAACGCGGAGTACAAGAAAGGCCGGATGAGCAAGGTTCGAATTAACGATCTCGCCAGGGAGCTGGAAGTTAAAAGCAAAGCCATTCTCGACACGCTAGCCATCGTCGGGGTGACGGAGAAGAAGACCCATTCCAGTTCGCTCGAGGATCACGAAGCGGAAAAGGTAAGGATCCACCTGCGCGGCTCGTCCGAAGCGGCGTCGTCGACTGCAAAGTCCGCGCGGCCGCTGCGTGGCGAAGAAGAAATCAAGACCAAGATTGATCTGTCGAACATCTCCCGGCCGGGAGATGTGCTGAAAGCCATCACGCAAAAGAAAGAGGCAGCGGCGCCCCCGGCGCGGCCAGCCGCTCCTCCAATCGTGGCGAAACCTGTTGCTGTGCCTCCGCTGGCACGACCCACGGCGCCTCCATCTGCGCCCGTTGCTGCCGTTCCTACCGCGCCTGCGCGTCCGGTAGGGGTTGTTCCGGTGGCGGAGAAGCCGGCTGCTTCTGTAACTACAACCGCGCCGACGGTGGCGGCCAGCGCGCCGCCAGTTGCAGCGCCACCACGTCCTGCACCTCCTGCGGCTGTGATTGCACCACCGGCGTCGAGTGCGCCATCGATTACCGCCTCTGCAACGCCGCAAGTTCCCGTGGGTGCGACTCGTTCAGCAGCGCCGCCTGTAGTGACGGGGCCGCCGCAACCGCCCGCGCCACGCATGATTGTGCCGCAGACGGGGCCGCGTCCGGTTTACAAAGCGCCGCCGCCGCGGCCGATTGCGCCCGTAGCGCAGGGCAGCGCGCAGACCGGCGCTCCCGCTGGCACGATGCGTCCCGCGCCTGGGCGTCCAGTGCCGGGCCAGCCCATTTTTCAGCGTCCGCGTCCGATGGCGCCTGGTGCGGGAGGTCCGCCGCGCCCGTTGCGTCCGGGTGAGCGTCGTCCGATGCATCCTACGCGCACAGCTCCGGCTGGAGCACGTCCGCTCGGAGTTGGTCCGGGGCTTCCGCCTCCGGGGCCCGCACGTCCGGGTGCGCGTCCTGGTGCGCCGGCGCGTCGGCCTGGCCAGCGCTATGTTCCGCGCGGTGTAAAAGAAGGCCCGATGAAGGGCTACACGCCACCGCCGCGCATGGTGGTGTCGAATGAGCCGATGCCGATCACGCGCAATATCACGATCACAGAAGGCATCAGCGTAAAAGATCTGGCGGAGAAACTCGACATTCGCGTGAAGGATGTGATCTCGCGTCTGCTGGGACGCGGTGTGTTCGCTACGGTGAATCAGACACTCGATGCCGAACTGGCCAGCGAAATGGCGCGCTTCTTCGGTGCTGAGACGAACGTGATCACGTTCGAAGAGCAGGCCTCAAAGGACATTGACGCGGCTGCGGCGAGTGGGGAAGATTCCGCCGTTGAAGTCACGCCGCGTCCGCCGGTGGTCACGATCATGGGTCATGTCGACCACGGTAAGACCACGCTGCTCGACTCGATTCGCCTCACCAGCGTTGCGGAAGGCGAAGCGGGAGGCATCACGCAGCACATCGGTGCCTACAAGGTTCGCATTACAGATAAGGAGTCTCCGGCCTATGGGCGCGAGATTGTGTTTCTCGATACACCGGGTCACGAAGCGTTTACCCGCATGCGGTCGCGCGGCGCGAAGGCGACTGACATCGTTGTGTCTCGTCGTGGCCGCCGACGATGGCGTGATGCCGCAGACGATTGAAGCTATCGATCACGCGCATGCCGCCGAGGTTCCGATCATTGTTGCCGTAAACAAAATCGACAAGCCCGATGCACTACCTGATCGCGTGAAGAAACAACTCGCCGATCGCGGGCTGGTGTCCGGAAGAGTGGGGCGGGAAGACGGTCTTCGTCGACGTTTCGGCGAAGAAGAAAACGAATCTGAACCTGCTGATGGAAATGATTTGCCTGGTGGCCGATCTAGCGGAACTGAAAGCAACTCCAGAGCGCGCTGCGACTGGCGTGGTGCTGGAAGCGAAACTCGATCGTGGCCGCGGACCTGTGGCTACTCTGCTGGTGCAAAACGGCACGCTCGTCGCCGGCGACAACTTTGTAGTCGGAAATGTTTACGGAAAAATTCGCGCCATGTTTGATGATCGGGGAGCGGCGCTGCAGTCGGCGCCGCCGTCGACGCCGGTTGAAATTCTTGGCATGGAAGGGTTGCCGCAGGCTGGAGACCAGTTCGTCGTCGTCGCGGATCGCGACAAGGCGCGCGGCATTTCCGAATACCGCGAGCAGAAAGCCCGCGAAGCCGCGCTGGCCAAGAGTTCGCGCGTGTCGCTCGAAGGATTGGCGGAGCAGATTAAGACTGCTGGCACCAAGGAACTGAACATCATCCTGAAGGGCGATGTGCAGGGGTCGGTGGAAGTGCTCAGCGATTTGCTGACGCGACTTTCGAACGAAAAAGTTCGCTTGCGGCTGCTGCGATCGGGCGTGGGCGCCATCACCGAGACCGACGTGCTGCTGGCCTCGGCGTCGAATGCCATCATCATCGGCTTCAATGTCCGGCCGGAGCGCAAGGCACAGGAACTCGCCGAGCAGGAAGAAGTCGACATCCGGCTGCACTCGATCATTTACGAACTGCAGGACGAGATCAAGCGCGCCATGACCGGGCTGCTTGAACCGACGATCAAGGAAACCTACCAGGGCCGCGCCGAGGTGCTCGAAGTCTTCCGCATCCCGAAAGTCGGGACCGTGGCCGGTTGCCGCGTGACCGATGGCCAGATCAAGAACAACTCCGAAGTGCGCCTGCTGCGCGACGGGGCGGTCGTGTTCAAGGGCAAGGTCGGCTCGCTGCGCCGCTTCAAAGACGACGCCAAAGAAGTCACCAACGGCATGGAGTGCGGCATCTCGATCGCGAACTACGGGGACATCAAGGCGCGGGACGTGATCGAGGCGTTTGCCACGGAGAAGATCGCGGCCGAAGCCATGGTGTAGAAACCGTCGTTGGTTGTTTGTCGTTGGTCGTTCGCACAATCGCACGAGGTCAAGACTCTTGGCGAACGACTAACGACCAGCGACTAACGACCGTCATGATCGCTTTTCTCACCCTCGAACTCCACATCGAAGCGGCGCAGTCGATTAAAGACAGACGCCAGGTTGTGCGCAGCTTGAAAGACCGGCTGCGCACCAGCTTCAACGTTTCCGTCGCCGAACTGGATGCGGCTGAGCTCTGGAACCGCGCGACCATCGGCGTGGTCAGCATCTCCAACTCACGCGATTACCTTGATGGGCTGATGAAGAATGTGGAGCGCGCGGCCACGCGCATCGCCAACAACCACGGGGCGGAAGTCGCGGATTCGTTTGTCGAGTTCTTGTAGCGAGGTTTGTGCTCCGGGGCGCCGGGCTTCGCCCAGGTGAGACGGGCGAAGGCGCCCGTCGCCACACGAGTCTTGTTGCCTAAGACGTTGTTACCTCCGTACTTATCCTGCTTCGCGAAACAGCGCGACAATAGCGCTGCGCCTGCAGGGCTGCCCAAGTAACGCTTGTGCCCGATTTCTGTTATCCTCATGAGTTTTCCTTGAGGTGCGTTGTCGTGGAGAAACGTGGGCTGAAATATCATCGCGGGCGGGTGGGCGAGGCGCTGCGTGAGGAGATTGAAACGCTGGTTGAAGGCGAACTGGCCGATCCGCGGATTGGGCTGGTGAGTGTGACGGCGGTGCATATCGCTGACGATGGGCGGTCGGCGCAGGTTTGGGTGAATGTGGAAGGCGATGACCTCGACGCGGAGGAAAGCCTGGAGGGCCTGGCAGCTGCGAAAGAATACATTCGGCATGAACTGGTGGAGCGGTTGCGGCTGAGGCGGGCGCCGGAATTGGTGTTTCGGCTCGACCGGGCGGAACTGGAAAAAGCGCGCGTTGAAGAATTGTTGGCGCGGGCGAAGAAAAGAAATAAGACACGCAAGGAAACTGGTGGAAAAAAGGCGTAGCGACATGCTCGAAGACGTACTCCGGCAGATCGGACAGCACGAACGATTCGTGCTGACCTCGCATGCCCGGCCCGACGGCGACGCCGTGGGGTCGGCGCTGGCCTGCTGCCAGGTTCTGCGCGCGATGGGCAAGCATGCCGATGTTGTGCTGCATGATGGCGTCCCGCGCATTTACCGTTCGCTGCCATTCGCGGATCAGGTGGTGCAGTCGAACCGGGTCATGGGAAGTTACGAAGCGGCGATTATTCTGGAGTGCGACAGCATTCACCGCACGCGGCTCGAAGGCCTGGAAGACCGGTTTCTGATCAGCATTGATCATCACGTCAGTGGACGGCCTTTTGCCCATGTGAACTGGATTGATCCGCACGCTGTGGCCACGGCGGAAATGGTTTTCCGTTTGGCGCGGGAAGCTGGAGTGAAAACTTCTCCCGAGATTGCGACTTGTCTGTACACGGCTCTGATGACTGACACGGGGTCGTTCATGTTTCAGGGGACGAATGAGAATACTTTCTCTCTGGCGAGAGAGTTGGTGTTGGCGGGGGCCGATCCGGCGCACTGCGCGCGCGGCATTTATTTTGCTCACTCGGTCGGGAAGATCCGGCTGCTGGGCGAGGCCCTGCGCAGCCTGAATGTGGAAGGCCACATTGGGTGCGCGTGGGTGACGCAGGAGCAGATGGAACGCTGCGGCGCGATTGACGAAGACTGCGAAGGGCTGGTGAACTACGTTCTTTCGATTGGTGGCGTCGAGGTGGCGGCGTTCTTCCGAGAGTTGCCGGGAGGTCGATACCGCGTAAGCCTGCGCAGCAAGGGCAAACTCGACGTGGCTCACGTCGCCGAGAGTTTTGGCGGCGGCGGGCACGAGTGCGCCAGCGGTTGCTCGGTCGACGGCCCACTGGCCGACGCCGTGCGCCAGGTGCTGTTCCAGATTCGCCAAGGACCATCCGTACAATAGAAACCTATTTGATTGCTGATTTTTGACTGCTGATTGAAGCCTTTGCAACCGGTGCTTTGGAGCTTTTCAATCTACAATCAGCAATCAACAATCAGCAACTTCCCCATGACCACTCGCACCCGCACCGATATTTTGCTGCTGGCAGGCTTCTGTGCGTTTCTGTTTTTCTACGGCGCTGGGCAGTTTGGGCTGATGGGGGCGGACGAGCCGCGCTACGCGCAGGTGGCGCGCGAGATGCTCGAGCGCCGCGACCTCGTCACTCCCGTTCTCGGGGGACATGCGTGGCTGGAGAAGCCGCCGCTGTATTACTGGCAGGCGATGCTGGCCTACTCTGTGCTCGGGGTGAGCGACGTGGCGGCGCGGATTCCAGCAGCGATCGACGCCACGCTGCTGGTGATTGCGGTGTATCTTTTCTTCCGCAGGTTTCGGCGCGGCGTGGAGGTGGACGCCGCGCTGATCACGGCATCCTGCGCGGGAGTTGTTGGTTATGCGCACGCCGCTTCTATGGACATGGCGCTGGCTGCGACTTTCTCGGTAGGGATGCTAGCGTGGTGGGCGTGGCGCGAGACCGAGAAGCAAAGTTACCTTGCGTTGTTTTACGCGTTGATGGCGCTGGGCATGCTGGCCAAGGGGCCGGTGGCGCCGTTTCTGGCGGCAGCCGTCATCGTGGTCTTCACATTGGCCACTCGCGAATTTCGCCTTGTTGGGAGAACACTTTGCTTGCCGGGGGTTTTCCTGTTCTGTGCGATTGCTCTGCCGTGGTACGTCGCGGTGCAGATACGGAACCCGCAATTCTTTCGTGAATTCATTTTGCAGCATAATTTGGAGCGCTTCTCCAGCGATCTCTATCATCACCGGCAGCCTTTTTGGTATTACCTACCCGTCACGGCTCTCGCGCTTGTGCCGTGGGCGGTTTTCATGATCGCGGCGTCTGTCGAGACGATACGGGTATGGTGGGTTGAGCGCAAATCGGTTTCCAGTGAGCCGGATCTCGAATTGCAGTTCAGAGTGTTCGCCTGCTGCTGGCTTGTCGTGCCGGTAGCGTTCTTTTCAATCTCGCAGTCGAAGCTTCCTGGCTACATTCTTCCTGCGCTTCCGGCGGGCGCAGTGCTGCTGGCGGAGTATTTGCGGCGGCACCTGGTGCAGACGGAGGTACACGAAGAGCCGTTGTCGAAGTGGCTTGTCATATTGCATGCGCTGGTGGCGGCCGCACCGATGGTTCCGTCGGTGCTGATTGCATATCTTGTGACGCAGCACCGGTTGCCTGCGGGGCGGCCATTGCTTATCTCGTTTTCTGTTGCGGTTGCACTTGCTGCCGCGATCACGCTAACGCTGGCCAGCCGCTTGGGGTTGCGGATGTTGCGCTTTGTAACTTTGATTCCAGTGGTATTGTCGATCGCTGCGGTGTTGAAGTTGGGAGCGGTTTCGATCGACCAGACGCTCTCGACCCGTCCGCTGGCCGCGCAGTTGGCCCGCGTGGAAACCCGTCAGCTTCCGCTCGCAATCTATGGCGTTTCCCGTGAGATGGAGTACGGGCTCACGTTTTATCGCAATCAGATGACGGTGCGGTACGAGCGCGGAGGCGTTCCGGCGGCGGAACATTTACTGGTCGCTCCGGCGGCGTGGAAAGTGAATGTGGCGATGAAGACTGCGGGGCGGCGCGTGCTGTACCTGGGCAATTATGCGCCGCAGGATGTGGATTATTATTGGGTTTCGGCCGCCGGCGCTGAACCGTGAACCAACGTTTTGCGCCGTTGAGACGCGTGTTCAAGACACGCCGACGTCCTGTGCTTCTGTTATGAGCCACGGCTTGTTGCCGCCGCTTGTTCGCCGCGTTTGCCTCCGGTCGGCGAACCCACTACACTCGAAATTTTGGCAGCGAAATTTGCCGCTGGGCGCTGCTCTGCGGCGAACGCGGCTCTAGTCCGTGCAGGTCGTTGTTTCTTGGAGATTATTTTTTGGAGATTCTGGACCTCAGGCATTTTTCTTCGGCGGATTTGCGCCCGCTGCTTGACGACGAGATGCAGGTGTGGTCACGCCTGCTCTCATGGGACTACTCGGGCTCGGCGGAGATGATCCTGCGCTATGTGGACGCGAAAATTCTTCCGGGATATGCGGCGGTCGATCGCGGGAGAGTTTTTGGATACTCGTTCTTTGTCTATGAAGGCAACAAGGGAGTAATCGGCGATCTTTACGTGATCAACGGTACTCGCCTGCCGAATGCCCGCGAAGTTGAATTGAAGCTGCTGACGCACGTGATTGAGACTCTGCAACAGTCTCCGGGAATTCATCGCGTAGAAGCGCAACTGCTGGCGCATGAAGCCAACGCGGTTTCGCGGCCGTTTCTGGAGACGGGATTCCAGCGGCATCCGCGGCTGTTCATGACTTTAACCTTCGCAGCAACCGTGGAAGGGAAGATTTCTACACATCCCGAAGTTGAAATCCGGCCTTGGGCCGACGGCGATTATCAACCCTCTGCGGCTGTGATTACGGCGGCGTATCGCGGGCATGTTGATGCGCAGATCAACGACCAGTATCACACGCTGAGCGGATCTCTGCGCTTCCTCAATAATATTGTTCGCTTTCCGGGGTGCGGCGTGTTCGATGCCGAGTCGTCGTTCGTCGCACTGGATCGCAAGACGAAGAATCTCATCGGGCTGATCCTGTGCTCGCGCGTGCGGAGTGACGTCGGCCATGTTACCCAGGTCTGCATTCTGCCCGAGTATCGCTCGCGCGGAATTGGCGAGTCGTTGTTGGCAGCTACCGAAGGCAGTCTGCGCAAGCGAAATTTTACCCTGCTATCCCTTACGGTGACGGAGGCGAACGTGCGGGCGGTGGAGCTCTATCGCAGGCTGCATTACGAGTCGAAGAGGATCTTTGATGCGTTCGTGTGGCAGGGATAGCTTCTAGCTCCTAGCTTCTGGCTTAAGCCCTGCTACCGGCGCTCGTGGCGGGCTTGAGGGCATCGGAACTAAACCTTTCGAGGAAAGACGGTCGATTGCGACCCAGGAAGACGGAAAGAGGACGGGTTCAAGCTAGAGGCTAGAAGCTAGCAGCTATCTTCGCACCAGCCACATTGCCCAGCCGGCCACAAGCACTCCGCCAAGGAACATGACGAAACAATAAAGGCCGTAGCGCACCATCTCGCGGGTGGTCTCGCGGTGGGTGATGCCGAAGACAATGGAAGCGAACAGGGCAAACACTGCCGCTGCGCTGAAATGATTGAGCGTAATCGTCATTATATGCAGCCTCGAAATCCGCAGCTTCGCATGCGGGTCCTAGCTGATGGCTGACGGCTGATAGCTGAAAGGTTCATTGTTTCTTTCCGATGGCAATGTGATAGGCGTCGGCGACGGCAATAAAGTTCAGCAATCCGGCGACGATCATGAATTTGGTTCCGTAGTCGGCAGTGGCGAAAGCGATCGCGCCCTGGCCCCAGTCTGCAGCTAACGTCACAATGTAAAGCGCGCCGGCGCCGGCATCGCCGATGAAGCCGAGCATGTCGAGGATGTCGCCGCCGTTGGCTTTGTAGATGCGGCCCTGCATTGCGAGGCCCAGCACGAACAAGGTCACGATCGATACGAAGAGCAGCAAGCCGCGAATCCAGCGCTTTTGGATGACATGACCAGCGCCCGGAATCAGCCAGCCCAGGGCGGGGGCGAGCACCGACATCAAGCTCACCGCTTCCGCGGGGGCGGGTTTCGTTTTGTCCGCTTTTTCTGTTGTGGAATTTGCCATTCAGATGTTCACAATCTCGCGTTGAATTTTCCCGGTGACTTCGGCGGACTTGGCGCGCACCAGCACGTTGACTTCGCTGCGCACGCCAAACTCCGGCAGGTAAATGCCGGGCTCGATGGAGAAGCAGGAGTTGGGAAGAAGCTGCCGCTCGTCGTGAATCTCGAGATCGTCCATGTTGGCGCCATTGGAATGGACGTCGGTGCCGATGGAATGTCCGGTGCGATGAATAAAATAATCGCCGTAGCCGGCCTTCTGGATATGGCTGCGGGTGGCGCGATCGACTTCCCATCCGGCAATGCGGCGTCCGGCGTTGACCGCGTCGAGGGCGGTCTTCACGCCCGCGTCGCGTGCGTCGCGGACGATTTCGAAAATCTGCTGCATTCGGGTTGACGGCGCTGCGCCCACGAAACCCATCCAAGTAATGTCATAGTAGACCGCGCCGGGCGTGTTCTTCTTGCCCCAGACGTCGAGCAGAATCAAATCGCCTTCGCGAATCGGTACGGGATGACTGGCGTGCGGCTCGTAGTGCGGATTGCCTGCGTTGGCGTTGACCGCCACGATCGGCGGATCACCGGTCAGAAGATTCTCGCGGGCGAACGCTTCCATGAACCACTGCTGAATTTCGTGTTCCTTGGCGCCGCCGTTGCGAACGCGGCTGCCGATTTCCTTGAACGCCGCCGCCACAATGGAATCGATGCTGTCGCGGGCCGCGAAGTGCGACTGGATCTGCTCTTCGCTCCACGTAGATTCGAATTGCGCCACCAGATCGGCTGAACTGACCACGTTCTTGCCCAGGCCGCGCAACAGGTCGATGGTGCCGCCATCGACGAGTGAGATGGTGAAGACAATATTGTTGGGCGAGTATTGCATGGCAAGATCGCGGTGGTTTGCCAGAATCGCCTTCAGCTTGTCGAACAATTCCTGCCAGCCGGAATACTGGTGTTTCTTGCCGGGCAGGGAATCGAGGTGTCCGGCTTCGATCTTGTGCACAAGTTTTACCGGTTCGCCTTCGGCGGGAATCAGATAAAACCAGCGCCGTGTCACCATCAGGCTCGCAGGCAGGCCGAGCACGCGATAGGCGATAGGGTCGCGGTGATGGTGGTCGTAAAACAGCCACGCGTCAATGTTGCGTTCGCGCAGCGCAGACTGAATAGCAGCGAGATCCATGGGCAAACGTCTATTGTAAACAACGAGGATGGATTTGGGCGAATCGCCGGGTGCGCGTCTGTTCGCTCGCCCACCGGCGCTGGAAACTACCTTGGTGCCTGCGAAAAAAGTCGACGACGTAACGGTCGTGATTTTCGTTCAGGCGCGGGCGGGCACTAGAATTCGCTTTTTGACCGCTCTGGGCAGCGTTTCACAAGCCGTGCGCAATACCAGGCGCGGAGCACGGTAGCGAATCTTCATCAGATAGGAGACGGTGCGCTTTGCATCGTGCTTCGCGGTTTCCCGCAGCAGCCAGCCCAGGCCTTTCTGCACCATGTCATCTTCGTCGTCGAGGAGTGAGTTGGAAAGTTTGACGACCTGCGGCAAGAACATTTTCACCCGCGCTCCGCGAATCAGCGCCACGCAGGCGGCCCGCCGATGCCAGCGCTTCGCTGACTTTGCCCAGCGAAATACCTCTTTCATACGCGCCGGTTTGGCCGCGACCATGGGCGAGATCAGAGAATGCACCAGCGCGTCGTGATCGGCCCAGCTACTGATGCGGTCGAGCCACGACCCGAACATGCGAAACTCGCGATCGTTAAACTGCGCGTCCAGGTTCTCGAGGAGAAATACCGCGGCAACTTTTTCTTCGAGCACGGAACCGGAGAATAGTTCGTTGGCGACCTGCGCAAGAAAATAAAAGTCATGTTCCCGCAGAATTTCGCGGCGACAGCCTCGCACGGCGCGCCGCAGGTCGGCGGTGTACCAGCCGTGCGATTTGATTGCATCTTTGAAGAACCACTGCACGCCGGCGGCATGCTCGGATGAGCCGCCTCCCTTAAGCGCGCTACGGATTTGCGCGGCGACTGCGGATGGGCTGTTATTGTTTCTGGGCACCGGATCGCAACCTACGTGGCCGTCATGCCGGCGGTTCGCACGAACTTGTCATAGACCCAGAGCGCGGCTGCGGTCGCCAGTCCCACTCCCGTCACCCAGAACCAGATCATTGTCGGGCGGTGCTGAACTTCTCCGAAGTGATGCAGGAGGAATCCGCCGAACGGCCCGCCGATGAGCGATCCGATGCCGATGGGGACGAAGGCGAATCCCATGTAGGTCCCCTGTTGTCCTTGAGGCGCAAGCCGGGAGATGTATTCGTAGTATCGCGGCGCCTGGATAATTTCGCCCAGCGCCAGGAAAAACAGCGAGAAGATCGCGCCCCAGATGGTTGGCCGGAATGCAAGAATCAGCCAAGCCAGCGAGGTGATCACGGTGCCCAGAATAACTGCGGGAAATGCGGGCAGCTTGCGGGTAAGGAAATTTACCGCCAGCGTCCCGCAAATTACGGTAAGCCCATCGACCACCAGGATTTTCTCGACGTCCGCACCGGAGTTGATGTAGCCGTGGATGAAGCCGGGCAGGCTGATGTACTGCTGCCAGAAGACGATCCAGTATCCGGTGAAGATTATGAGGAACCACATGAACCGGCTGATGCCCGCGAGCATGGCGGCGAAGAAGGCGATCCAGATCCACCAGGGGATGCTCCACTCCGGTTTCACCCACAGCGCTATGCGCAGCAAGAGGGCGGCCAGCAAAACGGGTAACACCAACCGGTAATTTCCCAGCACAATGCAGAAATTTCTCGCTACCGTTGCAATGGAGGGCGGAGGCGCATCGCCAGCCTTGCGCGGTTCGCGGAAAAAAAGCAGAACGACAAAGAACATCGCGAAGACGAAAACGCCACGACGCGATAAACGTTCTCCACGCCCATGTGCGATGCGCCCAGGAGGCAAAAAACGGTCCGGCAGCGCCGCCGATGTTGACCATGGTGTAGTAAATCGAGTAGCCGATGGAGCGGACATTTTCTTTCGAAGCCCGCGCGGTGGTGCCGACTACGCAAGGCTTGACCAAGCGATACGCCCAGCGCCGGCAGAATCAGGATGAAACCGAACGAACAGCGCCAGCGGCACGTGCATTGCGCACGGAGCGAGCCACGCGCGCCGATGGATCCAATCATGAAATACGAAGGCCGAGAAGCAGATAAGCGATCGAAAGGGCGCGGCGGAATCCCAGCCGGTCGGCGGTGCTCCGCCGAAAATCGCGAGAAACCACACCATGCCGCCGAAGATGCCGGTCAGGGTGCCGGTCTGCTCGCGTCGAGAAGTTCAGCTGCTCCTGCAGGTAGAAAGCGCCAGCGAAGCAAACGCTCCGTAGTAGGCAAGCCGCTCGAAAATCTCGGTGATATTCGCGATCCAGAACGGCCGCTCGAACCCGGTGCGGATTTCTTCGAAGCGTCGAGAGATCAAAATTGCCCCTGTGCCGGTGTGCCGCGGGCGCCCCCGCCCGCGGTTCTTGCTTACTTTGGCGCTGTGCTACTGCTCAATGCGCTTCCTGATTTCTTCAGCCGTTGTCCCGGCCACGCGGATGATTTTATTCGGGCTGCTCTGGCCGGAGGCAATGGTAACGGAAGATCGCGGCACCTTCAAAAGTTTTGCGAGGAATTCAATGCAGGCTTGATTTGCGCGGTCGTCGACCGGAGGCTGGGTCAGGGAGAGCTTGAGCGCATCGCCGATTTCTCCGGTAAGGGCGGTCTTCTTTGCGCGGGGGTGAACCTTGACAGCGAACGTGATGCCACCGGCCGATTCGTGAAGGGGGATCATTCTTGTGTTCTTCAGTGTCCCCTGTGTGCTCTGGGGTTAGATTTTCGTTCGTTCCCCGAAAACCGCGGTTCCGATTCGCACGCAGGTCGATCCTTCCTCAATCGCCACTTCGAAGTCGTGTGACATGCCCATGGAGAGCACGCTCATATCGACGGCAGGAAGTCTGCGTCGGGCGACGGTGTCGCGCAATTCGCGCAACTGACGGAAGTAAGGGCGAGCGCCTTCGGGCTTGTCGGCAAAAGGGGGTACAGTCATCAGCCCGTGAAACTCTAACGCTTCGAGCCGTGGAGCAGCCAGCAGCAGTTCTTCCAGTGCGCGCGAGTTCGGCGCGACTCCGGTCTTCGCCGCTTCGCCGCCGACGTTGACTTCGATCAGCACGCTTAGCTTCTTTCTGGAGCTGAGCGCCACCGCATCCAGTTTCTCGGCCAGCTTCACGGAATCGACCGAGTCCACGGCGCTGAATAATTCCGCCGTCTTGCCGGCCTTGTTCGTTTGCAAGTGCCCGATCATGTGCCACTCGGCTCCGGCTAAATCGGCGAGAGCAGTCGCCTTGCCTGCGAATTCCTGCACGCGGTTCTCGCCGAATAGGCGCAGTCCGGCGGCGTGGGCTTCACGAATGCGCTCCGGAAGATGCGTTTTGCTGACGGCCATCAGCGCGACTTCTCCGGGACGCCGCCCGGCGCGCCGCAAGGCTACCGCAATGCGTTCGCGTATGGCTGCAATGTTCTCCGCTATGTACATAAAAAGCTTTAACCACAGAGGACACAGAGTACACGGAGTTTCCAATGTCCTCCGAATACTCTGTGTCCTCTGCGGTTCATAAACCTACATCATTGCGGTGGGCGGCGCGGGCTCGTTCGGGTCACCCGCGCTTGACAGCGGCAGGAAGATCATCAGGCCGGCCAGCAGAGCCATCACAACAATTCCGCTCAGATACAGTGGATGCTCGAAGATCTGCGCTGACTTGATTCGTGTGGCCCACACCGAGGCTATGCGCAGCCACGGTTGCTGGGCATATGACAACGCGATCACTCCCGCCCAGAGAAGGCCGCAGATCGCCTCGCCCGCGATCAAACCCGAAGCGGTAAGAACTCCGGCGTTCTCCGTTCGTGCCTGTTGGGCCGTGTTCAAGCCGCGACGCTTGGCCATCCAATCTCCGAGTTCGCGGAAGACGCCACCGAGGAAAATCGCGAACGTCGTCTCGAACGGCAGATACATTCCCACCGCGACCAGCATGGGACTTTTCACCTGCATCATGATCAGCGCAATTCCGAAGCAGACGCCGACTACTACCAGAGGCCAGGGCATATCGCCGCCGACAATGCCGATGGCGAGTGTGGCCATCAGCCCGGCTTGCGGCGCCGAGAGTTCGCGGCTGCCGAAACCGAACGCGGTGTGCAGCAGGTAGAGCGGCCAGTACATTACAAGACTCGCCACCACGACTGCGATCAGCTCCGCACTTTGAATCTTGCTCGGAGTGCCGCCGAGGATGTAGCCGACTTTGAAATCCTGCAGCAACTCGCCCGCGACCGCGGCGGAAACGCA
This sequence comes from uncultured Acidobacteriota bacterium, assembly GCA_963758005.1. Lineage (GTDB taxonomy): Bacteria > Acidobacteriota > Terriglobia > Terriglobales > Acidobacteriaceae > Sulfotelmatobacter. Next base: position 56,944 of record CAVWTR010000012.1, read on the forward strand.
AACTACCGCGGCCACTCCGAGCACGGTGGCCACGCCGGAAATTCCGTGAACGCCCAAGGCCACCATCAGCAACGCGGCAATGATTAAGGTCGAGAGAGTTAGACCGGATATTGGATTATTGGACGAACCAATAAATCCGACCAGGTTGCCGGAAACTGTCGCGAAGATAAATCCCACCACCAGCATCACGACGGCAGCTAGTATTGCCGGCCAAACCAGCCCTGAAATGTGGATGTAGAGGAAGCACATCAGCACAAACATGACTGCAATCAGACCGAACACAATTTTCGAGCTCATGTAGCGCTCGGTGCGCGAGAGCTTGGCTTGATCCGCAGCCGTTTGGCGAAGATCGGAGAATGCTTTGCCCAGCCCCGCAGTCAGGCTGGCACGCATTTTGTAGAGTGTGTAAGCTGCACCCACCAACATGCCGCCGACAGCGATCGGGCGCACGATAAATCGCCACACCGCAGCAGCCATGGTCGCCCAGTCATCGGGAGTATCTGCGGGAATGTAATGCCTGAGCTGCGGACCGAGAAAAAACATCAGTAGCGGAACCATCAGACCCCACGCCAGCACGCCACCTGAAAACTGGAGCGCGGCCAAGCGCAGCCCGATGATGTAGCCCACGCCAAGATACGCCGGGCTCACGCTTGGCGCGCTGGCCATGCTGGCCCCGCCGGCCGTGATTACGTTCGTGCTTCCGACGGAACCCAGCCGAACCTGGCTGCGGCCCAGGGTCCCAACGCCAAAGTGAAAATCTTTATCTGCCGCGAACAAACCAAAACGCCCCAGCAGGTACACCACGCCGCCGACGCCGATATTCCAGAAGAGATATTTCGCGGCCTCTGCGCCGCGCTGGCCGGCTTTGTGAATCTCTGACGCAGCCAGCGATTCCGGGAAAGGCAACTCGGGATCTTCCACCATTCCCCGCCGCACCAGAGAGATGAACAACACTCCCAGAATGCTGCCCACCATGATCAGCGCCGTCGATTTCCAATAGGCGACCCCAGGCTCGAAGGACGGCCACGCCTTGGCGATCAGGAACGCGGGAATCGTGAAGATGGCACCCGCCGCGACCGACTCGCCGATCGAGCCGGCGGTTCGGGCAATATTTTCTTCCAGCAGGGATCCCTTCCATGCCCGCATGGCGGCCATGGCAATCACCGCGGCGGGATAGGTTGCGGCAATCGTTATGCCGGCTCGCAGCCCCAGGTAAGCGTTGGCCGCGCCCAGCACGATCGTCATCAGGAGTCCGAGCAGGATGGCCCGCAGCGTGAACTCCTTCATCTCCATGGTTTCGGGCACATAGGGTACGTGCTTCTTCTTGCCAGGGTCGCCGTTCGCGGGACTGCTCATGGATGAATCCTCTTAGAGCGTGGGATAAGAACAACTTCGGTGAAGCATTTGTTGAAAGAAAGGAACGGCGCAAGTTAGCACGCGGCCTGCCCGCATGACAAGTGCGATGCAAGCCGTCCTATGGTTTCCCACCGCGTTCCGCGATCAGCTTCATCGCCGGCTGGCTGACCCAGGTGTGACCGGGATAGCCTGGGCCGTGAAAGCGCTCGCCCCAGGAGAGTGGCGTGACGTCGCGGTACTCGTGCATGGAGTCGTCGGCGACGAAGCGCAGCCGCTTGCGCAACGACCCGCGGGCGTTGGGGTTGGCGCCGTGATCGAGCAGAAGGCGGGCGAACTCGGCGTCCTGCTGCCGGCCGCATAGATAGGCTTGCGAGACCACGCAGCCGAACAGCGGGGTGTGACCGCCGAAGCCGTCGGTGTCGATCTCGGCTCTGGCGTTCACGTCGGCCCCGTGGTCGATCAGCCAGCGTGCGATCTCGATCTCGTCGAAGTCGACGCAGATGTGCAGCAGGGTCGTGCCCGCCAGAGGTGTGCCATGAAGCCCGAAAGAGTGGTCGGTGCTGCATCCCAGGGCGGGCGGATAGATCTCTTCGTGGGAGAAAGTCCGCGTGAGCAGGTGCGGATCTTGGCGGAGATGCGCTTCCAGCAGATCGATGCGGCCGCGGTGCAGCGCCATCACCGGCGTGTCAGGAAAGGCGATGCCTCGTTCGGCTACAAGGTCGAGACAGCGATGTTTTTGCTTCGGACTACGGCAATAGGTTTGCAGAAGCAAGGCGACGGGGGCGAGGTGGTCGCAGTTCTTATCGGCGAGTTCGGCGCCCAGTTCCAGCAGAAACGCGAGCCCGTCCGGATTCAGCGTTTCACAGGGTCCCATCACTAAGCCTGGAACGAAACGAGCGCCCATGGCGTGCAGACGGCGGGCGGTTTCGAGCTGGCCTTGCAGGCACGCCCGATCGAAGGCGTGCTGAAGATCTTCCGCGCCCATCTCGTGCAGCATCGCGATAATCGCGTCCTGTCCCACGTTCGCTGCGTACGACATCGGCGGACCCCAGTTGCTGTCGGCTATGCCGCGCGCGGATTCGTGCAACAGCTGCGGATTTTTCAGCACCAGCTGGCGAACCGTATCCACGTCGCCGCGCCAGATCGCGTCAGTCATGCGGCAGGCGGTGACCAGCCGTGGCCAATTCGGCAGACCGTAGCTGCGGGCCAGCGCGGCCTGGGCGTCGGCCAGTTTTACCTCTGCAAGGTTCGCGGGCTGCTTGGGATGATGTTTGCGGAATTCCGCGGCTGCGGCCGGATCACCCTGTCGGATGGCGCGGAGCAAGTCCTTGGCTTGATGTTTGAGTTGATCGAGGTTGGGGCGAACGGGGAAGTGACGATCGTGGAACTGCTTTGCCATAACGGACCTCCTTCGTGGTCATGCCCGGGGTCCGCTGCGCGGGCGAAAAGGAGGTTCGTGAGAACCTGGATTCAAGAATTCGCTCAGGTGGACTCAGTCCTGTCCGCGGACGGGCGGCGTCCTGTACGCCGGGGATAGTATAGCGCAGGCAAGTCCGGGTCTGAGGCGGAGCCGATGCTCAATCGGCAGTCTCGGGGATAAAATCTAAACCGTGATCATCCTTCCTAGAAGTAATCTTCGCGTTTTAGCAGCAGCACCGCTAGCTTTGATCACCCTGACTTTGATCGCCCCGACTTTGATCGCCCTGGCCCTGATCGCCTGCGGGGTGGGCTGTTCCAGCAGCGGTTCCTCCACAGGGTCGGGCGATACTTCACCGCCGCCAGCAGCAGCTCTGGGCGGTTCCAACTACGGATGGTACTACCTGGCTTCGTCCTGCAACCGCGAGCCTTACGGCGTCGTCTACAACTACAACACTGCGACCGCGACCATCGACATGCAATTGCAGCAGATGTACAGCAATGGCCAGCGTCGGCTGCGCATCCCGATCTTTCACGCTCGCGGTATCAACTCCGGAACCATCATGGATTCGACCGGCGGTACCCTCGCTCCGCAGTTCCTAACTAACCTCACCAACCTCCTGGCGGCGGTCAAAGCGGCGGGATTTATCGAGATTGAGGTCAGCTTTCATCCCCAGAGCAGCAATAACCCCACGCAATGGACCACCTTCAGCGACGACTACTTTCAGGAGAATTGGAGCCTGATTCAAAATCTGCGTCCGATCATTGCCGCGGCTGGTATTCCGTATCACCTCGATCTGCTGAACGAGGGCATTCCTCCGCTGGGATACGCGGCGCTTTTGCAGTACGACCAAATGCTGTGGAACGATTATGTGGCGGAGTTCGGCAGCAGTGACACGCTGGGCTTTTCGATCATCGCTGATGCGGCTCACGTAGGCCAGGTCAGCGCGGTGTATGGGCCGAGCGCATATGGAAATCAAGGCTCGCCACAAGTGTTCGATGTTCATATCTACGACGAGACCGGGAACAGTTTTGCGACGGCGTTCAACTCCTTGACGAGCCAGGGATATCAAGGCGTCCCGTGGATTATTGGTGAGGCTTTTTACAATGACGCAGCCGAAGCGGCTGCGCAACGTGCGGAAGCCAACAGCACAGGGCAGAAGGTGCTTTACTTGACCCAGTGGCCGCTGACCTCCGACGAAAACTGCAGTACGGCAGTGAATGTGGCCCCGCCGGCGGATTTTTCGAACTACCAGGCGCAGGATTTCTGAAGTCCCGATTTGAAATTCCGGAGACGGATACCTTGGACCCACGACCCCTTTTTGGGCCCTTCCCGGTGTAAAATTGACAACAATCTGTGAAACGTAAACCGCTCCGTCGCACTTCGTCATTCCCGCAGTCGCAGTGAGGTGCAGTGATGAACGACTCCCCCGATACACCGTTGGTTTTGGCGTACCGTTGTGGTGACTGTAGCAGCGAGGTAGGTTTCCGCTCGCGCCGGCGTACCTTAATTGAACGTTTTATCCTTCCGTTACTTCTTCTAAGGCCAGTGCGCTGCAGTGAATGTTTCCGGCGCGACTACCGGCTGATTTTTGTACAGGTGCGCGAGCGCCTGTCGGATGCACCCATGTCAGAAGCATCAAAGATTATGCCGGGGATTATGCCGGGCAAACCGATCGCGCCGGCGAAGCAGTCGACGCCGTCGAGCCGCAACGTTGCCTAGTGGCGGCGATCGCCGCTATACTGCTGATGTTGGCGGAAAGTTGACCGCGGCGCGTTGGCGCCCGCGGGGTGATGAAGGAGGCCGTCTTCAGCAGTAGTGAGGACCGAATCCGGGCTAGCCAAGCCAGTGCCGCAGTAGAAGGGCATTCTATTGTTTTGCGGCAGAGTGTTTTGCGGCAGATTGTTTCGCCGCAGACTTCGACTGGTCTGGGACGAGTATGGGCCCGCCGAGCCGGTCGTGCCGCGGAAAGTCTCTTCTCCGTTTTATTCCCCTCCGATTGCCGCATTTGCGGCGAACCCCAGCTCAACCTCTCTCGTCTCCCGGTCTGCCCCGACTGCCTGGCAGGCATCCATCCCGTTGGCGGCAAGGTCTGCGACATTTGCGGGGAGCGCTTGCTCTCCACCTATGCGGAACGCGACTCCGATGGCCGGAGGCGATGTCCGGTCTGCCGCCGCATTGGGACTGACATCGACCGTCCATTTAGCCGTGCGGTGGCGTATGGCAGCTATCAGGGTGGGCTACGCGAGTTGATTCACCTGCTGAAGTACAACGGCGTGCGCCCGGCGGCCAACGTCCTGGGACGAATGCTGGCCGAGGTTTTCGCCGCGCTGGAGCCTGACTTGGAGCAGGCCCGGTTGGAGCAGGGACTGTTTGACCGGGCCAGCGTTCTGGTGATTCCGGTTCCGCTCTACAAGAGCAAGCGGCGTGAGCGTGGGTTTAATCAGGCGGAACTGGTGGCGCGAGCTGCGCTGAAGATCGTTCCGGCGCGCGAGCGGTTACAGTTTGCCCCTGAGCTTCTGCAGCGCACCCGCGACACGCAATCCCAGATCGGCTTGACCAGCAACCAGCGCCGCGAAAACCTGCGTGGAGCCTTTGCCGTGCCGCGTGCCGCAGAAGTCACTGGCCGCGCCGTGATTCTGGTAGATGATGTTTACACGACCGGCACGACAGCGACTGAATGTTCTCGGGTGTTGCGCCGCGCCGGAGCCCGCCGGGTGTGGGTCGCGACCGTGGCGAGGACCATGAAGCTGGCAACCCTGAAACTGGCATCTAATGATGCTGAAATCGCCTCCGATGGGAATGACGATGAAGCCGAGGGGAACGAGGAAGTTTTGGCGAAAGCCGCGGGAAGTTAGCCAGGGTTGGGAAGGGCACGACTTCGGGTCGTGCCGTAGCGACGGCATCAGGATTTGGGCTTAAGCCCCTGAGGGCGGAAGTTATGTCACTGGGCATGGAATACGATGCAGGATCCCGGCACGCCGCCGGCCTGTTCCTGCCGGCGGCCGCACACCGGCCGGGGGACGGCCATGCTCTGCTCGCGCCCGTGCTCGTGCTCAACGCCTCTTATGAGCCCATCAACGTTTGCGCCGCGCGCCGGGCGCTGGTGCTGGTGCTTAAGGGTGTGGCCATGACCGAAGAAGAGAACGGACACTTCCTGCACTCGGCCCGCGTGGCCATGCGGCTGCCTTCAGTGATCCGGTTGCTTGAGTACCGCCGAATTCCGCACCAGAGCCGTGCGCTCTCGCGTAAGAACATCCTGCTGCGCGACCGCAACACCTGCCAGTATTGCGCCACGGTGCTGCCCTCGAGCGAACTCACGCTTGACCACGTGATTCCGCGCTCGCGCGGAGGGTCGTCCACCTGGGAAAACCTGGTGGCCTGCTGCCATACCTGCAACCGCCGCAAAGGCAACCAAAATCCCACCGAAGCCCACATGAAGCTGATGCGCGAGCCCCGCGCCTTCAACTTACACACCAGCCGCCACATCATGCGGCTGATGGGACGGTCGGATGATAAGTGGAGAAAGTATTTGTTCTACTAGCGTTCTGCAACGAAGCTGCCAGCCTACGCTAGTGGCCGATTGTTGTCCAAAATGACAAACCCACCTTTCGGTGGGCTGATTTTGTGCGCGTACCAGTTGACGTACAAATGACCGTTAGCGAAATATTTGAAACGGCGGATCTCTCATTGTGCGGCCCTGTTCAATGGATGACTGCTATCCGTGAACCGTCAAAGGGAGTCTACGTAGTAGCTCGCACAAGCGATCCACACGCCGGATGCATATCCTGTCCTTTGCCCTTACGTGATCCCATTCCTGCTGGCCTAACAATTGAGCCGACCTATGAGGTTGACCGTTGGCTGCGGCAAGAGCCAATCGTCTACATTGGAAAATCGGACCAGCCGCTATCGAGGCGCGTCTGCCAGTTCTATCAACATCAATGCGGGAATCCAAGCCCTCATGCCGGAGGTCAAGTCGTTCTATTGCTAAGCTGCGAACTGTGGCTGTACTGGTCACCGTCGCCTCATCCGGGTAATTCGGAGCGGACGATGCTTTCCGCCTTTGAGAGCGTTGTCGGGAAACTGCCCTTTGCAAACTTCGACCGGAAGCGCCGTCCAAGGAGGATTAAGCGCCTATCATAGACCAACGCACTTTTCAGACAGTACCCAGCCTCGGCTTGGCACACTTCCCAACTACGCCTTCGCGTACTTCAGCCACTTCAGGATTTCGGGCAGGTTGGGGCGCTTTCCGTAGATGAGAATGCCGACGCGGTAGATTCTTGCGCACAGCACCAGGAGCCCCGCTATCGTCCCGATCAACAAAACGACCGACAGAGCGATCTGCCACAACGGCGGGGTTTGAACCACGATGCGCGCATACATCAGCACCGGCGCGAAGAACGGGACCATCGACAGCCACACGATCGCCGGCGCGTCCGGCGTGCGCACGACCGGAGCCAGCATGAAGACCGAGAGGACCAGCGGAATAACAATGAAGAACTGCAGTTGCTGACCTTCCTGTTCCGTCGTGGTGATGGCGCCGATGGTTGCATACATCGTGCTGTACAGCAGATATCCGAGAAGGAAGAAGATCGCAAAAGCAATTAGCACGCCGAGCGGAATTTGAAATTCACTCAGAGTGGGTTGCATGGCCATCGCGGGCAGGGCGAATACGCCAGCGATCACGACCCACACCAGAATCTGCGTCAGGCCCACGGCGCCGACACCTAGAAGTTTCCCAGCCATCAATTCCGTCGAAGTTGCGGAAGAGAGCAGCACCTCAAGAATGCGCGAAGTCTTTTCTTCGAGCACGGAGCGCATCACCGAAATGCCGTACAAAAGCACGGCCATGTACAGAAGCATGACCATGATGACGACTTCTAGGAACTTGCCTCCGCCGCTGCCTTTCGCTTCTTTCCCGCGTTCGATACGGATCGCCTCGACCTTGACCGGTTTGAGCAGTTCGTCCGCTTTTTCGGTCGTCAAACCATTCTTCGAGAGCCGCTCGTACTGGATAACCCGGTTCAGGGCTGCGCTCAGGCGCGAACTTTCTCCAAAGCCTCCCATGTTGCGGCTGGTCCAAGTGACCTTGCCGGAGGCTATGGCGTCATCGCTCAGCCACAGATAGCCGTCGATGGCCTGGGAGGTGACTTTGTCGCGCAGGGCCGTGCGTTCCGCCTCGGTGGCATTGGAATCGACATCAATGACGTATTCATCTTCCCCCTGCTCCCGCGACTTCGGCTTGGCCGCATTCGCTTCGGGGCTCGACTCGTCGTCATCGTCCGTGGCGGTCAGCGCGGACAGGAAGTGCTGGCGCACCATCTCGCCGAACTGCGGCGTCGACGTTACGACCACCACGTGCTCCGCTTTCTTTCCCATGGTGGCGAGCTTTGCCGGCAGCATCATAACCACGGTCATGATGCCGGGCACCAGGAGAGTGAGTATCAGGAACGAGCGCGTCCGGACACGTTGGAGATACTCTCGCTTGACGATCACCCAGAAGTTACGCATTCGGTTTACTCTCCGCTGGTTTGCTCACCGCCGCAATGAAGATCTCTTCCAGCGAGGGTTCCATCACCTCAAACTTACTCAGCCGTGCGCCCGCGGACGCGAGCCGCAGAAGCTCCTGCGTGTCAGCCCCCTGCGCGAGCCGCACTTCGACATAGTTTCCGTAATCGTTGAACGACTGCACCAGCCGGGATTCCTGCAGGAAGCGGGCATCCCCGTCGTACTTGATCTGGACGTTGCAACTGCCATAGCCAGCTTTGATCTGCGCCAGATCGCCTTGCAGCACGACATGCCCATGATTGACCAGACAGATCGAGTGGCAGAGGCGCTCCGCCTGGTCCATGCCGTGGGTCGATAGCAGGATGGCCTTGCCGCTCTTCGCCAGCTCGAGCAGAACATTCTTCAGCACGACGGTGCTGGCCGGATCGAGCCCGGAAAACGGTTCGTCCATCACAATCAATTCCGGGTCGTGCAGGACCGCGCCGATAAACTGCACCTTCTGCTGCATGCCTTTGGAGAGCTCTTCGACTTTCTTGTCGGTCCAGGCGCTCAGATCGAAACGCTCGCACCAGCTGCGCGCCCGCTTGAGAGCCTCGGCACCGCTCAGTCCCTTGAGCTGGCCAAGAAACAGCAGGTGCTCCAGCACTTTCATTTTCTTGTAGAGCCCACGCTCTTCGGGTAAGTAGCCGAAGCGGTCCTTGTGCGCCGGCTTGAGAGGCTCTCCAAAAACCGCGATCCGGCCGGAGTCCGGAACGATGATGCCGATGATCATGCGCAGCGTGCTGGTCTTTCCCGCACCGTTGGGACCAAGCAGGCCGTAGATGCTGCCTGGCTTGATGGCAAGCGAGAGGTCATCGACGGCGACAAAGTCACCGTATGCCTTGCAGACGCTGCTCACCTCCACCGTGCTGGCAGCATCGGACTTCCGAGTGGAGGTCGAGACGGGCGCTTGGGTCGTCGATGGGTTCGTCGGTTGGGCCGGCACCATGACCAACACAATAAACTATTTTTGCGGATTCTGGCTTGTGTCGTCCGGTTTCTTCTGGTCCGGCGGTTTCTGCCCCGGCGGGATTTCCTTGCCTTCGAACAGAATCTTAGAATTCGCGCCGAAGCGTTTGTAATCCTCGTACTTCACGATTTCCTTGATGTGCACGTCTTCCAGCTTGAAGTGCAGTTCGTCGTCCGCCTTGGTGTAGACCGGAAACCAGTACAGGCCGTCGATCTGCTGCCGCCACGTGGTGAACTTGGGGAACAGATTCTCGTCGTCGCCGTGATTCTTGCGGATGTCGGGCACGGTCTTGCCATAGGTCTTCACGATCTGGAAGTCGTGGCCGTCGACCCAGACGCGTCCCTGAAAGTAGCGCTTCTTGCCTTCAATTTTCTTGGGCGCGATGTCGAAGACATAACAGTGCAGTTCGTCTTCCTGCTGCTGGCCAACGTAAAGGATGTTGTATTCCGGCAGGTCGGCGGTGGTCAGCACGAACGGCAGCCGGTGCCGGATGTCGTCAAAGTCCTCCTGTGACATGTAAATCTTCGACAGGCTCGACTGCGGCGCGAACACCACGTTCTCGATGCGTTTGCCTTTGTCGTCAAACATCACGTCGAAAACTTCCTTGTACTCTCCATCGACGTGTTCGCCGTCGAGGGTCTGGACCTTCACATCCTGGCGGTAGGTGTACTGGTCGCGCGCCTTGGCGAATTCGGTTTCCTTGGCGGCGAAGCGCGTGATGATCTCATCGGGAGTCGCGCCTTGCGGAGGAGTGTTTTCAAGCGGACCTTCCTGGGCAGCGAGCGGAAGAGTCGCCAGCATCAAAGCCAGAAGTGCCGCGAAAAACAGAATAGAGCGGAACGCCAGTTTCATACCTTGTATTTTATCGGATCAGAGTGAAGCTGTTGTAAAGACGTTGCTGGCAGGAAACAAACCGCGGCGACCCCGCCCTCCGACCCCTCTCCGCTCAGTGAGGCCGAAGGGAAGGGCGCTGCAGTTCTGCCAATTATTTGGATGCCAGCGCTGCAGAGAGGTTGCCGCTGATGAAAAACGGTGGTGGGTGATGATGAGCGCTCGCGACCTTCGAGTCGCTCAGCCCGTCACTCAGCATAGATGACCACTTGTGCAATCAATGATTGCAATGCTATCATTGCAGTCATGGCTAGCATCACGATTCGCCGTTTGCCGGAAAGCACCAAGCAGCGTCTTCGCATGCGCGCGGCGCGCAACGGACGTTCCATGGAGCAGGAAGCCCGGGAACTTCTCGAAACCGGTTTAGCCAAACAAGAACCCGAGCCGGAAAATCTCGGAGAGGCCATCCGCCGGCGTTTTGCCCGGCTGGGCGGAGTCGATCTGAAGATTCCACCCCGCCGCAGCATGGTCCGCGATCCCGGAATTCGCTAAGGCCAAGGCTGAGGCCGGCGCGCTTCGAAAATGCTGATTCTCGACACGAACGTACTTTCCGAGACCATGCTGCCCACGCCTTCGCCACGCGTGCTGGCCTGGTGGTTGCAGCAGGGCAAGAGTCGCGAACTGCACATCACTACAGTCACGGTAGCGGAGATCCTGTTCGGAATCGAGATCCTCCCTCGAGGCAAGCGGCACGCCAAGTTATTGGCCGAGGCCGAAGCGATGTTCGCGGAAGACTTTGCCGGACGCATCCTGCCTTTCGACGAAGAAGCCGCTCGCGCGTTTGCCCAAGTTGCTGCTGCCCGTCGCGAGCAGGGCCGGCCGATCGCAGAATTTGATGCCCAGATCGCGGCGATTGCGCGCTCTCGCGGCGCAGCCTTGGCCACGCGCAACACTGCCGACTTCGAAGATTGCGGTGTGCGGCTGGTGAATCCCTGGCAACCATAATTCTCGGTCATCTGTCATCCCGACCGGAGCGGAGCGCGAGCGAGCGCAGTGGAGGGACCTGCTTTTAGGCAGTGACCATGCCTTCCGGTTCGACGAATTCCTATGCTGGCAGCTCGCCATTTGCCCTGTTACACTTTTCCGTTTGCCAAGGAGTGCCCTCATGCGCCGTCTTTTTCTCTGTCTTCTCGTTATTGCTTTCACGCTTCCAGCCGTCGCACAAGCCAAGCATCCCTTCACCTTCGAGGACATGATGAAGCTGAGGCGTGTGGGGGATCCGCAGGTTTCGCCCGACGGCAAGTGGGTGATCTTCAGTGTGGTCGACGTCAACCTCGCAGCCAACACCAAGACGCCGCACATCTGGATCGTGCCCACGGCTGGTGGTCAGGAAAAAGAGATCATCGCCGATCAGGATGCAGATCGCCCACGCTGGGCGCCGGATGGCAAGCGCTTCGCATTCCTCTCGACGAAAGAAGGCGGGTCGCAGGTCTGGATCGCGGGTTTTGATACCGCAACCGGCAGCGTACGAGGCGTCTACAAGCTGACCTCGACCGCAACCGAGGCGTCAGGTGAACTGTGGTCGCCAGACGGCAAGAATATTCTCTTCACGTCAGATGTGTACCCTGAATGCGATGGCACGCCAGAGGCGGAGAATGGTTGCAATGCCAAGAAGCTTGACGAGGCGAACAAGTCCAAAGTGAAAGCGCAGGTATTCGATCATCTGCTCTACCGCCATTGGAATGCCTACAAGGAAGGCAAGCGCAGTCATCTTTTCGTGCTTACCGTCTACGCGCTGTCCGCTTATCCCGGCGGAAGTGGGCCTGTGACCGTGGGCGGTGGTTCTTCCCGCGACCTCACTCCCGGCGACTACGACGCTCCCGTGTTCTCGCTCGGCGGACAGGATAACTACGCCTTCTCGCCCGACGGACAGGAGATTTGCTACACCTCGAATCACGACAAGAATCCGGCGGCTTCCACCAACAACGATCTGTGGATCGTCCCGGTCAGCGGAGGGGCGGCTGGATCTGTCCAAGCGAAGAACATCACCGCCGACAATCCCGCCAGCGACTCGACGCCGCTCTATTCGCCCGATGGCCGCTACATCGCCTACCGCGCCCAGCAGCGTCCGGGATACGAGAGCGACCGCTTTACCCTGATGCTCTACGACCGTAAGGCAGGTCAGAAGACCGAGTTAACCCCTGACTTCAAACAATGGGTTGGAACTATCGCATGGTCGCCGGATTCAAAGACGATCTACTTCAGCTCCGAACACATGGGCCATTCGCTGATCTATGCCGTCGAGCAGGGTGGATCACATGCGGTGCGGACGCTGGTAGGGGGAACCGATGACGACCTCGCTGTTACGGCAGACGGCAAAAAGCTAGTTTTCTCCAGTGTGTCAGAAATAGCGCCGGCTGAAATTTACACCAGCGACGCCGCAGGTGCGGGGTGCCCGGCGAGGACCGGCGATGTAGATGCCGGTAAAGAAAGCTGCTCTTTAAACCCAGCACGCGCGCTTACGCACCTGAATGGTTTACTGCTGTCTGGAATCAGCATGGAGCAAGCCGAGACGTTCGACTTCAAAGGCGCTCACGGCGACGATGTGGAAGGCTTTATGGTCAAGCCACCAAATTTCGATGCCTCCAAAAAGTATCCCGTGAAATTCCTTATTCACGGCGGCCCGCAAGGTCAATGGGGACACGAATGGAGCTTCCGCTGGAATGCCGAGCTGTTCGCGGCGCCAACTGCATCGACGCCCAGCGGATACGTGGTCATCATGATCAACTTCCACGGCTCGACCGGATACGGGCAGAAGTTTATTGACGCCATCAACGGCGACTGGGGCGGCGCTCCGTTTGAAGACCTGATGAAGGGCCTCGACTACGGGGAGCAGACCTATCCGTTCATTGATAAGGCCCGCGAGTGCGCGCTGGGCGCCAGCTATGGCGGATACATGATCAACTGGATCCTCGGCCACACCGACCGCTTCAAGTGCCTGGTGTCACACGACGGCATGTTCAACGCCGAGTCGGCCTGGGGCACGACCGAAGAACTCTGGTTCAACAACTGGGAGTTCAAAGGCACTCCCTACGACAATCGCGCGAGTTATGAGAAGTGGTCGCCGCACCAGTACGCCAGGAATTTCAAGACGCCGACGCTGGTGATTCATGGCCAGCGCGACTACAGGCTCGACGTAAGCGAGGGCTTGCAGCTTTTCACCACGCTGCAGATGGAAGGCGTCCCCTCGAAGATGCTCTATTTCCCCGACGAGGGCCACTGGGTGCTAAAGCCGCAGAATTCGCAGCTCTGGTACAAGACGGTCAATGATTGGGTGGATCAGTGGATAGGGAAGTGATGGTTGTGCGGCGCGCCGATCGAAACCCGGCTATCCTTCGAATCGAGGATTTTAGTGCAGGCAAAGGTTGGCCAGGGCCTTCGGCATGTGCCGGAAGCCTTGCGTCGCGACTATGGCAATAAGCATTTGCGTCCCGTTGTAGCCCACGTGGACCAGGAAACTAGCCCCCACCGAGCGAGTCACGGCCCGCACCATGCCGCACACCACGCCGACCACCAGAATCACCAGCATGGCGCCCCATGCCCAACCATATTGCGGCAGGTGCATCAGAGCAAACGGCAACGCGGTCAGAAAGATTCCCCATGCTGCTCCCCAACGCCGCGCCACTACGGGATAGAAGAAACCACGGAAGAACAGTTCCTCCATCAACGGCCCCACGCTGACGGCGATAATGGCGAGCAGATACGCGTCGCGCGGGCGGTCGAAAAGATGTTCAAAGGGCGTGTCCTTCGGCATAGGCAGGATGCTTTGCAGCAGGCCGAGAGCCAAGAGCATCACGGCGCCCAGCATCAGCAGCTGCCATTGCGAGCGCGGCCAGTTCCATCGAATCGCCTGCCAGAACGGCGCATGATACTTGCCCTCCACCAGCATGACCATGCACGCGGCCACCGCGATGTAGATCAGAAACTGCGAACCCAGCAGAAGGATGGGCTTCTGCGCCACCTCAGCGAACGACAAGTGTGGATAGACTAGCCAGAGCGCCCCAAAAACAACGAGTATCTGCAGGACCAGCATGGCGACAATCGTCAGTCCGGCCATCAGCAGCACGTCCCACCCACTCCACACCGGATTTTCCACTGGCGGCGATGTCGTTGCGGGGGAGACGATCACCGCAGGGTCGGGACCGAGCGTGGAGGAATCGCTCTGCACGTGGGCCGGAGGTTCGACTCTCACCGCCGGTTGTGCCTCAAACTGCGAATTGTCGGAGGATGACAAAGGAAACTTTCTTTTAAGAGGCCTTAACCGGATGCTCGGCATTCGATACTAGGTGCTTCTTCCCGTTCCCAAAATACCCGGCCAGCGCCTGCCCCGTATACGACTTCTTCACCCGCGCTACGGCTTCCGGCGTGCCCTGGGCGACGATGCGTCCGCCTTCTTCGCCGCCTTCAGGACCAAGATCGATGATCCAATCGGCGTTGCGAATCACATCCAGATTGTGTTCGATGATGATGATCGAGTTGCCCAGGTCGGTCAACCGGTGCAAGACATCGAGTAGTTTCTTCACGTCGTCGAAGTGCAGCCCGGTGGTTGGCTCGTCGAGAAGATAGAGGGTCTTGCCGGTCTGCCGCTTGCTTAACTCGCGCGCCAGCTTGATGCGCTGGGCTTCGCCCCCGGAAAGCGTAACTGCTGACTGGCCCAGGTGAATATATCCCAGGCCGACGTCGACCAGGGTCTGCAGCTTCTGTCGCACCTGCGGAATGTTTTCCAGAATCGGCAGCGCGTCCGAGACCGGCATTTCGAGCAGGTCGGCAATCGAGTGCCCGTTGTATTTGACGGCTAGAGTTTCCGAGTTGTAGCGCCGTCCGCCGCAGACTTCGCACAGCACGTACACATCGGGCAGAAAATTCATTTCGATGCGGCGCTGGCCCTCGCCCTGGCAGGCTTCGCAGCGGCCCCCGGAAACGTTGAAGGAAAATCTTCCCGCCTTGTAGCCGCGCTCGCGCGATTCCGGCAGCATGGCGTAGAAATCGCGCATCTGGGTAAACATTCCAGTATAGGTCGCCGGATTCGAACGGGGCGTACGCCCGATCGGAGACTGATCGATGCGAATGACCTTGTCGATATTCTCCGCACCTGAAATCGCCTTGTGCTCGCCTGACTTTTCGCGCGAACGGTAAAGCTGCCGCGCCAGCGCGCGATACAGAATGTCATTCACCAGCGTCGACTTGCCTGACCCGGAAACGCCCGTCACCACGGTCATAACGCCCAGGGGGAACGTCACATCCAGATTCTTGAGATTATTTTCCTTCGCTCCCAGAATCGTGAGAGCCGTCCCATTCGCATGCCGCCGCTCCGGCCGCATGGCAATCGAAGTTCGGCCCGAGATATACGCCCCGGTCAGCGAGTTCGGATCGCGCATGATTTCTTCCGGCGTGCCATGCGCGACGAGGCTGCCGCCATGCCGCCCCGCACCCGGCCCGAGATCCACAACGTAATCCGCCCGGCGGATCGTCTCTTCATCGTGTTCCACGACCAGCACGGTGTTTCCCAGGTCGCGCAGGTTTTCGAGCGCGGTCAGCAGCCGGCCGTTGTCGCGGTGGTGGAGTCCGATTGACGGCTCGTCCAGCACGTACAACACGCCGCGCAACTTCGAGCCAATTTGCGTGGCCAGCCGAATGCGCTGTCCCTCGCCGCCCGAGAGCGTTGCAGCTGAGCGATCAAGCGAGATGTATCCCAAGCCGACGGCGTTCAGAAACTGCAAACGTTCGACTATCTCGTGCATGACGCGCCCGGCAATCGCTGCCTCGCGCCCGGCCAGCTTGATACCCTCGGCGACGGCCAGCGAGCGTTCCACCGGCATGGCGGTAAAGTCGGCGATCGACATGCCATTCACTTTGACGGCCAGACTCTCCGGCCGCAGCCGCTTGCCGTGGCATGCCGGACACTGCGTGGCCGACATGTGATCCATCAGCCAGTCGCGATAACCCTCGGAAGTCGACTCCTCCAGATTCTGTTTCAAATATCCGAAGATGCCGTGAAACCCGGTCTTGCCACCGCGTCCGGGCTCACCGTTCAGCAAGAAATCCTGCGTCTTCTCGGGGAACTTCTCGAATGGCGTGTTCAAGTCGATGCCATATGCGGCCGACGAAATCTGCAGCATGTGAATCAGATTCTGCGACGCCGACCCTGGACCCAGGCCGCCATCCAGCAGCGGCTTCGACCAGTCTGTGATTACTTTTGCCGGATCGAAGTCGTACTTGTTTCCCAGGCCGTGGCACTCCGGGCACGCGCCATACATACTGTTAAATGAAAACGACCGCGGCTCGAGTTGCGGCACGCTGATGCCGCAATCCGGACACGCCAGCTTCTCGGAATAAAGCTGCTCTTCACCGCCGACCACCGCGACTTGCACTAATCCGCCCGCCAGCTTCATCGCCAGGCCGACCGACATTTCCAGGCGATGCTCGATTCCCGGCTTCACCAGCAAGCGGTCGATCACGACTTCAATGGTGTGATTCTTCCGCTTGTCGAGATTGATCATAGACTCGTCATCCAGACTGACGAGTTCGCCGTCAATGCGCGCCCGCGTATAGCCGTGCTTGACCAGCGTCTCCATCTCTTTCTTGAACTCGCCCTTGCGCCCGCGGACGATCGGCGCCATCACCATGACCCGATCTTCCGGACTCAGCGCCATGACTCGTTGGACGATCTGATCCGCCGACTGCCGGCTGATGGCCCGCCCGCACTTGGGGCAATGCGGCACTCCGATAGAGGCGAACAACAGACGAAGATAGTCGTAAATCTCGGTGATAGTCCCGACGGTCGAGCGCGGGCTACGGCTGGTGGTTTTCTGCTCGATCGAGATGGACGGGCTAAGTCCATCAATTGCATCCACATCCGGGCGTTCCATCTGGTCCAGAAACTGCCGCGCGTAGGCCGATAAAGTCTCCACGTAGCGGCGCTGCCCCTCAGCGTAAATCGTGTCGAAGGCGAGCGACGACTTGCCCGACCCGCTCAGCCCGGTAACCACCGTCAGGGTGTTACGCGGAATCTCGACGTTGATGTTCTTGAGGTTATGCTGCCGGGCCCCGCGAACGGAAATTTTGGTAATCGCCATCATTCGCCGGGGTTCATACCCCTTCCGTAACGTCGACAGGGAAGCAGAATTGTTAGAAAGTGGGATTGCACAACTCTACTCCGTATCTTAGTCGCCAATAGCGCGGAGCGTCAACGCGGTTAGATTTGAGAGGTTCGGTCTAAAACTCATTCAAGGTTCGCGCAGAGGAAATAAGTAAGGGTGGGAGAGGCGCCGCAACAGATTCTAGATTTCTTTGAGGTTAGTAGATCGTGATCTCGATTGTTATGCCCGTCGTCCTTTTCGTTACCGTCATCGCATCCGTAAGCCTGGGCGTTTTCGCCGCTTATGCCGCAGTCATCTGCATTCTGAACGCGTTCGGCCGCAAGTCACAACTGCAGCCGGAAACGGGCCGCCCTCGCCTGACGCTGGTTCCCACACAACACCACGCCAGCGGCGACTAGTTCGCGGTCGGTTCAGACGGAAATCTCGCCGAGTTTCGGCAAATCACGGCAGCCCTTCCCGTTGTCCTGAATTCTGTTACGCTTTCAAAACAGGTCTTCTTCTGGTTACCCATGGCCCGCATTGGCCGCACTCCCGTTCGATTCATGGCAGCGTTCGTTGGTCTTTGCCTTAGCTTAATCTCTGCCTCCGCTCCTGCCGCGCAACCATCCCCTTGGCTCGAAGTTCACTCCACGCACTTCACCGTCATCACCGACGCAGGAGAAAAAAAAGGCCGCGAGATCGCACTGCGCTTCGAGCAGATGCGCGCTGTATTCGGAATGATGCTGGGAAAAGAGCGCCTGGTTCAAGCAGTCCCGCTGACCATCCTCGCTTTCAGCAACGACAAATCCTACTATCAGCTCGCACCCCTGATTCATGTTCCAGCAATCGCCTCGGGACAAATCAATACTCAGGCGGGTGATGTTCCGGATAACGTTCGTCCCATCGACGTCCCCGGATTCTTCCTGCGCGGTGACGATCAGGATTTCATCGTGCTGAATCTGCTCGAAGACGAGTCCTGGCGGGCCGTGGCGCACGACTTCGCCGCCATGCTGTTGAACTACAACTATCCTCCCGCGCAGGGATGGTTCGACGATGGCCTCGCCGAATATTTCAGCACCATTCGCGTTGACAATAAGCACGTCGATATGGGCAGCGACCCTGAGCTTGTTCCGAGCGCCACAAAGGATTCGGCAGGAAACCAGCAGCAGACGCCGTCGGCGAAGGCGAAGTCTCACACCGAATTGTTGAACGAAGAGGCCTGGCTGCCGCTGCCCGTCCTCTTCACCATGAAGCACGATCTCTCGACGCGCAACCCGGGCTCGCGCCGCACGCTCTATTACGCGGAGTCGTGGATGGTCATGCACTATCTGATCAACCAGAAAAAGTTGCCGGAAACTGGCACCTATTTCGGCCTCGTTCTGAACCAGCACGTTCCCGTGGAAGAAGCCATCCAAAAGGCCTACGGCATGAGCTCCACGGAGATGGAAAAGGCGGTGCAGGATTATTTCCACGCCCAGGCTGGACTTCTTCTCGCCAGCGATGCCAGCCGGACTCCCGGAGCCGGAACCGGAACGATGATGAGCTTTCCGACTCCCGTAGGGCCCGACGACAGCGCAATCACCTCCAAGCCTTTTCTCGAGGACGACGAGCGCGCTCTTTACGCCGAGGTCGAAGTCCGCATCCCCGATCGCCGCGATACCGGACTGCAGGAATTGCACGTCTTGGCCTCGACGCCGAACCTGGCCGACAAGAAATTCGAATCCAAAAATCAGGAGAAGCGGCCCGGCGAGGATCCTAACCTGCTTCCCAGCAACGCCGTCGGCAGTGCTCTCGCTCATCGCATTCTGGCCTGGGACCACATCGAGCACGGGGAATTCGACGACGCCACGACTGAGATCGCGAACGCAGTCGCGCTGAATCCCGGCGACATGTGGCTGCGTTACTACTTGTCGGTGCTGAAGTACCGCGTCGCGCAATCCAAGCACGCCGAAATGCAAGGCCTGCCCAACATGATGCTCGATCTGAGGGCTGTACTGGAGTGGTACCCGGAGTTTGCCGATGCCTACGATCTGCTGGCCTTGGCGCGCAACGCCGGAGGAGGCCCTGCCGCCGCCATGCAGGCCGAGCGCGCCGCCATTACCCTGAGTCCGCGCGACGAGTTCTATACCTACCATTTGGCGCAGATTTATGTGGCCAGCAAAAAATGGGAAGCCGCGGACATTCTGTTCGACCGCCTGAAAGCCAGTGACAATCCGCAAATCGTCGCGCTCGCCAAAGAATTACTGGAGCGGGCCGCTAACGAGCGCAAGTATGGCATCCCGTTGAGCGCGGGCACCATGCCGCAGGCCAAACTTTCTCCCCAGAAGTCGCCTTTCGATGTATTGGTGGAAGATGCGGCAAAGCGCTCCGCATCCGAGCAGGCGGAACAATCCGGCGGCCCTGCGGACATGCGCCCCACCAAGTTCATAAAAGGCCGCCTGATCGACGTGGACTGCTCTCAAGCTCCCGCCGCCATCCTGACCGTCAACGTTGATGGCCTCGAGCTGAAACTGCGCGCGGCCGATTACAAATCCCTGCTCCTGATCGGCGCCGATGAATTTTCCTGCGCCTGGTCCGACCGCCAGGTCACCGTGAACTACAAGCCCGGCGGCCACATCGAAGGCCAACCGAATGGTGACGTCGTCTCGCTGGAAGTGCGCTGAACGTCGCTCGTCTCTCGTCGATCGTCGTTCCACCGCCGCAACGGATTGCCATCCTGGGCCTTATTCCGCGCAGAGCGCTTCCAATCGGTTCACTGAGGCCGCGCGGCGGGACGGGAGACAGCTAGCTACGAGGGCTGACGTGCCGAACACGATGACGACCGAGGCTAGCGTAAACGCGTCCCAGGCCTGAGTGCCGAAGAGCAAGTTGCACATCAGTGGCAATAGGGAAATAGCGACGCAATAAAAAACCCTCCTGCTGGGACCGGGAGGGTTCTCAAATGGTTGGCAGGTTATATGCGGACTGTTGTGCGAAGAAGTTATGCGCGGATGTTTATCCGCACACGTCTATTCGCGAACATTATTCGCGATCGCTATCCGCGAACTACGTTTGCCGCCTGGAAGCCTTTGGGGCCCTTCAGCAGGTCAAACTCCACGGTCTCTCCTTCATTGAGCGTGCGGTAACCGTTCTCCTGGATGGCAGAGAAGTGCACGAACACATCTTCCCCCGTGGAGCGCTGGATAAATCCATATCCCTTCGCCCCGTTGAACCACTTCACTGTACCTTTCTCTCTCACGGATACAACTCCTTTCGCCTAATCGCGAAGAATTATTCTCCAGCTGTCTTACGATCGTCGCCCCGGTCGTCTGAAGCCCCCTTCAAAAGCAGCCGGTAGAACTTTCAGTAGCGCCAACGGATGTTGCAGAACACGACCTGCATACGCATGCGGCAGAAGTGCTCCAAAAAAGGAAAAGACTCCTCAGTCCCCGTCGCGGCATGTATCCGCTGCGTGAACTTCGGAGCCCGACATTTGGCGCGTTTCCACCATACCTGCAAAACGTTAACTAAGTGTTACTGGTCTCACCACCGGACCAATTCCCGGTGTTGAGCAACAGATAATAAGCACTATTAAAACGATTCGCAAGGGAAATTAGAAAGAAATCGAAAGGTGACTCTTGGTCAATTCCAGATAACTTTAACGCCGATAAAGAAATGCCCGGTAACCACCTTTGAAACTGGAGTTTAGCCTTGCCGTGTCCAGATTTCGGGTCTCCGGCTCGTTTTCGGAGTTCGTTTTCGGGATTTCGTCGAGGCGTTGAGACCTAAGAGCCGGAACCTTCGGGCCTATCCGATCACGTCGCTCTGGTACGATGGACCATCGTGTGATCGATCTTCGCCATGTCCAACCCTCCCATACCAACGCTCCCCAAGGCCGATGTTCCCCTGGCGCCGACCGCAGTTTCCGTGCAGCAGCCGCCGACTCTTGCGCCCGGGACACCGTCGCCGCCTGCCGCCGCAGTGCCAGGGCGGACCTCAGGTCATTTATGGTTCCGGCACGCGGTACCGCCTTCGGGGCTTGTCGTGTCCACCGTGAAGTACCTGATGAGGACCGAGGTTCACACCTTCGCCTTCTCGGTCGCGGCCAACTCGATTCTGGCTTTCTTTCCTTTCGTTGTGTTGCTGATGACCCTGATCCGCCGTGTGTTTCATTCCCGCGTCATGAATGACGTGATTCTGGAACTGCTGAAGGACTACCTGCCCGCGGGTCAGGATTTCGTCATTCGCAACCTGAATGCCATGGTGAACTCCCGGCAGCGGGTGCAGTTTTTCTCGCTGGCGATTCTGCTGGTGACTTCGTCGGGCGTGTTCCTTCCCCTGGAAGTGGCGTTGAACCGCATCTGGCACTTCGAGAATAATCGCTCCTACCTGGGCAATCAGGTGGTCTCGTTCGGCCTGGCCTTTGCCTGCGGCGTGCTGGCGCTGGTCTCGATCGCGTTGACTGCTGGGCCGGTCGCTTTCATGGAGTTTCTGCTACACGGTTACGGAACGGGCGCGGCAAGGCTAGTGGGATTTCTGGTGATGAAGGTTTTCGCGATTGCGGCCAGCATTACCATTTTTTTCCTGATCTATTGGCTGCTGCCCAACGGGAAGGTTCCGGCGCGGGCGGTGCTGCCCGCGGCCATCATCATGGGACTGCTCTCCGAGGCGCTGAAATATGCTTATATCCTGGCTCTGCCGTGGCTGAATTTTCAGGAAGTGTACGGCCCGTTCGCGCTCTCGGTAACCATGATGTTCTGGGCGTTTCTTTCCGGATTGCTGCTGTTGGCCGGCGCCAATCTTTCAGCGGAAGAGCACCTGCAGCATTCTGCGTAGCGGCCTAGATGTTCTTTGCTGCTATTGTTGTCGGCAGCAGCGAAGCCGGCAGCAGCGCTAGACAGCTTTAGAGGTCGCGCGGACAAGAAAAGCCGCCTGCGAACGCAGGCGGCTTCCTCATTCAGCATTGAATTTCCCGACGCTTGATGACTGATGGCCAGTTTTACTTCTTCGGCTCTCCGATCGAGATCAACTCGACTTCAAAAATCAGAGTCTCGCCAGGGCCAATGTCGGCGCCGGCCCCGCGGTCGCCATAGGCCAGATCCGGCGGGATAAATAACTGCCATTTCGATCCAACGGGCATTAACTGCAGGGCTTCAGTCCAGCCTTTGATGACTCCGCCGACTGGAAATGATGCGGGCTGGCCGCGTTTATAGGAGCTGTCGAATTCCTTGCCGCTGATCAGCGTTCCTTTGTAGTTGCAGGTCACAGTGTCGCTGGTCGTTGGTTTGGGACCCGTTCCTGCGGTCAGGATCTTGTATTGCAGACCGCTGGGCAGGGTGACGATTCCTTCTTTGCTTTTGTTCTCGGCGAGGAAGGCTTCGCCTTCTTTGCGGTTTACTGCACCGGCCTCGTGCGACTTTGCTTCCTGCGCGGCGCGGACTTCGGTCTGCAGTTGAGTGAGAGCGGCTTTCACTTCATCGTCCGTGAGCAGGGTCTTGCTGCCGGCCAGAGCGTCTCTCAGGCCGCGGGAAGTGAGAGCAGGATCGACCGACGCGCCTACGCCTTGGCGCTTGAGATCTCCGCCGATCTTCATGCCCAGGGCGTAGCTGGCTTTTTGTTTCTGGGTGGTCAGCGTGAGAGTGGTTGCGGGCTTCACGGGCGTCTTCTTGGCTGCGGTCGCCGACGGCGTCGTCTTTGCGGGAGCGGCGGGTTGAGTCGATGGAGGTGTCGTCGCTGCCGGAGTCTGTTGCGCCAGGGCATTGCCCAGTAGCATCATCCCGGCGGCCAATAGTTGGAACATCGTGGTAAGCGGTTTTCGCATATAGCTCTATTGTCCCATTGAGCGGGAGAGATGGGCAAACAAAGTGCCGATATGTTCCTGCAGGAACACTGTGGAAAAGCGGCGAAATCGGGGTCTGCAAGTGGCTGATTCGGGGTGAGTTCCGGATTCGGCATTTGTTTTCATGGGGTTAGGCTGTGGGAAAAATAGGCTGAAAACGCCTACTAAGGTGGACTTGACAGGCTATGGAAAGGGCATTGTACGTATCGTATTGTATGTATATATAAGGGCGAGTCTATGCCTGGCACACTGCCCTGTTTGGGGTACAGTCGTCGCAACAGGGCAGTCCCTCGCTAGTTGGCGGAATTGTGGTAGTCGCATACTTGTGGATCTACATATTTATCTTCAGTGGGCTGCTTTTTTGCTTCGCTCTTAGGCATAAGCAGGTACAGGCAAAAGTCAGTCGAGTGGGGAGTAGAGAATTCGTCTCTATACCAAATGGTCCCGAGGACGGTAAGGGCAGCCTTCCCTTCTTTTAGCAAGGCGAAATTCTTCTCAGAGCACAAAGCGGAAGGCTCCGAAGCGGCCCAGAAATGTTGGTTCGGCATGATGATGGCACCTTGATCTTTGATATCTTCCGTGTACTTGATCGTAGGCTTCTGCCTGACTGGATCGCAGTCCGCTTGCCATGCCAAGTGCTCCTTAAGTGCTGGTGTCTTGCCGCTATTTATAAACTCCATCTTGACTTTCATGGATTCTCGGCTGGGAACAGTCGTGTCCATTTCCAAAACCCCCAGCCACGGACGCTGATCCAATCGAAAATTATTATCGGCATTTACGACGCTTTGATGCGTATCTTCGGCAACCTTCTTGTTGGCGCACCAGATCAAAATGGTAAAGAACAAATAGCCGAAGACCATAACCACCCCAACAATCTCAGTACGAAATTTTATGGTCTCGCGTCGTTCCTTCTTTTTCTTTTCGGCTCGTTCTTGGTCGCTAAGGGCTGGTGGGAGGCACACTACGGAGATCGGCCCGTTTATCAAGGATTGCTGATTTGGGGATCGGGCGGAATGATCATCGGTGCCGCTATTTTGCTCTTTGGGTTTCATTGCTGACAGAATTCCGAAAAGGTAGGCTATGAGCATTCCCATATGAAAACGCCTGAGTACACCGACGGGCCGGAAGCACTAGAAACCTTAAAGAAGGCATGAAAGCCCTCTTCAAAGTTCCCAAGGACTCAGTTGTAAGGGCCGAGAAGAAGAAGCGCAGGAGGAAAGCTTCTTCGGCGCTCTGAGTGTACGCAAACAGCGGTTTTCCGACAAGGACTAGAAGTGGAAGGTAGTCGGTTGGGTTGGGAGCCTTCATTCCGAGTTGGCGTTTTCGCGGGAAATCTGATGCTGGGTCGGCGAACAGCAGGTTCCTCACCGGGCTTTCAGCCCGATTCGGAATGACAAAAAGGGAATAGGCCGCTCTCGGCATCGCTGCGGAAAAAGTCCCCAACAGAGCTAAAGGCGGACCTCAGGCGCTGAAGCGCCGGTTCGTTTTAAATGGCTTAACGGCACGAGTGGAACTCGTGCCCTTCCCGTTCGTGATGAAGCTCGAGTTTTTCCGAGACCTGTGAAAGTACGCCGCGCTTCGGGATGACGCACGGATACAGATTCAAACTGCGCCACTGCCAACCATTGGGATCGGTCCTGGGTCCGCGCAAGATCCTTCCTCCGCCTGAAGAGCGGCTCCGTCAGGATGACGCAGTGGGTGCACGACGGGGGGTAATTGATATGGCGAACAATTCTGGCGAAAATCCCCACTTCTCGCGCAAAGGCCGCGCGAGAAATGGGGCACCCGGATGTGTAAGAACGTTGCTGGGGATGACAACTCTGGCGTGGTCGTCAGGGCCGGGGGCGCGGGAGATCCTTCCTCCGCCTGAAGAACGGCTCCGTCAGGAAGACGGCGCTGCCCGGTCAGCGCTGCGGATCAATTCGGTGAGCGAGAGATGCCGTTCACTTCAGGCCGTCCACTACGTACAGGTCCGACAGCAAGCGGAGGGTGGAGTAGGCGTAGGACTTGCCGTCCCGGCTGAGGGTGACGTTCATGATGGCTTCGCAAATGACGGCGGAGCTTTCGCCTTGAAAGGGCAACGCGCCGGTGGCCATCTCGTAGAGCACGGCGCCGAAGGAGAACAAGTCGCTGCGCGGGTCGAGTTCTTTGGCGCGTACCTGCTCGGGCGACATGTAGGCCACGGTTCCGACCATGGTGCCGGGGCTGGTGAGATGATCCGCGTCCATTGAACCGGTCGCCGTATTCAGAGACGCGACGTGGCTCGACGAACTGCTGGCCACGCTGACCTTGGCCAGGCCGAAATCGAGAATCTTGGCGTGGCCGCGCTTGGTGACGAAAATGTTGGCGGGCTTGATGTCGCGATGGACGATGCCTTCGGAGTGGGCGGCGTCGAGGGCGTCGGCGATCTCGATGGCGAGCGAGAGAATCGACTCGGTGTCCATCGGCCGGCCGCCGATGCGGTGCTTGAGGGTCAGGCCGTCGAGAAACTCCATGGCGATGAAGGATTGCTCGCCGTGTTTTCCGATTTCATAAATCGTGCAGATGTTGGGATGGTTGAGAGCGGACGCGGCGCGGGCCTCGCGGCGGAAACGTTCGAGGGCTTGCGGGTCTTGGGAAAGATCCTCGGGCAGGAATTTGAGGGCGACGAAGCGGCCGAGTTCGGTGTCTTCAGCCTTGTAAACCACACCCATGCCGCCACCGCCGAGTTTTTCGACGATGCGGTAGTGAGAGACGGTTTGACCGATCATTTTATTTGCGGCCGTGTTGTCGTTGCGGCGCTATTTTCAAGCGCAACCGTCAAATTTCGGGTGAGTCATCTTAGGGGCGGCGAGGAATTAAAGTCAACGGCGGGATGGGGTTAGAACCTGATCGTGCCGGAGATCTGGAGTGTGTACCCTTGAAACGTAGATCGGCACTCGAATTCATGAAAATACTTAATACCGACGCTGGCCTTCTGTTCGGGTAGCACTGCGTTTGCTGCGAACCCCAGAGCGTTCACTTTGTAATGTGCGGTTGCCTGTTCCGCTGTAATGTTCGGGCCGGATTTATCGGTAGTTTGCCACTCGCCATAGCCCGCCAACCCAAGCTGAAGGAGCAAGCTACGTTGAAGGGGTAAAGTATGGGTTAGCGAATAATCGAGATCGAACGTCTGGCCAGGATGAATCATTGTGCCCTCTTGGGTACCGTGAAATTCGTACATCTGAAAGGCAGATAACGCGGTGGTTTTGCTTTTGCTCAGATATATCGTCTGTCCACTCGCAACCGCTGGGGTCCAGTAACCTGAACCAACATTCGTGCTGGCACCCGCGCTAAATCTTCCGGTGGGCGCCAGGAACCCGTAGATCGCTCGAATGGCAAAGCGCTGCTTGCGCCAGCCGAGAATGAACGGCTGATAATAGGAGTCCGCAAATCCGCCACCGCCGCTGAGGGCGCCGTTGACGTCAGAAGTGAGCGAGTTGTTAGCAATTGGAAGCGTAGCGGATGCTGAGAATACCGCTCCACCCAGGAAGCCCATCTCCTTTTTGCTCACCCAGGTAAAGCTGTTCATATCCATCATGATCGAATTCTGGCCGGTAGCCAATATCTCGCCATGAGGACCCTTTTCTTCGTCCCGCGAGAAAAAAATGAAAAGATTTGAATAGGAGATTCCGGCTTCGGGGGTGACTCCGGAATTAGTTGCACTCATGCCTACGGGATAGACGCCTCGGACCTGCGCTTGGACGGGAGTCAAAACAAAGTGAGCGCCTGCAATGACGGCGACTGCAGTAAAGAAGCGCAATGCCAGGTGTGCTTTCATCAAGGTGCACAGGGTGTTCCAATCCGGAAGAGGTTGCGGTCCCAAGCCTGGGGTGTGCTAGACCGGCGTTTCCGTCCGACTTCCTAAGACGCGCGCGAGGGGCATTAGAATCAGCAGCCCAACGACGGCAACGACGACAATCATCACGAGTACCTTCGGGTCGTCGAAGTCCTTGCCGCCAACCACAAGCGCAGCCGCGATATTGCGCTGAGCAGTGCCTAGCGCCAGCACGCCTTTCGTCCCGAGGCCTGGACCGCCGAGGAGCCATCCAAGTCCAGCACCGAGTAAAAGAAAAAGGATGCTGGCGAAGATGCCGCGTGTACCGAACAAAGCCAGTACATTTTGAATGTTCGTCACCAAGAGCAGCACGATCAGGAGTGCAAGGCTGAGAGAGGAGATTCGATTAAGCGGCGCGCGCATTCTTTCAGCAATGTTCCCGAACCGGGCGTTGACTGCGAGCCCGACACCGAGCGGGAGCAACATGAGAAGAAGCAGCGATCGGGCTATTTTCATCGGGTCAACTGAAACGCCTTCAAGAAGAAGGGGCAGCACGAGCGGTATGTAGGCCACACTCAAGACCATGAGTAGCACCGTCAATCCCACTGCGAAGGCAAGGTTGCCTTTGGCGATTCCTGCCAGTTTCGGAAGGAACGGTGCGCCAGCGGCTACGCCTAACAAGAGCAGGGCGATGCCGAGCGGCCGGTCGAGCCTGAGAAGCTTGGCGATGGCCAAGGCCCCCGCTGGCATCAACACAAAATTTGCCAGCAATGCGAAGAAAACGAGTTTGCCGTTGCGCAGAGGAGCCACAATCTGCCCGAGGGTGAGACTCAAACCAACCGCCAGCATACTTGCCACCACAAAGACGAGCATCGTGATCGGGACTGCCTTACTCAGGAGTTCCATTTGACTTTTCCCATGCAGTGCCTGTGCGCTCCGCGTTTCGGATCAGGCGACAGCCTGAGTTTTCTTCGCTGGCATCCCGCTTGCGAGGGGCATTGTTGCCAGGTTCTTCCAAAAGGTCGCCAACGATTCGAAACCGCCAAACAACGTAGTAAAGATGGTTAGGTCCGCCAGCAGAATGTTTCCGGCGCGCTGCGAATTCGGTGGCATCCAGATGAACGAGTTGAATTCAGTGTTGCCCGCCTGGGTGAACGGATGCGGTCGGTCCAGGTCAATCGGCTGACGTGTAAGCACGTGGACAGTTTTTGGATCGTCGGTCGTCAACGCGTAATGCGGCAGATGAAGATGAAAATTAAATGTGGTGACCCCGTTGAGCAGGCCAAGCTTGTCCAAGTCTTTGTTGATGGTCAGCGGCGCAATTTTCTTTGTGCCTTTGACGAGGGCCGGGCGTAGTCCGAATTGATTTATTACCGGCACGCCGAGGGCTTTCATCAGCGAACGCGTATATTGCCCGAAGCGTTGCTGACGAGGGACAAGCTCATCCCCGTGGTGCGTATATTCGAGTTGACGCTGCTGTAGATCCTCCGTAAATCCCACATCGTGATGGGGCCCAAGCAAAAGGCACGTCCCTTCACGTTTCAGCCACTCCCGGATGGCCTCGATCTCCCCAGACCCCGCCTCCTGCTCCGATATCAGATGATCGAGCCCGAATACCATGAGCGTGTCGGTGTCAGCGAGGATTCGCTCATCGATGGGAAGCTTGTACCCAGCCTGGTCAATTCGTTGGAACACGGAAACCGAATGTCCGGTGGCCTCACCCACAACCCCCTGAAACGCCAGCGTGGATCGGTGGAAGAGTTCCAGAGTCCCTGCAATTCCTTGCAGAAAATTCATGCGATCCCATTCCGTTCCCTCATAGGCGGGCCAAGCGACTCGCCGGACTTCGGTCATGGTCGAGAATCGATTGTCTAACTCCGTGGTGTCCCGGTTGGCTTCCCAGGGGTAACTCCACGTCCAGTAGATGGAGACTCGCCTTTTGCCCGGAGTGTACTTGCGCGGTGCGTGATTCTGGTTGTAAGTACGCGGCGGTTGAGGAGCGGAACTCATAATTGCCTGCCTTTCTGTACTTTCCAAATTGATTGTCGTTTCAAAGGCCCTCACTCAGCAAAGCCAGGTAGCGGAGCGCTTTGATACCCGGCAAGAAGAAGTAAGCGCCGCCTCGGATCGTGGTGAAAGCGGGTAGGCCTTTGATCTTTTTCCGAATCGGCCGCTTTGGGATGGTCATGTCAAAGGTGCCGTCCTGCGTGCCAAAAATCGGATCGCGCTCGTTCCCGAGTTCGTGAAAGTTTGGGTCGTTGGCCCACACATTCATCGCAAATTCGAATTGACGGACAAGGCTCGCACAGCCCACAAACGCGGCAATACCGCGCTCTATGCCGTCCTCGGACACACCTTCCGGCAGAGGCGGACCATATGTCCCCCCGCGCCGGATCATCTTCCGCCGGTTCATGTTCACTGCGGTATCGCGCGGGTTCATGCGCCGGATGTGTGCCCCGAGCGGGCAGCCATAGCCGTGAGGATCCATCTTTGCGTAATTAAAATCGTTGCTGCGCTGAGAATCAGCGCCGAGTTCTGGATCGTCTTTATCCGGCGTCAACACAAGCGGAGCGCCGCTCCGCCATCGTCCCATCAGCTTGGCAGCTACTAATTCCTGCTGTTCCGGTGTTTCGCCATGGGCTCGTAGGAAATCGCGAAACGCACCTACGTGCTCTTCCATTCTCAGATAGGCAACATAGCTGCCGTTGCGGGAAAGAATCTCCGGCTGCGGCAATCCGGCGGCGGGACCATCTTCGTCGGGATAGCCAAGGAAAAACTCCCCCGGTTTGAGCGGTGCGCCAGAGCCTGGTGTTGGTTCCACTCCCGTTCCCTCGATGACCGGCTGTGAGAGACGATCCCGGTAACCGAAGTGTTCGTGAGCGTAATCAAATGGGGGAATAGCTTCCAGATCTAGCGCTGATAAAAGTTCGACTCCCTCGCATTGCTTCAGATAGTTTGCATGCTCCTGCTGGCACCGCTCGCGTTCGGCCACATCGCGAGCGAACATTATGGCAATGGCGTGGAGGTTCGGACTTGAAAGTCCGCCAACCCAGTGATCCGGGTGATTCGCGCCGGTGGTGCCGAGGACATCCGCTCGGGCAGCCATGCCCTGGCGAAACTCTTCCGGGAAGGTGGCCAGTGAGGCCCCATCCACTCCGAGCGTTTGCAAACCGTTCCAGGTGAAGCCAACGGTCACCCACCTGGCGTCAAGTAGGCTCGACCCGACAGCGCCTGCGGTGCCCACCTTATCGATGAGGCCCGTCAGCCACCTGCGTCCAGATGAAGCGCTCTTAAAGGCAAGAAACTCGTACCGTGCTGCCAGTGCACGTGGCCTTGCCATCAGGAAGTGTTGAATATCGTCAAACTCAAGTAAATTCAGCTCTTCCGTTCGTTCAGTTAGATCACCTGAGATCCCATGCGATGATTGCAAGATGCCCACGGCCTCTCCGTCGGGAACAACCAATAGTTCTGCTACTGCATTAAGTCGAGCATGTCGCTGAACGTTGCCTTAAGCTTAAGGGCCTTCTTGACTTCGTCGGCACTTACGTAGGGATATTCGCCGTATTCCAGGAAGCTCGCGCACTGATGATCGCGAAAGAACTTGATGACCGCTGTCATGTTCGTCTTCCAGTCCTCGGGGAATCCCTCGAGGTTTACGAAGACCGTGGTAATGCCGGTCTTGGCGAAGATGGCCACAGCGTCCTCGAGATATTTATCGAAATCAGTGTCGAAGATGCCCTGATACATGAAGTGCAATCCCGAGCCCACGTCGAACAAGATCCAGCGCAGATAATGCAGTTTCAAGGTGGCGAGCACGGAAGGATCGCCCTTCACTGCTTCCTCGATGCTCTTCCCGTAGTCGCGGATTGCCTTCTCTCTTCCAGGCTTGACCTTTGCGACGACTGAAAAGCCGTAGCAGGCGGGAGTCTTGGGAAAGACCGGTCCGTAACGTCCTTTCTCAAGTTCGAAGTATCCCTCCTTCGGAATTGCCATCGCCTGTGGTTTCGTCCAATCATGCTCTTTGGGTTTTGCCGTTATCTCGGTCGTTGCTGTAGCCATGTCACTCTCCTTGGGCAAGTGATGAGACTCTCACTCGCAGTCAGTTTCTCGTTCCTCGTGCCACGACTCTCTTGAGTCGACGTGGCTCGGCCAGAACGCGAGCAGTGTGGAAAAAACTGCTTTCGAAGACAACCTAGTCTTGGGTCGAGGCGCGCACAACTAGGGAAAACCCTAACCGGGCGGGGGCGTGTCTCCGCCTGAAGAACGGCTCCGTCAGGATGACGCAGGGACTGAAGACGCAGAGACTGAAGATTCGGACTGAGACACTGCGGTCTGCCGCCGTTGATCTTTTGATCTCGTGTCCAGCTGTAGATCGTAGATAAAAGATCAAAGGCCCCACCCTGTCGCGAAGAACGCGACAAGGATGGGGCACCCGGATTCGGTCATCCGGATTCGGTTACCAGGATCTGATCACCCGGTGGTTATTGCCGGTGGTTACTGCTTGTCGTAGAAGAGCATGCTTTCGATTTTCATGCCCATCGAATCGGTGCCGCTGGCGGTGAGAGTGCGGCTCTTGCCGTCGGGAGCGATGACGATTTTGCCGGTTATCGTCACTTTGCCGGCCTTTTTCGAGGTCATCTCGAGGGTATGAGGGTCGATCTGCTTGATGGCTCGGGTGTCCGCGGTGGGATCGCCCGTCACCGGATAGTCCTTGCCGTCGAACTTGCCGACCCAAACCGTGTGAGTGGGCTTGCCCTGCCGGTCGACGCCATCGACCGTGGCTTTGAAGCTGTCGCCATCGGCCTCATACTTAACGGCTGTGTTCTTGGGGAGCCCGGCAACTAACTTCGACTTGGCTTCGTTGAGTTTCCAGGTGCCCAGGCTTGGGCTTTGCGCAAAAGACATGGTGCCGATCAAAAGCACTGCGACCGTCAATGCGGTCTTTTTCAGGTTCATGTTGCCTCCAAAGTAAGGTGAGAAACGGATTGCTCATTTAAGAGCAGTGCATTCTAGGGTTCGCGGGCCGCGTTGTGCAATGGGCAGGTTGATTCGGCATGGCTCCGCAGAAATAATGCTCAGTGTCTTTAGTTTTGTGCTTGGCGTGGTTGCATTTCGTTTACAGATTTTACAAATTTTACAAATTCATTGATCCCCGGAGCGCGAAACGTAGTACTATCCGCACGCCAGAGAAACACCAGTCGGGAATTCCCGTTATCCTCCCCTGTTTGGCGCCAACGGAAGTTCCGTCTAATCCTTAAGGAGAAACCGTGATTCGAAGACTCAGTACATTTTTGCTCACGATCGCCGCGATCGTGTCGGGAGCGAACACCCTCTGTCAGGCCCAGCCGCAGTCTCTGTTGACGCGTCACGTGCGTGAGGTAACGGCCAACCGACAGGTGCCTCTAGTCGGGCATCTGCCTGCGAACCAATCCATGCGCATCGTTCTGGTTCTTCCGCACCGCAACCAAGAGGGATTAGACAACTTCCTGAAGGAAGTTTATGACCCTTCCAGTCCTATTTATCGTCATTTCCTGACCGTGGAAGAATTCACGGAAAGGTTTGGCCCCACGAAGGAAGATTACGACTCTGTGATTCGCTTCGCCAAAGCCAACGGCTTTAGCGTGGTGAAGACTTCCCGCAACCGCATGAATGTGGACGTTACGGGCTCGGTAGATAGCATTGAGAAAGCCTTCCATGTAAACATGGGAATCTACCAGCACGACACTGAAAATCGGACGTTCTTCGGTCCGGATCGTGAACCCACGGCGGACCTGGCTGTCCAGCTGTGGCACATCGGCGGGTTGGACAATTATTCAACTCCGAAACCGGCGTTTGATCGTCGTGACGCGAAGGCGGCTTCCGAAAGCGATGTCCGCTCGAATGCCACGACCGGCTCCGGTCCCAGCGCTTCGTTCCTCGGCAGCGATATGAGGGCGGCATACTACGTCAATGGAAACAGCGCCGCGACGCTGACCGGCGCCGGCCAGTCGCTCGGCTTGTTTGAATTCGTTGGCACGGATTTGGCTGACCTGACCACCTACTTCACGAACGCAGGCGAAGTCAATAACGTACCTGTCACGCTACTGTCCGTCGACACGCAGAGCACGAGCTGCGTCGATAAGAGTGGTTGCGACGACACCGAACAAACTATCGACATGACTCAGGCGATTGGCATGGCTCCTGGCTTGTCGAGCCTTGTCATGTACATTGGAACCGGCGGCTTGTCGGGACAAACCCTCGACGACCCGGGCATTCTGAACGCTATGGCGACGGCGAGCCCGCTGAACGCTCAGTTGAGCTGCTCATGGTTGTGGAGGCCGACGGATAACACCACCGACGACGTCTATTTCCAGGAGTTTGCGGCGCAGGGTCAGAACTTCTTCGTCGCGGCTGGTGACGACGGGAAGTGGAGCAAGGGTATCTTCTACTGGCCGGCGGATGATCCGTATGTTGTCTCGGTCGGCGGAACGGACTTAGAAACCGCCAGCGCAGGCGGTCCCTGGGCATCAGAGACCGGTTGGAGTTCTACTGGCGGCGGTGTTGGGCCGGATGACTTCACCATTCCGTCGTGGCAGGTGAGTGCGGCCGCCGGCTGCGCTCTATGCTCCCAAACCTTCCGCAATGGCCCGGACGTTTCGGCCAATGCGAATTACACCTTCTACGTCTGCGCCGATCAAACAACCTGCACAGCCAATGACTATGGTGGAACCAGCTTCGCAACGCCGATGTGGGCGGGCTACTTGGCCTTGGCCAATGAGCAAGCTCTGGCTAACGGAGCCACCTCCACGATCGGGTTCCTGAATCCCTTGATTTATCCAATCGCTGAGGGACCAGACTACGGCCTCGACTTCCACGACATTACCAGTGGAGGCAACAAGGACGCGGCGACCGTGGGCTACGATCTGTCAACCGGATGGGGCAGCCCGAACGGCAACGCCCTGATCAATGCACTTGCACCGGTGTCGGCAAGCTTCACGCTCGCCGCATCGCCAAAAACGATCGGCATTAACGTGGGTGCCTCTGGTTCCGTCAAGATTGCGACGACGATCTCGGGCAGCTTCGACTCCGCAATTGCCTTGTCCGCTACTGGAGAAGGCAAGGACGTAAGCGTGATCTTCAAACCCAGCTCCATCGCGGCGCCGGGCGCGGGACACTCGAGCATGCAGATTGCCGTCAAGACTGGAGCCGCGAAAGGCAAGCACGTAATCACGGTAACGGCCAGCGGCGGTGGGTTGACGGAAACAGCTACCGTCACTGTCGACGTCACAAACTAACGGCGCGTAAACGAAGTGCTGTAAACCTAACGTTGTAACCTAACGTTGTAACTTAACAAAGAAAGGCCCGGATCACCTGATCCGGGCCTTTTCTCGTTTCATTCTTCTTCAATACATGATGAAGCTGGTCTCGCCTTAGTTTTGCGGCGGTTGCTCGACATGGTCGATGACGAGAACCTGCATGGGAGCTTTTTGTGGTTCCAGTTTCAGACCGAGCTGCTCTTGAATCGCCGTCAAGAGAGTAGACCCAGAAGATTCTGGCGACCCAACGCTATCGGGCTTGCCTCCCATGAATTTGAAAACCTCGCCCGGCCCCGGCTTCCAGCGCAGGGAAAAATCGTAGTTGCCCTTGAGCCCGGTTTTATCCACAACGGTGTGGCCCAGCTGCCAGGACAACTGTTCTACCAATGTCGCCAGGGGAGTTCCCTGATCGGTGAACTCGCCTGGCCGCGTCGTGGCTTTTCCTAAGGGGCGGTCTTCGACGACCTTAATTCCGTTGGGAGAAGTATTATCAGGCTTCGACTCCTGCAGTTTGGAACCGCCCTCTGCGACGACTAGCTCGTAAACTTGAAGGTCTTTGGTTTCGCGATGCAGCGTCAGGTTGAAATGCTCCGCCAGGACTGCTTGTAGTACGAGTTGAAGTTGCTGAATCCCAATGCCAAGGGCATCCTTCGGGCTGTCGTCGGCTGGCGAGTCCTCCTTGATGTCGAAGGCCATTTTCTTCGAACCAGCTGCAGACAGCGGCGCATCCGCGGCTGGCGCGTTTGGCAGCTTGATGTCGATATCATATTTTTCCGAGCTGACCCAATCCGGCGCTCCTGAAATCACATCAGGCTGGACTCCGTATGCCGTTCCGATGATGCCCAGTAGAGTGGCGTTGCTTGCGGTGAAGCTGTCGGGGCCAAACAGCACTCCGACTGGCTCGTCAACACCCTTCCCGGATTTATGCGGTCGAATCGACGCGGATTTGTACGCAGGTGCAACAGCGATTGCGTTGTCCACCTGCGCCTCGGCGCGGATTTGCGGCGCGTTTACCAGGCCAAACGTGATTGGAAGGGCGAATGCCAACACGGCAGACGTGCTGAGCAATAGTTTCTTGCTGAAATCCAGTTCTCGTGCGAGTCGCTCGGTCATTATGTTTACCATCCTTTTTTTGAGATCCGATCCTGTTACTCCGGAGACGCAAGCCAGCGGAGAACCAATGCAAAATTCACACACTTTCAAAATGCTCTCGGCATAGACCTGGCGTTCGCCGCCCATGGCAACTACTTGTTCGTCGCAGGCGCGCTCGCGCTCCTCGACCAGCCGGGCTCCCAACCACCAAACCAGCGGGTGGAACCAGAACAGCGCTTCCACGACCATGTGGATTGCAGCCGCCAGATTGTCGCGGCGGCGCACGTGCCAGAGTTCGTGCGCGAGAATCGCTTCGAGGTGGGCATCTTCGAGATGCTGCGAAATGCCTGCGGGCCAGATCAGTACGGGTCGGGCGATGCCAAGGCCGACACCGAAGACGCCCGGTTCCAGTGAAGCTGGCGACGAAACCATCTCGATCGGCATGCGCAGGCCGGCCACGCGTTCGAGGCGGCGCAGAGCTTCGACCTCGCGGCCTTCCAGCAATGGCGCCGCTTCGCGAAGGGCAGCCGAAACCCTCCGCCAGCGCAGGCACCAGACCAGCAGCACGGCTGCGAATCCGCAAAACCAGGCCGACAAAAGGATTGCCGGAAGCAAATGGAGGATGGTCCCTGAGACGGCCGACGGAGCAGGAGAGCTCAAAGACAGAGCTGGCTGCGTGAACAATTGGCTGACTTCGTTCATCGCGAAGTACAGTCCGGCATTCGATCCTGCGGAGGCGTGTGACCGTGACAGAAGGCTGCCTAGACTGACCAGGAGCGAGAACGGAATCAGGAATTTTAGCGACGCTACCAGCCACAACGCGTAGCGAGCGCGGGCGTGGTTCTTTCGCAAAGTCAACGTCAACAATCCGGCGGCGAGCGCGAACAGTGTCGACTGCCACAGATGATTGCCCAGGCCGGGCGCGAGGGATCGGCTTATTTCGGACAGGTGTGCGGGCGTCATTTCGTTTTGTCCTTTCGCTCCAGGTTGCGGAGAAGCTTCTCGGCTTCCTTTACGTCCTCGAGCGTGAGTTGGCCGGATTCGATCAGGTGTGCCATGACGGGTTGCGTGCGGCCGCCGAACAGGGCCAGTAGATCGTCGATCAGTTTCCGCTGCGCGGAATCGCGGGAGACCGCGGCCTCGAAAATGTGAAAGTTTCCGATCTTTTTGACGCGGCGGACGGCCTTCTTGATTTCCAGCCGATATACCGTGGTCTGGATGGTGGTGTAGGCAGGCCTGGTTTTTTCGGGGAAAGCTTCCTGAATCTCGCGGATGGAAGCCTGGCTGCGAGACCAGAGCGTCTCCATAATCTGCAGTTCGAGCTTGGCTAATTTGGGGCCGGCCATGTCATCTCCTATCGATGTATGCATTACTACTACATGTGTAGTTTATGTGTCAACTTGTTTCTTCGGAAATCGTCTGGGCTCTGTGGGCGGCGATTGGAGGCAATCAGAGCTCGGGATGCAACGCTGCGCGGAATTCGGCGTACGAGCGCCAGAGAGTTTCGCTTTGAAATCCACAGGCCAGGTGTGACATCCGTCACAGCTTTACTTGCTCGTGACGGCGTAAGCTGAGTTGTTTCTCCGGTATTCCTCCGAGCACACGTCTAGAGTCTTGAGGTCTCCCCATGCATGGGAGAAGTTGCACGTGTCTGCTCGCGATTGCGGTTTTGATTCTGACGCCGGCAGTGTTGCACGGCCAATCTGGAAGCTCGGCGCGCGATTTCGCCAGCCCGCCCCGGCTGCCGGACTTGCCACCGGCTCCGGTCCAGCCTTCGGCGCCCGGCCCATCCTGGCCTGGTGGGCCTAGAACGCCGCCGGCATTACCACCAATCTTGCCACCAGTGTCGCCACCCGGCCGGTTTCCGGGAACGATCGGCTTTCCCCTGATCGCTCGCGCGGCGAGCACTATTTTTTCGGGCACGGTGATTTCTATTGTGCCTCGGCCTGCATCGTCCGAACAGGCGATTGAAACCGTTGTTATCACTTTCCACGTCGAGAATGCGATCCGCGGCGCCACTGCGGGCGATGATCTGAAGATGTCGCAATGGATCGGCCTGTGGTCGGGCGGCCAGCGTTACCGCGTGGGCGAACGCGTGCTCCTTTTTCTCTATCCTCCGAGCAAGCTGGGACTAACCAGCAGCGTTGGTGGGGCGATGGGACGTTACAAGATTGATCCGTGGGGGCGAGTCTTGCTTTCGGAACAACATGTTTCAGCGTTTCGAGCGGACCCCATTCTGGGTGGTAAGTCGCGCGTTCGCTTTAGCGACTTCGCCCTGGCGGTGCGGCAGGCCCGTAAGGAGGAGTGAGTTGCACCGAAGAAATTGGAACATGAAAGACCGCAAGATGTTTGTCGCGCGCTCATTCTTCGTCAGACTGGCCCTGGCGGCGGCAATGATTCTCTTTGTTGCCCTGCTGTCGCGCGCCGGTGGCCCCAAGAACGTTGCGGGCACGAGTTACTTTCAAGCGAGCGCGACCGGCCAGCCGCTGATCTGGACGCAGGGGGCGATCACTTATTACACGGATCAGGGCGACCTCAGCCCGCTCCTGCCGAATGCTTCGGCTAACGATTTCGTCGCGGCCGTTTTCAGCGTATGGACTTCGGTTCCCACGGCAGCAATCACGGCCACGAGCGGGGGGCAACTCGCCGAAGACGTCAACGGCACCAACGTCTACCTGAATTCCGACGGCACCATCACGATGCCAGCCGATATTCAGCCGACCGCCGTTGGCACGCCGGTTGGCATTGTCTACGACTACGATGGCTCGGTAACCGACGCCCTGCTAGGAAGCGGTGCGGGCGACGCCAGCCAGTGCTTCTTTAATGCTGTCTACGGAGGCGACGACAACTACAGCCCGCAAGGGACCTACCTGCATGCGCTGATCGTGATGAACGGCCAGTGCGCCCTGATGACATCGCAATTAGACGACATGGACTATCGCCTGGAACGGGTAATCGGCAGCGTGCTGGGTGTGGGGTGGTCGCAAGTGAATCCTAACGTGGTGACGGGTGTGCCGCCGGCTACTTCGGCCGACTATGCGGGATTTCCAGTAATGCATTTCACCGATCCTGTGGATTGCGTGCCCATGACTCTCTGCTACCCCGATCCTTATCAGCTGGCGATGGATGACGTGGCATCGCTGTCTCGCCTGTATCCGATCACGGCGCAGAACCAGTCAAACTTCCCAGGCTCGGAGATATTTTCAGCGGTCACGGCACGCATCTACGGATCAGTATGGTTCACCGACACGAATGGAAACGAGACGCAGCCGATGCAGGGAGTCAACGTGGTGGGGCGCTGGATCGATCCCTTGACCGGGCTGCCGTCGGGCCAGTATGCCGATTCGGCGGTGTCCGGTTTTCTATTCACGGGTGATGCGGGCAATCCGATCACGGGCTTTAACGACGCGCTAGGAGATGCGTTGTCTGAATGGGGATCGACCAGCGATGCCGTGGAAGGCTTCTACGACCTGGCTGGATTGCAGCCGCCCAACGGCAGCAGCGCGCAATATCAGTTGACTGTGGAAGCGCTTGATCCGACGTGGTCGTACGGAGTCGGACCGTACTCACCGGGGCCGGTTGCGCCTGCGGGACTGGTTCAACCCATCACGGTGACGGTCACTGTTGGTAATGAGGTTGAGCAAGACATTCTTATGAGCAGCAGCACGTCCCTCGTACCCCCGAGTACGTCCACCTGGACTGCGCCGGAGCCGGTGCCGCTTGCCGGAAGTTGGGAGGCGTTGCTGAGCGGCTACGGAGACATGCCATATTTCCTGCTGGCCGCGCAGGCCAATCGCACGCTGTCGGTGGCCGTGACCGCCCTCGACGAAACTAGCGCGAGTGAGGTGAAGGCCCAACCTGTGATCGGCATGTGGGCGGCGTCCGATCCGGTAGGCACCGCGCCTCCGGCGTTCACGTCTTCTCCGTTCAATCAGATTGTTTATGGGATGACCCGGCTGGATGCACAGGTCTCGACCTCGAGTAACTTCCTGATCGGGATTTCGGATGTGCGGGGCGATGGCCGGCCTGACTATATTTATGACGCCTACGTGCTCTACGCTGATTCCGTTTCACCGGCGCGGGTCAGCGTGACTGGCGGCGCAGTGACCGTCGCAGGCACTGGCTTTTATTCGGGACTCACGGCCGCCGTAGGCAACGCTGCGACGAACCCACTCGCGGTCAGCGCCGGCCAGATGATATTGGCCGCTCCCCCATTCAGCGATGGGCCGCAAAACATCGCGATCAGCGATCCGGTCAGCGGTGGTTCGTCCGTTATGACTGCGGTATTGACGTACGGAGCAGCCGCCAGCGACAGCCTGATTCTGCTGCGCGGGCTCAATCCCTCCACTGCCGTAGGCACGCAGGCTGCGAACCCGGTCAGCGTGCGCGTGCTGGCAGCGGATGGTATCACACCGGTCAGCGGCGCAACCATCGGATGGACTGCGGGCAACGGCGTGCAGCTGTCAGTCTGCGGTGGAGTGTCGTCGTGCTCGGTCGTCACCGACCAAAGCGGGGATGCCGCAACGTGGCTCACACCCACAGCGGTTGGGGTGGCGACGATTACCGCGACGCTCGCTCCGGGTGTCTATAGTCCAACGCAGTCGGTGCTCGCGACGCTCAATGCCACGGAGTCGGCCTCTGACATCGGGGTGCTGACGCCCTATCTCTACATTGCTCAGGGAGCCACTGTTAGTCTGCCGCTCACGGCGCGTGTCATGAGCAATGGAATCGCTCAAAGCGGCGTCAATGTGAATTTCACCGTGGTCAACGGATCGGGAACACTCAGCGCTGCCAGCGCGGCGACCAGTTCCAGCGGCTACGCCACTGTTAGTTTGACGCTCACGCAAATCGCGGCGTATGTCCAGGTGGTCGCTTGCGTGGCTCCGGCAAACGCCCCTTGCCAAACTTTTTATGAGTATCCGGTGGCGCTTGCTCAACAGAATTTGCAACCTGTGTCGGGAGGAGCGCAGGTGTCGACCGGGCAGGCGTTTCAGCCGGTCGTGGTGCAGGTCACGGATTCCGCGTCACCGCCAGATCCGGTGATCGCCGCCAGCGTGGCGTTTCAAACCACCGTGCTGCGACCGGGTGGAACAACATCCACAGGTGGTGGCGGCGAAACCAACCCAGGCAATTCCGCGATGCCGGTGATTCTGCAGGTAAGCCAGAGTAACGCGACCAGCGACTCGAACGGACTCGCGAGCCTTGTGCCCTCGGACGGTGGGTTCAGCGCCCCGGTGGAAGTCGACGTCGCGATTACTGCAGGGACCAGTGCCTGGATCAGCGATCCCCTCCAGGTGCTGGCTGCCTTTGCTAGTGGGAGTAATTCGGGTGGGAAGCTTCCGTCGACGGGGCCGCTTCCTATTGGAGTTCGCCGACCCGTTGAGATCGACAAGGAGTGAAGAACCGGATCGCGATCGGCTATTGCAGTGGCCGAAGCGAAGAAAGGCAGGTAGGTTTTCTCGGAGCGCAGATGCACGGGATGGGGTCGCTGGAGCTTCGCCTCCGCAGGACAGCCGAAGGCGGCTGTCCCGACATGAGCTGTCGTCGGCAGGCGGTGGTGCCGCGCTACTTCACGGTGACGGTCAGCAACTGGGCTCCGCTTACCACGTAGTCGAGCGGTGGAGTCGCAGTTTCGTCGACGCTGGATTCTCCGTTGACGATCATCTCCTGATTGCCGCGCATGCCGTCCATCACATTCATAATCGATATCGGAAGCGTCGGCATGACTTTGTCGGCGACGCGGGCTTCGGGGTCGGCTTCCAGCAGAGAAACGTAAAGGCGATTGTTGGCATGCTCTTTGTTCAGCAGCGCAATGGTCGAGGCCAGGTCGAGTCTGCGGCCGAAGGCGGGATTGGCGCGGCCTGCGCGGTCGAGAGTTTCGCCATCACTCACCAGAATGCGCAACGTCCCCTTGCTGGCCGAGGTGGGAATCTTTACCGGAATCTGATGCACTACGCGCTCGCCGCGATAGGGTGCGAGCACGGTTTCGACGATGATCTCATCGCCGGGGCGGGCCTCGGTGATGTCGGTGCGGGCGCTTTCCAGGCGCGCCCAGCGGCGTTCGCGCACCAGGTCAAAGTCAAGCTTCACGCTGTTTACGGCGGGAGCGTTGTAGGGGTTGTCGTAGATGCGTCCGAAGCGCTCACCCAGCGACATCGCAGCGGCCATGGCGGCAGGCTGACCGTTTTCGGTGGGCACGAACATGTTCTTGAGCGAAACTTCTGGAAAGCCCTTAACGTCGATGCTGCCATTCAGTCGATAGGTGATCTCCTCACCATATTCATTCACGCCATGCAGCGCATTGAAAACCGTCGCCATGATCGCCACGGGACTGAGGCGCGGGTTGTTGAGTACTTCAAAGTGGAAGTCTTTTTCGGGAGCGCCATTTCCGCCGTGGATGGTGAGCGTCACCGGAATCATGTCGGGCTGTTTGTTGAAGACGCCCATAATGCCGGTGTGACGATCCTGCACGAACACTCCCGCTTGCTCGGTGGTGTTGACGATTTTGAAAGCGTTCAGCGGCGAGGGCAGCGTGGCCAGGACCTGCGCTTTGTCCATGGGCAGATCGACGGAGCCAAACTGCAGCAGGGGATGTCCGCAGGCTAGCAGGCGCTGGGGATCGATGTAAGTCACGGTGCAGGTGGCGGCAATATCCATATCACCGCGAACCAGAATTGCGCTGACGGCGGATCCGGCTTCAAGTGGCTCGGGCTGTTTGTCGGCGCTCGCGGAACCTGCGCCCATCACGGGGACGATTCCGACAGAGGCGAACTGTCCAGCGAAGCGGCGCACCGCATCTTCGGAGAATCCGTTGA
Organism: uncultured Acidobacteriota bacterium; assembly: GCA_963758005.1. Classification (GTDB taxonomy): domain Bacteria; phylum Acidobacteriota; class Terriglobia; order Terriglobales; family Acidobacteriaceae; genus Sulfotelmatobacter. Next base: position 99,020 of record CAVWTR010000012.1, read on the forward strand.
AGACTAGAGGAGCGTCGATGGGCTTCAGGTAGGTGACGAAGTCCTGATTAGAGCCGACCGAGGCGGAATTCAGGAGCGCGCTTCCGTCGCCGGGGGCGGCGGTTTTTCCCGCAGCGGCGGTCACGGTGGGCTTGGTCGCGGCGGCCTCTTCGGCCGGCGATTTGTCGAGGGCATTAATTTCGAGCATGTCGGCGATCGGGGTCACGCCGGCGATGGGCTCTTTCGAAAATTCGCCGATGCGGAAGGCGAGCGCCCCGGCGAGTTTGCCGTCGAGATAGACAGGGCTGCCGCTCATGCCGGCGACCACACCGGTGTATTCCACTTTTGTTCCGTGCAAGCGGACGAGAATAATGTCGCCCTTGGGTCCGTTCGCGTTGCGCAGAACGCCGAGGACTTCCACGTCCATCGACTCTGGCTTCACGCCTTCAAAAACCGTCAGGGCGTAGCCGCGCATGCCGGTATGAATTTGATCCACAGGGATCGTGGGCTGCGCAGTTTGAGCGGACAGAATACTTGTAGGTAGGGATAGACCTAAGACGAGAAGCGCAAGCACTTTTCTCATGAAATGCACCGACTCAGGGCCCGCCAACAGGCCCTAATACAGATTAGACTCAGACCAACTGCGACTCGTTGCCAGGAAGGGGAAGATCTGGGACCGGGCAAAACATCCCAATTGCGAATCCTTGCGTCTATACTAGCACAGAGAGTTTTCGGGGTTCATCAATGTTTAATCGTTACAAAGATAAGACTTTAGAGCACAAGAGCCTGAAGCTGACAGGGGCAATTTGTGGGTTGCTGCTCGGGTTCTGCGGTGTGTTGCCGGTGGCCGGACAGGGCCAGCAGAGTCAGAATCCTGCATCATCGTCGCAGACTTCTCCTCAGGCTTCTCAGGGCCAGGATGACAGCAAGCCCAAGCAGGACGTGCCTGATGAAGCGGGAGGTCCCACCGACAACGTGGGTCCGTACGCGATCCCAAAGAAAAAGACTGACGATGCGCCGCCACCGCCGCCCCCGGTGACGCCGAAAAAGCTCGAGGACATTCCTGACTATTCGTTGAAGGTGAACGTGCCGCTGGTCAATGTGGACGTGCTGGTCACGACCAAAGACGGGCAGTTCATTCCCGGGCTGAAGCAAGGCAATTTTCGCATTCTCGAAGATGGAGTGCCGCAGCAGGTGACGCACTTTAATGTCTCGCAGGCTCCGATTACGGCCGTGCTGTTGGTGGAGTTTGCGTCCACGAGCTACACCTTCCTGAGAGATGCCCTTATGGCGTCATACGCGTTTGCGAATTCCCTGAAGAAAGACGATTGGGTCGCGGTGGCATACTACGATATGCAGCCGCACATCCTGGTGGATTTCACGCAAGACAAGAAAGCCGTCTACGGAGCGCTGAACCAGTTACGCATTCCGGGTTTCGCCGAGACCAATCTTTTCGACGCCCTGTATGACACGCTGGATCGCCTCGACCGCGTGGAAGGGAAGAAGTATGTGATTCTGGTGACGACTGGGATCGACACATTCAGCAAGCTGACGCTGGACAAGATGATGAAAAAGATTAAAGACACCAAGGATGTGACCATCTTTCCGATCAGCGTCGGGTGGATGTTGCGGGAGTATTGTGAAACGCATCCCGCGAGTTGCCGCAACATTCACGGCATGGGCATCCCGGTCTCGCAGATGGACTATCTGCAGGGTGACAACGAGATGAAGACGTTCGCCGCCATGACCGGAGGCCGCGCCTACTTTCCGCGTTTTCAGGCGGAGTATGCCGAGGAGTTTCAGGATATTTCCAGCGACATTCGCAACCAGTACACGCTGTCGTATGCGCCTACCAACTCGAAACTCGATGGCACCTACCGCAAGCTGAAAGTAGAAGTGGTTGGACCTGATGGCGGCCCGCTGAAGGTGTCCGACCAAAAGGGCAAGAGCGTGAAGATCGATGTGGTCGCGCGCGACGGGTATACGGCGAAACATACTGTGGACTAAAGCAGCTGCCGGGATGCCGTGTATCGGAGTTGCCCAGGCTGCGATTGTGTTACATCTGTCGACTGAGTATAACTTCGACGGTTAGTTCCAACCTGATTGACTTAAGTACAACTGCTATTTATTATGTAGGACTATGGCCATCGAATATGCTCGCGTCAAGGCGAAGGGGCAGGTAGTGATTCCGGTCGAGATCCGGCGCAGATTCCAGATCGACGAAGGAACCCGGGTCGCTTTTCTCGAGGAAGAAGGGCGGCTCTTCATGCAGCCGGTGACCGACGAGTTCATCGACGCCATGCAGGGGATGCTCGCGGGACGCGGCCTTCCCGACCGAGTCGAGCGTGAGGCGGGCCGGAAGCTGAAATGAAGATGCACGTGCTCGACGCCAACGCCCTGTATCGTTTTCTAACGGGCGGACCCGGCGCCGACCTGGTGAGCCGCCTGTTCAAGGAGGCTCGGGACGTTGAGCAACCTCTTCGGATGTCAGTGGTGAATTGGGGCGAAGTGTATTACACGATCGCCAAATCCCAGGGATTTGCTGAGACCGGCAAGATCATGGACCGAGTCAGGTTGCTGCCTGTAGCAGTGTTGGACGCGGACGAGTTTGTGACCGCGCGTGCTGCCCAGCTGAAAGCTGGATATGGTCTTCCCTACGCTGACTGTTTCGCGGCAGCGACCGCTGGGAATGGCGGCGTTCTGGTAACTTCGGACGTGAAAGACTTCCGGAAGATGCCTGGCCTGCATGTTCTGGCGTTGCCGGAACACAAGACAGGTCGACAGCATTGAAGGACCTGAATCAAGAGAGCTTCACTACGCGTGGAATAGGCGGTCGAGCAGGACGAAGACTCCCGCGCCCACGAAGACCAGCAGCGCCATCTTCATGGCAGGCTCTTTGTTGACTTCGGGAATCAGGTCGGAGGCGGCGACGTAAATCGTAACTCCCGCCGCCAGCGGCAGGCCCGCGCCCACATGATGGCGAAACAGCGCCATGGTCAGAACGCCCGCCAGAGTGGATCCTCCTAGTACCACCGACGCTCCCCAAGCCGTGCCTCGACTGCGCCCGCTGGCCAGCATGACGGAACTCACGGTGAAGCCTTCAGGAATTTTGTGCAGGAAAATCGCGAGAAAAATCAGCCAGCCCAGCCAGTTGGATACCAGAAATCCGGAAGCGATGGCGATGCCGTCGAAAAACGTGTGGATGATGAGACCGAGCAAGACGGAGTAGCCCTTATGAGCGTGAATGAACTCGTCGTGATGAGTTTCTTCGCCGAAATGGAAGTGCGGCGTGACCGTATGCTCGAAGAAATGGATGATCAGGTAGCCGAGCAGAACGAGAAATGCTGCAGATCGGCCGCGCAGCTCGAGGCTCTCTGGAACCATCTCGACCAGAGCCGTAGCCAGCATGAATCCCGCGCCCAGCGCGACAAAGTAGCGGAGATATCGCCGCTCCCAGTGCCGCTGCACGATGATGGCCCCGCCAAAAACATTGGCGGCAGCTGCAGTCAGGCCGAGCAGGATGCTGATGAGAATCGGGTTCATGGGCAGTTCGCGAGGATGATAGCAGAGAGAATTCGCGCAGAGACGAAGAGACGCAGAGAAAACTGATTCTTAATTGTCTCTGCGTCTCCGTGTGGACTTTATCCCGAATGCCGGATGTGCATTACGTCGCCATCCTGCACGATGTAGTCCTTGCCTTCGAGGCGCAGGGTGCCTTTGGCGCGGGCGTTGGCTTCGGAGCCGGCTTCGAGGAGCTGGTCCCAGCGGATGGTTTCGGCGCGGATGAAATGTTTTTCCAGATCGGAGTGGATAGCGCCGGCTGCTTCCTGGGCGCGGGAGTTTGCGGGGACTTGCCAGGCGCGGCATTCGTCTTCGCCGGCGGTGAAAAATGAGATCAGGCCCAGCAATTTGTAGGTCGTGCGGATGAGGCGGACGAGGCCGCTTTCGGTGAGGCCGTAGCTCGATAGAAATTCAGCAGCATCGGCATCGGGCATTTCAGCGAGTTCGGCTTCGACTTTGCCGCAGATGGCGGTGGCTGCGGCGTTGGGGCGTGCGGCACTTTCGGTGAGATTATATTTGCCGACGGCTTCATCGAGTTCCTTGCCCAGTTCGGTTGACTCGCCGATATTGAGCACATAGAAAATCGGCTTCTCGCTCAGGAACATGAAGCCGCGAAGGCGTTTCTTGTCTTCGGGCGTCATTTCCATTTCGCGCAGCGGTTTTTCCGATCCCAGGTGCGCGTTGGCGCGCTTGAGCAACTCGAATTCTTTTTCGAGTTCCTGTGTCTTCATCTTCTTGAGATCTTTCTCGACGCGCTCGATGCGCTTTTCGATCTGGCCGAGATCGCTGACCATCAAGTCGAACTCGACATTCTTGATGTCGCGCAGCGGATCGATCTCGGCCACCAGCGGAACCGCTGGATCTTCGAACACACGGACTACATGGGCGAGCGCGTCCACCTGGCGCAGGTGGCCGATGTAGGCAGTTTCTTTCAGCGAATCCTGGCCTATGGCGCCGAGGTCGACGTATTCGACCGAAGTGTGCGTGAGCTTTTTCGGGTTGTAGAGTGCAGCCAGCTTGTCGAGACGGTCGTCGGGAACTTTGGCTACGCCGATGTGGGCCTCGCGCGGGTTGCTGGTTTGCGCTGAAAGATGCGCCTTGGTCAGGATGCGGAACAGAGATGTCTTGCCTACCTGGGGCAGGCCGATGATGCCGGTTTTCATAAGAAGCTCTTAGCTGTTAGCTCTTGGCTTTTAGCAGCGTCTCGCTCGGGTTGAATGCGAGGCAGGATCAACGGTATGCCTCGGCGAGCGTTAGATAACCTTTGAGGATAAATGATGGGGCGGGAATTGCCCAAACGAATCGGTGGGACACGGAATCACGGGGGCTGAAGCCCACATCATTGCCTGTCTTCTAACGCAGCGCTGAAGCGCCGCTCTTCCACGTAGCCGCCACGCCGACAACTGCGCCGCGCGCGGTCAGAAAGTTCTTTGTCTGGAACTAGCGCGCGACGGCCGCGGCGGCTACTGCCGGGACCGAGATCTTCAGCGAGTCGGGCTGCGTCCACACGGGCTTGCCGCTGGTCAGGTCGAGGCGGTTCATGGTGATTTTTAACTGCTGGTGGTCGACCTCGACCAGCAGATAGTGATAGTTGATTTCCTTGCTTTGGAATGGGTCGTCAGGGGCGCGCTCGATCGGGTACGCGTGAGCTCCTCCGCCGCCAGAAACAAAGTATGTGACGCCGCCGTGTTCATGGCGCTCGTAGTTGTGAACGTGGCCGGAGAACATCACCAAGCGGAAGCGAGCATGGGCCTGGCGGTCTTCGAGCATTTTCGCGAGAGCTTTCTCGGAGCCGCGCGCCGAATGGCCGCCGCCCATCATCTTCATGTCGGAGGAACTGGTGTAGGGCGGATGGTGGTCCATGACAAACACAAAATCTACGTCTGTGGGTACGTGATCGAGTTTGTCGGCCAGCCACTGGCCTTGCGGTCCGGAGACTTCATCGAGGGCGCTGTCGAGAACCAAAACCAAAGTATTCGCGGCGCGCACGGAGTAATAGCGACTGTTCTTCAAATCAGGGAAGCGTTGAAAATAATTGGCCAGCGCGTTTTTTTCGTCGCCATGCAGATCATGATTGCCGAGCGCCGGATAGACCGGGATTTTCTTGTCACGCCAGGGGCTGGTTTCGCTGTCCCAGACCTTCCAGTCGTTTGTGTCGTAGCCGTTGTAAACGAGGTCGCCGGTAAAGCAAATGAATGCCGGGTTGGCTTCGGCGACGGCCTGTACCAGGGCGACGCGCACCGGAGGATTCGCGGCATCGGTGTCTTTGGGATCGTGAAAGCGTGAGTCGCCGTAGGCGACGAAGCGAAACGGGACATTCACGTCGAGTCGCAAATCGACGGCGGAAGTTTGCGCGACCGATCTGCTGGTGCATCCGATCAAGATGCACGAGAGGGCAATCAGCGCCATGGTCGCGAACGACGCGGTCGCTTGTTGCGGGACGTGCTTCGAACTCATAAGGGAAGGCTCCGGGTTCGGAATCACAGTTCTATTGTCCAATCCTAATTGGATCAGTTTTATTGTCCCACGACCAGGACTTCGAACTGCCCGTTTTCCACTGTCGAGAGGAAAAGCCGGTGAGTTTTCGGGTCGAGCGCCATGGTCTTGGCCCGCGGCGCGGTCTTCACCGTCTCGACGATTGAGTATTTATCGGGACTGTCCTGGTGAATGACGGTGATAGTGCCTTCGCCATTGGAGTTGAAGATCAGCTTGGTTTGGGGATCGAAGGCGGTGGCATCGACGTGATCTCCAATGGGGAGCGTGGTGATGACTTTTCCGGAGTCGGCGTCAACCACCGCCATGACCTTGCTGCGGCAGCCGAGGAACAGGCGCCGGTTGGCGCGGTCCATGGCCATGCTGCTGGGAGAAGCACACGGGGCGGTGGGCCAGCGCTGCTCGACTTTGAGTTCGCGGGAATTGATCTTGAGCAGCAAGCTCTCGTCTTCTAGATTGTTGTAGACGAAACCCTTGCCGTCGGCGGCGGCATATTCCGGTCCGCCTTTCAGGTCGACCGTGCCTACGACTTTGCCGGTAGCGGCATCAATCGCGGTGGCGCTGTTGCTGGCGCCGTTGAACGCAAAGACGCGTGAAGTGGCCGGATCGTAAATGATGGCGTCGGGTTTCTTTCCCGTGGGCACGTCTGCGATCGGCTTCAGCGTCTTCAAATCAAAAATTGTGACGGTGGACGCCTGACCGTTGCTGACGAATCCGCGGCCCAGTTCTGGAGCGATGGCGATTCCGTGAACGCCCGGTGTTTTCGGAACACTTCCCACCCAGGTAAGGGAATCGATGTCGAGCACTTCCACCTGGGTTTCGTGGGAGACATACAGGCGACGCGCGGCTTCATCGACCGTGAGGTAGTCAAAACCGCCCTGGCCGGCGACGGGAATTCTTTTGAGGACGGAATATCCCCCGATCGACAGCTGGGATGCTCCAATGAAGAGCAGGGATAAAAGTACGATGATAAGCAGACAAAACGTAGTGCGGGCAAGCGTTCGCCCTGCGATTGCAGTCATGAGATCTCCTATGAGTCGGACCTGCTGGCAGGCTGTTCGTAGTCTGCCAGCGTCGTCGAAATGTCGAACACCCTCAATCCTACGTGGACGACCTGAAGTCTTCCTGAACGTCGCCCGAAGCAGGATCATTTATTTCTTGATTTTTCTTTTCTATTCTCGGCGCGGCTCCCAACGCAGGCCGAACGAATAAGTGGGCCGGTAGTACTCGCGTTGTGTGACGTACCAGGGACTGCCGTTGTAGAAGCCGAATACCTGGTCGGTAAGGTTCAGACCCTGCCATAGCACGGTCAGAGTCCGCTGCACGCGGAAGCTGGCCTGGGCATCGAGCTGCAGGTGAGCATAAAGGTAGTTGTCGCCAACCGGTCCTTTTGGACCAAGGTTGCCGGGATCTTCGCAGGCGGAGTTGGTCGCTTGCGCCGTGGTGCATTGTTGCCACTGATACTGGTATATGCTCGCGCTGTTGTAAGTGGCGCCGAGCCGGGCTGAGAAACGGCCGCGGTCGTAGCTGGGACTCAAATTCCACATGGTTGGGGTCTGACGTTGCAGCGCTGGATTGTCCGTACGGAGCGGCAGAGTTCCCGCACTCGATCCAGTCCTGCTGTAGTTTGCCATAATCCCGAATCCGCTCCAGGCGCCCGGCAGGAATCCGAGGTGTTGGATGTAGGAGAACTCCACGCCATACAGCTTGGCGTTGATTCCGTTTTCGATGTAGCTGTATATGTCGCCTACGTACTGCGGATACTGCGTTCCCTGGTAGTACGGGTCAGCAAGATAGTAAATAGGTTGGCTCAACTGTTTGTAGAAGAAGCCGGCCTGGAGCAGGCCATAGGGCTTCAAGTAGTGCTCGTAGAGGAGATCGTAATCGTTCGCATGTTCAGGTTTCAGATTCGGATTTCCGACAGAGACGGTGAGCGGGTTTGAGCTGTTATCCAGAGTGATATAGGGCACCATGTCGTAAGGATTCGGTCGGGAGATGGCGCGCGCGTAAACCGCGCGAATGTCGGAGTCATCGGTAATCCGGTAGCGAAGTTGCACACTCGGCAAAGGATCCCAATACCAGGAGTTTGCCTGCTGTGGGGTGACGGTTGTCTGGGTGCTGTCAGCGTTATTGACAACGTTGAATCCCAGGATGTCTAACTGCGTGGCTTCTACGCGCAACCCGGTTTGCAGCCGGAAGCGTCCGAACTCAATGGTGTTCATGGCGTAGGCCGCCGAGATGCGTTCAGTAAGATCGAAATTGCTTGCGTCCGAACCGAACGACGTAGCTGGTTGGTCCAGCGAGAGGACACCCTGGCTGATCAGGTTGCCCAGATCGCCAGAAATGGTGTTGTAGTTGGTGACCGGTCCGAGGGGGTAAGCCTTGAAGTAGTAGTGCGGGTTGGTGAACCCGCTCAGATATTGAGACATCAGTGCGGTGCCGGGATTCGCTAGAAACGCCTGGTCGTAGGTCGGTGAATAGGCGTCCTGCCCTTTGTGCGCATTCCGTTCCTTGAAGCCGAACTCAAAGGTGGAGGAGTGCGAGCCCACGTGGTAGTTCTTGGCGTATGACAAGGCGCCCTGCAGATTTACTTGCGAGGTGTCCCCGGAGGTGCCGTCGTACTCGGTGATGTTGTATTGGGTTGGATCGTAGGTTGGGGATCCGAAGCAGGATGGGTCCCACTGCGGCAGGTGGAAATTGGGGCCCTGCAGATTGACACAAGTGCTGAGATTGCTGAGAGCGCTGCCGGATACTGGCTTGAAAGTAGCGCCGGGGTTGCCCGCCGCGCCCCCTTCGCGGGATTCGGCCGCCGAAAGCTCCCAGCTTAACCAGGAACTGGTGAACACATGCTTTCCGCCGATTGCTATGCTGCCAGCCGAATAGTCCGGCACACGCTGGGAAGTCGAGAATTTCGGAACATCGCCCGCGATGATTGGTGGCGCCGAAGGTCCCGCAGGATTCTGGGTGACGTCGTCATTCAATGAGTAGGTCCATTTGTTGCCGTAGTCTTTGAAATCTGAATAGAAGTAGTGCAAGAAGAGTCCGGAGGCTGGATCTTTCAGTTTGTAGTCGAGCGATCCTCCAAAGCCGTAGCGCTTTCGTTGATACCGGTACTCGCGCACGTCCATGCTGTCGTAAACAGGAATCGAGTAGTAGGGATCGGGTTGCGGTTCGATGTCGTCAATGCCGCGGCCGTTATAGTCGTAGCTGCCGGAAAAGAGCGCGCCGAAGCGCTTATCGTGCCCAAAGCGCTGACCGACGGTGCCGCTCACCAGGCCGATGTAGCGGGTGTTTACGATGGGAGTGAAGCCGCCGATTCCCTCGATTTCGAGAGTCGGCAGGTCACCCGCCTTCTTGGTCACCAGGTTCACCGTTCCGCCGATGGCGTCGGCGTCCTGATTAGCGGCCAGGGTCTTATTCACTTCAACTGCCTCGACAATGCCGGACGGAATGGTATCCAACTTGAACTGGCGCACGTTGTCTTCTGGAGCGGGAAGCTCAACTCCATCGACGGTCGTGTTGTTCAGGCGAGGCTCTGTGCCGCGAATCTGCACGTACTTGCCTTCACCTTCATCGCGCTCCAGGCTTACGCCCGGCATTCGGCCCACGACATCGGCGATGTTTTCATTCGGCAGGCTGTTGATGACGCCTTCCGGCATTACATCCAGGATGTTGTCGGAAGTACGCTGCTGGTTAATGGCCTGGGCTACACCTTGAGCGTCAGCCACAACGGTCACCTCTTCCCCTTTTGCCTCAACCTTAAGCACGGCATCCACGCGCGTGGCTTGGCCGGCAACCACCTTCACATCCACTGTGTATGCGAGGAAGCCAACGTAGGAAACCGTGACTTTGTAGTCGCCAGGAGTGAGGTTGATCACCGTGAATTCTCCCTGTTGATCGGTTGCAACGGCTACACCGCCCGGTTCGACTCGTACTCTCGCGCCCGGTAGCACGGCGTTCTGGGAGTCGGCCGCGCGGCCGGTGAGCGTGCCCTTCGCCGACTGAGCGAACGCCGAGCTGGTTAAGGATGCGAGAATCGCCAGTGCGAGCATCACCAGCGCAGTCGACTGCACAATGCTCGAGTGAACAATGCTCGAGCGAACAATCGATGAAAATTCCTTGGGGAAGCGGTTGGATTTCATGACTTGAGCTCCTCTAATTGGAGACTGCAAAATTTAGTAGTGCGCCCTGTGCGATGCGTTCGGAAACTGAGATCTCCGTCACACCGGGCCTTGATCTATCGGGATGACTAGGCAGTCTAGGGAGGCGTTGTGACGGAGTGATGAAGAACGGGTTAATATTTTTTCAGGTTGCCGGATAATTGTGCGCCGGCCTCCCTTTCCGTTCTAAACTTCGTTAGTCGTTCGGGATTTGGTTCCTCATGAAGCTGCTGATTGTGGAAGACGAAGCGCGCATGGCCGACCTTCTCCGCAAGGGGTTGACGGAAGAAGGTCACCTGGCGACTTGCGCGGCTGACGGTGCCGAAGGCTTGGCTTTGGCGAAGTCGTACGAGTTTGACGTGATTATTCTCGACGTGATGATGCCCAGGCTTAGCGGATATGACATGGCCAAACGGTTGCGGGCTGAGAAGGTCGGTACGCCGATCGTGATGCTGACGGCCCGCGACTCAGTGCCTGACATTGTTCGCGGCCTCGACGTGGGCGCCGACGATTATCTCACCAAGCCGTTTTCATTCGACGAACTATTGGCCCGGCTGCGGGCGGTCAAGCGGCGCGCGTTGGTGGCGCAGGATGTCCATCTGCGGGTCGCCGATGTGGTTCTCGATCCAGCCAGCAGGGAAGTGCTGCGCGGTGCAGAGCGGGTCGCACTCACTCGCACGGAATACAATCTGCTGGAGCGCCTGATGTACCGCGCCGGCAAAGTGGTTTCGCGCCGCTCTCTCATCGAGTCGGTCTGGGGCTTTGACCGCGACATCGAAGAGAATACGCTGGACGCTTTCATGCACCTGCTCCGCAGCAAGATCGATTCCCCGGGCCGGCCCAAGCTGATTCAGACCGTGCGCGGCGTGGGCTATATGATTCGCTCCATGGGAAGCGCGTGAGAACGCAGGGCCGATCGTTGGAGCAGATGCTCGGGAATAATGACACTCGGACTTCCGTAATTTAAGCGGGATCGAATCAGGGATGAGAAGACTTTCCATCGGCGTACGCCTGACTCTGTGGTACCTGGCGATTTTTGCCGTTGCACAGATCGCGTTCGGCGTGGGCATGTGGCTCATCTTGCGGCACAATCTTTATGACATGGTAGACGATGGCCTGGCCGCGCAGGTCGACGACGTAAAGAGCTTTCTGGAGGCGCAAAAGAAAGATGCGTCGATTGCCAAGCTGCAGGAAGAGACGCACGAAGCCTACGACATTGAACATTCCGGCGATTATCTGGCGGTTTACGCGGACGATGCCCAGGTAATTTATCGTTCCACGTTCCTTGAGGCTCATCCCGCGGCACTTTTGCCGCCGGATCAAATCAAGCGTCCCATGATGAAGAGCCGCAGGATCGACGGTCGGCCCTTCCGCTTTACCTTTGCCAAGCTGAACATTAACGGGCACGTCTACACCGTGGAGATGGGTGTTCCAGCCGACGACGCTGTCGAAACCCTGACTCAGTTCCGGTCCTACCTGCTGATGTTCGCCCCGCTGCTTCTGCTCGCCGCGGCGGGCGGTGGTTACTGGCTCAGCCGCAGAGCTCTGTCTCCCGTGGACGTACTGGTGCGAAGTGCGCGCGAAGTTAGCGGGACAAATATCAGTGGCCGCCTGCAGAAATTGGATACTGGAGACGAGTTGCAGCGTCTGTCGGACACATTGAATGAAATGCTCGACCGGATCGAATCGGCATTTCTGCGCGTCACCCAATTTACCGCCGATGCCTCGCACGAATTGAGGACGCCCATATCACTGATCCGCACGGAGGCTGAACTGGCGCTTCGCCGTTCCAGGGGAGAGGCCGAATACAAGGAGTCGCTGCGCCACATCCTGCTGGAGGCCGAGCGCACGACTGCTCTGATTGAACAGTTGCTGTCGATGGCGCGCGCCGACTCGGGCCGGGAGACGCTCCACCTGCAGCCGGTGGATTTGTGCCAGACCTTGCGAAGTGTTGTCGATGGCTGGCAGCAAGTGGCCACCATTCGCAACTTGCAATTTTCGGCGAAGATCGACAGTTCAGAATTCTATGTTTTGGGTGATGAGATGCTGCTGCGCCGGCTAGCCGAGATCCTGCTCGACAATGCATTCAAATACACGTCCTCGCCCGGTTCGGTGCATCTGTCACTCGAAGCGAAGGATGAGAGCGCGGCGATTCTGGTTCAGGACTCAGGGGTGGGCATCGAAGAGGAAGACCAAGGCAAAATTTTCGAACGCTTCTACCGCGTCGACAAGGCGCGAAGCCGTGCGCAGGGCGGCGCAGGCCTGGGACTTGCCATTGCGCAGTGGATCGTTACGCAGCACCGCGGCTCGATCGGCGTGCAAAGCCATCCCGGCTGCGGGACTACATTCCGCGTAGAGCTGCCCATGACCGCGTCGCCGGTGCGCAATCCGCAGCCCGCGTGAGTGTACAAAATTCTCAAACGCTGCCGTACAATAAGAAAGCCTTTCCTGGCCGGGATGGCGGAACTGGCAGACGCAGCGGACTCAAAAGCGGATGCTACTTATCTTTTAAGTATAAGTAAATAAATAAGATAATTGCGTGTCGGCAGACGCGGCGGATTTTTATCGCTTAAGTGCTTGAGGACACTGGACCGCTCTTTATTGCCGTCCTCCAATTCTTCGTGGTGTATCTGCTTCACAGATCCTTGCGGATCACCACGCAAACCAAACACGGATAACCGCGGGCAAAGCGCCAAGGTGACTTTTGGCTAATCAAGGCAGTGGAGGAGAAACCCATGCACAGGCTTGACGGGAAAATTGCGTCGCCGGGGCCGTGGTCTTTCTCGCGTCGGACAACAGCAGCTACGTCACTGGAACAGAATTGTTTTGTGGATGGTGGCTTCGCACAAGTGTAAGCCTGCAGGCGAGGTCGTTGCTGCCTAATTCCGGTGAATAGTCAGCCAAGAAATCACTTACTTGGTCGCGACTTGGGATCGTTCTTGGCCTCGAAATAGCTTGTGCCGGCTCGAACGTAGCCCGAGATTTCGACGATTACTGAATCAGCGTCCGCCTGGGCGAAATGATTGTCTCCTCCCGGTTCCGAGTACACCCTACCCGGCTGGAGCGTCTTCAGTGACTTTGCATCGAAATGAGTGCCACAGCCCAAGTGCCACTCGCCCGAAACAACAACTGCCACCCGATCGTCGCGATGGGTGTGTGCCTGGATAGTAGTGTGGGCGGGTACAAACAACAAGATCGTGTAGAAACCGACTTTTGAAGGATCGCCAAAGAGGACTTTCGTATGAACGCTAGGGAGGCCAGAACTCCCAATCTGGTTGCTGTCGAGAGCGGTGGACTGGTTGCGATCCGCTTCCGGAATCGAATGAGTCTTGTCCGCCGCGAAATCGTTCCAGAAATGGGGATTGCAAGACAGAGCCTTTACGACACGTTTGGTGACAAACGGTCCTTATACTTAAAAGCACTGGGGCACTATAGGGATGAAACCAATGCTTCCATGCGCAGGTTATTCAGTTCCGCCCCCACCGTGAAAGACGGCTTCGCTCAACTTCTGTTTGGCCCTCAGTCGGAGTCACGGGCGCAGCACGCGCGCGGCTGTTTGCTCTTAAGCGCAAATATGGAGCGCGCCGCGGGAGATGCAGTCATTACCGACTTTTTGCGTCGCAATCAAGCAGAGGTAGAATCGATTTTTCGCGAGGCGCTCCGGCGTGCTCAATCAAGCGGCGAATTGTTTGGGAAGATCCTCCTGCTGGCGCCTGATTCTAAAGAGTGAGATTCTCGCTTCGCAACGAGGACTGGTCATGCTGCGGCTTGTCGTAATAGATCTTCGATTTTCCTATCCAAATCCCTGGCGACCTCTAGCGCGTCGCGATTCTCATAAGGGGCTAAGAAGCTCGCCATCCTGTCATATGACAAATGGACGCCATCGGCGCGCTCGTCCACAAGCAGGGTAACCGGCGCGTAAGAGCCCGCATCCGGGACATGCTTGACCATTTCCTTCATGATGAGGGGATTGCCGATGACGAAGCGAATCATCTTCGGAGCCTCGCGGCCCGTTTCTTTGCGCAGAATCGCGCCGTGATCCAACTGCATAAACAGCATCAGTCCTATTGTGCTCAGACCTTTCTCAACCGCGCTTTTCAACTCGGTAAGAGAGCGCGCTTCGTCAGTTGATCTCCCAAACTCAGCCATATCCGGATGACCGATGCCGGAGTTTACACCGGCTATTACTTCATCAAACGGCTTGGAACTCGTCAGACTGAACCGCTCTATCTCGATTTTTCTTGTCATCTCGAAGGTTACCGCAGTTTCTGATATAGAAATTCGCTCGTCCGACCGTTGGCTAGGTGAGCCGCGGCGGCGTTGTAATGCGCCCCATTATGACGAGAGAAGGCATGACTCTGACCCGGATAGCTGTAGACCGTTGCGTTCGGTTTCTTGGCAAGTGCCGCTTTAATCTCCGCTTGTGCAGCCTTGGAAATGAACTCATCCTCCTCGGCCACATGCATGAGAAGCGGCGCGTGAAGCCCATCGACCTCTCCTAGATATTTCTCAGTATCGGCGCCGTGATACCAGACCGCGGCGTCGATCCCGTCGTTCCGGACGGCTGTCATGAAGACCATCAGCGCGCCGAGGCAATAGCCGAGCAAGGCGGCCTTACCGTTGCATTCCGGGAGACTGCGTGCTGCGTCAATGGTGTCCTTTATGTCCCTTACGCCAGCATCTCTGTCATAAGCCGAATAGAGGCGAAGACCGTGGTCCCAGTCGGCTTGGGAGGTGACGTTCAGGTCGACGCCCGGCTCCTGCCGCCAGTACAGGTCTGGAGCGAGCGCGATGTAACCTTGTTCCGCCAATTCATCGCAGTGCCTGCGAATGTCGGCGTTCACCCCGAACAACTCCTGCAGAACGACAACGGCCGGAGCCGGTACTGTCTCCGGCCGCGCGATATAGGCGGCAAACTTGCCGTCCTGCCCTGGTACGGTGATGTGATCTTTCATGGTGTACTCCTCAGGCAGCTATCTTGATCCGTTCGGAGGTGGCAGCCGCTTCGATGAGCTTAGCTGCTTCCTTCGGATGAGACATGTAGGCCACGTGGCTCGACTTCACCTCGACCGTCTCTGCCTTCGCGCGCTTCGCCATCATGCGCTCCTGGTCCGGATTGATCGATCGGTCTTCGCTGGCCACCATGTACCAGGTGGGCTTGTGCTTCCACGCGGGATTCTTTACCTGGTGCGTGAACGAGTCGGTGGAGATCGGCACCTGCGCTATAGCCATGAACTCCGCTTCATCCCGTGGAATGTCTGCTGCGAAGTCGGCGACGAAGTGGGCCTCGTCGATCCACCAAAGCCCATTGCTGTCCGCTTTAAACGCCTTCGATGCTTGCGGCAACGCCGTTTCGATCGACGCACAACTCTCGCCTTCATCGAGAGCAAATGCAGCAATATAGACCAGTGCTGCAACGTTTGGATGATTTCCGGCCTCGGTGATGATGGACCCGCCATAACTATGGCCGACCAGCACAACCGGCCCGCCCATGGCATCGATGGCGGCCTTTGTGTACTTTTGATCGTCGGCGTACGAGGTCTCGGGAGGCTGTGCCACCGACACTTTGTAGCCATCATTCTTGAGGATATCGGCGACACTCTTCCAGCCCGAGCCATCCGCGAAAGCTCCATGCACCAGAACTACATTCTTAATATGCTGACTCACGATGATTCTCCTTTTTAAAGATCCAGATGGATCGGTTGATTTTCGATTTCGAATGCCTTCGCGCTAACCGCTTCTACATATTTCGATTGCAACGCAAAGACCTGACTACTAATTGGCATGTGCGGATGTCGCAGCCTCTTCGATGAGCTTGGCTGCTTCCTTCGGGTGAGACATGTAGGCCACATGGCTGGCATTCACTTCGACTGTCTTGGCATTGGCGCGCTTCGCCATCATGCGCTCCTGTATCGGATTGATCGAGCGGTCTGAGCTGGCCACCATGTAAAAGGTCGGCTTGGTCTTCCAAGCGGGATTCGTGACCTTGTGGGTGAACGAGTCGGTGGAGATCGGCACTTGCGCTATAGCCATGAAATGAGCCTGGGCCGGGGGAATATCCGCTGCGAAGTCGGCTGCGAAATGGTCCTGATCGATCCACCAGTTGCCGTTGCTATCCGGCTTGAATGCCTTGGAGGCTTGCGGCACGGCCGTTTCGATTGAGGCACAGCTCTCACCCTCATCGAGGGCAAATGCGGCGATATATACCAGTGCCGCAACGTTTGGATCGTTGCCAGCTTCGCTGATGATGGACCCGCCGTAGCTGTGTCCGACCAGGACGACGGGCCCGCCCATGGCATCGATGGCGGCCTTTGTATACTTTTGGTCGTCGGCGTATGAGGTCTCCGGGGGCTGCGCCACCGAAACCGTGTAACCATCCTTCTCAAGAATCTTTGCAACGGCGTCCCAGCCGGAGCCGTCGGCGAATGCACCGTGGACAAGCACAACGTTTTTAATGCCGGCTGGCGCCGCAGCCGCAACTCTAGCAGTCTTCCCCAGCAGCAGGGTCACGCTCACGAACACAGCAAGTAGCATTACAACCGAGTAAGTCTTCTTCATGAACATTTCTCCTATCTAGTTTGAGCCTCAGCGATTCGTGTGTTGGGCCCAGTACATGCGACCAACCATAGTCAGGAACGACCACGACACTCTTGAAGACACGAACCCTTTTTGTCGATTCCTGCTCAAATGCGGAGTTAAACGGGCCAAAAGAACACTCCTGGCTCGTGTTCCAGGCGGGAACTCTAACCAAATCTCAAATCCACGACGATATTGCGTCCAGCGATGATCGCGGGCAATACCGCCCCGGGGCCGCTGAACTTGAGGATGAGATCTATTCGTGTGATTGATGAAATTGGGGTTTGGGTATTTCGACAAAATTCCTGCTACGTACGTGTTCACGTCTCCACTTTGCCGGAGTCACACCGACGACATTCGCAAATGTCCGAGTAAGCGCGGCTTGATCGGAGAATCCGATCTGCGCGGCAATTTCCACCAATGTTTTATTCGTTCCCGACAAAAGAGCTTTCGCGAGTTCGACACGCTTCAGAATCAGGTAGCGATGTGCGGAAGTCCCAAAGGATTTCCTGAATGATCGCGCAAAATGACTAACCGAGAGCCCACATTCATGGGCGAGTGTTTCCAGTTTTACATCGCCGTCCAAGTGCTCATGGAATAATTCCACAACGCGTCGGCTTTGCCACGTAGCAAGGCCACCCTTGAAATGTTGGACAGCTGGAGCTTGACCGTATCGCCCGACCAGATGAGAGCAAATCATCATGGTGAACGAATCCATGAACAACTGAGAAAATATCTCCGGTCTATTCAGATACGGCAAAATCATTTGCGTTAGGTGATGCAGGGTTGGGTCGGGAGTTCCATAAACGCAGTAAAGACGCTTAGCCCTAGGCACTCCGGCATCATCCGACACTGAATCTAAAGTTGCACGCGGGACGTGGTAGTGAATCCAATCGATCGGGCCCGGATTGCGAATGGTGGTATTAGACTCCAGGTTACACATCGCGACTCCGCCCACCGGCCATGTCCCCGTCTTCGTGTACTTGCCATCGGTCCAGAGTTCCCATTCGCCTGAATTCGCATGATTCAGGTGCAGCGAGACAACATAGGCCTTTTCAGGTGGGATGGACGCTGTTCGCTCAGGGATGCCGCTCCGTGCAATCAGCCGGGTAATCGCCAGTTGCGGCCGGACGACGGAAACCACAGAATCGAGCGCAACATGGGGCGGTTGATTCATAGTGAAATACTTCGCCATCTGTGCACCGTGGGCGCTTGCAGGGGTTTCAGGCGATAACGAGGAATCCCGATTCTGTTCGCGGGCTTGAGTTTTATTCACGGCGATCTCCATGGAAGACGACCGGCCATCTTGAATGGCTCCAAGAATACCACCCGCTGGGCGCAGTTGTTAGGCGAGCTTACTAAGGAAGATGATTGTGATCGGAAATCACAAATTCGGTTGGTTTCGACAAGCCATGAACGAGTGGTTCGTCGCCACATCGGGGTAATGTCTCGTACTCAGCATCAGGTCGCGCATCGAGCAACCAATACCCGTGAGATGCTCCTGCTCTCAGCCGGCAAACTGTTTCAGGAAGTTGGCTATCCGGAGGCGAGCATTCACCGCATCGCCGCAGCCGTGAATGCGCCTAAAGGAACTTTTTACAACTATTTCAGGAGTAAAGAAGAACTTGCCTCAATCCTCGTCGATCGCCAATTTGCCGCTATCTATCAGTCACTCTCTCTAGAGCCGGGAGAGAGTGCATACGATCAACTGAAGCATCATTTCCAATTCTTAGCCATGGAACCGCCGATGATCGAAATAGCTCCACTCCAATTGCTCGCGGTTTTCGCTGCCGAGGCTCTGGCAATCCCGCCGGACATCGGGCAAAGAATTGCCGACGGCATAAACGTCTGGGACAGGCAGTTGGGCGACTTAATCTCACTCGTTCACATTGAGAAAGGAACCGCCGTCGCGCAAGACTCCACCAAATTAGCGGTACTTTTGACAACGTGTTGGTTTGGGGCGATCGTTCGCAGAAAGTCGGATCCATCTCTGAAGCTTGTGGACGACTTTCTTCCCTCCTTGCTCCGCTGCGGTGCCTCTTGATATCGCCATTCGCCGCCTCTTCTCATCGCTTCGCGCTAACTGATCCCAGACTTGGACTGATTGATCGTGAAGGCAGACATCTGGCCGAGGAAGAGGAAGCACGAACTTGGAAGAAACTCAGCGTCTCCGCCGATTTTGAGACGAAGTGAAGAAGCAGCAAATATTAAGCAGGAGAATCCGAACCGCGCCAAGGTAGTCAATGGTTCGACTTGGACTCGATTCTCTCCTTCTTCGTCTCACTTGACGATCAGATTGCGCGAATCAGCCGCATGAAGGCGTCGATCTTCTTCGTAATTCGCGCCCGGTCGGGACCGAGGTTCTGCTCCAGGCAAATTCCGCTAAAGAACGTGACGATCAAGCCAGCGAAAGAATCATTATCGTCACGAGATCCACGCGCTGCCGCTAGATTGTCGATGAGCAGCTGATGGGCTCTCATTACGCTCGCGACCATAATCTGGCGGGCTTTGGGCGGGAGGTCTGCGAACTCGCGCATAGAGTTGACCGAGAAGCACCCCTTCTGTCCCCAACTCCCATAGCAGACCTTGAGAAAACTCTCAACATTGGCCCAACCGAGAGGCTGTTTCGTCAGGTGTCCGCGTGCCATTAGGACTTCGAAATACCTACGCAGGCTCTCCACGAACAGGTCTTCTTTGTCCTTGAACTCCGTATACAAGCCAGATTTGCGTACACCTGTGGCCTGTTCAAGGTCCTGAACACTCGTCTCGGCGAGGCCATGCTTCCAGAAGACTGGGATTGCTTTATCGAGGACATCCTCTCGGGTGAACAGTTTTCGTCGTCCCATTGCAACATTATCGGTCAATTCGACTGCGAGGCTTGCAAATAAAGAACCGAATGGTCCATTATTACAAATACAGAAAGATTATCCCGGAGGACCCATGGCGCCCAACCGTAAACAACAGGTCATCGATCTGCTGAAGTCGCTTGAGACTAAAGCTTCCGTCCCGTTCGCGTATGTCAACCCGAACAAGTACATTCAGCACAACCTACAGGTGGGCCCTGGTCCGGCAGGTGTCGCCGCCCTCATCAAGAACATGCCGCCCGATGCGTCCGTCAATACGATCCGCGTTTTTGAAGATGGGGACTATGTCTTCGCTCACACCGAGTACAATTTCTTCGGGCCAAAAGTTGGCTTCGACATCTTTCGCTTCGAAGACGGCTTGGTCGTCGAGCACTGGGACAACTTGCAGGAAACCGCAACGGAACGCAGCCCAAGCGGACACACGATGATCGACGGCCCCACCGCGGTGTCTGATCTCGACCAGACACAGGCGAATAAGGCGCTCATGCAACGTTACATGGACGATCTTCTCGCAGGCCGTCGCGAGACCTTTCCGAGCTACTTCAACGGAATCGCGTACATTCAGCACAATCCGTGGGTCGCCGACACCATCCCCGGACTGATTTCGGGATTACAGGCTCTGACCGCCAAGGGGCAGGCAGTCGTCTACGAGCGCGTGCATATGGTACTTGGTGAAGGTAATTTCGTCTTGGTCGTTGCCGAGGCTACGTTTGGTGGCGTGCCCACTGCCATTTATGACCTCTTCCGCATTGAAAAGGGTAAAATCGCCGAGCACTGGGATACGCTCCAAGAAATTCCACCTCGCGATCAATGGAAAAATAGCAACGGTAAGTTCTAGCGCGGTGCGAGGCAGAACATATGCTTCAAGGCATGTTTGGAAAAAGATTGGTGGAGCATTTTTCTCTGCTGGAGTCTTCCTCACTTGTGTTTGGTCTCAAGGGAAACTCTCAGGTTGCGTTGACACGTATGCGAATGCCGAACGGCTTTCCTGGACCCACTCCACACATTCCACCAGAAAAGGCTTTTTCGATATCCGTGCACTTGCGCCGTCCCGACAGCATTAAGGGCTGGGGAACGTGGCTTGACGGACGCTTTCATGGTGTCACCGAATGGAATGCCGGCGGGATTCAGATATTCGATATGGAGTCGGAGCCGGTCGCACTCCGAACTTCAGGTTTCGACTCGGTTCACGTCTATATACCCCGGTCGGTTATCAATCGATTCAGTGACGAGAACGAGCAAAAGCGCATTCGCAACTTGCATTGCACCCCGGGAACCAAGGATGACGTGATTCTTCATTGGGTCCGGATGATGTTGCAGTTCTCTGATCGTCCGCTTCAGCTTCCACGCTTAGTTATCGACGAAATGATCATGATGTTCTGCGCTCATCTGAGCCGCACATACCAGGGCCCGATCCAGCCGCCGGAGGTTGTTACCGGGGGGTTGACGATATGGCAACAGGATCGAGCGATCGAGGTGTTGAACGAACATCTGGATGGTGATCTGGCGCTTGCCGATCTTGCAAAAGAGTGTGCGCTATCGGCGAGTCGTTTCATGCGCGCATTCAAAAGGTCGTTTGGTGTTCCCGTCCGTCGCTACTTGCTCTATAAGCGAGTTGAAGCCGCAAAGTCTCTCTTGTTGCACTCGAACGACTCTTTACTAACAGTTGCGTTGGAAGTCGGATTCACTGACCAGCCAGCTTTCAATCGAAGCTTCCGTGAGATTGTTGGAACTTCGCCAGGACGGTGGCGAAGAGCAAATGCACCGATGCCGAAGGCGTTCAGCCTCCCCGCGTCTGAAGAGAAGTAAAGGTCGTCACTCGCGTTTCCCACCCACTAAAGCCCAACAGAAACGCCAAACTGCGGCACTTTCAATCAAGACAAGGATTGAAACTTCCAAAACAATGGGAGAGGCGTAGTCGGTCACAAAGGCGTCCTCTGACCCAGTTCTGTCTCGGGACATAGAGCCAGGATCGCGAGCAATGGTGAAGTTTCAACCTGCCGCTTGTCCGCAAGTCTTGTCAACGACGACACAAGAGTTCTTCCAGATCGATAGGAGACGAAAATGGGAAAAACATATAAGGCGGTCGAGATAACCAAACCCGGAACTTTTCGCCTCGTCGAGAAGCCTGTTGTCGGGCCGGGTGAGGAACAGGTACGTATCCGAGTAGAGGCTTGCGGTGTGTGTCACTCAGACGCGGGTACCGTTGAGGGACAACTGCCCGGCGTCGTGTATCCGCGTGTGCCGGGCCACGAAGCAATTGGCCGCATCGAGGAGGTTGGCCGGCGGGTTACGACCTGGAAGGTCGGCCAGCGTGTAGGAGTCGGGTTCTTTGGAGGTGAAGACGGAACCTGCGAGACCTGTCGTCGTGGCGACACGGCATATTGCCAGAACCCCATAATCACTGGCGTGACGAGTGATGGCGGCTATGCGGAAATAATGATCGCAGAGGCACGCGCACTGGTTCTCATACCGGATGAACTTAAATCAGAAGATGCGGCCCCGTTGGTCTGCGCCGGCATCACCACATTCAATGCGCTCCGCAACAACGGACGTGCTGGCGATACCGTTGCTATCCAGGGTATTGGCGGTCTGGGGCATCTCGGCGTGCAATACGCCAAAAAGATGGGCTTCCGCACCGTTGCGATCGGCTTCGGTCCAGACAAAGAGAATCTCGCGCCCAAGCTGGGAGCGCACATTTACATCGACGCCAAGGCGGAGGATGCGGGAACTGCACTGCAGAAACTGGGAGGCGCCGACGTGATCCTGGCAACCGCGCCCCAGCGGAGCTGCAATCGCCAGCCTGCTTCCCGGCCTCTCAGTTCGCGGGAAGCTCGTGGTGGTTGGTGTTTCGGGTGATCCGATTCCCATCAACGGAGTTCCGCTCATTTTTGGTGGCCGCTCTGTCATCGGAAGCCTGACAGGAAGAGCGATTGAGACCCAGGACACTCTTGATTTCAGCGTACTCACTGACGTTCGGCCCATGATCGAAACTCTTCCGTTGGAGAAGGCCGAAGAAGCGTATCGACGCATGATGTCAGGCGCCGCGCGGTTCCGCATGGTTCTCACAATGGCCTAAAAACACACGACGCCGCTGAAAACCGGAATCCACAAACCGATGTGTGAAGGAGACTCAGATGAATCAGTTCCAGAAAATCTTCGACAAGCAGAAAGCATATTTCGATTCGGACGCGACCAAGTCTTACGAGTGGCGCATCGATCAGCTGACACGCCTTGAGAACTTGTGTAATGAGAACGCCGAGGCTCTTGAGGCTGCGATGAGCAGCGACTTCAAGACCGCCAGCCAGGAAAAAGTCTTCGAGATTATGGCGCCAGTTGGAACCGCCGCCTTCGCGAAGCAAGAGTTGAAAGAATGGATGAAGCCTGTAGATGTGGTCGTGCCGAAGGCCTTTCGGGAGACCGGGCATACTGCCAAGGTCTATCGAGAACCGTACGGTGTCACCTTGGTGATTGGTCCGTTCAATGGACCATTGACCCTGCTCTTCGACCCGGCGTGCCAAGTTCTTGCGGCGGGCAATCCATGCATTCTCAAACTCTCCGAGGGTTTGCCGGCTACCAGCAAGGTCTTACTGGATCTCATTCCGAAATACTTCGATCCTCGGGCCGTTACTGCCGTCACGGGAAGTAAGGACGAGGTGACGGAACTGCTCAAGCTGCCCTTCGACTTCATTTTCTTCACCGGCAGCGTCAAGGTTGGCAAGATCGTCATGGAAGCGGCCGCCAAGAATCTGACTCCGGTTCTTCTCGAACTCGGGGGCCAGAACCCAGCCTTTGTTGATGCGACCGCCAATATCCCGGACGCAGCCAAAAAGATTGTCTGGGGGGCTACGGCCTGGGGCGGCCAATGGTGCACTTCGCCCGGATACGCCTACGTACACGAATCGATTGCGGAGAAGTTTGTTGCCGAGTGCAAGAAGGCGATGGTCGAGTTGTACGGGACCGACCCCAAGAGCAGGCCGGACGACTACTCCCGCATCATTAGCCCCCAGGCCACTGAGCGTTTGGCGGGCCTGATCGATCAAAAGAAAGTTGTGATAGGCGGGGGTTCCGACCCGGACGCACGCTATCTCGATCCCACGGTCATCTACCCAGTGACTTGGGACGACCCGATCATGGAGGACGAGATCTTCGGGCCGCTTCTCCCAATCCTCACCTACAAGGACATAGATGCGGCCATTCGCGAAGTGAAGAAGCATCCGAAGCCTCTTTCCGGCTTCCTCTTCAGCCGAGACCAGAAGGCGATCGATCACTTCCTCGCGAGCTTGTCCTTTGGCGGCGGTGCGATCAATCAGGTAAACATTCACCTGTTTATCGAAAGCATGCCCTTTGGCGGGGTCGGATATTCCGGTATCGGTCACTACTACGGCAAGGCCGGGTTTGACGCTCTCACGCACGCGAAATCAGTTCTGATTTCGCCGCCCGACGTAGCCATCGAACACCTGTTCCCGCCGTACACGGAGGAGAAGGTCAAGGCGCTCCGCCAGTGGTTTGAATACTAGGCCGCAATCCAAAGGTGCACAGAGATGAAAACGAGTGCGAAAGACTACGTATCAGCTGTCCAACAGTTCTTCACTGCCTACGATGTTTGGAACCTCTGGAGTGGTGGGCAACGTGACCCGTTGCTGACACAGCGAGCAGCTCGAACACGGCAACGACCGGGATTCGGTAATTGGATAAGATGACTTTCGTCGTGACTTCTTCTAGCTTTCCGGCCACAGTCGCTGACCCGCTATCTTGCGTTCTGCAACGAGCGTCGTGGCGCACGAGGTCCTCGACTACGCGAGACAGGACAAGGCGTACTTCGGCAAGCTCGTCACGGCAACGAAGTACGCGGCTCGAGTGATAAGATTGGTTCCGGAGACTAAAGAGTTTCTGCCAGTCTTGGCCGCAGATCGTGGAAGCTGAAGCTCGAGACGAAGTTCGCCCCTAAAATCGGCGACCATGATCATTACGTCGCCCCTTGGTGGTGCAGCCCGGCGCTGCTAAGCTGAGTGGTTAGACATCGCTTCGTGGCAAAAGCCCACCCTTCAGCATGAAACAGGAGACCGTCGTGCACTGGCGTTCGAAACTGCTGCATCCCTCTACCCATGTGTCGGACGGCTTCCAGTCGCTGGTCACTCCCGTCTATCGCGGCTCGACCGTGGTCTTCGACAAGGCGGCGGACATCATCGACGACTGGCGGCAGGGGACTCACGGCTATACCTATGGTCTCTATGGTAGTCCCACGGTGCTGGAGTTGGGCGCGCGGATCGCGGAGATCGAAGGGGCGCATCACTGCTTCGTCGTGCCGGGCGGCCAGGCGGCAATCGCACTCGTCTATCTGGCTTTTTGCAAGGCCGGCAGCCACGGACTCGTGCCCTGCAGTGCCTATGGAGCGAGCACGGAGATGGCCGCTGGGCTGCTCAAGGGATTGGGCATCGAGATCGAGACATATGATCCGGCGATTGGCGCGGGGATCGCCGAGCTGGTCCAGCCGAATACGGCGCTGATTTGGACCGAAAGCCCAGGGTCGGTGACAATGGAGGTGCAGGACGTGCCGGCCATCGTTGCCGCTGCCAAGGCGTGCGGCGTGCCGGTGGCGCTGGACAACACCTATGCAGCCGGTGTGCTATTCGACGCATTCCACCACGGTGTCGATGTGAGCGTGCAGGCGCTGACAAAATATGTCGGCGGTCATAGTGACCTGCTGCTCGGTGCCGTATCGGTGTCATGCCCGGAACTCTACGAGAAGGTTGGTTCGGTCTGGGGCCAGCTCGGCATGGCGGTCTCGCCTGACGATGCCAGCCTCGCGCTGCGTGGATTGCAGACGTTGGGCATACGACTCGAGCGATTGGAATCGAGCGCGCTCAAGATCGCGAGGTGGCTGAAGAGCAGGCCCGAGATCGAGACGGTACTGCATCCGGCGCTGCCCGACTGCCCTGGGCATGATCTCTGGAAGCGCGATTTCACCGGGTCGGCCAGCGTCTTTTCGTTCGTGTTCGGCCCTGAGGTTGCGGCAGCGGAGGTGCCAGCCTTCGTTGATAGGCTCAAGCTCTTTCGAATAGGCTTTAGCTGGGGTGGCACCGCTTCGCTGGCGATGATCTATCCCAACCTGCGGCGGCCGAACCGGGATTTCGAAGGACGCCTCGTTCGCCTCAACATTGGCTTGGAGGAGCCGGACGATCTGATCGCCGACTTATCGAGAGCGCTGAACGGGCTCGGGACCGGCTAAAGACGATTGACGAACATCCAAGAGGACGAGGCGATTGTCATCAACCGCTCCGGCACATCCACTCATCCCACGAGACATCTGTCCAAACAAACGGCGCCACCTCTCCCCGATTCTGTGGGACTTTAGTGACGTTTGTTTAAGTTCATCCATAACTCGGCTCGATGCTTTACTGGGACAACACCGTCCTCAACAGTATCAAGGCGAGCGGCGTCTGACTGAGCGAGCCAATTGCAAGATCTCTGATTTGCGGCGGCATTGCTGAAAGTTGCCGTTTCCGTGGAGTCGTTAAGGAGAAATAGTGGTTTCGAACCTCGTACTACAACGGAGGAAGGTACGCCATGGCTAATGCAAGCAACACTACCGCTCCGACGCAATTCATCGATACCAAGCTCGAAAAATATGCCTATCGTCGCTTTGGGAAAGGTAACGGTCTACCACTTTTGTGTCTCCAGCACTTCACCGGGACTTTGGACAATTGGGACCCCGCCGTCACCGATCCGCTTGCTGTAGGACGTGAAGTCATTCTTTTTGAGAGTGCGGGCCTTGGCCGTTCGACCGGCCATGTTCCCGAAAACATGGCAGGGATGGCGGCACATGCTCTCGCATTCGTCGATGCACTTGGCCTAAAGCACCTGGATATCCTCGGCTACTCCCTCGGTGGAATGGTGGCGCAGCGGGTGGCGCTGGAACGTCCCTCGCTCGTTCACAAAATGCTGCTTGTCGCCACCGCTCCGGAGGGAGGCGAGGACATTATGCACATGGATAAACCGGAGCTCAGGAAGATTACGGAAGATCCGAATATGCCTGGGCTGGAGAAACTAGTGAAACTCTTTTTTGCGCCAAGCAAATCGAGTCAAGCGGCCGGAGAGGCCTTCGCGGCTCGGCTCGCAGAGAGAAAGCAAGATGGCGAACCTCTGGCCGGCCAAAATGTAGCAATCGCCCAGATCACGGCCTTTCGAGCTTGGGAACAACACAGTGGCGAGCGTTTCGCCAAGCTCGGCAAGATCACGCAGCCGTGCCTGGTCGTCAATGGCGTCTTCGATAATATGATTCCAGTCCGCAATTCCTACATGCTGAGCGAGCATCTCCCAAACGCCATGCTGTTGACCTACCCCGACGCTGGGCATGGATCATTGTTCCAGTTTCACAGGTCATTCATTCGGCAAGCTTCGCTGTTTCTCGATTCAGAAGGCATCAGCTGAAGGCTAGGGGCCGAGCCGTTGGCGGTTTCGCACAGGTGTAGCCCGCTCCAAACATTCGCGCGAAAGGAAGAATGGAATGGCAATTCAAACAGTCGAAGTACAACGCTTCAGCCTGACAACGTCACGATCATTCGAGGCAGTCGTAGCTTCATTGAAAGCTGGTGTCGGCCGACTGGATCTTGCCGCGTTTGCGAGTGTATCCAAGTCGCCGGGCACCTTCGCCGAGTTGGAAGAGGTGATTAATCGAGACATGGGCAAAAACCATTTGATGTTGTTCCTGGAATTTGATCATGGCGCTGTTCTCCGAAAGGAGACGGGACTCAACAAACCGAAGATAGTGCGGCTCGTAATCGGGAATCCCTTGGTCATGAAGGAAATGGCCAAGCATGTTCCCGACGCCGGATCTTATGCGCCGGTTACTGTTCTGGTCGATGAACGCGAAGACGGGGTCCATTTGTCCTATGACAGAATGGTCAGCTTTTTGGCGCCGTACGAAAACCGCGAAGCGCTGGCAATCGCTCACGATCTGGATCATAAGATCGAAAAGCTAATCAATGATGCAGCGGTTGAGTAATCGTTCCGCTAAGGACGACAACGCTTAAAGGAGGAAGGTATGGTTTTCGCCGGCATCAAAGTTCCCGACACGGCTCTGGTCCGCGATGGGGTTGACCTATCGCGGAGTTCATTAGAGCCGTTTCTTTTCAACCACGTCATGCGCTCGTGGCTTTTTGCCGTCGTGCTTTCCGACGGTGCTGAACACCCTCCAGATTCGGAGCTTTTGGCTGTCGCTGCAGTTCTTCACGATATGGGTTTGACCGATCGCTACACCACTGCGAATCGCTTTGAGGTAGACGGCGCAAACGCGGCTCGCGTCTTTCTGAGTGATCGTGGCATCTCGACGCGGCAGATTCAACTCGTATGGGACGCTATCGCACTTCACACTACTCCCACACTCGCTCTCCATAAGGAGCCCGAGGTCGTAATGACCCATTCAGGGATAGCCGTCGATGTCCTAGGCGCCGGTCTAGATAGAATCCCGCAAGATAAGCAGCGTGCGATTCTGTCCGAGTTTCCCCGGTTGGCCTTTAAGGATCAATTCAAGGGATGCCTTTGCAGCGTCGTTCGTCAGAAGCCGATGACCACGATCGACAACATTCTGCGAGATTTCGGCATTCGTTACGTCGAGGGTTTCGCGCTACCGAATTTCGCCGACCTCGTCGCAAATGCACCGTTTTCCGAGTAGCTGACCTGCGGGTCGCGAGTCCTGGAGCAACGCCAACCTACGTCTTCCTTCACGCAGAACCGCCGGGACGCTAGTTGGCTCTTTCAGTCCTGGCTGAACCAAACCACAGCCGCGCGTTCGGGCACGACCTGCGGCACGCTCCGGACGAAAAAACGCCGCTCTTGGCGCCGCTCGGCGATAAGCTAACAGACCCTGGTCGTCCGCTTCGCGTGAAATCAAAAGGTAGAGCAGCTCTTAATGAAATGGTAGAATCTCCTGCGAGTGCTTTCTTATGACTTGGCAATGGACTCTTAGCCCGAGAATCGCTGGCAAAGCTCTTCATGGGCAAGATGACAACGAACTGTTGAAATCGGCGAAAATTGACACACTTCCTTACACAGTTTCACATTTGTCATCTTGGATGAAAAGGGAACATGGCCATAAACAGGTCGTAAAACCAAGCACTTGCAACTAGAGCCGGGATGGCGGAACTGGCAGACGCAGCGGACTCAAAATCCGCCGACCTTCGGGTCTTGGGGGTTCGACTCCCCCTCCCGGCACCATCTGCGGTCTTCCGTGAGCGCCGCTGACGATGGTGTAGCAGCGGAATATTGCGCCTGTCTTCTAGCGGCCATTACCATAACGACCGAGTCCGGGGCGCCCGCCGCACGCGCTTCATCATTGGCGCGATCCAAAATTCATGCCGTTTTCCGGCGCTGCCGTAATGTGCTTAAATGTGGTGCGGCGTTCGAGGGGGGAGCTTGATGGCTTTGGAGGTTGGGACCGCGGCAAAACGTGCCGGGGTGGCGGGACGTTGTGGTCCGGGAGTGCGCTCCGATCTGCAGGTCAGGGTTGAAGCGCGCGAGCAAGGCGGCATCGCGATTGAGATCGAATCACGAGTGAAGCAGTATTACGGGGATTCCATCAAGAGGCAGGCTGAGGATGTACTCGAAGCGCTGGACATAACGCACGCTCATGTTTCGATTCACGATGAAGGCGCGCTTCCCTTTGTGATTGCTGCGCGCATTGAGTCTGCCGCCGCCGCCGGTGGACTGGCTGGCCGCGCGCGCTATTTGCCGGACCGGCTTCCGGTGCCCAAGTCTTCTCCGCGTGATCGTCTACGCCGCTCGCGGCTCTACGTCCCGGGTAGCCAGCCCAAGTACTTCATCAATGCCGCGCTACATGGCGCGGATGCCGTGATTCTCGATCTCGAAGATTCGGTGCATCCCGAGGAGAAGAATGCAGCGCGTGTGCTTGTACGCAACGCACTGCGGGCCGTCGATTTTCTGCGATGCGAGCGCATGGTGCGCATCAATCAGCTTCCGTTAGGACTGAAAGACCTGGATGAGATTGTCCCCGAATCGCCTGATGTGATTCTCATTCCGAAGGTCGAAACGCAGCAGCAGGTCCGCGATGTCAGTCAGAGGATCGCGGACATCCAAGTAAGTCTCGACCAAGGAAAGCTCAACACCAAGCGGCCAATCTGGTTGATGCCGATCCTGGAGTCGGCGCTCGGCATCGAGAAGGCCTTTGAAATTGCATCGGCGAGCGATGATATCGCCGCGCTCACCATCGGACTGGAGGACTATACCGCAGACCTTGGCGTTGCGAAGACCGTGGGCGGCGAGGAATCGCTCTACGCGCGGCAACGCATCGTGAATGCCGCGCGGGCCGCAGGAGTCCAGGCCATCGATTCGGTGTTTGGCGATGTGGGCGATGAGGAAGGCTTGCGGAGTTGGGCGTTGCACTCGCGGGCGATTGGCTTTGAAGGCATGGGATGTGTGCATCCTTCGCAGGTTGTTGTGATTCATGATGCTTTCGCCCCCACTGCGGCGGAGATCAAGAAGGCGCAAGAGATTGTCGCCGCCTATCAGGAGGCTCAAAGGCACGGTTTGGGAGTAGTCAGTCTGGGATCAAAGATGATCGATGCTCCAGTCGTGCAGCGCGCGTTGAAACTGATCGAGCGCGCGGAAGCGATCGGTTGCTAACATGAAAATCGAACAGTCCGGGCTCCGACACTGATGGCCATTTTCGAAGCAACGAAGCTGGTCTTGAATGCGGCGGGGCGCATGGTCCCGGAGACTGCGAACGGCCAACAGCAAATACCTTATCTGGGTGTAGATCAGTACCATCCTGCCGGAAATAAGGCGGGCCCGCCCATCCGCAGCGCGCGCGATTATCCGGCGGATGGAAACAAAGCCGTACCGGACCTTGAAGCTGCCCTGCGCAAGTGTGGGCTGCGCGACGGCATGGTTATTTCGTCGCACCACCATCTTCGGGACGGCGACCGCGTTGCCATGATGGCATTGGAAGCGGCTGCGAAGATCGGCGTCAAAGACCTGACCTGGTTTCCTAGCGCTTCATTTCCTTCACAGAAGGCCGTGATCGAACTGATGGACTCCGGCGTCATCGAACGCATTGAAGGGAGCCTGAATGGTCCGCTGGGAGACTACTGCACGCAAGGGAAGATGCGTGGCATGGGAGTGTTGCGATCGCACGGCGGGCGCTGGCAGGCAGTTCAGGACGGCGAAGTCCACATCGATATTGCGGTGATCGCGGCGCCGACCGCGGACACGTTTGGCAACTGCGACGGTTCGCTGGGCAAGTCCGCGTGCGGGTCTCTCGGATTCGCGCTGGCAGACTCAATCTATGCCGACCACGTAATCGTCGTGACTGACAACCTCGTGCCTTTTCCCTGCGTGCCATGGCAGATTCAGGGCAACAATGTTGATTATGTTGTGGCAGTGGATTCCATCGGCGATACGTCGAAGATTGTCTCCGGCACGACACAAATCACGCGGTCGCCAGATCGCCTGCGCATCGCCGAACTGGTGGCGAGCTTCCTGCGCGAGGCCGGCATCATGCGCAACGGGTTCTCATTTCAGGCTGGCGCCGGCGGAATTTCATTGGCGTTCGTCAGTTTCATCAAGCGCATGATGAAAGAAGCGCGGGTGAAGGCCCGGTTTGTTCGCGGCGGCTCAACGCGATACCTGGTGGAGTTGCTCGAAGAGGGGTTGACGGACTACATCCTTGACGGGCAGACCTTCGACCTCGACGGCGTGCGCTCGATCGCCAGTAATCCGCGTCACGTGGCGACCTCGCCGTTCACTTCGTACAACTATCACGGTAAGGGGAACTTCGCTTCCATGGTGGACGCAGTCGTGCTGGGAGCGACCGAGGTTGACGTGAACTTCAACGCCAATGTGGTGACGCATTCCGACGGACGACTGCTGCATGGCATCGGTGGCTGGCAGAATTGTCTGGCCGCAGGGTGCAGCATTCTGGCCGTGCCTTCGTTTCGCGATCGCATTCCCGTCATCGTCGACGAAGTGACGACGCTGTGCGGGCCCGGCGAATTGATCGACGTGGTCGTGACCGAACGTGGAATCGCGATCAACCCACGCCGCCAGGACCTGATCGATGCGGTCAAGGGATCGAAGCTGCCCATCCGTCCTCTGCAGGAGATCAAGGCCGAGGTTGAACGCATCTGCGGCGGCGCTGCGCAGCGTCCGATGCGCGGAGAACGTCCCGTCGCCATCGTCAAGTGGGTGGATGGGACCGTTCTTGATACAGTCTGGCAGGTGGCGTAACGAAAACTTTCTCGACAGAGCCTTCACGATCTCTATCGCGAGAACGCTACTTCGATGGGATTGCAGCAAAGAACTTCCATGCCATTTCTGTGAAATCCAGTCCGGCTATCTGATGTGCCGGATGTCCGGCGGAGTCCAGGCTTCCGGCCCACTCGTGGCCGAAATTCGCCACGAAGTCTGCGACCACCGGTACGGCGTTCTTGCATTGCTGCCAGGCAAACTGCACTCCCCATGCTGTTTTTGCCGCGGTCTGAAGTTGGCAGCCGTTGAGGTATCCCCATGTGACCCAGTTGCCGTGGGGTGTCGTGGCGAAATTTGGACCGTTTACTTCGAATCCGGCGAACTGCTCGTCATTGTCACCATGAATGTAGAGGATAGGAAGAGAGTGGGCGAGTTTCGGAGGCGGGTCCATGAGCGGCGTGGCGACCGCAACCACTCCGCGGATCTCTTTTGGATGACGGGATGCAAGTAATTGCACGGCTCCCGATCCGCTCGAGAAACCGGCAAAGAAGACCCGCTTCGAGTCGACGTGATCGCGGCGAAGAATTTCGTGAAGGACGGCCATCAAATAGCCGTCATCATCGACCGGGAGCGTGCCAGGGGCCAAGCGGTGGGTGCGCGAGCCCTTCATCTCCCAGAAAGTGATGTTGTTTCTGTTTGCTGGCTGATTGGTTTGCGTGGCCACTGGTTCGGGAAACACGACGAGAAATCCATTGCGATCCGCCTCGTCCATCCAGTGAAACTCTTCGGACGTTGATTTTGCCGAACTGCCAATGCCGCCGAGCATGAAGACCACCGCAGGATGGGATCGCAAATTGGCCGGCCGATGAATGATGTAAGGACGGGTGTAACCGTTATGCACGAAGGTTCGGGTTTCGGTCTGCGCCCCGGCCAGCGGAGCCACGACCATGAGCAGGGCCATCGACAGAAGCAAAAGTGGGGAAAGCTTGGCGTCCATTCTGAGGTTCAGCGGAAAAATTGCCACTTGAGTGATCATTTTGAAAGCATTCATTTGTAATCGATGCAGGCCGATTTCCAGGTATTTTATCCGCTGGACAATTGTATTTGAAACGTTTTAATCTGACGGCTTCTTGGCATTGCCGATCCTCGCCGTTTGCTCGCGACGGGTGGTGCAATTCTAGCCAGGCCCTATTTTGAAATCTCGAATTCAGTGGAAACGGTCCAGGATGCCCGTCATGCCGAGAAGAACCAAGAACTGCTTTGTTTTGTCATGTCTGGCATTTTTGCTGTTGGTCGCGGCAACCGCTGCGGCGCAATATACGCATTACACTCCCGACGGCGATCAGATTCCGGGTCCCGACTGCCTGCTTCCAACCAAGCCGACGGCCGGGCCGCCAAAACTTTGCACCCCTGAAGACTACAAATTCTGGCTCGACGATGTCACGCACTGGCGGAACGAAGCACGTATCCGAGCAGGATATTCCGCGGCGGAATACGAACGCTCCGAACTGAAGTGGACGCAGTCCAGCTTCATCCAGCCGCAGATGATGGTCGAGGACCGCTATTTCTACGACCCTGCGGCGGGCCGTTACACGGTCGAAAAATATCTGGACGACCTTCAAAAGCGTTACGGCGGCATCGACTCCGTGCTGATCTGGCCGGTGTATCCCAACATCGGCATCGACAACCGTAACCAATACGATATGGTGCGCGCCATGCCGGGCGGCATCGCCGGGGTCCGGAAGATGGTCGATGATTTTCACCGCCTCGGGGTTAAAGTTTTCTTTCCCTACATGGCTTGGGACCAGGGAACGCGAGACGTGGGTTCCGCCGACTGGGACGCAGTGGCCAAACTGATGGCCGAGATCGGAGCGGACGGCGTGAATGGAGACACGCTGCGAGGCATCCCGCGCGCCTTTCGCACCGCTTCCGACGCCGTCGGACACCCGCTGGCACTGGAACCCGAGCATTCCTTTCCTTCTCCCTTTGAAGCCTTGGCGTGGAACAACATGGAGTGGGGATATTGGCAATATCCCAATGCACCAATGTTGAGCGCATTCAAGTGGCTTGAGCCCAGGCACATGGTGAATGTTTGCGACCGTTGGAATCACAGCAAGGTCGACAATCTGCAATTCGCTTTTTTCAATGGCGTCGGGTACGAGAGTTGGGAGAACGTTTGGGGCATCTGGAACCAGATCACACAGAGGGACGCGGAAGCGCTTCGCCGGGTCGCTACCATCGAGCGCGCCATGGCTGGATTTCTGGTGAGTCCGGAGTGGCAGCCTTACGCGCAAACGGAACAGAACGGCATCTTCGCGAGCCGCTGGCCGCAGGCCAAGAGCACTCTCTGGACCATGGTGAACCGCACTCAATTCGACGTGGAGGGCCGACAGTTGCGCCTTCCGGCTCAGGCGGGCATGCATTACTTTGATCTCTGGCACGGCGTCGAACTCTCGCCCGAAGCAGCGGACGGAGTCTTATATCTCAGCTTTTCCATCGAAGCGCGCGGCTTCGGCGCGATCTTGGCCACGCCCGACCCAGCCGATGCTCGCGTGCAGAAACTACTGGCGGAGATGACGCCACTCTCGGCTCGTCCCTTGAGCAGCTATGCGGCGGATTGGAATTTTCTGCCGCAGCAGTTAGTGCCGATACCAAAGACGAACCCGGCGTCCGGTACACCGGACGGCATGGTTCGAATTCCATCCGGCGAATGGACGTTCAAAATCGACGGTATCGAACTGGAAGGCTTCAACGATGTCGGCGTGGACGTGCAATACCCATGGGAAGATTCCCCGCGCCGTCATCATCTTCACCAACTGCACATCGATTCTTTTTGGATGGACCGTTATCCCGTGACCAACGCGCAGTTCAAGAAATTTCTGGACGCGGCCCACTACCATCCCAAAGACGATTTGAACTTTCTCCGGGACTGGCAAAACGGAACGTATCCCGCTGGATGGGACAACCGGCCCGTCACCTGGGTCTCCCTGGAAGATGCGCGGGCATATGCTGCCTGGGCCGAGAAGCGGCTTCCGCATGAGTGGGAATGGCAATACGCCGCCCAGGGCGGAGACGGAAGACTTTATCCATGGGGAAACACTTGGGATGCCGCCTTGGTTCCGCTGGTCGATAAAGGTAGGGATTTAACAGGTCCCGATCCAGTGGATGCGCACCCCAAAGGCGCCAGTCCGTTTGGAGTCGAGGACCTGGTCGGGAATGTATGGCAATGGACCGATGAGTTTACGGATGAACACACGCGCGCCGGGATCGTGCGCGGAGGCAGCTACTACCAGCCGCAAGGCTCCATCTGGTACTTTCCACAGGCATATCACTTGGACCAGCACGGCAAGCTCTTACTGATGTCGCCCAGCAAAGATCGAGCGGGCACGCTCGGGTTCCGCTGCGTCAGGGATGCGAATTGATATTTCAACGATTGAATCTTCAACGGCCTGACCAGCTTCGGGCCCGACGCAGAAACTGAATGCCCTTCGACCTTTCCTCCAACGAACAGGCCCATGAGACGCCGACGCCCGGATGGCAGTATGCCGTGGCTTCCGGAATCCTCGGCTGGGTGCTGGATTCTTTCGATTTCTTCGTCGTCATCTTTCTGGTCGATACGCTCGCCGCCAACTTCCACGTCGAGAAAAAAGCGATTGTATGGACCATTTCCATCGCGCTGGCAATGAGGCCGGTGGGCGCGCTCATCTTCGGTGCGCTTGCCGATCGTTTCGGGCGCCGCCGTCCACTGATTGCGTGTGTACTGTATTTCTCGACAATCACCCTGCTGAGTGCCTTCGCTCCGAACTACGCGACGTTTGTGGTTCTACGAGCGCTCTATGGCATCGGCATGGGTGGCTACTGGGGTGTGGGTGCTTCGCTGGCGGTGGAGAGCGCGCCGCTCCGGCGGCGTGGGCTGATTTCCGGCTTGATGCAGAGTGGCTACCCGCTGGGCTACTTGCTTGCCGCCGTAGCTATGGAAAGCGTGCTGCCGAATTTCGGTTGGCGGGCCATGTTTTGCGTTGGTTTTGCGGTGGCGATTCTGATTTCTCTTCTCGCGCTGCGCGCGCCTGAGTCCAGCGCCTGGAAGATTCATCGCCAAGGTTCCGTCAGTACGATGTTCCGTGTCCTCTGGCAGAATCGCACCGGTTTTGCCTACTTGCTCCTGGTCATGACGGTCATGTCATGCTTGTCGCACGGCACCCAGGACCTGTATCCAGATTTCCTGAAGTCTTCTCATGGGTTTTCGCGATCCACGGTGTCGCACATCGCGATTCTGTACAACATTTGCGCGATTGCCGCGTCTACGTTTTTTGGACAGCTTTCGGAATCGTTGGGCAGGCGCCGCACGATCATTCTTGCGCTCGCGGTCGCTTTCTCCGCGCTGTATCCGTGGGCATTTGGCGCGACTGCTCTCACGCTGGCGGTTGGGGCATGCTGGATGCAGTGTGGAGTGCAGGGCACCTTCGGAATCATTCCGGCGCACCTGAACGAACTTGCTCCTGATACGGTGCGCAGCCTTTTTCCGGGATTCGTGTACCAGCTTGGAGTCTTGCTGGCGTCTCCGGCAGTGTCGCTGGAGTACGGTCTGCAGAAAAAGCTGGGCTATCCTTGGGCGCTGACGATCTTCGAAGCGACGGTGATTGTCGCGCTCGTGGTCATCTTCGCTCTCGGCCCGGAACGCAAGGGGCGTGACTTTCACAGGGCAGACGCGTCGGGCTGACTTCGGGCATTCCCGGCTTCATCTAAGCGCGCGAATCTCCTGAAGGAAGCAATCTACTTCGAGTGCGGTGGGCATGGATGTTTGTGCGCCGGGCCGGGTAACGGAAATCGCAGCCACGGCAGAAGCCCAGGACGCGGCCTCTAGAGGCCGTTGTCCGCTCATCAGCGCGACCGCAAAAGCTCCGTTGAAGGCATCGCCAGCTGCGGTCGTATCGACGGCGGTGACCGAATGTGCAGGCACGAGTTGACGTGTCCCATCCGCGAGCGCGACATAACACCCGCGGTGTCCCAATTTCAAAATGACGTTGCGGCTTCCACGGTCCAGCAGCGAGTTTGCGGAATCTTCTATTGATTCGTCTGATTCGTCGGAGAGTTCGCCCGGACGACGCCCCATCAGGATCGCAGTTTCCGTTTCGTTCGGGGTCAGCCAATCAACGCATTCCAGGAGCAATCTCGGAAGGGAACGGGCCGGGGCGGGATCCAGCATAAGCGGGATTTCCTCCCGCGCGGCGATCTCGGCCAGATGCTCCACGGTCTCGAAAGGAATCTCTAACTGAGTGAGCAGAATGCCCGCTCCACGGATAATATCGATATTTGCGTCGAGGTCGGCAGGCGAGAGTTGCGCATTTGCGCCCGCAACCACAGTGATCGCGTTTTCTCCCCTCGCATCGGTGGTGATCAGGGCAACGCCGGAGGATCCAGGGACGACCTGAACCGCCGCCGTATTCACATTCGATTCTTCGAGGCTGTCGCGCAGTTGAACGCCGAAGGCATCCGCGCCGAGCTTGCCGAGCATATTCACCGATCCGCCCAGGCGAGAGGCTGCGACCGCCTGGTTGGCGCCCTTTCCGCCGGGAAAGGTCCGGAACGTAAGTCCGGAGACGGTTTCGCCGCCAATCGGGATCCGTTGAGTTGAAGCGACGAGATCGAGGTTGATACTGCCTACGACTACGATCCGCTTGGCCATATAGATTCTTGCATGCCGCGAACAGGCTCGGCGGCTACCTCTTAGGTTGGAGGGCGATTATCGCGGGAATATCGGCGCCACCGCGACTGCGCCCAACCCAACCACAAAGAAAATAAACATCAGCGGGATCAGTTTTCGTGCCCCCGCAGGTGCACTGGCAAATTCCTTCCACACAAAAACTCCCCAGATGGCGGAAATCATGGTCGCACCCTGACCGATGGCATACGAGACAGCCGGACCGATGATGTGGGCGTGCGACGCGGCGAAATTCAAGACCGCGCCCGTGCACCAGATCATTCCACCCAGAAACCCCCACCAATGCCAGGAAGCGCGACCTTTTCTATAGTCCGCCATACTGACCGGCTGTGCCGGGGTCAGCGGCTTGCGCATCAGGAGATAATTCACCGGCACCGCGCATGCCGCGGTCCCAAGGGCAAAGAAAAACGCGACACTATAGGGCCCCAGGGAATGCTCCCCTGTAATCGCCCGGGCCACGAGAGGATAGAACACTCCCATCAGAACGCCACAGGCAAGGCTGATCTGAATGCCGCGCGCGCTCAGCTTCCCGCGAGCGGGCTCTCGTCTGCGATACGCCATGGCGTCTACTACGATCGCCAAGACCACCAGCAACACACCGCCAAATAACAACAACGGACTGCCTTGCGGGGAGATGAAATAGTTCAGCAGCACTCCCACCACGAGGGCCAATCCGATGCCGATCGGAAAAGCAACGGCCAACCCGGCGATATCAATTGCGGCCACCAGGAGAAGATTCGCCACGTTGAAGATGATTCCGCCCAGCAAAGCGAACAGGATGTGGGTTGAGTCAGCACTGGCAATATTTCTGACGAAAGAGAGTTCTCCCCCTCCCACGCTGCCCAACGTGAGCCCCCATAAGAGGCTGGCCGCGATGATGCCAAGGATGTAGTCCCAATAAAAAAGCTGAAAGGGCCAGCCCGGGGTCAGCTTCATCGTGTTGGCCCACGAACCCCAGCACAACATGCTTCCGATCATGAAGAGCAGCGCAATTCCGTATGCTTCCGGTTGATACATGATTCTCCTGTAATCGAAATTGCGCTTGTGCGTCTTCGCGAGACTTGCTCGGCGCGAGCGAGCGACGGGGGCGAACGCTCGCGCCGAACCCCCTCAAGCCGTCAGAACACAAACCTCATATTCAACTGCATGCGGCGACCCGGGCGGCCTGCCTGGATAAATCCGAACTCGCTTTGCGCGTTGGTTTGACGGTCGTCAAGCACACAGGTATTACCGCAACCGTTGTAGAAATTCAGCCACTGCGTGTGATTGAACGCATTGAAGGCATCCGCCCGGAACTGGAGCTCGCGGCCCTCGCCGAACACCCTGAACGACTTTTGCAGTCCCATATCCCAGTTGTTGATTCCCGGCTGGGTAACGTTGTTTCGGCGCTCATTCCCTCGAGTCACGGCGTAGTTACTTATACCTTGGTTAGTGTAGTAGGGGTCCGTACTGGCAGCCGGTTCCACGTAGCAATTGGTGTTGAAAGCGTTGGTAAAGGTTTTGCTGCCATGAGAAAGATTGGCGTTGCAGGTTTGGAGTGGGACATCCCCCATGCCGTCGTACGACTGGGTGTAACCGTTATAAATGGTTGTCGGCGCCCCTGACTCGAAGGTGGTGATGGAATTGACCTGCCACCCTCCGATGAGTTCGCGGGCCCAGCGATTTGCAATCAGATTTGCTCCCGGCAGTTCATAGGTCAAAGCAGCCACGAAACGGTTCGTATGGTTCGCGTCCGAGGGTCCATAACTCCAATTGGGGTGCCACTGTCCACCGATCGCGTGTTGCCCGCCTTCCCCGCTCTCTCCAAAGAATGTATCCATCTGCTTGGACCAGGTGTAGGAAACCTGGCTCGTCAGGCCATGCCATCCACGCATTTTTAACTGGGCGTTCATGGCGTTGTAGTTATTGCTCTGATTCGGGCGGACCGAATTAATGCCGCTCCACCGGCCTGGCGCCACCGCCGTCTGCGGGCGTGCGGCATCACAAGTGAGACATTGTGAGGTGTAGATATCCGGATAAAAGCCTTGTGGATAGAGGTTCAAGTCATACTGAATCGGTAGATGCGTGCCCTCGGAGCCCACATAGCCGAGTGTCGCCACCACTGTTTTTCCCAGTTCGCGTTGGACATCCAGGCTCCAGCGCTGACTGTAAGGGGTTATCCAGGTTTTAGGATCAACAGTCGATGTCGGGTACGCCCCCCCGATCGGCCACATCACGCCTCCGTCAGTACCCAGCGGTGTCGGGTACGTGCCCCGGGTAACAGTAACGGGAGCCTGGAATGTATTGGCGAACGTGTAGTAGGTCTGTCCGGGATCGGTCACACCCGGCGCGCTGGTCGAGTAATAAGAGGTTCCTCCATACCCAGGTCCATTCCAGGTCACTTGGTCGAGGAATTTAAAGCGGCCCGTCTCGTAGAAGATGCCATAACCACTGCGGATTACGGTTTTTTCTCCGAGTCGATATGCGAGGCCAAGGCGCGGCGCGAAATTATTCTTGTCCGCCGAAAAGGGGTGAGCCGAGGTACCTGGGGTTAACCCCGGCATCACAAAGCGCCATCCGGGATAGGTCTGGTCGAGCACGGACCAGTAGTTGTCGACGGAATATGCGGGGATCGGCAGATCATAGCGTAAGCCCAGGGTCACGGTAAGGTTTCGAGTGGCATTCCAGTTGTCCCCGAAAAATGCGCTGTACTCGGGCATGCCGTAGTAAAGGCTGGCATCTCCACTGGCCACCGGCGTGCGCTGCCCCATCGCGCTCACATCACCCAGTTCAAAGTCGGCAACACCATTGCCGGAACCATCGTTAATGTAGGACCCTTTGCTGGTGTAGTTTCCGTTGAAGTTTACCGAGCGGATGATGTCATTATCGCGCTCATAACGGCGGGCCATGTAAAACCCGGCTTTCAGAGTATGCCGCCCAATGGTTTTCGCGACGTTGTCCGACAACTGAAACACCGGTACCCATTGATACCAGTACTCCGTTGCTCCGAGGTTCAAAGCGCTACCCATCGGGTTACCGGGACTGGAAGGCAGATTCCCGCCAAGGCTCACCGAGAATGTGGCGTCGTTGCTGATGTTGAACAAGTTCTTGTCATACGACGTGAACCCCGCCATGTTCGAGGACGAGTTCTGGAAGAGAGACGGAACCCAGGAACTGGCGAACGCACTGGCCTGCGAAGGATCGTCACTGAAGTTGTAGCCGTTATACCAACTCACATTGAATTCGTTGTTAAATGTGGCGCTGAAGGAATGTACGTAGTGGGCCTGATACGTATTTGAGCGGTGATAGGGACCACTATTCATGGACAATTCGGGGAGCAGACAGCACTGGTTGATCACGCTGCCAGAGTCGTGCAGGTAGCGGAAATAAACGGAATCGCGGCTGCCGATGTTGTAGTCTCCGCGCGCGCTGTAATTGTTGTTATCGATGCCCGCGCTATAGGACCCCGCATAGTTATTGAAGTTGTCTGCTTGAGGCGACGAATAGCCGTTGGGCTGCGGGAAATGTGAAAGATACGTCTGCGCCTGGGTAGCCACCAGACTGGGGTTGATGACGTTGTATACACCGTTGTATTGGAAGGGCTGCCGCAGACTGGTACTCAGGTTCAGTGTGCTTGGGTCGTAGATTACATAACGGCAGTTGGCCGGTTCATTCGCCGATCCATCGCACTGCGTCGGGTCCACGGGAAAACGAGTCAGCCAGTCACTGAAGTCCCCGCTACGCTCGGCCGTGGTGGGGACGTAACTCGTGAACTGGGTTTCGCCGCGATTGCGCAAGCGCTCGAACGACGCGAAGAAGAACAGTTTGTTCTTCCCATTAAACACTTTGGGGATGATCACCGGGCCGCCCACCGTGAAACCGTACTGATTCTGGTGAAACGCATTGCGTGGAATGTCTTGAAAGTTGCTGTACGGATTGTTTGCATTCATGCCCGAATTCTGCAGAGTGTCGTACACCGATCCATGCAGGGTATTCGTCCCAGACTTCGAGGTCACACTGATTTGGCCCACGTCGCGGCCGTACTCTGCCGAGTAGTTGGAAACCTCCGCTTTGACTTCCTGAATGGTATCCAGGTTCACGTTCACGAGTGGACCTTCGACCCAGTTGTCGTTGTTGTTCAGACCATCGACGTAATAGCCGACGCCATACTCTGTGCCGCCCACGTTCAACTGCATGGCGCCCGGCATTGTCGCTGAAGCCAGTCCCCAGGCCATGCGGGAGGTGTCGCCAGTACCGGTGTTGAAGTTGGGCAGGATCTGGGCAAAGTTCAGGTAGTTGCGGCCCTCCATAGGGAGATCGCGGACAAATTTGTTTTCGAT
Source organism: uncultured Acidobacteriota bacterium (assembly GCA_963758005.1). Taxonomy (GTDB): domain Bacteria; phylum Acidobacteriota; class Terriglobia; order Terriglobales; family Acidobacteriaceae; genus Sulfotelmatobacter. The sequence continues at coordinate 140,901 of CAVWTR010000012.1, forward strand.
GACCTCCGACACGTTCGCGTCATCCGTCTTCACCAGCGATGTGGCGCCGGAAACCTCCACGGTCTCGATGGTCTTTCCCAGCTTGAGTCCGAGATTAATGCGCAGAGTGGTGCCGTTTTCGAGAGCCACAGCGGTCGAAACCGTATGCGAGAAGCCTTCTTTGATCGCTTCGACTTTGTAATGGCCGGCGATGAGTTTGGTGAATTGATAGTCACCGCTCGCGTTGGTCGTTTGCTTCCATTGGACACCGGTATCGACGTTGGTCAGGGTTATCTTCGTATCCGGCAGAACCGCCCCTTGCGGGTCGGTGATCGAGCCGACGACGTTGCTGGTGATCACCACCTGCGCCGAGGCAATCGTGGCCAGGGCGCACAAGACGAACAGCAAGGTTCGAAGGTTGCGACGCATGAGATCTCCTCCTTCAGGCCCAAACCGCGCGCAGATGAAAGTCCCTGCAAGAGCAGCGGCAAACCACGCGGGCTTTTGAAACGTTTCAAGATGTAACGGCGGCAGTCTATTCCCGCTATAAAACCGTTGTCAAGCAGAAATAAAACAAATAGCTGAAACTGGTTGGGAAAGACCCATGAAGGGAACCCCCGAATTCAGACCGAGTGATCCCGTCGCTTCGTGCGGGAGTGGGGTTTGGCTAGGGTCAGCGAAGCCACCGACTGGCGAATCTTCAGTTCGCTGGGCAGCACGATCTTTTGCGGCTCGGAGCGGGATCCATCGATTCGCTCCAGCAACAGACGGGCCGCGGTCGTGCCCAGTTGATAGCCCGACTGGTGCACCGAGGTCAGTGCCGGAGCCGTAAATTCGGCAAAATCGAGATCGTCAAATCCCACAATCGAAAGCTGGTCGGGGCAGTGCAACCCCAGTTCCCGGGCCGCCAGAAGCACGCCCATGGCCATCAGATCGTTGCAGGCGAAGATCGCGGTGGGACGCGGCAACATGCGCAACAGGCGCTTGGCCGCCTCGTATCCGCTCTGCCGGTTGAAGTGCGCTTCCTGCACGTACTCCGGCTCGATGGAAACATTGGCTTCCGCCAGCGCATTCTTGAATCCTTTCAACCGCTCTACCGCGTTGGTTAAATGCAGCGGTCCGGTGATGACAGCAAGTTGTCGATGCCCCATGCGCAGCAGATGCTGGGTCGCGCTTCGTGCTCCCGCCTGATTGGCCGCCAATACCACATCGCCCTTCCATCCATCCGGCTGGCGGTCGATGCAGACCACCGGAGTTCCCGAAGCTGCCGACGGCTTCAACTGCATCGTCATTTGGCTGTCGGTGGCCGGAATCACTAGCCATCCAGCCGGGCGGTAAGACCGCATCTCGTTCAGATATAGAGTTTCTTTCTGCGCGTCATTGTCGGTGTTGCAAAGCGCCAGCCGGAAGGAATGGTTATAGGCCACATCCTCCACGCCTCGTACTACGGCCGGAAAGAAAGGATTGGTAATGTCGGGGATGATCATGACCAGTATGTTGGTCTGGTTGCGGCGAAGGCCGCGTGCCAGTTGGCTGGGCTGATAACCGAGACTCCGGATCGCGTCTAGCACACGCTGCCGCAGCTTCTCGCGAACCTTGGCTGTGTCGTTGATGACATGCGAAACGGTGCCGATGGAAACATCGGCTCGCTCCGCGATTTGTCTCATTGTGACGGGAGGATTCATGGCGCATCAAACATGCGGCATCAAGCACGGGGCAGCCAGCTTAGGTTAGCAGATAGCCTCGATGAGATGCCCGGGGCTGCAGGTGCTGCAAACTGGAACCGGCTGACCCGGATGCGCTGTAAGTCTTGCGCTCTAAGTCTTGCGCTCAACTACTCCGCGTCTTGAGCGCACCTGAATCCAAGCCCTCCCGAGCGATCCATGCTGGGCGCGGTCATCAGCAACTTTCCGTGCTCACCAAGCTTGTAGGCTTGCGGGAAGTACCAGATCGAGCCCTGTGGCTGATAATAGCTGCCGCCACGCAGGATACCCCCGCGCGTGTGCTTGTCCTGAAACTCCTCCGTCCACTGCCAGACATTACCAACGAGATCCATGACTCCGAACGGGCTCGCTCCCAGCGGGTGAGCATCGACCGCGTCGGGCCCGCGCATCGTGCGGCTTTTATCGGGTGCAGGAACGGCCTTATCATTCCAGCTGTTTCCCCACGGATACATTCGGCCGTCTGTACTTTGTGCCGCGTACTGCCATTCCCATTCGTGCGGCAGACGCTTGCCGGCCCATGAGGCGTAGGCGCGTGCATCTTCGAGCGAGACCCAGGTTACCGGATTGTTGTCCCAACCCGCCGGGTACGTCCCATTCTTCCACTCGTTGAGGAAGTTCAGAGCGTCCTGCGGTTGATAGTGAGTTGCATCGAGAAACTTCTTGAACTGCGCGTTGGTCACTGGATACTTGTCGATCCAGAATGACTTCACGTGCATAGAATGCTCGTGAAACCGCCGCGGAGTATCTTCCCACGGATACTGCACATCGACCCCGATGTCATTGAATCCTTCAATCTCGATGCCCGAAACTTTGAAATTGAAGTCAGCTTCCGGAATCTTCACCATATCGGCCGGGGATGCAGACGGAGGTTTCACCGCCGCGATGGGAACGATCTCCTGCGGCACCACCTTCCACTCGTGCGAATAAGTGGCGAGCGGAGTAGCGCTTAATTCCTTCATTTTCAACATCAACTTCTGAATGGCGGCATCGGGCGCGGTCGCAGTGGCCAGAATCGCCCCGTAGCCATGGGCTTCGATGGAAAAGCTGAGCACAGTGCGACCGGCCGGGTTCTTCGCCGGCACGAGTTCGACACCGTGATAGAGATCGTAATAGTGAGCACCTGGTTCGGACGCGAGTTCGACCTGCGCTCCCTCAACGTCGTACTCGTTCCGATTCACAATTGTCCAAACGGTTTGCTGACCAGAGGGCCAGCGGCTGGCAAAGATGCCGTAGCGCAACATCGGAAACAGCGGCTCCCAGTCCGTACTCACGAGAGAAGGCGCGAGTGCACGTTCCATGGTGGCGACGCGACGAGTGGCTTCGGCATCGCGCGGCGTGATTCCGTTCCAGATTCCCCAGACGTTCTCCCAACTCTCCCAGCCCACACCGTTGAAGAACGCAAATTGTAGATTGTCCGTCTTGTCGCGTTTCCAGCGGTCGGAAATGTTCACCATGTGGCGCGGTTCCAGCCATTTGTATTTGTCCACCATGGGCACGAAGGGATATTGGTATTGTCCCCACGTCATGACATTCCAGGCTAATGCCTCATCCGACGGGCCGCCCTCGGGTTCGAAGACGAGAGGATGGCCAATCTTGTCGGCGGCCAACGAATAGGCCAGGGGCACGCCATCTTGTGTGTCGCCATTGATGCCGTCTGCTCCGATTTCCGCCATCGTGCTCGCGATTGCATCGGGCCACGACATGCCCGGATTCCTGGTGCCTTGATCCCACATCATCATCGGAAAAAGAACGCGCACGCCGCGACGATGGAAGTCCGCAATCATCTGGCGTACCCCCGCCACGCCTCCCGGCATGGACCGAACCAGGTCGTGCTGATTGCGGTTGTCGATGCCCATGTTCGGATACGTCGGCCAGATCAGCACTGCGTCGATTCCACCGTAGCGCTTTTCAAGATCGTCGAGATAACGGTCCACCGTATAGCGGTGTGCGACCGGATCGTAAAAATAGCGGTCTTCCACCATCATCTGGGGCTGGAAAAAACTCGACTGGGTCCACTTGAATGCGGGCAGGTCGTAGCGCGAGCCATCGTAGCCGATTCGAATCCGGCGTTCGTCGCGCCAGTGGCGGATGTCGGCCAGCCAGGAATCGTGCTCGTTCTGCGTGCACGGTGTGGAACCGCCTTCCCACGCACCTTTCATGTTGAGGCAACCGGGAGTGGGAATCTGCTGACGCTCGGGACGATATTTTGAGTCCTGGGCGGATAGAATGCACGCCGTCGCGAGCACAACCGCAGAGACATAAGCTGAGAGAACCCGTTTCATAAGAGCTCCAGTTCTTAATCAAAAGACTTCCGGGTGGGAAATATAAAACGTTTCAAAATTTATGTCTATCGCCAATTTCTTTGATTTAGGATGCGTACGCTCATGAGTTTCTTATCCTCGGCGCTGTGAGAATCGGATTGTGTTGCCCTGGAGGTGAACAAAGTCATGCAAAGTCTGACCAACCTAATGCTTTATGTCTTCGGATTCGTTGTCTTGAACTCAATGTTTCTCTGCAGTCAGACTCAGGTTCGGGACAAGCCGACCCCGTCCACTCCCGTGCTGAAGTTATCGCATGCGGAATATCTTGACCGAGTCCAGGCTGTCTGGACAGCACAGATGATCGCGCAAAGAACCGGCCTGCGATTCGAACACAAGCCAGCCTCCGCGATGCCGGTTACACCGATCTCCCACATGCCCGGTTATGCTCCCGTGGACGACGACTATTACTACGAGATGGTCGCAGTTCGTGCTTTCGAAAAATATGGCATCGGACTGACCGTCCAACAGCTCGGGCAACAGTGGTTGGAGAACAATGCCGGATCCTGGGGATCAAGCGAGCAAGCACTCCTATTGCTGAAACGAGGCGTTCAGGCGCCAGACACCGGGCATCCCCGCTACAACAAGCTCTGGTGGACCATCGGTCCGCAATTCAGCAGCGATGTTTATGGCGTATTGAATCCAGGCATGCCCAATGCGGCCGCCAAAATGTCGCGGCGTCTGGGCCACATTAACGGATACGCCGAAGGAACCGACGGTGGTGTTTTTGTGTCAGGAATGATCAGCCTCGCTTTCGTCGAGACCGATACAGATGCCATTGTTCGCAAGGCTGCGAGCTTGATCCATCCCGACTCGCCGTACCGAAAGTGTCTCGACATGATCATCGCAATGGCGGATGCGGGCAGCGCTCCAGAACAGATTTTTCGAGCCATCGATGAGCGCTGGGGCATTGAGTATCCGGCTACGAATAATGCGGTCGTGAATGGTGGCTTTGTCGCTACCAGCGTATGGTTTGGCGGCGGAGATTTCCAGAAAACACTTCAGCTTGCGGTCCATGCCGCCGACTTCGCGGACACCGATTGCAATGCAGCCAACTCCGAATCGGTAGTCGCTGCCATGCATGGCATGCGAGCTTTACCCGAGGAGCAGATCAACGAACTGCACGACCGGATCAAGGATGCGACCATGGGCTCGTTAAAGCTGACTCCGCCCGTGGACGAAAGCATTACCGCACTGGCGAGACGGACCGAGAAACTCGGCCTCGAAATCGCCGTGGCCCACGGCGCCAAAGACGACGGCGACACTTTGCGAATTCCCGTTCAGCAGCCCAAGACTCAGGCTGCCGAGTTATTCAAGCTGGCCGACCTGATGCAGTACTGGAATCCTGATTGGACGCTGGATCGCGCCGGGTTTGGCGGCGCCGGTGGCGGAATGACGGGAATCCGGGGCATCACTTATCTCGACGGAAAAACTCTGGCGACGTATCCCCGCGATGAAGTGCGAGGAACCGTTTTGCGGCGAATGGCAAGAATCGATACCAACTCAGTCTTGAAGTTCAAGGCCGGAGTGGATGCCGGGCGTGCCTGGCAGCTGCAGGTCTATATGAACGACGATAAGGTGCTGGATAAACTCATCGAGAGCCGAGCGGAAACGCAGAAGTTAAAGGACATCGATCGGCAGGACATCGAGTGGCAGGACATCGAAGTGAGTCTCGCGAAGTATGCCAATCAGGAAGTTGCATTGCGGCTCTATCAGCGGGTGCTGATTCCCCATCATGAAGCGGGAAATGCCTACTGGCGCGACCTTTCGCTGACGAAGTAGCGTCCCTGCGAAGACGGGCGTGCCAGCTAATTCGCGGGTTCCGTAATCGTCAGGATGCGATCCACAGCGGCGTCTTTCACTGTTTGCTTGATGCCGCTCGGCCACCGGATCTCGATTTCTTTGACATGCTGGTTCGAGCCCAATCCGAAATGCACGCGACTGTCGCTAGAAGAGGCGTATCCGACCGCTGTGGTCACTTCATTCCATTGCGACCGCCCATCTTCCGTGGTGATGTGAATCTGTGCTCCGATCCCCATCCGGTTGCTTCGCATGCCCACCAGCTTCAGCAGCATCCAGTGATTTTTGTCGGATGAGACATTGTGAAATAGTTTCACCGCTCCGTTCAGCACCGTGACGACCATATCGACATGCCCGTCATTGTCGATGTCTCCGAACGCGACTCCACGATGCGCCGCCGCCTTGGCAAAATCCGGGCCTGCGCCCGCACTCACATCCTCGAATTTGCCGTTGCCTAGATTTCGGAAGACAGAATTTGGTTCGGGATACTGGCGTTCCGCAACCAGGTCGCTGATATTATCGAGAACGTTGGAGCGCGCCACGAAAAGGTCTTTCCAGCCGTCGTTGTCGAAGTCAAAGATGCCATTCCCCCAGCCCGACATTTGCGATGTTGGCCGCGCCAGTCCACTGTTCACCGTCAAGTCCGCAAAGTCTCCATGGCCCTGGTTCCCGTAGAGAGGAAACGTTTCGAACTCCACCGCCGTGTGCCAGAGATCGGGCAGGCCGTCGTTATTCACATCGCGAAAATCGGCGCCCATCCCCGCAAGCGCCGCGCCATTTGACCCATAGGCCACGCCGGCCAAAGCTCCGACCTCCTCGAATTTTTTCCCGCCGACATTGTGGAACAGAAAATTTCGCGTCGTGTCGTTGGCCACAAAAGCATCCAGAAATCCGTCGCCATCGTAATCGGCGAAAGAAACGCTCATGCCCTTGCCAAATTGTGCCGCGATCCCTGTCTCCTCCGAAACATCAGTGAAGGTTCCATCGCCATTATTTCGGTACAGGGTGTTATGAGTGGGAGAGTAGTACTTGGGATGGCAGTAGCCACGCGCTCCTGCGCCGATTGTGCAGTAGGGATCTTTGTTGACCTCCCACTTGAAGTAGTTGACCACAAAAAGATCGAGCAGGCCGTCATTGTTGTAATCGAACCAGCCCGCGCCCGCTGACCACATTTTTTCTCCGTCCAGCGTTGCGCCTTGAAGCCCCGCCTTGTCGGTTACATCAGTGAATGTCCCGTTCTTGTTGTTGTGGAAGAGTTGGTTTCCGGTGACATTCGCGACGAACAAGTCGGGCCACCCGTCGTTGTCGTAGTCGCCGACCGCGACACCCATGCCGAAGCCCGCGCCAGCAACCCCAGCCTTTTCCGTAACGTCGGTAAATGTGCCGTCGTGGTTATTGTGAAACAAACGATTCCAATAGGCTGGCGATTCTTTCTTGAGCGAGGGGATGGACGCTCCGTTCACAAGATAAACATCGAGATATCCGTCTCCGTCATAGTCCAGCAGGGCAACCCCCGCGATCATGGTTTCTATCTGATTCTTGTTCGGGGTGGGTGAACCATTGGTCGTGAAATTGAGTCCGGAGCGGGCCGCGATTTCTTCAAACCGAATCCCCGGAGAACTGGTCGAATCGGATCCCGGGAGAAGCGCCGCGACGGCGGCCAGGATGAGTATGCATTGGCGCATGGCTTATCATCGATCAATCGAGCGGACTCGCGCAAACCGCACGTTGGTCTGGTTGAGGCATTGGAAGCATGGCAATGTTGAATCGAATGAAAAACCTGCCCCTGCTTTTCTTGTTGTCGAACCTCTTGTTGTCAAACCTTCTGTTGTCGAACTTGGCATGGGGACAAGCACGTCCTGATGTGGCCGCGGTTATGAAACGCGGAGCACAGCTCGTTGCCTCGGGTCGTTTGACCGAAGCCCAAAGTCTTTACGAACAGGCGCTCCGCACTTCGCCGGACGATCCCGATCTTCGCTTCGGATTGGGGACGGTATTTTTCCGCGAGCGGAAGTGGCCCCAGGCGGTCGAGAACTTGAGAAGCAGCATCAATGCCAGGCCCGGCTCGGTCAAAGTTCTGTACTACCTTGCCGAAGCCTTCTTCATGGAGGCGGATGTGGATCGTGCCCGTCAAACCATGGCTATGGCCGCCACTTTCGCGCCCGAAGATGCACAGGTCTGCCAGAGATATGGAGAATACCTGATCGTCAATATCGAGAGCCGCAAGGAAGGGCTTGCGTGGATGGAGAAGGCGCGGCGGCTCGATCCCATGCTGCCTCGCGTTGATTTCGACGTCGCTCGGACGCACTTCGATTTAACCGATTATCAGTCGGCCATTCCCGATTTCGAGGCGGCGTTAAAAAGAGATCCTGGCAACGGCGAGGCGGCGTTTTATCTCGCTGAGTCCTGGGCAAACCTCGGCGACTGGGGGAAGGCGCGAGACTTTTACTCGTACGCGACGACCCATCATTACGAAAAAGGGCCGGCATTCTATGGGCTCGGGCGAGCGTATGTGGAATTAGGAGCGTTCGAAGTTGCCATCGCTCCCTTGCAGCGTGCGATCGTTCTGGATCCCTCCGTCATCCGGGCGCACTTCCAGCTTGCCAAGGCCTTCCGCCAACTTGGGCGAACCAAGGAGGCGCAGGAGGAAACCAGGCTTTTTGAAGCGATGTCCGATCGCGTCGACACCTCTGGTCAACTGCAGGGCTCAGAGGAGCAACAAGCGTGGAAGCAGGCGAAGCCTTTGCTCGAAGCCAACCAGGAGCAGGACGCGCTAAAACTGCTGGCAAAATTACCGGCCGGAGATGGACCCGGCCACGAGGAGCCGCACTATCTTCTTGGAACCATGTACTACAGCCTGGGAAGAAACGATGACGCAAAGCGCGTGCTCACCGTTGCTCGGAGCCAGGCTCCCAAGTCAGCGCGCATCGCGGCCTACCTCGGAATGGTGCAGCTCTCTGGTGGGGACGCCTCGGCAGCTGAGAATTCCTTCCAGTCCGCGCTTGCACTCGATTCCACGGAGACGCTTGCCTTGATCGGAATGGGCGGCATTCGATATCAGCAGCAACGCTGGCCAGAGACGATCGACTATCTCGAAAAGTCCCGCACGGCCGATCCCCACGCGCTGTTCCTGCTATGCGACGCATACTACCGGGTAGGGAAGCCGGAACAAGCCGCGCTGATGGCGGAAGTGGTTCGAGCTTTCGGCGCCGACCAGAAACCGCTCCTTGCCGAACTGGATAAACTTATAGAGACTCACACGCGGTAACCTCGGGGGGCGGCAGAGCGTCCGTCCCTTGGAAGAATCATCTTAATGTAGGTTAAGACATGTAGGTTAAGACGGATTTTAGTGCGAGTCCGCGTTCCCGAGATTTCCTGAGTAATATCCGGTGCGGGTTGCGACGTGCAGGCGAGCGGATCCGTCGAGTGCCTGAACCTGAATCGAGTGGTAGGTTCCCACTGCGTGTGAATTCGAAGAGCGGTAGCCGATTATGTATTGACTCCGAATGTCTTGCGCAATCGCGCTTGCGATCGATTGGACTTCGTCTAAGCTCGAAGGGAAAAACGCTGTGCCTCCGGTTTGTTCGGAGAGAGCACGCAAGGATTGCCGATTACTGTCATCCCGACGCTCGTTCTGTTCCAGCGCGATAGTGTAGAGGACCGGCCCGTTCTTCGATTGCAACTTGCGTAGAACCTCCTCAAACGTAGCCTGGCTGGCGTTATCCTGCCCATCTGTCACGACCAGTAGAACTTTCTTCTGCAGAGGGGAAGTCTTGTTGAGATGATCGACGGCGCCAATCACCGCGTCATACAGGGCAGTGCTGCCTCGAGTCTCCACGTGCTGCAGAGCTGCCTTCAGTTTGCCGACGTCCTCGGTATAGTCCTGGTCGAGAAATGCGTCCTCACCGAAGTTGACGACGAAGACGCGATCTTCCCGCTGGCTTGCGTCGACCAGTTGCAGGGCCGCCTCGTTTACCTTTGCGCGCTTGGGCAACATTGAGCCCGAGTTGTCGATCAGAATTCCCAGTGCGACCGGGACCCGCTCCTTGCGGAAGGAAGTCAGCTGCTGGGGCTTGTTATCTTCGTACACTTTAAAGTTGTCGCGGGAGAGGCCCGTGATCAGGCGGTTCTGATCATCCACGACGGTTGCATGCAAAATAACCTCTTCTACTTCTTTCTTAAAGACGAAGCCGCCGGAGTCGTCATCCTGGGCCGGGGGCTGGGGCGCGGATGTTTGGGGTTCCTGCGGACTACTTGGCGCTGGCGACGCAGAAGGAGGGCTTGAGCTCTGGGCCGAACTCACCCAGGCAAGAGTCAGCAAGCATACCAGGAGTTGCACGCTCCCCTTAAGCGACTTGCCGCATCGACTTGCACCCATTCGCTAGTGCCTCCGAACTGCATCAGATGAAGTGCTGGGCGATAGGGTTGTTTCGGATTTCACGTACAAGAGAGAGAGACGCTTAGGCGATGCCGGCTGCCAGCCTCGCTCTGCACTTACCCGAATCAGTCGACAAAAAGCACAGATTTCGCAGAGTTTTACCGTCACTCCTTAGCAATCATCCCAAACGGCCGCCCGGTCGAGCGGCCGTTTGGGATCGATTTCTACCAGTAGGAGAAGGTCATTTTGTCGAGCCAGACCGAATAGGGCGTCTGCACGTAGTTTCCGTCCTGCTGATAGTTGACGGTCACGCCATACCAAGTCGTCGTCGTGGGATTTTCGTAGTAGTTGAGGGTCGAAGTCACGCCATTGAGTGTGATCGACTGGAACACGAGTTGATTGCTGGTGGTGCGCTGCGCCTGAAGAGTGAGGTGGTTCCAGGCATTCGCCACCGGATTGCAGGCGACGCCGGTCGGATGCCACGTTTGACTGGGATTGTCCCAGATGTCCCACTCGTTGCCCCCAGCGATCCGGCATTCATGTCCCCAAATGAAGGAGTAGCCATCAACGAACTCATTGATGTCGAACTCCAGCGCCTGAGAAACACCCGGGTTTTCGACGTAAAAATAAACATCGTAGGTGAAATTGTAGAGGTTGGGCACGATCGTATGGTTAGTATCGGGCATGCCCTGCGAAGAGAAATTGCCGATCAGATGGTTGTTCCACAGGATATCGGAGTAGACAGTATCTCCACCGATGCTCATGAGCGAAGAGGCTCCGCTGAGCGAAGGCGACGAAATACCCTGGGTCATCGACCAGGTGGCCTGCGGGCCTGAAGGTACGCAGGTAGCGCAGATCTCGTAGAGCGGGGGCAACAGGGCGTATCCGGCCCATCCTGCCTGTGACTGAAGGTTGGTAAAGGCACCGGAAGTGGTGGAGCCGCCACCTACTGTGATCGTAACCGGAGCGGTTGCAGATCCGCCGCAGTTGTCCCACTCCTGCACAACCGTGTCGTAAGTTCCAGGGCTGAATGTAAGCGTCGTATTGATCTGCGAGCCTGAGGTCGAGTAGACAAGCTGGCCGGGCGTTGCATAGATTCCCATTGCCGAGATGCCTTTTGAGCAAGCGGACGTCGCCGACGCCACATACTGCACCGTCGAGCTCACGGTGCTGTTTTTCTGCGGGGCAGTCACAGTTACTCCACTGCCGCCACCGCTTCCCACCGTGATGGTGACTGGAGTTGTTGAGGCTCCGCCGCAGTTGTCCCATTCTTCCACGGTGGTGTTATACACGCCGGGGTTCAGGGTCAGCAGGGTATTGATCTTAGCACCTGAAATTGTGTATACGAGCTGATTGGGACCCGTATAGATTCCCATGGCGGAGACGCCTTTTGTGCAAGACGTAGTGGCGGACGCCACATACTGAACCGTTGAACTCACCGTGCTTCCGTTCGCGGGTGCGGTAACCGAAACGCCGGCGAAGGTCAGAGTTGCCGAACAGAGTACTAGCAGCAGGGTCAACTTTCTCATTGAAAATGCTCCGGTCCTAGGGTTAAAAACGCAAAAGTCCTACAGGATTTAGCGGATGGATTATGTGAATCTTACTCAGATCGATTGTTCGACTCAACGAAAATTTCTTCAAATTGCAAATCGGAAGTTCATAAACCAGCAGTAAACTCCCCAGCATGTCATCTACAGGATTTCCTGTAGAGGCGCCTGACTACAGGGTTTCCTGTAGATCGCGGCTCCGCTAAAGCTTTCCCTGTAGTTACCTCACCGCGATCCCGCATTTCCACTCTCATAGACATCTTTCCGCTGCATGGGTGTCATCTCAACGACACCTTAACTGTGCTGAGCCGCGAGGCCAAGTCTGGACATGCCTCGCAGTTCTCAGGCAGCCAACGCGAAGTCGGAAAGGAAGTAAGCCGTGGAGTTGGGTGCAGTGGTGGTGATGCCGGCCAAGGAAGACCTCGCGGCGATGAGTCTCGCGCCGATCGATCTTACTCAAACTAAACCTCACGTCGTTTCGGCTTCGAAAAATTCGCGACCGTTTTATTCTTCCCGAATGCCGATACTCGGCAATGACATCCTGCGTTCGTGGATGGAGCTAGTCCACAAGCTGGGAGTGGGAAGCGTTTGGCTTACTGCGAGTGCCAGCGACGGAGGCATGCACTCTTCCGAGATGGCCGAGTTCGCCCGTCAGGGAGTGGAACGACTTTTTGTGATCAAGCTGAAGTCGTATGCGGAGATGGATCTCGCCGACTTACTTCGCTTTCATTGCGAGAGCCGAAATCCAGTAACCGAGGCCCATGACGCGCGAGGGCAGCTGGGAGTCTGCCTGCTCGATCGTCTCGCGCTGGGCGGCTCCGGTGAGCAGCATACATGTTCCGGTTCTCTAGCCGCCGGTGCTTCAATTCCCGGCAGCGGCGGGCGCAGTCCCTATCAATTCCGCGGCTATGCCAAGCGCATTTGGTCCGCGCGGGAAAGACAGGAACTGGTTAGAGATGGCCTGACTGCGGCTTGCGCCATGCGACCTCTCGGGACCCAGATTCGTGATCAAGTGTGGATCGGGGAAGGTGTGAAACTCGCGGCGTCGGTACGACTCATCGGGCCAATTTATATCGGAGATCGCGCCACGGTCCGTGCCGGCGCAACTATCGGCCCGTTCGCGTCGGTGGAGCACGATTGTGTGGTGGACTGTGGAACCACGGTGGAGCGATCCACGGTTCTGCCAAGTACCTATCTTGCGCCGGGCCTTCTAATTCGGCATCAGTTAGTCGACGGCCGACATCTGGAAGATCTGAGGTGGGGCACGGTTGCCGACCTGGAGCCAGCAGGGTTGGGGAAAAAAATTGAGCGGCGTGAGTCGCGTCGAAAAACATCCAGAGAAACAGATGCTTTCTCCTGGGCGGGCAGCGTTTCTGCTTTCAACTCGGCGCGATACTCAACCGCGTCGCAACCGTGGCTCCAGGTGAAACTGTGACGTCCTCTGCCCCGACCATACTGTCGTTTCCCAGCGGGTCTAAGTCCGCGGGCGGACGTGCCATGCGGAAGGACTTTCTGCGTGCGCTGCGGGCTTCCGGGCCTCCAGTGATCGTGGATTTCACCGGCTGCAGCCCCCTCAATCACGATGACATCGATCTGGTGCTGGAATGCGTGGCCGAGGTGGCGGGCCGCGATACGCAGGTGCTGTTGGCCGCGGGCTCTCGCGTCAACCGGGTGCTTCTGGAAGTAACCCGCATCGCTTCGCTTGTGCCCGTCTTCAGTTCAGTCGAAGAGGTGCTTATCTGCTCGCCTGCCTATTCAAAAACCATGGCGGCGAGCGGCTCTGAAGATTTCCGTGCGAACCAGTCTCAAAATCCCTGGAGTGAATACCCTGGAGTGTCTAAATGAATCAGACAGGTTGCAGATATTCAAGAGGCTTCTTGATCGCCACGTTGTCCAGCGCTTTTCTGTTTTCGAGCGAGACGGCGCTTTGGGCAAATCCTCTGCAGTCCAGCCAGTCCCAATCCAGTCAGTCCAGCACAGCCGGGCAGAAGACGGATGATTCTTTGCCGGATGCCCCGCAATCTCAGACTGCTCCGGAGCCGCAGGGCCAGCAGCCTGCAACCGCGCCTTCAGGAGCCGCTGGAGCGAAGGCCGCCAATGTGAAAGGGTCTCCAGTGGCGCAGCCTGTGGGCGCAGCGGTGGCACCCGTGCGTCAGCACGGTCATCGATCATTACTGATCAAGCTTGGGTTGGTGGCCGGTGCGGGAATTGCCGTGGGTTCCGCTGTCGCTTTGTCGGAGAGGAGTCCGACGCGGCCGCCTGGTGCGTCAGCCGCCGCCGCTCGTCCGTAAGTTGCCACAGACCATGAAGCACGAAGCACGAAACACGAAACACGAAGTATGAAACACGGAGCTTGAAAGTACGGAGTCCTCAACCAATGGCTCTCGACAAAACCGATTCACTGGCCAGCGCCGCTCGTCCGTTTGTGATTACTTTCTCCGGCATCGACGGAGCGGGAAAGACAACCCAAATCGAACACCTATCGTCGTGCCTGCAGAAACAGGGCCTGCGCGTGGTGCGCCTTAGTTTCTGGGACAACGTTGCAGTCTGGTCGAATCTGCGGGGGGAAGTCGGGCAACGGTCGGCCGACTCGGGGGACGCCGTTCCGATGCCTGAGCGTCGACTCGTCCCCAGAAATAATAAACACATCAGGAAATGGTATCTGAGTGCAGCTCGGGCGGGACTGTACGTGCTGGATGCTGCCCGGCTGCACCGCTTGCTGGACGATGAATTGATCAGAAACGCTGACGTCGTAATTTTTGATCGTTATATTTACGACCAAATCGCGAATATCTATTCGCTATCCTTTGCGGCCCGCAGCTACGCCAGGATGCTGCTGCAGCGGACTCCCGTTCCCGACCTGGCTTTTGTCCTCGACGCCTCGCCCGATGCGGCATTTGCGAGGAAGCCGGAATACCCTTTGGAGTTCGTGCATCGGAATCGCCTGAATTTTCTGCTGCTCCGGGAACTGGTTCCGGAACTGATCGTTATTTCCGACGGCAGCGCAGATGATATGAGAAATGAAATTTCCAGCCATCTCCGCCGCTCAGGGCTCGTAGACGGCTCCTTGCCTGGGGAAAAGCCTGAGGTTCCTCCGGGTACCGCAGTAGTCGATCCACAAAGTTCCTGTAGGGTGCAAAACTACCCAACAGCCAGCGTCTAGGCTCCATCCAAGGCTTGAGCGTTACCGAAAGCGAGGCCTTGAATGATTCCTGGGTTTTCTGAAAAGACTCTAGCACTGGTCGTCCCGACGTTGAATGAAGCGGGAAACATCAACAGGTTGCTCAGCCAGGTTACCGATGCACTGAGCGGGACACAATACGATTGCGAGGTCGTTGTAGTCGATGACGGAAGCACCGACGGAACGGTAGAACAGGTTCGTCAGTGGAGCAAACAAGATCCACGGGTTCGCCTCCTCATGCGTGCCGGAGAGCGCGGCTTGGCAGGGGCGGTGTTGTACGGCTGGAGTCAATCCCGAGCGAACCTGCTTGGTGTGATTGATGCTGACCTGCAACATCCCCCTGAACTGCTGCCTGAACTCTTGAATGCGGCCGAGCAAGCTGACATCGCCGTCGCCAGCCGTTACGCCCGGAGCAATGGAGTCAAAGGCTGGAACGTGCTGCGGGCCGCCGTTTCAAAACTGAGCACGCTGGCAGCAGCGCCCCTGATTTCCAAGAAAAATCTTGGAGTCACCGACCCGATGTCGGGCTTTTTCATGATCCACCGCCGCTGCATCGAGGGACTGACCTTCCAGACCACGGGATTCAAACTGCTGCTTGAAATCCTGGTCCGTGGACGGATCCGCACTGCGAAGGAAGTTGCGTATAACTTCGGTCTTCGCCACGCGGGTACCAGCAAGGCCAGTGCGACTGTCGCCTGGCACTATTTGCATCTTCTGGGCCGGCTGTCTCGCGACCTCGTGTTGCGTAGTGAACCGTGAAGATTGCACTCATCACTTCGTTTCCTCCGAGTCGCCATGCTCTGAATGAGTATGGCTACCACGTGGCCGAGCAACTCCGGCAGGAACCGTGCGTTGATCTGACGGTGTTGGGAGACTATCTCCCAACACCGTCCGATGAACTGCCCAGCTTCAACGTCGTTCGCTGCTGGGGTTTCGAGAAGCACGGCAACCTGGCGACTCTTGTGCGCGCGCTTCGGAGGGTCAAGCCGGACGTAGCCTGGTTCAATCTGGGTTTCGCCAGCTTTGGCTCTCGTCCGCTTTCGGCTGTGCTCGGCCTGGTGACGCCGGCTGCGGCGCGACTCAGCGGAATGTACTCGCACGTTACGCTGCATCAGCTATTCGAAACCGTCAACTTGGAGGATGCCGCCGTCAGCTCGCCCCGCCTTTACCGCATAGGAGGCTGGCTGGCCACGCATCTGCTCCTGAGCGCGAACTCGATCTCCGTACTGATGCCGGCCTACCGTCGGACTCTGGAAGAGAAGTACAAGCGCGGCCGCGTGAGTGCGCGGTCGCACGGCATCTTCGCTGGGAGACCGGATCCTCCGGACCTTACGCGCCGTGGAAATCCGACTCACAATATTCTTGCGTTTGGAAAGTGGGGAACTTACAAGCGTCTCGAGTTGCTGATCGAGGCGTTCAATCGTGTTGCAAAAACTATTCCCGATGTACGACTGATAATCGGCGGCGGCGATCACCCTAAAACTGCCGGTTATGTACAGTCGATGGCGGATCGCCATGCGGGTGATCGCATTCGCTTTCTGGGTTACGTGGCGGAGAATGCGATCCCCGACCTGTTCCGTGACGCCAGCCTGGCAGTAATGCCTTACACGTCCTCGGCCGGCTCCAGTGGTGTGGCTCACCTTGCAGCGCAGTACGGGGTCCCGGTTATTGCTTCAGGCATTCAGGACTTTCGCGATCTCGCCGACCATGAAGGGATTGCCATGCGCTTTTTCACACCGGGCGATGTAGACAGCCTGGTCGAGCAGTTGCTCCTGGCTTTGAATTCTCCGGACGAGTTGAAAGAGATGGCCTGGAAAAGCTACGCAGCCGGAGTCGACATGAGCATGCCGCGGGTGGTGCGGGAGTATATCCGCTCTTTCCGCCAGCACGAGCGAGTCAAGACCCTACAGTTAGCGGCCAGCCTGCGGCGTGGCGGTCAATTCCGGGAGGGGCAATCGTGTCGACGGGCAGTCCCTAGGGACGGACGAACTGTGTCGCACCGTGGGCGAGAGAATTCAGAAATGGCAGGACGAAGACGAGATTGCCAACATCAATTCCGCCCACGCGTAGCCGACTCTGCGGAACCTTGGCGCTGACACCACTACGCTGACCCTTACGGAGGAAAGCCGCCACAATCCTCAAGTAGTTTCCTATCTCCGCTTATTAATTTCTATTTCTGATCTGGAGCTTTGGGCCGCGGTTCGGTGTTTGCAAGTCTAGGACTGCGGAGCTTGAGTTGGCGAGCTTTGCGGCGAGTTATCCGGCGACTGCGGTCTGGGCGCCGTATTCCGTTCCTGTTCGGAAGTCGGAGGCGGCAGGGTAGGAAGAGTTGGAGCCTGCACTCCTACGGGAGGCACGGGCGTTGCATTTCGTTCGTCCTGTTCATTTTCATTGGGTGCAGCGACCGCTTCACCGGCTGCCGAGATCCCGTCACGCCGCTTGAGTTCGATGGGTCTTTGAGACCGCCGCTTCACCGCCTGAATTGCCCTTAGTGTGGAGTCCACGTCTGATTGGTTCGTGTCGGCAACCTGATCGATCTTCTGTCCCTCCGCGTCACGACGCGTGGCGTAGCTCACTCGATCGTTCGCATCTCGTCCCGAGCGGGCGGCCTCGTAATACATTTCGGCGCTCTCCCGATCGCCCGCCAGCTCGGCGACATAGCCCAGATTATTCAGGGTGAACGAATTTTCCGCGTCTTGCTTGTAAGCCTGCAGAAAAAACTCGCGCGCGGCCGACGGGTTATTGTCGTTGAGCGCCGCCACTCCACGCAGATTCAGGCGAGCGGTCGCGGCCTCGACTCCTTCACCGCGGGCAATCTGCTGGCTGAGGGCAAGCGCGTTTCCCCCAGCTACTTCGCTGATTGGCCGGCCGCGCCACTTCGCGCGCGGAGTCACCACGACTCGTTGGGTTGAATGCAGGCTCGCGGCTTGGGAGTAACATCGCAGCGCTCCCTCGTTATCCCCTACGGCTTCGAGCGCATAGCCTAGATTGTTCAGCAAAAACGGATCGTTTGGATGGCGCGGCAGGGCGGACTGCAGCAGGTTCCGCGCTTCAAACACCTGCCCTTGTTCGAGCAGCACAATCGCGCGCTCGTTGAGCTTGCTGATTTCCTGGTCGGACCCCTCCACGCGCTGAAATGCGGAATCCAAGGGCTTGCCTTTGAGCGCTGCCTCGCTGGACATGTCGATTACCGCATCCGTATGGTCCCGCGCGGCCAAGGCATAGTAGCGGAGGGCCCGATCGGCGTCGCCTTCCAATTCGGCGACATAGCCGAGATTATTCAAAGTGAAAGGATCGTTTGGATCCAGCAGATAGGCCTTGTAGAAGAGCTGCTTGGCTTTCTCCTGGTGTCCGCGCTTGAGCTGGGAAACCCCTTCACGGTTCAGCTTCTGGCTGGGCGTGGAGACGCTCCGTTGCGGGATCGGGATCTTCAAATCGCCCGCAAACCCGGAGCTCGTCCCAACGAGAAGCTGCACCGCCAGAGCGGCCGGAATCGCAACGAGTTTTCTTAGCTTATGTAGGTTCATTTCGTAGAAGGCTCTAGTTGGTGGCGCCGCTTTATCCGACCGACACTATGATGACTGAAAGCGCGGTTCGGTTGACTACAGTAAATACCTGATGCCGACAACCCACCCGGGATCGCATCCTTTGGCATCTAAGGGACGGTGAAAAACGGTCAAAAACTTGGGAACGGGGAAAAGGGGCGACGATGGCAAAATTCGTTTGGGCGATAGTCTTAGTGGCGGGCTGTTCCTTAGCCAATGGAGCACGGGCGCAGGATGCCACACCTGCCGCCAGCCGCCCGGCGGCATCGCAGGCTACATCTGCGGCTACACCGTCGGCTGCACCCGCGACCACGGCTCTGCCGCCGTCGGCGGACGCGCCGGCACGGCCAACAGCTTTGCTCGCAGACGGTCCACCAGCACGCGTTGAAGCCGGCAAGGTGGGCTTGGTGCGCGGCGTGCTGAAGCGGTTGGATCCCATTCACGATCAGCTGCTGATTCATGCCTTTGGTGGGGGCGACGTTCGAATCGCATTCGACCCTCGAACGCAGCTTCTTGCCGAGAATGCGAGCCGGGGTTTGATTGCTCTTCCCGTTGGATCCGTCGTGTCGGTCGACACTGTGATCAACGATGGGAAACTGTTTGCCCGCTCCGTGCGAACTGGAACCTTCAATCCGGTTGAATTGAATGGGCAGGTCGTGCGATACGACGCAGCTAAGTTTCTGCTTACTGTTCGCGATCCCATGAGCCCGAAAAATGTTGCGCTGCGGATTACGCCTGGCACGACGGTCGTCAATCAGGGCAAGCCGGCAGCTGTGGAGACCTTGTCTCCGGGCATGCTGGTGCAGGTCTGGTTCTCGCCCGCGCAGAACGCGTCAAAGCATGGAGCCGACAGCACGGGAAGCGACATGGCGAACCGGATCGAGATTCTAGCGGAACGTGGGAATTCATTTGTGTTTGCGGGGCGAATTGTGGCCGTGGACTTGCGCTCGGGCGTTCTGGCCTTATCCAACGATACCGACCAAAGCGTTCGGGAACTCGCCATCAGTTCTCTGGATTCCAACAGTCGCAGTCTTTTGCGGGAAGGCACTGATGTTACGATTCACGCCGAGTTTGACGGAGAACGCTACAATGTTCGCGCCGTCACGGTCCTGTCGCACACTCCCTAAATCTCGTCGCCGCGAATCTGTCGAAATGATTGGCTGAGGGTTCTTCTGGGAACTTTTAGGACGTCTGAATCTCGGCGAGTTTTTCCTTCAGGGTTCGCGATATGAAGTAATCCCCGTCGCTAAACATGTAACGGAGGGTATGCCGGGCATAGCGCGCGAGGCTGTGCAGATCGGTCTTGTGCCAGCAACACAAGTTCATGTTGGGAGAGAACCCGCAATAGAAACGGAAGCGGCGGTGCGCCGATTCCGGCATCGTCAGCAGGGCTGCCGCCATGCGGTGATTTCCCTCGATAATCGTCAGCGGCTGATACTGGTCGATGCCGATCAGCAACACCGCGTCCGGTACCTGGCTCCCGCGAAGATCGCTGGCGATCTCATCGATCTTGGTAAGGAAGCGGCTCTGCTGCCCGCGGGCCCGTTCCGCCTCGATGCGGCCCACCATTTCCGTCAAGTCAAATCCGCCACCTGTAAAGCGTTTCCACTCGTTGCGTGGAAATGAGCGCAGGCGCGCCATGTCGCGCGGAGTCAGCTCAATCTCCCACCACTCGGTACCGGGAGGCAATTCGCGCCACAAGCGCCCGCGGCGGCGGAACAGCAGCGCGCGGCGAATGAAATTTTCATGCGGATGGTCGAGATCGGGATGATCAACAATATGCTGGAAGTCCCGGCGATAGGGATCGAACTCGGGATGATAGAACTCGCCCCGCAGGAACTCCGTAACAATTTCCTCCTCCGGCACGGGGCGTAGACGGCGCAACGGTTCCGCAGTTGCGTCAGAAAGCTCAGAAGAAGAAAGTCCGGAAGAAGAGAGCTCGGAAGAAGAAAGTTCAGAAAAAGAAAGCTCCGGAGAAGAAATTTCGGCCGCCTCGGTTTTCTCGAAGAAGAGCGGGATGGTGACGACCACGAGCAGCCCGCACATCACGAACACCTGCACCAGAATAACTTGAGACAGGGAAGCGTGATAGCGCCAGATTGCCCCCGCCAGGATGGCGCTCGCGCCCAACTGCACCCATGCTGCTGTGCCGATGCGTCGTGAGATCTCGTACATCATGATCACGACTGCAATGCAGTAGACACCCGTCATGACCGCATACTCCGTCAACAGCGGAGAAAAAGATGCTGTCGTGCCCAGCAGAAACGCTTTACCCAGGAGCATGGTCCATAGGGCGGGCGGCGCCAGTGCAATCGCCGCGATGAATGCGGAAGTGAGAGTTCCGACGAGCAGCAATGCGGTATACAAAACCGAGTGTCCCCCGGGGCGATGCGCATGCCTGGCCGACACGGGAAACATGCTGCTCACTACCGACCACGACAACATGAAGACCACGCGCCCCACGAGAGCCACGGCCGCGTAGATTCCTGCTTCCGCCGGGGGGAAGAAGTGCTTCACCAACAGGATGTCAAGGTTGCTCAGAACTACTTGGCCAATAAAGTACAGAATGGCCTGCATGCCCTCGCCGAAAGGGGCGATCTTAATCAGACGCGCAACGCCCCGGTACTCGGCTTCGGGTTTGCCGATGAGATACGCGGCGACAATGGAGAGCAACACAGCCGTCATTACACCGGTGACGCCCATCCCGCAATACAGGAACAATAGAGCCCCGCCCAACTTAACCGCCACTTCGACGACAACATTGACGGCGAGGCCGCTAAAGTTGTAACAACCCTGCATTTTTCCGCGACGCACGCCCAGCGGGATATACACTCCGGCGGCGATGGCCAGCAACACAAGATCATGTTGGGCGGGCAGGTTGAAATAGGACTTGAGATAGGCGCTGCCCGCCGCAACCAGTAGGGCGATGACCAGGCCCGCCTGCCAGGCTCGACGCAGCATGCTGGCATAGATTTGCGCCCGGACCGGGGTTTCTGAACTGCGGGCAATAAATTTTGAACTGATGATTTGAAACGATAAAGTGATGGCCGTCACCATCATCAGCAGCGTATACAGGGCTGAGGCGTGGCCGAAGCTCGAAGCGCCCAACATCCGCGCGATCAGGATGTTGTAAAGCAGGTTCGTTGCGGCTACCAATCCAGTGCTCAGCAACAAGATGGCGCTGCCGCGCACCACGCGTTGACGCGATGCCTCGCCGTGACCCGGTTCTGCCATCGCTTGCATTTCTGCAGGCATCCTCATAACAGAATCGCGGCCCTCGGGCAGGTTGCTCATGCGGAAGCAGTCCCTCAAAAAGTGAACTGCGCCTCCGGGACCACCTGGGTATGCGCGTGTCCGGGAAAGTCGTAAAAACTCTGCTCTTGCATGCCGAAAGAAAATCTCAAGGGATAAGCGACTGCCGTTTCCGAGCTTTCTCTGCCCCAGCCCCGATCGCGCGTGTAAGAGATCAGGACACTCGAGCTCACATTGTCGTACGCGTGAAAGCTGCGTCCTGAAGACCAGGCTCCGGTGGCCGAAAGCGTCCAGTGCGATTTGAACTGTGCGTCCAGTCCGAAGCGTGGACGCAGGGTTTGCGCGATCGCATAATCATTGCCGACGACCCGCCAGGCGCGCAGGAACTCCGCCACTGCTGAGGCGCGGATGCGGGAATTGAAGCGATGTTCCAGGCCGGCATAGGAAATCGTCTGATAGTACTCATAGACCGCTGGTCCGTAGAGCAGATCAACTGCGTTGTAACCGCTCAGCAGCGCAGTGTTGCCCCACGGCCGGCCTACACGAAAATCAAGACCACCAGAAAATTGCCGGGAGTGCAGATCCTGATCTGTGAATGGACCCGCTTCTCGAATCAAATTGCCGGAGAGCGAGAGCCAATTGCCGATCGAACTGGTGGACAGATAAAGGAACTGGCGAAACAGATTCTGATTCATGGCCGTGGGCGCCAGAGTATCGCGCCGGACGGTGTACTGCAGTCCGGGAATAATGTTCAGCTTTACGGAGCCAAGTTGCACAGTCGGCGCCACGGAAATATTGAATATGGTGTCGAAAGTATTGCGATCCTGGATTAGAAGCTCGCTCGGAAATGAGAAGGCGCCCTGAGCGTTGCGTTCCGCGACAAATCCTTGAATCGGGAACTGCGAATCCGGCCGGAATCGAAAGCGCGAATCGACGAAGGTCTCGATCGACCGCCGCGGAGGTGGAAGCAAAGTTGGACTGTTTTGCACGCCGAGCAATCGTGCGTCCAGTTGATAAATGTTTTCATCTTCGAACAGCGCGTTTACGCGCGCCCCGGCGCCCATGCCGATGCGGTCGGTAATGGGCCGCCCTTCGTCTTCAGCCAGTTCGACTTCCGCAGCGCGGATCGCCGGGTCCTGGGCATCCTGTTGACTGGCCAGGTTGAAGGTCGCTAGCGCCCGATTTTCCTCGCCCCGCTGCCGGTAAACGTTGGCCTGGGCGACCAGAAATTCATAGTTATTCTTGGTATCTGGGTCGTCATGCAGGCTGGCCAATTGCAATTCGGCGCTGCGAGTGTCGCCCAGGGCCAGAGACGCATTTGCCATGCCCACGGCGACGGCAGCGTCATCGGCTCCCAGCGCTTGCGCACGACCATACATCTGCTGCGCCAGCGGATACTGGTGGATGCTCATCAGAACGTCGGCTGCATTCAAGTAGTCTTCCGCGGATGTGACATCGACGGGGGCCACTCTAGCCTCGGCAAATCCCAAAGCCACTTGTTGCTGGGCGTCAGCCGTTTTGCCTTCTTCCGCAAACAACCGGCCCAGGGCAAGCCGGACCTGAAGACGATCTTCGTCGGAACTTTCCAGCGCCTCCGTGTACCGGGTCATGGCCTGGTCGCGATGGCCCAGAATGCGGAGGACGTCCGCGGTCACCAAAAGAATTTTGTAATCCTTGCCGGCAGCGCGCTCTGCAGAAGCAATCGCCTGCATGGCGTCAGACTGCCGGCCGAGCTGGGCGTAGCATCTTGCCAGCTGCGCATAAATGACTGGGTCGTCTGGCGAGACCGAGAGGGCGGTGTTTAGAGTGTCCGCGGCGTTCGCAAACTTATGTCCACGGTATAGCACGTCGGCGAGCGCAATGTACGAAGTCGCATTATTCGGATTCAGCTTCAAAGCTTTGCGGTATTCGCTTTCCGCGGGTGCCAGCATGGCGCGCTGGCGATAGCCCTCGGCCTTGACCAGATGCAGACTCTCCGACTCAGGAAGTAAGCGGCTGGCGATTTCCGCTTCTTTCAGCGCCGCCGTGGAACGCCGCAGCTGCAGCAGCGCATAAGCCAAGCCGAGGTGCGCTTCGCCGTACTGCGGATTCAGCGCCAGGGCCTTGCGGAAATCCTGTTCCGCTTTCGAGGCCAGGCGCATGTCGTTATATACATAGCCTCGATTCATATAACCGACAGCCATGTTGGGCTCGATCTTCAAGGCGTGTGTGAATTCGCGGACGGCGTCCTCATACTCCTTATGGTCGGCGTGCACATAGCCTGCAATCAACGGAAGATCGCGATCATTGTCGAACACGGGTTGATAGCGGTCTACAATCTGCATCGCGTCATCAAAACGCTTGAGGAACAGAAGGTCATAAGCTAGGTAGTCGACCGCTTCGCGATCCTTCGGCAGTTTTTCGATCACCTTGTAGCCGAGATCCGCCGAGGCCGCGTAGTCGCCCGTCATGGTCAAGTACCGTTCCTGTTCCCGCATGACCTGCGGATCCTGCCGCACTGTCTCAGAGGCGTGCTGCAGCCACTCATGGGCCTGGGCGGGTTTGTGAGCTTCGAGCGATGCATTCATGGCGCCGGAAACAATCAAGGGATGGTTCGGCGATTTCTGGAAAGCCTTCTCATAACTGGCTTGCGCTTCGGGAAATTGACGGTTTGCGCTGTATAAATCGCCCAGGGCCAGATAGGGCACATAGTCGTCGGGATGTTTCTTCGCGAATTCCAGAAAATAGGTGCGTGCGGCCTCAGAGTCGCCCATTTCGCGCGACAGGAAACCGAGCGCGCCCAGGGCGCCAGCATTTGCTGAATCGATGGTCAGGGCCTCGCGGTAGACCTTCCTGGCTTCTTCCTTGCGCTCCGTCTTCCAAAGAAGATTGGCGTAGTTGAGCAGTAACACGCCATTGTGCGGCTCGAGTTGAAGAGCCTCTTTCAGATCTTTTTCGGCGGCGTCGACATCCCCGGCCGCCACTTCGGTGGCCGCTCGCAGCCGCAAGAACTCAGGCCGTTCAGGGGCGGACACATCAATTGCAGCAAGCGCAGTCGTCGCGTCCTTGGTGACGCGTTCTGCGTTCGTGTTGTCTCCCGCGTCGCGGTAGACCTGAGCGAGATCCACGCGCAACGCAATGGGATAAAGAACTCCCTCGGGCACGGTCTCGGGTAGGTGCTGCAGCGCCGCCTCATATTCGCGGATTGCATCCTCATTCCTATGCTCGGTCGCATAGAGCCGACCCCGCAGGCCATACACGCGGTAATGTTGAGGATTCAGGGTTGCGGCCTGGTTCAGAAGAGCCGTGGCTTTGTCGAACTCCCCGGCATTGAGCATGGCCTGCGCGGCATTGAGCTGGATATCAATATCCTTCGGCGCTCGGCTTGCCGCAGCGCCATAATTACGCGCAGCCGCCTGTGGATTTCCGGCCAGCGCGTAGGAGTAGCCAAGTTCCGCGAGCGTGCCCACATCCTTTGTATGTAAGTCTTCCAGTATGCGAATTGATTGGTCGTACTGGCCCGTGTCGCGATAGTACGAAGCAACCGCCCGCAGCACTTCCGGATTTGTGGGAGCTGAACGGCGCGCCCGCTCCAGCATATTGTGGGCCGACTCAGCATCTCCGGTTCGCTGGTAGGCGCGGGCCAGCAGAAGTTCAGTCCGCGGAGCGGCCTTAGCGGCTTCCGAGCGCCGCAGATATTCGATGGCCTGTTTCGGATCGCTCGAAAGCAACAGTTCGCCGGCCAGCTGAAGATCCAAATCACTCCTGGGATTCGCGGCCAGGACTTGTTCCAGGGTCTGCTGCGCGTCCGCATTGCGCCCCATGCGGGCATAGGTTTGCGCCAGACCCGAAAGTCCCTCCACGGACGAGGGTTTCAGGGCGAGGCCCCGTTTATAGGAATCGACGGAAAGGGAATACTGTCCGCTCAATCGCGCGGCATAGGCCAGCGTAAACCAGAGGTCGGGATTCTGTGGAGCAGCCTTCGCCGCGCGCTGGGCATGGATGGCTGCGTCGCCGGCGTCTCCGTGCTGCAACGCGGTCTGCGCGGCTCGGGCCTCGCGCGCCACTTCGATGCTCGCGCCCCAACCCATCCCCGTATCGTTATTACTACTACTTGCGGGCGGCGCGCCCTGCTTCTTCGAAGGAGCGGGCGCAGGAGACGAAGTCTGGCCGTTTACGTCGAAAGTTTGAGCAGCGCAAGTAGTGGCCACAACCGTGACGGCCAAAATCAGGACCGAAAGCGACACCGATGCCCTGAATGTTGATTGCACCATCCCTGCTCCCCCTCCTACTCCTGGCTTGCTGATCTGGCTGGCCGCGGTAGGGTGTACACCTGCCCTTCCGTCGTGGCATCAGATGCAGGTACCTGCCGATGTGGTTGCGGAGTTTTGCGTGCGGTGAGGGGCGCCTGCCAAGAATATCTGCCAACCTTTCCCGGACTCCGGGAATCGAAGGCTGCGACAAACAGTGCGATTCGACTCTGGTTCGACTCTAATGAGAGAACGTCAAAAAACCTTTGTGCTCCCCGCGGGGACCAGCATTTGGCAACGGCCGATTCCGGTTGCCGCCATCATTTTGCTGGCGCTCGCGATTCACGGTCCCCTGCTCGTAATGGAGCTGCCGGCGACTACTTCCTATGACGCGAATTTGCACATTTTCTTTGCGTCGCACTATGCGCATCACTGGTTTAATCCCTGGAACGAAAAGTGGTTCGCGGGCTTCTCCCAGACCACGTATCCTCCGCTGAGTCACCAATGGATTGCGCTGCTCTCCTATATCGTCGGGCTTACCGAGGGCTTCATGCTGGTGCAGTTGGCAGCGGTCGTTTTCCTGGCTGTGGGCGCTTACCGGTTCGCGCGGCTCTGGGTGGATGACCGTGCCGCCGGGTATGCCGGGGTATTGGCTGTGTTCGCCGGCAGTATTGCGTTTCTTGTCTATTCGGCAGGGCAGTTGCCGACGACGTTGTCAGCGTCGCTGTATTTTCTTGCGCTACCTTATTTCTATTCGTGGTGCCTCTGGGCCAGCTGGCGATCGCTACTGAAGGGGATTGCTCTCGCACTGGCCGCCGCATCGGCTCATCACGTCACGCTCATTTTTGGCTCCGTCCTTTTTGCGGCGCCAGTACTGTGGCTGGCATGGTATGACAGACGCGGGTACGGCAGACATGGGTACGACCGGCACGAGTATGACGGCGAGCGCGAGAATGAAGCACGCGAGAACGGACCGAGCGGTGCTGCAATCCTCGCGCGCGGGTTCATTTTCGCCGCCGTGGTCGCCGTGGGGGTTGGGGTCGTTCTGTTGCCGTATTGGATCGCGATCATCCGGCATCCCATCGAGCAGATGCCGATCCCGCACGCCAGCCGTTCGAATTTCTTGATGAATTGGGTCTACGGCATGAATTACTTCATTGTGCCGTATGGCGCTCTGATCCTGGCCTTGCCCTTCATCGTAATCAAGGGCGCCTCGAATCCTCGTCTGCGCGTGCTGCTGCTGGCGTTCTGGGTGACGTTCCTGATCGCGCTGGGTGGCACAACGCCGGTTCCACGTTGGATCTTCGGTCGGGCCTTCGAAATTCTTACTTACGAACGCTTCACGCTGTGGGCGACAGTTCTAGCGCTGCCAATTGTGGGATTGTTAGTGGAGCAGCTCATCGACCGATTTCCACGCCGCGGCGCAATCGGCGTCAGTATCGCCGCCGTTGCCAGCCTGGCGCTGGCTTTGGGCTGGCTGACGTGGAGTCCTTTTCGAACGTTCAGTTCACTAAATGTGGATTCCGTCGTCTCATTCCTGAATCGTGATGGCCACGATCAGTATCGCTATCTCACGCTCGGCTTTGGCAATTCGCTCTCCAAGGTGGGGACCTATTCCAGCGCGAACAGCGTGGATGGCGAATACAACTCTGCCCGCCTGCTTCCAGAGATGACGCGTTACGGCGCAGCCCAGTTGACCAGCGCGAAGTTTTTCGGCGTAGCCGGGATGGATTCCCTCCGCGCCATGCTCCAGCATGCCAACCACTACGGACTGAAGTTCGTTTTTGTGCACGATCCGTTCTATGAACCGCTGTTGGTGTTCGGCGGCTGGCGTCAGGTTGAAAGCTACGACTCAGGCGCCATCACGGTGTGGTCCAAGGACGATGCGCCGCCGGCTCGGACCATTCCGTCCGACGCTGTGCCCGCTCCGTGGGAAGGCTTGATCTGGGGCATCCTGCCAATCGGCAGCAGCTTCCTCGCAATTCTGCTGGCGTGGTTGTTGGTAGAGCCGCGGCGGATCGATGAAGAAGAGGAACCGATCGCGTATCCCCAGGAAGCGCCCGAGAGCGTCTATGCCGATGGGGTGCGCTCATGAAGTGGGGACTGGTTACTTTTCTCGCCGTGGCTACCGCGGTTCTGCTGGCCTTTTCCTGGCTGCAATCCGGAGGGATGAAGCAGCATGCGATGTTCTCCGCGGCAACGCCCGAAGAAGCCGTGCAGGCTCTAATGAGCCAGATTCAGTCTCACAATTACGAGCAGGCCTTCGCGGCGCTCGATCCCAGCAGCGGCACGGATCTTGCGTCGTTCGCTCGCGAGATGGGAGGCAGCGACGGAAGTTTGCGCACCTATTCCTCGCTGCAGAGCGCGGACGTTTCCCCTTTGCACGCCGATGGCGACCAAAGCCTGGTCCGGGTTCGGATGGTATGGTCGAGCGCGCTGGGCTCGCTCGATGACGTTCGGGACGTGCGCGTGCGCCGGGATGGTTCGGTGTGGCGCGTGGTATGGCCGAAGCCGGCATTCCCCACCGTGCCCCCG
Source organism: uncultured Acidobacteriota bacterium (assembly GCA_963758005.1). Classification (GTDB taxonomy): domain Bacteria; phylum Acidobacteriota; class Terriglobia; order Terriglobales; family Acidobacteriaceae; genus Sulfotelmatobacter. The sequence goes on from CAVWTR010000012.1 coordinate 169,389, forward strand.
CAGGTCGTGTCGGTGAACTACTTGAGTTGGGACGTGATTGGTCGCAACAACTCGCAGAGCTGGGGAGCGCAGGACGTAGATTCGCCGAAGGTACGCATCACATCCATGAATGCGATCTCGCGTCCGGGCCGCGTCGTGATTCTCGGAGAAGTCGAGAATGAAGACACCGTTCCTGCGTACTTGAATGTGAATGCGACGCTGCTGAAAGCGGACGGCTCGCCCATCGAGGAAGAGGGCAGCTTCGATTTGATTTCGCACGTACTCTTGCCCAAGCAGGTTTCGCCCTATCGCATCGACTTTCCGGGCGTGCGCATGGATGCGGTCAAAAGTGTCCGCATGGACGCGCGCGCCTTGTTGGTCCCGGCCAGCGCGGATCCGGTGATCGCGGTTACCGACCAGGCAGTGAGCAAAGATGGATTGAGTCGAAACGTATTGAAGGGTGAGTTGGTGAACCAAAGCGGCCGGCCCGTCAATATCGCGCAGGTTCTGGCAGCCTACTACGACAATCTGGGGAAAGTAATCTGGGTGTCGGATGGTTACGTCGATAAGGCGCTCATGCCGCAGGTGCCCGTACCGTTCGCGGTCGACATTCCGGACGACATTGCGGCGCGGCTGAAGAATTACCGCGTCATCGTCAATCACTACTCGCGGTCGAGTAACTAGGTCCGGCCATGAACAAGAAGCGCACTTCTCGCCTCAATTTTGCATTCTGCAAGCACCTAGCCGGGTTAGCCATGGCATGCGCGTTGTTCTGGTCGGTGTTCCCGGCTGAGGCAAATGCTGCGGAAGTGCGCGTGCCTGCCGCGGTCGAAGCCGGCCAAGGCTTTTCAATTCCCCTTGAGGGCAGTGGGCAAGCCACCTTCTATCTGGTGGGGCCCGATCACGTTTTGAAGCGCGCTGTGAGTCTCGGAAGCGACTTGAAGATTCAGTCCAGCGATGTGCGCGCAGCTGGCCGTTACCAGATCATCCTCTGCGACTCGTCGTGTACTTCCACATCGTTCGAAGTGAAGGCTGCGTCGCCCGCGCATCTGAGCTTCTTTCTGCATCCTTCGCGAGTACTCGTTTCGACTTCTGGTTCGATTGATGCTACTGCTTTTGTTTTTGACCAGTATTTCAATCTCGTTTTGACGCCGGCCGCGGTGGATTTCCGAATCACCCCTGCTAGCGGCGCCGGCTTCGTTCGGCAAGCTTCCACGCGCGACGGCGTCGCCTGGATACGCATGGATTCCACACCTCACGAGGGCCGAGTGCAGGTGACTGCGGCCTTAGGCGGCGTGGAAGAGGCGCGAGTGATTCAACAGGTCGCAGCCGAGGCCTGCGGATTGCGCATGAAGGCGGTGACCAGCGGAAATAATGTGACCGTCGAAACCGACCCCGTTCGCGATTGCAGCGGCAACGCCCTTCCCGACGGCACGGTCGTGTCATTCACCACGATTGACAAGGCGGGCAAGAGCACAGTGGATACGCCCATCAAGAAAGGTATCGCGCGAGCGCAGTTGAGCATTCAGGGGCCGGCACAAATCAGCGTCGCATGCGGCGTGGTGCTGGGCAATGAAGTCGCCGTGGGTGGAAAATTATGAACGGAAAATTATGACCAGTTTCCTCAAGGCTGCGAGCTTCGCCATCGTGGTTTGTGTTTTGACGATTGCACAAGCATCGGCTCAGGCTAATCTGCCCGAAGTCCACCTCGACGCCGTCGGACTTGCTCCGCGCCCCATCGAGGACCTTACGGGGACAACTGTCGCGCGCCACTACGCGCTGGCTTGGCGTGATCTGGCGGCAGCCCTTGAAACCAGTCAGGGCGGGGGACTCGGCGAAGAGTTCGTCGGATTCGCGAAAGACCGCCTGCTGCAGAGAGTGGGCGAGCAAAGCCAGACGGGCATTCACGTTCACATCGTCGATCACGGCCACCATCTGAAGGCGGTTTTTTATTCCTCTGATGGGGCCGCGATGCAGTTGATCGATCAAGCCCAGTTGGAGATCCAGACTTTCGACGGAAGCAAGTTGATCGATACGCAGAGCGCGCCGCACCAATACATGATTCTCATGACCCCCGGGGCAGACCGCTGGTACATTCGCAATCTCGAGGAAGTCTCTGGCAAACCCTTCTGAGGCCCGGGCGCGAGCGCCGGATCCGAGCCAACTCCTGGCAGTGCTACGTCATCGTAATCTAAGCGGAAAATCAGAGCAGGGAAAATCGGGGATGAAACTTTACCAGCATCTATTGTTAGCGTGCGTTTTGATCGTGAGCGTCATTCTTGGCGGATGCACTCACACGAATGCGCGGAACGTCGCGCTGAAGGATATCCCTGCCACGCCAGGGAATCCCAAGGTTCTCGCCGACTATCAGCCCTGGTTCGGCGATCCGGACCACATCAATGTCGGTTACAACAGCCAGGACCCGAACGTTCTGCGCAAGCAAATTGAGAATGCGCGCAATGTTGGCATTTATGCATTCGTGGTGGACTGGTATGGTCCGCGGCGTCCCTTTCTCGATCGCAGTACTGCGCTCCTCCAGCGAATCGCCAGCGAGCAACACTTTCACATCGCGCTCATGTACGACGAAACTCAGGATGACAATGGGCATGCGACGGAAGAAGCCATGGAGGCGATGGAATTGGCTTACCAGAAGTACATCGGGCCCACCGCTCCGGGACGCGACGCATACCTGCAGTACCGGGGACGGCCTGTCATATTTGTTTTTCCCAAGCGCGGCCACACGGATTGGAACCAAGTGCGACAGCAGGTGAGTCAATGGGAGGCGCCGCCCATCCTGTTGTATGAGGACGACCCGCCGCCGCAGTTCACCAAGGCATTCGATGGCGAATACGCGTGGGTCTATCCCGGAAGCAAGGGTTGGACTCCGGACGGACAGGCTTGGGGCGAAGATTACTTGCGCAATTTCTACACCAAGATGCGAACCAAACATCCGGACGAAGTTACGGTGGGCGGAGTGTGGCCGGGCTTCAACGACACCAAAGCTTCCTGGAGCCTGAACCGGCACATTGATGCGCGTTGTGGAAAGACGTTTGAAGACACTCTGCGCCTGTTCGACGAGAACAACGAGCCCTCGCATCCCATTCCGTTTGTTTTGATTGCTACCTGGAACGATTACGAAGAAGGAACAGCGATTGAGCGCGGCCTGCCCAACTGTGACGAATCGAAAACAGACACTGCGCATGGAGGAAGTCGATGAAGAGCGTAAGAGAACGCGCAGCCGCGATGTTTGAGATGCTTACAGTTTTACTTCTCCCTGGATGCTCTCCCCAACGACCCGGCGTAGCGAGCCCGCAGAGTGAACGTGTGCTCGCGGAATTGCAGCGCATGTCAAGCGAGGAGTGGCGTGACTTTCTGCGCTTTGCGGAGCTTCAGCGCGTATACCTTCGCACGCTGCGGCTATTACAGAAATCACCTGCGGCCTATGGCATCACGCCGCGATTTGTAGACTCTGACGGTCTTGAGCAACTTGTGCAGGCCGAGGAACGGCAGGTCGCACACTCTCTCGCGTCTTTAGATAAGGTTGTGCGCGCGCTGGAAATTACCGGGCATTCCCCCATTGTGATCAAGACTCTCGATCACTTGCCCGATATCGGCAGCGATCTCGATCTGTTTATCTCGGCCAGCGAAGATGATACCGTGCGTGTCATGCGGAGCGAACTGCAGGCCGAAGTGCAGCCACAGAGCTGGGGCGATCGACTGGCGCACAAATGGAACTTCCGCATTCCGGGGCTGCCGCGGTTGGTCGAGATTCACATCGGCTGCCTCGGACAAACCGGAGAACAGGACGCGCTGCCTGCACACCTGGAAGAGACCAGCGTGAAACGCAATGTCGGCCCGTTCATGTTTCGCGTTCCGGCTCCCGAGGAACAAGTCACGCTCGCGACTCTGCAAAGAATGTATCGCCACTTCTATATTCGTTTGACTGACCTGCTTAACCTTACGGGGTTGGTGCGGACAGGACGTCTGGATTTTGCGCGGCTGCGTAGTTCCGCTCAGCGCTGGTCGATCTGGCCGGGCGTGGCGACTCTGCTGAAGGTCACTTCCGACTACAACGTGCGCGCGGGCATTGGTCCACTTCCGCTGCCGGAGTTCGTGGTGAGCTCGGCATTATTCGGAGCTCAGGTCACGTACGTAGGCGAACAGTTCTTGCGCCTGCCCATGGTGCCGCAGGGTTCGCAACTGTTTCTGCAGCAACTCATCGGAACGGGATCGGCACGACGCTTTCGCGCTGCGGCTCGATTGTCTCTGCTGCCGGTGCTGGCTGCCGCCGCCTTCGTCAATCTGCGGATCACCGGAGACGACAAGGGCATTTGGTAAAGCGATAACTCTGCGGCTGCGACTCCCGACTGTCGGGCAGTGCCGTCACCGAAGCTTCGGTCGAATCAGGCTAACGAATCAAGGCACTCCATCAAGCCATCTTCCGCATCCAGAAACTCGATGGCCAGGTGTGGTCGCCATCGCGCGTGGGCAGGAAGCGCCGTTTTTTCGGGGGCATGTTGCGATAGCTGTGCCGCCAGTGCGGGAAAGCCTCTTCGAGTTCGGCAGTGGCGCGGCTTTGCATGCAACTGCTGCCCCACAGCACTTCGAATCGCGGATTGAACGTCAGTAAGGCCTGCAGCAGGTACTGCTCGGACCAGAATGCGAGATTGTGCAGGACCGCCTCACGCGGATAGTCGGCGGGTATGAAGATGTCGTGGGCGTGAATGATTACGCCGTCTGCGACCCGCGGGACGATTTCAAGGTATTCGCGCACGCAGTCGCTGCCGATTCCCACCACGTGACTTGAATCCAGAAACAGGAAATCACCGCTCTGCAGGCTGAGGAATACGTCGAGGTCCACATCCTGAATGTTTTGGGTGATGAGGTGGACGCGGTCACTCAGGGCCTTCTGGGGAAATCGATCCGGGTATGGGTCAATGGTGACGAACTCGCCGCGTACTCCATCCAGCTTGAAGTTTAGATCGAGGGCAGCCGCCATGACGCGGCTGCTGTAGCCGCCTCCCACTTCCACGATGCGGCGCGGCTTGTAATGGCGAACCAGGCAGTAGGCGATTTCGGCATCCACGGTCTCGAAGAAGCCATTGCCGCGGTTGTAGCCCACGCTGAAGTACGGCGAAGAGTCCGTTGCCCATTCACTCTGATATTGGGGAACCACAGTTTGCAGAAAGTCCAACTGGCGGTCCACAGCCAGATCCAAACCGACGGGCTCTTCTTCGGTCCGCCATGTCCGGGACTCGAGTTCGCGGTAGTCCGGAACAGGCCAGTAGTAATGGTTCGGACTCACCGTAATCCCGATGCGCTGAAACATGCGGAAAGCGTTCCGCATGAAGGCGAGTGCCGTTTCATTGTCGTGGAGCTTGCGAGCGAGGCCGAGCAATGGTTTCTCAACAGGGGTCATCGCCGGCGGCCGATCTTTCTTGAGGGCGGCTCCGTGAAAGGACGGAATTTGAGCTGTGTATCGGGCAGAAGACTGCTCATTCGACGACATAGGCCTCCAGGGAATGCGCTCAAGGTGAGCGTGCCAAACTCTGATGCAAAATTCCATAGACGCGCCATAAGAATTTGATGAAAAAGTGCGGGCCAATGCCGACTGTGATCGGTGAAAGTCTGTATATCCGAGCGGAAAATCCCTTAGATTCTCCGCAACCAACCATCCTGAACTCACCCTCATCCAAGGTCGGATTCGGTTCAGAGGAGCATCCCGTTAAATGAAGTCTCGATATCGTTTGTGTTTAGCTTTATTTTTTATTCTGAATCTGGCCGGATGCGTAGGCCTGCGATCCGCCCCACCAGGGTCCGGAAGCCTACAGAGTATTAATCACATCATTATCTTTGCGCAGGAGAATCGTTCGTTTGATTCCTATTTCGGCGCGATGCGCGGATACTGGGCGGCGAATGGCATCCCGGATCAGTCCTTCGACGGCTTACCCCAGTTCAATCCGGCCAGCGGCATCGCTCCGCTCCAAGGGCCTATTCCCGCGATCCCAGGCTGCGATCCTAGCCAGCCCTATCCGCAGTCAGACACTTGCGTTCCGGACTCAACCAATCTGATTAGCTCTTATCATTTCGCATCCGAGTGTCAGGAAGAGCAGAGTCCTTTCTGGAACGAGAGTCACGTGGATTGGGACTACAACGACCCACAGGGCAACAGTCCGGCAGCTTTGAATGGATTCGTAATCTCAGCCGCGAATGACGCCCGCCAGCAGTCGCCGACTTTAATGGATACGAACGGCATACGAGCCATGGGTTATTTCGACGCGAGCGACCTGAACTACTACTACTTTATGGCCTCGAATTTTGCGACATCGGACCGGTGGTTTTCCCCTCTGTTGGACCGCACCCAGATCAGCCGCATGTACCTTTTAGCTGCGACTTCCGCTGGACACGTCTATCCCCTGACCGCGCCGGAAACTCCGCTCACCGCGACCACTATTTTCGAGCAATTGCAGAACGCGGGCATCACGTGGAAGATCTACGTCAATCCTGCGGGCACAAGTTGTCCCACAGATCCCACGCCGGCATGCCTGTACAACTATTCGTACATTAACGAGTTCACCTACGGACAAACCATCGTGAACAGCCCGACCCTGTCGCAAAATCTGGTGCCCATATCACAATTTACGACCGACGTGCAGAATGGAACTCTGCCCCAGGTGGCGCTGATTGAGCCCGCCTCGGTCGATGGACTGGATGAGCATCCCTCCGATTACGACACTTCTACTCCGACCAATGTGCAGCCTGGCGCACAATACGCCTCAGGCCTGATCAACGCTGTGATGGCGAGTTCGAGCTGGCAGGATTCGGCCATGATCTTCACCTACGACGAAGCCGGAGGTTTTTACGATCACGTTTCGCCGCAGCCTATGCCGAGTCCGGATGGCATTGCTCCGATCGATCTGATGCCCGGCGACGTCTGCGATTCCACCGGCACCACCGGGGGAGCAACCTGCGATTTCACCTGGACCGGATATCGTTTGCCCATGATCGTGATCTCGCCGTTCAGCAAGAAAAACTATGTTTCACACACTGTTTACGATTCCACGGCGATTCTCACCCTCATCGAGAAGCGCTTCGGTGTGGCTGCCCTGACCAAGCGCGACGCCGCCCAGGCCGATATGAGCACAGATTTCTTCGACTTCGTGAATGTACCGTGGGCCACGCCTCCCACGCCGCCGCCTCAGGTCATGACCGGGCAGTGTACTCTGACGCCACCCACTCCCTAGGGCGCAGCCGGCGCGCCGAAGTGCGCCATCGCGGAACGATCCACTCGGTGGGATAATGAATTCCGTGAGAATCCACCGAGCATTTGGCTTTGGGTGTTTATCTATCTGCCTCTCGGTTTCCTGCTGCTTTGCCGCAACCCGGCATTACTACATCGCCGCCGAAGACGTTACCTGGGACTACGCTCCCAGCGGACACAATCTGTTAAATGGCAGCCCCATTCCGCAGCCGTGGTCGTTGCAGTTGCGTTGGCCGAAGAGCCGTTTCATCGAATACACAGACGACACCTTCATCACTCCCAAGCGGCAACCGGAGTGGCTGGGAATTCTCGGCCCGGTGATTCGTGCTGAAGTCGGGGACGAGATTGTTGTGGATTTCCTGAATCGTGGACACGGCCGCCACAGCATGCATCCTCACGGCTTGCGCTATGACAAGAACAATGAGGGCTCGCTCTATTTACCGGTTGCCAAAGGAGGCCAGGTCGCTCCTGGAGGCCGATATACATATCACTGGTTCGCCAACGCGGCCAGCGGCCCGGGTCCGGGGCAGCCGAGTTCAGTGGTGTGGTGGTATCACTCCCACGTCGACGCGGGAGTTGAGATCAACGCAGGTTTATTGGGGCCGATCATCGTTACGGCGAAAGGCAAAGCGAAACCCGACGGATCGCCAGTCGACGTTGACCGCGAATTTGTTGCCTCTTTCATGATCTTCAATGAAATGGGAACCAAACCCGCCGGTCAGTTTTATGCCATGAACGGTTTTATCTTCGGCAATCTCCCCGGCCTAACCATGAAACAAGGAGAGAAAGTGCGCTGGTACTTGCTAGGAATGGGAAATGAGATCGACCTGCACACTCCTCATTGGCACGGCGAGACCGTCACCGACGGAAGGCGAAACACCGACGTGATTGAGCTTCTTCCCGGCAGCATGGTGACGGTTGATATGCTCGCCGACAATCCCGGAACCTGGATGTTTCACTGCCATGTGGAAGATCACATGGAGGCGGGCATGATGGCGGTGTACACGGTCTACGCCCAGCCCGCGCGCGCCTGCCCTGTCGCCTTCACCGGCGGAGATTTCTGGAAGCATCCGGAAAACTTTTCGCTGACGGTCAAGAATACGAGCGCCAAGCCGATTGCGAGCCTGACGCTCACGTCCGAAATGTTGTTGGCGTCCCAGGATTTGCGACGTCCGTTCAACTCCGAGTGGTCCTCGGCCAAGCCCATTTTGCCCGGTCAGGAGCAAACTCTTGAAAGGCCGGGCGTTCAGGCGGCCAGCGCGCAATCGGTTCTGGGCTGGGTATTCTTCCCACATTCCGTGAAATACGAAGATGGAACCACCTGGCACGCTCAAAGCGAGGGCGAATGCTTCGATGTGATTTGGCGCGACCAACAGCATCCCGAGATGCCGGTGTTGCCGTCCCGGCAGATTGAAATGAATCCAGATTAGACAGGAGTCTCCGAAGAGACTCCTGTGGTGAGAGCTCGGAAGATCGCTGCAAGACGCCGCAAACAACCGATTCAAGGCAGACTAGAAACACTGAAAGTTAATGTTGACCTGTCCGGCCATCAACTGGTTCGACTCTGATGTACTCGTCAATACCCAGACGGCAGGAAGATCCGGATTTCCCAGCGTTGCGTTGATGTAGTAGCGCCAGCCCACCCAGCCATAGCTGTGCTTGACGTTGTCGACTGGATTCACGCCGGTATCTACACCATAGTCAAAAACTTCGCGAAACTGACACGAGTTGACGTTCTGCGAGAGACTGCAACTGTACGTATATTGCAGGGGCAAGGTCGTAATGTAAAACGACCGTGGCGGATTTGCGCGGTTGTCTGTGATGATCATCGAACTGGTTGGTTCCAGTTGAAGCCAGGCATAGTCGAGATTCTGCTGTTGGCTCTGCGGCACCTGGTCTACGTAGGTGAAGTAGTTTGTATTGTTCGACTGGGTCGGCGGGGGCGGATTCCAGAATGAACTTGCTGCTCCTCCCGGAGCGGCGCACCGCGCGGCCCAGCGCATGGAGTAGTCGGACGTGCTGGTCTGAGCTCCGTTGTTCAATTTCCGGCAGCTGGTGGGATCGTTCCAGTGGTTGACGCCATTCCACACGTCCAGCTCTGTAACCCACTGGTAGATGTAGTTGGAGTCGTAAAGATTGATGTCCCACGGATTCCCTTGCGGATTCTTCACGTAATACAACTTGCTCTGACTTGGATCCCAGGTGGTGTAGACGTACGACGATGGCAAGCCGTTGGTGATCCCCTCCATGTGATAGTTCGCGGCCAGTCCCGGATCCATCATCATTACGCTCAAGACATCCCAATCCCCTGCGGGACATGAGATGGTTGATTGAATCTGCCCGAACGCACTGGGCACCTGTAACAAACAAATTGCCACGGCTAGCAGAGCAAAGAGTGAGGCCATTCTGTAACTGCGTCGCTTTTGCGCATTGCAGGGGCCGACAGAGTTTTGATACACACGTGGCGCGAGGAAATCCGGGGAGGACTTCATGGATTTGAACCTTCCTGAAAATAATTTGGGGGAGACGAACCAGAGCAATATATCTTGGGCGTTGTCAATACACTAGAGCACTTAAGTGTATACAGGAAATCCTGTAGGGAGCCGTCACACGGCGTTCTAGGGTGAATGCCTGATCCAAACCCCTGTTTTCGTAGAGGGTCTGCGGCGCCGAAGGTGGTTACCGCATGAAACAAGAAGAACGCAATCCAGCGATTTCAAGGCTGCGTTAGGAAAACTCGCAGCGAGGAGGAGTGGCAGGATATAGCCGTGCTGGCCGATCAGCAGACTTAAACACTTCCTAGAAATGGAGCGTCGCAGCAGGACTCGCGGTTCTGACCTACTGTTGCTTGGCCCAAACTCTGAACATTTTTGGTAACGCAGCCCACGAGGACCGCAAAAGCCCGCACTCCGAACCGCTCGCAAGCGGACCCGGAGTGTGTGCCGCGCCGACGCACATCATCCCAGACTCGCGTGTTCACCAAGACCGTCCAGTTCGTACCGCTTCACGATGGCCATGCGGTCCTTTGCTCCGATCTTTCGAAGCATGCGATGCACGTGGTTTTTCACTGTTTGCTCCGATAAGTTTAAGCGCGCGGCAATCTCCTTGTTGGTCAGACGCTCGCGCAGAAGGGTCGCCAGTTCCTGCTCCCGTCGACTCAGCACCTGGCTCGCAGTCCCAACGAAAAGACGACGACGGACCATCAGGAAGAGCGCCATGGACAGAGTCGGTGGACACACTGCCTCGCCCGCGGCAACCGCCCGGATCATACCCGCCACTTCCGCAGCCGAAGCGTCTTTCAAGACGTATCCAACCACGCCTTCTCCAACGGCTTTCAAGAAGGTGTGCTGGTCGAGGTCCATATCGATCATGGCGACCCGCACACCGGGAATCGCAGCGTGCAGCAATGAAACTAGTCTGGTGTCGGAAAACACCGGACCGACGGAATCCAACACAACAATCTTGGGGTTGAGAGCAATGATTTGTTCCATCGTGGCCGGCGAATAAGGGGCAGCCCCGACCACGCGGATATTAGTTTTCTTGGCGAGGATCCGGATCAGAGCTTCGCGCAGCAAGCGATTCTCAGCCAGTAGAAAAACTTCGGCCTGCACATCCATCGAGCACTCCTGGTAACAGGTATGGTGTTGCCACTGATGACGTGGGAATGCCCCTATCACTCCCACGCCCAATTCGGCCAGTTAAACGAGTCGTTGGGCTACGATTCGTTGGAAGACGATTTGCAATCTCTGTGGCAAAAACCGCTTACGGAGTTACCTCTGCCTCCATCTAACTCTAATCTCGAAAGAAAGTTGCGCAAGAGCACGCAGGCTTGCCAAGAAAAAACCTGAAACCACTTGCCATTCGAGGTCTCAAGTTGGGAGAAGTACATGATTCTACAAGGTTAGCGCCTCGTGTCAAGCGATCTACACCACGCTATTTCAACTGGAAAGCATCGATTCTCCAAATCGGATGGTACCAAAGCTTAGTACGGGTTAGTACTGTTTCCGTACCGGCTTGGTACAGCGTTGGTACTGCGACATGCGCTGCGGACGCCCGAGTGCTCAGACCCCACTCGTAGTTCTCTTTTGAACCTTGCGGACGTGAACTATAGGAAGGATACTCTGCGCTTACGTTTAGCGTTGGAGAAACTACGTGAAACGAACCCGTGTCCTCGTCGCAAACCAGCCCCGTCTGATGAGGGAACTCATAATGACCACCATCGCCGACCAGCCCGACATCGAGTTGGTCGGGGATGTTGGGAACCAAGACGACCTCGCCGAGGCAGTCGAGCAGGCTCGGCCAGATGTCCTCATTCTTGCCATGGACAAACGTGACAGCCATCGAGTCCAGTGCGGGTTCCTGCTGGGACGCTACCCGGAGATGAGGATTATTGCCGTAGCTCCGGAGCAAAATCGGGCGCTCTGTTACTGGGCAATCGTCGACATCCGAAGCAAACCACTGGAGAGTTCAGAGGCTGGCATTTTGAATGCCGTGCGGCAGAGGCCACCTTTGGTCGGTTTGACTCCAGTCTAAGCGGGCCTATGCGCTAGAGTCAGGGAAGTGTGATTGGCCTGTGTATATATATGAAAAAGAAGGGTTTAGCTCACGATAGCCCTGTAAGTGAGGGGGCGAAGCTGTAGTTGCCAGGGAAGATTCAAGATGATGTCACCAACCATAGACTTGGACGTGTCGGGGGCGGCACCTGAGGCGCAGCGATCCGGGAACTGGTACGCGCTCTATACTTGTCCGCGCCACGAAAAGCGCGTAGCGGAACAGATCGAGCAGCGCAGTTTCTCTTGCTTCCTTCCCCTCTACCGGTCGGTGCGGAGATGGAAGGATCGCCGTAAGGAGTTGGAACTGGCGTTGTTTCCTGGTTATGTGTTCGTGCGTATGGCGCTCGTGGATCGGTTGCAGGTTCTGCAGTTGCCTGGCGTGGTACGACTTGTATCATTCAACGGACAGCCCGTCGCCTTGCCGACCGGCGAGATCGAAGCATTGCAAAGCCGATTGTCCTCAGGTGTGAGAGTCGAACCTCATCCCTATATGCGCGCGGGACGCCAGGTCCGAGTATGCAGTGGTCCCATGCAGGGCTTGGAGGGGAAGATTGTGCGCACGAAGGACCGCTGCCGGGTGATTTTCTCCATCGACCTGCTACAGCGGTCGATCATCGTCGAAGTGGACGAAGCTGACGTGGAGGCCATGTGAGTGTCGTCGTGCCGTCCGTCTTTCACAAAATGCTCCTGAGATCAGCCTGCTTTTTTGCAGCTCTCATCCTCCTGCTGTGCACACTGATGCACGGTCAAACGACCCAACGGACTGGCCCGCAGCAGCGAGATGCTCAGGGGAATCGAACGGCTGAAATGTCCGATCTGGAAAAAGATAACCTTAACCGGGTAGCAGCTTCCCCGGTTCAGATTAAGGCACTGCTGGCCAAGGACCCGGGGATGTTGGTGGAATTGAAGCGGTGGGTAGCCAAAGATGCCGCCGACAATGGGCAGGTCGTGGATGACTCGAATCTCTCCGATCAAGCGATTTTCGATCGCCTCGATCGGGATGTGGCATTTCGTTCGGTGGCAACCCGGCTGCTGCAACGATACGGATATTTGCTGCCGGAGCCGAACCCGGATTCAAATCTCGCCAAAGAGCAAGAACTGGTCCTTAAGGAACGCGCCCGGCGTTTAGTTCAGATTGAAACGCTGGAAGACAACCAGTCGCTGCAGCCCCAGAGGAACGGTCAAAACGGTCAAGAAGTGGAGCGCACCACAGCGTGTGACCCGCAACAAGATGGCGATTGCGAGAAGTCCGGGGCACGGAGCCAACAGTCGTATCGTCCGCGGGAAAACGCGCCTGCGTCTCCCGAGACAGATCCGCAATATCCGCAGGATACCCAACCCCCGGTCTCCTCGCCTCGCACGATGCAGACGAATCTATCGACCGATGGACTTGGTCAGAGCGACCAGACTTCGAATCCTCAAGTTGAGCGGGCGTCCAGTTCTATAAAATCCAGCGCGGATGCTCCTTTCGGTCCGCAACATTCGAATGCTCCCAATCCCGACGACTTGTCTGCGGCACAGAACAGCCGGGCCTATAGCGATGGAACTGGCTCGCGAGAAGTCGCGGCCAGGGAAGACGTTCCCCCGCCGTACATGCGTTCCAACAAGCGGCCTAAGCCCCTCGAACGTGAAGAAGATGCGACGCCGGTGAAGATGGTGCGTCCGGCCAATCCCTATGCCGATGTGCCATCACTGTACGATATGTACATACAGGCGGCCGCTTGGCAGCGTCCGGCGGAGCGGTTCGGCTCGGAAATATTCCGCAACACCATCAACCAGCCTGATGTAATTCCCATGGACCTTCCCGTGGGACCGGACTACGTGGTAGGGACGGGCGATAGCTTGTCGATCGATGTGTGGGGAAGCGTAACCCAGCGGCTGGTGCGCCTGGTCGACCGGGAAGGCCGGATCGCGCTGCCGGAAACCGGTCCAGTGCTGGTCACGGGCAAGAGTCTCGGCGACGTGCAGTTAGAAGTTCAGCACGCGCTCAGAACCGCGTACCGGGATGTTTCCGCCGACGTCTCCATTTCGCGCCTGCGAACCGTGCGCGTTTATGTGGTGGGAGAGGTCGCGCAACCAGGGGCTTACGACATCAGTTCGCTATCGACACCGCTCAATGCGCTGTTTGCCGCTGGAGGAGTTACTGCTCGCGGATCGTTACGCACGCTCAAGCACTTCCGCGGCCAACAACTCGTCGAGCAGGTGGATGCCTATGACCTGCTTCTGCACGGTATTCGCGGAGACTTGAAGCGCCTGGAAAACGGCGACACCTTACTGGTACCGCCGATTGGACCTCAGGCGACGGTCGACGGCATGGTGCGCCGTCCAGCCGTATATGAGCTACTGGATGAAACGTCATTGGCCCAGGTCCTGGAACTGGCGGGCGGGATTCTGCCAGCTGCGGCGCTGCGCCATGTCGAGGTCCAGCGGCTCGAAGCCCACGAAAAGCGCACCATGCTGACTTTGAATCTGGCGCCCACTGCCGACCCTGATGAACTCGCCAAGCAGCTGGAAGCTTTTAAGGTTCGCGATGGTGATCAGGTACACATCTTTCCAATTGCGGCGTACAACGAGGATGCCATTTACCTGCAGGGGCACGTTCTGCGTCCGGGCCGTTATTCCTACAAGCCGGGGATGAAATTGACCGACCTGATTTCGTCGTATGCCGATCTCCTTCCGGAGCCAGCGCCGCATTACGCGGAAATCATCCGCCTCAATCCGCCGGATTTTCGTCCCAGCGTCGAAAGTTTTGACATCTCAAGTGCGTTGGCAAATCCGGCGTCGGCTCCAGCTCTGAAGCCTCTCGACACAGTGCGAATTTTCAGCCGCTATGATTTCGAACGTCCACCCGAAGTGTGGGTAGACGGCGAGGTGCATCTGCCGGGCTCGTACCGGACTTCGGGGCAGGCCCATTTGCGCGATGCCATTTTTCTGGCCGGGGGAATTACATCGGACGCGTCGCTCGATTCGGCACAGTTGTTCCGCCAGGAAGCAAACGGCACCTTGAAGGTTTTGAGCGTGGATCTGAGCCAGGCGCTGGCGGGAAATCCGGTGGACAATATTATTTTGGAGTCACGGGACCGGCTGCTCGTGCATCGCAACCTGGCCAGGGTCGATCCGCCCACCGTCAACATCAGGGGTGAAGTCTCGAAGCCGGGTCGATATCCCTTAGCGGATAACATGCGCGTGGAAGATCTGGTTCGGGTCGCCGGAGGACTCAAGCGCAGCGCGTTCGCCGATACCGCCGACCTTACGCGATTCGCGGCGGGCAACGGCGGGGCTGAACGCATCGAGGTGAAGCTAGCGGCAGCAATGTCGAACGATCCGAACGAAGACGTGCCGCTGCGAAACGGAGATGTTCTGGCCATTCGACAGATCCCGCAATGGAATGATCTCGGAGCATCCGTGACGGTGCGGGGGGAAGTGGTGCACCCTGCCACGTACGGAATTGAACCGGGGGAACGACTCAGTTCCTTGCTGGCGCGTTGTAACGGATTTACGCCGCAAGCCTTTCCTTATGGTGCAGTGCTGATCCGCCAAGAAGTCCGGGACCTTGAAATGAGGTCGCATCTCGAGTTGGTGAATCGTCTTACAGTCGAGAGGGGATACCTGAAAGCGCTGCCAGATAGCGATTCTGACCAGAAAGAGGCTAAGCTAGTCGCCATCTCTCAGACGGATACCGCCCTGCAGCAACTCGAGGCTACACCACCGATTGGACGAATGGTCATCCACATTCCTTCCGATCTAAGCCGGCTGCCGAAGACTCCTGGGGATGTCCAGTTGCGGGACGGAGACGTACTCATTATTCCCAAGAAAACGAATTACGTGGTGGTGAGTGGCCAGGTTTACAATCCCACGGCCGTCAGCTATGTTCCGGGCAGAAGCGCAAAATGGTATTTGAGCCAGGCTGGTGGCGTGACTCAGGTCGCCGACAAGAGCGCGGTTTTTGTGGTGCGGGCCGACGGGTCGGTACTCGCAGCCAAGAACAACTCAGGATTCTGGACGGGAGATCCGATGAGCACGGTGTTGAAGCCCGGTGATTCGATCGTCGTGCCAGAAAAGGCGCCTAAGATTGCCACTCGAAACTGGACGGCACTTCTGCAGGCTGCCCAGGTAGCGTCCTCGGTCGCTCTAACCGTTGCCTATATCCATCCATAGCACCGGGGCACGCAGTTTGCGGAACAAGACCAAATCCCAGGCCGTGCTTCTGGCTGTCGGGATCGTCTTGTTGTCGGCTGCGAGAGCTTGGTCTCAAGACGAAATCGGCCAGAAGCCGGCGGATGGTTCCGCACCGAGCGCTCCTGAAGTGCAGACACCCGAGGTACAGAAAAAGACCGAGCCGAAGTCGCCTTTTTCGGGCGGGTATGATGCTTCGGCCGATTCCCCAAGATTCGGGGTCAAGGGGCATATGGAAGATTTTCTCGCCGACCAGAAACAGATCTGGACGAGTCCGTTTCGAACGCGCTGGTCGGATGCAACCTGGCTGGTGCCTCTGGCGGGCGTAACCGCCGGTCTCTTCGTGACTGATCGCCAGTACAGCGCGTCGCTGTCGCAAAACCCCTCTACCATCAGCCACTATAAGACGGTTTCCAACTACGGAGTTGCGAGCCTGATCGGGGCGGGGGCGGGACTTTATCTTCTTAGCTTCCCAACGCACAACCAGCACTGGCGCGAAACTGGGTTTCTTGCCGGTGAGGCTGCTTTGAACAGTCTGGTGGTGGTCGAGGCCATGAAGTACTCCTTTGGGCGCGAGCGGCCATATCAGTACAGCGGTAGTGGATCATTCTTCAGTGGAGGCACATCGTTTCCCTCGGAACACGCGGCTGTAGCCTGGTCGATCGCAGGGGTAATTGCCCATGAGTATCCAGGTCCGTTGCCTTCGCTGTTTGCTTACGGGATGGCTTCGGCAGTCAGCTTCTCGAGAGTCCACGCCCGTCAGCATTTTCCTTCAGACGTTCTTGTGGGTAGCGTGCTGGGATATCTAGTGTCCCAAAGCGTCTACAGCCGGCGCCACGACCCTGAAATCGGAGGAGGATCGTGGGCGTCGCCGCGCGAAGTCGTGGAGGGCCCCGGGATGAAGAAACCTTCTTTTATGGGCTCCCCATACGTTCCGCTGGAGAGCTGGATCTACCCAGCACTGGAACGGCTGGCAGCCCTGGGTTACGTGAAAAGCATAAGCTTGGGAATTCGTCCGTGGACCCGGCTGGAGTGTGCCCGACTGGTAGACGAAGCCTCGGAACTGCAGCCTGACGCGGACGCCCCGTCGGAAGTTCAGCAACTCTACCGCGCGCTATCGGATGAGTTTGCCCACGAGTCCGAATTGATGAGCGGTGAGGGCAATCGAGACGCCCAACTGGAGTCCGTTTACACCCGAGCACTCGAAATCTCGGGAACGCCGCTTACCGACAATTTTCATTTCGGCCAGACCCTGCTTAACGACTATGGTCGGCCGTACGAGCGAGGTTTTAATGCTGTGGGTGGCACGTCGGGCTGGGCCACGGCAGGTCCGTTTGTTGTCTACGTTCGCGGAGAGTATCAGTCGGCGCCTTCGGCGCCGGCGCCATCCCAGGCGGAACTCAATCTCTTCAATAGTACGGATCAATGGCCGAATTCTCCTGCGCTTCCCGTCTCAGCCATCAGCCGCTTTCAGCTACTGGACGCTTATGTGGGCATGAATCTCGATAATTGGCAGCTCTCCTATGGCAGGCGCAGCTTGTGGTGGGGACCCAGCGAAGGTGGGGACATGCTCTTTACGAACAACGCTGCTCCCCTCGGCAATATGTTCAGCATCGACCGGGTCAGCCCTTTTCGATTACCTTGGATTTTCGGCTATCTGGGCGATATACGCGTCGAGAGTTTTATTGGGCAGCTGTCAGGACTAGAATTTCAGAGTACCCTCTACACAGGCGCCCAGCCGGTACCGTACGGGCAATACGGGGTGAGCTTGCATCCTCAGCCATTCCTCAGCGGGACCAAGATCAGCTTCAAGTTAACCCAGAATTTCGAGTTCAACATAGCAAAGACGACAGTCTACGGGGGACCAGGAAACCCGCTGACGTTTAAGACTTTTTTTGACAGCACGCTCGGAAAGCACGTAAACGGCGATCCATTGGGAGACGGGCGCACGACTTCGGACTTTACCTATCGGATTCCGAAGCTCCGTGACTGGGTTACGTTCTACGGCGAGGCCCTCAGTGAAGACGAGCCTAATCCGATCCCGTATATGCGAAACTCTGCTTTTCAGGGAGGACTATACTTTGCCAAGCTCCCCGGCATTGCGAAACTGGACCTGAGAGTGGAGGGTGGCGCGACCAGCCCAGTCGATGGCAAGTTTTGTACTACATGTGTCTACACAAACGGTCAGTACAATTCGGGGTACAACAACGACGGTCGCTTGATTGGTACTTGGATTGGACGCGCGTCCCAAGGAGAATTGATACGAACGAACTACTGGCTGACCCCTCGGAAGAAAATCGGCCTTGAGCTCAGGCACAGAAAAATCGATGCGCAGTATCTTCCGCAAGGTGGAACTCAGAATGACGTCGCCGTCAATGCTGATATCTTCACTGGGCGCGGCTTTCGGTTTTCGGGCAGCTTGCAATATGAGCGGTGGCAGATTCCACTGCTGGCGACAAACAGCCAAAACAATGTCGCCGCATCCTTTGAGTTCGGATTCTGGCCGCAACGGCACTTACAATGAATGACGATAATGGCAACTGGATGACAATACTGACGATACTGTCCACAAGTCGCCGCCAGCTTTTTTACGAACGAGGCAAGCTGGGTTCGACGTACCGCCCCCGGTTGACCGCGAGAAAGTCGGCCGACGCAGGAGATCCGAGCTGAGCTCGACGCTAGAACTTCGAACTCGCAAGGCGCTTCCGGAGGAGCCGGGAAATATCCCTGCCGATCTTTCCCCCATGGCAGAGCATGCCTTTCTGCCATATCTGGAGCTCTTCTGGGCGCATCGCCAGTTCATTTTGAGAGTGGGACTCTACTCAGTTATTGCCAGTACACTCCTGGCACTCCTCATCCCGGTGCGGTATCTGGCCGTGACTCGCCTGATGCCGCCGGACGCACAATCCACCTCAAGCCTCGGCCTTCTTGCTGCCATGAGCGGACGCTCCGGGGCTGGAGCCAACGCCCTGGGTGGACTAGCCGGGGATCTATTGGGTGTAAAGAGCTCTGGCGCGCTATTTGTTGGCCTCCTAAGCAGTGAGACTGTGCAGGATCGCGTTATAGAGAAATTCCAGCTCAAGACGGTCTACGGTGACTCGAAGATCGAGGACCTGCGAGCGGATCTCGGCGAGCGCACGGGTGTTTCCGAAGATCGCAAGAGCGGCATCATCACGATCGTGGTTTGGGACCGCGATCGCCAGCGTGCCGCAGCGATCGCCAACGGCTACGTCACCGAACTCGACCGCCTGGTCGAGGAACTAAGCACTTCTTCCGCGCGTCGCGAGCGTATTTTTTTGGAGGAACGGCTCAAACAGGTAAAAACAGATCTTGACGCCGCAGCGAACAATTTCAGTGTTTTCGCGAGCAAGAATACGGCTATCGATATCCCCGCCCAAGGAAAAGCGATGGTCGAAGCGGCCGCGACGCTGCAAGGGGCATTGATCGCCTCCGAGGCAGAAGTTAGCAGCTTGCAGCAGATCTATTCCGATAGCAACGTTCGCGTGCGCGCGGCCGAAGCGCGGGTCAATGAGCTGCAAAAAAAACTGAATGAAATTGGCGGTTCCGGAACGGAAGCCCAGGTGGCGAGCGACAAGTCGCTGTACCCCTCAATCCGCAGATTGCCCCTGCTGGGCGTGACCTACGCGGATTTGTACCGGCAAACCAAGATTGAGGAGACCGTCTACGAACTGTTGACGCAGCAATATGAATTGGCAAAGGTACAGGAAGCCAAAGAGATTCCCTCGGTGAAGGTTTTGGATCCGGCGATTGCCCCTACGAAAAAGTCCTATCCGCCGCGCGCCATGATTGTGATGGTCGGCACCCTGCTGGGAATCGTGGGTTCCATGATATGGATTGCCGGTAAGGTGCGGTGGGAGACCGTGGCAGTCAGCGATCCGCGTAAAGTATTTGCAACCGAAGTTTTTGCAACAGTAATGGCAGCCATCCCGAAGTTTTCGAAGAACGGGAACGAAGCGGTGGCGAAGACCGACGGGGCTTGGTCGCGAAAATCTGCGGACGACACAACCGGTCCCAAGGGTGAAGGCTCGGACTATGACGACTCCGAGCGTTCTTGATGTTCGAAGACAGCTTGTCGTTGTGCTGAATCAGTGAGCTCAGGAGCCGGCGGCCAGGAAGAAAGACAGCTCGCGGATGGTTGGTCGTTTAGGGAGGAAGAATGCCGAGTAAAGCGTTGATCACGGGTATCACCGGGCAGGATGGCTCCTACCTGGCTGAGCTCTTGCTTTCGAAGGGTTATGAAGTTCATGGAATCAAACGGCGCTCCAGTAGTTTCAATACCGAGCGGATCGACGGTATCCTGCCCGACCTTCACGATCGGAGCGCCAGACTGTTTCTGCATTTTGGCGACCTGAACGACTCCTCCAATCTGATTCGATTGCTGCTCACGGTCCGACCGGATGAGGTCTATCATCTCGGCGCACAAAGCCACGTTCGAGTGAGCTTCGACATCCCTGAATACACCGGAGACATCACTGGACTCGGCACGACTCGTTTGCTTGAAGCCATCCGGCAGTCGGGGGTACAGACAAAATTCTACAACGCTGCGAGCAGCGAAATCTTTGGCAATACGCCGGAGGTGCCGCAGCGCGAAACCACGCCGTTTCACCCCCGCAGTCCTTATGCTTGCCAAGCTGTATGCCTATTGGTCAACCGTGAACTACCGCGAGGCCTATCGGCATTCGCATGCAACGGAATTCTGTTCAATCATGAATCCCCCCGGCGCGGCGAAATCTTCGTTACCCGCAAGATCACCCGGGGAGTCGCCAGGATTCACGCCGGCAATCGGACAAACTGTATCTTGGCAACCTCGACGCAAAGAGGGACTGGGGATTCGCACCGGACTACGTCGAGGCATGTGGATGATGCTGCAACAGGAAAGACCGGATGACTTTGTGATTGCTACCGGTGAGACCCATTCAGTCCGGGAATTTGCTGAACTAGCGTTCTTACAGGTCGGACTGACTGGAAAAAACACGTGGACCTCGATTCGCGTTACCTCTGGCCGGCAGAGGTTGACGTCCTGCAGGGAGATGCTTCCAAAGCTCGAGCACAACTGGGTTGGCGGCCGAAAACTGGATTTGAAGGCTTAGTCAAGCTGATGGTCGAAGCGGATGTGAAGCAATTGAACGAGAGGCTGAGTGGTGAGTCTGAACGTCAGTCGCTGGCACGGATGTCCGACTGACTTTCCGCAAGCGAGGGATAGGAATGGGGTTCTTGACAGGGAAAAGGGTTGCGGTGACCGGGGGCAGCGGCTTTCTGGGCAAGTTCGTTGTCGAAGGTCTGGAGAAGCAGGGGGCCGGCGAAATTTTCGCTCCGCGAAAGCGAGACTACGATCTTTGTCGGCGTGAAGAAGCGGCCCAGTTGTACGCCGACACGCAGCCCCAAGTCCTGATTCATCTGGCTGCGACCGTTGGCGGCATCGGAGCAAACCGCAGTAATCCCGGAAAGTTTTTCTATGAGAACATGGCCATGGGTCTTCATGTGGTCGATGAAGCCCGACGTTACGGCCGTCTCGAGAAACTTGTGATCGTGGGCACGACGTGCTCCTATCCCAAGCACACTCCGACGCCATTTCGGGAGGAGGATCTCTGGAACGGTTATCCGGAAGAGACCAACGCGCCGTATGCCATCGCCAAGAAAGCGCTTTTGGTCATGGCGGTTGGTTACCGGGAACAATATGGTCTGAACAGCATTTATTTGATTCCGGCAAATCTATACGGCCCCGGCGATAACTTTGATCCGGAAACGAGTCACGTCATTCCCGCGCTCATTCGTAAGTTCGTCGAGGCGAAGGAAGCAGGCACTGCCTCCGTCGAAGTGTGGGGAACGGGAGAGGTCAGCCGCGAGTTTCTGTATGTAGAGGACGCCGCCGAGGGCATTGTCCTCGCCGCGTTGCGTTATGAGGGGACGGACCCAGTGAACCTGGGCACAGGCTGCGAAATCCGCATTCGTGACCTCGTGGACGAAATACGCGACCTTGTGGGGTACAAGGGCGAACTGTCCTGGAACCGTGCGCAACCGGACGGACAGCCGCGCCGAAGGCTCGAAGTCAAGAAGGCCCTTGACGAGTTTGGTTTCCGGGCGCGGACGGACCTGCGTGAAGGTCTACAGAAAACTGTGTTGTGGTACGAGCAGTCCCGGTTTAAGGCCGAACCTGACGGAAACGGGACCACGCTGAGCAGGCAAGTGCCACACCGAGAGTCTGAATGGAGGATTTGCATTGGCGAATCGAAGAAAATCACACGTAGTGCTCCGCGCAGCCAAACGCCTGGACCAGCGCTTGCATCGCTTCTTTTCGGGAAGATCGTCCCCGCTGGTGAATCCTCTATGCGGTGATCGCTCCATCGAGTTCGCGTTTGTAATCGAGCAACTCTCCCCGCTCGACAGGAACAAGTCTGTGCTGGATGTGGGTTGCTGCGGTTCGCCACTGACCACCGCCATCAGAGCCATGGGATTTCAAAAGGTCCACGGAATCGATCTTATGCCGACTCCCGTGAACTTCCCGGGGATTCAGTTCTTCTCGGGTGATTTTCTGACCGCCGCTGAGTTGAATCCCCACTACGACATCGTGATCTTCTGCTCCAGCATCGAGCATTTCGGCCTCGGGGGACGGTATGGAGCCCAGGATTCAAATGATTACGACTTGCGGGCG
Organism: uncultured Acidobacteriota bacterium; assembly: GCA_963758005.1. Lineage (GTDB taxonomy): Bacteria > Acidobacteriota > Terriglobia > Terriglobales > Acidobacteriaceae > Sulfotelmatobacter. The sequence continues at coordinate 192,031 of CAVWTR010000012.1, forward strand.
CTTCGGAAGGCGACCGACTTGCTTCCAGCGGGTGGTGTGCTGGTGCTCACCGTCCCCTACGGAGTCGAACGGACGATTGCCCCATGGCACCGCGTCTATAACAAGGAGAGCAAGCTATTGAAGCAGGCTTCAGCAAATATGGACCTCAAGTCAGAATCCTTCTTTGCGAGAGTGCGCAAGGGCCATGGGCTCCGTGCGCAGAGACGGAAGCGGCTCAGGTCATTCCGACGGAGGACAGCTACGCGCTGGGTATGTTCCGTTTTGCTCGCCCTATCGGGGGCTCTGAGAAATCGTGACTCGGTCATCCTTTATGGACTTGAGTATTTCGACCTGCTCTCAAACCAGGAACTCCGAATCCAAGGCGGCGAATCCAAGGCTCGGAATCGTCGTTCCTACGCTTAACAGTTCTGCCACGCTGGACTGGACGCTCTGCGCCCTCCGCGGTCAGAGGGACATGACTGCCGAGATCATAGTCGCCGATAGCGGCTCCGAAGATGGCACCTTGGACATCTGCAAGAAGTGGGGGTGCCGACATTTTACGTTCCGCCGGGAAACATGTACCGAGCAGTCAACCTGGGGCTCCGTCAAATGGACATGGAATGGGTCGCTTATATGAATTCGGACGACCTCGTCTATCCGCAATCCTACGCGCGAATGCTGGCCCTGGCAGAACAGCAACACGCCGATGCTGTCTATGGGGATGTCGATTTTGTGGACGGCGAGGGGAGGTTCCGGTTTCTGGTGAAGGCGCCGCCGCCGGCACGGCTCGCCGGGATGTTTCGGCGTGATCATATGGGTTTCCAACCCGCCGCAGCGATTTTTCGCAGGAGCGTTTTTCAGAAGCTGGGCGGATTCGACGAGCGATACCGTCTGGTCGCCGACTACGATTTCTTTTACCGGTTGACGATTTCCGGCTACAAGCTTGCCAGAGTCGAGCCGCCTTCAGTCGCAGCTTTTCGTACTCACGCTTCGCAGCTGAGCTCTCGTGAGTCGGTAAACATGAAGCTGGAGCTGCAGTTGTTTCGAAAGGCCATGAAGGTGAGGTCATTCCCCAGGGACCTCGTCGATGTCTTCTGCTGGCGTCTGCAGAACTCACCGATGTACTTTTGGCGCCTCATGAAGCAGAGACCTTAAGCGCAACGAAGTATGACACTACCCATCACTGGTTCGCTGATAATCATCTTGGGAGTCTGGTTTTTCAAAACTCGCCCAGACTCCTCTATGCCGCGATGATTAATTCCATCCCGTTTTCCGCGACGGCGGTCGCGAACGTTGGATGAGGGGGATAATGAGAAAGGCGTGTCAGCTTGAAATCTGTTGGCAGTCCTGTGGGTTGTGCGCGAGACGATTTCCGGTCTACCGGCATGGCGTACGCCGGGATGGTTCGCAACTCGCCGTGCGCGTTACGGGTTACTCGCTTTTCTGGGGGCGGCGGTTCGTCCTTGAGTGTTCCTCTGGATCTGAACGGAACGGCTTCGGTCAGGATCAATCTCTTCTGAGTAACCAAACGGTCCCTCTGCGATTTGGAATGTACAACCTGACCCAGACGGCGTATCTCGCGTTCGGTGTGTTACTCGCGATTTTTGCCGCGGCAGAGAACTGTGGATCCAAAAGGCTCTTCTACACCTTGAAGCTGTATGTAGGTTCCTGCGCGTTCGCTGCGGCCTGGGGGCTTTTCGAGCTTTGGTGTGACGTAAGCGGGCATGCGTACCCTGCCTTTATTTTCAACGCTAACGCTGGCGAATCGGCGCAGGGTTACATGGAGGTCCTCAATCTTGCGGAAAAGGACTCTCAAGATTTTAAACATCAGTGCGCCTAAAGCATCGTACTTTACGGGAAAATCATCTAGGTTTTATCGTATTATGGTATGGCCTGGGTCTGGGGCGACCGCTGCTGGGAAAAAGATGGGACTATGCGGTGCTCACTTTGATCGCGACCACTCTGCTCGCCAGCACATCGTCAACTGCTCGTTCTGTCGGGTATCATTTGCAGCTGTGACTCTTGCCGGAGTCGCACTGGCTCGAGCGGGGAAACCATGGAAGCCCTATTTGATTCCTGGCAGGGATTGTAGAGGGGCCCGGAGCGTTGGTGACGACGGCCGCATGCCTGCTGGCGGCCCAGATCGTCGACATGATGTTACTAAGTAAGTTTGAGGCAGGGTCGGGGCTCGAGAGACTGTACTCGACTGGGCTCGCGGCTCAGGACTTCATCCGGTATCCGCTCCTGGGCGCAGGCTGGCACAACGTGAACTGTACAGATCTGGTGTTCTTTAATACTGGCTAACACGGGCTTAGTCCGGCTCATTGCGTTTGGGTCTTTCCTGCTGCCTATTCTCCACGGCCTCTGGGTATCTGCCAGGGAAGGAAAGTTGGCTGGAGTGCTTTTTCTGTCCGGCGTCACGCTGATGGTAGTGCTGGCTGAAGCAACGGGATTGACCTACGCGGCGGGATACATTTGGTTGGTTTTCGGTCTTGGGGCGGGTGCCGTGATCGCTGCGCGGGGAGGAGCCGGCCATTGAGATCCAGGAGCGAGTCGGGGCGGCGCATCAGCAGAGGGCACCCACGCAGACCGCGGAAGGTACTTGTTAGAGAGGCCTGAAGCGACTTTCGGTTTGTATTTACGATGCCGGCGTAAAACTGTTTAGGAAACGAGGTGCGGTTACCCGTAATGAAGCTGCTCATGATCACGAGGACGTTAGCGGAGTTCGCTAGTATTCAAGGCGAGCTGGCCGCTAAATATCGAAGTTAGGAATGGATTGAACTGTGGCTTCTCCCCGGCAGTGGGCTGGTCGGGGAAGCGAATTACAGCGAGTAAAGCCCGATGGCTTCGAGCTCCTTTTGACGAGTTGCTGGTTCAGCGGAACGACTTCGGTGCGCCTGGGAAACCATTTTCACTTTTACTCGAGTATCGCCGACGTGATTGGCGGGGAGAAGTGGGACTTAGTCCACATCGACAAGGAACCGTTTAAGTTCGCAACCTCCGCGCTTCTTCCGGGCGTGCCGCAAGCGTGGTGTCCCGGCGGTTTTCACCACATGGCAGAACTTGAACAAGTGGTACTCCCCTCCGTTCAATTTTTTCGAGAAGTACGTTTTTGAAAACGCGGCGGGGCGATTCCCGGCGGCGGAAGAATCTGCTTGACATCCTGCGCCTTCGAGGCTATCGCGGACCGGCCACGGAGATTGGCCATGGGCTCGATCCGGCTGTTTTCACAACAGAGATGGCGGACCATTTCTGCGGCGGAACTTGGCGCCCGAAGGCTCATTCATCGTCGGTTTCATGGGCAGGATTCACCAGGAGAAGGGTCTCGATCTCTGGTTAAGGCGCTTGCTAGGCTCCCCAAGAACGCTGTGCTTTTGCTGGTTGGCCGCGGACCTTTATCGGGAAGAACTGGAGAGCGTAATTCGGCGGCTGCAAGTTCAGGAAAGAGTCTCGTGGTTGCCCTGGGTACCATCAGACGAAGTGGTGGAATACATGAACCGGCTCGACGTCCTTGCCCTGCCTTTCTTACACGCCGCAACTGGAAGGAGCAATTTGGCAGAGGCTCTGATTGAAGCCATGGCGTGTGAGACATGTGTCGTCGGGTCAGACTCCGGTGAAATACCCAACGTAATCGGTGATCCCACCTTGGTTTTCCATGAAGGGAATGAGCAAGAGTTGGCGGATGGTTTGCGGGGACTGATGGACGATCCAGCGCGGCGCGTGGCCCTCGGCCGCCTCGGCCGCGGCGCCGCCTTCTCGAGCACTTCGCATACACTAAGGTCGCCCGTAATAGGCGAGAAATTTACCGGACCAATCGGTTCCAGAGTTGGAGAGATGAATGCTTTAGCTGTATGAACAACCAGAATGACCCAACGTCAGCGCGTCCTACGTGAGCCGAGCGCGGAAGCCTCACCGGTTACGGGAGGCAGCAACTTTGAAGGCAATATCTCTCAGGACAATGGTCCACCGGAGGGGCGGCTTGCTGTAAAGAATTCAGAGTTTACAGGAGATGTAAAATGCGGCATTCCAGAGCTGGAAACGCAAGCGCGGGCTGTTCAGCCTCAAATGCCGAACGGTGGGAAAGGTTCGCCGAGGTTAAGCGCGTACCAGTACATAAAAACGGACCTTACAGATGGCAACCTCGACGCTTCTTGGCAGAGCGGGATGACGAGGGTGCGCGAGGAACTGGCACCGCTTACTGGCAGAGTTCAATATATCGAGGGACTGTGGCCTCGAGATTCGCTCGGTGTTAACCATTCGTGTTGCCGCTCTCCCGTGTCTTTCGACGAATGATTGGCATCAACAAATCGAACGGAATGGTTCGGCGGGCGCGGGAATTCCGCTCCGCTGCCGCCGCGAGATTACCAACGCGCAACTCGTGGCCGTCGATAAAGCGGCAAACTGCGATCCGCTGGAGCAAGAGGTGGGGAAGGTCTCCTCCGTCTATTCCCTGTTGGTATTTCAGCACATCCCCAACTTTCAAATCATCGAATCGTATGTCGCTGCAATCCGTCAGATGCTTCTCGCCCGACAGCAGCTTACCTCCATTAAAGACGCGCCCTGCAACCTCACGTTATACGTCAAGACCGCGTTACCTGATTTTGTGCTGCCCAAGTATTTGCGCCGTGGGATCAGGCGCGTCCGCGCAGCATACCTCGGAAATCCAGAAAACATTCGCGCGAAACGGGCTGAGTGTCATCGCGGGAGAGGACGCCGCGCAGCACCAGCCCATGCGTCTGTTCCTGCGCGTATCCTGAGAGAATTCCCAACAATGGCATTTACAGCGACTGAAATGGATGCGAGGTTCAGGGGCGGCGGCCGGGAACCTCGAAGCTTGCGCGTTGCCATCACTCACTACTGGTTCAACGGCTATGGTGGAGGCGAACGCGTGGTGGAGGCGCTCGCAGAAGTCTTTCCGCAGGCGGACTTTTTTTCACTGATTGCGGCGAAGGAGCACGCTCTCCCGGCGCTGCGCGGCCGACGATTGACTACCTCGTTCGTCGGGGCGCGTTCCAGGGCGAAACCCTGGCATCGACATTTCCTTCCGCTCTACCCTATCGCGCTCGAGCAGTTCGATTTGTCCGCCTACGACCTGGTCAATGCGTCCTGGTCGGGGCCGGCGAAGGGGGTGATTACCTCGCCGCAGACCTGCCACATCTGTTACTGCCACAGCCCAATGCGCTACATCTGGGACTTGTACCCACGAATCCCGCAAGAGCATGAATCCCGTAACTCGCGCGAGTTTCTCTGCCACCGCTCACTACATGAAAGTATGGGACTTGAGCACGGCGGCAAGGGTGGATCATTTCGTAGCCAATTCTCGCTACATTGCAGCACGCATTCGCAAGTGTTACCGGCGTGAGAGCACGGTCATTCACCCTCCGGCGAATTGGACGGCGGGATACATTTCACAAAAGATCGACGACTACTATCTCGTCGTGAGTGGATCAGTGCCCTACAAACCCATCGATTTGGCCATCGAAGCGTGTAATCAACTCCAAAGGAAGTTCCGGATTGTCGAACGGATCCGAGTACAAGCGACTGAGGAAAATGGCTGGCCCTACGGTGGAGTTTATCGGCCAACTCGACGAGCACTCTCTTCATGAGAGTTCCCCGATAAGGAACGCTCCATTTCCCAGGAGAGGAAGACTTTGGAATCGTGCCGGTGGAAGCGCAGGTGCATGGCAGGCCTGTGATCGCATACGGACGGGGCGGAGTTCTCGAGACCATCGTCGGCGAGTGTGCTGACGATGGCGACGCCGCAGGCTCCGCCGGAGTCTTTTTTCAACAACCGAACTCGGAATCGCTCGGTGACGCCATCCGCCGATTCGAGCGAATCGAGGGACGATTCCGTCCGGAGTTCGCTGGCGCAGGCGTCGAGCGGTTCGGGCTAAAAAGGTTCAAAGGGGAGTTCGCAGCGTTCACAGCGGACAAGATGGAGCAGTTTTCACGAATGGCCTCGACGGGCGCGGAGTAGCGTTTCGTGCACCCGCGCATGCGGTTCGACCGTGCTGAAGGAAAACAACCCGGGAATAGAGTTGAGTTCTTTCCTCAATTCAAGAATTGTCGCTGACTTCAAGACACCAAGAAGTTTGGTTTCCCATCCTGAACATCCGGAGAAACGTCCGTGGATAAATTGCATCCTGTGCCGATACGAGCCTGTTCCGTACCCGCGATTCGGAGTTCCCGAGACTATTTTGGAATGTACCAACAAGTGGTCGCCAATCTCCCGCATGAAGAGATCGACCAGGTCATCAACGAGCTGATGCAAGCCTATGGACATGGCAAGAACATTTTCATGTTCGGAAACGGTGGAAGCGCATCGCTAGCCTCGCACTTTGCATGCGATCTAGGCAAAGGAACAGTCATCAGCGAAAACGGGCAGAAGCGCTTTCGGGTGCTGGCGCTGACTGATAACATCCCGTTAATGACTGCATGGGCCAACGACAGCTGCTACGACCAAATTTTTGCCGAGCAATTGAGGAACTTCGTAGCCTCCGGTGGCGTGGTGCTTGCCATTAGCGGCGTGGGCAACTCTCCCAACGTGCTGCGTGGCCTCGAAGTCGCACGGAGTCATGGTGCTCGAACCATTGGCCTCACCGGTTTTGAGGGCGGCAAGATGAAGAGTCTCTGCAATATTTGTGTGGTACTACGCTCCGACGAGAGCATGCAAGTGCGTGAGATTTTCCATCTGAGCATGACGCACGCCATCTTTTCCGTGATCCGTCTGAGAGTCTCGGAGAGACTCGACGCATGCCAACGACTTGCCACCACGGGGACTGCTGACTGATCGATTGATCCGACAAAGACTGGCCGTTTAGTCTATTAACATGTCTCCCCACGTGCAAGCGACATTAGATGACGATTCGGCAATTGCCCGTCAAAGAGGAGCGGAGGGTTCATGAGCGCGTCTTAAAGAGAGCAATTGACTTAGTAGGCTCTGCGAGCCTCTTGTGTCTCCTGTCTCCCGTGCTGCTTGTTCTTCGTGGTGCTGCTATGGATAAGGGATGGCATGCCAATCTTCTATCTGCGCCGAGTTATCAGGTCAGGGGGCGAATTCGACGCATACAAGTTTCGCACCATGTGCCGCGACGCCGACGTCATTCTCCAAGCTGATCCCGAATTACGGGAAGCCTACGCCACGAATTTTAAGCTGAAATCGGATCCTCGGGTCACTGGCCTCGGGAAGTGGCTAAGAAAATATCGCTGGACGAAGTTCCGCAGTTAATCAACGTATTGAAGGGGCAAATGAGCTGCGTCAGCCGTTTTAATCACGGCCGAGGAACTTCGCAAGTACGGCGAGTACCAAGACCTGCTGATGAGCGTCAAGCCCGGCCTTACAGGCTACTGGCAGATTTCCGGTCGGCAGGAGGTTTCCTATGAAGAACGTGTCAATATGGACATGTACTATGTTACCCACTGGACTCTTGGCATGGATCTAAGGATTCTGATCAATACTCCGTGGAAAGTCATTAAAGGCAAGGGAGCGTACTGATCATGGCTAGGATTCTGGTAACAGGCGGGGCGGGTTATGTCGGTTCGGTTTGCTGCTCGCGCCTGCTGGAGCTTGGGCATCAGGTTACAGTGGTGGACGATTTGTCCACCGGACACGCTGCGGCGGTTCCGCACGGAGCAATTCTGCATCAACTGGACATTGGTGACCGCTCCGAACTGGCTAAGGTGATAGGGCAGGATCGGTTTGACACGGTTTTTCATTTTGCAGCTAAGGCGCTCATCCCGGAATCGGTGTCGGACCCGGGCTTATTCTTCGATTCGAATGTTGCCTCTGGAATTGCTTTGCTGGAAACCCTGCGCGCGGCACGGATCAAGAGGTTTGTGTTCTCTTCCTCAGCGGCGGTGTATGGTAACCCGTGCACCACACCGATCGATGAAGATCATCCTAAAGATCCGGTTAACTCTTACGGCGAAACCAAGCTAGCGTTCGAACGCGCGCTCTACTGGTACGCTGTCGCATACGGCTGGACGGTGGTTGCCTTCCGCTACTTTAACGCCTGTGGTGCAACCGCGGCTATCGGTGAAGATCACGAACCCGAGACCCATATCATCCCCTTGCTGTTGCAAACCGCCGCGGGAGAGCGCCCGTTCTTCGAGATTTACGGAGATGACTATCCGACGCCCGATGGAACCTGCCAGCGAGATTATGTTCATGTACTCGACATAGCCGAAGCGCATCTGCTGGCATTGCAAGTCAAGCGACGTCCCGGTTTGTTGGTCTACAACATTGGCACCGGGACGAGTTTCTCCGTTCGGCATATTTGCAATTTAGTAGAAGAAGAATTGGGTGTAAAAGTTATCCTGAGAAACGGACCTCGTCGTCCCGGCGACCCCCCAGTCCTTTGCGCTAACCCTCAAAGACTCGTGCGGGAACTGGGTTGGCGGCCGCGTTCGTCCGACTTGCGCACGATCATTCGCACTGCTTGGAACTGGAAACAGAAGAATCCCAGGGGGTATAACGGGAGGCACGAAGCAGAATCGGAGGTTATGGCCAAGCGATAAGGTGTATGATCCAGCCTTCCGGTAATGATGAAGACGCACAGGTTACATTTCGGCATTCTAGGCGCAGACCTATGCTGGAGCGTGCTAGCGATGGCCGTTTCCTACGCATTGCGTTACGAAAATGCATGGCAAGATCCGGCGAGAATTCCGGTTTTGACTTTTGTGCCGTTTGTTGTGGCGACCCTCCTGTTCTGGACCGTGCTGTCTTCGTGGCTCTCATTGGACGGATTCCGTGGGGGCTGGCGATTTTCGGCAATGTTGTCGCAACTCTTTCCTGCCGTATCGAGCCTGATGGTGTTGCTGGTCGCAGGAGCCTATCTCGCCCGTCTCTACACCTCGCGGCTGGTTCTAGCGTATTTTGCGATCTTGTTGTTCATGGGCCTGATCGCAATCCGTCTCCTCGCTCGAGCGTTCTTTGCATCCCGTTATCGCGCCGGAGCTGTGCGCAGGACGGTAATCGTTGGCAGTGGACCGATAGCAGGTGAAATTGCAAGAAAGATCGAGTGCCACCCGGAGATGCTATGGGAAGTCGCGGGATTCCTGTGTCCAGCCGAAAACGCTCCGAATCTCGCTTTCTCGGGGATGGAAGAGGGCCCAATTCACATCCGAAGTGCGGGTATCGCCGATCTGTTGCGATCCCGCGCGATAGACCAGCTGATACTTGCCGTCTCCAAGCCAGGCCATCCGGAGATATCTGATCTAGTCAATCAATGCCTGAATCAGGGGATCGCTGTCAGCCTAGTTCCACAGCCGTATGAGCTATACCTTTCTCGGCCGACGCTCGTAGACTTGGATGGCCTGCCTTTGCTGAAATTGGAAGGTGTACCGGCGATCCAGGGAGTCCCGTTTGGGAAGCGTTTTTTTGATCTGTCTCTCAGCATATGCATCTTGCCCTTCGCCGGGCTCGGCTATCCTTGCAGCCGCTGCCTGGTTAAAAATGCGCAAGGGCAAAGCGTTTTGTTCTGAGATCCGTTGCGGGCAATCTGGCCAGACGTTCCTGATGTACCGGTTAAACTCGGAGCGACGTGCCATCCGATTGCCTATCGACGAGTTTCTGATGCAGCAGTCGAGCTTGACTGAGCTGCCTCAGATCGTAAATGTATTGCTTGGACAGATGAGTCTGGTTGGTCCAAGACCGGAGGGGCCCGACAAGGTACGCCATTACAGCGACTGGCATCGTCGGAGGCTCAGCGTTAAGCCCGGGATGACAGGACTTGCCCAAGTTCACGGACTTCGCGACCAGAACTCGTCAGAAGACAAAACGCGGTATGATCTACAATATATTCTGCATCGTTCACTGTTTCTCGACATTACGTTGATGTTGCAAACGTTGTCGACGCTGGCATTGCGACCTTTCTCGCTGAAGCAACGGAAAGCGCATTTGCCAAACGTCGACACGGACGTAGTGGCCGGTGCGGTATTCGAGGAGAGTTTGTCTCGTGCTCATAGTTCGCAGTCCAGTGCGGATTAGCTTCGGCGGCGGTGGGACAGACCTACCGGCGTATTACGAACAGTTCGGTGGCGCAGTACTCAGCGTCTCAATTAATAAATATTTCTATACAATCCTGGGAAAACGGAGTGATGGCCGGGTTCAGGTGATTTCGTCGGACCTCCGGGTTTTTGAAACATGGCACGACATTTCCAAGAAAGAGCTCTCGGGCAGCGCCTTGGAAATCCCTCTTGCGGTCCTCAAGGAAGTGAATTGCGACGTCGAGGTCGACCTTTTTCTAGCCTCTGAGATTCCTCCGGGGACTGGACTGGGGTCATCCGCCAGTGTCTGTGTAAATATCCTGAAGACCCTCACAACCTATATTCAACGTCCCCTTTCCAAATACGATCTCGCCGAAAAGGCCTTCCACGTGGCGCGGAACGTTTTGGGCAAGCAGGTCGGGAAACAGGATGAATACGCCGCCGCTTTTGGTGGCTTGAACTTCATTACCTTCCATCCGGATGGCGGTACCCTGGTGGAGCCCATCGATTTGAACCCCGCGCTGTTAACCGAGCTGCAACGGAATCTAATGCTTTTCTTTACCGGTTCGGCCCATCACTCGTGGAGCATACTGAAGGAGCAGGAATCTTCGACTCGTAACCAGACCGGTGGGACCCTGGAAGCCCTCCACGAGGTGAAGGCCTTGGGAATTCGCATGCGCAAGGCTGTGCAGGAGGGGGATCTCAGAGAGATGGGGATGCTGCTGCACGAAGGTTGGCAGGCAAAGCGCCGCATTTCGACAAAGATCTCGACCTCCCACATCGATGAACTTTACACTTTGGCGCGGGAGCGCGGCGCGCTCGGGGGCAAGATTACTGGAGCTGGCGGCGGTGGCTTCCTGCTCCTGTACTGCGAACCCGATCTTCAAGCCGGGGTGCGCGAGGCAATGCGGCAGCGTGACATTCAAGAAATGACATTCGGTTTTGATATGCAGGGTGCTCAAGCGATCGTGAACGATCCATTCATTGACAGCGACGAGAATGCCGGAACACGCTGGGTTTTCGTGCCCCGAGAGTCCGGGGCGCGGAAGACGGGAACTTAGGCGAGTGAACGCCCGGAGAATTTGGTGAAGGCATTCTTGCTCGCGGCTGGTCACGGGACTCGGCTGCGCCCCATCACGGACACACTTCCAAAGTGCCTGGTGCCAATCCGCGGGACTCCTCTACTGTCAATCTGGTTACGCCTGTGCAAACGATTCGATATCGACGAAGTACTGATCAACGTTCATGCACACGGTGCGATTGTGCAGGACTTCTTGAAGCAGAATGCGAACGGCGTGCAAGTGCGCGTTGTCGAGGAGGCGCAGTTATTGGGAAGTGCCGGAACCCTGCGTCATAACCGGGATTGGGTCGCCGCGGACGAGTCGTTTTGGGTTTTTTACGCGGACGTTTTGTGCAACCCTGACCTCGCGGACATGTTGCACATGCACCGTCAGCGAAAGCCCGCTGCAACGCTTGGAGTGTATGAAGTATCTGACCCCAGTCGCTGCGGTATTGTGTCGACTGACAGTGCCGGGATGATTCAGCAGTTTGTGGAGAAGCCCACAACCCCGGTCGGCAACTTGGCGTTCTCCGGAGTGATGATCGGCACCCAGGAAATGCTCGACCTGATTCCAAGCGATATCCCGGCCGACATTGGGTTTCACGTGCTGCCTCGGTTGACTGGCCGGATGCTGGCGTTTACGATCCATGATTACCTCATCGACATTGGCACGATGGAGAACTACCTGATCGCCCAGGAAACTTGGCCGGATTTACCGTAGTCGGAGCGCCTTACATGCTGCGTGGTGTCGTGTTTGACATGGACGGGGTAGTGATTGACAGTCACCCGGCGCATCGCGCCGCGTGGAAAAGCTTCCTTGAAAGTCTAGGCAGGAGTACTTCGGATGAGGAACTCGACTTCATCCTAGATGGGCGAAAGCGGGAGGAAATCCTGGAGTATTTTCTGGGAAAGCTCGATTCCGAGCAGATTGCCGACTACGGGCACCGAAAAGATGAACTCCTAAGGAGTCATGCCAACCGACTAGAACCCATGTCGGGAGTGGTCGAATTTCTGGATCATCTCTGCAATTCGGGCGTCCGCATGGCTCTTGCGACCTCCGCGGGTAGACGTCGTGCCTGCAGCACCTTGGACGACATGGGACTCACCCACTATTTCGAAACGATCGTCACCGGTGACGAAGTCGCGGCGGGGAAACCCGATCCCGCTATCTACCGCTTGGCCGCCGAACGTATGCAGGAGTTGCCGGATTGCCTTCTGGCTGTCGAAGATGCCGTTTCTGGGGTCAAGGCCGCCAGAGGAGCGGGCATGCGATGCGTAGGCGTCGCTCACAGCGGCCGCGCCGACTTGCTGCGCCAGGCAGGTGCGAATCCCATCATCGAGGACTTTCGTACACTCACCTTAGCGCAATTAGAAGCTTGCCTCCGCTGAAATCCCCAGAGCCGCAACCCCCGCCGTTTTTACCTCCTTCCTCACCACGTGCATCAACACCGGAATCGCACGATCCATCGGGATCCGTGGATGCATTCGGTTTTTGCCTCCTGATCTGACCTCGTCACCTTGCAAAACAACTAACCGCGAGGATATCGTTTGCAACAAAATCCGAGGCCACGGCCACATCGTTAAAGTTCGAAATCGTGGCTGTGGTGGTCGTGGTGGCCGTTTGCTTCTGCAAGAAGACATTCGTCGAACTGGTCGTCAAATCGGAAGCCGTGCAATTCCATCCAGTTGCAGCTGTAATTGGCAGCGTAATCGTACAAGCCGCAGTAGGCGCCGTACCCACGTTAATAGTGAATGACGCGGGCCCATTGCTTGTCGCAATACTCGCCCCTGCTCCTCCGCATCCCTTCGCCGCTATCGTTGGAGCAAAAGGAGTAATTAGCTGATGAAACGATCCGGGGATGAATTCTGTGCCGTTGTTCCCGTTGTTCATCACCCATCGTTGGGTTGTTGGATCTACCCCTAACTCGGAGGCCCCTGTGCGCCCGGTAATCCCTGTGGCCTTGTAGATTTCAATTCCGTTCAGAGTGGAAATGGCGATACTGGCAATCGGAGTACCTCCGACCATAGAGGTGAACGTATAGCCGCCTTGTCCGTTTTGGATTGGTCCGACAGAAACTTGATCGCAACAAGCGTGATTCACTAACACAAGTTGTGCGACGTCTTGCAGCCGGCACCATGATTCCACTGGTAATGGAGAATTGATTGTTCACATTTGTGACCGTCGAATCGTCTTCAAAAAAATCGACCCTGGCCGAAGGAGTGTCCTCTCTGATATATCCGCCACGCCAGTCCATGTAGCAAAACGAACAGTTCTGGCCAAATTGAAAGAATGGCGCAGGGGTTGGGCCGCCGGTGTTCTCGACGTGATTGTCCGAAAGGTAGACATCCACGTTAAGTGCGTCGGCCGTAAGGCCACAGTGATCAAATGAGACACCTATAAAGTGGATGTCAGCGCTCTTCTGAATGTTTACGCAAGTAGTGCTAAACGGCGCAGTTTTATTAGTAAGTGTTCCGCCTATAAAATTAATGTTCTCCCCGAAGCCCAGCGAACCAGGCGGCACAACTATGTTCTTACCTCCATTCGGGCCGTTGTCGTGAATTACATTTTCTTGGAACACGGCGATGTAGACCGTATCCGCGAGGACTAGGCCGCCATTCCCGAAACCAGAGATGTCGTTGTGCGAGAAGTTGTCGAAAATTCCGTTGTTTGCTCCACCGCCGACCAAGGCGCCCATTGCCGTCGTGCCTGTAATCCCATCCGGTCCGACTAACGTGCACCCGTACATTCCGCTATGGGTCTGAGCGTTGAACGTGAAGAAGGCTCCCGCCCCGCTATAAATGAACGTGGTTGCTCCCACTGGCGTAATCGTACCGGCCACGTGGTCACCCTTCTGACACAATACGGTCACAGATTTCGTGCTGCTTTGGAATACTACCGCCGTGGCGATCCGGTAACTCCCAGGCGCCGGGTAAAGATTCCCGCCGTAGGTAGGCATCGCCGCCACGGCATTCACGAGTTGTGCTCCCATGTCTGCCCCGGAAACCAGTTAGGGACGATGTGTTCAGCCGCAAGATCTCCCAATGCGACTGAACCGGTCCCGGTGTAAGCAAAGATCGGTCCCGCCGGAGCCTGCAACGCTCCGTTAATGGTCAGTGTCACGGCGTTCGCTATCGATAAGATCGCTCCCTCATCAACGCGCAACGCAACGCCTGCGGGTATGACAGCACTGCTAGAAACAAGCAGCGTACCGGCCGACGGCGTGACTTCTATGGTGCCTGCAGCGCCCGCGCAGGTAATGGCCTGCGCTAGAGTCGTGTATGTCACCCCGTCCAAATAACAGATACCATTGGACTGCCCGGAGCCCAGTTCGCTCAACGCTGCGAATGCAAAAAGCAGCAACGAGAATTTCCTCATCGTCATCCTCATACTCTCTCTGTAATGGTGCAGTTCCACCAGCAGTCGGTGGCGGAGACTCTGGCTGCGCAGGCTTCGCCAACGGTGCGCTCCCAGCAGTAGATATGGAACGCTGCTGGCGTACGTTCAAATGTGACGCAGGCTCAAATCAAAAGTTTGTTGTGGCCTCGCAGCGAAAATTGAACGTGATCCTTCCCGAGTAATGGGTGTTCACCGTTACATTCGATGTCGAACTTATCACCCAGTACCCGCCAATCGCGTGCGGATCAGAAGTCGGGGTCAAGGTACAAAGCGGAGGCGATGCCCATCTCGTAGTAAACGCATGGCTGGCAGAAGTCGAGTCGGAGATGGTGACCTGTCCGCTTTCCTCGCCGCTCGTTCTAGTGCGAGCCACACCGGCCGGGGCCCCTGCAGGGGCGGTGACCGCTGTTGAGGGAGACAAAGGCCCTCGATTGGTCGAACCTGTAGCAGCCAAAGTTGGTGCCACAACGCCGCCACAATTGAGCGTGTCAGACCGCATATAGGACGACGATGGAAGCCCCCCCAGCGTGTCCGCATCCACCGCTTTCAGCGCATAGGGCACACTGGCCAGCAGCACTCTCGCGTGTTCCTCTTCTCCGGGCAGCAGCACCCTCACCCCCAGCCATTGAGACTGTCCCGAGGCGAACAATTCCGCAGGAATTCCAGTGCTCGTGCCATTGCCCAACAGGACTAAGTAGCTCCCCTGTGAGAACTGAACATTCTGTGTTTCCTGCCAGAGTGGTACTCCGCCGCTTTGCTCGCTGTAGATGGCAAACATGATACCGACAGTATTGGTCAGCCAGTTCCCGGAAGCATCTTTCAATTGCCCCCTGAATCTCACCAGTCGTGGTACACCCGGAGCGACGCTGGGCTGAGAAGGTGCCTCGGCAGACTGACCATAGGCGAGTGCGGAAGCCGCCGTGAAGATGAGAGTGAGAGTTACATACGCAACCAGAGACGGAAAGGTTTTCAAGGGCGCACCGATTGATCGAAGTTTCTTCACGCCTTCCGAAGGATCCACTGGGAGAACGGGCAACGTTGCCACGATCCCGGCGGCACAACCAAGTGATCCAGCGCACATATTACATATCTCAGGCCCCTCGGGGACTAAAATGCGGCGAGAGTGTAGTAAGATTATCACGCTTAGGTTGCGTTTCCCCGCCTGGTGTGTCAAGTCTGAATAATCCTGCGCACTTCGCAACTAAAGTGCGGCTTGTGTGTTACAACGGCTGTCTAACCTTGGCTCCTCCCCCCGCCAAGGTTTTTGCAACGGGCCCGCACTTTCCTCGTCGAGGTCTTGTCATGAAACGTGAATGCTTCGCGCTGTCCATCGTGTATCTGGTGTTTGTCCTTGCCTCCTTTCCGGTGCAGGCTCAGGTTTCGTTTTTTAACCCCCCGACATATGCTGGCTCGGGGACCGTGTTTGTGGCCGACTTCAACGGTGACGGCAAGTCCGACATCCTGACGTCGGAAGGCACCATGAACCTGGGCAACGGCGACGGAACCTTTACGCTGGGTGCGTCCTTGTCGAGTTCGTCTGTGCCGGTCCTGGCCGTGGCCGACTTCAATGGCGACGGCAAGCCCGACGTATTGGAGCAGGGCACGGGCACTCTGCTCGTGCTGCTGGGAAATGGCGATGGTACTTTCCAGGCTCCGATCAGCACTTCCAGCAACGCCAGCTTATCGGTGGTTGCGGCGGCTGACCTGAATGGGGACGGCAAGGCCGATGTGGTGGGAGTGTTTGGCACTTCGTTGGTCGTCTACATCGGCAAGGGCGACGGCACGCTTGCGGCGGGAGTCTCATACAACCTGGGTACCTCCGGAGGGGCATCGTTGACGCTAGGGGACTTCAACGGCGATGGCAATACCGATGTCTTGGTGAGCGCAGGCGGCGCAGTCACGGCCGCCGAAGAAGTTGTTCTTCTAGGAAACGGGGACGGGACATTTCAAACCACTGCAAAGACGTCTCCTGGCATCTATTTCATTCTTTCCTACGCATATGCTGCAGCTGGGGATTTTAATGGCGACGGAAAACTCGATCTTGCGGTCAGCGGCTGCAACGCCGTAAATTGTTCCGCCTACTCGGTTTTCATTTTCCTGGGAAACGGTGACGGTACGTTTCAGACGCCAATAGCCGCCATCGCTACGGGTGGCTCGCTGGCTGCCTTGGACCTCAATGGCGACAGCAAGTTGGACTTAATTGTCGCCGGTTCTAAAGCGACAGGGATATATCTGGGAAACGGGGATGGCACCTTCTCCAATAGCGGCAATTACATCGCGAACTACGTTGGCTACACGCTGACCGGCGTGGTTGCAGTCGCCGATTTCAACGGAGACGGAAAGCCGGATCTCGCCTCGGGTGGCGTCGTACTCCTAGGCAACGGAAACGGCACGGCCCAGGGCATCCTGCAAGGACTTACGCCAACCGTTCCGACGGCTGCTGTAGTCGGCAACTTCGCGAATACTAGCACTCCTGATGTAGCCGTCGTGTCTTCCACTAGCGTATACATTCTCAATGGCAGTGCTGGACTGTCCCTGGCCAACACCTACACCCTACAGGAGCCCGGCGCCTCAATCGCAACGGCTGACTTCAATGGCGACGGCAATCTCGATTTGCTGGTTGTTAGCACCGCGTCATCGGACGACTGGAGCTACAGCGTGCTGCTGGGAAACGGCGACGGCAGTTTCCAGAGCCCGATTTTCTATCCCCAGAGCGTCCTAGTCAGTCCCGCCATTTTTTCTATCGCGGTTGCCGATTTCAATAACGATAAGAAACTCGACGTCGCGATTACCTCAGGCAACAATTCGCTGGCATTGTTGCTCGGCAATGGTGACGGAACCTTTGCTGCGCCATCGTACATCTACGACGCGGGCGCTTTTACGCTGCTGGTGGCTGACTTCAATGGCGACGGCAAGCTGGATATCGCCGCCGGGGTAATCACCTCTACAACTGTGCAGACCGCGATGCTGTTTGGCAATGGCGATGGCACCTTTCAGCCCGCGGTCTTACCTACGAACCTGGATGGTTTTTCAGCGCAATTTACCGGCGACGTCAACAACGACGGCAAGTCCGACTTGGTGTCGAACAACTGGGTTGCTTTGGGGAACGGCGATGGCACGTTTACCGTGTTGCCCTCCCCTAGTGTCGCCTATCAAGCGAGTGGTCTAGCCGACCTGAATGGCGATGGCAAACCGGACGAACTGGTTACGTATTACGGCAGCAGTGATCACGCGCTGAGCACCGGAGTCATCCTAGGAAACGGGGACGGGACTTTTGGCCCACTGATCGACGTCCCAACAAGTGGCCTTCTCCCGATTTACGGCGACGGGGTTACGTCAACCATCGCATTGATTGCTGACATGAACGGCGACGGTCGTCCTGACATAGTTTTTTCTCCGGGCTCCGGAATTGCCGTGATGCTCAACACGACTGCGCCCGGTTTCGGAGTGCTGGCCAGCGCGTTGTCTCCCGCGCCTGTTACCGCTGGGAGTTCCGCCACTTCCACTGTGACCGTGGCACCCGCTTTTGGATTCAACGGTACAGTAACCCTCTCATGCACCGGGTTGCCGAGCGGCGCTACTTGCGCGTTTAATCCTCCCTCGATTGCCAATAGCTCTGGAACGTCCGCCATCACGGTTACCACGACTGCGAGCTTGGCGGCAGGCACATACTCGGTGCAAATCCAGGGAACGGCTGGATCGATTGTGAATAGCATGCCGGTGTCACTCGTCGTTCTCGGAGCCCCAGGTTTTTCCCTGGGCGCGGCCTCGGGCTCGCCGACCTCCCAAACCGTAAGCGCTGGACAACCAGCGAGCTTTAGCGTGGCCATCGCCTCGATGGGATCGTTCACCGGAACGGTGAACTTTGGTTGCGTCATTACGCCACCAGTGACTCCGGCGCCGACCTGCAGCCTGTCGAGTTCTTCGGTGCAGATCAGCGGCAGCGGGACGCAGACTGTGACGGTGAATGTGGGCACGACGGCGGCCGGGACTTCGCGCACCGTGCCTCCCATCAGCTTCCCGACCGGACCACTTCCGTTGATCTGGACACTCGCGTTGCTGGGCTCGACAGGGTTCTGGGTACGAAATCGCAAGCGACTGCCCGCCCTGGCCGTGCCAATCGTGCTGTTGGCTTTTGCATTCTCGGCCGGATGCAGTGGCAGCAGTTCGTCGTCCACTCACACGACGCCCGGAACGCCAACCGGCAACTATACGGTGACGATTACCGCGACTTCGGGCAGCCTGAGCCAGAACGTAGCGCTGACCATGGTCGTCCAGTAGCTGGTGGCTTGGCATTGGCTCGAATGGGAGTGTGTTATAAAGTTGTGCAACGTCGGCTCTCCATCCCGCCAAACTATGGCAGCGAATGAGTCTATCCCTTCACAAGGTCACGCCATGAAGCCGCAAGGCCTGTTCCTCGCCATCAGCTCCGCGATATTTCTTGTGGTCTCCGGGTCGACGCAGGCTCAGGTTTCGTTTTTTCAGCCCCCGGTCTATACCGGTGGGGGGAGCACGGCATTTGTCGCCGACTTCAACGGAGATGGGAAGCCCGATCTGCTAACCGCAGATGGCACCCTGAACCTGGGGAACGGCGACGGAACTTTCACCCCCGGTACCTCACTCTCAGGCTCGTCGGTGCCGGTCCTGGCCGTCGCCGACTTCAACGGGGATGGAAAGGCCGACATACTGGAGCAGGGCACGGGCACTCTAGTCGTGCTGCTGGGAAATGGTGATGGTACGTTCCAGGCGCCAATCAGCACTCCCAGTGGCGCCACCTTGACGGCCGTTGCCGCGGTGGACCTGAATGGAGATGGCAAAGCCGATGTGGTCGGAGTTTATAACAGCTCTCTTCTCGTCTACATCGGCAAAGGCGATGGCACGTTCGCGACGGGCGTTTCCTACAACTTAGGGGCGATATCGGCCGCGTCGAGCGTCCTCTCGGTTGCAGACTTCAACGGCGACGGGAACATCGATATCGCCGTGAGTGTCGCCGGCAACAATGTGACCGGCCAGGAAATTGTTCTGCTGGGGAACGGGGACGGAACGTTTCAAGCGGCGAAAACGTCCGCCGGCATCTATTACCCACAATATGTAGCCGTGGGAGACTTCAACGGCGACGGGAAACTCGATCTAGCGATCAGCAGTAACTGCGACGGAGGATGTCCCAGCGATGGTGCGTATATTCTTCAGGGAAACGGAGACGGAACGTTTCAAACACCCACGCTTGCCTTTTCCGGAACTGGGTCGGTAGCAGCGGGTGATTTCAATGGTGATGGCAAGTTCGACCTCGGTTTCTATACGGGTGCGGTCCAGATTTATCTGGGAAATGGGGACGGTACCTTTACCAATACCAGCAACTATATCCCCAACGTGTTTGCGTATACTTCAAATTTCGCGTTGGTCACCGCCGACTTCAACTCAGACAACAAACTCGACATTGCTGCGGGCAACGGCATTTTCCTGGGTAATGGGAATGGAACTTTCCAAGGGATCCAAATAGGCGCTGTGCCTGGTAATCCAGTCGCCGCGGTCACGGGCGACTTCGACAAGAACGGCACCGTAGATGTCGCGGCCATCTCGCCCGATAGCCTATATGTTCTCAGTAACAACGGGGGCGGGGAGTTGACCCTGACCCACACTTACACACTCCAGGAACCGGGTATCGGAGTCGTCACGGCTGACTTCAATGCAGACGGCAATCTCGATTTGGCAGTGCTGGGGATCGACTCTACGGATGAGTCCTGGAGCTATAGCGTGTTTCTGGGTAACGGCGACGGCAGTTTTCAATCGCCCGTCACCTATCCGCAAAGTGCTATGGCAGGTACCGCTTTCGGTCCAAATGCGATTGTGGTCGCAGACTTTAATAATGATAGCCGACCCGATCTTGCCGTAGCCGTGCCGGAGGACCAAACTTTGGCTGTTTTGTTGGGAAACGGCGACGGAACCTTTTCCCCTCCGACTTACTACTTCGACGCCGGAAATACCACGTTGTTGGTGGCAGATTTCAACGGTGACGGCAAGCTGGATATGGCTGTTGGCTCCGGCGCCGTCAGTTCCAGTTCCCAAACTGCGATTCTGCTCGGCAATGGCGACGGGAGCTTCCAGCCTGCGGCTTTCCCAGCCAATTTAAATAACTTCGTCGCGCAATTCACCGCCGATCTCAATAATGACGGCAAGCCCGACCTGATCTCTGCCGTCCAGGTTGCATTGGGAAACGGCGATGGCACCTTCACTCTTCTGCCCGTGATGCCAGTGCAGCTATACAGTGTAATAAATGGGCTCGCCGACCTCAATGCCGATGGAAAGCTAGACGCACTGGTCGCTAATTTTGGAGCCCTCTTGGGGAACGGGGACGGCACCTTTGGGCCTCTTATCAATGTCCCTGTGCCATCGACGGTTCTGATTGCGGATATGAACGGCGACGGGATCCCTGACGTCGTTTTCCCCTGGCAAGACCTGGGGGTGACCGGGATGGGTGTGCTGCTAAACACGACTGCGGTGGGACCTCAGCCTAATTTCCAGTTATCCGCTACCGGGTTCTCTCCCACGCCCGTCGCGGCTGGAAGCTCGGCAACCTCAACCGCCACCATCACTCCGCTAAACGGCTTCACCGGCACTGTCACGCTGTCCTGCGCCGGGTTACCTGTCGGCGTCAGTTGTTCCTTCAATCCTGCCTCGATATCTAGCGGCTCTGGGACTTCTACGCTTACCGTAACCACGACTTCCAGCCTTGCCGGTGGAAGCTATCCAATCACCGTGTCGGGAGTATCGGGCACCATTTCGCACAGCGGGGCGCTGACGTTGACAGTTACATCGGGAACCACCCCAGACTTTCAGATATCAGCGACTACGGCCTCGCCTGCAACCGTGGCTCCGGGAGGTTCTGCAAGCTCGACTGTGACACTTGCGGCCTTGAACGGATTCAACAATGCCGTGGCGCTTACCTGCAATTCGGGCACGAGTGGCGTGACTTGCGGCCTCAATCCTGCATCGCTGACTCTTTCCGGTACCTCGAATGGCACCTCCACGCTGAGCATCAACACGACAGCAGCGGCGGCGCTTGGCGTCAGCTCTGTCACAATTACCGGCACTTCGGGAAGCGATGTACATAGCACCAGCGTGACTGTGACGATTCAGGCGCCGCCGGATTTCACGCTGGGTGCCGCTTCCGGCTCACCCACTTCCCAAAGCATAACCGCCGGACAGGCCGCCAGCTTTAGCCTCGATATTGCGCCGACGGGATCGTTCACCGGAACGGTGAACTTTAGCTGTGCAATTACACCGACAGTAAATCCGGCACCGGCTTGCGCCCTGTCGAGTTCCTCGGTGCAAGTTACTGGCGGCGAGACGCAAACAGTAACGGTTAAGGTGGCGACGACCGCCGCGACAACGGGAACGGCATTCTACGTGAATCTCCTGCCAGGGCTAAAGCCTCTGATCTGGACCCTGATGTTGCTGGGTTCAGCATCTCTGTGGGCGCGAATTCGCAAGCGCCTACCGCGCCTTGCCGCCCCAATCGTGGTGCTGGCCGTTGGGTTCTGCGTTTCGTGCGGCGGGAGCGGTTCATCCACCACCCACTCTACGGGAACACCATCCGGCACCTACGCCGTCACGATTACCGCAAGTTCGGGCGGTGTTAGCCACAACCTCGCGCTTCAGGTGGTCGTCGAGTGACCACATTAGGATGGCGAAAACCATGGCCAAGCCTCGTCGGGGCCCGTTCGCACCTCGCTCCACCTGACAGAACACTTCTCCAAGAATCTGCTTGACACGAGCGTCAAGCTCTAGGTAAAAAGAGTTCCTTCGCAATCTACTTCGGGGGTACACCTGTGAGAAACTGGCGAGCCGTATCGTGCTTGTCTGCCGTAGCTGTGTTAACTTTGGCGTCGGTGGGATGCGGGTCCGGTAACTTCACGCCGCCGCTTTCTTCGGTTTCTCAGACTTCGCACCCCTTGGTCGCGCAATACAGCGTGATGCAGGTTCAGCCGGGGGTGTCTGCCTGGGTTGAGTTTGGACCTGACACCAACTACGGTCGACAGACCTCAGCCACAACGGCGACGGCCCCTGGTGTCCAGACACTCACCATCCTCGTAGCCGGCATGATGCCTCAGACCACTTACCACATGCGAGCACACGCCACGTGGACGGGCGGCTCGTGGGTCGATCAAGACCACACGTTTAAAACCGGTTCGTTGCCAACCTCACAACCTCCACCCGGACTCCAGGTTCCTAGCCTTCCTGCCGTCCCCGGCGCTTCCCCGGCACCAGGCGTGGAATTGGTTGACGCGCTCTCAATAACGAATGCTGTCATGTTGCATGCTCTGGCTCTCGATCTTCAGGGAAATGTCATCTGGTATTGCCCGCAGAGCACACAGGCCGTCAAGCTTCTTCCCAACGGCCACTACATAATGAACGTTGGCACGGATCTGCTGGAAGTGGATTTGACCTGTACTGTCATCCGAGATGTTTCCATTGCGGACGTGAATCAATCACTGCAGGCCAACGGTTATGATTTCACGATCCCACCGCCGCTGGGGCTGGCGGGCGGGAGCCCATTCCACCATGATGTCCTTGCCTTGCCCAATGGCCACTGGATCGGGCTTTGTCAGATAGCGAAAACCTTCACTGACTTGACCGGTTACCCCGGAACCACACAGGTCGCGGGAGACGCACTGGTCGACATCGATCCGAACGGGAACGTTGTATGGGCCTGGAATTCATTCGACTACCTAGATGTCAATCGGCACCCTTATTTCGGATTACCCGATTGGACCCACAGCAATGCCATTGTCTACACCCCCGACGGCAACCTTCTGCTTTCGATGCGCGCCCAAAGCTGGGTTCTGAAGATCGATTATGCCAACGGGACGGGCGCGGGAGATGTCTTGTGGCAGCTGGGACCCTCACTGCCGGGAGATGTGGGGAACTTCTTCACTCTGTCCGGAGGCGATCCGACTGAGTGGTTCTATTCGCAGCATTATCCGAACCTTGTAACAACCAACGGTTCCGAAATGACTTTAGCGATCATGGACAACGGAGACTATCGCACCGATTCCAGCGGAGTACAGTGCGGAACCACCCCCACGGCGCCAGCCTGTTACAGCCGGGCCGCAGTTCTCCAAGTGGACGAGAGCACATTTACCGCCAGCGTGCTCTGGCAGTACCAGCCAGGCCTCTATTCCTTGTGGGGAGGCAGTGCTGGAGTTCTTAGCAACGGAAATATGGAATTTGACATGACTACTGTGAACGGCGCTGCCGCGTCGCAGATCATGGAAGTCACACAGACAGACACTCCTCAGACGGTGTGGCAACTGAATCTCTCGGGGGAAAATGCCTATCGCGCCTTCCGCGTTCCAAGCCTCTACCCAGGAGTCACGTGGCAGCAATGAAATGCTCTACGGCGGACCTTGTGTAGCTTCTTCAGTTCGTCTGGCAGAGCACCGTTGCTAAGATTTCAGATCCCATTCGGTTCTCCTGGGGTTTGAGCATAAGGGGGTCAGGCCTTGGGGCGCGGGGCCGGGTCTATGATGGGAGCAAGTAAGTATTCCGCTATAGGAACCGCTGTGTGACGCCGTAGTGGAAGATGGCGTGTGCGCAACGCGAAGCTAATCAGTTCGTATATAATGCCGACGTCTGGTGCGCGCCGCCTGTCTGGCCCGTTCGTAGAATCAGCAAGGAAATTCCGTAAAGGACCTGAGTCTGTACGACAGGGGTGCACACACTTGAAGAATTCGCGAGCATTATTGTGCTTATCGGCCGTTATTCTGTTAACTCTGGCGTCGGTGGGATGCGGCTCCGGTAACTTCAGTCCCTCCCCTTCTGCCGTCACTCCGACCTCGCACCCTCTGGTCGCACAATACAACATCTTTCATGTTCAGCAGGGGACGTCTGCCTGGGTTGAATTTGGACCTGATACGAATTACGGTCGACAGACATCGGTCGTGACGAATTCGGTGGCGACTTCTGGCGGCCAGACTATCAGTATTCTCGTGGCTGGCATGAGGCCGCAGACCACTTACCACATGCGAGCACACGCCACCTGGACGGGCGGCTCCTGGGTCGATCAGGACCAGACATTTAAAACCGGTTCACTGCCAACCTCACAACCTCCGCCGGGATTCCAGGTTGTTAGCCTTCCCGCCGTCCCCGGCGTTACCCCCGCACCAGGCGTGGAGTTGCTCGACGTTCTCTCGCTGACCGGAGCGGACATGTTGCATGCTGTGGCTCTCGACTTGCAAGGGAATGTAATCTGGTACTGCCCGCAGAGCACAACGCCTATCAAGTTGATGCCAAACGGTCACTTCATCCTGAACACCGGCATGGATCTGCTGGAAGTGGATTTGACTTGCAGTGTCGTCCGAGATGTCTCGGTGGCAGAAGTGAATCAATCTCTACAGGCCAACGGTTATGATTTTACAATCCCACCGCCACTGAATGTACTCTCAGGAACCCCCTTCCACCACGACGTTCTGGTCCTGCCCAATGGCCACTGGATCGGGCTCTGTGAGATAGCGGAAAACCTCCCTGACTTAACGGGTTATCCTGGAACCACGGAGGTTGTGGGAGACGCCCTGTTCGACGTCGATCTGAACGGCAACGTTGTATGGGCGTGGAATTCGTTCGACTACCTGGACCCGAATCGGCACCCTTATTTTCCATTGCCCGACTGGACGCACAGCAATGCGATTGTCTACATGCCTGACGGCAACCTTCTGCTTTCGATGCGAGCCCAAAGCTGGGTTCTGAAGCTCGATTATGCCAACGGCTCGGGTGCGGGAGATATCTTGTGGAAACTTGGAAACCCAGCGCCCCAAGGGCGCTGGGCGCCCGCTGCGGTGATCGACTGATGATTGTCTCCGGCACTTTGCGATCTGTTCCATGAACGGTCGCCCAACTGACGCTCGCGTCATGGACAAACGGAGATTTATGGCACCCGATTCCGACGGAGTACAGTACGGTTCCCCCAAGGCAGCCCAGCCTGTTATAGCCGGGCCGCAATTCTAAGTCGACGAGAACACGTTCGTTGCCAGCGTGCTCTGGCAGGATCTGCCCGGTCTCTATTCCCTTTGGGGAGGCAGTGCCGGAGTTCTTAGCAACGGAGATGTGGAATTTGATATGACGACTGTGAATGGCGCCTCGTCATCTCAGATCATGGAAGTTACACAGACCGACAGCCCGCAAACGGTGTGGCAACTGAATATTACGAGTGAAAATGCCTACCGCGGCTTCCGCATACCGAGCCTTTACCCGGGAGTCACGTGGCAACAGTGAGATTCGACCTTTCGTTTTTCGCGCCGGGGAATTCCTTACCGCGCGCCACGCATTCAGAACGCCCCAGGGTTCCCGCTTTTTAACGCGGGAACCTGATCCAGGTCGCCTCACTAAAATGGTTCCAGTTTTGAGCATCCACGCTTTTGATTCGCCCCACGGAGAACAGAGATCGTCATTAATCATCTAGTTTGTCACAACCCAATTCAGAGACATCGATCCGGGGGTGACTGCAGTGGCGGCGCATTGGATGAAGTTCACATTCCCGCGTGTTAGCCAAGCATTGACGGTTAGCGGGTAACGTACCATATCCAACCACCCCGACTGGACTGGATGCCAGATTCCATGTGATGTGCATGGAGGGCGTCACGCCGGGAGCAGATACCGTAATCGCTGATGAGCAGGCGTTCGCACTTAACGCTCCGGTCGGCAGGGTCGTGTTTCCAGCAGCAACGGGGCCACGCCCCGTTCCGTCCGCCTTGGCATACGTTCCCGCGCTACACCCCTTGATCTTCAAACCAGTCCCCGTAGTAATAACTCCGCTTGCTTGATAGGTCCCGGCGTATTCGAATACCGTGCTTTGCCAAGTTCCGGCGAATCGTACCAGGACATTCGCTCCAGGTTGGTAGTCTTTGACGTAGACCCGCTGACAACAGGCTGCTGACCCAGTTACTTTGAGCAACGGGAATCGGCTCCTGTGGACTGAAAGCTGTCCCAGTGATGCTGATGCTGTTGGAATTGTTGGGTATAGGAGACGCTTCCGTTAATGAATTCGTTCCGCGCCGAGACCCCACCTTCGTAGAAGTCGCCCCCGGAGATATTCGGCACCGCAATTCTGACACCTTTCGCCGAGAGTTACGAAATCGTTAGCAGTCGCATAAACAGGATTCTCAAAGTGATTGGAGATCAGATCGACGACTGCGTTGGTCGTGTTGATGGTCATCCCGCACTGGTCAAACGACAAACCGTAAAACTTCATGCTGCCGCTGCTCAGCATCTCCATGCAAGTTGTGGAGTATCCATTGGCGGTAGGATTGTTGGTGATCGCACCCCCAATAAAAGTGATGTTCTCTCCAAATTCCGAGAGGCCTTCTGGGACATAAAGATTATGAGTCCCGCCGTCCGTTCCGTTGTCGTGAATCCAATTATTAAGAAAAGTGTCGATGTACGCGTTGTTCCCAAATTGCAGCCCGATTCCAAAGTTGGAAATGTTGTTCGCCGTGAAACTGCTCAGAATCGCGCTGTTGAACCGGGTTGGACCGCCGACCAACAAGCCTATCGTCGAGCTGCGGATCCCCGGCCCTACCAGCGTACAACCGTTCATTTGACTGCCTATGCTCCCCTGATTGCGACCGCTGTACCCGCTCCCGCATAGTTCAGAACCGTGGTTCCGTTGACTTTGTGATACCCATTCCCACCCGCATCGCAGTCCAGCGTAACGGGCTTCGCTAGCGAGGAACCAATAACACAACCGGTGTCGAGAACGAATAGTTTCCCGCAGCGATGTGAATATGCCCTCCGCCTGAGGGCAGTGCGGCATAGGCTGCATTGACCTGAGCACCGATATCGCCACCGCCCCACACCGATGCGCATGAACCGCCCACGTAGGAAGCGTTGTTAATGGAGCAAGCAGAAGCGGCGGAAGAATCGCTCTCGGTGAAATTCGTGTTTGCGCTTCTCGTCGCAATTCCGGGCCCAGGGAGGGCTGTAAAATCCGCATGCCCAATCGGGGAAGTGCTATTTACAGATCCTCCCCGAGTCGGCGGTAAAGTTGCAGGGGCGCTAAGCCACACATCGGGCGCGGTCTGTGCGAAAACACAACCCAAAACGGCAGTGAATACGAAGATGGTTTTCATGGCTTCGGTATGCTGATACCTCTCGCAACGTCCGGATGGTTGGGAGATTCCGGGGACTGGGCAGTCCCCGGGTCTGTTCAAGAACGGATCTATTAACCCCGGTTGCGCTCAAGGGTGAGTTGCAAATGCCAGGTTCTTGGTTGCCATGCTTTGGCTTCCCGGCAAGGGTCTCTTTTTAACGGGATAGGTCTTCCGCAAGAGCGGGGACGGAGCGGGGCGCAATGAACGGCAGTAGCCTTAGCTTTTGCGCCTTCCAATGGTTTTTGCTCGGCGGTGAAGAGATCGGTCACGTCGTTCAGCCGTTGGGTCTCGTAGCCGCGCCGCTTGGCAACGATGCGATCATCGGAACTCAGCGAAGAAGTGCCGCCGCCCGACTCCCGCACCTCGAAGCTGGCCGCAGTCTTGCGGAAGACATAGAGACCCTTCGAGTCGCCGTTGGGAGTGATGAATACGTGGTAGTCGGCCGTCTCGCTCACGGTTTCAGCGAACGTCGGGTCGATGTTCACGACGGCAACTCCGCTTGCAGCGTAGCTAACCGAAATCTTCCATCCAGTTCTCCGGCGACTGCATCGCGTAGGTCTCCACCTTGCGCGCACCGCCGCTAGTTGTCGCCAGGGTCTTCATTTGTCCCGTGCAAGTAAGGTCACCGTTGCCGCCGAAGCCGCAGGTGCCGGTAGGGGTAGATGCTTGGAGGGTCTTGAAGAGGCCGGTGCCGCCCGTGCTGGCGTTGGAGACGTACATCGTGGACCAGGACGAACTGTCATTCAGGAAAACGCCGGCGTGACTGTCGTCGGCAGTGCCAAGCACGCCGATTGCCCACGCGGGCGCAACGCTGGTACTGCTGGTTCCGGTATCGCCCCACACGCCGCTGTAGATGTTGTAAGCTGCATAAGTACTGCTTGTTGTGTTGCCAACGCCCAGAACGCCGGCCTGTTGATCCCCCAGGCTGTAAGCAATGCCGTAAACACCGTTTCCTCCCGATGAGGATATCCCATCTACGCCGTCGCCGGCCATCCGGATGCCGACAAGCCGATGGTGCCGCTTATGGTAGACCCGTTCCTGCGTTGTTGTCCGCAAACAGCGCCGGAAAATTCGTGCTGCTATTGACAAAGGCCCCGGCGTAATCGCTATCTGCGGTGCCGAATATTCCAATGCCAATGCCGTTGCCGCCGTCGGCGGCGTCGCCCCATAAGCCGCCGATCGCGATGCCGGCCTCCTCCAAGTACTGGTTGCTGTAGGTGTTCAGAATA
Source organism: uncultured Acidobacteriota bacterium (assembly GCA_963758005.1). Lineage (GTDB taxonomy): Bacteria > Acidobacteriota > Terriglobia > Terriglobales > Acidobacteriaceae > Sulfotelmatobacter. The sequence continues at coordinate 220,828 of CAVWTR010000012.1, forward strand.
TACCCGAAAACGCCAGCCGCTCCGGGTGCAGGGTTGATAGAGTCGCCGTACACTCCGAAACTCGTGGGCGAACTGCCACCGAAGCCGCTACTGCTAGTGAATGATAACGCGTTGACACTGCCATTCACATCGAGAGTGGCGGCGGAGTAGTGGTGCCGATGCCCACATTCCCCGAATTGGTAATTCGCATCTTCTCCAGCCCACCAACCCCCAACGTCAGGTTGGTCGGCACCGAAGGACCGAAATAGGTATGTTTGTCGGTTGCTCCCGGTACGCTCAGGATGACATTCAGGTCTTGATCCGCCAGGTTCGTCGAGTTCAGTACAGTTCCTCCCGCCGGCGCCCCGATGACCAACCGCTGTTGCGGGTTGCTGTACCCAATTCCCACATTCCCCGCATCGTGATTCGCATCTTCTCCAGCCCACCTCTCCCAACGTCAAGTTGGTGAGCGTCGAAGTGCCGAAAAACGCATGCTTGTCGGTTGCCCCCGGCACTGTCAGAGTGATCTGCATATCCTGATCGGCCAGGTTCGTCGCATTCAGGACGCCTCCTCCGGCTGGCGCTCCGATCAAGAGTTTTGCGTTGGGAGAAGTGTAGCCGATGCCGATATTGCCCGATGAACTCTGATAGATGACCGAGTTGCCTATATCGCCCGAACTGTCCGTGAACATCGGAATATAGTTCGCGGTCCCCGAACTGGTGATGGCCGGCTTGGTGGTCTTGGCTGTCGCCGCCGTCGGAGCTATAGTTCCTCCAGTCGGCTCGGTAACGGACGTCGCCTCCGGCGCCAGCAAGTACGCTGAGGCCGGCTTGCCGCCCAGGGTATCGGCATCCGAAGCCTTCAACGCATAGGGCACGCTCACCAGGAGCACGCGCGTCTGCTCGATTTCGCCAGGCAATTCCACCTTCACGCCCAGCCAGCGGGGCTCGCCCGCGGCGAATAGGTCCAGAGGTATCCCTGCGCTCTGCGTGCTGCCCAGAAGGGCCGCGTAGCGACCATACGTATCCAGCCCAAGGTTCTGAGTCTCCATCCAGAGCGGCATGCCACCCAGTTCGTCGGCGTAGATGGAGAACGTGATTCCCAGCACGCCATGACGCGGATTGCCCTCAAGGTCTTTGAGCACACCGCTGAATTTGAGCACGCGAGGAACCGGCAACGCAGGGACCACCTGCTCCGCTGAGGACACAATCTGCCCGGCAGTCTGCGGCTCGGCCGACACTGCGCTGGTGGCTATGCTGTGCGTCGCCGCTGTCTCCTGCGCCAACAGGGCTGGGGTTTGAAGAAGGAAGAACAAGCTCGACACAGAGATCCCTACTAAGCGAATATAAGCTTTCATAAAATCCTCAGGGCGAGAGGATCACGGAGACGCGGGCGATGTCAACGGATTAAAGGTGGGTCGCTGCTTGATGTACCGTGATCGACAACAGGTCAGGAAGAATCCCGTCGATCCGCTCCGTATTGAAACTGCAGGCCGGTTGTTTCCATAAACTTCATATCTCTTCGAAAGCTACCTGCGAGTCTGCTTGCGCGGTAGTTCAGAGATGAGATTCGGGTTGCTGATGGGCGTATGGCTGGCAATAAACACGGCACGCTTGAGAAGGGGCCCGTCGGCAGACGGCTCGTCCCAATCAAGCGGAAATTCTGGGTGGTTTGGCTGAGTCGTAGTTGCATAAACGTGCTCATAGTAAAGCTTGAGCGTCTCGAAGACCCACGTACGCGTTGGCCGACAACCGTTCTTGTTGAGGGCCTGCGAGGGAACCGCGCTGTTTTCCCGGCATTCGCCAACGCGGATTTCGTCGCCGAGCGAAACGCAGGTTTCAAGCAATAGGCAATCGCCGACGCCGGAAACCGCGGATAGGAATCCGGCAGGATTCGAAAGATGATAGAGCAGACCATAGCAATGGACTAAATCGAATTGGCCCAATTCCTGCAGGCCTTCAGGCCCGCGGTCTACATCGACTACCTTCACCTCGATGTCCAGCCTTTCCGAGAGCCTTTTCGCGAGGTCCGCGCGACCTTCGACCGCAAGCACACGACAGTTACGGTAGAGATAAAACAGGCTGTGATCACCACGCCGGCCCCAACTTCAAGGACGCTCTTGCGAGCCAGGTCCAAACCCAGGCTATCCAGGTGCTGCAGACGAGCCACATTGTGCCGCTGGTAAGCGGGTGCGGAAAACTCAGCATAAATCTTCCAATCCCGGAGGACGGCAAAACCTCTCTTCCGCAAGCTTAGGCCATTCACAATCTTTCGCAGGAAAAGAAGAGAATCGCCATGATCTGTTTTTTCTTTGCTCGAAACAACTGCCACATTCGCCATAGACACCTTATCCTTAGTCTTTAGAGTCTAGCCTTCGGAGACTTGTCCGATCTCAAGTTTGGTGGACCCCAACTCCTGCCGGCCACGAAAGAACCACGATACAGCAAGAGCGGCTTGGGCGACCACGAAGGCGACTCTCAGCCAAAGCAAGCTTTGGGAGGCTATTCCAACAATTAGAGCCGCGACAAAACCCAGAAGAGGAAACGAAACCCACGTAAGGTAGTGACGCAGTGCGATTCCCACCCTCTTCAGCCCGTAGATAATAAGGAGGAGCGTTAACAAGTAACCAGCATTACCCGCAAGCGCACCCAACAAGCCGAAGTACCGTGCCCCTAGGAAGATCAAACTCAGCGAGACAACGCCGCTGAATAAGACAACGCCGGCATTTGTCCGTGCACCGCCGAGCGCATATAGAACATAGAATCCCGGCGCATTCAGGGAATAGAGGGCATAGATTACCGCGGCGATCTGCAGTCCCAGAATTTCCTGCGGACCGCTGGTCCCCGGAATCATCTTTCGCATGATCCAATCTGCCAATACATATAGGAAGATCCCTGACCCGATTGCTACGAACGCGTTAAGGTGCACCGCCTGCCGAATTCGGGCCTCGGTGGGAACATTCATTGCTCTGTCTCGGCTGAGCCCAGGCACCAGTGGCTGCACAGCCGTCCCAGAAAACGAATTGATCTTTGAAGTGAGACCAGTGATGGCCGAGTAAATGCCCAGGATTGGAGCACCGAGCACCCCACCCACAATCAGCCGATCGCATTGACTAAATGCTGCAGTTCCTAACGTTGCGGTCCAGGTGGCGATACTGTACCGGAAGATCTGGCGCCCTTTGCTCCCGCTCCACGCGAAACGTAGTTTGTGATTGCGGAAAAGGCGAGTGACCACGCCGGCGTGCGCCACGAGAAGAAGGACGCTCGCCAAAACCTGCCATTTCATCATGGCAACGGTTTTTCCACCCACCAAGCAATGGCTACTATTCCGAAGTTTGTGAGCAACGCCTGCGCGAGGTCAAGAGCGTTAATTACGCCATACCAGTTGAAAGCCTGCTCGACGCCCACCAGGGTTCGCTGAAGGATCAGGGTCGCAGCGCCAATGCCCGCTATTTGGAGCGCGCGCCCCGCTTCCCCCCGCTCGAAACGCCCAAATGCCATTAACGGTCGTACCAACAAAGGGCCTGCAAACCATAAGAACAACCCGATTGCCACCGAGAGCAGCGTAGCACTGAGGAGTATGAATGCTAGAGTTCGGCCAGCCTCACGAATATCGCCTGTGGCGAGGTCCTTTGATAAGAAGACTGCCGCAGCAACCGAGAACCCAGCCTCACATATTGTCATCAAGGCCAAGAAAGCACATGCAAGGGACCAAACACCGTATTCCGAGATCCCCAGGAAGCGAATTAGAAAGGGAATCGCGAGCACGCCGATCGCGCCCCGGAGAACTTGCCCTCCTACGTTATAGAGCCCAGTACGCAGCTGGGATGGGCCCTCCTTAGCCGTCGGCATCCGGCTAGTAATATCTAACAAATTCGTTCTCCTCAAGCATTACAAGCCTCCGTTGCTGCCGATTCTGGCTGCAATCAAGAACGTTCGGAACCGCCTCGCGGCCTCGAACGTTCTTATCGGAATGGACCTGCTGCCAGCTGCTTACCGCTGCCTGAGAAGCGATCAGTTCACCCTGTAGCGTCGCGGCAGCTTTCACCATTGTCTTACCTTGAGCGGGGATATCCGCTTGATGCAGCCTCGCCGACTCACTCACGGTGAGAGTTAAACTAAGAATCTTGTAATCAGCTAGTTGCAGTGATATTTCCGTTCTCCAGCCAATATTCGGAATCGCGCTGCACCGTGCCGTTTGGAACGCCGCGATCCATGGCTTTTGCAATCCGATTCCAAAGCGACCGGAATCCTTTCCAAAACCCACGGCGTCCTTCCAGCGGCTTGTTAGGGCTGGTCCGAATAGTGACCATCACTAGTTCCCGCATCAGGCGGGCCGATTTGCACGCGGACTCGTTTCTCCGAAGCTAAACGTGAGGGGTGGAGTATAGCTTCGATGGGCTTGTATCCGCAAGGTTCAAAAGGGATCTACGCAGGAACGTGCTCTGCGAAGCTCTTTTCGTCTGAGGCTTAAGTTTCGGTACCAAGGCCAGTACCGCGAAAGTACCAACCGGTACCAACGCCGTCGATCCTCCTCTGTGGGAAACGCCAATCCTCCAGATTGAAAAATTGAAGTTTGGCGCTTGAAGGCGCGGCGATCTATAAAGCGCGGATGCCCTGTTCAAAACAGGCGTCGCGCTTGCTCGCCAGTACTCCCTGCCTGCTTAATGGGAAATCGGGACAGCGGTGACCGTGAAGGGAGCTTCGCCATCGTCAACATCACTGACGATTACCAGTGCGCCGGTTGACGTGTTTACGTTCATGGCGACGAGCTTCCCAGGACCCACGCAAGGGGGAGAACCGTCGCAGCCAGAGTGGATAGCGAGCAGGAAATGGCCGGTCGGGTCCAGTGTCGCTCCCACCAGATTGTATTCGCCGGTGAGAAAGGGAGACCCTGCCACCTCCGTGAGGTCGCCGGAAGGCGGATTGATCTGGAAGACTCGTATGCGAGGTGATTCGGCTGGATCCGATATGGCTCCGAAAAGGAACGACCCGTTGGAGCTAATGATGAACTGGACAAACCCGTCTGACAATTCCTGCCCGTCTGAGAGAACGTTCGTTTGAGCGGAGCCACTGCTGGAGTATCTGACGACACGGTTGCTAGCCAAGTCCAGCGCATACAAGAACTTCCCGTTGGGCGTAGGTGCGAAAATGCCCGAACTCAACTCGCCAGCAAAATACTGCTCCGTGGTCAATTGCCCGTCCGATCGCACGAAGCTGCTCAGCAGGTAAAGTGGAGGCTCGGTCGGTCCCGTGATCGAGGTCTGTAAGAGGAAGGCGCTCGCGTCGGATAGCATCAACAATCGGGTGTTACGACATATATCTGCATTCTCCTGGGCCGGAGTGCATGAAACTGGAGGAGGCGCGGTTTGCGGTATGGGCGGCAGCGGAATCAAACCACTGCTGTAATCGACGAAACCAAAGATGCCCTCATCGGTCGCGGCATAGACATAGGTCTGGTCGCTGGCCAGGCTTAGTGAGAGATCCATGGCGACGGCTACGGGATTTCCTTTCGGCCTAAGTGATCCGTCCGCTTCCACCGCGTAGGACTGCAAAGTTGGTGTGGACTGACCAGTGGCCGAAGGCAGGTCCATCACCAGACCGTGAGATGTGCCAGTCATCAGCAGCGACTGCACGGGGAGCGCTGTCATTTGAAGTTGTCCGTCGGCAAGAAGAGCAAACTCCGAAGACTTCAACATCAGGCCATCAGGCGTGAAAACATAAGCCACGACATCGGTTCCAGCGCCGGCGGGCGTGAAGATAGCAGTAACATGCTCGGCCGCAAAGATGGTCAGGCCGCAGGTGCTGGTGCCCGAACAACTACCCCGCCAGCCCCCGAAGAAATACTTCTGTCTAGGGGCCGCGCTGAGATTGACTTGCGTGTTTTCCGCAAATCCGGCACTGCACGTGGGGGGACAGCTAATGCCCGCCGGAATGCTGGTCACGATTCCGGCGTCGGCGGCAGGAGCAGTGACGGTCAGCTGATAAGTCGGAGCCGCCGACTGCGAGACGGAACGTGCTCCACAACCAGTAAAGAGAAGCGTGGAGAGCGCAGCAAATGCGACAACAAGTAATAGACGCGACCTTAGTCCAGCCACATAGAACCTCACAACGAGGCGTTAACGGCAATATATCAGATGCCGCATTGTGCCAAGCGTTGCTACAATTTAGCCCGAAATCGCATGAGGGCGCAGAAACATTCCTTAACGGTCATCGGAGAACAATTGGCGCTCCGCTAGATCGCCCTCGCACTTAGTTGTAGTATGTTCAAACTCACGGCGGATTGCTGGCCGGAGAAGCGCTGATTGGGACTCGGGAAGTGTTGATGATAAAGATCCGATCACTTTATTGCGAAGAAGCGAGACGAGTGGACGATGCTGGTGTTATTCTGAAAAACCCGCCACGCCCCACACACAAACCCCCCCCACCACCCCCAAACCCCCCCCCCAAACCCCCCCCCCCACGCACGCCCCCCCCCCCCCCCAACATTAGCAAGAGGGAGAAGGAAGTCTCGGTTCAAGGCGTCTCAGGAAAGCGGAACGATTCACTTTCGAGAGGATCAGGGACAAGACCAAATGAGACTACGAAAGCTAATCCTGTGTTCGGTGGCGTTGACATGTCTCACTCAAGCCACAAGATTGATTGCCCAAGATTCAGAAAGCCAGCTTTCCAACCCCACCGCAGTCGCCTCCAAGAGAAGTGATTCCAACGAACAGATCTATTACAGGAACAAGCTCGAATTCTCTCTCGAGACGGGATGGCATCCGATCAACATTCCTTTTATCTACGACTTTGCCGTTGGCGGTGGCTACAACGAGACTCCCCTGAAATATACCTTGGTACCCGTGATTGCCGCGTTGCGATGGCAGCTGGACAACATCGGAGGTCCGTGGATTTTGCGCGGCAATTGGGATTTCAGCTTCAGCGGATCCGCTACCTTCATTCCAAGGGGGCCCGAGACCCACTATTTTGCTTTCATCTACGGTATCCGGAGGAACTTTGTCCCCCGAAACTGGAGGGTCACGCCCTATTTCGACATGCGAGGCGGCATCGGGGACATCAACGCGAAAGAACCCCTGGGAGTGTTATTTGCGCAGGGGCAAGACCTCACGTTTACCTACAACATGGGCGCCGGGGTGCGATATAACGTGAGTCCTCGGTATGCACTTTCGGCGGGTATGAACTACATGCATATATCGAATGCCTATTTGTCACAACCAGCATTCATAAACTATGGCATTAACGTTTACGGACCCATGTTTGGAATCGAGACCCGCTTGGGCAAACCGCACCACAACGCCTCACGATAGGAGAGGATTAGGTGTCCAACGCAATCACGAGTTTCGCGGCCAGGGATGCGGGATTTTCAGGTCAGTCCGCCCGTCGTGACCGAGGAGGTGCTCCGGGCGGGCTGCGGCGGTGGGTATTGACCGTGCTGGTGGCGGGAGTGGTGACGTTCGGCTGCGGCACGCCGCACGCGACTCTTAACATCGCCGCCCCCTCCAGTGCAGTAGCAGGCTCCCCCTTCACCGTTACTGTCACCGCAATCTATGAGGGAAGGCAAGATACGGTGATCAACAGTTCGATACACTTCACCAGTTCCGATCCCGCGGCAGTGCTCCCGCCCGACTACTATTACACAACGAATGACGCAGGATCTCATACGTTTCCCAACGGCGTCACGTTGAAGACTCCCGGGAGCCAGAGCATAACAGCAACCGTGGTCGGAGGACCCGGCATAAACGGCACCGCGAACGTCACGGTCTCTGCCGCGACCGCGCTTACGCAATGAACAATGAGCGATTAACAATGAACAATGAACGAGGGGACGAAGTGTCAGCCAGGTGTGGCCCGCTAACTGATGCCGTACAGCGAAGTCTTAGAAAACTCGGCAGCGGGCGGTAGTCTTCTTCGGGTGGAAGTCTTCTGAGTGCCCGTTCCTGAGAGGCGTCCTAGGAATCGGTCTTTCTATGAAGGGGGAACGGCGCGAACTAGTAAGCAGGTGATGTTGTCGTCGCTGCCGCCGGTTTTCGCGGACTCGATCAGGTCGGCGCAGGCCTGCTCAAGAGACTCCTGGTTGACGGCTTCAGCCATCCTCTCTGGCTTCACGTAGCGCGACATGCCGTCGCTGCACAGCAGGAGCACATCGTCGGAATCAAACTCATGATCCGTGAGGTCGGGCTCTACGCTCTCGTCCGTGCCCAGAGCGCGCACGATGACGTTTTGCATTTTGGAGTGTTCCGCTTCTTCCAGAGTAATCAGGCCGCGCCGGACTTGCTCCATTACCAGGGAGTGATCGCTGGTCAATTGCGCGATGTCGTTCTTGCGGATGAGGTAAACGCGGCTGTCGCCGACATTGGCAACGGAAAAAAGATTGCCATCCACGAGGACGGCCACGAGCGTAGAGCCCATGCCCGCATGACTGGAATTGGCTGCTCCGGATTCGTGGACCGCTTGATTGGCCAGTTGAATGGCCGTGCCTAGCCTCGCCGCACGTGGCGAGACGCCTTCAAAGCCCGCGCCCCTGACAGACGCGGCGCTGTGGTCCTGGTTCTGTCGGCCCTGACGAAAGTAGTCGAGAACCGTATCCACGCCGATCTTGCTGGCCAGTTCTCCGGCTTGCTGTCCGCCCATGCCGTCGCAGACCACAAAAATTCCATAACCTAGGTCGTAGCCGAAATTGTCCTCATTGTTTTTACGCACAAGACCGATGTCGGTGCTGCCGGCGGCTTGGATCAGAAAAGACATGGTGGGACTGCAAGCGCTAAATCCTACCGCACCCAGGCCACGGCTGAAACAGAAAAACATTAAGCCCGACAAGCAGGACCTCGGCGAAACCGAGGCTAACATTGAGGAATTAGGCGGCCCATGCAGAGATGTGTCAACAGGGATTGACGACCGGGCAAAATGCAAACTGGCGCGCGCCCGAGAGCGCCGCGGCTCCGCCCCAGCCTGTCACCGCTGGGATGCGCCCGGCAAAGCCGCCTCAGGACGCGGCCGGTTAGTCCCTTCGGAGTCTCCCGTCTCGATACTTTCGCAGCAGCCAGAGCGGGGCCGCGCAGAAAGCGAACTCCGTGAAGTGGTCGAAGGCCCGCCGCCCGCGGTATTGCATCTCGTCCTTTACGCGCTGGAAGAAGCCGCGAGGCCGGGCATGTGCCTGATCCTTATTCGCATCCATACGAGGGAAGGGAGGCCAGGCACCCCCGTAGCGGCTTCGCCACCGGAGAACGTATTGGGCGATCTTGTTTCGCAGATCCTCGTCAACGACATTCGGTCGCGGCCCGGAGACAATCTTGTCGCCCTTCACATTCGCATGGTGTTGCCCGCCGTAGATGGCGCTACGGTCCGCGCCCTGCAAGCTGGACAATTCGTCCATGTACGGAATCTCCAGGAAGCGGCACACTTCCTGCATCACCGTCGCAGTGTCGCTGACCAGATCTTCGTAGCTCACCTCACACACGGGCTTGCCGTGCGCCACCAGCCAATCACACTCCTTCTTGAATGCGCGATAACCAAGCAATCCACGCAGCACGGCTGCCTTCTTTTTGAAATAAGAGTTCCCCGTTGCAGCGGCACGCAGAATGCTGTTGGCAGTTCCTTCAGGATCGCGCCACACGATGATGAACTTCGCATCGGGGAAGGCTCGAGCCATGGCGCGCAGGTGGTCGTAGTAATTCGGCGACTTGTCGCCCCAAATGACGGCTCCTTTCCGGCGCGCATATTCTTTATGCACCGTTTCGAAAGCAGCGCGGAAATCGGAGACGCCGGCGGGAACATCCCCCGGGTCGAGCCCGTGTCGCTCGAAAGCCTGGTTCCAGAACTGCCAGCGCTCCGCCCAATCCGAAAAGCGCGCTGGCTTCAGAAACACGGGCCGCAGAAGCAGCAGGTCGGCCTCGTACATCAGATTGACTTGGGGATGCTTGTTCAGCAGAGCGTAGAGCAACGACGAGCCCGAGCGCCACATGCTGACGACGAATAACGGCCCCGCAGCCAGCGGCCTGGGAATTGGTGCCACGCCTGACGCGGTGTCCGTCGCTTTCCCGCCTATTTGTCTGCTTAGAGGGTTAGCTGACAGTGAGCTCATGACTCCACTCGAAGTTCGACTTGAAGTCAAACGAAAGCGCCGCAGTCACGGGCGCCGCGGACTCTCGCATTTTCCACGCGCTCCCCTCTTTTTCTACCAGGACCAGTGTGCCTGTGCGTGGGCCGCCGCTCACCGGCACTCGACTGCGGTCCCCGTTTTCAAGAATCGTGCGTGTGGCCAGAAGATTTCGAACATGGGTTACGGCCACGACATACCCGGACGATTGCTCGGCCAGATTCAACAGCTCGGTCAGACGCCGGGAGTAGCGGCCATAGAACTCGTAGAACGACTCACCGCTCGGCGCCGGTAAGCCCGGATTCTCGTTCAGTTGATTCAGGAACGGAATGATCTCCCGCAATTTCTGCCCGGCAAAAATGCCCAGATTCCAGGGACGGAGTTCCTCGGTGGTCGTGACCGAAGCCTTGGTGACCTTGCTCACTATTTCCGCCGTCTGACGAGCCCGCCTCAAGTCGGAAGAGTAGATGGCGGTCACCGGATAATGGGCGATCCGCTGCGCGGTCTCGACCGCCTCCTGCAATCCCTGCTCATCCAGCGGAATATCCAGCCAGCCGCGCAATCTCTCTTCTTCGCCTGCAGCGTTGAGAGGGGTATGACCATGTCGAATCAGAATCAGTTTTCCCATGTCTTGGGCTCCTGTCGAGAATTAAGTCGAGAATGAATATCGAGAATTCCTGCCGCATTCGCCGCATACAGGAGCCTTCGAAATCGCGAAGCCGCCTGTCGTTTCTTGGGGGAAGCCAATCTCACTGGCATGCTGAAGGCAAGGGGAGGAATCAATTGTCGATTAAGTTAATCGACATTATGGTAATGTAACATGCCGTTAACAATTCTTGTCAACAAAAATCGAGTCCGCCGGGCAGAATGAATCGAATGTGCATCGATGATTCGCCGGGTATGCAGAAACTTGCAGTCCGGCCTTGCTGGAATTCTTCAGTCCTTCGCTTGGTATACTCTATGGCTTCCGCAACACGGAACAGGTTGCACGGAACAGGTCGCGAGAAACAGGTTGCACCTCCGGCCGCGACCACCCTTCAGTCAGGAGATTCGCCATGCAGAGCCGCATCACCGGGACGACCATGCCCGTTCTGGAATTTTCCCTTGATCCCAACGAAAGCATCATCTCCGAAGCGGGAGAACTCTCCTGGATGGGCGGTTCGATCCAAATGACCACGCACACTCAGTTCGCCGGCGGAGGAGGAATCTTCGGCGTGCTCAAGCGCGTGGCCGGCGGCGGCTCGATTTTTATGACCGAATACCGAGCCATTGGCTATCCGGGCGAGCTGGCCTTCGCAACCAAGCTCCCCGGCCACATCGTGCCCGTCGACGTGTCGCCGGGACACGAATACATGATTCACCGCCAGGGATTCCTCTGCGCTACGCCGCAGATTCAGATTGGCGTGGGCTTCCAGCAGGCCCTGGGCGCGGGCATTTTCGGCGGCGACGGATTCCTGCTGCAAAAGGTCAGCGGACAGGGCACGGCCTGGCTCGAACTCTCCGGCGAACTCGTTGTCCGCGACCTGCAGCCCGGCGAGACCTTGCGCGTCCATCCCGGTCACGTGGGTGCGTTTCAGTCGAGCGTCGGGTTCCAGATCACGACCGTGCCCGGCATCAAGAACATGATCTTCGGCGGGGACGGAATTTTTCTGGCCGCACTGACCGGCCCCGGCCGCATCTGGTTGCAGACCTTGCCCATTGCCCGATTGGCGCATGCCATCGAACGTTATCTGCCGAACCAATCCGCTAAGCGAACTGTCGAAGGCGGCGTAGTCGGCGGAATCGTCGGCTCCATCCTGGACAACATGAAGTAAGGGCAACGCGAAGTAAGCCGGCCAGACCGGTTTCATCCGGCCGGCACCGATGTTCTCTTGCAGCGTTCCTTACGACGGCCGGGGAACGAACGTCTTCAGCTCCGTCTGCAATTGATGAATTCGCCTACGCCTCTCCAGGTATTGTTCCAGCTCGCCTTCCGACAGGTCCTGCTGCAGAGCATCAAACTGCTGCCCGAACAACTCGCATACTTCGCTGGAGAGTTCGTCGATACCGCGCCGTCTTATCCGGGGTGAGATCTCATTCATTGGCTCCCGATTTCTGATTCGTCGAAGGGGAAGTCACCAGATCCAGGCGTACCGGTCTTGAATCCGTTCTATCCCTCGTTTGCGGCCGCCCGTTCTGAGCGGCAATTCTCATTTCGACGCTGAACAGCAAGTCGTCCATCTCTTCAAGGATTGCGATTAGCTTTTCCGGATTGGTCTCGTGCTGTGCCCGTTGCTTTAGTTTTGGCCAGCGCTGCGACATGAGTCGTTCTAAGTCTTGTATGTTCTTCATCGTACCTGCGGTCTCCTCTGTGATTTTGCACCAAGCTTTCCCCGATTTTGGACTAAGGATCCAGATGGATTTCACTTTCGTTCCTGAGAAGATAATTCGTCTGTTCGGCAACTGTCTGTGACACTTGTCACCAGTTTCCCGTTTGCGCCTGTGGATTCCTGACCGGCAAATGTTTTGTGCCCGGCATTGTCGAGCTATTTCTCGTGGGATGACCGTTCTTGTCCAGCACTTCCCCCATCTCGAAGATGACTCTAAGAAACGCTTTGACTTGCCGGTCGGCAACCTGCTCGTCCAATTCCGTCCAATTTGTTTTCCCGCTGTCGCTCATAATCCCCTCCTTACCGGTTGCGAACGAAAACGTTATAAATCGCGGACGGCGTTTCAGACAGGGAATTGTCCCAATTTGTTGCCGACGCGACTCGCCACGTTCCGGTTTTGGAACTAGTTTCAAATTGGGAATTTTCAGAGACTAGGGCACACAGCTTTTGGCAGAGTTATATCACTCGCAAGTAACTGACCTGAATACTGTTAGCGTCGCTTAAGGCGCCTTAGAATCTTTTTATGGCTCAAGACCCTTCCCAGCATCTCGGGTAAACTAATAACGCAGCCCGCTCTTCCCACCATGATCAACGGCAAGCGCATCGCGGTCGTTATGCCCGCCTACAACGCGGAGAAGACTCTCCGGGCCACGGTCGCGGAGCTGCCCGACCTGGTCGACATCCGTATCCTGGTCGACGACCACAGTTCCGACCGGACCGTCGACGTTGCTCGCGAGCTCGGCCTGCTGGTCTTCCAGCACGATCGCAATTACGGCTACGGACGCAACCAGCAGACCTGCTATCGCGAGTCCCTGAACGCCGGCGCCGATGTTGTCATCATGCTGCATCCTGACTACCAGTACACGCCGCGCCTGGTCACGGCCATGGCCAGCATGGTCGCCTACGATGTGTATGACGTTGTCCTGGGCTCGCGCATCATCGGAGGCCGCGCCCTGCTCGGCGGCATGCCCATTTACAAATACGTCGCCAACCGTCTGCTGACTGCTTTCGAGAATTTGTTTCTTCGCGTGAAGCTCTCCGAGTACCACACCGGATACCGCGCCTTCAGCCGCCAGGTGCTCACCCAACTGCCGCTGCTCGAGAATTCCGACGACTTCGTCTTCGACAACCAGATGCTGGCGCAATGCGTCCACTTCGGCTTCCGCATCGGCGAAGTCTCGTGTCCCACAAAGTATTTCGAAGAAGCTTCGTCCATCAATTTCAGCCGCAGCGTGAACTACGGTTTCGGCGTCGTGGCCACGACTCTGCAGTTTGCTATGCAAAAGATCGGCCTGCTTCACCTGCCGCGCTTCAGCGACAAAGGCCGCAAACTCGAGGCCGCCGGCGAAACCTACTACGCAGTCCGTTCAGAAACCGTGGGCCCGGCCTAGCTCCATGAGCAGATTTCCTTAGTGTACTTAGTGTCTTCGTGGTTAAAGATCTTAGAACTGCGATTGTCGAAGGAGAGAACAGCATCACCAAAGTGAAAAATCTCGCGTGGTTGGTCTGGTCTTGACCGCGCTGGCCATGCTGGTGCAGGGCTACCATCCCGGCCTCGAAGACGATGCCTACTACCTGGCCGCCATCAAGAACAACCTGAACCCAGCCTTGTTCCCTCACGACGCGGATTTTTTCCGCGTGCTCTTTCAGGCGACAGCCTTCGATAAGGTGATCGCGTTATCCATTCGCTGGACCCACATCCCTTTGCCCTGGGCACTCTTCCTTTGGCAGGTGCTCGCAACCTTTCTCGTCCTGTGGGGATGCTGGCGAATCGCCCGTCGCTGCTTCGAGGAGGAGTATGCGCAGTGGGCGGCAGTAACCATGGTGGCCGCCCTGCTGACCCTTCCGGCCTCAGGCACAGGATTGAGTTTGACCGACCAGCATTTGCATCCGCGCGCACTGGCGACAGCGCTGATCCTGGCCGCGATCGTCGCAGTGCTCGACGGCCGTCGCGTGCTGGCGGGTGTGCTGCTGCTGCTGGCATTTCCCCTGCACCTCAACATGACGCCGTTCGGCGTGTCTTACTGTTTTTTTCTCGGCTGGAATCCGAAAATGTGGGGCCAGCGCGAGGCGGGCAATAATCTCAACGCGGTTGCCGCCGGAGCGCTGCTCATACCGCTGGGCTGGATGTTCGAGCCCGCTACGCCCACCTGGCGGCAAGCCGAAGCCACGCGGTCGTTCTACTTTCTGCTGCAATGGCATTGGTATGAGTGGCTGGGAGTCGTCGGCCCTTTGATCCTTTTGTGGTGGTTTCGTTCCTTGGCGCTGGGACGCGGCTCTGCCGGTCTTGGCGCGGGTCGCGGAGCGGACGGTTTACTTCGGCATTTTCCAGTTGGCGGTCGCACTGATTCTTATGCTTCCTCCGCCGCTGGAGCGTTTTCGCTCGCTCGAGCCCATGCGCTTCTTACATCTCGTATATGTTTTCTTGGTACTGCTGTCCGGCGGATTGCTGGGCCGCTACTTCCTCAAGCGGCACGTACTGCGCTGGTTGCTGCTGTTCGTGCCGCTGAGCGCCGGAATGTTTTATGCGCAACGCCAGTTATATCCCGGCACCGTGCATCTCGAACTGCCCGGTCGGGCCTCAGGCAATGACTGGGTGGAAGCATTCAAGTGGATCAGCCACAACACGCCGGTCGATAGCTACTTCGCGCTCGATCCGCGCTACATGGAAATGGAAGGCGAGGACTATCACGGCTTTCGCGCACTCGCGGAAAGAAGCGTCCTGGCCGACGCCGTGAAAGATCCATGCATCGTAGTCCGAGTGCCGAGCCTCGGCCCGCGCTGGCTGCGCGAGATGAACGCGCAAAGCGGCTGGCGCGATTTTCAGAAGCCGGATTTTCTGCGGCTCCAATCGCAATTCGGTATTGACTGGGTTGTACTTACAAATCCGCCAGTCGCCGGAATGACCTGTCCCTACAGCAACCAGCGCCTCGCGGTCTGCCGTGTAGATTGAAAAGAGACGAAAGTCGGTACTGCAAGATTGTCATCCCGAGCAACGCGAGGGACCTAGGTTCTTGCCTGCACCACCAGTGCCGCCGCTGCAGGCAAACACCAAGATCCCTCGCTTTCGCTCGGGATGACAGAATGCATGTGGGTTTTGGCGGTACGGGGATTAGCTCTCGAAGCCGGCGCGGGCCGACGTGCGTTCTCTCTCACTGACCAGCGATTCCGCTGTCCGCGAGAAAGGCTCGTCAAAGCCGAGCGTCTCCCGCACGAAATAAAGCGGCCGCCGTTTATTCTCGGCGTAAGTTCGCCCCAGATACTCCCCAAAAATTCCCAGACACAACAACTGCGCGCCGCCAAGAAACAGCACGGCCAGCAATACCCACGCCCACGGCGACACCCATCGACCGATCACGAGCCCAAGGCCAACCGCAGTCAAGCTACCCAGCGACGCTGCGGCAAAAGAACCCACGCCCAGCAGAGTAGCAATCCGCAGCGGCGCAATCGAGAACGATAAAATTCCGTCGACCGCAAAGCGCGCCATTTTGACCAGCGTGTACTTCGAATCGCCGGCGTGGCGCGGAGCGCGATCATAAGGCACCGAAACCTGCCGGAATCCCACCCAGCTCACCATGCCTCGCATAAACCGATCGCGTTCCGGCATGGCCAGCAATGCGTCTACGACCTTGCGATCCAGCAGCCGGAAGTCACCGGAGTCCAGCGGCATCGGCACATCCGACAACCGGTTCATGAACCGGTAAAACCATTTCGCGGTCAGCGTCTTGAAAGCGGTTTCGCCATCCCGTTGGCGGCGGGTGCCGTAGACCACGTCGTTGCCCTGTCTCCACAGCGCCACCATTTCGGCAATAACTTCAGGCGGATCCTGCAGATCGGCGTCAATCAAAACCACCGCCGCGCCACGCGCGTACTCGAGGCCCGCGCTGATCGCGATCTGATGGCCAAAATTTCTGGAGAGCCGGACCACGCGGATGCGTGGATCTGAAGCATAGATCTCAGTCAGGATTCGGGGAGTGTTATCGCGGCTACCGTCATCCACATAAACGATTTCAAATGACCGCCCGATTTCTTCCAGACTGGCGACCAGGCGCCGCGTAGTCTCCAGCAGCACCGCATCTTCGTCGAAGCAGGGAACCACCACCGAAATTTCGGGCTTCGGCCCAAACGACGCCAACCGCATTCCTCAAGGCTCCTAACGCAAAACGATTTCAACGTAACTCATTATGATACGCTAAAGATTCCCGATTTCACTAGGCGAACCAGCCCCTTACCTTAACCTGCAACAGGCGGGGCGGACTCGAAGAGCGAACGCCGAACTCAACCTCCGAACTCGAATCCAGGACATGAGCGAACAGCAGCAAGCGAACAGTGGCGGCCGGCGCGCCTACGGTCCCATAGTGGCCGCGGCGCTGCTTGTACGCCTGGCCGTGATGCCCTTTCTCTATCGCGAATGGCTCGATCCGTTTGTGGTGGAGCATTGGGCTTACGGGCGCGTGGCGCGTTCTCTGGTCACCGGTCACGGCTTCGGCAACGTCTTTTCCGATAGCGGGCCGACCGCGGTTCTGTCGCCTGTCTACGCGTATCTGCTGGCGGGAGTTTTCTGGCTGCTGGGGCCGCACACGCCCGCGTCGGTCATGACCGCGCTCGCCATCAACAGTTTGTTTTCGGCGCTGACCTGCATCCCGGTTTTTCTGCTGGCGCGCCGCTGCTTCGGCGACCGGGTCGCGAAGTGGGCGGGATGGCTCTGGGCGTTCTCGCCGTATGGAATTTATTACGGCGCCGACTGGGCCTGGACGACCGTTCTCCTGACGCTGGTGCTCTGCTGGCTTTTCCTGATTGCGCTAAAGCTCGAAAATTCTGGCAGGCTTCTCGACTGGATGGGTTTCGGCCTTCTCACCGGCTTCGCCGCGCTCACCGAACCCGTGGCGCTTTCCGTCGTTCCGTTCCTGGGAGCATGGACTTGCTACCGGCGTTACCGGCAAGGTCGCACCTGGATGCTGCCCGGGGCTGTCGCAGTGCTCGCTCTCGTGGCCGCGCTCTCGCCCTGGATCATCCGCAACTACGAAGTTTTCCACGAATTCATTCCGGTACGCAGCGGACTTGGGCTGGAACTCTATATCGGCAATAACGGCTATTCCACACGCTGGGTCAACAGCGCGCTGCACCCCAATCACAGCGACGCTGAACTGGCCGAATACGTGCAGGCCGGCGAGGTCGCCTACATGGCACACAAGCGCCAGCAGGCGGAGGACTACATCCGCGCCCATCCTGGCTGGTTCGTTCACATGACGCTGCGCCGCGTGCTCTATATTTGGACCGGCTACTGGAGCTTCGATCGCGCTTACCTTAAGGAAGAACCGCTCGATCCGCCCAATATTTTGGTCGCCACAACATTTTCGGTGCTGGCCCTCCTCGGACTTCGTCGCGTGTTTCAGCTGGATCGAGCACTCGCCATTCGCTTTGCCATCGTGCTCGCCTGCTTTCCGCTGGTCTATTACGTGACCCATCCGGAGACTTATTACTTCCGCCCTGTCGATCCGCTGCTGGTGGTTCTCACTGCGGTGGCGTTGGCTGGACGCTCGCTGCGGAAGGTTGACGCGTAGCGCCTGCTCGCCCAACATTGCAGCGTCTCGCGCGTGAGGTTTAACATCTAATCGTTAATGTCTCCCTCAGCAATGGCGAACGCGACCTCTTTATCTCTCGACGCTCCACGCCGCTTCACCGTCGGACTCAACGAAACCCTCAACTTCGCCTACGATTCGTTCTGCAGCAACAAGTTGCAATTCACGCTCACGGCTTTGGCCATGGCGGTGGGCACGGCCTCGGTGATTCTGGTGGCAACGATCGGACTGACCGGAAAGCAGTACATTCTGCGCCAGCTGCAATCCATCGGCACGAATATGATCTACGCCGACTATCAAGGCGGGGCGCAGCGTATCGAGTCGACGCCTGATCCCATGACGGTGGAAGATGTGCAGGCGGTGCGGGAGCAGGTGTCGAGCGTGGTGGCTGCGTCCCCCACCGTGGCTTTGGGCGACCGCATCAACCTGGGGTCGGGAAAACAGGGCGACATTCTGGTGCTCGGGGTGGACCCCGAATATACCCGCGTTAAAAATCTTAAGATTCTGGCCGGACGTTTCTTCGATAGCGAAGATTCCTCCGGCCGCAACAAGGTCGCAGTGATTACCGAGAAGTTGGCCCAGAAGCTTTACGGCGCTGCGTCGCCCTCGGTCGGCCACATCATCAAGCTGAGCGGCGGTCTTCCGTTCACGATTGTGGGCGTGTTCAAAGAGAGTGTGGACACGTTCGGGCAATCCGACATTCAGGAAAATACTATGCTGATTCCTTACACCGTCAGCCGGTTCTTTACGAGCAGCGCCGCGGTGTATGAAATCTATTTCTCGGTAGCGACGGCGCAAGATGTCGAGCCGGCCACTGCCGCAATCAAGCGCGTGTTGCAGTCGCGGCATCGTTCCGAGTCGGTCTACAGCGTGCAGAACCTGAGCCAGTTGCTGACCGTGGCGGGGAAAATTGCAGACGCTCTCACGCTGGTGGGGATGCTGGTGGCGTTCGTGACGCTGCTGGTGAGCGGCATCGGCATCATGAACATCATGCTGGCGACGGTGACGTCGCGCATCCGCGAGATTGGGATTCGCAAGGCGATCGGCGCGACCAACCGCGCCATCCGATTTCAGTTTCTGGCGGAAGCCATCTTGATCTCGCTGATTGGAGGCGTCGCCGGAATCACGGCCGGCGTGGCCATCCCCTACTCTGTACGCTTCTTCACCGACTACCGCATACCGATCTCGGGCTGGCCGGCGATTATCGCCATTGTCGTATCGTCGGTCGTGGGGATCATCTTCGGGACCATCCCGGCGACTCGCGCTTCGCAGCTGGATCCGGTCGAAAGCCTGCGTTATGAGTGAGTTGCGGACTGCGAGGTAAAAATTACACGATGTTCCTGAAGGAACATTATGATGTACCGGGATGTATGTACAGTTATGTACGTTATTGTCTAAGTGTAATGGAGGCAAGGGGTTAGGCGTGACGCAAGTCGACTGATACCATCGTCCGTGGTGCCCACGCTTCGAACATCGCGAAGCGTGGGGCAGCCAGGATTGTAGCCCTTCAGATCTTGCTGTTAAGCACGGCAACCAAGGACTTGCCTTCAGTCGTTGGACTGACACCGTTTTCGCGCACGATATTGGTTGCGGTCACGGTCTTGCTGTACAAACGATAGTTCGCGTCGTTGTCGGGCTCGACGGTTGCGCCTCCCAGGGATACACCGGCGAATACTCCTTTGGCTCGCCCGTAGGTCAGAATGTCGACGTCCGAGGCGCTGGCCGCAGTGGCGCCAGGGCCGGCCGCTGCCGTGGCATCGGTGCCCATCTTGGTCTTGCCGTTCAGAACCTGATTTACGACTTTCGCATCCATGAGCAGGAGGACGAAGTCAGTCGAGGAGCCACCTAGCTGCAGGCCAACGCTGGCACCTCCGACCGAAAACATCGCAGGCGCGGACCACTTGCCCTTGAAGTCTGCGCCACTGCGGCAGAGCATGGGACCACGGCCGCCGCTGCCGCCGATGCCGACGCCAAACTTCTTCACATTGGGCAGGATGAGAACGCAATTAGCCTGGGACAACAAACTCGGCGAGATGCTTTTACTGTCGATCAAACCCTGTAGTACCAGGTTGGCTTGCCGAATGGTGTCCTCGTCTTTCTGCTTGTCCGCCGCCAACATCGGGAGGATCAGCAGGAGCATGGCTGTGCACGTGAGGAAGCAATACACCGTCTTCTTGGTAAATTGCTCGCTCATTTTTTCAGACGCATTTCGTCGCATGGTCTTTCTCCTTTTTCCTTTTCGAAGGGTTCTTGGCTTGCGGTTCAGCCGAGTCCTGAAGGTACCAGCATCGTCTGAGATCTGCGGCATGGGAACTGTCAAAACATACAGGGGGACGGCGGACGGGACGTTCTAGTCTGTGGGATTCAGATCGCGCGTTTTGGAATGCTTTTTACGGAGAAACGGCGCTTTTTGCGGCATCGTGTCCCACCCTAGCCGCAAAGAACGCGGCTAGGATTGATTGGATAAGAGCGAAGGCTCGATTGACCCGGTAGTCTTGGTTTGAGGACAAAGACGCTGGGAAGAAAGGAGCCTTCGCAGATGATGATTATAGGATGTGATTTCCATCCCAGCTGGCAGCAAGTGAGTTGGCTGGACACGGGGACTGGGGAGTGTGGCGAGCGGAAGCTGGTGCATGCAACGGGCGAGGCCAAGATGTTTTATCAGCAACTGGCGGAGCCAGTGCTGATTGGCATGGAGGCCACGGGTAACAGTCAGTGGTTCATCGAGTGGGTGGAAGATCTGGGGCACGAGATCTGGATCGGGGATGCGGCGCAGATCCGAGCCAGTTACGTGCGCAAACAGAAGACGGATAAGCGAGACGCGGCGCACATTCTGCAGTTGGTGGTGCAGGGGCGGTTTCCGCGGCTATGGACTCCGGACCGGGAGCAGCGGGACCTGCGGCAACTGGTGCTGCATCGGCACAAGCTGGTGGAGATTCGCAGCCGGGTGAAAAACGAACTGCAACACCTTTCTCTGAATAAGGGAGTGCAGAAGAAACGGACGCTGTGGAGCCAGGCGGGACAGAAGATGCTGCGCGAGCTGCCGTTAAAACCATGGGCGGCGTGCCGGCGGGAAGATTTGCTGGGACTGCTGGCGATGTTAAACCAGCAGATCGGAAAACTCGACGATGCGGTGCAACGGGCGGCGGAAGAGAATCCGCAGGCGAAGTTGCTGATGACGCAGCCGGGAGTGGGACCGAACACGGCGCTGGCGTATGTGCTGACCATCGGCGACGTGAGCCGCTTTCCCCGGGGCAAGCAGGTGGCCAGTTATCTGGGACTGATTCCGCGCGAGGAAAGTTCGGGGGGGAGGCAGAAGCTGGGAGCGATCAGCAAGCAAGGCAACCGCATGCTGCGCTCGTTGTTGGTGGAAGCAGCGCAGATTGCGGTGCGCTTCGATCCCGAGTTTCGTAAGCAGTATTTGCATCGCTGTCACCAGAAGCCGAAAGGCGTGGCCAAGGTGGCGGCGGCGCGCAGGTTAGCCGTACGACTCTACTGGATGCTACGCACCGATAGACCGTATCCAGAGATCGTTCGCATCGAGAGCAGCCCGCGGGTGCCCCTGGTCGGCGCAAGCTAGACCGCAGAATTGATTGGGCGCTCTCGCATCCCGTAGAGACGGGATGTTCGCATAGAAGAATCATGGTCGCGGTTTAGGCCGAATCGATGGTTGGTGGAACGATCTTCGGGAGAAGATCCGCCACCGATGGGTGATTCAGCGTGAGATTTCCAGAGTCTTGGTCCTCAACCTCTCTGGCAAAAAAGCGGTGCCAAAAACACCGACAGGATATCTTTGTCCTTGACACCGCCTTCGCTCTTATCGAGGGGCACCCTTTTTCGTAGTCATCGGACTCTATTGCTTATTGCGACTGGGCGGGCTTCAACTCCAGATTAGGTCGCAGCGTTGCTGGATCGGGGCGTGGAGGCGGACTTTTCACCTGGCCGCTGCCGCTTAGGTCGTAGGCGTACAAGCTGGAGTCCTGGGAGGCGACGTAGACGACGCCGTTGGCTATGGCTAGGGCCCCGGTAACAGCGCCGCCGGTGGCGGCTCTCCAGGCCTCGACGGGCGATACCACCACGTAGAAGCCGAAAACGTAGCCATTGCCGTTTCCGATGTAGACGATGCCGTTGGCAACCGATGTGGGAGTGATGACGACGGCGCTGCTGAATGTTTCCTTCGTGATGTAGGCGCCGCTGTAGGCATTGACCCAGGTCAGAACGCCGTCGTCCGATCCCACGTAGACGGTGCCGTTGAATACCGCGGGCGATTCAAATGCGCCTGCGCCCGCGTATTTCCATAGCTGGACTCCGGTACGGGCGTTCAGGGCGTAAAGGTTTTCGTCCTGCGATCCAACGTAGACAACCTCTTCAGAAACCGCGGGCGATGAGGACACCTTGCCTGCGGTCGCGAATTTCCAGACCTGCGCGCCGGTGGTCGCGTTAATGGCATAGACGTTGTCGTCGTACGAGCCTACGTACACAATGCCATTGGCTACCGCGGGAGAACTTGTGACTGCGCCCGCGGTCGCGAACTTCCAAACCTGAGCGCCAGTCGAGGAATTGATGGCGTAGACATTGTTATCCGTCGAGCCGATGTAGACCATGCCGCCGATCACGGCAGGCGAGGAATTGATGGCGGCCCCGGTGGCAAACTTCCACACCTGAGCGCCGGTCGAGGTGTTGATGGCATAGACGTTGTCATCGGTCGACCCGATGTAAACCGTGCTGCCGACCACGGCTGGAGAAGAGTCAACGATACTGTTGCCTGTTTTGAATTTCCACACCAAGACACCGGTAGTGGCGTTGATGGCATAGAGATAGTCGTCGGCGGAGCCGACGTAGACCACGCCACCCGAGACCGCGGGCGACGAAGTAAGAGCTCCGGTCGTGGTGTAACTCCAGTCCAGATCGATGCTGCCCACGTTGGTGGAGTTCAGGACATTTTCGTAGGGATTTCTGCCGCGATGCAGGGCCGAGTAGCGGAACTGGGACCAGCTGGTTTGCACAGTGAACGTGGCCTGCGCGGCTGTCCCGGTCGTGCCGCGGGCCACGCCGGTCACGGTATGAGTGCCAGGTACGGCGGTCGTCGGAACCTGGACATTGATTTTTGAAAATCCTCCGGTGGCGCTTGTCACCGCCAGCGCTACATCGACGGTGTCGAAATAGATATCGACTGCCGTACTG
The DNA here is from genome assembly GCA_963758005.1 of uncultured Acidobacteriota bacterium. GTDB lineage: Bacteria > Acidobacteriota > Terriglobia > Terriglobales > Acidobacteriaceae > Sulfotelmatobacter. Next base: position 244,041 of record CAVWTR010000012.1, read on the forward strand.
GCGGGAAAATTGGTAGCGGAAACCTGAAACACTACGGGCGTGCCAACCGCGGGCGAGGGCGGATCGGTGTTGGGGGACAGGGTTAAGGTGGGAGCCGCGGCTGCAGCCATGGTCGCGGACGCGACAACCATCAGAATCACTTTGACGAAATTCCAGGCAGATGACATTTAAGCCTCCATCCGCGTCCGTGATTTTTAGCGACGGGCTGGCGGACAAGGCTACCGATATTACCCGAGCCGAGGGGACATTGCCAGATAATGTCGAGGCGGTAGTGGCTCAGTTTGGCTTACGCATTAGGCCGGTTAAGCGGGAGATCCTTCGCTACGCCTGAAAAACGGCTACGCTCAGGATGACAAAGTCGTGTAGAGGCCAAACTGCACCACTACTTCGTCAGCGCCGCAGGGGTTGTGCAAAAACCAAGAAGCCGGGCTGGTTGGCCCGGCTGTTTCTCGATGGTTACTTCTCAATCGTTGTTGGTCGATTCTTGTTTGTCGATTCTTATTTCCCGATCGCTGTTTTTCGATCGTCTGCGCCAGGACCCTTGTGCGCCGCGGGGTCACCGGCCCGCGCCGCACGGAACTCTTACATCACCATTGCGAGGTTTTCCAGTTCATGCATCAGGACGGGTAGGGCGCAGCCCGCCATCTCGACACGGCCTGCTGCGTCGAGCGCATCCTTGGGCGAAACTCCATAGCCGCGGCCCATCAGAAAGACCTGGAGCAGTTCGGCGGCCTCGTAGGAGTCGATCATGCCACCCTGTAGCAGATCGCTTCGCAGAGCTGCCAGTTCGGTCACTGTGAACCGGTCTTTATCGTTTAACGTCTTTTCGTTCGTCATTCTCTGGTTCGTCATTCCCTGGTTTGTCATGGCCGTCATCACCTCCGACTTCGACCTTGGTTACCGTTGCCTATTAGACTCATCGGCAGCTGTACAAGTTGCATGCAATTTGGCTGCCGCAATCGCCTTGTGCCTTATCGGTCATTTCTGGTACGTTCCCCAGTCCTCTTTAGATTCATTTAACCCCTGTGAATATTTAAAGTTGCGGGGGAACCGGCTGGCGCGGTGCCGGCCTGGCCAGGTTTCCTTCGTACTCAGAAGGTAACGCCCGGATTGACATAATGTGTCGATTCCGAACAGCCGGCAAACAAAGAATGTCGGACTGACGGCCTAAAGGCCCGCCATTGGGAGAGTGTTGTGTTGTGGACTGGCGTGTTGTTGGGGCGGCCCGTCTGCGGCTAGGGTTTCGCAGCTACGGCCTGCGCGGCCTCGACCGTGTCGTAAAACTGGAAGAACTGCTCGACCCGGGTCACTTGCATAGTATTGCGTACGCGCGTGGTTACGCCGACCAAGGCCAGGCGGCGGCCATCCTTCTGGTGGGTCACGTAGGCTCCGACCAGCACGCCGATGCCGGCCGAATCGATGTAGGGAACCTGGGTGAGGTCCAGAATGAGGGTGGGCGCAGTGCTGCCCCGCACCAGGGCTTGAAACTCAAAGAAATTGGAGAGAAGGATGGGCCCGCTCAGGCGCAACACGCGCTCGCCTGCCGGCGTCCCGCTGACGTCTTCGACGTGCAAGGGCTCCTGTGGCATTGGCACATCGTATTACGGGAGTGTGAATATTGTGTTAAAGGACGCGCCAGCTGCTCCAGTGGCTAAGGCTCGACCGTGGCCTCGTCGACGAGCATGATGGGGATGTCATCTTTGACGGCATAGACGCGGTGGCACTGGGTGCATTTCAAACTTTCGGGGTTTTGACGATAGTCGAGCGCCTGCTTGCACGCGGGGCAGACCAGAATTTCCAGCAGATCTTTGGCAATCATGACCGGTGCATTGTACGACATGGCCGGGAGCATGTGCGATGGGGTCTATTTGCTCTCGGGCAGCGCGGCACACTGCTTTCTGGCGTTCTCCAAATCGACCAGCGTGTACCCGTCTTCCACAATTATCATGCGCTCTTGCATGAAGTGGACCGCGCTCGAGGCCAGAAAACTCTATTCATGGTTTTTCCTTCCGTTTTGTTTTGCGTGCGGTCGCTCGCCTCAGTAGGGTATTGGTCCCTTCGTTCACTTCCTTCAAAGCCTTCGCGATGCGTTTCTCGTTTTTCGCCCAGCGAACCTCAACCGCTTTCCGGGCGGCATCGCTGCGCTCTTCCGGCGTGCGGTTGCGGGCGGTAGCCTTACCGCCCTCCTTGCCGAACTTCGCGAAATAGTCCCGAATTTCCTGTTTTGTCGTCATTCGCTGCACGGTACCACTATTCGCAGGGGGTGCGCAATAATTATCTTTACATACGCAGGGGGTGCGTGTAAATTTAGGATGCGGGCGGAGGCAATATGAGTGTCGACGAAAGACTAGAGGCACTGACGCACAGCGTAGAACTGCTGGCTGGAATGCAGATCGAGACCGAAAAGCGAATGGTGAGGTTGATCGAGCAGAGCGCGCGCCTTCAGGAGTCAATGGCGACCCTGGCCGATGGAATGGCGGGTATTACTCGCATCGTGCTCGACCACGATGATCGGATCGAAAAGTTGGAAGGGGATCAACCGCAGTAGCCACACCTTGGGGAATTGAGTAATTTTAGAGAAGGGTCGGGGCGCGCGGAAGGCACTCGATCACCAAACTCCACAATTTCTCTGTGGCCAGTGTTCCTCCCGCCACTTGCGATAGAATTTCCCCGGAGCCCGAATGCCTGCCACTATTCTCGACGGAACCCGGATTGCGCAAGAGATTCGCAGCGAAGTTGCTGCCGAAGTGAAGACCATGGCGGCTGCCGGAGTGCGTCCAGGGTTGGCCGTCGTGCTGGTGGGGCACAATCCGGCGTCTGAGATTTACGTGCGCGGCAAAGTGAAAGCTTGCGGAGAAGTTGGACTTTACAGCGAGCAGCTTACACCGTCTGAAGCGATCACTACAGCCGAGTTGCTGGCCGTGATCGAAAGTCTGAACCAGCGCGATGATATCGATGGGATTCTGGTGCAGTTGCCGCTGCCGGCTCACGTCGATGCGAAAAAAGTGCTGATGGCGGTCGACCCGGCCAAGGATGTGGACGGATTCCATCCCGTGAACGTCGGTTTCCTATCGACGCAGCGGCCTGGGCTGGTGCCGTGCACGCCGGCGGGCGTTCTCGAGATTCTGAAACGCAGCAACATTCCTGTCGCCGGACGCGAGGCCGTGGTGGTGGGGCGTAGCGACATTGTGGGTAAGCCTGCTGCCATGCTGCTGCTCAACGCCAACGCCACCGTCACCGTGTGTCACTCGAAGACCCACGACTTGCCGGGAGTGTGCCGGCGCGCCGACATTCTGGTGGCCGCGATCGGTCGGGCGGGGATGATCACGCGTGATTTCGTGAAGCCGGGGGCAACTGTGATCGATGTGGGCATGAATACAGTGACCGATGCGACGGAATTCCGACGCTTTTTTGCCGGCAACACGAAAAGGGAAGAGGGCTTCCACAAAAAAGGCTCGACGCTGATGGGTGACGTGCATCCCGAAGTGGCTGAGGTTGCGGGAGCGCTCACGCCCGTCCCGGGCGGTGTTGGCCCGCTGACGATTGCGATGCTGATGTTCAACACGGTCAAGGCGGCGAAGATGCGGCGGGGTAGCCGGGTGCCGGAACTGTCGCGGGCTTAACGGTCCCGCTTAACGATCCAATGACAACTCACCACACAGTCACAGAGACACAGAGGAAAGCTCGGATGGAAAAATCAAGGTTTTCTCTGTGCCTCTGTGTCTCTGTGGTGAGATGTTTCCTGGGACCTGCATGCTGAAAGTTGGCCTCACCGGGGGCATTGCGGCCGGCAAGTCGGTGGTGGGCGAGATGTTTGTCGGGCGGGGCGCGCATCTGGTGCAGGCCGACCGGATTGCGCATTCGCTCATGCAGCCGGGGGAAGCGGTCTATAACGAAGTGGTACGCCATTTCGGCCGCGAGATTCTCAATCGCGACCTGAGCGTGAACCGCGCCAAACTGGCCGAGGTCGCGTTCGGACCAGCCAATGCCCCGGCAGACCAGCGGGCTTCGCGAATCGAGGAACTGAACCGCATCGTGCATCCCGTGGTGATCCGCTGCCAGGAGGAGTGGATGCAAGGGATTGGCCGCCAGGACCCGCACGCCGTCGCCATTGTCGAAGCCGCGTTGATTCTTGAGGCGGGCGCGGCGGAGCGTTTCGACCGTCTGATTGTCGTGACCTGCAGCGCGGAGCAACGGGTCGCGCGTTTTGCCGCCCGGCAGAAGATCGATCTCGAGGGGGCGCGCAAGGAGGTCGTCCGGCGGATGGCCGCGCAGCTTCCCGACGAAGAGAAAATTAAAGCCGCCGACTACGTGATCGACAACTCCGGCGCACTCGACGAGACGCGCGAGCAGATGACCGTGGTATGGCAGAAACTGCGGGCGGAAGCCGATTCTTAATTGGCAGGGATGGCGATGGTCTGGAATGAAGATGGTCTGGAACGGTTAGTCAGTACGCCGTGCCTGCCTTCCTGCGTCCGTGGTAGATTCTGACTGCATGCCCGCCGACTTCCTCGACGCTGACTCACTCGATAAAGATGAACGGCTTCTCCGGTACGCGCTCGAACTGGCGCGCCGGGGCGTCGGCCTCGCCTCGCCCAACCCGTGCGTGGGCGCCGTGATTGCTGATGCTCGGGGCAACGTGGTTGGCACCGGAACGTACACTTACGACGGCGTGAAGCACGCTGAAGTTCTCGCTCTGGAAGCGGCCGGCAGCCAGGCTCGCGGCGCGACTCTTTACATCAACCTGGAGCCGCACGCGCATCTAGGACGCACGCCGCCCTGTACCGACGCTGTGATTGCCGCGGGAATTCGTCGCGTGGTGGCTGCCATGGCGGATCCGAATCCGAAGGTGAGCGGGCTGGGATTCGAAAAGCTGCGCGCTGCGGGAGCGCAAGTCGAGGTTGGCCGTCTGGAGGAACCGGCACGCCGGTTGAACGAGAGCTTCGCCCGCTACATTCGTCACGGCATGCCGCTGGTGACGCTGAAGGCCGCCATAACATTGGACGGGAAGATCGCTCCGCCGCCCGGGGCACGGACTCAAGTGGAGTCGGCGGATCGAAGCGACGGAGCATCGGCTAGTGGTTTCTCTGGAAGTTGGATTACCGGCGAAGCCGCACGCGCGCATGTGCACGAACTGCGGCACCAGAATGACGCGCTGCTGGTTGGCGTGGGCACGATCCTTGCGGATAATCCGCTATTGACCGACCGGAGCGGACGGGTGCGGCGGCGTCCTTTGCTGCGCGTGATTCTCGACTCGCGCCTGCGCCTGCCGGTCGAATCGCGGTTGGTGCAAAGCGCCGCTGTGGAACGAAAGAATGATGTTCTGGTGTTCTGTGCTTCGAACGGAGAAGGGAAGAGCGAAGCGAAAAAGATGCAGCTTGATCAACTTGGTGTCCGCGTGGAGATAGTTGCCGCCGATTCCGACGGACGGCCCGACCTGCTTGCCGTTTTGCGACGGCTAGGAGAACTGGAAATTACGTCGCTGATGATCGAAGGGGGATCGACAGTCAACGGGACCGCGCTCGCCTCGAACCTCGTCGACAAAGTCTTCCTTTACTATGCGCCCAAGATTCTTGGGGGCGGCTCAATCCCTTTCGCGGCCGGAGCTGGTTTCCATGCCATCAGTCCCGTACAGGTCAAGCACGTGCGCTTGCATCGATTCGGCGAGGATTTCGCGGTGGAGGGTTACCTGCGCGATCCGTACGGTGAATGATTTTCCACCACAGGGGCACAGAGGCACAGAGAAAGTCAGGACAAGAAATGACTCTCTCTGCGACTCTGTGGTGATTCAGTGTTTCGGCTTATGATGTTAGGTTCTCTGGGAGGCACCAATGTTTACCGGCATCGTGGAAGAAGTTGGACGAATCGCCCGCATTGAGCAGCGCGGCGAAAACCGGCGCATCACCATCACCGCCGAGCGAAGTCCGAAAGAACTCAAAACCGGGGACAGCGTAGCTGTGAGCGGAGTCTGCCTGACCGCGGTTGACATCAAGCCGGGTTCGTCCAAGGCAGACTTGTCCAAGGCGGGGTCGTTCGGCGCCGATCTCGCGCCCGAGACCTGGGAGCGCACTTCCTTCTCGCGCATTCATGAAGGTGCGCTGGTGAATCTTGAGCTGCCCATGAAATCCGACGGGCGCTTTGGCGGACACATCGTGCAGGGTCACGTGGATGGTGTGGGCAGGGTGCTTGCGTTTGAGCGCATCGCCGAATCGGAGAACTGGTGGCTGCGCATCGAACTGCCGGATGAGGTCGAGAAGTACACCGTGTATAAGGGCTCGATTTCGATTGAAGGCATCAGCCTGACCGTGGCGAAACTTGAGGAGAATCTTTGCACCATCGCCATCATTCCGCACACGGTGGAAATGACGAACCTGCATTCGCTCAAGGCCGGCGATCCGGTTAACCTGGAAGCCGACCTGATCGCGAAGTACGTCGAGAAGATGATGCGGGGCGAGGCGGAGAGTTCCCTCACGGTGGAAGACCTGGTGCGGCAAGGGTTTTAGAGGCAGTTGGCAGCTGGCAGTTGTCAGTGGCCGGTGGTCAGTGAGAATCCGTTTTGCTGGCGACGGCTTGTTGTCAAGCTTCCAGCTTCAGTTCATCCAGTTCGAGAAACTCCTGAATGATCGGATGGGAGTCTTTCTCCATTTCGGAGTACGTTCCGAAGAAGATGGCCTTGGCTTCGTACAGAAACATGACTCGTTCGGCTAGTTTCTTGGCCAGTCGCATGTCATGGGTTACGACGATGCTGGTCAGGTTCAGTTGAATCTTCAGCCGTTTGATGAGGTCGCCGAGCAACTGCGCCATGAGTGGGTCGACCATGGTAGTCGGCTCATCGAAGAGGACGCACTCGGGACGCGCCGCCAAGGCTCGCGCAATGGCCACCGAGCGTTTCATGCCGGTAGACAGATCGGAGGGCAGCAAGTCGCGCATCTCCTGAACGCCGACCATCCGTAGCAGCCCGTCGACGACCTCATAGATTTGCTCTTCGCTCAATCCCCCGCTTTCGCGCAGCGGGAAGGCCACGTTCTCGCCCACTGACAGCGAATCGAAGAGCGCCCCGTTCTGAAAGACCATGGTGACTTTCTTGCGGATCAATTCCATTTGCTCTTCGTTGTAGTCGGTGATGTCCTGGCCGGCCACGATCACGCGCCCCGAATCCGGCTTGAGGAATCCCATGATGTGATGCAGCGAAACCGATTTGCCCACGCCGCTGCGGCCGAGAATGCAGACTGTCTCGCCGGGCAATACATTGAAGTTGACGTGATCGAGCACCACGTTGTCACCGAAGGCTTTGGAGACGTCGCAGAATTCGATGTAGGGCGAGGGTTGTGGATCGTCGGGCATGGGAACTAGCTTCTAGCTTCTAGCTTCTAGCTCTCCTTCCTCGCCGGCTCGTTCAAGTTCTTCGGGCGTGTTCAGATTGCGAAATATCTTGGATGAAAAGCCTGCATTTTCCAATTCATTTTCGGCGATCACCTGTGTGTGCGCTGATTCAAAAAGCACATCAATCTTGTAGCGGCCGGCGCGCAGCGCCCGCTCTGCGGCGTCGGCGAACTCGCGGCGGTAAACTGCGCACAAGGGCTGCAATCGTCCAGCGGTCTCGGTTACCGTCACCGTGGCCAACGCTGAATTGCGCGCCCGGCTGATCAAATACTGTAACAGTGCTGGCGGCACAAAGGGTACGTCGATGGCGAGAAGCACGTTCAAATCCGTGGGCGAGATCCGCAAGGCGGCGTGAATCCCGCCCAGCGGGCCACTGCCGGGGAATATGTCTTCAACGACCGGTGCAAAGGCTGAAAACTTCGCGGCATCACCGACGATGCGCACGTCGGATGTCACGGACCGGGCTACATCCAGCGCCCGGGCCAGGAGCGTGCGGCCGTCGAGAATGACAAAAGCCTTATTCGTGCCCATGCGTGCGCTCTTGCCGCCGGCCAGGATGAACACGGTCACATCCGGGGGACTGCTGTCCATGGGGCGATGATACATGGAGAGGGCCCGATTTAATGGGCTCGGGGGGCCGTCCGATTCAACAAAGCTTCCACAGGCTAAGCGCCTGCATCGACGCGACTTACTTCCATTTGCGTGTCCTCACGTGCACGAAAGTAACCTATCCAAAGTCAGGCCTTCGAGCGATGATGGGCCTGCGTCCGAAGGTTTACTGACCCGGAAGTAACAATCATGCCGCAAAAATTCATGGATGTGCTAATGCTTGGGCGCTGCTCACACGAGTTTTCCTGGCCGCGCCGTGGCGTCGATGGCGACTATTACCAGGTCTGCCTGCTGTGCGCCGCGGAATACAAGTATGACTGGACGACTATGCGCCGCACCCAGCGCGTGGAGCATGCCACACCCGACACCAGCGTTCGGCGCAGCCATGCGCGCGAGAAGCGGCCTTCGTGGGTGCCGCGGGCGCGGCGACTGAAGCTCGACATTCCTCTGCGCTACCGGGTCAACAAGACCAGCACCTGGCACGAAGGAATCATCGAGAACATCAGCCAGAGTGGAGTGCTGTTCAACGGTCCGCAGCAGCTTCCTATGAATGCCCTGATCGAGATGGTGTTCGAGATGCCGGAAGAGATTTCCGGGCAGAGGAACAGCAACGTCGTATGCCAGGGCCGGGTGATGCGCTTCAAGGACGCGCCGAAGTCCGAGGGTCGGAAGTCGGATGATGCGAAATCCGATGACGCCGTTGAGGCGGAAAACGGCGCGTTGGCGGCTTCGATCGTCGACTATAAGTTCATCCACTAGCGGCTCAACGAATTTCCTCTGAGCCGTAAGGCCCGTTACATTTACACTTTGTCGCGGGCTTCCACGCATGACTCCAATCCCCATGGTTTCCATCACGGCACTGCTGCACGCGCATAATGATGCTCTGCGTCTGGGGCGAGCGCTGGAGACTCTCTATGCCTGCGACGAGATCCTGGTAGTGGACCACGGTTCGCGCGACGACACGGTGCGGATCGCGCGCCAGTATGGCGCGAAAGTCGTGGAGGGCCGGCCTGGAGCGTCGCCGGAAGGCTATCTTCGAACGCTGGGAGGATTTGGGAGCCTTCCCGCGGTGAGTTCCGCCGCAAGCACAGGATGGATTCTGTGTCTCGATCCACGCGAATCGCTGACGGAGAAGCTGGCTGCGACGCTATTCGAATGGAAGTCGGAAGCGCTTCATGCCGAAGCGTCAGCTTTTTCGGTATTTCTCCGCGAAGAGACGGCAGAGGGGTGGATGAAACATGCCGCGGCGCAAACTCGTCTAGTCCCGCAGGACTGGAACCTATGGAACAATGGGCTTCCTGTGAACGAGCCCGCGGCGGTTCCGCTGGAGGGAGAACTGTTGCGCTTCGTTTTCCCGTGAGACACTTTTTCAGTGTGACCGCTGCCGCTGGGTACATCGTGGACGCGTTGAAGTAGGGCCGCTGTCATGTTGCTCCATGGCCATTTGGACAGTGACTTCAGTACCTTAGTCCTCTCCCTTTAACCGCCTTATAATTCAACCAAGAACAGGGAAGTGCAGCGTTCTTCCTTAGGGCTTGGTGCGGAGAAAGTTCGCGCCACAAGCGGGTTGGTCGCGGCTCCCTGCGAGATCATCAATTGGGACAATCAGCGAGACCGTAATCGAGAGCATCAGAAATCAAGTGGATCCTTTCGTCGCATCTTCGATTTTTCTCTTCGGGCTGGCCTTTGGCAGCTTTCTGAACGTGTGTATCTACCGCCTGCCGCGAGGATTGTCGGTGGTGGCGCCGCGTTCGGCATGCCCCAAATGCAATGTGCCGATTGCCTTTTACGACAATCTTCCGGTGTTGAGCTGGCTGATCCTGGGCGGGCGTTGCCGCCACTGCAAGACCAAAATTACTCCGCGTTACCTGTTGATTGAGCTGCTTACGGGCCTGCTGTTTCTGGCCTGCTACTGGTACTTCGGGCTGACGCTTTCCACGTTGAAATATTGCGTGTTCGCGTTCCCGCTGTTGGGCTTGATTTTCACCGATGCCGAAACCAAGCTGCTGCCGGACTCGATGACGCTGCCCGGTCTCGCGCTGGGCTTGGCTTTCAGCCTGCTGGTTCCGGTGAATGATCTGGCTTCTCAGTTTTTGTCGGGGATGGTCAATCTGCCCATCAGCGGAGACATTTCCGTGCGGATTCTTTCATTGCTTGATTCCGTGCTGGGCGCGGCGGTTGGGGCGTCGTTCATTTACGGAGCGGGGGCGGCTTACTTGCGCTGGCGCGGCATGGAAGGCATGGGCTTCGGCGACGTCAAGCTGATGGCCATGGTGGGCGCGTTTCTCGGAATCAAGCTGACTGTCTTTACGATTTTTACCGCTTCGCTGGCAGGATCATTATTTGGTGTGACCACGGTGCTGGTGGTCTGGCTGAAGCGCACGCATCGTTTTGCGAAGCGGTTGGCCGATGCGCAAGCGGCCCGGCGGCGGGGATGGCAGTCCGCACAAATAGTCTTCCGCAATTATCAGATGCCGTTTGGCGTTTTTCTCGGAAGCATGGCTCTGATTGCGTTTTTCTTCGGCAATCGATTTCTGCACTGGTACGGAGGGCTCTGGTGAGGATTCTGACGAATCCGGTGTTGCTGCGAGCGGCGGTCGTGTTTTTCTGCGCGACCTTCGCTTTCCTGCTGGGCTTGATCTTCATCCGCGGGCTGCGGAAAAGCATTACCGAAGAGGGCGACATTTCGTCTGGCGCTTCAACCTCGCTGGATACTTTGCCGCTGCACCTCTATAACACGGTGATTCAACAGCTCAAGCAGCAGAAGCATGAATTGCAGGTGCAATCGAAAGCCGAGCAGCATCGAGCCCGCACCAGTGAGAATTTCAGCCAGTCGGTCCTATCGAACCTTTCCTGCGGCGTGCTGGTTTTCGGATCGAATGGATTGGTCAAGACTGCCAACCCGGCTGCGAAAGCGATTCTGGGCTTCGCATCCACCGTGGGAATGAGCGCGGACGACATTTTCCGGGGAGCTGTGGTCGGTTCTTCGGTGTCGGCCTCGGCCGGCGATTTATCCCATGCCCGAGAGGCCGAGGAAGTCGTATTCCTGGCGGACGAGATTCGCGCGGTACTCCACCAGGATTGCAAACGGCGGAATGCCGAAGCTGAATTTGAAACCCCCGCGGGCGAGAAGCGCTTCATCGCGATCACGGTTTCTCCAGTGCCGGCCGTTGATGGCAGCCTGCTCGGTGTCGCCTGCCTGATTAATGACCTCAGCGAACTGGAAGGCATCCGCCGCCAGCAGGAACTGCAGGGCGAGATTTCAGCCGAGATGGCGCTGCAGTTGCGCACGTCGCTGACCACGATTTCCGGCTACGCGCAGCAGTTGGCCAACAACCGGGATGTGGAACTAGCCAAGCAACTGGCCAACGACATTGCCCACGAGGCGGCGCAACTGGATCGCAGCATTGGCGGATTCCTGACTAAGAAGAGCGAGCAGGCAGCGGCTGCGGGCGCGGATTGATTTTGATGCGTTCATTTTGAGCAAGACGAAACAGACTTAATGGTTACAGAGTTAATCGTTAAAGAGGTGAGAATAATGAAACCTTTCGCATGCAGTGGAATTGGAGTCGCGTTGTTTCTTGGTCTTGCGGGGATCTCAGCCAGTGCCCAGACTCCTGCGGCTTCGCAGGATTCTTCCTCCGGCTCGTCGCTGGGGGCCTACGCCCGGCAGGTTCGCAAGGATCCCGGAACCACGTCGAAGCCAAAGGTGTACGACAACGACAACCTGCCGCGAGAAGACAAGCTCTCGGTGGTAGGCACGCCGTCGCCCAGCGACAATTCCGCTTCGGCTGCGCCAGCTGACTCGGACAATGCCACTACGGCTAACGCGGCTCCGGCTGCGGGCGAAGCCAAGGCTGGCGCTGATGCCAAGACCGCGGCCGAGGTGAAACCCCCGACTATCGCTCCGGGGGAGGATGAAGCTGCCAAGCAAGCTGCGTGGAAGCAATGGGGAGACAAGATCGCCGGGCAGAAGGATCAGATTGATATGCTGGGACGCGAACTGGATGTGCTGCAACGCGAATACCAGCTTCGCGCCGCGGCCATGTACGCCGATGTGGGCAACCGCTTGCGCAACTCCGGCGATTGGGATAAACAGGACGCTGACTACAAGCAGAAGATCGCCGACAAGCAGAAAGCTCTCGACGATGCCAAGCAAAAGCTCGAAGACATTCAGGAAGAAGCACGGAAAGCCGGCACACCGTCCTCAATCCGCGAGCCGTGAGACACGCGTCGCAAAAAGCTAGGCTGGAAACAATTCGAGCGCCGGAGTCATCCTCCGGCGCTCAATTCATTTCACGGACTATTCCACGCGTTATTTCGTCTTCCCCATTCAGTTCACGTTCTTGAGATCATCTGCGTTGAGTATCATCAGCCGCAGCCGCCGCAGCTGCTTCAGGTGATGCCGGCCGTGCACCAGGTGAAATTTCCGCCATTGGCTTGCCGTGAGCGGCCCCAGGACGAGATGGTCCAGAAGTCTGCTGCGCGGCCCCATTTTCTCTTCGCAGCGCGCAACGATGTCGTTCATCTCAGCGATCTTTGGCCCAATCTCGGCCAGGACCTTCTCCGGTGGCAGGCCGCGCGGGCGCGTCACTGGCGGGGCTTCCCGGCCCGGAGGCAAGTAGCCGAATCCCACGACTACCAGGGTCCGCCCACGCTGCGACCAGCTTTGCGCTGAGCCCAGCGGTTTGCCGGCGGCGGCCACGCGCTCAAATCCTTTCACCGTTCCGGTGTAGGTTAAATACAAGTGCTCCAGAATCTCGGCAACACACCACTTTCCGGGCGGATGCCAGCTTAACTGTTCGACCGAAAGGCCTGCGACCGTCGCTCCGACCTCTGCCGCGATCTCTTCCTGCAGTTTCTGGAGAGTGGAATCCACGAGAGTTACTTACCTTTTCCGCAGTTTCGGTTAAAATGCTGCGTTACCCTAAAACTGATCCACGTTATCACAGGAAGGATGCCATGAAGACGGCCAGCCTTGCCCGCAAGGAGCTCACGGCGATTGCGGCGGAAATGCCGGGAACGGCTTCGATCGCGAATCGGAGCCAGGGAAGTCGGAATCGAAAGTGCATGCGGCGCACGATCTTGCATGGAAGAGGCGTTGGTCTGTCCACTATCGTCCTGATTCTGCTGGCGATGCTCACCGCGTGTTCGTCGGATTCCGACAAGCCAGCGGAGACGAAGCCGGAAGTAAAAGGTCCCGAACTCATCACTGCGCGGTCCGCATTTCAGAAGCTTTATGTCGCCGCCCGGGGCTGGAACCAGGATGCGAAGCCTTACCGCCTCGAGTCGACCGCGAGCAGCGACGGCAACGGACAGGATGGCAAGTGGGCGCTATGGCGATGCAGCTTTGCTTCGCCGGCCCAGCGCTCGGAGAAAACTTTCAGCTGGTCGGGCAGCGCGGCCAATGGCGCGCCCGAGCGCGGAGTCAATCCCGGCACCGAAGACAGTTACAGTCCGACGAACTCGTCGACTCAGGTATTTGACATGGCCTTTCTCAAAATCGATTCGGACCAGGCGTTCGCCACCGCGCAGAAACACGGCGGCGACAAAATTCTGGAGAAAGCGCCCGATACGCCGGTCATTTACCTTTGCGATTGGAACCACAATACCAACGAGTTGACCTGGCACGTCATCTATGGAGCCAGCCGTGAGGGAGCCAAGCTGACGGTTGCAGCCAACGCTTCTACGGGAGAATTTATTCGAGTGGAGAAGTAAGGCTATTCTTCAGACTTGCTGCTACAGGTTTCACTGCGTAGGGAAACAATGGCGGTTGCGCCGTGACTTCGCGTTATCCGTTCGTGCCTTCTTCGTGGTTGATCTGGGCTTCAATTTGGGAAAAAAAACTGTGCAGGGCTTCGGCCGACGCGATGGCCCGTCGCAGTGCGCGACGCTCCCCGAAAGTCACAACGTCCTGCGGAGAATACTGGAGGCGAACCCGGTCGGCGGCGCAGTGCGCGCTTAACAATTCGACGCTGGCGGCTGCGAGGTCAGCTTTTAGGCGGGCAATATCAACCTGTTTCTTTGTTCCGGGCACCATCATTTACAACTCCTCAGCTTTCTTTGGGGGGTGAACGCAGGCGGGTCCCGGGAACCGTATTTGGGAGGACTGCAACTTTCGCGATTCCGGCGGAACCCACCCTGCGAGGTCATCAGGTCTAACTGTACATATAGTATACAGCGTTAACAATACGCAGTCCAAGTAATTATTTTACGAATTTGTGGAGGTTTTTGTGCCCCGGCATCCTGATCCTGATCTGGAACAGCGCATTCTCGACGCGGCTTCGCGGTTGTGGGCGCGCGGCGGGGAACGGGCGCTGACTATGCGCGCCGTGGCCAAAGCGGCAGGCACCACCACACCCACTGTCTACGAGCGCTACCGCGACCGCGACGACATCCTTCGGGCCCTGCGCCACAAAACGCGAGCCGAACTGCATGGCGCCCTCAGCTGCACTCATACGCTGCGCGAGGCTTTCCTGGGGCAAATCGAGTTTGCCCTTGCCCACCAGCACGCCTATAAAGTTCTTTTTGAGGGGGTAGGCAGGCCGCCTTCGCTGCAGGAGCCTTGGCCGACTTTCCACCTTATGCGCGACCGCGTCGCCAAACGTCTGGGAGGAGATCCTCGCAAGCACACGCGTTTCATGCTGGCGGTTTGGTCGATGATGCATGGGACCGCGATGCTCCTGATCCAGGGTGGCTTCGAAGGCGCGCTGCGAACCCAGACCATCCATGCCTGCATGGACGCCTTCGACGGCATGCTCGACTCGGCAGCGCGCTCCAAGAGTCAGGATCACTCAGGGCCGAAGTGGCCTTCGAATCTGATTTTGGGCGAGGGCAAGCAGAGCCGAGTGGGAAATGGCGAGGGAACCGGCCACAAGAGAAAGGCAAAGGGCAGGAAGCCGAAACAGCAGGTAACCAAGAAGACAAAACAAAACACGCGAACCTGAGCAAGAAGCGACTAAGCTCAAGGATACTGCCAGACATTTCCGCAGCACTTCGATTTTATCGGGCCGCCTTCGTGTTGACGGCTGTCCCTTTCAACCGTTGGATCGCCTTTTCGGCCTTCTCCGCATCTGGGCCATGAGGCACGATCTTCAAATAATTCTCGTACTCCTTGCTGGCTTCGTCCGGCTGATTCAGTTTTTCCAGGCAGACGGCCAGGCGAAACGTGGCTGTCGCGTCATTCTCTTTGTAGAGTAACGCCTCACGGTAGCGGTCTTCGGCGGCGCGGTAGTTCTTGCGTTTGAAGTAGAAGTCGCCAACCTCTATATCCTTCGCAGCCTTGTGCGGATTCCAGGGATGAAACTCGCTCACATCGCCGCTGCCAGAGGGGGGAGCCTCATCCATCAGGATGTCGGAACTGTCAGGATGAGCCTTGGCATCGCCCGGCGGAGGACTCAGGTCGACGGGGGAATCTTTGCTCGAACTTTCACCCGGTTCGTCGCCCAGTTCATCGGCGTTCACGCGATCCGACCGCGGGGGGGCGAGATTCGGCGCGGGTGGCGCCGGCTTGGAAGCGGGAGACGAGGAGGTGCCTGGCGTCTGCGAATTCGCCGGTGAAGAACTGGAAGGCGTGGAATCGGCCGGCGGAGTAGCCGGAGTATTAGAGGGACTGGAAGTCTGCCCCCAAACTCCTACGCTGCCTGCCAGCAAAAAAATAAAGAGCCAACTGCGCATAAGACTATTTTACCCTCCATGCTGAGCAAGCGTGGGCGCTACAAGGCGAGGCCCGACGAAACATTGGTCCGGCTAAGCATGGCCCGACTGAGCATGGTCCGACTAAGCATGATCGGACTGAGCATGATCCGGCTAAGCGTGAGTCGCGCGGAATGCCTGCAGGCACTTGCTTGCGGTCGCCAGCTCGGGGAACCGGCTGCCCTCCTGTTCGACCAGGTAATATTCGACCCCTCCGCCGTTCTCGGCGGCCTGGAAAATTCCTTTCCAATCAGCCACCCCTTCACCAAACAAGACCTTGTAGCCTTTAGCCGCGTCTGGCGACCAGTCTTTACAATGGATGGATCGAATCCGGCCCGGGTTGGCTCGAATCCATGCCACTGGGTCGGCACCTCCTTCCAGACAAGTTCCGACGTCCAACTGAAGCATCACCGAAGCCTTCGTATTCTTGGCGAGAATATCCATCGGACGCAGCCCGTTCACCGACACCCATTCGGCCTGGTGATTGTGATATCCCGGCTTCAGACCGGAAGGCTCCAGAGTTTCAGCGGCAGCGTTCAGTTTGTCCGCGGCCGCCTTCCAGCCATCGAGTCCAGTTTTCGGGTCGGTCGTTTTCGGATCGACCCAGGCCAGCACAACGTACTTGCAGCCGAGAATCAGGTTCAGGTCGCGCGCGCGCGTGATTTTATCTGCGGAAAAATAATCTGCGTTGTTGTGGGTCGAGTAGCAGCGGATGCCCAGGTCGTCCATCAACTTGCGCATCTGCTTGGCTTGGGCGTCGGTCCACTCGTAGTACGGCGCGTAGAACTCAACGGCCTGATATCCCATCTGCGCGACCGCCCGCACCGTGCCCTCGGGGTCCTGCTTCAGAGCATCGCGAACGGAATAAAGCTCGAGGCCAACGGGAATCGCACCCGACGCGCCCGCGCCCGAGGCAACTCCGCGCAAGGCCCAAGGCAACATGGCGGACATGACTAGGAAGGACCGGCGGGAGAGAGATGTTGGAGGCATGGCAGACATCGTACTCAACCGAGGGCCAGAGGCCAAGAGCCAAAAGCTCAAAGCAAAAAAAGCAGGCCGCTCAGGGGGAGGCTTGAGCGGCCTGTTGGCGAAGTCCTCCGGGGAGGAGGGTAAAGTCTGTTACATCGATGACGGATTGTTCTGTCCCGTGGTCGTTGTCGGCGTCGAAGCCGGCGCGCTTCCATCCACGGAATTCGTCATCAGGCGCACATCGACGCGGCGGTTATCGGCGCGGCCGTTGGCCGTCTTGTTCGACTCCACGGGCTTATCTTTGCCGAGACCAATCACGTAGATCTTGTGCGCGGGAACATTGTATTTCGAAGCCAGGTACTGGATCACCGAATTAGCGCGGCGCTGGCTCAAATCATAGTTGTAGTCGGCCGAGCCTACTGAGTCCGTTCCGCCTTCCAGCGAAATGATGTAGCCCTTGGTCGAGGCAATGCTGGCCGCAAGCTGATCAAGACCGGCCTGCGCCGTCGGCGACAAACTGTCTTTGTTGAAGCCAAACTTCACCGACGTTTCGGCCACGGCATGATAGTTGTCGAGGTTCGCGACCTCGTTGGTCAGCACGCCTACGCGGCCGTTCGCAGCATCCGCCATCTGCTGGGCGGAGGTTGCGGTCTGGCCGGCAGCCTGAGCTTTCTGGTCTACGTCGGCGGTCTTCGCATTGACGGCTGCAATGCCGGCCTGGGCTCGCGCGTCAACATCCTTGATGTCCTTCGTGTTCTTTGCGGCCAGGTCGTCGAGTTCGTTGGTCTTGTTGATCAGCGGCGTGGTCTGCTGTTTCACGTAATTCTTGCTGGCGCAGCCGACGGTGGCCACCATGCTGGCTGCCAGGCAAATCACTAACCCGGGATTCAGTAACGAAGTGCGGTTCATAGGGTGAGGCTCCTTGTTCGATCTTTTATGTAGCTTTTGGCGCTTTGCGGGTTGCCCCGCGCGCCTCTACTTTTTTCAATCTTGATGCCCTGGGGACGACCAATCGTCGTTTACAAGTTCACTTCTGCTTTTGCACGGCACATGCCAGTTTCCCGAACGGGCGTCGTCGTCAATAAGTATATACGTTTTCAATGCTTTGCAGAAACTTGTGTGCCTGCGCCAGAAACTGCACAGTCCCGGAAAACCACGCAAACCCACACTGGGAATGGAAATTTTATACGGTGGACTCACGAAAAGACCAAGGAACCGCGTCAGCGACCAGAGAAGCCCTTGCGTGACGATCGGTCGCGGGGCCTGCGAGAACGTAAAATACAGATACGCGCCCCGAATGGATCTTCTTCAGAAAATCCGCACCATTCCCACTGAGCCCGGGGTGTATCTCTACAAGAACGCTGAGGGCGAAGTCATCTATGTGGGTAAGGCGAAGAATCTGCGCAGCCGCGTGGCCAGTTACTTCCACGAAGGCCGCTGGGAGGACGCCAAGACCGGCACGCTGGTGCGCGAAGCGGTCGACATCGATTACATCGTGGTCGCCAACAACAAAGAGGCTCTGGCTCTTGAAAACAATCTGATCAAGCAGCGCAAGCCGCGATTCAACATTCTGCTGCGCGACGACAAGACTTATCCTTACGTGAAGCTGACGCTGGGCGAGCGCTGGCCGCGCGTTTACGTGACCCGGCGATTGCGCAAGGACGGCAGCAGTTACTACGGCCCGTACTTTCCGGGCAACCTCGCCTACCGCATCGTCGATCTGATTCACCGTAATTTCCTGATTCCCTCGTGCAAGGTTGATTTGACGCGCTTTCATCCGCGCCCGTGTTTGCAGTACTACATCAAACGCTGCCTGGGCCCATGCGTGAAGGACCTGACCACGCCCGACACTTACCAGGAAGCAGTGCGTGACGTGAAGTTGTTTCTGGAAGGACGCCCGACCGATTTGTCCCGTTCTCTGCACGCGCGCATGGAGCAAGCCGCCGCCGCACAAGAGTACGAGCGCGCGGCACGGTATCGCGACTTGATTTCAACCGTCGAGCAGCTACAGGAGCGCCAGCGCCTCGCCGCCGCTGAAGGCGACGACGCCGACGTATTCGGCTATCACTATGAAAACGGTATGGTGGCGGTGAACCTGTTCCACATGCGTGCCGGCAAAATGGTCGACCGCCGCGAGTTCTTCTGGGAAGACCTGCCGGAATTCGGAGTCGACTCAGATCCAGAGCCCGCCGCAGACGATGTGGGGGAAGAAACTCAGGTGGGTCGGCCGTTCCCGCATGAACCGCAACGACCCGACGTATCTTTTCATCCCGGCGAGTTTTTCTCCGCCCTGCTGAAGCAGCTTTATATCGGCCAGCCTTATGTCCCGCGGAACCTCTACGTCCCCGTCGATTTCGAAGACCGGGCAGAGCTCGAAGATTTGCTCTCCGAGCAAGCCGCGGACAAGAGTGCTCGACCCACGCGCGTTCACATTCTCGTTCCACAGCGCGGCGACAAGCGTTCGCTCATCGACCTTGCGGGCAACAATGCGAAGCAATCCTACGACCAGCGCTTTCGCGTGCTCAAACCGAACGCCAGAAAGATCCAGGAAGAATTACAGGACGTACTCACCTTGCCGGAACTGCCCAAGCGCATCGAGTGCTTCGACATCTCGCATATCCAGGGCGCGGAGACGGTCGCCTCCATGGTGGTGTGGGAAGACGGCAAGATGAAAAAGTCGGACTACCGCAAGTTCATCATCCGCACGGTTGAAGGCGTGGACGACTTCGCTTCCATGCGTGAAGTGGTCACGCGCCGCTATAAGCGACTGCAGGAAGAAAAGAAACCGATGCCGAGTCTGGTGCTGATCGATGGCGGTCTCGGGCAACTGCATGCCGCGGCCGAAGCACTGGACTCGCTCGAAATCATCAACCAGCCGCTGGCCGCCATCGCCAAGCGCGAAGAGATCTTATACGTGTATGGCCAGGAGAAGGATCCGATCGCGCTCGATCATCATTCGCCAGTGCTTCATCTGATTCAGCTCATTCGCGATGAGGCCCACCGCTTTGCTGTCACGTTTCATCGCAAGCGCCGGCAAATCCGCGACCGCTCCACCGAGCTGTTGGAAATCCCGGGCGTGGGCGCGAGCACAACACGGCGGCTCCTGGAACACTTCGGCAGCGTGCAGGCGGTCAAGCAAGCGGACCCAGCGGCATTATCAGCCGTCGTCACGCGAACGCAGGCCGAGGCGATTAAGGATCACTTCCGGAAGTAAGCGCTATTTCGGCGCCGGGCCGGCGTTCCCCATGTCGAGCACGACTTTCCAGCTTCCGTCCTTCTGTAGCTTCCAGATGCTGGTGTACTTGCCATAGTCAACTACCGGCTTGCCGTCTTTATTTTTCGAGTGGAACTCGAAGGTACCGTAGGTATAGCCGAGGTCGCCGGAGGCGGAAATATCGGCTCCGATCGGCGTCCAGAGGAGTTGATTGTTCTTGTCGTCAAGAAATCCCATGCCCTTGGCGATCTCTATTTTGCCTTGGATCAACGGCCCGCCATTCGGGACTTCAACGGCATCGTCGGCGTAGTACGACATGTATCCCTGCGAGCCTTTCTCGATGGCCGCCTTCATGAACTCGCCTTCGAGTTGCTTCAGCGTTTCGGCTGTCGCTTTCGGCGATGCCGACGCAGCGGGACGGGCTATGGGCAGTGCAATCGTAGCCACCAGGAATGCGACCACGAGCATCGGCAGAAATGACCTCATGCAGCCTCCACGGAAGTGGCGGCTATTTTACTCCGTCAGGGCTTAGGGCTCTCGGTTCGCTCTGCCGCGAGCCGCCAGCCACGCCACCATGCGATCATCCCGCACCAGCCCAGTACCCGTACCACAGCCGCGATTTGGGTGTCGTGCTCGAGAACGCCGAGACTGGAAAAGATCCTGAAGAAATCATGTTCCACGAAATCCGGATCGCCGGTTGTGACCAGCGGCAGCACCTGAGCGCGCGCGTCAGCCATGTAGGTCGCGGTATACAGCCAGTTTTCGAAGAAAAAGAACAGACAGAAAACAAAGCCTGTGGTCTGCCGCTGCGTTAAAAAATAAAACGCCAGCAGAAAGGGAACCAGCCACTGCAGCACCGTGCCTCCCCATAGGCAGAGCGTGGGGCCGAACCAGTAAAAAAGATTGTGTCCGCCCTCGTGCACGACGAGGTTGGCGCTGTCGATGAAAAGAAATCCGCCATGGGCGGAAAAAGCGTAGGCCAGGAACGCAACATAGAAGATCAGCCACGCCGCCAGAGCTGGGCGGGACACCGGCTTCCATGGTTGGTCGAGAAACGATTCGTTAAGAAATGATTGGTCGAGAATGGTTCCGTCGAAGATCGATTGAAGCTTGTCGAGCATGGCGTTGCCTGAAAGGATTCTAAGGTGAAGGATTTGCGCCCTACAGGTTACGAACGTGTGCAGCATTCAGGCCCCGAGGATTGCTCCGGCCGGCAAGAATAACTAGTCCCTCTTGTCGTCGCGGGGAAGCGAAGTTGTTTGCTAAAGTGATCTGACGCGACCGACCCACCCGACACGCGACATTAACGTCGGGCAAGAGAGACATAACGATCTACATCTTCAGAAAATGATTTCGGAACGGCTATGAAAATTCGGCAATGGATTACCGCAATCGTCCTGCTTCTGCTCCTGGCGGCGGCCATCGCGGGCATGGTATGGACGCGGGCGTTGCCGGCCGCGAATGAAGAAACGGCCGCGACGCCGGCGAGCAAATTGTCCGGACACGCGCCGTCCGTAGCACCGCGCGCGCTCATCGATCAACGTCCATTGCAGACTGCAAAACGCATGGCAACGCTCGCGGCCACGCCCGAAGAACAGGTGCTGGTCCATCAGGCGATGAAACTCGGAGACCACGAGGTTGATCTCTCGTTTCTGGATGCGTTGCGCACCGCGGAGGAAAATCCTCCGCTGCTCTCGCCGGAAGCCCGCCAGATTTCGGATCGTAAGAACAAAGCCGAACTGACTCTGAAAGAAGACCAGGAAGGGATTGCGCTACTCACGAAAAAACTTGCAGCCGCGCCCGAAGCCCAGAAGGACAACCTGCAGGACCAGCTCGATGTCGCCAAGGCACAGATGGATCTCGACCAGAACGAGTTCGACGACGCCAGCGAAAACCTGGAGCAGGCGGGCGGCGATACGCAGTCGAAGATCAAGCGTTTGCAGGCCGAGCATGAAGCCGGCGAGCACGAGCACGGTGCGGAAGCTCCGTTAGGCGCATCGGTCAATCCCCACGAGCAGGACTACAAGACGCACACTTTGCTGAGCGTTTTCCGGGCATGGCAGGCCCTGCGCGAAAAAAAAGGCCAGTTGCGAGCGGCACAGGAAGAAAGCAACGCGAAGCAACTTCGGCTAAGTCAGCGGCACAATACCCTGACCGCTCAAGTGGAGAAGGATAGAGAGAATCGCGAAGCAGCCCGGCAGCAGGCCAAGGGATTCGCCAGCAACAGTAATGCGGCGAGCCGGGAAGACTCGAAGGCGGCCGCGAAAACCGCCGTCGATTCTCTCAAACAATATACCCGTGATCAGAAGAATCTCGCCGATCTCGGCAAGCGCCTGCAGGACGAGCAGGAACTGACCGAGACCTACGCAAGTTGGATCGCGCTGGTGGAGACTCGCGAAAGGGCAGCGCTGCATAACCTGATCGAGTCTCTGCTGTGGATTCTGTTGGTCGTGTTCGCCGTCTACCTGGCAGACCGTCTGATTGAGCACCTGTTCACCGGCATGTCCGCTGAGAACAAGCGGGTCGATACGCTGCGGGCGGTGGTGAAATTTGCGGCGCAGTTGGTCGGCGCCATCGCCATCCTCTTCATCATTGTCGGCATGCCGACGCAAACCACCACGATTCTGGGCTTGGCGGGCGCCGGGCTCACCGTCGCCATGAAGGATTTCATCGTCGCGTTCTTTGGATGGTTCGTGCTGATGGGGCGCAACGGAATCCGCGTCGGCGATTGGGTGGAAATCAATGGCGTGGGCGGAGAAGTCGTCGAGGTGGGATTGCTGAAGACCGTTCTGCTCGAAACCGGCAGTTGGACGGACTCCGGTCATCCTACGGGCCGGCGGGTTTCATTTGTGAACAGCTTCGCCATCGAAGGTCACTTCTTCAACTTCACGACTTCAGGCCAATGGATGTGGGACGAATTGCAAGTCCTGATACCGCCAGGACAAGTTCCGTATCCCATCATCGATGGCATTCAGAAACTCGTGGAAAAGGAAACCGAGGCCAACGCCACCAGCGCAGAGGCTGAGTGGCAGGAAGCATCGGCGCGCTACCGGGTGAAAACGTTGTCGGCGGTTCCGGGGATTAACGTGCGTCCGACCGCGGCGGGCATTGAGGTGCACGTCCGTTACATCACACGCGCTTACGAACGTCACGACGCGCGCAAACGGCTGTATGAGGCCGTCGTGGAAATGATGCACGGGAAGCGGGAAGCCGTGAAGGCGTGAGGATGCTGGCTCTTGGCTCTTAGCTCTTAGCCTTTAGCTCTTGGCCCCTGATCTTTCGGACTCCTCTCGACAACTACGAGAGCTGCATAGACTACGAGAGCTGCAAGCGCCACCGTGGAAGAGCGGCCTCTTCAGGGCCGCGTTAGCGTTCAGAACCAGAAACAGGGCTTCAGCCCCTGTGACATCTATGACCAGCAAACAAGATCTCGGCACACTCATCGTAACCGGCGCAAGCCGAGGAATTGGGGCGGCAATCGCTACGCTTGCGGGCGAACATGGTTACGCGGTCGCGGTCAACTTCGCCACCAGCGAGGGCGAAGCTACGAATGTTGTCGGCCAAATTGCAGCTGCCGGCGGGCGCGCCGCTGCAATTCAAGCCGATGTCTCGCGTGAACAAGATATCGTGCGCATGTTCGAGAAGGCCGAACGAGACTTGGGGCGCATCAAGGCACTCGTCAACAATGCAGCCATAACCGGCGGCTTCGCGCGCGTGGAGGAAGTAACGAGTGCAGCCATCGCAAATGTTTTCGCAGTCAACGTCGGCGGAACGATTCTCTGCTCGCGCGAGGCGGTGCGGCGCATGTCGACCCGACGAGGTGGAACCGGTGGCGCGATCGTGAACATTTCTTCGCGCGCGGCACACACAGGATCAGCCGGGGAGTGGGTTCACTACGCGGCATCGAAAGGCGCGATCGACAGCTTCACTATCGGATTGGCACGCGAGGTGGCAACCGAGGGCATCCGGGTAAACGCGGTAGCTCCGGGATTGGTCGATACCGGCCTGCATGCGGCGAACGGTGAGCCTGGCCGGTTGCAGCGATTGATGCCGTCGATCCCCATGCAGCGCGCAGGCACGCCGCTCGAAATCGCCGAGGGCGTGCTGTGGCTGCTATCGCCTGCGGCCTCGTACACGACGGGAACAATTCTGCAGATTGGCGGCGGACGCTAAGGTTCGTCTACTTCGCGGCTTTCAGTCCCTCTTTCAGATAACTCTTGATCTTTTCCGGCAGCCGCGAATTGTGTAGCACGTCGCGGAGTCGGGCGGGGGACAGTCGGCGGGCGAATTCCACGGCACGGGCCAACGGGGTGTATTCATTTCGCAGCAGCGCGTGGCGAACCTCCGGGCGTACAGACCACTTCGCGTGATGGCACAGCGTGGTGACGAAAGCTGGGCTCGCGCGCGGGCGCAGCAGCGCTTTCACAATTGCCGCTTCAGTAACGCGCGGATTCTCCAGGGCGGTCTGCCAGACGCGCCCCTCCTTGTCGAGCAGCAGCGCGGCAGCCACCATGGCAGACGACCGGCGTGCCAGCGCAAGGCGCTCGCCCAGAGTAATCGATGCCAGGCGCGCCACGAGCAGTTCATCGGCAACCCGCTTCAGATCGGCGGCTACCGCCGGGATCAACGAGAACTGCATGAGATCGAACGTGTAAAGTTCGCGGATCAGTCGCAGCGCAATGCGGCGCGGCGTGCGGGGATGCGCGCCCAGGGCGATTCGAACCTTGCGCGACTTCATCACCGCCGCATTCCGGCTGATTTGTTCGATCACCTCGGAGGGCAGGTCGCGATTCTTCACGATTGCGAGAGCGAGGTCGGCGGTGAGTGTTGGGTCTGTGCCGGGTTCGAAGTCAGGGGATGCGCTGCCGGAAGCCGACTCCGGCGGGAGAGATAAGTCGTTCGGATTCGCTGCTTCGGAATTCATGCCTCACACTTCACTGCGCGGCGAGCGATGCGCAGCGCGCCTTCCACCGGTTCGACGACCTGCGGATTTACTTCCACGCGCGCATCCAGCGTGCAGAGTTCATTGTAAAAAACCTGCCGCACCAGCGGCGCGTGACGAAAGACGCCTCCGATCATGGCCACAGGGACGGAATTGGTTTGACTTTTCGCGAAGAGGCGGCGAATCACCACCGAGGCGACCTGCGCAAGTTCCGCGCCCGCACGGTTGAGAACCTGGGCGGCCAAGCTATCGGAGCTTGCAGTTACAGCAGGGAATAGAGCCGCGAAATCGGGAGGGGGCGTTGCGTTCGCGGCGCGGGCAAGATCTGCGAGCGAGCCTACTGCCCAAGTCTTGCAGAGGGCCGCTGTCAACGACGAGTCTGGCAGCGGGTTGCTTACTGGATTTCCATCGCGTAGATCAGAAGAAAAAGTGTCGGTCGAGGAAAGATTGGACGACAAAAGATCGCCGGAGGAAAGATCGACGGCGCGCAGGACGGCGCTGATCGCGGCGCGTCCAATCCAGTGCGCGGAACCCTCGTCGCCAATGGCGAATCCCCATCCCCCGGCGCGAGCGGTTGTTCCCTTCGAGTCGCGGCCGTAGGCGATCGACCCCGTGCCCGCGATCACGATGACACCCGGTCCGGTATCGAAAGCGGCTTCAAGAGCGATCTGCATGTCGCCGACAACATCGATGGGCGTGGCGAGAATCTCAGCCAGCGAGCGACGAACGATCGCCGCCACTTCGGGTCGCGCCGCGCCGGAGCCTCCAATGCAGGTGTGCGCCACTTGCGCCGGTGTGATCCCGGCAGCAACACATGCCTGGCGCACCGACCGTTGCAGCGACTCGCGGGCTTGCGCCTCTCCCACGCGGACGATGTTACTTGGGCCCGCAGTCGCGGTGGCGAGCAGGTGCGATTCGTCGCCCAACCCGCAGGTGGTTTTGGTGCCGCCCCCGTCAATGCCAAGATAGTAGGGCACGACTATTTCTAACATAGCAAACGCGAGAAATTGGCGGCGGTCATTTGCAGGCTCTTAACCCGATTGGTCTTACTCCGGCTGGTCTTAACCATTGGTCAAGGACTACAGAGTCTCACTCGCGGAAAAGTCGGATTGCTCCCATAATTAGATGGCGAATACAGATTGCGAAATAAAGATCGCGAAATGAAGGATGTCTTCGCAAAACAATCCATGACCACGAAAATTCAGATCACGGAACTCAATAACCGAGGTGATGCGCGCGGATTTAGTTTCACGGCACCGGCGGAAGCGCTGGCGTTTGTCGGTCGCATGGCCGACGTGCACTTCTCTTCCGCCGAACCGGGAGCTGTGCGGGGAAATCATTACCATCTGCGACGGCGCACGGCGATCGTCGTCCTGCCGGGAGCGAAGTGGTCATTGCACTGGGATCAAGGAGAAGCAGCGCCAGCGGCAGAAACTCCCGTCGCGCAGCACCGCGAATTCGACGGCGCTCGCGCCGTGCTGGTGCTGGTTTCGCCCGGCGCCTCGCATGCGGTGCGCAATGATGGCGAAAGCACGATGTGGCTGGTGGCAATTTCGTCCGAATCTTATGATCCGGCAGAAAGCGTCGCGCGCAAAGTAGTGTAGCGAAATTGAGTAACTGCGTAACTGGCAGATTCAAAACCAGAACAGGCCGCAAGGGGGCCAGTTTCACAATTACTCACTTTCTCAATTCCGGTATGGGTTTAAACCATCTTGATTTCGCGATCATCGGGTTATACCTGGCGGGGATTACCCTGTTCGGTCTGCGCTTCCGCAAGAAGCAGCGCTCGCTGCGCGACTACTTTCTTGCCGGGCGCGATATCCCATGGTGGGCGATCGCGCTATCGATCGTCGCGGCCGAAACCAGCACGCTCACTATTATCAGCATTCCTGGCTTGGCCTACGATAGCAACCTGACATTTCTCCAGGTCATCATGGGATATGTCGTGGGACGAGTGGTCATCAGCTTTCTGCTCCTGCCGCATTACTTCCGCGGCGACCTCTATACGGCTTACGAACTCATCGAACGGCGTTTTGGGCGAGGGCTGCGTTCTCTGACGGCAGGGCTGTTTCTGCTGACCCGGGCGGCGGCGGAAGGTGTACGCGTCTATGCGGTGTCGATCGTGGTGTCGATTGCCCTGGGAACGGGCGAGGTGGCCTCGATTGCCATCATCACCGCATTGACGGTCATCTATACATTTGAGGGTGGACTGGCCGCCGTAATCTGGACCGACGTTGTGCAGACCGCCATCTACGTCGGAGGAACTCTGGTCGGGCTGGTGACGATTCTCCACCTCGTGCCCGGAGGATGGTCGGCGATCCATGCGGCCGCCGCCGGCGCGGGCAAGTTGCAGGTCTTTGATTTCCGCCCGACCATCTGGATTCCTTATACGTTCTGGGCAGGTGTGATTGGCGGGACCTTTTTCACTACGGCGAGTCACGGCACCGATCAGCTGATTGTGCAGCGCCTTTTGGCGGCGCGCAGTCAAAAGCAATCGGTGACCGCGCTGCTCTCCAGTGGAGTCGCCGTGCTGTTTCAGTTCGCGCTGTTTCTCACGGTGGGCATCATGCTGTGGGCTTACTACCGCGTGCCGTCGTCGGTGTTCGGGAAGCCCGACCGGATTTATCCGACATTCATCGTCACGCGTATGCCGCACGGAATCTCGGTCTTGCTGATCGCAGCGATCCTGGCAGCGGCAATGTCGAACTTGAGCGCAGCACTGAACTCGCTGTCCTCCAGCGCGATCATGGACTTTTATACGCGGCTGCGTCCCCAGGCGGACGAGAAGACCAAGATGCGGCTCTCGCGCCTGGCCACGCTCGGTTGGGCGCTGGTGCTCTTCGCCTTAGCGTGGATCGCGCTGCACAAAGCGGGGCGAGTGGTCGAGGTGGGTCTGCAAATCGCGTCGGTAGCCTACGGGGCTCTGCTCGGCGTATTTCTTCTGGGGGTGCTGACACGTCGAGCGAATCAGCGCGGCGCCATGGTCGGGATGGCGTTCGGCTTTGCCACGGAGTTGTATTTGTGGGGCTGGACACGCGTCCCCTGGACCTGGTGGGTCATGATCGGCACGACGGTAACCTTCACTGTGGGCTGGATCGTGAGCGTTCTCCTGGCAGATTCCTCAGCTCAAGAAAAGAGGATTTCCAATTGATCCCAGCAGGCGGACTTCGAAGATAATTGCATCCGGAGGCGAGACAAGACGGTTCCCGATGGGTTTAATAATGGGCGTCAGAAGAATCGGCGGTGAGCAATGACTTCGTTTCCTGCACTCTCGCGAGGCATTTTGGCATTATGGCGAGTCGCCTCGGCCTGCCTGGCTTTGGTCTGCCTTTCGACGGCGGCGTTAACTGCACAATCGACCACGTTGCCGTCCCAGGCCCAGGATTCACCCCCGGCCCAGACCGCAAATCCAGTGCAAACCATGCCCGAGACGCCCGCGCCGACAACTGGGCAGGATTCGCAGGAGCCGAGCATGGTCATTCGCCAAACCGTGCAGCGCGTGATTGTCGACATTATGGTGCACGACGCGAACGGCAAGCCCGTGCATGGCCTCAGAGCTAGTGATTTTTCCATTACGGAAGACAAGCAGCCGCAGAGCGTTCTTTCGTTCGATGTCTACGACTTCGACAAAGCGTCGATTGCACGGAGCCCCAACGCGCCTCCGCTGCCGCCCCGTGTCTTCGAGAACATCCCGGCAGTTCCCGAACGGGGGCCGCTCTACGTGATGCTCCTCGACCTGGTCGATACCGAGGTCGACGACCAGATGACTGGCCGCCAGCAGATCCTCAAGTTCATCCGCAGCAAACCGGCCGGGACCAGGTTTGCGGTCTTTGTGACTTCCGACAAGCTGTATCTGGAGCAGGGATTCACCGAGGACAAAGACCTGTTGTACACCGCTGTGAATTCCAAGAAGCCCAATTCCCATGTCCCCAGGGTGTTCCTGATGGGTCGCAACTATGGCTACGGCCATCCCGAGACCGCTGTGGATATGTTGACCCACATCGGCCAGTATCTCGATGGCATTCCCGGCCGCAAAAACCTGATCTGGGTCGCGGGAACCTTCCCCCTCGTAATTGGCGCCCAGGAGGGGATCGCCTCGTTGGCGGACAACATCAAAGCTGAGGTCAACTCGCTGGCGCAAGCCGAAGTGGCGGTTTTTCCGGTGAACGTTCGCGGGGTTGTGGTAAACCCGGAGGGTGACATGACCGGGGCCAGCACGTCGGCGGCCTTGCGACAAGCGGGAACAGGCAGTTCGGTTTCAGCGAGCTATACGGTCGCGGACCAAATCGCTGATGCAACCGGAGGGCGTGCGTTCTACAGCAACAACAACGTGGCCGAGGAACTGAATACCGCCACGGAAGATGGCGGGAACTATTACACCCTCACCTATTCCCCTCCCAAGGCGGACGACGACAGATGTCACAACATTTCGGTGAAACTCGACAAGGAGAAATATCTACTCTCGTACCGGCGCAACTATTGCCGCGTGCCTCTGTTCTCCACTGCCTCCGATGAGAATGCGAATCACTCGGCGAGTTCCGCCCTGGAGCTTCCACTCGAGGCGGGCGATGTATTGCAAGCCAACACGAGGCCTGGCGCACCCATGCTGCACGATCTGGTCTTCTCCGCGCATGTCCACACCAGTGGAGTGGGATTGGCGACTCCGGCGCAGATGGAGCACTTGCAGGAACAAGCCGCCTTCTTCCGCACCCAGCTCAAGAACAAGGCCCTACAGCCGCTGCCTCCCGTGAAGATCCAGATCTACACCATCGACTATCGCGTGCTCGATTCCCAGTTCAAAGCGCAGGCGGCGCGAACCAGCAACCAGCCGACGCTCGAGTTTGTCGTCGCCGCGTTCGACGAGGATGGCAAAACACTGAACGGTATCGTGAACGACGCCGTGCCGGAATCCTCAACGCCGGCGGAAAACAAGAACGGATTGTTTCGCGCGCGGCAGTCGCTGGTGGTCCCGGTCAGTGCCAAGACCATACGCGTCGGGGTGCGCGACCGCACGAACGATCGCATGGGTACATTGGAAGTGCAGCTTCCCTTGGCGCCCGAACCCATCAGCCAGGCGTCAGTACGCTAGCAGTTTTGCTGGAAAACTCGTCTTTGAGTATCGCAGCGCTGTGAGTGCGCGACATGGCCTTTCTCGCGGAAGTGCCAGTCGCGGAATAAGACTGCCGCCAAGATTGCACTCAAAGGAATCGCAATCCTCGCGTATACTCCAACTCCAACATGGCTGAAGTCTCGCGAGATGTCACGAAAAAGGCCGCGCAAGAGGTCACCCATCTCGCCCCTTCGCGTCCAGAACTCTCCCGCGATCTGGGCGTGAGCCACGCCTCCGCGGTGGTGGTCGGGACGATCATCGGCAGCGGAATTTTTCTCGTGCCCGCCGAAATGATGCAGGCCGTGGGCTCGGCCAAGCTGGTCTATCTGGCGTGGGTGGTGGGCGGGCTGCTGTCGTTTTTCGGCGCGCTCACTTACGCTGAACTGGGCGCGATGAAGCCGCAGGCCGGCGGAGAATATGTCTACGTCCGCGACGGCTACGGGCCCGGGGCCGGTTTTCTCTATGCGTGGACGTGGTTTGTGATCGCCAAGCCGGCTTCGATCGCGACTGTGGTCACGGGCCTGGTTCGGATTCTCGGGACATTTTCCGCATTCTCTTTTCTCTCCGTCAACCTGATCACGTGGCCTTTTGCCATAACCTGGGGACAGATTTTTGCCATTGCCGCGGCCGTCCTGATTTCGTTACTGAACTATCTCGGCGTGAAAAAAGCGGGCGAATTCCAGCTTGTTTTCACGCTGCTGAAAGTGGCGATCATCCTGGGCATTGTAGTGGTGTGCTTCAGCGGAATCGGCAGCGTACCGGGCCGCGGATGGAGCAACTTTGCAGGCACGTTCGCCGGGGCGAAAGGTGGAATTGCCGGCTTCATGGCTGCGCTGGTGGCTGCCCTCTGGGCCTACGACGGATGGAACGATCTGAATATGGTGGCGGGCGAGGTGAAGCGCCCTGAGCGCAATATTCCGATCGCATTGATCGCGGGCGTGGCCACGGTGGGCGTGCTTTACATGCTGGTCAACGCGGCGGTGCAGTATGTGCTTCCAGCCGGCGCCATTGCAGCTTCGCAGCGTCCCGCATCGGATGCGGTCGCGCTCGTACTGGGGCGAGTGGGCGCCAGCATCGTTTCGGCGGGCATGGCGATATCAATGCTGGTCACGCTCAATGGCACCATCATGAGCGGAGCGCGTGTGCCCTTCGCAGTAGCGCGCGACGGATACTTTTTTCGCGCGCTGGCGGAAGTGCATCCCCGCTTTCACACGCCTTCGGTCGCGATTGTCGTGCAAGGCGTGCTTTCAATTCTTCTTCTGCTGGTCGGGGCAAACTTCCGGCAACTGTTTTCCCTGACGATTTTTGCCGAATGGCTCTTTTACATGATTGCCGGCAGCACTGTCTTCGTATTCCGGCAACGCCAACCGGAGGCCGTCCGTCCATATCGCATGTGGGGCTATCCTTTCGTTCCTGTCGTTTTCGTGGCAGTGGCGGCGATTCTTCTGGCCTACACCTTCAAGAACGATTGGCCGAGTTCCGGCTATGGATTACTGGTCATCCTGGCCGGGATTCCAGTGTTCGTTTATTTCTCCCGGCGGCGAAACTCCCTCGCTATCAATCCGAAAAAAACGCCGAATCTCTGAGAATTCACAGAAAATCAGATTAGAAGCTCCTCATTCTGACTCTCAGGTTTTCTTGCCGGTCTCTTAAGTTCGTTTCCCGGTTTCGTTGGGTTGCAAGCTAGTCGAAGCGCTGGAACTGGCGGTCCTATGCCCGTTTTGGGCCATTTCCCCATTAGTGCTACTGCGCAGGTTACCTAAGGTCAAGAGCCGTTGACACGTTTACCCCCTGTCCTATCTCCCGTATTTTTAAGACTCCAAGTCCCGAATGATCTCCCCATCAACGGGATCCCTAACGGAGCAAAATTGCATGGCAACGCCCTACCGCGGCTTTCAACTCGGATTACTGCCCGAACGCAAGATCAACAAGCGCGCGCTGGCGACCAGCTATGGACTGGTGTCGCTGGTCCTGCTCATCGTTATTAATCTCGGGGTGTTCTTTCCGGAAACGCTGCAGCTCACCACCTATCACGTCACAGAAATGATTCCCATGCCGGCGCTGCGGCCTGCGCCCGCGCCGGAGCCAATCAAGATGAAGCCGCAGATCCAGCCCAAGCTTCCCTCAGTGAAGCTTGCGGAAGTGGATACGCCCAAACTGGTGGTGCCGCGGGAAGTGCGCCGGGTCGCTCCGCAGCCGGTGGAAGCGCCCCAGGTGGTGGTGAATCAATTCAAGGCTCCCGAGATAAAAATCGCGAGTGCGGCGCGTCCGCAACTGGTGCACACCGGAGACTTCGGTGGCAGCTCCGCGAAACCGACCGTCAACGCAGCAGTAGACAAAGTTCAGACCGGCGGATTTGGCGATGACAACGGCTTAAAGGGAACTGGCAAGCAGGGCGCGAAATTGTATGCGGCGTCCGCGGGCGGCTTTGACATGCCCGTCGGTCCGGGGCAAGGCAACGGATCGGGCGGAGCAAAAGGAATTAAGGGCACGGTCGCCAGTGCGGACTTTGGTAATGGCATCGCCACTGGCGGTAAAGGTGATGGGCGCAGCAACGGCCAGGGAGTTGCAACCGGTGGATTCGGATCGGAGCAGGTGGTGCACGGCGGACCGAAGATCGCGGCGGATATGGGTCCGGCCACGACTCCGGTGGAAATCACGTTCAAGCCGAATCCGGTATACACCGACGAAGCGCGCAGCCTGAAGCTGGAAGGCGAAGTGCTTCTCGAAGTGAGTTTTTCGGCCAATGGCACACTGCACGTGAATCGCGTGGTGCGCGGTCTTGGTCATGGGCTGGATGAGGCTGCGGTCGCAGCCGCCGGCAAGATCCGATTCAAGCCCGCATCGCGTGGAGGCCAGCCGGTGGATTCCACAGCAATCGTTCACGTGACATTCCAGCTGGCATAGAAAAACTTTTGGCGAAGTAATTCTGGAAGCTTGGTTTAGGCAAATTGGTTCAGAGAAATTAGTTCAGAGAAACTTGGAGAATAAGGTCATGCGCACTTGGAACTTGCTACTTACTGCGGTTCTGCTGGCATCTGTAAACGGAGCCGCACAGCAGGCGGCGTCACAGTCGCCGGCATCCGATGCCACGCAGACGGCGCCATCGTCTCAGCCGGCTGCTACCGCAACTGATCAGCCGGCACCAGCTGCGCAGGCCACGCCCGCGCCCCCGCAGGCTTCGCAGCCCGCACAGGTAACGGCTGTGCCAATTCCACAACCGGCGGCTGCGCCGACTCCCACCACCATGGACCAGGTCGTGAGCCTGTTCATCGAGCGGGAGCATGGTTTGATCAAGGTGCTCTCCACTCGCACCCCCGTGGTTGAGACTTATCTGCAGAATCTGGTTGCCGACCCACAGCTTGGCCCCGTGCCCAGCGAGGATCACTATTTCCTCGGACGCATGGATATGGGTGAGACCGTCGACCGCAAGGACTACCTGAAGGAACAAGAAACCAGCATGCAGTCCCGCCTGTTGGGCGGCTTCCATAAACTCTACAAGGTGCAATACCAGCCCCTGGGTTTCTCATGGATGGTTTACGCCGACCGTACCGACTTCGACCGCGAGCATTATGACTTCCACTACGCCCGCCGCGAATTCCTGGGCGACGTGCGCTGCCTGGTGTTCGACGTCATGCCGAAACCGAAATCCGGTCGCGGACGCTTCCTCGGCCGCATCTGGGTGGAAGATCAGGGATTCAATATCGTGCGCCTGAACGGGACCTACCAATCAGCCGTGCACAACACATATTTCTTCCACATGGATAGCTGGCGCTTGAACCTGATCCCCGGCTACTGGGTGCCTTCATACATTTACAGCGAAGAAGGCGACTTCAGCGCCGGTGTGAAAAACAAGACGGCCTTCAAGGCGCAGACCCGCATCTGGGGCTATGACCTGAAGAAAGGCGGCAAGGACGACGAGTTGACGCAGATTCGCGTCGACAGCGTCAGTGACGACAGTGCCAGCGCCCAGGATGCGTCCCCGCTGCAGGCCGAGCGTGTATGGCAGCAGCAGGCTGAAGACAACGTTGTCGAGCGCCTCACCAACGCCGGATTGCTCGCTCCCGAGGGCGATCTCGACCGCATTCTTCAGACCGTAGTCAACAACCTGGAAGTTACCAACAATATCGATCTGCCGCGGCCCGTGCGTACGCGCGTGCTGCTTACCGCTCCGCTCGAGACGTTCAGCGTGGGCAACACCATCGTGATCAGCAAAGGTCTCGTCGATGTGCTGCCCGACGAAGCCAGCTTGGCTGCCGTGCTCTCTCATGAACTCGCGCACATCGTGCTCGGCCACAACCTGGGGAGCAAGTACGCGTTCAACGACCGCATGCTGTTCGACGATGACTCCACCTACCAGAACCTGGGATTCAAGCACATTCCGGAAGAGGAAACTGCCGCCGACAAAAAGGCGCTGGAGCTTCTCAAGAACTCGCCTTACGCACAAAAGCTGGACAATGTGGGCTTGTTCCTGCGGGCGTTGCAGCTGCGGGCTCCGCAACTGAGCGCGCTGCTGACCACTCACCTGGGCAATTCCCTGGAGGAAAACGGGAAGATCACTCGTTTATCGGGTCTGGATACGCTGGGCCCGGCTCTGGACAACAACAAACTCGATCAGATCGCGGCTCTGCCCTTGGGCGGTCGCGTGAAAATCAATCCCTGGGACGACAAGGCGGAAATGGTGAAGGCAGCTCCGGTTGCCATCACTTCGGCGCGCGACAAGATGCCGTTTGAAGTCACGCCCTTCTTCCCGCGCTTAATTCGTTACGGTACCGGCGCCGCGGCTCCGGCTGCGGCTCCGACCACTGCTGCGGCAGCTACGCCGAGCTCAGGCAACTAGCTTGGCATAAGCCGTACTCAAGTTGAACGAAGACGTGGGCCGGGATCCGGAACTTCCTTCCGGGATGCCCGGCCTTCGTTCTTTAGGAAGTAGGCCCGTATGGGGCCGTGTGCTTGTGTGGGGACGGGTGCCTTCGCCCGTCCCGCCAAGCGCAGCGAGGCGAGGCGGCACCACGACCGCGGAAGGGCGTCCCTGCTAAGAGCTGGACGGCAAGACGACTGCCGTTGCGGATTGTTATCATAGAGGCGGAATGGCATTTCCCATCAAAGTCTGCGCCGTGTGCTCCGAGGAGTTCGAGTTGAAGCCGGGCAAGCCCGGCTTTGCCAATCGCTGCCCCGCCTGCAGCGAACCCGAATCTGCCGATCCCGGAACCAAGCGCCCCATGAGCGCCGACGAACGCAAGTCCCTGTCGGAAGCCAACGAAGCGCGCCGCGCAGCCATGCGCAACCTCCTGTACCGCAAAGACAGCTGACGGTTTTTTCGGTGTCGGAATGCGCGCGGAATACACAACGACAAGAGCCGGCTGGGGAATTACCGCGTGCAGTGGAAGATCAGCGCTGGCAGGATATTGAAGAACTGAAAATTCAGCTTGACCGAACTAAAGCTGGATTCGAGATAAGGCAGAAGCGTTCGCGTGTATTGGAAGAGAAGCATCGAACCTTCCGGCCGCAGCGCCAGCCGGGATTCTTCAAGAATTTCGCGGCGCAGGGAATCTGGCATGGCGAGATAGGGCAGGCCGGAGATGATGTAATCCGCCAGCGCCAGATTCTGTTCAGCTAGCACGCCGCGCACCCGCGCGGCCGATCCGTGCACGACTCGAAACCTCGGATCGCGCACATGATCGCTGAGATATTCCACAAAGTCGGTATTCAGTTCAATGGCCACCAGAACTGCGTCGGGCCGCATGCGCCTTCAGAATCTCCCGCGTAAACGTGCCCACGCCGGGACCATACTCCACCAGCACGCGTGCCCGCTGCCAGTCGACCTGGCTCATCATGTCATTCACCAGGAAGGAGGAGCTGGGTATGACCGAGCCCAACATTGCGGGACTCTTAAGGAAATTGCGGGTGAACAATGCCAGCGAGGACCATGCCGTCGACGACGATCGTGCGGCGGACTTCTTAACGGCCTGACTCGGCATCCGGTTGTTCCCGCAAGAAAGAGGCGGAGTTTCAATGGTAGCTCAACCGAGGGCAGCTTCGGGTGTCTTGGGTCCACACCGAAGTAGTGACGATGTTGGTACTTTGGTCACAGCGAGTCTCGGATACGAACGTTCTCGACCGGTTAGCCGACCTCGGCCAGTCTTGTACCGCGGGGGGCAAATCGTTCGTCCTCGGTAACTTGCGGGTCGGACAGACGGTCATTGAGAATCAGAAAAGCGAATACGGAATCGACTCTACTTGCTTCCCCCGATTATTGGGGCGTCCGATGCAATACATCTGAGGGAACACGTTTTGAGGTTTTGGGTCAATACTGTACTGAGGACCGTTTCTGGGACGTATTTCGTTCTGACCTCGTTGTATTGCCTGCTCGCCTTTCTGCCCTACACTTTCTGTGCGTTCATCAAAACACCGCCTTACGCTTGGATGCCATGGCTTGCGCACCATCAGGCGGCGCTATATTGGGTCGCGATTGGGGCTGCATTGTTCTCCGGTTGGCCGGTGCGCGATTGGCGGAAGGATAAGCGATCGCAAGTCTTGGTCGGCGTGCTGGCTGCCTCGGGAATATACCTGTCCCTGCGTCCCTTCCTGCCCGCACTGCAGAATAATTATGCCGCCTATTACTGGAGCCTCACGGCTCTGCTTCCCCTCATCGCGATCTCTGTATGGCAAATGTCGGGTGCGGGGGAACAACGCGATCCACGGAACGATGTTGAACACACCGCCGCCTCCTTTGGGTTTTCCGCCGGCCTGCTGGTTGCTCTCGTGGTGAGCATGATCTACACCGTCGGCGCGAGAGTGCGCCTTTACAGCGACACGCACACGCTGGCTTTTCACTGGCAGGACACTGAGGTTGCGTTCTGGAGTGTGGTTTCCCACTTAGCTCTTGCGATCGTCGTGTTATCGACGCTGAATCTGATTTTTCTGGTGGCCGAAAAGACGTCCAGGCCGCGAGCTGTGCGCCGCGGGCTAGTGGGAACTTCGATTGCGATCGTGCTGTCGATTGTGCTGGCGCGCTTCCTCGGCAACGCCATAAGCTTCGAAGGAAGGGGTGCGTACCTCTATGCGTGCGCCTTGGCACTGACGCTCACGCTCTCGGGCTTCGCCATGGTCGAGCCGTTTCTGGCGCGGAAGCAACAGTCATCGTCGCGTTCTGCGGGCATGAAACCTTCTTCCGGACTTTCTTCGGGGCAGGCGATCGCCACGTGGATCACGATTGTTGTCGTCACGATGCTGGCGCTGGGTTCGCGATGGCTAATCGGCGGCGAGGACTGGAATGGCTTCGTCGAAAGCGCTTCCGCTTTGGTCTTCTGGATCGCGATGAGCCTGTGTGTATACCGCTTGCGCCCGGTGCGGGTAAACTATTCCCCTGCGGCCGTCGTGGGAGTCCTGCTGGCCGGCATCTTCGTCTACAAAACGCTTCAGGCCACGGAAATTTTCTGGGGCACGTCGGTGGGCTCGACCGACGACGAAATTTCGCTCAAACTCGAGGAATATGGCGCAGGCGACGCCTCGTTCCTGCTGGCTCATCACATGTTGGGCAACGGCCGTGGAGACGTGTGCGGCGATCTGTGCCGCATCATGCGGGAATATACGAACGTTCGCGATACTCGCACCAACACGGAAGTCCGGCTAGTCGACAACCTTTCGCCAGCCCAGGGCACGCGCCCGAATATTTTTGTGTTCGTTATTGACGCAATGCGCCCGGATTATCTTGGCGCCTACAATCCCCACGTCGATTACACGCCGAACCTCGATGCCTTCGCCCGCGACAGCATCGTCCTGCATAACGCATATTCGCAATATGCGGGAACATCGCTTTCCGAACCGGCGTTGTGGGCGGGCGCGATGATGCTGCACGCCCATTATCTGCAGCCTTTCTCGAAGGTGAACGGCCTTGAACAGATGCTCCGCACCGACCGCTACCACATGGTCGTGAGCATGGACGAGGTGGTCAAAGAAATCTTGTCGCCCAGCGATGATCTTGTAAAGCTCGACACCGACAAGAAGTTGTGGAACCACCTGGAAATCGGCGACACGCTGCGCCAGGCAGAATCCGTTCTCGATTCTCACGCCGGCTCACAGGAGCCGATCTTTTTCTACGATCAGCCCAAGAACGTGCACCAGTTCGCGCGCAACGACGTGCCCTCGCCGACGTCGCAGCATTGGCCCGACCGGCCCGGTCTGAACACGCGTATTACCTACGAAGTGCATTGGGTCGACGCGCGACTGGGAGAATTTTTCAGCTACCTCAAGCAGCGCGGCCTGTATGACAACAGCATCATCATCGTAACCAGCGACCACGGCGATGCCACGGGCGAGTTCGGACGCATGAGCCATTCAACTTCGATCTGGCCCGAAATCATGCACGTGCCGCTCATCATCCATCTGCCGCCGAAGATGCGCGAGAAGTTGGTATACGATGACACCCGCCTCTCTACGTTGACCGACATCACGCCGACTCTTTATTACCTGCTCGGGACACCGGCCGATCGTGCAAAATGCGCTCTACGGGCGGCCTTTGTTTGCCGAGACGAAACAGGAACTCGATGGTTATCCGCGGAAAGATCTTCTTCTCGCGTCGGATGTGCGCGCGGTGTATGGAATCCTGACTGCAGACCAGCGTTATCTGTATACAACCTACGATTCGCCGGCGCAGAGTTATCTATTCGATCTCGCGGCCGATCCCAACGCCGAACACAATATTCTGAGTCCGGCGCTCAAGCAGCGCTACGACGAAGAGATCATCGAGCATCTCCACTTGATCGGCGACTTCTACGGATACAAGCCCGGAGTGGGCTCGCTGCTGGCCGCAACCACCCATTAGATTTGCTGCCGCTGGGCTTTCCTCATGATCTAAACGAAATGATCTAAACGAAATGACCTCGGGCGAAATAATTTGAGGTCTGGTGGCCGCAGGCGAAGCAGGCAGCAGAGACACTTACTTCTGCTCAGCCCAAGCCAGGCCGTCCGCACCAGCACCAGCATTGATCAGCCGTGCGACAGTCCAGTCCGACGTGCGAAGTTCAGCGATCTTGTGGCTCGCATCGCAGGAGACATAGGCGACCGCGCCGTCAGGGCGTATCACGACTTCTTGTGGAGCCGCGGGAACGTCGATGGTGTGCTCGATCTTCATCGACTTAAGGTTAAGAACCGCGACTTGCCGCGCCGCGGGAAGCGCGATCACGAGCCAAAGTCCATCTGGCGTAGCTGCGGTCCCATAGCCGGTCGCTGGCAGCGGTATCCACGATTTGACCTTGCGCGTCGACGTGTCGATCACGGCGAGTTGCGGCTTCGTATGATCGGAGGTGAATGCGAAGCGGCCGTCGACGGAAAGCGAGATGCGTTGAATAACCGGCGCGACAGGGATTACATCGACGGTCTTTCGAGCCGCCAGGTCGAGCACAGAAATCGTGCCTGAACCGACGTTGGCCGTGTACCCATGGCGGCCGTCGCGAGTGATGGCAAGCATGTGCGACTCCGGGCGGCCGGTCGAAACTGAGCCAACGATCTTAAGACTGTGCGGATCGATTACGGTGATCGCGTTGTCGAGTTCCGTAGTGACATAGAGCAGGCCGTCCTTCGGTCCGAACACGGGGCAATGCGGGCGGACCCCGTGGCCGAAATCAACGTTGCCAATCACCTTGCGCGAGGCGATGTCGATCACGACCAGATTGCTGCCGTCAGTGCCAGGCATTCCGACCCCCGAGTCGCCATAGATCGGTACGTAGGCGAAACGGCCATCCGGCGACGCGATCACTTCATGGCCAGTATTTCCGCCCTCCGCGACCGTGGCGACTTGTTGGCCGGACTCGGGGTCGATGATGCCAAGCGTGCGGTCTCCCTTGTTGGCAACGAGCAAGACGCCGCGCGATGCGCTGCTCGCCGGAGAAGCGCCCGAAGAAGGCAACAGAACTGCACAACCAAAGATCGCATAATGAAAGATCGCATAACCAAAGATCATCGGCAAAAGTATGTATAAGCGTTGCATTGAAACTCCCGTCGGTTCTGTACCGATCCGTGTAGGTTACCCATCGGCTTCTTACTTCGCCCCTAGATCGTCGTGCTCGTGATAGTTCGGATACGGCGGACGTTTGATCTCGGGCAGCGGATGCTCCTTCAACTGCTGCATGACCACCTCGATTGCCTTCTCGAGTTGCGCATCATGGCCCTGCCTCCAGGCAGCGGGTTCGAGATCGACTTCAACATCCGGCGGGATGCCGTGGTTTTCGACTTCCCACTCGCCGTTGAGGCCATAGATTGCAGCTCGCGGCGCGGTAACGCGGCCGCCGTCGATCAGTTCCGGATAGCCGCCGATTCCAACCAACCCACCCCATGTTTTCTTGCCCACCAGCGGACCGATGCCAGTCTTGCGGAAGTACCACGGTAGAGCGTCGCCACCGGAACCGGACATTTCGTTGATCATCATCACCTTAGGTCCGTAGATCGCTTCTGACGGACTCGACCAGTCGTGGCCTTCGCGTGTGACCACCTTGCTCAGCATGGGGCGGCGAAGGTAGTCGATGATGTAGTCGGCCAGCTGGCCGCCTTCGTTGAAACGTTCGTCGATGATTGCGCCTTCTTTGCCGACCTGCGAAAAGAAGTAGCGGTTGAAGCTGGTGTATCCCCCACCGGCGGTATTAGGCACGTGGACATAGGCAATACGGCCTCCGGTGGCTTGATCGACGCGGCGGCGATTGCTCTCGATCCAGGCCAAATGGCGGAGATTTTCTTCGCTCTCGACCGGAACGACCGTGACGTCGCGCGAATCTTTTCCGTCTGCATTGGCGCCGACCTTGAGCACAACCTGCTTTCCCGCCGTCTCTTCGAAGAAGCTGTAGATGTTGTCGGAAGCATGCAGATCGCGGCCGTTCACCGCGAGGATGTAGTCTCCGGCTTTCACGTTGACGCCGGGTTGAGTTAACGGGGCTTCGTTGCCAGGATTCCAGTTCTCGCCGTCGTAAACCTTGGCCATGCGATAGCGGCCATTTTCGAGACTGTAGTCGGCGCCGAGCAGACCAACTTTTAGTTTCTTCGGCTCCGGAGCCTCGCCGCCTCCAACGAACATGTGGCCGACCGTCATCTCACCGAGACATTCCTGAAACAAATACGTCAGTTCGTCGCGGGATGCGATGCCTTCGAGGTAAGGCGCGTATTTTTTCTTGGCCTTGTCGAGGTCGAGGCCATGATAGTGCGGCTCGTAGAAGAAATCGCGCTCGATGCGCCAGGTTTCGTTGTAGATCTGCTTCCACATGGCACGGGGCTCGACGTAGACTTCCCATCCGTCAAGTTTGAGTGGACCGAAACCAGGCTTGGCCGGGCCTGCAGCACCTGCTGCGGGGCCATCGTCGGCCGCCGCCGTCGCCCAGGCATCACCTTTGCGATAGAGAATCTTTTCGCCATCGAAGGAGACGGTGAAGTCGTTGACCTCGTCCATAAACTTGTCGACCTTGCGCTTGCTGAGGTCGAACTTCTGGATGGTCTGATTGACATTCGGGTAGTCATCGTCGGTCACGACCAACGGAGCTTCCATCAGGAAAAGGACGCCGGACTTGCCTGCAAGCATGTTGCTGTAGTTCTTCGCCGGGATCGGGAGCGAGAGAATGCGCTGACCGATGCTGTCGATGTCGACCTTCACGACGACTGGTTCGTCTTTTTTGTCTTTATCCTTATCGGCTGCGGATTTATCTTCCGCCTTGTTCTTGCCTGTAGATTTGTCTTTCGTTTTGTCCTTAGCCTGATCTGCCGATTTGCTTTTATCCTGATCGGATTTCTTTTCGTCTTTCGGTTTATTCTCCTCGTCGCTTTCGGGCGCGAGGGGTGACTTTTCATCCTTGCTTAGAACCGCGACGTAAACGCTGCGCGTAACGCGGTGCTCATCGCTCGACATATCGAGGCCAGCGGTCGAGAGCGCGGTATTCGTCGAGGCGGTGAAGTAGAGATATTTTCCATTCTTGTCGAAGCACGGATAAAGCGCGTCACTCATGCCGTCGGTGACCTGGAAAGTTTTTCCCTGATCGAGTGAGTAAACGAAGATTGCGTGCAGGCCGCTGGGAAGCTGTCTGGTGTAGGCAATCCATTTGTTGTCCGGAGACCAGGTCTGGCCGACCAGATTGGGCGCGAAGGTCCAGAAGTAATCGGTGTCCACCAACTTCGGCGCAGGGTTGTCGAGATCGAGGTACCACAATTGCAGGCGCTTATCGAAGTAAGCGATTTTCTTGCTGTCAGGAGACCAGGTCGGTGTGTAGAAATACGACGGCGGATTGCCCAGATTAATA
The DNA here is from genome assembly GCA_963758005.1 of uncultured Acidobacteriota bacterium. Taxonomy (GTDB): domain Bacteria; phylum Acidobacteriota; class Terriglobia; order Terriglobales; family Acidobacteriaceae; genus Sulfotelmatobacter. The sequence continues at coordinate 286,241 of CAVWTR010000012.1, forward strand.
TGGCGCACCGCGCCCAGCCCACTCTGATCGCGGATGGCCAGTTCATATTCACCAGACTCGTCAGAGAAATACGCAATCGACTTGCCGTCGGGCGACCATGCCGGATCGCGGTCAGCCACGGCAGGGCTGCGCGTGATGTTGCGAATGTCGCCCTTGTCGGTGGGCACGGTGAAAATCTCTCCCCAGGCTTCAAAGACGGCACGCGCGCCGGTGGGCGAGATACTGAAGTTTTGAATTCGCTTAGGCTCGACCTTGGCGAAGTGCGGCCGCACGGCTTCGATATCACCGACGACATGAATTGTTACGTTTTTTGCCTGATGAGTTTGCAGATCATAGAGCTTGATGGCGCCGAACTGCTCGATCACAATGACGTCGGGACCGGCGGAAGCCGTCTTGAAGTCGAGGCCGTCACTGTGCAGGGCCTCGGAAACTTGTTTGGTCTTCACGTCATAGGCGAAGAGGCTGTCGGGACCGTTGCGGTCGGAAAGAAAATAAATCGTGTCTCCCACCCACATCGGATGGTGGTCGTTGGAGTTGTCGCGAGGAATCTTTACCACGCTGGAGTCTTTGAGATCGGCAATCCAGATGGGCGTAGTCTGACCGCCGTGGTAGCGCTTCCAGGCTAGCTGCCACTTGGGGTGGGGAACGTAAGCGATATGAGCTCCGTCGGGCGAGAAAGAAGCGTCTTCGGCGATGGGAAGCGGCAATTGCGTGGGCAATCCACCTTCGACGGGGACGGTGTAGAGCTGATCCTCGAAGTGCATGAAGCTGTTGCCCCAGGAGTTGAACAGAATTTTCTTTCCGTCGGGAGTCCAGCCGGCGACGTATTCGTCGGCGGGATGGTAGGTCAGCCGTCGCGGCACGCCGCCCGTGGCGGGGACGACGTAGACATCGCGATTGCCGTCGTATTCGCCGGTGAAGGCGATCATCGAGCCGTCAGGAGAGAAATAGGGAAGCGCCTCAACTCCAATGCCGGAAGTGAGGCGGCGCGCGTCGCCTCCGTCGCGGCTGACGATCCAGAGATCGTCGGCGTAGTTGAAAACGATCTGCGTCTTGCTGACGGTGGGGAAGCGCAGCAGCAGCGGAGGATTCGACTGGGCCGCGGTGGTCTGCGAGAAGGTTGCGACCAGGGCGAACAAGACGCTGAACGAAATGACGGCGACGAGCTTTCGCATTTGGGCTCCGGAAGACTTGCGTGAGGAACTGGGCGAACGGGAATCTTAGTGCTCGAGATGGAGCATGGTCAAGGTAGCGAGGTCCTCATCGCGGAGGTCGAGCGGCTCATCGAAACAAGAAAATCAATTCTTCTTGAACTGCTGCCTACTTCGGTTTCGGTTTGCTCTTTCCCGGCAGGCTCGCCGGATTCTCATGAACACGCTCGCGGAAATTGCCTTTCATTCCGGCTGCCAGTTTGACGCTGGACTCACCGAATTTGTCGCGCAATCGGTCGGCGGCGGCCAATGCATCTTTCCAGCGCTGCTGGCGTTTGCCGTCCAGGAGATCGATCTGATCGGGTTGCGCCGTGAACGACGATGCCTGCACGCCGAGCAGACGAACCTGAGTACCTTTTTTCCAGTTCTTGCGAAACAGCGCGCGAATCTGTTCGAAGATCTCCGTATCAAGCTGGGTCGGCGCTGTGAAAGTGTGAGCGCGGGTGAGAGTTGTGAAATCCTTGTAGCGCAGTTTGAGCTGAATGGTGCGCGCGTGGAATTGCGATTCGCGCAGACGGCGCCCGACCATCTCGCAAAGCCGCATGAGCGTGGCTTCGAGCTGGCTGATGTCGGCGGTGTCTTCGTTGTAGGTGTGCTCGTGGCTGATGGACTTGGCAGCGATGTCGGCTCCGACTTCCGCGTCAAACCATCCTCCGGCATCCTCGCCGCGGGCCTTGCCCGCGAGAGCGAGGCCCCATTTTCCGAAGCGATCACTCAATTCTGACTCTTCGAGTCTTGCAAGGTCTCCGACCTTCTTGATGCCTAGCGCGTGCAGATGTGTCTCCATGACTTTGCCGACGCCGGGAATCTCCCGTACGTCGAGCGGCGCGAGGAACTTGGCCTCTTCGCCGGGAACAATCCAGAGCACTCCGTTAGGTTTGGCCTGCGCCGAAGAAACTTTGGCGATGAGGCGCGAGGTTCCGATCCCGACTGAACAGTTCAGTCCCGTGTCACTTTTCATGCGCAGATGCAGAGTGTGCGCGGCTTTCAGTGGAGGTCCGTGCAGGCGTTCGGTGCCGGTCATGTCGAGATAGGCTTCGTCGATGGAGGCCATCTCAACTTGCGGAGAAAACGTGCCGAGGACTTTGTGAACCTTTTCCGAACACTCGCGGTAGCGCTCGGGATGGCCGTTGACGAAGATCGCCTGCGGGCACATCTTCGCGGCGGTGCGCAACGGCATGGCGGAATGCACTCCAAACTTGCGCGCTTCATACGAAGCTGCGGAGACGACGCCGCGCTCATCGCGCTGTCCGCCGACCACCACTGCCTTGCCTTTCAGCGATGGATCGAACAGTTCCTCCACCGAGACAAAGAACGCGTCCATGTCGACGTGGAAGATGGTGCGAGTGAAGGCGAGCTGGCGGGTGGCAGCCATGCTGCAAGCAATTTTAGCAGCGGCTTTGTAGTGAGCTGGCTAGCGCAATCAGAGGTGCATCCCAGTCGGGCCCGCTGCTAGAATCCGCATTATGCCCGGCCGCGCGATCAGGGTTACTTCTCGCATCGTTTTCTTTGTCTGCGGTGTGGCCTCGCTCTTGACCGGCGCTCCTTACGTGATCCTGCAGGGGGTCGCCCTGCCGGTTCAGAGCGAATGGGGCATATTTGTGATTGCGCTGGCACTGCTAGGCGTCTTCAACCTGGCGGTTGCGGTGCTGCCCCGCTCGTGGATCGCGAAAGCATGCAAGAAAGATCGGGACGATGCGCGCTTGTTTTCAGCGCCTCTCAAAATGCTCGGCGCCTTCGCGGCAATTGCGTATCTCGTGGCGCTCCTGGCCTATTTTGCTCCGCACAGCTGGAATCTCGATCCACAACTCATGTTTGTGCTGTGTCCAATGTATCTCCTGAAAATGAACTTCGATCCTTCCCTGGTGCTTACCCTGTTCCTGCTCGCTCCCATGAATGCGGCGGTTTACGGCGCCCTCGGATCTACCTTGGGATACGCGTGGCTGGCCTTCCGTAAACGCACATCGAGTTAGCTGATCGTTAACTGACCAGCACTTTTTCCGTCGGCGCGACCGCAGCCCCGCGCATCTGCTTCACGCGACTATAGATTTTTCCATACTCGCGAGCCGAGGCGTTCCAGGAAAAATCTTTGCTCATGCCGTTGCGCATGAGTGCCTGCCATGAAGTCTGGTCGCTATAGGCCTCCAGCGCCTGCCGGATGGTGAGCAGGAGCGCTTCGCCGTTGTAGTCGGTGAACTTGAAGCCGGTGCCCTTACCGCTGCGTGCGTCCCAGGGTTCGATGGTATCGTCGAGACCGCCGGTAGCGCGGACAATCGGGACAGTGCCGTATTTCAAGCTGTAAATCTGGTTCAGGCCGCAGGGCTCGTAGCGCGACGGCATCAGGAACATGTCGGCGCCGGCCTCGATCTTGTGGGCAAGCGCATTATCGTATGCAACCTTCACCGCAATCTTGTTGGGAAACTGTTTGTTGAGGCGCAGAAACATTTCTTCGTAGACTTTGTCGCCGGCGCCGAGGGCGACGACGATCATCTCTTCGCGGGCCAGACGGTCCGCGATCTGCGCGATCAGGTCGAAACCCTTCTGGGCGGCGAAGCGGGAGACGATTCCGATCACGGGAAGTTTCGGATTGGCCTTGCTGACTCCGAACGCGGCCAGCAGATCCTGTTTGCAGTTGGCCTTGCCACTGAGCTCCTGCGGAGAATACTTTGCCGCCGTGAATTTATCCGTCTGCGGACTCCACTCCTCGTAATCGACTCCATTGAGAATTCCAGTCACCGTCGAAGCGCGGGCGTGCAAAACGCCTTCCAGGCCAAATCCGTATTCGGCGGTCTGAATCTCGTGACTATATTTCTTGCTGACCGTGGTGATGAAGTCGGAATAAGTTAACGCGCCTTTCAGAAAATTCACCTGGCCAAAGAATTCCATCTTCGACATGGTGAACAGATCCCAGGGCAGCATGAGCAAAGGCAGCGTTTCGGGCGGAAACAGGCCTTGATAGCCCATATTGTGGATGGTGAAGACGGTTCCAACATCGCGGAAAGCGGGATCCTCCAAATAGATCGTGCGGAGCAGAACCGGGATCAGGGCCGATTGCCAGTCGTGACAATGAAAAATGTCTGGCACGCCGAGAATTTTCGAAGCCTCCAGCACGGTGCGCGAGAAAAGCGCGAAGCGCTCAGCATTGTCGGGATAATCACCGGTTGGCGTGCCATAAAGAGCGTCGCGATCGAAGTATTGCGGATACTCGACAAAATAGAATCGCACTCCGCCCTGACTGCCCCCGCTCACCACGGAAGCGAACCGGTACTCATCGTCAAACGGAATCGTGACACTGCGAACCACCGTGGCAGGGTCTGCCAATTTAGTCTGGCGATAGCGCGGCAGGTAGACGCTGACGTTGTGGCCCAAAGCCGCGAGCGCGCGCGGCAGGGCGCCGACCACATCGGCCAGCCCGCCAGTCTTCGAAAATGGGACGCCTTCGGAAGCAGCGAATACGATATTCATGAGGGAGGATCTCCGGAAGCGCGCACGATTTTCGCGGGGCACGCTATTATGAATGAGTCTCGGGCCGTGAGGGTCGTGCGAATGGAATGCATAGGACCAACTCCAGAGTCTACGTCTCGAGGCAGTGAGGGTCAACGTGCCAAAGGTCGCATCGACGCGCCGTCCGCAAGCCAAGCCTAAAATGGGCCAGCATTTTTTGGCCAGTGAGGATCTGGCGGCGCGGGTAGTCGATACTCTCGGTGACGTGTCGCAGAGCACGGTGCTCGAAATCGGCCCGGGGCGCGGCATTATGACGTCGTTGCTGGCCAAGCGGGCGCGGCGTTTGATTGCGGTGGAACTGGATCGCGTGCTGGCAGCCCAGCTGCGCCTGCGATTCGGCATGACGCGGAACGTCGAAATTATCGAGGGCGACGTGCTGGCCATCGACTTCGATTCGCTGTTCGGACCGAAACCCGGGCTCAGCCGGCCAGGCATTGACCTCAAGCCTGAGCCGGTGACGGTGGTGGGCAACCTCCCTTATTACATTACATCTGAAATTCTGCTACGCCTGTTTGAGTTCTCGAAATATTTCGACAGCATTGTGATCATGGTGCAGCGCGAAGTTGCCGACCGCATTGCGGCGGAGCCGGGTGGACGCGACTACGGAATGCTCTCCGCGACGGCGCAGTTATATGCTCGCGTGGAAAAATTGTTTACTCTGCCGCCGGGGGCGTTCATGCCTCCGCCGAAAGTGCATTCGACGGTGCTCCGCTTGACCATTGATCCACAGCAGGAAAAGTTAGGGGTCGCGGGCGACGGCTTCATCGATTTCCTGCGCTTGTCATTTGGACAAAAGCGAAAGACTCTGTGGAATAATCTGAAGGCGAAATACGACGGACCAGAACTGAAACGTGCTCTGGCTGAAGCGAAAGTGAAAGCTACGGCTCGTGCCGAGACGCTCAGCCTGGAAGAGAGCGCGGCCGTTTATCGCGCCTTGCGGAACTCGCAGTCTGAGTCCTAGCCGTGGAGTCGTCGCATTAAGTTTGGTCTCCGTGAGCAGGAAAGGTTAAGAGGCCATGTCTACCACACCTCTGCGCCATGCTGCGGTGGCGGGGCGATTCTATCCAGCCGATCCTGACGACCTGCGCGCTGAAGTGCGCACATATCTCTCTCAAGCGACTGCCGCAAATCATGCTCCAGTGCGAGCCTTGGGCTGCATCGCGCCGCACGCGGGATACATGTATTCCGGGCATGTGGCGGGCGCAGTCTTTGCGCGGGTGGAAGTGCCGAAGCGCTGTATCGTGCTGTGTCCCAACCACACCGGTGTGGGTCACGCGCTGGCCATAATGAGCGACGGCGCATGGCAGACGCCGCTGGGCGATGTTCCCGTTGACACCGAACTCGCCACCGCTTTGAAGCAACGGCTTCCTGCTCTGCAGGAAGATTCGGCAGCGCATCGCGCCGAACATGCGATCGAAGTGGAGCTTCCGTTTCTGCTGTTGCGGCAGCCAGGACTCAGCTTCGTGCCCATCGCTCTGGGGACTCGACACTTCGACATGCTAGAAAAACTCGGCAAGGCCGTGGCCGAAGTCATCTCTGCGTCTGCGCAGCACGATCCCATCCTGATCGTAGCTTCGAGTGACATGAATCACTACGAGTCGGACGCAGTTACGCGCGCGAAAGATCATCGCGCCATCGAGCGCATTCTTTCGCTCGATCCGCGCGGGCTTTTCGATGTGGTCACGCAACAGGACATCAGTATGTGCGGGCTCGGGCCGTCGGTGGCGATGCTCACCGCGGTTCGGCAGTTGGGCGCGAAGTCGGCGGAACTGGTGAAGTATGCGACCTCAGGCGATATTTCCGGCGACCGCAACATGGTGGTGGGGTATGCGGGGGTGGTAGTGGCATAGGCGAACGCAATCGGCGGGCGCATACTTGTCATCCTTCGCCCCCTCTCCGAATGATGCCGTTAATTCTTGCGCTAGAATTTGCTCATGAAGCCCAAGACCTTGTACCTCCTGCTCTGCGTCGCCGGTTTTCTGCTTCCATACTGGCAGTTTGTGCCGTGGGTGTTGCAACATGGCCTGAACATGCCGCTGTTTTTTCGGGAACTCTTCGCCAACCGCATCGGCGGGTTCTTCGCCATGGATGTCATCGTATCCGCCGTGGCTCTGATAGTGTTCACACGAGTCGAGCACAAGCGCCTGCCGATTCGACGAGGATGGCTGGTGGTAATTGCGGAACTCACGGTTGGAGTTTCGCTCGCCTTGCCGTTGTTTCTATACCTGCGCGAGTTAGCACTCGAACACAAGGCGAACGCCGTCTAGCGGCTCAATCCTTTCTCTTCGCCTTCGCCCCGTCGAGGCGTGCTTAGAGGCGGGGCATTGTTTAGAATCATTTCAGGGACCTTTCTGCTCCCCGACATCGTACTAATTCCTGGGTGCCATAAACCGGGGTGCCTTGAGTCGGGTGCCTTGAATCGGATGCCTCGAATGGGATGGTTTGAATTATGAAGCTCATACGGCCTTTGATTTTCACGCTGGCCATTGCCGGCGGTTTTTTTTACTTCACCACCTGGCGTTCGAATTCTCAGGGCAGTGCACTGCATCCTTCGAACTGGCTGAGCCATCCGGCGCAGGTGGAAATCACCGAGGCCGCGCCCGGCGAAACGCTCGACGGCGAAGAGCAGAACAATATTTCTGTCTACAAGAAAAATATTCCGTCGGTGGTGAACGTCACGTCGCGCGCCATGACGTTCGATTTCTTCTATGGCCTGGTGCCGCAGGAAGGCCAAGGCTCGGGATTCGTGATCGATAAAGAGGGCCACATCCTCACTAACTATCACGTGATCGCCGAAGCGCGACAGGTGGAAGTCACCATGCACAATCGCAAGAAATACAAAGCGACCGTCGTAGGCACCGATCCACCGCACGATCTAGCGGTGATCCAGATCAAGGCGCCCGACCTCGTTCCGGCGGTGCTGGGCGATTCGCGCAATCTGCAGGTCGGACAAAAAGTCTATGCCATCGGTAATCCGTTTGGTCTGGCGGGGACGATGACGCGCGGCATCGTGAGTTCGATCCGCCCGGTGCGCGAACCGAACGGCGCGACCATTGACGAAGCCATTCAGACCGATGCGGCCATCAATCCCGGCAACTCCGGCGGCCCGCTGATGAACTGGCATGGAGAAGTCATCGGCATCAACACCATGATTCTTTCAAACGCGAACCAGAGTGCGGGCATTGGCTTTGCCATTCCCATCAATACCGCGAAAGCCGTGTTGAATGATCTGATGACGCTAGGCCGGGTGCGGCGTCCGGCACTGGGCGTGCGCACGATTCCGATCAGTTCCGAACTGGCCGATGAGATCGGCTTAACCGTTGACTACGGATTGCTGATCATCCAGGTCACTCCCGGCGGTTCGGCCGACGCGGCGGGGCTGCGCGCCGGCACGGAACGGGCTTACCTCGGGAATACTCCCATCATGCTGGGCGGCGACTTGATCGTGGCCATCGACGATCAGAAGGTGCAGGACGAAGACGACCTGTCACAGATCATGAACAACCATCGCGCCGGAGACACGGTAAAGATCACCATCTACCGCAACAAGAAAAAGATGGACGTAACCGTGCCGCTGGGCGAAGCGCGCCAACAGGTGTGAGAAGAGCTGCTCTTAGCTATTGGCTCTTAGCTTTTTCGCGTATCAGTTACCGGTCTTGAACGGGCACAGGTTTTTGCTGTACTTTTTGCTCCTGCCTATGACTGCCGTCCTTTAGTTCCGCTGATCGGATCGTTGAGCGAGATGCGCGTGGAAGTGTGCGCACACGGCGCTCTCGCCTACATCGCATCAATAGCTATCTCAAAATCAGAAAGGATGATTCCCATGCAATTCGTGGATAAGGCATTCGCTCGTCGACTGGAGTCGTGCGAGGAGATGCCGCAGGTGTTGTACGCGCGGGCATTTCAAAAGACGCGGCCCGAGATCGGTGCGACGGAGGAAGAAATTTGTGGCGGTCACATGGTGTTCGCCGGGCTGGGTTCGCCCATCGGACGGGCGACTGGTGTTGGCCTCGATCGTCCATTCACGGCGGCCGATCTCGATCGCGTGGAAGCGTTTTATCGTGCGCACGGCGCTCCGTCGCAAGTGGATCTGTGCTCCATGCACGAGCCCGCCGTGTTCGAGTTGTTCAAGGAACGCGGCTACGCCATCGCTGAACTCAATAACGTCCTATACCGAAAGCTTGACGGAGATCCGACCTTCGGCGAGAAGCTCGACCCGAAAGTTTCTTCGCTCCCTGCGGGATGCGAGGTCCGGCGCAGTCTTCCGGAGGAAGCCGATGCCGCCGGCGCGATCGTGGAGAGCGCATTCTTCCCCGACGGCGCTCCGGAAGCATTCGGCGGCCTGATCGCGCCCTTCTATCAAATGGAGCGGGCGCTGGCCTTCGTGGCCACTGTCGAGGGCAAGCTGGCGGCGTGCGGCACCGGGCTGGTCATCCCCGAGCACAGAGTCTTTGCGCTGTGCGGCGCGGGCACGCTTGCCGAGTTTCGCGGACGCGGCCTGCAAACGGCGCTGCTGCGCGCCCGCATGGCAGCCGCATTCCAGGCCGGATGCGAGTATGCCGTAGTGGTTACAAACGGCGGCACAACTTCGCAACGCAACGCGGAGCGCTTGGGTTTTCGCGTGGCCTACAGCAAGGCAACGGTGATCAAACAGCAGGAGCCGTAGAGAGATTGCAGATCGCCACCCGAAACCGCGTCGTGTTGCTGCATTACCGTTGTGATCGCACACAATCTTATTGCATAGTGGAGACGATGACGACTGACAACCTTACCCTGCAGGGCAAGCACATTCGCCTGGAGCTGCTGGAACACCGCCACGTCGACGGTCTGGTAGCTGCCGCTGGAAACGATGCGGAACTCTACCAGTGGAGTCCCGTCCCGCAGGGCAAGATTGCCGTCACGACCTACGTCGATACGGCTCTGGCCTGGCGGGACGCCGGCAGTGCAGTGCCGTTCGCGACTGTGCGTCTGAATGACGGTGTCGTTCTCGGCTCGACTCGTTTCTGGAATCTGGAACGATGGTTGTGGCCGCAGGGCCATCCCTTGCACGGACGCGGCGTTCCCGACGCCTGCGAAATTGGCTACACTTGGCTGACCCGCTCGGCCATCCGTACCGCGGCCAACACCGAGGCCAAGCTGCTCATGCTGACTCACGCCTTCGAGGTGTGGCAGGTGCTTCGCGTGTGCTTTCATACGGACGCTCGCAACCAGCGCTCCCGCGCCGCGCTCGAACGCATCGGCGGCCAGTTCGAGGGAATTCTGCGCGCCCACCGCATGGCCGCCGACTACATCCCGCGGGACTCGGTCCGCTATTCGATTGTCGCAGCGGAGTGGCAGGGGGTGAGGCAGCGGCTGCTGCAATTGCCGGACCGCTCATAACTCGACCGCTCGTAAGTCGACTACTCGTAAGTCGATCGCGTGTAAGTCAACCGCTCGTTCGACGCACCGTCTTGCCCCAGTCGCGATTGAACCAGAGCTGCCTACGGAATCGTTTTGGGTTCGATGCCGTAATCAGCTACCCACCGATCGTGAGTCTGCTGTGTCGCGGGCCATTGAAAGCACAGACCGTAGCCATCGGGATCGTGGAACCAAAGCTGCTTCATCCCGTACGGAGCGACTTTCGGCTCTTTCAAATTCACGCCATGCACTCGCAGATGCTGGTAGGCGGCGTCCAGATCCTCGCAACCGAAGAATAGGCAAGTATCGTCATGGACCCCGACCCGCGCCGCATCTGGCGTGGGAGGGCGCTGATCGGCTTCGTACGCAGTATTGAGCATCAACTCTGCGCCATTCAACTTGAGCCACGCCCAATTGCAGTCATCGCCGGGCTGAGAGGTGGCGTGAACCGCGAATCCGAGGATGTCGCGATAAAAACGGATGGCGATCGGCATGTCGAAAACCTGAACCAGCGGGCAGATTCCGTGAATGTCCATGGCAGACCCTCCTGCTTGGCCGCACAATATATCAGAAGACTGAATGTCGGATGTGAGAAGGTAGTCTCAGTGCTGAAGGGCTTGCCGATGAACGTGGATTCCATTCGCACCTACTGCCTATCCTTTCCCGAGGCGACGGAGAAGCTGCAATGGGGCGACGCCCTCTGCTTCAAAGTGAGGGCGAAGATGTTCGCGGTGCTGGGGCTGGACCGGGTGCGGCTGACCTTCAAATGTACGCCGGAGATTTTTGCCGCGTTGATTGAGCACCAGGATGTCCGGCCGTCTCCCTATCTGAGGCGGCACAACTGGGTCATGGTCGAAAGGCTGGACGCTCTGCACCACGACGAACTGAAGGACTTGATCGGGCAATCGTATGAGATGGCGGCGGCGAACGCGCCGAAACGGAACGTGCGACCCGCGAAACAAAAGAAACGGCCAACGAAGACTCGCACGCTGAAAGCTCGCAAGAAACATTAGCCGCTGTTGGACTTGAATTTGACTCTGCCCGCTTCGCTCGGCTAGCCTCAAGAGTCTGTTGCAGTTCTGGATGCGTTCAACCTGCATGCGATCTCTGCATAAATCATTCATTTTGCTGCTGATGGCGCTTCTGGCGCTGGTTGCGGCCCCATTCGTCGCAGCGTCTACCCACCCCGTGCATGCGGAGCACGCTATCGTGGTGAGCGTGCATGACTTGGCGTCTCGGGCCGGGGTTGAAATCATGCAGGCCGGAGGCAATGCTGTCGACGCCGCGGTTGCCACCGGATTCGCCCTGGCCGTGGTGCATCCTCCGGCCGGAAACATCGGTGGCGGCGGATTCATGCTCATCCGCATGGCGGACGGAAATACGCATTTTCTCGACTATCGCGAAAAAGCTCCGGCGGCGGCGACGCGCGATATGTATCTGGACGCGCAAGGCAACGTGATCCCCGATGCCAGCGAAATCGGTTACAAGTCGATTGGCGTGCCCGGCTCGGTGGCCGGCATGGTTTATGCCGAGCAGAAATATGGGAAGCTGACGCTCCATCAGGTTATGGCTCCGGCCATCCGGCTGGCACGTGAGGGCTACGCGCTGACGTGGGGCGAGGCCGCCGATTTTCATGACCGTTACTTAGCCGAGTTCCCCGAATCGCATCGCGTGTTTCAGCGCAATGGCGACTATTACAAGCCGGGAGAAGTTTTTCGCCAACCCGATTTGGCTCGCACACTGGAACGCATCGCGGCCAAGCCGGACGATTTTTATCACGGCTCTCTGGCGCGGGAACTGGCCGCAGCCATGCAAAAAGGCGGCGGCCTGATGACCGCCGACGATCTGGCCCGCTACGAAGTGAAGGAGCGCGAACCGGTACGCGGTACGTATCGCGGATACGAAATCATCAGCTCGCCCCCGCCGTCTTCCGGCGGAACGGTTCTAATTGAATCTTTGAATATTCTGGAAGGCTACGATCTTGCCAAGATGGGCGACCGCTCCGCCCAGTCGATTCATTACACTGTGGAGGCCTTCCGGCGGGCGTTTTTCGATCGCGCTGAATTTATGGGTGACCCGGACTTCTCCAAGATTCCGGTGGCCCAACTCATCGATAAAAAATATGCCGCGGCTTGGCGCGAAACCATCGACCCGATCCATGCCAGTGCCAGCCAGGAATTAAAGCGGCCGGCCATCTTCAACGAGTTGGAACAATATGCCGCCGCGCATCTACCTGTAACGACGTCGCCGGAGTCCAACCACACGACGCACTACTCCGTGATGGATGCCGAAGGAAACGCTGTAGCTGTTACTACCACGATCAATGACTGGTTCGGATCGCGCGTGACCGCCGACGGCCTGGGCTTTTTGCTGAACGATGAGATGGATGATTTCTCCTCGAAGCCCGGCGTGCCCAATTCCGACGGCTTGATTCAGGGCGAGGCGAATGCGATCGGTCCCGGGAAGCGGCCCTTGTCGTCGATGTCTCCGACGATTGTGGTGCATGACGGCAAGACTTTCATGGTGCTGGGGTCTCCCGGCAGTTCGAAGATCATCACGACCGTGGCCAATGTTCTGATGGGTGTAGTCGATTACGGTATGAACATTCAGGAAGCGGTGAACGCTCCTCGCTTTCACAATCAATGGATGCCCGACGTGGTCAACGTGGAACGCTGGTTCTCGCCCGACACCGTGAATCTGCTGCAGCACATGGGATACAAAATTGAAATCGGGTTGCACTACGGAACGAATGTGTCGCCCTATTGGAGCGACGCCGAGTGCATCGCCGTCGACGCCAAAACCGGCGAGCGCCTGGGCGCTACCGATGGCCGGGGCAACGGAAAGGCAGTAGGGTACTGATGCTGAGAGCGGTTTCCACTTATCTGTTCGTGAAAGAGCGGCTGCATCCGGGCATTCTGGATGGGCTGACCCGCAGCGGAGTGCAATCGGTTGAGATTTTTGCCGCGCGCCAGCACATCGATTATGCCAACCGCAAGCAGCACGTGAAGGAAATTGCCGAATGGTTCCGCGGCAGCGGCATTCCACTGAACTCCGTGCACTCACCTCTCTACGCTGACTACGAATGGGGACGCGCAGGCGCTCCGCCGGTCAATATCGCATCCACCGACCGCGCCGGGCGAATTGAGGCCATGGACGAGATCAAGCGCGCTCTCGAAATTGCCGAGCAGATTCCATTCCGTTTCCTGGTGCAGCATCTGGGATCGCCCAATGAAAGTTTCAGCGAGAAGGGATTCGAGGCGGCAATGACTTCGATTGAACACCTGCGGGCCTTTGCCAAGCCGCTCGGGGTGCGCATCTTGCTGGAAAACATTCCAAACGAGCTTTCCACGCCCGACCGCTTGGTGGAAATGATCCGCGGCGCACACTTCGACGATGTTGGCGTCTGTTTCGACGTTGGCCATGCGCACATGGCGGGTTCTGTCCGCGAAGGATTTGAGATTCTGCGCAGCCATATTTGCTCGACCCATGTTCACGACAACGACAAGATGAAAGACTCGCACCTGTGGCCGGGGCAGGGAACCGTCGACTGGAAAGAAGCTATGGAACTGTTGCGTTCAGCCCCCCAAACTCCGCCCCTGATGCTGGAACTGGCGGAAGACGAAAAAGTGAACGCTCTGGACAAGCTGGCGGAGCTTTTCGAAAAGCTGGAAACCGCGTGAACAGATTTCCACCGCCGAGGTCGCAGAGAACGCCGAGAAGACAAGGCCAGAATTAGATTTGCGCGGCACTCTCTGCGTGCTCGGCGGTTAATGAATTCTACCTAACTTATGTCTTCCCCAATCACAACGATCGCGGAAATCGGCAAACACGAAGGCCAGTCGGTCACCATTCGCGGCTGGCTCTACAACCTGCGCGAGAGCGGGAAACTGTTGTTCCCACAGTTTCGCGACGGCTCGGGAATTATTCAAGGGGTGGTGCCAAAAAACGCCGTCCCGCCGGAAGTATTCGACGCCATCAAGACCCTGACCCAGGAATCGAGTGTGATCGTCGAGGGTAAAGTCCGCGCCGACAAGCGCGCCCACGGCGGCTACGAACTCGATGTGGCCAACGTGCAGGTTGTGCAGCGCGTGCCGGAGTCTTCGCCGTACCCGATCACGCCCAAGGAGCACGGCACCGACTTCCTCATGGAGCATCGCCATCTATGGGTGCGGTCGCAGCGCCAGGCGGCAATTCTGCGGGTACGCGCGGAGATCATCAAGGCAGCACGCGATTTTTTCGACGAACGGGGCTTCACGCTGACCGATCCGCCCATCATCACTCCGGCGGCGTGCGAAGGCACAAGCACGTTGTTTCCCGTCGACTATTTCGACGAGCAGGCGTTTCTCACCCAGTCGGGCCAGCTTTATGTGGAGGCAACCGCGATGGCGCTGGGCAAGGTGTATTCGTTCGGTCCGACATTTCGCGCGGAAAAATCGAAGACGCGCCGGCATCTCACCGAGTTCTGGATGGTCGAGCCCGAAGTCGCCTACGCCGGACTCGACGACATCATGGAACTGGCCGAGAGCCTCATCAGCTTCATCGTAAAGCGTTGTCTCGAAAAGCGGCGCGTCGATCTGCAAACCATAGGCCGCGACATTTCGAAGCTCGAAAAAATCGAAGCGCCGTTCCCGCGCATCAGCTACGACGATGCCGTGAAAAATCTGCAGGAGGGCCACGCCAAAGGGGCGCTCGAATCGAAATTCGAATGGGGCGGCGACCTCGGTTCGCCCGACGAAACATATCTCTCTGCGCAATTCGACAAGCCCGTCATGGTGCATCGTTACCCTGCGAAAGTAAAGGCGTTTTACATGGAGCCCGACCCACAGCGCCCTGACTTGGCGTTGTGCGTCGACGTGCTCGCCCCCGAAGGTTACGGCGAAATTATCGGCGGCTCGCAGCGCATGGCGTCGTATGAATTGCTCTTACAGCGCATTCACGAGCACAATCTGCCAGAAGAAGCGTTCAAGTGGTATCTCGATTTGCGCAAGTTTGGCAGCGTGCCCCACGGCGGATTCGGCATGGGCATTGAGCGCGCCGTGGCCTGGATCTGCGGCCTGGAACACGTGCGCGAAACCATTCCGTTTCCGAGGATGCTGTACCGGCTATACCCATAAGAGATTGAGTAATTGGGAAATTTGGTAAGTGAGTAATTGAATATCGCGCGACCGTAGTTTTTTCAATTGCTAAATTACTAAATTTCCCAATTACTCAATCTCTCAATCCACGTCGATTGACACTATGACCACGACAGCTAGCTCTTCGAACATCACTCCCCGAAAGATTCGCGTCATCGGAGTTCCACTCGATCTTGGCCAGTCCCGCCGTGGCGTCGACATGGGGCCGTCGGCCGTGCGCGTGGCTGGGTTGGAGGCGCGCTTGGAAGCTTTGGGACACGAAGTAGAAGACGCAGGCAACGTGGCCGTTGCGATCCCCGAGCAGAAAAAAGAAGGCGACACCCACGCCAAATATTTAAAAGAGATTACTGCGACTTGCACGAAACATGCGGAACTAGTGGTCAAGACGCTCGAAGCCGGCAAGGTTCCTCTGGCGCTCGGCGGAGATCATTCCATGGCCGCCGGCACAGTCTCGGGCGTCGCCGAGTTTAATCGCCGCCAGAACCAGCATGTCGGCCTAATCTGGATCGACGCTCACACTGATATCAACACGCCCGAGTCCTCGCCCAGCGGTAACGTGCATGGGATGCCGCTGGCCGCGCTGCTGGGTTTGTGGCCGTCGGAGCTGGGAAACATCTTTGACTTCTCCCCCAAAGTAAAGCCGCAGAATTGCGTACTCGTCGGCGTGCGCGACATCGACGCCGTCGAAAAAGAGCATGTGCGCCGCGCCGGCATCGGCGTCTTCACCATGCGAGACATTGATGAGCGCGGCATGCGCACCGTGATGGAAGAAGCCCTGCGTATGGCCGGACGCGGCACCGCCGGCTACCACATCTCGCTCGACATGGACTGGGTCGATCCCGAAGACGCGCCCGGCGTGGGCACTCCCGTGCGCGGCGGCGCGACCTACCGCGAGGCGCACCTCGCGATGGAAATCATCGCCGACCACGGCCGCCTGCTGAGTTTTGAAATCGTCGAAGTCAATCCCGTAATCGACGAGCACAATCGCACCGCCGATCTGGCCGTGGAATTAGCGCTGTCGGCGTTTGGGAAGAAGATTCTCTAGCTGCAAAATCCTTGCCGGCCGGCATTTATAATGTCGCGCAGCATGACTCTCGCCTCCGGCACCAAGCTTGGCCCCTATGAAGTTCAATCTCCTCTCGGCGCGGGTGGCATGGGGGAAGTCTACCGCGCCCGCGATACGCGCCTCGATCGCACGGTCGCCATCAAGGTACTGCCCGAGCATCTATCTGCTAATCCTGATTTGAAACAGCGCTTTGAGCGCGAAGCCCGTGCCATCTCTTCCCTCAATCATCCGCGCATTTGCACCCTGCACGATGTCGGCCACCAGGACGGCGTCGATTTCCTGGTGATGGAATATCTCGAAGGCCAAACCCTGGCCGACCGCCTGCGCAAGGGGCCGATGCCCCTAAAAGAGGCGCTGAAGATCGGAATCGACGTCTGCGAGGCGCTCGAAATCGCGCAGCGAGCCGGCATCGTGCATCGCGACCTGAAGCCCGGCAACATCATGCTGACCAAAACCGGCGCCAAGCTCATGGACTTCGGCCTGGCCAAACCGGCGAATCAGGGTGTGCCTTCGTCGGTGAGCGCTCCGCTCTTGTCCGCCGCGAAAACCATGAGCGGGGCCACGCCGCTCTCGCCGCTAACCAGCGCTGGCATGATGATCGGCACGATTCAATATATGGCGCCCGAGCAGATCGAGGGCAAGGAAGCCGACTCGCGCTCGGACTTGTTTGCCCTCGGCGCGGTGCTCTACGAGATGGCCACCGGCAAACGCCCGTTCGAAGGCAAGAGTCAGATCAGCTTGGCCAGTGCGATCCTCGAAAAAGATCCGGATCCGATTCGCACGCTCAACCCGCTGACGCCTGCGGCATTTGAACGTGTGGTGAATACATGCCTGGCGAAGAATCCAGAGGATCGTTTCCAAAGTGCGCACGATGTGCGGCTGGAACTCGCGTGGATCGCGGACGAACCGCCGCACCTCACTGCGCCGGGGCCGGAAACTGCCGGCAGCCCGGCGTTTCGCTGGCTGCCTTGGGCAATCACCGCGACGGTTGCGCTTCTCGCCGGCATGGCGCTGTTTTTTGCATCCCGCGAAAAACCGGCTCCGCGCTACGCTCACGTCACCTTCCGCGAAGGCACTCTTTTCGGGGCACGCTTCTCTCACGACGGTCAGACGATTGTTTATGCCGGACGCTGGGAGGGCGAGCCCACGCAGATTTTCGTGGCCCGAGTAGGCAGTCCGGAGTCGCGTCCCCTCGGCATTGCGAATGCCGAGGTTGCGTCCCTTTCCGCCTCGGATGAGTTGGCGATCTTCCTGGGCTGCCAGCAAAATTTCAATCTCAATTGTGGCGGCACGCTCGCCACTGTAAATCTCTCCGGAGGATCTCCTCGAACTTTAGCCGAACGCGTTGCCCAAGCCGACTGGCATCCCGATGGCAAGCGGCTTGTCCTCAGTATCACATCGCCCGACGGTCCGCGCCTCGAATTTCCTCCCGGCCACGTGCTCTACCAGCAGAAGGCCGGTTGGTTTGGCTATCCGCGTTTTTCGCCGGATGGCAGTATGATCGCTTTCGAAAATCATCCCATCGCGGCAAATGATGATGGAGAACTCGATCTCATCGACTTAAACGGAAAGCGCTCGGTGCTTTTCCGCAGCAACAGTGTGGAGGGCCTTGCCTGGAGTCCAGACGGAAAAGAGTTGTGGTTTGCCTCCACCGCCAGCGGAGGCTGGGCTGACACTCTCTATGCCGTTAAACCTGGTGGCCATCCCAGAATTGTCCTGACCTTGCCTTCGATCCGCCTGCACGACATTTCCAAAGATGGCCGCGTACTGCTTTCTCAGGAATCCTGGCGGCGCCAGGCAAAAGGGTTTTTCCCAGGGGACAAAGCCGAGCACCTCTACTCCTGGCTCGACAGCACCGAGCCGACCGCTCTTTCCGCCGACGGTCGTTTTCTCTCGTTCTACGAAGCCGGCGAGGTCTATGCTCTCGAAAATGATGTTCAGGGGTACTATCGCGCGACCGATGGATCTCCCGCCATTGGTTTGAGCGCTGGATTTCCGGTTATTTCACCAGACGGCAAGTGGGTAGTCATCGGTTCGAATCACAGCGAACCCCGGCGGCCTTTGCAACTTCAGCCGCTGGGGCCGGGTCAGGCCCGGGATTTACCCACGCCCGGACTTGTCGCCTTCGACCAAATCAGCTGGTCGGACGGAGGCGAGCGCATCGTCTACGAGGCGCAGAACGAGCACGGTGAATGGAGTGCTTTCACACAGCAGGTCGCGAGCGGCCGGCCTGTGCGCATCGCACCGGCACGGTTCTCCCATCCAGTGATCTCACCCGACGGTAAGACCGTAGCCCTAGCCGGATTGCTAGGAGGGATCTCTTTGTATGCCGCCGATGGAGGCCAGCCAGTCGCGGTGAAAGCTGCGATGGATACGGAGGTGCCCGTGCGATTCGCCCAAGGCGGGAGATCTTTGCTGGTGGTCGAGCCTACCGGCCAGGAACTGGCTCTGACTGAGATTGATTTGGCCAGCGGCCGCCGGCAAACATTGAATCGCTTTAGCACCGGCCTTCCTAGCGTTTGGACTTTCGCAGCTACTCCGGATTTGAAGTATTACGCCTATACCCTGGAGCACTATACGTCGGTTCTTTACACGGTGGAGAACCTGCGCTGACCGACGATGACCGGCGATGACCGACTCTGCGATTACAAGGGCATCACTTTGTACGACAGAGTTGTGCGACAGATGTGAGTGATATTCCTCTTTTTTCAAGTTTTGAAAGGTTCAGCGTACCACCCCCGCGATTGACGAGACACTTCGTCCGCGTCCACACTGGAAGGTCATGGAAAAGATTCGAGTCGGCATCCTGTTCGGCGGGCGCAGCGGCGAGCACGAGGTTTCGCTGCTCTCGGCAGCGTCGGTTCTCAACGCGATTGACAAAGAAAAGTACGATGTCGTTCCCATCGGCATCACCAAAGATGGGCGCTGGCTCACGGCGGAGCACGCCGAAAACCTGCTGACCGGCAAACTGGTGCTCGAACCTCGCAACCTGCGGGCCGGCGATCCGGACACTACATCCTCTGCGGCGGTGCTGGCGCGGGGCGAATCCGTCGTCGTGCCTCCCGAACCGGTGCAGCGCCATCGTGGCCTGGTGCCCTTTCAGACCGACGCCGCGCTCACCCGCCGCGCCAGTGACCGCGCCATTAACGTCGACGTAATTTTCCCCGTGCTCCACGGCACGTTTGGCGAGGATGGCACCATTCAGGGCCTGCTCGAACTCGCTGACATTCCTTACGTAGGCGCGGGCGTGCTGGGTTCAGCGGCGGGCATGGATAAGGACATCATGAAGTCGTTGTTCATCGCCGCTGGAATTCCAATCGTGAAGCACGTCACGATTCTGCGCGGCGCGTGGGAGAACGATCCGAAGAAAGTTCAGAAACTGGTCGAGAGCAAGCTAACGTATCCAGTGTTCGTGAAGCCGGCGAATCTGGGGTCGTCAGTGGGCATCAGCAAGGCGCACAACCGCAAGGAACTCGGGCCGGCGATTGCAGAAGCCGCGAAGTTCGACCGCAAGATCGTCATCGAGCAAGGTGTGGGCGGCAAGAAAGAAAAAGCCCGCGAGATAGAATGCTCAGTGCTAGGCAACGACGAGCCGTCAGCCTCGGTTCCCGGCGAGATTGTTCCCGGCAAAGAATTTTACGACTACACCGCGAAATATGTCGATGAGGGTTCGCAACTCATCATCCCCGCGAAGCTTACCAAAGCCGAAACGAAAAGAGTGCAGGAGTTGGCGATTGCCGCGTTCCAAGCTGTCGACTGCTCCGGCTTGGCGCGCGTCGATTTCCTAATGGATCCAAGAACGCGCAAGATTTTCCTGAACGAAATCAATACCATGCCCGGATTCACCGCGATCAGCATGTATCCCAAGCTGTGGGCCGCATCTGGGCTCGGGTATGCCGACCTGATCGACCGCCTGATTCAACTCGGCATTGAGCGCCACGAAGACAAGAAGAAGAATCAGTACAGCCGGTGAAGAAGATTGCTGATTGCTGATTTCTGATCGCTGATTGAAAATCTCGAGGCGCTCTACTTCTCCTGTGCCTCACACCTGAAGCTCGCGGCGTCATTCGTATCCCCGCTGCGCTTGTACTTCGCCACTTGAGGATACGCGCACAGTGGCCGCGTCATCTTCGGATGCTGCCGATCATCGCCGTCATACTTCGCAGCGATGATCGTTGCCGGCGCGGCCCCTTTCTCCACCCACTGCTCCAAAGCGGCGTAGACGCTGCGCTGCGGATCGTTGAACGTCAACTGGCCAACTTGCCCGAAAGAGTCGGCGCCTGGGCCGCTGTCGCAGTGCTGCATTCCCGGCACCATGTAGAGGCGCACGAAGGAATCCACATCGCTCCGTCCCAGCTTCGCGACAACGCTCTCGTAATAATTGACCGTATTAAGCGCCGGAATCGCAGGATCGTTCCACCCGTGGTACAGAATCAGCTTTCCGCCGCGCGCCTGGAATGGCTTCAGATCGGGGTCGGTGGCATTGAGCGCGCTCGCGGTTTTTTCATTGGCCAACTTCAGCCCAGCCTCAAGCGCAAATGTTTTGTAATCCCATCTGCGATCTTCATACACCATGTTCGCGAAGTATCCAGTTTCGAAAAGCGCCGTCAGGCTCCGCCCCGGAGCCGAGCCGGTGATCCAGAGTCCCCAGCCGCCCGGTCCATCTTCGCTGCCAGGCAAAAATCCGGGGAAAACTTCGTGGCCATGCGCACCATGCGGGCCCGCATAAATTTTCTTCAGCGTTCGGGCTTGCGGCGCAGTCAGACACTTGTCAGTGTCCTCACCAGCCCTGCACCGGATGGTTGTCGGATCGAAGTGACACTGCCGCGGATCATTGAGAATTCCGTCGCGCACGCCGTCGAGTGCGTCGCAAGCCTTAAGCACGGCCGCCGCAATCGTCGGAATTTTCGCCTGAGGAATAAAGCTGGCTGCATCGAGTGTCAGCGCCTGCGTGTCCGCCGCTCCAGTCGCCACCAATGCCGTCCAGTAATTCGCCGGAGCCCCGGCCAGAATGCCGTCATAGTCTGCGGGATAGCGCTGCGCCTCCATCAACGCCTCACGCCCGCCATCGGAGCAACCCACAAAGTAAGAATGCCGCTCGCTCTTCCCATAGAATGCGCGCACAGCCTCTTTAGCGACACGCGTCATCTCGTGGATTCCACGATGACCGAAATCGACGACTTTCTCCGGATGTCCCAGCGCCCACGACGCATCCACAGGCGTTTCCGCGTCGTGGCCTGCGCTGGTCGCGGTCGCCGCATACCCTTTGCTAACAGCCGCGGCAAGTTGCATGTAGTCGATCACGCCCGCGAATCCGCCGTTCCCGATGCCTTGCAGCTTGCCATTCCACCCCGCCAGCGGCATCCACACTTCGATCCTGATCTCGGAATCAGCGGTCGGCATGGCCATGACGACCACCCGGCAGAATGCAGGTACGTTTTTATAGGGAGCCGTAAGGTCACGATTGCTGGAAGGACCGGGAGGACCCGCGAATCCTCCGGCCTCAACAACATCGGCGAAGATGATTGTGGCTCCAGAGATTTTAGATTCCATCAGCGGCTTGCAGGAGTTCTCAGCGAGAACGACAAGGCTCGAAGCAAGCAGAAAAATGACGAGCAGAATTGAGTAGCCTAGCAGCCCGGCAAAGTGCTGCAGCATTGCGAAGCTAAGAGGAGCTTTTCCCTCGACCGTCCCAATCACTCGCATGGCTTCCATCACCAATATCTTCAGATTTCCTGGACTCTGCGAGTGGGAATTGTACACCGGACCGTTATTTGATCTGGCCGTACACCGAGAGCATCCCCTGGCACGTCGGCGTGGTGCTCGTCGCGAGGAACGAAGCAGTACAGTTGACGTTCGGTCCTCCCGGTAAGCCCGGAGCGTAACCCGAAACTCCTCCGGGCACGAACACGAATCCGTTCGCGACTGTTGGAACAGTGAATTTCACCGCTCCCGGACCATAATTCTTGGTGCTGGTGCTGCTTTCCCAGAGTGCCTTCAGCCCAGTCACGCCGTTGACCGCTTGGGGCACCGCTTGATAAGCCGTGAGAATAGCCGGCTTCGCCGGGTTCGACTCGAAGACTTGTTTTTTATTCGGCGACCACTGCCCGAAGGCGCCGACATTGAGCGCCCAGACTATGCCCGTGCTCGACGCGCTCCCATTCCATGAGACGACCGGAACTGTGCCAGGCCAGGGATAAGTTTTCGGAGTCGTCTCGGTAACGCCTGCCGTATTAAACAAGCCGCTGGCTGTCATTTGATAGGCCACCAGCGCAGTCGGAGAGTTCGTGGTTCCGGCTCCGCCAACATAGAGGTAGTTCAACCCGGAGCCTGCCCAAAAGGCTTCCGTACCGTGAATGCCGGGCGAGTCCAGGATGGTCCCGAGGTTCTCGCCGGCGTTCACGCCCTGGAAACATTGCGCGATCGCACCATTTCCCGGCGTGGGTGCCTGAGTGCAAGCCGTGTCTGCTTCGTTTGAAGGCTGTATTCCATTGCACGCGTATCCGCACCCATCCCAGCCTCCCATGGCGGTCTGCAGCGTGTTGTCGGTCTCCAGGCTGGCGCACATGTCGTAAATAACGCCCTCTTTGCCACCAGCCACAAGCGCCTGGCCCGATCCGCAGACGTTGGGAACCCCAATCGGGGATACGAGCGTGACGCCGCCTGACCCGAGGTCCAGATCTCCCGCTCCCCCGCCCGACCCGAGGCTGAAAGAGTATCCCGCCGGACAGGTATTGGGACCGTAGGCAGAGCAGACCTTCACGCCTCCGTCATTGAGGCCCGCATAATCGTTGGGAGTGTAGTAGTCGACCGCTGTTAGCCCGGTTGTTGTGCTGCTTGCGATCTTCACTACGCTTTCGCCGAAAACGCTGGCTCGCGTCGAGTTGCCGTTCCAGGTTCCATTCGCGACCGAGACATACACATTGCCCGCGGAATCCACGGCTGGCGCGGCGCCGCCCATCCAGATGCCGCCGTCCTGGTTGGTTTGTCCTTCTTCGGTATCAAAGACTGAGTTGGAAGTGGCGATGGGCGCGAAGGTTTGTGTCTTGTAGGAGAATGACAGTCCAGCTAAATAGCCGCTGTAGGGTGAAATATCGCAATACGATCCAAAGCCGATGTAGATATTCGCTACGCCGATCGTGCTCTTAAACATGGCCAGGCCTGGTCGCTGATTCTCAGTCGCAGCAGTGAGCGGTGACGGAAGTAGGCTGGACATGTCGTAGGGCGAGCCGGTGGCCTCGGCGCCGGTGTTGAGCAGGATGGCATGAATGCGGTACGGGTAGAGATAGGTGTTGTTTCCGTTCGGCACCTGGTGGGCGCTTACCACGTACATGATGGGCGGCGTAACCGAGGTATCGATCACCGGCGTGCTGGTGATGCCGCTCTGCGGAATGATGTTGTTGCAGGGAAAGGTCAGGTACTGCGGCAGCACATTGAAAGGAATCGCGTATTCGCTCCCAAACTGGTTGCTGCCGTTCAGACTGAGGCTCCAGCATTGCGTGAACTTAAAGCTGCCGGCCGTGTCGGTGTAGGTGAAGGCGTAGACCGAATTGTTTTGGGTGGCAACCAGCACCAGGTTATAAGGGCCTCCGGAAGCGGGGCAGTTCGGCGTATTCAGCGCGACCGCCGAGAGATACAGCGGCTGCGCATAAATAAGCCCGTCGACAGTCGCGGTGGCCAGCAAGCCAAAATTCTTGGGAGTTACGTTCGAGGGCGTCAGGACCGTCTCGTTGGGCTCGACCCCGTCCCGCGCATTGTCGTTGTGGTAGGTGCTTACGCAGGGGCTGCCGGCAGTCTTGCACGCCCCCGGCATACCCTTAATCTGCCCCTGCGCGATGTTTGCAGAGGTCATGGCAAAGATCGTGGCAACGATCGTTGCAGAAAGGAGGGTCGTGGTCAGAATAGTGGCCGAGCGAAGAATACGGGGATGAATGCGGGGTAGCACGATGCCTCCTGAGGCACTGCGAGATTGAGGACGGGCGTTGTTGGTGGACTACAGGGGTGCCCAAAAACTGGGGTACCCAGAATGACGTGGGATCGGCCAGTTGTCAAGAGGGACGCGGGTTTTGCAGTGGTTTAGCCTAAAACTTTTATCCTTCGCATCATCCGCGAACCGCTGCGCACTTCAGCTGCGGGAGGGATCTCCAAAGCATGGAATCCAGCGCTGGGGACGACTATCGCGTTGTGCGTACGTGCGTTAAGTGCTTTTATTTCAGCGTCTAACGGGGAATGTGTTTTTCCACTTGACGCCGCCCCCCGCATTTTGTAGCATCGTAGCCACAAGTCCACTCTTCCGGTCGATCGGGGGAGGGGACCTGAATTTCATGCAGAGTGGCTGAGGGACGAGCCCTGTGACGCCACGGCAACCGATCTAGGATCATATATCCTGGATGTCTGGTGCCAACTCTCTCCTGGAAACGGGGAACATGGGATTCGGAACGCGCGCTGTATTGGCATTTCGCTTTCCGACGCCTCTTTTCCTATTTCCCGGAAAAAGAGGCCTTTTGCTTTTTAGGCCGCTTTTTTGAGGCTCGTCACCCAGCTACTCGCCTTGATTTCGAGTTTACGGAACTCGAGTTTACGGAACAAGAAAGCGAGTAGCCCATGTCTCACTACGAACTGCGGTGTCGGGAATGCGGACGCAGCTGGGGAAACCAGCCCCGCTCCATCTGCGACGACTGTTTCTCTCCTCTGGAGGTTGCCTACGACTACGACGCCTTGAAGCCGCAGATCGCCCGAGGAACGTTCAGCCGTGAGCGCATCGCCCAGCGGCCGCCGAACATGTGGCGCTACTCCGAGCTTTTGCCCCTCCCCCAAGGGTACGAACCGCGCCTGCCGGTCGGCTTCACTCCACTGCTGCATGCTCCACGCTTGGCGCAGCAGTTAAGTGGGTCGACCGGCGCCGCGAAGAATCTCTACATCAAGAACGATGCTGTCTGTCTTCCCACTCTAAGCTTCAAAGACCGCGTGGTCGCCGTAGCTCTGGCGCAGGCGAAAGCCTTCGGGTTCGATACCGTGTCCTGCTCCTCGACCGGAAACCTGGCCAACGCCGTGGCCGCACATGCCGCCCGCGAAGGTCTCAAGGCCTGGATCTTCATCCCTTCCGATCTCGAGCCCGCCAAAATTCTGGGCACGAACGTTTTCGGCGCGAAAGTCGTGCGCATTGCCGGCAACTACGATCAAGTCAACCGCCTCTGCTCACAGATTGCGGACGAGCACCGCTGGGGCTTCGTCAACGTCAATCTGCGTCCGTACTACGCCGAAGGATCGAAGACGGTAGGCTTCGAAATCGCCGAGCAACTGGGCTGGCGCCTGCCCGATAACGTCGTCTGCCCCATGGCCGGCGGCTCTCTGATCGTCAAGATCAAAAAGGCGTTCGATGAACTGGTCAAGCTGGGTCTGGTCGAAGGCAAAGAAGTGAAATTCTTCGGCGCGCAGGCCACCGGCTGCTCTCCGATTTCGACCGCCGTGAAGACCGGCAGCTCCGAGATCGAACCGCAGAAGCCGACAACCATTGCTCGCTCGCTCGCCATCGGCAATCCTGCCGACGGGCATTATGCAATCAAGGTGATCAAAGGCAGCGGAGGATGGAGCGAAGACGTCAGCGATCCGGAACTGATCGACTCGATCAAACTGCTGGCAGAAACCGAAGGCGTCTTCACCGAAACCGCCGGCGGCGTAACCGTCGGCACCGCGCGCAAACTGTATCGCCAGGACCGCATCAATCCCGAAGAGACGACGGTCCTTTGCATCACCGGTAACGGCCTGAAGACCACCGACGCGCTAACAGGCGTCTATCCGACTGAACAGGCAATCGCGCCGAAGCTAACGGAGTTCGAGGCGTATTTGCAGCAGACACTGAATCGGGTAGAGATTCCGGGTGTGATCGCGGAAGGCGTAGGAGCGTAGAGCGTAGCCCGTAGCACGTGACGTATTGCGTAGCCCCGGACGCATTCGTCCCGGGTCCGTGTCCGAGATATCGCAAGCGGACGAATGCGCCCGCCGCTACTTGAGTTAAGTTATGCCAATCACTGTACAAATTCCGACCGCTCTCCGGCGCCTGACTGCAGGCGTCCCCTCAATCACGTGCGCAGTATCAAACCTCGGCGAACTGTTCCAACTCCTGGACGAAAAGTTCCCCGAGCTGAAGCCGCACCTGCGCGACGACCAAGGCGAGGTCCGCCGCTTCCTCAACATTTACGTGAACGAAGAAGACATCCGCTTCCTCGGCGGACCAACCTACGCCTTCCAGGAAGGCGACGAAGTCCTGCTGGTGCCGTCGATCGCAGGTGGCGCAAGGTAGTCGGCCCCTCGCGGCTGCCTCGTTGGACTGGCAAGATGTCGGGTTGTGACTGCTAAGGCCTGTAACGTTGGTCGACTCGCCTGTCAGCCATTGTGGCGCCTTAAGAACCTCCACATCCCTTCTTCCGCGTCTTGAGTGAAAACTCTACTCTTGGCGCATGAGACAGCACACAGGTATCGGGCTCCTCAAGAGAATTTGCCTTCCCATTGCGCTCCTAGCTTGTCTGGGCCAAACCGTTTTTCCGCAGTGTCGTCAGATGTCGCCACCCGAGAAGGGGAGCAAGGATCTTCCGTGGCCTGAACCAGTCGCTGCGGTCGATATCAAGCCGCCTGAAGGCTCGGAAGACCTTGGCCTAACTACTGTAATGTTTTCGTCGGAGACGACTATCGAAATTACCGCCTGCCCAACGGTTCGTCGAGACTCGACGTGTTCCTTTTCCTTTTTTCGTTGGGAGAAAGGAGTTCTGAAACAAATTGCGGAACCGCCGAACGTCAGCACAGGCGGGTATTTCATTGAATTGACGGATAGTACATCGTCTGCTGATGGCAGGAGAATGTTGCTCGATTTCAACGATAGAGATGTCTCCAGATTGCAACACCTATTAAATAGCATCGGTACAATTATGACTTTCGGGATGATCGCACCAGAGGATGTGAACCGCGAAGTAGTGCATGTAAAAGATACAAAAACGCGCAAGTCGTGCTTTGAGTGGCGCGACACTTTCCCCATGACCTACTATCGGAGGAGGTCTGCGGCGATGTCGCCTTCGGGTGAACTGGTCGCGATCAAACTTGGCAACAAGCTTTCGGTATATCGACTTCCTTCGGTGTGCGAAGGCCCGAGAGTCGCTCGGAGCGAAGTAAGCACCTATTGATTGGCGGAACATATCTGTAACATCGGTGGACCGGGCTCACTGAAGGGGTTTACTGGTAAGGGTCGGTCGGAGCCGTTACCGTTCCCGTCGACAGATGCAATTCTTTCGTCCGGTCAATCACCCACTGCGGAAACGCCGGAGCGTCCCGCGGAATCTTGCCCTGCGTGATTGCCCAGTGGTCGAGCCAGCCCGTGCCTCCCTCGCCGACGTAAGTGTCGGGCAGGCTGTAGGCCGCATCACCCAGCGCGTCTTCTAGCGTGATGAAGCGGTAGCCACGCTTGCGCAGCAGGTTGAGCAACTCGCCGATGTGGTCGGCTTCCAGATTGCTGGCATGCAGCAGCAGAATTTGCTTCGGTTCGTAGCCGACAATCTTGGTCGAAAGCTGTTCCGAGTACGCGAAGACCGCGTCGTGGTAAGCGAGATAATCTTTCACAATGTGCTGCTGCAGGTCCGTGTCGTTGCGTTTCTTGGCGTCTTCGTAGAGGCCGGCAAACATCCAGTCCCAGCCGTCGAGCGTGATGGGGGCGATGCGGTATCCGCGCTCGACCAGAAATGCTTCGGCTTGGCGTCGGGTGAGCAGGTCGCGTCCGGTATCGAGATAGGGATGGCGAAAATAGCGCAGCTTCATCTTGCGCTGCGCCAGCAGCATGCGGGTCACGCTCTCGCCCTGGATCACATCGTCTTCCCACGCCTTCAATCCAACCTGGTTCAGCGAGGCGTGGCTGAAGGTGTGGTTGCCGAGATCAAACCCATCGTCGAGCCACATCTGCAGCGCCTTGATGCGCTCGTCGACCTCGCCAGGCACGTAAAGCCTTTTCTCATTGACGAAGCCGACCACCGGAACCTTCTGATCGCGCAGCGTACCCAGCAGCTTCGCAGTCAGCGCGGTGATGTCGGCCG
The DNA here is from genome assembly GCA_963758005.1 of uncultured Acidobacteriota bacterium. Lineage (GTDB taxonomy): Bacteria > Acidobacteriota > Terriglobia > Terriglobales > Acidobacteriaceae > Sulfotelmatobacter. The sequence goes on from CAVWTR010000012.1 coordinate 314,631, forward strand.
CAGGCAGCCGATTGGCCATGCCGCCGGGAAGATCGTCAATGGTCACCGCGACCTGGCGGTCGGGCTTGGGGGCTTGGGCACTAGCAACCGCTGCGAGCACAGACAGTGCGAGAGCCAGTTTGAAGTATGTCAATGGTTTCAAAAGGTGTCCTCCGGACGATGATAAAAGGCTGCATGGCTCATGAGTTGGCGACAGCGTACTTATTGAGCAGGCACTTTTAGTTCATAGATTATGGACTTTCCAAGTGCGTCGTAGACCTCGAAGTGAGGTTTGTTTTCATTGTCGACGTAGAGCTTAATCGCATTGCGTCCCCACTTGTTCTTGATGAAGACGCCACTGTCATCGTAGGGGACGCTGTCCCTAAGGCCACGTCTTACGCCGAGGAACACACGACCAGGGGAACTGATCTTCCCTGCCTGACGAGCTTTCAATCGGGCTTCCTCTTGCTGCTCGGGAGGAAGTTTATCCAGCTGATCGTAGATGCCGTACTCCTCCTTGACTCCTGTCCAGTCGGGGCGGGCGTTGATGGAGAGCCCGTCTTCAATGCTCAGGTGCTGCGAATCTTTGTGCTCCTCGTGGTGCAGGTAGACGTTTTGGTCCTGGCGGTATTGATCCATGGTGAGAGTCACGTCGGCATCCTGACCGCCAGGCGCCGATTTGCCGGAGTAAACCAGGCCGCCTTCCTCCTGACCTTCCTCGTTGTAGAACATCAAGCCGGAAAAAGTAACTCCTCCTCGCTCAGCACGCTGGAATTCATTGAAGCCGGCTGAGTTGGAGAGCGCGGCTTTGAGAATCCCGCTTTTCTCTCGAATGTTAATGCGCTCTGCTTCGAGCACCTTGAATCGTTGGCGTGGCAACAGCGGGTGGACGCAATTGATGCCAAGCAGCACGGTTGCAAGAAGCAGCGCGAGAACGCAGACTTGTAACCGGCGAATTTGACACGAGAGACGCTCTTCCATGAGTTGCTCCTGCAAGTTGCTCCTGCTAACGACCAGCGGATTCTAACCGAAGACCCCCGCAGACCAAATACTGTTTGCATCCTTCCGGTTTTGTGTATAATCTAACTAACTGGTTAATTAAGTAATTTTAACGCTATATCCATGGCTCGCCTTTTTCAGCATCGTCATGTCCTGCATCGCCGCATGGGGTCGCGCGGCCAGCCCGAGGAGAGCCGCGCCGCCATTCTGCAAGCGGCCGCGCAGGAGTTCGCCGAGCTCGGCATTGCCGGAGCACGTACCGACGCCATTGCCCGCGAGGCCGGGGTCAACAAAGCGCTGCTCTATTACTACTTCAAAGACAAAGAGACACTTTACGACGCTGTGCTCGACGACGCGTTTTCCGGCATGAAGACCACAGTGTTTCAGGTGCTCGACAGCGACCTGCCGCCGCGTGAAAAAGTTATGGCCTATGCTGGTGCGTATTTCGATTTCCTCGCCGCCAAACCGCTCTATCCGCGCCTGATGCAGCGCGAGATGATGCGGGCGCGCGACGGCCAGTCGCCGCATATCGACAAGCTCGTCCGCAACTATTTCCAGCCGATTTTCGCGCGCATCAGCGAAGTGGTTCGCCAGGGAGTCACGGATGGCGAATTTCGTCCGGTCAACCCCGTGCACTTCGTGCCCTCGATGATCGCGATCATCGTTTTCTATTTCAACAGCGCCCCCATGATGCAGAAAATTGTCGGCCACAATCCCCTCACCCCGGAGCGGATCGCGGAGCGGCGCGCCGCCGTGCTCGATTTTATTTCCGCCGCTCTCTTTCGTAGGGAAAGCAGCAGTAAGGAAAGCAGCAAAGAAAGCAGTCGTCCGAAAAGCGGCCGGGCCGAATACGATCGCCCGGAACATAACCGTCCGGAACGCAACCGCCCAGAACGCCACGAAACGTCACGCAAGGAGCACGCTCATGAGCGCGCGTAACAAGTTTATTATTCTTCTCGGCATCATCTTCGTGATCGCCGCGACCTACTACTTTTTGTCCGTCGATCACTCACGGGACCTGGTGCTGATCGGCACGGTCGATGCCAATCAGGTGATCGTGAGCGCGCAGGTCGAAGGCCGCATCCAGAAGTTGCTGGTCGATGAGGGCACGCCCGTCAAAGCCGGAGACCTGATTGCCGTGCTCGATCCTTCGGAATTGCAGGCGCAAGAGGCCGCAGCCACGGCGAACATCACCAGCCTGCAGCACAAAGTGGATGAAATGCAGCACACCGAGCAATCGACCTCGGGATCCACGACCAGCGACGTGGCTAACGCACAAGCCAAGCTTTCGTCGGCGAAGGCGCAGTTGCTGCAAGCCAAAGCGGCGTTGGACCGCACTGCGAGCGACAGCCGGCGCGCCATCGAACTCGCGAAGGCGGGAATCACGTCCGATCAGGAGCGGGTGCAGGCCGAAACCAATTTACAGGCCGCGCAGGCGACCGTGCAGGCGCAGCAGGAACTGGTGCGGGCCGCGGAAGCCGATCTGAACTCGGCAATTGCGCGCACGCAAAATGCGAATGCGGCGAAAAGTACCGTGGCCTCCACCGAGGCTGACGTCAAGAATGCGATTGCGCAGAAAAATCAGGCTGCGGTCCGAGTGGGTTATACCAATGTCTACGCTCCGGTCAACGGAACCGTTTCGGTGCGCGCCGCGCGCCAGGGAGAAGTCGTCAACATCGGCGCGCCCATCGTCACCATCGTTGACTTGAGTGACACCTGGGCGCGTGTCGCGATCCCGGAAACTTACGCCGACCACATCGGCTACGGCGATGTGCTGCGGGTCCGCTTGCCCGGTGGAACCGTCATGAGCGGCAAAGTCTTCTTCAAAGGAGTGGAAGGCGATTTTGCGACCCAGCGCGACGTGAGTCGCAGGAAGCGCGACATCAAGACCATCGTGTTGAAAGTGCGCATGGAGAATCCCAAGGGCGCATTCGTCCCCGGCATGACCGCCGAGGTCTTAGTTTCGCCTGAGCAACTGAAGAGCGGCAACACCGAGAGCGCCGACGCAGCGGAGCAACAACAGCGATGATGGACGAATTGAATCCAGGAGTAAATGCCGCTGGCACACCCGGGCCCGCAACTGCGACTCAGGGAGCGGCTCATAGTGCGACTCATAGTGCGACGCTGGAGAAGCCGGTTTACGATCCCGCGGCGCCCTCGGCCATTGAGGTCGACCACATCGTCAAGAAGTACGGCAACTTTACCGCGGTCGACGATGTTTCGTTCAGCGTGAAAGAGGGCGAGATCTTCGGTCTGCTCGGACCAAATGGGGCTGGGAAGTCAACGCTGATCCGCATGATGACCACGCTGATCCCCATCACTGCTGGGTATGCGCGCATCGCGGGCCACGATGTCGCCAAAGAGCCGAACGCCGCGCGGCGCATGATTGGCGTGATTCCGCAGGCCCTGACCAGCGACCTCGACCTGACCGTCGAGGAGAACATGAATATTTACGCCAAGCTCTATGACGTTCCCGCGAAAGAGCGGAAGAAATCGATTGACGAACTTCTGGAGTTGGTTGACCTGACGAAATGGCGCGCTGCGGCTACCAAGACGCTCTCGGGTGGCATGCGGCGTCGGCTCGAAATTGCGCGTGGACTGGTGCATCATCCTCGAATCTTTTTTCTGGATGAACCGACTACCGGCCTCGACCCGGTGTCCCGCGTGGCCGTGTGGGAAATGCTGGGCAATATTAAAGAGCATCGCCAGCTGACCATTCTCATTACGACGCACTACATGGACGAAGCCGATCGCCTGTGCGACCGCATCGCGATTGTCGATCACGGCAAGCTCGTCGCGCTCGACCGCCCCATGGCGCTCAAGGCCAGCGTGCCAGGATCGAATGTGATCGAAGCGCAGTTTGAAAACGCTCCGGCCGATTGGGAGCAGCTCCTGCACGGGCTCAACGAGGTCACGTCGGTGCAGCGCGAAGGCGCCGGCATGTTTCGCGTGCTCACCGGCAACGGATCGCGTACGACCACCGAAATGGTCGAGATGGCCGTGCACAACAAAGTGCAAGTGAAGTCGCTCTCGGTGCAGAACACGACGCTCGACGACGTCTTCGTGTACTACACGGGAAGACAGCTGCGTGACGAACTGCAGAAGGCTTATGCGTATGTAATGCCGCCGCGGCCGGGGCTGCAACCGTAAGACCGTCGTTGGTCCTTGGTCGTTGGCCATTTGCGCTGGCAACGGCTTGTTCTACTAACTGCTCACGGCCAACGGCCAACGACCAACGATTCGCAACTCAGGACTGACTTATGAATCGAATGATGGCCATTGTCGAGCGCGAAATGCGCAAGTTTTTCCGCTCGCCGGCGCTGATGCTGGCGTCGATGATTATGCCGCTGGTCCAGTTGATCATCCTGGGTAGCGCGTTCGGCGGAAAAATTCGGGACACCCGCGTTGCCATTGTCGACCAGGATGGCGGCCCGCAGGCGTTGCGGATTCGCGAGGCTTTCGACTCGGTGCGCGCGAACATTCGCACCTTCGTTCCCATCACCTACGACAGCGACAAGCAGGCCATGGAGGATGTGCGCAACGGCAAGCTCGAAGGCGCGGTGATCATTCCACCGCAGTTCTCGCGCCGCGTGTATGAGGAGAATCATCCGCGCATCGCGCTGGTCGTGGATAACAGCGACAACTTCATCAGCGCCTCAGTCGAATCGGAACTATCAGATCTGACGAACTCGCTCAACCAGCCCACTGTTTCGCCACGCATTCTGCAGCAGACCGCGCTCGATGTCGTCGAACTTTATCCCTACATCGAATACATGAAATTTCTGCTGCCGGGCTCGCTGGCGCTGGCCATGTTCGTGTCGGTCATGATCGGCGGCGGCATGCTTTATATCGACGATAAAGCCCGCGGCGTGCACGAAGGCTACCTGGTTACGCCGATCACGAAGCTGGAACTCGTGCTGGGCTTGAACCTCGCCGGCGCCATCAAGGCGGTGATGACGGGCATCATCATCGTGATCATCGGCTCCATGATCGCGGGAGTGGGAACAATTTTCAATCCCGTGACCGATCTCGGGCTGCTGATCATGATCGTGCTGACCTCTCTGGCCTTCAACACGATGATGTTTTTACTGATGGTGCGCATCGAAGATCCGCTGGTGCCGCGGGCTATGTTCGGCATTCTGAACACGCTGCTGTTCTTCCCCAGCGGTGCGGTCTATCCCATTCAGGCGTTTCCGCCCTGGCTGCGGGTCATTGCGAAGTGCGACCCGTTTACGTATGCAGTTGACGGCTTCAAATGCCTGCTAATCAAGGAAACGACTCTCTCCGCGGTATGGGGCGACATGCTCTTCCTTTCCATTTTTTCTGCGGTCGCACTGGGCATCGCGATTCCGCTGTTCAAGCGAACCCTCTGAAGGATTGAGTAATTGGGGAATTGAAAAGCGGAAAAGGGTTTTCGTTCGACAATTACAGAATTACCAAATTTCTCAATTGCTCAATTCTTTCTGGGAACTTTTGCATTGTCCGCCGTGTCCGTTATGCTAGAGGGGTATGACACTTCTGGATGCTCAAGAGTACGATTCGGAAAAAGGGCGGAAACGAACGCGGCGAATCGTTTCGGCAATCGCGGTCCTGCTGATCGTGGCAGGCATCGTCTGGTGGAATCGGTATTTACCGGAAAAACTTGTCGTGGGACATTTTTTCGATGCCCTGCAGCGCCAGGATTACAACACGGCCTACGGGATCTGGATGCATGATCCTGAGTGGCAGAAGCATCCGCAGAATCATCCGAAATATCCCTTCAACGAGTTCTATCGCGACTGGGGGCCGGGCAGCGAGTGGGGCCTCATCAAGACCCAGAAAATTTATGGCGAGAGCGCCTGCCCCGGTGGCGGCAGCGGTGTGGTGGTGGATGTGGTCGTGAACGACCGTACCGAACATGCGCAGGTATGGGTGGAAAAGTCGGATAGGACGCTCAGCTATCCGCCGTGCGAACTGCTTTTTCGCTAGGCGAATTGTCTAGACAGGTGCCTGCCCAAGCGATTCCAGCGTCTTCGTCAGGCTTGCCTCGTCACTGATGTTCAGGCACGTCTTCGAGCGGTCAACCTGCCGCATCAGCCCGCACAAAACTTTCCCCGGCCCTACTTCGATAAAAGTCTGCACGCCCTGCGCCATCAGCAGACGCATGCACTGCTCCCACTTCACTGATCCCGTGACCTGGCGAACGAGTGTATCGCGGGCGCGCAGATCGTCGGTCACCAGTGCAGCGTCCACATTGCACGCTACAGGATAGACGGGCTTCTGAAGCTTCAGGGCGTCGAGATCGTGTTGCAAGCGATCCTGCGCCGGCTTCATCAGCGAACAATGGAACGGGGCGCTTACGGGCAACAGTTTGGCGCGCTTGGCGCCGCGTTCGTCGGCCAGCTTCGCGGCGCGCTCGACTGCGGCGGTGTTGCCGGAGATGACGATCTGTTCCGGCGAATTAATGTTGGCCGGTTCGCAGACTTCACCCTGGGCCGCATCCTGACAAACCGCCGCGACCGTCGCAAGATCCATGCCCAGGATCGCAGCCATCGTGCCGACGCCTACGGGCACGGCTTCCTGCATGTATTTGCCGCGGTTGCGCACTGTGCGGACGGCGTCGGCAAAGCGGAACGTTCCCGAAGCGACGTGCGCGGAATATTCGCCGAGACTGTGTCCCGCGACGTAGCAAGGCTTCGGGACGCGCGTCTCCAGCACGCGCAGCGCCGCAATCGACGCCGTCAGAATTGCCGGCTGCGTGATCTCTGTGAGCCGTAGCTGGTCTTCAGGCCCTTCAAAGCACAGGTTAGACAACTTGTAGCCGAGCGCCTCGTCAGCCTCTTCAAAGGTTTGCCGCGCGACTGGATACTTCTCGGCCAACTCTTTGCCCATGCCGACGGCCTGTGATCCCTGGCCGGGGAACAGCAATGCGATGATGTTTTCAGCCATTGAAATGATGGAGTAATTGGGAAATTTAGTAATTGTCTAATTGTTTTGAGAGCGGCGCTTACGCTTTTTCAATTACGCAATTACTAAATTGCTCAACTGCTCAATTCAACTGTCGCCGGGTGCACCGCGGCCAGCCCACGCTCGATCGATCCGTTAATTCCGCGCTCCGAAAATTCCGCGGCCACGCGCACCGCGTTCTTGATGGCGTTGGCATTCGACGAGCCATGCGTGATAATGCACGCGCCCTTCACGCCCAGCAGCGGCGCGCCGCCGTATTCGGTATGGTCGAGCCGCTTCTTGAAATCGGTGAATGCGCTCCGCGAGAGCAGCGCCCCCACCTGCCGCGTAATGGTGGCCTTGAGCGATTCTTTCAGCGTCGTGCGTACCAGGTTGGCCACGCCCTCGGAAATTTTCAGCGCAACGTTGCCCACAAATCCGTCGGCGACAATCACGTCGACCTTGCCGTTGTACAAATCGCGGCCTTCCACGTTGCCTATAAAGTTCAGCGGCAGTTGCTTCAGCAAAAGAAACGCCTCGCGCGTAAGTTCATTGCCCTTACTTTCTTCTTCGCCAATGGAAAGCAGTCCCACGCGGGGTCCCGGCGTCCCGGTCCTTTTTCCAGACATATCTCCGAACCTGGCTCCAAACCGATCTCGAAACATGGCCCGAAAATAAATGTCGCCCATGACGGCAAACTGTTCGAGATTCTGCGGCGTGCAGTCTACATTCGCGCCGACGTCGAGCAGCATCGCCGGGTTGCCAGGAGCGGTGGGAAAAACCGCGGCCAGCGCCGGACGGTCCACGCCCGGAACCGCGCCCAGCACGACTTTCGCCGTGGCCATAGCCGCGCCGGTATTGCCGGCCGTAACGAAGCCCGCGGCCTGTCCCTCGCGCACCATGCGCAAACCGACGCGCATGGACGAATCGCGCTTGGCGCGAATCGCCTCCACTTTATCTTCCATGGTGATGACTTCGCTGGCGTGAAGGACTTCAATGGGCAGACGCGCGGCCGCGGAGTGGCGGTCTAGTTCTGCCTTGACCACTGTGTCCGGGCCGATCAGGAGTACGCGCACGCCGTATTGGCGCGCAGCAAGTATGGCGCCCTCAATCTCAGGCTTGGGAGCGCGGTCCGAACCCATCGCATCCAGCGCGATCACGCTAGGCATGATGTCAATCGTTAGCTGGCTTCTTTGACGTCGAGAACTTCGCGACCCTTATAGTAGCCGCACTTGGCGCAGGCGCGGTGCGGCATCTTTTTCTCGTGACAGTTGGGACATTCGGAAAGGCTGGGGCCCTTCAGAAAGTCGTGGGCACGCCGGGTTGAAGTGCGCTTCTGGGAGTGTCTACGTTTTGGATTAGGCATTTAAAAATCCTTTCAAAAAAGCTGTCAGCTCTCAGCCGTCAGCTCTCAGCTTCAAACCTATTTTGAACCCTATGATGACCGCCGATTGCTCGATCGCTGAAAGCTGACGGCTGAAAGCTGACAGCTTCTTCAGTTTTCCAGCTTGCTGCGAATCTCCCGCAGCGCCATCCACCGCGGATCTTCGACCGCAGTCGAGCAGGAACACTGTTCCTCGTTCAAATTCTTGCCGCAATGCACGCACAGGCCCTTGCAGTCTTCGCGGCACGTGACTTTCAGCGGCAACGCCAGCAAAACCTGCTCGCGCAGAACGTCTTCGAGCAGAATGCCGTTGCCTTGATAATAGCCGATCTCGGCTTCCGCGTCGGTCACCGAAAGCTCGTCGCGTCCGGCGTCGGCCCCGAGCGGCCGGTAGAGCAATTCGAAGTCGCGGACAATATCCTGAGCCACCGGCTCAACACAGCGGGCACACTGCAATTCGAGCCCCGCGGTCAGTCGTCCGCGCAGGCGTATGTCCTGGATTACTTCGTGCTTGCCGTGATGCTCTTCGACCACCTCGGCGTGCCCCGAAGCCTTCAGCGGCGTGCGCTGCCGGGCTTCGCCTCCCAGGTCGATGACCCCAGGCTGGAACTCCTCCTCAAAATCCAAAGGATGAAGTTCCAATTCATGGATGTCGAGGAACATTGCGAACCCTCCGTGCCAACGTCGCCAACCCAGTGTTGTAAAGTTGCTTTCAACCCAGGCCCGCGGAAGCACGCCAAGAGGCGTAAGTACCGCAAGGAGCAAGACTTAGGATAATGGCCGGAGAGTCGGCCTGTCAAGAAAAGCCGCTGTGAATCCGCCTATGGAGGTGCTAGACTATCCATAGGAGATCCATATGGCAACCCTCTACGTCGAAAATGTTCCCGACGAAATCTACAAGGCCCTGCGCAAACGCGCCCGCGCCAACCGCAAGTCGATTGCGGCGGAGGTGATCTCGCTTTTGGAACAGAACATTCCAACAGCGGCAGAACTGAAGCGACGTCAGGAATTCTACGACCGGATGGCCGAACTCCGGGCCAAACCTCCTCTAACTCCCGGCCCGTTTCCATCAGCTGAAGAGATGATCCGCGAGGACCGCGAGCGTTGAACAGGTTGGTACTTGACGCAAGTGTCGCCATCAAGTGGGCGATGCCGTCAGCCCGAGAGCCGTACACCGACCAGTCCCTGCGATTACTGCAGGGCTACGTAGATGGCGACATCGGCTTCATCGTGCCCGATGTGTTCTGGGGGGAAATAGGCAACGTGTTGTGGAAAGGTACGCGCCAACGCCGGTGGAGTCAGGGCGAAGCGGAATCGGTCGCAGCCGACATGCAGGCCCGTGATTTTACGACTGTTCCGTCTCTGATCTTGCTGCCCGGAGCTCTACGAATTGCCTTTGTGCACGACCGAGCTGTTTACGACTGCCTGTATGTGGCTCTCGCCGTTCAATCCAAAGCAGACTTGATTACCGCCGACGAGCGCCTGGCCAACGCCCTCGCAGCTCGCTTTCCGGTGAAATGGCTGGGTGCATTGTGAACCACTAGCGGACGTAATCCCCGAGTCCCAGCCCCTCAACCGTCCGCGGGGGAGGCTCTTCGAAAATCAGTTTTTTCTCGATATCGATCGTGTTCTTCGCGAGACGATGCGGGATATACCACGCCACCACCGCAACGGGCACAAGGCTGCTCATCCGCACCGGCTCGGCCAGAGCCGACGCTTCGAACTCTGGCGTCGAAACAGCGTAGAGAAGAAACCCGAAGCAGACCGATAAAAGGGTAACGAAGGAATGTTGCTTGAACACCGGCAGGGTGCACGTGAAGGGCAGCTTGTGGAAGCGAATCAGGAGGATGTTCGTCAACAATACAGCCCATGTGGTCACGAGCAACGTGTGCAGGCCGGCGACAACCCAGCCTTCGAGGTAAGCGTAGACAGGAAATGTGACGATCAGCAGCCACGGCAACACCAGAATTAGCATCACCTTTCGCGCCAGAGATTCGCACTCTTCTCCGTCCTGGTCGAGCATCAACTGGAATATCCAGTTGGAGCGCAACTCCACCGGAAGTTCGAAGACGAGCCGGAGACCAACAATCACCAGGAAGGAAAGAATAAACGGGATCGACAGCGCGTCCGGCGACAGTGCAGCCTTACGCCACGATTTCGCGCCCTCAAACGCATCCATCAGAGCCTGAGAGGCCAGAACTAAGCTGAGTCCGCCAACGGCGGTCAGAACCAAGCGGTGCGCCTCGCTGCGGAGCAAGGTTCTGCATACAAAACGAAAGCAGCCTCTCTGGAACGGAGTGCGTAGCGCCAGGCGATCCAGCAGAAGGCCCAGCCGCGAAGTGCGAAAAACGCGTGCACTCGCGGTGGTATCGGCGATCTCCGCAATGCGCACAAAGTGGCGCTGGTAGCCCACCGCGTAAGCACAAAGTGCAATCGCTACCACGGCTGCGACTCCGGGGATGGCCAGCCTGGATAACTCCGCGAGCACTGGACCCGCGCGTCCGCGCCAAAACTGGCACAGACCCAGAAACCAGCACGACGGCATTACGAATGTCCACGAGGGTACAGTTCCATTTCCCCGTCGTAGCGCGTCCGGAACTGCGGCGGTAGTGCAGAGAAGCGCGACCAGGTAAATCACCACGATGCCGCGAACGTAAGTCGAGACTCGCCTGAAGGCGCGCGGAGGCAGCACCGCCATCAGCAAACCCAGAACAGCGAACACCGCAAAGAACGCGAAAACGCTCGCCAGTATTACACCGACCGCGTGCACCACCGCAAATTTCGCGAAGAACAGGAACTTGCTTTGCGTCGCTCCCACGACTGCGGGGAACAGGATGCACGACACCGCGTTGACGTCGAATGCGATCAATCCCACCAGGAAAAATACTGCGACCAGATTCGCGAAGAAAATAGTCCGCGTCGAGATGGGCAGCGGCACCAAGTTCATGTAGTCGCGGCGATCGGGAAAAATGGCGTCCCATCGCCAAACCGCAACCGCGCCCGTCACGGTCATGGAAAGGACAATGAAGAAGTATTCATCAGGAAGCGCCACCAGCAACGGATCCACGTTGGTGTTTCCTCGCAGCCATTGCAAAAACGTTCCATACTTGTTGAGCAGCAATAGGGAGACGAATCCGCCGGGCATGGCCAACAGCGTGAGCACCAGGCCGACGCCGAGGTCGAGCCCCTCGGTATCGGCGTCGCCGCCTCCGCGGAAAATGCGGTCGACGAAGAGCTGAACCATCCGCCAGAACGGACGTTTGCGATGGTCGGCCCATGCGCGCCAGAAAGCGTCGACGACTGCAGTGATCATGCGGCTCTCACCTTCACTATGCGGCCTTCATCACGCTCACAATGTCGCGGGCCACGCTCATCGTGTCCACGTCGTCGACCAGGTGTAAGAACGTGTTCTCCAGCGATTGGCCCAGAATCTGCCCGATATTCGCCACGGAATCCTGCGCGATCACAACTCCTTTGCGTAGGATCAGCACGTCAGAGCAAACTTTTTCCACGACTTCCAGCACGTGCGAGCAGTAGAAAACGAGTTTGCCCTGCTGACCTAACGTCTGCACCAGGTTCTTGAAAATCAGAGCGGAGGTTACGTCGAGCCCTGACAGCGGCTCGTCGAAAATGAAGATCTCAGGATTGTCCATAATCGCGGCGATCAGCAGAACGCGCTGCCGCATCCCCTTCGAATAAGAACCAATGCTGGTATGCCGGTTGGGATGCAGCGAGAACAACTCGAGAAGGGAATCAATCTTTCTTTCGAGGTCATGACGCGGCATCCCGCGCAGAGTTCCGATCAGCTCCAGATACTCCCATCCGGTCAAATACGGATACAGATGAGCTTCTTCTGGAACGTACCCCAGGCGCTTGCGGTAAGCCGTCAGGTCGTCTTGAATGTTGTGACCGTTGAACTGCACCACCCCACGCGTGGGTTCGAGCAGTCCGGTCAGCATCTTTACCGTCGTGCTCTTGCCCGAACCGTTCGGGCCGAGGCACCCGAGAACTTGGCCCGGCCGCAGCGAGAATGACAGATCCTGCAACGCCGGCAAAGAAGCGTATCGCTTGGTAAGGTGCACGGCTTCGAGCATGGGTCACCTCGCGAAGCGAAATGTCCAGACGCGCCAAGACTCCGCAGCAATTTCGAGTTAGACACCGGCACAGTGAGATAAGTTCCGGTTGCGACCAAGGTCCCAAAAGATGCGCTCAGCTATCGTTCCGCAGGCATCTTCAGGCCGAGTGCCTTTACCGTGATCTCATCCGGCGTGGTCTTCCCATCTTCTTTCGTGACCACACCGAAGTTTCCGGAGTAGTCCCACATAGCCCAGCCAACGCCATGGTGCTCGAGCGCGGTGCGGACGTCGGTAATCCAACGGGCGCGGTCCTGCGGATCTGCGTAGGGACGGTGCACTCCAAACTCATTGCAGATCAGCGGCACGTTGCGCTGCTTGGCCCAGTCCGCCGCCTGATTGATTTCCGCTTCGACACGCGACGCATCCCAGTGGTCCTGCCCGTAGCGAATCACCTGCATACGCTCAGCCGCTTCGGGTACGGCAGCGGCCACCTGCGTTGCATTTTCCGGATTCGACGGATAATGCAATCCCTTAAGCCAGTGCCAGTAGTACGAGCCCCAAGTCGCGCCCTGGTGAGTGAAAATATGCGGCTCGTAGAAATGGAAAACATAAATAACGTTGGGATCGCGCAGCGGCTCCAGAAACACCATGTCATCGTCGTCATCCCAGCGCGCGCCGGCAGCAATAATCGTGTTCCCGGGCGCGGCCTGGCGAATCGCAACCGCGATCTTATTTTCGACTCCATACCATCGGTAAGCATCGCGCATTTCCGGCTCGTTGAGAATCTCGAAAAAAACGCGGTCCTGGTCCCACGAAGAATAGTGTTGCGCCACGGTGCGCCAGAAATCGGTGAAGCGCTCGACGAAGTCGTCTTCCTTGGCCAGCCGCGCCTTGAAGTCAGAGTCGGGATGCATGTCGAGTTCGACGGCCAAACCAGCGTCGAGAATCATTTTTATGGCAGCGTCGAGATACCCGAAATATTCGTCTCTGCCGCCGCGCCGGCCCGCATCCATGAAGGGCTGTGGATTCACGCTGAGCCGCACATGATCGAATCCCATGGACTTGATCAGCGCGATGTCGGACGCCGTGGTCCACGTCTGCAGATGCTCCTTGGTGTATCCCTTGGAATCGTAGACCTGCGCGAACCATCCACTCAGATTGATGCCGTGGCGAATATGCGCCAGCCGCACGGCCGGAACCGACGACAACTGCGGAGCGGTCTGAGTCTGCGCCAACAATGCCGAAGTCAGAAATAAAACGACAGCGATCAACCTGCGAATCATGAATGACTCCTGACAGTGAGGACTAGCTGAGAATCGGCAACGCGCGAATCCTCTTTTTCGTGGCCGCATAAATTGCGTTGCACAGCGCTGGAGCGACTGGCGGCACCGACGGCTCGCCGATTCCTGTCGGAACGTCCGTGCTCGGTACCGCGTAAACTTCGACCGCCGGCGTTTCGCTCATCCGCAGTGGGGCATAGTCGTCAAAGTTTCCCTGCACGACGCGTCCCTTCTCAATTGTGATCTTCGCGCGCAAGGCGTTGGCGAGTCCGTAGACGATTCCGCCCTGAATCTGTTGTTCGAGAATGCTTGGATTCACGACCTGCCCGCAGTCGACCACCGCCACAACCCGGTGCACGCGCGGCTGATCGTTCTCCATCGTGATCTCGACTACCTCGGCTGCGTAGGAAGCGAAACAGCCGAAGCACGCGATCCCGCGATAGCGTCCCGCCGGAAGCGGCTTGTCCCATCCCGCTTTCTCGGCGGCCAGTTGCAGAGCGCCGCGCATGCGCGCGGTTTTCCATGTCGTAGTGAAGTATGCCAGGTCCTGATCTTTCGCCAGCAGATGAAGCCGGTACTGCAGCGGATCTTTCCCCGCCGCCACCGCGAGTTCGTCGATGAAACTTTCCAGGGCAAACGCCGCTTGCAGCGCGTACACCGACCTCATCCAACCAAGAGGCACGGGCGTCTCTGTCATCACGTACTCGAGCGAATAGTTAGAAATTCCGTACACTGGCCCAGCCTCATCGGGCAGATCGGGATCGACTCCATTCGGCCCCGGCTGCCCCTTCTGTCCACTGATCGAGGGCGCGATGATGCGATGCGTGAGTCCCACCGGATATCCCTGTCCATCCACTACCGCGAAAAGCTGATGCAGGCTCGCGGGCCGGTAGGTCGAGAATCGCATGTCATCTTCGCGCGTCCAGATCACTTTCACCGGAGCGCTGATCGCCTTCGATACCAGCGCTGCTTCGACCGCATAATCGTGTTCGAGACGCCGACCGAAACCCCCGCCCATGAGCGTGACATTCACCTTCACTTGATCCGGATCGAGTCCTATCGCCGTTGCTACCGAATCGCGGCAGTCCTGCGGAACCTGCGTTGGCGCCCACAGTTCGCACTTCGTACCCTGATAATGCGCCGTGCAGTTGCCCGGTTCCATGGGCGCATGCGCCATGAAGGGCAAAGCGTATTCGGCAGAGATGCGCCGTCCTGAAGCCTTGGCGGGTTCACCAGCCGAATACAAACTCGCACCTTTCTTCGACGCGCCCTGCTTCAACGACGCCATGACTGCCGCGGTATTCAAGTCCTTATTCGGCCCGTCATCCCAGGTGACGTTGAGCACGCGGCGGCCTTCCATCGATCCCCACACACTGTCGGCTACCACCGCGACCGCCGAGTCGCTGATCTTTCCCACGTAACTCACGCCAGAAATCTTCTTCGAGTCCTTGTCGTCGAACGACGAGACCTTTCCGCCAATCGTTGGACATCGCGACAGCACCGCGAACTTCATGCCAGGCAAACGATAATCGATGCCGAAAATCGCTTCGCCTTTTACCTTGGCCGGCGAATCAATGCGCGGCAGCCGCTGCCCGACGATCTTGTAATCTTTACTCTGCTTCAGAGGAACGTCGGTCGGAATCGGCAGCGTCGCTGCCTTGCCGACAAGCTCTCCGTAGCTCAGACTGCGGTTGGTCGTGGCATGCTTGATGCGACCGCTGTCCGCGGCGCACGAAGAACGCGGAACGTTCCACGTCAAAGCCGCGGCGGAGATCAGCATCTCGCGCGCCGCCGCGCCGGCTTTGCGCATTGGATCCCAAGTGGTGCGGATGCTCGCGCTGCCTCCCGTGGTCTGGTCGCCGAACAGGGTGCTGGCGCCCGCCTGCTCGATTTCGATCTGCTTCCAATCGGCCTCGAGTTCCTCGGCCAGGATCATAGGCAGCGCGGTGCGCACGCCCTGTCCCATCTCGGAGCGCGCGACCACGATCGTAACTTTGTTGTCGGGAGTGATACGCAAATACGCATTCGGCGAGAAAAATTCTTGCTGCGAACTAGATTTATGCGGCAGATAGAAGCCGATTACAAGGCCAGCTCCAGCCGCGACTCCAGCGGCTACAAATTCTCGGCGGGATAGGGGGCTCATCGCGCGCCCCCATTGCCCGCGGCACGATGGATCGCCTTGCGAATCCGTTCATAGGTTCCGCAGCGGCAGAGGTTGCCATTCATTGCCGCCGTGATTTGATCGTCAGTGGGCTGGGGAGTCTTCGCCAGCAGGGCCGCGGCCGACATGATTTGCCCAGTCTGGCAATAGCCGCATTGCGGGACTTCCTCCGCGATCCAGGCCTGTTGCAAAATGTGCAGCCCGTTCGCCGAAAGACCCTCGATCGTGGTTATGCTCTTGCCCGCTACTTGTGAAACCGGAGTTGAGCACGAGCGAATTGGGCTGCCCTCGACGTGCACCGTGCAGGCGCCGCACAATCCAGCGCCGCATCCGAATTTCGTTCCCGTGAGTTCGAGAGTATCGCGGAGAACCCAGAGCAGCGGGGTTTCCGGAGAGACGCTGACTTTCTTTTCGCTGCCGTTGACGCGGAGTGTGATGTCTGCCATTAGGATTCGGTCGCAAGTCCAGCCGTGGAGTTTGGAGACTGGACAACATGGTACTCAACCTATGGAAAAAGGGAAATGGCGGGACGAACAAAATCAGGGACGAACAAAATCAGGTGTGACCGCAGGCCAGAACGGGCCGATCTCTCGGCCTTTATTTCAGTGCTGACAACTTCTCCGTGGCGATCTGTCCGGCTTCGGTGCTGGGGTTTTCTTTCTTGACCTGCTCGTAGAGACGCTTGGCATCGAGCGGCTGATTGGAGTTCTGGTAGATCTCGGCCAACTGCAACTGCGCGGAAACTTTGCTGACCGACGCGGTCGGCTTGTTGATCAGTTCCTGGCAAAGCGCGACCGCTTCTTTTACGCGGTTGGTCTGAGCGTAGAGCGAGGCCAGGGCAGACTTGGCAACGGACGAAACTTCGCGGTTTCCGACGGACGCCACATCTTTGAAATTGCGTTCGGCTGCGGTGTTGTCTGACAAGTCAGCCGCAGTCACTCCCACAAAATAATGCGCCATGTCAGCAGTGCGGGTGTGCGGATACTTGTCGACGATCGCCTCGAATTTTTTCTGCGCCGCCTGCGCGCGCTCTTTGGCCGAAGTGAAAGTCGGAAAGTCAGGCTGCTCGGGCGCCCCCGCCGGGCGCAACTGCGTGGTCATGGTGCGCACGGCGACCGCCAGGTCGAGGCTGGCCTTTTCGTCCTGGGCGCTAAGGTAATACCATCCGCCAATCACGGCCGCGAGGACGACCACGGCGGCCACGACGGAAATGGTTACGGTCGAGCGATGTTCAACCGTCCAATGCGCCGTTTTTTCGGCGGCGTCAATGGTGACACGGCTAAAGGCATCCTGTTTCAGTTGATGGCGGGTTTCTGCGCGCACGGACTTCCCTTCTGATTAAGACGGTGGGCTGGTTGAATTATTAAGACAAACCACTAGTTTAACAGGGGGAAAAGTGGGCGTCAAAAGAGGTATCGGCGTGGCACAGGTCTGCAGCACCACAACGTCGGCTGCCCCACCTGTCGCGATTTTCGACAGGTGGGTACCACGGACCTCGACGCCATGTTCACTCGTTCTACAAACCAGCCGACCTCGATGTTACGTATCACGCATGCCGGTCGATTTCCAGACGAAACAATAAACATCTGTGAAGAGTTGTCGCGCTTCACTCTGGAATCCACACTGCGATTTCACCTTTAACAAGGCCCGGCCTTTCTGCTAGTCTGCGCTTTCCGTTCTGAGGGGAGAAATCAGGAAAATGCCATCACGTAAATTACTGTTCTCAACTTTTGCTCTTCTGTTGTGCCTCAGCTTTTCCTCTTCTGCGGCCGACAAAAAATCCAAAGACGCGAAGGCCGACGAAGCCACGAAGCCTTCCTATGAACTACCGCAGCCCGCGACCGAAACTCTCGACCTGACCATGTACCAGCGCATCCGCGAAGAGGGGCTTTCGCACTCGCATGTGATGGAATTCGGCTCGGCGCTGGCGGATGGAATTGGGCCGCGGCTGACCGGTTCACCCAACCTGCAGCGCGCCAATGCGTGGACGCGCGACCAGCTTACCGCCATGGGATGCAGCAACGCCCACCTCGAAGACTGGGGCGAGTTTGGCATGGGCTGGCGGCAGCTGAACACATGGGTTCGCATGTCGGCGCCCGACACGGCCGTGTTTATTGCGCAGGCGCTGCCCTGGTCGGCGTCGAGCCGCGGGCCGGTCAACGGGCGCGCGATTTGGGTCGACGCCAAAGATGAGAAAGGTCTCGAAAAGTACAAAGGCAAGCTGGCGGGCAAGATCGTTTTCTTCGGCGAGATGCGCGACGTGAAGCCGGTCGACAAGCCGTTGTTCGAGCGCCGCGACGATGCCAATCTGAAGACGCTCACCGAATATCCAGTACACATCGGGCCGCAGGAGGATTTTTTCGCGACCTTCATCAAGAGCCTGGAATTCCGCGAAAAGGCCGGACAGTTTTTCGCAGCCGAGCATGCCCTGGGAATCGTGACTCCAAGCCGCGATGGCCGCAACAACGGTGGTTCCGGCGGGACGATCTTTGACGATGGCGGAGCCGGACTCGGCTGGTTTACGTATCAGCGCGAACATGCCGAGCCGCTTCCGATTGTAGTGATGGCAATCGAAAATTACGGCCGCGTGTACCGGCTGCTGAAAGCGAACGTGCCGGTCTCGGTTGAAATGGATGTGGAAGCAGAATTCACTGGCGATCACGAGCACGGCTTCGACACCATCGCCGAAATTCCCGGCACTGATCCTAAGCTGAAAGATGAAGTCGTGATGGTCGGCGGCCACCTGGATTCGTGGGCGTCCGGAACCGGCGCGACCGATAACGGCGCGGGCACGATTGTCGCTATGGAAGTGATGCGCATTCTCAATACTTTGCATGTGCAGCCGCGCCGCACCATCCGCGTCGGCTTGTGGACGGGCGAAGAACAAGGCGAATTCGGCTCGTACGGTTACGTCAAACAACACTTCGGATATGTCCCGCTATCGACCGCGCCCGACCAGGTGAAGCTGCCGGACTTTCTGCGCAAGCCAGCCGGTCCGGTCGAGTTGAAACCGGAGCAGCAGAAAATTTCCGGATACTTCAACCTGGACAACGGAACCGGGAAAGTCCGCGGCATCTATCTGCAGGAAAACGCCGCGGTCGGTCCCATCTTTCAGCAATGGATCGCTCCCTTGAGCGACCTCGGCGTAAGCACAATCACCATGCGCAACACCGGCGGCACCGACCACGAAGCGTTCGACTCGGTGGGAGTGCCGGGATTCCAGTTCATTCAGGATCAGCTGGACTACGGCGCGCGCACCCACCACTCGAACATGGATGTGTATGAACGTCTGCAAGGAGAAGACCTGGCGCAGGCGGCAGTGGTGGAAGCGATCTTCGTCTACAACACCGCAATGCGCGACCAGATGCTCCCCCGCAAACCGCTGCCGCATCCGGAACTGGAAGATCAGCGCAAGGCTCCGCTGAAGAACTTGATGCCGGGAGCCGAAGCAGCGGATGAAGAAGCGAAGAAGCCGGCGAATTAGATCCTTAAACGTGAAGGCGTGCAGCCTTCGCATGCCGCGCCGGGATGGCGTCGCTACTTCCCAAAAACACGAACGCCGCCGATTTCCCGGCGGCGTCTTGTCGTGACGAATCCGTACGTAGCTCTTACCGCGGAGCTTCCTCCAGCAATCCCTGCTCCAGCTTTTCCTGGCATTCGATGCAGTGCCGCGTCCAGGGGACAGCTTCCAGGCGCTTGGCATTGATCTCGTTGCCGCAGTGGATGCACTCGCCGAAGCTGCCTTCGCGAATTCGGGCGAGAGCCTTGTCGACCATCTGCAAAGTTTGGCGATCGTTGTTGCTCTGGCTGAACAGGAATTCCTTGGTATAGGAACTGGCGGCGCGGTCGGCGATGTCCTGCGCCGTATCTTCGTCGGCAGAACGGCCGTCGGCCTGATTCCGGTTCACAGTGCGGCGCAAGTCCTGCTGCCGCGTCTCTAAACGTTTCTTGAATGCTTCCAACTTCTTCTTATCCATAAGTCACTTCGCTCGTTATCAAAATCGGCGCATTAAACTCTGCGGACGCCCCGTTGCGGAGGCGTCCGTGGCGCTAAGGCCAAACCAAGATCATAAGCGCGCAAATTAAGATGCGTCAACCGGGGCACACTGTAGATAAGCCGTCTCACACTCCTACCTCGGCAGCGGATTTTTCATGGTGGCCAGCGCGTAGGCCATCACCGCCATGGCGGCCGCGTTCTCCCGCAACTCGGCGGGCACAATTTTGTCCAGTGTGTCCGCGGCGGTGTGATGGTAATTAAAGTAGGTCCGCCCGTCCTGCAGCAGGCCGAGCGCGGGCACGCCAGATTCCGACATGGCTGCAATGTCGGCTCCCGGCGGATAACTGCTGGGCTGCACCGCATTGGCTCCGAAGCTTTCCAGAATTTCGAGTGCCGGCCGCAGCAGTTCGGCTGCGTGCGGGCTCATCTTGACCTCGAAACCGAGCGGATGAGCCGCGCCGGAATCGCTTTCAATCGCGGCCACGTGGTTCGTGAATTCGGCGGAATGATCCTTGGTATACGTATCGCTGCCCGCGCCGCCATTCTCCTCGTCCATCCAGGCAATCACGCGCAGCGTACGCTTGGGGCGCAGATGCAGTTTCTGTAGAATCTCGGCCGTCTCCATGGCGACCACGACCCCAGCGCCGTCGTCGATGGCGCCCGTGCCCAAGTCCCAGGAATCAAGGTGTCCCGAGACGACGACAAGCTGCTCAGGATGTTCGCTGCCCTTCAGGTCGGCGATGACGTTGTAGCTAGTTGCATCAGGAAGTTTCTGGGGTGTCAGAGTAAGCCGCATGCGGACTTTCCCCTGCGCGAAAAGATGCGCAATCAGGTCGGCATCTTCGGCGGTGACGGCCCCCGCTGGAATGCCGGCGGGAAAGCTGAACCCCGTGTGCGGCAAGCGAAAGTCCGCATTGCCCACCGAGCGCACCAAGGCGGCCACAGCCCCCAGTTCAGCCGCAGCCCTGGGGCCGGTTCCGCGATAGCGCACCGCTTCCCCGTAAGCCATAAACGCCATTCCGCCCGCGGCTTTCTGCTTATCGAAAATTTCATTGAACAGGACAATCTTGCCCGCGACTTTGGCATGACCCAGGGCTTTCAGTTCGTCGAAATTGTTGACCACAACCACGTCCGCCGTAATGCCCTCGGCTGGCGTCGATGAGCTTCCGCCCAGCGCCGTGAGAACCACCTTCTGCGCCGTGCCGGCGGCCTGACCCGCGTATTCAGTCAGCTCCGCACTTTCCGCTCCGCGCACCCAGTGCGGAACTTTGACTTCTTCCAGATGAACCTCCAACCCGAGCTGCCGCAATTCGCCGGCGACGTAATCGACGGCTGCCTTGGCCTGCAGCGACCCGCTCATCCGCGGGCCAATGTTCTCGGTCAAGTGAGCGACCTCCCGGTAAGCGTAGTCATCGGAGAGTGCCGCGCTCTTGATCGTGGAAAGTTCCTCGAGCAACTGAGGAGGGAAGTTGTCCCCATCCGCCTTTGACGGCCGGGGCGGCGTCATGAACGGAACGGGCGCGTTTTTCGGCTGCGGATTCTGGGCCCCGATGAGCTGTGGCGTAGTGAGAAATACGAGCAAGTAGAAAACGGGGTACATCAGGATAGAGCGAAGAAATGCGATCGTCATGGTCGTTGGTCAGTGTATCTGACGAGGGCGCGGAGGGGATACAACAGACCACCCAAAATTTTGCGAGCTTCTAACAATTCCCTTTTTGCGATAGGATGGCTCCGCCTTTCCCAGGAGGACTACATGGCACAACACAGTCCGGCCGACATTGCGCGGCAGGCTTCGACGTTGTCAATCTTGTGGGGAGTTCTGCTCATCATCTTTGGCATGGTTGCGATTGGTTCGCCGTTTCTCGCCGCCGTTGCCGTCAACATTCTCATCGCCTGGCTGATCGTTCTGGCCGGCGTCGTTCACATCATGCTCGGCGTTCGCACGCACGGCGCCGGCAGCATGATCTGGAAGCTACTGGTGGGGCTGGCCTATCTGTTCTTCGGCGCCTACCTGATCATCCATCCCGTACTCGGCGTGGCGTCACTTACATTAGTGCTAGCCTTGCTTTTCCTGATCGAAGGCGTCCTGCAGATTATTCTGTATTTCAAGCTGCGCTCTCTGGGCGGTTCGAGCTGGGTCTTGATCGACGGCATCATCACTCTCCTGCTGGGAGCGATGATCTACGTGCACTGGCCGTCGAGCACCGCTTGGGCGATCGGCACTCTGGTCGGCGTGAGCATGATCATCAGCGGCGCGTCACGCGTCATGATGTCATTGGCAGTGCGCAAGGCGACGACCGCGGCGGCATAGCTTTTCGCTAGTTCATGTTTTGGGTTCGGCGTTTAGCTCTGCGATCGATGCTCGGTGCTTGATGCTCCAGCGGGTGCCGACCGACGCGCTCGCTCGTCCCGTTGAACGAACAATGGAGGAACCCCGAATGGGAGGCATGATCCCGCTCGGCGACGTAACTCGCCGTCCAACTCGCGTCCCCGTCGTCACCATCTTCATCATCCTGATGAATGCTTTCGTCTTCCTGCGTGAGCTGATGGGTGGCGACGCGTTCGTGACCGCGTGGTCGGTGATCCCCGCCCAGATCGTTTCCGGCCATCACTGGATCACAATTCTGACCGCGATGTTCATGCACGCCAGTTGGTCGCACATCATCGGCAACATGATTTTCTTGTGGGCCTTCGCCCCGGAGATCGAAGACGCGATGGGCCGCGGGCGATATTTGATTTTCTATCTAGTGGGTGGACTGGTGGCCATGCTGGCCCAGGTCGCGGCCAGTCCGCATTCGACGGTGCCGAACCTGGGCGCCAGCGGCGCCATTGCCGCGGTGATGGGCGCCTTTATCGTGACCTACCCGCGCGACCGGATCCGCTCGCTATTAATCATCTTTATCTTCGTGAAAGTCACATTCATTCCGGCCGCGCTGCTGATCGGGTTTTGGTTTCTCACGCAACTCTTCAGTGCCGGCTCCGTCGCTCAGGTGCAGGGCGGAGGCGTAGCGTACCTCGCCCACATCGGCGGCTTCATTTTCGGGGCCGTCACAGCGCGTCTGTTCGAGAATCCGCGCCGCATGGCATTGCCAGAGAACGCGGAGTAATTTCACCGCTCGGCTTGAATCATCAATCGTGGCGTCATCCCGAGCGAAGCCGTTTTTCAAGCGGAGAGAGGGATCTCCCTGAAAATGGTACATGGGGAGGGATGACGCAAAAGAGAAAGTAAACTGAACCACTGCTCGGCAAGCACGTTCCGTCTGTCGCGATTTCTTGCGGAATAATTTCTAAGCGTAGGCGAAAGGTCGGCTGGCATGGCTTTTCCAGAAATAAGCGAGAATAATCACACTCGCGACCGCCGCGTACGCGCACCATAACGACGTGAAGGCGTAACGCTTGACCGCCATGACCACCAGCAATATCACCAGATTCGCCGCGCCGAACAGCACCATCATTTTGATCTTCGAAAAGAATAGCGAGCCACAAGTCGCGATCACATAGAGAAGTCCAACTGCGGTATTGTTGGTCGCTTGATTGATGTACACGATGCTGTTTCCTATGACGAACAGCTGCAACGGGAACGCCGTCAGCGCCCACAATATATAGAGCGTTGTGGCGCCGCCGATTATGAGGAACGGCAGCATCCGCTGTCGGGCCGCTGCGGTTGGCTCGAACAGTATCACGCTGAGCGGCAACAAAAATGGCAATAATCCCTGCGCATACAGCATGAACGCCGCGCCCATGTCATGCGCCACCGTGGGCGACAGAATCCCATCCAGCCCCAGCCAGACGAAGCCTTCAATGAACTGATGAATGGCGAAGAGCGCCGGCAGCGCCGCAAACAGAAGTTCGCGCCGATGCTTCACCCTGGTCAGCGTAACCACGCCGACGGCGCCCAGAGCCGCGCTGCCGACAAAGTTCGCTGTTGCTGAAAAACACACGGTTGGTTTTCTCCGCGGAGAGGATTGCATTTTTCATCGTGGAACGCAAAACAATTCTTTACGAGTGCGCGCCGCGAGCGTTAGCTTTACCGCACTAGGCTTTCCCCATAAACTTCGCAACCAAGCCGGCGCAGGCCTCGATAAAGACCTGATCCGGTTCCGTAAACGCATTCGTGAAATAGCTCTCAATATCGAGCTCCGCCTCAAGCTTGCCCTTCACGAAAATGGGCACGACAACCTCACCCTTCACCAGCGGCGATCCTGCCAGATAACGCGGATCTTTGCTGACGTCGTGTACCACCACGGTCTGCCCAGTGCGGGCCGCCGCCCCACAGAGTCCGCTATTCAGGGGGATGCGCGGGTTGGGCGTAAAACTGCCCACAAAAGGTCCGATCAGCAGGACGCCGGAATCGGTCGGGTCGACCAGATAAAAGCCGACCCAGTTGTAGCGCGTCATCTTTTCATGCAGACGCCGGCAGATCAGCTCCATCACGGACTTGGCCGTGGGAGCGCTTTTCGCAAAGTCCTGAAACTCCTGCAGAAGTTCTTGGTGCACAGGCATTATGGTTCGGCCCTCTTGCCGAGCGTCAGGCTTTGTTAATCGCCTCCAACCGTACACCAGTTTAGCCGGAGAGTGAATCGAAGTGTGGACAGCGTTCCGCGACGGTAACGGGTGATACTGAACCAGCCGCCGAACGATTTGGCGAAGTTACCTCGCGAAAGTCACTCGGCGAAATTATTTGAGGTCGTTCACCAGATACAAATCGGAGAGCGTCCGACCGTATTCGTACACGTAGTTGTTGCCATCGGGAGTGATGAGAACCGAACTAATGTCGGTCACGCCGGAGACATCAGGAGGAACGAGTTTTTTCCAGAGTTGCTTGTGGCCCGTGGCCAGGTCCAATCGGCTTACCGTAGCGGGAACTTCGCCAAGCCGGTAAACGAACAGTGAGCGGCCGTCGCCCGTCCACCCGATGGGAGCTTCTCCCGCTTCGAGGCCGGGAATTGGCCGAATCTCGCCACTGTCCACCGTTAGCAGCGAAGGCTTTTGATCGGGGCCGATCAGCGCGACCTGTTTGCCGTCGGGAGAAATTGCGATCAGGCTGCCGTTCACGCCTTCGCCGGTGATGGCCTTCGGAGCGCCACCGTTTACATCCTGCACATAAAGCCGCACGCCTTTGCCCGGCTCGTCGCCCGAAAACAAAATCTGCTTCCCGTCGGGAAACCACCGCGCCCAAAGTCGATTGATCTGATCATGGCTCAGCGAGCGGGATTCTCCCGCGCCGGTCGGCAGCAGAACGAATTGCACCGGCGGCTTGGGCAACCCCGACAAAACCCATCGCTGATCGGGCGACAGCGCAAAACTCAGCCCATCACCCAGCCGGACCGCAGGCGACCCATCGGTCCCACGCAGATAGCTGGAATAGTTCTCTCCCCCCGCTTCGCCCGATTCCACAAACAGCAGGTTTTTTCCGTCGGCCGACAAATCCTTCGGCGCCGACCAGTCCATCCAGGAGAGATCGCGTTCCTTACTGGCCCCCGCAGCCATACCGACCATACCCACCCGGGGCACATCGCGCGTTATGAGCATGCGGCCGTCGCGGGCTACATCCTGCAGCGTCAGCGTCCCCGGCTCCCGCGCCAGCAGCCGTTCGCTTCCCGACAGGGTTACTGCGGAAAGATAACGTCCATAGCCCAGCCGCGTGCTGGAAAACCACACTTCATTCCCAGTCGGCGACCACCCCAAGCCCCAGGCCGTCTCCCACCCGGTCGACAAAGTCTTCTTCTTCCCGGCAAGGTCGACGACTGCAATCGATCCTGCGTCGTCGCGGCGAACCGGATGCTCAATGAACGCGATGAAATCTCCCTTGGGACTCACTCGCGGATGGCTGAGCCACGCCCCGGTCTCGTACAGAACTTTTCCGATGGGATACTCAACCCGGCTCAAGCCGCCAACCTCGCGCACTACTGCGAAGTTCGTGCCATCAGGCGACCAGTCAGCCCACTGAACTTTCTCCAGTACTTCGCGGGGAGCTCCGCCGCCCAGCGGCACTCGGCCCAGCGTGCCCTCATTGATGTAGGGATCGACGTTGTGGCTGTTCAGTAAAACCGCCATGTCGCCTTGCGACGAGATCGACAATACTTCAGCGCCCGTAAGTCCAAACGGGCGAGACTCAGGACTTTCAGGCCGCGTCACCAGCAGCTCGATCGGATTTCCTTCCCAGGCCGCGCTGTAGACGATGTTCTTTCCTTCGGGAGCAAAACGCGCCATGCGAATGGTGCCGCCGCGAAAAGTCAGCTGGTGATAGGTCGGCGGCATAATGCTGGCTGCCAGCCCTTCGCGTTTTCCCAGAACATAAGCTCCGGCAATCAGCGCAATCGCGACGATTCCCAACACCGCCGCGGCAATCCACCAGCGGCTCGCAGGCGCGCTGGATGCTGAAGCCTTGGCAGACACGGGCGCGTCGGCCTGGGCCGTGGCCTTCGAGCTCGATTGCGATTCCGTCTGCCGCTTCAAGCGCTGCAGGTCAACCCGCAGATCGGAGGCTGTCTGGTAGCGCAGCTTCAGATCTTTCTCCAGCGCCTTATCGAGAATCTCTTCCATGCGCGCTGGAAGTTGCGGATTGAGTTTCAACGCAGGTGCAGGCGCGCGATTGAGAATCGCATCGAACACCGCGGCACTGGTCGGTCCGGAAAACGCCGGCCGCCCCGTGGACATTTCGTAGAGAACAATCCCCAGAGAAAACAGATCAGTGCGCCGATCGAGTTCCTCGCCCATGGCCTGCTCGGGCGACATATAAGCGATCGTTCCCATCGCCGTGCCCGGGCTGGTCAAGGCGTCGACATGGGGCGCCGTGGGCATGGAACTGGTGACGCCCGAGTGCTTCGACTGCGCTTCGGCGGTGTATTTCGCCAAACCAAAATCCAGAACCTTCGCCTGCCCGCTGCGAGTCACAAAAATATTGGCCGGCTTGATGTCGCGATGGATAATCCCCTGGGCGTGCGCCGCATCCAGCGCATCGGCGACCTGCACCGCCAGCTCGAGCACTTCGTTCAGCCGCATCGCTTTGCCCTCGATGCGATGCTTGAGCGTCTGCCCGTCGATATATTCCATGACGATGTAGGCGGCTCCGCCTTCTTCGCCAATGTCATAGATCGTGCAAATATTAGGGTGATTCAGCCCGGATGCGGCTTGAGCTTCGCGCCGGAAGCGCTCGAGAGCGGCAGGATCTTTGTCCGAATCCTCGGCCAGAAATTTCAACGCGACAGTGCGGTGCAGGCGCGTGTCCTCGGCCTTATAGACGACGCCCATGCCGCCGCCGCCCAGCTTCCCCGTAATCTTGTAGTGGGATATGGTCTGCCCGATCATCTTTGCCCAATCATGCGAGAGGCCATGTTAGCCGGACGCACACGTACCGTCAATCGCCGAGCCTGATCTCAGCCGCGAAGCGGCGCAAGAATCCAACCCACGGCGCAAGGCGTGGGTAAGCTGCCCCAAATGAACCAGCCCCGGAGGGGCGAAAGAGAAGCTGAGCTCGGACGCCTGAGCAGTTTCTGATGGCCAGTGGGAACTCTTCCGCCCCTTCGGGCTTGCTGATCTTCACACTTGCCTTCCCCACGGCTTGCGCCATGGGCTGCACTCTTGCGCCGCTTTGCGGCTGAGCGTCGCCAAGGCAACAAAAATGGCCCCATTGCTGGGGCCAAGTTTCAAGAGGCTACGGATTTGGTGGGCTAGTCAGGAAAGGCGATGCAAGTGTCCGTTCCGGCGGCCGGAACGGTTCGGGTAGTGACGCGGAGAATCGATGCGAGTGAAGGTCATGTTGCTAGAGTTTGCGGCCTCTTTATTACCCCTGACAGAAGCACTTGCCGCGCCAAAGCTCAAGAGCCGTGTGATCCCGATCGCCCCACGAGGTAAATAAATGACAAGCAAGGACTTACTTGCGGAGCCGAATGCAAAGAATAGTGCAGGACCGATTCCGCGGAAAAAGGGAAGTGCAGAACAATGCATATTCAATGCACATGGGTACCGAGCATTTCCGCAGGCAGAAGCCCATCAAACACCAAGCCCATGGCGGGTTATGGCCAGCCATGGGCTCAGGTGAAACGGTAATCTAGCGCCGACCTTCTAGCTGTTCCCAGCCACGGTGCGCAGCTTCCCTGGCAGAAAGTGATAGGGAGGCCAGGGTCCGCTTACCGACACTTCGCAGTTCTTCAATTGCTTGGCGGCGGTCGAATAGCGGTTCTGGTACTTTTCCACGCTCTTGGAGTCGATCAGGTGGGCGATGTCGATCAACATGCCCTCGGGCGCGACTTTCTTGCAGCTGACTTCTTCCTCCAGCGGGTTAAACAGCTTGTGCACCTGGACTGACAGCGCGCGCGCCTTGGTCTGGCGTTCGCGTTCGCGGGAGGCTTTCACCTTCAGCTTCGACAGGTAGTCGCCGCCGACGGTGTCTGGCAGTTCGATATCGATCATGGCCTCGCGCAGCGAGCCATCGCGGACGACCAGTTTAATGTGCATTTCGGACTTTCCGCGCAGCTTGGCGACGCTCAACCCAAAAGCCCGCCGGTTGACCCGGACGGCCTGGCGGAGCGCGTCATCACTGTCGAAAATGGTTCCGAACTTGAATGGCAGGACGGTGGAATTGCGGAAACAGTTGCTCACTACCCGTGCATGCTCGATCGCCGACTTCTGGTCCAATTCACTGGCTGCGTGGTCATATTCGCTGACGATCACCGCGAATTCACCACTGGGATAGCTCAGAACCGCAGCGCCGTTCACTCCTTGAACGCCCTCTAACAGGAAAGGGCGGCGAGTGCGGGTTCCATTTGGGAGGGTTTGGTGCTCGGTAAGACAGTACGCGTACCACGCCATGTTGAACTCTCCGAACCGGGATGGAGGCGAACCGGGTCACCTCTCACGTCGAGTTTTTCGCCAAAGCTTGTACAGCGATTTTAGGAAGTTGTGGAAAACAGGCGGTACAGGGTTTCGAACCGGAAACGCTTACAGTCGCGCTCCCTGGCTGCATATTACTTTGGGCACCTGCAAAAAAGCAACTTTTTCTTTCCGAATCGCATCGGAAACCTTCATTTGGCGGGCGGGGAGCGGCTTGGTAGGTTCTTGCCTGCCCTTGGCGAGGAATCGTAACCGTCAAACCAGCCTTTACCGGTTAGTCAGCCCGTCGAACTCTCGACACTAACCCCCTAAATCCATATTGTCGGTTATGTCAGCCACCACGATCCAGGCTGCCCCACATGTCGCGCTTTTTCGACAGGTGGGAACTCCCGCTGATGGCATCGGGGGACTTCCTTGATATCTGCCGAGCCTATACGCAGGAACCAAGCGGTCGAGGCCCGTGGTGCCCACCCTTCGAAAACCGCGAAGGGTGGGCAGCCTAAAGTCTTGCGAATGCATAAGGTGGGCCAGCCCCGAACTGATGACTGAACGCCGGTCATTGCGCCGATTGCGATTTCGGGGGCTCGGTGGGCGCGACGCGAGTCTCTTTTCCGCTCACGAACACTTTCATGGAGCTTTCGCTTTCGCCCGACTCATCGGTGTATTCAAAGGAGTCCTTTGAAGCAAACTTCATGATGTACCGGGTGTGATACGGCTTCCCGGCAAAAACGCTCTCCCCGAGCCAAGTCCACACGTCGCCGTTCACCGTACCCGTCTTGGTTTCTATTCCACCTGAACTGTCAACCGCGTGGTATTGATATGTCTTGGAAGTCGGATCGTAGTAGACGAAGGAAGTCTCCGAGTATTTCGTTCCGGGTCTGTAGAGTGTCGCTTCGCAGATCACGGCGAAGCCGCCTTCCGTCCATCTGCAATCGTCAGTGCCACTGAATTTCGTCGCTGGCGAGTTTGGCCCCATTGCCCCGGCTTTCACTTCGTCTTCAATGGTGAACCTGCCGACCATTGCTGCCAGCTTCTCCACTTCCGGGCCACGCGTTGTCTGTGACTGAGCTCCAGACACAATTACGCTCGAAGCGCACGCCAACACAAATGAGACCAACCTTTGGGGGCCACTCATGTGGATTCTCCTTTCAGGGATTGCCACGGATGCTAGCACAAAACAAACGGGAATCAGGAAATGCGAATCGTTGTTGTTAAATCCTGGTTTCAGCAGTCGCTTGCTTTTCTCTCCGGGCGACTGTCGATAGGCACAGGGATTGCCAGGAAAACGTAGAAGCACTCCCGCCACTCGCGGGAAGGAAGAGCGGGAGGGCGAACCATAACGATAAGCTCGCCGTCTAGTTACGGCGCTACCTCGAAAACAGTACCTGCCTTGTGGGCACCACCATATTGGGTCGTGCCGTACAGGTTGCCCGCAGAATCCAGCAATAGCCCGCCCACTGGGTTCATCCCGTCCGTGCCATTGTTCGCAAAGGCGTGCAGGATGGTCTCGACTCCGCTGGCGTCGACCTCAAACACAGTTCCGAAACCATGGCGGCCTCCGCTGTTCGTCACGCCATACAGATTGCCCGAGGCATCAAGGACCACCGGCGCGTAGGAGTTGTAGCCATCCGTCCCATTGTTTTGGAAGTTGTGGATCACGGTTTCGGTTCCGTTGTGGGTTACGCGAAATACTGTCCCTTCGTTGTAGGTCCCGCCAGAGGTAGTCGTTCCGTACAAATTGCCCTCGGAATCGATTGCCAAGCCGACTAGAGGATTGATGCCATCGTTCGTAGTGTCACCGAAGTTGTAGAGGACGGACTCCGCGCCCCCAGCCGTAATTTCAAAGACTGTGCCGTCGCCGTGGGTGCCGCCGGCTTGGGTTGTGCCATAAAGATTCCCAAGTCGATCCATCACGGGCACAACGGCTCCCGGGTTTGCTCCGTCCGTCGGCGTAGCCCCGAAGCTGTGCATGATGTTTTTCTTTCCAGCCGGGTCAACTCTGTAAATGGTACCCCCGTAGTATTTGCCGCCGTAGAGCGTAGTGCCATAGAGGTTGCCCGCCGAATCCCTCAAAAGGCCGGCGTCGGGGTTAAGGCCGTCAGTGTTCCCGTGGAAGGTATAGAGAGTGGTTAACGTTCCGTCTGAACTCAGCTGGAATACTGTGCCAAAGTTGTTAACGCCGCCGCGGTCGGTCGTTCCGTAAAGATTGCCCGCGGAATCTCTGACCAGTCCGGAGTGGGACCCATCGGTGCACGTTTTGCCGCCGATGGGGCAGTAGGTGTAGAGCACAGTCAGCGTGCCACCGGGCTCCAGCTTAAAGTCGGTTTCGCCAAGGCTCGTTGTGCCATAGAGGTTACCCTGCGCGTCCATAATCACATTCGAGAGGGGTTGGGAGCCATCGGCGCAGTTGGTGAGCGAGCAAAACGAGTAGATCACGCGCTCGGTCTGAGCCTGCGCCGGACGTGCCATGGTCAGCGTCACGATAAAAGCGAGTGCTAACGCGGCAGTGGTGCCGCGCCGAATCCTGTCGGCAAATCGCATACCGTTCTCCTTGAACCGGGGGTGCCCACCCCTTCGAAAACCGCGAAGGGTGGGGCAGCCTCGGTCGTGATGTTCCAAAGCGGGCCAGCCCCGGCCTTTTCTAAGGTTTGAGTGCGAAAACCAGTCCGCAGGTTCCGTCGCAGTACTTGTCGCTTGTTTTCCCTCCGGCGATCGTTGTGCCGAAGAGGATACCGGTTGGGCCCACCAAGATGTTAGACACCGGACCAGCACCTTCGCTGAGGCCGTCGAAGGAATACAACTCGGTTTCATTCCACTTTGTGGCGGAACTCTTGGAGAGTTTGAAGACGACTCCGTTTCCAGCGCCTCCCTGCGAAGCGGTGCCGTAGATGTTGCCTGCGGAATCGAAGACGAGGCTGCCGGCTGGCGATCCACCGGTGGTACCGGGGTTGCCGTCTGCATCCGGCTCGAAGGTTGCGATGACTTGCTGGGCCCATATTTCATAACCAATATCGAACCTCAGCTCGAAGACAACGCCGCAACCGGGATTCGGGTTGTTAACGCATCCGTTGGGATTACCGCCTTGCTCGGCCGTTCCATACAAATGACCTCCGTATTCCAGAGTGACGCCGGCTTGAGGTGAGGCGCCGTCCGTGCCTCCCAGGAACGTGTACACGGTAATTTTCCCCCAGCCCCATGGGGCGTGGAAGACCTTGAACACGGTACCGCAGCCATAGTAGGGATACCCGCAGTTATTGTTCACGCTGCCGCCGAAAGGGGTGGTGCCAAAGAGATTACCGTCCGCGTCCCGGACGAGCGGACCTTGCGGTTCCATGCCGTCACTCTGACTGGTGAAGCTGTAAATCACTTTCTCGGTCCAGGGACCGGACTCTGTCGGGGACAGCTCAAATACGACGCCACAGGGCGCGCCCAGGCCACAGTATCCGGAACCGCCGCCATGCGTTGTTCCGTACAGATTCCCTTCGGGGTCGAAAACCATCTGCGACTCCGGAGTGCCGCCGTCGTCACCGCCCTGAAACGAATAGAGAACTGTTTCCGTCCATGGGCCGGATGTCGTAGGCGAGAGTTCATACACCACACCGCATCCGGGAGCATAGGGACAGCTACCGCCGAAGGCAGCGGTGCCGTACAGATTTCCGGCCGCATCCAAAGTCAGGCCGGCGAAGGGAGTACCGCCGTCGGGTCCGCCGGTGAATTGATACAGAGTGTGGTACGTGTACCCACTGGCGGTCTTGGCCAACTGGAAGACGGCGCCGCAATAGGCAGTCTGAATGTATTGATAGCCTGAGCACCCAGCCGAGTTCTGAATCCCGCCGCCGCCGGCGACACCATACATGTTTCCGGCAGAATCGGAGATCAGGTTTCCGAAGGGGAATGCGCCGTCGGATCCACCAAAGTCATGCAATGCATTCAAGGTGAACTCCTGGGCTGATGCTGGAAAGGCAGCGAGAATGGCTGCGACAATCAGTAATCCGATGCGGCTGAGTGTGAGGGAAAGCATTCGACTCATGGAAATCTCCTCTGTTTGGAAAGGTGAGGCGTTAAAGCAACCGTGCGCCGTCCGAGCGCTGGAGGGAGTGCAGCGCGAAGTTGAAACACAGAAAGTGCGAGCCCGGAAGTCGACGGCCAGTATCTTGCACCAGAACTGGGGTGTCAAGATGCAGGAAATTGCAGTGCTGGGGTTCTTAGCCGCTTCATTTGCCGACTGCCGAGCGGTTGGTCCGCTCTTGCAGGGCTAGCAGGACTACGCGCAGCATTTCGTCCCAGGGGGCGGGTTTGCCGGTCCAGATTTCGAACTGACGGGCGGGGCGGGTGGCCCATCCTTCCATGCCTTTCCTTCCCGTTACGGAACTGTGGGTGCCCCGTCCTTGCGTTCTTTGCAAGAGCCTGCCCTGAGCTTGTCGAAGGGGCGGGTACGATGCTGCCAGTACGATGAGCATTATCATGCCCAGCAGCCTGCATCGCAATTCCGGCGCTCATCATCTGCGGGTGAATAAGGGGCGGGAAGAATATGGGGACAAAGAATATGGGGACAAGAATATGGGGACAGACGGGACGTTCACTAGTTTTTTACCGAATGAGCAAAGTCAGAAAATGGGGTACGTCCCGTCTGTCCCCGGTTTTGTCCTCTGCAGTCGAACTTCTTGCTTTGCTGAGGACATAGATGCCCCGGCTCTGTCCCGCCGGTTGCCGTTGCTGGTTTACTCGCATAATGCGGAGGCTCTTTCCCTTAGCGATGGCAGTTTAATTTGGGCGGCGACTCTGTGCGCCTCCGATTCACGAGCAAGGCGCAAAAACGCTTCGACCGCCTCGAACAGCACACCAGAAGCCTCTGGGCCGTCGGTACCCCCCGCATCTTGAGCTGGCGTCGCAGTTCTTACCGCCGTTTCCCAAGCCTCAACGGCCGCCTCTCTGTCGACAGTCTCCATCGTTGCGGCAACAGCCGCGATGCTCTGTGCCTGTTGGGTAGGAAACTCATAGATGAATGCCGCTTTGCGTGCTTCCTGAAGAAGCACAAGCGCTCGCTGAGCTTCGCCAATCTTGGCTTCGGCTTCGGCGATCACTCGCAGGTGTTCGCTCGTTTCTTGCCCCTTGATCAGGCGGGCTATCTTCTCCGCACTCGCAAAGTCTTTTGCCTGCGCGAACGCCAGTGCTACGTCTGCAAGAAGAGCGGCACCGAAGTCGTCGTCTCCCAGAGCTTGAGCAAGATCAACCAACGCCGCCGACACCGAAGTATCCAACAAGACGTTGGCTCGCGAGAGCGCAGCAACCAGATTGTGAATTTGTTTGTAAATAGCCGTCTCCCTTTTGTGCGTCAGTTTGCGGGTTGCGCATGATTCTTAAGAATATGGGGACAGACGGGACGTTCACTAGTTTTTTACCGAATGAGCAAAGTCAGAAAATGGGGTACGTCCCGTCTGTCCCCGGTTTTGTCCGTTGGTTGAAAGCCTTGTACGTGATTCCATATTCGCCTGGGCCCTGGACGTCGTAGGCCTGACCGAGCGCTATTTCAACGCTGAGGGACTTGCCAGGTGGGAGCTGAATGTAGCTGTCATCGGTAACTGCGCGTTTCACCATTCGGCCCTTGTACTCGACGACAGAGCCGTTTCTCGTAACCTGGAAAAGCGCACCGGTCATCTCGCCGTTCTTTGGCAGGTTCCATTCCAGTAGCTCATATGCCGATGGTGAGTGATTGGCGATGGTGACTTTCACCCTGATATTTGTGTCGGCCTCGCGGGCCGAGATCGTGCATTCGGGTAGAACAGCCGAAGCGTACACGGGCTGTTCCTTTCTGGCGGTCACAACCGACCGAAAACAGCACCATGGCCAGAACGCTCAGCAGCGCCCTACGGGTTTGCGAGGGTATAGCTGTCTTCGGCATAGTATTCATAATTGTCCGCATTGTTGACCGCTTGGTCAGAAGAATATGGGGACAGACGGGACGTTCACTAGTTTTTTACCGAATGAGCAAAGTCATAAAATGGGGTACGTCCCGTCTGTCCCCGGTTTTGTCCGACTCCCGCCCTTGCAACGAACGCAAGGACGGGGCACCCACCGTGCTGCTGACGCTATCGAGGTCAAAAGCCTGGGCCACCCGCCCCTTCACTGAACCCTCCCCGGCACCCGAATCCATCCCAGAAGAATATGGGGACAGACGGGACGTTCACTAGTTTTTTACCGAATGAGCAAAGTCAGAAAATGGGGTACGTCCCGTCTGTCCCCGGTTTTGTCGTCCGGCGCCTGTTGGCGGAGGGTAAATGCGAACCCGCGCTCGGGAATAAATCTTCGACGCTGTAGCGACGCCTGCATGTCAGACTGTCGCTTGTCCTGTGGCCAATTGACCCGAGTCGACAGAACGGGAGAACGAGCTGGAAGCCCCGAACGAGGGGGGCTCTTCAAGTGCCTTACTGCTCCTCAAGGTTGATCCGCTGGCGACGTCGGTGTTGACCTCCTCAAGGCGACGCGAAGAACTTACATCCCTCATTTTGACGATGAGCGGACAATTCCTTCGAATCAATCCCTTCCCAGACTTGTTAATGAGGAAGTCGGCGCAGCGCGAGTAGGGCGTAGACGGAATAAGCGCTTGACAGAATCAAGACACAAATTGCCGCCAGCGTATCCGGGCGATAGCGCGCAAACCAGATCAGGTTACCCCACGGGGCGCCGAACGCCTGGATAGCAAAATAAGGCCAGGACAGAATGCCGGCGAGCAGCCCACACACGATCCCGAATTGTAAGCTGAACAGGCACAATACGCATGCGACTACAAACAGAGCCGCTCCCGCAGTGGCAGCGTATATGACTAGCAAGTGATAGATAAGCGGTTCCCCACCATACAGCCCGTCAAAAAAGCCCGCAAGGACTAAAGCTGTGACTGCGTAAACAATCGCTGAAATGGTCTTCCGTTTCATCTCGATTTCTCCGTGCGGTCAATAGCAAGAAAATCTTCTTACGTAAGAATCGGTTTCCAGTCCCTGATTGTCCAGGGGATTGGTGAAATCAAATCCGGCAATGGGCGGGTGGCCCATCCTTCCATGCCCATCCTTCCCGCTCCGGAACTGTGGGTGCCCCGTCCTTGCGTTCTTTGCAAGGGCGGGTACGATGCTGCCGGTACGATGAGCTTTATCATGCCCAGCGGCTTGCATCGCTCTTAATGGGGCTCATCATCTGCACTTTATCACCTGTTCGTGTTACCGGCGATTGCCCTTTCTGCGCACGGCGCGCAGCCGCGACTGCTTCCTTTCGATTCTGGAACAGACCCGCGCGCGCTACCGGTTTGTGGTCGTGGGATACGTCGTCATGCCGGAACACATCCACCTGCTGATCACCGAACCTGAGGTCGGAACTCCGTCCACAGTGATGCAGGTTCTAAAACAGCGCACGGCTCGCGCCATGCTGCCGAAGAAAAAGCGGACCGACTTGCGTCAGCATCGCCTGTTCGAAGACGCGATTCTGCATAAGCCATTCTGGCAGGCCCGCTTCTACGACTTCAACGTGTGGACGGCGAAGAAGCGCGTGGAAAAACTGAGGTACATGCATCGCAATCCGGTGAAGCGAGGCTTGGTGGAGTCGGCGGAGCAGTGGCGCTGGAGCAGCTATCGGTTTTACTTCTTGAACGAGGCCGGGCCCGTACGGGTGAATGAGGGCTGGACGAAGATTTCGTTTCCTGCGGCGTGATCGACCTACTTGTGCATGCGTCTCCGACTCCCGCCCTTCGCAAACCCCGCGAAGGACGGGGCACCCACTTTGTTGGTGGTGCGGGCGAGATCAAGAACCCTTATTTGCCAGCTGCCGAGCGGTTGGTTCTCTCTTGCAACGCTAGCAGGACCACGCGCAGCATTTCGTCCCAGGGGGCGGGCTTGCCGGTCCAGATTTCGAACTGGCGGGCGGCCTGGTGGGCGAACATTTCGATGCCGGGGATGATCTGGGCTCCACGCTCCTTACCTAGCTTCAGGAAGCGGGTTTCGGGCGGATCGTAGATCATGTCGAAGACATAGCGGGCGTTGATCTCTTTTTCCTGCAGCGGCGATTCTTTGCTATTGCCCATGCCGACGGGCGTGGCATTGATGATGACGTCGAAGGCCAGCTTCTTTAGATCAGGGCGCTTGATGATGCGGGCGTGAGCCTGGTGCGCCAGCTTTTTGGCGGGGCCGGCGGTGCGGTTCAGAATGTAGACTTCCGAGCCTCGCTCTTTCAGCCCAAACACTGCGGCGCGGGCGGCTCCGCCGGCTCCAATCACTAAGATGCGCGCATTTTCCAGCGTATTCAGACGGCGCTCCAGCGGGCGGACGATTCCGGAGGCGTCGGTGTTGAAGCCGTAGAGCTTGCCGTCCTGGGCGCGGACGACCGTGTTACAGGCGCCGATCTTTGTGGTGTGGGAGTCGGTGTTGTCGAGATGCGGCAGGATGGCTTCTTTGTACGGCATGGTGACGCTGATGCCGTGGATGGGAATTTCACGCACGCAGGTCAGCAGATCTTTCAGCGTCTTGGCGTGCAGAGCCAGATAGACCGCGTTGACGTTCTCGCGGCGGAAGGCTGCGTTCATGATCGCAGGCGAGAGCGAGTGCGCGATGGGATCGCCAACAACTCCGTAGACGCGCGTGGCTACGTCGACGCGCTCGATGCGATATACGTTGCGCAGTTCCTGGGCGGTGATCTGGCCGGGCGCGGTCTCTTCGCCGGCAACGGCGGAGGCGAAAGTGAAAACGCTGCCGGCGCGCACGCCCAGCACGCGGCTGATGATGCCTTGTTCGCCCATGCACATGCCGACGAGGGAGTGCCGGTCGCCTTCGCGCGCCAGAAACTTGATCATGGTCACGTTGTCGGAGAGCGTGGTCGCCGTGCTGACGATTTTGTAGAAGTCAGCCGGGTAGTGCAGCATTTTCTCGAGGGTCTCGTCGAGTTTCTTGGTGGCCCGGAAATCGTGGAACGAGAGAATCAGGGCGGCGCGAGTGCGCAGCTTTTGCAGTTGCTCGGGCTTGCACTTGCTTGCGGTCTGCAGTTCGACGTCGACCAACTGGCAGCCTGCGGCAGCGGCCTTGCCCAGAATGTCCAACTGCGAGGCGATGGAGCCGCGGAACTTGCCTCCGCTGGCTACCCGGCGGCAGGTGGCGATCACCATGGTCCCGGGATGGGTTTCCTGGAAGCGCTTGATTCTGGGCATCGCCAGGGCTGGCTTCGAAAGGTAATCTAACCTGAACTCCAGAAAGGGGTTATCCCGAACCAGCAGCTCGGCCTTTTCGGCCATTTCATTGGGGTCGGAGCCGATCACCGCGACGCAGACGCGTGGCAATCGAAGGGGTAGAAGACGGGGCGCGTAAGCAGAATTCATCGTTCCCAGAGCACACTGAATGACGGCGCATTATTACAGGGCCTTAATTAGTTATGCAACAACGGATTCATGGTCAGGGTCAGAAAAGAACCGAAAAGGGCCAAACCTGTGCTCCAGGGTGCCCAACACCCTCGTAACCTTGACCCACCCTTACCTGCTTGTTACCTTCCGGCTGAAGCCTTTCTTTTTCTGGCATTTAACTTTTTGTGGCATGGGAGCGGGACGCACGCAGTCCCTCCCGGAGGTAACATGAAGAAAACAGGACTGTTCGTGCTCGTACTGGTATCGTTGCTCGCCACCGCGGCTTGGGCGCAGGGCGGGGCTGACGCCATTTCCGGAGACGCTCCGCAGGGAACTGCGCCGACTTCGGCCAGCTTCCCCACCATGCGGGTTCAGACGCCTACCTACGCAGACTTATATTGTGCTGGATTCATCAGCAAGCAGAATCTGCCTGACGCCAACTTCGTAGCGGGCGGCCTGCAGACGCCGACCACCACGAAATTCACGCGCGGCGACCTGATCTATCTCGAAGGGACGGGCTACAGCGCGGGCGCGGAGTATGAAGTCGTCCGTGCACTGCGCGATGTGAACGAATACGAGATGTTTCCCGGGCAGAAGAAACTGCTGAAGGAAACCGGCGAGCCCTACGAGGAAGTCGGACGGGTGAAGGTGATTGATACGCGCAGCAAGAGCGCGGTCGCGCAGATCGAATACTCGTGCGATGGCATCAATCCCGGCGACACGACGATTCCGTTCGCAGAGAAACCAGCCGTGGCCTTCCACGCCCCGATCCGTTTCGATCGCTTCCTGCCGGCGAGCAGTAAGGTTTCCGGCCGCATCGTGATGGGGAAGGATTTCGATTCAGTGATTGGTACTGGGCACAAGGTTTACATCAACGTGGGCGCCAACCAGGGCGTGAAGATCGGTGACTTCTTCCGGGCGGTGCGCTCCTATCAGGTGGATCTGGACGATCCCGTCGACTCGCTGTCGTTCAAGGCCGCGATTGCCGAAGACACGCAGCTCAAGACGCCTTCAGTCGATCCCGCGATGTTTACCAAGGGCAACGGTCCGGTGATTCACGTGCGCGACTTGCCGCGTAGAGCGGTGGGCGAGATTGAAATCATCGGCGTTACCAACACCACGGCGACGGGCATGGTCGTGTTCTCCATGGAAGATGTGCACGCCGGAGACGGTGTGGAACTGGATCAGGTGCCGCAGTAGTCAGTAAATTGCGGCAGCTGATGGTCGAAGATTAAATCGGTGGTCAGTGATCAGTGATCAGTGGTCAGTGATTAGTGAAGATTGAGAAACTGGGGACGGGAAGCCGTCCCCGGGTTTGTTTGTACAGCGGGGACGTCTTAAAGTAGGGTCGGCGTCGATGGCTCGATGGTAACCACCCGGCGGTTAGGTTGTTTTCGAGCTCAACGGACTTAGAATCTGGGCAGTAGCCTCGAAACAACGGTGAAAGACTCCGACCGGCCCCAACCGCGGAAGCTCAATTGAGAAGCTGAGTTAAAGATGAAGATCGCACGGAATGTTGTCGCGTGTTTCCTGCTCTCGTTAGCTTGTGCTTACGGGCAGATGACGATCATCAGCGGCACGGCGAAGGACCCCGAGGTGAAGCCAGAGCAGCTCACCGCGACCATTGTGCACTACGAAAGAATGCGGACCTCAGCCCGGGGAACCATTCGTATATTGACCCTGGCTCTGCAAAATACCGATGGCGTCAAAGCGAGATTGAACGAGGCCATCAACAACGAGCAAGACATTGTGGATTGGGCCAACTGGTGCATCGTGGCGATGCGAGACAAAACCGACGAAGCGAGAGCGTGCATCGTAAGGGCTGATCCCACCGACGACTCAGGAGCCACTGGACTCGCCAACATACTCCGTCTAAGAGCGCGCCAAAAAGGATTTTGAGTTCTTAGTTCTTCGTGCTGCGTTCTTAAGCCGCAGCGCTTCCCAGACATTCTTCCTTGACATTCTTACTTAGCGACTGTCCTTGTCGCCGAAGACCTTGTCCCCGAATACCTCGGCGGTGAAGGCTTCGATGGTTGCGCCTTTCTGCCATGCATCCAGCGGCAGGCCCGCTTTGCGGCAGGTTTGTTCGAGGAACATCGTTCTATCCCAGTGGTGTTCAACCGGCACTTGCGGGAGCAGCAGGCCGCGATGTCCGGCCATAGTGATGATCAGGCCGTGGCTGCCGATTTCGACGGAGTCCGGGGAAATGATTTGCGGTGGAGACAGGATGCTGAGTTCGATTTCGAGGTCGTGCGATTCTGGCAGCGTCACGGGAGGGAAGCGCGTGTCTTCGAAAGCGGCGGCGCGCGCAGTGTCGGCGACGGCGCGATAGACGGAGCTCACAGGAAGAACGTAGCCGACGCATCCTCGCAACTGGCCGCGCAGGTAAAGTGACGTGAATGCGCCCCGTGGTTCGGCGAGATGATTGGTCGGCGGTTCGAGGGGAATCTGGCGTTGTTCGAGTGCGGAGAGAACGGAATCGTGAGCCAGGCGAAGCAGCAGCGCGCGCTCGGCGTTCGTGAATTCAAAGCGTGAGAATTCGCCGGACTCCGGGGCTGCGGGACTAGGTCGAGGCAGCGACATCGCGGTCCGCCTGCGCCGGTGGGACGGGCTTTCGGCGCCGGCTGAGGATGAAGGCGCGGCGGCGGCGCTTCACTACACGCTGGTCGATCTTTGACCAGAAAGCCACGAAGTAATCGATCGCCGACGCCAACGAAACACAGACCATGAACCAGATCGCGACCGACGCGATCCAGTGGATGGGGAAGAAGTATTGGCCGTAGATTGGCCATTCTTTCCAGCGGTGGTCGAGAATGACGGCAACCACGGAAACGATCTGCACCACCATTTTTAACTTACCGAGATCGCTGGCTTCAATGGTGAAGCCTTCGGAGGATGCGATGGAACGCAGGCCGCTCACCAGGAATTCGCGTCCGATGACTACCACGGCAATCCAAGCCGGAACCAAGCTGGGATTTAACTGCACCAGCGTAACGAACGCGGCCGCGATGAGAAGTTTGTCGGCCAGCGGGTCGAGCAGGATTCCCATGGTGGTGACCTGCCCGCGCTTGCGGGCGAGGTAGCCGTCGATGCCGTCGGTCATGGAGGCGGCGATGAACAGGGCCGAGGCCAGCAATTCCTTTTCCCCGGTCACGCTGCTGAAGCGGGTGCTGGAAAGGATCCACATCACCAGAGGAATGCTGGCGATACGGATGAGCGTGATGGAGTTGGGCAGGTTCACTCTGCTTGGGCGGTTCCGGAGGCCAGTCGGATTCCTGACTGATTATGCTCCCATGGGAAGACGGAACGCAATGGAAGGAAAACACGAAAGGCAGATAGGACGTGTGGGGCGGACACTCCTGTCCGCCGCTTTTGACTCTGACTTTGCTTTTGCGCTTTTTTCCCCGGGCTGCGAACTCGATGGCCGAGCAAAGTCAAAAACGGCGGACAGGAGTGTCCGCCCCACACGAGGGCTTACTTCTTCTGCTTGGCGATGATCACGTCTTTGATCTTGTCGTAGGTGGCTTGGGGAATGATCTTCTTCTGTACGAGCTCGTTCTTGGCGCGATACGGGCGGCCGTCGATGATCTTCTGCGAATAGGCGTCGCCGATTCCAGTGAGTGCTTTGAGCTGATCTTTGGTCGCGGTATTGATGTCGAGCTTGTTGGTGGCGGACGGCGCGGTCTGAGCTGACGCTGCCATAACTTCGGGTTTTGATCCGGGCTCGGATGTTTGCGCGGCTGCGAATCCGCCGACCAGGGAAAGCGCGAAGACCAGGACCGCAATTTGGGCTGTTAGTTTTCGTTCAAGCGATTTCATCGATCCTCCTTCGAACCGTGAACCTCAGGGGCTAAAGCCCGACTTTTTCGGAACCTTACGGCACGGCTTAAGCCGTGCCCTTCCCAAAACTCTTTGCGGCACGGCTGAAGGTGTGCCCTACATCAAAATCTTGCCTTACGCGTAGATACCCCGCTGGCGAATCGTATAAGCCACGCGGTCGATGGCTAGCATGTAGGCGGCGATGCGGTTGTTGACGTGATGGGTCTCGGCGTAGCGGACGACGTCTTGGAACGAAGACTTCATAATCTCGTCCAGTTGTTCGTTCACCACAGACTCCTTCCAGAAGTAGCCCTGGCGGTCTTGCACCCACTCGAAATAGGAAGTGGTAACGCCGCCGGCGTTGGCCAGAATGTCGGGGATCACGAATACGCCTTTGTCGCCGAGGATGTCGTCGGCGGCCGAGGTGGTTGGTCCATTCGCGCCTTCGGCCAGGATGCGGCACTTCACGCGGTCGGCGTTGCGACTGGTGATGACGTTTTCGGTCGCGGCGGGAATTAAAATTTCGCAGGACTCAACCAGCAGGTCGGCGGTCTCGGCTTTTTCCGCGCCGGGGAATCCGTGGACCGTGCCGTTTTTCTGGCGGAATTCCACCAGCGCCTGCAAGTCGATGCCGTTCTTGTTGTGCAGGCCGCCACCCACTTCGGCGATGCCGATCACTTTGTATCCCGCCTTATGCATGAGCAGCGCGGCATTGGAGCCGACGTTGCCGAAGCCCTGCACGATCACGCGTGTGCTCTCGCGGGCCAGGCCTAGCTTGGCGCAGGCTTCGTCGCAGACGATCATCACGCCGCGGCCGGTGGCTTCGCGGCGTCCGCGGGAGCCGCCGATGTTGATTGGTTTTCCAGTCACGACTGCAGTGACAGTTTGCCGCATGTGCATGGAGTAGGTGTCCATCATCCACGCCATGATTTGTTCGTTGGTGTTGACGTCGGGCGCGGGGACGTCTTTTTCGGGGCCGATGAATTCGATCAGCTCGGAGGTGTAACGGCGCGTCATGCGCTCGACTTCGCCCATCGACATTTTGTGCGGATCGCAGATCACGCCGCCCTTGGCTCCGCCGAAGGGAATGTTGACGACGGCGCATTTCCAGGTCATCCAGCTGGCGAGGGCGCGGACTTCGTCGAGCGTGACGTCGGGCGCGTAGCGGATGCCGCCCTTGGCCGGGCCGCGCGCGATGGAATGCTGCACCCGGAAGCCGGTGAAGACTTCGAGATGGCCGTCATCCATTTGCACCGGGATGTAGACCGTGAGTTCGCGGTTGGGATAGCGCAGCACGCGCCACAGGCCCTCATCCAAGTTGAGCTTCTGGGCGGCCAGATCGAAGCGCGCCCGCTGTGACTCCCACGGGTTGGATTCTTGATCCACGTGCGGGGGCGTAGCCATCGTCGTCATAGTAGTCTCCGGAATGAATGCAGGTCGGGTTTTACCGGCGCCGGGAGGCTTCCCGGTCGGAGCGGGCAAACGTTCCGAGTATATGAGGGGGGATGGGGGCGAGGCAAGGCGTGTTGAGCTGGCTGAGGTGGTTCGATTTTCAAGTTGCAGACCTTCACGAGAGTCGCTGGTGTTTCCACAACACGCCAGGTGCTCTACGTTTGCCGTTCCGGTTTTTGCAAGAGCCGCGAGACAGGAAGTTTTAAAGAAAAGGCTTGACAAATAGTGATATAGTTATGTATATCGCTATACTACATGTAGTGGTTCGACTGCGCAGCGGGTCGCTCATGAATTGTTCGCAGGAGAATGAAAACTATGAAATCTCTACGTTTCGTCCTGGCTATTGCTCTGTTG
Source organism: uncultured Acidobacteriota bacterium (assembly GCA_963758005.1). GTDB lineage: Bacteria > Acidobacteriota > Terriglobia > Terriglobales > Acidobacteriaceae > Sulfotelmatobacter. The sequence continues at coordinate 358,265 of CAVWTR010000012.1, forward strand.
GCGCTCTCTACCGTGGGTTTCGCCCAGATGGACGCGCAAAAGACGGATGCGCCGACCTCTGAGGCGCAAAAATCGTTCGATCAAATGAAAACACTGGCGGGTACCTGGCAAGGCCGTGTTACGACCGTCCCGCCTCTGGCTGACATGGGGGACATGTCGAATGTGCAGGTCTCGATGCGGGTGACCTCCCGAGGAAACGCGCTGGTGCATGAGATGATGGCGGCGGGAATTACCGACGATCCGACCAAGAACGACCATCCGGTCACGATGTTCTACCTCGACAGCGATCGTTTGCTCCTGACGCATTATTGCGACGCCGGCAATCGGCCTCGCATGACGGCTCGGACGTCGCCGGACGGAAAGACGCTGGAATTTGATTTTCTCGATGTTGCCGGAAGCACGCAGTTCGGACACATGCAGCACGCAACGTTTACCGTGATCGACGCCAACCATCACACCGAGGATTGGACGTTCCTGATGGCTGGCGACAAGTCCATGCGTGGGCATATGGATCTGCAGCGGACCAAGTAACGGTGCCGATCTTCCGAACGCAATGGCAGTGAGATCTGGTAAGGCAATCGAGTAACGCTACGTAAGGCAAACTGGAAAACCCCGATGGACCGTGAGTTTAACGATAGTCAACCGATTTACCGCCAGCTTCGCGACCGCGTGGTCGCGATGATACTCGACGGCGTGCTCAAGGAAGGCGATCCGCTGCCTTCGGTGCGCACGGTCGCGGCGGAATATCGGGTGAATCACCTCACGGTCCTGAAGGGCTATCAACAACTGGTGGACGAGCAACTGGTCGAGAGCAAGCGAGGTCGCGGCATGTTCATTAATGCGGGGGCGCGGAGTTTGCTGTTGCAGGGCGAGCGGCAGAAGTTTTTGGCGGAAGAGTGGCCGCGGGTCCATGCCACGATTCAGCGGCTTGGGTTGAAGGCGGAAGAGTTGCTGAATGGGGGCGGGGCGAAGGCGGATGCGGCCGCGTCGAAAACCGAAGTGTTGAAAACGTCCGAGTCGAATTCCCCCGAGCCGAATTTACCCGAGGAGGAGCTCTGAAGCCATGGCATGCATAGAAGCACGCGGACTCCGCAAGGCGTTCGGCGCGACCATTGCGCTGGATGGCGCTAATCTGCGCGTGGAAGAAGGTCGCATCGTCGGGCTGATCGGACCGAACGGCGCGGGAAAGACCACCGCGCTGAACGCGATTCTCGGGCTTACTCCTTATCAAGGGGAGTTGCGGGTGCTGGGACGCGACCCGTGGACCGAGCGCGAACAGCTCATGCGTGATGTCTGTTTTATTTCCGACGTCGCTGTGCTGCCGCGCTGGATCAGGGTTTCGCAGCTGCTCGAATATGTGGCGGGAGTGCATCCGCGATTCGATCGCTCCAAGGCGGAAAGTTTTCTGGCCAAGACCAACATTCAGCGCGGCAGCAGGGTGAGGGAATTGTCGAAGGGCATGGTGACTCAGCTGCACCTCGCTATCGTCATGGCCATCGACGCGAGGCTGCTGGTGCTCGACGAGCCCACGCTTGGCCTCGACATTCTGTATCGCAAGCAGTTTTATGATTCGCTGCTGAATGATTACTACGACCGCAGCCGGACGATTGTGGTGACTACGCATCAGGTGGAAGACATCCAGAACGTGCTCACGGATGTGATGTTCATTAACCGCGGCCGAATCGTATTCAACTGCAGCATGGAAGATTTCGAGTCGCGCTATGTGGAAGTGATGGTTCGTCCCGAGCAGGCCGCTGCCGCGAAGGCTCTTAGGCCCATGGACGAGCGCCAGGGGTTGGGGCGAAGCATCCTGCTTTTCGATCTGAGTCAAAATCATGTCGATCGCCAGCAACTCGCGGCGCTGGGCGAGTTGCGCACGCCCAGCATCGCCGACTTGTTTGTGGCCGTGCTGGGAGATAACGCGGGCAATCAGGCCAGCGAGCCAAAAGGAGCCGCTCAATGAATATTCAATCGAACGCTTTGCCCGAATCGCTCAACTCGCAGGGAGTCGCGCCTGCGATCTTGTCGGCGCCCCGGCCCTTTTATTGGTCGGTGCGGCGCGAATTGTGGGAGAACCGTTCCGTTTATATTGCGCCGTTGGCCGCCGGGGGGGTCTTTTTGTTCGGCTTCCTGATCAGCCTGGTTGCTCTGCCGCATAAAATGCGCGCTCTGTCGGCGCTCGATCCCGCGCAGCCGCATGGTGGAGTCGGAGCTTGTCCATTTTGCGGGGACGCCGTCACCAAGCCGTACGAGTTTGCGGCGGGGCTGTTCATGGCGACTGCCATGATCGTTGGAGTGTTTTATTGTCTGGACGCGCTGCATGGCGAACGGCGCGACCGCAGCATTCTGTTCTGGAAATCGCTTCCGGTTTCCGATGTCACTACCGTTCTGGCCAAGGCGAGCATTCCGTACGTTATCTTGCCGCTGCTGACGGTCGCGCTCACCGTGGTCACGCAGTTCATCTTGCTGCTGCTGGGGTCCGCGGTTCTGAGTGCGCACGGGATGAGCGTGGCGAACTATTGGGCGCAGGTGTCGTTGTTCCAGATGTCGCTGATGCTTTTCTATCACCTGTTTACCGTGCATGTGCTGGGGCACGCACCGTTCTACGCTTGGTTCCTGCTGGTGTCAGCCTGGGCGCGGCGTGCGGCATTCTTGTGGGCGTTTCTGCCGCCACTAGCGATCATGGCCGTGGAGAAGATTGCGTTCAACACTACCTACTTCGCCAACATGCTGGGCGACGCCTTATCGGGCGGTACGGAGGCGGTTCCTTTCCCCGGCAGAATGCCGATCCATCCGGGAATGCAATTGACTCCAGGGCATTGGCTGTTCACCCCAGGGCTGTGGATCGGGCTGGCGATTACCGCTGCCTTCCTGTTCGCCGCGGTGCGGTTGCGTCGCAATCGGGAACCGATCTGAATTGCTCGCACCCTGCTATGCAAGAACCTTCATCTTGACGGCTGGAATGAATCGCCTCACTATTCCCTCCTAAATCTTTATCTCTGGAGGGATGCTGAATGAATCGCATAGTCGTCAACCTTGCCATGGTCGCGATTCTTGGGTGAGCTTGTACGCGCAAAACCCCGTCCCTGCCATTGATCAGCCGTTGACCCCGGACCACGCCCTTCCGGGCAGTGCGGCCATAACGCTAACCGTCAACGGCTCCGGATTTGTGTCGGGATCCGTGGTGGAGTGGAACGGTTCAGCCTTGTCTACTACTTTCGTTAGCAAGGGTCAGGTGCAGGCGGTCGTACCGGCGTCGAGTCTGGCCTCTGCCGGAACTGCCGCGATCACGGTATCGAATCCTATCCCGGGCGGAGGCTCTTCCAATGCGGTGTATTTTCCGGTTGGAAATCCCAATGCGAAGTTCATCCTGGCGAAAAATGACCAGAGTTATGTCTCTGATTGGAACTCAGTGCTCGTGGGCGACTACAACAGGGATGGCAAGTTGGATATGGCCATTGCCGGGTTCTATGCAGGGATCGAGATTTACCTGGGCAACGGCGACGGCACATTCCAAACTCCTCTCGCCAGCGAGGGCTGCGAAGTCAATGCTCCGCAATCGATGGTTCAAGGGGACTTCAACGGAGATGGCATTTTGGATTTAGTGACGACCGACGCGGATAACAGTGGGTTTTGCGTTTCGCTGGGCAAAGGCGATGGGACTTTCAATTTGGCGGCAGGCGTGAGCGGCGCGAGGTTTGCCCAGGTAATCGCGGCCGGTGACTTCAACGGCGACGGAAAACTTGACCTGGTGGAACCCGATTTCGTGAACGACTCCGCCGATGTTTATATTGGAAACGGCGACGGTATTTTCCAGAGCGGTATTGAATACCCTGCTGGTATTGGATACCCGTTCTATGTCTCTGTGGGTGATTTTAATGGGGACGGCATTACCGACATTGTCGTCGGCACCGATTACGGAACTTTCTCCGTCTTGTTGGGCAATGGCAGCGGCGGGTTCAATCCGCCCATTGTCTCCACCAGCACGACTTCTTTGGGCGCGATGTGGACTGCCGATGTAAACCATGATGGCAAACTCGACATCGTCGCGGTGAGCCTGAGTAATAGCGCTTCCAACGTCGCGGTGTTGCTCGGCAACGGAGACGGTACGTTCCAGCCGGAAGTCGACTATGCCGTGCCCGAGGGCTTATCTGCCATCGCGGTGGGCGATTTTAATGGCGATGGCATTCTCGACCTGGCTTCAGTTTCAGGATTTCAGGGCGGCGGCCTGAAGGTTCTGTCCGCCGGGGACGCTTTCGTATTTGTTCGGCAAGGGCGACAAAGTTCGCACCTGCGGTCAACTATCTGGCTCCGATGGTGGCGGATGCAATCGCAGTCGGCGATTTCAACAACGATGGCCTGCTCGATGTTGCCGGTACCGGTGGGTCACCGCCAGGTTGACGGCCACCCCAGCCAGCGCGACGGCCAGGACCACGCCGCCGTCCACCGCCGGCGGGGTGATCAGGTGCCGGATCGCTGTGTAACACAGCCAGGCCGCCAGCAGCACCAGCGTGATGCCGTTGGCCTGCGCGGACATGATCTCCGTGCGCTTGAGGCCGTAGGTGTAGCCCCCGGCCGGGGGCCGGGCCGCCAGCCGCGCGGTGAGCAGCACGAGCGCGATGGAGGCGGCGTCTGTCAGCATGTGCGCAGCGTCAGAGATCAGGGCCAGGGAATGGGCGGCCAGCCCGGCCGTGACCTCCCCGGCCATGAACACCAGGATCAGCGCGAGCGCAGCCCACAGCCACCTGGCGTCCGCGCCGGGCGCCGGGCCGTGCACATGCCCCTGAGTTCGCGCCACCATCTGACGATATCTTCACCGGACAAGGGCAGGAAGCCCGGCAGGAGGCGGCGTGGGCACGCTAGACGGCAAAGGGGCCCTGGTGACAGGCGGGTCGCGGGGGATTGGCCGGGCCATCGTGAAGCGGCTGGCCGGCGACGGCGCCACGGTGGTGTTCAGCTATCTGAACTCCGAGGGCGCCGCGCGGGAGGTCGCCGGCGAGGTCGCGAACGCGGGCGGCCGGGCCGTCGGGGTCCGGGCCGACCAGGGCAGCCTGGATGACCTGGGCCTGCTGGCCGAGCAGGTCGATGAGCACACCGATGGCCTGGACATCGTGGTCGTCAACGCGGCCGGCGGCCTGCCCGGACCTATCACGGACGTGACCGAGGAAAGCTACGACCAGTTCATGGCGGCACACGTCCGCGGGCCGTTTTTCCTCATCCAGTACGCAGGCCGCACGCTGCGCGACGGCGGCCGGATCATCGCCATCTCCACCCTCAACACCCGGCTGCACCCCCCGGGCGGGGCCCTGTACACCGGGGCGAAAGCCGCGCTGGAGAACTTCACCGCGGTGGCCGCGATCGAGTTCGGCGGTCGCGGGATCACCGCCAACGTGGTCTCGCCCGGCGCCACCGACACCCAGCTGCTGCGGGCAGCCAACCCGGGAGATACCTTCAAGAGCACCGTGGCCCAGACCGCCCTGCAGCGGCTCGGTCAGCCGGAGGACATCGCGCGCGTGGTCGCCTTCCTGGCCGGGCCCGACTCGGGCTGGGTCAGCGGGCAGAATCTGCACGCCGACGGGGGGCTGCTGCCATGAGCACGCTCGAGGACTGGACCGCGGCGGTATGCGCCGGACTCGGCCTGTGACGAGGATTGGTGCAGGATCCTGAGCGTCAGGCACACGGTGACTTGATGCTCAGGCTCGCTGATGCAGGCATGGATCGGTGCGGCAGCGTGGCCAGCAGCCGGGGGTGCAGCCGACGGGGTGTTACACGTTCTTCGCCGTGAGTGCCGGACGTCACGGCGAAGAACGTGTTGCTGGCATGCCAGCGCAAAGCAGCCATGCGCACCCTGGCGCCGGGATGCTCACCGCGGCGGCTCGTCCGGTAGTGGCGGCACTCCGGCTGCCGTCACGGACGGTGGCGGAGAGGCCGAAACAGGGCGCGCAAAGAGCCGCCGATCGGTGTGTCTTTAGAAGCCCGGACTCTCTGCCATCTGGCGGCTTCATAACAGGATGTTCTGTCAGCGTGGTGTTTTCTGCCGTGCGGTGGCGTGGCGTGGGCTGAGCGGCGCACGGCGGGGTTGTGGTCGAGTCGGTTCCCGGGCCTCTTGGCTGCGGTGAGGCGGCTACTGGCGACGGTGCGGATAAGGCCGTCGAGAGCGCCAGGCCGCAGGCACTGGCTGGCTCACTCGTTCGGTCCGGGCAAACTGCGCCCGGAGCTGGCTAGGGGACCTGGATGAGGGGCTGGTAGCGGTCCCTGAGCATCTGGTCTCCGCGTTCGCGTAGCGCGGCGTCGCGGATCGCGGGTGGCAGGGCCCAGGCTTTGGCGGCGAGCCGGCTCTGTTGCTGGACCCACGTCGACCCGTGGCCGGCGCCGGGCCTGGTACCGGTCGAGGCCGTCCTGGACGGTGTCGGCATCGTGCAGCAGTCCGGCCAGCACGACGGCGTCTTCGATGGCCATCGCGCCGCCTTCGCCCATGTGCGGGGGGCTGGCGTGGGCGGCGTCGCCGATCAGGACCACCCGGCCGGCGTGCCAGCGGGGCAGTTCGACCCATTCGATCGGCCCGAAGTGGATCTGGTCGTCGCGTCGCAGGGCTGCGAGGTAGGCCCGGACCGGCCCGCCGAAGCCGGCGAACCGCTGCCGGAGCCGTTCCAGGCGGCCGGCTGGCGGGTCGTCGAAGCGTTCTGCGTCCAGGCCGGCGAACCCGTAGGTGCCGCCGTCGCCGACCGGGACCAGGCCGAAGTAACAGCGCTCGCCGGTGAAGATCATCAGGTGATCGGTGCCGGGAGGACGGGCCGGGATGAGGCTGCGCCAGCTCACGGTGTCCGCATACTGGGGTGGTGCGGGGCTGACGGCCAGGCGCCGCACGGCCGAGTCGATGCCATCTGCGCCGACGACCAGGCCGTAATCGCCGGCTGACCCGTCGGCGAAGGTCACACGGGCCCGGGGGCCGTCCTGGGTCAGGCCGGTCAGTGCCACACCGAGGCGGCACGGCACCTCGGAGGCTGCCGTGCGCAGTATCTGTTGCAGCCGGACCCGGGTGATCCCCAGGCAGGGACCGGTCTCGCGCCACAGGTCCGCAAGGTCGGTCTGGCATAGCTGCCTGCCGTCGCGGTCGAAGAATCCCCAGCGTGGCAGCGGGGCCGAGGCCGCGTCGATGGCCTGGCCCAGCCCCAGCGCCCGCAGCGCCCGCACCGCGTTGGCATGCAGCGCGATCCCGGCTCCCACGGCGGGCCATTCCGGGCTCCGCTCGACGAGCTCGGCAGCGGCCCCGCGGCGGCGCAGCGCGACGGCCAGGGACAGCCCGGCGATTCCGCCGCCGACGATGAGGGTCCGCCCGGTGTCAGCCACCTCAGCCTCCCGCGTCTCGCACCGGGCCGGTCCGCGGGACTTGGCCGCGCTGGCCGGCTGCGATGAAGCGCCGGACCTTCCCGGTCCTGGGATCACGGGCGATCGCCTCCGCGCGGCTGATCGTGACCTGCGGCCGCGTGACGCCGGCCTGACGCAGGCTTGCTGCACTGCCGCGGCCAGCGCGGCCTCGTCCAGGCCGGGATCGGCGACCACGGTGATGTCGGCGCCGCGGGCGGTCTGGCGGACCTGGTACTCGCGCACCGGCACTGCTCGCAGCAGCGCCGTGGTCAGCGCGGACGGGTGCACGGTGGTGGTCCCGTAGCAGAAGACGTCGTCGGCGCGTCCCTCGACGCTGGCGCGCAGGAACCCGCCCGCGCTGGCTCCCGGCCGGGGTGAAACCGGTCGGTGAGCTCGTAACGGATCAGCGGCTGGGTGAGGTTGTGCAGGTTGGTGACCAGTACCCGGGCCGATGCAGTGCCGTCGGAGACCGGGCGGCCGGCCTCGTCGACGCACTCAGCGATGCAGGTGTCACTGGCGAAGGTCAGCACCAGGCCGCCGGGATCGCTGTGGCCGACCAGTCCCTCCGTCGATACGAACGCATTGATCACCGGAACGCCGAACGCGCCGCTGATGGCCTCGCGATCTTCCGGGGTGAGCATCTCGGAGACCGAGGTGACGGCTCGCAGCCGCAGCCGCAGCCGTCCCGCGCTTTGCTCCCTGGCCAGCTCGGCCAGCTTGGACGCGTGCCCGAGCAGGGCGGGCGGCTGGGCCGCGTTGAGCCGCTCGACAATCCTGGCGGTGGGAAGGGTCGCCGGGGCGGAAATCAGCCGCAGCGGCGGGCCGGTGGCCGTGGCCGCCGCCATGCCGCTGGAATGCACCGGCGATGCCGCGGCCACGATCCCGATCACCAGGCCGTCGGCTAGCTGGCCGCCGCCCGCCAGGAACGCTGGCCATCGCCCTGCGCATGAGCGAGGCAGCGAACTCGGCGTACTCCTCGGCGGTCTGGACGAAGACGCCGCGCAGGCCGGAGCTGCCGCCCGACACCAGGCACACATACTCGCCGAGCAGCAGGGCGGGCTCGGCCACCGACGCGGCGATGTGCCGCTCGACCAGGTCTCGCGTCAGCCGCCGGTCGGTGACGACCTCGTCGAAATGCTCCATCATCTGCGCCTTGGTCATGACCGGCAGCCGGGGCAGGTCAGCCAGCTCGAACCGGGCCGGGTCGATCCCGGCGAGCCGGGCCGCGTGGAACGGCGAGCGGTCGATGGCCCGGGCCAGCAGCGCCCGCAGCCGCGTCCGCTGCCATCCGCGAGCTGGTCCGCGTTCCAGCCGAGCCGCTCGATATGGCCGGCCATCCGTCCGCCGATGGCCGCGGCCATCCGGGCGCGGAGCAGGTCAAGGTGCGCGCGGGTCGTTGTGGTCATGCTGGCCTCACTCTCTTCGATCTCGCCGGCTGCGGGCGATCCGGCGTGCAGCGCGGCCAGCTCGCCGAGCACCGATGGCAGCTGCGCCAGGCTGACAGCGCCGGGATCGGCAAGCTGTTCGAGCGCCAGACCGGTCTCGATGGCTAGCAGCAGCTCAGCTAGCTGCCGCGCCGGGACCGCCAAGGCATGGCCATTCCGCTCGGCGATCGACGCCAGGACCCCGGCGATCCCGTCGACAGTCCTGGCGTGAGCCGCCGCGTACCGGCGGCTGAGCTGCGGATCCCTGGCCGCGTGTACCCGGAACTCGGTAACCAGCAACCGCCAGCCCGGAGCGGCGCGCTCGGCCTGCCATGCCAGCGCGAGCAAGGCGGCCATATCGCCCGACCGCGCTAGCTGCCCGGCAGCCGCCGCGTTCTGCGCCGCGCGCTCGGCGATCCTTTCGGTCAGCAGGGCCAGGAACATGTCGGCCTTGCTGTCGAACCGCGAGTAGACCACGCCCTTGGAGAATCCCGCCTCATCAGCGATCTGGTCCAGCGTCGCGGCGTGATACCCGCGGGCCAGGAACACCCGCAGCGCGGCCGCCAGCAGCAGCGCGCGATTGCGGTCGTTCTGCTCAGCACGGGACAGGCGCGGGCTCATACCGTTAATATTTAAATACTAACGGTATCAATGTCAAGCTCGAGCGCCCGCTCAGGCAAGAGATGTCTGTCCCCCGCGAGTCCGCCACCCGCTCCGCGACGCCCGGCCAGCCAGCGCACCTCACGTCAGCCCGGCGATCCGCACCAGCGCTTCAACGCCCCTCAGCGCCCAAGCCGCCCGGCTCTGACACCACGCCCGGCTGCCACACCTTCAGCCCGCCCGAACTGACCGATCTGTGCTCGATGCGGACACCAAGATCGCAGTGCACGCCCGACGCCGAATCTGCGTTCCGTCGGCATGTCGAGCTGAGATTCGCGTCACGCTCAGCAACTGAGCTGGTCAGAGGCCAATGCGCGAGATCCGCCGATATGGACGGCGATCTTGGTTATCGCCGTGCTGGCCTGGAGCGTACCGAACGGGCCGTTATGCACAACTGGCTGAGCGTTGTGGCTGTTGCCTGCCGGACGAGGAGAATCTGGCCGCAGGCCCGCGGGGTTGATCAGCCTGCCGCGCCGGCTGCAGAGCAGATTCCGGGGCGGCCGGCGCTGAGCCGCGCTCTAGTGTGCGGTGATGGAGACGTGGCCGTTCAGGCCGAGGCCGAGCGTGATCGGGGTGTCGGTGCCGGCAGGCAGCGGGTTCTTGCCGTCCACCGTCAGGCTGACGCCGCCGGGATTACCCAGCCGCATGGCCACGGGGTAGGGGAAGGTCCAGGCCTTTGACGTGCCGCCGGCGACATAGGACTGGGACAGGTACCCGCCGCCGGGGGTGGTGAACTCCACCCAGCAGTCCCCGGTGGCCGCTAGGCGGATGACCACCGTGTGGGCATACGGCGCGAGAACCGGGGCGGTCGGCGGCGTGGCACGGCTGGCGGGGCGGCCAGCCGCCGGGCCCTGGCCGCCGCCGGGCAGCGGGCGGATGGTGCAACCCGGGGACGACGTAGTACGGACGACGCCGGCGGCGGCCAGCAGCGCCAGGCCCAGCACCGCGGTCCGGGGCACTCGGCGCCGCTCGCGCAGCCGGACCGGCCTGACCGGGCCGAAGAGATCCGCGGCCGTGACCAGCTCGGCGGCGCGGCGCGTGGCGTCGTACTGCTCGATCAACGGCCCCGGATCGGCTCCCACCGCCCGGGCGATGGCGCGGATGTGCCCCCGGGCGTAGAAATCCCCGCCGCACGCGCCGAAGTCGCCGCGCTCGATGGCCTCGATGAGGGATTGCCTGATCCGGGTCTGCTGGCTGACCTGGGTGATGGTCAGGCCTGCCCGGTCGCGCGCCTGCGCCAGGGTTTCGCCGATACCCACGCCGCGCCTCCACCGCTCCATGGCACTGCGTGCCGCACCGGGCACGGGTGCAGCTGGTATTGACTTCATCATCGCCCCATCCGCCCGAAGACCAACCACCCCGGCCATGGCGCGGGCAGTCCTGCCGGCTGCCGCCGATCGGTCGATCTGACGGCACGTCGGAATGAGATCGGATCACGCCCAGCGACGAGCGCTGGTCCCCACCTGGTGCGCAGGGATCCGCCGATCGGCGCGGCATAGCCTTGTTGGAAGTTCTTCAGCTGGGCGCGCAGAAGGGGTCGATCTGGCGGGCTATGTCTCTGTGGGCCGTGAGGCGGACGGCCTGTTGTTGTGGGTATTTCTGCTGGGGGAGTTCGGTGTCCTGGCGCGGTGCGAGGCGGGGCGGGCGGGGTCACACTGCGGTCCAGCGGCCGTCGATGACCAGGATCTGGCCGGTCTTGTAGCTGGAGGCGGCGGTGGCCAGGAGCAGCAGCGGGCCGTCGATCTCTTCGGGCGCCGGGGGTGCGGGCGAGCAGGGTGTGCTCGCGGATGGACCGGGCGAAGCAGGCGTCGGCTAACTTTGGTGGCCGGTCAGCCCGGTCGGGAGGTAGCCGGGGCCAGGGCGTTGGCCCGCACACCGCGCTCGCGCCACTGGGCAGCTGCCGGGTGAGGTTGGCCAGGGCGCCTTTGGTGGCGTGGCAGGCGGCGGCGCCTGGACGAGCTGGGATCGGCGGAGTCCATCGCATGGTAGTGACGTGACGCGGACAGCCAGGAGCGCGGGATCTGCAGAACGTAGTCTCCGGCGGCCGTGGTGACGAGCTGAGGTCCGCGCGGTGCGCGTAGGTTGTTGTGTGCCTGGAGAAAACATGATCATGCATCGTCACTCGCGAGGGGCCGACGGTCAGAGCGCGATTCGCAGGCATTTTCCCCGCGCCGTCATCGTTGCCGCCGCCGGCTGCGTGCTGGTTCTGGCTGGCGTCTTGCTCGCCAGCGCGCTTCCTGTTGCCGCCCCGTCGGTGGAGCTGAACGGCCACCGGGTGTATATCCACGGCCGGCACCTGACGGTCGCCAAGCTGCTGGCCCTGGCCCGCATCACCGTGGGCCCGGGCGTGATGCTCGCGGCGGTCACCCACCGACCCATCCCCGGCCACGCGGCACCCCCGGTGTTCCGGGTCGACGGCCGGGCGGTCAGCGGGCTGGCGCTGGTGGCGCCGGGTGACCATGTTGTCGCGCGGCCGGGGAAGCTGACCGAGCCGGTCGTCACCAAGATCTTCCCGGTGGGATCTGCGGCAATGCCGGCCATCGAGTTCCGCCTGTGGCACCCGGGCCGGCGGGCCACCGAGCGCGAGCGGGCCGGGCTGTACAGCGGGCAGGTCGTCTCGGGTCCGGTCCCCGCCGCGCCGGCCCTCGCCGCCACCCCGGTGACCGGCAAGGAGGTGGCCCTCACCTTCGACGGCGGGCCCTCCCCGCGCTGGACGCCGCCGATCCTGCGCATCCTGCGCGCCGAGCGGGTCCACGCCACGTTCTGCATCATCGGCTCGATGGCGGCCGCCGACCCCGGCCTGGTGCGGACCGAGGCGGCCGACGGCGAGACTCTGTGCGACCACACCATGACCCACGACGAGTACCTGCCGACGGCCAGCCACGCTCACATCGTCTGGGAAATCGGCGACGCCGCCGCCCAGATCACCAGGGACTCCGGGGGAGTCCGGCCCGCCTTCTACCGGCCGCCGGGCGGCTTCCTCACCTCCCAGATCATCGCGGTGGCCAACGCCGCCGGCATGCAGGTCCTGTACTGGGACATCGACACCGTCGACTGGCGGGACCCCCCGGCTCGGACCATCGCCGCCCGGGCCCTGCGAGCGGGACCGGGGGACATCATCTTGATGCACGACGGCGCGGGCAACCCCGCCAACGTCGTGGCCGCCCTGCCCGCCATCATCAACACCCTGCGGGCCCGGGGCTATCGCCTCGTCACCCCCGCGTCGGTACCGCCTGCCCCGGCGCCACCGGGCACCCCGCTGCCCCAGACGCCGATCCCGCCCGCCATCGAGAAAGGCCCCGCAGGATAGGCCCCGCGCCTGCCTCGCCCGGGCGCAGGCCCACGGCGGGCTCGGCCGGGAGCGATCACGACAGGTGGCTGCTAGGGATGGGCGATGGACCGGACGATGCCGAGGGCGTCGGCGCCGTAGACGGCTGACTGGCGCAGGCGGGCGAGCTGGTCGCGGTAGAGGGCGATGTCGGCCGGGTCGCTGGCGGTCAGCGCGGCGTGCGGGGTCTCGATCACCGCGACGGGCGGCTGGCCCCCGGTCCGTTCCTCATACAGGATGAAGCCGCAGCGGGTGATGGCGTGCATCTCGGCGTCGGCCGGGATCACGCCGAAGGAGATCGTCTGCGCCGTGACGACAGCTGCCAGGTGGTCGAGCTGGCCGGTGAGCGCCTGCTCGGTGAGGGCCGCGGCGGGCCAGCCGTCCGGGATCGCGAGGATGTCGGGGGCGCCGGGCCGGTAGCGCAGCGCCGCCTCGGTCATCACGAACTCGAAGGAACGTGCCGGGTCGTGCAGGGCTTGCTGGCGGGCCAGGCGGGCCGCCACGGCGGCGGCCAGGCCGCCGTCGTGGCCGGTATCGGCCAGCGCCATGATCCGCCGGGCGTAGTCAGCGGTCTGGAGCAGGCCGGGGATGATGCCGGGCTGGAAGTTGCGGACAACCCGGGCGCTGGCCTCAAGGTCACCGACGGACTCCTGGGCGGCCGCCAGGCCGCCGCGCAGCCGCAGCCGGAAGGTCGCTACCTCGTTGACGGCCGCCTCGGCCAGGGCCAGCAGCACGGCCCGGCGATCCCCGGACACGCCGGCGGCATCGGCCCAGGCGGTGACCTCGGGAAGGGACAGCACCGATTCCCCGCGCTCGGCCCGGGACACGGCGGACTGGCTGAGCCCGGCCGCCCGGGCGAGCTGGCGGCCCGACAGCCCGGCCAGCATGCGGACGCGGCGCAGCTCGGCACCGAGCTGGCCGCGCTGGGCGCGCGGCTCACCAGGCAGCCCGCTGGTCACCGTGCGCTGTCCTTCAGCCGGGCCAGGTAGGCCCCCAGCGGCACCGAGTACTGCTGGGCAAGGTTGCGGGCGGTCACGCATGCCATGATCACCGCTGGCTCGGCCGTCACCTCGGCGCCGAGGTACTCGCCGGCAGGGTCGTAGTTCATGACGGCCGCGAACGGCCGGGCGGTGCCTACGTCGAACAACCAGAAGTCGCGGGCCAGCGCGGCCAGCTCGGGCCGGGCCGAGCGGTCGGCGATGCGGATCACCTCCCCGGCCTGCGCCGACTCCCGGTAGCCGATCAGCTGATAGCACTCATACTCCGACAGCGGACGGCCAAGCACCCGCACCCGGCGCCAGGACTTGCCCGCCGCCGTGGTGCCGGCGATGCGGCGCAGCCACGCGCTGGTCCGCGCCGAGCGCTCGGGCAGGGCAAGTCCCAGGCGGAAGGCTCTCAGCCGCTCGTCCTCGCCCGGCACGGCATAGCTCCGCAGCGTTTCCAGGCGGAAGGCACTCACCTTGAACACCCCGAAGCACCGGCCCAGATCGCCCCCGTCCAGCTGCCCAGGAATAGTCATCGCCGCTTCCTGGCGTAGCTTTCCAGCAGGCTCCGCGGGAGCACGACAACTTCTTCACAGGCCGGGATATAGCCGAGGTCAGCCCGGGCCTCGGGGTCCCTAAGGGCGCTGCCTTGCACCGCGACCAGGGCCGGGTCGTCGGTGTCGTGGATCGCCGGGCAGGTGCCGTCTGAACATCTGCGGTGCGTTCCCGTGATGCGCATCCTGGCCTCCCGCGGTGAGTCATAGTGAACCACTTTCAGTCAGCATGTTCCGCTGGTTCGCCGGAAAGGGCCAGGCATCGCGAGCGGGACAGCCCCGCGCCCCGGCCAGAATGGGACGATCTGTACTGGGCAGGGACACCGTGCCGATGACTCGATGGAAAGGATTGAATGCGTGCTGCTGGAGCATCGCGGAGCGTCTCCTCAGGTTCACCCCAGCGCTTATGTCGCGCCGACCGCGGTCGTGTGCGGGGACGTGCACGTCGGCCCCCACTGCCGGGTCCTGTTCGGAGCCATCCTGACTGCGGAAAGCGGCCGGGTCGAGCTCGGCGAACAGTGCATCGTTATGGAGAACGCCGTGTTGCGCGCAACCCGGCGAGACCCGCTTCGCCTGGGCGATCATGTGCTTGTGGGCCCACGCGCCTACCTCACCGGATGCATCGCCGATCACGACGTTTTCCTGGCCACCGGTACCACGGTCTTCAACGGCGCCCGCATCGGCGCGCGCAGCGAGGTCCGTATCAACGCGGTTGTCCATCTGCGGACCCACCTGCCGCCGGGCACGACCGTGCCGATCGGCTGGATCGCGGTCGGCGACCCGGCGCAGCTGTTTCCGCCCCATGAGCATGAGCGCATCTGGGCGGTGCAGAAGGAGCTGGACTTCCCCGGCTACGTCTTCGGCCTCCGGCGTGCAGGCGAAGGCGAGACGATCATGCCCGAGCTGACCCACCACTACAGCCAGGCACTCGGCCAGCACCAAGAAGACCGGGCCACAGACGGCAAGCCGTGAGAATAGGTGATCTCCCCTGCCATGCCGACTGCAGGATGGCGCCGCGATTAGGGCAACGGCGAACAAGGCCTTCCCTGAATGCCTGCGCGCTGGTTTAGACGGCGTCGTTTGCGAAAGCGGGCGATGACTGTGAGAGGCGTTTCCATGGACGACATCCCCCCGCGTCGTATGGCCCGCTCATCGAGACCACGCTGCGGATCATGACCTGGAACGTATGGGGCCTGCACGGTCCCTGGCAAGAGCGTGAAGCGGCGATCGTTGCAGCGCTGCGAGACGCAGATCCCGACATCATTGTGCTGACCGAGTCGTGGGCGAAGGGCGGCGACAGTCAGTGCGCCCGGCTAGCCTGCCCGCTCGAGCTGCCGCACCACGCCTTCAGCGGCGTCGCGGCCTAGGAGGACGCGGCGGCTTTGTCGGGCGTAGCGGTGATGTCTCGCTGGCCGATCCGCCGCGAATCCAGCCTCATCTTCGGCAGCGCTCGCGTGCAGTTCGCCGAGTTGTCCGGCCCCCGCGGCCCGATCCAGGTGTACGGCCTGGTGATGGACGCCTGGTGGTTCGACCAGAGCCAAGCCCGCCAGGACGCGGTACGCGCACTGCTGACGCACATCAACGAGGTTCAGGACAGGCAGTCGCCGCTCATCGTCTGCGGCGATTTCAACGCCGATCCCGACAGCGACGAGATCCGCATGCTGACCGGCCGGACCACAGCCCCGGCCCCCGGCCTTTCCTTCTGCGACGCCTGGGAGATGGCTGGCCCGCCCATCCCTGGCCATACCTGGTCGAACAGCAATCCCTTGGCCACCCAGCTCCTGTGGCCCAACCGCCGGATCGATTACATCTTCTCCGCCGCGCCGCGCCCCGGAGGCGCCGGTCACGCGATGGATGACGCGCTGCTGGGCACCCACCCCGTGAACGGCACTTACCCCTCAGACCACTACGGCCTTCAGTCCAACCTCCGCTACTGATCCCGCATTCGCCGATCCGCGCACCACCATGCGCCAGAGCGGGCCCGGCCATCCCTGGACCGCCACGCGACCTACATCGTCGCTGCCTATGTCGCCGGGGCCGCCCGGTAAGGCAGACAGCGGGAAGCTGAGCATCCGCCTGGCCGAAACCGGCCAGGCGGATCTGCCATGGCCAAGCGGTGACGTGTCGCTGAGGAGCACGGTCACGTTCTGTGACTGACGTGGTCAGCGCCAGCGCGCGAATAGCCGCCGATCTGCACGGCGAACTCGGTCGTCCCAACCGCGGCTTCGGGCGAGCTGAACTGGGAGTTCTGTGCCGCTAGCCTGGCGGATCCGGCCGCAACGGGACAACCTGCAATCATCGGTTGCATGCCTCTGCTTAACGTGCTACCGTTGGTTGCAGATAGAGGGCGGGAGCGGCGACCGGCATAGGCCGCCACGTGGTGATTCAGCGGTCGGCGATGGCCGCCGGCCCGCTCGGCAAAGGATCGGATACTGATGCCAGGCCTGGTGATTGAGCGGGAGATTGTGATCGAGGCACCGGCGGAGGTGGTGTGGCGCACCATCACCGAGCCCGATCAGATGAGCCAGTGGTTCGCCGACCGGGTGGACCTGGTCGTGGAACCCGGCGCTCATGGCTACATGCAGTTCGGCGATCAGGGCGGCCCGGTCGTCGTTGAGATTGTTGATCCGCCGACTCGCTTCTCATTCCGCTGGAACCACCCCCGCGGGCAGGAGCCGGTGGCCGGCAACTCGATGCTCGTCGAGTTCACGCTGACGCCGGAGGGCGACGAGCGGACCCGGCTTCGCGTAGTCGAAAGCGGCCACGAGCTGCGCGACTGGTCGGACGCGGAGAAAGAGCGCTACGCCGACGAGCACCGGGACGGCTGGGTGGAGTACCTGGACCGCCTCGCCGGCGTGCTCGCGGAGCGCTGATCGCGATGACGGCGCAGACCGATGACGAGCTGTGGTCGGCCATCGCCGACCCGTCTCGTCGCCGGGTCCTCGACCTCCTGGTCAGCAACGGTGAAGTAAGCGCCAGCTGGCTGGCCGGACGGGTGCCGTTCACCCGCCAGGCCGTCTCCAAGCATCTGGTCGTGCTCGAACGGGCCGGGCTGGTCAGCCGGCGCAGACAGGGCCGGGAGGTTCTCTACCAGGTAGAAGCCGACCGCCTCGACCAGGCCGCCCGGGCCATGGCTGAGCTCGCCGCCCAATGGGCCGGCGACTCGGCACGATCAAACGGCTCGCCGAAGCCGCGCACGCGGAAAGCAAGAGGAGAGACCGTCATGACAGATGAATCAGCAAACATCGGTCGGCCGACTTCCGGCGCCGCCAGCGCACCGGGCCTGCCGGCGGCCGTCGACCGGGCCACCTTCCAGGCCGAACTGGACCGGCTGCGGGTCCGGGAGAAGACCCACACTCGGGAAGGCGACGCGATCGCCGCGGCCCGGCGGCGCCTGCCCATGGTGGCAGTGGATGCCACGACCCCGCTGACCGGCCCGCACGGGACGGTCACGCTGCTCGATGCGTTCGAGGGCCGCCGGCAGCTGATCGCCTACTACTTCATGTGGTGGGCCGGCCATCCCGCCGCCGAGCAGTGCGAAGGCTGCACCTGGGTAACCGCCCAGGTCGGCGAGCTGTCCTATCTGCATTCCCGCGACATCACCTACGCGGTCTTCTGCCAGGGCCCCTACGACGAGAGCATCCGCTACCGCGACTTCATGGGCTGGGACATGCCGTGGTACTCAGCACTCCCCTCCCTCGACGCGCTCCTGGTCGGCCGCCAGGCCGGCCTGTTCCACCTCGTGTGCTACCTGCGCGACGGCGACCGCGTCTTCGAAACCTACTGGACGAAACGCCGCGGCGCAGAGGCGATGGACTACAGCTACGCGCTCATGGACCTGACCGTGTACGGACGCCAGGAGGCTTGGGAGGACTCGCCCCCCGGCTGGCCGCAACAGTGCACCATCACGCGCACCGACGGCGGCCCGCCCGATTGGCCACCAGTGCCAGCGTGGCCAGGCGGACGCCCCATCGCCCAGTGGTCGCGACTGGAAGCTGGACGCTCTGACGACCTCGGCACCGGCCATGACGGCCGTCAGGACGACCGTGGCGGCCGCGCTGATGGCGACGCCTGGGCGTCAGGTCACATCGGTAGCTCCGTCCATCTCGAACTATGCGGGGAATACGAAGGAGACACAAAATGACCAGTCATCGGACCGGAACGCGCCAGGAGTGGCTCGCGGCGCGCGCCGGGCTGCTCGCGAGAGAGAAGGAGCTCACGCGGATGGGCGATGAGCTCGCCCGGCAGCGCCGGGAGCTTCCCTGGGTGCCGGTCGAGAAAAAGTACCCGCTCCAGACCGAAGACGGGACCAGGACGCTGGCGGAGCTGTTTGACGGCCGCTCGCAGCTGGTGGTCTACCACTTCATGTTCGGCCCCGGCTACACCGCCGGGTGTCCGGCCTGCTCGTCGACCGCCGACAGCTTCAACGGCGTCCTGGCTCACCTGCAGGCCCGCGACGTGACGATGATCTGCGTCTCGCACGCGCCGATCGACAAGCTGCTCGCCTACCGCGAGCGCATGGGCTGGAGCTTCACCTGGGCCTCCAGCCACGAAAGCGACTTCAACGTCGACTTCGGCGTCTCGGCCGGGGAGGGGATGACGCGCGACTCAGCCGCGCCGCGGCCCGAAGCGAACGAGCTCGCGCTCCTGAAGCTGCTGAACGAGCAGCCCGCCATGCGTGAGAACCTGCCGCTTGTCACGGCGCAGAACGCGAACGCGACCGGGACCGACCTCGAGGGCTATTTCTCCGAGGGACACGGCATCAGCACGTTCGCGCGCGACGGCGGCACCGTCTGCCACTGCTACTCCAGCTACGCCCGCGGTACGGAGTTCCTGATGGGCTACTACGCGATCCTGGACCGTGCGCCCAGGGGCCGCGACGAAGGCGATCAGCCGATGAGCTGGCTGCGCCGCCACGACGAATACCACAACCAGTGACACGTACCGGAGGAGATCATGACGAACTCGGCTGCCGGCGGGGCCAGCGACTATAACACCGAGATCATCAAGGAGTTCCGGGCGAACCAGGGACGCGCCGGCGGGATGTGGGAGGGCACCACGCTCATTCTCATCCATCACATCGGCGCCAGGTCCGGGATCGAGCGGGTCACCCCGGTGGCCTGCTCCCCTCAAGGAGAGGGCCGGTTCGCGATCTGGGCCGCCAACGGCGGATCGCCCGCCCACCCGACCTGGTACTACAACCTCAAGGCCCACCCCCAGATCACCGTCGAGGTCGGCACCCAGACGTTCACGGTCCTGGCGCAGGAGCTGGGCGGCACCGCCCGCGCCGAGCTGTGGCCGAAGCTGGTCGCGGAGTGGCCCAAGCCGGTCGCGGGGTCCCCTGACCTCGGAGCAGCCCAGGCCAGGACCACGCGGCAGTTTCCGGTGTTCATGCTGACCCGCCAGGACTGACCGGTGACGAGGACCCGGCTAAAGATCTTCAACGGTGGACATTACAGAAGGTCGCAGGATGGCCGGCGAAGGGCAGCCGCGGTACGCTTTCCGCGCATCGTGCTCGGGGGAGGCGCCGGTGATGGCAGGGCCGGGAGACGAGATCACAGCAGGCGAGGCAGGCCGCGGTCACCTGCGGGCGTCGCACGCCGACCGCGAAAACGTGATCGGCACCCTCCAGGCCGCGTTCGTGCAGGGCATGCTCACCAAGGACGAGCTGGACCTGCGAGTCGGCCAGACGCTCGCCGCGCGGACTTATGCGGACCTGGCCGCCCTCACCGCCGACATCCCCGCCGGGCTGACCGGATCCCGGCCGCCGCAGCGCGCCCGCAGACCGGCGAACAAGAAAACAGCCGCGGCGGTTGCCTGCGCCACCGTCGCGTCCATCGGCATGTTGCCGGTCTTCCAGATGACTCCGGACGGATCGCCGTTTGCGATCCCGGTCGCCCTGATCGCATTGGTCTTGTACGTGACCGTGCCGACGGGCTGGCTTGTGCTGTTCGCGATGTGGGTGAACAGCCGCGCGGACAGGAAGTCCGCGCACGGACTGCCGCCGGGCGGAGGCGGTACCGCATCCCGGCGGCGGGCACGCGCCGGCCCAGACAGGCAGACCCCCCCGGCCCGTGACCGTCCACGGCACACAGCCGAAGCCGCGCCGATCCGTCGCCCCCGCCCCCTGTTGTCGGGCTGGCGGCCACAGGCCACCACGGGATACCTCACGCATCTTGCATAGCGCCGCCCTGCACCAGCTGCTAACCCTAGTCGTTAAAGATCTTTAGCGCCATGACCGTGTTACGCGGCTCCAGGCCCATAGCCCGGATGCGATGCGCACACGCGGCCTGGCGGGAGAGTTACCCCCGGCTCTAAACGCTCAGCTCAACAGGAGACAGCCATGAGCACGCAATCCCCGGACCAGTCCATCAAGCCTGACACGGTGCCAGGCAGGCGCGATGCCCTCACAGCCAGTCCGTCTCCGACCGTGTCCGCGACCAATAGTCCCGCCGGCCGGAAGCTGCTGTCGGCAACCGAGCGGACCCGGCACCGCCGGTACCGGCACCTCGGCCGAACCGACCGGCAGTCGCTGTATTCGGTGCTCGACGCCGGGCTGGCCGCCCACCTCGGAGTGATCACCGGCGGGTGGCCGATGGTCGTCCCCACCTGCTACGGGTACGATCCGGACACCTTGTACCTGCACGGCTCGGTCGCCAGCCAGAGCCTGAACACCGCCGGAGCCCCGGTATGCGTCACCATCACCCTCACCGACGGGCTGGTGCTCGCACGATCGGTGTTCGAGCACACCATCAACTACCGCAGCGCCATGATCTACGGCCAGCCCCGGCTGGTCACCGACCCCGCCGAACGGCTCGCCGGGCTGCGCACCATCGCCGAGCACGTGGCGCCCGGCCAGTGGGACTACGCCCGCCAGCCCAGCCGCAAGGAACTCGCCGCCGTGCGCCTGCTGGCGCTGCCGCTGGACGAGGCCTCGGTGAAGATCCGCACTGGCCCGCCCAGCGACGCCGACAGCCCCGATGCCGCGCTGGGCCTGTGGGCGGGCGAATTGCCGCTGGCCAATACCTGGCAGCAACCCATCCCCGATCCGGCCCTCCCGCCCGGCATGCAAGTCCCTGCCCACATCAGCTCCCGCGCCGGTACCCGGGCCGACCGGAGTACCAGCAGCAAGCCAAGGCGGACTGATGCGTAACAACAGAGCAACCCGGAATGGGTGATCTGCGCTTGCTGAGCCGGACACCATGACGGATTTCACGATCAGCCCTCTGACCCACGCGCGCTGGCCCGCGCTGGAAGACCTGTTCGGCAGGGCCGGGGCCTCGAACGGGTGCTGGTGCATGTACTGGCGCATCGGCCCTGGCTACCGTGATCGGCCAAGTGCGGACAACAAGCGCGACCTGCAGCAGCTCGCCGCGTCCGGGCAGCCCCCGGGCCTGCTCGCCTTCGACGGAGACCTGGCGGTCGGATGGTGCGAGCTGGCCCCGCGAGCCGAGCTGGCGTGGCTGGCGCGCGCCCGGTACCTGCAGCCGCCCGATGACCTGCCGGTGTGGTCGATCCCCTGCTTCTTCGTGCGGCGCACGCACCGCCGTCACGGCGTGATGGGAGCCTTGATCGAGGCCGCCGCCGGGGTAGCCGCCGCGGCCGGCGCCCCCGCTCTGGAGGCCTACCCGGTCGACACGGCAGTGCCCGGTCACACCCGCAACCTGTTTCCCGGGGTCGCAGCGGCCTTCGCCCGGCACGGCTTCCAGGTCATCGTCCGGCACAAGCCCGAGCGCCCGGTGATGCGAAGGGACCTCGGCGGGCCCGCGTGACCCGCGGCCACTCTGCGGCACCGAGCGTTTCAGGACATTACTGCGGCCGAGCCGAATCGGCCTTATCCGCGTCGCACACGCTGGGTGATCAACAGCTGGAGTCCTGCAAGGCACACCTCGCCGCCTGGCGCTACCCGCCCGCTGGGCGAATCGGCGGTCGTGTCCGCATGAACGGATGATCTGCATGGCCCGCCAGGTCTCGCCGTGCCGGGACGGATCAACCGCGGCTGGCTTGCTGCGCCGCCCGCTCAACCTGGTCGCGATAGCTGTCCCACCATGCCTGGTCGCCGTCGGCCAGGTTGTCGTCGTCGGGCGCGAACCCGGCGGCGCCGTCGATCAGCTCGCGGACGATGTCGGCGTGCCCGGCGTGCCGGTTGGTTTCGGCGAGCACGTGCACCAGGATCCGGTGCAGCGTCACCTCGCGCTGCTCCGGCGGCCACCAGGGCACCTGGCCGATCGCCTCCAGCCCGAGCATCTCGACCGTCTCGTCCGCGTGCGCCCAGGCCCTCCGGTACAGCCCGACGATCTGATCCCGGGACTCCTCCGCGGTTGCGTACATGTCGGCGTTGGGCTCGGCGTGCTCCCAGTCCTGCCACGGGTACGGCTCGCCATACGGCCGCCCGAACGTCTCGCCGAAGTACCCCAGCTCCACGGCCGCCAGGTGCTTGACCAGCCCCAGCAGGTTGGTGCCGGTCGGCGTCAGCGGGCGGCGGATATCGTATTCCGAAAGACCATCGAGTTTCCACAGCACGGCCTCGCGGGCTGTCCGCAGATAGCGGTGCAGATCGGCTTTAGGATCGGCTCCTGTCATGCCGGGCAGTCTGCCACACCGCATCGGCCACCAAGGGAGCCGCTGACCGCCCGCCGACTGCCCGGATGCCGGCTATAGCCACCACCCCTGTCACGGGCAGACGCCACGACCGGCGCTGCCGGGGACGTGTCGTTGTGCAACCCGTTCATCGTGCACACCGCGACCCGGCCACACCCACGGCCCGGCGCCACGGATGACCGCCCAGCCCGCTTGCACGTCGCCGCCGGGTTCGCCATAGAGGGCACCGATCTCTCGCCAGTGGCGCAGGCGACCACCGCCGGACACGCGCTGGCGCAAGAACACAGCCACGCCGTCAGCACCGGAAGCAACTGCGACGGCTGGCTCTCGCTCACCCTACGTCATCAGTCACGAATCTAGGCCGGCGCACAATCCCGCCGTTATATGTGCACTTTAGGGCCGCGATCGATCTATGGCTGTCGCCGCGCATATCAGGGGTGTTCTGGCGTCCCATCCCTGCTGGAAGCCAGCGTGGTTTCCCCACCTATGACTCGGCGGCAGCCACGACGCTGAGGTCAACGGGAATCTCCTCATGGGCCCTCGGAACGTCAGCGTCAGGGCTTGGGCGAGCGGGTCGAGCCGGGGCAGGAATCGGAGGGCGAGTTCCTCGTAGCCGCGTGGCCAGGGCCCGGTGCTGCCGCCGAAGATGCTCAGATACGTGCCGCCAAAGCCTCCGGGCGTGCGGTGAGGGCACTTACGGCCGTCGCGGTGCGCCGGTGATCGCCAGCACCGCGATCGGCGCCAGTAAGGTCGCCAGCGCCAGGATGACGGCAGCGATGAATGGATCATCTGGCCGAGGTGCCTCATGTCGTCCTGTGCTCATGGCGACCGCTCCCGCGCACCTGGCTAGAACGTGCGAGCATGGCTATTCGCGATTTTCCCCCGCGTGGTCGCTGTCAGGCCGGAGGGCATCCTCAAGCCGCCGGTAGATCCGTACTTTCGTATCCAGGCCGGTCACCGCCAGGATCCGCTGCACCTGCGTCGACGCGGTCACCAGCCGAAGATCAACGCCTTCGGCCACGGCTTGGCCCCGGATTCGGGCGATGACCTTCACGCCCATGGAATCGCAGAACGTGGTGAGCGTCATATCGATGACCAGGGCCTTAACTCCCGGATGGATCGCTCTGTCCAGCTCAGCGGCCAGGCGGCTGGCATTGGCGATGTCGATCTCGGCGGGCATGGGGACCACGACCGTGGGCAGCACAGCATCGGCGGCATGCTGATCATCGCTCATGACCGCACCCCACCCTTCCGGGATGGTGCCTGCCAGCGGAGCAGAATCCGGCGTTCGCGGCACGCGAACCTGGGGCCAGGCCCGGGGCAAGCCCAGGCCCAGGTCACAACGAGGGCGGCGTAGAGGTTACACCTCGTTATCTGCTGCCAGGACGAAACTGAACGGGATTTTACGGCCTGCTACCAAGCCGGACCGGTGTCGAGGTTCCAGCTCAGGGCCCGGAAATCGGCCCTGGACATGACGGAGCCCCGGCACCAACGCGGATCGGGTACCGGGGCTCCAGGACGCGGCCAGGTCAGCCGGTGTGCCGGCGCAGTTCCACGTACCGCGTGAGCGGGTCTTGCCCGGTCGTGGCACGGTCATGCTCGTCATGGCCGCGATCACGCCAGGCCTAACCGCCGGGCGGGTGAGACGGCCCGAGGCGTTGTGTGACGCCCCGGTCGTGAACGGCCGCAGGCCGCCGGCGATCATGCCACCGCCGTCCGCCCCGGCGGGCCGGTAACTGCCATGGGCCGCAAGGGCGTATCCGCGTTATGCTCGGTTCCCCGGCGAGATGAGGGGCGGGGCGATGACGCAGGTAACGGAGCATCTCGAAACCCACGGCGTCCGGTTCGAGCCCATCGCGCACCAGCAGGCCTACACCTCGATCGACGAGGCGAGGGCGCTCGGCATCGATGCCAACGAGGTTCTCAAGACGGTCGCGATGCGCGTCGCGGGCGGCTATGCCCTGATGGCGATCCCGGCAACCTGTCGCCTCGAGATGCACCTCGTCCAGGCAGCGGTGGGCGATCGTCATGTCCGGCTGGCCACCGAAGAGGAACTGCTCCGGGACTTTCCAGGCTTCGAGCTGGGCGCCCTGCCGCCGCTGGGCTCGCTGCTGGGCGCGCCGCTGTATGTCGATCAGGACGTGCTCCAGCACGAAACGGTGGTCTTTGCCGCAGGGAGCCAGACAGAATCCGTTCAGCTCAAGACGGCGGACCTGCTCCAGCACGAGCAGGTCACGGCCCTGCCGTTGATCAAGCAGTCTGACGAGAATGACAAGGACTGGCTGCGGTAGCCACGGTCTATGCCTGCTGCGGCACGCATAGTCGGCAGGCAATACGCCGGTCCTGAGATCGGATCACATTCAGTGACGGGCGCTGGCCCGGGCCCAGTGC
>CAVWTR010000013.1:0-563400 GCA_963758005.1 uncultured Acidobacteriota bacterium
GGAGTCGAATTCTGTCGTCCTGAATATGAGATAGCTCACTCCGTCCACAGTTTCCTCCAAAGTGCGCAAGGACCGGCCACCGCGGTCGATGTGAGTTATGCCCCCGGGAATCCAAACATCAGCCACGACTGATTGGCTACCCAATGCGGGTACAGCTCCGTCATCTGATCGAACAGCGCCTGGTCGGACTTCGCGGTTTTCTGCAGCCGATCGAAGTCCACGAGATAACGCTTGCTCTCCTGGATTGTCGAGGGCGAGTCGGGCGCGCCAGTCTTCTTGTGTCCGGCGACAACCATCGCCGGGTTCAGCGCCGCTAACCGGTCCAGCGCCGCGATCCAATTCTTTCGGCTCTCGGGGGTAGTGTCGCCGACATACATGCGGCATTGGTTGTACACAACGTCGCCAGCGACAATCAGGCCAATTGATGGGACATATAAAGACGTCGAATCAGGACTATCGGTCCGGCCCTGCTTAATGATGCGCAATTCTTGGCCCTCGAGAGTGAACGTGTCGTGCTCGTAGGGCTGAGGTGGAACCAACTTAGTGGCCACTTGCCCAGGAAACATCCGGCGCGCCAACCGCTCCACTACAGGTGTGAAGGACATCTGCATTGCACTCACTGCCTCGGGCGTCGCGATCGCGCGAGCGCCCGGGAAACGGTCCAGCAGAATGCTCAGACCGTAGAAGTGGTCGAAATGGGCGTGCGTTATATAGATGGTCTCCAGGTTGCGGTTGTGCAGAGCGATCCAATCCGCGAGCGCCTTAGCCTCAGCCACTGTCGCCATTGCGTCCACCAGCACCGCGTCGTATTCGCCGAAGATTAAAGTCGAGGTGATCGGGTCAAAGCCGAGCGCCTCGCCAAAGGGCCTTGGCCGCTCGCCGACCATAGTCTTTCCCGGGGCGGTAAAAACGTTCACACTTAGTGTGTTCGACTCAGGCGTGTTCGACGCAACAGGTGCGGTCGCAGCCGTGGTCTCTTTCCGTCCATTTGCGCCGTCCATTCGGTACTCCTCCCGATGTCAGATCAAGTGACTGTTCAAGGCTAAATTAAGCCAGAACAAAATGGGCCACGCAATTGGACGTTGGTATTGCCAATACCTTTGTATCGAGTGCAGTACCTTCACGTCTGAGGCATGATCGCGGCCATTCCTCTGTTCTCGTAGATTGCTTAGGCGTCCCTGAAAGTTGCCGGACCTACAAAATTCTGGAGGGGATGTGCAAGTGCTTGATAAGGTTGGCGTCCCCGACGGGATTTGAACCCGTGTTATCGCCGTGAAAGTCGTCCTAGAGTTCGTAACTGATTGAAATTAAACGGTACGGATAGCGCTCTAGGGCACTTATCGGACTGTGAAGACGGGTTATCGGACTGTTAACGGACTGTGATGGCCAGGTGCTAAGGAGCCTGAAAATCATGGACCCAACCCTTCATTCCCTGCTCGATTCGATTCCGCAGAAACCACCCCGCTCCAAACTCGAAACTCACCGCGAACTGATTCGCCAGCTTCGTCGCAAGGGTTGCACCTATCGCGACATCGTTCGCATTCTTCACGAGCGAGTCGGCCTCGACGTGGCAGTCAGCACGATTCACTCCTTCATCAAGGTCCGCGCCAAACACCGAAAGCAGGTGCAGTACGAACTGCCAGCCCTCGAATCGGAATCGTCCGTGAACACCCGCATGAATCCCAACGATGTTGCCTCCCGAATTGCAGCGCTCAAAGCAAAGCCAGTCGAGCGCAAGGCAAAACCTCAGCACTTTCACTTTGAAGAAAGCGAGCCGCTGAAACTCGTCAGCCAAGGAGGATCGCGATGAACGCCCCAGCAAAGAACAAACGAGTCGTCTTCACCATGGGTGGCAAAGGCGGAGTTGGCAAGACCGGCCTTATGGTTGCCCTGGCAGAGTGGTTCGAAGCCAATGAGATTCCATTCACGCTGCTCGACCTCGATACCGAAAACAAAGCTCGCGGATCGCTAAAGCACTTCTTCAACGGTTCGGTGGCCAAAGTGAATATTCACACACCAGCCGGTCTCGACGCGTTCATAGATCATCTCGAATCCGGCGCGGCGATCATCCTCGCGGACATGGGAGCCGGTTCAGGGCAGGTAGCGAGCGACTGGTTCGACGCGATGTATGAGGATGTCTCGGCTGCTGGCGCACGCTTTACTGCTGTCGGCGTTGTTACGCCAGACCCGGCAAGCGTTGAGAGTGTCCTCTCATGGGCGAACCGGCTGCAGGAGCGAGCCCAGTATTTGATTGTCCAGAATGCGACAAGTCCTCAGGCAGACTTCAGCTACTGGGACTCTGCGGAGCAGGCAATCCGTTTCCGCGAAGCACTGTCGCCGGCAGTGATTCGGATGGACTTTCGTTTGGCAGAACTGGAGAACCCAGCCCGACAACACGGCGTCCGCCTTGGCCAGGTTGCCACGAGGCAAAATGCAATCAACGAACTGAAGCGTGCCTCGATTGTGATGCGTGCCGAAAGCTACCGGCGGCGGCTCTTCTCCGAGTTCGACCGCGCAAAGGAAATGTTCCTACCATGAGCCCCGATCAGGAACTCGTCAATCTGGCGGGCGCAGAGTCCGAGAGCAAAACCTTGTTCGATGAACTGGCAGAATTGGTGTCCGCTGAACGGCAGGCGGAATACTACAGGGTCATCGCGCACACTCGCACCCTCAGTCCAAACGACGAGATGCTGCGGCTACTGGAAGCAATGGGCATGCTCGCGCTGCTTACGCGAGAAACGCCAGTAGAGATCGCCGCAGAGCGGAAGTCATTGCGGAAGATCTTGGAAGCTTCCGCGTCTCAGGCCAATGCGGTCGAGAAGCGAATGGAAGAATACACATCGCTACTTGAATCACGTCTTACCCACTTGCCGAGGGAATTGGAAACAGGGTTGGACCCGCCCCGAATTGCGAAGCTGCTGGGCGAGAGTCTGCGACAGTGCTTCCAGCAGTCCGGTCTGCCGGATACCGCCAGAGCGCTTGACCAGTGTTGTTCTGAAATGAACTCCGTTCAAGAGCAACTTGTGAACGTGCTACGAGAAGTGGCTCACCCTGACATCGGAGTGATCGAAAAGGTCAGAAGCGCCAATGACTCGCTCCTGCGGAGCATGACTACTAGGGCGCAGCAGATGGACGATTTCCTTGTTAGGCTGGAAAAGCAGGTTTGGGCGATTTGGCTGCCTGTGGTTGCCAGTGCCGCCCTCGCATTGGGCTTCGTCTTGGGTACTTGGTTTGCCAGCGAACGGCAAGCAGCACCGGATACACCAAGCGCAGCTCAGTCACAACAAAAACCTGCGGATCCCGATGCGCCGCCAGGGGCTCTTCCGCAGCGGGGCGCGAAGCACCATTGAGAGGAGATCGCATCGCCAGGGAGTTTGCAACTGGCCTGTAGATGGATTAGAGTCCCTCGTTTCCGCATCGAGTCCACCAACGCGAACGACCAGTCTCGCCTTGCAATTTGCGGGAAAATACAACAAAATGTGATACTTCCCCACTTGAGCGCCGTGGTGTGTCTAGCGCCTTCTACATGGAAAAGATAGTTATCAGCCCTGCCGAAGTGGCAGAAACTCAATCTCCGGCGGACCAGCCTGCTCGGCTGGAGCCGAAGCTGGCACCTGCCGTGCCTCGATGGGCGAAATGGGCTCTGGCTCCGCTCGTTCTGCTTTTGCCCCTGCTATGCCTGGTCGCAATTGTGCTGCGTGCCGCGATGCGTGGGCTACCGCCGCGCATGCGGCATGAATGGACTTCGCTGCTAGCCACCCTGCTCATCATCAGCGGGATATTGACCTCGGTCGCGGCGGTGTTGGCGTTCTCTTTTGCGCCACTGCCGCCCGTTGCCGGGGTGGGATTGAGCGAACTGGACGAGGAGGCATTTCCCAGCTTGCCGGCTTTGGCTCCGATGTCCGCCAGGGATGTGTCGGAGAAGTTGAAGCCTCTGGTCGCGGTGATTTCGCCGGCACAGCGTTCATGGCTTAGCCATCAGGAGATGCCCTCGTCTGGTTTCGGTGCCGGCACCCTGTTGCAGGCAAACGCGGAGGGATATTTGTTTGTCACAGCGCGACATGTGGTCGATGGCCCCGCTTGGAACGTAGCGAAGGCAGGATCGCGTGCACTCATCGCGATGGCCTCGGGAACTTGGGGAATGGCCGATGTGGTGGCGCGCCATCGGAGTTTGGATCTGCTTCTGCTCTGGGTGCCGCGGGAAAAGGGGAATGCGACATTCGTACAGCCAGTGGTGAAGGCCACGCCACCGAGCGAGGGGGAGAATGTCTTTGTGATTGGGCATCCGGAGGGACTCAGGTTCACGTTGAGTACCGGGATCATTTCCCGAATGAATGGCAGCACGATTCAGATGTCGGCACCGGTGAGTCCAGGCAATAGCGGCGGGCCGGTGTTTGATGACCGAGGAAACTTGGTGGCGATTGTTACTTCAATGGTCGACAAGCATGGTGATCCCAACGCTGAGAACTTGAATTTTGCGGTCCGCGCGGACGCACTGCTGGAAGATTCCGGGTGGGAGTTTGAAAGTTTTGGCCACAGACGATTGACCGACTACGTTACCCACGACGAGGCTTTAGAAAGAACAGTGCCAGCGGGAGGACAGCAGTGAACTTAATACAGAATGGACTCGACAGGAATGTCTAACATCAACGTTACCGTCTACGACTCGACCGAAAATAAACGCGTGCCGGTGGAACTGCCGGACGATGCTCCTTGCAACAAGATTGTTGCGGTGCTAGTGCAGAAGTTGCGGCTGCCGACGAATGGTCCGGATGGAGCGCCGCTCAGCTACAAATTCCATCACAAGAACTCAGGGCGACAGATTCAGGATACACAAACCCTCTCGGAGGCGCAGGTACAGGACGGAGACATCCTGCGTCTGCAGCCCGAGATAACCGCCGGTTCATGAGACATGATGACACGCGTCTTTGACAGTGAAGTGAGCGAGGATCGCTTCAGCCGGCTGCGGTTGATCTCTTGGTGGGATCAGGAAAAGATCGCGAAGTGTCGGCTGCTGGTGGTCGGAGCAGGAGCTTTGGGCAATGAAATTCTGAAGAATGCAGCACTGCTGGGATTCACGCAGGTGGTGGTAGTGGATCTAGACCGGATCGAGGAGTCGAACCTCTCACGGGCTGTCCTTTATCGTTCCGAAGATGTGGGGCGGTTCAAGGCAGAAGCGGCTGCCTGTGCCTATCGGTCGCTCCAACCGGATGCAACTGTGCATCCTGTGGTGGCCAACGTTGTGCATGGGTGCGGGCTTGGCCTGTTCGAGTGGAGTAACGTGATTGTCGCGGGACTCGACAATCGCGAAGCGAGGTTGTGGATCAATCGCTCGGCGTGGAAGGTCAATCGCCCGTGGATTGACGGGGCGATCGAAGGCATCAACGGCGTGGTACGAGTATTTCTGCCGGGAGTCGCTCCTTGCTACGAATGCACGCTGGGAGAGGTGGACTGGGCGCTACTGCAGAAGCGGATGTCGTGCAACCTGCTGGTGTTGGAGCCGACGGTGGAAGGGAAGATTCCAACGACGCCGACGATCTCTTCGATTATTGCGGGCGTGCAGGTGCAGGAGGCGGTAAAGCTGATTCATGGGCTCCCGACCCTGGCGAGCAAGGGCTACGTTTTTGAGGGGATGAATCACTCTTCGTATGTGGTCGAGTACACACAGAATGCGGATTGCATGAGTCACTACACGCTGCCGCAGGTTGTGCATTTGCGGGAGAGCTCAGACGATCTGACCCTGGCGGAACTGCGCGAGCGAGCCCGGTCGGATTTGGGATCTTCCGATGTCGTAATTGAGTTCAGCCGCGATGTAGTGCAGAAGTTTGTCTGTCCGGCCTGCAACGAAGAAGAGGAACTCTATCAGCCGGTCGGAAGTGTTCCTTTTGATCGGGCAAAATGTAAAAACGATGGGCAGTTGCGTTCGGTGATTTCATTGCATTCGTATTCGGGCGAAGGGGAATTGGGCGGCAGGTCGTTAAGCAGCTTGGGATTGCCACTGTTTGACGCTTTCATCGCGCGTACTGCTGAGCGGGAGGTTGCATACATTCCGAACGGCGATGCGCCGCGTGTGTTAGGGCCGCTGGCGCCAGAATAGGCTGGTCCGTATAGCTGGAGTCATGAGGGCAAAAGCAAAACCGTCGAACGCGCAACCAACCCTGGTCGTCGACAGTGAAGTTGTGCGCCAGATCCGTCAGCATGCACGTTCAAGCAGCAAGACCGAGGTCTGCGGTGTGCTCATTGGACAGGATCGCGATCACCGTATCAAGGTCGCGGCGTGCATTGAGGGCCAGAATGCTGAAGAGGCCGGCGCCCACGTCACCTTCACACAGGATACCTGGGAACACATTTATGCCATAAAGGATCAGAAGTACCCAGAGGAACGGATTGTCGGCTGGTATCACTCACATCCAGGATTTGGCGTGTTTCTTTCTGACCACGACACGTTCATTCACAAGAACTTCTTTTCTTCTCCGGGGCAAGTGGCATGGGTTTTCGATCCGCATTCGGATGAAGAAGGGTGCTTCGGATGGGTGGGTGATCGCATTGAGCGGTTAACGCAAATCGGAGTTATCGATCGGCGCGGCGGCGAAGAAGCCCAGGAAGGCGGTGGGGCAGAACCTGGGGAAGGAGATGGCGCGGTCGCAGATGCCCCCGCTGTGCAGCGCGAGAAAAACAAAATCAGTCCGATCAGAATTCGGCGGTTCGGCGCGGATGAAGCGACGGAGAGCAGCGAGCGCTCTCTTGAGCGCTTAGTTTTCAGGGTCTTTTTTTATCTCTTGACCTTGGCCTTGGGGTTTGCGCTGTCGTGGTATGTCTTCCCACGGGTAGTGGTAATGCCGGTCCTGGTGGATCCGCGAACTGGCCAGCTGATTGATCCACAGACGGGCCAAGTCCTGGCGGATCCCCAAGACGCGAAAGGTACAGGCCATGCGTCCCCCACCAAGCCTGATACAAACAATTCCGGCCAGCCTTCCTCGTCGAATCAAAGCAGCAAGAAGGGGGACAATGCCCAGCCCAAGTGACAGGGACGCGATCAAGATTACGGCAGAAGATCTTGCCAGCGTCGCGATTCCGGAATCCGCAGTCTCTGTGGCGGGTCCGCCACCTTCTGGTGCGAAGGTGTATGGCACGATCAACGAAACCGCGGAGCAATTTATCTCGGTTCCGACGGAGCGCGGCAGCATTCTCCTCCAAGCCTGGTTCTATCTCGGGTTGGCAGGCATGCTGGGCGCAATCGCGGGTTGGGCAATCGCGGAGCCTGGCTTTGCGGACGGTCCCGGCGCCCAATCTCATCCTCATTGGGGAAATGTCGTCATCATTCCGCTGATCATCACTCTGATGTGCATCGGATTTGGCATTTCGGAGAGTATTGTCGAACGGTCGGTGCGCAAGGCGCTTCTGCGCGGAGCCCTGGCCGTGCCATTGGGAATACTTTTAGGCTTCATCTTCGACATCATGGCGGAGACCATTTATGGGATCGGAATGCGGATCTCCTACGAAGCCGGGGCTCAATCGATGCGCAACCCTGCTCTTTGGATTGTTCGAGGCTTGGCCTGGACGGTCTTTGGCGCTGCTGGCGGAGTCATCTATGGAATCGTAGGGCAATCATCTAAGAAAGGGACTTACGGGGTGCTGGGTGGAGCCCTCGGCGCAGGACTCGGCGGAGTGATCTTCAATCCTATTGCGCTGGTGACTCACGGGGGCACGGTGAGCAGGGCAGTAGGATTTGCATTGGTTGGCCTGGCCACTGGCGTCGGTATGGGCCTGGTGGAGAGCGCGCTGAAAGACCGATGGCTATATGTGGTTGCCGGCCCACTCGCGGGGAAACAGTTCATCCTTTATAAGACCGAGACGAGCATTGGTAGCCGGCAGGAATCCGACATTTATCTTTTCAAGGATCCGAACATTCTTCCCCGGCATGCCGTGATCAACATTAGCGGTGCCCGTGTGATGCTCCAGGCTACGGGGTCGGTGCTTTGGGCCGGGCAGGCCGTCCACAACCGCGTGCTTCAGGATGGCGACTTGTTGCAGGTTGGGCGGTATGCCTTTCGCTACAAGGAGAAGCATCGGTCATGACGGCCGTTGTTTGTCCCTACTGCAGAGCGAACATCGGCGCAGAAGATGGGGCGATGGTGTGCGAAGGCTGCGGGACCGCACATCATGCCGACTGCTATGCAGAAAATGGAGGCTGCACGATTTTTGGATGCAGCAGGGCTCCGGGAGACGAGCCCAAGGTGAGCGTTTCAACTCCCGAAGTTGTGGCGGCAGCGGTGCCAGCAACGCTAGTGGAGCGTCGCTTGCCGCCTCCTCCCCCACCCGGCGTTGTTCCACCACCAGCAACGACGCGCGACCTGCAGCATGTGGCGAATCGAGTTGTGCCTTCGATGTTCGGAGGCTTCGCCGGAGAAGATACCTCGGCACCTGCTGAAGAAGCGGTGGTGCACGAACCGAGGAAACGCACGAGTTACATCTTGCTGGGCGCGCTGCTGGGGGCGTTCGGAGCGCATAACTTTTATGCGGGCTATTACAAAAAGGCGGGGATCCAGCTGGCCATTACTCTGCTGACCTTGGGCTTTGGCTCTCCCATGAGCTGGTTGTGGGCGGTGATCGACATCTGCACAATTGATCGCGACGTCCGTGGAGTGCAGTTCGAATCGTAGGAGAAGAGAGCGTTTATGGAATACTTCGTGAAGCGCGGCGAACAACGTTTTGGCCCCTACAGTCTTTCTGACCTTCAGCAGTACGTTCAGTCCGGAAATTTGGTCGCCGAGGATCTAGCTCAGAGTGAAGGCATGACGGATTGGGTGCCGTTGTCGCAGGTGCTGGGAAATATTCCGGCGATGGCCATGGCCGGTGGAGGAGTTGCGGTCGCCACGGCCGCTGAGCCTCAGTTGGTTGAGCTGCCTCCGAATTTGCACTGGTCAATCGTGCTCATTCTCGGGTTACTCACGCGCCAGCTCTTCAACCTGGTTTGGGCTTTGCTGCAGGGTAACTGGGCGCGGAAGCTTTCCGGTGATAACAAGCCGCTGGTCCTGGTTGCGATGTATCCTGCCGGGATGGTCGCGGGTTTCCTGACGATTGTCCTGTTTCGAAGTGCGGCGGCGCTTGGTGGACTTTTCATTATTGCCGGAGCGATCGTGTATTTGGTTGGAGTCTTCAGCATCAAAGCCGCGATGGAAGAGTATTACAACTCCACCGAGAACATCGGATTGCAATTGAGCGGTGCCATGACATTTTTTTTCAGCACAGTTTACATCCAATATCACATAAACAGCATTGCCCGTTGGAAGAAGACGGGTGTGCTCAAATAGCTGATCACGACCAGTATGCCTTCTCCGCGTACACGACGTCTTATGCTTGATGAAGAGACACTGCAGGGCTTACTGCAGGGCTGGCCTTTGATTCAAATCACAGGCAAGGCTGGGATCCCACCCGAGATCTACAGGTTTACCTACAACTTGCGTGGCCTTTATGTGTCTGGGTCGGGAGAGATTCTGGAGCGGGACTCTCACGTGCTTGAGGTGAATTTGACGCTTGGGTATCCGAGGCGTGCGCCCCAATGCCGAATGCTGACGCCGGTCTTTCATCCCAACTTCGATGATTCGATGGTTTGCATCGGCGATTTCTGGGCTGCATCCGAGGGACTCGATCAATTGATCATCCGCATTGGCCGAATGATCTCCTATCAGGAATACAACACAAAGAGTCCGTTGAACGGGCTGGCAGCGAAATGGGCGGCACAGAATTCTCATCTGCTACCGATTGACCCGCGACCAATCGCGCCGCCATTCAATGACTCAGGGCCGATACCGGCCCCATCAGGTGCAGAAGCAACTTCCTCACCGCAACCTCCGGTGGAGATTCCCGCGCCGGTTGCGGTGGCTGATGAGCAGTGGCCCGACAGGATTGTGATTGCGTCGGAGCCCCCGGCAATTTCGGTTCCTGATGTGCCGAAACCTGTTGAGACAAAGATTGAAGCTGCCCCGCTTGCGGACGGTGGCGGATCTCGCGACTGGATGAGGGTGATTTCGATATCGGTGTTGGTAGTGGCCTTGGCCGCATTTATCGTATGGCTTGGTTTGTACCGCCAGCGACACTTCGGAGCCGGAAAACATCGTGACGCAGCCGAACATACGCTGCGCAGTCGTCCCCAGGCCGACGGCCCCGTAGCCGCGCGCAAGCCTGCCAACTTTGCGGAGCTATTTCGCCAGAGTTATGAGCAATTGCCGAATAGCTCCAATTCCGATGCGGTTCGCGCCGAGGAGAATGCGCGGGGGTTGATCCAGTCAAAGGATTACAGATCTGCGATCACAGCATTCAAATATGCAGTTTCGACGGACGCCAGTTTTTCTCGCGCCTGGATTGAATTGGGCTGGGTGTATTCCGCAACCGGAGACAAGAATTCGGCTCTTGATGCTTTTCAAAAAGCTGTCGATGCCGACCCGAAACAGATTCTTCCCTACAAGATCCTCGCCTTCGATTACGCGTTCCTGGGGAATCGGGATAGTGCCATCGCCACCTGGCAAAGATTGCAAAGTATCGCCCCCGGCGATCCCGACATCGCGCCAAATCTCGCGGGGCTTTATATGGCTGAGAAGCATTACTCGGACGCAGCGCCGCTCTATGAGGCTGCGGCTCAGGCCAATCCCTCCGATGCGTACGCACAAATGAGGCTGGGGATGGTCCGCCTGCGTTCTCACAACACAA
The DNA here is from genome assembly GCA_963758005.1 of uncultured Acidobacteriota bacterium. GTDB lineage: Bacteria > Acidobacteriota > Terriglobia > Terriglobales > Acidobacteriaceae > Sulfotelmatobacter. The sequence goes on from CAVWTR010000013.1 coordinate 10,711, forward strand.
AGCAGGGGATGGAGGCGATGCACAAAGCGTTGCAGATCGACTCAGGAGCGGAAATGCTCAATGATGTGGCCTATGAGATGGCTGAGGCGGACACGAATCTTGCCGATGCTCTCGCGTACTCGCAGCGGTCCGTGAAAGAAGCGGAGGATCGATCACAAAAGGTTGATCTTGAGAACATACAGAACGCGGACCTGCGGCTTACGGGGGCAATCAGTGAGTACTGGGACACACTGGGCTGGATCTATTTCAAGATGGGGGATCTGACGCGAGCGGAGAGCTATCTGACTTCGGCCTGGCAACTCTCACAGGAGGGAGTCATAGGCGACCACCTGGGCCAGGTGTACGAGAAAGAGCGAAAACTGCCGGCGGCGCTTCATGTGTACATGCTTGCACTCGGAGCGAATCCGCGGTTGGAAGAGACTGCAGAGCGCATGCGTAAGCTGGCCAACGTTCCGATTCCGCAAAGTCAGCTGAGTGCCGGGGCAGAACTGAGTCAGATGCGCACCGTCAAAGTTCCCACTATCACCAAGGAATCTGCAAGCGCGGACTTCAACCTGCTGCTCGTGGCGGGCGGAAAGGCGGAGAAAGTGAATTTCTTCCGGGGTTCGGACCTGCTTCGCGATGCGACAGACAGTTTGGCGAAAACTCGCTTTGAAGAGCCGTTCCCAACGAACTCAACGGCGCGCCTGCTCAGGAGAGGCATTCTTTCCTGCTCTTCTTACACCGGTTGCAGTTTCGTTTTCTATCCGCTTTCTGTCGCTGCAAGCGCAAACTAGAACTTAACCGCGCTGTAGACTACTAGGCGCCTATACTGTGGAACTCAATGAGTGATGTAACAGCCTATGCAAACGTTGAATGTTGGCGCGGGGCAAACAGACAAAGAATACAACGCCGCCGAGGACCGGCGACGAGGCGATCTACGAGACGACAGCCGAAGCGACGCGAACTATTTCTTCTGGGCGGCGGGCCTTGCGGCGGTCGGCAGCGGGCTGTTACCCGTGCGGCTGAACATTATTGTCAGCATCGGTGCGTTTGACCTTCTGAGCCTTTATGGCAAGTCGCTTGGTCCGGTCGCGGTAGACACCACAGTGGCAATCTGGCTGATCGCTGTAGTAGCGCTAGGATTTGCTGCACGCAGCGGTCGTCGGTGGGCGTTTCTGGTCGGAATTGTTCTGTACGGGGCTGACATGATCGCTCTTATCGCCATGTTTTCCTTATGGGCATTCGGAGTCCATGCTTTCTTCGTGTTCAGATGGTTCCAGGGACAAAAGGCGCTGAAAGATATCAACGACGCAGGCGGCTCGACGTTTTGAGATGACAAAGAGTGGGGCATGGAATTCCCTTCTGTGTCGTGAGGATTCCCCGGAATCAAACAGTGGTCGTTTTCTACTTCTTAAGTGAAGGGTGATTTTTCGCAAGCCAGTCTTCTACCTCCCCATAAAACTGGGACGCCTGGGCAAGAATTTCCTTCGCCTCGGTCTCGGTCGCTACGTTGGAGAAGGTGTAGTCAATAGTATTTCGCTTCCGCCGACAGGTCTCAAAATAATCGGCGTACTTGTCAGCAGGCTTTCCCAACACAAGCTTTACGCTTTCAAACGATACGCGGTGATGTCCGACCTTGCTCACGATCCGATATCCGGCACAAGCAATCGCCATGTTCGCGGATTGCAGCGCAGCGTTGTAAGCAGTGGCGAACCTCCTGTCCGAGGATAGACCGGCGATAGCAGCGTCTGCCAGGTCACGAGCGATCAGGGCTCGCATATTGTCTAATTCCTTCTTGGAGGTTTTGTGTTTCTGGGCTTCCTTATTTGCCAATAAGCTCGTCCAGGTCACTCTGGCCTCCTTTCACAAACTGTTTCCGTCCTCGTAAAACGTCGGCAAGAAAATGGTCGCCCGACTTGGTTTTCTCCCGAAACTCCTCTGGGGAATAAGCCGTGACGTTGACCTCTCTTCCTAGGCGCGCCTCCGCTTTGCGGAGCGCTGGAGACAAGTCGGCAAGACCTGCCCTGCCAATGACCATCACATCCACGTCACTCATCGTATGTTCCCGGCTTCGTGCCACAGAGCCATAGATAAAAGCACTCTGAATCTTGTTCTCAAACGGTTTTAGTATCTGCTCCAAGATCGGAGCCAGCCCTGCCGTCTTTTCGAAGAGCTGCTGCAGGTCTCGGAACACCGGGGATTGGGTCTGCGCCTTGAAATACGCCCTTGTGCCTTCCCGACGATGCGCCAATATTCCGCTTGCCACCAGGGATGATAACTCCCGCTGAAGGCTCGACGGGCTCGTGCCCAAACGGCCGGCGAGTTCCGAAAGATACCACCACTTATCTGGCTGGCCGAGCGTAGCCGCGAGGACACCTTGCCTTACCTGTGGGAACAACGCAGTCAGCACGGGAGAGCTACGCATATTGCGTATATTATTACGCATATTGCGTAAGCGTGTCAACCGTTAAACGAACAGGGTTTGGTTGCGGCGGACGTTGAGTAATCTAAAGTGGCAGTTCAAGATTACTCATATCCGTTCGAATCGGAATCGGACGCAATTCGAACGGACTCGAATGCTGTTCGACTTCGTGCGAGCAGCGTTCGCTAGTTCCCTGACGGCCTGCACCGACCTAAGCCAAAGGCTTAGGGATGGTGTCTCTTTGGAAAACGAATTGGTTTCTTCTAGGACGGCCCCTGCCACGACAAATCTACATCAGTCGTGGATAGCCTGCAGTTCCAAGGCTGGCCGCCGAAAAACGCGTGCACTACCAGCGGTTTCGTGCTAAATTGGGTTTGTGAAGCGCCTGCTTCAATTTCGATCGTCATTACGACTCAGTCCATCCCGACTGAGTTATTAACTCCTGCACAATTTATAGCCTCAGGCCCGTGGCGGAACTGGCATACGCAGCTGCCTCAAGAGCAGCCTTTTGTGGGTTCAAATCCCACCGGGCCTACCAGAATTCCTTTGTTCTTTGACAATTCAACGGAGAGTGGGCCGGACGGTAAGGCACTTGTCTGCTAAACAAGGGCGCTCGCAAGAGGCTAACGGATTCAACTCCCGTACTCTCCGCCATGCGGAAGGTACTGCTGAATGGCCGGCAACTGGTCCTGAAAACCGGGGCATCGTGATGAGCGATGGGCGTTCGATTCGTCTACCTTCCGCCAAGTCTGCACAGGTGCGTGAGCCCGGCCGAAACGGACCGGCTGTAACCCGGTCTCCCCGAGTGGGACGCGGAGGTTCAAATCCTCCCCTGTGCACCAGTGCCAGCGTGCGCGAATTGGAATAGCGGCCTGTCTTAGAAACAGGTGTTTGAGAGTTCGAATCTCTCCGCTGGCACCAGAATTCTTAAGATGTTCATTTTCTAGCGCTTTTCTCAACCTCGGGCGGGAGCATTCTCCACTTGCCTCGATACAGTGGCACTTTTCGCTGAACCAAGACTGCTTCTGGCTCTTCAAATTGACGTATATCCTCGATACTCAAGCGGGGAGCCTCAGCGATTTCATCAATCTCAGCCATGATTTTCGCGTCACTCTCTTTGGACCTCTCTTCTGGTGGCTTTCGAGCCCAATCCCTCCACTCCGGTCTCATTAGCTTGTCCCACAATTTGGAGGCCAGGAAATCTCCCTCGACCGGCGGGTAATGAGCGAAGGACATAACTCCTCTCAGCTTTTCTTCGTCCGAAAGCTGCGAGTAATGCGCATCCAAGTTGGCGAGATCGGCCTTCAGATCGTCTCCGCGAATGAATTCTTGATCGGAGTCCAGAAACAACGGCGCCGTCCTCTCATGGAGTTTGTCGCGCGACGTAAAAGCCATACAGAAAGGTAGGTAGTACAGATAGGCGATATCAATCTTGTTCGTTGGGCGTTCCCGGCCAATGAGATCGGCACCGAGGCCAATGCAGAAGAATAGATCGACCAAGAGCAAGTGGGCCGTGTACGGCGAAAAGTCAGTGATCGGGGGGCTACCGTTTGCTCTCCATCGCTCCAGAACGGTGCGACCTAGATCTTCGGGTTTATAAGCCTCCAAGGCGCTTGCTACATAGCGAGATCCCGGCTTGCGCAGAAGCTCAGCGGCCGCAACCTTTGCCGCAACCAGATCCTTTGGACGACCAACACGCTTGATGATTTCTCGCCCCTGCCTGAATAGCCCATCAAGGTCGATCCCTGAAAGGGCATCGCGCCACGCTTTCGCAAATCGACGTTCTACGTCCAAGAAGTCGTGTTCCTGCCAGCGGCTGAGTGCAGCAGCTTCGGGTGGGGAGTCGTACACCACTGCGCGTCGTCCATTCTGAGTGTTGACCGGATTTCCACCCGGCACCACGGGGACATGTCGCAATTCGACTGTCTGTCCGAGCAACTCATTCGCCGACAATGTGTGGTGATGAACATTGATTGCACCACCAATGGGGGTCTTCTGTGCCAGATTGCCGACGACATCTTCGGGACTTCGACCCTTCTGCACTTCCTTTTCTAAATCGGCAAGTGTCTCCGTGAAGAAGAGGGGCGTTATGCAAGGAAAATAAAAGGTGTCCAACCACACAGCTTCGTCGACGGACAAGCTCTGCAACACCGATTTGTCGAACAACAGAATTGGTCCTGCGCCAGGCATTAAAGATTCTCCAGCTACTGCTTGGTTGCGCGGGCAGGATTTGCACCTGCGTTTAGAGGTTATGAGCCTCTCGTATTGTCCTACGCTACTACCGCGCCATGCACTCACACAAAGAGTTGGTCCGGGTGGCAGGAGTTGAACCTGCGTGGACATGTGCCCAAGACATGTGGGTGGCCGCTACCCTACACCCGGATCTGAAGAGAGGGCCTTGCAGCCCTCTCCTGTTCAACCCTTCACGCATACCACCTGGCGCAACGTGTGTACCACATCCACCAGGTCGCGCTGTGCTTCCATTACGGCGTCGATGGACTTGTACGCCATCGGCGTTTCGTCGATAACGTCCGCGTCCTTACGACACTCCACACCGGCAGTCGCCTTGGCATGGTCGTCCAATGTGAAGCGGCGCTTGGCTTCCGTACGCGACATGGCGCGTCCGGCTCCATGACTACAACTCATGAAACTCTCCGGATTACCCTTGCCGCGCACGATGTACGAACGCGCTCCCATGCTGCCGGGAATAATTCCCATGTCGCCCTCACGCGCTCGCACCGCTCCCTTACGCGTGATGAGCACGTTCTCGCCGTAGTGGTGCTCCCAGGTCACGTAGTTGTGATGGCAGCTTAGGACTTCCACATTAGCTTCGAACGCCGGGACATTTCCCGACGCCTGCACCGCCGCGATTATGTTCTGCATCATCAGATCGCGGTTGGCCAGCGCGTAGTCCTGCGCCCAGTGCACCGCGCGGACGTAGTCCTCGAAGTGCTCCGTGCCCTGCGGCAGGTAGGCGAGATCCTTGTCCGGCAGGTTGATCATCCACTGGCGCATGTCGTTCTTTGCCAGCTCGATGAAAAACGTACCGAAGCGATTGCCCACGCCACGTGATCCCGAGTGCAGCAGGAACCAGACGTTTTCGTTTTCATCGAGGCAGACCTCGATGAAATGGTTCCCGGTGCCCAGCGTCCCCAGGTGATTGATGCGCTGTACATGGTTCAGCTTGGGATACTTCTCGACGATCGCGTTGTACACCGGCTCCATCTTTGCCCACACGTCTGAGTGATGCGCCGGAGCATCGGTCCAGGCACCGCGATCGTTTTTGCCCCCGTTGTCGGTACGCCCGTGCGGCACCGCCTTCTCAATCGCCGTGCGGATGCCGTGCAGATTGTTCGGCAGATGATTGGCGTGCAGCGAAGTCTTGACAGCCATCATGCCGCAGCCAATGTCCACGCCGACCGCCGCTGGAATGATCGCGCCACGCGTCGGAATCACGCTACCCACCGTCGCACCGATACCCCAATGCACATCCGGCATCGCCGCCACCCACTTGTAGATGAACGGCAGCTGCGCGACGTTCAAAAGCTGCTGGCGTGCGGCGTCCTCAAGCGGGACACCCTTGGTCCAGGCTTTGATTAGTACGCCGTTGTCGGGCTTGATTACGTTGTAAGTGTTTTCGTTCATAAGTTTTCTCGCTACATCAAATTCAGGCTCCAGCATCACTCCGCTGGTACTATCTCGCGTACGAAACCAACCACACGACTACGCGCTGACACGTTCCGTGCCTGATAGTCGGTGCAGTACAGCACGTCCAATTTCATAGAACGCACCGCCCCGCCGTATGCACATGAGATCGCACGCCGCGCATTTGCGGCATACTGCACGTGTGCGTGCAGGCAGCCTACACACAGTGGTTCGGGTTTCGCTGCACGGTTGTTCTTGCGAAAGACACGAATCGCCTCATAAATAACTTTCACGAACATCACCAAAACAAAAAATGGCATTTGCGACCTCCTTTCTCCGATTACCCGAATCTGTGCGCCTTCTAGGCCACTCCCCGATCTTGGTGGCTCGGCACGGAATTGAACCGTATCCACTGGCTTTTCAGACCAGCACTCTGCCGTCGAGTTCCCGAGCCAAACTTTGGTGGACGGTGCGAGACTTGAACTCGCATTTCACGGTTGCAGGCCGTGGGTAATCCCCTTATACGAACCGCCCATTTGGGGCGAGATGAGAGAATCGAACTCTCGTGACTGGAGCCACAATCCAGTGCCTAAGCCATTCGGCCAATCCCGCCATCGAATTTGGAGCTGCTGGCTGGATTCCCACCAGCATCGACCTGCTTACAAGGCAGGTGCCTTTGTATGTCGGCCACAGCAGCAAAAGATTGGAGCTGGCACGCAGCCTCGAACTGCGGTCGGGCGCTTACCGTGCGCCTGCTCTTCCCGTTGAGCTATACGAGCGGAGCTGGCGCGGCGATTCGAACGCCGATCACGGACTTACGAGGCCCGCGCTCTTCCCACTGAGCTACACCAGCACATAACTTCCTTTCGAATCTGGAGGCGGTGGGGAGAATTGCACTCCCGATTCTCTGCTTTGCAGGCAGATGCCTTGCTGTCTTGGCTACACCGCCTCGAACATACTTACTAACTTGGAGCGGAAGGCGGGACTCGAACCCGCGGTCTCGACGTTGGCAACGTCGCGTCTTGGCCACTAGACGACTTCCGCCTGGAGCGAGCAGCGAGAGTTGAACTCGCGTCATCGGGTTGGAGGCCCGAGGCACCAGCCGCTATACCATGCTCGCTCTTGGCGGGAGATGAAGGACTCGAACCCTCGTAACTGGATCTGGAGGCCAGTGTCCTAGCCGGTGGACGAATCTCCCGCAAACGTATGGCGGAGCTAACGGGAATTGAACCCGTCCCTGCTGATAGACGGTCAGCCATCCTGCCGATAGACCATAGCTCCGGCTCCCTCCCGTGGACTTGAACCACGATTTCCGCGTTCAGAGCGCAGCGTCCTGCCATTGGACGAAGAGGGAATTTCAAATTGTCAAAGAACTGGCTGCCGGGGAGCGATTCGAACGCCCGTACCCGGATTCAAAGTCCAGGGTCCTGCCATTAGACGACCCGGCATCACGCTTTCAGAGCGATTGCTTTCATGCACCGTACGCACAACACGGCCGACTCATCGACGTTGTGGCCCAGTCTTCTGCGATCCGTACGCGCACGATCAACCAATTCGCGGTGATCTCCGCCGCGATCGCAGTAAAGGTCCGATGCAAGCTCGATCTCAAAGCCTTCGAGTTCAATCATTTGTGTGCTCATAACTTTGGCAGCAGCGAGGAGAATCGAACTCCCATCTCAGCCTTGAAAGGGCCGCATCCTGGCCGTTAGACGACGCCGCCTCCTATCTTGCGCATGGCAAAATGCGCCCTAAAAAGCAACAGCCCCCGATTTGGATCGGAGGCTCAGAAAAACTACGCGCTATGGATCGCCCCCGCTACATGAACGTACCTTCCCCCGCTCCTTGCCACGTAAACGTGGCCGGTGTCGGGAAGCAATCGGTATGGGGTTTGCGCATCATTGCGTGTATCTCAGTTTTCACTCTTACATCATTTCAAGAATCCGTCAAGACCCAAAAGTGGGGGGCGGGCCGGGAGTCAAACCCGGATTTGCAGCTTCGGACGCTGCCGTGTTGTTCGATTACACTACCCACCCATTGGAACTCGCGCCGGGAATCCCAACCCGGATCTCCTGATCTGACAAACAAGGTTAGGATCGAAGCGTCATCATGCCTTAGACCACGCGAGCCTACCTAATGTGGAGGGGATGCAGAGAATTGAACTCTGATCTCATATTTCGTAAACCAGTTCGTAGCCTTGCGCCCTCATCCGTTGGACGACATCCCCGTGTTGGAAGCGGCAGAGAGATTTGAACTCTCATCGTCCGAGGTAGAAGCTCGGCGCATTCGTCCGTTATGCTATGCCGCCTCATTCTTGCTTGGTGCGGGATGCAGGAATCGAATCCACCAAATAACGCTTTTTCAACAACCTACAGAGCGACAGATGACACGTAAGTCCTTGAAAATTTCTATAAATTTCGCTAAGAGCATGCAAACAGCACGCAGCGTGCTAAACGCGTGCTGTTTGCGTGCTACCCGCTTGCGCGGTGAGATTCTACCCGAACGAAAGTATCAATTGGCTCAATGCTCGAAACCCAAGCTGCGCCCCGCTTCACTCTCCGACTGCCGATGCGGTACCGACCTCAAGGCGAAAGCCGCTGGCGCGATTCCATGACGGAGATTGTCAGCACAATCGGACTCCGGTTCATTGCGTCGGAGTTACTGCCGTCGGGAGCAGGGTCGAGATCGAGATAAACGATGACCGATACGATAATGAAGGCCAGCCGAGTGGCTGCCGTCAGTGAGGTTGTGCGTCAGACCGGCGATGGGGCGATTTATGAGTCATTATGTGGATGGACACTGCTACTGAGGCCCAACTCGGTCACAGCGGGTTGACGCCGGTCGACACGTTCCGCTTCGCCACTCGTGAGATATCGAAACACGAGGACGACACTGACAGCGACGAGTGAAAGAACGAGATTTTCCCGCAGGTGGTGCGCGACCTTCAATCGACAATAGTCACTCTGACTTGGTGTTGTTTTATTCATCCCGCAGCGCCGCCATCGGATCCAGGTTCGCCGCTCGCCGCGCCGGCACTACGCTCGCTGCAACGGCTACCAATCCCAATCCCACTACCGCCGCCGCCAACGTTTTCGGATCGTACGGCTTAAGTCCAAACAGCAGCGACGCCGCCCACCTTCCCGCCGCGACCGTCAGCACCACGCCCACAGCGACTCCGATCGCCAGCAATCGTCCCGCCTCGCTGAGCACCATCGCCAGGATTTGTCGCGGCGCCGCGCCCAGCGCCATGCGGATTCCGATCTCGTTCGTCCGCCGCGCTACCATGTACGCAATCACCCCATAGAGTCCGACCGTCGCCAGCACTGCCGCCAGGAGGCCAAAGAAACTCGACAGCGTAGCCAGCAGGCGCTCGCGCAAAAGTCCGTCTTTGATGATCTGCTGGTCATACGCATGGAAATCGACAGAAATGCCGCTGTCTACCTGCGCGATCGCCGCCTTAACTTCGTTGATCACCGCGACCAGATCCAGGTCGGAACGAACCATCATCTGCGTCTCGGCATCCGGATTGTCGTCTTGTGCTTCCGGATAAAACGCGATCGGCCGGAAATTCTCGCGCAGATCGTAGTACTTCGTATTCCGGACGACCCCCACGATCTGAAAGTCGTACCGCTTCTCACCCCGTTCGGCAGCGATCTGGAACGTTTTCCCCAGTGCGTCACCGCCAAACAGTTTTTTTGCCGTCTCCTCGTTCACGATCGCTACTTTGGGGGATTGCCGGTTGTCTCGTTCATCAAAGTCGCGCCCCAGGAGGATCGGTGTTCCCGTGGTGCGGAAGTATCCGGGGCTTATGTTCGACTCCAAGACAAAGGTGTCGCTTTCTTTTCCGCCCACCACGACGTCGTTTTGCCAGCCGAAGCCCCTGACCGGTACGATCGACGTATCGGCCGCGCCAGTCACTCCGGGCAGCGCTCGTACCCGCTCCAGCAACAGTTCGCGGAACGCGACTCGCCGCTCCGGTGGGAGATTGAGCCCCGCGTAACCGATGTCCACCACGACCATGCCGTCGCGTTGAAACCCGGCATCGAGCGTCAGGATGTTGCGCAAGCTGCGCACGAATAGCACCGCGCCCACCAGCAACACCAGCGATAGCGAAACTTGTATGACCACCAGCCCACGTCGCAGGCTGAATCGTTCTCTGGTCGCAGTCAGCCCGCGGCCCGCCAAACTAACGATCGCGGCCGGCGCCGCGCTCGTAGCTTTCAATGCCGGCGCTAGCCCGAACAAGACGCACGTCAGCACCGCTAATCCGGCCGTGAAGCCCAGCACGCGCCAGTCCATGCCTAATTCAAGGAACATAGTCCCCGACTGCGTGGTCAGATACCGGACCAGCGCTGCGCTCAACACGCGCGCCAATACAATTCCCAGCGCAGCCCCCGCTATTGCCAGGAGCAGGCTTTCCGTCAGCAGTTGCCGCACCACCCGTCCGCGCGCCGCTCCCAACGCCAATCGCACGGCGATCTCTTTCTCCCGGGCGCTCGCCCGCGCCAGCAGCAGGTTCGCCAGGTTTGCGCACGCGATGACCAGCACCAGCCCCGCGATTCCCAGCAGCAGCCACAGGGGAGACTCATATTGCCCTCGCAGGTTCGACAACCCCGTTGCCCCTGGATACGCGTCCAACTTCTGGCTCAAGTATTTTTTGCGGTTGTCCTCCTGGTATGCCGGCGGGAGCGTCTCCTCCATGATGCCGGCCGAGATCGACTCTAGTTGGGCGCTGGCTCTCTCCAACGTCCATCCCGGCTTCAACCGGCCCATGACGGCCAGCCACCACCCCTGCGGCAGCGTGTACAGCGACGGCGCCGGCTCGAATACCGGCTCGGAGCACACGAGCAGCGCTACATCGAATCCGTGCCCGGGCGTGATTCCAGTAAAACTGGCGGGCGTGACCCCGACAATCGGCACTGCGTGTCCTTCGAGGGTGACGGATTTACCGACGACGTTCGCCTCGCCACCGTATTCGCGCTGCCAAAACCGGTAGTTCAATACCGCGCCCGGCGTTCCGCATCCGGCGTGATCGTCTTCCCGGTGAAACACCCGCCCCAGGACCGGCTGGACTCCCAGCACGTCGAAGAACTCTCCGCTTACCCACATCGCGTGTGCGTCCCGTTCTTGCCCGCCGGTCGCCAGGTTCAAGCTCTCGTAGCCGAATGCGAACACGCCCGTGAATCCCTGTTGTCGCGCCCGGATCTGCTCCCACATCGCGTTCGTGACCAGCGGCAGATATCCGTGTACGCGACCCGCTCGCGCGTTCACGTCTGGGCGGATGACCGCCAACTCTTGTGGGTCCTTCACCGGCAGCGTCCGCATGCGCACTGCGTCGATGAGCTGGAAGATCGCGGTATTCGCTCCCACTCCTAACGCTAGCGACAGCACGCACACCGCTGCGAACGCCGGATTCATCCGCAGCACTCGCGCGCCGTAGCGCAAGTCCTGCAACACCCCCGGCCAGAAGCCTTCGCCCTTGTCGGAACCCAGCGTCACTTTCTCGACCCAGCGCCGTTCCACGTTTCGGACCTCCTTCGCGAGATCACGCTCGTTGAGCTCCGCCGTGACCGCCCGCTCCGCCTCTGCTTCCGTCATGCCGCCGCGGAGATGGAGCTCATACTTGTCGCGCATGTGCTGCGAGATCTCGTCCACGATCGTCGCCTCACGCGTAGGCTCGAGGTTGCAACTCCGCACCTTCTCGCGAACCATCTCTCGAAAATCAGTCATGATGCCATACCCACCGTGTAAGCACGTGTCATCCCAAGTGGGTCCTCAGAGCGTGTCACCCGAGCGGCCTTGTGTACCTCTGCGTCCTCTGCGCTGCTCTTCCTTTGCCCCCGTAGCCTGCCCTGAGCGAAGTCGAAGGGCGTCCTTTCGGTTAGCTTTTCCCGCGCCCCGCGTCCCGCGCCCCGCGTTACGCGTGCTTCACTCCAGTGATCCTCGCCATCGCTGTCACGAACTCCGCCCACGTCCGCCGCTGCTCTTTGAGCATCGCCTTGCCCGAGGCAGTCAGCTTGTAATACCGCCGCCGCCGCTGGCCCTCCTTCTCCACCCACGTACCCTCGATCCAGCCACGCTTCTCCAGGCGATACAGCAGCGGATAAAACGACGCCACGTTGAACGTCAGCGTTCCCTCAGACAGCTGCTCGATCTGCTGGCTGATCTCGTATCCATGCCGCGGCCGCGCCTCCAGCAGCGAGAGGATCAGTAACTCCGCGCTGCCCTTCTTCAGTTCCTTGTCGAACGGCGATTTTGATGTCCCCATATATAGTTACACCATATATACTGACGTCAGGCCTTGTCACAGGTTAGCACTTTTTTTTCGGAACTCGAAACTGCCATGCCCAGAAATCCTTAACCAGGCAAACTCACCCGTGCCGTGTCCGAAACGTTTACGGGGACGTGATTACCAATCAAGAAAGTGAGGCGTTGGCCTAGATCGCGCGCCTGGCCCTCGCTAACAGCACGCAAACCGCACGCGGCACCGCGTAAGTTATTGAAAAATGGTGAGCGCGGAAGGAATCGAACCTGCTTCGTCTCGCTTAAAAGGCGAGTGCATATCCCTATCTGCCAATCCCGCGAATCTGGTGGGTGACGCTGGAATCGAACCAGCCTTGTCTCGCTTAAGAGGCGAGTGCATCAGCCATCTCTGCCAGTCACCCGTGCTCAACACACAATTGGTGCAGGATGTTGGAATCGAACCAACGCCTCGCGGTTATCGACCGCGGGCTCGACCTTCGAGCTAATCCTGCGTGGTGCGCCGTTCGGGAGTTGAACCCGCATCTGTTGGGTGTAGGCCAACTATTCTGGTGCGTTGAACTACCGGCGCGAAAATTGGTAGAGGGTACAGGAGTCGAACCTGTCTAGCCGCGCTAATCTGGCGCCGAAGTGGGTATAAGCCACTGCTCCTCCCGGAGGCCCCTCCACTGGTGGCTCGCGATGGATTCGAACCATCCGCGACGGCTTTATGAGAGCCGCGTTCTTCCTACTGAACTAGCGAGCCTTTTTTGCACTTCAAATCTGGCTGGCCGGGCAGGATTCGAACCTGCGCATGGCGTGAGTAACAGTCACGTGCCTTTCCAGCTTGGCTACCGGCCAAAAACAACATCCGCAAAAAAGCAAAAGGCCCCGACTTTTGTCGGAGCCTCGGAAATCGAATCTGAACTTGGAAATCTAACGAATAATCAGACCAATCCCGAGGGCCGAGCGCGATTGACGCGCCGTCTCATAATGGATTTGGTCTTTATCGTCATTTTCGAAACCGAGTATAGCACTGCTTTCGGCTGGAATCCAGCACTAACAAGCTGTTCTGTCACTCAAGTTACTCGCTGTCCTCCGCTCCTTTATCTGTCACCGACTTAGCACCTTCGCCACGAAGTGGCTTGACCCCCAATCTCGAACAGAGCTAGCGTCGAGCCGTGCTGACGATTCGTGCCATGACCGGCGGTGAAGGCTACGCACAGCGCCATCTCCACCAGAGCGACTACTACGACCAGAATCGGACGGTCGAAGGCCGGTGGCACGGACGCGGCGCTGAACTGCTTGGTCTCAAAAGAGAGGTTACCTCCGAGGATTTCGAGGCAGTGCGTCAGGGTCTCGACCCACAAACGGGAGAATTCTTACGGCAACGTCACGGGGCAGATCGCATTGCCAGCAATGGTGAGGAGCAAAGTAAGGCGCGCTCTCTTTATGACATGACATTTTCGGCGCCGAAGTCCGTCTCTGTGATGGCCATTGTTGGCGGTGATGAGAGACTGGTCGCTGCGCACAAAACCGCTATGCGCGAGGCTCTGGAAGAAGCAGAGAAATACTCGGCCACCAGGGTTCGCCTCGCCGGCCTGAACGAAAATCGAGCCACCGGAAACTGGATCGTAGCTTCCTACACTCACGACACGAGTCGTCAGCTAGATCCTCAGCTCCACACTCATGCCGTCGCTGCCAATCTCACCTATGATGGAACTGAAGGACGTTGGAAGGCGCTCCAGGCTTCCGGTCTGTACGAGCGTCGCAGCTACCTGACCGAGGTCTATCGCAACGCCCTGGCTCGCGAAGTACGCGCCCTTGGCTACGAGGTTGCAAACCGTCACGATGTTCGTGGTCGTGACAAGGGATTCGAAATCGCAGGATTTTCCCAGGACCTCCTCGATAAGTACAGCCAACGCAGTGCCCAGCGGGATGCGGCAATTCAGGAATTCACCAATTCACGTGGCCGTGCGCCGACGGACAACGAGGTCGCGGTACTGGTCCGGGAAACGCGGGCCGACAAGCTTCAGGAGATATCGACCGAGCGAGTCCGTAACCTTCAGCAAGAACGAATGACCCCGGATGAGAGGCAAGCGCTTCGGGATGGCTTGAACGAGGCTCAGACAAAATCACATTCGCCTCAAATCGATCGCGGTGTGCATGAGGCTTCGGTTGCATACTCCCAGGAGCACATCTTCGAGCGTCTCTCAGTCGCCAGGGAGCATGAGGTTCTAACCGAAGCTCTTCGTCACGGGCGCGGCAACGTCGAACTCAGCGACCTTCAGGGCTCGCTCTCCCTTGAACGTGCGAAAGGGACTCTCATCTCCTCTGGCGATGAAATTGCGACACACGCGAGCCTCCAACGTGAGCGCGACATGATCGCGGTGGTCCAGCAAGGGGTGGACCGCTATGACCGCCTCGGTAAGGGTCGCGACTTTGAGTTATCGGGCCATCTCCGTCCCGAACAAAGGCGCGCCGTCGAAGCAGTGCTCGATTCTCGTGATTTGGCGATCAATATTCGAGGTGCTGCCGGTACTGGCAAGACTGCCACACTGCGCGAAATTGACCGTGGCCTCAGAGAGGCCGGACACGAAGTTCTCGCGGTGGCTCCCACCCGAAGTGCGGTGGACGAACTGGAAAAAGTTGGCTTCCGTGACGCGATGACTGTCTCAAGACTTCTGGAGGCTCAGGAACCACAGGGCGCGCTGCGCGGGAGGGTCTTGATTGTTGATGAAGCAGGCATGGTTTCGGGACGGCAAATGCAAAGCTTGCTGCACCTCGCCGAGGATCAGGGAGCCAGAATCGTCTTTTCCGGTGACACGCGGCAGATTCCCAGCGTTGAGGCCTCGGATGCGTTGCGTATTTTGGAACGGGAGTCTGGCCTAAAGAGTGTGTCACTTACCGAAGTACAGCGGCAGACGAATTCCTTTTATCGCGAGGCCGTAAAGACCATGAGACATTCACCGGAACAGGGGTTCGCACAATTGGAAAAGCTAGGAGCCATTCGCGAAGTATCCATCTTCGACCGAGGCCAGATTGTGGCGGAGCTGCATCGTGAATTTCGAGCCGAAGGACGCGATACGCTGGTAGTTGCGGGCACTCATGCTGAGATTTCCCAACTCACCTACGCGATTCGCCAGGATCGGAAAGAACACGGCGAACTGGGAGTCGCTCATTCTTTTGATCGGTACGTATCGCTCCAGTGGACAAGAGCCCAGAAAGAGGAACTGTCCAACTACCAAGAGGGACAGATTCTGCAGTTTCACAGAGACACGAAACTTGGAAAACGACACGAGTCGCTGGAAGTCGTGCGCACTGGCCCGGAGTCTCTGGTGGCGCGAAAAGAAACCGGCGAAGAGGTGAATATCTCGCCGAAACAAACACGGGCATTTTCCGTTTATGAGCGTCAGCCCATTGAGGTTGCCCCTGGCGACAGCCTCATGCTGACAGCAAACCGTCGAGGGCCGGAACTCCGGGCGACAAACGGAGAGCTGGTCAAAGTCAGTTCCCTAGATGGTCGTGCCATTCGCCTCGAAGACGGAAGAACGCTCCCTGCAAACTATCACGAATACGCCTACGGATATGCGGTCACCGCCCATCGGAGCCAGGGCAAAACCGTAGATCGCGTGATCATCTCGGCAGATGCTATGAAAAAGGAACTGTTCTATGTTGCGGCGAGCCGCGGCCGGAGCGAGATTGCTGTTGTCACCAGCGACCGCGAGCAACTTCGTGAATCCGTCGGCGTATCCACGATGCGGCAGTCTGCGATTGAACTGGCGCGAAAACAGCAATCCGCATACGATCCGGAAAAGGGCCACCGTGTTGACTTGATGACTGGGGTGAACCGGCAAGCTGGCCAGCAGATCGGAGAGCAGCATTCTTCCGTTCCAACTCACACACCGGAACCGGAAAAGACTCCCCGTGTCGGCGTGGAACATGACCTCGGTGGCCCCAGTCTGGGTCTCGGGCTTTGACGTTTCGCGGAGAGCCACACCTGCACATTCCCCACATGGCGGAGAAAATGTGCCGGGGGTAAGGCTTGCGTCAAGGCCGCGCTCTATGCGCCGCGAAGCGGTCGTGAGCCTTGACGCGAGCCGCACCCCGGCTATGCTGCCCTGCTGTGGGGATCTGGTTCAGTGATTCGGAAAATCACTGCTATAATCCGCGCAAGAATCACACTTTAATTGTAGTTGGAGGGAATGCCTGAAGTGGCCGATTGGGAGCCTGTCGCAGGGTTAGTGTTCTCTGTCGTAGCCTTGATTACTTGGGCTCCTTGGTACAGCGACATCTTCCGCGTGAATCGCCTCGCTGCCCCACGAAGTTACCGCCTGGTTCTAGGTCTAGCGCCGATTGCTTGCTTACTATTCCTTTTGTTGTGTCTTGAGAGATCGGCTGCTAAGGCAGTTCGGGAAAGTGGCCTTTACATCCTCATCTACATGGCTCTGGGCGCGGCGGCGCTCGGAATCTGCGGTCGACTACTTTCCTTCCTTGGAGTGAGTGCTCGTGATGACGTGCTGGAGCGGCGCAATAGTGCGGCACTGATCGCTGTCGTTGGTGCATTCGCGGGAGCCACCTTTTGCTTTGCGGGCGGCAACATCGGAGAAGGGCCTGGGGTTGAAGTAGTGATGGTCTCTGCTGGCACAGCGCTGTGCGCATGGTTTGGTCTGTGGTACCTCGCGGAGGTTTTCAGCGGCCAGGTTGTCTCAGAGCGGATTACCGTCGATCGCGACACAGGCGGCGGAGTAAGACTCGCCGGCCTATTGGCTGGGAACGGTGTAATCCTCGGCGCCGCGGTCGCCGGGGACTGGATACCCGACAGGTTTCTCCACGACTTTGCGGTTTCAGCATGGCCAGCGTTGGCGCTCACCGCCGTGGCCGTTCTGGTCGAGAGACTCTCGCAGCCGCGTTCCTCGATCATCCGGTCAGTTTTAACTCTGTCGGGTTACTTGCTCGTCGCCGTCGTGTGGGTATTGCACCGGGGTATCAGTGCATGAACGTCCCTTATCAACTGGGAAAGCCACTGTCCGACGCAACTTGGCAGACGGTTAAGTTTCGAACGGTCTTTGAGTGCTGCAAGTGGGACATACAATCAGAGGACCATTGTGTTTTGGCTGAGTTCCCACTTCTGATTGCGGGGAGCAGATGGCAGGAATTGGGTACGCTCGCGGAAGGCCTAAGTCGCGAACTCGCGGATGCGGAACGCGAATTGTTGCAGCGCAGAGATCTCCAAGCGAAGCTGGGCCTTCCAGAAGCGTTGCGAGAGGAATTTGGACGGCTGGGTGAGCCGACTCCGGGTATCGCGAGAGTGATGCGGTTCGACTTCCACTTCACTGATGAGGGGTGGCGCATCTCGGAAGTCAACGCAGATGTTCCGGGAGGATTCATTGAAGCCTCCGGATTCACGCAGCTGATGGCTGCTCACTACCCTGGCACAACCACACCTCCAGATCCAGCCGGAATATACGCTCGGACGCTCGCCGCGGGGCTTGGGCCGGATGCCGTTGTCGGCTTGGTTCATGCAACGGCCTACAGCGACGACCGTCAGGTTATGCAATTCCTGGGGAAACGAATGCTTGAGCATGGTCTGCGCACGATCCTCTCCAGTCCCGATCACATCCGCTGGGACGAAGGTAGAGCAAGCGTCTCGTCGTCGTTCGCCAAGAGTCGTCTGGATGCGATCGTGCGATTCTTCCCTGCGGAGTGGTTGCCGACGCTGCGGGCGAAGTCTCAATGGACTCCGTTTTTTGCAGGCAGTCGCACTCCAGTAAGTAATCCCGCAAGCGCTGTGTTGGTGCAGTCGAAGCGGTTTCCCCTGGTGTGGGATAGTCTATCGACCGATCTCCGAACCTGGAGAGTGCTTTTACCTGAGACGGTCTGCCCGTCGATTGTCGAGAAGGATCTAAGAGATTGGGTCGTGAAACCGGCCCTTGGGAGAGTTGGCGAGGACATTGCGATCTCGGGTGTGACCTCGGAGCGCAAATTGCAACTCATACACAAAGCGGCGCAACGTCGCCCCTCGCATTGGGTGGCGCAGAGGCGATTTGCGGCTATTCCGCTGCCCGACGGGAACGGGAGCTATTATCCCAGCATTGGCGTCTTTACCGTTGATGGAACCGTTGCGGGCGCGTATGCCCGAATTGGACATAAGCCGCTGATTGACGACGAAGCGCAAGACATTGCGGTGCTCATTGTGGGAGACGGAGGAAATGCATGAACCAGGAGGAAGTTTTTTCAGTCTGGGCCCCGCAGGGTTCCATCTGGTCCCGGTGGGTGGCGCCCGTGCTCTTTGCACAGACTTATTGGGACACTCGGATAAAGTCTGAACTGGTTACGCCGCAGCATTTGCCATGGCTTCAGAAACAGATGAGCGATACCGCCTTGGTTGTCGATCTTCCAGGAGCGGACTCTGTCGAAGTGGGTTTCGCGCTCGCTGCAGTTGGCTTTCGCCCAATCCCACTCTACAACGCGTCGCCAGGGCCTGAAGAAATCGTAGGGCTTGGAGCAGGCTCTCCAGGGGTTTGGAACGCAGTGATCGATATGGGCCCGATTGTGGATGCAATCTCCAGCATGACAGCATCACTGCAGAACATGCAGTTCTCGCAAAACGCTGCACCGGCCTTCTTGCTTGATTCCGCCCGCCTCTCAGGAACTCGACCCGCTGATAAGGGCACGTTCGATAACCGCTGGATGGTCTTCCCGCAGGACTTTCCTTCCGCAAGTTTCCTGGTAGGGCAAGGAATCCGGCATGCGCTCCTTGTGCAGAAAGATCGAGCCGAGCCGCAGGATGACCTCGCGCACTCTTTGCTCCGTTGGCAAGAGGGAGGAATCAAAGTGCTGTCAAAGAAACTGGATGATAATTTTCCGCCATCCGAAATCACGGTCAAACGTCCCTCGAAATACAAAGCCACTTGGTACCGCGCGCTGGCTCAACTTGGCCTGCGACGTAGTAGTGCGGGTGGGTTTGGCTCCTATATACCCGAGACGACGGCCGCGGGATAGCAACATGGCGAAGCCGGGGTAATTTTCGTTTGAACGGCTAGATTCGCTGAAAGACTCCTACCCCTTTAAGAACATCAGCGCCTATGAGCCTACCCAGCAGCATCAGGCAAATCACGTTTCGGAGCTTCGTTCAGGTCCGTTCGAAATATTTTCGATACCTTTTTCCTTCCGCAGGTTCCTTTTATAGATAGAGGGGAAAATCTCGCGCGGATCGCCGGAACTGCCCAGCCAAAGAAATCCGCCGGGTGGGTGCCGCCACTGCGATGTTCCCGTGTATTCCCCAAACGTACCTAAAAGCACTTCTAGGCGCTTTAGGCACTTTAAGCAGTTGTTGAGAAGTTCTTTCGAAGTCAAAAGGAAAAAAGATTCTATGAAGGGAAGCAACAAATGCGTCTTGTACGGTTTCTATACGAATAATGTTCTCGTCCGCCCATGACGCGAAGACTAACGCCAGCCGAGTAGTGAATGGGCTCGAAATCTGTCGAACGAAGTCGGACGCCAAAGCCGACCTTCAGACGACACGGTGATTTCAGCCCGGTCTCGACTCTCGCTGCAGGAGATTTTATGAGCGAGATGCACGAAGTAACGCCAGTCAGCCAGCCGGTCCCTCATTTCGAGAGGTTAGTCGATTCGCGCGAGGCGGCAGCCTTGCTGCAGATCCACCCGAAAACACTTCAACGACTCGCCCGCAAGGGCGAGATACGCGCCATGCGGATCGGAAAATTGTGGCGCTTTCGCACATCCGATCTCGACGCGTGGGTGCATTTGAGGTTAAAGTTAGCCAGCTATCCGTACCGTCCCTAACCACGGAGGATCGTGATGAGACGGACGAGATTTCAGCAAGGCAGCCTTCAGATCGTGAAGCGTGCCGGTGGCCGGAAGGCTTGGGAGTACCGATGGTACGAACTCCAGGCGGATGGCAGTCGGACGCGACGCAATCTGATGGTTGGATCGCTCGAACAATATCCGAATGAGACGGCGGCTCAGAAGGCCGTCGCCGCACTTCGGGCAGACATCAACGCTGAGAATCCGCGCACCAGCTTGACTCCGATCAGTGTTCAAACGCTTGTCGAACACTACCGGGAAAAAGAGCTGGGGCCGGACTGCACCAAAACGCGGAAGACGCAGGTCACCTACGTAGGCTATTTCCGAAAGTGGATTTTGCCCAGGTGGGGAAGCTATCACGTAACCGAGGTCAAAGCAGTCGCGGTGGAGCAGTGGCTTCGTTCGCTCAAGTATGCGAACGGAAGCAAAGCCAAAGCTCGAAACATCATGAGCGCGGTTTTCAATCACGCAGTCAGGTGGGAATGGCTTGATGTGAATCCCATACGCATGGTGCGTCAGAGCGCCAAGCGGACCAGGATGCCCATCGTGCTATCCATCGAACAGATTGCGGCACTGCTTCGCATCTTGAAGGAACCAACGCGCACGATGGTGTTCCTCGCAGTTTTCACCGGCCTTCGGGTGGGTGAATTGCTGGGACTCAAGTGGAAGGACATTGATTTTCAGAAGATGGAAATCCATGTCATTCGCTCGATCGTCATGCAACACGTGGGTGACTGCAAGACCGAAGCCTCTCGCAAACCAGTTCCGCTCGATTTGCGACTGTCTAAGGTTTTGTGGAGCTGGCGGCTGCATAGTCCATACCCAACCGATGAGGACTGGGTATTCGCGAGTCCACACAGCAAAGGGAAATTGCCGTACTGGCCAGGTTCACTTTACAAGGCGCACTTGGAACCGGCGGCCAAGGAAATAGGAATCGTAGGCCATTTCGGTTGGCATACGTTCCGGCATACGTACGCGACGCTCCTCAAAGGGAACGGCGAAGACGTGAAGGTTGTGCAAGAGCTAATGCGGCACGCAAACATCTCGGTCACTCTGAACATTTACGCGCAAGCGATCACGCAAACCAAGCGAGACGCGCAGAGCCGAGTTGTGAGCTTGCTGCTCGACAAAAACGATGAAAAACCAAGCACCGAGGCTTATCGGACCGTAACGGACCTACAAAATTCTGGAGGGGATTTGCAAGTGGTTGATAAGGTTGGCGTCCCCGACGGGATTTGAACCCGTGTTACCGCCGTGAAAGGGCGATGTCCTAGGCCAGGCTAGACGACGGGGACCACAGTGAGGCTGGAGGCCGGCGAAGTTTTGATGTTAGCAGCCGCCGTAACTTACTGTCAAAAATCGCCCTCCAACTGGCAGCGTCAACATGTTCAATCACGAATCTACCGAGCCGAGCCCCGGCCCAGCACCGCCTTTGGCAAGGCGGAGTCGTTGTGCTTTGAATTTCCTGGCGGATCGCTTCGAACTCTAATGCGGACTCCGCGGTGCGCATTTACAATTGTTGGCTGAGGCAGCGCGGCTCCTCTAAACTATGGCAGATCCCCTATTCCTGAGCTTGTGGTTCCCAGATTTCTCCGGGCCGGCGATGCTGCCTCACATGTTCGCCGTCCTGCAGCAGTTCCCTTTTTCTGCGCAGCGTCCCGGCATCACCTACGGCGCTGTGCAACCAGTTTCATGGACTGAAGCCAGCGTGCTGGAGCGCCGTTTCTCGCCCGGAATCACGCCGGAAGAGGCGGTCGTGGTCGCTGCCGACCTGATCCACGACGACTACGCCTACATCTTCGACGCCTATTGGGATCTTTGGACGCCTGACGAGAATGGCCAGTGGCTGCTCATCCCCAGCCTGGTCAAGTTCATTGTGCAAGGGGAAGAATTCGACGGCGGCACGTATCAAGAGACCGGCCACATCGAAATTGATTTCGGACTCGACTCGCTTTTCGTTCAGGAAAATGTCGAACTCACCGAAGAGACTCAGGCCAAGATTCGCGTCAACGTCGCCAAGCTGGTGGAGTTCACACGAAAGGCAGAAATGAATACGCGCGCCACCTCCCGTCGCCTCTGGTCGGAATCCGAAGAAAGCCTTCCGCAGAAACTGATCGCCCGCTTACAGAAAGTACAGTAAACCACAGAGGACACTGAGGCCACTGAGTAAATCCAGGACTCCGTGTCCTCAGTGTCCTCTGTGGTGAACGATTTTACTTCGTTCTCCCGCCCTCAACTTTCAGCGTTTCAGTTGCAGCCGCCTGTGCCGCCGCCAGCCTCGCCGTCAGCACGCGGAAGGGTGAACACGACACGTAGTTCAAACCGGTGCGATAGCAGAATTCCACTGACGATGGCTCGCCGCCATGTTCGCCGCAGATTCCAACTTTCAGCGTAGGCCGCGTCTTGCGACCGCGCTCCGTCGCCATCTTCACCAGCTGTCCCACACCCTCCTGATCCAGCGCCGCGAACGGATCCTGCTTCAGAATTCCTTCGGCGAGATAAGTTGGCAGCACCTTGTTCACGTCGTCGCGTGAGAAGCCAAACGTAGTCTGCGTGAGATCATTCGTGCCGAATGAGAAAAACTCCGCCTCTTTCGCGATCTCATCGGCCACCAGCGCTGCGCGCGGCAACTCGATCATCGTGCCGACCAGGTACTCGATTTTCATTCCCTTCTCTTTAAATACTTCGTCTGCCACACGCCGCACGATTGCGCCCTGGTTTGCCATTTCCTTCACCATGGCCACCAGCGGAATCATGACCTCAGGAAGCACCTTGATTCCCTTCTTGGTGCAATCAACCGCCGCCTCGAAAATGGCACGAGCCTGCATCTCGGTAATTTCCGGATACGTAATGCCCAGCCGGCAGCCGCGATGCCCGAGCATGGGGTTGAACTCGTGCAACTGCTCCACGCGAGCCAGTAGCGTGGGCAAGAGCCTCTTCAGATCGTTGACGCCCTTGGCACCGTAGTCTTTGTATCTCGCCACCAGCGCTTTCTTTTCTTTCGCGCCGGCATGCGAGAGCGTGGCAATCTCGACCATCAAGTCTTCGCGACGGGGCAGAAATTCGTGCAGCGGCGGATCCAGCGTGCGAATCGTCACCGGCAAGCCGTCCATAGCCTTGAACACGCCCGCGAAGTCCTTGCGCTGCAGCGGCAATAGTTTCTTAAGCGCCGTGCGGCGATCCTTCTCGTTGTCCGCCAGAATCATGGCACGCATGTGCCGGATTTTGTCTTCGCCGAAGAACATATGCTCGGTGCGGCATAGCCCAATTCCTTCTGCCCCAAACGCCCGCGCCTGAATTGCGTCACGCGGAATATCGGCATTGGCGCGGACTTTCATCTTGCGGTGCGGATCAGCCCAATTCATGAATTTCTGCAGCTCCGGATCGTCGGGAGACGGATCTAAAGTATTCAACTTGCCCTTGATCACGCGACCAGTCGTGCCGTCGAGCGAGATCCAGTCTCCTTCTTTGAATGTCTGGCCCTTCACCCGCATCTCGCGCGCTTTTTCGTTTACGTCGATATCGCCCGCGCCCGCCACGCAACACTTACCCATGCCGCGGGTCACCACCGCTGCGTGACTGGTCATGCCGCCGCGCGAAGTGAGAATGCCTTTCGCAACTTCCATGCCATGAATGTCTTCCGGCGTAGTCTCAGCCCGCACCAGAATTACAGGCTTCTTCGCCGTATCGTGGCCAGCCATCTTCACCGCTTCGTCCGCCGTGAACACAATCTGCCCCACAGCCGCACCCGGTGACGCAGGCAACCCGGTCGCCAGCACTTCGACTTTCGTGCTCTTCTCATCGAGCCGCGGCACCAGAAAGTCGTACAGTTGATTCGGCTCGACGCGAAAAATTGCTTCGTCCTTCGTGATCAATCCTTCATCCACCATCTGGATCGCAATGCGGACCGCTGCCAGACCGGTACGTTTGCCGACGCGCGTCTGCAGCATGTAGAGCTTGCCGTCCTGGATGGTGAACTCGAAATCCTGAATATCTCTGTAATGTTTTTCCAGGCGCGTCGTAATTTCGCGGAGCTGGTCGTAGACGTTCGGCATCACCTTCTGCAATTCGAGTATCGGCACTGGCGTGCGCACTCCCGAAACCACGTCCTCGCCCTGCGCGTTCATCAGAAACTCACCGTAAAATTCTTTCGTGCCGATGGCAGGGTTACGTGTAAATCCAACGCCCGTGCCGCTGGTATCACCGAGATTGCCGTAAACCATGGCCTGAACGTTGACTGCAGTGCCGAGCATATCGTCGATGTTGTTGATGCGGCGATAGACTTTGGCTCGCTCGTTCTGCCATGAGCGGAACACAGCGTCGCGGGCCATCACCAGCTGTTCGCGCGGATCCTGCGGAAAGTCGCGCTTGGCGTGCTTCTTGACGACCTTCTTATATTCAACGATGACTTCCTGAAGCGCTTTGGCGTCGAGGTCGGTATCGAGTTTGGTCTTCTTCTGTTTCTTCTTGGCGTCAAACACTTCCTCGAACGCCGATTTTTCGATGTCGAGCACGACGTTGCCAAACATCTGAATCAGCCGCCGGTAGGAATCAGCCGCGAATCGCGGATTGTTGCTGCGTTTCGCCAGCGCGTCCACACTCTTGTCGTTGAGCCCGAGGTTGAGAATCGTATCCATCATCCCCGGCATGGAGAACTTCGATCCCGAGCGCACGCTTACCAGCAGGGGGTTCTCGCCCGTGCCGAGCTTCTGCCCCTGCAGCGCTTCCAGCTTCGCCAGCGCCTCGTCCATCTGCCGGTCGACGTCTTTCGAAACCGCGCCCCGCATGTACTCGCGGCAAGCCTCAGTCTGAATGGTGAATCCGGGAGGCACCGGAAGCCCGGCGTTGGTCATCTCGGCCAGCCCGGCGCCCTTGCCACCGAGGACGTCCTTCATCTTGCCGTTGCCGTCGGCCTTGCCGCCGCCGAAAGAATAGACATACTTGTTTGCGCTCTTCTTGCTTGCCTGCGCTTCCACTTCGGGGAGAGTAATCGTCGCCATAGATGAGTCCTTTGTTTGTGTAGATTTCAGATCCAGCCCCGGAGGGGCGTCGCGATAATAGCCCACCGCTTCAGCGGTGGGTAAAGCAATAAAACCCGGAACAAGTCCCGGAGAAACGACAGGAAATTCTTATGCCTTCCCTTCCGGCACGATCTCAGAAAAATCGGCAATCGTGGAAAACTCTTTCAATAACGTCCGCAATAGCATTAGCCGATTGGCGCGAACCTTGGCGTCCTCGACCATGATCATCACCTTGTCGAAGAACGCATCGACCGGTTCCCGCGCGGTCGAGAGTAACAGGAGCGCATCTCCGTACTCCTTTTTCTTCCGCAACGCCTCCACCTTCGGCCCGTTAATTTCGACATACGCAGCCAGGTTCTTTTCCTCGTGAGCGGAGTCGGGCAGATACTCGAAGGTCGCAGCCGGCGCGATTCCCTTTTCCTCTGCCTGCTTCAAAATATTGCGCATGCGCTTGCAAGCCGCCCCGATCGCCTGGAACTCCGGCAGATGCAGAACCTGCTTCACGGCTTCGGCCCGCTGCACCGCATCGACAACGTCATCCGCGTCCGCGCCAAGCACAGCCTTGACCACATCCTGCGCGTAGCCGCACACATCTTTCAAATAAAACTCCAGGCGCTCGCGAAAGAACGTCGCCACCGACTCCGCATACTTCGCATCCGCAACAAACTTCTTCTCCGCCTCGGACCGCTGATATCCCGCCCGCGCATCGCGCATCAGGTTGTCCAACCGCAAAGGCAACTTCTTCTCAGCAATCACTTTCACAATCGCGTTGGCCTGGCGGCGTAATGCAAACGGATCCTTCGACCCGCTGGGCACCAACCCCAGCGCGAACATTCCGGCAATTGTGTCTGCTTTGTCGCCGATCGAGAGCACCGCCCCTTCCGTCGATCGTGGCACATCGTCGTCAGTCGACTCCGGCTTGTAATGATCGTAAATGGCGTCCGCAATGGCAAAGCGCGTCGCTTCGGGCAGTCCGTCGTCCAGTTGCTGGGCGCGCGCGTACAGCCCGCCCACAATTCCCTGCAGTTCGGTGAATTCTTTCACCAGTTCCGTGGTCAGGTCGGTCTTCGCCAGACAAACTGCCTTGTGAATCACACCCGGACGCACCGCGATCTCCGCCTGCTTGAGGATTTCGCTCAGCCAACTGCACAACCGCTGCACGCGCTGCGTCTTTTCGAAGTAACTACCCAGGTCTTTCTGGAACGTCACATGCTTGAGCAATTCGAGTCGCTCCAGCAGAGACCGCTTCTGATCCGTCTGCCAGAAAAAGCGCGCGTCGTTGAAGCGCGCCCGCAACACGCGCTCGTTGCCGTGGCGGATCAGCCCCTCGGGGTCGCCATCGGTATTCAGCACCGCGAGAAAGTGCGGAGCCAGCTTGCCGTCCGCACCTTCCACCGCAAAATATTTCTGGTGATCGCGCATCACGGTTACCAACACTTCCTCAGGCAAAGCCAGAAACTGCGGATCGAAACTGCCCAGAATCGCCGAAGGGAATTCCGTCAGATTCACTACCGTATCGAGCAAAGCCGCATCCTCACGCCAGCGCGCGCCGGGAACCTTGCGCGTGGCCGCGTCGAGAGCCTTGCGAATCTGATGTTCGCGTTCGCCGCGCCCCAGAACCTTGGCGGCTCGCAGACAATCAAAGTACACCGCCCCCGCCCGCGGAATGGTCACCGCTTGGTCCTTGAGCATGCCAGTCAGAATTCTGTGCCCACGCGAAATCTTCCCTGCTCGAATACCGTCGAACTCCAGCGGAACCACTTCGTCGTCGAGCAGCGCGACCAACCAGCGCGCCGGGCGCACAAAGCGCTCGTTCGGTTTGCGCCAGTACATATTCTTGGGCCAATAGATTGTGGAGAGTTCTCTGGGCAGGCCTTCGGCGAGAATCTCGGCGGCGCTGCGTCCCTTTTTCGTCACCTTCGCCGACAGGTATTCGCCCTTGGCAGTCGAGACCTTTTCCAGTTGTGCCACGTCGACGCCAGCCTTCTTGGCAAAGGCATGCGCCGCCGGCGTCGGCTGACCATCTTTGTAAGCAACGGCGACCGAAGGTCCATTGACTTGCTCGACCACGTCGGCCTGCGAAGCGGCAATGCCAGCCGCCATCACCGCCAGCCGCCGCGGCGTATCGAAATGCGTGACTTCACCGCCAGCCAGCCGCTCGCGAGTCAGCAACGCCGCGACGCGATCGCGCAACTCCGCGGACGCCGCGGCAATCATCCGCGCCGGAATCTCTTCGCATCCGACCTCGAGTAGAAAATCTGGCATGTTGGAATTCTTACGCGCTCACGGGTTGAGGCTCGTCGGCCTTCTCCGACGACGGCTCACTCTTCTGCTGATCGTTCTTCTGTTGATCGACCCAAGCCTTCGCGATGCCTACGGCCAGGGCCCGCACGCGCGCGATAACGCCCACACGCTCGGTCACCGAAATCGCTCCGCGCGCATCCAGAATGTTGAAAAGATGCGAACACTTCAAACAGAGATCGTAGGCGGCCAGCAAAGGAAAGTCGGCTTTTCGGCGGGTGACTCCATAACCTTCTGCAACGTTCTTCGCCAACGCTGAATATTGATCCAGCAGCCCTTTGCATTCCGCTTCGTACAAACCGAAATGCTGCCACGCCTTCTCGACGTCAGCCAGCTCGAAGTTATAGACCGAGAACTGCAACTCGTCGGCCAAGCGCACATCCCCATACTTTACGACACTGCCCGTCTCGGGATCGCGCGCCCAGGCGATCTCGTAGATGGAGTCCGCATCTTGCAAAAATGCCGCAATGCGTTCGAGACCATACGTCAGCTCGGCCGAAATCGGAAACAGATCAACGCCGCCGCACTGCTGGAAATAAGTGAACTGCGTAATCTCCAGACCATCGAGCATGACCTGCCAGCCCACGCCCCAGGCGCTCAGCGTGGGCGCTTCCCAGTTGTCTTCTTCGAACTTGATGTCGTGCTGGCCCAGGTCAATGCCAATCGCGCCCAGCGACTCCAAATACAACTCCTGCACATTCTCTGGCGGAGGCTTCAGGATCACTTGCAACTGCATGTGCTTGAACAGCCGGTTGGGATTTTCTCCGTAACGTCCGTCGGCCGGGCGGCGCGACGGCTGTACGTACGCGACTTTGTAAGGCTTCGGCCCGAGCACGCGCAGAAAAGTTTCCGGCGCCATGGTGCCCGCGCCGACTTCCACGTCGTATGGCTGTTGCAGCACACATCCGCGCTCTGCCCAGAAAGTCTGCAGGCGCAGGATGAGTTCCTGGAACGTGAGCGGGTTGGGTGAGGATGGAGTCATGAACCAAGCTGCTAGCTCCTAGCTGCTAGCTTCTAGCTAACCCTGCAACCCTTCGCTAGAAGCTAGAGGCTTGGAGCTAGAAGCTGGGTTACGGCGCAGCGGGACACCAGCAGGTAATCCACGATTGTAATGGAAGTTGGGGCAGCCGTCAGCTAGCCGATGCCGGCAGAGTTAACCACGCCGCGGCGAAGATCAGCACCGCCGCGGTCAGGAATGACGTCGGCGCAATAAAGAAATAACGCACGGACACGGCCATCTGCACGGCTAGCCACACTGTGTTGACCAGAGCCACTCTCTTGAGCAGTGCCGCTCGTTCGCGGCAAAGCACCAGATCGAGCGATCCCATCACCAACGTCGCCAGCATGAATGAAATGCTGAACCCGCGCAGGAAATTGTCCATGCTGCGCATCGAGCCCATAACGTTGAATCGGTAGTGGGACATCAGGTCCAGCAACTGCTTCTCGGTGTCATTCGTCGGAACCTGTTTTCCAATCAGCGACAGCGCATGGACAAACCCCAGCACCAGCAGCCAGACCGCGCCTGCCGTAAACAGCCGCCTTCCCCATTTGTCAGTCATGCGTTGACTCTCATGATCGAATCTTCGTGGCGTGAATTTATAGCACAACGCTCCTGCGCACGAGAAGACTGCGCCCTGCTAAAACCCACCCTTTTCCAGCATTCCCGCCGTCACCAGCTTCTTTTCAAGATGACGCTGCAGGATTTGGATCAGGAACTTTCGCAGATCGGCGGCTTGCGCTTTGGGCCAGGGAACGCCAGCAAAAGCTTCGACAGGGGCGCGGAACATTTGCGCCGCCAGCGCGCGCGAGTCGGCAGAAATTTCCGACGAGGCCAACCGCTTGTCCTCTGTGCACATCAGTCCATCGGCCAGGGCGTGAAAATATGCGCGGCTGCCGTTCAGGTTGCGGCCGCAGACGGTACACTCGGTCAATTCCGGCAGGAAGCCGACCAGGCGCGTCAACCATAAATCGAAATATATAATCGGCATCCAGATTTCCGGACCGGTCAGAACATGCAGCACCGACAAGGTCAGGCGGAAGATGGCGTCATTGGCTTCGCGGTCGGGCAGAAGTTCGTCGAGCAGCTCGGCGATGTGGCCCAAGGCGACTGCGCGCGCGTAACTGACCTCGGACGCCATGGGAGATTCCAGGACTTCGCAAGAATCCAGGCGGGCGAGTTCCTGTCGTTCGCGGACGTCGTAAAACGCGCGTACGTACGTAAGGGGCTCGAGCGCTCCCCCAAATCGGCGCTTCGACTTTTTGGCCGAACGTGCCACGCCACGAACCTTGCCCTCCGCTCGCGTGAACAGCGTGACCAGCAGATCGGCTTCGCGCAGGGGATAACTGCGCAGCACGATCGCTTCCGACTCTCTGAGGGCCATGGGAGCTCGAGGGTGAAAGCTTGATTCTAGTGGAACGGGCTGTGGGCGTCAGCTTACAGCTCGGCAAGCGTTCAAGTCCCCACTTCTCGCAAAAGACGCGAGAAATGGGGCACCCTCGCGAATAGGGCCCCCAGTCGGAAGGCAAATTCGTGCGGTCGCTTCCTACTTCGATATACTTTGGAGATTGTGAAACGACTTGCCTCCGTTTTTCTCTTGATCTCGCTGCTCGTCACGGCTGGCCTAGCTCAAGAGACTTCGTTCCAGCATGTCAAGGTGCCCGACACCAAGGGGCGGCAAACCAAGGCTGTATTGACCTTCAGCGACGATCACAAAGCCATCGAGATCCATCCAGTCAAGGGCAAGCCAACGACTATCCCCTACTCCACGATCGATCGGTGCGAGTACGAGTTCACCAAGCAGTTCCGGGTGAACGAGGGTACAGTGGCGACGGCCCCGTTCGGCGTAGGTGTGGTCATGATGCTCATGAGATCCAAGAGTCACTGGCTCGAGATCGACTATCACGCTCAGGACATCCCGAAATCCTACGTGCTGCGCATGGAGAAGCACGAGTACCTGCGCATTCTCGACGCGTTGAAAACCCATGCTGGCGTAGACGCGCAAATTCTTGGAAACGCAGACAAGCGATAGAAGTGGGGAAATCCCAAGAAAACACGTTTAAACAGGAAAGCGCGCATCCATAATGGACGCGCGCTTCCGATTCTGCGAAAGCCCGAGCTAGAAAATTTCTACCGCCCGAAGTACTTGGCGTTCAGCTCGGTGAAAGAGTTCCACTTTTCCGGCAAGTCGTCGAGAGCAAAGATGGCCGAGACCGGGCAGACCGGAACGCAGGCGCCGCAGTCGATACACTCCACGGGATCGATATAAAGCAACTGCTCGGTCGCGTAGGCGGGCTCGTCTTTCTTGGGATGAATGCAATCCACCGGGCACGCATCCACGCATGCGGTGTCTTTGGTGCCGATGCACGGCTCAGCAATCACGTAAGTCATAGGGGTGTCCGTCTCCTGGGAATCTCTGCGTTTATTTTACTACCGCGCCAGTTTTGTGACCGGACATTCTAGCAAGAATCCGGGCAGCGGGTACAGCGCCTTGCCCGGCCGGTAGTGGTGTAGTTTTCAATCCTCAGTCCCTGCGTCATCCCGAACCGCGGCGTAGTTCAGCCGCGGGAGGGATCTCCCCAAGCACGATTTTCGGGGAGATCCCTCCCTCCGCCTGAAAAACGGCTTCGCTCGGGATGACGCCACCCTGAAGGTTTAAGCATCTCTCGTCAAAGGGCCGGTGTGGATCACCCTTGTGACCGAAGTAATTTGTGCCGCTCGGCTTTGGGCCTTTTAATGTTTGGGAGACTTGCTGTGCCCGCCCAAGATGGCGCGCGCCCCCATGAACAAACTCAAGTTTCTGGTTTCCCTGATTACGGAAAGCAACGATTATCAGCTCGAGCAGGCAGCCTCTGCACAGGCGGCCGCTCTCAAACTTGGCGTCGACGTTCAAATCGTCTATTCCGGCAATGACGCCGTACAGCAGACCCAGCAGATTCTGAATTTCATCCAAGACCCCTCCAAGCGCCCCGATGCCGTCCTGGCCGAGCCTGTAGGCACGGGCATGGCTCAAATCGCAAAGGCCGCTGTCGGGTCGGGGATTGCCTGGGCAATCATCAACAACGACGTGGATTACATTCCGCAGCTGCGGCTACGCGCCGCGGTGCCGGTTTTCGCCATGCTGTTGGACCACGAGGCCACGGGAAAGATTCAGGGCCAACAGATCGCCGCATTCCTGGGTGAGAAGGGATGCGTTCTTTATATCGAAGGCCCCTCGACCCGCGATGTGGCGAGATGCCGCTCCAAGGGTATGCTCGCCTCCAAGCCGGCGCGTGTCGAAGTAAAAACTCTGAAAGGCGACTGGACCCAACAAAGTGGCTATAACGCCGTCAAGTCCTGGTTGTCGTTGAGCACGTCGCGGCAACTGCACGTCGGGATGATTGTCTGCCAGAACGATGATATGGCCATCGGGGCGCGCCGGGCTTTTGAGGAACTGAAAGATTTACAAGAACGCGACACGTGGCTACGGCTCCCCCTCACCGGATGCGACGGTCTTCCCCGCTCCGGCCAAGAATGGGTTCGCCAGGGACGTCTCGCGGCCACTGTGGTTTGCCCGCCGCTGGTCGGGGACGCGATACAGTTGTTGGTGTCGGCTCTCGATTCGGGTTCGCAGCCTCCCGAACGCACGATGGTTTCTGCCAGCTCGTTTCCAACTTTCAAGGAGCTGGAAAACCTACGAGGACGGGCGGCTCATACGTCATAGACGTTGCAACAGAGATCGCGGCAAGACCTGACAGGCTTAATTTCGGACATCGATTTCGGACCCCGACTTCAGAGCCCGATTTCAGACCCCGATTTCAGACACGAATTTCAGACAAAGAAAAACGGCTGGCAGCAATTGCCGCCAGCCGTAGTCGCGCATTTTGCGCTTAGAGTCGGTTACCGGTGTCCGCCGCCACCATGACCGCCCCCACCACCGTGGAATCCGCCGCCGCCATGCGCTGCGCCGCCGCCGTGGAATCCGCCACCGGAGCTGTGTCCAACATAGCCGCGTCCGACAGAACCTCCGCGGGGGGCGACATAGCCACGTCCACCAGCGTAGCCGCGTCCGTAGTATCCACCGCGACCATAATATCCGCCTCGGCCGTAATATCCGCCGTGACCGTAGTAGCCACCGTGACCCCAGTATCCACCCCGACCCCAATACCCGCCGTGTCCCCATCCCCAGCCATACCACGGGCCGGCGCCGATGAAGACTCCGCCTACAAACCACCGCGGGCCGTAAAAGCCGTAGGGCGCGCAGGCGTAGGGATAATACGAGTAGTAACCGTACGCACACGCCGGCGGCGCGGCTGCGTAACCACCGTAGCTCTGGTCATAGTTTCGATTGTCATAGTCCCGATCAGAATAATCCCGATTCTGTTGAGACTGAGGCGGGCCCTGATTGGGCGGTCCTTG
The DNA here is from genome assembly GCA_963758005.1 of uncultured Acidobacteriota bacterium. Taxonomy (GTDB): domain Bacteria; phylum Acidobacteriota; class Terriglobia; order Terriglobales; family Acidobacteriaceae; genus Sulfotelmatobacter. Next base: position 43,544 of record CAVWTR010000013.1, read on the forward strand.
ATTCGGCTGACCCTGGTCCTGCGGACCCTGATTCGGCGGACCTTGATCAGCTTGGTCCTGCCCCGGATCGGCGCTAATTCTGGCGTCAAACGACTGGGCCTGCGAGTAAGCCAGCGGCAAGGCCAGCGCAGCCACTAATGCAAGATGTTTCATGTAACGCATATTAACCCCCTGGTCGTCGCGGTCGCCTCTGAAGCCAATCGCTGACCTCTCTATGTATTTGAACTCGGCAGGCACAGAAAAGTTGCAGGATCCACTGTGGCTCATTTCAGCCATCCCGGCTCAATTCAGCCACTTGCGAAGGCGGCGGTCGTAGCGGCTCAGTTTTCCGCTTTAATCCGCTGCTCTTGGTTCCCACAGGGGCAGTAAATTCAAGGTTTGCGCGGAGCCTCGATGGTTCTGCGATCCAATATTAAAGAAAAAGGGCTGGCAGCTTGAGAGCTGCCAGCCGCTATCACCGCTCACGAACGTCTTACCGGCGTCCGCCGTGGAAGCCGCCACCACCGTGGAACCCTCCACCGTGAAATGCCGCCGTTCCGTGAAATCCCCCGCGTGCTACAGCCGCGCCGTGCACGCTGCCGACCGAACCATGCACCGGACCGCGTGCTACAAAACCGCGTCCACCACCCCACGCGCGACCCCAGCCCGGATGACCGTACCACGGACGTCCGTACCACCCGTTAGCCCGACCCCAGCTCCCCAGCCACCCAGGACCGTGGAACCACGGGCCAGCTCCGACGAAGACGCCGCCAGCAAACCAGTCAGGACCGTAGTAGCCGTAAGGCGCGCAGGCGTAAGGAGCATATCCGTAATACCCGTACGCGCAGGCCGGTACTCCGCCAACCGCCACTCCGACCGGCCCCACTCCAACTCCCACGCTGACTTGCGCTTGCGAATAAGCAAACGGCATCACCGTCAGCACCGCCAACAGCGCAACATATTTCGTGTATTTCATACTCACCTCCCTGGCTTCGAATCTTCTGGATTTTCGATCCGAAAACCCTTTTCAATCTCTAGCGATTGAAACGCGGATGGGGAGGAAAAGTTGCGGAAAAGCGAATGGCTGATTTCAGCCATCCCGGTTGAATTCAACCACTTACGGGAGAGTCGGGACTGGAGCCGATCACACGCGGGCTATATCTCTTCGAGGGCTACGCTCCCACCAATTCCTTCTTCTCGCTCGGCTCATACTCCACGATGTAGCCGGCGACGGCGCTGGCCGCGACAGTGTACGGTGAAGCCAGATACATTTGGCCGGGGCCGCTGCGGCCGGGGAAGTTGCGGTTCTGGGCGCTGATTACCACCTGATCGGGACGCGTGGAAACGCCCGGTCCGGCATTGATGCAGGCGCCGCAGCTGGGCTCGATCACGCGCGCTCCGGATTTCTGAAACACTTCGAGATATCCGCGACGCAGGCAGTACTCGCGCGTCTCCTGCGAGCCGAACTGAATGTAGAACTGCACTGAATCAGCCACGCGCTTGCCGTGTTTGAGCGCATCGGCGAGCACGGCGGCGTACATATCCATATCTTCATTCTTGCCTGCCGTGCAGGTGCCGCCGTAGGCGATCTCGACCGGAACAGGCGTGTTCAGCTCGCGCACATACTTTCCGTTCCCGGGATCACCGGGCGTAGCGACCATCGGCGTAATCTCGGCAGCATCAAGTTCGATCACGTGGGCATATTGCGCGCCGGGATCGCTGTAGAGACCCTCGATCATTGCCTCGGCCTTCTTGCGATCTATGCCGCGGCGCTCGACCAAAAAGTCGACGGCTTTCTTATCGGGTCCGACGATCCCGGTAAAACCGCCAATTTCGGCCGCCATGTTGGTCATAGTGGCGCGTTCATCGACGCTCAACTCTTCGATCGCTTCGCCCGCGTACTCCATGACCTTGGCCAGAGCCTTGCCGCTGCGCACGTAGTCGAGGCTCAGAATCTTCAGGATAAAATCTTTCGCGGTCACGTTGGGATGCTTCTTGCCCCGAACCACGATCTTCACTGACTCGGGGACCTTCACACGGACGTCCTTCGTGATCCACGAATTGAATACATCGGTAGTGCCTATGCCGAAGGCGACGCAGCCGATCGCGCCCACATGCGGGGTGTGCGAGTCGGAGCCGATATTCAACTGCCCCGGCAGCGCGTAGCTTTCGAGCACGATCGAGTGGCAAATGCCCTCGGAACCTTTGCGGTCAGTCAATTCGCCGTGCAGACGAATGCCCTGCTTGGCTGCGAAGTCCTGCTGCTTGAGTTTGAGTTGGGTCGCAAGATCGAGCAGTCCGATCTTCTTCTTTTCTTCCGAGATGACCTCGTCGAGAAACGTCAGATGGTCGCGGAAGAACAGGATGCTCGCGGGATCGTTGACTTTCGCATCTTTGCCGACATAGCGCTCGAAGAAAATCGCGGCCATCGGCGTAACGTACTCGTGACTGAAGCGCAGATCGGCGCGAGCGAAACCGGTGTCACCTGGCTTCACGGACGGTACACCGACTTCGCCCTTCTCGTTAATCATGTGCCGCGCAAAGATTTTCTCCGCCACCGTCATGGCCCGTGTGGCGCCCTCGCCTGCGTTTTGGATCGGCGGCAAGAACACTTTCCCCTGCATGCGGGCCACATTAAACGGAAAAAGCCCGCCATACTCAATCACCTGCCGAGTAATCTCATCTTCGCCGGCGGTGAATTCGCTCAGCGCAATCTCTTCCCCACCGCGAATACGGTCGATCAGCGAAAAGTTGGTCGAGGTCAGCAGGCCAAGGTTCTGGCAATTCTGCTTGTAGATGCGTTCGATGTTCTCGGCGATCACCACCCGAATGCCCGCGCACATCTCGGCATAAGGAGACTGCTCGCGGCTCGACCCCTTGCCGCGCCGCTTGCCGCTAACCGCGCATACAAATCCGCCACGCTTGACCTCCCCGCGGCCGATCGGCGTGACACTGCCGCATTTCAAGCCCAGATACGGAATCTCACCCAGCGTCTCGTCGAAATAAAAGCAGTAATGCGCCGGGGTGATTTCGTCGGTTGAAATATCGTCGCGGAGTTTGGGATTGTTGGCCGGATTCTTCGTGTCCCAGGGCAGATCTTCGCCCGCGAGTTGCCGCTTGATCAGCTCCGGATCTTCGGTGAGAAAAAGAATGCGTCCCTGCAGCCGGACTTTGTCAGGCCGCTTTTCGATCTTGCGTTCGAGGAGAGAGTTGATCACGTTGACCCTGCCAGAATCAGAAATGAGGACGGCCGGAAAGAACCTTGGCGGGTCGTCCCTGACTATTGTAACGCTGCGGGGGATGCGTGCGGAGCAGCACACCGCGGCATTCGTTTAGCTTATGGCGCGAGAAAAATCTTGAACCACAGAGGACACGGAGGACACCGAGGAAATCATCTCCGATAATCACGCGGGACGGGGAGCGGTTCGAGCCCACGGCCAGCGAAGATTTCCTGGAATTCGTGTAACAAGGCGTCATGCACCAGACCATTCGACGCCACCGTCTCACTGCTGTCGATTCTAAATTCAGATCCGTCGAAGCGGCTAACCTTGCCGCCGGCTTCTTCCACGATGAGCACGCCCGCAGCCGTGTCCCAAGGATTGAGATTGAATTCCCAGAAACCGTCGAAGCGACCGCTGGCCACATTGCACAGATCGAGCGCAGCCGAGCCGGGGCGCCGCACACCGTGGGTATGCAGCGTAATCTGGTGGTAAAAATGAATATTCGGATTCTGGTGCCGCTTACGGCTGGGAAAGCCGGTTGCCAGCAGGCATTCCTTCAGCTGCGACGCTTTCGAGACGTGGATCGGCTGGCCGTTGAGCTGCGCGCCGCCGCCCTGTTGGGCGGAAAATAGTTCGTCGCGCGTGGGATCGTAGACCACGCCCGCGATTCGTTCGCTGAAGCTCCCACCGCTCCCGAGCCGATGTTCCAGACGCCATGGACACGCAAAATACAGGATATCCGTGGGCAAAGTTCGTGGTGCCATCGAGCGGATCTACGTACCAACGGTAGTCGCTGCCCTGATCGTTGAGTCCCTGCTCTTCACCCAGTACGTCGTGCCCCGGAAACTGCTCGGTGATGCGCTGGCGTATCAACGCTTCGGCGGCGCGATCCGCAGCCGTCACCAGATCGGCGTCGCCCTTGTATTCAATCTTGAGTCCCTGATGAAAATACTGCATGAGCAGCGCGCCGGCCTCGCGAGCGATGGCCGACATGGCGGGGAGAAACGTCTCGGGATTTTGTGCGGTAGATGACATGTGTATTCCGAAAACCGGAAACTAGCCCTATTTCCGCTTTCCGCCATCTTCCGCGATATACATGATCTCGTGCTTGAAGATGAAGAGATTGGGTGCGCCCTCGCGAGTGAGCCGCACCATGTTCTTATCGTAATACTCGATCCATCCGTGGACGGTCTGGCCGTCCAGAAGCTTAACGGAGACCGGTTTCTGCTTCTCCCCCAGCGCCTTGAGGAACCCAGCCTCTTCGAAAGTGTCTTCCGGAGGAGGCGTCCGACTGTGCTTGATGGCCTTGGGATTCCCTTGCGGAGCGCGGAGCGGCATGCAGGCATTGTACACAAAGCCTGGGTGACCAAACATGAGGGCTAACGGCGCGCCCCAAGCGACAAACGGCCGATGAATCGGGAGTACAATCTCTGACAAAGAATGCCTGAAGCCTTCGCTCTTCCGCCAGGAGGTGAACCGTGAAGAAATCCGCTTGGCTGGCGCTCCCCGCAGTGCTTGTGTTCCTGGTCGCGCTGGCTGCTCCGCAAAGTCACAATACGTTTCCCACGCCACCGCCGTCTCTGGATACCACGGCTTCTCAGAAACCGGAGGCGACTCCCGCGCGCCGTATCGATCTGGACCAACTGCAGAAAGAAGCAGATGATCTGGCCCGCACAGCGCAAACCATCCCGTCGGATGTGGCCAGTGTTCGCAAAGGCATGTTGCCCAAGGACGTGATCGACAAACTGAAGCAGATCGAAAAGCTGTCCAAGCGCCTGCGCACGGAACTGAACCCCTAGAGTCCCAACCCGTTATCGGCCTGTTGCCCAGCCAACCACTTCAGTCGGACGGACCAGCAAAGAGAATGAGATTTCCGTCGGGATCCAACACGACAAAAGTTCTGGCGCCCCAGGGTTCCCGCTTAGGCGCCTGGTGGAAGTGCACTCCCGCAGCCTGATAACTCAGAAATAGTTGTTTGATTTCGCTCGCGGTGGCAACCGTGATGGTGGCGGAGAGCAGATGTTCACGCTCGCGAACATCGCCAGCGAATACAGGTTCGCAGACCAGCCTCAGGTTGAGTCGTGCATTGTCGCGAACGACTTGGCCGTAGTACGGCGGATCGCCATACACGAATCCGACCGTGAAGCCGAGCTTGTTGGTATAGAAATCGCAGGAACTCTTCATGTTCGCGACGAAGAGTTGCGCCTCAATTGAATTGAAAATGGAACGCGGCGTACTCTGTGTCGGCTTATTGGTCATGGAAGACGATACAAAAGATCAAAACGAGATGCGCAGTCCAAACTCGATCTGCCGCGGAGCCCCGAGAGCATAAGTTCCGGATTGCATCCCGGCGCGGAATGGCGCGAGGTATGCACCGGTCACGCCGCCCACCGCATTCGGCGCTAAGGTTCCGCTCGGTCCGCCAGGAAGCAGCGACGCCAAAGGCAGATTCCCGGGCTGAAACGCGTTGGCAAAATTGAACACATTGAAGATGCTGGCGCTGGGTTCGACGGTAATGGATTGTTCCCAGATTTTGAGCTTGAGGGGCCAGGCAGCCTTAAAGTCCAGCGACTTCAGCCAGGGAAAGTTCTGGGCGTCGGGAGGAGCCGTCGCAATCTGCGGCATGACCCAGCCCAATGCATTCATGTCACTCTGCGTCATCACCGGAATCGGGCCGGTTCCCGGACAAGACTGACTGCCCACAAGGCACTGGCCGGCGGGTGTTAACTGGCCAGCGAAGTGCGTGTTGTAGTTGCTGATTGCGGTGTGCAGGTTGCTGGTGTCGGTGCTGCGCATGAACTGGCCGATCTGCGTCCCTGGCAAGGGCTCAGGGGCCGCTCCGGAACCGAGCCCGGAGCCCAGCCAGTCCGTGGCGAAAATTTCGCCGCCATTCGTCATTTCTGGGAGCTGCAAGTTCTGCGGCAGCGGGCTGTAGAAATGGCCAATCACGCTGATCCGGGTGAAAAACGGCAGATCAAAGCTTCCCCCAAAAGAAACCTGGTGCTTGCGGTCGAGCGCATTGGGTCCCGTAAATTGCACCGCGTTGTCATTGTTGGTGGCGAGATTAACGAAGTCCTGGTCCTGCGCCTGGCTGACAAATTCCGAGAAGGAATACGCGACCTGGAAGTGGGCGGCCTTCACTCCCGGCCAGGGCTTCAAAACGTTCTCCACCAACTTGAACTGGAAACCGCTGTAAACCGAGCGGCCCACCGGTTCGAACATGTCAAGCGTTCCCAGCGCGCCATTTCCGGAACCGTTGCCGGTATTGTTGATTCCATTGGGAGTAATGCCGGGAAAGGCGCAGGTCGAACACGGCCCCCCGCCGGTAACCTCGTTGTTGGAGTCGAGCCCCGCCGCGGAATAGGCAGCCTGAGCGCCCGCCTGGCCCAACTTCAGCACCATGCAGTTTGCCTGGTCGAAGCCCGGCAGGCAGCCGTTCGCCAACTGGGCCGCGTCACGATCAGCCTGAGCATTGGCCAGATTGTAAGAACGCGCCGCGCCACTGTGATTTCTGTCGACAGCGATCAGGAAATGTTCCCCGATGCTGCGAATGTAGTCGACGCTGAACACCGTTCCCTTGCCAAATTCCTGCTGGAAACCGAGATTCATCTGGTAGGAGCGGGCCGTGCGGTAATTGGGGTCGAACACATCGAAACCGTTCGCGTTGGCTGCACTGAGTGAGGTCCCGATAAAGTTTCCGTTGGGTTGACCAGAGTTGGGCTGACCAGCAAGGTTAGCCGTGGCTGATTGGAAGGCGCTGCTCAACGCCAGAATGTCACCGGCAACACTGGAAATTGCGCCTCCGCAGAAAGTTGGCTGCACCTGATTCGTTCCGGCAACGACAACTCCTGCCCCTCCCGCAACCGGAGATCCCACGGTGCCGGGACTGGTCGGCCAGGTAAATGAGGTGGGACCGCCATAGGAACAAACTTCCGGAGTGTAGGAGAAGACGCCAGTTTTCTGACGCACTGGATTGTCATGCACCAGATAGTTCCAGAGCGAATTTTCGAAATAGAGTCCGGCGCCGCCGCGAATTACGGTCTTGCCGCTGCCGGCCGGATCCCAGGCAAAGCCGACCATCGGCGCGAAGTTTGTACCCGGGGTGCGGACCTGATTTCCCAGGCCGGGCCCCCAAAGATTCAGTGTCGGCTCCGCACCCATGTTGCTGTCCACGCGGCCTGTGTCGAGCACGTAGTGCAGGCCGTAGGTCAAGGTCAAAGTCTTCCGGAACTTCCAGCTGTCGCCGACATACGCTTCAAGGCGGTTGTCCGGTCCCAGTCCTCCACCTGGCTGACCAAAGGCATGTTGCGGAGTGGAGAAGCCAATTCCGTTGCCTAACTGCACGAACTGGGCCGGATACGCGGTGGGATCCGCGCTGGTCGTGCAATCGAAAGCATTTTCGCCGGGTATCAGGCAGATGCTGGTGGTGCCGACCTGCGGGTACGTGGCGGAGCCGCCAAAGGCGGCCTGAATGCGATTCCACGTTGCGCCGTAGCGGACGATGTGACGCCCGAAGACGCGACTGCCGTCGTACTTAAATTCATAATCGGCCTGCTCCGTCGCTTGCGGCGCCAGAAAGTTGGGTCCTCCACAGTAAGCGCCGCCTCCGCTCGATAGGCAACTGCCCCCGACTGACGCTCCAATGTTAACGCCGAGCCCGGGAATCGGGTTATCGACGCCCATGGGGATCGCGCCTGTGCGGTCGCCGATGTTGTTGCGGAACTTCAGGTATTCGAAGCGGATGCTGTGGTTGTAAACGCCGGTACTGAAGTCGTAGCCCAGAGTGAGTGACGGAGTGTGGTTTTGGTTTTTGAATGCCTGCAAGGAACTGGCGGAACCGTAGGGGCGAACATCGTTGTTCTGGTCGAAATTGAGGCGCAGGAAAGCGTGCGCGTTGTCGTGAACCTGCCAGTCAAACTTGCTGTCAATCTGCGCCGTACGAAATGGCTGCGCGATACCGGCATTCAAAGTGTTAAACGGGAAAGCAAAGGGCTCTGCGATTGTCTGGTCCTGGATGATGCCTTCGCCATCGACGAACCAGAACACTTTGTCCGGGATGATGTATCCACCGGCCCGTCCGCCAAACTGTTCTCGCTGAAAGGTTGAGGGCTTATTACCCGGCAATCTACCCGGCAATGCCGCCGAAGTCTGGTTGCCGAGGAAAGATCCGAAGCCCTCGCCATGCAGGGCATTGCCGCCGGACCGCGTGATTACATTTACTGTGCCGGTGGAGGTCAGCTCCGTCGAAAGATCGAGCGAAGACTGGGAAAGATTGAACTCCTGAATCGCGCTCGCCGGAATATTTTGCGTTGTTGCGCCCGCGGTCTCGTCGGAGATGTCAACCCCATCCACTTCGAAGCGCGACCCACGGCCATACTGACTATGAAATGAAATTGTCGATTGACCGTTCTTGGTCTGAAAGACGCTTCCGTCCTGGAACTGGATCCCAGGCTCTAGTTGCGCCAGATCCATAAAATTGCGCCCGTTGATTGGCAGGCCTTCAATCGGGTTCCCATCGAGAACGGCCTGCACCGTGGGCTGGTCGATGTTCACGGACAGTTCCGCTTCCGGCGCCGGTCTTGCCGGGCTCTCCTGCCCTGGTTGCAGGTGAACGCTGCCCGATGAAACCACGCTCACTTGTGCGGTAACGGAAAACTCAGCCGTCTGGAAGCCCTTGGCCTCGACACGCACCTTGTACTCTCCCGGCACCATCGGACCGGAAGTGTAGGTTCCGGTAAACGAAGTGGTCGTGCGAATGATTCCAGCCGTAGCCTTATTCGTAATCGTAATCTTGGCGCCCGAGAGCACTGCGCTGGTTGGATCGCTGACGACTCCCTGAATGCTGCCCGTGCCCACGGTGGACTGAGCCAGTAAGAGTGCGGAAGACATGAGTATCACTACCGATAGCAGCACCAGCATTATGCAAACAGGGGTCAAGCCCGGCAGCCTGCGCCACTTGCAGTGCGCGGGGCAATTCACGTTCAGCATCATCGACCTTCCTTATATTTCTTTCTCACCGCCAGGGGCGGTTGGGTTCATCGAAGCTAACTCTGTCCTATTAAAGCTGGTTTGGAGCGAAAACCGATTCAAGCTGGAACTGGATCAAACCAGAACCGGGTCAAACTAAATCTCGATCAAACCAACCCTGGGTCCAATTCAATCCGGGTCAATCCTCTAGCCTACAGCAATTGCCGAGCCAGCCGGATGTCGTTGCTGGATATTTCGTACCTTCAGGCCTACGCGCTCAAAACTCCGACTTCACCGTGTAGTAGCCCGCCCGGTGGCGAACGCGATCGGACGCGGCATCCGGGACGCCCGTGATTTGAACTCCGATCCGGCGGAACTCCGACAACGATGTTCGCTGCGACGGATAGTAGGCCAACAAATATTGCGTGCGCAGTTCATCGCTAATCTTGCGGAACGCGTCGTCGAGTTGCCCGGGAGAGATCGCATAGTAATACTTGCCGCCCGTATCTTCGGATAGCTGAATCAGCGCATGTTCGCCTCCGATTTCGCGGCCAGCGCTGCTTTCAATGGGGACAATGATGATCGAGTAAATCAATGCTTCTGCTTCTTCCGCGGCGCGCAGTGCCTCCGGATAGTCAATCCTGCTGTCCACGCTCTCGCCGTCGGTGATCAGGACCATGATCTTTCGCCCCTTGCGGTGATTCAAAGAGCGCGCGGCGACATAAATCGCGTCATAGAGCGCCGTAGCAGCGCCGAGGCGAATGTGATCGACGGCTTCGTCGATGCGCCTGAGATCAGAAGTATAGCCATGCGTAGGTTCGGAGACGGATTCGCTGAAACCGTACACCGAGAGTGCGTCAATCGGACGCAGGATGGCATGGGCGAATTTCTTGGCTGAAGTTTGTTCGAGCGGCAGATCGTGACGCGTGCTTAAACTGGTGTCGATAGCCAGGGCAATCGAAATCGGCAGCGCCGATTCCCTGTCAAAAACTGAAATCTTCTGCTCCTGATCATCTTCCTTCAGTATGAAATTCTCTTTCGTGAGCCCGCCGATGGGCGCGCCGTGCGCGTCAGTCACGGTCACGAACACGTTGACCAGGTTCACGTCGACTCGGAGCGTGGTGGTCGGCTCGGACTGCGACGGATTTTGCTGTGTCGGACTCTGTTGCCGCGGAGTCTGCGGGGTCGCGCTCTGCTGAGATACGGTCTGCTGCGCCCATAGGCTGCACATGGGAACCAGCAGGCCAGTCAGGAGCAGAATCGTGGCGGGTTTTCTCATCGAGTAATGGAATTATACCTTTGCCCATGGCAGCGCTTCGCGTGGCCACGAGAATCTTAAGGCAAAAGGCGCCCAATTCTGGTCCAATTCTGGACGTGCAGTTAGATGCGGCTTGCGGCGCCGGGGTGCCTCAGGCTCCAGAATTTGCGCGCGGAATCTCCGCTGGAAAGGGCTCTCCATCGGCCCACACCGCGCCATCTTGAAAGTGCTCTTTCTTCCAGATGGGCACGGTGCGCTTCAGCGTGTCGATCAGCCAGCGGCAGGCGTCAAAGGCAGCAGCGCGATGCGCGGACGCCACCGCGATCAGTACACTGGTCTCGCCAATTTCGAGCCGCCCCAGCCGGTGGACGACCGCTACGTCACGCACCTGGAACTGCTGCAGGGCCTGGCTGGCCAGCGATTCCATCTGTTCAAGCGCCATCTCTTCGTAGGCTTCGTAGTCGAGATAGAGCGTCTTGCGCCCGCGGGTCTGGTTGCGGACGATGCCCTCGAATACGAGCGCGGCGCCATCTTCCCCGCGCTTCAGGCCATCAACGATCCGCTGCGTGTCCATCACTTCGCGGACAATCGAAGCGTAGCGCCCGCGTCCGGGAGGCTTTCGGGCGAGCGTCTCGCCGTCCCCGTCGGGAGCCCCGCCGCTCACCGGCGGCAACAGCGCGACCTCATCGCCGGGCTTCAATTTCGTATCCGGCCCGGCATATTGCTGATTCACCGCCAAAGCGAGCGATGCCAGCGATTCTTGCAGATGCGGAATCCGCGATTCATAGCTTATGAGGACATCGCGGACCGATGCACCCTCAGGAAGATCCAACCAGTCGCTGGATTTCCCAGCGAGATCCTTCAACATGCCGAAAAAGAGGACGCGGACTCGCATGGGCGTCCAGTTTAACCTGAGTGGGGAAGCGTTTGGTCCTGACGCAGTATTCGGCCCTGAAAATCAAAATCCCCACCCTCTCGCCAAGGGCGCGAGAAGGGTGGGGCACCCGCTTCTTTCTTTAGTCCTGCAGCTTCAGGCCTGCGTCAACACGTTATAGTGAACCGCCTCCGGTTCTTTCACCGGCGGCGTGGAGAGCATCGTCGCGGCCGCAGCACCCTCCACTTGAGGCAGCGAGACTCGCAGAGCCTCGTCGATCGTCTTCACGTAATGAACGGTGAGATGATCGAGTTGCTCCGGCGTGAGATCCTCGTCGACGTTCATCTTGTTCTCCGCCGGCAGAATCACGTCGGTCACCCCGGCGCGTTTTGCGGCCAGCACTTTTTCTTTAATCCCGCCAACCGGAAGGACGTTTCCACTCAGCGTGATTTCGCCAGTCATGGCCAACAGCGGCGTGATGCGGCGCTTGGTCAGCAATGACACGAGCGTCGTCGCCATGGTCACTCCCGCCGAAGGTCCATCTTTCGGGATCGCGCCCGCCGGCACGTGCATGTGAATATCGTGGCTGGCGAAGAAATCCTCGGCAATCCCCAGCCGGTCCGCGTTGGACCGCACCCAGGTCAGCGCCGCCTGCATCGATTCCTGCATGACCTGCCCAATCTGCCCGGTCATGGTAAATCCGCCTTTGCCTTTCATGGCATTGGCCTCGACGAATAACACGTCGCCGCCCGACGGAGTCCATGCCAAACCCACCGCCACTCCAGGCCGTTCCGTCCTCTCAGCGATTTCGCCTTCGCTGCGAATCTTGATGCCGCCCAGAAATTCCTGAATCACTTCCTTGGTGACGATCAATTTGTCGGTCTTGCCCTCGGCCAAACGCCGCGCCTGCTTGCGGCAAATCGTACCGATGGTGCGTTCCAGGTTGCGCACGCCTGCTTCCCGCGTGTAGTGGCGGATGGTGTAACGCACCCCCTCCTCGGGAAACTCGATCTGCTCGGCGGTAATGCCGTTTTCCTCGATCTGACGCGGAATCAGGTAGCGGAACGCGATGTGAACCTTTTCTTCCTCGCTGTAGCCTTGCAGCTCGATGATCTCCATACGGTCGCGTAGCGGCTCGGCAATCGGATCGAGCATGTTCGCGGTTGTAATGAACAGTACCTTCGACAAATCGAAAGTCACGTCGAGATAGTTGTCGCGGAACGTCGAGTTCTGTTCGGGATCGAGCGCTTCAAGCAGCGCCGAAGCCGGATCGCCACGGAAGTCGCGCCCGACTTTATCGATTTCGTCGAGCATGAATACCGGATCTTTCGTCTCAGCCCGGCGAATGCCCTGAATGATTTGTCCGGGCAGAGCTCCGATATAAGTGCGCCGATGCCCGCGGATTTCCGCTTCGTCGTGCACCCCGCCCAGCGAGAGGCGCACAAACTTGCGGCCCAACGCGCGCGCGATTGATTTCCCCAGCGAAGTCTTGCCCACGCCCGGAGGCCCGACAAAGCACAGAATCGGACCCTTCATGTTCGGCTTCAACCTGCGCACGGAAAGATAGTCGAGAATGCGGTCCTTCACCTTCTCAAGATCGTAGTGATCGGTGTCGAGAATTTCCTTCGCCTTCGGAATTTCAATTTCCTGCCCCGAAGTCTTGTTCCATGGCAGCACGGCGAGCCACTCGACGTAGTTGCGAGTCAGCGAATAGTCGGCTGCCATCGGCGACATGCGGGAAAGGCGACCCAATTCCTTGAGCGCTTCCTTCTTCACTTCGTCGGGCATGCCCGCTTCGTCAATTTTCTTCTTCAGGTCTTCAACGTCGCGCTGGCCTTCGTCCTGCTCGCCCAGCTCCTTCTGAATGGCCTTCATCTGCTCGCGCAGGTAATACTCACGCTGCGTCTGCTGCACGCGATCCTGCACTTCACTCTGAATCTTGTTGCGCAGTTGCTGGACTTCGAGTTCCTTGGCCAGGTGCTGGTTGATTTTTTCCAGGCGCACGTGAATGTCGAGCGTCTCCAGCGTGTCCTGTTTGTCAGGTGTCGACAGCGAAGGCAGCGATGACGCGATGAAATCGACCAAACGGCCGGGTTCATCGATGTTCATCGCCACGGTAGAAAGTTCGTCCGATAAAGTCGGCGAACCGGCAACAATCTGCTGGAACAGAGTCAATACGTTGCGCTGCAGCGCTTCGACTTCAGAGGTCGCGACAGGCGCCGTGCCTTCAGGCACAACAGAATAATGCGCGCTCATGAACGGCGTTAACTGCGTGAACTCGCCCAGCTTCACCCGCTCCAGACCCTCGGCAAACACGAACAGGCTCTGGTTGGGCATCTTGACGACTTTGTGCACCACGGCGGAAGTTCCCACCGTATAAAGGTCGGTGGGCTGCGGGGAATCGACGCGCGCCTCGCGCTGCGCCACCACGATGATGGTCTTATCTTCCCCGAGTGAATTGATCAGTTGGACCGAACTTTCCCGGCCCACGGTCAGGGGTAAAACGGCGTGCGGGAACAACACGGTGTCCCGTACGGGGAGCACGGGAAGCGCTTTTTGCTCGTTTGCTTCCTTTGTTTCCTTAATCTTAGGAGCGCGCTCGACGGGGGGCTGCTGACTCATTATGTCTCCTTGAGTGTAACTCGCTCAAGTTTAGATGATACTCCTCGGGGAAAGGTTTCAGAAGCCCTCCGAGGCGTTTCGGCAAGAGCCTGAATTCTATTCTCTTACAGCGTGATTGAAACATACCTAAGGTGCAGAGGCTAACGCGGATGGCCCATTCTTGCCAAGCCCTAAATTGGGAACGGAGCCGATTTATATGCCCCTACGCCGCTGGATAAATTCCCAGCACCTTCACGAACTCCGCAACCTCGCCCAGATGCCGCAGCGCGTTGCGTGCGGGCTCATCGTCGCCGCGCAGGAAGTCGACGTAGAACACGTACTCCCACGGCCGTCCCCGCATGGGCCGCGACTCGATCTTGCTCAAGCTGATATCCCGCAGAGCAAACACGCTGAGCGACTTGAACAGCGCTCCGGGCTCGTTCTTGACCTGAAACACGATCGAGGTCTTGTTCGCGCCGCGCGGAATCAGCCGATGATAGTCGGCGCTTCCTTTCTTCGTTGCATTCTTTTTTCCGGCCGCACCGCTTGAGGCCGCCCCGCCCAGCTTGCGAATCAAGAAAAAGCGAGTGAAATTGCGTTTGTCATCTTCGATGCCGGACTTCAAGATGTGGCCCGAATATTCGGCCGCAGCCAGCTTTCCAGCGATTCCGGCCGCGTCTTTCAATTTTCCAGCGATCACATGTTTCACGCTGCCCGCCGTGTCGTAGAAGGGCACCGCCTCGATTTTCGGATGGCTGCGGAAAAAATCGCGGCATTGGTCGAGCGCCACCGGATGCGACAGCACCAGCCGCAGCGCACCCAGCTGCACGCCCGGAGCCGCAATCACGTTGTGTACGATGCGCAACAGATATTCCTGCTGAATGAAAACCGCACGCGTGAGCATCAGGTCGGCATGCTCGGCCACCGTTCCGGCCAGCGTGTTCTCAATGGGGATGACCGCAGCTCTCACCGATTCCCGCTCCAGGCGATCGAACACCTCCGCCGAACGCGCGCACGGCACAACCGTGCACCGCGGCAGCATCCGCTCTGCCGCTTCGTGACTGAAGCTCCCGAGTTCACCCTGAATGGCGACTTTCATGATTCAACTTTCATATTCGGTCCGCATTTCCCGACTAGGGCAAGTTATCCGGAGAAAGCAGGTTCGCGCAAATGCCTCCTGCGCCGCATCAAGTCAATTCCTTCTTCATCACCAGCGCATCGACGCCGTTCGGATAGTAGCGCGGCCAGGTACGGATCACGTTATAGCCGTGCCGCTTGTAGAACTTCAACGCAGCCAGGTTATCCACGGCTGTTTCCAGACCCACGGCGCGTGATCCGGCAGCCCGCAACCGCTCCTCCGCGGCCAGCAGCAGCAGCGACCCTACGCCCGAACGCCGGGCGGATGGGATTACGTCAATGGTGATGACGTGCCCGGCCGGGCCGCCGTGCACCACAATAAAACCTGCCGCTACAGCAGTCTCATTTCCGCTCGCTGCGGCGGATTCCGCCACCAGGGTGAACGATCCCCGGTGGCGCACGTAGGCCTTGAGTTCCGGTTTCGAATAGGCAATTCCGGGCGGGAAGCATTCCTGATCCATGCGCCACAGCACGTCAAAATCTTCGGCTTTGAACTCGCGGATGACGAAGGCCACGCCGACATTGTATCGGGCAAAGATGAGTATCGGGCAAAGGTGCCCCGGGCCGGCCGAGGCCGCGAAAACGGTTCGGAGGCTTCTCTGCCGGCGGGTTTTCCACAACCCAGCCAGCCGATTCGTCAGAAAAAACTTCTTTCAGGGCCATATGTCCTCTTGCTCCCACCACAACTTCGGACGTACCATCAGCATCAGAGGATGGGGACGAAAGACGTTGTGGGACGCCTTCTAGCCATTGACGTAGTCGGCGCAGTCGCGGCCCTGGCAGCCTGGTACTTTCTTTTTGCTGCCTACAACCGTCGCAGAGGCGCTGAAGCGCTGCGCTGGGTGCAGTCGGCCTGCGCCGGCAAAGGACGCATCCTCGACTCGCGCTGGGTGAACAGTTCCCGCCTGCATGCCCGCTTGCAATTCCCTTCCCGGAGTTTCGAAAACGCCAACGTCACCATGAAGTTCCGGCCACGCGCCATGCCGGTACATTGGCTTCTGAGCTGTTATCACAAGCAGAAAGAAACGCTCACCTTCGAGGCCGACCTGGGCGGTTCGCCAAGCTTCCATCTCGAAGTGGTGCGCCATCGCTGGTGCGCTCACAGCCGTGGCGTCAAGGCTCGCCGCCGCGACGAACGCGAGTGGGACATCTACGAACCCGGCCCGGTGATTCTTACCACCCGCACGCACTGGAAACAGGATTCCACATCCGAACTCAACACCCTGATGACGGTGCGCCAGCAAGACGTCCTGCAAGTCCGCTTCCGCCCCGAATCTCCGCAGTTCTCCGCCACCATCGCGCTCGACGCCCTGGACGACCCGCGCACCGCTTCCGGCTTCCTCACCACCCTGCGCGAGTTGGCCGCTGGCGCATCAGCCCACCGCCAATAATCCCAAACACTAGCGACAAATTAAAGAAATCCGGGTGCCCCATTTCTCGCGTCCTTTGCGAGAAGTGGGCCGTCACAAGCAAAGCTTCCGGCAAATACAGTAGACTGCCCACATGCCGAGCGCCCGCCAAGGGTCAATCCGCCTATTTCGTCTTTTCGGAATCGACGTATTTCTGCATTGGTCCTGGTTTCTGGTGGCTGCCTACGAAATCCAGACTCGAAAAGGCAGTTATTCCTCGGTCACATGGAACGTGCTTGAGTACCTTGCGCTGTTCCTGATCGTGACCACGCACGAGTTCGGTCACGCCCTCGCCTGCCGGCAAGTCGGAGGAAGTGCGAACCAGATCGTTCTGTGGCCGCTGGGCGGAGTGGCCTATGTGGATCCGCCACCGCGCCCCGGCGCTACGCTTTGGAGCATTGCGGCAGGACCGCTGGTCAACGTAGCGCTCATCCCGATCTTGTGGATCGCTGTCACCATGAGCCGCTCCGCTGGAATGGCCGCGACCGCACCCGACGTGTTCCGTCTGCTGCTGGCGATCGTGTGGATGAACGGTCGCCTCCTGCTTTTCAATATTCTTCCCATTTATCCCCTGGATGGCGGCCAGATTCTTCGCTCTCTGCTCTGGTTTGTGATGGGACGCGCGCGCAGTCTGATGGTAGCTACAATCCTTGGCTTGATCGGAGTAGTTGGTTTCATCGGTCTTGCCTTTTGGTGGCAGTCCCCCTGGGTGGGAGTGCTCGCCGTCTTCATGCTGCTGAACTGCTGGAGCGGCCTGCAACACGCACGGGCTCTGTTGCAAATGGCCAAGCTGCCACGGCGGGATGGTTTTTCCTGCCCAACCTGCAACACGGCGCCGCCGGTCGGAGAATTCTGGAAGTGTGGAAAATGCGGTCAGGCCTTCGATACCTTTCAGAACCACGCTGCCTGCCCTCACTGCGGCACCCAGTACGCCCAGACCAAGTGCCTGGACTGTGGCCGTCTGCATCCCATGCACGAGTGGATGGTCTCTTCCATCACGCCAATGCACCACTGACCGAGGTCAATCAAATTTCCCTTGTCCAATTTCCCCGAATAAATCTCTTTTATGCGTCTGATCAGCTTTTTCGATTGGCGGGTGCCGGGCTGCCGCGCTATTCTTCCGTGTTCCGAAGCGCGTGGTTCAAGTCTGCGAGTTCCGAGTCAGCGTGTTGAAACCAGCCATTTCAACTTTACAGTATCCGTGATGCGGTTTTGCCCAAATCATACGTCTCTACCCGAAGGAGAATGAACGACATCCATGTCCACTGAACTACGCAATTTCCTGGCACTCTCATACGACGAACTGGAAGAACTCAACCTGAAGGCGAAGGAGCAGCGCCAGAACCGCGTCGCAGCTCACAAAGTGCAGGAAGACCGGCTGAAGTACCTGACTGACGAGAAGCGCATCAAGGCCGTGACTGTGCTCTTCAGCGATCTTGAAGGCCGGCTGCACATGCTCGACTATGACAAGAAGTTCCTGCTCAAGAGCTGGGACAACCTCACCTTCGACGGTTCCTCCATTCGCGGGTTTACGGCGCAGCGCGAAAGCGATTTGCGCCTGGGCATCGATTGGGGCGCGTTCTACTGGGCGCCGGCGGACGTCTTCGGCTCGGGCAAGGTGCTGGTGTTTGGCGAAGTCATCGACAAGGGCGGAACCTCTTATGCCGGCGACATTCGTGGCGTGCTCAAGGGCTACGCCGACGAACTGCACAAGAAAAAGGGCTACACCCTCAACGCGGCCAACGAAATTGAAGGATTTCTATTCAAGGGTTCCGACGCCGAGCGTCACTATCACGAAGCCGGCGGCAAGTTTGAATACGTCAATACCGGCGGATATTACCATTCCCTGCCCGGCGACCCGCTTCGCACCTTCATCGATACCTCGGCGGAAGTGCAGCGGGCCATGGGTTTCCAGAATGAAAAAGACCATCCAGAAGTTGCGCCCTCGCAGTTTGAAATCAACTACGGTTACGGCGAAGTGGTCGCCGCCGCAGACCAGATCCAGCTTTACAAGCTGATTTGCCGCCAGGTCGCGACTCACATGGGACTGACTGCATCCTTCCTGCCCAAGCCCGTTGTAGGCGTGAACGGCAGCGGCATGCACACCAACGTTTCCATCAGTGAAAAGGGCAAGAATTTGTTCTGGGACGCGAAGGGCGAAGAGAAACTTAGCAAGACGGGCTGGGCCTTCCTCGACCGCATCCTCACCCACGGCAACGACATTTGCCTGCTGCTCAACGCCAGCGTGAATGCCTATCGCCGCCTCGATCCGCACTTCGAAGCGCCCAACCAGATCAAGGCGTCCGCGGTCGATCGCGGTTCCATGATTCGCATTCCCATCGGCAACGAGAAGAGCATGCGCGTCGAAGTGCGCTCGGTCGCGCCCGACGCCAACCCTTATATGGTCATGTATTCGATCTTCAAGACCGGCCTCGACGGCCAGACCGCGAAGATCAAGAACCTGCGCCAGGCCGAGCGCTACCTGCCCGACAACATCTACGACGCACTGGATAACTTCCGCAAAGCCGAGTGGACGACAACCCTTCTCGGCGAAGACGTGAAGGGACGCTACGCGGATCTGAAACAGGCCGCCGCCGACCGCTGCGCTCGGGCTCTCGGAACGTTCGTCAAAGCCCCGGAAGTGCAGTTCCACCACGAGGTCTACAACCAGTATCTGTGGAACCAGTTCTAGGCCCCTTCCCAGTTTCATTGCCAGTTCTGTAGCAAACGCCCCGGTCGGAAGCCGGGGCGTTTGTTTTGCGCAGCGCCGCCCGAGCATTCACGTGCAGGAAGTTCTACATAGCATTCCCCAAATCGCTAGAATGGCGAGGCCATCAGGAGGCTGCCTTATGAAACCCGCTCTCTCCGCATTCTGTCTGTTCGCGCTCGCGGCTTGCACAGTTCCGCTCGCGGCGCAACTGCAGCAAGTGCATCCTTTCAGAGATGGCACGCCCGGCGTGACTGGCTACCGCTCCGAAGTGCTGTCTCTCGTCCTGATTCAGGAGAACGAATTCCTTCGGCTCGCCGAAGCGTTCCCCGCCGATAAGTACACCTGGCGTCCCGCACCCGGCGTGAAATCAGTCGCCGAGGTTTTCCTGCATGTCAGTGCGGCCAATTACAACATGTACAAGCTAATCGGCGCGCCCGTTCCCCCAGGACTTGATGTGGCAGGGATGGAACAATCGACCACCGACAAAGCAAGAATCATCGCCGCGCTCAAGGCCTCATACGCCCACGCCGAAAAAGCCATCACCGACATGCCGGACGCCAACCTCGACAAGACCATGCCCTGGCTTGGCGGAACCATCACCCAACGCGGCGTTCTTCTCTACATCGTCCCCCACATCGGCGAGCATCTCGGACAAGCCATCGCCTACGCGCGCATGAACGGAGTCGTTCCCCCGTGGTCGGAGGACCCTCCTAACAAATAGGCTGGCACGCCCGGCTTGGCCAGCCTGGCGAACATCCAAGAATCGCGGCCGGTATGCTAGATTCAGAAGTTTCATGGACCTCGCACCCACCATCTCGACCCAGGGCCTGACCCGCCGCTTCGGAGAACTCATGGCCGTCGACGGCATCGACCTGCGCGTCGCGCCCGGACAATTCTTCGGCTTCCTCGGCCCCAACGGCGCGGGAAAATCCACGACCATCAAAATGCTGACGGGGCTGCTCGCGCCCAGTGCGGGGCGCATCGAAATTCTCGGCCTCGATCTCAATGCGAATCCGGTGGAAGTCAAGCGCCAGATCGGGGTCGTGCCCGAAGGCATGGCGCTGTTCGGCCGCCTCACCGGCGCCGAGTTCCTCGGTTTTGCCGGACGCATGTACGGCCTTGACCGCACCACCGCCGCCAAACGCGCCGCCGAATTGCTCGAATTCATGCAGCTCGCCGACCAGCCGAAGAAACTCGTCACCGACTATTCCCACGGCATGCAGAAAAAGCTGGCGCTCGCCGCCGCCGTGATTCATGGACCGAAAGTTCTTTTCCTCGATGAGCCCTTCGAAGGTGTGGACGCAATCGCCGCGGGCACGCTGAAATCCATGCTGCAAGGCATGATCGCCCGCGGAGCCACGATTTTCCTGACCTCGCACGTCCTCGAAATCGTGGAGCGCCTGTGCAGCCACGTCGCCATCATTCATCAGGGACGACTGGTCGCTCAGGGCTCGCTCGAAGAACTCCGCGCGGGCGTCGAAGCCCAAACGCACTCCGCATCGGGCGATGGCGGGCCGTCGTCCGGCGAGAAGCTAACGCTCGAACAACTCTTCCTGCGCATCGTCGGCGGAGATCGACGCCCTGAGCAGGAGCTTTCGTGGCTGGAATAAGCCACCACACAAAGACCTTGACCGTCGATCAGCATTGGAGGAGAATCCTCGGGTTCTCGACTGCCGTGGAACCCCTCCCCGTAACCGGTAGTCCAGCCGGGCGTATTCACTCAATCTCAGGCAATTCGACCGAAGACAAAGGACAACGACTTGTGAATCATCCAATCCAACACCCGAATCGGATTCTTGAAATACGCATGCGGGCGGCAAACGCCGCGCTGGCTTTGGCAACCATGCTTGTCGCAGCGATCCTCGCGACCGGATCGGCACGAGCGCAGACCTACGCTGAGAGTGTGCTTTATAGTTTCTGTGCGCAAGCGAACTGCGCCGACGGGCAGGATCCCGCGACTATATTGACCCGCGATTCGGCGGGCAACCTCTACGGCACTACCTTCACGGGAGGCCAAGGAGATTGCGGCGGCGAAGGCTGCGGTGTCGTGTTCAAGCTGGATACCTCCGGCAACTACACGGTGCTGTATAGCTTCACGGGCGGAAATGACGGGGGCGCACCCTCCGGCGGCGTGACTCTGGACCCGGCAGGGACCCTCTACGGCACGACATACGCAGGCGGGTTGAGTAAGTATGGACCAGGCGACTGCTTCTACAACACCTACGGCTGCGGAGTTGCATTCAAGCTGGATACGGCGGGCAACTACACGGTCCTGTACAGCTTTTGCGGGCAACCGAACTGTACCGACGGAGCCAACCCCAAGGGAAATCTGCTCCGCGACTCGGCGGGCAATCTCTACGGCATTGCTTCCGGTACCGACGTGGATGCCCCGCCCTCAGTAGCCTTCAGGCTGGCCAAGAACGGAAAATATACGGTGCTGTACACGTTCGCGCCAGGCTCGTGGTGGGGAGACAACGGCGCGCCAGGCCTGGTTAGCGACTCAGCCGGAAACCTCTACGGAGCGACTCCCTACGGCGGCGCGGATGGCGCCGGGGCCGTGTTCAAGCTCGATACAGCTGGAACCTATACGGCGCTCTACAGCTTCACAGGGGGAGCGGATGGTGGAAATCCCGTCGCCGGCGTGATCCGAGATTCCGCGGGCAATCTTTTTGGCACGGCATACGGTGGCGGCGCGAACGGCGGCGGAGTTGCGTTTAAGCTGGAAACCGACGGCACTTACACGGTTCTCTACAACTTTTGCAGCAACTCGCTTTACTGCGGCGATGGGTACTCCCCCGACGCAGGTCTGGTCCGCGACGCTGCCGGCAATCTTTACGGCACGGCTCCGCTCGGCGGCCAGGACGGAGGAGGCTACGGAGTAGCGTTCAAGCTGACTGCAGCCGACAATTACAAAGTGCTGTACAGCTTCAGCCTGGCCGACGGCGCGAATGGGGGAAATCCAACAGGAGGAGTCATCCTCGACTCCGCAGGTAACCTCTACGGCACAGCGTCCGACGGCGGAGCCCACAGCGGTGGAGCGATTTTCAAGCTGACGCTGCTTACGGTGACTACGAACACGCTCTCCTCTTCGCTGAATCCCTCCACGCAGGGGCAGGCCGTAACCTTCACTGCCGCGGTCACGTCCAAGAATGGCGCGCCCCCGAACGGCGAGACCGTCTCGTTCATGAACGGCAAGGCGACGCTGGGAACGGGGACGCTGAGCGCTGGATCGGCGAGTTTTACGACCTCGACATTAAAGGTAGGAACCCACTCGATCACCGCCGTGTATGCCGGGGATGCGACCTTCGCCGCCAGCACGTCGAAGCCGGTGAAGCAGGTGGTGAATCAAGCGGCGGAGTAATTCGCACAAACCATGCCCGAACCTGCACCCCCACTGCATGTACGCGCCCAGCTCACCGCCATCGCCGAACTGCGCTGGCGCATGTTCGTCAACGGCCTGCGTTCAAAGCGCGGCAAGATGGAACTGGCCTCACGCGTTATCGTGACGGCGGCCTTCGCCTTCGGCGGACTCGGCGGCTTCGCTCTCGCCACCTTTTTCTCCTGGTACCTGGTCTCGCACGGCGAAGCCGAGATGCTCCCGCTGCTGTTGTGGCCGATTTTTTTCTTCTGGCAAGTCTTTCCCGTGATGGCCACCGCCTTCACCAACAACCCCGACTCCGGCGAGTTGCTGCGCTTCCCCCTCAACTACAGTTCGTATTTTATGATTCGTCTCGCCTACGGCCTCTGCGACCCAGCGAGCGCGCTCGGCTGCGTGGCCTTGTTTGGAGTTCTGCTGGGCGTCAGTTTCGCCCGCCCAACCTTGTTTCCCTGGGCCCTGCTGGTGCTGTTCACTTATGCTCTCTTCAACCTCATCCTGATGCAGACGGTTTTCGCCTGGCTCGAACGCTGGCTGGCGCAGCGCCGCACCCGCGAAATCATGGGCGTTCTTTTCATTCTGGTGATGCTCAGCTTTCAGCTGATCGGACCAATCATGCAGCACGTCGAGAAAAAGCCGATCCCCGAGTTCCACCGCGCCACCCAAATCATCACTCAGGTACAAGCCGTCCTGCCACCTGGCCTGGCCGCCGATGCCATTGCGCAGACTTCCCATTCCCAGATTCTGGTCGGCTTCACTTCCCTGCTCTTCCTGGGAGCGCTGACCGCGGGCGTCGGATCGCTGCTGCACATCCGGCTGCGCGCGCAGTTTCGCGGGGAGAATCTCAGCGAGGCCGCTGCCCGCCCCGCGGTCGCGCAGCCGCAAGGCCTGCAGGTGGGATGGAACCTCTCAGGATTTTCGCAGCCCGTCGCCGCCGTTTTCGAAAAAGAAGTTCGCTATCTGGCGCGCAGCGGCCCCATGCTGCTGACCTTGGTTATGCCGATCTTCATGCTGGTGATTTTTCGCCTCGGTCCGATGAATGCCATGCATCGGTCGAGCTTCCTGGGCCGCACGCCCGAAATGGTGTTCCCCGGGGCAGTCGCTTACTCGCTCCTGGTTCTCACCAACCTGGTGTTCAATAGTTTCGGCGGCGACGCCGGTGGCGTACAGTTTTTCTACGCGTCGCCAGTCAGTTTCCGTCAGATCATGCTGGGGAAAAACCTCACTCACGCCAGCATCCTCGCCGCGAATACCGCATTCGCCTGGATCACCGTCACCTACCTTTACGGCGCGCCGCACCTGGCCCTCTCGATTGCTACCGTAGCTGCCCTGCTGTTCGCGGCGCCATTAAACTTCACAGCCGGCAACCTGCTCTCGATTTATTCGCCCAAGAAGCGCGACTTCGCGACTTTCGGCCGACAGAACGCTTCCCAGACGACTGTCCTCGCGAGCCTGGGCGTGCAGGCCGTGATCGTGGGCTTAGGCTTCGCAGTGTTTGCTATCGCGCGGCTCTATAAGAATCTGTGGATCGCTGCGCTGCTATTCCTGGTGCTGGCGGCGATCTCAATCCCGATTTACCTGATGGTCCTGCGCCGCATGGATGGCATCGCTATCGAACGCCGAGAGGCGCTGCTGGCAGAACTATGTCGCGCCTAGCAGCCTAACGTTGGCTGTCTTAATCCTAGCTGTCTAAATCTGATTGTCATCCCGACCGAAGCCGGAGCGCTAGCGACGGCGCAGGGGAGGGACCTTGGCTCGGGAGTTCTCAGCTCGGTAAGAATTAGCGTTGAGAATTATCATGCGGGCTCTTATGCTTTCTCCGGCTTCGCCAGAAACCGGTACCCCACCCCACGCACCGTAAGCAAATGCCGCGGATTCGCCGGATCGTCCTCAATATAGCGCCGCAGCCGCACCACAAAATTGTCGATGGCGCGCGTGTCGGTATCCTCGTGCAGCCCCCACACTTCTTCCAGAATCTGTTTACGCGAAACGATCTTGCCGTCATTGCGCACCAGATGCCGCAGCAACTCCGACTCCATCAGCGTGAGATGAATCGTGCTCTCGCCCGACCGCAACTCCAGAGCACCGAAGTCGATCGTTTTGCCACTGAATGAAAATGTCCCGAAGTCGCCCACGCCACCGGCATCAGCCCGCGCCTCATCTGGTCGCGGCTCCTGCTCGCCACGAACCCACTGACTGCGCCGCAGCAATCCCTGCAACCGCGCCAGCAAAATCGAAAGATCAAACGGCTTCGCGAGATAGTCGTCCGCCCCGGAGGCAAATCCCTTCAGCACATCTTCCGGACGTCCCCGCGCGGTCAGCATGAGTACCGGCACATAGTTCCGCGCCGCCCGCAGTTCTGACACCACGCTGAATCCATCTTTTCCCGGCAGCATGATGTCGAGCACCACGGCATCGAAATTCTCTTTCTTCTCCAGCAGACGATCGGTAGCCGCCTCGCCATCGCCCACCACTTCGGCCGCGTAACCTTCGGCTTCCAGATTGAAACGCAACCCCTGCGCCAGATGGGCTTCATCTTCCACGACAAGAACCCGGCTCATGCTCTATACCTCAAGCCACGCACCTCATGCCGCCCACCTCGGCAGTTCCAGCACGATCGTGGTTCCCTGACCCTCTCCGTCGCTTTCGGCAAACACTTTGCCGCCGTGCTTTTGCGCAATCGCCTTCACGATAAACAGGCCCAGCCCGGTCCCCTTCACATGCGCTAGCGAGCGGTGCGTAACCCGATAAAATCGCTTGAAGATCCGCTTCATATCATCCGGCGGAATTCCTACTCCCTGGTCCTGCACGCGCAGCACAATGCGTTTTTCGTCCGGAGTCTCCAACCGTACCCGCACGTCAACGCTGTCGCCAGAATATTTCACAGCATTGTCGAGCACGTTGGAAACCGCGGTGCGCAAGTCTTCCGCGCTGCCCCGGACGCGCATGCCGTTCCCGTTGCTCGATATCCCATCGCTCGAGGTCCCGTCGCGCGCTGTCTCCTCAAAGCGCAGAGCCTCCGGTTGCAGATGATGGCGCGCCCGGGTAGCGTCCATGCAGTCGCGAACCAGTTGTCCGAAATCGACCTCCGCTTTTTCCAGTCCCGCTTTCTTATCCCCCGCCCGACCCGCTCGCAAAACCTGCTCGACGGTCTCGGTCAGCCGGTCAGTGTCGCTGAGCATCAGCCGGTAAAAATCCTGTTTCTGGGGTTCCGGCAGTTCGCGCCGCTGCAAGGTTTCTAGGTGCAGCCGGATCGAGGCCACCGGAGTTTTTAATTCGTGAGTTACGGAATTGATGAAGCTGTCGTGCTGCTCACTGCGCCGGAGTTCGCGCACCAGAAAAATCGTATTCACCACCATTCCGGCAATCATGAGGGCGAAAAAGACGATGCCGAAAAACAGCAGCACGCCCTCCCGCCAGTTGAGGATGATCCAGCCGACGTTGAGGGCGACCGCCAACGCCACCAGGCCTACGCCCAGGCAGAGAAAGAAAACGATAGTTCCACGGCGGCTCGAGATGCGCATGGTGACTCAGCCCCGATTTTACCGCGTTCGGGTGAATAGTCTCTCGCAGTTGACAGTGCAGAGCTCCTAACGTATTGTTTTGCGCAACTGGGGAGCTGGAAGTGGCTCTCGCTTGGGTTGCTCATATTGCGGAAGGTGGCTTATGGACAACGATGCCATGAAGAATGTGTTTTCGCGGCGCGGATTCCTGGGGGCCGGTTCGGCCGCGCTGGCGGCCGGCATGCTATCGGCAGCCGACGCCACAGGACAAAATCAACAACAAGATCAAAAGCCCTACCCGACGAAGGACGATCGAAGCGCCAGCGCCCCCGGCCCAGGCAATGCCCAGATCGACGCCCAAAATCCGGACTCTTTCCTGCCTCCACAAACCGACGCGGGCGGCGTACAAACCTTCAAATATCCTTTCGGAATCTCGCACAAGCGGATGCAAGAGGGCGGATGGTCACGCGAAGTAACGGTGCGCGAGCTGGCAGTTTCGAAATCGATTGCCGGCGTCGATATGCGATTGACCGCGGGAGGCATTCGTGAACTGCACTGGCACACGGCTGCGGAATGGGCCTTCATGCTCTACGGAAACGCGCGCATCACAGGGCTCGATGCGGACGGCAAGAGCTTCGTCACCGACGTGACCGAAGGTGACCTGTGGTATTTTCCCACGGGAATTCCGCATTCGATTCAAGGCTTGAATCCCGACGGCGCCGAGTTTCTGCTGGTGTTCGACGATGGCAACTTCTCCGAATACGAAACCGTTCTGCTCACCGATTGGATGGCGCATACGCCCCACGACGTCCTCTCGAAAAACTTCGGCGTGAGCGAAGCGGCCATGCAAAAAATGCCGCGGCGGGAGAAATTTATTTTCCAGGCCCCAGTTCCTGGCCCGCTGGCCGACGATCAGAAAGCAGCCGCTGGTTCGCTCGGCGCGTCTCCGCTCGATTTCGCTTTTCGCACGACGCAGCAGGCCGTGACCCGGCGCACCAAGGGCGGCGAGGTGCGGATCGTCGATTCCAGCAAATTCAAAATCGCCACTACGATTGCGGCGGCCATCGTTACGGTTCATCCCGGCGGCATTCGCGAACTGCACTGGCATCCCAATGCCGATGAATGGCAGTACTACATCGCCGGCACGGGAAGAATGACCGTGTTCGCCACCGGAGGCCGCGCCCGCACCATGGACTTTCAAGCCGGCGACGTAGGTTACGTCCTGAAAACGCTGCCCCACTACGTCCAGAATACCGGCGACACCGATTTGAAATTTCTGGAGATGTTCAAGAGCAACGTCTATCAGGACCTTGCTCTCTCCGAGTGGCTGACCCACCTTCCACCGGATCTGGTCCTGGCACACCTGGGCATCGACAAGGCCACGCTCGACGCCATGCCGAAGAGATGAAGTCGTGGTAATGCCGAAGTAGGATACCGAAGTAAGTCTGTACTCTCCGCCAACAAAAGACCCGCCCCAA
The DNA here is from genome assembly GCA_963758005.1 of uncultured Acidobacteriota bacterium. Taxonomy (GTDB): domain Bacteria; phylum Acidobacteriota; class Terriglobia; order Terriglobales; family Acidobacteriaceae; genus Sulfotelmatobacter. The sequence goes on from CAVWTR010000013.1 coordinate 71,057, forward strand.
AAGGGCGGGTCTTTTGCAATGGCGCAGAAACGATCAGAAGCTGAAACGACCACCAACCGTCGGAGCACAATTGTTGTTGGAGTTATACGGAACGCCGGGGCCATGAGGAATGGCAATGGCCAGACCGCCGCTCACCCAGGAATAAGCAATCCCGGCAAAACCGTCGAAACGTTTGGTGAAGTGGTGATCCACATAGAACGACCCCTCGTTGAGTGTGCCCGCGCAGGAAGCGCGGAAACCGGCTGCAGCCGAGCACTCGGGCGGAATACGGAAGTCGTTCTGCCGCTGTTGATACCAGGAGAGCGTGAAGTCGGTTTTGGTGCGATAGGTGTACTTCACACCCGTCCACCAGATGTTCACCAACTTTTCGGAATCAAGATTATTGTCTTCGACCCCACTCATGAAATAACCGCCCTGGTCCGATGCGCCCACACCCAGTGGGTTCTTCGGGTTGTTTTGCCAGATGTATTCGTAACCAGCAAAAAACTTGAACGGGTCCCGCACGTACTTGGCAGCGAACATAACTGCGTTGTTGTCGGTCACGATGCCGTAGACGGTGTTATCTGTCGAGATCAGATTAGGGCCGAGTCCGTCGCCGCCGTTGATGGGGGTTGTATCGATGCTGTCAGTGAGCGACTGTGTAAACCCCAGATGCGGCGTCGCCGGACTCTGCGGCCCGAGCAAGGGATTCAATACGCTGATCGCCTGGTTGTAATGTTGGAAGACGACATCGGCGGAGAACTTACCTTTGTCCGGGCCTATTGTTCCTCCGAGGTCGAATCCGTAGGCGTTGTTGTGTGCCGATTGCGGCGTGCAGGAGGTCGCGGTCCAGGTGGCCCCCGCGGCTGCCATGGGGTCGTAGCAGCCGCCAGAACCATCGGCGAATTTATACATCGCTCCGAAGTGGACCGGGCCGTAGGCGATGCGATACTTCACGGCGTCGTCCCAACGGCTGTCCTCGGTGTCGCCGCCGCCGGCCATCGTGCCGTTATACCCGATGTAGGAAAAGGCGTAGGCACCGCTGGCCGGATCGTACTGAAGCATCGCATCGGTTCCGAGAGAGCGCTGGCGACCGAAGGTCAGTTCGCCGAATTGCTTGGACGATATGCCGCCATAGTATTGGTCATTGAAGGGTTGGCCCGCACGCGCGCCGTCGATGGCGAACGAATAGCTGCTCCTGGGAAGGCCGTTGTTGACGATCTGGGTAGCCGAAGCATTGGCCATAAGGCCGGACTGCGGATTAATCCCAGTGGAAGCGTTGAACACAACCGACCAGCCCGGCACAAACTCTACCTTGCCCCGGATGCCCAGACCCGTCTGCGAAAGGTTGTTCGGTGCAACGAGGAATCGATGCTGATAACCGTTTCGGTTCACCAGCGATTCGCCTTCATAGTTGTAGCCGCTGTCGGGTAAGCCATGGGTGACGTAGCCGAAGCCGACGTCATACGCGCCATACACCGTGATGCCGTGCCAGGTCAGCGTGCAATCGGTGGTGGCGAACTCGTGGCCGCTCGCGCAGGGGTCGGGGGTGCTGGCCTGTGCCGAGCAGGATATTGACGAAAAATAAACAACGAGCAGGGCGACAGACAGAGTAATAGAACGCATTCAGTCCTCCCAAATCCCAGGGATAGTGTCGAAGGAATAGAAGTGTATATGAAATACAGTTTCTGCGTCTAAAACTATACAGCTGGCAGCGCTTCTCCAAGCTTCTTCAAACAGGTTGACCAGGCTCCGTGCTAACGATAGGATTTCGTTCCGATGCCAGGCCGCGCTAAGTCCGCAGGACACAACGAAGACTTGCTCCAACTTCGCGACGCGGCTTTACAGCTCGGAATCAGCTTCCCAACCATCAAGCAGTGGATTTACAAGAAGAAGATTCGCAGCATTCAAACCGCCGGAGGCCACCACCGCATCCCGCGGAGCGAGGTGGACAAGCTTTTGTACAGAACTCGAGACAAAACAGAAAAAGAGAGCGGGCAAGTCGTCCGGCGCGTCAGCGGACGCAATCAGTTAGTAGGGCGCATCGATTCGGTTCGCATCAGCGGTCTGATGGCCGAAGTAAAGATCTCGATCGGCGGCCAGCAAATCACGTCGATTATCACCGCCACGTCAGCCCGTGAAATGCAACTGAAGAAGGGCCAAACCGCCGCAGCCCTGATCAAAGCCACCGAAGTCATGATCATTCGGGTGTGAGATGCGCGGAGCTCTGCGCATTGGACCGGTTAGACCACTACCCCTTTCGCGGCCGGGTCTCGCTTCCCCGGATTCACGGTAAAATTAGCTAGATGAGCGAGGTCGCGGCGAATCCCCATCGACAGCAGCAGCTGTATTGGGCTCAGATGATTGAGCTCAAAGTGGCGGCTTGCTATATCCGTCATTATCGGGATTATCTTGGCAAGCGGGTGACGGCTCTAGGGACTCTACGAGCCATCGCTTCCAGCGGGAGCATTGCGGCCTGGGCTCTTTGGAAAGAGCACGCATTCGTATGGGGCGCAATCATTGCGGCGTCTCAGGTTGTGGATGCTTTAAGAGACGTGTTTCCATTTACCAAGCAGCATAAAGCCGCGAGCGCACACACGATCACTCTCGGCGGAATCTTCATCGACGCCCAACTGGAATGGGAAAATATTTTTTCGGGCCGGTATACCGATGAACAGATTATGAGCCGCCGCCATAAACTGATGAAGGTGCAGCATGACGCCGAGCGTACCCATTTTCCGGACGGCCTAGCCACGCGAGACTCTCTTTTTGCTCAGGCTCAACTGGAAGCGAAGGACTATTTCACTGCGACCTACGGTGTATACTGACTGCAGGAGTTTCCAATGGCTGAAGAGAGATTCGGAATCGTCGCTTCGGATCTAGGCAGGAGCACAATCATGCCTTCAGTGACGGTTTATATCCCGATGCCACCTGGAGCAGCCCTCCCTGCCCAATCCAACCAGCCCCAGAATGCTCCAGCACTGCCGCCTTCAAACCCTACCCAAGGAAGCAGATAAGATCGGGGGAAGGTACCCTAGTCGCCTGCGACCACCGCTTCCGGCACAGCCGCCGTAATCAGCCGCCCATTCGGCGTCGGCACCAGCCCGCGCTCGACTTCGTCCAACTTCACCCGCTTGATGTCCCAGGCCAGACCGAACGTCTTCAGCGCCCAAATGCCGTACCAGTTCATATCAACTTCATACCACTTGAAGCCATGCTGCGCCGCCGTCGGATGCGCATGATGATTATTGTGCCAGCCTTCGCCAAACGTCAGCAGCGCAACCCACCAGCTGTTGGTCGAAAGGTCGCGAGTCGCGAAACGTCGCGTGCCCCAAGAATGTGTCGCCGAATTCACCAGCCAGGTCGCGTGCAGTCCAACCACGGTACGCATGAACGTCCCCCACAGCAGCCAAGGCAGTCCACCGATGGCATAAAGCGCAACCCCCAACACGACCTGCGGAACATAATGATATTTTGTGATCCAGACATGAAACTTGTCTTTGGCCAGGTCGGGAACGTAGCGGGACAGCGTGGTCGTGTCGTGGTGCATTGACTTGCCCATGAGAATCCAGCCCATGTGAGCCCACCACTTGCCGTCGACCGGAGAATGCGGATCGCCATCCAAATCAGAATATTGGTGATGAATGCGGTGCGTTGCCACCCAGAAAATCGGCCCACCTTCAAGGGCCAGCGTGGCGCAAACCGTCAGAAAATATTCCACCCACTTCGGACTCTTATAGCCACGGTGCGTCAGCAGCCGGTGATAACTCATCCCAATGCCCAGGCTGCCCGAAACCCACCACAGGAACATCGCAACAAATAACGCCTTCCACGTGAAAAAGAAGAGAGCGGCGATCGCCCCGATATGAAATGCCAACATGAAGGCCGCGGTGATCCAATTCACTTCGCCTTTTTCCGCTTGCCGTTTTTCCAAATCCTTAAGGTCCATATCCGTTTCCAAGGAAGATCCCCGTTTCGTGGTGGTTGGAGTTCGATCAGCCCCATCGCTAACCTACCAAAAGGAGGAGATCCTCACTGTAATACTTGTGTAAGATCGATTTTTCGGGGATTACGGTGGTAACGGCGAGTAATCGCGGGCTCAGCCCGATGTCATCCTGACCGCGGCGACATCCGGGCGAAGGACCTTACGCGGACCGACGCTGTAGATGCCGTGGACGGGAGCGCCTGCGCCTCATGCAGTGTTCGGCAATCCTCGCATCCGTTGACCGGATTTCTAGGTTTCGTAAGGTCCTTCCGGAGCGCTGGACGCGCTCCTGCGGGATGACATCGGCCCATCCTTAACCTCTGTCCTATCCGTGAAACTTGCTGTACGGAACGAATCCCTAAGCGGCCTTGCCCTTCACCTGCACCCCCGCCCACTTCTCCAGCAGCATCAGCGTAGCAGCGTAGTCAAGGTCCCGGTTCCCTTCTTCCGACGCCATCTCGTACACCTCCTCGACGGTCTCCAGGGCCGGCAACTTCACTCGCGCCTCTCTCGCCGCCTCCAGCGTCAATTTGATGTCCTTGTGCATGAGCCGCAACGGAAAATTCGGCGTGAAGTCCCGCTGCAGAATAAACGGACCCTTATAATCCACCACCCCCGACCGCACCATCGTGGCGTCAATCAAAGACAGCAACTGTTGCGTGTCAACTCCGAGCTTTGGTGGCCAGGGTCAGCGCCTCCGCGAATCCCTCAAAAATCAGCGCAATCTGCAAGTTCATGGCAAGCTTCGTAGCCTGCCCCTTGCTCGGTATCGCCCATGCGGAAAATCTTCTTCCCCATCGCCGCGAACAGCGGCTTGAGCCGGTCGACCGGTTCTTCGCTTCCTCCCACAATGAACACCAGCGTCCCATCGCGCGCGCCAATTTTCGACCCCGTCATCGGCGCATCCACCCAGGCCACGCCCTTCGCACTCACGCGCTCCGCGAACTTCACCGTGGCCGAGGGAGAAATCGTGCTCGAGTCCGCAATGATCATGCCCTCGGTCAACGACGCCTGAACGCCGTCAGCTCCGAAAATTACGCTCTCGACCGCATCCGTGTCGGCGACGCACATCCACACGACTTCGGCGCCCTGCGCCGCCGCCGCCGGAGTCGGAGCCACTCCCGCCCCCTCCACCAGCTTCCCCGGCGTGCGATTCCACACCGTCACTTCGTGGCCGGCCTTGACCAGATTCGTCGCCATGGCGTGCCCCATGATTCCCAATCCCAAAAAAGCAACTCGCATGTGAACAGCTCCTTAATCTCTTGAGGAAAACCTGAAAAGGAATGCCCTCGAATTAGATATGACCAGTGCAATAGTGGTCAAGCGAGTAGCTTAAACGAGCAGCGTCGGCAACTTGCCGGCAGGCGCGCGGGCGAGCCGCCCAGAAGGAACTAAACCGTTATAAGCTCGCCGTGAAACTTCCTTCACATCGACACCATCACAACTATCGGATATAGTTCGACGGGATGGATTTCGTCCCTGTCGCCGATCATCCATCAACCCCTGCGAAATCGAATCCCCCGACCCAAGGACTGTCCCGATGAAATTGTCGCGCCCCAGCTTCTTTCCTGCACGAAATCTGTTCCTTCTCGCAACCGCTAGCCTTTTCCTTGGCCCTCGCCCTGCCCGCCTCCGCACAAACCGCGCTCGCCCGAATCAGCGTCGACAATCTCACCAACTCCGACAGCGATCACAAAACTGAAGTCGAGCCCGACATGTTCTCCTGGGGCAACACCATCGTGACCACATTCCACGTGGCCCGCCGTCCCGGCAGCATTGGCTGGGGCAGTGGCGACATCGGCTACTCCACCTCGCTGGACGGCGGCAAGACCTGGCACTACGGCGATCTCCCCGGCCTCACCGTGAATTACAAAGCCGGAACCTACGGCGCGGCCGCCGATCCCTCCGTCGCCTACGACGCCAAACACGGCGAATGGCTCATCTCCACGCTCCCTCTCGCCGGCCTGAATTCCAACAGCGGCGTCATTGGAGACGTTGCCGTCAGCCGCTCCACCAACGGCCTGAACTGGGGTAACCCCATCAACATCGACAAGACTCATCTCGACGACAAGAACTGGACCGTCTGCGACAACACGACAACCAGTCCTTACTACGGCAACTGCTACACCGAGTGGGATCAGGCCTACGGCTCCGGCGACGTTCTGATGAGCGTTTCGAGCGACGGTGGACAAACCTGGGGCCCCGGCCTCGCGTCTTCCGATCACGCCGGCGGACTCGGCGGCGAACCGCTCGTACAGCCGAACGGCACGGTCATTGTTCCCTTTCAAGGCGGAGGCATCGACGTATTCAGTTCCGCGAATGGCGGCGCCAGCTGGGGCAAGAGTCAGTCCATCGCCAACATCACTTACCACACCGTGGCGGCTGGAATGCGCAACCCCGACCTGCCATCGGCGAGCATCGATGGCGCGGGCAATGTCTATGTCGTGTGGTCCGATTGCCGCTTCCGCTCCAAGTGCGCTTCGAACGACATCGTCATGAGCACCTCAGCCGACGGCAAAACCTGGAGCGCCGTCACCCGCATTCCCATCGATGCCACCGCCAGCACCGTCGATCATTTCCTGCCCGGCATCGGCGTCGATCCCACTACGTCCGGCGCCAACGCTCACCTGACCATCGTTTACTACTACTATCCCGTCGCCAAATGCACCAAGAGCACCTGCCAGTTGTACGTTGGCTTCACCACCTCAACCGATGGCGGCGCAACCTGGACCGCCGGCTCTAAACTCGCTGGCCCCATGCAGATCGGCTGGCTCCCCGTCTCCGACAACGGACCCATGGTCGCCGACTATATCGGCGTCTCCTACTCAAACGGAAATCCTTTCGGAGTCTTCGCCGTGGCCCAGGCGTTGGTCGGAACCACCTACAGCGAATCGATGTATACCACCAAGTCCGCGCTGCCGGTTTCCTACGACGCTCCCCGCTTTAGTTCTGTCGATGACCACCCCGTACCAAACGCCAAGTCCGATCACGAAATGAAATTCTTCTACGACGACGAAGGCCACCGCGAAATCCCCCGCTCGCGCTGGATCAGAAACACCGAACCACAATAGTGCTCACGTAGGGACGGGCGCATTCGCCCGTCCCAGCCCGAGCAAAGCTCGGCTGCAGGCCAGTTCAATCACATCCAACCCTTCAAGTTCAAAACCCCAGCACACGCCGGCGGTTTCATTGTGTTAGCTGCAGATCCCCTCCACATTACTGCCGTTACCAGCGCCGGAAGTAAAAGGCAGCCCGCAATCCCTCCCTTTCATCTAACATGAACAGTGAGTAAATAATTCAGCCGCATCGCTCTTATCACTCCGATCGCCCAGCGGTCAGGACTAGTATGAAAGGGGTCGACGCTGCTTCGGTTCCACCCCCGGGCTCTGTAGCAGGATGATCAAGCAAACGCTCCGCAATCCGGCCCTTCGTAAACGCGCCACTCAGTTCGGCCGCCTGGTGCGCCACTCCGCCGTAACTCCGCGCCGCGGCGAGACCTACAAACCCCGCCTCGCCACTAACGGAGAACTCGGCGTCACCTTCATCGGCCACGCCAGCTTCTTCGTCCAAATCGGCGGACAGAGCGTGATGATCGACCCCAACTTCGCGCGCTGGCTTTTTGTGTTGAAGCGCCTGCGCCGTCCGGGCCTGCGCATCGCCGATCTGCCGGCCATCGACCTGGTCCTGGTTTCGCACGCCCACTTCGATCATCTGCATCGCCCGTCACTGCGCGCCCTGGTGCAGAACAACCTGCGCACGCGCGGGGTTGCGCCGGCGATCATCATTCCGACTCACGTCTCGGATCTAGTCTCCGACCTCGGCTTCTCTGAGATCATCGAACTCGACTGGTGGAAGACTTCGCGCCATCGCAACCTGTCAGTCACGCACGTGCCTTCGCGCCACTGGGGCGCGCGCATTCTCAAAGATTCGCACCGCGGCTACGGCGGTTTTGTTCTTAAAGCCGGCAAACACTCCGTCTATCACGCCGGTGACACCGCCTACTTCGCCGGCTTCAGCGAAATCGGACGCCGCCTCGCTCCCGAACTCGCCCTGCTCCCCATCGGCGCCTATAATCCGCCGCAGTTTCGCAACGTCCACACCAATCCCGCCGACGCCATGCGCGCCTTTATTGATCTCAAATCCCGCTGGATGGTTCCCATGCACTACGGCACTTTCCGCCTCTCGCACGAACCAGTGGATGAGCCGTTACAACTCCTCGACGAAGAAGCCCGCGCCGCCGGAACCAAGGACCGCGTCGTGGTGATGGAAGAAGGCGTAACCCGATTCTTCTAAGAATCGGGTTCTTCTAGCCGGGACTCAGCGCTACTCGATCCGCTTGATGGAAATATCTTTCCCATCCGCATGCAGAATCATCGCGGTAATCTTCCCGTTGCTGTCACTTTGGAAGGTGTAAGTGTCGTCGGCCGTCGCCGAGAAGAAGTCGGTATCACTCTCCGGCAGCAGATCCTGTTTCGGCTCAGGGTTCGCGTCTACAGATTCCTGAATGGAAAGATGATCACCTTCGCGGCGCACCGTCTCAATGACGTTGGGCGGGAGCGAGTAGCGTCCCACATACCGGTCCAACACCTTTCCGTCCACAGCGACCTGTTTGCGTTGTTGAAGTGGCGGGCGTGGCGGCAATTTGTCATAAGGCGTGTAGTTTTCCCATGCAATGGGGTCGAATGTGTTTTTCAGAATCGTTTCCTGCAGATATTCAAAGATGCCTTCGCCGTTTCCGCTGTTGGTCATAATCACGATTCCAGTCTTCGGCTTGTCAAAGCAGACCGTGTAATGCCTCCAACCATCGTCATGACCTCCTTTGGAGAACACCTCGCCATAAGGCGTCCAGTAAAGCGTCCACCCCAGCCCGGAACTGAGCCGGATTGCCCTGTTCTCCTCCGTAGTCTCTTCATTGAGCGTGGGAAACATGCGCTTCGACACGATTTGAAGCTGCGGGCTGAGCATCTGCTCTCGCGTTTTAGGGCGTAGCAGTTGGCCATCCAGCACGGCCTGCATGAACCGCGAAAAATCGGCAAGCGTGGTTGACATCGAACCCGCCGCGCCCGCTTTGTGTTGCTTCAGCGGGCCCAGCGAGCGTCCGTATTCGTCGTAGCCATTCGCATAGTCACTGTCGAAGCGATCTTGCCAGACCATGCTGCTCCGGCTCATGCCCAACGGCTGAAAGACGCGCTGCTGCATGAGTTCTTCCAGTGGCGTTTTCGTAACGGTCTCCACCACCAGTTGCAGCAGGCTGATTCCCTCACCCGAATACGCATACCGTGATCCCGGCTCAAAATGGATTCGCAGTTTGCGGTCGTCCTCGAACCAGCGCCAATTGGCAAAGCCGCTGGTATGACTCAGCAACATGCGTGCCGTGATGAGCTTGTAGCGCGGGTCGTTCGCCAGATCGGCATAATTCGGATACTCCGGGAGTGGCTTGGGCAAATACTGGTAGACCGGCTTGTCCAGATCGATCGTCCCTTGATCGACCAGCTGCAGCACCAGGTAGGTGAACGCCACTTTAGACAGCGAAGCCCCGGACATCACCGAATCCACGGTCAGCGGCAGATTCTTCTCTTTATCGCGGACCCCATAAGCCTTCATATAAGCGATCTTCCCGTGGTTGAAGACCGCAATCCCCGCGCCCGTCACCTCGGCCGCTTTCATAAACCGTGTCACCGTTGCATCGATTTCCGCCGCCGAGATGGTGCTGCCATCCAGCCGTGTGACGGTCGACTGTTGCCCAACCGCCAGCACCACACTCATCATCGTTATTGGCAACGCAAGCCACAAACACGTTCGCCTCATCATTTCTCCTTCGCGCACACTGCTTGGCTGTACGGCACGCGGGTTCAACAAGTTCCCGGAGCGGTCTGCGTAATGTTCCCTTAACCGTACACAGCGCCTTTTGGTGTATACTGCCTTTCGCTAAATGTTCTCCCTCAAGGAGGTCGTATGCCAGTAAAGCCAGTTCCCGACGGATATCACACTCTCACCCCCTTCCTCACCGTGCGCGACGCTGCCCGCGCCATCGAATTCTACAAAGCAGCCTTCGGCGCGCAAGAACGAGGCGTCATGAAGGGCCCGGACGGCAAAATCATGCACGCCGAATTAAAGATCGGCGACTCCATCATCATGCTGAGCGACGAGTGGCCCGAATACGGCGCTCTCTCTCCGTTAAGCAGCGGCGGCGCAGGCATGGGCCTGCACATCTACGTCGACGGCGTTGACGCCGCCTTCGATCGCGCCGTGAAAGCGGGCGCAGAAGTCGAAATGCCGGTGATGGACCAGTTCTGGGGCGATCGCTACGGCAAGCTTAAAGATCCCTTCGGCCACAAATGGTCGATCGCCACTCACACCAAAGACCTGTCCATGGATGAGATGAAACACGGCATGGACGAGGCCATGGAAAAGGCCCAGCAGAAAATGCAAAAGACCGCGTAACTACGAGCCAGTAAGAAGTTCGGAAAGCCATCAATGCTCATGTGGCGACGGGCGCCTTAGCCCGTCGCGCGTGGGCAAAGCCCGGCGGCATTCACTCCAACCCTAATGAGCCAGCAGAATTCTCAAATCACGCAAATTATTTCCCGTCGGTCCCGTCTCAATCGCATCACCCAGCGCCCTGAAAAACGGAAAAGCATCAAACCTGAGGAGCGCCGCGCCCACATCCAACCCGCCCGCTCGCGACCGCTCCACAGTCGTCCCATCCGCGACCGCCCCGGCGGCCGGACTATTCCCGTCCACACCGTCAGTCCCCGCACTGAGCACGGTAATGTTCTCCCCCGCAATCTTCTCCGCGCACGCCAGCGCGAACTGCTGATTGCGCCCGCCCATTCCTCCGTTCGTGACCTTCACCGTAACTTCCCCGCCAGAAATCAAACACACCGGCGAGAACCGTTTCCTCAACTCGCGCACTCGTCCCAGCAAGTAGCCAGCAGCCTTTTCGTAATCCCAGTCGTCGCAGGAATTGTCCACATGCACGATGAATCCCGCCCCCTCCGCCGCAACGGTCGCCTCTTCAATGGCCGTCTGATTCGAGAGCACCGGCCACCAGCGCGCCCGAACAAATGCCGGATCATCCGACTTCGGCGTTTCCTCGAGCGCATGCCGCTCGAACAGTTCCCGCGTCGACGCCGGAAATTGTTTGAGCAATTCATACTTCTCCGCGATCCGGTAACAATCCTCGACCGAAGTCGAGTCCGGCATCGTAGGACCAGAAGCAAGCGCGTCCGGCGTGCCGTCCGGCACATCCGACACCAGCAGCGAAACCTGCTGCGCCGGATACGCCGCCTGCGCCAGCCGCCCGCCCTTCACCGCAGAAAGATGCTTCCGCACCGCATTGATCTCGGCAATAGGCGCGCCGGAATGCACCAAAGCGCGATACGTGGCGATAAGATCGTCGAGTGAAATCTCATCGTCAATCGGTTTCTCGACGATGGACGATCCTCCCCCGCTGATCAGAAATATCACCAGGGCCGAAGCCGGCTGTGCCTCGAGCGAGCGCAATATCGCACTCGCCGCCTGAATCGACTCCGCATTCGGCGTCGGATGCCCCCCGCGAAAATACCGAAAGCCGTGAACTTGCGTCGCAGCCTCAACCGAACTGGCAACAATCCCTTCCAGCGAACTTCCGACCTGGGCCGAGAGTGCTTCGACCATCGTGTGTCCCGCCTTGCCCAGCGACACCATCAGCACACGCGAATACGAGTGCAAATCGTAAAGATCCTCGCGCACCCGCAAAACTCCTCGCTCGTAATGCACGTGCCGCCCAAAACCCGCTCCAATCGAAGCCTCGGCCAGAGCCTGCTGGAAAATCGCGCGTGCTTGCTGGCGCATGCGCTTGAATTGAGATTCACGATCGGGATCAGGCATGGGGTGGATTATAAAGAGAGGTGTCAGCTATCAGCCTTAAGCTAAGGCCCTCGGATGTCGCCGCTTCGAAGATTCTCTGCGAATGGTTCAGCTGACAGCTGAAGGCTGAGAGCTGACAGCTTCTGTTCTCACCCACGCTTCAATGGCCTCCCGCAGCTCCCGCAATCGTCCTTCAAAGAAATGATCGGCACCTTCGATCACCACCAGCTTCTTCGGCTCCGGCACCGACGCAACCAGCGCTTCCAGCTTGGCTCGCGGTCCGAACTGATCGCGCGCCCCGCTGACAAACAACTTAGGCTTAGCGCAATCGCGCATGAAGTCAAACGTATAAACGCGCGGCTCCTCAGTATCGGCGGCCACCGGAGCAACCGGCGTTCCGATCCCTATGACCGCGCGCACCCGCGCATCCCCGCAAGCCGCGCGCAGACCAACCGCCGCGCCAAAAGAAAATCCCGCGAACACCAGCGGCAGATGATATTCGGCGTCGAGCCAGTTAAGCGCCGCGCGCACGTCGTCGACTTCCCCATCGCCGTGGTCATGTTCGCCCTGGCTCAGACCCGTCCCCCGAAAATTGAAGCGCAGCACCGGAAACCCAAAACTGTTCAGCGCCTTCATGGTGTGAAAGACGACCTTGTTGTGCAGCGTCCCGCCAAACAGCGGATGCGGATGACAAACGACCGCCGCGTGCGTCGCATTTTCCGCGCCGGCATTGAGCAGCGCCTCCAGTCGACCCGCAGGACCGTCGACTGTCAGCGAACGAATCGATGAAGAAGGAGGCAGCACGTCTCAAGATTACATGATTGACGCAGCTAACCGCTCCCTTCTCCACTCCGATTTGTCATCCCGAGCGAGGCGAGGGATCCGGGTGTTTGCCGGCGTCATGTGGCGTCGCTGGCGAAAACCAAGGTCCCGCGCTTCGCTTCGCGGCTGACCAATTCACCCGTTGACCGCGCCTTTCCGCGGCGCAAGCGCCCTTGCGCTATCCTTATCCGCATGGACGCAGTCACCTTCACCCGCCAACTCATCGACATCGAATCCATCAGCGGCAACGAAGCGGCGGTCGGCAACTATCTTTACGGAGAACTCTGCCGCCTCGGCTATCAAACGAAAAAGATGCCAGTCGAAGGCGATCGCTTCAACGTCTACGCGACTTCGCCGGAACAGCCGCATCCCGCGGTGGTCTTTTCCACGCACATGGACACAGTTCCTCCCTTCATTCCGTCGTCGGAAGATGCGGGACGAATCTACGGCCGCGGATCCTGCGACGCCAAGGGAATCATCGCGGCGCAAGTTGCCGCGGCAGAGCACTTGCGCCAGCAGAACGTCCACGTCGGGCTTCTGTTTGTAGTCGGAGAAGAGCGCGACAGCCTGGGCGCTCAGATTGCGAATAAATATGCCGCCAGCGAAAAAGCTTTCGCGTGCCGTTTCCTGGTCAACGGCGAGCCCACCGAGAATCACATCGCCCTCGCCTCGAAAGGAACCCTCCGCGTGGAGGTCACGGCCACGGGGCGCATGGCGCACTCAGCCTATCCAGAATTGGGCGAGTCGGCGATCGACAAGCTGATTCCAGCGCTCACCCGCCTGCGCGCCATGCCGCTGCCCTCCGATCCAGAAATTGGCCCATGCACTCTAAACATCGGCCTGATCGAAGGCGGCCGCGCTCCCAACGTGATTCCAGATTATGCACACGCCGATTTGCTCTATCGCCTGGTCGGCCCTTCGGATGATCTGCGGCAGCAGATTCTCACCACCGCCGGTGACCGTGTCCAGGTAACGTTTCCCCTGGAGCTTCCCTTCCTCCGTCTGCGCACCGTCGACGGCTTACCGACAATGATCGCCAAGTTCACCACTGACATCCCCAAACTTACGAACTGGGGCGAGCCGCTGCTCCTGGGCCCCGGATCGATTCACGTCGCGCACACCGACGGCGAGTACATCGAGAAGCAGCAACTGACGGACGCGATTGATCTGTATTGCCGGATCGCGAAGCAGCTCCAGGAGTGAAGTTCCCTACGCGAATTCCAACCGCTTCAGTTTAATGCGGTCCGTACGGACCTGTGCCAGATCGTAGAGCGCCTGCTGCGTGAGCCAGGTAGCCGCGCTGCCGCCGAAGACTTTGGAGAGGCGAACTGCCATTTCGGGAGATATTCCCCGCCTCCCATTCACCAGCTCCGACAGCGTAGTTCGTGTGACTCCGAGAGCGGCGGCCGCGTCCGTGATGCTCAGCCCCACAGGCTCAATACACTGGCGCAACACAAAACCGCCAGGATGCGGCGGATTCTTCATCGGCATAGTTCAAGTCTCCTTCAATGGTAGTCGACGTAATCAATGTCATGCGCGTCGCCGTCTGCAAAGCGGAAAATCACCCGCCAGTTCGCCCGTACGTTACAGCCCAAAAGCCCGCGAGATCGCCCTTGAGCGAATGCAGCCGAAAGCCGGGCAAGTCCATATCCGCAGTTGCACCGGCAGCATCGAGTTTGGCCAGCACGTCTCGCAGCTTCCCGGCGGGTTCCGGCATCACGCCGCGGGCGTTGTCTTCCTCATAAAGGCGTCTCAGCCCCTTGTGACGAAATGACCGGATCATGTTCAATCGTAATGCGTTACGTAACGCAGGTCAAGTCTGAGAAGCCTTTCTTCGTCGATTCCAGATAAACTGGATCCCATGACCACGACCACCCTAAACTCCCTAGCCCGCGCTTCCTCCGCCTACCTACGCTCCGCCATGCACCAGCCGATTCAATGGCATGAGTGGGGCGAGGACGCCTTTGCCGCGGCGCAGCGCGACAACAAGCCCATGCTGCTCGACGTTGGCGCGGTGTGGTGCCACTGGTGCCACGTCATGGATCGCGAGTCGTATGACGATCCCGAGATTGCGGCAATCGTGAATCAACATTTCATCGCGGTAAAGGTGGATCGCGACGAGCGCCCCGACATTGACAGCCGCTATCAGGCGGCGGTGCAGGCAGTGAGTGGCCAGGGCGGATGGCCGCTGACCGCGTTTCTAACGCCGGACGGGAAGCCGTTCTACGGCGGGACTTACTTCCCACCCGACGACGGATACGGGCGTCCCAGCTTTCGGCGGGTGCTGCTGAGCATCGCCAATGCTTATGCGGAAAAGCATGAGGACGTTCTCGATCAGGCGAAAATGGTGGAAAGCACAATCGCGCAGTCGGAGTCGTTCGCCGGAAAAGACGGGCGAGTTTCGCCTGCGGTGATTGCCGCGATTGAGACTGCGGCATTCCGCATGTTCGATCCGCAGAATGGCGGCTTTGGACAGGCGCCGAAGTTCTCCCATCCCTCGACGTTGGACTTGCTGATCGAGCGGTACGCAGGCGCCGGCAAGAACCCGCCGGAGCCTCGCTCCGCCGGACAGCCGGCGGCGCCCGTCCCCACACAAGCTGTTTCTTCAAAGGCTGAGGAGCTTGGGGGACTCATCGTCACCACCCTGGAGCACATGGCCAACGGCGGAGTCTATGACCAACTGGCGGGCGGTTTTCATCGCTATTCCGTCGACGAACGCTGGGTCGTCCCGCACTTCGAGAAGATGTGCTACGACAACTCCGAGCTGCTGAAAAATTACGTGCACGGCTATCAAGCGACCGGCAAGGAGTTCTTCGCGGACGTAGCCCGCGACATCATTCGCTGGATGGACGAGTGGCTCAGCGACCGCGAGCGCGGCGGATTCTACGGATCACAGGATGCTGACATCAACATGGACGACGACGGCGACTACTTCACCTGGACGCTCGACGAAACTCGCGCCGTCCTGACCAAAGAAGAAGCGCAGGTCGCCGCCCTGCATTACGACATCAACGAAGTCGGCGAGATGCATCACAATCCGGCAAAGAATGTGCTGTACGTTCGAGCGCCGGTAGACGAGATCGCGAGGCGCATGAACATCACGCCGGAACGAGCGCAGGAACTGCTGGCATCGGCCAAGAAAAAGATGTATGCGGCGCGACTCGAGCGTCCGACTCCGTATGTGGATAAGACCGTGTATGTGGGATGGAACAGCCTCTGCATTTCGGCGTATCTCGAGGCCGCTAAGGTGCTCAAGCTCGAAGGCGCGCGGCGCTTTGCGCTGCGCTCGCTGGATCGCGTGCTGGGGGAAGCTTGGAAAGCAGCACTGCCTGCACAGGGCACGCTGCTGCACGTGGTTTCCTATTCTGATCCCGCCGCTTCCCACCGCGAAGTCGCGGGGCTACTTGATGACTACGCTTTCACCGCGCTGGCTTGCCTCGATGCGTACGAGGCGACCGCCGACCTCAGTTACTTCAATTTTGCGCGGACGATTACCGATGCCATGATCGCCCGCTTCTACGATCCGACTTCCGGGGGATTCTTCGACAGCGAGCCGGCCGCCGACGGCAAGAGCCTGGGTGTGCTGGCGACGCGCCGCAAGCCGCTGCAGGATTCGCCCACTCCGGCGGGAAATCCCATGGCAGCCATCGCGCTGCTTCGCCTGCACCACTACACCGGCGAAGCCAGCTACC
The DNA here is from genome assembly GCA_963758005.1 of uncultured Acidobacteriota bacterium. GTDB lineage: Bacteria > Acidobacteriota > Terriglobia > Terriglobales > Acidobacteriaceae > Sulfotelmatobacter. The sequence continues at coordinate 87,386 of CAVWTR010000013.1, forward strand.
GGGACAAAGCGGAGCAAACACTGGAGACTTTTGCAGGCGTCGCGGAACAGTTTGGCATCTTCGCCGCAACCTACGGGATCGCAGTTGTCCATTTACTGGAGAGCCCGATCCAGGTGGTCGTGATTGCGGAAGACGGCGACCAGGACGCGGCCGAAAAGCTGTACGCCGAGGCGATTGCGCCCTTTGCCTTCCAAAAAACCACGCTACGGCTGGCGGCAAATCAGGCGGTTCAAGAGAATCTGCCGCCCACGCTGGCCGCAACCATCCCGAACCTTCCAACTCTGGGGTCGGGAAAATCCTTCGCCGTGCTCTGTTCGGGATCAGCCTGCCAACCGCCAATTTTCGATGCGGCAGTATTGCGCAGTGCAGTGGAAGCGGCGATCACTCAGCCTCTGCCTCGTTAAGAATCACGCGTGCGGCGCCACCGCGGCTCGCACGTCTCGCGAACTACGCGAGACATGGGGCACCCACTGCGAACTGATCGTCAAGAATCGTCCGACCAAAAAAGAGGGGCTGTCGGGTTAGTATGAGTCCCGACAGCCCAAATATAGCGAGCCCCAGTTTTCGGCCCAAGTTGCAGTTACCAGCTGTTACGACAAGTTACTTTAGTGACCTTGCGGTCGGGCCTGCTACCGGTTCTACTGCGGTGGCAGGGTTGTTGAGCAGTTAGGTGTTCTGGGTGGGCACAGAATCAATGGACCACCGTCCAGGGCGGGAACCTGTTGGACGGCGGCTGCAAGAAATGTGCCCACTAGTCCTACCATCAGGATCGAAATCCTGACTGTGCGTTTCATGGGTTGTTCTCCTATGTCCGCTTAGGATTTCCCCTGGGGGAAACTTTTTCGCGGACCCGCATTATAGGGCACCTGTCAAGCCCCGTATGCAATAATTTTCACCCCACCCAACTATCCCGCCCCACCCGAGAGCTATTCACCCCCGGATCGAATTAACTTAGACATTGTTTTACTTATACTTCCACGGAAATCCATGAAGTATTTGTTTCGCCTTTCGAAGGGGACACATCAGGGCCGCGTCTGCCCGTTAGCGTTTACGATTTCAGAACAAGCTACTCCCGGAAGGCTGAAACTAACGACGGGGATTAGGCGAGAGTACTTGAACCTATCTCGAACCTTGAACCTACGTCTTGGAACTCACGGGCGCGACCGGAATGCTGAAGCCGCCGCTTGCAGCCGCCGCACTGGCAGCGGCAGGCGCTCGCCCATTCTCATGGGCGACCTCGCGATGGCCGACCTCGTGCGCAGCTAGATCCTGACGAGTACGGGAAATCGCCCGATCCACCATCCCTTCAAACATAGGAATCAGCGAATCAGCAGGCAGCGGATGATGAATGTCATATAGACTCTGCTCCCAGCGCTGAGGCTGCAGCAGAGACACGGACGCATCGCGAGCAGGCCCCTTCACCACCACGTAGCCGAACCACACCATAAGACTGGTGTTGTAGGCGGCCATGTTGAGGATGCTCAGCCACGCGCCTCCCAGATGATTCCCCACGAACGAGCAGATCAGCACCAGTTCGACCACAGCGAACGAGCCAAAGCCGAGGGCGATGCCGAAACTGTGCTGGCGGCGGCTCACTCCTACATAGTGCGCGAAGAACAGCAGGAAAAGAACCATTCCCACCTGGATGATGCGCACGCATCGTTGCGAGGTGATAATGGCCTGCATCCAGGGCGCCACCTGCGATGAGTTGGTGGAAACCGATACCACTCCGGCCACCAGCAGCATGACCAGTCCAGCCCACTTGAAGAGCACCGTGCCCAGATCGCGCAGAATGTGGAACGCCCGGAAAACGTCGACGAAGATTTCATGAATTACGGCAAAGCCGAAGATCACACTCAGGGCGTCGCAAATCCAGTAGAGGTAGAACAATACGGAATAGCTGCGGTGATACGCGGTATAGACAACGGCAAAACTGACCAGCTGAACCAGAATGTAACCGAAGAAAAACTTGAACTTACGATGCAGCCCACGACGGAACATGAAGATCGCGATTCCCATCTCCAGGAGGGGATGCGCGATCCAGAGCGTGTAATAAAGAAGTCGAATCTTATCGCTCATCATCTTCTCGCCAAGGGCACACTGCGGCGGGTAAGAACAGTAACGCGCAGCCGCCAGTCTTCCGTGCTTTCGCCCGAAGCTGGTAAAGAAACGTTAGCCTGTCTTAACCGAGTGTTCAATGCACCCCAGTAATCGCAAAGTAACGTTACCTCTGTACGTACCCAGGCGCAAGGTTACCTTCGTGCTAAGGGCTTTGAAAGGCGCGGTCCAAGGGTCAGCAAGGCCCGGCCGATGGCAGACGGCCATATTCCAGCCATACAGTTTGCGGAAGAATGCGATTCTGGTCTCGTTCGCGCGGGTGCGCCTGTAGGGGAGCCTCTCGGTGGCGCTTTTGGGAGGCCCAGCGCTCTCAACTCTGTGATATCTCGTCCCGAACTCTAAGCATCGGGCATGGAGTAAATATAGGCGCGCATCATACGCACTTCGTCATCCTTCTCATCCAGATCATGCAGCAGGATGTCGCGCAGTGAGACCACGCCAATCAACTGTCCGTCGTGGCAAACCGGCAGGTGACGGAAGCCGTGCCGCCGCATCAGCGCCATGCAGTTCTCCAGGCTTTCGTTCATATTGATGCTGAGAGGATCGTCGGTCATGACCTCGGCCAGGCAGGTGCTGCGCGGGTCGCGCCCTTCGGCCACCACGCGCCGCATGAGGTCGCGTTCGGAAAAAATTCCAACCAGCTTGCCGTTGTGGAGAATCGGCACGGCGCCGATATTGTGCTCAACCATGGTACGCACGGTTTCGAGCACCGTATGGCCCAGTTCCGCCTGATACGTTTCCTGACCTTTAATCAGGTCGCAGATACGCATTTGACACCTCCCGGCCAACAACGTTCCGAGCTGTCCAAAAGCATCTACCGGGCCGCGAGTATATGACGAAACGGAGACGAAAAGAAAGAGAAAAAGGCAAAATCATGCCTTTGCCAAGCCCAGGGCTCGGTTCGCTTCCTCTCGCTTGAACTCTCAGGCTTCGGCGATAGCCGCGATGGAAATTCTCATGCCGGGGATTCTCACGGGGAGCTTCGCACCTTGTCGTGCGGGCGGGTTCGATGGAAACCACTTGATCCACTCTTCATTCATTCCGGCGAAGTCTGTTTCCTCAAGAAGGATGACGGTGGCACTCACGACCCGTTCGAGGGAAGTGCCTGCGGCCTTAAGGATGGCAGACACATTCTCCAGACACTGTCTGGTCTGCTCTTGAATCGTGTCCCCACCAATCTTCCCGGTCACTGGGTGGTGCGGTCCAGTGCCTGAGACGAATACCAGACCTGCTGCTCGTACCGCTTGGCTATATGTCGGCGGGGGAGACGGCGCGTTGGGCGTTCGGATGACATCTCTTGCCATAACTCTCTCCATGCTGATTCTCGAAGCTGATTGTCGAAAGCAGTATAGCCAAGGTTTCGCGCCCGGGACACGCATCTGACTTAAGAGTTTTGCCCAAGAGTTTTGCCCAAGGGTCTTGCCTAAACCGGGCGGACTCGCGATGGACTGAAGACTAAGGGCGGGACGTCCGATTGTCGAACGCATCATCTCCGGCAAAGACAAAGTACGACGAGTTCCACAGATCCGTGGGTACGGTACCGCGCGGGCGCGCGGTGACGACAATGTTGTATTCGTCCGTGCTCGCCAGGTTCATGGCTCGCAACGAGTCTCGGCCAGCAAAAGCCTTCTCGGACACGCCGGGTTCTGATTCAACCATTCCCGGTTGAATCACCGCCAGCCACGCCAGAAACTCATGCAGATCGCGGGTACGCGGACGTCCGGGGATGATAAAGGAGACCTCGGCCTCTTGCGTCGAAAAATGCCACGCCAGCGAAGCCGTGAGATCGACGGACTTTTCATAGGAGCGCTCTGACATTAGCCCAGGTTCAGGATTGTCAAAAGCGATACACAGTCTGCGCTCGTCCTCGCGGGCGAACTCGCGAACCTTTAGCGAGCCCGACTTGGCAGTCGCCTTCCAGTCGACGTGGCGAGCGGAATCTTCGGGCTGGTATTCGCGTATGCGGTAGAGCTCGGCGCCGCGGCCGCGAACGAAGCTCTCCCAATCGCCGCGCACCAGCGGCAGAATTTCAAAGACTTCGTCGGTAGGCTCAATCCGCGGATAAACCAGCACCTCTCTCGGCAATGACACATGCCGTGTCTTGGTGAGGAACGCGAAAGGAAAGCGCGTAGCCAGTCCGAAGGTGCTCTCGCGATAGCGCCCGCGCTGTTCGAATCTCAATTCCAGGTCGGCCGACAACTCGGCTTTCGGAGGCAGAAACGGGAAGTAAGCCATCCCCTGAAAGATTCCCGGAGGCGGTGGCACCACGATCACACGGCGCAGCCGGCGGTCGGGCAAGCGCAGCCACTGCTGCTCCGACGGGCGGTTAAACGGGAAGGCAAACGTGGTCGCCTCCCACTGCCACTGCCTGACTGCTTTCTTTCTCTTCTTGCGCGTCGAAACAACGCGGATCGAAAACGACGGCAGGTGCCGCCGCGGATTGCGCAACACAATGTGTCCCGACACCCGCCGTCCGGCAAAGACGTGCTCGGGCAGGCGGACATCGAGTTCCAACCAGCGCAGCACCCACGCGGAAACCACTCCCGAAACCAGGATCGCCGCCAGCATGGCTGCCACGACAATGTATAAAAGATTGTTGCCCGTATTGAGCGCGGCGATGGCAATCACGACTGTCACCACCACGTAGACGATGCCGGCGCGGGTTACGTCGTAGTCAAACGACTCGCGCAGGCGTTCCACCGCCACGCGCCGCGCCAGATAGGGCACGGTGACCAGTCCCACCAGGGTTGCGAGCACCAGCGAAGTCGAAGCCAAAATTATGGTGGCCCACAGGTTTCCGGCATCGCGCGAAACGGTAGAGAACAGCGCCGCGGCGAAGGCCAGTCCCAAGCCAAGCAGCGCCAGCAGAAACTTGACCCAAACTTCTCCCGACCCCGACTGCAGCCACTGCACCACGCGCGCAGGCATGGACGCTGACGGGCTCGATGACGGGCTCGGTTTCACCGGATTGGCGTAAGCGGACCCCACTTCCCCGGAGCCTAACATCCTCGGGAGGAACGGACAACCAGGATTCCCTTGCGTGGAAAGCGTTCGTAACCAAAGCGAACTGTCATCCTGAACCGGGCGAAGCGCGGTGAGGGACCCTACGACAGCGAAAATGGGCAGTACCGCGGGCGGGATTCGAGATGACGCATGCACCACGCAATGATCCCGTCCACTGCGTCGAGACGGCTGGCTGAAGTATGGTCCCTCACGATGGCTTCGCCAGCGTTCAGGATGACATCGCGTATGAGGTTGGGAAATGCGGCCGCATTTCGCCAGCCAGTTTCATCCTTCTGATTCCGATTTTCTTGTGTTAACCTTCTCCCCTCGAAAAAACCAAGGCCCCGCTTTCGTTTCCATACTAAATTCAACAAGGAGACCTTATGCCCATCGGTAAACGTGCCGCAGCGGAATTCTTTGGAACATTCTGGCTGGTGTTTGGAGGATGCGGTGCAGCCGTGCTGGCCGCCGGCGTTCCCACCGTCGGCATCGCTTACGCCGGCGTCGCCCTCGCCTTCGGGCTGACCGTTCTCACCATGGCCTTTGCCATAGGACACGTCTCGGGTTGTCATTTGAATCCCGCCGTAAGCCTGGGGCTGGTCGTGGGCAAGCGCTTCCCTGCCTCGGAATTGCTTCCCTACGTGGTCGCACAGCTCGTAGGAGCGATCGCCGCGGCGGGCGTGCTCTACGTCATCGCCAGCGGAATTCCCAGCTTCGACGTCCATGCCAGCTTCGCCTTAAACGGTTACGGCGAACACTCGCCCCAGGGCTATACCCTGCTGGCCGGCTTCGTCGCCGAAGTCGTGCTGACTGCATTTTTCCTGATGGTAATCATGGGCGCAACCGACGTTCGCGCGCCCAAGGGATTCGCGCCCATCGCCATCGGGCTTTGCCTGACCTTGATTCACCTGATCAGCATCCCGGTGACCAACACTTCGGTGAATCCCGCGCGCAGCACCGGCCCGGCAATCTTCGCCGGCGGCTGGGCGCTGCAGCAATTGTGGATGTTCTGGGTCGCCCCCTTAATCGGCGGCGCGCTGGGCGGCGGTCTTTATGCAGCTCTTTTCTCGCAGGATCCGGAGCCTACAGTAAGAAGCGCGATGGCGGCAGAACCCAAGTCGAAATAGCTGTCATCCTGAACACTGGCGAAGCCAGGGTGAAGGACCCTACGTCTGCCAGCCGTTACGATGCAGTGGACGGGATCATCGCGCAGTGCATGCGGTACCTAAGAATCCCCCCGTTGCACTGCCCGTATCCGCCGTCGTACGGTCCCTCACCGCGGCTTCGCCCCGGTTCAGGATGACAACGGGCTTTACTGGCAACTGATCACTGGCAACTGACCACTGCTTCTCAGTACTCCGCCAGTTCCTTCATCGCCAAGAAGAGATCGTTCGGCTGCGGCAGAATCGCGTCTTCGAGAATAGGCTGGTAAGCGACGAACACGTCTTTCGCGGCCACGCGGCGGACTGGAGCATCGAGCTTGTCGAAAAGCTGGTCGGCGAGCCGGGCCGCAATTTCCGCACCGTAGCCCCAGCTCAGCGTATCTTCGTAAGCCACCAGCGCGCGATTAGTTTTCGCGACCGACGCCGCGATCGTGTCCCAGTCAAATGGATTCAGGCAGCGCAAGTCGATCAGCTCAACTTTAACTCCTTGTTCGCGCTCCAGTTTCTGCGCGGCCTGCAGCGCGCGCGGCACGACCGCGCCGTAAGTAATCACCGTCAGGTCAGTGCCGGGATGCACGATCTTCGCCTTGCCGAACGGGATCATATAATCCGGTCCCGGATAAGCGGCGCGCCCGAACGATTCGCGATACAGCCGCTTGTGTTCAAGAAACAATACTGGATCATCGCAGCGGATCGCAGTCCGCAACAGCCCGGCGGCATCCTGCGAGTTCGACGGAAAAACGACGCGCAGGCCGGGAATGTGCGTGAACACGCTCTCGCCGCACTGTGAATGGTAGATCGCCCCGCCAGTCAGATATCCGCCGATGGCGACGCGAATGACAATCGGACAAGAGAATCCGTTGTTCGAGCGCCAGCGGATCACGCTGAGCTCGTCGCGAATCTGCATCATCGCCGGCCAGATGTAGTCGAAAAACTGAATTTCGACCACCGGCTTGAGCCCGCGAGTCGCCATGCCCGTCGCACGGCCCACGATCGCAGCCTCGGCCAGCGGAGCATTGAATACGCGGTCGGTGCCGAATTCGTTCTGCAAGCCGAAGGTAAGTTTGAAGACTCCGCCCTTGCCCTTGACCAGCTTGCGCTTTAAATACTCCTCGCGGCTGCAGTCGGCCACGTCCTCGCCAAAGATCACGATGCGCTCGTCGCGTTTCATTTCGTCGCGCAGCGTGGCGGTGATCAGGTCAGCCATGGTCTTGGCTGCGGGCTTCTTGCCATCGGCCGGAACTTCCGGAGCCGCTGGCTGCGTGTCAAACGCAGACGACGCGGGATCGAGATCGGGCGAATACACAAACTGCATAATGCTCTCAGGAGCGGGCGGAAGCGCTTCAAGCGCCTTATCAACCGCGCTCTGCAGTTCGGCTTCGACTTCTTGTTCGAGCTGGTTGATTCCCTTCTCGTCGAGAATGCCTTCGCGCAACAGAAACATCTGCGTGCGCGTGACCGGATCGCGCTGGGCATCCCGTTCGCGCTCGGCATCAGGACGGTAGAGCCGTTCGTCATCCGACAAGCGAATGCGAATACGGCCGGATCACATGCGCATGCACAAATGCCGGACCATGCCCTTCGCGGCAATACTGCGTAGCCCGCCGGAAAGCCGCATAGCTGGCCACCGGATCAGTGCCGTCCACTTCTTCGAAATGAAAGTGCGGGAATCCCGAGACCAGACGCGAAATGCTTCCGCCCGCGGTCTGCACTTCGACCGGCACCGAAATCGCGTAGCCGTTGTCTTCAACGCAGAAAATCACTGGCAACTTACCCAGCGCGGCAGCGTTCATCGCCTCCCAGAACTCGCCCTCGCTCGAAGTGCCGTCGCCGAGAGAAACGTAAGTGACTTCGTCGCCCTGAAAGCTGACGTCCTTGAATTGGCGGTAGTCGGCAAACGATTGTGAAGTGGGTGCCCCATCCTTCGCGTTTTGTGCGAAGGGCGGGAGAGACGGAACCTCCGCAGCCTTGGGATGCCGCGCAAAATACCGTCCGCCTTCAGCGCAGCCAATGGCCTGCAGAATCTGCGATCCCGTCGGCGACGACTGCGTCACAATGTTCAGCTTGGGATAGCTCCAGTGCGAAGGCATCTGCCGTCCGCCCGAACTGGGATCATTGGCCGCGCCCACGCCTTGCAGAAACATATCGTAAGGCTTGACGCCCAGCGCCAGGCACAACGCGCGATCACGGTAATACGGATAAAACCAGTCGTAGCCCGGTTTCAGCGCCAGCCCAGCGGCCACGCCAATCCCCTCATGCCCCGCGCCGGACATCTGAAAGTAGATCTTCTGCTGGCGTTTGAGCAGGATTTCCCGGTCGTCGACCCGCCGGGAGGTATACATCAGGCGATAGGCCTGGATGAGCTGTTCGCGGGTAAGTCCCTCATACAGCTTGGCCTTCTTCGCGCCGTTGGCCGTCAGGGCCAGCTTGGGGTCGGTCTTTGTCGTGGCCATCCGGTTTCAGGGTCCCGCTAGCGTTAGATTCCTCGCAGTCTCGCAGGATTCCACGAAGCAGCTCAGAACCTGTTGGATTGTAAATCTTAATCGCGCGTTGGAAAAGTGCGGAAATTGTGGAAAGGCTGAAAGCTGACGGCTGAGTGCCGGGTGCTTTATGCTGGAACTGCATGATTCGTACGCTCCGCGCCTTCGACCCGCACTCCATCAAGCTCGTGATCTTCGACCTGGACGGCACGCTGATTGACTCGCGCCTGGACCTGGTGCATTCGGTGAACGCTGCGCTGCGGCATATTGGACGGCCTGAGTTGCCCGAGGACGTTATCGCCAGCTATGTGGGGGATGGCGCGCCTATCCTGATTCAGCGGGCGCTGGGCGGCGAGGCGGTCGACGAGGCGCTGGTGCGTAAGGGACTCGAATTTTTTCTTTCCTACTATCGCGAGCATAAACTCGATCACACGACCGTGTACGCGGGAATTACCGGAGCGCTCGCGGCGATTCAGAAGTCTGCAGATCCATCGAAGACAGATCCGTCTAAGACAGATCCGACGAACAACGGCACGCCGCGGAAGATGGCGGTGCTCTCCAACAAGCCGGTCGTCCCCTCGCGGGCGATCGTCGAGGCGCTGGGTCTGGGGCGATTCTTTTCGCAGATCTATGGCGGCAACAGCTTTGCCAGCAAGAAGCCTGATCCCGAGGGCGCGCGTAAGCTGCTCGCAGAATATGGCGTGCAGCCGCAACACGCTGTCATGGTCGGTGACTCCCATGTCGACGTCAGCACCGGACGCAACGCGGGCATGGTCACGATCGGCGTAACTTATGGCTTCGCTCCGCATACGTTGCAGAATGACCCTCCTGATATTGTGGTGGATCATCCCAGCGAATTAGCGGAGCTGTTCGTTGCATCGTGACTCGCCGAGTCACAGCTGACTGCATCATGAATGGTGCAATCGGTGTTCAAGTGGGTGAATGCAGAGCAGTTACAGAGTTTAAGTGCTGTGGAATATTATCCTTGTATCGCATTGATAATAATGCACTTAAATCTCGACGTTAAAGCGGTTTAACTTCCCGACTGGGGGCCTCGATTTGGCCCACGAACGATGGGTCAGACGAATCGTTCGCCAGCGACAGCCGGCGCGGGGACGACGGCACGGGGCATTTCCTGAAATGATCGATCCGTGGCCTGCGCGGTGAGTTCGCCTCTGGATTGCACCTCGGGAGCCGAAGCCCGTTTGATTTCTGTTTGCTGTTACGCGGCGCTGAAGCTCCGCTCTTCCAGGCTGGAGTAGACATAACCTGGCCATTGAAGCGCGCGCTCCCCCAAGCACGCTTACGTTACACTGCTTCGACGGGGATGACGAGGAAGAAACCCGTAAAGTCTCTCCTCCTCGGACGTCTCTCGGACTCTCTCCTAACTCATGACTGCATCCCGATCTGCTTTGTCTGACTCCACTCCCGGGTTTAGCGAAAAAGAACTGCGCAAGCTGCGCAGCATGAAGAATCCTTACGGCATTCAGAAGTTTCTTGATGACATGCCGTATCACCTGGAAGATACGGCGTGGTCGCCGCGGAAAGTGCTGGCGGAACAATCGTCGCACTGCCTGGAAGGCGCGATCTTCGCGGCGGCGGCGTTGCGGGCCAACGGATATCCGCCGCTGCTGCTGGACTTCGAAGCCGAGCACGACACCGACCATGTCATCGCCATTTATCGCGAGGACGGCTGTTGGGGAGCGGTGGCTAAATCGAATTACACGGGATGCCGCTGGCGCGAGCCGGTCTATCGCACCCTGCGCGAGTTGGCGCTGAGCTATTTCAACGCTTACTTCAACCTGCGGCGGGAGCGCACGCTGCGGCGCTACTCGGTTCCTGTGAATCTGGCGCGCTTCGACCGGCAACACTGGATGACCACCGACCAGCCGGTGTGGTTCATTGTCTATCACCTGTTCGACATCAAGCACTATTCCCTTCTGACCAAAGCGCAGGAGAAGAAACTGCATCGTGTGGACGAGCGGCTGTTTCAGGCAGAGTGTTTAGGGAAGGCTCACAAGCACAGGGACTGAGGCGAGCCCCGCTAAAGTTCCGGCGACTGCTGCCGATAGATATAGATACTGATACTCAGGACGTTTGTGTTTGCCTGACCCGTCCCGGGAGAGCATCGATTTGGAAGCGCGCAGCCAGTTCGAAACGAATCAAACTGACGAAGAGGTTCACGAAATTGTGGACGCCCGCCGCCATCCCCGGTACAAGCTGGAAGTGGAGATCCGCGTCTATCCCCGCGATTGCCCGGTGGTTCGCGGGTATACGGTAGACATCAGCGAATCCGGCATCTCCGCCATGCTGCGCGGGGAAGTTCCGCTGGGCGAGGTGCTTCGCCTGGAATTCGCGCTGCCGCTCGGCGATGTAGAGCTCGTCGCGCTGGTTCGCCACCAAAACGCGTTTCGCTATGGCTTCCAGTTCGTGGAAGCCGGTTCAGCGAAAGCTCTCATTGCCCGCACCTGCAGCCAGCTGGCGGTGCAACAATCCGTGCTTGGGTATTAAGTCGTGGTCTTAGTCAAGCGAGCACTGTCGGCGATTGTCTATTCGTGACGTAAGGCAACCATTGGGTCAACCCTGGAAGCCCGGTGGGCTGGAATGTAGCAGGCCAGAAGCACCGCCATTGTCAAAAGGAGCGAAGCGCCCACCATGCTCGTCAGGTCGAGGGCGCTGACGCCGAACAGTAAGCCGGACATGACGCGTGAAATCGCAAGCGCCACGCCCACGCCAACCGTCAATGCGGAAAATAAAATAACGACACCTCTTCCCACGACAAGCGTGAGTATCTTGACCCGGTCGGCACCCATCGCCATGCGAATGCCGATATCACGAGTCTGCTGCGTAACGAAATAAGACATGACGCCATAGGTCCCTCCGCCCGCCAGGAGGAGCGCTACCGCGGCAAATATCCCTAAGAGAAGCATATTAAAACGTCTGGGCGATACGGAATCTGCGAGACGCTGCTCCATCGTCTGAATATCGTAAACCGGCTGATCGTGATCGACCGCTTCGACCGCCGCGCGAGCAGACGGCACCAGGTTCAGTGGGTCAGAAGTCGTGCGAACGACCAAATACATCGCTGCTCCGCCCTTTTGCGAATGTGGTATGTACACCTGCAGAGGTTCCTGTTGGTCAATCCCCATGTGCCTTACGTTTCCTACCACACCTACAATTTCTCGTGGCTCTCGTTCGAAGTCGATTGTGATCTTCTTGCCGAGGGGATCTTCTTGCGGCCAGTAACGGCTGGCAACCGCGTCATTGATGATCGCGACCCGTGGGGCCTCGCCACCCTCACTTTCAGTAAAGTAACGACCTTTCGTAAGAGGAATGCCGATCGTGTTGAAGTACTGTGACGTTACAACGCTGAATTCACCTGAGGGTTCATCGCCCGGATCCCAAGCAGAGCGCCCCACGATGCCGAAGCTGTGAACGTCACTCCCGCCCAGAGGAAGATTATCAACCGCGCCGACGGACGTGACCCCAGGTAGAGCACCGATTCGTTCTAGAACATCCTGATAGAAAGCGACCTGGCGGGGCACCGGATATCGATCAACGGTGAGAGTCGTATTCATGGTTAATACGTTCACCGGATCGAGCCCGATATTCACTTCCTGAAGACGAAAGAAGCTCCTGATCATCAGGCTTGCGCCAATCAGCAACACCAAAGCCAGAGCCATCTCCGAAGCTACCAGCAGGAGGCGGAGGCGCTGCCAGCCCTGGCCCATGGTGAATCCGCTGCCTCCTACCTTGAGTGTTCTGATTAGATCCGGTTTCGAAGCCTGGAGCGCAGGCACCACGCCGAAGATAACCGCTGTGAGGACCGACAGGCCCAGCGTGAATGCGAGCACTCGGCCGTCGACGGCGATCTCATTGGTCCGCGGAAGGTTGCTGGGGCTGTAATTCAAGAGAAGGCGTGTTCCCGCGAAGGCCAGGATTAATCCCAAAATACCGCCAAACAGTCCGAGCAGCGCACTCTCGGTGAGGAGTTGCCGAACTAGTCGCGTCCGGGAAGCACCTAAGGCGAGACGCAACGACATTTCCGCCTGACGTACCGTGGCGCGCACGAGCAATAGATTGGCCAGGTTTGTGCATGCGATGAGCAAAACAAAAGCGGTAGCGCCGAAAAGAACAAAAAGGGCTGGACGGATGTTCCCCGTTATTTGTGTACGCAGGGGGACGAGCCTGATTCCGAGCCCCGCGTTGGTCTCCGGATATTGCAATTCCATCCGACCAGCAAGTGCGTCCAATTGGGATTGTGCATGATCGAGAGAAAGCCCTGGCTTAAGCCGTGCGATGACGCCAAGATAGTGGTGGGCGTGCTTCGTCCTTGCAGTCGACCGGACCATTGCCGGTACCCATAGGTCGACACTTAGATCGACACTTGGATCGACACTCTGTGGAAAACGGAAACCCGCCGGCATCACACCAACTACGGTCCACGCCTCGGCATTCAGCGTGACTGCCTTCCCGAGGATTTTCGGATCGGCGCCAAATCGGCGCCTCCAAAGACCATCGCTCAGAATGCACACCGGAGCGGCGCCTGGGCGCTCCTCATCCGGCAGGAATGACCGGCCCAAGGCTGGCGTGACGCCCAGAACTGAAAAGAGGTTCCCCGTAACCGATGTCGCAGAAATTCGTTCAGGGTGACCTGCCCCGCTGAGGTTCAACCCAAGGCCAGAGTTCGCATTAAACGCTGCTATATCCTGAAAGACGCTGTTCTGTTCCTTCCAATCGCTATAGTCAGGGGCACTCGCCTTAATTTCGTGAACTCCGTTGTGCCGGTTGAGTTGCCACAACAGAACCAACTGCTCCGCTTTCTTGTAGGGAAGAGGGCGAAGCAGGACGGCGTTCATTGCGGTGAAAATGGCACTGTTCGCACCAATCCCCAAGGCCAAGCCCACCACAGCCACCAGTGTGAAGCTGGGATTCCTCGCAAGCCCTCGCAAGCTGTAGCGCAGGTCTTCAAACATGGGATTCCATGTGCTCACGCGAACTCAGTAGAGCATACATTTGATTCTGGTTTTAGAACTGACCTTGCTGCATCCCAGCGGAACTTCACATCGTCTAAGGGGTTAAGTTTACGTCATGCAGACTCGCCGACTCGCGCTCGCACTTTTCCTGCTCGCCTGCCCTTTGCTGCTCGTCTGCCCGTCCGGGTTCGGGCAGGAGCCGTCATCTACCGCGGCTTCGGAGGATCGGGATAAGGATAAGCCCGCGACCGCGGTGGACTCACCTACTACCACCGTTCTCGACCTTACAACGGGGGCGGACGGGAAGCTGTCGCAGGAACAGATGCGGCAGTTGTTGCGCGTGGTCGCGGATAAAGACATCGAGAACGACAAACGCCAGCGCGACTATACCTACATCAATCGCGAGGTACAGAACAATCTCGACGGCAAGGGGAATACCAAATCGACGGAAGTGAAGACCTACGAGATTCTTGAGATTTATGGCGAGCAGGTGCAGCGGCTGATTGAAAAAGACGACAAGCCGCTGGATGCCAAGGAAGCAGCGAAGGAAGAAGAGAAGATTCAGAAGATCATTGACAAACGCAAGAACGAATCGGATGAAGAACGCAGGAAGCGCGAAGAAAAAGAAGTGAAAGAGCGCGAGGATGGACGGAAGTTTGTGCGTGAAGTCGCCGACGCCTTTGACTTCAAGCTGCTGGGCACGGAACAGGTGGGCGGACGCGATGCCTGGGTGATTGATGGCGAACCGCGGCCGGGTTTCGAGCCGCACACGAAAGAGGCCAAGGTTCTTTCCAAGGTTCACGGGCAGGTGTGGATCGACACGGGCGACCTGCAACTGGCCAAGATGGAAATCGAAATGCTCGACACGGTTTCGTTCGGATGGGTGCTGGCGCGCCTGCACAAGGGCACGCGCGTGATGCTCGAACAGACTCGGGTAAATGACGAAGTCTGGCTGCCGCGGCACATGACCTTCAAAGTCGATGCGCGCGTGGCGCTGTTCAAGGGCTACAACATTGATGGCGAGCAGGAATATCGCGACTATAAGAAGTTCCGCACCTCAACGAAGATTGTGGGCATGGAAGAAGTCAAAGAGCAGAAGTAGTTGTCGCCCAGAGGTGGGCTGCAAGCCCTCCGAGAGACCATACAGCGTCCGGCAAGGCAAATTGCGGGATGCATGAGGCTGCATGCGTTAGAAAGAATCCCGTCAGTGGTGGATGGGCGTCAGTTCGTTCCAGTCGTAGCCCAGGGGGCCGTTGGGGTTGACGTTGGAATCGGTCTGCACGACGCTGGTGGCGTTGCTCGAGAGCGGGCCATTGGCGAAGGCGTGGTTGAGGCGTCCGCTGACGGTGGCAGTCTCGCCGGTCTGATTGTTCACGTAATACTGCTGGTCGAGCAGTATGTCCTGGTAATCGCGGGTGCGCGCGGTGCTCTGGTCCATCTGCGCGGTGAAATTGTGCGCCTGCTGGGTCCGGTGGTTCATCTGGTCCACGGCGTTCTGCTGGCTGATGGCGAAGCTCCGGTTCTGGTTGGCCATAAAGGCGTTGTGCTGAGCCGTCATGGCATTCATGAAGTTCTGCGAGTTTTGCTGGCTGATGATGGTCTGGTTCTGGATGGAGTGGATGATGGCGTTGGAGAGCTGCTGCTGGCGGGCGTTGGTGGCCTGCAGGAACTCGTCGGTGCGGTGCAGCGTGTTCAGGATCGCAACCAGCGCCGGGTCGTATTGGTCGAGCTTGCCCAGCGGGGCGCGGCGACCGGAGACCGAAGCCGTGACCCCGAGAAAATGCCTCCACTCCGGATGACCGGGATGCGGGCCGCCGTTGTAGACGAAAACTGACTTGGGATAGTCGGTGTAAAGCAGTTCCACGCGCAGCCACTCTTCCTGCTGCATGCCCTGCCACTCGAAATGGACGCGGTTGCGGGTAAAGTCGGCGCCTTGCTCGATGGGAGGCATGCGCAGGGCGGCATTCTGTTGTTCCGACTGTTCGTTCTGTTTTTGCAACTGTTCGTAGGCGCTCTGGGCATCGGGCGTTTGCTCGCTTTTGACGATTTCCGCCTTGGGACGATTGCGGTAGGCGAACATCTTGGCATAATCGGCCGACGACATGGGCGCGAAGAACTTGCAGGCTGCCCCCATCGGGCGCGCGTCCTGTTCCTCCCAGTAGTAATAGTCGACGCGGGGCACGAACTGCACGCCGAACTGGCCGTCGGGACTGTAGGCGCGGAAGGCAATCGTCTGGTAATAGGAACCGGTGCAGCCCGGACCGTGCAGCACGGTACCTTCGAAGAACCAGTCTTTGGGGATCACGATGGTGAAGGCGGCCAGATTGTAGAAAGGGTCGCGGACCGAGACCTGCTTGGTGGGGCCAAAGGTTTTTTCAATGACGGCTTGGAACTGCTCCGGGCTGGGAGGCTGCTGGGCGAGAGCAGGCGCGGAGAGCAGTGCGGCGAAGCTGATGGCGGTGACGATGCGCGTGAAGTTCATGCGCGTGATGTTCGTCCGAATGAAGATCGTCGGAATGAAGTTCATACGGTAAGCCCTTTCTGGCCCGCATTTCCAGCTCGAAAATGACGTGTAGATAGTATGCAAGGCCGGGAGCGGGCGCAAGTCGCAGTGGTGTCGTGCCCAATCCCGCTCAAAGAAAGCGGCCCAGTGATGACCATGCCTTCTTTAGCGCCGGCTCCTGATACACTTCTTCGTTACTTCAGCCAGTTCCATCTCATCCGCGAGGGCCACGCATGACTTCCCTTACCCGCCGTGATCTGTTGCGTTCCAGTCTGGTTGTGTCGGCGTCCACTTTATTGCCGGGAGGGGTGCGCCGCGTGAATGCTTTGCTGGCGGGCTACCCTTATTCTGACGCGGGTTCGGCGGAAATGAGTTCGGCAGTCGCGCCGCGGGAGCATTTGCTGTTCGACTTTGGCTGGAAGTTTTTTCAGGGACACGCCAGCGATCCGCTGCGCGATCTCGGATTCGGCATGGGCCAGGGAGACTTCGCCAAGTCGGGCGAGTTCTGGTTTGCCACGGCGAAATTTGACGACTCCAAATGGCGTGCCCTGAATCTGCCGCACGACTGGGCGGTTGAGTTGCCGTTTGTCCACGACGAAGAACAGCAAAGTCATGGCTACAAGCCGTTGGGACGGCGCTATCCGGAGACCAGCGTGGGCTGGTACCGGCGCACCTTCGATATTCCGAAAGAAGACGAGGGACGGCGCGTCACGGTTGAGTTTGACGGCGCGTTTCGCAGCGCGCTCGTTTTTCTCAACGGATATTTTATCGGGCGCAACGACAACGGCTACGCGCCGTTTCAGTTCGACGTGACGGATTTCCTGAATTATGGCGCGAAGAATTTTCTGATGGTGCGCATGGACGCCAGCTTTGGGGATGGATGGTTTTACGAAGGTGCGGGAATTTACCGGCATGTGTGGCTGACCAAGACGGATGCGTTGCATCTGGGGCACTGGGACAGCACGGTTCGAACTTCGATCAAAAAGGCGGTGCCGCGTCGCTGAGTCTCGCGACCGTCGTGCAGAACCAGGGCGCGCAAGCCGAGAGTTGCCGCGTGCGCTGGCAGATTTTCGATGCGGCGGGAAAAGTTGTGGGAACGGCGGATTCAGCCTCGCAGTCGGTCTCGGCCGATGGATCGGCCAGCTTCGCGGCCAGCGCTTCAATTGCGAATCCCGCACTCTGGTCGCCGGAGACTCCGAACTTGTATTCGGCTGTGGTGACGGTTGAATCCGCTGGAAAGTCCCGCGATGCCGAGCGGATCACCTTTGGCGTGCGCGACCTCAAGTGGGACGCGGACAAAGGATTCTTTCTCAATGGCAAATCCGTAAAGATCAAAGGCACCTGCAATCATCACGACCACGCGGGCGTGGGCGCGGCGCTGCCTGATCGAATGCAGTGGTATCGGCTCGGCGTCTTGAAAGACATGGGCGGCAACGCGGTGCGCACCTCGCACAACATGCCGACGCCGGAATGGGTGGAGGCCTGCGATCGCATGGGCATGATGATGATGTGCGAGACGCGGTTGATGAGTTCGAATCCCGAGGGGATGGCACAACTGGAAGCGATGGTAAAGCGCTACCGCAATTCGCCGTCGATTATTTTGTGGTCGATGGGCAACGAAGAGTGGACGATGATGTACCAGCCGCAGGGACCGCACGTGGTCGCGGACATGATGGCGCGGACCCACGAACTGGATCCGACGCGGTTGTGCACGGCCGCGGTCAATACCGCTTTCCAGACGCATTTCCCGGAAGTGCTCGACGTGATGGGCTTCAACTACAACCTGAAAGAGCTGGACGCGTATCACGCGAAACATCCCAAGCAGCCGAGCGTGGGGTCGGAGACGGCGAGTACGGTTTCGACGCGCGGCATCTATTCCACCGACAAATTGCGCAACTGGGTCAGTGCTTACGACCTCAATCACACGGAATGGTCGGAGCTAGCCGAGGAGTGGTGGAAATTTTATGCGGCGCGCGAGTGGCTGTCCGGTGGCTTTGCCTGGACCGGATTCGACTATCGCGGCGAGCCTACGCCTTACGGATGGCCGTCAGTGAATTCGCAGTTCGGCATTGTCGATATGTGCGGCTTTCCTAAGGACAATTTTTATTACTACAAGGCGTGGTGGGGCACGGAGCCGGTGCTGCATCTGTTTCCGCACTGGAATTGGGATGAGCGCTTCGGCGAGCCCATTCCGGTGTGGGTGCATTCGAATCTCGATTCGGTCGAACTGTTCCTGAACGGCAAGAGCCAGGGATCGAAGAAAGTTGAGCCGCTGACGCACTTGGAATGGAGCGTGAAATACGAACCCGGTGTGATTGAGGCACGCGGCACGAAAGACGGCAAAGTCGTGCTGGTGGAAAAGCGCGAGACCACGGGCAATCCCGCGTCGATCCGGCTGACGGCCGACCGCACCGAGATTAATGCCGATGGCGACGATGTGGCCGTGCTGAAAGTGGAAGTGCTCGACAAAGAAGGGCGCGCGCTTCCGACCGCAGCGAACCTGATCAGCTTCAAGGTCACCGGCGAGGGCGCGTTGATCGGCGTGGGTAATGGCGATCCGAATTGCCAGGAGTCCGACAAAGAGCCGAAGCGCAGTTTGTTCAACGGGCTGGCGCAGGTGATCGTACAGTCAACGCGCACGCCGGGGACGATCACGGTTGAGGCTTGGACCGAGCCGTATCCGCGGCCGAAGTTGCCGTTGACGTCGCTGACGATTACGACGAAGAAAGTCGCGTTGCGGGCTAGCGTGGGGTAACGCCTGAGGGCCGCGGCAAATCGCTCAAAAACTTGGGTTGTTTTATTTATTTGACTCGCTGCAGATCGCAGTGTATCTGTATGGGCGCTTATGACGAAGCGCCTTTTGCTGCTTTTGCCAATCCTAACGGCCGCGCTCGCTCCCGCGCGCGACAAGGCCGAGACCTGGATCGAAGTGCGCAGCCCGCACTTTGTGGTGGTCACCAACTCCAACGAAAAACAGGGGCGGCGCGCCGCCGACCAGTTTGAGCGCATGCGATCGGTGTTTCAGATTGCCTTTCCGAAACTGCAGATCGATCCCGGATCGCCCATCATCGTACTGGCCATCAAGGACGAAAAGGACTTCAACGCGCTCGAGCCTCAGGCGTATCTGGCCAAGGGATCGTTGAAACTGGGTGGGCTGTTCCTACGGGCTCCCGACAAGAATTACGTTCTGATGCGACTGGACGCTGCGGGCGACCACCCTTACTCGGTGGTGTACCACGAATACACGCACTTGTTGTTGAGCAAGTCGGCCGAGTGGATGCCGTTGTGGCTGAATGAGGGGCTGGCCGAGTTTTATCAGAACTCTGACATCCACGAGAAAGACGTTTCGCTCGGCGAACCGAGCGCGGAAAACCTGGCACTGCTGAAGCAGAGTAAGTTGCTGCCGCTTGCGACTCTGTTTACCGTCGACGAGAAATCTCCCTATTACCATGAGGAAAACAAAGGATCGATTTTTTATGCGGAGTCGTGGGCGCTGGTTCACTACCTCATGTTTAAAGATCGCGAAGAAAAGACTCACCGGTTGCCCGACTATATGGACTTAGTTCAGCAAAACGTTCAGCAAAACGTCCAGCAAAACATGGATCCAGTGACTGCGGCCACGCGCGCTTTCGGGGACTTGAAGCTGTTGCAAAATGCGCTGGAGGGCTATGTCCGGCAGAATTCGTTTCATTATGTCAACGCGCCGATGACCACCAGTGTGGATGACTCGGCGTTTCAGGCAAAGGCGTTGACCCCGGCGCAATCCGAAGCCGTGCGGGCGGATTTTCTGGCCTACAACGGCAGGACTGCGGATGCGCAGGCGCTTCTCACCAACGTACTGCAGGAAGACCCGCAGAATGTTTCGGCGCAGGAGACGATGGGTTACCTGGAATATCGTCAGGGCCATTTGGAGGAAGCCCGCAAGCGGTACGCTCAGGCGGTGCAACTCGATTCCCAGAGTTTTCTTGCCCATTACTATTTCGCCGCAATGTCAATGAAGAGTGACGTCTCGCCAGCGGACGAGGCGCAGGTAGAGAGCAGCCTGCGAACCGCCATCAAGTTAAATCCGTCGTTTGCGCCAGCTTACGACCGGCTGGCGGTTCTTCTGGCGATGCGCGGCCGCAATCTGGAAGAGGCGCACATGATGGGATTAACCGCAGTGTCACTCGACCCGTCCAATGCCGGCTACCGCATCAATGTGGCCAACGTTCTGATGAGAATGCAACAGGGCAAGAATGCCATCGAGGTTCTCCGGGCGGCTGGAAAGTTGGCCAAGACTCCGGAGGAAATGGCGGCGGTCGACAACATGTTAAGGAATGCCGAGGCGTATGCAGCGGCGGTGGAACAGTCACGGCAGCGGAATCAGGAGATGAATGAAATCTCCAGCACCGGTACGGTAACAAGTGCTGCGACCGTGAGCGATGTACCGCATCTCGCTCAGCGAAAAGACTTCGTCCCCAGTGGGCCTCATCGATTCGTAGTGGGAGTGCTGAAGAATGTGCATTGCGACACCCCCGATCTCGACTTGGCCGTGACGTCCGGTACCAAGACGCTCGCGCTGCATAGCGACAACTACTACAAGATTCAATTTACTGCCCTCGGCTTTCAGCCCAGCGGCAATCTGAACCCCTGCGGCGATCTGGAAAACAGGTCTGCCAAGGTTGAATATGTAGAATCTACAAATAAATCCGACCCTCCGCACTTAATCTCCATCGAACTACACAAGTAGCGACGCCTGCTCTCGCAACCGTTTGACCGGACGTTATAATAGAAAGATTCTCTGGCGGTGAAATTCACTCTTGTGAGACTGCCGGCGAAACCGAGCAGCTTTGCTCGGCATGACCGGGCCAAAGACCCGGTCCCGCATGGGGTGGCTAAGAGCCAAGAGCTTAAAGCTAAGAGCTTCTTTTATGGACTTTAAACTCGTTTCCAGTTACAAGCCGCAGGGGGACCAGGGACGCGCCATCGAGACCTTGCTGCGCGGGGTGTATGACCGCGAGCAGCATCAGGTTTTGCTGGGCGTTACCGGGTCGGGCAAGACGTTCACCATGGCCAAGGTGATTGAGGCGGCGAATCGTCCGACGCTGGTGATGGCGCATAACAAGACGCTGGCGGCGCAGCTTTATCACGAGTTTAAGAATTTCTTTCCGCACAATGCGGTCGAATATTTCGTTTCGTATTACGACTACTACCAGCCTGAGGCGTACGTCCCGGCCGCCGATCTCTATATTGAAAAAGAAGCGACCATCAATGATGAACTCGACAAGCTGCGGCTTTCGGCGACGCGGTCTTTATTTGAGCGGCGCGATGCGCTGATTGTGGCTTCGGTGAGTTGCATCTACGGGCTCGGCTCGCCGGAAGCGTATTACGGGATGATGCTGTTTCTGGAGAAGGGCCAGAAGATCAAGCGCGAAGACATTACGCACAAGCTGGTCGACATTCTCTACGAACGGACGAACACTGACTTCCGGCGCGGGACGTTTCGCGTGCGCGGCGATGTGATCGAGGTCTTCCCGACTTACGACGACATGGCGTATCGCATTGAATTGTGGGGCGACGAGATTTCTTCGCTCACGCAAATTGACCCGCTGTTTGGGACGGTGAAGCAGAAATACATGCGGCTGCCGATTTATCCCAAGACGCATTATGTGATGAAGGATGAGACGCGGGCGTCGGCGGTGGCGTCGATCAAGACGGAACTGGCGTGGTGGGAAGTTGAGTTGGAGAAGCAGGGGCGAGTGGTGGAGGCGCAGCGCATTCATCAGCGGACCATGTTTGATCTGGAAATGATCAAGGCGATGGGCTTCTGCCACGGGATCGAAAATTATTCGCGGCACTTTACGGGACGGCTGCCGGGCGAGCCTCCACCGACGCTGCTGGATTATTTTCCGCGCGATTTTCTGATGTTTATCGACGAGTCGCATGGGACGGTGCCGCAGTTGCGTGGCATGTATGCGGGCGACCGCTCGCGCAAGGAAACTTTGGTGGAATATGGCTTTCGCATGCCCTCGGCGCTGGATAACCGTCCGCTCACGTTCGAGGAATTTGAACATCGCACTAATCAACTCGTCTACGTTTCGGCGACGCCGGGGCCGTATGAGCTGACCAAATCGGCGGGCGTCGTGGTAGAGCAGATTATCCGGCCGACTGGGCTGATTGATCCGCCGGTGGAAGTGCGTCCGGTGAAGGGGCAGATTGACGATCTACTGCACGAGATTCGCGCTCGTGTGGAGTTGGGCGAGCGCGTGCTGGTGACCACGCTGACCAAGCGCATGTCGGAAGATCTGGCTGAGTACTACGCCGAAGTTGGCGTGAAGTGCCGCTACATGCATTCGGAAATCGAGACGCTGGAGCGAGTGAAGATTCTCCGCGATCTGCGCAAGGGTGAGTTCGATGTGTTGATCGGCATCAACCTGCTACGCGAGGGACTCGATCTGCCGGAAGTTTCTTTGGTGGCGATTCTGGATGCGGATAAAGAAGGGTTTCTGCGGTCGACGGGATCGCTGATTCAGACGATTGGGCGCTGTGCGCGGCATCTGAACGGGCGCGCGATTCTTTATGCGGACCGTCATACGGATTCCATGAAGCGCGCCATGGATGAAACCTCGCGGCGGCGCGCCATTCAGACGGCGTACAACGAAGAGAACGGAATCACGCCGGAGTCGATTGTGCGTCCGCTGGACATGACGCTGGCGGGAATCGTAGCCGCGGATTATGCCGACCTGACTGCCGGCGAGGCCGCGGGCATGCCGGAGTTCAAGTCGCAGGAAGACGTCGATGCTTACATCGCGAATCTGGAAAGTGACATGCGCGAGGCGGCGAAGAAGTTTGAGTTCGAGAAGGCGGCGAAGCTGAGGGACGCGATCAAGGAGTTGAGAACCAAGGAGTTTTTGTTCGCGTGATAGCACCGACGCGAGTATAGCCCGCGCTATACTCGCGTCAATGAAACTCTCAATTCCAATTGTCTGTCCGGCTTGCGGCGACAGGTTTGGTTTGGACGTGAGTAGCGGCAACCTCCCAGATTACTCCCAGTGCCCGAAGTGCGGCGCTCGGCCTTACAACAATTGGCCTTTTCGCAATATAGTCACTCTTCTACTAGTGGAACGTGCAAGACAAGAGCTGGGAAATGGCGACGTTACGCTCGCGATACTGCTGAGCGCGGTCGCTGTTGAGGCAGAAACCGCCCATTTGTTCCTCAAGTGGAGAGGGATCGATTCTGGAAAAATCCTTGGGAATCAAACACCAGAAGACAGGAAACATTGGCAGGACGAATGGGCAAATATGCGATCGATTGGGAAGCGACTGGACGAACTGTCTCGATTCCTGACACGTCGGCCCTTCGATGAGTTCGCCCGTCTGAGAATGGATCTCTTAAAGCCCGCGTTGATCGATTATGACCCGGCAACATCGATTAAAGACTTTTTCCAGGGGCGGTTTTTCGATAGACGGAACGATTTCGTGCACTATGGCAAGATCGACTTTCAAGAGGCAGACGGCAGGCAGTGCCTGTCGCTAGCGTCTGCTCTGCTTGACCTCTTTCATGCGATGGACATGAGACGCGCCGAGGCCTTGGAAGATGCTCATCGGAATGCTCGCGAAAAGGCCGCAACGACCACCCCGTAATCCGCTGCAAGCGAATCTACTGTTTCAAATACAGCGAAGGCGTGAGAATCTCAATCCCCCGCCACGGATGCAGCGCCCGCAGATCCACGTCACCGGTAACGATGACGTCGGCCCTGCCATTCAACGCCACTTCCAGGAACTTGTCATCTTTCGGGTCGCGGCATTCGCGGATTGGGTGAATGGTGGGAACAACTTCTGCGGTATGTGCGATGAGCCGGATGAATTGCAAGCGCTGTTCAAGGGTGACGTAACGATCGAACTTGGCTTTCGCTAGAACGTCAGCCAGTTCGCTCATTGTCGCCTGAGATACGAGCAGAACGGCGTCGTGGAGGGCCCTTTTGACCGCGCGTCCGGGAACCGAGTCAAAGCGCAGGAGCCGGCTGACGAAAACATTGGTATCGACTACGATGCGCTTGGGATCGCGCATCAGTCCTTGAGCAGATCGGCGAGGATCTTATCGGTCAAGCCGCGCTTAGCCGCTTGTTTGCTGACGCGCTCGCAAAGACGGTCGAGTTCGTCGATGTTCGCGCCTCGAATCCGATCATATTCTTCTGCCGATAAGATGACGGCGACGTCGCGATTTTGGCGGCGGACCCGGACCGGCTCCCGTTGAGCCGCGTCAATGAGAGCAGCGAAGCGCTGTTTGGCATCGGTGGCTGAGACAGTCTTCATTTGTCCATTCTAGACAAAATAGACAGAATAGACAATCCGACCTTCAGCACTCAGCGAACGCAGGGGTGGCCCTGGCAGTGGCGCCACTGTCCCCATATAGGGAGATGCTCCACGCCGACGGACGAGGGCGTCCGCCGCTCCACGCGCTTATTTACCGGCCGTAAGCCGCGCTGGCGGCCAGGGGTTTGCGGTGGAAGGTGTAGCCGTCGAAGGTTTCGGAGCGGAAGTTCAGGTTGGGGGCTTGGAGTTTTTCGGTTTGGCTGAGGAACAAGTATCCGCCGGGTTCGAGATAGAGATGCAGGCGTTCCATGAGGGCGGTGCGCTGCACGCGGGAGAGGTGCGGCAGGACGTCCATGCAGAAGATGCAATCGAAGCGGCCGATGTAGACCGGCTTGGTCAGGTTCATGGTGGTGAAGGTGACCAGGCTGCGCAGGCGCGGCTTGACCAGCAGGTGCGCGCCGTTGTTCGAACCATTGTTCGGGCCATTGCTCGATGTGCCGTTTGGCGAAGCATAGCCGGAGCCGTTTGTGGCTCCGGTGTGCGAAGCGTCCGCAGAGCCATTCGAGCCCCCGTTGGGGCTGCCGATTTTCGAGAAGCAGGCGCGAATTGCGGCCGGAGGCAATCCCGTCAGCGCCGACTGCGGATACAGGCCGCGTTCGGCAACTTCAATGGCCGACGGTAGCAGGTCGCTGCCGACGATGTGAATTGACCAGTCTTTGATTCCCGATCCGATTCCCTGCCCGGCCGAAGCCGCGCCACGATTCTCCGCTATGCCGCCATTGCGGCTGCTTTTTTCCCTGGCGTCCTTGCTGACGTTGCCATTGTTTGAGGCGGCGTTCGAGCCATTGCCAGCACCATTTCCGTTTGTGCCATTTCCGTTCGCCCCAGCCGGCGCTTCGCACAGCGCCATGGCAATCGAATAGGCTTCTTCGCCCGTGCCACAACCTGCGCTCCAGATGCGCAGCGTGCTGGGACCGTCGTTCGATTTGCGACCGTAGAGTTGTGGAATCACCTGCCGGGCCAGCGCATTCATGGCCCCGGGATGACGGAAGAAACCGGTATTGACGTTCAGCACGCCGTCCAGAAACATGGGCAGCACGGACGGATCCCGATCGGAAGCGCGCAGTCGGTCGAGCAGCGCGGCGGGAGATTCCAGTTCCTGGCTCTCCAGATATTCGGCCACGTGGGCGGCTAAAGCGCTGTTGGGACAATCGAGCAGAATTCCCGTCTGGCGCTCGACCAGCAGGCGCAGCTCGGAGAGTTCGTGCTCGAGAATGGTAACGCCTGCCATCAGTCTATGCATAAATCCTTCCCTCAACGAGGGTGCGCAATACGGATGCGCCGAAACATTTTCGCTCGAGCCGTTTCGGTCTCGGCGCCATACAATCCGCGTCTTACAAGGGGAGGATCAAAATTCAGTAGCCAGCTGCCAGTGTTCAGTTGCCAGTTCTTAGCTGCCCGCCAGCGCCGCGTACGACTTACCGGAATCCTGTTCGGCCTGCTGCGCGACCACGTTCATCTCCTTTTCCAAGGAAGAAAAGCGCTGCATGATTTCATGGATGCGGAGCGTCATATTGCGAATGGTCTCGATCTGGGCGCGAGTCTGGGCCGACAGACTACCGGGCTCCAGCAGCAGCAGGTCGGAGTTTCCCAGCACCGAAGTCAGAGCGTTATTCAAGTTGTGCCGCATTTCCACCATGTAGCGGCCCAGCGTCGCCTGACGATCAAGCGTTGCGCAAGCAGACTCTGCGGCGCGGGCGCGGGATTCGGCGCGCGAGCGGTGCACCGCTTCGGCGGCGGCCAACACTAGCGTATCGAGCCATTGTTCGTTGTTCAGCAGGTCGTTGCTACGAAGATCGCTGCTACGCAGAATCGAAATACGAGGCCAGCGTTCGTGCACCAGCTGGGCGGTGGCTGTATCCTGGCAAACGCAGAAAATCGGCTGGCCGGTCGAATGCAGGGGTTCCAGAACCACCGAGAGAAGATCGCGCCGCAACTCCCCGACCAGGGCCACGTCGAATACATCGACAGCGAAGCGTGGCCACAGCTCTCCGCTCAGCAGCGTGAACGTGGGAACGTTGCGCTCCATCTGCCAGCGCGCCGTGATGCGGCGCGAGAAATCGACTTCGTCGGAGATGATCAGTACGGTTGGCGCCTGCACGTCCAAACTTCCTCTTCGCCCATAACTCGGCGATTCTGTCGATCCAGCTCGAAACCTCAACTGTGCGAACAGTTCATTTCTTCTTTGACGGCGACGGGGACTCTGGATCCCAGCCGGGCGTGCTCGAAACCTCGAATTCGGTCTCAGCGGCGCTGGCCGCTTTGGGCTCGGCCTGCGGCTTCGCCGAGGGCATGACCGCGGCCTTAGTCACTGGCCTCGAGACCCCCGCGGCGGCAGCCGCAGCGGCGGGTTTCGCTGTGACAGGGACCGCCGGTTTCGCGGCGGGCTTCACTGCTGGCACCGCCTTCGCGGCGAGTGCGGCTTTGACTTCCGATTCGGCAGGTTTGCCGCGACCGAGCGCGTGCTCGACCGAGGCGCGCAGATCGACCAGCATGCGCAACGGTTGCCCCGAGGAATACTCAGCCTGAAACATTACCTTCCAGGACTGGCAAATCACGCGCAAGCGAATGATCGGCTCCTGCGCGGAAAACTGAGCGCGGCGGCAGTCGATGGTCTGCACGCCTTTCTCTTCGAGTTCGGTCAGACCGTCAAGAATCCCGTTCAGATCACCCAGCATCAAGCGAAAGAAAGAGCGCCGCATGAGGTATCCGAAGCGGGTGAAAGCCACCATGGCGACCGGCAGATAGAACAAGTCGCCGGCTTGGCCCTTGGCTTTGCGTCCCTGCTCCAGAATGCCGCCATGCAAAAGCTCGTCCAGCGAACGGCATTTTCGGGACGATTCCAGCACGCGGTCCAAGGCGTTGAGCCAGACCGGAGGTTTCAGTTCCACTTCACCCAGCACCGGCTTCAGCGCCTTGGCCACATAGGCAAGATCCACTTCGGCGTCGGTCACGCCGGAAGGTGCGAGCTGGCTGAAATATTGCACCAGCAGAAAATCAATCTTGTCGCGGATGATGTCGCTTTTAACCGGCTTGGCCAGGAAGTGCTCGATCAGGCTCTCCAGCCCTTGCTCGTTCGCGAGCGAACTGGTTTGCAGGAACTGGCGCAACTGGTGCACCTGGACCAGTTCGTCCATTTGTTCCAACCAGTGGTTGGCTTGTTCGACCACATCTTTTTCGGGCGTCTCGACGCCCGCTTCCAGCTCGGCGCAGGGTTTCAGCTCGATGGCGAACTCGCGCGCCAGTTCGGAATAGATGGGATGTAACCGCCGGGCGGACTTCCATTGTGTGGGCAGATCTTGTACGGGTGTTGTAGGAGTCATGATTTCACGATCCAGTTGGGAACTTCCCCTCGAAAGCGCGCGGCCACGACGGTTTTGCCGGGCTGATACTGCACTGCGACCACCGAAACAGCCACATCGAACGAACTGTCGGAGTTGCGCAGGTGAAGATCGTCGCCGAACTCCAGCGGCGTGTTGCACTCGAACAGAACTTCGCGGGGAGTGCCAAATTCAATGACGATACTTTCGGCAAAGCGAGCGGCAGCGGGATCGCTGCCCGGCAGGACGCGGGCCAGTTGCACCGGCATGCGCACGGGCGAGGCCTCGGGGAAGAAACGGGCAAGTCCCGCCACGGTACTGGCGTTCTGCGCGCTGCGTGCCATTCCTGTGGCTTGTTGCGCCAAGCGATTTCCCCCGTCTTAGATTCGTTCGACCCAGACTTCTTCGAACCAGACTCGTTCGACCCAGACTCGTTTTGCTGACGTTAAATGCGGTTGGGCTCCCCTCTTCCCGGTTAGGAAGAGCTGTGGGGAGCCAGATTCCGCGGTTCAGAAAAGGAGGAGCAACACGGCAGCCATCTCTGGGAACGGAAGGTCTAGCACTGATGTGAGCGTATTTTCAGCGGGATAGAAGCCGGTTGCAACGGGGTGAATGAACTACGAGGGCATTCCCGTCTCAGCCTGAGACGCGCGTCTCACATCCAACCCTCAGTCCCTTACTGCAGCAAAGCTGTACGATGCAGTCCCGACTGGAACCTGTCATTATGTGGACGACCAGTTGTCGCGCAGCGGAGGTCGCGATGGATAAGAACGCTTCGCCGAAGGCAGATACGATGCCGCAGACCTCGCCTGAGGTTCCCTTCACTACGTTCATTCGATTGGACGGCAAGTCCTCCGTTCCGTCGCAGTTTCGCATTGCGGGAACTTTTACAATCACCCGGCTCCAATCTCCCGCTGGGCTTCCTGACCGCATCACAAAGCTATCGCCCGTCCCCGCTTTGCTAGTATCGACCTCGCTTAAGTCTCTGCCGTCATCGAGCTACCAGGTATGGACGGCGGATAAACTCATTCCTACATCCATCGTTCACCCGTTTCGCTCCAATGTCATTGATTTCGATTCGCAGCCTAAGTGCTGGGCAGGGAGTGCGTTCGATTACGTTCACTATTCTGTCCCTCGCAGGGGGCTCGATGACATTGCCGAGGACCTTGGTTTTGGCCGCGTTGGGGACTATCGCCTGGCAGTGCTCGAAGACGATCTGGTTGTGGCCCAGATCACCAAGAGCATCGTTCCGTTCCTTGGGCGTAAGGACCGTCTCTCTATTCTGGCTCTCGATCGTTTCAGCCTCATTCTCGGAGCACACCTTATCCAGCGTTATGGCGTGCTCCAGAAAATAGCGCCGCGTTCAAAGGGAGGTCTCGCGCCGTGGCAGAAACGCCGAGCGTCGGAACTTCTTCATGAGAGGATGCATGGCCGGATCCGGCTTTCTGACGTTGCGGGCGAATGCGGACTATCCGTCAGCCACTTTGCCCGCTCATTCAAAACCTCTTTCGGTACATCCGCTCACCAGTGGTTGATGCAGCATCGCATTGACCATGCTAAACAACTGATGAGCCAGACCAGCATGTCGTTGATCGACATCGCGATTCAGTCGGGATTCAATGATCAGGCAGCGTTCACGCGCGCGTTCCATCGACACGTCGGCGTCAGCCCCGGAAAATGGCGCCGGCATTCCAGGACCTACATTGTATGACGAGTGAACTTCAAGAGCCTGCCGCTTATGGGAGGCAAATGGCGAAGTATTTTCGTTTGGGGAAAGCCCCCAGCCTCGTCATATGTCCGCCTTCAAAGCCACAGATTGCGATCACTCGTTTGACCTCGCAGAACGGTCTCCCCGATCAGACTGCATCCATTCCGCGCGAGAAATCATTCGTCGTATCCGTACATCTGACACCGGCATGCAGCCAAGGGTGCGAAATCTGGGTGGATGACCGCTATTCTCGAATCACGGCGTGGCCGGCCGGAAGTGTCGGGATTTACGACTTGGAGGCTAACCCTCGGGTGCGCAATCGAGGTCCGGTTGACTGGGTCCACTATCATGTTCCCCGTTCGACACTGGATGGGTTTACCGATGACGCCCGTCTGTCGAGCATTGAGAGTCTTCGATGCCAGCACGGAACCCCCGACCCAGTCCTCAATCAGATGACACTGATGCTGCTGCCATCTCTAAGCGGTCGACAGATTTTTTGTGAACTCTTCCTCGATCATTTCCGCCTTCTGTTTTGCGCTCATGTAACGCAACGGTATGCGCCGTCGCTCAGTGCAAGCAAGACATATCGTGGTGGACTGGCGCCCTGGCAGAAGCGACGAGTAAGTGAGCTTCTAAGAGAAAACCTGGACGGGCAGATCGGGCTTGCGGATCTGGCTCATGAATGCGGACTTTCCGTCAGCCACTTTGCCCGTTCCTTCAAAACCTCTTTCGGTACGTCCACTCACCAGTGGTTGATGCAGCATCGCATTGACCACGCCAAACGACTGATGAGCCAGACCGGCATGTCGCTGATCGACATTGCGATTCAGTCGGGATTTAATGACCAGGCAGCCTTCACGCGCGCATTTCATCAACTCGTCGGCGTCAGCCCAGGAAGATGGCGGCGGCATTCCACAGTCGCGCCTCTTGGTGCGATCAATTCTTAGGCAATAAACGACAAAACCAGCAAGATTTTGCAAGAGAGCTGTGAGGTTTGAACCTAGAGTGGAACGCGCCTTCGGTGTGCGGTCCCGCCGAAGCCGGAGTACGTGAAAACACTCAAGGAGAACAAAATGAAATCTACGCAAACCAAACCGAGCATCGTTTTCTGTCATGGACTCTGGGCCGACGGCTCGTGCTTCAGGAAGCTGATCGTTCCCCTTCAGGCGGAGGGGTATGAGTGTCTTACAGCGCAGTACGGCCTCAACACAACGGCAGAGGACGTCGCTTTGGTGAAAGCAACGATTGGCCGGGTCAGCGGCCCTGTCATCCTCGTCGGTCACTCCTACGGCGGAAGCGTCATCACAGGCGCCGGAGTCGACGATCGCGTTGCCGGCCTGGTTTACATCTGCGCCCTCGCGCCGGATGCCGACGAAACATCTCAGACGCAGCAGTCGAACTTCCCGACGACGGACGTGTTCTCCCACATCGAAGTCGTGGATGGACGGATCTGGCTGCGTCCCGAGGGCACGAAGTATTTTTGCGGAGATCTTTCGGCGCAAGACCAGAAGCTCGTTTGGGCAACTCAGGGCGTCCCCAAACCCGACTTGTTCGGGGCGAAGGCCGGGGGAACCGCTTGGAAGACGAAGCCAAGCTGGTACATTGTCGGCAAGAACGACCATACCGTGCATCCCGACATGGAGCGGTTCGTTGCCAAGCGGATGGGCGCCACTACGACGGAGGTCGATAGCAGCCACGTTCCCATGCTCTCCCATCCGGACGTGGTGATCGATGTAATCCGTGCCGCCGCAAATGCGGTTCAAAAAGCCACGGCGGCGGCGTAAAACGGCTCGCCGATCAGCTCTGGTTACGCGGTTTCAGCGGGACGGCTGGTCCATATCAAGCCCGCTTTTGGCTTGAGGGGGGCATTTCGGCATCACTGCAGCGTATGGCTAGACGGTCCCGAGCCGGACGATCCCATGCCGATGTTGTAGCGCTTGAGCTTTCGGTATAGCGTGGCGCGGCTGATGCCGAGCATGCGCCCGGCGAGGGCTTTGTCGCCTTTGACTTGCTCGAAGACGCGCTGGATGGTGGCGCGTTCGATGTCTTCGAGATCGGTGGTCGAGAGCGGAGATCCGCGGGGATTCGGCTGCGGCTTGGGCCGCGGCGAGATCGGGATCGAGCACGGGCGGCTTGGCGATATGCGAAGCCGAGAATTCCTGCGTCCGGACCGGCTCGTGTACGGCTCCGCTCGATCCTGCCGCGAGCCTGAGGCAATCGACGGAGGAAGGTCGCCGAGGTCGATGATCTGTCCGTTGCCCAGCGCGACGGCGCGCTCCACGCAGTTTTCCAGTTCGCGCACGTTGCCGGGCCAGTCGTATTGCATCAGGGCCTTCATCGCGGCGCTGGTGACGTGCAACTCTGCGCCGGGGGCGTAGCGTTCGAGGAACCAGTGCACCAGCATGGGAGTGTCGCTGCGGCGCTCGCGCAGGGCGGGAACATAAAGGGTCACGACGTTCAGCCGAAAGTAAAGATCTTTGCGGAAGGTTCCGTTTTTGTAGGCGGCTTCGAGATCGCGGTTGGTGGCGGCGATCACGCGCACGTCCACTTTAATTCTCTGGTTGCTGCCCACTGGGCGAACTTCTTTTTCCTGCAACACGCGCAGCAGTTTGGCCTGCAATTCCAGAGGCAGTTCGCCGACTTCGTCGAGGAAAATGGTGCCTCCATCGGCAGCCTGGAATAGTCCCTGCTTCGATTTCAGGGCTCCGGTGAAAGCGCCTTTTTCGTAGCCGAAGAGCTCGCTTTCAATCAGCGTGGGCACCAGCGATCCGCAGTCGACAGCAACGAAAGGCCGACTGGAAAAAGCGCCGCGGAAATGCATGGCGCGGGCCACCAACTCTTTGCCCGTCCCGCTTTCGCCATAGATGAGCACCGGAGTCCGTGTATCTTTCAGGCGCGCCACCATGCGCAGCACATCCTGAATTTTGTGCCGAGGAGCCGATGATGCCGTGCACCGCGGTTTCCGAATCCATGCGCTGGCGCAGGAATTCGTTTTCCTCGACCAGGCGGATTTTTTCCGCCATGCGCCGCAGGAACAGCCGCAGTTCTTCGAGCGGCGAAAACGGCTTGGTGATGTAGTCGTAAGCGCCGAGTTTCATGGCCTGCACCGCGGTTTCAATCGACCCGTGTCCGGTCATGAGCGCAATTTCGGTGCGCGGCAGCAGCTTCTTTACTTTCTCCAGGAATTCCAGCCCCGACATGTGCGGCATGACCATGTCGGTCAGCACCATATGCGACGGATTGCTCTTCGAGCAGCGCCAGCGCCGACTCGCCGCTCTCCGCTTCCAGACAGACAAAGCCGAGCGCCTCGCCGACGGTGACGCAGAGTTTGCGAATGCTCTGCTCGTCGTCGACGATCAGCAGGCGAATGCGAAGATCTTCTTTACTGCCGGCGTTATTCACTCGGCCTTCCCAAAAGTCTTCGCGACCACATCGATAAACTGCTGCACGCGGAAAGGTTTCTCCACGCAAGGGGCGCCGGTTTCGCTGCAGGGTTGCGACAGTCTCTTCATTCGCGATGTCGCCGGTAATGAAAATGATGCGCGAAGCCAGATCGGGGCGGTGGCGGGCAAGCCAGGCGTGCACCTGGCCGCCGTCGACTCCGCCGGGCGTGCGCATGTCGGAGACAACGCCCAGAAAGCTCCCGTTCTCGAGCAAGCGCAGGGCGTCCACTCCGGACTCGCAGCAGACGACGGGATATCCGCTGCGTTCCAGTGCGGCTTGAACGTAGGCCATGACGGCGGGCTCATCCTCGATGAGCAGCACCGGCAAAAGACTGGGGTCTGAGGGCGGGTAGGCTCATGGTTGTATCACTCCTGCCGCCACACCTAAGGATGCGGTGTGCGGCGCTGCGGGCAGGCGGACAATGAAATGTTGCGCCCGGCCGTCCGTGTTGTTGTGACAGAGGATTTCTCCCCCGTGTTCCTTCAGAATGCCGTAGCAAATGCTTAGGCCCAGGCCGGTTCCCTTGCCGACCTCTTTCGTGGTGAAGAACGGGTCGAAAATCTTGTCGGGATGCGAGATTCCGTTGCCGTTGTCGCGGAACGAAACTTCGACCGCGTCTCCGGCTTTGGTGGACATGATCTCAATGCGCGCGGGACGGCCGATTTCATGAACCGCATCGTAGGCATTGTTCAGGATGTTGAGAAAGACCTGCTGCAACTGGTGCGCGTCGCCCATGACATCGGGCAGTCCTTCATCGAGATGTTCCACGATATCGACGCCGTGGCTGGTGAAGTCGTAGGACCGCAATTGCATGGTCCGGCGCAGGATCGCGTTCAATTGCACGGCACTGCGCTGCGGCGGCATCTGGCGGGCAAAACTGAGCAGGTTCTGCACGATCTGCTTGGTGCGCTGCGCCTCCTGCAGAATCACGCGCATGTCTTTGCGGGCGGTTTCGGGCAGATCAGGATTCTCCATCAGCAGGTCGGCGAATCCAAGAATCGCGGTGAGCGGATTGTTCACTTCGTGGGCGACACCGGAGACCAATTGCCCGACAGCCGCCATTTTCTCGGCGTGCACTAATTTGTCGCGCAGCACGGCCGAATCGGTAATGTCGGTCAGCACCACCACGATGCTGGTCACAGTGCCCTGCTCATCGCGCATGGGGCTGAGATTGGCCGAAAACTTTCCGGCAATGCCGTTGCCGCGTACGATTTCCAATTCCAGATTGTCGACTTGCTGGCTGTTCAGAGTGCTCTGCAGCGCATCGGCCAGGGAGCCGGCAAAACCAGGCGCGGCCAGTTCCAGCAAGGGACGCCCCAGCAGTTCCCGCTGCTTCGAATCCCGCGTCATACCAGCGGCGGTTGGCATAGCTGATCAGGCCCGCGGTATCCGCAACCAGAATCAGGCTTTGGGTGTTGATTGAGAATTTTCGCTGGAGAAATCCCGCTCGCGGTGCAGTTCGGACTGGTAGGTGCGCAGGCCGGTCACATCGAGCATCAATCCGCGAATCTGCAGCAGGCGGCCCATATTGTCGTACAGCCCGAAGGCGTTGATCAGGACATGAATGGGCGACCCGTCCTTGCGGCGCAAAGTCGCTTCGAAATTGCGCACGTTGCCATTGTCCTTCAGCATTTCCGAGTGGCGCTCGCGCTGGCCGGGAGAAAGATAGAGCTGCGTGGAAGTGTCGATCTGCAGCAATTCCTCGCGGCTGCTGTAGCCCAGCATCCGCACCATGGCGTCATTGACTTCAATAAAGCGTCCGCCCGGCGTGCTGAAGAATAGTCCTTCCTGAATGTTGTCGAACAGTTCGCGGTAACGGCGCTCGGCCTCGCGCCGGTCGGAAATATCTTTCAAAACATGAATAGTTTGCGGACCGTCATCGGGTGCGCCCTGCACCCGCGAGGTGGAAACCAGATAGGTGCGATCGAATACCGGGTGGTCGAATTCATCGGAGTCGTCTGCCATGGCGCGGCAGAAAGGACAAGAGTACGACGCGTTATCGCTGTTCAGGGCCATGAGCGCCCGCATATCCATGCCGATCAATTCCGTGGGAGGGACGCCGATCATCGTGGCTAACGAGCGATTCACGCGCAGAACTTTGTCGGATTGGTCGTGCACTACGATGAAGTCGGTGATGGCGTCGAAGATTTCCATCCAATGCCGATTGGCCTGCTCGACGCGCGTGAACAAGCGGGCATTCTCGAGCGCCTTCGCGGCGTGGCCTGCCATGCTCTCGAGGAAGATGCGGTCTTCCTCGGCTAGCGGAGCGGAGCGTCCGGAAAGGCAGAGGAGTCCGGCCAGCTCCCCGTTGGCGCCGGGCAGGCGCACCAGGGTGCAAGCGGCCCAGTTCAGACTGGAGGCAGCTTCCGGGCCCAATATCTGTTCCGCAGACCCGGAAATGACCGTCTCGGTATGGCGGGAGACAAACTCGGCCAGAGCCGTGCCGACCCCACGATCGAGACCACGATCCATACCACGTTCGATACCTCGACTTAGGCCGCGTTCCGGCAGTGATGAAGCGAGAGCGGAGGAAGTCTTTGCCACGGCTTCGATGCCGGAATGCACCGCTGCGATCTGCCAGCGTTCCTCGTGCGGTAAAGCCAGCAAGCCGGCGCGGGCTCCGGTCAGTTCCGCAGTCCGCGAGACCAACCGTTGCGCGAACTCGGGTAAGCGCAGAGTGCCATCAATTTCGCCGGCAAGTTCAATCAGGGCCTGGGCGCGCCGCCGCTTCTGCTCCGAGAGGTGCAGACTGCGAGCGGCTTCGATCACGAATGCGGCGTGACTCGACAGAGCCCGGGCTCGGCGAATGTCTTCCTGCGAGATTCCGGTGCCGTCGAGACGGTCGAGAAGTCCGAACATGCCCAGAACCACGCCGCTCGTACCCAGCAGAGGCACGGCGAGGAATTGGTGAACTTTGTATTTCGTGACCAGGTCGAGGTTGATTCCGGGTGTGCGGCTAGCCTCGTCGGTGCAGAACACTTCCTTGGCGCGCAGGGCGCGAGTGGCCACGCCTTCGGGGAACAGCATTTCCGTAACCCGCGACTCTCCCTTCTCGACTGCGTAGCGGACCTGAAACTGGCCATCCTGATCGAGCGCGACGAAGCAGCGCCCGAAGCCGAGAAAATCAGACGCCCGGCGCACAAAAACCTGCAGAAGATGCTCAAGATTGTGGCTCGAACTGAGTTCGGAGGAAATCTCCAGCAGTTGCTGCAATTCGTGCGCTTGCGCGTGAGCGCTGGCATGGAGCTCCGCGTGCGCAACAGCCACTGCGCCGAAGCCGGCAATTCCCGCCACAAGCGCCTT
The DNA here is from genome assembly GCA_963758005.1 of uncultured Acidobacteriota bacterium. Lineage (GTDB taxonomy): Bacteria > Acidobacteriota > Terriglobia > Terriglobales > Acidobacteriaceae > Sulfotelmatobacter. Next base: position 123,759 of record CAVWTR010000013.1, read on the forward strand.
CTCTTCTGGGCTAAACATTCCGTCCGATCGCGGGCCGTCCGGTCGCGGATAGATAAGGATTGCGCCCTGGGTGCGCGAAGTGCGGAAGGGAGCGGCAATCAGCATGCCCGGAGAAACCAGCTTTCCGAGGGAGTGCACATCGGCGCCGATGGAGAGGGTGATGGGCTCTCCGGCGGCCACAGCGCGCTGGGCCAAGTCGGCGGCGAAGCGCAGGGTTTGCCGGTCATGGCGGGCCCGGGCGGAAATCGCCAGTTGCGGCGTCTCCGCCGAGACCGCCTTCAATTCAAAGGGTCCTTCGCGGCGGAGCAGCACGCAAACCAGCTTGGTGCGCAGAAGAATGCGCAGACGATCGGCCAGCGCCTCGATTACGGACGAAACATCGGGCGCGCCATGCTGGGCGTGAGCGAGATCCGCCAGCGTTTCGGGGCGGTGGGATTCCTGATGCGAGGACTCCCGCAGCCGGGCGGCTTCGAGCAGGCTGCCCAGTTTGCCAGCCAGAATCGTGGCCTTGGCGGCAAGATCTTCGTTAAAGAAATCCTCGTTGGAGTCGTGCAGAAATGTAACAGCGCCAATGACTTCATTGAAAACCATCAGCGGAACTGCCAGCAGGGAGCGAGCGGCAAATTCCGCCGCGGCCGGGAACGCCGCAGACTCTACACGATTGGCGAAGATGGCGCGCCGTTGTCGCACCGCCTCGGCCGTAACCGCACTCTCATCCGGACGCATGCGGATGCCAGCAAAGCTCTCTGCCAGCTTCCCGTCGGCTTGTCCTCCAACCAGTTCGTCGGTGGAGTCGCGACGCCAAAAATATACGCCGGACGCCTCGAAGAACTGGCGCATAGCCCGGCAGAACAGCCGGATTAAGGAATCGGCGTCGGAAAATTCAACCGCTTCAGCGGCAAGCCGATGCAGAAGCCTCTGGAAGCCCTCATCAGAGCCCGGGGACGCAATGTGCTCCCTGGGAGGGCCACCAGAAATGCTTAGCGCTGCGCCGACAATGGAGGAATAGGTTTCCTGATTCACAAGTGCTTGAATCTATTGGGAAAGTACCTGTCATCTCAATTTGAGTCAAGTGAAATGGCGAGCGGGGGTGCCTGAGTGTGAAATCCCGAGACGAGCGTGAGATTCCGTCTCAGCCTGAGAAACCAGGCCGGGTTCGGCTGGAGTGAGACGAATCTAATTTAGAGAGGGCGTTCTAGGCTCTTTTTGCGAATGGTTAACCAGTTTGTTTACCGCAAGATACAGTCCATTACTTTCGTTTTTTCAAGAAGGTGGGGGTGGCCCAGCCGTTGCACGGCCAGGGTCAACAGGCTCTCTGTAAGCAAGGAGGAATTGTGTCTCGAAGAACTGTGACGGCTCTGCTGGCGATGCTAACTCTGGCAGTGACCATGGGCACGATTCATGTGGGGGCGCAACAGGCCCAAAGCGAAGAGATTGTCCGCCGGGCAAAGAGCAAGGTGCAGCCCGAGTATCCCGCACTAGCGCGGAAGATGAACCTATCGGGCACGGTGAAGATCGAGGTGATAGTCGCGCCCAATGGCACGGTGAAAGATGCACGCATTCTGGGCGGGCATCCGGTTCTGGCCAGCGCGGCGCTGGATGCCGCCAAGAAGTGGCGCTTTGAAACCGCATCGGCGGAAGCCTCGGGAGTAATCGACTTTAAGTTTGAGCCGCGGTAGTCGGACGCACTTAAGACACACTGCAGACGCACTGCGGAGGAGACGGAAATGACGATCGGGAAAAAGCTTTACACGAATTTCGGCATCATCCTTGCGATGGTGTTGGTGCTGTTTCTGGTGAACTTCTCGGCGGTGCAGCGCGAGCACGCCGCTAAAGCCGCCGCTGCGGCCTCCACGAATCTGGCCGACTCCATCACCGCCGTCCGCTCCCAGATGATGCAGAACTGTCTCTACCTCAGCAACTACCTGCTAAGCGGCGACACCCGCGAAGTCGACCGTATGAATGAAGGCCTGCGCGGCTTGAACGAAAAGGTGGAGGAGGGCAAGGCGCTGGCCGACTCCGATAAGGTGAAGACCGACCTGGCGAAGGCTCAGCAACTGGTGCAGGCCTGGGGCAAGGAATTCGCGCAGCCTCTGATCGAAAAGCGGAAAGACGTCGACTCCGGCAACGCTACCGTGGCCGAACTGCAGATCTTTTACTTACAGAAAGACGCGTCGTCCTGGGTCAAGAATATTACCGACTTGCTCGACGAGGCCAAGAGCGAGAACGACAAACTGGTGAGCGATCGCCGCACCTCCGATGACGTGGCGGCCCGCTGGACGGTGATCATCTCGGCAGTCGGTACGGTGGTGGCCCTGTGTCTGGGCATCATAATCGCCTTCCGCACCGCCCGGGCGATTACCGAGCCGCTCGCCAAGCTAATGAGCGTAGCCAACGGCATCGGCAACACCGGCGATCTGGAACACAACATTGAGCTGAATAGGGACGATGAGATCGGCGAACTGGCCCGGACCTTCCACAAGATGGTGACCTACCTTAAAGAGATGGCGGGCATCTCCGAATCCATCGCCGGCGGCGACCTTTCGGTTGAGGTCAAACCCCGGTCTACGCATGACACGCTGGGCAACGCCTTCTCCCGCATGATCGAAGGTCTGGCCGGGCTGGTGCGTAGCGTACGCGACGCCTCGTCGCAGGTAGCCAGTGCCTCTAACCAGGTGGCCAGCGCTTCCGACGACGCGGCCAAGATCGGATTGCAGGCGTCCTCGGCGATTGATGAAGTGACCAGCACCATGCACGAGATGAGCGTCAACGTGCAAAACATGGTGAAGAGCACGCAGGTGCAGGCCTCGAGCGTCAGCGAGACTTCGGCTTCGATTGACCAAATGGTGGCTTCGATTCAGCGCGTTGCCGATACGGCGAAGGTGCTGCTCGACATTTCCAACCGCTCGCGCGAGGAAGTGCACAACGGCATCGGGACCATGGAAAAGGCTACCGACGGCCTGAACCGCATCAACACCACCATCAACTCTTCGGGCGAAATCATTGGAGCCCTGGGGCAACGCGCCGACGATATTGGCAAGATCATCGAAGTCATCGACGATCTGGCCGAGCAAACCAACCTGCTGGCCTTGAACGCTGCCATCGAAGCGGCCCGCGCCGGAGAGCACGGCCTCGGCTTCGCGGTGGTCGCCGACGAAGTCCGCAAGCTGGCCGAGAAATCGGCGCAGTCCACCAAGGAAATTTCGGAACTGATTCAGAGCATTCAGAAGGAAGCGCGCAAGGCGGTCGAGAACATGGACCGTTCCACCACCATCGTGAACGAAGGCCTGGAACTGGGCGGCGAGCTGAACGCGGCGCTGCGCAAGATTTCGAACGTGGTCACCGAAGTCTACAAATTCGCCCAGGAAATCGGCGCGGCCACCAACGAACAATCGCATGGCTCCTCGCAGATCGCGCGCGCCACTACCCGGCTGAACGAAATCACGCACGAAATCAACTCGGCGGTGGAAGAGCAAGCCTCCGGAGCCCAGGCCGTGGTCAAGGCCATGGAACGGATGCGTGAACTGGTGCAGCAATCCACTTCCGGTTCGACCGAACTGGCGGCATCGTCGGAACAGATGTCGAAGATGTCGCGCGGGCTGCAGGAATTCATCGACCGCTTCTCGCTGGCCGAGGCTTCACGCGGGCAGGCGGGCGGAGATTTCTCCGGCCGCGGCAACGCGCGCCGGGCGTCAGCTGGAGCGCAGTACTGAGAGTCGCTGTCGTAATAGTTGAAGCGTGGTTGAACCCGGGAGCTTGCAATCGGGGCCAGGAAAAATATGAGCCGTGAACTCCATATCGTGGGATTCAAGGTGGGCCGCGAGACCTACGGCGTGCCTATCACTTCCCTGCACGAAATCGTGCGGGTACCCGAGATTACTGCCGTGCCCGATGCGCCCGATTATCTCGAGGGCGTGATCAACCTGCGCGGCAAGATCGTCTCGGTCATGGACCTGCGCAAGCGGTTCGGAGAAAAAGAGACCACGCTGCGCCGCCAGAATCGCATTCTGGTGGTTGAGCATGGCGGCCGGCTGGCGGGCTTGATCGTGGATTCGGCCTCCGAGGTATTGAAGATTCCCGCGGATGCCGTGGAGGCTCCGCCGGCGGTGTTTCAGGATGGCGGACTGAACTGTGTGACCGGCCTCGGCAAAGTCAACGGACGACTGGTGGTGCTGCTCGATATGAGCAAACTGTTGGCTCCGGGCAGCCTGCAGATCAAGAGCGAGCCCGGAGAGAAAAAGGCCGTAGCCAGGGCCGAAGCTAAGGCCGCCGCAGCCAAGTAAGAACGGTCTAGTAAGTACGACCAGGTGAGTGACATTGGGACCAGGTAGCTGCAGTTTTTTAAATTCAGCTTCTTCTTTTACGCGAGAACGAGAAAACGCATGAGCACATCCGGAGCGGCACCTGCTCCTCTACTGACGGAAGCGGAATTAAAGCTGTTGCAGACACTCGTCTACCAGGAGTGCGGCATGCACTTCGACGAGCGTCGCACTCATTTCCTCCAGGACCGGCTGCTGCGCCGGCTGAAGGAGTGCAAAGTTGACTCGTTTTATGCCTACTACCGACTGCTGATCAGCCAGCAAGGCAAGAACGAACTGGCCAAGCTGCTCGAAAACCTCACGGTCAACGAGACCAGCTTTTTCCGCCACAAGGCGCAGCTGGATCTATTTCAGAAAACCGTGCTGGAAGAACTGTTCAAGCACAAGAGTTCGCGGCGGGAGTTCAGCATTCGCATCTGGAGCGCGGGCTGTTCCACCGGGCAGGAAGCTTACACGCTGGCCATGCTGGTCACGGATGCGCTTGGCCTACTACTACCTGCGCAATCCGCTGCCCATGGACTTGCCGCTGCCAAAGCCCCTGGTGCCGCCGCCGTGGCGGGTGGAGATTCTGGCCAGCGACATTGCCTATTCCGTGTTGCGGCATGGACAGGAAGGTTTCTATAGCGAGAACCAGATGTCGATGGTCGACTATAGCTACCGTCTGCGTTACTTCGACAAAGTGGGCGAACGCTATGCCATCAAGAAACCGCTCAAAGAAATGGTGCACTTCGATTTTCACAACTTGAAAACGGAGTACCTGCCGCAGCGCAACGACGTGATCTTCTGCCGCAACGTGATGATGTACTTCGATGAGGCCGAGCAGAAGCGCCTGGTCGAAAAGTTCTACCGCTGCCTGAATGCCGGCGGCTATCTGTTCGTGGGACACGCGGAGAGCCTGCTGGGACTGACCGAGAAGTTCCAGATGTTCCACAAAGACAGTGGCACAGCCTACCAGCGGGTTGAGGTGAGAGATTAACGGATGACGAATTCCCCCGATGAACGTGGCCTGGAACTGCGCGAGCTCTTCTTCGAGACTTCGCAGGAACTGTTGCAGGCCCTGAACGAGGAAGCGCTGAAGCTGGAAAAAACGCCCGGCGACGAGGAAATCGTCCGCGGCATCCGGCGCACGGTGCATACCTTGAAAGGCGATTCAGCCGCTTGCGGCATGCGCGAGTTGAGCGAACTGGCGCACCAGTTCGAGGATGCCTTGTCGCTTGAAGGCACAGCCACGCAAACTGCGGTCGCGGAAATCGCCTTTGCCGCCGCCGACGTCTTTACCGAGATGATTGCGGCCTACCGCACCGACGGCAAGCTGCCCTCGATCAAGGCACTGAGCAAGAAGATCGAAGATCTGACCGCGGCGCCGGCCTTAGAAAAAGCGCGCGGAGACAGTAAGCCGACCGGCAGGAAATCAGCGGACACGGCAACGACGGGAAAGAAGTTGGCCAGTAAGGGTTCAGCTTCCAAAAAATCCATCGGTAGGAAGTCGGCTAGTAAGAAATCAGCAGGTAGTAAATCAGCGAGCAGCAAATCCGCGGGTCGAAAATCCGCGAAGAGTTCGTCCAAGATTTCGAGCAAGCGCTCCGCGAAGAGCTCCGCTAAGACTTCCGCCAGGAAGACAGCGAAGAGCGTGGCGAGCCGCTCGGTCAAGGGCTCTGCCAGCAAAACTTCTGCCGTGAATCGTTCCGCCGCCAAGACGACGCCCGCTGCAAAAGTGGCTTCGCTCTGGACCGAGTATGAAAAGCTGGCCATGACGAAGGCCCAAGCGGGCGGGCTGTCGGTCTACCACGTGGTGGTCAAGATTGATCCCCACTGCGCCATGCCGATTGCCGGACGCCAGTTGATTCACAACGCTCTGGGCGCGGTCGGGCAAGTGCTGGCAGTGCATCCCGACGCCAAGTCGCCGGCAGCGTCGAAGCAGGTCGAGTTCGTGCTGGCCAGCGCGCAGACGGTCGCACAGATTTCGGCCAAGGGCCGCATTCCAACGATCGCGGAAGAAGTCGCGGTCGAGTTGCTGCTGGCGCCGAGTCCGGCTCCGCAGAAAACCGCCGGCGCACTCGATTCCGAGCTCGAAGCTGCCGCCGACGACAGTTTCTCCGAGCCCGCACTAAGCGCATCCGAGATTCCCGCTGCTGCCCCCGGATCGGCCGTGGCCGCGACCCCGGAGAATCTGCTGCGGGTCGAAGCCGGACGCATCGATAGCGTGCTCAACCTGGTGGGCGAGCTGATCATTGGCAAGTCGATGTTGCAGCAGGCTCTCAGCGAATTTTCCAAGCGCTATCCGAAAGAACTCTTGCGCGGCAAGTTTTCCGACGCCATGGCCTTCCAGGCGCGGGTGCTCAACGACTTGCAGCGCTCGGTCATGAAGATTCGCATGGTGCCGGTCGACCAGCTATTTCGCCGCTTTCCGCGCATGGTCCGCGACGTCTCGCGGCAATGCGGGCGCGAAGTAGAGCTCGACATTAGCGGACAGGACACCGATCTCGACAAAGGAATTCTGGATTCCATCGCCGAGCCGCTCACTCACCTCGTCCGTAACGCGGTGAGCCATGGCATTGAGACTCCCGAAGAGCGCCGCAAGCTGGGCAAGGCCCCGCGCGGAACCGTCCGGCTGAATGCCTACCATCACGGCAATCAGGTGGTGGTCGAAGTGACTGACGATGGCCGCGGCATCGACGCCCAGAAAATCCGCGCCAAAGCGATCGAACTGGGCATGACCACTTCCGAGGAATGCGCCCGGTTGAGTGAAGCGGAGATTCTTGAATTCATTTTCCGCCCCGGCTTCTCGACCGCCGAGCAGGTCACCGAAGTCTCCGGACGCGGCGTCGGCATGGACGTAGTTCAGAGCGTACTGCACCGGCTGAAGGCTTCGATCAGCGTGGAGACGCATCTTGGACAGGGCACGACGTTCCGCCTGAACTTGCCGCTGACTCTCGCGATCATCAAAGCGCTGCTGTTCTGGGTGGAGCAGCGGCTGTATGCCATTCCGCTGAACGCGGTGCTCGAGATTGCGCGGACCTTTGAGACCGAAGTGCATCAAGTCGACAACTACGAGGTTCTGCAGTTGCGCAACCAGGTGTTACCGCTGCTGCGGCTGGGCCGTCCCGTCAACACGGTCGACCGCAAGGCCAAGCTGTTTGTTCTGGTCATCACGGTAGGGGAGAGGAAGTACGGATTGATTGTTGATTTACTGGAAGGCGAAGAAGAACTCGTAATCAAGGCGCTGGATGACCACACCTTCCAGACCGACCTGGTTTCCGGCGCTTCGATTCTGGGCGACGGGCGCGTGGTGCTGATTCTGAACCTGCCCGCCGTGGTTGAGCATGTATCGCGCGCCCGGCCAACCGAGCTGGGGCAATGCAATTCAGGTTTGTTGTTGTCGCACACCGACCGCGTGCGGCTGGCCATGTCTCAGACAATGGCACCGGAGATGACTCCGGCCGTGGGAGGTCAGGCATGAGGACGCCTCCGGTGCGCGTGCTGGTCGTCGATGACTCAGCGCTGATGCGTAAGCTGATCCCGCAGATGCTGGCCACTGATGAATCCATTGCCGTGGTGGGCACCGCGATGGATGGCACTTTCTGTCTGAAAAAGATCGAAGAGTTAAAGCCGAACGTGGTTACGCTCGATCTCGAGATGCCGGGCATGAACGGTATCGACACGCTGAAAGAAATCATGCGGCGGAACCCGGTGCCGGTGATCGTATTCAGTTCGCATAGCACCGAAGGCGCGTCGGTGACCATGAAGGCGCTGGGGTTGGGTGCATTCGACTTCGTTACCAAGCCCAAAGATGCCACGGCGCACATGGCCGAGACCGCGCGCGAACTGATTGCCAAAGTAAAAGCGGCGGCGGAGTGCAAACTGAAGCCGCGGCTGCTACCGGGTGTCCGGCCGAAGGCCGAGAAACTGCCGGTCTCATCTTCCGCTCCCAACAAAGTCGTCGCCATCGGGGTTTCCACCGGAGGTCCGCAGGCACTCGAATACGTTTTGTCGCACCTGCCGGGAGATTTTCCGGGAGCCATCACGGTGGTGCAGCACATGCCGGATGGATTCACTGACATGTTCGCGCGGCGGCTCGATGAAGTTTGCCCGCTGCGCGTGAAAGAAGCCCAGTCGGGAGACATTCTGCAGCCGGGGCGGGTACTGATCTCGCCGGGAAACCGCCATATGAAAGTGAAACGGTTGCCTCTGGGGGACGTGGTGGTTCTCTGCGATGAGGCCCGGGTCAATGGGCATCGGCCAAGCGCCGACGTGCTGTTGCACAGCGTGGCGGAGGAATTCAAGACTCAGGCGATCGGCGTGCTGATGACCGGCATGGGAGACGATGGAGCCGAAGGCTTGGGAGCCGTCAAGAAAGAAGGCGGCATGACCATCGCGCAGAGCGAAGAGTCCTGCGTGGTGTATGGCATGCCCAAGGCGGCGATTGAACGAGGCTATGCCATTCGTGTAGTGGGTTTGGATGCAATGGGGACGACGCTGCAGGCTCTTTGCGGACGGAATAACTCGTCCGAAGCGGGCCGGGCAGTGCGCGTCGGAAACTAGAAACTGGAAATTAGAAACTAAAGATCGAGTCCGGCAAAGGACCCGTGACCACAGTGATCTGGTGGGGGCCGTCCGGGCATGATATGCAGTAGATAAGGGGAGGTCCGTATGGAGCAGTTTGCACCCGTAAAACGCAGCAAGGACGGTCAGCCGGTCCGCTATTTGATCGTGGACGACTCCGTGTTTGCCCGCAAGAATCTGGCCCGCATGATCGAAACGTTCGGCGGGCAGGTGGCGGCTGAAGCCGGCGACGGCTTGACTGCCATCAGCGAGTTCGACCGCACCCATCCTGACATCGTGCTCATGGATATCACCATGCCGCAGATGGAAGGGATCGAGGCAGCCGAACGGATTGTCCAACAGCATCCGGAAGCGCGCATCGTCATGGTTTCCTCGGTCGGTTACCAGGAAAACATTGTCGCGGCGCTGCAACGGGGAGCGCGTCATTTTGTGCAGAAGCCGGTCAAGCCGGAAGTGCTGTACGAGGTCATCAAGTACGTCATGGGCGAAGACGGATCTGTGGCGAATGCAGCGGGAGCGGGAGTCTAAACGCGATGAAGATGGAATTGATCCAGCCTTTCATCAACGCGGCGGACGCCGTGTTGTCACAAGGACTGCAGGGCTCGACCAAGGTCGGCAACCTCACCATGGAAGAGGACGCCTATCGCCGTAAAGGCGTGGCCGGTATGATCGCGCTGACGGGAGACATCGAGGGACGGATTGTGCTCGACCTCGAACCCGCGACCGCCGTCAAGGTGGCCAGCCACTATGCGGGCGCCGAACTGCCCGAGTCGGACGCTCTGATCAAGGAAACCATCTTCGAACTCGCCAACCAGGTCGTGGGCAATGCCATCTCCGCGCTCAACGATCAGGGCTTTCATTTCCGCGTGCATCCCCCGCTCCTGCTCACCGCTCAGGAGGGCGACAAGACTAGTGAAGACACCGAAGCTTTGATGATTTCCTTCGAGACCTCCCTTGGTTACGTCTTCATGAACGTTGCCCTGCGCTACAACAAGCGGCGGATGGCCGATCACGCGGCCTTGGGGGCATAAACCCAGTAATCAGTGATTAGTAATCAGTGATTAGTGATCAGTGATTAGTGATCAGTGATGAGTGATCGTTCACCGGTGGCCAGTCATCGGCGATCCTGAAACTGACCTGAGCTGCTGCCGACTCAGCGGCAAGATCTGCCAACTCGAGATGAGACCTCATTAGCTATGCGAGCAGTGGGAGCTGCGGTCCCGCGGCCTCGGACGAATCCTCCAACGGATCGGCGAATCTTCTCAACTCCGGATATTTCTGCACGAGCGTGGGCGGAGCGAGCACACGCTTGCCGGCAACCATCGCTTTTAGCTCCAGCGCGTTGACGCCTGCTTTGCTTTCGAAGTGGTTGTTGGTGATCACATAGGTCGTCTCCGCCCTGGCCGCAACGTTTTCGATTCGTTCCTTCCAACCCGCCAGTTCCCTTTCGTTATAGAGATAGTTGTAACGGTCGTTGCGGTTATGGGAATCGAACCACTCTTTGTAGTTACGGCCGTGCAGACGCACATACGCGAGCGGCGCAGTGACGTGCTCGGTGGGCGCGAGCGAGCGGCCTAACACCGGCTGATCGATATTGCAGAAGGCTACATTCTTCTGCGTGAACGCCGCGAGAGTCTCGGCATTATTCCAGCTGGAGTCGCGCACTTCCACCACGCGCGGATACTCGATGAACTGGCGTAGCAGGCGGTCGAGATATTCGCGGTTCAGCGACGTATTCTTGAATGACACGGGAAACTGGATGAGCAGCGCGCCCAGCCGATTTTCTCCGGCGAGGGCGTCGAGGCCTTCGCGAGTGCGGGCTTCGTCTTCATCTGTCGGGTGAATTGTGGCAGCGGACGTGGGCTCCATCACCGCGAGCGGCGAGTGGGTGAAGGCGCGATAGAGTTTCGCTGTGAAAAGAAATCCCGGATTCACCGCCGCGACCTTGCGGCACCAGAGTTTGGCCAGTTCCGGCTTCAGCGGTCCGTAGAATGAAGTATTGATTTCGGTGGTGTCGAAGAAGCGCGCCAGATATTCCAGCGGATGCTGTTTTCGCCGCTGCATGCCGGGGGGATAGAAGATGCCATCCCAGTCTTTGTAAGACCATCCAGCCGTGCCGATGCGGATGTGGCTTGAATTGATCTCGGGGATGCGCGCTTGTTCAGTAGATTCCATGAAACGGAACCGGCAGACGGAGGGCAAGCCAAGAGTAGCACAAATGAGGATCGGGCTTGGGAGAAGCTGGCGCAACGTAGTGGAGTCGCCTGTCGTTTCATTATGCTTTACGTAACGCGTAACATATTCTACAATAAGATGTGATCGCCAGTTACCGCGACAAACGCACTAGGGACTTCGCCCTCGGTAAGCGGGTCAAAGCATTCTCCGGCATCCAATACGCCGCGCGGCTCAAGCTAGACCGTTTGGAAGCGGCTGTAACGCTGGAGGATTTGGCGGCACTGCCGGGCAACCGGCTTGAAGCTTTGAAGGGAAGCCGCAAAGGGCAATACAGCATCCGGATCAACGACCAGTGGCGGGTGTGTTTCGAGTGGAGGCATGCGGCGGCCGGTCCTTCCGAGGTCGAGATTGTTGACTATCACTAGCGCTGGCAACAGGAGAATGACATGGCGGTGACTGCAATTCATCCCGGAAAGCACTTGGCCGTAGAACTCGACGAGCTAGAAATGAGCGCGGCGGAACTAGCCCGTCAACTGGACGTGCCCACCAACCGCATCACCGAAATTCTGAATGGGAGACGGGCCATCACCGGGGACACCGCGCTGCGTCTTGCCCATTTTTTCGGCACGACTGCGGAATTTTGGCTGAACCTGCAGAGTCTTTATGAAATCCGGATGGCAGAGCGGAAACTCGGCCGGTCGATCCGGGCGCTGCCGACACTAAGACACCTCGAACACGCCTCTGCCTAGAGACTCAGCATGCATCAGAATCAGGATGGATGCAGAACCGGAAAAACTTCGTTCATCGCGCCGTAGTTCCCTGCGCTGACAAAGCCTGATTGAGCTGGCTGGCGAGTTGGTCGCTCTGCTGGTTGGATAGGTCGATCTGTCCCTGCAACACGACAATCAAACCACCCACACCCACGTCCTGGAACTTGGCGCTCTGAATTTCGGTGGAGTTCTGGAGCGCCGGCGGAAGTGTAGTCTTGAAATCCAGGCCCGCGCGCGCCGCGGACAGCATCGACTGCGCAACCTGATCCTTCAAATCGTCGCCGAGCGATCCCGAGCGCAGTGCATCCCCGAACATGCCGGTGGCATCGATGCGCCCGAATGCGGCCGACACTTTCAACGTGTTTGGCTTTTCCACGGACGCCGTCAGTTTAATCTCGACTGTTCCGTCGCCTTCCGCCAACTCGGTCGAGGCCTCCCGGCCCGAAGTCCCATTGCAGATCCAGCGCTCATAGTGCAGCCACAGGACCAGCAGACTTGCGGGATCCGCGGGCGTTAGCCTGGACCGCCGAATGCCAAGCCGCTCTCCGCAAGCTGGCGAGGTCTCGATTTGCGCTCGCAAAAGGTCAGTAATGTTCTGTTGCAGATCGGATAGGTCGGCAATCATCTCGAGTTTGAAGGTGCGCTGGTCGCCCTGCGCCGCGATCTGCGAAAGCACTCCAGAAGTCTCGACCGGAATAGTTCGATGGTTCAGGCTCACTATGGTCTTCACTTTCGGAAGCATGAAGGCCATGTCCTGACCGCTGGCCAGAGTGATGCTCATTTCGCGTCCGAGCGCAAGTTGTACGTTATAGAAATCGGTGAGCGCTTTGTCGAGACTCTCGGCGTGCGTGACCAGGTCTGCAGTTGGGGATTTGAGATCCAGACTTTGATCCAGCTTTCTTTCTTCCTGTTCCAGGTCGGAATCCGCCTTCGCCAGTCGCTTAGAAATATCTTTCAGCCCAGCCTTCTGCGCTTCGGAGAATCCTTCCTCGAACTTCTTGTTCCCGTTTCGCGCGTGCTCGAGGGCTGCGTCAAGCGCATCGCGTCGTGCGGGTGCCGCAGCATTTTCCTTGCGCGAGGATTGCAGAAAGGCCTGCAGTTCGGCCTGCGCCGCTTCCGTACTTTTCACCAACGCCTGGAACTCCGTAATCTGCTCGCTGCTGGCCTGTACGGCGAGCACCTCATGAAAGTCCTTCAGGCTGTCTTTTTCGTCGAGTCCGGTGGGTCGATTGTTACCAGAAACGTTCCCGTTAATTCCACCGCCAAGGTTGCTGCCTCCGCCGCCGTGGCGCTGTGCCGTCGCCACGAGCGGACAGGCGAGCAGCACACAGGCCAGAATCAGAGCGTTGAAACTAGAGATGGAAATCCCTCGAAGCATTACGCAAATCTCCGGACGAAAATCAGATGCAAGGATTGTAGCGAAACTGCCAGTTGGGAAGGACGCCGGGATTGCGCGTCAATCGGGTCAAAACCGGCGACCTGACCAAACTGGCGACGCGCTTCTAGGATGGCTCAGATCGGCGAAAAAATCTACTCGCTTTACAGTTCTTTGCAATCACTCGGAGGAGCTGCTTACTCCAGCAACAGCACAATCCAATACACTCCCGTGGGATACGTTTCTGTGCGGCTGTAGCAGGCGCCTACCGAAAAGCTGTGCAGCGTGCGGCTGGCGAGCGCGCGTCCTGCGCCAGCAGGCAGGGTTTCCGGACGCAGGCTGGTATAGGTCAGCACTGTTGCAGTTTCGGCAAGCTGGCGAAAGGAGGAGGTATCGAGCTTGTCGGCTCGGGCCATCGAGCAAGCGGCGTTGTCGGCGGCGGGCAAGTCGCGGCGCGGCAGTTCGGGCTGGCCAGCCTGCTGTCGACTCTGATTCACGGCAGCGGCGACGCGATCTTTCGCTTCGGCGGCCGAGTAGTTAGGGAGGGCATGGCCGAAGTCCTGCACAATGTAGAGCCGGTCTCCGCTTCGCACTGCGGCGAGCCCAACCACGTTGAAGGCCGGGTTGAGCAGGTTCGCGCGATGCGGCGGGGAATGCATGAGATGTTCGTGCGCATGGGCAGCGTCGTAGTCCAGAGCTACGTTTTCTCCCTCCTGCTCGAGATGGAGATGAGTGGCGGCGGCAAGACGTTCGGGCAGCGAGGGCTCGCCATCGAACTGATGGGAAAGCTGCTGGGCTTTGACCATGGCCAGCGCGTGCGTGCGCGCGGCCTGAGAGAGCCCGGCATCGAGCGTGAGCGGCGGCGCTCCTGTCTGCTTCCGCGACTGGTTGGCTAACACGAGAAGCTGCTCATCGACCTGAACTTCGAAGCCGTTCGCAGAATTAGTATCAGCGGACGGAGCGTTGGGCGCCTGTGCGGCCGCGGGCTGCATGGCCGCGGCACCCGCGACCAGCAGAAACGTCAAGCATAGTTTGGGAGCGGTAGAGATCACTCTTCTTCTCTCTCGTCTTCTCACCTTCCATCGGCTCAAAGTCGTTATGCCTCAAGTTACCTGCTGGTGCTAGGCTAGAAGCCGGAAATGAGAGCGAGAAGTTACCTGTGTCTATAGTACTCGGGATCATCGGCTTGTTGTTTGGCGGCCTGCTTGCCTGGCTGGTGCTGCGTTCACGCACGGCTGCGCTGCAAGCTCGCTTGTCATTGACGCAGAACGAATTGGCCGGCGTAAAGGCCGATCTGGCGCGGCTTTTCGAGGATCAGCGGAACCTGATCGAGAGTCGTGCCAGACTGGAATCCGCTCTCGAATCGGAACGAAAAAGCAGCATCGAGAAGATCGAATTACTGGCGAAATCCGGGGATCGCGCCGCCACCGACCTGCAGAATGCCTTCAAGGCGCTTGCCGCTGACGCGCTGAAGAGCAACAATTCTTCGTTCCTGCAGATCGCGCAGGAAACGCTCAAGCGTTTTCAGAGCGAGGCCAAAGGCGATCTTGACGCCCGGCAGAAAGCCGTCGCCGATCTCGTCACGCCCGTGCGTGAGTCGCTGAGCAAAGTTGACGCACAGATTCAGCAGATGGAGATCGCGCGCGGAGGGGCTTACAGCGATCTCAAGGCTCAAGTGCAATCGCTGATCGTTACCCAAAAGGAACTGCAGTCGGAAACTGGCAACCTGGTACGCGCTCTGCGGACCCCCAATGTGCGCGGGCGCTGGGGAGAAATCCAGTTGCGCCGCGTGGTCGAAATTGCCGGTATGCTGCCCTACTGCGACTTCGCCGAGCAGGAAACCATCAACACCGACGCTGGCCGCTTCCGACCAGACCTGGTCGTGAAACTACCCGGCGGCAAGAATGTCGTCGTGGACGCGAAAACGCCGCTGGACGCATTTCTCGGAGCCTTTGAGAGTACAGATGAGGAAGTGCGCCGCAAGTCGCTGCTCAACCACGCGCGCCAGGTCCGTGACCATATGGAGACGCTGAGCAGCAAGAAATATTGGGAACAGTTCGAGGCCACGCCCGAGTTCGTCGTGATGTTCCTTCCCGGCGAGACTTTCTTCAGCGCCGCGCTCGAACAGGATCCCGGCCTGATCGAACAAGGCGTGCTGCAACGTGTGATCCCGGCCTCGCCCACCACTTTGATCGCCCTGCTGAAAGCCGTTGCCTACGGATGGAACCAGGACAAGCTGGCACGCAACGCACAACAGATCAGCAATCTCGGCAAAGAGTTGCACGAGCGGCTTCGGAAGCTGGCGGTTCACATTACTGGAGTTGGCACGAATTTAGACCGCGCGGTCGAAGCTTACAACCAGGCCGTCGGCTCGCTGGAAAACCGCGTGCTCGTCTCGGCGCGCAAGTTCGCGGAGCTGGGAGCTTCGGTGGCGGAAGACATCCCGGAACTGGAGCCCATCGAAACCACCGCGCGCGCGCTGTCGTTTGAGTGGGATGACGAACCGATAATGGAAGTTCCGAAGCTGGAAGCTCCGAAACCTGACGCCCCGAAAAAAGACGAGCGCAGGGCGGGCTAGAGCTCAGCCAAAATCGCGACCGAGGTCGGAACGCTAGATCGCCTTGGCTTTGACTTCATCCGTCAGACTTCGCCAGCCTGCCAACTCAGCCGCCCATTTCTGAACCTGTATCCGGCTATCCCAAAACGCCTCTGAATCATCATATTTTGGACCGAGGACCTGAATCTATGAAACGAACCGGGCGTCCATAACCCTAAGGATCTCAAGGGAAAGCAGATACGCAATTCCACATAAACATCCACAAATACATAATAACTGTTCGAAAAACCATCTATAATTACGAAAGTCTTTTTATTTACTGGACTTAGCCGTACTGAAATGGGACTGGACGTGGCAGCGAAGTTGCTCATTGAGGATCGGTGGGAAGCGCCTTCCACGCCGCCACAACGTAGTGGCAGTGCGGGGCCGCAGCCGAAGCCCATGAATCGGGAAAGCCAAGCTCGCTTTGTCGCAGTCGTATTGTTTCTGCTCACCGTAGCAGCGGTGGTCTTTGCCGGCTTCAATTTCCAGAAAGAACGGGAATCCGCGGTTCCTGATGACGGCGTCTGGTGGGTAGAGCACAACGGCCACCTGGTCGCGGACCGAGTCGATCCCAGCGGGCCGGGCGCGAAAGCCGGCATTAAAGCCGACGATCAGTTGGTCTCAGTCAATGGCCAGGAAATCCAGAGCACCCCGGGGCTGGTGCGCCAACTGTATAACACCGGTGTGTGGTCGAAGGCGACTTATTCCCTGATTCGCCAGTCAGTTCCTCTCGATTCCAGCATCATCCTGGTTCCCGCCGATCGTTCCCTGAATAACTGGCTGCGACTGATCGCCATGATTTATCTGGGGATCGGCGTGTATGTTTTGCTGCGGCGCTGGACCGCGCCCGGTTCCACGCACTTCTATATTTTCTGCCTGGTTTCGTTCATCGCGTATTCATTCAAATACACCGGCAAGCTGAATGACTTTGATTGGGCGATTTACTGGAGCAACATTGTCGCCTGGGTCTTGCAGCCGGCACTGTTCCTGCATTTCGTTCTGACCTTTCCTGAGAAACGCCAGTTTGTGCGGCAGCGTCCGTGGCTGCTGGCGCTGGCGTATCTTCCCGGCGCCGTGCTGCTCGGGCGGCACGTTATCGCTTTGCGGTTGGCCCAGGCGAGCGGCCATCTGCGCTGGGATATGGACCGCCAGGAAATGGCTTACGGCGCGATGCTGTTCGTGGCCGCCGCCGCGGTCTTATGGAACAGTTACCGTCTGGCCAACACGACGATTCTGCGGCAGCAGTTGAAGTGGGTAACGCGCGGCACCATTCTCGCCATCATCCCTTACACGCTGTTTTACGTGGTTCCCTATCTGCTGGGTTCTCTGCCCGGGACGGTCGGAAAATTGTCGGTGCTGTCCTTGGGGCTGCTCCCACTGACTTTCGGCTACGCCATCTTCCGCTATCGCTTGATGGACGTGGACCTGATCTTCAAGCGCGGCGTGGTTTACACCCTGGCTGTAGCGACCGTAGTGGGAATGTATTTCGCTCTGGTCGCCGGAGTGGCCACGCTTGTGCAGCGGCAAGGCACCGGGCCAGTGGGATTAATCCTGGCAGTGGTGGTGACCGCACTTCTGTTTGACCCGGTGCGCAAATGGATTCAGGAACGAGTCGACCATGCCTTCTATCGGACGGTCTATGACTACCGCCGCACGCTGCTTGAATTTGGCCGTGAGCTTGGTTCCGAAACAGATCTGAATGCTTTGCTCTCGTCCGTTCTCGACCGGCTGTCGCGCACTCTTGCTGTGGACCGCATCGCGATCTTTTTACGGGGCGCGGAGGAAGCGGAGCAATTCGTCGTCGCGAAATCCGTGGGCATGAATCCCATGGGAATGCTCGACCTGACTTTCCTGAGCGCGCCTCGGCCCGAACCCGCGGGACACATGTTCTTCGAGAACACGCATCACTTGCCGCGCGAGACTGCGGGCTCGCAGGATGCCATCGCCCGGCTGGAGCTGAACTACTACATTCCGTGCCGCGCGCAGCAGAAAACCGTGGCCGTGCTTGGACTGGGAAAAACCGCCAAGGGAGATTATCTCTCCAGTGAGGACATCGAACTGCTCGAAACCCTCGGCGGCTACCTCGGCATCGCCATCCAGAACGGCCGGCTCTACGCGTCGTTACAGCAAAAGGTAGCGGAGTACGAGCGACTGAAGGATTTCAACGAAAACATCGTCGAGTCGATCAATGTGGGCGTGATGGCGCTCGACATGGAAGACCGCATCGAGAGCTGGAATTCGCAGATGGAAGTGATGTACGCGCTGCCGCGCTGGCAGGCGCTTACGCAGGCGGTGCGTGGCATCTTCCCGGCGGAATTCGTTGAGGAGTTCTACCGGGTGCGGCAAAATGCCGGCATTAACAACCTGTACAAATTCCGGCTGCAGACGCCGGCGGGCGAGGTGCGCACCGTCAACGTGGCGATTGCACCGCTGGTGACGCGGAAGTTCCAGGTAATCGGGCGCCTCGTCATCATGGACGACATTACTGAAAGAGTCGAACTCGAGGGCCAGCTTTCACAAGCCGACAAGCTTTCGTCGATCGGTCTGCTGGCGGCCGGAGTGGCACACGAGGTCAACACGCCTCTGGCGGTGATTTCGTCGTACACGCAGATGCTGGCCAAGCAACTACAGGGCGATCCGCAGAAATCAGGATTGCTCGACAAGATTACGCGGCAAACTTTCCGTGCCTCGGAGATCGTCAACAACTTGCTGAACTTCTCCCGCACCAGCGGCACCGAGTTCGCGGACGTTGACGTCAACAAAGTCATCCTCGATACGCTGGCGCTGCTGGAACATCAGTTTAAGACCACCAAGATCGAAGTTCGTTCTGACCTGACTCCGGGAATTTCCTCGATTCAGGGCAATCCCGGAAGACTGCAGCAAGTTTTTCTGAACCTTTTTCTCAACGCCAAAGACGCCATGCCGCGCGGAGGCACGCTGAACGTGGCCACGAGCAACGGCGACATGGTCAGCGTCCGCGTTTCCGATAGCGGTTCGGGCATCGCGCCCGAACATATTCAGCGGATCTACGATCCATTCTTCACCACGAAGACTGCACCCAAAGAAGGCCAGAACCGTGGAACCGGCCTGGGACTCTCGGTGACCTACGGCATTATTCAGGAACATGCCGGCAAGATTCGCGTGGAAAGCGATCCGGAATCGGGCACAACGTTTGCTCTGGATTTTCCGCTGAGCAGGAAGGCAGTCCATGTCTGAAGCAGCAGTCATCCCGCGCGGCGCATTCAACGGCACAACGAACGGCAATTCGTCGCCGGCCGGCACAGTGCTCATCATTGACGATGAGGCCGAAATTCGCGAATCCCTGCAGACGTTGCTCGAGTTGGAAAGCTACGAAGTCGAGACCGCGGTCAGCGGCGAAGATGGCATTTCGCAGATGGCGGATCGCGCGTTCGATCTGGTACTGCTCGACCTGACTCTTCCCGGCCGCAACGGGATGGAGATTCTGTCGGAGATTCGCTCCAACGATTCGCGCCTGCCCGTGATCATGATTACCGCCTACGGCACGGTGGAAAACGCGGTGCGCGCGATGCAATCGGGCGCAGCGAATTTCGTGCAGAAACCCTGGGATAACGAAAAACTTCTCGCCGACGTGCGAGCCGCCGTGGGATGGCGCCGGGCGGAAGAAGAAAACGTACAGCTTAAGCGCGCCCTCAAGCAGCGCTATAACTTCGAAAACATTGTGGGCAAGAGCGAGCCCATGCTGAAGATTTTCGATCTGGTCGCGCAGGTGGCGAACAGCCGCTCGACTGTGCTATTACAGGGCGAAAGCGGCACCGGCAAGGAAGTCATTGCGAAGGCGGTTCATCTCAATTCTCCGCGCCGCGACCGGCCGTTCGTTCCGGTGAATACCGGGTCCATGCCGACCGACTTGCTGGAATCCACGCTCTTCGGCCACGTCAAGGGCGCGTTCACCAGCGCCATCGCGTCGAAGAAGGGCCTGTTCGAGGTTGCGGACAAAGGCACGCTATTCCTCGACGAGATCGCCACCATGGGCCTGGAGACGCAGGCCAAGATCCTCCGCGTCTTGCAGGATCGCCGCTTTATGCATCTGGGCGGAATTCAGGAACTTCAGGTCGACGTGCGCATCATCGCCGCCACCAATATCGACTTGCGCCAGATGGTGCGTGACGGACGCTTCCGCGAAGACTTGTTCTATCGTCTGAACGTAATCACCATTGAACTGCCGCCGCTGCGTCAGCGCAAAGAAGACATTCCTCTGCTGGTGGAATTTTTCCTGAAGAAGTACGCCGAAGAAAACGAGCGCCCTACCCCGCGCATTACGCCGGAAGCGCTGCGTCCGCTCATGGCCTATTCATGGCCGGGCAACGTGCGCGAACTCGAAAATGTGATTGAACGCGCCGTCGTACTGTCATCCGGACCAGAGATCAGCATGGACCTGCTGCCCGATTCCATGATGGGCCGCGGATCCTCGCTGACCCTGCACGACCCGCCCTCCGACGCGTCGTTATTCGAGATCGTGGAAGACGTGCAGCGCCGCGTCATCACCGACATGCTCGAACGCTGCAACTGGAACCAGACCGAAGCCGCCGAGCGCTTCCATGTGCCGCTCTCCACCCTGAATCAGAAAATCCGCCGCCTGAATATCGAGATCAAGAAGAAGGGGCGGGGCTAGCAATAGTTCTCGCGCGATGAATGTAATCGCGATAGTTTGCCAGTTTCCGACTCCCGATAAGCCAGCCGGATCCGGCGTGGGATTTGCTGCGCTCGGATCGTTTACATTTCCTCGGGAAGGCTGTGGGGCGAGAGGGATCACCGCTACGGCAACAGGCCGAAGACGGCAATGCCGTTCGGCGTACCTATGAAGACTTTGCCGTTCACGATCATTGGCGTTATGAATTTGTTGCCGGCGCCGAACTGGTCGCGGCCACCGCTGGCCTGGTTGCTGTTATAGATCTCGTTCAGATTCGTGGCGTTGTAAGCGTGCAGGACGGCCGGGCTGCTGCTCTCGACCGCCCACACGATTGCGTCGCTCGTGCCATTGGCCGAGATGCTCGGGGTCGCTCCGGGATAACCGAAGACGGTGGCAGTTTTCACGGTGGCTCCGGTCGACAGTTTCGCGTTGTTGAAGGTGAAGGCCTGGATGGGACTTCCAACTGACCCGTAATAGATCGTGTTGTTGAAATACGCCGGCATTCCCCACACGCCTTCCTGTAATACGCCCGCGAGTTCCTGATAAAGGCTGCTGTTATTTGAGCTGAGCTTGCCCATGGAGTCGCGATTCACCAGGTAAAGGTTCACGTCTTTTCCGGCGCCGACGGCTAAATGCACATTCTGGCCCGAGCCATCGAGCAGATCGGGCAATACCATTATCCCGCCGGAACCGAGGTCGGTATCGTTGGCGTTTTCCAGCGCCTGATTGTCCATCTCGAAGTAGTCTGCAACGGACAGGCCATTCGAAGTGGAAAGCTTCATGAAGGCGTTGCCGTAGTCGCCATCGCTGGGAAATCCGCTGGAATTCAGTGTGGAGTCGAAGGTGCCGTTGCCATCGAGAAAATAGATGTTGCCCGATGCGTCCGCGGCAAGCCCGGCTCCAGACATCCAGATGGCTCCTTGGTTGCCGTTGGGCGTCACATTCAGCACGCTTGTCTGGGCCAGCGTGGATTCGCTGTAACCCATGATCCATCCAGTGTAGGGACGGACGTCATAATGCGACGCCCAGCCCGTATAGATGACTCCGTTCAGCAACAGCAGCGCAACGCGCTCGCGGTACATCTCAGGATCGAAGACCACACTCGTGCCGCTGCTGTTGTCGCCAGTTCCCGGATAAGTCGCCTGAACATCGACAGGTCCGCCGAACAGTTCTGTTCCGAGCGCGAGATCGAGAGCGTGCACACGCTGGTAGTAAATGGTCGCACCATTTTGCGTTAAGGCCGAAGAAGCCACCACATAAACCGCGCCATCTGGACCACTGGTGCGGTCAATCACCGGCGTGGCGTTCACCCCGATCCAAGGATTTATGGTGTAGACATCGGGTGAAGTGGTCTCGCCGGTCTTCAACACGGAAAGATGCCAGATTGTCGCGCCCGAGTCCGCGTCGAAGGCATAGACGGAATCGTTCTCCGTGGCGGCGATCAACAGATTATGGGTGCCGCCGCCAGGAACGGTAACATTCGAGGCATAAAGTGGTTCGGCGTCAACCAGGCCGTCCACCGGGAAAAAGCCGAGCTTGCCGAACTTCGCCGAAGTAACATCGCTGAGGGTCAATGTGGTTTCTGTGAGGTTCTGTCCGGTGCGCCCGACGTCGTTGTGATAGGTCAGCACATCGGTAGGGCCATGCCCACTCACCGACAGTGTGGCTGCGTTGCTGGTTACGCTTGCAGCGGAGTTGCTGACCACAACGCTGTACTTCGAGCCGTTATCGAAAGTGGAGGCCGGTGGTGTGGTGTAGCTCGCAAAGGTTGCGCCGGCGATCGCCGAAGTGCCCTTCAGCCACTGGTAATTCACACCACTGGAGCCCGTCGCCGTTACTGTGAACGTCGCCGTCTGGCCCGCCACAACGCTCTGGTTCGAGGGTTGGGTCGCAATGGTTGGAGGTGTCCCTCCACACGCTGTCAAAATTAAACTAAATGTAAGAAAACACCATCGGTTCCCTAGCGCTCGCAATTGTTTCCCCTGTGCTCGTTCGGCCCTACAGCCGCGTACACCCTAAAAAGCAACCCACTTTACCAAATATGTTCTTATTTTGTGAAGAGAGTAACAGGTAGTGACCGGCGGACAGGTTCCCCCGGCATCGATCACGCTCAACGCTCGGATTCTCCGAATATGCTCAAGCTTTTACAGGCTCCACTATAAAAATGCTGTAAACGCGATTAAATGCATGACCAGAAGCGTGGGCCACGGGATATTCGATCTGAGAGCTGACCTGATAGCTGACAGCTTTCTCTGTTATAGTTCGGTCAAGCCAGCGTGCCGCACCTGCGACGCGCGGCCCGCCGAATCGCATGGAACTCATCTCGCCCACGGAGTATGCCAAGCATAAAATCCTGTCGATTCAGGACTACGCCCTTCTTGCCGGGCGGTCGATCGCCAATCTCTTCGAACCGCCAACCTATTTCGGCGATATGGTTCAGCAAGCCGACCTGATCGGGTTTGGATCGATTTCCATCGTATTGTCTGCCTGTTTCTTTATTGGAGTCGCACTGGCGCTAAATAGTGCCACAACGCTCGGCCGGTTCGGGGCGCGCACGCTCATTGGCGAATTGGTTGCCATCGGCGTGGTACGCGAACTGGGTCCGTTGCTTGCCGGGCTTGTTGTGGCCGGGCGAAATGCTTCCGGCATGGCCAGCGAACTTGGCTCCATGGTAGTCACCGAACAGATTGACGCCATGCGGGCCCTCGGCACCGACCCGATGAAGAAACTGGTCACGCCGCGGGTCATCTCCACCATGTTCATGCTCTTCTTTCTGACGATTCTGGGGGACTTGCTGGGCCTGATTGGCGGGTACATGGTCTCCGGCGTGTTGCTGGGTTTGGATTCCCGCCAGTATTGGAATACGGCGTGGCAGTCTTTGGTTTTTTCGGATGTGTTCATCGGGCTCTTCAAACCGGTAATCTTCGGGTTTATTGTGGCCACCATCGGCTGTTACTACGGATTGTCGACCACCGGAGGCACGCAGGGTGTCGGCCGCGCCACCACTGAGGCCGTGGTGGCGGCCATGATTCTGATTATCGCAGTGGATGTTTTTGTGACCCGGCTACTGATGGTGCTTCTTGGAGCGACTTGACGAAGCTGCGGCGCGCCGAACTGTTCGCCGCGCGAATCCAGACGAAGCTTATATTGTACAAATGATCCCATGTCTGCCCCGACTTTACCCATCCACGGCGCTGCCGCTCCCGCGCAGGAACACCGCGGCGCTGTTTTAGTCTTCGAAGATGTGCATATCTCGTTTGAGAACAATGACGTGTTGCGCGGAGTTTCGTTCCAGCTGCCGTTCGGAGAGACCAAGGCACTGTTCGGAGTGGCGGGATCGGGCAAGAGCACGATTCTGAAGCTGGCGCTCGGGCTGCTGCGCCCGGATTCGGGACGGATCACCGTGCTGGGCAGCGAAGTCACACAGATGCGCGAGCAGGAACTGTTTCCCATGCGCGGCCAGCTTGGCATGGTCTTTCAAGAGAGCGCATTGTTCGATTCGCTCACCGTGCGCGAGAATGTCGCCTACCGCCTGATGGAAGAGCACGGCGTCTACGATGACGCTATTGACGTGCGCGTACGTGAGTCGCTTCGCTTCGTGGAGTTGGAACACACGATCGATCTATTTCCCTCGGAGCTCTCGGGAGGCATGCGCCGGCGCGTCGCCATTGCCCGCGCCATCATCACCCAGCCCGAGCTGCTGCTTTATGATTCGCCCACTGGCGGTCTCGATCCCGTCACTTCCAACACCATCGTCGACTTGATCATGAAGCAGCGCGATGTTTACCGCACCAGTTCCCTGCTGGTCACGCATCGGCTGCAGGATGCCTTCACCTTGGCCACGCATGAGTTCAACCCGAAAACGAGCCAGCTGCGGGCTCTTCCGCGCGGCCAGTATTGCGATGTGCCCATGAGTTTTCTGATGCTGCGCGATGGCAAAGTGATCTTCGACGGCGACGTGCGCCAGCTAGCCCACAGCAAAGACGAGTACATCCGCGAATATATTTCCTGAAGACAATTTCTTACTTCGCTGCCATCGCCTTCTCGACGTCCGCGACCTTCGATGGCGCTCCCGCACTCAGCTTGATCAACTTGCCATCGGCGTCGACGTAGAAGTCGTCCTCGATACGCACTCCAATATTCTCCTCCGGAATATAAATTCCCGGCTCAATCGTGAACGCCATTCCGGGGCCGAGTGGAACCTTATAGTCTCCCGAATCATGCACGTTGAGCCCGATATAGTGTCCCAATCCGTGGATAAAATATTGGTCGAGGGGCTGGCCATGCAGATCCTTGCCGTGCGACTTAATGTAGTCTCTGGCTACTTTGTTGAGCGAAGCATCGGAGTCCCCGGCGAGCATCGACTTCCCTGACTGGAATGCGGCCATGGCTGCTTCTTGGGCGCCCAGCACGATTTCATAGATTTCTCGCTGGCGTGCCGTGAAGTGCCCATTCACGGGCAGAGTGCGCGTAACGTCCGCGGCATACATTGAATATTCTCCAGCCGCGTCGATGACCACCACGTCTCCCGCCTGCATCGTGTTGGTATTTTCCGAGTAATGCAGTACGGTCGAGTTATGCCCCGACCCCACGATCGGAGCATAGGAAGGACGCTCGCATCCGCGCTTGCCCCATTCATATTGCATGAGAGCGGAGATTTCGTACTCGGTCACGTTCGGCTTCACCGCCTTCATTGCCGCCAGGTGCGCCGCCACGGAAGCGTCCACGGCTTTGCGGATCAATGCGGCCTCGCCCGCATCCTTGACAGTGCGCAGCGAAGACAACATCGGCTTTACATCCTGAAACAACAGGACCGCATTCGTGCGCCTCAAGAAAGTCAGAGGCTCGGCGCTGGCCGAGGTCTCGCCCTGAGCAGCCACGTCGGTATAGATCACAGGGCGTCCGCCCGCAATGACTTTCGAAACCTCATCCGGCAGCTTGCTCATGTCCTCCACACGGTCGAAGCCGGTGATCTTGGGTGCGTCCGGATTGTCCGCTCCCAACTTCGGGCCCGTATATTTTTCGAGCCTCAAGTTGTGAGGAGGAAGGAATAAAATCTCGGTGTAAGGCCGCGCCGAAGAATCATTCTTTCCGCCGATAGGTCCTCCGACGGCCGTTCCGGCAACCGCATCGACTGCAGGAGCGATGAGCAATGCCACGCCCGGCTCGGTCACGCCCGAAAGGTAATAGAAGTTATCGTTCTGGCGAAACTCGTAGACCGCGTCTGCAGGCTCCAGGGGCGCGAAGAGCACGACAACTCCTCCCGCTTTTTTCGCCAGGGCCTCGCGGCGAGCTTGATAGTCCGCGTTGGGTTGTCGATCAAGAGTGTTTCCGTGAGAACAGGCAAAAATCAGAGCCAGAAAACAAAGAGTCACCTTCCGCATTAAACCTCCTTTGCTCAATTGTGTTGTATCCAGATAAGTCGCGCTCATTTCGGGGCCGAGGCCACATTCTTTCCCGCCTCAATGAAGGACGCCACATTGCTCTTATCGATCAGGCCCGAACCCGTATCCACAAAACTAGGAATGGGCGCGTAGCTGTCTTTCGACCAGTCCGCGCTCAGCGAAGACGGTTTGTGATGGTAAAGATCGTCGAGCATCTGCATGCCGACGAAAGCCATGGTGTAGGGTTTTTGCGCGATCGTAGCCGCGATCACGCCTTTCTGTATCCAGTCGAGCGTCTCCTGGTCGGTGTCCATGGCGATCACAACTTTTCCAGTCACGTGATAGCTGTTGAGCACACCTGCAACCTCTTTCCCCGATTGCGCTTCCAGACAAACGAAGCCGTCCACCTTATCGCGCTCCTTGCCAACGATTTGAGTCGCTGTGTCGAATGCGATACGCGGGTCGCCCTGGATATCGACCACGCGGGTGATCTTAATTTCCGGCGTCCGGACCAACGCGTCCTTGTAGCCGCGCAGACGGTCCTGCAGATTCGATTGATCCGGCATGGTGAACACCACGACGTTGCCTTTGCCCCTGAGTTCCTGCGCCAGCCGCAGCCCGCCGGTGAAGCCCGCCTGGTAATTATTCGTGCCGATGAAAAACAGGCGCTTGCTGGACGGCGCATCGGAATCGATCGTAATGACCGGAACACCGGCCGCCACTGCCTTGTCTATACCGTCCTTGAGCAGCGCAGGGTCGGTCACAGCCAGCAAAATGCCGGTCGCTTTTTTCTGCACCGCCTCATCCAGAGCGTCGCGCTCCGCTTTAGGATCGTAGTTCTGCGGCCCCGTGAAATCGGAGCGCACTTTCATCTGCGCTGCCGCATTCGAAAATCCCGCGCCCGCAGTCTTCCAGTACGGCAACTGCAGATTTGCCGAAACCAACACAAAGAATTCGTCAGAGTCATGCTGACCACCGCAACTCAGAGCCAATACCACCAGGACTGCGACAGAGCCGGAGTGGAGGGTCTTGCGCGAGACGAGCATCCCGTCCTCCTTTTCAAACCATTCTCATCCCGCTATTCATGCCTGGTTGCGCGACGAGAACCTTCAGCGACAGGATTGTAAACGAGTGCCCAAACGAAAGGCCAGAAGCCGCAGAGCATATCGATTCGGCAGAAACAAGGATGCCTTGTGTGATCCTGCAGATTGATTCTCGACATTGTCTTGCGGGCTGCCGGGATGTAGGTTACTCTGCTACGGTTATTCGATTCGCCAGAGTACTACGCAAACGACGTGTGCCGTGCGCTTTCCCGGTTTCTGCAAGCTTTCCAAAAAGGAGCTTCACTTTTGTCACTGTCACTCGGTCGACGCTGTCTGACCTGTGCTGCCGCGCTGTTCTCGGTACTCATCCCGGTGACCGCCGCGTATGCCGGCGTGAAATTTCAGCCGGTATCTCCCGAAGAGTTGAAGATGACCAGCGAGCCTTTGGCTCCCGGCGCCCCGGCCATTATCCTTTACCGCGAGGTGTACCGGGACGACTGCGGCATCACATGCCACAGCCCCAACGTCGGCGTAATGAGCATCGACCGCTTCGAAGAGGACTACTTCCGCATCAAGATCCTTACGGAAGCCGGGCGCAAGTACGGAGAAGTCGAGATTCCACTTTGGAACGAAGTCGGGGCTGTCGATAACATCAACGCCCGCACCATACGTCCGGACGGCTCCATCATAGATTTCAAGGGACAGATCTTCGAAAAAACAATCCTTAAGGCCAAAGGGCTCAAGTACGTCGCCGAAACCTTCGCCATGCCCGACGTGCAAGTGGGCAGCATCATTGAGTTTTACTACACCATTCACCTTGCTAAAGGCATGATTTTCGGCTCTAACTGGGTTCTGAGCCAGGAGCTTTTTACCAAGCAGGCAAAGTTTTCTTTGCGGCCCTTCCAGTACAGTTACAATCCTGCGAGCCTTCGCTGGAACGAACACTTGCCACCGGGAACACCTTCTCCTAAGCAGCGGGTTGATGGCACCGTGGAGCTCGAGGTAGCCAATATCGCCTCCTTCCAAACCGAGGACTTCATGCCGCCGGAAAACGAACTCAAGGCGCGCGTGGATTTCGTCTATAGTTTCGACGGCTTTGAGACGGATGTGAACAAGTTCTGGAAGAATGTGGGCAAGAAGCGGAACGACGAGTTGGAGACATTCATCGGCAGGCGGAGCGCCATGGAGCGGACTGTTTCGCAGATTGTTTCCGCTTCGGACACGCCTGACGTCAAGCTGCACAAGATATACGCGCGCGTGCAACAGATGCGCAACACGACATTTGAGGCACGTAAGACAGAGCAGGAACAAAAGCGCGAAGGCAAGAAAAACGAAGAGACTGCCGAGGACATTTGGAAGCAAGGCTACGGCGAACAGTGGCAGCTTAATTGGCTTTGCCTGGCCTTGGCGCGCGCCGCAGGAATCGAAGCCTACGGGGTTTGGGTCTCGGACAGGAGTAATTTCTTTTTCAATCCTCAAACTCAGCAAAGCGGCAAACTCAACGAGAGTCTCGTTCTCGCCAAGCTGGAGGGGAAAGACGTCTTTCTCGCTCCGGGCGCTCCTTTTGCACCCTTTGGGCTTCTGCCTTGGGAAGAAACGAGAGTTCCGGGATTGAAGCTGGATAAGGATGGCGGATCGTGGATCGTGACTAGCCTTCCCGAAAGTTCCGCTTCGCGCACCGAGAGGAAGGCCGACTTAAAGTTGTCGGCGACAGGAAGCCTTGAGGGAAAGCTGCAGATTACGTTCATTGGCCTTGAAGCGCAGCGCCGGCGGACGGACGAAAGAAACCAGGACGAAACCGCGCGCAAGAAATTTCTTGAGGACCAGGTTAAGGAGTGCATCCCAGTCGGAAGCGACGTGGAACTAACCAAGCCGCCCGATTGGACCAGTTCAGAAATACCGCTGGTCGCAGAGTTTAACCTCAGCATCCCCGGCTGGGCGACGCCAGCTGGACGCCGCGCGATATTCCCGGTTGAGATCTTCGGCGGGTCTGAACGGCACGTTTTTGATTACAGCACGCGAAGCCACCCCATCGACTTCGAATTTCCATCCCAAAAAGTGGACGATGTGACCATCGCGTCGCCAGATGGTTGGCAGATCACCGGCGTTCCGAAAGCGCAAAGCCACGACCTGCACGCGGTGGACTACGCACTCTCTTCAGAAAATATGAACGGCGCTCTGCACGTGACTCGGAAGCTGGACATCAATAATCTCACCATCGACCAACAATATTATCCGCTGTTGCGCACGTTCTTCCAAATGGTACGAGACGGGGATGAGCAGCCAGTCATCTTAGAATCGAGTGCTGCGGGGGCAGGCAACTAGCCAGATTTATAAATCTACACTCCCACGGGAAACGGCTTGGTGTGCGTGGTGGTTCGCCGCGATGCGCCACCGAAGCGGCCCTGCAGCAGCGACATTAATCCCGTATACCAATAACCGACGACGAACAACAGAAGGAACGGAACGGTGATGTAGTTTTCGTTGTCCACGGCGTAGTAGACCGTGGCCGCGAAGTACGTGCCAATCAGCAACTCCAGCCAGGGAACCCATCCCAGGCGTTTGCGATATTTGGTAGCGCCGACTTTGTCCTGCTTCGAAACCACGCTGTACTTAGGCGTCCGCGCGAACGCGCTTTCCTTGCCGATGAGCGCTTCGATCACCGCCTTGGTGTTGGTGATGGTCAGTCCAATTCCCAGCGCCATCAAAAACGGGAGAAACAACAGCGCCCGCGGCCAGCTGCGGGGAAACAGCTCGCGCTGCGAAACCAGATAGAAACTCGAAATGGAAAACGTCGACGCCATGAATAGCGGCAGGTCGATGTAAAGCATCTGAAACCAGCCCTGATAGAAGCGAATAATCATGGCCGGAAGCAGCAGCACCGAAAGCATAATCATCAGCGGATAGCTGATGTTCGCCGTCAGGTGATACCACGCTTCGATCTTTGTGTGGAGCGGCGCATCACTGCGCAGCACGCGCGGCAGAATTTTTTTCCCGGTCTGAATCAGGCCCTTGGCCCAGCGCGCCTGCTGCGTCTTGAATGCCGTCATTTCCACGGGCAACTCGGCGGGACATTCCACATCCTGTAAGTAAATAAACTTCCAGCCTTTGAGCTGCGCCCGATACGACAGGTCGGTGTCTTCGGTTAACGTGTCGTGCTGCCAGCCTCCAGCCTCGTCGATGGTGGTGCGACGCCACATCCCAGCTGTGCCGTTGAAATTGAAGAACAGTCCGGTGCGCGCGCGGCCCGAGTGCTCGAGCACAAAGTGGCCGTCAAGCAGCATCGCTTCCACTTCAGTCAAAAGCGAATAATGGCGATTGAGGTGCGTCCAGCGGGTCTGCACCATCCCAACCTTCGGGTTCGTAAAGTGATGGACGACGCGCAGCAGAAAATCTTCCGGCGGAGTAAAGTCGGCGTCGAAAATGGCCACGAACTCGCCCTTCGCCGTCTTCAATCCCTCGGCGAGCGCGCCCGCCTTGTAGCCTTCGCGATTTGCCCGGTGATGGTAGCTGATGGGATTGCCCAGCGCCGCATAGCGCTCAACCAGCCCGCGAGCCACTTCGACAGTCTCGTCCGTCGAATCGTCGAGTACTTGAATGTCGAGCTTCTTTTTCGGATATTGCAGCTTGCAGATCGACTCCAGCAGACGCTCGACTACATATTGCTCGTTGAAAATGGGCAGCTGCACCGTTACTCGCGGCAGCTCTTCAAAAAGAGCAGCTGGATCAGTCGTGCCGTTCTTTCTGTGCTTGTAATACAGGTACACCAGCACATACCGGTGCACTCCATAGCCAGCGAGCAAAATCAGCACGATGAAATACGGGATCAGCAACGCCACATCGAATGCGTTGGCGTGATACAGTCCGCGAAACGTGGTATCCAGAAAATGCTGCCGGATGTAGGGCCCAATGCCCTTGGGAGCATTCAACACCGCCAGCTTCGCATTCAGGATGAGATCAGAAATGAACAAGGCGTTTCGGGAAAGTTTGTATTTTACTGGATCGGAGACTTAGAGGTCGCAGAAACTAAGACCAGGGATTCACAAGCGTCTTCAGAGTTGGAAAGTCAGAAACATTGCGCGTGACGAGCGTGAGAAGATGAACATCCGCAAGCGCCGCCAGGAATGCGTCCATGGCGCCCATTGGACGCCCCAAGGCCTCGCAGCGCGACACGGTTCTACCCCACACCTCGGCAACCTTATCGTCGACCGAAAGAATCCGTCCTTCAAAGCGCACCGGCAATTCATCGTTCAGCCACTGCTCCAGTCGGTTGCGCCGCGCTCCCGCGACCATGCGTTCCACGCCGTAACGCAACTCCGCCAACGAGATCACACTGAGAAAGACTCGATCCTCGTCAGCAGACTCCATCCAACGGATCAACCCCCCGTTGGGCCGTGGCTTGACCCATTCCGAAACGGCATTCGTATCAAGAAGAAAGTTCATTTGCGAAGAAAATTCATAAGCTGATTTTGCGCGGCTGCGCCTTGTGCCGGCGTACCTTCAGTTGCGATCCCCGTAACGGAGATCCCGCGAAAAACTCCGCGAGATTCCCCGCACGCTTGGTCTTCCGCTGCCATTCTTCGGCCCCCACTACAACCGCGGCGGTGCGTCCTTTCCGAGTGATGGTCTGAGGGCCTTCCGACATCGCGCGCTCAATAATTTCGCTGAATTTTGCTTTGGCTTCGGCCACGGTCCAACTCTGCGTACCCATTCCAAGCCCCCTCGATTCAGAAGGTCATGATGGTCATTATAGTCATCTAAGTTCGCCTACGCAAGAATGCCAGTTCGGAGTGCCCCATTTCTTGCGTTCTGCGCGGGAGGTGGGGACCTAGCCCAAGGCTAGCCTAAGTTGCTGTCCGGCCCTCCCTCAGCTACAAATAGAACCACTCATGGAATCCCGATCAGCGGCGGCTGCCAAGCTCGTACAGAGTTCCCATCCGCTCCTGAACGTGTGGGTCCGCGTGCGGACTGCGCCGGTCTGGATCGTCGCCATCGCCCTGCTGCTGCGCGTTAGCTGGATCCTGATCGGCCACACTTATAAGTTCAAGAACACCGATGATAACTTCGGCTTTGGCTGGGAAATGGGACGCATCGCTGCGTCGCTGGCTTCCAGTCACGGCTTCAGCAGCCCTTTCGGCCCGGCTACCGGGCCAACCGCGTGGGAGCCTCCGCTGTATCCGTATTTGACGGCTGGCGTGTTTCTGGTTTTTGGAATTTATTCCAAGGCATCAGCGTTTGTGTTGCTGACACTGAACAGCATTTTCTCGGCGCTAACCTGCATCCCGATTTTTCTGATCGCGCGCAGGATCTTCTCGGAGAAGGTCGCGGTCGGCTCGGCGTGGGCGTGGGCCCTGCTGCCCAACGTCATGTTTTGGTGCACGCGCGCAATCTGGGAGACCAGTCTGGCGGCGCTGCTGCTGACGACGATCTTCTGGATGGCGCTAACTCTCGAAGACCGCGACGGCTGGCTGCCCTGGATGCAGTTCGGATTGCTGTGGGGCATCACCGCATTGAGCAGCACTTCCCTGTTGTCGTTTCTTCCCGCGGCGGGATTATGGGCATGGTACCGGCGCGCGCGGCGCGACAAGCAGTCTTTCGCTGGCGTTGTGCTGGCTTCGGTCGTGTTCTTCGCGTGCATTGCGCCCTGGCTCGTTCGCAACTATGAAACGTTTGGCAAGTTCATTTTCATCCGCGACAATTTCGGCGCAGAACTTCGTCTGGGAAACGGCAACGGCGCCGACGGAACGTTGATGCTTTATCTCGATGCCACCCACGACCCCTATGCGATGCGGCAGTTTCAGGCTATGGGTGAACTGCCCTACATCGCCATGCGGAAGCGGCAGGCGCTCGACTATATCCGCGCCGACTACGGACGATTCGCCAAACTGTGCGTGAAGCGATTCGTCTACTTTTGGGCGGGTCCGCCGAAAGACTTGCAGCCATGGTGGATAGGCCCGGCCAAGAACTCCCTATTCCTGGCCTCGTCAGTGCTCATGTTCTGGGGATTGGGCCGCGCGCTCAAACAGCGAAAATCGGATGCCTGGCTGCTCTTCTGGCTGGTCCTGCTTTATCCGGCGATGTACTACTTTGTGTATAGCATCCCGCGCTATCGGCATCCCATTGAGCCCGAAATGGCGATCCTCGCGGTCTTCTTGCTAAGCGAAGCGGGAAAGAAAACTATGGCTTCTCTTCCAGGTCAATCTTCAATACGTGAATCTGCTTGAGCTTGGAGTCGAGAGTGCCCGTGACCAGCACGCGCTGGCCTTCGAAGCCATGCACCAGATCAGGCCGGTCGAGGCGGTAAACGTTATTTCCGATGGAGAGGACAAGATAGCCACCCAAATGCTCGATGCAATATACGGAGCAGGTGTTGGACGTGCCGCCCATCGATTTCGACTTGAGCATCTCCTGATGAGAGCGCGTGAGCGAATGCACATTCAGCGCACACTGGCTGTCGGAAACTTCCCCGCGATAGATGTGGGAGGTCTGACCAACGCTGACGCTCGCCAGGGCGAGGACACCGGCTGCGCAGCAAGTCATGATTCGAAGTCGCGTCCGTAGTCCCCCTCGAAGTCCCGTTCGACATCTGCTTGAATTCATTTTGACCTCCCGCTCCAATCGCCTCACGGCAACACCGTGAATTTCATGTGCATGCCTTCGTGATCCTCGCTGCAAATTACCGTACAGACTACCTCGTACTCACCCGGTTCGTTCGGAACGGTGAGCAGGAATTCCTGTTTCCCGGGCTTGAACAGCAGGTCCCACCCGTCCACTTTGGTCCGGTCCTTGGCTCGCAGCAGGCTGAAGCCGTGAATCGACCCATCGCGATTCCATGATTTGCCCCGGTGCGCCGTCACCCGCAGAAGCACCTGTTCGCCCGCCTTGACAGTAATCTCCGGCGTACGCTGTCCTGCAATCTTATAGCGGCTGTCGCTGTCAGCGGTCAGCTCAATGACATGGGCTTGCGCGCTGGCCCGAGGCATTCCAACCAACAGAGCGCTCGCGGCCACGATCCTCACCAACATACGCCGAACACGGGTCAGATTTGTCATTAGGAAGTGGGTGTTATACCGGTGGTTACTGAGTCATGTAGAACAGGATCAGGCGGCGGTCTTCATCGGTGATGGTGGCCCGGACCCGCATGTGGCGCAGGATGGTCGCCATCATGCGCGGCGGAAATTTCTGCGGTGCGTTGTGGCAGCGGCCGCAGTTCGCGCGATAGCGCTGCTCGCCCGCGACGCGCATGCCGTCGGCATCGATTATGTGTGCGACGGGCGCGCCAGCGATCGCATTTTTTCCGCTCGATGGCGATGATGACGAGGGCGATGACGAGGACGATGATGGCGATCCCGCGAAAACGGAAGACGCAAACGCGAGCGCCACCGCACACAGCAGGACCGTAACCGAAGTCTTCGTGTGAAGAGTCATTTTCATTGTTGCGGCCCCACCCGGCCCAGAGGAACGAGGAAGCGGTAAGCCAGCCCGACCGACCATTGATTCGCGTTCCCGGCGGAACTGAACAGCCGGCCGTAGCTGAAGATGCCCTTCAGACCGTCGCGCAGGAAGTAATTGACCCCGAAATCAGCTTCGCGGGTATTCGCGCTGGGCAGACCCAGCGCGGCAGCGCCGTCAGCGCTGATCTCGCCGGTATAAAACTGCTGGGCGCGGGCGACAAATTCGGTGTGGCGCATCTCCTTCTGCCAGAAATGCGCCTGACTGAGCCGGTACGCACTCTCGATCCAGTATCCGCTGCCTTCATAGGAACGCGCGAATTCTGAGCGCACGCTCAATGGAGCCTTCGACGACTGCCAACCCATGTGAAAACCGAACGCATTCTTGCGCTCGTCCTGCAGCGTCCGCTGCCAGGATCCGCCAACCTCAAGACGCGGACCGGGAAAAAAGAAGCCCATGCGTCCACCAACCTGGCGCCCGGCGTCCACGCTGCTGATGCCAATGCTGGTGACGGAAACGTAAGCCGCATAATTCATGTTGGCTTTGGCGTTGACAGGGAATCCTCCGCGCAGCATGGCGCCGTCGCTGTCGATCGTGTTGATGGGAAGCGTCAGCGGGTCGGGCTGCAGGAAGCGAATCCATACGGGATACAGGCGCTCGTTGAAGATTCCAAAGGGTGTGAGGAAACGCCCCGCGGTGATCGTGACGTAGGGGTTGGCGATGTAGTCGATCTGAGCGTAATCAAGATGCTTGGTGACCGGCCCCTGATAAGGTCCGCCGGTGAGCGGACGCTGAAACTGCCCTTCGAATTCCGCGCGCGACTCAATCAGCCAGTTGTTTCCCAAAGGCACGAGGAGAATGGGATTTACCTGACTGTCGATCAGATTCTGCCCGCCCGTGACGAAGCTGAACGTGCCAATACTGCCCGTGAGGACGGGGACGGGCTTCTCGGTATCCGGGGTCTGGGCGGCGATCCCGGCAACGCCCACAAACAGGCACAATAGCGCGAGGCCCGACAGAATGATTCTTCGCCAGCGCCCACCCATATTTTGGCATCGATTCGACAAAGGAACCCCAAGTTAAGCTCGTTGCTGGGATTGTCTTTCAGTCGCGAAGTAGGAGGAACATCACGGAGGTAACTTTCGCATCCAATAGTGCGGGAATAGGGCTGAGATGGGCCTTATTCCCGCTTTGACCTCACCAATTCCAAGCGCCCACGTCTAACGTCTCGGACACGTATCGCCAATGGAGGGAATCATGAACCGCCATCGCCCATCTGCCACTTGGCTGGGAACTATTCTGGGAACCGTCTGTGCGCTGCTTACCCTTGTTCTCGGAGCAAATGCGTCCGACCACCGCGGCGCGCTGACTGAGGAATTCCATCAGACCTATGCCGTCACCGCCGATGGCCGGATTGAACTCGATAACATCAACGGTGACGTGCACATTTCCAGCTGGGACCAGAACGAAGTGAAGGTCGATGCGGTGAAGTACGCTGACACCAAAGAGCGCTTGGACGAGGCAAAGATTGAGATTGACGCGAGGAATGCTTCTCTCTCGATTCGGACCAAGTATCCGGATCATGACCACACCTGGAATTGGGGTTCGCACAATAACCCGGCCACCGTCGAATACACGCTGACCGTTCCGCGCACCGCCCGGCTGGATGAAATCAAGCTGATCAACGGCGCACTCGACCTTGCCGGAGTGCGCGGGGAAGTGAACGCCTCCTGCATCAACGGACGGCTGGAAGCGCACAATTTAGCTGGACCTGCTCGCCTGTCGACGATCAATGGACGTCTGGACGCGCGGTTTGACGCGCTTGCCGGAAATTCGGTGGAGTTGAATTCAGTGAACGGCTCGGTCGAACTGACCATCCCGTCAGATTCGAACGCGGAAGTCGAAGCTAACACGGTGTCGGGCGGAATCAATAACGATTTTGGGCTGCATGTGAATCATCACCAGTTCGTCGGCCACGGATTGCGAGGAGAACTCGGCACCGGCGGAACGCGCATCAAGCTGAACAATGTGAATGGCAGGATTGAGATTAATCACGCACAGGACGGCCGCGCGCTGAGTCCGGTGAAGGACCTAAGCCATCGCGATAAAGACAACGACAATGATGATGACGACAGCATCTAGCGCGCGCGTAGCGCCGGCGAAAGGCGGCGCCACTAGTAGATCGTGTATCCCGGAGCAGGCGTGCGCAGATCGGGCTTCGAAGCCATCAACAGCAGCGCGCCCTCGCGCTTGAACGCCCGCAGATCGTCGAGACTGTGGAACGACTTGGTCTTGTAATCATCCGGCGTAGGCGTGTCGTCGGGGATGCGCACCGCCTGCACATCTTCAAACGCGTGCTTTCTGAATAGCTCGACGTATTCCGCAGCGGACCGCACATGCACCGGCACTTTCAGTTTGTCGACCCACTGCAACGAGTATTGGTTGTCTGTGTAGAGGTTGATCAGGATAAACAGCCGACCACGCGGAGCCATCACGCGAAATAACTCCATCAGCGCGCGATCCTGATCGGGATAGTAATAGAACGATTCCACCGACAGCACTTTGTCGAAGAAGTTCTCTTCCCACGGAATCTGCTGAGACGATCCCCAGACGTAAAGAATATTGTCGAAATCCCGCGAGGCTTCGCGCGCCTGGCGAACCATCTCATCGGAGACGTCGAGGCCGACAACTTGCCCAAATCCTTCCGGCCCCTCGCCAACCAGCCGCGCCAGCAAGCGCGCCGCCCATCCCGAGCCGCAGCCCAGATCGAGCACGCGCTCGCCGGGGCGCAGATTCATGAGGCGAATCGTCTTCTCGGTGATGTCGAGATGATGGTTCTCCATCTTCGCGCCCTCACCGGCGGCAGCCCAGCGGTTGAATTCGAGTTGCAGCTTTTCGTCGGGGCTGGGAGGTTTGTCCGGCATGGCTTCCCTTCGTTCACCTTCGTGCGTTTCGTGGTAGCGACTTAGATTCTATAACCACGAAGGACACGAAGGTGCACGAAGGACCGCGAGTTGTGCTACAGTTTCCCTCTTCATGGCGACAAACCCGCAAAATCCACAGCCGAAGTCCGCACCCGCATCGCTCTACTGCCCGAATTGCGCGGCAGAGGTCACCGATCCTCTGACCTGCGGCGATTGTTCTTCCGTGATCTGCCGGCGCTGCGGAACGCCGCTCGAATCCTCCGATGAACTCGGAATCGGATAATGGAGCCTGCTCCGGTCTTGTCTGCCACCGACGCGTCACCATCCGGTTCAGCGGCATCTGACGCAAAACCAACGCTGGTGCGCGGCCTCGGGCTCCTCGATTCCGTGTTGCTGCTGGTCAGCGGAATCATCGGCTCGTCGATTTTTCTCACCGCGAAAGACATTGCCGGCCCGTTGCCGCAGCCCATGTTGTTTCTGCTGGTGTGGGTGCTGGGCGCTCTGATCTCGCTCAGCGCCTGTTTTGCGTTTGCCGAGCTGGGTTCCATGTTCCCCGATTCCGGCGGGCAGTACATCTATCTGCGCGAAGCCTACGGCGACCTGGTTGCTTTTCTCTACGGCTGGATGCTGTTCAGCGTGGCCAACGGCGGAAGCATCGCCGCTCTTTCTGTCGCGTCAGCCGCCTACCTTGGTCAGGTCTTTCCGGTCGTGTCGCAAGATCACGTCGTAATGGCCATCGCCGGCGTCGCGGTCACCCGCGCGCATCTGCTAGGGCTGCTGCTGATCGCTGTTCTCACTTATGTCAACGTCGTGGGACTGCGCTGGGGCACGCTGCTGCAAAACGTTTCCACCTGGACAAAGTTCACGGCCATGGCGGCATTCGTCGTGTTGGGATTCGCCATCGGCAAAGGCAACTGGTCCAACTTTCATTCGCGCGGCGTCGGCCTGACCATGGGGCTGGGCCCGGCGCAACTGATCTCCGCTCTGGGCGTGGGTTTGATCGCCGTGTACTGGGCCTACGACGGATGGGTGTACATCACCTGGGTCGCCGGCGAGGTGAAGAACCCGCGAAGAAACGTCCCGTTGGCCATGGTGTTGGGGGTTCTGGTCGTGGCTGCGATTTACATCGCAATGAATCTGACCTACGTGTACGCGTTGCCCCTGAACGAGATTGCCGAGCACGAAACCATAGCGCACGCCGCGGCTGCGGCGCTGTTCTCTCCAAGGGCAGCGGTGTGGCTGTCGCTGATGATTGCGATTTCCTGCTTCAGCGCCGCAGCCACCTGCACGCTCTCCGGCGCGCGCGTGTATCTCGCCATGGCCCAGGATGGCGTTTTCTTCAAGCGCATGGCGGTGATTCATCCCAAGTGGCGGACCCCTGCGTTCAGCCTGATCGGACAAGGCGTCTGGGCCGCGGCCCTCACTCTCAGTGGGCGCTACGACCAGCTTTACACCTATGTGATCTACGGCATGGTGCTCTCCTACACGCTGACCGTGATCGCCCTGTTCTGGCTGCGCTGGAAACGTCCGGAGATTCCGCGACCGTATCGTTGCGCGGGATATCCGTGGCTGCCGGCGATCTATGTGCTGATCGGGGTGGCGTGGATCCTGAACACAACCATCCGGCGTCCTATGGAAAGCTTCTGGAGCATGGCGATTGTGCTCATCGGCGTGCCCGGATATTTGTACTGGAAGCGCAGCAGCCAGAGGCAGTCGTCTGCCGCATCCTCGGATCTGTAATTTGCCTGTCCGGCCTTTAACTTTCGGCTTGCTCCGCGCGCTCCGCAGTGTTATTCCTCTTCTTCTTGTCAGATCTGTTCTTGCTACGCCAAGCTGACCCGGGACACGCCATTGGCAGAATCCATACCGAAGCAGCCAGCTGACAAAGCTAGTTTCCTCAAGCCTGGCATTTCCATCGCTCAAGCCGAAGATCCCAATCGCCCGCGGCAGGTGATGGGCTTTCGCGACTTGGTGCTGTTCTACGTCATCACCGGCATCAGCCTGCGCTGGATCGCGACGGCCGCGGCCGCGGGCCCCAGTTCCATCGTCGTCTGGGTCGGCGCCTGGCTGTGTTTCTACACGCCGCTGGCGCTCTCGGTGCTGGAGCTTTCGTCGCGTTATCCCAATGAAGGCGGACTCTACGTATGGAGCAAGCGTGCCTTCGGAGATTTCTCCGGCTTCATGGCCGCGTGGACTTATTGGACGAGCAATCTCCCCTACTTCCCTGCCGTGCTCTATTTCGCCGCCAGCAACGTGCTTTTCATAAGGCAGGCGAGCTGGCAGCACCTTTCCGGCAATGCGACGTTCTACATCGTTTTCTCGCTGCTTACGCTGAGTGCGGCCACGCTAATGAATATCCTCGGGCTCGATGTGGGCAAGTGGCTGCACAACGTCGGCGCCCTCGCCATGTGGATTCCTGTGGGCATCGTCATCGTCATGGGGTTTGTGGCGTGGCATCGCTATGGGTCGGCAACGTCCTTCACTCTGCATTCCATGACTCCCAGCACGCACATCAACGACTTAATCTTTTGGTCGGTGCTGACGTTCGCGTTCGGCGGCTGCGAAACCGCATCGTTCATGGGAGAAGAAATCAAGAACGCGCGACGAACGATTCCTCTGGCATTGCTTTCCGGCGGCGTAACGGTCACGATCTGTTACATCCTGGGAACGGTGTGCGTGCTGCTCGCGCTGCCTTCGACCGAAGTCAATAGTCTGCAAGGCCTGGTGCAGGCCGTGTCGAAAACGGCGACGCGAGTAGGATATCCAGGCATATTGCCGCTGGCCGCATTTCTGATTGCGCTCAGCAACATCGGCGCGG
Source organism: uncultured Acidobacteriota bacterium (assembly GCA_963758005.1). Taxonomy (GTDB): domain Bacteria; phylum Acidobacteriota; class Terriglobia; order Terriglobales; family Acidobacteriaceae; genus Sulfotelmatobacter. The sequence continues at coordinate 163,853 of CAVWTR010000013.1, forward strand.
CCGGTGCGTACCTCGCAGCAGTGGCACGCCTTCCCTTCGTCGCCGGGCTGGATCGCTTTCTGCCACCGGCATTTGGGTCGCTGCATCCGCGATGGAAAACACCGTGGGTGGCGTTACTGACGCAGTTTTTCCTCGGCGTCGTATTCATTTTTCTCGGGCAGGCGGGCACAAGCGTGAAAGGCGCTTACGACGTTCTGGTCAGCATGGGCGTGATCACCTACTTCATTCCGTACTTATATCTGTTTGCGGCAATGATCAAGCTGCAGCGCGAACCCGCTGGACCGGATGTGATTCGAGTACCGGGAGGAAAAACCGTGGCGAAACTGGTGGCGACCGTCGGATTCCTGACCACGACGCTTACGATCGCGCTATCGCTGATCCCGCAGCCCGATGAACCGAACAAGCCGCTGGCGCTGTTCAAGATTCTCGGCGGAACGGGAGCGCTGGTGCTGATTGGGGTCTGGCTTTACATGGCAGGAAAGCATCGAGCCACGCGCGAGCTAAGCCGACTCACGTAGCTCCGGACGCATTCGTCCGGAGCCTGTCATCTCGAATCGCGGGCGGACGAATGCGTCCGCCGCTACGCGATTTATACTGGGGTCGCGGTCTTCCGCGGGGGATTGAAAAACGGCAAGTTCGTCACCTTCACGTTGGTCTTGAGCCGCATCGCCTCGATCGTAATCTCCATCTGCAGCGACGTCCCCGGCTTGGCATACTCCGTCTCGACGCTGGCCAGCGCAATCAGCTTTTTCAGCACTGGCGACCAGCTCGTCGTCGTCGCTTTGCCGGCCTGCTTATCGCCAGAGTACACGGGCACTGCAACGCGCGAAGCCTGCGCCGGCGCCGCCGGAGTAAGCCCGTAGCGGTCGTAGAGCTGCTCGATATCGGTCCAATCAACTTCGAGGCCGACCAGTTGTCGAGGCACGCCGTTCTTCGCATCTTGTTCGAGAGCTCGCTTGCCGATGAAGTTTTCTTTGTCGAGATGAACCATCTTCCCGAACCCCAGCTCGTAGGGCGAAAACTTCTGTGATGGAATCAGCGCCTTCTTCGAGCTCGTATAGTCGACTTCGATGAGCAGCAATCCGGCTTCCACGCGAGATACATCGAGCGCCAGCATGCCCGCGGCGTGCAGATCGAATTGCTTGCCCGCTTCCGCGAGCGCATCCCAGACCTTCACCGCGTCCGTAGCATTGTTCAGTGGCACCCAGATTTCGTAGCCGAGATCGCCGGTGTAGCCGGTGCGCGAAATGTCGACGGGAACCCCCGCGATCTTGCCGTGAGTGACCCGAAAATATTTCAGATTGGCGATGTCGGCTTCGGCCACGGCCTTCAACAGCTTTGCGGAAGTGGGCCCCTGCAGTGCGAGCGCCGCCACTTTTTCTGAAATGTCTTCGACTTGCACATCCATGTTCAGGCCGTTCTGGCGGAACCAGCGCAGGCTCGGATCGGCAGCCGTCCAGCGATAAACATTTTCTTCGAGCCGCGAGATCGTTCCGTCGTCGATGACCTTGCCCTCTTCATCGCACCAGCAGCAATAAATCACCTGCCCGACTTTGACTTTGTTGACGTCGCGCGTAATCACGCGGTTCACCAGACGGGTCGCGTCTTTCCCGGTGATCAGATACTTATAGAGTGGCGAAATGTCGATGAGCGCGGCCGCGTTGCGAATCGCGTTGTACTCATGTTCGTGGTGAACTTCATACACGCTGACGGTGTAATAGCCCGACCACTCACGGTAGTTCAGGCTGTGGCAAAGCGGAAACGTTCTTTCGTGAAATGCGGTTCCAATGGGCAAGTTAGTAGCCTCGACAAAACCATTCTAGCCGAATCGGGATTATATGCAGGCGACCGGAAAGCGGCAAGACACCAGACAAAGGACTGCAAGCTCCGTCCCTCTCAAGATTCTGAAAAACCTGATTCTGAAAAACCTGGCTCTTAAAAATCAGGATGATTGGTTTGCTGCACCGCCGAAGTTAGGGGCGGTTCAGAGGATTGGACGCGCCATGCGCCGATCTGCTCGACCGCCTGGCCCAGCGAACCGACAACGGCGTCGGGTGGCGCGCCGCCAAAGCGTTCCTTGGCCTCTTCGAGATCACCGGAAACTCCCCAAATGCCCGCCAGAATCTTGACCTCCGGCAAATGCAACCGGACGCGCTGGCACAACGCCGCAGCCTGCGCAAACGCGAAGGGAGGCAACGCGGACACGCAAACGACATCTTGAGGCTCAAGCGGAAGGTTCTGCGTGATTTCCTCGAAGGGCGATCCCACCGGCAGAGAGAGTACGCCGTGGCCCCCGCGCTCGAGCAGTTGCGCCAGCATGGAGGAAGTGATCTCGTCCGCCTGGTCGCTGGCGGCCAGACAGAAAATGCGGGTAGTGGAAGGCAAGGGCTCGGCGTGGCGGGCCGCAGGCGTGGCGGGCGGCCGGTTCGCCCTCCAGCGGGCCAGGAGCCGGCGCGGTTTTGTCGAGGTCTCCCCGGGCTGGTGAAGCGCCAACTCGGAAACGATTTCGCTAACGCTGAGAAACAGGAACGACTCGCGAGTTCCGCCGAGGGCTCCCTTGTGGCGGTCTTGCTCGGCCAGGGCCAGGGCCGGAATCAGAACCTCGTCATAGAGATTCGTCAAGGAGTGCGATTTCAAGAAATTGAAGGCGATGCTGCGGGCATCGTCCTGGTCGAGGGCAAGAAGGCGCTGATAAAACTGTGCCTCCACAGAAAGGGCGGTCTCGTCCCCGAGCAAGACGTGAAGAAAGGACATGCGCGGCACATAGCGCCCCAGCACGATGACGCAAACTGTCAGGGGAACGGCCAGCACCAGCCCAGCCCAGCCCCAGAGCATGGTCCAGAAGACGGTGGTGACCAGCAGCGCGAGCGAGGAGATCCCGGTACGCGCACCGTATAGCCAGGGCTCCACGACATTGGAGGCGAGCAAATCGAGAACCGCGAACAGCGCAACCACCATCAGAGGGGGTCCCCATCCGTGGAAGATGGAGAGCGCCAGGACGAACGGAAACGCCGTCGCGGCCAGCGCGCCCACGTACGGGACAATCCGGAAGAGTCCCGCGATAACGCCCCATAGCAGAGCGTTGGGAATTCCGATGAAGAATACGCCGACTCCGAAACACAGCCCGTAGCAGGCGTTCACCAGCAGTTGCATACTGAGGTAACGACTTATGCGTTGCGCCGCGTCATCCAGCGCCAGCGTCATGGCATGCAATTGGCCAACCCCCGCGAGCCGGAGAAACCGGTCGCGCAGATCCTCCTGCGCGATCAGAATAAACACAGTGAAAATCAGCACCATGCCGGCAGTTCCCAGAGGTTTGAGCACGGGGCTGAGCACCTGGCCGAGATACTGTATTCCGTTCGCCGGCAGCGTAACGACTTGCACCGGAACCACTGCCTGACCCTGGTGTAATCCAGCCTGTGACGGCGAGGCACTTGGAGCGGCCCCTGGGGAGACCGGAGCCGCTTGCGGCTCAAGAAACTCCTGGCCCATATCTTTGAAGCTCACGGCCGCCCTACCCCACGCGCTTTCCGGTGCCAAATGCAGGGCGTCGATCTTTTCGTGAATATTCAGACGATACTTGGGCAGATCGCTCGCCACCTGCAGCAGCTGATCGGCGACCACCCAACTCATTCCCACCACGGCCGCACTGGTGAGCAGCATGACCACCGCCACAGCCAGCCCGCGGGGCATTCGCCGCCGCTGCAACCACATCACCATGGGCGCCAGCAGGAAGTTGAGCGTCAGGGCCAGCGCCAGCGGAATCAGAACTTCGCGCGCAAAATATAGAATCAGAATCACGCCTGTCAGCCAGATCAGCGGGCTGAGTGTCGACGACTCCTGTTGGGGACGGCTCATACGCACTGTAACGATACTCCAATTACGTGCGTTGGTCAGCTAGCCCCCGCGATGATCGACGGGTGATCGATTGGGGGACAAAATCGGGATTCTCAATTAGAATGTCAGTTCACTCGGTGAGTGCTTATGCCCGTGATCCTGCCCAATTTGTCCAGCGCGCTTCGCACCTGGACGGCGCTTCCCGCCGGACTCTGACCGGCTCATCCCGCGCACTGCATTCCTGCATCCCTGACAGATTCCAATAATGCTCGGAGTCGCACTCGATAAAATCCGGGCGATTCCGACCTAAGAACTTAGAGGCAAATATGGCTGGATCAAACGGATCGAAATACGACGTAATCGTGATCGGCGGAGGCCACAACGGCCTGGTCAATGCTGCCTACCTGCAGCGCGCAGGCAAGAAGGTGCTGGTTCTCGAGCGCCGCCACGTGCTCGGCGGCGCGGCCTGCACCGAAGAGATTGTGCCGGGATTCAAGTTCTCGGTGTGCTCTTACGTGGTGTCGCTGCTGCGGCCGGAGATTATTCGCGACCTTGATCTTCCCCGTCACGGCCTCGAAATTCTTCCTCTCGACGGCACATTTACACCCATGCCCAGCGGCGATTACCTGTGGCGCGTGAACGATCATGGCAAGACTCATCGCGAGATCGCCCGCCACTCCCGGGTCGATGCCGAAGCCTATGACGAATTCGGCAAGGCGATGCAGGCCATGTGCCGCTTCGTGAAACCGATCCTCAGCATGGTGCCGCCGGACCCGACCACGCTCGACCCACGTGAATTGATGAAGCTGCTGTTCATCGGACGGCGCTTTCAGGGCATGTCGAGCTACGACAAATACAACCAGGTTCAGCTGATGACCATGTCTGCCATTGATTTCCTCGATCAATGGTTCGAGACCGACGTGCTGAAGGCGACGATGTCGGCCTCGGGAATTATCGGAACGTTCCTCGGCGTGCGCTCTCCGGGAACGGCCTACGTGCTGCTGCACCACTACATGGGAGAGATCGACGGCGCATTCCGCGCCTGGGGATTCGCGCGCGGAGGCACGGGAGCGATTTCGAATGCTATCGCCGACGCGGCTCGCGAGGCTGGAGTGGAGATTCGCACCAAGGCGGCGATCTCGCAGATCATCATCAAGAATGGCAAAGCCAAGGGCGTCGTTCTTGCCAACGGCGACGAGATTTACGCAGACGTTATTTCTTCCAGCGTCGATCCGCGCATGACGTTCACCAAATTCATGGGCGCCGAGCATCTTCCCACCGACTTTCTGGAAGACGTCAACCGCTTCAAATACCGCGGCTCTTCCGGCAAGGTGAACATGGCGCTGAGCGGACTGCCGAACTTCAAGTGCATGCCAGGACCGGGCGCGCATTTGCGCGGCGCGATTTCCATTTCGCCTTCAGTCGAGTACATGGAACGGGCCTATGACGACGCGAAGTACGGCAATTTCTCGCGGCATCCCTATATCGACATGGTCATTCCGTCGCTGACCGATCCTTCGGTCGCGCCGCCGGGCAAGCATGTAATGTCGTGCTTCGTGCAATACGCTCCTTACAAACTACGCCCGGGCCTCAACTGGGACACCGAGAAAGAAGCCTTCGGCGATACCGTGGTCAACACAATTGCCGAGTACGCGCCGAACATAAAAGACATCATCATTCACAAGCAAGTAATCACGCCGCTCGATCTGGAACGCGAATGGGGGCTGAGCGAGGGCAACATCTTCCAGGGCGAGCTTTCGCTGGAACAACTTTTCTTCCTGCGCCCGGTGCCAGGTTGGGCGCAGTACCGCACGCCCATCAAGAATCTTTATATGTGCGGATCGGCGACGCATCCCGGCGGCGGCATTATGGGCGCGAATGGGCGGCTGGCGGCGCTGGAAATTCTGAAAGACATCAAGGGAGCGGCTTAACATGTCTGCACAAACTCAGGCGAGCCAAACCCAGACTACTTCCAACCAGCGAGACGTTGTCATCATCGGCGGCGGCCACAACGGACTGGTCACCGCATTCTATTTGGCCAAAGCGGGTTACAAGCCTCTCGTACTCGAGCGCAGCGCCCAGGTCGGCGGCGCCGCGGTCACTGATGAATTTCATCCCGGGTTTCGTTGTTCGACTCTGGCGCATACTGCGGGACCGATTCTGCCGAACGTCGTGCGAGACATGCAACTGGAAAAGCATGGTCTGAAGCTAGTTACGCCGGAGGTTTGCGTGACCGCGCTTTCTCCTGATGGGCGCGCGCTGTCGCTCTATCAGGATGCGAAGAAATCGGCGCAGGCGATCGCTGCTTTCTCGCAGAAGGATGCCGCAAAGTATCCAGAATTCGAGCAATCACTCGGCAAGATCGGCAAAGTCATTGCCGAGGCGCTGGCGACCACGCCACCCGACATCGATCATCCCAGCAGCGCCGATCTGTGGAGTATGCTCAAGACCGGCCGCGCGATTCGCAAACTCGGCAAGCGAGACATGTTCCGCCTGCTGCGCTGGGGTCCGATGGCCGTTGCCGACCTGGCATCGGAATATTTTGAGACGGAACTGCTGCGCGCGGTGATCGCGGCTCGCGGCGTTTTCGGAACTTTTCTTGGTCCATGGTCGGCGGGAAGCGCGTTGATGTTGCTGATCCGCGCTGCGGCGGATCCTCATCCCGCGGGCTCGGCGACGTTTGCGGCGGGAGGCATAGGCGCGATGACCCAGGCGATGGCATCGGCCGCGAAAGCTGCGGGCGCGGAGATTCGCATCAGCGCCGAGGTTCGTGAGATTCGTGTGCAGAATGGAGCGGCAACCGGCGTGATTCTTTCAACGGGCGAAGAAATTCAAGCACGCGCGGTCATCTCCAACGCCGACCCGAAACGCACTCTGCTCAAGCTGACCGATCCCACGCATCTTTCTCCGGACTTCGTACAGAAACTGCAACACTACCGCGGAAACGGCACGGTCGCGAAGGTAAATCTCGCGCTTTCTGGGCTGCCAGCTTTCACTGCGCTGAAAGATGTTGATGCACTGAAAGGTCGCATTCACGTTGGCAACGAAATCGACTATCTGGAGCGAGCATTCGACGAATCGAAATACGGCGACTTCTCGCGCCAGCCTTATCTCGAAGCCGCGATTCCGTCGCTGACTGATCCGACGCTTGCGCCCGAGGGCAAGCACGTGATGTCGATCTACATGCAGTACGCTCCATATAAGCTGAAAGGAAATTGGGAAGAACAGCGCGAAGCGCTCGGCCAGACCGTCGTGCAAACGCTGGCGCAGTACGCGCCTAATTTGCCAGAACTGATTCTGGCGCAGCAGATCATAACGCCGCTGGATCTCGAACAAAAGTACGGACTGACCGGCGGCCAGATTTTCCACGGCGATCTCGCCCTCGACCAGTTCTTCACCATGCGCCCGCTGCTCGATTGGGCGCGCTACCGCACACCGATTCAGAGTCTATATTTGTGTGGCAGCGGGACGCATCCCGGTGCGGGATTGACTGGCGGCTCAGGCGCAAACGCCGCGCGCGAGATATTGAAAGAATTGAAGAAGTAGCACGGGCGCGAGCCATGAAGAATTCCGCCATCCTCCTAATTTCCTGCCCCGACCGCAAGGGCGAGGTCGCGACCATCGCCGACTTCGTCTACCGGCACGGCGGCAATATCCTGCACGCTGACGAGCATGCCGACGAAGAGTCGGGACTCTTCCTGATGCGAGTCGAGTTCGATCCGAAAGATTTCATCATCGATCTTTCGCAGAAAGACCTTGCCGATTTCACCCGGCAGTTCTCCCCCATCGCGGAAGCTTTCAATATGAAGTGGCGGCTGGCGCAGTCGTCGCAGCGGCCGCGGATGATTATTCTGGTTTCGAAATATGATCACTGTCTGGTCGATCTACTTTACCGTCACAAAAGCGGCGAACTGGCCTGCGACATTCCCCTGATCATTTCCAATCACGCCGACAACCAGGCCGTTGCCGACTTCTACAAGATTCCTTACGCAATCGTCCCCGTCACAAAAGACAACAAGGACCAGGCCGAGGCGAAGATTCAGTCGCTGATCGACGAGCAGAAGCCCGACTTCATGGTGCTGGCACGCTACATGCAAATTCTGTCCAACGACTTCGTCAACCGCTATCCCCAGCGGATTATCAATATTCACCATTCCTTCCTGCCGGCATTTGTCGGCGCTCGGCCCTATCATCAGGCGTTTGAACGCGGCGTGAAACTGATTGGCGCGACCAGTCACTACGTCACCGAGGTGCTCGACGATGGCCCGATCATCGAGCAGGATGTGGTTCGAGTCTCGCATCGCGATACGGTCGAAGACCTCGTTCGCAAGGGCCGCGATCTTGAAAAAGTCGTACTCTCGCGCGCAGTGCGCTGGCATGTCGAAAATCGCGTGCTCGTTTATGGCAACAAGACTGTCGTGTTCTAGGGCCCATCATCGGCGTCCGGCGAATCGCCCCATTGCATCCGCATTGCCGCTTCTCTGCGCGGAAGTCCATGTACCTCCGACGAACACCTCCTCTCCGTGAAGTATCACTCCGGTAGTAACTTGCACCGGAAGTAACTTTTCATTTTTACTGGAAACATTAGTAGCGATTCAGAAGGGAACTCTTGCTCTCGGGGGCACGTTTGGCCGAAGATCTTCGGTTTGAATTAGCCATTCTGGCGACTGTCCAGGGCTTCTACCAGAAGCTCATGCGGGACGCGCTCGGCGGGGACGTCCCCATTCCGAGCGGTCTCGACGAGGACGCGCTGCGCCATTCCGAGCGCGAACTTCCGACCACGCTGTCGCGCATGTATCGCTGGCTGCATCTGCTCGATATGGCGATTACGCCAGCCATGGTGCGGCAGGCGCTGACTCCCGACACGGATTCGGAGGTGGCAGAAGCCCTTCTGCGCTATTTTGTGCGCCGCCGCGAGCCCAGCGACGTCAACCGCGATAAGACCGATCTCATCGCAACTTTCTTGTACCGCCATCCGCGCGTGCCCGGACAGTGGGAACAGACCGGCTATGGACTTGACGGTGCCTTGCCGCTGTCGCCATTTGAAATTGCGCTGATTGAAATTCTGGCCGACTCCGACGTGCCTTCCCTGCCCGAGGAGCACGTACAACTGCTGCGGCGTTTCGATCCGCTGCGCGACGAGATCGGCCGTTTCCGCGACTTCAACACGCTGATCGATTCCGGAATCATTGGCCGCGTGCGAGAGCTGAAGCAGTGGCTCGATGCCTCGTTTTATCATCCTGGCGTGCTCGCTACGGTTTCGGCCTACAACGCAACTTTCGGCAAGAAGTTCGACGAGTTGTTCGCCAAGGCGCTGGGCGAAATCAAGACCTTCGGACAAGCACTCGAAGAAATGGGCGGAACGATTCTGACCACGGTCGACGGAGTGGAAGTCACAGTCGACCACGTGGCGGCGATTCAAGGAAAGCAACTGCTGGACGCCGACTACGGCAGTGCATTTGAAAAATTCCGCCGCGTTTCAAAATTAAAGAAGGAACTGGACCGGCGTCCGCCGATTCGGCGGTCGCTGCTGAGTCCGGCGGGGCAGGCTTCGCGGCCGGCGGGCAATGCCGCAGCCGCGCCGAAAGCGGCCAAAGCGGCGGCGGCGAAAGCTCCCGTGGCAGCGCCGGTGTTCCAGCCGCCCGCGGTTACGGCACAGCAGCTCTCGGCGGAGGAAAGCAAACTGCGGCGCGTTGAGGAATCGATTCGGGTGTTCGTGCGGGTTGCCGATCCGAAATACCGCCAGGTTGTTCCGATGCGCTTTTTCAACCTGACGCTCACCACGGCCGAAGCCGACGCCTACAGCGCTCCGTTCCTGGAAGAAAAAAGTCTGCGCGCCGACGTGGCTCGCACTCTGATCCGCATGGTGTCGATTTCAGCGCGCATCAGCACCGAACTGGAAGAACTGAAGCGCAGCCAGAAGATGTCGTCTCTGTGGAAGCTGCACGCCGACTCCGTGGTCGTGCTGCTCGATATGGCCAGCACCTCGGTCGAAGACGCGGGCGGCATTGGAAAGACGGCACAGCAGAGCGGCGCGGGCGCAGCCGCGAAAGCCATCCACGAGTCCGCCCAAAAGCTGCGCAATCATGCGGACGTCGCAGTGAAGACGCTCGCCAACGTCAGCTAGAAGGGCATTCCTCAGTTGTCAGCGCCCAGTCGTCAGCGTCCGGTACTCGGTACGCTAGAACGCTACGGTGTGCGTACTTTTCGGGCTATTTCGTCTCCCAACAGCATAAAGTGTGCAGTGTTCCATGTGTAAACAACGTCGGCCCGGGCCTTGTCAGCGCAGGCGGCGATCAGCGCGTCATAAACCGCTCCGCCTACAATTCGCATCCCGGCGATGCGGTCGATAGCGGCGATATATTCATCGCCGTCAAGCCATACCAGCGTAAGTCTGCGCTCAATTTCCTGCACCAGCAGAGCGGCGGATTCAGCACTTAAGCGTTGTTTTCCGGGATACCTGGTAAGCGTCGAGTACACTTCGGCGAGGCTGTGCGCGGCGCAACCGGCATTCTTACGACTTGCCGCGGCGAAGGCGGCGAAGCTGCGAGCGTGGTGTACATGATCTGGCAAGAGTGCCGGCACCAGGACGGAGCTGTCGAAGAACCATCTCAACGGCGCTTCTTCCGTCGAGCGGCTCGCACTGGCCCATTGCCCAGAAAGCTAAGCTCACGCTCGCGGCGAATCTGCCGCAACACCTCATCGGTAGCTTCCGCCGAAATCGGCTCGCCGGTGCTGAAAACCCAGATGCCTTGCTTCTTGCGCAGTCCAGATTCTCCCCTGCGTGGACGAAGCACAATGCGGTCTTCCGAACTTTCCAGTTCCAAGGAATCGCCTGCTCGGAGTTGCAACTCATCGCGCACTGGCTTCGGCAATACGACGCGTCCGGCTTTATCCACAGTCAGAGTGGTATTCATAATGCCATTTTACCATAGCTAATGCCATTCAATCGGAGACAAATCAAGGACGAGCGATTTTCGCCCGCCCTTGATTTACTGAAAGCCAAAAGCTGATAGCTGACAGCTCAGTTGATATCAAACTGCTGCTGGTGCACTGCCGGATCGCTCTTCACGATGATGGTGCGTTTCGTGAGCTCTTCCATTTCGTTGAGCAGACGGCCGTTGTTTGACTTCAATTCTTTGGCTACGTCGGGGTGGACACGGAGCATTACGTCTTCGCGTTCGAGATGCTTGGCGATCTTCCGCATCTCGACGTAAATTTCGTTGCAGACTGTGGTGACCGACTTCACGTATCCGGTCGACTCGCAGTAGGGGCAAGGCGCGCCGATGGTGCGTTCGAGCGACTGCTTCACGCGTTTGCGGGTGATGGCGACCAGGCCGAAGTCGTTGAACTGCAGGGTTTTTGATGGGGCGCGGTCGTGGCGGAGTTCTTCTTCCAGGGCCTGCATGACGCGCTGGCGGTTGCGGCGCTCGTCCATGTCGATGAAGTCGATGATGATGATGCCACCGAGATCGCGCAGGCGGATCTGGCGCACGATTTCTTTGATGGCATCGACGTTAGTTTTGACGATGGTGTCTTCGAGACGCGCGGTCTTGCCGACGTATTTGCCGGTGTTGATGTCGATTGCGACCAGGGCTTCAGTCTGGTTGATGACGATGTAGCCGCCGCTCTTGAGCCAGACTTTCGACTTGAGCGCTTTGTCCATCTCGTCTTTCAGCCCGAATTGTTCGAACAGTGGCGTTTCTTTGGTGTAGAGCTTGACCCGCTTGACCATCTGGGGCTGGAAGCGATTGAAGAAGCGGAGGACGCGTTCGTATTCGGGTTCAGTGTCGACCCAGATCACGCTGAAATCGGAGGTGACCTGGTCGCGCAGCACGCGCTCGACTACGTTGAGATCGTGGTAAATCAGCGCGGGCGGTTTGGAACTTTCGGCACGGGTCTTGATGTCGTGCCACAAGCCTTTGAGGAAGCGGATGTCAGCGCGCAGTTCTTCTTCGCTGGCGCTCTGCGCGGCGGTGCGGACGATGAAGCCTCCGTGGCCGTTTTCGCGCTCGCTTAGAATGATCCGTTTCAGGCGCTGCCGCTCTTCCTCGGAGGAAATCTTGCGCGACACGCCGGTGTGGTTCACCGTGGGCATGTAGACCAGGAATCGCCCTGGAAGCGCGATGTGGCTGGTGATACGCGCGCCCTTCTTGCCAATGGGTTCCTTGGCGATCTGAACCAGAATTTCCTGGCCTTCCTTGAGCAGGTCGCTGATCAGGGGCACGGGAGTGTTCTCGCGGCGACGGAAACGACCGCGGTTACCGCCTCGATCTCCACCGCCGCCACGACGCTGGCGGTCGCGAGGACCTCGGTCGCGATCCTGGCCGGGACGCGGGCGCGGCGAGCGTTGTGTATAACCGGCAGTCGCTGCTGGAGCGCGAACTTCGACGCGGGCATCAACCGCGCCGGTGCCGCGGGCTTCCGCGTCGAGCATGGCTTCGGCTTCCGCCTGGGCTTCTTCGAGTTCCAGTTCTTCGCTGTCATCCTCGCCTTCGACGTGAGCGCCTTCCGCGGGATGCGCTGCGCCAGCGTCGGTGAGGGAAGCCTGATGAATTTCGGCGACAACTTCCCTGGCCTCGCCGTTCAGATGTCCGGGGCCAGCCTGGGTTTCTTCTTCGAATTCGTCGTAACCTTCATCAGAGGAGCTTTCATAACGGACCGCGTCGGCTTCTTCGTCGTCGATGGTTTCTTCTTCCATGGTGCCGGGGGCGGCGAAGACAGGAGCATCCTGACGCGAGTGCACAGACTGATCCGATGCGGTCGCGTTTCTATCGTGTGCCTCCTCGTGCTCGGGCTCCGTCGGAGATGCGTTGGAAGATCCCCGGGGGAATTCCTCCATTGACTCCCGCTGCGCTTCCTCTTCAATGGCCACGATGCCTTCGCCCGGCCAGCCGAGAGCAGGCACATCGTTTGCTTCGGGAGTTGCTTCAGCCGGGGCCTCGGGACTTACTTCAGCATGTGCATCGGCACGTCGGAACTCTCGATTCCAATCCGTAGTCGTCGAGGCCGACTGCAGGTGCTCGGCTTGCTCTTCGCTTTCTTCCCGGTTTCCGCGAGCGTCGTCGTGCTCCTCATGCTCGTGCGCCTCATGCAGGGGCTCGGCTACCGATTCGCTCGCGGCGAAGATCGGTTCGTCCTCAGGAAATGTTGCCGCCAGTGGCGTCGCGGGCTGGGCAGGGGCCTCGGGCTCAACTTCAACAACCGTCCGACGGGCAGGCGGCGTCTGCGCCGGGATTGCCTGTGCGGGCGGCTGTTGCGCGTAGCGCTGATACTTCGAAATCGACTCTCCGGGCAAGAGGATCGGCTGATAGCCGGGGGGTGGACCCGAAGGCTGGCTTCTGCCCGAATCCATGGGGCGGGAGGAAGTTGGCTCCGGGCGCGCGTAACGGGGCTCAGGGGCGCGGTCGGAATTGAAGCTGCGCTCCGGAATTCGCTCGGGGCCTCGATCGGAAGTTCGATCCGGACCTCGTTCTGGTCCTCGTTCTGGTCCTCGGTCCCGGCCATCGCCTCGGCCATCACGACGTCCGCCACGGCGGCGGCGGCGGCCACGGAAGCCTCCGCGATCACGATTCTGCGAATCGGTAGCGTTCCCGAACTCGGCTCCTGCAGCAGGAGCCGCCTGCCCCTCGCTGAGGGTTTCGGCTTCGAAGGTTCCCTCGTCGATGATAGGCACCAACTCCGATTCGGTACCCGTCGCATCATCCGACGCGGACGCTGTCTCGGCGTTCGCCGGCTGCGGCCTCAGGTCCGGCACGCTACGGGTAGCTGGGACGACGTCGGTCAAATCGTCGTCGTGCTCTTCCAGTTCCATGAAATCGGAAACGTAGAGGAAGGCATCGCGCTCCAGGCCGATGTCGACAAAGGCCGACTGCATGCCAGGCAGGACGCGGGTTACACGGCCTTTGTAGATGGAGCCGGCCAGGGTGTATTCGTTTTCGCGTTCGAGATAGACTTCCGCGAGGAGATCGTCTTCCACCATGCCCACTTTGGTTTCGTGGGGGGTGGAGGAGACAAATAGTTCTTTATTCATCAAGCACTCCGGTCCCGCCGACTTATTCAGGTCGGACGGGGTTCACCGGGGCGGAGTCAGGAAGGGTGCGGGAGGATTGGGTGAAGAGCATCGCGATGCGCCCCGAACATGGGGACAGACTGGGCTGGAGAGCTCTGCTCTCTCGTCCTGCCGAGTCCGCTGCACAAGCTTGGGAATCTTTTGCACTTATCTCGCTAATTCTTGCCGGGGTTTGTGACCGCACTCTCAGACCCGAAATTGGGTCGGGGGGCCGTTCCCTGCCCGGCTGCTCAGCTTCAATCCTGCCCGGCCTTCTACTGCTCGACTAGCCGGTGAAATGCCCTCTTTACGCGAGGGCGAGCGATATTTTTATTTTGAAGATCGATATTTTTGGGGCTGCGCCTGCGAGCACAGCAACTGCTTTCCTGCCACTTCTTCCTCGTTCAATATTCCCCGTAAACCACTCAACGAGAGCTAGTTCACAAAGCGGCGCATACGAACATTCATGACCATCCCCAGCGCCAGGAACATGAACAACACGGAAGACCCGCCATAACTCATCAACGGCAGTGGTATTCCGGTGACCGGCATAAAGCCAACCACCATGCCGACATTGACCAGGATATGGAAGCTAAGCACAGCCACCACACCCATCACCACGAACGTGCCAGCGCGGTCGGGCGCTGTTTGCGCGTTCTGGGTCAAACGCATCAGCACTATGAAGTATAACAGCAGAACCCCCAGAGCGCCTACGAATCCATGTTCCTCGGCAAAGGCCGCGAAAATGAAGTCGGTTTGCGGCACGGGGAGGAAATTACCGTGGGTTTGTGAGCCTTTGCCGCCCCAAAGGCCCCCGGACCCCACGGCAATCTTGGATTGCTCAACTTGATACCCCGAGCCCTGGGGATCGAGTTCGGGGTCGATAAAGCTGGTCAACCGCTGTTTCTGGTACGACTTCAGCACATGCACCCGGGGAACCAGGAAAACCGCGCCAATTCCCAAAGTCGCCAGCAGTGCGACCGTGAGTCCCTGCTTCCATTGCAATCCGCCGAGAAACACTCCCATGACGGCGATGGGGACGTAGGTGAGCGCGGTGCCGAGATCAGGTTGGGCCAAGACCATCAGCATGGGGAAGCCGACAATCGCGCCCGCCTTCATGAAATCGGCCCAGGAGAGCTCGCGCTGGCGCATGTCGGCAAAATACTTGGCGACCGCGAGGATCAGGATGAGCTTGACCCATTCCGACGGTTGGAAGTGGTTGCCGCCAGGCATGTGGATCCAGCGCTTGGCGCCGAGGTAGCGCTGTCCGAAGAGAAGGACAGCCATCAGGGAGGCCACGCCGGCGATGTAGAACCAGTGGATCTGATCGAGCAGTGCCTGATAGTTGATCAGGCTGACCAGGAACATCGGTGCCCACGCCAGCTAGTACCCAGTAGACCTGTCTGACGTGGGCTCCGGCAAACTTCGTGTGCATGGTGGCGCTATGGATTTCCATTACACCCAGGCCGCAGATCATGAGCACGAAGCCCAGCAGGACCCAGTCGAAATCGCGGTATGAGACGTAACGTGCCATAGGAACAGCTCTTAGCTCTTAGCTTCTAGCTTCTAGCTTTTTCGCTGAGGGATCGACTACTCGAATCCCCGCAGAAATGGTCTATTGCATGCCTGGTGCCGCGATGGCCACTGCGAGGGGCTTCTTCGACAAATCGAGAACAAACCGGCCGCCTTGAAGTCTTTCCTTGTCTCCGTCGGAGTCGGGCTCGGTCCACAGGCCGCCGATGTCGACTGTTCCTCCGGTCTTGGGCTTCTCCGCCAGTTTCTGCGGTGTGCGGCGTTGCTTGTCGACATAGGCCTTAATCACTTGCGTCGCCAAATGGGCCGCCAACCTGCCGTGCTCGCCACCCTGGAATAGAACGCAGACGACAATGTCCGGATTGCGCCGCGGAGTGAAGCCCACGAACCATCCGTTCTGCGCCAGATCTTCGGCGTTCTTGAACTTCGCGCGAGTCGCCAATGACACAATCTGCGCCGAACCCGTCTTGCCGGCGATATCGATTCCCGGAATATGCGCCGACGGGGCCGTGCCGCCGGGTAGCAGCACTTTTCCCATCGCGTCGGTGATGGCGTTCCATCCGTTGGGATCGATCGTAACGTTCTTGACTTCGGTGTAATGTTGCGCCTCGACATAGCCGGGCGGAACATCCGTGGGATTGATCACGTGGGGCACGACCATGCGTCCGCCCATGGAGATCGCGCTGACCGCGCGTAACAATTGCACCGGAGTAATCGCGATGGCGCCCTGACCAATGCCGACAGAAATGGTTTCGCCGGCGAACCATTTCTGCTTGAAATTCTTGATCTTCCATTCTTCCGAGGGCATGACACCGCTCACTTCGTTAGGTAAATCGATTCCGGTCTTCTGGCCGAGTCCGAGATCGGTGGCGTATTTTGCTATGCGATCGATGCCGAGTTTCTCCGCCAGCGTATAGAAGAAAACGTCGCAGGACTGGAAGATGGCTTTATCGAGATCGACTGCGCCGTGGCCGCCTTTCTGCCAGCAGCCGAAGCGGCGGCCATAGAATTCGGCGCTTCCGGTGCAATTCACATGTAGAGTCTGGGCGATGCCCTCCTGCCAACCCGCCACCGACATAATCACCTTGAACGTCGAGCCGGGCGCGAGTTGCGCCTGAATGGCTTTGTTCAGCAGCGGTTTGTCGGGATCGGTGACCAGCTTGTTCCACTGATCGCGCGACAC
Source organism: uncultured Acidobacteriota bacterium (assembly GCA_963758005.1). GTDB lineage: Bacteria > Acidobacteriota > Terriglobia > Terriglobales > Acidobacteriaceae > Sulfotelmatobacter. The sequence goes on from CAVWTR010000013.1 coordinate 180,457, forward strand.
GTGTACTGCAAAATCATTGGGATCAAATGATGGCCCGCTCACCATGGCGAGAATTTCGCCGGTGCGCGGATCCATGGCGACGATGGCTCCGTTCTTCCCTTCCAGAGCCTCTTCGGCGGCAATCTGCAAATCGATATCGACCGTCAGCTTGAGTTGTTTGCCGGGGACAGCTTCGGTCTCGCCCAGGCGTCCTACTTCGCGGCCGTGGCTGTCGACCAGCGCCTGGCGCGATCCGTTCTGGCCCATCAGGAGCGTGTTGTACTGGCGTTCGACTCCAGAAATACCGACAACATCGCCTGCGTTGTAGAGTTCGAACTGCGGCTGGTTCAGCATGTCTTCGCTGACCTCGCCGACGTAACCGATCAGGTGCGCCATGAATCCATTGCGGGGATATAGGCGGCGGTGCGCCATGATGGTGTCGAGTTCCGGCAACTCGTTGCGATGGGCTTCGATGAACTGCAGTTCGTCGGGAGTGATGTCTTCTTTCAGGAAAATCGGCTGGTACTGCGGCATCGCCGCGAAGTGGCGAATGCGCGCCCGCACTTCGTTGGCATCGAGGTGCAAACCCTGGGCGATCAGGTCCGCATCGCCGGCCAGATCGCGCGAGGAATCGCGCAACAGCAGCGCGGAGAACGACGGATAGTTATCGACGATGATGCGCCCTTCGCGATCGAGAATCTTGCCGCGGGGCGCGAGTACGGGCACGTTGCGAACGCGATTCTTCTCGGCCGCGGAAGCGTAATAGCCGCTCTCCATCACCTGCAGCTTCCACAATCCGTAGGCGAGCACGAGGAAGATGGCGAGGATGATGTACTGCGCCGCCGTCAGGCGGATTTCGGAAACTTTGTCGTCGCGGCCGAACATCAGTTGTCAGTGACCAGTTGCCAGTTGCCAGTAAGTGCTGGTGAGTGCGCTACCGGCCCGCAACGTGTCACTATCCTCGCTGGGTTAAGTATTCATCAGGAATTACGAATATTGTAATCCTTGCGGAGGTCGTGCCATTGTCGAAGCAGGTAACGGAAGTCACAGTCTGCACATGTTTCACTGGCAACTGGCTACCGACCACTGGCAACTGTTCTTATGTTCTCTGCTTAAACTTGTCGAGCAGGAAGAACAGCAGTGTGCCGAGCGCCGCGTTCGCCAGGCCGGCCAGGATGCCGCGCGACCAGCTCCAGGTCTGAGTCATGTTCACCAGTCCGCGGGCAACGGTGAAATAGACCGCGGAATGCACCAGATAAAAGCCCAGGGTCACCAGGAAGCGGGCGCCGGCGTTTTCCACGTCCAGTTTCACACCCAACGACGACGCGCCGTAACCCACTACCGTCTTGGCAATGCCGTAGATTCCGATCGGATTATGACCCAGCATGTCCTGTGCCAGGCCAATCACGGCTCCAGTGAACAGCCCGGCGACCGGACTGCGACGGGCCATGGCAAAAAAAATCGTGACCAGCAGCGGCAAATCGATGTAGACCGCAAAGCGCGGAAACCGCAGCGGCACAAAGGCTTGCACAAAGAGCGCCAGTAGTGGGACACCGATCGTTATCGGGATACTGAACCGGTAGACTTCAACCTGCTCCCCTGATGTGTAGGTGATGGGCACGCTATTGTGGGCTGCTTTCGTTGGCGGGAGGCGTGGTGGATGACGCCGGAGTATTGCTCGTGGTCGAGGGGCTCTTGGGCGTTGGCGAGGCAGCCGTGCCTCCCGCAGTCGCGGACTTCGTCTCGGGCTTGGTGTCAGGCTTCGAGACGGCAGGCTTGGCAGTCGCCGGCTTTGAGTCAGCGGGCTTAGTAGCAGCGGGCTTCACCGATCCTGCAGCCGCGCCCGCAGCGGAGTTCGCGTCCTGCGCCGGCTTGTCGGGCACCGATGGCAGACGTTGCGCGAGAATGTCAGCCGCTCGCACGTGAACATTGTCTTCCGCGGTGGCCTGCCGTTCCTGCTTCTCGACCAGCACCAGCACTTCTTCCAGTTTGCTGAGGTTGGTGGCAGGCTTGATTTTGATATTCAAGAAGAGGTCTTTGCCATTGCTAACCGCGGTGACCGTCCCGACCGGCAGGCCCTTGGGGAAGATCTGATCGCCGCCGCTGGTGAGCACCGTTTCCCCGACCGGAACCTGCTCATCGCTCATGACGCGCTCGAGCACCACTTCGCCGTTAGCGGTACCGCGCAGCACGCCTTGCAGTCGCGTTTTCTCGAGCAGGGCGCCCACGCCGCTGCTTTGATCGCTGATCAATAGAACCTGCGAAACCGACGGATAGACAACCAGTACCTTGCCGACAATTCCGTCGGCCGTCATGACCGCCATGTCACGCTTGATGCCTGCATTTTCGCCTTTATCAATATAGATCGTCCGCGAAAGGTCGCTGCCGCTGGAACCGATCACCTGAGCGGCCACGGTGCGGGAGATGAACTGCTCTTTGAACGCGACCAAACCTTGCAGGCGCCGTGCCTGGGCAGCGTCTTCACTGAGCCGCACCTGTTCGAGACGCATGTGCTCAATCTGGTCTTTCAGCTGGCGGTTCTCGGCTCGCACGCCGCGCAGATAAAAGTAGCTATGCCAGAGATTGCTGACGCCGTTCTCGCCCCAAACCAAAGCGCGCTCGAAAGGACTGATTGCGCCCACAGCCCAGATGCGGATGAGGCGCGTGCTTTCAGGGTCGTTGCCACCGCCGCGCTTGACTTGCGTCGCCAACCCCAGCACCTGCAGAAACAGCACGCCTACAAGAATGACGAGGTTACGATAGCGGCCGAGTACGGATTCCATAAGTCAGTGATCAGGGGTCAGTGGCCAGTGGTCAGCGGATTTGACTGGCCACTGATCGCTGGCCACTGATCGCTGATCGTGATCACTGCTATTCGATTGAGATCTTACGCAGCAGTTTGAAATCGCTGAGCATCTTGCCGGTGCCCAGCACCACGCTGCATAGCGGGTCATCGGCGATCGAGACCGGCAGCCCGGTTTCTTCGCGGATGCGTTTGTCGAGATTCTTGAGCAGCGCGCCGCCGCCGGTGAGCACGATGCCGCGGTCGCTGATGTCGGCGGAAAGTTCGGGAGGCGTCCGCTCCAGGGCCACGCGGATCGCGTTCATGATGGTCGAAACGCATTCGCTGAGCGCTTCGCGGATTTCGCCGTCGTCGACCGTGATGGTCTTGGGCACGCCCTCGATCAGGTTACGGCCTTTGATCTCCATCGTCATCGGCTTATCGAGCTGGTGCGCGGAGCCGATTTCCATCTTGATCTGTTCGGCGGTGCGCTCGCCGATCAGCAGGTTGTATTTCCGTTTCAGATAGTTCATGACCGCTTCGTCCATCTGGTTGCCGGCCATGCGCACAGAACGCGAATAGACGATGCCGCTCAAAGAGATGACTGCGATGTCGGTGGTGCCGCCGCCGATATCGACCACCATGTTGCCGCTGGGCTCGGTGATGGGCAGACCCGCGCCGATGGCAGCGACCATGGCCTGCTCGACCAGATGCACTTCGCTGGCCTTGGCGCGATACGCGGAATCCATGACCGCGCGCTTTTCCACCTGCGTAATTTCGGAAGGCACGCCGATCACGATGCGTGGGTGCACCAGCATCTTGCGGTTATGTGCCTTCTGGATGAAATAGTTCAACATTTTTTCGGTGACTTTGAAGTCGGCGATCACGCCGTCTTTCATGGGCTTGATGGCGACGATGTTGCCGGGCGTGCGGCCCAGCATCTCTTTCGCTTCTTTGCCGACGGCCTCAACCTCGCCGGTATTCTTGTTGATGGCGACGATGGAAGGCTCGTTGACCACGATGCCCTTGCCGCGCGCATACACCAGCGTATTGGCGGTGCCGAGGTCGATGGCCAGATCGCTGGAAAAAATGCTGAACAGCGATCGGAGGTTGTGACTGCGCGTCGGTCCTGATCGGAATCCGTTGTTTGACATGACGAAATATTCCCGCGTCTTTCTGCGTGATGCTTAAACCGGGTATCTCCCGGAGATTTATTTTTCTGTCAGGGTGCTGGCTTTTTTTATTCTACGAAATGCCCGGCAATCCTGCGAAACCGAAAATTCTCAGTACGAAATCTTTACTGAATAATGATCTTCTGCTGTTGCGTATTCACTCCGCCCTGCGCCGTCTGGGCCGTTACGGTAATCACTGCTTCTCCCGGCGGCAGCGGTGGGGTGAAATAGTGGAAGCCCCCGTCGGAATTGATCATCGGAACTTCACTGCCGTTCACCATCACTCGTGCGCCGGTCTGGGTCTTGCCCGTCACTTCAATCACGTGCCCGTGCTGAATAAAAGGATCCAGTTCGAGTTCGATGGCTTCCGTATCCTTGCCCTTGGAAATGATGGTGAAGCGATTCTTCTCGCTCTCCAGCGATTCCTTCCCGCTGGCATCATAAGACTGCACCATCCAGTAATAAGCGCCTTCCCCGAGGCTCGTTACCGTTACCGCCGCCGTATTAACCTTCTTATCAACCAGTGTAGAAGAAAAGTAAGGGTTGCGGGAGATACGCAAGCGGTAACCAACTGCATTCGTCATGGCCGTCCAGGAGAATTCCACATCCTTGGTGGCAGCACCCGCGGAAAACAGCGGCGCCATGTTGGCGGGAGCAATCGGCGTGGGCGGACCAATTTCCTTGTCCTTCTCCATGCGCGACTGCTGCCCCTGGAAGCTCACTTTCTCCCAGTTGGCCAGTTGGACGGTCTCGCCGTTGCGGGAGACCTCGCCCGTACCTTTTTTCATCAGGATCTCGTGCTGGTCAGCCTTGGGATCGTTATGTACCTGGGCTGCCGACTCCGGAGACAGAGACGCCGTCGCTCCCGCCACGATCACCTGCGACTTCGAACCCTGGCTGTAGGTCGCGGTCGAAAGATCGACGGTTCCGGTGCTGACCGTCACGGCCACGTTGGTCTGCTGCTGATCGTTGGCGGAGTTCTCTTCAATCACGATCAATGAATCTTGTTTTACGGTGTAGCTGGTGCCGTCGTTGAATACGACCTTGGCCATGCCTTCCGAACCAGTCTGGACGACATCGCCTTTTTCCAGCGGGATGCTGAAATCGGCCGTCACCCAACTATTGCCGGTGCTCTTCTTCACCCGTACCGTTCCATCGAGCGCCGTAAAGTTTGCGTGCTGCGCGGTCGAAGCTCCTGCACCGGCCGCCGGAGCCATCCCTTCCACGCGCTCCAATAGTCTGCCGGCGAGGTTTTCGCCTGCCTGCACACTGTTCTGCGTAAATTGCGGAAAGACCAAGCGGATGGAAATGAATAGTATGGCAACGGCTGCCAGGCACAGCAGGACCACGCTGCGGTACGTGATGGTCGTCCACGCAACGTGGATCCCCGATTTGCGATCGTCAGAAGACACTTGGACCGAAAAACCTCAGTAAATATGCGGTAACGATCAAAGTTAGCACAAGCAAAACAGAGGAAAAAACAGGTAATCAGTTTGAGACATTACCGAAGTGCGAGAGCAGCGTTCCCCCACGCCTGTTTGTAGCAACTCAAGGGTTCGTCCGCCGCTCGTGAAACTTCCCTTCGGATCAGATATTCTGCTTGCCCATGGCCAGCACTCTCGCGGCGCTGTCTGACTCCAATCGCGACCGGCGATCGTTTCTCGCTTCCGGGATGGCAATCGTCTGGGCGATCGCGCTGGCGAAACTGTTGTTCCACATCTACTTCAACAACCGCTACGGCTATTTTCGCGATGAATTCGATTACATGTCGTGCGGGAACCACCTGCAGTGGGGATATGTCGACCAGCCGCCGCTGATTCCCTTTCTGATCCGCATCTGCCGTGTAGTGCTCGGAGACTCCCTGCGAAGCGTTCGCTTCATTCCTGCTCTGGCATCGTCCTTGCTCGTGGTGCAGACTGCGGTCCTCGGGCGCGAACTGGGCGGACGCCGATTCGCGATAGTCCTGAGCGCCATCTGCGCGGTTGTGGTGCCGCAATATCTGTCGAACGGGAGTCTGCTTGGCACGAACTGCCTCGAACCTAATCTCTGGATGGGCTGCGCCTACTTCGCTATTCTCGCCATTAAGAGAACCGACCCGCGGTATTGGCTATGGTTCGGCGTGGTCGCCGGCGTCGGCATGGAAGAGAAGTATTCCATTGCCGTCTTCGGCCTGGGAATCGTCGTGGGCCTGCTGCTGACGGAACAGCGCCGGGTGTTTCTCGACAAATGGATATGGCTGGGCGGACTCGCCGCTTTTCTGATCTTCCTGCCGAACCTGCTGTGGAACATCCGCTATGACTGGCCATTTGTACAGCTGATTCACAACATCAAGGCGGATGGCCGCGACGTTGTCCTGGGACCAGCTCAGTTCTTGTGGCAGCAGATCCTGCTGGTGAACCCACTCACCTTGCCGATTTGGCTGAGGGGATTATTCTTTCTTCTGTTCTCGGCGCGGCTCAAGCCTTACCGTGCGCTGGGATGGTGCTATCTGGTTTGCTATGCCGTCTTCTTCGTGCTGCACGGCAAAAGCTATTACCTTGCACCCGTTTATCCCATGTTGCTGGCGGCCGGTGCTGTGGTCATCGAGGGGGCGATTGATGGCCGAGCGGAGAGTCGAGCGGGAGCGGAGGTCGGGCGGCGGCGTCTGCAATGGTTGAAGCCAGTGATTGCTGTCGTTCTAATCGCCAATGGCGTGTATCTCGCGCCCATAGTCGTTCCGATTCTTTCTCCTGATCATTTCCTGGCATACGCGAAGCACCTGCCGTTCAAACTCCCCGTGATGGAGCACGCGCACGCACGCGCGGCCTTGCCGCAATGGTACGCCGACCAGTTCGGGTGGCAGGAGATTGTGGATGAAACCGCGGTCGCGTGGAATCAACTGGCCCCGGAGGAGAGAAAAGACTGCGGCATCTTCGCCCAGGATTATGGACAGGCCGGAGCCATCGACTTTCTCGGTCGCCAGTACGGCTTGCCGGCTTCGCTCAGCGGCCACCAGACATGGTTTCTCTGGGGACCGCGCGACTACTCCGGCAACTGTATGATCGTGCTCGACGATAGCCGGGAGAAGCTCGAACAACTCTGGCAGCATGTCGACTACCTTGGCACTTCGGCAGCGAGTCCATATGCGCTGGAGCAGCAGATTGACGTCTACATTTGCAGAGGGAAGAAGTTCGATTCGTTGGCCGGCCTCTGGCCGCACCTGAAGCGATGGCGCTAGGCGGCAAAGACCTTAACCACGAAGGACACGAAGGTCCACAAAGGAAATCATTAAAGGCATTTCTTCGTGCACCTTCGTGTCCTTCGTGGTGATCGCCTTTCGCTTATCCGAAAGCGCGCGGCTCTCCGGCTTGCCGCACCTTCTACCCCGGCTGTAGCATCAATATTCAGGCATTAATAATCGGAATCGCATTTTAGAAAAACCAGGAGAAATCATGGCCACCGATACTCTGACGAGCCCAGCCACACTCAGCTACGGAAAGACCAAAGTTTTCAAGAACTTCATTGACGGCGAGTGGGTCGAGGCTTCGACCGGGGAGACGTTCGAAAATCGCAATCCTGCCGACACTCGGGATCTGGTTGGGATCTTCCAGAAATCGGCCAAGGCTGACGTGGACGCCGCCGTCGCCGCCGCCAAGCGCGCCTTCACCAAGTGGCGACTGGTTCCCGCGCCGCGCCGCGCGGAGATTGTTTTCCGCGCTGCCGAAATATTGATCGAGCGTAAAGAAGACCATGCCCGCGAGATGACCCGCGAAATGGGCAAGGTTCTCGCCGAGACGCGGGGCGACGTGCAGGAAGCGATCGACGCCGCTTACTACAACGCCGGCGAAGGCCGCCGCTTGTTCGGGCCCACCGTGCCGTCGGAAATGCCCAACAAGTTTGCCATGGCCGTGCGGCAGCCGATCGGGGTGTGCGGCATGATTACGCCGTGGAATTTCCCCATGGCAATTTCTTCCTGGAAGCTGCTGCCGGCGATTGTGTGCGGCAACACCTGCGTCATCAAGCCCGCACAGGACACGCCGCTCTCCACTTTTAATTTAGTCCGCGCCCTGATGGACGCGGGACTGCCGAAAGGCGTGATCAACATCATCGCCGGATACGGCCCCGAGGCCGGTGCTCCGCTCGCCGAACACGCCGACGTTCGCGCCGTTTCGTTTACCGGATCATCGAAGGTTGGCCGCATCATCGGAGGCATTGCGGCGCAGAGCTTCAAGCATTGCTCGCTCGAACTCGGCGGCAAAAATCCCATGATCGTGCTCGACGACGCCAACCTCGATCTAGCGATGGAAGGCGGCCTCTGGGGCGCGTTCGGTACGACCGGCCAGCGCTGCACTGCGACCAGCCGCATCATCGTGCAAAAAGGGGTATATCGCGAGTTTACCGATCGGCTGGTCGAACGCGCGAAGAAGCTCAAGATCGGCAACGGCCTCGATGAGACCGTGCAGATGGGCCCTGCGATTAACGAACGACAATTGAAGCAGGACCTCAGCTACGTGGAGATCGGCAAGAACGAAGGCGCGAAGCTGGTCTGCGGCGGCAATCGCCTCGATCAGGGCGACTACCAATACGGCTGGTTCATGGAGCCGACCGTCTTCACCGACGTCGACCCCAAGATGCGCATTGCGCAGGAAGAAATCTTCGGTCCCGTGGTTTCGATCATCCCCTGCAACGACCTCGAAGACGCCATCGAAATCGCCAATGGAATCGAATACGGCCTGTCGTCATCGCTCTACACGAAAGACGTCAATAAAGCGTTTTCGGCAATTCGCGACCTCTATACCGGCATCACTTACATCAACGCGCCCACCATTGGCGCGGAGGTGCATCTGCCCTTCGGCGGCACGAAGGCGACCGGCAACGGCCATCGCGAGGGCGGCATCGGCGCCGTCGATTTCTACACGGAGTGGAAGGCGGTCTACGTGGATTATTCCGACAAGCTGCAAAAAGCGCAGATCGACCGCGAAGATTAAGCTCTTCGCCCCATACGAGAGCCCCACACTCTGTCATCCTGAGCGGAGCGACCACTGTGCAAAGCACAGTGGTCGCAGAGTCGAAGGACCCCGTGTTCCTCGACAGGGCAACCGACTTCGTAAGGCATTCTGACGAGGCTCCCCGCGCCACCGCGTGAGTGCCTTGCATCATATGAAATGATTCTAGCGGAGCAGAGGTCCTTCGACTCCGTGGGCAACACGCTTCCGCGCGTCGCCCGCTCCGCTCAGGATGACAAATCGATTTCTCTGCGTGCTGTGCCGCCTCTGCGGTTAGAATTTGGCTGTATGCCTTCCACTCAAGCTCGCGAAATCGCCGCTGCCAGCCGTCTCGAAAACGTCCGCTACGCCATCCGCGATCTGGCGTGTGTTGCTGACGAAGTCATCGCCCAGGGACACAAAGTTCTTCCTCTGAATGTCGGCGATCCGCTGAACTTCGACTTCCAGACACCGCCGCACATTATCGAGGCCGCCTATAAGGCCATGCGCGACGGCAAGAACGGCTATGCCCCGTCGCCCGGAGTCCGGGAAGCGCTCGAAGCAATTCGCGGCGAGGCCTCGCGCAAGGGCATCACCACCGTGCGGGATGTTTTCGTCACGGCCGGCGTGAGTGAAACCGTCGACCTCTGTATCTCTGCATTGGTCAATCCCGGCGAAGACATCCTGACCCCGAACCCCGACTATCCGCTCTACTCGGCCGTGCTTTGCAAGCTGGGGATCCCGCTCAACGCCTACGACCTGAACGAAGATGACGCATGGCATCCCGAACTGGCCGATATCGAACGCAAACTTACGCCCCGCACCCGCGGCATCGTGCTGATTAACCCCAACAACCCTACCGGCTCGCTGTGCGCACGCCAGATGCTGGAGCAATCGCCGAATTGGCGCGCCGCCATAATCTGATCGTCTTCTCCGACGAAATCTACGACAAATTAATTCTGGAAGATACTCCGCACATCGCTTTCGCCTCAGTCGCGCCCGACGTGCCCTGCGTGACCTTCGGCGGCATGTCGAAGAACTATCTCGTCCCCGGATGGCGCATCGGATGGGGCATCGTCTCCGGCGAGGCGGCCGCAGTGAAGGCTTATACCGAGGGCATACATCGTCTGCTGCGCGCGCGCCTCTGCGCCAACCATCCCGAGCAATACGCGATCAAACCGGCGCTCGAAGGCCCGCAGGACCATCTCGTTGAAGTGCAGCGCAAACTTCGCTCCCGCCGCGATCTAACGCAGAAATGGTGCGAGGCCACGCCGCGCGTGAGTTGCGTCGCCCCGCGCGGGGCGTTTTATGCTTACCCCAAAATCGACATTCCGGAGAGCGACGAGATCTTCGTCAAAGAGCTGATCCGGCAGAAGCACGTTATGGTCGTACACGGCTCCGGCTTTGGGCAGAAACCAGGCACGCAGCATTTCCGCATCGTTTTTCTGCCGGATGAGCAGACGCTGACGGAGGCTTACGCTGGAATTGCGGAGTTTATTCGAGAGCGCTACGGAAATGTGTGATGAAAATGACTCCGGATGAAGCCCGCGAACTCATCGTCGAGGGAATCAACTACGCTGCCTATCGCGAGACGGACGTCTCACTGCATGACTCCGATAAGAACCGCCTTTTCGGCTCCGAACATTACAAATCGGGCCGAGTCGTCGTCAGCCCAAGTCCGTGGGCCGATGGCGATTTCGAAGAAAAGATGGCGATGCTCCTCCGCTATGCCAGAACGCTCAACCGCTCAGTTCCTGCCTTCGAGGAGGCACAAAGACTGCTAGAAAATGAGAACTCGATTGTCGGGCGCGTAATACGGCGCACCCAGACATGACCATGGTATAATGACCATGATCTTATGACGATGAAAACCATCCCCGCCGGCACCTTCAAAGCCCGCTGCCTCGCCATCATGGACGAAGTTGCCGCCAAGCGCGAATCGGTCATCATTACCAAGCGCGGCAAGCCGGTGGCGAAACTCGTCCCAGTGGAGAAAGAAAAAGACGACATCTTCGGCTTTATGAAGGGAAAGGGCAAAATTGAAATTAAGGGCGACATTGTTTCGCCCATACTGAGTCCCGAAGAGTGGGGCGATCTCTATTGATCCTGCTCGACACGCACGTACTTATATGGCTCGCCCAGGATTATCAGCGAATCTCTTTAGCGGCCCGGTCCGCGATTGAACGTGCGAGGCAACAAGAACGCGGCATTGCAGTTGCCGGTATCACATTCATTGAAGTGGCCCGGCTCGCAAGTTGTGGGCAGGTTCGCTTTATACCCAACGTAGAAACTCATCTGCGTGAGTTTGAGTTGCGCTTCGTCGTCCTGCCGATTACGGCCAACATCGCGCTGCAGGCTGTTGAGCTGCCCGCAAGCTATCCCAAAGATCCGGCAGACCAGATCATCGGAGCGACTGCGGTTGTGAACGGCCTCACGCTCGTCACGGCGGATCGGGCCATCCGTAAATCCGGTGCGGTACCGACCATCTGGTGAATACCTCGAATCAATAAATTCCGGGAATGACCGCCGGCACGCGCCTGGCGTAATCTTCAAACTCCTGCCCAAAGGCCGCCCGCAGCAACTTTTCTTCGGTGCGCACCCGGATGACCAGGCCCGCGGCAAAAATGATCACCGCGACGATGGTCGCGACCCAGTGCTCCATCGCCAATCCGGTCGCGATGAGCATTCCGAACATGCCGGTGTAGATTGGATTCCGAACGTAGGCGTAGGGGCCCTCGGTGATCAACTTGTGCCCTTCGACCAGCCGCGCCGCCACTGCCCACTGCTTTCCGAGCGTGCGCACAGCGGACTTCATCAGCCAGACGGAGGCTGCTGCCAGCGAAATCGTAAAGACGGCAAAAACGATTCCGACGACTCCGGAAAGCGCGGCAACCGGCGGCAAGAATTGACTCCCCGGCGGCTGAAACCATACGAGAAAATAGCCGCACATTTGCAGGAATACCCCCAGAAGGGCGCGACGATCGCGCTTCGCTTCCGCTACATTCGGGGGGCGCTTGCGCAGCAGGAAGATGCTTGCGAAGAATATCCAGCAGAGGATCACGCTGAGCAGAGTAACCAGCGCTAGCGGAGTTGGCGACATGGCTTTCAGACCTCGGACGTTATGCTATTACACCTGCATCCTCCGCTTGGCCTTTGCCGACGAATCTGCTTAAATCAAAACATAGCTAAGACCGGGGACGTGCCGGTTCGTACAACTGTGGTTGACATTCATTCTCACATCCTGCCGGAAGTAGATGACGGGCCCAAATCCTGGGACGTCTCAGTCGCGATGTGCCGAGCGGCCGCCGCCGACGGCATCACGCATATGGTCGCCACGCCGCACGCCAACGATCGCTATCCTTATGATCGCCAGTACTTGCAGGGACTGGTCGCGCACCTGCAGCAACTCGTCGGCGACTCGCCGAAACTCAGCCTGGGCTGCGACTTTCACCTTTCTTACGAAAACATTCAGGACGCTCTCGCCCATCCGACCCGCTACGTCATCGAGGGCACGCGCTATCTGCTGGTCGAGTTCAGCAACTACGGTGTGCCGGAGCAGACTACGGATTCTTTTTCCAAGCTGGGAGATTGCGGAATCACGCCAATCATCACCCATCCCGAGCGCAACCCGATCCTGCGCGAGAGCCTGCCCCGAGTGGTGGAGTGGGCCGAACAGGGCTGCGTGATTCAGATGACCGGATCGGCATTGACGGGATTCTGGGGTGAGCGCGTGCGGCAGGCCGCGATCTGGCTGCTCGAACGTCAGGCCGTCCACGTTCTCGCCACCGATGCGCATGATCTTGAGAAGCGCGTCCCGGTTCTTTCCACTTCGCGCGATGCGGCTGCGGAAATCTGCGGAGAAGAAATCGCTGAGGCGCTGGTCGAAGCGAATCCACGCGCCATCATCAGCAATCAACCGCTGCCTTACTTCCCGCGGCCGGTGATGACGAGCTATAAGAAGAACTAGCCAGCAGCATTCGGCCGTGGGCAAACTCGCTTGTCATCCTGAGCGTAGCGGGTTCATTCGCGGGTTTGCGAATGAAACTGCGAAGTCGAAGGATCCCCGAACGATGCTTTCCGCTCGGACGCGTCGGGCCATTCTCCCTGCGCTATGCGTCGATCCCATCGGAATCCGGGTTCGAACTCCTCGACATGCCGGATTTTGCAGCTGAGATGCAAGGGATCCTTCGACTTCGCGATCACTTCGCTTCGCGAAGCGTCCGCTGCGCTCAGGATGACAGGTGAGCTTAGGAGTGAAGACTACTGCGGATGGGAAGAATCGGTGGAAGCCGGGCCGGGTGCTGGATCGGTCCCCGGCGATGCGCTATGCGAGGTGGTGGGCATCGACGGCGCGCGCGGCGGATCTGGAACCGTCGTCATCGCGCTTTCGGGATTCAACAGATGGTCCTTGCTCGGCCCCAGACCCAGCTTGATCAGCGCCCGCGAGTCGGGCACTTCCTTGCTTTGCCACCCGTGATCGGCCTGGTAGCGACGCATAGCTTCTTCACTGGCCTGGTTCCAGGTGCCCGTAGCTTCGCCAGACAGATAATGCTCGCGGATCAGAGCTTCCTGAATGGCCTCGGCACGCTCGGAGTCGATTTTCTGCTGGCCTCGTGCCCGCGCTGATTTCTTCCGAGAAGGGTGTTTTGCAGACGACGCCGTGTGAGTCTTGGCGCCAGACTTTTTCTTCGAAACGGAAGTCGTTGTGCCGGATTTTTGGGTGCTGGCTTTTGTACTGGGTTTCGTCGTAACCGCCGGCGCGGCGGTGTCGCCGGCGCCGGAACTTTGGCCTGCAACCAACACCGGAAAGCACGCACAAGCCAACAGCAGCGCACAGCCTGCGCGAAATCGTGCTCCTCGGATTTCAGTCGAGAGCTTCAACGCGAAACTTTCACCTCAAGAAAACCGAGTGGGCACCGAACCACGGACTTCTGCAAACCGTCTGAAATTGACCTTCCGCAAAAAATGAAAAGGCCCAACCGGACTGCCATTGTAATCATCCTCGATTGGACGCTACAGTGCCAGTTCCCGTTGGGCCAATTTCGGTTACGGAAGTGTACCCGGCAGGAAGATCGTACCGTCCTGACGGGTTGATCCGCGCTGCCGCACCAGGAAAACCACGTCCTGGCCGCTCTTTAGGCTCGACTCAATGCGGGCGAAATCCTCTTCGCTGTTCACCGGCTGTTTGTTGATTTCGAGGATGATGTCGCCGCGTCCTAGATTTACGTCTTCGGCGAACGAATTCGGCTTCACGTCCTGCACGATCACGCCTTTCCCCTGAGGAATGTCGAGACGGTCGGCCATCTCCGGCGTCACCTTGCGAACCGTCACGCCGAACTTGCTCTGCTTGGGCGTGCTCTCGTCGTCGCTATCCTGGGCGTCTCCGAGCCGCGCCGCAAACAATTTGGCGCGATCCGCAATGGTCACCGCAGTTTCCTGCGATTTTCCGTTGCGTAGGAACGTCAGTGTAACTTTCGATCCCGGCTTGCGGGCGGCGATGTCTCCCACCAGTTCGGCGCCCTTGCTCACCTTCTTACCGTCGACGCTGGTGATGGTGTCGCCGACTTTCAATCCCGCCTGATCAGCAGGGCTGCCCGCCACTACGCTCGAAACGGTCACGCCCGATCCATTGCCGTAAACCCGGGCAATTGCCGGATTTTCCACCGCGTCAAACATGATGCCAATCGAACCGCGCGAAACCTTGTGCTCCGGCCCGGTCAACTGGTTGTAGACATCGACCACGGTTTTCGACGGCAGGGCAAAACCCACACCGGCATAGGCGTTGGTCTCGCTCAGAATCGCGGTGTTGATGCCGATCACTTCCCCGTTCATATTGACCAGCGGTCCGCCGGAGTTGCCCGGATTGATGGCCGCATCGGTCTGGATGAAAGTCTGGAACTGCCGGCCGGGCACAATGTCACGGCCCTTGGCCGAAACGATTCCCGCCGTCACTGTCTCGGATAGCCCGAACGGACTGCCCACGGCCAGAACCCAGTCGCCCACCTGCATGCTGTCAGAGTTGCCCATCTTCGCGGCCGGCAGCGGACGGTCCAGGTCAACCTTGATTACCGCCAGGTCTGTTTCCTGGTCGGCGCCAATCACCTTGGCGTCGTGCTGCACGCCCGGCGGATCGTCTTCGAAACGAACACGAATGCGGTCGGCTTTCTCAATCACGTGCCGGTTGGTAACAATGTATCCCTTGGGATCGACGATTACGCCTGAACCCAGCGAACGCTCGCGGATGGCGCCATCCCCCTGGCCACCAGGCCCCGCCTGGCCGCCCGGACCACCGAAGAAGTGGTTGAAGAAGTCATCCATTCCCCCGCTGCCATCGCCGCCGCCCTCTTCGTCATCTTGACCTTGCCCGGGACGACGCCGGTGGACGTTCTTGATGGTCGATTCCGTATTGATATTGACCACGCTCGGTTCCAGCTGCTTCGCAATCTGCGAAAACGTGTTGGACATCTGCTGCGGCGAAGGCATAGTGAGCGGCGTCGCATCGCTCTTTTGTCCTTGCCCTTCTTTCCCTTTGACCCCGTAGGAAATCACCGTCCCGATCAGAATACCGACGGAAAGCGTTGCCAGAATACTCAGCGTGTAGGCCCAGCCGTGAGCCTTCATGCGCATCCACATTGCGCCCGAATCCATATGTCCACTTCCTCCAAAACACCCAAACTTTTTTATTATACCCATTTACCCGACGCCGGGATGCGCACGATAGCATGCCTATCCCTGCGGCCGGGGCTTTCACTTAGACGCATAAACCCGCGAAACCGTTTGATGACTCGCTGGATTGGAATAAAGCGCTGCGGGCCGAATCTCTCTAGCGACCAAGTTAGGCGGTTGCAGTTTTGAGGAAAAGGATTCGTATCAGGGCATCGCTTTAGCGCGATGCCCCCAGACACGCGAAACACGAACGGCTTTAGCCGCTGTGGCTCGCCACATGACAGCATGCAGCCGCTAAAGCGGGTGTGCAGCTGCTTGTCGAACGTGGCACGCCTGAAGGCGTGTCCTGATACGAATCGTTTTTCATCGAACTGAAATCCGAACTTGAGACCCTTACAAGCCCAGGGCCAGGGCCTACTTCGCTTCGTACACCGTCTTGCCTCCGACAACGGTTCGAAGGACTTTCGTGCCTAGCAACTTCTCCGGTGAGGCTCCGGTTATGTCCCGGTCGAGGACGATAAAATCCGCGAGCATCCCCGGCATCAGCTTGCCTTTTTCTTTGTCCTCGAATTCTGCGAAGGCTGAACCTGTCGTGTACGCGGAAATCGCCTGATCCATGGTGAGCCGCTGCGCGGGAAAATATTCCTGCTTGCCATCTTCGCTCTTGCGAGTGACGGCGGCATAAAGCCCGCGGAACGGCGAGACTGGTTCCACGGGATAATCGGTTCCAAAAGCGAGAGTCACACCTTTATTCAAGAAAGTCAGCCAGGCATAGGAAGTTGCCGCCCGCCTCGGCCCCAGCCGGTCCTGCGCCCAACGCATGTCGGTCAGCACGTGGCTGGGCTGCATGGAGGCGATAACTTTCAGAGTCTTGAATTGGGCGAACTGCGCCAGCGTTGTGACTTGGGCGTGTTCAATGCGCAGGCGGAAGTCGTCGCTGCCATCGGGGGCTTTCACGTGCGCCTCATGCGCGGCCTTCTCGGCTCCGGCAAAAGCATCGAGTGCCATCTGTATGCCCTTGTCGCCAATGGCATGGAAACCAATCTGGAAGCCCGCCAGCACGCGCTCCTTCGTCATGTCGTTCAGCTTCTGCGCTTCGTAGCGCGGCAAGCCGGAGTTCTGGGGATCGTCTGCGTAGGGCTCCAGCAGCGCCGCCGTGTGCGATCCCAGGGAACCATCCATAAATCCCTTGAGCATGCCAGTATGCAGCATCAGATCAGATTGCGGATGGGCGCTGCGCTTGCGGCTCAACTCCTCCAGCGGATCGTCAAAGGGCAGCCATTCCGTGATGCGCGCCGTCAGCTTGCCTTCTTTTTCGAGCTCCTCGTAGATCTCGAAGTTTTCCCAGTTCGGCGAATAATCCTGCGCGGAGGTCACCCCGTGCTCGGCCAGATCGGCAAGCGCGACTTCAAGAGCGTCGCGGCGCAACCGGTGCGTCGGCTTGGGAATCACACCCAGCACTGCCTGTTGCGCGGTTTCGCGCAAAATGCCGGTGGGCTCGCCATTCTCGTTACGGTCGATGTGCCCGCCCTGCGGATCGCGGCTGGCCAGCGTGATGCTGCCCAGTTGCAGGGCCCGAGTATTCGCCACCGCGATGTGCCCATCGATGCGCACCAGAAATACAGGATGCCCGCCGGACACTTCATCCAGATCCCAGCGCGTGGGCGTGACTTTCACCGGCCACAGCGTCTGGTCCCAGCCGGAACCAAAAATCCAATCGTCGCCCTTCGACTCCGCAACCTTCTTCTCCACCCGGGCGCGGAGTTCATCGAGAGACTGCACGCCGGTCAAATCCACGCTCAGCTTGGTCATTCCGGCATCATCAAGATGCAAGTGCGCGTCGTTGAAGCCGGGCATCACAAAGTGTCGGCCCAGGTCGATCACCTGAGTCTGTGGCCCCTTCAGCTTTTCGATCTCAACAGTCTTGCCCACCGCCTGAATGCGATCGCCACGCACCGCAATCGCTTCCTCTCGGAGAATGGAGCTGAACGGCGTGTTGTCGGGTACGCCGGTATAGATATTGGCGTGTTCGAAAATGATGTCGGCCTTCGGCTTCGCTTCGGGCGCTGCGCTGGGAGCAGCGTTCTGCGCCAGGCAGGGCAACGGAATCGAACACAGAAGAATCGGCAAAGTCCAGCCGCGTACTTGTCGCGCCGACCTCCTCAAGACCGCTCCTGAACTCAGCCTCATTCCCCCACCCCCGCCAGAGCCAACATAGTTAGCAAAATCCGCTTCAGGCCCAGTTCGCGTCCGTTGGAATCAAACCATTCCTGCAAAGTGTGCGCTCCACCGCCCGACCCGCCGCCGCCGATGGCAATCGCTTCCTGCCCCAGCGACAGCGGAATGTTGGCGTCAGTCGACGCCCGCTGCACCTGGGCAGCGTTGGAAAGTTGAGCATCAACGGCGCGCACCACCTGCAAAATCCGCGCCCCCGCCGCTAATTCGCCCGCTGGACGATTCCCGATCACCACTACTTCGCAACTCACTCCCGCCGGCCGCTTCTGCGCAGACGATCTCATTTCGGCGGTCATGGTCTCATCCTCCACCGCGCGATTTAGCGCCAGGCGCAGCGACTGCTCCAACCGTTCCATCTCCGTCATCGAGGTCGACCGAATATCCACCTTCATGCTGGCCGACTCGGGAATCGAATTCACCGAAGTCCCCCCGCGAATCACTCCAATGTTGAACGTCGTCTTGGGCGTGGTCGGAACCACAGTCGCCGTAAACGTTTCAATTGCCTTGGCCAGAATCACAATTGGATTGGGCGCGCCGAAATCGCTCCACGAGTGCCCGCCGGGCCCGCGGACGATCACTTCAAACCGGCGGCTGCCCAGGGCTTCGGCCACAATCGTGTCGGCGCCCGCGCCGTCCAGCACCAGGCTGTAGGCAATTGAGTCTTTCCAGCGCGGCGTCGAAAAAATGTGCCGCATGCCGCGCAGATCGCCTTCGCCCTCTTCGCCGACATTGCCGATAAAAACAAACGGCAGGGCATGCCGGATGCGTACTTTCCTCAGCAGCGACGCGATCCCCAGCAGCGCGGCCACGCCGGCTCCATTGTCGGAGACTCCCGGCCCGTAGATGCGGCTTCCCTGCTGCCGAATGTTCAGCGGCGTATTGGCAGGAAAGACCGTATCAATATGCGCGCTCAAAGCCACATAGCGCCGGCCGAAGCCGGGATGCGTGCCGAACACATTGCCCACATCGTCGATCCGAACATCGTCCAACCCAACTTCGCGAAAGCGCTCCGCCAGCCAGGCCGCCCGCGCCGACTCGCCAAACGGAGGCGCCGGAATCCGCGCCATCTCCATTTGCCACTGCGACAGTTGTGGCTCTTGCGTCCGAAACCAGTTGAACGCCGACCGCACTTCCGGCGAAGCGGCCAAGCGCGCCACTTCCTGCTGAGCTTGCGCGGAAAGCGCAAGGTCCGGCACATCCGGGCGAGGAGGATTCGGGCTCATGGCGAGTATGCCGTAAGTTTACAACGCGGGAGATGAGAAGAGGATTAGCAATTGTGGAACGGAACATTACGAAGGGCGGTAGCAGCACACGTCAAAGAGCCGCCACTTTCGGGCCCTTTCCCGTCATCGCTGAGCCTTCAACTCATTTCACACCGAATGCATCCGCACCTCCAAGGCCCTATACAAGAAGCGCGTCGATCGCGCGCACGGCCGCGGACAGCCTCTGCTGCCCCCGACCCGAAATCTTGACCCACGGCAGACCGCGCGCATTGAGCACATCTTCGAAACGCCGTGTCATCCACTGCCGGATCGTCTCGCCATCCCGTAATCCGTCCTGTATAAACGGCAGGTCAGAGTCGGTCAGCAGGTACAGATCGTGCCGGTGCAACTCCGCAATCGCTTCGACTTCGCCGGAGCGGGCCTCCAAGTAGCGCTCATGCCAGATCCCCGTCGCCAGAACATCCGTATCGCAGATCAGGATGCGGTTGGCTTCGCGGGCAAGGTTGTTTTCCGTCTCCTGCTGTTTGTGGGCGATCTCTGCAAACTCCGAACTGCGCCACTGGTAGGTCCACAAGTCCACGCCCGCCGCCTGAAGCTGCTCGCAATACTCGCGACCATACTCCGGCACCCATACCGTGCGGTAGTGCGCGGCCAGATCTCGGGCAAGGGTAGTGGTGCCGGTGGACTCTGCTCCTACGATGCTGATCCGCTTGGCAAAATAAGCTCGCACGCAGGGCTCGAGGTACTCCCAATGCCGCAAAGGAGCGGCCCGAATCGCACGCGCCGAAATCGCTACATGAACTCGCTCCCGATCCACCATCACATGACGGCAGCCCAAAAAGCGCCCGAAGGTTTCACCATAGGCCTCTGATGTGAATACGACATCCGGCGCACGCCCCAAGAATCGAACCGTGTACTGGGCCCAGAACTCGGAATCGTCGTCCTTGCCGGGATCTTCAATCGCGCGCACGTTAGCGGAAGGATGTGTTTCGCGCAACCATTGCGCCCGCAGTTTCCCCGGAATGGTCTGTTCGGGCCGGGCGCAGATCAACACGTCAAGATGGTCCACCTGGGCCAGCGCCGTATCGATGAGAAACTTATGTCCGCGATGGGGCGGATAGAATTTGCCGATCACCAGTCCGCGAGTCACAGCGCCGCAGCCTGCGGCAGACCGTTCGCTGCCCTTAGCACGAAGGATTTTCGCCAGCCTACATACCCCGCGATGCACATCGCGAAGAACAGCAGATACAACGCGCCCGTCAGGTAAAGAGACTTGTAGCAGTAGAGCGCGATGTGAATCACGTCGGCCGTCATCCACACCCACCAGTTTTCCAACAGCTTTCGGCTGAGCATGTACTGCGCAGTCAAGCTGAGCGCTGTCGTAATGCCGTCCCAGAAAGGCACGGCACTATCAGTAAACCTGTGTAGAGCCACGGTGAGCAATGCGGTAGCGGCGACCGTTACCAAGGCAAGCATGATTCCGGATCGAGTCGATGTTCTGCCGATGGGCAGCTCCGTGCGGCCCGCACCGCCGCGCACCCAGTTCCACCAGCCGAAAATCGAGATCACGACGTAGACGATCTGCAGAATCGCGTCAGCGTAGAGCTTCGCCTTCCAGAAGAGAATCAGGAAAAAGAAATTATTGGCGATCCCGACCGGCCAGTTCCACGCGCTCTCCTGAACCGCCAGCAGAACAGATGCGGCCCCTGTAACAAAGCCCAGGATTTCCGTCCAGGTCATTTCGGAATGCTACATGATGGGATGCTTGACACCACGCGCTAGACGATAGAGGGCGAGAATCCCGCCCTCTGCTCCACCTGTGCGACCAGCTTCTTCGTCACCGGCACTTCGATCCCGTGCCGCGCGGCTCCGCGCAGGATCGGCCCCGCGATGGCATCGAGTTCCGGAGTCTTGCGTTGCTCGACGTCTTTCTGCATGGAGCTGCGCATGTTTCCCGGCATCTTCATGACCCCGGCGATCACGGCGTCTGCGTCAATTTTCGCGCCTTCGGCGACGGCCACGGCGCTGGCCTCGCGGATGCAAGACAATCCCATCTGCCTCCAGGTGGGATCGCCGAGAATCTCGCCCGTAGTTTTGTCGGCTGCCGTTGTAGTCAGCGCGAACGCTGCCAGAAAGACGAGCTTGCTCCACATCAGCGTGGGCTCGTCATCGACAAACCGGCACTCGAAGCCCATTTTCTGCAACTCATCGAGGGTCGCGCTGAGGAGAGTTCGTCCAGTCGACGACACGTTCAGACGGGCGAACGGAGAGCGATGCACGATGTGGCCGGGTGCCACGCGCTCGGTCTCGACTGCAATCGTGGCCGCGATGACTTTCTCGGCGCCGTATCTGGCACGCAACTCAGCCAGGTGGTCGATGCCATTCAGCAAGGGAACGATCGCTCGCACCGGCTCGGGCTTCGTGAAAGAAGCCAGTGCCGCGTCCAGTTGCGTCGCTTTCACCGTGAGCCAGAGGACATCAGCGGGCGGAACTTCAGCAGCATACGAAACCGGCACGGTGAAATTTCCAAATGCGCTCTCCAGACGAAGTTGCCCGGGATGCTGCTCAGGATATTGAGCCAGGGACTGCGGCCGCACCACCATCGTGACCGAATCGCCAGAATGCGCCAGGCAGGCTCCGATGAGACCTCCTACGCCGCCGGCACCAAGAATCGCGTGCTTCAAGGGAGCCATGCGCCTGTCATTTCCTGTGCGCCGCGGCCGGCACGCACTCCAGAATTTCGGCTTCGCTCAGCGTATGGTCGCTCTGCTTGGCACGCTGGTAGATGCGGTCCACGACCTCGTCATTCGTCGGAATGCCACGCCGTTCCAGCCACCAGAGTATGTTCGACTTTCCGCTCATCGGACCAATGTCAATGACTTGCTCGAGCCCAAACAAATGCGAGGGCACGCCCGAATACACGGTATTCGCCAGTAGGGCATCGTCTTTGCGATAGGCCTTGATGATCGCGGCGGCATGCACACCTGTTGCCGTGCGGAACGCATCGTCGCCCATCACGGGATAATTCGCCGGAATCGGCACGCCCGTCGCCCGCGACACGGCCTGGCAATACGGTTTTAGCTTGCTCAGGTCCTGCTGATCCCAGGGCGCGATTCCCATCAGCTTCAGATTGACCAGCATCTGGTCGATCGGCGTATTGCCGACGCGCTCGCCGAGCCCAATGGCGCATCCATGCACACAATTTGCGCCAGCGATAATTGCCGCCATGGAATTCGCAATTGCCAGGCCGCGGTCGTTGTGTCCGTGCCAGTCCACGCGAATCGTTTCGCCCGACGGCTTCACGACTTCATCGATCACAAATCGCACCAGCGCCAGAGCGCCGAGGGGTGTGGCATGCCCAGCCGTATCGCAGATACAGATCGCCCGTGCGCCGCAATTGATTGCCGTGGAATAGAGCCTCTTGACTGTCTCCGGATCGCAGCGCGTCGTGTCCTCGGTGACATACATCACGTCGAGTCCAAGCGACACGGCATATTTCACGGCTTTCTCGGTAGTCTGCAGCAGAAAATCTTCCGTCCATCCTTCAGTGAAACGGCGAATCGGACTGGACCCGATGAAGGTCGCGGCCTCGATGCGCAACCCCGTCTTCTGCACGATCTCGGCAATCGGACGAATGTCGTTCTCGTGAGTCCGGGCCGCGCAGTTGGCACGAATCTTCATTTTCTGCGCAGCGATCTCGCGGGCTAACGCAGTCACAGACTCAACTGCGCGCTGCCCTGCGCCGGGCAGTCCTAGGGCCAGCGAATGGATCCCCAGCGCCTCCATCAGATGAAGAATCTCAAGCTTCTCGGCAATGGAAGGATCGCGCACCGACGGCGACTGCAGCCCATCGCGCAAGGTCTCGTCGTTGATCAACACCGGTCCCGATGGCTTCAGCCCCGGCGGATATTGCTGGTTCCAGTCGTAAATGAGGTCGGGAGTAATCATTGGAAAATCGCTCTTGGCTGTTGGCTTTTGGCCGTTGGCTTGAAGTATGAAGCATCGGTTCAAGCCAAGAGCTAAAAGCCAAGAGCCAAAAGCGCTCTCACTTCTCTTTCGGTGGCAACGTCAGGCCGAAAACCGAAATCATTCCCTGCCCCGCGACATTCACCTTCGCTTCCGCGGGATTCGGCAGGTATAACGTCTTGCAATGTTCGCAGCGATACACCTCGGCGTTCTTGCCCCAGGCCTTTTCGGCATCTCCGCAGGCCTGCTCGATGGCATCGGTGGTGTAGAACCAGCGCTTTAAGTGCCCGCCGCAGAATTTTCCCTTTTCGTTTTTCTCGTTGCAGGCGCGTTGCCCGGCCTTCTTGATCTTGACCTTGTGGTGGGGAAGCTGCGGAACATTCTGGGAGCCAGACGCGGCCACTTCGCTAGTCGCCAAAGGACGTACCCTCGTTCGAGCGGCTCAAACGCCGCCGGATTCGGCCTAACGCGCTCATTGTAACTGAAACCGTGAGGGCGAAACATCCGCGTCGCAGATGCCTCTGCTAGTCTGTTCCTTTCATTTTCCTATAAGGAACGCATGATCACGATCGTTTCCGGACTGCCGCGCTCCGGCACCTCTCTCATGATGCAGATGCTGGTGGCCGGAGGGATGACGGCGCTCTCCGACGGCGAACGCCGGGCCGACACCGACAATCCGCGCGGCTATCTGGAGTGGGAGCGGGTCAAGCAGCTCCCCAGCGATCCGGCCTGCATCGCAGAGGGTGAAGGAAAAGTTGTCAAAGTGATTTCGCGGCTTCTGCTTTCACTTCCCGACGGCCACGAATACAGAATCATCTTCATGCAGCGACCGCTGCCGGAAGTGCTCACATCGCAAGATGAAATGTTGCGCCGCCGCGGGGCATACAAAGAAGGATCCGATCCTTCCGCCATCTCCGCCGCGTTTGAGAAACATCTCCGTGAAGTCTACGCGTGGCTCGAGGGCAAGCCGTACGTAAAAGCGCTTCGCGTTCACTATCACGACGTGCTGAGCCGGCCGCACGAGATCGGCCAGCAACTCGCGAAATTCCTCGATATCCCGCTCGATCTAGACGCAATGGCCCGGCAGGTGGACGCGTCCCTTTACCGCAATCGCGCAAAATAATTCGCCGGAGCGATCAGAACTCGATCAGAACTCGCGCTTCGGCGTGGCCTGATCTGCGCCCACTCGCCCGGTCTCGATTTCAGCCACGTAATAACTTTCGCCCTTCACCGGGGAGCGCGCCAGGCGACGAAGGAAATTTATTTGTCCCACGTGCGTCAGAGCGTCGGCGACTGGGCCTTGAAACAACTTCTCGACCGGAGCATGCAGCGGCTCGCTCGACGCCAGGAAGTCATCGAACTTTCTGAGCGCCGCGAAGAATCGTTCGACTTCCTGCTCCCACGGCAAAGGTTTCGACTGTTGATACTTCTGTTGACCCATAGCAATGGACAATCCCCAGTCCAGCAGATCGCCGACATGGGCTAGAATTTGCCCGGGCGTGCGCACGCCCTCGCCAGCCTGAAACTCGGTGAAGCCGTCGGGCGCGCTGCGCACCGCTTTTCCGCCGCGATAAGCCAGCGTGGCCAAGGTGTGGCGCAGAAATTCCCGCTTAGGATCGGCTGCAGAATCGGAATTGGTAGGGTCGCTCATGGCGACCAGATTACACTGGTCTTCACCAGACGGAAAAGCAGGAGACGAGAATTATGCCAAAGAAAATTCCGCCGGCTGTCCAGCGAACTTCGACCCATGCCAGTTCAGCCACACCCGGTCCGGTGAGTCGGGAGAATGCCGAGCACTATCGCTGGGGAGTGGATTGCGACGCCTGGTATCTGGTCAACGATGACCAACTCAGTGTGATTGAAGAGTTCATGCCTCCCGGCGCGGCCGAGATTCGCCACCACCACCAGAAGGCGCAGCAGTTTTTCTTCATCCTCTCGGGCGAAGTCCTGCTGGAAGTGGAAGGTCAAACCACGCTGCTGGCGGCCGGAAGCGGCATGCGCGTGCTGCCAGGAAAGCGTCATCAGATCCGCAATCCTTCGTCAGTCCCGGTGCGGTTCCTGGTAGTCTCGCATCCCCGCAGCCACGGCGACCGAGTCAACGACTGACGAATCCCGCGGGCACCACGAATCGAGCGAGAGCTGTCACGGCTCATGTGAGAGCACCCACGAATCATGTGGCGACGGACGCCTTCGGCCGTCTGGCCGGGGCCAAGCCCGGCCGAGCCGTCACAACTGCTTGCGCTTCAACGCCCCCGCAGCCCGCAGCGCCCCACGCAGCCGCGCCCCGACGCCCCGCGCGAATTGCATATCCAAGAAGCCCTCCATCTGCCGCCGGAAGCTCGCGCCGTATCCATACCACCAGACTTTCTTGATCCCCGGCATACGGTCAATATCGAGATACTTCACTCTCGCCATTTCATCGAGCCCAAAACGCCCGTGGGTGCGGCCGACGCCGCTCGACTTCACGCCCCCGTGCGGAGCTTCGCTGATGCCGAAGCACGAAATCACATCGTTCACCATGACTGTGCCGGCATGAATGCGCCGCGCCAGCTTTTCGCCGCGCGCGCTGTCACGCGTCCAAATGCTCGCCGCCAGACCGAATTCGGAGTCATTGGCCAGCCGCACGGCTTCGTCGTCGCTGTCGAATGCCATGACCGGCAGCACGGGACCGAAAGTTTCTTCCCGCATGATCCGCATGTCATGCGTCACGTCGGCCAGTACGGTTGGCGCGTAGAAATTCACACCCAGTTCCGGCAGCCGCGTCCCGCCTGCCAAAACCCGCGCCCCGCGGGCCTTCGCGTCTTCCACGTGCGATTCCACAATCCTCACCTGCCGCTCGTGAATCATCGGCCCCACGTCGGTCTGCGAATCCATGCCATCACCCACGCGCAGCTGCTTCGTCTTCTCCGCGCAAGCGTTCGCAAACGATTCGTACAAACTGCGATGCACGTAACAGCGCTCGACCGACAGGCACGCCTGCCCCGCATTGACGAACGCTCCCCAAACCGCCGCGCTCGAAGCCACGTCCACGTCGGCATCGTCGAGCACCAGCATGGGATCTTTCCCGCCCAGTTCCAGCACGATCGGGAGCAGGCGCTCCGCTGCGGCGGCAGCGATCCGCTTGCCGGTCGCAACGCTGCCTGTGAACACCAGCTTATCGATCGGCGACCGCAACAGCGCCGCGCCCGCCGGGCCCTCGCCGACGATCACCTGAAACACATCCTCGGGAACGCCGGCAGAGTGTAGCAGCTTACCTAGTTGGATCGCGACCAGCGGCGTCAGCTCCGAAGGCTTCAGCACGACCGCATTGCCTGCCACCAGCGCCGCCAGCGTCTCGGTCGCCGGAATCGAAAATGGATAGTTCCACGGCGAGATGATCCCAACAACGCCATGCGGCTCGCGGACTAACCACCCGCGCTTGAGCTTCGTGGCCGGGTTGCCGTGCGGCACCGGCTCATCGCGCAGCAACCGCCAGGCGTTGTCGATCAGAAATCGTGCGGCGTCGAGCACGACCAACACTTCGGTGACCAGCGACTCCGCGAGCGGCTTACCGGCTTCGCGTGAGATGGCTTCCGCGATCTCGGACTTGCTCTCGTGCAGCTTCCGCTGGAATTCGCGCAGCACGGCGATCCGCCGTCGCAATCCGAGTTCCTGCCACGCAGCCTGCGCCGCATGAGCCCGCGCCACGGCGGCCTCGATGTCGCCATCGCTCGCGCAGTCGATTTCGCGCAAAACTTCGCCCGTCGCCGGATTCATCGACGTAAGCTTCCTCGCCCCGACTTGTAGATCAGTCGCCATAACGAAATCCTAATCTGTAGGAAGGCTCGCGAAAGTCTCTCCTGCTCTGTCCCGACGACGCCCTTCAGTACTCGATATCAATATTCGACGTCCACCAGATATAGCCCGCTCGCGGGCGCAGTCGCTCCCGCCGCCGACCGGTTCCGCGCTTCGAGGATGCGCGTGACATCCTCCACTTGCAACGTCACCTTGCCTACCAGAATGAACGTGCCCACCAGATTCCGCACCATGTGGTGCAGAAATCCTGACCCTCGCACCGTATAGACCAACTCGTCCCCCAAACGCTCCCATGACGAAGAAAATATTTTCCGCACATTCGATATTGGAGTCCCAGCCGCAATGCCGTCCGCGCCACTGCCCGTGTGGGACCGGGTCTCAGACCCGGTCGCGGGCCGCAAGCCCGCGGTTTCTCTCTGGCCCCGCTCGGGATCGACAGCCGCGAACGAAGTGAAATCATGCTCCCCCACTACCAGTTTCGCGGCCCGACCCATCGACTCTTCAGCCAAGCTGTACGGATAGTGCCACACATACCGCGCTAGAAACGGCGGACAAATCGACTCCCGGTAGATGCGATAGCGGTAAGTTTTCGTCCGCGCCGAATGCCGTGCATGAAAACCCGGCGCAGCCTCTGCCACTTCCAGCACGCGCACCGATGCCGGCAAAATATCGTTCAGCGCCCGCAGGAAATTCTCCGTCGGAACGGAAGACTCCGTGACAAATGTCATCACCTGCGCCAGCGCATGCACCCCCGCGTCGGTCCGCCCCGAGCCCTGCGGCAATACCTTTTCCCCGGTGATCCGTCCAATGGCTGAGGCAAGTGTGCCCTGCACCGTGTCGGCGTCGGGCTGCACCTGCCAGCCGGAGAATTCCGCCCCATCATAGGAGACAGTTACTTTGAGATTGCGCATCTCGATCTTTCGAGTCCCGCACGCCGGTTCCATCATCCAAGCGATTTCGGGGAGTGCCAGCAAATTTACCAGTTCCTTGAGTGGTGCGGTGCACGTCAAGTCCAGTTCCGGTCAGATATACTGAATGGTTTCCGCGGATCTTCGGCCCCGGTATGGAAGCCTGCTGCTTTGTCCCAGGAAATACGGTCAGACCAAGGCGGGGGACGACAACGAATTGGCCCAAGGACTGGGGAAATTTGGCTTTTTCCCGCTTTCAGGAACCTTCCGACGGTTATTTGCGTACCAATGCCTGAGCAGGACGTCGGCCTGTGCAGCTGGATTGCGGGCCAATTTTCGGAAAGCCCAAGTTTTGCGCAAGGTTAAGACCGAGTCTTAGAAGAATGCCTTAATCAGTTGATTCAAAATCAGTGGTTCAAAATTAGTAGGTTCTGAAACGAACCGGTTCACCAATGGAGATGAGTAGATGCCATTCGCACGATTAGCTTCAACCGTCCGGCTCGCCGCTGCTGCCAGCCTCTTTGCAACGCTGACTCTCGCGAGTTGGGCCCAGGATGCGCCCGCGGCTCCCACCCCTCAGAACACGACGGAACCCCAACCGCTTGCTCCTGCACCGAAAAACGCTCCGGCGGGGCAGCCTCTGCCGGTCTTGAACTATGCTCAGCCGGTGTCGCACTTTCCCAACCCGATCGGCCCCTACACTTCCCGGCGCCTGGCCCCACCGAATCTGGCCAACACCGCGCGCATCGACTCGCTGATGCACGATGGCAAGCTCTACCTTTCGTTGAACGACTCGATCGCGCTGGCGCTCGAGAACAATCTCGATATTGCCATCGCGCGCTACAACCTGAATATCGCCGATACCGATATCCTTCGCGCCAAAGCGGGCTCGGCCATTCTTGGTGTCCCTAGCGGCATCGTGCAAAATACTCCTGGCGGGGGCGTCGGAGGGCTCGGCGCCCAGGTCGGCTCTGGCACTGGCGGCACTAGCCTCGGCGCTGGCGGCGCTGGCGCCGGCGTTGGCGGTTTGAATGGCTCAACTCTCGGTCTCGGATCACCGATCACGAGCTTTGACCCAATCATTACTGGCACCCTGCAGGAAGATCACGCCAACTTTATTCCCACCAGTCCGTTTGCTGGAACGCTGCAACGGACGACGACGGGAAATTTCGCCTACACGCAAGGTTTCGAATGGGGAACCAATATTTCGGTGGGTTTCAATAATACGCGGACCACCACCAACAATGCCTTCACCACAGTCAGCCCGGCTCTGAACTCCGGCTTCAAATTTCAACTTACGCAGCATCTGTTGCAGGGTTTCGGTTTCGCGGCAAACGATCGCTTCCTTCTCATCGCCAAGAATAACCGCGAGCTTTCTGACGTGGCCTTCCGCCTGCAGGTCATTACCACTGTGAATCAAATTCAGACGATGTACTGGGATCTGGTTTACGCCTACGAAAACGCGCGCGTGCAGAAAGAATCTTTGGCTTTTGCCGACAAGACTCTCTCCGATACCAAGAAGCAGGTTGAAATCGGCAGCCTGGCTCCCATTGAGGTGGTCCGTGCCCAAAGCACCGTCGCGCAG
Source organism: uncultured Acidobacteriota bacterium (assembly GCA_963758005.1). Classification (GTDB taxonomy): domain Bacteria; phylum Acidobacteriota; class Terriglobia; order Terriglobales; family Acidobacteriaceae; genus Sulfotelmatobacter. The sequence continues at coordinate 209,732 of CAVWTR010000013.1, forward strand.
GACCAGCAAGCCTTAACGATCGCCCTTACCAACCTTCAGTTGCAGCAGTTACTCATGAAGAACGCGCTCACCCGCACTCTGCGCGATCAGGTTCTGGCGGGAGCGGACGTGATTCCAACTTCCACCATGGAACTTCCAGAGAGCGAACCGGTCCAGCCCATACAGGATCTGATTGCCGACGCGCTGCGCCATCGTGCCGATCTGATTGAATCACGTATTACGCTCAACACCACCGCACTCAGCAACAAGGCCGTGCGCAACGCACTATTGCCTACGCTTGACCTGTTTGCCTATTACGGCGGCTCCGGCCTCGGCGGCACCCAAAACCCTGTGAACCTCTGCACCAACGAATCGCTGAGCGCACAACAGGAGGGCTTCTGCTCGGGCCCCGATCCCGCCTATGGCGGGGTCGTCATCAATCCGGCGTTTCCCAACACCAGTTACGTCAACACGCTGAACCAACTCGTAAACTCGACTGCTCCCGACAAAGGCGTTGGCCTGCAGCTGAACGTCCCGCTGCGCAACCGCGCCGCCCAGGCTACGCAGATTCGCTCGGAACTGGAGTACCAGCAGGCCCAGATGGCGCTGCAGCAAACCGAGAATCGCATCAGCATCGAGGTCCGCAACGCCCAGTTCGGAGTAGAACAGAACCGCGCCAGCGTTGCCTCCGCCCAAGCCGCAGTGGATTATGCCAAACAGTCACTCGACGCCGAACAGAAGAAGTATCAGTTCGGAACCTCGACCACAACCCTGGTCCTGCAGACTCAAAGCGGGCTGGCCACGGCGGAGTCGACTTTGATGTCGGCCATGGCCGCGTACGAAAAGTCGCGCATCGAGTTGGACCGCGCAGTCGGCACCACTCTTGATCACGCCGGCATCAATATCGGCGATGCCGCCAGGGGTCAGGTCAGCCGCCTGCCCAACGTTCCCTACGTTGCGCCGCGCAAGGAGCTGCCCACCAGCCAACTCCCGGCTCAGCAGTAGACGTTTCCGCAGGCACGAGGCGCCGCTGGTCTTAATTTGACAGCGGCGCTCCGGCGGCGGCGTTTCGACAGCGGTGTCCGACGGCAGCTGTAGTTTCATTTTCCGCTAACTTATCCCCTCACAATTCTTTACAATCCTGCGCGCTTTTCGTGAAACTTCTCCCGCTAAGATTGAATAGACGGAGTAGCGCCGGCAATCTTGCCGGCTGTCGCGTGGGCGGCCCGCCCGCGCTGCGGCGGGCAAAGGCGCCCACTCCCTTGAAGAAACCTAAATTTTGCGTCCCGCGTCCAACATTGGCATGATCGAAGGCATGATCGAAATTCCGCTCGTGAAAATTATGCGCCCCCGCTCTTATGTAAGGAGAATACCCATGCTCGTACCTCGTTCAATTTCTTCTGCTCAGCGTCGCAGTTCGATTTTTCGCCGTTTAGTCCCAATGGCGTGGCTGCTGCCACTGAACTTCCCGTCGATCCGCTTAGCGACGGTCCTATTCCTGGCCACGGTTCCGGCTTCGCTGTGCGCCCAACAAGCCGCGCCGACCGCGCCAGCTCAATCGACGCCTCCCGCCGCCCCAGAGCCGGCGCAGCCGCAGCCCGTTCGTCTGCGGGATTATTCAATTCCCCGCTCGGCTTTTCCTCACGTTCTGCAACCCTACCGGCCCGAGACAGTCCCCCAGCCGAAGCTGGCCAATTCGGCGCGCATCGACTCGCTCATGCGCGATGGCAAGATTTATCTCTCGATCAATGACGCGGTTGCGCTCGCCCTCGAGAACAATCTCGACATCGACATCGCCCGCTACAACCTGAATATCGCCGACGCCGACCTGCTGCGCGCGAAATCAGGAGCGAGCATTCTCGGCGTCAATACCGGCATCGTGCAGAACACGCCCGGTGGCGGCGTGGGCGGACTCGGGGGCACGGTCGGCTCCGGCACCGGCGGCACCACGGTTGCGGCCGGCGGCGCCGGCACCGGCACCAACGGATTGGTCAGCTCGACCCTGGGCATCGGCGCTCCCATCACCGCCTTCGATCCCCTGGTCACCAGCACGCTGCAATTCGACCGCGACGACGCGGAATCAACCAGCTTGTCCAGCCCCATTCCCGTCGTCACCGAAAACACCTACACCGCCAACTTCGGTTACACGCAGGGCTTCGAGTGGGGTGGCGCGCTCACCGGCGCGTTCAACAATACTCACCTCACCAGCAACAACCCGCTCAGCTTGATCACCCCATTCGTTGGATCGAGCTTCCAGTTCCGTTTCACGCAAAATCTGTTGCAGGGTTTTGGCTTCCTTCCCAACACGCGATTCATCCGCATCGCCAGGAATAACCGCGAGATTTCCGACGTGGCCTTCCGCCTGCAAATCATCACCACCGTCGACCAGATCGAAAACATGTACTGGGACCTGGTCTACGCCTACGAAAATGTTCGCGTGCAAAAGGAATCCCTGACTTACGCACAGAAAGCGCTCGACGACTCCCGGCATCAGGCGCAGGTCGGCACCGTGCCACCCATTCAGGTCGTAAGTTCGGAGAGCACCGTGGCCACCGACCAGCAAAATCTGATCGTGGCTGAAAATAATCTGCAGTTGCAGGCTCTGCTCATGAAAAACGCGCTGAGCCGCAGCATCGAAGACCCCGTGTTGGCCGAGGCCGACGTCGTTCCGATCTCGACCATGCAGCTCCCGCAGGCCGAGCCCGTCACTCCCATCCAGGAGATGATCACTGACGCCCTGCATCATCGCGCTGAACTGGTGGAGTCGCGCATCGACCTTCAGTCCCGCGACATCAACACCAAGGCCGTGCGCAACTCCATGCTGCCCACGCTCGAGGCTTTTGCCTACTACGGCGGGTCCGGGGTGGGAGGAAACATCAACCCGGGCCTGCCCCTGTGCTCCACAGCCACTTCCACTGACTGCTACAACCCGGGTAATTTGCCACCGCCGTTCCAGGGAACTACCCCGCCCCCGTCGGTCAGCTATGGCAACGCCTTGAGTCAAACGGTGAATTCAACTGCCCCAGACAAGGGAGTCGGCCTTAGCCTAACCATTCCCCTTCGCAACCGTCTGGCGCAATCCAACCAGGTGCGCGCCGAACTCGAATACCGCCAAGCCCAGGTGCGTGAGTTGCAGCTCGAAAATCAGGTGCGGATCGAAGTCCGTAACGCCCAGTTTGATGTGAAACAGAACCGGGTCTCGGTGCAAGCGGCACAATCCGCCGTAGACCTGGCGCGCCAGACGCTGGACGCCGATCAGCAGAAACTGAAAGTCGGCCTGACCACGACGGTAACAATTCTGCAGGATGCCGCCACGCTCACCAACGGCGAATCGAATCTGGTTTCGGCGAAGGCAGCTTACGAAAAGTCGGTCATCGAACTCGATCGCGCCACCGGGTTGCTGCTCGATCACGCCGGCATCGACGTAGCCGACGCCACCCGCGGCCAGGTCACGCACCTTCCCGCTGTGCCCTACGTCACTCCGCGTCAGGATGCGGCTCCGGTCGGACCACCGTCGTCCGCGCCAGCGCCGGCTCCGCCTGTGCAGCCCGGAGGGCAAATGTAGCGCCGTTGTCCCGGCGCTGTCGTGACGGCACTCCGCCGCTACTCTTCCAAACTCTGTCATCCCGAGCGTAGCCTTGCGATTGGCCTTATCAATCGCAAAGCGAAGTCGAGGGACCTGCTGTGCGGCCAGTGGACCAGAATACTCTCGAGCCACGGCGCTTCATGCGCCTTGATACACTACGCCTTCGATTCCGCGTGCTTACAATGGCCGCGTTCCACCCATGACTCTCTCCGTCGTCATCATCACGTTTAACGAAGAAGCCAACCTCGCCCTCACCCTCGCCAGCGTGCAGCCACTGGTCGCCGACGGCAAAGGAGAAATCATCGTCGTCGACTCGGGCTCGACCGACCGCACCGTCGAGATCGCGAAGTCTTTCGGTGCAAAAGTATTCGTCGAGGAATGGAAAGGCTTCGCTGCGCAGAAGAATTCGGCCATCGACAAGGCAGCGGGAGACTGTGTTCTTTCCCTCGATGCGGACGAGGAAGCCGGGACTGACCTCGCACTGGAGATTCAAACGATCCTGAAGAATCCGCCCAGGGAATATAAATTTCACCACAAGCTCGCCGACGGAACGTCATCCCCGGTCTTCATCAACGGCTTCCGCATTCCGCGCAAGAATTATTTCCTGGGCCGTTGGATGCAGGCACGGAGGATTTTGGCCTGATCCTAAGTTGCGACTGTTCCGCCGCAGGACTGGAAGATTCAAGACGCGGCTGTCCACGAGGACATCAGAAGTCAAGAAGTATGCGAACTAACTGGGGTGGCATTGTCTCAAAAAGGTTGCGCGGCCTCGCCATCATCCACCACTCCTACCCCACGCTCTCCGACTACATCGAGCACATGAATCGCTACTCGTCGTTGGGCGCGGAGATGGTCCTGGCGAAGAGCAACAGCAAAGTCCGGTTCAGCGTGATCAACATCGTGCTGCGTCCGCTTGCAACGTTCGTCTACAACTATTTCTTTCGCCTCGGCTTCCTCGACGGCCGCGAAGGCCTGCTGCTACACCTCTACCACGCTGTTTACGTCTCGTGGAAGTACGCCAAGGCTTGGGAATTGAGCCGCAAGCGGCCGTGATGCTGTATTTGTCATCCTGAGCGGAGCGAATGCTTCGCAGAATGCGAAGCACTCGCGGAGTCGAAGGACCCCTTGTTTGCCGGTACAGCCACGGTCGCATCAAGGAGTTCTCAGGCAAACATCCGTAGAGAAAACGCCTTTCGAGTGTGGGCGTAACAGAAGAGCTGCAGGGGTCCTTCGACTGCGCGAGAAGTTCGCATTCGCGAACTTCCTACTTCGCTCAGGATGACAGGGCGAGCAGCACGCACGGGGCGGTCGCTATCGACGGCTGACCGACCGGTCGTTTCAGGCACATGTTCGCGCCTTGCTCCAACGTCCTCACTTCCCTATTATCGAATTAGGACTCCGGGTTGACAGGAACTCCGCATGGAAAAAAAGCAGTCTCGTCCATCCAACCAGCCGCGCGTCGCCGAGAGTCCGATCGCCGACGGGTTTGAGAACCGCCATCCTTCCGACGCCGAAAAGAACTGGGCAGAAAAAACGCTCGCGCCGACGCTTGAGAAATCCCCCGAGCGGCCCATCGGAGCCCCCACCGGCGTGAATCTCGACGAGCACGGCCACGCCCGCTTCACGACGATCTCCGGCGTGCCGATTCGCCGACTCTACACGCAAGCCGATCTGCCGGGAGATTGGAGCGAAGAAAATTACCTCGGCTATCCCGGCCAACCACCCTACACGCGCGGCATTCACGCCACCGGATATCGCGGCAAGCTTTTCACCATGCGGCAGTTTTCCGGCTTCGCGTCGCCGGAAGAAACTAATCAGCGTTACAAATATTTGCTCGAACACGGTGGCAGTGGGCTTTCTGTCGCTTTCGACTTGCCCACGCTCATGGGTTACGACTCCGACCATCCAGCTAGCGAAGGGGAAGTGGGAAAGTGTGGCGTGGCCATCGATTCGCTCGAAGACATGGAGATTCTTTTCGGCGGCATCGACCTCGAAAAAACCACGGTCTCGATGACCATCAATTCGCCCGCGTCGGTGCTGTGGGCCATGTATCTGGTCGTCGCGGAAAAACAGGGCGCCGACTGGAAGAAGATTTCCGGCACCCTGCAGAACGACATCCTCAAGGAATACATCGCGCAGAAGGAATACATCTATCCACCGGCTCAGTCGATGCGGCTGGTCATCGACACATTTGAGTTCGGCTCAAAATTCACACCGCGCTTCAACACCATTTCCATCAGCGGATATCACATTCGCGAAGCCGGATCGACTGCATTGCAGGAGCTGGCCTTTACGCTCTATGACGGCGTCGAATACGTGGAGTGGGCCCGCCGCCGCGGGCTCGATGTGGACGAGTTCGGCCCGCGCCTGAGCTTTTTTTTCAACGCGCACAACGACTTCTTCGAAGAGATCGCCAAGTACCGCGCCGCGCGCAAGATTTGGGCGCAAGTAATGAAGACCCGTTTCGGCGCGAAGAACCAGCGCACCTGGCTGCTGCGCTTCCATACCCAAACCGCGGGAGTATCTCTTCCCGCGCAGCAGCCCATGAATAATATTGCCCGCGTGGCCATACAGGCGCTCGCCGCCGTGCTCGGCGGAACGCAATCACTGCACACTGATTCCTACGACGAAGCCCTGGCCTTGCCCACCGAAGAGGCGGCGCGCATCGCGCTACGCACGCAGCAGATCATCGCCTACGAATCGGGCGTGACGCAGACGGTCGATCCGCTGGGCGGGTCATATTTCTTAGAATCCTTAACACTCCAAATGGAACGCGGCGCCTTCGATTACTTCGGCAAGCTTGACGCCATGGGCGGCATGGTGAAAGCCATTGATCGCGGCTATCCGCAAAAGGAAGTTGCCGAGGCGTCTTACCAGTACCAGCGCGCAGTCGAGGCCCGCGAGAAAGTGATCGTCGGCGCCAACGAGTTCGTCGTCGAAGAGGAATCGCCGCACATTCTTTACATCGATGAGAGCGTCGCCAGGCAACAAACCGCAAAGCTAAAAACGCTGCGGGCACGCCGCTCGAATGATGCGGTCGACCGCGCCCTCGATGCGCTTAAGAGGGCCGCTGCGCAGGAGCCAAAAGCCGGCATCAACGGCGAGGTTTCCTCCGCCAATACCATGCCCTACATCGTCGATGCCGTCCGCGCCTACGCCACTGTGGGCGAAATCTGCGAAGCCTTGCGGCAGGTTTATGGAACGTATACGGAAGTGAGCGTCACCTAGATCGCAGGCACCGGGCCGCCGCACGAGACGGCTACTGCCCGCGCAGAAACAAGCTGCAAGAAACACTTGCCGCGAAGCGCGCGTCCAACGACACCGCCGATCCTCGCATTCACACTCCGCACGACCAACCCTACCCATAAGTAACAGTTGCGCGGGTGACTAGAGTCAGTTGGACCATTTCGTCTACGTCGTATACATTATCAAGGTCAGGGCAGCCTGCCCCAGCACTTTCTGCTGCAAATGCTTTCGAAACAATTTGAGGAGCGTTACTTGAAACTGCCTCGCGTCCTGCTGGTCGATGACATGCCGGAAATACTTGCGGTTTGCGCGGAAGTGCTCAGGCCGCACTGCGACATCGTCGGCACAGCTGCGGACGGAATATCCGCGATCGCAGCCGTTAAAAAGCACGCTCCAGATGTCTTGGTGTTGGACCTTTCCATGCCTGGTCTCAATGGTATCGAAACCGCCAGACTGGTTCGAGCTTCCGGCTGCGAGGCAGCGATTGTGTTCCTGAGCGGAAGCATGGATTTCATGACCGCCGACACGGAGTTCATGAAGATTGCTATGGAAGCCGGCGGCTCGGGATTTGTCGCAAAAAGAGGAATCAACTCGGATCTGCCGGTCGCCATCCGGGAAGCCCTGGCAGGGCGTGTGTTTGTGTCGGCTTCGCGCCCGGGCTGAAGCTGCCTGGGCTAAGAGAATATTTTCACGCCGCCGACAGGGGCCTGCGAATATAGGGTCAGACTCACGAATATAGCTTGATGGGCGCAACCACGCGCGTGATGGTTCCACCAGGACTTGGCTGGTCCGGCTTTAAGCCATATTGCATGGAGGAGAACAGGCCGATCAACTGGCCCAGCATCACGTCGAGCGCCGGGCGATAGTGATCCGGAAACTTCTTGGGGGAGTTATTTGGAAGACCCGCCGCGCCATTCAGCGACAAAGAGTAATCGGCCAGCGACGCCATCTCGTCATCGGCACGGGTGCTGACCACGGCGCGCACCCGACCCAAATGCTTGCGATCGATTTCCCGCAGCAAGTCAAGTTCATAGCCGCGCCGGCGCTCGTCGCTCGACAGGAAGGCAACAAAAAGCGTCTCGCTGTCGACGCTCGACATGGGCCCATGGCGCAGCCCGAGCGGCGTCTCGGAAAGCGTGGTCACTTTGCCGGCGCTGAGTTCTACGACCTTCAGCGCGGATTCATCGGCTACGGCGCGCAGCACTCCGGAGCCCACAAAACAGGCGCGCATGCAACCCAGCGCAGTAATCGACGCGGCGGCTTCGGCCGCGGCGGGAAGAAATGCCCGGCCAATCTCACCCATTCGCGCCACGACTTCGCCGAATTCTTCAAAGTCTTCCAGATGCCCCACGCACTGTCCGGCCAGAACCATGTTGCTGAACGAACTCGTCATCGCCAACCCGCGGTCGTTAACTGCATCGTCGAGCACCAGAGCTAAAGCGCGGTCAGGATGGCGCGCGCACAGTTGCGCCATTGGCCCCTGCTGGTTGCAGGTAATCACCAGATGCCGGATCTCGCGATGGCGGTCGAGCGCCTGCTCCAACAACGCCACTCCCTCAGGACTCTGCCCCGAACGGGAAAATGAAATCCAGAGATACTCTCGACCCGGCCGGTGAAATTCCTCAAATTCGGTCAGCAGAGTAGTGCTGGGAATCGGCCAGACATCGCAGCCCCAGCGCTCGCGCAACAGCGGAGCCAGCGCCCGCCCGGTATAGTCCGAGGTGCCGGCGCCCACCAAATAGACGGTTGGCGAAGAAGTGCTGCCGCGGCCGATTCCGGCGCGCCGCAGCGCATCATTCAACTCGGCGCGGTGGTCAAGGCAGTGCTGGTAAGTCGTGCGCCACGTGTCTGGCTGCTGCCAGATTTCGCGGGGGGTGTGTTCCAGCCCCCGCTCGGTTCTTTCCTGCTCCGGCAAATCCAATAGCGCGCGCAACGGGTCGCTCAACTTGGAGGTCTCCTCGAGCCACAAGTCTATTACAATCCGACTCGGTTGAAAAGTAATCGAAAGCAAAAGAAATACCGTTCGGAAGCAAACGTTACAGGCGCCCAAAGCCAATTTGCACAACACGATTAGATCAGGGGGTAATACTTTTTCGAAACCAATCTCGGCCTTTCAGCAACTAATCAGCCTCAGATGTGTTTCTTCATCTCGAAGGAGACAAAAATGAGCCGTGGTTCCCATCCCCTGAGCTCGCTGCTGCTCGCTGTGGCGCTGACTTCGTCGCTGGCAGGAATCGCATGCGAACATCACGCCTATCGGGTTTACGATCCGTACTACACCGATTATCACGTGTGGAATAACGACGAGGTCGTTTACTACAATCGCTGGGCCGCTGAATACCATCGTGACCCGCACCGCGACTTCCGCAAACTGCCTCCCGAGGAGCAGAAGGAATACTGGACCTGGCGCCACAACCACGGCGACCATCACAGTTAACACCAAGACCGTCACAGTTCCAAGACCGTCACGGTTAACGAGTGAGCCAGGCTCTCAGTGCCCGAGCGCGCTGAGAGCCTGATTCGTAGTTGTAACCCGTGCGCCCAGCCGCTCCAGCTCGGCAATCGTTTTCTGTCCTTCCTCGGCGTTTAGCGTTTCGATCGCATCCCGCACCACGGCTACGCGCCGTCCCCGTTCCAGCAGGCCTTTGGCCGCGAAGCTCACGCAATACTCCGTTGCCACGCCAAACACCACGAACTCTGCAACACTTCCCAGACGCCGCACCAGAGCATCCGCATGCCGGCTTTCGAAAATGTTCAGGGTCTGTTTTTCCAACAGGATCTGCTGATATTGGAACAAATTATCCGGCAGTTTCGCATCCGCTTCGTTGGACACGCGCACAACATTTCCGCTAAGCGCCTCCGGCACCAGTTCGGCTCCCGCCGTTCCCTTCACGCAATGCGGAGGAAAGATTCTGAATTCTGGATCGTTCGGAACATGGAAGCAGCCATGCGACACCAGAAATACCTGCCCTTGCCGCGCCGCATCAGTCAGCCGCCGAATATTCGGCAGCAACTTCTCGGCACCCGGCACGTAGAGTTTCCCACCCGGCAATATGAAGTCGGCCTGTACATCCACTTCCCAGAATATGAAGTCGGACGAAACCATGACTCTCCTCTATTTTGGCGATTTCTTTCCGCTGTGAAGGCCGAGCCTAACACCATTGCTTCGACATTGACAACGCGGCGGGGCACACATCTAGACGCGATTTCTGAGCCGCTGCAATTTGCTCTCGCCCGCCTCGACAGCCAACGAAACAATTCACTCGATAGATCGAGCATGAATTGTCGCGTATTTTTTTTGGCGCCTGAATCTCTGCGAAAATGATTCCATGAATCGCGACCGCATCAACCGTGACGTATTTAGCAGCCTTACAACCATTTTCGCGCTTTGCCTAGTGGTCTCTGCACCGTCACTACACGCGCAGGGTCCGATCCCTGCCGACTGGTGCCGCTCCCTTCCGCGTCAGGATTACAACAATCTCGAACGCATCGCCGTAAGCGATCCGTGGTTCGAAGTCTACCAACCAGCGCCGAAAGTCTTCGCCATCTACGAGCCGCATCAGGCCGAAGAAACCATCGGCTACCTGATCGTTGGCGAGCAGCGTGCCTTACTGTTCGACACCGGCATGGGCATCAGCGACATCAAGAACGTTACGGCGGAACTTACGAAGCTGCCGGTTATCGTCCTCAACTCCCACACCCACGACGACCACGTTGGCGACAATTGGGAATTCGCAACCGTCTACGGGATGGACACCGACTTCACGCGCAGGAATGCGCAAGGGTCACGCGAAGACGCGCAAGCGGAAATCACGCCCGATCAGATCTGCGGCACCCTTCCCAGAGGATTCGACCCGAAGACCTACGCAACCCGCCCCTGGAAGATCACGGCCTACATGCATGACGGCGACCACTTCGACCTCGGCGGCCGCACTATCGAAGTCGTCGCCACCCCCGGCCATACGCCCGACGCCATCTCCCTTATCGATCGCGCCAACGGCTTGCTCTTCACCGGCGACACGTACTATCCCGCGCCAATCTGGCTTTTCCGCCCTGAAACCGATCTCGATGCCTATGCCGCGTCCATTCGCCGTCTCGCCGCGCTCGCGCCGCAGATCAAGCTCGTGCTGGGCGCGCACAACATTCCCGTCGCATCCCCCACTGTGCTTCCGCGACTGGCAGCTGCGTTCGATACCGTGCGGGCAGGAAAGGTCACACCCACGCCGGATTCCCCCGGCAAAGTTCTATATAAGGTGGGTGACATTTCTTTCCTGATGCGCGCGCCGGTTCAATCCAAGCCGAAGCAATAGTCTGTTAAATAGGCTCAGTTTCACCCCCGAAACAGCCGCCGCATGGCCTCAGCGCGAAAATCGAACATCCTTTCCAAATCGCGTTTCACCACCGCCCAATGAGCCAAGCGTCCAGCCCATCCCAAAGGCAGCGCATACGTGACGCGATCGCGCATCGTCGTTCCATTTTCATGTGCCGCAAACCAATGCTCATGATTCCATAGCGCGAACGGTCCGGAAACTTTGCGGTCGACAAATCCTTGCGGAGGATTCCACTCGCTGATTTCCGTAGTCCATTTGATCGGCAACCCGTGCCAGCGCAGTCGATAACGAATCAAGGAACCCGCGGCCAGAGCATCGGGTGTCTCGACCATGCGAAAGTCGAGCCAGGCTGGCGTGATCAGCTGCAAATTTTCTGGCCGCGAAAAAAAGTGAAACACCTCACCCACTTCTTTTGGGAGCCACTGTTCGCGTTCCAGGGAGTACGTGCGCATGGATCCCTCGGCCGGCATCCTCGGTATGCTCTCGGAGAATCTGTCCATTCTGTGTTCTAATCTCCGCGTCGCAATTCTCGCACGCAGCCAGCGTCACGGAGAGCCCCATGCAACATATCCGCTCCATAAACTTCGCGATCATATTCGTCGCCGCGACTCTTGCAGGTTCTGTTCTAGATTCCGCGCGAGCGCAGTCCGCGGCCCCAAGCACTCCGCCCTCCGACCTCGACGCCTACGTCGCCGCTTCAATGAAAACGTTCGAAGTCCCCGGAATGGCCGTAGCCATCGTGAAAGACGGCAAGATTGTCGTCGCCAAAGGCTACGGTGTCCGCAAACTCGGCGATCCCACTCCCGTTGACGAATTTACTTTGTTCGGCATCGGCTCCAACACCAAGGCGTTCACCACGGCGGCACTGGCCACGCTCATCGACGAAGGCAAGCTCTCCTGGGACGATCCCGTCTACCAGCGACTTCCCGGCTTCGTCATGTATGACCCCTACGTCTCGCACGAAATGACCATCCGCGATTTGCTCACGCATCGCAGCGGCATGGGACTCGGCGAAGGCGATCTCCTCTTCTGGCCGCACTCCACCTACACGCGCGACGAAATCATCTACAAGCTGCGCTTCATGAAGCCCGCGTCCAGCTTCCGCAGCCATTACGCCTACGACAATCTGCTCTACATGACTGCCGGACAAATCATCCCTGCCGTCACTGGCACTTCGTGGGACGACTACATTCAACAACGCATTTTCGCGCCGCTCGGTATGACCCACTCCACCGTCACCAACAAGAATTTCAAACCCGGCGACGACTATTCCTCACCTCACTCCCGCGTCGACGGCAAGTTGCAGCCGCTTCCACTCGAAGAGCTCGACAACGCCGGCCCCGCCGGCTCGATTCAGTCCTGCGCCGCCGACATGGCCAAGTGGGTTCAGCTTCAACTCAACCGCGGCAAGTTCGCTGATCACGACGGGCATCTGTTCAGCGAGCAACGTTCCAAAGAAATGTGGACGCCGCAAACGATTCTTCCCATCGGCAACCCTCCGCCAGCTCTCGCCGGACTGAAAGCCAACTTCGCCGACTACGCTCTCGGCTGGATGCTGCGCGATTATCACGGCCGCAAGCTGGTTGGCCACACCGGCGGCGTTGCCGGATTTGTTTCCCGCGTCATGCTCGTGCCCGACGAAAATCTCGGTGTGGTCGTGCTGACCAATGCGGAAGAAGGCGGAGCATTCGATGCCATCCTCTACCACGTGCTGGATCACTATTTCCAAGTGCCTCCAACGGACTGGATCTCGGCCTACAAATCCCTCAAAGACACCGAAGAAAAGCAAGCCGCCGAAGCCATGAAGAAGGCCGAAGGCGATCGCGCCGCCGACTCCAAGCCTTCCCTTCCCCCGGAAAAATATGCGGGCGTCTACACCGACGCCTGGTATGGGCCGATTAGCATCCGCATGGAAAACGGCGGCCTGGTCATTACCTTCGATCACACCCCAAGCATGATCGGCGACCTGCAACATTGGCAGCACGACACCTTCAAGGCCCACTGGCGCGACCGCACCATCGAAGACGCGTTCGTGACCTTCGCCCTGAAGCCCGATGGCTCGATCGACAGCGCGCGAATGGCCGCCGTCTCTCCGCTGGCCGACTTCAGCTTCGACTATCAGGACCTGCTGCTGAAACCAGCAGAGAAGAAGTAGAGAGTCGAGTGCCAACAAAAGCTCTTGTCATTGCGCCCCCCGAGCGAATGCGAGGGGCGGAGGAACCTCGGTTCTCGATCAAGCTAAAAGAACCCGGTCTCTAAACTTCAACCTTGCCCACCACCGACAACTCGCCCCTCAACCCACAACAGCCTCCCAGCACCGCACTGCGCCGCGAACTCACCCTCTTCGACCTCGTCCTCGCGCAAATCCTGCTCGTGATCGTCCCCGACTTTTTCGGCACAGCAGTTAAAGCTGGCCCCGCCCACGTGGTCCTGTGGCTCACGGCTATGCTGCTGTTCTTCATCCCGCTCGCGCTTGTCGTCGCGCACCTGAATCGCCTGATGCCTCTGGAAGGCGGTCTCTACGAATGGGCGCGTCTGGCCTTCAACGATCAGGTCGGATTTCTGGTCGCATGGAATCTGTGGCTCTTCATCATGTTGTATGTCGCGGTCATCGGCCTCGTCACCACGACCTTCGTAGGGTATGCCGTGCCTTCGCTGGCCTGGATCGCCGACAACAAATGGGCCGTGCTCGCGGCCTCAGTGATCTTGATCGCGGCTCAAATGCTGCTGGCCGGCATCGGATTCAGCATCGGCAAGTGGTTCAACAACGCCGGCAGCATCGCCGTGCTCATCACCGTCGCCGTGCTCGTCGGACTTCCTCTGGTAAATGCATGGCACGGAAAACCGACGGCATTTCACCCACTGCGTCTGGCGGCACCGCCGCTCACTCTGTTCACCCTCAGCGTCTTCAGCAAGATGACCTTCGGCGCGCTCAGCGGTTTTGAATACGTCGCCATCTTCGCCGGAGAATCGCGTAACCCCGCCCGCAACATCGGCCGCTCAATCCTGATTACCGCCCCGCTCATCGCGCTCATCTATATCTTCACCACCAGCGCGATCCTGGCCTACGTTTCGCCCGATGCCGTCGACGTCATCGGTCCCATCCCCCAAGCACTGCGGCTCGGCTTCGGAAACTTCGGCGCCGTAATCGTTCCGGTCGCCATCTTCCTTCTGCTGGCCAACTATCTCTCGACCTTCAGCCTCTATTTCAGCGGCAGCTCCCGCCTGCCCATGGCCGCCGGCTGGGACCACCTTCTGCCCGACTGGTTCTCGCGCCTGCACGCCCGCTATAAAACGCCAGTAAACTCGATCCTTTTTCTGGGAGGCGCAACTCTGGCCGCCAGCATCGCCGCCCTGATCGGAGTCGGCGAGCAGGAAGCCTACGAACTCCTCCTCACCTGGGGATTCACCTTCTACGGCATCGCGTATCTGGCACTATTCGCGATTCCGCTGCTGGCGCCGAAAGCCAGCGGAATCCGTCCCGGCCTCGCCCTGCGCGTTGCCGCGGCATCGGGATTTCTCGTGACCTTGTTGTTCGTCGCGCTGTCGATATTCCCCGTCATCGATGTATCGAATTCGTGGCGCTATTCTGCGAAGATCGCCGTCGTCGTCCTGGGAGCGAATCTTCTCGGCTGGGTGATCTACCGCGCCGGTCAGCGGAAGCGAGATGGCACGATCATTTGAAGCTTTTGCTTCCGCGTAGCTTGTCATCCGCCCTGAACCGAACCCAGCTGTTCTGGACGGTGAGTGTGTGACGGCCGATTACACTGATTGACCCCGGCCGGGTGCAGCGGTCGGCGGAGTCTCGCGGCTGGCGCGCGGGAAAACGGGCACATATCTTCCAGCATCAAGTTAAAATATTCGCTGTCGAGTGTCTCAATCTCGGCTTCGGAGGCAGCACCATGAAAGCAACGGTCGCGACTCTCTTCTCCTCCTTCCTCCTGGCGGCCACTGCCTTTGCTCAGAACGCTTCCGCCGGCACAGCCGTGGCCCCAGGCTGCGGCACAGTCGACATCAAGTTCGATGTCAAAACGGACAAGTCCCAACACCCCGCCGTCCAGCCGGAGCCGGGCAAGGCTGTGATTTATTTCGTGGAAGATGACACGCAATTCCAATCCCGGCCCTTGCCGCTCACGCGCATTGGATTGGATGGAACCTGGGTGGGAGCGAACCACGGCAATTCCTACTTCTACCTGACGGTCGATCCTGGCGAACACCATCTCTGCGCCAATTGGCAGTCCTTCGTCGGATTCGGCGCCAACCATCCGTCAGCCGCTGCCCACTTCACCGCCGAAGCCGGGCGGTCTTACTACTTCACGGTCAAGAACACATGGCTGCGGGAAGTGATGATCCCGAAGATCGCATTGGAGCCGCTGGACAGCGATGAGGGCCAGCTCCTGGCGAGCCAGTTCGGGTTCAGCAGTTCGCACGCGAAGTAAACCGTAGAGCAATTCGCCGCCGCGTTCGTTCGAATCGTATCGCCCAAGAGACAGCCTCTTGATTGGCGAGGGAAAATCCCTGGTGTCCCTTTACATCGGGGAGCAGCCCTTCGCATAATTCAGGCATGTCGACCAGCATTTCGATCATCGGGGCTTCTGGTGCCGTCGGCAGCATGCTTGCCGTCCACATTCTTCGCGGTCGATTGACCTGTATGTCTCTAGTGTCCTCCTCAGTTGATGTCGGCATCGAGAGATTTATAACTCGCGAGAAAATAGTAGAGCTCTTTTCCGTCCGCGTGACAGGATTCATCTTAGAAAGACCCGTGCAACATCCTCCACCCGCAGGCTCGACTTTCGCCGCGCTCCCGTCCCCACGTTATAAACCACCAGCAAGCGATCTTCGATGATCAGAATTTCGTTCTCGCTGATCCAACCCACCAGCGTCGCATGCGGCAGGAACACAACTCTTTCCGGAGACTCCAGCATGCGCTTCACTTCCACCGCGGGCAACTCCGCCATCGCTTTTCGAATCCGCTGCAACTCCTCCGGATTCCCCTGCCCCTCCTGCGCCAGTTGAATCGCTTTATTTTCCTGAGCGGTCGAAACAATAGTCATCGCCACGTATCCCAACTCTGGCGAGAGCCGCGCGTTCGAGGTGTAGAAACTCACATCGTAGTCAGGATTTTTATAAGTCGCCTGCTCATCAAACACGGTGATCTTTTTCTGGCCCAACTTCTCTCCGCTCAACACCAGCGTGAGATCGTTGCTCTGATTCGACCATCCGCAGCAGCCCGTATCCGGAATCGCCTCGACAATCGCCTCTCCATCCGCGGTCGCATCCAGCACGCGCTGCAAAGGTTCGCTCAACGCATCAGCCGTCCACTTCCCACCTTTTTCCCGATACAGCGTGCTCGCTTTGTAGACCGGCACCGTCTGCCCTGCGACAAACTGAGTCATCAGGAAAAACTTGTCTATGCCCGTGTCTGGCGCCCACACCACGCCATAGGGACAACTCTCGTCGCAGGTCCCGGTCGGACATTTGCAATCCGGAAACTTTGACGTCGCCAGATCTTCCCGTCCCGCGCCACCCAAATCAGTCCGCCAGGCTTGCCATGTCGTAGCGGTCGAGAGCGATACATCCTCCCGCTGCAGCCGCCGCGCCTGATTGGCGAACCAGAACAAATGCCCCCCGTCCGCCGCCGCTGCCGCTGCCGCTGCCGCTGAAAGATAAGCCACAGCAGCCGACTCGGTAACCGCCTGATTCGATCCTGTGGTGGTAACCTCGCGCTTCACATCCTGGTCGATTGTTGTAGCGGCAGCGCTGGTTTCGGCAGGCGTGGTCGCAGCGCGACCATTCCAGAGCCACACCTTGTGCGCCGATGCCGCATCTTCCTCCGAAAGCGGCAACGAAACCGCCGCTTCATACAGAATTTGCCCCAGTCGGTTAACCGAAATGTTACCCGGCGACTCGACCGCTTCAGCGGGCACCTTGACCGTCTGCCTCACCGCAAACGTCGCCGGATCGTATTCGACCATTTCTCCCGGCGAGCGCAGCACCCACAGCCGCTTCGCCTGCCCCTGCAGCGGCGCCGTCAGCAGCCACAGACCAATTATTACGAGCAATATTTTCCGCATGATTTTCCTCAGACCCTTGCCTTCGCTTTTCCGGACAAGACTAGACTCGATGTCCGGATTGCCGCCAGAAGTGTTAGGCTACACGATCCTAAGTGCCGATGGACATGGCCGGACTCTAGGGGCGAAAGCGGCAGGCTTCCCTTATAATGACCGGGGCTCAAAACAGTTTTCGATTCAGATCAACATTCGTTGCACCAGTTTGTCACACCAGTTTCCGGCCACGCATTCGCTCTTCATTGATATCTATGGCAGTTGACCTCAAAACCCTCAAGCCCGGAATCGAAGCGGCAAGCCTGACCGACATCGGCCGCCAGCGCACCAATAACGAGGACTCCTATCTCTACTGGGAGCCCGATTCCGACGAAGACTTCCGCCGCAAGGGCCGCCTCGCCATAGTTGCCGACGGCATGGGCGGTTACGAGGGTGGACAAGAAGCCAGCCGCCTCGCGGTAGAGACAGTGCGCAGCGTCTACGACAACGCTTTCGGTGCGAATCCGCAAGATACCCTGGTCGAAGCTTTCCAATCCGCTCATCAGAACATTCAGCGTTTTGCCGTGGAGCATCCGCAGTTCTACGGCATGGGAACCACCTGCACCGCACTCTCGATTGTCGAAGGCCAGCTTTATTTTGCCCACGTCGGCGACAGCCGCCTCTACCTGATTCGCGGCGAAAACATCACTCGCCTTACTCGCGATCATTCCTACGTTGGCCGGCTGGTGGAGAGCGGAATTGTCCGCTCGGAAGA
This sequence comes from uncultured Acidobacteriota bacterium, assembly GCA_963758005.1. Taxonomy (GTDB): domain Bacteria; phylum Acidobacteriota; class Terriglobia; order Terriglobales; family Acidobacteriaceae; genus Sulfotelmatobacter. The sequence continues at coordinate 227,693 of CAVWTR010000013.1, forward strand.
TGCCGAGTCGCATCCCCAGCGTCATATTCTTACCGCTGCCCTCGGTTCCGGCCGGGACGTTACTCCACACATTCCCGAACACTCTATCCCGCTCGAAGAGGGTGACACTCTTCTTCTCTGTACCGATGGGCTCTGGGGCCTGGTCGGCGATCCGGAGCTTAGCGGCGTCGTACAATCCAACGCCCCGGCGGAGGCTTGTCAGAAGCTGGTGAGCATGGCGCTGGAGCGCGGCGGTCCCGACAACATTACCGCGATGGTTCTGCGCATCTCCGCGTGACTTCTCCATCACAGTCGTCAGTCCCGCGGCTGCAAGGCATCTTCATGGGTTTGCCCGAAAGGTTTGCTCGAAAGTGTGCACGAACCTGCAAGGGCGGCGCTGCTTCGGCAACGTGTATTGGAACTTTTTCCGTCGCGCAACTGCAATCGTCTGCACATCGCATTCTCAGGCCTTTTCAAGGCCATACGTAACCCATTGACTTCAAAGGCGTAACCTCCCCTCCATTTTTTTTGCTATTGGAATACCACTTGCATAGCCATCCATGATAATAATGTCTATTAGCTAGATCGGGTTTGTGGAGTCGCCAATGAAGATTTCTCAAAAAGGACTGTACGCCCTGCAGGCCATGATGATGCTGGCTCGTCATCATCGCCAGGGCGCCATCAAGATTCGCGACATCGCCTACGAAGAGGTGCTGCCCGAGAAGTTTCTGGAACTGATCCTGCTCGAACTCAAGAATGCCCGGATGGTCGAGAGCGTGCGAGGCGCCAAGGGCGGCTACCAGCTGCGCCGTGATCCTGCTGACATCCATCTCAGCGAGATCATGCGCCTGATTGACGGTCCGCTGGCACCCTTCGGGGACGCCGAGCAGTTGCGGGAATTAATTCATCGGGATATCCCGCACCGCGCCCTGTATCAGGTTTTCCTCGACGTCCGCGACGCGGCCGCCCGGATCCTCGACAACACGACTCTGGCAGATTTAATCGCTCAACGCGGACCGCGGAACGGCAAGCACGATAAACGCCAGAAAGACCAGAAAGAAGACCACAAGAGGGACCACAAGAAAGATACCGCCAGCATCCTCCCCATGGTCGTCGGAGGCCACAAGAGTGAATAGACATAGACAGTAGGGATGTTATGTCGCCGAAAAGTTTAGTTGGAGTTGACGCCTCCCCAGGGACTATCCGAGCCGATTCCCGTTGAACCAGAAATTCATCGTCCTTTAATGAAAAAGGAGCTGGCCTTCGCTAGTATCGGCAGACATCCCGAGTACGTTTATTGTCATGATTTTGTAAAACCGCCTGGCGCAGTGAATCACCCAGAAGGCCAGCCGGAAAAAAGGAGAGCCATGCCTCCAACCAGGGGCTGCGGGTCTCTCGTTTGTCGTTCCCAAGGAAGTAGCAGTGCGAAACAAAACTCAACGAAGGAGAGTTACTTTCATGAAACTCAACCAGAACCTGTTTCTTACGGCCCTCACGCTGGCGGCATTAACGGCTGGCGCGTGGGCGCAAACTGAGACGGCGTCGAATACAGTTCCTGTGAAAAATCCGGCGGCGGCCGTTCCCGCCGCGGCGCCAGCTCCTCCAACCGTGACCGGAGCCGATGTTCAGGCCCTGAAAGACGCCCTGGCCGCACAACAACTGCAGATTCAGCAACTGACCCAGCAACTGCAGCGTCAAGCAGCCTGGCAGGAAACCCAGCAATCCGCTGCGGCAAATCCGACGAATGCGCCCGCTCAAACCACCCCGTCGCAGCAGATCGCCGCGCTTACCAGCAGTAGCAGCAGTAGTAGCAGTAGCGCTGGCGCGCCTCAGCAAACCACAACGACCACCGTCACCGTCATAGATTCCCCGCCCAGCACCAACCCCATGGAAGGCCCGATTTCGATCCATTTCAAAGGCATCACCATCACGCCCGGTGGCTTTGTCGAAGCCGCATTCGTGCGTCGGTCGCGAGCCCTTGGCGCCGACCTGCCGACGCCCTTCAATTCACTCACCATGCCGGGCGCCTCGCAAAGCAAGGTGTCGGAGTTTTTCGGGTCCGCACGGCAGTCCCGGCCTACGGTCTACGTGAGCGGCCGTTTCAAAAACGTGGACTTCTCCAGCTATGTATCGGCCGACTTTCTTTCCGCCGGCGTAACCTCCACCGCTACTCAAACCAACAGCTACACGCTTCGCCTGCGGCAGGCGTGGGGCCAAGCCAAGTGGGATAACGGCTGGAGCATCCTCGGCGGGCAGATGTGGAGTCTGCTCACAGAGGGCAAGGTCTCGATCGCTCCCAGCGATGATACCGGCAGAACCAACGATGCGCGGCCGGCGACCATCGACCCCGGTTATAACGTCGGGTTCACGTTCGCGCGCCAGTATGGACTTCGTGTGACCAAAGCGTTCGGCACCAAAGTGGCGGTCGCCGTGTCCATGGAAAACTCCCAAGCCACGCTCACGACCCACGGCAACAGCGACAATTTCCTCGTCGGCGAAGCTGGGGCGAGCAACAGCTACAACACCACCTCCAACTACTCGTTCAATCCTTCACCCGACGTCGTTGCCAAGCTGGCCTTCGATCCTGGTTTCGGACACTACGAGATCTTCGGCATCTATGACCGCTTCCGCAGTCGCATCTTCCCATGCCAAGAGACCGTAAACAATGGCGCAACACCTCCGGTGATTACGGCGGTGTCGCCGAACTGCCCGTCCCTGACCGATGGCGGTACGGCTGCAGCGGCGTATAACAATGCCAAGAATGGCGGCGGTTTCGGCGCCAATGCGCGCTGGACCTTCGCCGACAAGCACGTCGTTTTCGGTCTGCATGGCTTTGGCGGCAGCGGCATCGGCCGTTACGGCGCAGCCCAGCTCGCCGATACTTCGGTGAACGGCGACGGAACCCTCCATCTGGTGAAGGACCTCCAGGGCCTGGTCTCACTCGAGTACCACGCAAAGAAGTTCGATCTCTACACCTACGGCGGCTCGGAATACGCTGCCCGTACAGCGAGCTGGGATCCGTTGGGGAAGAATGGCAAGGGAGCCGCGGTTGGCTATGGTGCACCCACGTTCGACAACTACGGCTGCTACACGGAAACCGTTCCCACCGCAAACAGCGGATTCGCTCCTGGCACTCTTGCCAATTGCACGGGTGACACGCGCGCCATCATCGAGGGTACTGCGGGCTTCTGGTACAGCGTCTACTCGGGAAAGGAAGGCCGCTTCCGCCTCGGGGCGCAATACTCGTACGTAACTCGGGAGACGTGGTCTGGTGTTGGCTTCACCGGAGGAGGCGGACAATCGCCTTCCGGCTTGGACAACATGATCTACACCTCGTTCCGCTACTACCTGCCGTAGGGCCTGCTGTTTAGGGCACGGCTTGGGTTGAAAGGGCGCGGCGTTCGGCCGCGCCCGTCGACCGCAACCGCAGGCCTTTCAGCAACCCGCTTAGCCGCTGAGGGAAATTCGACCTTGCGGACTCAACCTCGCGGAAGAGTCTTCCACAGCGTGCTGTCCACTTTCTGAGGGGCGCCTTCCCTTCAGAATCGCCGCCGGTCCGGTTTTGGCACTCTCCTTTTCCGGGCCGGCGGTGTTAACCAACCAGCGCCATGCGGCGCCGCGTTCCTTGAGAGAAGGACTTATGTCAACCAACTCCAATCGCGAGGGCTTTAAACTCTCGCTCGACACCTGGGCCGTGATTCTTGCCCTCGCACTAGCGCTCGCCGTCCGCGCTAACCTGTTCGGCAAAATCCCGTGGTAGCTTCACGGTTCTCAGGAGGCATGTCATGGCAACTTCGATCGCAGCGTCGCCCGCCGGGTCCGACAAAGCTCCGCTAAACATTCTGCGACTCATTCCTGGCATTCTATTACTCGCCGTGATCGGCTACGCCGGAAAGTTTCTGGAGAAATTCCTCAACACCTACGCGAAGACCCATCACTGGACGTTTCCCAACATCGAGTATGTGCTCTGGGCGATCGTGATTGGCCTGGTCATCTCGAACCTTCTGAGTGTGCCAAAGATATTTCAGCCCGGAATCGACACTTATGAGTTCTGGCTCAAGGTCGGAATCGTGTTGCTCGGCTCGCGCTTCGTTCTGGCCGACATGCTGAAACTCGGCGGCATCAGCCTGGCTCTGGTGATCGTCGAAATTACTCTATCCCTGCTACTCATGCACGCGCTGGGCCGCGCCTTCCACCTGACTCCGAAACTCACCAGCCTGCTCGCCGTGGGATCGTCGATTTGCGGCGTCTCGGCCATCATCGCGGCCAAAGGCGCAATCGATGCCGATGATGAAGACTCTACGTTTGCCATTGCGGCTATCCTCGCGCTGGGAGCGCTTGCCCTGTTTACTTTCCCGTTAATCGGTCACAGTCTCCACTTGAGCGATACCGTCTTCGGCCTCTGGTCTGGTTTAGGAGTCGATAATACTGCCGAAGCTACGGCCACTGGTGCGCTCTACTCCGACGCCGCGGGCAAAGTCGCCGTGCTCGCCAAGACCGCGCGCAACGCCATGATCGGCTTCGTGGTGCTGGCCTACGCGATTTATTGGGCCAAGCGTGGCCAGGCCTCCACCGTCGGCAATAAAGCCGCGTTCTTGTGGAACAAGTTCCCTAAGTTCGTGCTCGGCTTTCTCATCATGTCGTTGCTGGTGAGCTTTCATGCTTTCAACAAAGACCAGGTCACGTCGCTGGCGAACCTGTCGAGATGGGCCTTCCTGCTGACGTTTGCGGGGGTCGGCCTGCGTACCAACTTCCGGCAGATGTCGAAGCAAGGCTTGCGGCCGTTTGTGGTGGGAGCTCTCGGTGAAGTGCTGATCGCCGCGCTCACGTTTGGATTGGTCCTGGGGGCGAATCGGATTTGGGGCTTGTAACTCTGTCAGGGTGGAAGCGGGGCAGTGACAAAGCAGCGCGCTGCCGACCCAGTGCCCGCAGGGTTACGGGACGCTACGGCAGCGCGGCCACAAACAGAGCCCAAACTGATGAGTCGAGTATAGGAATCGAGATGCACTACTGGTAGTGCATTATCAGGTACCGGGGAGTTAATAGCCGAGACGTAATCGGCACCGCCGGGGGGCTGCGCGCGAGATCCCTCCCTTCGCCTGAAGAACGGCTCCGGTCGGGATGACGCCGTTTCGGTGGGCCATCCGGTCGCCGTTCGGGAGGAACGAATCCCCGCTAGCTTTTCGGTTTTTCCTCGGTGTCCTCCGCGTCCTCTGTGGTTGAGGTTTTCGCCGGCCGCAGTAACGGAAACAGGATGACGTCGCGGATTGTGTGGGAGTCGGTCAGCAGCATGCACAACCGGTCAACGCCCACACCAACTCCTCCGGCCGGGGGCATTCCGTAGGACAGTGCGCGGATGTAGTCTTCATCCATCTGGTGGGCTTCGTCGTCGCCGCGCTCGCGCTCTTTCAACTGCCCTTCGAATCGCCGGCGCTGGTCTTCGGGATCGTTGAGTTCGCTGAAGCCATTGGAAATCTCCATCCCCCCGGCGAAAATTTCCCAGCGCTCGGTCCAGTCCGGCTCGTCCGGCTTCTGCTTCGACAGCGGTGAGATCGCGGTGGGATATTCATAGATAATCGTCGGCTGCGTGAGATGCTCTTCGGCCACCGCCTCAAACAGCGCGGCAATATTCTTGCCTAGGGGAGCGTTTGCTTCGTATGCCATGTGCGCGTGGGCAGCGTTGAATCGGTCCACCAGCTTCTTCACGCCTTCGCGGCTGGCGAACTCACTCATCTCGGGCTTCGCGCCCGCCGCCTCGGGCCAGAACTTGATGATCGCCTCGCGCATCGTCATGCGCTGCCAGTTAGACCAATCGATTTCCTGGTCGCCCCATTTGGACTTCGTTCCGCCGGTCACATCCTTTGCCGCCTGCGTAATGATTTCCTGCGTCAACTCCATTACGCCCTGGTAGTCGGTGTAGGCCTGATAAAACTCCAGCATCGTGAACTCGGGATTCCATCGCCATCCCAAGCCCTCGTTGCGGAAGTTGCGGTTGATTTCGTAGACGCGGTCCAGTCCGCCCACCACCAGCCTTTTCAAGTAAAGTTCCGGCGCGATGCGCAGATACAGATCCATATCGAGCGTGTTGTGGTGAGTTACAAATGGCCGCGCGACTGCGCCGCCGGCGATGGGTTGCATCATTGGCGTCTCGACTTCGATGAAGCCGTGTGCGTCGAGCGTGCGGCGCATCGACTGCACCAACTTCGTGCGCTTCAGGAAAACTTCGCGCACCTCCGGATTTACCACCAGATCGACATAGCGCTGCCGGTAACGCATTTCAACGTCGGTGAGCGCGTTTCTGTTCTCAGGTCCACCTTCGGCGGAGGCGTCGGTTTCAACTGCCTTGCCGATCGGGAGAGGCAGCAGGTCTTTGCTTAGAAAGGTGATCTCTTCGACGTGGACGCTTAACTCGCCCGTACGCGTGCGAAATAGATATCCGCTTCCGCCGATGTGGTCGCCCAGGTCGAGCAGCTTGTAGAGCTCGAATCCCTTGTCGCCGATTGCGTCTTTCTTCACGTAAATCTGCAGTCTCTTTCCATCCTGCTGTAGGTGGGCAAAGCCGGCCTTGCCCATCAGGCGAATCGCCATGATGCGGCCCGCCACGCGCACGTTGACACGAGCTTGATCGAGTTCTTCGGCGGTTTTCGCGGTGTAGTCCGCCAGAATCTGCGGCAGCGTGTGGGTGAATTCGTACTTGCTGCGGTATGTAGCCTGGCCGAGCGCCTCAATTGCCTTCAACTTCTCGCGCCGCAGGTTGTAAATATGATCGTCGAGTGCCAATGGAGTCCTTTTGTGGCTTGCGATGGAAGGGAGATTATAAACAAAGGGTTGGGCTGACTCGATCGACTTGGCTCGCTTCCGCCTAGCTTGGGCGTACTAGGACGGGCGATTATTTTTTTCGCGCTTGACGGCAAAATCCTGATTGCGCTGGGGTTAGCACGGGGGGGTCGGATGCTGGGCCGGCAAAATATTGATTCTCGATAACTTAGAGCCAAAATCCTATAAAGAAAGGAGTTAGAGGCAGCAATTCCACGGTGCCGGAGAGGAGCCGGCTTGATTTCGGGCGGTCTTAAAAGTTGGCGCACGATTCCATTTTGGGCTTTCTATATTCTCGGTAAAGGTCGTTCGTCACAAGATTCCGATATTTTTCTGTGCACGGCTGTGGAAAAGCCCAGACCCGGCGTTAGAAACGCCGGGCTATTTTCGGTGGTCCCTCCGGGACCTGCGCGTGAGCGAGCTTTCTCGAATTTGCATCTTCAATGGTACCGTGGTACATTGGTACGCATGACGGACGACTCCAAACTACTGGTTGAGCGCGTGCAAACCGGCGTGCGCATCGAAAAACGCATCCTCAAAGTTCTGAAAGCTTTTGCCGAATATCACGACATGACTCTCGGCGACGTGCTCGAAGGTATTGTCCTGCATGCTTTCGACGGCAAGACGCCGTTCAGTCCGGCTTCCCTCGAACGGATTCGCGAATTGAAGAAGTTCTACGATCTTGATCTCGACTCCAGCGCCAGCCATCGGCTGAAGGAAATCAAGGCGGAATCTCCGCGCAAACACGCCGGCAAATAAATCAATACAAGTAAATCAACAAGGAGCCCACGAACCATGAAAGCCAAACTCGGTCTGACCGTACTGCAATGGTCGCTCGGCATCGTGATCCTGATCGAAGCCGTGCTGTTCGTTCTGCCCGGCGCGGCACACGATTTCGCGCGCACTCACATGCCCAGCTTCATCCGCATGCTATTGGGGTGGGGCGAGATCCTGGGCTGCATCCTTCTCCTGATTCCGAAGACCACGATTCGCGGCGCGTGGTTATTGCTCGCTGTCTTCGTCTTCGCAATCCTCCTTCATCTGCTGCACGGCATATACAACGTTGGCAATCTAGTAATCTACGCGGCCGCGGCTTTTGCTATTGCAGTTGGGAAGTGACGTGGGACGATGCGGCAAATGAACCAAAACGAACTCATCCGCCGTTTCGAAACAAATACGCTGCCGGAGGATTCCTTTCACCACGCCGACCACGTCCGCCTGGGGTTTGCGTATCTCTCGCAGTATCCGCCGCTCGAGGCGCTCGACAAGTTTTCTGCCGCCCTCAAGCGCTACGCCGCCGCCCGCGGCAAGTTTCAGCTTTATCACGAGACGATCACGCACGCTTACTTCTTCCTGATTCGCGAACGCATGGCACGTGCGTTATGCATCGACTCGTCCAGAACAGAACCGTCAGCCATCGACTAGGACGACTTCGTCCGCCACAACCCAGATTTGCTGGCGGGGAAGAACGGAATTCTGACGCGTTACTATCGCGACGCGACGCTGCAATCCGAACTTGCCCGCAGCGTTTTCCTGTTTCCCGACAAGTGCGTCTGACCGCTCGACACCAGCAAGGCAAACTACTGACCTGAAGAATCTTCAAGAATAAGGTACGATCTCTTCCACCAAAGGAATACACAGGACAGGAATCGCACATGAATCTTTTCAAGCCAACTCTGCTCGTCGCTGCACTGCTCACTTTCACGCTGGCCCAGGCGCCGGCTCATGCGCAAGCCAATGATAATGATAAAGAGATCCGCACTGGCGATGCGCTGCTGCGCGCGATGCACGATCGCTACCAGTCTTCCTGGTACAAGAGCGTCACCTTCGTCCAAAAAAGTACGACCTACAAAGCCGACGGCACGAACACGGCTGAGACCTGGTACGAGGCAGCCCTCCTGCCAGGAAAGTTGCGCATCGACATCGGGCCGCCCGCCAACGGCAACGGCTACGTCCTGTCCGACGGCACGCTCACCATCGTGAAAAACAACAAGGTCGCTGGCTCGCGTCCTCTGGTCAATATTCTTCTGGTCCTCGGATTTGATGTGTACGCGCAGTCCCCCGAAGCCACCATCAAGGTTGTGCAAGGCGAAGGCTACGATCTGTCCAAACTCCACGAAGACACCTGGGAGGGCCATCCCGCCTACGTGGTCGGCGCCGACAAGGATGATCTGACGTCGCGGCAATTCTGGGTCGCCAAGGACACGCTCTTGTTTGAGCGCGTAATCGAGCCCGCGCAAGGCGACCCGAAGAAGCTCAACGATATCCGCTTCACGCACTATCGTCGCGCGGACCATGGCTGGATCGCCGCGCGTGTCGAAATCTATTCCGAAGGCAAACTGACGTTCAGCGAGGACTACACCCACATCAAACCCAACGCGAAACTCGAACCCGCGGTTTACGACCCGCAACAGTTCAGCACCACCCACTGGGAGAAATAGCGTCATCCCGCGCTGAGACATTCACTGGATCGGGAAATTGCGCAGGCCTCTTGAACCATCCGCGCATCGGCGCTACTATGGCCTGCCGAGCAGATTGCCGAGGCGCGACTCTCTATGCCGCAAAACTACGTTCCGATCTTCATCTTCATCGCGCTGGTTGGCTCGCTGCTGCCGATCACGCTGCTGGCGGCTAAACTGGTGCGGCCGTCGAATCCCAGCAAGACCAAGCTCATGCCGTATGAATGCGGCATCGACCCCATTGACAGCGCCCGCGGACGCTACACCGTCCGCTACTACATCATCGCCATACTTTTTGTAGTGTTTGACGTGGAAACGATTTTCCTGTTTCCCTGGGCTGTAAGATTCAAGGCCTTCGGTCTGTTCGGCCTGCTCGAAATGCTGATCTTCCTCGCCATCCTGATCGTCGGATACATCTGGGTCTGGAAAAAAGGCGCTCTGGAATGGGTCTAGATCCGCAGTCCTGGCGCGTGATCAGCTAGCCATGACCACTGTTACCGCCAATCCGATGGACTCCGCACCCGGTGAAAGTTTCGCTGCCAGCCGTTGGACGAGCGGCAACTTCTTCTTCCCCACGCGGCTGGTGATAAGCCCGCAGCGCGTGGCCCGCGTGAAGTCGCGGCTGTTCGGGAGCAACGAAGAAAGCATCGCCATGTCGAAGATCGCGTCGGTTCACATTTCCACCGGCGTTTTTTGGGCGGAAATCGTGATTGAGTCCACTGGCGGGACCGACCCCATGACCAGCCACGGCCATCGCAAAGCCGATGCTCAACGCATCCGCGATTTGATCGAGCAGTATCAGGCGCAATCGCGCGGCTAGCCAGTCGCCATTTCTATATCGCCTACGTGTCATCTTGATCGATTATCATCCGCGATGCGGACGACAACGCCCCGCTTCCGGCATCGTGACTTCGAGCATCTTAGCTTCAGGTAGGAATTCCTTCGACAGCGTGTTTGTTTCGCTTTGCGAAGCAAACACTCCGCTGAGAATGACATTCGCCCTCGTTGACTTCATGCTCTCAAGCTGATAAAAGTTATGTTCTTTTCGAACCACGCTGCGCCGTAGGTTTGTGCCTTCGCGAGCTATGCCGGACGAAATCAAATCGCCTTCTTCCCCGTTGCCGGAAGGTGAACCGAAGCCAACGGCGGATCAGCCCGCGATTCCGGGCGGGGTGAAAGCTACTTCGTCGGGGTCGGTTCAGTCGGAAACTACAACCGCCCCTGCCAAACCTTCCGCTCCTTCGCAGCCTTCTACTCCGGCTACTTCGGAGAAGCCTGCGGTGGCCGCCCCTGCAGCTCCGACTCCTGCAATGCCAACTCCTGCGGCCCCAGCCGCGGCCAAACCCGCGCCGCCGCCGAAAGCTGCAGTTCCTGTACCGACTCCTTGGGATTCGCCCATGATCGCGAAGCTTAAAGGCGAATACGGGTCGGGCATTGAGCCTCTGACTTATCTTGGCCAGAACTACATGGTGGTTGATCGCTCGCTGATTCCCGAGATTCTGCAGATTTTGCGCAACGAAGAAGGGTTCGACTATTGCGTCGACATCACCGCGGTGCACTATCCTAAGCGCGAGAAGCAGTTCGACGTGCTGTGGGTGCTTTACTCGTTCGCTCGCAACGAACGCATTCGGGTGAAAACGCAAATCGCAGATGGCGAAACTATTGCCAGTTCCGTTTCGATTTGGGCGACGGCGAATTGGCTGGAACGCGAAGTGTTTGACATGTTCGGCATCAAGTTCGACGGGCATCCGGACATGAAGCGGATTCTTTTGCCCGATGGATGGAAGGGACATCCGTTGCGCAAGGATTATGGCATTCTGCAACAGGACAATGAGTGGGTGCAGATCAACCTGGGGATTGAGAGCGGGCAATAAAGGACCAACGACCAAAGGCTAACGACCAACGACCGAGTTAATGACCGATCCGACCTCACTCTCGCCGCTGGACCTCGAAACGCCCGACAAGACGTTTCTCGACGCGAACGAACTCGTCATCAATATGGGGCCGCAGCATCCCGCGACCCACGGCGTGTTGCGCGTGATTTTGCGGCTTGACGGCGAGAAGGTGATGGGGCTCGAGTGCGTAATTGGGTACCTGCACCGAGGCGTCGAGAAAATTGGAGAGCATCGCACCTACACGATGTTCAATCCCTATGTCGACCGCATGGATTACGTTGCGGCGGTCTCGAACGGCCTGGGATATTGCGAAGCGGTTGAAAAACTTCTCAACGTGGAAGCCCCGCCCCGGGCGCAATATGTTCGCGTCATTCTGACTGAACTCAATCGCATGGCTAGCCATCAGCTTTGGCTGGGCACCCACGCGCTCGACATTGGCGCTATTACGCCGCTGTTCTACACCTTCCGCGACCGCGAAGAGATTCTGAAGATTTTCGAAAAGTATTGCGGGGCGCGATTGACGACTCATGCGTTTCGCATCGGTGGACTGCAATACGAAACTTACGACGGCTTCGAAAAGGAAGTGAGAACGTTTGTCAACTTCGTGAAACCGAAAATTGACGAATACGAAGAACTGCTCACTACCAACCGTATCTGGCTCGAACGTACCAAGGGCGTGGGCATCATTTCAGGCAAGGATGCCATCGCGCTGGGCGTGACCGGACCGGTTCTCCGCGCGAGTGGTGTCAAGTGGGACATTCGCAAGGCACTGCCGTACGCCAACTATAAGAATTTCGACTTCGATATCCCTGTCGGCGAGAACGGCGATACTTACGACCGGTACATTGTGCGCATGGCGGAGTTCCGGCAGTCGCTGCGCATTATTGAGCAGGCCGTCGAAGGCATTCCCGAAGGGCCAATCATGGCGAAGGTTCCGAAGGTGATCAAGCCGCCGGTCGGCGAGATCTATCACTCTATTGAAGCGCCGAAAGGCGAGTTGGGATATTTCCTGGTCAGCGATGGATCGACTCAGCCTTACCGCGTGCGGGTGCGACCGCCATCTTTTGTGAATCTGCAAGCGCTCGATGTCATGTGCCGCGGCGCCATGGTTGCCGACGTTATCGCCGTCATCGGCACGCTCGATATTGTTCTCGGCGAGGTGGATCGATAGTAACGGGCTGCTTATGAACGATCTCATCCTCTACATCCAGTCCTACCTCGACAGCAACCTAACACCCGGCGGCGCGGGGAATTTTTTCTGGGCGACGGTTTACATTCTGCTGGTTTTTGGCGGACTGTCCGTCGCCGTCATCGCCATGAACTGGCTCGAGCGCAAGATTCTCGCGCACATGCAAGTGCGTCTCGGCCCGATGCGCGTGGGCCCGCACGGCCTGCTGCAGCCCATCGCCGACGCGATCAAGTTGCTGCTTAAAGAAGACATCATCCCCGCTGAAGCCGACAAGATTGTCTTCTGGATTGCACCGTTCATCGTCGTGTTGGCGGCCTTCACGGTTTTTATCGTTGTGCCGTTCGGTCCCACGCACGCTATTACCGACATGAACATCGGCATCCTCTTTATGCTCGGCGTTTCGTCGCTCAGCGTGCTGGGTATCGTCACCGCCGGATGGGCTTCGAACTCGCACTATCCGCTGATCGGGGCGCTGCGGTCGAGCGCGCAGATGGTTTCGTACGAAGTTGCCATGGGACTGGCCGTAGTTTCGGTCATCATGATGACCAGCCTTCAAACCGGCACTGGCACTCTGAGCATGATTGGCATCGTGCAGGCGCAGATGTCGCAGGGAGAATGGTTCATCTTCAAATTTTTCCCGTTGGGCCTGATCGGATTTTTCATCTTCGCCATTGCCATGGTCGCCGAGACCAACCGCGCGCCGTTCGACTTGCCCGAAGCTGAATCCGAACTGACCGCCGGGTTCCACACGGAATACAGCGGATTCCGCTGGTCGTTATTTTTTCTGGCGGAATACTCGGCCATGATCGCCGTGTCCTCGATCGCCGTGACTCTCTGGCTGGGCGGGTGGCTGCGACCGTTCCCGAACTTGCTGAGCGGCACCACCTGGGACCTGGTCTTTTCCCTGTTCCCCGGGCTGACGTTTCTTTTTTTCGCCGCGATCTGTTTCTTCAACACGGCCCGCATGCCCAAGCATCCGCTATTCAAGATTCAAACCATGGGCCTGGCGGGATTCGGTTCGGTGCTCGGCCTCATCGGCCTGCTTATGTTCCTGCCGCCGGTGCGCGACCGCGTCGGCGATATTTTCTGGTTCTCCGCCAAAGTTGCCGGGTTCATGTACATGTATATCTGGTATCGTGGCACGTTCCCGCGTTACCGCTTTGACCAGCTGATGAAGGTGGGATGGAAGGTTTTGTTGCCCATGGGATTGGCGTTGCTCATTTTGACGGCCGTCGTTGCTATGCGCACCGAACTTTGGGGCGAATTGCAGGGAGCCTTCCGCCCATGAATCCTTCTATAACCAATCCGCCGGTCGCGACGCCGTTTTTCTTTTATCTACTCGCCGCCACTATGATCATCGGCGGCATCCTGGTGATCACGCGCAAGAACGCCGTCCATTCGGCGATGGCGTTGATCACCGCGCTGCTGGCACAAGCCGGGCTCTATCTCATGCTTTACGCGCCCTTCGTCGCTGGCGTGCAAATCATCCTTTATGCCGGCGGCATCATGGTGCTGTTCCTGTTCGTGATCATGCTGATCAATCTGGAACGCAACATGAAGGAGCGCCAGTTCAACAAGCAATGGCTGGTCGGAATCGTCGCCGCGGCCGCGCTGGGCGGCCTATTTATCGCGGTGTATACGGCAACGACAAAAGGGAAAGCGCTGTTCCCCGAAGGCCGAATGACCTACGGCGAATCGCAAAACACGCAGGCGATCGCGACGCTGTTGTTCGACCGTAATGCCGGACAATACATGTTCGCCTTCGAAATCGCATCGTTGCTGTTGCTGGTGGCGATCATCGGGGCAGTCGTCATGGCGAAGAAGAGGATTTGAAAGCAGTTTAAATGGACGCGTTACTTCACATCACGACGCTGCATTACTTGGTCCTGGGAGCCGCGCTTTTTCTGTTGGGCGTGATCGGCGTGCTCACCCGCCGCAATGTAGTCATCGTCCTGATGTCGATCGAATTGATTCTGAACGCGGTGAACCTGAACCTGGTCGCCTTTTCGCGCTACTGGCAGGGGTTGCCCGGACACTTCGGTGGTCCCGGCGCCCTGCATGGCCAAGTGTTCGCGATTTTTGTAATCACTGACGCAGCCGCCGAAGCCGCCGTTGGTCTCGGCATTCTCATCGCCTTCTTCCGTAACAAGGAGACGGTGAACGTGGATGAAGTGAACTTGTTGAAATGGTGATACCCAGCTTCTAGCTACTAGCTCCTAGCCAAACCCCTTCGGGTGAACGCTTAAAAGGAGACGAATAGCTGGAGGCTAGAAGCTAGGAGCTAGCAGCTGATTTTCCTAACCCACATCTACCTCATCCCGCTCTTCCCCGCCATCGGCGCGGCGCTCATGTTCTTTTTTGGACGCAGGCTGCAGAAGTCGACGGTGAGCGCGGTTTGCGTTGGCACCATCGTTCTCGCGTTTCTTATGAGCTGCGGGGCGGTCTGGCAGTACACCAACTTCGCCGCGACGCCGGAGCACCTGCATCAGCCTTACCAGACCATTCTCTACACCTGGCTTGGTACCGATACGGGGCATCTCAATTTTCAGAAATCTGACGGGACGGCGGCTTCGCTTCAGGCTGATGCCGGATTTCTGCTCGATCCGCTTTCCAGCATCTGGCTGCTGTTTGTCACCGGCGTCGGCATGCTGATTCATATTTATTCCACCGGATACATGGCGCACGAGGGCGGGTACTACCGCTTCTTCGGATACCTCAACCTCTTCATGTTCTCCATGCTTACGCTCATTCTCGCCAACAACTATGTGTTGATGTTCGTGGGCTGGGAAGGCGTGGGGCTGTGTTCGTATCTGCTGATCGGATTCTATTTCCATCGCGAGTCGGCGAGTGACGCGGCCAATAAAGCTTTCATCGTCAACCGCATCGGCGACGCTGGATTTATTCTTGGCATGTTCTTCATTGTGTGGCTCTGCGGATCGTTACGCTTCATCGACGTAACTGGATTCGCCCGCGGGCATGCCGCCAGTCTGATGGGAAATCCATATATCACCGCGGCTACGCTGCTGTTGTTCGTGGGGGCTTGCGGGAAGTCCGCCCAGATTCCGCTTTATGTCTGGCTGCCCGACGCCATGGAAGGGCCGACTCCGGTCTCTGCGCTGATCCATGCCGCGACCATGGTCACCGCGGGCGTGTACATGGTTGCCCGGTCGAACGCCTTATTTGTGCTGGCCCCGAAATCGATGCTGGTGGTCGCGATCGTGGGCACGCTCACCGCCGTCTTTGCCGCATCGATTGGCCTGGTGCAAAACGATATCAAGCGCGTGCTCGCGTATTCGACCGTCTCGCAACTGGGCTATATGTTTCTCGCGCTCGGCGTGGGAGCATTTTCCGCCGCGGTGTTCCACGTGTTCACTCATGCGTTTTTCAAGGCGCTGCTCTTTCTCGGCGCGGGCTCGGTGATTCATGCCATGTCGGGCGAGCAGGACATGCGCAACATGGGCGACCTGCATAGGCGGATCCCTGTCACGCACTGGACCATGTTCATTGCCACGCTTGCCATCGCCGGCATTTTTCCCTTCGCCGGATTTTTCTCCAAAGACGCGATTCTTTGGGAAACCTGGTCGCGCGAAGGCGGCGCGTATCGGATTCTCTGGGGTGTCGGTTACGCGACCGCGCTCATGACGGCGTTCTACATGTTCCGGCTGATGTACCTGACGTTTCATGGACATCCGCGCATGAGCCATGAGGTTGAACACCACATTCATGAGTCGCCGAAATCGATGACCATGCCGCTGGTTGTTCTGGCACTCTGCGCGATCGGCGCTGGCTGGTTGGGATGGCCGCACAGCCTGGGAGGCTCCGACCATTTCACGAAATTTTTGGAGCCGGTATTTGCCGGCGAAGCCCAGGCGCTTACTGCGGAGGGCAAGAGCGGACAATTGGCCGCAGGCGAAAAAGAAGAGGAACACAATACCGGCACGGAATGGCTGTTCATGGGCCTATCGCTTGCCGCTGCATTCACCGGATGGGCCATGGCTTGGCGAAGCTATCGCCACGCGGATAAGGGCTACACCGAGCCCATCGCCGCGTTGCCGCCCGTCTACGATACATTGCTCAATAAATATTACGTCGACGAAGGCTACGACTATGTTTTCACGGGACGACGCAAGATTGGCGCAGGACCGGGAAGCGTCCGGCTCGGCGTGCTCGGGCTCGGCGAAGCCAGCGCGTGGTTCGACACGAACGTAATCGACGGCGCCGTCAACGCTGCCGGCTGGATCACGCGCCTCACCGCGACGATTTCCAGTTGGTGGGACAAGTGGATCATCGACGGCATTGGAGTCAACGGTCCTGCGATCCTGGCGCGCGCGCTAAGTTATCCCGCGCGCCTGCTCGAATGGGGCTTGGTGCAATGGTATGCGCTGGTCATGACTGCAGGCTTGGTGGGATTCGCGTTTTATTATGTGTATCACTGATGAACCGGCTTTTGGCCGTTGGCTCTTAGCCTTTAGCTAAAAGCCAAGTGCCAAAAGCCAAGAGCTTTCTATGCAAAACCACATCCTATCGATCATCCTCTTCACGCCGCTTGTGGGCGCGCTCGTTCTCCTGTTCGTTCCCAAGGAGAACAAAGACGCCATCCGCTGGATCGCTAATTTGTTCGCGCTCGCCGGCTTGCTGGTCTCGCTGCCACTGGTGCCGTGGTTCTGGGCGCAGCGTTTCGAGCCCGGCTTCAAGTTCATCGAGGGCGCGGCGGGCAACTGGATCCCTTCTATTGGCGCCAGCTATGTACTGGGCATCGACGGCATTTCGTTTCTGCTCATCATGCTCACTACGCTGCTGGGCTGGATCTCGATTCTGTCGTCCTGGACCGCCATCGAGAATCGCGTCAAGGAATATTACATCTGGTTTCTGGTGCTGCAGACCGGCATGCTCGGCGTCTTCATGGCGCTCGATTTCTTCCTCTTTTTCGTGTTCTGGGAAGCCATGCTCGTGCCCATGTATCTGCTGATCGGCATCTGGGGTGGGCCACGGAAACTTTACGCCGCCATCAAGTTCTTTCTTTACACCCTGGCCGGTTCGGTGTTGATGCTGCTCGGCATCCTGTTCCTTTACTTCCACCATCAACACGTGACCGGGACTTACACGTTCGCGCTCCAGGCGCTTTATGACACGGCGCCGCGTATTTATTCTGACTACGGGCCGCACGTCGCGACGCTGCTGTTCCTGAGTTTCTTCTTCGCCTTCGCCATCAAAGTGCCGATGTTTCCGTTCCACACATGGCTGCCCGACGCCCATGTGGAAGCGCCCACCGCGGGCTCGGTGATCCTGGCCGGCGTTTTGCTGAAGATGGGAACCTACGGATTTATTCGCTTCTCGCTTCCCTTCTTTCCTCAGGTGCTCGCGGATACTACCACCCACCTCGGCATGACTGTCCGCGGCTGGATGATTTTTCTTTCCATTGTCGGCATCATCTACGGCGCGCTGGTTTCGCTGATGCAGAAGGATATGAAGAAGCTGGTGGCCTACTCTTCTGTTAGTCACCTCGGCTTCTGCACGCTGGGAATTTTCGCGCTCACGCCTTTGGGCATAAGCGGATCGGTGCTGCAGCAGATTAACCATGGCATATCGACCGGCGCGTTGTTCTTGATCGTTGGAATTCTTTACGAACGCCGCCACACCCGCGAGATCTCCGAATACGGCGGCATCTCCAACGTCATGCCCATCTACGCGACCATTACTATGATCATGTTTCTGTCGTCGATGGGCCTGCCGCTGCTCAACGGCTTCGTCGGCGAGTTCACGATTCTGCAGGGCACGTTTATGGAGAACTGGCGATGGGGCGCATGGGCCGTGCCCGGAGTTGTGCTCGCGGCTGCGTATTTGCTCTGGCTTTACCAGCGCGTGTTCTTCGGCACGGTCACCAATCCCAAGAATGAAAAACTGCACGACCTGACGCCGCGGGAAGTCGCCACGTTCGTCCCGCTGCTCATTATGGCGTTCTGGATCGGCCTCTATCCCAAACCGTTTTTTCAGATTCTCGAGCAGCCTGTGAACCACACCATGGCGATGGCGCGGCCTGACTATCCGCTGCCCGGCGGCACCGTAAACGCGACCCTCACAATCCAACCGGCCCCGCTGGCCGCTCCCGCTTCCGTCGTTCCAGCGACGGCAATTCCGGCAGCCGCGACCGCGCCGAAAGAGGGGAAGAACTAGTGGTCTGGACTGACTATCTTCTGGCGCTGCCGATCACGCTGCTGGCGCTGTTCGCCCTCGGCATCCTTCTCATTGACCTGATGCTTCCCAAGGAGATGAAGTGGGCCAATGCTGTGACCGCCTTCATCGGCGTCCTGTTTTCTGCTGCGGGAGTTGTCAAAGTTCAGCTGTGGCTGGCTGCTTCACCTGGTTCCTTCGGCCTCATGCACACGATGCTGATCGATCGCTTCGCCATTTATTTCTGGTATTTGTTTCTCGCAGCCACCGCCATCGCCATCCTGATGTCGGTGCGGTATCTTGAGACCGAGCACGAAAATCACGGCGAGTATTACGCGCTCATGCTGCTCTCGGTCGCCGGCATGATGTGCATGGCCGCCGGCTTCGACATTGTTCTCATCTTCATCGGCCTCGAACTGATGGCCATTTCCACCTACGTGCTTGTTGGCTTCCTGCGCCGCGACCGGCGCTCCAACGAAGCTGCGCTGAAATATCTGCTGCTGGGTGCGTTTTCGTCGGGCATCTTCGCTTACGGGTTGTCGCTGTTCTACGGTTTAACCGGGAGCACGAATCTCGCGGTCATCCAGCAGCAACTGGCGCAGCATGTAATGCACAGCGAATACAAGCCGGTCGCCATCGTCGCGCTGCTTACCACGATCACCGGGCTCTTATTCAAAATCGCCGCTATCCCGTTCCACCAATGGGCGCCTGACGCCTACGAAGGTGCGCCTACCAGCGTCACCGGATTCATGTCCGTCGCCGTCAAGGCCGCGGGATGGGCCATGCTGCTGCGCATCCTTGTCGTTGGGCTTGCGCCGATGCGGCCGATCTGGGTTCCGCTGCTGGTCTTTGTCTCCATCGCGACCATGACGGGCGCGAACTTCGCCGCGCTCACCCAGACCAATACGAAGCGCCTGCTGGCTTACTCTTCCATCGCGCACGTCGGCTACATGCTCCTCGGACTGATCGCCGGCACAGCTACCGCGCTCAGTCCGGACGGACTAAAAGGCATTCTGATTTATCTGCTCGTCTACACTTTCATGAACCTCGGCGCCTTCGCTGTGATCACTTCGCTGCGGCACCGCAACGTGATTGGGGACGAACTCGACGACCTCAACGGCCTCTACTCGCGCGCACCGGTCGAAGCTGTGCTCATGCTGATCTTTATGCTGTCGCTGGCCGGTATCCCGCCGCTGGCCGGATTCTGGGGCAAGTACTTCATCTTCCTCAGCCTGATCGAAACCGGGCACTACGCGCTGGCTTCGCTCGGCGTGCTCTACTCCGTCTTCGGCCTCTATTACTACCTGAAGATCGCCAACGCCATGTTCATGGGCAATGTCGAGAAAGGCGAAGAGAAACTAGCCATCAGCTTCACCATGCGCGCCGCGCTGGGCCTGACCGCGCTGGCGACGCTCTACATCGGTATCCTGCCCAACCAATTCATCGAACTGGTGAACTGGGCACTCGGCATCGCGCAGAATCCCGCAGTCGCTAAGCTGACTCATTAAAATGCTCATGTGAAATGCTCATGTGGGGACGGACGGCTTGGGCCGTCCGACCGGGGCGAAGCCCGGCCGCCCCGCGCTACCGTTCCGTGCGATAGAATCCGTGCGTGGCTGAAGATCCAAATCGGTCGGACAAGCCCAATGCCCTGGTCACCGCTGCGCGCTACTCCGAGATCGGATTTATTATTCCTGCCGCCGTCTTTCTCGGCTTCGGGCTCGGCGAGCTGCTGGACTACTGGCTGCACACCCATTGGCTCTATCTGGCGGGAGTGATCTTCGGTGCCGTGGCCGGATTTGCGCAAATGATCCGCTCCGCGATCGCGCTATCGCGGGACAAGAGCGACAGATGACTCCCTCTCCGCCGCCCGCCGATTCGTCACCAGCCGCAGATCGCTTCTTCTCCGCCGCGATCCCCAGAATGCTACGCTTTGTGCTCATTCTCGGCGCTGCCTTCACGGGAGTTGTCGCTTGGCGATTCGGGCTGGCTACCGCCATCGGCTTCGCCGCCGGAGCGCTGATCGCCTATCTGAGCTTTCGCTCCCTGAACCAGGCAGTGCAAGCCCTAGCCGCACGGGTTGTCGAGTCCCATCAACCTGAGGGCGGGTTCTCGCTAGTGAACGGGTTCTTCCTTCGCTATCTTTTGGCAGGAACCGTTGCATATGTTATATTCACAAGTTCTTCTCAAGCCTTCCGGGGCTTTCTGTTTGGACTGTGCACACCCGTGGCGGCCATGCTGATCGAGGCCGGATTTGAAGCGTATGCCGCCTTGCGCCGCGGGTATTGACGTCAGATCGCTGACTTTCAGTACCTGGCTGGGATCGTAGTCTTGGGATCGCAAATATGGAGCAACTCTGGTTCACCGCGCTGCTTAATCGCCTCTTCGGCGTTCAGGTGCTCCATTTGCTTTTGGCTTTGGGAATTCATCCCAAGCATCCGCTGACGCCCATCTCCAACAGCTTCTCTATGGAAGTGCTGGTTTTCCTGCTCTTGACCTCGCTCTTTCTGGCGGTCCGGGTTCGGCTGTCCGTGGATCGACCGGGGAGCCTGCAGCATTCCATGGAGTGGATCGAGAATTTCTTCGGCGGCATGGGCGATGAAATCATTGGCCATCATTACCATCGTTACCACGCCTATCTAGTCACCGTCGGAATGTTCATCCTTACGTGCAATCTGATCGGTCTATTCCCCGGCTTCGAGTCTCCGACCGCAGTCGCCATTGTTCCTTTAGGCTGCGCGCTGCTCACTTGGTTCTACTATCACTATCAGGGTTTGCGAAGCAATGGTCTGGGCTACTTCAAGCATTTCATGGGACCGGTGTGGTGGCTGTCGCCGTTGATGCTGCCCATCGAAATTTTCAGCCACACCGCGCGCATCTTATCTCTGACGGTTCGTCTTTACGCCAACATGTTCGCAGGAGAAATGGTTACCCTGGTATTTTTCTCGCTGGTCCCGATTGGCGTCCCGATCATTTTTGAAGCACTTCACGTCGGCGTGTCATTGATTCAGACTTATATTTTCGTGATCCTGACCTGTGTTTATCTCGCCGAGGCCACGGCCCACGAACACTAATTGGTTGTCACAGCTTTGTTTCAACTTCACCAGTGTGAGGGCGTCTGCTCGAGGATGACGTCAACCACCTCCTGGCGAATATTCCTAAGGAGTAAGGAGAAAAAGTATGCGTAAGATTGTATTTCTGATTCTGGTTCTCGTGGTAATGTCGCTGTTCGCAATGCCGGCCTTTGCTCAAGGCGGGGAAACGGCCGCTTCCGGCGGGACGAACTGGGTGGCGATCACATCCGGCTTCGCGATGGCTTTCGCGGCTGCGCTCGCCGCTCTGGGCCAGGGTCGCGTGGCCTCCGCCGCCTGTGAAGGCTTGGCTCGTAACCCCGCCGCCCGTCCCGGCATTCAGATCGCTCTGTTTGTGGGACTGGCCTTCATCGAGTCGCTGGTCCTGTTCACGTTCCTTATCATCTTTGTCAAAGTCGTGAAGTAATCGAACGACACCAAAAACTGTATGTAAAACGAAAGCCTCTGCGCAAGCAGAGGCTTTTTGTTTTTGAGCTAAGAGCTAAAGGCGTAAGAGCTAAGAGCGTTTCCCTATACCTTCCGGTCCCCACTCCACTCCTGGCCCTTGTTCTGCGCGGCGTTCAGCGCGTCCACCAGCAGGCGGCGCAGGCGGTAGCGGCTCTCCAGGTCGGTGTTCACAATTTCAAATCCTACTTCGTTGACCCGGGCGCGCCGCAGCAGCACATGGGCGCGGATCTTCGCCCGCATCCCGAGCGTAATTTCCAAATCCGCTTCGCTGCCGATGCGCAGGTTGTCTTCTTTCGTCCCCATGCCGCCGCCCAGGCTCAATTCACGGATCTGAATCCGCGACTTGCCCCACGAGCTGCCGATTGTCCCGGTCACCGTTTTTGCCAGTACCAGGCGCTCGTAGCGCCGTTGCCGTACCCAGGGACACGCCGGAGCCATATCGAGAGGTGCGATCGCCAGTTCCGCCGGTTCCAGCCCGCTGTCCGACAGAACCTGCGAACTGTAGCGCGGATCGGTTTTCGACAGAGCCTGCGCCGCTGCAATTCTCAGCTCACGGTGATGTACGAAGCCAAACGTTTTCTTGGCTTCCAGAATGTCACGCAGCGTCGCCACTGCTTCTATATCCTTCAAGCGCCCCAGCGATTCAATCGCCTTGAGCTGTATGTAGGGCGAACGCGAAGCCGATTCCCCGGGCCGCGCCATCGCGATCAGTGGCGGGGTCGCCGTCAGGTCGCCACTCATTCCGATTTCGTCCACCGCCTCGGGCAACACCAGCGGATCCAGAATTTCCGCCAGTTCGAGCAGGGTGCGTCCGCGATCTCCAGCGGCCCCATAAGCAATCTGCCGCACTACCACATCATGATAGAAGCGGTTCCACTCCGGCATCCGCACGGGTAGCAATTCGAGTAGCGTACCCACATCGAGCCGGCTCACCAATCCCACGGCGCCGGAGGCCTGGCGGGGCTGGCCGGTGCGCAGAATCTCGCGCAACTGCAGCAGCATCGGAGATCCCAACTGCTTGACCATTTCGATCATGCGATCGCATTCGTCGCGCCGCATGCAGCGGAAAAACCGGTCCGCCAGATGTTCCGCTCCCGCCTGCGTCGTCCGCCGCAGTACTGCCAGCAGGTCCGCCGGAATTGGTTCCAGATTCACGGCTTCCTCAATAAACTCTGGCAGCCGGTTCTCCACGCCCACCCGCGGACGCAGGTCACTCATCAGCACTGGGCGTTCCAGGCTGATGTGCTCCATGCCAGCGCAAACTTCGTTGACTGCGGCATAATTCTTGGCCGAACTGGCTTCCTGACTCAGCCGCACGAACGCCGCGCTGAACAGGCTTTGCAGTTCCGCATCCTTCTCGGCAATCAGCTGCTCGCTCAGCTTGCGGATGGCTTGCCCCATGGGCTGGCCGCCCAGGCGCGCGTAAAGGTCGGCCAACTGGCTCAGGCCGATGGCGGTTCGCCGCCGTGGTTCGATATCTTTCGCGCCCAGACAACTCGAATAGTTGTTCAGAATCTCGGTCGCGCTCTCCTTGTCGTCCCGGTCGAGCAGCACTTCCACGAACTGGCGCAGGTTTCGCGGGGGCACGCAGGGCGCTTCATGCGAGAGCAACACACTCTTTTTGCCCGACTCCGGCACTTCCGCCCAGAACATACGATCCAGGATGTCGGCGTGCGACTCCACCAGAATCCCGGCCTTGCTCATCTTCTCTTCCTGCAGCTTCAGAATGGAGCGCAACGAGTCCATCTGACGGCTCATGTGCTCCATCATCTGGTGAACTGCGTTGACCTTGACTTCGCCCTTCTGATAACGCTCCAGGGCGAAGCGGATCGCCATATGCTCAGCGGCCTTCATCAACAGAGGCGTGTCGTCCTGCTGTTCTGAAGTCGCTTTCGCTGCCAGACTTCCCAGCAACTGCTGCAGGTTCAGCCGCGTATTGGGATCGGTCTCAACCAGTTCCTTCTGGATGTCCTCTTCTTTAACATTCGGATCCGTCTGCACTTGCCCAAAGCGCGTCAGCAACCGGATCGCCTGAATTACTTCCTGTTCCTGCAGCGGAACCATGCCGCCCGTCCACGCCGGCGCCGCGCCGGCTGCCGCGCTGCCTGTGGTCGCAGCGGGATCGCCGTCCGGAACCCACCGTCCCTTGCCTGTCCCGGGTACAGCGTTGGGTACGCTTCCCAGCGGAACCATGGGAGTTCCATCCGCCGGCCCTTTTCCACCACCGCCGGAGTTCGCGCCTTCGGCAGCTGCAATCAGCTGCAAGAGCTTCTGCGGATCGTTCAGCCATTGCCTGAATTCTGGCCCGAGCGTCTGGGCCGCGATCTGCGCCGCAATGCTCACATCGCCCGTCAGCGGATCGGCCGCAACAAACTTCACTTCATTGATCTTGATCGTACCGCCGTGTTTGTTCCCGGCCAGCGCTTCCTTGATCTGCTTCGAAACATCCTGCGCTTTCGACCCCGCAACTGTGAACGCGCGCACCAGCCGAACGAAGTCTTCCTCGGTCACATCTTTGGAGAAATGCAGGCTGGCGAGCCCGGCCGTGCTCAACAGCGTGGCGAAGCTGCGCTCGGCGTTTCCCGCTTCCAGCGGAATGCCGTCGAGGAGGAGCTTGTTGTCGGAAACGCCCAACAGGAAGCCCTGATCCCCGGTTGTGGGCAGCCCCTGCTGCAGTTCTTTCCAGGTGGTTTCGAATTGCGCCTCAGTGCGTTTGTGGTCATAGCCATACATCCGCGCGTACTTGATGAGGATGTTCAGGCTGTGGACAAACGCCCGCGCCGAGGCGGCACGTGCACCTTGCGATGTGTTTATGGCAGAAATAGCAAACTCCTCGGAAGCGCAAGTTTGAAGCTCAAGGGTAAAGCTAAAAGGTAAGGGCTAAAACGTTACCGAGGTAATGGGCGGTGACTGTAGGTTTATGGCCGCTCGGTGTGGGGCGGACAGGAGTGTCCGCGGCCTTGGGGCTGGCTGCTCTTGCCCTTGAATGCCACTTCCGGGTGGGTTGGCTCGGCGCGGGAATTCCCTGAAGAACTCCTCATAATAGACCCACGAGCAACATCAAGCCCAACATCAACGGCGGCGGACGGGAGTGTCCGCCCCACATCTTCGGTAGAATGATCGGCGGAGTGCTGTGGCGTCCTCCGCAACTACACGTGAAACCTGCCCCCAAAATTACGGGACTGCGCTACTGGATGGGCCGAGTGCTCGACGAGTGCGAGCATGTGGGCGCTGACTTCAGCGCCGATCCCGTCCACGACTTGCGGGTTTCGCTGCGCCGCTGTCGTTCGTTGGCCGACGGAATGATTGCCCTGGACCCCGACCGCGACTGGAAAGCCATGAAGAAGGCTGGCAAGCGCCTCTTCCAGCGCCTGGGCGCGCTGCGCGACGTGCAAGTCATGATGGAGTGGGTCGAGAAACTCCATCCCGCCCCGGTTCGTGTGGGCGCGGGCGACCCTTCGACCTCACTCAGGGCAGGCTCGCCCGCGCTGCTGGAAGAAGCGGAACGCTCTACGAAGTCGGCCAGCTCAACTGAACCCGCGACCAACGACCCGCGCGATGCCGCCGCTCGCCTGCTGCTGCAAATTCTCCAAGCCCGCGAAACCGACCAGAAGCGCGAAGCCCGCGCGGCGCTCGAAGAAGGCGAATTTGACCGCAAGCAGTGGCGGCAGTGGAGCAAGTCTCTGCCCCTACGAGCTGCGCGCATTCGCCCCGGCAGCGCGGTCTTCAAGCATCTCGCCCTGGAGCGCTGGACGGCTGCCCGCGAACTTCATGTTCGCGCGCTGCGCAATCGGTCCCAGGTTGCGTTCCACACCTTGCGGATCGGCATCAAACGTTTTCGCTACATCGTCGAGAATTTTCTGCCTGTCGAGCACAAAGCCTGGAGCAACGACCTGAAGCATATGCAGGACCTGCTGGGCGAAGTCCACGATCTCGACGTGCTGTGGGCCGCCGCGTTGTCGTGCCACATTTTTTCAGACGCAGCTTCGCGGCAGAGTTGGCACGCGCGCATCCTCAAAGAACGCACCAAGCGCATCGACGAGTACCGCCAGCGCACCGTCGGCCCCGATTCACTCTGGAACGTATGGCGCGCCGGCCTGCCGCAAGGCAAGCAAATCCAGCAGCTTGCGATGCAGCGCATGACGCTGTGGGCAAAAGCATTAGACCCTGACTTCGCCCACTCCGAGCGCGTGTCTCGGCTCGCGCTGGAACTTTACGACGGCCTTCTCGCCGTGGGATTACTGGAATCCCCGAATGGCGCCGATGCTCGTTCCACCCTGCAAGTCGCCGCCCTGCTCCATGACGTCGGCAAGTCGGAGGGGAATAAAGGACACCACAAAGCTTCGTTCGAGCTGATCCGGAGCCACAGCAATCCCTTGGGATGGAATCCGGAGTACCTGCAACGCGCCGCGGTCGTCGCTCGCTTTCACGCCGGAGCTTTACCGACTCGCGGCCACAAAGCACTCCGTGATCTCCTGCCCGACAAGCAGAAGATTACGATTCAACTGGCCGCGATTCTTAGATTGGCGAATGCATTCGATACGGCGCACGACGGGCATATCATGCGTGTAAAAATCGAAAACATAAACCCAGCCAAACGCCGAGCCAACGGCTTCCTGCGCAAGCCCGCGAAGCTGGCTCCGAACGAAGCGCTGGTAATCGTCGCCGAAGGTTTCGAAGCTGGAAGTCGGACGGCGCAGGCCATCGCAGCGGAAAGATATTTACTGGAGACCCTGCTGCGGAGGCCGATTACGGTAAAGGCGATGAGAAATCCTGCTCTCAAGCCGTCATCAGCTCGAACGCCACGCAGCACTCAGCAGGCGCCGGAAAACCTTCTCGCAGGCAAGTGATCGCAGATTGTAACCGCCGGCCAACAGGATTCGCCCTAGATCCGCTCTCCCTCGAATCCAGCCATAAGAGCCGCCTCGCGCAACTTTTGGTCGGCAGTCAGAAAAACGCGGCCTTGCGGAACATCCTGGGACCACTCCAGCGCAGCCGCCAACTGCAGCGCATCTGCCGCCCGCAAATCGTACCGGTCGACGAGTTGCGCAGCCCTCGTTCGGAGCCTTTCCGACGGCTGTATCACAAACCAGGCGTCCGCCAGAACCGCCTCTAATCGGCGCGCTTTAGACCAGTCAGCCGGGTCGAGCTGTCTCATGCGCACAAGTCGCGCCAGCGCGCTTGCCATCTCCACCGGAGTCGCCCACCAGACAACGACTTCGTAAGTCTTGTACAGGGCGATGACACGAGGCGTGTTACTTTGACCGACGCAAAGCGGTACGAGCGCGCTCGCGTCCCAAAACGCCAAATGCGGCGTTATCGATTTTCCCGTTCTTCCCGCCATAGGCGCTCGACGACTTCATCCGAAATGCTTCCCGGTGGTTCGGGCCAGGAAATCGGCGAGTTTCGCTTTTTCAGAGGCGGCATAAGCACGCCACGGGCAACGAGTTCCCGCTCACTCTCCGGTTGATCTTCCAGCCGGCAAGGTACCATTCGCGCCACTGGCCGATTGCGGTCGCAAACCAACACCTCTTCGCCGTCGCGCACTCGCTGTAGGTAGGCGCTGAGTTGAGCCTTCAGGTCGCTGATGTTCACGGTCCGCATGGCTGCTATTATAGCAAACATGACTATGTTGGTCATGTTGGATTTGCTTGAATATCCACACCTTGAACTAGTAGCTCCCCAGTTACTTACGCACATCTTCTGCTCCGGCTACAACTGAAAGGTCTATGACTCACTCCCAACTGGTCGAATGTGCCGTGCGCTGGCTGCGATCGTATCGCTGCGGCGTGGTGCTGTCGGAGCAAGCCTGCGTCAGCGGCGAGATGCCCGACGCTATTGGCTGGAAACGCGCCAACCACTCCGTGCTGGTGGAGTGCAAGGTTACCCGCGCCGACTTTCTCGCCGATCGCTCCAAGCCCTTCCGCCTGAAACCCGAGCAGGGAGTCGGCAGCGAACGCTTTTATCTGACTCCTCCGGCCCTAGTGACGGTTGAAGAAATCCCCGCTGGCTGGGGACTACTCGAATACCGGCGCGGACGGGTTGAGATGCTGCAGGCCTCGACCAAGAATCTGCGCACTGCTAACGGCCTGCGCTATGAAATGAACCTGCTGCTGGCCAGCTTGCGGCGGGTCGAGGTGCGCATTGAGCCGCAGAGCATCACCGACTTCCTGAAGTGGAAGAACCGCA
Source organism: uncultured Acidobacteriota bacterium (assembly GCA_963758005.1). Taxonomy (GTDB): domain Bacteria; phylum Acidobacteriota; class Terriglobia; order Terriglobales; family Acidobacteriaceae; genus Sulfotelmatobacter. The sequence goes on from CAVWTR010000013.1 coordinate 255,930, forward strand.
TGGCCGAATACAATCGCGGGACTTTGCCCGAGGGTTTGGAGACTACCAAGGAAGAGCTCAACGTTTTTCTTGAGCCGGAAGTGCCTTGCTAGTTTATAAAGCGTTTCGAATAAGAAAATCGGGCAGGTTCGCCCGGTTTTTCCGTTGTGCGTCGGACTACTTCCCGCTTACCTCAAAACCTGCCCCCATTGTCGTGTGAATCGCCAAACTATCGTCGTTGGGAGGAATATCCTTTGCTCCAACGATCCAGACATTTCCGGGCGATGGCACGACCCCGGCAAACAGAAGATCGGAAAGAAATACACCGTTTGTGGGATTCGGACTGGGCACGATGGCCCAGCTGGTTCCATCCCAGTGCAGCAGCAGAGTCATCTGATGGCCGGAACCATCGGAGGCGAAATAAGAACCGAAGGCGTAAATATCCGTGGACGAATTCGCGGCCAGACCGAAGAGACGATTCGATTGATAAATGCTGTCGGGTCCGACGTTCGGGCTGGGCACCACGCTCCAACTGGTGCCGTCGAAATGTTCGATCAGCGTGAGGGTTGCGGCGTGCGAGGGAGGTGGAACCGGCGTGGAGAATCCAACCGCCCAAACATCGTTCGACGCGAGGGCGAGCACTCCGTTGAATTGATTCGCTCCGTTGCCGACACTGGGAGTAACGGCCTCGGTCCAACTGGCGCCGTCGTAATGCAGAGCCAGCGTCTGGCTGTCGTCGTTCTCGGGGCCGTTGAAGCCGACCGCCCAAACGTCATTGGTGGCGTCGGCGGAAGCTCCCAGAAGAAAGGCATCATTCGAGAGGATGGTAGTCGCGGTCCATTGCTTGCCGTTCCAATGCTCGAACAGGAACGAGAGCAGTTGCCCGCCGTCGCTCAACAGACTGCCGATGGCCCAGATGTCATTGGCGGAGGTCGAGGCCATGGTAAAGATGCTGGGCTGGTCGCCGGCGGCGAATTTCGGTCCAGGAAACGCGCTCCAGTGGGTTCCGTTCCACTGCTCGATGATTTGTCCTCGAACGCCCGCCGTGGTTTCAATGTTGCCCGCGGCCCACGCCAGAGAGGACGAGATCGCGACGACTCCGTTCAGGGAACTGATCTCGCTCTGCATGGCCGGAGTAAAGGCGGTCCACTTGGTGCCGTTGTAGTGAAGTACGGAGTCGCCGACGGCCCAGATGTCGGTGGAGGAAGATGCGGAGGCGGCGAGTAGGTCATTATTGAAATTCGGGTTGGGAGTGGAAACGGCCTTGAAGATGGACCCTGCGCCAGCCTGGGCTTTCGCCGGACCGGGCGCGACGAATACGGCAATGGCTGAGGCGGCGAGAAATGCTGTGAGGGTGAGCTTCACGAATCCTCCGGAGCAGTGATGTCGATGCAAGGCTAGATGCCGGAAGGAGTTCGGGTGTCAAGAAATTGTAATTTCGGGTAGGGCCTCAGTTCGGGGCAGTGGGCGGAAAAAAGAAAACCGGGCTGGTTGGCCCGGCTTCTTCTGCGTCGAGTTGGATGCGGTTACATCACAGCGCGCCGCGACAGGCGCTGAGGCTGTTCTTCATTCCTCAGGCGAGTCCACAGATCGAGCGATCAGGATAAAGATCGAAGGATCTGTAAAACCAAGAGGACTTAACATGCAACCGGGTGCAAGCCGCCTGCCATGTAATCCTTTGGCTCGACTATAACCGGTAAGTGACTGTCACTACTGGGGTTAATGGAGCGGTAATGCGACAGATCCTTCCCGAGCTGCGTTCCATGTCGTCGGCTCAAGAGCAAAGTTTTGCACACGTTGCACAGAAACTTGTGCATCGAATTCGGACCACTGAACGCAAACTGCGCATTTCCCTTACATATCTCGGCGGCCTTCCATGGCTTTCAGCATCGTGATCTCGTCGGTGTATTCGATGTCGCTGCCGACGGGGATGCCCATGGCGATGCGGGTGACTTTCACTCCGGCGCGCTTGAGTTGCTGCGAGAGATAGGTCGCCGTGGCTTCGCCCTCCACGGTCGGGTTGGTGGCGACGATTACTTCGTCGACATTGCCGGCATCGACGCGGGTGATCAGATTCGAAATGCGCAATTGCTCGGGACCGATGCCGTGCAGCGGCGAAATGGCGCCGTGCAGCACATGGAATACTCCATTGAAGTGCTTCGTCTTTTCGATGGCTGCGATATTGGTGGGCTCTTCCACCACGCAAACCAGGCGCTGATTGCGGGTCGCGCTGGTGCAGTAGACGCAAGGGTCAACGTCGGTAATGTTATTGCACACCGAGCACAGCCGGAGGTTCGCCTTCACGTCGCGCACCGCGGCGGCGAGGGCTTCGGCATCTTCATCGCTTGATCGCAGAATGTAAAAGGCCAGCCGCTGGGCGCTTTTCGCTCCCACGCCGGGGAGCTTCTTCAGCTCGTCGATCAGGCGGGACATCGGTTCAGCGAATTTGGACATGGGGAATTCGGAATCTGGATTATATGAAACTTACCGTAGGGATCTTACTTGCAACGTCTCTCTATCAATCGTTCGAGGTGTCGCCGAGAAAACGTAGCCGGCTACGTCTCTATGACTACGGTGTTGCCGGGAGCGTGTATTCAAAATCGTACGAATGCTTTCCGTCGGCGGCGATGTTGATTGTCATTTTGCCGCTGATGCCGATGAGTTGGCCGGTGCCGGAGTCGGGCGCGACCAGGATGGTCAGTTCCGGCTTCCCACGCGTCATGATCCCCGTGTGGTGCAGGACGAAACTGCCGCTACGGCCTTGCAGCGTTCCGGTGAACTTCTCGATCGCAACGTAAACACCAGATTTGTCGGCGCTCATGCCGCCAGTCAGCATTTGGCCTTTGGCCATGCCTTCGAGATCACCGTGGTATTGCTTGTCGAGGAGCATGCGGGTGACACCGTCGGCCGCATTGTCATCCTGCGGATGCATCTTTACGTCGAATGGGCCGGTGGCGTGGTTGGTCATGGGTGCCTCTTTCGGAACTGATGTGGACTGGGGTTGGGCGGACGATGCGATGAAGATCAAACTCATGACAGCTGCGATGCAATGATGCTTCTTCATACTCGGCGGCCCCCAACGGCTAATTGCTGCGTTCCAGGACACAATTAAGTCGGGCCTTCCCCCGATTCGCACGCTCTAGCAAATCCTCGCGTTCACAACTCTCCGGGCACGCCCTAGAGGCCGGGGATGCCGAGGCCGCCCAGCATGCCGCCGACTGTGGATTGCATCTGCGCATCAACTTTGCGGGCGGCTTCGTTGACAGCGGCGAGCACCAGATCCTGCAGCATTTCGACGTCGCCCGATTTCACAGCTTCCGGATCGATGCGCAGGCTGAGCAACTGCTTGCGGCCATCCATTTTGGCGGTGACTGTTCCGCCGCCGGCCGTGGCTTCGACTACCGTCTCCTGCATTTTTTTCTGCAGGGAGTCGTATTGCGATTTCGCTTTCGACATCAGGTCTTGCAGGTTGAATCCGCCCATAGAACCTCGGCTTTTTGGCTTCCGCTATCCGGCTTCCGGATCGCTCGCGCCGCCGGAAGCGAGAGCCAAGCGCCGGAAGCTGTTAGCGTTTTTCTTTGTAGTCGATCACGGTGCGAATCTCCGCGCCAAATTTTTCCTGCATGCGGCGAACTACCGCGTCCTGCTCGGCGCGGCCTCGGCCGCCGGGACCGGAGGCAGGCGGCACGCCGCCGTTGCGCTTGTTTGGCTGCGGGGCCACTGTCGCGCCCGGTACGACTCTCAATTTCACAGCTCGCCCCAGGACTCCGCTGGCCGATGCGATGGCGAGACGTTTCGCGTCTGCGCTCAACGACATGTCCACCACCGTCTGCGACTCGGCGATTTTGATGACCAGTTCGTTGCCCTGCACGCTCCATTCGCCCGCCGAGAGCATCGAGACCAGGATGCGCTGGTTGCCGTCGGTGAGCGCTTGCAGGACGGCGGTTTGCAGACGGTCGAGGTCGGGGTCGGCAGCAGGCGATTGCGCCACCGGGATCGGCTGGCCCTCAGGCGCTGAAGCGCGCTCATCAGCGCTGCTGACGGCACGAGTGGAACTCGTGCCCTTCCCTGGCGCCTCGATCGCGGGCGGCATCGTTGCGCCGGAAGAGGCGCGGCTCGCTTCGTTTCTATGTCCGGAACCATTTTCGGAACTATCTTCGGAACTATGTTCGGAATTCCAACCTGTATTTCGATCCGCATCGCTATCGATCACCGGCTGCGGAGCCAGCTCGCGCATTGGCGCAGGGGCGGCCGAACCCATGATTACAGGTTCTGACTGGCTGGCTGCGGCAACGATGCGCGGGCCGTTGGCTGGCGCGGGAGCAGACGAAGCTTCCTGACGCGGCGTGCCCTTGCGCGCCGAGTCGGCGGCGAAGGGAGAAACGAAATTTGGTCGCGCGGCCGAAGTCGACTCTGAACGCCGAGTTTCGGATGAGCTCGTCGGGGCCGTGATGCTAAGTGATCTCGCTGGCGCCCGCTGTGCGCCGGATGCGGGAGCAGCCGCTACGTCGCTCAGCAGTTGTTCGATGGGCAGCAGCTTCTGCGCATGCGCCATTTTCAGCAGGCCGAGTTCCAGGTGGAAGCGTTGTTCCTGTTTGTATCCTAGTTCGCCGTGCGTGCGCAGCATGATTTGAAAATGGCGCGTGAGATCTTCTTCGCCGAACATTTCCGCGACACGGGCAACGCGTTCGCGTTCATCGCTGGAAACCTGCAGCAACGACGAATCTTTGCCTGCAACTTTCGCGACGGTCGCGTTGCGGAGGAAACGCACCATCTGGCGGGCGAAGTGCGTGGGGCTGTGGCCTTCGCTGATCAGATGGTCGACCTGGCGGAGAACATCTTCGCTGCGGCCTTCGGACACGGCCTGCATCACTTGCTCGAGAATGTGAGCGGGGGCGGCGCCAACCAGATTGCGAACGGAGTCGGCGGTGACGCGTCCGCTGGCGGAGGCGATGGCCTGGTCGAGAATCGAGAGCGCATCGCGCATGGAACCGTCGCCGGCTTCGGCGAGCAGGGCGAGAGCGTCGTCGTCAGCTTCAATGTTTTCGCGCGTGACCAGGTCGCGCAACTGCGCCACGATGGCTTCAAACTTCACGGCGCGAAAGCTGAAGTGTTGGCAGCGCGAGCGGATGGTTTGCGGAATGTCCTCGGGCTGCGTGGTCGCCAGCATGAAGACGATGTGGTCCGGTGGCTCCTCCAGCGTTTTCAGCAGGGCATTGAAAGCAGCGTCGGTAATCTGGTGAGCTTCGTCGAGAATGTAGATCTTGAAGCGGTCGCGGGCTGGGCGGTAACGCGCGCCTTCGCGGAGTTCGCGGATTTCGTCAATGCCACGATTGGTGGCGGCGTCGATTTCGATCACGTCGACGGCGTTGCCAGCGCGAATCTCAGTACACGATTCGCAGACTCCGCAGGGCTCGGGGACGGGATGATCCTCTTTCGGAAGTCCCGAGCGGCAGTTGAGCGCGGCGGCCAGAATGCGAGCGACCGTAGTCTTACCGATCCCGCGATGACCGCTGAAAATGTAGCCGTGGGCCGTGCGGCCTTGTTCGATGGCGTTTTGCAGAGTGCGGGTGACGTGCTCCTGGCCGATCACCTCGGAGAATTTCTGCGGACGGTATTTGCGGGCCAGGACGGTGTAACTCATGGGCAGAAGAGTCGATTATACGGGAATTAAGGATGAGATGCCGGGGAGAGAAATACTGCAAAGTACGCGATCGGCGGCCAGGCAGCTTGCGAACACGCCGAGCAAGCGATAGGCTAGTGCGACAGAATTATGAGGGATGCGGCTGGGGCGTAAAGCTTACGGCGGGCCGCAAAGGAGTGTTGTGATGCAACTGAAACTGACGAAGCGAACAGTGGACGGAATTCTGGCCACTGAGTGCAATGGGCGGATTGTATTTGGAGAAGAGTCTTCCCTGCTGCGGGACGAAGTGAAGCGGGCTATTGCGGACGGCCACAAACGCATTGTCCTGAACCTGGGTGAAGTGAGCTACATCGATTCGGGTGGGCTGGGGACGCTGGTGGCGCTGCATATCGCGGCGCATAACGCCGGGGGAACGATCAAACTGGCAAACCTGAACAAGCGTGTCGGCGATCTGATGCAGGTCACCAAACTGCTGACGATATTTGAAATCCACAATTCGGAGTATGAAGCTTTGGAAGCGTTTCGGACTGCGGCGTAGCGCGACTTGTTGCCGTTCGATTGCGCTGGGCTCCCCAGAGATTATGTAGGTTCGCTGGAGATCAAGAACCCGCCCTCTCGCAAGGGACGCGAGAAGGGTGGGGCGCCCAAGCTCGACCTCAGTTCGAATCTTTGCGTGATGGCACTGTGAAGCGAAAGAGTCGCGGGTCTCCGGCGGGAAAAACCGAACAGAATGATTCTGGAGCAAGGCGTCTGCGGATTGAGCAGGCGGTTCGCGCGATTCCACGCGGGAAAGTATCGACTTACGGTGGAGTTGCGCGGGCAGCCGGATTTCCGGGGGCGGCCCGGCAAGTCGCAGCAACTCTGCGGCGCGCGTTTGGGTTGCCCTGGCAACGCGTGCTGGGCGCGGGTGGCGCGATCAAGTTAACCGGCGACTCGGCGCTCGAACAGCGCTTTAGGTTGGAGGCTGAAGGCGTGCGCTTTCGCGGACGGCGCGTGGATATGAAGGCGCACGAGTGGATTTCTGCAAGCGAGCGGGGTCCCGTCATCCGGAAAAGGCGCTCTAGAAAGTCCTAAAGTCGGAAGCTGCGGTTGCTCTCAAGTCTTCTCAATTTACGCCTTCCCCAACACATCCCCGCGTTCGTACGGGCTGCAAAACTCTTCACATTGACACGAACTCCGGAAGCGGGATATGTTCAACCGCACGACCAACACTATCGCAGATAGTTTCTAGCCACGCGGATGCCCTGCCGCCTTTGGTGACGACTCGACGCGAAAATCAGTTTCTTCATCGATAAGGATGGTCATGAATCACATTTTCTCTGGTTTGCGCTTTCGAAACAGTACGTCTGAAAAAATGATTCATGCTCTCCTGCTGCTGGCAGCGTTTGGAGCGGCATTTTTGCATGCTCCGCTCTCACGCGCACAGGACGCCCCTTCGCGGCCGATCCTCACACAGATCAGTTCGGACCCGTTCATCATCGGCCCGGGGCAGCATGCGACAGAAGTTGAGCCGCACATGCTGGCGAACGGCGCCACGCTCGTGTCTGCCTTTCAAACCGGGCGTATCGTAAACGGCGGCGCGACCGCGATCGGTTGGGCCACCTCGACCGACGGTGGCACTTCATGGTCGAATGGATTCTTGCCTGGGCTGACCAGTGGGAATGGCGGCGGTCCTTACGATGCCGCGAGCGACCCCGCGGTCGCCTTTGACGCGAAGCACGGCGTGTGGATGATCGCCACGCTCCCCATCTCCAACACGAAGGAGACTCCCGCCGTGGAGGTGAGCCGATCGACCGACGGTGGATTCACCTGGGAGAATCCAGTCAGCGTTGGGCCCAACGTGGCCAGCTCTGACAAGAACTGGATCGCTTGCGATAGCTACTCGGGCAGCCCGTTCTACGGCAATTGCTATGTCGAGTGGGACAATCCCGACACCGGAGATGGCATCCTGATGAGCACATCCAGCGACGGCGGTCTCACGTGGGGCGCAGCGGTTGGCACCACGAACCGCGCCACCGGCATCGGTGGTCAGCCGCTGGTGCAACCCAACGGAACTGTGGTCGTGCCCATCGAGACCAATAGCATGTCGTCGTTCACCTCGACCGACGGTGGCCAGACGTGGTCGAAGCCGGTGACGATTTCCAACATACAGACTCACATTGACGCCGGAGGCATTCGCAGCGGCCCGCTGCCATCCGCTGCCGTAGACGGTGCGGGGACGGTCTGGGTGGTGTGGGAAGATTGCCGCTTCCGCAGCAAGTGTTCGACGAACGATCTGGTCTATAGCACGTCGATCGACGGTGTGACGTGGTCGGCGGTTACGCGGATTCCGATCGACGCGACGACCAGCACGGTCGATCACTTCATTCCGGGCATTGGCATTGACCCTGCTACTTCGGGGTCGACCGCGCACGTGGCCCTTCACTACTATTTTTATCCGAACACCAGTTGCACGAGGACTACGTGCCAGCTCTTTGTCGGGTACGTGTCTTCTCACAACGGCGGAGGGACATGGAACGCTTCGGTTCGGTTGACCGGTGCGATGCAGCTCACCTGGCTGCCCAACTCGCAGAACGGGCTGATGGTCGGAGACTATATCGCGACCGTTTTCAACAACGGGAAACCGCACGGCGTGTTCGCGGTGGCTGCCGCGAAGTCGGGAACGACCTTCAATGAAGCGATGAATACTGCGCAGGGGCTGAGGGTGCCCGAGGATGGTCCGCAGTCATCCTCGGCGGGCGATAAACCGCTGCACAAGCTTTCCGACGTGATTGAGAAGGAGCGTCCGGAAAAGGGTGCCGTGCCTCCGTCGAAGCGCGCTGCGAAACGGAGCTCAAAGTAGAAACGGATGGCTCTCACAACAACTGACGGCTACTTTTTGAATTGCGGATCGATCTCGACCTGATATCCCGTGACCATTTTGTTGGTTTCGTTGGCCATGCCGACGACCGCCATCAACTCTTTGAACATGGCATCGGTCATGCCTTTCTTTTGGGCACCGACCGTGTGTGAGGCGATGCAGTAGTGGCACTGGTTGGTCACGCTGACTGCGACGTAGATCATTTCTTTGGTCAGCGGATCGAGCGCGCCGGGGGCCATGATCTGTTTGATGTCTTCCCAGGTGCGCTTGAGCGTGGCGGGATCGTGCGCGATGGCCTTCCAGAAATTGTTGATCCAGTCGGTTTTGCGGGTGGCCATGATATCGTCGTAGACGGCGCGGACTTCGGGGCTGGCATCTTTGTATTCGATTAGGCCGAGTGTGGACATGGGTTCTCCGTTCACAAACTTTGTTCACCACAGAGTCGCAGAGAAAAGCAACCACTTAAAAGTATTTCTCTGTGACTCTTTGGCTCTCTGGTGAAAAATGCGTGGCAAACAAGCGCCGGGCCGCGGCATCGTGGCGGCAGAGACGTCATAAGTTACGTCTCTACGAGATTATTTATTTGGCAGCTCTCCCGCGAGCAGCTTCTCCAGCTGCGCGGCGGGCACTCGCACGCCTACATAGAAGTGTCCGAACAGGGCGTAGACGGCGCTGACTTCGTCGAAGCGCATTTCGTAGATCAGCTTCTTGAAGACCAGGGGCTCATCGGCGAACAGATCGACGCCCCACTCCCAGTCATCGAAGCCGATCGATCCGCTGATGATTTGCTTCACCTGTCCGGCGTAGCGTCGGCCGATCATTCCGTGATCGCTCATCTGGCGGGCGCGTTCTTCAAGGGGAAGCTTGTACCAGTTCTTGTCCTCGCCGCGGCGGCGGTCCATGGGATAGAAGCAGGCGTAACGCTGCGGCGGAATGTCCGGAAAAAGGCGCGGACGCATGGCTTCGCTATGGCGGTTGAGCTTGCATTCGATCTCAGCCTTCCACTGATCGGAATGGGGCTCGATGCCCTGATCGGTGAGTTCTTTGTAAATCTTGAGCGTTGAATCGTAGAGCCCGAGTTCGATGATCGAAAGGTAGGAAGTGGTGGGCTCGAGATAATCGCTGAGGCGTAGGTTGGCGAGCTGCAGTTCGGCCTGGTTGAGATCGGCGAACGACTCGCGAAAATGAATCAGCATCAGGTCGCCCTTGTGCCCGATCAGCGAGAACAGCGCAGACTGGCCTACGGAATTCTTCTCCATGGCAGCGAGCGCGTCTGCGGCTTCTTTGGCGATGGCCGATTTCTCGGCTGCGGGCAGCGCCCGCCACGCCGGCCAGCGCAATCGCATCATCTGGTGCAGAACACTATAGCCTTCGGTGGTGAGCGGGACGGCAGGGATCTCCACTGTGACTTGTGGGCGTGGCTGTTGAGTGGTCGTCATGCAAGCCTCTTTCCGGGCGTCTTTCCGGGTCGTCGTTTCCGGTCCAACAGGTTCAGGTGCAAAAGGCTATTGTACGCGGATCGTCACACCGAAGAACTGCGCACTGGCTAGGCCGCGACGACATTCCCGTAAATGCGGTGCGCGCCTGGGGAGCGTGACGCGCGTCGGGAGTGAGCGGCGCAAGAGCCGCTGGGCCGCTTCCTAGTGTCTGGAAAATGTGTCTGGACACTGTCTCTGGACAATAATCGTTCTACTTGCGGGTTGGCAATGAGGAATCTTCGTCGCAGACCTGCGCGATCACCGGCAGCAAGTGGGTGTGCGCATCGCCTTTAGCAACGAAAGCATCCACTGCGTCCAACACCAGTTTTGGAATCGCATTGTCACTCGAAACCATCACGATTGGGATCTCCGGCCGGATACGCTTGATTTCGGCCGCGACTTCGTTCCCGTCCATCTCGGGCATGTGATAATCCACAACTACCGCCGCGATTGGAGAGACCTCCGCAAGTCTCAAGCCTTCTCGAGCGGAGGCAGCGGTGAGCACATCGTATCCCTGCCGTTCGAGGAGCGCTTTGTGGTAACTGAGAACGTCGTCATCGTCGTCGATGCACAAAATCTTCATATAAGAGCTTCCCTTATGGTGGCACGGGCCTTTCACTAGAAGTATCGGCAGCATGCCTTATTAGCGCTGCTCAAATCTGCACACTTTCAGCTACGAAAAGTTGCCTGTGTCGGAAATGGAAACTGGAATAGGAATCGGTTCGAATGGGGAATGCGATCAGACAGTGGTAATCGCGACTTTCCGAACTTAGCCCGGGGTCACGACAGTACCGTTGGCCCGGCGAGCGACGAGTCGGCCGCCTTTGAGCAATACGTAGTTGTTGTCGCGCCACAGACTGCGTTTGGAGACGTAGCTGGCGCACCAGATGATGAAGCCGTGCAGATCCCTTAGCGGATAGAGCAGCACCCAGCTTTTCGCGACGGGGTCGTGGGACGCCGACCAGCCGACCAGCCAACACTCGACCATCCGGTTCAGCAAGGAAGCGGCGAACAAACCGACACCCCACCATGGATGCCCTAACAAGGATGCGGCGATTAGGCCCAGAATGCCATACGGCACTGCGAAGGTCAGTCCCGTACCAAAGTGACCTTTCGGACGCGAGTAACGAGTTCCCATCGCCCAACGAAGTTGCCGTTCCCACATTTGCCGGAAGGTCATGGGCGGCGAAATATGGTCGACTACGTGGCTCGACAGCACTACCCGGAAACCAGCCTTATAAATGAAATTGCCGACGACGAAGTCATTCGAAAGATACTCTCGGCACGCCTCATATCCGCCGATTTTCCCGATGGAATCTTTGCGCAGCGCGATAGTCGGTCCCAGTCCGAATTTCATGCCTTCTAAAAGATTGGCGATTAACACGCCGGCGGTGAACTCAACCGACATTCCGATGGCATCGAGAGCGGCCCAGGGCCCGCCGGCACCCTTGCCGCGAAATACACAGGTCACGGCCCCAACCTTGGGGTCAAGCAACGGGGTGACCACGTCGCGCAAATAATTCGGCTGGACTTCAACGTCGCTGTCGCTGGTGACTAGAACATCATGCGAGGCGATTTCTGTCAGGCGATGAAAACAATAATTTGGCGCATTCGGCCAGGGCGGCTGCCCGGTGATCAAGATGCGGCTTGGGATATGAGGGTACCGTGCGCAAATCTCGCGGATGACTGGCAGCGCGGGATCGTCCGGTTCATCCGCCGCAAACAGGACTTCGTATTCGGCATAGTTCTGGCGAAAAAAGCTCTCGATGTTCTCTTTCATCCGAGCCTCATTGCCGTGCACGGGTTTTAGAACGGAGACGGGCGGCATTTTCGCCGGCAAACTCGCATAAGCTTTTTCATCTCGAGCAGCGATGCGGCGGAATTCGATCACTCCAAAGAGGGCAAGAAAAAAAACAACGGTCGAAGAGATGGTCCCGACGACGGCCACCGCCAAGATAATGTATGCAATCAACAATCGAGGGCTCCTCGAAACAACAGGCGGTGGAAAGCGCGAGGAAGCGGCGTTTTCTCAGCCTCTAAGACGAACGGACAAATCGTTATTTTACCAGAGCGGGCGCGACAGGAACGAGCGCTGATTTGTAGGTGATGGTGCAGTTTGAAAAAAGGATCGTATCGGAGCGATTCGTATCAGGGCATCGCTTCAGCGATGCCAACAACGACCCAAAGATAACCGGCTTTAGCCGCTGGTGCCCTCCGGCCCCTGCGGCAAGCCGGTTTCAAAACTTCCGCGGAGTGCGGCATGCCTGAAGGCATGCCCTGATACGAATCTTCTTTTCAGACTGCGCCACTGCCCAGCGTAATCGCCGCACTTATTCCTTCGGCTCGCGATTGGTAAAGATGAATTTCCCTCCGCCGCGCGCCAACTGAAAAGATCGCAGGCCGACGAGTTCCTTCGGTTCTTGTTGGTCCGACCACAGAAACACTTCTGCCGGGCCATTCCACAATGCCACCAGCGATTTCGGAGTCTCGAAGATATGCGGCGCATCGGGAAATTTCGCGCCATACCACAGGTTCCCGCTAGGTTCGTGCAGAACGTGTACCTGGATCCCGGTATAGAAATTCAGTGTGGACGCATCGCTATACTCGCCATCGATCACGATCACATCGCCCGGCCGAAACTGCTTTCGAATCGCCGCGGCGAGATTGTAGGAAGAAAGAATCGGCGAGAACGTACCGAAGGAGGAATGGATACAGGCCAGCAAAACTACCATCATCGCGACGAGCGCAACATTGCCCGCGAAAGGACGCCCACGCCGGCGCAACATCCAATTGATTCCGGTGCCGAGAAATAGGCCGAGGGATGCCCCCAGAAGCGGAACGCGAAACGCACCCAGAGCCGCCGGCGTCAGATCGAACACATGCCCCAACGAGAAGTTATAGTCCTCGGGATTTTTCTTGAGCAGGTCCGCCAAGTCGGCCCCGGGAACGGGGCGATGCGAAACGGACAGTAGATACATTCCGGCTACCAAGCCCAGCACACCGAAAACAAACAGGACTGTCGAGGATATCCTTCCTGCCCGCCGATCCGAATCGCGCGCAGCTAGCCCCGATTCACGCGCCAGCCATCCACCGACCAAGAGCGCTGCACCCGGCAGGGCTGGGATGGTGTAGTACTCCTGCCGGGTTGAGAAACTGAAAAATCCTACGATGGCGAGCGCCCATAGGAAGAAGAGCAGATTCGCGCGTCGCTGCCGATCCAGTTCATTCCCTGGTCTGCTGCGAAGTTCCCGCCAGCGAGTTGGGACACCGCGTAAAGCTTGTGGCAGGAATGCGCTCCAGGGCAAAAGCCATGCCAACAAAAGCCCCCAAAAGATGGCCAGGGGGACAGTGTCGTACCCCGGAGGCACGCGCTTGCCCAGAAACCGCATGACGTGTTCATTGATGAAGTAGAACCAGAGAAACCCGCGAGCCTGACCCTGCGCGGGGTTGCGCAGCGCAGCCAGGACATGCCACGGGGTGGCAATCACTAAAAACACTAGCGAACTCGACAGCCAATGCAGCCTCAGCAGGCGCCGCAAGTCGCCTGTCAACAAGAGAAAGAGTCCGATCGCTCCCGCCGGGAACACCAGCCCGATCAGTCCCTTCGTCAGGACATTCAAGGCGCACATGGCCGCGAATCCCCAGCAAACAAGGCGCGAGGGCCGTTCTTCTTCCAGCGACTTAAAAAAGAAGTAGTACCCGAGCGTAAGCCAGAGCGCGACCAGCACCTCGGGAATCAGAAACCGCGTAAAAATAAACAGTCCAAGCGACGTGGCCAGCGCTACGCCCGCGTACAGGCCGCCCGCTTCACCGTAAACATACCGACCCAACCGATAGGTCGCAAGAATGAGTGCCAGCACACCGAGCATCAGGGGCAAACGCGTGCTCCAATCGCTGATGCCGAAAATCCGGTAGCTGGTCGCCAGGCTCCAATAGAGCAGTGGAGCTTTTTCGAGATAGCGAAAGCCGTTGGTATAGAGCGTGACCCAGTCGTGCCGCAGCAACATTTCGCGCGCGGCCTCAGCGTGTACCGTGTCGACGTCGTCGAGTAATGGAGGGCTCGCGATGCCGGCCATGTAGATGACCGCCCACAACCCAACGAGCGCAAGCACGGATATCCGCCAGTACGAAAGCAACGGGTGCGGACGGCTTGTGGCCGAAGAAGCCGCGTTCTCAATTGTCGGCGGTTTTGGAATGGGAGTGCCGCGGGAGGTCATCGCGGGTTTTCATTATATCCGAGTCAGCGCGCCCGAATCCGCGCAGCCTTTGCGAGCTTCAAGCGCGGTGCCCCCTCGCACGGCTCAAGACCAGGTGAGGAGAAGAACCCCGAAACAGACGAACGTCGTCGCCAGCCAGCGGCGGCGATCAACATTTTCGTGCAGAAAGAATTTGGCAGCCAGTGCGTTCGTAACAAAAGTGAGTGCAGCGGATGCCGGGCCCACCACGCTGAGGTCTGCCCATGAGAGTCCAACGAGGTTGCTGAAGAAGGCGATGCCCATGAAGAAGACTCCGCCGAACAGCACTCCGCTGGAGAGGGGACGGACAATCACGGCCAGGAAGCCGTGCCGGCGGCGCAGCTCGCCGAGGTCTCCAATGCGGCGCATGGCCAGGGCAACGAGTACGTCACCTGCGGCAGCGGTGCAGACCGTCGTGAAGATGCAGAGCCAAGTATAGAGGCTTCTCACACGCGCTCCTCAACTGCTTTGGCGGAGACGCGCGCGGGCGGATGCTCGGTACGAGATGGGCCTCCGGCGACCACGCCAACTCCGATAACAATGAAGGCGACGCCGGCCCAGCGCTGCGGGCTGACGTGTTCATGCAGCCAGAAGATGGAGAGCAGCACCATGACGACATAGCTGATGGCAGTAGCGGGTAGAACGTAGGTGAGATCGGCAAAGGAGAGCGCCGTCATGTAGCTGAACATAAACGCGAGCAGAAAAAAGATTCCTACGATGATGAACGGGTTCGCAAGCGCCGAGAAGACGTTGGTGAGATGGTGGATGTCGATGGGCCCGGCGTGCTTCATGCCGCGCGCCAGAAAGGCGTCTCCGACCGAGCCGAAGAACACCACGGAGAGAATGATGAGATATTTACGAAGCGTCAAAGTTACTTCAACCGCGAAACCGTTAATTTAGTGGTGGCCGGGGACGGAATTGAACAACCGACGCCAGCCATTTCAGGGCTGCAGTCGCCGGGTCGCATCTCGTTCACCTTACCACATTTCAACGCCGTTTTTTTCCTGCGCTTGTGTGGTGCCAGCACGGCAGCCAGTTGCAACTTTTCGGCGCTAGTTTTCGCGAATAAGCATGGCGTGAATCTTGCGAGCGAGGACTTGAAGGTTGAATGGTTTCTGGAAGAATGCATCATTCGGACCGAGGATGTCCGGACCCATGGTCCGATCAGTGTAGCCGGACATGAAGATCGTACGCACTCCCGGCCGCATCTCCGTCACTTGCCTGGACACGGCGGGACCGCTGTGTCCGGGCATGACAACGTCGGTTATCAAAAGGTCGATGGGGCCGGCATGCGACTTGCAAATCTTCAACGCCGCTTCGCCATTTTCAGCCCCCAAAACTTGATAGCCTCGAGCACGCAAGAACTCGGAAGTGACCTGGCGAAGGGGAGTCTCATCCTCCACAAGAAGGATGGTTCCCGATCCGGCTGGCTCGGGCTCGCTCGGCGGGCCTGGCTCGGCTTCCCGCTCCTTTTCCTGGACGCGAGGAAAGTACACTCTGAAGGTGCTTCCCTTCCCGGGCTCGCTGTCGACCGAGATCGTTCCGCTGCTCTGCTTCACGATGCCATACACCGTGGCCAGGCCCAAACCTGTTCCCTTGCCCATTTCTTTGGTCGTAAAGAAAGGATCAAAGATTTGTGCCTGGACGGATGGGCTCATGCCGACCCCGCTATCACTGACTGACAACAGGACGCAGGGGCCGGATGGAGCCTCTGCCACGCCACCGGGGACCGGGCTGGCATTCACTTCGACATTCAGAGTCTTGACAGTCAGTTTGCCGCCGTGGGGCATGGCGTCGCGCGCGTTCACGGCGAGGTTCATGACGACCTGTTCAACTTGTCCGCGGTCAGCGCTGACACAACCCAGCTCGGGATCGAGGGAGAGCACGGTCTCGATATCCTCGCCGAGCAGACGCGCCAACATCTTCCAGAGATCATTGATCACGGTATTCAGGTTGAGGACGGAAGGGCTCAAAACCTGCTGGCGGCTGAACGCCAACATCTGCCTGGTCAGCGCCGAACTCCGATCGGTGGCAATGCGGATCTGTTTCAGGTAGCGATCGATCCGCTGAGGGTCCTGCTTCGCCTTTTCCAGCAGCTCCAGGTTCGCGCTGGTAATCATCAGAAGATTGTTGAAATCGTGTGCGACTCCACCCGCCAGCCGGCCAACGGCTTCCATCTTTTGGGCTCGCTGAAATCGCTGCTCCAGCAATCGCTGCTCAGTAACGTCGCGAAGGATGGAGAGAATGCAAAGCTGGCCCTCCATCTGAACCGGATGAGCAGACAACATGATCTGCCGTTCCTCGCCGGATTTTGTCCGAAACGTGGTCTCCCAGTCGGTTACGCGCTCGCCGCGCCGGAGCTTCTCCGCCATGAGAGAACGGTTTTGCTCGTCAGTCCACACCCCGAGATCGAGCGCACTCTTGCCAATTAATTCCGAGTGCTCATAGCCGATGGTGGCTGCAAAAACATCGTTGGCTTCCAGATATGTTCCATTTTCTAACGTGCTGATGGTGATGCTTTCCGGATTCGCTTCAAAGGCCACGCGGAACTTGGATTCCGCCTCCAGTCGCTTCAGATTGGCTTTGTTGGCATTGACCGAACTGCGGAATTCGCGGAGCTCACTGAGGGAAAGTCGGGCCGCAAAACACAGGATTGAGGTGCCGAGAAGGGAAAAACTCACTGCGCGCCAGCCCTGTCCTAGTTGCGCGGCCTGAAGAAGGACGATGAGGGGAGCCAGGGCAAACACGGTGTTCTCAAGAAGCGTGCTGGTGACACTCTTTTCTCGAACGGCCGTAGGAAAGAAGCCGGGGGTTGGTTTCCACTGAGCGGCCCACAGCGCTATCCCGAGAAAAGGGCCCGTCCAAATCAAATCGACCCAGGCTCCGGTAGGAAGTTGCTGTCCAACTTTGAGCTGGCGATAGGCCTCGAAGGTTGCACCTGCGGCCAGAATTCCGAGAAACAATAGCAACGTAAGATACAGCCGGCGGATTTGTTGGGTGCGCGCGCGCGCTGCTTGGATCGCGCATAAAGCAAGGACGGCGACGTGCCCTCCGATTTCGAGCTCCGAGGACCTCCAAATATAGCCAATGCGGCTCTCGCTCAGAGACGGCACGTAATACCAAGCCAGATAAATCAACGCGTAAATAATGGCCAATTGAACAAAATCAAGGAATGACTCGACATTGACAGAGTCCGACTCCTCCGAGGGGTCGAGAATGAGGGCCATGATCAGGAGAAGAGAGCGAGCATCGGTTAAAACGTAAGCCAGCGATCCGAGGGGAGGTTCGCTCTTCAGGAAGGATTCATAGTAGAGCCAACCGATATTTCCTAAAGCCCAACTGAGAAAGCTGCAGCCGACCACTCCCCAGAACAACCGGGTAAACCCAACTCCCCGGCGTCTCGCGCCGAAGCAGACAGCGGCCGCCAGTAGAGCGGAAACAATCTGCAGACTATTCGCGACAAAGGCGCCAAGAGGAGTCCTGCCTAAGAACACGGCCTGACCAACGTGGAGCGAGACGATGATGATCGCCGCAGTTAAGAGCTTCCGTTGCATCTCAATCTCACGTTTCAAGGTTTCAGCCGCAGGCATGGGACTTCACAAAGTCTAAATCATCGCTGCTTATCCGAGCGTCGAGCGCTGGCGAGAATGATGTTGTAAAAGTTTGGATTATTCTCAACAGTTATTCTGCCTTCCCGCGCTCGCGTAATCTCTGACTCCGACTGCCTAGAGACTTCCTTCCATCGGCAAGTGAGGTCCGAATCAGTATCCGAAGACCGAATACTTCTTCCTCCTCGACGCAGTCATCGGTTGCAAATTAGGACACGGTGAATGCTGGAAGAAAGCTACGCCATTTCTAACGAAGAAGAGACCTTGCACGACTGATTGGTGCGCCCGCTCGAGCCGATTCTAACCGAGGCTTAAGCAAGAGTGACGGGGAGTGCGCGGAAAGCGAACACATCCGACATAGCGCTCCATGCTCTTCAAAATTGCCAGCGATCGACTAACGAAAACGTTTGGGGCTGCCGATAAGAGGCCACCTGTTGAAGTGGAATTTAAGCCAGGTTGAATTCAGAGCGCCGGTGATCAAGTGAAAACCGGACGCTCTGGGCTTCACATTTACCAGCTATTCAAACTTCTGAAGGAGATTGCAATGTCTCGACGAGTACTCTCTCTGCTTTTCCTGTGTGCCTGTGCTGGCACCATGTTTGCTCAGGACCTGTCAAACATCCAGATTCACGGATTCGCAACTCAGGGCATTCTTTATAGCTCTGCCAACAACTTTCTTGGCGCCAACACCAGCGCTGGAAGTCTGCAATGGACCGATGGCGCGGTGAGCGTCAGCGACGCAATTTCGGACAAGTTGCGCGTGGGTATCCAGCTGCACATGTCGCAGCTCGGGGAATTTGGCGGTCCGCAACTCCAGGTCGACTGGGCGTCAGGCGACTATAAGCTCAACGACTATGCCGGCATCCGCGCGGGCAAGATCAAGACTCCTCTTGGTCTGTTCAACGACTCTCAGGACGTAGATGCGGTTCACCTCTGGGCGCTGCTTCCGCAGGGAATGTATCCCATCGCGAACCGAAGCTTCTACCTGTCCATCCTCGGCGGCGAGTACTACGGCGCCGCGAAGCTGGGAAACAAAGGCGGCACACTCGTGTATCGCGGGTATGTCGGATACCGTTCGCTGGACATCAACGGCGGTTACCAGAACGAAATCAACAGCGGCGTGGAATCGCTGGAAACCGGCCTTGGAGTGCCCTATACACCGCCGACCAGCCCATCCGGTGGTATGGCTTTCGGCGGCGACGTACGCTGGGTGACTCCGCTGAAGGGATTGCTGATTGGCGAGAGCACCATGATCGCCGATCTGCATGGCAGCCAGGGCCCGGTTACATTCGGTCAACCCTTGAATGGCCTCACTCAGTACTACACCCAGTACGAGAAGGGAAAATTCTTTGCGGACGCGGAGTACAGAAGGCAGCCGGTTGCATTCCATGAAGCCGCTGGTCCGGTTTATGTTCCGATCCCGCTTGACTGGCGCAGCTGGTACGTGGCGACCGGTTATCACGTCACCGAAAGGCTCCAGTTGGGAACGTATTACAGCCACTTCGTGGATGCAGGCGGTACCAATAACACGTCACTGGCCGCCAACTACTCCAAGGATTGGACTGTCGCTGCCCGATACGACTTCAATTCCTACTTCTACGCAAAGCTGGAAGAGCATTTTGTTCATGGTACCGACGGCGACTATTACGCGGACGACAACCCGAATGGCGAGAAGGCCAGAGCGAACCTGCTGGCAGCCAAGATCGGATTCAGCTTCTAATCGCTCAACCAAAAAACAAATTGGAGAAAAATGCCATGAAAAAATCATACTTGCCAGCCCTGTTCCTCGGCCTTGTCTTCGCGGCTTCGGTTGCGAAAGCGCAAGACGCGGTGGTGGTCGCCAACAGCGGAGTGAAAGCCACGGAAGTGAGTTCGGACGATCTCCGCGACGTCTTCACGGGAGCCAAATCCAGTCTGAAGGATGGCTCCCACGTAACCCCAGTCACTCTGAAAGGCGGAGCCGAGCACGAAGCCTTCCTGAAGAAGTATGTCGGGAAGTCGGACTCTGCCTTCCGCGCGGGATGGCGCAGCCTGGTCTTTACCGGCCAGGGGTCCATGCCGAAAACCTTTGACACGGATGCGGCCCTGATCGATTACGTGGCCGCTACACCCGGCGCAATCGGCTACGTCAGCGCAGGCGCCGCCAACGACAAAGTAAAAACTCTGGCAGTGAAGTGAGGATAGGAATGCGTAATCTAGGAATCAAAGCCAAGATCTGGTTCAGCATCGCTATCTTCGGTGCAGGTTACGTTGCTCTGCTTCTCCTGCTTCAGTGGACCGCATCAGAGACCCAGACGCATATGAAACTCGCGTCCGGGTCTCTGTTTCCCGCGGCCTTGCGGGCGCAGGAGGCCGAAGCGGCGTTTCAAAAAGTGAGCAAGGTCTACAACGACGCGGTGCTGTTGCAGGACAAGAAGGTGCTTGCGGGCGCCGCACAGGACGCTGAAGCTGTAGTTTCGGCGTTGCAGGCGGCTCAGCAAGCAACCTCCTTCAACCCGGATCTACAGAAACAGATTTCCGCACTCATCGCCAGCTTCGAGGACGTTCAGACGCGATCGAAGGCTACCTACACTGCGATGATCGACGGGGGCGACAATATCTCGTCGAAAACGCAGCAGTCGGTTGCAGCTCTGGCGAAGGACAACAAACAATTGGAGGAGTCTTTCCAGGACTTACGCAATGGCCTCTCCAAGAACTTCCAAGCCGAACTGGATACCGTTGCAGCGGGATCACGACGCCAGCGCACGCTTGGCATCCTGGTCTTTCTGATTGCGGTGATCTGTGGAGCGGGCACATCAGCGGTCGTAATCAACCGCCAGATTGCGGTTCCACTGGATCAACTTGCCGGCCGTCTGCGGGACATCGCGGAGGGTGAAGGCGATCTCACCAAGCGTCTTGAGATCAACGGCAAAGACGAGATCAGCCAGGCAGGCAGCGCGTTCAATCTTTTCATGGACAAACTGCAGGCCATCATGCGGCAGGTAGCCTCCAGCACTTACCAGCTGGCGGGCGCCACCGAGGAAATCTCGGCTTCGGCCATGCAGATGGCGGAACACGCCAGCACGCAACAGAACCAGACTTCGCAGATCGCTACTTCGATGCAAGAGATGGCATCCACTGTGTCTCAGGTATCGGAAAACTGTAACCACGCCGCGGACAATGCGCGTCAGGCTGCTTCCACCGCGCGCGATGGCGGAAAAGCCGTCGAACGCACCGTGGAAACCATGCGCAGTCTCGCCGAGTCCGTGCAAACCATCGCCAAGCGGATTGGGGAACTGGGCAACAAATCGGATCAGATTGGCAAGATCGTCGGCGTCATCGATGACATTGCCGATCAGACCAACCTGCTGGCTTTGAACGCAGCGATCGAAGCGGCTCGCGCCGGTGAACAAGGCCGCGGGTTTGCCGTGGTCGCCGACGAAGTCCGCAAGCTGGCGGAACGCACCACCAAGGCAACCAAGGAAATCGCGGACATGATCGCCTTGGTGCAACAAGAGACAAAGGGTGCGGTGAAGGCAATGGATCTGGGAACCACCCAGGTGCAGCAGGGAGTCGAGGCCACTCACGAGGCGGGAAGCAAACTGCAGATGATCATCGACGCTGTCGAGCGCGGCGCCAACATGATCACCCAGATTGCGGACGCAGCCAAGGAGCAATCGCGCGCTACCGAGCACGTCAACACCAGTGTCTCGGAAATCTCCAACTTGACTCAGCAATCGGCTGCGTCATCCAGCGAAACCGCCAAGGCATGCAGGGACATGTCGACCTTGGCTACGGACTTGCAGACCCTGGTCGGCAAGTTCAAGTTGGAAGTCGCTTCCCAGGGACATCAGAGCGAGACTCCGGAGCGTGAACCAGCGCCATCCGCGGCTCGGGCTGCAACTGCCGGACGCTATTAAAGACTGGTCAGCTGATGGCCCAGACGTGCTGTAAGGTGCCCCATTTTTCGATTCGGTCTTCGAAAAGTGGGGCGTTTTTTTATATAGAGCTTCATGCGAGTTTTCCGAGCCACGATGAGTGAGCTTCGTCATCGCGTCTCGCGCGGTTCGGAACTGAAAGCAACGAGTAAGTGTGTAGTCGCTTTTGATCGGTGCTGAGTGTGCTCGTCACCCGCACGAAATTCAAGAATTCAAACGTGCGGTTGCTAATCAGTATCAAATCCCGACGCGCAAGATGCTGTCAGCGATGAGCAGTTCCTGAGAGCGTGGAGAGGCACATCATCTCGGCGGCGAGGAAAACCCAGCGCATTTGTCGCGTTGCTTTAACTGCGTCTTAATTATGCGTACTGCTTCCAAGTCTTTGCACCGAGCTTGCCGCCTTATTCGTTCTTCAGACTTTTCTTTACGAGTCCCCACAAACTTAGTCACAGCAATACGTTGAACGAGTGAGCGTCTGCGACTTCTTCTGCAATGCCAAATTCAACGGCACGAAAGGTTAATAGTCCTGGTAACAGGGCGCGTGAATTGCTTTGTCTTCGGCGCATCCAGGAGCGGCCACCGCATGGAGTCGCCTGGCCAACTGCCAATTCAAGTGTGAGGAAAAATGCGCCGTCTTCTAATTCTGCTCGTCATCAGCACCATTTCTTATTGTTCATCTGCGTTCGCGCAGAGCACTCTGCCAGCGCCCGTGCAGGTCAACGGAAGCGCCGGCCAATTCCGGATGGATTTTGATATCTCAGCGTCATGCCCTGGAGGCACGACGAGCGCTCCGGGAATGGCTACGCTTTGCGGCAACAGCAACACGGTTACATTGTCAGTGAACGGCGCTTCCGCTTTCGTATTGCAACCAGGACAAGCCGGACCTACTGGCCCAATAGGGCCGCAAGGTCCGGCCGGAGCAACAGGCGCGACCGGAGCTAACGGAGCACAGGGACCCGCCGGACCGATCGGAGCAACGGGACTGGCGGGAGCCACTGGTCCGAAAGGACCTGCCGGCCCTGCCGGTGCGATTGGACCGCATGGGCCGGCTGGACCCGCAGGCGCGAATGGGCCACAAGGACCTGCCGGAATAGCTGGGCCCGCCGGGGCCATCGGACCGCAAGGATCCGTTGGAGCAATCGGGCCAACGGGACCGACTGGCGCCACGGGTGCGCAAGGACCCGCGGGAGCCATTGGGCCGCGCGGCCCGGCTGGACACACGGGCGCCATCGGCCCGCAAGGGCCCGGAGGAGAAATGGGCCCACCGGGACCAGTTGGCCCGCAAGGTCCCATCGGACCTGCAGGTGCGCAAGGAACTCCAGGAATCGTCGCCGCGCCAATCGATTACGCATTGGTCACGCATGCTGGCCTCGCGTCCGCGGGATCACAAAGCTGGCCTATGCCAAGCAGTACCTCTGAATTATTTGGGGACATCGTCAGGGTGCAGGTCGACCTGACAAACGCGTCGCAAGTCAGAGTGTACGCACAAATTGGAAATACTTACGGACCTTCCGGATCGAACATCTTCTGCGAATACTCTCTGGACGGCGGCAATACCTGGAATCAACTAACGAAAGCTTCAGCTGCGAGTGCCACCGGAGCCCAGCTTTCCGTGTGGGCACCGGTGCCCAGCGCTGCCCAACAAGACGTGCTGGTCCGAGCCGTTTCCAGCGATGGGAATTATGGCGACGTCGACATTGAAGCAGTCCACATGCAGGTGCGGTAATGAAAACTCTGATATTCTGCGCTCTTTTGCTCGCTACTTTCGCGCAAGCCCAGGTCACATTGAGTGGAAGCGCGAACCTGCAAGGAAACTTCACGATGGGCGCCACGAGTCTGGCCTCGTCTCCTATGTTCGGTTTTAACGAGACCAATACATTGTCGACGAACTTCCCGAGCGTGAGCTACGGGATGCAGCGCTTTTGGGATTCTCCTCCGCTGCAGTGGCCGTCGATCAACACGGCGCCAGGAGTATTCAACTTTTCGAATCTGGACGCGGCTCTCGCGCAGGATTATTCCAGCGGCGTCACGGAAGCACTCTACACTCTGGCCCGCACGCCGCCCTGGATCACGTCAAACCCGACCGACACGCTTTGTAACTATCAACTGCCCGCCACGGGCGGTGGGAACGGCGAGTGCTATCCGCCCAGTGATCTCAACGCGGACGGCAGTGGGACCAATGCAACGTGGAAGGCGTGGATCACGGCGATTGCCGGCCACGTCGATAGCTCGACCTACTTGCAGACTCATGCCCACGTCCGCTACTGGGAAATCTGGAATGAGCCCGACAGCACGGGTTTTTGGATGGGAAGCTTCGCACAACTGGCGCGACTGACGGAAGACACGCGCTGCATCATCCTGGGAAGTCAAGGCGGCCAGAACGTGATTCACCAGAACGGGAACGGGACCGCAACGCCCTGCACCGCCACCGCGATTGATGCCACGGCACAGATTGTGATGTCATCGGGCCACGCCAACACTCCCTCCGCCTTGACCTTCGCGCAAAACCAGCTCTACTGCAACAACACTGCCGGCAGTCCCAGTTACCAACTCCCCTGCCCAATTCCAGCGAACGCCACCGCCGCGGCCGTCGATGTGATCAACTACCACATGAAGCCGGGAAACTCGGCGGGGAATTATTGTCCGACGCCGACTCCGTGCACGCCGGAGACAGCGATGGCGATGTACATGGCGAGTGTGCGGGATTATTTACAGCCAGCGGAGCTGACGAAACCGTTCTGGGATGGCGAGATGTCCTATGCCACAACCGGGTTCACGAACGCCTACACCGACTCCGACATGCAGGCCTCGTTCATGCCGCGCATGTACCTGACGATGTGGTCGCTGGGGATCTCAGGGTCGGCTTTCTACACGTGGGACTATTTAAAGAATGACACGTCGGCAGAGGTTTTGACTGCTTACCAGCAAACTTACAACTGGCTCGCAGGCTCAGTGCTGACGTCACCCTGCACTGCCAGCGGGACGGTTTATCAATGTACCATCAGCTCGACGGCCAGTTCGGCTGCGGGCGTGGTCTACGGAATCATCTGGGACACTTCGCAGAGTTGCTCTGCAGGAGTTTGCACCACTGCGAATCAGACGGTTGCGACCCAATGGAAGTACTACCAGGATATGACGACTGCGAGCACGCCCGCAGCTATTTCGGGGAATAGCGTTCCGGTGGGAATCAAGCCTGTAGTACTGTCATGGTGATCGTTTCCGCTTAACGTTGTGCTCTGAGCGCAACTCGTGCACTTTGAGAACGGAGCGCCGCGGAGCCGGAGAACCGTTGTGAGGACACTGCCTCCGCTGCCAATTCACTTTTTGCACTCCTCCGAGGAGGCTCAATGGAAGCCGCATCTGTAACTGCTGCGCCCGCAATTCGCCACCTGGCTCTGTTGTTTGGAACACTCACGCAGTTGGAGCTGAACAACTACCTCGAAATCGTCTCTGACACGGAAGCAAGAAAACAAGAGATCAAGGGCATGTGGCCGGCTGCGACGGCAGCGTTTCAGGAGCTTGCGGCAACGGAAACAAACGTGGCCGAGTCGATCGAAACGCGCCCGTTGAATGCCGCATGGAATGACTATCTAACTGGCATTAGAACAAATCCCGCATTTGCGAAAACATTTGCGAATATCCCCATTTCGTTCGCAGAAGTCGAGATCGATAAGTTGGTCGCGGGACAACGCATTGTTCATCTGCACTCGGTTCAAAAGGTCAAAAACAGAGGCGTACCAGAAAATCTTCCTGCATTCTGTCTGGAGCCGGGACAGGAATCGACGCCGATTACGATAGCGCGTACGGCCAATGCTGCGTTCACCGCCAGCAGCCACAATCCGAATATGCGATTTCTTGGCGTATATGAAACGACATATGAATCTAACGTACTCAGCCACCATCCGGGTGGCCAACCGGTTCACGAGATCATGCTGCTGCTGGGGTACGGAATCTCAACGATCAACGTTTATCGCGTGGGCCGTCGCTTGATTTTAGGAAACGGCTTTCACCGTTTATATGCCTTAAGGTCGCTCGGTATTACGCATGCTCCTGTCGTGATACAAGAAGTCACACATCCAAAACTGGAAATGCCGGCGACGATTGGCGACGTTCCGATTGAACGCCTTATCAACACACCCAGGCCGGCACTATTGAAGGACTTCTTCGATGAACGGTTAATCTGCGAGATTACTCAAAGACCGTTCATCAAGACGATGCAGATCGCATGGGGCACCAATGAAGCATTTGTTCCGATTCCCGATTAGCGAGCGTCCGTCGAGGTGGAAATCAGAGGTGGAAATCAAGCACATTCACCAGCGGTTGGACGCGTGGATGTCGAATCATCAAGCGGTGGAATTCAGGGAAACGGTAGATAGGTTACCTTCGTGTTTGAATGAAATGATTTCCGCGACTAAGGTCCAGACCACACAATGCCGATTAGAACCCCGGCAACGAACCAGTTTCGATTCAGGAGAGAACAATGTCGGTCTCTGGAATTTCCAGCAGCAGTTTTTCTGACTACCGAACTCAAGGCAGCCAAAACAATTTGCAGAAGGTGCAGCAAGAGTTCCAACAGCTCGGCCAGGATTTGCAGTCGGGCAATCTGTCGGCGGCGCAATCGGATTTCGCGAGTTTGCAGAGCCTCGAGCCGAAGGGCAACTCGAATTCATCTTCCCAAGTCAGCAGTCCCTTATCACAGGCCTTCAACCAGCTTTCCCAGGATCTTCAGTCTGGAAACCTGTCGGGAGCGCAGCAAGACTACGCGACGCTCCAACAAGACGTCGAGGGTAAGGTTGAGCAAGGACACCACCATCATCATCACGACGGCGGCGGGAGCCAAGGAAGCGCAATCAGCCAGGCATTTCAGCAGTTAGGACAGGCGCTGCAATCCGGCAATCTTACTTCGGCGCAGCAGGCCTACAGCACCTTGCAGCAGGACTTGCCGCAGTTCAGTCAGACTAGCGGTCAAACCAGCAGCCAGCAGACGCAGTCATCGTCCCAGACCAGTTCCGACTCGTCCAGCGCGGGCAGCGTTTCGGTGACCGCCTAGTCGCCGGGGATTGTCACGACGGTCGGACGCATCGGGCTGACGATGTTGAGCAGCGCAGACAGCGCGAGTCGGCTCTGAAAGACTATCGTCTTTAGTCCCGGAAGCATCAGTCCGGGAAGCATCGACGGCGCGCTCGTGAAGATCAGATCCTGACGCTCAGACTAGGGCCTGGGTCTGGGTTGGAGTGATCACTGGATGAAACATCGGATGAAGCATACGAACCACTCAGTGAGGGCGAGGTAGTGACGGCCGGCTGCTGGTCGGCCTGTCCGGCGGACGCTGATTGGATATTCTGGCGCAGCTCAGTCACGGCTCGCCCGGCTCCCGAGAGGTCGCCAGCCGCCAAAGCATTTCCCACGGCTTGCAGGCCCTGGCTAATCCGTGTGGCCAATTCACTGGTCGGCTCGCTACTGCCCGGCGAAAAAGACGGGACAGCTTTTGTTAGCTGCGCGAAAGCTTGCCGAGCCGCTGGCAAGTTGTTCGACACCAGCGCTTCCTTTATGCCCTGCAAGTATTGTTGAATCGTGGGCTGAACATAAATAAGGTGCGGCGTCGAATTCAGCTGGATCCCCGGTGCTGACATATGTCTCCTCCTTTTAGTTCCTTGTGCATCCAAAAAGCCCTCTCCAGGCTCACGGAGCCAATCATGAATTTCTACAGCCCTTGCTATCGGCACTTCCGCGTCGCGGGCTGAGTGGTTCGACAGCTTTGCGGGGTTACGATTGTAAGTTCTACCTGGTTACTGCGCGCGCTGGGGCAGATTGGCACACGGATTGCTTCGCAGTAATCAAGTAAGGGTGATTTCGGCGTCCCAGGTTAGTTTTGCATGAGGCGTACGAACGACCACGCAGTCCCAGGGCCTAGCTAGAAATATTCGAGTGCGAAAACTCCCCAGCGAGTCCAAGCAGTGCAAATGCACAGAACAAGGAAAGTTATGAACAACACCACAGGGCTGAGACCCCTTATCCACGTCGCCGTTGCGAACGGTGAACCCATTCAGTTTGTAGGTTTGCGAACTTTTCTGAGCTCGCATCCAGACCTTGAACTGAGTTGCATCGATCCATCCGAAATTACAACTGATAGCAAAATTGACGTCGTATTACTGTGGAACCAAGCCGGCAAGAAAGCCTTGGACGTTATGGCTGGATGGCGGGCTCGGGATCTCAAGCTGCCCATTGTCTTGATTGGCAACCGCATGGACGATGAGGCCATGTACACGGCCATTGTTTCCGGAGCGAAGGGCTGCGTCGAGGAGGAAGCACCGGCGATGGAGTTTGCGCGTGCTCTTCGCGCAGTTCACGGAGGCTCAGTCTGGGCTCCTCGCAGGGTATTGTCATTGCTGGTCGAGCGGTATAACGCGGCTTCGGAACGCGCTTCTCAGCCTTCTCGCCGTGGGCTCACCAATCGCGAAAGGCAGGTCCTCGAGTTGTTGGTAGCCGGCTGCTCCAACCGTGAGATCGGCGATCCTTTGGGAATTGAAGAGCGGACAGTGAAGGCACACGTGGCGAAGCTGATGCGCAAGGTGGGAGTGCGAAACAGAATTGCCCTTTCGATGCACGCCGTCGCGCACTCACTTGTTTCCAGAAACTAAAACGACGAATCTAGACGGCTTGATCGATCGGGACAAACGTTCCGGGCAATCATGGTTTCAGTCCGAGGTCGTTGCCCCGACGTCGTTAGTCCGACGTCGTTACTCCGAGGTCGCTACTCGCGATTCTTCCAGCGCACTGCGGACAGCCCGACCCAGAGTCGAGAGGCTGAATGGCTTCTGCAGGAATATGCCGTCGCTTCCTAAGGAGTCTGCATCGACCCGACGATCCGCGTAGCCTGACATGAAGATGACCGGTAACCGCAGGCCCCTTTGTCGTATCGCAGCGGCCAACTCTGGTCCATCCCCTCCCGGCATGATCATATCTGTCAACATGAGGTGGATCGGTCTCTTCGCTTCCGAGAAGACGCGCAGAGCTTCGTCGGGATTGGAAGCTTGCAGTACTTGATATCCCTTGGTGGACAGGTAATTACAGGTTACGTCGCGAATTCCCTGCTCATCCTCAACGACGAGGATAGTTTCTGATCCCGCTGGGTCTTCGCCGATTGTGACCGGTTTATATGCCACTGCAATCCTTCCCTCGGCTTCAGGCAAATACACTTTGAAGGCGGTGCCTTTGCCCAGTTCGCTGTAAACCCACACGAACCCGCCACTCTGCTTCACAATACCGTACACCGTGGCCAGACCAAGGCCGGTCCCTTTACCGCGCTCTTTGGTTGTGAAAAAGGGCTCAAAGACCCGTCCCAGGGTCAGATCATCCATGCCACATCCTGTGTCAGTAACGGAGAGCATGACGTAGTAGCCTGGCTTCGCCGTTTGCACGTCGCGAGAACTGAAGTAGGATCCGTCCAAACGAACACGGTCGGCCGCGATTGTCACCCGGCCGCCCTTAGGCATAGCATCCCGAGCGTTTAACACAAGATTCATGATCACTTGCTCAATCTGAGCCTGGTCTGCGCGGATCAATCTAGGCTCATGGGAGAGAGAAAAACACATTTCTATATTTTCTCCCAGGAAGCGCGGCAACATCCCGCACAAATCTGACACGAGCTTGTTTAGATCCATCACTTTCAGATCCTGCACCTGACTGCGACTGAACGCTAACAGTTGCCTGGTGACGGACGCAGCTTTCGTTCCAGCCTCGGTTATCTGACTTGCATAGTGCGTGATCTTGGCCGGATCGTTGGCGGAATCTGCAATGAGCTGCGCGAATCCATTCATGATCATCAGCAGGTTATTGAAGTCGTGGGCGACTCCTCCTGCCAGTTGGCCGACGGCTTCCATTTTCTGAGCTTGCAGTAGTTGACGTTCGAGGTGAAGTTGTTCGGTGATGTCTTCTACAAAGACTTCGTATCCGATCGTCTTTTTGTCTGCGCAGCTGATTCGGCGCCCGCTTAGTCTTACCGTCAGTTGGCCACCATTCTTGCGCTTCAGGGCTCCTTCAATACCTACCGTGTCTTGTCCGGAGGGGTACCGCTCGGGTCGGCAAACGCGATCGCTGGGATGGCAGTAGATCGCATCACAATCCTTCAACTGCAGAAGCTCAGAGTCGGATTCATATCCCAGCATCGCCACCAACGCGGGATTGACCATGAGCAGTTTGCCGTTTGAATCTGCTCGATAGATGCCGTAGGGTGCTCCCTCGATGATCGAGTGATATTGCTCTTCGGTGCGACGAAGGGCCTCTTCCGCCTTCCTCTTTTGAGTGATATCAAAAAAAGTGACGACCGATCCCTCGACAACGTCATCCCGTACGATCGGGTGGGACCAATATTCGACGGGAAAGCTGACTCCATCGACTCCCCAAAACACTTCGTCGTCGGAGTGGGCAGATGTCCCACCCCGAAGCGTCTGGTAAATAGGACACTCTCGTTCCGGATACGGGCTGCCGTCTGCACGCTTGGAATGAATCTTGGAGTGCATATTTTGACCCAGGAGCGCTTCGGCAGAATCATAGCCGAGCATGCCAATCGCGGCGGCGTTACAAAATGTGCAAGCACCGTTCAAATCCAGTCCAAAGATGGCCTCCGCACTGGAATCGAGCAACAGCTTCAGCTGTTCCCGGCTTTCACGAAGTGCAGCTTCGGCAATCCGTACGGCAGTGATGTCATGCGCCAGGACCAGGAGAGCACGCCGTCCCCGAAACAGGATGGCTTGCGAACTGATCTCGACGTCGATCGTGGAGCCGTCCTTCTTTACATGCTTCCA
Source organism: uncultured Acidobacteriota bacterium (assembly GCA_963758005.1). Lineage (GTDB taxonomy): Bacteria > Acidobacteriota > Terriglobia > Terriglobales > Acidobacteriaceae > Sulfotelmatobacter. Next base: position 286,458 of record CAVWTR010000013.1, read on the forward strand.
GACCTCGCGGGACGAGGTAGCGCCCGGGGCATCGGGCGACGAGCCCTGCCCTTCGATGAAGGGGATCTCCTCCGGGTGAACATCCGCCACTGTCATAGAGAGGAACTCGTCGCGCGAGTATCCATAGTGGCTGACCGCCGCGTCGTTCACCGCGAGGAAGCACAGATCTCCGATGTCGCAGACCCACATGGGATTGGGATTGGCCAGAAACAGGAGCCGGTACTGCTCTTCGGACTCACGTAGCTCCCTTTCGGCCCGGTCACGATCCTGGCGAAGTCTTTGTTCGGTAATCACCCTCCAAAGCACAACCTGAAGCCGGTCTAAATCCTGCTTCAGGACGTAATCGGAAGCTCCCGCCCGGATGCACTCCGAGGCAAATTTGTCTCCCACTCCGTCCGCAATCACGATCAAGGGAATCCGGCGCCCCCTCGATTCCATCAACTGCAGTGTGCTGAGCGCGCTCCATTCGGAACAGGAGGCCGCCAATACCAAGTCGTAAGCGCGCGTCTCGTAGAAGCGTACGAAGTCAATGGGCGTGGACGCCACATCTGCGTGGATATGAATGCCCGTAAGGTCTTGCAACTTACGAAGGCACAGCGCGGCGTCCTCCTGATTTTTTTCCAGGAGTAGTATTTCAACAGTCTCGCTGTTGGTTGATGGTCTTTCTAGTTCCATAGGGTCAAAGCTAGTAGCAGGTCATATTGGAAGCTCTCTGCCGCACAGGACAAACAGGTGCAGCTCGAGACTCGTCGAAGGATTTTTTAGATAACGATGTGCTCGGCCTTGATCTCGCGTTCTGCCCCCATAAGGATGCTGGCCCGCTCAATCACGTTGCGCAGCTCGCGGACGTTACCCGGCCAGGTGTGCTGGCGCAGAATCGCGTCTGCTTCCGGAGTCAGGACAACGTTGCGCGGGCACAATTTCGTCAAGAAAGCCTGGGTCAAAGAGCCGAGGTCGCTCATGCGATCACGCAAAGGCGGCAACTCAATCGCAAACACAGACAGACGATAGAACAGGTCTTCCCGGAAAGCACGCTCCTGGACAAGTCTCCGCAGCTTCGCATTCGTGGCAGCAACCACCCGAACGTCTACTCGGAATGTGTCGGTGCTTCCGAGTCTCTGCACTTCTCCCTGCTCGACGAACCGTAGCAATTTTGATTGCAGACCTAAGGGCAGATCGCCAATCTCATCGAGGAACAAGGTTCCACCTTGCGCTGCGTGGATTCGCCCGACGCGGGACTGTACCGCCCCGGTGAAAGCTCCTTTGACAAACCCGAACAGCTCGGCTTCGAGCAGAGCCTCCGGGATGGCGGCGCAGTTGATCACCACGAACGGTTTCTGCCGCCGCAGGCTGAGTTGGTGGAGGGCATTGGCAACCACATCCTTACCCGTACCACTCTCCCCCGTGATCAACACACTCGTGTCCCGTTGCGCGACCAGCCGAACCATCCCGCAAAGCCGCTGTACGGAGGGAGCAGAGCCCACAAAGCCGGGTAGTCCGTCATCATCCGACCTTCGATTGGCTGTGGCCGTAAATGATGAGGAGTGTCTCCTCTCCATGCTGAGGGGACCGTCGCGCTCGACTTCGCGGACCAGGTGGAAACACGGTGAATCGGGAGTGGGCGCCGCGAGGATGGGCTGCCCGGTGTGCGAATTAACCGGGATGATTTCAACTCCTGGGTAATGTGACTCCAGAATCTCGCGAAACTCTTCGACCTTCAGGTCAGGAAGAGCGGGATCAAGCAAGACCAGAGAAATAGCTCCCGTGTGAATCGTCTCGAGCGCCGACGCACCACTCGTGACTTCTTGAATCTCCCAACGGCCGGATTGAAGCCGGGAAGAAAGTTCGCGTCGGAGATCGTCGTTCGAGCTTACGAGCAAGACCCCTACCGTCGCCGGAATGATCGGGCCTTGCGAAGAGAAAGATTGACCTATCACTACGCTAGACATGAGCTAACCTCGCCTGATTTTTCCACTTCGCTACACCCGTTGCCCAAGAGCACTTTAGGCAGCCGCATCTGCACCCCAGAGAAATGGGGATTGAACATGAGTTCCCCGCCGGCAATGGCAGTCATCTCCTGCGCCAGTTCCTGGCGCGGCGTCATACGACTGGATTGCGTTTCGGAAAGCTGCGACCCGTGATAACCCTGGTTGACAGCATCCACTCGAATCAGCACGCTGTTGGCTTCTGACTCAATCGAAACTAACAACCTGCTGCCTCGCATAAGAGGCTGTAGGAGATCTGATAGCGCCATCTTCAAGGCTGCGGAAACTCGGTTGTGTGACAACTTGACGCGGTCTTGGCCAGAGCCATTCCTGTCATCAAAGCTCGGCTGAAAGACAAATTCGACTTTCGCAGAGGCAGAATGCGCCCGGAGACTGGTCAGAACATCCTTCACCATGGACGACGCTGTGAAGGTTGTGATGTCCGAAGCAGGCTTTTGCAATTGAGCCAGGATGCGGAGATGCTCGAAAGAGTCCGTCACTCGTTGCAGTTCGTGCAACGATCGCTCGATCGCTTGTTTGAAATCATCCACCGTGCTCGCGCTCAGGAGTGCGAGCTCAAGCGTCCCCTGAAGTACGCTGAGTGGTTGAGTGGCCTGATGTAATCCGCGGGACATGGGGTCTGAGATCGTCTTCTTCACCGACACATTTCCCTCGGAAGCTCTTGCATGAGCTGACATTGAGTATCCCTTTCTAGTTATCGGAGAGCACGTATCCCACGCCACGAACGGTGCGAATCAATTTGGGGCAATCCCCAACGTCTACTTTGTCCCGGACGTACTTGACGTAGACGTCGATGAGATTGGTCTTGGCATCGTAGGGCTCCTTCCATACGTTTTCCATGATCATTGCCCGGTTGACCGGCTTGCGGGCATTCATCATCAAGTACTCCAGAAGAGCGAACTCCTTCGCGGTCAGGTCGATCCTTCGTCCAGCCCGCTCGACCCGAAATTCCGACCGATTAAGAACCAGGTCGGCGACCTGCACCTTTTCTCGTGAGGCTTTTCCACTGCGCCGAAGCAGCGCGCGCACCCTCGCGGTTAACTCGTGGAACGAGAAAGGCTTGATCAGGCAGTCGTCGGCCCCGCCATCCAATGCCGTAACTCGATCCTCCAGCCGGTTTCGGCCGGTGAGCACCAACACTGGCAAAGTGGGCATGGTTGGCCGCATTTGTGACAACAGGGCCAGGCCATCCACTTTGGGGAGATTCAGGTCCAGAATAAGGAGGTTGTAGTTGGTCTTACCGACGGCCTCGAGGGCAGTCTGGCCGTCATGGACGAGGTCCACGGCGTATTTGTCGGTTTGGAGCCCACGCTGCAGGAAGTTCGCGAGCGGGATGTCATCTTCAGCGATTAATACCTGAGCCAGATGATTGACTGGTTCAGAAGGCTTCGTCTCACACATTTCGTATTCCATCGGTCCTCAATCGTAAGGCAGCTTCCGCTTGTCGAAAGCCGCGAAATTTGCACTGCAACGTCGTAAACTCGCCAAAACAGACCGCACCAACAAACCGGAACCCTGTGGGGGAGGGCCGATCCGATACGTTACAAAGCAATTAGGAGGCCTTAATCTCGATCTAACGTATCTCTATGAATTAGAGTGAGTTATGAAATTGAAGTGAAAATCGACGAAGGTGGGCACTGGGGTCGATTCGAACACCGTGTCCTGAAATCGAACAGACACAAGTCATCCCGATCCATTGGCTGGACCTGGGTTGTGGGAGCATTCGCCGATCTTAAGCTACTCTTTTTTGGAATCTGTCTTCGGCACCGCGGGTTCGCCTGGCGCGGGCTTTTCGTCCGGGTCAGTGTCGGTCTCTATATATTGGACGATCAATGAGATGCGCCGATTCGACGGATCCAGGGCATCCTTCGCATTGCGCAACCGCTGGTCAGCGTAGCCTCGAACCTGGGAAACTTGATCTTCGCGAATGCCGTTCTGCTGCATAAGGCGGCGGGCGGCGTTGGCACGGTCGGCGGACAGCTCCCAGTTGCCATAGCCGCGCGCGCCGGCGTAAGGCTTGGAATCGGTATGCCCCTCGATGGAAAGCTTGTTGGGAAGTTTCCCCAATTCCGCGGCCAGCAAAACCAGTAACTCTTTACCATCCTGATTGGGTACGGTGCTGCCGCTCCCGAAAAATGTTCCGGAGGCGGACTCGAGTAGTTCGATCCGCAAACCTTCTCCGGTAACCGTCATCTGGATTTGATTTTTCAGTTTGTCGAAGTCGTCGAGCTTTTGAACTGCTTTTTGCAATTGCTCCTTCAGCTTGGGCATGTCCTCTTTCTTCAGCATGAAGTTCTCGCCCGAGCCGCGCTTGTCCGTACCGACTTTCTTTGAATTCCCGGATGGGTCTTTGAAATAGCCTCCGATCGCCTCTTGCACTTGCTTGCTGGAATTCATCAGCCAGAGCACGATGAACAATGCCATCATCGCGGTCACAAAGTCGGCATAGGCAACCTTCCAGGCGCCGCCATGGTGTCCGCCATGGTTAACCTTCTTCTTGATAACGATGATGGGACGGGTTGCCATGTCGATTCCCGTGCTCTAAGCCGATGCCGCAGCAGCCGCGTCTCCGCCGGTGCCGCGGCACGCTTTTTCGACTTCCTGGAAGGAGGGACGAACATGCCCTGGAATGGCGCGCCGGGCGGCCTCCACGGCCATGATCGGCGCGGTCCCTTTCAGAAAAGTGATCATCACCACGCGAAGAACGTAGAGGTACGCACGCTCGTCCTCGGCGGTCTTGGCCATATTCGCCGCGAGTGGGCCCACAAACCCGTAACAGAGCAGGATGCCCAGGAATGTACCCACGAGGGCCGCTGCAACCTTGCGACCGATTTCTTCCGGGGGCCCTCCCAAGGCGCCCATGGTGATCACGACGCCAAGGACCGCAGCCACGATACCCAAGCCGGGCAGCGAGTCCGCCATGCTGCTCAGAGCGGCGATGGGCTGGCCGGCGTCGTGGTGATGTACTTCCATATCGAGATCGAGAAGTTGATCCAGATCGAACGGTTCCGAGCCTGTAACTGCCATGCGAAGCGTGTCGCAAACAAAATCGCGCACGTGGTGGTCTTTTAAGAATTGTGGATGCTTAGAAAACACCGCGCTCTTGGAGGGCTCGTCCACATCGGACTCAAGTCCCATCAACCCTTCCTTGCGCGCCTTGTTGAAGAGTTCGTACATCATCTTCAGGGATTCGATGTATCGCTTCTTGGTGAATTTGGATCCGCCAAACACGCCCGCTACGCCGGATGCAATTTTCTTGAGAATGTGGAGCGGATTCGCGATCAACACCGTACCCAACGCCGCTCCGCCGATGATGAGGAGTTCGGCCGGCTGAAGCAGGACTTTTACATTTCCATGCTCCATCAAGTAGCCACCCATGATAGCGGCAATGACAATCAGAATGCCAATAATTGAAAACATGGCGGTCTAGTTCTCCCTCCGCGCCGGAACAGCGGGTTGTTCCGCAAGATCTTTATGCGGACTGGTATGGGAAACGACAACCAGATCGACACGACGGTTGGTTCTTCGCCCCGCTTCGGTGTCGTTGCTTCCGAGCGGACGATATTGGGAGTAACCCGCGGCTGAAACCTGCGTCGGATCGAAGCCATACCGTTCGATGAGTAATGCGACCACTTCGGTAGCGCGCGCGGTCGAGAGTTCCCAATTCGATTTGAACCCGTTCTTGTGGATCGGTACGTTATCGGTATGCCCTTCCACTCGAATCTGAAATCCCTTGGCATTAAGAATGTTTGCGATACGGGCTAGAGGAGCCTGTCCATCCGGAAGCAGTTCCGCGGTTCCGCTGGCAAAGAATCCGACCTCGCGAAGGCTGACCACGAGTCCTTCCGGCGTCACCCGCATTTCGATTTCATGCCGCTTGATCTGGTCTCCTAGCGCCTCTTCCAGTTCTCGTTTGAGTTGATCGACGTCCACTCCGGCTCCGCCCGCACCGCCGGCCAGTTTCTCCGGCTCCAGAATCTGTTGTACCGGGCCGGGCTGTACCGGGCCAGGAGCGGCGGCTTCGACGCTGAGGGCAGATCCCTGAGCGCTGCCGGTGAACGCACCCAACTGCTGAAAGGCGCCGTGAATAGCGGCCGAGACCTGAACAACTTTCTTGTTGTCCATCTGGGAAGTGGAGTAAAGGACTACGAAAAATGCAAACAGCAACGTGATGAAATCGGCGTAGGAGACCAGCCACCGTTCATGGTTCACGTGCGCCTGCTTTTGTCTTCTGCGGCTCATGCGGGCTGTGGCTCCGGCTGTTCTTGATCGACCAGATATCCCAGCAGCTTCGTCTCGAGAATGCGTGGATTCATGCCTTCCAGAATCGAGACAACACCTTCCAGAGTCATTTCGCGCAAGACTAGGTCCTCACGTCCCTTGATCTTCAGCTTGCCGGCAGACGGTAAAAAGAGAAGGTTGGCCGATCCCACGCCGTAGATGGTCGCAACAAATGCAACCGCAATTCCCTTCCCGACCTCGTCGATGTTCGAGAGATGCTGCATGACTTGAATGAGACCGAGAACGGCTCCAATAATTCCGATGGTGGGCGCAAAACCGCCTGCCGACTCGAATACCTGGGCGATTTTTTCTGTATGTTCCGCCTGGTTATCGAGTTCCAGTTCCATCATCTTGCGCAGTTCGTCCGGTTCAATGCCGTCGACCGCAAGCATCAATGCTTTTTTTAGAAAAGGATCCGTGATGGCTTGTAGTTCAACGTCGAGCGAGACGATTCCGTTCTTGCGCGCACGCAGCGCAAAACCAACCAACGTCGCAACCAACTGCTTCGGGTCTTCAGCCTTGTCAAAAAAAACCCACCACAGTCCTTTGAATGCGCGCAGCACCGTAGAGAGCGGAAACTGAACCATTACCGCACCGATCGTTCCACCCAGCACGATCATGGCAGCCGTGGGCTGCAGGATCTGGGCGATCTTTCCACCCTCCAGCAGCAAACCCGCCAGAATTCCTCCGACTGCAAGGAATATTCCAACAATCGTGCTCTTATCCACGAGATCTTCCTTCTGCAGGCGGGTTGATCATGTGCTCCAGCGATGTGCGGCTCGTGACTCCCATTGCGGCTCCGGCCCCAGCGCCGATCGGCAATCCGGCGATTACAGCGCGCCGGAACTCGATCACTCGCGCAATAACCTCATCCGTAGTCTCATGGACTAAAATCTTGTCCCCGCTCACCAGCGTGATCACCGTGTCGGGATTGCTCTCGACACACTTGATCAGATCAGAGTTCACGGTGATCGGTTGACTGTTCAAACGCGTAAGTCGAATCACGACATTCCTCTGTTAAGTCCGAGAGGCAGGCAGACCGCGGGGACCCGCCCACTAATCGGCAATTGTGGGATTCTTCTGGAGTGGGGGGCGCTTCGACTTTGTACCGAAGTAATTTGGCGCCCGTAACTCTGTACTGGAATAGCGAATGCGCTCGTTTCGTTCTAACCGGGAACTAACCTGCCAGTGTCCACCCCGCCAACGACTTATTTCTCGCCCGCGCCCCCGCCGTGACCTGCAGCTGCAGCCCGGCGATTCGGACGCTTCATATAGACTTCTACCTGCTGCTTCTCGGCCTCTGTCAACAACCGTTTGCGCAACACCACGGCCATATGGTCAACCGCCCGAGGGTAGCGGACGAGGTCCTCGCCCTTTACTTGCTTCTTCTGCAGCGCTTCGCCGACTGCGCTCAGTTTTAAGTCGAACTGTGCGAGATCGAAACGTGCTTCCGTCCAGCCCATGTACCAGAACCAGTCGGTGTAGTAGAGCCAGCTGCGCTCGTTGAATGCGCGCACGTGCGTGGGATCCTGCCACGCGCCCCAGGAAAGGTCATAGGGCACACTGATGCGGAACAGGCCACCGACCTTGAGCAGATTCAGACAGGAGGTCATCGCCGTCATCAGACTGGGAATATGCTCCAGGCAATCGTTGGATATGATCTCGTCGAACGAGTTATTTTCCAGCATGATCGTGCCGAAGCGGTCGGTTTCGAGCGGCTTCCCGATGGGCAGAGGATGGTTGAAGTCCAGAACAGTATCCGGTTGCCAGTAGGAATCGACATCAACGTTGAAGTGATCTTCGCGCCAGTCTTTTCCGCTGCCCATGTTCAGTTTCTTGGGAAATTCGGCGCCAAACATACATGCAGCTGGTCCGGTTTCCTGCAGTGCTTTGCTCAAGATTTCAGATTCCTTTCGCTGAGAGAACCGTTGGAATCCGCGAGTTTCCAGCCGATGACGTTTCTTTTCGTCTTGCAGAAGCGAGAGGCAACCCTCCACAAGCGAGTCGTACGGGACACCCAATACAGCATCAGCTTAGACCCGGTTCAATCTCTGTCTCAGCGGAACATTCGCTCACCACAGCCTTCGAGTTCGCGAGAAGGTAAGACACACGAACGGTTTCGAAAATCTTCGCGCTATAGAAGTGAACGTTCAGGACGATCTTCGACCGGGCGATGAGCGTGTCGCGCTCTTTGCCGTATACCCCAAACACTGTGTGAACCTTAACTCCGCTATCTTTCAACGCTTGCAGGATGCGGCTTCGGCGGTCATTTAACGAACCATAGAAGAGGACATCGATGTCTTGGACTTTCGAGGCTGGGATGCGGCTTAGTTCCGGTACATATCCGAGGGGAACGTGGATCGGGGGACGCGCACACCTCAGGACCTCCCAGGTTTTCAGGTTGTTCAAGCTGTAATCCCATACCTGATGGCGGATGCCAAGCTCGTAAAAATGTTTGGGCAGACTTGGTCCGCGGAGTTGCTCCAGGTTGTACACAACGGAGCCGGCAGGAACAATCAAGGCCTCGTCGGGCGTAAGCAGATGAGCTCCCAGCAAAATATTAGTCGCCATCGCATCGACGGCATTTTCCTGGATGTGCGCGGTGTGGCCGAGGCTTTGCAGCCCGAATTTAAGGGTCTCCGCAACTTCGCGGAAGGCTTCGGCATGGAGGTATCCATCCGGACGGACCAGCGTGATATGAAATCTGCTCATCTGTTTTCCCGCATTCACTTCCCATTCACTTGACGTGCCCCACCGCGGGCTCACTACGGACAGCGAGCCTTATCTTCAGGCACCGCAAGCCGTTGGCCCTTGTCTATGCAATTCAGTCGCCTCATTTTGGTCTAACTCGCAAGCAGTCCGGCAAGGCGCTGGCTGAAGACATTCCGCATCGTTGCTCGAGATTTTCGAGCACCCAGCGGACACGAGTCCAGGGCATTGCCCAGTTCTGGTACTACACATGCAATCAACCGCACCAAAGGCATCCGGAGGGATGCCTTCTTCAAATCAAGCTCTAATGTTTTGCGAGGCGGCGCATGCCAACTGTAGGACTCTCGATGATCGTGAAGAACGCAGCCGACACGATTCGTCCGTGCCTCGAAAGCGCTCATAAGGTTGTGAGTCAGATTGTGATCGCGGATACCGGCTGCACGGATAACACCTGCGACATTGCCCGTGAATTCGGCGCAACCATCGTTTCATTCCCCTGGGAGAACCATTTCGCCAAAGCTCGCAACGCCGCGCTGGCGCCCATGACCACGGACTGGGTGCTTGTGCTCGACGCGGACGAGGAATTGGACCGCGACGCCAAACGAAACATCCCAGGGCTGCTTGGCGCCGCGGATGTGGGTGGATACAACACGCCCATTCGCAACTACATGTTGAGCCGGTTCAATCGCGGATGGGACCGTATCGGCGTACCCAACGATTACCGGCATGAGCGGGCCAAAAGGGCGCCATCCTACATCGCCCACGAAAACTGCAGGCTATTCCGGAAGCATCCTGGGATTTATTTTGCCGGCCGGATCCATGAGCTAGTCGAGGACCAGATCAAGGCGTTGGGCTTGAAGCTCCCGGTCGCGAACTTTTTCATTCACCACTTTGGACAACTCGTCGATCAGGAGGCCAGAGAAAAGAAGAGTGCCTTCTATCTTGATCTGCTGCGCTCTAAGGCCGAGGAAAAACCTGACGATTGTGTGGCCTGGACCCAGCTTGGTCTCCACGAATTTGAGTGCTTCAACCGCACCGAAGAAGCCCTGCGCTGCTTTGAGCGCGCCTTGACGCTGAACCCAACGGCGCCTGAGCCCTGGCTTTTCACCGGGATGGCCTTCCTCAAGCTGGAGCGATACCGGGAAGCTCTGCACGCCTTGGAACAAGACAAGAGGGCGGGCAGCAGCGTCGCTTTGCGCGAAGACCTCAGAGGAGACGCCCTGTACGGCGTCGGCCAATACAAACAAGCCCGAATGGCCTATCAGCGTTCGTTGAAACTGTCGGGGAATAATCCCTTGCTGGAAAGCAAATTGGGATACACAGAAGTGATGCTAGGCCAAAAGAGCAGCGGACTGACCAAGTTACGGCATGCGGCCCGGGCTCTCCCCGATGTGCACGCCAATAACGACCGGCTTTTGAAGGGCTGCATCATGGCTGGCAGGTTGGAAGAAGCAGCGGAGGTTGCGGAACGGTTCACCCGGATCATGGGACATCCGAAGCTGTTCCTGCGAGCCGCGAGCATCCGCGCTCAACTTAAGCAATGGAGACAGGCAGAAGACATTCTGTCGCGGGGGTTGCAATTGTTTCCGGAATCGCCGGAGTTACGCCAGGCGCACGCTGAAGCATCGAAAAGGACTCTCGATACTAATGACGAATTCACCCCTGCGCGATCCGGCACTGAACAGTCTCTGTAGGAACAGCGGCAGTCGTGGTCGTCTGCCATGAATTAGAGAAAGATGAGAGATGAGGAACAAATCGTTCGGATTCCAGTTTCAAGTAACTCGAAGCTGGTTACTGATGTGACCGGGTTGATTAAGGTAAACCAGCAATGTGCCGATAGATAGCCGGTCAAAAACAAACCTCCTGCTCAAATGGGCGGTTCTCGACCTTCGAGACGTTAGAAACGGGCCGCACCCTCGGCGCAGGTGGAATTCGAATGAAGGAGATTCACCATGTTAAGCATCCTGAATAACATTTCTTCACTGCAAGCAGAGAACTCGTTGAACTCGACGCAGATGTCTCTGAACAGCACTCTGCAGCAGCTTTCCACCGGCCAACGCATCAACTCCGGCGCAGATGATCCGGCCGGCTTGGCCATCGCCAACGGTTTGGAAGCGAACGTAACCGCTCTGACCCAGTCGGTGCAGAACGCCACCGACGGAGTCGGCATGCTGCAGGTCGCCGATGGCGCCCTGTCGCAGATCACCACGCTGTTGAACCAGGCTGTCACCGTGGCCACCGAGTCGGCTTCGGGCACAGTGAGCAACTCGCAGCGCACTGCTCTTGACAACGAGTATCAGTCGATCCAGAGCGAAATCAACACGATCGGTGCGGCCACGACCTACAACGGCCAGGCAGTTTTCGGGTCCGGCACACTGACCGTTTTCATGAGCGATTCCAGCACCGCTGGCACCTCGAGCATCACGGTCAATATGGCTGCGGTTAGCGCAACCAGCTTGACCCTGAACGGCACGGCATTGACCACCGCCGCTGCTGCCGGGACCGCGCTGACTGACATCAACTCGGCGATCGCGGCTGTCGCGGCGCTGCGTGGCAACCTCGGAGCCAGCTCCAACCAGCTCCAGGCGGCTACCAACGTCATGAACAACCAGATCACCAACGTGCAGAATGCTGAGAGCGGAATCATGGATGCGGACATCGGGACGACGACTGCAAATCTCTCGAAGTTCACCATCCTGCAGCAGACCGGTATCGCTGCGCTGCAACAGTCGGAACAGATGCAGCAGGGCGTACTGAAACTGCTCCAGGGCTAAGCTGACGTAAGCTGAGGGAATGGTGGGATCGACGGGTCCCACCATTCTAGTTTTTATTTTTAGTTGGTCGTTTGGTGGAAGGGGGTATTCACATTTATGAGTTCTGTCTCCGGTGTAAATCTGAGTTCGCTGTTGTCTGCGCTGGGGTCATCCTCTTCTGGAATAAATGTTACTTCCGCAGTCGCCGCGGAAATGTCTGCGCTCGAAACTCCAGAGCTGCAGTGGGAATCGCAACAGCAGGGATTGGACACACAGTCCGCTGACCTTGACGGGATACAGACGGATGTCGACAATTTGCAGACCAGTTTGACCGCACTGTCGGATCCTTTGGGTGCCTTGGCCTCGATGACCGCTACGTCTTCGGATACGGACGTTGTACAGGCATCCGCCGCTTCCGGCACGGCCTCTGGAACTCACGTGGTAGTCGTCAACAATATCGCTTCCGCCGCATCGGCGTATTCGGACTCCGTGGCCAGTAGCAGCACCGACCTGACGCCCGGCAGTTTCACTTTGCAGGTGGGCACGGGCCCGGCCACCCAGATCCAGATTGGCAGCGGCGTAAACACGCTCGACGATCTCGCCAGTTACATCAACACACAGAATCTTGGCGTGACCGCCACTGTGATCAACGATTCGAGTGGATCGCGTCTGGCGATCGTGAGCAACACCACCGGCGCGGCCAACGGTTTCACCATCAGTGGCGCCACCGGCCTGGGCTTCACCCAAGTCTCGACAGGACAGGACGCATCTCTTACGGTCGACGGAATTCCGATCGACAGTGCGTCGAATACGGTCACTGGAGCAGTCAGCGGCTTGACTTTGAATCTCGTGGGCGCCGCTCCGGGAGGGCAAGTCACCGTAAGCATTGCGCCTGATACCGACCAAGTGTCGCAAGCCCTCACCAATTTTGTGAGCGCCTATAACACCGCCATTGGCGACGTAAACACTCAGTACACGGTGAACGCGAACAATCAGGAAGGCCCACTGGCCGGTGACAGCAGCGTGCAGATATTGCAGGACAGCTTATTGTCCATCGCAGGCTATACCAACGGGGGCACCGGAGTTTCGACTCTGGCCGATCTCGGAATCACCATGAACACAGATGGCACGCTGAGCTTGGACAGTGCCACACTCGATAACGCCGTACAAAATAACTTTGCCGCCGTCCAAACTTTCATGCAAGGGACATCTTCGAACGGCTTCGCGTCGTTCCTCAACAACCAGTTGACCACTCTGACAGACCCGGCCACCGGGGCTTTCACGATTGATCTACAAAGCATCAGCAGCGAAAACTCGGACTTGCAGGATCAGATCAACAATTTCCAGAGTTACCTCAGCACCCAGCAGACGCTGCTCACGGCCGAATACAACCAGGCCGATATAACATTGCAGCAAATACCGGAGGAAGAGGCACAAATCAACGCCGAACTCGGTAATCCGACAACGTCGAGCAGCTCATCATGAAAAAAAGTCAAACGGAACGCATGTACCTCAGGGCTGCGGCGCAAAATGCCACTGCGGTCGGACTCGTCATCATTCTTTACGATCTTCTCATCCATGATCTGGAGCAGGCGATTGCCGCGTTCGCCGATCGGGATATCGAGAGGCGGAGCGAGGAAATCAAACACTCGCTGCTTGTGCTACAGCAGCTGGAAGGATCGCTGGACCACGAAAATGGCGGGGATGCGGCAAAACATTTCTCCGCGTTCTATTCCGCTCTACGTTCAAAGATCTTCGAAGCACAGCTGAAAAGTAGTCCAGAAATCCTCAAGCAGCAAATTGAGCTTGTGCTTGATGTTCGCCAGGCGTGGCAGCAGGTCGATCAGCCAAACTTGGGTCCGGCATACCGTGCGACGGAACCTGTGGCCTCAGTTCACCCGACGGAGCCGTCGGTAGCCATGGCTGCGGCCGCTGGCGGTGGCGATTTCATTTCCAAGAACTGGTCGGCCTAGCTCCGAGCATAGCCGGATCTTACGACCTGGTCACGGCTTGCTTCGCGGACACTTCGGCGCCGTTCAGGACGTCACGAACCTTCTGTCCAAGATCAACCAACTTGAACGGTTTTTGCAGCAGCGCCAACTCGGGATCCAACTCGGGATAGTCAGCGAACTTATCCGCCGTGTATCCGGAGATGTAGAGTACACGCGTCTCCGGCCGCAGGGCCTTCAAAGACTGGGCCAACTGCGGACCACTCACCGACGGCATGATCACGTCCGTGATCAATAACTGGATGGGTGCCTGGTACCTAGCGGCAACATCAAGTGCATCCATCCCATTCTCGGCCAGCAACACTGTGTAACCTTCCTGCCGCAAACTCTCATCAATAACGCTGCGCAATCCCAGTTCATCCTCCACCAGGAGAATGGTTCCGGACGACCGCTCCGGCTTGGTTGGCGCAGACTGTGCGGCGAGCACCTCCACCACTTCATCGACTCGCGGCAGGTAGATCGTGAAGGTCGTACCGTTCCCCAGGCCAGTATCGACGAGAATGCTGCCGCCGGCTTGCTCCACGATGGCATAAACCGTGGCCAGCCCGAGGCCGGTCCCCTTCTCAGCGGTCTTGGTGGTGTAAAACGGTTCGAAGATGCGAGCCTTTGTTTCCTCATCCATTCCGGTGCCAGTGTCTCGGACCTTCAAGATCACATAGCGGCCCGGGCGCACGGGAATTTCTTCCCCTATAGTTCCCTCATCTACCTCCGCATTGGCGGTCTCGATGATCAGCTTGCCGCCCTGGGACATCGCATCACGAGCATTGACTGCCAGGTTCATGAGGACTTGAACAATCTGCCCGGCATCGACTTTGACCTGTCCAATATCGGGATCGAGAACAACCGCGCGCTCGATATCTTCCCCGAGCATCGGACGCAGCAGTTTTTCAGTTTCCTTAACCACGGAATTCAGATTCACTACGCGGGGCTGCGGGGTTTGCTTGCGACTGAAGGCGAGCAATTGCGTGGTCAATGCCGCCGCACGCTGCCCCGCTTGTTTGATCGCTTCGAGCCGTCTGTGCGACGCGGAATCTGCTGCAAGGCCTGAAATTAGAAGTTCGCTATAACCGATGATGACCCCCAGAAGATTGTTAAAGTCGTGGGCAACGCCGGCTGCCAGCCTTCCCACGGCCTCCATTTTCTGAGCTTGACGATATTGAGCTTCCAGAAGGTTCTGCTCCGTGACGTCCCGTGAGAGACCTAATATGCAGAGTTCGTTTTGAAGCTGAATGACCTCGGCGGAGAGCCGGACTTGTCGAATCTTCCCATCCCTCGTTCGAAACCTAGCATCCTCTTCTCTGATTGATCCCGCAGCGAGAAGCTTTCGAACAATGGCGGAGCGTTCCTCCGAGCCCTCCCAGATTGCCAACTCCAGGGTTGTCCTGCCGATAAGATCCTCACGCTCGCAGCCCATCATGCTGAGAAATGCGTCATTGGCCTCCAGGATACGCCCCTCTCGGAGTGTACTAATGATGAATCCCTCGGGATTGCTCCGAAATGCCTTGGCGAACCGCTCCTCCGCGTTCTTCAGTTCTTGCTCGGAGCGCTTGCGTTCGGTGATGTCCTGAATCTGAGAGATGAAATAGAGTGGCTGGTCTTCGCTGTCGCGGAGCAGAGAAACGCTTAACCAGATCCATACCATGCGCCCGGATTTTGTCAAATAGCGCTTCTCCATCTGATAAGACAGAATTTCGCCAGCCAGCATCTGGCGCACATAGTTCAAATCGGTTTGCAGATCGTCCGGATGTGTCACCTCCTGGAAAGTCTTGGTTTGCAATTCCTCGGATGTATAGCCGAGCAATTCGCAGAGAGCACGATTTACTTTGATCCAGCGCCCGTCAGGTGCAACCAGGGCGATGCCGATTGGCGCGTGCTCAAAAGCACTGGAGAACCGTGCCTCGCTGAGCCGAAGTTCATCCTCAGCTCGCTTGCGGTCGGAAATATCAATTCCCACCCCGATCGCGTACCGCTTGCCTTCGAGTTCCACACCCTGTGCGTTGTATTGAAAGTACGCCGTAGTGTCGTTCTTCCCCAACATCTCGATTTCGGTTTGGGCATATCCTTTTTCAAAAACCTCGCGAATCGCGCGCTGCGCACGATCCTTGTATTTCTCGGCAACATTAGCCAGCCGCTCATGGAACGGACGATAACGGGCAAACCGCTCTGCGTTCTTATTCCAGCGTATAGTCTTGAACGTCTCGTCCAACATAGTGAAGACGCCTGGCAGGCTCTCGATCACGGCATCCGAGAATGCCTTCTCGCTCAGCAACCGCTTCTCCGCTATGTGGCGGCGACGGCGTTGCAGCAACAGGCCGAGGATGAGAAATGCCTGGAAAAATAGAAGGAGGATCAATCCGAGGATGTACGCCCGATAGCGGTCCCAGATCGAGGGTTCTTTGAACAACTCGATGCTGCCCGGCGGCAAGCGGCCCTCGCTGATTCCCCAACGACTCAATTGCCGCCAGTCGATAGTGTCACGATTCGACGAATCGACCGACAGGGGCATGTCCGAGGCTCTCTCGCCGTTGAGGACCCGCAGCGCCAAATCCGCAGTCTCCGCACCTATCACTTTGGGGTCTTCCATGCGCCCGCCGACGACCCCATGTCCCACATACGGCAGGTAAGTTCCATACACGGGTACGTGACTGGCTTTCACAATGGAATTAAGCGCTTCTTCCGGAAGGAAGAACTGACCAGCGGCATCTTGAAAGTAAAAGGAGTAAAGGATGATGGTATGAGGCGGCAGATCTGCCACCTTTTTTAGGAGGGAGTCCAATGGCAGGTGTGTCAGGTAGGTAAACGTGACTCTTTTTTCGTAAGCGGCAAGATCGGCCTGCAATTGCCCCAGCCAGAATTTTTCAAGCTGGGAGTCTCCGACAATAACCGCTACGTTACTCGTATCAGGCTGAAGCCGTAAAGCCAGATCGACTGTCTCCGCCGGCTCATCTTTGCCCTCCACGCCGGTAAACAAAGGATGTTGTTCCATCCTTCTTTTTACGTCGCCAAGCCTCCGATCATTGAAGAGCGAAACAATCGGCGTTCCGGGAAAAAGATCTTCTCCCGTGCTCAGAAGAAAGTCCAGAGCCGAATACGACACCGGAATGATCAGATCCAATTTTTTCCCGGCAAGGCGCAGTTGCAGCAATTTGACCAGGTTGTTACGGTGCTCAGGATCGGGAAATCGCACCAGATCCAGATACTCGGTGTAGAACTCCACTCGATCGGGTAGCTGCGTTCTCAATCGGTCATGCAGAGATTCATCAAACCCGGAGTAAATGCCTTCCTCCTTGTCGAAGGAATAAAGGATAAGAACCCGCTTGGGCTCTTTGGCGTCGATCCCAAATACCGAGTAGGTGAAGAACAGGAAGATAAAGGAGAGCTCAACGCAGATGACTGCGGATCGCATGAAGCGGAATTTCCCTTGAAAGAAGCTTCTCAACAGGAACACCCATCGTGCCCAATCTAGCCCGTCGGTGCTGTCAATCAACGATCAATGATCAGTGGTCAATGCGCCAAGAAGAAGTACGACTCTAACCAAGTATCGCGCCAAGTCTCCTTATCATTAATCTATACCTATACCCTTACAAACTGTGGCGCTCCTCACCTCAGGGCCGACGAATTATTTCAGTTCGGCCAATTTTGAGCAACCCCACTGAGGTGGTATAAGGCTGCCTGAAAGGATGAGTTCAATAATGGTTATTTGAGAGCGGGCCGCAAACTCCGAAAGACTTACGGGAATCAGGCGTAGCGGCCGTCGGACACCGCATCGGACACGGACTGGAGGGTAGGCAAGGGGGTAGGCAAGAAGAAAGACAAAACAAGACAGAGCAGAGGTGTGCTCTGCGCCGATCTCTGAAGACCGGGTCGGCATCCCCGTAATGTGTGGCCCGCCACGCGGACGATTTCACCCCTACTTGAGGTAGTTCAGCAAGCTCTGGGGGATAATCTGCGCGAGGGCCGCCAGGGTCGCACTCTGCTGGGTCTGCGCATGAGACAGACCTGTTGCCGCTGCAGCCATGTCGGCGCCCACCAGGGTGGTCTCCTGAGTTTGCAGATTTACTTGCTCTTGCTGTAAGTACGATTGGTTCGAATTGAGTTGACTGATTCCACTATCGTAAAAGACGCGCTGCTGGGACACATAGCTAAGCGCGGTGCCCACTTGCGTGGTCGCGGTCCCGATGCTAGTTGTATTGCCGCTCTGCAGCGCAGTAACCAGTTGTTGCAGGGCACCCATGATGCTCCCACCGGCGCCCTGGAATACCTGGCTTCCGGGGAGGTTGGTCTGGAGATTCATTCCCGGCGCAACCTCTACGTTGTTCACTCCGGAGTTCCCGTTGTAAAGCACTCCATCGGGCTGGGTCGAATCCAGAGTGTATGGGGCGGATTGGGTCGCTGTCCCGCCAAAGATGTAACTCCCTTGGTAGGAGGTGTTGGCCAGTTGCACGATCTGGCTCTGAATAGTCTGGACTTGCTCCGCAAGTTCCTGCTGATTTGCCGTAGTCAAATCACTATTGCCGCCCTGGACTCCCAGAGAAATTGCCTGGTTCAGAGAAGTGATAACGGAACTGAGTGCGGAGTCGGCGGTCTGCATCAACCCATCAAGGTTGCTCGTATTCTGGAGATACTGATCGGTTTGACTCTGGAGTGCCTGGTTCTGCACGTCTGCGGCGGCGGCCGCAGGATCGTCAGAGGGCATGTTGACCCGTAATCCGGTAGCGAGTTGCTCCGTGTAGGTCTGTTCCTGGGTTTCCGTTTGCCCGAGGTCCGCGAGAATGCTGGGTGTGTAATTTGGATTTACGCGCATAAGTTTATGGTGCCGCAGTCACTCCTGAGCCCATATCAAGGACAGATTGGGTTAATGCATCCACGGTAGTTACGACGCGAGCTGCCGCCTCATAGGCTCGCTGGTAGTTCATGAGGTTGGTGGTCTCCTCATCAAGATTGACTCCTGAGATTGAGCCTAGTTGGTTGTTGAGGTTATTCAGGCTCGCCGTGCTGGCGGTTACTTCGGCCTGCGCCTGGTCAGTGAGATTTCCCGTCTGAGACACCAGGCTCGAGTAAGTGTCGAGTGGGTCCTCGCCGCCAGGCAGCGCCTGATTTTGCACCGCCAAAAGATTGGCAACATTGCCGTTGCTTCCCTGCGTTCCATCAGAGCTGGCGGCGATTAGATTTGGGTCGGTAATGGCAACCGTTAGATTGCTGGCTGCTCCAGGTCCGGAGGTATCAGAGAAAAGCGGCTGCCCCGCATTCCCGTTCAGGTCGTAGCCCGTAGCCTGAGCCGCATTCACACTCGTGGAGAATTGACTGGCTAGATTGTCCAGTTGACTGAGCAGACCTGGAATCACCGTATCTCGCATCTGGAGGTTGCCGCCCAGTTCTCCACCTTGAAGAGAGCTGGTGATGTCTTGACCTTGAGAAGAAACATCCGTCATGCCATTCGGGCCGGCCGTCGTCGTGAGAGCAAAGCTCTGATCGCCGACCACCAAAGGCGTTCCGTTTCCAGTGGTCAAGGTTAAGCCGTTTTCCGTCTGGATCTGGTTGACGTTGGTCAATTGCGACAGCTGCTGAATGAGCTGGGTTTCCTGATCCCCGAGATTGCCGGGATCCTCGCCCAACTTTTGCATCTGCCCGACCTGGCCATTGATCTGGGCAATCTGCGCGGTCAGAGAATTGATCTGGGTTACGTTTTGCGAGACCGACTGGTTCAGTCCGGACTGGATCGAGTCCAGACTCGCTTCGGTCGAATTGAAAGAGGTGGCGAGGTTTTGCGCCGATGTCAGCACTGCCTGACGATCCGGAATGCTCGTGGGATCGGTGGAAAGCTGGCTGAGACTATTGAAGAACGAAGTGAAGTCTGCCCCGATGCCGGAGGTGGGATTTGAGAAAAGCTCCTGCACCTGTTGCAGCGCGTTGTACTGCGTCTGCGCACTGCTTTGTTGCTGATTTTGATCGGAAATCTGAATCTGCAGAAGCTGATCGGTGACACTCTGAACTTGCTGCAGCTCCACGCCGCCGCCGTAGGTGACGTCTCCTTCCACGGTCGGTGCCCCTTCGGTGAGAACTGGCACTTCGCGGCTGTATCCCGGAGTGTTCTGATTGGCGATGTTGTTGGAGGTGGCATCCAGGGCCCCCTGATCCACATCGAGGGCCTGCGCCGCGATCCACATTGAGGATGACAACGATCCCATGCTGTTATACCTCGCAAGACCAAGTTTTTTGCTGTGGCAAAGGGGAGCGCTCGCAACCATAGCCCTGTCCGCCGATGCGATAAACCGCGGCGATCTGGCCGATTGATTTGCGGGCGCGTTTCAACAATGCCGCATACACGCGATTGAGCTGTGCCAGCGCGATGTAGGCTTCGCGAATTTCCTGTAACAACTGCGTATCGGAATTTTTGCCGTCAACCGCCTTTTGTTTCGCAGTTGACGGCGGCATCCACTTCGGGCTGGAAAGCCGGTTACAGATCCTTTCCTGCGCCGCCAAATGGATCTCAAACTGTTTTAAGTCGTTTTTCTCAATGGCTGAGATCGCGGATGCAACCGCCTGCGCGAGCGCATGCACCTGAGCGAGATGCTCAAGTTGTTCCTGCCTGCGGCTTGCATCGGATGTCAGCATGGTTAACTCTCTCGAGCCCTATCGTTGTGCCTGCTGCGAACTCTGCCGACCGCGCAGCATGGCGTCCGCGATCGAACTCGGGTCGAGTTTGTACTGGCCGTTGTGAATGCTCTGCCGCAAGCTGGCCACCGCACCCTGCCGGACTTCGGGCAATCCGAGGGCCTGCGAGGCAAGAGCGCTGAGCGTCACTCGGTCCTGCGACAAGCCGCTGGTCTCGCCTGCGCTGATTGACGTCGGCGCTGGCTGCGACTGGTTGATAGCAGCCGTCGATGGTTTCTTCACCTGGTCAGCCGTGATCGACGCCTGTTCGGTCGGAACCGATTGCGGGTCGGGATTGTTTAATCCTATTCTCATAATCGAATCCTCATAGTTTCGCTGGCGAACTCTTATCGGCCCTTCATTCGGGAAACTTTAGTCCAGCCAGCTAAAGTTCGCGATCCCGTAACTACTTATCGCTCTTAAAGTTAGCGGCGTTCCCTGCAGCATGAGGCGAGCTGCCGGAAACTATTTTCGGGCCTTTATCCGCCGAATTTGCCTCGGTGGCTGCCAGATGCTTACTAATCATTGCGGCGATACCGAAACCACCACTCTTACTCAGACCCTGGGCCATGAACTCACAGGCGATGCTTTGGAATTGGTCGTGACCCGAATCCTGATCTTTGTCCGGGTCGCCGCCCGGAACTGTCGCGAATGACTTCTCTGCTTTCTCCAGCCACTGGCCTACCAGGATGCTTTCGAAATCGTGAGCCGCCTTATCAATTTTGGATGGGCTTGCTTTCGTTGCTGGGTTGCGCAGGCGCTGGATTGCGAGATCGCCTTGCGCTTGGCTAAGACCCGAGCTGCCGTTTGCCTGAGTTGCGATGCGAAAATCACTCATGATTTAGAGAACATCCAGTTCAGCCTGCAATCCGCCCGCGGCTTTGATCGCCTGCAAAATTGCCACAATATCCCGTGCTGTCGCGCCCATCGCGTGCAGGCCGTTGATCAGTTCCTCGACATTCGCGCCTTCTTTCAACTGAAACGAGCGGGCTGGTTTGTCCTTTGCCCGGATTTCAGTTTCAGGAACGACTTCCGTTTTTCCTCCTGCAGCATGAGGCAGCGCTTGAGAGACAACGAATGAGGTTGTGACTTCGACAGTCAGATCGCCATGCAAAACTGAAACTGGAGACAACCTCACATCTCCACCCATCACGATCGTGCCCGTCCGCTCGTTCATCACTACTTTGGCGGGAGGGTGAATGGAGACGGTTAGATTCTGCACCTGTGCAATCAGGTTCGGAACGGAAGCGACTCCTGTTTGTTCGATATTGATGTCTACGTGGCGACTGTCCAAAGAGGAAGCCAGTTCCTTACCGAACTCGTGGTTGATGGCGCTCGCGATGTCGCGCGCCGAAGTGAAATCGGGATCGCGCAGGGAGAGCGAGAGAACCTTGAGATGCTTCAGGTCGATCGACGTATCGCGTTCCACGATTCCGCCCGCGGGAACTCTGGCGACGGTCGTATGATTTACTACCTTGGAGTTGCCGTTTCCACCGACCGTATAACCGCCCAACGTGAGCGGACCTTGCGCCTCGGCATACACCTGGCCATCGGCAGCATGCAACGAGGTCAGCAAGAGCACACCTCCCTCGATGCTCTTGGCATCACCAATCGAGGAGACGGTTACATCGAGAGTGGTTCCCGGCCTCGCAAACGCAGGCAAGGAGGCCGTAACCATCACGGCGGCAACATCGCGAACTTGAATCGTGCTGGCGGGAACCTGAACTCCCAGCCGTTGCAAGACGTTGGCCAGAGTCTGCGTAGTGAACTGGGTTTGCTGGCTGTCTCCGGTTCGGTTGAGCCCGACCACAACGCTGTAACCGATGAGAGGATTCTCGCGGACGCCTTCGATCGTCGTGACATCTCGAATTAAAACATGACGGGTGTCGTCAGTAGCTGCCGGGCTACTCGAAGCGGCGAAAGCAAAGAGAGAAAGACACGATAAGGCGAGCAGCCCTGTAAGGCGCCAGCTGTACGAAAGCGAGTTGCGGCCGATGCGGCTTACCAAGTGAGCAGCCATAGCAACCCCCGAATGATCGGATTCTGGCGACCGATGTAATCCGACACGACACCCTTACCCTTCAGTTCGATCTCGAGATTGGCTAATGCAGTGGCCGGAGCAGAGTTGTTGGGTCCTACATCTCCGGGACGCAAGACGCCTCGCACGACCAAGTTTTCATGTTGACTGTTGATCAGGATGCGCCGTTCCGCCTCGACAACCATGCTCCCGTTGGGCAACAGCGCGATCACATGAGCCGAAACGGTTGCGGTAACGCTGGAACCGGTTGAGGTCTCGCCTTGGCCCTTCAATGTCTTTGAGGAGGTCATTCCGAGCAGCGGATTCGCCGCCTGCGAGCTCGTTCCAGGTATGTTGGTCATTGCAGAATTCGCCTGGAATGATCTTGAATTGTTCACGTCCCCGGTGGACTGGGCTGCGGTTGTTTCGGAAACGAGAAGAGTAACGATGTCGCCCAGACGGTGCGCTTTATAGTCCGCGCTCATGTCCGTGAATGCGCCGTTGGGGGTATATAAGCTGCCCAAAGTGGTGATTTCTGGCGTAGAGGACTGCTGCTGCATGCGAGCAATGTAGTCCGCGCGCAACTTTTGCGAATCCGGTTTTGTGCTGGCCGATAGAACAGTTCCATACAAAAGCGCGATGGCCGACAAAACGATTACCGGCCGAAATCTGGGAACCATTTTCATAAGGTTTTCGTGACTCACAGGCTTCCTTTCAACATTCCTGGAGCAATTACGACTGCGTCAAACAACTGCCTGTGATCCGGGCTCGCGACCCTTATTGTTTGGCCAACCACTCCACTCTGCAGGCAGATCACCGGCAAGCTCATACGAGAGTCGGGGCTTTCAAGAACGAGGGTTGCGTGTTCGCCGCCGCGAATAACGTTCTGTGGCACATCTGCTTCAACTACCGAAACCGCTTTCAGTCTCGTGCTGCCAACATTCAGGTTGTCGAGGCTGTGTACCAGAACGTAGAAAGGCAGGCATTCGCGGTTGTCCTGGCAACGTAATTTCACTTTGACTGTGCCAGCAGAGCTATTGCTCGTGCTCACCACCTGTATGCTTGCGCTTTCTTTCGTGCTGCGAATCCCGGACAGAAACTCGATCTGATCCGGAGCGACCTTAACACCGGCCAGTGCCAGCGCGTCCACGACCTGCTGAACATCGCTGTGTTGCACCGGGCCGGATGTTCGAGCGACGACTGGCTGGCTCACGGCCGCGGGAATAGCGGCCGCAAAAGCCAAGACAGTCCACGCGAGTTTGCTGGTACGTTTTCCCTTTAGCATTGCTGAACCGTTTAACGGCCGAGTTGTGCTAGATCCTGCAACATTTGATCCGCCGAGGTCACAACCCGCGAATTGGATTCATACGAACGCTGTGCCACGATCATGTTGACGAATTCCGCCACCACATCGACGTTCGACTGTTCCAACATGCCCTGCTGGATTGTGCCCATTCCTTCCGCAGATCCGGGAGCGCCTACGATCGGGTCGCCGGAGGCGGTCGTTGCCAGATAAAGATTGTTGCCCACACTATTCAAGCCGCCGGGATTCGGGAACATCGCGAGTTGAATGCTTCCCACTTGTTGGGCCGCGGTCTGGCCCGACTGTGTAACTGAGACGGTGCCATCGGAGCCAACCGTAACCGTGGTGGCATTCGCTGGAATCGTGATGTTGGGCTGAAGCGGAGTGCCATTCGCGGTCACAATATTTCCTGTCGCGTCGAGATGGAAGGACCCAGCTCGCGTGTAGGCGATTTGACCGTCTGGCATCGTGACCTGGAAAAAACCAAGTCCCTGGATCGCCAGATCCAGAGGATTGCCGGTCGAAGCGAAGTTGCCTTGGGTCTGAGTCACTTCGGATGCGGCGGGCATGGTTCCGAGTCCGACCTGAAGACCAGCAGAGATAGATGTCTGCTGAGTGGATGCGGCGCCGGGCATGATTACGTTCTGATAAATCAAATCAGAAAACTGAACCCGGCGTGAGTAGAAGCCTGCGGTACTGGAGTTGGCAAGATTGTTGGCGATGTTGTCGAGGTTGGTTTGTTGAGCCGACATCCCGCTTGCTGCTGTATAGAGTGCACGAAGCATTTCCCGCTCCTTTATGTGTTGTTAGGAACTCTTGGCAAATCTTGAGTAGCAACCTGATTCATATCCGTGTGGAACATTGTTAAAGCGCGCTGCATGAGTTCGGCGTAGCGTTGGACTGTGATCAACTCGACCGAACTGGCAACGGCATTCACGTTGGAGCCTTCGAGCATTCCCTGCTGGATGCTCGACTCGGTGTCCGGAACAGCGGTCTTATCGGGCGCCGAGTAGTAGGTTTTTCCGACGCTCTCCAACGGCGTGCCCGCCGGAAAATCGACGACCTTCAACTGGCCAGCCAGCGCACCGTTGACGGAGATCGTACCGTCCGGACTCACAGTTACTGGCGCGCCCACGATCGGGATGGGACGGTTGTCGTTTCCGAGGACCGGATCTCCGGAAGCAGTAACTAGTTCTCCCTTCGGAGACACGTGAAAGTTTCCGTTTCGCGTAAACATTTCTCCGCCGGCAGTCTTAACTGCGAAGAACCCTTTGCCCTCAATCCCGAGATCCAGATCATTGCCCGTTTTTTCCAGGCTGCCTTGGGAGAGATCGAGTTGGCTGTCACCGAGAACTGAATAGTCGTTTACCGCCATATTCAGTCCGGACATCGGTGCGCCGGAAGCTGCGGCAATAAGTGAACTAAAGGAATCGTGCTGAGCGCGATATCCCGGAGTACTGACGTTGGCAAGGTTGTTCGCAACCAGGTCGAGCGTCTGGCTTCGCGCCATCAGTGCTGTGCATGCCGCATAGAAACCGCTGTCCATAGAGACTCCTGCACAGGAGTAAGCAAGAGGGTGGCCACACCGAGGATCCCGGGAATCGCTGCAAGTGATTGAAAATTCGTAGAAGGATAGCGGCGCGAATGAGACGCGGGTTAGGCCGGCGCCGATGCGGCCTTTTCAAAACGTTCGCGCATTGGTATCTCTAACCTAGTTCTAGTTGGCCAGAAGTTTATCGGCGAGCCTCATATTCGCGCTCCGCCAGAAACTCCAACCGGGACGCCCAAATGTCGGCGTCGGTCGCGATGTCGAGCAAAGCAAGAGATCCATGAGCGCCGCAGATCTCGCGGTCACCACCAATCACGGCCGTCAAGGCGCGGGGAAACCCCCAAGCTTTCGCCATTCGAGCGCCGATCTCACGGGAATTTGCCGCGGCGGAATCGATGGCCGCCCATCCGAGCACGGAGGGAAGATCGCCAAGACGGAATAGCAGTCCGGCCAGGTAGGCCTCTTCCTGGCTCACCTTAGAGGATTGACTAGAGGATTGACCAGAAGAGGATTGGCCAGACGATTGACCGGCGAGTTCTTCCGCGATTAGCGCCGTCAATCTGGCATGCATCCAGAATCGCTCGGCCGCATTTCCTCCCGCATGCCGTGTGAGACGATCCGGCAATGACCGGGTGTGCGCCACGAGCGCTGCCACATTCCGCGCTCCCGCCTCGACCACAAGCTCACTAATTGAAGATATTTTGGAGGGCGATTCTTCAATCATCCGTGCCGCCAGCCGCAACAGCTGCACGGTGAGTCCCACGTCGTTGCGAATAATCCGAGTGATCGCCTGCAGGTCGCACACGGAATCCGTCAACCGCAATTCGAGGTGGAACAACGAATGGGTCAGTGCTGGGGGGCTGGAAAACTCCGCTTCGCCTGGCAACGAAAAAATCGGCGAGAGCGGAAACTCCACCAGAACTTGCTGGAGAGCAACCGTCGGCCGCGCTTTGTAGTCTGTCTGCTTCGCGAACATGGGGACCATCCTGCCAGGTGTCTTATCGGCAGTCGATGGTCCGACCTTTACCTCTCACGAATCTCTAAGCGCCGCGCACGCGGAACAGCAGATCCATTTCCCGCGTACGTCCCCAAATTCTCGCCCAGAGATAGTCGCGACACTTGTCCACGCGAACCCGGTCCGCGGAGAGCTGAACCGCATAGTTCGTAACGATGCGCGCCATCTCGCTGTTCTCCACAATCTGTTCAAAAACAAGTTCGTCATCACGAAGAAATGGTGTGGAGGGAGAGTGCAAGTGTAAGTCGTATTCTCGGGCAGTGATGAAACAAGGAGCGACCGTGCACGAAGTCATGTGCCCAATCGTATAAAGAACCTGATGTTGGACGCCGCTCACAAAGCCGATCAGAAGCCGGCGCTCAGCCTCTGCATAATGGACGGGAAGCATTCCGTACAGTTCCAGAAATTGCCGTGGAACCCGAACCTGAACTTCCAGACGCCGGTCTCCCAGGGGAAACACCGGACATGCCCACTGCGCGGCAACTGCCGCCGTCACCTGTTCCGGAGTGGCAAAACCAAGCTGCTGGACCGTGTCTCCGAAGTTCATTTCCGTCGAACGATGCTCTTTCAGAGCGATCTTGAGTTGCTCGTTAGTCAAGACCCCACGTTGCAGGAGCAGTAATCCGAGAGGGACGCGCGAAGTGCGCGTCTTCACCGGCCTGCCCTGATAGGTCATGATCTCCCCGATCTTCCCTTTCATGGTTTGCTCAAAACAAGCTGGACCGCAATACCAGTTGCCATCGACGTTCAACCCTCGGTGGCGGTTGCCAAATACTGGCCACGAAGTCTTCTTCTTGCAGTTAATGTTGGCGCAGTTCGGCACCAACTTTCGCCACCTCGAAAGAATCGTCGGAGTACGTTGCATAGCGAACATATTTTCCTCTGTCTTGAATCTTCTTACAGCAATGCCTGGTCCAGCGCCGAGTTCTGCAGCGCCGCGCGCAACTTCGGAAGAGCTAAGGTATGAAGCTGCGAGATCCGGGATTCTCCCAGTTGCATCACCGCCGCGATCTCCTTCATGGTCAGCTCTTCTTTGTAATAGAGCGAGATGACCATTTGCTCTTTTTCCGAAAGCGTGGCAATTGCCTGGGCGAGCTTCTCTTTGACTTCCGTGCGCATGCAGAGCTCGAATGGATTTTCATCTCGACTGGGCGCGGACTCGATGAGATCCTGCTTCTCGGAACGATCGAACATCGAACTGACCTGCTGGCCCACGAGAATAGCTCCGTCGATTTTGTGGACAATGTCATACAGGTCCTCGATGGAGATGCCGAGTTCGGCGGCGATTTCCTCCTCTTCCGGCTGCCGGCCCAGTTTCTTCGACAGTTTCGAAATGGCCTCTTCTACCTGGCGGCCCTTGTGGCGAAGGTGGCGCGAGCCCCAGTCCAGTTCGCGCAGGCTGTCGAGTATGGCTCCGCGAATGCGGAACTTGGCATAGGACTTGAGCGGAACCGACTTGCTCGGATCAAAGCTCCGAACCGCCTCGATCAAGCCGATGACTCCGGCATGGACCAAGTCCTCGAACGGCACTTGTTGGGGCAGACGCTCATGGATTCGTCTGGCGATGTAGTGCACCTGTGGCAGCTCTCTCATGATGAGCTGCTCGCGGTCTTCTTGTTCCTCTACCTGCTGTTCCTTATATGCGGTTTGTGCCTGTAGCATGGGATCCTCGACTCGTGTTTGCTTCGATTAAATTGCCTTACCGTAAAGCTCCAATCGATTGAATTGGAACCATCGGCGGAATCTCCGTAGGAGCAAGTACGACTATTTTTGGTAGAAACGGTTCCAGCAGCCTCCGCAATTGGAAGCGTGCCGGAGATTGACACAACAGAATTGGCGGCGCCGATACAACCTGGTCGCCAAAGAGCGTCTTCAAACCGTCGCACACGCGACGCGCGATGTTGGGCTGAATGGTTCCAGCTCCGGAAGTTACTGGCTGAGGAGTCAGGCTGCGTGCGCATTCTTCTTCAATCGCACGATCGATCGTCACCACCTTCAGCTCTCCCTTTTCATCCAGCAGTGGCCGAACCAGCGCCCGGCCCAGCGTCTGCCGAATCGCCTCCACCAGGACCACTGGATTCTTATTCGTCCCGGCAGTCTCGACCATCGTTTCCAGAATTGTTCCCAAGTCGCGGATCGAGACTTGCTCGCGCAATAATTGCTGCAGCACTTTTTGCACTTCACCGAGCGTCATCAGTTTGGGAAGAAGTTCTTCCACCAGCTTGGGATGCGACTCCCCAATCCTGTCGATAAGGCGTTTCACTTCCGAGCGGGTAAGCAGGAGGTGTGCGTTCTGCTTCACAACTTCGCTCAAGTGTGTCGCCAGCGCGGAAGTGTGATCCACCACCACATAGCCCGCTGCAATGGCCTGGGGTTGCAACTCAGGCGAAATCCATTTGGCGGCAGCGTTGAACGCCGGCTCGCGCGTGTCGATACCGGGCAACGCCGGAGGAGATGATTGCGAGCTGATCGCCAGCAGGCAATCGCGTTTCATTTCCCATCGTGCGATTTCGACACCGCGCAAATAAATCACGTACTCGCGCTCTTTGAGCGTCAGGTTGTCGGTAATGTGGATCGACGGCACGAGGAATCCGAGTTGTTGCGCCAACTGTTTACGCAAGGAGCGAACCTTCCCCAGCAGCAGCCCACCTTGCTTGCTGTCGACCAGAGGCACCAGCCCCAAGCCGACTTCCAGCATCAGCTCATCCAACTTGAGAACTGAATCGAGCGGGTCGGAACCGGGCGCCGCGGCCGCCTGAGGCTTAGTGCCGTCGGTTGCCGCCGCCGCTGGCAGATCACCGGAGGTTTCGGGACCGACACGGCGCGCCAGGAAGATGAGTATTCCGGACATGAGGACGAACGAAAGCTTGGGCAGGCCCGGAATGAGCGCAAGGCCTCCCATGACGCCCGCGGCAATCCATAGCGGACGCTTCTTGCGGAACAACTGCCGGCCGAGATCGGTGCCGAGTGTGCTATCTGACGACGCTCGGGTGAGAACGATGGCACCGGCGACAGAAACGAGCAGCGACGGGATCATGCTGACCAACCCGTCTCCCACCGTCAGTACGGTGTAGGTCTTCAGGGCTTCCATGAATGGAATGCCGTGCTGGAATACTCCAATGAGGAAGCCGGCAATAATATTGATGGCGGTGATTAAGATCGTTGCCAGGGAGTCGCGCTGACTGAAGCGCGCGGCGCCGTCCATTGCGCCATAAAACTCCGCTTCTCGAGCAATCTGCTCGCGGCGGGCTCGAGCCTGTTTCTCGTCGATCATCCCGGCATTCAAGTCTGCGTCAATCGCCATTTGCTTGCCGGGCATGGCGTCCAACGTGAATCGTGCGGTGACTTCTGCAGTGCGGACGGCACCGTGACTGACGACCATGTACTGGATTGCAATCAGGGCGAGAAAGAGCACGAAGCCCACGACATAATTGCCGCCGACCACAAATTGGCCAAAAGATTCAATGACCCGTCCCGCGGCGGACGCGCCCTCGCTGCCATGCAGGAGAATTCGCCGGCTGCTGGCCAGACCCAGAGACAATCGAAACAGAGTCAGCAAGAGCAACAAACTCGGAAAGACAGAGAACTGAACCGGCTTTAAAATCTGAATCGCAACGAGCATTACGAGGACCGCTGCGGTAATGCTGAGGGCCAGCAGAAGATCGACCACCAGCGCCGGCAGCGGGATCAGCATGACAAACACCATGCTGACCGCGAGCGCCGGGACAATCCAGTCCCCGGAACCTCCAGCTACCGAATTCAGCAATTTTGGTTTAGTCGCCATTCTTTAGTTCTCTTTCCAACAGCATCTCGTCACTTTCAACGGGCCTGTCCTTCTTTTGCCTGCTGCCGAGCGCGAGCTTGCGCGCGGAACACGAACGCAAGAATCTCAGCGACGGCCGCATACAGTGCCCCTGGAATCGGTTGTCCTACTTCCACTGTCTTGTACAGTGCTTGTGCCAGCGGCCGATTTTCCAGGATCGGAATCCCATGCCAACGAGCCACTTCTTTAATCTCCTGCGCCAGAAAGTCCCGACCTTTCGCGACTACGATGGGTGCTGCCATCTCCATTTCGTAGCGCAATGCAACCGCATAGTGCGTCGGGTTGGTGATGACCACACTCGCCTTCTCGGTATCCCGAAGCATTTGGCGCCTTCGCAGGCTGCGCTGCAGGCGGCGAATTCGGCCCTTGTTCGCGGGGTTACCTTCGGTCTGCTTGGCTTCGTCCTTCATGTCCTGGCGGCTCATCTTCAGGTCGCTTTCGTTCTTTTGCCACACCAGCAGGTAATCGACCCCAGCCCATCCCACCAAAACCAGGCCAGACTTCCAGACCAACTCTCCCATCACACTGACGATGAAACCTGCAAAGGCACGCACACCGAGTTCGGAAGCATGAATCACAGTCCCCCAGTGTTTTGAAATGGTCGCGTAGCCGATCCAGACAATAATTCCGAATGGCAACAAAGACTTCAGGATCCCGCTCAGGCCGGCCAGGGAAAACATTTGTTTCAGTTTTCCGGCCGGATTCATTCGTTCCGGTTTCAGGGCTAGAGCTTCGGGTGCGAAAATCAGTCCGCCCTGCGCCAGCCCGCCGGAAACGGAAAGCACCCACGCGGCCGCGACGATTGGAACGATCCAGCGCAACGCCGCACAAGCACTCCAGAACAGAATTGGCCCGCTAGCCGTAACCGATTCTTGAACCGAGAGGTCCAACGAGTTCTGCAACAATCCCCGCCATTGCCGCTCTACATCCGGGACCTGCCACGCGACCAAAGCGAGCGCACCACCCCATGCCAAGGCGCTGGAAAGTTCTCTGGTCCGCGCAACTTGTCCTTGTTCGCGGGCCTTCTTTCGCCTTTGCGGTGTTGCTTTCTCTGTTTTGCTCGAATCAGCCATTGTTTAATTAGTGCGTTCAATTACCAAGACTTAATCACCGCGCCAAGTGCAATAAGTGTTCTGCGTACGCAATCGACTCCGTAAAATACCGCTCAAACAAGTGCGGCCAGAAGCGCATCGTGACCGACAAGATCAGCACTCCCATCATGCTTTTCACCGCCGGACCGAGAAGCATGAGAGGCATTTGCGGCGAGGCTTTACCCATCAACCCAAGCACTACGTCCGCCAGCAGCGTCGCCGCCAAAACCGGAGCTGCGATCTGGATTCCGAGATCAAGAACGATCATCCCTTCATGCAGCAACGCTTGCACGAACATAGGATTGAGCGTTGCGGTGCCCGGCGGAAGGTAGTCGAAACTGTGCGCAACCGCGCATCAATATCCAGTGGTGAACATCCAAGCCCAAGGAAAATGAGCATGGCCAGACTCTGGTGGAAGAATGCAATGACCGTGCTGTCCACTTGGGTAATAGGATCGAGTATGTTCACCAGCGAATAGCCCATCTGCACGCTCAATACCTGGCCTGCCATCTAGGCACCCTCAAACACCGCGTTGGTCGCCACTCCCATGGCGATGCCCACCACCGTTTCACTGGCGACCAGCACCGGCCATTGCGCCATGGTCACCGCATGCAGGTGGGGCGAATACACCGGATAAAGAACCGCGGTAATCGCGATCACCAGCACCGCCTTGATCCTGCGGCGGGATGACGGCGCTGCCAAAGAACGGCGCAAACAGCACCAGCCCCGAGACCCGGAGTCCTACCACCAGCACCGAACCGATAATGCTGTGTGAGCGAGATTTCCATGTTCTTCAGCGCAAGCCTTCAACGCAAGTACGGATGAAAATCAGATAAAAGTTGCAACGTGAACTGGCAAAGCTGCTTCCACATCCAAGGCATCAGAAAAAACACGCCGGCCGCGACGGCCAATAGCCGGGGCACCGCTGAAATTGTGGTTTCCTGCAGCGACGTCAATACCTGGACGATGTTGATCGACAAGGCTCACGATGACCGCAATCGCCAGGATGGGGCTTGCGATCAGAAATACTTCTCTCATGGTCAAGCGGCCCAGATCGATCGCTTGTTCAACCGGCATCATGATCAATTGAAACTCCTCATTAAGGATCCGATCAGAAGATTCCAGCCGTCGACCATCACGAACAACAACAGCTTGAGCGGCGTAGAGATCACGACGGGCGGCAACTGCAGCATTCCGACCGAAGTCGAAATCGACGCGACCACCATATCGATCACGAGAAAGGGCAAGAACAAGACGGTGCCTATCTGAAATCCCATTCTGAACTCCGACAGGATGTATGCCGGCGCGATCACCCGGAGCGACAGATCATTCGGATTGCGGGGCCGAGGTTCTTTCGACAATTCGACAAAGAGCGCAACGTCTTTTTCGCGAACATAGTGCAACATGAACTTGCCGCACCGGTGTCGCGCCGCGTTCGAGCGCCTGCATGGCGGAAATATGGCCTTCTTGTAGATGGCAGTACGGAAGTCTGATAAATGGTCGCGCCGACGGGCTGCATCAGGAAGAACGTGAGCACCAACGAGCAGGCCGATGAGCGTCTGATTGGTTGGAGTGGTCTGCAGTCCGAGCGCCTGACGCAGAAAGTGGAACACAATCAGCAACCGCGCGAACGGCGTCATGCATAGCAACAGCGAAGGAATCAGCGTCAGGAAGGTGAGTAGAACGACGATGGTCCACGATGTCGAACCCTTCCCCATCCCGGTGATGCGAATTTCGTTCGGATCTACCGGCATGATATGGAGGTGGCGCCGGCACTGAACTTTGGACAGCGGCCGACTCAGGTGCATCCCCGGAAGATTGCTGGGCATGCGCCGTTCCGCTCGCGACTCCAAGGATAAGGATCACGAGAGCGAACGTCGCCAAAAACTTTGCCCAGGGGAACGAAAAGGTCTTCATGCCTGAACCGGCTCCTGGGTCCATCGGCGCTTCAGCACTTCGGAAAATTGCTGTGTGGATTCGAGACGAGCCAGTGTCGCCACAGAAGTTGAGCCACCGCCCACGAGGAATTGTTCTCCGTCAACTTCGATTACTGCGACAAAACGCTTTTCTCCCAAAGCCACGGTCTCGCATACCCGCAGTCGTTTTCTGGGATGCCGGGAGCCCAATCTTTGTGCCCACTTCCATGCTCCCGTCAACCATCGCAAGGTCGTCATCGAGCGCTTCTCTGCGGCTTGATGGAGGTGCACGTGATCGGTTATGACTTCAAGATCATCGGTTAGAGAAACGGAAACGGCGTTCTTCTCATAAACCGCCACATCGGGAATCGCCTCATCGGGGACGACGATTTCTGCTTCGAAACACATCTCTCGCATGGGGGATGATCCCAATCCATCGTGCGGCTTAACATCAGCAGATTCGCCCATGCTTTGAGACAAGACCTTCACCTGGCGTTCGACCTCGGCGCCCGGAATGGTCTCGTCAGCCTTCGTGGTCCTCTCCTCTGGCGTCACCGGAACAACGGCCTTCGTTTTGACAATCCGAGTCTTCACGCTCGATTTCATCTTGGTCGTTGACCGATTTGCTTTCTTCGGTTTGGTCATGGTGGCTGCACCTACGCGCGTGGCTTTCATGCTCCGTTCACCGAGCGTGGCTTGCTGACCGATTCCCTCGGCCCTTTTGGCGGTGCGCTTTCCCGTAACGGCGCCAGCGCCGACTGCAGGAATCATCCTGGGTTGAATAATCCCGGGTTCGCACGCGAGTGTGCCTGCTTGTTCCAAGTTGCGTTCCTCCATCTTTTTATTCTTTCTATTCATGCCAGTTCCGTGATGCGTAATGCCAAGCGGTTGCCGATCACTTCAAATTCTGTCCACGCAATGAGGAGCCCATTGGCTCGTAACGGAATGTCGCTGGTGGACAAGCAAGCGGTTTCGACGATTGAATCCTTCTGCAAGCGAAGCAGGTCTCCAACGCTAAAGTTGACAATGGGAATCTCGAGTGACAGTTGGCATGGCAGCCAGCCAAACTTTTCCGCTAGATCTGACGGCGCTCCCGGGGCGACGGCGACAGGCTCGGCTTGAGCTTCCTTCGCGGGTTGTACGGCTGCATCCATGTTCGCTAGCCTTGCCCTCTCATGCCGGACAAATGGCGAATGACCTCATCTCCACAAATGCAAGTCGCGTACCATGCAACCGCACCTGTGACTATGGGGTTCTGGACGGGAAAGAGTGTGCGTTGCCAACAACTTGGCGGCCACGGTTACCCGCGGCCATGTACCGTTGCGGCACCAGCCAATTAGAGGCGGAGTAGAAGAAAAGAAGGCGCGGCGCGGCCTGTGGGCCGCGCCGCCTGAGAGCTCTAACTAGAGACTAATTCCCCGGCTGAGCTTGGAGGTTGATGGTTGAGCTGCTGACGGAGTCAAACGTGGTTACCACGCGGGCGTCCGCTTCGAAGGCACGCTGCACGACGATCAAGTTTGTGAATTCCGTGGAGATATCCACGTTCGACAACTCCACGGCGCCGCCGGTGATGCTTCCCAGCCCGCCATTGGTGGCCGTGCCAACCACTGCCGCACCCGAAGCCAGCGTGGTCTGGTAGCTGTCCCCTCCGACCGACTGCAAGCCCTGCGAGTTCCCGAAACTTGCCAGAGCAATCTGCCCGATCGGTTGGGTCTGTCCGTTGCTGAACTGGCCGTCGATCGTACCGTTTTGCGTGATCGTGAAATTCTGCAAGGTACCGCCAACATAGCCGTTTTGGTCACTCGTGGAAGTAGCGCTCGCGGATGCAACTTGAGTGATCAGCGAGTCCCCAGTGGGATCGGTAAGGCTCCATGAGATATTCATATTTGCTGCACCGTCCGCCAGCCCGGTGATTGCGACTGGAGTGGTGCCAACCGGGGACGTCAAGTTGCCGTTGCTGTCGAAGTTCATGGTGCCAGAGGCGAGTACTGTGGGAGCGCCGGTTCCACCCGTGTCTGCCGCGGGCAGAGTGACCTGGTAAGTCCAGGTATTCGGAGCAGTATTCGTGTAGGTATAGGTCAACGTGTGAGACTCGCCCAGGGAATCATAGACGGTCTGCGGAGTGGAAAAGGTCGTGCCAACGGGCGACGCGGCATCCAAATTGGTGGTTTGCTGCATCGTTGTACTTGCAGCGGGAGGACTATTTTCTCCTTGCCCCACCTGAAGCGGAGACAGAGCTGCGCTTTGATTGACCACGCCGTTCACCGCGGGATAGCCCATGACGGTTTGACCGTCCGTGGTCACCAATAGACCTGCGTTGTTAACGGTGAAATCCCCCGCACGCGTATATTGAACGCTCCCGTTGGCTTGCTCGGTGACAAAGAAGCCGTTGCCCGTGATGGCAGCGTTCGAGGGCACACCCGTATTCTGCAGACTTCCATCGCTGAAGTTGGTGGAGACGGAACCAACCGAGGTTCCCGCGCCGACTTCGATCGGATCGCCCGCGCCATCGGCTCCATAGTTTTGATAGAACAGGTCCTGGAAGTTTGCGCTCTGATCCTTGTAGCCGTCCGTGTTCAGGTTGGCGAGGTTGTTGGAAATGATGTTCAGAGCCTCACCAGTAGCGGCCAGGCCGGAAAGAGGAATCGAAAATGATGCCATTAGTGTGCTCCTGTCATGAGTTGCTGCGCATAAGAAGCCGCAGCGCTGGTGGGTAAGGTCGCTGCTTGAAACAGCGAAGTCCCCAGGTTGGTTGGAACCGCCGTGGCCGATGAGGTGCTGGCGGCAGAATTCGCCGCGGCCAGGGCAGTCGGAAGTGTCTGGCTGCTGGTCGGTGTAGTGCTATTGGCGGAAGAAGTTCCACCGACGGCACCGGACAGTGTCTGGTTGATGTCAATCAGTTGCTGCAGTTGATTCATGGAGAACATCTGGCTAACCATGGTGGTCGGATCCATGGGCGACGTCGGATCCTGGGATTGCATTTCGGTTACCAGCAACTGGATAAAGGTATTTTCTGCGCTGTTTGCAGCGCTTGACGCAGTTGACGTCGTTGAGGAACTCGATGCCGCGGAGGTCGCCGAGCTTGCGGGGACCGAGGCTTGCATCGCACTGTGTAATCCTTGAATATTCATTACTCTCTCCTCCTTGCTGCTGCCTTATCAGATCTGCTTTCTTGCGCCTTACATGTGAATATCAAGTCCTGATGTCGTCGCGGTTCCTTCCAAGGCAACCATCGCGGATATCGGACCTTCGTCCCGTCCACTTCCATCTCGCCCACCTGCTTGATTCGTTACATACGTCTGTTGGCCATCTCGTGGCTTCTGTTGTTCAGAAGCTGTCGACTGGTTACCGGTCTGATTTTGAAGCGTGATGTTCGCCACAGGCACTCGCTGTTCCGAGAGCCGATTTTGCAAGCTGGGAAGTTCTGCTGCCATCGCACGACTCAGTTCTCCGCGTTCGGTGGAAATCTCAGCCGTAAATTGATTGCGAATCATCGACGTCCGGACATCCACACTGCCAAATTCTCCAGCTCGTATCCCAAGCCGAAGTTCGGCCTCGCCAACACGCTCCACCAGCTTTGCCGAGTGGACCGAAGATGTGGGATAAGTCGCCGCGGTTTCTCC
Organism: uncultured Acidobacteriota bacterium; assembly: GCA_963758005.1. Lineage (GTDB taxonomy): Bacteria > Acidobacteriota > Terriglobia > Terriglobales > Acidobacteriaceae > Sulfotelmatobacter. The sequence continues at coordinate 323,207 of CAVWTR010000013.1, forward strand.
CTGCTGGCTCGGGGCGACGCCGGTTGAGGTGTGGTCAAGTTGGCCGGCATTCGGATCGCTGGGATCCTGAGGCACGCCGGCGGTTACAGTCTTGCCATTCCCGGTTGTGGGCGAGGTTTGAGCTCCAGAGACCGAAAACGCTTGAGAAGAATCGCTCGCCTTTGCCGGAGCGCCGACTGTGGACTGATCTGGCAACGTTGAGCCCGAAGAAGACTGGGAGTCATCCTTGCGAGTCTGGGATTTTGCGCTTCCTGGGGCGTCAACATTTTTCGTGGTCGTTCCCGAACTGTCACCGTTCAAGCCAACCTGATTCGAACCAAGCTGGGTCACACCCGCCTGGGTCGAGCCAATTCTGGATTTGTCCGCCGCCCCATTGCTAGCTGTTCCCTGCAAGCGGGCGGAATCGAAGTTCCCCGAGCCCGTAACAGGCGGAACGATTGCGGAAACGCTGGTGGGAGGCGCCAAGACCTGCTCGATTTCAGACTTGACCGCAGCGAGTGTCTTACCGGTGCCATCACCGGCCTCGACCGCGCCGCGTGTAACTTTGTGGGCTTGGACTGGCGCCGGCACATTGTCAGGTGACGTTTTCGAATCTGACGCCGGTCCCGACAGCTTGGCCGCCAGGCTGGCCACAGAACCAGATTCGAACCCTGGGGCGCGCGAGCCTGGTTCTACATGGTTAGCTCCGGCACTCTCCGACTTTGTGCTGACCGGATTCAGCGAATCCTGAATGCTCGTATTTTTCAGAGCCTTCAGCTCAGCGGCATCAGCGGATACATTCTTGGATAGCGTTGACAGCAAGATTGCCCCGCTTGATGCGCCCGCACTGATGGCTGACTGGATCGCCGAAGTCACCGAGGATATGCCTGTCGTCATTCATCGCGCCCCCGACCTGTGCGTCGGGAGTGACATTCTGGATATCTGCGTCCCAGGCAAGAATTGGCAAAGGCAGAGTGAGCGTCGGAACGATGACGGCCGGAGCTGTTACCCCCGGCTGATTGGAACTGGACGCGGGATTCTGGGTTAGATCGTTCCCGCGACTCTGCGAACCGCTCGTTCTGGAGTCCACCGATTTGGAATCTGATTTCTTGGCGTCTCGCTTGGACGCACTCACCGGAACACCACTTCCCTGTGGAGCTGCGTGAGCCGTCGCTGCCGGATCGCCGAGTGAGCGGCTCGTGAAGGACTTCGCTTGTTCGAGAACTGCCGAAAATGATTGTTCTGCGGGACCAGCACCTGGCAAGGAAGAAGGTGTTGCCTGCACGTCGTCGGACGGGCTAGTGATGGGAGTGTAACTTCCCTGTGGCGCGGTGTGAGTTGTAACTGCCTCGCCAGGTGAGTGAGTCGTCAAAGACTTCGCTTGTTCGAGAACGGCCGAGAACGGCTGACCGGCCGCACGGCCCGCGGGCGCGACTCCCGAAGGAGAGGGCGCTACCTGCGTCCCGCTGGCTGCGATTTGTGGCGCGATTGCGATCACTGGTTTGCTCGGCCTATACATAGCAAACCAGCGGCCAAAAGTTCCTGATTAGAGACCGTTCTCATCAGGCCACCAGCATGTAGTCAACTAAAGACTTTTGAGGATTGTGCCGATTAGAAAGGAACCGCGATTGTTGGGGAAACGCTCGACTGGGCAGCCTTTGCCTAGGCGGGGAGTGGGCAAAGTCTGCCTACTGGCTACGTCCACGACGCGATAAAAAGAGGTCGTCAATGACCGCCTGCTCGCGCTTGGCCTGTTCCCGGGTGTACAGATCGAACTGCTTCTCGCGGAGCTTATCGAGAGTCTCGCGATTGCGTCGCGCCAGTTGGTAGGTTGCCAATTGTTGACTCCACTTCGTTTTCAATTCCTGCAATCGAACCCGCAGCGCTTCAATCTGCAGCTCGAGAGCTCTCTGACATTCGTATGTGGCTTGCAGTTCGGCAGCTCGAACGCCTTTGGCAAGTTCCGCAGCCCGATTTTGCGTGGCCGTAGAATAGTCGGCTTCGACCTCGCGAATCCTTTGATCAACCCGATTCACCTCTTGCTGAATCTTTTCGAGGACAAAGTATTCGCGTTGTTCTATGCTTTCGCGGTAGCGCAGCACACCTGCCAGGGAAAATCGGAAGGACATGGTTAGCCGGGAAGAGCGACCAATTGGCTTAGGTTGGAAGCCAGCGGTGCGGCTTCATCGGGTTGTTGCTGAAGGTATTTTTCGATTTGCGGCAAGGCTGCCAAAGCCTTATCTAGAGTGGGATCGGATCCCCGCTGATACGCGCCAATCCGGACCAGATCCTCAGCCCGGGCGTAGGCCGCCAGCAACATTCGCAACGCGCCTGCCTTCTGCATGTGTTCGCGCGAGCACACATTGGGCATCAACCGGCTCAGGCTGTCCAATACTGAAATTGGAGGATAGTGATTGCGCAGGGCCAGCCGGCGGTCGAGAACAATGTGGCCGTCGAGCAAAGAACGAACCGTATCTACGATCGGATCCTGCTGATCGTCGCCTTCCATCAAGACCGTGTAGAAAGCGGTAATGCTTCCTTGCGAAAAGCGGCCGACTCTCTCGACCAGCCGGGCCAGCATGGAAAGAACCGACGGAGTGTAGCCCTTGGCCGTAGGAGGTTCTCCGGCAGCCAATCCGATTTCTCTTTGTGCCATGGCGAATCGAGTCAGAGAGTCCACGACGAGCAGAACATTTTTTCCCTGCGCGCAGAAATACTCAGCCACGGCGGTAGCCGATAGTGCGGCTCGGATCCTCAGCAACGGCGACTGGTCCGAAGTTGAAACGACCACGACGGAACGCTTGCGCCCCTCCGGCCCCAGCGTCGCAAGAAAATCTGCCACTTCGCGGCCGCGTTCTCCGACCAACGCCAGCACCGTCATGTCAGCAGCCGTACCCCGGGCCATCATCCCAATCAACGTGCTTTTGCCGACGCCGCTGCCGCCAAAAATCCCGACGCGTTGTCCGCGTCCACAGGTCAGGAAGCCATCCACGGCCCGAATCCCGCATCCCAGCGGCTCGCTGATCGGGGTCCGGTCCAGCGCCCGCGGCGCAAGACCATCAACGAGCTTCGATTTTGTGGCCCGATACTCGCCCAGCGAATCCAGCGGCGCGCCGGTCGCATCAATGACTCTTCCGAGCATTTCGGGCCCAACTCGAAGCGATGGCCGGGCTCCCCATGTCACAATCTGATCGCCAAATCGAATTCCCTGCGGTTCTTCCAGGCACATGGAAAGCACCTTGGACCCGCGGAATCCAACGATCTCACCGGGGAACGAGATGCCGCTCGAATCGATAATCTCGCAGGATTCGCCTACGGAACAAAATGGTCCGGCAGATTCCACCAGATTCCCTACGACATTGGTGACGCGTCCTTTCCAGCGGATGGTGGAACCGCTGCGCAGCCAATTTGCGTAAGAATCGAGAGGACTGAGATTCATTTCGGTTCAGGTCTTTGCGCCAGGAGATCGAAGAACCCTCGTTCGACTTCCTTCAGTTGAGCGTCCAAACCCAGGTCGGCGACACCCATGTCGGTCTCAAGCAGGCAGGCTTTTGGCTCGAGCGTGAAATCTTCTACAACCTGCAGGTTGCTATAGTCCCGAAAGTAGTGCCGCCAACCTTCCGCATCTTCGGGTCGCACGCGCACAGTTACGTTCGTATTCTGTTGAAATTTCTCGAGCATCACCTTCACGAGTCCGGCGACCACCATGCGGTCGACTTGCGACTCCCGGTGCAGAATTTTGGCGGCAATTGCCAGTGCCAGATGAACTAACTCGATTTCTACTTTCGAGTAATAATCCGAGCGCTGCCGCTGAAACTCGTAGGATCACATCGGCCACGCGCTTGCGCTCGCGCGCCAGTTCCGCTTCAAAACGCGCTGCAGCCTGACGTTCGCCAACTTGCAGTCCTGCAGCATGAGCCTCGGCAACCAGGCGAGATATTTCTTCCTGGCTGATGCGCGGTGTGTTGTCAGCCTTAGCGGGCTTTTCCATCCCCGCTTGTCCCTCAGGCGGTGGTCCGATGTCTGGAGACGAGTGCGGAGCAAAAGTATCCTGGTACAGAAAAGCCTGCACCGCCGGGCTACCGCTATCGGCGGGGTTGCTATACGACGTACTCATCGTCTCCCTCGGCTTTCAAAGTAACTTTACCGTCGGATTCGAGCTTGCGTAGCAAGGTCACCGCTTCCTGTTGTGCCGCGGCTACATCCTTGGCGCGCACTGGACCCAACGTTTCCATATCTTCTTTAAGCATCTCGACCGCGCGAGAAGACATGGCCCTGAAAATATGGTCTTTCAGATCCGCACTCGCGCCTTTCAGTGCCAGCGCCAGCGTCTTCTTATCCATCGAACCCAGCCACTCCCTGACGGAGACGTCATCGACTCCCAGAAGATCTTCAAAAGTGAACATCAGATTACGGATGCTGATGGCAGTCTTGGGATCATCTTGTTCGATGGCTTCGAGAATCGTCTTGGCCGCCGCGGGTTCGAGCCGGTTCATTACGTCGGCCACACTTTTGAAGCCGGCATAAGTTTTCCGACTCTGCTCCCCTAGTGACATGAGTCGCCGGTTGAGAACCACTGAAACCTTTTCGGCCATCTCAGGAGAAAACTGCCGCAACTGCGAGAGCCGTTTGACGGATTCGGCCCGAACCTGTTCGGGTAATTTCATTAACAGCGCGGAAGCCTGCTTGCCATCGAGGTGAGCCAGAATCAGCGCGATCGTCTGGGGATGTTCGCCCTCGAGAAATTTGGCCAATTGCTGCGGGTCAGCCTTCTGCAAGGAGTCCAATTGGCCGACACTCAACTCTTGCAACCGCACCACCTTTTGCAGAAGATTGTTCGCAGTATCGGCGCCAAACGCCTTGACCAGCAGACGAGTCGCGAACTCGAGCCCCCCGGCTGCCAGATAGTCCTGGGTAAGGGCTAGTTGGCTGTACTCCTCCAAGACTCCGTAAGCGACTTCCGCCGGCACTCGCCCCAATTCCGCAAGTTCCTGGGTGACAATCTGAACTTCCTTCTCCGAGAGGTTGCGATACACGGCGCTGGCAGCTTCTTCCCCCATAACCGCCATGAGGATTGCAGCCTTGCGTATTCCCTTCATCCGCGAAGCAGCGTGACTCGTCATCTGACTCCCTCATGCAGCCACGATTGAATCAACTTGCCGGTGGCGGCGGGTTCGGCTGTAACCTTTTCGACCAACTGCTTCTTGAGTGCTGCCGCGCGTGCTTGCTCGGGCGTCATCTGTGCTTCCTGTCCGGCAGCGAGTTCCGCAGGGTTCGCAGGTTGCGCTTTGGCGGCGAGTTTACTGGGCAACTCCTTGAACGTGGTCAGCAACTGCTTCTTCAGCGGCCTGAGCAGCAGCATGTAGACCAGCAGGAACAACAGGATCAACGCTGCGTACCTTACGATGCTGGACCAGTCGTTCAAAGTCGTGCGTACGCGCTCGACAATCGGCGGCTTGGCGGGCGGATCCACCGGCGTTTGCTCAAAGGATATGTTCTCGACGGTCAAACTGTCGCCGCGGTTAACATCGACGCCGATGGCAGCTTTGGCCAGATCTTCAATCTGCTTCAGTTCATCCGGCGTCCGCTTTCTGCGGGATTCCGAACGCTTGCCATTTTCCTGCTTCACGTCGATCGCATCATCCACCAGCAGCGCTGCCGAGATTCTTCGAATGCGACCGGCAGGTTCCACCGTGCGGCGGACAACCTTGTTCACTGCGAATGTGTTGCTCTCACTCTTGGAGATCTGCATTCCATCTCCACCCTCCACGGCAATCTTGGCGCCGCCGTTTCCGCCCGGGACGTTACTGGAGGTTCCCGGAACGCCGCCAGCCATGCTGCCACCCACCTGCTCCTCCGACCGCTGAGTAGAGACGGCTACGGCGCTTTCCGGGTCGTACGTCTCCCGGTTCTCTTCGGCGGTGCTGGGGTCATACTCCACGTTTACGCTGGCTCGCACATGCTGGCCGACAACTGGTTCGAGGGTCTGCAAGAGTTTGGCGGTGTACTCGTCTTCCAATCCTTCATCGGTCGAAGAAAATCCGTGCCTTCGCGTACCGAGAGGACGGTTCGTGTCCGCATCGATTACGGTCACGTTCTCCGGGCTCAACTTGTCCACTGCGCCGGAAACCAAACGCGCAATTCCCTGCTGGGTTTCTTCCGAGAGCTGGCCAGAACGCAACTTAAGAATGACTGACGCTTTGGCGGCGCGCTCGCGATCGAGAAACACGGAGTCGGAGGACATCACGAGGTGAACCCGAACGCTCTCGACATCCCGAAGAGTTTGAATCGAGCGTTCCAGTTCCCCTTCGAGAGCGCGCTGGTAGTTTACTTTTTCGTCGAACTCAGTCTGTCCCCAGTTGAGTTTGTCGAATAATTCAAATCCCAGGCGGCCACTGTGCGGCATCCCGTCCGAGGCGATTTCCATGCGGCTCGAATCCAGCTTGTCGCTGGGCACGTTGACTCCCTTGCCATCCGGGGAAAGTTGATATGAAATATTCTTCGCGGCCAGCTTCTCGCCCAGCGCCTGGGCATCCGCCGGCTCCATTCCCGTCATGAGAGGAACATAGTCCGGCGCGGAAATGAGATGCGCGAAGGCCGCCAGAACTGCAATCGTCAGCAGCGCGGCCCCAACCAGCAGCAGACGCTGCTTGACCGTAAGGCCGACAATGAAATCCTTCAGTTGCTTCTGAATTTGGTCCAGTGATGGCATAAGCTTGGTTTCGGTGCGCTAGCCTCCGCTAGAATTGCAGCTTCGAAACTTCCTGATACGCGTTCACAATCTTGTTCCGCACCTGCATCATGAGTTGAAAAGCGATATCCGCCTTCTCCACGGCGATCATCACGTTGTGGACGTCCTGCCGGTCTCCCTGCATCAACTCCGTAACTTTCTGATCTGAGTTGTCGCTGAGATCGTTGACCTCGTTGATGGCATTCTTCAGCGTCGCCCCAAAGCCGCCTTCAGTCTCAGAACTCCCTGGCACGGTCGGACTGGTGGGCAGAGTGCCCGTGAAAGCCGGCAGCCCCGAACTAATTGTGTTATTCATCTCTTAATCCTTAAATTCTATGTTTCTTGGATGAGTCCTACTTCAACAGCTCGATCGATTGTTGGATCATCTGCTTGGATGCGGTGATGGCGGAAGCGTTGAGCTGGTAAGAGCGAACCGCTCCCATCAGATCGACCATTTCCTGAACCGGGTTGATGTTGGGGTAAGCCACGTAGCCTTCCTTGTTGGCATCGGGATGACCGGGGTCGTACCGCATCAACGACGGAGTGGGATCATCGACTACGCGCTGTACCCGCACCGCGGGCATGTTGCCGTTGAGCGTCGAATGAAATCCGGCCAGCATCATGCGAAAAGGCAGGTTCCCCGAGCTTGCGAACACGACCTCTTTGCGGCGATAGGCGCCGCCCTCAGGCGTATGCGTGGTTTCCGCATTGGCCATGTTCGCTGCGACGACTTCCGCCCGCTGCCTTTCGGCAGCCAATGCGGAACCGCTAATCTCCAGTGTCGAAAAAATGCTCATCCTTTGCCTCCCTCGTTGATCGCGCTGAGTAAATTGTGAAATTCATGCTGCAGCAACTGGATACCAAGGCCAAACTGCATCTGCGTTTCCGCCAGCAGCAGACCTTCGCGGTCCATGCTGACGTTGTTTCCGTCCGGCCGTTCGAGAAGACCCGGAACCGAACGCGCGACAGGCAGGAAATTTGCCCCGCCATTGTCGCCAGCCGCGACGGCTCGCGTCAGTTCGCCGCGAAAATCCAAGTCCTGTGTGTGGTAGCCCGGAGTGTCGATATTCGCCATGTTGGCAACCACCAGCTTGTGGCGTTGCGACGTGACGTCCAGGGCCTTCTCCAGCAGATTCATCATTGGAGTTGAAACGTCGTTCATGCAAACCTCCTCGGCGGCAGACCGTGTTCACGAATTTTGTTGCGGATCGTGCGCAGGCTCACGCCCAATATCTCGGCAGTACGGGTTCGGTTTCCGCCGGTACTCTGCAGCGTTGCTTCCAACAAATGGCGTTCCACCTCGCGCATCGACGTTCCTGCGCGGAGAGAAGCGGCTGGAGAAGCAGCCGGTAACGTGTTCGAATAAATCGCGCCCGACAGTTCAGTCTTCAGGCTTTCGGGGCCAATCTCATCAGTCTCATTCAAGGTGACGAGCCGGCGCATGAAGTTGCTGAACTCGCGTACGTTGCCGGGCCAGGAATGGGCCTGCAGGCCACGAATAAATTCAGGGTGCAAGGCGGGAATGGCCCGTCCGGCTTCACCGGCGAACTTGCGCACGAAGAATTCGGCCAGCACCGGAATATCTTCGCGGCGTTCCCGCAGCGGCGGCAGCGCCAGGGGAATCACGTTCAGACGATAGTAAAGGTCCGCACGAAACTTACCCTGCTCGACCATGACGGGCAGCGAGACGTTCGTAGTCGCAATAATTCGGATATCCACCGGCGTGCTGCGCGTGTTTCCGAGTCTTTCAACCTCGCGTTCCTGGAGTACACGCAGCAGCTTCGGCTGCAGATGAAGCGGCATCTCACCAATTTCATCCAGCAGCAGCGTCCCACCTTCCGCGAGCTCGAACTTTCCCGCCTTCGATGCAGTCGCACCGGTGAACGCTCCGCGCACGTGACCAAACAGCTCGCTCTCGAGCAGATGCTCAGGTACCGCCGCGCAATTCACGGCGACGAAAGGCCGCGCCCGTCGCTCACTGTTCTCGTGAATGTAACGCGCAAACAGCTCTTTCCCTGTGCCGCTCTCGGCTTCGATCAGAACATCGGCAGCAGTTCTGGCGGCATGCCGCGCCCGCTCCAACGCTCGCAGCAAGTTCGGAGCAGTACCGACAATAGCTCCCGACGGAACCGCATTCCCCGAGGGAGATGCCGCCTGTCGCATGACTCGCTCCACTGCGGACTGCAACTCTTCAAAAGAAACAGGTTTGGTTAGGTAGTCGCAAGCCCCGCCTCGCATGGCCTGCACCGCCTCAGGAACATTTCCAAAGGCCGTCAACACGATCACCGCAGTTGAAGGACTGGAGGCACGGACAGTGTGCATCAGGTTCAAGCCGTCGCCATCCGGCATGCGGACGTCAGTAACGACGAGGGGGTAACGTTGTAGCTTAAATTTCCGCAAGGCCTCCGTGCTGCCCGCGGCAACATCCACGAGCCAGCCGTCGCGCTGGAAGTTCGTCCTCAGCGCCATGAGTATGCCCGGCTCGTCGTCCACAATTAATACCGATTTAGCGAGTTGGCCAGTCATAACAGAGGAAACTCCATACGGAAGGTAGTGCCTCGTCCTACTTGACTGCGTACATTGATCGAACCACAGTGCTGCTCCACGATTCGCTGGCAAACGGCCAAACCCAGTCCGGGCGTTTGTCCGGTTGTCGTGAACCCCACCTTAAAGATGTGCGGCAAATCTTCTGGCCTAATTCCGCTGCCAGTGTCGGCGAACTCGATCACCGCGATCGGTTCCGACCTGTGTCGTTTGTACCGTGGCGGCAATGCTGATTGCGCCACCCTCCGCCGTATGTCGTAGCGCGTTGCAGGCCAGGTTCAGAAGCACCTGCCTCAACCCATTGGAATCGCCAGCAATCTCAGCGTGCTTCAGAGTTTCTCGCAGAGTGATGGTCACGCCCTTCTGCTGTGCCAGCGGACGGATAAACTCCACACACCCCTTCAACACCGGTGCAAGTTCTAATGGAGACTTTTGCTGCGTCCCAGGATTGTGGACGCACAGCACGTTGTTCACGGTTGCGGAAAGCGAGCGCACTCCGGCTCGCAAGTGCTGCACACATCGTCCTGACTCTTCTCCCAACCCCGGATCGCCCGCCAGGCAGCCGATCAGCAATTCCAGGCTCCCCAGCGGATTGCGGATCTCGTGGGCCAGAACCGTAGCCATCTCCGCAAGCGCAACCACGTTCCGAGAGGTCTCGCGTTCGTGCTCCGCATTCTTGTGCTCGGTCACATCGCTGATGATCAGCACCATGCAGGTAGAATCAGCTCCGCGTATGTCGCCGTCAGGGCTCGTCATTCTGCGGTAACGGATTGCGAGGCAGAGTTTTCGCCCCTCTTTGTCGACCACGAGTTCCTGTTCGTAACCATCACCCCACGACGCACCCCATACGGACCGGACGGCGGTTTGCAGGCCTTCCGGAAGATGTTGCCATTTAAACGCTTCGGGGATATCCAGAAGTCTCCGGGCCTCCGGATTCAACAGAACCACCGCTTCGCTTTGCATTTCGAGTACCGCGACGCCGCAAGGCAACGTGTCAAGAATCTGACGCAGTGCAAGCCGCATCTTTTCGGTTTCTGCGATGCTGGAGGCGAGTGCTCGATTGCGTTCTTCGAGCTGCCGGCGCAACTCCACGACTTCCCGGTGCAATTGCCGGTGAGTATCCTCAAGCCGAGTCGACGCCCCGATGAATGCGGTGAAGGCTTCGGCCAGCTGACTCTCTGCGATCTGTGGTGCTTCCGGCATTGCGTGCATTGGAATCCCGTGAGAACTAGGCAACATCTGCCCAGTTGCTATGCAACGGGTCTGCCAAAAACACATCAACTCCCGTAGGACAATATCGAAGGTAACGAGGTTGAACGGAACTTCGCGTGCTGAAACGTCAAAGAGAACTACATTCATGTGCCGATAGAGCGAAGGCAGACCACCTGGACGCACACTTTGGCGTTCTGTGGTCATTGTGCCGAGGCGCTCGATTAGGCTGAAATGAGAATCCTGGCGTGACGAACAACATATACAACTACGGCTACCGGGCGCCGCGTTTCGCGCCGACTTTCGTTTATTGCTGCAAGCTCGTGATCATAATCCGGTGCTGCTCGACGCGCGTTGTATCGATCTCAGCGAAGACGGGTTGGCGGCAGAAACTAATGCGGTCCTGGAGATGGGCGAACGAGTATTAATCATCATGACATTGCCCGGGACCCCGACATCGATAAGGATCGCCGCCACGGTGACCAATCGCCAAATCGGCAGCTACGGGTTCGCCTTTATCTTCTCTTCGCAGAACGAACGCAGCCAAATGCGTGCGTATCTCGAGTCTCGGCGCTCGGCCGCAGCGAGATCCCCGGAACTATCGGAGTAAGGCACCTAAACCAGGCCGCCGGCAGTCATCACGCCCCCGTCGACTTTGGCATGCCCCGTGCATCTCAGCTAGGCAGAAGTTGCCTACTGCTCATCTGGTTCTAACGAGCCGTTTTAACGAAGCAGGTCAATCGCAGTGGCAACGCAGGTAACGCTACTCCTATGGAAAGAGTTCTTACTCAAGAAGAAATCGACGCGATGGTACGCGTCGCCTCCGGGCGGCAAGACGACGGCCGGAAGCAGGAGACGCGCACGATCAAACCCTGCACGTTCCGGCAGTCCGGGCAACTCACCGGGGAGCAGGTCGCCGCGGTGAATGGCCTGCACGAAGGCTTTGCACGCAGCCTTCAGCAATCGCTGGGAGCTTACCTGCGAGTGACTTTTGAGGTCAATCTGGTTTCGGTTGAGCAGCTTGCATTCAACGAGTTCCTGGAACGGATACCGGAAGTCACTTATATGCTGGGCTTCCACGTCGAACAGATGAGTGCCGCGGCTGGACTACAGATTGATCACTCCCTCGTTTTCCCGTTGGTCGACATTCTTCTCGGTGGAATCGGCCAGTGCGAGGTCTTGACTCGGGAAGTCAGTGAGATTGAAGAACAGATTATGGAAGGCGTGGCCAGGATCATCTGTCGCGAACTGGAAGCGGCCTGGGCGCCTCTGGGCACGAAGCTCGAGTTGGGTGCGCGTCAAACTCCCGCTCAGATGCAGCGTTTTCTGGCCCCCACTGAAAAGACCCTCTGCCTGAGTTTTGAAGTCAAGCTGGCGGAGGCAACGGGCATGTTGAATCTGATTTTCCCGGTTTCGATTTCCAATACGCTCTTGCGCAAACTCTCCGCAGATTGGTCGTATGGCAGATCCCGCCCGGCAGACTATTCCAGTGGACAATTGGTTGCCAAGATGATGGACTGCCCCTTCCCCATCGTGCTGGGAATCCCCACGATCCAGCTCCCCATCAAGACTCTGGCGGGGCTCTTACCGCAAACGGTTTGCAATCTAGGAATTCCGGTGCGAAAACCGGCATCCCTCATTATTGCTGGCCGCGAGACCTACAAAGGAAATCCGGTTCGCCAAGGCCGGCTGCGAGCCGCTCAGGTCGGACAGCCGGTGACATTCCTTGATGAGGAAAGAAAGGGATAAACATGCCATCCATCACACCAGGAACCCCGCTCCATTCCTTTTTAGACGCCATTTGTAAAGCAGCCAGTGAAGTGTTCTCGCAGGCCCTCGGCGCGAAGTGGTCAGTGGAGATCGATAGCAGGGAGATCGATAGCACCAATCCGGCTTCGCCAATTGGAACTTCCGTCGCGGCATTTCAGATATCCACATCCGGTGGGCTGCAAGGTCCCGCCTCAATTCAGGTTGGAATCCCTGATGCGCTGCTCATGGCGCAGAAGTTTCTTCAAGAGCCCCCTGATCCGTCGGCCGAGTTAAATAAGGATCGGAAGGACGCGCTGGAAGAACTGCTGCGGCAAGTTGCCGGTCTGGCAGCCACCAAGATCAAGAGTCTGTTCGGTGAAACCAAGCTGGAGGTCAGCACTGTCGAGCCTCCAACCTGGCAGGGAGTCGACGTCCCATTGGTCGCTTCTGAAGCCGCGTCGGAGAAGCGATCGCTGGAATTGCGACTGAGCCCGGAATTGCTGGCCAGCGTATCGTCTACGAGCGTATCGTCCACCAGCGTATCGTCCACCAAATCCGCGCCCGGTACGGATCTGGCGGCAAACTCTGAGGCGACTAGCGCCGCCGTAACCCATGAGCCTAATTTTGACCTGCTGCTGGGCGTTAATCTAAATCTCACACTGCGTTTCGGACAACGCGTCCTTCCCCTGCGAGAGATCCTGGACTTGACCTCCGGTTCGGTCATTGAACTGGATCGCGAAGTAGAGGAGCCCGCCGACCTCCTTCTGGGTGACAAGTTGATTGCGCGGGGAGAGGTGGTGATCGTCGACGGCAATTACGGTATCCGAATAACCGAAGTGGCGGACGCTCGCCAACGAATTGGGACCTTGTAGAGGGCCCGCTAAGGTTTCTGGCGCCTTTTGCCGATTAGACTGCGCTGCATCCCTCGCGTCCGCGTGAAGGGCAGCTCATTTTGAAGCGGACGTTGATTGGAAGCGACATCGATTAGGAGAGATGAATGGCGATTCGAGCATTAATCGTAGATGATTCCTCAGTAATGCGGAAGATCGTGGAGCGTTGTCTGCGCCAGGCAGGCATGGATCTAGGACAAGTCCTCGAAGCCTCCAACGGCGCCGAAGCCCTGGCCCTCGTGAACGAGAATACTTTCGATCTGATTCTTAGCGATATCAACATGCCAGTCATGGATGGATTGGAATTCGTCAGGCACTTGAAAGAGCTGGAAAACGCCAAGAATGTTCCGATCGTGATGATCACCACGGAGGGTGGAGAAAAGAGCGTTCTCGAGGCGCTGTCACTCGGCGCCAAAGGATATATTCGCAAGCCCTTCACTCCGGATCAGGTCAAGGAGCACGTCATCCCTGTACTCGGAGGCAAGTCATGAGCGCACCCACGCAGTCGTCTGCGGGTAATAATTCGGGGTCTTTCGAGCAGTGGCGTCCGCTGTTGGCCGCTGCCGTCAAAGAAGTTTTCTCCATGATGGTTGGGGCGGAAATTAATGTGCCCGAGGACGCCGATCCTCCCGTCGTCACAGAAGTGACCGGGATGGTCGGTCTTGCCGGGGAACTCTGCGGCGTCTTCAGCGTCCGCTGTAGTAAGATCTGTGGCTCAAAGATTGCCTCAAAGATGCTGGGAGTTCCCGCAACCGAAGCCGCTTCCCACATCAGCGATGCCATCGGAGAGATCTGCAACATGGCGGCCGGCAACTTCAAGGCTAAGATTGATGGCCTGCAAGACAAATGCATGCTGTCGGTTCCCACGGTCATCACGGGCGGGGACTATCAACTTTATTCGTTGGCTGGGGGCGACAGAATCGAACTACCTTTCCTGTTCGAAGGTGAACCGGTATGGGTCGGCCTCGAGGTCCGCAGCTAAGTCCGCAGCTAAGTTCCATCGAAGCCGTTCGAGAGTTCTGCGGGAAGATGGAAGACGGGGTGATTGTCAGGAGCTGTGGCCCCTGATAACTCTCTCGACCCAAGTCATAATGGAACCGACAGGCTGCTATGGAAGGTGCAAACTATGAAGATTAATCTCAACAGTTCTGCTTCAGACGCGATTGTTACGCCTCAAAGCAACCAAACCAATGCTACTGCGACGGATTCAGTCCAAACCGGTCAGGTCCAAACTGGTCAGGTCCAAAATGGCGGTGAAGACAGGACCACCCTGGCCTTTGACCATGCCAACATCAGCGCATTAGTCTCTCAGGCAATGTCATCGCCTGAGTTGCGTCAGGACAAAGTCGATGCGCTGCGCCAAGCCGTCAGCAGCGGTGAATACAAGGTTGATCCGGGTAAAGTCGCCGACGCGATGCTGCCGGGATCTTCCGAGGTATAGTTCCCCGTTAGAAAACTTAATCGATCAGCCCGGGATGAGTCTGGGATTAGCTCGGGTGTGATCTTCTATGTTTTGTGTCCTGCTGAATGAATAGGGCTCGTCCGTTCCTGACGATTTATTCCTAGAGTTTTTCGGTGTCCAGGCACCGGAGAGGCCTAAAGTTTCTCTCGCTGACTGCCGATTAAAATGTCCGTGAAACCCCAAAGTGCACCCACAGGTCCGGCGCCTAAACAGCTCTACCGCTATGTAGCCCGCCAACCGATTCTTACCGCCAACGAACAGGTATTTGGCTACGAGTTGCTCTTTCGCGACGGGGTCGCGGACTATTTCTGCAGTAACGATCCGGACGCGGCATCGCGCAGCACGCTCGATACCTCGATCCTGATGGGCCTGGATATCCTGTGCGATGGCCGGCACGCTTTCATCAACTGCACCCGTGAAGCGCTCCTGAAGGATTACGTTACACTCTTGCCGCCCAGCCAGGCAGTGGTTGAAATCCTGGAAACCGTTCCCGTCGATGATCTGGTGAAAGCCGCTTGTATCCGACTGAAAGAAGGTGGCTACACCATCGCGCTCGACGACTTCGTCGCGGATGATCCGCGCGTCGAACTCGTAGAGTTCGCCGACTTCCTCAAGGTGGATATGAAAGACACCTCGGCCGAAGAGCGAATCGCTTTGGTGAAGCGTTTCGGGAGCGCTCGTCGTCACATGCTGGCTGAGAAAGTCGAGACTCGCGAAGAATTTATCGCGTGCAAGAAGGCTGGATTCACCCATTTTCAGGGCTATTTCTTCCGCCGGCCCGAAATCCTGCAAGCTCGCGAGATTCCCAAGAACCAGGTGAACTATCTGCGCCTGTTGCAGGCAATTTCCCGCGAAGAGGTGGATGCCAAAGAGATCGAGGACATCATCAAGGGGGAAGCATCGCTCTGCTACCGCCTGCTTCGCTACTTGAATTCGGCGTCATTCAGCTTCGCTACCGAAATCCATTCGGTCAAACACGGACTCGCAATTCTCGGGGAGCGGGAGGTCCGCCGCTGGGTGCGTCTGGTGGCAGCGCTTGGCGCCGGCCAGAATCGGCCCTCCGATCTGGTGCTTTCCGCACTCGTCCGTGCTCGCTATTGCGAATTACTGGGCCCCAAGATTCCGCATGGAGAATCCGACCTTTTCCTTCTAGGTTTGCTTTCCATGATGGATGTCATTCTGAAGATACCCATGGGCGTGGTTTTGGAAGGAATCAGCCTGGATCGCGAGACCAGATCTGTCCTGCTCGGCCAAAAGAGTCAACTCGACTTGGTGTATCAGCTCATGGTTTCCCAAGAGGCTGCTGACTGGCCCAAGGTCGCAGAACTCTGCGCAAAATTAAAGCTCTCCGAAACCCTGGTAACCGAGTGCCACTGGAAAGCGATGCAGTGGGCGCGCGAAATGACCGCCGGAGTATAAAGCAGGTCGTTGAACACGGAGAGTCTAGCCACTTTGTACGCCAGTTGGCCCCACGGCGCCCTGCCGGAATTGCTGCGCTGGAGGCGACACCTGCTGTTAAAATTAAGGGTGATGCCGTGCCTCTGGCCCTCCC
This sequence comes from uncultured Acidobacteriota bacterium, assembly GCA_963758005.1. Classification (GTDB taxonomy): domain Bacteria; phylum Acidobacteriota; class Terriglobia; order Terriglobales; family Acidobacteriaceae; genus Sulfotelmatobacter. The sequence goes on from CAVWTR010000013.1 coordinate 339,322, forward strand.
GGTAGGTTGATAAATACCGGCTACAGTTGAGAGCCCGAGGAATTTCCCGACGCACATCTTGAAACGAGCCTCATGGCGCAGATTCGGACACGCCTCAAGTTACTGGTGATCGACGACAATCCTGAAACCCTCCATTTTGTGCAAGATTCACTCGCCTCGGACCAGCTCGAAGTCCTGACAGCAGGCGATCCCGAGTTCGGTCTGGAGCTATTCTTCCGCTATCGACCGTTGATCGTCCTGGTCGACCTCATGATGCCGAAGATCAGCGGAATGGAAGTCCTGCAAACCATTGTTGCAGCGGATGCAGGGGTGGAAGTGATTCTCATCACGGCCCACTACTCCACGGAGTCGGCAGTCGAGGCAATTCAAAAAGGTGCGAATGACTATCTGACGAAGCCTCTGGACTTGGAGAAGTTGCTGGCACGTATCAGCGGCATCCAGGCCGACGCACAGCGGCGAGAAAAAACCGCTCAACTCGATCGCGAGTTGCTGGACGTTTATGAGTTTGAAGGCATGATCGGGCGAAGTCCGTTAATGCTCGAAGTCTTCGCAAGAATCCGCCGCGTATCTCCCCATTTTCAGACCATACTGGTGACCGGCAACACGGGAACTGGCAAAGAATTGGTGTCACGCGCGCTGCATCGTCTCAGTCCCGTATCCGCCAAGCCCTTCGCGGTTGTGAACTGCTCGGCACTGGTCGAGACGCTGCTTGAAAGCGAGTTGTTCGGCTACGTGAAAGGCGCTTTTACCGGCGCGCTTCAGGACAAACTAGGCGTCTTTGAATACGCCGATGGCGGCACGGTATTCCTGGACGAAATTGGCGAATTACCCATGTCTGCCCAGGCCAAACTCCTGCGGGTTCTGCAAAACCAGGAAGTGCAGCGGGTTGGTTCGCCTGTGCCCCGAACGGTAAACGTGCGGGTCATCGCCGCCACCAATCGTGACCTCAAGAGTGAGATCGCCAAGGGCACGTTTCGCGAAGATCTGTATTACCGGCTTTCCATGGTGGAACTCACGCTCCCTCCGCTGGCCGATCGAAAAGAGGATTTACCCCTGCTGCAGCGTCACCTGGTGTCGAAGTTCGCTACTCGCTATCGCAAGGACATTCAAGGGATCACGCGGCGCGCCCAATCCTGTTTGGCTCGGCATTCCTGGCCGGGAAACGTACGGGAACTTGAGAACGTAATTGGCAACGCCAGCATGATGGTGCGCGGAGCCGTGATCGATATCGATGATCTTCCCGAATGGCTAAGGCGCCAACCGGCACAACGGGTTGAAGGTGAGACCGGCATTCTTACTCTTGAGCAACTCGAGCAACGGCACGTTCTGGACGTATTGCATCGCGTCGGAGGGAATAAGGTGCGCGCGGCTGAAGCATTGGGCATCGGACGCAACACTCTTTACGACATATTGTCCAGAATGAAAACTCCCGCCAGCATCGACCGGGAATCCGAGGAGCCGAAGGACATTTCTATACGCCCGCAGAATCGGGCTGGCTAGCTCGTTCTACCCACCTTTGCAAAGAACGCAAGGATGGAGCACCCTCAGTTGGAATGATGCCGCGAAACATCACTCAAAGAATTTGGGCACCCGTCCAAGGGTTTACTAACTATATACTGCAGCGAACCAATCAGACTTATACTTGCCTCATGTAGATTCGCGAGAAAGCCGAGGAGGATCCCGTCATGGCTCAGCACGGAATCCGGTATCTGGAGCAACTTCTCAAGCAAGCGGGCAAGGAAACAGACCTCAACAGGCTAGATCAGCTAACGGCCGAGATATACCGCGTGGTTGCGGAGCGCGAACAGATTCGCACCAAACCGAAGTCTCCGTTACGCCGGATTCCGCACTCCCGGGGCAATCCGCCATCATCTACCTGAAGCGGCTGCCTTGGCCTGAGCTTTCCGCGCGACATCCCCACGCTCAACCTGTGCATGCTCAACCGGCGAAGATTCGTTTGCCTGTGAACTGCCGCCAAGGTTGAATTGGTTGACCAGATTCTGCAAGTCGAACGCCATCGTCGAAAGTTCCGCACACGATTTGGCCGTCTCCTCGGCCGCCGAAGAAGCTCCCTGCGTCAGGTTCGAAATCTGGGTGACATTGGCATTGACCTGCTCCGTCGCGCTGGACTGCTCCGTTGCCGCAGTAGCAATCTGCGAGATCATGTCCCCGACCTGCTCTGACATCTGAATGATTTCTTTGAGGGCCGTGCCGGAAGCGGTAGTCTTCTCGACTCCGACTTCTACATCCCGGCTGCCCAGTTCGATGGCCTGCACAGCATTTCTGGTTTCCGTCTGGATTGTCTCAATCATGGCTGCGATGCCCTGCGTTGCCTTGGTCGTGCGCTCCGCCAGTTTCCGGACTTCGTCAGCGACCACGGCAAAACCACGTCCCTGTTCCCCGGCGCGCGCGGCCTCGATGGCAGCGTTCAATGCCAACAGGTTGGTCTGGTCGGCGAGATCATTAATGACAGCGACAATTTTGCCAATCTCCTCCGAGCTCTTGCCCAATGTCCCGATACGAGCGGCCACGGTTCTGGACGACTCGGCAATGCGGCGCATGGTCGACAGTGTTTGTTCCACCACGTCGCCCCCTTGCCGTGCAGCTTTCGCCGCGCTGTGCGACGAATCCGACGCTTTCTGAGAGTGTTCCGACACCTGCTGTACGGTAGACGACATTTGCTGCATCGCCGTAGCGACCTGTTGGGTCTGGTCGGCCTGCACCCGGGCTGTCTCGGCCGACTGGCTCGTTCCCGCGGAGATTTCTTCACTGGCGCGGGCCAACTGTTCGGCAGTCGCCGCGATGCTCCGCACCATCTCGTGCAAAGCGTTCTTCATGCTGTTCAGAGCAATCTGGGCCTGACCTATTTCATCGCTGGAAGTGACCTTAACATCTTGAACTGCCAGATCTTTAGACGATATCTTTTGAATCATCCAAAGCATGCTGGTCATGTTGGCGGTAATCGAACGCGCAATCAATACGGCAGTCACGATTCCGAGAAGCAAGCCAAGCGCAACCAGAGAGAGCGCGACGCGGTTTGCCCTGGATACGGTTTGACCTTCTACGCTGACTTCGTCCTGAGCGAGCTTGTCTTCCCAAGCTTCCAGCTCGTTGCAATCGCTGACGACGCTCTTTATGTTCTCCTGGGTCTTCGGGGCGGAGGCTAGTTCATTGGCTTCGTAAGCTCTGCTCTGGCGCTTCAACGCGATCTCTTTATCCGTAATCGCGGTCATTCGATCGGCGCTTTGATGGATTTTTGACAGCAGCGCCTTACCTTTTTCAGTGGACAGCATTTTGTTCAGTTCATCCAGGCGCTGCCCTACCTCCTGCTTGTCTTGCGAGTATTGCTGAAGTGAGGGTTCATCTCCGTTAAGCACGTACTCGGACGCCGACCGAAGCTGTTTTCTGACCCCCAACTCGACCGCGGTCGCAATCTCTTTTCGTTTCAACGAGAACGCGACGTCTTCGGCTGCTTTAACCACCTTGCCAGTCGAGTAATATCCCACCGAGCCGGTTAGTACCAACGTGGCTAGCAGTGTGCCGAAACCCCAAGCCAGTTTTGCTCTTAAACCGAAGGTCTTCATAGCCTCTCCCAAGATAAGCGCAGTTCCTTATCGGAATTTCCAGCTCAATCCTTTAACTTGTTTCTAAAAATCGAGGAACCACCAGGTCAGTGCTCTACGCGCAAGACCTGGGGAAACAAAACCTGGGGAAAAAGGTGGCAAGAGAAACCCTCCGGGTAGAATTACCGCGTCTTCCCAGTCGCCGCATGGGCAGTGACTTTGGGAACCATTCTTACGATTTCGCCTGCAACTTGATCGAGCGGAACGGTTTTGTCCAGGATGCCCATCTCCGCGCAAGCCCGCGGCATGCCATAAACCACACAGGTCCGCTCGTCCTGCCCGATGGTGAACGCGCCTCGCGCATGCAGAGCTTTCATACCCTGAGAGCCATCTGCTCCCATGCCGGTGAGAATGACCGCAAGCGTTGGAACATCGAAGGTCTGCGCAGCGGAATTCATCATCACGTCCACCGACGGCATGTGCAGCAGACCGTTGCGTACATTCGACAAGAGTACCGAGTATTTAGAGTGAGTCTTGCGCGAAAACGTCAGGTGAAAACCGGCGGGAGCAATCAGGACACAACCGGGCTCCAGTATCTGATCGGCCTTGGCCTCCTCCACCCGCAGGTCACAAAGGGAATTGAGCCTTCTGGCAAATGGTCCCGTGAAGCCTACCGGCATGTGCTGGACAATGACGATCGCGGCCGGAAGGTCACCCGGCAGCGCCGGAAGTATTTGCTGCAACGCCGCCGGACCACCCGTGGAGCAACCCAAGCATACGATTGGCATTGTGGAAGAAGATTGCGAGAGCTCTGTCGTCGGACGAGCAATCACCGGCGCCTTCTTCGGAGCCGCCACGGTTGGGGTAAATGTGAAACGCTCACGACTTACAAACGCTGCCTTGACCTTTGCAACCAGATCCTCTCGTACCTGAATAATGTCCAGTGACGCGTGAGACATGGGCTTGGGAATACAGTCGAAGGCGCCCAGGGAAAACGCTTCCAGCGTGGTCTCCGCTCCTTCGGTGGTGAGCGAGCTGACCATGATCACCGGACGAGGGTGAGTCTGCATGATGCGCTGCAGAGCCTGCAGCCCATTCAGCACGGGCATCTCCAGGTCCAGGGTAACCACGTCCGGATCGTGTTTCTCGCACAACTCGACGGCGTTTCGGCCGTCCTGCGCCATCGCGATGACCTTGATGTCCGGGTCGGACTCGAGCATGCGCCGCAGTGCAGTGCGCATGAAGGCACTGTCGTCCGCGACCAGCACTCTAACGGGAAACTTCCGCGACTGCGTCCCTTGCATCATGCCATGTTGAAGAGCGTCGTTACCAGGCGCTCAATTTCCTCGATGTAGGTATCCAGTTCCAGAGTGAAGCGTGCCAGATCGAAGTCCCGCATCGCCGGAAGCCCCGCGATATGCTTCCACGCCGACTCCTCCGAAAGATCGACTTGACGGAGTTCTTCGAAGCCGTAGCCCAGCCCGCGCATCCGGCAGAGAATATCGGTCAGGTTCACGATGCTGACCAGAATCGGCGCGGTAGATGCATGATCGACATCGTGGTGCCGCCGGATTACCTCTTTCAGTTCGGCGGGCAGGTGCCACCGCTCCGCCAGCATTTCTCCGATCACGCAGTGATCCACGCCGAGAAGCTCCGGCTCGGCTTCGTGAAGAGGACAGCGTTTGTCAATTGCGACACGAGTAACTGCCTCGAATTCCTTGGGAAAGGTCGTAAGTTCCACAATCAATCCCAGATCATGCAACAGGCCCGCGAGATAAGCCTGCTCTGGATCTTGATACCCAACCCTCTGGGCAAATTCCCGGCTGACCAGCGCAACCGCCAGCGAATGCTTCCACAAGTCGGTCGGTTTCAATGAACCAGGCCGGCCCGGCAGTGCCCGGAGCAAGCAGCATGTCGTGGCAACTTCCCGCACCTTGGTCATCCCCAGGGCCATCACTGCCGCCTGTACCGTTTCAACTCGCTTGCGCATTCCTAGCAGCGGCGAATTCGCCATGTGCAGGCACTGGGCGGTGAGCGACTTGTCGTAGGAAATCAGGTTCACGATCTCGGTCACATTCACTTCTTCCGCCGGTTCACCCAGGCGCTTCAAAAGTGGGACCAGCAGAGCGGGAACTGTGGGAATGTTGTCCAGATCCGCGATCTTGCGAGATAGTTCAGTGCGTGATATTGCCATCACACGCCTCCTGCCGTCGGCTCGGACTTGTAATAGGCGGTTGCGCCCGGAAAATGGACAAGCCGAAACTGCTGGTTGATTCCGAACAGGGACTCCGAGTGTCCCAGAAACAGATACGACTTTGGAAGCAGATTGTTGTAGTAGTGCTGCACGACTTTCTTTCTGGCGGCGCCGTCGAAATAAATCATCACATTGCAGCAGAAGATGACGTCCATGTTCTTCATGAACATCATTTTCGAGTCGTCAAGCAGATTGACGCGGGAAAACTGCACGACGGATTTCACCGTATCTTTTACTGCCAGCAGATTGCCGTCGGCATTAAAGTATTTCTGCCTCAGATAAGGGCTCAGGTTCCGGGTCGCGTAATCCCCGTACACGCCGGCGCGAGCTTTCTCCAGCGATCGCTCGTTGAGATCAGTGGCCAGCACTTCAAACTTGAGGTTCTTCAACATGCCCGCGCTCTCCTCCATAAGGAGAATCGCCATGGTGTAGGCTTCCTCGCCAGTCGAGCAACCCGCACTCCAAAGCCGAATCTTGGAAAACGGAAAGCGCTTCTTGCTTTCCACCACTGCAGGCAAAATGACTTTTCGCAGTGCATCAATTTGCGGAAGGTTTCGAAAAAAGAAGGTCTCTCCAATCGTGATTTCGTTGAGAAGTTCAGTCAACTCAGTCGTGCGGTTCGTGCTTTTCGTCAGAACATCGTAGTAGTCCCGCAACGATCCCGCATTCACGACCGCCATTCGCTTTTGGCATCGCTTTTCCAGAAACTCCAGTCGATGATCGGGCTGCAGGATGCCCGCGATTTGATAAATCAGATCGCGAATCTGGTAAAGATACGCGTTGAACCCCTGGCTGGCCCCACCTTGCGCTGGGGTGATTGGAGTTCGGGAAGGAAACATGGCGTCGGTGCTAGGCATGGGCCCCCTTTGCAACGCCGTTCCCTTGCGCTTCCGCCTCCGCGACTAAAGAAGCTGGATCGAGTAACAGACGAACCAGGCCGTCTCCGCCCACCGTGGCTCCCGCAATGCCGATGGATTGGCGGGAGAGCACATCCAAGGGCTTAATAACCGTAGCTTCCGCGCCGACCAAGTCATCTACAAGAAACGCGACTTTGCGCGAGCCCAAGCCGACGATCACTAGTTTTTGGCACCCTTTGCCAGCCTCGCGCGCTTTCGCAACACCGAGCGCGCGAGACAACCGGATGAGCGGAATCGTTTTTCCTCGCACGTGGATGGCTTCGCAACCTTCCACCACATGAATCTGGCCTGATTCGGCGCGCAACGTTTCGATTACCGTGCGCATGGGTAAGCCGTAGATTTCCTCCCCTACTTTCACTGACAGCACCGGCAGGATTGCCATGGTCAGAGGCAGTCGGAGAGTCACGGTGGTCCCTTGTCCCAGATTGCTGTCGAGCTCGACAGTGCCGTTCATGTTCTTAACGTTGGTGCGGACCACATCCATTCCGACACCACGCCCGGAAACGTCGCTGGCAACCTCTTTGGTGCTGAAGCCGGGCAGGAAAATAAAATCCAGAATTTCCCGCTTACTGAGCGTGCGCACGCGATCCGCCGTGACCAGGCCTTTTTCCACTGCTTTTCCAGCAATCCGCTCCGGATCAATTCCGGCGCCGTCGTCCGTAATGCGGATGACAATTTGATCCCCCTCTTCCCGAGCTTCAAGTCGTAACGTCCCACCCGGAGTCTTCCCCGCAGCCGTCCGAACCCCAGGCTCCTCGAGCCCATGATCGAGTGAGTTGCGCACCAGATGGACCAAGGGATCGCCGATCAGCTCGACCATGGTCTTATCCAGTTCCGTTTCCTGCCCGCTGACCACAAGCTCAACTTCCTTCTTCAGGCTGTGCGCCAGGTCGCGAACAATGCGGGGAAACTTGCGGAAGACCGTGTCAATGGGAACCATCCGGGTCTTCAGACCAGCCACATGCAATTCTTCGGTCAGAAAGGTTAATCGGGCGGTGGTCTGGGTAAGCGCGTCCTCAAGCTTTTCTGCGTCGAGACGGCCCGCCGTAAGGTCGCGGCTCACCTGGACCAGACGGTTACGCTCCAACACCAACTCACCGATTAGATTGATGAGTTCGTCAAGCTTGTGCACGTCCACCCGCATGGTTTGCGGTACGGCAACGGACTCTGCAATCTGTTTTTGCTTGACGAGCGCTTCTCCCACTTGAGCTGGCGAGGCTAGGTGTTTCTCCACCAGCATTGTTCCCAGCTTCTTGGCCGGCTCCGCTTTTGCCTGCTCATCCAGCGTGCTCTGCAGTACAACCGGCTCGATGACACCCTCCGCGACCAGAAGATCGCCGAGTTGGGGAGCCACATCTGGCTTCTGAACGGCCTCCAGTTCGCTGAGCAACGGCTCCAGTGCATATTCACCAAGCTGGTTATTCCGGATATCCCCCAGCATCCGTCCCAGTTGGTCACGCGATCTCAGCAGCACATCAATGATCCGTCGCGAGAGCTTCAATTCTCCACGTCGCAACGCGTTGAGGACGTCCTCGGCACGATGGCTGACCCGGATCACCGGATCGAACCCTAGAAAGCCAGACGTGCCCTTGATCGTGTGGAGAGCCCGAAAGATGCGGTTCAGCAATTCGGTATCGTCGGGCGCCGCTTCCAGCGCGATCATGCCCTCATCGACGGTCTCCAACAATTCCTCGGATTCGACGAGGAACTCTCTTACTAATTCCGGATCCTGCGCTAGGTCGTTTTCATTCACGGTCGATGCATTCCTTGATGAGCTTTACCAGATCACCGCTCGATGCCAGCGTCTGGCTCAATTGAAGGCCTATCTATATCGGCTGAACGCCGGCAAATCTTAAGTACCCAGCAGATTGCGCGGTGTCTTCACAAAGCGAGTTTATTTTTGGATTTCCAGACTGAACCATAATGGCTGCGTCTGAAAAAGAAGAGCCAGTTCAATCCGTTCTCCACTGGCCAGGGAATGAAGATCGTAGCTGTCGCCGCTAATCACAGTTGGGACCGACAACATGCACTTGTCTTCCAGGCCGGCAATCTTCGCTTTAAAGTTACCCGCGACCATGTTGCAGATTTCGCCGATCGCGTCGATTGCCTGACCCGCAGCCTCGCTCTCGGCCACACCCAACATCTGGCAGGCAATTTTTCCAGCAGACGCTTTGCTGCAACGGATGGTCAGAACTCCGCACAGTTCCCCGGCCAGGCCAACCATGCCTGCGACTTCCGACAGAACAGGAGGCTTGGCTTCGGCCGGAACAGACAGCTCTTCGCCTACCATCATGAGAAACACTTCCTTCGCGGCATCGCTCAAGATAACGCGCCACCGATCGAGGCGCAGTTGATTCTCACTACCTGCTTGCAATTCCGAACCCATCATTCTCCTCCGCGTTGCTCGGCTTGATACTTTGGATTGAACGGGATCACAAAGGTTGAATTTCACATCCCGTTGCGCGTAGACAGATTGGAGATCCCCCGTTAGCCAACGTTAGCCAACCGTGAGAAGCCCTGCCACAGCCTCAAACCCCATACGAGGGCGCACCCTTATCGGCACAAGTCGGTTCCAACATCAGGCGCAACCCGTTAGAGATGCCCACGTCGCTGTGTTCCCTTTTTCTTTCATGTTTGTCCTCAGGCCCGCGGCGATTTGTTTGCGCAGCTTCGGAACTTTTTCTTCGCACTAATGCTGAGCCCCGCCATTACCGATAAGTGCATCCGCGCCGCGTGTTGACCGTTCCGAGGCGCGAGCATTCCAGTCACGACTTACTCATGGAGATCTAATGAATCGGCTAACACTTAAGGCCAAGATTTACGTCTTGCTGGCACTCTTAGTCGCGGGCTTGGCCGCCAGTACGATCTTCGGATTGCAACAGCTCGCTTCCAAAACAACCAGGGATGCCGAGTTCGCCACCGACCGCCTCAAGGTGCAGGATGAAGCGCGTGTGATGCAGCTGAACTTCAAGAAACAGGTGCAGGCATGGAAGGACATCCTGCTGCGTGGGTCCGACCGCGAGTCTCTGAAGAAGTTCGAAGCGGAATTCTCTGCGCTGGATGCCGAAGTGCAAAAAGACGGCCAGGAAGTCAGCGATCTTAATAGCGATCCCGCTATCAAGTCGCAGGTGGATGCCTTCCTGAGCGCTCATGCCGATCTCGGAAAACAATACCGAGCAGCCCTCGTCAAATTCGAAAAATCACACGGGCGCAACGTTCGCTCCGCGGATGCAGCGCTCAAAGGGAAAGACCGGCCGGTAACCGACGCCATCGACCAGATCGTCGAAGCCGTGAACAACGAGACGCAACGCTATCAGCAGGCCAATAGCGAACAACTGGCCGCACAGATCAAGTGGATGGCTGCGGGCGCTTCGCTCTTCGTCATCGCACTGCTTCTCGCCGGAATCTACATCGCAAAGTCTATCTCGCGGACCACCGCTCAACTCATTTCATACTTGACCCTTCAAGCTAGTGACATGAAGGCAGGAAAGGCGGACCTGACGAAAGTCATTCGTTCTTCCGATGATGAATTCGGGGAGATCGCCGGCGCTTTCGATACGTTTACGGCCGCCGCGCGAGACATCATGCGCAAGCTTGCAGGCCACAGCGAACAACTGGCCAGCGCCACCGAAGAAATGTCCTCCGGAGCAGGTCAGTCGGCGGAGACTGCGCGTGTGCAGTCCGACCAGGCCAACCAGGTTGCCACTGCCATGCAGGAGATGTCCGCCACGGTTCAAGAGATTTCCAGCCACTCTGAAAAAGCCGCCAGCGCATCGCAGACCGCGGCTCAAGCCGCCCGTCGCGGCGGCCAGGTGGCAGACGAAACTCTTTCCACCATGCGTAGCATAGCCGAGTCGACCCAAGCCGTGGCTTCCCGCATCACTGAACTGGGCAAGAGTTCGGAGCAGATCGGAAAGATCATTGCCGTCATCGACGACATTGCGGACCAGACCAATCTCCTCGCTCTAAACGCCGCCATCGAAGCTGCTCGCGCCGGGGAACAAGGACGTGGCTTTGCCGTAGTCGCCGACGAGGTTCGAAAGTTGGCAGAACGCACTACCAAGGCCACCAAGGAAATCGCTTCCATGATCGAGTCAATCCAGGCAGAAACCAAGAACGCGGTTCAAGCCATGGAGAAAGGCACTCGCGAGGTCCAGGTAGGCGTTGACAAGACAACTGCTTCTGGCGCTGCTCTGGGCGAGATCATCAAAGTGTCGGAACAGGTTGGCGACATGATTTCCCAAATCGCCACGGCTGCCGTCGAGCAATCCAGCGCTTCGGAACAAATTAACGCCAACGTATCGCAAATCTCCAGTTCGACACACGAATCCTCCGCGACGGCAGAACAGATGGCGAAGGCTTGTCAGGATCTCTCCAGCCTTGCGTTCGACCTGCAGGTCATGGTGAGCAACTTCAAGCTGGGAGAGGAGACTCGCACGGGCCAGGCCGGGCCCAAAACCGCAGAGCCTAAGCCAGCAACCCTGAAAAGAACGAACCAACTCGCTCCGAAAACGGGGGCAGCCGCGGCGGGCGCTGGTCGATAGGAAACTGGGACTTGGGGAATGGCTCGGAACCGAGAAGTTTGTATTCGAGCGGCGGGGTACAAATAAGGAACGAATAAATAGGTTACGAAAAAGGAGCAAGAAAATGGCATCCTCAGCACAATTGGAACACGCTGCATCCAAGAAAATCGGATCATCCAGCTCGGCAGTCGAACTGCTGCAGATCGTTACCTTCCAGGTCGACGCAGAAGTGTTCGCGCTCGACATTCTCAAAGTGCACGAAATCATCCGCTTCCAGCCACTCACCCGGGTCCCGAACTTGCCCAGCTATGTGGAAGGCGTCCTCAACCTGCGCGGAAAAGTCATCCCAGTCGTAGGCTTGCGGCAAAGGATTGGGTTGGAGCGGAAAGAACCGACGGGTACCACCAAGATTATCGTCGCCAGCGTGAAGGATAACGTCCTGGGTTTCATGGTGGATTCCGTCTCCGAAGTGCTCCGTCTCAGTGCCGATACCGTGGAACCGGCGCCTCGTCTGGGAGAAGGTGGCAAAAAATATGTTTCCGGAGTCGGCAAAGTCAACGACCAACTCCTTCTGTTGCTCGATCTCGACAAACTCCTGAGCGACGACGAAAAGAAGGAGGTCTTGGCAACAAAAGCTGAAGAAGCCGACAAACCCGAGTAACGCGAAACGCAACTCTGGAAAATGTGCATCCGCCTTCTCGATGGCATCCCGGCACCGCGCCGCATTGCTTCCGCAGGACGCCATCGAGAGGGCGGTTTGCATCCGCTCGGAATCTATTCACTGATTCAACGGCGACAATCTCAGTAAATTAGAAAGTCATTCGTTATCCGCCCCTTCTGCTTGCTCTCCGCTCTGTTCCTCTAATCGACGATTAACCAGTCCGTGCTGGCCTGCGACTGAATTCCGACTTTGCTCCAGATTCTCCAGTGGCATCAACACCGTCAGCCTACGCACGGTCCGGATTCCTTGGCGATTAAATTGCATAAACGCACTTGGAGCCGTGCGTGACCGGGAGCAACCAGTCCCGCAACGGCCGGAAGCACCAGTTCACAATGCCAAGCAACTACAAGGGACTACTGATCCGCGGGCTGAGCCAGATCTCACTGACACGAGTCCGGTGGGCGCTGGCAACTCGAGGGAAGAAAACGCTTCCGTGGTTCGCCTTGGCGCTTACTCTGCTGTCCTGCACCGCCGCCTCTTCTTACTTTCAGACACGGCGATTGCTTGCCTCCACCGGATGGGTCCTTCGCACTCATAACACGCTTTTTTCGCTGGAGAAGCTGCTTGCCGAATCAGAGCAGGCTGAGTTCTGCGAGCTCAGGTACGCTGCCAATCCCAGCCAGTTCCAACTGACGTGCTTTCAGAAAAGCAGTGAGCGGATCGCACAACAGCTCGCGGTTCTTCGCGAACTGATGAACGACAATCCGACCGAACGGCAAGCTCTAAATCAGGTCGCGAGCGCCGTCAGCCAAAGGGTCGAACTCCTGCACAACTCCATCCTGGCTCAGGCCCAGGTTGCTAAACCACTTGGCGACACCCCCCCTCCGCCAGAACGAGGAACGCAACTCCAGGACCAGATACGCGAGCTTGTGCAAGTACTGGAAAAAGAACAGGAAGGCCTTCTGGCAGAACGGCTGAAAGCCAGGGACCAAGCCACTGCCAGAACTACTTTGGCCCTCGGCGCCGGTTTCTTCTTTTCGGCGACCGTCCTGTGCGCCATATTTTTCAAACTGAAACGTGAGATCGAGAAGCGTGTCGACACGCAGTTTTATTTACGGCTTGCCTACGCAGCGGCCGATGAATCGCATCGCCACCTGACCGGAATCATCGAAAGTACACCGGACTGCATCGCTGCCGTCGATCCTCAACTCCGCTGGATCGCCTTTAATACGAGCTATAGCCGTCAATTCCAACGCATGTACGGGAGCACGCCCAAGACTGGCATGCTCGTTCAGGATTGCCTCAGGCAACACCCTGACATGTATGCGAAGTTGGCCGGGCAGTGGCACCGTACTTTGGCCGGTGACACCTTTACCGTCACCGACGAAGTGGACAATCCTCGTGCGGCCCAGCGCGCCTACGAGCATCGCTACTACCCCATCACGAATAGCCATGGAACGCCAATCGCCGCCTGTCACATCGCCCGGGATATCAGCGAGCGAAAGCGTTTCGAAGACGTTCTCCTGCGCCAGTCCGAAGAACTGAAGCGGTCGAATGCCGAGCTCGAGCAGTTCGCGTATGTGGCTTCGCACGATCTGCAGGAACCTCTGCGTATGGTGGCCAGCTACATGCAGCTCTTCGCCGAACGCTATCAGGGTCAACTTGACGCCAAGGCCGACAAATACATCGGATATGCCGTCGACGGCGCCCGGCGCATGCAGGCTCTCATCAACGACTTGCTGGCCCTGTCGCGAGTCAACTCGCGAGGAGCCGACTTCGGTTCTACCGAATGCGAGAGCCTGATTGGACGTGTTCTCCATGATCTCGATGCCCGCATCCGCGCCTCGCAAGCTTTAGTGGAATGCAAGGATCTGCCTACTGTGATCGCCGACGAACAACAATTAGCCCAGCTCTTTCAGAATCTGATCGGCAATGCGCTCAAGTTTCGCTCCGCGGAAACTCCGCACATTCAATTGGCGGCGGAACAGCAGCAGGGGTTTTGGCTGTTTTCCATTCGGGACAATGGCATCGGAATCGCTCCCGAGCATGCCGACAAGATCTTCGTCCTCTTTCAGCGTCTCCACTCTCGCCAGGAATACGAAGGAACCGGGATTGGACTGGCCATCTGCAAGAAAATTGTCGAGCGACATGGAGGTCGCATCTGGGTCGAGTCCGAGCCCGGCAAGGGATCCACATTCAAGTTCACGATCCCCGTAACGCAGCCAGTCGCAATCGGCAGTGAACGGCATGACATGGAGGCAAGCTACGCATGACCACAGGCAGACCCATTGAAATTTTGCTCGTAGAGGATAATCCCGGCGATGTCGATTTAACCCGGGAGATGGTAGAGGCCAGCAAGGTCCGCAACGTGATTCGTAACGTGAGCGACGGCGTGGAAGCCCTGGCTTATCTTCGTCGCGAACCTCCTTATACGGCGGCAACTCGCCCGGATTTGATACTGCTCGATCTAAACATCCCCAAGAAAGATGGACGCACCGTTCTGTCTGAAATCAAGGAAGACGCGGACCTCAAAGATATTCCCGTGGTTGTACTGACCACTTCCGAAGCCGAGTCCGACATCCTCAAAAGCTACCAACTCCACGCCAACTGTTACATCACCAAGCCGGTGGACCTCGGAAAGTTCACGACCATCATCCGCTCCATCGAGGATTTCTGGCTCACGGTCGTGAAGTTGCCGAGACGAGGACAATGACTCTCATGAAAGGCAAGCGAACCCGCGCTCTGCTCGTCGAAGACAATCCCGGCGACGCTTTCCTCGTGCAGGAGCAATTGTCACGGCCCGGACATCGTTTCGACGTGGAGTCCGCAGAAGATCTGTCCGCAGCGTTGAGGTCGGTGGCCATCCGTCCACCCGACGTTGTGCTCCTGGATCTCGATCTCCCCGACAGCCGCGGCACCGATACCGTTCGCAAGGTTATTCACAAGGTTCCGCACGTGCCGGTGCTGGTCTTGACCGGCCAGGATGACGAGGAGATGGGCGTTCGAGCCGTTCAGGAAGGCGCGCAGGACTACCTTATTAAAGGAAGTCTGGACGCCGGCCATATGATCCGGGCGATTAAATATGCCATCGAGCGGCAGAGCCTTGTGCTCGCGCTGCACCAGAGCCGCGAACAACAACTCCATTTCAAGGATCAACTTCTCTCGCATGTTTCGCATGAGCTCCGGTCACCTCTGACCTGTATTCATCAATTTGTCACCATCCTGCTCGATGGGTTGGCCGGTCCGCTGGCCGCGGAACAGCGGGAATGCCTCGACACCGTTCTGAAGAGCGCGAATCAGCTCCGCAGCATGATCAACGATCTCCTCGAAACGGCAACCATTGAAGCCGGCAAACTTAAGCTCGAGTTCCGCTGCGTGGTCATGAACGACCTGATCAAGCAGGCCGGAGAAATGTTGCAGGCCAGCGCGTCTACCAAGGGCATCACTCTTACCTGGGATCCTTCAACTGAACCCCTGCTCGTTCACGCCGATCCGCATCGCGTTTTGCAGGTGCTCATCAATCTGATTGAGAATGCCCTCAAGTTCAGTCCGAAGGATGGCTTCGTAACCGTCAAAGCAGAAGTTCGCGATCGTGACCCCAGATTTGTTCTCGTCACCGTCCGGGACACCGGTTGTGGAATCACGGACCAGGCGAAGCCTCTGGTGTTCGAACGACTGTTCCAGGAAGAGAACGCTACCGATAAAGCGCGCAAAGGTCTGGGGCTCGGACTGTCGATCTGCAAAGATCTCGTCACCCGACAAGGCGGCAGAATCTGGGTCGAGAGTGAGGTTGGCCGGGGCAGCACGTTCTCTTTCACGTTGCCGGCGTTCTCTTTATCCAAACTGCTGTTTCCCATCGTCACGGTCAATGGCGCGATTCGCCAGGATATTTCGCTGGTTACGGTCAAGCTTGCTCCGGTGCCCATCACTTCTGCGCTGGAAGTCTGGACGCAAACCCGGCGGCAATTTCTCGATCTGCTGCAGCGCTGCATCCTTCCCGACAAAGATGTACTTCTCCCCTCGATGGGACATCCGGAGATGGGGGAATTCTTCTTCATCGTCGCTGGAACCGACGCAGCCGGGGCGGAGGTTTTACTCAAACGCATACGGGAACAAGCCACCCGGAGCGGAGCCGTCGCCACAAACAGCGTGCTGAATGTGTCAAGCCAGCCGGTCGTTCTCTCGATCATTCCCTCGGGTGCCCTCGATCGTTTCCGCGGCCGTTCCTGCGGCTGGCCTGCAACCACTGGAAGAACAAGTTGATGCAATTGCCGCCCAGATTCTCTGGGCAACCTCAAACACTACGAATAAAGGAGAAATGCCAAGATGACACCGAAGATTTTGATAATCGATGACGACAATGACATGAGACGTGCCCTGCACATCCGGCTGCGCGCGCATGGCTACGAGACGGTCTTCGCAGGCGATGGCCTGGCGGCGATGAAGGTTGCGATCAAGGAGTCTCCGGATTTGATTCTCCTCGACCTGGGTTTGCCCGCCGGCGACGGATTTGTGGTGATGGAGCGGTTGCAGAAGAACACCAAGCTTTCCTGCGTACCGGTCATCTTCCTCACTGCGCGCGAATGCCGAGTCAACAAAGAGAAAGCGCTGGCGGCCGGCTGCTTCGCATTTTTTCAGAAGCCTGCCGACAACGGCGAGTTGATGAGTGCGATAGAAAAGGCTCTGAAAGAGTCGGGCGCTCTGCAGCCGCAACACTGAAACATCCTGCGATGCCAGGAGGGGAGTTCCCTGTGCGCTTCTCCGCGACGGCGGAACTTCCCTAACCTTGCTCTAACACTGTTCTAGAACTTTGTTCTAACCGTTCCACTCGAACGCCGGTCTTGATCGAGCTGTTACCGAAGTGTGCCGGAGACGCGTTCAATCTTGTTAAGGAAGCTTAGTCTCTCTGCCGATAGGTAGATCCGCGGTTATGTACCAGCTCCGTGTCATCACCGAGCAGTCAGAAAAACAGAAGTCATGAGCGAACGAATACTAATCATCGATGACGACGCGATGCTGGCCGAAGCATTGAACGAGTTCCTTTCCGGGCAGGGTTACGAAATCCACTGCGCCGCGGAGAAAGAAGAAGCAGAAGCCCTCCTCGCTCACTATTCCTATGCTCTCGTGATCACGGATTTGGCCCTGTCTCCCCTGGGACTCTCGGGGATTGACGTTCTCGATAGCATCGCCGACCGAGCCACCCGTCCCAAGGTAATCGTATACAGTGGCCACGTCGACCCGGAACTGACTTCGCGCCTGGAACCCCACGGCGTCGACGCATTCCTGCAAAAGCCTCAACCCTTGGTCGAGCTCGCAAGAGTTGCAGCCTGCCTGCTGGGGCACCTGGCATGATGGCACTGGCATGATGGCACCTGGCACGAGAGGCGGATTGCTCGAAGAAGTCTTGGGGTCGGACGGCTTGTCCGTGCTGGTGCAGCCCATCGTTCGTGTCAGTCCACGCAAGCGCACCCTGCACGGCGTCGAGTGCCTGAGCCGCGGTCCTAAAGGAACGCTTTTCGAGCGCCCGGATGTGCTCTTTGATTACGTCCGTCGCAAGAAGGCCGAGCTTATCGTCGACCGCAAGGTGATTGCCCTGGCGCTCCAGACCTGTTCTCGAATTCCCGACCCCGTTCGCGTTTCCATCAATGTACATGCTTCCAGTCTCGGCCGCGATCGCGACTTCTCCAGCTATCTACAGGATCTCGCAGGGGCTGCGGGCATCCGGATGTCCCGCATTACGATCGAGATCGTGGAACACGCGCCGATGTGGAATAAGCCGCAGTTCCTGCAGACCGTCGCTGACCTTCAGCGTCTGGGTGTGATGATGGCGCTGGATGATGTCGGGGCGGGACAGTCCAATTACCACATGATTCTGGATGCGGCTCCAAACTGTTTCAAAGTGGATGCGTTCATCGTTAAGAATATCCACTCCGATCTCCGTCGTCGGGCCATTCTGGCCTCGGTAGTAAAACTGGCCAGCGAGTTGGGAGGCTCGGTGGTTGCTGAAGGTGTTGAGAACGAAGAGGATCTCGCCGCCCTCAGCGAGTTGGGCGTAGCGTTCATGCAAGGCTATCTATTTTCTCGCCCCGTCACCGTTGACCAACTATTGAACTCATCCTGGGTTCGACCGGCAGCTTTGGCCGCGAGCGCCGGGGAATGACCTTCGGAGGCTTGAGAATAAATGTTGCCTTCCCCAAATCCTGACTCGTGGTTTCCGAAGAGTTCCAGGCTGCTGGTAGTGTTCGTCCTGGTGGGACTGGCAGCCTGGGGCGGCCTGACTCTGACCCGCACGTCTGGACAAATTTACACAATCTGGGTCGCCAACGGGTTGATGCTGGCTCTGTTATTGAGAGCGCCTCGGCGCCATTGGCCTGCCTACTTGATCTGCGGCCTCGTGCCCACCATCGGAGCAAACTTTCTGATGGGCAACAGGCTTATCATCGCGACCGGCCTGCCCGTGTGCGACACCCTTGAGATTCTTATCGCCGCATCTGTGTTGTGCAAGTTTTGTCCCCGACCCTTCGACCTGCAACAACGCAGAACTCTTCTCACTTTCGTACTGTTTGGAGTCATCGCAGCTCCACTGGTTTCCGCTCCTTTCGCCGTATTGTGTATTTCCTCGTTCGCTCCAGGACCCCACGGGCTTCATATCCTTTGGGCCTGGTTTGTCGCCGACGCCCTGGGAATTGCCACCATCACCCCCTGTGTTTGGGCGTTGCAGCAGAACAATTTTCCGGAGAAATTCAGCGGCCGAAAACTCGTCTGGTCCCTGGGATCCCTGAGCCTTCTCGCGCTGACTACCATCCTTACATTCTGGCTGGGCTCGTACGCGCTGCTGTTCTTCGCCTTCCCGCTTCTCTTGCTGGTCGTCCTGCAGCTCGGGTTTTCCGGTGCTGCGATCGGAGTGTGCGTGTTTGCCGGCATCGCCGTCGGCTTCACGGTCGAGAACCGCGGCCCCCTGACGCTCATTACGGCTGCCCTTCCCTACCGGATTACGCTTCTGCAGGTGTACATCGCCGCCGCGCTGGCCACCACTCTTCCATTTGCCGCGCTGCTCGAAGAACGGAAGAACCTCACCCGCGCTGTGCGTAGCAGTGAAGCCCTTTACCGCCTGTTGTTTGAGCGAATCGGAGAAGCCGTCACTCTCTATCCAATGTCCAGCTCCGGTGTGCCGGGAAAGTTTGAGAAAGTCAACGACATGGCATGTCGCTACTTCGGATATTCGCGGGAGGAACTGCTTCAGCTGAGTCCGCTTGATCTGCAAGCGCCACAGAACGAAACCAGTTCGAAAGAAATATTCGCCACTTTGAAAGCAAAGGGTTCGAATCGGCTGGAACGAATTCTCCTGGCCAAGGGCAAGCGCCCCATCCCAATGGATATCAACGTTCACCTGATTGAGATTGATGGGCAGACCTACGGTTTGGCGATTCTGCAGGACATCAGCGAGCGCAAACGCATGCTGGCGGAACGGGAGCAGTTGATTCATGAGCTTCGCCAGGCACTCTTGGAGGTGAAGAGGCTCGAAGGCATCCTCCCCACCTGTGCGTATTGCAAGCGGATCCGCGACGATCGCGGACAGTGGCAACAGTTTGAACTCTATATCCGCGAACGCTCGGACGCAGAGTTCAGCCATGGAATTTGCCCGGAATGCCGGGAGGTCCACTTCGGCAATATACCCAGCCGCGTGCCCTAGCCAGCCTTCCCGGGCCGCGTGACGTTGGTAAAAGAAGGTTCCGTTTCGTTTGGTGCCATGGACATGCAGTTGCAACCTGCGCACTGGGGAAACTCGGGTTTCTAACCGTGCTTTAACTTGCATTCTCTTCTCGCTATCGCATCCAAGGTCCTGCATTGGCTCCGACGAACGCCCTCCAATCCAGAGGGCGAACGGAGTCCTCGTCAGCGTCTGCTTGCTCATTTGCACACAGCTTCTAGTCCGTCCGCTCTGTTCGCGAGTTGCGTTAGTCTGGCAGTCCTATGCGGGGCGTTGGGATGGCTGACATGGCACGGCGAGCTTCGCGGATATTATGGCCATCCTTTTGCGATGTCCATCGCCACCTCAGCCAGCGTTGCCATCTTCGTGCTACTCATTTGGCTCCATGGTGAACTGCTCAACCGGCTGGACCGGGAGCGCCAGCAGTCGTACCAGAGAGCGATCGACAGTGAGGCGAATTTCCGGCAACTCGCGGATTCCATGCCTCAGATTGTCTATACCGCGCGAACTGACGGCTGGCTCGACTACTGCAACCAGCGCTGGCTTGACTACACCGGATTAACTCTTACCCAAAGCCAGGGATGGGGCAGCCTGGTTGCAATCCATCCCGATGACACCCAAGACGTTATGGACGTATGGAATCGCACCATATCGACGGGCATCTCGTATGAAATCCAGTTTCGCCTCAAGCGCGCCTCTGATGGGGCCTATCGCTGGCATCTTGGCCGTGGCCTGCCCATGCGCGACGGCCAGGGAACCATCATCAAGTGGTTTGGCACGAGCACCGATATCGATGATTACAAGCACGCCCAACAAGCACTTCAGGAGTCGCAGCAACAGCTTGAAGCGCGAGTTCAGGAACGCACCGTGGAACTGGAACGGTCGAACAACCTTCTCCATGCGATTCTGGAAAGTATGGGAGACGGTGTCATCTGTATCAACGAGAAGTACGAGCATGTCCTCTTTAACCGCGCTGCCCGCAAGCTGCTGCGCTCAGCTCCGGAGGGTACCACCCCAGACCAAAGGGCTGAGACCTTCGGTATTTACCACCCCGACAAGAAAACTCTGTTCAACCGGGACGAGCTTCCCTTAGGAAGGGCTTTGCGGGGAGAGAGTTGCGACAACGTGGAAATCTTCGGACCCCATCCTGAGCACGAGGAAGAGCGCTGGCTTTCGTGCAATTCACGCCCGATGAAAGACAGTTCTGACAAAGTGTACGGCGCGGTTCTTGTCATGCACGATATTACCGAGAGAAGACGGTTGGAAGAGTCCAAAGCCCGCCTTCTCGCCCTCCTTGAAGAGACATCGGATTTCGTGGGCACGGCTCGGCCGGACGGAACCATCCTCTACGCCAACCGCGCACTGCGGAGATTGCGCGGTCTAAGCGAAGGAGAGTCGATCGAGGGACTGCGGGTTGGCGGCGTTTATGCGCCCAGTGTGACCAAGCAAATGATGGCCGATGCGATGCAGACTGCGATTCAGTTCGGCGCCTGGAGGGGCGAGAACGTATTCCGATATCACTCTGGCGAAGAGATCCCGGTATCCCAGCTCATCATGAGTCATCGCAACGGCGACGGCGAACTGGAGTTTATGTCGACCATCGCCCGGGACATCAGCGAAATCAAGGATAAGGAATCCCAGCTACAGTTAGTGCGCCAACAGCTGGAAGCCACCCTCGAAAAGGAAAGCGAACTGGCGCGCCAGGATCCACTCACCGGCCTCGCCAACCGGCGCGCCTTCCTCGAAACGTGTGAAATCGAAAAAGAACGATCCCGACGCTATCATCATTGCTTCAATATCGCCTATCTCGACCTGGATAGTTTCAAAGCAATTAACGACCAGCTCGGACACGCCATCGGAGATCAGGTTCTGGTGCAGGTCGCGTGCACCCTGCGCTCGAACCTGCGTTCGACAGACGTCGTCGCCCGGTTGGGCGGAGACGAATTCGCCGTACTCCTCACTGAAACCGACCCTGCATCGGCGGAGAAGGTGCTTCGCAAGCTCCATCAGCTCTTGCGTGTTGCTATGAAATCCCGGGGCTGGAATGTGGACTTCAGTATTGGTCTGGCCAGCTATCGTTGTCCCCCCGAGTCCATCGATACCATCATTCGCGCTGCCGACGGACTCATGTATTCCGTCAAAGCCCAGGGCAAGGGCAACGTGGCCGTAGCTCTACTGTCGTAAGTGAATCTCCTGTCGTAGCATGCGGCATCGAAAATCAGCTCACCCGCCGGCGGTACTTCGCTGCTTCCGCGATTGTTACAAGAAGATTAGAAAAGCGAACTCTCGCCACACCCTCCTAGAGAACTAATCGGCATTTCGATGTGCTTCGGTCAGGTCTCAAGGAAAACAGCTGCGCCCGCCAAAACGCGTCGACTGAAGCTTTGTTCCTTTCGACCCACGTTACCTCGGTGCGTGAGAATTACAGAACTCTAAAGTTCCGTGCAGCACGTTCCGATATGTCCATGCATGAAAAATCTCTTATCGCTGCTTTTCATTGTGGTCTGCGGCTCCGTCGCCTTCGGACAATCCAGTGACACTCAGTTAATTACCGAGCCCATTCCGCATCCCTATCTTTCCTTCGGCCCGTCACTCATGCCGGCAGGCTATGGACCCTTGGCTTATCGCGCCGAAGGTGGGATCGACGTGGAAAGCACCCATTTCATGCTGCATGGCTTGGGAGCATACGACAACGGTCACAAAGTCAATGACAATGACCAACCGAATCCCAACGGACATGACCGCTATCTCGAGGGTGGCGCCTATTTCCGCGCCAGCGGCCACTGGTTCGTCGGGGGAGGTTGGCGATGGGACGAACTTTCCACCACGAATTACACGAAGGCCGCGACCCGGCCTGAGTTTGGTGGAGGATACGATTGGTTCGTGCCTGGCACTTTCTCCATGCGTGTCGATGCCGAGTGGCTCATGGCCGGCAATGACTGGCAGAATGGCAGCCACGGTCCTAACGTAACCGTAACCTTTCCGGCGCCTAGCGAGAAGCACCACATTTTCTGGCGTGAGTCCGTCGGCGTGTACAGCTTTCATGAAACCGTCACGGATCCCACGAATCTGGCCCTGACGCAGCAGCAGCGCTCCGACAAATCGATCGACGCCACGGCGAACTTTGCGATGATCTTCCGCTTCTAAGCTAAGGCGTCTCTCGCAGGTTGTTTCTCGCCGCGGACGAAGTTGATTGTCAATGATCAGTGTTCAACGCTCAGACGGGAGCTCTCTCTCCGCCTGAGCGCAGCCGACGGCGAGAGCTTTCTTTGGCTCCGCTGCCACGCTTTCAAGACGGCGTTCCAGCCACCGGTCACTTCTGCCCGGCCTCCAGGAATCCGCTTACCCCGCAAAGAGACCGCCGGACCTTTTCCGGCGCGGTGCCATCCTTTCCGCCCGACTCAAAACCCACGGTTGAGGCTATCGGCAATCTCGCTCACTGAGAAATTGCCGGTGCGCGACCTGCTTAGTTAGAACGCACTCATCTCTAGGCAAGCAGACAGGGAAATCAGCCCTTTCGCCGGGACAAAATGGCCCGCATTAGTCCGGAATGAGGCGAGAAACGTGCTCCAAACATCGAGGGTGATCGAAATGAATGCCAGACCGATGTCAGTACACACAAGCGATGAGGGTTGGATGCGCCGCCTTTGGGACTCAGTGTGGCCCATGGGCGTCGGAAAGTTCACAAACCAAGCAGGCTTCGCCGAAGGCTACGGGATGAAACCGGGTCCGATCTTGGAACTGGGCCGGGTCAACGGGGAGCTGGTGCTCATGGGCAGGAATCAGACCATGAAAATGCTGCTCCAGGATTCATGCCGCAGATCATGAGGGAACCGACGTTTACCTCGGATTCGCCACTACCGATGGCAGCTGTGTCTCGAATAGTGTTTCGAAATTGTTCCCGAGGGTCACGAGTCATATGAAAGCTGGGTTTGCGAAGGCGCAGAGCAGGACAGCGAGACCGGGGCCGTCCCGATCCATTCAAAGCATGCTCGGGAATGCTCTTCAGCAACATCGAGCCGGGCAACTGAGCGAAGCTGAACAGGTCTATCGGCAGATTCTGGAAATCGACGCACATCACGCCGACAGCCTGCATCTGCTCGGAATGATCGCTCATCAAGCCGGACGTCACGAGGACGCCGTCGAGATGATCCGCCGCGCGATTGCGATCCACGCGACGGGAGCTTCCTATCATTCCAACCTGGGCACCGTCCTCCAGGCTCAGGGAAAGCTCGACGAAGCAGCGGCATGTTATGGGCGAGCGTTGGCGCTCCGCCCAGACTCAGCTGAGATCCACACCAACCTGGGGAACATTCTCCAGGCGCAAGACAAGCCGGAGGAAGCCATCACTTGTCATGAGCGGGCGCTGGCCCTCAAGCCGTCACTCGCGGAAGCGCGCTATAACCTCGGAATGGCTCAGCTCCAAAAAGGTCGCTTCGCCCAGGGCTGGCACAATTTTGAAGGACGCTGGCTGTCTAAAGACTTCGCTACACCGATGCGACTCTATCCCCAACCTCTGTGGACGGGCGAAAAACTGGCATCGGGGCGTCTCCTGATCTGGGGCGAGCAGGGGATCGGCGACGAAATCATGTTCGCCGGACTCGTTCCGGATGTAATCCAGACTGGCAACCGCTGTCTATTGGATTGCGACGCACGCCTCAAGCCACTCTTGGCGCGTTCCTTTCCCGGCATCGACGTGGTCTCTGGCATTGATCCCAGACATACTCCGGAACTAGAGATCGCCGCCCACCTGCCCAGCGGGAGTCTCCCAAAGCTGTTCCGGACAAGCCACGGAGATTTTGCCGCCACCACTTCGCCTTATCTCATTGCCGATCCAGTTGAACGGGCGCGGTTACGCGCCCAATATGCAGATGGCAGACGGCTGGTCGGGCTGGCGTGGTATACCAAGAACCGGAACAAAGGCCCGGAACGATCCATCGATCTGTCCTTGTTCAGATCGTTATTGGTGCGACCCGACATCCGTTGGGTTAGCCTGCAGTACGGGGACCACGACGAGTTAGCGCGACAAGCTGTCGCGGCAGGCGCACCCATTCTCATCGACCGCTCTGTCGATCAGTTCTCCAATATTGATGGCTTCGCGGCGCAGATCGCCGCCATGGATATGGTGGTTACGATCGACAACTCCACGGCACATCTGGCCGGCGCGCTGGGCGTGCCAGCTTTGGTTCTGCTACCTGCCGTGTCCGACTGGCGTTGGCTCCAGAGCCGCGAGGACAGCCCCTGGTATCCCACACTGCGCCTCTTCCGGCAGCCTCAGCGCGGCGATTGGGAATCCGTGGTGCAAAAGGTGCAGAGTGCCTTGTGAGCGCAGCCGCGATGGATGAGGCGGTTCTAACCGATCTTGCTGACGACAATGGTTTCGAGCATCTTGCCGTTGGGGCGTTGGACGAACATCTTATTGTCGTCGAAGCGGACTGGGATCGAGGCGCGCAAGCCAAACTCGCCGGGAACGTAGCCGTCGGAGGATTCGGGATCGTACTGGCCGATATATTGGATGCCACGCACTTTGACGACGATAGCCTTAAGGCTTCGGGGCTCGGCGGATTCGCGGCGGATTTCTTTTTCGGCTTGCGTCCAGTTCTCCGTATCGCGGCCGGGAATTCTGCCATTACGGATGTAAATTTCTTCAGCGCGCTTACGGATGGCCTCTTGCTGGTCAGCAGAAGACCACTGCCGGGGGTTGGGAGCTTTCGCGGCGGTTTTCACGAACTCATATCTCCTATTACATATGTCACCATCGGCAGTTACGCTGGATTTCAGTAGTGCGTAAAAACTAGCTCAGTGCGCTTGACCTAAAGATTCGGAGGGGAATCGCCGATAGTATTGCGGCTTGGGGCTCCACAGACTGTTCGCTGGGATCGGTTTGAAAGCCGCTCTCCTGGGCAGTCATCGAGCATTGAACCTGTCGCGATCTTTTTCTTAAGTGTGATGGGAAAGCACCGCATTCCTCTCATACTTTTGAAGACAGCACAAGAAATAGCGAGCGTTGAACCGTGATTTCCCTGAAGAAGTACTGGGACATGAGCCCAGACAAGCCGAATCCGAATTCACCCAAGGCCGACAACGAGTTGGCTGGCGTCATCCTTGAGTCCTACCGCTCCGCGCTGCTCGCGATGGGAAAGAGCGGGGCACAAGCCTGCCCTGCCGTCGGCTCGGGCCTGCAGGAGAATCTGGCCGATCTGGAAAAAGGTCTTGCGACGAACTTGACCACCTCGCTCGTCAAGCAAACTGAAACCCAGGTCGAAGAGCAACTCCAGCAATGGGGAGGACGCAGCGCAGAGTATTTCAAAACAAAAGCCAACGACGTCAAAGAGCTTCTCATCGTGCTGGCTGGCGCCGCCGAGTCCATGGGACAACGCGATCAACGTTACGCGACCCATTTTAGCCAGTTCACGGCCCAGTTACAGACCATCGCCGATCTGGAAGATCTTGCTCATGTTCGCTCGTCCCTGGTGCGGCACGCCAACGAACTCAAGACCTATGTCGATCAGATGGCACGGGACAGTCGAGCGTCAGTCGCGCTATTGCAGGCGGAAGTTTCGACTTACGAAACGAAACTTAAGGCGGTCGAACAGCTCGCACGACAGGATGCGCTCACCGGGCTGGCCAATCGCCGCAATGTTGAGGAACACATCGAATGGCGCATTGCGCACGAGCGCGTATTCTGCGTTGTGATTCTTGATCTGGACGGATTCAAAGAGGTCAATGACTCCTACGGGCACCTCGCAGGGGACGACTTGCTTAAGCAGTTTGCCCGGGAAATGCGCTCCAACATTCGCTCTAGCGACATCGTTGGGCGTTGGGGTGGGGACGAGTTCATCGTAGTCTTTGATTGCGATCTCAACACCGCGAAAACTCAGATTGACCGCCTGCGGAAATGGGTTCTGGGCGAATACACAATCCAAATGGGGGACTCCAGCAAGATTAAAGTCAGATTGGATGCGTCCATTGGCGTGGCGCGTTGGGAATTAGGCCAATCCATGCAGGCATTGATCGCAAGCGCAGACTCCGCTATGTACCGTGAGAAAGCCTTGCCCCACGGCTAGGCTTTCGAGGCTCTCCATCCTGATTCTCCCCAAATAGAAATCTTCGCACCCAGAAAGCATTTGCAACACCTCGCGCGCGCACAGCCAGCCCGCGCACAGCCAGCCAAGCGAATCTGAAGATTGTGACTCAGAATGCCGATTATCCCCAGTCAATGGATCGGTCCATGTCTTCCTCAAGAACTCTTTTGTCGTCGCGAGCTGTGATTGCTGTGGGGAGTCTTCTGGCTCTCGCTCATATTGCAGTCATTGCGGCGATCGGTCCCTCCTGGCGAGGGGTTCTGCTTTCCAACATCATTCAGTTGGCCTTAGGAATCCTGGCTGTCTTTGTTACTCTGCAGACCTCTCGTCGTTGCTCCCGGCTGGGCCGCCATTTCTGGAGGTTGGCCTCGATTTCGTGCGGTCTCTGGACCGCGGCTCAGGCCATGGGGACTTACTCGGACAGCTTCCATCCTGATTTTGCGGTATGGTTGACCAATTTCCTGTTTTCCTCCTGGTACATTCCCATCGGACTAACTCTTCTGCTGAGCGAGGAATCCGATCCCGCCGGATTCGACTGGCTTCAAGCAATTGATCTTTCCCAAGCGGTCCTGTTCTGGATTGCCGCTTGCGCTTATTTCTTCCACGTACCATTGCATGTAGGAGAGGATTCGCCTCCGTTAGGGATTCCCTACTTTGTCTGCTACGGAATGATCGTCGCCGCATTTTTTCTGCGTTCTCTCATATCCACTTCCAAAGTTGCCGGAGCGCTCTTCCGGCGAGCCGCCATATTCTTGCTGCTCAGCGGCGGATTCGATGCCCTCTTTGAATATGGTCCCGGCAAGAGTCTTCCCACCGGCGCATGGTTCGACTTTTTGTGGAGCATGTTGATGTTCATCTGCCTGGTCGCAGCAGCGGCATGGACTGAGAGTGAGCCACAGAAACCGTTGGAGTCGGCAACCGTCAGCGTGAATCGACGGGTAGGTGCACAGTTATTTTCCTTCTTCTACCCGGTCCTGACTCTATGCATGGCGGCGCCCATCGTTCGAAGCCACATTGCCCTGGCCTCCGCCGTCGTCCTGACATCACTGGCCGGCAGTGGCATTCGTCTCCTTATTATTCAGCACCGGTTGATGGAAACCGAGGAAGCGCTGCGACAGGACATTCGCCACCGAAAGCGCGCAGAGGAGGCTCATCGGGAGCTCGAAGAACGGTTTGCCAAGGCATTCCGCTCCAATCCAGAAGGCATCGTTATTTCCACTCGAAACGACGGCCGCATCATCGAAGCCAATGATGCTTATGTGCGGATGATGGGCTACGAGCGCTCGGAACTGATTGGCCATACCGTAAAGGAACTGAATGTCTGGGCCCCGGGCGATCGCGAAGAGGTCATGAACAAACTGCAAGAATGCGGAGTAATCCGCGATTACGACATGAAGTTCCAGAGCAAAGGCGGGCGAATCAAAGAGGGGCAAATCTCTGTCGAGGAAATTCAGATTCGGGAAGTCCCCTGTCTACTGGTAAGCATCCGGGACGTCACCGAAAGGCGCCTGATGGAGCGGCAGCTCCGCGCGGCCCAGAAAATGGAGGCCATTGGACAGCTGGCAGGCGGCGTGGCTCACGATTTCAACAACGTTTTGATGATCATCAGCGGATCGGTCCAGCTGATGCAGTCTTCCACCGGACACGACCCCAACTCAACCGCGCGTTACTTGGCCCAGATTGAGTCCGCCACTGAGAAGGCTAGCTCCCTAACCCGGCAACTGCTGGCTTTCAGCCGGCAACAGGTACTCCGCCCCGCGATCCTTGACTTGAATCTCATCGTCACCGATCTGTGGAAGCTCCTGCCTCGGCTGTTAGGCGAGGATGTGGAGAGCATCCTGCATCTCGCATCCGACCTGGGCAGTGTGAACGCCGATCGCGGCCAGCTTGAACAAGTGATCATGAATCTTGCCGTGAACGCCCGCGATGCCATGCCCGAAGGCGGTAAGTTAGTTCTCGAAACCGCCAATGTCGAACTGGACAGCACGAGCGCGATTCGTCACGGTGCAGAAATTCCGCCGGGTCATTATGTCGTGCTGGCCGTCACCGATAACGGCCAGGGAATGGACGCCACCACTCAAGCCAGGCTCTTTGAACCGTTCTTCACCACCAAAGAACTCGGGAAAGGCACTGGACTGGGCCTGGCAACCGTCTACGGAATCGTGAAGCAAAGTGCGGGATACGTGTGGGTCTACAGCGAGGTCGGCAAGGGGACCGCTTTCAAGGTATACCTGCCGTGCGTCCCAGGAAAAATGGGTGCGCGGCCGGTTTTCGTCAGCGAACCCGTAGCGGGAGGATCGGAGACCATCCTTCTCGTGGAGGACGAAGGCGGGTTACGCGATCTGGCGTCTGACTATCTCGCATACAAAGGCTATCGCGTACTCCCCGCGGCGGACGGACAAGATGCCCTGCGGGTTTGCCGGGATTTCGACGGCCCGATCCATCTGATGCTCACCGATGTAGTAATGCCCGGAGGCGGAGGACCCGACTTAGCGAAGACCGTGCTGCAGACGCGCCCGGACCTGCGAGTGATCTACATGTCAGGCTACACCGACCGGGTCTTAAGTGAGAAACTCGGAGAAAACGCCTCGTTCCTTCAGAAGCCCTTCAGTCTCGATCACCTGGCTTCGAAAATCCGCTCTCTACTGAATTGTAGTAACTCGACTCTTGCTTGAGTGTTTGCGAGGATGGGCCAACTCCAGGATGCCATTCCCATCAATCCGCTATCCGCTGGCAAGGTCGAAGGAGTTCGGTGGAGTTCGACTGGGGAAATGCCAAAAGAGGTTTGAAAGTGGTGGCTCGGGACGGAATCGAACCGCCTACGCCAGCCTTTTCAGGGCTGCGCTCTACCGATGAGCTACCGAGCCACGTTTCGAAACCCGCTGTCCGCGGGCTGCGAGGACTGTTCGCTTCACGCTGATTGGGGTGGGACGCGCAACCGAACGAAACTACTGCCTTGCCGGGAGCGCGCGGAACGAGCTTGATTATAACAACCGCCCCGGTTTCCCTCAACGTTCGCCCCGCTTTTCTTTGCCGAGAAAACAACGAAGTTTGAATCTTTGTCGTTGCGTCATCCCAAACCGCGCGCACTTCCGCCGTGGGAGGGATCTCCCGCGACACGATTTTCAGGGAGATCCCGCGCTTCGCCTGAAAACCGGCTCCGCTCGGGATGACGCCAAGTTTGGGGGTTAACTGAGTCACCGCGGCTGAGTTCTTATCCCGCGAAACCCTTCACGAACTCGACCAGGCTGCGCAGGGCAATACCCGACGGGCCCTTCGCGATCCAGGGTTTTTGATCTTCCGTCCACGCCGTGCCGGCAATGTCGAGGTGAATCCACGGCGTCTCTTCGGCAAACTCTTTCAGGAACATGGCAGCGGTGATCGCCCCGCCCCAGCGTCCGCCGGAATTGACAATGTCGGCGATGCCGGAGCGAATCTGCTCTTTGTATTCGTCATCGAGCGGCAGGCGCCACATTTTTTCCCCGGCCTTCGCGTTCGCGCTGTGGAAGCGGTTGTACATGTCGTCGTCATTGGCGAAAATTCCCGCGTTGCTGTAACCGAGAGCGACTACCACCGCGCCCGTCAGCGTAGCGGCGTCGACCAGGTGCGTGCAGCCCAACTGGCGCGCGTAAAAGAGGCCGTCGGCCAGAACCAACCGGCCCTCGGCATCAGTGTTGATGATCTCGATCGACTTGCCCGACATCGCAATCTGCACGTCGCCCGGCTTTTGCGCTTTTCCCGAAGGCATATTCTCGGTCGCGCACACGATGCCGATGACTTTGACTTTCGGTTTCAGCAACGCGATGGCGCGCATCACCCCGATCATGGTTGCGCCCCCGGCCATGTCGTATTTCATTTTCTCCATGCCGTCAGCAGGCTTGATCGAGATGCCGCCGGTATCGAAAGTAATTCCCTTCCCCACCAAACCTAAAACCGGCTTCTCGGGCGCACCGGCCGGTTCGTAGCGCATGACGATCAGTGCAGGCGGCTCGTCAGAGCCTTGGGCCACGCTCCAGAACGCGCCCATCTTTAATTCTTTGATCTTGTCGCCACCGTAGACTTCGCATTTCAAGCCAACTTCGTCTGACATTTTTTTCGCGCGCTCGCCCAGAATCGTCGGCGTCATGCGATTGGATGGTTCATTCACCAAATCACGGGTGAAGTTCTGCGATTCGCCGATGATCTGCGCTTCGTTGCCCGCCTTCTCGAGCGAAGCCTTGTCGCCACCAGCGACGACTACAGTAAGCGTGTCAATCTTCTGGTCCTTGCGGTCGCTGCGATAGTAGTCAGGATCGAAGTTGCCCACGTGCGCGCCTTCCACAATCGCGCGTACCGCCTCTTCCGCCGGAATGCCGGTCGGTGCGATGAACGCAAAACTGCGAATCCCGCGCGACTTGAGCGCGCGCACGGCAGTTCCGGCAATGCGCCGCAAATCGTAACTGGAAAACTTCTTCGCACTTCCGCCGGAAACCAGCAGCAGGCGCTTGGCCATCAGTGTGACAGGCCTGTGCATAAGGTTGGTTTCGAACGGCTTGCCGGCCACTTCGCCACTCGCAAGCAAGTCGGCCGCGACCGCCTGAACGGCCGGATCGGCGGCAGCAACTTTCAGTTTCGGCTTCTTGTCTTTCTCTTTTTCACTGCGTTCTTTTTCGCCGGGCGCGGCCTCGGCATCGTCAAGCACCACGGCGACCAGCGATTCGGTTTCGAGTTCGGCGGGAGTAGAAATAGAAATTGTCGTCTTCATAATTGTTGTGCGGTCAGCAGATCGATGCTTCCAGTATCGTCGGCGGGACCGCGATTAGGCAAGCGCGGGCGAGCAGTCGTCGGGTAACGACGCGGGCAACGCGGGCGGGTGGCGGCTTTCGCACGCCTAAGATATGATTCAAGCCGCAGCTCATACCGGTGAGGTTTTGCATGCAGAGTCGATGGAAGCATGTTGTTTTCGTGGTCGCGGTAGCCGTGGGATTCACTGCACTCATGAACCGCAAGGCGACCACTGTGACGGCGGCCACACCGCAGGCGTCGGCTCCAGCAACAAAAGTTCCGCTTCCCGCTAAGGACGCGAGAAATGCGGCGCCCGCGGAGTTCTCCATCCCCGACACCACCCTGGCTATCAACTCCGACAAACCCATGTCGCAGCGCGTGGTCCACTATGAGATTGACGCCAAGTACGACGCGACCACGCACACCGTCGACGCTACTGAGGTCCTCACCTATCACAACCTGACCGGGCAGGCACTCGACCACTTCCCTTTCCACCTTTATCAGAATGCGTTTCAGCCCAACGCAACCTTCGTGCGCGAAGCCAAGATCGCCGGCAATCGCGATACTTCTTACGACAAATGGGAAGCGAAAGAATATGGTTCGGAAACGATTAAGAATATTGAAGTCGTAGGGCAAGGGGACCTGACCGGGCAACTGCAGTTCATCGCACCCGACGACGGCAATAAAGATGACAAGACAGTCGTTGACCTGCGCGTGCCTAAGCCGATCGCTCCAGGCGCGTACATACAATTCAAGGTCGCGTTTCAAACCAAGTTCCCCGAAACCCAGGCGCGATCGGGATGGAAACGCGATTTCGTGTTAGGTGGCCAATGGTTTCCGAAAGTCGGCGTGTGGTGGAACGGAGCGTGGAACTGCCATCAATATCACGCCATGACGGAGTTCTTCGCTGACTTCGGCGTCTACGACGTGAAGCTCACGGTGCCACAATACGAAATCGTCGGCGCCAGCGGAGTGATGGTCGACGAGAAGAATAATCCTGACAATACAAGCACCTACACCTACCACGGCGACGACATTCACGACTTCGCCTGGACGGCCAGCCCGCGCTACAAAGTCCGCGAGAGTGTGTATCAATCACAGATGGGCCCGATCAAACTGCGCTTCCTGATGCAGCCCGCGCACTTTAGCCAGGCCGAGCGCCACGAGAAAATCACCACCGAAACCCTCGACCACTTTGAAAAGTGGTACGGCCCATATCCTTATAAGACGCTGACCGTGGTCGATCCAGAACCGGATTCAGCGGCCGGCGGCATGGAATATCCGACGTTCATCACCGGAGACTCAAGCTGGTTTATGCCCGACGGAACATACGTGCCGGAGTTAGTCGTGGAGCACGAGTTCGGACACCAGTACTGGTACGGCATGGTGGCGACCAACGAATTCGAAGACGCCTGGATGGATGAAGGCATCAACAGCTACACCGAAGTCAAGGTGCTGGATTCAATTCTGGGCAAAAACACATCGATCATGAACGAAGCCGGAGTGACCATGGGCGAGCGCGAAGAACAACGGCTCAGCTATACCAGCGCCGCCGATCGCGATCCCATCGCGCAAAAAGCTTACGACTACTACAGTTACGGCTCTTACGGCGGCATCACCTACGGCAAGACAGCCAGCGTGCTGGTCACACTCGAAGGCATCATCGGCGAGGACACCATGGCGAAAGCCATGCGCGTTTATTTCATGAAGTATCGCTTCACCCATCCCGGGAAGGAAGATTTTCTGAAGACGATCGAAGAAGTTTCCGGCAAGAATCTGCGCTGGTACTTCGATCAAGCGATCTACGGTTCGCAGGTGATGGATTATGAAGTGTCCAGCGTCGACTCGTTCCCGGTGAACTGGTACGAGGAAAAGAAAGACACGAAAGACGCAAAAAAAGATGCGAAAGATGCGAAGGACGACACGGTTTACCAGTCCTATGTGTCGCTGCATCGCAAAGAAGATTTTGTGATGCCGGTCGAGGTCGAAATCAAGTTCGATAACGGCGAAAAGATCCGCGAGCATTGGGACGGAAAGAGTCGCTGGGTACGATTCGGCTACCAGAAAAAGGCCAAGGTGGTGTCGGCTGAGCTGGACCCGGACCACACGATCCAGATTGACCGCAACGATTTCAACAACAGCTTCGTAGTCGAAGCCAATCCCAAGCCGACGAACAAATTGTCAACCTACTGGCTCTTTGCGACGCAGTGGGTCAGCCAGGCTCTGGCCTGGTGGGCGGTTTAAACACGCGGCACTTGCGAATCGACACACGGGGATCGAGGACGGAAACGAATGAGCGAGAAAAAAGGGCTACTGAGCAGCGGCTGGGGGATGGTCGTCCACAACAAACGTTACATTTTCTGGTTCTGGCTGCTGAACCTGACGCTGGCCGAGTTTGGCACCGCAGCTTTTCGCAAGAGCGCTCACGCCATTCTCGACCACAGTATGCTCGCCGATCGTCTGCTGCACGGCTTCGATCTCGCAGTGATGATCGGCCTGTTCGCGCGGCCCGAGTTTGGATCCATGGCGGCGATGTCGACCGTGGCCGGATATTTTACCTTTCTGTTTCTGCTGTTCACCGCTCTGCTCCTTCCTGGAGTGTTTCAGGGCTATGCGTCGACCTACCGCCTGCCCCGTGAAGATTTCTTTCGAGCCTGCGGACGCAATCTGTGGCGCTTCACCCGGCTCATGTTCGTGGCCGGCATTGTGATGGGAATTTTCGCGGCCGCGCTATTCGGCATCAGCGGCGCAATAGTGAAAAAGGCCGGAGAAAGCACGAATGAAGTGCTGCCGTTCGAACTACACATGGCCAGCCTGGCCGTGATTTTCCTGGTGATGACGGTGCTTCGCATCTGGTTCGATCTGGCCGAAGCCGACATCGTTTTGAATGATCAGCGCGCGGTCCGCAAATCGATCGGCGCCGGCTTCCGCCATACGTTCCGGGCATTCTGGCGCCTGCTGACCAGCTACGTCCTGACCACGATTTTCGCGGCGGTCATATTAGTCGGCGGCCTCTGGATCTGGATGAAGCTCGTCGGCCCCGAGCATTGGTTCGACGCGTTCATCGTCAGCCAGATCATTTTGCTTCTGCTGTTGATTCCGCGTTTCTGGCAGCGTGGAATCGCGGTTTCATACTGGCAACAGAATATGGTGGTACCCGTCGTGACGTACCCGTCCCCGTATCTCGACCCGAAGCCAGTCGTTGCAGTAGCCGCACCGCCGCCATCCCCTGCGCCGGAAGCAGTGTAGTCCGCGCGATTAGTTTGGTTTCGCGGGCGCGGGAGTTCGCTCTGGATCGGCGTCCGCTTTTTGTCCCAGATCCAGACCGAACTTCGGATCGGAACGCGTCCCACTCACCTTGAACGGCACTTCGGTTCCGGCTCCGTGCTTGTTGAAGAACGGGTCGGCCGCTTTGAGTAGCATCGATTTCCACCCCGTCACCATCTGCGAAAGTTTGGCGTCGAGCCGAAGCTTGCCGTGGAAATCGAAAGTATCGCCATCCATGCTGTATTGGCCGGCCACGTCGGCGTGCGTGCCTGGCACGACAAATTGCAGCAGCGGAAACGTAAACATTCCTTCCTCAAGCCGGAACGTGCCATTTATTTCTGACGGCACGCCGACTTCGGCATGTTCCTTGGCCTGTTGGGGCTCGCCCCGGCTGCGCAGGCTGAGTGAATCGATGCGGTCCTGAATCTTCTGGCTCGAAAATACTCCCGCTGAGATTTTGAAGCTGCCATCAAGCTTCAATCGATTGGCGACGTCCTTAGGGCCGGGGAAAAGGCTCAGTTTCGTTTTTATCTCCACAGGTCCGCTGATGACCGGCGGTTCAGTCTTGACGGCGAGTTGCAACAGATCCTCAATGCGGGCGTGATCCATCACAACATTGAGTTCGATGTCGAGGCCGGGCGGATTCCGCACGCGAATCACCTTCCCGTTTGCCGTGAGAGCCGAATGCAGAAATCGCGCCTTCACCGGATCGAGGTAGGTGTCACCGTCGGTGCCGTCGACAATCGCGTGAAAGTCGGTGCGCAGTGCCACTGGATGCCCGCTGATGTCGAGTCGAAAATCAGGCGTGTCGGTTGCACCGGAAACTTCGATTCTCCCCAGCGTGCCGCCATACTTCCCCGTCGATGACAGAATTCCCCTGATTCCCTTCAACGTACCAAGGTCGGCGTCAGTGAATGTGTAGTCGCCGGCCACGGGCGTTTCGCGCGGAGCGTCTTCGCGAAAAGGACCAAAGGTTCCGGTCGACTTGATATTCCCGACCGGCTTGGGATTCACCAGAGTCGCTTCGAAGCGCAGCGGCTGGCCCGAGCCAATCTCCTTCATATCGAGATGACCGATTTGAAAAACCAGCGGCTCCTTGCCGGGCTTCAGCGTATTGATGACGAGCTCCGTATCGTCGCAAATAAATTTATCCACGAAGATGCTCGTCTTCTTCATCATCTTCCTGCCCGACTCATCGCCCATCTCGTTCAGCCGTCCCTGATCCTGTTTCGGAGGCACGTTCAGCACCATGCCCTTCACGTAGACGGCATCCACGTGCATGGGCGACCGAAACAGGCTGAGCACTCCGGTATGAAAGCGAAATTCCTGCACACTGATCAGCGCTTGTACCCCCGGCTCGCTGGGATTGGGATCAGTCGGTCCGAAAATATTCAGTCCCTTGCCAGATACATTCAGGCCGTCGCCGAGCCACACGTCCAACTCCGCCAGTGCGACCTTGGTCTTGAAGCGCGCGGAAAGAGTCTCAATGACCCGGTCGCGCAGGATGGGTTGGGCGTGCGATAGGAAGTAACGGACATAGACGAACCCAGCAATGGTCAGAACGGCCAGGGATCCGGCGATCCAAAGCCATGAACGTCGGCGCCGTCTGGTGGTAGGAGCTGGAAATGCGGACCGGTCGGATGGATCGGAAGTCACCATTTCATCCATTAGAACTTCATCCATTAGAACCTGAAGCGGGCCACAAGCGTCAATCAGGGCGTTCCCGTAAGCTGACTCGCAATCCCGACCGCGGGCGCTTCACAACCATACAATGGTGATGCCCAGATTGCGGCGCCCCAGGTCAGCATCGCTCTTCAACGCGGAATTTGCTTGCAGCAAACGCCAAGCCGCATCATCACTCTTCGACCAGTTTTCTCCGAAGATGCAGCCGCGAATCTGACCGCCCTCCGCCATTTCGTGCAACCGCCTCTGCACTGAGATGCGAATATCACCGCCAGCGCCGCTCGACCCGTAACCGTGAACGATCTTGAGCAGCGCGGCTTTGCTCTGCCGCGCGCCTGCAATCTCACGCTCCAGCCGCTGTAGCGCCTCCTGCACTGAAGGCATATCAGACTTTAGGTTTACGGTTTTGATGGCCCGGCCTCTAGATTCAAGACCCCATCATAGTCGTGATAAGGGGGAATTGTGGCCGTGCTCGTCGGTCCGACGCCCGAAGCGGCGGGCGAGCGCATTCGATTCCTCGACGGGCACTTGAGGGATGACTTCCCGGGCGATTCACTCCTCTGTCCCCGCGGGCACTCGCGTCCGGCTTTTCTTTTCGAGGCTAAGCTGAACGCTCGCGTTCTAAAACTCTTTTCAGGTCGCGCTTGCCATGGAGAACGCGAATCACGTGGATCGCGTGGCGATCCGCAAGATAGTAAATCCGTACGGACTCAAACCCTGCGACCGGCCAGGATCGCAGATTCTGCAGTTCGGGCTTGCTGAGCCAGCACCGCGCACCGACCGGAGGATGCTCGCGCAACCTCTCGATGGTCTGGCGTACGGCGCCGCTGAAACGAATGGCAATCTCAGGAAGATCTTGGTCGACGAGGTAATAGCGGAACTGGCGAACGACGTCGTCGCTCGCGGCTTGCCGATAAAGAACCTTCACGCACGTGAGCCGGATTTATGCTGAGACAGGAGGGCGTCGGTTCGTCGGTTGACGGAATTCCAGAAATCCGCCTCCGGGAGTTCGTGGGATGCCAATCCTTCCGAAAGCAGCGAGTCGAGTTCGTCGGGCGTTCCAGCAAACCCGGGAAGGGTGCGTTGTTCGACGGCAGCCAAAGCAGCCTCCACAACCTCCTCGACCGAGGCGTAAGCGCCACGACTCATGATGGCTTGCAATCGACTCTCTTGCTCGGGTGTGAGATTGATGGTCATGGCGATAGCCCCCTCAATTCATCTTTCAGAGTAAGAGAAAGACGGATCAGAGACAACCGGAATATGCAGGACGATCGGCGTCAGCTATGACCGGACCTAACTCGCTTAACAACAACCTACGGAATCGCCGGTTGCCACGCTCATCCCACCGAGCTGCTGCTTCCTACCTTACGATTTCCGGCTCCGGCTGATCGCTTCCCTCGCCTCTTTATCCGCGGTCCGCCGCCGGTCGGTTTCGCGCTTGTCCCAGAGCTGCTTGCCTTTGGCCAAAGCCAGCTCAACCTTGACTCTCCCGTTCTTGAAGTACAGTCTTGTCGGGATCAAGGTCAGCCCCTTTTGCTGCGTCTTGCCGATCAGCTTGCGGATCTCCTCCGCGTGCATCAACAATTTCCGTGTGCGCAAGGGCGCATGGTTGTGAATGTTGCCGTGCTCGTAGGGACCAATATGGGCATTCAGCAGCCAGACTGCGTCATCTTTGACTAAGCCGTATGAATCCTTGAGGTTAGCCAGCCCGCCGCGGACGGATTTGACCTCGGTACCCGTCAAAACCACCCCGGCCTCAAATTTTTCCAGCAAGAAGTAGTTGTGTGAAGCGATCCTATTAACAGCAGCATCCCGCTCACCCGCGGCTGTGGGATCGCGGCGCGGGGATTTTTCCGGGTTGGGCTTGGTTTGGTGAGTGGATTGGCGCGCCATGGGGTTAACGAGTAGTTATCTTTATCTTAGCGCATCATTTCGGCTTCCGCCTTCCGGCGTTCGCCTCCCGGAGCTTCAAGGGTCGGTCGTTGTATTCCGGAAGCCGGACAGCGGAAACCGCGAGCCGGCTCCACAAGGCCTACGACCAAAGAGTATAACTCCCGTGTGCACAAGCACTTCGGGAGCAATAAACGGCGATGCTATAATCGCGTCACCGAAGGCTTTTTCGAATACCGAGTGGATTTCCCGCGCTAAAAACCCAACGGAACGCGGCGCAACGGGGGAAGGTTACTTGTCCGGCGAAGACTGCAGCTGGGTAGACAGCGACTGGGACGACTTGCAACTGGGAGGATCATCTCGTGAGGATTACTGAATGAGACGCTTGATGCGCCCGGCAATCACGCGCCCGGCATTATTCTTGCTGCTGGTCGCCGCCGTAACGCTCCCAGCCATCGCCGACAACGCCAAGAACCTTTACGCCAAGGGCGAAGACGCCGAAGCTCGCCAGAATTATGAGGCGGCCTACGGATTCTTCAAGCAGGCCTACGACCTCAAGCCGAAAGATCTGCGCTATCGGACATCCTTTGAACGGGTTCGTTTTGAGGCTGCCGCCGCGATCGTGCACAACGGCCAGAAGTTGCGCGATGACGGCAAGCTGGAGGAAGCTGTCGCCGCCTTCCAAAAAGCTTTGAACATCGATCCTTCGTTGTTCATCGCCAAGCAGGAACTGGCCCGCACGCTGAAGATGATCAACGACATCCACAATCCTCCGCCCCAGGCTGCCGGCCCGCCCGCCGGTCTGGAGCGCAGGGTGCACGAAATGGCTGGCCCGGTCGAATTGGCTGCCATTTCCAACGTCCCCGTCGCCCTGAAGATGCAGAACACCAAATCCGATGTGGTCTACCGGACCATCGGCCAACTGGCGGGAATCAATGTGCTCTTCGACCCCGACTACACTCCCAAGCCCATCAACGTTGAACTCAACAGTGTGTCCCTCGAAGATGCGCTGGAGATCACCGCCCTGTCGTCGAAAACCTTCTGGCGGCCGGTGACGTCGAATACGATTTTTGTAGCTACCGACAATGCAGCCAAGCGTAAGGAACTGGAACAAAGCGTCCTCAAGACTTTCTATCTGACGAATCTTTCCGCCCCCACCGAACTGCAGGATGTAGTGAACGCAATTCGCGCCGTGCTCGATGTGCAGCGCGTGCAGCAGTTGCTTTCGCAGAATGCGCTGGTAGTCCGCGGAACGCCCGATCAGATCGCGCTGGCCGAAAAGCTGGTGGAAGATCTCGACAAGGCCCGCCCGGAAGTCATCATCGACATCGATGTAATGCAGATCAGCAGAGACAGGTCGCGCACCCTGGGCTTTAATCCGCCGACCAGCGCCACGATCACGCTGCAGAACAACCTCACCGCCTCATCGACCAGCACCACGACCACGACGGGATCTTCCTCGACCACTACCGGAACCACCGGCATCAGCCTGAACACTCTGGGAGACCTCAACGCCACCAACTTCCAGGTAACGATTCCTTCCGCCAATCTCTCGGCCGTCATGGGGGACAGCGATACCAAGCTGATCCAGAGCCCGCAGATTCGCTCGCTCGATAATCAGAAGGCATCTTTGAAGATCGGTGAACGCCTGCCCGTGGCCACCGGTTCGTTTCAGCCCGGCATCGGCGGCGTAGGCATCAACCCCCTGGTCAATACGCAGTTTCAATACATCGATGTCGGCGTAAATATCGATCTCACCCCGCACGTCCACTCCGACCGCGAAGTCTCGCTGAAAATCACCATGGAAATCTCTTCCGAGATTGGCCAGGCCAGCATCGGCGGCATCACCCAGCCCATCATCGGACAGAAGAAAGTCGACCTCGGCGAAATCCGCCTGAAGGACGGCGAAACCAGCCTGATTGGCGGCATCATGGATGACTCGCAGACCAAATCCCTGGCCGGCATACCAGGCTTAGCGCAGATTCCAATCCTGAAGTATTTGTTCGGCCAAGTCTCCCAGGACCACTCCAACGATGAAACCGTCTTCGCCATCACTCCGCACGTCATCCGTGGCTCGGAGGTAAGCGCGATTAACCAGAGCGCCATCGATATCGGCACCTCGGCCGTGATCCAGTTGCATCATTCCGGCAAAGTGCTGCCCGCCCCGCTTCCAGCGCAACCGGGTACTTCGGCCCAACCGGGTCAGCCAGCATCTCCGACTCCCGCAGGCCAGACGCCCGCACCGAACGGGTCACCTGCTGCGCCTGCTTCTCCGAGCGGTACGGCCAGCTTCCTGTTTGATCCGCCCACGATTCAGACGACCAAGGGCAACACGTTTGTGGTGAATCTGCTTCTATCCGGCGCCCAGAACGTGCATACCGTGCCGGTGCAACTGAACTACGATCCCAAGATGCTGCAACTGGTCAACGTGTCGAATGGCGGCTTCCTCTCGCAAGATGGCCAGATCGTAAGCCTGGTTCACCGCGAGGATGAAATGATCGGCCAATCGCAGATTACCGCGTCGCGCCCCAGCGGAGCCGGTGGAGTTTCCGGCCAGGGCGCAGTCATCACCATAACTTTTCAAGCCAAAGCCGACGGACAAACGCCTCTGACCATTACTCGAGGCGGAGCCCGCGACCCCGGCCTGCAGGCCATCACGGTCAACGGTGCGCAAGCCTCGGTCACGGTGCAGTAGCGGAAGAGAATATGGCGGCGTCAGGACTTGCTTGCGGAAGAAATGGTTGTTTGTGGGGAAACCGCGAAGCGGCGCAAGAATAAAGCCCACGGCGTAAGCCGTGGGTGGAGCAATAACGCGGGAATAAGCCCCGAAGGGGCGAAAGAAGAGCCTCTACCTTGGAGAGCGTTCCCGAGAGCAACCATGATGCTTCACCGATCCCATCCCGGCCCCAGCGCAAAGCCGCAACGCGGCTTCACGCTCATGGAATTGATCGTCGCCTCGGCGATCCTCTCGATCCTCACCCTGATGGCGCTGCCGCTGGCCCGAATCACCATTCAGCGCGAAAAAGAAAAAGAACTCCGCCGGGCCCTGTGGGAGATGCGCGACGCCATCGACCGCTACAAAGACGCGGCCGATCGCCAGGCTTTCCAGATCAAACTGGACAGCGGCGGCTATCCCCCAACATTAGAGGAACTGGTCAAGGGAGTCGAAATTCAAGGTGACAAGAAAGTTCGCTTTCTGCGTTCTATTCCCGTCGACCCCATGACGAAAAGTAAAGAGTGGGGCCAGCGCTCGATGCAGGACGATCCCGACTCCACATCCTGGGGCGGACAGAGCGTATTCGACGTCTACACCAAATCAGAAGGCACCGCACTCGACGGATCGAAATACAAAGACTGGTAAGAAAGACTGGTAAAAAGGATCGGCGAGAAGGCAGTGGCTCAATTCAAGATTATTTCAATCCGATGTCATCCTGAGCGCGGCGACAGCCGGGCGAGGAACCTTACGTCCGCCGACGCTGTCGATGTCGTGGATAGGTTCGCCCTCACCCGCCGCAACCGAACCCGCGGCTTCACCCTCCTCGAACTCATGATCGTCATCACCATGATCATGATCCTGATGTCGGTAGCCGTCCCCATCTACAACCAATCCATCGTGCAGGCCCGCGAATCGGTTCTGCGCTCGAACCTGGCCACCCTGCGCAGCGTGATTTCGCAATACACCCTCGACAAACAGAAAGCCCCCCAGGGCCTCGACGACCTGGTTACAGCCGGCTACCTCCGGCAGATTCCACTCGATCCCATGACCAAGCAACCCAACTGGGAGCCAAAAGAGGAAGATGTATTGATGGCCGTCGACCAG
Organism: uncultured Acidobacteriota bacterium; assembly: GCA_963758005.1. Classification (GTDB taxonomy): domain Bacteria; phylum Acidobacteriota; class Terriglobia; order Terriglobales; family Acidobacteriaceae; genus Sulfotelmatobacter. The sequence goes on from CAVWTR010000013.1 coordinate 381,460, forward strand.
CAGGAACCCGGCATCGACGACGTACACTCCGCCTCCAGCGGAATCGCCAGCGACGGCACCGCCTACAGCACCTGGTAAAGGCGCGTCGGCTTCACTTCCGCGTTTGCGGCTTCCGCGTTGCAGCAGCCCTACCCGACCCACTAACATCTAGTCATGCCCGCTGAAACCTTAACTCAGGCCCCCACTTCCATTCGCGCGCCCCGCGGCAACTCGATCACTTGCAACGGCTGGCAACAGGAAGCCGCCATGCGCATGCTCATGAACAACCTCGACCCCGAGGTTGCAGAGCGCCCGCAGGACTTGGTCGTTTACGGCGGAACCGGCCGCGCCGCGCGCAGTTGGGAAGCCTACCACGCCATCGTCGCAACCCTGAAAACTCTGGCCAACGACGAAACTCTGCTGGTGCAGTCCGGCAAGCCCGTAGGCGTTTTCAAAACGCACGATCACGCGCCCCGCGTGCTCATCGCCAACTCGAATCTGGTAGGCCATTGGTCGAATTGGGAGAAGTTCAACGAACTCGAACGCGCCGGTCTGATGATGTACGGCCAAATGACCGCCGGCTCCTGGATCTACATCGGCTCCCAGGGAATCGTGCAAGGCACGTTCGAGACTTTCTCGGCCGCCGGAGAAAAACATTTCGGCGGCGACCTAGCCGGCAAACTCATCGTCAGCGGTGGCATGGGCGGCATGGGCGGAGCTCAACCCTTAGCCGCAACCATGACGGGCGCGGCTTTTCTCGGCATCGACGTCGATCCCGAGCGCATCAAGAAGCGCCTGAAGACCGGCTATTGCGACTTCATGGTCACCACGCTCGACGAAGCTCTGCGCATTCTGAAGAATGCGATCCGCAAGAAAGAAAACGTTTCCGTCGGATTGGTCGGGAATTGCGCGGACGTGATTCCGGAGTTGGCCGAACGCGGCGTGGTCCCGGACATTCTCACAGACCAGACTTCAGCGCACGACCCGCTGAATGGATACGTGCCGAATGGCATGAGCCTCTCGGAAGCTTTCGAGTTGCGGAAAAACGACCCGCAGGCGTATCAGGAAAAATCACTCGATGCTATGGCCCGCCACGTGGAAGCCATGTTGCGCCTGCAGAAAATGGGCTCGGTCACCTTCGACTACGGCAATAACATCCGCACCTTCGCCTTTCAGCGCGGCGTGAAGAACGCTTACGATTTTCCAGGATTCGTCCCGGAATACATTCGTCCGCTGTTCTGCGAAGGCCGCGGCCCATTCCGCTGGGTCGCGTTGTCGGGCGAAGCGTCCGATATTCACGTAACCGACGAACTCGTGCTCGAGATGTTCCCCGACAACCGCATTCTCCGCCGCTGGATCGACCTCGCGCGCAAACGCATCAAGTTTCAGGGCCTGCCAGCGCGTATCTGCTGGCTCGGCTACGGCGAGCGCGCCCAGTTCGGCCTCGCCATGAACGATCTGGTAAAGAAGGGCACGATCAAAGCCCCGATCGTGATCGGCCGCGATCATCTCGACTGCGGCTCGGTAGCGTCCCCATACCGCGAAACCGAAAGCATGAAAGACGGCTCCGACGCCGTCGCCGACTGGCCGCTGCTGAATGCGCTGCTGAATACGGCAGCCGGAGCATCGTGGGTGTCGATTCATAACGGCGGCGGAGTCGGCATCGGCTACTCCCTGCACGCCGGCCAGGTCACGGTCGCCGACGGCACCGATGAAATGGCCAAGCGCATCGAGCGCGTGTTAACGACGGACCCCGGCATGGGCGTGATCCGCCACGTGGACGCGGGCTACGACGAGGCAAAAGAGTTTGCGAAGAAGGCGGGCGTGAAAATACCGATGAGCCAGGAATGAGCGTGTCTAGAAATGACCATGTGGGGAGAGCCGGTCAACCGTCAGCAGTGCTATTTCGCAAGCGCTTCCCGTACGGCCTCATACGCGGGCTTCTTCTGATACTTGTCATCCCACAGCAACGCCCATCCCAGCCCTTTGTAGTAGAGCGGGATCCACGATTGCTTGTCGGTGACTCCCCAGGTTTGGATTAGCTTGCAGGCGGGTTGCTGCACGCAGAGAGCGGTGATTTCGCCGTAGAGTTTGGCTTGCGCGGCGAGCGAGGCCGCGCTCGAATCATTGAGCCGGATGTCCAGTTCGGTGATGTGCAATTCGAGGCCAAGCTTTGCGAAGCGCTCCAGATTTTGCGCGTATGACGCGAGCTTCGCCGGGTCGTCGAACTTCAGGCTGATGTGATTCTGAAATCCGATGCCGTCGAGCGGCACACCGCGCGACTTGAAGTCTTTCGCCATGACATAGATCGCGTCGGACTTCCGGTTGACCACTTCCGCGTCGAAGTCGTTGTAGAAAAGCTTCGCGCTCGGATCGGCCTCACGCGCCCAGCGCAGCGCCTTTTCTACGTATTCCGTGCCCTTCCCCGCGCCGATTCCCGGCTTGTCATACCAGGTCGTATGCCGCATGGTCCCGTTGTCGTTGAAAGCTTCGTTGACCACGTCCCAGGCATAAACTTTCGAAGCATAGTGCTTCATCACAGTGTTGATGTGGCCGTGCAGAATTTCTGCAAGCTGCGCCGGAGAGTAGCCGCCTTTCGAAACCCAGTCCGGCACCTGATCATGCCAGACGAGAGTATGCCCGCGGACCACCATGTTGTGACTCTGCGCAAACGCGACCAGCGCGTCGCCGCCCTTGAAATCGTAGGGATTCGGGTCAGTGTCAGGCCGCGGATGAATGGGGCCGAACTTCATTTCGTTCTCCGCCTGCAACTGGCTAAACTCCGAACCCAAAATAGCGGCGTAGTCAGCCTCGGCCAGATACTTGGAAGCGGCAGCCGCGCCAATCGTGATGTGGTGCGCCGCGGCAAGTTGACGCAACGTCGAATCCGGTGGAGTTGCCGTGCGCGGCGCCGCAGCGGATGGGTGCAAGACCAGTCCGCACAATAACGCGGCCATCATGGTGCGAGGCCAGACAGGAGGCGAAAGAATCGAATCTTGTTTTACGCTGAAACCAGGCAATCGTCATGATCGAGCCTTTCGATCGGATCTTAGGCTGGGATAGGATTTCACACAATCCGAGAAGAACGCAAAAGCCAAGCCGAAAACCATCAACCACTAAGGACACGAAGGTTCACGAAGGAAACGCCTTTTGCGATTTGAGTGCTGCTAGACTAGAAGACACGCGTGGCCCCGAAACGACAAGCTTCCCTGGTGAATTCCCTTCTTCTGGTGAACATCGGCCAACTTCTCACATTGCGCGATGCTGCGGCTAAATCCGGTCCCCGCCGCGGATCTGCGTTGCAGGAGCTTGGGATCATTCACGATGGTGCAGTATTGTGCCTGGGCGGCAAAATCGTATCCGTGGGGACGACGAGAGATGCGCTGCGGGATCCCTGGCTGAAAAACAATCGCAGAAAAGTTGCCCAGATCGACTGCGCCGGCAACGTGGTTCTTCCGGGGTTTGTCGATTCGCATACCCATCCGGTCTTCGTCGGCGCGCGGCTGGTGGATTTCGAAAAACGTATCGAAGGCGCGTCTTACGAGCAGATCGCAGCGGCCGGCGGAGGTATCCGCTCCAGTCTGGAAGCGGTGGGCAAGGCAAGCAAAAGTGCGCTGATCGCGAAGGTCGCGACCGCGCTGCAAGAAATGGCTTCCTATGGCACGACTACCGTGGAGGCCAAATCGGGGTACGGACTCACGGTCGAGTCGGAACTGAAGTCCCTCGAGGCAATTAAGGCGGCAGCTTCGCGCTGGCCTGGCACCGTGGTTTCTACCCTGCTCGGGGCCCACGTCGTGCCAAAAGAATTTCAGGGCTGCTCACAAAAGTACGTTGAGATCGTCTGTAAGGAGATGATTCCAGTGGCGTCGAGGCGGAAGCTTGCCCAGTTCGTGGATGTGTTCTGCGATAAGGGAGCATTTACTGCCGAGGAAACCGAGCAGGTCTTTGCGGCGGCGGAGAAGCACGGGCTGAGCGTCCGGGCGCACATGGGCCAGCTTTCAGAGACTGCCTTGCGGCCGTTCCTGCGTTTCCATCCCGCGTCGTTCGACCACATGGATCACGTAAACGACGATGATGTCGCGGCGCTGGCCAAGCACGATACGGTGGCTACGCTGGTGCCGGGAGCAAACTATTTTCTGGGCATGAAAGATTATCCGAACGCGCGCCGGTTGATCGATTCCGGCGTTCCGGTCGCGCTGGCAACGGACTATAATCCAGGTACATCGCCGACCGTGAGTATGCCGATGGCCATGTCGCTGGCCTGCACGCATATGAAGATATCGCCCGCGGAAGCGGTCACGGCGGCCACGATAAACGGGGCCTGGGCTCTGCGCCTGGCCGGACGGAAGGGCAGCATCGAGCCAGGGAAAGATGCTGATTTGGCTGTATTTGACGTCCGGGACTACCGCGAGATTCCATACTGGTTCGGCGCCAATCATTGTTCAGCGACGGTTCTGAATGGCGAAGTGGCGTCCCGCGAGTGAACTTTTGCGCAGCACGATCCGTATTATGCTGGGGCGCATTTTCGCCGCGTTGGACCGCTGCTTTGGACCGAGGACGAGCATCACAATTTCCAGGCGACACAAGTTAAGGAAGCCATCCGACAATTCGATTCAATCTCCTGAGGGAACAATAACTATGAAGCGCACTTTCGCAGTAATGACCTTTGTTGTGCTCGCACTCTCCCTGGCATTCGCGCAGCGACTGCCGGAAGTTGCGCGGCCTGATAACTACAAGCTTACGTTCACGCCCGATATCGACAAGGCCAAATTTGAGGGCGATGAAACCATCACGATTCAAGTTCTGAGTTCAACCTCGTCGATCACGCTCAATGCTGTCGACATCGACTTCCACGACGTAACCATCGCCAGCGCCGGCTCTACGCAGACGGCGAAGGTCACGGCCGAGAAAGACAAGGAAATGGTGGTGCTGAGCGTCGAGAAGCCGCTCGCCGCCGGACCGGCAACCATCCACATTACCTACTCCGGCATTCTCAACGACGAAATGCGCGGCTTGTATTTGGGCAAGGACGACCAGGGCCGTAAGTACGCCGCCTCGCAGTTTGAAGCCACCGACGCGCGGCGCGCGTTCCCATCCTTTGACGAACCTGACTACAAAGCTACGTTCGACATTACCGCGGTCGCCGAAAAGGGTCACGTCGCGATTTCGAATCAGAAAATCTTATCCGACACACCTGGCCCCGGAGACAAGCACACTGTGCACTTCGCCACCACTCCTAAAATGTCGTCGTATCTAGCGGCGCTGGTCGTCGGCAACTTCGAGTACATCGAGGGCGAAGCCGACGGCATTCCGATTCGCGTTTACAGCACGCCGGGAAAGAAAGAGATGGGAAGGTTTGCTCTGGATGCCGCGTCGTACATTCTGACCTACTACGACAAATATTTCTCGATCAAGTATCCCTACGGAAAACTGGATCTGATCGGCCTGCCGGATTTCTCCGCGGGCGCGATGGAAAATACCGGCTGCATCACCTTCCGCGAAGTGATTCTCCTGATCGACGAGAAGCAAGGCTCGGTCGGCCTGAAGAAAGAAATTGCCAGCGTCATCGCGCATGAAATGGCGCACCAGTGGTTCGGCGATCTGGTCACGATGAAATGGTGGGACGATATCTGGCTCAACGAAGGTTTCGCCACGTGGATGGAAACCAAACCGGTGGCGAAGTGGAAACCGGAATGGAATTACGCGCTCGACGAAGTCAGCGGAACCGGCCAAACCCTGAATGTGGATTCGCTCGCGAATACGCGTCCGATTCACCAGGCGGCGGAAACTCCGGCGCAGATTCAGGAACTGTTCGACGGAATCGCCTACGGCAAGGCGGCGTCGGTATTGCGCATGCTGGAATCGTATCTTGGCGAAGAGACTTTCCGCGCGGGCGTGAATGCATATCTGCAACAGCATCAGTACGCCAATGCAACGGCCGACGATTTCTGGGATGCGCAGACGAAAACTTCCAAGAAGCCGGTCGACAAGATCATGCCGACATGGGTAAAACAGCCGGGGGCTCCGATCGTCAATGTAGCAGCGCAGTGTACAGGCAATTCAACCACCGTCAATTTGAGTCAGCAGCGGTATTACATTGACCGCGCCAAGTTTGAAGCTCCCAACGATCAACTGTGGCAGATTCCGATTTGTCTTAAGGGGTCGGCCAGCGGCAACAACGCGAAGTGCGAACTCATGACCAAGAAGGAAGAAACCTTCACGTTGCCGGGATGCTCGACCTGGGTTCTGGCCAATGCTGGCGCCACCGGCTACTATCGCACGGGCAATTCGGCGGATGCGGTTCGAGCTCTGGCGAGTGACGCTGAAACCAAACTGACTCCGGCCGAGCGCATCGCGTTGCAGAGCGACGTGTGGGCGTCGGTACGCGTGGGGCGTGAGCCAGTCGGAGATTTCCTGGCCTTCGCGCAAGGTTTGCAGTCCGACCGCAACCGGGCGGTGATGGACGATGTTCTCGGCCATCTCAATTACATCGGCCGCTACCTGGTGAGTAGCAACGATCGTGATGGGTATCGCATGTGGCTGCGCCAGTATCTGGCACCGGCCATGAAGGAAATGGGATACGAGCCGAAGCCCGGCGAGACTGACGAACAGCGCACTCTGCGTGCGCGGGTGTTCAATACGCTGGGTTACGATGCCCGCGATCCTGAGACGCTGGAGGAAGCGCGCAAAATCGCCGACAAAGCTCTGGCCGATCCGGGGTCTGTCGATAGCGAACTGGCGGGAGGGGCCTTCGGTTTGGCGGCCTTGAACGGCGATGCCGCGTTTTATGACCGCGTGCTGGCAGCCACGAAGAATCCGAAAACGCCGGAGCAGTATTACACCTACCTGTATACCCTGCCCCAGTTCAGCGATCCGAAATTGCTGGAGCGCACGCTGGAGTTTGCGGTCTCGTCCGAGGTTCGATCGCAGGATGCTCTGAGCGTCGTCGGGTCGGTCATGGGGAATCCGGCCGGTGAAAAACTGGCATGGGATTTCATCCAGTCGCACTGGGACGCAATCGCGAAAGCAGGCGGTCCGTTTGCCAGCGCCGAGGTAGTCCAGTCCACCAGCGTTTTCTGCGATGCGGGGATGCGCGATCAGGTGACGGAATTCTTTTCCGCGCACAAGGTCGCGGCGGCGGAGCGCAGCTATAAACAGTCGATTGAGCGCATCAACAACTGCATTGATTTGAAGTCGCAGCAGGAACCGAAGTTGGCGGCGTGGCTGGGCCAGCACGGCACGGCCGGCGGGAAGTAGGCAACAGCAAAGGTTAAGTATATGGCCCGGGAGTTCTCCCGGGCCTTTTTTCGGCGCCATCGAATCCAGAAGGCATCGTGGAAGAGCGGCGCTGCCCGCAGCGCGGGTCATCCCTGCGGATTCGAGCTCTAACCTTCTCGCGAGAAGGGACGCAACTTCTCTAGGGCACGACCGGCAGCAGCAGATGCGATGGCAAATCGGGTGAGCAGTAAATCCGCTGCGTCGCGGAGACGAAGTCAGCCGGCGTGGCCTGATAGATGCTTGGCACGAACTTCTGCGGATTGCGGTCGATCACCGGAAACCACGTCGACTGTATCTGCACCATGATGCGGTGCCCTTTGAGAAAGACGTGATCGTGGTCACGCAAGGAAACGTTCCACTCGGTTGGTTTATTCGGCGTGAGCGCGTGCGGCTTTTCATAGCTCTCTAGATAGCGGCCGCGGCGCACCTCCATCGCAATCGGCAGTTCGTAGCCGTTCAGGGACTGGGCATACTGCCCCGGCTTCGGGCCTTCGTCGGGATTCCAGGCATTTTTCTGCGCGTCCTGTGGATATACGTCAATCAGCTTGACCACAAAATCACTGTCGGTGCCGGAAGTCGAAGCAAAGAGATCCGCAGCCAGCGGGCCCGTGACGGTGAGGTCGTGGTCCAGCGGTTCACTGACGAACGAGAGAACGTCGGGGCGATGATCGACGAAGCGCTGGTCTGCGACCTCCCAGGTGCGCCAGTCGCCGGCCGGATAGGTTGGTGAGATGGGGCGCTGGCGGTAGGGCACAGGATTTGCTGGATCGGAGACGTACTCGCGGTAACTCTCGGTCTTGGCCGATCCCTGACCGGTGACAGGCGCTGCAAATGAAAGCGTCCCGTCGGCATGCAGATAAAGCTTGGTCGGCTTCGCTTCCTTCGGCGGCCACGCTGCATAAGTATGCCAAGTGTTCGATCCACTCTGAAACGTGCTGGCCTGCCACGCCGGCTTCTCGCCCTGCCCGTGCAAGTAATAACGAAAGAACGGCGCTTCGATAGTTTCGCGGAACTCGCGCGCCGTCTCGTGTCCACCGAACGGAATAATGCCGATACTGTCGCCCTTGGGACTCCACCACTCGCCGTGATACCACGGACCGGCCACCATAAAATTCGTGTGCTGCGGATCGTTCTCTTCCGCGTGACGAAAAATCTGCCACGGCCCCCAAGGATCTTCCTGATCCCAGAATCCGGCCACATTGAGATTGGGAACGGTCGAGGCGTGAAGCTGGCTGACCCACGCTTCTTTCTTCCAGAAGTCGTCGTAGTCGGGATGTTCGACGGTCGAATTCCAGTAAGGGATGGAGCCGTGAAGATATTTCGCGTTGATGTTCGAGAGCGGGCCCAGATTGAAATACCACTCGTACGTATCGTAGGTCTCGAAATCGAAATTCGTGTTCTTGTTTTTGTCGGCCTGCTCCAGTACTGCGTATTCAAAGTCGTAGCTCTCACGCAGCGCGCCGAAGCGATGGTCGTCGTCGTTCATCCACTGGTCGACGGGCGAGGCCTGCTCGCTGATGGCCTTGAGCGCAGGATGCGGATGCAGCAGCGTGAGCGCGGTCGTCAGCCCATCGTAGGAGACGCCGTACATACCAACCTTCCCGTTGTTATTGGGAACGTTTTTCACCAGCCACTCGATGGAGTCGTAGGCGTCGGTGGTCTCGTTGGTGGCTTTAGGATCTTTCAGGTCAACCCAGGAAGAAAGATTGAACACGCCCTCCGACTTGAAGCGCCCGCGCAGGTTCTGGATGACGAAGATGTAGCCGTCCTGCGCAAGCTCCTTCATGAACGGCGGTATTTGCTCGGGCGGCTTCTCGGGAACGCCGTAAGGCGTGCGGCGGAAGAGAATGGGCAGCGGATCCGGTCTGGTCGACCGGAGCGAGGATGACTGTCTGCAGATGCACTCCGTCGCGCACCGGAACCATGACTTCCTGCAATGTGAACAGGGGCTTCGCCGCGGGAGGCGGTTGAGGAGTCTGCTGGGCGACGGCGGAAATTGAAATGAACAACGGCAGAATCAAACGCAGAATGGATGAGCGCACTTGTTTATCTCCATGCAAGCTTTTCTAGACCGGCGGCGAGCAGCAGGTTCCTCACCGGGCTTTCAGCCCGATTCGGAATGACAACATAAATATTGCTACAACTGCGCCTTTTACAACGGGCGCAGTATATCAATCCGCGCCGCGTCAGAACACGCGGCCGATCGAGAAGTTCACTCGGCTCTGGCCGGTGGGGCTGACGCTGCCCGCCAGACCGACTGGGCCGACGATGGTGTCCGCAATGAATCCGAGATTGAATGTACCGCGAACCACAACTGGTCCGGGATTGGCCTCGGCCGTCCCGAACGCGGTGCCGGCCTCATACCATCCGCCCCAGTAGACCTTTCCTCCCACCAGTTGAGGCAGGCGGTAAAATTCGCGCCGGAATCCGAGTGACGAGTAGGCATAGTGGTTGCCCACAAATTCATAGGGAAGATACGCCCCCAAACGGAATGGTCCTCCCAGTGAAAAGACTTCAAGGGGGCCGGCCGATCCGCCGACGGTCGTACCTCCGGCGATATCGAAGAAGAGAGAAGTCTTGGCGCCGACCGGCACAAAACTGGAAGTCTGCGCATCGAATTGCCCGATGGGATGCGGCTGCCCCGGACTCTGCAGCACGCGCGAAAGGGTTGTAACCAAGCGCGTACCGCGGCTGGGAACCGCCGGACTGTCCTGCCCATCCCAGACGTAACGGGCGCGGAATTCACCGGTAGTGCCGGTGACAGTGGGCAGCCCCGCACTGCCAATCAGCGGACTCAGCTTGGCTTCGAACAGCTCATACCCGAGGCGGAATTCGCTGCGCCGGCCGGGGGCGTAGCCGATGTCGAAACCGCCCCCAGCGCGCTCGTCGCCGAAAACAGCAACGCGAGTCAGTCCGGTAAACGAGTTGCGGGCAAACTTAGACGCAAAAACGTAGGGAGCGACAAAAAACCGTGACTGCCCCAACGGTTGATAAAACTCGCTGGCTCCCAAATTGCTCGACCCGAAAAGCAGATCGTTGCGCCACTCGCCACCGGCGTGAGCAACATCCATGAAAGTCACGCGCGCTCCCGCGGAAAAATCGAACGCAGCCACGCCCGAACCGTCCACGTTGACGGCGAGGTCGACGAACGGCGGCCCATAGGATTTTTCGTGCGTAGTCACACGCAGCGCGGGAACGCCATTCTGCACAAATCCTTCGTAGCCCAGCCGGTCGAACTGGCCTTGGCCGGCGATCTGCGTCAGCTGAGTATCGACCTTGTCGAGATCGAGCGGTCCGCGCAAAGCCTTGTTCAGACGGCGGTGCAGCCTGCCGTCCGTGTCGGAATCGGCACCGATCACTTCGACGGTCTCGATCTTGTCGGGGGCCCTGTGTTTGCGCGCCGCACGAGCCGACAGATACGCCTGCCACTCCGCCTCATCCTGAATCGCGTACGGGAGAAGCGCGGCAGACTGGCTGGCCGCGGTCTTGTAACCGAGTTGGATGAGTTCTTTGACGCGCGAATAATCGGTCGCCGAGAAACCCGTCATGTCGACGATTATTTTGGCCTGGGCCAGTGCCAGCGAGCGGTGCTCGTTCTGCGTGATCATGACATCGACGGCGCGAGAGAGCACGCCCGTGATAGTCTGCAGTTGAGCTGGGTCGGTGGGAGGAAGCCGGAGTTCCACTCCAATCACTGCATCGGCACCCATGGCAAGAACGGTTTCGACCGGAATGTTTTGCACCATGCCTCCGTCTGACAGAACGTGGCCGCCGATCTCGACGGGAACAAAAACGCCAGGAACCGCAGCCGAAGCGCGCACTGCCTGGGCCAACGATCCATCACTCAGCACAATGCCTTCCCCGCTCAACATGTCGGTAGCGACGCAGCGGAATGGAATCGGCAGATCGTCGAAGCTAGGGATACCGGATTCCGCAAATCCGATGCGATCCAGCAACAGTCCCACGCCGTGGCCGGAATTGAATCCGTTGGGTCCGCTCAGCCCGTGCTTCAATCCGAGGGATGCACCGATCAGAAAGTCGCGCCGATCCTGTTTGCGGCGATACGACAACTCGGAGTAAAGGGGCTCAGGAAGAAACGCCTCGTCCCAATCGACCTTCAAGGCAAAATCCTGGATCTGCGCCGGCGACATGCCCGTGGCATACATTGCGGCGACAATGCTGCCCATGCTGGTCCCGGCAATGCGGTCAACGGGAATGTGATTTTCTTCGAGCCACTGAATCACACCGATCTCGGCCAGTCCGAGCGCACCGCCGCCGCTGAGCGCCAGGCCAATCCGCGGGCGATGAACGGGAGCGGCAGCTGGCGCAGCTTCTTGCGCTCGCGAGAAAACGGGCGCAGCGATGATAGCAAGAAGGATAGGAACAATCGGGAGTAATCGACTCCGATTCGTTGATTTCATCACGTACTCCTGAAAAGCGAGTGCAGTGCAGAGCAAAACATTGTTCACGGTCGGATTGCAGAATGAGTGAAAAAGGTTAGCAGGTTTGAGCTAGGGGAGTCAGCAATCGCAGGTCGACGAAATGCAGATTGAATCGTCGAGTATTCAAGATCAATTTGGTTTCGGTGACGCTGCACGCACCTGCCCTACCACGCTGCGAACCGCGTCGATGACCACGTCGGGCCGGTCAATCTGAATGTAGTGCGAGCTGTTTTTCGCAATTACCCGCGTCCCTCGCGTCGAAAGGTGCGCCAATTCCTCCTGCATCTTCTCCCAGGCATCGCTGATGGGTTTGTCGAGGTCGGCGGAAAAGTCGGCAGAGGGTTTATCCGGATCGTGCGAGAGTACGGCCAGCGGCATGTCGCCCAGCGCACCGCTGGCCGAGGTCTGGGCTGCGCTTTCAGGAAACGCTTTCAGCTCCGCCACGCTCTCGGCTGCGGTGTGCCAGTTGCACTCGGCCGCGCGGGTGACGGGATCGTCGTCGCAGAAACCGAACAGGCGTGGAATCCCAAACGGCATGGAATACTCCATGAACTCGGCTTCGCGCCGCCAGCTTCCTTCCATGTTCTTAAGCTCGGGCGGAAAACGGTTCTCCTGGTCAGGGTGGGAGGCATCGACCAGCACCATGCCTGCGACCTCATCCCGGTACATGCTGGCGAAAACACGCACGTCATATCCGCCCATCGAATGGCCGACCAGAACATACGGTTGAGGAACGCCCGCGGCCCGCAACAGTGCGTGTAATTCACCGGCGATGACTTTGCTGGTGCGAGGCTGTGAACTGGAATCGCTATACCCGATTCCGGCGCGGTCATAGGAGCACACGCGCGTGAACTTCGCAATCTGCGGCTGCACCTTGCGCCACGAAACATAGCTGTCGCCCAAACCGGAGTCGAAAATCACCGGGGGGGTTCCCTCGCCGGCGCAGTCCATGTGCATCTTGTATCCACCCACGTCGAAACGCCTGCCGGGCATGGGATTAAAGCGGACGTCGCGCGCTTCAAAAATGTTCTGGTAGATCATTCCCGCAACTGCGAGGACAAGCGCGAGCGCAATCAGGCCGAAAAGGATACCCCGAAGCCACCAATGAGACGGAGCGGACGTGGACGCAATGTTGTGCATACTGATGATGCTGATTGGAATGCGCGTTCCGGGCACGCCCAGTGGCCGGTATTCTACATGACGGGCGGCACGGTGATGCCCATTACCGCCAGGCACCGAATTAATTCGCGGCGGACTACGGCCACCGTGGCCAGCAGAAATTGTTTCCGCTTTTCGTCGGCCTCGCTGAGGATGGGATGGCGGTGGTAAAACGCGTTGAATAGCTGCGCCAGCTGGAATACATGTTTCGCCAGGTACGCCGGTTCCGCGGTGGCAATGCATTTGTCGATCACATACGAGGTTTGTGACGACGCCAGCCACAGCTCCCAAATTTCGTTGGCGGACTCGCCCGCCAGATCCTTGGCCAGATCCCCGGCCAGATCAGCGGCCGCAAGGTGGTCTGCACCGAAGGTTTCTGGATCGGCTCCGGCCTTCCGGAAAATACTGGTGGCGCGCACGACGGCGTATTGCGCGTAGGGACCGGTCTCACCTTCGAAGCTGAGCGCATCTTTGAAATCGAACGCGATGACCGACTGCTTGGTGTACTTCATCATGAAGTAGCGCAAAGCGCCGATGGCGATTTGCGTGGCAATCTGCTGGCGTTCTGCCTCACTGAGTTGCGGATGGCGCGAGTCGACTTCGTTCTTGGCGGAAGCGATCAGCTGGTCGAGCAGGTCGTCGGCCTTCACGCCAAATCCCTTGCGCCCGCTGACCTCAATGTAGGAGCGCGCCTTGTCTTCGTCGCTGAGTTTGTAGCCAAGTTCTGCGGCGCAGCGCGGAGTCAGCGCGACCATTTCGTAGGAAAAATGAGTATAGTGATCTGCTGCCTCATCGTGGCCCAGCCCGCGCAGCGCTTCAATGACCGCGTTCTGCGCCTCAGACTGCCGGGCATCAATCACGTTGTAGATTTCTGCGACATCGCCGAAGTGAGGATGATCTTTTTCGCCATCGGCGGTTGAGATCCAGCAGTCATGGTTGTTGGGATAGCGATAAAACTTGCGATAGCCGAAGTCACGTCCCAGCAGCCCGAACTTCCACATGTGGTAGGCAATGTCCTTACCCACGTAACCAACGGTCCCGTTGGAACGGACGATCACCTTCTGGTCTTCTTCGTCGATCTTGCCTTGCTCTGTATCTCCCTCTGTGTCCTCTGTGGTGGAAGCAGTCGCAGTTCCCGCGCGCCGCATGACCCAGCAGCCTTTATTCTTGCCCTCGCTCTCGAAAGTGAGCACGCCCGATTCCTTCAGCTTGACGAACGCGGCATCCCAGAAGTGCAGGTGTAGGATCTCGCTCTCGCGCGGAAGAAAGTCATATTCAATGTCGAGCCGGTCCATCGTCTCCAGATGCCGGCGCAGCACGGCCACAGAAATTATGTCGGCAACGGCCGCGGTTTCGGTCGAGGCATCTTCAATGGCGTGCAGCGTCTGCGACCGCACTTGCAGATTCTGTTTGTCCTCGGCATACCATTGCGAGACGCGCGCATAAAGATCCCAACAGTAGTAGTCGAAGCGCGGCTGTCGCGACAGCGCCTCGATCTCCGCGCTCGACTTTTTCTCGATGTGCATAAAGCCGACCACCACATCGGCCACCTGTACACCCGTGTTGTCGATGTAGTTCTGAACGTCCACTTCCCTGCCCGCAAAGCGCAGCAACCGCACAAACGTGTCGCCGAGAATGGCGTTGCGCAGATGTCCGATGTGCGCGGCCTTGTTGGGATTGATGCTCGAGTGCTCGACCAGAATCTTGCCCGCAGGAATTTCTGCCGTCGGCTTTTGATCACTAATGAGCGCGGAGGCCATCCATCCCCGGTCGATTCGGACGTTCAGATAGCCGGGAGGAGCGACCTGCATTTCAGCAATGCCTTCGATAGCGCCGATCTCGGCGCGAATGGTCTCGGCAATCTTCAGCGGAGCCGAGCGCAGCGGCTTGGCAAAAGGAAAAATCGGGATCGCGAAATCTCCCAGTTCGACCTTCGGAGGCTGTTCGACGACCACGCCGGGCAGGGCAACGCCGGGATAACGACCCTGCAGAAACCGCAGCAAGCGCTGGCCAATATGATGTTCCAGATGACGATACAAGAAGTCCCTCTAAGCTCTTGAAGAAACAGCGATTTTATCAGAGCGGGCGACCAGCGCGCGTTTGACGGAGGTGGAATGCTTCCCTATGATAAAAGTTCCGTCGTTGCGGCAGAAAATGCTTTCACCACAGAGGCCACATAGATCACAGAGGTCTTTCGGGAAGTTGCCTCTGTGATCTTTGTGTCCTCTGTGGTGAACACTTAAACCTATGCGCATTGCCTACCTAGAATGTTTTTCCGGCATGAGCGGCGATATGTTTCTGGGCGCGCTCATCGATGCCGGAGTTCCGCCGCGGGTGCTGGAAGACGCCGTGGCCGCGCTAGGCGTAGGCGCACGTCTGGAATTCTCGCGCGTCGTCCGCAGCGGGATCTCGGCCACAAAAGTGGACGTTTGGGTCGACGGCGAAAAAGATCTTCCACGGGAAGAGTACTGGGCGAAGCACGGCGAACATCAGTCCCACGACCATCATGATGCGCAGGAACACCATCATGAGCATGATCACGATCATGAGCATAAGCATGAGCAATCCTCGCAAGCCGGGAACACCGAGCGGGCGGGTCGCTCGCTCCCAGACGAGCATCGTCACAGCCGCGGGCTGACTGAGATTCGCGAGATCATCGAGAAGACCTCGATCGGCGCAGCGGCTAAAACAAACGCAATTGCGATCTTTGAGGCGCTCGGGGCGGCGGAAGCCAAGATTCACGCCACATCTATCGAGAAAGTACACTTCCACGAAGTGGGTGCGGTCGATGCGATGGTTGACATTGTCTGCGCCGCAGTGGGAGCGGAAGCCCTGGGAGTGGATAATATGATTTGCTCTCCGCTGAACGTCGGCGGGGGAACGGTGAAGTGCGCGCATGGCACGTTTCCCGTACCAGCACCGGCAACCGTCGAACTGCTGCGAGATGCACCCGTATATTCGTCGGGCCTGCAGGCCGAGTTGGTCACTCCGACGGGAGCCGCAATCGTGAAGGTGCTGGCTTCTGGCTTTGGCGCGTTCCCCGAAATGCGAATTGAAAAATCTGGTTACGGAGCTGGATCGCGCGAGTTCCCGGGCCATCCGAATGTCGTGCGATTGTCGATCGGTGAAGCCGCCTCGGTGCTGGCGGCGAAGACAGCCTCCGAAACGATCACTGTGCTCGAAGCCAATCTCGATGATCTGAATCCGCAGGTTTTTGGATATGTCATGGACCGTCTGCTCGAAGAAGGAGCACTCGACGCCTTCGCCATGCCGGTGCAGATGAAGAAGAGCCGACCGGGAACGCTGCTGACCGTGCTCTGCAAGCCCGAAGACGCCGGCAGGCTGACGCAGTTGATCTTCACCGAGACCACGACGCTGGGCGTGCGCCGCCGCGATGAAATCCGGCAGACATTGGCGCGCCGCTGGGAGAATGTCTGCACCCAATGGGGCGAAGTCCGCATCAAGATTGCCAGCATGAACGGAACCGTCACCAACTACGCGCCGGAATATGAAGATTGCCGGCGCATCGCGGCCGAATATCGTGTGCCGCTGAAGAAAGTATTGGGAGAAGCGGTCGAGGCTTACCTTCATTCGGCTCATCTGCATTCCGCCGGCAAAGAAAAAGCAGGTTCCTCACCGGCTTAGGCCGGTGCGAAATGACAAACGTTTAATGGGCTGATTTAACCGGCCAAGAAAATAGGACATGACTCGAAAGTTTTACATCACGACTCCGATTTACTACGTGAACGCCCGCCCGCACATCGGCCACGCGTATACGACCATCGCCTGCGATACGATTGCGCGGCGGCAGCGCCTGCTGGGCGCGGACACTTTTTTTCTGACCGGCACCGATGAGCACGGGCAGAAGATCGAGCGTGCAGCCGAGGCCGCGGGCAAGACACCGCAGCAGTACGCCGATGAAATTTCGTCAGAGTTTCGCAAACTCTGGCAGCGGATGGGCATCTCGAATGACGACTTCATCCGCACTACCGAAGAGCGTCACACCAAGCGGGTGCAGGAGTTGTTCCGTCCGCATTCGCGACAACGGCTACATCTACAAAGGCACGTATACCGGTCAATACTGCGTCTCCGACGAACTCTATGTGGATGGCGCGCAGCCGGGCGACCCTTGCCCAACATGCGGGCGCATCACAGAAACCGTCCACGAAGAGAATTACTTCTTCAAGCTATCGGTTTTTCAGGACAAGCTTCTGGAGCTTTATGCGAATCCCGATTTCATTCGGCCTGAAGCGCGCCGCAACGAAGTAATTTCGTTTGTCCGTTCCGGGCTGCGCGACTTGTCGATCAGCCGGTCGACATTTTCCTGGGGCATTCCGGTGCCTGACGATCCCAAGCATGTGATTTATGTTTGGCTGGACGCGCTGGCCAACTACATCACCGCCATCGGCTACGGGTCGACTCACGCGGGCGCTCAGGAAGCGTTCAAGAAGTATTGGCCAGCCGACGTTCACATGATCGGCAAGGAGATCGTTCGCTTCCATTGCGTCTACTGGCCTGCGTTCCTGCTGGCTGCGGGTTTGGCTTTGCCGAAAGCTATCGTGGCCCACGGATGGCTGCTGTTTGAAGAGAGCAAGATGTCGAAGTCGCGCGGCAACATCGTGCGCACGGAAACGATTCTCGATGTGCTGGGCGCCGATGCCCTGCGCTACTTCCTGCTGCGCGAAGTCGTTTTCGGGCAGGATGGCTCGTTCTCGTTCGACGCGCTGGTGCAGCGCTACAACTCCGACCTGGCCAACGGCCTGGGTAATTTGGCTAGCCGCACGTTAACCATGATTAACCGGTACTTCAAGGGCGAGGTACCGTATCCATCGGGCGCGGCATCGAAAATTCCGGCCGACGACGCGATCGCCGAGACGGCGCGCAAAGCAATTCGGGAATTCGGTATTCTGTTCGATCAGTTCCACTTTTCGCGCGCGCTCGAAACGGCCTGGGGACTGATCGCCGCCGTCGACAAATACATCGTCGAAAACGAGCCCTGGTCCCTCGGCGAGAAACAGGACGACGAGAGCCGGGCGCGTCTGGCGACGGTGCTCTACACCTCTGCCGAGGCGCTGCGCATTGCGACTGCGCTGGCGCATCCCGTCATGCCGGATGCGACGGCCAAAATCTGGGAGCAGATGGGCCTCGGAGACATCAAGAAACTTGCGCTCGCGGATCTGGCCTGGGGACAGCTGCCGCTGGGCACGAAAATCGGCGACGTGCACCCGGTGTTTCCGCGCGCCGACAAGAGCGCCGTTGAAAGGATGCAGCAGATGGAAGATCAGCAACGCAGTACGGTCGTCGAAGAAACGAAGGAACCGGCGCTGCAATCCGCCGCAAAGCCGGAGGTCAAGGCCCAACCAGCCGCCGCGACTCCTGCAGCACCTGCCACGACTAATGACGGCAAGATCACCATCGACGATTTTGCCAAGATCGACTTGCGCGTGGGCATTGTGAAAGTTGCCGAGCGTGTGCCTAAAGCCGACAAGCTCCTGCGTCTCGAGATTGATATTGGGACGGAAGTGCGGCAGGTTCTGGCCGGGATCGCCGAGGCCTACGCGCCTGAGACACTTGTCGGCCGCAAGGTCGTGATCGTGGCCAATCTGGCTCCCCGAAAACTGCGCGGGATGGAATCGAACGGCATGATCGTAGCTGCTTCGCTGGAAGGCGGAAAGCCGGTGCTGGCGAGCTTTTTGGAGGATGTGCCGGTAGGTGCGCGGCTGAAGTAGGGCTCAAGGGCCACAAAGATCAACACCTGACCTCGCTGCACTTGGCCGGACGGGCAAAGGCGCCCGTCCCCACATAAATAATTCACACAAGCCGAAATCACAAACATGTTCGTAGATTCTCACGCACATCTTGACGGCAAGCAGTTTGATTCTGATCGCGACGAGGTTATCGCTCGCGCTCGCGAGGCTGGAGTACGAACCATGGTCGCGATCGGCAACGGTGATGGCCCTCCCGCGCTCGATGCGGGGGTTCTACTCGCAGACAAATATCCATTCATGTACGCGACCATCGGGATCCATCCGCATGAGGCCAGGCTCGCGGATGACGCGGCTTACCAAGACGATGGAGCGGCTGGTGCGGCATCCTAAAGTGATCGCGTGGGGAGAGATCGGCCTGGATTACTTCTACGATCATTCTCCGCGGGAAACGCAGAAACAGGTCTTTGCGCAGCAGCTGGAACTGGCGGCGGCGGCCAAGCTCCCTATTGTGATTCACTGCCGACCTTCGGACGGAAGCGACGATGCATGGGAAGATTGTCTCGGAATGATCAGAGATCAGTGGGCTCCGCACGGGTTGGGCGGCATTCTTCACTGCTTTACGGGAAAGTGGGCGCAAGCGAAGAGCGCGCTTGATATGGGGTTCATGATTTCTTTCGCGGGAAACCTGACCTTCCCCAAGGCGCAGCAGATTCGCGATGCAGCGCTGGAGATTCCGCTTGACCGAATGCTGATCGAGACGGACTCGCCGTATCTGGCGCCGGTTCCGCACCGCGGCAAGCGCAACGAACCAGCCTTCGTGAAGGAAACCGCGCGCCGGTTGGGCGAATTGCGTGGAATCTCGATGGAAAAAGTCGGCGAGCAGACTTCCCGCAATTTCTACAAATTTTTCAAATTGGCTGAAATGGTTGAAAGCAAAGTATCCACGCCCTAAGCTTCACGGTTCTGTTAATCTCTGTTTAACATTCCCTCATTTCAGAAAGATTAGAAATGTATGCCCGATAACAGTTTCGACGTTGTAAGCAAGATCGACCTGAACGAAGTTTCGAACGCCATTCAACAGGCGCTCAAGGAGATTCACACGCGTTTCGATCTGAAAGATTCGAAGTCGAACATCGAACTGGAAAAAGACGCGATCGTGCTGCAATCTGCCGACGAATACAAGTTGAAAGCCGTAAACGATATTCTGCAGGCCAAACTGGTGAAGCGCGGGGTTTCGCTCAAAGGATTGACCTACGGTGCGGTCGAGGCGGCAGCCGGGGGGACGGCCAAGCGCAAAGTCACCATGCAGCAGGGCATCGCCATCGAGAAGGCGCGGGAGATCGTGAGGCTGGTGAAAGACTCGAAGAAAAAAGCGCAGGCATCCATTCAGGCGGACCTGGTGCGCATCAGCAGCAAAGACCGCGACACGCTGCAGGAAACCATCGCGCTGCTGAAGGGTCACGACTTCGGCATCGACCTGCAGTTTACAAATTACAGAACCAATTAGATCGCGCACTTAACCACAGTTAACCTAGAGAGCACGAATTGAGCGCGCCAGCCACCATCAACGGGAAAGAAGTATTCGACCTGCTGCGGGACGATCTCGCCGCGATGGAGGGCGAGTTCGGTCGCGACACGGTCTCGGGCGTGCAGGCCATTACCGAGATTGGGGAGTATCTGCGGGCGGGCGGCGGCAAGCGAATCCGCCCGGCGTTGTTGCTGCTTTCGGCGAAACTGCTCGACTATCAAGGTCAGGGCGCGGTGCGACTGGGCGCAGTCGTCGAGATCATTCACACCGCGACTCTGGTGCACGACGACATTATCGATGAGGCTAAGACGCGACGCGGCCGTCCTGCGGCCAATACCCAGTGGGGCAATTCGAAATGCGTGCTGGCCGGCGACTGGCTCTACATGCAGGCTTTCAAGATCGCGGTGCAGGAGCGCAACTTCCGCATTCTTGACACTTTGATCGAACTCACCCAACAGATGGTCGAAGGCGAACTGCTGCAGATGGAAACGCTCGGTAAGCTGATGACGCTCGACGAGCATTTCGATCTGATTTTCCGGAAGACCGCGTGCCTGTTCTCAGTGTGCATGCGCTTGGGAGCGATTCTCGCGGGCGCAACCCCTGAGCAAGAAGCAGCGCTGGGCCAGTACGGTCACGACCTCGGAATGGCATTTCAAATTGTCGATGACGTGCTCGACCTTACCGCCTCGGAGGACGTGCTGGGCAAGCCCGTGGCCAGCGACCTGCGCGAGGGCAAGGCAACCATGGCGGTGATCCATGCGCTGGAGCGCTGCACCGTGGAAGAGCGGTCAAAGATCGAGACAGTGCTGCGCCACGGGGCCTTTAATGGCGTCACTCACGCCGAGATTCTGGAAATCCTGCAGCGCTACGGCTCTCTGGACGCGGCCAGCGCGCGGGCCGCGCAGTACGCCGAGTCCGCCCAGAAATCGATTTGCACCTTCCCCGATTCCGAGATCAAGCGTGCTCTGCTGTGGGCTCCGGAGTTCGTGGTCGCGCGAGAGAAGTAAGCCTCTTCCCCAGCTTGCCGCAGCTCAATTCCCGTTTATACTGAACCTTTTCCCCCCGCGGTCGAATCAAAGCTCTACTGGATAGAAACTTTGCGCATTCGATTCTGCTCATCAAGAGCGCGCTGATCACTAAGTAATGATCACCAAGAATGACTGAACTGCTCTCCATGATGGCGCGCCACGGCTATGCTCTGACGTTCGCCTTGCTGTTTGCCGAAGCAATTGGCCTTCCCTTCCCGGCCGCGATCGCGCTGGTAGCGGCTGGCGCTGCCATCGCATCTCACACTCTGTCGGGCCCGTGGGTTCTGCTCGGCGGAATGATCGCCCTGCTGGTGGGCGACACGGTGCAGTTCTGGCTGGGACGCTACTCCGGATGGGCGCTGCTCGGCTTCCTCTGCCGCCTGTCGATGAACCCCGAGACCTGCATTCTCCGGTCCGCCGAATCGTTCTACAAGCGTGGAAGAATAACCTTGGTCGTCGCCAAGTTCATTCCCGGTATCAACACCATGGCCGCACCGCTGGCGGGCAGCATGAAGATGCGCTTCAGCCAGTTCCTGCGCCTGGACTTTGCCGGCGCACTGCTGTACGCCGTGACTTACCTGTCTGTGGGATATCTGTCACGCGACTTCCTGGCCGCCACGTTGAATGGGTTCCATGAGGCTGGACGCGCCATGGAAGTGGTCATCCTCGCCGCCATCATCGTCTATGCCATCTACCGCGCCGCGCAATTCCGCAGGTATAAAAAGTACCGCATCATGCCGCGCATACAGGTCGAGGAACTCGTTGCCCGCCTGGCATCGGACGAAGCCGCACGGGTCCAGATCGTCGATGTCCGCAGCCACGGCTACTACGACGCCGGAACCGAACGCATCAAGAACTCGATTCGCATCGAGCCCAACAACCTCGACGAGGAAATCAAGAATCTCTCGAAAGACAAGGACATTTACCTCTACTGTACTTGAGCGCGCGAAGCGACTAGCGCCCGGGTGGCGCATCTACTGCAGGAAAAAGGCTTCAACACGTTCGTGATCGTCGGCGGCCTCACCGCCTGGCGCAAGGCCGGACAACCGCTGGAATCGATCCCCAAGAACGATCTGGTGAAGCTGCCAACGTTCAGCTAGGCTGGTGGCTGAAGTCCGGGTGCAGGGTCTGGGTGCCCCATGTCTCGCGGCTTTTTGCGAGACGTGGGACTTCACGTGTACGGCCTGCAGGAAGACACCCGTCCTGAGCGACGCACTAATTCCCAACCAACTTACAGGAATGGTATAGCATTGTCCCGCTTCCACCATGGCTGCCCCGACAACCCAGCGTGCTCCAAGCAACGCCCGGATGAATGGCGTGCTCTTCCTGCTCGCCCTATCCGTCCTCATCAACTACATCGACCGCAGCAATCTGTCGATCGCCGCACCCCTGATTAAAGATGAGTTGGGAATTTCGGCGTGGCAACTCGGCAAATTGCTGTCGGCATTTTTCTGGGTCTACGCATTGATGCAGATTCCAGCCGGTTGGCTGGTCGACCGCTTCGATGTGAAGTGGGTCTTTGCCGCCGGATTCTTCCTGTGGTCGGCTTCGACCGCGATTACCGGACTTCTGCATGGGTTCACTGCGCTGTTGATCATCCGCGTGATTCTGGGTCTCGGGGAATCAGTCACATTTCCCTCGTGCGGCAAAATCCTGGGCAGCCACTTCACAGAGCGCCACCGCGGCTTCGCCAATTCCATGCTCATGGTCGGCTTAGCGTTGGGTCCCGCGCTTGGCATGTGGCTGGGAGGAAACGCCGTCGGACATTTTGGATGGCGGCCGTTTTTTCTCGTGCTTGGCCTGGCGGGATTACTCTGGCTCCCGCCGTGGCTGGCCTGGATGCCGCGCCGACCAGCCCCTCCGCCCCGGTCGCTCGATCAAACAGCAGGCGTGCTCGACATTCTGCGGCAGAGATCGGCGTGGGGCACTTGCATCGGACAGGCATCCATCAACTACTACCTTTATTTCCTGGTGACGTGGCTGCCTTTCTATCTGGTGCGTGGACGCCACCTTTCCTTGCATGACATGGCCAATGCCGGCGGAATGCTCTTCGTGGTTTCCGCGGTTTCATCCGCCGCCAGCGGGAAATTGTCGGACCGCTGGATCCACGCCGGAGCTTCTGCCACGCTGGTGCGCAAGGGCATGATGCTCGTCGGGCACGTGGGCATTGGCATCTCGCTAGCCCTTTCCGTAGTGGCAACTGGCCATCTCTTCACAGCGTCTTTGGCCTTCACCGGAGCGTTTCTCGGAATCAGCGTCTGCAACAGCTGGGCTATCTCGCAGATGCTGGCCGGCCCGCGCATGGTCGGCCGCTGGGTCGGCGTGCAAAACTTCATTGGAAATCTTGGCGGAGCCGTCGCACCCGCGCTCACAGGCTTCCTGGTGGATCGAACTGGTTCCTTCAATTGGCCATTCCTGATCACCGCCATCGTGGCCTGGATCGGCGGCCTCAGTTGGTGGTTCGTGATTGGCCCGCTCGACCAAGTGGACTGGGAAAAAGTACGGGGCTCCGTTTCAATTCCTGCCTGTCCCGCCCCGGAATCGTCGCGCCCGTAATACACTCGTCTCATGCCGCAGGAAATCGAAATCAAGTTTCGCGTAGCCGATCTGCGCGCCCTGGCACGGAAACTGCGCGCCGCAGGCTTTCGACTGGTCACGCCCCGCACTCACGAGATGAACACGCTCTACGATCTGCCAGGCGAGGTATTGCGCAACCGTAAGGAATTGTTGCGCCTCCGTAAGTACGGCCCGACCTGGACCCTGACCCACAAGAGCGGCAGCAAGCGAGCCCGCCACAGCAGCCGACTGGAATTGGAGACGGAACTCGCCGACGGAAAAACGCTGGACTCGATTCTGCACGCGCTGGGTTACGCCCCGACCTTCCGCTACGAAAAATTCCGCGCCGAATGGACGGACGGCAAAGGGCAGGTGGTCGTGGACGAAACCCCGATCGGCAACTTCTGCGAGATCGAGGGCCCATCGCGCTGGATCGACGCGACCGCGAAGAAGCTGGGAGTGAGCGCCGAAGATTACATCACGAAGAACTATGCAACGCTGTTTGTGGAATGGAAGGAAGAAACACGTAGTTCCGCCCGAGAAATGACCTTCAACGGCGTAAAGGGATAGGGTGGGGCACCCTGTTCATTCACCCGGAACTATGCCCCGTGGCATTTCTTAAATTTCTTCCCTGACCCACACGGGCAAGGATCGTTCCGCCCCACTTTTTCCTGCCCGCGGACGACCTGTTGCACCTGCGGCGTGTCTCCCGCTCCCGCCATGCGCGCCTGTTCCAGTTCGCGGCGCTTGCGGCGCATGAAGGCTTCTTCCAGTTCATCGGCCGAAGTCGAAACCATTTTCGGAGGACGCCGACCGTTGCCATCTCCACCAAGTTGCGCCGCAGTTCCGGATTCCGGGCCTTGTCCCGCCGGTCCAGGTTGCGGACCGCCGCCGCCATCTCCAGCAGCACTCGGGTCTCGCGGCCGCTCCAGAATCTGCATCAGATACAGATAGCGAACCGTGTCTTCCTGAAAGCGCTGCATCATCGCTTCGAACATGTCGAAGGATTCTTTCTTGTACTCGACCAGCGGATCGTGCTGCCCGTACCCGCGCAGTCCGATGCCCTCTTTCAAGTGATCCATGCTGAGCAGGTGATCTTTCCATTGCTGATCAATCACGCTCAGCATGATCATGCGCTCGTGATGGCGCATTGCATCGGGCCCAATCAGTTTTTCTTTCGCGTCGTACCGTTCTTTCAGCTTGTCGAAAATGGCGTCGCCGAGTTCTTGCCGGTTCAGTTCATCGGCCTTGACTCCTTCCGCCAGGAAGTCGACGCCGAAGCGCGTGAACACTGCGTCTTTCAGCTCCTTGATGTTCCAGTCCGAGGCGTGAGCTTTTGCGGGACAGTATTCCTCGATCAGCTCGGCCAGAATCGCCGAAACATAATCTTCAAGAATCAGATCCTTTTGGTCCGTCCCTTCGAGTAGCCGCCGCCGCAAGCCATACACCGCTTCGCGCTGCTTGTTCATCACGTCGTCGTATTCGAGCAGGTGTTTGCGCGATTCGAAATGCTGACCTTCCACCGCCTTCTGCGCCGTCTCGATGCGGCGAGAAATCATTTTGGATTCGATCGGCACGCCCTCTTCCATCCCCAACTTCTGCAGCAGATTCGAGATCCACTCCTTGGCAAAGATGCGCATCAGGTCATCTTCGAGCGCCAGATAAAAACGCGAAGAACCCGGATCCCCCTGGCGTCCAGCACGCCCGCGCAGCTGGTTATCAATGCGCCGCGACTCATGCCGTTCGGTGCCGAGAATGTGCAAACCTCCGACCGCTGTCACTTCATCGTGCTCGACATCGGTCTGCGCTTTGTAGCGGGCGAGAGTCTCGGCCCAGGCGTCGGTCGGAAGCGTATATTCGTTTCCGTTGTAGTAGAAGATGGAAGTCGTCCCATCTTCCTGAGGCCCCTCGATCTTGCCCTGGGCCACGCGCAATTGCTGCGCGATTCCCTTCTTCACCAGTTCCTGCTTGGCCATGAATTCCGGATTGCCGCCCAGCAGGATGTCAGTGCCGCGCCCGGCCATGTTGGTCGCGATTGTCACCATGCCTTTACGCCCAGCCTGGGCGACGAATTCAGCTTCGCGCTCGTGAAACTTCGCGTTGAGCACGACGTGCTTGATCCCTTTTTTCTTCAGCAGCTCCGACAACCGCTCCGATTTTGCTACCGAAGTCGTGCCCACCAGCACCGGCTGGCCCTTCGCCGCGAGCTGCTGGATTTCGTCCGCCGCAGCGAAATATTTCTCTTTCTCCGTGCGGTAAACAATGTCCGGATTCTCAATCCGCAACATCTGCTTGTTGGTCGGAATCACCACCACTTCGAGCTTGTAAATGTTGTCGAACTCAGCCGCTTCCGTTTCCGCCGTCCCCGTCATGCCCGCCAGCTTCTTGAACATGCGGAAATAATTCTGAAATGTAATCGTCGCGAGCGTCTGGTTCTCGCGCTCGATCTTCACGCCTTCCTTGGCCTCAATCGCCTGATGCAAGCCGTCGGACCAGCGCCGTCCCGGCATCATGCGCCCGGTAAATTCGTCGACGATGATGACTTCCCCGTCTTTGATGACATATTCGACGTCTTTGCGATAGAGCGCGTGCGCCTTAACCGCCGTCTCAACGTGATGCTTCAGCGGCCAGTTCTCCGGATCGGCAATGTTTCCGATGCCGAGCAGGCCCTCGACCTTCACCCAACCGTCGTCCGTCACCGTAATGTTGCGATGCTTCTCGTCGACCACAAAGTCGCCGGTAAGTTGCGCCGGCTCTCCCGGCGCAACGTCGAGCTCTTCGCCTTTTTCGAGCTTAGGGATAATCCGATTGACTTTGTAATACTTGTCGGTCGATTCCTCGCTCGCTCCCGAAATAATCAGCGGCGTGCGGGCTTCATCGATCAGGATGGAATCCACTTCGTCGACGATCGCGAAATTGTGCCCGCGCTGCACACAATCCTTGATGTCGAACTTCATGTTGTCGCGCAGGTAGTCGAACCCGAATTCGTTGTTGGTGCCGTACGTCACGTCAGCCGCGTAGGCATCGCGCCGCTCCACGTCGTCCAGGTCATGCACAATCACACCGACGGTCAAACCCAGAAACCGGTACAGCCGGCCCATCCATTCCGAATCGCGTTTGGCAAGATAATCGTTGACCGTAACCACATGCACGCCGCGCCCACTAAGCGCATTGAGATATACGGGGAGCGTCGCGACCAGCGTTTTGCCTTCGCCGGTTTTCATTTCTGAAATCGTGCCCTGGTGCAGCACCATGCCGCCGATCAACTGCACGTCGAAGTGCCGCATCTTCAGCACGCGCCGCCCGGCCTCACGGACCACCGCAAAAGCCTCCACCAGAATCTCGTCGAGCACTTCCTGAATCGCTTCGTACTCTCGCTTTTCGAATTCTTTTCGCTCGTCAAAATCGGGTTCGTCCTCGCCTCCGGGCTCTGCAGGTTCGGCCTGCGGACTCCTGGTCACGCGGCTCAGCCGTTCCTGAATGCGCTGCCGGAATACTTCCGTCTTGGCGCGCAGTTCGTCGTCCGAGAGCTTTTGAATCTCCGGCTCGAGCGCATTGATCGCCTGGACCCTCGGCATGAGCGACTTGATCACACGCTCGTTCTTGGTCCCAAACACCTTACCTAATAGCTGATTAATCAAACTCGGATTCCTTCAGGGGGCAGCACGCCCGAGGCTACTCTTAAAGCCTAGCATATTAGATGCTGATCATGGCTCCAGGGACGGCTCATGCCGTTACTCGGCGTGCTCGGCGGTAAGCCTGGTTTTCGTGTATATTCGCCACGACCTTACTCAATTTGACCCATGCCCACGTTCTACGACCGCTTTGTCGAATGCTCCGAGCGCTGGCCTGAAAATGTCGCGCTGGAACTGCAGCGCCACGATCACCTTGAAAGCTGCACCTATGCCGAACTACATCGCATGGCCGAATCCGTCGGTCGGTGGATTACGGAAAAACAATTCGTCCACGGATCTCGCCTCGCGATTCTGGCCGACAATCATCCGCGCTGGGTCGCGGCGTATCTCGGAATCATCGCCTCTGGCTGTGCCGCCGTCCCCCTCGATACTTCCCTGCATGCCGACCAGGTTACGAAGCTTCTGAAAGATAGCGGCACGTCCGCCGTATTCTGCGATGCCAAACATCTTCCGGCGGCGCGCCCGGCGGTTACTGAGTTGAACCTGGGCCTCATCCTCATGGACCCGGATCGCATGACGGGCCATTCCATCGACCATCCATCTGACGATCACTTTCTAGCCAACCTGCCCGCGATCTTCGAGGCCGGCCCCGGCAACTTCAAACCCGCTGCCGCGAACAACGACGATCTCGCTTCCCTGCTCTACACCTCCGGCACCACTGCTGACCCCAAGGGGGTAATGCTGACGCACGCCAATTTTCTGGGCGAAGTCGAGGCCGTCTTCAACTGGATTGACCTTGGCCCCACCGACGCGGTGCTGGGTGTGCTGCCACTGTTCCATGTGCTGGCGCAGATGGCCAATCTTCTGCTGCCCCTGGTCAAGGGCGCTCGCGTCGTTTATCTCGAAACGCTCAACACCACCGAATTGCTGCGGGCGCTGAACGACCGCAACATCACAGCCTTCGCGGTAGTGCCGCAGTTTTACAACTTGATTCACGATCGCATCTTTCAGGAAATCGAGAAGCGTGGCACCGTCACGAAGAAACTTTTTGCCGCCATGATGGCGCTCAACCATACCCTGCGCAAAGTCGGCATCAACGCCGGTCCCATCTTCTTCCGCAAAGTGCACAACACGCTGGGCCCCAAGATGCGCTACCTGGCCACCGGCGGATCGCGCTTCGATCCCGCCATCGCGCAGGACTTTTATGATCTCGGTATCGACGTGCTACAGGCTCTGGGCCTGACCGAAACCACCGCGGCCATCTATGTGAATTCGCCCGACGACAACGTGATCGGCTCCTGCGGCAAAGCCATGAAAGGCGTCGAGGGCAAGATTGTCGATCCCAAGCCTCCGGAGGAAGACGACGGCGGTCCCGCAGTCGGTGAACTCGCGGTGCGCGGCGCCGTCGTGATGAAAGGCTATTGGAACCGTCCCGACGCCACGGCCGCGGTCTTCCGCGACGGCT
This sequence comes from uncultured Acidobacteriota bacterium, assembly GCA_963758005.1. Taxonomy (GTDB): domain Bacteria; phylum Acidobacteriota; class Terriglobia; order Terriglobales; family Acidobacteriaceae; genus Sulfotelmatobacter. The sequence continues at coordinate 410,237 of CAVWTR010000013.1, forward strand.
GGTTTCTCACCGGCGACCTCGGCTATTTCGATTCGAGTGGACATCTGTTTCTCACCGGCCGCAAAAAAGAAGTCATCGTTCTGAGCAATGGCAAGAACGTCTATCCCGATGAGATCGAAGCGCATTACCTGAAATCGGAGTTCGTCAAGGAAATCGCGGTCATGGGACTCGAAGGCAAGCCCGGCGAAGGCGGCGACCGGCTGCACGCCGTCATCGTTCCCAACTTCGATGCGCTTCGTCAACGCAAAATTGTCAACGCGAAAGAAGTCATTCGCTACGACATTGAAGGCCTTTCGACCCATATCGCTTCCACCAAGCGCATTGGCAGTTACGAAATCTGGCAGGAGGACTTGCCGCGCACCACCACCCGCAAAATCAAACGTTTCGAAGTCGAGAAAAAAGTAAGAGCAAATCAGGCCGCCGGTCACACAAGAAAGCCCGACGACGATTCCGAACTCATGGCCGAGAAGCCTCTCACCGCCGACGAGGTCGCATGGCTCGATCAACCCGACGTCCAGCGCGGTTTGAAGATCGTGCGCGAGACCGCGCGCTCCGCACCGCCCACGATGCGGCCCACACTCAATCTCGAACTCGACCTCGGCCTCGACTCCATGCAGCGCATCGAACTGCTCAGCCGACTCGAAGAAGAACTCGGCGGCAATATCGAAGAAGCACAGCTGGCCGAGATCTACACCGTCCGCGATCTGCTCGACGCGGTGCTCGCCAGCGCGGCCAGTGGCGCAGGCCGCCCTGGAACCAAGGTCACATTCGCCGGATGGAAGGCCATCCTCGCGGAAGATCCCGGCGACCCCGACGTGCTCGCGCTGGCTCATCCCAGTCGCATCAACGATACCTTCTGGTACGTGGTCACGCGACTCCTCCAGGTGATCGCGCTCGACCGCCTTGATCTGAAGTACAGCGGCGTGGAAAAACTTCCGAAGAGCGGTCCCTTCATCCTCTCGTCGAACCACCAGAGCTACATCGATCCGCTGATCATGGCCAGCGTTCTGCCCGCAGACGTCTTCCTGCACCTGTTCGCCGTAGGCACCAGCGACATTTTCGGCCAAGGCTTCATGCGCCGCCTGGCGCGCTCCATCAAAACAGTGGTTGTCGATCCGGATGCGAATTTAATTCCCGCCATGCGGGCTGGGGCGTTCGGCTTGAGACATGGACTGTCGCTTGTTCTCTATCCCGAAGGCGAGCGCTCGATCGACGGCAAGCCCAGAGTTTTCAAGAAAGGCGCCGCAATTTTATCAATCCATATGCAGGTGCCGATCGTCCCGGTGGCCATTGAGGGATTCTTCGAAGTGTGGCCGCGCAGCCAGCCGTTTCAGGGCTTTGCGCCGGTGAAGATGATCTTCGGTGACCCGATCTATCCGCCACCCGAATCGGAGGCGTCGGAAGCCGCCTATGAAAAACTCACCGCCGAGTTAAAAGCACGCGTCGTCGCAATGTGGGAGACGCTGCGAAAGAGCTAGCAGCATCTCCTTCGACCACCGAGGGGAGCTTGGAATCGCGTTGGGAAGAGACACCCTCACCCAGCGAGAGAACTCACAAATGTCAGCGTCACAAATGTAGGCATCACAAATATGAGTGTCACAAATATAGGCGAATGTAAGCATCGCAAATGCCGGCAATCACCGTGGAAGAGCGGCCCTTCAGGGCCGCGTATGCCCCGCGAAATCATTGCGGGCTTCAGCCCCCGAAGGTTCCGTGTCCGCCATCGGATTCGCCTACTTCGCTCGTGGATGCGTCTGGTCGTAGACCTGCAGCACATGTTTCATCGAAAGCTGCGTATAGCGCTGCGTCGTCGCCAGCCGCTCATGCCCCAGCAACTCCTGAATAGCCCGCAGGTCCGCGCCCTCCTCCAGCATGTGCGTGCCAAACGCGTGCCGCAAAGTGTGGGGATGCACGTCCGGGGAAAGCCCCTTGGCGACCGCAATCTTCTTGATGATGCGGCCCACGCTGCGGGTCGTTAACCGCCCGCCGCGCTGGTTGATGAGCAGCGCCGCCGTATTCTTGCGCGTCTCCGCCAGCGTCGCCTGCCGCGCCGGAAGATACGCCGCCAGCGCGCTCTTCACCGAATCACCAAACGGAACGTAGCGTTCCTTCTTTCCCTTACCGCGAATCAGGATCGCTTCTGCACTCAGTCGAATGTCGTCGAGATTGATCCCCGTAAGCTCCGAGTTGCGAATGCCGCACCCATACAACAACTCGAGCATGAGCCGGTCGCGCTCGGGGAACGCTGCCACTTCCGGCATTTGCCCGTCGAGCACCGAATTCATCTCCTCAATGGTCGGAACCCGCGGAAGTTTTTTCGCCAGCTTCGGCGTTGCCACCAGCTTCGCCGGATTTTGTTCGACCACACCCTCCCGCGCGAGCCAGCGATGCAGCGACCGCACGGCAGCCAGCGACCGCGCTACCGAAGTCTTGCCTAATCCCTTTTCGTAGAGCTGTGAAAGAAATCCGCGAATCGCGATGTGGTCAATCGACTTCCATTCCCGCGAACCCGCGTAAGCAGCAAAGTTTGCCAGGTCGCCGGTGTAAGCCTTGATGGTGTGCGGCGAGGCGTTGCGCTCCCGCAGGTGGCGCAGAAAATCGGCCACCGCCTTCTCGACGACAGTGTTGGATTTCGTCATTGCCTACCGCGCCTTCGCTCTCGGATGATGCTTCTGATACACCGTCCGCAGCCGGTCCAGCGCCAAATGCGTATACACCTGCGTAGTCGAAATATCCGCGTGACCCAGAATCGTCTGCACGGTGCGAAGGTCTGCGCCGTTTTCGACCATGTGCGTCGCGCACGAATGCCGCAACATGTGCGGCGACGCATGCCGCCCCGAAGCCACCGACGCCTCGCCCACCATCTGCCACACTCGCTGCCGCGTCAACCTGCGCCCACCCCGAGCAATAAACAGCAGTGGCGAATTCCTGGTCGTAATCATCGATGTCCGCATCATGGATGTCCGCACCCTACTCGCGTTCGGGTGCCCCATGTCTCGCGTCTTTTGCGAGACGTGGGGATTTTTTGGCATTGGTTCCGCCGCCAGGAGGTGTCTCGCGTGAGCCAGATATGCCCCCAATGCCTCCTGCGCCGGCCTACCCAGCGGCACAATCCGCTCCTTGTCCCCCTTGCCGTGCACCAGCATATATCCCGCGTCCAGCTTCAAGTCTTCGACCGTGGCGTTCACCATCTCCGAAACCCGCAGCGCCCCCGCGTATAAGAGTTCGAGCATAGCCCGATCGCGAACCGCGAGAGCCGCCGCGTCTTTCGAGTGATGCTGCCCGTTCGCCAGCATCGCCGCCGGAGACGCCAACGTCGACTCCACTTCATCGCGCGCCAGCGACTTCGGCAGGACCTTCCACTGCCGCGGCGATTCAATATCGAGCGTGGGATCGTGCTCGATTTTCTTGTCGAGCAGCAGATAGCGGTAAAGATGGCGCAGCGCCGAAAGCTTGCGCCCCACGCTGCGCCCGTCAACTTGATGCGAAAAAAGCTGCTGCAAGAATTCGCGGACATCGCCGCGCCGCGCCGTGAGCAGGAGTCGCTTCTGTTTTTCCAGAAACTCGGAAAATTGGAGAATATCGGTTGTGTAAGCGCTGATCGAATTCTTCGCCAGCCCCTTCTCAATGCGCAGGTAGTCGAGAAATCCCGACAGCACGCGCGAGTTGGCCCCGGAATCCATAACAGTTAAGGAGGGATTCAGTATGCCCGTTATCGGACACAAGAAAAAGTGATGAAGAGGATGCGGACAGAATTACCCATAAAACACAGCTGCCATCACGATCTCGTCACGCCGCTCACTTCCCGCAACAATTCCACCGCGTAGAGCGCACCCTCCGGCGTTTCTTCATGCTTGAAGTAAGCAAACACATCGCGCCCCGCCGCCATGTGCTGCCCGATTCGGTCGATCATCGACCGCCGTTCCTCGCCTGAGTAACTCGGCTTTCGAAAGCGATAATAAATAAAACCAGCCGTCGTGACCTCCGGCGTAGTCATCGTTTCAGTCTCGGCTACGCACAGCGCCACATTGTTCGACTTCAATAAATCCCAAGTCGAGTCGACGAACCACGACGCGTGCCGAAATTCAAACGCCGCCGGCAGCGTGCGCGGCAGCAGCCCCAGAAAATCCTTAAGCAGCGGCGCATCCAGCTTCAGATTTGGCGGAAGCTGAAACAGCACCGGCCCCAGCTTTCCGGCAGCCGCAAGTGGCTCAATGGTCGCCAGAAATCGCGGCACAAAATCTTCCGTCCCCTTAAGCCGCTTGATGTGCGTGATGACCTGATGCGCCTTGATGCCGAAACGAAAATCCGCCGGCGTGTCCTGCAGCCAGTTCTGAATGGTCGTTTCCTTGACCAGTTGCCGAAACGTGAAATTCACTTCGACAGTGTTGAGCCGCGTGGCGTAGTGGCCGAGAAATTTTTTCTGCGCCAGCTTCGCAGGATAAAAATCCGGCTTCCACGTCGGATAAGCCCAGCCCGAAGTTCCAGTAAACAATTGCGGCATACTTCAACTCTTAACCGAAGCGGGTGCCCTATTTCTCACGCTCTTTGCGAGAACTTGGGATTTTGGAATCGACAGAAAAAACAGCTTCCGAAGCCCGGAATTATACCTTGCGCGACTTCCGAGCCGGGGTCTTCCCGGCAGACTTCTTCCGCGCGGCCTTGCGCGGCGGCGGAACATCCTCATCCGCTTGCGCCGCAATCTCAACCCGCTCTGGCGCACGCGCGCCCGCTTTCAAATCCGGCAACTTCTGCTTCAATTCGAGCACCGGCTCAAACAAATCCCCCAATTTCTCGACGCGCGCCACGACTTGCGGCGCCTCAAACACCAGCAATCCCGCATCTTTCTTCTTAAACGCCCGCTCAACTTCCTCCCACGTCACCGGAGTCGAAACCGTAGGATGCTCGCGCGCCCGCAGGGAATACACCGCCACGGTCGTCTTGTGCTCATCATTCTGACTCCAGTCAACGAACACCTTGCCCGTGCGTGCCTGTTTGCTCATCTCCGACAACACCAGATCGCGATGATCGTGCTCCAGCAACTGCGCCAGCGCGTGTGAGAACATCTTCGTCGCGTCGAACGTCGACAGGCGTGTTCAGCGGAACATAAACCTGCAGCCCCTTCGACCCCGACGTCTTCGGAAAACTCCGCAGCCCGAAGTGCTCGAAAATCTCGCGCAGCCACAGCCCCACCTGGCAACACTGCACAATATTCGCCGGCGGCCCAGGATCGAGATCGAACACCATCTCCGTCGGACAAGTAATGTCCGTCGCCAGCGCCAGCGAGGGATGCAGTTCCAGCGCCGCCAGATTGGCCAGCCACACCAGCGTGGCCAAATCGTCGGCCAGCACGTAATGAACCGTGCGCCGGTTGCGCCCGCTCCAGATCGGCGCCGTCTTCACCCAATCCGGCTTATGCATGGGCGCGTTCTTCTCGAAAAACGGCTCGCCATCCACGCCGTCGGGGTACCGCTTGCGCGTCAGCGCGCGCCCGGCTAGATGCGGAATCATCGCCGGCGCAATCCGCGCGTAGTAGTCGATCACATCTTTCTTGGTAAACCCCGTGGCGGGATAAAGCACCTTCTCCAAATTCGACAGCTTGAGATGCCTGCCCTGAATGTCGACGGCCGAGTCAGTCATGCGCGCTCCGCCTGCCATTGTGCCTGAAAGCGCGTCGCCGGCGAAATATCCCCTGGATGGGTCATCCCGAAGCCGGCGCAGTTCAGCCGGGTGAGGGATCTCGCGTGGAGCTTCGACGGACGCACCACTGGCGCCGCACGCGAGATCCCTCCCTCCGCCTGAAAAACGGCTCCGGTCGGGATGACGCCACGGATCAGAGTGTGTCAAAGCTCAAACAGGTGCTGCGAGCTTAGCAAGCCTCCGTTTGACAACTTCCCTTCCCGCCACGTACTTTCAAACTTCTGCCCTGCTGGCCCGTCCAAATCGTGGGTGCCCCATTTCTCGCGCTTTTTGCGAGAAGTGGGGATTTCCCGGAGGTCCAATGAAATTCCGCACCGATAAAATCGCCCTGGTTTTCCTTCTTCTCTCGTCTCTGGCTCTGGCCCAGGACGTCACGTCCTTCGAAAAGCGCATCACGGTCAAGAAGTTGCCCAACGGCCTGACGCTCATGATTTGTGAGCGCCCCGAGGCCCCAGTCTTTTCCTTCTTCACGCTGGTCGACGCCGGCTCCGCGCAGGATCCCATGCGCGCCACCGGACTCGCCCACATGTTCGAACACATGGCGTTCAAGGGCACCGACAAGATCGGCACTACCGACTACCCTGGCGAGAAACTCGCTCTTGAGAAAGTCGAAGTCGCCTATGCGGCCTATATTGCCGAGCGCGACAAGTCCGTCGGTCGCAATGACGCGAAGTTGGCACAGCTCGAAAAAACCTGGAAAGACGCCATCGCCGAAGCCGACAAGTTCGTGGTCAGCAACGCCTTCGGCAAGCTCGTCGAACAGAACGGCGGTGAGGACATGAACGCCTTCACGGCCTACGACGAGACCGGCTACCACTACTCGCTCCCGCAAAATCGTCTCGAACTCTGGGCCTACCTTGAGTCCGAGCGCTTCCTGCATCCCGTGCTCCGCGAGTTCTACAAGGAACGCAACGTGGTCATCGAAGAGCGTCGCATGCGCACCGACAGCAGCCCCTTCGGACGCCTGCTCGAGCAGTTCACCGAAGCCGCCTTCACTGCTAGTCCTTATCACCGGCCAACCGTGGGATGGATGTCCGACCTCAACACCTTCTCCGCCACCGACGCCCAGAAGTTTTTCGACAAGTATTACGTTCCTTCGAACATGGTGGTGGCCGTATCGGGTGACATAAAAGCCGCCCAGGCTATGCCAATACTCGAAAAATATTTCGGCCGCCTGCCCACCCGCCCGCAGCCCGACGAAACCACCACCACCGAGCCGCCGCAAAACTCCGAACGCAAAGTCACGCTCAAAGATCGTTCGCAGCCGATTTACATCGAGGGCTACCACCGCCCCGACTATCGCAGCAAAGACGACGCCGTATTCGACGCCATCACCGATCTCATGTCTGAAGGCCGCACCTCGCGCCTCTACCGCTCACTGGTCCGCGACAAGAAAATCGCGTCCTACTCCGAAGGATTCACCGGATATCCCGGCGTAAAGTATCCGCACCTCTTCGCGTTCCTTGCCGTGCCGCTTCCCGGGCACACGCCGCAGGAGATTGCCGACGCCATCCACGCGGAAATCGACAAGCTGAAAAAGGAAGACATCACCGACGAAGAATTGAAGATGATCAAGACCCGCTCCAAAGCCAACCTGATTCGCGGCCTCGCCGACAACGAAGGCCTGGCCACGCAACTCGCCACCTACCAGACCCGCTACGGCGACTGGCGCGAATTATTCAAGTCGGTTGACCGCATCGATCAGGTCACCAAGGCAGACATTCGCCGCGTCGCCAACGAAGTCTTCGTCGACACCAATCGCACTGTGGGCATTATCGAAAACTCAACCGGAGCTCCGGCGGCAGGCGAATCATCTTCCGGCGACGCATCTTCAGGGGGCCAGGCTTTTAGCGCCTTTGCCGATCAGGGAGGTGCGCAATGAAGCACGCAATAAACACGAAAAAGCTGCGTGCACTTCTTCCTTTGACATTGATGGTGACTCTGTCTGTCGCTGCAACCATCGCGACAGTCCCGCAAGCCGCGGCCCAAGCCACCAGCTGGCAACAAATTCCCATCCCTCAACTGCCCGCGTTCAAGCCGCAGCAGCCCAAGCGCATCGAACTCAAAAACGGCATGGTGATCTTCCTGCAGGAAGATCATGAACTGCCTCTGATCGACGGCACCGCCCGCATCCGCGGCGGCTCCGTCAACGAACCCGCCGCCAAAACCGGGCTCATGGATATTTACGGTGAAGTCTGGCGCACCGGCGGCACCAAGTCGCAAACCGGCGACCAACTCGACGACTTCCTGGAAATTCGCGCCGCCAAAGTAGAAACCGGCAGCAGTTCCGACTCGACGACTATCAGCTTCTCTTGCCTCAAGGCCGACCTCGACGATGTATTCAAAGCGTTCGTCGACGTGCTCCAGAACCCTGAATTCCGCGCCGACAAAATCGACCTCGCACAAAAAGAAGAAGGCGACGGCATCTCCCGCCGCAACGACGACGTCGGCGAAATCGCTCACCGCGAAACCGTCAAGTTGGCCTACGGCGCCGACAATCCCTACGCCCGCGTGCCCGAATACTCCACCGTAGCCGCTATCACGCGCCAGGATTTAATCGACTGGCACGGCAAGTACGTTCATCCCAACAACATCATTCTCGGCATCAGCGGAGATTTCGATTCCGCCGCCATGGAAGCCCGGCTACGCGCGGCATTCGACACCTGGCCCAAAGGCCCCGCGCTTCCGAAAAATGAAATTCAATACGCACCCGCCAAGCCCGGCTACTATCTCATTCCGAAAGATGATGTGAACCAAAGCACCATCCACATGGTCGCACTCGGCACCACGCGCGACAATCCTGACTACTACGCCATCAACGTATTCAATGAGGCATTCGGCGGAGGTTTCTCGTCGCGCCTGGTCAACGACATTCGCACCAAGCGCGGCTTGGCTTACGGCGTCAGTGGTGGCATTGGCGCCAACTTCGGCCATCCCGGCATCCTGCAGATCTCCATCGGCACCAAGAGCGGAACTACGATCGAAGCGATCAAGGCCGCGGACGAAAACATCGACAACCTGGCCACGCATCCCATTACCGACGAAGAAATCCAGCATGCGAAAGATGGCATTCTCAACGCCTTCATCTTCCGCCTCGACTCGCCCGATAAAATTCTCGGCGAGCGCATGACCTACGAGTATTACGGCTATCCTCCCGACTGGCTCGACAAGTACCAAGCGGAAATCAAAAAGGTCACTGCCGCTGACGTGAACCGCGTCGCCGCGAAGTATCTGCGCAAAGATCAGCTGGCCGTGCTGGTCGTCGGCAACACGAAGGATTTCGACAAGCCGCTGTCCTCTCTCGGCGCGGTGAAGGAAATCGACATCACCATTCCGCCGCCGCCCGCCGAAAAGTCAGAAGACAATGGCGCCGCCAAGCCCGCCACCTCCAATCCGGAAGGCAAAGCCCTGGCCGCGAAAGTGGCCGCCGCCATGGGAGGCTTGCCCAAACTCCAGTCCATCAAAACCATGCACGTCAGCATCGACGAGAGTGACGGCGGCAGCCCGCCCGCCCCAGTGGATGTCACGATCGCCCTTCCCGACCGCATGCGTATCGATATACAAACACAACAAGGCGCGCTAACCATCGTTGCTTCGCCAGATGCCGCCTTCATGAGCATGGCCGGCATGGGCACGCGCAGCATGCCTCCCGAGCAGAAGAACGAAATGCTTTCGCAGATGCACCACGATCTGGTCTACGTAGCCCAGCACGCCGACGATCCTGCGTTCACTTTCACGGCGGCGGGCACGGAAAAAATCGGCGACGTCGATGCAGCCATCCTCGATATCGGCGGCGCCATCCCCTGGGTCCGCTGGTATATCGATCCTAAGACTGGCTACATTCTCCGCGAAAAATACAAGGCCATGGGACAATCCGGCCCCTTCGACGGTGAAACCAATCTCGCCGACTGGCGCACCGTCGACGGCCTGACCATGCCGTACAAACACCAAAACAAACAGGACGGCAAAGAAACCAGCACCGCCCAATTCAAAAAGATCGAACTCAACCCGGCAGTCGATCCCAAGCTCTTCGTCAAGCCTGCAGAGGCCGCGGCGGAGAAACCATGACGCCGCACAACGCAACTGACGATCTGCTGCCGGCTTTGCCTCTCGCCAGCTGGAAAGACACTCTCGCCACCGTGCACATGTGGACGCAGATCGTCGGCAAGGTGCGCCTTAAATTGTGTCCGCTGGTGAACCACTGGTGGAATGTCCCGTTCTACCTGACCGCGCGTGGACTCACCACCTCGGCCATGCCTTATTGGCGCGGCGCGGTCCTGAGCACAATCGAGGTTCGATTCGATTTCATCGCGCACCAGCTCTTGCTCGAAACCAGCGAGGGCCGCGTGCTCACCCTCGCGCTGCAACCGCAGAGCGTTGCCGATTTCTACCAGAAGTTTATGGCCGCCCTGGCCGATCTTGGCGTGCCTTGCAAAATTTGGACACGGCCATGCGAGATCGCTGATCCCATCCCGTTCGAGCAAGACCACGTGCACAATTCCTACGATCCGGAGGCGATGAATAAATTTTGGCGCATTCTGGTGTGGACCGATCAGGTCTTCAAAGAATTCCGCGCCGGATTTATTGGCAAGGCCAGTCCCGTGCATTTCTTCTGGGGAGCGTTCGATCTAGCGGTCACACGCTTCTCCGGCCGCAGAGCGCCCGATCGGCCCGGAGCCGATGCCATCACCAAGGAAGGCTACTCGCACGAAGTAAGCAGCGCGGGACTCTGGCCCGGTGGCGGCGATATAACTGCACCGGCTTTCTATTCCTACGCCGCGCCCGAGCCGCCTGGCTTCGCCGAACGGAAGATTCGCCCCGAGGCGGCTTTCTATCATCCACAACTAAAAGAATTCCTGCTCATGTACGACGATGTGCGCACCGCGCCCGATCCCAAAACCGCGCTGCTGGAATTCCTGCACAGTACCTACGACGCAGCCGCCGACCTGGCAAACTGGGACCGCAAGAACCTGGAACGCTGAACTCTGATTGAATAAAAATCAGGCCGCAAATGGCCACGGCATGACGGGTCTCGGCAGGAAGTTTCTTCTATAATCAAAATTCCCCATGGTCACCGCCTCCCCGCCCGCCCCGCAACCCGGACAGCCCGCCACTTTCGGCGTGCGGCTGCACCGATTCTGGCGCCGCGTGACCGACGGACTCGAGGTCAGCCAGCTCTGGTCGCAGTTCGAATCCGAAGCCCGCACCAGCTATCGCTTGTATTCAAGAGATGTTGAGGCGAAGACACCGGAAGGCTTAACCCGCGGCGGCCGCCGCATCCAAATCGTCAAGGAATTCTTCTGGGCGGTATTCGAGAAGCTCTCGCCCGCGCGCCGCGTCCTGCTGCTGCTGGCGCTGGTTATGCTGGTGCTTCCGCACACGGCATTCCAGTTCAACAACGAAGCTGGGAATGTGCAGAGCGTCGAATTCGATACTCATTTCTGGGCAGGGCTGCTTCTGCTCCTGCTGCTCATGCTCGAAATCGCCGACCGCGTGGTCATGAAGCGCGACCTGCAGATCGCGCGCGAAATCCAGACCTGGCTGCTTCCCGGCGCCCCTCCGCAAATTCCCGGACTGGCCGTCGCCTACGCCACCCGCCCCGCCAACACCGTCGCTGGCGATTATTACGATGTATTCCCGCGCCCCGGCCGCACCAATGAAGAGAACCGCGTGGTGCTCGCGGTAGCCGACGTTGCGGGCAAGAGTATCCCCGCGGCCATGCTGATGGCCACCTTTCAAGCCAGCCTGAAAACCCTTTCCACCGCGCACGTCGCCCTGCCCGAACTCGCCGCCAACATGAATCGCTACGCCTGCGGCAACAGCCAGGGCGGATTGCGTTTCACCACCGCGTTCCTGGCGGAGTACGATCCCGTACACCGCACCGTCGATTACATCAACGCCGGCCACAACACTCCCATCCTGCGCCGCGCCAACGGACAGATTGAACGCCTCGACGTCGGCGGCCTTCCCTACGGGATTATGCCCGACGCGAAATACGAATCAGCAAGCGTCACTCTAGCTCCGGGAGATTGGTTGATCATTTTCACCGATGGATTAGTCGAAGCCGAAAACGCCCGTCAGGACGAATACGGCGAGGCTCGCCTGCTGGCCGCGATCGAAGCCGGAAAATCTTCCGAACCGGCGGAGATGCTCAAGCGCTTCATGGCCGAACTCGATCTCTTCGTCGGCAACACCCCCCAGCACGATGACGTTACCTGCCTGCTGCTGAAGGCCGAGAGCTTCTAGCTTCTAGCTTCTAGCTCCTAGCTTCTAGCCATTCCTTGTTCCTTCGTGATCCTTCGTGCCCTTCGTGGTTGATGCCTTGTCGTTGACATCTTCAGCACAACAGCCGTAAGTCGTTGAGTCTTGGTGTAAGTCACTGAAATTCTTCGTAAGTGATTGATAAGTCGTAGAGGTGCCCTAGAACGCCGCAGGGCGCACGATCTTTCTCTCGATGACCTCAGACGACGCGCCGCGACTGTTACTGTCGCTGCCAGTGCCGTTTCCGGCTCCGCAATGGGCATCGCAGGAGAGCTCCGGAGCGCTTCAACGCGAAGTCGAGCCGAGATAGCCCTGTGGAAATCCTCGCTTTCCGTACAAATATGCACATGCATTTTTGTATCGACAAACAAAGGGCGAAAATCAACTTGCCCCCATCGCTTCCCCATACATCCGGTGAAAGGCATGCACGCCTTTCTCCTGCTTCACGCTAAACCGCCCGCGCGAATAGCTTCGCGATCTCAAATTCTTCTGCACCACTTCGCAGATGCCGACATCCTCAATCTGAATCTGATGGCTGAAGTCAACTGACGCCTTGGCGGCCGCTGACGCATGGTCCTTTTCCGGCAAATACCACTCGAAGATCGCCAGCGTGCGTTCGGCGTCGACCGGCAGCACGATGTTCAGCGAAACGTTGTCGGGATAGCAGTTCAGCATCCAGTTGGGAAAAATCCAGAAGTAGTCCGTGGTCAGATCTTCCTTCGCGTCCTGGTAGCGCCGCGGCGTGGCGTCGCCCGGCTGCGCGCCCCGAATCGGACTGAACTGACGGACATATCCCGCTTGCCCCAGTCCCGCACGACCCAGCGCATGCGGCTCGACCACATATGCGTTGTAATCCAGTTCGCGATTCAGCCCGGGATGCACGCTGGGCAGGTGATAGCCCTCCAGGTAATTGTCCACATACGTCTTCCAGTTGCACTTCATGTCGTAGGTGCGGCGCTCGAACAGCTTCATCGTGGCAAAGGGAAACTTCTCCGCTTGCCGCGGAAGTTCGCCCAGACTCTCGCGCAAAGGCCGCGCCTCGGGATCGAGGTTCACGAACACGAGGTTGAACCATTCCTCGGTGCGTACCGGCTTCAGCGCGAAGTCTGCGGGACAAAATCCCTCGACGCCTTCGATTTCGGTGGCGCTGAGCAGCGCGCCGTCGAGGCCGTAGGTCCAGCCGTGGTAACCGCAGCGAAAGAGTTTGCGCGAACCGCAGCCTTCCGCCGGTGGCCCGGCCCGATGCCGGCAGACGTTATAAAAACCTCGCAACCTGCCATCGAGCCCGCGCGCGAGCAACAAAGGTTCACCCATTAACTCGGTGGTGAAATAGTCGCCGGGATTCGCCACCTGGCTGGCGTGACCGACCACTTGCCAGGTGCGGGCGAATATTTTTTCTTTCTCGGCAAGCAAAATGCCCGCGTCTGTGTAGAGAGGCGCGGGCAGGGTCCAGGCCCCGGCGATGTCGGCTTCGACTTGAAATATCTCTTTTGATGGGTCCATATTGCTGGTCGCTATTTTTGCTCGCTATTTTTACTCGCCATTCTTATTCGCGATTCTTAACTCGCGAAGGATTACTCAGGAAACATTACTCGCACCGCGCCGCAACATTCTACGCGGCGTCCCCAAAAAAGACTCCAAACAGGTCGCAAACCGAGGCTGGGGCTGCGTTCCACAGTGGAACGGCGTTCCGAACTGACACGAATTGTCAGCTGAACAGCCGAATTTTGCCAGAGTTTACGGAGTTTGGCGGTGCAAGGAGGCACGGAAGTTTGCCCTTCCGCTGAAAATAAAGCCCTTCCCCGGCAGCCGCTTGTAACTAACGTAACTTTCCGTTTTGGAACAGCAAGTGCAAATATGGGAATCGACTGCGTCATCCGTGACCAGCAGTTAAACAGACCAAAAACGAGAGGAAAACTAAAGAGATGCGGAAACAAAAGGGTTTCTCACTGATCGAGCTGCTGATCGTGGTGGCCATCATCCTGATCATTGCAGCTATCGCCATTCCGAACTTGCTACGCGCTCGCATTGCGGCTAACGAGTCGTCTGCGGTCGCTTCCATTCGTACCGTTACCACGGGCGAAGTAACTTATCAGACCGCGTATCCGACCGTTGGATATGCTCCGGCTCTGGTCAACCTGGGCGGCGCCTTGGGCGCGGCTTGCGTTCCGAGCTCGACCACCGCTTGCTTGATCGACTCCGTGCTCGCCAACAACGGTAACCCCGCTGGCGGCGGTAAGAGCGGTTACTCGTTCACCACCGGCACTGGAACGGTTGTGGGCGGCGTCAACTCTGGTTACACGGTCGTAGCGGTTCCGCTCTCGATCAACCAGACTGGTATTCGCGGCTTCTGCGCTGAGGAAGATGCAGTGGTTCGCGTCGACCCGGCTGGCGTTTGCTCCGCGACCGAAGCGGGCATCCTGGCTTTCAACCCGCTCAACCAGTAAGTCGGCTCTCGCGATTCCATCGCGAAGGGTATAAGTCAAAGGGCAGCGAGCTAGCGCTCGCTGCCCTTTGCTTTTCTTGCCGGCTTTTCGAAAGAAGATTCGTATCAAGGTTCGTAACAGGGCCTGCCTTCAGGCATGCCGACTCAGCCAGGAGTTTAAAACCGGCTTCAGCCCGTGGGGCCATGGGGCAAGCCTCCAGCGGCTAAAGCCGGCTGTCCTTAGGCGGCTGTCGGCATCGCTGAAGCGATGCCCTGATACGAATCCCTTTCACACTGCATCATCGGCTGACTCTTACGATTTTCTCAGACTCATCCTCAGCCTCAGCCTCATTTCCTCATACTGATCTCCTGCCGGGAAAATGTTGTGCGCCAAGGGCTTCGGCCCTATGCGGGAGTGTCAACAATTGTCAGTTCGATGCCGCGCTTTGGCCATGAGCCGGTTTGCGGGGGCAGTCGAAGAAGAACCTACGTGTACCTCGCTGTTGACAACATAGGGGTTCCGACGCTTTTTCTGCCGAACCGGGGTCACTGGCGGCTTTGGCCAGGCGAATGCAACAGCAATGGCAACTGAGTCGAACGCCGACCAGTAAAACTTCAAAAATTCAAAATAAGCTCGGGAGAATAAAAACAAAATGCGTAAACAACAGAAGGGTTTTTCACTGATTGAGCTGCTGATTGTGGTAGCCATCATCCTGATCATCGCGGCAATTGCGATTCCTAACTTGCTGCGCGCACGTATCGCGGCCAATGAGTCCTCTGCTGTGGCTTCTCTTCGTACCGTTACAACGGGCGAAGTAACGTATCAGACTGCGTATCCGACCGTTGGATATGCTCCGGCCCTGACCAACCTGGGTGGCGCTTTGGGCGCGGCTTGCGTTCCCAGCTCGACCACTGCTTGCCTGATCGACTCCGTCCTGTCCAATGACGGCAACCCGGCTGGCGGCGGCAAGAGCGGCTATACCTTCACCACTGGCGCGGGCACGGCCGTGGGCGGTACCAACGTCGGCTACACCGTCAAGGCGGTTCCGCTCTCGATCAACCAGACCGGTATTCGCGGCTTCTGCGCTGAGGAAGATGCAGTGATCCGTGTCGACCCGGCGGGCGCTTGCTCCGCTACCGAAGCGGGCATCCTGGTTTTCAACCCCCTCAACCAGTAACTCCTGAACCGGCAAGTCCGGTTCGATTCTGGCCAATACCAGGGGCGGGTACAAGACAAGGGCAGCGAGTTAACACTCGCTGCCCTTTGTTTTTTTTGCCAGGACACTTCGCCCAGTGGAGTGGCTCAATTTGAATCTTTGTCGTTGCGTCATCCCGAACCGCGGCGTAGTTCAGCCGCGGGAGGGATCTCCCCAGGCACGATTTTTAGGGAGATCCCTCTCTCCGCCTGAAAAGCGGCTTCGCTCGGGATGACGCCACGCTTTGAAAATTCGAACTGAGCCACTACCGCCCAGGGTTGCAATGCCCGCGCAAGGTCGAGACTCTGCCGCGTTCTTCTTCCAGAGCAATGCGTTCCAGAGCATGCGAAATCTGCTGCCGAAGCCACATTTGGCGTCACGGACGCCCTGGAGAGCGTAGAATTGGGTCGGCTTATGACGCTGATGAGGGGTGGGGACTGTTTCTGAAGGCAGCCGGAACCGGGCGCCAGTCGCCGCTTTGACGAGGCGGCGCGAAGTGAATCCCGACTGAGTCATGGGTGACGAAAAACTAAAGATAAAAAATCAGGTACGAAGTTTGGGGGAATTACAGATGCGGAGACAACAGAAAGGTTTCTCACTGATTGAGCTGCTGATCGTGGTGGCAATCATTCTGATCATTGCCGCCATCGCGATTCCGAACTTATTGCGCGCTCGTATCGCGGCTAATGAGTCGTCGGCGGTCGCGTCCATCCGCACCATCACGACGGGCGAAATCACTTATCAGACCGCGTATCCGACGGTCGGCTATGCTCCGGCTCTGGTCAACCTGGGTGGCGCTCTGGGCGCGGCTTGCGTGCCGAGTTCGACCACCGCCTGCCTGATCGACTCTGTGCTCGCCAATGACGGGAACCCGGCGGGCGGCGGCAAGAGCGGCTATACCTTCACCACCGGCGCCGGCACCGTGGCAGGTGGAACCAACGTTGGCTACGCAGTGAAAGGTGTTCCACTTTCAATCAACCAGACTGGGATCCGTGGCTTCTGCGCTGAGGAAGATGCCGTGATCCGGGTCGATCCGGCGGGCGCTTGCTCGAACACCGAAGCGGGCATCCTGGCTTTCAACCCGCTGAACCAGTAGCTGCGATCGTTCCGGAGAATTGAGGCTAGTCGAGGAGCAGCGAATATCCCTTCGCTGCTCCTCGTTTCTATTCTGACGCTTCTTTTCTGACGCTTCTTTTCGACCAGGTCGTCTTGGCTCCGATCCGTTGTTTTCGACGATCGGGAAGTTTCCATGTTTTCGCAATTGTCCTGACATTTTCTGTCAAACCCTGCCGGAGATACTTTCCGTAATCTCGATTTCCGTCCGCAGTACCCGGAGCTAACCCATTGATTTACAAGCGAGATTAGAGATTACTAACGTTTCGGCCAGGCCGCCGGAATTGGCTGCGAAACTGCAAATTAATCCGTGGACTTTTGAGGGTTAACAGAATTCAAGGGAACATCGGATGCACTCTACCAAGGGATTCTCATTGATCGAGTTGCTGATCGTGGTGGCGATTATTCTCATCATCGCCGCCATCGCGATCCCCAACCTGCTGCAGGCGCGGATATCGGCGAACGAAGCATCCGCCGTGGGCTCGCTGGCCGCCATCAAGACCTCGGAGATCGCCTACACCACCGCTTACCCGACGGTCGGGTATGCGCCCGACCTGGGCTCGCTGGGCGGGGCGTCGCCCTGTACTCCTTCTTCAAGCACGGCGTGCCTGGTCGACAGCTTTCTGTCTTCATCTACCCCGGGCAGTGGAGGCAAGAGCGGGTTCGTTTTCCTTGCGACCGGCATTATTCCCGCGGGCTCTGTGAACAATGCAATCTTTGTGGCGGGAGCCGCGCCGCTGCTGGTCCACTCGACCGGAAACCATGACTACTGCTCGACCAACGATGGCGTTCTGCGGTCACAAATGGGTTCGGTCGGCGACCTTCCGGTTACGACGCAGGCAGCCTGTCTGGCTTTCCCTGTAACGCAGTAACCAGATCAGAGTCTCATCCCAAGTTGGACCAAGTTGCGCCAAATTGAGAATGGCGTGCGACTGTTCCCGACCGAGCGGCGAATTTAATGTGGCTCGCGACGCTTGAACTCTCGACACCGCAGTAACCGTCGTAACCTTATGCGAGATCATCCATCTCCCTAGAGTGCTTATAATATTTCCGGACATACCCTTTCGGAAATTGTGAACCACATATTCTGAGCACATATTCCGACGACATATTTTAAGCACAATGGCCGCGATTGAAATCCTTGGGCTGGAAAAGACCTACATGGTGGGCTTCTGGCGCAAACGCCCCAAACGGGCTTTGCAGCCGCTGCATCTCACCGTGGAAGAAGGGGAGATTTTCGGCTTCCTCGGCCCCAACGGCGCGGGCAAGACCACGACGCTGAAGATGCTGATGGGGCTGGTGTTCCCGACCGCCGGGTCGGCGCGCATCCTGGGCCACGATTGGACCGACCCTGAAGTCAAAGCGCAGATCGGATTTCTGCCCGAACAGCCTTACTTCTACGATTACCTGACGGCGCACGAATTGCTCGACTACTACGGCCAGCTCTCGGGCGTTCCCGCCAAAGACCGTAAGCGACGCATCGAAGAAGTGCTCCAACGCGTGGGACTGACCGACGTTAAAGGCGTGCAGTTGCGCAAGTTCTCTAAAGGCATGCTGCAGCGCGCCGGAATTGCGCAGGCGATTCTGCATAATCCGAAATTAGTCTTCTTCGACGAACCCATGTCGGGACTCGACCCGCTCGGCCGCCGCGAGGTTCGCGACCTGATGGAGCAGCTGAAGCAGGAAGGCAAGACGGTATTTTTTTCGACCCACATTCTTTCGGACGCCGAGGCGCTGTGCGACCGCGTCGCCATCATTCACAAAGGCGAATTGCGCGGCGTGGGCCGGGTGGAAGATTTGACTGCCACAGTGCAGGGCAAGGTGGAAGTGATCTGGCAGGGTACGCAGCTTCCGGCTTCGATGAAGGCTCTGGGCGCGGAATGCCATGTTACCGGGGACACGGTGCGCGCCGTGATTCCGGAGAACCAGCAGGACGCGGCTATTGATGCGCTGCGCCGCGAACGCATCCGGCTGATCGCCATTACGCCGCTGCGCACTTCGCTGGAAGCGTATTTTGTGGAGAAGCTGCAAGACACCGCGGCACAGAACGCTGCGGAAAAAACTTTGGGGACTGCGGTATGAGCCCACGCATTGTTCACATTGCGCGCAACACATTCCGCGAAGCGGTTCGCGACCGCGTGCTTTACAACCTGATCGCCTTTGCCCTGCTGCTTTCGGTCGCGGCGATTTTCGTAGGTCAGATTTCCATCGACATCGAGCGTCTGGTGGTGGTTAACCTGGGCCTGACGGCGGTGTCGCTGTTCGGCGTAGTCATCGCGATCTTCATCGGCATCGGGCTGGTTTCGAAGGAAATCGAAAAGCGGACGTTATACACAGTTCTGTCGCGCCCAGTGCGGCGCTGGGAGTTTATTGTCGGCAAGTTTTTTGGCCTGGCGGGAACGCTGGTGGTGAACACGTTCTTCATGGCCATTGGAGTATTCGGCGCGCTGCTTTACGTGACGCACAAGTTTTCCAGGCCGGACGCGCTGATCCTTGTTGCTTTGTATTTCATTATTCTCGAATTCCTGATTATCTGTTCGCTGGCATTGCTGTTCTCGTCGTTCTCTTCGCCACTGCTCTCGGCGGTGTTCGCGTTTTCGCTCTTTGTGATTGGAAGTTTCGCCGACGACCTGCGCGGATTCGCCGGCATGGCTCACGGCGTCACGCGTTGGGTGGCTACGGGAGCGGCTTATCTGGTGCCGAACTTCTCGGCGCTCAACGTGATCAGCGCGGTGGCGCATCAGCAGCCGATGAGCTCGCAGCTTATCCTGCAGAACACGCTCTATGCTTTGTTCTATACGGCGATGGCGTTGAGCGGCGCGGTGCTGATCTTCGAGCGCAGGAATTTGAAATGATGGCTTTCAAATGATGACGGGAATTTAAGATGACGACGATGAATGCCCGGCAGCGCACTACCGTTATCGCCTCGCTGAGCCTGGCGATTTCAATGGCGGCCAGCGTTCTATTGTTGCGGCACATCGACCGCATGCGTCCGCAGGCCAGCATCGAGGATGTGCTTTACATTAACTCGCCGACCATGGTGAAACGCGCCAGCCTGGGCTTCGACGGCCTCATGGCCTGCATCTACTGGACACGCACGGTGCAATATTTCGGGCACCGCCACTATGACGGGGCGCTTACCTATAACGAACTGGCGCCGCTGCTCGAGATCACGACCGCGCTCGATCCACATCTGTTGCCTGCCTATCAGTTCGGCGCCAGCTTTCTCGCGCCTCGGCCGCCGGGCGGGGCTGGCGAGCCGGTGCGCGCGATTCAGCTGATGGAATACGGCATTGAGCACAATCCCGACAACTGGCAGCTCTACTACAATCTCGGCTTCGTCTACTACACCGAGCTCAAGGACTATCGCAAGGCCGCCGAAGTGTTTGAACGCGGATCGAAGGTTCCGAACGCGCATCCGTTCATGAAAATTTTGGCGGCGCAGATGGCTACGCACGCGGGCGATTTCACGACCGCCCGCATGTTGTGGAGCGCGACCTACGAGACCGCCCGCGAAAGCAATATCCGGCAGAACGCGATCGAACACCTGCGCGCGATTCAGGTCGATGAAGATGTCACCAGCCTGCAAGCGCTGGTTGCGAGATTCAGTCAGCGCACGGGGCGTGCTCCCGCCGACATGGCGGAATTGGTCGCGGCAGAACATTTGCGAGGCGTCCCCATAGATCCGGACGGCAATGCGTACAAGCTCACCTGGAACGGGAGTGTCTTAGTCGAGAGCCCGGACGATTTCCCATTCATCACGAAGGGCCTGCCTGCGGGATACAAACCGGGCCTGCCTAAGTTTCACAATCACAACTAGCGTCGGTAACCAGTGGTCAGTAGTCAGTGGTCAGTGACCAGTGACCAGATTCGTTGGCTACTGCCTTTCGCTTCCCCGTATTATGTCTGGGCGCTCGCATGGATTCACCTCCGACAATCGGCGTGCTCAAAACCGCATGGCAATGGTGGAGGTACGCCGCCACATACGAGGGATATTTCCGAGCGACGCGGCGGCTTCTGGGAGTGTTATGGGAGTTTGCGCGCGATTCCACTCCGGAGCGGCTGCGGCAACGCTTCGGCGATGCCGACTACGACTGGGACTATCGGGTTAACACGACCAGCGGCGCCGTGGGCTGGCGCGACCGGCTACTGGGAATGTTCCATTCCGCGTATCAGCCCACCGAGCCGGCGGCGTTTCACGAGATGTTGGGCGCTCTTTACCGGATAGTGCAGCAGGATCAGACAGTGCAGCAGACACCGCCGAATTCCGATCACACTACTCTCGACTTCCGCGACTTTACTTTTGTCGACCTCGGTTGCGGCAAGGGACGCACGCTTTTAATGGCATCGGATTATTCTTTTCGCAGAATAATCGGCGTGGAACTTCTGCCCGCCCTGCACCAGATTGCGCTCGATAATTTGCGGCAATACAAGAATGCCGCGCAGAAATGCTTCGCGCTGGAGACGATTTGCGCCGACGCCACTGCTTTCCCTTTTCCCGAAGGTCCGCTTGTGCTTTACCTCTTCAATCCCTTCCCGGAATCGGGGATGCGCCGGGTGGTCGCGAACCTGGCGGAAATGCTGCGCGCCGATCCCCGGCCGGTGTACGTGCTCTACCACAACCCATTGCTGGAGCACACATTGAGCGAGAACGGCGCGCTGAGAAAGATTGTCGGCGCGCCGCAGTACTCAATCTTCGGCAACGTAGGCGTGTAGAAGCAGTGGCTAGTGGTCAGTGGTGAGTGGCCAGTTTTTCAATCCCCTATAACTCGCAATCCCTTCTGGGACATTTATGGACTTCATACGATTGCTTTACGCGATCTTTATGAGTTTGCAGCTGTAATTGCTCGTAACGAAGTGGGCGGAAAAGACGAGGTCATTTCCGCAAGCGAGCGCGTTTTAAACCAAAACCTTTTAAACCACAATGTTTTGACCAGAAATGGATCGGGGCGCTGACCATGAGATCTTATTTGTCTTTTAGGACGTTGACCGCGGCAGCTTTATCTTTCGGCATGGGCATGTTTCTTGCTTCCGCGGCAGTGCAGGGCGTTGCAGCTCAGACCGTGGCTGCGCTGCATCAGCCACCCGCGGCGGTTGCAGTCCATGATGATGCGAAGACCAGCAACACCGCACCCGGCGCGCCGGCAGTCACCCCCGATCCTGACGTGCCGCCAGCCGTTGCCAGACAACTCGCCGCCATGCAGGCGGAGATCGAGGAGCTGAAAGCGGCATTGAAAAGCCGCGACGCGGTTGAGCCCGTTGCGATGGTTCCCGCGACTGCGGCTACTGGTCCCGCCACGCTAACGACGCCTGCCCCCGCGGCACCAGAAACAGCAGTCGCCGTAGCACCTCCGTCCCCGGCGCCGATCGAAAAAGCGGTGGTGCAAGCGGCCAACGACGCCTCAGCGGCTTCCACAAAGAAAGAAAAAATAGCACCTTTCTCCGACTGGGATTGGACCTGGCTGAACGGCAATCCGCGCAACAAAGACACGGCTTTTGATTCGAAATTCTTTACCCCGGAGATCCGGGCGGATGTTACCTACAGCTACAGTTTCAACAAGCCCGTCGACAACTCGATGGGCGGATCGAGCGAGCTGTTTCGCTCGAACGAAATCCAGCTGGAGCAACTGGGAATAGGCGGCGACTTTCACCTCGACAACGTACGCGCCCGCTTCATGACGCAATTCGGCATGTATTCCACGGCGACCGTGCGCAACGATCCCAGCTATGCCAAGGGGCAATGGAATATCGGCGATGCGGACCGCTACGTATCGGAGGCATACGGCGGATATCACCTGGACGTGCTGAACGGTATCAACATCGACGCCGGAATCTTCATGTCGTACGTGGGTCTGTTCAGTTATTACAACTTCGACAATTGGGCCTACCAGCCTTCCTATGTTTCTTCGAATACGCCGTGGTTTTTCGAGGGGGTGCGGATTCAGGTTTTTCCCACGGCGCATTTGAAGATTGAGCCCTGGATCATCAATGGATGGCAATCCTACGGCTCGTCCAATTCGAGGAAGGGCCTGGGAGGGCAGATCAAGTGGACTCCGTACTCCTGGATGAACATCATTTCCAATAATTACGGACTGGGCCACGACGATCTGTACATACCGAACCGCGGCCGCATGCACACGGATAACAGCGTCGAGATCAAGTATTTCGACCGGCCCGCACAGTTCGTCGACAAGATGGCGTTCTCGTTTACCGGCGACTCTAGGTTGCGAATTCGGCCCCAGCACAGCGACCCTGGCGGGCGTGAGTTGCTTCACCAACAAGCGAGACCGGCTGGCGCAGCCAAGCGCCAATTTCCCGCTGGGGGGAATTGATCCGAAGCAGAGCTTTGTCGGGTACATGCTTTATGACCGCACCTGGTTCGCGAAGGACCACCATGCCATTACTATTGGCGGCGGGCAGATTAACAATCCCGGGCGCTATCTGGTACTGCTGCCGCCCATCAATGGCGAGACGGCTTCCTCGGCGGCGATCAATGCGCCTTACTTCACGGGCAATCCTGGCGACCCGTTCAAGGCCTGGGATACTTCGATCACTTACGATTACATGCCGAAGCAGTGGCTCACCTTCCGCTGGGAGTATGACTATCGGCACGCGAGTGTGCCCTACTGGTCGGGTAAGGGCGGGGTCACGCCTCCGGGCTCGGGCGGAGTGCCCTATACCAACAACGGATTTCCCCAGTACTTCGCGTGCATGAACGGCGGGAACACCGGCTTTGGCGCTAGCTCGGCGCTGTCAATGTCTGCCAACGACGCGATCGCGCAAACGGCTTGCGCGGGACAAGGCAGCAGCCTTTGGTTGCCTGATCTGCGCCGGGATGAGTCGGTGATCGATATCGACATCATGGTGAAGTTCTAGCGATAATATTTCGGTGCCGGGATCAAATGCTGGCGAAAACCCAGCCGCCAATCGGAAAGACGTGGTTGAGCGTCGTCTAACTTTTAAGACATCCCGGTTTTTCTTTTCTTAGGACCGCCCTCACCGGTTTCGCATCACGAACCCCTGTTCGTCCAGATGAAATGACAACTCCTGTGCCGCAGCTTACAATTATGGCAGGAGCCCTCCGTAGAACCTGCCCCGTGTTTCCCTCCCAAGTTGCGTGAGGGTGCTGATGTATTTAGCTGGCACGCGGGCGGGTACCCGGTGAAAAATTATCGAGATGCGACTTCGTGGGATCTGCTTTGCGATCGTGCCGTTTCTGACGACTCTGGGTACGGCTCTGGCTCTGGGGGCGGTCGGCCTGACTGCCCCGTCAACGGCGACCCTCCTCACGACTACAGTCCCGGCGACTGACGTTCACGCGTTGGCTGGGGCGGTCGATGCCCATTACAACCATCTGCGCTCGCTGGAGGCGGAGTTTACCGAGGTGTATCGCGGGTCGGGGATGGAGCGGACTGAGAGCGGGACGCTCTGGCTGAAAAAACCTGGCAAGATGCGGTGGGAATACCGTTCTCCCAGGGAGAAGCTGTTTGTCAGCGATGGGAGAGATGCGTGGTTTTACGTCCCGGCCGACAGGCAGGCGCGGAAGACGGCGGCGAAGAAGCTGGAGGATGTGCGGAGTCCGCTGGCTTTCTTGTTAGGTAAGGCCAAGCTGGAGAAAGAGTTACAGGGATTGTCTCTAGCTCCGGATATAGAACCGCTGGCGGCAGGAAATCTTGATTTTACGCGGGGTGCCGCAGGCGATGGCGGATCGGGTGAGCGAGATTTTGCTGGAGATCACGCCCGACCACCAGATTGTGCGGATTGTCATTCAGGAAGTCGACGGGGCGGCCACGGAATATCGGTTTGGCGGAATGAAGGAAGATGTGGCGATCGGGGATGGGCGGTTTGAGTTTAAGCCGCCGGCAGGGACCGAGACGGTGGAGGGGTTGGAGCCGTGACAGTGCAGGCAAAAAGCAGGTTCCTCCCTTCGGTCGGAATGACAAAGCTGCTGTAGTAGCTCATGGCTGGTTGTAGTGGCTGCAGGCGTAATGGCTACATTCCTGGGCGGGTTACTTGCGATACTCGGCGCGGGCGGTTGAGCGGTGGTCGGCGGCTTAGAATGGTAAGTGGGAATGTTAGACTGAGACGGTAAGCGCGCAACTTCGGGAAAACGGGCAGAAAAGTCAGCAAATGGCGGAATTTGTAGTCAAAATCGCGGACGATCGCGGGCACGTCCAGGAGCACATCGAGCAGGGCTACTCGGAAGCCGAGGTGCGCGACCGCTTTTCGCAGCAGGGCTATCTCGTCTACTGGGTTAAACCGCAGGGGATGCTGACTTCCGGAGTGTCGCTGCGGCGGCGGCGGAAGCTGAAGCAGAGCACGTTTCTGGTCTACAACCAGCAATTTCTGACGCTGATTCGGGCCGGGCTGCCCATCCTGAACTCGCTGGAACTGCTGATCAAGCGGCAGAAAGATGCGCAGCTCAGGCAGATTCTGGAGAACGTGCGGGACCGGGTAAAAGGCGGAGAGTTGCTCTCCGATGCGTTCGCAGCGCAGGGCATCGTGCCCAAGATTTATACGACGACGCTGATGGCGGGCGAGAAGAGCGGCAACATCGATGAAGTGCTGACCCGATATATCGGATTTCAACGGCTGGCGATGACGTTCCGCAAGAAGCTTTTTGTGTCGTTGATTTATCCGACTTTGCTGATCACCGTGGTGATGATCATGGTGACGTTCCTGTTTACCTATGTGGTGCCGAAGTTTGCCGACTTGTTTAACAGTCTGGATCAGAAGCTGCCGGCGATCACGGTGTTCATGCTGATGGTGGGGCAGAACGCGCAGAAATATGCTCCGTATGTTTTCGTTGGGTTGGCGGTGTTCGGATTCGCGGCCTGGCGCTGGAAAGAGACCGATAGCGGCGCGGATCGCATCGACCGCGTGATTTTGAGCACTCCCCTGCTGGGCGATATCCGGCTGAAGCACCAGGTCGCCAGCTTTTCGCGGATGCTTTCGACGCTGCTGCAAGGTGGGTTGCCGCTGGTGCCGGCGATGGAAACGGCAGGGTCGTCGATGACCAGTCGGCGCATTCTGAAAGGCGTGATGCGGGCGGGCGTCCGGGTGCGCGAGGGTCATGGGCTGGCGGGCAGCCTGGAGGAGCAGAAGATTTTCCCTGGGCTGGCGGTTGAGATGATCGAGGTCGGTGAGGCTACCGGAGCGCTGCCGGCCATGCTGAACTCGGTGGCGGAATTCTACGAGGAAGACGTGCAAACGGCGCTGGGCGCTTCGATGGCGTTGATTGAGCCGATCATTCTGATGATTATGGCGGTGTTTGTGGGCGGCGTATTGATCTCGCTTTACTTGCCGATCTTCAGCATGGGCGTGCATTAGAGGGCGGCGGAGATGGTGAGAGAAAAGCAGATTCCTCCCTTCGGTCGGAATGACAAGAGTTGGGATCGGGTGACAAGAGTAGCGGGTCAGAATGACGAGGATTTAAGGGAAACCAATGGCAACGGTTGATAAGAAATCGATATTTGTAGGCGGTGGAAACGGCGCGCCGCTCAGCCCGACGGGCAATGTCATCACCGATCTTGAGCGCGCGCAGGACGTGGCGCGGCGCTACCGCTGCGAATTCGTCGACCTGTCCGGGTTTGAACTGCATCACGAGCTGTTCAAGAAGATTCCGGTCGAGTTGATGTTCCGCTACAAGTTCGTTCCGCTGGAAGAAACCGCGGACGGCAAGCTGGCCATCGCGATTGCCGATCCCAGCCAGTTGATGATGATCGATGAAATCAGCCTGCTGCTGAAGCAGCGCATCATCACCAAAGTTTCCACGCTGAAGCAGATCGACAACATCCTCACCAAGACCGAGCAGTCGCAGCGCGTGCTCGAATCGGCCAGCGAAGGCTTTCAGATCATCCGTGAAGATGAGAACACGGGTGCCGAAGAAACGCTGTCGATCGACAAGCTGACGGCGACCGGCGATACCAGCCCGATTATCCGACTGGTCGATACCACGATTTTTACGGCGCTGCAGCGGCGCGCTTCCGACATTCACATTGAGACGCGCGACGATTCGGTAATGATCAAGTTCCGCATTGACGGCGTGCTCACCCAGGCCATGCCGCCGATCGGCAAAGAGCATCACTCGACCGTGATTTCGCGTATCAAGGTCATGAGCGAGCTCGACATTTCCGAGCGGCGCGTGCCCCAGGACGGACGCTTCCGCGTGAAATATAACGGGCGCGCCATCGACTTCCGCGTGTCGATCATGCCCTCGATTCACGGCGAAGACGCCGTGTTGCGCGTACTCGACAAAGAATCGATGAGCGAGAAGTTTCGCACCCTGACTCTCGACGTGGTTGGCTTTGACGAGGACGATCTGCGCCGCTTCCGCCGCTACATCAAGGAACCTTACGGCATGGTGCTGGTGACGGGGCCGACGGGCAGCGGCAAGACGACTACGCTTTATGCCGCGGTCAACGAGATTAAAACCGACGAAGACAAGATCATTACCATTGAAGATCCGGTCGAATATCAGCTGCGCGGCATTACGCAGATTCCGGTGAACGAGAAAAAGGGGCTGACGTTTGCGCGCGGGCTGCGGTCCATTTTGCGACATGATCCGGATAAGATCATGGTCGGCGAAATCCGCGACGCGGAAACCGCGCAGATCGCGATTCAGTCGGCGCTGACCGGCCACTTGGTCTTCACGACCGTGCACGCCAACAATGTAGTCGACGTAATTGGACGCTTCCTGAATATGGGCGTGGAACCTTACAACTTTGTTTCGGCGTTGAACTGCATTCTGGCGCAGCGGCTGGTGCGACTGATTTGCGATTCGTGCCGCACCGAGGTGCATTATGCGCCCGACGTGATGGAAGCCAGCGGCCTCGATCCGGCGCAGTGGGGCAACGTTCCGTTGTACGAAGGGCCGGGGTGCATCGAATGCGCGGGCACGGGATTCCGTGGGCGAACTGCGATTCATGAGCTGCTGGATTTGAGCGACCGCATTCGCGAGATGATTCTGGCCAAGAAGCCGACGTCGGAGATCCGGCGCGCGGCGCGCGATGAAGGCATGCGATTCCTGCGCGAATCGGCGCTGAATAAAGTCCGGCTGGGCATGACCACGCTGAAAGAGATCAACAAAGTTACGTTTATCGAGGCCATGCGGTAGGCGCGACCCTTTTCATTGTTGTCATCCCGAGCAGGGCGAGGGATCTGGGTTCGTGCTTGCGCGCACGCGGCCGTTAAGTCACCGGTAGAAACCGAGGTCCCTCGCTTCGCTCGGGATGACAACATTAAAGCCATAGCGGGATGCGGCTCGGTGCTCTTTCGGTTATTGCATTTTTTAGCGTGAGGATTTCTGATTTAAAGAAGAGAGTTTGTCGCAAGGGGCGTTCTCGGGGATGAGTTCAAATTCAAATACAGCCAAGCCTAAAATGGCCTGCGAAATTGCGGCGGACCGCGTACTGGCCGGGCGCCTCACTGAGAACGGCGGCGGCCTGGAAGCTTCGGCCGTGCGCGAATTGGCGCCGGGCAGCGTAGTTCCCGATCTGGTGGAAAACAATCTGCGGCAGAGGGACGCGGTGCGCGCTGCGATTGAAGCCGCGCTCAGCAGCGTCGCTCAACGCTCGAAAGATGTGATTGCGATTGTGCCCGATGCGGCGGTGCGCGTGATGCTGGTGGAATTCGATACTCTGCCTTCCGACGACGAAGAAGCTCTCGGCGTGGTGCGGTTCCGGCTGAAAAAGTCTCTGCCGTTTGACGTCGACAAAGCGAAAGTTTCCTACCACGCGCAGAAGATCAACAATGAGGTGCGAGTAGTGGCGGCCGTGGCCATGGCCAGCGTGATCGAAGATTACGAGGCCGCATTCCGCGATGCGGGGTATAACCCCGGCGTGGTGCTGCCGTCGACGCTGGCGGCGATCGGCGCAGCCGAGGGTAAGAAGCCGACGCTGCTGATCAAAGTGGATGCCGATACAACGAGCATCGCGATCCTGAATGAAGATCAGCTGCAATTGTTTCGCACGCTTGAAAACACGCGCGGGATCGCGATCACGGGGGAGCAACTGGCTGAGGAAGTTTATCCGTCGGTGGTGTTTTTCCAGGACACTTACCACCTGAACATTGAGCAGATTTATATTTCCGGGCTGCCAGAATCCGGGGGCGCGGCGCCGGCGTTGCGGGCGCAGACCGGCGCCGATGTGCAGGAGTTGGTAACTTCGGCGCAGCTGGGAGCGAGCACCAGCGGCGTGGTGCCGCGGTGGAGAATGGCGGGAGTGGTGGGGGCGTTGATTTCTTAACTGCAGTGATCGGTGGTCAGTGGTCAGTGGTCAGCAAGAACCTACTGGCGGCTGACAACTGATTTAATTTATGCGTCTTGATATCAATCTCGCGAGCCAGCCGTATGAAGATGCGCGGCAGTTCTGGGTGAACTGGGGCGCGGCGGTAGGCGCGGTCGCAGTGCTCACGCTGGTGCTTCTAACGCTGGACATTACGGGCTGGGTGAACGCCCGGCGGGATCGGGCAGCCATTGCCCAGATCAAGTCGATGATTGCCGACCGCGACCGGCTGCGCGCCCAAGCGGAGAAAACCCTCAACCTGCCGCAGAACCGCACTACCCGCGATGAGTCGCAGTTTCTGAACGAACTGATCGAGCGCAAAGCGTTCTCGTGGACGCAAGTGCTGGAGAGTCTGGAGAAGGTGATGCCACCGCGCGTGCATCTGATCGGGATCAGTCCACAACTGGATGAGGACAATCAGCTGGGGCTGAAAATGTCGGTGGGGGGCGATTCGCGGGATCGGGCGCTGGAACTGGCGCGCCGCATGGAGGAATCGCACCGCTTCGCGCAAACGCAAGTCACTTCAGAGAACTTTCAGCCGAGCAACAGGGGCGGCGACAATGAGCTGTTTGATATGGAAGCGATTTATATTCCTGACCTGACGCCTGCCAAGCAATCGAGGGCCGCGTCACCCAAGACTGCGCAACCAATAGCCACGCAACCCGGGGCCGCGTCATCGACGACAGAAGTGAAATCGAAAACAGAAGTGAATGCGAAGCCGAAGCCACTGGTCCCGAAAGCGAGGAAGCCCTGATGCCCGACCTGCGGCGAACTCGGAAGAATCTGAAGACGGCGCTGGCCATCATGGCGGCGGTCGACCTGCTGGCGGTGATTGTGTACTTTTCCCCGCTGATCGGTTCGGCGGAAACCCGACGGCAGGAACTGGACACGCTGCAGGCGGAATTGACGCTGAAAACCGCTCTGGTGGCTCCGCTGAAGGATCTACCGCAGAAAGTAGTGCTGGCCGGTCATCAGATTTCCGATTTCTATAAGCAACGCTTTCCGACGCAGGAGTCACAAATCCTTACCGAGCTTGGCAAACTGACGAGCGCCAACGGCGTGGCGATCGAGCACGTAAAGTACAAGGTTCGAGATGCGGAAACGGGAGGGTTGGAGCCGGTGGAGATGGAAGCGGACTTCGCGGGCAATTACACGGAGCTGGCGAAGTTCATCAACGCGCTGGAACGCGACGAAATGTTTTTCATCATCAACAGCATAACTCTGGGTGCGCAGCAGCAGGGGCCGGTGAAGCTGGGTGTGAAATTGGAAACGTATTTGAAGGCGGGATCGTAAGTGCAACTGGGATTCGAAAACAAGAAGCAGACGATGTGGGCGGCCGTGCTGGGCGTGGTGGCGCTTCTGGCGTTGGCGTACGAGGTGATTCCGTTTTTTACGGGATCGTCGACGCAGGCTTCGAGCGCTGAGATCGCCGCCCCGGTGGCCACGGTGCGTACGCCATCGTCACGCTCAGGAACGAAAGCCGGGAAAAAGGTGCGGGCGGAAAATCTTGATCCGACGCTGCGGCTGGATTTGCTGGCGGCGAGCGAACAGACGAAGTATGAAGGCACGGGAAGAAATATTTTTGTGTCGCAGGCGGAAGATGTGGTCATTCAGACGCCCCACGGTTCTGGCGCGACGGACCACGGGAAGAACGGGGAGCCAGGGCCGAACCCCATTTATGTTCCGCCCTCAAATCAGGCGCCGCCGCCGATTCCGCTGAAGTTTTATGGCTTCGCCACTTCCACGGGCGAAGCGAAGAAGATCTTTCTGAAGTCGGGCGACGATGTGTTCGTGGCGGGTGAAGGCGAGATCGTGGATCGGCGGTACAAAGTGATTCGCATCACGCCAACCTCGGTTTCGATTCAGGACATGGTGTATAGCGGTCCACCGCAGAGCATCCCGCTGACCCAGGGATAAGCGGATTTTGTAATGAGACTCTCTTCACGAATTCGGCGCACCTCTCGACGCGGTGAGCAGGGCTACATCATGCTCATTCTGCTGCTGGCGATCGCGCTGATGTCTATCTTCGCGGCGAAAATCGTCTCCGACCTTAAGTTCGACATGAGGCGCGATCGCGAAGAGGAAATGATTCATCGCGGGGTGCAGTATTCGCGGGCCATTCGCGGCTACTACAAGAAGTTCGGGCGCTATCCGGTGAAGCTTGAGGATCTGGAGAGCACAAACAATCTGCGGTTCCTGCGGCAACGATACAAAGATCCTCTGAACTGCAAGGCGGGGAAGTGTGCTGATTTCAAACTGCTCCACTTCGGCGAAGTGCAGATGACGCTTAGTGGAATCTCGGGTGGGACGATTCCGGGCGCGAGTCCAATCGGCGGAAATGGTGGCGCGACTGGAATGAACGGTCCCGGCGGCATGTCGCAGTCTTCCACTTTCGGCAGCAGCAGCAGTTTTGGGGGGAATTCTAATTCGGCGTTTGGCCAGAATCAGCAGACCGGAGCCAATCAGCCGGCGGGATCGGATTCATCGCAGGCCGGATCGTCCGCTAATTCAGGGAGCGGATCGACGGATGGCTCCGGGAATTCGTCGGGATCTGGGAGCGGGAATCCCGGGAGCAGTCCGACGGGATCAGGCCAGATCATCGGCGGCCCGATCGTGGGAGTTGCCAGCAACACCCCCATCAAAGATCCGACGATCCGCGAGTTCAATCATAAGACGAAGTATAAAGACTGGGTGTTTGTTTACGATCCGGCGCAAGACCAAGGGCGCTTAATCACGACACCCTACCAGCCTCAGCTGCAGGGATTTGGCCAAGGCGCGCCGAACCTCAACGGGAACGGGCAGAATGGCAGCGGGAGTAATGCGGGCAGCGCGTTTGGCACGAACAACAACAGTAGCTTCGGCAACAGCAGCAGCGGTTTCGGGAATAACAACAGCAGCGGCTTCGGAAACAATTCAAATTCGTCATCGAGTCCGGGATTCGGGTCGCCGACTCCGCCGAGCAATCCTCCTCCGCCACCGCAGCAGCAGCAGTAGTCGAAGAAACCTGCCGTGCTTCGCACGGCAGACAGCCGGGGGCGGCTGTCCCCACAGAAAACCTCTTCTGCCTCGCCTCACAGTTATGAAATGAAAGCGGCCTCATCTTGTAGGATGAGGCCGTTTCTCTTGCTGGAAGTTTTCTCGACCGTTTATACGCTGAAGGAGCTGCCACAGCCGCAGGTGCTTTTCACGTTCGGATTTTCGAACTTGAAGCCTGCGCCCTCGAGGGTCTCGACGTAGTCGACGATGCAACCGTTCAGGTACATCACGGAGGTGGCATCCACGTAGACTTTGAGTCCTTCCATATCGAAGGTCTTGTCCATCATCCCAGCGCCATTTTCAAACTGCATGGAGTAGGAGAAACCGGAGCAGCCGCCGCCTACGACGCCAATCCGCAAGCCGGCCGGAACGGGGGTCTGCTGGCCCATGATCTCTTTCACCTTGGTAACGGCGTTGGCAGTAAGGGTTACGGGCGGAGTCTTTTTAGCAACTTCGGGGCTCGACTTGGTCACTTCAGGGTTCGTGACAGTAGGAACGGTAGTTGTGGCCATTGGTATCTCCTTGGCTTTAAAGCTGTTTGATTATAGCAAATGTTGTTTTCGGCACAAGGGGGATCTCGTTACCACCCTGGGAAACTGCCTCCTTGGTTGGATGCGGTTCGGCGGCCGGAAGTCGCATTCTTCCCGGTTCTGCAGGGCGCCCGTAACCTACTCTGAACCTCTTCTAAAGCCGGGTATTTTATTCGGTGCTCACTCCTTGCCAACAGGGCTATAATCATCGCGTTAGGGCCTTCCCCGGACTGGGTGTTGGGTTCTGCGTGCCCCACCACGAAGTGGAACGCCGCTGGCTTGGGTTGGAATCTGCCGAGGTGGCTTATGACGCTGACCGTTGTAGCGGTGGTATTCGGAGTTTTTGCCGTAGGTTTGATCCTCCTGCTGATTTATAAGAGCACGCTCACCATGCACGAGGACGATCAGCTATTTTTGGATGACAACAATTCGCATATGCAGGAAGAGCAGACGGAACTGTTAGTCAAAGTAAACCGGCTTACGGTTCCGATGTGGGTATTCAGCATCGGGTCGGGAGTGTTTCTGCTGGTGCTGGTGGCGATGTTGATCTACCAAAAACTGAACGAAGTACAGTAGCGTCAGCCGCGGGGAGAACCGCCATCCGAGCGGAATCCTCGCGCAGTGCAGTGGCATGGGCGGGACGGCCACGATGCCGTGTCGGGGCCGCGAGAGTTCCCCCATATTGTGCAGCCGTGCTGGGGGAGATGCCACTCGGCGACCGCGCTCCCGCTGTTGGTTTGTTGTTTCCCCATTTATTATTCGCTGGTGGTTCCCTGCTGGGAAAAATTTTGTAATGGGCTCGCAAGCGCGGGCTATCCTTACGATCTACCAGTGCCACGATCGAGCCAGGGCGTGATCGAAGATGGCACTTCGAAACAGACCTAGGGGCGGATAATTTATTTCGGATAACTGATGAACGCCCGCGGCGCCGGGCAACTTTTGCGGGCCAGGCAGATTCCTACGACGGGAGAGTCCACCTATGCACTCAACTCCTGCGGCAGTCACTCCCGACTCTGAATCTCCAGCAGAGCAACCGGGAGCACGGCCGGGACAAACAGATCCGGGACTAACGGACTCGGGACAGGCGGACTCGGACAAAACGGGGAATGACGGCGCGCGCCCGCGACGGCTGGGTCGCTGGATAGTGATGGCCACGGTCGCAGCGGTTCTGATCGCTATTTTTTCTGTACTCAGCATCCGCAGCAAAACTCCGGCAACCGGAACGTCCGCGGTATCTGTCTCTACTAATCCAGGTCAAGTTTTGCGGTTGAAGGGAACCACCGAGGCGGTGCAGTCGCGGGCGATCCTCGCGCCGCAGCTGGCGGGCCAATCGGTTCCCACGCTCACCATCATCCACCTAACGCCCGCCGGTACGCGCGTCAAAAAAGGTGACCTGCTGGTGGAATTCGACCGGCAGGCGCAGATGCGAGATTTCATCGATAAGCAGGCAGATTACGCCAAGCTGGTGGATCAAGTCGCGGAAGAGCAAGCGAAAGAAAACGCGGCGCGCGCCAAAGATGAGACTGAGCTGAAGGCTGCCGAGGACAGTCTCCGCAAGGCGGAACTGGAGATGCAGAAAGCGGAGATCGTATCGCGTATCGACAAGGAAAAAAATCAGGAAAACCTCGACGAAGCCAAGGCGACATTCGAACAGCTTCACGAAACCTTTGATTTGAAACGCGCGGCTGCGCAGGCCGCGATTCGCATTCTCGAAATTCAACGCGACCGCACCCAGCAGACCATGCTCCACGCTCAGGCTAACTCTGACCTGATGCAGATTCGCTCGCCCCTCGACGGAGTTGTGGTGCTGAACACGATCTGGAAGCAAGGCACGATGGGCGAAGTACAGGAAGGCGACCAGGTGCGTCCGGGTGTGCCGTTCATGCAGGTCGTGAATCCCGCGACGATGCAGGTGCGCGTGCTGGCGAATCAGCAAGACTTCCCCAGCCTGCAGGTCGGACAGACGGCGAAGGTCCGGCTGGATGCGTATCCTGATCTGGTGTTCTCAGCCAAGCTCGATCAGCTGGCGCCCATCGGCGAGGGTGGAGATTTTTCCAACAAGCTGCGTTCGTTCGTGGTGATTGTGGCAATCGAGGGAAATAATCCTAAGCTGATGCCCGACCTTAGCGCTGCGGTCGATGTGGACGTTGCGAAGCAGAGCGCGGGATCCAGAGCTGAAGGATCGAATACTAACGGATCCAATATTAACGGAGCCAATGTTAAGAAGACCGTCGCATCCGCCGCGGGGAGCGGTTCGTAATCATTCAACCCTATGATTCAGCGCTTCCGCCAACTGACGTTGCGACGCAAGGCAATGGCCATCGTGATCCTGGTGCTGGCCGGGAGTGGCGTCGTGTTGGGGGCGGTACGACTGGGCAAGCGATCACCCACGGTTCCGACTTACGAAGTGAAGCGCGGAGAATTTCTCGACTCGCTGCAGTTTCGCGGCGAAGTGAAGGCGATGAAGTCGGTGACCATCAGCGCCCCCGCGCAGGCGGGCGACTTGCAAATCATCAAGGTTTCGCCGGAGGGCACCGTCGTCAAACCTGGCGACGTTGTCGTCGAATTCGACAAGACGAAGACCGAGCAGGATCTGGCGCAGTACAAGTCCACGCTCAAGTCAGCGGAGGCGACCATTGCACAGGCCCGTGCCCAGGCTCGCCTGACCGAAGAAGGAGACACGACGGCAGTCTCGAAAGCGCGCTACGACGTGGAGTCGGCGAAGCTGGAGGCCAGCAAGCAGGAAATCGTTTCCAAGATTGAAGGCCAAGAGGCCAATCTGAAGCTGGCCGACGCCGAGCAGACCCTGCGCGAAGCGGAGACGAAACAGAAATCAGATAAGACTCTCAACCAGGCAACCATCGAGAGCGCCGAGCAGGCCAGCAAGAAAGCCAATTTCGACGTGGTGCGCGCGGAACACTCGTTGGAGCAGATGACCTTGCGTGCGCCCTCGGCAGGAACCATCAGCCTGTTGCAGCATTGGACTGGCTCTGCCGACGCC
Organism: uncultured Acidobacteriota bacterium; assembly: GCA_963758005.1. Taxonomy (GTDB): domain Bacteria; phylum Acidobacteriota; class Terriglobia; order Terriglobales; family Acidobacteriaceae; genus Sulfotelmatobacter. Next base: position 445,783 of record CAVWTR010000013.1, read on the forward strand.
CCGTACCGTCCGGGAGATCGAGCTTGGCCGGGAGCGGCCATTGCGAACTTGCCCGACGCGACGACGCTACGCATTTCCGCTCGCGTCGATGAAACCGAGCGCGGCCGGCTCGCCGCCAATCAGTCGGTGACAGTGCAGTTGAACGCCATACCCGACCGGCAGTTCACGGGGCACATCGAGCGCATCGGCGAAATCGCCAGCATGGATTTTTCCAGCGGCTGGCCGATTACCCGCAATTTTATTCTCGAAATCGTTCTGGATCAGACGGACGCGCGCTTCAAGCCCGGCATTTCCGGAGAAGTTACGGTGATTGTGGACCGCGTGCCGGACGCGATCACGATCCCGGCGCAGGCCATGTTTCAACGATCAGGACAGAATGTGGTCTATGTGTGGCGCGGAACGGAGTTCGAGGAACGCGCCATTGAGATCGGCAGAAAAAGCGGCGACAAGATTATGGTCGCCAAGGGCGTGAATGCGGGCGAGCAGGTGGCGTTGAAAGATCCTACAGCGAAGGAATAAAACGGTGGTCGAAAGATGAGAGGCAAGCGAGCCATCACATGGGCAGTGGTTGCGGTGGTGCTTTGCGCCGTGGTTGGCGGAGTCGCCGCGGTGCGCCGCACTGCGCCCGCAACCACGGGAAGCGACGTCCCGACGGCGCGCGTGAAACGCGGCGATCTTGACATGAAGGTGTATGAAACCGGCGAACTGCGGGCCAGCCATTCCGAGATGCTGATCGCGCCACCGATTGGTGGAGGTGCGCTGCAGCTCACCTATCTGCTGCACACCGGAGCGGCCATCAAGAAGGGCGAACTGGTGATGGAGTTCGACCCCAGCGAGCAACATTTCAAGCTGGAGCAGAATCGCTCCGAGTTGCTGCAGGCCGAACAGGAGATCACCAAAGCCAAAGCCGACGCGGCGGTGGTTACGGCGCAAGACAAAGTCGCGCTGCTCAAAGCGCGCTTCGACGTGAGGCGCGCCGAGTTGGACGTTCAGAAAAACGAACTGGTCAGCAGCATCGATGCGAAAAAAAATGATCTCGCACTGGAGCAGGCCAAGCGCGTGCTCGCGGAACTGGAACAGGACGTAAAATCGCGCAGCGCATCGAATGAAGCCACTATCTCGCTGGCCGAGGAGAAACGGAATAAGGCGAAGCTGGCGATGGATCAGGCGCAGGGAAACATCGACAAAATGCGCGTGACTTCCCCGATGGACGGACTGGTTGCGCTGGAAAAAAATCAGGGGGCCATGGGCGGATTTTGCTGCTTCCCCGGCCTCACGATGCCCGAGTATCACGAAGGCGACCAGGTTGAGCCCGGCAGGACCGTCGGCCAGGTGCTCGACCCCAACACCATGGAACTGGTCGCAAAGATCGGAGAGATCGAGCGCGACAACATTAAGGCGGGGCAGTCCGTCGACATTCATCTCGATGCGTTTCCAGAGACCACGTTTCACGGCACTGTGAAAAGCCTCGGCGGCAACAACCCGCGCATGCCTTGGGAAGATGACTCTGGCGGCAGATTCGAAGCGACCATCACGCTGGCCAGCACGGATCCGCGGCTGCGGCCGGGTCTGACGGCCCATATTTTTATCAATGGGGATCCGCGGAAAGATGTGCTCTACGTGCCTCGCCAGGCGCTGTTCCTGAAAGAGAATAAGCGCATGGTCTACGTGCGCGACGGCAGCAATTTTGAGCCGCGCGAAGTAAAGATTCAGGCACAGAACGAAAGCAGAGCCGCCATTGAAAGTGCTGGCGTCAGAGCGGGCACTGAGATTGCATTGGTCGATCCGACGGCTCCGAGGAAGGCTGCTAATTCCGGCGCTGGGTCGCCCGCGGGCGGAGGAGGCGCTCCGTAATGGCGACCGTCGCGCCAACTCGTCCATCCCATTTCCTGCATGGTTATCAGCAGTGGCTCCCCGACCTGCAACTCGGGCTGCAGAACCTGCTGCTGCACCGATTGCGCTCGTTGCTGACCATGCTGGGGATGATTTTTGGTGTCGCCGCTGTCGTCTCGATGCTCTCGATTGGCGCGGGCGCGCGGCAGAAGGTAATGGCGCTGATCGAGCAGATGGGCGTCCACAACCTGATTGTGGAAGCGAAAGAGACCACCGAGTGGCAAGCTCATCAAAAAGTTCGCAAGCTTTCTCCCGGATTGTCGTTCCAGGATTATCGAGTGATCCGCGATGATGTAGGTGACATCGTCGCGGCCACGCCGAGAAAGCGGATGACGCCCTCGAAGACAATTCCGAAATCGCAACAGGATCCGCCGACGGTGTACGGTGTGAATCCAGATTATTTGAACATTGCTGGACTGCACGTGCTGCAGGGCCGATTCTTCAATGAGGACGAAGAGACTCGCGGCGCTCCTGTCGTTGTGCTGGGCGCGGCCGCCAAGTCGAGCTTGTTCGGTTCGGCCGATCCGGTTGGCCAGTATGTCAAAGTCAATGAAACCTGGTTCCGCGTGATTGGGGTGGCTTCGCCGCAACTTAGCTCGCAGACTGAAGTCGCAGGAGTGCCCACACAGGATCTCAACAACATCATGTACGTTCCGCTGAACTCGGCGATTTTACGCCTCGAGGATAACTACAGCGACGTGCGCGATGAGATTGACGGCATCTATTTAAATATTCGCGACGGCGCGGATATGGGTTCGGTGGCACAGATCGTGCGCGCGATACTCGATTCGTCGCATCATTCCGCCGGCGATTTCAGTGTGATTGTGCCTGCGGAACTGCTGGCTGAACAGAAGCGGACGGAGCGTTTATTTAACGCGGTCATGGTGGCGATCGCGTCCATTTCCCTGCTCGTGGGCGGAATCGGCATCATGAATATCATGCTGGCCAGTATTCTGGAGCGGACGCGAGAGATTGGGGTTCGCCGCGCGGTAGGCGCGCGCCAGTCAGACATCATCCGCCAGTTCGTGGTCGAGGCCATGCTGATTTCATTTGTGGGCGGCAGCTTCGGCATCATGTTCGGCTTCGTAATGTCGCGCCTGATCGCGTGGCTGGCAGGATGGTCGACCATTGTGACTCTGAGTTCGATCCTGCTGGCATTCATCGTGTCGATTACCGTGGGATTAGTTTTCGGAATTTACCCTGCAGTTAAAGCCGCACGGCTGGATCCGGTGGAAGCAATTCGTTGGGAGTAGGCGGCGCGGCCGTCATTATTGGCGGCACCAATTCGCAACACCAATTCGCAGCACCAGTTAGCAGCACTCAACACACCTTTGGAGGAATTGAGCGATGAAATATTCTCGCCTGGGGCTTTTCCCTTTCTCTCGTCGTCTGCTGATGTTTTTCATTCTGCTGCTTTTCATTTTGCTGACGCCGCCGTTCGCTCCGTCCTGCTGGGCGCAAAAAGGCGAGTCCTACAACGAGATGGCCACGCCGCAGGTTCGCTCCGGCAAAGTGGCGGGGCCGGAACATTTGCGGAACTATGTGGTCGATGGAAAGCTGACGCTCAGCCTGCGCGATGCGGTTGTGCTCACGCTGGAAAACAACAGCTTTGTGAGGATTCAGGAAACGCAGGTGGAGTTCTCGAAATTCTCGCTGCTGGGCGCGCACGCGCCATTTGACCCGCTGCTTACGTCTTATTACAACGTGAACAGTTCGACGTTCAGCGCCGTCAGCCAACTGCAGGGAACTGGAATCTCCACCGTCAACTCGACCACGCAAAATGCCCAATTCAACTATTCACAAACTTTTGCGACCGGCACTAACGTACAGTTAGGGCTGGGCAGCAACAACAATTTCACCAACAACTCGTTTTACTTTCTAAACCCTTACGTCACCTCAACACTTAGTTTTCAGTTCACTCAGCCGCTGCTCAGGAATGGCTGGCTGTTTGCAAATCAGGCTCCGCTGGTGATCGCTCGCCGCAATCTCCAACAATCGCAGGCCAACTTTTCTGCCGAAGTGAGTAACAACATCCTGCAGGCGGTGGGACAATATTGGTCCGTAGTGGAAGCACGCGGAAACCTTGAGGTTGCGCGCAGTTCGATGGATGCCGCCGAAGTCACGTACAAGCGCGATAAACGCGCGCTGGAATTGGGCGCTTTGCCTCCGCTCGATATCTATCGCTCGGAGTCCCAGGTGGCTTCGCGGCGCGTGCAGGTCATTCAGAGCGAATACGCACTCAAACAAGCCGAGGACGCTCTCCGCATGACCATCGGCGCGGATCAGGATCAGAATGTTCAGGCTCTCGATCTTGAACTTACCGAACAGCCGGAACCAGCAGGCGAACTGCGCACCATCGACACCGCGACTGCGCTGCAGCAAGCTCTGACCAAACGGCCGGAACTGGACGCAGCCCATGCGGCCCTCGCCAATGACGAAACCAGCATTCATTTGGCTCACAATCACCTTTTGCCCGAACTCGACCTGAGTGCGCAATACGCCTCGAACGGCGTGGGGGGCACGCAATTCAGCAGCACAGGTGTGAGGATGACGAGTTCATCGCTGAGTCAGCTTTCCACTTTCAGCTACCCAACCTATTACGCGCAATTGTCGTTGAGTCTGCCGCTGAAAAATCGGGCAGCGAAGGCGGCGATGGGAAGCGCGCTGGTGTCACGGCGCAGTGACTTATACAACGAGCGCCAACTCCGCGAACAGGTCGAACTCGACGTCAGCAACGCGGTTCACCAACTTGAACAGGCCAAGCTGAGCATTGCCGCCGGCAAGGAAGCGCTCGACCTATCCAAGAAAACCATGGCCGCCGAGCAGCGCAAGTATGACCTGGGTTCGGAAACCATCTTCTTCGTGCTCGAGGCACAAACCGAATTGGCCAGCGCTCAGTTGAACCTGTTGCAAGCTGAAGTCAACTATCAGCTTGCGGTGACGGCCCTCGATCATGCCACCGGAGAATTGCTGGAGCCCTATCACGTGCAGATCGCCGATCTGACGCATTAACGGATCTGACGCACTGACGGAACTGACGCACTACGACGGCCGGAGAACTCGGGGATCGCTCACGCAGCCTCAGTCCTCTGCGGACACATCGGGCGGGTTCACCAGGAGAATTGCGATCCGCATCTCACTTCTGGGGCACAGGTGAGAAGGAGAACATAGTTTTTATTGACCTGTGACGATCAAACCTGTGTGATAACCGGTGTGCAACCCTTTGTATAATCTTAGCGTGCGAGAGTGGCGGAATTGGCAGACGCACCAGACTTAGGATTCCGTGTGGCCAACAAGCAATTTTACCGCCAAACCCTTTAGAACCGCTTCCAATAAGGATTTTGCCGCACCTGAAACTTGACAAATCGCATTAGAGACGACTTAGCTGCCTACAGTTTGCCTACACTTTTCTAAACTGAGATTGAGTACTGATGCGTCACTGTGCAGGCCCTGAGGACCGTGAAAGAATCCTCGGATGACACAGCCCAGCCTCCCTATCCCACACGAACAGCGCAAGATTGAGCGGCTACTCATTGCACTGGCGAAAAAGCGGCCCGTTTCCGCGAAGGCAGCACCGATAGCCTTCGGACACTCCGCAACTGGCACCAACCATCCGCGAGTCTTTTTCTCGACGTAGACTGTCGCAATCAGATGTGTCGTTCATTATGGCAGGATAGACCTTCGCTGCTGGATTGCCTGCATCGAACGGCCCATGGCTTTACTCAGCTTTCGGTCAGGCGGACGATCCTTGGCAGTGATCCGAGCGTCTTCAATGGGTGTCCAACGCTTGCCTTTGCGCCGATTGTTCCGTTTAGACTGTGCGTAGTAGCGACGCTTCTGCCCTGCGCGAAGTTGCCGCCACTCCTTGCGATGTTGTTCCCTCCTCCGAAGTTGACGCTTGCGAACAACTTCGGCGCTCCCGCGTCCGCCCATTTTGAAAACATCCCAATCTAAAGATGACCTAACAAGTCAGCTTTTTGGTTCAAATGGGGACAGCGTGTCGCCCTTGCTGGACCCTACGACCAGAAATGCCTCAAACCTGCGGTCACCCGAATCCTCGGCATCGGCGTCACGAAAGTCGCCGTACTCGAACACGCAGTCTGACAATCGGAATTTGATTTGGTCCGACGTGTCTTCTTCTTTTCCGATAATCAGATGTAGAGGAACGCCATCCGTTACCGAGACCCGGATCGGTCCAGTTACCCTAGCAATGGACAGCGATGGACTTCCAACGACAGCAAGCACACTCGTGCGTTCTTCTGCATACTTGCCGAGCAGAGTCAATGCTTCTTCCAAAGTGATTTTCACGGCTTGAATAGAGCCTAGGGTACCTTAGGCAGCTTTCTTAGACTGCGCCCTGACCTTGGCCCACCTTGCCCGCTGCGCTGCGGCGATTTTCTTTCGAGCCGCAGCCGACATGGTTCGTCTCTTTGGTGCCACCGCTGCGCTCTTTGTCTTTCCGCTCTTTCCCTTCAGTTTTGCCCATCTCTGACGTTGCGCTTCTGCTATCCGCTCTCGGCCCGCAGCGGATATCTTGCGGTGTGTTCCATTCTGCTTTCCGTACGCAGTCCCGAATGCTTGGAGCGCCGCAGAGACTCCTTGAATTTGCTTGGTCAGCCGATCCCGTTCCTTCTTCAATAGCCCAACAACATCGCCCATGTTCGTCATTGAATCCCCTTACTTGCTTGCGAAATTGGACTGCCTCGACGTGGGCACTGGAATCCGCACTGCAAATTCTACAAATCCAACGCCCCGGCGAGTTGCCCAAGTATACGGCAACTTAGAGCGGATGCGTCGTAAGCGATAGGACCAAAAGACGACGCTCCCGAAATGAACCGACCATGGTAAAGACCTCCGCAGGGGAGTTTAAACACACACCCATGAGCGCAGCAGCGAGTGTAAAATACCCGCCATGACAGACGACACAGCCGCCACTATCGAGCGTATCCACTGCAACTATTGTCGCCAGAAGACTCGCCATGAACTTTTGTGCAAAGCAGAGGATGTTATTTCTGAAGAGTACGATGGCAATATTGTGATTGATATTGTAACCACATCAGAGATGTTTCGATGCTGTGGATGTCGAGCGACAGTCCTTCGCCGCACGAGGATTGTAGACAACGACCCCGATACGCTTCTAGTACACTACTTTCCCCCAGCGGTATCAAGGCACCAACCGCCTTGGGTTTGGTTGGCTTTAACAGACGATTTTCGGGGTGTGATTGAAGAGGTATACAGGTCGCTTGATGCCAACAATCATCGACTGCCGATGATGGGAGCGAGAACGCTGATTGATATGCTCATGGTGGACAAGGTGGGAGATGTAGGCACATTCAATGAGAAGTTAAAGGAACTCGAAGGTATGGGTGTCATCAGTTCGCGGAACCGAGTGGTTCTAGCTGCGGCACTCGATGTTGGCAGTGCCGCTGCACACCGAGGACATGCACCGAAGAATCAAGAAGTCAACGCAGTCATGGATATCGTCGAGAACTTGCTGCACGCGGTGTACGTGCTCCCCAAGATGGCCGAAAACCTCAAGAGGACTACACCACCACGTTCGAGTAAGAAGCGAACTCCATAGGTTCAGCAAGGTCTATTTACGCGGCCTTGTTCTTCTTCACTTTCGCCCAGCGTGCGCGTTACGCTGCTGCGATTCGCCTGCGGCGGATACTGTGCGGGGTTGCAGTTCACCGCATAGCGGAAAGGCAGTGCCCTGCGATGGCAATCCTCCTCGAAATCTCTTAGCTATCACGAAAGTTAGCTGGTTCATTGGGACTTGTCGGGATGCAGTGGGAACCCGGTCACGCAATACCATTCGATGTGCGAACTGTGAACTAGGAGCCTCGCCAATGTACATTCGGTGGACAAATTTCAAATGCCCTTTCTGTGGCACAACTTGGTCGAGCAGGATTGTCTCGCTCCGCGCCCGGATAAGGAGCGCCGAACCTGTAGCTCGTGCAATCGGGAGTTCAAGACGCATGACATCGAATGGGCACACATGGCGAAAAAGCAGAAGATTGGCTATCTCTTGAACGAATGGATGGTAGCGTGGCTGCCTTCTATGCAGTGATACTAGCGTTTGTCGTCAGTGGGTTTTGGCGAGATGTGACATTAAGCGCCTACGCCGAAGGCGCAATTACTATCTTGTTTGTATCTGCTGTGATGCTGGGTCCTTTCGTGGTCGTGAAATGGCTGACCATTCGGCGCTCCAAGCAACGAACCGTTGCAATCAAAGCCGCAGCCATCTCTGGCGCTATCGGCGATGGCAGCTATTGATCCCAGATTCCGGTGTGTTTTTAACTCTCGTGCGACGGTGGACGTACGTTTGTCTATCCTCACCTAAAAAGCAAAGAGAAAGTGGCGGCACCGTGTCACTCTTGGGCGTGATGCTCAATCGAGATTAAGACTAGATGCGCTACGGCCATCACAGATCTGAATATGTAGTCTTCTCCCTTTTCACTTTCGCCCGTCGTGCGACGCTGGCGGCAGCGATTCACCTGCGGGCTGCGGCTGAGATCGCTCGCGCACAACCCGTCGGTAACCTTGTGTCGAGGCCCGCACTGCGTGACCATGGACGCAGCAAGATGTGTCCAAATCAAACAGAGAATGGGAATGGTCCAATCCCTGTTTTTGTCGGTTTTCGGTAACGCAATGAACAAAAAGTGGGAGCATGATGTGAGTCTTTCCCAGTGTTTTCCACGGTTTAAGCAAAGAGGCACAGTACAACGAGAGTACTTGCTGTACAAAGAACCTCCCACCCAGAGCATCCGGCAGTTGTGAAAGTATTCAAACCAACTCGATGGTGGAGCATCAGGGTCTTCCAAGCACCCTGCGCTATCTTTCAATCTGAACCACTGTTCCCAAACAGTCCCAGATTGAAAACTGCACCATTGTTAACGCTAAGGCCGTCGCCTCTCACAATCCTGCTCGTGCTCTATGAGATTGCTAAGGGCTTACAAGGGAAAGACTCAGACCCGTTAGCCAGTGTCACCATCAAACAGAAACTCCTCATGGAACGGACTGGTTTATCGAAGAACATCATCACCTCGGCGGCACGGGAGTTGGAAGCCAAACGATTCATCAAACTCGCAGAGCAGCGCAAGAAGTATGGCGAGTTTGCCGGGAACAAGTACATCTTGTGTGACCCGTCAACGGGAGACCCGTTCAAGACCAGGCCGGGGTGGAAATTCCTTTATGCCAACGATGCCGCGTACTTCAACATTCCGGTTTGCATTGTGCGAGAAACAACCGCCGACTGGTCCATCGCAAAATTGAGTGGGTCTGCGCTAACGGTGTACGTGGCGCTGTCATGGTTGGCCAACAAAAAGGGCAGCAACACAATCGAGCCCAAACCTTCGGACTTGAAGGCTCTATGCAACCTGACTAGACCGACGTACAAGAAAGCCGTAGATGATCTGGAAACGCGTGGCCTAATTTTCATCGACAGCGCAGCGAAGACGTTCACACTCTGCGATCCGAATACGGGCGAGCCAGTTCACGAGTTCAATGGGAACCAAGGAGACGATCCAGCACGCTATTTTGGAACGACAGAGACCGGAGGACAAGGTCAATCTAAATAGCGGTGATCCAGCACAGAACGAACGGTGGATCAGAGAATGCCTGCCGCCGGGAGCCGCTGTCATTGAACAAGGAAACGGCGACCTAACAATATGCTGCCCATTCCATGACGATCTGATTCCATCGTGTTCTGTCAGTCCCAATAAGCGTTGCTTTCACTGCTTTGGGTGCAACAGAATGGCACCCTAACACAGCTTGCGATGAAGTTCCGGGGCATCAGCAAGGCAGAAACAATCCAACATAGAGCCAAAGTCGCTGGGCTGGACGTGGAGTACCGCGATCCAGATTCTAAAGCCGAAGCGATTTATCCTTACGAAGATTCACAGCGAAGACTGCTCAAACAGGTACTTCGTTACCCGGATAAGAAGTTCGTCCAACGACGACCTACTCCCAACGGCTGGGTCTACGACACTAAAGGCGTGAAACCCTCACTCTACAGATTGCCAGAGCTAGAGTTTGCCAACACCGTGGTCATCACTGAAGGTGAAAAAGATGCAGATCGCGTGACCAGCCTGGAGTTGCTGGACTCTACCCGTTCCAGAATCGTGGCGACCACCTCCGGTGGCTCCGACACTTGGTCGGACAAACTGGCTGAACGTTTGTGTGAAAAGCGCGTGATCGTCATGCCAGATTCAGATGATGCTGGTCTGAAATACAAGGAAGAAGTTGTGGCCTCGTTGGAGAAGAGAGAGATTCAGCATTGCGTTGTCACGTTCGACGGCTTCAAAGACGTGTCCGAGTACCTCGATGCTCCTCATACAGCAACCGAACTGGAGCAGCGAATCAACAACGAGTGGGCAAACGCAGTTGGAAAGGGAGATGTGCTCTACCGCGAGCCGTCGTTCGACAACATCCTGATTTAGTGGCAGGTTTTCCGGGCCGCACGCTATACACCGCTGGGTCCCGCTTGCTGCCCGGAGACCGAATAAGCGGACTGTAACACTGTAACCACGCGGTGTGCCCGACATGGCTCTTCCGTTTTTCTGCGCATCACTCACCGCATTGCCAAACTGCACACTGTACGCTCGCATTTCGAGCCGCGAGCTGTAGCCGCAAGATGGAAGAGACCAGACAGGAGACCGGAGAAGGTTCGCCATTGTTCCCCATGTTCCTTTCCCCGGATTGGCTGTACCTTTGCCATGCCTTTGCCATTATCTGGACCTCAATGGTTGAAGCCTATCTATCATATTGAAAAGGCTTCGCTTCGCCATCGCTTAGCCCTCGCTCAGCCATAGGGCTATGGAGAAAGACAACGCGAACAACAAAGCAAAGGGCTTAGGTCGTGCGCCTGGGTTTCAACGCCGCTTTCTTCCCGGATCGCGGCTCCATGTACTCGCGCACGCACGGTGGGAGCGCGACCGATTCCGTGGCCGAAACTCCGGCGCACGCGGCGAGGATATTCGAAGGATGCCCAGGTGTCCGTGTCATAATAATCGAGCATCTAGAGCGAGTCGGGCATGCTCCGGCTCCCAACCGAACGCAAAGCGTCACGGTGGCTACAGCCTATGCAGGCTGGATGCGGCGACGAAGATCGCAAAAAAGGAAACTACCGTGAAGCAGATTACCTCCACAGCCAATGCCGCGGAAGCAGGGACAATCGCTAGGGCGATTCCTGCGACGACTGAGCCTGAAATAGGCGAACCCCGGTGTCCCAACGGCCATGACTCAGCAATCCCTCCGCGATGTCCCGCGCTGATGTTCGTCACATGCTGGCACTATAGCTCTCAAGCAACTTGGAACCAGTTTTGCATCACGTGCGGCGTTCGCCATGCGCCATTCAGGATTTACTGGCATTCGTTTCTCATGGATGATCTAGGAGTGCGGACCATCAAGAACTACTGCGGCTTCTGCGGGGCGAAGATCGTCACGCGAATGGCAAAGTAGAACTGCCGTACATCCGTGGGCGGTTCACTTGCAGGCAGCCTTCAGGGTCCCTTGGGTCGTAGCGGTCACGGTGCACCCAGCCCCTGGTTCCTGCTCATCCGTGGCTCATTGCGGCAGGGACGCGTGGCAGGGCACGCGGCTGTGCTGTCACGGTGTTGCTCAGCGCTGCCCAGGCTCAAAAGTGGGAAATCTTAGCAGCTGTCATTGAACACAAAGGACTTATCGTTGTGCTTGACTGTTGGTGTAATATTTGCACTATTATTACACCATGCCGAAGACCTACCTGTACCTCAGAACGAGCGGTGACGATGGGAAAGACAAGGCTGGTTTGCCCGTTCAGCGGGACGCCTGCACAGCGTTCGCTGTCCGCACTGACTACGAGGTCGCACAGGAGTTCCCAGATGATGGCGTCACTGGCAAGCTGCACATGCACCAGCGCCCTCAGGGGAAACTGCTCATTGCTGCGCTGCTGGCAACGGTGTACGTACAGTGCTCTGCTACGACGCCAAGCGCATCGGTCGGACGCAGCCTGCTTACTGGTCCTTCATCGGTCTCTGCCGTGACAACGGCATCGCTGTGCTAGATGCGAACGGGACGAACCTCTGTGAGTCAGTGATGGGAGGCGTCAACGGCATGCTTGCTGAGATGGACAGAGACGCCACGGTCGCACGCTTGCAGCAAGGCAAGAAGCACTGGCGTGGCACGAAGCGCGTTGAAGGACGCTGGCCTTATGGTGAGCATCCATCCCACGACTACGACGCAGAGCACGCAGTGGTTGCACGCATCCGCAAGCAGAAGGCTTCAGGTGTCAGCAGCTACGCGATTGCCAAGCGGTTGAACGCTGAAGGCACACGCACACGCTACGGCTGCGAGTTCACCACGAAGACAGTGCAGAACATCCTGAGCAGGGCAGCAGCGAAGTAGACTGTCACCTCCGCTTCACCATCCCTCAGCGCAAACTCTACGCGCACGCTTGACCATTCCACAGCAGTGACCTCCGAACTCAGGGAGCACTGCGTCTGCTCTGCTCACGCTCGACCAACACGCAGCGATCAGCGTCGAGGGATTCTCTTGGCCAAAATCAAGGCCACCCACACCCTTGAAAGCCGTACCACCCTTCCAGCGCCGGGGTCCCTGCCTTGCTCAACCTACCCCTAGCGCACGCACGGGATCACGCGCCGGACTCCCTCGGCTCTCTCCCTCAGCTGATCCGCCCAGGGGAATGCCAAGCAAATCCCTGAGCGGCAACTCCCGGAGTAGTCACTCGGCGTTGATGGCTCAGGGGTTGGCTTTGCAGGATGCTGGGTACACACAGCAGTTTCGCTATGCATTCGCCTTTGCCCTCTCCTCCCTCGCCGCCCCTGGACCCGAAGGATTTCCCTGGGGACGCTTTCACCCCAGGGCACCCCCCCGAAGCCGACCATCCTTGCCAAGCTCGGGGTGTAGTTAGTGAACATGTACCGCACACGCGCGGCTCCCGGCGTTGCCGGAATGCCTAGCTCACTCCCCAGTACTGACGCTTGGCCGACCCAGGCCAGGGCCGTAGCGCGGATTTTCGCTTAACGTTCGCTATGGAATGCCCAACGCGCTCAATCCCCGGCTGCTGGGGCCACGATCTCCCCACGGATAACCATTGGGACACCCTGAGCCTGTCGGCTCGTAGAAACGAAGCCTAGCACGGTTCATGTCTTGCCCGCGCTTGGCACCTCGAATCGTCAGTACCTTGCAGTTGATCTAATCCAGTAGCGCCGCTGGGTCTCTTGGCGCTTCAGGGGCTTTCGATGATGAAATGGCTCAAGCACAACTGGTCTTTCCTAACCCTCGGCGTCATCGTTGTCATCGCTTTAGTTTTCTTCCTCGCCTTCTGGACAGATAGCAATCGCCTCGCATCTCTCGGATCGCTCTTTGGTTTTATCATTGCGGCTTTGCTCGTGGCGATCACGATTGTGTATGTACGTACAAATCAGAAGTCTTTGGAGTTGCTTCAGGAGCAATGGGAGTTCCAAAATGAAGTGCGGGTGAAGTTCGGTCTGAGAGAGTGGCGTGAAGCACTTCAGGTATGGATCGTCAACTACGGATCACGGGACGTGGTTGTGACCAAAATACTGCTCGAAAGACCTGAGAACAAGCCACTCACATTTCACAAGAATATAGTCGTGCGTGCTGGTGAAAAGAAGCGGTACGATTTGCCTTACCACGGATCGGGAAACCTTGAAATGCAGCAGCACGTTCAAGTGAGGCTGTTCTGCGAATCTGCAAAGCAGAACTTCGAGGAGGCGCAAGCCTACACTCTTTTCCTGACGGATAGATCGGCAATCTACAAAGTGAGGAAGGGGCTGCACGGCCTGTATGGTATCCACTGTCCCAAGTGCAAAAGATTTGAAGGAATGATGATGATAACGGACGGGCTAACAACATTTTCCGAAGCTGAAGAACGACAGAAGGAGATGGAAGCTGAGGTGTCCGCTTCGTGCCCTGAACATTCATCCCGTTGGATGCTCACCATGGAGCACGTCGAGAGAGAGGCAACCGTTGAAGATGTTGATGCCTGAGAAACCCGAGTCGCTATCCGTCGCATGACCAAAGAAGATTTTGTGGTTCACTATCCCTTGCTGTACCACATGGCAGAGGCTGACACTTGGCAGTCGATCCGCACTCTGGGTCTCTTGAGCACTTCAGCCCTGCTCGATCTGTGTGGAAGCGTTGGTGAGGAGCGCCGCAGGATTGAGAGTCAGCATCGCTCACAATCAACGCCGCTCGCATGTGGAAAATACGGAACGATTCTGATTCGTGACCAGAAGCCAATGAGTGATGTCGCTCTGCGAAAATGCCTGACCAGCGGTATGACGCCAGCGGAGTGGTATGCGACCTTGAATCGCAAGGTTTTCTTTTGGGTCACTGAGAAGCGACTGAACAACATGCTTGGGGCGTATCGTGGGCACGAGCACATGGTCCTCGTGCTAGACAGCAGCAAACTGCTGAGTCGTATGTCTCCGTCAGTGACTCTTTCTCCCATCAACTCGGGCAGCGCCAGACGCAAAGCCGCACCACGTGGCAGCGAGACGTTTTGCAGCCTACAAGACTACCCCTTCGATGTGTGGCGGAAGAAGAGACGCGGCGTGAGCAACGCGATAGCAGAACTTGCCGTCGATTGGAGTGTCCCGGACATCGAAGGTTTGGTGATTCGGATCGAACGTAGAGATCAGTAACTCGGGACTCAGGCACGCACGGAACATCTACCTGCGGCAAATGCGACCCCTACGAGAACGAGGAGCACAACCATCCAGACGTTGCAGGACGATTGACACACGCTGAGATTCTCCTCGCACTTAACCAACGCTTCGGTTGTCTTGGATTCAGAACGCTGCAACCACACGCCATAAGCAGTTAGCGCGATTCCAGCGAGAGTGATAATCAGAGCCATGGCTCCCTCCATCGAAAACACTCTTCAGATTGTACCTTGGACTTTGTAGAGGAAACTCACGGAATCTGCTTCCTGCTGGGACGGGGAGGAGTCGTCCTCTTGAGGTCTTCAGCCATCTTTGGGAGCACGTACACCGGCATGCAACAGGTTCTCGACTATATCCATGACCGCATTAACTTCATCATCCTTTGGCGCGTGCCCTCGGTGTGCGGCGGCATTACCAACATCAAGTGCCACGGCTAGAACTTCTAGGTTGCGCGAACTGATGACACCGAGACCTTCGAGTTTCTTCAACTTCTCAGTGAACGTACCAATATCTCCTACCTTGTCCACCATGAGCATGTCGATCAGCGTTCTTGCTCCCATCATCGGAAGGCGACGATTGTTGGCATCGAGAGATTTATAGACTTCGGCCATCACATCTCTCATGTCAGTGGGGCATTGATGACGCCAAGAAGGTGGGTGCCTCGAAACCGCCGGAGGGAAATACTGAACTTCATTCCATTGTTCAATGTCACAAATCAGAGTGCGACGAAGAACTGCGGTCCCACAACCACAGCACTGAAAAGTTTCCTGCGTTGTCACTGAGTCAATCATACCGAGGTCTTCTATCTCATCGGTTTCCTTAAGCGTAGTCTTGCATAGTCGCTGGTGACGTGTACCACGGCGACAAGCATTGCAGTACATGTGCGCGATAATGGGTTCGGCTGAATCGTCTGGCATGCCGTGTATTCTATCCTGCTAACTCTACGGAGGGTGGCATGGGTCAAAGAGGCGTTTCGGTTCCGGTATTGCCGTTACGTAGCCTTAGCCCCGGAATCAACACGTCATGTGTTCGCAGGCACACTCTGTGTTCGGGATTGTAGATTCTTGTCTCCGCCGAATAGCCGGAGGATTCCAAACTGAAGGCCATGCTTAGAAGATGCGCTAGCCCACAGACAAAAAGCCCGCGCTCGACCTTTCGTTCTTGGATAGCAATGAGCCAAGCAGTTTCTCGCTTCCGCTGTGATTCAACGTTCAGTTCGAACCACAAATCCGGCACTTCGTTACGCGGCATTTGGCTCAACTCATGCATTCTCGCAATGCCGATGCCTAACACTTTTCGCTTTTCAATGGGCAGATCAACATTAAGGTAGTGTTCCTTCCCCAGCTTTTCCTCCGCAATCTCTTCTGCGACAGTCGGTCCCAGTTCCGTACCTTCTTCGAACACGCAATCGACATTCTCCTCTGTAATGATGCTGGTGACTAACGACCTATATAGCGGATCAATGATCGAGTGGGGATGTTTCTTTGAGCCTTGGAGCATGTGATTCGTTCCCAGCATTATCATGTGACTTCTCATTTTGCATTTCCCCTTCCGCGCATCACGCCCTTCCCTCGGATTCGCTCTCCCGCAATACGATGTCGAAGAACTCGTCAGGATCGAAGTGCATTCTCTCGTCTTCCTTCTTCAAGGAGCAGAGCGCAGTGGCTCTGAAGACGACATCGTTCGTGAGCAGGCAGCCTTCTTCGATTCCTTCCATCGTCCACCCGCGCAACCTCTCGTCCTTCATCTTGAGGAGTTTGCCGAGGCATTGCAGTCGCTCGATGATGACGATCGATTTCTCCACGGCATTTCTCTTTTCCTTTGTAACGGTCGGTCACGAGGAACATGGCTGTGTGGAAGTCTGGATTCTTTCCTTCCTCGTGCAGACGAGACATCGTTGTCACTACGGAGAGGATTTCCTCAGGTTTCACTTTGGTGGAGTACAGATCGTCCCACGTCTTTGTCGTCATGGGCTGGGATTATAGATCGCACCTGCCTGTGCATTTGAGGTGATTGCTGTGGAGATTGTGGGATCGACGATCTACCTCGATTTGCTGAAGGGCCTCCTAGAACTTGCATCTTGCACCGTGTGGACCCGTGGTCAGCTATCCTTAGAGCGTGGATGCCCTGAGGATTTCGCCGCGATACACCTCTCTCGATTGGCAATGCTTGGATTCGAGTAACCCGAAAGACTGGTCAAAGGCAGTCAAGATTGTCCGCGACAGGCTAGAAGGTCGGTTCCTGCGCTTTGCGAGCGACTGTCTGAAGAAACTGGATTCCGGGTTTGTTGTTCTAGCAATTGACTGCCTCCTCGCAGAAACGCTCCAGCAATTTAGGGAAGGCATTACAGATGGAACCGGACAATCCACGAAAATGATCACTCGATTCCTTGAGGGATCGCAGTTTCAGCCTGACTTCAATGCTGACGCCCGAAAAGCGTTCTATGTGGACATTCGTTGCGGTCTGCTCCACCAAGCCGAGGCAAAGAAGATGTGGCTTATTCGGAGAAAGCAACCCTCGTTGCTTCAAGAGACCGCAGGCGGTGAAGGCTACATCATTGATGTCGGGAGGTTCCACGCAGCATTGCAAAACAGTTTCGACGAGTATCTGAAGGCCGTCGTCGAATCAAGCAATGCACTGCTACGATCAAACCTCTGGAAGAAGATGGACCACATCTGTAGCGTGCGTACAGCACGGGGTGCCTTGTATGAAGCAGAGGGTAACTCGGTTTCTTCGCTAGGACGAGAGTACAAGAACGCTGGAACTTGAAGTGACTCAGAAAACCACTTCAGAAATCTTCTTCGAGCAGTTTTGCACACAGCACGGTGTGCAATGGGAGGCAGATCGCCACTCAGGCAGTAGACGGCATTAAGACTCCAGACTACGCAATCTTCCCGAAGGGCACGAAGGTGATCACGGAGATTAAGGAGATTCAGGAGAACGCGACGGAGCGACAGCAGAGAGAGAAACTTGCCGAAGTTGGATGGAGCGTGTTCGGTGACCAAAACGCCAAACTCGGAGACCGTGCGAGGGACATCATTGCGACTGCTGCGAAGCAACTGAGGCGGGCGGCGAAGGGAAAATCCCCGGCTCTGATCGTGATCTATAACCCTTCCTTTCTACTGAGTCATCACACAGAGCCTCATGCAATCAAGGCAGCGATGTATGGCTGCGACCAAATAATCCTCGGTCTCGCACCAATCCAGATGCGAAGGAAGCCACGGCTTGTTGACCGTAAATCAGGGCCAGGAAGAAAGATGGGCACTCAGTTCAACACCACGATCAGTGCGGTCGCCGTCATCGACGGTCAAGGGCTAACTATCTATCACAACGTGTTCGCAGCAATTCCGTTGAGAGTCGAAGTATTCAGCGGGATCGCGGATCAGCAATTCACGCTCGGAGAGAAGCAACCGGGTGAGTTCGATTCGTGGCAGGACATCACGTCACCTGTCTGAGAGATTCTTGGTTCCTCAACTGCTTCCTTTTCCCTTTTGAATGTCCGCAATAGCGTCAAAGAATCCCGCGTAATGATCCTTCGTAAACCCTCCCCTCTGAATCATCCATTCAGTCATGCTTTCTTGTGCGGACTTCCAGTTGTACCTACCTAGTTCTTCAACACCTGTTTGGTCGGGCCAATGGGACTCTTTGGTGATGCGCAGCAATTCCTTTCGGTCAAAAAGAGTCATTCTAGGTGACGGTATTCGATACATGCCCATGATCTGACGAAGAGGCCAGCGCATTGGAGAGTCCGGGCGTCTGACGCGGTTCTCAAATTCGTGAGACAGTTCGTATGCAAGCAGGTCAGCAGCTTGGAGTGAAGGCAACACGTCTGGCATCGATGTAGATAGGAATCCATCCACTTTCCGTAGTCGGTATACTGCTTGATCGCGGACCACAACTGTCCAGCCCTCCCACCATCATTCGTTCCGTATTCAGAATTGAATGCGTAGACCATCGCAACCTTTTCATCTGTCTCAAACGCGGCTGCCACTGCGGCTCCGCGAGTGCAGTTCTGAAAGGCGATGTAGTAGGGACTGAGAAAACTCGATTGCTGTTGTGTTGTAAGAGTCTCGAATGATGAGACGGAAACGATAGCTCCTAAAGGAGTGGCTCCTGTATCAACAATCAATTTCACGGCGCTTCCAATGAAGAGTCTCCTCAGTTTTTCATCGCCCTCCCAAGATTTGAACTATCCTCTGAAGTGCGCCAAGTGTTTCATGCTGAAAGGCTCTCTGAGCCCAGCATTTCGCAGCAGATCATTCCACCCTTCCTCGAATATCTGCCATGCAGCCGCAGGAGCGACGAAGCCAGCCATTCCTACGTATTCGCGTGCAGGATCGTCTGGGTGGCCCGTTTCATCGAAGTAGGCAATTAGTGATTTCACCATGGCAGCAAAGCGCAGGACTTCGTTAGAGGATGATCAGGCAGTGTAACGCTGGATTGCCGACAATACCTTGTCAATCTCACCATTTGGATCAGCCCACCAGTCTGAAGACCAAATGTGATGGATTTTCCATCCACGAGATCGCAAGATTTGCTCACGCCAAATGTCTCGGGCTCGCGCAGAAAAGCTGGAATGAAACGCCTTGCCGTCACACTCAATGCCCATCACGTAACCTAAAGCTGGGTCGTTGTGCTTGACAGCTAGGTCGATTCTGAACCCTGCAACACCCACTTGTGTGTCAAGTATGACACCTCGATTTTTCAACGCATCAAACACAGCGATCTCAAAGTCTGAGTCGAAGTCCGCCGTTGTCTGCACACCCGCACCGTCTTTGCTAAACGCAAGCTCTCGCGCTCGTTCAAGAATGTCCCGCGCCCGAGTGTAGTCCTTCTCCGAAATGGCTTTTGAATAGAGAAGGTAGCCTTGCAGATATTCTCTGCCTGTCACACGTTGCCCCTCGAAATCTTGTCTCGATGTAAAGGCATCAGAAATTTCAAACGCTGGCATCGAAGTTATGACGCAAATCTTTTTCTTTGCTCGGGTTATGGCAACATTGAGACGTTTTTCACCTCCTTCGCGATTGATGGGGCCAAAGAAGCGTTTGAAGACTCCGCTCTCATCTCTACCGAAGGTAGTTGAAAAGATAATCACATCTCGTTCGTCTCCTTGAACTGATTCGAGGTTCTTTACGAAGAAGCCAACTTGCTGCTGTTCTTCCTCTCTGGCTGACTCGTACTCGTATCGCACTCTAAATTCTGAATCACGCAGGGCCTCTTCTTGTATGAGATTTTGGATTAGGTCCTGTTGCTGAGAATTGAAAGTAACGACGCCAACAGTTGGACAAGGCTCTTGCTTCCAGACTTCCCTTAACATTCCGATTACCGCTCTGGCTTCATCACGATTTGTCTTGTTCGCGTAGACTCCAGCGACATCTCTGTATTCGATTGCCGTGTCTGTTCCGGTCAATGCTTGGGCAGGTGGGAATTGAAGACGCCCTCCGTAAAAGGCATAATTTGAGAACTCAATCAGCGCTGGATGTTCGGAGCGATAGTGCATGTCAAGATACGAACTTCGTAGAAAAGGCTCGGAAGCCGTCAGAAGGTCTTTAGAGTTGAGCACTTGTTTCTGAAGTGCCCTGTCCGTGATCTGTTCATCTGAGAGTTCTTCGTTTTCTTCGACACTCGGTTCTGAGTCGAAAGACGAATCACCGAAGTTCAAGAAAAACGAAGTCGGGGGTAGCTGTTTTTCGTCGCCCGATACTACAAGGCGCTTCCCACGATAGATGACGGGGACTGCCTGTTCGACCGGACATTGTGACGCTTCGTCGAAAATTACAACGTCAAACAGGTGCGGTTCAAGAGATAGGATTTGGCATGCCGTATTGGGATTGGTGAGCCAACACGGTCGAAGTGAGAACAAACCGTTGTCCACTCCAATGGCAATTACTTCTCGGAGGCGCTTACTATTTGGTCCACGAGTGACGAGTTGAGATTTTAGAAGGGTGAAAGGCGAAGGTCGCAGTTCCTTGATCCGCTGTTGCTCCTGAGACCAAAGATCCAGTATGGTGCCAGCTTCCAAATCGCGTTTCTTTCCCAGGGCGAATTCCAGAACTCCCCTTCGATTCTCATAAGCCGTTGGACTCATCGTTTTGAGCACGGGACTCGCTTCTTGGCATTTCTCTCCCCAAGCTGTGAAAACTGAGATCAGGATCAGCGGTTCCCACGATGTGATCGGTAGGTCCGCCAGGATCAAGCAATCCAAGAGCGTCGATTCGGCCTGATCAAGGTTCTTCCTTTCGGCATCAAATGCCACCAGGTGTGGAATCGCGGGTAGAAATCGAATCAGATCGGTCAGTGGTGACTCTAGCGATTTACCGCAGCACGCCGCCTGAACAAGTTCTGCAAGATAAGTGGGTTTTAGCCATCTTCCGAGGGCTGCAAGCCTTGCTTGGAGCGACAAGAGCAGAGACACACGCTTTCGCGCAACTACAAGATCAGAGATCATCGCATTGACTGCATCAGGCCCTTCCTTTATTGCTTCCGCAACCGCTTTCTTAAGACCAACAGGAAGCATTTGTATCGCGCGTACACGTGACAATGCCTCAATCGCCTCCGTCAGACGGTCAGCAACCGTCGTTGCTCTGCCCAGCCGAGGAAAACCATAAGCCTTAAGCTTCTTCTCAATCGACTGGTTCTTGAGAGCCAGCAGGCACTCGCGTTTCAGGTCGGACAGTGAATCAGTCGTCATTGCCGAGGCACTCAGACGCGTGATCAGCCGAAGCCGTTTCCTCGCTTTCCTGAAGGCTGGCATGATGCGCATAAACCAAGAACCTTCAATTCCACGTTGCAGCACATCGCAGAGTTCCGACACCTCCGAAAGGGTGTCAGTCGTCCAACCTTTAATGACTACTGAAGAGCTACCTATAGAACCTTTCGAGACTTGCAAGAGGACTGTCTTTTCTCTCAGCAGTTCGTCCAACTGTTTTCCCGAGTCATCTTCTGCGTGTAGTCGGTTTGTGACTAATGGCAGATCGTTAGCACCGAGAATGTGACGGCAGATTTCTAGCGCTCTTGTCGAAGTGGGCTCGAACTCGTCAATATCGGCAATCGAGAAACCCAGGCCGTAGGCCTTTAAGAAACTCACGTGGTCAGAGTCTGCACCCACGCAAGAAGACAAAGCACTTCTAATCTGTTCGGTCACACTTGCCGTCAGAAAGAAGTCGTGCTCACGATAAATCCACGGATTGACCTTGGGATTAGCAGCTTTGTAAACCGACGAAATAGATTTGATGTCAGAAATGACCTTTCTCAGAGACAGATCAGATGCATATTTTAGGACCTCTCCAACTTCAGCATTGGGATGCAGGCCAGGTTTTTGTATTGTGAGAGTTCCCAAACGACTGACCAACGAACGATAAGAAAGCCCAATATCAGGTCGTGGAATATGTAGCGCCTTGTAGTACACATCTAGCTCGCTTTCGCGCTTCTCGATTTCGTCAGAGAGCAAAGACCTCTGAGCACTATTGGCGCGATTCGGCTCTTGGCCAACCGCAGCAATCTGCTCCTTCAATCCGAGGATTATTCGGGTACGGTCGCCCTCAGAGTCATGCACTACTGTGCACAACTGGCTCAAGCCGGACGCATTCAATCGCCGCGATACAACATCAATAGCGGCGCGTTTCTGACACACCACCAAGATTTTTCCCTATGCGCCAAGGCATCAGCGATTATGTTGACGATTGTTTGAGATTTTCCTGTGCCAGGAGGACCATGGACGACTGTTCCGGGAGTATTTCTTGCTTCCCAAACGGCCATCTCCTGGAACGGGTCACTACCAGTAACTAAATAGCGATCCCTTTCTGGTGGAACAGCTACGGTTCGTGGAGTATCTGATTTACCTGAAAGCAAAGATTCCAGCGGTCCAGCCACCTCAGAGACTGCTTTCAGCTTTTCAAGGTTGTCGATCAGCGCTTGATTCTCTGACACAAAAATCCCGAGGACGGCGCTGTTCAAAATCGCTGGTTGCAGTAATTCTCGTGCTTCCTTTTTTGATGGAAGTTTCTTGAGTGGCTCCGCGAGATTATCGATGCGAATTCTTGTGATCCCGCTCGTGGATTTCATTACATGCGCTTGGAGGCGCTCGCGGTTTGAGTTCCCACGGTCGTTCTCCTCAATTTCGTAGTCACGCAATTCGACGTGCAGATTGTTCTTTATCCAGTTCTGCAAGGCTTTGTTTAGGGATGGTGGCCCGACCTTTGGATCGCGAGCCAACCTAATTTGTCCCTGCCGACTGAGCGATACCTGAACATCTACGGGCCAGAGTAATAGAGGAGCCAAGACGATGGTGGGGTCTTCAGGGTCCGAGAGATCATGAGCAATGAATGACGGATATCCCAGCCAGAGACTTCGTAATCCGGCTTCTTTCCTGATCAGATCGCTCGTTCGTGCGATTTTTTGCCCGAGAGCGCGGTAGATCGCGAGATTGTGTTCGCGAATCTCAACATTTTCCGAAGCGATGTCCAACTGAAAGGAGAGGTTCCCACTTTCGCTGCTTATCAGAGAGTCGAGGATTCGAGAACTCAACGAAGAGGTCCGTCCTCCAAAATCATCGTCCGTCACCCCTTCCCACACTCTTGGGAGATAGGGTCGAACCCAGGGACCCAAATCTCGGCTCAGCAGTTTTGACCATTTGTCAAAATCCTCTGTTGACGACCTCAACATCTTCGAGCCGTAC
Organism: uncultured Acidobacteriota bacterium; assembly: GCA_963758005.1. Lineage (GTDB taxonomy): Bacteria > Acidobacteriota > Terriglobia > Terriglobales > Acidobacteriaceae > Sulfotelmatobacter. Next base: position 469,045 of record CAVWTR010000013.1, read on the forward strand.
TCAGCGAGGAGGCGTTTTCTCTCCGGGTCAAGCACAGGCTCTTCTGTGTCAAAGCGTGTGAGATCAATTCTGCTGGCGGACGTTGTTGTTAGAAAACACTTCAGCAACGGACCACGGTTGATGCTGTCATAAAGTCTGTCGAGAAGAGTTTCAAGAGTAGGTCCGAACCTAGCGGACACTGGACGCGTGGGGCGCTGAGTTTCAGAATCCATGCAATGGCGCGAGACAAAAGGCGGAGCTTTCTTAGAAAAGTAGCATCTCTGAAACGATCACCCAGGGGCGAGCCCAAATTCGACTCATCATTCTGCCACAACTGTCGTAGAACGCAATGCCTGAGATTAGAATAGACCTCGTGAAAGAAACATATCTCAAGGCTTTCCTAACACAAATCGAGCCATTCCGAGAATTGTGGCGCTCCGTCCGATTTGTGTGTTACGCAGGAAAGCTTGGCAGCGCGTGGGTGTTGCTGGGAGGACAGATGCAACTATCACCCAAAGCGCTACCTGCCCAACTCCTCAGCAAGGAAGCGGACTTCGATACGTTCTTTGCGTTTGTCAATGAGTTTTCAAGCCAGTCTCTTGAAAGCGTTCTCTACGACATCGTGCAGACAGAGAATATTCACCTGAACCTCGGCGGAGGCCCATTTTTCAAAGACATTCGCCTATCCGCTGAAACTCAAAACAATCAGAGCAGTCTCAGCTGGTTCAATCCTGTCAAGTTTGACCGACGAGGATTTAACTTCTTCGACACATATCCTGTGGGATTCTCTTTGGGTGTTCAAGAGCAAAGACAATTTGGAGTGATACCAGGAGGCGCAGACTGTTGGGAGAAAGCAAATGAGCAACTCCGAAGGGAGACTCACTTTGATGGCGTTGAAGCGCTCGTTAGAAAACTCACGCCAAGCCTGAAGGTAAATACGCTTTCGTGCCCACAGTTGCAACTTGTAGCTCCTCTGCCATTCGACCTTGTTGATATGCGAAATGGAGGAGTAAAAGCAACAATTCCTGTGACTGCTCAGGGAAAGCAAGTAACGCTGAAGATGTTCTTTTATCCCGAGCCTCAGCAACCAGCAGTGCGTCCGATTATCCCAACTGAGTATTCGGAAGAAGGATCATCGGTTCATATTAAGTGGAATCCTGAATGGCCTGGAGGTGCGACAAACGCTATCGCTCACCTCTTTTGGGATGGACGAAGTATCGACGCTGTGCCGATTAATCGGTGGAAGGAATCGGTTTCGATTTTGGGTGTTGTAGATGAGTATTTTGATCCTGAGCGTAAGCGACTGAGAGGCGATCTGGCATACCGAGAGAAGAGACCACAGGAGGAGTTTGAGCAAGCCGTTGTTCGTCTCCTCAATGTGCTGGGGCTTCCGACGATATGGTACGGAAAAACCGTAGGTGACCGAGCAGACGCTTTCAGCATTATTCAATCTGACAAAACGACGCTACTGTTGATCGAGTGCACGAGAGAAAAGCCAATCGAAAAGTTCTCGACCTTAGCTGAGAGGGCCAATCACCTCAGGAAGTCCCTCCCGGTTGGTGCAGAGGTTCTGCCAGTGGTTTTCACTGCTGCACGCACAGTTATGTCCGAGGCCGAAGCAGCCGTGGAACACGGCTTGGGCCTGATCGGTGCTGACGACATTGATCATCTTCTAGGATTGATTTCGACCCCCGGTACAACTCCAACAAGCGTGCTCGATTACATCAGGCCACGCGAGACAATCGAGGATCAAATCCTAAGAACGACTGGAGAATTGTCCGGTCTTTGATGCGTTTAGCGCTCTTCAACAAATCCGTTTGTTTATTTCCAACGTGTGGTCTGGTGAACTAGTACATCGGAAAACTGCTTTTCTTCAATTCCCAGATAAAGCAAAAGTGTGCAGCGAAGAAGGCAACCCATCTTCTGGCTCAAAAAGAAAAGGTCCTTAGTTGACAACGGGTTCTTACTTTGACTGCTTCGCATCGGGCTGCCAGCATGTGTATAAAAGTTTCGGACTGCTACCACGGAGCTAACAAATTCTTCTGGATCAATCGCTACACGCTTCAGCAATGGTGTGCTCATGCCCTTGCACAGTTCTGACAATCTCCCAGCAAACGTCAGACCATTTGCGTGGGATAACGAATCGCAAATTCGGCGCGTCAAGAATGGATCAACGTTTTCCTGCTTCAGTAGTGAGACGATTTTCTTGCGAACCTGCCTGAAGCTCCCCCGGTCCACTACTGAGCCGTGTGCTGTGACACGGTGAACTCCTTCGAGAGCCTGTGCCAGAGATAGAAATTCTGTTTCAAGAAAGAGTTTTCCTTTTCTCACCACACCGAGTGCAAGGCTCTCCACACTCCTAAAAGAAGGAGGCGCACTCAGCCAGATCGCCACGGCATTGGCGAGTTGATCTGCGCTACAACGGACACACTCAAGAGGGTCGAAAGCCTTTACTCGATTTCGTCTTTTCGCAGTGACGTGCCCGTTTTCGTCGCCTCTATAGACGAAGAACGTCTCCCAAGCTAATGAAGCGCCTGTTAGCAGCGAAAAGAGATTCTCCAGGCGATTCCCGATTTCGTAAAACCAAAGGAGGGATTCAGCAGTCGGACTCTCAACGTCAACATATGCCACAGACTTGCTTATGCGTGCACCATCAATGAAGTTGCTCATCAACTGGGAGAACACTTTAATTGTGACGCGCACCCGATTCTCGCGGACACTAAAGTCAACAATCTCTCTATCCTTCAGCGGTATTTTCAACGTTATGTATTCGGCGTCCCAGGCCTCGCTGGTCGCCTTTGGAAGCCAGTCGCTGAGCCCAGAGAAAGAAAACCGTGCAGAAGTCAGGCATTTGTCGGCGGAACCGCCGAGGTGCAGCCCGGTGACGCTCATAGAGGCACGATACGTGACCGACAGAACTTGCTGGCCCAGTCCGTGATGTATCAAGCCGGGGACCTCAACCACCATTAAATCGCACAGTGTGCACAGACCGTCCTGAGTAAAACCTTGGAAGACAGTGACTTTCTCGCCAAGGTTTTCGTTTCCCAAACTGAATGGCAGAGAGGTTCCTGGGCTTAGCCGTTTGTACTTTGGCGCAGTTGCAAAAGTGACATCTTTGTCGTCCACGGTGAGAGTCCCGGTGAGCACGGAATCTTCATTGTCGGGAGGCCAGAAGGCACCCACTACCGCGAATTGTGAATCGAGTTGATTGTGCTCGTCAGCCATGTGTATGCCTCGGAGATGATCTGGCTTGTCGTTACTCTTTCATGTCGGTTTCGGAGCAACCAGTGGGACAATAAGTTTTGTGAGCCGTTCAAATACGCTTTCCTTCGATTCATCACTCACAAACATCCTGTTAAACGTATGCTCTCATCCCGAACCCATACCTTCGGAACAGCGTAACCTAAGACAGTCGCATCGCGGATTGACAACCTTGGGCTGTTCTACTTCTTTGAAGCAACCACTCGGTCAACCTCCTTCATGATCTCCTGCGCCCATTGCACCGCATCGGCGATGGCCGAAACCGAAGCGGGAACCATGCGCACGCAATCAAGCGCACATAGTTTTCGGGCAGCTAGAATCGCTGCCATGATCCCGAGCACGCGCTTGCGTCCTTCGTCCATTTGCCGGAGAATAGTACCAGATTCGCCTGTTCTTCGCCTCAGCTTTTGAACAGGGTGGAGGGAAAGATGGAAGAACGTAAGCACTATGCCAGGTATTACGTTGTTCGCGGACACCACGCACTATGGAAGGGAGACCCAGCAGAGAAGGGTAGTCGGTTCCGTCAGGCTGCTATAACGTCAAACGAGTGGAATTCGACGCAAGGAATATTCCAGGTTTATGCTCTCGAAGGCACGGGAGAAGGAATACGAGACGGAAAATCAGCGGTCTCTGCCCATGACCCGAACACTCTGTTTGATGGTGATTTTCAAGGTCTGGACGCAGCGGCCAAGAAATTCGATGAAATGGTCAAAGAAGCTCAGGCTCAAGGCTTTAGATCGGTGACTCTGCTGGACGAACTTAGATTTCAGGCCAAACTACAGGGAGCGTAACCGTTTCACAAATTAGAGCAGTAGCACTCCTGCTCATCAGCCGTGAATTACTGTCCTCGCCTCTCTCCTGATCTCGTCTAATACGGTTGGGATTTCTTTGAATGCAGCGTTCCGCACTTTGTCAATTAAGTCTGCCCTTAGTTGCACTCCCTCACCCATAGGAAATTGTGAGAATTCCTCAGAAAGTTCGAGTTCGGCTCCGGTCTCGAACACCTTCTTGAAAAATTCGTTAAGTCGCGTCGTCAGCTCTTGAGAAAAGAGTAATTGAGTCTTTGAAAATTCACTCGCTGCCTTCGCCAATCGCTCCCCCATACGTTTGAAAAGCTCTGCATCGTCAACTTGGCCTCTCGTTCTGCCAGCAGAGGCGATTCTCTGCAAATAGAAGAGTGCATCGTTGAGATCAGAATGGATCACCCCGAGCGCCTCTACTTGGAGTTCATGTATTCGAGAATGCCGCTGAAGCATTGCTGTTTGCTTTGCGAGTTGGACATCAAAGCGATGCTTAAATAAGAGTCCTACTATCGAGGTGCCTGCTCCTGAGCCCACAATCGTTGTGATCAACACCGCAAGCAGTTCATTCGTACCGGCCAAGTGGTCCTCCAGCACAATCTCTTTCGATTATCCGTTGCGCCTGAGTTGAAGAACAATCAGATAAGCCCAGATCAACACGTTCCCCATCAAACCCGCAATATTCGCGTATCCCGCATAGAGGATTAAGGTCAGATACTCAACGGGGGCATTGTGCCCAACCGAATGCGCTACCATCCACGTAGAACCGGAGCCAAGACAATTGAGCACGATGAACAGGCTCGATACAGCTATCAAAGGCTTAGAATCATAGTGGCGAGAGTCCTTGCTGGCAAACCAGCCTAGCAATAGAACATTTGAAGTCATGAAAAACGTGTACCACGCCATGTACACTTCGATTATTTTCCTGCCCCACTCAGCTACATTATCGGCTTCGACTAAAATCACAGAAATCCTCCTTCGATAGACAATATAATGAGGGCCGCGTTCCAGGTCGAGGAACGTGTTTCAACAGAATTCGCTGACTCATGTTCAAAGGTATAACCGAAAGAAGTATCTAAGCAATCGAGAAAATCGCTATGCTCTCAGTCCGTAGGACTCGTAGAGCGCCAAGCCGATCTCTTCTCAGCATAGTAATCTTGGCTTGGGCCACGTTCCACGGAATCTCCCAGGAGATGCTCTGCTGCATCGTTAAACTATGGTGGACGCCAAAGATATCTAGTCGGTCAGAAAACTGTTGCAAGATGTATCTGAGTCTATCAACGCGCTCGGAATCTATCCGCGCCGATATGTTTGCAACGATGCTGTGTCATTAGTTCTCTTGTCCAAAACAATTCGGACGGGTGAAGCCGTGTGTCTGTTAATCGAACAGGGTTTTGGAGATGAGGCTTTCGGCCTGTCACGGACCATGGTGGAACTTTCGCTTTCCGGTCGTTACATTGCGAATGACCCGGACTTCTGTAAGAGAAGCGAGCTGTACATCCGCTATTTTGCTAAAGATCACGAGACGTGGACCAAAATGATTCAGAAATACTACCCAGAAATGTTCCCCAGGTACCACGCAGATCACGAAAGAATGCTAGAAACGGCTCGCACGTTTAAGAGCCCACATTCGTGGCACGATGGAACAGTCAGGGATATTGTGGTTGAAGGCGACCTTGTTGAAGTGGATGAGCACGGCCATCCTGCAAATTGGGAGTACGACTATGAAGTTGTTTACAAGTGGACATCGCACTTTGTACACGGTACGGTCGTTGCCATGGATGCGCATGCGCTAGAACCGGGTGTTGCCTTTGCAGTGGATGCTGGTCAGCAGCGAATGGACAAAGCTGGAATGGCATTATTCAACGTTGCAATGTATCTTTTCAAATCTACTGTGCTGATATTTAGGTGCCTTGGCTACGAGGTGCCGAAGGAGTTGTTGGAACGATTTGAATCCGTGATAAAACCACTGGCAGCGCATTCCAAATGACTGTGAGACAGTCTCACTATGCCCACGCGTTCAACAAAAAAGAAAGCCGCAAAGCCCAAGCCCGAATCGCTTGAAGGGCTGGCAACAAATTTCTGCCTTCCTGGGCGAGCCCGTTTCGGTCGTTCAAAGATGGGCGACGGACGGGATGCCACTACGCAAGCAAGGCCGCTACGTTGAAACGACTCCAGAGGTCCCCGCCTTGCTCAACCTACCCCTCGCGCACGCACGGGATCACGCGCCGGACTCCCTAGGCTCACTGCCTCAGCTGATCCGCCCAAGGGAATGCCAAGGGAATCCCTGAGCGGCAACTCCCAGAGTAGTCACTCCGCGTTGATGGCTCAGGGGTTAGCTTCGCAGGATGCTGGGTACACACAGCAGTTTCGCTATGCATTCGCCTTTGCCCTCTCCTCCCTCGCCGCCCCTGGACCCGAAGGATTTCCCTGGGGACGCTTTCACCCCTAGGGCACCCCCCCCGAAGCCGACCACCCTTGCCAAGCTCGGGGTGTAGTTAGTGAACATGTACCGCCCACGCGCGGGCTCCCGGCGTTGCCGGATGCCTAGGCTCCTTCAAAGCTCGATCCCCAGGCCGAAGCCGTAGCGGAGACATCTTCGCTTAACATTCGCTATGGAATGCCCAACGCGCTCAATCCCCGGCTGCTGGAGCTACGATCTCCCCGGCTAGGCCCTGAGCGCTGTCCCCGGCCTGAGCGCCGACGCAGGAGCAGTATAGCCTCGTAGAATCGAAGCCGAGCGATAAGGCCCTGAGCCTAAGCCAGGCCGAGCGCGACCTAGGGAACGAAGGCCCGTATTAGGCAGTTGGGAGTGACCTGCTCGCCGCATTCCACACGAGTCCGAGTATGATGTCGGACGCTAAGAACTATGCCCTCGGTTCATTTTAACCACATACCTAAAAACGCTTACCAAGCCTATGTAGGGCGCGCCCGGGTCCGATTCCACCTCAAACGTAGACCCATCCTTAAGCCTTAGTTCGATCCGGCCGAAAAGAAATTTCCCATCTGCCAAATCAGCCGCGCTTTTCGGCCGCTCCAAGCTGAGGATCTCGTCGAGATTGGTAAGCCTGATCTTTCCTTCGTTGCAAACAATAAGCTGCTTCGAGGTAATGACGAAACACACATCCTCTCGTAAGCCGACGATTAGGGGCTCGATTTCCTCTCCCACCTTCTGCAAGACCGCTCTGCGTTGTTCGTGCGACAGGCTGTACCCAGTCTTAACAGAAACGCCCTGGCCTCCTCTTTCGCTAAAGATAGTAAGCATGCGCGAGCTGGATATCGTCAATGATTACCTCTCATGGAAGCCGCATTGTAAGGGTAAAGGTACTGTTCCCGCCAGGCGTATAGGTCCATCCCAGCCTCTGTGCAATCGGTGCCATTGTGCTGGCGTCACCGAGTGCCTGATTGACGACTGCATTGCCAGTAATGCTGATCTGATTTGCACCCTGAGACTGGGCTTCGCTTACGATAGCATTTGTAAGCGAAAAGAGTCCCTCCGCATCGGCTGTTCCGTAAAATCCCCACAGGTTCATGGTGTAGGTGTCCCCGACCATTCCGATGGTCCCTGCCAGGTCGTACCCGGCCAAACTAATTGTGTCACCCGGGTAATATGCGACTTCATCATCTCCTATCAGCGCTAGGCCAAATGCGAGAGAAAGCGTACATGTCGCGTTCCCTCCACATGCGTAGTCATTGAGCGCCGCTGGGGGGGCGTTAAACGTCCCCGAGACGAGACTCCAAGCTGCATCAGATGGAACTACGGGAGGGCCGCCTAAAGACGCCACCGAACCAGTCATGGTATCAAGCCAAACAAAACCGTCGGTGCCTATGACGCTGACTGACCCCTGAGTTACACTTCCATCCGGATTGTATCCTATGGTGCCAACAGTGCCGTAACCAAGGTTCGGGTCGTCGGTGGGGCAGGCATTCGTGGTGGTGCCGGAATTTCCAGTATTAGCCCAACCAGCTTGCCCGCAACCCGATCCTGCTTCTTGCAAATCACAATACAGCCCGAGGGGGTCCCTCTGACCGTTCGGGTTCGTTACGTAAGCGTACTGGTTCCACCCCGAAGCAGCGGGATCAGGCGAGAGCCAGCGGCCCACGGCGCTGAGTTCGCGGTTCGGTGTGTCGCCAATCACTCCTTGGTAGGTGTTGTTGCGAATTCCGGCGAACACGTCGTATATAGCACCTGCCACATCATATTGGCTGTAAACTTCACCGTAAGGGGTATAAGCCTCATCGTTTTGTGGCACATGAACATTAAGACCTGAAGTCAACAGAATACTCCCGAGGTGGTTGCTGTGCATCCAATGGAATCCGGTACTGTTTCCTTCCCAACCGCCCCCCATAGGACCAGGAAAATAAGCATAGTTCTCCGTTGTACCATTCATGAGGGCAATATCGCCTAGTTGTGTCAGCCAGTGTTCGGTATAGGTCGAGGCGTTGCTGGTCTCGACGATGCGCCCGAAAGCGTCGTAGGTGAAGCAATAACCCGACGTTCCGCAGGTAGGACTAGCAGTTGAGCTTACCCATGCCATCTTAGCGAATTGATTCCAACCATAGTGCCAGTTGCCATCATAAGTAACGTCGCCGTCCGAATCGTAAGTTGCTGGACTATTGTAATGATTCGTTGAGGACGAGTAGCCTGGGTTCCATGCCGTCCCAGTACGTCCTGATGGAACTGATTTCGTCAAATTGTCATAAATGTCAAACGAGAACTCCTGTCCCCAGTTCCCCGAACCGCAATCGAACTCCGTAAGCCTTGCCCAATCGTCGTAGCCGTAGCCAAGGAAGCCGCTTGAGTTAGAAAGGCATGTGTATGAGTTGCCAGTGTTAAAGTTGTCGGTAGTTACAGTCTTGTTAAGGGTACGATTTGCATTCCACGTCAGCGCACCAGTCAGTGTGGTGCCTCCGACTGAAAATACATATTGCGTTATATTCCCGGTGTTTGGATCAAATGTGTAGCTATCCGTGTCTGCTGGTGATCCTGTCAAGCTGATGACTGACGGATTGGCAGCCGGATAGTAAGTTGCGCCAGTCATGATGCTCGCCGATGCACTTGTATCCGTCATGGTGTTCCATCGTCCTTCTCCGTCGATTCCATATGTAAACTCATAAGAAAAAGCAGAATTTGAGAATGTCAATGTGTTGACGATTCCATTACCGAAAAACGTTGCTGCGCTCTTGTAATACTGCGTTGAATGCGGGGTCTGTTCCCACATCGTAAGCATGTGGCCGTCTTTGTCGTAGTTGAACCATTCATCAGTAATCATGCTTGTCGAGGTGATAGGTACCGCGCATGTATCCGTCTCTGCCTCAACTAATCTGGCATATTGATTAGATAACGTAACACCGGTTGGCAAAGACCCGAGCACGCCTGAGCTATTGTCATATCGGAAACGCCGACAGGCAGTTGAACCACCCACACCGAAACCTATATCGGTAATGCGGTTCATGCTGTCATAATAAAACACATTGTCATCCCCATTAGGATCAACCTGGCAAACCAAATAACCCTTCTGCCCTCGCGAGAGATTCGTCCCGCAAGGTGTCGAAGCGTTGCTATCGTAGTAATATGTCCATGTCCCGCCTTCGGGCGTGACCTTCTTCGTCAAACGCCCCAACGCGTCATACGTGTTCGTTCGCGTCTGATTACCGCGAGTAACACTGATGGTCGTGTAGCCAGTACCTTGGCTGTAGGTGTAAGCGTCAGTTGCGCCGGTCGCCGGGGTCGGGTTCGTATTCTGGCCACAAGCCGTGGCGCTTCCAGTAGCGGCAGTGCTGCCAATGTGGCATACCTTGGTTACCCTGCCAAGTCCGTCGTATTCAGTCTGAACCTGTTTGGCATTTTCTCCTGTCGGCGCTGGGGTCAGGACGGACAGGTCATCGTTTTGGGTATAAGTGTGCGTCAGGGTCTCGTTGCTGTTTGTCTGCTCAGTGTAGAGTCTTCCCAACGGATCGAACTCCAAAAGATGCTGAGTCGATGGACACGGCTGATTGTAGCCGACCGAACAAGGCTGCGAAGAGTAAACCTGGCGATACCCGCTGCTGGTTCCGCTCCAGTCGTAACTTGTGAACACCGTGTCATAATATGACGAAGTAGGCGACTGCCGCCTCTGCAGGTCCACCGTGCGCCCATAAGGATCGCCAATTACAATACTGCTCAGGATCGAATTGGAGGAGTTGAACAACATGGATGTCGATGCTTGATTGTTTGCTGATCCGCTCGGATATGTCTTGACCGTTACGAATCCAAGTGGGTCGGTGGCCTGAAGGACTCGCCAATACGGGTCCGCTGTACCGCCGAACAACTTGCACCTGTGTTATAGCAGTATGTAGTTATGTTGCCGTTGGCATCCTTTGCCGTTAGCTGTACGCCTCCAGTGCAGTCCCAACTAGCCCCACTAACCAATCCCGTTCCCACATTCGTGACACTATTCGGAAACGGATAGTTGGTGACACTGCCACACCCGTCACTATACCCACTGCTGGCATACGTGTAGGTCGTTTCATTATTGTTGAGATCATAGCTTGTGGCCAACGTACCGTTCGAGTTGTAGGTATTGACGCTTGTTTGCCCGATGAACATCGAACCCGTCCAAATTTCCTTATTGAGCAGGTTGCCGTGTGAATCATACGTATAGTTTGCCTGTGCGACCGTGCTTCCGTTCTGCGTTGTGACCACTTCTCCCGGTTTGTTGTAAATGTTCGAGCCTATCGAATAAATTGTCGGGCTCGAAGTGTTGCAACTCGCAATGCAAGTGCCGTATGTGACAGTCGTTGCCCGAACTGGGCTAGTTCCGCCGAAGTCGTAGGATGCACTATAGCTGACACCATAGCCGTTGAAGTGCGTTTCCTGGGCAGACCATGTTGACATGCCGTTAATCTTGTGGAAGACAATCACCGAGGTAACCGGCATAGTAACTTGCGCGGTGGGCGCGGCAGTCGTCGAGCAGTTGGCGAATGTCGTGTTGTAGCAGTAAACGTCGGTCGTCAGCAACGTGGCCGTCCTTGGTAGCGTTGAATTTCAGTCACGACCTGCGCGTATGTAGGCGAGTTGCCGACGGAAGTGAGCCCGGTAAACGTATAGATGGTCTGGTTCCCGCCTGGGTCGGCCATAGTATTCGTAGCTTTATAGTTAGATCCGGAGATTAGGGAGTATGCCAGCGTGTAGGTTGTCGTGTCACCGTTGCCGAGAACGCGCTTCAGTTCCGGTACAGTCTGGTACGTGCAGTTGATGCCGTTGTTGCTGCCGAGATAGCTATACGTGATCGTGCCGCCTTCACGAAGCGTGATTTGGTCTAAGCGCCCGGTGTAGTCGCCTGTGTGGCCTGGTGTTCCCTCGTAAGTGAGGCCCAAAGACGTACCGTCTGGAAAGTTGACCGCGCTTGGCAGTGTATTGTCTGTCAGGTCGTAGTCGGTAATTCCGGAGCAACCGAAAACCGATCTCAGCGTAACGGTCGAGGAAGTGGTGAACGATACTTCTGGAGAACCGCCATTCACGTCCGTCCACGAGTAGTTTGGGAAGGTCGCGGTGGAAGACGATGTCGTTAACGCCGTTACACCCAACGTGTCTGTAAACACGCCCGAGGAATTCGTGATCTTGTTGCCGTTGGAGTCAGTGATCGCTCCATAGCCGATCTCCGTCCCACTTCGATCATAGATGGCGGGGGCCACGTCCCCGATGGTGACGGTGTAACCTGAATCGTCAGCCGTCGTATCAGTCACCATTTTATTTATGCACCCGACAGAATCATAGAAATCTTCGGATGGAAGAAAGTGATAAGTCCCAGCAACGACGATGTAGAGATTAAAGAACTTAGTGGTGGGCGCTCCCTCGTAAGGGGGTCCGGACGGACAGTTAGCGCTAACTGTGGAGTTCCCGCCCCAACCGTCCACGCCCGGAAAACTGGCTGTCTGGCTCAGGGGAACAAGGAACGGAGTCGACGAAATAACGCTAGGTTGCCAAGTATTTGTTGCAGTAACAGATTCGAAGTAGCTTCCATTCAGCCCGTATCTGAATGGAAACGCCCCAGACTTGGACCTCACCGGAAGGTTCAGCGATACAACATTGTTCAGCAAGTCAACGCAATCGACTTCGTGGCAGTCCTGGGGCACGAAGCTTGGCGCTCCAGGAGCGACCTGCGCGCCCGCGAGTGCGGCGAATGAAAGCAACGCAAAAAAGATTGAGGATAAAGAAAGCCGCGACATGTAGGTTCCTCCTGACGAAATGAACAGATTGGTCCCTCCGGCCACAGCCGGTTTAACCCATGCGACTACTTGTCCGCACTTGCGCCGCCGACGAGTCGGAGACGCCAGTCTATTCATACTTCAAGGGAAGCAGCGAATGCTGGATCACTAACGGAACGGAGAATCCGTCGCTCTGTGGCGTATCCGGCTCGCTGATTGTTGGAGCACAATAGGGCAGCCAGCCTGTGAATGTCAACAGCAAAATCATAAACGACTGGTGAACCACTGGAGTTACTATTGGGTGCGCCTGATCGATTCGGGTTTGCATTTGATGTTTCTGCATCTCGCCAGAACCAGTGCCCAGAGCGGGATTCAGTTTGGCCGCGTTTTCTCCTCATCCTGCTATCATCCCAGCGGGGGTTCCGATGAAGCACATGATCGCAGTAGTCGCGCAATTAAAGAAGGAACGTGAACACACGCAGCGGCAACTCCGGCGTATAGACGAAGCACTCGCGGCACTGGGAAGTGTCAGCTCGAAGGGCACGCGCACGATGTCCGCAGCCGGTCGCAGGAAGATCAGCCTGGCGCAGAAGGCACGATGGGCAAAGCACAAGGTGGTAGGTCACGCGGCGAAGCCGAAGAGAACGATCTCGGCGGCGGGAAGGAAGCGCATCGCGGCGGCTCAGCGAGCACGGTGGGCGAGGGTGAAGAAGGCTGCCTAACCGAACCAAGGCCCGCCCGCGACTACTTGGAATCGGCTGTCTGCGGACTCGCCGTGAGAACTTGTCCTGCCTTTACGTCATACAGAAGGTTTTGGTCGGCATCGTTGGTGTAGGCAAAAGCCGAAATGCCAGCGTCTTTCATCCTCGAAATAAACGTGTCGTTCGCGAGAAGCATGTGAAACCGGACGGCACTGGCGCGTTCACTATGCACGCTTAGTTTGTCATGGGAGATGTCTGCGTAACCTGCGACTCCTTCCTTTGCAAATTGAGCGTTGATGGTTTTCAGGAGAACCTCCCGCGCTGCCGGTTGATCCGGAGGCTTGGATGGTTCAGTCGCAGCAGCGGTCGAAACCGCTGCCGGTGGCGGTGGTGTCCAGAATGTTCCATCCGCGAACATGACTCTTCCAACCTGTACTTCGGCACCCATTCCATCTCCGTATTGATGCCACAACACGCCGTCATGCCAGATTCCCGCAATGCCTTTTCCCGGCTTGAGTGCTACTGTGTTCTCGTACGCGTACACTGCGGGATCTACTTCCTTCAACGCGCTGACAAAATGCGCGTCAAAACGAATCCCTGTTATCCGCTGGCTGGATGTGTTCGTATACCAGATCACCAAGCAACTACCCCAAGGGTCCTTCTCGTTCGATGCCATATCCGCAAGAGCACAGCGCGTGTGAGAATGTGGTTCGACCTTAACAATCTGAACCGGTACTTGCGCGAGGGCCGGAAGCGAAAGCAACAGCACGAGTCCAATCCATCTCATCGTCATCTTCATCACTATGGCCGCCTATTTTCACAGAGAGGTCGTAGCTATCGTACGCCTTACCCATTCGGCATTGCTTCTACTCGCTCCCCCGCCGACTTTATCCCAGATCCAGACGACTTAATTCTTCTTCCGCGCACCAGCCTGCGAATCATTAGGGCGAGGATCGAGCCGACGAACAGAACCATCAGGACGATTGATGCCGTGTTGCTCACCGATTCTTGTTCTCCCTCTGTCGCACTCTACTTTGGTTCAGCAGGTTGCAGCTTTATCGTCTTCTTGGCAAGAATCAACCTAAATTCCTTGCCCTGCTCGTCCTTGATGAAGAAGTCGGACTTAACGATAGCGAACCTTATTGGGCCGTTGACGGTCAGAGATGGCCTATCATCGCCCCTGTGCCTAAGGGTTAATTCGACCTCGTAGGTAAAGGTGTCGGCCTCGATGGTGTAAGTGATGATTGGATACTCGCGGCCAATAAGCATCCCGTGGTTGCTGTTGAGCGTTCCCACGGTTCGAGAGTGCCAAGTCTCTGAGCTATCAGTAAGCGTACCGGCCTGCCATGCGTCAGCGGGTACCTTAGCGGCAACGGTGCCGGTCAGGAGTGTTAGCGCGACGAAGGCCGCAAGCGTCAATCGCATAGTCCGAAGCATCTTTGTTGTCCTTACCGTAGATTGAATTCGATGGCACCCCTAGAGAAGTGTTTGGCCCTACAGCAGTCCCTTCGCGTCAGATCTGTTCGACGGTCATGAACAGATCGTAATAGGCAAGTCCGTCTGGGGGCGACTGATAGACTGTCGTGTATTGGATTGGTGTTCCCCCTTGGACTTGCAATATAAAAACCGCACCGGGCGACGCGGGCGACTCGACTCCCCCCAACGGGACCTGCATCTCTGGGCACGGTCCGGGTGGTGATCCATCGCACCCGAACTCGTAAAGAGTGAGGGACGTCGAGGTCTGGATGCCCGAAAATTCTGATTGTGTGCCTGAGTCATCTGTCCATTGGAATTCTAAAGTTACGTTTCCAGTGTCGAGTGTCCCCCCTGAGGGAAACGGAGGAACCTGAACCATGTAGATTGATACGCGATATACGCCCTCCAAGGCGGGGGTCCATAAGTTTGTGAGAGGAATCGCGGCGGCCTGATTAAGTAAGGAAATCTTGGCTACAATGTTCGACAGTGTGACGTAGACCGTGTCAGAGGCTGTTCCCGCTTTAACGACTACTCGGTAGGTACCGGCAGGAGGTAAGGGATCAATCGTAGCGACGATTTGTTTCGCCGTGCTGCTATTGACGGTTAGCTCCGACCCATTGAATGTTACCGACGGTGGCTTTCCAGAAAATCCAGTCCCAGTGATCGTCAGTTGAGGCCCAACGGCAACTGCGCTGTTAATCGTTATTGCGGAGGATGGAGAGCAAGCGAGGCAGCAAACAAAAGCAACCAGAGCTAGGCGCGCGTAGATGGCCGAAGATGTGCTTGTCATTTTGTCTCCCTTCATTTGGGCCTGAATGAGGCGGTCGGCATTCACCTTTTCAATCCGCCTTTTTGGAGATATTGAGAGAGATTGATTATCTTGGTCTTTAACTCCGATTCCAACTGTCCCGGCACTTTGCAACTTGACTGCGTCAGAAATAAGCAAGCCTCAAGGCTTTCAATCGCGTTGCTGCGGACTGTGCCGTCCCATCGTTCCACAACGTCCTGCGCGATGCAGGCAAGAAGGTTGTCCGCCATCTCATCTGATGTGGCTGCGACGTAGATGCCTCCGCCCATGAAAGTCTTTCCCGCGAGACCCGCGTAGTGCGACGTGTAGAAGCACACGAAGGCTCCGCTCGACTTTCGCGGCATACAATCAGCGGTAACGACTAATCCGCCATCCAGGTCGTTATTGCTTACGAGCGAAAACGCTTTCGGGCGACCGACTATCTTGGATCGCAGATCGGCCATTACCGCTTTCGATGAATCGGTACTTTCATCGGTAATCGTTGAGATTTTGATCTGTCCCCAAGCCGAGGCCGAAGCGACGAGTACCAGTGCGACTGCAAGTGTCTTCCTAGTTATAAAGACGCTCCGAACAAATGCCCAGACCTGGCACATGTTTATCTTCCTTCTCACTGCTGGATTGTCCCTGTAGAAGTATTCGGCCCGTGCGGCTAGAGGATGTTAACGGCGTGCCAGACGGCGTGTCACTAGCACTGTAGTTGGACTGATATTGCACGTTCGTGCCGGTGAGGCTAAGACGGCCTGCGCATCGATGGCTGCGTCCTGGGTCACCACATTATCCTCTCGGATCGTGGAGATCGGATCAATAGAGGAATCTCTCCAACGCTCCGACGTTCCGTATGAGGCCGCTGAATCCGCTGTCTACAGTCACGTATCGGCGACCGGAAGGTGGATTCACAAGACCTAAGTTTGTATTTGTTTCTGTCACCCCACCGAGGTCCCCCGACACGACCATCAGATCGACATTACCCTGTAACCCTGTGAGCGGTGCCTTCAACATCCTCAAGAAGTGTTGCTCCGTCGCGCGCCACCCGATGGTGATGATCGTGGTGATGTGGGGAATCGCATCGGCCAGCGCACTTAGGTGGTCTGGCGGACAGGCGAACTCGCTCTTCTTTTCAACGGGGATCGCGAGCGCCGGGAAGTCAACTCTACCGTTCTGGTTCTTCATGTTGTGGGTCACCTTTTCCCAGAGGTCGGAGACTTCGAGACCGACGATGGCACCGTCGATGATCTCCGCAGTTGATCCGTATCCTCGGACGCCGCGCAACTCCAGTCCCCAATCGACAGAACCGTGCAACTTAATCAACTTGTAGTTGGGCTGGGATGTATAAGCGTTCAGGTCAGCGAAGTTCCAGCCCCAGAGTTCGAGCATCGATGCTTCAACGATCGTGTCGTAGTTAAACGTCACGATGCATACTCGCTCCTCGTTCTCGTATCGCCATCGGTCGATAGCATCTAAGAAAGTCAGGTAGCTGGTGATCCCTTTGTGCTCATTTTGCCATTCGTTCTGACAGGACCACATCACCTCATGAAGGTAGTACTTGATCGCGGCAAGCTGGCGGCGGCGTACTGGGAAAGTCTTAGCCTCTTCCTCGAACTTCGCTAACTGCTGTTCAACCCGGACATCACCTCGCAGCAGGTTAACAAGCGGTTTGCAAGCCGCGTAATTTTGCATGACTCGCACGAACAGCGGTCGGTCGTCAAACAGTTGGCTGGCAAGCGGAGGTCGGAATTCTTCGTGTGATCCCAAGTGCTGGACTCGGGTAGAGTTAGTCGCGGCCAGGAAGTTCGCGGCTGGCGGCGGACGGTGGGTCACAGAGTCGTAGGAAGCACCAGCGCCAAATATGACGAGCAGCACGCAATCATCTTAACCGCTGGTCGTCGTCTGGTCACGCACTTCTCCGGGACGCGGCTTGAAAAGTTTGCATCCAGAGAGATTCGTTGCCTGTCGTATGGCCTCAACCTAAAACAGCCCCGCCTGACTCTCCGCCGGTTCCACGGGCGCGCAGCACTCCGCACCATCATTTACCACACTGTTCACCCGCGCGCTCACGGGATAACTTCTCATCAGCCGCGCATCGTAAGGCTTCAACGACTCGGACACCGCACCCACATCCACGAATCCAGGGTCGAGCCACAGGTCGTAGGCGTCTGGATTAAGGATGACTGGCATGCGGTCGTGAACGGCTGAGGTCACTGCGTTCGGGGTTGTTGTCAGGATCGAGCAAGTCTCCAACGTCTTGCCCGCTGCGTCCTTCCAGCGCTCCCATAGCCCAGCGAACGCGAATAGCTCGCCATCGTTAACCTCGAAGCAATATGGCTGTTTCTCTTTCCCCATGCGCTTCCACTCGTAGAAGCCGTCAGCGGGAACGATGCAGCGGCGGGATTTCAGAGCATCGCGAAAGGCTGGTAGAGTTGCCGCTGTCTCCGAGCGCGCGTTAATCATCCTGGCCGCGCCCGACGCATCCTTCGACCACCACGGGATCAAGCCCCACCGGGCTAACGACAGCTCGGGGCGTGGTTCCTTCGGATGTTGGCGGATGATAGGGACCGGCTGCGTGGGAGCAATGTTATAGCGCGGGCTCCAGGCTTCTTCACCGGACACGCTGTCGAAGTGGTCTTCGATGATTTGCTTACGCCGCGAGAGTCGGTAGCGACCGCACATGGGGAGATTATGGCAGAGTCGCACGACCATCGCGGTGCCATTCCAGCGACGACCTACTGCGCCAACAACACAACCGCCTCGATCTGGTCAGCCGTCACTTCTTCAATCCGCCTTTCTGGAGGTATTGAGACAGATCTGCGTACCGTATACTGAGCGGGCACAAAACGCAGACTGTTTTGACGCAACGCACGTGTGAACAATGGATGAAGAAAGAGCAATCCGCTTCGCAATACCCCCGTTCTTCCTGATTGGTTGGCTTTTGTGGGGGGCGTATCTCGGGGGTTGCAATCTCTCGTCGATCTTCACACTCGGAATGACCAAGGAGTTGCTCGGGGTACTCGCCGCGACAGCGGTGGTGGTTGTGCCCCTCGGATACCTGATAGGCACTGTCTCGGTAATAATACTCAGGCTGCTAGCTCTGGTTTCCCGAACTCCGAGCTACGAAATCAAGCTTAGCCACTCCGCGCTAGAGCGCATCTGGGGGCAGCTTGGTAGTAATCGCCTGATGGACAAGAGGCAGACTATTTATGCGGGATTCACCTTTGACCACGAACTATTGAACCCAGGTGTTCACAAGTGGATTGTGCGTCGATGGAATGCGTTCTATGTGGCCGCTAACTCAATCGTTGCCCTTCTACTCGCGCACGTCTTTGCACCCTTCCTTTCGATTCCGCAAACCTGCAAGTGGTGGGCATCGACAGCGATCCTCGCTAGCATGCTATTCGTTCAGGCCTTATGCACTTGGCGTGAAACGATGCGAATGATTGAGTTTCAGTCGCACAGAACTCCGAAGCCTCAGCCCCCACCGTCCGAATCTTCGCCCACCAAAAATCCCACAGCGTAGGCAGAGAGTTCCTGCTCGATTGATCCTCGATTCTGCGCGGGCATTCACCCTAACCGCTCTGCCCCCGTATTCTCTGTCCTCCAAATCCACTCGAAGGTGTAAAGTGACACCAACTGAGACAGGCTGCCAAAAGGACGGGAAATGGCTGCCACACAATGCAAGCATTCCACTCGAACAAGCGGCGTAGTGGAGTTGGATATCTCGCGGACTCCCGACCGTGCTGTCTATTCGGTCGAGGTCGCGATTGGCGTCTGTGAAGAGTGCGGTCACATCGAGTTTTACGCCAAGTCGTACCACGCGCTGTGCGATTGGTTAAGTAGAAGGTAGAGAGCTGACGGCGCGGAGTGCTTCCAGCCGCGAGTGCGGAAGTGTGGCTGTTGCAAATCAGCCAAGCTGGTTAGACATGCGAGACAATGAGCAAGCCGCTTGCAATTGCAATCACGTCTTCTGCAATCGCCGCAACCGGGTCCGGCACGTGCGCCTTGAATACTGCCGCGCGGCGGATGCGATACCCGGCGAACGCTCCAGTAATTGCACCTATTGAAGCGATCAGCCCCGCCAAGGGCACGGACCCTCCAGCACCTGTAGTGAGGGCCAGACCGCTTAGCCCTCCAAAAGCAATCCGCGCGATCAGGCCCACAGGTGCTGTCCGCGCCGGGGTATTCGGGAGCTTGTCCAAGACCAGCTCGATAATGGCCAGCAGCGTGAACACCGTGAGCGTAGGCCAATGATCAATGAAGGCGAACTTCGTTCCAGCAAAATGCAACCAGCCGAGATGCGCCGCCCAACAGATGATTGCGGGAGCCGTAAGGGAGCGTAGCCCATCGACACAACCGAGCAGAAAAGATAGCAGGAACGCCATTATCGCCTGTCCTCGCAGCGTCTGACTTTGACCCTCGTTAATGATAACGGACGCTATCAGCCACTTCGCTCATCGACGCGACCGGCGCACACATGCTCCGCGAATTGCTTTCGCAGACTCTCTTGCGCGTCGGATGTGCGCTTGAGCAAGGGCAGCGGCACTTTGAACTCACGCCCGCAATCTGAACAGACGCCTACAGCAGGAATCTGACCAAGCCACTTCGTTACGCGGAGGTTGCGGGTCATCGTGGCCATAGTTTACGGCAGGCACGATTCGGACGGCAGAGCGATGTTCTGTTGCAGCAATCCGGAGTAGCGTCATAAAATCTGCCCTGACGCAGCGGAGGGGGCCGCGTGTTGAGGGCTGCGAATCCCGAGCCTCGGAGGAGGACTATGCGATTCGCTAGCTGTCTTTGTCTGATTCCACTCACGCTTTCTTTCGCCCTAAGCCAAGTGGCTGAACGGCACCGACCCGCCGATTGCCCTCCTGAAATTGACGTGCATGGCGATCACGCTCTGCGAGATGTTAGTCTCCCGCCGAGCGACAAATGCTCCATCTCAAACAAGAACGGATTCTTGATTCCCGATCCATCTTGCACGCCAGGTGCGGTCAATCCAACACTGACTCTTGAAGTAATGAAGGAACCGAACTTCAGAACCGGATGCGTGCGCGATCAGGACACTCAACCACAGGACAAGGCAAAGACTTATCACTGGTACGGACTCGCCAAACCAGCGAACAACACGGGCGAGAATCAAATCTGTGAACTGGATCACCTGATCTCGTTGGAGCTTGGCGGGGCAGATAGTCTAGACAATATTTGGCCCCAGTGCGGACCTTCGCATGTTGCGTTGGAACAAAGATTCTTTAAGAGGAAGGACACGGTTGAGAACTTCCTCGCCAAGCAGGTCCGTGATGGAAAGATATCGCTGCCCGACGCACAAAAGGGCATCGCGACCGATTGGACGCAATATCTTGAGGAAGCTGAGAAGGCTTGCCCTGGGGGAAACTGCGAGTAACCGCGACCGCCACGGCTGGCGGATGGCGCGCCGGTTCCGGTCGGCGCGGCGGGAAGGGAAGTGCGCGAGCCGCTGTAGGAGGCGCAATAGATTGTGCCCAAATTTGTGCCCACCGGCCAGAGCTATGAATTGAGATGAACGATTACGTTTAGACCTGTAACCCCTAGGAACACAGCAGCTTATAGCAATTCACCGCACCCGTATAGCAATTCCTCTAAGACCGTGCCATTTCGGTTCGATCCAGTTTTTGATGTACGACTTGTTTGCTTTGCGAGCCGATCTCGATAAGCGTTGTAGTTCGTGGTTGACGTAGTGGTTGATGAGTTCCCCAAACGTAATCGCCTTTAGGCTCAGGTACTCTTTGTGTTCGTTGAGCTGGCATCGTCGCCGATCGGCTTCTTTGTTCGCTGCCGCTTCGGTTGGGAATTCTTTCGTCGTGCCAATTACATCTTTGTGCTGGCTGCCGCTGTCCATTCACTTCCTCGCTCCAGCGGAACACCCACACCGATCCAATCTGCGTCCCGAAGCTGGGTGGTTTTAGGTCCTATGGAGCCGAGTTTCGGGTTCTTAGGACGTGGACAGGTGAATATCAACGACAGCGTAACCACCCCGGACGGAACGTTGAAGGTGACGCTCACGGCGTTCGATCCCAGGAGAGGTGAAGGCCGGGTGAAGATCGAGGAACTGCTGCGGCTTCAGCTACGATGCGCTGAGCCGGAGAACGCAGCTGACGCGGCCCGAACGGGGTGAACACCAGCTACAGCTACGACGGAGTGTCGCATCTGCTGAGCGTGCTGGCAGACGGATTCAAGAGTCCAGTCCGCTCGGAACCACGAATTACCTCTATGACGGGATGGACGCCAACGCGAACGTTATTGAAGAGGTGGACAACAGCGCGAATGTCCTCACACGCTATGCTCAGAGTCTTGACATAGACCAGCCGCTCGCGGAGTATCGCGCTGGGACAGTCAGCTATTACGAGCAGGATGCGATCAATTCAGTTACATCGTTGAGCAACTCGGCTGCGGCTCTTGCCGACACGTACACGTACGATACGTTCGGCAAGCTGACGGTTTCAACAGGCCCGCTCACAAATCCATTTGAATTCACCGGTAGAAACTTCGACATAGAAACCGGGATTTCCTACTACCGAGCACGTTACTACGACAAAAGTCTTGGCAGGTTCATCACTGAAGATCCAATCGGGTTCATAGGCGGTCAGAATTTCTATCGCTACGTGTACAACAGTCCCGTCGGTCTGAATGACCCATGGGGACTGGCCGCTAGCGTTGGCCAAGTTCAGGCTAGATGTCTTAAGTGCACGAAAAACCTGACCGACAGAGGGGAGCGGGTTCCTTTCGATTCCGGGAATACCGTGGGCAAAGAGATCGTCGGATGGTGGAATGACCTGACATCGTGGTTCACGAAGCACAAAGCCTGTTGGGACCAAGCGATGTCTGTCGAAGACTGCCTTAATTCGTATCCCCCGCTCAGAGTAGTCTTTTTTCGTAACGGCGTAGGAGGCTGCGTTGAGTTCAGCCCCACGTAAGTCATCAAGTCAAGCAGTTTTCATTCCATGATGATTGGTTCTTACATGGACGAGAGTTTTGACAAGCATCCCTCAGGAATCTTCGCAGTAGGAGGATTTCTGGGCAAGGGCGTGCCTGTCTTTGAACTGGAACGCGGCTGGGAGAAACTCCTCATGCGTGAAGGTCTCAGGTTCTTCAAGGCATCTGACTGTCAGAACGGGACGGGTGAATTTGCGAAGTTTGTTGTTGATCCGAAGAACAAAACTGACTCAGAGCGGTCCAAGCTGGATTCCATCAGTCACGACTTTTTCAGACTCATCGGCCACCCCGTACCTTTTGACAATCGCAATTTCCTTTGCGTCCAAGGAACAGGAATTGTGCAATCTGATTTCTACGACGTGATCAAGGATGCGAGGGCCAAAGCTATTTTGGGTAAAACTCCGTACTGATTGGCATACGACCTAGCAATGATTCAATGCGCTTGGGCTATGAAACAGGTGGGTGATGGTGAGCCTCGCCACAGCGTCGCGTTTGTTTGTGACGAGGACGAAGAGCATAGCGATCTTGCCGAGCCAGCATACAAACATTTGATAGCTACAAACCCTGTTGCCGCCGAGTATATGGGGACATTCTCTAGCGCCGATGAGAAGAAGTGTGTGGCACTACAGGCAGCAGACGCTGCGGTTTACGAGATTAGACGTGCTCTGAATCTGGCTCTAAAACATTGGTCAGGAGACTTGCGAAAACAATTCGATCTGCTTGCTGAGGACAGGTCGGTGTTCTTGGTCACGCACACAAAGAAGGAACAACTGGAGTGGATCGTAGCGAATCACGAACCGGGAGAACCGTTCAAACTAGACGAACTGATGAACCTGCAACTGGGCGACAACATCGACCAACTCAGGGCTTAACGACCGTTCCTTCTTCGAGGCTTTCCACCCGTCTTCCTGCTGGTGAGCCGCTGGGGATTTCTCCGGGCTGGCTCCGTGCGGCGTGGGATAATTCCGCCAATCGGGAGCATTGGTTTGTGATGGAAGGGGTGGTTTCTCTAAGGAGATTCTTGTGGTAGTGCGTGCCTACATCGATGAGAGCGCCGGACAATACAAGACCTTCGCATTAGGATGTGCCATTGCCAAAGGAACTGAGTGGACGTGGGTAAATCGAGACTGGAAAAGATGCCTAGAACGCAAGAACCGAGAACTGAAACGCGCTGGAAGAAAGTGTATATCACGGTATCATGCAAGCGATTGCGAGAGTCTCCACTGCGAATTTGAGGGTTGGAGCGTAGAAGAGAAAAAAACATTCGTAGCGGAGTTGCTATCGATCATCAATAAGTATCATCTCCATATACTTGGAATCACTTTGAACAAATCTGAATTGTTAGAAGTCTATCCAGAGATTAAAGAGGATCGCGTCAATAGAGAATCTTATGCAGCGCTGGCGTGGCTGCTATTTCCAGAGATAGTACGGGAGGCAAAGATGCTGGATGCGTGCCCGACAGTACAGGTCGTATATGAGCGCGGCAATGTCTCACAGCACATGGTGAGCACCTTCGACCGCTTGAGAGCGTCGAATTTGCTTGACGCTGAAATATTCGATTCTATTGAAAAGGACACGTGGAACGTGCTTCCTCTGCAAGCAGCCGACCTGATTGCTTTTGAGGCAATGAAGGATAGAGATAATCAAAAAGGTCCGACTATTCGTGATCGGCGTTTCCCCCTCAAGGAACTTATGGGCGATAAGAGGCATGGAGGGGGAAGGGGAATTCATTTCGGCAAGGATGGATTAGAACGACTGCGGATAGAAAATCTTCTCGCGGCCAGATTGTCCACGTAGCTGACCTGCGCGGTGTCTGGTGGCGAATGTTAAACTCTCAGAGGATGCGGGGATGGCGGAATTGGCAGACGCGCTGGCCTTAGGAGCCAGTGGCCGCAAGGCCGTGCAGGTTCAAGTCCTGTTCTCCGCACCATTCAACCCGTTAACCTGTCCCATCTTTCCGATTGCACTCTCCAGCAACGCAGGGGTTGGGTGTACGTATTTCTGAGAAATCACAATGCTGCTGTGCCCTGCCAGCCTCTGGATTTCAAAAGCACCAACGCCGCTCTCCCCAAGGCGCGTGCAAAATGTGTGGCGCGTGCTATGTACCACGCAGTCGTCTGGCAGCTTCATCGCATCGCGCAGAGTCCTGAACTGCTCGCTCGCCCAGTGGCGCGACAACTGACTAGTGTTGTCTTTAGCAGGAAACACATATTTCTCCGCGATGTAGTTTTGAAAATGTTTAGCATCGTTACCGTCCAACGTTACCCACTTGGACTTTAACTTTTCTTTGATCTTCTCCAGAATGTCTCGTGCTCTGGTCGTCAGTGGAACGTGGCGTTTGGCGTACTTGCTCTTACCCTTCTCAACGTAGACCCAACCCAATGTTGCGCCCGACTTCGGCTCCAGACCGACGTGCTGCCATTGCAGAGCACACGCTTCACTGATCCGCAGACCAGTGTCAATCAAGAACGGCAAAGCATCGCGGAGAAATGGTGTGCAGTCTTCGTGGGCCAGCATTTCCGTGAGCAGTTCTTCTTTGATGACGAACTCACGCTGGCGTTCTCCCGGTAGCAGTTTGATTTTCGGTGCCTTCCTGATCAGGTTCCATTCCGCAGCGACCCTGAGCGCACGCCGCAGCGTACGCAGTGAGGCGTTGACCCGTGTGGCCGATACTATCTTGCGTCTCTGCTGCACCCAGCCTTCGATCACGGCAGGTGTTATCTGTGAGAGGTAGACATCAGTCAGACCCATACCGTAGAAGAGCAGTGGCCTGTACGCTTGTTTGTAGAACTCCAGCGTGCGTGGAGAAGGGACATTGTTCTTCAGATACGCGAAAAACTTGTCTTCAAACATCATCAGGTTCATTGGCCGTTCTTGGCGCACCTGCTTGACTGTGGAGAGTTCGCCTGTATCATTGATGGCAGTGAGCCAACGGGCTTCGACACTCTGTGCGCCGACTTTGGTTTTCTGCTTGGTGCTACGATCTATGCGTTCGCCGTTCCTGACAATACGTGACCACCAGATGCCACCGCGCTTGTACAGAGACATTGGGCCTCCCAAAAGTTCGCTGCCTACATCGTGCCTACAATTACGACACTGGTTCAGCATATCGCGTTGATTCTAAAGAGGCAAGTGAAATAGATTACCAGACTTAGGATCTGGCGGGTAAAACCGTGGGGGTTCGAGTCCCCCCTTTCGCACCAATATTTTGTCTGGAACCGAACGAGTGTTTGTCCAGAGGCTTCGATGGTGGAAGCCGGCGCACCGTGAACTCGGCGAACTTCTCCACGGGAAGCGTTTGAATCTTCGACCAATCAGACTCGCGAACAATCACAAATCTCTCAGATGAACGATAACGAATTACTGCAACAGGCTCTCGAAGAAGCGCGCAAAGGGCTGCGTGAAGGTGGGTTGCCGATCGGCGCGGTTCTGGCGAACCAGCAAGGTCAGGTTGTGGCCCGGGGACACAACCTGCGCGTGCAGAGCGGCGATCCCACGGCGCATGCGGAAACAGTGTGCCTGCGCAACGCGGGGCGACGTCGCGATTGGGCGGAGCTGACGCTGGTCAGCACGTTGAGTCCCTGCATCATGTGCGCGGGTACGGCCCTGCTGTTCCGGATTCCCCGCGTGGTCATTGGAGAAAATCGAAACTTCCTCGGCGCGGAATACCTATTCCGGCAACATGGCACCAGCGTGGTGGTTCTTGACGACGAGGAGTGCATTCGCATGATGCGCGAATTCATCAGCTCACATGCCGAGCTGTGGAATGAAGATATCGGAAAGTAGCGGTGGAGTTGGGTAGTGGTGGGGATTGAAATCTTCAACCACGAAGGACACTAAGTAACACGAAGGAACCCGCGCACAGGCCTCAGCGCGGCGCGGGCATCTGCCGATCCGGCTTCGGAGGCGCTGTCTCGCTGGCGGGAAGAACACTCTTCAGGTCCCACTTGCAGAGCGGACAACGGGTCGCAACCGAGTAGACGATGCGGCCAAACGTTACGCACTTGGTATTGGGACACGCTCTCAAATCGACCTCCTGATCACGCTGGAAACGAGCCCGAATTTCTCCGAGTCGAAATCGGTTGTTCAGAAATTCACGTTAGCACGAAGGTGAAATTGGCAATCGCGTCTTTTTAATTCGCACCAATTGATTTTTCTTCTAGCTGCATTCGTCCGCGCGCGTCTCGTCGGCGGATGAGTCTTTTTGCGCGTGTTGTACAATCCCACGCCAATCGCATTTGCTCGACGAAGGAGCAGCCTAACTCATGGAGCCTACACCGCCGGAGCCTATGCAAGGCGCGGACTACGGCTTGCGGCGCGGAATTCTTTCTCCTCTGGAGACTCTGGCGCAGTCCGTTTCGACTGTGGCGCCGACCACAACGCCGGCGGCAACCATTCCCTTAGTCTGCGCGCTCGCAGGCGACGGGACGTGGCTCGCGTACGTTCTGGCCACGGTCGCAATTTTTCTGGTCGCATTGTGCATTGCGCGCTATGCGCGTCACTCTTCGTCTCCGGGATCGCTGTACACCTACGCCTCGATGACGCTGCCGCGTTGGCTTTCGGCGACCGTAGCCTGGAGTCTGCTGCTCGCGTATGTGGCTACGGGATCGAGCGTGATTGGCGGCTTCTACCACTACGCCAACGTGTTGTTGCGCGATGCCACGGGCCACGTTTTCTCTGCCGTATTGCTGTCCCTGCTGGTGACGGGGGTTTCGATCTGGATCGCCTATCGCGATGTAAAGATTTCAGCGCGGCTCATGTTGTGGATCGAAGCCGCATCGGTCTCAGTGATCGTGGTCGTGGTCGCACTCGTGCTCTTTCGTCACGGCTGGCATTTGGATGGCGATCAACTTCACCTACGCGGCATGACCGGAAGCGGACTCCGACTCGGCCTGGTACTGGCGCTGTTTAGTTTTGTGGGCTTTGAAAGTGCGACCACCTTGGGCGCGGAGGCTCGCGATCCGCTCAAAACGATCCCACGCGCGGTAATTCAGAGTTCTGTTCTGGCCGGGGCTTTCTTTACCATCTGCGCTTACGCGGAGGTCATGGGATTTCATTCCGTGGGTGAAGATCTGGGCGCAAGCCAGGCTCCCATGTACGTGCTGGCGAGAGTGGGCGGCGTGCCGGTGCTGGGATTACTGATTGACATCGGTGCGCTGGTGAGTTTGTTTGCAGGCACTCTGGCCTGCATTACGGCTGCGGCGCGCGTGCTGTTGCGGATGGCGCACGACGGACTGGCGCATGAATCGTTGGGCGCGACTCACGCCCGCAATCACACTCCCAGCCGCGCCGTGGTCATCACCGGCATCGCGGCTGTGCTGCCGGTGGCGGTGTTGGCCTATCGCGGAGCCAGCGGATTGGATGTGTATGGCTGGATGGGCTCGCTCGCGACTTACGGTTTCATCGTGGCCTATGCGCTGGTGTGCGTAGGACTGCCGCGCTATCTGCGGCAGTATCGGGTATTCAGCCGGGGCGCGCAGATTGTCCCCTGGCTGGCTGCGGTGGCCATGTTGCTGGCTCTCCTGGGCAATCTTTATCCGGTGCCCGAAGGTCCTTACGGCAAGCTGCCTTACATCTATCTCGCTTATTTGATTGCCGGATTGGGGTGGTTTCTTATCCGCGGGAGAAGCAAACGAGTTGGGGTGGCACAGACCACTGAGCCGTCATAGCGCTATTAAGCCAGCCATAAAAATTAGTGATTCAGGTCAAAAGAATTTTCACTGGGCCGGTGGCTTCCGCTTTCTACGGAGTTCGCGTACATTTGGCGGCATAGTTTTCCAGCCTGACAGTGCAGAGCTGTGCGGAACACAGCACGAGCAAGCGTGGAGCCAACCAGCTCCCCGGCCACGCCGCAGAGAGTCCGATAGTCAGTTTGCAGTCCGCGGCCGGGAGCGGGCGGCGTTGGATTTGTGTTTCTGACATTGTGTTTCTGACATTGCGTTTCTAACCCTGACGAGGTTCACATTGATGGCGACGAGATTGATGCCGACCACATTGATGCCGACGAGATTGATGGCGACGAGAATGACGGCAACGAAGATGAAGCTGGGCATTTCCCTGCTGGCCGTGCTGCTGCAGCTTTCTCTGTGCGCCGCGGCGCAGCAGACTCTGGGCGGCATCACCGGAACCGTGTCCGACAAGAGCGGCAGCGTGTTGCCCGACTCGACCGTCACCATCGTCGGAGATCAGACCAAGCTGACGCGCACGCTGAAAACGAATGGCAACGGCGCGTATGACTTCGTCAACCTTCCCATCGGCACTTATACCGTCACGGTTGCCCATGACGGATTCCAAACCGAAAGACTGGCTTCGATTCCGGTTCAGGCGGATCGAACCGCGACGCTGAATGTTTCCATGAAGGTTGGCCAGGTTGGAACCACCGTTGACGTCGAGGCAGCGCCGGCCATGAATGCGGTCGACACCACGAACGGCTACATACTGGAACAAAATCAGATCGAGGAAGTGCCCCTACCGACGGGCAGTTTCACTGGACTGGCCATTCTTTCTCCGGGAGTGAGCGCGGAGTTGCCCAGTGGTACTGGCGTCAACGCAGGGCTGGGGAATCAGCCGATCTGGGCCAACGGGCAGCGCGACACCAGCAATACTTTTCTGCTGAACGGCGTCGACGCCAGCAATCTTTTCAACGGCAAGAGTACGAGCTCGGTAGCTTCGGCGCGCATCGTCAACAACACCGGCGTTTCAGGTGCCGGCAGCACCACGGCGCAAGTCATTCAGAGCACGGCATCCCCGTATCTGGCCATCGGCCAAGCTTTGCCCACGCCTGCCCCGGAGACCATTCAGGAGTTTCGCGTCAATACGTCCATGTACGACGCGCAACAAGGCTCGACCAGCGGCGCCCATCTCGACATGAGCACCGCTTCGGGCACCAATTCCATTCATGGCGAGGCTTATGCTCACTTCGGAACCAGCGCGTGGAATGCAGCCCCCTATTTCTACAAGCAGGACGCCAACATCCCGCCCAATGAAGATGTACCCGACCTGCATCGCTACACGGTGGGTGGAACGTTGGGAGGTCCGCTGATTAAGGACAAGCTTTTCGGCTTTATCAGCTACCAGCACACGCACGCTTCCGACCTGGAGATAGGAACTTCGCGGACGGCCGTGCCTACCGGCCTGGGCTCCGATCGCAGTGCGGCCGCACTGGCGGCGGTTGACAACGCGAATTTCAGACCTGGTTGCGGCACCCCGGGCAACACAACACCCTGTCTCACAGCTGCCGGCGTGGATCCGACTGCGCTGCAGTTGTTGAACACGACTCTGCCCAATGGCCAGCTTCTGTTCCCATCCGCAAACCCCAATTTCGTACCAACCCTGAATTTTCCGGAGAATGTTTTCCTCACCGACCCGGCCTATTTCATAACGGATCAGGCGGTTGCCAATCTCGACTACCAGCCTACTTCCAAGGACACTCTATCGTTGAAATATTATTATCAGCACGATCCCACGATTGCGCCCTTCGGGTACTCGGCGGTCGAAGGCTTCCCGCAACGCCTGGACGCGGGCAGTCAAGTTGCCTCCATCACGAATACTCAATCCTTTGGACCGAATTTCAGCGTCGCAGAAGTGTTTGGCTTCATTCGCGAAAAGGTTTACAGCACGATCGGGCAGCCCTTCTCGCCTGGATCGGTGGGGATCAATAACCTGGGCTCCAATGTTTTTCCGGGCATAACGATCGTGGACGATCTGGGAAACTCCTCCCCGTTGAATACCAACTTCGTTTTCAATGCCGGAACCACGATCGGCTCGACAGCGGCTTCGCAGGGCGCTTTCACCGGCATCTTCCAGAACCGCTGGATGCCCTCCGCCAATGCGATTTGGAGTCACGGCAAACACACGGTCACCTTCGGCGGAAACTATTCCTACACCCAGCTCAATGCGCGCGATGAACGACCGAACTCGGGCATGATCGGCTTCGTCAACTGGGACAACTTCCTCACCGGCTCACCCATCACCTACACGGCGGACGGATTCATCGCTACGACCTTCCTGCAGGGCGACGCCAACCGTTACTACCGTTCGAACGAAACCGGCTGGTATGTTCAGGATAAGTTTCAAGTGCGTCCCAACCTCAGCTTTAGCGGCGGTCTTCGCTTCGATTATCACGGCGGTATGAAGGAAAAGAATGGCCGCATTTTCAATTTCGATCCGTCACACTACAGCTATGACGCAACCTCGGACACCATCACTAGCAACGGTTTCATCATCGCCGGGAACAATCCTGATTTCCCGACGAAGGGCGTCAGTGATTCGACTCTGACCGGACGGCAATGGGGAATTGCGCCCCGCGTGGGCGTGGCTTGGAGCCCTCAGGCGTTCAAAGACAAGGTTGTGGTTCGCGCCGGCTGGGGTCTGTACTACGATCGCGGTGAACTCTTCACCTACCTTTCCCCGGGCTTTGCCTCGGGCGTCATCGCCGGCGGTCCATTCGGCGTGAACCAGACTCCTCCCTGGGTGAATCAGCAGTCGTGCAGCACTTTCGGATATTCCTATTGCAGCAGTTTCGAGGCTCCGTGGGGCAGTACGCTGGGGCCGGGACCCAGTGGCAATCCTGCTTATTTGAACCTCCCCAACGCCGGCGACATTGAAAGCGGGTCCCCGCTGTTCTCGTTCGCGGATTACAACCGCGCCAACAAATTGCCTTACAGCATGAACGAGACGCTCGACATTCAATGGCAGCCTCGCAATGATCTCGTCTTTGAAATCGGATATGTTGGCAATCTGGGTCGCCATGGGGTCGTTCCATTGCCCTTCAACCAGGCGGATATTGCCTCGCCGAGCGCTCCCATTCGGGCCGGCACGCCGGTCGAACAGGACTACACTTACGGTTATTCCATTCTTACCAACGCGTCCACCTTCGCACCCGCCACGCTTCCCAACGGCCAGCCCTACCAGCAAAACTTTGAGGGCGGCAATGTCGACCTGCGAGTACCCTACATCGGTTATTCCGCCGAGTCGGAGTCTTACACGGCGGCCGGAATCTCCGCTTATAACGCGCTTCAAACTCACTTCGAGAAGCGTATGAGCCATGGCTTCTCCATCGGCGCTTCGTATACCTTTTCTCATGCCACCGACGAGCAAAGCGCCATGGGACTGTTCTACAACGGCAACAACCCGCTGGATTTGCGCTCCGGCTACGGACTCTCCGACTTCGACCGCAAGCACGTCATCAATTTCACCTACACCTACGACCTGCCGAAGTTTTTCCCGGCAACTTCGCTCAAGGGCATGCTATTCGACGGTTGGGGGATCTCTGGTTTGACGGTCATACAAAGCGGCCAGCCCTATAGCGTTGTCGATTATTCGGGAGCGGTGGGCAGTATTTTCTACGGGGTGAATGATGGCATTACGAACCCGGTGGTTCCGCTCTCCGGCTGCAGTCCGAAACAGGCGTTGACCGGGTCTTCGGGAGCGCATGCCAATGCAGCCGACCCCAACTCGTTTGCGCTGAAAGCATCCTGCTTCGGCTTGCCCTTACTAGGTGAGGGTGCACTGGGCGGCGCGATTCCAGGCAACGATCCTTACGAGACAAACTTCATCGCCAGTGGCCAGCGCAACATCTTCCGGCAAACCTGGCAGCGGCGTGCCGACCTCTCGATCGGAAAGTCCACGCAGATCACGGAACGGGTCTTGTTGAAATACAGGATGGAAATCTTCAACCTGACGAACACGGCGAGTTTCGATATCCCCATTGACGACGTCAGCCAGAACATCAACTTCAACGGCTTCCCTGTCGTCGGCCAGCCCTCTACGATTCCGCCGTGCGATACCACCTATACTGCCTTGTACGTTTGCCCGTCGCTCAGCGGCCTGGGCATCACGAACAAAACGATTGGCAGTCCGCGGCAGATTCAAATGTCGTTGCATCTTGTTTTCTAGCGGAACTACTTTGCGAAAGCTGGCGGCCGGAACCGGGCTGCCAGCGCGGCTCACGAGAGTGCGAAATTCGCGGCTGCGGTATCGACAATCGCCTTGCCGACGCTCAGCGACGCCGTGGCCGCCGGCGAGGGAACGTTGAGGACGTGCAACACGTTCCCGGAAGCCACAAACAAGAAATCGTCCACTAAAGAGCCATCGGGCTTCAGCGCCTGGGCGCGCACGCCGGAGCCGCCGGGCACCAGATCTTTCTCGCCGACTTCTGGCAGCAGGCGCTGCAAGGCTCGAACGAAGGCAGGCTTCGACAGCGAACGATGCCATTCGTCGAGACCGTTGCGCCAGTTCTTCCGGGCCATGCGCCAGAAACCTGGGAATGCCAGTGAGGAAGCCAAGTCGCGCACGTTGATGTCGCGGTGACGGTAGCCCTCGCGCGCCATCGCCAGCACGGCGTTCGGGCCGGCATCGACGCGGCCGGTGATGCGGCGGGTGAAGTGCACCCCGAGAAACGGAAAACGCGGATCAGGCACGGGATAGATCAGCGCCCGCACCAGCGCGGCGCGCTCGGGCGTAAGGTCATAATACTCACCGCGAAATGGAACGATCATGACGCCGGGATCGTCTCCCGCCATCCGGCTGATGCGGTCGCTGAACAGTCCGGCACAGTTGATGAGCGAAGTAGTGGAGAACGCGCCCCGCGGCGTCTCGATCACGATTTCGCTGGCCGTGCGGTGGATGCCGGTAGCGGCCGCTGAAGTGAGCACGGTGCCGCCGCCCGCGGAAATCAGCTCCGCGAATTTTTCGCAGACGGCGGCGTAGTCGGTAATTCCCGTCGAGGGCACGACCAGGGCTTGCAGTCCTGCGGCATGCGGCTCAATTTCGCGCAGTTCCTCTGGGCCGATCAGACGTAGCCCGGTCAAGCCGTTGGCTTGTCCGCGCTGGCGTAACTCCTCCAACCGAACAAGTTCGTCGACGTGCGTGGCGACAATGACTTTGCCGCAGACGTTATGTGCGATTCCGTGTTCGCGGCAGAACTCGATCATGGCCGCCGCTCCGGTCACGCACAGGCGCGCCTTCATGGAGGCAGGCTTGTAGTAGACGCCGGAGTGAATCACGCCGCTATTGTGTCCGCTCTGGTGGCGGGCGACGCGGTCTTCTTTCTCTAGCACCAGGAGCCGGAGACGCGGAAAGCGGCGCGTGATCTCGAGCGCGACGCCGAGTCCGACCACACCTCCGCCGATGACGACTATGTTGTAGCGAGAGTCGGTCATTTCGCTTGCAAGTATCAGGAACTGCGACCGCCGGCCTGTAACCGCCTCAGTCTACGACAAGCGTCACTTGCGTGCTGTGGCTGAGAGATCCAGAAGTGCCGGTCACAGTAATAACGTAGGTGGTCGGCGTGCCCGTCGTGCCGCCCCCGCCTCCGTTACTGACCCCGCCGCAGGAAGGCAGAGATAACAACAGGAATAAGAATAAAGAGAACGTGAGCGAAGCCAGCAGAGTGCACCAGCCCAACCGGCGCTGCCTGCGCTTCGCACCGCGGCGTGCGCCCGCCATTGCGCAGCCGATTACGATTCCCGGCAGCAACGGCCACAGCACATACTCCGGCACACCGGGGACGGCCGCGCAGGAAATGCTCGAGGTCGGCATAGTGCTCGGCGTTGTGCTCGGCTCTATTCGCACAGTTCGCGCCTGCCGTCGCACGTCAGCGTTGCTGGTCGTTGCCGTAGAAACGTTCATCACTACATCGACTGCGGAGTTTCCGGGAGTTGTCGGCGTCGATGGAGTGAATATGCACTGCGCCTGCGCCGGCAGTCCGGCCGTGCATGCCAGCATCACGGCAGCATTAAACGCTGCGCCCGACGGATTCGGCGCAACCGCGAGCTGGTAGGCGCCGCTGGTCTGGCCCGCAGTCACCGTTTGAGTAGACGTGGCCGAGCTAATGGAGAAATCCGTAATCACCGTGAGTGGCAGTTGCACGGTTTGGCTCGGCTGACCGGATGAGTCCGCGACTGTCAGGTTGATGTTGTAGGCGGCGGGCGGCGCGTTATTGGGTGCGTTCAGCGTCACCGTCAAGACCGCGGCCGCATTCGCGCTGATGGTCACCGGATTTGCCGGCGTGAGCGCGCATTGCGCCCCGGGCATAGCGCTAGCGTCGCACGTGGCATTGACTGAGCCGCTGTAAGTCGGCGTCACCGACACCTTGGCAGTCGACTGCGTTCCGGCATCGGTGCTGGCCGGAAAGGGCTGGATCACCGCCAGCTGAAGTTCGGGGCTCCCGATGCTGCTCGTCACAACCAGGGATACGATTACCGAATGGGCTAGTAAGCCGGATGTTCCTGTGAATGTTCCCGTCACCGTGATCGAGTACGTCCCTGCGGGGGTCGTGGTACCCGTCGAAATACTCATCCCGACTGGCGCCGACGTATTTCCTGGCGTTACCGGCGTAGATGGACTGAAAACACATTGCGCTCCGGCAGGAAGTCCGCTGGGGCAGGCCAGCGTCACTGCACCGTTAAACGATGCAGCCGAGGGCTGAACGGTCAGGTTATAGGCAGCGGTGGTCTGGCCTGCGGCCACGGTCTGACTCGCGGTCGAGGAAGCAACGAGAAAATCCTGCACAGTCACAGCTACGGTGAAATTATGGCTGGGCACTCCGGTCGCATCCTGCGTATTGATGTTGACGTTGTACGTTCCTGGCGTGGCACTGCTGGGCACGCCAATGGTCGCGACCAGCGATTCGGTTGATCCGAGGTTGACGATAATTGGATTCCCCGGGTTCAGCGAGCAGCTTGCACCCGGCAGCGAGCTGGCGACGCAAGTCGCGTTGATATTGCCGGTGTAGTACGTCGATGGTGTGAACATCAGGGTCGCTGCGCCTTGCCCGCCCGGAGTGAGCGACAGCGCTGCCGTGCCCGAGACCTGGTAGTCCCCTACGTTGAAAGGGATCAGCAGCGTGTGGTTGGTGGCCGTGGACATTCCTTGTACGAGCAGTTGGTAGCTGCCCGCGCTCAGAGTTGTCGCGTTGACGGTGACGTTCGCCGTAGTGGGAAAAGAAGTGACCGTGCTCGGATTTACGCTGCAACTTCCGCTTCCCGAAATGAGCGAGCAAGTCAGATTGACGATCCCGGTAAAGCCGCTGGCTGCGGTAATACTGATCGCTCCGCTGCCGGCGCTGTTGCCGGTGTTCACGGTGGGGAACGCGGTGGGGTCGCTGAGCGTGAAATCAGGGCTATTGCTCAGAACGTGCAGGACGGCGCTCACTTCGTGGGTCGTGTTATTCGCATCGGAGCCGGTTCCCTGTACGTTGAAATAGTAGTCTCCGACTGCCCCGCCGGCTGTGACCGTAAAGGGCGTGTTAATTCCCGGGGTCAGCGGAGAAGGCGCCGGAGCGCAGGTGCCCGGCAGAGGCGGTACGAAGATTGCGCAGCTTAAGGTGACTGTGCTGGAGTAGCCGTTCAAAGCGCTGGCTGTGCCGTTGAAGATTGCGACCTGCCCGAAGTTGACGGTCAGCGGAGAGTTGGAAATGGACATTTCAAAGTCCGGCGCGAGCACCAGATTGTATTGCCACACGCCGCGGCCATACGTGGAAGCCCGCAGCAGCTGCTGGCCACCGGAATTGAAAACTGCAAGAGCGGTCACCGCGACGTTGGGCAGGAATCCGGACTGGCCCGGGCCGGAGCTTGGCCCCACTTCTGTCCAACTGGCCGCGGAGGTTGAACTGCCGAAGACGCCGACGTCGGTTGCGACGTAGACCGCAGACAGTGCGGGATAAACCACGACGGCATTCACCGGCGAGTCGGGAAGGTTTGCGGTGAAATCGGTCCACGCCGCGCCGGCATTGATGGTCTTCCACACATGGCCGGTGCCTCCGGTAAATCCCATCACGGTCACGTAGGCAGTTTTGCCGGTCGCATCGGACGAATCGATTGCAACGCCCGATATGGGGAACTGGTTCGGGTTGATATTGCCCAGCGGACCGTTGTTAGTCACATCGGCAAATGCAGAACTTCCGGCCGAAGCATCGGTCGTGACCCAGACGTTACCACCGGCGGGCGTAGTGAGAGGACCATCCAGCGGCCCCAGTGCGCTGGTCGTGGCGTAAATGATGCTAGAACCATTCTGGTCGGTCGCGCCTCCTGCAGCAAGAGCTTGCACCAGGTTGACTTCGCTCCCCGAGCATGTCCCCGAACCCAGAGTATCGAAGTTCGGGCTAACCACGGTGAAAGGTCCGCCCGCGCGCAGCCCGCGCCACACGCGGCAAGTTCCAACCAGCATCGCCGTCGAAGACTGCGGATCGAGAATATAAGGAAAATAAAAGGCTCCGTCATCGCCGCCGACCGTACTGCTGGTCACCACGAAGCTGAAGCCGCTGTCGTTACAGTTCACCCCGCTGGGACAAAACTGAACGCCGAGGCCGCCGGGAGGAATGTCTGGATTCGAGGCATACCAGTTGGTTGGCGTGGTTGGATCAATCGCGTTATAGCCTCCGTCGCCGCCGAGGACGTTTCCCCAACTCGTGCTCGTCGTCGCTTGGCTGGTTGCGGGAGAGCCGTTATCCTGCGTTCCTCCGAGCAACGTATTCGGGTCAGTGGGATGCTGCGAGAAGCTGACAAATTGCGTCATCGATCCCAGATCCTGGTTAAGATCGTCAAACTGATTCGTGCCCGTACACGAGCCTGTACTGAGCCCCGAAAATCCGTTGAGCGCGCGGTAGATGCCTCCGTCGTTGGCAAAGTACAGCAACTCGTTGCCCGAGTCGCTGCCTGAACTCGGAATCGCGTAGGCCAGCGCGTGCTGGTCGGGATGCACGTGCGAGGGCGCGGCAATCGGGTCGCATCCATAAACGTGAGTGAGGTTGATGAACGGGGACGTTGCGCACGTGGGATTCACCGAAGTGATGCCGCACTTGTAAAGATTGACCGCGCCCGCGTACAAGTCGGTCGCCGCCCCGTTCGGAACCGCCAGCAGCTCCAGATTGTAGGCGCCCTGTTGCACGCCGCAGCCGTCAATGTCGCCGCAATTGGTGATCGTGGTGTCGGGAATTGAAATCCACGACGCGCCGCCGTCGAGGCTTTGCCACATGCCATCATCGACGGGGCTGCCGTTGGCAGTGAGCGAAATATACCAGGCGTACATTTCGTTGCGTCCCGGGACCACCGTGATTTCCGCGCGGTAGATGGGGCAGGCGTAGCTATTCGAGGTGGATTGCGGCGGGCATGCAGTAGTGCTGAGCGCAGCCCCGCCGGGCTGCACCGCGAGACGAGTCCAGTTCACTCCGTCCGGTGAAGAATAAAAGCCGTGATAGCGAATCGCGGCGAAGAACAATCCTGCGGTAGCGTTATAGACGACCGAAGTTGCGGACGTGGCGTCGGTGGCTCCGCCGGGATCGATCAGCGCGTCATAGTTCCAGGTCTGGCCGGCATCGAGTGAGGTGTAGAGGCCACGCGTGGTGTTGACGGTGACAGCCCCATCGACTAAGCCTTCCGACGTGGTAGCCATGGCTGAAACCACCGTACTCATCTGTCCGCTGGCAGTGCTGAATGCCATGCGCGTTCCACCCAGGCCGCTGAACGACAGTGTGCCGCTATTGGCGGTGGAGACCAGCGTCCACGTAGTTCCGGCGTTCGTCGAGCGCAAAATTCCGAGGCCGAAATAGGAGTCCGCGGAATTGTCCGCTTCCCCGGTGGCGGCGAGAATCACGCTCTGAGTGGGATTCGTATTGCCGGGCTGGATGGCGATTGCGCCGACCGACAGCGTAGCCTGGTCGTCGCTGACGGGGGCCCAGTCCACGCCGCTGGCTGTGCTGCTGGCCGCGTTGGTCGACTTCCATACTCCACTCTGGGCCCCGCCAATATAGATAGTGTTGCCGGTCGCGTCTGCAGGATCGATGGCGACGGAGGTCGCGCGTCCGGAGACCTGGCCATAATTCTGCGTGCCGTTGCCAGTCGCGTCGGAAGCCAGAGGCACGGGGCCTAACGGAGTCCATGCGCCGGTGGAGATCGAAGTATTTCCATCGGCGAGAGCTGTTGGCGGGCGACCGGAGAGAGCGGCGGCAACAGCCGCGGAGTGCTGCATGCGCATCCGGAGCTTCGCCTCATAGGCGCGACGACGAAGTTCAGCGGACGATTTCCCGCGGACCAGGCGTCCGCGGAAAAACCACTGGCTGCGCTCTTTGACGTGATCGGCGTCAGAATCAGGAATCGGGCTTTCGGGAACCGTCTGCTTTGCGCCTTGTGCCCGCGCGATTGAAATCAACGCGAGGCTCATCAGAAGGAATGCTGGAATTCGCAACGAAAAGAGAAAACGCCGGCTGGGCATGAATGAAGCTCACCGCCAGTATGGGAAGCGGACGCCGAGGAAGCAATGTAAAAGCACCGAAAACAGCCGTCAATGGACCACTTCGGGAAAACGCCGCCTCTTCCAGCTAGCACCACGAACCCGCGCTCAGCCTGTACAATCTGTTTTTCTCGTTTTCAAAGATTGCTTCGAGGAAACGGACGGCCACGCACATGAGATCTTTTTCCCGCGTCTTACTGGCGGCATGCATTCTTCTGAGTACGATTTCCGGCTGGGCCCAGGAGAAGGGCGGCTCTCCCGAACTGGTAATAGCAGCCGCGGCCGACCTAAGCTCAGCGCTGCAAGAGATCGGGGACAGTTACGAGAAGAAGACCGGCGTGAAGGTGAAGCTTTCGTTCGGAGCCTCCGGGGCTCTCACGCAGCAGATTCAGAACGGCGCCCCATTCGACCTTTTCTTCTCTGCCGACATGGATTATCCGCGGCAACTAGTTGCCGCGGGCGATGCGGACGCGGCAAGTTTGTATCAGTACGCTGTGGGGAGGCTTGTGTTGTGGGTTCCGGCCGATTCGCCGCTCGATGTTGAACACCTGGGCATGAAGGTTTTGCTCGACCCATCGGTCAAGAAGATTGCCATCGGCAATCCACAGCATGCACCCTATGGCCGCGCAGCCGTGGCGGCTCTGCGCCACGCGGGGCTCTACGATCAGGTCGCGGATCGACTCGTTTTGGGCGAAAATATCTCGCAGGCCGCACAGTTCGTGGAGTCGGGCAACGCGCAAGTGGGTTTCGTAGCACTGGCCCACGCCGCCGCGCCCGCAATGCGCGGCAAAGGAAAATACTGGGAAGTTCCCGCAGAGTTTTATCCTCCGCTGGCGCAGGGAGTGGTTGTACTGTCGCACTCGCAGCATAAGAAGGAAGCGGCAGAGTTTCTGGAGTACATCAAAACGAAAGAAGTAGCCGAGTTGCTCCGAAAGTACGGTTTTACGTTGCCGCAGAATTAGCCAGATTCCTTCGGAGAACGAACCATCATGACTATCGACTGGCAGGCCTTCTGGCTGACATTGCAATTGGCGGTCACAGTGTCGGCCATATTGCTCGTGATCGGGCTGCCCATCGCTTACTGGATTGCGTTCTCCCGCTGGCGCTGGAAGTTTCTGATCGAAGCAGTCGTAGCGCTGCCCATCGTGCTTCCCCCAACGGTGCTGGGTTTTTATGTTCTGGTGGCACTCGGGCCGCGCAGTCCGCTGGGGCGCTGGTGGATCGCGCTCACCGGCCACACGCTGGCTTTCACCTTCAGCGGCCTGGTAATTGGTTCCATCCTCTATAGTCTGCCGTTCGCGGTGCAGCCGTTTGCCGCCTCATTCGCCGGCGTCGATCGCAAACTGATTGCCGCTTCGGCCACGCTCGGCGCTTCCCCGCTGCGCAGCTTTTTCTCGATAACCCTGCCCCTCTCGGTGCCCGGACTGATTACCGGCGCAGCCCTCAGCTTTGCCCACACCATGGGAGAGTTCGGCGTCGTGCTCATGGTGGGCGGAAATATTCCCGGCGTCACACGCACCGTTTCGATCGATATTTTCGATAGCGTGCAAGCCTCCGATTACGCCGCCGCCAATGAGACCGCGATGCTGTTGCTGGCGCTCAGCTTCGCCGTACTGGCGCTCGTCTATGGTCTCAACCGGAAGCCGTGGGTGATCGGCCCTGTAAAATAAGTGTGACTACTTTCTCCGTCTGTCATCCTGAGCGAAGTAAATGGTTCGCGAAAAGCGAACCATTTACGCAGTCGAAGGACCCCTTTTCCCCAGGAACTGCCAGCGGCCTGTCGAGGAATTTCTACCAACGCTCCAGGCACTGACTTTGCCAACCCAAGCGCGCCTCTCTAGAATGAACTGCGATGCAGTGAACGTGATGCGATCGATGCGGCCGAACTCAGCAAAGAATCAGGCCCGCAGCTCCAGGCCTCACTTCGCAAGCGCCTGCCCTCTGAAGGTCGCGAATTTAGTCTGGACGTCGACTTCCAGGCAGCCCCCGGTTTCACGATTCTCTTCGGCCCATCCGGAGCGGGTAAGACGACTCTGCTGGATTGCGTCGCCGGATTAACCCGACCAGACTCCGGACGCATCGCCGTCGCCGACCGCATCTGGTTCGATGCCGCGACTGATAGCAGTCTCTCTTCGGTCGATCTCCCGGTGGCGAAGCGGCGCGTCGGATATGTTTTTCAGAGTCTCGCCCTGTTTCCACATCTCACAGTGGAACAGAACGTCCAATATGGCCTGACGCATCTGCCGCAGGCGGAGCGTATGGTGCAATCTTCCGCCATTCTTCAGGCATTTCGAATCCCACACCTCGCGCGGCGCTACCCGCGAGAGATTTCCGGGGGAGAAAGCCAGCGCACCGCTCTGGCCCGAACGCTCGTGACCGATCCCGCCGTTCTGCTGCTCGACGAACCGCTGGCGGCGCTCGATGCCGCGACCAAGTCGAAGATCATCGACGATCTGCGCCAGTGGAATCAGGCTCACTGCATTCCCATCCTCTATGTCACTCACAGCCGCGAAGAAGTTTTCGCCCTGGGCGAGCGCGTGCTGGTCCTCGACGCCGGACGCATCGTCGCCCAAGGCTCACCACACGAAGTGATCGCCGCTCCGTTGCAGGAAACGGTCGCGCAACTGGTGGGATTCGAGAATATTTTCGATGCCGTGGTGGAGGCGATCCGTCCCGAGCGCGGCACCATGACGTGTCGCATCGCAGGGGACGGTGGCCCCGATGCTACTCGAAACTCCGCTGGTTCGCGGAGGTGTGGGCTCGGAACTGCGCGTCGGCATTCGCGCGGGTGACATTCTGCTGGCCACAGTGGCGCCGGTCGGTCTAAGCGCCCGCAATGTGATTCCGGGCCGCATCACCGCGACTCGAACAGCGCGATGTAATCATCTCCGCGCGAGTAAAGTGCCGAGTCGAAATGGAAGTCCACCTCACCCTCGCCGCCCGCGATTCCCTGCAACTCGGGGCGGGCAAGGAAGTGTGGCTGGTGATCAAAACGCATTCCTGCCACTTGATGCAGAGGTAGCGAAAAGCATCACTTCAGCCGTACCGCAGCATCCTGCACTTCACTCTGCTCCATTTCAATCACCGC
Source organism: uncultured Acidobacteriota bacterium (assembly GCA_963758005.1). GTDB lineage: Bacteria > Acidobacteriota > Terriglobia > Terriglobales > Acidobacteriaceae > Sulfotelmatobacter. The sequence goes on from CAVWTR010000013.1 coordinate 510,538, forward strand.
AGCCCACTGCCCCTTGCGTTCTTCCGAGAAGACAACGCGCCCGCCGAGAATCTGCGCGGCGGCTGCCGGCGGCAAGTCGCGATGGTAGCCGAAGAATCTCCGCTTGAGGTCGGTCCAGGCTTTCCCGAGCGAGGCATCCCAACGATCCAGCAGCGGATGCGCGGGCTCGTATTTGGTCGAGAACACCAGCGCGACTTCGAAGTGCGAGCGGAAGTCGGCGGCCGACAGCACTTCGTCCAGCGAAAAATCTTCGATGCGCACAACCTGCACCGGACGCGTAACATAGCCCAGCCAGGGACGAGCCAGTTCGTCCGAAGCCGGCCACGCAGTGAGCACGTGCGCCATGGGATAGCGGGCCTCGAGAAAACGCTCCGCATCCTGATGCAGAACAATGTAATCGCGATAGGCGAGATTGTCTTCCGGAGAGAAACCGTAGGGCGGATTCCAAAACCACGCCGCCACGAACGCAAGCGCCACGACAGCAACGGCAGCGGGCCAATAACGCAGCCGCCGGCGCAGCGTCGACACGGCAACGATGATCACCAGCGGCACCGCCGGCAACATATAGCGCGCCAGCTCCGCGCCCCCAATCAATGCCATTGCAACGACGTACACTTTCACGACCGCAAGAAAGATCATCTGCACTGGGATCGCAATCCGCGGGCGCTCGATGTCCTCGTCTTTATCTTTATCTTTATCTTTATCACGCAGCGGCGGCAGCAGCATCGCCAACAACATGCCGAGGGTCAGCAGCCACAGATGCATGTAGCCGAAGACCTGCCACAAGCGCAGCCCCAGGGCCAGCAAAAATCGCAAAGGATTCAGAGTAGAGGCGACGTTATACCGAAAAAATTCTGGATTGCCGAAGACGTATCCCGTACGGGCGTAGTGATAGGCGTACCACAGGATCAGCGGGGCGAGAGGAAACAAGAGCGGAAGAATCCGTTTCGATGAGCGCCCGTCGGATTCAGGCAAATCTACCCATAACTTTCGCAGCGCGCTCGCCTTCGGCGCAACGAAACCCTGCGGCACGACGAAGCGTAAAGCTTCCCATCCCACCAGCGCAATCGGCGCGAGAATCGCGGTTTCTTTGGCCAGAGCCGCCAGCGAGAACCAGATCGCCGTCACGACCGGACGCTCCTCGAGATAAGCACACAAGCCCCAGAAAATCAGCCCCGCTGCGGCCAGATCCACCTGCGCCAGCGAACTTTGCGCAAAGAAAACTGGATACAGCGCCGTGCACAGAGTCGAGGCGATCGCCACCTGCGTATTCGCCACGCGCTCGGCCAGCCGAAACACTCCCAGCAGAGTGAACGCGGCGACCACCAACATCGCCGATCGCGTCACCAGCGGCGCGTAGCCCACGCATTTCCACCACAACGCGATCCAGGCCAGCACCAGCGGCGGATGCGCATTCGATACCGTCGTATGCGGAATCAGACTTCCACTCAGCAGCAGATCACGCGCGGCGGGAACGTAGTAGCCCGCTTCGTCCCAGAAGTATGGAAGCTGCAGCAGCGGAATATGCAGCAGAAAAATCGCAATCAGCACACCAGCGAACACCACGGCCGGATGGCATCGCAACCCGGTAACTGACAATGGATTGCCACGGATCGCTACGGGCGGTGGTTTTTTGAGCATTTCCAATTTTGTGGTTAGTCCGAGTAGATCCGTGCAAATCCGTGGCCCAGGAATTTGGACTTAGTGCACCGGCCCCTGCGGCCCCATCCGCGGGTCCAGCTTGATCTCGCCGAAAGCGCTCTCGTAGCCGGCCACGTTTTGCTGCAGCAGACCGAGCAGCGCCTTGGCCTGCTGCGGGCTCAGGTAGATGCCCTGAAAGCTCTTGATCTCCACATGAGTCTCGCTCTGTTGCTGCAGCGTCCCGAAGACCAGAAAGAAGTCCCAGATATTCACCCGCATCTGCACACTGTTGGCATAATTCTCGCGATAGTCGGGGGCGTTGAGTAACTTCACATTGGGTTGTGTCGGATTATTCATACGCCGAAGTGTAAATGAGTTGCTGGTCGGGAAGAAACCGCCCACAGTCGAAACCGCTCCCGGTTTAAGGAGAAAGCTACCGCAGGCAGCCTCGAATCCAGTGCAACTGACAAAAACTGTCACGCCGTTGAAGGTTTACGGCGGGTAACGTCCCGTAACGGACACCGACCTTGGTTTTTCCCGATATTGAAAACACAAGACTTACACCCACCCGGTTCGTTACTTTGGGTAGTACCTGATGGCGCGCAAAGTGCGATAGAGTTTATGTTCCTCGGAAAAATGGAGTCGCGGGCTAACTTTATGACGCAAAATAACGATCAGGGGATGATGGAAGAAATCGTTCTTCCCGAACATCTGCTCCCTTTGGGCGCGGTGCTGGGCCAGGGAGTATCGGCGCTGGACCTGTGCATGGTTCTGGCCAAGATTTTTCGCGTGCAGTATACCGAAGTCGCCCTCATGCGGCTGGAGCAGGGCTCGCTGCACTTCGTGTTTCCCGAATACCTGCGCACGTCCGGCGCAATTCCGCTGTCCGGCAAAGCGGTCGCCGCGCATACCGCGCTCAGCAAGAAGGCGGAGATTTTCAACAACTTCGCCCGGGTCAAGCACGCCAGTATTTTCGAAACCATTAAACCGGCCGCGACCGATACGGACGAACCGATTCACCCTTCGCCCATTCAGAAGCTGATGTCGGTGCCGATCATGGACCAGGATTCCGTAGTGGTAGGCGTGATTCAGATTTCGCGCAAAGCGCTCGACGCCAAATTCGCCCAGGATTTCAGCCGCGAAGACCTGCATGACCTGGAGTTGGTCGCAGGGTTGCTGGCAACGGCGCCCGCGCTGCTCGCAAACTAAGCTTTCAATCAGAAATTCGCTTTCCACCTTAAGCTCTGGGGACAAGAAGCTTTCGTCCTCAGAGCTTATTTCGCCTTCAGTTCCTTCAGTGGAACCCGCAGATCCGCTCCCGTCATCTCTTTCGGCTCATCGAGAGCCAGCATTGCCAGAAGCGTCGGCGAAATATCGCGCAGCGAGCCGTTTGGCTTCAGCGTTAACTGTTTGGCGTCTTCCGAAACCACAATAAACGGCACAGGATTCGTCGTGTGCGCAGTATGCGGACCGCCGGTTGCGGGATCGATCATCATTTCAGCGTTGCCATGATCGGCGGTGATCAGCATCGCCCCGCCTTTGGCGCGCACTGCAGACTCGATGCGGGCCAGGCAGGCATCGACGGTTTCAACCGCTTTGATCGTAGGCTCGATCTTGCCCGAATGCCCGACCATGTCGGCATTGGCGAAGTTGACGATCATTACGTCGAACGTTCCTTCTTCCGTCGCCTTTATAACCGCATCAGCAATTCCGGCGGCGCTCATCTCCGGCTTCAGATCGTAAGTTGCTACTTTCTGTGAAGGCACCAGCAGGCGCTCTTCGCCGGGGAATGGAGTCTCAACGCCTCCGTTAAAAAAGTATGTCACGTGCGCGTATTTTTCCGTCTCGGCTACGCGCAGGTTCCGCAGTTTCTGATTTCCCATCACGTTGGCCAGAATGTTCGCCATCGACTCCGCCGGAATCACTACCGGCAGGCTGAAATTCTTGTCGTATTGCGTCATGCATACGTATCGCAAATTTTTCGGCACCCGGTCGCGCGAAATCGTGGCGTCGAGATCAGCCGCCCCCGGCAGGTCGCTCCCACCTTTGGCATTCAATCCGCTGTTGCGAGCCAAAGCCCGCGTAATCTGCCGCACCCGATCGGCGCGATAGTTAAAACAAATGCACGCATCGTCATCGCGAATCGTAGCCAGCGCCTGCCCCTGGCTGTCGGTACGAACAAACGGAATCACAAACTCATCAGTCACGCCCCGGTTATACGAATCCTTCATCCCCTGCACCGGATCGCCGCACTTCCCGCCCTCCGCATCCGCAAAAACCATCGCGTTGTAAGCCTTGGCAATGCGCTCCCAGCGCCGGTCGCGGTCCATGGCGTAGTAGCGACCATTGACCGTGGCAATCTTGCCGCAGTTGTATTCGCGCATTTTCTGCTGCAGCTGTTCGAGATATCCCGCGCCATTAGTCGGCAGCGTGTCGCGCCCATCCATGAAGGCATGGACGAAGACGCGATCGAGCCCATTCTGCTTCGCCATCTTCAGCAACGCATAGAGATGAGCCTGTTGTGAATGCACGCCTCCATCCGAAAGCAGCCCGAACAGATGCAGTCGCCGCTCGCCGGTGCGCGCGTGCTTCATGGCATCGAGCAGCACGGGATGCTTGAAGAACTCCCCGTTCTGGATCATCAGATCGATGCGCGTGATGTCCATATGCACGATGCGTCCGGCGCCCATGTTGAGATGCCCGACTTCGCTATTGCCCATCTGCCCCTCGGGCAATCCCACGAACGGCCCGCTAGTATGAAGCAGTGTGTTGGGATATTCGCGCAGCAGCCGGTCGTACGTGGGTTTGCGCGCCAGCGCGATGGCGTTCGCCTTGGTTTCGGCTCGGTATCCCCAGCCGTCGAGAATGATGAGTACGAGTGGTTTAGGACGGGACATAAGATGTGTGAAGACTCTCCAGAAAGTGTCGAGCAGAGTGCCCAGCTACCATATTAAGTCAACCGGGTAGCGTTGGAATATTGGATCGGCACTGATCAGCGGAAGTTTTTCCTCGATGCTTTGCGCGATCAGAAGGCGGTCGAAGGGATCACGATGATGTGTCGTCAGTTTTTCGATTCTCAGCACGTGATCCAGAGCGATCGGCAGCACTTCGATCCGGTTCTTGCCGAGTTCTCGGATGAGGTAAGGGCCTGAGGGCGAAGGCAGCGCGAGTTTTCCAGCCCTGGTCTTGATTAATATTTCCCAGATGCTGGCGACACTCAGCCACAGATGGTTCGCGCCGGTGAATATTTCCCGCGCCCTGCGGGAGAGCCTGGGGTCGTCGGAGATCGCCCACAAGAAGGTGTGGGTATCCAGCAGTGCCTTCATTCCCAGAAGAGATCCTCAATCTCTTTCGGCAGAGGATCATCGAAATCGTCCGGAACGGTGAAATCTCCCTTGGCGGAACCAAAAACCCTTGGTTTTGGCTGTTCGTCCAGCGGCACCAGCTTCGCCACCGGCTTCCCCGCTTTGGCTATTATGACTTCTTCCCCTAATGCCACTCGCTCTAAGAGCTTGGAAAGATGAGTCTTAGCTTCATGGACATTGACTTCCATAACCAGACATTAGACTAAGTCCTTAGCTAAGTCAATACGCCACGGTACACTTACTCGAACTGCAACATCACAATCTCCGGATTCGACCCCAACCTTAGCGGCGGACCCCACGTTCCAGCCCCACTCGAAGTGAATACCTGCATCTTCCCGATGCGGCTCAATCCGTACACAAACTGGCGATACATCCTGCGCGCGAACCAGCTCCACGGGATGAACTGGCCTAGATGCGTATGCCCGGACAGCTGCAGGGAAACTCCGGCAGCCTCCGCAACTTCAGGATGGTCGGGAGCATGGACCAAAAGAATACTGGCCCGATCGCGATCCAGACCAAGCCGTTGCAACACCGACGCCAGGTGCCCCTTGCGCGTCGCATTCCGGTAAGGTACTCCGATAATCTGCAGACCGTCGACCTCTACTTTTTCATTGTCGAGCACGCGAACTCCCGCCGCGGCAACGGCGCGCAAGTACTTGCCGTCGTCACCGAACTGCTCGTGATTTCCCGCAATGAAATACACGCCCTGGGGAGCGGTCAGCCGGTTCAGCGGCTCGGCCGCTAGTCCGGCGTCGATGGCCGTACCGTCATACAGATCACCGGCTATAAAAACGGCATCCGGCTCTTCCCGCAAAATCTTCGCCACCATGCGCCGCAGAAAACCGCCGTTACGCACATGCCCCAGGTGCAGATCGCTGATGAGCGCCGCCTTTCGCCCCCGCCAGGCGACCGGTAAATTAGCCAGTTTTACCGTTGCACGCGTGACTCGCGTCCAACTGGCATTCGCGACGGCGTAGAGTCCGGTCAGGATCGCAGCCCCGAATAACCATTCCACCAGCTGATGAAAATCGGCGTGCAGGCCCGCCACTCGCGCCACTCCGAAGATGATCCAGCACAAGACCATCGCCGGAAACAGGAAATTCTGCATTCCCAGCCAAACCGCCGCTACCCGATAGAAGCCACGCAGCGCCGGGTTGGTGTAGCGAAAAGCCAGCAGCGTAGCCGCCACAAAACTCACTGACAGCAAACCGAGAATCAGCTTGATCCACAGACCACCAGCAGCCTGCCCTGCAATGGAAAACGTCCACGTCTTATAAAGCAGGAAATGCTCTAAAAAGAGAACAGATTGAATGATGGCGATGGGACCGATTAAGCGTCTTATCCGCATGCCTCATTGGATTCCGCAGCCTGCCATTTGGATTACATTCTTTCCGCCCCGAAATCTGCCGCAGACCCTCAGGATGACCGAGTTTGCCGGCCGTTTCCGCAGCGGGAAATCATGGCTATACTGATCAGCGGAGGCGATTATGCCCTTTAGCGAATTGCTGCTGCCGGAACTGGATGAAGAGATTAAGAAGACCCGCACGATGCTGGAGCGGGTTCCCGCCGACAAGAAAGACTTCGCGCCTCACCCCAAGTCCATGCCGCTGGGGAAGTTGGCGCCTCACGTGGCGCAGCTTGCCGGCTTTGGCCTGACTATCCTGACCACGCCGGAGTTGGACTTCAGCAAGACCAGCACTCCTCGCTTGCCATTTGAGTCGGCAGCACAACTGGTGCAGGCTCTCGATGAAGGCGCTGCCAAGGTTCGCGCCGCGCTGCAAGCCACGCCGGACAGTGCCTGGAAGGAAAACTGGAAGCTGAGTTTTCAGGGAAAGACCATCTTCGAAGGACAGCGTTTTCTAGCCTACCGAGAGATGTTCCTGAATCATCTGGTGCATCATCGCGCACAGTTGGGGGTTTATCTGCGATTAAACGACAAGCCCGTCCCGGCAACTTATGGCCCGTCGGCGGATGACAAGATGGGCTTCTAGAGCCAGGTCAATAGGCTGAATCAAGACTACTTCTGCGACGCATCGGTATGATCGGAGCGCTTGATCGCGGCGTCCACCGCCGCCTCAATTCGGGGATACACCGCCCGCATGGTCTCCGCCGTCACTGCCGGCGTCTCACGCAGAAATTTCTGCCCGGCCGGGGATGAATAAAATGCAATCAAAGCGTCAATATCCGACTTCGAAAAGTGCCGCTGGTAAATCGGAATCATGTCGTTCAGCATTTCATCCATCGGAAAATTCTTGATCAGGTCTTCCGACTCCCGGTCGCGCCGCGCCAGATCGGCGTCGCTCATCTCCGGATGCTTCTTCTTGATCATTTCCCGATTCATATTTCTCATCTGCGTGAACATCTGCTGCATCATCTGCGCCATCTGTGCACGGCTGGCCATTACGTCAAAAAGCTTTTGAACGTCCTCCTTCGACGCAGCATCCGGAGCGACCGAGACGGTGGTCTGTGCTCCGGCGCACATGGACAAGGCAAGAAGACATCCGCACAATAATGACTTGAATCTCATCGAACGCACCTTTCGAGATAACTAATCTCTCAGCCCTTGTAGTTGAGCGCCTTCAGGCCTAAAAACCGCGATGTCCCCGCTCAACTCTTCCTCAATCCGCAGCAACTGGTTGTACTTCGCGATGCGGTCCGTGCGCGAAGCCGAGCCGGTCTTGATCTGCCCTGCGCCTGTCGCCACCGCGAGATCCGCGATGAACGTGTCTTCGGTTTCACCGGAACGATGCGAGATCACCGACGTGTATCCGTTGCGCCGGGCCAGATCAATCGCATCCAGCGTCTCGCTAACCGTCCCGATCTGATTCACCTTAACCAAAATGCTATTGGCCACGCCCTTGTCGATTCCCTTTTGCAAAAACTCCACATTGGTCACAAACAAATCATCGCCGACCAGTTGAATCTTGCCGCCGAGTTCCTTAGTCAGCTTGCTCCAGCCGTCCCAGTCGTTCTCGGCCAACCCGTCTTCGAGCGAGACGATAGGATAATCCTTCACCCACTTCGCCCAGAATGCGACCATCTCGTCAGAAGTCTTGGCCGACTTGTCCGACTTCTTGAAAACGTACTTCCCGTCCTGATAAAACTCGCTGGCCGCCGGATCGAGCGCAATGGCAATCTCTTCTCCCGGCTTGTAGCCGGCCTTCGAGATCGCTTCCAGAACAACTTCAATCCCTTCCACATTCGACTTGACCGACGGCGCAAACCCACCTTCGTCGCCAACCGCAGTGTTGTAGCCGCGCTTCTTCAGCACACCCTTCAGCGTATGAAATACTTCAACGCCCCAGCGCAAGGCCTCATGAAACGACGGCGCGCCCACCGGCATCACCATAAATTCCTGAAAGTCGACGTTATTGTCGGCATGCGCACCACCGTTCAGTATGTTCATCATCGGCGTAGGTAGCGTGTTAGCGCCTGCGCCGCCCAAATAGCGATACAGCGGTATATCCAGCGTCGCCGCCGAAGCCCGCGCCGCCGCCATCGAAACGGCCAGCAACGCATTTGCACCCAGCCGGCCTTTGTTCTCGGTGCCATCGAGTTCAATCATCCGGGCATCGAGCCCGCGCTGATCAAATGCATCCCAGTTCGCCAGCGCTTCGGCAATCTCACCGTTAACGTTCTCCACCGCCTTGAGCACGCCCTTGCCCAGGAACCGGTTTGTGTCCTGATCGCGCAACTCGACCGCTTCGTGCTCGCCGGTAGACGCGCCGCTGGGCACAATCGCCCGGCCCATCGATCCATCGCCCAGAAAAACTTCCGCTTCCACTGTAGGATTGCCCCGAGAATCCAACACTTCCCGCGCATGAATGGCTGCAATATTTGACATAGCTCTTCTCTTTTCTTGGATTTATGCCTTGGATTTATGATTTCGGCACGTTTGATTGGGAAACCGACAATTATATCGGATGGCCTCGTACGAAATGCGATGTCGACAGACTGCCGGGTGCGCAATTTCCGCCTTCGGGATCGTCCCCGCGGCCAACTCTCCGTGCTCGTGTCGCCGCTGGTTCCCGGTCCGGCTGGCGGGTTGCCGCCGTCGTCCGACAAGACTAGATTTAATAGTGCGCTTTCGGCTTTCGGGAGGTATCCCAATGCATAAGAAGAAATGGATCGTTCTGCCTTGCCTGCTGCTGGCATCAATATCGATATCATCAATGATGGTGGCCCAGACTAGCTCGCCCGAGTCTAGTGTGCCCCAGACCAGTTCGACCCAAACTAGTTCAGTCCAGTCTAGTTCGCCCCAGTCTGCTTTGCCCCAGTCTGCTTTGCCCCAGTCTGGTCCGACCGAAACTGATCTCCCTCAGGCTAGTGTGCCCCAGGCCAGCGTGCCTGTGCCGGCTGGGATTGCCGCGCCCGTGCCCGCAGGCACTGCGCTGATGGTGAGGCTCGATACGACCCTCGCCACCTTCAGCAACCACGTAGGCGATCCCTTTCAGGCAAAGATCACCCAGCCAGTCGTCGTTAACGGCAGCACATTAATTCCTGTGGGAGCGACGGTCGAAGGCCGCGTCACCAAGGTGAATGAGCCCCGTCGAATTTCCGGCAAACCCACCATCGGAATTCTTCCCGAGGCGGTGATTCTGCCCACCGGAGAGCGCTACTTCCTGGATGCCACGCTGGTCGACACCAGCATCCGCGGCACCGATGTTAATCAGGAGGGCCAGTTCAAAGGATTCGGCCACAATCGCCGCGATCAACTCGAAATCGGCGGCGGCACCGCAGGCGGCATGCTGATTGGTGGACTCGTCGGCGGTCCGGCGGGAATGCTGATCGGAGGCGCAATCGGCGCGGGTGGAACCACAACTCACTGGCTGGTCAAGCGCCGTTCTGCAATCCTGCCCGCCGGCACCGAACTCACTTTGGAATTGAACCGCCCAATGGCGATGGGCACTCCAGCGCCGAGCGGCGGCAGCAAGTAGACGGAAATCTCGGCCTATAATCAGCCGGAGCTGTGTGCTCCGGCGTTTCTTTTTGCGCAAGAATCATGTTCCCACACTGCCATAAATATGGCAGAATAAATCGATGAGAACCACGGTTGACATCCCCGACCCACTGTACCGGGCGCTCAAGAAGAAAGCCGCCCATGAAGGCCACTCCGTCAAAGAACTGCTCCTTCGCGGGGTCGAACTGCAGTTGCGCACACCACCGAGGAAGAGCGGGCGCAGGCGGCCTCCAGTAATCGATTCCGATAATCCCGGCAGCCTGGACCTAGACAATGCCAAGATCTACGAGATCATTCCTTTTCCCTGACGTCAATGTGTGGATCGCATTGACCTACCGCGGCCACATTCACTACACCGCAGCCAGGACATGGCTCGATTCCCTGCCTGACGATTCGGAGCTTTGTTTCTGCCGGCTAACTCAGCTCGGGTTCCTCCGTCTGCTTACGACGGCTGCGATTATGGGAAACAGAGTTCTGTCTCAGGCGAGCGCCTGGGATGTTTACGATGATTGGTTGGAAAATGGCCGTGGCAGCTATATCGAGGAACCGCCCGCGATCGAGCATTCCTTCCGCTCGCTTTCGCAGTCAGGGCAGGTTGCACCAAAGGACTGGGCAGATTCCTACATCTCTGCTTTTGCGCAGGTTTCCGGTTTGAAGCTCGTGACTTTCGACCAAGTCCTTCAGCGAAGAACAGCGGGATCTGTCTTGCTGAAGCCATCGCGGACAATCTAGGCTCACGCGCCGAAAATCAAATCTCCCTCGCTCAGCACCTGCAACTCGATCCATCCCTCTAGCGGCAGCGAATCCACCGGCAGCCGATTCTGCCACAGGCTGAAGCGAAGACGCAGCTTGCTGGTGGCCCCAACTGGGACCGCAACAGGCTTCCGCGGTTCGGCATGTTCACTCGCCGTTTCCGCCGAAGCCGAACTCGGAGTCGCCAGCAGCCACGCCAACGGCAGCTTGAATTCAAAATTCCGCAACAGCGCCAGCTTCACATGCTCATCGGGTTGCGTCGATGACGCCTTTACTTTCTCCTCCGCCCCGTTCTCGATCTTCCACGCGCCAAGCTTGCGCTCATGCACGGAGGCCTCAACCCGCAGCGCGCGCCTCGCCCGCGGTTCGCCGCTCGCCCACGACTCAAGGTTCACCACCAGATCGAAATCTTCCTCGGGAACGTTGCCCGTGAAATCCAGCCGACCATAGACGTGGGTGGAATCAATCCCGGCATACACCGAATCCAGCAGAAACTGTTTGCCGTGCATCGCGCCCGCGCGATGATCGGCGGTATAAATAGCCGCACCCATCCACTCAAAGTAGCGGACTTTGTCGCCCGCCACTCGCGGATGTATGTACGCCGTCTGCGGCACGAATGACGGACGCACCTCCGCTCCGGTGATTGGCTGCGCCAGATAGTCCGGCGGAACCGCGCCCAGTGCCTGATACACATTCGAAAGATGTTTGCGGTAGAGCTCGTCAAAATCGCTGTCATTGGCCGAATGATGTTCCGGCCCGTACCACCAGTTCCAGTCGCTGCCCTCGGCAATCAGAATTTCTTCGAAAGCCAGCTTGCGCTGCGCCTCGGTCGCGCGCGCCGCATTCTGCGCGTAAAACTCGCGCGCGTGGTGCAGATAATCCCAGGCCCGGTTGTCCTCTGGCGCGCCGATCCATACGTTGAAGTTTGCGTTGATCCACGACCCCGGCACCAGCGAAGTCAGTTTGCCAAAGTCGTTGTGCCGCGCAATCGCCTCAGAAATCGTGACCGCTTCCACACCCGACTCGCGCTGCAGCCCATCGTAAAAGCGCCGCAGAAATTCCCTCCCCGACTTGGGGTAATATTCCCACGCATTTTCGCCGTCGAGAATAATCGACACCACCGCGTCGCGCCCCCTGGCCAGCACCGGCCGCGCCGCTTCCTTGATGTTGCCTATCAAATGCGCCGCCGCGTCCGCGGGTTGCATCCCGGAGTAGACGAACCCGATCAGATCGGAAATCGTGTGGTCGCGAAACACCAGGTGCATCGCCGCCGAGCCGTTCTCATAGCGATGAATGTTGTAAAGCTTCTCGCCCAGATGCGCAGGCAACCGCCCAGTATTGTCGCGCCCGAACGACACACCTGAACTGCGGCCCAGCACTTCTTCGTCGGTGGCCATCCACTGAATGCCGAGACTGTGGGCAATGGCCAGCACTTCCTCGGAGACGACTACCTTCCGACGGCCACACTCCCTTGGGACGAATACCGAAGACTCTCTCGTGCAGATCGAGCCCGCGCGAAAGCTGCTCGCGCGCGTCTTCCGGATGGCGAAACCGGCTCTGCGGCAGCGGCAGCCCGGGCGACGACACCGCACCCGCGTTCGTGTCACACACCAGCGGCAGAATCGGATGATAGAACGGCGTAGCCGAGAGCTCGATCGACCCTTTCTTCGCCGCCTCGGCATGCGCCGGAAGCACTCTCCCCATCAGTTCTTTCTCGCACCCGATCACAAATTTCTGATCGTCGAGCGAGAAGCCATGCCCCTTGGCCACCAACGCTGCGATGTCCCTCTCTTCCAGAAAGAATTCGTCGAACCACGCCAGCTGGGATAAGACCTGCAGATCGGTAAAGTCCTGCGCCTGAAAATAGCGCTCCGCGCGCTCCGGATGGTCGCCGTGATCACGAAACCGCTCCCACAATTCCCGGTAGCGCGGATACCGCCCAATCACATTCAGCAGATTGGCCTGAAACAGATATTGCAGCGCAAAACGGCGCTCCGCCTGCGATAGATCTTTCGCCGGCGTGGCCGCCACTCGCAGAAACGGATCCTGCGCCGTCCCCGCCACATAGTCCTCAATCTGCACCATCAGCGACGGCACCAGATTAAAGTTCTGGTGGACGTTGGGAAATTCGTCCAGCAGCTTGACCATTCCGTAATAGTCTTTGAGCGCGTGCAGCCGCGTCCACGGCAGACGATATTCGCCCGTGACCAGATCCTTATAAAACGGCTGGTGCTGATGCCAGAGAAGAATGACGCGCAAAGCAGGCATGGCTGGAGCAGTCAGTCTAGCATGGTGGATTTTCTGAAGCGGTGCACAAAGGATGTGCTTAAGGGCGGAGTGGCGCCTCCCCATAAATCCGTGCAGACAAGCGTGAATCTTCCGGTAAACTAAGTCGCGTCCCCATCCCGTCCAGCCCATGAGCCCCGAACCCATCCTCGCCAGCCCGAAGTTCCTCACCGACCAGGACCTCTACCTCTTCAACGAGGGCAGCAACTACCGCATGCACGAAAAGATGGGAGCCCACCTCGTCACTCACAATGGCGAAGCCGGTACGATTTTCAGCGTGTGGGCCCCGAATGCCCGTTCAGTCTCGGTGGTCGGCAGCTTCAACGGATGGAATCCAAAATTGCATTACCTCAACTCTCGCGGCTCTTCCGGCATCTGGGAAGGCTTCGTCCCCGGCGTGACCAAAGGCGCGCTCTACAAATTTCACATCGAATCGCACAGCAAGGGCTATCGCGTCGATAAAGCCGACCCACTCGGATTGCTGCACGAAAAGCCGCCGCGCACTGCATCCGTCGTGTGGGATCTCGACTACCAGTGGAATGACAACGACTGGATGCAGAAGCGCGCCGCCCGCAATTCCCTGCGCGCACCGCAGTCAATTTACGAAGTTCATCTCGGCTCATGGATGCGTATCCCTGAGGACCACAATCGTTCTCTTACTTACCACGAAACCGCACCGAAGCTCGCGGACTACGTTAACAAAATGGGTTTCACTCACGTCGAATTCCTGCCCGTGATGGAGCACCCGTTCTACGGTTCCTGGGGCTATCAAACCACCGGCTATTTCGCACCCACCTCGCGCTTCGGCACGCCGCAGGACTTCATGTATCTGGTGGACTACCTGCACCAGCACGGCATCGGCGTGATTCTCGACTGGGTGCCGTCGCACTTCCCTTCCGACGCGCACGGTCTCGCCTACTTCGACGGCACGCACCTTTACGAGCACGCCGACTCGCGCCAGGGATTTCATCCCGACTGGAAGACGCACATCTTCAACTACGGCCGCCCCGAAGTGCGCAGCTTTCTCATGTCGAGCGCCATGTTCTGGCTCGACAAATATCACATCGACGGCCTGCGTGTGGATGCGGTCGCGTCCATGCTCTATCTCGATTATTCGCGCAAGCAGGGTGAATGGATCCCCAACAAGTACGGCGGACGCGAGAACCTCGAAGCCATCGACTTTCTCCGCCGCTTCAATCAGGAAGCCTACGGAGAGCATCCCGAGATTCAAACCACGGCCGAAGAATCCACTTCCTGGCCCATGGTCTCAAAGCCCGTCTACATCGGCGGCCTCGGGTTCGGCATGAAGTGGGACATGGGATGGATGCACGACACGCTCCGCTATTTTCAAAACGATCCCATCCACCGCAAGTATCACCACAACGATCTGACTTTTCGCATGCTGTATTCGTTCCAGGAAAACTTCGTGCTGCCGCTGTCGCACGACGAAGTCGTCCACGGCAAAGGCTCACTGATCGGCAAAATGCCCGGCGACGAATGGCAGAAGTTCGCCAACCTGCGGCTGCTGTTCGCCTACATGTATGCCCAATCCGGCAAGAAGCTGATGTTCATGGGCTGCGAATTCGGCCAGGTCCGCGAGTGGGCCCACGACTCCAGCCTCGATTGGGACGTCGTGAAGTACCCCGTCCATCGCGGCGTGCAAGCGTGGATGGAACAGTTAAATCGCTTCTATCGCAGCGAGCCGGCGATGCATGTGCTCGATAACGATCCCTCCGGATTCGAGTGGGTCGACGCCAACGACAACGCCACCAGCACAATTTCGCTGTTACGAAAAAGCGAGTCGCCGCAAGATACCGTACTGGTAGCCTGCAACTTCACCCCCGTGCCCCGCGTGGGCTACCGCGTCGGCGTCCCCCACGGCGGCTACTGGCGCGAAATGCTCAACAGCGACGCCCGCGAATACGCCGGCAGTGGCCTGGGCAATCTCGGCGGAGTCACCGCGGAAGAAATCCCAACCCATGGAAGGCCGTTCTCGCTGAAGCTAACCTTGCCCCCGCTTGCTGCCCTGTTCTTCAAAGCCCAGTAACAGCCACAGCCCATGTGATACAGACCATCTGCCACAGGCCATGTGGCGACGGGCGCCTTCGCCCGTTTCGCGAGGGCGGCGCCGAGCGACCCTAATAAACCGCCGAAGCCAAATTGCGAGCTTCCCCTCGGACCGCACCACTCACGCATCACGAATCTCCTATTTCCCAAACAACCGCCCGCTTCCCGAAACCATCAAAGGTTCGTCCTTTTTTCCTCAACGTCCTCGGAGGTCAAATTCTTGACTTGCCATCGTGTTCTCGCCGCGATCCTGGTCGCAACTTTTCTTTGCCTCGACCTGGCAGCGCAGCAACCGGCCGCACCGCAGACCACCTACCATCTGACGGTCAAATTAACAGGCACTTCCACGGGAACGGTCACCAGCACTCCCGCCGGCATTAATTGCCCATCCACATGTACAGCCTCCTTCAGCTCCGGAACCAGCGTGAAACTTACCGCAGCTCCCTCCACAGGAGCCAACTTCGCCGGATGGTCCGGCGCCTGCAAAGGCACTGGAAGCTGCACGCTGACCATAAATGCAAATCAGTCAGCCGCCGCCGCATTCAACGTCAATCAGACGGTCAACGTTCTCAACCACATTATTTTCATGGCGCAGGAGAACCGCAGCCTCGATCACTATTTCGGCGCGCTTCGTTCCTACTGGAAAAATAATGGCTTCGCTGATCGTTCCTTCGACGGCCTGCCCCAATTCAATCCCACCTCAGGCCTCGCTCCGCTTTACGGACCGCCGCCCACCAACCTGGGTTGCGATCCATCTGATCCGCCGCCCAGCGAGTGCACTGAAGACAGTTCCAGCCCCACAATTACCTCGTACCCGCTCATCACGCAGTGCATTGAGAACCCCAGCCCTTCCTGGAACGAAAGCCACGTGGATTGGGATCTCACCAATCCAGTTTCCACGACACCAACTATGAATGGCTTTGTCTGGACCGCCGCAACCGACGCGCGCAACAACGATCCGGTTTTCTATGACACCAACGGTCTACGCTCCATGGGCTACTACGATGACACTGACCTCAATTACTACTACTTCATGGCCTCGGAGTTCAGCACATCAGACCGCTGGTTTTCCCCCATCATGACGCGCACTGCCTCCAATCGTGAATATCTGATTGCCGCGACGGCCCAGGGCTACGTATATCCTATTGGCACCGACCGTGGAGACGCGTTCTTGCTCACCGCCACGACCATATTTCAGGAGTTGCAGAACGCGGGAATCACCTGGAAGATTTACGTCAATACCGACGACACTCCTTGCGCGACGGATCAGACGCCGCAATGCCTGCTGACGCTGAGTTATGTCCAGAATTTTGCGTGGGGACAGACTATCCCCACCGACTACCCGAATAACCTGGCCTCCATGACGCAGTTCTTTACCGATGTGCAGAACGGCACTCTGCCTCAAGTCGCTCAGATCGAACCCGCATCGGGCGCAGGTCTCGACGAGCACGGCTCCGACTCCGACGACTATCCCATCAACATCCAACTCGGAGCACAGTATGTTTCGTCGATCATTAACTCCCTGATGACGAGTTCTTCTTGGAACGACTCCGCCTTCATTTTCACCTACGACGAATTCGGAGGCCTCTACGATCACGTGGCTCCGCAAGCCGCGGTGAGCCCGGACGGCATCAAGCCGAGAGACTTGTTGCCCGGCGACGTCTGCACCGCCGTAACTGGGCCCAATTGCGATTTCGTCTACACCGGCTACCGTGTGCCCCTGGTCGTCGTCTCGCCTTACGCCAAAAAACACTACGTATCGCATACTGTCATGGACACAACGGCAATCCTGACACTGATTGAGCAGCGCTTCGGCGTCGCCGCCTTGACCAAACGCGACGCAGCGCAAAAAACCATGACCGAATTCTTCGACTTCAATGCGCCCCCATGGATGACCCCACCGACTCCCCCGGCGCAAAGCACCGGTGGCGCCTGCTACGTGAATCAGTTGCCATAGGAAAAGAAGCCGGGTGCCCCATTTCTCGCGTACGTTGCGAGAAGTGGGGACTTTGAAGTTTGTCCACGTTACCCGTAACCCTGATACTGCTCCCAAAACTCCGGCCAGGGCAGGCGCGGCCCGCTGCATACAAAGATGTCGGGATGTTCCTCGCTCTCTTCGTTCTTCACGCCGAGAGAATTTCCGTTGTGCCCCGCCAGCCGGCACGAAGTGTACATGCGGTCCGCATCCTCACGCGACGTACCCAGCACGATCAGCACCGACGGCGGCGTCGCCGGATACCCCCGTAGCCACGCCGAATTAATTCCGCTGATTGGCGGCGGCAAACGATACGCCGGCCCCAGAATCTCGATCGCTCCCTGCTCCCCGTAGTTCCTCACCATCACGCCAACATTCTGCTGCTGCTCCGGCGGCAGAGCATCACGAATGCCCGCAACTGTCCGGACCAGTTCATCCCAGCCAATCTCCTCCCGCAAATCGCCGTTATTCTCCAGCACAAATTTCATCAGCGCACCACTCGACGCCCACGGAAGAATCATCGTGCTCATAAACAAACCCCAGGCCACCAGCCCAGCTAGGAAAACAGCCTCCACGGCCCGCCGCGGCACCGTCGACAGCGACTCAGCCCAGCGCTCGCCCCACACCGCGCCCATCGCCATCAGCATGGGATACGCCCCACCCAAGTAGTACCCGCGCCCCTTGCCCACCGCAAACAGCGCCAGCGGGATCAAATACATCCAGGCGAGCATTCGATACCGCCGGTCGCGCAAATAGCCCAGCACTCCCGCAATCCACAGCGGCGCAGCCACCAGATTCGTGCAAACCCAAAACTGATCGCGCCAGAATCCGTTCGCTCGCCCCTGCCCCACGTCCCGCGCATGAATGTGCTGCAGGAAATGCAGCGAAATAAATCCATGCCGCGCCTGCCATATCAGGTTCGGTAAACAGATCGCGAACCCCAGCGCCATCCCGCCCCAGAACCATCCACTTCCCAGATATCGGCGCGCGCCCGTCAGCAGAACTCCGCCCATCACTCCACAGAGAAAAAACCCCATCGTGTACTTAGTCTGAAAACCCAAGCCAATGGTCGCTCCAATCGCCAGCCACCACTGCGGATTCTCGGTCTTGAGCAGCCGGATCACGAAGTAGGCAATCAAAACCCACCACAAATTATCGAACGTCGTATATTGAAACTCCGTCCCCTCGAACAGCGGCAACGTGGAGAGCGCAACCGCCAGCGCAGCAGTAACCTGCGCCAACCGCCCACCCCCCAGTTCCCGCGCCATAAGCCCGGCAACCACGACGAGAATCGCTTGCGCGATCACAGAAAACAACCGCAGTCCCACCAGCGACAAGCCGAAAAGCGAAAGCCCGATTCGCTCCACGAACGGCGTCAGCGGCGGATACGGCACAAACCCCCAGTCCAAATGCCGAGCATCGCTCAACACCTGCAGTTCATCGCGATGAAATCCATACCGCCCATTCGTAAGGAGATGGGCTATCGCGACAATCGCCGCAATTCCGATCAAAGCCCAGGTGTCGCCCCAGCTATCGTTCTCCACGTTCATTCCTCTGCCTCTCAAATCCATACGCATTCACCAAAGTTCAAGTTCCGCGAATTCAAAACATAAAGATGGAACGGGCACGGCTCATGTGGGGACGGGCGCCTTCGCCCGTCCAGCGCGGCGAAGCCGAGCGCCCAAGCGCCACCGACCCCCGAAGCCACCACTTGCCGAAGCCGCCACGCCACCCGCCATGCTATCCTCGCCTTAACGCGCCTCATGCGGATTCTGACCCGCTACATCCTCCGTGAAGTCACTGCCCACTCCCTGATCGGCGTGGCCATCTTCACCTTTGTCCTGTTCACTCGCGACCTCGGACGCATTCTCGAACTGGTCGTCCGCGCCAGCGCCCCGCTGCCCAGCGTCGCCGAAATCTTCTTCTTCACCGTCCCGCTCGCGCTCACCTACACCCTGCCCATGAGTGTGCTGGTCGGAATCCTTCTCGGCCTGAGCCGTCTCGCAGCCGACAGCGAAATCACCGCCATGCGCGCCAGCGGTATGGGTATCTGGAGCTTCCTGCGCGTGCTCTCGATTTTCGTCCTCGCCGCATGGTTCATGGCACTGGCCAATGGCCTGTATATTGCGCCGCGAGCCCAGGCCGCGCTCGGACATCTCGAAGATCGTCTCAAGGGCTCGCAAGTCTCCTTCGAAGTGCAGCCCCGGGTTTTCTACGAGGGATTTCCCAAAATCGTCTTGTATGTCCAGGACGTAAAGAGCGCTCAGGGCGCCGCCGTGTGGAAGGGCGTGTTCATGGCGGATCTGAGTGACGCCGCCAACCCGAAAATCACTCTGGCCAAGGAAGGCATCGTGGTCAGCGAAGGTCAGGACCGCCTGCATCTGCACCTGATCGACGGCTCGTCGCACGTCACCGACCCGCAGGATCCCAGCCACTACCAGATTTCCACGTTCCAGCAGACCGACATGCCGCTCGATCTCGCCTCTTCCGAGAACAAGCCCGACGAGTCGCTTCCAGCTGAGGAATTGGATACCTCGGCCTTGTGGCAGAGGGCCTCCAAGTCTGATTCCGCCAGCGCCCGGTTGTATCGCATTGCATTCCACAAGCGCTTCGCGCTGCCGACGGCCTGCCTGGTGCTGGCTCTGGTAGGCATCCCGCTAGGGCTGTCGTCGAAGAAGAGTGGCAAGTCCGGCGGATTCGTGCTGACCATCCTGCTGGTATTCGCCTACTACACGGTTTCGCTGATCGGCGTTTCTCTGGCCCGGCAAGGGAACGTCCCACCCTGGTTCGGAGCCTGGCTCGCCGACTTCGTGTTTCTGGCATTGGCATTCTTCCTGCTGTTCCGAGCTGAGAAACGGCCGTTTGAGCTCACGTCGTTCCGCGCCTTCTGGAAGCGCGACGCCTCCGGTCCTCAGCCAGCATTCGCCCGCCACCGCCGCGAAAACGCCTTCGAGCGTGCTTCCACCCGACGCCGCATGTTCAGCGCCAGCTTTCCCACCCTGCTCGACGACTACGTGCTGCGCGACTTCTTCGTTTACCTGGGGATGATTCTCTCCACGTTCTTCGTGCTGGTCCTCGTATTCACTTTGTTCGAGTTGCTGGGAGATATTCTGCGGAACCAGGTTCCCGCGACCGTAGTGGCGGAATATTTACTCAACGTCACGCCTTACTTGATGTACAACGTGGCGCCGCTGGTCATGCTTCTGGCTGTGCTGATCACCTTCGGCCTGATGCAGCGGTCCAATGAAATCACCGCGATCAAGGCCACCGGAACCAGCATCTACCGCATCGTCACTCCCGTAATCATGGCCGCGGGAGTAGTCGCTGTGGGATTGTTTTTGGCCGACCAGTTCTATCTGCCTCGCACCAATAAACGCCAGGAAGCTCTCCACAACCAGATCAAAGGCAGGCCGCCGCAAACCTATCTGCGCCCCGATCGTAAATGGATTTTCGGTCAGAACAACGACATCTACTACTACCAGTTCTTCGATCCCGATCGCGACCAGTTCGGCAACGTCACAGTCTTTCAGCTCGACCGGGCTACCTTCAACATCACGCGCCGCATCCATGCCGACCGCGCTCATTGGGCGGACAATCTCAATCGCTGGGTTTACGAGCAGGGATGGGAGCGCACCCTCAAAGTCGCGGCCATGGCCGACTACCGCACGTTCGACGTGGCCACTTTCCCCGATCTGCCGGAGACGCCGTCATATTTCAAGAAGGAAGTAAGACAGTACACCGAGATGAACTACGAAGAGTTGCGCCGCTACATCCGCGATTTGCAGCAGAGCGGATTCGACGTGGTGCACTTGCGCGTGCAACTCAACAAAAAGCTGTCATATCCTCTGATCACCCTGATCATGGCAGTGCTCGCGGTTCCGTTCGCACTATGGGGCGGGAAAAAAGGCGCGATCACTGGAGTCGCGGTCGCGGTCGTGATGGCGATCAGCTATCTCGTGGTGTCGCCGCTTTTCGACGCCATGGGCAACGCCAGCCTATTGCCCCCGGCCCTTGCGGCATGGTCGCCTGACCTGATCTTTGTACTGATCGGTGGCTATCTGATTTTGAAGGTGCCGACGTAGAAAAGTCGCTAGAAAGCGATTGAATCTGCAAACGAGTCCGCACGATCCGATCACTGGCCACTCATCACTGATCACTGATCACTGATCACTGGCCACTATCCACTGCCCTACTTAACCGCCACGCCCCACGGATAGTTATCCGTCTGAATGATCGGCTGCACCACGAGCGCGCCGCTTTGCGGGATTACCGCATATTGCGAAACCGTGGTGCCTCCCGGCGATGGATTGGTCCCTCCCAATGTGGTCGCGCCATAGTTCGCCACAAACAGCCAGCTGTCATCCGAACGAATCGCGATGGAAACAGGTCCAAACCCCGTGGCCACGGTAGGCGGAGTCAACGCCGCGAGAGCTCCGGAAATCGGGCTGATTTTCAAGGGATCGATGGTATTGGAAAGTGTGCCTAACACATATACGAAATTTCCGTAGGGATCCACCACCAGCGGCCCCGGACCGTTCGTGCTTCCCGACAAGCTGAATGGCGAACCCACAACCGGCACCAAGGCACCCGGGACGCCAAGCGCCATGCACGCCGTCGCCTGGCTGGTCACCGAGCCGTTGCACATGGTGTAAGCGCTAACTTTATTGGTTAAGCTGTCGCTCACGTAAACGAACCGGTTGCACGGGTCGACCGCCACGCCAGTCGGAGTCGGATCAGTAGCAAAAGCCGGTGCAGAAGCGTTGGTTGATGGATTCGTCAAAACACCCGTCGTAGTATTCACGGCAAACTCAAAAACCTGGTTCCCGAGGCTGTCCACAGCGTAGAGATATTCCAACGTCGGCGGGTTGTTGCCCACGTCCGAACACACGGCGCTCTGCACTCCGTTGAGTCCGATCGCTGGAAACACCGTAGGCGTCGCTGCAATGCTCACGATGTTGAGCCCTGATTGCGACAGCGTAGTCGGAAAATTCGACGTAAAGAAGGGCGAGCCCGGCGCTTCCGTCAGACTTCCGCCACTTCCAATAACAAACACCGAAACCGCTCCCGGCACGTTACGCCCGGAACTGTCCGTCGTCCACCCATCTGCCACGAACACAAACTTGCCCGCCGAGTCCATTACCATGACGGGTCCAGTGTGCGGCGTCAAGCCGGGGCTCACCGCCACTGTCTCGGTGTTCGCTGTCCCAAGGATGGTGACGGTTTCCGGGTTGAACGGAACCAGGCCCCCAACCTGCGTCGTTGTCCCAGAAGAATTCAACTTGAAGGCCAGGATGCCCGTGGCGCTGCCCGGACATGCATTGTTCTCGTTGATGATCGTGTACGCGTAAGTCCCCGCCGGGTCCACCACAATCGACGACGGCACACCATTCAGGACGCAAACCAGGCTCGATGTGTCATTCGGATTATTGCTGATCGCCGAAATGTGGCCGTTACTCAGATTGAAGCTGAACGTTTCAATCAGCCCCGAGCCCTGGCTTCCCACCAATAACAGCCCATCGGTCGAGGAGTTGTAATTGCTCCCGCAGGCCACCAATGCTCCGATTGAAACCAGTACCGCCACTCCGAGCAACCACCCTAGTCGTTTCGACATTCTCTGCTTGATCTCCGTCGTTATACGAAATGTTTATACAAGGCTAAGTTGATGCGAGGTTTAAGGGTGCGCACACCGCCCGGCGCCCCGTCGGCCGGGTGCTGCACTTTCTGAAAATGTGGGAAATTCTCAATCCATTTGTGTATCAGGAAAGCGCGGCAAGAGCAAACTCCCACAACCGCTATTGGAACCCTGAGAGCGCCGCTGAGTTGCCCGATCTACCAGTACTTCCAGCACTTCTCAGTATACGAGAGGATTGCAGAAGATGCTGGATGACGAATGACGACTGGAAGGTCCGGGCGGCAGAGGTCGGTCGTCGGTCGTCGGTCGTCGATCGTTACACTTCGCTGGCCAACGGAACCGGTTCAGCCCGCTTGTTACTCCCCACCACCGGCGCAGGCGCTATTAATGGCAGCCGAATCTCCACCATCAGCCCGCCCTCCGGTCGATTGAAGGCCGTCACCTTCCCGCCATGAAAGCGCACCGCTCTTTCCGTGATGGCCAAACCCAGGCCTACGCCACCGGTGAGGCGTCCCCGAGCATCGTCCAGGCGATAAAACGGCTCAAACAATTTTCCCAGCGCATCCTCCGGAACTCCCGGCCCCGAATCGCTCACCCGAAGCACAGCTTCGGAGCCGCCGATCCGCTCATCGCCCGATGACGCCACGCTGGATAGTACAATCTCAACCGACGAACCTTCAGCCGTGTAGCGAATGGCGTTGCGTACTACATTTTCCACTGCGCTATGCAGCAAAGAATCGTTTCCCCGCACACCCCAGTCACCCTCAGGAATCAAAGTATGCACGTGGCAGTGCCGCTCCTGCGCCTCAAACTCCGCATCTTCGGCGACATTGGCAACTAACTCGCCGAGCGGCACGGGAGTCTGCGGGACGCCCTGTTCTCCATCTTCCAGGCGAGCCAGAGTCAGAATCCTGCCAATCAATTCGTTCAAGCGGCTAGCCTCGAGCTCAATGCGATCCAGCATGTCGGCACTCTCCACGCCGGCGCGTTGTCGCGCCAGACCTAGCGCCACATTCAAACGCGCCAGCGGCGACCGCAGTTCGTGCGAAATATCGTTCAACAGGCGCGACTGCGCCTTCACCAGCATCTCCATACGCTCCGCCATGGCATCGAAGTCGCGCATCAGCCCCGCCACTTCGTCCTTCCTTCGGGTCACCGGAGCGCCACTGCGCGCCGTGAGATCGCCTGCCGCCAACTGCCGCGTCGCCGCCCGCAGCCGCACGATTGGCTTGGTCAAATACCACGAGAGGAAATAACAGACCAATCCGGACGAGATAATCGCAATGATCAACCCTGGAAGCGGCATCCCCTTGGGCCCGAACATTACTCGCGGTCCCGGCGGCAATCCCAGAACCAGGGTGTAGCGATGTTTGCCGTCGGAAGAGG
This sequence comes from uncultured Acidobacteriota bacterium, assembly GCA_963758005.1. Classification (GTDB taxonomy): domain Bacteria; phylum Acidobacteriota; class Terriglobia; order Terriglobales; family Acidobacteriaceae; genus Sulfotelmatobacter. The sequence continues at coordinate 534,603 of CAVWTR010000013.1, forward strand.
CGCGCGAGTCGCGCGGCAGGGGCGGCGCGGGGAAGACGAATCCATCGCGCGGCATGCGCGGTCCACCCGAGGCCACACGGATCGCCCAATCCGGCGCGGGACGCCCGGAAACTTCGATTCCCCGTTCGTCGAAGAGAAAGGCGCGCAAATGCTGCGTCGCCTCCAGGTTGTCCATGTACTGCCTGAGTTGCGGTCCGCCGCCCTCTTCGTACGCGCTAACCGAATCGTTGAGCACGGTCGTGCGCAAAGCTTCCCAGGTGGAACTCCGCGGCCGGAAGGCCAGGGTGACCAGAATGGCCATCACCATGAACAGCGCCAGCGCCATCCAGAACGACAAGAAGATTCGCAAGAAAAGACTTTTCATCGTGGACTCTTAATTATCTCAGAAATCTTCAATATCCCAGTAGAGTTGCGGTCCAAGAGCGGCTGACGTCGAAGCAGCCGAGGTCGAAAAGCGACCATGGACGCACCGTGGAAGAGCGGCCCTTCAGGGCCGCGTAAAGCTCCCGGAACGAGCGGGCTTCAGCCCCTGTGGTCGTTACTCCTCGCACCCGACTACGCCTTAACCTTCTCCCGCGGCCGCGCAAAAATATATCCCACCCCGCGCACCGTCTTGATGTGCTCATCACTGTCCGTATCGCCCAACTTCTTCCGCACCTTGCTGACATGCATATCGATGCTGCGGTCAAACGGCGAAAACTTGCGGCTCAGCACCGCGTTCACCAGCCGCTCCCGCGGCACCACCCGCCCAGCCTCGCGCAGAAGCACTTCCAGCAGATTGAATTCCACCGAGGTCAACTCCACCAGCTTGCCTTCGAGCCGAACTGTCCGCGTCGCCGGATCCAGCTCCACATCACCCACGGCAACCATATCCGGAGCAGCCGCCGACCCGCTGCCATCGGCCCGCGTCCGCCGCAAAACCGCTCGAATCCGCGCCACCAGTTCCCGCGGATTAAACGGCTTCGGCAAATAATCATCCGCGCCAATTTCCAGCCCGACGATCCGGTCCACGTCCTCGCCTCTCGCCGTCAGCAACAGCACCGGCAGCCGGGACGTCGCACGAATCCTGCGCAGCACTTCAAATCCGTTGATGCCGGGCAACATAACATCTAGCACAGCCAGCAAATATTCTCCGGCGGTCGCCTTCTTCAGCCCGCTCTCGCCGTCATGCACACACTCAATCGTGAACCCCTCCGCCCGCAGATATTCCCCCACCAGGTGGCAAAGTTCAACGTCATCGTCAATCACCAGTATTCGTTCCATACTTCCATCATTGTGCACCCACCGGCATCGCCCCGTAGTAAAGAATTGTCAAACGCCAGGTATCGGAAGCCCCCTTTTGACGAGGGGTACCCCATTTCTCGCGTCCTCTGCGAGAAAGCCTGCCCCGAGCGAAGTCGAAGGGTAGGGATTTTCTTTCGACCTTGTCGAACCCACCCTGTAAATCTTTTACAAAACTTTACTCCCGTTGACTGTCTTTTTACCGCCTTTCTCTTCGCAGCCGTGTTCCTATCAGAGTACCCACAGTCCCGGGACATCCCGGAGCAACTCCAGGAGTCACAAATGAAAGCATCACAAATGACCACATCACACCTGAAATCGTCACACCTGAAATCAATCAGCTCTCGTTTATTGATTGCCGCTCTGGCCGTTCTGCTAGGCAGCGCCATCGCCCACTCGCAGACCGCCGACACGGCCGCTCCGCCCCCACCCCCCATGCATGGCCACGAATTCGGCATGGGCGGCCCCGAAGGCCACATGATGGGATTTTTCGCCAGGAATCTCAACCTGACCGATGAGCAGAAGACGCAGATGAAGACCATCATGCAAGCAGCGCATCCCGCCATGAAGCCGCTGTTGCAGCAGGAACACCAGATCGACCAGCAACTGCGCCAGTATGTCGAGGGCACCTACAACGACGCCAAGGTTCAAGCTCTGGCCGCCCAGCGGTCGCAGGTCGAAGTCCAGCTGACGGTAGCGCAAACCAAGCTTCACAGCCAGCTCTACCAGGTCCTCACCGCGGACCAGCAATCGCAGCTGAAGCAGATGGAAGCAACCCACGAGGCCCGCATGCAACAGCACATGCAGGACGCCCCACCGGCGCCTCCCGAGGAGTAGAGGAATAGAAAGAGGAACAGAAGAATTGTCATCCTGAGCGCGGCGACAGCCGGGCGAGGGAACTTACGGTCGCCCACCCCATTGATGCCGTGGACGGAAACCTACGCGCTTCATGGAGGTGCAGGCGTTCCTCGCCACTGCAGCACCGACGTACGGATTTCGTAAGGTAAAACAGTGTGCCCCACTCCAACTGCGCGACGCTGGAGTGGGGCATTTTACTTCTCGTTCTAGTTAAGACCCGTCGACCGGTGGAAGCTACGGCACGTACTTCCACAAGTCGCCGAACGCACCGATCCCACTCAAAGGCCCGTTCCCGCCAAACAGCCAGAGATTCCCGGACGAATCGATCCAACTCGCCGAGCCTCCCCGCGACCCCGGGAGGATGGCAGGGCAGGTTTCTGGGACTATTTCGTAGCAGCCCAATTGCCCAGCCGTCTCCGCCCCGCTCTCCCACGTCCATTCGCCTGCAGTTGGGTTGCTGAAGTTGGGGGTATACTCCCACAGATCGTTGAGCTGACCGGATGTATTGGTGGAGTCGATGCCGACTCCGCCAAACAGCCACAGATTTCCCAGAGAATCGGTCCAGGCGACAGCCCCTTTTCGCGACCCGGGAATATTAGTGGAAGCCGGCGTCCCCAACGTTCCATACGCCCCTTGCATGGAGGCATATTCCGACCCGCCAACCCACGTCCATATGCCCGTACCGAGGTTGTATTCCCACAAGTCACCGAGGACCGCCGTGCGGCCGACGGCTTCGACCGAATCATAACCAAACCCACCGAACAGCCAAAGATTCCCGTTCGAATCGGTCCAACTCGTAGCCAGGTATCGCGAGCCGGGGAAGGTTGCTGGCGACAGCTCACCCACTCCTTTGCTTCCGTATACCCCATCCTGGTCAACCCCGTTCGATCCGCCGACCCATGTCCATTGGCCCGCGTTCGCGCCGGTCGTGTTGTACTCCCACAGGTCGTTGAGGTAGTCGACAGCACCTGTCGAGTCGTACCCGTAGCCGCCGAAGAGCCAGAAATTCCCGTTTTTATCGACCCAGCTCACGGGATTGTATCGTGCTCCGGGCACGCTCGTGGTGGTACTCGTCCCCATGGTGGTTGGGTATATGCCCGACTGATTCACCAGGTTCGATCCGCTCACCCAGGTCCATTCGCCCGCGTTCGGACCGGTCGCGCTGTACTCCCACAGATCATTGAGGTTGCCGGCCGTTTTGGTTGAATCATAGCCATGTCCGCCGAAGAGCCAGAAATTCCCCGAAGAGTCGGTCCAGCTGACGCTCGAGTCCCGTGCCCCCGGAATATATGTGGCGCCGGAGGTCCCCACGGTTGCGGGGTATATCCCTTTTCCGCCGGACACGTCCCCCCCGCCAACCCAGGTCCATTCGCCCGCGTTCGGGCCGGTCGTGCTGTACTCCCACAGGTCGTTAATGTCAGCATTGTTTCCAGCCGAGTCGTAGCCATACCCACCGAACAGCCAGAAATTTCCACTGATATCGCTCCAACTCGTACCCCAGTATCGTGCTCCGGGAATGTATGTGCTGCCGGTGGTTCCCGGACTCGCGGGGTAAATCCCCGGCTGGTTGGTGTCGTCGGGGCCCTGCTCACCGCCCTCAAACGTCCATTCGTTGATGTTGGCGCAGGTCACCACTACATCCACACTCGCGTTTGCCGTCCCGCCCCCGTCGGTCACCACGCAATTCTGCGCCAGCCCGGATGGCTGCGTAAGAACAGTAACGTTATAAGTGGAGGTACTCTTCAGCGTGGTTGCAAAGTCGAACGTTCCGTTCGCAGTGACCGGCAGATTGTCGCCGCCGTTATCCTGCAACACCAGCCCCGTCCCAGCAAGACCAGACACGGAGCCGCCGATGGTATACAGGGTCGTCGTGCAGGCGATCTGAACGTTCGTGACATTCACACTCGAAGTTGCGCTACCGTTGGTCACAACGCAGCTCTGCACCGGGTTCGAAGGCGGCGTAGCCACGGTCACGTCATAGGGCAGGCCCTCGCCAACCCCCGCCGTAAACACGAAGCCAGTCGCGCCCGTGGCGACGGGCAAGCTGTTGCCGCCATTGTCCTGCAACATTAGTCCCGTCCCTACCAGGCCTGAAATCGTACCGCTGACGGTGTACGTAAGCGTCGTGCACGCGATGCTGACCGTCGCGACGTTCCCCGAAACCGTTCCGGTGCCGCCAGTCACCACGCAATTCTGCGTCGGTGTAGCAGGCGAAGTAGCCACGGTGACAGCATAATTTCCGCCGCTCGCGATCGGAGTTGCGAACGTGAACGAAGTTGCTCCCGCAGGAACCGTCAGGTTGTCACCGCCGTTGTCCTGCAAAACCAAGCCCGTCCCGACCACGTTCGAAATCGATCCACCGATGGTGTAAGTGGTAGTCGTACAGGCGATGCTGACGTTCGCGACATTCCCCGTAGCCGTTCCGCTGCCCCCGGTTACAACGCAGCTCTGCGTCGGGCTGGAAGGCTGGGTAAGAACCGAAACTTTATACGCCGAGCCGCTGGCCACTGCCGTCGAGAAGGCAAACGACTTCGCCTTCGCGCTGACCGTCAGGTTGTTGCCGGCATTGTTCTGCAAGACCAACCCTGTTCCCACGAGGCCCGTCACCGTACCGCCGATTGTGTACATGGTCGGATCTGGCGGCGTCGGGCCACTAGTGCCGCAACCCGTTAAAAACAAAGACACTACCAGTAGCAAGATGACGAAGTAAAGCTTCATGGGCCCTCAATTCCAATGGAGATTTCAAGTGATGGTTTAGGGGGGATAGGTAATTCTACCCTCCGATTCCGGAGCCAGACAATGGCCTTTCCGGGGGATATACGAGAAGAAAGGCTCCAAGGGCAACGACCCCCGCCAAATGGACTAGTTAAAATGGCCTATTCGATATAAACCTTTATGCATCAATATTTTGCGTAGATTTCCTAATTCGTACCGCCTGGCGGTTAGAATCTTCGTCATTGCCCGATCCCGAAGTATTGCGCCATCCCGGAAATCCCTGCGTCATCCCGAACCGCGGCGCAGTTCAGCCGCGGGAGGGATCTCCCATGGCAGGATTTTCAGGTAAATCCCCGTCGACTCCGCTCAGGGCAAGCTCTCTCTCCGCTGGGCTTTTCTTCGATGAAGCCCGGCTCCTCCACTCCCGGCGCCTCGAAAACTTGGCACCTTGACTGCTAGAATTTCATCTACTGGATCTGCATGCTTCTGAAGAGTTTGCGCCCGCTGCTGCCGTATCTGAAACGCTACCGCTGGGGCTACGGCGCAGGCACGCTCTTCGTTTTCCTGACCCAGGGCATCTGGATCCTTTTCCCACTCGTGCTCGGCCGAGCCGCCGACGATCTGCATTCCGGCGTCACCCGCCACAAACTCCTGCTCTACGCCGGATTGCTGCTCGCCATCGCCCTCACCAAAGGGATATTCCAGTTCCTCACTCGCTGGATCGTGATCGGCGTCTCGCGCGACATTGAGTTCGATCTGCGCAACGATCTTTTTCGGAAACTCGAAAGCCTGTCGTATTCCTACTACCAGCGAAACCGCACCGGCGACATTATGGCGCGCGCCACAAACGACTTGAACGCGGTCCGCATGCTGCTCGGCCCCGCGATCATGTACTCAGCCAACACGATCGTCTACACCGCCGGCGCGCTGGCCTTCATGATCGCCATCAGTCCCTGGCTCACGCTCTACACGTTCCTGCCGCTGCCCGCGGTGAGCGTGGTGATCCAGACTTTCGGACGCCGCATTCACGACCGCTTCGAAAGAATTCAGGCGATGTTTTCCGACATCTCCGCCCGCGCGCAGGAGAATTTTTCGGGAGCGCGCCTGATCCGCGCCTACGTGCAGGAAGATGCCGAGATTCGCGCCTTCGAGGCCGAAAACCAGGAATACATCCGCCGCAGCCTGAAACTGGTTCGTCTCATGGGCATGCTCTGGCCCACGCTCGAACTCATGCTCGGTTGCGCCGTGGTGCTCGTGCTCTGGCTTGGCGGTCGCGAAGTCATCCACGGACTCTCAACCGTAAAACTGATTTCGAATCCGGGAAGTTTGCATCCTGAAATTTCCGTGCCCGCGATCACAACCACGCTCTCACTCTCCGGTTCCATGAGCGTCGGACAATTCGTCGCTTTCAGCACCTACATGATGCAGCTCACTTGGCCAATCATTGCGCTCGGCTGGGTGATCAACTTATTCCAGCGCGGCACTGCGTCGCTGATCCGCGTCAACGAAATCATGCAGGAACAGCCCGGAATCGAAGACGCTCCCGGAGCGCAAGATCGGGAGATTCAGGGCGAGATTGAATTCCGCGCACTGAACTTCAGCTACGAAGGCAAGCAGATTCAAGACAAGCACGTCCTGCACGACCTGAACCTGCGCGTGCCCGCAGGCAGCAGCCTGGCCATCGTCGGCCCGACAGGTTCAGGCAAGACAACGCTAGTCAGCCTGATCCCGCGCATCTATGACGCTGAGGCAGGAACCGTTCTGATCGACGGCCGCCCGATTCGCGACTACTCGCTCGCATCGCTGCGCAAAAACATCGGATTCGTGCCGCAAGAAACTTTCCTGTTCAGCGACCGCATCCGCGAGAACATCGCGCTAGGCGTAAACACGGCCACCGATGCGGAGATCCACGCCGCAGCCGAAGCCGCCAACATTGCCACCGACATCGAAGCCTTCCCCGAAGGCTACGACACCATGGTGGGCGAACGCGGCATCACGCTCTCCGGCGGCCAGAAGCAGCGCACCGCCATTGCCCGCGCCCTGATTCGCAATCCCAAGATTCTGATTCTCGATGACGCACTCTCCAGCGTCGACACTCACACCGAAGACAAGATTCTCAACCACCTGCGCAACGTGATGCGCGGCCGCACCACCATCTTCATTTCGCACCGCGTTTCCACCGTCCGCAACGCCGACCGCATCGCCGTCCTGCACAGCCGGCCGCATCGTCGAACTCGGCACCCACGAAGAACTCCTGGCCTTGAACGGCTACTACAGCGACCTGTATAACAAACAATTGCTGGAAGAAGAACTAGCTGAAGTGTAAAGCCGCGCAGGTCAGAGTGAAGATCGCAAATTTCAATTTGTTTGCCATAAATTTGTTTGTCATTCCGAAGCGCCGGGTTTTGGCGCAAGGAATCTGCTCCTTGCTTGCAGCTCGGGTGCCCGATTTCTCGCGCGCACTTTGCGCGAGAATGAGAATTCGCCCCGGAGCGAATATCCTACCCCTCACGTGCCCTTCGCAACGCAACGCCACGTTATTTTTCCTGACAGTCCCGCGAGCAGCTCGTCTACACTAATGAATTCCCATGCAGCGCATCACCACCCAAGAAATCCTCGACTCAGCGATTGCCCGCCGCGCGATGCGGAAGCTTCCCTGCGCGATTTGGCCTCATCAACCGCTGGTTCGGAGGCGTAGCAACCACCCGTAAATTAATCGAGCGCGTTTCGTCGGCAACCGGCAAAAACATTTCACGTGCTGGAGGTCGCCGCCGGATTCGGCGAGGTCCCGAAAATCGCAGCCCAACAACTCTCGCGCAAAGGAATCACACTCGACGTAACTCATCTCGATCGCACCCTTCGCACCTGCTGCGCGGAAACCGCGCCGTGGTCGCCGACGCGCTCGCGCTTCCCTTCCCGGACTCAAGCTTCGATCTAGTAAGCAGCAGCCTGTTCGCGCATCACCTGGAACCCGCCGACCTGGCCCGCTTCGCCGTCGAGGCGCTGCGCGTGAGCCGCTGCGCGGTCCTGATCAATGATCTCGTCCGGCATCCGCTGCATGTGGCGCTGGTGTATGCCGGCTTCCCGCTGATGCGCAGCTACGTGTCGCGGTTCGATGGAGTCGCATCAGTGCGGCGAGCATATGTTCCTGAGGAAATGCAGGAGATTCTTTCGAATGGGGGCGAGTTCGTCGGCAGAATCGAAATCTCGCAGCATTATCTATTTCGCTTGGGAGCGATTGCGTGGAAGAACCCTGCAAAGGCAAACAGCGCGATTACTTCTTCAGGGCTTCCCAATTCCTCAACAAGCTCGTGATTCCTTGGTCGACCATCTTGCTCCGTTCTGCGGCGGGCCAAGCCGAGTTCCATAGCAAATAGCCACCAGGCGCCGTTAGCGTCTTCTGCTGGAATGCGACCGCACCCAGAACCGTTGTCTGCCATGCTCGGTATTCAAGATCGTAGGCCGTAACTGTGGGAGCGACGGGGCCAGGGCCACGCAGGTCGGCAATGTGCGTACCAACATGAGCTATAGCTCGAGCAAGAGCGTCACCCTTTAGCCTCTCCATGTCGAATGTGCAATTGAGCACCAACCCGTCCGGAGAATTGTTGTCGCTCTTGCCACCGTCATTCTTTGGTAGTTCGTTGGACGTCCCAAATCCCACTTGAACTCCGTTGTCTTCGCCCTCTTTCCCGTAGGCGGCTGCAGCCCTCTCCACGTCTTTTCCAGCTTGGCTGTCCGGCCCGAAAGCTCGCGCCGCTTGGTGGGCCGCCGCAACTGGATCTCCGCCCCCGGAGTCGTGTGGCGAATCATCCTTTGTATCGGTGCTCACTCTCGAGTAGTCGATTTCCTGGGAGGCAACGTCCGCGACAATTTGCAGCACCAGACGTGCCCGGTAGAGATTAAGATTTCCGAAGCCGTTCACACCGACGAATTTCCCCGAGCCGTCACGGGCGATGCCGGCGTCCTTAACGCCATCAAGCCGCCCCACAAGGGTCGCTGTGACCGTATAACGGGTGCATCCCAGGCACATGCCCCCCACTTTGTAGGGAGTGGACAGAAGCGAGTCGAATTGCTTGAAGTCTTTGTTCTTGTCGAGCTTCACTGCGAGGCGACTTGGAATCGTTGCAGTGGCAGGATTGTTCTTTGCAAGTTGAAGTTGCAAGAATGCGGCGGGGCCGGCCTTCCCTTTCGTGCCGTCCGGATATGCGACCCAAATCGCGTTGACGGGCTGATTGCATGACGGGTCTTTCAGTGCAAATTCCTCGAAGCCGGTGCTGATCGTACCCTTCACGCGGACGACCGTCCCGTCAAAGGATTGCGGGTTGGCCAAAATGTCACATACGGTCGTGTCGACAACCTGCGCGCCCAGAAAACACGAAATTGCAGAACAGAAAAAGAGAACGGGAAGAAGAAAATATTTCATCCGATCACCTGATGGTCGGGGGGATCATAACCGAAGGCTCGTGGCCGAGCAAACGGCGAGGTTACGGGGATTTACGCTGGCCAATTCTGTAGTTCCGAACCATTACCGAACCACCAGCACTTCTCTGACATTATCCCGTGCGAGAAAGAACTTAATCGAAGCGAAGTCCCTGAACAACGTCTCGATGTGCCGGTTGTTGAATACGCGCTGCAAGCGGAAGCCTTCGTTGATCGCGGTATGAACCGCGCCGGTGGGCCCACGGCGCGCTTCCCGCTTCAATACGATGCGCTGCATTTCGAGCGTGTCATTTCCGATGATGTGAAAACGGTAGCAAGGCGAATCGGGTCCGGCATCTTTCGTGTGAAAAAACGCCAGCAGCATGCCGCCGGGTTTCAGCACCGACCACAGCCGTCCCATCACCGGACGCACCAGGCTTTCATCCAGATAGTCCGGCAGATTCCAGCACAGCACCACGTCGAAATGCGCCGCGGGATAAACCAGGTTGTCGGCCAGAAACCGCCGGCTGTCGAGCACCACGGCGCCCTGCTCATCTTTCGTGACCAGATGCGGCTCGGTCGAAGCGACCAGAAGATCTTCGCTATAGATTTTGTGGCTGCCCTCGGTGAAGAAGCGAATATTCGCCGGAGAAGTCGAACCCAGATCGAGCACGCACAGCGGCGAATCCCCTTCCCAGAGCCGGGAAAGTTCGCCGAGCCCGCTCGAACGGCGAGTCAGTCTTGCGGCGGGCTGTGAAGCTGCCGTCTCTGTCCCGCCCGATGAGCCGCGAAAGAGCTTCATGAAATTCTGCGTGACTGATGCCATTGAACCTACGCGCCGCCTCGCCGATGGCGACTGTTATTCCGGAATCTTGAATCAAAATATAAAACCACTCTACCGCAAATGCCGGGCCCTACGGAATTACTTCGCAGCCGCTTTGTCCTTGCCCTGAATGTCTACCTTGCCCTTCAGGTAAGCGCCTTCTTCAATGGAAATCCGCTGGGTCGCAATGTCGCCGGTGACCACGGCCGACTTGCGTAATTCAACGCGGTCGCTGGCCTGCACGTTGCCCTCGATTTTGCCCTGCACCACAATGGCCTTGGCGTCAACCGTGGCTTTCACGGTGCCGTTGGGACCAACCGTCAAGCTGTTGTTCTTCAGAGCAATGCTGCCCTCGACCTGACCATCGACATAGAGGTCTTCGCTGCCCGACAATTCGCCTTTGATGACTACCGATTTGCCAATCTGCGCCAAATCTGCCGACAACGGAGCACTCATGGATGTTCTCCTTAGGGAAGCGGAATACTACAGTACCAAATGTAACTGGGAAGGCAGGTACCGAAACGGCCGCGTCGCTTCCCTCGACTATACTCAACAACAAGAGCGCGCGGCAAGCGACGGAGCCCAGAGAAGTCAACCGCGAAGTCGGCCAACGCAGGCGCAGAGCTCGAATGCAGAGATCGTAATAAAAATCGTAATAGAGATCGTGATTAAAGATCAGGCATATCCCCAGCCAACCCCGCGGCCAGATTGCTACACTAATCACTAGATGCGCTACCCGAAGAAAACTCGGTTGGCAGCCCGCCTGCTGAGTGCCAGTGTCTTGATCGCTCTGTCGGGCGCGACAACTGCGCTAACGGCCCAGGAGATCAAGGCGCCGGAACTATCACCGCGCGAACTGGTTCGGCTTACCGTGGCCAATGAACTTGCAGCCGACAACCACCCCGAAATTCTGCACATGTTCCGGTCGCGAAAGCAGACTCCGAAAGGCTCACTGACTCGCGTCTACGTCGAAACATCAGACGCCCTGGCCGCCATGCTCGTAGCCCAAAATGATCAGCCGCTGAATGCGGAACAACAAAAAACCGAAACCGACCATTTGGACTGGCTGGTCAATACTCCCGACCAGTTACGCAAGAAACGTGCCCGCGAAAAGGAAGATGAAGAACGGTCGCTGAGAATTGTGAAGGCCCTGCCCGACGCTTTCCTCTACGAGTACGTTGGGACAGAGAAGAGCACCACGGGACTGGGCGAAGCAGACGACCCGCTCGCGAAACTGGCTTTCAAGCCCAATCCCGCATATTCCGCTCCGACCCGAGTGGAGGAGGTGTTGTCCGGAATGCAAGGCTTTCTGCTGATCGACACCAAGACCCGGCGCCTCGCCCAAATTGACGGAACGCTTTTCCGCGAAATTTCCTTCGGCTGGGGAATCCTCGGTCACCTCGACCAAGGCGGACACTTCGTTGTGAAACAGGCCGACCTCGGCTTGGGCGACGGGGCCTGGGGCATCACGGAGATCAAGCTGAACATCACCGGCAAGATCCTGATGGTCAAGACCCTGAGCATGATCTCGGACGAAGTCCTAAGCGACTTCAAGAAGATGCCGGAAAATTTGACGTTCGCGCAAGCCGTGGAAATGCTGAAGACGGGGCAGGATAAGATGGCCCGCGGCAACCAGGCTGCCGGGCCGCCCGAAACTGGGTCATCCAAGACTGGGTCGTCCGAAACGCTGAAGGCCTCGCAGTAGCCGCTATCGTGCCCGCAGCGTTTCCTTTCGCACCGTCAACTTCTCAATCAAATCTTCCTTGACGCGATACCCGGTTCCCGGCTGATCGCTGATCGCAATCATCCCCTGCGGCGAAACTTCGACCTCCGGCTCGATGATGTCTTCCTTCCAGTAACGCTTGGAAGCAGACACGTCGCCCGGCAGGCTGAAATTTTCCTTCGTCGACAGTGCAATATTGTGCGCCCGTCCAATGCCGGTTTCGAGCATCCCACCGCACCACACAGGAATATTGTGAGCGTGGCAAAGGTCATGGATTTTCAGAGCTTCGGAGAATCCGCCAACCCGGCCCACTTTGATATTGATGATGCGGCAGGCGCCGGTTTCAACGGCGAAAGCGGCGCTGCGCACGCTGACAATCGATTCGTCGAGGCAAATCGAAGTCCGCAGTTCTTTCTGCAGGCGGGCGTGATAGTAAATATCGTCATTCCACAGCGGCTGCTCAATCATCAACAAATTAAACTGATCGAACTTGCGCAGGTGCTCGACCTGATCGAGCGTGTAAGCGGAGTTCGCATCGCAGCTCAGAGTAATATCGGCCCAGCGCGAGCGAATTTTCTCCAGCACGTTCACATCCCACCCGGGTTTGACTTTGATTTTGATGCGGCGGTAGCCGGCCGTCAGCTCGATCTGAATTTTGTCGAGCAACTGCTCAATCGAATCCTGAATGCCAATCGAGACGCCGCAAGGAATCTCGCGGCGCGTCCCGCCCAGCAACTTCCACAGGGGCTGCTGCTTTTGCCGGGCTTCGGCGTCCCAGAGGGCGTTTTCGAGCGCGGCCTTGGCCATGCGGTGAGCGCGCACTTTGGCGAACAGTGCCGGGCACTCGCGAGCGGATTCGATCTGCTGCCCCAGCAGCGCGGGGATCAAGTATTGCATCAGAGTCGGCCAGGCGCTGTCGATCCATTCGCTGCTATAGAAGGGATCCTCGCCGACGACGCTCTCGCCCCAGCCGTCCACGCCGTCGCTGTGGACGGTGACCAGCAGAATGCGGCGGCTGTACGTACGGCCAAAGCTCGTCTCAAAAAAGTGGACGAGCGGCATGTGAATCTCGCGGAGTGTAATGGCTTCAATCTTCATGAAAGAGAACAACCTTTGGGATCAACCTTCCGACGCGTAAGACCAACTTTCATCCCAGTGCCCCAGCAGGAACTTGCCATTGCCTTCCGCATCGCGTTCATAACCGAGAACAGCGAGTCCGCGCGTGAATGCAACCAGAAACTCTCCGCGATTGCGCTCCTGCACTTGCTGTGCCAGCACACGTGTTTCGGGCGCCGCTTTCCAGTCATAGATTTGCGCCGGCACTTCGATGCTGGATTCGGTGTCGATTGGCGGATTCTTCCCGGTGGCGAGCAAAGTCTCAACCCGCTTCGACTTCAGCCACCACTCGGCGATCAACCGATCGCTGGGCAGCCCTCCCTGCAGCGGGGACGACGTAATTCCGTACTGGTTGATGTTATAACGGCGCGCAATAGCGCCGAGTTTTTCCAGGTTCAGGTACGCATTCTTAATTTCGAGAGGATCGAACGTCCACTCGATCAACTCGATGCCGCGCGCGAGCGCGTCTTCGCGCTGGAGCAACTTCAAACGGCGCCCCAATCCGCCATTGCGCTGATCTTTCCTTACGGCCAGCATGTGCGAGTGCAGGTAGACGTGACCGCCACGCGTGCCCGGAACCGAAAGCGCGAAGCCGACCATCTCCTTTCCATCAAACGCTCCCATCACCTGGCCGCCAACCTTGTCGGCAACCACAAACATCCGCAACGGCACCAGTTCCGCATCGCTGAAATTCCAAACTTCTTTCTGCAGCGCAACGCAGGCTCGCATCTCCTCCAGACCCTGGCAGCCCCGCAGCACGATGGAATCAGCGGTCATCGGCTCCTCGTAGCGCGGGTGTAACAATCGAATGCGTCATCCCGAAGCACGGCGGTGTTCAGCCGGGCGAGGGATCTCGCGTGGAGCGTCTGACGGCTGGCCGCGGTATCGGGATGACGCCTTGATTGAGAGCTAAACATTCCGACTCTTTTCGCGGCTCTTCCCGCGCTCTTCGGCTTTCGCCTGCTGCCAAAGCGATTCCAGTTCTTCCATGGAAGCCTGATCGGCGGTGCAGCCGGACTCGTGCAGACGCGCCTCCATCCACTGAAAACGCCGCTTGAACTTGCGATTGGTCTTGCGCAGAGCCGATTCAGGATCGAGTGAGAGGTAGCGCGCAATGTTGACCAGAACAAAAAACAGATCGCCGACTTCGTCTTCCAGCCGGGCCTGCAGTGATTCAGGAACGACGGTCCGCCCCGATCCGGCCACGCCACGGCCCTGCGGACGTGGTCCGGGAGCGGGAAACTCCTTCAACTCCTCGCGCAATTCGCCAGTCTCTTCGCCCAACTTTTCGAACAGTCCTTCAATATTCGGCCAATCAAAACCGGCCTGCGCAGCGCGCGAGCTAAGCTTGTAAGCCTCCAGCAACGAAGGCATGGCAGACGAGACTCCGGCAAGGATCGAGCGCTTCTCGTCCGTCGCAGAAGCCGCCTCGCCTTCCGCTCCAGCTTGCCGCTTCTTCTTTTCTTCCAGCTTTTTCTCTTCAACCTTGATCGCTTCCCAGTTCCGTTTGACCTCGGCGGAAGTATCGGCCTTCACATCGCCGAACACATGGGGATGGCGGTTAATCAGCTTGGCAGAAAGCCGGTCGAGAACGTCGTCAATCGAAAACGAAGCCTGCTCCTTCGCCATCTCGGCGTAAAAAAGCACCTGCAACAGCAAGTCGCCGAGTTCGCCCGCGAGCTCTGGCCAGTCGCGATTGTCGATGGCCTCCAGAACTTCGTAGGTCTCTTCGAGAGTGTAAGGCTTAATGGAATCGAAGGTCTGCTCGCGGTCCCAGGGGCAGCCGCCGGGAGCGCGAAGACGTTCCATAATGGCGACCGCCCGCTCGAAACGTTCTCCTGTCGAAGACATGCGGCAACCAATGTAAATGACCGTGAGGCAGGAGGCAATGCGCGCAGGCACGCGCAAACGACAAGCCTATGAGCGCCAACCGTGGTGAATCAGATGGCATCCTAAACAGCATGAATCGCCTTCCGCTCGTTTTAAAAACTGGCCGGGAGGGCGAAAACCGCAATCTAAGTTGGCGCCGGTTACTTCAGTACCAATGCCAACCCAGCCCTCATTAGGAATTGGCCATTCTCTGCTTAGACTATCGTCACCTTAATCTCTTTGCCGGACAGGCGCACAATAGAACGAAGGTAAGGGTGTGGGGCGCGAGGTCGGAGTCCACCGGGATTTCCTCCCCGACATAATTTCCGCCTCTTGTTTGCCTCTTAGAGATCTATGAGTTTAGCCACCAAACCTCGACCGCCCTTGGAAGGCCACTTCCAGGTCGTAGTCATCGGCGGCGGCATTAACGGTGTGGCCGTAGCGCGCGAATGCGCCCGCGCCGGCAAGCGCACGCTGCTGGTCGAGCAAAACGATTTTGCCTCAGGCGTGACCAGCCGCTCGACCCGCATCATTCACGGAGGACTCCGTTACCTCGAACATGGCGAACTCGGCCTGGTGCGCGAGTCGGTGAAGGAACGCGAGCGCCTGCTGCGCGAACGCTCGCACCTGGTGCATCCCGTGCATTTTCTGTTTCTGCTGAACGAGCAAAGCCAGCGCAGCGCCATGAACGTGCGCGCCGGCCTGTGGCTGTATCAGCGCATTGCGGGAAGAAAATCCTCCGACCTGAGCGAAATGGAGTTGAAGCGGGTGGAGCGCGCCCTCGACGCAGGCCACAAGTGGTCGATTTTCAATTACGAAGATGCGCAGTGCGAGTTTCCCGAACGCTTGGTCGCCGAGTGGATGACCGAAGCCGCCGAGGCCGGAGCCGTCGTTCGGAATCACTGTGAAGTGCTGGCAGTCGACGTCGGGCAGGGCCGGGTCCGCGGTGTGCTCCTGCGCGACCGCATCACCGGCAAGGACGAGCGCGTCGATGCCAACTGGATCTTCAACTGTACCGGCCCGTGGGCCGACCGCATCTGCCAGCGTTCTTCGGTGCGCACCAGCCAGCCCATGCTGGGCGGAGTGCGCGGTTCGCACATCGTTCTGCCGCGATTTTCCGGCGCTCCCACTGCGGCACTTTACACCGAAGCCGCGGACGGCCGTCCAGTTTTCATTTTGCCGTGGAATGAGCAGGTGCTGGTCGGCACGACTGAAGTCCCAGACACCGGCGATCCCGGCAAGACCGCGCCCTCCAGCGAAGAAATCGACTACCTGTTGCGCACGGCAAGCAAGCTGTTTCCCAAGGCGAAGATCTCCGCGCATGACATTAAATATGCCTTCGCCGGAGTGCGTCCGCTTCCGAACTCGCCCGGGAAAAATGCCTCAGCGGTAACGCGGCGGCATTTCCTGCATGACCACACCCCGGACGGCGCGGCCCGCCTCATCTCAGTAATCGGCGGCAAACTCACCACGGCCGCCTCGCTGGCGCGGGAATGCGCGCGCAAAATTGGCATCGCCGTCCCGGAGCCGACCATGGTCGCGATGGGCCCCGGAAGCGCGCTCGATCCCATGCTCGATCAGGAAACTCTGGAGATCGCCCGCGCCGGGTCAGTGAGCGAAGAAACCGCCCGCGGCATGATGGAGTGGCACGGCCACCGCGCCATGGACGTCGCTCGCATGGCCCTCGTGAGTGCGGAACTGCGCGCCCCGATTTGTCCTCACACCTCGCACGTTGTAGCCGAAGTGGTGGAAGCTTTCCGAAGAGAGTTTGCAATCACGCTGGGCGACGTACTGTTGCGCCGGGTTCCAGTAGCACTGGGCGCGTGCTGGTCAGAATCCTGCAGCCGCGAGGCCGCGTTGCGAATCGGCGCCGTGCTGGGTTGGAACGAGCAGACCCTGGGAGCGAATCTGGAATCGTTTGAGATGGAGCGCGCCGCGTTTCTGCAGCGCCCGTCGCGCGGCACGTCTACGTTCGAAGCCGCTGCCGACTAGCACCACCCTGTCCCCAAAAAACTTGTACGCCCGCACTTGCCCGGGCAGCAGCCGGGAAGGCTGTGGCGTGGTCTTCAAAATAGATCCGACAAGTCAGGAGACGGTCCTGTACGCCTTTACCGGCGGTGTCACCGGAGGATATCCGCAGTCGGGTTTGGCTCGCGACTCGCTGCGCAACCTCTATGGCACGGCAACCGCGGGAGGCAACACCTGCCCCTTGTGCGACTTGATCTACAAAGTAGATCCGGCCGGCAACGAGACCGTGCTCTACCTCTTCAGTTCTCAGGAGATCGGTGGAACGGCAGCGCCCTTGCTTCTGGATCCCGCCGGAAACCTCTATGGAACGACTCCCTACGGCGGAGCCTTCCAGCAAGGAAACGTCTTCGAACTGAGTAATCAGGGCGTATACACCTCGCTGCATGATTTTGAAGAAAGCGATGGGCTGTATCCCGAGGCAGGTCTCGTCCGCGACAGTGCAGGCAATCTGTACGGCACAACTCTGCAGGGTGGCAACTTTAGCTGCAGTAATGGCTGCGGCGTGATCTTCGAGATCACTCCTTGAAGTTTGACCGCAGATCTTAAGTGACGGCTTTTTTCCCGAACTGGCGCAGGCCGACCACCAGCAGCAGAACGTCAAAGAAAACGAGCGCAGCGATGACCGCCGCAATCGGCAAATGCGCGAACTGCGGAACCAGCGTGCCGCGCAGTCCCTTCGCTGGCATACACCAGCGGATTAATCAGCACAGCTTTTTGCAGGATAGGAAAAGTCTTCAGCGCGCTCCACGGATAATACGTGCAGCCGAAGAAGATCATCGGCGTCATCACCATGCTGAACATCAGCCCGATATGCTGCTGATCCATGCTGCTTCCGAGAGCCAGTCCTCCGCATGAAGAAAAACCCGCGACCAACAGAATAATCAGCGCGAAAGTAAATGGCGTGGAGATGCTGATCTGAACTCCAGGCCGCAGCACAAGCCACGCCAGCGGGATCACCACCAGCCCGGCGACCAGCGCCTGCAGCATTCCCGCCACGACTTTCTCAATCGCAATCCAGCCCACGCTGATAGGGGCAAGCAGCCGGTCTTCGATTTCGCGCGTCCACTGAAATTCGGCGATGAGCGGCATGGCTACCGCCCAGACTCCGGTGAAACGTCATGCTGATCGCGATGATCCCCGGTAGCAGAAGACTTTTGTACGCGGCAGGCATATACCCGCTGCCGACCATCACCTTGCCGAAGATGAAAACAAAAAGCAACGGCTGCAGGAAGGTCTGCAGAAAGAGCTGCATGGCGTTACGTCGAGCCACATGAGCGTCGCGGGCCAGCATCGCGAAAAATGTTTTCCAGTTCAATCGCGCAGGCTCCTTCCCGTATGGTGCAGGAACAAGTTTTCCAGACTGGGCTCGGAAATGTGAACGTCCGATAATTCCGCGCCCGAACTCGCGGCGAGACTCGCGATCTCCGGGATGAGCGAACCGCCGCGATCGGCATAAACGTCGACACCGGCATTGCCAGTTATGTCGTCAGTGGCGCGCACCTCGCGCACTCCCGCCAGCGATTGCAACCGCTGCAACAGATCGGCAGTCTGATTTCCGAAGCGAAGGCGCAACAGAAATCCCCCGGGGATCGATGCCTTCAACTCGGCCGGCGTGCCCAGCGCAATCATCCGTCCGTGGTCCACAATGGCCAGGCGCTGGCACAGCGCGTCGGCTTCTTCCATGTTGTGAGTGGTGAGTAGAACGGTCTTCCCTGCCTGGTGGTATTCGCGAATGATCTCCCACAACAGAATCCGGGTTTGCGGATCGAGCCCCGCGCTGGGCTCGTCGAGAAACAGGACCTGGGGATCGTGCATCATGGCGCGGGCAATGGAAAGCCGCTGCATCATGCCGCCGGAAAAGCCCCGCACCATCTGATTTCCGCGCTCAGTGAGTTTGAACTTCTCGAGCAAGGCGTCAGCGCGTTCGTTTCTCAGCTTCGACCCCAGCCCAAAATAAGCCCCGTGAAAAACCAAAATCTCGCGCGCGGTTAAAGAAAAATCCAGATTCGCACGCTGCGGCACAACCCCAATCAAGTGTTTTACTTGGGCTTGTTCCTTCCACACGTCGTGGTCGCCAATCCAGGCCTGGCCCGCGGTTGGCCGTACCCGCGTAGTCAGAACATCCGACTGTCGTAGATTTGCCGGCCCCGTTCGGCCCGAGCAGGCAGAAAATTTCCCCCGGATGCACTTCGAGCGAAAGCCCGTCGAGCGCCGCGATTTGCGCCTTCGCGGGCTGCTTCGACCCTTTCGCATCGGCGCGATTTACGAATCCCCCGCCCGCTCCAAGCGGCGGAGCCGAGTTATAGACCTTGCGCAGGTCCTGGGTGCGAACACCAACGGCCATACAGAGTAATCCCCGGTGAAAGGCTGAAAGTTACGGAAGTATATCGCAGCCCGATGAATCTGATCGAATCCCCACAAATGAGTAGTGGCTCGATTCCAAGCTATTTCAACCCAAGGTCATCCTGAGCGCGGCGACAGCCGGGCGAGGGACCCTACGGCGGCCAACACTGTGGATGCCGCAGACGGGAGTGCCTGCTCTTCATGCAGTGTAGGCGCATGTTACTAAAGATTAGCCACACGACCTTGCGTCATCTGGGAACGGCGCTCGCCCGACTCTACACTGGCGCGAGGTGCCGGGAGTTTTCCGTCACAGAGTCGCCCTCGATGTTGATTCCCATCAAGCACGAAAACATGGAGGCCCGGCGCTGGCCGGTGGTCACGCTGGCATTGATCGCCATCAATGTGCTGGTGTTTCTCTTCACCATGTCGGCCGTCGAGGATGAAACCCCCGAACTGGCCGAGATTAAATCGCACATCCTGATTCTCGCCGCCCTCCATCCTGAACTGAAGATGCAACCCGAGTCGCAGCGCCTGGTCGACGGATTCAAACAGAGCCATTTCGATCAGTGGAAGCACGTGCAGAGTCCCTATCGCGACGTCATGAACACCTACGACGGCAAGATCAAAATGATGGAGGATCCCTCGAAGCTGCAAGACGAGATGGATTCGCTCAATGCCCAGTTGGTAAGTCTGGCGAAGACGTCGATCGCCGAACAATATGCCTTCGTTCCGGCGCAGCCCCGGGCAATCACTTATCTGACGGCGAATTTCCTGCACGGCGGCTGGCTGCACCTGATCGGCAACATGTGGTTTCTGTGGCTGGCAGGATTTGTGCTGGAAGACGCTTGGGGACGCTGGCTGTATTCGGCGTTTTATCTGATTGCGGGAGCGGCCGCGCTGCAGTTCTATGCGTGGTCGAATCCCGGAAGCATCACGCCCACGCTCGGTGCGTCCGGCGCGGTAGCCGCCCTCATGGGAGCGTTCCTGGTGCGCTTCCCGAAAATGAAGATTGAGATGGCGTGGATCTGGTGGTTCAGCATCGCCAAGATGCTCCGCACCGGCAATCCCTTCCAGATGTTTCAGTTTCAGGCGTCCGCCTTCTGGTTGCTGCCTTTCTGGCTGCTGACCGAAATACTTTACGGATGGTTCCTCGGTTCCTCGAGCGGAGTGGCGCACTGGGCCCACGTCGGCGGATTTCTGTTTGGAGCGCTGGCCGCACTGGCGATCCAACATTCGGGCATCGAGCACAAGACTAACCAGAAGATTGAAGAAAAACTCGGCTGGACCAACGATCCCGAACTCGAACAAGCCAGCGCCATGATCGATCACGGCCAACTCGCCGAAGCGCTGCCGCTCCTGACGAAACACGTTGCAGCGCAGCCGAGTTCGCTCGACGCCTGGACTCTGCTGCGCCAGCTTCACAAGCGGCAGAGCGATACCAAGGCCTACCTGGATGCAACCGTCAAAACCTGTAGCCTGCACTTGAAAGCCCACGAAATCGAAGCGGCGTTTCACGACTACGCGGAGTTCGTCGATTCCGGCGGCGGCAAGTTACCCGCGGCAATTTGGCTTGAGCTGTGCAAAGGCGCGGAGGAGATGCAGGAATTCGAGCGCGCCTTCTCCGAGTACCATGAACTCGCCCAGGCCTATCCCAGCGACCGCCAGGCATTGACCGCGCAACTCAGCGCCGCAAGACTTTGCCTCAAGCGTTTGAATCGCCCTCAGGACGCACTCGCCCTCTACCAGACGGCAGCAGCATCTCCCATCCCGCATCTCGACTGGGAGCAGCACATCCAGTCCGGCATCAAGGATGCCAAAGCCGCCATGGCATCGAAAAATGCGATGGCCGCCGGGGCGCAGTAACAAACTCGAAGCCGACTCCACACATGAAGCAGGCCCGACGGAAAGCGTCGAGCCTGTTCTTTTCTCGTGTCGGAGTTCTGCTCCTCAAAAGCGGCGGGGGTGGCTCAATTTGGCTTCCTATCCACTGACGTCATCCCGAAGCCCCGCGTTTTCACCAGCGGGGCGAGGGATCTCGCGCGGAGTAGTCTCGAACTCCCCCACCACCTAAACCGCCGCTCACTCTACATTTTGTGACCCGACATCGTAGTCGAACTGAAGAACAGAAAGAAGTTCGACGGCGCTTCCACCGCCGTCCCCGCCTTCAGCGCAGCCTGAATGCCAGCAAGAGAAGTGATCCCGCTCTTTCCATCTGCAGTCGGCCAGTCATTCTGGTCCAAAACCAGAACCGGCACCACCTGCCACCAGATCGAAGCAAGGTTGATGTCCGCATTGATCAGCACGTGGCTGTGATTCGGCGTGGGCACAAAGATGTTCGTCACCGGAGGCTGCACATAACCCAGCGCAACCAGCACCGGCCCCAGGTCCAGCCGCGAAGCGTGCATGGTGCAAGTACCGGGAGCGGAACCGGGCTCGGGACACTGCGTGTACACACTCGGTTTCGCTTTGAAGGCTTCGGGAAGCGCGCCAAACAGAGAGATCAGCGTAGAGCCGAGGGTCGATCCGCAGGTCGTACCCGGGACCACGTTCGTGCACGAGATCGCGTCGTTAGGATTCTGGTCGTTGTCGCTCGAAAACATGGGAACCAACACAAAGATGGGCTCGGAAGTCACTGCAGGATTTCCCCGCATTCCGTTCGGGTTGATGGTGGGCTGTGTTCCCACCTGGCAGATCGGAGTTTGCATTTCGGCAGGATCGCTTTCGGCCGGGATCCCGTTAAAGTTCAGGTCGCTGCCCGGCTGATCGATGCAGGTAAAACTCTCGCTATAAGTAAAGGTGAGAAGTTTGTTGTCTCCGTAACCGAAGGTTTGATTCGGCTTGGACTGCGCGGATGCGACGGCTGCGACTGCGGCGACGACGGCCAAAAGCAGCGCTGGCCGGTAGATTGAGATGTTCATGCTTCCTCCACAGAGGGTTTAGGGACCGCTCTGGGTGAAGTACGGAACCTCGACGGAATCGGATTGCAGCCGCGAAAACCTTCCCGAACCCTGGAAATCGAGCGCGATTTTGAATAGCACCATCGGCCGATGGGCATGGCCCATTCGTTATCTTGCCAGCGGCTCCATTTCAGCGTGCAATTAACTTCAGGGGAAAAACCCATGAGCCGCTTGTTCGGTTTTCTCAGCGCCGTCATTGTGATGGCCATTGGCATGTACATTTATTCCCAGCAGGTGCAGAGTGTTTCTGCGACCGCCGGGGCAAGCAACCCTCAGGCAGCCATCAACGTCACCGGCGTGAAGAGCGATCTGATCAGCATCGCCTCGGCCGAGCGCCGCTACTACGCCTCGGAAGGCAAATACGTCTCCCTCGTCGAACTCATCTCGACCAACTCCGTCAGCGTTGCCCGCCAGCGTCCTCCCTACAGCTATTCCGTCGAGATTAGTCCCGCCAGCTTTCGTGTAGTCGCGACCCGCTCCGGAGACAGTCCCGCGGGCACGCCCTCCACCCTCTCGGTCGACGAAAACATGGAGTTCCAGACCACCGAGTAGGCCGCGGGTTCCGGGTGCAGATCTTCCTACGTCTACGCAATCATTTCGCCGCCCCGTCCTCGATCACCAGCGTCCGGCAGAGCACTTTTGTTTCATCGGAGATAATGCCGTCGACGGCGTACTCAGCGACACGTTGCATCTCTGCGGGATCGTTCACCGTCCAGACGAAGACCTTTTTCCCCGCTCCCTTTATTTTGCGGACAAGCTCTGGCTCACACAGCTCCTTATGGACAATCACATACTGGATCGGAAGTTCGCTCCAGAAGCGCAGTTGAGTCGGCGACTCGCAAATCAGGCCGAGGGGAATCGTCGCGTCCAACTCACGCACCGACTTCAGCACCCCGGGAATGAACGATGAAACCACGAACCCGTGGCGCGGCTTGTGGCGCAAAAACAGATCGAGCGTAATCCTCTCCAGCCCCTTGACCTTCAATTCAATGTCGAGAAATGAATCGCGGTAGCGCTGCAGCACATCCCGCAGCCGCGGCAACTGGGAAACCTGCTTAGCGGTAGAGCGGGCAACCTGAAATCCGCCTACCTTCGTGTCGTGGCAGACCACCGCCTCTTCATCTTCAGTGAGGCGTACATCAAATTCAAAACCATCGCAGCCGTCAGCCAGGGCCTGATCGAAGGATGCGAAAGTATTTTCCGGAATCGATTCGAGGGCGCGAGCCCCGCGGTGACCAAGAAGAAGAGGACGACTCATAGTCTACAAATCAGTTCTGCCAATCGGGCCATGCAAATCGGGGTGGAAATTCGGTGGCCCATTCAAGCCGTCCTTCGGCTTGAGCGGGGAAGTCCGGTTCGATCCAGCTCAGTCAAGATCAAAATCCCGGATAGGCCTGCCGGTATCAGGCGATTCTTTAGCTTTCTTCACCGCCTCCTGAAATTTCTTCTCCAGAAGATCGGAGGCATTCCGCTGCGCCTCCACCGACTGTTGAAAGATCGACTCGCGACGGCTGTCCTGCTCGCGCATGGCTTTGGCTGCAGCTTCCATATCGTTGAAAGTCTTCGGCTTCACCGCAGCAGTGTGGGCTATCACGGAGCGCGTCTCAACGTCGATCTTAAGCAGCGCACTGCAGCAGGGACAGGTCACTTCGAAATTGGGGGGATGCTTCGCCATTCCATCGAATCATACCGCAAAAGCGGGCACGGGACGCAGAGGTACCACTCCAGAGTAGTGCTCAGCTTGCGTTTCAAACGTTCTCGCCTCTTGGACGGCGTCATCCCGAGCGGAGCCGCTTTTCAGGCGGAGCGAGGGATCTCGCGCGGACCGTGTCTACTGGAGTCCGCGCCAGATCCCTCGGCTCGCTGGTAACACACGCGGGCCCTCGGGATGACACTGCGAGGAAGTGAGCATACAAGCTCAAACTCACACTGTCGATTCCCGACTGGCTCCGGAACATTCCGCGAGATTTTCGCTTCGCCTTTTTCAATGTTTCAATCTGATCGGAAAGATGTGAAACAGGTTCAGCATCTCCCATCCCAACAGGACGACCGACACCAGAACCACCATCACGGCCATCAACTCCCCGAAGCTCAACCCGCGGCGCGTAGGCTCGAGCCGCCGGGCAGCCAGGCTGAGGATGTTAAGCGTGGCGAAGCCGAACACCACCGCCCACAGGATGTTGTAGACATCCTCCCGCGATCCACGGTAAAGCACCGCCACGGCCACGCTAATCACCGCAGCAGCATAGAGGCGTGCAGCTGCGTAGACGGCCGCCGCCGCCCGCGTGGTCCGGGTGAAGCTAGCAATCAGCGACACTGAAGCAGGTAGCGCCATGGGCTGAATCCGGAGCCTGTAAGCCAACAGCACCGGCCAGGCTCGAGAATGGATATTACATCTTTTTCCGATTCGGCGGCGCTCGCCCATCGAAATACAGTCTTCACTGTAGCCCGCTCTGCACAACCGTATTCGCCTGCTAAACCGTATTCGTAAGACGCCGCAGCACCGGAGAGAGGCCGGAAGCGAGTTGAGTTTTCGCCAGGCAAACGAAACCGGATTCCGCCTCCAGGCGTGCGCCAGGACCGACGGATCTTGCTCGCTGATCAGAATCGCTCTGCAAAAAGGCGCTCGATCCTTCAGAGTTTTCGCAACCCACAATCCCTTTGACGCCGAAATGGAGAGATCGATGAGAATGACGTCGGGCCTCAGCGCTTCGCACATCTGGACGGCTTCCTCGGCATCGGGGGTTTCGCCGCAAACCTCCCATTCCGGAGCCAGCTGTTTCAACAACGACTTGATGGCAAGCCGCACTGCCGCCGAATCATCCGCCAGCAAAAGACGATGCATTGCCATTTAGGGTAAAACCCATCGCGGAGAGATTAGTTTTTCCCGAACGGTCGTCTAGTCGACTAGGAGAGCAAAAATCAACCTGACCGGTCCGCCTACAACTCCAGTATCTGGTGATCGTGGCAGTCGGGCTGGATGGCATCATACAGCTGTTGCAGAAATTCACTGCCGTAGCGCGCCAGGAAGTAAAGGCCGCCAATAACGCGCTCCTGCAATCCCTTGTCAGGATAGAGCCCCTGGCTCAGACTCTCGGCATGCCGGGTCACGAGTTCGCTCTTGAGCGCTTCCGCGCGCGCGGCCTGCGAGTAGAGGCGTTCGAACTGATATTCGATCTTCGAGCGGGCGGTCTCCGCGGCATCGACCAGAGTGCGGTCGAGCTTCTCCAGTTTCTCTTTCACGTTCAACAGCTGTGAGTCTATGGATCTTCTTGCAGCGTCGAACGCGGCCTGCAGGTCACCGGGCAGTCCACGCTCCGCGAGTTTACGGCGCAACGCATCAGGACCGGCAAATACGTCGGATACGCCGATTCCATGGCGCTCCAGCAGGCGCTGCATCTTCGGTTCAACAATGGTCGCCGAAAAGCGCGGCACGATCGGCGTCACACGGCCAAGAAGAGCTTCATACACTGCTCCCGCCTGCGCGAAATACGCGGTTTCCGCAGCGCCCCCGGAATACGCGAGAGTTGGCAGTAAGTAGTCCTCGACGATTGGTCGCAACAAGACGTTAGGACTGAAGAGTTCCGAATTCGAACCGATGCGGTCGAGCAATTCAGTTTGCGAGAGCCTTTCGGCCGCAGCATCACCGCCGATCACAAATTCAACTAATGCCGCCATGCTCACGCCGATGAATGGGCGTGCGAGCGCCCCGCTGCAACGTGAAGAGCAGCACCGACGACGGCGTAACCTTCACCTGCTGGTGATAGCCAGCGGCTTCGAGCGCCTCACCCCGCGCCAGCACCGCCGACGCCAGTTCGCCGGCGCGCTCCACCGCGGCGCGATAAATCGGTTCCGCCACGCGGTCAAGTTCGCCGTCGGAAGCATCGAGCAGGATCACGCCCCACTCAGCAAAGATCCGGGCATACAGCCGCGCAAAAGCCGTTCCCATCGACTCACCGGGACGATACGACTCTCGCAAGAACTGCGCCGCCTCGGAATCGCCGAGAAGCTTAGCCGCTTCTTCGACGACCGGAAGAATCTCGTCCCCCAAACGCACAGCACTGACCGGCGCCGACGCAACGTCATGACTGCTCGTGGTGAGCACTTGCAAAGCGCCGTCGGCACCAGGAATAGAAACGTGGTTCACCTCGGCCAGATCATGGTCGTACGTAGCCAGCCAAAAAACCGGCACAGCGTCGACTCCGGCAGCAGTAGCTTCTTCAGCAAGTTTGACTGCGGTCAGCGCTTTGTAAATGGCGAACATAGGTCCGCCGAAAAGTCCGACCTGCTGACCAGTTACGACCGCAGCCGCGCCTTTGCGCAGGCGCTCAAGATTAGCGAGAGTTTTTGCAGAAGCTCCCCAGGATTTGTTCTGCCGCTCCAAAATGGCCGTAACCCGTTCGCGCCGCAAAGAATCGTAGGAGATCTTCGCCGCTTCTTCTTTCAACCATTCACCGAAATGAGGAGATCGCGGGTAAAACGGCTGCACTTTAGGGGAATAAGCCAGGAAATCTGAGAACAGCCGCGTGGTGTGCGGAATTTGCGAGAAAGGAAGACAGTGCGACTTCACCGCGAGCTCTCCTGACAACATCTCTCCTGACAACATCGCCGCGACATTCGCACTAAAGCGCGTCGCCCCGCCGCTGGTTGGACGTATGAGATCATGTCAGGTCAACATCCCAGATCAACGTTAACATTAGTGGAACACAATCCGCCGATTCGCGCTTTAGTAGAGATGCCCGAAAGCACCGCAAGATGCAAGATAATGGTGGGACGAGTGGTGCAGTTTGGGTTTCAGCGGAATATTATCGTCGGCGTCATCCCGAGCGGAGCCGTTCTTCAGGCGAAGCGAGAGATCTCGCGTGCATCGCCATTTGTGGTCAATACCAAACTGCACCACCACCGTGGAACGCTGTACCTTGAGAGGTAAGCCTGAGAGGAACCATGTCCGCTGCTCCGCTGAAGACTGATTCGCCACTGACGCTGGAAGGCTCATTCATTCGACTGGAGCCCATACGCCCCGACCACGCGGAATTATTCTGGGAAGTCTCGAAGGCCGATCTGGAAGATATCTTCCGCTGGATTCCCTACTCCATGAAAACGCGGGAAGACTTCCAGAGGCTGGTCGACAAAGCCTTCACCGAACAAGAACGCGGCGAGTCAATCGTATTTGCCACGGTCGAACGCAAATCCGGGCGAACAGTAGGCAGTACCCGCTTCATGAACATCGACCGCGTCAACCGCCGGGTTGAAATCGGCTCCACCTGGATCGCTCCCGCGTGGCAACGCACGGCCGTCAACACGGAAGCGAAATATTTAATGCTGCGCCATGCCTTCGAAGTCTGGGGATGCGTGCGGGTCGAACTGAAAACCGACGCGCTCAACCAAAAATCGCGCAACGCAATTCTCCGCATCGGCGCGAAAGAAGAAGGCACGCTGCGCCGCCATGTAGTCACCTGGACAGGAAGAATCCGCGACAGCGTCTATTTCAGCATTCTGGATGACGAGTGGCCGGAAGTTAAAACAAAGCTGGAAGCTCGTCTGCGTGCCGCAACTCCCTCGTTGTGAGAGTGCCCCCGAACCGTTATGATGCGTGCGACCGAGCAGGCTATTTCTGTACACGAATTGTTCGCCGGAAAGACCTGCCGTAGCTGGGAGGAACCAGATGGAAGCCATGTCGCTGGTAGTCGCTCTGATCGTTGGCATTTTCGTAATCGGAACCATTCTCAGCGGCTTTTTCCAGGTGCATACGGCCGAGGCCGTGGTGGTGCAGCGCATGGGAAAATTCCAGCGCGTAGCCGGCGCGGGCATCAATTTCAAGCTGCCGTGGCTGGACCAGATCGCGGCCCGCATCGATCTGCGAGTGCAGCAACTAGCGCTGGATGTAGAGACGAAGACGAAAGACAACGTGTTCGTGAAGATTCCCGTGTCGGTGCAGTATCACGTAATTCCCGACCACGTATACGAGGCGTTCTACAAGCTGGCCAATCCCCGCCAGCAGATTTCTTCGTACGTATTCAACGTAATCCTCGGCCACGTCCCCAAGATGAATCTGGACGACGCGTTTCTGCAGCAATCCGACATCGCGGTCGCGATCAAACAAGGCCTCGACGACGTGATGAGGACTTACGGATACGCCATCGACCAGGCGCTGGTCACCGACATTCAGCCCGACGACAAAGTCAAGGCGGCAATGAACGAGATTAACGCCGCACAACGCGAACAGGTCGCGGCGACTGCGCGCGGCGAAGCAGAAAAGATTTTGAAAGTAAAGCAGGCCGAAGCCGAAGCGGAGAGCAAAGCACTCCAAGGCCAGGGCATCGCCAACCAGCGCAAAGCGATTATCGAAGGCCTGAAAGATTCAGTGGAGGCGTTCTCCAAGGCGGTAGAAGGCTCGACGCCGAAAGACGTGATGATGCTGGTGCTGGTCACGCAATATCTCGACACCATGAAGGAAATCGGCGCCAACGACCGCAGCAACACAATTCTGATGTCGCACTCCCCAGGCGCAGTCAGCGACCTCTTTCGCCAGATGCAAGACGCAGTCATGATCGGAACGAAAGCGGCGAATCCAGGGCAATGAATGATGGAGGCGGGCCTCTTCCGATTCTGATGGCGGGGGACTGAGCCCTCGATTTCGACGATGCCAGAAACAACATGGGTGCC